>NZ_CP026047.1:0-5489763 GCF_000783935.2 Klebsiella planticola | reverse complement strand
GTCCAGCGACTCCAGCTTACGCCGCAGGTTTTTGATATGGCTGTCGATCGTTCTGTCGGTCACCACCCGATAGTCATCATACAGGTGATTGAGCAGCTGCTCGCGGGAGAAAACCTTGCCCGGCTCCTGCGACAGCGTTTTCAGCAGACGAAATTCGGCAGGGGTCAGATCCAGCAGCTTATCGCGCCATGAGGCCTGAAAACGGCCCTCATCGACAATCAGCGGGCTTTCCGCATCCAGCGCCAGCAGATCCCGCCGCGGTCGGCAGCGGCGGAGGATCGTTTTCACCCTGGCGACAACTTCGCGCGGGCTGTAGGGCTTGCAGATATAGTCGTCGGCGCCGATCTCCAGTCCAAGCAGCCGATCGATTTCCTCAATTTTCGCCGTCACCATCACCACCGGAACGTCGGAAAAGCGACGGATCTCCCGGCACAGCGTCAGGCCATCGGTTCCCGGCAGCATCAGATCTAACAAAATCAAATGCGGCGGGGTCTGGCGAACGTAAGGCAGGACCTTGTCGCCGTGATTAATCAGCGTTGGCGCATAACCTGCTGCGAACAGATAGTCGAGCAGCAACTGACCCAGTTTGGGTTCATCTTCCACGACAAGAATGCGTGGGGTATTTTCATCAACAGGTAATTCACTCATACGTCTCTCGGTGTATCACGTTCCAGAGGTAACTCTACTTTAATGCTAACCCCGCCAAAAGGCGAATGGTCGGCCCGTAAGGTGCCGCCGTGGGCAGCCACAATGTTGACACAAATCGCCAGCCCCAGTCCGGAGCCGCCGCTGGCGCGGTTGCGCGAACCTTCGGCTCGATAAAAGCGCTCGCACAGCCGTTCCAGCTGTTGGTCGCTGACGCCCGGACCGCTGTCGGCAAAATCAAGGATGATGCGACGGCCTGTCTGGCTGGCGCTGATCAGCAGACGTCCGCCGCTATCGGTATAGCGGAGACTGTTTTCCAGCAGGTTGTTAAAAAGCTGCATCAGGCGATCGCCGTCGCCAAATACCGTCGCGTTTTCCGGAAGCGAAACGGCGATGGTCAGCCCCCGGCTGGCAAAGCGTTCACGGAAGGCGCCCGCCGCGACTTCCAGCAGCGTAATGATATCCACGGAGGTTTTTTGATAGGCCAATGCGCCTTCGTCGGACATTGATAGCTGGTGTAGATCGTCGACCAGTTTGGTCAGGGTGGCGACCTCCGCCTGTAGCGAGGTGACGGAATCCGGGGTGAATTTACGTACCCCGTCCTGAATCGCTTCCAGTTCGCCGCGCAGCACCGCCAGCGGGGTCCGCAGCTCATGCGAAATATCCGCCATCAGGTCGCGACGCATTTGCTGGTTGCGTTCCAGGGTGCTGGCGAGCTGGTTAAAATCCTGCGCCAGGCGGCCGAGTTCATCGCTGCTACTGACCGCCACGCGGGTGGTGAAATCTCCCGCCGCCAGGCGGTGGGTCCCTTCGACCAGACGTTTGACCGGCGCCAGCAGGCCGCGCGCCAGCGGGAACGTGGCCAGCGCCGCAAGGATCGTCGACAGGGCAACAATCAGCCAGCTGGTGCGCTTTTGCTGACGGTCAAAGTTAATATCGGTGTTGCGCGTCAGACGCTCGACCGGTGACGCGATAACCGCCCCCACCGACACGCCGTTCACCACAATGTTGCGACGGCTGCCATCTTCAGGCACCCGCTCGCGGGGGCCAACCAGCACCCGTCCTTTCTGATCAACAACCCAGAAAAGCGTGCGCCAGCCGTGCGGGGGCATATCCGGGCCGGGACCGCGTGGACCGTTTGGCGGAGGACCATCCGGAGGGGGGCCATCGGTGTCAGGGGGGCCGAGGTCCAGACGGCCGTCAGGCATGCCGCCGGCGTTTGTTTTGCGCCCGCCGGGGAAGCGATCGTCGTTATCGCGATCGAACGACTTTAATAGCTGGAAAATAAACCGATCGTTATTGCGCAGAAATTTCCAGTTGCCGTGCAGGGCATACTGCTCGCTCAGCGCATCGCCCAGCATCGTCAGCCGCTGTTCATTTCCGCGCTTGATATAATCGATAAATCCGCGTTCAAAACTGATGCGCACCGCCCAGTGCATGCTGATGAGCAGCACGATGCAGGTGGCCAAAATAGCCAGGAACAGCTTGCCGGTAATACCGGGACGCCATAGCTTCACGGTTCACTCCTGTTATGTCGGGCGATAGCGGTATTGCTGGCAGTATCATCCGGAACGCGGGAAAAAAGGCATGCCGGCAGCGCGATAATCACCGCCATGCTCAGGTAGGTATAGAGAAAAACCTGATGGGTGGCGGCGGCATCGGCGCTGATATGCTGTTGACCGAACAGGCCGAGCAGCATCCCGGCGAGGGTCACGCCAATACTCATCGACAGCTGCATGACCATCGACAGCATGCTGTTGCCGCTGCTGGCGAGATCATCCGGCAAATCTTTCAGCGTCAGGGTATTCATTGATGAAAAGCGGCTGGAGTTGATCATCCCCTGCACAAACAGCACCACCGGCAGCAGCCAGTACCAGCCCGCCAGGGCGACGGCCATAAACAGCAGGCTAACCAGCGCGAGACCCACGGTCGCCACCATTAAGACGCGGCGGTAGCCAAAGCGGTTCACTACCTGCACCACGATACGTTTCATGCCCATACTGCCAAGCACCATCGGAATCATCATCATCCCGGCGTGAAACGGCGTAAAGCCAAGGCCAATTTGCAGGAATACCGGCGTCATAAAGGGCAACATACCGCTGCCGATGCGTCCGGCAAAGCTGCCGCCGAGCCCGAGAGAGAAGGTGCGGTTGCGAAACAGGTTCAGGCTGAACAGGGCGTTGTCGTTGCCCCGGGCGTACCATAAATAGAGCAGAATCGAGGCCACGCCAATGACCACCAGCGCGCTCAGCAGCAGCGGGGATATCCCCAGCCCTTTTTTACCGTCGAGCGCGAGGGTTAAGGTCGCCATCCCCAGCGCCAGCAGGATAAAGCCAAACATATCGAAGCGCCGGGTCTGCAGCGTGTAGTTCGGCATCAGCCACAAGGTGGCGATGGCGCCGATAATGCCCACCGGAATATTGATTAAGAAAATCCAGTGCCAGGAGGCGTATTCCACCAGCAGGCCGCCGAGTGCCGGGCCAAGCAGCGGGCCGACCTGGCCGGGGAGCGTCACAAAGGTCATCGCCGCCATATACTGGGCGCGCGGAACGATTTTCATCACCGTCAGGCGACCGACAGGCACCATCATGGCGCCGCCGACGCCTTGCAGTACGCGGGCCAGCACCAACTGATCGAGGGTTGCCGCCTGGGCACAAAACAGCGACCCGAGCGTAAACAGAATGATGGCGCTAAAGAAGATATTGCGTACCCCCACCCGGTCCGCCAGCCAGCCGCTGGCGGGCAGCATAATCGCCACCGTCAGGACGTAGGAGACGATAACCATATGCATGTGCAGGGGGCTCTCCCCAAGGCTTTTAGCCATCGAGGGGAGGGCGGTATTAACGATAGTGGTGTCCAGCGACTGCATAAAGAAGCCGAAAGCCACTATCCATAATTGCCAGCGGACGCTGGAGGGCAGTTCTGTCATATTATTCGCTTACCGGTTGGCTGAGTTTTCGCGAAAAACGCAACCGCAGACGGTCAAAGAACAGATAGACCACCGGCGTAGTGTAGAGGGTTAACAGCTGACTCATCACCAGCCCGCCGACAATGGTGATCCCCAGCGGCTGACGCAGTTCCGAGCCGTCGCCCCCCGAGAGCACCAGAGGCAGCGCGCCAAACAGCGCCGCTAAGGTGGTCATCATTATCGGGCGGAAACGCAGCAGGCAGGCCTGGAAGATCGCCTCTTCCGGCGGCAGATTGCCGTTGCGCTGCGCCTCGAGGGCAAAGTCGACCATCATGATGGCGTTTTTCTTCACTATCCCAATTAATAGCATGATGCCGATCAGCGCAATCAGGCTAAACGGCGCGCCAAAGAGCTCCAGCGCCAGCAGCGCCCCCACCCCTGCCGAGGGGAGGGTGGAGAGAATCGTTAACGGATGCACATAGCTTTCGTAGAGGATCCCCAGCACGATATAGACCGTCGCAATGGCGGCCAGAATCAAAATAACCTGCGAATTCATGGTCTGCTGGAAGACCTGCGCGGTGCCGGCATAGGAGCCCCGGACGCTGGAAGGCACTCCAAGCTGCGTCATCGCGCGGTTGATGGCATCGCTGGCTTCCGACAGCGATTTACCGGTCGGCAGGTTAAAGGAGATCGTCGACGCCGCCGACAGCCCCTGGTGGTTGACCGACAGCGGCGCGTTAGCCGGCTGCCATCGGGCGAAATAGGCGAGGGGGATCGGCTTACCTTCACTGTTGATCACAAACATTTTATCCAGCGCGCTGACGTCCTGGGTATACACCGGATCGACCTCCATCACCACTTTATACTGGTTCAGCGGCTGGTAAATCGTCGAGATCTGCCGCTGACCGAAGGCGTTATTCAGCAGATTGTTGGCATCCTGAACGCTGATCCCGAGGCGCGACATGGTATCGCGGTCGTAGATGAGATCCATTTCGGCGCCGTTATCCTGTTGGTCAGAGTTGACGTCCGCCAGCTCCGGCAGCGCGGCCAGCGCTTTACGAATCTTCGGTTCCCATTCGCGCAGCGCCGAAAGATCGTCTGACAGCAGGCTGTACTGATAGCTGGCGTTGGCCTGGCGACCGCCGACGCGGATATCCTGCACCGCCATTAAGAACAGGTTGGCGCCCGGTTCTTTCGCCAGTTTTTTACGCAGCCGGTCAATAATCTGCTGCGCCGTTTCATGCCGCTGGTCGCGAGGTTTGAGGGTGATAAACATCATCCCGCTGTTCACCCGTGAGCCGCCGGTAAAGCCGGTGACGTTATCCACCGCCGGATCTTCGCGGATGATTTGCATAAAGTCCTGCAGTTTGCCGCGCATCGCCTGGAAAGAGATGCTCTGGTCAGCCTGAATGCCGCCCATCAGCACGCCGGTATCCTGCTCCGGGAAGAAGGTTTTTGGAATCGAGATATAGAGCCAGACGCTGAGCGCCATGGTCCCCAGCAGCACCAGACCGGTGATGCGGCTATGTTTGAGCACCCACTTCAGCGATTTACCGTAGCCGCCCTGCACGGCGACCAGCAGGCGGCCGAAACCGCGGTTGCGCGTGGGTTCAGAAGGTTTACCGCTCTTCAGCAGCCAGCCGCACATCATCGGCGTCAGGGTAAGGGAGACCGCCAGCGAGATGCCGATCGCTACCGACAGGGTGACGGCGAATTCGCGTAACAACCGCCCCGGCAGGCCGCCCATCAGCAGCAGCGGTAAAAAGACCGCCACCAGCGAGAGACTCATCGACAGCACGGTGAAACCGACTTCACGGCTCCCCTGCAGCGCCGCCTGCAGCGGCTTCATTCCGGCCTCAAGATGACGGGAGATATTCTCCAGCACCACGATAGCATCGTCGACCACGAAACCGGTGGCGATGGTCAGGGCCATCAGCGACAGGTTGTTGAGGCTGAAATCGCAGAGATACATCGCCGCAAAGGTGCCAATCAGCGAGACCGGAACGGCCACCGCCGGGATCAGCGTCGCCCGCCCGGAGCGCAGAAACAGGAACACCACGAGGATCACCAGCGCCACCGAGATCACCAGCGTCTGCTCGACTTCCTCCAGCGAGGCGCGGATGGTCGGCGAGCGGTCCTGGGCGATTTGCAGGTCGATAGCCGCCGGAATGGTTTTTTGCAGCTCCGGCAGGCGGGCGCGAATGCTGTCGACCGTCTGGATGATATTGGCTTCCGGCAGCTTGCGGATCATCAGCAAAATGGCTGGCTTCGCGTTGGTCATCCCGGCGTTGCGCACATCCTGCACCGAATCGCTGATCTGTGCGACGTCGCCAAGACGCACCGCCGCGCCGTTGTTGTAGTGCACGATCAGCGGCTGGTATTCCGCGGCGGTTTTGAGCTCATCGTTAGTTTGTACCTGCCAGCGCGAGCTGTGATCCTCCAGCGCCCCCTGCGGCTTGCGGACGTTGGCGTTATCGATAGCGGTGCGCACGGCGTCCAGCGACACGCCCTGGTTAAACAGCGCCTGCGGGTTGAGGTCGACGCGCACCGCGGGCAGCGAGCTGCCGCCCACGTCGACGTCGCCGACGCCGTCAATTTGGGCGATGGTTTGCGCCAGTTGAGTCGAGGCAAAATCGTACAGCTCGCCCTGGGAGTAGGTATCCGAGGTGAGCGTGAGGATCATAATCGGCGCATCGGAAGGGTTGGCCTTGCGATAGGTCGGGCGACTTGGCATGCCGCTCGGCAGCAGGCTTTGCGCGGCGTTGATCGCCGCCTGTACATCGCGGGCGGCGCCGTTGATATCGCGGTCGAAATTGAACTCCATAATAATGCGCGTGCTGCCCAGCGAACTGGTGGAGGTCATTTCCGACACCCCGGCGATCCGGCCGAGCGAGCGTTCAAGCGGCGTGGCCACCGACGAGGCCATGGTTTCCGGCGATGCGCCGGGTAGCGAGGCGCTGATCATGATCACCGGGAAATCCACCTGCGGCAGCGGGGCGACCGGCAGCAGACGGAAACCGAGTACCCCGCACAGGGTGATGGCGAGCGAAATCAGAATCGTCGCCACCGGGCGGTAAATGAAGAGGGCGAAAAACTTCATTTACGCCTCCTCCTCATGCCGTGGGAAGCGGCTCTTGATATACAGCGACAGGCGGTCGAAGAGCAGATAGATAACCGGGGTAGTGAACAGCGTCAGCACCTGGCTTAACATCAGACCGCCCACCATCCCGATACCCAGAGGACGGCGCAGCTCGGCGCCGACGCCGGTGCTCAGCATCAGCGGCAGCGCGCCGAGCAGAGCGGCGAGCGTGGTCATCAGAATCGGGCGAAAACGCAGCAGACAGGCCTGATAAATCGCCTCACGTGGCGGCATGTCCTGTTCGCGTTCAGCGGCCAGCGCAAAGTCAATCATCATGATGGCGTTCTTCTTGACGATACCAATCAGCAGGATAATCCCGATAATGGCGATAACGTCCAGCTCGCTGCCCGCCAGCCACAGCGCCAGCAGCGCGCCGACGCCGGCGGTCGGTAAGGTCGACAGAATGGTAATCGGGTGGATAAAACTTTCATACAGTACGCCGAGCACGATATACATCGCCACCACCGCCGCTACCACCAGCCAGACGGTGTTGCCGAGCGCCGACTGGAAGGCGAGGGTGCTGCCCTGGAACTGGGTGCGGATATCGGTCGGCAAATCCAGCGCCTGTTCGGCGGTGAGGATAGCGTCGACCGCATCGCCCAGCGAGTAGTTATCCGGGACGTTGAACGAAATGGTGGTCACCGGGAACTGATCGAGATGGTTAATCGACAGCGGCGCGAAGCGCTGCTCGACGCTGGCGATGGATTTCAGCGGCACGATGCCGCCCCCGCTGCTGGTCAGGCGAATGTTGTCCAGCGCCGCCAGCCCCGGCGTCGCCCGGGTGTCATGCTCCAGCACCACGCGATACTGATTGGCCTGAGTGTAGATGGTCGAGATCAGCCGCTGGCCGAAGGCGTTATACAGCGCATTATCGACATCGGCCATGCTGATACCGAGACGGCTGGCGCTGTCGCGATCGACTTTGATATAGGCGGCGAGGCCCTTATCCTGCCAGTCGCTGCTGACGTCGGAGAGCTGCGGAAGCGCCTGGAGACGCGTCAGCAGCTGCGGCACCCAGTTACTGAGGGCATCCAGCGAGTTCGCCTGTAAGGTGAACTGATACTGGGTCCGGCTGACGGTGGTATCGATAGTCAGATCCTGGGTCGGCTGTAGGTAGAGCTCGACGCCGGGAATCCCGTCCACCGATTTCTGCAGGCGACTAATCACGGTCTGCACGCGGTCGTCGCGTTCATCCAGCGGTTTGAGGTTAATCTGCAGGCGGGCGCTGTTCAGCGCCGGGTTGGTGCCGTCCACTCCGACGTAGGAGGTCAGACTCTCAACGGCCGGGTCTTTGAGGATCGCCGCGGAAACCTGCTCCTGGCGCTGCGCCATATTCGCAAACGAAGCGGACTGCGGAGCCTGTAATGTCCCCTGAATAATGCCATTGTCCTGAATCGGGAAGAAGCCTTTCGGAATGAAGACCCACAGCATAATGGACAGCACCAGCGTGCCTAAGGCCACGCTCAGGGTCAGCCACGGGTGATTCAGCACCCGGCTGAGCATCCGACCATAGGCGGCGATGACCCGCTCGAAGAAGCGCTCGCTGGCCCGCGAGAAGCGGTTTTGCTTACGCAGCGACTCGTGGCTGAGCATGCGCGCGCACATCATTGGCGTCAGCGTCAGCGAGACGACGGCGGAAATCAATATCGCCACCGCCAGGGTAATGGCGAACTCGCGGAACAGCCGGCCGACGATATCGCCCATAAACAGTAGCGGGATCAGTACCGCAATCAGCGAGAAGGTCAACGAGATGATGGTAAAGCCGATTTCTCCGGCGCCCTTTAGCGCGGCGGCGAGCGGCTTTTCGCCCTTTTCGATATAGCGCGAGATGTTTTCGATCACCACGATGGCGTCATCGACGACGAAGCCGGTGGCGATGGTGAGCGCCATCAGCGTCAGGTTGTTGATCGAGAAGTCGAGGAACACCATCACCGCGAAAGTGCCCACCAGCGACAGCGGCACGGCGACGCCCGGGATAATGGTCGCCGGTACGTTGCGCAGGAACAGGTAGATGATCATCACCACCAGCGCAATTGCCAGCATCAGCTCAAACTGGGTATCGCTCACCGACGCGCGGATGTTGGTGGTGCGGTCGGAAAGTACCTGCACCTTGACCGATTTCGGCAGACTTTCCGTCAGCTGCGGCAGCATCTGACGCACGCTATCGGCGGTGGCGATGATGTTCGCTCCCGGTTGGCGTTGGACGTTCATGACGATCGCCTGCTGGTTGTTCGCCCATGCGCCGAGCCAGCTGTTTTCCGCCCCTTGCTCAATGGTGGCGACATCGCCGAGACGAATCGGCGCGCCGTTCTGGTAGGCGATGATCAGGCGGCGATAATCTTCCGCCGACTGCATCTGGTCGTTGGCGGAGAGAGTCACGGCGCGAGAAGGGCCGTCAAGGCTGCCTTTCGCCGAGTTGACGTTGGCGCTGGTGATGGCGGTGCGAATGGTTTCGCTGGTCAGCCCGAGGGCGGCAATCGCCTCGGCATTGAGCTTCACCCGCACCGCCGGGCGTTGACCGCCCGCGAGGGTTACCAGCCCGACGCCGGAGACCTGGGAAATTTTTTGCGCCACGCGGGTCTCCACCATATCTTCCACCTGGGTCATCGGAATGGCGGACGAGGTGACCGCGAGGGTCATGATTGGCGGATCGGCCGGGTTAACTTTACTGTACACCGGCGGGTTCGGCAGGTCGGACGGCAGCAGGTTGGTGGCGGCGTTGATCGCGGCCTGGACCTCCTGTTCGGCCACGTCCAGCGGCAGGGTCAGCTGGAACTGGAGCGTGACCACCGAGGCGCCGCCGGAGCTTTGCGACGACATCTGCTTCAGGCCGGACATCTGGCCAAACTGGCGTTCCAGCGGGGCGGTAATCGCCGAGGTGACGACGTCCGGGCTGGCGCCGGGATAGAGGGTGACCACCTGAATGGTCGGATAGTCCACTTCCGGCAGGGCGGAAACCGGCAGGAATCGATAGCCGATGATCCCCGCCAGCATAATCGCCACCATCAGCAGCGTGGTGGCGACCGGGCGCAGAATAAACAGTCGGGAAGGGCCGCCCGTACTGCCTGGGGGTAATACCTGCATCAGGAGCGCGCTCCCTGGTGGCCGTATTCACGGCTGGTGGCCTTCTCCGCTGCGGCGGCCGGCGCGCTGTGCGGGTCCACCACTTCCACTTTCGCCCCTTCGGTCAGACGATCGATACCGTCAGTGACCACCCGGTCACCTGCCGACAACCCGGCGGTAATCACCACCTTCAGGCTGTCCTGAATACCCGGCGTGACGGTGTGCTTGCTGACTTTATTCTCATCGTTCAGCACCCAGACGAAGTGGCCTTCATTGCCCATTTGCAGTGCGGCAGTCGGGATGACGATGGCGTTCTGTTGCGTGTCTACCAGCATACGGGCGTTCACGAACTGATTCGGGAACAGGGCGTCGTCCTGGTTGTTAAAGCGCGCTTTCAGTTTGATGGTCCCGGTGGTGGCGTCAATCTGGTTATCCAGACTCAGCAGCGACCCTTCGCTGATTTTTTGTTTGTTGGTGCGGTCCCAGGCCTCAACCTGCAGCGTTTTCCCGGCCTTCTGCGCCTGGACAACGGTGGCGATGTCATTTTCCGGCAGCGTGAAGACCAAATCGATCGGGTGGGTTTGGGTTAACACCACGATGCCAGTGGTATCGCTGCTTGAAATCTGATTGCCGATATCCACCTGTTTTAAGCCAACGCGGCCGTCAATCGGCGCGGTGATGCGGCTCCAGTTCAGCTGCAGTTGGGCGCTGGCCACGGCGGCCTCGTCGGCTTTGATGGTGCCTTCCGTTTCGCTGACCAGCGACTGCTGGGTATCCAGCTCCTGGCGGGAAACAAGATTGCTCTTCACCAGCTGTTGATAGCGGGCGAGATCGCGTCGGGCGTTAGCGAGCGTGGCTTTATCTTTCGCCAACTGGCCCTGGGCCTGCGCCAGCGCGACTTTAAACTGGCTGGGGTCGATTTCGGCGAGCAGATCGCCCGCTTTGACCTGTTGACCTTCCTGGAAGTGGATAGCTAACAGCTGGCCATCCACCCGGCTGCGCACGGTCACCGTATTGGCTGCCGTCACCGTACCGAGGCCGCTGAGATAGCGAGGCACCGATTCGCTGGTGGCCGTCGCCGCCTGAACCGGCGCCAGGGCCGCGCCGAAGCGACCGTGACGAGCGCCGCCTGGCGCCTGCGGCTGTGAGCCATTCGCTGCAGCAGGCGCCGCATTTGTCGCTTCACGACTCTGCCAGAACCAGTACCCGGCACCGGCAATGACGATGACCGCCAGCGCGATGCCCCAACGGAGTGTATGACTGCCTTTCATTAATTTGCTATCTCATCCTGAAACGTTTCGCGAAATGATACTAGTTTAGTGACCAAACGCCCCGCAAAAATGGAGGAATTATGAAAAGACTGTTGAGATATGTCTGGATAAAACGCTTTTCGATGAGCCGGTTAGGCTAAAAAAAAGCGGGGTAACTGGTCAGTCTTCGCCGTGGCCCGCGCGGTTGCTCCCGGTTCTGGCTGGACGGGGCGACTTATCAAGCCTGGTATAACCGCCCTGACGCCATTACTATCAAGATTATAGGTCTGTACTGCAGGGACGGGTACGTCGGGTGTCCGGATTGGTAACGCGAATGCCGGCATCCATCAGGAGTTGTGCAGCGACGATGAAATTTTTCCAGAAGACAAAATGGCTGTTGACGGGCGGTGGTATTGCCGTGATCTTTTCCGTTTTGCTGACCAACGTTGTCATGTTAAATAATCAGCGCGCTCAGCTTGATACGCTGAGCCATGAACTTCTCGCCCACGCCGAAGAGGTGACCACGCAAATCATCTCTTCTATTCATCACGCGCAGATGCGACAGCTTGATGGCTGTAACAAGCAGGCGATCGCGGCCTTGCGGGAGGTTATCTGGAAGTATGCCAGGGTGGAAGACATTGGCATCGTGGAGAACGGTAAGCTGGCCTGCACCGCCAACTGGGGCATGCTGGATAAACCGCTGCCGCTTCCCGCCGAAAAATATGTCGTGCCAAATGGCTATAGTATTTACAAAGGAGTTAAAAATTATCTCCCGTACGGAGTGGTTCTCGATATGAGCCAGCAAGGCAATATTGTTTCTTTTACGTCCTCATTTGCTTTTAGCGCATTTTCCCGGCAGCACCACGGCTTTAATTTTTCTTTAACCAGCTTAAACGGCGAGCACGTTTTTCTTAATGATGTGAAATCCGCAGTCGGGACAGGGGCGTCGGTAAGCGTGAGCTTATGCAGCGGTAAATATGATATTTGCAGCCATCTGACGGAACGAAAACAGGGCTTTTTCTCACTCTCTGCGCTCCTTATCGCCCTTATTGTGAGCGCGGCTTTTATTCTCGGCGCCGCTATCTTCTATTCTATTCTGAGCTATCTCAGCGAACGGCGATCGCTGGAGTTTCGCTTAAAAAAAGCGATTATGAATCAGCGTCTTTACATGGAATATCAGCCGTTGGTGTGCGCTAAAAACGAACGGGTGGTCGGCGTCGAGGCGCTGGTTCGCTGGCATGATCCGCTCTATGGTCACATCTCCCCGGAGCTGTTTATTTCAATGGCCGAACAGCTGAATCTTTATCCCGATATCTCTAAGCTGGTAATGGAGAAGGCCACCCGCGAGTTGAAACCGCTTCTGCTCGCCGACGCGCAGTTTACCCTCGCGATTAATATCGGCAAATATGAAATTAATGACCCGTTTTTTTTAGATAACCTCCTGCGGGTTTTGCAACATAATGCGATTCGCCCTCAGCAGATTAAAATTGAGATTACCGAAAGAAGCGGCGAATACTATAAAAAAATCGCCGCCTTTTCCTTACAGGCGAGGAACCGCGGATTGCGCATCGCCCTCGATGATTTCGGCACGGGCTCTTCAAACCTGCAGTGGTTAACCGAAGTGTTTTATGATGAGATAAAGCTGGATAAATTTTTCGTTAACGGACTTAAGAATGAGTATAAACGAGCCATTTTGACCTCGCTTCTGGATGTCGTCTGCAGGTTGAATAAGCAAATCGTTTTTGAAGGCGTAGAAAGTAAAATTGATTTTGAGTTCGTCAAATCCTTCGATGAAAATGCTTTAATTCAGGGATGGTATTTTTACAAGTCGATGCCAATCGAAAAACTCACCGCGCTACTCCTGCCCGTCACTCCCTCTCATCCGGCGGCAAACGCGCCGCTCTAGCCTTTGCCAGGGGCCCGTCATCCGACAGCGGAATGCGTCGTTTCCCCGGCAATATACAGCGTAAATTGACCGCTGTGGCCGGCTATTCAGCCGGACTGGTGACAACATCTGTTTGATAATCAAGAAAACCCGTTGCTTTACCGGCATGTCGGGAACAATAACGATCACTAGTCACCTGAGGGTTCTCTATGCATTTTAACCAGGCTATCGCCCGCCTGCCGGCCGCAACCTGTGCCGCCGGTCAAACCACCGCCCGGCTCGGCGCGCCGGATATTGCCGGCACCACACGTCAGTTCCTCGCTTATGTGGAAACCTTGCTGCAACTCGGCCTGAAAGTGACCGTATTGCCTGCGGCTGCGGACTATCCGGATGCCCATTTTGTTGAAGATACCGCCGTGGTCATGCCGGAACTGGCGGTCATCACCCATCCCGGCGCGCCGAGTCGCCAGGGAGAAGTGGCCTCGATAGCGCCGGTGCTGGCCGGTTTTCGTTCACTGGTGCACATGAGCGAGCGGGGTCATATGGATGGCGGCGACGTGCTGCTGGTCGGTAAGCAGTTCTTTGTTGGCCAGACGGCGCGTACGGATGAGCAGGGGATCCGCGAGTTTGCCGCCGCCGTTGAACCGCATGGCTATCAGGTGACATCCATTGAAGTGAGTGCCGGGCTGCACCTGAAGTCCATCGTCAACTATGTCGGACGCAATACGCTGCTGCTGACGGAAGGGTACGTCAATCACCCGGCGTTTAGCGGGTTCAATACCATTGTGATCCCGCAAGAGGAGTCGTACGCCGGGAATACGCTCTGGATCAACGACACATTAATTACGCCTCAGGGGTACCCCTATACCCTGGGCGAAATCAGCAAGCTGGGGATGCCGGTTGTGCAACTCGACACCAGCGAATTTAAGAAAATGGATGGCGGCCTGACCTGCCTTTCACTGCGTTTTTAGCCACGTCGTTGACATCAGGGGTAACAGAATATGAAAACACGTATTGCCGCTTTACTGGCCTGTATGGCGCTGAGCGCGCCGCTGGCCGCCCAGCAGTTTGACACCATCAGCTTCGGCGTTGACGGTGGCTATCCGCCCTTTGACGTGTTGGCGCCCAGCGGCGAGATCACCGGCTTTGATATCGATATTGCCAATGCGCTCTGTACGCAGCTGAAAGCGAAGTGCGTCTTCGTGAAGCAGCCGTTTGAGAGCATGATCGCCGCGCTGAATGCGCATAAATTTGATGCAATCATTGCTTCGCTGAATATTACCGATGAACGTAAGAAGGAAGTGGATTTCACCGACCGCTACTATCGCAGCGCGGCGCAGCTGGTGGCGCGCAAGGGGAGTCCGCTGCTGCCGGAGGCCGCCAGTCTTAAGGGCAAGACCGTCGGCGTACAAACCGGCTCAACGCATGAAGCCTACGCCAGAACCCACTGGGCCAGTCACGGCGTGAAGATCGTGGGTTACGCCAACCAGGACAACGTCTATCTGGATCTGCTCTCCGGGCGTATCGATGCCTCCTTACAGGACAATATCCAGGCGGCGACCAGCTTTGTCGACACGCCGCGCGGGCAAAAATTCGCCTTCGCCGGCCCGGTCATCAGCGACGGCAGCATCTCGTCTGATGTCGGCATTGCGGTCAATAAAGACAATCCGGCATTGCGCGACGCCCTCAACGGGGCCATCAAGCAAATCCGCGCCGACGGCACCTACGCCGCGATTGAGAAAAAGTACTTTAGCTTCGATATCTACGGCAATTAAGCCGTAAAGGGGAGGGCGCGGTCGGCGACCGGCGCCCCTTTACGCAACGGGTGGAAGACAGAATATGGTTGCAGATTATTTACCGCTACTGTTACGCGGCGCGGGGGTGTCGTTGTGCGTGATGCTGGTCTCACTGCTGGTGGCGCTGCTGTTGGGGTTGGTGAATGCGCTGATTAAGCTGTTCGGACCGCGCTGGCTGCGTTGGTTTTCCACCGGCTATACCACGCTGGTGCGCGGCATCCCGGAGCTGGTGATTATGCTGCTGCTGTTTTTTGGCGGCGAGATGCTGGTCAACGCGCTGCTGTCGCTGGTGGGACTTGGGCCGGTGCGCTTTAATACCTTTATTTCCGGCGTGCTGGCGATTGGCTTCGTTTTTGGCGCCTATTACACCGAGACGTTTCGCGGCGCGTTTCTCACCGTCGATCGCGGACAAACCGAGGCGGCTGAAGCCTACGGTATGCGGCCGTGGCTGGTCTTCCGGCGTATTATGCTGCCGCAGATGCTGAGCTTTGCCATTCCGGGCATCAATAATAACTGGCTGGGGCTGATGAAAGCGTCGGCGCTGGTCTCCATTCTCGGTTTAGAAGATATGGTGTGGTTGGCGGAACAGGCCGGGCGCGCCACGCAGAAACCCTTTTTGTTCTACTTCCTGGTCTCGCTGATTTATATGGTCATCACCGCCTTGTCCAGCTGGCTGTTTAGCCTCCTGGCGAAGCGCTACGCGCTGCGTTCGTCAACGGCGGGGGCGACACAATGAATCTGCAGACCTTTATCGAGGCAGTACCGGGCTATCTGTGGAGTGACGGCAACGGTTCCACGAGCGGGCTGGCGATGACGGCGGAGCTGTTTTTGCTCTCCCTGGTGCCCGGAATGGCGCTGGCGGTGCTGTTGGCGATTAGCCAGGCCTACGGTCCGCGTCTGCTGGCCTGGCCCGTCCGCGGCTTCACCTGGTTTTTCCGCAGCACCCCGCTTTATCTGCAGCTGATGCTGATCTATTACGGGCTGTCTCAGTTCGACATCGTCCAGCTGGGCTGGCAAAACGATCGGCCGTTCTGGCTGCTGTTCCGCGACGCAACCTTCTGCGCCACGCTGGCGCTGGTGCTGAATACCGCGGCGTACGTTGCGGAATTGCTGGCGGGGATGATGGCGACGTTTCCGCGCCAGGAGTGGGTGGCCGGGGAAGCCTATGGCATGACTAAGTGGCAGATTATTCGCCGACTGGTCCTGCCCGCTACGCTGCGGCGGGGGATCCCGGCGCTGAACAATGAGATGGTATTTTTACTCCACGCCACTTCGCTGGCCAGTACCGTGACGTTGCTGGATATCACCGGCGTGGCGCGCGCCTTCTACGCCATTACCTACTCGCCGTTTATCCCGTTCCTGATGGCCGCCGCGCTCTATTTAGTGTGCACCTTTTTGCTGATTTTCGTCTTTTCGCGGGCGGAACGACGCTGGCTGGCGTTTATCAAGCGCCCCTGATCAGGAGCGTTTGATGGACTGCAGTTCCGTCAGGGTGACGATTTTATCGACGCGAAATTTTTTGCTGGTCAGCCAGCTGTCGGCCAGCTGGCAGTAGTGCGCCATGCTGCGACAGCCGATACGCACCAGAAAGTCAAAGCTGCCGCTGACCAGCCAGCAGTCGAGCACCTCCGGCGTCTGGCGCATCTCCTGTTCAAATACCGGCTGTGAGCGGCCGTGGTCGGCCAGCGCAATTTGCGCCTGCACCACGAAAGCATGCTCCGGCTCGGGGAGTTCAATCACCGCGCTGTAGCCACGGATAATGCCGTCACGCTCAAGGCCACGTACGCGTTCCAGGCAGGGACGGGCGGTGAGGTTTACCTGCTCCGAGAGCTTTTGATAAGAAATGCGGCCATCCCGGCGCAGGATTTCAAGGATCTTATGATCGATACGGTCAAGCCGGGCTTTCTTTTCCACAGATAGGATGTCCAATGAAAATTAAACACTATACCTTACCCGAACATGCGTTGAGTGGGCAGCGGCAATTAACCCATTTTCACTTTGGCGAACCCGGCCGCGGAGAGAAAATTTATCTGCAGGCGGGACTGCACGCCGATGAAATCCCGGGCATGCTGGTGCTGCATTATCTTAAAAGATTACTCAACCAGGCGGAACGGCGCGCCGAGCTGCGCGGTGAAATTATTCTCGTCCCGGTGGCTAACCCGCCGGGCCTGGCTCAGGTCGTGCTTAACGGCGGTATCGGGCGATTTGACCTGGCGAGCGGTCGCAACTTCAATCGCGATTTTCCCGATCTGGCCCACCTTGCACAGCAGTATCTCTGCGCCGATGTACCGCTGACCCGTGAAGCGTACCTGCAGCAGGTCCGCGGGGCGATGCGCGAGGCGCTGACCGCCGAACCGCTGCGCAGTGAAGTTCAGGCGCTACGTCACCATCTGCTGACTCTGGCCTGTGATGCCGACGTGGTGCTGGATCTGCACTGCGACGATCGGGCCATTTTGCACCTGTATGCCGATCCGGTCTGGCAGGCGGAGGCCGGTGTGGTGGCCGCCTTTTTAGGTATTGGAACGGTACTGCTGGCGCAAGAGAGCGGCGGTAACTCGTTTGATGAGGCCTGCGGACTGCCCTGGCATCGCCTGGCAGCGCGCTTTCCGCAATGGCAGCAGGGCCAGCCTGGCTGTATGGCGGTGACCGTGGAGCTGCGCGGTCAGCAGGATGTGAATCACGCGCTGGCCCGCGAGGATGCCGAACGTCTGTACCGTTATCTGCAATACCGCGGCGTGCTGGCGGGCGCATGCCCGTCTGTCCCGCAGCAGGAGACGCTGATGCTGCCGTTTGCCGGGGGAGAGATCGTCACCGCGCCAGCCAGCGGGATCCTCGTACCGTTGAAACAGCCCGGCGAGTGGGTCAGCGCCGATGAGGTGGTCGCCGAGATTATCGATCCTCTCACCGATATGATTCAATCGGTCCGTCCGCAGGCCGGCGGGTTAATTTACGCCAGCCGTCGGGCGCCATTTGTCACCTTCGGCGCCGAGGTGATGAAAATAGTCGGCAAGCAGCCTTATGCCGGCGGCGGCGGGCTGGCGATGTAATCCGTGCGGCCGGGGGACCTCAGCCGTCGGGCGCCCGAATGCGCGGCCGCCGCGGCGCGGGTGAGGATTGATATGCATCAAGAGTTTTATCAACTGCAGAGATAAATAACTAAAAAAGAGTTGTAACCCTTGCGTCTTTTATTCAATTTATGTGGTGAATGTTTAATGCATACGGATAAAAAAAACATATGTGCATTAAAATCAATACATTAAATAAATCAGGGGTTCATTGTTGTGGCAAGTGCAAACAAACTCACGCTGTTTATCGTTATTTTCATGCTGTTGGGGATCCTCTCCGGCGCGGTGATTCATGCGTATGCCTCTCCGGGCACAATTACGTCATGGGCAGAAAATATTACGCTCTTTACCGACATGTTCTTGCGGCTGATTAAGATGGTCATTGCGCCATTAGTCTTCAGTACGCTGACGGTAGGCATTATGCGTCTGGGAGAAACCGCGACTATCGGGCGAGTGGGCGGCAAGGCGATGGTGTGGTTCATCACCTCGTCAATCCTCTCTATTCTGGTCGGGCTGGTGATTGTGACTCTTGAACATCCCGGCGCAGGCTTAAACCTGGCGATTCCAAAAGAGTCGGTGGATACCGGCCTTGCGGTCAGCGGAATGAGCTTAAAAGGATTCCTGTCTCATACCATCCCGACCAGTATTACCGAGGCGATGGCGAACAACGAAATTCTGCAAATCGTGGTGTTCTCGATGTTCTTTGGCATCGCCGGGGCCTCGTTGGGGGAGAAATTCAACGCGCCGCTGGTCGCCGCGCTGAACGTCGTCTCTCATATCATGCTGAAGGTCACCGGATATGTGATGTACGTGGCTCCGTTGGCTATTTTTGCCGCGATTTCATCGGTTATCGCCTCGCAGGGGATGGGCATTTTGCTTAACTATGCCTCCTTTATCGGCGGCTACTACATTGCGGTGCTGCTCACCAGCGCGGTGCTGCTGGCGGTAGGCTATATGGTGCTGAAAAAAGAGGTCTTCCGCCTGCTCAACATGCTCAAAGATCCGGTGCTGGTGGCGTTTACCACCAGCAGCTCTGAGGCGGCGTATCCGAAGACCCTGGAGCGGCTGGTCAGTTTTGGCTGCTCGCGCAACATCGTCTCCTTCGTGCTGCCGATTGGCTACTCCTTTAACCTGGTGGGGTCGATGGTCTACTGCTCGTTTGCCTCGATGTTTATTGCCCAGGCTTATAACATCCAGCTGAGTTTTAGCGAAATTACCGTCATGATGCTGACCTTGATGCTGGCATCAAAAGGGATTGCCGGGGTCCCGCGTTCTGCGCTGGTGGTACTGGCCGCCACGATCCCGAGTTTCAATATCCCCGTTGCCGGGATTCTGCTGTTGATGGGCATCGACCATTTCCTTGATATGGGCCGTTCGGCGATCAATGTGCTGGGCAATGGGATTGCCACGGCGATGCTGTCGAAAAACGAGGGGCTGCTGCAGGAAGAGGAGCCGGAAGTGGAACCTCAGCAGGTACAGGCCTGATCGCTCAACGCCCTCTTCGCGGAGGGCGTATTTCCCGTATGTTGTGGAAAGTGTTGTGGAAAAAGAGGCCCCCAACAGGCACGCAAGGGGCAATGTGACGAAACGAACTCACCCCGATTAACCTATTATTTTCATGGTACAAAAATACGCGGCAGTATCTTTATACCCGGGTGGCGAATAATTTTATCGGTTAGCTACGGTGGATGAGAAGTTATTTCCCGCTGGCACGCTTCTTTTCAGAATGGATAACCTGAGCAACCCGTTGAATTCCTAATTTTCTCTGTTTCAATGGTGTGTTCAGTCGCGCTGATTGATCTTATCCGCGTTCTTTTAACACGCTAATGAACTGAAAGAAGTCATAATGATTATTCAGTCCGTATTTTTCCATGATCTGATTTTTATGATAAATCACGGTCTTCGGGCTGAGCTGATGAAGTGCAGAAATTTTACCAATATCAAAGCCATTCATCAGGCCATGGGCAACGACGACCTGCGAAGGCGACAGGCTTTTGTGCGGGCAGTTGGCGCATATGGATGCTGAGTCGAGCGCCCGTTTTGACTCCGGCTGTTCACTCTTCGATAGCGCCCGGCCAATAATCTCGCGCAGGCTGTCAACATTGACCGTTCTGACGGGAACGAAGGTGACATCTTTCAGACAGTTGACGATCCGCGTCTTTTCCGGCAGCTCATCATAGCGATGCAAAATGATCACCGAACTGTTTTTCTTACGGTTTTTAATACTGGTGTTACAGAGATGAATCTCACCCGGGAGAATCTCAGCGATGATGATGTCCTGAGCGGACAACTCGCTTGAGTGGCCGCTGAACTCAATCGTCAGGGCGTCGCTGACCCGGGTGAGATCGTGGATAATTGCCATTAGCGACGCCCTCAGGAAGGTGTTGCGGCTGATAATCGCGATACTTATTTTTCTCATGACGTGACTATCCTGCGGCACTGACATCATGCCAGGCTGCGAGCAACCTTACGGGCGTTTACGGCAATTGCCGTGTCTCGGGAATATCGTATTTATGAACGGAAGAATGACCTTTCATAACTACGATGGCAGTAACAGGAGCCTGCCAGGATTATTTTCTGCGCATTTTTCTGTCTGCAAAGGGAATACGCTCTTTTCTCCTGTCTTTTATATAAGAAATAAGGCTGTAAACGGAGACCGCGAAGAAAAACAGGCATAGCAATAAGGCCAGCCACGTTTGTAAGGCCATAATGAATAATCCTTAACTGAGTTTTATGCTGTGATAAATACGCAACAGTGCGCATGCGAATATTATTATTCTGTTATTCAGCGTGAAGCTGCTACCGTCGCGGCGTCTGCCGCATAGAATATTCGCGTAACGTCGCCGCCTTGAACGCAACCCTGGCAGAGTGAAACCCGGTCTGTCCGCAGGTTGGCTAGAGCGAAAGGGGGGCGCGTTCCCCTCCCGCAGCATGGCTGATTTCGGTCACGACATTTGCGGCATGAGGTCAATGTAAGAAAATTCTTAATTCTCTGTCAGTCTCATTTCTCTCATTTCTCTCAAAAAATAAGAAAAATTAACAACAACAGATAAATGAATAACTTATGGATAATAAAACGGGTGGAGAGCGCATCAGGTCGCTTGCACGGCGGCGATGAGAAACCTCAGGGAATAAACGCCAGGCCTTTGCCAAAAATTGCCCGGATGGGCAACGTCATGCCGTGCAGCCGCGCTTTGTTGCGCAGTCGGCTGATCACGACGTCAATGCGGTGTAGCTCCGCCTCAACTTCATCGGGGAAAAGATGCGCGTGCAGATCCACTTTGCGACAGACTTCACTTGGATTGCGCATTAAGCGCGCCATCAGCCGGTGCTCCTGCTGCGTCAGCGGCAGCGCGGTACCGGACGGCGCCACCAGACTTTCCGGCTGCAGAATCCAGGATGAAGAGGCTAATTTCTCGGCTACGGGGGGCGCGGCCGGGGAGCGGGGGTTTTGCTGCATCAGCCGGGCGCCCAGCGCATGGATGGTCTCCGCCAGCACGGAAAAATTGACCGGCTTGATGAGATAGAAATCTGCGCCAAGATTGAACGCCTGCAGTTTATCCTGCTCATGCCCCCTGGCCGTCATCACAATCAGCCCGTATTAGCCAATCTCATGCAGATAATCCAGAACGCTGAAGCCGTCTTCGCCAGGTAAGCCAATATCAACCAGTACAATATCCACCGGGTCGCGATGCAGCTGCCGCCAGAAGGCTTCCGCGCTGTGCACCCCCCATGCGTCGAAGCCGCGAAAGCGCAGGAAGGCCAGCAGTTCATCGAGGAGATCGGCGCTATCTTCAATGATGGCCACGCGTAATGTCATGGTTTACCCTTCTGCTGTGGTAGGTCATCCTGGGGCAGCGTGAGCGCAAATTCGCATCCCGTCGGACCGTTGATTGCCAGCCAAAGCTCACCGCCGTGAGCTTGTATGATTTGCCGGGCGACATACAGCCCAAGACCGGTGCCGGCGGGCGTCGCGGTGCGGACTGCGCCGCGCCGGTAACGCTCAAAGATCTGGTCGATATGATCAGCGGCAATACCGGGCCCCTGGTCACGAATCCCAATCTCGCAGCAGTTTGCCTTTGGGCGAATCGCAATTGCAATCTCGCCGGACGGCGTGTACTTCACCGCATTGTCCAGGAGGTTGGCCAGCGCAATGCACAGCAGTGCGCTATCGGCAAAGAGTGGAGGCGAGCGGGTCGTGGCGTCGACGCTGTGCCCGGCCAGCGTGATCGTCAGATAATGATTTGACGAGAGTTCAACCACTGTTGCCGCCATGCGAATGATCGCTAGCAGGTCGGCATTTTGTTTATCGACATGCAGCGCGCTGGATGAGAGCCGGGCATCGGCCAGACAGTTATCGGTTAACTGGACCAGACGTGTGGTGGCGCGCTGCATGCGGTCCAGGCGCGGCCGTTGCGCCGGATCCGGAGAGCATAAGCGCAGGTTCTCCAGCGCGGCCTGAATAACCGAGAGCGGCGTTCTGAATTCGTGCGCCACCATCCCCATAAACTGACGTTGATGAAAGCTTGCTTCGCGTTCGATCTGCAGTTCTCGCGTCAGCTGTTGTTTTTGCACCAGCCTGCGATTTTCGGCCCGTACTCGCCGGACCGCAATGATGAGGACGGTGACAATATGAACAATCAGCGCGTACTGCCAGGCGGAATAGATGGTGTTATGAAAAGGGATCACCCCGTGAATGGAGAGCAGCACCAGCGCGGCGGAGGCCACGTAGACCGGCGGAAGCAGTCCTAACAGCAGCGTATTCAAATCAATGGCTTTGCGTCGCCAGAGCAGCCATGAGGTGATCAGCAGAATCGGAGCGGCAATAAAGAACATCGCCGCCTCGATCTGCATGGCCTGCCCGTAAAAGCCGAGGGGAACGCTGGCGAGAAGCACAATATTGACGCCAATAGCAACGAGCAGCAGCCGGTGCAAGCGCGGCATATTGGTTTTAAGATCAAAAACCTCGCTATGCAACCACAGCGCCGTGGCGTAGCTGAGCAATGACAGGTAGCTGATCATCGCATCCTGCACGGGGAGAGCGGCATCGCCAAAAAACCACTCCGGGTAGCCGTGTAGCGCCGCCACCAGCGGATAGTTGAGGGAAAACAGGCAAATTCCCCACAGCAGGCGGCGACGTAACAATAAGGCAAGCCACAGGGCAATTCCGCTGGCAATCGCCGCCAGGCCAAAATAAAAGCTCCAGAATGCGGTATCCCGGGTTGCAGTGCGGACAAACTCCTGGGGGGAAGAGAGCGTCGCCAGCAGGATCAGGGTACTGCTGCTGCGCAGGCGAAAGACCATATCGTATCCCGCGTCGTCAGGGGGCGGCGCTAAAATCAGTACGCTTTCGCGGTAGTCCAGGTCGCTATCGCGGGTCGAGGCATGGTCGCCAAACTCTTTATGCGTCCACGGGAGATTGCTGCCGGCAGGACGGTAGAAAACGCTGAGGTGATCGATAAAGGAGGGGCCGAGCTGCAGCCAGCGAGGTTCACCGTCAAAATCGGCCGCCGGCAGGTGGCTCTTAAACCAGTACGTTTTTGCTGAGTAGCCAAATGACGGGATGCGCTGCCCCGTAGTGAGCGCACTCTCCGGCAGGGCGAGAAATGTCTCCAGCGTCATCGAACCGTCAATGTCGGCAACCCACTGCACGGGAATATCAATGCCAACCTGACGACTTTGCGCCGTGGCGGGGGGAGAAAACATCAGGCTGGTCGCAATGCCAAAGCCGATCCAAAAGAGCACTCTGTAGCTCCAGGCGAGCGAAGCGGCGAAGCCAGGAACGGCGCGTAGATGATTCAAATCTCCCCCTGCGGCATGGATGAATAATGGTGACAGGAATAATCAATCATGTCTGCGACATGCACAGGCGGTCCCCCCGGATGTCGGGAAATAAATGCGAAGTTTCAGACGGCACAGCATTCTGCAGGGGGCGGGGAGATTGTACCAGCGTTATTTGTAACAGGTCATACTGGCCAGACCTGTCCTCTACGCCCCGTCAGACAAGGCATGCGTCGTGATGGTATCCGGCATGACGAGCTCAAAACGGCGTAACATGATGTCGCTTTGGCCATGTGGCGATATAAAACGCTACTGCCGGGGAAATCAGGACGATGATAAAACCGGGGGAGTGCATGTTCGCCTGGCGAGAGTCCATTCCAGGGAAGCTGATTTATGCCATGACGCGATTTTGGGCAGTGGCGTTCCGGGAGGGGGAGCCGCAGGAGAAAACGGGGCAGGGCTGCCCCGTGAACGTTAAGCGAAAACGACCTGCGCCCAGCGGGCCAGACCGGCGGTAACGGAGCCAAAATCATCTCCGCCGGCGATCGGTATACCCGGCAGGTGGGCTGCCAGCGCTTTCTTAATCAGCGGTGAGCGGGCGCTCCCCCCGGTCAGGTAGATCACATCCGGCGTTTCGCGGCTGTTGTCGAGCGCCAGCTGAACCTGTTCCATAATACGCGTCAGCGGCTGATTCAACGCGGCTTCCAGCCCCTGTTGGCTGATAGCCGTGGCCAGTTCATTGCCGATAAACGGTAGTCCGGCGGTCACCTGCTCCTGCGCGGAGAGGGCGATTTTACTCTCCTCCGCACTGCGTACCAGGCGATAGCTCAGACGCTGGCGCCAGACTTTCAGCAGCAGCGCGACTTTATCGGCGTCGCGGGCATCACGCAGTAAATCATTGAGCAAGCGACCGTTGGCGCTGCTGTAGAAATCGGTTTGCGCCGGCACATCGTTGATCGCGACGGCGTTCCACCACGGCAGTACCGGTAAGGCGATCCCTTTTTCAGTTTCGCCACCCATCCCCAGCAGCGGCATCAGGCATTTAAAGGCCAGAGCGATGTCGAGATCGTTCCCGCCGACGCGGCAGCCGCTGTGGCCGAGTAAACTTTGCTGGCGATCGGCTTTCTGCCGCCACTGCGGCCCCATCAGCAGCAGCGAACAGTCGGTGGTGCCGCCGCCGATATCGACGACCAGCACCCGTTTTTCTTCGTTGAGCGTCGCTTCGAAATCCAGCCCGGCGGCAACCGGTTCAAACTGGAAAACGACGTCACGGAAACCGGCGCGCTTCGCCGCGCGCTCGAGGATCCCCTGCGCCTGGGCATTGGCGTCATCGCCACCCAGACCCTGGAAGTTGATCGGCCGGCCAATTACCGCCTGATCAATGGTTTCCGGAAGCTGCGTCTGCGCCTGCTGTTTAATATGCAGCATCATGGCGCACACCAGATCTTCAAACAGCGCAACCTGCTGCGGCTTCAGGCCGCTGGCGCCGAGGAACGATTTCGGAGATTTAACGAAGTACACTTCTTCCGGATCGTCGACATATTGATGCAGCGAGGCCAGACCAAACTGGACGCTGTTGCCGAGGACATCGATGTCTTCATCGCGGTTATAGTTGATGGCGCGACGCAGCAGCGCCTGGTTTTCAGCGCCGTTGGTCGGCACGTCATGATGGCGATAGAGCCATTCGCTGACCGCTTCGCGGGTTGGCGCCGACAGCATTGACGGCAGCAGCTTGCTGCCGTTTTCCAGCGTTAACAATTGCGGAAGATTATCGCGCATTACGGCAACCGAACAGTTGGCGGTTCCGTAGTCAAAACCAATAAACATGACCTGAAAAATCCCCATGCCAGTGAAGAAGGGGGGCGACTTTAGCGGATTGCCGCCACGGCGACAACTGGAATTTAAAAGCAAGGTATGTCGGACGTGGAGCGTCTATCATTGAGGCAATTAAAGAAGGAGAAATGATGACGCTGTTACCCTGGCACCCCCCCTACGACCCGCAATGGATATTCGGTTTTCTACGCGCCCGTGCGGTGGCGGGTATTGAAACGTTCAGCGAGGGGCGTTACACCCGCAGCTTTTCCCTGGCGGGCCATCGTGGCCTGATCGCGGTTGAGCCTGATATGGCGACGCAGGGATTACGCGTGACCTTATCTGCCGGCCTGCTGCCGGTGGCCGATGCGTGCCACGATCGGGTTGCGCGCTTGTTTGATTTAGCCTGCGACCCGCATCGGGTGGCCCAGACGCTGGGCACGCTGGCCAGCGCGCGTCCTGGGCTGCGGCTACCGGGATCGCTTGATGCCTTTGAACAAGGGGTACGCGCGGTGCTGGGGCAGCTGGTCAGCGTGGCGATGGCGGCGAAGCTGACGGCAAAAGTGGCGGCGGCTTACGGGGAACCGTTGACGGAGGCGCCGGAATACCGGCTCTTTCCTGAACCACAAACCCTGGCGCGAGCGGATCCATTAGCGCTTAAAGCTCTGGGGATGTCGCTGCGGCGCGCCGAGGCCCTGATCCATCTGGCGCAGGCAGTGATTGACGGTCAGCTGCCGCTGACGGCGCCGGACGACATTGAGGCCGGGATGAAACAGCTGCAAACGCTGCCCGGTATCGGCCGCTGGACCGCCAGCTATTTTGCCCTACGCGGCTGGCAGGCGAAGGACATTTTTCTGCCGGATGATTACCTGATTAAGCAGCGGTTTAGCGGCATGACCCCGGCGCGTATTGCCCGTTACGCCAGCCGCTGGCAGCCGTGGCGTTCCTATGCGTTATTGCATATCTGGTATAGCGAAGGATGGGCGCCGACGGAGGAATAGCCATGCAGGGTGCATATCACTGGTATCGACGCGCTGAAATCCCTATAATTGCCGCGTTTGACGGTCAAACGTCACCCTTCCAATACATGAAATTATTCGAGATGCGCCTCAAAACTCGTTAGCGTTTTGAACAAACCCCACAGGGGCGAGGCTGCAAGCCGAGTCACGCGGCGGCAGCTCGAAGGGTTATGTGTATATACATCCAGGTTAATCAGGTCGCAAAAAAGTTATGACTGATACGTCTCATCAGTGCGTCATTATAGGTATCGCCGGCGCATCGGCTTCGGGAAAAAGTCTTATCGCCAGCACGCTGTATCGCGAATTGCGCGAACAGGTTGGTGATGAACATATTGGCGTTATTCCGGAAGACAGCTACTACAAAGATCAAAGTCATTTGTCGATGGAAGAGCGTGTTAAAACGAACTATGACCATCCCAGCTCGATGGATCACAGTTTACTGTTTCAACATTTGCAGATGTTGAAAAGCGGCCAGCCGATTGAATTACCGGTTTACAGCTACGTTGAACATACGCGTATGCCGGAAACGATCCACATCGAACCGAAAAAAGTGATCATCCTCGAAGGAATTTTATTGCTGACGGATGTTCGCCTGCGCAATGAGCTGAGCTTCTCTATCTTCGTTGATACGCCGCTGGATATCTGCCTGATGCGCCGCATCAAGCGCGATGTGAATGAACGCGGGCGCTCGATGGACTCAGTGATGGCGCAATATCAGAAAACGGTTCGTCCGATGTTCCTGCAGTTTATTGACCCTTCCAAGCAGTATGCCGACATTATTGTGCCGCGCGGCGGTAAAAACCGCATCGCGATTGATATTCTGAAGGCAAAAATCAGTCAGTTCTTTGAATAACACAGACGAATTGTGTAACGTGCAAAGAGAACCCAAATTGCCCTTAGCCCCGGAAGGTGTAGGGGCGCGATGCCATAAAGGAGAGAGCTCATGCGTCTGTGCGACCGAGATATAGAAGCCTGGTTGGATGAGGGGCGGCTATCTATCAGCCCGCGCCCGCCCATTGAACGTATTAACGGCGCGACCGTCGACGTTCGGCTGGGGAATAAATTCCGCACGTTTCGCGGCCACACGGCGCCCTTTATCGATCTGAGCGGGCCAAAAGCAGAAGTGACCGCGGCGCTGGATCGGGTGATGAGCGAAGAGATCGTGCTGCCGGAAGGCGAAGCCTTCTATCTGCATCCGGGAGAGCTGGCGCTGGCGGTGACCTATGAGTCGGTGACGCTACCGGCCGATCTGGTCGGCTGGCTGGACGGACGCTCCTCTCTGGCGCGTCTGGGGCTGATGGTGCACGTCACCGCTCACCGTATCGATCCCGGCTGGTCTGGCTGCATCGTGCTCGAGTTCTTCAACTCCGGCAAGCTGCCGCTGGCGCTGCGTCCGGGGATGCCGATCGGCGCACTGAGCTTTGAACCGCTGTCAGGCCCTGCGGCACGGCCCTATAACCGCCGTGAAGACGCCAAATATCGCGACCAGCAGGGCGCGGTGGCGAGTCGAATCGACAAGGATTGATAACGTAAGCGGTGTACTGAGGGTGCCATGAGACGAATTCTGACGACGCTGATGATCTTGCTGGCGGTGGTTGTCGCCGGGCTGACCGCGTTGGTATTGCTGGTCAATCCCAACGATTTTCGCGCCTATATGGTGCATAAGGTGGCGGAACGTAGCGGTTATCAGCTCGAACTCGATGGCCCGCTGCGCTGGCACGTCTGGCCGCAGCTGAGTATTCTTTCCGGCCGCATGACGCTGACGGCACCGGGGGCTGCTGAACCGGTGGTGCGCGCGGACAATATGCGTCTTGATGTCGCCCTTATGCCGCTGATTTCTCATCAGCTGCAGGTCAAACAGGTGATGCTCAAGGGAGCGGTCATTCAGCTGACGCCGAAGACCGAAGCCGTACGCGGCCAGGATGCGCCGGTGGTTCCTCACGACAATTCGCTGCCGCTGGTGGCGGAAGACAGCGGCTGGTCCTACGACGTGCGGCAGCTGCAGGTGGTGGACAGCGTCCTCTTTTTCCAGCATGAAGATGGCGAACAGGTGACCGTGCGCGATATTCGCCTGCAGATGGATCAAGATGAACATCATCACGCGACGCTCGACTTTGCCGGGCGAATCAACCGCGACCAGCGCGATCTGGCGCTCTCTTTCACCGCCGAGGTTCAGGGTGGTGACTATCCACACTCTCTGAAGGCTGACATCTCCCGGTTCGACTGGCAGCTGCGCGGCGCCGAGCTGCCGGCTGACGGCGTGAGCGGGCAGGGCAGTATGCAGGCGAACTGGCAGGAGGACGAGAAAAAGCTGAGCTTTGATAACCTCAATCTGACGGCGAACGGCAGCACGATTGCCGGCAGCGCCAGCGTGATTTTAGGTGACCGGGCCGACTGGAACCTCAATCTTCATGCCACGACTCTTGACCTCGACACTCTGCTGACGCACGGTTCGCCGGCAACGGATTCTGGCGCCAGCCAGCAGGGACAAAGCCAGCCGAGGCAGCTGCGCCCGGTGATTGCCGACAGCGATATTCAGGAAGATTACAACAGCCTGCGCGGATTTACCGCCCATATGGCGCTAACGGCCGACCAGCTTCAGTGGCGTGGGATGACCTTTACTCAGGTGAAAAGCGACATCAGTAACCAGCTCGGACTGCTGACCATCAACCAGCTTCAGGGCGAACTGGATGGCGGCCTGATATCGTTGCCCGGCACCCTTGACGCGCGGGGAGAGACATCGCAAGCCTCCTTCCAGCCCAAACTGGATAACGTTGAGATTGCCACCATCCTGAAAGCATTTAACTATTCGCTCAATCTGACCGGTAAGCTCTCGTTAACCGGGGATTTCTCCGGTGAAAAAATTGATGCCGACGATTTCCGTCGTCGCTGGCAAGGAGATGCGCAGATACAGATGGCGAATACCCGCACCGAAGGGCTTAACTTCCAGCAGCTCGTGCAGCAGGCCGTTGAGCGCAGCACCAATGTGCAGGCGCAGGAAAATTACGACAACGCGACCCGCCTCGACTCCATGAGCAGCGAGCTGCAGCTGGCGCAGGGACAGGTCACGTTGCAAAGCCTGCAGGGGCAATCAGAGATGATGGCGCTGACCGGGCAGGGCGACCTGAATTTATTGAAAGAAGAGTGCGATATGCGCTTTAACGTGCGTGTGCTGGGCGGCTGGAAAGGCGAAAGCAAGCTTATCGACAAGCTCAAACAGACCGCGATTCCGCTGCGTATCTACGGAAAATGGCAGGCGCTGAGCTATAGCCTGCAGGTCGACCAGGTGCTGCGTAAACAGCTGCAGGATGAAGCTAAACAGCGGCTTAATGACTGGATTGAGCGCAATAAAAACACCCAGGACGGGAAAGAAGTGAAGAAGCTGCTTGAGAAACACTAACCGGGATTGACCGGCGGAGCGACTTTACCGACCCGGATGGCGGCGCAAACGCCTTATCCGGGCGACCTGAGTGTACTCTCCCTGTAGCCCCGGTAAGCGTAGCGCCACCGGGGAAGCAGACAGATGCAGGTTGAAAGGTTATCACGGTGGTTTTCCCGGATAGTGGCGCAAACGCCTTATCCGGGCTACCCGAGTGGACTCTCTCTGTAGCCCCGGTAAGCGCAGCGCCAGCGGGGAAGCAGACAGATGTAGGTTGAAAGGTTACCACCATGGTTTTCCCGGATGGCGGCGCGAACGTCTTATCCGGGCGACCTGATCGCACTCTCCCTGTAGCCCCGGTAAGCGCAGCGCCAGCGGGGAAGCAGACAGAGACAGGTTTAAAGGTTATCACGGTGGTTTTCCCGGATGGCGGCGCGAACGTCTTATCCGGGCCACCTGATCGCACTCTCCCTGTAGCCCCGGTAAGCGCAGCGCCACCGGGGAAGCAGACAGATGCAGGTTGAAAGGTTATCACGGTGGTTTTCCCGGATAGTGGCGCAAACGCCTTATCCGGGCTACCCGAGCGGACTCTCCCTGTAGCCCCGGTAAGCGCAGCGCCACCGGGGAGTATCTGCCGGCTGCGGGGATTACACTTCGTAGCTCAGCTCATCTTCCCGCGGCGGCGGCGGGATAATCTGCACTTTCTGTACCCGGTGACTCTCGACCTGCAGCGTGCGTACGATGTAGTCGCCGATTTTCACCTCTTCACCCGCTTCAGGGACATGCTGCAGATTTTCCATCAACAGACCGGCAATCGTGTGATACTCGCGCTTATCATCGAGCGGCAGGTGAATGTACTGCACTAAATCTTCCAGCGGCATATGCCCATTGGCGGTCCAGCTGCCGTCAGGATTTTTCGCGATATCGTGGCGGGCATCAATCTCTTCAGCCTCGTTGGGTAAATTGCCGGCGATGGTTTCCATGACATCGCTCAGGGTCACCACCCCCTCAACGGAACCAAACTCGTCCACCACAAAGGCGAAATGGGTCCTGGCGTGGCGGAACTGCTCCAGTGCCGGCAGCAGAGGCAACGTCTCAGGGAACACCAGTGGCTGACGAAGCAGGACGCGCAGGTCGAGCGGTTCATGGCGCAGCGATTGCTGTAACAGGTCGATGACGTGAACCACGCCGAGCAAATCTTCATCATCATTTCCGCCGGTGACGACCAGCCGGGTGTGCTGGTTTTTCTCCAGCAAGGCGCGGATTTCCTCCTCCGGTGCGCTAAGGTCTATATGCTCGATATCATGGCGCGAGGTCATAATACTGCTGACGGTGCGCTGGTTGAGATTAAGCACCCGCCCAATCATCCGGCGTTCCTGGGGGTTGAACAGCGGGTTATCGGCCTGGCTGTCGATCAGCGCGGCCGTATCGCTACTGAGCTCGGCATGTTCTTTATGCCCACTGAGTAAATTCATCACCGCTTCGGTCGTGCGCTGGCGTAGCGTGAGATTGGCGGAGAGGAAGCGACGGCGGTTGAACAACGCCAGCTGGTTCAGCGACTCAATGATGACGGAGAAGCCGATGGCCGCATACAGATAACCTTTCGGGATGGGGAACCCAAACCCTTCGGCAATCAGGCTGAAACCAATCATCAGCAGGAAACTCAGACAGAGAATAACGATAGTCGGGTGGCTGTTGACAAACCGCGTCAGCGCTTTGCTGGCGAGCAGCATCAAACTCATGGCAATAACCACCGCCGCCATCATCACCGCCAGATGGTCGACCATGCCTACGGCGGTGATCACCGAATCGAGGGAGAAAATGGCATCCAGTACCACAATCTGAGCGACCACCCCCCAGAACCTCGCGCCCTTGCGCTGAACCGGATTATCGCTGTCTTTGCCCTCCAGCCGTTCATTCAGCTCAACGGTGGCTTTAAACAGCAGGAATAACCCACCAGATAACATAATCAAATCTCGCGCGCTAAAGCTGAGGTCGTGGTAGGTGAACAGCGGTGTGGTCAGGGTGACCAGCCAGGATATCGAAGCGAGCAGCAGCAGACGCATCAGCATCGCCAGCAGCAGGCCAATCACCCGCGCGCGGTCACGCTGAGTCGCAGGGAGCTTTTCCGCGAGGATCGCGATAAAAACAAGGTTATCAATACCGAGGACCAGCTCTATAACCACCAGCGTTATGAGACCGGCCCAAATTGAGGGGTCGGCAATCCATTCCATCATTAGTTAAAACCTATACTACCTGAGAGTGCCATCCGACGATCATGGATAAGCGACAGATAAATTGCAATATATTCTCGTCTTATGACGTCGGGCGGGTACAGCTGCGGGAGAAATGCTGCGGATCGCAATATTAGACTGCATGAATTATAGACGCGCGAGCTTATTTTTTATGCAAATAAGCTTATTAATAAAAGGCATGACTGTGGACGACTGAATATAAACTTGCAAAAAGTGTACTGGATCAATAATGCCGGTTATTGCTCTCTCTGGTCGCATAGCGGTATGAAAATCAGACGGATTCAGACGCCGGGGGTAAACGCCCAATTCAATTACTTAATCGTAGCGATCCAGTTTTTGATACTACTGAATGTCGTGGCTTGCAAAATATCTTGTTTAATCAGACGATATCAGTAGCTTTTAATCAGGTGTAAAAGTCAGTGCCGATGGATGACATGGATAGCGGGCAAGAGGCGAGGGAGGGCATGATGAGCGCAGCGGTGAGCTTTCTGCGCTATTTTCTATTGAAAATAGCGCCTGCAGATTATTTTTATGAATTATGGACCGGTGTTCATAAGAATAAATCCTCTTTTTCCCTACGTTTTGCGAATTATCCAGGTGTATCCTCTACAGTATTCTCTACCGGGGATGCAGCGATAAGTCCTGCTGGTGGTACGAGAACAGAAGAAAATCCTGAGGCAGGGCGCTATATGGCATCTGCGTCATCAGAATTTTCTTAAACCGCTCTGTCGGACCTAATACTTTGCGTGTATTCTCTGATGAAACATGTAGTTTCGGAATTTTGCTGGAAGTCGGACTGAGAGCAAAACGGTAATATCACAGATTGATACCAGGAGAACCTGTAATCAGGTGGGTATCGAAGATTTATCACTATATGGGTGGATATGAGAATGGCAAGTTTGAAAGCAGTTATTCCGGTAGCCGGATTGGGGATGCATATGTTGCCGGCCACCAAGGCGATTCCGAAGGAGATGCTGCCAATCGTTGATAAGCCAATGGTTCAGTATATCGTCGACGAGATTGTGGCTGCAGGCATCAAGGAGATTGTACTGGTTACCCACTCGTCTAAGAATGCCGTGGAAAACCATTTCGATACCTCCTATGAACTGGAAGCGCTGCTTGAGCAGCGTGTCAAACGTCAGCTGCTGGCTGAGGTACAGGCAATCTGCCCGCCGGGCGTGACCATCATGAACGTACGCCAGGCGCAGCCGCTGGGACTGGGACACTCCATTCTCTGCGCGCGCCCGATCGTCGGTGATAACCCGTTTGTTGTGGTGCTGCCGGACATCGTTCTGGATGATGCCAGCGCTGACCCGCTGCGCTATAACCTGGCAGCCATGGTGGCCCGCTTTAACGAAACAGGGCGTAGTCAGGTGCTGGCCAAGAGAATGGACGGCGACCTGTCGGAGTATTCGGTGATCCAGACCAAAGACCCGCTGAATGTGGAAGGGCAGATTGGCAGAATCGTTGAGTTTATCGAGAAGCCTGACGAGCCGCAGACGCTGGATTCCGATCTGATGGCGGTAGGGCGCTATGTTCTTTCCGCCGATGTGTGGGCTGAGCTGGAGCGCACTCAACCCGGCGCATGGGGCCGTATTCAGCTGACCGATGCGATCGCTGAACTGGCGAAGAAGCAGCCCGTTGACGCCATGTTAATGACCGGCGAAAGCTACGACTGCGGGAAAAAAATGGGCTATATGCAGGCCTTCGTAAACTACGGGCTGCGTAACCATAAAGAAGGCACGAAATTCCGCGAGAGCATTAAGAAGTTACTCGCGTAAATAGGCTACGCCGGATTTCAGAAGTGTGAAAATGTAGGGTTTACAGAAGTATGTGGCATAAGACCGCGATGTTGCATGCTTCTGTAGATAACCCTGCTGATTAAAACAGCATATTTTAGACAAATATTAATCAATATAAATCAGATGGTTATGCTGATTTGCTGAAACACACTTAATGTGTAAACAAAAAGCGACTTCAGAGACATCTGGTTGTTGTGCTGGCCCTCCTGTGATGCAATGGTCGGAGTAGCATAATTTTATGTTTGCTAATAATGAGTTAGTCAGAATCTTCTTAAAAAAATATGCATGCCGCTGGCTGTCATAAAAAAATAAAACTTGACTGAGATCATGCTTACGCATTAAACAACAGTGATGCATGCATAAAAATGTGAAGTTATCGGATGTGTATGCCCATACCAACGTCATGGACAAAGGCGCTGCGAACTGGAAAATCGTCAAAGGATGAAAAATAAATGAACTGGCAGTGGGTCTCTTTTTTTGGCGATAGTACCGTGCTGTTACCCAGCGCGGCAGCAGTGTTCATGGTTTTATTTCTGCGCAGGCCTTCCAGACAGATTGCCTGGCAGTGGGGATTGCTGTTTGGTATTACCGGCGCCATCGTCAGTGCATCAAAACTGGCTTTTATGGGCTGGGGCATCGGCATCCGCGAGCTCGATTTCACCGGTTTTAGCGGGCACACCGCTTTATCTACCGCCTTCTGGCCCATTTTCTTATGGCTGCTCTGTGCCCGCGGTAGCATTGCTTTACGCCGGACTGCCATGGTTATAGGGTATTTGCTGGCTATCCTCGTGGGGTATTCCCGTCTGGCGATTCATGCCCACTCCCCATCTGAAGTGATTGCCGGGCTGCTGCTTGGCGCCTGCGGTAGCGCGCTGTTTCTGCTGCTGCAGCGGAATTCGTCGCGTGTGGTCGATGCACAGCTCTCCTGGGGCGGGGTGCTCAGTCTGATTATCATCCCCGTTGTGCTGCTAAATACTGGCGCTAAAGCGCCGACTCAGTCTCTGCTGGGTGAAATTGCCGTTAAGCTGGGTCCGCTGGAAAAGCCCTTTACCCGGGCGGATTTGCATAAGCGTTTTTACTGAATGTGCTGCTGACGATGAATGGGACCAGAGAAAATAATAGAATCAGTCCCGGTTTCGTACATTCATATTCGTGAAATAAATAGTTGCTACTACATTCTGCAGCAATATTTTTGCTGGCACAGGAAATAACGTGGCTGAGAACAATCCTAAATAGACAGGCTGCCCCTTATTCCTGAAATTAAATTATGTTTGTCAAGTATAAAAAATGAATGGCAGGTATTAATTTTTGTAGTTGACGGAAGTGACGAGAATTAGCGTGGTTAATATACTTATCCAATAAAATCCTTAAAAAACATAGCGTTGCTTTGGTTGTGGTGCGTAAGCAAGCATCTTGAGCTGGAACGATGAGATATTATTAAACAATCTTATTGAGGTGTCGTCCGCTTGTCGGAGGAGTCGGTTTGGGTTGTTTTTATAAGCGAATAGTTGTCATTTTTACTCCCATTTGCCGGCAGAATCTCGTAAACTTGATGCCGCAAAAATATTGTCAGTGACTAATAATCACGCGGGCACTGTGCCAGCAAAAATGTATAAATGAAGTACAGTGCATTGGTAGCTGTTAAGCCAAGGGCGGTAGCGTATCGAAACCGCCAGCGTCAATTCTGCAGTCATCTTCTATATGTTCGAAATTCCTAAAACCGATTGCGACGGATGATTATCCGCAAGCACCGTATATAATCGGCAATCTTTCTGACTAAACAGCGTGTTATCCCTCTGGTTGACTGGAGATAGCTCATGTCCAGGGTCGGCGGCGATCGGTGTGAGGGGAGTCGTTGGCGCTTTGGCTGTTGCACTGACATTTCAAATACTGCGTGGCTGATTACGTTCGAAGGGACTGCTTATTGCATCATCACTGCTGAACTAACATACTACGACTGGCGTCAGCGTGCGCTCTCTAAACTCATATTCCCCATGACTCGCTAGCTTGCGGAAACGGGGCTAAAAATGGATCTTGTATAATGATGAAAATCGCGCGTCTTGCACTTGCTTTGGGGCTGTTGACATCGGTGAGTGCGCAGGTTTATGCCTCTGGTCTGGTACTCAATGATAACGAACTGCGTAACGATCTCTCCTGGCTGTCTGACCGGGGAGTTATCCAGCTTAGCCTTTCTACCTGGCCCCTGAGCCAGGAAGAGATTACCCGGGCGTTAAAAAAGGCCAAACCTTCCTATTCTTCTGAACAGGTGGTGCTGGCGCGTATTAATCAGCGGCTTTCCTCATTAAAGGCTGATTTTCGCGTCAGCGGCTACACCTCTACCGATCAACCGGGAACACCTCAGGGCTTTGCGCAAAGTCAACCGGCAGATAACTCGCTATCGCTGGCCTTTAACAACAGTGGCGACTGGTGGGATGTTCATCTGCAGGGCAATGTGGAAGGCGGTGAGCGTATCAGCAACGGCTCCCGGTTCAATGCCAACGGCGCGTACGGCGCGGTGAAGTTCTGGAACCAGTGGCTGTCGTTTGGCCAGATGCCGCAGTGGTGGGGACCGGGCTATGAAGGGAGCCTGATCCGCGGCGATGCTGCGAGGCCAATGACCGGATTCCTGATGCAGCGCGCTGAACAGGCGGCACCGGAAACCTGGTGGCTGCGCTGGATTGGCCCCTGGCAGTATCAGATCTCCGCCAGCCAGATGAACCAGTACACAGCGGTACCGCATGCCAAGATTATCGGCGGCCGTTTGACCTTCTCCCCGTTCCAGTCTCTGGAACTGGGCGCTTCACGGATTATGCAGTGGGGCGGGGAAGGGCGCCCGCAATCGCTGAGTAATTTCTGGGATGGTTTTACCGGGAAAGATAATACCACGGCAAACGATCCGAATGAGCCTGGCAACCAGCTGGCAGGGTTTGACTTTAAGCTGAAACTAGAACCGACTCTCGGTTTACCCGTTAGCTTATATGGCCAGATGATTGGTGAGGATGAATCAGGTTTCTTGCCTTCTGCCAATATGTACCTTGGTGGAGTAGAAGGGCACCATGGCTGGGGGAAAGATGCGGTGAACTGGTATGTGGAGGCCCATGATACGCGCACAAATATGAGCCGGACCAACTACAGTTATACCCACCATATCTATAAAGATGGCTATTATCAGCAGGGCTACCCGCTGGGAGACGCGATGGGGGGGGATGGGCAGCTGTTTGCTGGTAAAGTTGAACTGATTACCGAAGATAATCAGCGCTGGAGCACTCGTCTGGTCTATGCCAAAGTGAACCCGAAGGATCAATCAATTAATAAGGCATTCCCGCACTCCGATACATTGAAAGGTGTACAGTTGGGGTGGAGCGGGGATGTCTATAAGACCGTTCGTCTGAATACGTCGCTGTGGTATACAAATGCGGACCATAGCGATAGCGATGATGTTGGCGCAAGCGCCGGGATCGAGATCCCATTTAGTTTATAGGCTAGATGCTACAGGAAGTCAGGAGAATGGAGTTTAGCCTACCATTCTCCGCGTGCAGCCAGACAGGAATAAACTGGTGGACGATATGTAGCTCAGGCATTGGCAAATTTTAGTTTACTGATGATGTGACATTATGAAGAAAAAAATGGTTAGATTTTCGGCATTAGCATTGGCAATAAGTTTTTTATCGGCTTGTACCATTATTCCTGGTCAGGGATTGAACAGCTTACGTAAGAATGTGGTTGAATTACCGGATAGCGATTATGACCTGGATAAACTGGTTAACGTCTATCCGATGACGCCAGGGTTAATTGAGCAACTGCGCCCGACAAGTGTGATGGCCCGGCCAAATGCGCAACTGGATAGCTTGCTTAAAAATTATGAGTACCGGATTGGCGTGGGCGATGTGCTGATGGTAACCGTCTGGGATCACCCTGAACTGACCACCCCTGCCGGTCAGTACCGCAGCGCCAGCGACACTGGCAACTGGGTGAACGCCGATGGTACGATCTTCTATCCATATATTGGCAAAGTGCAGGTCGCGGGGAAAACGTTGAGCCAGGTGCGCCAGGATATCGCCAGTCGCCTGACGACCTATATTGAAAGTCCGCAGGTTGATATTAGCGTTGCCGCATTCCGTTCGCAGAAAGCCTACGTGACAGGTGAAGTCATAAAATCGGGTCAGCAGCCGATCACCAATATACCTTTGACCGTTATGGATGCTATCAACGCCGCGGGTGGTCTTGCGCCGGATGCTGACTGGCGCAACGTTGTTCTGACGCATAATGGTAAAGATACCAAAATCTCCCTGTATGCCCTGATGCAAAAAGGCGATTTGACCGAGAACCACCTGCTGTATCCCGGCGATATTCTGTTTGTACCACGCAATGACGACCTGAAAGTCTTCGTTATGGGAGAGGTTGGCAAGCAAAGTACGATGAAGATGGACCGCAGTGGTATGACGCTTGCCGAGGCGCTGGGAAATGCCGAAGGCATATCACAAGCAATGAGCGATGCGACCGGTATCTTTGTTATTCGCCAGATGAAAGGTGATAAACAAGGTAAGATTGCTAACGTTTATCAGCTTAACGCACAGGATGCTTCAGCGATGGTTTTAGGTACAGAATTTCAATTACAGCCCTATGATATTGTGTATGTCACAACAGCACCATTGGTCCGTTGGAATCGTGTCATTTCCCAGTTAGTACCAACAATTAGCGGTGTGCATGATATGACTGAAACTGCGAAATTTATTCGGACTTGGTGATAGGTATGTTTGATTCAATCCTTGTTATTTGTACCGGGAATATATGTCGCTCACCAATCGGTGAGCGTTTTCTACGTAAAGTTTTACCAACTAAAAGAGTTGATTCAGCTGGTACGGGGGCCTTGGTCGGCCATCTCCCTGATAAAAGTGCAATAAAAATTGCTTCTCAAAATGGACTATCTTTAGATGGGCATTTAGGCAGGCAATTTACCGCATCATTAGGGCGGCAATATGATCTCATATTAGTTATGGAAAAACTCCATATTGAACAAGTAGGAAAAATAGCTCCAGAAATGCGGGGAAAGACAATGTTGTTTGGACAATGGCTAAATCGCAAAGAGATTCCCGACCCATATCGAAAGAGTGATGAAGCTTTTTTGGCAGTATATAAATTAATCGAGCAGGCCGGCTTAAGCTGGGTTGAAAAATTAGACGTATAAATATCAGGAATTAGACCATGCCATCGGTAGTCAATAAAAATGTTAATAGAGAGACGGATGAGATTGATCTAAGTCGATTGATTGGTGAGCTTATTGACCACCGGAAGTTGATTATATCATTAACATCTATTTTTGCTTTAGTAGCGTTAGTTTACGTTCTATTTGCAACTCCTACTTACCAAGCTGATTCATTAGTTCAAATAGAGCAAAAACAAGGTAATGCTATCTTAAATAATTTGTCACAAATGCTTCCGGATAGTCAACCTCAATCTGCGCCAGAAATTGCAGTTCTCCAATCTCGAATGATATTGGGAAAAACAGTAGATGATTTGAATCTACAAATAATTGTTAAACAGAGTTACTTTCCTTTTTTTGGCAGAGGATGGGCTCGTTTACTCAATGAATCACAAGGATCTCTTGTGATATCTAAATTAGATATCACAAATGGTCAAGATGATGAAGAGCCTGAATTTAATTTGGTTGTTCTTGATAAAAATCATTATCAAATTACATATCATGATAAGCTAATAAATGGCCAAGTTGGCAATTTAGTAAATGAAGGTGGACTATTAATTAAAGTTGATTCAATTTCAGCTGATATAGGTACAGACTTCAGTATACGTAAAGTTACAAAACTAAAAGCGATTTCAGATCTACAAGATAGATTTACAGCAGTAGATCAAGGGAAGGATACTGGAATACTTGTCCTGTCATTATATGGGGATAACCCAGACCTAATAAAAAGAACTATCAATAGCATTAGCCATAATTATCTGTCACAAAACATCGCAAGACAAGCGGCACAGGATGCTAAAAGTTTAGATTTTTTAAACCAGCAATTGCCGAAGGTTCGTAATGATCTTGATATTGCAGAAGATAAACTTAATCGATATCGTCGGCTCAGTGATTCTGTAGATCTTTCACTTGAGGCTAAATCTGTACTAGATCAAATTGTTAATGTAGATAATCAACTCAATGAGTTAACATTTAGAGAATCTGAGATATCTCAGCTTTATACTAAAGAACATCCGACTTATAAAGCTCTATTAGAGAAACGTAAAACTTTACAAGATGAAAGAGTGAAACTAAACAAAAAAGTTTCATCTATGCCTGAAACTCAGCAAGAGATTTTAAGACTAAGTCGAGATGTTGAGTCAGGAAGAGCAGTATTTATGCAGTTACTGAATAGGCAGCAAGAGTTAAATATTGCTAAGTCGAGCGCAATAGGTAATGTCAGAATAATAGATGATGCAATAACACAGCCAAAACCAGTCAAACCAAAAAAAGTACTTGTAGTATTTATTGGTATTTTCTTAGGCATGTTTACTTCAATTGCAATTATTTTAATGAGAGTTTTCTTTAGAAAAGGAATTGAGTCACCAGAGCAATTAGAAGAATTGGGAATTAACGTATATGCAAGTATACCCGTTTCAGAATGGATGTCGAAAAATCACAAAATGGGAAAAAAATCAAATGTAGAAAACACTCGGTTTTTGGCAATTGATAATCCTGCTGATGTAGCTATTGAAGCAATCAGAAGTCTCAGGACGAGTTTGCATTTTGCAATGATGGAAGCAAGAAATAATATATTAATGATATCTGGTGCGAGTCCGAATGCGGGTAAAACATTTGTTAGCAGTAATCTGGCTGCTATTATAGCTCAAAGTGGAAAGAAAGTACTCTTTGTTGATGCTGACATGCGGAAAGGATATGTCCATAGGATTTTTAGTGATGATAATGAAAGAGGATTGTCTGATGTGCTGTCCGGTCAAATAAATAAAGAACAGTGTATCAAAAAAAATAATCAAATAGGTTTTGATTTTATTTCAAGAGGTAAAACCCCGCCTAATCCGGCTGAGCTATTAATGCATCCGAGGTTTAAAGATTTATTAGATTGGGTGTCAAGTGAATATGATATTATATTAATTGATACACCTCCAATTTTAGCAGTTACTGATGCCGCAATCATTGGTAATTATGTTGGTACAAGTTTACTTGTTGCGAGATTCGAAGCTAACACAGCAAAAGAAATTGAGGTTAGTGTTAATAGATTTAATCAGAGCGGTGTAGATATAAAAGGTGCTATATTGAATGGGGTTGTGAAGAAAGCTAGTACATATTATGGTTACGGGTACAGTAACTATGGCTATACATACAATGACGACTAAAAAATAGATTTCTAATGATCTAAAAATAAAGCTGTGAAAATACGATGCATTTTACGGCTTTATTGATTAATAAAGAACAAAACACACATCTTTGAATAAATGTTTTCACAGACGTTTTATTTTTTCAATATTCATTGATTACATGTTGTTTTTTATTTTTCTTTAGGGGAAGAAAAGTCATAAGATGTGAAAGTATCAGCAGTATGACTGTAAAACTGAATTTTTGCTCAAGGCTGTCATTTTATAAAGTGTTTTTATTATAGATAAGACACTGGAGATTTAAATGAAAAAAATATTTGTGATTACTCGGGCTATTTCTTTTGATGATGGAGTTGGGGGGCTTGAAAGGAGCGCATACGATCATATTATAGAAATGCATAGAATTGGATATCGAGTGTCGCTAATTTCACCAGCTAAAAAGGTAGCTGGCAATATACCTGAATATATATCTTTCCAAGATGTACCATGGCCCCAAAAGAGTGTAGTGAGTATTTTTGGGTATGAGTATGTCCTATGGTGTAATCGTGTGGCTAAATATATAGAGAAAAATGTGCCTGAAGGTAGTGTATTACATTTTCATGGTGCTGCAGTGGGTGCTATTTATTTCATATCTAAAAATAAAAGAGAAAAATATAAAGCAGTGGCAAATCCTCATGGCATGGAAGAGTTTACATCGGGTAAATTAAAAAGTGAGTTTAACCGATTTTTTATTCGATGGTTAGCGCAAAAAGCTAAACATGCCAATGTGATTATAGCTACGGATCAGTTATTAATTGATAAAGTTAAGAAAAATATTAATGTTACAGATGATAAAATTTTATTGATACCAAATGGGGTAAATATTCTTCGTCTTACTTCCTTAGTAAATAAAGAATTTATTAAACACATAAGAGAAAAAGATGATTTTATAGTTTTAAGCTTAGGGCGGATTGAATTTAATAAAGGGTATGATTTACTAGCCAAAGCAATTAGTGAGTTGAATAATGAATATTACTCAAATAAAAAAATAAAATGGATACACCTTGGTAGAGGGAGTAGAAAGAGTGACATCGAAAAAATAATATCCTCAGGCAAAAGCAACTATCAAATTATTGAATATGCTACAGATGAAGAGGTGAATAGTTATCTTAGTATATGTGATATATTTGTACAGCCCTCACGTTTTGAAGGCAGTAGTTTAACAACACTTGAAGCTATGGCTCATGGATGTATTGTTATTGGAACAAAAGTAGGCGGGATTCCTAATAAAATTATCAATAATGAAACCGGTTTTCTAACTGAAAGTGTTGATTCTGATTCCATCAAAAAAACACTCCAAAAAGTTATGAAGTTAGATGATGTTAATTCTATAAAATATGCTGCAAAAACATTCGTAGAGGACAACTTCGATGTTAGTAAACTCGCTATAAAATACGATAATCTATACTCAAGGTTGACTCGGGGAGAATGATTTTGAAAATTTTAATATTAAGTCACACACGTGAGTACTCTAATTTTAAAATCGGTAGCCATCATTATGCGAACGGATTTATCAGAAAAGGTCATGAAGTTACATTCTTAGGCAGTCCTTATACCTTATCTCACAAATTGATGGGTAAAAAAAAAGATGAGGGTGTCTATCAACTTGATATGAGAGTTAACTTATTAACACCTTATATGTTATTTCCAATAAAAAATAAAAATGGGAAATTATTCGACTTAATAAATTATTTTTTTTGTAAAGTATCTATCAAAGATAATATGTATGATTTAATAGTATGTGACAATCCTTATTTTTATCCATATATTAATATTTTTAATTATAAAAAGATGATTTACAGACCGACAGATGATTATTTTAAGTTTGATGGCGAAGTTGCAAATAAATATGAAAAAAAAATAACGGGTATTTCTGACCTGATTATTTCTACTTCATTAAGTGTGAAAAGATCAATTGATGAAAGATTTAAACCGAGTTGTGGCTCAATCGTTTTAGAAAATGGCTATGATGCGGAAATGTTTAAATCAGTAAATAATAAGGATCGTTCCGGTGCTATCTATATAGGGGCCGTGGACGAGCGTTTCGATTTAGATGCTATTAGTATATTAGCAAAAGTATTTCCAGAGGATAAATTTAACATATATGGACCAATTATTGATAGTTATAAACAAAAAGTGAAAGAGATTACTGATATATATGAAAATATTATTTTCTATGGTGCTGTGGATTATAACCAAACACCTGATATCATGCAGAAAGCAAAAATAGGCTTATTAACGCTGAGTCGTCATCCTTCAAATCATGGGCGTAGCCCAATGAAATTATGGGAATATGCGGCCTCAGGATTGGCAGTAATTTATTCTAATATTGATCTAAATGAAGTTAAAAATGTTGGTTTTTTGTGGGAATATAATAATGACGATGAGTTAATTAAATGTTACGAGCAAGCAAAGAGTAATTATTTTTTGGATAAAAGAATTGTTGAAGTAATAGAGGAACACTCGTGGTCAAATAATATTGATAGGATTCAAAGTCAATTCAATAAATTAGCATAAATCATTTATAGCAAAATAGAAATAAAAAGGAGAGATAAATGACTAAAAAAAAAGTTTTGCATGTTGCTGAAACTGCAAGAGGTGGTGTAGCTACAGTTATTAGACAATTACTAAAAAATGATGATGTAGATAGTTACTGTTTACTGCCTGATACGCATTGTAAAGATGTTATGGAAGTGCCTGATTTATCTATTTATACATTCAAAAGAAAAAAAAGAGGAATGTTATCTCTTATTAATTTATCTATTCAATATTTAAAATTACTGAAGAAAATAGATCCAGACATAATACACATTCATAGTTCTTTTGCGGGTGTTGTATGTAGATTGATTAACATTCTAGTCAAGAAAAAAGATATAAAAGTAGTTTATTGTCCACATGCCTTTGCATTCATAATGGATGTAAAAGGTTCTATGAATAAAGTTTTCCTTTTTATAGAAAAAATGCTTCAGCCATATGCCAATATAATAATTTGCACAAGTAAATATGAAAAAAAATCAGCAATTAAATTTGGGTTGAAAGAATATAATCTAGAGGTGGTTTATAATGGAGTAGAGGATCCTCAAGATGTAAGCGATGCTAGTTCTCCATATCAAAGTAACTTTACAAATATATTATTTGTTGGACGCTTTGACCATCAAAAAGGGTTTGATCTGGTGGAGAAATTATCTCACTTGGTCAAAGACAACACTAAAATTACTGTTATTGGAGACGCTGTTAGAGATTCAGCCAAAAAGAAAGAAGATGGTATTTCAAGTATCATATATAAAAATTGGATGAGTACTACAGAAATTGCCCCATTCTTTTACTATGCTGATTTTTTGTTTATGCCAAGTAGATGGGAATCATTTGGTTTAGTTGCGGTTGAAGCTCAAAGTTATGGTTTACCTGTCGTCGCATCAAACTGCTCTTCATTACCTGAAGTTGTCATAGATGATATTACAGGGTATCTCTTTAAAAAAGATGATATAACAGAAGCATGGGATATTATTAGCTCAGTGGAGAAATCAGAATGGGGGTTAAAAAAAGAAAATTGCTTAAAAAATTATAAGAGTAATTTCACAACGATGAAAATGATAGAGAATATTAATTTAGTATATAAGTCCCTCTTTTAATATCTTTTATTATTAGGCACCTTCTTTTTGTATTATAACCACTTGAACTTAAGGTATAGAGGCGATTCTTGAATAGAAAAGTAATCTCCAACTCAATATGGATGATGTCAGAAAAACTTGTCTCAATAGTCGGGCTGATTTTTGTTACATCCTTCGTTGCAAAGTATGTAGGTCCGAAAATATTTGGTGAGATTTCGTTCGCTACATCACTTTTCCAAATTGTTCAAATTATATCTCAGTTTGGAAGTGATATTATAATTTTTAAAAGAATAGGGAAGAGCCAAATATCAGGTGTGAGGCTAATAATTTCTACTGTTTACTTAAGATTATTCGCATATGTTATAATTACATTCCCGGTTATTTTTTATTATTGGCTATTTGCTCATGAGTTAGGATTTGTTTATATTATTGGTTGCATGCTATCTTGTTTTTTTATGGCAATGGATGTCTTTGCAATATACAATGATGCGACATTAAACTCTAAAATCAATACAATAGTAAATGTTGCTGCATTGATTATTTGTTTATTTTTACGATGGTTAATTGCATTTCTTGAATTGGATCCAAGGTTCCTTGTTATTCCTATCATATTGACTGGTTTTATACCATTCATTATTAGATGGTTTTATTTTAGGAACAAAATAGATAGAGGTTCAAAGGTTAAAAAAAAGCACCAGATTCGCTATATAAGATATATGTTTTGTGTGGGCTCTACATTTGTAATCTCAACTATATCTGGAGCTATCTACACTCGTATGTCAATGTTACTTCTAGGTGTAATGACAAATAAAGTCTATGTGGGTATTTATGCAGTGGCAGTGTCTCTTTCAGCATGTTGGACTTTTGTATGTAATGCTTTTATTACTTCTACATTACCAGGACTTTTCTCTGAAAATAAAGACGACAAAGTTATTGATGGTTTCAGTAAGTTATTATTAATAGTTTTTATTATGTCACTTCCTTTTTTGTGTTTTATGATTTTTTTTGGTAAATATCTGATTGGTTTTCTTTATGGTGATGCTTTCACTGATGCTTATATACCACTAATTATTCTAACACTAGCTGCTGTAATATCTATGTTAGGCACTGTATCTGCACGGTTAATTGCTAAATATTCGGGTTATACTTTTCTTTCAAAAAAATCACTTTGTGTTGCATTCACTAGTAGTCTAATAAATATTCCGCTAATTTACCAATATGGTATTATTGGTGCAGCGGTTGCAACTTTCTTGACTGAGCTAATTTCTATGAGTATTTATAATTATCCTTTTAAAAATAATGTGGTTTTCCATATGCATGTTAACTCTTTGAAAATAAACAAATTAATTAAAAAATAGTTGTCTTAATACAAAAGTCGATATATAAATGGGGTGATAATTGGAAATATCAGGGTTAATATATCTGTCTTTGTGTGCATGTGTTATGCTCAAGAATAGGTTACTATTACTAACAGTTTTCGTATGTAGCGCAAATTTTTTCGCAGCTAGTTTTATAAATATAGGAGGTAAAGGGATACCATTATATTTAGTGGGGGAAATCTTGCTCATTATTGCTCTTTTTAGCAAATTTAGTGGACGAATTTCTATAATATCTAAGAGCGAAGCTTATCTTTTCTTGTTTACTACATGGTCAACTCTTATCTTAGCAGTATCCCCAAGTGTTTTTTCTAATCTTCAGGTCAGTATAGATCCTGATGATATGGCAAGAAATGGAGGTCGGCCAAATCCAAGTATCATAAGTTTTGCTCAGATTGGCTATCTAATAATTCATTTTATTTGTTTATCATTAATTATAAAATGCCGTAGGAATGATTTGTGGAGTTATTATAATTTCGATTTTAAAAAAATAGTAATAATTTCATCATGGATTACCTGCATATTTGGATTTATTTCATATGCATTAAGATTAATTGGTGTATCTAAAATCCTTATACCTATTTTCTATAATAATCCTGGTTATGCACAGCTAATAGATGCAGCATTGAGGTTTCAGGCTGGATTTCCTGAGGCATCATTTTGTGGTGCTTTTCTTGGGGCTGCATTTTGGGTCGCTATTTATCATAGAAGAATATTACTTTCTTGTCTTTTAATTGCGGCTATGATTCTAAGTGTATCCGGTTCAGCTTTAATTTCATTCTTTGCCGGTTTTTGCTTATATTTTTTCTATTATGGAAGAAAGAAATTATTAATAACATTAATAATTCTTTTCCTTATTGTTTTTTGTTTGTATATATTTGGTGTTCTTGAATATCTCATTGCCTTTATATTAGATAAAGGTAATTCACATTCTGGTGATGTTAGGTACTCACAGGCTGTACTTGCATTAGATATATTTTATAACACATATGGTTTCGGTATTGGTGTTGGAATAACTAGGGGTGGGGGAGGGTTTCTCAATTTATTAGCTACAACTGGATTTGTTGGAACTCTACTATTCATTTTATTTGTCACTAACATCCTTAGAAAAGAGAGTTTTGATAAGGTGATATATATAGTATCATTATTATCAGCAATGATTTTCACTATACCTGATGTTTCATATCCAGTTTTGTGGGGCGGATTATTTTTGATCGCTGCGACAGCAAATAAAAATAAATAGTTTAAAGGTGATGTTATATGCTATATGTTAATGCAAGGTTTTTGACTCAGAATATTACAGGTGTGCAAAGGTTTGCTGCGAATATTGCATTGGAATTAAAAAAAATAAATAAAGATATAGTTTTTATAACGCCAAAAAATATAATTCAAACAGAGATAGCTGAAAAATTAAATGCTCAAGTTGTTGGTGTGAATACTGGACATGCTTGGGAGCAACTAGACTTACCGTTGTATCTGTATAAAAATAGGAAGCCATTGTTATTAAACTTGTGTAACACAGCTCCAATATTATACAAAAATAAAGTTGTGACATTGCATGATATTATTTTTATAAAATACCCTCAATCATTCTCTAAAAAATTTATTTTATGGTACAATTTTTTTATTCCTGCAGTTTTATCGAGTGCTAAACATATTATTACTGTTAGTGATTTTTCTAAAAATGATATTGTTTCTCATTTTAAACTGTCAGAGGATGATATTTCAGTTGTCTATAATGCTGTAGATCAGGTGTTTCTTGATGTACAAGATGAAGTTGATGAACTTCAAAATAAAGACTATTTTTTGGCAGTGTCTTCACCCAATTATCATAAAAATTTCCAGCGCTTAATAGAGGCATTTGTTCTTTTTAACACAAATCATAATAATCGCTTTAAATTAAAAATTATCGGCTCCCTATCAAACTCATTTAAATATGATAATGGGAATTTATCGTGCAAGGATAAAAAAATCGAGTTTTTAGGGCGCGTAACCGACTTAGAATTAAAGGAATTATATCGTTCAGCTAGAGCATTTGTATTCCCATCACTATATGAAGGCTTTGGCATTCCACCGTTAGAAGCACAAGCGTGTGGGTGTATAGTTTTATCGTCAAATGCAGCTTCATTGCCTGAAGTATTGGAGCACTCAGCAATTTTCTTTGATCCTTTACGTATAGAAGATATGCAATCTGCTATGGACAAACTTGTATCTCTGACGACAAATGAGAAGAAAATCCTACACTCAAAAGCATTATGTAATTTAGATAGATTTTCTTGGGGAAAGTCTGCAGATAAAATTGTAAGATTATTAAAAAATATGGATAATTAAATCACTGATCTTTTTTCGGAGATTATATATGTTTAAATTTTTTGTGTTTTACTTATTATTATCAATCTTTCCTATTAAAGTATTTGCTGATAATCTAATTAAGGGTGTAGGTATTCATCCTTTAACACATGAACTTACGGATGAAAATTTTTTCGATATATTGTTAAAATATAATATAACATCGTTTAGAACTGATTATCCATGGAGTCGAGTAGAGAAAAAAAAAGGAGTATACCAGGATGCAGATTCCAGAATTGATAGCATCGTAAATGCTGCTGTAAATAAAAAAATAGAGCCTATGCTTATCTTAGACTATGGCAATATATTATATGATCCTAAGACAGATGATAACCCTCGAAGCAAACCTAATTCGATTGCATCTAGGGATGCGTTTATAAAATATTCCGGATGGGTAGCTTCTCATTTTAGATTAAAAGTAAACATGTACGAGGTTTGGAATGAATGGATCCAAACAGACGGTCGCAAAGGTTTAAATCATTTTTCAGTTTTCAACGACGATTCAGCCAAAATATTTTCTGATTTGGTATTACGCTCATGCATCGAGATAAAAAATAATAATCCTAAAGCGAAAGTAATTGCTGGTGGTATTGATCCATTTGATAAAAAATCTGAAATATGGATGATGAAGGTTGTGTCTACAGGAATAATGAAATGTCTTGATGGTATTTCACTTCACCCATACTACTATCCTAATGATAGTAATATCTCTAGTGATCCGGTAATGGATAAGTTAGTTGAAGTACATAAAATGCTGGTAAAAGCTAATGAAGGGAACGAGGTAGACTTGTATGTTACTGAAATTGGAGTTCCACTCGTAAAATATGCAAAATATTCAGACTCTGACATATCCGAATATATTCACAATTTATATTCAAAAGCAAGTGGCTACAGCTTTATCAAGGGAATATGGTGGTATGATTTGATAGATGATGGAAAAAATAAAAACGAGATACAACAGAATTTTGGGTTGCTTAATAATGACGGAGCACCTAAGAAAATAATGGATGAGTTTCTTAATCTAAAAAACTAATAAATCAAATAAATTACAGAGGAAAATAACACTATGATTATTCCTGTTATTATGGCTGGAGGGTCGGGTAGCCGTTTATGGCCAATGTCCAGGGAGTTGTACCCTAAGCAATTTTTACGTCTGAATAGTGAATTATCGATGCTGCAGGAAACTGTACATCGTCTTGCAGGGTTGAATTTGGCACAACCCTTATTAATCTGCAATGAACAACATAGGTTTTTAGCTGCTGAGCAATTAAATCAGATTGATTGCTTTTCAAAAAATATAATTCTAGAACCTTTTGGTAGAAATACTGCTCCTGCGATAGCATTGGCTTCGCTACATTCGTTAGCGGAGCATGAAGATGCCCTCCTTCTGATACTTGCAGCCGATCATGTCATTGGGGATATACAAGCATTTCATAACGCTGTAAGAACAGCAATACCTCACGCAGAAAATGGTAAGTTAGTTACTTTTGGTATTGTTACTACAGGCCCTGAAACTGGATATGGATATATTCAACGAGGTGAAAATATAAATGGGTCAGGTGCATATAGTGTTGATCGATTTATAGAGAAACCAAATTTAATCGATGCCCAAAAATACCACAATAGTGGTGAGTATTATTGGAATAGTGGTATGTTTTTATTTAGAGCAAAGGACTATATTCGTGAATTGAAAGCATACCGACCTGATATACTTGAATGTTGTGAAAAATCCATTGAAACAGTAAGTTATGATTCACTCCAAGATTTTATCCGTATAGATGCAGAGATATTTAAAAAATGTCCAGATGAATCTATAGATTATGCTGTAATGGAAAAAACGAACCACGGTATAGTTATCCCGTTGGATGCTGGTTGGAATGATGTTGGTTCATGGTCAGCACTTTGGGAAGTAAACAGTCGAGATCTTAATGGTAACGCTTTGACCGGTGATGTTTTTACTCATGATGCAACTAATTGTTATATAAATACAGATGATAAACTTGTCGCCGCAATTGGCGTTGAAAACTTAGTTATTGTTAATACAAAAGATGCAGTATTGGTTATTAATAAATCTAAAGTACAGGATGTTAAAAGAATAGTAGAATATTTAAAAGAAGAATCTCGACCTGAATATAAAGTTCATCGTGAATCTTATCGTCCTTGGGGACTTCAAGATAAGATCATTGACACAAATAAATATCATGTAAATAGAGTAACGGTTAAACCTGGTGGAAAGTTTTCATTGCAACAACATTTGCATAGGGCTGAGCATTGGGTCATATTATCTGGGACTGCAGAAATTACGCTTGATAATAAAAAATTTTTACTAACTGAAAATCAATCAACTTTTATTCCAATCGGTTCAATTCATATGCTTGAGAACCCCGGTAAAATTCCTTTAGAAATATTGGAAATTGAGTCGGGCTCTTATCTAGGGGAAGATGACATTGTTCGTCTAACAGATCACTATGGGCAATTTTAAATAAGAGATTATAATATGTCTAATAAACTTTCTTGCTTTAAAGCTTACGATATTAGAGGGAAACTTGGAGAAGAACTAAACGAGGATATAGCATACCGAATAGGCCGAGCATACGGAGAACTTTTAAAACCCAAAAAAATAGTGCTTGGTGGTGACGTTAGGCTTACAAGTGAATCACTTAAACTTGCTTTAGCTAGAGGTTTGCAGGATGCTGGTGCTGATGTGATTGATATTGGACTAACCGGTACTGAAGAGATATATTTTGCAACTTCTTACCTCAATGTTGATGGAGGGATTGAAGTAACCGCTAGTCACAACCCTATGGATTACAATGGTATGAAATTGGTTCGTGAACAATCAAAGCCTATAAGTGGTGATACTGGTTTACGCGATATCCAGGAATTAGCAGAAAGAAACACGTTCCCTACGATAGTTTCGCATAATAAAGGTAATTATGAAAAACTGTCAATTCTGGATGCATATATTTCCAAACTACTTTCGTATATTGAAATAAAAAATATTAATAAACCACTCAAATTAGTTATCAACTCAGGGAATGGTGCTGCTGGTCATGTAATTGATGAAATCGAGAAAGCATTTTTACAGGCTGAGTTACCTGTCGAATTTATTAAAATTCATCACCAGCCTGATGGCAATTTCCCTAATGGAATACCAAATCCTCTTTTGCCTGAATGTAGAGAGGATACATCTAATGCAATAAATCTATATGGTGCTGATTTAGGTATTGCTTTTGATGGGGATTTTGACCGTTGTTTCCTTTTTGATGAGAATGGTGCTTTTATCGAGGGATATTATATAGTTGGTCTTTTAGCAGAGGCTTTCCTTGAAAAGTATCCCGGTTCCCGGATTATTCATGATCCTCGTTTGAGTTGGAATACTATTGATGTTGTCCAACGTGCAGGTGGTATTCCTGTAATGTCAAAAACAGGGCATGCATTTATTAAAGAAAGAATGCGTGAAGAGGATGCTGTATATGGTGGTGAGATGAGTGCTCATCACTACTTTCGTGACTTTTTCTATTGCGATAGCGGTATGATTCCTTGGCTTTTGATTATCGAATTATTATGTAATAAAAATAAATCACTCAGCAGTTTGGTTAGTGAACGCATTTCACTTTATCCGGCATCTGGAGAAATAAATAGTTCTTTGGATGAGCCAGAGAAAGCGATAAAAAAAGTCCTTGCACGATATACGCATGATGCTATCAATGTTGACTATACAGATGGTATTAGTGTTGAATTTTCAGATTGGCGTTTTAACTTACGAAGTTCAAATACTGAGCCAGTTGTTCGTTTAAATGTTGAGTCTCGTTCTGATCAGGATTTGATGAACTCTAAAACCATTGAGATTCTTGATTTATTAAGATCTAAATAAATATAAATATGTACCCTACTCTTTTGAATTACCGTGCCAAAGTTATCTATTAAATTTATTTAGGTTGTCTATATATAAGAGCACATTATCATGACACTTCTACAGCATCGTACGCGATCAAATGCTAATGCATCGATAATTTCAATGGTGCAGCGATTATCTGATATAAGTATTATTTTCTTAGGGTCTTATTTATCTTGTTTGCTTATTGGTGCATCATTTAAATATGTTTACATTCTAATCTCCCTGATCGCTTTAGCAGTATTTCAAATGATTGGGGGTATAACTGATTTTTATCGTTCATGGCGTGGTGTCGATCTCTCTTCAGAACTTATCTTAATCCTTAAAAATTGGACCTTAACCCTTTTACTTACTCTTGGAGGAATATCTTTACTCCCGGATTTTCATTTGGGATACATTATTTTCATTCAGTGGTACTTCATTGTTTGCGTCGGCTTTATTATTTGCCGTTCAGCAATTCGGTTAGCTTCAGGTATGTTAAGGAAATTAGGTTACAATACCCGAACTGTTGCTGTTGTTGGGTCAATGCCTGTCGGTATTAACTTGCTAAAAGGCTTTCAGCAAGAGCCTTGGCTTGGACTCATCGTCAAGGGTATTTATGATGATATACCCGCATCAAACTATGATGGCGTTCCTTATGCTGGAAATATTGAAAAGCTTGTAGAAGAGGCTCGTGCTGGTAAAATCGAACGCATATATATAGCTATGGCAATTGGTGATGGAGCAAAAATTAAAAATCTAGTTGGGAAATTGACGGATACAACATGTTCTGTTCTATTGATACCTGATATTTTTACTTTTAACATACTTCACTCGCGTACCGAAGAAATAAATGGTGTTCCAGTCGTCCCTTTATTTGATACCCCTCTTAACGGTATTAATATGGTCTTTAAACGATTGGAGGATATTATTGTCTCTTTATTAATTTTAATTATCATTTCACCTGTTTTGATTTTTATTTCTCTGGCTGTGAAATTAAGCTCCAAAGGACCAATTATTTTCAGACAGGTTCGATATGGCATGGATGGAAAACCAATTAAAGTTTGGAAATTTCGCTCAATGACTGTAATGGAAAATGATGATAAGGTTATTCAAGCTACAAAAAATGACATCCGAGTTACTAAAGTAGGAAGATTTCTCCGAAGTACATCACTTGATGAATTACCACAGTTCTTTAATGTTTTATTTGGGCAAATGTCGGTTGTTGGTCCAAGGCCACATGCTGTCTCTCATAATGAGCAGTATCGTTCTCTTATCCAAGGATATATGCTTCGACACAAAGTTAAGCCTGGTATTACAGGGTTAGCTCAGATTAATGGATGGCGCGGCGAAACTGATACTTTAGAAAAAATGGAGAAAAGAGTCGAGTATGATTTACTTTATATTCGGGGCTGGACTATTTGGCTAGATTTGAAGATTATATTCCTTACGGTTTTTAAAGGTTTCATCAATAAATCTGCATATTAATTTCTTCTGATTTGTCCATAATCCTCTGGAACCTTAGCCGGTTTCTTGCTCATTTCTGTAAGTGATAAAAAATCATTTAACTCTATGCTGCTTATCTACTTTGAGCTAACATAATCATCACATTTAAACTGCGAGAGTTTCGCAGTGACCACACCAGACAGGAGTATGTAATGTCCAAGCAGCAGATCGGGGTTGTCGGTATGGCGGTGATGGGGCGCAACTTGGCGCTCAATATCGAAAGCCGTGGTTATACCGTCTCTGTGTTTAACCGCTCCCGTGATAAGACCGAAGAAGTGATTGCCGAAAACCCAGGCAAAAACCTGGTCCCACATTTTACTGTTGAAGAGTTTGTTGAATCCCTTGAAACTCCGCGTCGCATTCTATTAATGGTGAAAGCTGGAGCAGGTACCGATAGCGCTATCGAATCCCTGAAGCCGTATCTGGATAAAGGCGACATCATCATTGATGGTGGCAACACCTTCTTCCAGGACACCATCCGTCGTAACCGTGAGCTGTCTGCCGAAGGTTTCAACTTTATCGGTACCGGTGTTTCTGGCGGCGAAGAGGGCGCACTGAAAGGCCCTTCTATCATGCCTGGTGGACAGAAAGAAGCCTATGAGCTGGTAGCGCCCATTCTCGAGCAGATTGCTGCTCGCGCGGAAGATGGCGAACCTTGTGTTGCCTATATCGGTGCTGACGGTGCGGGCCACTATGTTAAAATGGTCCACAACGGTATCGAGTATGGCGACATGCAGCTGATTGCTGAAGCCTATGCGTTACTGAAAGGTGGTCTGGCACTTTCTAATGAAGAACTGGCGGCAACCTTTACCGAATGGAACGCAGGTGAGCTCAGCAGCTATCTGATTGATATCACTAAAGACATCTTCACTAAAAAAGATGAAGAAGGTAAATACCTGGTTGATGTGATCCTTGATGAAGCAGCCAACAAAGGTACAGGTAAATGGACCAGCCAGAGTTCACTGGATCTGGGCGAACCGCTGTCCCTGATCACTGAATCTGTCTTTGCGCGTTACATCTCTTCACTGAAGGACCAGCGTGTTGCAGCGTCTAAAGTCCTGACGGGGCCAGAAGCTCAACCGGCAGGTGATAAGGCAGAGTTTGTAGAGAAAGTTCGCCGTGCTTTGTATCTGGGTAAGATCGTTTCTTATGCTCAAGGCTTCTCCCAACTGCGTGCTGCATCGGACGAATACAACTGGGATCTGAACTACGGTGAGATTGCTAAAATCTTCCGTGCAGGCTGCATCATTCGCGCTCAGTTCTTGCAGAAGATCACTGATGCCTATGAGCAGAATGCAAGCATTGCTAACCTGCTCTTGGCGCCGTACTTCAAACAGATTGCTGATGAATATCAGCATGCGCTGCGTGATGTTGTGGCTTATGCTGTTCTGAATGGTATCCCGGTTCCGACATTCTCTGCTGCCATTGCCTACTACGACAGCTATCGCTCTGCAGTGTTGCCGGCTAACCTGATTCAGGCTCAGCGCGACTATTTCGGTGCTCATACCTATAAGCGCACTGATAAAGAAGGGGTGTTTCATACCGAGTGGATGTAATAGTAACTGTTAATCTTTTCCCGGTTATTAATTAACCGGGTTTTCTTTGAGTGTTTCTTAATTTTAACTGCTTGTTACTGATTTATTATTACTTTAATTTTCTTTTAATAGCTCGCTACCTTCAATTATTTTTTATTAGTGTGTTTCTGCTCAGTAATTAAAACCGTGAACAGCATATAGGCAGTGCGTCTATCGGTTGTAGTCCAGTTAACTGATTAAAGTGTTATCTAATGAAAATTACCATTTCCGGTACTAGTTTTGTTGGTTTATCGCACGTAAAACTGATTGATTGTACATTAACACGAAGTGCTCGCATTGGATTTGTACAATCCAAAGTCGATATGCTGAATCAGAATATATCACCGATTTTTGATAAAAAGATTTAGGAATATCTGACTGAAAAATTGTATCTCTGTGTGAAAAGGATAAGGAAGATGCCTATTGCAATGATAGCTATGTAATTATCAATACAACGACTGACTACGATCCAAAAACCAACTACTTCAACTCTTCGACAATTAATGCCTTCATTTGCAATGTTACCGAAATTAACCCTCATGCTATGATGATCATCGCGTCAGCCATTGCTGTTGGTTTTTTACCATGATATTAAAGAGCGTCTGGTATTGATAATGTCATCTTCTCTCCTGATTTTTGCGTAAAGGTGGAGCGTTGTGTGACAACCTTCAACCGTCACGTATCGTCGTTTGCGAACTTTTGTCAATTGGCTGAAAAAAGGCAATAAAGCCGAATATTCTAACCCTGTTTACGGACTCGACAGAGGCCGAAGCAATCAATCTGTTTGCTAATATCCACCTTTCTCTGCGTGTTGCTTATTTCAACCAACTGTATAACTATACATAAAGCAAGAGCCTGAACAGTAAGTTGATTATTGAATGTGTTCGGCTTGATCCGCGTATCGGTAATCATTATAACAATTCGTCATTCGTCATTCGTCATTCGTCATTCGTCATTCGTCATTCGTCATTCGTCATTCGTCATTCGTCATTCGTCATTCGTCATTCGTCTATGGCGTCCACTGCTTACCGAAATATATCAAGTAACTGATGACGAACTACGAAATGGTGCCGAAAAACATCATCGGCGCTATCTTCGATATCAACCGCACCCGTAATGATTTTATCGCAGATTCACAAAGGGGCTAGGCGTGTATCGCTTGATCATGAAGAGTGACTCCGAGAATTTCCGCGGCCCATCCATCTAGGGCGTCATGAAGTGTATCAAGCTAAACGTATTTCTGTTATTATCTACGAATTGGTGATGGTGGAAGAGGAGTTTTGCAATTGCCACATGGTTTGCGATCTGGAGGTGTTTATATAATAAGTCGATGTCATTATCTCAAACCTATTTGCGTAAAAGTTGTCTAATATTGCAAAAAAGATTTATACTTGCGACCTGTTTGATAACGATCTCTAATATTCCTGGAGATATTAAAATATTCTTATTTTAAGATGTAACTTGACAGTTTTTTCTATGAGAAATTATTACATTACATATTTTTAATTGGGATTAATATGGACAGTGATGCGGTGTAGAGTTGGGTGTTGTTTTTTTCTGTCGCAAATATAACTTGGTTGTAACTAAATAGGTATCTATTATGAGTAAAGTTAAAACTATGTGGATCCCAGAATTAGAAGGTCTACGAGGTTTTGCATCACTTTGGGTTTTTTTTGGCCATGTTTGTATATTGGCTCAGTGTCATATCCCCATATTGGGAAGTCCAAGTTATGGTGTGGATATGTTTATCTTGTTGTCAGGTTTTCTTATGGCTAAGAACTATATGGAAAGAGAAGGCGATGAACCATGGAATAGCTTTAGAACTGTCTGGAACTTTTGGCTTAGGCGTTTTTTTAGAATAGCTCCATTATACTATATATTATTATTTGTCGCTTTGTGCATTGGTCCATTTATTGGGGAAATGAGAGCTATCATAGGTAGTGTAGATCCTTCTTCAGCTATGGATTTAACTAAATTTAATGATCGGACTGTTGCTAATATAATAATTCATTTGTCATTATTTTTTGGGGTTCTCCCTTATTATAGTGCAAATACAGCATTGCCTGACTGGAGTATTAGTCTCGAGTTTCAATTTTATTTTTTATTTCCTTTTATAATGTTTTTGGTTCTAAAGTCTGGATTTAGAGTAGTACTGTTTTCTTTATCTACTGTATCTTCTATTCTTTTTTTTGTTTTCCCTGATTTTTATAGAGCATTCAATCTCCCTTCATTTATTTTTTTAAAGCTGCCGATTTTTATTGCAGGGATGTTTGTTTATTATTCTGTCCGTAGTGGACGATTGTTAGATTTGGGTATTGCTTTCATTGTTATAATTTTTTCTTCAGTTACTGGTCTTTATATAAATGGAGTGCAACTTATAATACAATTAATAATGTGCGGCCTGATCTTTTATATTGCTTCGAATTACAACGAAGACACTCGTTTAAAAAATAAATTGAAATGGTTATTTAATAATAGGCTGTCTCTTTTTTTAGGTGATGTTTCATATTCTGTCTATTTGATACATCTATTGATAGTTATTCCTGTTTCTGCGTATTTCATACATCATTACAACGTTCAATATGACGTACCTTTACTGCGATTTTTTAAGGTTCTTGCTGTATCAATTCCGATTGTTTATTTTTTGTCTGTGTTAACATATTCATTTATTGAGAGGCCGGGCGTGAAGTTTGGAAAGAAGGTTATTAACAAATGAAAGTGTTTTCGAAAAAAAATAATAAATTACACTGGCTTTTATAAATCAATTTTTATGGGGTGTTTTTATCTTTGTGAAGGTTTTTGTAATAGTATATTTTTACTGTTCCTTGTTCCTTGTTCCTTGTTCCTTGTTCCTTGTTCCTTGTTCCTTGTTCCTTGTTCCTTGTTCCTTGTTCCTTGTTCCTTGTTCCTTGTTCCTTGTTCCATTGTAGGAAATAAAATGAGGCTTAGTTAAGATAATGTTCTCACGTAGCGCTAACTTATTTTCTAATGAGACTCTGTCGTTCTTGACACACTTCTCATCAGGGAGTAAAACCGCGAATAGCATGCATGTATTGTGGCAAACTGCCGCAATCCCGTTAACTGATTAAAGTGTGATCGAATGAAAATTACTATTTCCGGTACCGGTTATGTTGGTTTATCGAACGGCATCCTGATTGCGCAGAACCACGAAGTGGTTGCGCTGGATATCGTACAATCTAAAGTTGATATGCTGAACCAGAAGATATCGCCGATTGTCGATAAAGAGATTCAGGAATATCTGGCCGAAAAACCGCTGAATTTTCGTGCGACAACTGACAAGCAAGATGCATATCGCAATGCTGACTATGTCATTATCGCCACCCCGACTGACTACGATCCGAAAACCAACTACTTCAATACCTCAACCGTTGAAGCCGTTATTCGTGATGTTGCGGAGATTAACCCCAACGCTGTCATGATCATCAAATCGACCATTCCGGTCGGTTTCACCCGGGATATTAAAGAGCGTCTGGGGATCGACAATGTCATCTTCTCCCCGGAGTTTCTGCGTGAAGGCCGGGCGCTGTATGACAACCTTCATCCTTCTCGTATCGTCATTGGTGAACGTTCGGAACGCGCAGAGCGTTTTGCTAACCTGCTGAAGGAAGGCGCAATTAAGCAGGATATCCCGACACTGTTTACCGATTCGACCGAAGCGGAGGCAATCAAACTGTTTGCCAATACCTACCTTGCTCTGCGTGTCGCCTATTTTAATGAGCTGGATAGCTATGCAGAAAGCCAGGGTCTCAACAGCAAGCAGATTATTGAAGGCGTGTGCCTGGACCCGCGGATCGGCAATCACTATAACAACCCGTCATTTGGTTATGGTGGATACTGCCTGCCGAAAGATACTAAACAGCTGCTGGCCAACTACGAATCGGTGCCAAACAATATCATTGGCGCTATTGTGGATGCTAACCGTACCCGTAAAGACTTTATTGCTGACTCCATCCTTGCGCGTAAACCGAAAGTGGTTGGGGTTTACCGTCTGATCATGAAGAGCGGCTCAGATAACTTCCGTGCCTCTTCGATCCAAGGGATTATGAAGCGCATTAAAGCTAAAGGTATCCCGGTTATTATTTACGAACCGGTGATGCAAGAGGATGAGTTCTTTAATTCCCGCGTTGTTCGCGATCTGGATGCCTTTAAGCAAGAAGCAGATGTCATCATTTCTAACCGTATGGCGGAAGAGCTGGCTGATGTTGCGGATAAGGTTTATACCCGCGATCTGTTTGGCAACGACTAGTCTTTTCGATCCTGAGTACCAGCGGTGCGGCCGCTGGGCTCATACCACCTTTGTCCCCGCTTTCATAAACTTTCCACCTTCCATAACGACGACCTCGGTAGTGTGATGCAGGCTGTAATTTTACGTTAAACCCATTGCCCGGCTAACGGTGGTCAGATATGTTAAATCATACCTTGTGAAGAGCTACCGTCACTGAGATGTAGATGCCGGAGATAAGCGCCGGAAGGGAAAAGAAGCCTGCTATGCGGGCTTTTTTTGTTTTTGTACTCAGAGATTGGACACTAATCAAGCAGGAGTTCCGACCAAAGCGGATGCGCATCAACGCTTTTGTAAAACGCGGGAACAAAAAAACCGCAACCCTGCGATTGCGGTTCAGAAAGAATCAGGTAACCACTCAGGCGTTGTAATACGCCTTGTACCAGTCCACGAAGTTCTTCACGCCATCCTTAACGGATGTCTGCGGTTTAAAGCCAACCAGATCATACAGTGGCTTGGTATCCGCGCTGGTTTCCAGGACATCGCCTGGCTGGATCGGCATCATGTTTTTCTCAGCTTCCATCCCCAGCGCTTCTTCCAGAGCGGTGATGTAGTCCATCAACTCCACCGGCGAGCTGTTACCGATATTATAGATTCGATAAGGGGCTGAACTGGTGGCCGGTGAGCCGTTTTCTACGGTCCATTCAGGATCTGCATGCGGAATGACATCCTGCACGCGGACAATCGCTTCTACAATGTCATCAATGTAGGTGAAATCACGCTTCATCTTGCCGTAGTTGTAGACGTCGATGCTTTTACCTTCCAGCATGGCTTTGGTAAATTTGAACAGCGCCATATCCGGGCGTCCCCACGGGCCATACACGGTGAAGAAACGTAAGCCGGTGGTGGGGATACCATAGAGATGAGAGTAGGTATGCGCCATCAGTTCATTGGCTTTTTTGGTTGCCGCATACAGTGACACTGGGTGATCGACCGAATCATCCGTGGAGAACGGCATCTTGCGGTTCAGCCCATACACTGAACTGGAAGAGGCATACAGCAGGTGCTGTACCTTGGTATGCCGGCAGCCTTCCAGAATGTTCAGATAACCAATCAGGTTGGCATCGGCATAGGCATGCGGATTTTCCAGCGAATAGCGTACGCCAGCCTGCGCTGCCAGATGGATTACGCGATCAAACTTCTCAGTAGCAAAAATTTGGGCAATGCCCTCGCGATCGGCAAGATCGGTTTTGTAAAAACTGAACAGAGGGGACTGTAAAAGATCCAGGCGAGACTGCTTGAGATTGACATCGTAGTAATCGTTCATGTTGTCGATGCCAACAACCTCATGACCCGCCTCCAGAAGGCGCTGACTTGCATGAAAGCCGATAAATCCTGCGGCTCCAGTGACTAAAAACTTCATATTCATCCTCCGGGATCGGTGTTCCCCGCTATATATATTTGTCGATTTTACACTGGCTTGCCTTCGGGATCATCTGCTTTACCGTTGCAGGATATAAGCAGGTACCGTGGGAAGTACAGGGTTGCACACTTCCCGGGTCTGAGTGAGTGCAGAAGATTTAGGGTGAGTTCGCAAATGATAATCATTATTACATGAAAAATAAGTTAGCGTTATAACCGTTCCTGCTGTTCTTTGATAGTTACCGCACTCTGTTCGCCTCGTAAGCAAAGCAGCGGAAGGCTGAGCCTGGTCAATATTGTTTCTTTTTATATATTTTCCGAACAATTCCTGAATAATCAGTCAGTATTACTATTGTAATGATAGTAATGAAAACTACTTTTTTTCTTTATTATCATGTTGTTAAGTTGTTCTGGCGCGGTGTTCGAATAATGTGCGATAGCTGTATGTTTTTTGGCTGAATGGATTGGTTATGCTTTTTCATTTTTATTCTTCCAGACCAGAGCTATAATGCGCGCGTAATTCACAACCTACGTATGTATTATTGATAATGCGCAACAAACGTACTCTGCGAAGTACGGAGTGGCCACTTTTGAAGAAAAGTCAAACTCACTTTTATGCAAAAGAGGTTGAGGAAGTACGTTACCCTGATAGTGCTACCGCTGCCTGCTCGCGAATTTGATACTCTGCCCGACTCATGTAGAGATGCGGAGCGCCTTGCTACATGGCTGCTGAAGCCTCACTGCTGAGAGTGGCGCTTTTTGTTGGTTTCAAGGGTGAAATGAGAAAGTCCTGATGGATAGGATGCCATAAACTGAGGAGAGTAGCGGTGCATTTGTTGCGGTGTAGCGATGGATGTGAGTCCGGAGAGGGGCGCTGAGTACAGATATCCGTTTGTTTTTAGCTTTTTTGCCGAACGCTGACTAGGCTGTTTGTGGCTTCATGAATGCTGCGCCGGTAATGCTTGTGGAGCTAACGACGAGCGAATCCTCTTCGTTACGGTAAGACCGGGTAAGACAGACACTTTAGAGAGGGGAGTCCGCATTTTGGTTGCGATAGCCAATGGCGGTAGCGTGTCTGAATTTTAGAATAAACTCATTGTTCGATTTAACATTTTATTTACAATCTTAAAGGATGGTTTATGTGTCTTCCACGAGAATCACATTTTCATTCAGCGGTTACTGAGGTTAGCGATCATCTCCGATTCCGGAGTGCTAATGCGCAGGAAAGATTGTTTACATATTGCTTGTGCAAAATAATGTTACAATTGGTCTTTGTTTATGGGAATAGCTGTTCGTCTCTCGAGCACAGCAGATCTTATCGATAATTCTGTTTGATACATATTACGTACGGAATTTTTTGTAGAATAATTTATGAGTATAAAAATGAAGTATAATATAGGGTATTTGTTTGATCTTCTTGTTGTTATAACAAACAAAGATTTAAAGGTACGTTATAAAAGCAGCGTATTTGGTTACTTATGGTCAATTGCGAATCCACTGCTTTTTGCAATGATATATTATTTCATTTTTAAACTCGTTATGCGAGTGCAGATCCCGAATTATACCCTTTTCTTGATTACCGGTTTATTTCCGTGGCAGTGGTTTGCCAGCTCGGCGACAAATTCCTTGTTTTCGTTTATAGCCAATGCGCAAATAATCAAAAAAACAGTTTTTCCGCGCTCAGTTATTCCATTGAGTAATGTCATGATGGAAGGGTTACATTTCTTGTGTACAATTCCTGTGATTATTGCATTCCTGTTCGTGTATGGTATGCGTCCATCTCTCTCATGGCTCTGGGGCGTACCAATTATTGCGCTTGGTCAGGTGATTTTTACATTTGGTATTTCAATCATATTTTCTACGCTCAATCTGTTCTTCAGGGATTTAGAGCGATTTGTCAGCCTTGGTATCATGCTCATGTTTTATTGCACGCCGATATTATATGCGTCAGATATGATTCCTGAAAAATTTAGCTGGATTATTACCTATAATCCTCTGGCAAGCATGATCCTCAGCTGGCGGCAGCTGTTCATGGATGGCGTCTTAAATTATGAATATATTTCAATCCTTTACATTACAGGTTTAGTCCTGACAATTGTGGGCCTGAGTATTTTTAATAAATTAAAATATCGATTTGCAGAGATTTTGTAATGGAACCAGTAATAAACTTTAGTCACGTTACGAAAGAGTATCCTCTTTACCACCATATTGGCTCAGGAATTAAGGATCTCGTATTTCACCCTAAAAGAGCTTTTCAGCTGTTAAAAGGGCGTAAATATCTTGCGATCGAAGACATTACCTTCACCGTGGGTAAAGGCGAGGCCGTAGCGCTGATTGGCCGTAACGGGGCCGGGAAAAGTACCTCCCTTGGGCTGGTGGCAGGCGTCATTAAGCCAACAAAAGGCACCGTTACAACCCAGGGGCGCGTTGCCTCAATGCTTGAGCTAGGCGGCGGTTTTCACCCTGAATTAACCGGGCGAGAAAATATTTATCTCAATGCGACCCTGCTTGGGCTACGCCGCAAAGAGGTTCAGCAACGGATGGATCGGATAATTGAGTTCTCCGAGCTGGGTGATTTCATTGACGAACCTATCCGCGTGTACTCAAGTGGTATGCTTGCGAAGCTTGGATTCTCTGTCATCAGCCAGGTAGAACCCGATATACTTATTATCGATGAGGTACTTGCTGTCGGTGACATTTCGTTCCAGGCCAAATGTATACAAACAATACGAGACTTCAAAAATAAGGGTGTAACGATATTATTCGTTAGCCACAATATGAGTGATGTTGAAAAAATCTGTGACAGAGTTGTTTGGATCGAAAACCATAAACTCCGCGAAATTGGCTCAGCAGAGAGAATCATTGAACTTTACAAGCAAGCAATGGCTTAATAATTGGTAATAAGATGAATAGTATCAAAATTTATACATGTCACCACAAACCCAGTGCTTTTCTAAATGCCTCTATTATTAAACCACTGCATGTCGGGAAGGCTAATACTTATAATGATATTGGCTGTGAAGGGGATGATAGCGGAGACAACATTTCCTTTAAAAACCCCTTTTATTGTGAGCTGACGGCCCACTACTGGGTGTGGAAGAATGAATCTCTGGCTGACTATGTGGGGTTCATGCATTACCGCAGACACTTGAACTTTGCAGAACAACAAAATCATCCTGAGGATAACTGGGGGGTGGTCAACTACCCGCTCATCAATGCCGAATACGAAAGCCAGTTTGGATTAAGTGATGAATCCATAAGCACCTGCGTCGATGGATATGATCTGCTGTTACCCAAAAAATGGTCGGTAACATCGGCAGGAAGTAAGAATAACCTTGATCATTATGCAAAAGGTGAGTTTTTACACATTAAAGACTATCAGTCTGCCCTGGATGTCGTTGAAGAGCTGTATCCACAATATAAAGCTGCGATTCAACAATTCAATAATGCAACTGATGGTTATTATACGAACATGTTTGTTATGCGCAAAGACATGTTCCTGGATTATTCTGAATGGCTTTTTGCTATTTTGTCTAATCTTGAAGATCGGATTTCGATGAATAACTACAACGCTCAAGAAAAACGAGTTATAGGGCACATCGCTGAGCGTTTATTCAATATCTATATCATCAAATGTCAACAAGATAAACAGCTAAAAATAAAAGAACTACAGCGCACGTTTGTTACTGCTGAAACATTTAATGGTAAATTAAAGCCCGTTTTTGACGAAAGCGTACCGGTTGTTATTAGTTTTGATAATAACTATGCATTAAGTGGCGGGGCATTAATCAATTCAATTGTTCGCCATTCTGATGCGAACAGAAACTATGATATCGTTGTTCTGGAAAATAAGGTCAGTCATTTAAATAAACAACGCCTTATCAAGCTAGTTGCTGGTCATAACAACATATCATTGCGCTTTTTTGATGTGAATTCATTCACTGAGATGAGTGATGTTCATACCCGTGCACATTTTAGTGCGTCGACCTATGCGCGCTTGTTCATCCCGCAACTTTTCCGCGAGTATAAAAAAGTTGTGTTTATCGATTCTGACACCGTGGTGAAGGCTGATTTGGCGACACTTCTGGATGTCGAGATCGGCACTAACCTGGTTGCCGCTGTTAAAGACATCGTCATGGAAGGGTTTGTGAAGTTTGGTACCATGTCAGAATCAGATGATGGCATTATGCCTGCAGAGCAATACCTGAAAAAGACATTAGGAATGACTAATCCTGACGAATATTTTCAGGCCGGGATTATTGTTTTTAACGTCGAACAAATGGTTAAAGAGAACACCTTTGCTCAATTGATGTCAGCATTGAAAGCCAAAAAGTATTGGTTCTTAGATCAGGATATCATGAACAAAGTCTTCTTTGGCCGAGTCAAGTTTTTACCATTAGAATGGAATGTGTACCATGGTAATGGTAATACCGATGATTTCTTCCCGAATCTCAAGTTTTCAACCTATATGCGGTTTTTGGAAGCCAGAAGAAATCCAAAAATGATTCACTATGCGGGTGAAAACAAACCATGGAATACTGAGAAAGTCGATTTCTATGATGATTTTCTTGAGAATGTTTTAAATACGCCATGGGAAAAAGAAATTTACTATCGCCAGTTACCTGTGGCCACGGTAGTACATAATCAACATACTGAACTGCAGCAAACCGTGTTACTGCAGACAAAGATTAAACGAGCTTTAATGCCATATGTTAACAAATATGCTCCTGTCGGTTCGCCAAGAAGAAATAAGCTCACTAAATATTATTATAAAGTTCGCCGCTCGATTCTTGGCTAATATAACTGGAGATACATTATGAAGCGTAACAATATTCTGATCGTCGGTGCTGGTTTTTCAGGTGTGGTCATTGCCCGCCAGCTTGCTGAACAAGGTCACAAGGTTAAAATCATCGATCAGCGGGACCACATCGGAGGAAACTCTTATGACACTCGCGATCCTCAGACTGATGTCATGGTTCATGTCTACGGTCCGCATATTTTCCATACGGATAATGAAACCGTTTGGAAGTTTGTCAATCAGTATGCTGAGATGATGCCCTATGTTAATAGAGTAAAAGCGACTGTTAATGGTCAGGTTTTTTCACTGCCGATTAATTTGCATACTATTAACCAGTTTTTTGCTAAAACCTGTTCTCCTGATGAAGCTCGCGCGCTCATTAGCGAAAAAGGTGATAGCTCGATTCTGGAACCGAAGACATTTGAAGAGCAGGCTTTGCGCTTTATTGGTAAAGAATTATATGAAGCGTTCTTCAAAGGCTACACCATAAAACAGTGGGGGATGCAGCCTTCCGAGCTTCCGGCATCTATACTCAAACGGTTGCCTGTGCGTTTCAATTATGACGATAACTACTTCAATCATAAATTCCAGGGCATGCCGAAGTTGGGCTATACCCATATGATTGAAGCGATCGCCGATCATGAAAATATCACTCTGCAATTACAGCGTGAGTTTGCGGCTGAAAATCGTGACAGTTATGATCATGTGTTTTATAGCGGGCCGTTAGACGCGTTCTATTCATACCAGCATGGGCGTCTTGGCTACCGTACTCTGGACTTTGAGCGATTTACCTGGCAAGGTGATTATCAGGGCTGCGCGGTCATGAATTATTGCTCAGTTGATGTCCCGTATACGCGAATTACGGAACATAAATATTTTTCCCCGTGGGAAAGCCATGAAGGTTCCGTATGTTATAAGGAATATAGTCGCGCTTGCGGTGAAGATGATATTCCTTACTATCCAATCCGCCAGATGGGTGAGATGGCTCTGCTAGATAAATATTTATCACTGGCGGAGAATGAGAAAAATATTACTTTCGTTGGACGCCTGGGGACTTATCGCTACCTTGATATGGATGTAACGATTGCAGAAGCATTGAAAACGGCCGATAAATATCTGTCCTCATTGTCCAACGACGAAGCGATGCCTGTATTTGTGGCCGACGTACGATGAAACATACTGCATTAATAGTCACTTTTAACCGTCTTGAAAAGCTAAAAAAGACGGTTGCTGAAACTGTTAAGCTGCACTTTACCTCTATCGTTATTGTCAACAACGGGTCCACGGATGGGACCTCTGATTGGCTTCAGACAATCACTGATCCCCGTGTAATTGTCTTGAATCTGGCCTGTAATAACGGTGGCGCCGGAGGGTTTAAGGCCGGTAGTCAATACATATGCAGTTCTGTTGATAGCGATTGGGTCTTCTTTTATGACGATGATGCTTATCCGCAAAGTGATATTCTTGATAAGTTCTCAACGATAAATAAAGAAGGTTGTCGTGTTTTTACGGCTTTAGTTAAAGATTTGCAGGGCCGGACATGCGCGATGAATGTTCCATTTGCAAAAGTCCCGACCTCGTTTAGTGATACTTTGCAATATATTAAACATCCCCAACGATACGTACCAGATAATAAGGAAATACTGGTGCAAACAGTTTCATTTGTTGGCATGATCATTAAGCGTGAAGTCTTGAATGAGCACCTTCATCATATTTATGATGAACTTTTCCTTTATTTTGATGACCTCTATTTTGGTTGTCAATTAACTCTAAGTGGCGAGAAGATTACCTATAATCCGGAACTTGTTTTTACTCATGATGTGAGTATCCAGGGAAAGGTCATATCGCCAGAGTGGAAGGTTTACTATCTTTGTCGAAACTTAATTTTGGCTAAGAGAATATTTACGGAAGTGGCAGTTTTTAGTAGTTCATCAATCCTTTTGCGCCTATGCAAGTATATCTCCATATTCCCTGTACAGCGCCGGAAATGGGTATATCTAAAATTTTTATGCCGTGGGATTGTACATGGTGTAAAAGGAATTAGCGGTAAGTTTCACTAAGTGGACATAGCAATGAAAAAACTGTGTTATTTCATAAATTCGGATTGGTATTTTGATTTGCATTGGACCGATCGTGCAATTGCCGCCCGAGATGCCGGTTATGAGATTCACATTATTAGCCATTTTGTCGATGATAAAATAGCGATAAAATTCAAGACACTAGGTTTTATTTGTCATAATATTCCTCTTGTCGCTCAATCGTTCAACGTTTTGATTTTCTTTCGGGCCTTTTTTAAGGCTCGGAAAATTATTCAAAGCATTAATCCTGATTTATTACACTGCATTACCATCAAACCGTGTTTGATCGGCGGATTTCTGGCTAAAAGTACCCATCGTCCTGTTATTCTGAGTTTTGTCGGTTTAGGCCGAGTATTTTCGGCAGAGTCTGGCTGTCTTAAGCTGCTGCGTAGTTTTACTGTTATGGCATATAAATATATCGCCAGTAACAAATGCAGCTTGTTTATGTTCGAACATGATAAAGACAGAGCCAAACTCGCCGATCTGGTTGGTATCGATTACAAACAGACTATTGTTATTGATGGTGCGGGTATTAATCCAGAGATTTACAAATATTCTCTGGAGCAGCAACGTGATGTCCCGGTCGTCCTTTTTGCCAGCCGTATGCTGTGGAGTAAAGGACTTGGTGATCTGATTGAAGCCAAAAAAATACTGAGTAATAAAAATATTCACTTTACGCTGAATGTTGCCGGTATCTTAGTTGAGAATGATAAAGACGCGATTCCGCTAGCGACGATACAGAAGTGGCAAAGCGAAGGCGTGATTAACTGGCTCGGTCATTGCTCTAATGTATTTGATTTAATTGAAGAATCAAATATCGTTGCTTTGCCGTCGGTCTACGCCGAAGGCGTACCACGTATCTTGCTGGAAGCTTCCTCGGTTGGGCGTGCTTGTATCGCTTATGATGTTGGTGGCTGTGATAGCTTAATTATCAACAACGATAATGGGTTAATTGTAAAAAGTAAATCTGTCGAGGAATTAGCGGAGAAACTCGGTTTCCTGTTAGATAATCCTGAAACGCGAGTCGCAATGGGTATCAATGGCAGAAAGCGTATTCAAGATAAATTCTCGAGCGTGATGATCATTAATAAAACATTAAAAACATATCGCGATGTTGTTGAAGAGTAATTTTTGATGAAGCTGAGTCGCTTTCATCTTACCTATCCTTAATGAACTGGAAACCTACAAATTAAACGCTACCAATAAATAAATATAATTGCGTTTAGAAGCTAAGCGTCAAGGTGATTACATGTCTGAAAAAAAGAGTATTGTTGTTTCTGTTATTATCCCTGTGCACAATGCTGCTGGATATATTTCCGATACATTAAGCACCGTTTTGTCGCAAACATTAAATGATATCGAAATCATTATTATCAATGATTGTTCTGACGATAATACCTTAGAGATTGTCTCTGCGCTGGCTGAAACTGATTCACGGATTAGAGTTATTAACAACACGACAAATCTTGGTGGTGGAGGATCGAGAAACGTTGGGTTGGATGCTGCTATCGGTGAGTACGTTATTTTCCTCGATGACGACGATTACGCTGATAACATGATGTTGGAGCGCATGTACGCGCAGGCCAGCGATACACAAGCGGATGTCGTTATTTGTCGCAGCCAGTCTTTTGATCCCTCCTTACAAGTTTATGCTCCGATGCCGTGGTCAGTTCGCCAGGAGCTGCTACCTGAGCTTATGGTTTTTTCCTCCCAGGATATTCCCTCTGACTTTTTCCGCGCCTTTGTCTGGTGGCCATGGGACAAGCTTCTCAGGCGTCAATTTATTGCTACTCATCAGCTTCGTTTTCAGGAAATCAGGACAACAAACGATCTTTTCTTCGTCTGTGCCTTCATGCTGATGGCGAACAGAATCTCGGTCTTAAATGAAACGTTAATTTCTCATACCATCAATCGTAGTGAATCCTTATCCGCCACGAGAGCAGAATCGCACCGCTGTGCTGTTGAAGCATTAGTGGCTCTTAAAGCATTTATCTGTCAGCAGGGGATGATGGATCAACGTCTCAGAGATTACAAAAACTATGTTGTCGTTTTCCTTGAGTGGCATTTAAACACGATATCTGGTCCGGCATTTCATCCGTTTTATCAGCAAGTGAAAGAGTTTATTGTTGCGTTAGATGCAAAGGATGATGATTTTTATGATGAATTTATCGCCGCCGCGCATCATAGAATCACCACGCTGTCAGCTGAAGAGTACCTATTCTCCCTTAAAGATCGTGTTCTGAAGGAGCTTGAGTTTTTCCAGGCAAAGAGCTCCGCATTACAGCAAGAAGTTGAGACGCTGACTGACTCATTCGCTGAGCAAAAGGATGAAAATGCGATATTACATAATCAATTGCATGAGATTGAAGAGCGGGTTACTGAACAGGAAAAGAATATTCGTCAGTTAACTGACAAAAATAATAATATGCATCATGAAATAACTATCAAACAGCAAGAATTCAATGAAATTTATCAGCATCACAAAAATTTAATCTCTTCTTTATCCTGGAAGTTGACTAAGCCACTACGAGTGGTAAGACGTTTTTTTAAATAATTTCAAAAAGAAGTTAAGCAAGTTTCACTTCTTTGTTAGTGTTCTTGTTATTTTCAATAAAAATTTTTCGTTAAATAAAAGAGCTCCTGGTCATATGATTTGCGAGTCTCTATTCCTGTTAGATTAATAATTTATTAGTTAGAGAGTAATAGGTTTTTGTCGAGTTTTACTGGGGGCAGTAATATCTCGATGTGTGTACTTGTGTTTTTTGTGACTTCCTGCCTTTTGAATTTTTTCTATCGGGCAGTGATCACCTTTGAATATTGATAGCTATTCTTTTTATTACTAATAAATTCTTTCTTCTAAAAGAATGTAGTTTTACTCATTGGAATATGGGGTGTAGATTGTCTGTTAATAGATTTGATGCCATTGATGGCACTCGTGGGATATTGGCGGGTATGGTCATGCTCAGCCATATGTTTGGCAGCTTTATGGGTTGGCCGCAAGTCAGACCATTTAGCGGTGCCTATCTGTGCGTGGTATATTTTTTCATCATGAGTGGCTTTGTTCTAACCTATGCCCACGCCTCAGGAAACTTTTTCAAATACGTTCTTACACGTTTTGCCAGATTATGGCCGCTTCATTTTCTGTCAACGATACTGATGGTAGCCATTTATTACTACAATGCACACCATGGCGGCTATGTTTCCAGTCCGGATGTTTTTTCTATTAGCGTGATATTAAAAAATATATTATTTCTTCATGGTCTTTACTGGCATGACTTCAAGTTAGTCAATGAGCCATCATGGAGTATCAGTATTGAGTTTTGGGTGTCACTTTTAATTCCTCTAATCTTTACGCGATTAGGAAATATGACTCGTGCGGTAGTTGCAGGTTTATTATTTATTTTTCTGTGGCATAAACATCCATCAGGGATACCGCCATCAATGCTAACAGCAATGCTGTCAATGCTGATTGGTTCATTGTTTTTTTCTTTATCACAGACAGAGTACTTTAAGTGTCTGATGAAAGAAAAGTTCATGGCTTTCTTTATTACCGCAGCGGCGATCGTATCGATCGTTGGCGTATATGCAATGAACCATAGTCGACTGGACTATTTTTTATTTGTTGCGTTTATCCCGATGCTATTCATCGATCATCTTCCGGATAATCAATTGATAAAGAGAATTTTCACCTCTAATTTATTCTTGTTTCTCGGTTATATTAGCTTCCCTTTGTATTTATTGCATGAACTGGTTATCGTATCCGGATTCATTTTTGACTCTGAGAATGCCTGGGTATCAATATCAATAGCGGCATTTGCATCAATATTCATTGCCTATATTTATGCGCGATTTATCGATTATCCTCTCTATCGGGCGTTAAAGCGTCAGATTGCCAAAATAAGTTAATTATAGTTTGGGTTTTATTGAACGGTATTTAACTGGTTAGTGCACTGCAGCCGGAGTAGCGTTGCGACGGCTAAAAGGGGAGGGGCCTACCCTCCCTTCATCGATTTATTTATGCCTGCTACGCAGGTTCTCGACCACCGCCGTCAAATCCAGCCCCTGATCCTGCAGCAGTACCAGCAGGTGATACATCAGATCCGACGCTTCGTTCTTCAGCTCAAACTGGTCATGCACCGTTGCCGCCAGCGCGGTTTCCACGCCTTCTTCCCCGACCTTTTGCGCAATACGCTTGGTACCGCTGGCGTACAGCTTCGCGGTATATGAGCTTTCCGGATCCGCATGCTTACGCTCGGCCAGCAGTTGTTCCAGCTGATACAGGAACAGCCACTGGTGGCCGGCGTCACCGAAGCAGCTGGAAGTGCCTTTATGGCAGGTCGGGCCGATTGGGTTAACCAGCACCAGCAGGGTATCGTTATCGCAATCCGGAGTAATACTCACCACGTTGAGAAAGTTGCCGGAGGTTTCCCCTTTGGTCCACAGACGCTGTTTGGTCCGTGAATAAAAGGTCACTTTACCGCTCTCTTCGGTCTTCGCCAGCGCATCCTGATTCATGTAGCCCAGCATCAGGACTTCGCCGGAGATGGCGTGCTGTACGATGGCCGGCATCATGCCGTCGGTTTTTTCCCAGTCCAGCTGTTCAGTTAACATACCCTAATCTCCACGCCCTGTGCTGCCAGGTACGTTTTTAGTTCACCAATATTAATAATCTGCTTGTGGAACACCGACGCCGCCAGCGCGCCGTCGACGTTGGCGTCGCGGAAGGCTTCAAGGAAGTGCTCCATGGTGCCGGCGCCGCCGGAAGCGATAAGCGGCACGTGGCAGACGGCGCGGACTTTACGCAACTGTTCAAGATCGTAGCCGTTACGCACGCCATCCTGATTCATCATGTTCAGCACGATCTCGCCGGCGCCACGTTTCTGCACTTCCTGCACCCAGTCGAGAGTCTCCCACTGAGTCACTCGCGTGCGGCTCTCATCGCCGGTGTACTGGTTAACGTGATATTTACCGCTTTCGGCATCAAACCAGGTGTCGATGCCCACCACAATACACTGCACGCCAAAACGATCGGCCAGACGGGTAATCAGCGTCGGATCGGCCAGCGCCGGGGAGTTAATCGAAATCTTGTCGGCGCCGAAGGAGAGAATCTGCGCCGCATCGTCGAGGGATTTAATTCCGCCTGCGACACAGAAAGGAATATCGATCACTTCCGCTACCCGCGACACCCAGCTTTTATCGACGACGCGGCCGTCGCTGGAGGCGGTGATATCGTAGAACACCAGCTCATCAGCGCCTTCGTCGGCATAGCGTTTCGCCAGCGGGACGATATCGCCGATGATTTCGTGATTACGGAACTGCACGCCTTTCACTACCTGGCCGTCGCGAACGTCGAGGCAGGGGATTATCCGTTTTGCCAGCATTGAATAGCCTCCGTTACGTTAAATTTACCTTCCAGCAGCGCGCGACCGACAATCACGCCGCGCACACCGGTTCCACGCAGCGCGGCAATATCATTAAGATCGCCGATACCGCCAGAAGACTGAAAGGCCACCTGCGGATAGCGGGCGCACACTTCTTCATACAGCGCGACGTTGGACCCCGCCAGAGTGCCATCGCGAGAGATATCGGTGCACAGGACGTGCTGCAGGCCGACGGATTGATAGCTCTCCACCAGCTCTTCCAGCGTCACGCCGGAGTTTTCCTGCCAGCCGCTGACTGCCACCTGCTTGTTGCCTTGCGCGTCGATACGCACGTCCAGCGCCAGCACCAGATGCTGCGGGCCAAAACGCGTAAACCAGCCTTTTACCACTTCCGGCGATTTCACCGCCGTTGAACCCACCACCACGCGCGCCACGCCTGCGGCAAGCAGGGCTGCCACATCTTCTTCCGTTCGCACGCCGCCGCCAACCTGCACCGGCACGTTCACTCCGGCAACCAGCGTTTTCAGCAGCGGGATCTGGCGCTTCGCCGGGTCTTTCGCGCCGGTCAGGTCGACCAGGTGCAGCACTTCGGCCCCTTGCGCGGCGTAGGACTGCAGGCGCGGCAGCGGATCGTTGCCGTAGTCGCGCTGCTGGCCGTAATCGCCCTGATGGAGACGGACAACCGTGCCGTCAATTAAATCTAAAGCAGGAATGATCATCACATCTCCAGGAAGTTTTTCAGCAGCTGCGCGCCGGCGCTGCCCGAGCGTTCCGGGTGAAACTGGACGCCAAAAAAGTTATCTTTCTGTACCGCCGCGGTGAACGGCTCGCCGTAATGACACTGGGCGATGGTGTAAGGATTCACCGGCATGGCATAGCTGTGAACGAAATAAAAATACGCGCCGTCATCAATACCGCGGAACAGACGGTTCCCGGCTTTCGGGTAGACCCGGTTCCAGCCCATATGCGGCAGCGGCAGTCCGTGGTCGGTCATTTTCGGCACGTCTTCTTCGATAATGCCCAGCAAATCCACGCCGTTGCTCTCTTCGCTGCGCCGCCCCAGCAGCTGCATGCCGAGGCAGATGCCGAGCACCGGCTGGGTGCAGGCTTTCACCAGCTCAATCAGCTCGCGTTCGCGAATCTGATCCATGGCCGCCTGCGCGGTACCGACGCCGGGTAAAAACAGTTTATCGGCGCGCAGCACCACATCCGGATCGCGGCTGACCGCCGGCTGGTAGCCGTGGCGGCCGATTGCCGACTTTACCGAATTGAGGTTGGCACAGCCGGTGTCGAGGATCACCACGTTCATCACAGGACTCCTTTCGACGAGGGGAGCGTATCGCCCTGCACGCGAATGGCCTGACGCAGCGTACGGCCAAAGGCCTTAAACAGGCTTTCGACGCGATGATGGTCATTCTTGCCCTTCGTTTTCAGGTGCAGCGTGACCGCCATGGTGTAGGAGAGCGAACGGAAGAAGTGCTCCACCATCTCGGTGCTCAGATCGCCGACGCGCTGATAGGCGAAGTCGGCTTTATATTCCAGGTGCGGGCGACCGGAAATATCCAGCGCGCAGCGGGCCAGACATTCGTCCATCGGCAGCACAAACCCAAAACGGTTGATCCCGCGCTTATCGCCCAGCGCCAGCCTCAACGCCTCACCCAGCGCCAGACCGGTATCTTCCACGGTGTGGTGATCGTCGATATAGAGGTCGCCGCCGACGTTAATCTCCAGACGGAAACCGCCGTGGGTGGCGATTTGATCGAGCATATGATCGAAGAAGCCGACGCCGGTGTGGATTTTGCTGCCGCCTTCGCGATCCAGCCAGACTTTGACATCCACCTGGGTCTCTTTGGTGTTGCGCTCAACGTGGGCATAGCGGTCGCGGCGAGTCAGCTGTTCGCTGATAGTCGGCCAGTTCAGCGTCTCGCGGTCATAGCGCAGGCCAGTAATGCCCATGTTATCCGCCAGCTCGATGTCGGTGGCGCGATCGCCGATAACGTAGCTGCGGGCTTTATCCATGACGCCCTCTTCCAGCCACGGCAGCACCAGCTGGGTTTTAGGCTTGCGGCATTCGCAGTTGTCGGCCGGCAGATGCGGACAAATCAGCACCTCGTCGAAACTGACGCCCTGGGAAGAGAACACCTGCATCATCAGATTGTGCGGGCCGTCAAACTCCGCCTGCGGCAGACTGTCGGTCCCCAGACCGTCCTGATTGGTGATCATCACCAGCTTGTAACCTTCCTGCTGCAGTTTCAGCAGGGCAGGGATCACCTGCGGCTCAAAGGCCAGCTTTTCAAAGCGGTCTACCTGAAAATCAACCGGTGGCTCGGAAATCAGCGTACCGTCACGGTCAATAAAGAGAAACTTCTGGGTCATACATTCTCCGCAGTCAAAGCGTCAATCACGCGCTGGCTCTCTGCACGGGTACCGATAGTGATACGCAAACAGCCGCTTAATGAGGGTTGTTTATTCTGGTCTCGTAAGATAATGCCCTGATCCCACAAAGATTTAAACACTGCGCTGGACGCTTTAAAGCGTACGAGGACATAGTTAGTCTCGGCGTCGAAGACCTGTTCAACGCACGGGATATCGCGCAGCTGACCGATCAGATACTCACGCTCGTCGAGAATCTGCGCCACGCGCGCGCGCATCGCGGCGATACCCTGCTCGTTGAGCGCCTGGGCGGCAATGTCGGCCACCGGCGTTGACAGCGGGTAGGGGGCGATGACTTTCATTAACAGACTAATCACCTCGGCATTCGCCAGGGTAAACCCACAGCGCAGTCCGGCGAGGGCAAAGGCTTTTGACAGCGTGCGCAGGACCACCAGGTGCGGATAGTCGCTCAGCCAGCCGGCCAGCGTCGCCTGCGGACAGAACTCGATATAGGCTTCATCGGCCACCACAATCGCTTTCCCGCGGGTCATCTCCAGCAGCGTGCGCATATCGTTGGGGTTAATAATCTGCCCGGTCGGGTTGTTCGGGCTGCAGACAAACACCACCTTCACGCCATCGAGATTCGCGGCGATGCCCGGCAGATCGAGCTGCCAGTCGCTCAGGCTCGGTACCGTCCGGCAGGCCACGCCGATGGTTTCAGCGCTAACGCTGTACATGCCGTAGGTTGGCGGACAATACAGCACCGCATCTTGTCCCGGTTCGCAGAAGGCGCGGATCAGCAGCTCGATACCTTCATCGGCGCCGCGGCTGACCAGAACCTGCTCCGGCTTAACGCCGGCATAGCGGGCATAATTCTCAATCACCGCTTTCGGCTGGCATTCCGGGTAGCGGTTCAGCGTCTGCTGGGTCAGCTGAAATTCGACGGCGGTCGGGAACTCATTGGCGTTCAGCCAGACATCGCCTTTGCCGCCCAGACGGCGAGCAGACTGATAAGGCGTCAGATCGCGCACGTTAGCGCGGGCTAAATCTTCGATGCTCATGCTTGCTCCTTAAGGGCTGCAACGCGCAGCGTAACGGCATTTTTGTGGGCGGTCAGGCGCTCTGCGGCGGCGAGGATCTCAATGGTCGAGGCGAGGGCGGCAAAGCCTTCGCGCGACAGCTCCTGCACGGTCATGCGTTTCTGGAAGTCCGCCAGTCCCAGACTTGAGCAGGTGGCGGTATAGCCATAGGTCGGCAGCACGTGGTTGGTGCCGGAGGCATAATCACCGGCGGATTCCGGCGACCAGTCGCCGAGGAACACCGAACCGGCGCTGGTAATGCTGTCAACCAGTTCACGGGCGTTACGGGTCTGGATAATCAGGTGTTCCGGACCGTACTGGTTGGAGATTTCTACGCACTGGGCGAGATCGCGGGCCACGATAATACGGCTGGCCGAGAGCGCTTCCCGGGCGGTCTCAGCGCGCGGCAGCTCCGCCAGCTGGCGCTCAACGGCGCGGGCGACCTGTTGTCCCATCGCCGCATCCGGAGTCAGCAGGATCACCTGAGAATCCGGGCCGTGTTCCGCCTGCGACAGCAGGTCGGAGGCGACAAAGTCCGGCGTCGCGCCGCTGTCGGCAATCACCAGCACTTCTGACGGCCCTGCCGGCATATCGATCGCCGCGCCGTCCAGACGCTGGCTGACCTGGCGCTTGGCTTCGGTGACGAAGGCGTTGCCCGGGCCAAAAATTTTATCGACTTTGGCCACCGACTCGGTGCCGAAAGCCAGCGCGGCAATCGCCTGAGCGCCGCCGACGTTGAAGATGGTGCGCACGCCGCAAAGCTGGGCCGCGTAAAGAATCTCATCGGCAATCGGCGGCGGGGAGCACAGAACGACCTGCTGGCATCCCGCGATGCGCGCCGGCGTCGCCAGCATCAGTACCGTCGAGAACAGCGGCGCAGAACCGCCGGGAATATAGAGGCCGACGGAGGCGATAGGGCGGGTCACCTGCTGGCAACGTACGCCCGGCAGCGTCTCCACGTCCACGCCCGGCAGTTTTTGCGCGTTGTGGAAGGTCTCGATATTGCTGACTGCGACCGCCATGGCTTGTTTCAGCTCATCGCTGAGGCGAGCGCCGGCAGCGGCAATTTCTTCTTCGCTGACTTGCAGCGTTTTGACGTCGGTTTTATCAAACTTTGCGCTGTATTCGCGCAGCGCCGCGTCGCCATTGGTTTTGACGTTATCAAGAATGTCCGCCACCGTACGGGTGATGCTGTCGGAGGCAGAAATCGCCGGGCGCATTAAGAGTTGTTGCTGTTGTTCTGCGCTGCAGCTGTTCCAGTCAATGATGGTATTGAAGCTCATGGTCGTTTCCCCTGTCTAATCTCTGAGACAGGCCCGTCGGGCCTGTTCCCCGTGGATTACTCCATCATTTTCTCGATGGGCAGTACCAGAATGGAGCTGGCACCCAGCGCTTTCAGTTTTTCCATGGTTTCCCAGAACAGGGTTTCGCTGCTGACCATATGCATGGCAACACGCTGTTTGTCACCTGCCAGCGGCAGAATAGTCGGGCGTTCAGCGCCTGGCAGCAGGGCCACCACTTCCTCCAGACGTTCGGTCGGGGCGTGCATCATGATGTATTTGGATTCGCGCGCCTGAATCACCCCCTGAATACGGGTCAGCAGACGGTCGATGAGCTGCTGTTTGGCATCGGCCATTTCGCCATCGCGCTGGATCAGACAGGCTTTAGAGCGGAACATCACTTCCACTTCGCGCAGACCGTTGGCTTCCAGGGTGGCGCCGGTGGAGACCAGGTCGCAAATCGCGTCGGCCAGGCCAGCGCGCGGGGCGACTTCAACGGAACCGTTCAGCAGACAGGATTTAAAGGAGATGCCTTTCTGATCGAGGTAGCGCTTGAGCAGGTGCGGATAGGAGGTGGCAATACGTTTGCCGTCCAGCGACGACGGGCCTTCCCAGCGTTCATCCGCCGGAGTGGCCAGCGACAGGCGGCAGCCGCCAAAATCAAGGCGACGCAGAGTGAAATAGCGCGGGTCCTCACCCTGAGCGCGACGGCTCAGCAACTCTTCTTCCAGCACGTTCTCGCCAATGATGCCGAGATCCACCACGCCGTCCATAATCAGCCCCGGGATATCGTCATCGCGGACACGCAGAATGTCGATCGGCATATTTTCCGCCAGCGCAATCAGACGCTGGGTGTGCAAATTCACTTTAATGCCACAACGGCTCAGTAATTCGCGTGAATCTTCGCTCAGGCGGCCTGATTTTTGAATAGCTATGCGTAAACGGCTGTTGTCTAACATTCTTATTTCCTCTTAATTCCTGTCTGAATCTGTCCGAATTTGGTTCAAAAAAAAGCCCCCGGAAGTAAATCTTCCGGGGGCTCTATTCGCGCTCATGCACCTCTGGAAGATCTAAACGTCTTCCAGCACACATCGCCTGAAAGACTAGTCAGGATGATGGTGATGATGATGGTGTTTAAATTGAACGCTGTTCATAAAATTCTCTTTGAATGACTATGCATTTGATGCCTTTTAACCTAAACCACTTCAAGCGCAGAAAGCAAGGGCTTTTTACCATCATTAATTCATTTCATCTTTACTGAAGAAATTGTCAGTTGCCGCTGGCTGGCGTAGCCTTAAGTCAGCACAGCGAAAGAGTCAGGAGCCAGGTATGAAAAAGGTCGCAATTGTCGGTTTAGGATGGCTGGGCATGCCGCTCGCTTTGTCATTGAGCGCGCGGGGATGGCAGGTTACCGGCAGCAAAACCACCCAGGATGGCGTGGAGGCGGCGAGGATGTGCGGTATCGACAGCTATCCGTTACGCCTGGAGCCGCAGCTGGTCTGCGATGCCGAAGATCTGGATGCATTGATGAACGTGGATGCGCTGGTGATTACGCTGCCGGCACGCCGCAGCGGGCCTGGGGAGGATTTTTATCTGCAGGCGGTACAGGAGCTCGTCGATACGGCGCTGGCCTACCATATCCCGCGGATTGTCTTCACCAGTTCCACTTCCGTATACGGCAATGCCAGCGGGACGTTAAAAGAAAATTCGCCGCGCGATCCGCAAACCGCCAGCGGCAGGGTGTTGAAGGAGCTGGAGGACTGGCTGCACAACCTTCCGGGTACCTCGGTGGATATTTTGCGTCTGGCCGGACTGGTGGGGCCCTCTCGTCATCCCGGGCGTTTCTTTGCCGGGAAGTCCGCGCCGGACGGTCAGCACGGCGTGAACCTGGTACACCTGCAGGATGTCATTTCAGCAATCGAGCTGCTGCTGCAGGCTCCGAAGGGCGGACACATCTATAATATATGTGCGCCTAAACATCCGGCGCGCGGCGTGTTCTATCCGCAAATGGCCCGTGAACTTGGCTTACCGGCCCCGGTGTTTGCCGATAGCCCAAACGGCGGCACCGGAAAAATTATTGATGGTAACCGTATCTGCTATGAACTGGGGTTTGATTATCAGTACCCCGATCCGCTGGTGATGCCGATGGAGTAATCCGCCAGCGGGGAATCGCGAACCTGAGGGGGCGGCGATGAAACCACTGCTGGATGTGCTCGTCATTCTGGATGCGCTGGAAAAAGAGGGGAGCTTTGCCGCTGCGTCGGCAAAGCTGTACAAAACGCCTTCTGCGCTGAGCTATACCATTCATAAGCTGGAAAGCGATCTCAATATTCAGCTGCTTGACCGCAGCGGCCATCGGGCGCGCTTTACCCCCACCGGACAGATGCTGCTGGAAAAGGGGCGCGAAGTTCTGCATACCGTCCGCGAGCTGGAAAAACAGGCGATTAAACTGCATCAGGGCTGGGAAAATGCGCTGGTGCTGGCGGTGGATAACACTTTCCCCTTCTTTTTACTGGCGCCTCTGGTCAGCCGGTTCTATCAGCAGCATACCGCTGCCCGACTGCGTTTTGTCCGCGATACGCCGGCCAGTGGCTGGAATGCGCTGGTGGAAGGGCGGGCAGATATTGTCGTTGGGGTATTAAGCGATCCGCCGGCGCGGGTCGGCTATGGCTTTAGCCAGCTAGGTGAGCTGGCGCACATCTTCGTTATCGCGCCGCAGCATCCGCTGGCAAAAATGGATGCGCCGCTAAGCTGGCGGGCGATGAAACACTATCGGGCTATTGTGAGCGGCGGGGAGTGGCCGTCGGTTGACGATCAGGAAAGCCTGGTGACGTACGATTTTGCCGGCCAGCTGATGTTGATTAGCGCGGGGCTGGGATGGGGGTATGTGCCAAGGTATCTGGTGCAGGCTCAGCTGGAAAGCGGTGAGCTGATAGAGAAAGAGGTGGCCTCTCATTTACCCGCGCATCGGGCATGGCTGGGCTGGAATGAAGACGCCGCCGGACTCTCTTGCGCATGGTGGCGCAGCGAGATTTTAGCAAATAATGCTATCCATACGATCTATGATATTAAAATTGTATAAATATTAATCTGTTAAGTAATTGTGGCGACGATTTGGCGCTCCAACATCTTGTCATTTGGCCAGTAAGTGTTGCAAAATACGCGGCCTGAAAAAATAGAAACTAGCCGACGCTTTTTTAAAGTGTCGGTTATTTTTTTGCTTTAAAGACACATCATTCAATACCAAGAGGCCGGGCTTCGTACCGGATAGATATTTACTAAAAACCGACAGTCGTTGTCGCTGAGGAATACACTAAAATGGGGCAATTTTTTGCTTACGCGCTGGCCTTCGCCGTAAAAGGGGATAACCACCATGTCGCATAACGCTACTCCAAAAACCTCTCGCGTGGAATTACGTAAAACGCTTACGTTGATTCCGGTTGTAATGATGGGCCTGGCCTATATGCAGCCGATGACGCTGTTCGATACGTTTGGTATCGTCTCTGGTTTGACCGACGGTCACGTCGCGACGGCTTACGCCTTCGCACTGATCGCCATTCTCTTTACGGCACTGAGCTACGGTAAACTGGTTCGTCGTTTCCCGTCAGCGGGTTCCGCTTACACCTACGCTCAGAAATCCATCAGCCCGGCCGTGGGCTTTATGGTGGGCTGGTCATCGCTGCTGGACTATCTGTTCATGCCGATGATCAATATTCTGCTGGCCAAAATTTACTTTGAAGCGCTGGTGCCTTCAATTCCTTCGTGGATCTTCGTTGTCGCGCTGGTGGCCTTTATGACCATCTCTAACCTGCGCAGCATCAAGACCGTAGCGAACTTCAACACCCTGATCGTTATCCTGCAGATGGGGATCGTGGCGGTGATTGTTGGCCTGATTATCTACGGCGTGATGCACGGCGAAGGCGCAGGCACACTGACCAGCACCCGTCCGTTCTGGTCTGAAGGGGCGCACGTGGTGCCGATGATTACCGGTGCGACCATTCTGTGCTTCTCGTTCCTCGGCTTTGATGGCATCTCTTCGCTGTCTGAAGAGACCAAAGACGCTGAGCGCGTGATTCCGAAGGCTATCTTCCTGACTGCGCTGATTGGCGGCCTGATTTTCATCGGCGCCTCTTACTTCCTGCAGCTCTATTTCCCGGATATCTCGCGCTTTAAAGATCCGGACGCATCACAGCCTGAAATTATGCTGTACGTCGCGGGTAAAACCTTCCAGTGGGGCGTGCTGATCTTCTCCAGCGTGACCGTGCTGGCTTCCGGTATGGCCGCGCATGCAGGCGTTTCTCGTCTGATGTACGTCATGGGCCGCGACGGCGTGTTCCCGACCCGTTTCTTCGGCTACGTCCACCCGAAATGGCGTACTCCGGCGTGGAACGTGCTGCTGGTTGGCGCGATTGCTCTGCTGGCGATTAAATTCGACCTGGTGACGGCGACGGCGCTGATTAACTTCGGGGCGCTGGTGGCATTTACCTTCGTTAACCTGTCGGTGATCTCCCAGTTCTGGATCCGTGAAAAGCGTAACAAGACGCTGAAAGACCACTTTAACTACCTGTTCCTGCCGGTGTGCGGCGCCCTGACCGTGGGTGCGCTGTGGATTAACCTGGAAGAGAGCTCAATGATTCTGGGCCTGATCTGGGGCGGTATTGGTCTGGTATACCTGGCCTGCGTGACCAAAAGCTTCCGCAACCCGGTACCGCAGTACGAAGACGTGGCGTAACCATCGCCCGTAGTGATTCAAAAAGCCGGAGGGAAACCTCCGGCTTTTTTGTTTCCGACGCTCGCGGATTTCCCCGTGATGGCTGACGTCTTACCGGGGCTACAGGGGAGAGCTGTCCGGTAGCCGGAAAGAAGCGACAGACCGGGTCGCTAGTACAGAGCCAGTAGGCCGGGAAAGGCGTCAGCCGCCAGCCGGTAGAAATGCGGGCACATATCCCGAAGGGTTGACTTCACCTGCTACATCACCTTCAAAAGCGCATCCAGCAGCCCGGGAAAGCGCGCGTCGAGATCCTCCCGGCGCAAGGAAATCATATTCTCCCGTCCCTGAGGGCGCTGCCAGATGACCCCGCTATCGCGCAGGACGCGCCAGTGGTGGGTCATCGTCGACTTGGCGATGTCTTCATGACGCAATGCGTTACAACTCTGCTCGCTGCCGTCGGCCAGGATGCGAACGATCTCCAGGCGCATCGGGTTACCAAGGGCAAAAAGAACATTTTCCAGGCGAATGTGTTCACGTTCGGGGTGATTGGCGATCATAATATTCCTGTGTCGGCGGTTGCGCGGCTCCCGGGAGTCGCAGCCCGTATCGGCGGCTGGCAGGTAATATATCCAAACTGAGGGTCTAACGCCACGCGTGCAAGCCGCCGCTTCACCAATGACAGTGATAGTAAAAATAGTTCGAATATACTCGTACAATTGTACTATGATGGCGGCAGTTAACCACTCTGCGGCACAATTTGGCCGCTTACTGACAGTCAAAATGACTAAGGACGCATCATGCCCCGACCCATCCCTCTCGAACGTTATCGCAACATCGGTATCTCCGCGCATATCGATGCCGGTAAAACCACCACCACCGAGCGCATTCTGTTTTACACCGGAATGAGCCACAAACTGGGTGAAGTACACGATGGCGCGGCAACCACTGACTGGATGGCGCAGGAGCAAGAGCGCGGAATTACCATTACCTCCGCCGCGGTGAGCTGTTTCTGGCCCGGCATGGACCGTAGCTTCGAGCCGCATCGCATCAATATTATCGACACCCCGGGCCACGTGGATTTCACCATCGAAGTGGAGCGCTCGATGCGCGTGCTGGACGGTGCGGTGATGGTCTATGACTCCGTCGGCGGCGTGCAGCCGCAGTCGGAAACCGTGTGGCGACAGGCGAATAAATATCACGTTCCGCGGCTGGCCTTCGTCAATAAAATGGACCGTCCGGGCGCTGATTTCTTCCGCGTCGTGCAGATGATGATTGACCGCCTGAAGGCAAATCCTGTGCCGATCGTGATCCCTGTTGGCGCCGAGGAGCATTTCACCGGCGTGGTGGACCTCATCAAAATGCGCGCCATTTTATGGGATGACGCGACCCAGGGGATGACCTTCAGCTATGCGCCGGTACCGGACGAGCTGCTGGCAACCGCCCGACAGTGGCGAGAGAAAATGGTCTCCGCAGCGGCGGAAGCTAACGATGAGCTGATGGATAAATATCTTGAGAGCGGCGAACTGAGCGAGGCCGATATTGTGGCCGGGCTGCGTAAACGTACCGTTGGCGGCGAAATTCAGCCGGTGCTGTGCGGCAGCGCCTTTAAAAATAAAGGCGTACAGCGGATGCTGGATGCGGTTATCGAACTGATGCCTTCGCCGCAGGATGTGCCGGCGATTGACGGCGTTGATGAGAAAGGGCAGCCGGCGGAACGCCATCCTGGCGACGACGAACCATTCTCGGCGCTGGCGTTTAAACTGATGACTGACCCGTATGTCGGCCAGCTGACCTTTATTCGTGTCTATTCCGGCACCCTGAAAAAAGGCGACGCGGTTTACAACCCGGTCAAAGGTAAGAAAGAACGCATCGGGCGTATTGTGCTGATGCATGCCAACGATCGCCACGAAGTGGATGAGCTGCATGCCGGGGATATTGCCGCCTGCGTCGGGTTGAAAGATGTCACCACCGGCGACACCCTGTGCGATCCGAATGCGATCATTACCCTGGAACGGATGGAGTTCCCGGAACCGGTGATTTCGTTAGCGATTGAGCCGAAAACCAAAGCGGATCAGGAAAAAATGGGGATTGCCCTCCAGCGCCTGGCCTCTGAGGATCCCTCTTTCCGCCTGCATACTGATGAAGAGTCCGGGCAGACAATTATCTCCGGGATGGGCGAACTGCATCTGGAAATTATCGTCGACCGGATGAAGCGTGAGTTCGGCGTTGAGGCGAATATCGGCCGTCCACAGGTGACCTACCGCGAGACACTGCGTAAAACGGTGAAAGAGGTGGAAGGGAAATTTGTCCGTCAGTCCGGCGGGAAAGGGCAATATGGTCATGTTGTACTGACCCTCGAACCGCTGGCGCCGGGGAGCGGCTTTGTGTTTGAAGACGCAACGAAAGGCGGCGTGGTGCCGCGCGAGTACATTCCTTCGGTGGAGAAAGGCTTGCGCGAAGCGATGGGCACCGGCGTGCTGGCGGGTTATCCGGTGGTCGATGTCAAAGCGACCCTGACATTTGGTTCGTATCATGATGTCGACTCATCGGAAATGGCCTTCCGCATGGCGGCGATTTTCGGCTTCAAGGAGGGGGCGCGCAGAGCCGATCCGGTGATTCTCGAACCGGTGATGCATGTGGAGGTGGAAACGCCGGAAGAGTACGCCGGGAATATTATGGGCGATCTCTCTTCTCGTCGTGGCATGGTGCAGGGGATGGAAGAGCGATTCGGCAGCCAGATTATCCGCGCGGACGTTCCGCTGGCGGAAATGTTTGGCTATTCCACTACGCTGCGCTCGATGTCGCAGGGACGAGCGACATACAGTATGGAGTTCCATCACTACGCGGAAGCCCCGCGCAACGTGGCAGACACGATTATCGCCAGCCGCGCCAAAGGCTAAATCACCGTTTCCGGGTTGCGGCTCTCGCCTGATCCGGGCGACGGGACCGTGCGGCATGGGGGTTTATCGCCCGGACAAGGCGCAGCAAGCGCCGCCTCCGGGCACTCCCGCAACTTAGACAATCTCCTGCGCGTACTGCCACAGCGCCTTCAACTGCCCGAGCTTTTCACTGTCCTGTTGATGCTGTTGATACAGCATCTGCAGCTCATCGGCATAGGCCTGCAAAAACGCCGGCGTAAACACCTCGCGACGATGCTCTAACCAGCGCTGCTGCTCGGCCTCGTCAAGGCTGCCGGGGAAGTTACGGGCGCGGTAGTTAAACAGCAGACGCTCTATCCGTTGGTCGGCAAAAGTAATATCCAGCGCCGGCAGGTTACGCGGCTCGGTTTCCAGCACAATTTTCATCGCCGCGCGGTCGGCATCGCTGAAAAAGCCGTTATAAAGCTGAGTATCGACGTTGTCGGAGGGAACAAACGGCTCCGCTTCAGCGAAAATAGCCACCACGTTTTCCCGCACCTGCGGATGACTGCGCAACAGCTGCAGGTTATCCAGACAGCGCTGGCGGTTAATCCCCAGACGGTCGGCATCCTGCGGGCGTAGCGTATTATCCTGGGCCAGTACCGGGCATTTATTGAGATGAACCAGCTTAACCGGCACCGCCGCCAGCTCGCCCAAATCGGCTTTTGGCGTGTACAGCCGCTCGCGCAGGGTATCGGCATCCAGTTCCAGCAGCGGCGTCATGTCGCCGGCCAGATCGACCATGATCACCGCATTGCGGTTATCCGGATGCCAGGCCAGCGGTGCCACCAGGCTGGTGTTGCCGCGCGCCGCGCCAAACATGCCGGAGACATGGACCAGCGGCTTCATGTGCGCAACGTCGATCAGCGTCGCCAGCTTGCGCTTGTTCCGATGACTGTAGAGATAGTCAAACAGACGCGGTTGCCGGGCTTTGACCAGTTTTGCCATGGCGATGGTGGCATAAACGTCGGCCATCGCGTCGTGGGCGTTGCTGTGTTCAATGTCGTTAGCGACGGTCAGATGCTCAAGGCGAAAACTCGGCAGACCCTCGTCGTTCTCCGGCCAGTTGATCCCTTCCGGGCGCAGGGCATAGCAGGCGCGCATCACATCCAGCAGATCCCAGCGCGAGTTGTCGTGCTGCCAGCTCCAGGCGTAGGGATCGTAAAAGTTACGATAGAAAATATTACGGCTGACCTCATCATCGAAGCGCACATTGTTATAGCCGACGATGCAGGTTTTCGGCACCGTGAACAGATCGTGAATCCGGCGGGCAAAGGCGGCTTCATTGTCGCCTTTGGCGTTCGCTTCCTGCGGAGTGATCCCGGTTATCATTACCGCCTGCGGCTGCGGCAGATAGTCGTCGGCCAGTTTGCAGTAGAAAACCTCCGGCTCACCGATGATATTCAGTTCGGCATCGGTACGAATGGCGGCGAACTGGGCCGGTCGATCGAGCGCAGGGTGGGTGCCGAAGGTTTCGTAATCGTGGAATAAAAATCCGGGCTGGTTGGCGCTATCTTGCATAATCTGTTCATTTTCCATGGTGGCTGGCACCCGTTATGGTAAACGATTTACCTGGGCATCAGAAGGGCGTTGGCTGCGCGGCGCTTCCGCCGTGTCATATTTTCTTGCAATTAAACCCTGATTTGAAAGGAGAACTTCCGTAAAAAGGACGGCGAATCTGTCAATTTAGAGGATATGCCGTTGAAAGGCCGTTTTTTTATTGCTGTAACTTTGCTCGCTTCGAGCGTTTCTTGCGCATTTGCTGCCAATGATTTCCCCGTCACCGTGCCGCCACCGTCCATTCAGGCGGGCTCCTGGGTACTGATGGATTACACGACCGGGCAGATCCTGACTGCGGGTAATGAACACCAGCAGCGCAACCCTGCCAGCCTGACCAAACTCATGACCGGATACGTCGTCGATCGCGCCATCGACAGCCATCGCATCTCCTTTGACGATATGGTGACCGTCGGCCGCGACGCCTGGGCGAAAGGCAACCCTGTCTTCGACGGCTCGTCGCTGATGTTCCTTAAGGCCGGCGATCGGGTCAGCGTACGTGATTTAAGCCGCGGCCTCATCGTCGACTCCGGCAATGATGCCTGCGTGGCGCTGGCTGATTATGTCGCGGGCGGCCAGCCGCAGTTCGTGGCGATGATGAACGAGTACGTAAAAAAACTGCATCTGCAGGATACCCACTTTGAAACCGTGCATGGCCTGGATGCGCCGGGCCAACACAGCTCGGCGTACGATCTGGCGGTGCTGTCGCGGGCTATCATTCACGGCGAGCCTGACGTTTATCACATGTACAGCCAAAAAAGTCTGACGTGGAACGGGATTACCCAGCAAAACCGCAACGGGCTGCTGTGGGATAAGACCATGAATGTTGATGGATTAAAGACCGGGCATACCTCCGGCGCCGGCTTTAACCTGATTGCCTCCGCAGTGGACGGCCAGCGGCGCCTGATTGCCGTAGTGATGGGCGCCGATAGCCCGAAAGGGCGCGAACAGCAGGCGGCAAAACTACTGCACTGGGGTCAGCAAAATTTCGACACCGTTCAGGTGCTGCAAAAGGGCAAAAAGGTCGGCAGCGAACGTATCTGGTACGGTGATAAAGAACAAATCCAGCTGGGCACCGATCAGGATTTCTGGCTGGCGCTGCCGAAGTCGGAAGTGCCGCGTATTAAAGCCAGGTACGTGCTGGACAAAAAAGATCTCGAGGCGCCCATTGCCGCAAATCAACGGGTCGGGGAAATCTCACTCTATGACGGCGACAAAGTGGTCGCGCACTGGCCGCTGGTGACGCTGGAAAGCGTCGGCAAGGGCGGGGTGTTCTCGCGGATGAGCGATTATCTGCATCACGTGCTGTAACCGCCACGCCCCGCACGGGGCGTTTTTTTGGCTCATTTTTCGCTCCCCTCCATTGGCCACTCTGTGAATCAGCGCACATACTGATGTGCATCACCTGGCTACAGTATATGTACATTTATACAGTTGTTATCACTGGTGGAGGCAATATGAACTACAGCGTGAAGTCCGTCGGCAAACGTACCATTGCCGGTTTTCATATGGTGGGACCCTGGGATCAGACCGTTAAACAGGGGTTTGAGCAGCTCATGGCATGGGTCAGCGGCCGTCAGATTCCGGCACAGGAGTGGGTAGCCGTTTACTATGACAATCCCGATCGGGTTCCAGCGGAGAAGCTGCGCTGCGATACGGTGGTCACCGTGGCAGACGATTTCGTCATTCCACCCAACAGCGAAGGGGTCATTCTCACTGAGATTGCCGGGGGAGAGTATGCAGTCGCCAGCGCGCGGGTGGAGAATCACGACTTCTCGACGCCGTGGCTGGCGTTCTTCAATAGCCTGATGCAGAGCAAAGAGTATCAGCTGGCGGAAAAACCCTGTTTTGAGGTCTATCTCAACGACGGCAATCAGGACGGTTACTGGGACATCGAAATGTATGTCGCGGTCGAACGGGTGGTGAAATAAGCGTTTACCCCCGCAGTGGACAAGGTTTTTTACATTAGCGTACTGCTTACATTGAAAAAGCAGTTACAATTGGCCTTTGCTTCCTGCCGCCGTTTGCTTGCTGGAGAGGTCTGTGCGCGCTGATAAATCACTTAAGCCTTTCGAAATCCGTCTGTATCGCCACTATCGCGTGGTGCATGGCATTCGAATTGCTTTGGCCTTTGTCCTCACTTTTTTACTGGTTCGTTTGCTGAATGTACCGGAAGGGACGTGGCCTCTGATCACCCTGGTGGTGGTGATGGGGCCGATTTCGTTCTGGGGCAACGTGGTGCCGCGTGCCTTCGAGCGTATCGGCGGCACTATCCTCGGCTCGGCACTCGGGCTGGTGGCGTTAAAGCTTGAGCTTATCTCCTTACCCGTCATGGTGCTGTGGTGCGCGGTGGCGATGTTCCTCTGCGGCTGGCTGGCGTTAGGGAAAAAACCGTACCAGGCGCTGCTCATCGGCATTACGCTGGCGGTGGTGGTGGGCGCGCCGCCTGGCGATATGCACACCGCGCTATGGCGAAGCGGCGATGTTATCTTTGGTTCCCTGCTGGCCATGCTGTTCACCGGCATCTGGCCGCAGCGGGCGTTCTTGCACTGGCGAATCCAGATGGCAAATTACGTCACCGCCTTCAACCGGCTTTATCAGGCCGGGTTCTCCCCTAATCTGGTGGAAAGACCGCGGCTGGAAAAACATCTGCAAAAAGTGCTTAACGATGTGGTGAAGATGCGCGGGCTGATTACCCCGGCGAGTAAAGAAACCCATATCCAGAAAGCCATTTTTGAAGCCATTCAAACCGTGAGTCGTAACCTGGTCTGCATGCTGGAACTGCAGATCAATGCATACTGGAGCTCGCGTCCCGGTCATTTTGTGATGCTGAACGCCCACACGCTGCGTGAGACCCAGCAGATGACCCAGCAAACGCTGCTGACGATTGCGCATGCGCTGTATGAAGGTAATCCACAGCCGATTCGCGCCAACACGGAAAAACTCAATGATATCGTCGCCGAACTGCGCGAACTCATGAAAGAGCACCAGGGAGATAGCCTGGCGGAAACCCCGATCCACGGCTACGTCTGGCTGACGATAGAACTGGCGCGCCAGCTTGAACTGCTGTCGAATTTAATCTGCCGGGCTTTGCGTAAATAAAAACCAGATGCGCGCAATTTGCCCACAGGTTGCTTCGATTCAGCAGCATTTAGGGTTATGATAAACGTAAAGGAAAAAACATTGTCATCCGCGGCTGCTAACAGTTATGTTAGCCCTATATAGCAGTCGCTTTAGCGAATCCGAATCTCAAATATTAGGGGTGTAAAAATGGAAACAACTAAGCCTTCTTTCCAGGACGTACTGGAGTTTGTTCGTCTGTATCGTCGTAAGAACAAATTGCAGCGTGAAATTCAGGACGTTGAGAAAAAGATCCGTGATAACCAGAAGCGCGTACTGCTGCTGGACAACCTCAGTGACTACATCAAACCGGGCATGAGCGTTGAAGCTATTCAGGGCATCATCGCCAGCATGAAAAGCGATTACGAAGATCGTGTTGATGACTACATCATCAAAAATGCCGAACTGTCGAAAGAACGTCGTGACATTTCCAAAAAGCTGAAAGTCATGGGCGAAGCGAAGGTCGAAGAGTAATCGCATCGTACCTGCCCGGCGGCGGCTCTCGCCGTCGGGAATTATCCCCTCTCTGATTTATCTCCTTCTCCCGGCGGCGAACCGCGGCGTCACGCCAGTTTTCATGCGCGACCGCGTTCACAACGGGCTATGGCAAATCACCTGAAAGTGCTACGAGGAACATGATGGACAATCTTTCGGCCTTGATCGCCGACATTCCGCTGCCGGACCGCGCGGCGATGGCTCAGGCGCAACAACATCTGGATGGTTTATTAAAACCACCGGGCAGCCTGGGGCGACTGGAGGCGCTGGCAGTCCAGCTGGCCGGAATGCCGGGGCTGCGGGGACAGCTGCAGCTGGCGGAAAAAGCCATTGTGGTGATGTGCGCCGATCACGGCGTCTGGCACGAAGGGGTGGCGATCTCGCCGCAGGCCGTCACGGCGATTCAGGCGATAAACATGACCCGCAAAAATACCGGCGTCTGCGTACTGGCGGCCCAGGCGGGCGCGCAGGTGCATGTGGTCGATGCCGGTATCGACGCGGATCCGATCGCTGGTCTGGTGGATATGAAAGTGGCGCGCGGCAGCGGCAATATTGCCCGGACGGCGGCAATGAGCCGGGAACAGGCAACGGCGCTGCTGCTGGCCAGCATTCGCTATACGCGAGAACTGGCGGCGCAGGGCGTACGCGTGTTCGGCGTTGGTGAACTGGGGATGGCGAACACCACGCCTGCGGCGGCGGTCGTCAGCGTGCTTACCGGTAACGATGCGCAGGATGTGGTGGGCATCGGCGCTAACCTGCCGGTATCGCAGCTGGGACACAAAGCCGATGTCGTCCGCCGGGCAATTGCTGTGAATCAGCCGCAGGCAGACGATGGCCTGGACGTGCTGGCGAAAGTCGGCGGATTTGATTTGGTGGGGATGACCGGCGTGATGCTGGGCGCTGCCTCCTGCGGACTGCCGGTTGTGCTGGACGGTTTCCTCTCCTATGCCTCCGCCCTGGCAGCCTGTCGTCTGGCTCCTGGCGTGCATTCATATCTGATCCCTTCACATCTGTCGGCGGAAAAAGGGGCGCGTATTGCGCTGGAACATCTGCAGCTGAAGCCCTATCTGGATATGGATATGCGGCTGGGAGAGGGGAGCGGCGCCGCGCTGGCGATGCATCTTGTGCAGGCGGCGTGCACGGTATTTAACGAAATGGGGACGCTGGCGGAGAGTAATATCGTCCTGCCGGAAAGCCGCTAAGCCGGTCTCAGGGCGACGGCCGTCGCCCTGAATCTTTGCGGATTTACAGCGCGTTTTGCCATACGCTTTGCGGCAGCAGATAGACATTCGCTTCCGCGTTCATGCCGTCCGTTACGATGTGATGAATCCCGCTGGCCATGACGGCCAGAGTCACGTCAAAGGCGTTGAGGCTGTCACCAAATCCCGCGGTCAGATTCAGCATTGAGCCGTTGGCCATCAGGTAGACGGTTTTATCGCCCATCCGGTACGCATTAATATACGGCATCACCTCATCGTGGCTGAACTGACGCAGGTAGCCGCAGTCAATCTCTTCCGCAACGTGGCCGACATTGAGAATAAATACGCCATCTTTGGCGTTATCCAGCGCCGTGCTATTGACCACTTTCTTCGCACCGGTTGCCGTGGCGACCACATCTGCCGAGGCGATGGCATCCTGTAAATCAACAACATGCCAGCCATCATAGGCCGCCTGCAGGCGACGGGCGGGATCGATCTCTGCCACCATCACCTGTCCGCCAAAGGCTTTTGCTGCCGCGGCAACGCCTTGTCCCACCAGACCGTAGCCAATGACCAGCACTTTCTTCTCATGCAGCGTCAGATGAGTCGTCTGGAAGAAGGTATGCCAGGCCGTAAGACCCACCATATGGCGGTTATGCAGTCCCTCTTTAACCGGGAGATCGTCCCAGTTAAAGATAGGGTAGCCGGGACGAATATCGCCCAGGCGGCTGACGCCGGAGCCAGTTGCTTCCAGACCGGCGACGATGTTGCCAAATTCGCCGCGCTGGTGCAGCAGAGTGGTGATATCGGCGCCCATTTCACACAGATGGGTCGGGCCCCAGGCGATCGCTTTTTCCCAGGAGTGCTGCCAGTCGGCATCGCTCATGTCGCGCCAGGCGCAGGCTTGTGCGCCGCGCTCTACCAGCCAGGCGACAACGTCGTCCTGAACGGTGGTGGGGTTACAGGTGGTCAGAAAGACTTGCGCCCCTTTCTCCAGTATCCCCTGCACCAGCGGGATCATTTTCATATCCAGATGCATGCAGCAGGCCAGTCGGACATGGCTCAGATCGGGAAGGGCGGCGACCTGACGCAGCGTGCGCGGCATATTCTGGCTGGCCCATGCCACGTCTTTCACTAAATTTGTCTTATTATTCACTGTATTGTGACCTTCAATCCGTAGAGTGGGTTAAATCCCGGTGGGGAAATGATTCTAACGTAGTGTTCCGGGATCGCATAACGGCGGCGTATCGCTAAATTCAGTGGGGGGGAAGTAGCCCTGCGAAAGATATGGTTGTTAAAATATGGTTAAAAAATGAAAATAAAATATAAGTAATTTATATGACGTGAGTGAGTCATTCGATGTTAAGCGTTTTACCGACCGCACTGTTTTCGCGGGTCCGCATTTTTCTTGGGCGATTAAAGCCGCATGCTCTGCCCGTTGCCAGAAAACATATCCTCCTCGGTTCGATAGGTGCCGGTACGGGGCTGGCCGTCACCAGCATGTTCAGTCACTGGCTGCTGGGTGAGATGAATCTGTGGTTTATTGCGCCGATGGGAGCCTCTGCGGTCTTGCTGTTCGGCGTGCCAAGCAGTCCGTTGGCGCAGCCGTGGTCAATCGTCGGGGGCAACGTGGTTTCGGCGTTGATCGGTGTTACTGTCGGGATGTGGGTGCCTCAGCTTGCCCTGGCCTGCGGTCTGGCAGCCGGACTGGCCATCGCCGCCATGTATTTTCTGCGCTGTCTGCATCCGCCCGGCGGCGCCGTTGCGCTGACGGCGATCCTCGGCGGAGCGGGGGTTCACAGCGCGGGATACCACTTTGTGCTGACGCCGGTACTGCTAAATTCAGCGATGCTGGCGCTACTGGCAATCATCTTCAACAACCTGGTCGGGCGCCGCTATCCCCACTCTTTGGCGGCTGAAGAGGTTAAGCCCAAAGTGGTGCCGCTGGGGCTACCGGTGACTCGTGAAGATATTCATGCCGCGTTACTCGACGGTCAGTTCCTTGATATTGATGAGGATGACGTGCAGGAACTGCTGGAAAATATCGAGCAAAAGGCACGGATGCGGATGGCCGCCGCGCCGAAGGCATAACGGCACGGGGCCCGGGAAGGTTAAAGCTCTCCGGTCATATATTGGGCGACGCCGCGGCCAAAACTCCAGTCGCCTTTCTGGTTACCGATCACGGAAATCATCAGGTCATCAGCGCTCAGTCCGCAATGTTCCTGCAGCTCAGCGAGCAGGGTGGCGTAGAAGAGCTGCTTTTGTTCTTCGCTACGCGGGCTGGTGTACACCCGCACGACCAGCAGCTTGTTGCTGCGCGTGAATCCCAGTCCGGTATCCTCAATCACCATATGGTGAGCTTTGTTTTCGTGAACAATCTGGTAGCGATCGCGCTCCGGCACCTTAAACGCATGAATAACCGCGCGATGTGCGGCATCCAGCAGGGTGGTAAGTTCGTGTTCGCTACGACCTTCAATCACATCAAATATCAGTAACGGCATGGCAGGTACTCCTTACTTCCAGGGTGGATAAGCTGACTTCCGCGATGCTAATCCATGTTCTGCCGGGCAAAAACCGCTATAGTGGAATTCATTGTTTATACAGGTGAACAATCGAGATGAGTGAAATTCGCCCGGAGAGTTACTGGACCCATCTGTACTGGCTGACGGTGCTGGAAGAGCAAAAAAGCTATACCCGCGCGGCGGAAAAACTGGCGGTCAGCAAGTCGGCGATCAGTCAGAAAATTAGCGAGCTGGAACGGATCACCGGCAAAAAGCTGGTGCATCGCACCACGCGGAATGTGACGCTCAGCGAGGATGGCCTGCGGCTGGTGGCGGAGCTGAACGAACCTTTCGGGCAGCTGCGCGATATTTTCGCCGGTACCTGTGATGAAGGCGGACCGCTGCGGGGAACGCTACGGGTCACGGCGCCGGTCGCCTTTTCCCGTCAACAGCTGGTCCCGGCGATTACGCCATTTTTGCACCAGCATCCGCAGCTTCAACTGCAGCTGGAGGTGACCGACCGGCTGGTATCGCTGGCCAGCGAGGGATTTGACGTGGCGATTCGTCACTGCCGCCGCGAAGCATTGCCGGAGACCCACGTGGCCTGGCCGCTGTGCAGTACGGCGACGCTGATCGTCGCCTCGGCAGAGTATATCCGCCGTTTTGGTCGTCCGGACTCCCCGGAGACGTTGCGCCATCATCAGTGTCTGACCTATCCGCGCGGGGCGCAAAGCCCGCAGTGGACGTTTGAGTCCCGCGAGCAACCGGCCGAACGGGTGAGTGTCAAGGTTCATGGCCCCTTCGCCACCAACAACAGCGAATCGCTGCGTGATGCGGTGCTGGCAGGGCTGGGTATTGCGCTGCTGCCTGATTTCAGCGCCCGGGAGGCCATCGGCCGCGGGCTGGTGCAGGAGTTACTTCCAGGCTGGCGGCCGGTTGAGGTTTTCGCGCCACAGCTGTACGTCATTCGGCCCTATGCACCGCGCGTGTCACGTGCGGTAGAGACATTCAGCCACTATTTGAAGCATACCTTCAGCTGAAAAGCGCCAGCTGTTCCGTCAACGCCTGGTGAAAGCGGGGAAGTAAGTCTGTTTCACCGGGCAGCAGCTGCGCCAGCGTCACGGTCTTATCAGTACGATAGACCCGGCCACTGTTGAGGTGGGCTTCAAAATCGTTCGCGGCCTGATGTGCGCCGATCAGATCGGTATCCACTAAAATCACCGCATGAGCAAGGACCACATGTCCTCGATCCTCGGCCAGCGGCCGCCAGTACTGGGCTGTACCGACAATTTTGCGGGCATGATCGCCCTCGCCGCAGGCCAGGTTGTAGCGGCCGTCGCAAAATGACCCCGTCACCGCCTGATAATGACTCCCGACGCCAAACGTCGCCAGCGTGCGCTGAAGTAGCCCGCAGAGCTGCAGATAGATAGGTTCTGCCGCTTCGCCCAGCGGTTGCGTGACCGGCCAGGCGAGGCTGAGATTGATAATCCCGGGGCCCTGTGGGACCAGTCCACCGCCGGAGCGGCGAAGCCACACCGGCCAGCCGCGGCGGGAAAAAAGCGCGCTGACGGCACTGAGTTCACTGAATTTACGATAGCTGCCAGGCACCACCAGTCCTTGTGGAGCCTGCCAGAGTTGCGCCACCGCTTCGCCGCGGCGAGCTTGCTCAAACAGCGGCTGCTCAGCCAGCGTCGGATCAGGGCAATAGAGCAGCGGTAGCGGTTGGGGATGAAACTGTGCGGGCCAGCAGGCCGGGCGGTTGTCCTGAGTCATAAGGTCTCCATGTTCACGGCGGTTTCCCGCCGCGCACCGTGCAATCAGGGGTGAGGGTTCTTTTTCATCAACATGGCGGTGAGGGCAGAGAGCAGACAGCCGCCGGTCAGGTAAACCGCCACGCTGTGCCAGGAGCCACCGGAGAAGGTGACCAATGCCGCGGCAATAAATGGCGTAAAGCCGCCGCCAATGACGCTGGCGACCTGATATCCGACGCCGGCCCCGCTGTAACGATAGCTGGCGCCAAACATCTCGGTGAACATCGGTTGCTGAACACAAACCACCATATCATGGGCGATATTGGCCAGCATCAGGGCAAAAAAGAGGATCCAGAAGTACGACTGGCTTTCCAGCGCCATAAAGAACGGGAACGCGCTGAGCGTGCCGATGAGCGCACCGGTAATGTAGATCCGCCGGCGGCCGAAGCGATCCGCAAGCCAGGCGAAGCAGGGGATTGTCAGACAGCTGATTCCGCCGACCAGCAGACCAATATTAAGGAACAGTTCACGCGGCAGGCCGAGGTTCTGCGTTGAGTAATTCAGGGCGAAGGCGGTGACAATATACATGGTCAGCAGTTCGCACAGACGCAGGGCGATAATCAGTAAAAACGCGCCGGGGTGACGGAGCAGGGCCTCGACGACCGGCAGGCGCTTTTTGGCCGTCTTTAGCTGCGCTTCCTGCTGCTGATGTTCAAACTCGGCAGATTCGGCCATGCCGTTGCGGATCCACAGCGCGACTAACACCAGCACCACGCTGAACAAGAACGGCAGGCGCCAGCCCCAGCTGAGAAACTGCTCGTTAGTGGTGTTCGCGCTGATCAGCGAGACCAGGCCGGTGGAAAGCAGCAGGCCAACGCCGTAACCCACCTGAACCCCGCTGCTGTAGAAGGCTTTTTTATTTTTGGGCGCACTTTCTACCGCCAGCAGCGCCGCACCGCCCCATTCTCCGCCGACGGCGAAGCCCTGAATAGCGCGTAGGGTGACGAGCAGCACGGGGGCCCACCAGCCGATTTGGTTGAAGGAAGGGAGCAGACCAATGCAGGCGGTCGCAATTCCCATCATCCAGACGGTCATCATCAGCATCCGTTTGCGGCCAAGGCGATCGCCGAAATGACCGAAGATAATGCCGCCGAGGGGACGAAACAGAAAGCCGACGCCGAAAGTGGCAAAGGCGGCCAGCGTGCCCATTGCCGGGCTAATCTGCGGGAAAAATTCGCGGTTAAACACCAGCGCGGCGGTGATGCCGTAGAGTAAAAAATCGTACCAGTCAACCACGGCGCCGGCAAAGCTGCCCCAGGCCGCTCTTCTGGCGCGATTGAGTGAACATGTCTCCTTGCCGGGGCGGGAGGAAATAAGCGTTGAGTCCATACCTGTCCTGTCTGTTGCCGTGTTTATCATTATTGGAATGAGACGCAGTCTTAGCGGCGTCAGTACAAAGACTACCGCGCTCCAGGATGAGAGAAAAGATTTTTACCGAAAGTGCTGCCTTAATGGCAAAAAATGTGCTTTTTATCGTCAGGTGTAAACAAAGGTTCAGAGTGTTCTGGAAAGAGAAAATATTTTTAATCGAGAACCTCACAACCCGCTGCTGACGTCTTTTAAGAATTGACCTTAATGGTTTACAATTAACTTATCTCCAATTCCGGAATGGTGAGCTAAATGCGTCTACTTTTCGCAGTTTTATTTTGTGTTATGGTTTTGCCTAATGCTTTTGCAGAAAAACTGCCTGCCCCTACGGGGAAGCCCGTTTTAACCATTTCCGGCTTGATTGGAAATACAAATGCAGGCGATACCGCGGTTTTTGACCTGGCGGCATTAGAAAAACTGGGGATGGAGACTATTGTCACCACCACGCCCTGGTACTCAGGAAAAGTGCGTTTTGAGGGCGTTTCCCTTAGCAAACTCATGGATTTAGTCGGTGCCAGGGGCAAGACGGCCAAGGTCATTGCCTTAAACGACTATACGACGATGGTCCCGCTCGATGATTTTCGCCAGTTCCCTGTTATCCTCGCGCTAAAATTAAATGGCGAATATATGCACATCCGCGATAAAGGCCCTTTATTTATTGTTTATCCGTACGATAGCAGCCCTGAACTGCAAAACCAGGTTTATTATTCCCGTTCGGCGTGGCAAGTCTCAAAAATTATCATTGAGTAAGGGTTTGATCTTGAATCGAATACTTACCGGGATTATTTTGTCGCTGTTCATCATCACCGGATACATTACGTATCTGGTGCATGAGCGGCAAAGTGAGTTACAGAAATTAACCCGCTATACGGACTCCTGGTCAGTCGCCCAGATAGTTTCCGAGTATATGCGGCTGGAGTCGAGTTTAGGCGCATTCGCACTTGGCGTGGAGAGCGCAGACCGCGATCAGGTACGTCTGCGTCTCGATATTATGTTGAGCCAGATAGAGCTGTTGCAGCAGGGCGAACTGAAGAATTTTATTCATAAAGATGCCGGGCGCCAGGCCACCGTCGATAGTTTGATCGCTATTTTGCAGCAGCTCGATAGCGGGCTGGATAAAATGACACCTGCTCAGATTAAGGCGGTGTTAGGCAAGATGAGAGAGATTGACGGCCCGATGACCTCGCTTGCTTCCACCTCGCTGGTGCAGGGGATTGACGTTGTTAATCATACGCACGATAAAATTCAGAATCTGTATTACATCTATTCAATTATCTCCATCCTGTTGATTACAACCTGTATCACGTTGGGGCTGTTGATGCTGCGACAGAATAACAATCTGCGGCGTGCCCACGTGCGAATGAAGCTGCTGGCCGACGATCTGCAGCTGTCAAAAGAGAAACTGCAGGTGCAAAACCGCCGTCTGCAGTACGATGCCTACCATGACTCGCTGACCGGGATGCCTAACCGGCTCTCCTTCTGGCAAAAGCTGCAGGAAATTGTCAATCAGGTCAGGCCTTACGATGGCTGTGCCGTGGTGATGCTTTTCGACCTCGATAATTTTAAAGATGTAAACGATACGCTGGGCCACGATTCCGGCGATAAACTGCTGCAGGAACTGGCCAGCCGCCTGTCGTTTTTCCGTAAAACCGCGGAAACGCTCTATCGTCTGGGAGGCGATGAATTCGCCCTGATCTCCTGCGACCTGAGCGAAGAGATGGCGCTGGAACGGGCGATGGTGATCCGGGAAAAAATCATCCAGCCCTATCAAATCTATGACTCGATGATCAACATTGATGCCTGCATCGGCATCGTGCTTTCCGATCGCGAAACGCGCACCGATTATTTATATAAATGCGCCGATCTGGCGCTGTATGAGGCGAAAAAAGAGGGCGCAGGTACCGTCAAGGTCTTCCGTGCCGGCATGCTGCAACGTCTGCAGGAGAATAAATCGTTTGAGGATGACCTGCTGCAGGCGCTCGGTAATGGTGAATTCCGGGTTTATTACCAACCGATAGCCGACACGGTCAGCGGCGAAATTTACGGTTATGAAGCGCTGGTGCGCTGGTTCCATCCGGTGCGCGGCGTGGTTCCGCCGAGCACCTTCATTCCGATTGCCGAGAAAACGGGCATGATAAACGCCCTCGGCGAGTGGGTGCTCAGCACCGCCTGCGAAGAGGCGGCGCGCTGGTCATCGCCGCTTAAGGTCTCGGTAAACGTGTCGCCTATTCAGTTGATTAACAGTTCGTTGACCGATGTGATTGTCAGCGTATTGAAAAAAACCGGCCTCGACCCGCATCGTCTGGATCTGGAAATTACCGAGTCGGATGTGTTCAATGAAAACACCCGCTCCTTAGAGATCCTCAGCCAACTGCGTGAGCTCGGGATTCAGATTTCGATTGATGATTTTGGTACCGGCTACTCGTCATTGTCGCGGCTGAGCTATTTCCCGTTCGATAAGATAAAAATCGATCGCTCGTTTGTGATTAATATTCCTCTGCAAAAAGACGATCTCGATATTGTGCGTCTGATCATCAGCATGGGGAAAAGTTTACATATGCGTATTGTCGCCGAAGGCGTCGAAACAGAAGAACAACTCCATTCGCTGCAACAATTAGGTTGCGATCTGGTTCAGGGTTATCTAATTGGTAAACCTGGCCCTCTGAACACACCGGCTAAATAAATTATCGCCTCTCCTGTCTTATCGCGGATCTGATTCACAGGTCCGTCCATTCTTATATTTCAAAAAAACTAACCCTTATTGAGTATTAACAGGGGTAGAAACTTATCATCTTTAAAAATAATACCCTCAGTGATTAAAAGGGGTATATCATATGCAACATATTTCACCGTTCCCACCGCACGCAAGGGTGCGGAAAGCGAGGCCGAATCATGCAGCGAATTATTATTCCCACCCATTATGTTCATACGCGAACCACGCCCCTGTGGACGAAAGAGACGGCGCCCGCCTCTATCTGGCAGCGGCATCTTGATGCAGGAACGCGGCAGGGGGTCTATCCCCGTCTGGCTGTGATGCAGGGGGCTATCCGCTATTACGGCTATGCCGATGAGACCAGCCCGCAGCCGGTGGCAACGCTGACGATTGAAGCCGGACAGTTTGGCGTATTTCCGCCGGAGAAATGGCACCGAATTGAAGCATTGACTGAAGACACCGTCTTCAATGTGGATTTTTATGTCGATCCTCAAATTCTGATAGAGGGATAAGGCTGCACCTATGAACAACGAAAATAGAGGTTATTCCCTGGCTGTTGCTAACGGCAACAATAATGACAGGCAAGAGAAAGTCTATTTGAAGCCGATGGCGCTATATATTCCCGCCATGGCTGAGCAGGCGCTGGCAGAACTTGTTGCCCCGCTGTCCTCTGACAATACGCAGGGAAAGGGGTTCACGCTGTCGGTGACCAATAATAATAATGGCGTATCGGTGGATAAAGAGTTTGCCTCCCTGAATGAGCTGCAGGCGCCGGGCGTGGCTGCCGATGCCGTCAAAGATCTGATTAATATCGTGCGCGGTTATGAATCGGATGAAGAGACCAACGTCTGCGGCTGGTAGTTTACACGCGAAACATCGGGCAGACACCCTGGGTGTCTGCTTTCTTCACCGGCCAGCCCATCTTAGCGGGTGATCTTGTCATTTCCGCGCTTACCTCTGTCATCTGAAAAGCCGTATCTGACGCTCCTTCGGATAGATTTTCGTACGACAGGCTTATGTTCCCGGTACGGTCCCGTCGCCTGCTGTTCCCTCGTTTTTATGCGCGTCTCCGTTTGTTTATATAACTAACTAGTTGGTTATGTGATTGTCGTCGTATTTACCCAAAATATTAATTTATATAATGCTTTGTTGAGAAAGTTGATGCTCAATTTATCTGGTTTAACGTTTTTCAGGCATAAAACACTGAGGTCACACAGATGAGTCAACCCGACAGCCGTAAACTATCCCTCAATACCGCCACGGTGCGGCAGAAATGGAAACTTGATCAGATCATTGAAGGGTGCGCCCGGCATGAGATCCGTGGCATTGCGCCATGGCGCGATCAGGTGCAGGCGCTGGGGCTAAAAGAGTCTGCGCGTCTTATCCGCCATCATGACCTGCTGCTGAGCGGCTATTGCCGCGGCGGGATGTTTCCCGGTAGCACCCCGGAGGAACGCAGGGAAAAAGCGCTGGATAACCGACGGGCGGTGGACGAAGCGCTGGAGCTTGGCGCACCCTGCCTGGTGCTGGTGGTCGGAGGGCTGCCTGCGGGATCGAAAGATTTACTCGCCGCCAGGCAGCAGGTGCGCGATGGCCTGAGCGAGCTGCTGGACTATGCGCGCCCGCTCGGCATGCCGCTGGCGATCGAGCCCCTGCATCCGATGTACGCCGCCGAGCGCGCCTGCGTAAATACTCTGGCCCAGGCCAACGATCTTTGCGACGAATTGGGCGACGAGGGGCTGGGTATCGCCGTGGATCTCTATCACACCTGGTGGGATCCGCAGTTTCAGCAGCAGATTGAACGGGCCGGCGTCGAGCGGCTGTTGGCTTTTCATATTTGCGACTGGTTAGTGCCCACTACGGATATGCTGCTGGATCGCGGCATGATGGGGGACGGAGTTATCGACATCCGTAGCCATCGCCAGGCTATCGAGGCGCTGGGCTACACCGGTCTGCACGAAGTGGAGATCTTCTCCAGTAACAACTGGTGGCAGCGGGATCCGGATGAGGTGCTGGCCATCTGCAAGCAACGCCACCGCGAATTTGGCTAGGGGAGGGGGTTCCCAGAGCGGTTACTCTGGGAAATCAACGCCTCGTCTTATAATCCTCAGAGGCCATAAACCGTCAGCAGATTTTTCATTCGCCGGGTAGCCAACTGTGGGTTTTGCAACAGACCGGCCTGGTCCGCCAGGCGGAAAATCTCGGCATAGTGGCTAATCTCGCGTGCCGCCTGCATCCCGCCGGCCATCGAGAAATGGCTCTGGTGGCCGTTGAGCCACGCCAGAAATACAATGCCCGCTTTGTAATACTGCGTCGGCGCTTTAAAGATTTCCCGCGACAGGGCGACAGTGGGGTTCATCAGACGATAGTATTCCCCGCTATTGCCCTGCGCCAGTTCGTTGAGCGCCGCGGCGGCAACCGGGGCGATAGCGTCGAAAATACCTAACAGCGCATGCGAGTAATGGCCATCCTCTCCGGCAATCAGTTCGGGATAGTTGAAATCGTCGCCGGTGTACATTTTCACCTGCGAAGGCAGACGCTTACGGAAGGCGACCTCTTTTTCTTTACTCAGCAGCGAAATCTTAATGCCTTCCACTTTATCGACGTTGTTGGCGATGATCTCAAGCACGGTATCCGCGGCGGCGGCAAAATCCGTCGATCCCCAGTAGCCGGTTAGCGCCGGGTCAAACATCTCTCCCAGCCAGTGGAGAATAATTTTATCCTGGCTCTGTTCCAGCAGACGGTTATAGACGGCAAGATAATCCTGCGGCGTTTTGGCCACTTTGGCTAAGGCCCGGCTGGCCATCAAAATGATTTTGCCGTTATGTTTTTCGACCAGTTCCATCTGCTCTTCATAGGCCGCGATAACTTGTTCCAGCGTGGTGGCGTGGGCCGCCTCCAGCTGATCGGTTCCCACGCCGGCGGCAAGGTCGGCACCGGGTACGGTTTGCGCCTCTTGCAGCGAGCGGATAATCAGCTCTTTGGCGATCTCCCAGCTTACTCCCATCCCGCGCTGCGCGGTGTCCATTGCTTCGGCAATATTAAACCCCAGGCGCCAGAGATGGTGGCGATAGGCCAGCGTCGAATCCCAGTCTATGCGCGGATTGTTCAGCCAGTCCGCCCCCTGATGCTGCGGGTCGATCACCACGTGGGCGGCGGCATAGGCGATACGGTTAAACGCGGGGGTGATAACCGTCGGGCGTTCTTCTGTGGTCACCAGCTGATAATCGGTGATAGTCCCTTGTAGGGTAGGCAGGTGAATGTTAAGCATACTGACTCCTTAGTTAAGTATCTGTTTAGTTACTTATAGGTGTACTTTTTGCCCACAGAAAAGTCAAGATACTCACGGCTAAAGTGATAAGCCGGGCAGCCAATGGTGAGCTGGCCGCTGCCTGTCATTGCAATATTTGTCGCCTAGTTAACAACAATTATTTAACAGGATTGACAACCATATTTATCCATTGTAGTAACTATCTGGTTATTTAATTAATGTGTTCGGATGTCGTGAAAAACAGACGGCATGACTAATAGCTGGCAGGAGGATGACCATGTATTTGACTGAAACCCATCAACAGATCCGCGAGATGACCCGTAAGTTTGCCGACGAGGTCATTCGGCCTCAGGCGGAAGAGCTGGACAGAGAAGAGCGTTTTGCCGCGGAGATCTACCAACAAATGGGGGAACTGGGGCTGTTCGGTATCACCGTTCCGGAAGAGTACGGCGGCGTCGGACTGGATGCGGTTGCCTATGCCGTGGTGATGGAAGAACTGTCGCGCGGTTACGCCTCGATTGCCGATCAGTGCGGCCTGGTCGAGTTGCTGGGAACGCTGTTGTCAAAATACGGTGATGATGCGCAACGCGCCCAGTGGCTGCCGGGCCTGCTGAATGCATCGTTGAAAGGGGCCTACTGCATCACCGAAGCCGGGGCCGGTTCCGATGTTTCAGGGATTAAAACCACCGCGACCCGTACTGCGGATGGCTGGGTGCTGAACGGAAGTAAGCTGTGGATCCATAATGCGCCGGTGGCCGATGTGGCCTTTGTGCTGGCGCGCACGGATAAAGATGCCGGTCACCGCGGTATGAGCATCTTTATTGTCGATTGCTCCCGCGACGGTGTCTCCCGTGGCCCGAAAGAGCATAAAATGGGTCAGCGCTCATCACAGGTGGGCGAACTGCATTTCAACCAGGTCAGGCTGCCGGCACAGGCGCTGCTGGGGCCGGAAAACCGCGGCTTCCACATTATGATGAGCGTGCTGAATAAAGGTCGGGTGGGCATCGGCGCGCTGGCGGTCGGCATTGCCCGCGCCGGGCTGGAAGCGGCGATCGCGTATGCGAAACAGCGCGAACAGTTCGGCAAACCGATTGCTGATTTCCAGGGCGTACAGTTTATGCTGGCGGATATCGCCAAAGACACCGAGGCTGCTCGCCTGCTGGTGCATAGCGCGGCCTATAAAATTGACACCGATGCGCCAGATACTTCGATTGCCTGCTCGATGGCGAAATGCTTTGCCGGCGATGTCGCGGTGCAGCACAGCGGCAATGCGGTGCAAATTTTTGGCGGCGGCGGCTATATTCGCGGCGTGGAGGTGGAACGCCTGTACCGCGATGCCAAGATAACTCAAATCTATGAAGGGACTAACCAGATTCAGCGCATGATTATCGGCCGCAATTTACTGGCGTAATCCCTATTGCCCGACAGAACAGGCACCCCAGACGGGGTGCTTTTTTTTGCCGGTAGCCGGCATATGGTGGGAAGGGGGCAGAACGCAGGCACAGAAAACCCCGGCGCTGCCGGGGCGGAAAACAGATCACATATTCGGGTAGTTGGGGCCGCAGCCCCCTTCGGGCACCGTCCAGACGATATTCTGCAGAGGATCTTTGATGTCGCAGGTTTTACAGTGCACGCAGTTTTGCGCATTAATCTGTAATTTTGGCTTTCCGGCAAGGGTGATGATTTCATAAACGCCCGCCGGGCAATAACGCTGCGCCGGTTCAGCAAAACGCGGCAGCGTTTCTCGTACCGACAGCTCGGGGTCTTTTAACTTGAGATGGCAGGGCTGATCTTCATCGTGCGCCGTGTTCGCCAGATAGACGGAGGAGGGCTTATCAAAGCTCAGCTGGTTATCCGGTTTGGGATAGTGAATGACGGCGCTTTGTTCCGCTGTCTGCAGCTGTAAGTGATCCGCTTTGCGGTCATGCAGCGTGAACGGTAGCTTGCCTTTAAACCAGTTCTGATCGATATAGTTAAGCGCCCCGCCTGCCAGCGTACCAAAGCGGTGCAGCAGCGGGCCAAAGTTACGTGACTGGCGTAGCTCTTCCCCGAGCCATGATTCATGAAACGCCTGCGCAAAATCCGCAAGGTCCCGTTTGTCATCGGGGGGTTGTCTCAGCGCCCGATAGACCGATTCGGCGGCCAGCATCCCGCTTTTCATCGCCGTGTGGCTGCCCTTAATTTTAGCGAAATTGAGCGTTCCCGCATCGCAGCCAATCAGCAGCCCGCCGGGGAAATGCATTTTGGGCAGCGCGTTGATACCCCCTTTGGTTATGGCGCGCGCGCCGTAGGAGAGACGTTTTCCGCCGCTTAAGGTTGCACGGAATGCCGGGTGGTGTTTCATGCGCTGAAACTCATCGAACGGGCTTAAATAAGGGTTACGGTAGTTGAGATCGACAATCAACCCGACGACCACCTGGTTATTCCCGGTGTGGTACAGAAAACTCCCCCCCGACGCACCTTCGCTAAGCGGCCAGCCGGAAGCGTGGATGACCTCCCCGGGACGACTTTTTTCCGGCGCGATCTCCCACAGCTCTTTAATACCCAGCGCGTAGTGTTGCGGATCCCGGCCGGCATCAAGTTGATAATTCGCGATCAGCTGTTTGCCCAGATGACCGCGGCAGCCCTCGGCGAACAGCGTATATTTCGCCAGCAGGTTCATACCTGGGGTAAAACCGGGTTTTTCTTCTCCCTGGGCATTGATCCCCATATCGCCGGTGGTGATACCGGCGACGGCGCCAGCATCGTCATACAGGATGCTGGCGGCGGCAAAACCGGGGAAGATATCTACCCCCATTGCTTCTGCCTGGCGGGCCAGCCAGCGGCAAAAATCACCCAGGCTAATGACGTAATTGCCCGCGTTATGCATTGGGGCAGGGATTAAAGCCGCCGGGATCTTCCACGCTTTTTCGCCATCGCGCAGCAGCAAGAGTTCATCTTGCGTCACGGGGGTGTTCAGCGGTGCGCCGAGCGACTGCCAGTCGGGAAAGAGTTCATTGAGCGCCCGGGGTTCGAACAGGGCTCCGGAAAGAATATGCGCGCCAACTTCAGCCCCTTTTTCAATCACGCAAACGCTCAGCTGACGTTGCTCCTGCTGCGCCATTTGCATCAACCGGCAGGCTGCCGATAGCCCGGCGGGCCCTCCACCGACAATGAGGACGTCAAATTCCATCGTTTCACGTTCCACCATAACCTCCATCTTCAGTTGCCTGCCCCTTGCTCATCACAGTTTCGCCACCAGTTGCGGTACTATCTCAAACAGATCGCCCACCAGGCTGTAGTCGGCGATTTTGAAAATTGGCGCTTCTTCGTCACTGTTGATCGCCACGATGACTTTGGCATTGCTCATCCCGGCCAGGTGCTGAATTGCGCCGGAAATCCCCACCGCGATATACAGATCCGGCGCGACAATTTTACCGGTCTGTCCAACCTGCAGATCGTTGGCGACCATGCCGGCATCGACCGCCGCGCGCGATGCGCCGACGGCGCCGTGCAGTTTGTCGGCAAGCTGTTCGATCAGGGCAAAGTTTTCGCGGCTGCCCAGCGCACGGCCGCCGGAAACCACCACGCGGGCGGTAGCAAGCTGCGGACGATCGGATTGCGCCAGCTCTTCGTGAATAAAGCGGGATAATGGCTGGCGATCGACGCCGGCTACCGGCTCAATCGGCGCGGCGGATTCGCTTTCTTGCGCTGCCGGGAAGCTGGAGGCGCGCAGGGTCATGACCACCTGCGGGTCGAGACTTTCGACGGTGGCGATTGCGCTGCCCGCATAAATGGGACGTTTGAAGACCCTGGGGCCGACCACCGCAATCACGTCGGAGATTTGTGCGACGTCGGCGAGGGCCGCCACGCGCGGCAGGATGTTTTTCCCGTTTGCGCTGGCGACGGCGAGCAGATGGCTGTAATCCCCGCGGAGCGAGAGCATCAGTGCGGCGACGTTTTCGGCCAGCTGATGTTTAAAGGCGCTATCGTCGGCGAGCAGCACTTTCGCCACCCCGGCAATGCGCGCCGCCTGTTCCGCCACCGGGCGGCAGTTTTCGCCCGCCACCAGCAGGGTCACCTCGTCACCCAGCTCCCGGGCGGCGCTGACCGCGTTTCTGGTTACCGCGTTGAGCTGGTTATTGTCATGTTCGACAAGGAGTAAAGTAGCCATATCAAATCACCTTCGCTTCGTTTTTCAGCTTGTTCAACAGTTCATCCACACTCCCGACACGCACGCCGGCTTCGCGCACTGGCGGAGTTTCGACTTTTAACAAGGTCGTGTGCGGGCGTAGCTCAAGACCAAATTCCTCCACCGGCAGGATGCTGAGCGGTTTCTTTTTGGCTTTCATCATGTTGGGTAGGGAGGTATAGCGCGGCTGGTTAAGGCGCAGGTCGGTGGTGACCACCGCCGGCAGCGTCAGCGACACGGTCTGCAGGCCGCCGTCAATTTCACGGGTGACCATCGCCTGACCATGCTCAATACGCAGCTCGGCGGCAAACGTTCCCTGCGGATAACCGCACAGCGCGGCTAGCATTTGTCCGGTCTGGTTATTGTCGCCATCGATGGACTGTTTCCCCATCAGGATTAACGACGGCTGCTCACTTTCGACCACTTTCGCCAGCAGCTTTGCCAGGTTGAGCGGTTCGAGGGACGAAGGGGTCGCGATGAGCAATCCGCGGTCGGCTCCCATCGCCAGCGCGCTGCGCAGCTGCTCCTGGGCCACTTCTTCACCGATGGTGACCACCACAATCTCGCTGGCGATGCCGAGCTCTTTCAGGCGAATGGCTTCTTCAACCGCAATTTCACAGAACGGGTTGAGCGCCATTTTGGCGTTGGTCAGATCAACCTGGCTGCCATCGTTTCGTACGCGGATCTTAACGTTATGATCGACAACGCGTTTTACGGGGACGAGAACTTTCATCGTTACCTCTCGGGATGTTGACATGTCTTTCTGGTCTTAAGTAAATAACTATTTAGTTATTTATTCAACCGGTTTTTGCCCATGAAAACGAACATGGGCGACAATTTGTGATCAGTGCGACGCGATAATCAGATCGCTGGCTTTCTCGGCGATCATAATGGTGGGGGCATTGGTGTTGGAGCTGACCAGATCGGGCATCACCGACGAGTCCACCACGCGCAGCCCTTCAATACCGCGAACGCGCAATTGGGTATCGACCACCGACATCTCGTCGACGCCCATTTTGCAGGTGCCCACCGGGTGATAGCAGGTGCGCGCAAACTGGCGGATGTAGTTTTCCAGATCTTTATCGCTTTGCGCCTCCTGTCCCGGCATATGCTCGCGGCGAATATAGGGCGAGAAGGCGCTTTGTTGCATGATATCGCGCATCAGCTTGCAGCCTTCGACACTCATTTTTAGATCGTAAGGATCGCTGAGATAGTTCGGGTCGATAAGCGGAGCCTCGCTGGCGTTTGCCGAGCGTAATGTTACCCGACCGCGGCTGCGCGGACGCAGGAAGTAGCTGTTAATCGTCACGCCGGAGCCGGAAGGCACCGGTTCGATACCGGCTTCCACCCCGGCGCCCGCCAGGAAGTGAATTTGCGTATCGGGATTGACGGACTGTTTATCGGCATACCAGAACGCGCCGCCTTCGACGATGTTTGAACACACCGGCCCTTTGCGGAACAGCAGATACTCCAGCCCGGCCCACAGCATCCAGTGCGTCTTCTTGTACTTGTCATAGCTCAGCGCGTTGCTGAGCTCAAAGATCAGGTCGATACCCAGATGGTCCTGCAGGTTTTCCCCGACGCCCGGGAGATCGGCGACCACCGGAATGCCTTTTTTACTCAGCTCATCGGCGGCGCCAATGCCCGAAAGCTGCAGCAGTTTCGGAGAACCAATGGCTCCGGCGCTGACGATGACTTCACGGCTGGCATGTAGTCGTTGCGGTTTGCCATCCTGATAGATCTCTACGCCGACGGCGCGCTGGTTATCGATAAGCAGCCGGGAAATATGGCAGCCGGTCTTAATCGTGAGATTGCTCCGCTGGCGCGCGTCTTTCAGATAGCCCACCGCCGCAGAACAGCGACGGGCGTTGCGCGTGGTGGTCTGATACAGACCGCAGCCGGCCTGGGTCGCGCCGTTGAAGTCGGGATTATAGGGCAGTCCCGCCTGCTGGCAGGCTTTACTGAAGGTTTTGCTCATCAGATTGGCGCCGATTGGACTGGAGACCCCGAGCGGGCCGCCGACGCCGTGCCAGGCGTCGGAAAAGGTGTCGTTATCTTCGGATTTAATAAAATAGCGCTGAATATCGGCAAATGACCAACCGTCGCAGCCCTTTTCCGCCGCCCAGCGGTCATAGTCCGCCGGCGTGCCGCGGGTGAACACTTCGGCGTTGATCGAACTCCCGCCTCCCAGCACTCGCCCCTGGGCAAACAGCAGCTCACGATTGCCGAGCTGGGGCTGTGGTACCGTTTTATAACCCCAGGTCAGCGGCCCGGCGGTGAGTTTGCTAAAGCCAACCGGTAAATGGATATAGGGGTTACTGTCCTTCGGGCCGGCCTCAACCAGCAGCACTTTGCAGTCGGCGTTTTCGCTTAAGCGCGACGCAAGGACGCTGCCCGCCGAACCGCCGCCAATAATAATGTAGTCGTACATGTCTGATCCTCGCCCCAACATCACTCAGCGAGCCATTTAGCGCGCTTGCCCAACTGGATATGTACGGATTTAATCTCGGTATATTCATCCAGACCATAGCTGCCGCTTTCGCGCCCGATACCGGACTGTTTAAAGCCGCCGGAAGGGAGCTCAGGGCCGCCGGCGATAGTGGTATTCACCCACAGTCTGCCCGCTTTCAGATCGCGGAAGCCCTGGACCGCTTTATCCAGATTCGACGTCCAGATGCTGGCCGCCAGCCCGTAGCAGGTGTCATTGGCAATGCCGATCGCCTCTTCATAGCTGTCGAACGGGGTGACGCAGAGCACCGGGCCGAAGATCTCTTCGCGGAAAATGGTCATTTCTGGGGTCACATCATCGAAAATGGTGGGTTCGATAAACAGCCCATTCCCGGCGGGAACCGCATTGCCGCCGGTGAGCAGGGTGGCACCCTCATTTTTTCCCTGTTCGATATAGCCGAGCACGGTCTGGTAGTGCTTCTCAGTAATAATCGCGCCAATCTGGGTGTTTTCATTCAGCGGATCGCCGCTGCGTACTTTCTGCGCGCGTTCAACCAGCTTCTGGCAGAAATCCTTATGGATAGAACGTTCAACCAGTAAACGACTGCCGCTGACGCAGCACTGCCCGGTATTGAACAGGAAGCCAAACAGCGTACCGTCCAACGCGGCGTCAATATCGGCATCGGCAAAAACCACCTGCGGATTCTTACCACCCAACTCCAGACCAAGGCGTTTGATATTTTTTGCCGACGCGTGCAGCGCCATCTGGCCGACGGCGGTGGATCCGGTGAAAGAGACCATATCGATATCAGCATGTTCGGTGATCCGTTGGCCGACGACCGAACCGCTGCCGGTGACCACGTTAAATACGCCGTCGGGCAGCCCGGCCTCTTTAAGAATGCCGGCCAGCAGCAGAGTCGTACCGGATGTGATCTCGGCGGCTTTCGCCACCAGCGTACAGCCGGCGGCCAGAATGTAGGGGTAGCGTTCTGCGCCAATAAAGAAAGGGAAGTTCCACGGCGTGATGACGCCGACGACGCCGATGGGTTCGCGCGTCACCAGGCCCAGCATGTTGTCGCCGAGATTATTAAAGCTGTCGCCATTGACGCTGCGCGCCAGGCCGGCGGCATATTCCCAGATATCGGCCGCGCCCTGGATCTCGCCGCGCGACTGGGCGACAGGCTTACCGGTTTCCAGCGTTTCCAGCAGCGCCAGTTCCGTCAGGTTCTCGCGAATGAGCTGGGCGGTTTTCAGCAATACCGCCGCACGCGCCGCGCCGCTAATGCGCGACCATTTTCCGCAATCAAAGGCGTCTCTGGCTGCCTTTACCGCCTCATCAACGTCTTCAACGGTCCCCGCCGGATAGGTGCTAACGACAATATCGTGGGCCGGGCTTTTACGGACAAAACTTTCGCTGCTGTGGCCCGTGGTCCATTTGCCATTGATGAACATCTGAAATTCACGCGCTTTTTCAGGCAGCAAAGGGTGGTTAACGTCTACAGGGTGAAATGTATTACTCATCGTCCTCTTCCCATCGTTCATAGCCTTCCTTACCGGTCGGTAAGAGCCAGCGAGTGATCGTTGTCATCCTGTCCGATGCATTTTTAGATGCCGACAAGATGGGTTGGTTGTGTTTGATTTTAACTTTATGTTTTATAAGTATAATGTTGTTTATATATAACTATATGGTTACATATATTAGCATGCTGTTTTTGGATTGAATAAGGAAACGCCAGCCCTTGTAATGAAATTGTTAAGCGGCTAGCAGAAAGGAGATTAGCGAAAAATTTTTCTTGATTTCCGCCAATGAGTAAGGGTTAATCATCAGCCAGATCCGCAACCAAAACGATGTAATGACTAAATCAGCTACGGAAAAAACAGTACAGGTCCGTGACCCTGTTGCGACACAAAATCGGATCCTGAAAGCCGCGAAACGCGAGTTCGCGCAAAAGGGACTCGGCGGCGCACGCATTGACGTTGTCGCTGAAAAGGCAAAATCAAATAAGCGTATGATTTATCACTATTTTGGTAGCAAAGAGCAGCTTTTCCAGAAAGTTGTCGAAGATTCCTACCTTGATATTCGTGCCGCGGAAAAAAAATTAAATCTCGAAAGTCTGGAACCGAAAGAAGCGGTTGAAGCGCTGGTCAGGTTTACCTGGAACTACTACCTGAAAAACCCGGAGTTTCTGACGCTGGTGAACAGCGAAAACCTGCATCGCGCCGTACATCTGAAAAAATCGGTGGCGATCAAGTCGGCGCAGAAATCGATGGTCACCCTGATGGAAGGCATTCTGCAGCGCGGTGTGGAGCAGGGCGTTTTCCGGGCGGGCGTGGATGCGGAACAGCTGGTGATCACCATTGCGGCGGTCAACTATTATTACTTCAATAATAAATATACCGGCGCCATTCTGTTCGATCGCAATTTCATGGATGCTGATTCCCTTCAGCAGCGCCTTGATTTTAACGTCGAAACGATAATGCGGATACTGCAGCCCTGATATCCGCATTGCGTGATGTATTCAGAGAGAAACCAGCGCGGGGCGATCGACTTTCGGGCAGAATTGCATACGCTGCAAAATATCCTGCTCGAGGTTAACCCCGCTGACAATCGCCGCCAGTTCCACCCCTTCTTCCGTTAGCCTGAAAATGGCGCGCTCCGTGACGTACAGCACCTCCTGCCCGCGTTTTATGGCTTCCGGCCCGCTGAAAGTGATATGGCGAACCTTTTGCACCAGCTTGGGAATTTGCCCATGAGACTCAATCTGTAAACGCTCGCCCTGCTGGCACACCTGTAGGCCTTTTGCTTCGAAGGTGCCGCAGAAAACGACCTTTTTGGCGCCGCAGGTAATATCAATAAAGCCGCCCGGTCCAACGATAGTGTCGCCGAGTTGCGAAACGTTGACGTTACCTTCAGCATCCATCTCGCCCATGCCGAGGAAGGTGATATCCAGCCCGCCGCCGCTAAACAGATCGAACTGATCGAGCGAACTGACAATGGCCTGCGGATATTTAGCCGCGCCGAACAGCGCGCCGTCGAGAAGCTGGCCGTTGTGAATGCCTTGTTCCACCATTTGCCAGCAGGAGTCGACCAGCGATTTGTCGGCCATGGCGGAGATCCCGCCGGGGATGCCGAATCCATAATTGACCCGCATATTCGGTTTCAGCTCCCGTACCGCCAGGCCCGAGATCAGGCGGCGAATGCCCTCTGCTGGCGCGTCGAGCGGGTGTTCATCCGGCGGGGCGACCTGTCCGGAGATGGCCGGGTCGTATTCGGCAAGATAGCTCTGCCACTGCGTCGGGCACTTAACGATATGGTCGATCATCACACCGGGAACGGTGACCTTACGGGCCGGGACAAAGTGTTCATCCGCGGTGGATTTCACCTGGGCGATAACCATCCCGCCGTTGTTGTGTGCCGCTAAGGCGACGGCATAAGTATCCAGGTCCGCGGGCTCTTCGCTGGTGGAGATATTCGCCACGACGTCCGCCTGCGATCCGTGAATCACCGCAACATCGACTTTAAACGGTTTGTAATGCAGCCAGGTTTTACCGTCGAGTTCAATACGCGAAACGATATCCTCGCAGGTGATGTCATTGCATTTGCCACCGCTTATCAACGGGTCGACAAAAGTGCCTAGCCCGACGCTGGAAATGACCCCCGGGCGCCCGGCGCCGCTTTCGCGATACAGCGTCATGATGATGCCGGTGGGTAAACAGTAGGCTTCTATCTGATTGTCGCGGGCCATTTTTTGTAGCTCGGAAGACCATGACCAGTGGCCGCCGATGATCCGTTTCACCAGCCCCGGTATAGCGAGGCGGCCAAGTCCGGATCCTTTGCCGTTTCCGATCCCTAAAGCATGAATCAGGGTGAGATTGCGCGGGTGTCCGGTTTCGCGGTAGCGCGTCGCGATGGCCGCCATGACGTAGTCAGACTCCAGCAGGCCGCCGCCGGAGCCGGTGAAGGCAACGGTGGAGTTGTCTTTGATCAAAGCAACAGCTTCTTCGACGCTTTTTAGTTTGCCATGCATGCTCGTTATCCTCGTTGAACTCAGTATAAAATAAACTAACTAGTTAGTTACAATTGCAGAAAGTAAAAGCCGGATCAACGTCATTAATGCCGCTTTGTTATCCAGGTAACATTTTCACAACATTCGTTTTGATATAACTATCTTGTTAGTTAATTAAACCATCAGCCTGCAGGAGTACAGACATGGATCCATCACAGCAAAATGCGTTTGGCCGTACCGCTATTCAGGTCACGGCAATGGGTTACGGCGCCGCGCCAATTGGCAATATTTTCCGCCCCATCAGTGAACAAGAATCGGAGAACATGATTCGCCAGGCGTGGGACAACGGTCTGCGCTATTTTGATACCGCGCCGCTGTATGGCCATGGCCTGAGCGAAGCGAGGGTTGGCCACGGTTTGCGCTGGTATCCCCGCGATGAGTATGTGTTGTCCACTAAGGTCGGTCGTCTGCTGAAGCCGAAAAAACGCAGTGAAATTGATTCCGGGGTGTGGGTCAATCCGCTGCCGTTTGAGGCGGTCTTTGATTACTCCTATTCGGCAACTATGCGATCCATCGAGGACAGTCTGCAGCGCATGGCGCTGGAGCATATCGATATCGCGTTTATTCACGACTGCGATTTTTATACCCACGGGGATCAGCAGCCGCACCACTTTCGCCAGGCGATGGACGGCGCATGGCGCGCGCTGGCGCAGCTGCGCGATGAAGGCGTGATTAAAGCGGTAGGGATGGGCGTCAATGAATGGCAGGTGTGCCATGCGGCGCTGCAGGAAGCCGACTTTGACTGTTTCCTGCTGGCCGGGCGCTATACGTTGCTGGAACAGGAGGCATTACAAGCGTTTCTGCCGCTGTGCGAAGAGCGCAATGCGGCGGTGGTGATCGGCGGGGGATTCAACAGCGGGATACTGGCGACCGGGGCGGTTGAGAACGCGAAATATAACTATGGCCCGGCCAGCCAGGCGATTTTGCAAAAGGTCAGCAAAATTGAAAACGTCTGCCGCGATTATCACGTCAGTCTGCCAGCGGCCGCGCTACAGTTTGTTCTGGCTCACCCGGCGGTGCCGACGATTATTCCTGGCACCCGCACGGTAGCGCAGCTGGAAAACTGCCTGGAGTGGATTGCCGCGCCGATCCCGGATGATTTCTGGCGTACGCTGCAACAACAGGGGCTGCTGGATGAAGCGGCGCCAACGCCGGCCGATCGCCTCATCTGAGCGATGCGGGAAGGTAAAAAGGTGCTCCTCAGGAGCACCTTTTTTTATTCTGCCGTCTTATCCGCGTGGCTAAAATCTTACTCGTGGGCAATATGCAGCTGGATTTTCAGGTGCTGCGGATGAGCGAGCAGGGTGGAGAAAACCTGCTGAATATCCTCCAGCGGGTGGACGGATTCGCGGAAAGGGGCGGTAATAAAACGTTGATGGCTCAGCAGATGCAGCGCCTGGTGCATATCTTCTCCCATTCCGGCCACGCTGCCCTGAATCCTCTGTTCTTTTAAAATGATCTCCAGCGGTTTAATGGCTATCTCGGTTTGCGCATCGGTTAAACCGAAGGCCAGCAGCCGTCCACCGGGGCGCATAAACGTCAGGGCCTGTTTATACAATTCCGGATGACCGACGCTTTCGATCACCACGTCGGCGCCACGTCCCTCCGTGAGCGCCTTGATCTGCTCCAGCGCGACTTCGGGGTCGGTGATGACACTGTCCGCTCCGCACTGTCTGGCGAGTTCGGCCCGCTGCGGATTCAGCTCTACGGCAATAATCGGCGCGGCGCCGAGCAAACGCGCCATCTGAATATGCATATTGCCCACCGGGCCCGCGCCAATCACTACCACCGACTCTGCCACGCTGAGGCCTATTTTTTTACTGGCGCGCACCACGCAGGAGAACGGTTCGGTCAGACAGGCAACGCTATCCGCAATCTCATCGCCGAGCGGAATCACCAGGCGGGCCGGAATCGCCACGTACTGCGCAAACGCGCCGTGGGTGTGAATGCCGAGCTGGCGGATCTTCGGGCAGTTCAGCAGTTCGTTCCGCCGACAATAATAGCAGTGGCCGCAGCCGATATTGATGTCGGCGACTACCCGCTGGCCCGGCGTCAGCGTCGAGACCTGGCGACCAACGGCAACAATTTCTCCGCTGAACTCGTGGCCGGGAATTAACGGCAGCTTATCCTGGGAGTAATGGCCATTATAGATATGGATATCGGTTCCGCAGATTGAACAGCGGGTGACGCGAATCAGTACCTCGTCGTCGCCGTAGGCGGGGACCGGAACCTGGCGAATTTCGAACGTTTTGGGCGCCGTCAGCACCGCGGCCTTCATTAATTTGGGGATCATAGCCCGCTCCGGTTATTTAACGGTGGAAATTTTGGCGCGATCGATGGTCATCGCGATCGCCACAATCATCAGCACGCCGAAGAAGATCTGCTGCGCCTGCGCTTCGACGTTCAGGTAAGTCATACTGGTACGAATAACGGCCACGATGAGGGTGCCGATAAGCGTGCTCAATACGCCGCCCACGCCCCCGGTCAGCGGGGTGCCGCCCAGCAGCACCGCAACGATGGCCGGTAGCAGGAACTGGTCGGCCATGGTCGGCGATGCGCCGGAAAGACGGGTTGCCAGTAGCACCCCGGCGGCGGCGGAGAACGCCCCGGCAATGGCGAAGGTGATAATCTTCACCTTGATGACCTTCACGCCGCTGGCGATCGCTGCGGATTCACCGGCACCAATCGCCTTCATGTGGCGTCCCAGCGCGGTGCGTCTTTCCATCAGCAGGGCCAACAGCAGCAGTACCGCCGCGATAATGATTTCCATCGGCAGCGTAAAGACGGTGCTGGTCATCCAGCCAACCGTCTGGCTGCGAATATCGCCCGGGATATAGAACGCGCGTTGTCCGGATATCACCTGCCCGGTGGCATAGGCAATGCCCCCGACGGCGAGCGTGGTAATGAATGACGATATTTTGAAGCGGGTATGCACCCAGCCGGAGATCGCGCCGAACAGCGCGCCGACGAGCAGGGTGAGCGGAATCGCCAGCGCGCCAATTTGCGACAACAGAATGACCAGCACCACCGTCGACATACTGGCAATCGACTGGGCGGATAAATCTATGCCGCCGATATAAATCACAAAGGTCATGCCAATCGCCATAATAAACAGCGTCGACGCATCCTGCAGCAGCTGGAATATATTGTCGGGTTTAAGAAAATCCGGGTTATAGAGGCTGACCAGGGCGACTAATACCACCAGAGTCAGAATGGGTAAATAACGCGTAATTTTTTCACGCCCGGTTAATGGCGGCCGGGTCGGGCTACCGGTGTTATTTTTTGTCGGCACTGCTAATAAATCAGAACGGGTGATTTTCATGGAGATTTGCCTTAATAACCTAGACGAAGTGCTGCAATAATTCATATTGCTCCGGACGCTTCTCTTCACAGCCGGTAAACTGATATCTCAGCTGGCCGTCCTTAAAAATAGCGATGGTATGGGCGAGACCGATGGCCTCCTCCAGAGAATCGGCGATCAAAATCACGCCGCATTGTTCATCGGTGAAGTCGCGCACGAGGTCGTAGACATCCTCTTTGGCGCCGATATCGAGGCCGCGGGTAGGGTGGTCGAGGAGGATGATTTTCGCCTCGGCGGTTCGCCATTTAGACAGCACCACCTTTTGCTGATTGCCGCCGGAGAGCTTGCCGCACTGTGTATCAATGCTGGCGGTTTTTATCGACAGCTTTTTAACCCACTCATTGGCCAGCTGGCGCTCGTGATGCACCTGCAGCAGTCCGGCGCGGGAATAGTCCTGCAGGTTAGCGAGAGTGATGTTTTCCACCACCGACATCCCTTCGACGATGCCCTCGATTTTGCGCTCGCGCGGGATATATCCTACCCCTTCAGCGATGCTGTGCGTGGGGCTGAATTTGCGGACCGGTCTACCGTTGAGAATCACTTCTCCCTGCTCGGGCTGCAGCAAACCGAAGATGGTCCGGATGATCTCTTCGGTCCCCGCCCCTTCGGTGCCAACCAGCGCCAGCACTTCGCCAGCGTGCAGCGACAGCGAGACATTCTGATAATGGCCCGGCAATGAGATATTTTTTAACTCGACCAGGGTGGTCGCTTTATGGATGCCGTGTTTGCGATGCTCGCGGTAATAGCGTTCATCGATATCCCGACCGACCATCTGACGCTGAATATTCACCACATCAAACCGGTCGCGGGTGAGCATATCCATGACCTGCCCGTCCTTCATCACGTAGATGCGGTCGGAAAGGGTCATCACCTCATCAAGACGATGCGAAACAAAAATGAAAGAGGCCCGGCTTTTCAGCTCTCTGACCAGCGCAAACAGCAGCTCGATCTCCTGGGCAGGTAACACCGAGGTCGGCTCATCGAGCAGGATAATTAAATGGCCGCTGCTTCTCTCCTCGAGAGTTAAAACCTTCGCCAGCTCCACCAGCTGACGTTGGGTAAACGACAGCTCGGAGGTGATTGTTTTCGGGTCGATATCCAGTTTGACTTTCGCCAGCTGTTTTCTGGCTGCCGCCGCCATCTTTTTCCAGTTAATCACTCCAAGTTTTTTAAACGGCTGTTCAAAGCCGAGGAAAATATTCTCCATTACGCTCAGATTGGAAATTAATGACTGCTCCTGAAACACCATCCCGATGCCTTGCATCATGGCATCGCGCGGTGAGCGAAATACCACCGGCTGACCATTAATCAGCACTTCGCCTTTATCGTGCTGATAGGCGCCGTATATAATTTTCATCAGCGTTGATTTTCCGGCACCGTTTTCACCGACTAAGCCAACAATTTCTCCGGGATTAATTTGCAGATTGATATTTTGCAAAGCCAGAACGCCCGGAAACGATTTACCAACATTTTTAAATTCAAGCATAATCGTCACTTCACTATTTGCAGACGTTTACGATTAGTGACTAAGGCCACCGAGAGAATAACTAACGCACCTAAAACGCCCTGTTGGATATAGGTCGGGAAACCGACCAGCACCATGCCATTATTAATCACGTTGATAATCAGCACGCCGATCAGGCTTTGCCATACGCCGCCGTTGCCGCCCATTAAGGAGGTACCGCCGACGACCACGGAGGTGATGGCGATAAAGGTATAACCGTCCCCCAGGTTGCTGGCGACCGACCCCAGGCGGGCTACCGCAAAGATGGCGCCCAGTCCGTAAAAGACCCCGGCCAGCGCAAAACCGAGCACGCGAATACGCTTTACCGACAGACCGGAAGCGTAGGCCAGATGCTCGCCGCCGCCGACCGCATAAAAATTACGTCCCAGCGCGGTATAGCGTTGAATAAACCAGGCAAACAGCAGGGCCGCCCCGGCGAGATAGACCATCAGCGGGAAATCAAAAATGCGCTCGGTCAGCAGGAGCCGGAATGTCCGGTCGGGCAGGGGGATACGTTCGCCGCCGGTAATCACCATGGTGACGCCAATTAAGCTGAAACCAATCCCCAGACTGACCAGAAATGAGGGGATTTTAAGCTTGACGTGAATCAGACCATTAATGAGCCCGCAGGCGGCCGAAATAAGAATCGCTGCGGGGATGGCTAAATAACCGAGTTCGCTAAAGCCGCCCAGTTTCACCATAATAATGGCCAGCATCGAGCCGCAGAAAGCCATAATGCCTTCAATTGACAGGTCGATCGAACCCATAATGATGATAAACGTCACGCCAATGGCGATCATTAACGGCGCGGCGCTGGCGGTCAGTAAACGCGAGAAATTACGCACCGATAAAAAGCCGGGATAAATCACGCTGATGATGGTGCACAGGAGCAGCAGCACCATCAGCGGCGCCCATTTGCGCAAAAACTCTTTATAGCTGGAATGTGATGACATGTTCGACCTTCACTCATTGAATGTATAACGTCTTCATTGAGAATAAATATCCGCTGAAGGGGGGATACTATAATTTGCGATACTGAATGGGGCCTTTCGACGCCTGCCAGAAATTGTTCCAGTCGACTACCGGCGTATTGACGATATTTTCCTGATACCACTTCTGCGCATCGTCTTTGGTTATCATGATCGTCGGGCCATAAAATTCGCGATGCTCATGCGGTTCGGCGGAAGGTTTGAAGCTGCCGATAGCCGCATGGTGCGCCAGGGATAGCGCGATGCCGCCAGCCCAGTAGGGGTCAGTGCTGACGGTGCAGAGTATTTCACCGCTGATGCACAGCTTAACGGCATCCGGGGTACCGTCGTAGGAGACGATCGGAATCTGCCCTGCGAGGCCTTCAGCGCGCAGCGCCTCAATAATGCCGAGAGTCATGCTGTCGTTGGAGGAGAAAATGCCTTTGATATCATCCCCGAAGCGGGTGAGCATCGTCGACATCATGTCGTTGGCTTTTGAAGTACTCCAGTCCGCATCCTGCCAGTCCAGCAGTTTGATATCCGGATTCTCCTTCAGCTTGTGCATCAACCCCGCTTTGCGTTCAATCGCCGGGACGTTAGAGGCGATGCCGCCCAGCCCGACAATCCCGCCTTTTTTGCCCATCGCGTCAAACAGCAGCTGCGCGCACTGTTGCGCCGGTTCGAAATCAGACCAGCTGATATGGGCGACGTAGTTGTCGCCAAAATCCCACGGATGCAGATCCTCGGTTTTGTTCCAGATGGTGGTAATAAACGCCCCGCGTTGCTGACAGGCGGTCACCACCGCCCGGGCGTTAGGGGCATCGTTCGGATCGCAGCCGATCGCCAGTTTCCCTTCAGTTTTCGAGAGCAGGGCTTTGATATCAGAGAGCACCTTCTCGTTATTACCGCCGTTAATCAGACTCACCATCGGCGAGTTTTGACTCTTCGCATAAGATTGCCCGCCGGCGGCAATCGCGTTCCAGTAGGAGTTATCAGGATCGCGGTAGCCCCAGGCCAGAGTGAAATTCCCCCCTTCGGCAGCCATGGCTTTCGAGAGTGGGCTGATAAGCGGGAGCGCAGCCATGCCGCCGATGCCAAGGGCGCTTTTCAGCAGGAATTCACGTCGGCTAATCACGCTTTTTTCAACGAATTTTTTAATAAATGACATAGCGATATTTCCTGTCTTTTCGGTTCACATGGAGAATCGTTTCTGGTGATAAAACACGTAACATGTAAATAACTAATTACTTACAAGTTGAGGATATATCATCCACGAAAGTAATTGGCAATGAAGGGGAAGGTAGGTCGTTTGCCTGGCGTTTTTATCTGGCAGGAAATTATCTAATTATTTGTTTTTAATGATTATTTATGAATGCGTTATTGGCAAATGCGTCAGTGCCCGTGAGCCGGTCTTTTGCCAGAGAATGAATATTATCTATATGATTTATATTGATTTTGTTGCTCTGTCTCTGCGGGCGGTGTTTTGCTTGCGTTTGGGAGATCAGTCACAAAGATTTTGTTGGCGATCAGCCCCTCAACTCCGGTGTCTACCTGGATCGCATATTTGATATTTGTAAGTAACTATTTATTTACAAGTGGCGAGAGGCGTCGCTATGATTTCGGCGTATGCTCAACCAACAATGGGACGAAAAAATGACGGTTAAAACACGACAGGTTGCGTTTATCACCGGCGGGGCTCGCGGCATTGGTTTTGAGATTGCTGCGAAGCTGGCGCAGGCCGGTTTTGATATTGCGCTGAATGATTATCAGGATTCCGCCACGCTACAGGCATCGGTCGCGCGACTAGAAGGGTGGGGGGTGAAAGCGGTCGCGATCCCCGGGGATGTGGCGGATATCAGCCTGCACGACAGGATGCTGGCGCGGGCGGAAAATGCGCTCGGGCCGTTGACGACGTTCGTGAATAACGCCGGTGTCTCGGTGACCAGCCGCGGCGATCTCCTCGACGTGACGCCGGAAAGCTACGATCGCTGCCAGGCGATTAACGCCCGCGCTACGTTCTTCCTCTGTCAGGCATTTGCCAGACGCCTGCTCGCCCGCACCTGCTTGCCAGAACTGCACTACAGCCTGATCGTGGTCTCTTCTTCGAATGCCTCCGCGGCCTCTATCAATCGTGGAGAGTATTGCGTGTCGAAAGCCGGGGCTGCGATGGTGGCGAAATTGTTTGCCGCGCGTCTCGCGCAGGCCGGAGTGCAGGTTTTTGATATCCAGCCGGGGCTGATTGTCACCGAAATGACCCAGCCTTCGCTGGCCATGTATCAACAGCGCGTCGATGAAGGCTTAACCCTGTTGCCGGAGCTGGGGACTCCCGCGCAGATAGGCACCATCGTGACCACCCTCGCCAGCGGGGGAATGCCCTATTTAACCGGTCAGGTGATTAGCGCCGATGGCGGCATGCTGGTTCCCCGTTTCTGATTTAAGCAGGTAAATGCGATGAAAATAATTATTGCCCCGGACTCCTTCAAGGAGAGCCTCTCCGCCAGCGCGGTGGCGGATGCTATCGAACGGGGTCTGCGCAGAGCGCTGCCTGATGCGCAATATGTAAAACTGCCGATCGCCGATGGCGGCGAAGGCACGGTTGACGCGCTGATTAATGCCACCGCCGGACAGCTGATTTTCGTACCGGTCACCGGGCCGATGGGGAGGCCGGTGAACGGTTTTTTTGGCCTGCTGGGGGATGGGAAAACGGCGGTCATTGAAGTGGCCGCCGCCTGCGGTTTGCAGTGGGTGGCACCGCAAGACCGGGACCCGCTAATCGCGACCAGCTATGGGGTCGGAGAGCTCATTAAGGCGGCGTTGGACCGAGGCGTCGACAAAATTATTATTGGTCTGGGGGGCAGCGCCACCAATGAGGGCGGGATTGGCATGCTGCAGGCGCTGGGCTGTCGCTGTACCACCGCCAGCGGAGACGAAGTCTCGTGGGGCGCTGCGGGACTCGATGAACTGACTGAGATTGAGTGCGCCGGTCTCGATCCGCGATTAGCCGGGGTAACGCTTCAGCTGGCCTGCGATGTGAACAATACGCTGCTCGGCGAGCAGGGCGCTACTGCGGTTTTTGGTCCGCAAAAAGGGGTGACCGCGCACACGGCGCTGAGGATTGAAAACAACCTCGCCCGGGTCGCCCGCGTTCTCAGCGCCCGCTCCGGAACGGATATCGCCAGCCTCAAGGGCGGCGGTGCGGCCGGCGGCATGGGCGCCACGCTGCAGGGGATACTGGGTGCTGAAATGTCCAGCGGCATCGATCTTGTGCTTAACACGCTGAATTTTGATGAGCAGGTGCGCGAGGCCGATCTGGTGATTACCGGCGAAGGGCGGCTTGACGCCCAGACCAGCAGCGGTAAGGGGCCTGCCGGGGTGATCGGCCGTGCGCATGCCCACGGTTGCCCAAGTATTGCGCTGGCCGGGTCGCTCGGCAGTGGTTATGAAGCGCTGTACGCTATCGGACTCAATTCGGCGTTTTCGCTGGTTCCCGGCATTATTTCCTACGAGCGCGCGCTGCGCGAAGCCGCTGCTCTGCTGGAGTCGACGGCGTTCAATATTGCCTCGCTATGGCATCTGGCGGCGAGCCAATCGGGTTGTCACCTGCGTCCTCCGTTGAGGGAAAAAACATGAATATTCTTTATCGGCCTGAATTTATCCGCGGTTTTGGCACCTATAAACTGCGCGCAGAGAGATTAATGACGGCCCTCGAACAGGCGCTGAGCGTGGGCTATCGGGCGATTGATACCGCGCAGATGTACGAAAATGAACGGGAGATTGGGCAAGTCCTGCGTCATCATCCCGTCGCTCGCAGCGAACTTTGTATTACCACCAAAGTGCTGCCGGCGAATTACCCCGCCGACCGGTTTATGGCTTCGGTGGCGCAAAGCCTGGCGGCATTGAATGTTGAACAGGTGGATGTGTTGTTGCTGCATAGTCCGCCAAAGCAGGACTTCAGCGCCACGTTGCGTTTGCTGGAACAGGCGCAGCGGCAGGGGCTGACGCAATGTATCGGCTTAAGTAATTTCTCTCCCCAGCAGATGGTCAGGGCACGTGAAGTTATTGCCACGCCGCTGGTTGTCAATCAGGTGGAGTTCCATCCGCTGCTGGATCAAAGCGACTTATTGCTGGCCGCGGTCGCTACGCAAATCCCGCTCTCCTCATACTGTTCAATAGCCCGGGGGGAAGTGCTTAAATACGGGCTTATTCACCGTCTGGCGGAATATTATGCCCGTACGCCGGCGCAAATTATTTTGCGCTGGATTTTACAGTCGGGCGTGCAGTCAAATACCATGTCCTCCGATCCGCAGAGAATTGCTGAGAACTTCGCGATCCTCGATTTCACCCTCTCCCATATCCACATGCAGCAGATAGCCGAATTAAAAAGTGCCAACTATCGCGTTGTAACCTTGTAAGCCGGGTTACAACGCGCTATCTGACGGGGAAGGCGAGTAGCGCCTTCCCCGTTATTGTTTATTTGGACCATGTGACCGTGTCAGCGTCCGGCCGGCGGCTAAGACGTGAAATCGAGTTATTCCCCCACAGTTCCTGATAACGCAGACCGGTAATCTCCTCGAGAATACGCTGGTTTTGCGGGTTTGCGGGGGCGAATGGCCCGCCGGCGAGGCGCATTCTGTCGCACTCCTCGCGCAGTACCGCATGCGTTTTGATATTCAGCGTAAAGCGACGTGACGCCAGGTAACCGGCAATCAGTAGCAGCGTGGTGCCGAGACTGAGTACGGCCAGGATAACGTAATGCACCGACTCCGGCTGCTGCGGCTGCCCGGGATTAAAATGCGCCAGCTGCAGCAGAACGCCGACGAGCATCACCGCTATTGCCTGCGATGCCTTACGCGTCATGGTCATGACGCCGGCGAAAATACCTTCGCGCCGCAGACCGGTGATCGCCTCGTCGACGTCGGCCATATAGGTGTAGGTATTCCACGGGATATAGTTAATGCCGCCGCGACCGAAGCCCGCCACCGCCGAGACCAGCATCAATACGGCAAGATGGGTAAAATCCCCGAGCCATAAAAAACCGTAGGTCAGGCAGGCAAGCGCAAAAAAGACCACCGCCAGACGATAGGCCGGGGCTGGCCCCCAGTGAATACACAGTGGGATCATGCAGAGCACGGCGATCAGCTGCATGATGGACATGATGCCGAGTAATTCGGAGGAGACGGTGGCGGTCTGGAACAGGACATATATGACGTAGTAGGTGAAAACGGCATTAAATACGTCCTGGGCGATAAACCCGCCGAGGTACATCCCAAGATGGGTGCGGAAGGCCTTAACTTTCAGGGTGGAGAGCGCGTCGCTGAAAAAACGCTTGAGTAAAGATCCGGACGCGGCAGGCGGCGCCTGGTGGTCAACGCTGCGCTCTCGTTCCCACGTATTGCAATACACCAGGGTCAGGGCGATGGCGCAGAGGATGGCAATCACCAGTCCGGCATAAAAGAAGGCGTGGGGGTTATCTTTTCCATACCAGCTAAAAAACAGGGCCGGCAGGTAGGCCGTGATGATGTACGACAGCTGGGCAAAAGAGATTCTCGCCCCTGAGAAGCGGGTCTTCTTTTTGAAGTCATCGGTCATTTCCGGAACCAGGGTTTCATACGGCACCAGAACCATGCTGTAGACCAGTTCGAAGACAAGATAGGTCAACAGGTAATAGAGGTAACCCATATCGCTGACCCAGATAAAACAGTAGGAAAAGACGGCGGGGATACCTGACAAAATAAAGAATTTGCGGCGACCAAACTTTTTCCCCAGAAAAGTGTGGCCGAAGTTGTCGGTAATATAGCCCATTAATGGACTGGCGATGGCATCGAAGACGCGCGCAATGGCGAAAATGGATGCGGCTTCAACCGCGCTCAGGTGACAGAAGTTGGTATAAAAGAACAGCAGCCAGGCACCGGTGAGTGCCGTCGTTCCCATACCAAAAAAATCCCCTGAGCCGTAGCTGAGATAGTGTTTTAACGTGATTGTTCTTGCCATGATATACGCCTGTTATCTGAGTAACGAGTTCGCAGTACCATAGTTCACTGATATTCAAAAGTAACCAACTTGTTAGTTACTTTTGATCGTGGATCACATTTCATTAACCACCAGTCACGCCGTTACCGGCAGCAGGGGAACGCGGAAAAAGCAGCGGCCTACGCCTGATGGGCGCGGCGCACATCCCGGGTCAATCGGGTGCTTAACCAGTACAGCGGAAGCTGAGCTATCGTCGCCAGGAGTACTCCGGCTAAGGGCGTCATCGCCATCAGCCCCTTCGCCACGATAGCGCTGCCCAGCGTTTCACCGAGGGTTATCCCCAAATTAAACGCCGCAATATTTAAGGCCGAAGCAAAATCGACGGCTTTTGGCGTCCAGCGTTCAGCGGTGCTCAGCATGCCGGCCTGAAAAGCCGGCGACATTCCGAACGCCAGCACTCCCCACAGGAATAACAGGACCATCATCGGCAGGCGCCAGGGTAACGCCACGGCCAGTAACATGAGGGTGACTGCCAGCAGCAATAGCATCCGGCGTAATGCGGGTGTCCAGCCCTGGGTCACCGTCAATTTGCCGCCGAGTTGATTCCCGATGAGCGTGGCGATGCCAAAAATAATCAGCAGCAAACTCGCGGTTTGCGATGAAAAGCCGCTGATGTCGGTCAGGATCGGCGTAATAAACGTGAACGCGGCAAAGCTGGCGCCAAAGCCGGTGATGGTTATCGCCATCATAGCCAGAATTTCCGGCCGCAGTAACGCCGCGAGTTGGGTGACGGTTTTACCCGCCTCAGGCACGGCCAGCCGGGGTACCCAGATTGCCGTGGCGACCCACGCCATCACGGCCAGCCCGGCGACAGCGTAAAACGGCAGCCGCCACCCGACGCTGTTACCGATCAGGCTGCCTAGCGGCACGCCGATCACCATGGCTAACGTCAGGCCGGAAAACATCAGGGCAATCGCGCGTCCGCCTTGCCCCGGTGGCGCGAGGCGGCTGGCCACGGTCGCGCCGATGGCAAAGAAACTGCCGTGCGCCACCGCAGTGATGGCCCGGCCTGCCAGCAGCAGCGGGTAGCTGTCCGCCAGCGAGGAGAGGATATTACCGGCCAGGAACAGCGTTATCAGGCTCAACAGCACCGTTTTGCGCGCTAACCGCGCCAGACCCAGCACCGCCAGCGGCGTGCCAATCGCCAGCGCGAGCGCATAGAGTCCGACCAGTTTACCCGCCGCGGCCAAAGAGACGTGAAGATCTCGCGCGATGGCCGGAAGAACCCCGACAACAATGAACTCCGCTACGCCAATGGCAAAAGAGGTCACCGCCAGGGCCCAAATCCCCGGATGTATTGGCGTTTTCTGACTCATCGTTCACCTGCAGCGGCCTGGGCGATAGACTGATCCTGTTCAACCGTGGCGCCAGCGACACCGACGGCGCCCAGGATGTCGCCATTCGTATCATGTAATACCACACCGCCGCCAAAGCTGATTAATCCGCCGTTGGTGTGTTCCAGACTGTAGATGGCCCCGCCGGGCTGGGCGTGTTCGCCAAGGTCAATGCTGTCGACGCCGAACAAGGCGGCGGTTCGCGCTTTCTTGATCGACACGTCAATGGTTCCGGCAACCGCCCCGTCCATACGCAGGAACTGACGCAGCAGGCCTGAATCGTCGACGACGCAAATTGAAACCGAAAAACCTCGCTCACGGGCCAGGGTTGAGGCGCGTAAAATAACATCCCGGGAAAGTTGCTCTAATTTCATTTTCAAAACTCCTCGTTTTAACAGGTGTTTTGATGATTCCAGAACTACCGGGGTGAAGAAACAGGGGCGGGAGATATCCGCTTATTGTTTGATAATGTCAAACTTTCCACCGCATCAATTGTGTGACGAGATGGCTGATTCGCTCTGCGTTCAGGCGCTGAGAGGGGCCGGAAATACCCAGCGCGGCGACAATTTTCCCGTGTTGACGTAGCGGTAGCGCCAGGCAGTGCAATCCGCATTCGGCTTCTTCGAGATCAATGGCATAGCCCTGACGGATAATCGCCTGCAGCTCCTTTTCCAGCTCTGCGGACAACACGCCCGCCCGGCGCAGGCTGCGAATAATTTCCGCTTTATCCGCGAGGAGCACCTTGCCGATGGCTGAGGTGGTCATGCCTTCTCTGCGACCACGCGCGCTGAATACCGGTAGAGGGCCGTTAGCATCGATGGCGTCCAGGTAGAGGTATTCGCGCGTTCCGCACGGCACCGCCAGATAACACTCCTCGCCGCTGATCTCCGCCGCGTATTGTAGCAAGGGGGCGAAAAAGGATTTCACATCCTGATCGGCATCAATCAGCGTCTGAGCAATGGTTCTTAAGCGTAGACCCAGCGAGTAGCGGGTGCCGTTACGGGTGATATACCCCATTGCTGCTAAAGTGTTCAGCAACCCGTATATCGTGCTTTTATGCAGTTCCGACCGGCGGGCCAGATCGACTAATCGGGCATCGCCACCCAGCTCAGCGATGATCTCAAGGAGATTCATCGCCCGTTCTACGGACTGAATTTTACGACTTTCATCGATCATCGATGTTTCTCACTGTTGCCGCTCCCGACGCTCAAAGGCGGGGGAGATAATGGGCCGCATAATGAATAAAAAAGACCGGCGATACAATACGTCGTGTCGAGTGCCACGCGCGCCTGTGCCGTCATTTTTTGTCTAATTGAAAATGATATTGCTAACCATTATCATTATGGCGCTATGTGAATAAGGCTTATCCGCCAGAGTGATACGGGAAAAACAGGTGAAGAGAGAGTATCAACAGGGGAAGGATCATCCGTCCCGAAACAGAGTTCAGCGCATCTCGGCGTTTTGCATGCTCTCCTGTATGGCGCTGCTGTACGCCGGAAAAAGCGCGGCGAAACCGGATATGAAGCCGCTGGGGCCGAATATTGCCGATCGCGGGTCTGCGGTTTATCACTTCAGCGTGCATCAGTTTGACTCTGCGGATGGCAAAAGACACTACCGGGTCTGGACCGGCGTACCGGACAGATCGCCGCCGCCATCGGGCTATCCGGTGCTGTATATGCTGGATGGTAATGCGTTGATGGACCGTTTGTCGGAAGATCTACTGAAACAACTGACCCAAAAAACGCCGCCGGTGATCGTGGCGATTGGCTACCAGACGCCGCTGCCCTTCGACACCCACGCCAGAGCCTACGACTATACGCCCGTGGCGCAGCAGCAGCGCGGGGCCGTTGCCGTCGGACATTATGCGCGCGAGGGGGGCGGCAGCGCGACGTTCCGCCAGCTGCTGGAAGGGCGCATCGCGCCAACGGTCGAAAAAAACATTAACATCGACCCCGATAAACGGGGCATCTGGGGACACTCCTTCGGCGGGCTGTTCGTGCTGGACAGCTGGTTAACCTCCTCTTTTTTCCACTTTTATTACGCGGCCAGCCCTTCGCTGGGTAGAGACAATTTCGTCCTGCTGGAAAGAATGACATCGCTTAATCAACAGGGGGGCTGTCACAAGCAGCTCTATCTGATGGAGGGCGACGATCCGTCGGGAAGAAGCGCCGCCGCCGGCGCGACCGAGGTGCTGAGCAGGGTGCGCAAGACGGTATCCGTCCTGAGCGCTAACGGGCTGGCCGCGACCTACTGGCATTATCCTGGGCTCACGCACGGACCGATGTTTAATGCCTCCTTCCAGAGCGCTTTACTGCATCTCGCTGCGGCCGGTGAGCGCAGCGAAAAGAGGTGCGACATACACGGCTGACTCCGCGAGGCATCCATTCTGGCGCGTTGTCGGGGAGCGGGCGGCGGAGCGCTATTTCAGCCGCGCCGCCGAAGGTAGTTTGTACCCGTGGGGAGATTTCTCTGCCGATGGCAGGAGCGGCTGGTTTGTTGACAGTAGAAAAGCAAACCGGGCTTTTCCAGGTATGACTCCGGCTCTTCTGACCTGGGAAACATGTCGTGTTTTAAGTGATGCCTGTCAGGCAATATGACCCCTTCATCGCTATTTCAGCACATCTTCGACGACATCCGCTTATTGACTAAACATGCTTTCCGGGCAGCCATAATCGGGTGACGAATCTGTAGCCTTTGCTTCGTGTAGTCTGTTCGATACCTTACTATTTTCTTATCCCGCCACCTGAAGTTCCTATGAAATACCGCCCGCTGGCTCTGCTATAACTGCACCACCACTGATTGCGCATTTGACTCCCCATGTTTGCCGATATGGCGGGTAAAGTCTCAACGCCCCGGGAAGCGCTTTCACCTGACCTGTTGAATTCATGCCGTATCAGGATTCGTAAGGATGTACGAAAGCAAAAAGCCCGCTTAAGTTTCCTTAAGCGGGCTTTTTAAATATGGCTCCTCTGACTGGACTCGAACCAGTGACATACGGATTAACAGTCCGCCGTTCTACCGACTGAACTACAGAGGAATCGTTGTGGAGTCGTATCTTAGCGGCGAAAAAAATTTTGTCAAACATCAATTTGCCCGCAAAGGTTCAACTGCCGCTTCCATCAACAATTTGTTGCTATTACCGACAATTAATAAGGAAAAATGTTTTGCAGGAACCATCATTCTCTATCATTATTTGAAATGTAGTTTCAACTTTTCTCACTAAGGTCTCCTTTGAACGTCACCTCCGCAGTAAGCCAGGTCCTCGGACGCACTTCCTGGTTCAAAAAGCGTAAAAGTTATCGTGTACTTTACTGGCGTGAAATCAGCCCGCTTGCGGTGCCGATTTTCCTCGAAAACACCTGCGTTTTGCTGATGGGCGTACTGAGTACGTTCCTCGTCAGCTGGCTGGGAAAAGAGGCAATGGCCGGGGTGGGGCTGGCCGACAGTTTTAATATGGTGATTATGTCGTTCTTCGCCGCCATTGATCTCGGTACGACCGTGGTGGTCGCCTTTAGCCTCGGCAAACGCGACCGGCGGCGGGCGAGGGCGGCGGCAAGACAATCGCTGGCGATTATGACGCTGTTCTCTGTTCTGCTGGCGGTCGCGATCCATGCATTTGGCAGCGAGATCATTAATTTTGTTGCCGGTGATGCCTCGGCGCAAGTGAAGGCCATGGCGCTGACCTATCTGGAGCTGACGGTATTGAGCTACCCGGCGGCGGCCATTGCGCTGATTGGCAGCGGCGCATTGCGCGGGGCGGGGAACACCAAAATCCCTCTGTTGATCAATGGCGGGATGAATATCCTCAACATTATTATCAGCAGCATCCTGATCTACGGCATTTTTTCCTGGCCGGGCCTCGGGTTTGTCGGTGCCGGTCTCGGGCTCACCATCGCCCGCTATATTGGTGCCGTGGCGATAGTCTGGGTGCTGGCAATTGGTTTTAACCCGGCGCTGCGTATCTCGCTGAAGAGCTACTTCCAGCCGTTCAACCTGGCGATTATCTGGGAAGTGATGGGCATTGGCATCCCGGCGAGCATCGAGTCGGTGTTGTTCAACGGCGGTAAACTGCTGACGCAGATGTTTGTTGCCGGGATGGGGACCAACGTTATCGCCGGCAACTTTATTGCTTTTTCCGTCGCCGCGTTGATTAACCTGCCGGGGAACGCGCTGGGTTCCGCGTCGACGATTATTACCGGTAAACGGTTGGGGAAAGGGCAAATCGGGCAGGCAGAGCGCCAGGCGTGGCACGTCTTTTGGTTATCCACCATCGTTCTGACGGTGATTGCGTGGGGGACGGCGCCGTTTGCCAATCTTATCGCCTCTTTCTACACCAGCGAAGAAGATGTCAAAGTGGTGGTCAAAGAGCTACTGTGGCTCAACGCCTTCTTTATGCCTATCTGGGCCACGTCGTGGATCCTGCCCTGTGCCTTTAAAGGCGCGCGCGATGTGCGCTACACCATGTGGGTATCGATGCTGGGAATGTGGGGCTGCCGTGTGGTGGCGGGTTACACCCTGGGCATTGTGCTGGGAATGGGGGTGATTGGCGTCTGGCTGGGAATGGTGCTCGACTGGGCGGTGCGTGGCGTGCTGTTCTATTGTCGAATGGTCAGCGGGCGCTGGCTATGGAAATATCCGCGCAGCAAGATTCAAGTCGACGAAACATAACCTTTTTTCGGGCGAAACGGTACTTTTTGCCCAAAGTGGAGAATAAATCGGCAAACGATTTAAATTGTGAAAACAGCCTTTGACAAGGCCAGGCGACGCCGTTAATATTCGCCCCGTTCACACGATTCCTCTGTAGTTCAGTCGGTAGAACGGCGGACTGTTAATCCGTATGTCACTGGTTCGAGTCCAGTCAGAGGAGCCATATTTAAGAAGCCCGCTTAAGGAAACTTAAGCGGGCTTTTTGCTTTTCTGACGCTGTCCCAGATAGCCAACCAGAATCCCGCGTCGCCCATACCCACGCGACGGCAGGCCCCAGAGGCTGTAACCCGGGTTCAGGCAGCTATCGGGCTTTCGTCCGTTGGCTTCGCCATTCCCGGCAGATCTGTTCCAGACCCTCGCGGTACGTTGTGACGGTGAAATCCGGGAAGCGATGCTTAAATTTTGCCGACTCGAACAGATTGTCATACTCATAACGCGGCAGCAGTTCCCGCAGCTCGCGGACCCTCTGCACGAAAAGTCCCGCGGCGATCAGGATCTGCTTTTTGAGAACGGAATACTCCGCCTCTCTGCCGAAAATCTCACCAGCCAGGGTGACAAACTGGCGATAAGTGAGGCGATCGTCGTCGCACGGCAGGTGCCAGCTTTGACCGAAAGCGTCCGGCGTGTTGCCGAGGAGCGCGAGGGCGCGGCTGGCGTCAGGTGTCCAGATGAGCGTACGCAGCTTATCGTCACGTACCGGTACGCGTGGCCGTTCGCCTGTTTTCAGTCTGTCGATGATCAGGGCGTTGGTAAAACTCTGCGTCTTTCCCGGTCCATAAAACTCTGGCGCGCGCCCGATAATGACCGGAATGGCTCCGCGTTCCATCTCCTCCAGCACCCTGCTTGTCATCTGCGCACGCACTTTTCCTTTCCGCCCTCGGGGGGCGAAGCGCGTTTCTTCCGTCTGCGGATCGCCGTTCTGTGGGTACATATAGGTATTGTCAAAATAGACAAACCTGGCGCCCGCCGCGCGAGTTGCATCGAGCGCATTCTTCAGCATTGTTGGGAACTGTTGCTCCCAAAGGGCCGAGTTCGTCGGTAGCCCCGCGGCAAAATAGACAATACTGCTGCCCTTGACCGCTTCTCGCGTTTGTTCCGCATCAAGTAGATTTGCCGCGACGGTAACATCGCTGGCGTTTACCTTTCGGGGACTGCGGCTGACCAGTCGCAGGTCATCGGTATATGAGCGTTTCAACTCACGGGCAAGTTCCTGGGCAATCTGGCCGCTGGCTCCCAGAATGGTTTGCATATCAGTTCCTCATTTCAATTGGCATGCTGTACGGTATGTCGCGCCGGTTCAGTCAGCCATCAAAGGCATAATCTGATCCTGAACCCGGTCCACATACAGATTCGGCAGCATGCCTCTGTTGACCATTTAACGAGTATAAGTTTAAAGTTAACTTTAAGGTCAAGAGGGGGAAGGTATGAGAATCGGTGAGCTGGCAAAAGTGACGGGGATAACCCCCTCGCGGATTCGCTTTTACGAAAGCGAAGGGCTGATTACGCCACCTCCGCGCCAGGGAAATGGCTACCGAAATTATTCTGCCGATGTGGCCGATCTGCTGAAGATTATCGATCGTGCGCAGCGTGCGGGGTTTTCTCTGGAGCAAATTCGCCGCTTTTTACCGCAACGGCAGAAAAGGTGGGATCACGAGGCGCTGATACAGTCGCTACAGGGGCGTATAGCGGAGATTGATCTGATGCAAAAGCAGCTTGCGCAAAGTAAGGCAGAACTGCTGAATCTGATCGCCAGCATCGCCGAGCGGCCCGATGGGATCTCATGTGAGGAGAATATGCAGCGGCTGACAGGGCAACTGCTGGATCCTGGGCGGCTAGAAGAGAGTGTCGACACCTGCCCCCAAAGTGACCAGCCGGAGTAAAACGATTTCCGCTCAGCGGGAAGCTAAGCGTTCTTCTTGCCTGCTGGCGGATGACACCTCTGCATTAAGTCACGACGCCTGTGCTTTTTTGTGCTCCAGTATTTTATCCACCCCTTCGATGAAACCGTCTCCCCCGGGACCCACGCTTATCCACGCAGGCAGCGTCGGGATGGCCGCCAGGTGATGTCGCAGGGTACTCATACCAAGGGTATGCCTGAATCCGGCAAACATCGGGGCGTCATTTTCAGAATCTCCGCTATAAAAGACGCTCTCCTGTCCGGCCCGTTCATCCAGATGGTAAAAGGTCCTGAGGACGTGACGGCTCATGCTTAACTTATCGTATTCCCCGGACCAGGCCAGCACCCATAAGTTATTCACCGTGGTCTTTAACCCGGCCTCGTGCAACGACTCACGCAGCGTGTCAATGTGCGCGCTATGCGCGGGCAGGTTAAAGGCCAGGCTGGAGAGGCGGAAAGGCTGGTCTGCCGCAAGGGTTGCCCATTGGTATTGTCCGGCGATTTTCCGCGCAATCGCGGTGAGTGTTTTGTGCACGTCGGCCTGCTTGTCCGCATGCCAAAAATGGCGGTTTATCCCGTGGCCATCGGCGGCACGCTGAAAGAAAAAGCCGCCATTCTCACCGATGACGCCATCGACAGGCCACATTCTGACCATCTGATCGCACCATCCTGCCGGGGCGCCGGTGACGGGGATAACCCGAATACCGGCAGATTGCAGCCGCTCTAATGCCCCATAGGTGGCGGCGGAAAGCCGTCCGTTAAAGGTGAGCGTTTCATCCATATCGGTCAGAACATATTTTACCGAGGAGAAGAGTCCCTGTGATGCCAGCGTAAGTGGTCGCATATCCACTCCCAATACAAAGAAACGATGTTATCGCGCTTTGGCGCGCAGGCGTTATAACGGAAGGCAATGAGTTATACCGTGGCTGAAGTCCGGTGCTGAGGGGAAAGCCCGCCTGTGGGCGGGCTGACGGTGGTCGGTCGTGAGATCGGTTTGTCGCTTTCTCTTTGTCCGTCGTCGCGTCGGGAAAAGAGGGGAGAAGGTTAGCGGAACGGCGGCTCGTTGAAGGTACGCAGTTTGCGCGAATGCATGTGGTCACCCTCCGCACGCAGCAGATCAATAGCTTTAATGCCTATCTGCAGATGCTCGGAGATCGCCCCTTCATAAAAGCGGTTGGCCTGGCCCGGCAGCTTAATTTCGCCGTGCAGCGGTTTATCGGAGACGCAGAGCAGCGTGCCGTACGGGACGCGGAAGCGGTAGCCCTGGGCGGCAATAGTGGCGCTCTCCATGTCGATGGCCACGGCGCGGCTGAGGTTGAAGCGTAGCGCTGAGGCGGAATAGCGCAGCTCCCAGTTGCGGTCATCCGTGGTGACCACCGTGCCGGTACGCAGCCGCTGTTTAACCTCTTCGCCAGGCATGCCGCTGATTTGCTTGGTGGCGTCGTACAGCGCGCGCTGTACTTCGGCAATGCTGGGAATCGGGATATCCGGCGGCAACACCGCATCCAGAACGTGGTCATCACGCAGGTAGGCGTGGGCCAGCACGTAGTCGCCGATGGTCTGGCTTTCACGCAGACCGCCGCAGTGGCCAATCATCAGCCAGACGTCAGGGCGCAGCACCGCCAGATGATCGCAGATGTTCTTGGCGTTCGCCGGGCCGACGCCAATATTAATTAGCGTAATACCCTGGCCATCTTTGGTGATCAGATGCCAGGCGGGCATCTGATGCTTTTTCCACGCCAGATCGGAAATGGCCTGCTCTGGCGCCTCCGTATCGGCTGTTATCCAGATCCCACCGGCGCAAGAGAGCGCGATATAGGGGCTGTCAGGATCGAGAATCTGGCTACACCCCCAGCTCACGAACTCATCAACGTAACGGGTATAGTTGGTAAACAGAACGTACGGCTGAAAATGATCGACCGGTGTCCCGGTATAGTGCCGCAGGCGCGCGAGTGAGAAATCGACGCGGCGGGCGTCAAAATGGGAAAGCGGGTGGTGTTCGGTGGGATGGAACAGCCCGTCGGCGGTTTCATCGCCAATTTGCGATAGTTCGGTGGTCGGGAAATGGCGGGTCAGCCCCGCGCTCATCGAGCGATCGAGCGTTAAGGCAGAGCCGTCGATGACATACGGATAAGGAATTTCATGCTGCGATAACCCGACGCTGATATGCGCACCGTAATCCTGATACAACGACGTGAGCTGCTCCAGCAGGTAGGCGCGAAACAGCTTAGGATTGGTAATGGTGGTGGTGTAGCAACCGGCATGGGTGAAGCGGCCCCAGGCCCGGGTTTTTAGCGCTTTATGGTCAGCGCCGTCCCATGAAACGGACAGCTGCGGATAGACAAACAAGCCGTTAGCACGCGCGTCGTCATCCGGGAGAATGCTGTGGTTGATATATTCGCCGATGGCTTTACGTAATGCATTGACCGAACGCTCATACTGCAGTTCAAGCTGATTCAGTGCTTGTTCCGGGGTCAGACTGGCGGCCTTGTGGTTCATCTTTGCTCCTTTTTTCAGGTCTGCTGACATGCTTGATAGTATGTCACAGACGGAAAAGAGCGAAGGGGAATTTCAGTCGCTCGGCGGTGAAAGTGATTGAATTAAATATTGTTGCTGAAGGGCCGGTCGCTGATTTATTAATCAGATTTGGCGATTTCCGCCCAGCGTTCGCTGCTGAAGTGCGTGGCTTTTATCACTTTTAATGTCAGCGCAGGATTGTCATTGAGGCAATACAGGGCATTTGCCAGCGGCGTGAGTTTATCTCCGCACTGTAAAGCGCATTGCCGGGTGGTGATTTCGGCAATAACCATTAAATGTGCGCTTTGTAATACTGCGCAATAATCTTGCGTTTGCTTAGATGATTGTACTTTTTTTACCCACCACTCCATAAGACATTCCCTGTTCAGCGTTATTTCAGGCGATAATTGCCCGTTACCTTTTTTCTTACAATAAGAATAGCCTAATGGTTTAGGATGCGTTTAATCTGAAAAGATTCAGAATATCGTCACGTGCATAATGGTCCGAATAAGAATACCGATGATAGCGCCAGGGGCGGCAAAGCGGAACAGCCGAACAAAGCGCGAGCTCACGCCAAGGAATATACCAATGCCGGGCAGATCGAAGGTCTGGATGAAGAGTCCGGCGGAGGCGTTGAGTTGGCTGATGGTGACTTTGCCTTGCTGCACCAGTTCAGAGACCACGCCAAAATAGGCCGTACCACCTGCGATACATTTGACCAGCGCAGGAAGGACAAAATTGACTGGAATATGCAGCCACTGTAGCAGCGGCATCAGCAGATGCTGGAGCATGTCGATGATGCCGGCCGCCTGCATCACCCCGACGATGGTTAATGACAGGATCAGCATCGGCACCGCGCCGAGCGCAAGACGAATGGCATCCGATCCCGCATTGTTAATGACCGCAATCACGCCCTGGCTGTTTTGTTCGGCGTTGGGTAACACCTCCGCCCGGGCATTCTCTATCACTGACAGACGGCGTCCGATGACGTGCCAGGTGACCGCCCCCGCGCACAGACCGCCGATAATCGAAATGCAAATCGAGGCCATCCAGTGCAGTCCGAAAGGGGTGAGAGGGTAAAAGACGTTGCCCTGACCCATGGCAAAGACCATGGCGAGCGTTGCGGCCATCTGGCGATCTGAGACGCCACGCTTATCCATAATGGCCAGCGTCGCCAACGGTGCGGCGAAACTGACGAAGTTAATCTGAATCAACGCGAATGCGCTCATCCCGCCAAGGCCAAAAGGTTTGAGCAGCGGCGCGACCCAGCGGACGATAACGTCCAGTACCCCGCGGACTTCCAGATATTTCATGATCATCAGCATGACGACCATAATGGGTAATAGCGTATAAAGCGCGACATCAACGGAGGATTTTCCCGCCGACATAATAATGCCGATAAGATCCATTTAACTCTCAAGCACCGAATAGCGAAATGATAATAGCCATCATCATAATCCTCGTCAGACGGAAATGATACGCCTTAATGGTAGCGCTCGCGCCGCACCGGGCTATTATTGTGGTGTAAATAAGAAAATCATATTTCGGGGATTATTATTAAAATAAAACTTATGTTTGCCCCGGGCATTATTCGATGAACGCTGCGGCTTATCCGTGGAAGGGATGAAAAATGGACAGGTCTGTCGAGCGCGGGTCCGCGGATAGTCCCTGCTCGGGATAAAAAGCGCGAGGGGCCGCCAGGAGACTCGTTCCCGGCATATTGTCGTTCGGAGCGCGACGAGTCACGGAGGAGGGCTGAGATTGAGTGGGCTCAGATCTCTCCGGTTACAGCGTGCGATAAGCAAAGTGTCAGTATTCCTGCAAAGCGAATCCTTTGATCTTCCGAGCTGTTGTTGACGTCCCCTGCGAAGATCGCCCGGCGTAAAGTCCGATTCACCAAACACCGGAAGATTGCCATGCTGTCGTTCGGCGAAGAGAGGATCGCTGAGGGCTCAGGTATCAAAAAGATGAAGGATCTTGAGGACAAAATTGTCATCTGAAGCCGCTCCGTTACGCTTGATTAAAGCACACCTCCCTTAGCTAACTTTTTAAAAAACTTAGCTGATATTGTCATTTGCCAGTCAGAGGGCTGTCCTTGCAGAATTGGTTCTAAGGCAGGTCAGACGTAACTTTACTTTAAGTATGAAATGAAAACGGTACGGGCCTTGTCTCTTTAGCCGCGATATTTAAGCGGTTTTTCGCCAGGATTTTGCAACCACGAATAGGTCTCGCCATGAAGTTATTCCAATTATTACTCCCGGCGCTGATTGCCGGAAATTTATCTACCGTTTGGGCTGCTGAGCAAAATGTACCCTCTTATTCGACTTTTCAGGTGAGTGTGGATGAAACCCTGAAAAGCAAACTGCCGGATGACATTATTCAACGTGGGTATATCGTGGCGGGGACGAATCCCAATACGCCGCCGACCACCTTTTTTCAGGAAGACAATAAAACGCTGGCCGGCCGCGAGATCGATCTGATGAATGCCGTCGCCGCCCGACTTGGCGTGGTTGTTCACTGGCAGGATACCGGCGGTTTCGACAATATTATCCCCGGCCTCAAATCTGGCCGCTATGACGTAGCGCTGTCTAACATCAACGCCACCAGAAAGCGCCTTGAGCAGGTTGATTTTGTCAGCTATTACGACGCTTCGCGCCTTGGCGTCATCTCGCGGAAAGATGCCAGTATCGCACCGTTTACCTCCTTTGATGCAGTCTGCGGCGCGGAGATCGGCGCCGGCGCCGGCACCACGCAAATCGCCCGGCTTGAAGCGGCCAGCAAAGCCTGTACGGATGTCGACAAAAAACCGATTAAAATCGCGGTCTTCCCGGATCGGCCTTCGGGAGTCCAGGCGGTGGTCAGCGGCCGGGTGCCGATGTTCTTTGGTCCGTATGAGGGGCTAACCTGGCAGGTCAACCGGATAAAAACGCTGGCGTTGAGTGGAACCATTCACGTTGATGATGCGCCGGTTTCCGTCGCGCTGCAGAAACAGTCGCCGCTGGAAGAGGCTATTCAGGCTTCGATCAATTCGCTGATCAACGATGGAACGTATCAGAAGATCCTCGACAAATGGTCAATTGGTTTCGGTGCCGTCAAAGAGTCAAAACGTAACGAAGAGATTTTCGGATGAGCAGCGATACCCACCGCGGTCAGCAGCCCGAAGAGCTGCGGATCGTCAGTAAAAGATATATCGGGCGCTGGATCAGTGCCCTGATCGTGATGCTGGCGCTGTTTGCTATCGCGAACTCTATGCTGCACAACCCGCGCTTTGAATGGGCGATCATCGCCGAAAACTTTACCGGACCGTCAATACTGCAGGGCGTACTGATGACCCTGCAGCTTACGGCCATCTCGGTGATCTGCGGTTTTGCCGGCGGCACCGTGCTGGCGCTCATGCGTCTCTCCTCCAATCCGGTTCTGGTGGCCGTCAGTTGGGGATACACCTGGTTTTTCCGCGGCGTACCGATGCTGGTTCAGCTGTTCCTCTGGTACAACATCGCTGCGCTGTATCCCACCATCTCGCTCTCGCTGCCGTGGGTAGGGGAAATCTGGAGCGCGTCGGCCAATTCGCTCATCAGCCCGTTTAGCGCGGCGGTGATTGCGCTGGTGATGCACCAGTCGGCGTATGCGGCGGAAATTATCCGCGCCGGTATCCAGAGCGTCGGCGCAGGCCAGGTTGAGGCTGCGCGGGCGCTCGGCTACCGTCCGGCGCAGATCTTCCGCCACACCGTGCTGCCGCAGGCGATGCGCGCGATCCTGCCACCGGCCGGCAATGAGGTGATTGGTCAGTTGAAAACCACGGCGGTGGTGTCGGTGATCTCCCTGCAGGATGTGCTGTTTTCTGCGCAGATTATCTATCAGCGGACCTATGAGGTGATTCCGCTGCTGCTGGTCGCCACGCTGTGGTATCTGTTGCTAACCTCGCTGCTTTCGGTGCTGCAGTATTACGTCGAACGCTATTTCAGCCGTAGCAGCCACCGTAAGGCAAAACGCAAATCCCGACCGCACACCGTCGCTGTCAGGCTTAATCCAGGAGAAGCCAGCCATGGGTGAGGCGATTCAATTTCGTAAAGTGACCAAACGTTTTGCGGGAAATACCGTTCTTGATGACATTAATCTCGATATTCCGGCCGGTTCAGTGACCGTGATCCTCGGGCCTTCCGGTTCGGGCAAATCTACTTTGCTGCGCTGCATCAACCATCTGGAAAAACTGGACGGTGGCACAATCCGCATCGGTGGTGAACTGGTGGGCTACCAGCAAAAAGGCAATGCGCTGTATGAGTTGAGCAGCCGGAAAATTGCTGAACAGCGTAGTCGCACCGGCATGGTATTCCAGCAATTTAATCTGTTTCCGCACCGCACCGTACTGCAGAACATTATCGATGCGCCGCTGCGGGTGAAGGGACAACAACGTCAACAGGTGCTGAGCAAGGCCCGCACGCTGCTGCGGCAGGTCGGACTGGCCAACCGCGAGGATGACTGGCCACAGCAGCTCTCCGGCGGGCAGCAGCAGCGCGTGGCGATTGCCAGGGCGCTGGCGATGGATCCAGAAGTGATGCTGTTTGATGAACCCACCTCCGCGCTGGACCCGGAGCTGGTGGGGGAAGTTCTGCAGGTGATTAAAAAGCTGGCCCATTCCGGGATAACAATGGTCATCGTCACCCACGAAATAGGTTTTGCCCGTGAAGTCGCCGACAACATCGTCTTTATGGAGGGCGGTAAAATCGTCGCTTCAGGGCCGAGTAAAACGGTGCTGGATAATGCCGAAAACGTCCGTGTCCGGGAGTTCCTGTCTACCGTTCTGTAAAAAGTAAATCAGTCAGCCGTGGCAGACTGTCACGGCTTTCCAGCCGGCTCAGCGCCACCACTTCTTCTCGCTGAGTATCCGTCGCGTGCGACAGGCAAGTGTCTACTTTACCCGCTAAATCGAAAGGAATAGCCAGGCTTTGCTGGCGGGTAAAGCGTTTTTGTAGCGTCTCACCGGTGCGCAGAAATATCGTCACCTGATGAAAACGATTCGCGGGATTCAGCTCGTCTGACGGGGCGGTGAGGTCGGGACGGCGGGCGACGGTCTGCGCCAGCGCAGCAATTTCCTCATCCAGCGCGCCTTGCGAAAAATCGGCCAGCAGCAGTGTCTCCCGCAGCAGGCTGGCGGCAATCACATATTCCAGACTGAAGCGGGCTTCGATGCCGTTGGTCGGTTGGCGCACTGAGGCCGCAATATCACCGCCGGGTGGGAAAGAGACTTCGACCCTTTCCAGCTCTTGTTGCAGCCCCGCGATGTTTTTTCCCCGCTGCAACCACGCCTGGCGAATAGCGCGCGCGGCATCGGCGGCGCCGTGCGTTCCGCCGCAGGTCGGCCAGGGTTTGAATTCCAGCCCCGGGTGAACAATGCGCCACGGCGCCCCCCAGCCGGCAGTCAGTTTTTCCGCCTGCTGCGCACCGGCGCAGCAGGCGGTGAGAAATGCGTCCAGTACCTTATCTGCCTGGCCGTGAAATCCCGACAGCGCCAGCAATGTGGCACTGACCGCGGCCTGCGCTGCCAGTCCGGCGTGGAGCGGTTTGGCCTCGCTGCCAAACTGCGCCCGTAGCCCCGAGGCCTGGGTGGCGGCAATCCCCAGAATGACGGCGGTATCCCGTGCACCAGCCCCGACAAATCGCGCGCAGGCCGCCGCTGCGGCGATGGTGCCGAGCGTCGCGGTGCTATGAAAGCCGAGGGTGTAATGCCGGGGCCCGGCAGCGAGCCCGAGGCGCCCGGCGGCTTCCACCCCGATGACATAAGCATCGAGAAACCGGTCGCCGTCGATATCCGCGCGTTCAGCCGCCAGCGCCAGCAGCGCTGGCAGAATAACGGTAGAGGGATGGCCGCGAAAATCGGCATGAAAATCATCGAAATCCAGCGTGTGTCCGGCATAGCCGAGCCGCAGCGCGCGACTCTGCGCATCATTCGCCCGGTAAACCTGGCGCAAACTTTTCAGTCCGGAATCATCAATATCTCCGCGCGTTACCGGTAGCGTAACGGCGAGAAAATCCAGTAATCCCGCCCGGGCCTTTTCGCGCGCGTCGGCAGAAGGCAATGTATCGACAATCAGGGCAGCCAGCGCCTGAGTTAAGCTCATAGTCTATTTTCCTGTGTCCTGCTGGCGGAGTGCCTCCAGCGCCTGAACGCCAAGCCGGGCAAGATAGTTAGCGGTCGGGAACAGCGCGCGATCGTCGACGCGGAACTCGGGATGATGCAGGGCGAAAGGACCGCCGGAGCCAACCATGATGAATGCGCCGGGGAGTTTCTGCTGGTAAAAGGCGAAGTCCTCGCCAATCGGGCTGGCTTCGACGCGCCGTGCCTCGAATCCGGATGCCTCGCCCTGGGCGAGGGCGAAATCCACCCATCTGGCGGTATTGACCACCGAAGGTGGACCGGGCTGCCAGTCGAGCTCGATTTGCGCATCGAAGGCATCCGCGATACCCCGCAGCAGCTGGCGGAAACGGCGTTCGATCAGTTCGCGGGTGGTCTGGTTAAAGGTGCGTACCGTTCCTTCCAGCCAGGCGCTGTCGGGGATCACGTTCCAGGTACTGCCGCTGTGCACCTGGGTGATGGAGACTACGGCGTTATGGTCAGAGGGCACATTGCGGGCGATCAGCGTCTGCAACGCGCTGATAACCTGTCCGACGATGATAATCGGATCGTTACCTTCATGCGGCCGGGCGGCGTGGCTGCCGGTACCGGAGAGGGTGATGGCGAAACGATCCACGCCGGCGGTCAGGGCGCCGTCCTTACTGCCGATCGTGCCGACGGGAAGCGACGGATCGTTATGGATGCCGAAAATCACGGCGGCATCGTCCAGCGCACCGGTGGCGATCAGCGCCGGCGCACCGTGGCCGGTCTCTTCCGCGGCCTGAAACAAGATACGTACGGTGCCGGTAAGCGTCGCTTCCTGCGCTTTAAGTAAAATTGCCGCGCCTAACGCCGCCGAGGTATGGAAATCATGGCCGCAGGCGTGCATCACCCCAGGGGTGAGCGAGGCGTAATCCACTGCGGATTTTTCTTCAATCGGCAGGGCATCGATGTCGGCGCGCAGCGCGACCACGGCGCCGGGTCGGTGGCCGCCGATTTCGGCGACCAGACCGGTTTTCAGCGGCAGGTCGAGGATGCGAATCTGCCGCTGTTCCAGCGCGGCTTTGATGTCCTCCGTGGTCTGAAACTCCTGATTGGAGAGCTCCGGATGGCGATGCAGATGGTGGCGAAAATCCTGCAGGAAGGTTGCCAGAGGCTGATGTTCCTGGGGGATAGTAAGATCGGGCATGTCAAACTCCTGTTGGCGGCTGCTGTTCAAGCCAGCGGGCGTGCTGTGTTTCATCGAGCACTTTTTTCATATACAGCGTGATGTGGCCTTTGCCTAGGTCGGTTGTATACATCGGGACGAACCCCAGCCGGCCGTAAAAATCGCGCAGCCACGGATGGCTGACCGCGGTGCCGAGCGAACAGGCGGGCGCTTTTAGCTCCCCCAGCAGGACAGTTTGTTCCAGCCAGCTCAGCAGTTTCCCGCCAAGATTCTTGCCTCTGAACTCCGGATGGGTACCGAACCAGCCGATATGCGGCAGGTTGAACGGCCCAGGCTGCACGCCCCAGGGGAAACGCAGGGTGACCGAGGCGACCATCCGTTGGTCGTCAAACAGGGCAAAGACGGCGTGGTCGGTAAGATGCCGGGTGACCCGCGCCAGGTCGGCGGTGGCGGCATCAAAATGAATCCCCAGTGCTTTAATCGGCGCATAGGCGGCGAGCATCAGCGCCAGGTAGTCGTGCCTGTCATCCAGCGTCAGCCGGCGAAAATGGTGGGTCATAACACGTGTGTCTCCGGTGGCGAGAGATGCCCGGACTGCTCAGCTAAGCGGATGACTTCATCAACCTTCTGCGGTGCGCAGCCAAGATAGTTTGCCGGATCCAGCCAGCTGCACAGCTCCTCTGCGCTGATGCTGGTTGCCAGGGCGGGATGGGCGAGCAGGACGGTTTGAAAAGATAACTGTTGTTCAAAGGCCTGCATGGCGCAGTCGTAGATCAGACGATGGGCGCTCTGTTTGCCGAGCTTTTTACCGACTTCAAACAGCACTTTTTCAGATAACAGCAGGCCGTCCTGTATCTGCAAATTGGCCGCCATTCGGACTTTGTTGACCGTCAGGCCGGATAAAATGGCGAGGGCGTTTTGCAACTGCGCAGAGAGATAAATGGAGATTTCCGGTAACGCAATCCACTCGCTGCGCCAGCTCATCGCATCGCGTTCGTGCTCAACGTGCATGGACTGCTGTATCAAAGCGACGCTGTGCAGCAGCGGGGCGGTCAGGCTGGCTAACCCCTCAATCGCCGCCGGATTGCGCTTGTGTGGCATGGTTGTTGAACCGATTTTACCGGCGCTGAACGGCTCTTCGATCTCGTTAATTTCGGTACGCATCAGGTTATACAGCTCGTTGCCGATTTTGCCTAAGCTGCCGCTGATTAGCGCCGCCAGCGAAGCATATTCCGAAAAGCGGTCACGGGCTGACTGCCAGCTTATAGTCGGTGAGTTGAGGTCGAGGCGCGCCAATGCACGGCGCTCAACTTCCGGGCCGATCTCGCCGAGCGCGGCGTAAGTGCCGATCGCGCCGCTGAGGTTGCCGGTGAGTAGCCGGGGTCTGATGGCCGCCAGACGATCGAGATGGCGGATAAATTCATCCAGCCACACCGCAACCTTAAAGCCAAACGTCGTGGGCAGCGCCTGCATCCCATGCGTGCGCCCGGCCATCAACGTGTACTGGTGATCGCGGGCCAGTTTTTTCAGCGCGTTAGCCACCGCGATGCTATCGCGCGCTACAACGTCCAGGGTTTGTTTTAGCTGTAAGACTGTGGCGGTATCGACGATATCCTGCGTCGTGACGCCATAATGGATGTATTCACCGGCGGTACCGCACTGTTGCTGGAGCGCGGTTAATACTGGCATCAACGAATGTTTCATCTGCGCGCCAGCGGCGGCGATCTCTTCCATGTTGAGTTTGTCAGCGTCAGCCAGTTCGCCAATAGCGAGTGCTGCCTGCTGAGGGATAACGCCAAGCTCGCCTTCGGCTAAGGCCAGCGCCACCTCAACGTGTATTTGCTGGATCAGACGGTTTTTCTCTGACCAGATTTCCCGCATTTCCGCAGTGCCAAAATTATTACCAAGTAAAAGAAAATCTATCGGATGTGCAGGCATAATAATCTCATTATTTAAAAGGGTAATTTATTTTCAGTAATCATCTGTGCCATCTGAATATTTTATTTTCAGAAGGTTTGATATTGTTAAATTAGCCCTATAGCGCAGTATCATTTCTTTGATCCTGCGCATAATGCAAGGTTTTTTAACGAGATAGCTAAATTTCATCTATCTTATTGCGAATTAGTGAATAAGGATATGGAATCAGCACTTTGTTTCTTTTTTTCATTCTCGTAGGATAGGGGGAATATATATCCAGAGACGCGCCTTCGGTTATTGCGGAAGGCGTGTCGGGGAAATTGTGATATATCTTTTTATCCAAAAACAGGCCAGCAACGTGTTCGCGATGACATCACCGCAAACCTATCACCATCAGCCCAGGCTGCGAGCCCGCGTGGGAGCACTTCTCCACAAGCATACGACCCATGTTGCCATCTTCACCAGTCCGCAGGCGTGGAAAGCGGTAAACCCGCAGCTTGAGAACAGCCTGCGCGATGCCGGGATCCGCTGGCAGACGAATTTTCTGACGACGGAATGTACCGATGCGGCAGTTATGACGCATCTGAACAGCGTGCGCAGACAAAACGCGACGCGGGTGCTGCCCGATATCGGCAATAGCCGTGCGCAATCACTTGCCGCTATTGCCCGAGAGGTGAAATTCCCGGCATGCGAGGCGCTGCGTCTGCCGTTCTCCGTTGCTGCCGAAAATGTTGAGCATGCGCTATTGACGCTCGAAACAGCCACTTTTTGAGAAGGAAAAATAATGAGCCACACCACTTCCCGACAGCTGCGCCTTGGTCTGTTCGTACAGCCGCTTGGTCACCATGTCAGCGGCTGGCGGTTGACCGAAACGCTGGGATCGCCGACCGATATTGAATGGCTGACGTGGATTGCTAAAAAGGCCGAAGAGGGTAAGTTTGATATGTTCTTTATCGGTGATGCGCTGGCAACCAGCGTCTACCGCCTGCCATCAACGATGGCGCGCCTTGAACCGCTGACGCTGCTGGCTGCGCTGGCGGTGCAGACCCGGCATATCGGTCTTGCGGCGACGGCCTCCACTACTTTCAGCGATCCGTTTAATCTGGCGCGCAGCTTTTCATCCCTCGATCATATCAGCCGCGGTCGCGCCGCGTGGAACGTCGTGACCTCTTTTTCTGGCGATGTGGCGCGCAATTTCAGTCGCGAAAATATGCCGCTGCACGCCGAGCGCTACGCGGTGGCCCATGAATTCCTCGAAGTGACCTGCAAATTATGGGAAGGCTGGCAGGAAGGGGCGGTGCAACCGGATAAGGCGAGCGGGCGCTATTTTGTCGACGAGAAAATTCAGGCCGTGAACCACCGGGGGAAATATTTTCAGGTACAGGGGCCGCTGAATATTACGCGTTCTCCGCAAGGACGGCCGGTGATTATCGCAGCGGGATCCTCCGCTGACGGGCAGAAACTGGCGGCGCGAACGGCCGAAGTGGTCTTTACGGCTGCCGCTACGCTCGAAGAGGCGCAGGCATTTTACCGTGCGCAGAAACAACAGGTGCGGGAGGCGGGGCGCAATCCGGATCATGTACTTATCCTGCCGGGCGTGATGCCTGTTGTCGGCCGCACGCGGGAAGAAGCGCGCGCAACGTGGCGCAAGTTAAACACGCTGGTGGATATCGATAACGGTATTCGGCAGCTTTCCACCCGTTTCAATATGGATCTTAGTCAGTACCCGCTCGATGGCCCGGTGCCGGAAATTCCTGCGGGGGAAGGGAATCAGAGTCGGGTGAAGCTTCTGACCGATCTGGCGTATCGCGAAAACCTGACGCTACGCGAGCTGGCGGCGATTGCGGCCGGTTCACGCGGCCACCGCGTGCTGGTGGGCACCGCGGTGGATATCGTCGATGATTTCCAGCGCTGGCTGGAACAGGGCGGTGCGGATGGCTTCAATATTATGCCGGCCGTGATGCCGGAACAACTTTCCCTGTTTGTTGAGATGGTGATCCCCGAGTTGAGGCGTCGCGGCCTGTTCCGCGAGGAGTATGAGTTCAGTACCCTCCGCGAAAATCTGGGGCTGCCAGCGATCGGCGCGTAAGAATAGCCACTTGTGGCAGCGGTGGGCAGAATACTCAGGATTCGCTTCTGGGGTATCGACAGTCCGTTACTGCCCGCCTTCTGCTGGCAGGATCATTGCTAATCCTTCGCAAGGAAAAAGCCGTTTTCTCTTATCGGTGTGCTTTGCGGCGCAGTAACCTCGCCAGCATCATGTCGTTGTTGAATGCCCCAGCTTCCCTTTCCGCAAGCAGCGCCTGCTACGTCAGGATGGTTACCCTTAATACGGTAGACCGCTCTGCCACTATTCTGAGCAGCTATTGGCGAACATTTTCAGACACTGAGGATTGGCTGACAAAATAGTATGTGAGGGATAAATGCAGAAAAGCAAAAAGCCCGCTTAAGTTTCCTTAAGCGGGCTTCTTAAATATGGCTCCTCTGACTGGACTCGAACCAGTGACATACGGATTAACAGTCCGCCGTTCTACCGACTGAACTACAGAGGAATCGTGTGAACGGGGCGCATATTAACGGCGACACATGGCCTTGTCAAAGGCAGAATCACCCGAATCTGTTTGATTGCTGACAATTTCAGCAACCGGGATGCGTTTGCGCTGTTTTCCATCAATGCGCACCGTTGTGGTGCATATATACCCCTAATGGGGCATAGCGTAATCCGCTTACCGGGCAAATAAATACTCTGTTGCTATCAGAATCGCTTATCACGCCGCCTGTAGCGGCCTTTGCACCGATGCAAAAAAACTGGCAAGCAAATTGCAAAACCTCTGTAACTCAATAGCCAGCGTTGGTACTGGCTTTCCTTACAGGAGGCAAAATGAACTTAAGACGACTGAAGTATTTTGTAAAAATCGTCGATATCGGCAGTCTGACCCAGGCTGCTGAAGTCTTGCACATCGCACAACCGGCGCTGAGCCAGCAGGTGGCGACCCTGGAAGGCGAACTGGACCAGCAGCTGCTGATTCGGACAAAGCGCGGCGTTACCCCGACCGAAGCCGGGAAGATTCTCTATACCCATGCGCGCACCATCCTGCGTCAGTGCGAGCAGGCGCAGCTGGCGGTGAATAACGTGGGTCATACGCTCAGCGGCCAGGTCTCGATTGGCCTTGCGCCGGGGACCGCGGCTTCTGCCATTACCATGCCGCTGCTGCAGACGGTGCGCAATGAGCTGCCCGAAGTGATGGTCTATCTGCAGGAAAGTAGCGGGACAATCCTTAACGATAAACTGCTCAGCGGCCAGCTGGATATGGCCGTGCTCTACGAGCGTTCGCCGGTAGCTGGCATCATCAGCCAGCCTTTGTTGAAAGAAGATCTTTATCTGGTGGGGACCCGCGATTGCCCGGGACAGAGCGTCGATCTGACCGCGGTGGCGGAGATGAATCTGTTCCTGCCGCGCGATTACAGCGCGGTACGTGCGCGGGTGACGGAAGCGTTCACCCTGCGTCGTCTGTCGGCGAAAATTATCGGTGAAATTGAATCCATTACGACGCTAACCGCGGCGATTGCCAGTGGAATGGGCGTTACCGTCCTGCCAGAGTCCGCCGCGCGATCGCTGTGCGGAGCGGCAAACGGCTGGATGGCGCGGATCAGTACGCCCTCGATGAGTCTGTCGTTATCGCTGAATATGTCGGCGAAGGGCAGTCTGTCACCGCAGGCACAGGCGGTGAAAGAGATTTTGCTTTCGCTGGTGAGTCGTCCTTCGCTGGAAAATCGTGAATTGTTGCTGGTAAGTTAATCTATATTCCCGAAAGGAATAAGTTGCTGGTTTTTATTATTTGTTAGTAAGGACGACAGACTTTAACAATAGAGCATATGTTATGTCTGATAGCCCGGAGGAAAGGGTGAATTTCCAGCAACTAAAAATTATTCGTGAGGCTGCCCGTCAGGATTACAACCTGACGGAAGTCGCAAATATGCTGTATACATCGCAATCGGGCGTGAGCCGTCATATCCGTGAACTGGAAGAAGAGCTGGGGATCGAGATCTTCATCCGACGCGGTAAGCGTCTGCTGGGGATGACGGAGCCGGGTAAAGCGCTCTTATCCATTGCGGAACGCATTCTCAATGAAGCCAGCAATGTCCGCCGTCTTGCCGACCTGTTTACCAACGATGCCTCCGGTGTGCTCACCATTGCGACGACTCATACCCAGGCGCGCTATAGCCTGCCGCCGGTGATTAAAGCTTTCCGGGAGCTCTTTTCCGATGTGCGGCTGGAACTGATTCAGGGCACCCCTCAGGAGATTGAAGCGCTATTGCATAACGGTGGCGCAGATATCGGTATCGCCAGTGAACGTCTGAGTAACGATCCGACGCTGGTGGCTTTTCCTTGGTTCCGCTGGCATCACAGCCTGCTGGTGCCGAAAGATCACCCGCTGGTGCAAACGACCCCTTTAACTCTCGAAGCTATTTCTCGCTGGCCGTTAATTACCTATCGGCAGGGCATCACCGGGCGCTCGCGTATTGATGAAGCCTTTAACCGTAAAGGGCTAATGCCGGATATTGTCCTTAGCGCACAGGACTCCGACGTCATTAAAACCTATGTTGAGCTGGGACTCGGCGTCGGGCTGGTGGCGGAACAATCGGGCGATGCCCGGGAGTCAGACACCTTTACCCGCCTGGAAACCCGGCACCTTTTCGATGCGAATACCGTCTGGTTAGGGCTTAAACGCGGGCAACTGCAGCGCAATTATGTCTGGCGGTTTATCGAGCTGTGCAACGCCGGGCTGTCGCTGGATGAAATTAAACGTCAGGCAATGGAGCCGGAAGAAGCGGCCATTGATTATCAGATTTGAAAGATTTTCGCGGTGGCGGATAAAGGAACAGCGGTCCGCTGCCACGAAGAGGTGAGAAAAACGCTATAATTCATTCACGATTGTCGCGACTGAGGAAGGGAAATAAATGGTGCGGCGTGTGAAATGGTTTTGCTCTTTTTTATTTATTCTCTCAAGCCAGAGTGCGCTGGCCGTAAGTTATCCGTTGCCGCCGGAAGGAAGCCGCCTGGTGGGAAGCCCGCAGCTGATTACCGTACCGCACAATAATACTCAACCGCTGGAAGCCTTTGCGGCGCAATACGGGCAGGGGCTGAGCAATATGCTGGAAGCGAACCCCGGCGTTGATGTCTTTCTACCGAGGTCGGGGACGACGCTGGTGATCCCGCAGCAGCTGATTTTGCCTGCTACGGTTCGTGAAGGCATCGTGGTCAACGTAGCGGAAATGCGCCTCTATTACTATCCGCCGGAAGGCAACACCGTTGAGGTTTTGCCAATTGGTATCGGCCAGGCGGGGCGTGAAACGCCGCGTAACTGGGTCACGACCGTAGAACGTAAGCAGGAAGCGCCGACCTGGACGCCAACGGCCAACACGCGGCGTGAATATGCCCGCAGAGGCGAAAGTCTGCCGGCGTTCGTTCCGGCCGGGCCGGATAACCCGATGGGACTGTACGCGATTTATATCGGCAGGTTGTACGCTATTCATGGCACCAATGCTAATTTTGGTATCGGGCTGCGCGTCAGTCAGGGGTGTATTCGCCTGCGGAATGACGATATTAAATATCTGTTCGACAACGTCCCGGTTGGCACCCGCGTGCAGATTATCGATCAGCCGGTGAAGTTTACCGAAGAGCCGGACGGTAGTCGCTGGGTTGAAGTTCATGAGCCGCTGTCGCGTAACCGCGCAGAATACGAATCGGACAGAAAAGTGCCGTTACCCCTGACCGCAGGCATTCAGGCGTTTGTGAAGGGGGTGGGTGTCAATGTGATTCGGGCGGAGCAGGCTCTCGAACGACGCTCCGGCATGCCGGTTAATATTAGCGAGGCTGGCACCCAAAGCCATATCGGGAGCTAGCGGCGCGCGATCGTTGGCGTGGAAATAACCCATTGCGGGTGAATTCAAAAGCAGCAAAGCAAAAAGCCCGCTTAAGTTTCCTGAAGCGGGCTTTTTAAATCAGGCTCCTCTGACTGGGGGCCTTCATCACTCACTGGCTGATGAGTTAGCTAAATGAAAATCTGCAGGCCCCCCTCATTTAAGTAAAAATAAAAAATCTTCGTTCATCATCAGGTCCTTTAAAATCAGGGAATATTCTTATTTCTCCTCTATGAATCATCACAACTGGCACATTATACGCTGAATATTTTTAAGCGTGGGGGCGAGCCCTGGCGTGAGATTTGTGGATGATTTTTTAAGGAAAGATAAAGAATCCTGATTGATTTATTTAATTTTTTAGATAAGTCATAATTGATTTAAATCAATGCGTGAAAAAATAATGATTAAAATCAAGAGCATCAATGAATTCTGTTTATGAAATTATCTCAATAAATCAGAATATAAGAATTATATCGATTGCTGGATAAAATATAACAGTGCTGACTATATTTTGGATGATTTGTTTTGCCTATCAAATGATGAATATCTATTGGTTAAAAACAGTTGGTCTGCTCCTCGGAGCTGTGATTATACTGGGACTGTCTTAATGTTTATTAAGAATTAAATGCGTGCTTTAATTTGTTAATGATGGCAGGAAATCTAATGCGCATATTTTATTGCTGGTTTTCTTGATGAATAAGATATGTTAAATCCATAGTAGATTATATTAATTATAGTTGTCTCGCTTCCATCTGTTCGTTATTAGTCATGTTGTATCAGGAAGTCTCATAACCCGCTACCCAAACAATAAAACAATCTCTGGTGGGGTTATTGTACGTAGTGGATTATTGCCAGTGCCTGAATTTTACCAGGAGCCTTGACGTAAACGTATGCATAACCATTATATTATAAATGGAACCGTTGAGTTTCATCCGGCAACCAGTACGTTGCGCGACCTTAATAATCATGACAATGTTATTATCTTAAATTCACCAGCCAGTCGGTGTTTATTGCTTCTTATTGAACGGATTGGCAGTATCGTTACCCAGCAAGAATTCCTGGATATTGTCTGGACAAAATGCGGTATGCAGGTATCCACTAATACATTTTATCAAAACATTTCTATCCTGCGTAAAGGCCTTAAAAAGATGGGCCTTGATGAAGAGCTGGTGGTGACGATTTCGCGCGTGGGGTTAACGCTGGCCAGTGGCGTATATATTAAAAAACTGACCTCCGAACAGCAGGTTGAAACCAGCCCTATGCCTTCTAACGGTATCAATTTTGATGAAACGCTGCAGGAACGGACACTTAAAACGCAACCTCCATTATCAATTCAGGTTGATGGCGAATCGGCGATAACCGAGAACGAAGAAATACAACCACCGGAACACCCGGAAACAAGGCGCAAGACAGGATGCCGTCACTCATTGCCAGGCGTGATGACCGGGGCGCTACTGACCATTATTCTTAGCGTAGGATTTATCGCGACGAGTCGTTATGTTGAGGGGCAAAACCAGTACTTTTCTCACTACGACTTCCTGAAAACCATTGAGGGTTGTCACATCCATCTCTCGGGCGCCATTATCTCTGATAAAGAGCGTTCCTCCGCTCTCAGACGAGCCAGCCAGTTCCTGGAGAACTGCACAAATTATCCCTGGGTATACGTTACTCGTTTTCCGCTGTTGCCGAGAACCTCCGTTATTCGCTGTGATAAGCAGATGAACGAACCCAATAGTTGTGTTTCTGATTATTTTTTTGAGGACCAGTAAGTGAGAATTAGCCGTAAATTAAAGGTACTGCTGCCGGTATTAACGGCAGCGACTGCCGCGGTGTTCATTTATTCATTATGGAGTAAAAAAGGGCCTGATGATTTTTCCTGCGTTGCCAGCTTTTCTCAGCATTATGCAAATGAAAATATCGATGTTTCACTCCGTTTTATGTTTAGCGGTCAGGCAGGCGTGGTGAGTATTAATGGCCGTGCGCGATCTGATTCGCAGAATATTTTTAACCGTAAAATATCGTTTAGCATGCGCCGGCATCAGGATATCTATTATATGACATCAGAGAAAAATATTAAGTTTCCGGATGATAATGTGGACGATGGCTGGTTGAGTCAGTACCAACCTGATTTTTTCGTGTACCCGGACAAGAGTCTTCATATTCGAATAAACCAACAAAAAAATGGCAACTATCTTTTTATGATCTCAGCGCTACCTACCTATATCTGTAATGCCGCTGATTAATACGTTGCAGAAAAGAAAAAGGTGCAGAATGATCTGCACCTTGTGGTTAGTCAGGCAATCATGCGGCCCGCATGAAATCTCCACTGCTGACGTTATTGACAAACTGGAGCACACTAGAAGTCACTGAACCCGGGTCATCCCAGCCGATCACCGCGCCACCGACGGCCCCGCCAACGACGCCGATCAGGCCGCCGCCAATCATCCCCACCAGCTGGCCGATGGCGCCAAAGCCCAGGACACCGCCGCCGTCACCACCGTGCATCCCCCCAATGATCGCGCCAGCAAACCCGGCCGCCGTTGCGCCGAGAATCGCGCTGGTCAGAGAGCTAAAAAGACCCGCGCCGGAGACGGCATCAATTTCCATTACGTTTAATTCGCGCATTTGTTTCTTCCTTTAGTTAAAAATAAAGTGTAATTACAGAAATATCCCGGCATTAATTTCTGCCGGTCATTTCTGATGTATGAATTATGCCTATGGTATATGTTTAAATAAATAGAATTACTTCTATTTTACCTGGTTCATTACTGGTTTTTGTAATTTCAAGGTGCTGGTTTTCATGTAAAAACAGCAGGCGATAGTACTAGGTGTTTAAAATGAAGCGCTTCACGCAACGATGAAGCCGGACAATCTCTCTTTCCATGCTCCCTTTGTCAGGGTATACGCTGGTAAAATTGATAATATCCTGACCTGCAATGCAGGATGCCAGAGTAACCTGCCAGACGCGTTGCCCGCTTGCTGATACGAAAGTAAATATAATTTCTATTGTCTCACCAAATACATCGTCGTCTTTCCATTCTTCCATTTTGACAAAATTAAATTGTTTAAATATTTTTTGAGCATTGTCCAGTTGCAATGATATTTGCTCAGCGAAAGACCTGCCGGGCAGCATACGGTCGCGATTAATCGTGATTTGCTGCCCCTGGTGGAATGAGATGATATTCACAGCCTGGTTTCTAATCTCTTCTTCAAAATCTACGGTGCCTTCAAGGCATACTAAACGGTTAGCCATATTCTCTCCTGTATGTAAGGCTATGGGGATAAGGGGGAAGGGTTGCCAGTTTTAATCACAAATCAAACCCGCAGGACTGACTGTGAGTTTTTGATGGCATGGATAAAATCATGCTTTGCCACTTCAATGACGCCGCGGCTATGGATCTCAATAATACGGTCTGCGCTTAAAATGGTTTCCGGACGGTGAGCAATGATGATACGAGTGACATTCATATGCCTGATGGCGTCATTGATGGCGCTTTCCCGGGCAATATCCAGGTGACTCGTCGCTTCATCAAGGATCAATAGCCGTGGGTTTCGATACAGCGCTCGCGCGAGAATAACGCGTTGTATCTGCCCGCCGGAGAGGGAAGAACCCATGTCGCCGACCATACTGTTGTAACCCATCGGCATCGCCATTATGTCATCGTGAATCTGCGCGATTCTGGCCACGCGTTCAACCCGCAGCCGGTCGAGGCTGGCATCAAAGAAGCTGATATTATCGATGATTGAACCGGCAAAGAGCTGGTCTGTTTGCATCACGCTGCCGATCAGATCGCGGTAGAGGGTCATCCCGAGTTTTCTGTGGTCGATACCGTTGATACAGATGCTGCCATTCTCTGGCTTAAGTAACCCTAACAGCAGTTTTGCCAGAGTCGTTTTACCCTGTCCGGAAGGGCCAATAATTGCGATCGATTCGCCGGCTTCGATCTCCAGGTTGAAGCCCGTAAAAATTTCGCCATCGGTGGCGGAATAGCGAAACGAGAGCTGATGGATGGCCAGATGCACCGGCCCCTCCCGATCGGGCAGCGAGGCGCTGCTTGCCAGGTCCGGTTCTTTTTCGCTCAGCACAATGTCCGCGAGACGTTCCCCATGCAAACGCAGCATTTTGAAATCAATCAGTGCGTTAATCAGCCCGGCGGATCGCGAAATAAACTGGTCAGAAAAGCTGATAAAGGCGACCAGCATCCCGCTGGTAAAGTTGCCATCCAGCACCTGCGCGGCGGCCAGCCAAATCAGTACGATTTTGCCCACACCTGAAATAGTGCCCTGTAACGTACTGAAACCGATAGAGAGTTTCTGGGTAGTAATCCCTTTGTTGGTGGATTGTACGGTTTCATTGGTAAAGGTTGAAACACGCAAATCCTGTTTATTGTTGAGCTTGATCGCCTGAACCCCGCGAATGGATTCCAGCAGCTGCGACTGTGCCTGCGCCGAAGCCAGCAACTGGTCTTCACTCGCCTGGCGGAAAGGTTCGAATGAGATCCAGCGGATCAGCGCGTAGAGCAGAAACAGGCCAATAACGATAAACGTCAGGGAGGTATTGTAGGCAAATATCACCCCCAGGGTGACCAGGGCCATGATGCCGTCGAAGATAGAGGAGATAAACCGGCCGGTCAGCGTGCTTTGGATATTCGCGATGGAGCCAAAGCGTGACAGGATGTCACCTACGTGGCGATCTTCAAAATAGCTTAGCGGCAAACCCAGCAGGTGAGCACACAGGTTGCTGGACCACTGTACGCTCAGCATGCTGGAGAACCAGGTCGTTACCCAACTGCGCAGTGCGCCAATCAGATTCTGGAACAGCGTAATAAAAATGAACGCCACGCCAAGCAGCGTCAGTAAATCCCGATCGGCCGAGACCAGCACCTGGTCAATGACCCACTGCATATAAAAGGGCGTAATGATGCCGAAGAACTCGAGTGCCAGCGAGAGCAGCGCCACCTGGATAAATGCTGAACCGATGCCAGAGACGTTACGGATCAGACTCAGCATCGAGATCGATTTTTTCTCATCCTTCCGTTCAAATGTGGCGGCAGGATAGAGTTCCAGCGCTACGCCGGTGAAGGATCGCGATACCTCATCCATCGCCACCTTACGCGCGCCGCGCGCCGGGTCGTGAATAGTGAGGGTATTTTTGTTAATGCTTTTCAGCACCACGAAATGGTTCATATCCCAGTGCAGGATGCAGGGTAGCTTCAGCTTATTGAGCTCATCCAGCTCAAGGCGTACCGCCCGGCAGCCCATATCTAACTTTTGCGTAAAGGACATGACGTCGGCCAGCGTACTGCCTTTTTGTGATGAGGGAAAACGATGACGCAGGGACACCATGTCTATCTGATAGCCGTAATAGCCGGCAATCATACCGACGCAGGTCAGCCCGCATTCTGCGGCCTGGGTTTGTCGCAGGACGGGGAGTTTATGGCGAAACGACAAATTAAGTTTGTGAAAGAGATCCATGATCAACCTGAGTTAACATTTGAAATTATAAAGAGGTCATTTTGCCAAGCGCATTCAGCGGCTCGAGAACCCATTCATAGATACGGCGCTTATCGACGATAAAGTCTGCGTCGAGCCCGCTGCCGGGACGCAGGCCGATCTGTTTGCCGTAAGCTTGTACCGACTGGCTATCGAGCGTGACCTTGACCTGATAAAGCGGCTCCTGAATCTGGGTATTGCCGGTGATACCGGCGATTTCCTGAGGTGACAGGGGGGATGTCGAGATTTCGCTGACCGCGCCAGAGTGCTGGCCAAATTTTTGCCAGGGAAAGGATTCATAGCGCAGCACCACCCGCTGACCGGTGTGGATAAAACCGATGGCCCGGCTGCTGAGCAGGATCCTTGCCTGTAGATGGGCGTTGTCTGGAAGAAGCATGGCGATAGTTTGCCCGGCGCTGACAATCTGCCCCGGCTTCACCAGCACGGCGCTCACCGTACCCTCTTCCGGCGCGCGCAGATCCACCGAACGGCGTGATTCATTTTCCATCATCGATTGCGTGATATCCGACAGTTTTTGCTGCAGGTCATTCTTTTGCTGGAAGTAGGTCAGAGGCTGCTCACGTAGCTGTTGGCGTGTTTGCGCGTGCTGTTGCCTGATTTCGATACGTTGACGGGCGACGTCCTGTAATCGTACTTTGGCATCCAGCAGATCGCTCTCCTGCTGCTCGACCTGGGTATTAGAGGCGTAGCCTTCGGCGCGCATCGCCGCCATTTTATCGACCTGCTTTTGGCTCAGCGCAATTTGCCGCTGACGCTGGCGGTAAATGGTATCCAGCTCCGTCGTTTGTTGTGCCAGCAGGCTGCTTCTTTCTTGTAAGGATTTCAGCGCCTCAGCGTTACGTTGTTCCAGATTGGTTAACTGTTGAGTCAATCCCTGGGACTGGATCTCGAGCTGTCTGGCTATTGCCTCGCGCGTCTGGCCATAGCGTGCGGTAGAGATTTCGGAAGACACCGTGGCGATACGTTCGCCTTTTTTTACCCCAGCGCCTTCACGGACGGGGAGGGCGGTAACGGTGCCCGCCGTCAGGGCGGTAATGGTCATGATGCCGCTTTCCGGTGTCAGAACCCCTTTCGCCGTTTCCCGCTTTGTGTAGCTTCCCAGGCTACAAAAGCCGACCAGCACGATAGTCAGGGCGCATACCATCGCCACGATCAGCCAGCGGAAAGGAGGGCAGTAAAGTGCTACCGGACCTAACACTTTGGTTTTGTTCGCGTCCAGCGATTCCTGACGAAATAAGTCGTGATTCATTGTCGAAAGCTCCGGTTAGGTGGCACTGCAATCAAGACTGCGCATCGCGGCGTAATCCAGCGATCCAGTGGCTGATTTTAAGTTGACGATCGACTGGATCAGCGCGTTCTGAGTCTGAGCAAGATCCTGAATAGCCTGGTAATATTCATTTTCTGCGTTAAATTCGTCGATCAGCGTCCGCTGGCCGAGCTCCCGCCCATAGCGGGTTGCGTTCAACCGTTTACCTGCCGAGCCGATCGCTCGCTGGTAAGCTTTAATCAGCGAGCGGGCGTTTCGTACCCCCGACATTGCCTGTAAGGTCTGCTGTTCCGCTTTGCGACGCGCATCAATCAGCAGATCTTTGCTTTGTTCAAAGCGATGGGCCGCTTCCAGACTCTGCGAAATGTGGCTTCCGCCGGCGAACAGGGGAATGGAGATATTGATGCCAACGGTGGTGTTATCTGTTTTGGCGGTGGTGCCGAACAGGTCATCAAGTACGTTACTGTCTTCCGCCCGGCTCCAGTTTTTGCCATAACCGGCCTGTAAGGTAACAACCGGCAGATGGCCGGCAGTGGCCGTGACCAGATCGGCTTCGCTGCCTTTAATGGCTTGTAGGGCGGCGAGAACATCAAGATTGCTCGCCGCCGCCGTGCGCTTTAATTGTTCTGGATTCATGTCATCAACATAGCGAACGCAGTCCAGGCTCCGATCGGCGATGTACCGAGCGTCCAGACCGGTCAGCTGGTGAAAAGTCACTCTGGCATCATTAAGGGTGTTTTCGGATGCCAGTTCATCAGCGACCGCTTTGTCATAATTAGCCTGCGCCTCCGCTTCATCCAGCCGTGTTCCATCGCCTAACTTCAACGATTTTTGTACCTGTTTCAGCCGCGCATCAAAGGCGGCAAGGATTTTGCGCTGGGTTTCGAGGACGCTGCGCTGATACACCACGCTGTAATAAGCCGTTACCACGTCAGCGATCATTTTTTGCTGCGCGATCAGGTAATTCACATCGGCTAGATCGCTGATGACCACGGTTTTCCGCCAGTTAGCATATCTGGCGACGTCAAAAACAGGCTGCGTCAGATTAAAACTGTAATTATGCCGGGTGACGCCTGCGGAATAGGCGGCGTCCGGCTGATCGGTCTTATTCCAGGCGGCGTTGAGGGTGACAACCGGCAGTAATCCGGCAAATCCCTGATATTTTTTTTGTGCATCAGCTTCATGCGCTCTGCGCGCCGCATTAAATTCGGCGTTATAAGCGCTGGCTGCCAGCAGGGCTTGCTGAAGCGACAGCGCACAAGCACTGCCGGACAACAATAATCCGACGATAAGCGAAATAAGTATTTTGTTAAACATGGTGTTCCACAGGACTTAGTGATTAAAAAAGGTGTTCTGATGTAAAAAACGCTGTAATTCACTTTCGTTTGCGAGATGCAGTTTATCCATCGCCTTACGCTTCTGCGTCGAGACGGTGCTCATGGCACGACATTTCTTCGAGGCTATTTGTGACAGCGAATAACCCTGATTGATCAGGTTGAGAACCTCCCACTCCTTGGTGGTCAGTTCATCCGATGAATGTTGCAGAAGTTCTTTAATCGTCTGTGATATATAAGGTTCTGCATGAGGTGAGGCGATCGCCTTCGTCAATGCGCTCAGCAGTTCATGAGCAGTATCATGGGGGCTGATCAGAATATTCATGCCTGAACTCACCATTTTCCTCAGCAACACTGGCTTCATATTTTGGGCGAAGAGTACGGTCACCGTTCGCTGATGAGGGCAAATAACGGAAAGCATTTTTCTGATTTCCGTTTCGTGGAAAAAACCATCGAAAAGGCAGGATGAATTAATCAGCAGAATATCTATTTTATTATTTTCAACCGCGCTTAACAGTGCGTTCAGATTGGGTAAATGATGTAGCCTTAAATAATGTGTTTGCAGTTCACGCTGTAAACAGGTGGTGATGAGGTCATAGGTCATGAAATATTTATGAAAGTAGGTAATGTTAAGCGTCATGTTTTGCATGGGAGACTATAATTATGTCGAATTTAATAAACCGTGTTACATCGCATCTGCGCTTCTCCCCCAGCCATCGATAGTGGGTGGGGGAGAGAGGCCTGACTTCATAATTGGCGCGTATAGGCGATTTGTTTGCCGTAATCATCGATGACTGACCAGCTCAACAGCCCTGAAGCGCTCGCTGGCGAAAGCGGCACTGCGGTGGAAGCTCCGGGCGCAATCATCATGGTGGTCAGCTGTTTTCCTCCCAGACGTAGCTCTCCTAACGTCATGTTGTAGGGCGTAGGGTTGGTAATCAGCAGCGACCGGTTTGTGCTACTGCCTTTTTTAAGCGTAAATATCAGCGACTCTCCGATGTTCTCATCCGGTGCTTTCAGACCGGCCGGGCGGACAAAAACTTTTAAGCGGATACGTAGAGGCAAAATGATTTTTTTACCCTTTTCGCCGTCAGATTGCGTGTTCGGCGGGATCTGATAGATATTCAGCCAGTAGACGCGCTCGCGCCCGGCCGCAATTTCCTGACGCGAGGAGAGCATGACGCGCAGATTGCGGGATTCTCCCGGTTCCAGCTTAAACAGCGGCGGCACCACAACCAGAGGCGTATGGAGGTTATCCGGCTGAGCAAGCGGATCGTTATCATCGCTCCAGACCTGAACCAGCGCTGGCGCTCTTTCTGAATTCACCAGCACCAACGTCTCGGCGATACTGTTTTCATTAAACACCAGCCGGCTCTGCGTGCTGTTGACCACCGCGCCTGCGTAGCCAGTACTCAGCAAGAGTGTCATCATCAGGCAGGTCTTACTGAAGACTGACAAAAATCTGTGCTTGCGCATGGACCGACCCTGCCGTTGCTTGTAACCCTGGAAGCCGCTCAAGAGAAGCGGTGAATAATCCGCTATATCGACTGCCACCTGTACCCGTTGCCCCAACGTTGTCCAGATAATCGCTAAAGCCGTACCAGCCCGCGGCATTGCCTGTTCCGGTGGTGGTATTGGTGGACAGCAGAGTAAGCGGCGTACTCGATCCCTCTGGGTAAATGCGGATGCCGACGCCTGAAGCCACGCCGCTTGTTCCGTAGCTATTGTCCAGCAAATGACTGATGCCGCCGGAAGCGTTTTTCAGCCCCAGTGTAGCGGCCTGGGCAAGCGCCGTGGGCTGGGTGACCAGAAACCCCATGGCCACGGGTGGTGTGGTGGTGTTTGTCACCGTCCCGGATACCGCGCCGGCATCGCATTCAATCGCGACATTAAAATTGCTGGTGCTGGTCATGCTGGCGTTGAGTTCAGCCGCGCCGATCGGGGGAAGAGTAACAACCTGATCAAAATCACTGACCACGCAGGTCTCGCCGTGGATGATGGTGGTACTCCCTCCTCTCATCCCCCATACCGCCACTATGTTTGTAGCAGAAGCTGAGGGGCTGGTTGCCTGCGCCCCCGCGATGGGGCTGGTCATACCGAAAACCGGTTTAAAGCGCACGGTGGCTTGCGCCTGGGTCAGGGTGTTAAATGCGTTACGTGGATCAGCATATGAGATATTGCCGGAATCGTTGGTTTTAAGTAGCTCAAAGGTGATATTGCTGAACGCGGAAGCTGGAACATAGATAGTGGAACCGACGGTAATATAATCCGCGGCGGTTAATTTACGCTCCTGCCAAGATTTTGTGTAATACGCCCCTGCTTTCTGGTTCGTAATACGAAAAGCGACATTTTTTGCCGGCGTAATATACCCGCTGTCAATATCATTGACCTCAATCCCACCATAAAAGTTTGAGTTAGCCGTGGCGTACATTTCATAGAGCGAATCCGCATCGGACAAAGGGCATTTGTATAAAATTTGATTCGCCGCATAGGGGGCATGCAGCCCGGAGCTAATCACGTCCACGTTTGCAGTGCCCAGTAACGTACCGGGTGGGTTTAATGATACCGACCCCGTGCCGATACTGAGTACCCCGAAAGAAATAGGGGCGTTATTACCATTCGTGACCAGCGGGGTGGCGGTGTAGCCCATATCGGCAACTTCCTGAGGAATATCGTTGATTCCCGTACCGATTGAGGTCACTCTGCGACACTCCGCCTGAGCCCAGGGGGCGCTGACTATCATGAGTGCGGCAATCAGGCCGTGTTTTAACTGAATAACTGGAAATTTCATGTGTTATCTCACTGTACGCAGATGCCATTTAAATGGATGAAGTTATTGCCTGATGCTTTATTCCGTGCGGGCATCTGGTAATTGACGCGGCACGTTTGCTTGCTGTCCCAGCGAATGAATAAAGTGCCGGAGGCATCGGGCAAGCGCGCATAGACCTGTCCATTCTGGCCGGCCATCCCAATGTTTTTCCCATCCCGGTCCTGAACCTCCGCACCCATCGGTACCGGAGAGCCATCGGGCATCATGACCGCGATCAGGGCAGGGGTACCGCCAAGGGTGTTGAAAGCCACTTTCGGCACCGCGCCCCGAACCGGGACCACGCGTACGTTTCCGCCTTCCAGCTCGACATCCTGGTCCAGGGAATTACCGTCAATGCTGATGGTGTTGTAGCGGTATGGCGCCAGAGAAGGCGCAATCCCATAGCCGAAGACATCAATTCTGGCTCCCTGCGCATTGTTAATGCGCGCGCCGCTGGCACCTTTGGCTTCAACCAGAGCAAAGGTATCACTGGCGTACGGGCCGTAGGTGACGCCGCCGCTGTGCAGGGCCAGAGTCCCTGCGGTTCCCAGACCCAGCTGGTGATCTTTGCCGCTGTGAGCGTAAGAGGCTCGCATTGTTCCTGAACGGGTACGCTCCTGCACATTCGCGCCCCAGCGCATGGTATGGCTTCGGCCCTGTTCCAGTGCGGTGTACTTGTCGTGATTGGCGTACAGGGAATAGGTGAAATCATTTTCTTCGCCTGCGGAACCGGAAAGGGTGGTCATCGCCGTGCGGGTATTTTTATTCTTCGTCATGTCGAACGACACGCTTGAGCGAGAGTCACGCCAGTCGAGCGGAATGGAAAACCCGATGGAAACGACGTTCTCGGTATATTTCTGATAACGACTGGAATCATATTCAGCGTCATTGACGCTATAGATATAATTCGTGTTACTCCAGCTGGAACGCTGCCTGCCGACGTTGATGTTGTAGCTGAGCTTTTTCCATATGTTGTTGTAGGACAGCTGTAGCTCAGTGATACGCGAACGGTTGTTGTAATAGTCGGTGCTGCTGCCGCTGAGCGAGAGAGTACCGTACTCGTCCATGTTCTGGCTTAACGTCGCGGTGAAGCGGTTACGTTGCTTAAGCGTGTCGGAGTAATAATTAGCCCCGTTCTGTTGCTGGCGCCGCACGCCGAGAACATCCTGGAGATCGCGGTATCCGGCGGTGGAATAGCGGTAGGCTGCCAGCACAATATTGGTGTTGCTCGGGAAGGTTTTGCTGTATGCCGCCTCGGCGCGCCAGCCGCTTTTGGACTGATTGTTTTCCACCTGCGCATGTGACCAGGTTGTATTGAGCGATAACGCGCCGAGTTCAGAGGCGAAAACGCCGCCGGCGAGCAATGCCTGATAATTGTTGGCGAACCGCGCGCCGGTGTTGGCGGTAAAACGGTTATTCACCCCGTACTGCAAGACGCCTTCGGCGAAAGCATTCTGTACGGAGTAATAATTCCTGACTTTACCTGCGGCCAACTGATAGCTCATATTGCCCGGACGCATGGAGCCCGGCACGGCAGCATAAGGCACAACGAAGAAGGACGATTTTCCGTCGGTTTCAATGATCTGCACCTCAATATCACCCTGACTGCGGGTATTGTAGAGGTCGTCGATCAGAAAGGGGCCCGGAGGAACCTGCGTTTCGTAAATAAGATGGCCTGCCTGGCGGATCAAAACCCGGGCATTGGTATTGGCCACGCCACGGATTTCGGGCGCGTAGCCCAGTTTTCCCTGTGGCCACATGCTTTGATCGGTATACAGCTTGACGCCGTTAAAAGAGATTGAGCCAAACATGGCGCTGTCGGTATAGGTGTCGCCGACCATCAGCTCGCTGGAGATGGCGGGCAGCGGGCGCTGTACCCAGGTTCTCACCGAGTTCCATTTATAGGCATTGCCTGCAGTGCTGCTCTGCATGTAGCGCAGATTGGCCTGGTGACGTAATTGCCACATCCCCATATTTGCGCCGGCGTTGATCATGCTCCACAGATAGCTGTAGTGAATGTCACGCAGAATATTGCGGGTGTAGCTGGTGTTATGGCGTAAAAATAACAGCGGCGCCCCCGCATCCCATTCGGCAACCGGGATATAGTCGCGAGGCGGGCGGTTGAGCATAATTTGTGGGATGGAAAACTCCACCGACAGCGTTGACGGTTTAATCCGCCAGCTTCCCTGCCGGGTAATATCCGCTAAAGATAAACACGGGACCTGGGGTAGGGAGGAGGGCTGGATTTTTAGCTGTAACAGTTTAATTAGCTCAGCATCAAGACACAGCTGCGCACTTTTGTCCGTCGGATTGATTTTCTGGAATTTAACCGGAACCTGGCTTTTTATTTTAGTACCATTGAGTACCAGGTCTAAATTCTGCTGCCCCGGCGCAATGATAACCTCAGTATCGTTGAATTTTTCCAGGCTGATACCTTTAGCAAACCCTGATCCAGCGAGTAAATTGTTGTCAAAACGATACTCTTCTGCAAAGGCCGAATGCGAAAACAGAGAGGCTTTAATCATGCAGGTTATTAATGCAAGACGAAAATAAACTTCCTTATTTTTGAATTGGATATACATGGCTTACCGTTGCTCCATAATCATTAACCAGACCGATCTCTATTCCCTTAGCGCTCCTGTCAGTCACCTTTCCGGCATTAAGCGCAATGTCTACAGCGGTAAAAGGCGCAATCATTGGTGGTTTATGCTTTGCATTAACACCGTTAACGCTCACCTTGCTTAATGAGATGTAATAGGGAGAGGTATTAGTAACCCGGATGCTATTTGCTGACGTGTTACTGACCGTCAGATAGTCGAAAATCATTTTTGGGTTAGTTTTTAAACCCGTGGGTCGATAAAACACTTTCATTCTGTTTTTCAACATCACAACGATTTTGCTACCTTTATCGCCGCCAATGTTTGCCGGAGGTACCTGAAGGAAGTTGAAATAAAATATAGATTCCCGGTCCTGCGGCAACGGTTTATCTTGCGTAAAGAAAACGCGTAAAATTTGCCCTTCTTTTGCCGCAATGCGAAACGTTGGCGGCGTAACAATAAAAGGGGCCGTTCCTGTTTCAGGCGTAGAGGAGGGATCGCCACTGTCGAACCAGGCCTGAATCACATAAGGAAAATCATCATCATTTCTTAGTTTTAGATCAACGGACTTTGCGTCAGAGGGATAAATTACCCGCGAGCCGGTCATGACCACACTGGCCAATGCTGACTGACAAAAATAGAGGGATAATATAAATAAGAAAATGCTACGCCATTGTAAGCGGGACATATCAGTCACCTGTTGGAAATTATTTTCTGACAACCCGGAAAGAATAAATTAAGACCATCCCTGGTCTTAATTTATCTAAATATCGATTAAGAGATATTGAATCCCTGTTTTAACGCCTGATTAGTTGTAGCTAACCGCGTACTGCATCGAGGCCTGTACCGCGCCTGGGGTGGCAACGCCGGCTTCACTGATATACTGCGCGGTGTAGGTCGCAGAGGCAGAATCTGCTGCTGCCGCCAGAGTCAGATCGCCAGATGCAGTAAAGGGAGTCGTAAAGTTGATTGGCGCTGCAGCGGTATCCAGAATCTGGATTTCAGCATTTGTTGCCGCAGTAGTACCCGTTGCCACGTTGCCCAGGTTGCCGCCTACGGTGATGCTGTTACCTGCAAATTTGCTGGAAATAGTCGTTGGTTGTGTAGGATTGCCAGTACAGCCGCTTACGCTGATGTCGAAGGTGGTTGGTTTCGCAACGCTACCCGCAGTAAGCAGTTCGGATTTATTAACGCTCGGCAGCAGAACTACCGGGCTAACTTTGTTGCCGTTAATCGCCACGGTACAGGTTTCAGAGGTGACTTCCCCAAGGAAAGTGACGGTATTATCAGCAGCTAACGCCTGTGCACTAATCAGAAGAGACATCGCAGTAACAGGGATCAACACCAAACTTTTTTTCATTGCAAAATATCCTTTAGAAAAATAATCAGCCTACATGTATTAGGCTGGTGAGTGTAATTTCTTCCTTTAAAGTTAATGTTGAAATTACGCTTCGTTTTATACGCATGCTAAGGGTTGGCGCATAAAATAACCGCGGAGTTAAATTTCAACATCAATGCAACTAAAATAAACGCAAAGCGCTTTTTAGTTTGCCGGAGTATCTTGGTGTTGAGGGCTGGAATTGTGTAGTGATTTAATCTGATGAAACATGAAGTGCGCATTTGAAAATGTGAAAAAATCTTATCCTGAGGCGTTCTGCCGCGGCTTCACAAATGATAAAGACATATTGCCCCGCCTTCGCGGTTTTTCGTTGGTGGTCGACGTTACGACAAAGGTTAACTATGCGTGAGATTCTTAATAATGGAGTGATTAGATAAAGGCGATGTTGTTTTTTTATTTGGTACGAAATGTGAAATCGTTATGCCGGGTAAAAGATAGACGTTAGCTGATCATGTATTAAATGTACTTCACTGGGGGGTATTTCATTAGTGACAAAATATATCGCCTAATGGGCAGGCATCATTCGTTTATTGTCTCTTGAGCGGCTGTTGGCGCTTTATGAAATTTATGAACCAGCACTGGAAACAGGTTTTTGCGGCATTGACAGTACGCAGAGGCTAGTTTTTCTGGAAGAATAGTGCGTTGCATATTGCCGCACGAAACCGGTGTATCCCGTCCTGCTATTGGACATTATTCCCTTCTGTGTTCACCTGTTTTACGACAATGGGGCGAAAATGATGAACATTGGCATTGAACAACGCCACACGATTACCAGCAGGGCATAAGAAACCGGTGAGTATCCTCACCGGTTAACCCGTTACCTGACGGTATCGATGCGGCTAAAACGTTTACCATCGGCGCTGACAGTACGTACGTTCACTGCGCCCTGCACCTGTGGTTGCGCATTGTCATCATAACGTTGCCAGCTGCTGCCACCATTGGTGGAGTACTCAATGATCATCCCCGGGAAACTGGTGTTTGCTTCCAGTTTGCCGTTGGTGATTTTCGCCCCCGGTACCGGCAAACGGAACGCTATACTGGCTTTTTCCATCTTCGCCAGTTCCCGGCTGCCCAGGATATTGGCGAAACGAATCCAGTCCTTATTCTGTGCTTTCGCATCAACATGGTGCGTTACGCCCGCCTTATAGCTTTTCCCTTTCAGGTAATCCTGCTCCCACGCCGCTTGATGCCATGCGCGTTCGGCAACGGAGAACAGCCGCGGGAAGAGGCGATATTCCATCTCTTCGTCGGTACGGACGATTTCGCTCCATATTTGAGCCGACAGGCCATACGCGCCCGGCCACTCTTTATCTGCCTTGCCTTCAAACGGGTTACCGTCCCGATCGAGTGAAGTTTCTGCATTTTGCGGCAGGTTATTTGGTGTGAATCCAAAGATCTTACGCTCATCGCTAAAGCGCGTTGCCCAGTAGAAGCCTGGCTCCTGAGGATTAACCTCGTATGGGTGATCCAGATAAACATAATCCGGGTTGGAAATGACCACTTCGTAGCCTTTGTTTGCCCAGTCATTAACCGACTCCGCACCGCCCCAGAACAAGGTGTCCCAGAAATTTACCGCCGTTTTTTGGGTGGCAAAATCGGTCGCATCCTTAGCATGCTTTAATCCATCCTGCCAGGCCTGCATTTTCGCAATACCATGCTGGTTGACCAGTTGACTGACTTCCACGGCGAACCAGCTCGGCAGATGCTCAATATCAGCCACTTTTCCCTCTTTCAGCATGACCTGGCAGACCGCTGACTTCGCCCACGGTTTGTCCTGATTGCGCTGTTCAATCTGACCTTTACCTTCCTGCGGATTGTTTTTATCGGTATATCCGGCGCCCAGATAAATATTTTTCGCTTCATCACCACCAAAATGCCAGGTCGTTAGCGGTAGTCCCGCCTCTTCATGCATTTTCTGGATTTCGCCCATCACCTTATCGACAAAATGACGAGACGACGGTAAGCATGGGTTCAGATAACCGGTGCGATCGTAGAACTGAACCCCGGTAGTCACCGAAGTATCGTCAGGATCGAGTAGACGGAATTCATTCGCTGCTTTCTCTTTACCTTCTTTCATCAGACGATCGTAGCGGGCTTCCATCGATATGGTTGCCGCTCGGGCATGCGCGGGCATATCAATTTCCGGGATGACATCAATCTGCCGCGCTTTGGCATACTTGAGTATCTCAATATAATCAGCACGGCTAAACCAACCACTGCCGTTCGTAGTGCTATCCGGGCCTGACCCCAGTTGCGGCAGCAGGCAGGTTTTTTCCGTCAAATCATGGCAGCGCTTTCCTCCGACTTCCGTCAGTTCAGGTAGCCCAGGGATCTCAATACGCCAGCCTTCATCGTCGCTGAGATGAAGATGGAATTTATTCAGCTTCAGCGCCGCCATCTGTTCCAGTGCCCGCAAGATAGCCGCTTTACTGTGAAAATTACGCGCAACATCGATAAACAAACCACGATACTGGAAACGCGGCGCATCTCTGGCTTCAAGAGTGGCGATCTTCATCGGCCCCTCTGCAGGAACCAGTGAAAGAATTGACTGGAGGCCGTAGAAGACCCCAGCCCGATCATAACCGGTTACCAGTGCCCCCTTTTCGTCAATCTTAAGGGTATAAGCTCCCGGTACCGCTTCCTTACCCTGGAAAGCTGGCGCAGAAATTTCGGTACGCACCGGGTAACCTCGATCGGTTTTCAAGCCCAGCAGGGAGAAGCGCTCGGTAATCGCCTCTGCCGACGGCTTCGGCAGGGCAGAGAGATCCAGCTTAACTCCGTGGCTCAGATCAACATCCCGATCATGCACGTTAACCACCCGCGGCGTTGGCACAATTTGGCCGCGCAGGGATGAGGCGTTGAGCAATTTCACATCGCTGTTTTTCTCAAAGCGTACTTCGGCCGTCATCAGGACATTGTTGTCGGCGGCCGTGCTTTTCCATAAATCACCGCGAATTGGTGTGACAATCTGATTGAGATCTTCTGTATCGGTACTGGCAATGACTTTGGGCTGCGCATCCGTGGAAGTGACGTACCAACGCGGGATCACATCACTCATAAACAGCTGCCAGTATTCATTAATAATCGGGATGTCCACAGCTTGTCCTGCCGGGAATGCGCTAAATTTATCAGTAGGTTCCAGTTTGTGCAGGTCGCCGATGATATGCGTAACCTTAAACCGGGCATTATCCACGCTCAGAATCCGGCGAATACTGGAGAAATAAATCGCCCAGTCTTTACCCGTAATTGCATCGCCATCATTCGTTAACCTGATGGTGGCCTTGTTACAGGATGCCCAGTCCGCGCCCAGGCTGGCGCAATCAACGCCATGCAGCGCCGCGTGGTTATCCACGACGGTATAGTTAATCTTGAGTTGACTGATTTGATCGACAGTTTGCTGATTGGCAAAGGCTGTTCCGCTGCCCATTATTCCAGCAACTGCGGTTGCCAGCAGGCCTGTTTTTAATGATTTCATGTCATTTTCCTTAATGATTATCGGCACTGGCACTGCACGTTAATGCTGGAATCAGCAGAGAAACTTTCGGCGTTAGCCTGCGGAAAAATAATCCAGCCTGGCGCGTCAATTGCCAGCGCTGGGGTATTACGTTTTCCAGTAAAGATATGCATGTGAATTTCCTCTTGACATTTAAAACGCGGGAAAGGCAGACCGCGTGAAATTAAAAAAATAAGCCAATAATAAACGGTATAAACCCCTTAATAAGCATGAATACATTATTTTTTGTGACGCGAATTATCAATCTGTTTTTGTGTGACAAACTGAATTTTATGACAAAACGCACATATTATATTTCTCTTTATTACACTTGAGTTTTGCCAGGTTGTTTTTGTAATTATTTGATTTTTAAAATCAATTAATGGATTGAATTGATTTTATGATGAGCGGGAATAGTGGCCGCGAATAAGATTTTTCCCCATTACAAATGGAGTTAATTTTTATCGTGAAAATATGCCGTGGTCAAAGAGAGGCGACAGACATGTAAGACCTACCGTCCCCGTATCACTATCCCTGTACGCTTGTGCTTTTGAATTGCCCTTTGAGTCGATAGTGATCTCTTCCCGGAAACCTCAAAATAAAACGGGTGTGCTTACGCTGACACAGCGGAAACGGTCGTACTGCCTTGTGCAGAGCAACGCTTCCGCAGGGGCTGCCGGTTTCGCTGTCCTCCTTTAAATGTGATGATAAACAATAACATATAGTCTTTTTCCCTGACCCATCTGATGAAGTAAACCCTTACTGCCTGTATTTCGCTCTTCACCTCAAGCCCATTTCATCGACACATACTCTCCTTTATTTCGTGATTCATCTCTCATTTTATTCATTATTCGAATTGTCACGCTTGATAACTATGTGGCGGAGTGTAGTCTAAAGCATAACTTCACAAATAATTGTGAAGAAGGAAAGTACATCACAAACTCGTTTGAAGGATCCACCCCCATGTCGGAATTGAAATTTGCCACGCGTTTAAACTCTTTTGCCTCAGGAGCGAACCTCTACTGGCCGGATCTTCAGGGGAAACCCTCTGTGCTGCAGATGATTGCCCGTGCCGGTGAGGTAAAAGGGTTAACCCATCTTGATCTGAACTACCCGCAGCACATCACGACTGATATTCAAACGCTGCGCCAGGCCATTGAGGATGCGGGACTGGCGGTCAACGGTATGCAAATGCGCTGGGATGCACCGCAATTTAAGATTGGGGCTTTTACTAACCCCAACCCACAGATCCGTCGTGAGGCCATTGAGCTGACAAAACGCGGGATTGATGCCGGGCGCGAATTTGGATCACGTCTGATGACGCTGTGGATGGGGCAGGATGGTTATGATTACTGCTTCCAGGCGGATTACAAAAAAATCTGGAACGATGCGGTGAGCGCAGTCCGTGAAATTGCCGAATATGCGCCGGACGTGGATATCAGTATCGAATACAAACCGAATGAGCCGCGTGCTTACAGTATTTTCCCCAATGCCACGACATGTTTACTGGCAGTAGAAGAAGCCGGCTGTCCGAATCTGGGGATCACGCTTGATTTTGCTCACGTGCTGTTTGCCAATGAAATTCCGGCTTATGCTGCGGCGATGGTAGCCCGCCGTTCACGCCTGCTGGGGCTTGATCTCAATGACGGCTGGGGGAAACGTGATGATGGTTTGATGGTGGGCTCGGTTAACCCGCGCGCCACGCTGGAATTCCTCTGGCAGATGCAGCGTGATGGGTATCAGGGGGCCTATTACTTTGACACATTCCCGGATGCCAGTGGCCTGGATCCGGTTCGTGAAGCTGAAATCAATATTGCGACCGTTACCCGATTACTCAAACTGTGCCAACAACTGGACGGCAATGATGAACTGGCAGCGGCCATTAGCCGCCAGGATGCCGTTGCCTCTCAGCGGATAGTTAATGACATTATGCTAGCCAGATAGCGCAAAAAATAAGCAAACATTAGAAAAATACCCTGACGCAAAAATAAAAGGCTGAAAAATGAAAAAGCTCATACTCTCTGTACTCGCCTCTTCTTTACTGTGCTCGATGGCTTACGCCGCTGATTTAGCCCCGCTAAAATCGGATACTGAACCGGATCGCACAGACTGGACGCAGCTCAGCAGCAAATATGGTCCAATGCCGAAAGTCGACAGCAAACTTAAAATTGGCGGCGTATCGAAAACGCTGACCAATGAATACTGGCGTTCACTCGGCGAAGGTTACCAGAACGTCGGTAAAAAATATGGTTTCACCGTAGCTTATCAGGCTGCCGCCAATGAAGACGATCAACTGGGTCAGTTATCAATAGCGGAAACGCTTATCTCCCAGGGCTTTAACGGGCTGCTGGTATCACCTCAGACCGATATCAACCTTGAACCCGCTCTGGAAAGTGCCACCAGCAAAAAAATTCCCGTGGTCAATGTTAACGATGCGGTGATGCCAAATGCACCGTATTACGTCGGGAACGTGCAGAAAGATAACGGTGTGCGGGTGGCGAAATGGTTCATCGAACACCATCCGCAGGGCGGTAAAGTTGCAGTGATCGAGGGGCAGCCTGGCGTCTATGCCGCTGGCCAGCGAACCCGCGGTTTCAACGAGACGCTACAGGCCAACGGCAAGTTCAATATTGTTGCCAGCGTACCGGCGAACTGGAGTCGCGAACAGGCGTTTAATGCGGCCTCAACAATCTTGCAGCAGCATCCCGATCTGATTGGTTTTTACGCAAATAACGACACCATGGCGCTGGGCGTGGTGGAAGCGGTTCGTTCGCTGAATAAAGCCGGGCAGGTGGCTGTATTTGGTACCGATGGTATCTCAGATGCCTATGCCTCGATTAAACGCGGCGAACTGACGGGTACGGTGGACAGCTTCCCGGTACTGACCGGGGAAGTCGCAATGGAAGTTATGCTGCGCCTGATTGACGGGCAGAAAATTTCCCGCGTGGTCTCTACACCTCAGGCCTTGATCACGAAAGATAACGCGGATGCCTTCTCGACCAAAGATAACGACAAGCTGCGTCAGCTGCTGGCTCAACAGTAAGTCAGGCGGAGGGTGTATGGAACAGTATCGCTTAACGATGCGTGGGATAAGTAAGACATACGGTAACGCGGCGGCATTACAGGACGTGGACTTTTCGGTCAAACCTGGCGAGGTTCATGCCCTGATTGGTGAAAACGGCGCCGGAAAATCCACGCTGTTAAATATTCTTTCAGGTGTACGAGAGGCCGATAGCGGCGAGATTAGCGTGAACGGACAGACCGTTCAGATGAAGAATCCGCTCAGCGCCCGTCATGCCGGTATTGCCATGATTCATCAGGAATTACAGCATGTTCCGGAACTCTCCGTTGCGCAGAATATGTTTCTTGGCCGGCCGCTCACCAGGGCAAAAGGTTTATGGGTGGATAAACACGCTCAGTTGGAAAGAGCGAAGCTGATTCTCAAACAGCTGGATCCGACAATTGATCCCAATGAGCCGATCAAGAACCTGAAAGTCTCACAGCAGCAGATCGTGGAGATTGCTCGCGCCATGCTGGACGATGCAAAAATCATCGCCATGGACGAGCCGACATCCAGTCTGACGCCGAGAGAGTTTGACCGGCTGGCCGAACTGATTTCGGATCTGAAGTCTATGGGGGTATCGCTTATCTATGTTTCTCATAAGATGAACGAAATTTTCAGAGTCTGCGACCGGGCCACTATTATGCGTGATGGCAGGCAGGTTGGGGTGGTGAACATTTGTGATGAGGATGAAGAAAGCATTGTCTCAAAAATGGTCGGACGCAAGATTGAGAAACTTGAGCACAACTCATATGTGACCGACCGTGAAGTTCTTCGCGTTGAGAATCTCTCGCGTGGTGGCGCTGTGCGCGATGCCAGTTTCACCGTCCGTGCGGGTGAGGTGCTCGGTATTGCGGGTCTGGTCGGCGCCGGGCGTACGGAACTGATGAAACTGATTGCCGGTATTGATAAACGCAGCAGCGGTAACGTGTTTGTTAATGGCCAGGCGGTGCGTAATCACAACGTCAGTGCCGCGATTCGGGCAGGCATTGGCCTGGTCCCGGAGGACCGTAAGAAAGAAGGGATTATCAAAGAGCGTGCGGTGAAGATGAATATGGCACTGCCTTCGATGCGTAACTTCACCATTGCCGGGATGATCGGCAAAGTTAAGCTTAACCGGGTTGCGCATGAAGTCATGAGCGATTTGAAGCTACGACCACTGAACATTGATAAAACGATTGGCACATTAAGTGGCGGTAATCAGCAGAAAGTTATTATTGGACGCTGGGTTGCCGCAGATGCTCAGGTTTTTCTGTTTGACGAACCAACCCGAGGGATTGATATTGGGGCGAAATCAGAAATTTATAATCTGATAGAAAAACTGGCCCGTTCAGGCAAGGCAATTGTTGTTGTCTCTTCAGAGATGACAGAGATTATTCGTATTTCTGACCGAGTACTGGTTATGCGTGAAGGGAAGATTACTAAGGAACTGAAAGGTGACGCCATCACGGAAGATAATATTGCACGCTATGCCATTAAAGATGTCGAAGAGACCATTTGAATTTCTTACCTTTATTAATTTGAAAGGCCATAATCATGATTTCACAAAGTAATTCCCGGCCAGAAAAGCTTCGTGCACTGCCGTTTAAATTTAACCTTCGCGATGCCGGAACCTTAATTGGTTTGCTTATTATCATTATTACGTTTTCTTTTTTATCACCGGTGTTTTTCACTATTCCTAATTTGTTGAATATTTTACAGCAATCATCCATTAACGCATTAATTGCGCTCGGGATGACCCTGGTGATTATCTCCGGAGGTATCGATCTTTCGGTGGGTCCGGCTGCAGCATTATCAGCGGTTTTAGGGGCAACCATGATGGTTGCCGGAGTCCCCGTGCCGTTGGCCATTCTGGCAACGCTGGGAATTGGGGCTATCTGCGGTGTCTTTAGCGGTTCGCTGGTGGCCTATGCCGGATTGCAACCCTTCATTGTTACCCTCGGGGGGCTGTCGCTGTTCCGTGCTATCGCACTGATTTATACCGGCGGCAATCCGGTATTTGGTATCCCGACGGAATTTCGTAGCCTGATTAACAGTGAAATTTTTGGCATTCCAACGCCTATCGTTATTGTTGCCGTTATTGCTTTGGTACTGTGGACCGTCATGAATAAAACGCCGTTAGGAGAATATATTCTGGCTGTCGGCGGCAATGAAGAAGCGGCTCGCGTTGCCGGCGTGCCGGTGAAAAGAACCAAAGTCACGGTATTTGTTATCTCAGGAACCCTGGCCTCTCTGGCCTCACTGATCTTGATTGGTCGGTTAGGTGCAGCGGAACCAACGATTGGCAATCTGTGGGAACTGGATGCCATTGCCGCGGCGGCTATTGGCGGCGCGTCTCTGATGGGAGGGAAAGGTAGCGTAGTAGGTACAATTATCGGCGCCATCATTCTTGGTGCGCTACGCAATGGCCTGACGTTACTTAATATCCAGGCTTTTTACCAATTGCTTGCGACTGGTCTTATTATTATCATAGCGATGTTGATTGACAGAGCGACCAGAGGCAAGTAATGAAGCAGGATCCACGAGCCATTGGTGCTCAAATACGTATGCGACTACCCCAGCTGACACCTTTAGAGCGACGTGTGGTTGAGGCTATCATCGCCCGAACTGATATTACTGAGCAAACTTCTCTAAAAGAAATTGCCCTCGAGAATAATGTTTCAGAGGCGATGATTGTCAAAATAGCCAAGAAGCTTAACTTTTCAGGTTTTAGAAATTTCAGAACTGGTTTGATTTATTATAACCAATCTGAGGTGGCAAGTTTACACGCGGAAATTGAGCCTGATGATTCATCGGAACAACTGTTGTCAAAAGTATTCAGAACATCAATTCAGGCTATTGAAGAGACGATGTCTATTCTGAATATTGCAGAGTTCGACCGCGCTGCGGATATTATATTCAAGGCTCGACATATTGACTTATATGCTGTCGGTGGTTCCGCCACGGTAGCACGTGACTTATCCCACAAGCTTTTAAAAATTGGTATTAAGTCGACGGTATATGATGACGCCCATATTATGTTGATGTCCGCTGCGGTGCTATCTGACGACGATGCTGTACTTGCAATCAGTCACTCTGGCGCAACGCGTGCCGTTAACGATCCGGTAAAACTGGCGGCACGCAATGGTGCCAAAGTGATTGCGATTACGAATTATGCCGAATCGCCTATTGCGCGTAACGCGCATGTGGTACTCAATTCAACTTCTCAGGGATCGCATTTGTTAGGGGAAAACGCCGCGTCACGCATTGCTCAGCTCAATATTCTGGATGCATTGTTTGTGGCCATTGCCAAGAAAGATCTGAAGCAGGCGGAGAAGAATTTGATGAAAACCCAGCATGCGGTTCAGGACCTGCGGGAATATTAACCATGAGTAAAATTGTTGTAGCGGGGAGCCTTCATTACGACATTATGCTGGATGCGCACCATCGTCCGGAAAAAGGTGAAACGGTAATGGGCTCGGGCTGCACTTACAAATTTGGCGGTAAAGGGGGCAATCAAGCCATATCCGCTGCTCGTGCGGGAGGGGACGTCATTTTTATTGGTGCGGTAGGGGCTGATGCGCAAGGGGCGTTTCTTCTGCAGACGCTTTGTGATGCCGGAGTCAATATCGGATCGGTCGCCACAATAGATGAGATCCCTTCCGGGATGAGCGTGGCGATTTCTGATGTCGATGGTGATTATGGTGCGGTTGTCGTCTCAAATGCGAATCAGCATATTCCTGCAAAACTCTTTCAACAGGGTGACATCTGGCAAGATGCCGGAATGCTGGTTCTCCAGAACGAAGTTCCGGAAACGATAAATCTGTATGCGGCCATCGAAGCCAGCAAGCGGGGGATTCCTGTCTGTATCAATGCGGCGCCGGCCAGAGAACTGAGCCCGCAGCTGGAAAGCTGCATCACGTTGCTGGTGGTTAATGCTATAGAGGCACGTGATATGTGTGGAGTGACGGTGAACGACCTTTCCTCAGCCCTGGAAGCTGCGGAATTATTGGCTAAACGTTTCTCTCAGGTTGTTGTCACAGCCGGCGAACATGGTGTCGCGTTTTGTGAAGCGGGCATTGCGGGCTCGACTTTAGCCGCCAGGCGGATAACGCTGGTGAGTACTCATGGCGCTGGTGATTGTTTTATGGGGGTTTTATGCACCAGCCTGATGCATGGAGAGGTGCTTAGCGATGCGGTATTTCGGGCGAATGAAGCTGCCGCCCGCCATGTCTCTCAGCCCCGGGCATAAAGAAGTATTCCGTCATCCAGAGCCTCAGTATGGCAAAATTAGCAGCTGATTTTTCTTCAGAAGAAGAATGAAAAGCAAAAAGCCCGCTTAAGTTTTCTTAAGCGGGCTTCTTAAATATGGCTCCTCTGACTGGACTCGAACCAGTGACATACGGATTAACAGTCCGCCGTTCTACCGACTGAACTACAGAGGAATCGTGTGAACGAGGCGCATACTACTGGCCTGGCATTTTTGTGTCAACACTAAAATTAACTCACTGATTCAAATGGCTAAATTTAAATCAACTCGTTGTTTTAGTGCACAAGATGCCCGTCGTCTGTATCCAGCTGGCCATTCTCACGTAATCTTTGTAAGGGATCCTGACGATAGAAATGGCAAAAACGCTGCCAAAGCGCCGGAAAGCGCGGAGCAAACAGCTCTGGTGCGCTAAAGAAATATTCAGATAACACGGCAAAACATTCGGCCGGGTCGGTCGCCGCATAGGCGTCAATGCTGGCGGCGCTCTCCCCAACCAGATCGATCTCATCCTGAATGTTATTCATCGCCGCGTGGAGGTCGTGCTCCCAGCCAGCGACTTCGCGCAACGGAATCAGCGGCACGCCGCTGGCGCGATCGCCATTGCGGGTATCCAGCTTATGTGCAACTTCGTGCACGATAAGGTTGAAACCAGATGCATCGAAAGAGTCCTGAATATCCAGCCAGTTCAGGATAATGGGCCCTTGTTGCCAGCTCTGGCCGGATTGGACGACCCGTTGACTGTGGACCAGACCAATATCGTCTTCCCATTCATCGTCAACCACAAATGGGGCAGGGTAGATTAGCACCTCGTGGAAGCCATCCAGCCACTCAATGCCAAGCTCAAGAACCGGCAAACAGAACAACATTGCAATGCGGGCGTTTTGCAGCGGAGTGAGTTCAAGCCCTTGCAGGGCAACCAGACGTTTTTGTTGCAGAAAGCGTGCCGCCATCTGCACCAGTTCCTGCTGTTCTTGTGCAGAAAGATTGGCTAAAACAGGAATGGCAAGCGCGTGTTCCCAGGGCATTTCTGCGTTGCCGGACTCTTCATCTACTTTCCAGGGCCATTTAAACATCATATTGCTCGCAAAGTCGTCACTTGAACATCATTAAAGAGACAGGAACTATTAAAGTGCCAAAGAACCTGGCATTATAGCAACCTCAGCGGAGAGATGCCGGAGCGGCTGAACGGACCGGTCTCGAAAACCGGAGTAGGGGCAACTCTACCGGGGGTTCAAATCCCCCTCTCTCCGCCACTATTCAAACACTTACGACAATTCCTTTCAACGACCCGCGTCACACACTTCTATTGTGTTGGTATAACCGAGCGTCGAATGTCCATCAATCATCATCCTCTGATTTCTCGTTGACGGGAAGAGCTCACCTCGATGATATCGGAATGCTTCCTGCGAGCGGAAGATTTCTGTCCTCATCACTATCGAGAAGAGAAGGGCGTTTACTGACGTTAAGGGAAGACGCGGCGGGCAGAGCAGAAGTCGAATCTGAAAAACAAAGCCCGCACACGGCGGGCTTTAAAGCGTAAATCGTATCAGAACTGATAGGTAATACCGACAGCAAACTGATCGTCTTCGGCGGCACCCGTGATGATGCTGTCTTTGTGATCGATCAGGTTAAATTTGTAAGCACTGTAGACATTGAAATTTTTGTTGAAGTAGTACCAGGTACCCAGTTCGATATAATTCATAATTTCAGCATCCTTGCCGCCGTTTGTGCCGAGATCTTTGCCTTGAGCATAGACATAGCCGAGAGAAGGGCGCAGACCGAAATCAAACTGGTACTGAACGACGGCCTCGATATTTTGCGTTTTGTTGGCGAAAACGCCGTTGGCCATTGGCGTCATGTTATGCGATTCGGCATACATCACCGCCGTGTAAATGCTATTGGCGTCATACTTCGCGGCTAAACTCCAGACTTCTGCGTTTTCACCTTTACGGTCTGCCGTCTGCTCGTCGGTACGGTCTGAATTACTGTAGGCGGCGGCAAAACCAAATCCATCGATACTGTAATCGACCGATGTGCTATAGCCGTCACCGTTAGCTTTTAAACGATCGCGGTTATTATTTTTACCCTGGTATTGCAGCCCGATATTCAGGCCGTCAACCAGGCCGAAAAAGTCGCTGTTACGGTAGGTGGCGATCCCGTTGGTACGACCCGTCATAAAGTTGTCGGTCGCCACCAGGCCATCGCCACCCCATTCGACCAGCATATCGGTGTAACCCGCCGCGTCATAAACCAGGCCATAGTTACGACCATAATCAAATGAGCCGTAGTTGGCGAATTTTAAACCGGCAAACGCCAGACGCGTAGCGCTACCCTGTTCGCCTTCTGGTTTATCCGCTTTGATGTTGTACTCAAACCGGCCATAGCCAGTCAGGTCACTGTTAATCTGGGTTTCACCTTTGACGCCGAAACGGGCGTAAGTGGTATCCCTGGAGTTGTTGTCACTGTTGTTGCGATCGGTGTCGGTGAAAATATGTTCACCTACCATTTTGCCGTAGAAATCGAGCTTGTTTCCGTTCTTATTGTAGATTTCTGCCGCATTAACTGCTCCGGCCAATAGTAATGGCGGAACCAGAAGTGCCAGTGTTTTTCTTTTCATTATATATTCCCTTTTAATCATCATTAATATGAATGGAGATGAGTATTGCAGAAAACAATTTCATACTATCGGTAAGGTTCACTTTTATTTAAAATAAAAATGTAAATAAGTTATATCCAATATTACAAAATGTTTCTATTTGAATTTTTATATTAAAAAGTTATCATTTTGGAATGATGTATTTTTGTTGTTTATTGTTTTCAATAACAATAAGTTAAGTGTTTCTGTTGATATATTTATGTCGCTAATTTTATTTCTATGAATTATGATTGTTGTTTGAATGATTTGGGTGGGTTATTTAACTCATGGGTAATAACCCAGGCTGAAATACGCGTTCGGATTGATGCAGGTTTTGACGATGGAAAAATATCCCTCAGGTATCTTGTTATTATTCTCCGTCGCGGCTTTACGACGATGAACAATAAATCCTGAGATGCTGGCGCGAAAGCATCGCTATCTCGCGATGGTTAAACGCGGTTGTTCATGGGAGGAAGGTGCTGTTTCGTTATCTTTTTCACAGTATAATGTGACGCGCATCACTTTTTTTTTGGCCATGTGCTGCGGTTTCGTTGTCAGTTAAAGGAGAGGAGTTAATGGAGCAGAAAGCGAAACGAAGCCCGGGCGGGAAACTTGCCCTGTGGGTCTTTTATGCCTTTTGTGGTTACTTTCTGTGGGCAATGGCGCGCTACTGGTGGGTCGTTGGTAAAATTGAAAGTGTCCCCGGCGCAACAATTGACGGCGATCTGGGATCGACGTCAGGTAAGTGGCTTGGTGCTCTGCTCGGTTTTCTTGTGCTGAGCGTTGTCGGCGCCATCCTCGGGGCGATAGCCTGGTACACCCGCCCTGACCCCGGGATGCATGAACAACACGATTAAAGTTGCTATGCTCAACGCTGACCTTCTCTCAGAGGAACGTGTATGCAACAACTTGACTGGCAGCAACGCTTTGAAGCCTGGCTTGCGGGACATCTCACCGAGGGCGACTCGGCGCACGACATTTCGCACTTCCGGCGCGTGTGGGGAACCGCACAGCGGCTGGCTGAAGAGAGTCAAGTCGATCGTCTGGTCATTCTGACCGCCTGTTATTTTCATGACATTATTAGCCTGCCGAAAAACCATCCCGAGCGCAGCCGCTCCTCGGTGATGGCGGCAGAAAAAACGCTGGCTATTCTCCAGTCGTCATTCCCGGACTTTCCGTGCGACCGCTATCCTGCCGTTTATCACGCGATTGAAGCGCACAGTTTCAGTGCCGGTATTTCCCCGCAAAGCGCAGAGGCGAAAATTGTCCAGGATGCCGATCGGCTGGAGGCACTCGGCGCAATTGGACTGGCCCGCGTCTTCGCGGTGTCCGGGGCACTGAACAACATCTTGTTTGATGCTGACGATCCCTTTGCTGACCGGCGTAAGCTGGATGACAAAAAATATGCGCTGTACCATTTCCAGTGCAAGCTGTTGCGTTTACCCGAGACGATGCAAACGGACAAAGGCAAAGAGATGGCGCTACACAATGCGCGCTTCCTCGTGCAATTTATGGCCAAGCTTAGCGCTGAGCTTCGCGGCGACCCGCAGTCGGTCGATGAGGCGGTTTTAAGGCGCTTTGAGCCACTGGCCTGAAACTGCCCGCATGATTTATGGTAATCTCTGCAAAATTGTTCGGGCTGGTTGAGGGTATGCCGCAAAATTTATCGAAGGAAAAGAGCCTGTTGTTGCCACCGGAACATGCCGGGGAAGAGGCTCAGGCGCTGCTGCGCCAGCTGATGGCAATATACGATGTGAAAATGCTGGTGGCATTTCTGCTGGCCGTTGGCGATCGTCACTGGAGCCCGGCTATATTAAAACGCGTGGCGACGGTTGAGCGGGCGGCTAACCGTATTACGGCCAAAGAGTATGCCCGTCTGGCAACGCTGCTGCCGCCACCGCCGGCCCACCATCCCCATTATGCTTTCCGGTTCGTCGATCTGTTTGCCGGAATCGGCGGGATCCGCAGCGGCTTTGAGGCGATCCGCGGACAGTGTGTTTTCACCAGTGAATGGAATAAGCATGCGGTGCGCACCTACAAAGCCAACTGGTATTGTGACCCGAATCAACACCGCTTCAACGAAGACATTCGTGATATTACCCTCAGCCATCGCCCGGATGTGAGCGATGAACAAGCCGCGCAGCATATTCGCGATACGATTCCTCCGCACGATGTTCTGCTCGCGGGCTTTCCCTGCCAGCCTTTTTCGCTGGCCGGAGTATCGAAGAAAAATGCGCTGGGCCGGGCCCACGGTTTCGCGTGTGAAACCCAGGGAACGCTGTTCTTTGATGTGGTCAGAATTATCGCTGCCCGCAGGCCTGCCATCTTTGTACTGGAGAACGTTAAAAACCTGAAAAGCCATGATAAAGGACGGACATTCCGCATTATCATGCAGACGCTGGATGAGCTGGGTTATGAAGTCTCCGATGCCGACCACAGCGGCGCCGACGATCCGAAAGTGATCGATGGACGTCATTTCTTACCCCAGCACCGCGAACGTATTGTGCTGGTGGGCTTCCGTCGCGATCTCCAGCTGCACGACGGTTTTACCCTGCGCGATATCTCAAAATTTTACCCGACCGCGCGCCCGACCTTTGGCGATCTGCTGGAACCGACGGTGGATGCTAAATTTATTCTGACGCCGGTGCTGTGGAAGTATCTGTATCACTATGCGCGCAAGCATCAGGCGCTGGGCAACGGGTTTGGTTACGGACTGGTTGATCCACGCAATCCTCAGAGCGTGGCGCGCACGCTATCCGCGCGCTATTACAAAGACGGTGCCGAGATTCTGGTCGATCGCGGCTGGGATCGCCCGTTGGGCGAACAACACTTCGACGATACGCAAAATCAGCTTCGTCGTCCGCGTCGGCTGACGCCGCGCGAATGCGCACGGTTGATGGGGTTTGAAAGTCCGCAGGGCTATCGCTTCCGCATTCCGGTTTCCGATACCCAGGCCTATCGCCAGTTCGGTAATTCAGTCGTGGTGCCGGTGTTTGCGGCCGTCGCGAAATTACTTGCGCCGCGAATCGAGCAGGCCGTGGCGCAGCGTGAATCCGAGGATCAAGACGGTGGACGTCCACGATAAAAACACGCGCAGTAAAAACATGCGGGCGATTGGCCAGCGCGATACGGCGATCGAAAAACGGCTCGCCGCGCTGCTCGCTCAGGGCGGATTTACGTTTACTGTTCAGGATGCGACTTTGCCGGGGCGTCCGGATTTTGTCGTGGCAGAGTACCGCTGCGTGATTTTTACCCACGGCTGTTTCTGGCATCACCATCGTTGCTATCTGTTTAAAGTGCCCGCGACGCGCACGGAATTCTGGTTGGATAAAATCGGCAAGAACGTCGCGCGCGATAGCCGCGATATCCTGCGGTTGCAGGAGCGAGGGTGGCGGGTGCTGATCGTCTGGGAATGTGCGCTGCGCGGGCGATTAAAGCTGAGCGATAAGGCGTTGACTGAGCGCCTGGAAGAGTGGATCTGCGGCGGTGGTGACCGCGCGCAGATCGACACGCTGGGCATTGGTGAGCTACAGCTTACTTCTCCACCTCACAAGGCGTAACTTCAGCTCGGGCGGGGAACAGGTATTTCCCCAGCGTGACCAGCACAACGGCAAAAATAATTACCCCCAGCGCCAGCCATTCGATGGACGAGAGGCTCTCTCCGGCAAATCCGGTCCCCAGCAGGACCGCCACCACGGGATTCACGTAAGCGTAGCTGGTGGCGACGGCGGGGGTGACGTTACGAATTAAATACATGTAGGCGTTAATGGCGATAAGAGAGCCAAAAATCGCCAGATAGGCAACGGCAAAAATACTTGACCACGACGGCATTTGGCTCAGGGTTTCGCCGGTCGCCCAGGAGGCGACCGCCAGGACGACTCCCGCGGCGAGCATTTCAATCGCACCGGCCATCATGCCTGTCGGAAGCTCAATCCGGGAACCGTAAACGGAACCAAATGCCCAGCTCATGGAACCGATAAGAATCAACAGCGCCCCCCACGGATTACCGCTCAGATTCCCGCCGCTGTTAAGCAGAATGATGCCCGCCAGACCGATGGCAATCCCCAGCCACTCAATCTTGCGGGTGGTGATACCAAAAAAACGGCTAAAGCAGAGCGTGAAGAGCGGCACAGTCGCCACCATGACCGCTGCAATGCCAGAAGGCACATGCTGGTGCTCGGCCAGGGTGACAAAACCATTTCCGACGGCCAGCAGCAGGATGCCGATCAGTGCCGCATTGAGCAGAGGTCGGAGCGGCGGAAGCGAGTGACCGGTTGCCAGCAGATAAGCGAGCAGTAGCCCGCCGGCGGAGAGAAAGCGGATACCGGCCATCATCAACGGGGGCCAGCTGGCAACACCAATGGCAATGGCAAAATAGGTCGATCCCCAGATGATATAAAGCGCAAACAGGGCTCCGATAAGGGGCAGAAGCTGGCGGGTAGACATACGTCCTCACGACGGTACAGAGATAGAAAGGAGACATATAGTAAACGTGAAAACTACTGCGCTGGCGAGTGCTTTAATTGATCGATAATTGTTAAATTTATATTGACTCTGTGCACCTCTGGGCGAAAAAGCACTTTTACCTCATACTTATGCGGACATGGTCGCTAAGCGTTCAGGCTGCAGCCGGAGCGCCTGGGGATTAACCCTCAATAAATGAAGGAATACAATTTTGGCAGGAAGTAGTCTTTTAACGCTGTTGGATGATATCGCCACCTTGCTGGACGATATTTCCATGATGGGGAAACTGGCAGCGAAAAAAACGGCCGGCGTGCTGGGAGACGATCTCTCTCTTAATGCCCAGCAGGTGACGGGCGTTAGGGCCAATCGTGAGCTCCCCGTTGTCTGGGGCGTTGCAAAGGGATCGTTCGTCAATAAAGTGATTTTAGTGCCGTTGGCCTTACTGATCAGCGCGTTTATTCCCTGGGCGATTACGCCATTGCTGATGCTGGGCGGCGCATTCCTGTGCTATGAAGGCGTTGAGAAAGTGCTGCACAGCCTGCAGGCGCGCAAACACAAGGAAGATCCGCAGGCCCGTCAGCAGCGTCTGGAGGCGCTGGCGCAGCAAGATCCGCTGGCATTTGAACGTGATAAAGTGAAAGGGGCGATACGCACAGACTTTATTCTGTCCGCTGAAATCGTGGCCATTACGCTGGGTATCGTGGCCGATGCGCCGCTGCTCAATCAGATTCTGATTCTCTCCGGGATTGCGATCCTGGTGACCGTTGGCGTGTACGGCCTGGTCGGGATTATCGTGAAGCTGGATGATATGGGCTACTGGCTGGTGAAGAAGAGCAGCGCGCTGGCGCGCTGGGTCGGTAACGGGTTACTGGCGGTTGCGCCGCGCCTGATGAAGCTTCTCTCCATCGTCGGGACACTGGCGATGTTTCTGGTCGGCGGCGGCATTATCGTACACGGCATCGCGCCCCTTCATCATGCGGTTGAACATTGGGCAGGGGAGCAGTCCGCTCTCATTGCCTCACTGCTGCCGACCGGCGTCAACCTGGTGCTAGGCTTTATCGTCGGCGCGGTGGTGCTGGCTGGCGTGAAGGTTATCACCGGGTTTCGCGCTACGGCGGAGTAAAATCTGCCGCTGATTATGCAAAATCGCTCAGCTTCGTCTATGGTGAAACAGTTTCTCCCAGATGACGGACTAAAAAATGGTATTGTTGGTCAGTGATGAAGTGAGGCGAAAGAGCGGAGGGCCGCGCATGGTTGTGACGGGCTTCGCCAGCGGAATGGTTGAATGTCGTTGGTATGACGGTTATGTCGTTAAACGCGAGGCGTTCCGCGAAGATGAGTTAGTTCGTGGGGAAGGGCAGCGACAGAAGAGTGCCTGACTCCTGTAGCGCCCGGCAAAAGCCGGGCGCTTTGTCGTTATACTGCTTATTTAACCAACAGGGAGCGTTGATGACGTTTGTTGTTTTGATGGTACTGCGAGAGAACAATGGATAAACCACAGTGGGTAAGAAAACTTCGCCGTGTTTCTAGCCCGGGACATGTGGTTAATTATTGTTTTGTCGCAGTACTTTTTGTTTCTACGCTCCTGATCTGGCGTGAAGTGATGGTGTTGGAAGGGGCCTACGTTACCAACCAGCGCAACAATCTTGAAAACGTCGCCCATGAAATGGACAGTCTGCTGCTGTTCAACATCGACAGAATGGTGTTTTTCCGCAACGGGATGCAGTCGGCGCTTGAAACGCCGCTGGATTTTGAGATTTTGCGTCATGCAGAGCAGGAATACATGAGCAAACGCCATGAACCTATCTGGTCCGTGGCGTTACATAACCGGCGTACTCTCCCGGTGTATGGCGTCTCCGATGACTTTGTCGACAGTCAGAGCGCGCTCTCGCGTAACGATGCCCTGACCGGTAATGAGCTGATGGCGGTTCTGGAGCTGGGGTATCTCCTGCGTCTGGTCAACGATAATCGTGGCTTTAACGAACGCATGCTGTACATTTCGCGCAGCGGTTTTTTTACCAGCACCGAATTGCCAAAGAGCGCGGTACAGGCCCAGACGCTCTATACCCATGCGATCGCCGCCTCGTGGTTTATCCGGCAATCGCAGCGGAACAATCCCGATCGCGGGGTTATCTGGCAGACCGTTTTCGATGAGCGCGCGCAAAACGATGATTCGGTGGTGACGGCCTCTATTCCCCTTGATTTCCGACATGACTGGCTCGGCGTGCTGTCGATGGATTTTTCGGTGCGAGAGATGAAAGCGTTTCTGGTCAGCGCTATTAAGGGAGGCCAGGAGGGGGAATACCAGCTGTATGACAGTCGGTTGAACCTGATAGCTTCCTCAGCGTCGGGGAATGTATTGAGCCTGTTGTCTGCCCGTGAACGGGCAATGCTTAGCTACGCGTTTTTGCATGAAAACCAGGGGGGGATTCGCTTATTAACGCGCTATATCAGCTGGCAGAAATTAAACAACTTTGATGGCATGCTGCTGAGAATCCATACGCTCCAGGAAGGCGTGCGCGGTGCTTTCGGGACCATTACTATCGCGCTGACGCTGATGTGGCTACTCTTTACGCTGATGCTGCTCATCTCCTGGCAGGTGATTTTGCGGATGGTGCGCAACATGAGTGTTCTGCAAAAGTCGCTGGAGTGGCAGGCCTGGCATGACGCGTTAACCCGCCTGTTGAATCGCGGCGCCTTATTTGAAAGGGCGATTGCCACCACCAGAATGTGCGAGCGGACAGGTCGGCCGATCTCGGTGATCCAGCTCGATCTCGATTACTTTAAGAAGGTGAATGACCAGCATGGACACCAGGCGGGTGACCGCGTGCTGTCGCTGGTTGCCAGTACCATTGCCAGCAACATCCGTGAAGGCGATCTGGCTGGACGTGTCGGCGGTGAAGAGTTTTGTGTTGTGATGCCTGACACCACCTTACAGATGGCGACAGCCATCGCCGAACGTATCCGCATCCGCATTTACAGCCGTGAAATTCTCCTCTGCAACGACACCAGTTTGCGGATCAGTGCTTCACTGGGGGTGAGCAGCAGCGATGATTCTGCCGGGTTTAATTTTGAAAACCTGCAGTCAACGGCCGATCACCGGCTCTACCTCGCCAAACAAAATGGACGCAACCAGGTCTGCTTTACCGATTTGCTGTAGTGCGTCGCTTTTGGGAAATGAGATTTATCTTAAAAAAACACCCGAGGTCAGTGAGCGATCGGGGGAAAAAGAACGCAATAAACCCTTGCGCCATCAGCATCCTGGGTGAGTGACAGAAAGTTCATCCCATTTCTCAATTATTTTCTTCATGAATAGCTCTTGTCATGCAAAATAATTGAGGATAATGTTTTCCCGCAACGGATATCCCGGTGTAACGAATTTTCAAGTGCTTCTTGCATTAGCAAGTTTCATCCCGACTCCTGCGAGTCGGGATTTTTTTCACCTGTACCTAGCGGTTGATCTCCGTGACGCTAAAGTCATGAATATCGAGTTCAAACGCTTCCGCTAGTTCGCACCAGGTGTGATAGTCGCGGCCATCAACGCTGACGTGATGCGGATCGTCCCGCGAACGCCGTATCTCGCTCTCGCTGATTTCATTAATCGCCGCCAGCAGGGCATCTACATCGACATTCACCCCGCGACTTCCCTCATATCCACTACCTTTGGCGGTTTTCATCATGGCTACCTCGCTTGGCTCAGATCGTGCCTGTTTAAGTATAGGCATAAAATCAGAGGATGGTCGGCGCAGCATCAGGGGCAGCCGCAATGGCGGATGGTCTATAAAAACGCCACTCACCGGGCAGGGCGCTGCACAGCGGGCAGTTTTGTTCTACACTGGCTCAAAAATAGAGGAGATAAGTTATGCAGGTGAACGATCGTGTCACGGTGAAGACCGACGGTGGCCCACGTCGATCGGGTGTAGTTCTGGCAATAGAGTCGTTTAGTGAAGGGACAATGTATCTGGTTTCGCTGGAAGACTACCCGCTGGGGATCTGGTTTTTTAACGAAGCAGGGCATCCGGACGGGATCTTTGTTGAGAGAGAAGATTAGTTCGTGAGGCATCTGAACTGGCGGAGAGCACCGCCAGTTTTGCCTGCGCATGGTTCAGCGCAGGTTAACGTGTATTCCGCTGGTAATGTTTTCCGCCAGGCGCACGATATGGTAAATCACCTGTTTATTGTGAGTCTGAATTTTCTTTTTAATATTTCCTTTATGCGACGAAACCGTCTTCGCCTTGATGTTCATTTGGCTTGAAATCTGCGCCGTACCATAGCCCGCCATCCACATCTGCAACATATTCGATTCGGTACGACTTAGCGAAAGTGTCGGTATATTGATGCGGGCGCTGCTGTAATTATCGTATTTAAGACGATTACCCAGAATTTCATCAAGGTCTTTTGGTGTCAGCGATTTGGAACTAATAAGTAAATTCTTGCGCACCAGCAGATAGTGATCAAAATGAATGTTAGCTAACGACATGAAGATAACAAATAACGTCCCAGGGTGCTGGTTAATGATATGCCGGATAAGCTGATTGCTGTCCGGATGATGAATAAAGCAATCTTCATTGATAAATACCACTGCCGGATGCATGAATTCACAGGCTTCTTTCAGGCATTCCGCAGAATGTACTTCACTAATGTCGCGCTTTTTTATTCCCCGGCTTGTCAGATACCCGGACAATCCCAGTCGGGTATAGCTACACAAATCCATGATAATCGTTGACATGACCCATCCTCAATCAACACGTAACGACAATTTATCCCTCGCCGACAAGTGCGATGAAATCCATTTAAGTGGGTAATAAAAACCCGGTTCAGCACAGGAACCATCAGAGAGTCTAAACTATTCCGTAATATTGCCCATAATTTGCCAGGAATACTCCCAAAGTAATGTGCGGTCCGGGTTATGTGAGGGAATTAAAAGCAAAATTGCCGCTTTCCCGGAGAGCGTGGGCCCCAAATAATAAATATTTTTAGGATTTTCCTTATGTTGATTGCGTAAATAGCCAGCATTTTGTCATCACTGCTTCATTATCGTTATTAATTAATAATGCGGCGGCATTTTTTCCGAGGGCGACGGTGGCGTTTTGCGTAGGGTCATGTTGGCCAGTTTGACGCGGGTCAGCGGGAGGGGTGGCGGGCTTAACGCTTTAATGCCACAATACTTTTTTATCGGTTTGTGGGATGGATGATGAAAAAGTTAGTGATTGCCGGTGCGCTGTTGATGCTGGCGGGATGTGTCCAGGTTGATAATTACGATACCGTCGTCAAAGCGCCAGCGCCCGCCGGGTTAGAGGGATACTGGCAGTCAAAAGGCCCGCAGAGCGAAATGATGAGCCCGGACGCGATTGCCAGCCTGATTGTGACGAAAAATGGCGATACCCTCGATTGTCGCCAGTGGCAGCGCGTCATCGCCACGCCGGGTAAATTAATGCTGCGTGATGAGCAGGTCTATAACGTCACCTCCAGACTTGATGTGTATCCTGTTGAGCGTTCAGGTAACACGCTGCAATACGATCGCATGACCCTGACCCGCGTTGACCGCCTGACCGCCGAGTGCGAGCAGGCGTGGAAAAAAGCCGCGGCAGGGAAAAGCGTGAACTAATGCCGCTGCGGGCTGAGGCGACGTTCAGCCCGCGTGCTTCCAACGACTACAGCACCTCCTCAATGACCCAAACGCTGACGCTTCCGCCGTTGCAGGTAAAGGTGGCGCAGCCTTCGTCGTCGGTTTCCACCACCTCTTGACGATTGCCCAGAAAATCCTTCCAGCGCTTATTGCCATAGTTGGCACCCAGCGTCAGCAGCTTCTCTCCCTCATCGCCGTTAGACAATACAACGACGCATCCCGGATCTTCATCGGTGCCGCTGCGGCTGAACGCAATACAGTTGGGATGATCGAACCACAGCGTCTGGACGCCGTGAGCAAAACGCTGGCGGGCGTCAATAAGTTCATGCAACTGTTCAATCACCGGCATCTCAATGGCATAGGTCTGGCCATCACCACCGGTATCTTCATAGCTGGCGCCGAAGAGGTCGGCATAAAAAACCGAGGGAACGCCGTTTTCGCGCAGTAGAATGAGCGCATAGGCCAGCGGTTTGAACCACGGTTCGACGGGGGCCTCCAGCGCCTGTAAGGGCTGGGTGTCATGGTTGGTCACCAGCGTAACGGCATGAAACGGGTCGCTTTCAACCAGCGTGCCGCTAAAAATCTGGCTCATATCGTAGTCGCGCCCCTGGCGTGACGCCTCGTGAAACTTCATCTGCAAAGGGGCGTCAAACAGCATCGTTTTACCGTCGACGCGCTCGATATATTGCTGGAGCTTATCAACTTCATGCGACCAGTACTCAGCCACGATAAACAGCGGTTTTGTCGCCACTTCCTGGACATGGTCGATCCACGCTTTATAAAACCACGCGGGAATATGTTTAACCGCATCGAGACGGAAACCGTCGCAGCCGGTTTGCTCCATAACCCAGCGGGCCCAGTACTTCAGCTCTTCGGCGACCGCATGATTGCGGAAATCAATATTCTCGCCCATCAGGTAATCGAAATTACCCATTTCATCATCGACCTGATCGCTCCAGCCTTCGCCGGTATAATCGTTAACAATTTTAAAAACGCCGTCCTCGTCGGGATTCTCGATGTGATCGATGCCGCTGAAACATTTGTAGTCCCAGATAAACTGAGAATACTGCCCGCCCCGGACGGGGAAGGTGTAGCGTGTCCAGGCCTCGCATTCGATAATCTCTTCAGCAATTTGCGTCCGGTCCTGCTCATCGACGCGCTGCACGCGAATTTGCTCTTTCTCATCTGCGCCCATCTTGTGGTTGACCACCACGTCAAGCAGCACCGCGATATCGTGCTGGTGAAGGGCCGCAATGGCGGCAAGGAGCTGGGCTTTATCGCCATATTTCGTGGCAAGGGAGCCTTTTTGGTCGAACTCACCGAGATCAAACAGATCGTAGCTGTCGTAGCCGACGGAGTAACCGCCGGACGCGCCTTTGTAAGCCGGCGGTAGCCAAATCATGTTAATGCCAATTTCATTCAGGTTCGGGGCCAGGGCTTCGACCTCGCGCCACAACTCGCCGCCGGCGGGGTAATACCAGTGAAAGCACTGTAGTAACGTGGGGTTTTTCATCTTCCATGCTCCAGACGTCATCAAGCTGACCTTTGCAGTATGAGATATCTCCAGCAAATCCGATGAATTTTGGTTCTCTTTTCGCTATGTCTTAAATCGCTGCGTATATAATGTTTCGGAATAAGATGTAGCGTATAGGTGTTGGTGAGCGAAACTAAACGCCTTACACTACTGGAAAATATCACTTATCAGGGGCATCTATGAAATTAGCACTTCTGGGTCGTCAGGCGCTGATGGGCGCGATGGCTGTAGTTTTAATGGCCGGCGTCAGCGCAAAATCGTTTGCTGCGGAAAATCTGCTGGGGCAGATTAAAGAGCGCGGGACGCTGCGCGTAGGCCTGGAAGGGACCTATCCGCCGTTCAGCTATCAGGGCGACGACGGTAAGCTGACCGGTTTCGAGGTTGATTTTGCTAATGAGCTGGCGAAACATCTGGGCGTGAAGGCCGATCTGAAACCGACCAAATGGGACGGCATGCTGGCTTCCCTCGACTCCAAACGTATTGACGTGGTGATTAACCAGGTCACCATTTCCGATCAGCGCAAGCAAAAGTATGACTTCTCTACCCCCTATACGGTGTCGGGTATTCAGGCGCTGGTGAAAAAAGGCAACGAAGGCATTATCAAAACCGCGGCTGACCTGAAAGGCAAAAAAGTCGGCGTCGGTCTGGGTACCAACTACGAAGAGTGGCTGCGCCAGAACGTCCAGGGCGTAGATATTCGTACCTATGATGATGACCCGACTAAATATCAGGATCTGCGCGTGGGTCGTATTGACGCGATTCTGGTCGATCGCCTGGCGGCGCTGGATCTGGTGAAGAAAACCGGCAATACCCTGGCGGTGACCGGCGAAGCGTTCTCCCGCCAGGAGTCTGGCGTGGCGCTGCGTAAAGGCAACGAAGACCTGTTGAAAGCGGTTGATGGCGCTATTGCTGATATGCAGAAAGATGGCAGCCTGAAAGCGCTGTCGGAAAAATGGTTTGGCGCCGACGTGACGATGTAACGGCTGGCGGTGAAAAAAGGCGCTATTGATAGCGCCTTTTTTTATTTCGTACGCCAGTGTGTGCATAATAAAGATAACTCAGTCAGGAGGTACCATGTCACTGCAAAATTTAACGCGCTTCCCGCGCCTGGAATTGATTGGCGCGCCGACGCCGCTGGAATATCTACCGCGCTTGTCCGATCATCTGGGCCGCGAGATTTTTATTAAACGTGACGACGTGACCCCGCTGGCGATGGGCGGCAATAAGCTGCGTAAGCTGGAGTTTCTGGCGGCAGATGCGCTGCGTGAAGGCGCGGATACGTTAATCACCGCCGGCGCGATTCAGTCGAACCACGTTCGTCAAACGGCGGCGGTGGCCGCAAAACTGGGTCTGCACTGTGTGGCGCTGCTGGAAAACCCTATCGGCACTCGCGCCGAGAACTATTTGACCAACGGTAACCGCCTGCTGCTGGATCTGTTTAATACTCAGGTTGAGATGTGCGATGCGCTGACCCAACCCGATGTTCAGCTGGAAGAGCTGGCAACCCGCATTGAAGCGCAGGGCTATCGGCCCTACGTTATTCCGGTGGGGGGCTCCAATGCGCTTGGCGCGCTGGGCTATGTCGAAAGTGCCCTCGAAATCGCCCAGCAGTGCGAAGGCGCCGTCGAACTCTCTTCCGTGGTGGTCGCCTCCGGGAGCGCGGGTACCCATGCCGGGCTGGCCGTAGGACTGGAACAGCTGATGCCTGGCGCTGAGCTGATTGGCGTTACCGTATCACGCAAGGTGGCGGATCAGTTGCCGAAAGTCGTCGCGCTTCAGCAGGCGGTGGCGAACAGCCTGGAGCTGCAGGCCAATGCGGAGATTAAGCTGTGGGATGACTATTTTGCGCCGGGATATGGCACGCCGAACGACGAAGGAATGGAAGCCGTGAAGCTGCTGGCGCAGCTGGAAGGCATTCTGTTGGATCCGGTTTATACCGGCAAAGCGATGGCCGGGTTGATTGACGGCATTAATCAGAAGCGCTTTAAGGATGAAGGGCCGATTTTATTTATCCACACGGGTGGAGCGCCGGCGCTGTTTGCCTATCATCCCCATATCTAAAGCAGAACATACAGAATGCAAGAGAGTATCCAACTGGTTATCGATTCCGCGCCTTATCTGCTGAAAGGCGCGGTGTTTACGTTACAGCTGAGCATCGGCGGTATGTTCTTTGGCCTGGTGCTGGGCTTTATCCTCGCTTTGATGCGGATGTCGCCTCTGTGGCCGGTGAAATGGCTGGCGAGAATGTATATCTCCATCTTCCGCGGTACCCCGCTGATTGCCCAGCTGTTTATGATCTATTACGGTCTGCCGCAGTTTGGTATTGAGCTTGACCCGATCCCGGCGGCGATGATTGGTCTGTCGCTTAACACCGCGGCCTACGCGGCGGAAACGCTGCGTGCGGCGATTGCCTCGATTGACAAAGGGCAGTGGGAAGCGGCGGCCAGTATCGGTATGACGCCGTGGCAAACTCTGCGCCGGGCGATTTTGCCGCAGGCTGCGCGCGTGGCGCTGCCGCCGCTCTCCAACAGTTTTATCAGTCTGGTAAAAGATACCTCGCTGGCGGCTACCATTCAGGTTCCGGAACTGTTCCGTCAGGCGCAGCTGATCACCTCGCGCACCCTGGAGGTGTTCACCATGTATCTGGCCGCATCGCTGATTTACTGGGTGATGGCGACGGTGCTGTCCTCATTGCAGAACTATTTTGAAAACCAGCTGAATCGCCAGGAGCGTGATCCAAAATGAGTGCCATTGAAGTCAAAAACCTGGTGAAAAAATTTCACGGTCAGACGGTACTGCACGGTATCGACCTCAATGTCCAGGAGGGGGAAGTGGTGGCGATCATCGGCCCCAGCGGGTCCGGTAAAACGACGCTGCTGCGCAGTATTAATCTGCTGGAACAGCCGGAAAGCGGGACCATCCGGGTGGGCGATGTGACCATTGATACCGCGCGCAGTTTCAGCCAGCAAAAAGGGTTGATTCGCCGCCTGCGCCAGCATGTGGGGTTCGTGTTCCAGAGTTTCAACCTGTTCCCGCATCGTACGGTACTGGAAAACATCATTGAAGGGCCGGTTATCGTCAAGGGTGAGGATAAAAACGAATCCATTGTTCGCGCCCGGGAGCTGCTGGCGAAAGTGGGGCTGAGCGGTAAAGAAAACAGCTATCCTCGTCGTCTGTCCGGCGGTCAGCAGCAGCGTGTGGCCATCGCGCGTGCGCTGGCGATGCGCCCGGATGTGATTTTGTTTGATGAGCCGACGTCGGCTCTCGATCCTGAGCTGGTTGGCGAGGTGCTGAACACCATTCGCCAGCTGGCGCAGGAGAAGCGTACGATGGTCATCGTGACTCATGAAATGAGCTTTGCCCGCGATGTCGCGGACCGCGCGATTTTTATGGACCAGGGGCGTATCGTCGAACAGGGCGAGGCGAAAGCGCTGTTTGCCAACCCGCAGCAGCCGCGCACCCGCCAGTTCCTTGAAAAATTTCTGATGCAGTAATTTTTACCAGCTCGCGGCGGCCGTCCCCAGCGGCGAGGACGGCCGCGACCAGACCACCGGTGTTCCCGCCAGCTGTAACGGAAAGCGCAGACGTTCGCCCAGGCCGAAAGCTGACCACTCCAGCGCCGGCTGGAAATCGCCCCGTTGCGGTTCACGAAAAGAGAGGGGGCTGTCTGGCGTGGGATACTGCATTAAGCATGCCGCCACCCGAGCCAGCGACAGGCGCGCGCGATAACCCTCGCCGCAGGTCGCGCGGCGATAAAGACCTTTGAGTACCGCGGCAGCCATTAAGTAACCGGTAGCATGATCCAGGGCCTGAACCGGCAGAGGCACCGGTTTATCCGCCTGCCGCCACCGCTGACCGGCTGCGGCAATCCCGCAGGCCATCTGCACCAGACTGTCAAAACCGCGGCGGTTGCGCCATGGACCGCTCCATCCCCAGGCATTCAGCGACACATCGACCAGCCCTGGTCTGAGTTGAGCCCGCGTCTCACTATCTAATCCCAGGGTGTCCAGCGCATCGGCACGGTAGCCGTGTACGATAACATCAGCCTGACAGAGCAAATCTATTAAACGTTGCTTATCGATCGCTGTTTTAATATTCAGTCGTGCGCAGCGCTTGCCGAGCGTGATTTCCTCGGCGAGCGTCGGCTCACACCAGTCTGGCGGATCGATCCGCAGCACCTGCGCTCCGAGGCCGGCGAGCAGACGGGTGGCCACCGGTCCGGCAATAATCCGCGTCAGATCGAGTACTCGAATGCCAAGCAGCGGTCTGCTGCGAGCCAAACGCCAGTCGACGGGGGATCCTGGCGGTAAAGGTGTTTCGATGAGCAGCGGTTCCTGACTGACCGCCACGCCCTGCGGGTGCGCCTGCCATTGTCGGGCGCTGCGCATTGCCGCCGCACAACCGCCTGCTTCGACGACCGCTTCTTCAAGCGCTTCAGCCTGCCACAGGCGAACCGCTGATGCCAGAGAAGCCCGGGAGTCGTGTTCACCTAAAACACGTGCCATAGCCCGGCGGTGGTGGGCTGCGTTGGTATGCAAACGGATCCAGCCTTCCTGAGTCGGGTAGTCGCCGGCCAGGGGATCCCACAGCGACTGGGGCGGCCGGTTTACAGGATACAGGCTATGATTAAACCAGTAAGAAGCGAGGCGCCGGTCGACCCGGAGCGGCGAGGGATTACCTGAGAGTTGTGCCAGCTGAGCGCCGGCGACGGCGATAGACGCTGAGGCAAAATCGGTGACGGCAAAGCAGGAATGCAGCGCCCCCGCCTGGGTAAATTCGACTTCCGGGGCCGGGTGGGAACTAAAGGCCTGCCATAGCCGGGAATATATCGTGTTTAGCGATAAAGGATCCGACATACTTTTCTCCTGTAACGGGTGAGGAGCGCCAGTCATGGTCTAATAAGTGCGATGCATACGATATTTTATACATATAAATAAGATTTATGTGTTAGTTTTCTGTATTTCTAATAATGATTATTACTCAGGAGTTATTTGGTCGGTTATGAGGGACATTGATTTTTTCAGCTGGCGGCGGGAAATGCTGCAACAATTTCAGTCAATCACCACGGGAGGGGAAGTTTATAATCTCCTGCAACAACAAACGGAAGGGCTGGAATATGACTATTTTGCGCTTTGCGTACGCCACCCCGTGCCTTTTACCCGGCCCAGGATTACGCTGCAATCGACCTACCCGCAGGCGTGGATGACACACTACCAGGCTGAGAATTATTTTGCTATCGATCCGGTATTGCGTCCCGAAAACTTTCTCCGTGGCCATCTGCCGTGGGATGACAGACTCTTTCGTGATACGCCGGAATTGTGGGATGGTGCACGAGATCATGGGCTGAACAAGGGGGTTACCCAGTGTCTGACCTTGCCTAATCATGCTCAGGGATTTCTGTCCGTTTCCGGCCGCAGCCGTAGCGCAGGGCCGTTTCATGAAGACGAGCAGGAGATGCGCTTAAGAACGCTGACCGAGCTGAGCCTGCTGACGTTACTGCGGCTGGAAGATGCGATGGTCATGCCGCCGGAAATGAAGTTTAGTCGCCGTGAACTGGAAATATTGAAATGGACGGCGGAGGGAAAAACATCGGCTGAAGTGGCGATTATTCTCTCTATCTCAGAAAATACCGTTAATTTCCATCAAAAAAATATGCAACGAAAATTCAATGCGCCAAATAAAACGCAAATCGCCTGTTACGCGGTGGCGACCGGTTTAATTTGAGCAGGTAGGGTGTTCTGCGTGTCAGACGTGGGGACCGGCTGTGCTGAACTCACAGCCGGTTGACTGTTACTGGCGGTAAGCTTGTTTAATTTGCTTAACGGTGCTGGAGAATACGGCAGCCTGAGCCTCATCTTCCATCTGCGTGATCTGTTTTTCCATTTTAATAATCACCCGACCCGCATCCGCCTGGCCCATTGCCTGGAGCATCAGCGTCAGCAGCGTTTTCAGGCAGGTCACTTCCTGCGCCAGTTCTTGATTATTTTCTGCAGTGGAAAAATCTGGAGTGCTCATCGATATCCTCGTTTGCTATCGGCGCTTTTGCGCAATACTAAATGTTAAGGCGGCGCAGTATACCACAAGCGACGGGAAAAAAAGGAGCGCGTAATTTGTGTTCTCTCATCAGAGGTGTAGGTGCATTAATTGCCTGAATAATACGTACTCTGCACGCGCGTTGCAGGTTAATTTTGCGCTGGTGTGTTTTCATCGTTAATTATTGTTACATATTTTGTTTCCTATTTAGCAATGCGCTATCGCGGCGCCATGCCGGTGTTTTTGTAGGGCAAATGTTAAAAATGAAGCGTAATACAACTTACTGTTATCTATAAGTTTCCACTTACTGTGCAGACAAATTGACATATCCAGGGAAGAAACTTTCCGTAGGGCATTTTTTTGGCTTTTAAAGTGACGAGAAAACCCGGTAATATGTATGAGATAAGCTATCCGTAGCGTTATCCCTAATTCTGGAGATTATTCCTTTGATCAACGTCCTTCTTGTTGATGACCACGAGCTAGTGCGCGCAGGGATACGACGCATTCTGGAAGATATAAAAGGGATTAAAGTTGTCGGTGAGTCCTGCTGCGGCGAGGATGCTGTGAAATGGTGTCGCGCCAATTCCGTTGATGTTGTTCTGATGGACATGAACATGCCTGGAATTGGTGGCCTGGAAGCCACGCGCAAGATTGCGCGTTCCATTGTCGATACCAAAGTGATTATGCTCACCGTGCATACCGAAAATCCGCTGCCGGCAAAAGTCATGCAGGCGGGTGCCGCAGGCTATCTGAGTAAAGGTGCTGCGCCGCAGGAAGTGGTGAATGCCATTCGCTGCGTGGCATCCGGCCAACGTTATATTGCTTCCGATATCGCCCAGCAAATGGCGCTTAGCCAGATTGAGCCGGAAAAGACAGAATCGCCTTTTGCCAGTTTGTCTGAACGCGAATTGCAGATTATGCTGATGATCACCAGAGGTCAGAAGGTGAATGAGATCTCAGAGCAGTTAAATCTGAGTCCCAAAACCGTGAACAGCTATCGCTACCGGATGTTCAGTAAATTAAACATCCACGGTGACGTCGAGTTGACCCATCTGGCCATTCGTCATGGTTTGTGCAATGCGGAGTCGTTAGCAAGTCAGTGAGTGATGTTTTTGACGCAAAAGCTTTCCTGAAAACGGTAACCAGCCAGCCGGGCGTCTATCGCATGTATGATGCTGGCGGCACCGTCATCTATGTCGGCAAAGCAAAAGATCTGAAAAAAAGGCTGAGCAGCTATTTTCGGAGCAACCTGGCTTCGCGTAAAACCGAAGCGCTGGTGGCACTGATTGCGCAAATCGACGTGACCGTAACCCATACGGAAACGGAAGCGTTGCTGCTGGAGCACAACTACATCAAGCTGTATCAGCCACGCTATAACGTGCTGCTGCGCGACGACAAATCCTACCCCTTCATTTTCCTGAGCGGCGATACCCATCCACGCCTGGCAATGCACCGCGGTGCGAAACACGCCAGGGGCGAGTATTTCGGTCCTTTCCCGAATGGTTATGCGGTTCGCGAGACGCTTGCACTGCTACAAAAAATTTTCCCTGTGCGTCAGTGCGAGAACAGCGTGTACCGTAACCGGTCGCGTCCGTGCCTGCAGTATCAGATTGGCCGCTGCCTTGGGCCCTGTGTCTCAGGCCTGGTGAGCGAAGAGGAGTACGCGCAGCAGGTTGAATATGTGCGTCTTTTCCTCGCGGGTAAAGATGATCAGGTACTGACGCAGCTCATTGCCCGGATGGAGAAGGCCAGCCAGGCGCTGGAGTTTGAGGAAGCGGCGCGCATTCGCGATCAGATTCAGGCCGTACGCCGGGTGACCGAGAAACAGTTCGTCTCGAATACCGGGGATGACCTCGACGTTATCGGCGTCGCCTTTGATGCGGGCATGGCCTGCGTCCACGTTCTGTTTATTCGTCAGGGCAAGGTCCTCGGTAGTCGCAGCTATTTTCCGAAAGTGCCAGGCGGTACTGAGCTCGGCGAAGTGGTGGAGACGTTCGTCGGTCAGTTCTATCTGCAGGGCAGCCAGATGCGTACTCTGCCGGGAGAGATTCTGCTCGATTTTAATCTTGGCGATAAAACCTTGCTGGCGGATTCCCTCTCCGAACTGGCGGGGCGTCGGGTGAATGTTCAGACGAAACCACGCGGCGACCGCGCCCGCTATCTCAAGCTGGCGCGTACCAATGCGGCCACGGCCCTGACCACGAAGCTTTCCCAACAGTCGACGATCCATCAACGTCTGCAGGCCCTGGCTACCGTACTTAAACTGCCGGCCGTTAAACGTATGGAATGCTTTGATATCAGCCATACTATGGGTGAACAGACGGTGGCTTCCTGCGCGGTGTTCGACAGTAACGGGCCACTGCGCGCCGAGTATCGACGCTACAATATCACCGGCATTACGCCGGGCGATGATTATGCGGCGATGAACCAGGTTCTGCGTCGCCGCTACGGTAAGGCAATAGAAGAGAACAAGATTCCTGACGTTATCTTGATCGACGGCGGTAAAGGGCAGCTTGGGCAGGCGAAAAGCGTCTTTGCCGGGCTGGATGTGCCCTGGGACAAACAGCATCCTCTCTTATTGGGGGTGGCGAAAGGCAGCGATCGTAAAGCCGGGCTGGAAACGTTATTCTTCGAACCAGAAGGTGAGGGGTTTAACCTGCCGCCTGATTCGCCTGCGCTGCACGTTATTCAGCATATTCGCGATGAATCCCACGATCATGCCATTGCCGGGCATCGTAAAAAACGGGCAAAAGTGAAAAGCACCAGTTCACTGGAGACTATCGAAGGGGTAGGGCCGAAACGCCGCCAGATGCTGCTGAAGTATATGGGCGGATTGCAAGGGTTACAGCAAGCCAGCGTCGAGGAGATAGCCAAAGTACCGGGTATATCTCACGGTCTGGCAGAAAAGATCTTCTACTCGTTGAAACATTAGGGGCTCTGTAGCAACATAGGGCTAATTTTTACTTCTAACAGATAGTTACCTGTCACTATGCAATTTAATATCCCTACATTGCTTACTCTGTTTCGCGTCATCCTGATACCGTTCTTTGTGCTGGCGTTTTATCTGCCTTTCGTCTGGGCTCCTTTTGCCTGCGCCCTGATCTTTTTTGTCGCTGCCGTTACCGACTGGTTTGATGGTTATCTGGCCCGCCGCTGGAATCAGAGCACCCGTTTTGGCGCTTTTCTTGACCCGGTGGCCGATAAAGTGATGGTGGCGATTGCGATGGTGCTGGTGGTTGAGCACTATCACACCTGGTGGGTAACCCTGCCGGCCGCGACCATGATTGCCCGTGAAATTATTATTTCTGCGCTGCGTGAGTGGATGGCCGAACTGGGTAAACGCAGCAGCGTGGCGGTCTCCTGGATCGGCAAAGTGAAAACAACCGCGCAGATGACGGCACTGGTGTGGATGCTGTGGCGACCAAACGCCTGGGTAGAGTGGGCCGGCATCGCCCTGTTCCTCGTGGCAGCGGTGCTGACGCTGTGGTCTATGCTGCAGTATCTGAACGCCGCGCGCGGAGATTTGCTTGATCAGTGATCGTTTCGCCGCAAATTTCAGCAAACGACACAAGGATTTAAAAAATATCGTTGACTCATTTCGCCAGGTAAGTAGAATGCAACGCATCGAACGGCAGCACAGCTTGCCAGACGATAACAAAATCAAGTGATTAGCAAATTTGCTTGATAATGCGGGAATAGCTCAGTTGGTAGAGCACGACCTTGCCAAGGTCGGGGTCGCGAGTTCGAGTCTCGTTTCCCGCTCCAGATTAAAAACATCGGCAGATGCGGGTGTTTAAGTATTAAGGCGCGTTAGCAAAGCGGTTATGTAGCGGATTGCAAATCCGTCTAGTCCGGTTCGACTCCGGAACGCGCCTCCAATTTACATCCCGAGCCCGGATGGTGGAATCGGTAGACACAAGGGATTTAAAATCCCTCGGCCATAGGCTGTACGAGTTCAAGTCTCGTTCCGGGTACCATTGGGATTATTGAATAAAATCAATGATAAGCAGTGTCGTGAAACCACCTACGGGTGGTTTTTTCATTTCTGAAATCCCCCCCTTTCATGATCTCGCGGCATTATATCTTTTTGTCACACGGCCCACCGCCTGACGGAGCGACCGCAATTATCCTGCCATACCGGGTCATTTCATGTCATGACGGGGTAATTTTACGCCGGGCGAAATCCCGCCAGGTCGGCCGTTGAAACTGATATCATCAACATCTCTGTTCCTCGAAAAAGGTGTTCATATGCTGCATTCTGGCCTGCCGGAGAGGCATAGAATCTTCATCGGCGATATCCACGGTCAGTACCATAAGCTCTCCGCTTTGCTGGATCATCTTGATGCTCTGTACCAACGGGATACGCGTTTACTGATCTTTGTCGGCGATCTGATTGATAATCAGCCTGGGGCGCCGATCGACCACCTGGCGGTACTGGAGCGGGTGAGGGCGGAAGTGGAATCGCGGCGGGCGATATGCCTGATGGGCAATCATGAATTTAATGCCGTTGGCTGGTCAATGCGCCATCCGCAGAGCGCTCAGCCCTTGCGGCCGCATTCACCGAATAATCGACGTCAGCATCAGGCGTTTCTGGCCGATGTTGTCGAAGACACTCCGCGGCATAATTTCTGGATCGACTGGTTTAAAACCCTGCCGCTGTTTGTTGATTATGGCGATATTCGGGCGGTACATGCCTGCTGGGAAGATGAGACAATTGCCCGGCTACGGCCGTGGCTGGATGAACAGAATCGATTGAAACCCGAAAGCTGGGTCGCCGCTTTTGATAAACAGCATCCTCTGTTCCGGATGATCGAGACCGTGCTTAAAGGACCGGAACTGAAACTCCCCGCGGGCTTTAGTTTCGTGGATAAGACCGGCGTCGAGCGCCGCCATATTCGTGTGCGCTGGTGGCGGGATGATGCGAAAACCTATCGCCAGATAGCCCAGGTTCAGGCGGAGATGGTCAGCCGGATCCCGGATATTCCTCTGGAGCAGACCCTTCCTGGCACCACAGATGTCCCGGTGGTGATCGGTCACTACACGTTATCCGGCGAACCTCACTCCTTGAGCGAGCGTGTTGTCTGCGTCGATTACAACGCGGCGAAAGCCGATAACCCGCTTTACGCCTGGATTCAGGAACCCGGCCCGCGACGCGCGGTAACGGGAACCTTTGTCTGCAAGCCCACTGCCTCCTGCCGCCACCCTGCCGGCTAGCGCCGGTATTCAGCGTTTCCCCCCCATTTTTCTCAGGCGCGGCATGGCCAAAGTGCGGTAAAATAGCGTTCCGGTTCGCCGGACTATTATCCTTTGGGAACGGAACGCCGTTATGGCAATAAAAACAATTTAAATGAGGGATCTTATGGCTACATTGCTTGAAAGCTACGGTGATTGCTTCCGCAAATATGCCACCTTTCGCGGGCGTTCGGCGCGCAAGGAGTATGTGGTTTTTACCGTCGCCAACTTTGTGCTTTCGGCCGTACTGGGGTTGATTCCGATCGTGGGCGGCCTGTTTGGCCTGATCATCATTATCCCCGGTATCGCGGTTGCGGTGCGCCGTCTGCATGATTTGAACAAATCAGGCTGGTGGCTGCTGTCACCCTATGCTGTTCTGCTGGTTGGCTTTATCGGCATTATCGCCACCGTTGATAACGGTGAGGCGGCCGTCTGGGTATGGATCGCGGCGGCGGGAGGCATGGCGGCGCTGGCGTTGTCTGTCTGGCTGCTGTTTGCCCGCGGCACCGATGGCGTCAACCGCTATGGCGACATTCAGCAAGAGAGTGAATACAGCCCGCTAGCTGCCCGGCAGAGCGCGCCGCTCTCTTCCGCCGATGATGTGCGGGAACGCCTTGCGCAGGCGAAAAAAATGTTCGATGACGGAACCATTACCGAGAGCGAATACGAAACGATGCGCGCCAGCATCATTAAAGACATTTAACGCTTGCTGAGTACGCTGCCGGGTGGTTTTCTCCCGGCATTTCCGCTACTGTATGCGCCATTTTTCTACCACGACGAGCCTGTTTATGAAAACCGGACCCCTGAACGAAAGCGAACTTGAATGGCTGGACGATATCCTGTCGAAATACGCCACCGAGGGCGCCATCCTTGATGTCTCAGAGCTTGACGGCCTGCTGACGGCCATTCTCTCCGGCCCGAAAGAGATTGAACCGGCTCAGTGGCTGCTGGCAATCTGGGGCGGAGCGGACAATGTGCCGCGCTGGGCGAACGACCGCGAGCGTGACCATTTTGTTAACCTGACTCTGCAGCACATGAGCGACATTGCCGAGCGTCTGGACGAGTATCCCGATCAGTTTGAACCGCTGTTTGGGACCCGCGAAGAGGAAGGTCAGGAGCTGACGATTGTTGAGGAGTGGTGCTTCGGCTATATGCGCGGCGTCGCTCTCGGAAACTGGCCTGCTCTGCCGGAAGAGCCGCAGTCGGCGCTGGACAGCATTGCTTTACACGGCACAGAAGCGCAGTTTACGGCGGTTGAGGCGCTCTCTGTCGATGAGTTTATCGCCAGCGTAGACCACATCCGCCCGGCAGCGCTCTCGTTGTACCAATACTGGACTGAGCATGCTGAGCCGGAAATCGTACAGCAACCGATCCGCAATGAAGTCAAGGTCGGGCGTAACGATCCCTGTCCCTGTGGCAGCGGTAAAAAATATAAGCAGTGTTGCTTAGCGAAATAAAAAAGGGGCCTGATGGCCCCTTTTTTTATCCTACCGCCGGGAGCAGACCCGCGACGATGCAAAACTGAATAGCGACAATCGCGATACCGCATAGTAGCACCAGCCACAGCGCCGGTGTTCCCCCTGCGACCCGCCAGGGAGCGTCAGGGTGCTGTTTCCGACTCTTCATCACCAGCAGCGAGGGCAGCATGAGCGCCAGCACCGCCAGCGCGACGCCGGCATAGCCCAGCGCCATCACGAAGCCGCGCGGATAAAACAGGGCAAATGCCAGCGGTGGGAGGAAGGTGATTGCTCCGCTTTGCAGACGACCGCCGGGGCTGTTTTTGCGCTGGAACAGATCGGCCAGATAATCAAACAGCCCAAGCGCCACGCCAAGGAACGAGGTGGCCAGCGCGAGGTCGGCGAACAGATGCACGGCCAGTTCAACGTGCGGCGACGCCACGACTTCGCGCAGTGCTTCCAGTAGCCCGTTCAGGCCGGCATTTTTCGCCAGCAGCGCGGTAAATGCTGGTGAGTCAATACTGCCGAGCGTCGCCAGCTGCCAGAAAATATAGGCCACCAGCGGGATAAAGCTACCGATGATAAAGACCCGGCGCAGCTTACGAATATCGCCGTTGAGATAGCTGACGATGCTCGGCACGCTGCCGTGGAAACCGAAAGAGGTAAAAATCACCGGGATCGCCGACAGCGCCAGGCCCTGCTGGAGCGGGAGCGTCAGCAGATTGATCCGGTGAATATGTGGCAACAGCAGCGCCAGCATAATGGCGAGAAAAATGATCTTGGCGCTAAACAGGAAGCGGTTAAACAGATCAACCAGCGATGTGCCGAGGCAGACTACCGCGCCGCCAATGGCGGTAAACAGCAACACGCCGCCTGCAGGAGGAAGCGACCAGTCCAGCCACTGATTGAGGCTAGAGGCCAGCAGTTCGCCCGCGCCGCTGATGTAGGCCGCGGTCAGCGCATACATCAGGAATAACATGCACAAGCCGGTCACCCACTGCCCGTAGCGTCCGAGATAACGTGCCGCCAGCGAACCGAGTCCCATATCGGCGGGCACGTGCTGATAGACCTCCAGCAGTAATAACGCGGTGTAGCACATCAGCGCCCACAGCGCGATCAGTAAGCAGAAGGTGACGCTGAAACCCACGCCCGCGGAAGCCAGCGGCATTGCCAACATCCCTGCGCCAATTGTGGTTCCGGCCACGATTAAAATACTACCCAGAGTGCGGTTCTTCACGTTTCTCTCTATCCATGAAGGAATTAACAATAAAATATGTCGCGCAGAGTATGTGAAATTATCATTCTCGTCAAATGAGGGTTACAGTGGTTGTAATTAAATATTTACACTCCGCGAAGGCCGCCTGAAGGCTGCGCTGGCGCAAAGCTTGCTGCTGTCCGCCGGGCTATTCTGGGCGTTTTACAGGAGGAGCTATGCAATCGATTCATGGTCATGAAGTGCTGCAGATGATGATCGCCTCGGGCGAACCTTACTCGACGGCCAGTCTTGAAGCGGCAATCATCGTGCGCTTCGGCGCAGATGCACGTTTTCATACCTGCTCGGCAGAAAATTTAAGCGCGGCGGAGCTGGTGGCGTTTCTACAGAAAAAGGGGAAGTTTGTTGCCGTAGAGGCGGGGTTTAATACGCGTGAGAGTAAAATCTGCCAGCATTAATTTCGTGGCGAAGCCGAAACTTCGCCACCGGGGTAATTAATTCTGCGTGTCGAGCGTCGCCAGCTCTTTATCAATAAAGTACAGGCCTTCGCCGCTTTTACCGGCGAGGGTCAGCTTATCAATAACAGATTTAAATAATTTCTCTTCTTCATGCTGTTCAGCCACATACCACTGCAGGAAATTAAACGTCGGATAATCCTGATTGGTCATGGCGGCGTGGGCCAGCTCATTAATTTTCTGGGTAATCAGCTGTTCGTGTTCGTAGGTGACGCGGAATAGCTCATCCAGCGATGCATACTCGGCAAACGGCGAGGAGATGGCGTTGATGCAAGGCAGGCTGCCGGTATCGGTCAAATAATCAAACAGGCGCTGCATATGGGTCATCTCTTCCTGCGCATGACGGCGGAGGAATGCGGCGGCGCCTTCAAAGCTGTGGTAGCTGCACCATGCGCTCATTTGCTGATAAAGCAGAGAAGAATAAAGCTCAAGATTCATCTGCTCATTCAGTTTATCGATCATTTCTGTTTTCAGCATCGCGTGTGCTCCGAAAATAAAGACTTAACATAATGGTGTCGCCACTATAATTTGTTATTAATTTATTTGCAAAAAGTAAATTAAAAAACTTATTTATTAAAAATGAAAATGGGAATAAAACGCATTGGCAATTTAATATGTAATGAGAATGGTTTCTGTTTAATATTTTAGCCAGTTCGTACTATCAAAATATAAAACAGAAATAAGGTGTCTGGCGTTGGCTGGAAGATGGGCTGCCAGGCAGCGGACTTCGTCGCTACCTGTGGCGGCTGGCACCGGGAGGCGGCAGGCCAAAGGCGAAAAATGTGAAGCGCTACGTAATTTATAAAACAACTTTTCATAAAATTTGAAAGTGTGTTTGTTAAGTAGTAGAGTCCATCATAACGCTAACGAACTATCGCGGGAGCGCCCGCGCAGCATTCAGGAGAGTAAAGCATGAAAATTGCACTGATGATGGAAAACAGCCAGGCCAGCAAAAACGCCATCATCCTCAACGAGCTAAACGCCGTTGCCGATGAAAAAGGGTTCCCGGTATACAACGTCGGGATGAGCGATGAGCACGATCATCATCTGACCTATATTCATCTGGGCATTATGGCCAGCATTCTGTTGAATTCGAAAGCGGTTGATTTCGTGGTAACCGGCTGTGGTACCGGGCAGGGAGCGCTGATGTCGCTGAATATCCACCCTGGCGTGGTGTGCGGCTACTGTATTGATCCGGCTGATGCCTTCCTGTTTGCGCAGATTAATAACGGTAACGCGCTGTCCCTGCCTTTTGCCAAAGGTTTTGGCTGGGGCGCCGAGCTGAACGTGCGCTTTATTTTTGAAAAAGCCTTCACCGGTCGCAATGGCGAAGGTTACCCGCCGGAGCGCAAGGAGCCGCAGGTGCGTAATGCCGGGATCCTGAATACGGTGAAAGCTGCCGTGGTGAAAGATAACTATCTGGATACTCTGCGCGCTATCGATCCGGAACTGGTCAAAACGGCTGTCTCCGGCCCGCGTTTCCAGCAGTGCTTCTTCGAGAACTGCCAGGATAAAGAGATCGAAGCTTTTGTCCGCCAGATAGTCGGCTAAGCCCTCGGTTTTTTTTCCAATAAGGCCAGCTTCCGCTGGCCTTTTTACTTTTATTTTTTTCTCTCCGAGACGCTGCTGCCGGCATCTTTACTCAACCGCAAACTATCCACCATTCCCACCAGACAAATGAAGGCAATAAAGACGAAGGAGAGCCGGAAGCTGATTCCCGGCACTGCCGTCAGGCTTAACCACTCACTGGCTTTTTCACCCATGCGAATGCCGATCGCGCCGAGCGTGATCCCCAGACCCACGGCCAGCTGCGACGCGGTACTGAACAACGTATTGGCGTAGCTCATCTGCGCGGGCGGAACATCGGCAAAAGCAAGCGTGCTCACGCCGGTAAACTGAATCGAGCGGAATACGCCGCCGAGGTACAGGATCATGCAAATGAGCCAGATCGGGGTCTGCGGCGTTAAAAAAGCACAGGCGAGCAGTGAGATGACGTTTAGCGCCCCGTTTATCAACAGTAGCCGACGGAAGCCGAGCCAACGAATGAGCGGGGTGGTCGCGGGTTTAATGGTGAAGTTGCCGACAAACACCGCCAGCACCAGCAGCCCGGAATGGAAAGGATCCATACCAAAGCCGACCTGAAACAGCAGCGGCAACAGAAAGGGAACGGCGCTGATGGAAGCGCGGAAAAGCGACCCTCCGTACATCGTAACCCGAAAGGTGGGCACCTGTAGCGCATCCAGACGCACCATCGGCCACTCTGCCCGGCGGAAATGGCGCAGAGCGAACAGCATGCATCCTGTACCGAGCCCCAGCAGGAGCAGGGTTGCCCAGCCTTGCGGCCGGGTATCGCCAAGCAACTCCATGGCGCTCACCAGGCTCACCATGGCAACCGATGTCGCAAAGAAGCCGGGAAGGTCAAAGGGACGTCGCTCCTCTTCGCGGATAGCGGGAATAATACGCAGCGACAGCGCAATGGCTATCAATCCCAGAGGAACATTAATAAAGAATATCCAGTGCCAGCTGGCATAGCGGGTAATAAAGCCACCCAGCGGTGGACCGATGATCGGCGCCACCAGCGCCGGCCATGTCAATGTGGCAATGGCTTTGATGAGCTGATCTTTTGGCGTGGTCCGCAGCACCGCCAGACGGCCGACGGGCACCATCAGCGCGCCACCCATCCCCTGAAGGATACGCATAGCGACAAAGGTGTCCACGTTGCTGGCAAAGCCGCAAAAAACTGAGGCCAGCGTAAAAATGGCCAACGCCAGCGTGAAGATCTGACGCGCGCCGAAGCGATCGGCAATCCAGCCGCTGGCCGGGATCAATACCGCCAGCGTAATCAGGTAGGCGCTGATACCGATATTCAGGTCAACCGCCGCAATGCCAAAATCCTTTGCCATGTCCGGCAGCGCGGTAGCGATTACCGTCCCGTCAAGAAACTCCATGAAAAATGCCCCGGCAACCAGCAGCGCGGGAGCGGAGAAGGCGCGGCCTTCTCGTGAAGAGATATCTGTACTCATTGTGTCTGCCATCGGCTGGTGAGGTTCTGATCGCAGGAAAAACCGGCAGGCTCTTAACTCTGCGATTTCCCTCATTTTTGTTTAATTTATAAATTATTTTTGTGAAAAAATTGTGAGTTACCGCATATTTTTATTGATTTATGTGATGCAAGTCATATTATAAGCCCATCAACAGTAACACCTGCATAACAAAACCGGAGTCGCTTCATGAAACTGCGCAAAATTCTGAAGAGCATGTTCGAGCAGTACTGCAAAACATTCAAAGATGTACCGCCTGCCGGTATGTTCTGATAAAAAACCTGCTGCGGCAGGTTTTTTTATCTCTCGGGATTTAGGTTACTATTACGCTCCTCGAAAAAGGAGTAATAAATGTCTCAACATCTCACCGAACAAGACGAACTGGTTTCTGACGTTGTCGCCTGCCAGTTGGTTATCAAACAGATTCTCGACGTCATTGATGTCATCGCCCCTGTTGAAGTGCGCGAAAAAATGACCACCCAACTGAAAGCCATCGATTTTGCCAGCCATCCGGCGTCGGCCGATCCGGTGACGCTGCGCGCGGTTCAAAAAGCGATTGCGCTGATTGAGCTTAAGTTTACGCCGCAGGGTGAAGCACACTAAGTTGTTTCGCCCCGCTATCGTTGTCGATGGCGGGGCGAGAACCAGACGTTAATGAGAGATAGCGGTCCTTGCCGGCGCCGGCTGCTGATCCTTAAAGAGCTTACTGTTGCCCCAGCACTCTTCATAACGGTGGCCGACTAAATCCTCCACAATGATGCGCACATCGGGCGGAATATCGCTAACCTTACCGCCGGCTTTAATCCGCGCCACTTCCTGCAGTACGACCAGGTGCGCTTTGCGATCCAGTTTCATCTGCTTGCTGAAGACAATGGCCGCCAGCGCCAGCAGGATCACGCCGCTACAGAACACCACCGCAATGGCGGTCACGGCGCTTTCTGGTTGCGTATGCGCTTTAGACTGGAACCCGTAGAAGCTGAGAATGGCTCCCATCGTGAAGACAATAATCGAACGCAGGATTTTTCCGGAGAAGGTCATGGCACCCGCGTAAATCCCTTCGCGGCGGCGGCCGGTATAGATCTCATCAACATCGGCGAGGAAGGTGTAAACGGTCCATGGAATGTAGTACACGCCGCCGGTACCCAGGCCAAACAGCACCGTGATCCCAAACATCAGGATGGTTGCCAGATGGGCAGGCAGATGGAAAAACCACAGCGAGGTGTACAGCAACACGGAGAAAATCACGATGCTCAGCGCCAGAATATAGGGCTTGCTGAACCCCTTTTTCACGCACAGGCCGATAAACAGCGCCGTAGAGAGCAGCTGCAGAATCGAGTTCAGGCTGTTCAGCCCGGCAACCATCGCCGGATCGTGCTGCAGGACAAAGATAACGAAGTAGGTAAAGATCGAGGCAAACAGCCATTCTGCGCCGAAACCGCAGAGATACATCCCAAGATGTTTGCGGAACACGCGTAGATAGAAGGTCGAACGCATATCCTTCGCCAGCATCAGCAGGGTCGAGAACAGGCCTTTTTTCTCGCTCACGCGAACTTCTTCTTCACGCGGACGCTCCCAGCTGCAAAACCACAGGCAGGAGATGGCGATAATCAGAATAGCGCCGTAGGTCAGCCCGGTCAGGAAGAACGGTGTGGCGGAGTCTTTGCCGTACAACAGGATAAACTGACCAGGGATGAATGCCGCGAGGAAGTTGGCGAGCTTGCCGAAAATGGCTTTATAGCCGGTCAGTTTAGAGCGTAATGAGAAGTCGTCGGTCATTTCAGTGGCTAAGGTTTCATAAGGCACCATGACTGAGGTATAAATAATCTCAAAGACGACGTAGGTGCAGAGGTAGTACCAGAAACCAAGCCCCTCAACCCACAGCAGCGGGTAAAACATCATCAGTGGTATGCCGATCAATAAAAAGAAACGTCGGCGTCCGAAGCGTTTGCCGAGCCGAGTTTTACCGAAGTTATCGGTCAGGTAACCCATTAACGGGTTGCTGATCGCATCGATGATGCTGGCGACGGAAAAAATAAACGACGCTTCAATCAGCGTCAGTCCGCAGAAGGTGGTGTAGAAATAAAGTAGCCAGGCGCCGCTGATCGCCAGCGCGCCGCTCCCCAGCAAATTACCGCCGCCGTAGGCGAGCTGATGGCGTAACAAAATCGGTCTTCCCTGCAACCCTTGTGAGGTTGAAGCCGCGTATCTTGCCATTAATATAAACCCCATGTTTTAAATTTTTGAAACGCTGTTTTTATATTCTTAAAGTCGATGACGAAAAGTGATCGTCGTCACTAATCATCCGCTGCGCGCTTTCCTGGGGCAGGAATGCGATCGGCTTAAAAGTTTTTAATGCTTTTCAGGAATAAGAACGGCGCCTGAGCGCTGGAAATGATGTTTAGAAATAGCGAACGCTGGAACGTTATTCACGATGGTCGGGGGCGTGAAGCGGGGGATTGATGACCTTGTGTCGTTTATCCGCGATGCGGATCTGTGGCCAGAAGCGTTTGCAGGACATCTCCGCGCGGGGTTAATTGCCATCGCTGCGCGGTTACGCCAGTCAGGGTGAGTACTATCATGCGGCGCTGAAGCCGTTCCCTCAGGATTGAGCCTCACGGAGGGAACGGCGGATGTGGTGCCCGCCGCTGCGGCCTTAATCCTGGCGACGTGTCACCAGACTGAGCAGGCGGCGATCGGTCTGCAGCATACCCAGGCCGGCTTTATCCGCATTACGGACCTCTTCAAGCACGCTTTGCAGCAGTACGCCGTCCTGCTGCTGCTCTTTCTCTAGCAGCGTCAGGAAGCGCCAGGTGGTGTCGTCACATTGCGCTTTAGCTTCTTCGGTCAGCCCGGACAGCATGCTGCTACGCTGTTCATAATCGGCCAGGGTGGTGGTAAACAGATCTTCGAGGGAGTGACAGTTATGGTGGTAACTGCCTTCGTTTTTGACGATCGGCCAGTTTCCGCCGGTCTTCATAAAATCGAATACGCGCATCATCTGCGTCACGTGCGATTGTGCCCGGGAGCGCAAAAAGATGGCGGTGCCGTTCAGACGGTGCTGTTCGCACCATTCGCTGAGATGCAGATATAAATTTGAGGCATGAAACTCAAGGTTCATCTGATTATTGAGTTTTTGAGCCATTCCTGGAACGACCATAAAAATATCCTTATTAAGCTGGAGATATCATTCACGCGTCGGGAATCTTCGCCGGTGAACGATAAAATGCGAGACTCTTTACGCGTAACATTGTCGGCAAAATAATGAATTTGCACTTTCCCTATGTGTATCGGTAATTAATTAGCGCCTGCCGATATATATAGAATACCCTTAATAGTAGACTAAGAAAACTCTCAAGTGCGTCTGTTTACGTTTCGTTACAACATCCTTATAAAGTGTGTTGTCTTTGTCTGTTTTTTGATTTAAATGTCTATATCATTATGATTTTATTGAATTTATTTTGCCGGAATTTTTTGTGATATGGATGATGTCTACGACATATTAATTAAATATGAATTTAATCCTGGATTCATAATTCGGTCATGTCGCATCAACCATTCGGTAAAAAAGAAATCACGGGAAAGGGCAGTGACGTCATTTTTACAGGAGCAGATAAATGGGGGGGTGAGGTATATTCTGTTATTAACGGTAATAAAATTCCCCTGAGCGATATTTCATCTTGTGAGAAGTCGAATCGCTAAGGGAAACGGCTGAAGAAGGGGGGCGCAGCGCCTTCGGCAAATCCCTTGAAAGGGGGACGGCGGTAGCCACAAGGATAAGTCTGCTGATGATATGGATAATATTGCTATATGCAGAGCTAATTGTCTGACAATTGGCTCTTTTTTTATGTCATTTTTCGCTAAATCTATGCACGCAATTACTGTAATTCCGCGATGTGATAATGCTCTCGTATGGAGAATTGATTTCCGGTTATTACTTAATGAACAACGGCAGTGCGGTGTGCAATTTTTCTAATGCCTTGTTTTACGTCCGATAAAAAAATTAAGTCCGATACTTCCCTACAGAAAAGCGAAATAAAGCTGGAGTTTACCATGCACAAATTTACTAAAGCGCTGGCGGCGATCGGTCTCGCTGCGGTTATGTCACAATCAGCTATGGCTGAAACGCTTAAACTCGGATTTCTGGTGAAACAACCGGAAGAACCCTGGTTTCAAACCGAGTGGAAATTTGCCGATAAGGCCGGCAAAGATTTGGGCTTTGAGGTGATTAAAATTGCGGTCCCGGATGGTGAGAAAACCCTCAATGCCATCGACAGCCTGGCGGCCAGCGGGGCAAAAGGCTTCGTTATCTGCACACCTGACCCGAAACTCGGCTCGGCGATTGTCGCCAAAGCGCGCGGATACGATATGAAAGTCATCACCGTCGATGACCAGTTCGTTAATGCGAAAGGTAAACCGATGGAGAGCGTACCGCTGGTGATGATGGCCGCCAGTGAAATTGGCGCCCGTCAGGGTCAGGAGCTGTACAAAGAGATGCAAAAACGCGGCTGGGATGTGAAGGATACCGGCGTGATGGCGATTACCGCCGATGAACTCGATACCGCCCGTCGCCGTACCACGGGTTCCATCGATGCGCTGAAAGCGGCCGGTTTCCCGGACAAACAGATCTACCGCGTTCCGACTAAATCCAACGATATTCCGGGCGCCTTCGACGCCGGTAACTCGATGCTGGTGCAGCATCCTCAGGTGAAGCACTGGCTGATCGTGGGGATGAATGACAATACCGTGCTGGGCGGCGTGCGCGCCACCGAAGGTCAGGGCTTTAAAGCCGGAGATGTGATTGGCATTGGCATTAATGGTGTGGATGCGGTTAACGAACTCTCAAAAGCGCAGGCGACCGGTTTCTACGGCTCTCTGCTGCCTAGCCCGGATATCCACGGATATAAAACCAGCGAGATGCTCTACAACTGGGTGACCAAAGGCGCAGAACCGCCGAAATTCACGGCGGTCACCGATGTGGTGCTGATCACGCGCGACAACTTCAAAGAAGAGCTGGCGAAAAAAGGGCTGTAAGGCCTGGTTGACCCTGCCTCCCGCACGCTGTGGGAGGCTGAGCATAGAAGAGCGGAGTTGTTATGCAACAGTCTACCCCTTATCTCTCATTTCGCGGCATTACCATGACCTTTCCCGGCGTAAAGGCGCTCTCCGATATTAGCTTTGACTGCTACAGCGGACAGATCCACGCCCTGATGGGGGAAAATGGTGCCGGAAAATCGACGCTGCTGAAGATTCTCAGCGGCAACTATATCCCCACCGCCGGCGACCTGCTGATAGGTGGCCAGCCGCGCGTATTCAGCCACACCACCGAAGCGCTTAACGCCGGAGTGGCAATTATTTATCAGGAGCTGCACCTGATTCCGGAAATGACCGTCGCGGAAAATATCTACCTCGGCCAAATCCCGCATAAGTACGGGTTAGTGAACCGCTCGCTGCTCAACTACGAAGCGCGGCTGCAGCTGGAACATCTGGGACTGGATATCGACCCGGAAACGCCGTTGAAATACCTCTCTATCGGCCAGTGGCAGATGGTAGAGATTGCCAAGGCGCTCACCCGTAACGCAAAGGTCATCGCCTTTGATGAACCGACCAGTTCTCTTTCGGCGCGCGAGATCGACCATCTGTTTCGCGTTATCCGCGAATTGCGCGAGGAAGGGCGGGTAATTATTTATGTTTCGCACCGCATGGAGGAGATTTTTGCGCTCAGCGATGCGATCACCGTATTTAAAGATGGCCGCTACGTACGCACCTTCGATGATATGCAGGCGGTGAGTCATGACGCGCTGGTGCAGGCGATGGTCGGACGCGAGCTGGGCGATGTTTACGGCTGGAAACCGCGTGAGTATGGCAAAGAGCGTCTGCGCCTGCAGCAGGTCAAAGCGCCCGGCGTCCGCACGCCGGTAGATCTGTCGGTGCGCAGCGGGGAAATCGTCGGCCTGTTCGGGCTGGTCGGGGCCGGGCGCAGCGAGCTGATGAAAGGGTTGTTTGGCGGAACCCGTATTACCGGCGGTCAGGTGTATATCGACGGGCAGGCGATCGATATTCGCAAACCGGCACAGGCCATCGCGGCCGGAATGATGCTGTGCCCGGAAGACCGCAAAGCGGAGGGCATTATTCCGGTCCATTCCGTACGCGACAATATCAATATCAGCGCGCGTCGCCGGCATATTCACGCGGGCTGTATCATTAACAACGGCTGGGAAGCGCACAACGCCGATCGGCATATTCAGTCGCTCAATATTAAAACCCCTGGCCCCGAACAGCTGATTATGAATCTCTCCGGCGGCAACCAGCAGAAGGCGATTCTGGGACGCTGGCTGTCGGAAGAGATGAAAGTGATCCTGCTGGATGAGCCGACCCGCGGCATTGATGTGGGCGCGAAGCATGAAATTTATAACGTTATCTATGCCCTGGCGGCCTCCGGTGTCGCCGTCGTTTTCGCCTCCAGCGATTTGCCCGAAGTGCTCGGCGTGGCCGATCGTATCGTGGTGATGCGCGAAGGTGAGGTGGCGGGCGAACTGCTGCATGACGATGCCAATGAACAGCAGGCGTTAAGCCTTGCGATGCCAAAAGTGAGCCAGGCGGTCGCCTGAGTAAGGAGTCAATGATGTCCTCTGTTACTACCCCTAATGCCCGCCAGACTTCGTTGAGCTTTGCCCGAATCTGGGATCAGTTTGGCATGTTGGTTGTTTTTGCCGTGTTGTTTATCGGCTGCGTGATTTTTGTGCCCAATTTTGCCTCGTTTATCAATATGAAAGGGCTGGGGCTGGCGATTTCAATGTCCGGTATGGTGGCCTGCGGCATGCTGTTTTGCCTGGCATCCGGGGATTTTGATCTGTCGGTGGCATCGGTCATCGCCTGCGCCGGCGTAACCACGGCAGTGGTGATTAATCTGACGGAAAGCATGTGGATAGGGATTGCCGCCGGTCTGCTGCTGGGGGCAATCAGCGGGCTGGTTAACGGCTTCGTGATTGCCCGGCTGAAAATTAACGCCCTGATCACGACGCTGGCCACCATGCAGATTGTGCGCGGCCTGGCGTATATTATCTCCGACGGGAAGGCGGTCGGCATTGAAGATGAGCGCTTCTTTACCTTAGGTTATGCCAACTGGTTTGGCCTGCCGGCTCCCATCTGGCTGACCGTCGCCTGCCTGATTGTTTTTGGTTTACTGCTCAACAAAACCACCTTTGGCCGCAATACGCTGGCTATCGGTGGCAATGAAGAGGCGGCCCGGCTGGCGGGGGTGCCGGTGGTGCGGACCAAAATCATTATTTTCGTGATCTCAGGCCTGGTTTCTGCCGCCGCGGGGATCATTCTCGCCTCGCGTATGACCAGCGGCCAGCCGATGACCTCGATTGGCTATGAGCTGATCGTCATTTCAGCCTGCGTGCTCGGCGGCGTGTCGCTGAAAGGCGGGATCGGCAAGATCTCTTATGTGGTCGCCGGGATCCTGATCCTCGGCACCGTAGAGAACGCCATGAACCTGCTCAATATCTCGCCGTTCTCTCAGTACGTGGTGCGCGGGGTGATTCTGCTGGCGGCGGTTATCTTCGACCGTTATAAACAAAAAGCAAAACGGGCTGCATAATAATCCCCCAACCTTTTAGTCTAATCCCTGATTATCGCCAGCGCCCGCTGCGCTGGCGATAGCTATCAAAAATGGCGATCCCGGTCACACTGTCTATACTTACATGGCTAACAATCCGTTAACAACCAGCGTTGCGCTGGCCATGAAAGGAGGAGAACAGGGTGGCTGACAAGATATCTGTACCGCCTGTGCCAACCGAACATCATGCATTTTTCTTTGACCTCGACGGCACGCTTGCCGATATCAAACCTCATCCCGATCAGGTTGTTATCCCCACACCGGCGCTTCAGGCGTTGCGGCAGCTTGCGCACCAGCATAGTGGGGCGGTGGCATTGATTTCAGGGCGCTCAATGGTTGAGCTTGATGCGCTTACCCATCCATACCGGCTGCCGCTGGCCGGTGTTCACGGGGCAGAACGCCGCGATATCAATGGTAAAACGCACATCGTCACGCTTCCTGATGCGCTGCTCCGGGAACTGGATGAGCAGCTGCGGGCGGCGCTGGAGACGATGCCGGGGTGTGAACTGGAACACAAAGGCATGGCGTTTGCGCTGCACTATCGCCAGGCGCCGGCGTACCAGAGCGCGGCGCTGTCGCTGGCGCAGGGGATTGTCAAACGTTACCCCATCCTCGCATTGCAGTTGGGTAAGTGCGTGGTGGAGATTAAGCCGCGTGGGGTTAATAAAGGGGAAGCGATTGCGACGTTTATGCAGGAGGCGCCGTTTCAGGGGCGCAAACCGGTATTCGTTGGCGACGATTTGACGGACGAAGCCGGGTTCAGCGTCGTGAATCAACTCGGCGGCATGTCGGTAAAAGTGGGCAAGGGCGACACCCAGGCGCAATGGCGTCTGCCGGATGTCGCGGCCGTTCAGCATTGGTTAATCAGCATCGCAAATAATAAGCAACAACCTGATGCGCAAAATGACAGGAGGGAGGGTTATGGGGCGCTTAGTCGTAATATCTAATCGTATTGCGCCACCGGATGATAAAAAGGCCAGCGCGGGTGGCCTGGCCGTGGGCATTTTGGGCGCACTGAAGGCCGCCGGTGGATTATGGTTTGGCTGGAGCGGAGAAATTGGGGATGACCAGAAGCCGCTAAACACGGTGACGCGAGGCAATATCACCTGGGCCTCGTTTACGCTCAATGAACGGGATCATGACGAATACTACAACCAGTTTTCCAACGCCGTGCTGTGGCCCGCATTCCACTATCGCCTGGATCTGGTGGACTTCCAGCGTCCGTCATGGGACGGCTATCTGCGGGTCAATGCCAACCTGGCGAAAAAGCTTCTGCCGCTGATTGAGCCCGATGATATTTTGTGGATTCATGATTATCATCTGCTGCCTTTTGCCAGCGAGCTGCGCAAGCTCGGGGTCAATAACCGTATCGGTTTCTTTTTGCACATTCCGTTCCCGACGCCTGAGATTTTTAACGCGCTGCCTCCGCATGCCGAGCTTCTTGAGCAGCTCTGTGACTACGATCTGCTTGGCTTCCAGACCGATAACGACAGGCTGGCGTTTCTTGATAGCGTCTCGCTACAGACCCGGGTGGTGACGCGAGAGGGTCGACACCATGAGGCATGGGGCAAACATTTCCGCACCGAGGTTTACCCGATAGGCATCGATCCTGACGAGATTGCACGAAGTGCGAAAGGGCCGCTGCCGCCCAAACTGGCACAGCTGAAAAGCGAGCTTAACGGGGTAAAAAATATCTTCTCCGTCGAGCGACTGGATTACTCTAAAGGCCTGCCGGAGCGCTTTCTCGCCTATGAAGCCCTGCTGGAGAAATACCCGCAGCATCATGGCAAGATCCGCTATACGCAGATTGCGCCGACCTCCCGCGGCGAAGTGCAGGCCTATCAGGATATTCGCCACCAGCTGGAGACCGCCAGCGGCAGAATCAATGGCCAGTACGGACAGCTGGGCTGGACGCCGCTGTACTACCTGAATCAACATTTTGAACGCAAACTGTTGATGAAGATCTTCCGCTATTCCGATGTCGGGTTAGTGACGCCTCTCCGCGACGGCATGAATCTGGTGGCAAAAGAGTTTATTGCTGCCCAGGATCCGCAGAACCCCGGTGTGCTGGTCCTGTCGCAGTTTGCCGGGGCGGCGAATGAGCTGACCAGTGCGCTGATCGTCAATCCCTACGATCGCGACGAAGTGGCCGCGGCGCTGGATCGCGGTCTGACGATGCCGCTGGCGGAGCGCATTGCGCGTCATGCGGAGATGCTGGCGGTAATCAAGGATAACGATATTCATCGTTGGCAGGAGCGGTTTATCAGCGATTTGCAGCAGGTAGAACCGCGTAGTGAGGAGAGCCGATTGCAACGCAAAGTCTCGACTTTCCCCAAACTGGCATAGCGCGGTGAGAGGAAAAAGGCTGACGCCAAAGGCGTCAGCCTTTTTCCAGGGAGACCAGTAAAACGTCTACGCCACTGCTGCCGACGATGCTTTTTGCCGAGCAGGTGGCGCGCGAAAACAGGCTGTGGTTGTGATTGCCGCATATCACCAGATCCACGTGATGCTGCCGGCAAAAATCCTTGATGTGGTGGCTAAGTTCGCCGCTGGCGATCGTCACGTTGTCGATAGGGTAATCGGCTTCTTTCGCCAGTCCGGAGAGAAAATCTCGCGTTTCTTCATGCATCAAGTCCCGCAGGTTTTCCAGCATCGGCGCAGCAAACTGGTTATATAACTCCGGGTCGGTGGCCAGCGTGATCAGACTGACTTTGGCATCCAGCGGGCGTGCGATCGAGACCGCCTTATTGATAAGCACGCGGCTTTCCGGCGTTGGGGCGACGGCAACGAGCAGATGAGAATAAGACATCAGGCCTCCTTCAGATACGCGAAATAACCCTTCATACTTTCTTTACTCTCATTTTTTATCTCCCGCAAGACCTGTTCATCACACATTAAACGACTGATTTCTGGTGGAGATAAATCACGTTTTTGCCTGCCAGATTTTATTTTTGGTCATGCGTTTTGTTATAAAGGAAATGTCGTTTTATAAATAGGTGATGCCTGTCCGTCGACTCTTTGTATTTTTGCCATGGACGGGAGCGGGCTGGCAAAAATGAAAAGGTAACCCTTTTCCTATACTTCTACTGTAGCCGTGTATCCACTCCCTTTTGGCTAAGCCAGAAAGCTTGTCGGAGTTCACTAAAAAAAAGACACAGGATTTACGGCGATGAAAACACGTAAAATCGGTTTAGTTAATTATCTGGCCTATGGCTCGGGCGACTTCCTTGGCGCCGGGACAACCGCACTGACCGCGGCCTGGCTACTCTACTTCTACACCACCTTCTGCGGCCTTTCCCCCATTGAAGCAACATTGATTTTTGCCACAGCAAGGGTGCTGGACGCGGTGATCAGCCCGCTGATGGGCTTTCTGACCGATAACTTCGGCACAACGTGGCTCGGCAAACGCTTTGGCCGACGTAAATTCTTTATTCTGCTCGGCATCCCCTGCGTGTTCAGCTACTCCATCATGTGGGTTGGCGATATGGGATTCTGGTATTACCTGCTCACCTATCTGCTGTTCGATATCGTCTACACCATGATTCTGGTGCCGTATGAAACGCTGGTACCGGAAATGACGGATGATTTTAAACAAAAAACCAAATTCTCCGGCGCGCGTATTTCGATGGCGCAGATGTCGGCCATTCTGGCGTCATTCCTGCCGGGCATTCTGCTGACCCAGTTTGGAAAGGACAATGCGGTTTCCTTTTTCTACGCAAGCCTCGTGTTCTCCGTGCTATGCGCGCTGATGCTGACTTTCGTCTGGTTCTTTACCTGGGAACGTCCGCGGGAAGAGTGGTCGGAGGCCGCACTGCGGGCGGAAGAAGAGAAGCGCCATTTGTCTCTGGCTCAGAGCCTCAACCGCCTGTTTATTGAGCTGAGTTCGACGCTGCGGATTAAGATTTTCCGCCAGCACCTGGGGATGTACCTTGGCGGCTATATCGCCCAAGACGTCTTTAATGCCGTTTTTACCTACTACGTGGTGTTTGTGCTGATGCAGGAGGCCTCAATGGCGTCCAACCTGCTGGGCACGATGGCTATCTTCCAGTTTATTGCCGTTATCGCCATGATTCCGCTCTGTATTCGCTTCGGGCCCGCCCCTTCCTATCGTATGGTGGTGGTGCTATTTGGTCTGAGCTCATTGTCCTACGCGATTCTCTATTACGCCGGGCTGAGCGATGTCTACTCGCTGCTGCTGTTGGTCTCTGCCATCGCGGGACTGGGTCGTGGCGGAATCAACTACGTACCATGGAATACCTACACCTATATCGCGGATGTGGATGAGGTCATTACCGGACAGCGCCGGGAAGGGATTTTTGCCGGCATTATGACCCTGACGCGCAAAGCCTCTCAGGCCGGTGCGGTTATGCTGGTGGGCATTATTATGCAGCTCTCCGGGTTTGTTTCCGGGCAGAAGACCCAGCCCTATGAAGTGAGCCATACCATCCTGTTAATACTGAGCGTAGGCACGCTGTTGGTGCTGGCCTGCGGTTTCCTGGTCTCCCTGCGCTTCAAGCTCAATCTTGCCACGCATAGCGTGCTGCGGGCGGAGACGCTCAAAATGCGTCGGGCGGGCTGCGCACAGCCAGAGCTGACGACAGCGGAAGATCGCGCGGTGGTTGAGATGCTGGCCGGCATGCCGTACGACACGCTGTGGGGAAATAACAATATTGGTTATCTGAACCGCAACAAACCTGCCGCGCCATCGCTGAAGCAGGGTGCTGAAATGAAATCGACATACAACAGAGGGTAGAGAGATGAAGGTGTGGCCTGTCAAACATAGCCCGTTACTGCGTCAGCCGGCGCATTTTATCAGCCGCCATGAACTGCAGTCGCTGATCGAAAAAGTGACCCATAATCTGGTCAATATTCGGGATGACGCGGGGACGTTTCTGCTGCGGCTGGACGACGGGCGGGTCATTGATACCAAAGGGTGGGCCGGTTGGGAGTGGACGCATGGCGTAGGTTTGTACGGTATTCATCAGTACTACCAGCAGACCGGGGATGCGGCGATGCGCGATATTATCGACAGCTGGTTTGCCGACCGCTTCGCCGAAGGGGCGACCACGAAAAACGTGAATACTATGGCGCCATTCCTGACGCTGGCCTGGCGCTATGAAGAGACCGGGAGAGCGGAATATCTGCCCTGGCTCGAGAGCTGGGCGGAGTGGGCGATGCATGAGATGCCGCGCACGGAGCATGGGGGAATGCAGCACATCACGCTGGCGGAAGAGAACCATCAGCAGATGTGGGACGATACGCTGATGATGACCGTACTGCCGCTGGCTAAAATCGGAAAATTGCTCAATCGTCCGCAGTATGTGGAAGAGGCGGTGTATCAGTTTTTACTTCACGTTCAGAACCTGATGGATAGGGAAACCGGGCTGTGGTTTCACGGCTGGAGCTATGACGGTCAGCATAACTTCGCCCGCGCTCGCTGGGCGCGGGGTAACAGCTGGCTGACGATGGTGATCCCCGATTTCCTTGAACTGGTTGATTTACCTGAGCACAGCGCGGTCAGACGCTATTTGATCCAGGTGCTGAACGCGCAAATTGCCGCGCTGGCAAAATGTCAGGATGACAGCGGCCTGTGGCATACGCTGCTGGACGATCCGCACTCGTACCTGGAAGCATCGGCCACCGCCGGATTTGCCTATGGCATTCTGAAAGCGGTGCGTAAGCGCTATGTTGCTGCGGAGTATGCCGAGGTGGCGGAGAAGGCGATTCGCGGGGTGGTGAAAAATATCTCCCCGGAAGGCGAGCTGTTGCAGACCTCGTTTGGTACCGGGATGGGCGGCAATCTCGACTTTTATCGTGAGATCCCGCTGACCTCAATGCCGTATGGTCAGGCAATGGCGATCCTGTGTCTGACGGAGTATTTGCGCAAATACTTCTAAGACAGGATTTGATCGTCCTTGCAGGCCTGAAAAGCGCAGCGCCATCAGGTACTTCCCTGGCGGCGCACGGTTTGCCGGGGTGACAAAACCGCATACAAAAACCCGGCCATGGCCGGGTTTTGCTCTTAGCGACGTTCGACGGCGTCGATGCCAGGTGAAACGATTGCAGACCTGATAAGCGCAGCGCCATCAGGCGATTCCCCGGCGGCGCGCGGCTTGCCGGGGCGACAAATCACCCGTCTGACTTACATCCGCTCGACGGTTTCAATACCCAACGTATCCAGGCCCTGTTTCAGGGTTCTGGCCGTCAGCTGCGCCAGCTTCAGACGGCTGTTGCGTGCGGTATCGCTCTCGGCGGTGATAATCGGGCAATGCTCGTAGAAACCGGAGAACAGGCCGGCCAGATCGTAGAGATAGGCGCACATGACGTGCGGCGTTCCTTCACGGGCCACAACGGTCAGCGTCTCTTCGAACTGCAGCAGGCGCGCGGCCAGCTGCGCTTCACGCGCTTCGGTAATGATCACCGGCGCCGCAGCCAGCGCCTGCTCGTCAACTTCCGCTTTACGGAAGACGGACAGCACGCGGGTATAGGCATACTGCATATACGGCGCGGTGTTGCCTTCGAACGCCAGCATGTTATCCCAGTCAAATACATAGTCGGTGGTGCGGTTTTTGGACAGATCGGCATACTTCACTGCGCCAATACCGACCGCATTGGCCAGCTGTTCCAGCTCAGCGGCAGGCATGTCCGGATTCTTCTCGGCCACCAGGCGGCGCGCGCGCTCCAGCGCTTCATCCAGCAGATCCGCCAGCTTCACGGTACCCCCGGCGCGAGTTTTGAACGGCTTACCATCTTTGCCCAGCATCATGCCGAACATGTGATGTTCCAGCGGCACGGATTCCGGCACATAGCCCGCTTTACGCACGATCGTCCACGCCTGCATCAGGTGCTGGTGCTGACGGGAATCGATGTAGTAGAGTACCCGGTCGGCGTGCAGCGTTTCATAACGATACTTCGCACAGGCGATATCGGTCGTGGTGTAGAGGTAGCCGCCATCCTTTTTCTGGATGATGACGCCCATCGGTTCGCCTTCCTTGTTTTTATACTCATCAAGGAACACCACGGTTGCGCCTTCGCTCTCGACGGCCAGACCTTTAGCTTTCAGATCGGCAACAATGCCTGGCAGCATCGGGTTATACAGGCTTTCACCCATTACGTCATCGCGGGTCAGGGTGACGTTCAGACGATCGTAGGTAATCTGGTTTTGGGTCATGGTGATGTCAACCAGCTTGCGCCACATCTCCAGGAAGTAAGTATCGCCGCCCTGCAGTTTTACTACGTAGTTACGGGCGCGTTCGGCAAAGACTTCATCTTCGTCATAATGCTTTTTGGCATCGCGGTAGAAGCCTTCGAGATCGGACAGCGCCATTTCACCGGCGCTTTCCTGCTGCTGTTTTTCCAGCCAGGCGATCAGCATACCGAACTGAGTGCCCCAGTCGCCCACGTGGTTCGCGCGGATCACCTTATGACCGAGGAACTCAAGCGTACGGACGGCAGCGTCACCGATGATGGTGGAACGCAGATGGCCGACGTGCATCTCTTTGGCGACATTCGGCGCGGAGTAGTCAACGACGATAGTTTGCGCCTGCGGCCGGGCGACGCCCAGACGCTCTGACGCCAGCGCGCTGTTCACATTTTCCGCTAAAAAGGCCGGATCGAGGAAAATATTGATAAAGCCGGGCCCGGCGATTTCAACCTTGTTAGCAATCCCGTTAAGGTCGAGATGAGACAGTACCTGCTCTGCGAGTTGTCGCGGCGCCATACCCAGCTTTTTCGCTACTGCCATCACGCCGTTGGCCTGATAGTCGCCGAACTGGATTTTTGCTGACTGGCGGACCTGAGGTTCGCAATCGGCAGGCGCACCTGCCGCGATCAGGGCCTGGCTGACTTTTTCTGAGAGAAGAGCCTGAATATTCACCGGAATACCTTACGTTTAAGGCGCTATAACCCCTGCGGGGCGGCGCCGGAATGTGGACAAATTAGGGCAGGAGTATACTGCATTTGCGCCCATGCGTCAGCACCGCGCGCGCGTTGCCGGGCGGCACGCTTAATGAATAGCCACTCGACGAACCCGACAGAAGATTCCCGGTTGGTCGCCGCCGGGAAACGCGATAAATTACCCCCCTTTGACCTGCATTGAGGTGCAATATGGCAAACTGGCAGCAAATTGATGAGCTTAACGATATTTCCGCGGATCTGCCGCGTTTCACCGACGCGTTAAGCGGTCTGGCCAGGCGACTTGGGTTGGATATCGCCCCGCTGGATGCCGACCATATTTCCCTGCGCTGTCACCAAAACGCCACGGCGGAGCGCTGGCGTCGCGGTTTTGAACAATGCGGCACGTTGCTGTCGGAAAACACCATCAACGGTCGACCTATCTGCCTGTTCAAACTGGATGAGCCGGTTGCGGTGGCCCACTGGCGTTTCAGCGTGGTTGAGCTGCCGTGGCCGGGGGAAAAGCGCTATCCGCATGAAGGATGGGAGCACGTTGAAATCGTGCTACCGGGCGAGGCGGATGCGCTCAATGCTCGCGCGCTGGCGCTGCTGTCTGATGAGGGATTAAGTCAGCCGGGGATTTTTGTCAAAACCAGCTCGCCGAAAGGGGAGCGCGAACGGCTGCCAAACCCGACCCTGGCGGTGACGGACGGCAGCGTCACGATTAAATTTCACCCGTGGTCAATTGAGCAAATTGTCGCCAGCGAACAATCTGATGCGTAACAGTGTGAAGCGACGCGGTTTTTGAACGGATAAATCATGACATGCTGTGTTGCCCGCAGCGTAAAGGAGAAGGAAATGACGCTACTGGAAGTCTGCTGTTACAGCATGGCCTGTGCGCAAGAGGCGCAGCGCTGTGGTGCCGATCGCATTGAGCTCTGCGCCGCGCCACATGAAGGGGGATTAACCCCGTCGCTGGGTGTGCTGAAAACAGTACGCGCAACGGTGACCATTCCGGTGCATCCGATTATTCGCCCGCGCGGCGGTGATTTTTGCTACACCGAGAGCGAGTTTGCGGCGATGCTCGATGATGTGGTGACGGTCAGGGAGCTGGGTTTTCCCGGCGTGGTCATCGGCGTGTTAGATGCGGATGGTCGGGTCGATATCGCGCGCATGCAAAAAATCATGGCGGCGGCCGGTTCGCTGGCGGTCACGTTCCATCGGGCTTTTGATATGTGTGCGGATCCGTATCAGGCTTATCGCACGCTGGCCGATTCCGGCGTGGCCCGTATCCTGACATCGGGTCAGCAGGCCAGCGCGGAAAAAGGTCTTTCATTAATTACGGAACTTATTGCCCTGGGGGATACTCCAACCATTATGGCTGGTGCAGGTGTTCGAGCGGCCAACCTGGCGAAGTTTCTTCAGGCTGGCGTAAAAGAAGTCCACAGCTCAGCCGGACACTGGGTGCCATCGCCAATGCGCTTCCGTCATTCCGGATTGTCGATGTCCGCCGATGCCGACGCAGATGAATATTCGCGCTATGCCGTTAATGGCGTAGCGGTGGCAGAAATGAAGCAAATCATTTCTGCGCAGAGAAGTTAAACCGTTTTTTGCTGCACATCATGTCGCCCAATATGATGATTGCCCGTACCAGGCCCCTGCAATTTCAACAGGGGTCTTTTTTTGACCTTTATTTGCAGCCGGCTGACTTTTTCGCCAGCGACTGCTGGGTTTCGGGTTTGTTGGCAATAATCACCGCGCGCACCGGCGCCGGGTAACCTTCAAGCGTTTTACCGCTGTCGTCGGGGTCGAGGAAGTCAGCCAGTGACTCCGTAATCATCCATTCGGTACGGCGCTGCTCTTCGGTGGTGGTGGCGCAGACATCGACAATCCGCACATCGACAAATCCACACTTCTCCAGCCACATTTTCAACGCCGCGGCCGACGGAATAAAGTAGACGTTGCGCATCTGCGCATAGCGGTCGCCCGGGACCAGAACGGTATTTTCATCCCCTTCGACCACCAGCGTCTCCAGCACCAGTTCGCCACCGTCGACCAGCTGATCTTTGAGCTGCCATAAATGGTCGAGCGGCGAGCGGCGGTGGTACAGCACGCCCATCGAAAAGACGGTATCGAAGGCGTTCAGTGCCGGAAGCTGTTCAATGCCCAGCGGCAACAGGTGGGCACGCTGATCGTTACCCAGCAGCTTACGCACCGCTTCAAACTGGCATAAAAACAGCTGCGTCGGGTCAATCCCGACCGCCAGATGCGCGCCGGCGCCGATCATGCGCCACATGTGATATCCGCTGCCGCAGCCAACGTCGAGAATCGTGCGTCCGGTCAGATCGGAGAGGTGCGGCAATACGCGCTCCCATTTCCAGTCGGAACGCCATTCGGTATCGATATTCACGCCGTACAGCGAGTATGGCCCTTTGCGCCAGGGCATCAGGTTTTTCAGCAGATTCTCTACGCGCAGCCGATGGCCTTCGCTTAGCGGCGTTTCGCTTTCGGCGGTGACGCTATGCAGCAGGTCCAGGCGATACGGAGCCAACTCCGGTAGAAACTCTACGGCCCGTTCCCACTCGCGGAATTTGCCGTGCAGAGCTTCCCGTTGCCAGGCCGCTACCTGGGCGGGGAGTGTCTCCAGCCAGTGAGATAGCGGGCTGAGGGCAATACGTTGATAAAAATGATTGAAATCGATCATGCTTTTTCCTCTGATTTCACCGCCACCAGTGAACCAAAGTTAAAGCACTGGAACCACAATTCGGCATGTTCAAACCCGGCTTTATGCAGGCGGGCTTTGTGCGTTTCGACCGAATCGGTCAACATGACGTTTTCCAGCATGCTGCGCTTCTGGCTGATTTCCAGTTCGCTGTAGCCATTGGCACGCTTAAAGTCGTGATGCATGTTGAACAGCAGTTCGCCAACATGCGCATCTTCAAAACTGAATTTTTCGGACAGCACCAGCGCGCCACCGGGATTCAGCCCCTGGTAAACCTTATCCAGAATGGCCTGGCGTTCGTCGGGGGCCAGAAACTGAATGGTGAAGTTCAGCACCACCATGGAGGCGTTGTCGATGGTAATATCACGAATATCGCCTTCCACAACCTCGACCGGCGTTGGCGCTTTATAGGCATCGATGTGGCGACGGCAGCGTTCGACCATCGCCGAAGAGTTATCCACCGCGACAATTTTGCAGCCAGGGTGGGCAATGTTACGCCGGATAGAGAGCGTTGCCGCTCCAAGCGAGCAGCCGAGGTCGTAAACCTGGGTATCGGGCTGAACGAAGCGTTCAGCCAGCATGCCGATCATAGAAATGATATTGGAATAGCCGGGCACGGAGCGCTGGATCATATCCGGGAAGACTTCAGCAACCCGTTCATCAAAGGTCCAGTCGCCGAGGCTGGCAATCGGCGCGGAAAAAAGCGTATCGCGGTGAGACATAACGTTAAACCCGAAAAAACGAAAACGGCGTATTGTGCGCTAATGTAAGGAGAAAACCAACTCCCAGGGCATATACCACAGATTCGCGAGCACCATCAGCAACAGGGCGCACCAGGTGGCGCTCATTCCGGAGCGACGCCAGCTGAAAAGCCGGTGGTGAAAACCGTAGGAGTGCATCAGTCGTCCGGCAATCAGCAAGATACCGCAGACGTGCACCATCCAGTTCTGCGCGCCATTCATCTCCATAAACAGCAGCAGGATGATGCCAATGGGGACATACTCAACGGCGTTGCCGTGCACGCGGATAGCAACCTGTAGTTCGCTAAACCCTCCGTCACCATACCCGACGTGGTATTGCGTGCGCAGACGTACAACATCAAAAGAAAACTTAATTAGCAATAACGCACCCAACACCGCGTACAGCGCGCTGACCATACAAAAAACTCCCTTTCACTCTTTGAGATGGCTCCGATTAGCATAGCAGGATATCAGAAAAGCGCGGTTTGCTGCGGAATTGACGGTGCGCTCCCGACCTCTGGCATCACCCGGCGTAAATCTTCCCAAAGCGTGCTGACCAGCTCCGGGGCCTGTGCGATGTCCGGGGTGTGGAGAAATAAATAGGGCGTTGTCGACTGACGCCATTTGGCTAAGGTCTGCAGCCAGACGCCAAACAGCCGGTGATTGTGGACCATGTCATCGCTGCCGATAAAGCGAACCAGCGGATTCCCCGCCGTGACCACGGCATGAACCGGAAGCTTGGGTTTTTTACGCTGGGCGTCGATCATGGCCGGATTTCGCGCGACGGCGCTATGCACCGGGCGGCTGTCGAGGATGGCGCGATTCACGTTACGCTGATGCAGCCCGCGATTGAGCGCCTTTTCGGCGTCCCCTTTGGCGAAAAACTCCGGATGCCGCACTTCGACGCCATAGGTGAATGAGGTCGGCAGAGTATCGAGAAAGTGCCACAGGGCAGGGAGGTCGCCGGGGCCAAAGGTGGCGGGCAGCTGCAGCCAGTACTGGCCAATACGCGTTTCCAGCGGCGCCAGACGAGTAAAAAACTCGTGGCTCAAGTCGTCGCAATGGCGCAGGGCGGCCTGATGCGAAATGGTGGCCGGGAATTTAAAGCAGAAGCGAAAATTATCGTGGGTTTGCTCATACCAGCGGGCGACGATTTCCGCCTTCGGCAGGGCGTAAAGGGTGGTATTGCCCTCTACGCAGTTAAAATGGCGAGCATACTCTTCAAGGCTGGTGATGCCCAGACGCACCCACTTCGGGTGCGACCATTGCGGGAGCCCGATATAAATCATAAGGCGGAGAGAACGTCCTCGGTGCTGCGCACGCGGGCGATGCGCGGGAAAATATGGGTCATGCTGCCCTGGTGCTGCTCGGCTGAGGCGGCGCTGCAGGCGTCTTCGACGATAACCAGGTTGAAGCCCAGCTCCCAGGCATTACGCGCGGTGGATTCAACGCCGATGTTGGTGGAGATGCCGCAGAGAATAATGGTATCAATACCGCGACGGCGTAGCTGTAGTTCGAGGTCGGTACCATAGAAGGCGCCCCACTGGCGTTTGGTGACTTCGATATCGCCGTCCTGTTTACCCAGCGCCTGCGGCCAGGCCCACCAGTTGTCCGGCAGGGCGTGCCCGCCGGCCTGCGCGTCAACCGGCTGTTTCAGCGCTTCGGCAAAATCAGCGGACCAGCCGACGCGGACCATGATGACCGGCGAGCCTTGTTGACGGCACTTTTCGGCCAGACGGGCTGCGCGCGTTACCACGTCATCGGCACGATGCGGCCCGCCGGCGAAGGGCAAAATACCCTCTTGCAGATCGATGACAACGAGCGCAGTTTTTTTCGCATTGAGTTCTAACATGGTATCCCCGTATCTTCTTCTGTGGTTTGACCGTTACAATACCGTTGCCGATCCGGCTCATGGGTAACAATTTTTGTTAATTTTTGTGAGCACAGGCAATAAGCGTACAGCAAAGCAACGTACAAACTGCATCGGGCTTATCGTGCGGCGGAAATTCTATTATAATGGCCGCCTTTTTTCATTCAGTTGTGACATTCAGCTAAAGCTGCGACTCCGTCGCCTGCGAGGCAGGCACAATCCGCCTGCGGCTAAGTTAAGGGATATCTCATGCGTACAGAATATTGCGGACAGCTACGTCTGTCCCACGTGGGGCAGCAGGTGACTCTGTGTGGTTGGGTCAACCGTCGTCGTGATCTTGGTAGCCTTATCTTCATTGATATGCGTGACCGCGAAGGCATCGTGCAGGTGTTTTTCGATCCGGATCGTGCGGAGGCGTTAAAGCTGGCTTCCGAACTGCGCAATGAGTTTTGCATCCAAATCACCGGTACCGTACGCGCGCGCGACGAAAAAAACGTCAACAGCGAGATGGCCACCGGCGACATCGAAGTGCTGGCCTCTTCGCTGACGATCATCAACCGTGCAGAAGCGCTGCCGCTTGACTCCAATCACGTCAACACCGAAGAAGCGCGACTGAAATACCGTTACCTGGACCTGCGTCGTCCGGAAATGGCTCAGCGCCTGAAAACCCGTGCGAAAATCACCAGCTTCGTGCGCCGCTTTATGGACGATCACGGTTTCCTCGATATCGAAACCCCGATGCTGACCAAAGCGACCCCGGAAGGTGCGCGTGACTATCTGGTTCCGAGCCGCGTGCACAAAGGCAAATTCTACGCGCTGCCGCAGTCTCCTCAGCTGTTTAAACAGCTGCTGATGATGTCCGGTTTTGACCGTTACTATCAGATAGTTAAATGCTTCCGTGACGAAGACCTGCGTGCAGATCGCCAGCCGGAATTCACCCAGATCGATGTGGAAACCTCCTTTATGACCGCGCCGCAGGTTCGTGAAGTCATGGAAGAGCTGGTTCACAAACTGTGGCTGGACGTGAAGGGCGTCGATCTGGGCAAATTCCCGGTGATGACCTTTGCGGAAGCCGAGCGCCGCTTCGGTTCTGATAAGCCGGATCTGCGTAACCCGATGGAGCTGGTCGATATTGCCGACCTGGTGAAGGCCGTGGAGTTTGCCGTCTTCTCCGGCCCGGCCAATGATGCCAAAGGGCGCGTCGCTGCGCTGCGCGTGCCGGGTGGCGCTGCGCTGACCCGTAAACAAATTGATGAGTATGGCAAGTTCGTGCAGATCTATGGCGCGAAAGGCCTGGCTTACATGAAAGTTAACGAGCGTGCGAAAGGTCTCGAAGGCATCAACAGCCCGGTAGCGAAATTCCTCACCGCAGAAATCGTTGAGGCGATCCTTGAGCGCACCGGCGCCCAGGATGGCGACATGATTTTCTTCGGCGCCGACAACAAGAAAGTGGTTGCCGATGCGCTGGGCGCGCTGCGTCTGAAGCTGGGTAAAGACCTGAGTCTGACCGACGAAACCAAATGGGCGCCGCTGTGGGTGATCGACTTCCCGATGTTCGAAGATGATGGTGAAGGCGGTCTGACCGCGATGCACCACCCGTTCACGTCGCCGAAAGACATGACCGCGGAAGAGCTGAAAACCGCGCCGGAAACCGCGATCGCCAACGCCTACGATATGGTGATCAACGGTTATGAAGTGGGCGGCGGTTCCGTCCGTATCCACAATGGCGACATGCAGCAGACGGTATTCGGCATCCTGGGCATCAACGAACAGGAACAGCGTGAAAAATTCGGCTTCCTGCTGGACGCGCTGAAATACGGTACGCCGCCGCACGCGGGTCTGGCCTTCGGTCTTGATCGTCTGACCATGCTGCTGACCGGTACCGATAATATCCGTGACGTTATTGCCTTCCCGAAAACCACCGCCGCGGCCTGTCTGATGACCGAAGCGCCGAGCTTTGCTAACCCGACTTCCCTGGGCGAGTTAGGTATTCAGGTTGTGGCGAAAGAGACAAAAGAGTCTCCGGAGAATAAGTAAGATGTCATTCAAGCTTCCCGTTTCCGTTCTGGTGGTCATTTATGCCGAAGATACGAAGCGGGTGCTGATGTTGCAGCGACGCGACGATCCCGCCTTCTGGCAGTCGGTAACCGGCAGCCTGGAAGCGGGGGAGACCGCAGCGCAAGCCGCCGTGCGTGAAGTAAAGGAAGAGGTCGCGATTGATGTTGCTCATGAGCAGCTGACCTTAATGGACTGTCAGCGCACGGTGGATTTCGAGATATTTTCTCATTTACGTCATCGCTACGCGCCGGGCGTTGAGCGCAATACGGAGTTTTGGTTCTGTCTTGCGCTCCCTCATGAACGCCAGATTGTCTTCACGGAACATCTGGATTACCGCTGGGTCAATGCGGCAGACGCTGCCGCATTGACCAAGTCGTGGAGTAACCGGCAGGCGATTGAAGAATTTGTAATTAACGCCGACTAGTCTTCCCAGCCGTTTGCAGGTCGAAAGGCTGTGGGAAGCAGGCATTTTTGGAGAGTTTTTTATGGCAGGTCATAGTAAATGGGCCAACACCAAACACCGCAAAGCGGCACAGGATGCCAAGCGCGGTAAGATCTTTACTAAAATCATTCGTGAGCTGGTTACCGCAGCGCGCCTGGGCGGCGGCGATGTCGCTTCCAACCCGCGTCTGCGTGCGGCAGTGGATAAAGCGCTGTCCAACAACATGACCCGCGACACGCTGAACCGCGCTATCGCCCGTGGCGTAGGCGGCGATGAAGACGCAAACATGGAAACCATCATTTATGAAGGTTACGGCCCAGGCGGCACCGCGGTCATGGTTGAATGTCTGAGTGACAACCGCAACCGTACCGTGGCTGAAGTGCGTCACGCTTTCAGCAAAACCGGCGGCAACCTCGGTACCGATGGTTCCGTGGCCTATCTGTTCAGCAAAAAAGGGGTGATCTCTTTTGAAGCGGGCGACGAAGACGTCATCATGGAAGCCGCGCTGGAAGCCGGTGCGGAAGACGTCGTGACCTATGACGATGGCGCGATTGACGTCTACACCGCGTGGGAAGAGATGGGCGCGGTGCGCGATGCGCTGGAAGCAGCTGGCCTGAAGGCTGACGCGGCCGAAGTATCGATGATTCCTTCAACCAAAGCGGATATGGACGCGGAAACAGCGCCTAAACTGCTGCGTCTGATCGATATGCTGGAAGACTGCGACGACGTGCAGGAAGTGTATCATAATGGCGAGATCTCTGATGAGGTCGCAGCAACGCTGTGATACCCGTAATCTTTCAGCCCACAGCGGTGTTGGCTCTCCCCGCTCACCCCGGTCAGGGAGTGAATCTACGCTCCCGGGGATTCGCGGCAGGGCCGCCTGGCTGTGAACTGAAATATTCAGGGGCTCAGGGATTAGTTATTACCGGAGGTGCGTGATGGCGATTATTCTCGGCATTGACCCGGGGTCACGCATTACCGGTTATGGCGTGATTCGTCAGGTCGGGCGACAGCTGAGCTATCTTGGCAGCGGCTGTATTCGGACCAAAGTCGACGATTTACCGTCGCGCCTGAAGCTGATTTACGCTGGCGTGACGGAAATTATCACCCAGTTTCAGCCGGACTATTTCGCCATTGAGCAGGTGTTTATGGCGAAAAACGCCGACTCAGCGCTGAAGCTGGGGCAGGCGCGCGGCGTGGCGATTGTCGCGGCGACCAATCAGGACCTTCCGGTCTTTGAGTATGCCGCAAGGCAGGTTAAGCAAACCGTGGTCGGCATCGGCAGCGCGGAAAAAAGCCAGGTGCAGCACATGGTGCGCACGCTGCTTAAGCTTCCCGCCAACCCCCAGGCGGACGCGGCGGATGCGCTGGCTATCGCCATTACCCACTGCCACGTCAGTCAGAACGCGGCTCAGATCAGCGAGACGCGGCTCAATCTGGCGCGTGGCCGCTTACGATAACCTCAAATCAGGCTGGATATTCATCCAGCCTTTTTTTATGATACCGCAGATACTTTAGCCCTTAACGCAGGAGCTCCATGTGATAGGCAGACTCAGAGGCATCGTTCTCGAAAAACAACCCCCGCTTGTATTACTGGAAACGGGAGGCGTGGGCTATGAAGTACATATGCCAATGACCTGTTTTTATGAACTGCCGGATGTGGGCAACGAGGCCATCGTTTTTACCCATTTTGTCGTTCGCGAAGATGCGCAGCTGCTCTATGGTTTTAATAACAAGCAGGAACGCACCCTGTTTAAAGAGCTGATTAAAACCAACGGCGTCGGGCCAAAGCTGGCGCTGGCGATTCTCTCCGGCATGTCGGCGCAGCAGTTTGTTAATGCCGTAGAGCGTGAGGAGCTGGCTGCCCTGGTGAAACTGCCGGGTATCGGCAAGAAAACCGCTGAGCGTCTGATCGTTGAAATGAAAGACCGGTTCAAAGGTCTGCACGGCGATCTGTTTACGCCAGCGACGGATCTGGTGCTGACTTCACCGGCTGGCCCGTCTGATGACGATGCGGAGCAGGAAGCGGTTGCCGCGCTGGTGGCGCTGGGCTATAAACCTCAGGAGGCCAGCCGGATGGTGAGTAAAATCGCGCGCCCGGATGCCAACAGTGAAATGCTAATTCGTGAAGCGCTCCGCGCCGCGTTGTGAGGTAAGGGATGATTGAAGCAGACAGGCTGGTTTCAGCAGACAGCACCGGGTTTGAAGAGTCGGCCGATCGCGCAATCCGCCCCAAATTACTGGCAGAGTATGTCGGTCAACCGCAGGTGCGTTCGCAAATGGAGATTTTTATCCAGGCGGCAAAGCTGCGCGGGGATGCGCTCGATCACCTGCTGATCTTTGGCCCGCCGGGGCTTGGGAAAACCACCCTGGCAAATATCGTCGCCAATGAGATGGGCGTCAACCTGCGCACCACCTCCGGTCCGGTGCTCGAGAAGGCGGGCGATCTGGCCGCCATGCTCACCAATCTCGAACCCCACGACGTGCTGTTTATTGATGAAATACACCGCCTTTCGCCGGTGGTGGAAGAGGTACTGTATCCGGCGATGGAAGATTACCAGCTGGATATCATGATCGGCGAAGGGCCAGCGGCGCGGTCGATCAAAATCGACCTGCCGCCGTTTACCCTGATTGGCGCCACGACGCGCGCGGGGTCGTTAACCTCGCCGCTGCGTGACCGTTTCGGAATTGTACAGCGGCTGGAGTTTTACCAGGTCCCTGACCTGCAGCATATCGTCAGCCGCAGCGCCCGCTTTATGGGCCTGGAAATGAGCGACGAAGGGGCGCTGGAAGTGGCGCGCCGGGCGCGCGGTACGCCGCGTATCGCCAACCGTCTGCTGCGCCGGGTACGTGACTTTGCCGAGGTACGCCACGATGGCACCATATCGCTGGACATCGCCGCCCAGGCGCTGGACATGCTGAATGTTGATGCGGAAGGGTTCGATTATATGGACCGCAAACTTTTGCTGGCGGTCATCGATAAATTCTTCGGCGGCCCCGTCGGCCTGGATAACCTGGCGGCGGCGATTGGCGAAGAGCGGGAAACGATCGAGGATGTTCTGGAACCGTATCTGATCCAGCAAGGCTTTTTGCAGCGCACGCCGCGTGGGCGGATGGCGACGGTACGCGCCTGGAATCACTTCGGCATCACGCCGCCGGCAATGCCGTAATCTGCCTCCCGGCAGGTGAGCTGTGTCCATGTCCCGGCAGGGAGGATGACCCCGGTCGACTCGGCGTGACCGGGGAAGAGGGCATCGGTCAGGTGGCCGATTTTTTCATCATGCTGAAGATAAACAGCAGCGCGGCGCACAGCACCACGGACGGGCCAGCGGGGGTATCGTAAAATGCCGAGAAGGTCAGCCCACCGGTCACCGCGATAATCCCCACCCCAACGGCAGCTGCGGCCATCTGCTCCGGCGTACGGGCAAAGCGGCGCGCCGTGGCGGCAGGAATGATCAGCAGCGAGGTAATAATCAACGCGCCGACGAACTTCATGGCGACGCCAATGGTCAGCGCGGTGACCAGCATCAGCAGCAGTTTCACCCGCTGCAGCTTCACGCCATCGACAAACGCCAGATCGGGGCTGATGGTCATCGATAGCAAGTTGCGCCACTGCCAGAGCAGGATCGCCAGCACAATCACCACGCCAATGGCGATAGAGATCAAATCTTCCGGCGTTACCGCCAGTAAATCGCCAAACAGATAGGCCATCAGGTCGACACGAATATTCGACATCAGGCTAACCACTACCAGACCCAGCGACAGCGCGCTGTGCGCCATAATCCCCAGTAAGGTATCGAGCGCCAGATGCGGGCGTTTTTCCAGCCACACCAGGCCGCCTGCCAGCATTAAGGTCACGGCGATCACCGCATAAAACGGATTCACGTTAAGCAGCAGGCCGAAGGCCACGCCAAGCAAAGAGGCATGAGCTAACGTATCGCCGAAATAGGACATCCGGCGCCAGACCACGAACGACCCGAGCGGTCCTGCCGCACAGGCAAGCATAATACCGGCCAGCCAGCCGGGTAACAGGAGTTCAATCATCAGCGCTCATTTCCCCTACGCAGTACAATCCGCCCCTGCAGGTCATGGCGGTGATTATGATGGTGGCGATAGATCCCCAGCTGTTCCGCCCCGCGCTGGCCAAACATCGAGATAAACTGCGGATGCAGGGAGACCACTTCCGGGGTGCCGGAACAGCAAATATGTTGATTCAGGCACAGCACCTCATCGGTTTTCGCCATCACCAGATGCAGATCGTGGGAGACCATCAGCACCGAACAATCCAGTTCCTGACGCAGCTGGTTTATCAGATCGTACAAGGCAACCTGTCCGTTAACGTCGACGCCCTGCGTGGGTTCATCCAGCACCAGCAGCTGCGGCTGGTTCAGCAGGGCCCGGGCCAGCAGCACGCGCTGGGTCTCGCCACCGGAGAGTTTTTGCATCGGCGCTTCAATCAGGTGCCCGGCCTGGACACGTTTCAGCGCCGGCAGGATATCCTGCTTGCGGGTGCCGGGACGTAAGCGCATGAACCGGCTGACGGTCAGCGGCATCGTGGCATCCAGATGCAGTTTTTGCGGGACGTAGCCAATCCGCAGATTGTTCTCGCGCTTGATAACACCGTCACTCGGTGCTACCAGTCCAAGAACCACCCGCACGAGCGTGGATTTGCCTGCGCCATTAGGGCCGAGTAAGGTCAAAATTTTGCCGGGCTTTAGCGTCAGCGAAATGTCAGACAGTACGCGTCGTTGGCCGAAGGCGACCGAGACGTTTTCGAGAGTTACAAGATTTGTCATGTCAAATTAGGGGTTGCACAAGCGAGTGAATGTTATAATATCACATCTTTCTCATTCATTACGATGACTAGACGCATTATGTTACATAAAAATACGCTTCTTTGCGCTGGACTTGGCGCCGTTTTTTTGTTCGCTCAGACCTCTACGGCGAATGCCGCCGTGGTTACCTCAATGAAACCCTTAGGCTTTATCGCTTCCGCTATCGCTGATGGAGTCACGGAGACCCAGGTGCTCCTGCCTGACGGCGCTTCAGAGCATGATTATTCACTGCGTCCTTCCGATGCAAAACGCTTACAGAACGCAGACTTAGTGGTCTGGATTGGTCCAGAGATGGAAGCATTCATGGACAAGTCAACGCAAAGCATTGCGTCGAATAAAAAGGTGACCATTGCTGAGCTCGCCGGCGTGAAACCGCTGCTCATGAAAGGGGCGGATGACGACGATGACGATCATGGCCACGAACACGCCGCAGGTGAAAATAGTGACGGCGATCACCATCATGGTGTTTACAATATGCATCTGTGGTTATCCCCAGAGATAGCGCGGCTTTCAGCGGTTGCAATCCACGATAAATTATTGGAACTTATGCCGCAGAGTCGAGCCAAACTTGACGCTAACCTGAAAGAATTTGAGGCAAAATTAGCTTCAACCGATAAGCAGGTGAGTAACGAGCTCGCACCGCTGAAAGGAAAAGGGTATTTCGTTTTTCATGATGCCTATGGCTACTTTGAAAAACACTACGGTCTGACCTCACTGGGGCATTTTACCGTAAACCCTGAAATACAGCCCGGTGCGCAGCGTTTACACGAAATCAGAACACAGCTGGTTGAGCAAAAAGCCACGTGCGTTTTTGCTGAGCCACAGTTCAGGCCAGCCGTTATAGAAGCTGTTGCCAGGGGCACCTCTGTGCGCATGGGGACTCTGGACCCTCTTGGTACCGGGATTAAGCTGGGTAAAGAAAGTTACCCGCAGTTCCTCGACCAACTGGCGAAACAGTATTCGAGCTGCCTGAAAGGAGATTAACGAGGAAGTGAATACGTGCAACAGATAGCCCGCGCTGTCACTCAGGCATTCAACAATTTGCCACGACCTCACCGCGTCATGCTGGGGTCGTTGAGCGTTCTGACATTAGCGGTCGCCGTCTGGCGACCCTATATCTACCATCCGGAATCCGCCCCTATCGTCAGGACGATTGAGCTGGAAAAAAGCGAAATCCGTTCTCTGCTGCCGGAAGCCTCCGAGCCTATCGACCAGGCGCCGCAGGAAGAAGAAGCCATTCCTCAAGATGAACTGGATGATAAAGCCGACAGCGAGTCAGGCGGTCACGAATATGTGGTCTCCACTGGCGATACGCTGAGCAGCATCCTCAACCAGTACGGCATCGATATGGGCGATATCGCCCAGCTCTCCTCAGCCGACAAAGAGTTGCGCAACCTGAAAATTGGTCAGCAGCTCTCATGGACCTTAACGGCAGAGGGGGATTTGCAAAGTCTGACGTGGGAAATGTCGCGTCGTGAAACCCGCACCTACAACCGGGTCGCGAACGGCTTTAAAATGAGCAGCGAGCTGCAGAAAGGGGATTGGGTCAACAACGTGCTGAAAGGCACCGTGGGCGCCAGCTTTGTTGCCAGCGCTCGTGAAGCCGGACTGACCAGTACGGAAGTGAGCGCGGTGATCCGGGCGATGCAGTGGCAGATGGACTTCCGCAAGCTGAAAAAAGGCGATGAGTTCTCGGTATTGATGTCGCGCGAAATGCTTGACGGGAAACGGGAACAGAGCCAGCTGCTGGGCGTGCGTTTGCGTTCAGAGGGCAAGGATTATTACGCGATTCGTGCGGAAGACGGTAAGTTCTACGATCGTAACGGTACCGGTCTGGCGAAGGGCTTTATGCGCTTCCCGACGGCGCGCCAGTTCCGCGTCTCTTCGAACTTTAATCCGCGTCGTCTGAATCCGGTGACCGGGCGCGTCGCTCCGCACCGCGGCGTCGATTTTGCGATGCCGCAGGGGACGCCGGTTCTGGCGGTCGGCGATGGTGAAGTGGTGGTGGCTAAGCGCAGCGGCGCGGCGGGATACTATGTGGCCGTACGCCATGGCCGTACCTATACCACCCGCTATATGCACCTGCGTAAACTGCTGGTGAAACCGGGGCAGAAAGTGAAGCGCGGCGATCGTATTGCGCTGTCGGGTAACACCGGACGTTCTACCGGTCCGCATCTGCACTATGAAGTGTGGATTAACCAGCAGGCCGTGAACCCATTAACGGCGAAACTGCCGCGTACCGAAGGGTTGAGCGGTTCCGATCGCACCGATTATCTGGCGCAGGTCAAAGAGGTCATCCCGCAGCTGCGGTTTGACTAGCAGAATGTCAATGCAAGCCGGTGCCTGTCGCGCGCCGGCTTTTTCTTTTGTAGGTTCCCCATCGTATCGCTAAACTATACCCACAATAAGTCGTCTTACGGCTTCTGAGGCTGCAACTTGCGGTTTGACGGGATTACCCCATTATCTTTTTTTATGCAGTACGGCTGTGGACTGGGCATGGAAACGAAAAAAAATAATATTGAGTTTATTCCAAAGTTTGAAAAATCCTTTTTACTCCCGCGCTACTGGGGCGCCTGGCTGGGGGTTTTTGCGTTTGCCGGCATTGCCCTGACGCCTCCCTCTTTTCGCGATCCGATCCTCGGTAAACTGGGACGTGCGGTGGGTCGGCTGGCGAAAAGCTCGCGCCGTCGTGCGCAGATAAACCTGCTGTACTGCTTCCCGGAAAAGAGCGAGCAGGAGCGCGAGGCTATTATCGATGAAATGTATATGTCGGCGCCGCAGGCGATGGTCATGATGGCCGAGCTGGGTCTGCGGGATCCTGCACATATTCTTTCCCGCGTCGACTGGCAGGGCAAAGAGATCATCGAAGAGATGCAGCGCAATAACGAAAAGGTGATCTTCCTGGTGCCGCACGCCTGGGGAGTGGATATTCCGGCCATGTTGATGGCCTCGGGCGGTCAGAAAATGGCGGCAATGTTCCATAACCAGGGGAATCCGGTCTTTGACTACGTGTGGAATACCGTCAGACGTCGCTTTGGTGGGCGCATGCACGCGCGTAACGATGGCATTAAACCGTTTATCCAGTCGGTCCGCCAGGGCTACTGGGGCTACTATTTGCCCGACCAGGATCACGGTGCCGAGCACAGCGAGTTCGTCGATTTCTTCGCGACCTATAAAGCCACCTTACCGGCGATTGGCCGGCTGATGAAGGTCTGCCGCGCGCGCGTGGTGCCGCTGTTTCCGGTCTATGATGGTAAAACCCATCGTCTGACGGTGCTGGTACGTCCGCCGATGGATGACCTGCTGGACGCCGATGATCACACGATCGCGCGACGAATGAATGAAGAGGTCGAGATTTTCGTCAAGCCGCATACCGAGCAATATACCTGGATCCTCAAGTTGCTGAAGACGCGTAAGCCGGGGGAAATCGAGCCTTATAAGCGCAAAGAACTCTTCCCGAAAAAGAAATAGCGTCAGCCTGTGCCTCCACCGGCGTAGTAAAAGAGAGCCGATGAACCTGCCGGGTTCATCGGCTGTATTGTTTGAGTAAAGCCGTCTGCTCGCTAATCAACCGGTAGCGATATTCCGGTCGACCGGTGAGGCCGTAGTGATTATTGGTGAAGAGAATCCCCGTCTTTTCCAGCCAGATTAAATACTTACGGCACGAAACTCTGGAGATTTGCAGCGCGTTGGCGATCTCATTTGTCGAGAAGGCGTTCTCCTGATGGCTATCAATCCATTGGCACACCAGGCGCAGCGTTTGCGGCGTTAATCCCTTAGGTAAGCGGCGGGCGTTATCCGGGCGCTGAATACCGCTGCGCAGTAAATCGTCAACATCGGACTGCTCGTAGCGGGATTTGGCGTGCTGCAGCTCGCGTCGTTTGCGCCATGTCAGCAGCGCCTCTTCAAAACGCGGGAACTGAAACGGTTTAATTAAATAATCAACCACGCCATAGCGCATCGCCGTCTGGACGGTTGCCGCATCGGCGGCGGAAGTAATCATGATCGCATCGATACTGCGGGCGCTCGTACGCAGGATGGGCAGCAGATCCAGTCCGTTCTCTCGCTGCATGTACACATCCAGCAGGATCAAATCGATCGCGGGTACATGGTTCAGCATCTGCTCAGCTTCCGCCAGCGTTGAGGCGATACCACAGCAGCGAAAGTCGGCGACCCTGCTGATAAACAGCCGGTTCAGCTCTGCAACCATCGAATCATCATCCACAATAAGCACATTGAACATGCGCGGTTCCTTTGACTATCGGGAAGCAGGGGAGTCGACGCCTGGATGCTTCCCGCAGGATTAATGAAGGAACGTGTCGCTACAGCGATGAACGCTTATAGGAGGTGTAACGCGCGTGCCAGAAGGTGTTATCAATATTCGCGATCAGCTCTTCCTCGCTGAGTTTTTCGGCGACGCCTTCGGCCTGGGCCACCAGAGCGACATCAAGAGCAATGGCCCGGGAAATCATCTCAATCTCTTCCACCGGGGGTAATAACCCGCCTTTGCCGGTGGTGGCTAACGGCGAGTGGGCCGCCAGCGTTTTACTGCAGGTTATCAGCATGGCTTCGGTGACGCGCTCCGCCTTGGTCGCCAGGATGCCTAACCCCAGTCCAGGGAAAATATAGGCGTTGTTGCACTGAGCGATATCGTAGGTCGTCCCCTGACAGAACACCGGTTCGAACGGGCTGCCGGTGGCGATCAGCGCGTTACCCTGAGTCCATTCCAGCAAGTCTTTCGGCTGCGCTTCGGCGCGGGAGGTTGGGTTAGAGAGCGGCATCACGATCGGCCGTGGGCAGTGGCGGTGCATCTCTTTGATTATCGCTTCGCTGAACAGACCTGGCTGGCCGGATACGCCAATAAGCACGGTCGGGTGCACATTGCGCACCACATCCATCAACGACAGGTTGGCAGAGGTTACATCCCAGTGGGCCATAGCGTCCCGCGGCGTCACGAGGCTTTGCTGAAAATCGAGCAGATTGGGCATCTCATCGGTCAGTAAACCAAAGCGATCGACCATGAAGACCTGGCTGCGGGCTTCTTTCTCCGATAAACCATCATCAACCATCAGCGCAATAATTTTTTCGGCAATACCGCAGCCGGCGGAACCGCCGCCGAGGAACACAACCCGCTGGTCGCGCATACGGGTGCCTGCCACCGCGGCGGCGGCAATCAACGTACCGGTCGTGACGGCGGCTGTTCCCTGGATATCATCGTTGAAACAGCACAGCTGGTTGCGATAGCGATTAAGCAGGCGGCTGGCATTCTTCTGGGCAAAATCTTCGAATTGCAGCAGGACATGCGGCCAGCGACGTTTTACCGCATCGACAAACCTATCCATAAACTCCATATACTGATCGTCGTTAATGCGCGGATGACGCCAGCCCATATACAGCGGGTCTTCGAGGTGCTTCGCATTGTTGGTTCCGACATCCAGCATCACTGGCAGCGTCGCAGCGGGATGAATGCCGCCGCAGGCGGTATACAACGAGAGTTTACCAATCGGAATGCCCATCCCGCCGATACCCTGATCGCCCAGGCCAAGAATACGCTCGCCATCGGTAACGACGATCACCTGAATATCGTGGCGGGAGAAGCCCTGCAGCATCTCGTCAATGTGATGCCGGTTAGGCCAGGAAATAAACAGACCGCGCCCGCGACGATAAATTTCGGAGAAGTGTTCGCAGGCTTCTCCGACGGTTGGCGTATAAATCACCGGCAGCATCTCTTTCATATGACGGCGTAGCAAGTGATAAAAGAGCGTCTCGTTAGTATCCTGAATATTCCGCAGATAGATATGTCGGGAAATATCGCGCTTAAATTCACTGAACTGCTTCCACGCGCGCTCCGTCTGTTCTTCGATAGTTTCAACATTATGCGGAAGTAATCCCTGGAGATTAAATGCCGTTCTTTCCCCCTCGGTAAAAGCGAGCCCTTTATTTAACAGCGGATTTTCCAGCAGCACTGCGCCATTGTAAGGGGTATATAATGTTTCTTTGACTAACATTTGATAACTCCTGAACATTGTTTAAATAAAAACAGGTTTAACTTGATAGAAATGTTGCCCTGAGACGGTAATTAAGAAATTAAATAAATCATGATGCCTTCGGTGACCACGCCAATGGCGGTGCCGAGTAAAATAGAGGATGAGGCCGGCTCAATATAAGTATCGCTGCGCAGCGCAAACATACCGGCAGCGATGGCTGAAGGGGTGGCGCCAATGATAATGACCTGCTGCATCAGCGTATGGCTGAGACCAAAAGCCAGGCCTGCCGCGGCCATCATGGCGGGCTGAAGCAGATTTTTAATACTGATGTTGGTGCAGGTCTGAATATTAACCGTCGGGCGTTCTCCATAAAACAGCAGGCCAAGAGCAAACAGCGACAGGCCGCCGGCAATTTTCCCGACCATTTCAATCGGCATGCTGAGCATATGGGGAAGCTGTACGCCTGCAAGGCTCAGCAGCACCCCCGAGATCGGGATCCAGACGATAGGGTTTCTGATGGCTTTCAGCAGGTTTTGCACAATCAGCTTACCCGCATGAATTTTCTCTCCATCGCCAGCGGCATGTTTATCGCCCATCCGAATCAGGATTATCGTCAGGGGAATCATGAAGACGCTGGTGATTAAGTTGCCGATAAGCACGCCAAGAAACCCTTCGGGCCCAATCAGGACGGCAAGGACCGGCGCACCGAAATAGGCCATATCAGGAAATGCGCACACCAGGGACTGGAGCGCGCTGGTTTTGATGTCATGGCGGAATACGTAGCGCGAGATCAGCAGGGTAAGGAAATAAGACCCCATCAGGCCAATCACTAATACCGCCATAAAGGCGAAGTTTTTAATTTTATCCGGGTTGGTATTTAATGCGCCTATAAAAAGATGAAAGGGCAGAGCAAACCGAATGACGACGGTGGCTAACACCGAAGCATCTTCACGACGGGTATAGCCTAACTTACCGCTGAGCCAACCGAGTAACATGATAAAAACTAATGGGAACAATGATTGTAATAGCAGCGTAGGCATACATTATCCTGAAAATAGGCTGTAGGGTTACTTGTGGTTTTTAATCTAACGATCCCCTATGGAATGAAAGGTGATTGAAATCACAGTGGCGGGTATTTAAATAATTTCGCCTTGGGAACTTTACTTACAAATAGCGGCGCGGAGATTAACTCCTTGTTTTTCATGACTGCCGATAATTAAATGTCGTGACTGATAACTTTAGCTACGCCGTAATAATTTAAATTACTTAAATGGGAGTTTCTAACTCAGTCACAAAGTCGTGAAGGAAGGGCGTGGTTTTCTTTTTTAGCGAAAACTCCTGTGCTACCGTTTATCTGGTTTTAATTCGCATGCTTCTTCATTTTTTTGTTTTTTTATTTTTATTTTACTGCGCAATTTTAATATTGCGCCTCGATCCTACGCCATCTATTACAATTCAGGTGCAACATGAAAAATAATTCACTCAACCATCCGGTAGAACAAACGCACTCGAGTGGGCAAACTCCGCGTTTCTTATCCAACGTTGACGTCGGCGCCGTACCTTTAACGTTGTTTGTCGGTATCGCAACGATTGTCGCCGTCTCATCAATGGCGGGACTGTTGCCAAAGAACATGATTGGCGGGCTGGCGGTCATTATGACCCTGGGATTCGCTCTGGCCAAAATCGGCCGAATGGTGCCGGTGCTTAAAGATATCGGCGGTCCGGCCATTTTGTGTTTGATGATGCCGTCGGTGCTGGTCTATTTCGGGGTATTTGATCCCCATACTCTGGGCACCGTGCATCTGTTGATGAAAGAGGCCAATTTACTCTATTTTGTCATCGCCTGCCTGGTGGTCGGCAGTATTCTGGGCATGAACAGAACCATTCTTATCCAGGGTATGGTGCGCATGTTCGTTCCGCTGGTGGTGGGGACCGGGGCGGCGATCGCGACGGGCCTGCTGGTGGGCAGCTTATTCGGCTACAGTCTTTACCACACCTTTTTCTTTATTATCGTGCCGATTATCGGCGGCGGTATTGGGGAAGGGATCCTGCCGCTGTCGCTGGCCTATTCGGCGATCCTTGGGCAAACCCCGGACGTGTATGTTGCACAGCTAGCGCCCGCTGCGGTGGTGGGGAATATCTTCGCCATTATCTGCGCCGGCTTTCTGGCACGCCTGGGCGTCCGCCGGCCGGCGCTGTCCGGTGATGGTATGTTGATTCGCAGCCATGATGATAACCACGTTTTCTCGCAGTCTCAGGCAGGGCAGCCTACCGATTTCCAGCTGATGGGGGCCGGGCTGCTAATGATCTGCGCATTTTTCATCGTTGGCGGGCTGCTGGAGAAAGTGCTGCACATCCCGGGACCGGTATTGATGATTCTGGCCGCCGTTCTGTGCAAATACAGCAAAATTATCCCCGCCGCGATGGAGCTGGGGGCGCATAGCTGCTACAAATTTGTCTCCGCCGCCCTCGTCTGGCCGCTGATGATCGGCCTTGGGATGCTGTATGTCCCGCTGGAGAGCGTGGTTTCCGTCTTCTCCATCGGCTACGTGGTGGTTTGCGGTTCCATCGTCATTGCCATGGCGTTAAGCGGATTTTTCATCGCTTCCCGGCTGAATATGTATCCTGTTGAAGCGGCGATTGTCACCAGCTGCCACAGTGGACTGGGCGGTACCGGGGATGTGGCGATCCTCTCGGCATCGAATCGCATGTCGCTGATGCCATTTGCGCAGATTGCCACCCGTATCGGCGGCGCCTCAACGGTGATTGCCGCGACATTGCTGCTGAGCTGGATTGTCTGATTGCGGATAAAAAAAACCTGCCGGCATGATGCTGGCAGGTTAGGCGTTCACCACGAGGTCGATATTACTCGACGGTCAGAATACGCGTGGTGTTGGTGCTGCCGATGGTGCTCATCACGTCACCCTGGGTCACGATAACGAGGTCACCCGAGACCAGATAGCCTTTATCACGCAGCAGATTCACCGCATCGTGCGCCGCAGCGACGCCGTCGTTGGTGCTGTCGAAGTGAACCGGTGTCACGCCGCGATACAGGGCGGTCAGGTTCAGCGTACGTTCATGGCGGGAGAGGGCGAAAATGGGCAGGCCAGAGCTAATGCGTGAAGTCATCAGCGCGGTACGACCGGACTCGGTCATGGTGATGATCGCGGTGACGCCTTTCAGGTGGTTCGCCGCATACATCGCTGACATGGCAATCGCCTCTTCAACGTTGTCGAACTGGATATCCAGACGATGTTTGGAGACATTGAGGCTTGGGATTTTTTCGGCGCCCAGACAGACGCGCGCCATCGCGGCCACGGTTTCTGACGGATACTGACCGGCGGCGGTTTCCGCAGAGAGCATCACGGCATCGGTACCATCGAGGACGGCGTTGGCAACGTCCATGACTTCCGCGCGGGTTGGCATCGGGTTAGTAATCATCGACTCCATCATCTGAGTCGCGGTGATGACTGAACGGTTCAGCTGACGAGCGCGGCGAATCAGGGCTTTCTGAATACCCACCAGTTCCGGATCGCCGATTTCCACGCCAAGGTCGCCACGGGCAACCATCACCACGTCGGAGGCCAGAATAACGTCGTCCATCGCGTCCTGATCGCAAACCGCTTCCGCACGCTCGACTTTCGCGACGATCTTCGCATCGCAGCCGGCTTCACGCGCCAGGCGGCGGGCATAGTTCAGGTCTTCGCCACAGCGTGGGAAGGAGACGGCCAGGTAATCAACGCCGATTTTCGCCGCGGTGACGATGTCAGCCTTGTCTTTCTCAGTCAACGCTTCGGCGGACAGGCCGCCACCCAGTTTGTTGATCCCTTTATTGTTTGACAGCGGTCCGCCGACGGTGACTTCGGTGAACACCTTCAGACCCTGAACTTCGATCACTTTCAGCTGTACGCGGCCATCGTCCAGCAGCAGGATATCGCCTGGCACGACGTCCGCCGGCAGGCCTTTATAATCAATACCGACTTTCTCTTTGTCGCCTTCGCCTTTACCCAGCTCTGCATCGAGGAGGAATTTGTCGCCGATATTAAGGAAAATTTTGCCTTCTTTGAAGGTGGATACGCGAATTTTCGGGCCTTGCAGATCGCCGAGGATGGCCACGTGACGGCCCAGTTTTGCCGCGATTTGACGGACTTTATCTGCACGAATCTGATGATCTTCCGGGGTACCGTGAGAGAAGTTCATACGTACCACGTTAGCGCCTGCGGCGATCACCTTTTCAAGGTTATTATCACGATCGGTTGCCGGGCCTAAGGTCGTTACGATTTTGGTTCTGCGAAGCCTTCTGGACATGTAATACTCCGTTGACTAAAACAACTTTGGTGTTGCGTGAACATGGAATCGGCGGTGCCGGTCAGCAATGTCGCTCTGCCGGAACGTAACCGAAGGTGTAATGGGTCACTACCTAATTATCAAGTTTTATGGGTTGTCGCTGTGTACAGGCAGCTCTTTATCAAAACGCGATTCCTTCAATGCTTCCTTGACCCTCTTCAAGTTATCTCTGAATTTCGCTCCTCGACGGAGGGTAAAGCCGGTGGCCAGCACATCTATGACCGTCAGTTGGGCAAGACGTGAAACCATGGGCATATAGATATCCGTATCTTCGGGGACATCAAGCGTAATCGACAAGGTTGCCTCTCGCGCCAGCGGGGTACCCGCCGACGTGATGGCGATGACCATGGCATCGTTTTCACGCGCCAGCTGCGCCAGTTCGACCTGGCTTTTCGTCCGGCCAGTATGTGAGATAATCACGACAACGTCATCATCATTGCAATTCATACAGCTCATGCGTTGCAGGACAATGTCGTCGGAGTAGATAACCGGAACGTTAAAACGGAAAAATTTGTTCATGGCGTCATGAGCGACGGCTGCCGAAGAACCGAGGCCAAAGAAGGCAATTTTCTTGGCCTGGGTCAGGAGGTCGACGGCGCGATTGACCGCTGACATATCGAGAGAGTGGTGGACCTGATCTAAACTGGCCATGGCTGACTCGAAAATTTTTCCCGTATAGGACTCTACGCTGTCGTCTTCATCGACATTGCGGTTAACATAGAGAGTACCGTGTGCCAGGCTTTGTGCCAGGTGAAGTTTAAAATCGGGAAAGCCGCGGGTTTCCAGGCTCCGACAAAAACGGTTAACGGTCGGTTCACTGACGCCAGCTTCCAGCGCCAGGGCCGCAATGCTTGAATGAATCGCCTGAGCTGGCGTAGCAAGAATGACTTCCGCCACTTTGCGTTCGGATTTGCTAAGGTGTTCCAGCCGGGACTGGATTTTTTCCAGCATATTCATGGGTAACGGAGCGCTCATCAGTGGAAGCGATTTCATTAATGGATGAAATCATCAGGCGTTTTAGCAAGAATATACCCCTCCGTTACGCTAAGCGGGGAGGAATGACGTTAAAAAATGTTGTTTTTTTTCATTACATGATCAGAGTCGTATTTTATTAACTTAAAACCGGTCGAAAGAACGAACAGGTTTAGCCGCTTGCCCAAATAGTCGCCGAAACTTTTCTCCGCGTGCGGTTTAGCGCCGGGAATGGCGGCCTGAGGGTTTCGGGAAGTTCGTAAACACAGTACAGTGCAGTGTAAGAAAATTACAAATATAGCCTGGCATAAGCACCAGACTATCAACTGAGGAGAATGACATGGCGGTAACGCAAACGGCCCAGGCATGCGATCTGGTCATTTTCGGCGCGAAGGGTGACCTGGCGCGGCGTAAATTGTTGCCTTCCCTGTATCAGCTCGAAAAAGCTGGCCAGATCAACCCTGAGACCCGGATTATCGGGGTCGGACGTGCTGACTGGGATAAAGATGCTTACACCAGGGTCGTACGTGAAGCGCTTGAAACCTTCATGAAGGAAAAGATTGATGAAGGTTTGTGGGACACCCTGAGCGGACGTCTGGATTTTTGTAACCTCGATGTGAACGATACCAAAGCGTTTTCCCGTCTGGGCAAAATGCTGGATCAGGAAAACCGCGTCACCATCAACTACTTTGCCATGCCGCCAAGCACTTTTGGCGCCATTTGCAAAGGCCTCGGCCAGGCGAAACTGAACGCCAAACCTGCGCGCGTGGTGATGGAAAAACCGCTGGGCACCTCTCTGGATACCTCCCGCGAGATCAACGATCAGGTCGGCGAATTCTTCGAAGAATGCCAGGTTTACCGTATCGACCATTACCTCGGCAAAGAAACGGTGCTCAACCTGCTGGCGCTGCGCTTTGCGAACTCCCTGTTTGTCAATAACTGGGACTGCCGCACGATCGACCACGTTGAAATCACCGTCGCGGAAGAAGTGGGTATCGAAGGCCGCTGGGGTTACTTCGATCAGGCCGGGCAAATGCGCGACATGATCCAGAACCATCTGCTGCAGATCCTGTGCATGATCGCGATGTCGCCGCCGTCAGACCTCAGTGCCGACAGCATTCGTGACGAAAAAGTCAAAGTGCTGAAGTCGCTGCGCCGTATCGACCGCTCCAACGTACGTGAGAAAACGGTCCGCGGCCAGTACACCGCCGGCTTCGCCCAGGGTAAAAAAGTCCCGGGCTACCTCGAAGAAGAGGGGGCGAACAAATCCAGCAATACCGAGACCTTTGTGGCTATCCGCGTCGATATCGATAACTGGCGCTGGGCCGGCGTGCCGTTCTACCTGCGTACCGGTAAACGCCTGCCGACCAAATGTTCTGAAGTGGTGGTTTATTTTAAAACCCCGGAGCTGAACCTGTTTAAAGAGAACTGGCAGGAGCTGCCGCAGAACAAGCTGACGATTCGCCTGCAGCCGGATGAGGGCGTGGATATTCAGGTCCTCAACAAAGTGCCGGGTCTTGACCACAAACACAATCTGCAGATAACCAAGCTGGATCTGAGCTATTCGGAGACCTTCAACCAGACTCACCTGGCGGATGCCTATGAACGTCTGCTGCTGGAAACCATGCGTGGTATCCAGGCGCTGTTCGTGCGTCGCGATGAAGTCGAAGAGGCGTGGAAGTGGGTTGACTCCATTACTGAAGCCTGGGCTGCCGATCGCGATGCGCCGAAGCCCTATCAGGCAGGTACCTGGGGGCCGGTCGCCTCTGTGGCGATGATCACCCGCGACGGTCGTTCCTGGAACGAATTTGAATAGTTTGCGCGTTATCCGGAGGAGTTATTTTACCGGTAACATGATCTGACGCAGCAAGTCGCATAATTTTTGCTCTTTTAAGCCCCGGGAGGATTCACCCCCGGGGCTTTTTTTATTACACTGCGGATAGATATTTTGCCGCTGAGCTGCAGTGTTGGTGCCTTTCACCTTCTAAGAGGTTGCTAAAATGCTGTGGCCGGACAGATAAAAATTCAGGAGCCTTTATGAATTCGACAATGTTACGGGTAACAAATCGCATTATCGAACGGTCGCGCGATACCCGCACCGCCTACCTCGCACGGATTAACCAGGCGAAGACGGATACCGTCCATCGCGCGCAGCTGGCGTGCGGTAATCTCGCCCACGGCTTTGCTGCCTGTCAGTCGGACGATAAAGCCTCGCTGAAAAGCATGTTGCGTAACAATATCGCCATCATCACTTCTTACAACGACATGCTGTCCGCCCACCAGCCCTATGAGTATTACCCGGATATCATCCGCAAAGCGCTGCATTCGGTGAATGCGGTAGGCCAGGTCGCGGGAGGCGTACCGGCGATGTGCGACGGCGTCACCCAAGGGCAGGACGGGATGGAACTCTCCCTTCTGAGCCGCGAAGTGATTGCAATGTCGGCCGCGATCGGCCTGTCGCATAATATGTTCGACGGCGCGCTGTATCTGGGCGTATGTGACAAAATTGTCCCCGGACTGACGATGGCCGCGCTCTCCTTTGGCCACCTGCCGTCAGTATTCGTGCCGTCTGGCCCGATGGCCAGCGGCCTGCCAAATAAAGAAAAAGTACGCATCCGCCAGCTGTATGCCGAGGGTAAAGTCGATCGTATGGCGCTGCTGGAGTCTGAAGCGGCCTCCTACCACGCCCCGGGTACCTGCACATTTTACGGCACGGCGAACACCAACCAGATGGTGGTGGAATTTATGGGCATGCAGCTCCCGGGCTCGTCGTTTGTGCATCCGGATGCCGAATTGCGCCAGGCGCTGACCGCCGCCGCCGCACGCCAGGTAACGCGCATGACCGGTAACGGTAATGAATGGATGCCGCTGGGCAAAATGTTTGATGAGAAAGTGGTGGTGAACGGGATCGTTGCGCTGCTGGCAACCGGCGGTTCGACCAACCATACGATGCACCTGGTCGCAATGGCTCGCGCGGCGGGCATTATCATTAACTGGGATGATTTCTCCGATCTCTCCGATGTTGTGCCGCTGCTGGCGCGCCTTTACCCGAACGGTCCGGCGGATATTAACCACTTCCAGGCCGCGGGCGGCGTACCGGTGCTGGTTCGTGAGCTGCTGAAAGGCGGTCTGCTGCACGAAGATGTCAACACCGTAGCCGGTTTTGGTCTCTCCCGTTACACCATGGAACCGTGGCTGAATAACGGCGAGCTGGACTGGCGCGAAGGGGCGACGGCGCCATTAGACGATCAGGTTATTGCGACTTTCGACAAGCCATTCTCTCGCCATGGCGGGACGAAAGTGCTGAGCGGCAACCTCGGGCGTGCGGTGATGAAAACCTCGGCCGTACCGGTTGAGAACCAGATCATTGAAGCCCCGGCGGTGGTGTTTGAAAGCCAGCACGACGTTTTGCCTGCTTTCGAAGCCGGAATGCTGGACAAGGATTGCGTGGTGGTTGTTCGCCATCAGGGGCCAAAAGCGAACGGCATGCCAGAATTACATAAACTTATGCCGCCACTTGGTGTATTATTGGACCGCCGTTTCAAAATTGCGCTGGTTACCGATGGTCGACTCTCTGGCGCATCTGGCAAGGTCCCGTCAGCAATCCACGTTACGCCTGAAGCGTACGATGGTGGGCTGCTGGCAAAAGTACGTGATGGCGATATTATCCGCGTCAACGGGCAGACGGGCGAACTGACGCTGCTGGTGGATGACGCTGAGCTGGCTGCACGCCAGCCGCATGTTCCTGACCTCAGCGGTTCGCGCGTCGGGAGCGGCCGGGAAATGTTCGCAGCGCTGCGTGAAAAACTCTCCGGAGCCGAACAGGGCGCAACCTGCATCACTTTTTAAGACGATACAATTTGTAGATCTGGCGAGAGAGAAACTCTAATGAAAAACTGGAAAACAACTGCAGAAGCAATCCTCACCAACGGCCCGGTTGTCCCGGTGATCGTGGTGAAAAAGCTGGAACACGCTGTGCCGATGGCCAAAGCGCTGGTTGCCGGCGGCGTACGCGTACTGGAAGTCACGCTGCGTACCGCATGCGCGCTGGATGCGATCCGCGCGATTGCGCAAGAAGTGCCGGAGGCGATTGTCGGCGCAGGTACCGTAACAAACGTTGAGCAGCTGAAAGCCGTCACCGAGGCTGGCGCGCAGTTCGCTATCAGCCCGGGTCTGACCGAGTCCCTGCTGAAAGCGGCGACTGAAGAAGGGACCATCCCGCTGATCCCGGGGATTAGCACCGTCTCCGAACTGATGCTGGGCATGCAGTATGGCCTGAAAGAGTTCAAATTCTTCCCGGCGGAAGCTAACGGTGGTGTAAAAGCGCTGCAGGCGATTGGCGGTCCGTTCGCGCATATCCGTTTCTGCCCGACTGGCGGCATCTCACCGGCGAACTACCGCGACTACCTGGCACTGAACAGCGTGCTGTGCATCGGCGGTTCCTGGCTGGTTCCGGCGGATGCGCTGGAAGCGGGCGATTACGACCGTATTACCAAAATTGCTCGCGAAGCGGTTGAAGGCGCGAAGTAATTTTCACGCCCTGATAAATGGCGAAATCCAGACCCGGTAGCGTTGACGCGACCGGGTTTTTTTTATCCCTGAACCTGCACCGCTGACGCGGCGGCTTTCGCGCGAGCCACCGCCTCATCGACGCTATCGGCGACGGCCAGCGTGACGCCCAGTCGACGAGAACCGTCAATCTCCGGCTTACCGAACAGGCGTAGCTGCAGTCCCGCCCCTACCGCGCCCTGGAGATTGCTAAAGGTGACGTTCTGGCTGGTGAGCTGCGGCAGAATGACCGCGGAGGCCGCCGGGCCATACTGACGAATCGCGCCAACCGGCAGACCGAGGAAGGCGCGAACGTGCAGCGCAAATTCCGAGAGGTCCTGGGAAATCAGCGTCACCATCCCGGTGTCATGCGGGCGAGGGGAGACTTCACTGAAAATCACCTCATCACCGCAGACGAACAGCTCCACGCCAAACAGACCGTAGCCGCCAAGCGCCAGCACGACTTTGCTGGCAATCTCCTGGGCGCGGGCCAACGCCAGCTCGCTCATCTGCTGCGGCTGCCAGGATTCGCGGTAATCGCCATCCTCCTGGCGATGGCCGACCGGCGCACAGAAATGGACGCCATCGACCGCGCTGACGGTAAGCAGGGTAATTTCAAAATCGAAATTCACCACCCCCTCGACGATAACCCGACCGGCTCCCGCGCGGCCTCCTTGTTGCGCGTAGCGCCAGGCCTCGGCCAGCTGGTCAGAGTGACGAATAAAGCTCTGGCCTTTACCAGAAGAGCTCATGACCGGCTTCACAATGCAGGGAAGGCCAATCTCCGCGACGGCTTCGCGAAAGGCCGCTTCGCTGTCGGCAAAGCGGTATGCCGAGGTGGGAAGCTGCAGCTCCTCTGCGGCCAGGCGGCGAATACCTTCGCGATTCATGGTCAGTTTCGCCGCGCGAGCGGTGGGGACGACTTTCTGCCCGGCCTGCTCCAGCTCCACCAGCATATCCGTGGCGATGGCTTCAATTTCCGGCACGATAAAGTCGGGTTTTTCTTCCGCAATCAGCGCGCGCAGCGTTTCACCGTGCAGCATGTTGATGACGTGCGAACGATGCGCCACTTGCATCGCCGGCGCGTCGGGGTAGCGGTCGACCGCGATGGTCTCAATACCCAGCCGTTGGCACTCAATGGCGACTTCTTTACCCAGTTCGCCGGAACCTAACAACATCACCCGCGTCGCTGCCGGACGCAGCGCTGTGCCTAATAACGTCATGACTCTTTTCCACAGTAAAAAAACATGCGCCGCATTATAAACGAAAACGTTTGCGTCTGTCTTTACGGCTGTTGGTTGAGTCCCGGGTGAAAATTTGCTATACTGTATAAAAATACAGTATAAAGAGGCTGCACAATGGCGGTTGAAATTAAATATGTGGTGATCCGCGAAGGTGAGGAAAAGATGTCGTTTACCAGCAAAAAAGAGGCCGATGCTTACGACAAAATGCTCGATCTTGCCGAGGTCCTCAACGACTGGCTGGTCGAGTGCCCGCTGACGCTGGATGAAACCCAGCGCGATGAAATGGCAATGTGGCTGGCGGAACGTAAAGAGACATTGCACCACATCCTGAGATCAGGAAAACTCCCGGAAGCGGAAGACGGTACGAACGGCCAGGCTTCTCAGGACGAGAGCTCCGCGGCTGAAACCTCAGAGGCCGCCGCGGAGGGAGCGAGCGAACAACCCGCGGCAACCGCGCCTGTAAAATCGCGCAAGGTGAAGGCCGCCTGAGTCCGGCCGAATTTGCGCATCTTTAGCTGCTCATAACATTTCCTGACATCTCGTCGTTTAGGCTGATGACATCGCTTAATAAGCAACGAGGGAAATCATGGCTAACTGGCTTAATCAACTCCAGTCCCTGCTGGGCCAGCAGGGACCATCTTCCTCATCAGGCGAGCGGTCTGATGGTAAAAGCTTCCTTCTGCCCGGGGCGCTGGGCGGCCTGGCGGGGCTGCTGGTGGCTAGTAAATCATCGCGTAAGCTGCTGGCTAAATATGGCACCAGCGCACTGCTGGTTGGCGGCGGCGCGGTGGCGGGAAGCGTGCTGTGGAACAAGTACCAGCAAAAAATGCGGGAAAATTCCCCTGCGCAATCTGTCGCTTCTCCTGTACAACCCGCCGGGGCGTCAACCTCGCCAGCCTCCGGGCTCGATGCCCGCAGTGAACGGCTCATTCTGGCGCTGGTGTTTGCCGCGAAAAGCGACGGGCACATTGATGACAGCGAGCGGGCAAACATTGATGAGCAGCTGCGCGCGGCTGGTATTGCCGTGCAGGGGCGCGTTCTTATCGATCGCGCTCTGGCCCAGCCTCTCGATCCGCAGCGTCTGGCGCAGGGCCTCACCAGCGAGCAAGAGGCGCTGGAGATCTATTACATCAGCTGTGCGGCGATCGATATCGACCATTTTATGGAGCGTAGCTATCTCAACGCTCTGGGTGAGGCTTTAGGCCTTCCGCCGGAAGTGCGTGCCGACATCGAACAGGATATCCAGGCACAAAAACAGGCGCTTTCTACCTAAATCCGCAGGTTTTGCTTGCAACGTGGGCCACTTTTGCCACCCTTATACACACGCCATCCTTCAAGCCGCTTCTTGAATGATTTTGTGTATGAAATACAGGATGCAGAAGACCAAAAGATGCCACCAAAAGCAAAACGAATTCCCCACGCCATGACCCTTCATGGCGATACCCGTATCGATAATTACTTCTGGCTGCGCGACGACGAGCGTTCGCGGCCGGAAGTACTTGATTATCTTCGCGAGGAAAATGAGTACGGACAGCAGGTCATGGCGACCCAACGTAGCCTGCAGGAGCGGGTGCTAAAAGAGATTATTGACCGTATCCCGCCGCGCGAAGTCTCCGCGCCCTACAGCAAAAATGGCTACCGCTATCGTCAGGTGTATGAGCCGGGCTGTGAATACGCTATTTATCAGCGTCAGTCGGTGCTGAAAGAGGAGTGGGATGAATGGGAAGTGCTGCTCGATAGCAACCAGCGCGCGGCGCAGAGCGAATTCTATACTCTCGGTGGGCTGGGCATTTCGCCGGATAACACGATAATGGCGCTGGCGGAGGATTATCTCTCCCGTCGGCAGTATGGCCTGCGCTTGTGCAATCTGCAAAATGGCGAATGGTATCCTGAAGTGCTGGAAAACGTTTCGCCGGAATTCGCCTGGAGCAATGATTCGCAAACGCTGTGGTATGTCCGCAAGCACCCGACTACGCTGCTGCCTTATCAGGTCTGGCGGCATACCGTGGGCGCTTCGCCGCACTCCGATGCGCTGGTCTACGAGGAGAAGGATGAAACCTTCTACGTCAGCCTCCATACGACCACCTCCCGGCAATTCGCCGTTATCTATCTTGCCAGCGCGACAACCAGTGAAGTGCGGCTGCTGAATACCGAAATGCCGGATGCGGAACCGGTGTGTTTCCTGCCGCGGCGTAAAGATCACGAGTACAGTCTCGATCATTACCAGCATGCCTTTTATCTTCGCTCTAACCGCGAGGGGAAAAACTTCGGTCTCTACCGTACCCATGAGCGCGACGAGCGGCAGTGGGAGACGCTGATTGCGCCACGCCAGGATGTGATGCTCGAGGGATTCACCCTGTTTACCGACTGGTTGGTGGTTGAGGAGCGCCAGCGCGGGTTAACCAGCCTGCGCCAGATCAACCGCAAGACCCGGGAAGTGGTGGGGATCGCCTTTGATGATCCGGCCTACGTGACCTGGCTTGCCTATAATCCGGAACCGGAAACTTCACGCTTGCGCTACGGATACTCCTCCATGACCACGCCGGATACGCTCTTTGAGCTGGATATGGACACCTGTGAGCGGCGGGTACTGAAGCAACAGGAAGTGAAAGGGTTTGAGGCCAGTCATTATCGCAGCGAACATTTGTGGATTAAGGCTCGCGATGGTGTGGAGGTTCCTGTTTCGCTGGTTTATCGGCGTGAGCATTTCCGCAAGGGTGTCAGTCCGCTGTTGGTCTATGCCTACGGGTCGTACGGCGCCAGTGAAGATGCCGATTTCAGCGCCAGCCGGTTGAGCCTGCTCGATCGGGGTTTCGTGTTTGCGATTGCCCACGTCCGCGGCGGCGGGGAATTAGGGCAGCAGTGGTACGAAGACGGCAAGTTCCTGTGTAAAAAGAATACCTTTAACGATTATCTCGATGTTTGCGATGCGCTGCTGGCGCAGGGATATGGCAATCCTCGCCTGTGCTACGGCATGGGCGGCAGCGCGGGCGGCATGTTAATGGGCGTCGCCATTAATGAGCGGCCGGAGCTGTTTCACGGCGTAGTGGCTCAGGTTCCGTTTGTCGATGTCCTGACCACAATGCTCGACGAGTCGATTCCGCTGACGACCGGGGAATTTGAAGAGTGGGGAAATCCGCAGGACGAAGAGTACTACCGCTATATGAAGAGCTACAGTCCTTACGATGGCGTCACGGCGCAGGCCTATCCCCATCTGCTGGTGACTACCGGCCTGCACGATTCCCAGGTGCAATACTGGGAACCGGCAAAATGGGTGGCGAAGCTGCGAGAGCTGAAAACGGACGATAACCTGCTACTGCTGTGCACCGATATGGATTCAGGGCACGGCGGTAAGTCGGGACGCTTTAAAAGCTATGAAGGGGTTGCGCTGGAGTATGCCTTTCTGATTGGCCTGGCGCAGGGGACGTTACCCGGCCAGGCAAACGTTTAGCGTCGCTACTCCCCGAGATAGTGCTTGAGCGTCAAGCGCAGCTCGGGGCTCATCCGATCCAGGTTATTGAACAGCCAGCGTAAATAGCCCGGGTCGTTTTCTGCGATTTCGGCCACCGCCTTGCCGCGATATTTACCGAAGGTAAAGGTGGTCAACAGCGCCGGACGACCGGTAATGGTCGCCATCTCCTCAGGCCGCCAGCCGGAAACGTGCATAATATCGAGAAGCAGTGCGGCGGTGATATAGCAGTCGTACAGCGCGCGGTGCTGATGCAGCCCCGCAGGCGTTGCGACACTGAGCTTACGCGATTTATACAGCCCCATATTGCTGTATTTAATGCCTGGCCACAGACGACGGGCCAGCTTCATGGTGCAGATCCACTCCCCGTGCATTTCCGGTAACACCCGGCGGTCGAAACTGGCGTTGTGGGCGACATACCACCGGCTGCCGATGTAATGCGGCAGAACTTCTTCAATCCACGGCTTGTCGGCGACCATCTCTTCGGTGATACGGTGAATCGCCATGGCCTGGGGGCTGATAGGTCGATCGGGACGAACCAGATGACTCATGGGATTGGTTATCTGACCATCGACAATATCAACAGAGGCGATTTCCACAATGCCCCCCTGCAGTCCGCAGGTTTCCGTATCGATTACGCGTAGCATGGCTCACTCCGGCCGAAAAAAACCAGCGTAATTGAATGCGCAGCGCTTGCCAACCGGGACGCCCTTAAGGGACGAGAATTATTTCGCTTTGGGTTCATAGGGCAGTCGCGACAGTGAAACAGACGCCAGTCGATGGGCGATCAGGCGTTCACGGAACCAGTCACGCAGGTGTGACGGTTGCTCCCGCTCCACTAAATCGGCGACAACGGGCATATTGTAACGCTCTTTAAAGGCGACACCGGCCGCGGCAAGGTCGACGTTCACTTTGTCCATCTCGTCCTGCGAAATTTTGGCCAGATTTTTTTCCATATGGTTTCTCCTTCATGATGCCGAAAAGCGATCGGGCGCGACGTCGGACCGGGACGCATCGCTCGACTACGCTATTATACAGGGTTATTCTCTGTGCTACATACATAACGAAAAGGAATGACGATTATGCGTACTATCGCCGGGCGCGCGCTGCGTGCCTCTGCTTTTTTCGCCGGCTTTCTGGTCAGCACCGCGGCCTTAGCCCATGCGCATCTTCAACAGCAAACGCCTGCCGCAGATTCGACGGTCACCGCCTCTCCCGAATCACTGACCCTGAGCTTTTCTGAAGGTATCGAAACGGCCTTTAGCGCAGTGACCCTCACCGGCCCGCAGCAGAAAGCCGTTGCGACCGGCAAGCTGGCGCGCAGCGACAGCAATAAAGCTCAGCTGATTGTTCCGCTGACGCAGCCGCTGTCTGCGGGGGAGTATACCGTTGACTGGCACGTGGTCTCCGTTGATGGCCACAAAACCAAAGGGCAATACCACTTTAGCGTGAAATAACGCATGCTCTCGGGAATCTATATCGGTCTGCGCTTCGTCCACTTTCTCTCGCTGATGGTGGCATTTGGCTGCGTGCTGTATGGCGCGTGGTGGGCGCCGCTGACGCTACGGCGTTTGCTAATGCAGCGTTTCTTCCCGCTTCTGCGTCATCTGCTGCTGCTTAGCGCGGTTTCTGCGCTGTTGATGCTGATGGTACAGGGCGGTCTGATGGGGAATGGCTGGGCGGACCTCTGGCAGCCTGCTATCTGGCAAGCCGTCGCCGGTACCCGCTTTGGCAGCGTCTGGGTCTGGCAGATTCTGCTGGCGTGGATTGCGCTGGCGATCGCGTGGCTCAAACCGCGTCGTCCGGCGCGTCTGCTGCTGGTGCTGCTGTGCGCGCAGATCTTGCTGATGGCGGGCGTTGGCCATGCGGCAATGAGCGAGGGTGTGCGGGGCGTGGTGCAGCGTACTAACCACGCTGTACATCTGTTCTGTGTCGCCGGCTGGTTTGGCGGGCTGCTGCCGTTCATCTACTGCCTGCGCCTGGCGCGCGGGCGCTGGCGTCAGGCCGCTATCGGCACCATGATGCGCTTTTCTCGCTACGGACATCTGGCGGTCGCGGGCGCGATCGTCAGCGGCGTGCTGAATGCGCTGCTGATCCAGGGCGGATTATTCCGTGATTCGCTGTGGGGAGAGATGCTATTGATCAAATGTGCCCTGGTCGCTGGGATGGTAGCAATTGCGCTGGTGAACAGGTATGTTCTGGTGCCACGTATGTCGGTGAGCGGAACGCGAGCGGAGCAGCTCATTTTGCGCACCACGCAGGTTGAAATGGCGCTCGGAGCATTGGCGCTGCTGGCCGTCAGTCTGTTTGCAACCTGGGAACCTTACTGAATTAACTGGCTAAATCATGAAAAAAACTCTTCTGACTATGTTGTTACTGGCAAGCTCTGGCGTCGCGCTGGCAGCACCGCAGATTATCACCGTTAGCCGCTTCGAAGTGGGTAAAGATAATTGGGCGTTCAATCGCGAAGAGGTGATGTTGACCTGTCGCCCGGGGAATGCGCTGTTTGCCATTAACCCCAGCACGCTGGTGCAGTATCCGTTGAATGATGTTGCTGAGCAGCAGGTGAAAGCGGGTAAAACCAGCGCTCAGCCGATCTCAGTGATCCAGGTCGACGATCCGCAGCATCCGGGACAAAAAATGAGCCTCGCGCCATTTATTGAGCGCGCGCAGAAGCTTTGTTGATACCCGAACCTATCTTACTGTATTAACATATAAAAAACCGCCGGCATTCCTCTCAGGAAGCGGCGGTTTTTTATTGGCGCTGGCCATTTTGTCAGGAATTATTCGACCACTTTTGTTGCGGACTGGAAAACCTGACGCGGTAAACTATTCTTATAAGGCAAGGCGACTTAGCCTGCATTAATGCCAACTTTTAGCGCACGGCTCTCTCCCAAGAGCCATTTCCCTGGACCGAATACAGGAATCGTGTTCGGTCTCTTTTTATCTGAAGCTTATCAACTCGTTACAAAATAAGACCGCAATCGATCCCTCATTTCCCGTTACGGTCTTTTTCCCTTATACCACAACAAAAAACGCCTTAACATTCTCTTTACAGAAAATCTGAGCTGGAGACATCCGGGTCTGCGGGTCAACGTCAGGGCGATGGCGTGCCGCCCGTCCGGAGCCAGGGTCGTCATCGCAGCGGGATATCCATACCCTGAAGATACGCGGGCATATTATTTTATTGCGATCTATTTGGCTGCTCGTTGACAGGAAATGAAAGGCCGTCAGGAAGAGGAGGGGAGGAATAAAAACAACGTATTATTCAGGCGCGACGATTGACGGATACAGCTGGGATTCAAGGTAGCAGACCAGATTCCAGATCTCCCCGCTGAAAATAAACCAAAGCGCGCCGAGGAGAATTATTATCACGATAACCAGAAGGGCAATTTCACTTTTACTCATAACTTCAATGGCTACCCGAAAGGAAACGATGAAGTGATGATAGTAACGAAACCACAGGATAAGATGCAAACGCCGTGATTTAAAAACGGCGTTTGTTTGCTATGGACAGGCGTTAGTCCCTCAGGGTTGGGAAGTCAGCCGTGCGACCTGCGCGGCCAGGTCGTCCAGCAGCTGGAAGCGGCGACGGTATTCCGCCCGCTTTTTACTGGCGATGTCCTCCAGCGACTTCCTTTCCATCTGTTGCGGCAAGCGCCAGCGCCAGGCGCCATCGGCTACGCCATCAATGGACTGCCAGAACTCATCATAGCTGGCGTGGAAATGGCGTCCCTTGCTGAGACGATAGCGCAGCGCGCGGAAAACGTGACCGTTATCGCTTACGCCATAAATGGCCTGAATGTGGCTTCTTGCGGCCAGCGCCCAGATAAACTCGAGCAGCAGGCGTTTAGGAAACAGACCATAGCAGGCGCGGGTGGCGAGCTTGATGACTTCATGCGGCACATTACGTCGCGGCCCCTGCAGCCCGCCGATAACCAGCTGCCATTGCTCCTGCTGGCGCACAACGCTGAATGTGGCGCTGGCCAGCAGCGTCTGGTTACCATCGCGCAGCCACAATGTGGTTTCGCCTTCGCGCTCGGCTTTACCTGCGGAGGAGGCCGAGAGAGTGAAGCGGGTTTCATCTTTACCCTGCAATTCCAGCAGGGGCGTCTCTTTGGCGGCGGTCATGGCGGCAGCCAGCTGCGCGCCTGGCAATGAGTCGATGAACTGATAGTGGCTGATAATCGCCTGGGCGCGCTGGCTGGCGTTTAACCCACGGGTCAGATACTGGCGGTGTACTTTACCCGGCAGGGTGACCTGCGCGGCAAGTAACTGATTAAAGTCAGGACGCACGGAAAGATTATCCAGCATTGCGCGAGTGGGCGTATAAAATAAGGCCGTACGCAATAAAAATTTCAGCCGGTAATTACGCTTTTGCCAAATCGGAGCGGGAATAAGTCTGCCCATCACCAGATCGGCAATAAGATTTGTGCGGGGCTGTTGTGCGAAGGCTGAGTGCAGGCTATTGTCCGTCACGATAAAATACCTCGTTGTTATTTAGCCTCTATTTTAAGGGCTCGCTAAGGCGAGATTAATATCCTGGCGGACTATATTTCTGTTTCGTTTATATTTGATTGAGGTGTGTATCTTCGGGGTGGCAGCGGGAGAATTAACTATAATTGTATCAGGGGGACAAAATATGTATCAGCGCATTGAGGGGGCGGCCTGGCGCAATATCTGGCTGGTTGGCGATCTGCATGGCTGCTTTGCCGTATTGATGAACCAGCTCCGGCATATAAAATTCGACCCTTACCAGGATCTTCTCATCTCGGTGGGCGATTTGATCGATCGCGGGCCGCAAAGTGCGAAATGTCTCGCGCTTCTCGACTGCCGCTGGTTCCGTGCGGTGCGAGGTAACCATGAACAGATGGCGTTGGATGCGCAAGAGAGCGGGGCGTTGACGCTATGGGTCATGAACGGAGGCCACTGGTATCAGGAGAGCACGCGCGGCGAGCGGCAGCAGATTGACGAACTCCTGAGTCGCTGTCGTCAGCTGCCGCTGATTGTCGAACTCAGCGCCGGGTCGCTGCGCCATATTGTGGCCCACGCCGACTACCCGGCCGCGACCTATCGTTGGCAGCAGCCGGTAGACGAGCAACAGGTGCTGTGGAGCAGACAGCGCCTGATGGACCATCTGGCCGGTCGGCATGGCGCAATAGGTGGAGCGGACCACTTTTGGTTTGGCCACACGCCGTTGAAGCAACGTTATGATAGCGATAATCAACATTACATTGATACGGGGGCGGTATTCGGCGGTGAACTGACCCTGGTACAGCTGCAGTAAGCGGCTTAAAAATCGCTGTATTCGCTGGCGGGCTGCCAGAAACCATCAATAAAATCCTCAACCGGAAAACAGCCGCCCTGGCGTATCCGCTGATCGTCCATCGCGACAAGGCACCGTCGTTCGTTATCGTAGACGTCGACGACAATATCTTCGCAACCACCGCCCAGGTAACAAATAAACAAAACTAAGGCGAACATCCTGGCCTCATGTTTGGGTTTGTTAATCAGTATAGGGTAGCTCATAAACGGGGGGAATAAATAACCCGTCTCAGGCGACGGGTTCTTTTTGAATCAGGCAACGCGCATGATCCAGGCATCGGATTGTTGATCGTAGTGCTTACGGTAGAGAACGGAATGTTGGCCATCAAGAATGGCAGGGACGCTGGTTTCCGCATCCCAGCCATCCAGCTGCATGCATAAGTCCGGATCGGATTTGCAAGGAATGCTTAACGTTCGCTCTCCCTGCTGTTCACCGTGCAGCTCGGCGTCGTCTATCTCAAACGCGCCGATTCGAATGCTGGTTTTACTCATAAATTCACCCCGTTGGTCTGCTGAATTGTGGTACGACCAGTTAGGCCGTCATTTTTCAGCGTAGACAACGGGGGACAAACCGCCAGTAAAAAAATGCGTTTTTTTTGCGCGCGATCACGCCTTGCCGGCAAAAAGTTTACCGTCGCGCACCAGCTCACGCGGGTAGCTGTTTTTCAAACGGGAGCCGACTTTTTTCGCCAGCCCCAGCGTTGCTCCCTGGAACGTGACGATGACTTCATCCTGCCGCGGCGGCGTTTCAGGATAGACGTCGCGGCCACGATACCACTCTTGCGCTTCATCCTGCGTCAGTTCAAACGGGACATCCGGTGCGGCGAGGGCAATGACCGCTTCATGCTGCCAGCGAAAGCCTTTGTTATGGGTTTCCGCCAGGCGAATGCCAATCCGCGAAAAACGGACCTGGCCGATAAATGATTCCAGCGCTTGCGGAAACAGCCAAATCTCTTTATCACGCTGCCAGAGCGTATGACTGTCATCCCAGTGCAGCCCGACGGCGGCAGCGGCGGCGGTAATCGCTGCGGCTTCGCGGCTTTTAAGCGGCGCAAAAGGAAATTTACCGACTTTGTAACCCGGCGCCGGTAGCGCTTCGATCGCCGCGGTTTTCTTGAGGCGGGCAACAAAAAAGCCCTCGCAGTCAAAAATCTGCGGAAAGACGTGGAGAAATCCTTCTGCGGTTAAGGCCTCCGTAGCCTGCGGGAACAGCGCGCCAAGCGGTAATACCTCGACCGCCTGCGGATAGCGGGCTAACAGCCACTGCACGACCTCCTGGTTCTCTTCCCGGTTCAGGGTGCAGGTTGAGTACACCAGCGTGCCGCCAGGGCGCAGCGCGTGAAATGCGCTGTCGATGAGCTCCCGTTGGGTTTCGGCGATCTGCTGGTTACTCTCTGGCGACCAGTTTTTCAACGCATCGGGATCTTTGCGCACCACCCCCTCGCCGGAGCAGGGAGCATCCAGCAGGATAGCGTCAAAGCGTTCCGGCAGCGCGGCGCCAAACACCCGGCCATCGAAGTGGGTCAAGGCAACATTGCTGATGCCGCAGCGGCTGATATTGGCATGCAGGACTTTAACCCGGCTGGCGGAAAACTCATTGGCGAGGATCCCGCCCGCATTTCCCATGCGCGCGGCGATCTGCGTGGTTTTGGAACCAGGTGCAGCGGCGACATCCATGACCCGCTGTGGCATGTCGCCATCGGCAAACAGCGCCGCAACCGGCAGCATAGAACTGGCTTCCTGGATATAAAACAGGCCGCTGAGATGTTCGGCGGTGCTGCCCAGCGGCAGGGCGTCCTCATCATCGCGTTCGATCCAAAAGCCCTCTTCGCACCAGGGGATCGGCGTCAGCTGCCAGCCATAGGGCGCTACCCGCTGCAGAAAGCCGGCAACGGAAATTTTCAGCGTATTCACGCGCAGGCTGCGGCGTAACGGGCGCTGGCAGGCAGCGATAAACGTATCGAAAGAGAGATGCGTGGGCATCGCGTCACGCATTTGAGCGAGGAATTGGTCAGGAAAATAGACTGCGTTTTGAGCCACTGGTGCGCACCACAAGAAAAAAGGGTGCGCAGTTTATCATAAACGCTCCGGCGGGGGACACCGGAGCGTTTTGCTTACTGTGGCAGGGCCGTGCCCCATTCACGCCACTCTTTCGGTTCGCTTTCCAGCAGCAGGAAGTGTTTACCATCCTGTGCCTTCGGCGCCAGCGGCGTGCCTGGCGGCGTGGCAAAGGAGATGCCGCCGCGAATGAACTGGTTAAAGGTCCCGGTTTTCACCACGCCGCCAATCAGGCCAAAGTCGAGGTTATAGCCGGAAGAGAGCCAGAAGACCGAATTGTTACGCACCAGATACTGATAGCGTTTGCTGATACGCAGTTTGACCATTACGCGATCCGACATTGAACCCAGAGTCAGCCCGGTGACCGTACCGACTTCCAGTCCGCGGAACAGTACCGGCGTTCCGATATCCAGCGAACCGGCTTCCGGCACTTCGACAACGATGCTCAGACCGTCAATGTAGCGGGAGTCGCTAATCGTCGTTTCCTGAATTTCGAAATCACGGCGTGCCGTGCCGCGACCGGGTTCAACGTTGATATAGGGCTGGAAAATGGTATCCAGGTGTTCGACGCCCGCGGCCGAAATCTGCGGGGTGATCACCGAGAAGCGGGTCCCGCTGCGGGCGAAGGTGTCGACGTACTCTGGGTAGAGCACGGCTTTCGCCTGGACTTCGTTTTTCGCGGTAATCAGATTCAGGGACTGGATCTGGCCGATATTAATGCCCAGGTAGCGAATCGGCATCCCTTCGGAAATTTTACCGGCATCAAAGGCATGCAGCGTAATCTGGCCACCGACTGCCCGCGCAGCGGTTTCAGAAGCATAGAGAATGCGTTTGTTGCCAATTCGCGCGCCGGCGCTGCTGCCGCTGAGATCGTCAAAGCTGACAGCGCCCCTCAAGGCCCGTGACAGCGGTGACGCCTGCACGGTCAGACCATTGCCATCGAGCTGGACCTTGGCGCCTCCCTCGGCCCAGAAGACGCTATTGTTGGTCAACAGGTAGCGATATTCCGGCTTAATATGCAGATCGATATCAAATGCGTTGCGCCGGGGTTTAACCGAAATGATCTCGCCGACGGCAAACTTACGGTACAGCACCACCGAACCTTCCTGAACATCCGGCAGGGTCTCTGCCGTCAGGCTCAGAGTGGTGGTGGGCACTTCGCTGAGGCTGTTTTCTTCCGCCTTCTCCATATTGGCATACAGCGGATAGCTGGCCTGTATTGTTCCTTTCTCGCCAGGGATAATGCGAATACCGCCTTCGACCCACTCGCTGGCGCTGGCGCCGAGCACTTTGATGCCATCAAAACCCACTTTCACGTCAAGGCGGCTGTTAACGACAAATTTGCTGTCGCCGCGCACCAGGTCGCGATACTCAGGGGTAATGGCCACCTGGAACGTGACGCCTTTCGCGGTCAGCTTGCGCTCCAGAACCTGACCCACTTTCACGCCGTGCAGCACCAGCGGCTGCCCGGCATCAATACCGTAACTCTCCGCTGCCGTGAGCGTAACCGTAGCCACATCCGGTTCATCGAGCAGGGATTTGTCAGCCGGAAGCACCACAAAGTGATTCCGCGTCTCCCCCTCTCCGGGCACCAGTTCGAACGTATTCCCGGTCAGCAGGGCGCTGAGGCTGGGGTTATCCAGCGAGATTTTCGGCTTTTTCATCTGAATAAGCGTCTTATCTCTGAGCAGGGTGACAACGCTTGGGTCCACCGTCATCTCACCGGTCACTTTACTGCCGGGATTGAGATTGAGTTTGGTCAGCTGCCCGACTTCCAGCCCCTGATACATGAGCGGGGTGGAGCCGGCTTTCAGGCCTTCGCCGTCAGGCAGTTCCAGCGTGACCAGGACCCCGCGCTGGCTGTGGGCCAAATCTTCATACAGCCCGTATTCATCGTTTTGCTGAGCCGGTTGGGAATCCGCAGGGGAGTCAAAGGCAATCGCGCCGTTAACCAGCGCGGAGAGGCTTTCCAGCTGGACCTTCGCGCCGCCGAGGCCGACATCGGCCTTAACCCCTGAGACATTCCAGAAGCGGCTGCCTTTTTTCACCAGGTTCGTAAAGCGGCGTTCGATCAGCACATCGATAGTGACGCCCTGATTGTTATCATTGAGCGCAAAATCGTAAACCCGGCCCACCGGAATTTTGCGGAAGTAGACCAGCGATCCGCTGGTGAGCGAACCGAGGTCCGGCGCCTGCAGATGAATCATCAGTTCGCCGTTGTTGATATGGTATTTCGGCTGGGTATCGAGGGCGACGAAATGGTCCTGCGGTTCGCCTTTGCCCGGCATCATACCGATATAGTTACCGCCAACCAGCGCATCAAGACCGGATACGCCGGCCAGCGAGGCTTTCGGAGTCACCAGCCAGAATTGGGTATCTTTGCGCAGAGCGTCTTTCATGTCGCCTTTGACGCTGGCGGATACCTCGATTTTACTCAGGTCTTTGCTCAGCGAGATATTCTCGACGGTGCCCACCTCGACCCCTTGATAGCGGATAGGCGTGCGCCCCGGGACAATCCCGTTGGCCGACTGGAAGTCGATGGTGATGGTCGTCCCGCGATCGTTATAGCTGGTCCAGATCAGCCAGCTGGCGATCAACAGGGCTATTACCGGCAGCAGCCAGAATGGCGAGATGCGACGTTTGGTTTTGATTCTGGCTTCAGTCGGTGAAGCGGGCGTTTCCTGACTCATGTGCGTCCCAAAGTAAGCGGCTGTCCAGCCATTCAACAGCAAGGATAGTTAATATTACCGCGGCGCCGAAATATACCGCAGCAGGCCCCATCGTGAAAGCGAGGAGTTGGTCGCGATTAATCAGTGACATGGTTAATGAGATAACAAAAAGATCCAACATTGACCAACGGCCGATCCAGGTAATCAGCCGCAGCAGGATGATGCGGGTACGCAACCCCTGTTCGCACTTGAATTGTATGCTCACTAACAGCGTAAACAACACAATAACTTTGGTAAATGGCACCAGAATACTGGCGATAAACACGACGCCGGCAATCGCCACATTGCTATTGGCCAACGACATAATCCCCGAAAGAATCGTATCATCCTGACGTGCGCCGTTGACGTAAATAATTGAGATCGGCAGCAGGTTAGCGGGAAGCAGGAACACCACCGAAGCAATCAGCCCGGCCCAGCTTCGCTGCAGGCTCTGCGGTCGTCGATGGTGGAGCGGCGTATGGCAGCGTCGGCAGCGTCCGCGAGCGTCGCGAAAGCCGGTGTAATGACAGCCGGTGCAAACCTGTAGCGCCGGGTCGGCCCGAAACGCAGGCCGCTGGGGATAAAATCGCTCCCACAACTCTTCCACGTTCATATGAATGATCGTCAGAATGCTGAGCAGGGTGAGGGAGATGAAGGCCACAAGCCCGACGCCCGGCTGCAGGAAGGCGTAATCCTGTACCTTGATGGAGGCCACGCCGATACCGACCAGATAGATATCCAGCATCACCCACTCTTTCAGTTTTTCCAGCATCAGCAGCACCGGGCGTAAATTCATGCCCAGCACGTTCCCCAGCCAGAGATAGGCGATAGAGATGACCAGCAGCGCCGGTGCGCCAATCGCACAAAACAGCACCATCGCGGCAGTGAGCGGATCGCCCTGGCCGGTCATTTGCCAGATCCCCTGGATCACGTTCGCATCGATACGTACGCCGAGCAGATGCAGACGCAGTAAGGGTTCGGTCCACGCAAAGGGCATCAGGAGCATCATGGTGATGGCCATACTACCCAGCCGCGAAAGAGACCAGTCGCGGCCATCACGCACTTTCGCATTGCAGCGCGGGCACCAGGCGCTTTGATAACGCTTAAGCACCGGCAAACGAAAAAGAACGTCACACTGCGGGCAGCGGTGATAATGTGCCTGGGGTAGCGGACGGCTGACCGCATGCACGACCATCTTTTTTGCCGGTGTTATCGGTTGTGTTTTTAGTGGCATTTATTACGTACAGGAATGAATGTATCTCACTATCTTAACCCAGGATTGAATTCATCTTGAGCCTGAACGCATTTAATGCTTATTTTATTAGGCAATGCGTGTTTCGCAGTAAGACAACTAAGTGACCAGATAATGAACAAAACAGAATTTTACGCGGATTTGAACCGTGATTTTCAGGCTTTAATGGCAGGTGAAACCAGTTTTTTGGCGATGATCGCTAATACCAGCGCGCTGCTGTTTGAGCGCCTGACCGAGGTTAACTGGGCAGGTTTCTATTTGCTCGAAGGGGAGACGCTGGTTTTAGGACCATTCCAGGGCAAACTGGCCTGCGTACGGATTCCGGTTGGGCGAGGCGTTTGCGGTGCGGCCGTTGCGCAAAATCGCGTTCAGCGGGTGGAAGATGTCCATGCCTTCGATGGACATATCGCATGTGATGCCGCCAGCAATTCGGAAATCGTCTTTCCGCTGCAGGTGAACAATCAGATTATTGGCGTTCTGGATATCGACAGCACCGCCTTTTCCCGCTTCACCGCTGAGGATGAGCAGGGGCTGGCTGAACTGGTCGCACATCTGGAAAAACTCATTTCTGCGACTGACTACCAAAAAATATTCGCCCACGTCGCAGGATAATCAACGGATAACGTAGCATTTAGCGATGGCGTCATTATAATGACGCCTGTTCATGCCTGCGGCTTGTTGGCTACGTCCGTTGTAATCAGGAAATTTCATGGAAAATCAACCTAAGTTGAATAGCAGTAAAGAAGTTATCGCGTTTCTGGCCGAACGTTTCCCTCAGTGCTTCAGCGCTGAAGGTGAAGCTCGCCCCCTGAAAGTCGGTATTTTTCAGGATCTCGTGGAGCGTGTTGGGGGAGAGATGAATCTCAGCAAAACCCAACTTCGTGCCGCTTTACGTCTTTATACTTCGAGCTGGCGCTATCTGTACGGCGTTAAGCCAGGCGCAGTCCGCGTTGACCTTGACGGCAACCCGTGCGGCGAACTGGAAGAGCAGCATGTTGCTCACGCTCGTCAGCAGCTCGAAGAAGCAAAAGCTCGCGTTCAGGCGCAGCGCGCAAGCCAGCAGGCTAAAAAGCGCGAAGCCGCCGCCGCTGCGGGTCAGCAGGAAGACGGTGCTCGTCGTGAGCGTAAGCCACGTCCTCAGGTTCGTCGCAAAGAAGGCACCGAACAGCGTAAGCCGCGTCCAGCCGTTGCAAAAGCACCGCGTGAAGAGCGTCATACCCCTGTATCAGATCTGACCGCGTTAAGCGTTGGCCAGGCTCTGAAGGTGAAAGCAGGCAACAACGCAATGGACGCCACCGTTCTGGAAATCACCAAAGATGGCGTTCGTGTACAGCTGACTTCTGGTATGTCAATGATTGTACGCGCAGAACACCTGGTGTTCTGAAACGGAGGCCGGGCCAGGCATGAACACATTCTTTAAGCTCACCGCGCTTGCGGGCCTGCTAGCAATAGCAGGCCATGCGTTCGCCGTGGACGATATCACTCGAGTCGATCAAATTCCCGTGCTGAAAGAAGAGCCGCAGCACGCGACGGTGAGTGAGCGCGTTACCTCGCGCTTTACCCGTTCTCACTATCGGCAATTTGATCTCGACAACGCCTTCTCGGCAAAAATTTACGACCGCTATCTGAATCTGCTGGACTACAGCCACAACGTGCTGTTGGCCAGTGATATTGCTCAGTTCTCGGCGAAGAAGAATCAAATCGGCGATGAGCTGCGCACCGGAAAGCTGGACGTTTTTTACGACCTGTATAACCTGGCGCAGAAGCGTCGTTTTGAGCGCTATCAGTATGCATTGAAGGTGCTGGAACGTCCGATGGACTTTACCGGCAACGACAACTTCAACCTTGACCGCAGCAAAGCCCCCTGGCCGAAAGACGAAGCCGAGCTCAACGCGCTGTGGGATGCCAAGGTTAAGTTTGACCAGCTGAGCCTCAAGCTCACTGGCAAAGATGACAAAGAAATTCGCGATACCTTAACGCGTCGCTACAAATTTGCCATTCGCCGTCTGGCGCAGACCAACAGCGAAGATGTGTTCTCGATGGTGATGACCGCTTTCGCTCGCGAGATTGACCCGCACACCAACTATCTTTCTCCGCGCAATACCGAACAGTTCAATACGGAAATGAGCCTGTCATTAGAGGGCATCGGCGCGGTACTGCAGATGGATGACGACTATACGGTCATCAATTCGCTGGTAGCCGGTGGTCCGGCGGCGAAGAGTAAATCGATCGCCGTCGGCGATCGTATCGTCGGCGTCGGCCAGTCGGGTAAAGGCATGGTTGACGTCATCGGCTGGCGTCTGGATGACGTTGTCGCGCTGATTAAAGGGCCGAAGGGCAGCAAGGTGCGTCTCGAAGTTCTGCCTGCCGGTAAGGGGGCTAAAACCCGCATCGTCACGCTGACCCGAGAGCGCATTCGTCTCGAAGACCGCGCGGTGAAGATGTCGGTGAAAACCGTCGGCAAAGAGAAAGTCGGCGTGCTGGATATCCCGGGCTTCTACGTTGGCCTGACGGATGACGTTAAGGTGCAGCTGCAGAAGCTGGAGAAACAGAACGTCAGCAGCATTGTTATCGACCTGCGCAGCAATGGCGGTGGGGCGCTGACCGAAGCCGTTTCGCTATCTGGCCTGTTTATTCCGTCTGGCCCGGTGGTTCAGGTCCGTGACAACAATGGCAAAGTGCGTGAAGACAGCGATACCGATGGCGTGGTGTACTATAAAGGCCCGCTGGTGGTGTTGGTCGATCGTTTCAGTGCTTCGGCCTCTGAAATCTTCGCTGCCGCTATGCAGGACTACGGTCGCGGCTTAATTGTTGGCGAGCCGACCTTTGGTAAAGGCACCGTTCAGCAGTATCGCTCGCTGAACCGGATTTACGATCAGATGCTGCGCCCTGACTGGCCGGCGCTGGGCTCCGTACAGTACACCATTCAGAAGTTCTACCGCATTAACGGCGGCAGTACCCAACGTAAAGGTGTCACGCCGGATATCATGATGCCGACCGGGAGCGAAGATCGCGAAACCGGCGAGCAGTATGAAGATAACGCGCTGCCGTGGGATAGCGTCAATGCGGCGACCTACGTGAAATCCGGTGATTTGAAGCCGTTCGATCCGCAGCTGCTGAAGCTGCATAATGAGCGGATTGCCAAAGATCCTGAGTTCCAGTACATCATGAAGGACATCGCTCGCTATAACGCAATGAAAGATAAGCGTTATATCGTTTCTCTCAACTACGCCCAGCGTGAGAAAGAGAACGAAGAAGACGACGCGACGCGCCTGGCGCGGATTAACGACCGTCTGAAGCGCGAAGGTAAACCGCCGCTGAAGAAACTGGACGATCTGCCGAAGGACTACCAGGAGCCGGATCCGTATCTTGATGAGACGGTCCACATTGCGGTAGACCTTGCGCATCTTGAGAAAGAGATGCCCGCGGTAGAACCGCCGGTCAGCAAATAAGCACCCAACGGGCACAATGATTGTGCCCGTTTTTCTTTCCGTCATCCTCCAGGCCGTCCTCTCTTATACATACAAAATGTCAACAACTTACGCGGATGTCAGTTCGTCGTGACAAAATGTAAAGTTGTGTTTTTCTCGTGACTTAGCGGGGCCTGATCGTTGAAAATTAGCGTTCTACCCATACGATATGGGTAATCGCATAGTGCGTTTTGTTAAATCGAGGTTAAAAGAAAATTATGATGCGAATCGCGCTTTTCCTGTTGACCAACCTGGCAGTGATGGTGGTCTTCGGGCTGGTGTTAAGCCTGACGGGAATTCAGTCAAGCAGCATGACCGGGTTACTGATCATGGCGCTGCTTTTTGGTTTTGGTGGATCGATCGTTTCGCTGATGATGTCGAAATGGATGGCGCTGAAATCCGTGGGTGGGGAAGTGATTGAGCAGCCGCGCAATGAAACGGAACGCTGGCTGATGAACACCGTCGCGCAGCAGGCGCAGCAGGCGGGTATTGGCATGCCGCAGGTCGCCATCTACCACGCGCCGGATATCAACGCGTTTGCCACCGGCGCCCGCCGCGATGCTTCTCTGGTCGCCGTAAGCACCGGGCTGCTGCAAAACATGAGCCGTGATGAAGCTGAAGCGGTCATCGCCCACGAAATCAGCCACATCGCCAACGGTGACATGGTCACGATGACGCTGATTCAGGGGGTGGTGAACACCTTCGTTATCTTTATCTCGCGTGTTATCGCGCAGATTGCCGCCGGCTTCCTGGGCGGAAACCGGGATGACAGTGAAAGCAGCAACGGTAACCCGCTGATTTACTTTGCCGTAGCGACCGTGCTGGAACTGGTGTTCGGTATTCTGGCCAGCATCATTACCATGTGGTTCTCGCGCTACCGCGAATTCCACGCCGATGCCGGGTCTGCCAGACTGGTTGGTCGTGAGAAAATGATTGCCGCGCTGCAGCGCCTGAAAACCAGCTACGAACCACAGGAAGCCAGCAGCATGATGGCGTTCTGCATTAACGGTAAGGCGAAGTCAATGAGCGAACTGTTCATGACTCACCCGCCGCTGGATAAGCGTATTGAAGCGCTGCGCAGTGGCGAATACCTGAAGTAACGTTGTTGCTGAGTAGGTAAAAAAATCCGCCGCCCGAGGGCCGCGGATTTTTTTATGGCTGAAGCCTGAGGAGGGCGGCTATTGCCCAGGCCGGGGCTGAGTTACGCGAAGCCCACTGACGGTTGCGGCAATCACCGCCAGTCCACCGGCCAACAGCAGTGCGCTGTGGGTGCCGCTGTTGCCCTGCAGGTTAAGCAGCAGGGCAACCAGCGCCGCACCGGTACTTTGACCGAGCAGACGCGCGGTCCCGAGCATTCCGCTGGCACCGCCGCTGCGATGGGCCGGTGCGGAAGAGACAATGGTATGGTTGTTTGGCGACTGGAACAGGCCAAAACCGGCGCCGCACAGCGCCATGCGCCAGATAATATCCAGATCGGAAGGCGTGGAGGGCAACAGCGCAAGGCCAAACAGGCCGCAGGCCATCACCAGCAGGCCGATTGCCCCCAGTAATCCCGCGTGCACTTTCTCAATCATATAACCTGCCAGCGGCGCCATCACCATGGTAGCCAGAGGCCATGGCGTCAGCAGCAAGCCGGTTTCTACTTCGCTGCGGCCCATCATCGACTGCAGGAAGAAGGGCAGGGAAACCAGCGCCAGCATTTGCGCGCAGAACGAGCAAATGGAGGTGCAGATAGACAGGGAAAACAGCGGGATGCGCAGCAGGTCAATCGGCAGCAGCGGGACCGGCATTTGCAGCTGGCGGCGCACAAAAAAGAAACCGATAACCAGCATCGCGGCCACTTCCGCAAGTACGAATCGTCCCGACTGACCCTGGGCAAAACCGCCGAGAGCGGTGATCAACAGGCCAAACGTCAGCGCATTCATTATGGCGCTGGGAAGATCGAAGCGGGTGATTTTGCTCCGGCCAACGTTTGCTGGCAGGTAACGCATGGCGAGGATAAGCGAAACAATCCCGAGCGGAATATTAATAAAAAAGAGCCATTGCCAGGAGGCAACCGAGAGAATAGCGGCTGCAATGGTGGGGCCGGCGGCCGATGAAACCGCCACCACGAAGGAGTTAATCCCCATTCCGCGCCCGAGAAAACGCTGCGGGAAAATAAGTCGGATCAGCGCTGTGTTGACGCTCATCAGGGCGGCGCCGCCAAGGCCCTGCGCGACGCGGGCAAGCGTCAGCATCTGCAGACTATGGGAGAGCGCGCAGGCGAGCGAGGTCAGAGTAAATAGTGCAAGGCCGATTTTATAGATACGCCGATAGCCAAACATATCGCCGAGAAAAGAGAGCGGCAGAAGGGCAATCACGATAGCTATCTGGTAGGCGTTGACAATCCAGATTGACGCCGCCGGCGAGGCGTTTAAATCGGTGGCGATAGTCGGCAGAGCCACGTTGGCAATTGCGCCGTCGAGCACCGCCATGGCCAACCCTAAAACGATGGTCAGAATTGCGCCGTAGCGCTGCGGCAAAGGCAGGCCATCGGCAATGTTTTTATCCATGGTGAATGTATGTCTTTATGGTAATTATTCTCTGAGTAATGATTTTAGCATTGATTATTCGGCTGTATGTCGCAGATTTGTAACGAATGAGCAGAAGAACGATTGCGGGGGCCGCGATGCGAATTTATAATAAAAACCGGTTCTGATTTTTATAAAACAGTTACGATGAGGTGATAAATGGCAGTTGCAGATTTGGATAAGCAGCCAGATTCTGTCTCTTCGGTATTGAAGGTTTTTGGCATTCTGCAGGCGCTTGGTGAAGAGCGTGAAATTGGCATTACCGAACTGTCCCAGCGCGTCATGATGTCAAAAAGCACCGTTTATCGCTTTTTGCAAACCATGAAATCGCTGGGCTATGTGGCGCAGGAAGGCGAATCTGAGAAATACTCCCTGACGCTCAAGCTGTTCGAGCTGGGCGCGCGTGCGCTACAGAATGTCGACCTGGTCCGCAGTGCCGACATCCAGATGCGTGAACTTTCGCGGCTGACGAAAGAGACGATCCACCTGGGCGCGCTGGATGAAGACAGCATCGTCTATATCCACAAAATCGACTCCATGTACAACCTGCGGATGTACTCGCGTATCGGTCGCCGCAACCCGTTGTACAGTACCGCTATCGGTAAAGTGCTGCTGGCGTGGCGCGATCGCGCTGAAGTTGAGCAGATTCTTGAAGGCGTCGAATATAAGCGCAGCACCGAGCGGACCATCACCAGTACGCAAGCGCTGCTTGACGTCCTGGATCAGGTGCGTCAGCAGGGGTACGGTGAAGATAATGAAGAGCAGGAAGAGGGGCTGCGCTGCATCGGCGTACCGGTTTTCGACCGCTTTGGCGTGGTGATTGCCGGCCTGAGTATCTCTTTCCCGACGCTGCGTTTCTCAGAAGAGCGTCTGAGTGAATACGTGGCGATGTTGCACACGGCGGCGCGTAAGATTTCTGAACAGATGGGCTATAACGACTATCCATTCTGATCCGAATGGCACTGTGGTCAGTTAAACGACAGCGGGAATGCGCTTCCCGCTGTCGCTTTTACGCATCAACCTTTGTCGATAACGGTTTCGCTTTTGCGTAAAATCGGGCAGTCGGTAACACCGATAATACCGCTATCAGAATGAACGTATTGTGCGGTACTGGTGCCGCGAGCGGTCAGATATTTACACTGAAGCCCCAGTCCCGCAGCATTCTGATTGCTGCCAATAAGAATGCCATAGCCGCTCAATAATATACCAATCCATACGATAGCCAGTACTACAATGGAACGAATGATTAATCGCATTGTTGCCTCATGGTTTGCATTATCCCTGCGCGTATTTTGACAGCTACACGTATTGAAACAAGTCTATGATTCCTAAACTTGTCTTTCGTATTACAGTTAGCCACGGTTTAAGATGCTCATGTTATCCTGGAAACATCTGATACTGATGCGGAGAATGGAGTGAAAAAAGTACGCTGGGTTTTGCTGATAGTCATCATAGCGGGCTGTTTGTTGCTGTGGACTCAGATGCTTAACGTAATGTGCGATCAAGATGTACAGTTTTTCAGCGGCATCTGCACAATCAATAAGTTTATCCCCTGGTAAGACATTTTTATGACGACCGATTTCCTTCTGCTGCGCGAGTGGTAGAATGGACGCCTTCTCTTTGAGGTGGTGAAATGAGTGAGTTACTGAATCCTGGGATCTTAAATCTGGCATCGTTGGCACTGTCCGTTGTGCTGCTTCTTGTCGGTTTGTTGTTATGGTTTTTTGTTAATCGCGCAAGTTCGCGCACCAATCAGCAGATTGAACTGCTGCAGGCGTTACTGGACCAGCAAAAGCGGCAAAATGCGCTGCTGCGCCGTCTCTGTGAAGCCAATGAGCCTGAGAAACAAGAGGTTACTAAGACTTCGGCGGGAGAGAAAGACGATGACGACTTTATCCGTCTCGTCGCCGAACGGTAGCTGACTGACAGGTGTGCACCGGGTCGGTGTGCACCTGGATCTAAGGAGTCGTTATAACTTTTTCTTATCCTTTCCGATCGTTTTGTTACACTTCCTCGCCCCCTGAGTGTGTTCCTGCTCCCAATTCTGGCTATTGACGTCATTGATTTTTTAGTTAATCAAATAAAATAATAACAATCTGTTTTAATTGTCTGATGAAAAAATATCGTCATTAATGCTTCACGTTTAAATTGTATTATAAATAATATTTATAACGGAAGCGGATGACGATTTTATATCTTTACCTCCGCAGAATTTAAGCGAAATTTCAACTATCGATATGACCTTTTATACGCATCATTATGCACTGGCCCTGACCCTGTGTGCTGAAAATGTGGTGTTTGAATAGCCGGGTGCCTGGACGAACCGAAGTTGTTGAGCTATGGTAAAAAAGTTGCAACCATCGGGTTTGCTATAATTGCGAATCCTGCGGTAGCAGCGAGGGCAACCCTGGGCGGCAAAGACGCATAAATGTGCAGGTGATCAAATGATTACCTTATAATTTGTGCGGAGGATCGAGACACGTTTAAAAATGGCTTGCCATTATTTACGTTGTATGTGATAACACCTTTCGGGTTAAACGAGGTACAGTTCTGTTTATGTGTGGCATTTTCAGTAAAGAAGTCCTGAGTAAACACGTTGTCGTTGAATACCGCTTCTCTGCCGAACCTTATATTAGTGCCTCATGCAGTAATGTGTCAGTTTTATCTATGTAAGCGCCTGTGGGCGAAGAAAACAGTCTAAGGAATTTTGCAAATGGCAAAGATTAAAGGTCAAGTTAAGTGGTTCAACGAGTCTAAAGGTTTTGGTTTCATTACTCCGGCTGATGGCAGCAAAGATGTGTTCGTACACTTCTCCGCTATCCAGGGTAATGGCTTCAAAACTCTGGCTGAAGGCCAGAACGTTGAGTTCGAAATTCAGGACGGCCAGAAAGGTCCGGCAGCAGTTAACGTTACTGCTATCTGATTCAAGACCACTCATCTTGTAAGAAAAGCCTCGCCTCTGCGGGGCTTTTTAGTCTTTATTGCAAAACATTTCCATTTTTCCCCCTCCGTCGCGCTTTGTTGCAAAACAACATCCTTATTCGCATAGTTTCGCATCCTGTTGTGCCGATTTTCTGTTAAATCAGAGGGTTGCAATATAAGGCTGGAGCTATGGTGCTAAAGTACAAAAATAAGTCAGTTGCTCATTTCACCCCTCTTCGTTTTGGGCTGTTGTGCGTGGCGATTCTCGGGTGTCTCGGAATACTGCTGGGGCGGGTGGCCTGGCTGCAAATAATTTCTCCAGATAACCTTGTAAAACAAGAAGATATGCGTTCGTTGCGCGAAGAACCCATCGACGTGCAGCGTGGAACCATCAGCGACCGCGAGAATCGCCCGCTGGCGGTCAGCGTGCCGGTGAGCGCCATCTGGGCTGACCCGCAAACCATTATGCAAAAGGGCGGCGTCGGCTATGGCCCGCGCTGGCAGGCGATGGCGGAGGCGCTGCACCTTAATCTGAGCGATCTGGCCAAACGCGTTGAGAGCCATCCGCATATGCGCTTCATCTATCTGGCCCGTCAGGTTAACCCGGAACAGGCCGAATGGATCGACAAACTGCACCTGCCAGGGATCAACCTGCGTGATGAGTCGCGCCGATTCTATCCCGCGGGGCACGTGGCGGCTAACCTGCTGGGGTTTACTAATATCGATAACCAGGGCATTGAGGGGATTGAGAAAAGCTTTAATGCTCAGCTTACCGGAAAGCCGGGGCGCCGGCTGGTGCGTAAAGATCGTCATGGACACGTGATCGAAAATATCACCGAGATGCCGGCGGTGCCTGCGCATAATATTCAGCTGAGTATCGATGAACGCCTGCAGACGGTTACCGAAGATGCGCTGGATAACGCCGTGAACTGGAATAAGGCGGAATCCGGGGCGGCGGTACTGATTAAGATAGATACCGGCGAGATACTGGCGATGGCCAGCTATCCGGACTTCAATCCCAATAACCGTGATAACGCCAGGCTGGATGATTTTCGCAACCGCGCCATCAGTGACACCTTTGAGCCGGGCTCGACGGTAAAACCGCTGGTGGTGATGACGGCGCTACAGCAGGGGATTGTGCAGCCGGACAGCGTAGTGGATACCCATCCCTTTGTGCTTGATGGTCACCGCATTCGCGACGTTGGCTATTATCCCGAACTGTCATTAACCGGCATTTTGCAAAAATCCAGCGATACCGGCGTTTCGCATCTGTCGCTGGCCATGCCAGTCCAACACCTGATCGATACTTATAAAGCGTTCGGCTTTGGCGACCCGACCGGACTGGGGCTAACCGGCGAAAGCGCCGGGCTGATGCCTCAACGGCGCTATTGGGGCCAGCTGGACCGCGCGACCTTTGCCTTCGGATATGGTCTGATGGTGACTCCGCTGCAGCTGGCACATGTTTATGCCACTATCGGCGGCTTCGGTATTGAACGACCGCTCTCGATTACCCGTATCGACCCGCCGGTCATCGGCACGCGGGTCATGCCAGAACCGATAGTGCATGAAGTGGAGCATATGATGGAGAGCGTGGCGTTGCCGGGCGGCGGCGGAACCAAAGCGGCGGTACGCGATTATCGCATTGCGGTGAAAACCGGGACCGCGAAAAAAATCGGTCCTGACGGTAAATATATCGATAAATATGTGGCGTATACCGCAGGCGTGGCGCCCGCCAGTCGTCCGCAGTTTGCGCTGGTGGTGGTGATTAACGATCCCAGCAATGGCGCCTATTATGGCGGGGCGGTTTCCGCACCGGTCTTTAGCCAGATCATGGGAGATGTGCTGCGGCTGGAAAATGTGATGCCGGACGGTATGCCGCAAGGTTCGGAAAATCTGATTGTGATGCATAGCGGGGATGCCGCGCCGCCGGCGTTGTAACAGTGGTCTGAAAGGGCGAATAGCGCTACACTTTCGCCCTTTCAGCGACACCGGAGTTGTCATGTCATACAGTTGCCCACTTTGCCACGCGCCGCTTTCCCGCCGCGATAATAGCTATATCTGCCCGCTGCGGCACCAGTTCGACCTGGCGAAAGAGGGGTATGTCAATTTACTGCCGGTGCAGTTTAAGCGGTCTCGCGATCCGGGCGATAGCGCGGAGATGATGCAGGCGCGTCGGGCGTTTCTCGACGCGGGCCACTATCAACCTCTGCGTGATGCCATCAGTGACTTTCTGTCCGTCGCCGCCCCTGAGCGCCTGCTTGATATCGGCTGCGGGGAAGGGTACTACACCCATGCGTTTGCCGCTATCGCCGCTCATTGTTGGGGGCTGGACGTCTCAAAGTCGGCCATTCGCGCGGCGGCCAGACGCTATCCGCAGGTCAATTTTTGCGTCGCATCGAGCCAGCGTCTGCCGTTCGACGACGCCAGCCTGGATGCGGTGGTCCGGATCTATGCCCCTTGTAATGCGCAGGAGCTGGCGCGGGTGGTCAGACCCGGCGGCTGGGTGATTACCGCCACGCCGGGGCCGCGGCATTTGCTGGAGCTGAAAGGGTTGATTTACGACGAGGTGCGTCTGCATGAGCAACATCATGAACAGATGGCTGGCTTTACATTAAGCCAGCAGCAGCAGCTGGCCTATCCGATGCAGCTGACCGGGGCCGAGGCTGAAGCGCTGCTGCAGATGACCCCATTCGCGTGGCGGGCGAAGCCGCCGGTGCGTGAAACGCTGCGCGCGCAGGCGACTTTCCGCTGCCAGACCGATTTTATGATTCACTGCTGGCAGCGTGAGGCCTGAGAACTAGCCGGCGAAATGGCTCCAGAGAATCTGGGCGCCGATACCAATCAGGACAATACCACCAAGAATTTCGGCTCGCTTGCCCAGCAGCGGGCCGATAAACCGACCGACCATTATTCCCAGCGTCGACATCACCAGCGTTGCGCAGCCGATAGCCAGCGCGGTGGCGATAATATTTACCTGCAGGAATGCCAGGCCAACCCCGACGGCCATCGCATCGAGACTGGTGGCGAAGGCGGTGGTGACCAGCAGCCAGAAACCGTGGCGGCGAGGCGCTTCACATGCCTCATCTTCGGTTGTGCGAAAACCTTCGATGACCATCCGTCCGCCGAGAAAGACCAGCAGCACGAACGCGATCCAGTGATTCCACTCCAGTACGAACTGGCTGGCGAGCATCCCCATCCCCCAGCCGACAAGCGGGGTGAGCGTTTCGATGGCGCCGAAAATTAACCCGGTGCGCAGCGCTTCGGAGAACTTAGGTTTGTGTAAGGTAGCGCCTTTACCGATAGAGGCTGCGAAGGCGTCCATGGACATGCCAAAGGCAAGAAGAATCGTAGCGGAGATGTTCATCATTGCGTCCTGACCGGGGAAAATCCATATGACACATCACAGCCCCCAGTAGATATACGCAGCCCGCGACTCAGGTATGCGTACAGCGGTGATGTGTCTATGGTCTCGCCTGATTGAACACCTTCTTCAACCCGTACGTGCCACGTTTTGCAACGAGTATGTTGACACGCACATTTCCTGGCTGGCAGGAAACCGGCTACTCCCCAACGACGGGCGCAACCTTAACATATTTTTAGAATATAAAACAATAACAGGATTTATTTATTTCAATAACCAAATGATAACGATTTTCATTTGAATTTATGCGTAAATAATTCGTTAATAAATATAAGTGAAGTGCGCAGACGGAATATAGCCATGGCTATATATCCATCTGCCAGAAATTGCTGAAATATAGCGTTGGCTATATTTATAACTTACTGAGTGGAAACGAGAAGTTTGTAAATCTTTTCCAGATCGTCGATGTTTCGTACACGAATAAGCAGGCGCCGTTGCTCTAATTGCATCACCAGTACGCCATCTTCCGATAAATTCATCGCTTTAATTCGCTTATATTCAATCCAGATATTGGCGAAGAAAAAGCCAGTCGGTTTGAAGATGATTTTCGGCGTCCGGATCCAGAACAGAAACAAACCCATTAACGCCAGCGCAGATAATAACCAGGTGGTGATTAGCGCGCCGTGGCTGATGATATTGTTATAAATCAGAATGGCGGTCAGGCCGACGAAGATGATCCCGTCAACGCGGCTGCGGCGGAGCAGGGGGATGGCCAGGAGTAACGGGCCGTTGCGACGGGGCATAATAAACTGGTCATAAATGGCAAACGCCAGCAGAACAACAATAAACAGAATCAGCACCAGATCCGTGATTGTCATCTATCCTCCAGTGAAAAAAAAAGCCGGGGGCAAGCCCCCGGCGGACAACAGGATTATTACAGGCCCAGCAGGCCGATAGCGTAGCCGACGATACCGATGACGAAGAAGCCGACGATAATCCACAGGGCGTTAACTTTCTTACGCAGCAGCCACATACAGGCGAAGGTCAGCAGCAGAGGCACCAGGCCCGGCATCAGCTGGTCAAGGATAGTCTGTACGGTCGTGACGTGAACCTGACCATCTGAACCGGTGATTTTTGACACCACCAGCGGAATGTTCACATGCGTCCACTTGTTAACCAACGCCCCCATGACAAACAGGCCGAGAATTGACGCCCCCTCGGTCAGTTTCTGCAGGAAGCCGCCGCCCATATCCTTAACGATATCGACACCTTTGCTGTAACCGTATGCCACCCCGTAGTAACGGGTCAGCAGACGGACGGCGTTGAACAGAATAAAGAACAACAGCGGGCCTAACAGGCTGCCGCTCATCGCGATACCGGCACCCAATGCCGCAAATACCGGACGCACGGTACCCCAGAAGATCGGGTCGCCGACGCCAGCCAGCGGACCCATCAGACCGACTTTGATACCGTTGATGGCACCATCATCGATCTCGGCGCCGTTTGCACGCTGCTCTTCCATCGCCAGCGTTACGCCCAGAACAGGCGCTGCGACGTACGGGTGAGTGTTAAAGAACTCCAGGTGACGCTTAATTGCCTGCTTACGCGCATCGTTGTTCTCCGGGTACAGGCGACGAATAGCCGGTACCATAGAGAAGCAGAAGCCCAGCGCCTGCATACGTTCGAAGTTCCATGACCCCTGGAACAGGTTAGAACGAATGAACACGCCACGAATGTCACTCGGAGTGAGTTTTTTCTCGGTGGTATTTTTAGTCATATCAACCATTTCGCTCACCTGTTAGTCCAGTTCGTTATCGAGATCGTTATTACCAGCAGCCTGCGCTGGCGCACCCGCTACGCGGTTGTATTTCGGGCTCAGCTGGATGTAGAGGATAGCCATTACCGCGCCAATCACCCCCAGCGCAACCAGGTTGAAGTTAGTGAATGCGGCGGTGACGAAGCCAAGGTAGAAGAACGGCATCAGGTAGCCTGCGCGCATCATATTGATGACCATCGCATAACCAACGACCACGATCATGCCACCGGCGATGTTCAGACCGCTGGTGACCACTTCAGGAATCGCATTCAGCATGCCCTGAACTTCGCTGGTTCCGACGGAGATAGCCACGATGACCGCCGGGATAGCGATACGCATAGCCTGCAGGAACAACGAAGAAACGTGGAGCCACGAAATCGCCGTCAGGTTGCCATTTTCCGCCGCTTTATCCGCCGCGTGCTGGAAGGCTACGGTAATGGTACGAACGATGATGGTCAGAACCTGGCCTGCTGCTGCCAGCGGGATAGCCAGAGCGATACCGGCGCCGATACCCTGATGACCGGCAATAACCAGAACGGTAGAAATGATGGATGCCAGCGCGGCATCCGGCGCAACCGCCGCACCGATGTTCATCCAGCCCAGGGCGATCATTTCCAGGGTACCACCGATGATGATACCGGTTTTCATATCGCCGAGAACGGCACCGATCAACGTACACGCGACCAGAGGACGGTGGAACTGAAATTCATCAAGTACCGACTCCATACCCGCAATACACGCGACGATGAACACCAGCACAATCTGAAGAAGGGTAATCTCCATTGTACTTCTCCTGTTGATTAAGTCTTAAGTTGAAAATTGGGGCGCGACCCGCAAGGTTATTTCGCCACCTTGCCAATCAGGTCCATCATTTTCAGTTTCTGGTCGGTGGAAACTTTACGGACTTCCAGCTCGATACCGCGGGCATTTAGCTTTTTAAATGCTTCAATATCTTTTTCATCGACCGAAACGGCGTTGTTCACCTGCGTTTTACCCTGACGGAAAGCCATACCACCGATATTGACAGTGGTGATTTTCACGCCGCCTTCAACGACACGTTCGACGTCGGTAGGGTTGGTAAACAGCAACATGACGCGATCGCCTGCGTATTTCGGGTTGTTGTAGACGCGAATCATCTTCGCAACGTCGACAACGTGGGCGGTCACACCCGGAGGAGCAACCTGAGTCAGTAACGTTTTGCGCACGGTATCCGCCGCGACTTCATCACTCACGACAATAATACGGGTAACGTTGGTTTCTTTTGTCCAGCGGGTGGCCACCTGACCATGAATAAGACGGTCATCAATACGCGCCAGGCCGATGACCATATAGTCGTTCGGACCCATTGGTTTTGCCGGGGCTGCCGCTTTGGCTGCTGCCTTAACCGGAGCCGGAGCGACTTTTTCCACCGCTTTCGCTTTCAGCGCCTTCACGCCTTCACGACCGGTTTCTACCGCCAGAGCCACCAGCTCGTCGAACGACGGATCGTCGTCGCGCGCCATCAGCGTTTCGACCAGCATCGGAATGTTGACGCCAGCAATCACTTCGTAATGTTCTTTATCGACGACAATGCGGCTGGCGGCATTAAATGGACTACCTCCCCACGTATCGACGAGAAATAACACGCCTTTAGTTGTGTCCAGCTTTGCCAGCTGTGCGTTGTATTTCTCAATTAGCGTTTCGGCATTTTCACCCGGAACGAAATCGATCCAGCCAACGTTTTCCTGCTCGCCCAACAGCATTTCTGCGGTTTTCAGCAGTTGTTCTGCAGCCCAACCATGTGTGCCTATTACAATAGCAATCGTCACTTGCTACCTCCTTTATTATCGTGAATGCATCATCTGTGGTGATACATCCTGAATCACTCTTGCGAACAAAATCGATTCAGTGAGGGTGTAAGATCTAAAATAATTACTACCGCGAATTATTTTAGATAGTGAAAAAATAATTAATGTGATGAAGATCCGTTAATCACGCATCTGCGACTAATAATTTCGCAGCGCAAAAAATAGGCTTACCTATTGCAAAGACTGGTAAAATTTTTTCCAATCTTCCTCCATTTTTTGCTATGTTTAGCTTCCGTTTAATTACTCAGGAGTATAGGGCATAGCCCGCTGTATGGACCCTCATCGACGTCTTTTCACCTTCTGGCGTTTTTCTGCCGCCGCTACCTGCTACGCTTTTTTACCCGCAACGATTGTCTCTGCCGTGCGTGACATCGCGATGACTCCGTCTGTCGTGAACTGGAGCAACTCATGGAATTCTTAATGGATCCCTCTATCTGGATCGGTTTATTGACGCTGGTCGTCCTTGAAATCGTGCTCGGTATCGACAACCTGGTCTTTATCGCTATCCTCGCGGATAAACTGCCGCCGAAACAGCGTGACAAAGCGCGGCTGATCGGTCTGACGCTGGCGCTGTTTATGCGTCTGGGGCTGCTGTCAGTTATTTCGTGGATGGTGACCTTAACCAAACCGCTGTTCAGCATTGCGGATTTCTCTTTTTCCGGGCGCGATCTCATCATGCTGCTCGGGGGGATATTCCTGCTGTTTAAAGCGACCACGGAACTGCATGAACGGCTGGAAAACCGCCAGCACGATGCCGGACATGGTAAAGGTTATGCCAGTTTCTGGGTGGTGGTGTTGCAAATCGTCGTGCTGGATGCGGTCTTCTCGCTGGATGCAGTCATTACCGCCGTCGGCATGGTGAACCATCTGCCGGTGATGATGGCCGCGGTGGTCATTGCGATGATGGTGATGCTGCTGGCCTCGAAGCCGTTGACCCGCTTCGTGAACCAGCATCCGACGGTGGTGGTGCTCTGTCTGAGCTTCCTGCTGATGATCGGTCTGAGCCTGGTGGCTGAAGGCTTCGGCTTCCATATTCCGAAAGGGTATCTGTACGCCGCTATCGGCTTCTCGATCACCATTGAGTTCTTCAACCAGGTGGCACGACGTAACTTTATTCGTCACCAGTCGACGCTGCCGTTACGCGCACGTACGGCTGACGCTATCCTGCGCATGATGGGCGGGCGTAAACAGCACGCCGTGAGCCATGATGGCGAGAGCCCGGCGCCGGTTCCGGTGCCGGAAGGAGCGTTTGCGGAAGAAGAACGCTATATGATTAACGGCGTCCTGACCCTGGCGCAGCGTTCATTGCGCAGTATCATGACTCCGCGCGGTGAAATCAGTTGGGTGAATGCGGAGCAAAGCGAAGAAGAAATTCGTCGTCAGCTGCTCTCTTCACCGCACAGTCTGTTCCCGGTATGCCGGGGCGAGCTGGATGAAATCATTGGTATCGTGCGAGCCAAAGAGATGCTGGTGGCGCTGGAGGCCGGTGAGAACGTCGCGGCATTAGCCTCGGCTTCGCCGGCGATTGTGGTTCCGGAAACGCTGGATCCTATCAATCTGCTGGGGGTGCTGCGTCGTGCTCGCGGTAGCTTCGTCATCGTGACCAACGAGTTTGGCGTGGTACAGGGGCTGGTGACGCCGCTGGATGTCCTGGAAGCCATCGCCGGGGAATTCCCTGATGCCGATGAGACGCCGGAAATCGTGGCTGATGGCGACGGTTGGCTGATCAAAGGATCAACCGACCTGCATGCTTTACAGCAGGCGGTAGGGCTCGATGACATCGTAGATGAAGATGAGGATATTGCGACGGTAGCTGGACTGGTCATTGCCGTTAACGGCCATATACCGCGTACCGGCGATGTTGTTGAACGGGCGCCGCTGCAGTTTACCGTTCTTGAAGCGAACGACTATCGTGTTGATCTGGTGCGCGTAGTCAAAACGGTACATGACAGCCAGGAAGAAGAATAATCCTCCAGGGTCGTCAGACTGGCCGGTCGGTCTCCGCTGGAGGCTGGCCGGTTTTATTATCCGCCATCGCCTCGACCTGACGTCGGGCGGCCAGCCACTGTGGAAAGTCTTCCACCGGCATTGGCCTGGCGTAGTGAAATCCCTGCAGGATATCAACGCCGTGGCGCCGCAAATATTCGTCCTGCCGCTGAGTCTCCACGCCTTCTGCCACCGTCACAATATTCAGCCGGTGCGCCAGCGCAATAATGATATCCGTTACCGTGGCATTGACGCTGTCGATGCCGATAGCGCTGGTAAAGGATTTATCAATCTTCAGCACGTCAGGCCGTAGCTTTTCCAGCCAGGAGAGCGAGCTGTTGCCAGTACCAAAGTCATCGATTGCCAGGTACACCCCCCTGAAATGCAGATGTTCCGCCATGTGGTGATCGCCGTCCTGCAGCACGTCCCGCTCGGTGAGTTCCACCACCAGCTGCTGCACCGGGTAGGCGCTGAACCAGAGTTTATGCAGATCGCGCAGCAGTTCACCCTCGGCAAAGTGGCGAGCGGCGACATTAATCGAAATGTGAAAATGTTTATCGTGGGGGAATAGCGAAAGCTGGCGTGCGGTTTCTGCAATGACATAGCGGGTGAGGGGAACGATCAGGTTGTAGCCTTCGGCAATAGGAATGAACACCTCCGGCGATATGTTTCCCCGGCGCGGATTGTTCCAGCGCAGTAAAATCTCGACGCCGGTACATTTTCCCGAATGCAGATCCTTCAACGGTTGGCACCACAGCTTGAATTCACGGGCGGCGATACCGAGGCTGATTTCCCGGGAAAAACTCATCCTGCCCGCGGTAGCCAGCCAGGCGATTCCGGTCATCAGTAAACTGAGGATCAACGCCAGCGGCAGTTCGCCCGGCAGTTCGTTGAGGGCGATAGCGGAAGCGCCGGGACCGCTGACGTTAATGGCAAACGGGAACAGGGTCGAATGTTGACGGTATATCACCGACTCGCCGGGAAGCACCGAGTGATCAACTACTCCGCTCCCGCTGATAAAGTTCCGGGTGCCGACGCTCAGTCCAATACCGGTAATCAACGATGATTTTGCGTTGAGAATTAACTCTCCCAGCAGCTCAATATTGATGATGATCATCACGCCATCGGCGCTATTGAAAGCGGAGGGGTACCATTGAATTAAGATTGGAGAGCCGACCAGCAGCGTGTTATCGGTTGAAAAAACCAGCAGCTCCCGCTGGCCTGGCAGGTCGGGTTGCAGCTGATGAATAGGGACGCTGCGATCGCCAAAGATGCTGGAGCAGTAGAGAATGTTCGATTTAACCAGGACGATTGAACGCACGGTTTGCAGCGAGGCCGCCAGTTTGCGCAGCGGCAGACGCACATCCTCACAGGGCTTCCCCACCAGCTGAAGCAATGAAAGGTGCTGTTCCGACAACGGGCGTAAAATTTTATCCATCGCCACCACCATTTTATTGGTGGTCATCTGGACGCGCTGCTGATTTAAACTACGCTGCGAAATAAATCGGATCGCCAGCGTGGTCGTCAACGTCAGGAGCGCAACAATCAAACAAATGATAATCCGCTTACGACGGTATGCCGAAATGACCTTTTGTGCATTTTGCATGCGCGACACCCTGTCGACTCTCTGTGTGGAGTAGAATAACAACCGCCATTGAGCAAGTGTAGTGGGTGTAAATAAATAACAGCGGAAAATGCGCCCGTAAGGGCGCATTTGATGGGGAGAGTTTAGTCACACTGAACTTTGATAGCCAGACCACCGCGAGAGGTTTCGCGATACTTGGCGTTCATGTCTTTACCGGTCTCATACATAGTCTCAATGACTTTATCGAGCGAGACGCGCGGTTCGCTGGTGCGGCGCATGGCCATACGCGCAGCGTTGATCGCCTTCACGGATGCAATGGCGTTACGTTCGATGCACGGAACCTGCACCTGGCCGGCAACCGGGTCGCAGGTGAGGCCCAGGTTATGTTCCATCCCGATTTCTGCCGCGACGCAAACCTGTTCCGGGCTGGCGCCAAGAAGTTCGGCAAGACCGGCCGCCGCCATGGAACAGGCCACGCCAACCTCACCCTGACAGCCGACTTCCGCGCCAGAAATGGAGGCGTTCATCTTGTACAGTGTGCCCACGGCGCCGGACGCCATAAAGTAGCGAATATAAATATCCGGGCTGACCGATTCGATAAAGTGATCGTAGTAGGCAAGTACCGCCGGTACGATTCCGCAGGCGCCGTTTGTCGGGGCCGTCACCACGCGTCCGCCGGCAGCGTTCTCTTCGTTCACGGCCAGGGCGAACATATTCACCCAGTCAACGACGTTCATCGGGTCGTTTGACAGCTTATCGCTGGCTACCAGCAGACGACGCAGCGCAGAGGCGCGACGAGGAACTCGCAGCGGGCCAGGCAGCACGCCTTCGGTATTCATCCCGCGATCGATACAGGCGCGCATGGTCTGCCAGACGTGAGCAAAATAGTCTTCAATCTCTTTTTTGCTGTGCAGCGCCAGCTCGTTTTGCATCACCATGCCGGAGAGCGACAGCCCGGTCTCCTTGCAATAGGCCAGCATCTCCTGCGCCGATTTGTACGGGTAAGGCACGCTCAGTTCGTTCGCGCTCTCTTTACCGAAGTGCTCTTCATCGACGATAAAACCGCCGCCAATAGAGTAGTACGTTTTGCTGTAGATCTCTTTGTCGCCCGCCCAGGCATGAATCGTCATACCGTTCTCGTGCAGCGGCAGATTGTCGCTACGGAAACGCATGCCGTCATCCGCCGGGAAATCAACTTCATGCTGTCCTTGTGCCAACAGCAGGCGTCCGCGGGTTTCAACGTCGCGGATAAATGCCGGTATCGCGTCAATATCGACCGTATCGGGCTGATTGCCCGCCAGTCCCATAATGATGGCGATATCCGTATGGTGGCCTTTGCCGGTTAATGAAAGTGAGCCGTAGACATCGACTGCCACACGGGTCACTTCATTAAGCAATCCCTTTTCGACCAGGTCATCGACGAACTGTTTACCGGCCTTCATCGGGCCTACAGTATGGGAAGATGAGGGACCAATCCCCACCTTGAACATGTCGAATATACTAATCACGCTAATACTCCTGACAGGGTTACCGCAGCGGCGGTAACGATGTGATAACTGCGCATAGTGTAAGAGGGAACCGCACCATCAGCTTAACTATTCACATGAATTAAACTAATGGGTAACGGTGAATTTACTAATGGTGAGAGCGCATTCTCATTTTGAGTATATACCCGAAACAAACACCCGACGACGGCGATAGTGAGGGCGGTGAAGCGAGGGGCGCGGCCGGAATTTCAGCCGCGTCAGGCATGATGAAGAAAACTAAGGTTTAGTCCCGATTTGCAGCGCCAGCTCACGAATAATACCGGCGGTCATTCCCCAGACAAAATAGTGCTGATACCACGACAGCCAGACGCGATGCGAGTTACCGCGGCGGTGAATGTCCAGCGGGTGATAGCGTCCCAAACGCAGCGCTTCAGCGAGCGGCATCTCGAACACCGCTGCGACCTCATCCTGGCTGGCGTGATAGTGGAGATTTGGCGGAATGATGCCGACCACCGGCGTGACCTGGAAGCCGGTCACGCTGTCTACCGGCGGCAGTACGCCGATAATCTCGACCGACTCGGGGGGAATGGCGACCTCTTCCTGGGCTTCGCGCAACGCGGCGGCAATCAGCGTGGCATCGGTGGCGTCCACTGCGCCGCCGGGGAAGGCAACCTGACCGGCGTGTTTACGTAGCCGCGGCGAGCGTTGGGTTAACAGCAATCCCGGCTGCGGACGACGAACGATAGGCACCAGCACCGCCGCCTGGCGCTGATTCAGCGCATTGCGCGAGGGCTGCGGGCGCAGTAATTGAAAACGCGAAAGAAAGTCGTCCAGCTCAAGGGCGCCATCCGCCATGTTCTAGCTCTCCAGTTGTTGCAAAATACGATTAACTTTATCAAACGTTTCCTGATATTCGGCCGCTTCTTCGCTGTCCGCCACGATGCCGCCGCCGGCGGAACAGTACAGCTGACCTTGCCAGGCCGTCAGCGTACGAATAGTAATACTGGTATCCATATTGCCACACAGGCTCAGATAGCCGATACTGCCGCACCACGCATTGCGGCGCTGCGGTTCGAGCTCATCGATGATCTGTATCGCCCGCACTTTGGGCGCGCCGGTAATCGACCCGCCGGGGAAGGCCGCCCGCAGCAGGTCGCTGGCATGCAGATGGGCCGGCAGCCGGGCGGTAATGGTGCTTACCAGATGGTGCACCGCCGGGAACGGCTCAACCACAAACAGCTCCGGAACCCGTACGCTACCGGCTTCGGCAACCCGACCGATGTCATTACGCATCAGATCGACAATCATCAAATTCTCCGCCCGATCTTTAGGCGAGCGGGCCAGCTTCTCCGCCTGACGGGCGTCCTGCTGCGGATCGGCCAGACGCGGCAGCGTACCTTTAATCGGGCGGGTCTGAATCTCGCCCTGGCGAAGCTGGATGAAGCGTTCCGGCGAAAGGCTGAGTACGGCGCCATCCTGCAGACGAATAAAGGCGCTGAACGGCGCGCGATTGCCGCGGTTCAGCCGGCAAAATGCCTGCCACTCATCGCCGCAGTAGCTGGCCTGAAAGCGCTGAGCCAGATTGACCTGGTAGCAGTCGCCGCTGTGCAGCCAGGCCTGAACCTGACGAAATTTTTCGCCGTACTGTTCGCGGCTCATATTGGAGCGCCAGGCGGACGTCAGCGCAAACGGGGTCGTTGGCGCGGCAGACTGCGCCTCCAGCCAATGCAGGCGGGCGTGCGGATCGCCATAGCTGAGCAACGATACTTCGCGGCGCTGGTGATCGACAATCAGCGCCCAGTCATAAATACCGACGGCCATATCCGGCAGCGCGATATCGGCGACGGCGTGCGCGGGCAGAGATTCAAAACGGCGTCCCAAATCGTAGCCGAATAACCCCAGCGCGCCGCCGAGGAACGGCAGATGGGGATGCGCTGGCGGCCTTAATCCGCACCGATCCAGCTGCGTCTGCAGCAGCGTCAGGGGATCGGCCGTTGAGCTGCTCTGCGTCTGACCGTCATCCACCACGGTTGTTTCGCCGCGGGTCAGCAGCGTCGTGAGCGGGTCGGCGACGATAATATCAAAACGGTTATGCGGATGGTCAGCAAAACCAGAATGCAGCAGCATTGCCCACGGGGTCGTGCTTAAAGGAGTAAAGTAACGCTCGGCAGCATCCGGGTGCCATGGCAGGGTAATAATAGCGGGGGACAACATCTTCCTCGATCCTAATCGTCACCGTCCTCTGGAAAATCAGGCGGGCGGCATGAAATAATTACGCCACACAATGTAGCAGGAGTGAGTCATGTTTGCAGGTTTACCTTCGCTGAGCCACGAGCAGCAGCAAAAAGCGGTAGAACGTATTCAGGAGCTGATGGCTAACGGGATGAGTAGCGGTGAAGCCATTGCGCTGGTGGCGAGTGAACTGCGCGCCACGCATACCGGCGACCGGATCGTAGCGCGCTTTGAAGATGAAGACGAGTAAATTACTCCGTGTACTGAGGTGAGAGGCCGCTTTCCGCGAGCGGAAGGATTGCATCAGGCCGTTTCCCGGGCTCGTCGTACAACGTCACGTGCGTCACACGTTCGCCGCGCCAGAAGGTAATTTGCGTACCGACTGGCGTATGATGCACGGTCACTTCCGTCAGCGGCGCGCGGTTTGCCAGATCCCACAGACACACAAAACGCGCCTGCGGCAGGTGATTGCGTATCACCAGATAGCTGAGATTGCGAATTGCCGGGTTATCGGGTGCCAGCCCTTGCCAGAGTTCACCATCACCGGACAGCCAGAGCGCAACGGTATCGCCACCGCGCGCAAAGTGGCGCGGTTGACAGCCGTTCAGCGGCGTCACGGTTGTTTCGGTCATTCGCCGCAGTGGCCCGCTGAGCGAAAAGGGCTGGGCCGTGCCGCTCTGATCCAGCGCCTGTGCCGCCAGATGCAGCGTCCAGTCGAGCTGCTGGCGATGCGGGTTCTCCACGGAGGATAGATCGATCAGTACATCTTCAAGCCACAGCAGGCGACGGCGGAAGCGCACGTCTCGCCAGGCCGCAGCGTCCCACTCGACGCGGCTATGGCTGTTGAGCTTCGGCGGGGGGTTGCCCCAGTCAACCTCGCTATCCAGCCACAGAGAGTCGTCATCCATATGCCAGCCTAACACCTGCGGATTGGCCGGAGGCTGGTTGCTCTGATTTACGCAAAGCGTATTGTGCGTGGCGCTGTTTTTGTAATAGTCGTAGTGCATTTTCGCGCCGTAGCCGGTGGTGCCCATATCCGTTAGTAGCCAGCCGTTACGATGCCAGAGCATCAGTCCCAGCCGGTCGTAATGGTCGTGTTCGCCCCCCCAGGGACTGTGTTTGATCAATAGCGCCTGCTGCGGCCGCCGCCATAACGTCAGACCCGCGCCCGGCGCAAACAGCGACTGCTGCGGGATGAGCGGCAGGGGGGATTCAGGCAGAGACTGTTCGCGCCATAGCAGGGTTTCACGCTCATCGGGCGCCGTTTCGGTAAACTGCAGGACCGCGGCGTACTGCGGGTCACGCCAGATAAACCAGGCAAACTCGTACAGATCCCGGTGATGGAGCTTCTCCTGCCCGGCGAGGCAGTCATTAAGCCGAGGGAAAGTGCCGTCCGGCAGCAGCAGCGACAGCGGGAACTTCAGCATCGCCTGATACCAGGGGCCGTCCAGCAGGCTCCAGCGGGTGCCGCGCGCCAGTTTCTCGAAGGCGAAAAAGCCCTGCAGCGCGTAATAGTGATAGTGAACGGAGCCTTCGAACCACAGCCCTTCCGCCAGCAGGCCGTGTTCCAACTGCCAGCGCAGGCCGTACGGCTGGTTAACGGCAAACTCCAGCAGCGTGTCATCTTCGAGGACGAAACCCAGTATGCCAAGCGCCGCGCTGATTTTGACTTCATGGTTGTGAATCTGTGGACTACGATGATCGCGCAAAAACGTTGCCGCACAGCGCAGCAGGTTTTCACTGATGTGTCGCTGTTCGCCGGGCGTCAGGCTGTCGCGAATAAAGTCATAACCCAGCGCCATCTCCAGAATGCAGTTGGCTTCGCACAGCGTCTGGGCGTTCATCTTTCCCGGTCCGTTGTTGGGAATATCGCCGTGAATCTCATAGCCGGGATAGACATCCGCGTAACCCATAAGCAGCGTGCGAACTCTATCGCGATACGCCGTTTCGCCGGTCAACTGCCATATCAGTCCGAGCTGCTGGCATGCGCTGGCGTTACGGCCGTTCATCTCGCGCCACCAGGCGCCGTCCCACGGTTCGCCGCAAAATATTTCGCCATCAACCGGGCAGGCATGCTGGTGGGGGGTACCCGCCCGCCACGTCAAGCGTACGCCGTGGTGTGGACAAAAGTAGTAGAGATTCCAGCTGGCGATCCCTGACTGCGGAATGAGAACCGCTGCCTGAAGTACCGGCTGCGCATCCTTCACGAGCCGTTCAAGCAGTGCGTTATCAGCGGCTGCACGTCCGACAATGTTGGGCCAGAGCCCGGAAAATTGTTTCATTAGCGGTTGTCCCTGACCTCTGATGATGCGGAAAGCGGGGCGATGAGCGTAGTGATATCGTCGGGATATTTCGCCCGCAGCCACTGCGCTTTGTCACTGAACAGCGCATCTTCCGGCCAGGCGTGCGCGGCGGTGGCGATATTGCGCAGCGCTTTCTTGTCGTCCATTTTATCGATGTCTTTCCAGGGCCACGGGGTATCGCTGTCAATAAAGCTGGCGATGTACTGATAGCCTTTGCGCAGGCTATGGCCATCAAGGGTGAAATTCCAGATGTCGACGCCCGCTTTCTCGCCCAGTCGTCCGAGGCGGTTATAGGCTTCGAGGTTGAAATTGCTGTAGTGCCACGGACGCGTGCGCTCCAGTTCGGCCATCTGGCGGCCTTCGATATCAAATTGACCCGCAATACGCCGCAGCTGGGTGATGTACAGGCGCTTTTTCGCCTCGTCGATTTTCCCGCTGAACAGGGCGAAGGCGGCGGCCTGCATATCGAAATAGCTGCCGTGATTGTTATGCCAGTTCTCTTCTTCAAAGCCGTTCTGGCTGGTGGTCATCCACTGGTAATAGTCGCCAAACCACTGCTTTAATGCGCTAACGTCGTTTTCACTCAGGGCAGCTGAGGATTGCAGCAGGGCGATTGCGTCAACGACGTCAACCAGCGCCCGGCTATCAATAATGCCGATACCGCGTCCGGTATTAATACCGGGAATGGCTTGCGCATGCTGCAGGTTGGGAGTCATACGCGTCTTTGGATCGAGGAACCAGGTCCTCAACTGGGCCGCCGCCTTTTGCGCATAGCGATCGTCGTGGGAGAAGTACCACGCCAGCGCCAGCGTTGAAACGTCGTTACTCATCTTCACCAGCCGGTTTTTATCGGTGGCATCGCTATTGGCATCCGGGTTGGTTTGCCCATCCTTACGAATATAAGGCAGTCCGTCTTTGGTATCAGGGTTTGGCCACCAGTAGGGAGGGAAACTGTAGTAGTCGTGCTTGTTGCCGCTGGCGGCGACCAGCGTTTTATCCATCACCGAGAACAGCGGATGCTTGAGCGCCAGATCGGCTTTTTTTAGCAGAGCCGCTTGTGCCTGCACAAATAGCGGATCTTTCGCGGCAATCTGCTGGCGGCTGAAGGCTAAATCCTTTCCGTCTAGCGTGTACGGCTCAGCGGCATACAAGGAGGCGCTAAGGCCGGAACAAAACAGCGCAATGCATAACAAACCTCGGCGAGGTATTGAGTTCATCGTGATAACCCTTCTACAAATATGAGAAAAGATAACAGCAGAATTATACCTGACGCGTATTTAAATGACGCATGAAACAGGCAGTGTAATTAAAAACAATATATTTGAATGTTCGCTGGCGAGCAGTGTAAAAGACAAAGTGATTTTTTTTGTGATATCCATCAAGTTTATTGTTATGGATAAATAATGACGTTTTTAATGCTGGGTACATCACGGAATTTGGCTTTTTTCTATATTTTTTGAATGTTTTAACAAATTTAATAAATTATTAAGGCGTTGATTTTTATTGTTATTTGTTTTTTGTCACTTTTCTTGTCACTTTTTGGTGTGATCTGCCTCAATTTTCTTGTTTTTGAAACGCAATTTCTTTTTTGCATGGTTGTATTGGGAAATACATTTCTATCTAATGAATGGAAATATTTCTTGCGTCAGCTGTATTAACGCCTGAGCGATATTCAAACTCCTTTTCATGTATTAATTGAGAATTTAATTACCTTTGTGCTCTACAATAAAGGATATGCCATCATGTCTGCCAATAAATTACGCTCCTTATTACTTCTCACCGCGCTCGGGCTCGGCGTCAGCCAAAGCTATGCCGCGACTACCCTCAACGTCTGGATCCGCGCCAGCAATGACTCGAAGAATATCTACAAACAAGAGGCGGAAAAGTTTGAAGAAAAAACCGGTATCAAAATTGAGTATTTCAACGCCACTACAGACTTTGAACAGCGGCTGGCGCGCGCCACTGCCGGCAACGCCTTACCCGATCTGATTTTTAACGATGCGGCCTCGCTGGGGCAGTTTATCCAGTTGGGTATTGCCGAAGAAATTGACCCGCAAGCTATCGCCGGCGGCGACCAGCTATTCCAGACGGCATGGAAGAGTACTCGCTATATCGACGGTAAATACTATGGCGTACCGACCTCCGCGCAAACTTTCGCCCTGTTTGTGCGCAAAGACTGGCGGGAAAAACTGGGGCTGCCGCAGCCCAGGAGCTGGGATGATATTCGGGCCCTGGCAAAAGCCTTCACCACCCAGGATCCCGATGGCAACGGCAAAAATGATACCTACGGATTTATCGTTCCCGCCTCGACGACGCGCGGCTACGCCAGCTGGTTTATGAGCAGCTTTATCTGGCAGGCGGGCGGCGATTTCGTTAAAGAAGAGAGCGGAAAATTCAGCGCCTCGCTTAATACGCCGGAAGTGGCTGAAGCGATGACCTTTATGCGCACCATGATGTGCGAAAAAGTCACCCAGCCGGGCGCAATTAACGCCACCACCGCCGACGTTATCCCCTCCTTCCGCTCCGGGCAGAGCGGTATGTTCTTCAGCGGTCCGTACCATATTGCGCTGTTCGATAAAGACCCGGGTAAAGACAACTTTGAAGTGGTTCCGGTAGTGGGGCCGAAAGGCGAAGCCACTCTCGCTGAAGGTACCACGGTCTTTATGATGAAGAGCAGTCAACAAAAAGAGGCGGCGCGCCAGTTCATTGAATTCATGATCTCCCCGGAAGGCCAGGAGATCGGCATGGGTAAAGGCAGTCAGCATATTCCGGTGGTGCGTCTGCCGGTTAACAAGAACGTCGACGTTAAGGACGTTTATCAGGATGCGCGCTGGGAAACCTTCGCCCGGCTCTATAACGAGCAGGGACGCTACGTGCCGCAAATCCCCAACTGGACGCCGGTGCGTCAGGCGGCAGCCGAAGGCTTTAACCGCATTTTTGCCGACTGCAACAGCGATATCGCCGCCGGGCTGAAGACTCTCGACGGCAAGGTTAACGCTGAGCTGAAAAAACAAAATGTGCTGGCTAACTGAGGACCTACGTTATGACCCTGCATGAGACGAAATCCTCGCCGATAAAGCAGGCCGCTTCGCCTTACTCGACCGGATGGCTGAGTGCAAAGCGTAAGCGGGCGCTGATCCCGTGGCTGTTTTTAGCGCCTGCGCTAATTATTTTCAGCTGGTTTAAGTTTATCCCGATGGTTCAGGGTCTGGTGATGAGCTTTTACAAGGTCAACTTTAATCAGCCGAACGAGTGGGTAGGGCTCGATAACTTCACCCGCGCTTTTTCCGACGTAGAACTGCACGCGGCGGTGGTAAATACCCTGCTGTACGTCGTGGTAACGATGTTTGCCGCGGCTATCCTGGCCTTCTTTCTCGCCATGCTGCTGGAAGGCCCGGCGCGCCATCTGCGTTTTATTCGCACCGCCATCTTTTTACCCGCGGTCACCAGCGCGGCAATCGTCGCCGAAATGTGGCGTATTTTATTCAACCCAACGCCCAACGGCGTGGTTAACCACATCCTGAGCTGGTTTGGCGTCGCCGACCAGGGCTTTCTTGCCAGTTCCGACCAGGCGCTGGGGGTCATCATGCTGCTGCACATCTGGAAGGCGGTGCCTTACAACATGGTGATTTTTATTGCCGGTCTGGCGGGGATCAGCCGCGATTTATACGATGCGGCGAACGTCGACGGCGCCAGCTGGTGGAACCGTCTGCGCTACGTCACACTGCCCGGCATGATTCCGGCGCTTTCGGTGGTGCTGATGCTCTCCTTTATTCGTGGTTTCCGCGTGTTTGCCGAGGTGTATGCCACCACCGGCGGGGGGCCGTCTAACGCCACGGAAATGGTCATGACCCACATCTATAAATTGGGCTTTGAACAGTTTGACTATGGCTACGCTTCGGCGGTGTCGTTCCTGCTGTTCACCTTCACGGTTTTCTTAACCATTTGTCATCTGACGCTGAAAAAACGTATCGCCCGTTACTAAGGAGCCGCGATGTTAAGTAAACGTTGGGATACAGCAGGACGCTGGTGCATCTACGCGCTGCTGCTGATTGTCTTTGTCGGTCCGTTCTGGGGCATCGTCGCCACGGCATTCAGCGGTGCGCCGGTGAAACCGGGCGAGCTGCTGGCCTGGCCGAATCAGTTCTCGTTTGAAAACTTCATCTTTGCGTGGATGGATATTGGCGTCTGGCAGTATCTGCTGAACTCCATTCTGGTGGTGTTCTTTGGCACCGTTCTGCAGGTGTCGGTCAGCGCGCTGGCGGCGTATGCGCTGGCGCGTAAGAAGTTTCGCGGCGTGGCGCTGGTGAGCCTGGTGATTTTGTCCACCATGATGCTGCCGGAAGAGGTCATCGCGATTCCGCTGTACATGATTATTAACTGGCGGCTGCCGTTTATCGATGCCTCGCTCTACAACAGCTACCTCGGGATGATTTTGCCGGTCGTCGGCTGGGCGTTCTCCATCTTTGTCCTGACCGAATTTATGTCGGCGATTCCTAAAGAGCTGGAGGAGGCGGCGCGTATTGATGGCGCTAACGAGTGGCAGATTTTCTTCCACGTCATTCTGCCGCTGGTGAAACCGGCGCTCGGCACGGTGGTGACCTTCGGCTTTATTATGATTTGGGACCAGTACCTGCTGCCGCTGATTGTGGTCAACCAGGACAGCCTGAATACCATTCCGGTGATCCTCGGCACGCTGCGTACCGATGAGAGCATCACGCCGAACATTTTTATCGCCATAACGCTGCTGGCGATGCTGCCCAGCATCATCGTCTACCTGGGTCTGCAAAAACATTTCAATCGCGGGATTATGTCCGGCGCGGTCAAAGGATAAGGAGTTACCGATGGGATCTGTTGTACTGAATAGCGTACGTAAATCGTATGGTGATGCGCAGGTGATTAAAGACGTGTCGTTGACTATCCCGGACGGCGAGTTCTGCGTCCTTGTGGGGCCCAGCGGCTGCGGCAAGTCTACGCTATTGCGCATGATCGCAGGCCTGGAGGAGATCTCCGGCGGGGCAGTGCACATCAACGAGCGTAACGTCACGGAAGTGGAGCCGAAGCTGCGTGACATTGCAATGGTGTTTCAGAGCTATGCGCTCTACCCGCAGATGACGGTGCGTGAAAATATGGGCTTTGCCCTGAAGATGGCTAAACTGCCGAAAGCGGATATCCAACAGAAGGTCAATGAAGCGGCGGCGCTATTGGGGCTGGAGCCGTTGCTGGAGCGCCTGCCAAAAGATCTCTCCGGCGGCCAGCGCCAGCGCGTGGCGATGGGGCGGGCGATCGTACGTAAGCCGCAGGTCTTCTTATTCGATGAACCGCTATCCAACCTGGACGCCAAGCTGCGTACCCAAGTGCGCGGCGAGATCCGCGAATTGCATCGTCGACTGAAAACGACCTCGGTATACGTCACCCACGATCAGATTGAAGCCATGACCATGGGACAGATGATAGTCGTCCTGCGCGATGGGCGAATTGAACAGGCGGGTACCCCGCTGGAGCTGTACGACCAGCCGGCGAATCTGTTCGTTGCCGGATTTATCGGTTCGCCGGAGATTAACCAGCTTCCCGGCGAGGTCGTGCTGAACGGCAACGCGACCAGCCTGCGTCTTAAAGATGCCTCACTGCTGGCTTTGCCCGCGGGGTTACGAGTGACCGACGGTCAGCAGGTGGTGTATGCCATTCGCCCTGAGCAGGTCAACGTGGTCCATGAAGCGCGCGACGATGCGCTGGCGGCGAAGGTCACGGCGGTGGAGAACACCGGTTCGGATATGCAGCTTTTCTGCGATACCGGAGGCGGGGCGTTTACATCGGTGTTCAAACAGCGTCTGGCGGTAAAAGAGGGGGATAAGATCTGGCTACAGCCGAAGCTCTCGGGCGTGCACCTGTTCGATGCGCAAAGCGGTCAACGCATCGCGTGCCGGGAGGGCGTTTAAGGTGGCGATGAAGCTGTACACCCTTGATGAAACCTGCCTGGAAAACGCCCGTGCTGGCTTAAAACAGCCGTTCTCGCCATTGCAGCTGGCGCTGAGCAAGCTGGTGTCGGAGGCCGATATCCTGCGCCGCGAAGCGCCGGAAAGCGTGGTACACAAAAAACTGCGGCCGGCGAGCGGTGACGCGCACGATTACTACAGTCTGGGTACCTACTGGTGGCCAAACCCACGGCGTCCCAACGGGCTACCCTACATTCGTCGCGACGGGCATATCAACCCGCAGTGTGAAAATAACGATACCGATACTTCGCGCATTATCCGTATGTGCGAACGGTGTCTGACCCTGGGGCTGGCGTGGTACTTCACCGGCCAGCGCCAGTACGCACAGGCGGCGGCCGCGCAGATCCGCTGCTGGTTCCTCGATGCTGACACGCGAATGAATCCGCATCTCAACTATGGCCAGGCGATCCCGGGGATTGTTTCCGGCCGCGGTACCGGGTTGATTGACACCCGCTTAATGTGGATGGTGGTTGATACCATCGGCTTGATGAGTTCGGCGAACGTGCTGGATACCGACGATATTATCGGCCTGCACCAGTGGTTCCGCGATTTTAACCACTGGATGTACTACAGCGAAATTGGCCACTCAGAGTACGTCTGGCACAACAACCACGGTACCTGGTACGACGCCCAGCGGACGGTGAACGCGCTTTTCTATGGCGATAAAGGGCTGGCGGCGCGGATCATCGAGCAGGGGATCACCCAGCGGATGGCGGCGCAGATTGACCAGGATGGCAAACAGACCATGGAGCTCGAACGTACCATCCCTTTCCACTACTCGCTGTTTAATCTGGAGGCGCATCTGCTGCTCAACCGCTACGCCGAGCACGTTGAGTTTGACCGCTGGAACGCCATCCGCGATGGGCGAGGAGTGAAGCAGGGGATTGATTACCTGGTGCCGTTTATCCGGGAACCGGATCTGTGGCCATACAGCGACCTGCAGGGGATTGTGTGGGATAGCGCGCTGCGGGTGCTGTTGCAGTCTGTGCGAGGGTATGCAAAACAAGCTGCCAGCTATCGTGAAGCGCTGAAATGCGTGCCGCAGGAGACGCTGCAGCTGAAGGAACAGCTAATGTGGTGCGCGGGTTGAGAGAAACGAACCGGCAGGCCGGATGGCGGGTGGCTATCCGGCTTGCTGAGTTGCCGCTTACACCGCGGCGATAATTTTAATTTCGACTTTGTATTCAGGCTTCATTAACGCGGCCTGAACGGTGCAGCGTACCGGGGCGTGACCGGCAACTACCCAGGCGTCCCAGGCTTTATTCATGGCGGCAAAATCGCTTTTGTCCGCCAGGAAAATGGTGGCATCAAGAATACGCGACTTGTTGCTGCCCTGTTTTTCCAGCACGGCGTCAATCTGCGCCAGGGTGTTCGCGGTTTGCTCAAAGGCATCCGCATCAAGGTTGGCCGGTACGCCGGTATAGTAGAGGGTCTGGTTGTGGATGACGACATCAGACCAGCGGGCTTCCGCATCGATACGCGTAATTGTCATTTTAATTTCCTTCGGTTTTATTCCATCAGACAGCGGCAAGACTGCCATAATGTTCTGCTCACGTCACTACCCGGGCTGGTGAAACGACGCCCTCCCTGACATAATCACTGTCCAAATAACCAGGGGGCAATGTGATCGACGATTTTGCAGCAGACGGCCAGCTGGCCAGCGCCATTCCGGGATTTAAACCGCGCGAACCGCAGCGCCAGATGGCGGTGGCGGTGACCCACGCCATAAAAGAGGCGCGGCCGCTGGTGGTTGAAGCCGGGACCGGTACCGGGAAGACATATGCCTATCTGGCGCCGGCGCTGCGGGCCAACAAAAAGGTGATCATCTCCACCGGTTCGAAAGCGCTGCAGGATCAGCTCTACAGCCGCGACCTGCCAACGGTGGCAAAAGCGCTGAACTTCACCGGCAGGCTGGCGCTGCTGAAAGGGCGATCAAATTATCTGTGCCTTGAGCGTCTCGAGCAGCAGACTCTGGCCGGCGGCGATCTGCCGGTGCAAACCCTGAGCGACGTCATTTTGCTGCGATCGTGGTCTAATCAAACCATTGATGGTGATATCAGCACCTGCGTCAGCGTCGCCGAAGACTCTCAGGCCTGGCCGCTGGTGACCAGCACCAACGATAACTGCCTCGGCAGCGACTGCCCGCTGTACAAAGATTGCTTCGTCGTCAAAGCGCGTAAAAAGGCGATGGATGCCGATGTGGTGGTGGTTAACCACCATCTTTTTCTTGCCGATATGGTGGTGAAGGAGAGCGGTTTCGCCGAGCTCATCCCCGAAGCGGAGGTGATGATCTTCGATGAAGCCCATCAGCTCCCGGATATCGCCAGCCAGTATTTTGGCCAGTCGCTCTCCAGCCGTCAGTTGCTGGATCTGGCGAAAGATATCACCATCGCCTACCGCACCGAGCTGAAAGATACCCAGCAGCTGCAAAAGTGCGCCGACCGGCTGGCCCAGAGCGCGCAGGATTTTCGCCTGCAGCTCGGCGAGCCCGGCTATCGCGGCAATTTGCGCGACCTGCTGGCGGACAGCAACATTCAGCGGGCGCTGCTGCTGCTCGATGATGCGCTGGAGCTGTGCTATGACGTCGCCAAACTGTCTCTGGGTCGTTCGGCGCTGCTGGATGCCGCCTTTGAACGCGCGACGATCTATCGTGCGCGGCTCAAGCGACTGAAAGAGATCAACCAGCCGGGCTTCAGCTACTGGTATGAATGCACTTCCCGCCACTTTACCCTGGCGCTGACGCCGTTGACCGTGGCTGAAAAATTTAAAGAGGTGATGGCGCAGAAACCAGGGAGCTGGATTTTTACCTCCGCGACGCTGTCGGTTAACGACGATCTTCGTCATTTCACCGCGCGGCTTGGCATCGAAGAGGCGGAATCGCTGCTGCTGCCCAGCCCGTTTGATTACGCGCATCAGACGCTGCTCTGCGTGCCGCGCAACCTGCCACTGCCGAATCAGCCCGGTGCCGCGCGACATCTGGCCGCGATGCTCAAGCCGCTGATTGAAGCTAACGACGGCCGCTGCTTTATGCTGTGCACCTCGCACGCGATGATGCGCGATCTGGCGGAGCAGTTCCGCGCCACCATGACGCTACCGGTTTTGTTACAGGGTGAAACCAGTAAAGGGCAGCTGTTGCAGCAGTTTGTCAGCGCCGGCAACGCTTTGCTGGTGGCGACCAGCAGCTTTTGGGAAGGGGTGGATGTGCGCGGCGATGCGCTATCGCTGGTGATTATCGATAAGCTGCCGTTTACCTCACCGGACGATCCGCTGCTGAAAGCGCGAATGGAAGACTGTCGCCTGCGCGGCGGCGATCCGTTTGACGAAGTCCAGCTGCCGGATGCGGTCATTACGCTGAAACAAGGGGTTGGACGTCTGATCCGTGATATCGACGATCGCGGGGTGCTGGTGATTTGCGATAACCGGCTGGTGATGCGCCCCTATGGCGCTGTCTTCCTCGCCAGCCTGCCGCCAGCGCCGCGAACCCGCGATATCCGCCGGGCGGTGCGTTTCCTCGCTGTGCCGCCGGCGAGGTAATCTGTCGCAAAATGTGGTAAGCTGCGCGCCATTTTGTCAATCTGCTAGAGCGAGAGCGCGACAACTCATGCGAATTTTGGCTATCGATACCGCCACGGAGGCCTGCTCCGCGGCGCTGTGGAATGATGGCACCCTTTGTGCTCATTTCGAAATTTGTCCCCGTGAACATACCCAACGTATTCTGCCGCTGGTGCAGGATGTCCTGAATGAAAGCCATGTCTCACTGACTGAGCTCGATGCCCTGGCCTTTGGCCGCGGGCCAGGCAGTTTTACCGGCGTACGTATTGGCATCGGCATTGCTCAGGGGCTGGCGCTGGGGGCGGAACTGCCGATGATTGGCGTATCGACCCTGGCTACCATGGCGCAGGGCGCATGGCGTAAAACCGGGGCCACCCGCGTTCTGGCGGCCATCGACGCCCGAATGGGCGAAGTGTACTGGGCTGAGTATCAGCGCGATGAGCAGGGCGTCTGGCACGGCGAAGAGAGCGAAGCGGTGCTGAAGCCTGACGCCGTTCGCGAACGTCTGCAACAGCTGGACGGTAGCTGGGCAACGGTAGGGACCGGCTGGCAAGCCTGGCCCGATCTGGCGAAGGAGACTTCGCTGGTCTTAACCGACGGTGATATGACGCTACCGGCGGCGGAAGATATGCTGCCGCTGGCCTGTTACCTGCTTGCCGCCGGGAAAACCGTTGCCGTAGACAAAGCCGAACCGGTTTATTTGCGTAACGACGTGGCGTGGAAGAAACTTCCTGGCCGTGGATGAATCTCAGTAGATATAAGACTGAGAGAAGGAGTCGCATCATGGCGGGTCAAAACAAAGCAGTACGTTGGTTATTAGCGGGCGCCGTTGCCGTCGCGTTAAGTGGATGCGTGTCGGTGCCGGACGTGATTAAAGGTTCCAGCCCGACGCCACAGCAAGATTTAGTCCGGGTCATGGCCGCGCCACAGCTCTACGTGGGTCAGGAAGCCCGTTTTGGCGGTAAAGTCGTCAACGTGCAGAATCAACAGGGTAAAACCCGTCTGGAAATCGCCACGGTTCCGCTGGACAGCGGTGCCCGGCCTGAGCTGAACGAAGCATCACGCGGGCGCATCTTCGCCGATGTGAACGGCTTCCTCGACCCGGTTGATTTCCGCGGCCAGCTGGTGACCGTCGTTGGCCCGATTACCGGCGTTGTTGACGGAAAAGTCGGCAGCACACCGTACAAATTTATGCTGATGAATGCGACCGGCTATAAGCGCTGGAACGTGGTGCAGCAGGTGGTTATGCCGCCGCAGCCCATCGACCCGTGGATGATCGGTCCGCGCCCGTGGGCTTACGGTTATGGCGGCTGGGGCTGGTACAACCCGGGCCCTGCGGAAGTCAGAAATGTTGTAACTGAATGATTTTGTAGTTTTTGTAAGCTAAAAGAAACAGCGGCTTGTCCGCTGTTTCTTTATTTTTGGACCCATAAGAAAAATAAATAGTGACGCGCTTCGCAACCTGTAAAACGCCTAATTAATAAACTGGTACGCTGAGTTAATATAATGTTAACAGAATGTTTGTTGATCAGGGGCTGTGATGACGACGAATAACTATTTCAGAGGTGATGCAGTGAAAAAGGTTTGGCTAAACCGCTATCCCGCCGATGTTCCGGCGGAGATAAATCCTGACCGCTACCAATCCCTGGTTGAATTATTTGAACATGCCGCCACGCGCTACGCCGACCAACCGGCGTTTATCAACATGGGCGAGGTGATGACCTACCGTAAGCTGGAGGAGCGCAGCCGGGCGTTCGCCGCTTATCTCCAGCAGGGGCTGGGACTGCAAAAGGGCGATCGCGTCGCGCTGATGATGCCTAACCTGTTGCAATACCCCATCGCGCTCTTCGGTATTCTGCGCGCGGGGATGATTGTGGTGAACGTCAATCCGCTGTATACGCCGCGCGAGCTTGAGCATCAGCTGAATGACAGCGGAGCGGCGGCGATTGTGATCGTCTCCAACTTTGCCCATACCCTGGAGAAAGTGGTCGATAAAACGCAGGTGAAGCATGTGATCCTGACCCGGATGGGCGATCAGCTCTCAGCCGCGAAAGGCACCCTGGTGAATTTCGTGGTGAAGTACATCAAGCGTCTGGTGCCGAAGTATCACCTCCCCGATGCGATCTCTTTCCGCAGCGCGCTGCATGCCGGTTATCGTATGCAGTACGTTAAACCTGACATTGTCTGTGCAGATCTGGCTTTCCTGCAGTACACCGGTGGCACCACCGGCGTGGCGAAAGGGGCAATGCTCACCCACCGCAATATGCTGGCGAACCTCGAGCAGGTGAATGCGACCTATGGGCCGCTGCTGCATCGTGGGAAAGAGTTTGTCGTGACGGCGCTGCCGCTGTACCACATTTTTGCGCTGACCATGAACTGCCTGCTGTTCATTGAGCTCGGCGGCCAGAACCTGCTGATTACCAACCCGCGCGATATTCCGGGGCTGGTAAAAGAGCTGGCAAAATACCCGTTCACTGCGATGACCGGGGTCAATACGCTGTTCAACGCCTTGCTCAACAACAAAGAGTTTCAGCAGCTCGATTTCTCTTCTCTGCATCTTTCCGCCGGCGGCGGAATGCCGGTGCAGCAGGTGGTGGCCGAGCGCTGGGTTAAGCTCACCGGCCAGTATCTGCTCGAGGGCTATGGCCTGACGGAGTGCGCGCCGCTGGTCAGCGTTAACCCCCATGATATTGACTACCACAGCGGCAGCATCGGGCTGCCGGTACCGTCGACCGAAGCGAAGCTGGTGGACGATGACGATAATGAAGTGCCGCCGGGTCAACCGGGGGAACTGTGCGTGAAAGGCCCGCAGGTGATGCTGGGCTACTGGCAGCGTCCCGATGCGACCGCGGAGATCATCAAAAACGGCTGGCTGCATACCGGCGATATTGCGGTGATGGACGATGAAGGCTTTTTGCGCATCGTCGATCGCAAAAAAGATATGATTCTGGTCTCCGGGTTTAACGTCTATCCGAACGAAATCGAAGATGTGGTGATGCAGCATTCGGGCGTTCAGGAGGTGGCTGCCGTCGGCGTACCGTCGGGCAGCAGCGGTGAAGCGGTAAAGATTTTCGTCGTGAAGAAAGACGCAGCGCTGACCGAAGAGGCGCTGATCACCTTCTGCCGCCGCCATCTGACCGGATATAAAGTACCGAAACTGGTTGAATTCCGTGATGAACTGCCGAAATCCAATGTTGGCAAAATTTTACGGCGAGAACTGCGTGACGAAGCCCGCGCTAAAGTAGACAATAAAGCCTAAGGTATACGAGAGTCGCCAGACGCCGGCTAAGCCGGCGTTTTTTATGGGCGCAAGTTAAGAGAGCATGATTTGAACTATCAGATGATCACCACCGACGATGGTCTTCGCGCCATCTGTGAAGCGGCAAACGCGGCACCCGCGATTGCGCTGGATACAGAATTTGTCCGCACCCGCACCTATTATCCGCAGCTGGGCCTGCTCCAGCTGTTTGACGGTGAACAGGTTTCGCTGATTGACCCGCTGGAGATAACCGACTGGGCGCCGATGCGTGAGCTGCTGCTGAACAAAGACGTCACCAAGTACCTGCACGCTGGCAGTGAAGATCTGGAAGTGTTCCTCAACACCTTTAACCTGATGCCGGAGCCGTTGATTGATACCCAGATTCTGGCCGCTTTTTGCGGGCGCCCGATGTCCTGGGGATTTGCGTCAATGGTGGAAGAGTATACCGGCATTGCGCTGGATAAGAGCGAGTCGCGCACTGACTGGCTGGCTCGTCCGCTGACCCAGCGTCAGTGCGACTATGCGGCGGCGGATGTCTGGTATCTTCTGCCGATCGCCAGCAAGCTGATGGCGGAAACCGAGGCCGCTGGCTGGCTGGATGCCGCGCTGGACGAATGCCGTCTGATGCAGCAACGCCGTCAGGAAGTGCAGGACCCGGCGCAGGCGTGGCGTGATATCGGCAACGCCTGGCAGCTGCGCACCCGTCAACTGGGCTGCCTGCAGCTGCTGGCGGAGTGGCGTTTACGTAAGGCGCGCGATCGCGATATGGCGGTCAATTTTGTGGTTCGTGAAGAACATCTGTGGAACGTGGCGCGCTATATGCCGGGGAGCCTCGGGGAACTTGATAGCCTCGGCCTGTCCGGCAGCGAAATTCGTTTTCACGGCAAAACGCTGATAAGTCTGGTGGCGAAAGCCCAGGAGCTGCCTGAAGAGGCGCTGCCGGAGCCACTGCAAAACCTGATTGATATGCCGGGCTACCGCAAAGTCTTTAAAGAGATTAAAGCGCTGGTGCAGGAAGTGAGTACCGAGAAGGGGCTGAGCGCAGAGCTGCTGGCATCAAGACGACAGATTAACCAGCTGCTGAACTGGCACTGGCAGTTGAAAAGCGGAAACGGACGACCTGAGCTGATTTCCGGCTGGCGAAGCGACCTGATGGCCGATCGTCTGCAGGCGTTGTTAAGCGAATACCCGCGCTAAGCCGCAGCAAAAAGCCCGGACAGACTCTCCGGGCCACTATGCCAACCAACCCGATAGCCCAAGGCTGTCGGGTTTATTTGGCTCAGGGTTTCGACTCTTCCGTTTCTGGCAAAGTCACGTTCAACTCCAGAATCGAAATATCGCCATCCCGTTGTTCCAGCTGAACGCTGACCATTTCCGGGTCGATCTGCACATACTTACAAATCACCTCCAGAATATCTTTGCGTAACTGCGGCAGATAATGCGGTTCAGCGTCGCCGCGACGACGCTCCGCGACGATGATTTGCAGGCGCTCTTTCGCAATGTTGGCCGTGTTCTTTTTCCGCGAGAGAAAAAAGTCGAGTAATGCCATAATTTATCCTCCGAACAGGCGTTTGAGGAAACCTTTCTTCTCTTCTTCAATGAAGCGGAAAGGACGTTCTTCTCCGAGCAGACGTTCAACCGTATCGGCATAGGCCTTACCTGCGTCTGACGCATCATCCAGGATAACCGGCTCACCCTGGTTTGACGCCCGCAGCACGGACTGATCTTCCGGGATCACGCCTACCAGATTGATACGCAAGATTTCCAGAACGTCTTCCATGCTCAGCATGTCGCCTTTGTTTACACGACCTGGGTTATAGCGCGTGAGCAGCAGGTGTTCTTTGATCGGCTCATCGCCATTTTCCGCGCGGCGGGATTTGGAGGCGAGGATACCGAGGATACGGTCGGAGTCACGAACGGAGGAGACTTCCGGGTTGGTGGTGATGATGGCTTCGTCGGCAAAATAGAGCGCCATCAGCGCACCGGTTTCAATGCCTGCAGGAGAGTCGCAGACCACAAAATCGAAGTTCATCTTTTTCAGTTCTTCGAGAACTTTATCTACACCTTCGCGGGTCAGCGCATCTTTATCACGCGTCTGGGAGGCGGGGAGGATATAGAGATTGTCGGTGCGTTTATCTTTGATTAACGCCTGATTCAGCGTGGCATCGCCCTGAATCACGTTGACGAAGTCATAAACTACCCGACGCTCGCAGCCCATAATCAGGTCGAGGTTACGCAGACCGATATCAAAGTCGATAACGACAGTTTTCTTTCCCTTCTGGGCCAAACCGGTAGCGATGGCCGCGCTGGAGGTGGTCTTGCCAACGCCCCCTTTACCCGAAGTCACAACAATAATGCGTGCCATAGAAATTCCTTGTTAAAAAGGGACTAACTCAACGGTTGAATAGTCAAAGCGGTATCACCCAGACGCAGGCGGGCCGCTTTGCCATAAAATTCGGCCGGGATATTATCACTCAGCCAGTATTCCCCTGCGATGGAAACCAGTTCCGCCGTGAGGTGTGAACAAAATATTTGCGCTTCTCTGTCGCCGCCTGCGCCCGCGAGTGCGCGTCCCCGCATCATGCCATAAACATGGATGTTACCATCGGCAATAAGTTCCGCACCGGCACTCACATGATTTGTAACAATCAGATCACAGTTTGGTGCATAAATGCGCTGACCGGAACGTACCGGCAGATCAATTAAACGCGTTTTTGTGATCGGATTAACAACTGGCGGCGGCGCGACCGGCTCTGGCGTCGCCTGGCGGGGGATTTTCTCTTTCCCTTCCGTCAGTAAAGGAATCCCGGCGCGGTCGATTTCCGTTTTGAGCCGCGGGATTTTGCAACCACTCACGCCCATAATCCGTAAACCGGTGCTGACAATGGCTTCGTGCATAGGGCGCCAGTCAACGTCGTTTTCGACATTGCTGAGGTTCACAACGACCGGAGCGTGACGTAAAAAAGCGGGAGCCTGGGCGATCTTGTCTTCTAACGCCTGACGAATAACCTCGGGATTTGCGTCGTGCAAATGAACGACAGATAAGGTGAAGCTACTGCCCTTAAGTTCGATTGGCGTATTTGACATCCTGGCCTTACTCAATTTGCTGTTTATCACCTGCCGAAGTGCGGTGATATTCCGAAGACTAAAAGGCATGTTATAGTCACTCATATATTGAGGCAAGTGACCACGGGTCTAATTCCGAGTAAAACTATGTTTTGTGTGATCTATCGAAGTACTAAACGTGAGCAAACCTATTTATATGTCGAAAAAAGGGACGATTTCTCACGTGTTCCTGTCGAACTGATGGCAAGCTTCGGCACGCCGCAGATGACCATGCTGTTACCGCTCGACGGACGGAAAAAGCTTGCCGGTGCCGATCTGGAAAAAGTCAAACAGTCACTGATTGATCAGGGCTATTATCTCCAACTTCCTCCTCCGACTGAGAATCTACTTAAGAAACACCTGGCGGAACAGGGGAATAAATCTGATTAACCCACCGAGGGGAAATAATGTACCAACATCATAACTGGCAGGGAGCATTACTGGATTATCCGGTAAGTAAAGTCGTTTGCGTGGGCAGCAATTATGCAAACCACATTAAGGAAATGGGCAGTGCAATGCCGGAAGAACCGGTGCTGTTTATTAAACCTGAGACGGCGCTATGCGATATCCGCCAGCCGTTGGTGCTCCCCGAAGGATTGGGTTCGGTGCATCACGAAGTTGAACTGGCGGTGCTGATTGGCAGCACGCTGCGCCAGGCGACGGAAGAGCACGTCCTGAAAGCGATTGCGGGCTACGGCGTAGCGCTGGATCTTACCCTGCGCGATCTGCAGGGTAAGATGAAAAAGGCCGGCCAGCCGTGGGAAAAAGCCAAGGGCTTTGATAATTCTTGCCCGGTTTCCGGTTTTATTCCGGCGGCAGAATTTCATAGCGACCCGCAAAATACGCCGCTGAGCCTGAAAGTGAACGGCGACGTTCGTCAGCAGGGAACAACGGCCGATATGATCCATAAAATCGTTCCGCTGATTGCCTATATGTCGCGTTTCTTTACGCTCAAAGCCGGCGATATCATCCTGACCGGCACGCCAGAAGGCGTCGGGCCGCTGAGCAGCGGCGATGAGCTGGAAGTCGGCTTTAATGGTCTGACGCTCTCCACCCGCGTACTGTAACGTCCTTTTGCCGCCTTTGCGGGCGGCAAAACTTGCATCAGCGTGCCAGACTGGTTATAAGGTGCACCCTGAATGGCAATGACGGATATCCCCTATGAGCGAACAACTTTTCTGGCAGCAAAAAACACTTGATGAAATGACCGACGCGGAGTGGGAATCACTGTGCGACGGCTGCGGACAGTGCTGCCTGCATAAGCTGATGGATGAGGATACGGATGAGATCTATTTCACCAACGTCGCCTGTCGTCAGTTAAATATTAAAACCTGCCAGTGCCGGAACTATGAACGACGTTTCGAGTATGAGCCGGACTGCATCAAGCTGACCCGCGATAATCTGCCTACGTTCGAATGGCTACCACCGACCTGCGCCTATCGCCTGCTGGCAGAAGGGAAGCCTCTGCCAAACTGGCACCCGCTGCTGAGCGGCTCGAAAGCGGCGATGCATGGCGAACGCATCTCCGTACGCCATATTGCGGTTAAAGAAGAGACGGTGCGCGACTGGCAGGACCATATTTTGAATAAGCCCGACTGGGCGCAGTGAAGCGTTGATGCTTGCTATCGTTTGCTAAAACCCGCCGCGAGGCGGGTTTTGTGTTTCAAGGTATCTGAGCGGCTGGGTCAGGCTTTCTTAGCGTGAAACAGCCCGTTTTCGCCATGGCTCTCTTCTTCAACCCAGAAATTGATATTGAACTGCGCGTCATCGCTCATCTCGATGCGATGCCAGTACTGCGGCGGACTGGTGGCAAACTGGCCGGCGTTAATCACCACTTTGACTTCCGGCTCGCTTGCCTGTTCGTCAGCAAAGCCATAATAGGTGACGGTTCCTTCCATTACGCACAGCTGACCGAAAACGCCGGCGGCGGTATTGTGGTGGCTGAGCAGGGCGGCGGGGACGTTCTGTTTGGTGAAAAAGGGGGTGGAGCGTTTAACTTTCCAGTGAGCAGGAATACGCAGGTGAGACATCATCAGCTCCTTAGTGGACAGATCAAAAGATGTATTTAATATGCATCTTTTGATCTGTCGTCGTCAATCGACAGGCAAAAAAAACGCTCCTGAAGGAGCGTTTTTTTACCACTAACTTAGCGGCCGAAGAGATCGCGCTTTTTCGGTTTGAAAGGCTGAGCAATCAGCACCAGCAGCGCCACGATCAGATAGGCGGCGAAGATCCCTACCAGCCACTGTGGCATCTCCAGCGTCAGAAATTCCCACTGACGAACGGAGCAGTCGCCGCTGGCGACGAACATCTGCGGGATCCATTTATCCAGCGGGAGCCACGTTGGAAAACGCGCGGCGAAATCACAGGTCTGAAACGGGGAAGGGTGCAGCTGAATCATAGTGTGTTCCCACGCCAGCTGCAGACCGCGCAGCGCGCTATACAGCCAGATGACCAGCGCCACATAGCGTAACGGCGTTTTTGGCGCGATAGCCCCGACAATACCGGCGCCCATAATGCCTAATAATGCACAACGTTCATAAATACACATCACACAGGGTTGCAGCAACATCACGTGCTGGAACCACAGCGCAACTAATTCAAGGATAAAAGCGGTTAACGCCATCAGGAGCCAGGCTCCGCGTCCCCTTGAGCACTGGTTTAAATATCGCAACATAGTCATTTCCCTGGAACATGCCAAATCATGGCAGTGTAAACGAAAACCGTACCGACGCCAGCAGCTTGTTGGAAAATATTACATAAAAGAAGTGCGGTTATCCGCCTGACGGAGGCGGATAACCGGAGCTTAATTTAAGGAAGTGACGGCGTGATAAGCCAGTGGTTATCGAGCATCCACTGGGTGACAGGCATCAATGCGAATTCAACGCACAGTAGCCCCACCAGGGTCATGACGATGGTGTAGGGCAGCGCCATCCACACCATACGGCCATAGGAAAGGCGAATCAGCGGCGCCAGCGCGGAGGTCAGCAGGAAAAGAAACGCCGCCTGGCCGTTAGGGGTGGCGACGGAAGGCAGGTTGGTGCCGGTATTGATCGCCACCGCCAGCAGTTCAAACTGCGGCAGGCTGATAACGCCGTTCTGCAGCGCCGTTCGGGCTTCGTTGATATACACCGTGCCAACGAAGACGTTGTCGGAAATCGACGACAGTAACCCGTTAAACAGATAGAACAACGACAGCTGGGCGTGCGGTGATGCCTGGAGGACAAACTGAATCACCGGCGTAAACAGGTGCTGGTCGATGATCACCGCAACCACGGCGAAAAATACGGTCAGCAGGGCGGTGAACGGCAGCGCCTCGGTAAAGGCTTTGCCGATGGCATGCTCGTCGGTGACGCCGGAGAAAGTCGTCGCCAGAATAATCACCGATAAACCGATCAGCCCCACTTCAGCAAGGTGCATCGCCAGCGCGGTCACCAGCCAGATACCGATAATCCCCTGCGCAATCAGCCGCAGGCGATCCTGACGGCTGCGCTGCTGACGGCTGCGATCGTCGAACTCCTGTAACACCTTACGTACGACTGGCGGCAACGGTTCACCGTAGCCGAACCGTTTGGTTTTCTCCAGCAGCAGGCAGGTCAGCAGGCCGCAGATCATCACCGGCAGCGTCACCGGAGCCATCCGCAAAAAGAACTCGCCGAAGTGCCAGCCCGCCGCCTTGGCAATGATCAGGTTTTGCGGCTCGCCCACCATGGTCATTACGCCGCCGAGCGCCGTCCCGACGCCCGCATGCATCATCAGGCTGCGCAGAAAGCCGCGGAACTGTTCCAGCACGTCACGATAATGCTGGTCGATGTGGCTATCGTCGAGGATATCGTTATCATCCGGGCGCGCGGAGGCGACGCGGTGATAGATGCCGTAGAAGCCAACGGCGACGCTGATCACTACCGCCACAACGGTCAGCGCATCGAGGAAGGCGGAGAGGAAGGCCGCTGCGAGACAAAAAGAGAGCGACAGCAGCATCTTACTGCGAATCCCCAGCAACAGGCGGGTAAAGATAAACAGCAGCAGCTGCTTCATAAAATAGATCCCCGCCACCATGAACATCAACAGCAGGAGCACTTCCAGATTGCTGGCAATCTCTTCGCGGACATGTTCCGGGCTGGTCATGCCGATCATCACCGCCTCAATCGCCAGCAGGCCTCCCGGCAGGAGCGGGTAACACTTGAGCGCCATGGCGAGGGTAAAGATAAATTCCACCACCAGCATCCAGCCGGCAATAAACGGATTGAGGTGAAAAACCAGAGGGTTAACGATCAAAACAATGATGAGAGCGAGTTTATACCAGTCAGGGGACTGGCCAAGAAAATTGCGCCACAGAGCGCGGCCATAAGACATTTCCACGACAGACTTCCTTCCCGTCAAATTAATGACATAATTTTACGCGTAACTATTTACAAGATTACCAGTTGAGCAAAACGGGAAGCAACTTACTTCGCCTCGCGTTCGCGCGATGGCAGGGGGTAACGAAAAGTTGAAAATGAAACGGCGATCCCCTTTTAATTACTTTCTGACGCTATCTGCTCTATAGCGGCTCTGGTATGATGAGTGGAATTTGCAACGCTGTGTAATGGAAATCTAATTATGGTCATTAAGGCGCAAAGCCCTGCGGGTTTCGCGGAAGAGTACATCATCGAGAGTATCTGGAATAATCGTTTTCCCCCAGGCACCATCCTCCCCGCCGAACGTGAACTTTCTGAACTCATTGGTGTGACCCGCACCACCTTACGCGAAGTGTTGCAACGTCTGGCCCGTGATGGTTGGTTGACGATTCAGCACGGCAAGCCGACGAAGGTGAATAATTTCTGGGAAACGTCCGGGCTGAATATTCTCGAAACTCTGGCGCGTCTTGATCATGACAGCGTTCCGCAGCTGATCGATAACCTGCTGTCGGTACGTACCAACATCTCTACCATTTTCATCCGCACCGCGTTCCGCCAGCATCCTGACAATGCGCTGGAAGTGCTTGCCAGCGCGCGGGAAGTCGAAGATCACGCCGACGCGTTTGCCGAGCTGGATTACAACATCTTCCGCGGCCTGGCGTTCGCCTCTGGTAACCCGATTTACGGCCTGATCCTCAACGGAATGAAAGGGCTGTACACTCGCATCGGTCGTCACTATTTTGCCAATCCGGAAGCGCGCAGCCTGGCGCTGGGCTTCTATCATCAGCTGGCGAAAGTGTGCGAAGAGGGGCTGCACGAGAAAGTTTACGAGATTGTCCGTCGTTACGGCCACGACAGCGGCGAGATCTGGCACCGGATGCAGAAAACCATGTCGGGTGATTTAGTCATCGGCATGCGTTAAGGGACACCGACGTTATAAAAAATGCCCGGCAAGCTGTCGGGCATTTTTTCATCGTTTTACAGCGCGTTCTGGCGCGGCGGGCTACGCTCCAGCAGTTCGATACTGCCATCGGCATTTTGTTGTTCCAGCAGGATATCAAACCCCCACAGACGATGGACGTGCTTGAGCACTTCGCGACGCCCTTTATCCAGCGGGACGCGGTTGTGCGGCACATAACGCAGCGTTAATGAGCGGTCGCCGCGCAGATCGACGCTCCATACCTGAATATTCGGCTCGAGGTTGCTGAGGTTGTATTGGGCGGACAGCTTCGAGCGGATCTCCCGATACCCCTCCTCGTTATGGATAGCGGAGATCTCCAGGTAGTTATTATGATCGTCATCCAGCACCGTAAAGAAGCGGAAGTCGCGCATGACCTTCGGTGACAGGAACTGGCTGATAAAACTCTCGTCTTTGAAATCACGCATCGCGAAATGCAGCGTTTCCAGCCAGTCAGAGCCGGCGATATCCGGGAACCAGTAGCGGTCTTCTTCGGTCGGCGACTGGCAAATACGCTTAATGTCCTGGAACATGGCGAAGCCCAGAGCGTACGGGTTAATCCCGTTATACCACTGGCTGTTATAGGGCGGCTGGAATACCACGTTGGTGTGGCTGTGCAGAAACTCCAGCATAAAGCGCTCCGTCACTTTCCCTTCGTCATAAAGGTGATTGAGGATCGTGTAATGCCAGAAGGTGGCCCACCCTTCGTTCATCACCTGGGTCTGCTTCTGCGGATAAAAATACTGGCTGACCTTGCGCACGATACGCAGGATTTCGCGTTGCCACGGCTCCAGCAGCGGCGCGTTCTTCTCCATAAAGTACAGCAGGTTCTCCTGCGGCTCTGAAGGGTAGCGGCGGGCCGACTCAATGGTCTTCTCTTCTTCCCGCTTCGGCAGGGTGCGCCATAGCATATTCACCTGGCTTTGCAGATACTCTTCCCGGCTTTTCTGCCGCGCTTTTTCCTCCTGCAACGAGATTTTTTGCGGGCGTTTGTAGCGATCGACGCCGTAGTTCATCAGGGCATGACAGGAGTCGAGGAGCTTCTCCACCTCATCAACGCCGTAGCGCTCTTCGCAGTCAGTAATGTATTTGCGGGCGAAAATCAGATAATCAATGATCGAGCTGGCGTCGGTCCAGCTGCGGAACAGATAGTTGTTTTTGAAAAAAGAGTTGTGACCGTAGCAGGCATGGGCCATCACCAGCGCCTGCATGGTTATCGTGTTCTCCTCCATCAGGTAGGCGATGCAGGGATTGGAGTTAATCACAATCTCATAGGCCAGCCCCTGCTGACCGTGCTTATACGCCTGCTCGGTTTCGATAAACTTTTTACCGAACGACCAGTGCGGGTAGTTGATGGGCATGCCGACGCTGGAATAGGCATCCATCATCTGCTCGGAAGTAATGACTTCGATCTGGTGCGGATAGGTGTCGAGACGGTATAGCTTCGCTACCCGGTCAACCTCGGCAAGGTAGGTTTCCAGCAGTTCAAAAGTCCAGTCGGGTCCATCGCTTAAACGAGTAGTGTCCCTGTTCATGGAATCAATCGTAGCCATTAGCGCGCCCTCGTTGTAGGTGGCTCTCTCTGTACGGAAAGCCTCTCATCAAGCATAGAACAGGGGATGACAAACTGCGCCTCCCGACAATTTCTTTTCTTCGCGATTTCGCAATCTTAAAGGCCTTATTTACCCAAACCAGCAGAATATTATTCTGAGTAAAAATGAAGCGCAGCAGGAGATAGTAAATCTATAGGGTCAGTGCTGGTGCGGTTTGCTGTGAGTTAAGTCACCATAAATAAAGCGTATGTTGAATAATATTTTCAACTGAGTTATCAATTTGTAATCAGATGATTGTTCTTTAACTATTACGGAGTCGCTATGCGAGTCGTCATACTGGGAAGTGGGGTAGTTGGGGTTGCGAGTGCATGGTATCTAAGCCAGGCGGGTCATGAAGTGACGGTTATCGACCGTCAACCCGGGGCGGCGGAAGAGACCAGCGCCGCTAACGCCGGGCAGATTTCCCCGGGCTATGCTGCGCCGTGGGCGGCGCCAGGCGTGCCGCTGAAGGCCATCAAATGGATGTTCCAGCGCCACGCGCCGCTGGCTATCGGGCTTGACGGGACTCAGTTCCAGCTAAAGTGGATGTGGCAAATGCTGCGCAACTGCGATACCCGCCATTATATGGAGAACAAAGGGCGGATGGTGCGTCTGGCGGAATACAGCCGCGACTGCCTGAAAGCGCTGCGTGAGAGCACCGGGATCCAGTATGAGGGCCGCCAGGGCGGCACATTGCAGCTGTTCCGTACGGAAAAACAGTATGAAAACGCCACCCGCGACATCGCCGTGCTGGAAGATGCCGGCGTTCCGTACCAGCTTCTGGAAGCGAAACGTTTGCTGGAAGTGGAGCCCGCGCTGGCCGAAGTCAACCATAAGCTGACCGGCGGCCTGCGTCTACCCAATGATGAAACCGGCGATTGCCAGCTGTTTACCACGCGCCTGGCGGCGATGGCGGAGCAGGCGGGCGTCACCTTCCGCTTTAATACGCCGGTGGACGCGCTGCTGTATGAAGGCGAACAGATTGCCGGCGTGAAATGCGGCGCTGAAATAATCAAAGGCGATGCCTATGTGATGGCCTTTGGCTCTTACTCTACCGCGATGTTGAAAGGGCTGGTGGACATTCCGGTCTATCCGCTGAAGGGCTATTCGCTGACCATTCCGATTGCCGAGGAGGACGGCGCGCCGGTTTCGACTATTCTTGATGAAACCTACAAAATCGCCATTACCCGCTTTGACCAGCGTATCCGCGTGGGCGGGATGGCGGAAATCGTCGGCTTTAATAAAGAGCTGCTGAAGCCGCGCCGGGAAACGCTGGAGATGGTGGTCCGCGATCTGTTCCCGCGCGGCGGCCACGTTGAGCAGGCCACCTTCTGGACCGGGCTGCGCCCGATGACGCCGGACGGTACGCCGGTGGTAGGCCGTACAGCGTATAAGAATTTGTGGCTGAACACCGGGCACGGCACGCTGGGCTGGACCATGGCCTGCGGTTCCGGACAGTTGCTCAGTGATTTGATCTCAGGCCGTACACCGGCCATTCCGTACGATGATCTGGCCGTCGCGCGCTATAGCCCCGGCTTTACTCCGGCACGCGCTCAGCATCTGCACGGCGTTCATAACTAAGGAGTCTTCATGTCCCGTCCTGTATTGGCCAGCATTGATTTGTCGGCCTTGCGGCAGAATTTGCAGATTGTCCGGCGTGCGGCCCCCGCCTCGCGCCTGTGGGCGGTGGTGAAAGCCAACGCCTATGGTCACGGCCTGTCGCGCGTCTGGAGCGCGCTGAGCGGCGCTGATGGCTTCGCGATGCTCAACCTTGAAGAGGCGATCCTGCTCCGCGAGCACGGCTGGAAAGGGCCGATTCTGATGCTGGAGGGTTTCTTCCACGCCGATGAGCTGGCGCTGTTCGATAAGTACCGCCTGACCACCAGCGTGCACAGTAACTGGCAGATTAAGGCGCTTCAGCAGGCCAAACTCCACGCGCCGCTGGATATCTACGTCAAGGTTAACAGCGGGATGAATCGCCTCGGTTTTATGCCGGATCGCATTCATACCGTCTGGCAGCAGCTGCGGGCGCTGAACAACGTCAGCGAAATGACGCTGATGTCGCATTTTGCCGATGCGGAAAACCCGCAGGGCATTATTGAGCCGATGCGCCGTATCGAGCAGGCGGCGGAAGGGCTGGATTGCCGGCGTTCGCTGGCTAACTCCGCGGCGACGCTGTGGCATCCAGAAGCCCATTTCGACTGGGTGAGGCCGGGGATTGTGCTGTATGGCGCCTCGCCTTCCGGCCAATGGCAGGATATCGCCAATAGCGGTCTCAAGCCGGTGATGACGCTGAGCAGCGAAATCATCGCCGTGCAGAACCTGAAGGCGGGAGAGGCGGTGGGCTACGGCGGCCTGTATCGGGCATCCGGCGAACAGCGCATTGGGATTGTGGCCTGCGGTTACGCCGACGGCTATCCGCGCGTGGCGCCGGACGGTACGCCGGTGCTGGTTGACGGCGTTCGGACCCGCACGGTAGGCCGGGTGTCGATGGATATGCTGGCGGTCGATTTAACGCCTTGCCCACAGGCCGGGATCGGTGCGCCGGTAGAGCTATGGGGCAAAGAGATCAAAATTGACGATGTCGCCAGCGTCTGCGGCACCGTCGGCTATGAGCTGATGTGCGCTCTGGCGCCCCGCGTTCCGGTGGTGACCGGGTAACTTGCCTGAACGGCGCTATTCGCCGGTCTGATGAGCCAGAATTGCAGTCAGTGACTGGAATTCTGGTTTTCCGTTTGCTGTAGTCGGAAAAACCGGCCCGGTGGTAAACCGGGGAACCCCCCGCGTCAGCCGTATGTCGGCGGCGCCCGCCCGCTGCGCATCCTCGCCCTGTACGCCTCGCTCCGACCGCCGAAGGTCTGCCAGCAATACAGCGTGCCTGCCTGGCTTCTTGATTCGATTCCGTTGCCTGCTACGATCTGCTTAACGCAGGCTGCCATCGCCAGAGGCGTGGATGGCCCGAACGGGCGGATAACATGACGGACATCAAACCGAGAGATGCCTGTTCCACGGGATTGAGCCCTCAAACGTCCGGACGCATGGCAGACCGAATTGGCGATATCCATCCCGACACTCCCGCTTGTGGCGCGGTCATTGACTGCCGTCTTCAGCGCAGGCAGTAAAAATCAGCAACCGACTACTTCTGGAAACAATGTCCAGCACCTGACTACAATGCCCCAGCGAGCCAACGGTCGTCATGTACAGAACCCAACACGGACAGCGAGATGCCAATGATGAGATTTACCCGCCCCCTGATTAAAGCTGGCTTAAAAGTGGCCTCGCTGGGGAAAAAAATAGCCATTGGCCTGCTTATCGTTATTACCGTTTTTATTGCCGGGCGTATTTACGAAACGCAGCGTGGGCCAGCACTACATCCGTGGCATACCTGGTCTGCTGATGAAATGTCGACAGCGGAGATTGACCGCTCGACCTTCGCGGGCTATCTGGCGCGAGAAGACGCGATTTTTCACGAGATGAAAATTCAGCTGACCAATACGCTTCCTGACGATCAAAAAACGCCGCTTAATCGGTTTTATGCCCAAAGCCAGGTCTACCCGCAACAGTTTCAGCCTGACTGGAATCGCTCCTTTGTGCTGCTGCCGGAGGGGACACCGCGCGGCGCCGCGGTGTTACTTCATGGCTTGACGGACTCGCCGTACAGCGTGCGCTATCTGGCAAAGGCCTACCAGCAGCAGGGGTTCGTTGCCGTTGTGCCGAGGCTGCCGGGGCATGGTACTGCGCCGGGTTCGCTGACCGCCGTTGACTGGCAACAGTGGATGGCGACAACGCGACTGGCGGTACGCGAAGCAACCCGACTGGCCGGAGCGAACGTCCCGCTGCATGTTATCGGCTATTCCAACGGCGGCGCGCTGGCGCTGAAATATGCGCTCGACGCGCTGGATGATAAGACCTTGTCTCAGCCGCAGCAGATAGTCCTGCTGTCGCCGATGATTGGGGTGACCGCTTTTGCCCGCTTTGCCGGGCTGACGGGGTTACCGGCGGTGTTTCCTGCTTTTGCGCGGGCGGCATGGCTGAACGTGGTCCCCGAGTTTAATCCTTATAAATACAATTCCTTTCCGGTGAAGGCGGCCCGGCAGTCGTGGCTGTTAACCCAGGCGCTGCAGGAGAAAATTGTCCAGGATTCCCGCAGCCAGCGGCTCGCTGCGCTTGCTCCGGTGCTGACTTTTCAGTCGGTGATGGACTCCACCGTCAGCACCAGGGCCGTGGTGGATTCGCTGTATCGCTATTTGCCGGAAAACGGCAGTGAACTGGTGATTTTTGATATCAACCAGGCGGCGAATTTGCGCGCGCTGTTTCGACCCGCGGTCTACTCTGCGCTCAGCACGCTATTACCGCCAGCGCCGCGGCGCTATCGCACAACGGTGATTACCAATGCCTCGCCCACCACGTATGATACCGTCGCTCGTACCACGCCAGCAGGCGCGCAAGAGGAGCAGGTGACGCGGCTGAACATTGCGTGGCCGCAGGATATGTATTCGCTCTCGCACGTCGCGGTGCCATTCCCGATGACCGACTCCCTGTACGGTCGCGAGCCGACGGAGAAGAACCTTTACGGCATTAGTATCGGCACCATTTCGCTACGCGGAGAGACCTCAACCCTCAGCGTAGGGCTGGATACGCTGATGCGCGTCACCTCCAACCCGTTCTTCCCATTTATGATGGAGCGTATTCAGCAACATATTCGCGGCGCTGTCCCGCCTTCTCCCTGAATCGGGATTATAATGCGAGGACATCCTTTGATTTCCCGACCGGCGCATACGCCAGATTCAATGAGCGTCGTGAGAATGTCCTGATTCAGAAATGGTAGGGTTTATCGCTCTGGGGGAGCGCCTTGCCGGCTACTATAGCCCTGTCATCAGGGACGCCTGTGACCAGCAAACTAGCGGCGGTGATATTGGCAAAGCGCGTTTATTATTCCCGGACTGAATCGTTCCCGGTGATTTTTTAAGGAAAAACCTATGCAACATTGTCGGCTGATAGTGTGGGCAACCCTGATTATTTTCGCCACGGCGGTACAGGCTGAAGACCATGTTTACGGCGAACAGCGTATCAGCGGCTGGTGGAACTGGCTCAAAAACGATGTTTCGCAAACCTGGAATCAGCCGCAAAATTATGACCTCTATCTGCCGTTTCTTAGCTGGCACAACCGCTTAACCTACGATAAAGAGAAAACGGATAACTACAATGAGATGCCCTGGGGCGGCGGCTTCGGCGTCTCTCGCTATCACGATGATGGCGACTGGAGTTCGCTGTATGCCATGATGTTTAAGGATTCGCATAACAAATGGCAGCCGATCGTCGGCTACGGCTGGGAGAAGGGCTGGTATCTGGATAGCCGCCAGGATTTCCGCCTTGGTCTTGGCGTGACCGCCGGGATCACCGCCCGTGATGATTTTGCTAATTATGTCCCCTTACCGATTATTCTCCCCTTATTTTCCGCAAGCTATCAGCGGCTTAGCGTACAGTTCACCTATATTCCCGGCACCTACAATAACGGCAATGTCCTGTTTGCCTGGCTCCGCTATGGTTTTTAAACCCGGGTCAGCTGGGCGCCGGTGATTTAAAGGGTGATCACTTTTTTAGTGATGGAGTGGGATAACGCCAGCATGGAAATCAATACCGAGACGATAAACGTCAGGGCAATCAGCATTAATTTTGTGGTCAGCGAACCGATTGGGATAAGGGTGCTCAGGAGATGAAAAATTGAGTAATGGAGAATATAAACCCCGGTCATCGTTTTGCTGATTGCCGCCAGAATACTCTCTTTAAACTCGCTGTTTTTGCGAAAACGCACGCCGTTGGCCGCAATGACCAGCGCGACCACCAGAATATAAATTTGCGAACCGGTGAGAATGAACGCATTTCTGTCGGCCTTGAACAGGGCGAAAAAGAAATGGCGCTCGTAAAACCAGGTGAAAAGATAAATAAAGGGGATAGCAAACATCGCGGCTTTGACGACGTTATCGCGATTAAGCCAGCGCACGACCAGCGGGTCGCTAAACAGCTGACCGGTTAAATAAAACAACAGCCAGGTCCACAGGCGATACTGCGGCGCCAGGGTCAGCGCATGCACGTTGGGATAGAGGGCCGCCAGCAGGTCGTAACCATAGGAGAAAAGCAGTAATACAAACACCACGCCAAAGAAGAGCCTTCTTCGCTGGCTTAGCCACTCGATCAGCGGGTGGAAGGTATAAATCACAATAAAGGCGAAGACAAACCACGGCTGGATAAGATAGCCGCGCTGATAGGGCTCCCAGAGGTAGTAAATCGTCATCCAGAAAAGAAAGACGATCACCACGCTTTTAATTTTCCCCATCTGCCAGCTCGCGCTATGCCGGGACTGAGCATCGAGATAACCGGCCACCACAAAAAACAGCGGCGTGGCGATGGTTGAGATAAACGTCAGAAAGCCGAGGATCCAGTGATAATCGTAATCATACCGATCCCAGGTGTTATAGATGGTAAAGAAGGTGACCGCCGTCATGCATCCCAGCGTTTTAATAATATTTAACCCGGTGGTGTTCATTGTGGTTGCCGCATATCCTTAGGGTGGAAACAGGCGTAAATAACCGGAAGAACCAGGAGCGTCAGAAGGGTCGCAAAACCCAGCCCGAACATGATAACCACCGCCATACTCTGGAAGAAGACGTCCAGCAGCAGCGGCGCCAGCCCGAGCACGGTGGTGAAGGCCGTGAGCAGTATCGGGCGTAAGCGCGAGGTTGCCGCATAGATAATCGCCTCGTGCTGCGGTTTTTCCTGTTTTTGTTGTTCAATCTCTTCAACCAGCACGATACCGTTACGGATAAGCATTCCGCTCAGGCTCAGTAGACCGATAAGCGCCATAAAACCAAAAGGGATGCCGGTAATTAAAAATCCCGGCGTCACGCCGATCAGCGCCAGCGGTACGGTCAGCCAGATGGCAATGGCATTCTTCAGCGAGCTGAACATCAACACGGTGATGACGAACATCACCAGATAGCCCAATGGCAGGGTGGTGAACAGCCCCTGCTGCGCTTCGCTGGAGTTCTCGGCATCGCCTCCCCACTCAATGCTGTAGCCGTGCGGCAGGCTGAGCGCGTCAATCTGCGGCTGGACCCGCGCCAGAATATCGCCTGAGGTTTGATTGCTCAGCGGGTCGGGGTCGGTCATCACCATGAGCACGCGGCTGCGGTCGCGGCGCAGAATTAACGGGTCTTCCCATTCGAGGTTAAAGCCGCTGACGACGTTGCTTAGCGGAATGTACTGCTGACGGCTTTGGCTCCACACCAGCACGTTTTGCAGATGATTAGCATCCTGACGTTCGGCGGCCGGCGGGCGCACCACCACCGGCAGCAGATCGGCGCCTTCGCGATACAGCCCGGCGCGGCTACCGCTGAAATTCATCTGCAGCGCACTGTCGATATCTTGCTTATCCACCCCCAGCTCGCGCCCCAGGGTAGGGGAATACTGCGGGCGGATCGTTTTACTGCGGTTTTGCCAGTCGTTACGCACGCTGCCGACGGCCGGATCTGCCGTGAGGATCGTGCTTACCTGGCTGGCTATCAGCCGCAATCTGTCGGGATCGGGGCCTTTAATCCGCACCTCGATTGCGCTGTCGCCGGACGGACCAAACATCACCCGCTTGCTGCTGGCGTTCACCTGCGGATAGTAACGCGCAATATAGGCATCCACGTGACGAGTGAGGGCGTCAATGCTGCGCCGGTCGTCCATGCGAACCATGATCTGCGCATAGTTGCTGTACTGCCGCTGGCCGCTATAGGTGAGGATAAAGCGCATGCTGCCCTGACCGACGGTGGCCACGGTGGTGACGACGCCGGGCTGGCCGTTAATCGCGGTTTCGATATCGCTGGCCATTTTTTCCGTGGCGGCAATGTCGGTGCCGTAGGGCAGCCACAGATCCACAAAGAAGATCGGCGTATTGGATGACGGGAAAAAGTTCTGCCGCACCGAGCCAAATCCCCAGACTGCGCCAGCCAGCAGCGCAGCCATCACCACGAGGGTGACGGTTTTTTGCCGCAACAGGGCGTTGAGGATCCGCTGGTAGCTGCGGTAGAAGCGCCCGCGGTAAGGATCGGTCTCAGCGGCCGGCGCCGGGGATGCCGCGCCTTTAAACAGCCACCATTTGATCAGCACCGGGGTAATGGTGAGCGCCGAGAACCAGCTGAGCATCAGGGAGATTAACAGTACCTGGAACAGCGATTTACAATATTCCCCCGTCGAGTCCTGCGACAGGCCGATAGGTGCGAAGGCGAGGATCGCAATCACCGTTGCTCCCAGCAGGGGCAGGGCGGAACGGCGGATAACGTAGTTGATGGCGGTCAGCAGCGTTGACCCCTGCTGGCGGGCAATCAGCACCCCTTCGACAATCACGATAGCATTATCGACCAGCATACTGAGGGCGATAATGAGCGCCCCCAGCGAAATCCGCTGTAGCTCAATACCCCACAGGTACATAATCAGCAGCGTGCCCAGCACGTTGAGGGCCAGCGAGAACGCAATAATAATACCGCTGCGCACGCCCATAAAGATCAGCAGCACGCCGACAACAATGGCCAGCGCCATTAAGAAATTAGTGATAAAGCCGTTAACCGAGTGGCCAACTTCAGCCGCCTGATCGTAGAACAGATCGAGGTGAATCCCGGCGGGTTTTTCCGCCGACATTTGCGCCAGTTTAGCCTCCAGCGCGTGGCCAACATCGATGACGTTGACGCCGGGAATAAACGAGACGCCCATCGCCACCGCCTGGCGGCCGTTGGCGTGGTAGATGCTGGACGGGGATTCGCTCAACCCGCGCGAGATCGTCGCAATATCCCGCAGCCGGGTCGCCGCTCCCGTGCCATGCGGGTTGATAGGCAGGTCGCCCAGTTCGTCGATATTGTCAAATTCCCCGGTGGGATGCAGGCGAATGGACTCGCTGCCGGATTTTATCTCCCCGGCGCTGGAAACGACGTTCAGGCGACTGAGAAGAGCGGAAAGTTGATTAAGGGTAATGCCGCGGGCCGCCATTTTAGGCAGCGAGATATCAATGTTAATTTGCTGGGGGATCGCGCCGCCGATGGCGACCTTGCCGACGCCGGGCACCAGCACCAGCTCCCGGCGCAGCTGCTCGGCATAGCGGACCAGCTCCGGATTGCTAAAACTGTCGCCGGAAATGGCAAAGAAGAAGCCAAACACGTCGCCGAAATCATCGTTGACGAAGGGGGAAACCACGCCTGGCGGGAAGAGGCGGGCCGCATCGCCCACCCTGCGCCGCAGCTCATCCCAGATTTGCGGCAGCTCATTGGAGTGGTAATTCGAGGCGATGTTCACCGTAATCTGCGAGAGTCCGTTGGACGAAATAGAGCTGACGTTATCCAGATAGGGCAACTGTTGCAGGGCATTTTCCAGCGGAAGGGTGACCTCTTCTTCGACCTGTTGCGCCGATGCGCCAGGATAGTGGGTAATGACCACCGCCGTTTTAATGGTAAAGGCCGGATCTTCCAGACGGCCGATATTGAGCAGGGCGAAAATACCGCCAATGCCCAGCAGCAGAATGGTTAACCAGACGCGAACGGGATTATTAATAAACTGGCGAGAGATATCCATTACAGGCCTCGTTCACGCGTCCAGATTCGAACCGGCTGTTGGGCATGCAGTTCGCTTACGCCAGCCGCCACAACGCGCTCGCCGGCGTTGAGCCCGTCGGTAATGACCACACCCTGGGTGGTTACCTGCCCGACACTCACTTTGCGATCTTCAAGATGCAGCTGTTCTCCATCGCCTTTAATTACCCACACGTGCGGCTCATTGCGCGGATGATTATCGGGATTGAACACCGCCTCAACCGGCACCACCAGCGCCTCACGACCCGCATTGGCGGGCAGATTTGCCAGATTCACCGTCACGGTTCCGCTGACGCCGCCCACCGCAGGGAAATCAGCCGGACGCGGCATGGTCAAAATCACCTGCCACGTCAGGGTATGATTGTCGCTGCTGCCGGAATGCTCTTTGTACTGGGCGGTGAACTGGCGCTCCGGCAGGGCGTTGATTTTCACTATCGGGCGGTACTGGGCGTTGCGAATATCAAAGGCGCTAAACAGGTTTTCCGGAATACTGAAGACCACATCAAGGAGATCGCTACGCGTCAGGGTCACAATGGTCTGGCCGGCGGCGACCACCTGGTGATTGCGGACCGGCACGCTGGCCGCTACCCCGCTAAACGGCGCGTTTAGCGTCATCTGGTCGAGCTCTTCGCGGGCAATTTTCAGCGCGGCATTTGCCGAGTCGCGGCTGGCGCGCTGGATGTCCATTTCAGCTTTCGAAATAGCCTGGCGGCCGGCCAGGGTCTGGAAGCGATCGAACTGCCGCTGCGCGAGCGTGGCGGCAGTTTGTCGTTCATTGAAGCGCTGTTGGGCTTCCCGCGCGTTCAGGCGGGCGAGGACCTGTCCTTGCGTAATGTTCGCCCCCTGGCGAACGTCGAGCGATTCAACCTGGCCACCGCGTTTAAAAGACAGATCCGTAGAGTCCCCGGATTCGATGCGCGCAGGAAAAATACGTTGCTGTGAATCACCGACGGCGGTTACCTCCACCGCTTTAACCATCCGCGGTAGTGGCGTGACCTGGGGTGCTTTCTGATCGCAAGCTGTTGTTATTAAAATAACAACAGGAATGAGAGAAAAATAACGCTTCACTGTATTCCCCTCAGTGTGAATAGATTTATTTTACATGTTTGTTACAAGCGCCATGATTATTCAGCCAACGCGGAGACAACGACATAAGTGAATAAACCTGTCGCCGTACAGGCAATGATTGCCAGGGCGATAAACAGGCTCAGACGAACCAGACTATAGCCAAACATCGCGCCTCCTTTAGTACTGGATATATAGTAAGTAAATTCTCACATGACTAATTATGGGGTGATTTTTGGAAGTACTATAGCTCCTGATTATGAGCATAGTCGTAGAAAAACAGAAATGTTAAAAAGAGTAAAAATTGTCCTTATGTCGAAGTTTTAGCGCTGTTTCCAGCCGATTTGTCTGAGGTGGGCGGGCTCTGTGATATTTTTCAATATAATAACCGGTGGCTTAATCATGTTAACCGTCCTGTGCTACGTTTAATTATACCGACTTTTGTGCCAGCTTTTGTTTCTGAGATTATTTCCTCAATACGACACGTCAGGCGTTAATCGCCAACTATTCTATTGGTAATAAAAGGATTGTCTCTATGTATAAAAATATCCTGGTCCCGGTTGATGTCTTTGAAATTGGTCTCGCCGACAAAGCGTTATCCCATGCTCAGTTTCTTGCGCAAAGCGCTTCCGGGAAAATTCATTTAGTACACGTAAACCCTCTGTTTTCCCCAGCGCTAACGCGCGGATTTATTTCCGATGCACGAAAAATGGAAGACTATCTGGTTAAAAACTCAGAGGAAAAACTGGCTGAGCTGGCCAAAAAGTCCACCTTGCCGGAAAGTGACATCCATATTCATGTCCGCAGCGGCAATATTCGTGATGAAGTGATCAAACTGGCCGACGAACTGCAGGCGGATGTGGTGATTATTGGCTCGCGTAACCCCAATATTCAGACCCACTTGCTGGGTTCCGAGGCGGCAAGCATCGTGCGTTATGCCCACGTTCCGGTTTTCGTTGTGCGTTAGGGGCGGCCTGATGCTGTTCTGATTTCCGTTACAGGAGTGAGGAGATAACTATGAGTACAGACAAACCGGCTGGCCCGTTTTACAAGCTCTCCGTCGATGAAACCCTGATCAGCACCAACAGTTCCTCCGAAGGTATTAGCAGCGCAGAAGCGGCCTCGCGACTCCAGCAATACGGTGAGAATGCGCTACCCCAAAAGCCGGGCAAACCCGCCTGGCTCCGCTTCCTCGCCCATTTCAACGATGTCCTGATCTACGTCCTGCTGGCAGCCGCGCTGCTGACTGCGGTCATGGGGCACTGGGTCGATACCCTGGTGATCCTCGGCGTCGCGGTGATCAATGCCCTGATTGGCCATATCCAGGAAAGTAATGCGGAAAAATCGCTGCAGAGCATTCGCAATATGCTTTCCAGCGAAGCGGTGGTGATTCGTCAGGGGAACCATGAAACGGTGGCGACCACCGCGCTGGTGCCGGGTGACATTGTGGTGATCCGGGCAGGTGACCGAATCCCTGCCGACCTGCGGGTTATTGAAGCCCATAATCTGCGTGTGGAAGAGGCGATTCTCACCGGTGAGTCGACGGTCGTGGAAAAAAACACCGAGGCGCTGAGCGGCGAGCTTCCCCTCGGCGATCGCACGAACCTGTTGTTTTCGGGGACCACGGTCAGTTCCGGCGGCGGGAAAGGTCTGGTGGTGGCGACCGGCGGGGATACCGAACTGGGCCATATCAACCAGATGATGGCGGATATTGAAAAGCACCGTACGCCGCTGCTGGTACAGATGGATAAGCTCGGCAAAGCCATCTTTATTATCATCCTGGTGATGATGGCCGCGCTGTTCGTCTTCAGCCTGCTGTTTCGCGATATGCCGGTTTCAGAGCTGATGCTCTCGCTGATTAGCCTTGCGGTGGCGTCGGTGCCGGAAGGTTTGCCGGCGATCATCTCGATCATTCTCTCTTTGGGCGTGCAGACCATGGCGCGGCAGAAGGCGATTATCCGCAAGCTGCCGACCGTTGAGACCCTCGGGGCGATGACGGTGATCTGCTCGGATAAAACCGGAACGCTGACCATGAATGAGATGACGGTAAAAGCCGTCATTACGGCGGATACCGTCTATCGGGTGGAAGGCGATAGCTATGAACCGATCGGGAATATTCACCCGGTAGATGGCGCTGGGCCGGTTGTGGTGGCGCCCGGTACGCTGCTTGAGCGCTATTTGAGGACCATTGATTTATGTAATGACAGCCAGCTTATCAAGGATGAAAGCGGGTTATGGAAAATTACCGGCGGTCCAACGGAAGGGGCGCTGAAAGTGCTGGCGGCGAAAGTCGCGCTGCCGACTGTGGCCACCGAATTGCGCAGCAAAATCCCTTTCGATTCGCAATATAAATATATGTCGACGCTCTATCGGATCGGTAATGAAGAGATGATCTTAATCACCGGCGCCCCGGATGTGCTGTTCCGGCTTTGTCAGCAGCAGCAGACGGAGGATGGCCTGCAGCCGCTGAATCAGCCCTACTGGGAAGCGAAAATCGAAGAGTACGCGCGGGAAGGGTTGCGAATGGTCGCGGCGGCGTGGAAACCGGCGGCCAGCGGGCAAAGCGAGCTGACCCATCAGGATCTGCAGCAGGGGGTTATCCTCCTCGGCATTGCCGGGATGATGGACCCGCCGCGTCCGGAAGCGATTACGGCGATTGGCGACTGCCTGCAGGCGGGCATTCGGGTGAAAATGATCACTGGCGATCACCCGCAAACCGCGATGAGTATCGGCAAAATGCTTGGCATTGGCAATGCCGGCAATGCCATCACCGGGCGTGAGCTGGAGGTGATGGACGACCAGCAGCTCAGCGAAGCGGCGCAGAAATTTGACATTTTCGCCCGTACCAGCCCGGAAGATAAATTCCGTCTGGTGCAGGCGTTGCAGAGTAAAAAAGAGGTGGTGGGGATGACCGGCGACGGGGTGAACGATGCTCCGGCGCTGAAGCAGGCTGATGTCGGGATCGCCATGGGCATCAAGGGAACCGAGGTGACCAAAGAGGCGGCCGATATGGTGCTGACGGATGATAACTTCGCCACCATCGCCAGCGCGGTCAGAGAAGGGCGGCGGGTGTACGATAACCTGAAGAAAACCATCCTTTTCATTATGCCGACCAACCTGGCGCAGGGGTTATTAATCATTATTGCGCTGCTGGCGGGGAACTTAATTCCTTTGACCCCGGTGCTGATCTTATGGATGAACATGGCGACCTCCGCCACGCTGTCGTTCGGCCTGGCGTTTGAGGCTGGCGAGAAGAACATTATGGCGCGACCGCCGCGCGATCCTAAACTGCATGTTATGGATGGTTTCGCTATCTGGCGGGTGATTTTTGTGGGTTCGATGATAGCCGTGAGCGCCTTTGTTCTGGAAGCCTGGCTCCAGCCACGCGGCTATTCGCCGGAGTTTATTCGTACCGTCCTGCTGCAAACGTTGGTGACCGCCCAGTGGTTTTATATGCTCAACTGCCGCGTCGCCGACGGCTTTTCTCTGAGTAAAGGATTACTGGCAAACAGAGGAATCTGGATCGTCAGTGCCGTCCTGCTGGCGCTGCAGCTGCTGATCATCTACGCGCCGTTTATGCAAATGCTGTTTGGTACCACCGCGCTGCCGTTCCGCTATTGGGTGATCACTTTTGTCATCGGATTTGTGATGTTCCTGATTGTCGAGGTCGAAAAACCGTTAACCCGGAAATGGCGCACCGCCTGATACATGAGGCTGTCGCATCGGACAAGGGCAGGCCCGCTTATGTTCAGCAGGCGTATTGTGTTAACCGTGGGGGAAATGGCGCTTCAGGCCGCATGAGCCGGCGTGGGATTAGCCATTCTTTTTGAGCAGGTCTGTCGGGCCTCTGTTGCCGGTGGGCGGCGGGTAAAAATTCCGCTGGAATTTGAACCCGCCCCTTTGCCGCTTTCAGTACTCTCTGCCGATCGCCCATTTTTGCCAGCCTAAAGCAGGGGGGCACAGGACGCTGGCATTTAATTAATCCCGGCATTTTTTGCCCAGACATTCATCTCCCGCTGGCTAATATTCCCCCCGCATACGATGAGCCCAATGACCGCATCTTTGGGAAGTTTGGGGATAACCGCATGGGCCGCAGGAATGAGCGTCCCGCTGGCGGGTTCCACCCATTGTCTGGCTTGCTCAGCAAAAGTGATCATCCCTGAGACGGCGTCGTTATCTGACACGATGACTATCTCTTCAAGGTAGCGCTGAGCGTGTTTCAGCATCAACGGATCAATCACCGGGACACCCAGCGTTGACACGGCGGAGGTGATATCGACATTTACAGGCTTGCCCGCTTTTAATGCCTGATACATTGAACTGGCGCCCACCGTTTCCACTCCCCAGATGCGGATGTGCGGGTTGTGGGATTTAAGTACCGTCCCCACGCCAGCCAGCATGGCACCGCCACCGACCGCAACAAACACGTCGGTTAAAGAAGGGCAATCAGCAATGAGTTCGAGCGCCAGAGTGCCATATCCTTCCGCGACACGGGTGTCGCGACAGTCATCAATGAGATGATATCCCTGTTGTGAAAGGTTTCTGGCCCGTTCAAAGGCGGCGTCGACATTTTCTTCAATCATGACCGTGGCGCCGGAATGACGTATTTTTTCAACGGATGAGGCCGGAGCATTTTCCGGCATGATGACGGTGACGTTGATATTGAGCGCTTTGGCAGCCTCTGCCACTGCGATACCAAAGTTACCGCCACTGACGGCAGCGAAGCGGTAATCTTTCCGCTCGCCGCTAAAAGCGGAAAGCAGGTTCAGCACTCCCCTGGCTTTAAATGAACCCCCGGTCTGCAAATTCTCCAGTTTAAGAAAAACCGCTCTTCCCAGCATATCCGATAATCCCGGAGACCAAACCGTGGGGGTTCGTACGACTGTATCTCTAACCCTTTCGGCTGCGGCGACAATGGAAGACACAGTCATGTAAGTCGTCATCGGTATATCTCCTGTGAAAGCTCTCGGGTAAAAGAGGTGAGGAAACAGGGGGCGTTTCCCTGCGTCATCGCGGCCCTCAGGGCCGCCGATGCGCGTTTATTGAGATGATTCTGGGGTCTGTATGCGTCGGTGCCATTCACCGAAGCGAGAGTAGCAAGAGGCGGATCACTCCGCCTCGTCTTCCGCCACGCGTACCCCGACCTTCAGCACGTGGTCTTCCTCTTTCTCCGCCACCGTCCACAGCATTCCGGCGAACTCCACCTGGTCACCGACAACCGGCGCGGCACCGAGCAGGTCCTGAATCACGTCCCCCAGCGACTGCTGGCGTTCGCGAAACTCCTCTCCGCCGTCAAGGCCGTAAATTTGCGCCACATCGGCGAATTTTGCGCTGGCGTCGAGAATAAAGTCGCCGAAGAAGCGCTGGTCGAGCGCCACCGGCGGCGACTGGCTGAACATTTTACCCAGCGCCGGCAGGTCGTGCTCGCGGCCGATCACGCAGAGAATATCGCCTTCGAGCAGGCGGGTGCTGCCGGTCGGGTGCAGCAGAACATTGTCGCGGAACAGGGCGGCAATGCGGGTTTCCGGCGGCATGTGCAGATCGCGCAGCGCCGCGCCGACGCACCATTTATCGGCGCTCAGCTGGTAAACAAACTGCTCCCAGGGGTTTTCCGGGTGAATATCCAGCCCGACGCGGGAGATGGGCCAGCCCACCGGCGGAACCACCACTTTGGCTTTTTTCGCCGCCCAGGAGAGGGACGTTCCCTGCAGCAGCAGCGAGACCAGCACCACGAAGAAGGCGACGTTAAAGAACAAGCGGGCGTTGTCAAGGCCCGCCATCATCGGGAAGACGGCGAGAATAATCGGCACCGCGCCGCGCAGGCCAACCCAGCTGATAAACACCCGCTCGCGCAGGTTAAAACCGCGAAATGGCAGCAGGCCGGCGAAGACCGACAGCGGGCGGGCGACGAAAATCATCCACATTGACAGCAGCAGCGCCGGGATGGCGATAGGCCACAGATCCGACGGCGTGAGCAGCAGACCGAGAACAAGGAACATGGCGATTTGCGCCAGCCACGCCAGCCCGTCAAAGTTCTGCAGGATCCCGTGGCGGTTGCGAATCGGCCGGTTGCCGAGCAGGAAGCCGCACAGATACACCGCCAGAATACCGCTGCCGTCCAGCGACGTGGTGACGGCAAAAATCATAATCCCGCCGCTCAGCGCCAGCAGCGGATAGAGTCCCGCAGGGAGCACGATGCGGTTAATCATCTGCAACAGCAGATAACCGCCGCCGAGACCAATCGCAATACCGAGGCCGAACTGCTGCACGATATGCACGGCAAACATCCAGCTCAGGCCGGTTTCATGCTGCTGAATCATCTCGATAAGGGTAATGGTCAGGAATACCGCCATCGGATCATTGCTACCGGATTCAATCTCCAGCGTGGAGCCCACGCGTTCGTTCAGCCCTTTGCCGCCGAGCAACGAGAAGACCGCCGCGGCGTCGGTGGAGCCGACAATCGCGCCGATCAGCATCCCCTCGATAAGATCGAGATGGAACAGCCACGCGGCCATCATCCCGGTCAGACAGGAGGTGATCAGCACGCCAACGGTCGCCAGTGAGAGGGCGGGCCAGAGCGCGACGCGAAACGAGCTCGCCTGGGTGCGCATGCCGCCGTCCAGCAGGATCACCGCCAGCGCCAGGTTACTCACCATGTAGGCGAAAGGGTAGTTGTCAAAAGGGATGCCGCCGATACCATCGACGCCGGCCAGCATACCGATGGCAAGGAAAATAACCAGAATCGGGATGCCAAGGCGTGAGGAAAAGGAACTCAATAAAATGCTACAGGTTACTAATACAGAACCCAGAATAAACAGACTAATGACCGCACCGGCGTCCAAAGTTGACGTACTCCTTACTGGCGTGAAGGTTTTATGAAAGTGACATCATTTTAACAATCTGCAGAGTATCCGAAAATGTGTAACGGAAGTTTTTATTCTGTCAGTACCGGATGCCCGCTGAGCGTTAAGGTGGTGGTGGCCGCGTTGTTCACCAGCAGCGCATTCGCGCCGAGGGGCAGAGTCACTGTCTGCTGCTCGTGGCCGAAGTCCAACCCGCTGATGAGCGGAACAGCGAGCTGTGCGCGAAGATAATCACGGACCTGCGGTAAATCATAGCCCGCGTCGTAATCGTTAGGTCGGGCGCCGGTAAAGCTGCCGAGGACGATGGCGCGCTGATTTGCGAGGATACCACTATTGAGCAGCTGCAGCAGCATCCGTTCGACGCGGAACGGATGCTCGTTAATATCTTCCAGCACCAGAATGCCGTTGGCGATTTGCGGCAGCCACGGCGTGCCAATCAGCGAGGTTATCATCGCCAGATTGCCGCCCCACAGAGTTCCCTGGGCCCGGCAATCCGGGCCTTCGCCCTGCCACTCGAGGGTAAATTCCGGGTTGTGCAGCGCCTGCCAGAAGTGGTGTTCGGTAAACGGGTCCATGGTTTCGGCGCCAAAGTTACCGGCCAGCATCGGACCACTGAAGGTGATTATGCTACCCTTTGCCAGCAGGCCCATCTGAATCGCTGTAAAATCGCTGTGTCCGCAAATGATTAGCGGGTTCTGCCGCTGGCGCGCAGCGAGGGCCTGCCAGTCGATGTGCGGCAGCAGGCGGCTGGCGCCGTAGCCGCCGCGTACCGCCATCACGATGCGATTAGCGCCTTCGAGGGTCGCCAGTTGGTTAATGTCGTTCAGGCGCTCATGCTCAGTTCCGGCAAACCGCTGCTGGCGGCGAGGGATGACCTCCTGGTGCAGGACCTGATGCCCGGCTTCCTGCAGACGTTGAACGCCGCGGTATGCTGCCTCCTGGTTGAGGCAGTAACCTGAGGGGGCGACCAGATAAAACTGAGACATGACAATTCCTTGCTAAGAATGAAAGGGTTATCATGCCGCCTGGAGCGATTATTGTCATCTCCAGGCGGCAAACTTCAGCCAATAAGGATAGATGTGTGAAATTGAGATGGTGTGTTTTTATCGTTGTATTGTTGGCCGGTTGTAGCTCAAAACAGGATTACCGTAACCCGCCGTGGAACGCTGAAGTTCCGGTTAAGCGGGCGATGCAGTGGATGCCGATCAGTGAAAAAGCCGGCGCGGCGTGGGGCGTTGACCCGCAGCTGGTGACGGCGATTATCGCCATTGAATCCGGTGGCAACCCGACGGTTATCAGCAAATCCGGAGCAGTAGGCCTGATGCAGCTGAAGCCTTCCACTTCCGGGCGCGATGTCTACCGGCGCATGGGCTGGCGCGGCGAGCCGTCGGTCAGCGAGCTGAAAAACCCCGAACGTAATATCTCGATGGGCGCGGCCTATCTGAGTATCCTTGAGAATGGCCCGCTTGCCGGGATTAAAGATCCGCAGGTGATGCGCTATGCGGTGGTGGTTTCCTACGCCAATGGCGCCGGGGCGCTCCTGCGTACCTTCTCCTCGAATCGTCAGGATGCGATTGACGAGATTAACGATTTGGATGCCGATGAGTTCTTTGAGCACGTGGTGAAAAAACATCCGGCTCCGCAGGCTCCGCGCTATATCTGGAAGCTGCAGCAGGCGCTGGACGCCATGTAGCCGCCTCTGCTCGCGCTGCGCTTCACGGGGCGACACGTCGGGTGTCATCCGTAGAGCACAGCGCGAGTGGAATGTTTTTCAGACAATCCTTAGAAGTCGTAGCCGACGGTGGCGGTCACGCTGCGTTCGGCTCCCCAGTAGCAGTTGCCGGTCCCGTAGCAGCCGGAGAGATACTCCCGGTCGCTGAGGTTATTGGCGTTAACCTGCACAAAAGCCCCTTTCAACGACGGCGACCAGACGCCGAGATCGGCGCGCACCATCGCATCCAGCAAGGTGACCGACGGCAGGCGCTCGGTATTAGCGTCATCCGCCCACTGTTTCCCGATATAGCGTACGCCAGCCCCGGCGCTGATCCCCGCCGGGAACTGATAGCGCGCCCAGAAAGAGGCCATCTGATCCGGCGTCAGCTGCGGCGTATTGTCGCTCGTCCCATCTTTGGTGTCCTGGAAGCGCAGGCGGTTCCAGGTGTAGGAGGCGAGGGTGCTCAGCTCAGGCGTAATCTGGTTGCGCATCTCCAGCTCCACGCCCTGAGAGTGAACTTTTCCTGCTGGAATAAAGGTCGCGGTGGCGATGTTTGGATCGCGCGTCGCCACATCTTTTTGCGTTAAATCGTAGACCGCGATGCTGTACATATCGGCGGAGCCCGGCGGCTGGAACTTCAGCCCCGCTTCCAGCTGTTCTGCAGTGGTGGGTTTTAGCAGGGTACCGTCGGCGCCCGGCAGCATCGCAGGGGTAATCGCCTGGCTATAGCTCAGATACGGCGAGAGGCCGTTTTCCAGGGCATACAGCAGCGATGCCCGGCCGCTGATATGGTCATCGGAGCGGCGGCTGGAGGTGCCGAAGGTATCGCTGACCTGCTGCGAAACAATACGGTCGTAACGCCCGGACACATCCAGATGCCAGCGCGCCCAGACCATTTCGTCCTGCAGATAGATCCCGGTCTGGTAATAGCGGCGGTTGTTGTTATCGCTGTAGGTCACGGTATGTCCGGTCTGCGCGCTATAGCCGCTGAACGGATCGAGAGGCGACGCGCTGCCGGCGCCGGTCCACAGATCGTTGCGGAAACGGTGATATTCTCCACCGAGAATCAGCGTATGGGCCAGTTCGCCGGTGGTGAAATCGGCGCGCAGGCGGTTATCGGTTGACCAGGCATCCAGCGAACCGCGCGAGCCGCTGTAGCCGCGCGCCAGACTATCGCTGTCATCAATCCAGCCGACCTGATACACCTGATCCAGCGATACGTTGGTGTGGGTATAGCTTCCGGCGGAGTAGGCCGACCAGACGTCATTGAACTGGTGAGTGAACTCGTAGCTGTAGATCTGCTCGCGGCGCTGATACCCGTCTGACGGATCGCCTTCGTTGGTGCTGGTGGAGAGCTTACGCCCGTTGTGGGCATAGCGGGTGCCTTCCAGCGGCAGCGAACCGTGATAGCCGCCTGACGGATCTTTTTGCAGGTAGGCGCGCAGCAGCAGCGAGGTGTCAGTATCCGGTTGCCAGAGCAGGGAAGGCGAAATAGCGTAGCGCTCTTCGCGGGTGTTATCGTACTGAGTATCGCTGGTGCGCGTCATGCCGATAATCCGGTAAGCCCATTGATCGTTGAGGGCATCGGTATAATCGAAGGCGGCCCCTTTGGTGTTCTGCGTCCCGCCGCTGAGGCGGAAATGGCCTTCCGAGGTAAACTGCGGACGTTTGGAGGTCAGATTCACCACCCCGCCCGGCACGCTCTGACCGTACAGCGCCGAAGAGGGGCCGCGGATGACGTCAACCCGTTCAACAAACCACGGATCGATTTGCAGGACGTTGTGGCTACCGCCGTCGCTCATCAGGCGCATGCCGTCGAGAAACAGGTTATCAACATCACCGCCGTGGTAGCCGCGTAGCGATACCGTATCAAAGCGGGTTGCGCCGCCGCCGAAGCTGGAGTAAACCCCCGGAGTGTATTCCAGCGCCTGGCTGATGGTATTGGCTCCCTGATCATCCATCTGTTGACGGGTGATGACGGAGACCGATTGCGCGGTGGTAATCAACGGCTGATCGGTTTTGGTCGCGCCGGCCGAGGTTTTGGCGCTATAGCCCTGCGTTGGCGAGATGGCAGAGTCGATGGGTTGCGCGGTGACGATAACCGTCTCTTCCGCCAGGCTGGCAAACGGGAAGACGGTGGCCAGCGCGTACAGCAGCGCCGGGCGTTTGAAGATGACGCGAGCGGTCATGACATAATCCTGAGTTGACGTAGCCTGGTACTCCTGTACGCCACCACGCATAAAAAACGAAAGTGTCATCTTTCGTAAAAAAGTAATGCGAATTATTATCGTTTGCTTTCTCGCGATCAAGCGCGTTTTTGTCGCGCTCGCTGGCAAAGACCGCGATAAATATCAGGATGTTGCTGCGTAAGGGGCGCGTCATGCGCCCGAAGGGGGAGAGAGGGAAACCCGCTACCTACTAATTCAGGTGGGGGATAACGCGTTCAGCGACGGCAATTCCAGCCGATCAGCGCCCAGTCCCGGGCGTCAACCTGAATTGTCTCCGGGTTTTGCTGCGGATACCAGCGGGCGAGACGTTCCCGCTCGGCCGGGCTGAGTGCGCCGAACGCCGCCACGACGTTGCGCTCAAACAGCGGATAGCTGCTGTTATCCTGAGTGTCGCCATAAATAAAGTCGACGCTGGCATTAATCCCCATTTGATACAACACGTTCACGGCATACATATAGTTCGGCAGCGCCGCGCCGTCTCGTCCCAGCACGCGCAGGATCGTCGGCGAGGCAAACCCCGGGTTAACCAAATGGGTGGTGTAGACCCGCAGCCGCGCCTGACGATCGAGCTTCGTCATCGCATCGCGCAAATCGGCCACCAGGGTGGAACGGGAGGCGATGGCGATATCGCAGCGCGGTAGCCCCTCCCAGCTCTCTTCCCACGCCCGCTGGCGCCAGACCGCGTGGCGAACGCCTTGCGCCGTAGCCCGACGGGCGGCGACCTCCAGCATCCCCTGACTGTAATCGACGCCGCAGATCTCTTTGAGCTGGCTGGCCAGCGCCAGCGAGACGGTACCCGGCCCACAGCCCATATCAAACAGGCTGCTGGCGCCGTGCAAATCGATTTTTGCCAGCAGCTGCTGCAGATAGCTGTCGATGACCGGGGCGTCGACGATGGCGATGTTTTCCGCCCGGGCATCCCAGTGGGCGGGCGGTTTCTCTTTCCGTCCTGCCAGTGCGAGCTGTTGTTGGTAGAGGCGGGCAAAATCGATATCGTCAATCAACATAAGAGTCTTCCATCAAGGCGGGTGACCTGAAAACAGCAGACTAACGCGATTGCGAGCCGCGCGGGAGAAAAAAACGCGGCGGTGAGCCCGCCGCGTACGAGGTTTACGGCGCCGGTTTTTTATCCGGTTCGGCGAGCGCATCGTTGGCGGCCGGCTGGGTGCTGACGGCCGCAGCGGATTTTTCCACATTCCCGACCGGGCGCGAGGCCGGCAGTGAATCGCACGGTTTCTCTTTCGGGCAGACCAGATCCAGCATTTTCAGCGTCACGCCGTTGGTCCAGCCGAAACCATCCTGCAGCGGATATTCACCGCCGCCACCGCCGGTGCCCGTCGAGCTGACATCATACTTTTCGACCAGCTTTTGTTGACTGTCGTAGGTATGCTGGACATTGCTGAGGAAGCGCCAGCTCACCTCCATCGCAATTTTCTGCTGGTCGTAGTTTTGTAGCCCCTGGGCGGCAACCCACTGCAGCGGCGCCCAGCCGTTCGGTGCATCCCACTGCTGACCGCTGTTCACGGTGGTCGTGGTTAAGCCACCGGGTTTCAGCAACTGCGATTCTGCCGCCGCAGCGACCTTCGCCGCTCGCTCGCGGGAAGCGGCGTTTACGTACAGCGGGAACAGGGCCGCGGCGGTGAGCTGATTACGGACTTTATGGGTCTTGAGGTCATAATCGGCGTACCAGCCCGCTTTATCGTTCCACAGATATTTCTCCAGCGCCTTCTGGCGGTCGTTGGCCAGGGCATCGTACTGCGCCGCTTTGGCGCTGTCGCCGGCGGCCTTGCTGGCACGCGAGAGGGTCTTCTCCATGTGGAACATCAGCGCGTTGAGATCGACCGGCACAATGCTGGTGGTGCGGATGGTCCCCAGTTTTTTCGGGTCATCCATCCAGCGCGAGCTGAAATCCCAGCCCGAGGCGGCGGCAGAACGCAGGTCGCGATAGATCTCGGTCGCCGGGCGATTCGGGTTGTTTTTCGCGGTGGTGACATCATCGAGCCACGATTCCGGACGCGGGGTATCGTTATCATCCCAGTAGCGGTTCAGCAGCGCGCCATCCTCCATTCGCACCACCCGCTGGTTGGCTTTTCCCGGCTCCAGCGCATCGGCGCCTTTCATCCAGTACTGGTACTCTTTTTCCATCTGCGGCAGCCAGGTTTTCAGCACCCTATCGCCATCATGGGTCGCGAGGAGCTCCACCATAAACGAGAAAAACGGCGGCTGTGAGCGGCTCAGATAGTAGCTACGATTACCATTGGGAATGTGGCCCCAGGCATCGATCTCCGCCGCGAAGTTGCTCACCATATCCTCAACTTTATCCCAGTGCCCGCTCTCGGCCAGGCCCAACATGGTGAAGTAGCTATCCCAGTAATACACTTCCCGGAAGCGGCCGCCGGGAACCACGTAGGGTTTGGGCAACGGCAGCAAAGAGTCCCACTTTTCGACCTCAACGGTGCTGCGGGTCAGCACTGGCCACAGGCCGTCGATATGCTGACGCAGCGTCTGGCCCTTCGGCGGAACGTACCGATCATTGTCTTTCGGCAGGGTGAAATTCAGCTCGACGAAATGACGCAGGTCGAAGCTGGTCTGGTTTTTTTGCATGCGATAGTCGGCCAGGATCATCAGCGGATCGCTATTGGGGATCGCATCGGCAAAGGTTTTCTGGTCGGGGAAGAGTCGGGCATTTTGCACATCATTAAACAGCGGGCCGAGCATCACATCCGGGGATGGCGGCACGGGTTTGGTTTCCACGGCCTGGGCGGCCAGCGTCGATAAAGCGAAGATCGCGCCCCCGAGCGCCAGAGATAAAGCGTAAGGCAACGTTGCGGGACGACGTGAAACCGATCTCGTCATGGGGAATTCTCCTTATCATTTCAGACGGTCTTGCCACTGCATTTGACCATCAGAAAACCTTAGACGAATATCTGCTATCCGGGGTGTTGCAGGTAACATTTTGCGTGAAAACAGACAATTTACCTGCCTGTCCTGGCAGACAAACAATAAGCAGAGCCGTGGAAATCGCCATGTCATCGCGATGTGCTGTTATCGGTCGATCAAAGTCTGAGGAGAACTGCGGGTGAATCGACGTCATTTTCTGCTGTTAAGCGCGGCATCGCTGTGGGCGGCGGCACGTGCCGGGGCCAGCGAGCGCCGGGATGAGGTGCTCAGCTTATGGCCTGCCGAACCGCCGGGGGGCGGCGGGCCATCCGGGGCGCCGCGGCTCTCTGCGCGCGGCGCGCTCACTCATATTGTCCGGCCGCAGCTGGCGGTGTGGCGCCCGGCGCAACCCCGTGGTCATGGCGTACTGATTGCCGCCGGGGGCGGCTACCGGCGCATCGAAATGGCGAAAGAGGCCTGGCCTGCCGCGCGCTGGCTGACGGCACGCGGCTATACCGCCTACGTCCTGAGCTACCGGCTTCCCGGCGAAGGGTGGGGCGCCGGCGCGCTGGCGCCGTTGCAGGACGCCCAGCGGGCGCTGCGGTTGATTCGCGCGCGGGAAGAACAGGTCAGCCTGCTGGGGTTTTCCGCCGGCGGGCATTTGCTGGGTATGGCGGCCTGCCGGGCCGATTTTGCCGCTTATTCGCCGCAGGATGCTCTCGATGACCATCCGGCTCGTGCCGATAAAGCCGCGCTGATTTATCCGATTATTTCGCTGATGTCGCCCTATAGCCATACCGCGACGCACCGGATGCTGGCGGGCGCCCATGCCTCGGAAGCGGTTGACCGCGCCTGGTCGGTGCAGACCTACGTCAATTCACAGACACCGCCCTGTTTTCTGGCTCAGGCGGAGGATGATTCGGTGTCCGATCCGCATAACACCCTGATCATGGCCGCCGCCTGCCGACAGCATCAGGTGCCGGTCAGCCTCTATCGCTATGCCCGCGGTGGACACGGTTTTGCCATGGGGCGTCCCGGTACGCCGACCGTCGAATGGCCGGAGCATTACGCGCGTTGGCTGAACGGGCGCTAACCCTGATGGCGCAGGCGCGCGATATTTGCTTCATGATGGTGCAAAACCGGCGTGGCATCGGCTATCGGGGTGATTGTTTTTTGCACAATAAAGCGGCGCATTGCGGGGAATTGCACTGGTCTCACGCCCTCTGCTACCTGGCATAATAAATGCTTATCTCTTTGCGGGGTTACCCCAACGTGAGTATAACCGGAGGAGACGGCCATGATAAAAATAACGCTTCCTGACGGGCATTATTATGATGAGATGCTTACCGCGCAGGGACAGCAGCGTCACCACTATAACGCCTGGTGGCAATGGTTTCACAACACCGATCAATTCTCTATCCGGCAAAAGAAAGAGCAGGCGGAGCTGCTTTTTCACCGCATCGGCATCACGTTTAATGTGTATGGGGAAGATGAAGGTACCGAGCGTTTGATTCCATTCGATAGCGTCCCGCGCATCATTCCCGGCGGAGAGTGGAAAAAGATCGATCGCGGTATTCGTCAGCGGGTCAAAGCGCTGAACGCCTTTTTGTACGATATCTACCACGAGCAAAATATCCTGCGCGCGGGCCTCATTCCGGCGGAGCAGGTACTGGCCAATGAACAATATCAGCCCTGCATGCAGGGCATCAATCTGCCCAATAATACCTATGCCCACATTACCGGCGTCGATATGGTGCGCAACAGCGACGGCCAGTATTACGTGCTGGAGGATAACCTGCGTACCCCTTCAGGGGTCTCGTATATGCTGGAAAACCGCAAAATGATGATGCGTCTCTATCCGGAGATGTTTGAAAATCACCATATTGCGCCGGTTGAGCGCTATCCGGGCTACCTGCTGCAAACCCTGCGTGAAAGTTCCCCGGTGGACGATCCCTGCGTGGTGGTGATGACGCCCGGGCGTTTTAACAGCGCCTATTTCGAACACAGCTTCCTCGCCCAGCAGATGGGAGTTGAGCTGGTGGAAAGCGCCGATCTGTTTATTAAATCGGGCGCGGTCTATATGCGCACCACCGAAGGGCCGCGGCGGGTGGATGTGATTTACCGGCGTGTTGATGACGCCTATCTCGACCCGCTGGCATTTCGCGCCGACTCGATGCTCGGCGTGCCCGGCCTGCTGTCGGTGTATCGCGCAGGCGGCGTGGTGCTGGCTAATGCGATTGGTACCGGTGTGGCGGACGATAAGTCGATCTACCCCTTCGTCCCGGAGATGATCCGCTTCTATCTTGGCGAGCAGCCGATACTGAACAATATTCCCACCTGGCAGTGTCGCAAGCCGGAGGATTTGCAGTACGTGCTGGGGAATCTCGAGAGGATGGTGGTCAAGGAAGTTCATGGCGCCGGGGGATACGGCATGCTGGTGGGGCCGCGTTCAACCAAAGAAGAGCGGGAGATGTTTCGCCAGCGTCTGTTGGCCAATCCGGCTAACTATATCGGACAGGAGACCCTGGCGTTGTCCACCTGTCCGACCTTCGTGGAGGGAGGGCTGTCGCCGAGGCATATCGATTTGCGTCCCTTTGTCCTCTCCGGCCAGGAGATTCGTCTGGTGCCGGGCGGACTGACGCGGGTGGCGCTCACCGAAGGCTCGCTGGTGGTGAACTCATCGCAGGGCGGGGGCACCAAAGATACCTGGGTGATGGAGGATGGTGAATCATGCTGAGTCGGACTGCGAGTGAACTTTTCTGGATGGCGCGCTACCTGGAGCGCGCGGAAAGCTATGCCCGGGTGCTTGATGTGACGTGGAAACTGTCGATGATCCCGCGTCACAGCCAGCAGTCGCGGGATCTGGCTCTGCCGCTGAATTTGTCCTTAACCCATGAACTGTTTCAGGCGCGACATGCGCGCTTCACCATGAGCAATTTGCTTAATTTCTTCGCGCTCGACGGCAACAACCCCTGCAGTATTTACAGCTGCGTGGAGATGGCCTGGAACAACGCGCATGCGGTTCGCGGCAGCCTGTCCGCCGAGGTGTGGGAGTGCATCAACGCTACACGTATTGAACTGCGCCAGCTCCGCCAGCGGGGGATTAGCGAACTGGGCACCGATGGTTTTTTCGACTGGGTGAAGGAGCGGGTGCACCTGTTTCGCGGCGCGGTGCTGGGTACGCTGCTGCGCAATGACGCGCTGAGCTTTATCGGTATCGGCACCTTGATTGAACGGGCCTACGCCACCACGCAACTGCTGCTGATCAAGGATCAGCAGCTGAGCAGCGATCCGGATTCGGTACGCGAATACTACCGGCTGGACACCCTGCTTAACGCGGTCAGCGCCCGGGAAGCCTACAACAGTATCTTTCGCCAGCCGGTCACCCGGGAGACGGTGATGGAGCTGCTGATTTTGCGCAACGACGTACCGCGATCCCTGCGAGCCTGTATCTCCGATCTGATTGGTCAACTGGAGCATATCGCGAACGACCGTTCACACCTGCCGCTGCGCCTGGCGCATCAGCTGAATGTCGATCTGCGCTTCAGCACCCGCGACGATCTGGCGGGCGCCGATTTACAAAGTTACCTCAACGGACTGCTGGCGCGTATTAATGCTCTGTCCGACAGCATCAGACAAACTTATCTGGAGGCGCTATGAAACTGGTCATCGATCACCTGACCCGCTACGGCTACGATGAAGAAGTGAAGTTTTCGACCCAGTACCTGCGCCTGACGCCGCGCAGTACCGGACGGCAAACCATTACCTCCTGGACCCTGACCTTGCCGGAGGGGGCGGCGGTGACGACCACCGACGCATGGGGAAATGTCCTGCATGTATTAACGCTCGACAATCCCCACAAAGAGATTGCCATCCGCGCCAGCGGGATCGTGGATATTGCCGAGGACAGCGAACAGAGCGATGTGGCGGAAGAGGAGCTGCTCTCTCCGCTGGTCTATTTACGCTGTACGCCGCTGACCCGCGCCGACGACAGGATTCGCGAATTTGCCCAGCGTCTGTATCGCCGCGATGAGCCGGAGGAGAGTCTGAATCAACTGATGGCGGACCTGCTGCTGAGAATGCCATACTCACCGGGAGCCACGCAGGTGCAGGACTCTGCCGCAGACGCCTTTGCCAGGGCAAAAGGCGTCTGCCAGGATCATACCCACGTCTTCCTCGCCTGCTGTCGCGCGCTGGAGATCCCGGCGCGCTACGTCAGCGGCTACGTTTACAGCGATAATGCCCAGCATGTCGCAATGCACGCATGGGCAGAGGTGTGGGTGAACGGACGCTGGCAATCTTTTGATATCACCAATAATACCCGTCACCTCAACCAGCATCTGCGGCTGGCGACCGGGCTGGACTATCTGGATGCCTGTCCGGTGCGCGGCACCCGGCTGGGCGGCGGCGGGGAAATAATGTTAACCAACGCTGAAGTGCGCGAGCATTCGCAACAGGCGCAGCAGCAATAAAGGCAGGAACAAAGAACGATGACCTACTGTGTGGCCATGTGTTTAGCGGATGGACTGGTCTTTGCCTCCGACTCCCGCACCAATGCGGGAGTGGATCATATCGCGACCTTTAAAAAACTCCATGTGTTTGCCGAGGACGGCGAACGGGTCCTGGTGCTGCAGTCCGCAGGCAACCTGGCCACCACCCAGAGCGTCATAAGCCTGCTGAGTACGCGGATTGCGACTCAGCAGGAGCCTAATCTGCTGCAGGTGAGCTCGCTGTATGACGCGGCGATGCTGATTGGCAAAACGCTGCAGGAGGTGATTCAGCGCGATAGCAGCAATCAGCAGCACTGCGGCAATACTAACTTCAACTGCAACCTGCTGCTGGGCGGGCAGATTGCCGGAGAAACGCATCGGTTGTTTCATATCTATCCGGAAGGCAATTTTATTGAAGCCTCGCGCGATACCCCGTACTTCCAGATTGGCGAGAGCAAATACGGCAAACCGATCATCGATCGGGTGTTAAGCCGGGAGACACCGCTGGAACAGGCGATGTGCTGCGCGCTTATCTCGATTGATTCCACGCTGCGCAGCAATCTCTCCGTTGGCCTGCCGCTGGATACGCTGCTGTACCGCAGCGGGAGCCTGAGCAGCGCCGGCCAGCATCGCATCACCGAAAGCGATCCGTACTTCAACACCATCCGCAAGGCGTGGTCGGAAGGATTGCAAAACACGTTCCAGACCTTGCCGCCCTATGCGCCGGGCGGCGATCGCTAAGGCGCGGTCTGCGGTGAGAAATAGCGTCCCGGCGTCATGCCGGTCATGGTGCGGAAAAAGTAGATGAAGGCGCTGTCGCTGGCGAAATCCAGCGCCTGCGCGGTATCGGTAATGCGCTCCCCGGTGGCCAGCAGCTCCACCGCCTTCATCAGGCGCCACTGCTGCCGCCACTGCTGATAAGTCATCCCGGTATCGCGACGGAAAATCCGGCTGATGGTCTTTTCGCTGGCTCCGCAGCGGACCGCCAGCTGCTGCAGCAGCGGCGGCAGGGCGTCGCCGGCGAGCAGCGCCAGACGCTTATCCTGAGGCAGGGCGAGCATCATCGGCTCCTGCGCCGCGCTGCACATTTCCGCCTCGCAAAGCGCGGCGAGGTGCCAGCCGATACCGTTCTGCCAGTCACTATCCCACGGGCTGGCGGCGATTCGCTCCAGCAGTTCGCGCAGCAGCGGGCCGACGTTGAGGATCGCCGGATGGCGCGGGAGGGCAGGATAGTGGGTCGGATGAAACCAGACCGAGCGATAGTCGACGATGCTTTTCATCTCCGCACGGTGGTCCATGCCGGCCGGTATCCAGGCCGCCCGGGTGGGCGGCAGCAGGCACAGCAGCGCGCCGTTGTTGAGGGTCAGTCGTATGCAGCCCTGACGGGTAAAAAGCAGCTGTCCCATCCGGTGCAGGTGGCTGCCGGAATCATGCTGACCCAGCGCCGAGCACACGCCAATCACTCTGTTATGCAGATCCTCCGGATTAAATAGCGCATTCGCCTCGAGCCAGGCCATGATGTCTGATTTCCGATATAAAAAGTCATTATGTTTATAATGTACGATTCACCGCCCGCCTACAATAGCGCCTCTTAATTGTATCGGAGGTGATGATGTTCGGGCGTTCGGCCATGGTGCTGGTTACCGCATTATTGATGTTTCCGCAGATCGTGGAGACGATTTACAGTCCGGCGCTGACCGATATCAGCCGCTATTTTTCCGTCAGCGCGGTAGAGGCGACGCAGACCCTGTCGGTTTACTTTATCGGCTTCGCCATCGGCGTGCTGTACTGGGGACGATTCAGCGACCGCTATGGCCGGCGTCCGGCGCTGCTGGCGGGCCTCGCGGCCTATGCCCTGGGCTGCGTGCTGGCGCTGGCGGCGCGTGATTTCACGTTACTGCTGGTCGCCCGGATGCTGTCGGCGTTCGGTGCGGCAACGGGATCGGTGGTGAGCCAGACTATCCTTCGCGACCGTTTTAACGGCCGCCAGCTTGCCGCTCTTTTTTCAGTGATGGGCCTCGTGCTGGCGGTCAGCCCGGCGGCAGGCGTCTACCTCGGCGGAGCAATCGTTGCCGGCTGGGGAATGCACGGTGTGTTGACGGCCCTCGCGCTGCTGGCCGCGGTATTACTGCTACTGTGCTGCTGGCTATTGCCGGAGACTCGCCCGTCGCAGCATGTTCATACCGCGTTTTTACCGCTCTTACGCCGGATGGCGACGGATAAGCCGCTGGCGCTGGCGGTCCTGCTGGTGGCGGCCTTCAACGTCAGTCTGTTCAGCTATTACAGCCTGGCGCCGTTCATCTTCGCGCAGCTGCGTCAGGGGAGCGTGATTTTTGGCTACAGCGGCATCGCGTTGGCCGTCGGATCGTTGGCCGGGGCGCTGTTCAATCGCTGGCTGCTGCGCAAAGCCGTCGCGGAAGCGGGAATATTGCTGCTCGCCTGTCTGATACAGCTGATGAGCAGCGTAGCGGTGTTTTGCCTGCCGGATACGCTGCTGTTCCTGCTGCCGATGATCGGCATCACCTTTGCCTACGCCATGGCGATCCCGCTGCTGCTCGGCACGGCGCTGGGCGCATACGGCCACTGTCGGGGAACCGCCGGGGCTATCTTCGGCCTGGCCTATTATGTGCTGATTGGCCTGGGACTGGCGGCAGTGGGATGGGGGCAATCGCTGGGAGGGGCGCTGATCGTGTGCGCCAGCGTCAGCTGCATCGCCGGGCTATGCTACGGCCGCTGTTTGCGCACCGCGCGGGCGGAGGCGACCTGACCCGCCCGCGAGGCTCAGCGCGTGGAAGCCAGCCGTTCGCCGCTGGCGGCGTCGAAAAGATGGATTTTCTCGCGCCGTACCGCCAGCGATAAGGGCTGACGGATAGTCGCTTCGAGACGCCCGGCGACCTGGACATGGAGGGGGAAGCCCTGCCAGTCGAGATGCAGCAGCGTGGACTCGCCGGTGACCTCGACAATATTGACGACCCCCGGCAGTCCTTCGGCGGCAGGCTGAATATCCTGCGGACGCAGACCGACAATCACCGGCGCCTGACCCTGCTGTGCCGCCGCCGGATACCAGCGTTCAGGCAGGGCCAGCCACAGTTCGCCGCACTGCACGCCGGGCTGGCCATCGCGCTGCTGAATCTGCCCCTCCAGCAGATTCATCGGCGGGGAGCCGATAAAGCGCGCCACGAAGGTGTTGCAGGGGCGATCGTAAATCTCCAGCGGCGGCCCCTGCTGCACGATCACGCCATCGCGCATCACCACGATCTGGTCGGCAAGCGTCATGGCTTCAACCTGATCGTGGGTGACGTAAATCATGGTGGTGTTGAAGCGCTGGTGCAGGGATTTGATCTCGGCCCGCAGCTCCATGCGCAGCTGGGCATCGAGGTTGGAGAGCGGCTCATCGAACAGAAAAACCTGCGGATTACGCACCATCGCCCGGCCCATAGCCACGCGCTGACGCTGGCCGCCGGAGAGCGCTCGCGGATAGCGGCCGAGCAGTTTATCGATACCCAGCATACTGGCGATGTGCTGAACCTTGTTTTTCTGTGTCGCCTTGTCGACTTTTTTGACCTGCATATGAAAGGCGAGGTTTTCCGCCACCGTCAGATGGGGGTAGAGCGCGTAGCTCTGAAAAACCATGGCGACATCGCGGTCCGCGGGATCGAGATCGTTGATCGGGCGGTTGTTCATCAATATCGTTCCAGCGGACAGGCTTTCCAGCCCGGCCAGCAGGCGCAGCAGCGTTGACTTTCCACAGCCGGATGGCCCTACCAGCACCGTAAAGCTGCCGTCCGGAATGGTCAAGTCCAGCGGATGCAGCACCGTCTGTTTACCGTACTGTTTGGCGACGTTTAGCAGTTCAACGCTGGCCATAGTCGACCTCCTCGATATGGTGTTGCAAGGTTCGCCAGTCGGGATAGCGACGTGGGGATGAACCGATCGCGTAGGCGGCCACGGCGTTGCCCCAACGTAACGCCTGTGAGGCCGACTGGCCGTTTAACAAACCGGCAAGAAACCCGGCATTAAAACTGTCTCCGGCGCCGATGGTGTCGATGACCTCGACTGGTTTCACCGGCGCGTGATGCCCCTGGTCCGCCGTCCACCACCAGGCGCCATCGGCGCCGCATTTGACAATGCAGCCGCCCCGGCCGCTGAGACGCGCCGCGAGGGCGCGGGCCGCCGTCGGCAGAGGGGCCTGGTTCGCCAGGCCAAGCGTTTCGACTTCATTGAGCAGCAGCCAGTCGCAATCGCCGAGCCAGCGGTGGGTCGCCTCACGCAGCGCGCTGTCCCAGTTGTGCGGCGGCCAGCCGGTATCGACCGCCACCTGAAAACCGCGGTCGCGCAGGGTCGTCAGCAGCCGCGGATAGTCCGGCAACAGCGCGGTGCATAAGAAGGTGCCGCAGAGCAGCAGAATATCGCCGGGCGTCGCCCTGGCCGGGAGCTGAGTCAGGATGTCGTCGGCGGACAGGCGGGTGATATGTCCATAGTTGCTGAGAAACGAACGCTCTTTGTCGGGATGCGTCACCGCCACCGTCAGCGAGGTCTCGCAGGGATACTGCGGCCAGCGTTCGGCGCTGCCGGGGAACTGCGCCGCCAGCCAGGCGGTAAAGGCGTCGTCGCCCTGGCAGCCGACGGTGCAGTGGGGGAGCTGCATGGCCGCGGCCGCCAGCGCGCAGTTACCCGCTGAACCGCCGGGGCGCAGCGCGCTGTGTTCCAGCATCACCTCGGTGCCGGGAGTCGGCCACTGCGCGAGGGTTCCCATAACTAAATCAATATTGTAATTACCTGCGATATAGAGCACAGGCGCGGTGAGCGTTTGCATAGTTATCCTTTACTTCCACCGTGAGTGAGACCGCTGACCAACGTTTTTTGCAGCCAGATGGCGATAAACAGCGGCGGGACCGAGGCGAGGATGCCGACCGCCGCCACCAGTCCATCGTCGGTGGCGCGCCCGGCGGTGAATCCGGCAATGGTGACCGGCAGCGTCTGGGCGGCAATGTTGCTGGTAAACAGTAGCGCATAGAAAAACTCGTCCCAGGCCAGCAGCCAGCCGAACAGCGCCGACGCCCCCAGCATGGGTTTTGCCAGTGGAAGGGTGATGCGCAGTAGCACCTGCCAGACCCGCAGACCGTCAAGTCGGGCGGCCTGCTCAATATCCTGCGGCAGCGCATCGAACTGATTTTTCACCATCCAGGTGAGAAACGGCATAATCAGCGAACAGTAGACCAGCACCAGCCCGCTGCGGGTATTCAGCAGCCCGAAATGTTCGAGAATAAAATAGAGCGGCAGCACGAAGGCCACCGGCGGCACCATATAGATGCCGAGCCCGGCGTACAGCCAGCCGTCGCGTCCGGGGTAGCGCGAGAAGCTGAAGGCGGCGGGCACCGCCAGCAGCAGCGACACCAGCGTCGCCCCAGCGGCAACCAGCAGGCTGTTGCGCAGGGCGGGGAGAAACAGCGCGCCGGGCTCACCGGGCTGCAGCGACAGCAGACGGGCGTAGCGGCTGAAGTCCCACTGACGCGGCAGCCACTCCAGCGGCACCCGGGTCAGATCGGCCGCGGCGCTGACGCTCATCAAAAACAGCCACGCCATGGGGGCCAGGATCGACAGCGCCACCAGCAGGGCCGCCAGGTAGCGCAGCAGAATACGCAGTTTACGTTTCATCATGAGTGCTCCGGCGGCGCTGACGCAGCAGCATAAACAGATACAGGGCGATCAGCAGGGCGCACATCAGGGTCATCAGGATGGCGTAGGCCGCGCCGCTGCCCGCCCGCAGGTAGCTAAAGGACTCCTGGTAGACGAAGAAACTCAGCGTGCGGGTACTGTCCAGCGGCCCGCCGCGGGTCATTACGTAGATGATATCGAAGACCTTAAACGCATCGATGGTGCGCAGGACCAGGGCCACGCCGAGCGGGGCGGCGATCGCCGGGAAGGTAATGGCGCGAAAACGCCGCCACGACGAGGCGCCGTCAAGGCGAGCCGCTTCGTATAAATCCTCCGGAATGGATTGCAGCGCGGCCAGCACCAGCAGGGTGACCAGCGGATAGTTCTTCCAGATATCCGCCAGCATCACCGCGTTGAGGGCCGAGTCCGGCGACCCCAGCCAGCTGCGGTAACCGTCGATAATGCCCCATTGACTGAGCAAGGCGTTAATACTGCCGTAGTCCGGGTTGAAGTTGAGCCGCCACATCATCGCGTTAACGATAGTCGGCAGCGCCCAGGGCAAAATGACCAGCACCCGCAGGATATTGCGTCCGAAAAATGGCTGATTGAGCAACAGCGCCACCAGCACGCCGATAACCCCTTCAATGGCGACAGAGACCACGGTGAAGTAGAGGGTGCGGGCGAAGGCGGCGCGAAAATCCGGGTCGGTTAACGCATACAGATAGTTATCCAGCCAGAGGTAATTCGTCACATCGCCATTGCCCACCAGCGCGGTGTCGGTAAAGCTCAGCCATAGCGTGCGCGCCAGCGGCCAGGCCGTCAGCAGAAACATCACGATCAGCATGGGTGCCAGAAGCACCCATGCCTGACGCTGCTCGCGTTGTTGCAAACTCAGCATCAAATGTCCTTAACGCAGGCGCGCCGCGCTTTTGTCGACGGCTTGCATCGCGGCATCCGGGGCGGCCTTGCCCTGCAGAACGGCCTGAAGCTGCTGTTGTAAGGCGTTGGAGAGGCGCGAGTAGTCCGCGGTTTCCGGACGCGACAGCATCACGTTCAGCGATTTATCCGCTGCGGCGATCAGGCTCTCCTGACCTTTCGCCACCGCCGGGTCCTGATAGGAGGATTTCCACACCGGCAGGCTCAGCTTCGCATATTTATCCTGCACCGGTTGCGAGGTCAGATAGTGAATATACTGCCACGCCTGTTCCGGATGCTGGCTGGCTTTGGCAATGCCTAACCCCATTGAGCCGTTCACCGCGCCGGGTTTATCCGGCGTATCGCCGGGGGCCGGCATAATGCCGACATCGCCCGCTACCTTACTTTGTTTCGGGTCGTTGGCCATGTTGTACATATAGGTCCAGTTCAGGGCAAATGCCGCGTCGCCGTTGGAGAAGGCCTTGCGCACATCCTCTTCCAGATATTCACGGGAGGCCGGATTGCTTAACCCGTCATCCAGCGATTGTTTCATCAGCGTAACCGCTTTCAACGACGCCGGAGTGGAAAAGTCCAGTTTGCCGTTCTGATAAAACTGCCCGCCAAACCCGGAGACGAGGGTGGTGTAGTCGCACACCAGCGCTTCTGCCTGCGACCAGCTCCACACCAGCGGGTATTTAACGATACCTTTATCCTTGATGATTTTGGCGTCGTCCAGCACCTGTTGCCAGGTGGTCGGCACCTGCTTGATCCCGGCTTTGTCCAGCATCGCTTTGTTGTAGTAAAGATACTTGGTGTCGAGGATCCACGGCATGCCCAGCGTTTTGCCTTTGTAAACCACGGTATTCATGGCGCCGGGGAAAACCTTCTCCCGTTCGGCGGCGGGAATACGTGCCGAGACATCCTGCAGGAGATCGAAGTGGCTAAATTCGGCAGGCCAGATGGCATCGAAGAGCACCACGTCGTAGCCGTTGCCGCCGGCTCCGCGTGCGGCAACGATTTTGTCATGCAACGCTTCGTAGGGGACGAACTCAAGGTTGATTTTGATATCCGGGTTTTGTTTTTCGAAATCGGCGGTCATGGCGCGAATGTCATTTTCGCTGTACGCCGCCTGGGTCATAAACAGGGCGTTAACCTGGGTGGCCGCCGCCGCACTCCCGCTGATGACCAGCATAGCCAGCAGACCGGCTTTAACCCGAAATGCACTGTAGTCGTTCATGTTGCTCTCCGCGGTACTGAAAAGAGGGATATGATTTATTAAATCAATTTGATTGATTTAATCGGGGCGACAATACGGCCCAAACGTCATTCGTGGCCCTTAGCATAAGCGTAGCAAAGCTTATGCCACCCGAAAGGGGGGAGGAGAATGTCGTTGCGCGAATTGTGACGCTGGCTAGAATTGCAGCATGATGCGACCAGGAAGGGACGGAATGAAAACCTCGGGAACGAACCTTGAACACGCGCGAGTACACAACCGGCGGGTGGTGATTGAGGCCGTGCGTCTGCACGGTACGCTGACCCGGGCGGAGCTGGCGCGAATTACCGCGCTGACGCCGCAAACGGTCTCCAATATTGTCGCCGAGCTACAGCAGATGGGGTTGCTCACCAGCCATGAGCCGCGTCGCGCCGCAGGACGCGGTCAGCCGGCGGTGCCGGTGAGCCTCAACCCCGCCAGCGCGTGGTCCATCGGGATCCATCTCGACCATCAAACCTTGATCATCGTGCTGGTGGATCTCACCGGCGAGATCCATTTCCGCCGGCTCATTCTGGTGCAAAAGCCCCAACCTGGTGCCACCTTTGCCCGCATTGCCGAGGTGGTGCAGGAGATGAAAGCGCTACCCGGGCTCGACTGGAGTCGGGTGCTGGGCATTGGCGTAGTGATGCCTGGGCCGTTTGGTGTGGAGGGCATTTCTTCGACCGGGCCGACCACTCTCAACGGCTGGGAGGGGGTGGATGTAGCGTCGGAGCTGGAGCGGATAAGCGGTCTGCCGGTCACCCTGGAGAATGACGCCACGGTGGCGGCTATCGGCGAGCGCTTCCACGGGGTGGCGCGCCAGCTGAATTCGTTTGTTTATCTGTATATCGGCACCGGGCTTGGCGCCGGGATCTTCACCGACGGCCATATTTATACCGGCCACGCCCACAACGCCGGAGAGGTCGGGCATATCGTGGTGCAACCGGGAGGGCGCGCCTGTTACTGCGGTAACCAGGGCTGTCTTGAACGCTACGTTTCTCTGCAGGCGGCCTATGAGTTTTGCGGTCTCGACCCCTACCGGGCGCTGCCCGAGGACCTGCTGGCGGTGGAGGCGTCGCTGTTCGATCGCTGGGTGGAGACGGCGTTACCGTCGCTGCGCCAGGCCATTAATTTGCTGGAATGCGTTTTCGATGCGGAAACGGTGGTGGTCGGCGGCATGATGCCCGCGCCGCTGCTGGAGAAAGTGCTGGCCCGCCTGCCGCCGCTGTATCAGTCGGTGCGCGGGCGTTATCTCCCGGCAATGCGGGTGAAAATGGGGATGACGGGCACCGACACCGCCGCCCTCGGCGCTGCCGCACTGCCGATCTTTGATGAGTTTAATCCGCAGTTTCAGGCATTGATGAAGTAGGCCGCCGGCGCAATTCAGCAACGCCCGCACCGTGCGTCGCGGATGAGCCCACGCAAAGGACCGCCGGCGGGGGCTCGGACCACGCGGTTAAAGGCGTTGATTCACTCTTTCGCCAGCGGCAAGTTGTGGATCTGCAGTACCGCTCTGGCGGCTTCCTGACCCTTTTTGATGAAATGCTGGCTGTAAAAATCGATGAACTCGTCGGCAGGCTGGAAGTTGTGCGGCGTCAGAGAGACGGAGAACATCGGGACTTCGGTGGCCAGCTGGGCCTGCATCAGACCGCTGACCACGGCCTGGGCGACAAAGTCATGGCGATAGATACCGCCATCGACCACCAGCGCGGCGCACACGATGGCATCATAGCGTCCGCTTTTTGCCAGCTTCTGCGCCAGAAGCGGCATTTCAAATGCGCCAGGGACATCCCAGCTGTCGAGCGAATAATCAACCTGCTGACGGTCCAGCTCCTGCTGAAAACCGCTCTGCGCCTGGCTGACGATGTCACTGTGCCAGTTAGCTTTGATAAAGGCGACGTTTAACGATGGCATGGCATACTCCTGTAAAATGACCGCATCAGGCGAGTCAAAGAATGTTGATCTTCAGGTCTTATACTCCGCGAGCCGTTTCAGGCCCCCACCGGGCGATGCTCTCATTCGCTCGGTTTACGCGCTTTCACACGGAGCTCAGGTCCTGTCTCATTAGCCAAAAGCGCTGGCGCATTCAGCAGCGTTCGGACGGGATCCGGTCGTTAACATTATACTGTTATGTCAAGAGACGATAGCCGTTTTTATCCGCCGCACGCTGTGGAATACCTGTTCTCGGCCTGCGGGCGGCGCGGGCGTCTCATGGGGGCCGGGGGCGCTATCCCGCCGGGCAGAAAAGTGCGCGCATCATCATTTTCTGGCAAAGCTAAGTGATTTAAATACTTTGTTATTTTCCGCGTTTTCTCTCATCTTCTGGAGGCAAAAAGTTACGCGGAGAGAGTACCGGTAGTGATGACACAGCACTCGTCGAAGTATCTGCATCAGCAGCAGCGCGATCTGATTCGCCAGCTTTCCCGCCGCTGGCTGTGGCGCAGCGAATTACCCACCTGGCTATTAATTATTGCGGTCTACAGCGGCTGGTTTATGACCCTGATCTACTGGCAGACGCTGGGGCTTTTCCCGGCGACCGTGCTGCTCATCTGGTTTACCGCCTGGTACATGTCGTTGCAGCATGAGCTGATCCACGGCCACCCGACGCCCTGGCGGTGGTGTAATCAGCTGCTGGGCACGCTACCGCTGGCGGTGTGGTATCCCTACGGGCTTTATCGCGATTCGCATCTGGCGCACCACAATAACGACCGGCTGACGCTGCCGGTGGATGACCCCGAATCCTACTATTTTAGCGCCGAAAGCTGGCGCCGTTTCTCGCCCTGGCAGCGTAAAGTGATACATCTGCGCAATACGTTTTTCGGCCGTCTGCTGCTGGCCCCGCTGCTGGATATTGTGCAAACGCTCGCCAGCGCGGCGAACGCCTTTCGCTATCGCCAGGGGAAAGCGATGATCATGTGGCTGGTTCACGGCGGATTGCTGGCCGCACTCCTGACGTGGATGGCACGCTGTGATTTTTCGCCGCTCTATTTCGTGGTGGTCATCAGCTACCCGGCGCTGGCGCTGACCAAAATTCGCTCCTTCCTCGAGCATCGGGCCGCTGACGACCCGCTGGCGCGCTCGGTCATCAATGAAGCCGGGCTGCTGTGGCGGCTGCTGTTTCTGAACCTGAACTACCACTCCGTGCATCATGATCTGCCCGGCGTACCGTGGTACGGTCTGAGAAAACTCTATCTGCTGGAGCGGGAGCGCTACCAGCAGCGTAATCACGGGTTCGTGGTGCGCGGCTATGGTGAGTGGCTGCGCGCCTTTTTCTTCAGCGCGGTGGCGGTGAACGCCCATCCGGGGATCGGGAAAGCCTCCCGGGCAGGAGAGCAGGCGGGAGAAAGTGATGAGTCATAGCGTGAATTTGCCGATGTACGCGCTTCACCCGCCGGAGAACCAGGCGTTAGAAGCCGCGGTGCGGGAGCTGTTGCTCGCCCGAGGCATTGCCGTGAGTTCACCATCGTCGCCGCCGGCGGACTTACTTTCGCACTGGCGTCAGCCGGATCTGCTGCTGAGCCAGACCTGCGGCTACCCGCTGGCGACGCTGCTGCCGGAGGTTCAGACGGTGGGCTGTTTTCACTATTCGGCGCCCGGCTGCGCAGGGATTGATTACCGCAGCCTGCTGGTGGCCCGTAAGGCGGATAACGCGCGGCCGCTCGCCGATTTCCGTGGGCGGCGGGCGATCTGCAATTCGCCCGATTCGCAGTCAGGTTATAACGTCTTACTGAAAATGGTGGCTCCGCTCGCCCACGAGGGGCGCTTTTTTTCCGGGGTCAATTTCAGCGGCAGCCACCGACAGTCGCTGCTCGGCTTACAGCAGGGGGCGGGCGATATTGCCGCCATCGACTGCGTTAGCTGGGCGCTGCTGGCGCGCCATGAACCTGCGGTACTGGAGGGGTTGTGTGTTATCGGCCAGACGCCGTCGGCGCCAGGGCTGCCGCTGATTACCGGCCCGCAAACGACAGCGCAAACCCTGGCCGGTTTGCGATCGGCGCTGCGGCAGTTGGTCAGCGATGCGCAATATCGGGAGCGCTGTGACGCGCAGTTTATCTGTGGTTTCAGCCCGGTGACCCGGGAGCCCTATTCCAGACTGCTGGCGTGGCGCGAAGAGGCGCGACAACTGGGCGTGACGCAACTTTGACAGACCGGAGAAGGTTGACCTCCTCCGGTCAAGGCGTCGCGTAGGTTGCCGCCTGCTAGCGGGCAAAGCGGTTATCGGCCTTCGGCAAGCCCAGTTTTTCCCGCAGCGTACCCGGCGGATAGCTCTTTTTCATGGCACCGCTGCGCTGAAGAATCGGCACCACCTGCTCGACAAAACGGTCAAAATCGCCAGGCAATAGCGGGAACATCAAGTTAAATCCATCGGCAGCGCCGGCGCGCCAGATCTCGATAAGCCCGTTGGCGACCTCTTCTGCGCTGCCAATCAGCAGCCAGCTATCGGAGCTTTGCAGCAGTAAGCGCCCCAGTTCCAGTATGGTCAGCGCCGGGTCGTAGTCGCGGATCAGCCGCAGCGCGGTGCGAATGCCGTCAAACGTCTCTTCATCCGGCAGCGGCGGCAGCGGTTGGTCGATAGCGCAGGTCGAGAGGTCCATACGCAGGTAGGAAGAGAGCAGGTCGATGGCCATTCGATCGCTCATCAACCGGTTGTTGAGCTGCTGACGGGCCTCCTTTTCGCCACTGGAGTTCACCACCACCGGCAGCACGCCGGCGATGATTTTGAAGTGTGCCGGGTCGCGTCCCTTCGCCAGTAGCCGCTGGTTCATCTCCTGGCGATAGCGCAGCCCCTCTGCAACGGATTTAATAAACACGAAGTGCATATCTGACCAGGTTGCCGCCAGCTCTTTCCCTGCCTCCGACGATCCGGCCTGTACCAGCAGCGGATGGCCCTGCGGCGGGCGCGGCACGTTCAGCGGTCCGCGAACGTTAAAGAATTCGCCGTGATGGTCGAGGTGATGGACTTTCTGTTTGTCGGCAAACAGACCGCTCGCTTTGTCGTACAGGACGGCATCCTCTTCCCAGGAGTCCCAAAGCCGGGTGACGACATCAATAAATTCACCGGCGCGCTGATAGCGGTTGTCGTGCCGGGGCAGCTGCCGGAGGCCGAAATTGGCCGCCTCTTCCTCCAGCCACGAGGTGACGATATTCCAGCTTGCCCGGCCATTACTCAGGAAATCGAGCGAGGCAAAGTAGCGTGCAAGGTTGTAGGGTTCGTTATACGACGTCGACGCCGTCCCCATCAGGCCAATATGCTCGGTGACGGCCGCCAGCGCGGCTAGCAGGGTGATGGGTTCCAGCCGGGCGTTGGCGTAGTGGGTCAGACCGCTGGGCACCGTATCCCAGATAGCAATATGATCGGCAATAAAAATGGCATCAAGCGTGGCCGCCTCGGCTTTCCTGGCCAGTTCGGCATAATAACTAAGGGTAAAAATTTCTTTTCCCGGCGCCTGCGGGTGACGCCAGGAGAAGCGATAATCGCCCTGGGGATTGAAGAAGAACAGATTCAGAATCATCGGGTTTTTAGACATCGTCGCGCTCATTTGGCTGATGGCCACTCCCTGGCCGGATGATTAAGGGGTCGTCAGGTTGGCATTAACCCATTGTTCGGCCACGGCCGCCGGGTCCTTATGCTGAAGATCCACCTGCTGGTTCAGCGCAATCAGCGCCGCATTGTCGAGTCTGGCGGAGACCGCATTGAGCACGCTGCTGACGTTCGCCGACAGGCTGGCTTTGCGCACCAGCGGCACGACGTTCTGGCTGGGTTGTTCGTGCTTATCGTCGGCTAAGACCACCCAATCCTCTTTGGCCAGATTGCCCTGGGTAGAGACCACCGTGGCGACGTCGATTTTGCCGGAGTTCAGCGCCAGACGAGTCAGCGGCCCGCCCATATCCAGCGATTTCACCGCCTTAAACTCAAGTCCGTAGACGCGCTTGAGCCCCGGTAAGCCGAGCGCGCGCACCGCCAGCTCCGGCGGCCCGCCGATGGTCAGTTGATGGGCGATAGGTTGAAGATCGGACAGTTTCGTCAACTGGTATTTCTTTGCCGTGTCCGCGCGTACCGCCCAGGCGGTAATCGACGTGGCCGGGGAGGGGTCAAGCAGCGTGAAATCGGCGGGCAATACTTTCGCCAGCTCGGCGCTCACGTCGCTCTGGCGCGTAGCCAGGGTTTTCCCGTCATAATAGTTAAGCAGGGCGCCAAGATATTCCGGCACAATATCGATCTCGCCGCTCTTTAGCGCCGGCAGAATAATCTCGCGGTTGCCGAGATTAAGCCGGGTTTTGACCTCGATATTCTTTTTCTTTAGCGCGCTGGCGTAAATATTGGCGAGAATAGAGCTCTCCGTAAAATTGGCTCCGCCGATAGTTACGCTTTCTGCCAGCACACTAAAACTCAAGCTGAATAATCCGGCGGCGAGGAGAGATAAACGGAACCGTCGGGCGTTAACAGGGAACCCCAATATATGCTTCATAGTGCCTCTTTATATGCAGATGATTTATGGTTGTTGTTTAATACTCTGGTGCGATGGCGGTATGACTCCATTTCCGGCTACAGTAGCTGAACAGCAGTTCACTGCCGATAGCCAGTAGCGAGACTACCAGCGACCCGGCAATAACCTGTGGAATATCGCGCTGACCAAGACCGTCGATCAGGAAGCGCCCCAGACCGCCCAGGCCGGCGTAGGCGGCGACCACGGCGGTGGCGATCAGCTGTACCAGCGCGGTGCGCAGTCCGGCGATAATCAGCGGCGCCGCCAGCGGGATACGCAGTTGCCACAGGCTTTGCCATGGCGTCATTCCCAGCGCGGTGGCGGCGTCGCAAAGCGGGCGATCGGCATGATAAATACCGACCCAGGTATTGGTCAGCACGGGGGGAATCGACATGGCCACCAGCGCGGCAAAAACCGGCACATCATTAAAACCAAATAAAATAATGCATAGCAAAATAAGCCCTAATGAGGGAATGGCGCGGCCAATATTAAACAGATTAATAATAAGGAAGGCGCCTTTCCGCCAGTAGCCGAGGGCAATACCCAGCGGCAAAGCGATGGCCGATGAGCAAGCGATGCTGATCAGCACATAATAAATATGCTCGCGCAGGCGCAGTAAAATACCCGCATCGCCGAACCAGTGTTCGGGTTGTGAAAACCAGCGGACGGTGGCCAGTAATATATCCATTAGCGTGCCCAGGGCGTAAGCCAATAGCCAACGTGGGCGATCAGCGAGTCCAGTAAAAACGACAGCACGAGGCTTAATGCCAGGCTGACAACAATGGGAGTGAGAAAATCCTGATTAAAGCCCGCCAGCAGCAATTGCCCCAGACCGCCCTGGCCAATCAGCGCGGTGACGGTGACCAGCCCCACCAGCGTCACGGAGGCAATCCGCAGACCGGCAAACAGAGAGGGCACCAGCAGAGGTAACTCAATATCCATAAACCGGTAGTGGCGCGTGTAGCCGAGCGCGCGCGCCGACTCCAGCACGGCGGCGGGCAGTTTTTCGATTCCGGCGATAACGTTACGCAGCAGGATCAACAGTGAATAGATGGTTAAGCCGATGACCGAGGTTGTCAGCGACAGGCCGGTAAAGGGCAGTAACAGAATAAATAACGCCAACGACGGGATAGTAAAGATGACCCCGCAAAGATAAATCAAAGGCTGAGCGGTGGCGGGCCAGCGTAGCGTTACGACCAGCAGCGCGCCCGTTAACAGCGTGCCAAAAAACAGCGAGATGCAGACCAGCTGCGTATGTTGCCACAGCAGTTCGCCAATCAGGATTTTGTTGTCAACCATCCACTGCCAGTCAATCATAGCGGCGAATTTCCACGTGGCCATCCAGCACATGCTGGAGCAGGGCATGAGAAATGGTGCCCTGATATTGACCATTGCTGTCCACGTGCACCAGCACGCCCCCCGGCGCATCCAGCAGCGCGCTATAGGCAAAACGCAGCGTATTCAGGGCCTGCAGCGGCTGAACAATCGGCAGCGTGACGCGTTTATCCGGGTCGAACCAGTGGACGGGACGGCGTTCTTTATCCAGCACCAGCCGCAGCGGGCTGGTGACCGTCGGATGCGCGGTGGCTATCGGGGATAAACCTTCGTCAACCAGCGTGACATCATGTCGCGGTAGCTGGCCGACCTGAATCATCCCCAGCCGTTTCAGGTTGGGTTCGGGACCGATAAAGCGTTGGACAAACTCGCTCGCCGGGTGCGCCAGAATCCGGTCCGGCGTATCACACTGCGCCAGCACGCCCCCCTCCTGGAAGATGGCGATCTTATCTCCCAGCCGTATGGCCTCATTGATGTCATGCGTCACCAGCACGATGGTCTTATGCAGGCGCTGCTGAATAAGCAATAGCTCATCCTGCAGACGCTCGCGGACCACCGGGTCAATGGCGGCGAAGGGTTCGTCCATCAGCAGAATCGGCGGATCGGCGGCTAACGCCCGGGCAATGGCGACGCGTCCCTGCTGCCCGCCGGAGAGCTGATGCGGGTAGCGCGCCAGCAGATGACGGTCTAGCGACATTAAGTCCACCAGTTCATCGATGCGGGCGCGAATTTGCGCTTTACGCCAGCCCAGCAGGCGAGGGACCGTGGCGATATTTTGCGCCACGGTACGATGGGGAAACAGCGCGGCGCTTTGCATGACAAAGCCAATTTTACGCCGCACCTGAATGATATCGGCCTGCGCGATGTTAACGCCCTGGACATAAACGCTGCCGGCGTCCGGTTTATCGAGTTGATTAATCATGCGCAGGATTGTGGTTTTGCCGCATCCGCTGGGGCCGACAAACGTGCAGAATTCACCGTTATTAATCATCAGGTTAAGGCCGCGTATTGCCGCATGCGCGCTGCCGGGATAGGTCTTATGAATGTTTTCTAATCTGATCATGGGGAATTGTAGCACTCTGAATTTATTGAGAATTTATGGCTTTTACGGCGGCACGAATAAAATACAAATTACAGAGCGGCTATGGGGAGGGCAAATACGTTATTCGCAATTGCATAGTTGGAATCTGTTCAATTCTGTCCCACCAGAACGCAGTTTTTATCTGGCCCGGCCGCACAGGGCGCGTTTTTGTTCTGCAGGCGTGGCGAAAACGACGATTCTGCTGCCGTTTGGCGCGATGAAAGGGGGAGGCGCAGAATATTGATTTCAGAATTTGTGATGTATGGCACAAACGTCTATGGATGAAAGTTTTTGTCGTATGAAAAGTTACATTTGATTTTAATCAAGAAATTACGTGCTAAAAATTATGAAAAATGCAGAGTTAAAATTGTATGCAAAATGCTAATGCGTTGTGTCTGTTATTTTGCGCAATAATGAATGAAAGATACTTTTACAAACAACCAGGGGCGAAAAGTGTGACCCCATACGATTTTTAAAAAAAGAAAAACCTGATTTCTCATTATATTTTATTTTTTACGCTAACAGTTGCATAACAATATCGCTGAATAATTGCACGCTGAAGGTTGAAATATCATGTTTAACTTCTTTCAAAATAGCTCAAAAATTAGCCTTTGTTATCCCCATAAAATATTGTTATCCCCACATCTTTTTTTGACGAAAATCATGCAAAAAATCGACATTTAATTAGTAATATATTGATATTATTGATTTTATTTCTATGTTAATTGATCGGGAAAATATCTGTCAGAGGTGTTTGTGAGTGGTCTCACATAACCCTGCGATCGCCATTTGGTACACTTCACCGCGTCGAAAAGATAATTAAAGCAGGTTGATATGAATACGATTCCTCTGCCAAAAACACAGCACCTGGTCGTTTTCCAGGAAGTTATCAGAAGCGGTTCCATCGGCTCGGCAGCAAAAGAATTAGGATTAACTCAGCCCGCAGTGAGTAAGATCATTAATGACATTGAGGCATATTTTGGCACGGAACTGGTGGTGCGTAAAAATACCGGCGTCACCTTGACCAATACCGGTCAGGTGCTGCTGTCCTGGTCGGAATCCATTACCCGTGAAATGAAAAATATGGTCAATGAAATGCACAGCATGACCTGTAACACGGTCGTCGACGTCTCGTTCGGTTTTCCGTCGCTGATTGGCTTCACCTTTATGTCTGACATGATTCACAAGTTCAAGAAAGTGTTTCCTAAAGCCCAGGTATCGATGTACGAAGCGCAGCTCTCCTCGTTCCTGCCGGCCATTCGCGACGGGCGGCTTGATTTCGCCATTGGCACGCTGAGTGATGAAATGAAGCTCCACGATCTGCACGTGGAGCCGCTGTTTGAATCGGAGTTTGTGCTGGTGGCCAGCAAGTCACGAACATGCACCGGCACCACCACGCTGGCGTCGTTGCAGAACGAACAGTGGGTGTTGCCGCAAACCAACATGGGTTACTACAGTGAACTCCTCACCACGCTACAGCGCAGCGGCATCAACAGTGAAAACATCGTTAAAACCGACTCCGTCGTCACAATTTATAATCTTGTTCTCAATGCTGATTTCCTGACAGTTATTCCTTGCGATATGACGACGCCCTTTGGCTCCAACCAGTTTATTACCATCCCGATTACCGAAGCCTTACCCGTTGCCCGCTATGCGGCAATTTGGTCAAAGAATTACCGCATTAAAAATGCCGCTTCGGTATTGGTGGAATTAGCGAAAGAATATTCAGCATCTGGCGGTTGCAGAAAAAGACAATTAATTGAAGTTGATTAGTTAAACAGATTTATTCTTGGTTATAAATTCATATCATCGCGCTGATTATCAGCCGGTGGTACCGGCTAACTATACCCTGAATAATTCAAATCGTAGCGTTGGCGGGAACATAATCCTGCCGGGATAAATACGCTTTGAAACATGACGGGATTATTATTTGATATCCAGTTAAGAGGCTATAATGCACATTACATACGATCTCCCGGTTGCCATTGACGATATCCTCGAAGCAAAGAAAAGACTGGCAGGAAAGATTTATAAAACAGGCATGCCGCGCTCTAATTATTTTAGCGAGCGCTGTAAAGGTGAAATATTCCTCAAGTTTGAGAATATGCAACGCACCGGGTCGTTTAAAATCCGCGGCGCCTTTAACAAACTCAGTTCACTCAACGAAGCTGAAAAGCGCAAGGGCGTGGTGGCATGTTCCGCCGGCAACCATGCGCAAGGGGTTTCGCTCTCCTGCGCCATGCTGGGAATCGACGGCAAAGTGGTGATGCCAAAAGGGGCGCCGAAATCCAAGGTCGCCGCCACCTGTGATTATTCGGCGGAGGTGATCCTCCACGGTGACAACTTCAATGACACCATCGCTAAAGTCAGCGAAATTGTCGAAATGGAAGGTCGCATATTTATTCCTCCGTATGACGATGCCAAAGTTATTGCCGGGCAGGGGACCATTGGTCTGGAAATCATGGAAGATCTTTATGATGTCGATAATGTGATTGTGCCCATCGGCGGCGGTGGTCTGATTGCCGGGATCGCGGTAGCGATTAAATCGATTAACCCGACAATTCGAATTATTGGCGTGCAATCAGAAAATGTCCACGGTATGGCCGCATCTTATTACGCCGGCGCGATTACCAGTCACCGAACGACCGGCACCCTGGCCGATGGCTGCGATGTTTCACGTCCGGGAAATCTCACTTACGAAATCGTTCGCGAACTCGTCGATGATATTTTTCTGGTTAGTGAAGATGAAATCCGTAATAGCATGATCGCATTAATTCAGCGCAATAAAGTTATTACTGAAGGCGCCGGGGCGTTAGCCTGCGCCGCATTATTAAGCGGGAAGTTAGATAGCTATATTCAGAACCGGAAAACCGTCAGCATTATTTCTGGTGGCAATATCGATCTTTCTCGCGTTTCGCAAATTACTGGTTTAGTTGACGCTTAATCTTATGTTGAGGACAGGATATGAGTACTACTGATAGCATTGTATCCAGCGAGACAAGACAGTCATCCTGGCGTAAATCGGACACCACGTGGACCCTGGGATTATTTGGTACGGCCATCGGCGCCGGGGTGCTCTTTTTCCCCATTCGCGCCGGATTTGGCGGTTTAATCCCGATTCTTTTAATGCTGGTTTTAGCCTATCCGATCGCCTTTTATTGCCACCGGGCGCTGGCCCGGCTCTGTCTGTCCGGTTCGAATGCCTCCGGTAACATCACCGAGACGGTGGAAGAGCATTTCGGGAAAACGGGTGGCGTGGTCATCACGCTCCTCTACTTCTTCGCCATTTGCCCGCTGCTGTGGATTTACGGCGTCACCATTACCAACACCTTTATGACCTTCTGGGAAAACCAGCTGCAGATGCCGGCGCTGAACCGCGGCTTTGTGGCGCTGTTCCTGCTGCTGCTGATGGCGTTTGTCATCTGGTTCGGTAAGGATCTGATGGTTAAAGTGATGAGCTTCCTGGTCTTTCCGTTCATCGCCAGCCTGGTGCTGATTTCCCTGTCGCTGATTCCCTACTGGAACTCTGCGGTTATCGATCAGGTGAACCTCAGTGATATCGCCTTAACCGGGCACGATGGCATCCTCGTGACCGTGTGGCTGGGGATTTCTATCATGGTTTTCTCCTTTAACTTTTCGCCGATTGTCTCCTCGTTTGTGGTCTCTAAGCGGGAAGAGTATGAAAAGGATTACGGCCGCGATTTTACCGAGCGCAAATGTTCGCAGATTATCTCCCGCGCCAGTATGTTGATGGTAGCGGTGGTGATGTTCTTCGCCTTCAGCTGCCTGTTCACGCTGTCGCCGGAAAACATGGCGGATGCGAAAGCGCAGAACATTCCGGTGCTCTCTTACCTGGCGAACCACTTTGCCTCCATGTCCGGCAGCAAATCGACCTTTGCAACGGTACTGGAGTACGGCGCATCGATTATCGCCCTGGTGGCTATTTTCAAATCGTTCTTCGGCCACTATCTCGGTACCCTCGAAGGGCTGAACGGACTGGTTCTCAAGTTCGGCTATAAAGGTGATAAAACCAAAGTTTCTACCCGCAAGCTCAACACCATCAGCATGGTCTTTATTATGGGTTCCACCTGGGTGGTGGCGTATGCCAACCCAAATATCCTCGACCTGATTGAAGCGATGGGCGCGCCAATTATTGCCTCACTATTGTGTCTGTTACCGATGTATGCCATCCGTAAAGCGCCGTCGCTGGCGAAATATCGCGGCCGGCTGGATAACGTGTTCGTCACCGCGGTGGGTTTACTGACCATTCTGAATATCGTCTACAAACTGTTTTAATTCAGCTCAGGATCAACGGAGTGATGAAATGAATGAATTCCCGGTAGTACTGGTCATTAACTGTGGATCGTCTTCTATTAAATTTTCAGTCCTTGATGCAAGCAGCTGTGATGTTTTAATGGCGGGAATTGCCGACGGGATTAATTCTGAAAACGCTTTTTTATCTATCAACGACGGAGAGCCAGTTAAGCTGGCTCAGCGTAACTACGAGGGCGCCTTAAAGGCCATTGCCTTTGAACTGGAAAAACGGTCGTTAATCGACAGCGTGGCCTTAATTGGCCACCGTATTGCCCACGGCGGAAATATATTTACGCAGTCCGTGGTGATTACCGAGGAGGTGATTGACAATATCCGTCGGGTGTCGCCATTAGCGCCGTTGCATAATTACGCCAATCTTAGCGGCATTGCCTCAGCGCAACAGCTCTTTCCGGGGGTCAGGCAGGTGGCGGTGTTTGATACCAGCTTCCACCAGACGCTGGCGCCAGAGGCCTATCTCTATGGGCTGCCGTGGAAGTATTTTGAGGAGCTCGGCGTGCGCCGCTACGGTTTTCACGGCACCTCGCATCGCTATGTCGCTCAGCGGGCGCAGACCTTGCTGGCGCTGCCGGAAGCGGATTCCGGGTTGGTTATCGCCCACCTGGGCAACGGTGCCTCTATCTGCGCCGTGCGCAACGGGCAGAGCGTGGATACCTCAATGGGGATGACGCCGCTGGAAGGGCTCATGATGGGCACCCGCTGTGGCGATGTCGACTTCGGCGCCATGGCATGGATCGCCTGCGAAACCAACCAGACCCTCAGCGACCTTGAGCGGGTGGTGAATAAGGAGTCCGGGCTGCTTGGCATTTCCGGCCTCTCTTCCGATCTGCGGGTGCTGGAGAAGGCCTGGCACGCCGGTCATGAGCGCGCCCGGCTGGCGATTAAAACCTTTGTCCATCGGATTGCCCGCCATATTGCCGGTCATGCCGCATCGCTACATCGTCTCGACGGAATTATTTTTACCGGCGGTATCGGTGAGAACTCGTTATTAATTCGTCGCCTGGTGATTGAACATCTGGCGGTACTGGGGGTCACCCTCGATCCTGACATGAATAGCCTGCCCAATTCCCACGGTGAAAGAATTATTTCCACCGACTCCGCCCGGGTTATTTGCGCGGTTATCCCGACCAATGAAGAGAAAATGATTGCCCTCGATGCGATTCACTTAGGGAAAATTAACGCACAAGTGGAATTTGCATAATTTATTTTTTTTGTCCTGCAGAGAGACTATTTTTCATGAAGGTAGATATCGATACCAGCGATATGCTGTATGCCGAAGCGTGGCAAGGTTTTAAAGGGACGGACTGGCAAGCAGAAATTAATGTCCGTGATTTTATTCAGCACAACTATACGCCATATGAAGGGGACGAATCCTTTCTTGCCGAGGCCACGCCGGCAACCACCGCACTGTGGGAAAAAGTGATGGCGGGAATACATATTGAAAATGCGACCCACGCCCCGGTCGATTTCGATACCAATATAGCCACCTCGATTACCGCGCATGCTGCCGGTTATATTGAACAGGAACTGGAAAAGATCGTTGGGCTGCAAACGGAGCAACCGCTGAAGCGCGCGCTGCATCCGTTCGGCGGCATCAACATGATCAAAAGTTCTTTCGATGCCTACGGTCGTGAAATGGATCCGCACTTTGAATATCTGTTTACCGACGTGCGCAAAACGCACAATCAGGGGGTGTTCGATGCCTATTCGCCGGATATGCTGCGCTGTCGCAAATCCGGCGTGCTGACCGGGCTGCCGGACGGCTACGGCCGCGGGCGCATTATCGGCGACTATCGCCGCGTGGCGCTGTACGGTATTCGTTACCTGGTGCGCGAACGCGAGCTGCAGTTTGCCGATCTGCAGTCCAGCCTGGAGTACGGGCAGAATCTGGAAGCGACGATTCGCCTGCGCGAAGAGCTGGCAGAACACCGCCGCGCGCTGCTGCAAATGCAGGAGATGGCGGCGAAGTACGGCTGCGATATCTCTCGCCCGGCGTGCAATGCCCAGGAAGCGGTACAGTGGGTCTATTTTGCCTATCTGGCGGCGGTCAAATCGCAAAACGGCGGCGCCATGTCGCTGGGCCGCACCGCCACTTTCCTCGATATCTACATTGAGCGCGACTTCAACAGCGGGCGCTTAACCGAGCGGCAGGCTCAGGAGCTGATCGACCACTTCATTATGAAGATCCGCATGGTGCGTTTCCTGCGCACGCCGGAATTCGACACGCTCTTCTCCGGCGACCCTATCTGGGCGACCGAAGTGATCGGTGGCATGGGGCTGGACGGGCGGACGCTGGTGACCAAAAACGCCTATCGCTATCTGCATACGCTGCATACCATGGGGCCGGCCCCGGAACCAAACCTCACCGTACTCTGGTCAGAAGCGTTGCCGATCGCCTTCAAAAAATATGCGGCTCAGGTTTCCATCGTCACCTCCTCATTACAGTATGAAAACGATGACTTAATGCGGGTCGATTTTAACAGCGACGACTACGCCATTGCCTGCTGCGTCAGTCCGATGATTATCGGCAAGCAGATGCAGTTCTTCGGCGCGCGCGCCAATCTGGCGAAAACCCTGCTGTACGCGATTAACGGCGGCGTGGATGAGAAGCTGAAAATTCAGGTCGGGCCGAAAACGGCGCCGCTGATGGATGAGGTGCTTGACTATGACACGGTGATGAACAGCCTCGATCACTTTATGGACTGGCTGGCGGTGCAGTACATCAGCGCGCTCAACATCATCCACTATATGCACGACAAGTACAGCTATGAAGCTTCGCTGATGGCGCTGCATGACCGCGACGTGTATCGCACCATGGCCTGCGGCATCGCCGGGCTGTCGGTGGCGACCGATTCGTTGTCGGCTATCAAGTACGCGAAGGTAAAACCGGTCCGCGACCATACCGGGCTGGCGGTTGATTTTGTCATCGAAGGCGACTATCCGCAGTATGGCAACAACGATCAGCGGGTCGACAGTATCGCCTGCGATCTGGTCGAACGCTTTATGAAGAAGATTAAAGTGCTGCCGACCTACCGCAACGCTGTCCCAACCCAGTCGATTCTGACCATCACCTCCAACGTGGTCTATGGGCAGAAAACGGGCAATACCCCGGACGGTCGCCGGGCCGGTACGCCGTTCGCGCCGGGGGCGAACCCGATGCACGGTCGCGATCGCAAAGGGGCGGTGGCGTCATTAACCTCCGTCGCTAAGCTGCCGTTCACCTACGCCAAAGACGGTATCTCCTACACCTTCTCTATTGTCCCCGCCGCGCTGGGCAAAGAGGAAACCACGCGCAAAACCAACCTGGTGGGGCTGCTGGACGGCTACTTCCACCACGAAGCGCACGTTGAGGGCGGACAGCACCTGAACGTCAACGTCATGAACCGGGATATGCTGCTCGATGCCATCGAACACCCGGAAAACTACCCGAACCTGACGATTCGCGTCTCCGGTTACGCCGTGCGCTTCAATGCGCTGACCCGCGAACAGCAGCAGGACGTCATTTCACGCACCTTTACCCAGGCGCTGTAGCGCCGGAGGAACGATGAGAAAGATAATTGCAACCCCACACGCGCCGGGGGCCATTGGCCCCTATGTTCAGGGCGTCGACCTCGGCTATCAGGTCATGACATCGGGACAGATTCCGGTCTGCCCGCAGACGGGAAAGATTGCCGACAGCGTGGCCGATCAGGCGCGTCAAAGTCTGGAAAACGTTAAGGCGATCGTGACGGCGGCGGGGCTGGAGGTGGGCAGCATCGTGAAGACCACCGTATTTATTACCGATCTCAATGACTTTGCCACCATCAATCAGGTCTATCAGCACTTCTTTGATGAGCATCAGGCGACCTACCCGACGCGCAGCTGCGTGCAGGTTGCCCGCCTGCCAAAGGATGTGAAGCTGGAAATTGAAGCCATCGCGGTACGCGACCTCTGAGGCAACGGCGGCGGGGCGTACCTGTTTTTGCCCTGCCGTCCAATTCCTGTGACTTCTGTTCTCCACGCAACGGCAACCCGAGGATGGGGATATGATTAGCGCATTCGATATTTTTAAACCCGGCATTGGTCCTTCCAGTTCGCACACCGTAGGGCCGATGAATGCCGGAAAACGTTTTATCGACCAGTTGGTGAGCATGGGCGACATCGCTCCTATCACGCGCATCGTGGTCGACCTGTATGGTTCTCTGTCGCTGACCGGTAAAGGTCATGCCACCGATGTCGCGATTGTTATGGGACTGGCGGGAAACAGCCCGCAAAATGTCGATATTGACGGCATGCCGGCATTTATTCAGCAGGTGATGCACAGCGGGCGCCTGCCGATCGCCAACGGCGTGCAGAGCGTAGACTTTCAGATGGCGGACGACATCGTGTTTCACCCGCAAACCCTCCCGTATCACGAAAACGGGATGCGTATAACCGCCTGGAGTGGCGCACAGGCGTGGGCGAGCCAGACCTACTATTCGATCGGCGGCGGTTTTATCGTCGAAGAGGGAGCCTGCGGGGGGACGCCGGATGCCGAGGTTGCGGTGCCCTATGATTTTCGTTCCGCCAGCGAACTGCTGCGGCTTTGCGAACGCAACGGCCTGTCGGTCTCCGGACTGATGAGGCAAAACGAGCTGGCGCTGCGCAGTCAGGCGGAGATTGACGCCGGTTTTATGCGCATCTACGCGGTGATGCGCGACGGTATCGAGCGCGGAATGAACACCGAAGGGGTGTTGCCCGGCCCGCTGAATGTTCCGCGTCGCGCGGCGGCGTTAAGGCGGCGGCTGGTTTCCAGCGATAGCCTCTCCAGCGACCCGATGAACGTCATTGACTGGATCAATATGTTCGCCCTGGCGGTCAGTGAAGAGAATGCCGCCGGCGGGCGAGTGGTGACGGCGCCGACCAATGGTGCCTGCGGAATAATTCCCGCCGTGCTGGCCTATTACGATAAATTCCGCCGTCCGGTCAACGCCGGTTCGCTGGCGCGCTATCTGCTGGCGGCGGGCGCGATTGGCGCGCTGTATAAAATGAATGCGTCGATTTCCGGGGCTGAAGTCGGTTGTCAGGGAGAGATTGGCGTCGCTTGCTCGATGGCGGCGGCAGGGTTGACCGAACTGCTTGGCGGCAGCCCGGCACAGGTCTGCATTGCGGCGGAAATCGCCATGGAGCATAACCTCGGCCTCACCTGCGACCCGGTTGCCGGGCAGGTGCAAATTCCCTGTATTGAGCGCAATGCGATTAACGCGGTTAAGGCCGTCAATGCGGCGCGTATGGCGCTGCGTCGCACCTCAGAGCCACATGTTTCGCTGGATAAGGTTATCGAAACGATGTACGAAACCGGCAAGGATATGAATGATAAATACCGCGAAACCTCCCGCGGCGGGCTGGCGATAAAAGTGCTCTGCGTGTAGGTCGCGTGGCAATAGCGGGGGAGCGCAAGGCCCGGCGGGCACAATATCAGGGGCGGCAGATTGCCGCCCCTGATGCCTTATCGGCAGGAAAATCAGACGGTCAGCGCTTACAGAGTGCTTTGTTTCACCGCCGTTTTCATCGGAATCACGGCAATCACCACCGCGCCCAGCACCAGGAACCCGGCGACCATAAAGATACCGGCGTTGAAATTCCCCGTGACGTCTTTCAGCCAGCCCATCAACAGCGGCCCCAGCGCCGCGCCGGTCATGCCGGTCGCGTTGATCACCGCAATCCCCAGCGCCCGCGCGCGCAGAGAAATTGACTGGTCAGGAGTCGTCCAGAAAATGACCATCGCGGCAAAGGCGCCGGCGGAAGCCATCACGATCCCGGTGAACTGCAGCAGCGGGTTGCTGCTGGACGCGGTGAGCATCCAGCCCGCCGCCGCGAACAGATAGGGCAGCAGCGTATGCAGCTTGCGCTCCTTCAGGCGGTCGGAGCGTTTGCTCCACCAGATCATCCCGACGATGGTACAGATTTGCGGAATCGCGCTCAGGATCCCGATAGTGATATTACTGCTCTGCTCGTTGAAGCTGCGCAGAATTAGCGGCGTCCAGACGCTGAGGGCGCTCAGGGTATTGGTCAGGCAGAAATAGGCCAGCGTGTAGAGCATGATAACCGGGGTAAACAGCTCCCGCAGCATGCTGCGCTGAGACAGCGGCAGGCTGGCTTCGCTGAGCCGCGATTGCTGTAGCGCCGCGCGGTCGGCATCCAGCATCTCTTTTAAACAGGCTTTATCATCGGCAGTCAGCCATTTGGCTTTATCCGGGCTGTCATCAAGCCAGAACCACACCACCAGTCCGAGCAGCACCGACGGAAACCCTTCCAGCAAAAAGAGCCACTGCCAGCCTTTCAGATTCAGCACGCCGTCGAGATTAAGAATATACCCGGAAGCCAGCGAGCCAAGCGCCATGGTGACGGGCATCGCAATCATAAACAGGGCGTTGGCGCGGGCGCGGTATTGCGCCGGGAACCAGAAAGTTAAGTACAGCAACAGTCCCGGGAGGAAGCCGGCTTCGGCAATTCCCACCAGCATTCTCAGCACGTAAAGACTGTTCGGGCCAGTGGCGAACATGGTGGCGGTGGAGGCTATCCCCCAGACCACCATCAAAATGGCGATCCAGCGGCGGGCGCCGACGATACTGAGCATGATGTTGCTGGGAATGCCGCAGATCACGTACATCACGTAAAACAGGGTGGTGGCCAGGCCGAACATGGTGCTGGTGAGCCCCAGATCTTTGCCCATGGTCAGGCCGGCAAAGCCAATGTTGATACGGTCGAGGTAGGAGAATACGAACAGAATAAAGAGAAAAACAATTAAGCGACGAAATAGTTTATTGATGACGGATTGCTGACGTGCATCCAGAGGTCTCGCCGCAGAGGAGGGCGGGACCAGTACCTCGGAGCGGGTCTGTTCCATTGAAGGACTATTGTTCATCAAAAGCTCCACATTGTGATTATTAGTATTGGTCAACAGGTCGGCTAAACGTATAGAAAACAGACAGGGAGAACGTCAATTTAATGTTCAATAAATGATACAGAATTGTTACTTAACCGACATATTGGAATCATAATGAGAGCCAGATCGCCTGGGGGTAATGCGTCAGGGCTGGCGTGTTCAGTCGGTGGATATCCGGAGATTCGCGTTCACGATGAGGCAAAAAAAGAGCGGTTGGGCGGCGGTGTAGGGAAGTCAGGCTGTGACAAAACGAACAAACAAAGAGCTTATGTGCCGTTGTGGAGAGAGCGAATATAACTATTTACTTGAATATTCATGTAATTAGCCCATAACTCCACGCCGTATCGGAGGGGGGAACCGGTTAATGCCTGTTGTCATCAATATGATTCATTTTTATTAGCTTGCTACATAATAATGAAGCCAGTTTTAAAACGCTGCGGCGACCATCCGCCGTCGGAAGATTCAGAACGGACTGGCATTGCGCGCGCTGACGGGCTCGCCGCTGACAGGGTGAACAAAATGCAGTTCGCTGGCATGCAACATGAGCCGCGGCGCGCGTGCGCTGCCCGGCCACGTCAGGCCACCGTAGAGATCGCAGCCCAGAATCGGGTGCCCCAGCAGTTGACAATGGATCCGCAGCTGGTGGGTGCGCCCGGTTTCCGGGAACAGCTGCACCCGGCTCAGCGGCAGCAGGCTACCCTCTGCGCCTTCACGGGTGAGGCGTTCTGTCACCCGGTAGCGGGAACGGGCTGGCTTGCCGTTAATGGCGCAAATGGCCATGCGCGGAAAGCGCGCCGGATCTTTGGCAATGGGGGCATCGATGGCGCCTTCATCCTCATGGAGATGCCCGTACAGCAGGGCGCTGTATACCTTTGTTACCGAACGTTGGCTGAACTGATGGCTCAGCGCCGCATTGATCGTTTTATTTTTGGCTACCACCATCAGCCCGGAAGTACCAAAATCCAGACGGTGAACGAGGGTACAGCCGGGAAATTGTTGCACCAGCCGATGGTGCACCGAGTCGAGATTCTGCGGATTCTTCCCCGACAGGCTGAGCAGCCCGGCGGGCTTATTGATCAGCAGCAGATGCTCGTCCTGATAAAGGATCGCGATGGATTCGTAGCAGGGAGGGGCAATAAAAGTATCGACGATGGTGGACATGAACAGGAGCCTGAAAAGGGTGGGGGCGGATAATAGCGAATTTTCCGCCCGCTGGCGATTGCGGCGAGGAGCCGCGGGAGGAATATCGCCAGGCCGCTCCTGCGGTATCACCTCATGAACGCCGCCGTCACTGGCGTTCGCTACGGCGCCTGACTACCGGGCCCGACGGATTACCGATGTGGTTATCTCAAGGATGCGGCGTAGACAGGGCGCCTTCCAGCGCTTTGAACTGCTGCCAGCTGACCTCATCGATTTCGATACCGTGCTGCAGGCGAAATTGCCGCTGCCGCTGCTCTGCCTCACCGGGCAGCAGCAGCCCGTCGTCGTCTCGCGATGTGCGGGTCCATGCCAGCATGTCGGCCACCGCCGCGGTGTAGCGCTCCCCCGCGCCGAGCAGGGACGGGTCGAAGACGATCGACAGCATATTGTTGATGATGCCGGGCCCGGCGGGGGGCGGGGCGCTCTCGGTTTCGCCGCCGGTCAACGCCGCGCCGAGCAGGCTGCAGATCAGCGCCAGACCGGAACCTTTGTGGGCGCCGAACGCCAGCAGCGCGCCGAGCGGCTCCTGCATCAGCCAGCGCGGATCGCGGGTCGGGTTGCCCACGTTATCCACGGCGCAGCCGGGCGGTAGCTCCCGGCCCGCATTCCAGGCGATCCGCGCTTTATTGCCGGCAATGGTACTGGTCGCGAAATCAAGCACTACCGGCGGCTTGCCGGCGACAGGAATACCGACGCAGAAAGGGTTGGTGCCGAAGCGCGGGCGCTGGCCGTTGAACGGCAGCACCACCGAGCGGGCGCCGACGTTAGCGAAGTGCAGGGATACCAGCCCCTCCGCCGCCGCCTGTTCCGCCCAGGCGCCGATGCGCCCAAGATGATGGGTCTGCGCCAGTCCCATAATGCAAACGCCAAACTGCCGCACCCGCAAAATAGCCTGTTCCATCGCCAGCCGACCGGTCAGCTGGCCAAAACCGTTGCCGCCGTGAAACGAGATCACGGGCCCGGCATCGCGAAGCAGTTGCGGGGTTGCCTGCGGATCGAGTTCTCCGGCGCGAATGGCCTCGATATAGCGGGGAATAAGCGTGACCCCATGTGAGTCATGGCCTTGCAGCGACGACTCGACAAGATTATCCGCTACTTCCCCGGCAACCGCCTTTGCGACTCCGGCCTCCTGCAGGTGCTGGCGTAAATAGCGACGCAGCTCATCATGATTAAAAACCGGCATAATCGCTCCCTGGTTTTCCACTCAATAATATGAGCGGCAAACTATAGCGCCGTTTATTTCTTAACATAACGACAGAAACTGACTTTATATATCTGGAAAACGCATAGTGATAACCGGGTGTTAATTCTTGCCGGCAAAATAGACCATGATGTCATTTAACTGTTATCACCTGCGGACGTCCGGACTAACGGGAATAATATATAGCAATAAATCATTTATTATTCCCGGGGAATGGCTTCAGGATAAATCGACTTTTTTAAATACGCCTCAGGATATGACGGCGATCGGTGGGTTGATGATTGACGGGAGCGGCAATGAATTTACGGCACGGCAACGGCATGTCTTATATAGGGAAACGGTCGGCAACGGCTTTATTCTTGCTCAGTACTCTGCTGGCGGCGACCGCTGCCAGGGCAGAGGGCACCATCGGTATTGCCCAGCAATATGGCATTGGCTATCTGATCCTCGACGTGGTGCGAGATCATCAGCTAATCGAAAAGCATGGCAAAGACGAAGGGCTGGATATTAAAGTCGAGTGGCGCACGCTTTCCGGGGCCACCGGACTTAATGAAGGGCTGCTTTCCGGCGCGCTGGACGTGGTGGCCGCCGGCGTTCCGCCGGCGCTGACGCTGTGGGACCGCACCCGGGGCAAGCAGAATGTGAAAGCGATCGCGGCTCTGGGATCGATGCCGAACTACCTGCTGAGTAACAACCCGGCGGTGCAGAGCGTCAAGGATCTGAGCAGTAAAGACCGTATCGCGGTCCCTGCCGCCGGCGTAGGTTTTCAGTCGCGGACTCTGCAGATAGAGACCGCGCGGCTGTTTGGCAACGCGGACTATAAGCGCTTCGATAATATTACGGTCAGTCTCCCGCACCCGGACGCCAGCGCGGCGCTGATTGGCGGAAAATCGGAAATTAGCGCCCATTTTTCCAGCCCGCCTTTTCAGTATCAGGCGCTGGAACATGCCGGTATTCATAAAATATTAAGTTCCTATGAGGTATTAGGCGGACCGGGAACCTTTAATCTGCTCTATACCACGGAGAAATTTCATGATGACAATCCAAAAACCTATCGCGCCTTTTTCGCGGCCCTGGCGGAAGCGGAGGAGATCATTAAAGCCGATACAGCCGGGGCCGCGCAATCCTATATTCGGGTGGAGCAGTCGAAGCTCCCGGCGGCGTTTATCGAGAAAATGATCGCGGATCCGGAAAATAATTTCACCATTACCCCGCAGCGGACGTTTGTTTATGCCGATAAGCTGTATCAGCTGGGAATATTGAAACACAAAGCCGAATCCTGGAAAGATTATTTCTTCAGCGAAGCACATACCCTGCCGGGGAGTTGATATGTCTGAACTATCCGTCGCATTACCCCCGCCTCTGCTGCGCGTTGAGGGCGTTAATTTGCAATACCGCACCCGCGAGCGGCTGGTGCAGGCCACCCATGACGTCAGCTTTGACGTCTGGCCGGGGGACCGGTTTGTCCTGCTCGGGCCGTCCGGCTGCGGAAAATCCAGTTTACTGAAAGCCATTGGCGGATTCTTGCCCCCGGTCTCCGGGGCGATCCGCCTGGCGGGAGAAACGGTTAATCGCCCTGGCCCCGACCGGATGATGGTTTTTCAGGAGTTTGACCAGCTACCGCCGTGGAAAACGGTGGCGGAAAACATCGCTTTCCCGCTGATCGCCAGCCGCCGGGCGGGACGAGCCGAGGCGATGGAGCGCGCGGAGTATTTCCTGCATAAGGTGGGGCTCGGCGCGTTTCGCCATGCCTACCCTAATACGCTCTCCGGCGGGATGAAGCAGCGGGTCGCCATTGCGCGCGCGCTGGCGCTGCATCCCCAGGTCCTGCTGATGGACGAGCCCTTTGCCGCCCTCGATGCGCTGACCCGGCGCAAAATGCAGGAGGAGCTGCTTAGCCTGTGGGAAGAGGTGCGGTTTACGCTGCTGTTTGTCACCCATTCTATCGAAGAGGCGCTGATCGTCGGCAGCCGGGTGCTGCTGCTGTCGCCGCATCCCGGGCGGGTGAAGGCCGAGCTGAACTGTCATCAGTACACGCTGGCGGATGCCGGTGGGGAAGGGTTCCAGGCCGATGTCGCGCGGATCCACGACCTGTTATTTCCGCCGGCGGCATTACCCGAGGGCGGCGTAAAGGATAATCACTCAGGGAGTCCATATGAGCAACCTACCTCCTGTCCGGCCTGAATACCAGCGCGAGCTGCCGCCGCTGGAGAATTTCACGCTAGCCGAACCGCTGCCGCTGCTCGTGCGGCTGGGAAATCAGGCATGGCTGCGTAAATCCCTGCTGCTGCTGGTGCTGATCGCCGTATGGGAAGGGGCGGCGCGCTGGCAAAATAATGACCTGATGTTTCCCGGTTTCTGGCAAACCTTTACCGCTCTGCAGGAGGATATCGCGAGCGGCGAGCTGCCCCGCCGGGCATGGCTATCGATCGGTTTGCTGCTGAAAGGCTATTTGTTGGGCACGTTTCTGGCGCTGCTCATCAGCGCGCTGGCTATCTCGACGCGCATTGGCCGGGATTTACTGAGCACCCTGACGGCGATGTTTAACCCGCTTCCCGCCATCGCGCTGCTGCCGCTGTCGCTGCTGTGGTTCGGCCTCGGCAACGCGAGCCTGGTGTTTGTTATCGTCCATTCGGTGGTCTGGCCCATGGCGCTGAATACCTGGTCCGGCTTTATGAGCGTGCCGGAGACGCTGAAAATGACCGGGCGTAACTATGGATTAAGCGGATGGCGATACGTGCTGTGGATCCTGATCCCCGCTGCGCTGCCGGCGCTGCTCTCGGGGCTGAAAATCGGCTGGGCCTTTGCCTGGCGGACGCTGATTGCGGCGGAGCTGGTATTTGGCGCATCGAGCGGCAGCGGCGGGCTCGGGTGGTACATTTTCCAGAACCGCAATGAGATGTACACCGACCGGGTATTTGCCGGTCTGGTGATGGTCACCGCTATTGGCCTGTTGGTTGAGGGGCTGGTATTTGCGACCCTGGAAAGGCTGACGGTAAAACGCTGGGGTATGCAGAACTAGCGCCGGAACAAGAGGGAGAAGAATGCGCATGATAGCGATGAAAGTGCCGGAAAATTATTTGCAGCAGGCGGGGGTGCTCAACAAGGTGGGGGAATACGTTGCGCCGCTTGCCCGCCGGGTCTTGATTGTCGCCGGCGGCCATGCCCTTGGCGTGGCCGGAGACGCGCTAGGCCACAGCCTTCAGCGTGAAGGTATCGCTTTTGACGTCGCCCGTTTAACCGGGAAATGTACCCTCGCGACCGTGCAAAATCTGGCGCGCCAGGCGCAGGAGAGCGGGGCGCAGGGCGTGGTTGGCCTTGGCGGCGGTGCCGTGATGGATACGGCAAAAGGGGTGGGAGAGCTGGCCGGGCAACTGCCGGTGATTCAGGTGCCCACGGTGGCGGCAACCTGCGCCGCATGGTCGCCATTCAGCGTGCTTTACAACCGTCAGGGTGGGCATAGCGGCAGCCTGCCGCTGCGGCGGTTTCCCGCCTGGATCCTCGTGGATAGTGAGGTCATCGCCGCCGCGCCGGTGCGTTTTTTAAAAGCCGGGATCGTTGATGCGCTGGCGAAATGGTTTGAATTCAGTCCCTATCAGTCGCCAGACGGTGACGCGCCCGGGCTGACGCTGCAGCTCAAGTTTTCAGCGATGGCGCTGGAGGTTTTTGAGTCGTCTGCCATGCAGGCGCTGGAGGATAATCGCCGTCAGCGGGTGACCCGGGCGTTAGTGCAGACCATCGATGCGGTGATTGCCTTCGCCGGGCTGGCCAACAGCGTCCGCGATGAGAGCCAGCGGATTGGCGTGGCCCACGCGATTCACAACAGCATGACCCATCAACAGGCGTTTCATCACTGGCTGCATGGCGAAAAGGTGGGCTATGGGCTGGCCGTACAGGCGATACTGCAACACCGTGACCCGGTCGACCGCGAGCCGCTGCTGGGCTGGCTGCGGCGGATGGAGGTGCCGCTGACGCCTGCCGAATGGGGAAGCGGCGATCCGCGCCCCCTGCTGGCAGGCATTGCGGCAGGGGTGAAGATTAAACCGGAGGCGCGTGAACATCTGCCCTTCCCGGTAGATAGCGCCAGCCTGCAGCAGGCGCTGCTGGCGACCCTCAACCGGCAGTAGACGGTGAACGCCCGCGCTCGTCGGGCGTTCATCCCCGGCAGGGTTAGCGCTCGCGCCGGGCCATAAACTGCGCCAAATCGACCAGACGGTTGGAGAAGCCCCACTCGTTGTCATACCATGCGAGGATCTTGACCATATTCCCGCCAATCACCAGCGTCGACAGGCCATCGATAATGGAAGAACGCGGGTCGCCCTGATAGTCGCTGGAGACCAGCGGCTCGTCGCTGTAGCCGAGAATGCCCTGCAGCGGGCCGGAAGCGGCGGCCTGGCGGAATGCCTCATTCACCTGTTCTGCCGTCACCTCGCGCTCCAGCGTGACGGTAAGGTCGACAATCGACACCACCGGCACCGGCACGCGCAGCGAGTAGCCGGTCAGGCGGCCATCCAGTTCAGGGATCACTTTGCCCAGCGCTTTGGCGGCGCCGCTGGAGTAGGGAACGATGGATAACGCTGCCGCGCGGGCGCCACGGAGATCTTTTTCCGGCTGGTCATGTAGCGCCTGGCTGTTGGTGTAGGCGTGGGTGGTGTTCATCAGGCCATGCTTGATCCCGAAATGCTGATGCAGAACCTGAGCTGCCGGGGCAAGGCCGTTGGTGGTGCAGCTGCCGTTGCTGACGACCGAATGCTGCTGCGGATCGTACAGCTCGTGGTTAACCCCCATCACAATGGTTAAATCGTCATTCTTGCCGGGCGCCGAGATGATCACCCGTTTCGCGCCGCCGCTGTGAATGTGGACCGCCGCTTTTTCACGTTCGGTAAAGAACCCGGTGGCTTCGATGACGATGTCCACCCCCGCATCTCGCCACGGAATACGCGCCGGGTCGCGTTCGCTGTAGACGATGACGGATTGACCATCGACGCTAAGCGCTCTGTCGGCTGCCTCCACGGCTACCGGCAGGGTGCCCAGCAGCGAGTCATATTTCAACAGGTGGGCCAGCGTTTTGCTGTCCGTCAGATCGTTGATTGCCACAATCTGAATATCCGGATTGCCCAGCGCCGCGCGCAGGACGTTACGCCCGATTCTGCCGAAACCATTAATACCGACCTTAACCATGATCCACTCCTTATTTGTTGTCTCTGGTTTACTGTAGGTTGTCGGCATTTCGGCGTAAATGACGAATAACGATCACTTTACGCCATTTTTCGGCAGTGAAAACGCTGCCGGTATTCGCCCGGCGTCAGGTGCAGCTGTTTTTCAAAGATGCGGCGCAGGTTAATGGCGCTGCCAAGACCGGATTGTTCGGCGACTCTTTCCAGCGTGTCGCTCGTTTGCTCCAGCAGCTGTCTGGCGGCGGCCAGGCGCGCTTCGGCAACGTAGCGCGCCGGAGAGACTCCGGTTTCACGGGTAAACACGCGGGTAAAATTGCGCGGACTCATCGCGACCTTTTCCGCCAGCGCTTCGACACAGAGATCGGCGGTGATATTGGCGAGGATCCACTTCAGCAGCTCGCTTATCGGGCCTGAACTGTTGATTTGGTCGAGGTTGTAGCGGCTAAACTGCAGCTGACCGCCGGGGCGACGGAGGTACATCACCATATCCTGGGCGATATCGCGGGCGAGGGTGAAGCCGTAATCGTCTTCCACCAGCGCCAGCGTCAGGTCGAAACCGGAGCTGACGCCGCCGGAGGTCCAGATCGGACCGTCCTGAATATACAGCGGCCCGCCTTCTACCCGTACCTCCGGGAAAGCCGACTGCAGGGTGTCCAGCAGCTTCCAGTGGGTGGTGGCCCGCCGGCCGTTCAGCAGCCCGCTTTGCGCCAGCAGCATCGCGCCGCCGCATACGGAGGCGATGCGTCGGGCGTGGGGCGCGGCGAGGCGCAGCCAGTCGACCACGGCGATGCCTTCCTGCTCGTTTTGCCCTCTGCCGGTGATGATGATGGTATCGAGCGGCTCGCGCGGATCCACTTCGTGAAGACGATGGTCTGCAAGCAGGTTCAGCCCGGACTGACCGTGGATCACCTGGTGGGGCTGGGTGGTGGCGAGGGCAACGCGGTAGCGCGGGCGCTCAGCCCCCTCCGCGTGCAGTCTGTTGGCCTGCATCAGAATGTCGGCAATACCGGCGGATTCAAAGAGCATGCCGCCATCGGGGACGATAATCAGTATTTTCTTCATGTCCTGAAAAGTAAACCTTTGACAAAATAAGTCAACAGGGAAGGTGGTGGTGGTTTGCGGGAGGACGATGGCAGGCTGCGGCTCTGGAGGTGGGGCAGGGCATCAATGCGACCATCGCGCATTGATGCCCGGGCGCTAACCCCGCAGGCGCGCGGGGCGGGCGTCGGCCGTGAGGCAGTTAAAAGTCATACTGTAGAGCCAGACGGTTTTGCCAGAAATTTTTATCCGAGGTGGAGTTGGTCTGTACGCCGGCAAAGTCCGTCAGGCTCAGCCCGTTCAGCACTCCCCCGAAACGGTAGGTGCCGTAGATCAGGTATTCAGACTGGTGGCTGCTGGAGGCGCCCGCCACGGGGGTTAAATCCATAAACGAGTAGCGGCTGCCGAGGGAAACCTGCTCCGTGGCGGCCCAGTTCAGGTCGGTGGAGTAGGCGTTGCCGCTGCCGAGGTCCTGGGTACTGGTAAAGAAGGGCTGCGCGAAGTAGGGGCCGGAAGAGGTATTGTGCGCGTACGGCGTCACCAGGGCGCCGTTGCCGTAAGCGTTACCGTTGGCGGCGATGTGGTTATAATTCAGCGTCCATGCCAGAGACGGGGCCAGCTTCATGCTGAACTGCGCGCCATAGCTGGTGCTGTTCACCTCGCCGGCCAGCGCTTTGCCTTCGCTCAGGCCGCGAATGAACTGGAGGCCGATTTTGGGCGCAGCGGCATATTCGTTCCACGAGAGGAAGCTGTCGGCGTAGACAATCCGCGTATAGTCGTCATAGTTTTCGTACCACATCTGGGCGTTAACTTTGCGATCGCCGAACGATATGGATCGTCCGCCGCCGACGCCCCACATCCCGTTGGTGCTCTGCTCGATGTCGGTATACGCGGTGGTATCCAGAAACCGATCGTCGCCCCAGGGTTTATAGCGGGTGATTTTCGTGGCGTGCAGGAAATTGTCGCTATCGCCATAGCTGGCATCAATCGCCCGGAAAAGTATCGGCGTAATGCGCCAGTCATAGTCGCCGATAAAAGGAATATTAATCCGCTGGTCGCCGGCGGTGATGCGGAACTGGTCATAATGCCAGCTGAGCCAGGCTTCGCCGACGCCGGTTTGATTGGGGCCAAGTTCGTTAACCAGATGGTCATCGTTATGGGAAATTCCGCGCTGCAGAATGCCGCTGACGCCGAGGCTGACGCCATAATATTCCGCCGTAGCATATTTGACGCTGCCGCCGTAGCTGACCGTATCTTGCGACAGGCCCGAAACAAAATAGGCATTATGGGTTGAATAATATAATGTGCGCAGGCTGCCGCTGACGCTCCCGCAGGTAAAGAATTCGCTGAGTGAACCGGCGATGCCGGATTCACAGTCGTGGGTTAATGGAATAGCGGCGTGGCTGGCATCGATAAATATCCCCTGGGAAATGAGCAAGGCGCCCAGCGTCGCTCCGCGATATATGTTTTTGCGTTTCATTGACATCACCCTGTTAAATATCACTGCAATTTCGGAAAGAAAAATACCGGCCATGAATATGGCGGATGATCACCTTGTGCTTTTATTCTGTAGGGTTGGTAAATGGTCTGGATTTTATTTATCGGTTAACAACAACGGATTGTTGTCTAAGACTAACTGGTCGCGCAGCGCCCAGCCGCGCAGCTTGCCTGGGTTAAGTAAACCATCCGGGTCGATATATTTTTTAACGGCCACGACATCCGGGCGAATAATTCCCTGCTTGCCGTCTTCAACCTGCAAAACATGCGGGTTATTAATCTTGATGTCGTTATCGCGGAATATCTGCATAATTTCATTGAGTCGCTCTTCTGTCGAATAGCGCACCAGCTGCAGGCCGCTGGCGGTAATATTGCCATCATTATCGCGGAGAAATTCAATATGCGATATGACCTCCCCGGCGAACCGCTGCTCCATCTGCAAAATTTGCTCCGCGAAGCGCTGATAATTAAACGCGGTTTGTAAATAGGTCAGCGTATTGTCGATTTTCAGCGCATGCAGCGTGGTGTGGTTCCAGCAATATTCCATTAATGAGGTATGGCTCTCCCGGGCCTCATCGCCGCTCTGGCGGATGGCATTTTCTCCCTGATGTTTCAGCACCAGACCGTGACAGAGACCTTCGCTCTCCTCGGCGATAACGCTGATGACCGCGTGCTGCCCGGCCCGATAGTGGCCGTTAAGGTGGCTAAAATAGTCGGGGATCGGCGCGGCAAGCAGCGCCAGCTGGCGCTTGACGAAGCCGGGCGAGCGGAGGCACTCGTTGGCATACTTCAGGGCGTCGGCGAAGTCGTCAAACACATCCAGGCGTTCAATCCAGCGGTGCACGGGAGCCAGCGCCAGTTCGACTTCAAGGATGATGCCGTTGCTGCCGTAGGCGTGATGCAGCAGCAGCGCCTGCGGTGCCGGAATGGTCAACACGCGGGGCGAGGCCTCCACGGTCATCACTTTGACGCTGAGCACATTGCCGGGCGCCGCCAGGGGACCGTAGTTAATGGAACCGATGCCGCCAAAACCGCCGCAGTAGAGGCCGCCTAAGCTGGCCAGACGGAAGGTCGACGGCATGCAACGCAGCTCCCATCCCGTCGGACGGGTGGCGTCTTCAATCTCCGCCAGGCGAATGCCGGCCTGGGCGCGCACCGTGCCGTTTTTGAGTTCGCAGATCCGCTTCAGGGCGGTCATATCGACCAGCACTCCGCCCTCGAGGGGCACCAGCTGGCCATAATTGCCGGTGGCGCTGCCGCGCAGGGTAAGCGGCAGCTGCTGCTGCACGCAGGCGGCAACCAGCTGCCGTAGCTCTTCTTCGTCCCGCGGACGGACCACCGCGTCCGCCTGTTTTCCCTCCAGCTGCTGGTTGAGCACCGGGCTGAACCAGTGAAAATCGCGGGAAAGACGTTTGATCTTCGCCGGCTGTAAGGTCCACTCCAGCTCCGGCAATGCCTGCTGGATCAGCGCGACCGCCTGTTGACGTTGCTCACGAGTCATCATTTTTCTACCTGTTAATCATCAATACGTTAGTGAGATTGCACCGCTTCGCTTTCATGCCATGCGCTGAGCGCCCGCTGCGACACCCAGGACATCACCCCAAACAGCGCGATACCGGCGAGGGAAATTAACAGCAGAGCGGCAAACATCAGCGGGATGTCCAGCTGGTAACCCGCCTGCAGGATCTGATAGGCGAGGCCGGTATTGGTGCCGCCGGTACCGGCGACAAACTCCGCCACCACGGCGCCGATCAGCGACAGACCGCTGGAAATACGCAGGGCGCCGAAGAAATAGGGCAGCGCGGAGGGAATGCGCAGTCGTACCAGGGTTTGCAAACGGCTGGCGTGGTTGAGCCTGAAATAGCTCAGCAGGCCGGGCGATACGCTACGCAATCCCTGGGTGGTATTAGAGATAATCGGGAAGACCGCCATCAGGGTTGAGCACACCACCAGTGAGAGGGTGGCGTCTTTTACCCAGATAATGATCAGCGGCGCGATGGCGACAATTGGCGTTACCTGCAGGAAGACGATGTAGGGAAACAGCGCGGTTTCCACAAAACGGTTCTGCACCAGGATAAACGCAATGGCGGTGCCGATGACGATCGACAGGAGAAATGAGATCAGGGTGATCTTCAGCGTGAACAGCAATGACAGCAGCAGCGGCGTCAGATGCGTCCACAGGCTTTCCACCATCACGAGGGGGGAAGGCACCAGAAATTGCGGGATGCGGAAATAGCTGACCGCCCCCTGCCACAGCAAAATCACCAGCACCGCGACGAGGGTTGGATAGAGAATTTTGAGAAAACGGGGATGATTAATCCACGGTGTCGATTTAGCGGCTTTCATATTAGGACTCCATACCGGATTGGCTTGCCTGTAAGAGACTGTCCTGCAGCTGTCGGGCATAGTGGGAAAATGCCGGGCTGACGCGGAACTCTTCACTGCGTGGGAACGGCTCTCTGATGGCGATATCTTCGACCACCCGGCCCGGGCGGGCCGCCATCATAATCACCCGCTGAGAGAGGAACACCGCTTCATGGATCGAATGGGTGACGAACACCACCGTCAGGTTCTGCTCCTGCCAGAGACGCAGGAGATCGCTATCGAGCTTATTACGCGTAATTTCATCCAACGCGCCGAAGGGCTCATCCATCAGCAGCAGTTTGGGCCGCGTCACCAGGCCACGGGCGATGGAGACGCGCATCTGCATGCCGCCGGATAGCTCGCGCGGCAGGACGTTGGCGAACTTGCCCAGCCCCACCAGTTCCAGGGCTTCGCTCACCCGGGTGTTGGCTTCCGCCCGCGGAACGCCGGCCAGATCCAGAGGCAGCCGGACGTTGCTGTGGACGCTGCTCCAGGGCATCAACGTAGCTTCCTGGAAAACGAAAGAGAGGGGGACCTGGGCTTTTTCCCGGCTATCGCGACGCCACAGCATCAGCTTGCCGTCGCTGGGCTCCACCAGGCCGGCGACCATTTTCAACAGGGTGCTCTTACCGCAGCCGGAGGGGCCGAGCAGAGTAACAAACTCCCCCTGATTGATGGTCAGATTGACGGGCAGCAGCGCCCGGGTGCCGTTGCTGTAAATCTTCTCTGCCGAGAGCACTTCGATGGCCGGCGTCGCGGGCGCCTGAGCGAAGCGGCTGTCGCTCATGACGGTAAGTTTAGGAGCGGTATTCATGGCATGACTCCGGCATCTTTGACCATATCCAGGGTATAGGTCTGCTCAAAAGGCACTTTGCTGGCATCGATCAGCTTGTTTTTCACCAGCATGTCCCAGGTTTTCTTCAGCCGCGGGCGGGTGATGATACCGATGCCGTCGGTCATGGCGTCGCCGCCGGTGACCAGCTGATATTTCTTCATCTGGGCAATACCGAAGGCGATCTGCTCGGCCCCCATTTGCGGATTCGCTTTGCTAATCAGCGCATTCCCGGCGCCGGGATCCTGAAGATAGCTTTTCCAGCCCTCCATCGAGGCTTTGACGAACGCCGCCACGGCCGCCGGACGTTTCTTGATGGTGTCGGTCATACAGATAATCGAGTTGCCGTAGGGAGGGTAGCCCCAGTCGCTGAGCGGATAGACGTAGAACGGCTGCCCCCCTTTGGCGACGGAGAACGGTTCGGAGGTCACGTAGCCCTGCTGTACCAGATTTTTGTCCGCCAGGAACGGCTGGACGTTGAAGGTATAGGGACGCACTTTGGTGCTGCCCAGCCCCAGCTCGCTCTTCGCCCACGGCCAGAAAGAGGTATAGGCTTCGGTGGCGAGCAGGAAGGTTTTATCTTTTAATTGTGCCGGGTTATCGACCTTATCATGGGTGATAAATACCGTTGGCGAGTGCTGAAAAACGGTGGCGACGGTGACGGCGTGCACGCCGGCCTGCCAGGTTTCCAGCGCCTGGCCGTTGTCGCCGAGGGTACAATCCGCCTGACCCGCCGCCATCAGCTGCATGACGTTGATCTGCGGGCCGCCCATTTTAATGTCGACGTCGAGGCCGGCGTTTTTATACAGCCCTTTGGCCTGGGCCTGATAGAAGCCGCCGTGTTCCGCCTGGGCATACCAGTTGGTGAGGAAGGTAAATTTTTCCGCCGCGAGGCAGGATGCGGAGGTGGCGATGGCCGCAAGGGTCAGCATCGTGTAAGCCGGAGTACGCATATTTTTCATCAGAGTTCCTTTTACTCAGCAACGGAAGAGGAAGGGGTGGACTGCACAAAGCCGTTCCAGTGGTGTTTTCCCCAGCTTGGTTCGTGACGGACGACCCACTCCATGCGGTGGATTTCGCTAATCGCCTGCGCCCAGCTGACGGCCAGGGATTCGAGCAGCCCCTGGCCCTGCTCCAGAGTGGCGGGGGTCGGGTCGCCGATAACGCCGCTGGGGCCAAAGTCGTAAGAGGCCCAGGCCGCCGCGGGACGGCCTTTCGACAGGGTCGGGCAGGGGAACGGCGGCGGAAAGTTGGCGACGGCGCGCGCCATATGAACGCACTCCGGTGCAAGGGCCAGCATCAACGCCGTTTCGCTATGGCCCGCGTGCATCGCCATTTTCTGTTCCTGAGGGCTGAGAAACTGTTTTTCGCTGTTGGGGACGTTGAACACGTCGTGCGGGATGAGGATCATATCGCCGTGACGCAGGCGCATTTCCCGGGAGGCCATCTGCAGGACCTGCGGCTGTCCGCCGTGACCGTTGATCATCAGCAGCTTGCGAAAGCCGGCCCGATACAGGGATTCGGCTATCTCGAGGAGAGTGTGCAGCAGCGTGTCGCCGCTCAGGGTCAGGGTGCCGGGAAAATGCAGATGCTCGTCAGACTTACCGTAGGTGATCGGCGGGATGGCATAGGCCGGGATATCCGCCGGCAGCCGGGCGAGGGCATGGCCCGCGACGCCGGAAGAGATCACGCTGTCCACGGAACAGGGCAGATGCGGACCGTGTTGCTCAATCGCGCCGGTGGGGAGCACGATAACCGTATTGCTTTTGTCCGGCAGGTCGGCAATCGCCGTCCAGCTCAGAAAAGGGAGAAAGCGCTCTGCAGGAATATAACCGTTGATCATCGCTGTGCCTCTGGGTCGAGAATTATTGGGGTAACCAGACCGTCGCTTCAACTTCAATAAGCACCGTGGCGTCGGGCAGCATTTCGCTGACCTGCACCACGGTCGAAACCGGCGGTTGGCCGGGGTAAAACAGCTTCCTTACCCGGCTGTAATAGGGAAAATGGTCAAGATTGCGAAAGTACTGCACCAGTTTGATGACGTCGCTCATCTGCCCACCCGCGGATTCCACGGTCCGGCGGATGCTTTCCAGCACGTACCAGCTCTGGGCCAGGATCGGCCCCTGTTTCGCATCCGTCGAAAACTCGCCCGTTTCCCCCAGCAGCTCCCGCACCTCCTCCGGCACATCCTGAAAGCCGTTGACGATGGTGCCGTTCAGCGGGTTGACCGGGATAATGCCGGAAAGAAAAATAAAATCGCCGGCTCTGCGCCAGGCGGCATACCGCGCCAGCGGAGCCCCCGCGCCTGCTTCAAGACTCATACGTCATCTCCTGTTGCCACACCCGCTGGTGGGTTAACCGGCCGCGGTTAACCACCAGACGAGCTGCGCTGTTTAAAGGCCAGGTAAACCTGTCGCTACCCGGGAAAATCACCAGCGTGGCCGCGTTGCCGACGGCGAAAGGCGTAGCCTCCTCCGGCGCAGCGGTTAACGCCGCCCGGTCGCAAATCAGCCGCGACTGCCGGTCGAAAACGTCGCTGAGCTGGGCGCTGAACAGGCCGCAGGCCAGGGTATCCAGCGGGTCATAGCTCCCCGCCGGGCAGAAAGCGTCCTGCACATTGTCGCAGCCGAGCAGGGTGGCAACGCCGGCAGAGCGGGCCTCCTGAAGCAGCGTGATCCCCCGCTGGCGCGGCGTGCGGCCAGTCACCGCATCCTGTAGCAGCAGGTTGGTCATCGGCAGGGCGATAAGGGTGACGGAGTGCGCCGCCAGCTGGCGCAGGATCTTCTCCGCCTGCTCCTCGCTGCCGCTGGCGAGGGCGCAGCCGTGGCTGCAGCAAATGTGTCCAGGAAAAGCATGGCGGGAGAGGGACTCCGCCAGCCAGGCCAGCCCCCGGGGATGGTCGTTGAGCTCCTCATCGATATGCAGATCCAGATCCAGCCGCCAGCGGGCCGCGCTGCGCAGCAGGTTTTCCATGGCCGCGGGATCCCAGTTGGAGGAGTGGACAAACCCGCCGAGTAAACAGCCCTCGCCGCCTTCGGCTACCGCCTGCGCAATGGCCTCCGCGGCGGCCGGGTCGGCAAACAGTCCCAGCGGCACCAGCGCCACCCGCTCCAGGCTGACGCCGGGATGCGCCAGGCGGGCGATCTCCCGCCAGGCGTCAGGTGCCTCGGCGGTGAACCAGTCAATATGGGTGCGCAAATGCGTGACGCCATTGGCCGCCGCCCGCGCCAGCGCGGCGGACGCGCGGCGCTGGAGATCCTGCGCGGTCCAGTGCCGGCGATCCTCGTGCATGGCGCGAATGGCGGCCAGCAGACCGGGTTCCGACGGACGGCAGCGTTCAAGGGTATAGGTCTTATCCAGATGGGCGTGGGGTTCGACAAGGCCGGGCAGCGCCAGCGCTCCGCCGAGATCCCATAAGCCGTGATTCGGTTGGCCGGAGGGCGCTATCGTCGCGATTCGCCCGTCGGCAAAGGTCAGGTCCGCGCTCAGCGGCGTACCGTTATGTTGCGTCGGCCAATCCGCAGGCAGCGCCCATGCCGGAAGGCGGGCGTTGCTGACGCCAGCAAGCGGCATGTGGGGGGAGGGAATGTGCATCGTCGCTCTCCTCACAGGTCGAGAACCAGAACCGGCGTTTTCGCCCGCGAACAGCACAGGGTAATCTGACTATTGCTGGCTTTTTCTTCCGCCGTCAGGACGCAGTCCCGGTGTTCAGGAATGCCGTCGATAACGTCGGTAATGCAGGAGCCGCAGATCCCCTGTTCGCAGGAGAGCATAACCTCGACTCTGGCGTGCAATAATACCTCGGCGATGGTTTGTTCCGGCGCAACCTGCAGGCGCTGGCCGCTTGATGCCAGTTCAATATAAAAACTGTTATTCTCCGCTTCATTATTCCGCTCGACCGGAGTAAAGCGCTCAAAAAAGAATTGCGCGGCCTGCCAGCCATATATTGGCATCGTATCCTGTAGCCGCTGAATAAAGCCGTCCGGGCCGCAGGCAATCACCGCAGTATCGATTTCCGCCGCGGTTAAACAGGCGGGGATCTCCCGGCGCAAAGAGTCGCCCTCGTCGCTGCAATGGATAACGACATTTCCCGCCGCAGAGAGCTGCTCCAGCCGCGCGGCAAAGGCCACGTGCCGCGCGGTGGCGACATAATAATGAATTTCAAAATCAAGCTCTTGCCGTGCTATCTCTTCCGCCATTGCCAGCAGCGGGGTCATGCCGATACCGCCGGCCAGCAGCAGGTAGCGCCTGGCCGCCGGCAGCGGAAAATGGTTGCGCGGGCGGGAGATGGAGAGTCGGTCGCCGGGTTTAAGCTCATGGTGCAGATAGCGGGAGCCGCCGGAGGAAACCGCGCCCAGCTTGACGCAAATTTCATAACTTTGCCGCTGGTCAGGCATCCCGCAGAGGGAATACTGCCGTGGGCCGATGCCGGGAATCATAATATCGATATGGGCACCCGCAGAATAGCCGGGGAATATTTTTCCGTCTTCGGGAATGAATTTTAATGACAGATTACCCAGCCCGTTTGGGCTTATTTCCTTGACCGATACAGGAATCAGATCGCCGTCTTTCATTAACCTTTGCCCTCCCATATTAAGCTGTCAGCAGGGCGGCCTGAGTCAGCGAAGGGAGAAAACGCCCTGCGCCGTAGGCTGTCCGGTATGCGAGTTAATTGGTGAAACGATTGTTTCTCCGCTATGAATGCTACGGTATTGTGATAAAACTGTTGCGTCCAGAGCTTTGATTCGCACAACCCGTTGCAAAAAAGAGAGCACCCAGACCATGTTTGCATTCTCCCGTTTTCTGCTGTATTTCACCGAAGTGGCCCGCCAGGGGTCGTTTCGTAAAGCGTCAGAGGCGCTGCACGTCTCGGCGTCTTCCATCGATCGTCAGATTTTGCGCGTCGAAAATGAGCTGGCGATGCCGCTATTCGAGCGCCATCCTACGGGGCTGCGCCTGACGGCCGCCGGGGAGCTGCTGCTGCATGCGGCAAATAACTGGAAAAAGGACTTTACCCGGGTGTGCGAGCAGCTGGATGACCTGCGCGGGCTGCGGCGCGGGCATGTGCGCATCGCCACTATCGATGCCATTAACCGGCATTTCTTTTCGGCGATGCTGAAGGAGGTGCATAACCATTATCCCAACATTTCTTTTACATTAACCACCATGAACAATATCAACATCCAGCAGGCGCTGATCTCGGGCGAGGCGGATTTTGGTATCATGCTCAACCCCCAAAGTTCCCGTGAACTGCAGGTCCGGGCCTTTGCCGAAATGAATCTCGGGATCGTGGTGCCTAAGGGCCACCCGCTGGAAAGCCGTAGCGCCGTGCGGTTTAATCAGTGCATCGAGTACCCGTTTATCATTCCTTCCGCGCCGCTGATGATCGGCGAGCCGGTGGAGGCGCTGGTGAATATCAGCGGCAATGAGGTTAGGGAAGTGGCTGTTTCTAATAACATTCACATGATAAGAACCCTGATCAAAGAGCAGATGGGCATCGGTATTTTGTGTCGCCTGGATATTCTGGATGAGATTCAGTCCGGTCAGCTGGCGTTTATTCCGTTGACCGATCCGCAGCTTAAACCCTTCACCCTGGCGCTGTGCGTCTCCCCCGCCCGGCAGCTGTCGCTTGCCGCCTCCATGATGCTCAAGCAGCTGGAAATCCTCTTCAGCCAGATTTGACCCGCAGGCACTAAAACATTCCACGAACGCACCATTATGGTGCGTTTTGTGTGTTAGTGAATCAAAGGTTGCATGAGAGGGCGTCGCCGACGACGCGCGATTCTGGCGGGGCGCCGGGGATGAGGTATGCCGATCGCCCCTGGCACAGTTTTTGTATAACTGAACATGAGTATAAGCGGTCAGTGCGGTTTATCCGTACGGGACATTGCTCAGTAACCATTTCGCGGTTCAATGTTGACCGGGGTGGGAGGCTGAGCCGTTGTCCGCTCGTCCTCTTTCCCGGCGTTATGAGGAGAGGGGCAATGAAAATACGTTCACGCATTCCCTGGGGCTACCGTGTGCTGGGCCTGGTTGCCCTGAGCGGTCTGTCTCTGGCCGTTCAGGCCGAGGATAAAATTGTTCTGCTGACCTCCTGGTACGCCCAGGCGGAGCAGGGCGGCTATTATCAGGCCCAGGCAACGGGGATCTACAAAAAATATGGTCTGGATGTCGACATTCGCTCCGGCGGCCCCCAGGTTAACGGCATGCAGCTGCTGTTATCAAAACGGGCTGACGTCATTATCGGCTACGATCTGCAGCTGCTGGAAGGCATTCAGCGGGGATTCCAGGCCAAAGCCATTGCCGCCCCCTTTCAGTATGATCCCCAGGGGCTGCTGACCCACGCCGATGTTAGCTCGCTGGAGGGGCTGAAAGGGAAAACCATTCTGGTCTCCAGCTCCGGCCAGGCGACGTGGTGGCCGTGGCTGAAGGGGCACTATCAACTGAATGATGCCCAGGCCCGACCCTACACCTTCAATATTCAACCCTTTGTCGCGGATAACAACGTCGCCCAGCAGGCCTACGTCAGCTCCGAGGTTTTCCAGGTGCAAAAGGCGGGGGTGAAAGCGAACTTCTTCCTGTTTTCCGAACACGGCTATCCCCCCTACGGCGGCATCATGATTGCCCGCCCGGAAACCATCGCCGATCGCAAAGCGGCGATGGCGAAGTTTGTCCGCGCGTCGATGGAAGGCTGGGTGAGCTACCTGAACAATCCGGCCCCGGGAAATGCGTTGATTAAACAAGATAACCCCAAAATGACCGACGATCTGCTGGCCTGGGCCGTCACACAAATCCGCCAGCATCACCTGATTGATGGCGGCGACGCCGCTACCGAGGGTTGGGGAACGATGACGGAAACGCGCTGGCGGAAGACCCGTGATTTTATGGTTAGCGCCAACCTGCTGGATGCCGCGACCGACTGGAAGCAGGCCTATACCACCGAGTTTGTGCAGGCTATGCAGGTTAAACCCTGAGGAGCGACGCTATGTCATTATTGATTAAAAACGCGCATGCCATCCTCAGCGGTCTCCCGGGGGACGCTGCGCGGCTGGCCGGGCAGGATATCCGTATTCGCGATGGCGTTATCGCCGCCATTGGTTCGCTGGCGGCGCTGCCGGAGGAGCGGCAGATCGATGCCCGGGACTGCGTGGTCTATCCGGCATGGGTGAATACGCATCACCATCTTTTTCAGTCGCTGTTAAAGGGGGAACCTCAGGGGCTGAATCAGAGCCTGACGGCATGGCTGAGCGCCACGCCATACCGTTTTCGCGCCGCGTTCGATGAGCACACTTTTCGTCTGGCGGTGCGCATCGGGCTGGTGGAGCTGCTGCGATCGGGCTGCGCCACCGTCGCGGATCACAACTATTTATACTGGCCCGATATGCCCTTCGATACCTCGGAGATTGTGTTTAGCGAGGGCGAGGCGCTGGGCATGCGCATTGTTCTGTGTCGCGGAGGCGCTACCCAGGGGCGGGCCGTTGAGCAGGATCTGCCGGTCGCGCTGCGTCCCGAAACCTTCGATGGCTATATGGCGGATATTGAACGGTTGGTCAAACGCTATCACCACCCTGGCGCCGGCTCCCTGCGGCGGGTGGTGATGGCGCCCACCACCGTGCTGCATTCGGCGCCGGGCGCCCAGCTGCGGGAGATGGCCAAACTGGCTCGTCACCTGGGCATTCGGCTGCACAGCCATCTGTCGGAAACCGTGGATTATCTGGATGCTGCGCGGGAGAAGTTTGCCATGACGCCGGTTCAGTTCTGCGCCGAGCATGACTGGCTGGGGAATGACGTGTGGTTTGCGCATCTGGTGAAGCTGCTGCCGGAAGAGATCGCGCTGCTTGGGCAAACCGGCACCGGCATCGCCCATTGTCCGCAAAGCAACGGGCGGCTGGGAAGCGGGATTGCCGATCTGCTGGCGCTGGAAAAGGCCGGGGTGCCGGTATCGCTGGGAGTGGACGGCGCCGCCTCCAATGAAGCGGCGGATATGCAAAGCGAGGCCCACGCCGCGTGGTTGCTGCAGCGGGCGCGTAAAGGCATGCAGGCGCAGCCGCGCTACGCCGGCGGCACCTTTGAGGGCGGCGCCGACGCCGCCACGGTCGAGGATGTGGTGCGCTGGGGAAGCGCAGGCGGCGCGCGCATCCTCGGCTTGCCGCAGTGCGGCGCTATCAGCGTCGGGATGCAGGCGGATTTAGCGATTTATCGCCTCGACGATCCGCGCTACTTCGGGCTGCACGATATCGCGATTGGCCCGGTGGCCTGCGGCGGTCGGGCCTCGCTGAAAGCGTTGCTGCTCAATGGGCGGCCGATCGTTGAGGAAGATGTGATTCCCGGTCTGGATCTTGAGGCCATGCGCCGCGACGCGCTGGCGGCGGTACGAACCCTACAACAGCGTGCGGCTGTTTAAACCCAATACAGGACAATCATAATGACGCAATCCATTCAGAATCAGGGCTATGCATTACAGGAACTGGAGAAAGAAGCGCTGATGGGCGCGCCGGGGGAAGAGACGTTTACCCGCGAAGTCCGCTGCATCGATCTCGCAAATTTTGAGGAAAGGAAAAGTGAGATTGCCGATCAGCTATGGGAGGCGGCAGTGGAGATTGGCTTCTTCCAGGTTAGCCACCACGGTATTCCGCTGGCGGATATCCGCCAGGCGTTCAGCATGACCGAGGCGTTTTTCGCCCTGCCCGATGAGGTGAAGGGGCAGTATCCGTTGGCCCGCAATGCCGGGTGGGAAAGCAAGGCGCAGGTCCGGCCGTCGACGAAGACGCCGGATCAAAAAGAGTCGTACCAGATCACCCGTCCGCTGATGGCGGGGCTATGGCCCAGCGACCAGCAGCTGCCGGCGTTCAAAAAGACGATGCTGGAGTTTGAATCGCGGTGCTGGCAACTGGGGATGAAGCTGCTGTCCTGCTTTGCCTTAAAGCTGGGGTTTGCGGAGTCGTTTTTTACCACCGCTCACGATCCGGATCGTGAAACCTACCAGAGCACATTGCGCATGCTGCACTACTACGCCAGCGACCAGGCACAGCAGGGGATGTGGCGCGCCGGCGCCCATACGGATTTTGACTGTCTGACGCTGTTATTCCAGCGCCCTGGGCAGGGCGGGCTGCAGGTGTGTCCGGGTAAGGACCGCGAGAGCCAGCAGTGGACCAGCATTGAGCCGCGCGAGGAGGTGATCACCTGCAATATCGGCGATATGCTGATGCGCTGGAGCGACGACCAGCTACCCTCTAACTTCCACCGGGTGAGAAGCCCGCTTGCCCATGAGTATCAGGGACCGCGCTATAGCCTGGCGTTTTTCTGTCAGGCCAATAAGGATGTCGAGATCCTCGGGCCGCAGGCGAAATACCCGCCGATTACCGCGGAGGCCTATCTGCAGCAGCGTATTCAGGCCAATTTTGCCAAAGGATAGACTTCCCTGACGGATCTTCCCGAGCGGTCATCCTGTAAAAGTCCACGCCACGGCGTGGGCTTTTACAGCCATCGATAACGGATATTGGCCAAAGAACAATTTCATAGCGCTGTTTAATTTAATCGTCTGAACAGGAGCCGGTTAGCGAGCACCTCTGTTTATTTGCCCTTGGTTGTGCCCGGGTTATATTATCGCTCGCCGAGGAATGTTAATTAATATAATAAAAACAGAAGCAATATAATCACCACATTAACATTTCTCATACAACTCATTTTTTGTTTGTGAGCGGTTTCATTATTTTAAAACCCTAAATAGGGTATGGTTTAGCAGCATTTGACCTGACGTGGTGGATATCATGAAAAATAAATACAAATTACACGAATTTCTTGATGTTGACCGGTTGCAAACGCTGCAGGACAATTTTAGTCAATCGATGATGATTGCGCTGGTGGTGGTCGATCAGGACGGTATTCCGGTCACCCAGGCGAGCGGTTTTTCTGATTTTTGCGCCCGATCAAGAATGAATGCCACCCTTGCCCGCCACTGCTATGACAGCGATAGCGCCGGAGGGCGGGCGGCAATGCTCGCCGGCGAGCCGGTGGTTTATCGCTGTTACTGTGGTTTTGTCGAATTTGCGGTACCCATTATGATTAATGGTCATTACCTCGGCGCGTTTATTTCGGGACAGGTCAAAGTAGAAGCGGAGAAAGAACAAACGATTCCCTATATCCTCGACAATAATCATCTGTGGCAAGAAAATCCCTGGCTGATTAACCTGCATGAAAATACGCCGCGCATGCCCTACGACCGCTTTGAATCGACGGCCTACACGCTGCTGCACGTTGCCTCATATCTGGTCGAGCAGGCCCATGCCAACAACATCCAGCGTGAGCTGCGGCAAAAAGAGCAGGAGCTCACCGGCGAACTGCGTAAACGCGTGGAGATCGAACGTTCATTACATGAGGCCGAGTTTAAGGCGCTTTCTTACCAGATTAACCCCCACTTTTTGTTTAACGTGCTGAATACGATCGGTCGGCTGGCGTTTCTTGAAGATGCCAGCCGTACGGAAACAATGGTGCATGACTTTTCCGATATGATGCGTTATTTGTTGCGCAAAAATAACAATGGTCTGATTACCCTTGGCCGCGAAATGAATTATGTCAATTGCTATATGGCCATTCAAAAAGTCAGAATGAATGAGCGTTTTGACTATGTTTGCGATATTCCTGAAAAATATAATGAAACGGTTTGTCCTTTTTTAATTCTTCAGCCGCTGGTGGAGAACTTTTTTAATTATGTTGTCGAGCCGCGTGAAACCAAAAGTCACATAATTCTGCGGGCTACCGATGATGGTAAAGATGTGATTATCGAGATAGCCGATAACGGAGATGGTATTTCACCCGAGGATATTGAACATATTCTCTCTGGCAACCAGAATCGACAGAAAGGCGGGATCGGCATTAATAATATCAACAATCGCCTGCAGCTGTTATTTGGTGAAAACTATGGTTTGCAGATCGCCAGTCCCCATAAGCCGATGCTCGGCACCACGGTAAAACTGCGGTTCCCGATGGCGCCCGCTGAGTCTGGAGTGTGAGAATGTATAACATTGTTATTGTCGAAGATGAGTATATTGAGTCGGAATCGCTCAAGCGGATTGTCTCTCGCTGCGTGGAGAACTCTGTCATTCATGAGGCGTCGACCGGGAAAAAGGCGATTCAGCTTATCGATGAACTTAATCAAATCGATATGATGCTGGTGGATATCAACATTCCGCTCCCCAATGGCAATCAGGTTATTGAGTATCTCAAGTCGAAAAACACACAAACCAAAGTGATCGTCACCACGGCAAACGATGACTTTGACATTGTGCGTCATATGCTGAGCCTGAAAGTGGATGACTATCTGCTAAAACCGGTTAAGCAGAGTATTCTCAGCGATACGATCCGCAAAACCTTGCTGGTGGATGAACAGGGGGCCGTCGCGACGCGGGAGCAGCGGCAGACGATAAGCGATCTGATGGGCGGCTGTGATTATCCCGGCTGGCACACCTGGTTGTTCGGTATTCTTGATGCGGCCTGCGCGCAACCCATGTCTGATAACGATGGGGCGAAGAGGTTGACCGACGTGCTGGAATTGCTCCTGCAGCATCTTGCCGGGCTCAGCGATAAGTATATCCCGTGTCGGCAAAAAATTACCGATCTGATCCACAGCATTCATCAGCACGGTCTGGGCGTCGGCCGCTACTGGCCGGTGATGGTGGGGTTGTTCAATCTCAGCCACGCTATCTTTGAGCAGCTGTTTAAAAACGCCAGCGGCAGCATGGATTTTGTCGCCAGAGCCCGTTTCCATATTGAAAAAAACCTGCTTAACAACATGACGCTGGATGATATCGCCGCGGAGGCTTTCGTCAGTCCGTGCTATCTGAGTCGGGCGTTTAAAAAGAGTACCGGCAGCGGATTCTCCAGTTACATTACCAGCCGAAAAATCAATATCGCCAGGTCTCTTTTGCAATACAGCGATCTAAAAGTGAATACCATTGCGCTGGAACTCTCCTGGCAGGATGCGAACTATTTTTGTCGGATCTTCAAGAAAGAGACCGGCATTGCGCCATCCGATTATCGCCGCCTCGCCTCGCCCGAGGCGGGCTGATCGTCACCCGGTCTTTCTTGCGCTTACTCCGGCGTAAGCGCAAGAAAGTCCGCTATCCCGGCAAGATTGTTTACTCGTCGCCGCATCGCGCGCCGCTAAGATGGGACACGATTCTTTATACAGTGGCCCTGCCGTGGATGAATACCTCTTTACTTCTGAATCCGTTGCCGAAGGGCACCCGGATAAGATGGCGGACCAGATTTCTGACGCCATTCTCGATGCCTGTTTACTCAAAGATCCGTGGGCCAAAGTGGCCTGCGAATGCCTGGTAAAAACCGGGGCGGTGATTGTGGCCGGGGAAATATCGACCGATGCCAGTATCGACCTTGAGCAGATTGTGCGGGCGACGGTGAAATCTGTCGGCTACGACCATTCGTCGAAAGGTTTTGATGCCGCAACCTGTGCGGTCATCAGCATGCTGGGCAGGCAATCTGACGATATCGCTCGCGGCATCCGCGCCCGCGACCCGGCCTCGTTGGGGGCCGGCGATCAGGGAATAACCTTCGGCTATGCGTGCGATGAAACGCCGCAGCTCATGCCTGCTCCCATTCTCTACGCCCACCGGCTGATGGCGCGCCAGGCGCAGCTGCGTAAAACGCGCCAGCTGGATGGGTTATTACCGGATGCCAAGAGCCAGGTGACGCTGCGTTATGGCGACGGACGGATCGATCATGCCGACACCATCGTGGTCTCCACGCAACATCGCGCCGACTTTCCGCTGGCGACGCTGCGTGAAGCGGTGATGGAAGAGATAATTAAACCGGTTATTCCGGCACGCTGGCTGACCCCCGCCACCCGGCTGCTGATTAATCCTGCGGGGCCGTTTATCAACGGTGGGCCCGCTGCGGATTGCGGCCTGACCGGGCGCAAAATCATTGTCGATACCTATGGCGGCGCCGCGCGCCACGGCGGTGGAGCGTTTTCCGGTAAAGATCCTTCGAAGGTCGATCGTTCGGCGGCCTATGCCGCGCGCTACGTGGCGAAAAATATCGTTGCCGCGGGGCTCGCGACGCGATGCGAAGTTCAGCTGGCCTGGGCCATCGGCCTTTCCCGACCGGTTTCGGTTACCATCAATACCTTTGGGACTTCCCGTCTGTCGGCGCACCAGCTGACGCAGCTGGTCGACCGTCATTTTGACCTCAGCGTTTATGGCATTATCCGCCAGCTTGATTTGCTGGCGCCGCGCTATCGCCAGACGGCCTGCTACGGCCATTTTGGTCGGGAAGTCTTCCCCTGGGAACGCACTGATAAGGCGCCGCGGTTGCGTGACGATGCCGCCGGTCAGCTGTGCGCGTCGGTGTGTGCCCCCTTGCATGAAAAATAACAGGAGAGAGATATGTCCGGGCAGAGCTTAGGCTTAATTGAAACCGTTGGCTTAACGGTGGCGGTAGAGGCCGCTGATGCCGCAATAAAATCGGCGAATGTCGAACTGGTTGGATATGAGCTAACCAAGGGCGGCGGGCTGGTGACCATCAAATTAACCGGTGAGGTTGGCGCCATGAACGCCGCCGTCTCCGCCGGGGTGGCCGCCGCGAGCCGGGTCGGGCAGGTCTATGCCTGGAAAGTCATTGCGCGTACCGCAACCGGTATTGATAGTCTGATTGCCTCATCACAAACGTACGGCACGCCTCCTGAACCGGTAGCGCCTGCCGCCGAATGCCTTCCTGCCGCAGCGGAGATCCCTGACGCGACGATAGCGGTGGTCAATATTACGTCTCCCGCGCAGACCGCTTCCTGTCTGGCGTTCGAAGAGAGCCCGGGCGTTGCATCGCCGGAATCGCCGGCGGCGGAGCGCGACCCGGCGCCGGTCGAGCCGGTGCGCGAAGAGGCTGAGCCTCAGAATGAGCCGACGGTTCAGGCCATTCAGGAGGAGAAAAAAACGGCGCGAACCCGGGCGAAGAACACCCGGCGCTAGCCGCTGTCGTTGCAGCTAAGCCACCTGCGGGTGGCTTTTTTGTTGCTGCGCGTCAGGAAACGGCGGTGAGAGGTGGCAGAGCAACCGGGCTCTGCCCGGATACGCAGTGGGGGAGGGACCGCTGGTGACACGAGCCGAAAAGGGGCGTTTGCGGAGCACTCCGCCGCAGTGTGTTGCGCTGGCGGAGTGCGCGCACGTTGGGTCAATCAGGACAGCGGATGACTCGCCGTCTCCGCGGCGGGTTTGGCGGCGGGGAGATGGCGCCCGATACCGTAGCGGTAGATAGCCGCGCCCAGGATTCCGCCGATGACCGGCGCGATCAAAGGCACGAGGAAGTAGGGAATCTCTCTGCCTCCGGTCATGGCGACGGAGCCCCAGCCGTTCAGAAACGTAAACAGTTTTGGCCCAAAATCACGAGCCGGGTTCATGGCAAATCCGGTTAGCGGGGCGGTTGCCGCACCGATGACCGCCACCAGCAGGCCGATCAGCAGCGGTGCAAGCGGCCCTTTGGGCACACCGTTGCCATCGTCGGTCAGCGCCATAATCAAGCCAATCAGCATCGAGGTAATGACAATTTCCACCAACGCCGCGAGCCAGACGCTGATGCTTGCCGCCGGATAGGTCGAAAAAATGCTGGCCAGATACAGGCTGTCCTGACTGCCGCGCACCATCTGGTGGGCCTGTTCATAGTCGGCGAACAGATTGTGGTACAGCAGATAGGTCAGGGCGGCGCCGCAAAATGCGCCGGCCATCTGCGCCAGGATATAAGGCGCCACTTTCTTCGCCTCAAAGCGGGCGAACATCCATAAGGCGATGGTGACCGCCGGGTTAAGATGAGCGCCGGAGATCCCTGCCGTCAGGTAGACCGCCAGCGCAATACCCAGCCCCCATACAATACAGATTTCCCAAAGACCGAAGCTGGCGCCAGCCAGTTTTGCCGCACACAGCACGCTGGTGCCGAAAAACATAAACAATCCGGTACCAAGAAATTCTGCAATACATTGTCCGGTTACTGATTCACGAGAGTCACTCATAGTTTTTTTCCTGTATTAAGCGATGCGCTATGCCATCTCTTAACGATTGGGGTACAAGGGATAAGAGCGCGAAATCATTTTTTGTGTTGTCGGGATTAGCCGCCGATATGGCAATGAAATCCCATCGATTCAACGATTTTTTTCAGGCTGGCCATGTTGTCTTCTGAGCGTGAGCCGGCATCGCCCATGGGATAAATGCGGCCCAGCAGGGTATATTTATTTTCGCCAAAGGTGTGATAAGGCAGTAGATGAATGGTGTCCACCCCGGACATCAGGCGGGCAAATTCAGCAATGCTGCGAATCTCCTCCGGGTTGTCGTTAACGCCGGGAATCACCGGGATGCGCACAATAACGTGAGTGATAAAGGAGATCCGAATCAGATTTTCCAGAATCGTGCGGTTATCCACACCCGTATTAAGTTGATGAATGGTCGGGTTAACGGCCTTAATATCCGTCAATGCCAGATCGACCCACGGAAAGACGTCCTCAATCACCGCTTTGCTTGTCATTCCCGTCGTTTCCATTGCCGTGTGCCAGCCTTTGGCTTTACAGGCTTTCAGGAGCTCGCGCGCAAACACCGGCTGCGCCAGCGGCTCACCGCCTGAGAGGGTAATTCCGCCGCCGGAGCGCCGAAATAAGTTTTCCTCTTTCTGCAGCTCACGTATCACGTCGCTGACGGTCATGCGTTTGCCTTTCATTTCCAGCGCCTGAGTCGGGCAGACCGCGGTGCATTTGCCGCACTGAATACAGCGTTCGCGGTCGATAAAGAACGGATTGCCAGCAGAGAGCGCCTGCTGCTGACAGACCTCCACGCATTTTCCGCAGCGGATACAGTCGCTTTTTTTATAGATTAACTCGGGCTGCGGGCGCTGTGATTCCGGGTTGCTGCACCACTTACAGGCCAGCGGACAGCCTTTAAAAAACGGGATCGTGCGGATGCCGGGGCCATCATGCAGGGAGTAGCGTTGAATATTGAATAACACGCCTTCGGTATCGTATTCGACTCTGTTCATAACATCACTCGTCAAAAAAGCGACCACCAGGCAACAGCAAGTCAGCCGCTAAAATCGGGTCTGATAAAGGGCCATACGTTACCGTATGGCCCTGGCAGGTCAGGCAAAATCAGAATTGCTGTTCGGTGCGGCTGATGATGTCATCCTGGACTTCTTTCGCCAGTACCACGAACTGCGCGCTATAGCCCGCAACGCGAACCACCAGGTCCTGGTGCTGCTGTGGGTTTTTCTGCGCCTCCAGCAACGTGTTGCGATCGATAACGTTAAACTGTACGTGCATCCCTTTCTTATCGAAGTAGTTACGCACCAGACCGCCAAAGTTTCGCAGACCCTTTTCCCCCGCCAGCGAGGAGGGCAGGAATTTCTGGTTGTAGAGCGTCCCGTTCGAGGCGATAAAGTGATCCAGTTTGGCTACCGAGTTCGCTGCGGCGGTCGGGCCGAGGGTATCTTTGCCCTGGCGCGGCGATACGCCGTCGGCAAGCGGCTCTTTCGCCAGGCGACCGTCCGGCAGGGCGCTCACGTCTTTACCAAACAGCACGTTCGCCGACACCGGGTAGATACCGGCCTGGAAACGTCCGCCGCGTGGGTTGGTATACTTCTCCACTTCCTGACAGTAGATCAGCGCGCATTGGCGGGCGACAAGATCCACGTCGTCGATGTCGTTACCAAAACACGGCGAATTTTCCAGAATATGGCGAATCTCTTCATAACGCGGATTTCCTGCCGACGGCGCCGGAGTGACGCTGGCGAGCTGGCGATAGACTTCGTTTTTAATCTCTGCCGGGTTCAACGAGCCGTGGCGGTCGATAATGCGTTTGACCACTTCATAGATATCCTGCTCGCCGAGAGAGGATTTTGCCGCCGCGCTATGCGGGTTGCCGCCGACCGGGTAGCCGAAGTTGGCGTCCAGCGCGCCCTTCAGTTCCTGAAGCGTCAGGCGGCGATCCTCAAACACCTGTTTTTGGATGGCGTAGACGGAGTCGCCGGTATCGGCAATGCCGAACGCCTGCGGGCCGGTAAAGTTGTAAATCGCGCCGCCCTCCTGCAGGGATTTTCCTCGGCCAATGCAGTCATCTACCAGCGCGGACAGGAACGGCAGAGGGCAGCGTTCGCCGTGGGCGATGTCGACGCTGTTGCACGCTTCGACCAGCTGGTGCACAAAGTGCGCCATCTGTTTTTTGAAGGCGGCATAGAAGTCATCCATGCCGGCGTACTGGGTCATCTCGCCGGTCATCGGGCCAAGCTGTTTGTTTCCTGAGCGGCCGTTGTTAAGGGTAATTTCCAGGACCTTCGCGACGTTGAAGAACGCCGCGTCGTGCCAGCCTTCGGTGCGATGCGGCGCCTGCGGCTCCACGCAGCCGATGATGCAATAGTCGCGGGCGTCATGCAGCGAGACGCCGCGGTTTTGCAGCGCCGGGATGATCACTTCATCGTTGTACATCGCCGGTACGCCAAGCCCCAGACGGACCAGCTCACAGGCGCGATAGAGAAACTCATCCGGCGTGCCTTGCCAGACGCGAATTGAGAAAGAGGGCTGCGGCAAACGTACGTGGGCCGTGGCTTCCATGCACATGTAGGTTAATGGGTTGGTGGCATCACGGCCGTCTTCGGTCTGACCGCCCACGCACAGGTTCTGGAAGACGGCATAGCCGGCGAAGGCCTGGGCCGAAATCTCATCACGAGTTTTGTTGATATCGTTAAGCTTGATCCAGCAGCAGTCCACCAGCTCCTGGGCAAATTCGCTGCTGATGGCGGTATCCGCCGCCAGATACGGATACATGTACTGGTCGAAACGGCCGGGAGAAATCGAGTGGCCGCTGGATTCAATCTGCAGCATGCTCTGAATAAACCAGAAGGTCTGGCAGGCTTCCCAGAAGGTTGTCGCGCCGTATTCCGGCACGCGGGTACAGTTGCTGGCAATCTGTTCCAGCTCGCGCTGACGGGTTGGGTCGCGCTCTTCACGGGCAAGGCGCGAGGCTTCCTGCGCGTAGCGATGGGCGAAATTGATTGCCGCCTGATAGCTCAGAATAACGGCGTTGTAGAACTGCTCTTTTTTGATGTAATCGGAGGTACTGCGATCGAGGTTCTCCAGCGCGCGGGTCACTTCATCGATGATCCCGCGAAAGCCGATTTTCAGGACCTTGCCATAATCGACGCTGACGTGTCCGACACCGCCAAAGAAGTAGTTGCCGACGGTGAAAACGCCGTTGCTCATGCTCTCTTTTGTCCCTTCGGACATATAGGAGGCGGCGAGCGAACTGGTGGTTTTACCCGGCCAGTATTTAAAGGCCTGGTGGAGTTCATCGGCGGTTTTTTTCTCAATAATGAACGGGTCGGCAACACGGTGGGCCATAGTGTCGAACTCTTTTTCGACCCAGTCATAAGAGAATTCAGGACAAATTTCTGTTGAACGTGGATTAATAGTGACGGCGCCGACGATTAACTCGTCAGGGCGAATAGTGACCGGCAGCTCGTTAAATATTTTCTCAACGACTTTTGCCCGACGCATAATAGCGGGAAGCTGTTCATTCTCTTTATATGCCTCGGTTGCCAGCACCGCACGTTCAGATTCTACATACGGTTTAGCATGCAGAATCATATTTTTGAGTCTTACTACACGATCGGTCGGATGAGTAAAGCCTTTCTCTAACATACAATAACTCCCGAAATGATATAAGCGTGGGGGATTACCACACCTGAGTTTTTTTACCTGACGGTAGTGCCGGGTACGCTAGCTAATAGTGTTGCTGCCGATTAAACTAATAAATTGACGTAATATTTCCGGGTGCGCCATCCAGGTCGTCGCGGTAACAAGATTGCCGTCATGTACCGCCTCGTGGTCCGCGGCGCTCACCCAAATACCGCCAGCCATTTCAACTTCAGGCTTTAAGGTGAAATATCCGGTCAGCGTTTTACCTTTTAATATGCCGGCAGCAACCAGAATTTGTGGTCCATGACATATAGCGGCAATCGGTAGCGCAATGTTATTCGCACAATGGATGATATTTAATACCATCCGGTTTAGTCGTAAATATTCCGGAGCACGGCCGCCGGCAAGATATATTCCACAATATTCCTGTACCCTGACTTCATCAAAAGAGGCGGTTAAGCGGAACAGATGCCCCGGTTTTTCGCTGTAGGTTTGATCGCCTTCAAAATCATGAATCGCGGTCTTTATATATTCCCCGCAGCGTTTTCCGGGGCACACCACATCCACTCTGAAACCTAACATGCTTAATGCCTGCCATGGCACCATGACTTCATAGTCTTCAGAGAAATCGCCTGCCAGAAGCAAAATTCTTTTCATAAGCGAACTCTCAGAACGTACTGTCATCATCCTCAATAATACGCATGGCCTCATTCACTGCGGCGATCTCGCCGAACAGCGCCAGCGTCGTGATATGCTGCGGACAGCTGCCAAAGATCTCCGATACCGCAACATGTGCGCTTTTACTTGCCAGATCGGCGTAAAAGTACAGATCTGGTATCGGCAACATAATCAACCCGATAGCGTCAATGCGGATGCTTTCCAGCCGGTTGCGAGATTCCGCGGGCATTCGCCTTTTCAGCATGGCGAGCGTTTCCGGCGTTGGCGCGTTGATAATGCGTTTTTTCATGATCGAGTCAGCCATCCTGCTTCAGTCAACGAATATTGAGCGCTTCAACCATCACGCAGCGACGGTGCCTGGCGTAGGAGCGTGCCGAGGTCAACCCTTCACCGGTCGGCCCGGCAATGGTAAATGTGGCATGTCCTTCGCCGCCAACGCCTAATCCGGCATACGACGGGCCATTTTTCACAAAAATAGTGGTCTGGATCAGCCGCGCCATTTTGGTCAGTTTTTCAACGTTGGTAGAGTGCATCATCGCCGTGTGACGATGACCATGTTCAACCTTCACCGCCAGATCGATCGCTTCATCGACATTTTCCACTCTGACCACCGGCAAAACCGGCATCATCAGTTCGTGCACCACGAATGGATGATCACGTTCGGTTTCAATCAGGATAACTTTGATCTCCTCCGGCACGCTGATACCGATTTGCTGCAGAATGTAGCGCGCATCTTTCCCTACCAGTGCGGTACTCGGGCCGTTTCCTTTTTCATTCAGCACCAGCGCCTGTAGCTGCTGAATATGTTGTTTATCGCACAGCAGCCAGGCGCCGCTTTTTTTCATGCAGTGGATGAGATAGTCCGCCACTTCATTGACGACAATGACCTCTTTTTCCGCCACGCAGGGGAGGTTGTTATCGAAGCTGCAGCCATTAATGATATCGCGGGCGGCTTTCTCGATATTGGCGGTTTCATCAACCACAACGGGAGGATTGCCGGCGCCGGCGCCAATCGCTTTTTTGCCGGACGACATCACGGTTTTCACTATCGCCGGCCCGCCGGTGGCGACCAGCATATTGATACGCGCGTCGCCGATTAAGGCATTGGTGTTGTCAATCGACGGGCTGGCGACCGTGACCACCAGACTGGCGGGGGCGCCGAGCCGGGCCAGCTGTTGATTGATTAACGTGACGCAGTACAACGACACCTGACGCGAACGCGGATGCGGGCTAAAGACCACGGCGTTGCCGGCGGCCAGCATACCGAGGGTATTGTTGATAATGGTCTCGGTCGGATTGGTGGTCGGGGTGATCGAACCAATGACGCCATAGGCGGAGTATTCGGTCAGCGTCAGGCCGCCATCACCGCTGATGGCGGCGGTGATGAGATCTTCAACCCCCGGAGTTTTTTGCGCGGCAACGCGGTTTTTCACCATCTTGTCGGCATAATTTCCCATTCCGGTCTCTTCCACCGCCATGGTCGAGAGCGCGTGCAAAATCTCTTCCTGCAGGAAAAACTGGCGAATGCCGTCAACAAAGCGGGCGCGATCCTGCATTGAGCAGTGGCGATACTGGATATACGCCTGCTGCGCCGCAGTAATCGCGGCATCCATGGTGGCAAAAACACCGTCACCGGCGTTCCCGTCGACAGGGGCGGCGGTTGCGGCTCCGGCCTGGCTTGCCAGTACGCTGGCCACAATCGCGTCGATGCTGCCGCGATCGAGCGGTGTGGCGGCTGCCGGCGCATGCTGTTCGGGCGCTGGCGCCGTCGTTTTCGTATATTTACTCAGCACGCGGGAGACGGCCTGAGTAATATCAAGATCGTTCATGCTGTATCTTCCTTACTTCGCTTCGCTCGTGGGTGCCACCATCAAATGTACGGCGTCGTGGTCGATTTGATGGGCGCCGGGTCGAGCGTAGCCAGCAGCTGTTTCCCGACGTCTCTGGCGGCGATGACCGCCTGGCGTACCGCGCCGGAATCACCGGCAAACGTGAAGATCACTTCGTTACTGAAGCTGGTGCCGTGCGCCGGGCTGGCGTAACCCACCGGCTCGATGACGGCGGCTTTTGCCGCGGCGTCGGCGACCACCACGCCAATCGCCGCCGGTGAAGCGCAGGTCAGGCCGAAAGATTTACCCAACGGGGCACCGAAGGCTTTATTGAGCGCGCTGCTGGCGCGGGCGGTGTACTGGAACTCCAGGTGACCGGCCGGCGAGCCATAAACATCGCCCATGGTGCGCTGAATTTCGCCCAACGCGACTTCAACCGCGCGGCGAACATCGGAGACATCGGTGGCGCCGAAAATGATCAGGCAACCATGCCCACCGCCGCCCTCGGTATCGCGAGCCAGCTCAATAGAGAGTATTTCACTGTTAGTGGCTTTAATGGCCTCATCCGCGGCAAATATATGCGGGCCGGCCCCGGTCCGGGCGCCAAGAATACCGATAGAGCGATATTTCTTGTCGATATTCATGACTTCATGTAATTGATGATCGACATTGGCAATCACTAATCCAATGGTATGCCCGAGGGCCGTTCCGACAAATTCAGTTAAACCGCAACCGATAAAGCTGGCCGGCGTTTTATTATTTGCGCGATCATCAGTCTGTTTGTGCATTACTTCAGATATAATCTGCTCAACAAGATTATCTCTCATGGTCGGTATCCTCTGGCTTTATTAACTGACAGCTTTCGGCAGGATTTTTTCCACTTCAATATGCGGGCGCGGAATCACATGTACAGAGACCAGCTCACCAACTTTTCCTGCTGCCGCTGAGCCTGCGTCCGTTGCCGCTTTGACCGCGCCGACGTCGCCGCGAACCATTACGGTAACCAACCCGGAACCAATTTTTTCGTAACCAACCAGGGTGACGTTAGCGGATTTCACCATGGTATCTGCGGCTTCAATTGCGGAAACCAGACCTTTTGTTTCAACCATACCTAATGCTTCTTGTTGCATAACGACCTCAATATTTCCAGGTGAGAGTAAAAGCAAGTTATGAATTAACCGATAAAGGTTGAGTTCATAGACTTAATAAATTCATGCACTACGATGTTATTGCGCCAGAGACAAAATGTTTTGCCCGGCAGAGAGACTTTCTTGTTTTCCCGTTTTCAGCTGGACAATAAAATCCTCTCCACATGACTACCTTGAGGACGCGTTCAGGCGGCACCTTCCAGCAAAGGGGCAAGCGCGGCCGCATCCTCGGCAATCATCCGCTCTTCATTGGTGGCAATGACCGCCACAATCGGTGAGCCGGGGCGCGAGATAATGCCCTGTCGGCCGGCAAACATTTGCGCATTGCGCGCGGCGTCGAGCTGCACGCCAAATATCGCCAGCCGCTCGGCGGTAAGCTCGCGGATCAGCGCCGAGTTCTCCCCGATGCCGCCGGTAAAGATCAGTGCATCAAAGCGATGCAGCGAGGCAAGATGGGCGCCAAGGTGGCGGGCAAGCCGGTGAACCATGACATCAATCGCGAGGGAGGCCCGGGGATCGCCGTTGCCGCGCGCCTCTTGTAACGTGCGGCAATCGCTGGAAAGACCCGACAGACCGAACAATCCCGCTTCGTTATTGACCATCTTGTAAAGTGATTCGATAGTCTGGCCGGTGCAGCGGGCAATATGGGCCGCTGCGCCAAAATCCAGGTCGCCGCAGCGCGTTCCCATCACCAGTCCTTCAAGCGGCGTCATGCCCATCGAGGTGTCGACACTCTGCCCGTTTTTCACCGCACAGACCGACGAGCCATTGCCGAGATGGGCAATAAGTAGACCGTGGTTGGTGGGGTTAAGACCCAGGCGCTCGACGGCTTCGGCGGCGATAAAGCGATGGGAGGTGCCATGAAAGCCATAGCGTCTGACCTGATGCTGGTGTAAATACTTAAGCGGGATGGCATAGGTATAGGCCTCCGGCGGGAGCGTCTGATGAAAGGCGGTATCAAACACCGCCACCTGCGGCAGCTCGGGTAACAGCGCCATGGCGGCTTCAATGCCGATCAGGTTGGCGGGATTGTGCAGCGGCGCCAGCGCCGATAATTCGCGGATACGCTCGATCACCGGCGCCGTGAGCCGCACCGAGTGTTTGAAATCATTCCCGCCGTGCGCCACCCGATGACCGATGGCGCCTACCTGCGGCAGCAGCGCCTGCTCTGCGAGCCGGGCGAACAGCGCCTCCAGCGCGCAGGTATGGCTGGCGCCGTCAGGCAACCCGCGGGTCGTCTTCCCTTGCGCATCTTTAAAGGTGATGCCGGCTTCGCGTAGCCCCAGCTTTTCGGCCAGCCCGGAGAGCACCGGGGTCTCCTGATTACGCGGGATGACGGAGAACTTGAGGGAAGATGAACCACAGTTAATGACCAGAACCAGTGATGCTGACGACATGATGACCCCTGTCTGTATTCGTTTTTTTAGAGAGATTCATGGAATGGTGTGAGCAAAAAATGCTCGCGGCTGAAGTGCGCCAGGGTTTGCGTGGCAATCGCGATATCTACCTCGACGCTCCCGCCGCTGATGCCGATACCGCCGAGCAGTACGCCGGCGGACCAGCAGGGGAGCCCACCGCCAAAGCAGCACAGACCTTGCGTATGCGACAAGCCATACAGGCTGGCGCCAGGCAATACGTCGGCCGCGAGCCGGTGGGTCGGCATCCTGAGCGCCACGGCGGTCCATGCCTTTTGCGTGGCCAGCGTATGGCTGATGAGCAGGGCGTTATCCTGACTAAAGAAGTAACGCTGCAGGCCATGGGCATCCACCAGGCTAAAAACAATGGGCACATTGGCGTTGTTGGCGGCATCGATGGCACAGTGCGCCAGTAATGCCGCATCCGTCAGCGTCAGCGAGGCCGGAGGCGGCGCTAACTGACGCGAAATGGCCGCGTTGATACGGCGATCCAGTTCGGCGTTCGGCGTGGTGTGCATGCTTTTCCTCCGTGGTGCTTACTGGTTGTTAAGATCGAGCGAGTCGACAATGCCGACCACGGCAGCATCAATCACCGAGTGCTCTTTGCTGGTGGTCATCCGCGCGGAGCTCCCGGTAGTGACGATGACCGTTTCCCCGTTTCCGGCGCCGACAAAGTCGACGGCGACCTGCGCGGTGCCGGTGGGCTGATAGTGTTCATCCAGGCGGGCGACAATCAGCAGCTTTGCGCCATTGAGCGAAGCATGCTTGGTCGTCGACACCAGTGCTCCGGTTACTTTTGCCAGATACATATTTCCTCCTGGTGACCCTGCACCATGACAATACCGCGGTCGCGAATTTCATCGCGTGCGGCGGGGGTGATGAGCGTCCGGCGTCCAACGGACAGTACCGCACCTGCGGGAAGCTGGCGCACATCGCTGAGCGTGATCAGCGGTTTAGCGACGGGCGCCGTCGGCCTCTGCGCCGGGTTCACCGTGGGGCGGCCGATAATCGTGAAGCCATACTCCCCGAGGGTGGCGACGTAGCTGGTCAGCCGTGCCCGCAATGCCGTGGGGAGCTGGCTGGCAGCGTCATCCCGGCATTCGGCATTGAGTGTGACGATGATGGGCTTGCTCAGACTCAGAGCGTGAAAAGCCCAGCGACACACCCGGTTATCACGAATACCTAAGGCGATTTTGCTCAGGCTGTTGGTAGACAGCGAGGGCAGATACAGGCCGCTGAACGTCTCTTCTGTCGGGCAGGGATCCCGATCGTCGCACAGCGCCTCAACATCGCGCTGCGCCAGAGCCTCCAGACAGGTGGAGTGCAATGACGCCTGGATGGCGCTATGGGAAAAGGTCATGACCAGCAGATAGCCGCGCTGGTTCAGCGCCGTCAGACAATCCAGCGTCGTCGGGAGCGTGGCGAGATCCTCGCCGCTTAATACCACGCGCATCACCTTGCCGTGGGCTTGCAGGCGCCGTCGGCGTTGAGCCAGCAGGTCCGCAATGAGGCTGTCGAGCCGGTGTGAGAGTCGCTGTGCATCCATCGTTATTCTCCTCAGCGGCTGCGCATGGCGATGCCAAGCGGCGTCACCAGCAGCGGCTGCCGCGCCTGAATGACCCGTTTACCGGTGGCATGGCGAAAGACGTCGGCAAACTGGCGAAAGCTGCTGGCGCCCCCGACCAGGTAAATGTCGTCGACCGGATAACCCGCCAGCCAGCCCACGACCAGATGAGCCATCTTTTCAGCCACCGGACGGACCACGGTAAAAACCTGTTCTTCCTCCTCCGGACTTTTTTTCAACGCTTCCGCTTCGGCAAAAGGCATGCCCAAAGCACCTGCCAGTACCAGGGTCATATGGTTGCCCCCGGTCGGTTCATCGGCGCTGAAAATCACCTCGCCGTTGCGCAGAATGCTGATCCCGGTTGTCCCGCCGCCCACATCAACTACCGCGCCGTGGCGAATGTTTAAGGCCAGCGCCGCGGCTACCGGTTCATCAACCACGTCGGTCACCTCCAGTCCGGCGGCCTCCACCATATTGACGATAACTTTGGTGTTCCCGGCGGTGATTCCCGGCGGGATGGCCGTTGCCGCGCGGGTGAGGGGGCATCCAAGGCGCTCTTCGAGCGCTGTTTTCAGTCCACTCACCACCCGGCTGGCGGTCAGAAAATCCACCACCACGCCGTCTTTCACCGCCCGTGAAGGATGGCTGATGCCGGCGACGGGGTTATCGTTTTCATCCAGCACAACCACGGCAATATTGGCCGTACCCGGATCGACACCCATTTTTAGCGCGCCTGTCCAGGGGCGGTATCCGCCCTGGCTGACCAGCTCCGCCAATGTGTTCAGCCGCCTGGTTGCGGTGCTGTCAGTCATGGCGGCGTTCCGTGAACGCGCGCTGGACGCAATCGCCGTTACGCAAGCCAAAGCCGTTGGCCTCTTCAACATCAACATGCATTTCCAGCACCGCATCCGCGCTCACCCGGACCACCACGTGGCTGAGAATGCCGCCGCGATAGCCGTCGATACGCACGTCAATCTCCATCCCGTCGCGCAGGGCGTGGCGCTCGGCGTCGGCGGGAGAAATATGAATATGGCGCCAGGCGACAATCGCGCCATCCGTTTTGCTGACTCGCCCGCGCGGACCAATAATCTCGATTCCCGGCGAGTCCTGGAGATTGCCGGACATTCTCAATGGCGCCTTAACGCCGAGAACAAAGCTGTCGGAGACAGAAATTTCAACCTGGGTGGCGCTGCGCAGCGGGCCAAGGACGCGTACCCTGGTCAGCTCCCCTTTTGGTCCGCGCAGCGTCACCGTCTCTTCGGCGGCATACTGGCCCGGCTGTTTTACCGCTTTCATGCGGGTGAGAGTGGCGCCATAGCCAAACAGAATGTCCATATCTTCCCGGCTCAGATGAACGTGGCGGTTAGAGATGCCAACGGGGATATGCAACGTCTGTGCGGCGAGGGGGGCGCCGGCCACCGCTCCGGGGCCACGGGCCTTGAGTTCCTGAAGAATTTCCCGGGCGATTAATTCGGCTTGCTGCTGGGTGTCATTCATAGCGTCAACAACCTGAAAGTGATGAAAAGAGCGATACAAGCATATTCAGTCCCGCGTTGGCCTTTTTGCTGTTGCGCAGGACTTTTTTGACGGTCCGCCGGACGCAGGACAATCTTGTCCAGATTTAGCCGGCGATGGCGGTCAGCAAGCGGTCTACATCAGCGGCGCGGGGCTGGCAGGGATTGGTTTGCGTGCAGCCATCCCCTAAGGTCGCCGCGATCAGCGCCTGACGCAGGGATTCCACAGCCGTCCGGTCTTTTCCCAGCGCCTGCAGTGTTGCCGGAATACCAAAATGGTGATTCATATCGCGAATGCTGCCGATCAGCGCGCGCAGGGTTTGCTCCGGCGTGGCGGCCTGGATGCCCATAATGGCGGCGCATTTCAGGTATCTCATCCGCGCGTGCGGGGCGTGGCGGGCATTGTGTTCAATAATCAACGGCAGCAGCATGGCGTTAATTTTGCCGTGCGGGATATGCAGCATCCCGCCGATAGCGTGCGCCATACCGTGCACTAATCCCAACCCCGCCGAATTAAACGCCATGCCAGCCATGCAGGAGGCGTTGTGCATATGGCCCCGAGCCGCAATATTATTCTCATCGCTGAAAACGTCGGGCAGGTGTTGCCAGACCAGCGCAATGGCTTTCTCGGCGAGCGCGTCGCTAAAATCATTGGCCCCCGTCGAAACCAGCGCCTCAATGGCGTGGGTCAGGACGTCCATGCCAGTATCCACCGCGACCTGGCGAGGAACCGAGAGCACCAGGTTTGGGTCAAGGATGGCGCAGTCCGGGATCAGTTCATCGGCAATCAGCGGATATTTTCGGCCGTTTTGCGGATCGGAGATGATGGCGTAGGCGGTGACTTCTGAACCGGAACCGCTGGTGGTAGGAATGGCGATAAGTTCTATGGCGTGGCCGGGGAGAAACTCTTCCAGCGTAACCTTGATTCCTTTAGCGGCATCAAGAGCGGAGCCGCCGCCCAGCGCGATAATGACCTCCGGTTTAAAACGTTTAAACTGTGCGGCGCCGGCGTGCAGGATCTCCACGCTCGGGTCCGGTTTCACCTCGCTGAAAATAGAGACGCAGGCCTGCGGCATTTCATTAATCAGGTCGCGTGTTTTACCGGAGCTCACCATAAAGCTGTCGGTCACAATCGCCACCTTTTTATGGTTCAGCCGACGCAAGGTTTGAATTGCATTTTCACCAAAATAGACGTCAGGAAGAGAAAAGAAATAGCTCGCCATCTTTCGATTACCTTATCCGTTAGCGGATTGCGGGGAGGCAAATGCCGGATGTAAAAAGAGAGCTTATTGTGTCATGGGGGGATGGATAAGAAGCTGGCTATGCTTGTGCTAAGTCAGGATTTCGTTGCGGTACTCTTTTATGGCTGACAAAAAAGTGCAGGGGCGCCTCGTGCCAGCGATAGGACCCTGATGTTGACTGGAATAAAAATACTCGCGTACATGATGCGCTGGAAGTGCTGAGACAGGGGGGCATTTTCCATGCCCTCGCTGAAGGTGTTGCGTGGCCGTACTCTGTGTCGCAGCATGTGTTGGATACCCCTCGGGTTAACACCCGGAAAATTTCCAGCCCGCTCGGAGGGGCTGTCATTGCGCAATTAGCCACCGTCACCCTTCCCAGGTGAATAATATTCACCGGCTCATGCCAGTCTGCGGGCATAGCGACAGCAGATACGGGCGCTTATCATCCCTGAACCCCTACAGGTCAGAACAGGATAAAAGATGAGAAAGCCAGAAGATATCGTATTCCCCGCCGGACAGCAGGCGCTGTATGAGCAAAACCGTTACTCTCCGGCCGTTAAATCCGGCGATTTTCTGTTTGTTTCCGGTCAGGTAGGAAGTCGGGAAGATGGTTCAGCGGAACCCGGGCTGGAGCAGGAGATCCGCCGGGCATTTGATAACCTTAATGCAGTGCTGGCTGCCGCAGACTGTACGTTTGCCGATGTGGTTGATGTCACCCTGTATCTGGTCGATGCGCAATCGACTATCGACACGCTCTGGAAGGTGTTGCCGGAATACTGGGGGGAAGCCCCCTGGCCGACGCTGACGGGCGTCGGCGTGACCTGGCTATATGGCTTCCGTTTTGAAATCAAGGTCACCGCCCGCTTGCCCTCGCGGCATTGAGCCTCGGTTCCGCTCTTTAATGAGATCGATCAGTGCGCGCAGGCTGGCGGGCATATGCCGGTTGGCCGGAAACCAGAGGCATAAACCCGGAATCGGCGGGCACCATGGCTCAAGTACGGTGACCAGCCGGCCATCCGCCAGCGCAGCGCGGGCGTGTACGTCCGGGACATAAGCGATCCCCAACCCCTTGATCGCGGCGTCCACCATCAGCGACGAACTGTTTAGCGTCAGCGTTCCGGGCACATCCAGCAGGATGCTTTGACCGTGGCGGGAAAACTCCCAACGGTAGCGTTTACCGCTGGGTAAACGCTGGCGAATGCACTGATGGTGGGCCAGATCGTCCGGGCTCGCGGGAGCAGGATGCTGGTTCAGATACGACGGCGACGCCACCGCCAGAAACCGCACATCTTCGCCAAAACGTACAGCCACCATATCAGCAGGGATATCTTCCGCCAGTCGGATCCCCGCATCAAAGCCTTCGGCGACGATATCTACCAGCCGGCCATCTACCACCAGATCCAGCGACACGCCGGGATACCGTGTCATATAGTCCGGCACAATTGTCTGCAGCAGCAGGTGAATAGCCTCTTCCCCGCCATTGATACGCAGCGTACCCACGGTCTGTCCTTGGGTATCGGCAATCTCTTCCAGCGCTTGTTCCAGCCCGTTAAGGTGCGGTGAAATACGCCGCAGCAGCGCCTCTCCGGCCTCGGTCAACGCCACGCTGCGCGTGGTGCGATGCAACAGGCGAACGCCCAGACGCGCTTCCAGCCCGCGGATAGCATGGCTTAACGTGGAACGAGTCACACCGGAAAAATCGGCTGCGCGACGAAAACTACGCTGTTCCGCTACGGCGATAAAGGCTTTCAGATCGGAAAGCGTCGGAGTTTTAACTGGTGATTTCATTTCACCTCTTCATGCCATTTGTTGAGTCTTATCGTGCTAATCATCATGCCATATCCTTTATCGGCGAGTTAATGACTTTTCTGGAGACTAACGATGAGCAGCAAAACCTGGTTAATTACCGGTACTTCAACCGGTCTTGGACGCCTGATGACGGAGCGCCTGCTGGCGCGGGGCGACAGCGTGATTGCTACCCTGCGCAAGCCCGGCGCGCTGGATGACCTGCGGGCACAATACGGCGGGCAGCTTCATGTCCTGCTGCTGGACGTTACGGAGACGGATGCGGTACGTCGAACGGTACAGCAGGCATTCGACTTCGCCGGGCGTATCGATGTGCTGGTCAGTAATGCGGGATACGGGCTCTTCGGCGCGGCGGAAGAGGTGAGCGATACCCAGATTGATCGGCAGATTGCCACCAATCTCACCGGTCCGATTCAGCTTATTCGGGCCGCCTTACCCGCTCTGCGTCGGCAGGGAGGGGGACGCATTGTGCAGATATCGTCAGAAGGCGGGCAGATTGCCTGGCCGAATTTCAGCCTTTATCACGCCACCAAATGGGGGGTTGAAGGATTTATTGAATCCGTCGCCCAGGAAGTGGCGCCTTTTGGCATCGATTTTATGATTGCTGAGCCCGGCCCGACGGCGACGAACTTTGCGGGCGGACTGGATATAGCTTCGCCGATGGCCTGTTATGACAATACGCCCGCCGGCGAGGTGCGCCGCGGTCTGGCGCAGGGAACTATCGCGATTAACGGCGATGCGTTAAAAACCGTCGCTGCGATAATCGACGCAGCGGATGGGGAGGCGCCACCGTTTCGTCTGGCACTGGGCAGTAAGGCGTATCATTCTATCAACGAGGCGCTGAACAGTCGGTTACAGGTGCTGGAGGATACCCGCGCGGTGGCGCTGAGCGTGGATAAAGATGCGTGATTGTCCGTGGATAATATACACACCACCGACAAAGAAGCAGGAACGAGCATTTTTATTTCGTTTGGTTTTCAAGGAAAACAACCGATCTGCCGCTGCAATTGTAGCTGACGCAGATAACAGGCGGGTAAAGGTCAGTGCTGCAAGATGGGATAAGTGAGTTGGGCCTGATTGTGAGTTTTTATGCCCGCTTTTCGCTCATCGCTGCACCAGCTTTGTGCGCAAAATTATTAGAATCCCTTTTCTTGCATCAAAGTTAAACATATCTGCAGATAAAAAGAAAATTCCTCCTGGCAAGCCTTTTGCAATAAGTCTTTTGCAATAGTACCTGGCGAATTTTAATTTTATCTTTTTGGGATAGGTCAATATGAAATTTAGAGCATTACTGGCAATGGCATTACTGACAATAAGTACTTTCGCGTTAAGTGAGACGCATCTGCCGCATATTGTCATCCTTGCTACAGGAGGTACCATCGCCGGCTCGGCGGCGAGTAATACTCAGACTACGGGATATAAAGCCGGAGCAATTGGCGTACAGACGTTGATTAATGCCGTGCCTGAGATGAGTAAAGTGGCCCGCATTGATGGAGAGCAGCTGGCAAACATTGGCAGTGAAAATATGACCAGCGAGATAATCCTCAAGCTATCAAAACGCGTAAACGAACTGCTGGCCCGCGATGATGTGGATGGGGTCGTGATTACCCACGGAACGGACACCCTTGATGAGACGCCTTACTTCCTTAACCTGACCGTAAAAAGCAACAAGCCGGTTGTCTTTACGGCAGCGATGCGTCCGGCAACGGCAATCAGCGCCGATGGTCCGATGAATCTGCTGGAAGCGGTGACTGTAGCGGCTGACCCGGAGGCGAAAGGACGCGGAGTGATGGTGGTTCTCAATGATCGTATCGGTGCTGCCCGTTTTGTCACTAAAACCAATGCCACGACACTGGATACCTTCAAAGCGCCGGAAGAGGGTTATCTTGGGGTGATAGTGAGCGGTAAACCGCAGTTTGAAACCCGTGTGGATAAAATTCACACTGTACGCTCGGTATTTGACGTGCGTAACCTTAACACATTGCCCAAAGTGGTCATTATATATGGCTATCAGGACGACCCTGAATATATGTACGACGCGGCGATTGCGCATCATGTCGACGGTATTATTTATGCAGGCACCGGAGCGGGATCGGTCTCTGTACGCAGCGCTGCGGGAATTAAAAAGGCGGAAAAAGCCGGTATCGTGGTCGTTCGCGCCTCACGTACGGGGAGCGGTGTCGTTCCGATTGATGACGGCCAGCCTGGACTGGTGTCCGATTCGCTTAACCCGGCAAAAGCGCGAATTTTGTTGATGACGGCACTGACCCAAACTAAAAATCCGCAGCTCATTCAGCAATATTTTCACACTTACTAATTTTATCCGGAGATAGTTCCGCACCTGCCATACCCGGGGTAGCCCCTGTACGGGGCTACCCGTCTGTGTCACTGATGCCTGTGTTGATAGCCACCGATAGACTCCAGTATTCGGGCAGTCGCTCCAGCGGCAGGGCGGGAGCCGGTTTTTCACCTGCAGCATGGTGATGCTTTCCAGATGCAGAGCCGGATTGTTTCAGTCAACTCTGGCTTGTGCCGGGTTGACACCCTCTACGACTGACTTACGCGTATGCTCACATTTCTCCCGCGCTTTCATGCAATGTACCAGGCGCGATGAAAATAAAAAAAATCCACGCAACGGCGTGGATTTAGTGAGTTTTAAGTCTTCATGAGAGGGGATGGCATCTCATAAAACTGTAGGAAGGGAATCAGACGTTGAACAGGAAGTTCATGACGTCGCCATCTTTAACGATGTAGTCTTTCCCTTCGGCGCGCATCTTACCGGCTTCTTTTGCCCCTTGCTCACCTTTGTAAGTAATAAAGTCTTCATAGGCGATGGTCTGGGCGCGGATAAAGCCTTTTTCGAAGTCGGTGTGGATTTTGCCTGCCGCCTGCGGAGCGGTCGCGCCAACAGGGATAGTCCACGCGCGAACTTCTTTGACGCCAGCGGTAAAGTAGGTCTGCAGGTTCAGCAGTTCGTAACCGGCACGGATCACGCGGTTCAGGCCCGGCTCTTCAAGACCCAGCTCGGCCATGAACTCATCGCGGTCGGCATCGTCCAGTTCAGCGATATCAGACTCGACAGCAGCGCACACGGCGACCACTACGGAGCCTTCAGCTGCGGCGATCTCGCGAACTTTATCGAGGTAGGGGTTATTCTCAAAACCGTCTTCGTTCACGTTAGCGATGTACATGGTCGGCTTCAGCGTCAGGAAGCTCAGGTATTTGATGGCGGCCTTGTCTTCTTCGGTCAGGTTTTTCAGCGCGCGCAGCATGCCGGCATTTTCCAGCTGCGGCAGGCATTTTTCCAGCGCCGCCAGCTCAGCTTTCGCGTCTTTATCGCCGCCTTTCGCTTTCTTCTGTACGCGGTGAATCGCGCGTTCGCAGGTATCGAGGTCGGAAAGCGCCAGCTCGGTGTTGATCACATCGATGTCGTCTGCCGGATCCACTTTGTTATTCACGTGGATGATGTTGTCGTTCTCGAAGCAGCGCACCACGTGACCGATAGCTTCGGTTTCACGGATGTTGGTCAGGAACTGGTTACCCAGACCTTCGCCTTTGGACGCGCCTTTCACCAGGCCCGCGATGTCGACGAATTCCATGGTGGTCGGCAGAATGCGCTGTGGTTTGACGATTTCAGCCAGCTTGTCCAGACGCGGATCGGGCATCGGCACGACACCGGTGTTCGGCTCAATGGTACAGAAGGGGAAGTTGGCCGCTTCAATACCCGCTTTGGTGAGCGCATTGAACAGGGTGGATTTGCCGACGTTGGGCAAACCGACGATACCGCATTTGAATCCCATGATTTAAATCACCTTAATCTTTGGATAATCAACCTGTTATAGTGAACAGATTGCAGAAAAGTAAATAGCTTTGGCTATTATACACCGTGCGCGGCAAAAATTCCGCACGTCGACCGGTTATTGCGCTTTAAAAGCGTGTAAACGGTTGGTCGCTTTGGTGAGACCTTCTTTCAGCCACACCTCGGTGCAACGCGCCGCTTCGTCAACGGCTTCATCAATCAGTTTCTGTTCGCTCGTCGGAGGTTTACCCAGCACAAAGCCGACAACCTTGTTTTTATCGCCCGGATGGCCAATTCCGACACGTAAGCGATGAAAGTTGGGGTTATTACCGAGCTTGCTGATGATATCTTTCAGACCGTTGTGGCCGCCGTGGCCGCCACCGAGCTTAAATTTTGCCACCCCGGGCGGCAGATCCAGCTCATCGTGCGCCACCAGAATCTCATCCGGATTAATGCGGTAGAAGGTGGCGATCGCCGCCACGGCTTTGCCGCTGAGATTCATAAAGGTGGTCGGGACCAACAGGCGGACATCTTCGCCGGCAAGGTTAATCCGCGAGGTGTAACCGAAGAATTTGCTCTCTTCGCGCAGCGGGGCGCGATGGCGGTCAGCCAGTAAATCTACGTACCAGGCACCAGCATTGTGCCGGGTCGCCGCGTATTCTGCGCCGGGGTTTGCCAGGCCGACAATCAGTTTTATCGTCACTTTTCTATCCTGCTTGGGTCGTTCTCTGGCGCGTAGTGTACTGTTTGCCGAGGCGGTTGACAAAATTCTGCCGCCTCAACGGCGGGGAAAGAGATAATTACCCTTATGAACCATTAGAATTTGATGTTGTTCAGTAAGTTATTTGTAAGTTTTTGTTGATTTGATATTAACTAATGTGATCGCCGACGCAATCAACCTTATCCCCATTGTCTATACTAGACCTATAAGTTTTGGGGATATTCCCAGGTAACCCAAGGTTCCGGAGGTGACATATGAAACGCAGAAACGCTTCGTTACTCGGTAATGTACTGATGGGTTTAGGATTGGTCGTCATGGTTGTTGGCGTTGGTTACTCTATTTTAAACCAGCTTCCGCAGCTTGACCTGCCGCAGTTCTTCGCTCATGGCGCGATTTTAAGTATTTTTGTCGGCGCCGTTCTCTGGCTCGCAGGAGCGCGCGTTGGCGGGCATGAACAGGTTTGCGACAAATACTGGTGGGTCCGCCATTACGATAAACGCTGCCGCCGCGATCAGCACCGCCATAGCTAAGCCAGTTCACCGCGCCGGCCGTTTCACGGCGGGTGCGCTTGCATAACGTCTTCATTTGCAGCCAGCTGCCTTCCCGGTAGCTGGCTGTTTTACTTTCGCGTCGCCTCTTTTCTTCGGCTCAACGCGTTTGCGGCCCGGGCTGCGCCTCCACCATACAATACCTTCTCTTTAACACTTAACTCTGACGAAACGTCAGGCGGCGGAGTGGCGCTATGGTCGAACAACAGGCGCAGTGATGTTAATCAGGTGGGTGAACCGGCGAGACGTGCCGGAATGACCGTCCGCACGCTACCTGACTATGAACAAACTGAGCAAAAATGCCGCTTTGCGATGGAGCGCGAACCGCACCTGATGAAAGGGACCTGGATGATGCCGGAGACGTCTGGCTGGCTCCGGCAGGCAACTGGCGTGATGGTGACGCAGGCGCATGCGCCCGCGTCACGATAGTTAAATGTCTGCCAGAGCGGCAGCACGGTCGGGATAGAAGCTCAGGCGCCCCGGAATCGGCTGAACGCCCGCCCGTGCCAGCGTGCGCAGCGGCTGAAACTCGAGATTAGAGACGCGCAGTTCACAGCCTTCCGGCAGTTTGTTGACGAAGCGCTGGAAGGCATCCAGCCCGCCGGCATCCAGTACCGGCACCGCATCCCATTTCAGAACCACGATCCGCTTCCCTGCAATCCGCGTTTCCAGATCGTTAAACAGCCCTTCGGCAGCGGCAAAGAAGAGGGGGCCGATAACCCGCAGGACCAGCACATCGTCGGGTACATCAACGTTAACCGGCGCCAGATGGGTCATGCGCGCAATGCGGCGCATGAACAGCAGCGAGGCCAGTACGATACCGACGCTGATAGCGATGACCATATCAAACAGTACGGTCAGCGACATGCACATCAGCATCACCACGATGTCGTCCTTCGGCGCGTAGCGCAGCAAATTCACCACCTTGTGCGCCTCGCTCATATTCCACGCCACCATCAGCAGCAGCGCCGCCATCGCAGACAGCGGAAGCCAGGAGAGCAGCGGCGCCAGCACCAGCAGCGCCATAATGACCAGCAGCGCATGGATAACGGCGGACACCGGCGATGTTGCGCCGGCGCGGACGTTAGCCGCTGAACGGGCAATGGCGGCGGTGGCGGTAATCCCGCCAAAGAAAGGGGCGATGATATTGCCGAGACCCTGACCTATCAGTTCGCTGTTGGCTTTGTGCTTAGTGCCGGTCATCCCGTCGAGCACCACCGCACACAGCAGTGATTCAATCGCGCCGAGCATCGCCATCGAGAAGGCCGCCGGCAGCAGCGCCTGCAGTGACGCCCAGCTGAGCGTAAAGTCGGAGCCTGGCATATCCCACGGCAGCACCAGCTGCGGCAGCAGCTGCGGGATCCCGTTACCCTGGCTACCGTCAGCCAGAATATAGTGGAACTGAGAGCCGATGGTCGCGACGTGGCCGCCCATAAGATTGACGATCGCCATCACCGCACAGCCTGCCAGCAGCGCAGGCAGGTGGCCGGGCAGGCGGATCCCCAGACGCGGCCAAAGGATCAGCGTGCCAAGGGTGACTACGCCAATCGCCGCATCGCCGGGATTGGCCGTCGGCAGCGCCATGACCAGGGCGGAGACCTTCTGCAGATAGTGCTCGGGAACGTGCGCCATCTGCAGACCAAGAAAATCTTTTATCTGCATGGTACCGATAGTGATACCAATACCGGAGGTAAACCCGAGGGTAACGGACAGCGGGATATATTCAATTAAGCGGCCAAAGCGGGCGAGGCCGAAAAGAATTAAAAAGACCCCGGACATCAACGTCGCCACCAGCAGTCCGGCCAGGCCAAACTGCTGTGACACCGGATAGAGGATGACCACAAAGGCGGCGGTTGGCCCGGATACGCTAAAGCGCGAGCCGCCGGTCAGGGCGATAATAATCCCGGCGACGGCGGCAGTATAAAGTCCATACTGCGGCGCGACACCGCTGCCAATAGCCAACGCCATTGCCAGAGGAATAGCAATAATCCCGACCGTGATCCCGGCGATCAGATCGCGGGTGAAACGGGACAGCGTGTATTTTTCTTTCCAGCAAGCATCGATGAGGGCGCGGAAAGGCATCACATGTGAGGAAAATAATCTGTTCACAATAATGTTTCATCCATGGGCGCATCATCTGTCAACTAAATGGCAGGTGAAGGAGGCATTAGTCATACAAATTGGATTCAGAGACAAAAAAACCCGCCGCAGCGGGTTTTTTGGCCGGGCTCGATTAGTGTTCGAACATAGCAGAGATAGATTCTTCGTTGCTGATACGACGAATCGCTTCTGCCAGCATGCCAGACAGCGTCAGCGTACGCACTTTTTCCAGCGCTTTGATTTCCGGCGCCAGCGGAATAGTATCGCAGACGACGAATTCATCAATCACAGAGTTTTTAATGTTCTGGATAGCATTGCCGGAGAAGATCGGGTGAGTGGCGTAGGCAAATACGCGTTTCGCACCACGTTCTTTCAGCGCTTCAGCTGCTTTACACAGCGTGCCGCCGGTATCGATCATATCGTCAACCATAACGCAGTCGCGGCCGGCAACGTCACCGATGATGTGCATCACCTGAGAAACGTTAGCGCGCGGACGGCGTTTGTCGATGATAGCCATATCGGTATCGTTCAGCAGTTTGGCGATAGCGCGCGCACGCACCACGCCACCGATGTCCGGAGAAACCACGATCGGGTTATCCAGGTTCAGCTGCAGCATATCTTCCAGCAGAATAGGGCTGCCGAATACGTTATCAACCGGAACGTCGAAGAAGCCCTGGATCTGTTCTGCATGCAGGTCAACGGTCAGTACGCGGTCAACGCCAACGCTGGACAGGAAATCGGCAACCACTTTCGCGGTAATCGGCACACGCGCAGAACGCACACGACGGTCCTGACGAGCATAGCCGAAATAAGGGATAACAGCGGTGATACGACCCGCCGAAGCGCGACGCAGAGCATCAACCATAACAACCAGTTCCATCAGGTTGTCGTTGGTGGGAGCACAAGTGGACTGGATGATGAAAATATCACCACCGCGTACGTTTTCATTGATTTGTACGCTGACTTCGCCGTCGCTAAAACGACCTACAGCGGCGTCGCCAAGAGAAGTGTACAGGCGGTTGGCAATACGTTGTGCTAGTTCCGGGGTGGCGTTACCAGCAAAAAGCTTCATATCAGGCACGAGAAGAACCTCAGGCATGCGTCCAGTGGTGGATGAAAAGCGCCAGAAACCGTGCGGACGGCACTCTTCTATCCAGGCGGTGTATTTAAAGAGAACGATGCAACGTCTGGAACAGGGTGACGTTGTCACCGTTACTCAATTTGCCCGGCGTACTAAGGTAATTCGTGCAAAAGCAGAACTACCTGGGTAGGGCTAGCTTGAGCGGGGAGATATTAACTCCTCGCGCTACAAAGCCTTGTAGCCATTCCGGGGCTTGCTCCAGCACCTGACGAGCGGCAGATTCGGTGTCAAATTCAGCAAAGACACAGGCTCCTGTGCCAGTCAGGCGCGACGGCGCATATTCTAACAGCCAGGAAAGCGCCGCATCAACCTCGCGAAAACGTTTTCTTGCGATAACCTCGCAATCATTGCGAAATTCACATTTTAGTAACGTACTTATTGACCTGACCGGGGTATTTCGTGGTAGCTCGGGGTCACGGAAAATGATCGGCGTCGGAATACTGACCCCAGGATGAGCGACCAGGTACCACTTTTCTGGCGGTTCGACCGGCGTCAGAATCTCGCCAATGCCTTCGGCAAAGGCGGCGTGGCCGCGCACGAATACCGGCACATCGGCGCCAAGACTCAGCCCCAGCGTCGCCAGCTCCTCTTCCGACAAGCCACAGCCCCACAGATGATTCAGCGCCACCAGCACCGTCGCAGCGTTGGATGAACCGCCGCCCAGACCGCCGCCCATTGGCAGGCGTTTGTCGATGCTGATATCGGCGCCGCTACCGGCGGGAAGCTGTCCGGATGCCGTCGCCGCCTGCATCAGCAGCCTTGCGGCGCGAATAATCAGATTCTCTTCATCGGGTACGCCGGCAACCGGCGTCAGCAGGCGCAGTACACCGTCATGACGCGGTTCGATAGTTAAGGTGTCGCCATAATCAAGGAACTGAAACAACGTCTGCAGGGTGTGATAACCATCGGCACGCTGTCCAGTGATGTACAAAAACAGGTTCAGCTTTGCAGGAGAGGGCCAGCGGGTCATCATTTCACAATCCAGTTATCCATTTTCAGCTTGATACGCTGACTGCCGTTGTTCAGCTCCATGTTGGCCGGCAGCGATGGCTGAGTATCGCTGGTATAGCCGCCGTAGGTGACGTGCCAGGTTTTGCCGTTCTGCGTATAGTTCAGTTCGCTCAGGCGGTATTTATCGTCCAGCGAGTAGTCGGTGGCGTCGCCCGGCAGGCCGACGATCCACTGGCGCAGGCTGTTAAGTGGAATCGGCATTCCGGTCAGGCGGCCAATCATCTCTTCGGCATCGGTCGCCGTATAGGTCTGACCCTTGTTATCGATCAGCGTCACGCTGCCCGGCTGGGCGGTCAGCGACAGTTCGGTGCTGCCTAACGGGTTGGTCAGCAGCAGGCGATAGCGATCCTGGCCGGTTTGCTGCCAGAAGAAGCGAGCGTAAACTTTTTGTTCATCAGAGAGGTAAGCGAAGGCGCCGCGGGTCTGGTATTGGCTCAGATTGCGGACATCCTGCTGGTGCTGACGCCACTGAGGAGAGTCAGGGCTTTTGCCAGGGCCTTTCGGGGCGTTGAGTGTACAGGCGGTCAGGACCAGGCTTGCCAGCGGTAACAGGCGGAGCAGTCGATTCATAATGATGACAAATCCTTGATGTCTACAGTGAAATCCGGCGATGGGTCGGTACGCACACGATTTGTGTAGCGGGTTACAATTATAACCCTTAATGCTAGCGTTGCCCGGCGATAGCGTCTACGTTCAAATTGTCTGAAATCAAAAAATTACCGTTAATGGCTTTTAAGCCCGATGCCTATTACTCCAAAAGGGGAGCGTCTCTTTTATTGATTCCGCGCATCCTGTATGATGCGCTCAGACTAACCTTAGCAACGCTGGTACTACTCCCTCACAATGACCCTTTTAGCTCTTGGCATTAATCACAAAACAGCCCCGGTCGCGCTGCGAGAACGCGTAACGTTTTCGCCGGACACGCTCGATAAGGCGCTGGAGAGCTTGCTGGCTCAGCCAATGGTGCAGGGCGGTGTGGTGCTGTCGACCTGTAACCGTACGGAGCTGTATCTCAGCGTTGAGGAACAGGATAATCTGCAGGAAGCGCTCATCCGCTGGCTGTGTGATTACCACCATCTTAATGAAGAAGACCTGCGTAAAAGTCTGTACTGGCATCAGGATAATGATGCGGTCAGCCATCTGATGCGCGTCGCCAGCGGCCTTGATTCGCTGGTGCTTGGCGAACCACAGATTCTGGGACAGGTGAAAAAAGCCTTCGCCGATTCCAGCCGCGGTCACCTGAACGTCAGCGAACTGGAGCGGATGTTCCAGAAGTCGTTCTCGGTGGCAAAACGCGTGCGCACCGAAACCGATATCGGCGCCAGCGCGGTCTCCGTGGCTTTCGCCGCCTGTACGCTGGCGCGACAAATCTTCGAATCCCTTTCAAGCGTGACGGTGCTGCTGGTCGGTGCCGGGGAAACCATCGAACTGGTGGCGCGTCATCTGCGTGAACACAACGTGCGCAATATGGTGATTGCTAACCGTACCCGCGAGCGTGCGCAGGCTCTGGCCGAGGAAGTCGGTGCGGAGGTTATCGCCCTGAGCGATATCGACGAGCGACTAAAAGAGGCCGACATCATCATCAGTTCGACCGCCAGCCCGCTGCCGATTATCGGTAAGGGGATGGTGGAGCGTGCGCTGAAGGCGCGGCGTAATCAGCCGATGCTGCTGGTTGATATCGCGGTGCCTCGCGATGTCGAACCCGAAGTGGGTAAGCTGGCGAACGCCTATCTGTACAGCGTAGACGATCTGCAAAACATCATTCAGCATAACCTGGCGCAGCGTAAAGCCGCGGCGGTACAGGCGGAAACGATCGTCGAGCAGGAAACCAGCGAATTTATGGCCTGGCTGCGAGCCCAGAGCGCCAGCGAGACTATCCGCGAATATCGTTCCCAGTCCGAGCAGGTCCGTGAGGAGCTGACGGCGAAAGCGCTGGCTGCGCTGGAGCAGGGCGGCGATGCGCAGGAAATCATGCAGGATCTGGCGCGCAAGCTGACCAATCGCCTGATCCACGCACCAACCAAATCTCTTCAGCAGGCAGCCCGTGACGGGGATGATGAACGCCTGCATATTCTGCGCAACAGCCTCGGGCTGGAATAGCGCACATTTCTCTTTTTTCAGGACAGGGTGAATTCACGCCTATGAAGCCTTCTATTGTTGCCAAACTGGAAGCTCTGTACGAACGCCATGAGGAAGTTCAGGCGCTGCTGGGTGATGCTGCGACCATCGCCGATCAGGATCGATTCCGCGCGCTGTCGCGGGAATATGCGCAGCTGAGCGACGTGGCGCGCTGCTATACCGAATGGCGCCAGGTGCAGGACGATATCGAAACTGCGCAGATGATGCTCGACGATGCGGAAATGCGCGAAATGGCGCAGGAAGAACTGCGCGACGCGAAAGCGAAAAGCGAAGAGATGGAGCAACAGCTGCAGGTGCTGCTGCTGCCGAAGGATCCGGATGATGAACGCAACGCCTTTGTCGAAGTCCGCGCCGGTACCGGCGGTGATGAAGCGGCGCTGTTTGCCGGCGATCTGTTCCGGATGTACAGCCGTTACGCCGAATCCCGCCGCTGGCGCGTGGAGATCATGAGCGCCAACGAAGGCGAACATGGCGGTTATAAAGAGGTGATTGCCAAAATCAGCGGCGATGGCGTGTATGGCCGTCTGAAATTTGAGTCCGGCGGTCATCGCGTACAGCGCGTGCCGGCCACCGAATCCCAGGGCCGTATTCACACCTCCGCCTGTACCGTGGCGGTGATGCCGGAGCTGCCGGAAGCCGAAATGCCGGATATTAACCCCGGCGATTTGCGGATTGATACTTTCCGCTCCTCCGGGGCCGGCGGTCAGCACGTTAACACCACCGATTCGGCGATCCGTATTACCCACCTACCGACCGGGATAGTGGTGGAGTGCCAGGACGAGCGTTCGCAGCACAAAAACAAAGCCAAAGCGCTGTCGGTACTCGGTGCGCGTATTCGCGCCGCGGAAATCGCTAAGCGTCAGCAGGCGGAAGCCTCAACCCGGCGTAACCTGCTGGGCAGCGGCGATCGCAGCGATCGTAACCGCACCTATAACTTTCCGCAGGGCCGCGTGACCGACCACCGCATCAACCTGACCCTCTATCGTCTGGACGAAGCGATGGAAGGGAAACTGGATATGCTGATTGAGCCGATTGTGCAGGAATATCAGGCCGATCAGCTGGCCGCGCTTTCCGAGCAGGAATGATGACCTTTCAACAGTGGCTGGCGCAGGCGATTGCCCGACTGAGCGCGAGTGAAAGCCCGCGACGCGACGCCGAGATCCTGTTAGGGCACGTGACCGGCCGGGCGCGGACCTGGCTTCTCGCCTTCGGTGAAACGGTGCTGACCGGGGAACAGCAGGCGCAGCTGGAGACGCTGCTGAGCCGCCGCCAGCGCGGCGAGCCGATAGCCCACCTGGTGGGCGAGCGTGAGTTCTGGTCGCTGCCGCTGCTGGTTTCCCCCGCAACGCTTATTCCGCGCCCGGATACCGAATGCCTCGTCGAGCAGGCGCTGGCGCGGCTGCCGGCTACGCCGTGCCGGATTCTGGATTTAGGTACCGGCACCGGCGCGATCGCCCTGGCGTTAGCCAGTGAACGCCCGGACTGTCAGGTAACGGCGGTGGATTTCATGCCCGATGCGGCGGCATTAGCCGCGCGTAACGCTGAGCGCCTTGCCATCACTAACGTCAGCGTGCTGCAAAGCCACTGGTTCAGCGCGCTGGCCGGGCAGCGGTTCGCCATGATTGTCAGCAACCCGCCCTATATCGACGAAGCCGATCCGCATCTTGAGCAGGGCGATGTTCGTTTTGAGCCAAAAACGGCGCTGGTTGCCGCCGATAACGGCCTGGCCGACCTCGCGCATATCATCCGGGAAGGACGCCGTTTCCTGACGCCCGACGGACTGATGCTGCTGGAACACGGCTGGAAGCAGGGGGACGCGGTACGGGCGCTGTTCCGTGAAGCGGGTTACCACGATGTGACGACCTGCCGTGACTACGGCGATAATGACCGCCTGACGACAGGGCGGTTTTCCGGCATGGAGAAAGCTGGCATATGAATCTGTTTAGCGCGGTGCTGTATCTGCATATAGCGTGTGTGGTGGTTTCCGTCAGTTTATTTACGTTGCGCTACTGGTGGACCTACAGCGGCAATGCCCGGCTGAACCAGCGCTGGGTGCGTATTGCGCCGCACTGCAGCGACACGCTGTTATTTCTGAGCGGCGCAGGATTAATGGCCATAACGCACTATCTGCCTTTCACTGAAGACGGCTCATGGCTGACTGAAAAGCTGTTTGGCGTTATTATTTACATCGCATTGGGTTTTATCGCGCTGGGCCGTCGTCGCCCGCGCAGCCAACAGAGTCGGTTTATTGCCTTTCTGTTGGCTTTGGTGGTGTTGTTCATCATCATACAACTCGCCATTACAAGAACACCGTTACTGGGGTAAGTCATGAGGTCATTAGCTGATTTCGAATTTAATAAAGCGCCATTGTGCGATGGCATGGTCCTCATTTCTGAATTAATCCGCGACGATTTTCCGACGCACTATGTGCAGGATGAACTGGAGCGGCTGCTGGGGCTGGCGCAGGAGGAAATTGCCTCCTCCTGGGATCAGGAGCGTCAGCTGGAGCGGCTGCTGGAGCTGTTCTACCATGAGTGGGGCTTTCGCGATTCCCACGGCGTTTACCGGCTGTCGGATGCTTTGTGGATCGACAAAGTCCTGATTAATCGTCAGGGGAGCGCGGCGTCATTAGGGGCTATCGTGCTGTGGATTGCCCAGCGCCTGTCGCTGCCGCTGGTGCCGGTTATCTTCCCGACGCAGCTGCTGCTGCGCGCCGACCCGGAAACCAGCGAAGAGATGTGGCTGATTAACCCGTTCAACGGTGAAACGCTCAACGAACACACGCTGGAAGTCTGGCTGAAGGGCAATATTAGTCCGGTTGCCGAGCTGTTCAATGAGGATCTCGACGAGGCGGATAACGCCGAAGTGATCCACAAGCTGCTCGACACCTTAAAATCGGCGCTGATGGAAGAGCGGCAGATGGAGCTGGCCCTGCGTGCCAGCGAAGCGCTGCTGCAGTTTAATCCGGAAGATCCGTACGAGATTCGCGACCGCGGGCTGATCTACGCCCAGCTTGATTGCGATCATGTTGCGCTGCTGGATTTGAGCTATTTCGTCGAACAGTGTCCGGAGGACCCGATCAGCGAAATGATCCGCGCGCAAATTAACACCATTTCGCATAAACAAATTACTCTTCACTAATCTGGAATGAATCCGGTTACACCCTGATAAGGCGATCTTATGAAACAAAAAGTGGTTAGCATTGGTGATATCAACGTAGCAAACGACCTGCCTTTCGTCCTGTTTGGTGGGATGAACGTGCTGGAATCCCGCGATCTCGCGATGCGCATCTGCGAACACTATGTGACCGTCACGCAGAAGCTGGGCATTCCTTACGTGTTCAAAGCCTCTTTTGATAAAGCCAACCGTTCTTCCATTCACTCCTATCGGGGGCCGGGTCTGGAAGAAGGGATGAAAATTTTCCAGGAGCTGAAGCAGACCTTCGGCGTGAAAATCATCACCGACGTTCATGAAGCAAGCCAGGCGCAGCCGGTTGCTGACGTGGTTGACGTTATCCAGCTGCCAGCTTTCCTGGCGCGCCAGACCGATCTGGTTGAAGCGATGGCGAAAACCGGCGCGGTGATCAACGTGAAGAAACCGCAATTTGTCAGCCCGGGCCAGATGGGTAACATCGTCGACAAGTTTATCGAAGGCGGTAACGACAAAGTTATCCTCTGCGATCGCGGGGCGAACTTCGGCTATGACAACCTGGTTGTCGACATGCTGGGCTTTGGCGTGATGAAGAAAGTGTCCAACAACTCGCCGGTTATCTTCGACGTGACCCACGCGCTGCAGTGTCGCGACCCGTTTGGCGCTGCGTCCAGCGGTCGTCGTGCTCAGGTGACCGAGCTGGCGCGTGCCGGTATGGCAACCGGCCTGGCAGGGCTGTTCCTCGAAGCGCATCCGGACCCGGAACATGCGAAATGCGATGGCCCGTCCGCGCTGCCGCTGGCTAAACTGGAGCCGTTCCTGAAGCAGATCAAAGCGATTGACGATCTGGTGAAGAACTTTGAAGAGCTGGATACCAGCAACTAATTCAGCGCGCCTGAATGCGAAAAGCCTGCCCGTTGTAAAACCGGCAGGCTTTTTTTATGCGTCAGTAACGGTGAACAACGCTCCCCCGGCCGACGCAACGACGCCGGGGGAGAGCGGTCAGGCAAAAATGGTCATCAGATAAGCGGCGAAGAGCGCCAGGTGCGCGGCGCCGTTCAGCACATTGGTGCGCCCGGTAGAGAAGGAGATCTGGCACAACAGCAGCGAGGCGACCATCACAATCATTTCCGGTGCGCCAAGACCAAATTGCAGCTCATTGCCGGTTAAGAAGGCGATTAAGGTGACCACCGGCACGGTCAGCGAAATCGTCGCCAGCACCGAACCGAAGAACAGGTTCATCGCGCGCTGCACCTGATTGTTAAGTACCGCTTTCAATGCGCCGAGCCCTTCCGGCGAGAGGATCAGCAGCGCGACCAGGAAGCCGGTAAAGGCCACCGGCGCGTTCATGCTGGTCAGCAGCGTCTCAAGCGGGTTCGCATTCATCTTAGTGACCGCGATAACGGCGACCAGGTGAATTAACAGCCACGCGGTGTGCCAGGCGCTGCTGTGAGCGGACGGTTTGCCGTGATGCGGGTCGTCGTCGTCGCCGTCGTCTTCATGCTCATAAATAAACAGGCTCTGGTGGGTTTTGGTCTGAATCAACAGAAACACGCCGTACATGGCAGCGGAAATCAGCGCTACCAGCAGCGCCTGCCCGGTGCTGAAATTCGCGCCCGGTAGCGCCATCGGAAAGACCAGCACAATAATCGCCAGCGGGAACAGGGCGATGAGATACTGCTTGATACCAAACAAATTCATGTACTGGGTGGCGAATTTACGCCCGCCCAGCAGCAGAGAAAAGCCGACCAGACCGCCGGTGACAATCATAATGATTGAATAGAGCGTATCGCGCATCAGCGTCGGGGCCGCGTCGCCGGTTGCCATTAAGGCAGAAATCAGGCTGACTTCAAGAATCACCACGGAAAGACTTAAAATTAACGAACCGTACGGCTCGCCGAGGCGGTGGGCGAGAACGTCCGCGTGGCGTACAACGCTGAATGCGCTACACAGAATGCCCACTAAGGCCAGAATGTTAATGCCAATGACCGCTGGCAGTGACTGACTACTTCCGAAGAAGATAAGCACCGCCAGCGCCAGAATCGGGAAAACAAGCGATGTCTCCTTGTGGCGGGTTTTCACCGCCTCATGTACATGCGTCATGAACCATCTCCATTTATGCAGGTGTTATAATTATAGATACCGTAAGTAGATAAAATAACAGACATTTTGCTATCTGAATTGTTTTTTTACTTAAATTTACGGCTATTGTTAACTAATGCTCTGAAATTGTCATAACTTATCATTATTTCAATTTTGTATTTATTATTCAGATAATTACTAAAAATGCTTATGGCTTATACTTCGCCTTGAAAGCCCTCAATCAGCGTCCCAGACTTATATTTTCACCACCATTCGGAGGTGCATATGCCTTATCGCAGTAAACAAGCGTTACCCGATAGCGTCCAGCACGTGTTGCCGGCCCATGCCCAGGAGATCTATAAAGAAGCGTTTAATAGCGCCTGGGAGCAGTATAAGCACAAAGCGGACCGGCGGGACGACGCCAGCCGTGAAGAGACGGCGCATAAGGTCGCCTGGGCTGCGGTCAAGAATGACTATCAAAAAGGGGACGATGATAAGTGGCATAAGAAAAAATAATCGCTCCTGCTGCCTCATCTGCTGCTCCGCGCCTTGCCAGCGTGTCGTTCATTGCTTATTGTCGGCGAAAGCTGGATAATAATTCGGCAATATTTCACGGATGCCATCAGATAATCGCCGGGAAGCGGGCAGTGGCGGAGGTAGTAGACAGTGTTAACACGTGATTTCTTAATCAATGCGGATTGTAAGACGGCGTTTGGTGCTATTGAGGAATCGCTTCTCTGGTCGGCAGAGCAACGGGCCGCTTCCCTGGCGGCAACGTTGGCCTGTCGTCCGGATGCCGGCTCAGTATGGATTTTTGGCTACGGTTCGCTGATGTGGAACCCGGCTCTTGAGTATCGCGAAACCTGTACCGGTACGCTTCCGGGCTGGCACCGCGCCTTCTGCCTGCGGCTGACCGCCGGGCGGGGCAGCGCCTGCCAGCCGGGGCGCATGCTGGCGCTGAAAGAGGGCGGGCGTACCACCGGCGTGGCCTATCGACTCCCTGATGAGACGCTGGAAGATGAGCTGACGCTGCTGTGGAAGCGGGAGATGATCACCGGTTGCTATATGCCGACCTGGTGTAAGCTGGATCTCGATGACGGGCGGACGGTGAACGCGCTGGTGTTTATTATGGATCCTCGCCATCCGCTGTTCGAACCGGATACCCGCGCCCAGGTCATTGCGCCGCTGATCGCCAAAGCCAGCGGGCCGCTCGGCACGAATGCCCAGTACCTGTTCTCCCTGGATCAGGAACTACGCAAACTCGGTATGCACGATGATTGTCTTGACGATCTTGTCGGGACAGTACGCACGCTGCTGGGAGAGAACAGCCAGCCGGGGCTGGCCTGAAAAATGCCCGGGCTATCCCGGGCAGGTGCTATCAGGCGGGAACGTAGCTAATGGAGTGCTCCAGTGACTGGCTGTGGCTATCGATCAGTACGTTCCAGGTGCCGTTATACGGCACGGTCAGATAGGCGCTGTCGCGATCCTGGACGCTCAGAATATCCGCATGGCTGTCGCCGGCAGCCTTCGCGCTCATCAGGTGAATATGGCAGCGTTCAGAACAACGAACCACCAGCGTATCACCGCCAAACAACATCAAACTTGCTTTAACCATTGCCATTTATCTACCCCGTTGTTGTCTGTCTACAGCATCCTGCCTGCTCAATCCCGCGCGTGATATTGTTCACACTTTACTCATGGCATAACACCAAATGGGGGGCAGACGAATGCTGATTTTGATCAAAAAAAGGGATAAAGATTAAACAAAAATGATGTTCTTCCTGAAAGCATTCAGCTGACATATCTTTTCGATTAACAAACGCGGCCTCGGTGATATTAAATCCCGCCAGAGGCCCTTTCTTCAGAAGGTCAGGATTTTATCGGCCGCCAGCGTCCACTGCGCCAGCTCCACCAGAGTACCAATCTCCACGCCGTCAATCAGCGGCAGCGCGGTGATACCGCGGCCATCGGTGCAGGTTTTGCACAATTTCACCGGGACATTCTGGGCGGTGAGGATCTCCAGCATTTGCTGAATGTTATAGCCTTCCGCCGGCTTCTGTCCTCGCAGGCCAGCCGTCACCGCGTCAGACATTAAAAACAGCTTCAGATCGAGTTCAGACTGCTGTTCACGCAGGGCAATCGCCAGGCGCAGGCTATTGAACAGCGATTCGCTACCGTAGGCGGCGCCGTTGGCGATAATCACAATACTTTGCATAAGGACTCCTTGGTATAAGGCACGGTTATTGCTTGTGGTTAAAGTATAAAGCGTTGACCCGGGAGGGGGTATGAATAATACGGCTGGCATCACGCCTGAGGCCAACAGGTGGTTTCATCGCGCGCGGCAGCTGCAAAAAGAGCAGCTACGCCAGCTGGCGCAGCAGGGGACGTTGGCAAGCCGGATAAGCGCGCTGGTACACATGCTACAGTGCGAACGCGGTGCGTCCAACCTTTGGCTCTGCTCCGCTGGACGGCTCTATGCCGCGGAGTGCCGGGCGGGCTCGGCGCTGGTGGATGAGCAGCTTATCGCCTTTCGCGAAGCGCTGGAAGCGGTGCGGGAGTGCGCCAGCGGCGCGCTGTGCTGGCGGATTGCCAGCGCACTCTGGTATCTGGAACAGTTGTTGACGCTGCGCGACGCCGTGCGCGGCCGCGCTATCATCGCCGAAGAGGCGACAAACCAGTTTAGTCGTATTATCCGCCACTTATTAAATATTGTCCCGCAGCTCAACGACAGCATTGACGACCCGCAAATTGCCGGGCGCATGGTGGCGCTCTACAGCTTTATGCAGGGGAAAGAGCTGGTGGGGCAGGAGCGCGCGCTGGGGGCATCCGGCTTTGCCCGCGGTCAGTTTAGCGATGAGCTTCGTCAGCTGCTGGTGGACAGAATCGATGGTCAGCAGCCCTGTTTTGACAGTTTCCAGGCGCTGGCGGAGGTGCCGCAGACCACGCTGTTTATGACTCAATGCCAGGCCAGTCTGGAAATTGAGCAGCTGCGGCGGATCGCCTGTACCCGACAGCCCCCGGCGGATGAGGGGGAGACGGCGTTGCGTTGGTTTTGCGCCCAAACGCAGCGTCTGGAGCAGATGCGCGGTCTGGAAGAGCGGCTGATTGACGACCTGTTGAGCGTCGCCGATAAACTGCTCAGCGGCGAAGCGCCGCCCGCCATCTGGCCGGAGGAAGAGGGGGACGACGGCATCGCGCGCCGTCTCGACAAACAGCTGCTGCCGCTGGTTCGCCAGCAGGCCTTCGAACTCCAGCAGCTCTCCGGGCAACTGGCCTCACTAAAAGATACGCTCGAAGAGCGCAAGCTGATTGAAAAAGCGAAAAGCGTGCTGATGGATCATCAGGGAATGCAGGAAGAACAGGCCTGGCAGACGTTGCGGAAAATGGCGATGGATAAGAACCAGAGGATGGTGGAAATCGCCCGTGCGCTGCTGACGGTAAAGGCGTTGTGGTCCATAACTCCAAAGGAGTAGATGCACGATGGTTGGGCAAAGGCTGCCTGTCAGCGGTGCAATTAGCGGGGGGAAGCCGCCCCGAGCAAAGTGGAAAACGGCTTAATACCGCGTCTGTGAACATTGGCATCTGTTTTGCAATATCCTGCAGACAACGGTTAACGCGTTAAATCGTTCAGTAAACAATTTTGGGCAACAGGCCAACGGCGGTTTGTGTGTCCAGGGATAAAGGCGTCCTGCAGTGCATCAGCACTGTCGGGCGCTTTTTTTTTGCGTGTTCTGGAGCGGGTATGGGCGATAAATTTTCGATTTCACGACGGCATTTTTTACAGGCAGGCGCCGCGCTGGGCGGGGCGATGTTGTTGCCCGGCGTGATGCAGGCCGCATGGGCGGCAGGATCCGATAAGCCGGAGCAATCTACCGTGCGGGTCGGATTTATTCCGCTGACGGACTGCGCGCCGATCGCGATCGCGTCGCTGAAAGGGTTCGATAAAAAATATGGCATTACCCTGGTACCGACCAAAGAGGCGAGCTGGGCGGCGGTGCGCGACAAGCTGATCGCCGGTGAACTCGATGCGGCACACATTCTCTACGGCCTGCTGTATGGCCTCGAACTGGGGATCGCCGGCAAGCCGCACTCAATGGCAAACCTGATGACCCTCAACCGCAATGGTCAGGCGATAACGCTCTCCAGCGACCTGCGGGAGAAAGGGGTGACCGACCTCGGCGGGTTGAAACGGCTGATTGGCCAGAGCGCGCCGGGCAGCTACACCTTTGCCCACACCTTTCCCACCGGGACGCACGCCATGTGGCTCTATTACTGGCTGGCCAGCGGCGGCATCGACCCGTTTGCGGACGTCCGCACCGTGGTGGTGCCGCCGCCGCAAATGGTGATGAACATGCGCATCGGCAACATGGTTGGCTTTTGCGTCGGTGAACCGTGGAACGCGCGGGCGATCAACGACCGTATCGGTTTTACCGCGACCACCTCGCAGGCTATCTGGCCGGAACACCCGGAAAAAATTCTCGGTACCCGCAGTGAATGGGTCGAACGCAATCCGAATACCGCCCGCGCGCTGGTCGCTGCGGTGCTGGATGCGGCGCGCTGGATTGACGCCTCGGAAGAGAACAAACGGGAGACGGCGCGCATTCTGGCGAAGCGCGCCTGGCTGAATACCAAAGAGCAGTATCTCACCGGGCGGATGCTCGGGGAGTACGACAACGGGCTGGGACGCCGCTGGCAGGACGCGCACCCGATTCGCTTTTACGACCAGGGGGAGGTGAGTTTTCCGTGGCTGTCGGACGGGATGTGGTTTTTAACCCAGTTCCGCCGCTGGGGATTACTGAAAACGGCCCCGGATTATCAGGCGGTGGCCCGGCGCATTAACCGCATAGACGTCTGGAAAGAGGCGGCACAGGCGGTGGGCGGCATCTCGACACCGGCTGCTCTTATGCGCAGCAGCACATTGATAGACGGTACGGTCTGGACGGGGGCCGATCCGGAAGGTTACGCCCGCGGCTTCGCGATTCAACGTAAGGGGGCATGAAATGAAACACGCGCACAGTACGCAACCTGTTATTGCCACAGAAAAAACGCCGGGCGAAGTGATTGTCCTGCCACCGGTACAGGTCCGGCGTCCGACGCCGCCCGTCAGGCGCTGGCTACGTGAAACCGTACAGCGACTCCTGCCACCCCTGCTCGGGCTGGGGCTGCTTTTGCTCTGCTGGCAGCTGGCGGCGATCAACGGCAAGGGCTTTCCGACCCCGCTGAGTACGCTCGATTCCGCGCTGACCCTGTTTGCCGATCCTTTCTATCAGGACGGGCCGAACGACATGGGCATCGGCTGGAACGTGCTGGCCTCGCTGCAACGGGTGGCGGTGGGCTTCGGGTTGGCGGCGCTGGTGGGTATTCCGCTGGGCTTTTTGATCGGCCGCTCGCTGTTCTTTGCCCGCATGTTTAATCCGCTGATTGCGCTGCTGCGTCCGGTCAGTCCGCTGGCGTGGCTGCCTATTGGCCTGCTGCTGTTCCAGAAGGCGGAGCCGGCTTCGAGCTGGACCATTTTTATCTGCTCTATCTGGCCGATGGTGATTAACACCGCCGAAGGCGTACGCCGCATTCCGCAGGATTATCTCAACGTGGCTCGGGTCTTACAGCTTTCGGAGTGGACGGTGATGCGGCGCATTCTCTTCCCGGCGGTGCTGCCCGCGGTGCTGACCGGCGTGCGTCTCTCGATTGGCATTGCCTGGCTGGTGATCGTCGCTGCTGAAATGCTGACCGGCGGTCTGGGGATCGGTTTCTGGATCTGGAACGAATGGAACAACCTCAACGTGGAAAACATCATCATCGCCATCGTCATTATCGGCGTCGTCGGCCTGCTGCTGGAGCAGGGGCTGATGCTGATCGCTCGTCGCTTCAGCTGGCAAGAAAAATAGGGGAGTCGCTATGAAACCATTAATTCAGGTGCAGGCCGTCAGCCAGCGCTTCAATACCGCCAGCGGCGAATTTCTGGCCCTGCAAAACGTCTCTTTCGACATTTATGAAGGGGAGACCGTCAGCCTGATTGGCCACTCAGGATGCGGTAAATCAACGCTGCTGAACCTGATTGCCGGCATTACCTTACCCACGGAAGGCGGGCTGCTGTGCGATAACCGCGAAATCGCCGGACCGGGCCCCGAGCGCGCGGTGGTCTTTCAGAACCACTCCCTGCTGCCGTGGCTGACCTGCTTTGACAATGTGGCGCTGGCGGTTGACCAGGTTTTTCGCCGCACCATGAGCAAAGCCGAGCGCAAGGAGTGGATCGAACACAACCTGGAACGGGTGCAAATGGGCCACGCGCTGCACAAGCGTCCGGGGGAGATCTCCGGCGGCATGAAGCAGCGGGTAGGGATTGCCAGAGCGCTGGCGATGAAGCCGAAGGTGCTGCTGCTGGATGAACCGTTTGGCGCGCTCGACGCCTTGACCCGCGCCCATTTGCAGGATGCGGTGATGCAGATTCAGCAGGCGCTGAACACCACCATCGTGATGATTACCCACGATGTCGATGAAGCGGTGCTGCTCTCTGACCGCGTCATGATGATGACCAACGGCCCGGCGGCGACGGTGGGAGAGATTCTCGCCATCGACCTGCCCCGGCCGCGCAATCGTGTCCAGTTGGCGGATGACAGCCGTTATCACCACCTGCGCCAGCAGATTCTCCATTTCCTCTACGAAAAACAGCCGAAGGCGGCGTAAGGGGCGGCGATGAAGCGGCGACTGGTGATTATCGGCAATGGTATGGCGGCCACCCGGCTGGCGGAGACGCTGGTGGCGCGGGGGGGCGACAAATTTCAGATAGTGATTATCGGGGATGAACCCTGGCAGGCCTATAACCGTATCCAGCTGTCACCGGTACTGGGCGGGGAAAAAACGCTGGCGCAAACGCGGCTGCTGCCAGAGGAGTGGTATCACCAGCACGGCGTAACGGTTCGCCGTGACGAATCGGTGCTGGCGGTGGAGATGTCGACGCGAACGCTGCGCACCACGCGAGGCGAGCTCTGCTGGGATGAGCTGGTTTTCGCCACCGGTTCACAGGCTTTCATCCCGCCGCTGCCCGGTGTGGCGCAGCCGCACGTCTACGCGTTTCGCACCTTTGCCGATGTGGCCGCCATTCTGGCAACCGACGGTCCGGCGGTCGTCATCGGCGGCGGGGTGCTCGGCGTCGAGGCTGCGGCTGCGTTACGACGTCATGGTGACAATGTCACTTTACTGCATCGCGGCGAGCGGCTGATGGAACAGCAAACCGATGCCTTTGCTGGCCAGCAGCTACAGCAACAGCTGGAGGAGCGAGGGATTCAGTGCGTCACGGGCTGCGGGATTGCCGCGATTCGCGAGCATGACGTTGTGCTGGAGGATGGTCGGGCATTTGCCGCCAGTCGCGTGGTGCTGGCGACCGGCGTGCGCCCCAACATTCAGCTGGCGCAGCGTAGCGGCCTGGCGTGTCGGCGCGGCATTGTTGTTGACCGTCAGCTGGCTACAGCGCTGCCGGGGGTTAGCGCCCTTGGCGAATGCTGCGAAATTGACGGTCAGACCTGGGGACTGGTGGCGCCTTGTCTGCGCCAGGCTGAGGTGCTGGCCGGGCGGCTATGCGGCGCGCCGGAGGCGGATTTTCACTGGCAGGATAGCGGTACCCGCCTGAAAGTCACCGGGATCGCGCTGTTCAGCGCCGGCGAGTCGCAGGCCGGTGACCACGATGAGATCTGGACCAGCTGGGACCCGCTGGCCCGCCACTACCGCCGCCTGCTGGTCCGCGACGGCAAGCTACAGGGTGTTTTACTGCTGGGCGACTGCGCAAATGCCGCGCCGCTCACCGTGCTGCTGGCTACCCCCGCGCAGCCAGACTGGCTTTTTGATCCTTCTTCAACGCAGCCGCGCGCTGCAGGTGAATTTTCTATGACAAAACCTGTTTTGGTGCTGGTCGGACACGGCATGGTCGGCCACCATTTTCTTGAGCAATGCGTCAGCCGTAACCTGCATCAACAGTTTCGGATCGTGGTGTTTGGCGAAGAGCGTTACGCCGCCTACGACCGGGTGCATTTATCAGAATATTTCGCCGGCCGTAGCGCGGAGTCGCTGTCGCTGGTGGACGGCGATTTCTTCGCCCGGCACGGCATCGAACTGCGGCTGTCTGAGACGATTGCGGCCATTGACCGCGAAGCGCGGGTGGTACGTGATACCAGCGGGCATGAAACCCATTGGGATAAACTGGTGCTGGCGACCGGCTCGTATCCCTTCGTTCCGCCGGTTCCGGGTCACGATCTGGAGGGCTGTTTCGTCTACCGCACCCTCGATGACCTGGACCGTATTGCCGCCTGCGCCAGCAGCGCAAAACGCGGGGTGGTGATTGGCGGCGGTCTGCTGGGGCTGGAGGCCGCCAACGCGCTCAGGCAGCTGGGGCTGGAAACCCACGTGGTGGAGTTTGCGCCGAATCTGATGGCGGTCCAGCTGGATAGCCAGGGTGCCGCAATGCTGCGGGAGAAAATCCATGATATTGGCGTCGGTGTCCACACCAGCAAGACGACTCAGAGTATTGCGCGCTGTGATGATGGCCTGGTGCTGAACTTCGCCGATGGCGAATCGCTGGCTACCGATATGGTGGTCTTTTCCGCCGGTATTCGTCCGCAGGATACGCTGGCGCGCGGCAGCGGGCTGACGGTGGGAGAACGCGGCGGGATCGTCATCGACAATCAGTGCCGTACCTCCGATCCGCAGGTGCTGGCGATTGGCGAATGCGCCCTGTGGCAGAACAAAATCTATGGTCTGGTGGCGCCGGGCTATCAGATGGCGAGAACGGCGGCGGCAATGCTGGCTGGAGAAGAGGCGAGTTTCAGCGGCGCCGATATGAGCACCAAACTGAAACTGCTGGGGATCGATGTGGCCTCTTTCGGCGACGCCCAGGGGCGTACGCCCGGAAGCCAGAGCTACCAGTGGACCGACGGTCCCGGGCAAATCTACAAGAAAATCGTCGTCAGCCAGGATGGTAAAACGCTGCTGGGCGGGGTGCTGGTGGGCGACGCCAGCGATTACGCCACGCTGCTGCAAATGATGTTGAACGCGATGGCGCTGCCCGCGCGCCCGGAAAGCCTGATTCTGCCGACGCTGGAGGGGAGCACGGCAAAAGCGCTGGGAGTGGCGGCGCTGCCGGACAGCGCGCAGATCTGCTCGTGCCACAACGTCACTAAAGGTGATATCTGCCAGGCGGTCAGCGCTGGCGCCAGCGATATCCCGGCGATAAAAAGCGGTACCCGGGCGGCGACCGGCTGCGGCGGATGCAGCGCGCTGGTCAAGCAGGTGATGGAATATCAGCTCTCGGCGCAGGGCGTTGAAGTGAAAAAAGATATCTGCGAACACTTCCCGTGGTCGCGTCAGGAGATCTACCACCTCGTGCGCGTGAACCATATCCGCACCTTTGATCAGCTGATGAGTCGTTACGGTCAGGGGCATGGCTGCGAAATCTGTAAACCGCTGGTGGCTTCGGTTCTGGCCTCCTGCTGGAATGAGTACCTGCTGAAACCGGCGCATTTGCCGCTCCAGGACACCAATGATCGCTACTTCGCCAATATTCAGAAAGATGGCACCTATTCCGTGGTCCCGCGTATGGCGGCAGGCGAAGTGACGCCGGACGGGCTGATTGCCATCGGACAGATTGCCAAACGCTACCAGCTGTACAGCAAAATTACCGGTGGCCAGCGGATCGATCTGTTTGGCGCCCGGCTCGAAGAGCTGCCGGCTATCTGGCGCGAGCTGGCGGAGGCTGGCTTTGAAACCGGTCACGCCTACGGTAAGTCGCTGCGGACGGTGAAATCCTGCGTCGGCTCGACCTGGTGTCGCTACGGTGTCCAGGACTCGACGGCGCTGGCGGTCACCCTTGAGCATCGATACAAGGGACTGCGTGCGCCGCACAAGATCAAAATGGCGGTCTCCGGCTGTACCCGCGAATGCGCCGAGGCGCAGGGGAAAGATATCGGGGTGATTGCCACGGAAAAAGGCTGGAATCTTTACGTCTGCGGCAACGGCGGTATGAAGCCGCGACATGGCGATCTGTTTGCCAGCGATATCGACGACGCGACGCTGATCCGCACGGTGGACCGCTTGCTGATGTTCTATATCCGCACTGCCGACCGGCTGCAGCGAACCAGTACCTGGATGGATAACCTCGAAGGCGGAATCGACTACCTGCGCGAGGTGATCCTCGAAGACAGCCTTGGGATCGGCGAAGAGCTGGAGCAGGAGATGGCGCGGGTGGTGGCGAGCTACCAGTGCGAATGGCAGACCACGCTGAACGATCCGCAGCGGCTGGCGCTGTTCCGGTCATATGTTAACAGCGATCGACCGGATGACGCCGTGCAGCGGCACATGTTGCGCGGTCAGCCGCAGCCGGTCGCCGCAGCGGTACGCTGCGAAGGTGAGGTGTCGCCCCGTCCATGGCAGGCCATTTGCGATCTGGAGGCCATTCCCGCGCAGGCCGGGATTGGCGCGCGGCTGGGCGAGCGCCAGATTGCGCTGTTTCGTTTTGGTGAACAGGTTTATGCCCTCGACAACCTGGAACCCGGTAGCGACGCCAACGTGCTGTCGCGCGGCATACTGGGCGATGCCGGCGGGGAGCCGATTGTCATTTCGCCGCTGTATAAACACCGTATCCGGCTGCGCGACGGGCGTCCCTGCGATGGCGGTGAACCGATGGTCCGCGCCTGGCCGGTGAGGATCGAAAACGGCACGGTATGGGTAGGGAATCAGCTTCTGCTGGCGCGTGCGGAGGCCTCCTGATGGATGAAATCCGAACGACCTGCCCCTATTGCGGAGTGGGCTGCGGCGTGCTGGCGCGAAAGGAGGAAAATGGCCCGGTCAGCGTGCGCGGCGATGAGCGCCATCCGGCAAACCTGGGACGCCTGTGCGTAAAGGGCGCGGCGCTCGGAGAAACCACCGGCCTTGAGGGGCGATTGCTGAGGCCTGAGCTGGAGGGGGAACCGGTCAGCTGGTCACGGGCGCTGGCGGCCGCCGGCAGCCGACTGCGGCAAATCATTGAGCAGCATGGGCCGCAGGCGGTGGCGTTTTACGCCTCCGGACAGCTGCTCACCGAGGATTACTACGCGGCGAATAAACTGATGAAGGGATTTATCGGCGCCGCCAATATCGATACTAATTCCCGGCTCTGTATGTCCTCGGCGGTGACCGGATACAAGCGCGCCTTTGGCGCCGACGTGGTGCCGTGTAGCTACGAGGATGTGGAAAACAGCGATCTGGTGGTGCTGGTGGGCTCAAATGCCGCCTGGGCGCATCCGGTGCTGTATCAGCGGCTGGTTCAGGCGAAACGTGATAATCCGCAGATGAAAGTGGTGGTGATTGATCCGCGTCGAACCGCCACCTGCGATATCGCCGATAGCCACCTGGCGGTTGCGCCCGGCAGCGATGGCGGGCTGTTTGTCGGCTTACTGCGGGCGATTGCCGAGGCCGACGCGCTGACGGGCGATTTTCGCGACCAGTCGCAGGCGCTGGCCGCCGCAGCAGCCTGGGATACGGCGCAGGTGGCCGAATTCTGCGGGCTGGAGGTGGAGCAGGTCGCCGGGTTCTATCGCGATTTCATCGCCGCGCCGCGAGCGATAACGCTCTACACCATGGGAATCAATCAGTCGGCCAGCGGCAGCGACAAGTGTAATGCCATTATTAACGTCCACCTGGCCTGTGGGAAATACGGCCGTTCGGGCTGCGGGCCGTTTTCGCTGACCGGACAGCCAAATGCGATGGGCGGCCGCGAGGTGGGGGGGCTGGCAACGATGCTGGCCGCCCATATGAATTTTGAGCCGCAGGATCTGCAGCGCCTCGCGCGTTTCTGGGGGACCGAGCGGCTGGCGCAGACGCCGGGGCTGACGGCGGTGGAGCTGTTTGCCGCCATCGGTCGCGGTGAGGTGAAAGCGGTGTGGATTATGGGGACCAACCCGGTGGTGTCGCTGCCGGACAGCCTTGCCGTCAGCCAGGCGCTGGCCGGGTGTCCGTTGGTGATCGTTTCCGATGTGAGCGCCCGGACGGATACGGCAGCATTGGCCCATATTCGTTTCCCGGCGCTGGCGTGGGGAGAAAAAAATGGCACCGTCACCAACTCGGAACGACGTATTTCCCGCCAGCGCAGCTTTCTGCCGCCGCCAGGCGAAGCCAAAGCCGACTGGTGGATAATCGCTCGCATGGCCGAACAGCTCGGCTTTGGCGCGGCCTTTGCCTGGCGCCATCCGCATGAGATTTTTAGCGAGCATGCCGCGCTTTCGGGGTTTGAAAATAACGGCCAGCGGGCGTTCGATATCGGTGGGCTGGCGGATCTCAGCCGTGAGGCGTGGGATAAGCTGGCGCCGGTTCGCTGGCCGGTCAGCCGCAGCGGCGCCGGTCTCGATTTACAGCAGGGCTGGCATGGCGATGGCAAATTGCGCATGGTGCCGGTGACGCCCCAGACCACGCGCGCCGCGACCGACGCCTTTTATCCGCTGATCCTCAATAGCGGCCGCATTCGCGATCAGTGGCATACCATGACCCGTACCGGTAGCGTGCCGCGCCTGATGCAGCATATTGCCGAACCGATCGTGGAGATCGCGCCAGCGGATGCCCGACGCCTGCAGCTAGGCGAGGGAGAACTGGCGCGAATCTGGTCGCGCAATGGGCTGATGGTGGCCAAAACGGTGATCAGCCGCGGGCAGCGCCCCGGCTCGCTGTTTGTGCCGATGCACTGGAATAATCAGTTTGCTCGACGGGGAAGGGTCAACGACCTGCTGTCGGCGATAACGGATCCCTGGTCCGGACAACCGGAGAGCAAACAGGTGGCGGTGGCGATTGCACCCTGGCGCCCCGCCTGGCAGGGGGAGCTGTTTTGTCGCCAGCCGGTTCCGCTGCCCGCGTCGGTCCACTGGCGTCGGCGGGCGACGTCGGGCGTGAGCCATCTCTCTTTAGCCGGAGAACACCATCCGCAGGAATGGTTAACCGACTGGTGTCGTCAGCAGGGGTGGCAGATGCAAACGGCACAGGCCGGGGCGCGATGGAGCCTGCTGGCCTGGCATGAGGGAACGCTGATGTTGGGCTGGTGGAGCCATCTTTGCGAGCCGGAAATCGATGTCGGGTGGATCGCCGACGCGTTTCGCTCTCCGCCGCAGATGCCCTCGCAGCGCCACGCGCTGCTCGGCGGGAAAAAAAGCGGCGAGACGGCCCCTGCGGGGCGGATCGTCTGCAGCTGCTTTAGCATCGGTGAACGGGCCATCAGCGAGGCTATCGCCCGCGGCTGTCGTACGCCCGGCGAGCTGGGGGCGGCGCTTAAATGCGGTACCAACTGCGGCTCTTGTATTCCCGAGCTCAAAGCGTTGCTGGCAGAGGAGCAGACGCGGGCATGAGGTTCGGGTTATTCCTGGAATGGTCATTGGGGCTATGGGAACGGGAAAAAAACGGTAAACTTAAAGACTGTCATCGTCCTTCGTGAGCCAATGTAACCCATTTAATGCCTGTGTCGTACCGCGTGACCCCACTCCTTCCACTACTCTTGCTGCTGGCAGGCCTTCCTGCTCGTGCCCTGCAGGGAAATACGGCGTTCAGTGAAAAGCAGGCGGCGCTGCCGGATCTGGGGATTGCGCCACAGGTGGATGACGACGCCCGGCATTTTGCGGAAATCGCGAAAAAGTTTGGTGAGGCCAGCATGAGCGATAATGGTCTGACGACCGGTGAACAGGCGCGAATGCTGGCCATCGGCAAGCTTGGCAACGAGCTGAGTCATCAGCTGGAAAACTGGCTCTCGCCGTGGGGCAATGCCAATGTCAATCTGCGGGTGGATAAAGAAGGCAACTTCACCGGCAGTCAGGGCAACTGGTTTATCCCGCTGCAGGATAACGGCGATTACCTGACCTGGAATCAGTATTCCGTCACCCAGCGGGAAAACGATCTGGTGGGGAACATTGGTCTGGGACAGCGCTGGCGAAGAGGCGACTGGCTGCTGGGCTATAACTCGTTCTACGACAAAGTGCTGGGTGAGCATATAGCGCGAGGCAGTATTGGTGCCGAAGCCTGGGGCGAATATTTGCGCCTGTCGGCCAACTATTACCATCCCGTCGGCAGCTGGCAGCATGGCGATAGCCTGACGCAGGAACAGCGGATGGCGAGCGGCTACGATGTTACCGCCCAGGCGCGGCTACCGTTCTATCAGCATATTAATACCAGCGTCAGCGTCGAGCAGTACTTTGGCGATAGCGTTGACCTGTTCCATTCCGGGACCGGCTACCGTAACCCGGTGGCGGTGTCGGTGGGGCTGAACTATACCCCCGTGCCGTTAGTGACCATGACGGCAAAACATAAGCAGGGTGAAAGCGGGCTCAGTCAAAACAACGTCGGTCTGAATCTGAACTACCGTTTTGGCGTGCCGCTTAAACAGCAGCTGGCGGCCGATGAGGTGGCGGTCAGCCGCTCCTTGCGCGGCAGTCGTTACGACAGCCCGGAACGCGATAATTTGCCGGTGGTCGAGTATCGTCAGCGTAAATCGCTGTCGGTCTACCTGGCGACGCCGCCGTGGGATTTACAGCCGGGGGAGACGGTGCAACTGAAGCTGCAAATTCGTAGCCTGCACGGGATAAAGTCGCTGAAATGGCAAGGCGATACGCAGTCGCTGAGCTTAACGTCTCCCGTAGATACCAACAGCCCGGACGGCTGGAGCGTGATTCTTCCGGCCTGGAGCAGCGATCCGGGAGCGACCAATCTGTGGCACCTGTCGGTGGTGGTGGAAGATAAAACGGGTCAGCGCGTTTCATCCAATGAGATCGCGCTGGCGCTGACCGAGCCGCTGGTCAAATTCTCGGCCGACGGCGTCACCTGGCGGGATACGCCTTAAAAAATCCGCTCCTGATGTACCCATACCGCCGCTTCAACACGTGATTTTAGCTTCATTTTCTTCAGCATATGCTTAACGTGCACCTTCACGGTACTTTCGGTTATCTCCAGACGACGGGCGATCATTTTGTTCGGCAGCCCCTGGGCGATCAGCTTGAGAATATCCCGCTCGCGCGGCGTCAGCTGGCTGATATCGCGGTCTGACGTGGCGCGGTTGGCGCGCAGGCTGGCTGCCAGCACCGGCGTGAGCGCTTCGCTGAGGACCATCTCGCCCGCCGCGGCCTGCTGCAACGCTTTTAAGAGATCTTCTGGTTCCATGTCTTTCAGCAGGTAGCCGTCAGCGCCGCGTTTGAGAGCGGTGACCACATCTTCTTCGTGGTTAGAGACGCTGAATACCACGATGCGACCGGAGAGCGACTTCTCACGCAGCTTATCGAGGGTTTCCAGACCGTTCATTCCGGGCATGTTGAGATCCAGCAGGATCAGATCGGGGTCCAGCGTCTCCGCGAGGGCGATACCTTGTTCACCGTTGCTGGCCTCGCCAATAACCTGAATATCGCTGGCCATACTGACGAGCTGTTTGACGCCGGTGCGCAGCATCGGATGATCGTCAATGAGAAGGATGGTTGCCCGTTCCTGTTGACTCATAGGGGTCTCCTTATTGGATTGAAAACGATTTTTCCGGGATAAAAGTGACGACCACCTCGGTACCGCCGTTTTCCCGGCGACGAACCTGACAGTCTCCGCGCAAACTCTGGGCGCGATCCCGCATGATAATTAAGCCGTAATGGTTGCTTCGTTCCGCCTGATCGGGCACGCCGCGGCCGTTGTCTGCAACCACCAGCCGTACCTGGTTGTCCCGCAGTGAGACGGTGACGGTCACTTCGGTCGCCTGTGCGTGCTTCAGCGCATTACTCAGCGCCTCACGAGCGATTTGCAGGACGTGAATAGCCTGATGCGACGGGACAAAGCGCGGCGGTAGCTGGTAATCAAGCTGGACGGTAAAGCCAAAATGGGCGCTGTACTCCTGGCAGCTGGACTCCAGCGCCGGGCGCAGTCCCGCTTCGGTTAATTGCAGGCGGAAGGTCGTCAGCAGTTCACGCAGCTGGGCCCATGACGTATTCAGCTCATTGCGAATCTGGCCCAGCAGCTGACGGCTCTCTTCCGGCAGATTTTCGCCCTGCATTTGTAAACAGCTGACCTGCATTTTCATACAGGAGAGCGATTGGGCGATGGAGTCGTGCAGCTCGCGGGCGATGGTGGCGCGTTCCTCCATCACGATCAGCTGCTGCTGATGCTCCTGGTGCCTGTCGAGGGCCAGCGTGGAGGTCAGTTGTTCGACTAACGTATCCACCAGCTGCTGCTGATCGTGGCTCAGGTGACGTCCTGCGGGCAGCGTCGCCAGCAGGATCCCGTACTGGTTATGGGCATCGGACAGCCGCCATTTCAATGTGGCGCCGGCATCCGGCAGCGGCGGCAGATTGCGAGGACATAAATAGCAGCCTTTGTCATCGCACTCTAAATCTGAGTGGCAGACGAATTCCTGATGATTGTCCTCATCTTCGAAGTCATACACCCGCACCTCAATATCGCGCAGCAGCGTCAGCCCCTGCAGGCCGTTGAGCACCGGTGAAATACGCTCACAAAGCGGGGCGCTGGAGTGCAGACGACGATTGGCCTGCCACAAAAAGGCGAGGATTTCATTTTTCTGCTCCAGCCCGGCGGTTTTTTCCTGCACCCGTCGTTCGAGCACTGAATAGCTTTCCGCCAGCTCTTTTGACATGTTGTTAAGCGCCATACCGAGGCTGGCCATCTCATTACGACCGCTGATATGGACGCGTTGGGTAAAATCACGATGGCTGACCGCCCGGGCCATGGCCAGCAGCTGTTTCCACGGGCGCAGCAGACGGGCCCGCAGCCAGACGATAGTGAACAAAAACAGCAGCGCCATGCCGATGGCCATCACCCGCTGCATCCAGACGACGTAGCGGATGCGCTGCTCGGTGGTGTGATCAAAAGAGGTGACCAGGTGGTCTATCCGGTCGACAAAGCTGGCGACGTCCGTGGCGACGGTAGCCTGATTCTGCGCGTGTTTCATCCCCGGCGCCAGTTCCAGCTGCCAGTACTGCTGAAGCGCTTTAAGCTGGCCATCCTGGCCGTCTCGGAGGGCGGCATTCTGCAGCTCTTCGCTGAAGACGGTGGCGTTCATTTCGTCGAGCAGCTTGCTATCGCTCGCGTTGAGCGGGATTGCCGCCAGCAGACGGTAGCTTTGCATTCTCAGCGAACCGGCCTTATTGATCGCGTGCGCGCTGCCCTGTACGCCGTGTACCAGACGGGCAGAGATACCGATTCCTGCGACGCCAATCGCTGTCGATAGCAGCACGATTAACGCCAGTTGATTCACTAACGTAAGCGGGGTAAAAAGACGTTTTAACATAGCGTGCGTGGCTCCTGACCGGCAAACCATCCGGGAGTGGCGTCTATTCTCGGATATCCCATGGAGTATACCCATACCCATAAGGGATTACCCCTTAATTGTCGGTGGTGGGTAGGTTTGCGGGAGGCGATGGCTTAAACCCGGCAGCCATGTGAAAAACCACACTTTTTTTAGCGAAAATGGCTACTCACTTCGGGTGATGGGCTTTTTTTAAGCAATTTAATGACCACTTTTCCTTTGATTTATATCAACTTACCGCCCTCTGTAACCCCTAATGTAGCGGCAGGATATATGAATAATCAGAGGTATTTATGAGTCAATCTTCCCTACCGGAGAAGGCCAGTACTTCAGTCATCACCGACTGGCGTCCTGAAGATCCCGAGTTCTGGCAGCAGCGCGGCCACCGCGTTGCAAGCCGGAATTTATGGATCTCCGTTCCCTGTCTGTTGCTGGCGTTTTGCGTCTGGATGTTGTTCAGCGCGGTGGCGGTCAATCTGAATAAGGTCGGCTTCCAGTTCACGACCGACCAGCTGTTTATGTTGACCGCGCTGCCGGCACTCTCCGGGGCGTTATTGCGTGTTCCCTATGCCTTTATGGTGCCGCTGTTTGGTGGCCGTCGCTGGACCGCCTTCAGTACCGGGATCATGATTGTCCCCTGCGTATGGCTGGGTTTCGCGGTGCAGGATACCTCTACGCCGTTCAGCGTCTTTGTGATTATCTCTCTGCTTTGCGGTTTTGCCGGGGCCAACTTTGCTTCCAGCATGGCCAACATCAGCTTCTTCTTCCCGAAGCAGAAGCAGGGCGGCGCCCTCGGTCTTAACGGCGGCCTTGGCAATATGGGCGTCAGCGTGATGCAGCTGGTTGCACCGCTGGTGGTTTCGCTGTCTATTTTCGCCGTCTTTGGCGGTACGGGCAGCGAGCAGCCGGATGGTTCGATGCTGTATCTGGAAAACGCGGCGTGGATCTGGGTGCCGTTCCTGATTATCTTCACCCTGGCGGCGTGGTTCTTTATGAACGACCTGTCGGCCTCGAAGGCATCGTTGAGCGAGCAGTTGCCGGTGCTGAAGCGCGCCCATCTGTGGGTCATGGCGCTGCTCTATCTGGCCACTTTTGGCTCATTTATCGGCTTCTCGGCGGGCTTTGCGATGCTGTCGAAAACCCAGTTCCCGGATGTGCAGATTCTGCACTTTGCCTTCTTCGGGCCGTTTATCGGCGCGCTGGCGCGTTCGATGGGCGGGGCTATCTCTGACCGTCTGGGCGGTACCCGCGTCACGCTGGTGAACTTTGTGGTGATGGCTATCTTCAGCGGCCTGCTGTTCCTGACGCTGCCAACGAATGGTGTCGGCGGTAACTTCATTGCCTTCTTCGGCGTGTTTATGGTGCTGTTCCTGACGGCCGGTCTGGGCAGCGCGTCTACCTTCCAGATGATTTCGGTAATCTTCCGTAAAATGACCATGGAACGCGTAAAAGCGCAGGGCGGTAATGAAGAGCAGGCGATGCGTGAAGCCGCAACGGATACGGCGGCAGCGCTGGGCTTTATCTCTGCCATCGGCGCTATCGGCGGGTTCTTTATTCCGAAAGCGTTTGGTATTTCTCTGGAACTGACCGGTTCTCCGGCAGGCGCCATGAAGATCTTTTTCGTCTTCTATGTTGCCTGCGTGCTGATTACCTGGGCGGTTTACGGTCGTAAACAGAAGTCTTAAGCCCTCTTTGTTTGCTCACAGGGCGCAATGCATATTGCGCCCTTTTTTATGTCGTCAGGAGTGAGGTCAACCCGCCGACAGGAGTATCTACCCCTTAATACCCCGGTGAACGCCGCAGGCGTACAATAACCGCTCGTTTTTTATTAAAATCCTTAAAAAACATAAAGATAAAAAATAGAAAATGCTACCACTTCGGTGGTATTCACCGCTTGAGGGGCTATTTATAAGCCCTATCGCATTGATCGTTATCAATTCTCTCCCTCTTTCATAGCGTTACCTTCGCTGCAAATCCAGCAATGTCGATTTATCAGAGAGCCGTCAGGCTCCAAACAGGAGAAACCCGATGAGTAAATTCCTGGACCGGTTTCGCTACTTCAAACAGAAGGGTGAAACCTTTGCCGATGGGCATGGCCAGCTTCTAAACACCAACCGGGACTGGGAGGATGGATACCGCCAGCGCTGGCAGCATGACAAAATTGTGCGCTCCACTCACGGGGTAAACTGCACCGGCTCATGCAGCTGGAAGATTTACGTTAAAAACGGTCTCGTCACCTGGGAAACCCAGCAGACCGACTATCCGCGTACTCGCCCGGATATGCCGAACCACGAGCCTCGCGGCTGCCCGCGCGGCGCCAGCTACTCCTGGTATCTCTACAGCGCCAACCGTCTGAAGTATCCGCTGATGCGCAAACGGCTGATGAAAATGTGGCGCGAAGCGAAAGCGCAGCATGCCGATCCGGTGCATGCCTGGGCTTCCATTATTGAAGATGCCGATAAAGCCAAAAGCTTCAAACAGGCGCGTGGGCGCGGCGGTTTCGTCCGTTCCTCCTGGCAGGAAGTGAATGAGCTGATCGCGGCTTCTAACGTCTACACCGTCAAAACCTACGGTCCGGACCGCGTGGCTGGCTTCTCGCCAATCCCGGCGATGTCGATGGTCTCCTATGCCTCCGGCGCACGCTATCTGTCGCTGATTGGCGGCACCTGTCTGAGCTTCTATGACTGGTACTGCGACCTGCCGCCGGCCTCCCCGCAGACCTGGGGTGAGCAGACCGACGTCCCGGAATCAGCCGACTGGTATAACTCCAGCTACATTATCGCCTGGGGCTCTAACGTACCGCAGACCCGTACGCCGGATGCGCACTTCTTCACCGAAGTTCGCTATAAAGGCACCAAGACCGTGGCGATTACCCCGGACTACGCCGAAATCGCCAAGCTCTGCGACCTGTGGCTGGCGCCGAAGCAGGGCACCGATGCGGCGATGGCGCTGGCGATGGGCCACGTCATGCTCCGTGAATTCCATCTCGATAAACCGAGCCAGTATTTCACCGACTACGTTCGCCGTTACAGCGATATGCCGATGTTGGTGATGCTGGAAGAGCGAGACGGTTATTACGCCGCGGGCCGCATGCTGCGCGCTGCCGACCTGGTGGATGGTCTGGGCCAGGAGGAGCATCCGGAATGGAAAACCGTCGCCTTTGATGAAAAAGGTGAAATGATGGCGCCGAACGGCTCTATCGGCTATCGCTGGGGTGAAAAAGGGAAATGGAACCTTGAGCAGCGTAACGGTACCACCGGCGAAGAGGTTGAACTGCGCCTGAGCCTGCTCGGCAGCCACGACGATGTTGCGCAGGTTGGCTTCCCGTACTTTGGCGGTGACGGCACCGAACACTTCGCCAGCGTCGAACTGGAAAATATTCTGCTGCATAAGCTGCCGGTGAAACGTCTGCAGCTGGCGGATGGCACCACCGCGCTGGTGACCACCGTGTACGACCTGACCATGGCCAACTACGGTCTGGATCGCGGCCTCAACGATGAAAACTGCGCAACCAGCTACGACGATATTAAAGCCTATACGCCGGCATGGGCGGAAAAAATCACCGGCGTCTCCCGCGCGCACATCATTCGTACCGCGCGTGAATTTGCCGATAACGCCGATAAGACCCATGGTCGTTCGATGATTATTGTCGGTGCCGGTCTGAACCACTGGTACCACCTTGATATGAACTACCGTGGTCTGATCAACATGCTGGTCTTCTGCGGCTGCGTGGGGCAGAGCGGTGGCGGTTGGGCGCACTACGTGGGCCAGGAAAAACTGCGTCCGCAGACCGGCTGGCAGCCGCTGGCGTTTGCGCTCGACTGGCAGCGTCCGGCGCGTCACATGAACAGTACCTCTTACTTCTATAACCACTCCAGCCAGTGGCGTTATGAAACCGTCACCGCGCAGGAACTGCTGTCGCCGCTGGCGGACAAGTCGCGCTACAGCGGCCACATGCTGGACTTCAACGTGCGCGCTGAACGCATGGGCTGGTTACCGTCGGCGCCTCAGCTGGGCATCAACCCGCTGCGCATTGCCGATGCGGCGAAAAAAGCCGGTATGAGCGCGGTGGATTACACCGTTAAGTCCCTGAAAGAAGGCTCGATTCGCTTTGCGGCGGAGCAGCCGGAAAACGGCAAAAACCATCCGCGTAACCTGTTTATCTGGCGTTCCAACCTGCTGGGCTCCTCCGGTAAAGGCCACGAGTACATGCTGAAGTACCTGCTGGGTACCGAGCACGGTATTCAGGGGCTGGATCTGGGCAAGCAGGGCGGCGTGAAGCCGGAAGAGGTGGAGTGGCGGGATAACGGCCTCGACGGCAAACTGGATCTGGTGGTGACGCTGGACTTCCGCCTGTCGAGCACCTGTCTCTATTCTGACATCGTCCTGCCGACCGCCACCTGGTATGAAAAAGACGACATGAATACGTCGGATATGCATCCGTTTATTCACCCGCTGTCTGCCGCCGTTGACCCGGCCTGGGAATCGAAAAGTGACTGGGAAATCTACAAAGGCATCGCGAGGAAATTCTCCGAAGTCTGCGTGGGACATCTGGGGAAAGAAACCGACGTGGTCACGCTGCCTATTCAGCACGACTCCGCCGCCGAACTGGCGCAGCCGCTGGATGTGAAGGACTGGAAAAAAGGCGAGTGCGACCTGATCCCCGGTAAAACCGCGCCGCATATCATTGCGGTTGAGCGCGACTACCCGGCAACCTATGAACGCTTCACCTCTATCGGCCCGCTGATGGAGAAAATCGGTAACGGGGGCAAAGGCATCGCCTGGAACACCCAGAGCGAAATGGACCTGCTGCGTAAGCTCAACTACACCAAGGCGGACGGCCCGGCGAAAGGTCAGCCGATGCTGGATACGGCGATTGACGCGGCAGAAATGATCCTCACGCTGGCGCCGGAAACCAATGGCCAGGTGGCGGTGAAAGCCTGGGCGGCGCTCAGCGAATTTACCGGTCGCGATCATACCCACCTGGCGCTCAACAAAGAAGACGAGAAGATCCGCTTCCGTGATATTCAGGCGCAGCCGCGCAAGATTATCTCCAGCCCGACCTGGTCTGGCCTGGAAGACGAGCATGTCTCCTACAACGCCGGTTATACCAACGTTCATGAGCTGATTCCGTGGCGTACGCTTTCTGGTCGACAGTCCCTCTATCAGGATCATCAGTGGATGCGCGACTTCGGTGAAAGCCTGCTGGTGTACCGGCCGCCGATCGACACCCGCTCGGTGAAATCGGTGATGGGAGAGAAGTCCAACGGCAACCCGGAGAAGGCGCTGAACTTCCTCACGCCGCACCAGAAATGGGGTATTCACTCCACTTACAGCGACAACCTGCTGATGCTGACATTAGGTCGCGGTGGGCCGGTCGTCTGGATGAGCGAAGAAGATGCCAAAGAGATTGGGGTTGAAGACAACGACTGGATTGAAGTTTTCAACAACAACGGCGCGCTGACCGCCCGAGCGGTAGTGAGCCAGCGTGTACCGGCCGGGATGACCATGATGTATCACGCGCAGGAACGTATCGTAAACCTGCCGGGTTCAGAAATTACCGGGCAGCGCGGCGGTATTCATAACTCGGTGACGCGTATTACGCCGAAACCGACCCATATGATCGGTGGCTATGCGCACCTGGCGTATGGCTTTAACTACTATGGCACCGTCGGTTCTAACCGCGATGAGTTCGTGGTAGTCCGCAAAATGAAGAACATTAACTGGCTGGATGGCGAAGGCAATGACCAGGTACAGGAGAGCGTAAAATGAAAATTCGTTCACAAGTCGGCATGGTGCTGAATCTCGATAAATGCATCGGCTGTCATACCTGCTCAGTGACCTGCAAAAACGTCTGGACCAGCCGTGAAGGGACCGAGTACGCGTGGTTCAACAACGTTGAAACCAAGCCAGGCACCGGCTTCCCGACCAACTGGGAAGATCAGGAGAAATGGAAGGGCGGCTGGATCCGTAAGATCAACGGTAAGCTGGTACCGCGTATGGGTAACAAAGCGCTGCTGCTGGGTAAAATCTTTGCTAACCCGCATCTACCGGGTCTGGACGATTATTACGAGCCGTTTGATTTTGACTACCAGACGCTGCACAACGCGCCGGCAGACAGCAAGGCGCAGCCCATCGCCCGCCCGCGCTCGCTGATTACCGGTCAGCGGATGGACAAGATCGAGAAAGGCCCGAACTGGGAAGACGATCTGGGCGGTGAGTTCGAGAAACTGTCGAAAGACAAAAACTTCGAGAACATGCAGAAAGCGATGTACGGCCAGTTTGAAAACACTTTCATGATGTATCTGCCGCGCCTGTGCGAACACTGCCTCAACCCGGCGTGCGTGGCGACGTGCCCGAGCGGCGCTATCTACAAACGCGAAGAAGACGGCATTGTGCTGATCGATCAGGACAAATGCCGCGGCTGGCGAATGTGTATTACCGGCTGCCCGTACAAGAAGATCTACTTTAACTGGAAGAGCGGCAAATCCGAGAAATGTATCTTCTGCTACCCGCGTATTGAAGCGGGTCAGCCGACGGTCTGCTCTGAGACATGCGTCGGTCGTATTCGTTACCTTGGCGTGCTGCTGTATGACGCGGATGCCATCGAAACGGCGGCAAGCACCGAGAACGAAAAAGATCTGTACCAGCGTCAACTGGATGTCTTCCTCGATCCGCACGATCCGAAAGTGATTGAGCAGGCGCAGAAAGACGGTATTCCGCTGAGCGTAATTGATGCGGCGCAAAAATCGCCGGTCTATAAAATGGCGATGGACTGGAAGCTGGCGCTGCCGTTGCACCCGGAATATCGCACGCTGCCGATGGTCTGGTATGTGCCGCCGCTGTCGCCGATCCAGTCCGCCGCCGATGCGGGGGAACTGGGCAGCAACGGCATCCTGCCGGATGTCGAAAGTCTGCGCATCCCGGTCCAGTATCTGGCCAACCTGCTGACCGCAGGCGATACCGAGCCGGTTCTGTTGGCGTTGAAACGCATGCTGGCGATGCGTCATTTCAAACGTACGGAAACCGTCGATGGCGTCATCGATACGCGGGCGCTGGAAGAGGTCGGGCTGACCGAAGCGCAGGCGCAGGAGATGTACCGCTATCTGGCGATTGCGAACTACGAAGACCGTTTCGTGGTGCCGAGCAGCCATCGTGAACTGGCGCGCGAAGCCTTTCCGGAGAAAAACGGCTGCGGCTTTAGCTTCGGTGACGGCTGCCACGGGTCTGATTCGTCCTTCAACCTGTTCAACAGCCGCCGCATCGATGCCGTGGATGTGACCAGCAAAACGGAGCCGCACGCATGATCGAACTTGTGGTTGTTTCACGTCTGCTTGAGTACCCGGATGCGGACTTATGGCAGCATCAGAACGAACTCTTCGACGTTCTGGCTACGTCAGAGAAACTGGAAAAAGCGGATGCCCAGGCCCTGGGCGTCTTCCTGCGTGATTTAACCGCGCAGGATCTGCTGGATGCGCAGGCCGCCTATAGCGAACTGTTTGACCGGGGGCGCGCTACCTCGCTGCTGCTGTTTGAGCACGTGCACGGCGAATCTCGCGATCGCGGGCAGGCGATGGTCGATCTGTTGAATCAGTATGAGCAGCACGGTCTGGTGCTCGACAGCCGCGAGCTGCCCGATCATCTGCCGCTGTATCTGGAATATCTCGCGCAGCTGCCGGAGAGTGAAGCCATTGGCGGTCTGCAGGATATCGCGCCGATTCTGGCGCTGCTTTGCGCGCGTCTGCAGCAGCGTGAAAGCCGCTATGCCGTTCTGTTTGAACAGCTGCTGAAGCTGGCAAACAGTGCGGTAGATGAAGCGAAGGTGGCGGAAAAAATCGCCGATGAAGCGCGCGACGATACGCCGCAGGCGCTGGATGCCGTCTGGGAAGAAGAACAGGTGAAATTCTTTGCCGATCAAGGCTGCGGTGAGTCCGATATCGCCGCTCACCAGCGTCGTTTTGCCGGAGCCGTGGCCCCGCAATATTTGAATATCTCTAACGGAGGACAGCAATAATGCACTTCCTGAATATGTTCTTCTTTGACATCTATCCGTACATTGCCGGAGCGGTGTTCCTGATAGGGAGCTGGCTGCGCTACGATTACGGACAGTACACCTGGCGCGCCGCCTCCAGTCAGATGCTGGATCGCAAAGGGATGAATCTGGCGTCCAACCTGTTCCACATCGGGATTCTGGGCATTTTCGCCGGACACTTCCTTGGGATGCTGACGCCGCACTGGATGTATGAAGCGTGGCTGCCGCTGGAAGTGAAGCAGAAAATGGCGATGTTTGCCGGCGGCGCGTCCGGCGTGATGTGTCTGGTGGGGGGCGTGCTGTTGCTGAAACGTCGTCTGTTCAGCCCGCGCGTACGGGCAACCACGACCGGTGCGGATATTCTGGTGCTCTCCGTGCTGATTCTTCAGTGTGCGCTGGGCCTGCTGACCATTCCGTTTTCGGCCCAGCATATGGACGGCAGCGAAATGATGAAGCTGGTGAACTGGGCACAGTCGGTGGTGACGTTCCACGGCGGCGCATCCGCGCATCTGGACGGCGTCGCCTTTATTTTCCGTATGCACCTGGTGCTGGGGATGACGCTGTTCCTGCTGTTCCCGTTCTCCCGTCTGGTACATATCTGGAGCGTGCCGGTAGAATACCTGACGCGCAGATATCAGATAGTCCGCGCCCGTCGCTAATAGCCCTGTCCGGCAGATCACACCCCGCTTTGGCGGGGTTTTTTGTGGCCCGACGCCAGCCCGTCGCCCCAGCCCAGATTATTTCCCGCCGCCGCAAACAGAATCAGCAGGCCTCCGACCAACTGCACCGGCGTCAGCGCATGGTGAAAGACCAGATAATCGACGACTATCGCCACAAGCGGATAGATAAAGGAGAGCGAACCGGTTATGGGCGTCGGCAGTTTCTGAATCGCACTGTAGAGCAGCTGGTACATAATACCGGTATGCACAATGCCCAGAATCAGCAGGTAGCGCCAGGGGAACCCGGCGGTGACATCGGGGGCGTGAACCAGCGGTAGCAGCATGATTGTCCCGACGATAACCTGAATAAAGGCAATATGCTGAGGCGGAAGCGGCCGCAGCTTGCGGGCGATCATCGCAGTTAAGGCGTAGAAAAAGGCGGCGCCAAGGGCCAGCGCAATACCCGTAGCCAGCTGGCTGCCATGAGCCTGCATCAGCTCGCTGGAGAGCAGGACGACCACGCCGAAAAAAGCCAATGTTAACCAGCCCCATTTCATCAGCGTCACCCGCTCGCCAGTCAGCATCCCCATCAGTACCAGCATAAACGGCTGAGTGTTATACACCACGGTAGCCATGCCAATCGAAATTCGGGCGTAAGCGGCAAACAGCAGCAGCCAGTTAATGACCAGCGCGATGCCGCCGAGGATCGCCAGCAGCAACGTTAGCCGCGTGAGCTGGCTGAACGGCTGGCGGCTGAAAGAGATAAACCCCAGTAAGGTCAGGGCGCCAATCAGGCAACGCCAGAAGACCACATCGATAACCGGCAAGCCGGAGAGTAAAACGAAGGCGCCGATCGAACCCGAAATGATCATCGCCAGACTCATTTGCCAGACGCCCGTTACTGTATGTGCCATTTTTCTACCTCCGTGATGATGCCAATATTGTCGTTAATCTGCTGACAGGTTGATATGCATGATCTAAGGTAAAAGGCGAGTATTGCTTTTATTTATCAGGTAAAACGAATGGAACACTTAATTGATAATATCGACCGCGCCATTCTGGCCTGTCTGGCGGAAGATGCGCGCATATCGCTCAAGGTGTTGAGCGCGCGGGTGGGGTTGACGTCACCCAGTACCGCAGAGCGGGTGAAGCGACTGGAGGAGCGCGGGGTGATTCAGGGATACGGCGCCCGGGTTAACCTTGCGGCGCTCGGTTATACCCTGCAGGCGCTGGTCCGCGTCAGACCGCTGCCGGGCTTGCTGCAGAAGGTCGATAAATATATCCAGGCAATGCCAGAATGCATCGAATGTGACAAGGTTACGGGCGAGGATTGTTTCGTGATGCGCCTGGTGGTGCGGGATATTGCGCAGCTTGATACCCTGCTGGATGGCCTGGCAGAACATGCCCAGTGTAATACTTCGATAGTAAAAAGCTCGCCGGTAACCCGCCGTCTGCCGCCGATGTAACGTCACCTGAATAGCAGTATCAATGTGTTAACCATTTTGCTTGATTCGGAGCTAACTGCCACATGGGCAGAATAGCGTGCAAACGCGATGAGGTTAGCTAAGAAGTTACGGGGAGTGATGGTGGTGGGGGAAGGATGACTCAGCGCGTTGCGCTTCGCCCTTCGGGTCGTTGCCTGCGGCAACGCTTTCTCGCTATCGCTCGAATCGAACCTTGATCGAAGTTTCTCATCCTTCCCTGCATGGGCAGAACAGAGTGCAAACGCGATGAGTTTAGCTAAGAAGTTACGGGAAGATGATGGTGGTGGGGGAAGGATTCGAACCTTCGAAGTCGATGACGGCAGATTTACAGTCTGCTCCCTTTGGCCGCTCGGGAACCCCACCAGGGGTAATTTCAGATGACAACATTCAGCGGAGTGAATGGTGGTGGGGGAAGGATTATTCGTCGCTTCGCGCCTCACCTTTCGGGCCGTTGCCTGCGGCAACGTTCTCTCGCTTGCGCTCGAGTCGAACCTTAATCGAAGGTTCTTACCCTTCCCGACAAGTGCAAACCTTGCTGAGATTTGCCGGGGTTACCACATTACTGTGGTGAATAATGGTGGTGGGGGAAGGATTCGAACCTTCGAAGTCGATGACGGCAGATTTACAGTCTGCTCCCTTTGGCCGCTCGGGAACCCCACCACGGGGTAATGCTTAATACTGGCCTGCTTCCTTCTGGGGAAGCGGGGCGCATCATATCAAATGATGCGCCCCTGTAAAGCTTTCCGTTGATAAAATTAAACTGGTTGCCTGAAATTTACGCGTAAAGGTGTAATGCTAACCAGTTCATTTCATTATCGATTAAAGAATAATCGTTCGGTTGCCGTAAACAAACACGCGCTGAGCCAGAACCTGATACAGCGCGCGGCTCAGCACATTCTTTTCAACATCGCGCCCCGCGCGCATCATATCTTCCGCCGTATAGGTGTGATCGACATGAATTACATCCTGCATAATGATCGGGCCTTCATCCAGGTTGTCGTTAACGTAGTGGGCGGTAGCGCCGATGATCTTCACGCCGCGCTCATAGGCCTGATGATAAGGACGGGCGCCAATAAAGGCTGGCAGGAAGGAGTGATGAATGTTGATAATCTGGTTCGGGAAGCGGGAAACGAATTCCGGCGTCAGAACGCGCATATACTTCGCCAGCACCACATAATCCGGCGCATAGGATTCAATGGCGTCGCCCATCAGCTTGTCGTGTTCTTCGCGCGTCAGTCCTTCGTGGCTGACCAGCTGGAACGGAATATCAAAACGTTCAACCAGCGAGCGCAGGGTTTCATGGTTGCCGATGACCGCCGCAATCTCAACATCCAGGCCGCCATAGTTGGCTTTCATCAGCAGATCGCCCAGACAGTGTGCCTCTTTGGTGACCAGGATCACCACGCGACGGCGGCCAGCGGGGGTTAGTTCGCGTATAGAGCCTTCCGGCAGCGCGCTATCAAGGTCGGCGAGCAGAATGGCGTCATTAAAAATACCTTCCAGTTCGGTACGCATAAAGAAGCGACCGGTACGGTGATCGACAAACTCGTTGTTCTGCACGATATTCAGCTCGTGCTTGTAACAAATATTCGTGATACGCGCGATGAGTCCTTTCTGGTCAGGGCAAATGGTGCGTAGTACTTTACGTTGTAATGAATGCATCGCGAGGAAAATCCTGTAGTGTTTGCTATTGCCGGCGCCAGCTTTACTGGCCGCAGCATTTTTTAAATTTTTTACCTGAACCGCAAGGGCAGGGGTCGTTACGACCAATCAGCGGTCGTGTGCCGTCGATATAATACCACCGTCCATTTTCTTTTAAGAATCTGGAACGTTCAATAATCGCGCCGGGGCGGTTATCGTCGTGGTATCGCGCGATGAAACTGACGAATCCCTCGTCGGGGTGACGGCCTTCATCGGTAGCAAATACGGTTAAGCCTTGCCACTGCGTTTTAGCGAACCCCTTTTCCAGATCGTCCCGGAAGTGCTGTGGCTGGCAGGAAGGGTGCCAGGTGGCGATCAGGTAATCGGCATCCTTCATGACAAACGCGCTATAGCGAGATCGCATCAGCTGTGAGGGATCCGGTGCGGGCAACGAGCCGGTCAGATATCGCTGACAACATAAGCTATACTCCAGAGCGCTGCCACAAGGGCATAATGGCGACAAAGCGGCCTCCATGGAAAAAGAATCACGGCGCATCGGCGCCAAAGTGTTTTATGTTAACTGAGCTGTGGCAATGATGCCATGCTCGGAGTGGAAGGAAGTATATCGGTCATAATGAGAAAGCTTAAAATTGGTCTGGCGTTAGGGGCGGGAGCTGCCCGCGGGTGGTCGCATATAGGGACGATTAAAGCGCTACAGCGCGCGGGCATTGAAATTGATATCGTCGCAGGATGTTCAATCGGTGCGCTGGTGGGGGCCGCCTTTGCCTGCAATCGGCTTCCGGTCCTTGAGAAATGGGTCTCCTCTTTTAGTAACTGGGACGTGCTGCGGTTGATGGATCTTTCCTGGCGTCGCGGTGGCCTGCTGCGCGGTGAGCGCGTATTCAATCAGTTCCGACAGGTATTGCCTGTCTCCGATATTGAGCGCTGCGACCGTCGCTTTGCTGCGGTGGCGACCAATTTAAGCACCGGCCGCGAACTGTGGTTTACCGAGGGCGATCTGCACCAGGCCGTGCGCGCCTCCTGCAGCATGCCGGGCCTGATGTCGCCGGTCATGCATAATGGCTACTGGCTGGTCGATGGCGCGGTAGTCAACCCCGTTCCGGTTTCCCTGGCGCGCGCGCTGGGGGCGGATATCGTGATTGCCGTCGACTTACAGCACGATGCGCATCTGATGCAGCAGGATTTGTGGTCCATTGAAAAACCTCAGCCTGAAGAAGACAAAGATTTTTCCTGGCATGCGAGGATTCGCGCGCGTCTGAGCGGAATGACCTCCCGTCGCGCGGCGACGCCAACGGCGATGGAGATTATGTCGACCTCTATTCAGGTGCTGGAAAATCGCCTGAAACGCAATCGGATGGCGGGCGATCCTCCCGATATTCTGCTGCAGCCTTTTTGCCCACAAATATCCACGCTTGATTTTCATCGTGCCGGTGAGGCGATTGCTGCCGGACATCAGGCGGTTGAAAAGAAGATGGATGAGCTACTACCCTTGGTGCGCACTGCGGTGTGACGCCATTTAACCAGGACTTAAGTAAATTCTGACAGGCGATAGTGTGAATTGCATGCCACTATTTAACTATCGTCAGCCAGAGGAGAGATCATGACGCAGCCATTGGCGGGAAAACTGATTCTGATAGTTGAAGACGAAGCCGTTTTCCGCTCACTCTTGCACTCCTGGCTAACCTCACTGGGCGCGACAACGGCACTGGCGGGGGATGGCGTGGAAGCGCTCCAGAAGATGGCCGAGTCCAAACCCGACCTGATGATTTGCGACATCTCTATGCCGCGAATGAATGGTCTTGAGCTGGTGGAGCAGCTACGCAACCGGGGCGAAACGCTGCCGATTCTGATGATTTCGGCAACGGAAAATATGGCCGATATTGCCAGGGCGTTGCGCCTTGGCGTCCAGGATGTGTTGCTAAAGCCGGTAAAAGATTTCAACCGCCTGCGGGAAACGGTGTATGCCTGTCTGTATCCCAATATGTTCAACTCGCGGGTTGAGGAAGAAGAACGGTTGTTTGAGGACTGGGACGCGCTGGTTAGCGACCCTACCGCAGCGTCAAGGCTGCTGCAGGAGCTTCAGCCTCCCGTACAGCAAGAAATTTCGAAGTGCCGTATTCATTATCGTCAGCTGGTGTCGGCGGATAAACCCGGTCTGGTGCTCGATATTGCGCCATTATCAGAAAATGATCTGGCCTTCTATTGTCTGGATGTCACACGAGCAGGAGATAATGGGGTGCTGGCGGCGCTGTTGCTGCGGGCTTTGTTTAATGGATTGCTTCAGGAGCAGCTGGCCCATCAGGGGCAGCGCCTGCCGGAAATGGGGAGCCTGTTGAAACAGGTTAACCAATTACTGCGTCAGGCCAATTTACCTGGGCAATTTCCATTGCTGGTAGGTTATTACCATAGCGGTCTGAAAAATTTGATATTGGTATCCGCAGGTCTGAATGGCACACTCAATACCGGAGAACATCAAATTCAGATTAGCAATGGCGTTCCGTTAGGGACATTGGGTAACGCTTATCTCAACCAAATTAGCCAGCGCTGCGCATCATGGCAGTGCCAAATTTGGGGGGCCGGAGGGCGTTTGCGACTGATGTTGTCTGCGGAATGAACAATTACCTGTTTTTTTAAGCTGGTAGGATTACCGGGTAATCTTTTGCGGTGGTACTATCATTGCGTTTTATAAGTAAAGTCCTAATTCGAGGGAACACAAACCTTTTCAGACCAGGTTTGCCTGAGTGGACTGATATACTCGACACGTTATTATTAACGAAAAGTTTAAAAAACGAACAGTCCAGGAGATTTCAATGGCTGCCCTTAATTCTAAAGTAAGAAAAGCTGTTATCCCGGTTGCGGGATTAGGTACCAGGATGCTACCCGCCACCAAGGCTATTCCGAAAGAAATGCTGCCACTGGTAGATAAGCCTTTAATTCAGTACGTTGTTAACGAATGCATCGCAGCCGGAATTACTGAAATTGTTCTGGTGACCCATTCGTCTAAAAACTCCATCGAAAACCATTTCGATACCAGTTTTGAACTGGAAGCGATGCTGGAAAAACGTGTTAAACGTCAGCTGCTGGAAGAAGTTCAGTCTATTTGTCCGCCGCATGTCACCATTATGCAGGTCCGTCAGGGTCTGGCTAAAGGTCTGGGCCACGCGGTACTGTGCGCGCACCCGGTGGTGGGTGATGAGCCGGTCGCGGTTATTCTGCCAGACGTTATTCTGGATGAATTCGAGTCGGATCTTTCCCGTGATAACCTGGCCGAAATGATCTCCCGTTTTGATGAAACAGGATCCAGCCAGATTATGGTTGAGCCTGTCGCTGATGTTACCGCCTACGGCGTTGTCGACTGTAAAGGTGAGTCCCTGCAGCCGGGCGAAAGCGTCCCGATGGTGGGTGTGGTTGAGAAGCCGAAAGCCGATGTGGCGCCGTCTAACCTTGCTGTCGTCGGTCGCTATGTGCTGAGCGCGGACATTTGGCCGCTGCTGGCAAAAACGCCTCCGGGAGCCGGGGATGAAATCCAGCTGACCGATGCGATCGACATGCTGATCGAGAAAGAGACGGTTGAGGCCTATCATATGAAAGGTAAGAGCCACGACTGCGGTAATAAACTGGGCTATATGCAGGCGTTTGTGGAATATGGCGTGCGCCATAAATCCCTCGGCGCAGATTTTAAAGCCTGGCTGGAAAAAGCAGTAGCTAAGTAATCGTTTTCAGCATAATGATAAACCGGGAGCGAATTTCGTTTCCCGGTTTTTTTATATCGCCGGACGGCAGATAAAAAAAATCCCGCCGAAGCGGGATTTTTCAAATACAGCTGATCGATTACAGCAGGAAATCGTCCAGGGTTTTACCCTGCTCGTCCATGGCTTTTTTGATCACTGCCGGGGTGCGGCCTTGACCTGTCCAGGTTTTGGTTTCGCCGTTTTCATCAACGTAGCTGTATTTAGCCGGGCGCGCAGCGCGTTTAGCTTTGGTACCCGCTTTGACTGCCGCCATGGTGCTCAGCAGTTCGTTCGGATCAATACCATCTGCAATCAGCATTTCACGGTATTGTTGCAGTTTACGAGTACGCTCTTCAATTTCTGCAGCTGCAGCGCTTTCTTCTTCGCGACGTTCGTTAACGACAACTTCTAATTTTTCCAGCATTTCTTCTAGCGTTTCAAGGGTGCATTCTCTTGCCTGCGCACGAAGAGTACGGATGTTGTTCAAAATTTTAAGTGCTTCGCTCATTGTAGTAATCTCAAACTTATATTGTGGGGTGGTTTGTTGGAGTAATAATAGAGCGATATAATCAGATGTGCAATAGGGGAGAATGTAAGGAATTCAAAATTACTTGTTATTTGTCGTGGTAATTAATTAATTTAAGTTAAATTCTACGTGCGACTTCACATCTTTTTTGCTTATAGCCTGACCTGAATCCTGCGCTAAAACCCTGAGATAGTATGCTTTTCTCTGTTGCCCGGGAGTAAAATTATACTTTGCAGGGATAAATATCCCTCTTGAGTATTAGCGTATTAGTAACGGCAATCTTTAATATAATCGGGTGAGCAAAAAACGTTATAGCGGGCTGGCGCTTGCTACGATTCGCACAAAAGGACAATCGTAGGGGGCCAACAAGGAGGGCTGTACAAATTGCCGGCACCCGCATTCAATTAAAAAAGCGTAATCTATCAGCAGGGAGGACGAGCATAGCGTATGCCGCTATACCCATGCTGAAAGGGGGGATAGCACGGGAAAATATGCTACAATTTTGCCGCGATAAAACACACTGATTGGGGTGATGCAGCCGATGGCTCAACTTTATTTCTACTATTCTGCAATGAATGCAGGTAAGTCGACCGCTTTGTTACAGTCGTCATACAATTATCAAGAGCGAGGCATGCGTGCCCTGGTTTATACCGCCGAGATTGATGACCGCTTTGGTTCAGGTAAGGTCAGTTCAAGAATTGGTCTCTCCTCGCCAGCCCGGCTGTTTAACCCTCAAACCTCGCTCTTTAGCGATATTGCGGCCGAACATGCGCAACAGCCTGTTCATTGTGTCCTGGTGGATGAGAGTCAGTTTCTGACCCGCGAGCAGGTACATGAATTGTCTGAAGTCGTCGATCGCCTGGATATTCCGGTGTTGTGCTACGGCCTGCGTACGGATTTCCGTGGCGAGTTGTTTATTGGTAGTCAGTATTTATTAGCATGGTCCGATAAGCTGGTTGAATTAAAAACGATCTGCTTCTGCGGACGTAAAGCGAGCATGGTACTGCGTCTCGATCAGGAAGGGCGGCCATATAATGAAGGTGAGCAGGTGGTGATTGGCGGGAATGAACGCTATGTTTCCGTTTGCCGTAAACATTATAAAGAAGCCTTAAGTGAAGGCTCGCTGACCCGGGTGCAGAGTAAACATCGCCCCTGCTAATCGTACAGATCATTCCCCTCCCAGGCGCCTGTATGGCGCCTGCTGCGTCTTCCTGCCGTGAACCGATACCCTGACCTTTATCCAGAACTGGTTACGCCTGAAATGCCTGCTGCTGCCGATGTTCCGTGATGGACTTCTCCTGGCCGGGTATCAACGGCATGAGGGCGTTGCTACCCTGATTGTGCTCCTGTGCCGCCGAAAACAAACCTCTACCAGCGGTATCGTGGATACCCAGGTCGCAAATGCGCATCAGGAAAAAGCGTTTGCTATCGCTCATCTCATCTTCTCTGGCGGAAGGGGATAAAAAAAAGCCCCATCCGGAGATGGGGCTTTTTACCAGCGTTATCAGAGTCGATTAAGCAGATTTCTTCGCTTTTTTATCGGCTTTTGGTGCGGCTGCGGTTTCTTTCTTCGCGGCAGTTTCACCTTCGCTGAACTCGTTACCGTAGAAGGTATCCAGCAGAATCTGTTTCAGCTCGGCGATCAGCGGGTAGCGCGGGTTTGCGCCGGTGCACTGGTCATCGAATGCATCTTCAGACAGCTTGTCAACGTGGGCCAGGAAGTCAGCTTCCTGTACACCAGCTTCACGGATAGACTTAGGAATACCCAGTTCAGCCTTCAGGCTTTCCAGCCATGCCAGCAGTTTTTCAATTTTCGCTGCGGTACGGTCGCCCGGTGCGCTCAGACCCAGGTGGTCAGCGATTTCAGCGTAGCGACGGCGTGCCTGCGGACGGTCGTACTGGCTGAATGCAGTCTGCTTGGTCGGGTTGTCATTCGCGTTGTAACGAATCACGTTACAAATCAGCAGGGCGTTAGCCAGGCCGTGCGGAATGTGGAACTGAGAACCCAGTTTGTGCGCCATGGAGTGACATACGCCGAGGAAGGCGTTAGCAAACGCGATACCGGCGATAGTCGCTGCACTGTGCACACGCTCACGTGCTACCGGGTTCTTAGAACCTTCGTGGTAGGACGCTGGCAGGTACTCTTTCAGCAGTTTCAGCGCCTGCAGAGCCTGGCCGTCGGAGAACTCAGATGCCAGTACGGAAACATAGGCTTCCAGGGCGTGAGTCACGGCGTCAAGACCACCGAAAGCACACAGGGACTTCGGCATATCCATCACGAGGTTAGCATCGACAATCGCCACATCCGGAGTCAGCGCGTAGTCAGCCAGCGGATATTTCTGACCGGTTGCATCGTCGGTAACAACTGCGAATGGCGTAACTTCAGAACCGGTACCGGAAGTGGTGGTGACGGCGATCATCTTCGCTTTCACGCCCATTTTCGGGAACTTGTAGATACGTTTACGGATGTCCATAAAGCGCAGCGCCAGGTCTTCGAAGTGGGTTTCCGGATGTTCGTACATGACCCACATGATTTTCGCGGCATCCATCGGGGAACCACCGCCCAGGGCGATGATAACGTCCGGCTTGAAGGAGTTAGCCAGATCCGCACCTTTACGTACTACGCTCAGGGTCGGGTCAGCTTCAACTTCGAAGAAGACTTCAGTCTCAACGCCGGATGCTTTCAGCACGGAGGTGATCTGGTCTGCATAACCGTTGTTGAACAGGAAGCGGTCAGTCACAATCAGCGCGCGTTTGTGACCATCAGTAATCACTTCATCCAGTGCGATTGGCAGTGAGCCACGACGGAAGTAGATAGATTTCGGAAGTTTGTGCCACAACATGTTTTCAGCTCGCTTAGCAACGGTTTTCTTGTTGATCAGGTGTTTCGGACCAACGTTTTCAGAGATGGAGTTACCACCCCAGGAACCACAACCCAGAGTCAGGGAAGGCGCGAGTTTAAAGTTGTACAGGTCACCGATACCACCCTGAGAAGCCGGGGTGTTAATCAGAATACGTGCGGTTTTCATCATCTGGCCGAAGTAGGCAACGCGAGCCGGCTGGTTGTCCTGGTCGGTGTACAGGCAAGAGGTATGACCGATACCGCCCATTGCCACCAGTTTTTCAGCTTTATCAACAGCATCTTCGAAGTTCTTCGCGCGGTACATGGCCAGCGTCGGAGACAGTTTTTCGTGAGCAAACGGCTCGCTCTCATCAACGTCGGTCACTTCACCAATCAGAATCTTGGTGGTAGCCGGAACGGTGAAGCCTGCCAGTTCAGCAATTTTGTATGCCGGCTGACCTACGATTGCCGCGTTCAGCGCGCCATTTTTCAGGATGATGTCCTGAACGGCTTTCAGCTCTTTGCCCTGCAGCAGGTAGCCGCCGTGGCTGGCGAAACGTTCGCGAACGGCGTCATAGACGGAGTCAACAACGACCACTGACTGCTCAGACGCACAGATAACGCCGTTATCAAAGGTTTTAGACATCAGTACGGAAGCGACCGCACGCTTAACGTCTGCAGTTTCATCAATAACGACCGGAGTGTTACCTGCACCTACGCCGATAGCTGGTTTACCGGAGCTATAAGCTGCTTTAACCATGCCTGGACCACCGGTCGCGAGGATCAGGTTAATGTCAGGGTGATGCATCAGCGCGTTAGACAGCTCAACGGAAGGCTGGTCGATCCAACCGATCAGATCTTTCGGCGCGCCTGCCGCGATAGCAGCCTGCAGAACGATATCTGCCGCTTTGTTGGTGGCATCTTTCGCACGCGGATGTGGAGAGAAGATGATCGCGTTACGCGTCTTCAGGCTGATCAGTGATTTGAAGATTGCTGTGGAAGTCGGGTTAGTCGTCGGAACGATACCGCAGATAATGCCGATCGGTTCGGCGATAGTGATAGTCCCGAAAGTGTCGTCTTCAGAGAGAACACCGCAGGTCTTTTCATCTTTATAGGCGTTATAGATATATTCGGAAGCGAAGTGGTTTTTGATAACCTTGTCTTCGACAATGCCCATGCCAGATTCGGCTACGGCCATTTTTGCGAGAGGGATTCGAGCATCTGCGGCGGCCAAAGCGGCGGCACGGAAGATCTTATCAACTTGTTCTTGAGTGAAACTGGCATATTCACGCTGGGCTTTTTTTACGCGCTCTACGAGTGCGTTAAGTTCAGCGACATTAGTAACAGCCATAATGCTCTCCTGATAATGTTAAACTTTTTTAGTAAATCAGTAGCTCGATTCGACAGTATAGACAGGCTGTTAACAGCTTGCATCTAAATGTTAAGGTGCCGTTTCTGGCGCCGCTGGCTTCATTGATTTACTAAAGAAGCTTGATCTTTTTAATTCTCAGGTACCGCTATGCTGCACTCTTTTGGTGTGAACAAGGTTACTCACTTCTGAGTACAATTTACGTGATTTAGATCAAGTTTACGTGAAGCTGACACCTTTCAGCAGTCTGTTTTTTGACCAGTCAAATCAAGTGTAATAATTGGTATGCAAACTAAGTGAATAAGTAACCGAGGGAAACAAATAGATAACATGCCATTTTGTCGCCGCTGTACGTATATTTGAGATGAATTATGCTGCTAAAAAGCGTATCTTCTGCGCGAATATTTTATGTGGCTAACTGTCAACAGCCATTTTTAATGATGCTGCGGAGCGCACTGTGACTCTACCGTTGTTTGATTTTTCAACTTACTTCAAGTTTTTCATCGGGTTATTTGCGCTGGTTAACCCGGTAGGCATCATCCCGGTTTTCATTAGTATGACCAGTTATCAGACGGCCGTGATCCGCAATAAGACCAACCTGACGGCGAATCTTTCGGTTGCCATTATTCTGCTGACGTCGCTTTTTCTCGGTGACTCGATTTTGCAAATTTTCGGCATCTCTATTGACTCATTCCGTATTGCCGGCGGGATCCTGGTCGTGACGATTGCGATGTCGATGATCAGCGGCAAACTCGGCGAGGATAAGCAAAACAAGCAGGAAAAATCAGAAACCGCAATTCGTGAAAGTATTGGCGTCGTGCCGTTGGCGCTGCCGTTGATGGCAGGGCCGGGCGCAATCAGCTCGACTATCGTCTGGGGAACGCGCTACCACACGGTAACCTACCTGTTGGGTTTTTCCCTTGCCATTGCCCTGTTTGCCTTATGCTGCTGGGGGATTTTTCGCATGGCGCCGTGGCTGGTGCGCCTGTTAGGGCAGACGGGTATCAACGTCATCACGCGTATTATGGGGCTATTGCTGATGGCGCTGGGGATTGAGTTTATCGTCACCGGAATAAAAGCGCTGTTTCCTGGCCTGGTCAGTTAAACGAGCCCGCGCGATGCGGAGCCCGGTGCTCCGCGTTTGCTTCATTATTAGCAAAACATATCAATTAAGCGGATAACACGCGATAAGATAGCTTTCCGTAATGTCTTTAAATATTGTTATTTATCAGCTAATTATGTAACTTCCCGAACGTTTCCTCTCTTTTTATCACCCCCTTGCCACTGTTATTTTCTTCACATCATTCTCTGGTGCTTGCCGTCGCATAATTGAAATGATATTAGTAATTTCATAACCGGGGCAGATGAATGTGCTAAATAATAACCGATTGTTAAATTTTCGTACAAAAATGCATCTCAGCGTGGTGCCGCGGCATCCATAACGGGCTGTTGACAGTATCTGTATGAAAACTAAATTCTTTAATGATTTTCTCGTCGCAAGACAGGGCAAGATAGCGGCGTAGAGAAAACCATAAAAGAGAATCCGGTAACATATTTGCAAATTGCATTGGCGGATGAGATGGCCTTTTGGTACTTTCCGCCGTGATCGCTCACTGAACAATATACGTAAATGAGAATTATTATTAAATAACTCGTTGCGGCTGAAACCGCCCCGCCACAGGGGATAAAAGAATCGACGCCAAGGTCGCCGTTTGAGCGGCCGTAATAAATAAGTCGGTGATAGCAAGTAGTAAAGTCTGACAGCAGCATAAACTCCTGCACTGTACAGAATCCCGTTAGGGGAAAAAAACAGGCTGGTTAAATAGCCAGTAATTATAATGAATGGAGTAACAACACAATGACCATCATCACCAAAAAAAGTCTGGTAGCCGCGGGGATTTTGTCTGCGCTAATTACCGCGAATGTTGCTATGGCAGCGGATGTACCTGCAGGGGTGCAGCTGGCGGATAAACAATCGCTGGTACGTAATAACGGCGCGGAAGTGCAATCCCTGGACCCGCATAAAATTGAAGGCGTTCCGGAATCCAACATTAACCGCGATTTGTTTGAAGGGTTAGTGATTGGCGATATTCAAGGCCATCCGATCCCTGGGGCCGCAGAATCCTGGGATAATAAAGATTTTAAAGTCTGGACCTTCCATCTGCGCAAAGATGCGAAATGGTCGGACGGCACGCCGGTTACCGCGCAAGATTTCGTCTATAGCTGGCAGCGTCTGGCGGATCCGAAAACCGCTTCACCTTACGCAAGCTATCTGCAATATGGCCACTTGCTGAATGTTGATGACATTATCGCGGGCAAAAAGCCGATCACCGATCTGGGCGTAAAAGCGATTGATGATAAAACCTTCGAAGTCACGCTGAGCGAACCGGTTCCTTATTTTTATAAACTCCTCGTTCACCCATCCGTTTCTCCGGTGCCGAAAGCCGCCATCGAAAAATACGGCGAGAAATGGACCCAGCCTGCCAATATCGTGACTAACGGCGCTTATAAGCTGAAAGACTGGGTCGTTAACGAACGTATTGTGCTTGAGCGCAATCCGCAATACTGGGATAACGCGAAAACCGTCATTAATCAGGTTACCTACCTGCCGATCTCTTCCGAAGTTACCGACGTTAACCGCTACCGCAGCGGCGAAATCGACATGACCTATAACAACATGCCGATTGAACTGTTCCAGAAACTGAAAAAAGAGATCCCGCAAGAAGTGCATGTCGATCCGTATCTCTGCACCTATTACTACGAAATTAATAACCAGAAAGCACCGTTTACCGATGTCCGCGTCCGTACCGCGCTGAAAATGGCGCTGGATCGCGATATTATCGTTAATAAAGTGAAGAATCAGGGCGACCTGCCGGCCTACAGCTATACCCCGCCGTATACCGATGGCATGAAAGTTGTCAAACCAGAATGGTTTACCTGGTCTCAGGACAAGCGTAACGAAGAAGCGAAAAAACTGCTGGCGGAAGCCGGATATACCGCTGATAAACCCCTGACCTTTAATTTACTGTATAACACTTCCGATCTGCATAAAAAACTGGCTATTGCCGTGGCGTCCATCTGGAAGAAAAACCTGGGGGCTAACGTCAAGCTGGAAAATCAGGAATGGAAAACCTTCCTCGATAACCGTCATCAGGGGACCTTCGACGTGGCGCGTGCCGGCTGGTGTGCGGATTACAACGAACCAACCTCATTCCTGAATACGATGCTGAGCGACAGCTCAAATAACACCTCTCATTATAAGAGCCCGGCTTTCGATAAAATCATCGCCGAAACATTACAAACTAATGATGACGCGAAGCGTGCCGACCTGTATGCGCAAGCAGAACAGCAGCTCGATAAAGATTCTGTGATCGTGCCGGTCTTCTATTACGTCAACGCCCGTCTGGTTAAACCGTGGGTGGGCGGCTATACCGGTAAAGACCCGTTAGATAATATCTACGTTAAAAACCTTTATATTATCAAACATTAATGGCAATACGTGGGGCAGGCGACGCTTGCCCCACCGTGTCTGAATTCATCGCACTCGATAGGCACAGGCCAGAAGGTACGGGCAATGTTAAAATTTATTTTTCGTCGCTGTCTGGAAGCGATTCCGACGCTATTTATTCTTATTACGATCTCTTTCTTCATGATGCGTCTGGCGCCGGGAAGTCCATTTACCGGTGAACGCACGCTGCCGCCGGAAGTGATGGCGAATATTGAAGCTAAATACCATTTAAACGACCCCATCATGACCCAGTACTTCAATTATCTGAAGCAGCTGGCGCACGGTGATTTCGGTCCCTCTTTTAAATATAAAGACTATTCGGTAAACGATCTGGTGGCGTCGAGCTTCCCGGTTTCCGCTAAATTAGGGCTTGCCGCCTTCCTGTTGGCGGTCGTTCTCGGCGTGACGGCAGGGGTTATTGCGGCCCTGAAGCAGAATACAAAATGGGATTATGCGGTCATGGGGGTGGCAATGACCGGCGTGGTGATACCCAGTTTCGTGGTTGCGCCGCTGCTGGTGATGATATTCGCCATCACGCTGCACTGGTTGCCCGGCGGCGGCTGGAACGGCGGGGCGCTGAAATTTATGATTCTGCCGATGGTGGCCTTATCGTTAGCCTATATCGCCAGTATCGCGCGTATTACCCGCGGTTCAATGATTGAGGTCCTGCATTCCAACTTTATCCGCACCGCGCGCGCGAAAGGGCTGCCGATGCGGCGCATTATTTTGCGTCATGCGCTGAAACCCGCTCTGCTGCCGGTTCTTTCTTATATGGGGCCAGCATTTGTGGGGATCATCACCGGCTCAATGGTCATCGAAACGATCTACGGTCTTCCGGGGATTGGTCAGCTGTTTGTGAATGGCGCGCTTAACCGCGACTATTCGCTGGTGCTGAGCCTGACCATTCTGGTCGGCGCGCTGACTATTCTGTTTAACGCGATTGTTGACGTGCTGTATGCCGTTATCGATCCGAAGATTCGCTATTGAGGCTGGAGTTCGCCATGATGTTAAGTAAGAAAAGCAACGAGGCGTTGGAAAACTTCAGTGAAAAGCTGGAAGTCGAAGGACGTAGTTTATGGCAGGACGCCCGCCGTCGTTTTATGCATAACCGTGCCGCCGTTGCCAGCCTGATTGTGCTGGTGATTATCGCACTGTTCGTGACTATTGCACCGATGGTATCGCAGTTCTCCTACTTCGATACCGACTGGGGCATGATGTCCAGTGCGCCGGATACGACATCCGGCCACTACTTTGGTACCGACTCTTCCGGCCGCGACCTGCTGGTTCGCGTCGCTATCGGCGGGCGTATCTCGCTGATGGTCGGGGTGGCTGCGGCGCTGGTGGCGGTGGTTCTTGGTACGCTCTACGGTTCACTTTCCGGCTACCTGGGCGGCAAAGTCGATTCCGTGATGATGCGTCTGCTGGAGATCCTCAACTCCTTTCCGTTCATGTTCTTCGTTATCCTGCTCGTCACCTTCTTTGGCCAGAACATCCTGCTGATTTTCGTTGCCATCGGCATGGTCTCCTGGCTGGATATGGCGCGTATTGTTCGCGGCCAGACGCTGAGCCTGAAGCGCAAAGAGTTTATCGAAGCGGCGCAGGTCGGCGGTGTTTCAACATTCAGTATTGTGGTTCGGCATATCGTGCCTAACGTACTGGGCGTGGTGGTGGTGTACGCCTCTCTGCTGGTTCCGAGCATGATCCTGTTTGAATCCTTCTTAAGCTTCCTTGGTCTGGGTACTCAGGAACCGCTGAGCAGCTGGGGTGCGCTGCTCAGCGATGGCGCGAACTCTATGGAAGTGTCGCCGTGGCTGCTGCTGTTTCCAGCGGGGTTCCTGGTGGTTACGCTGTTCTGTTTTAACTTTATCGGCGATGGCCTGCGTGATGCCCTCGACCCGAAAGATCGCTAAGGAGCGCCGTCATGAGCACAATTGAAACGGCAAAAGCGCCGCAGGCACAGCAACAATCCGGCCTGCTGCTGGATGTCAAAGATCTCCGCGTCACGTTCAAAACGCCTGATGGCGATGTCACGGCGGTGAATGACCTCAATTTTAACCTGCGGGCCGGGGAAACGCTGGGCATCGTCGGCGAATCGGGTTCCGGTAAGTCGCAGACCGCGTTTGCTTCAATGGGCCTGTTGGCCTCCAATGGTCAGATTGGCGGGTCGGCTCTGTTTAACGGCCGTCAGATTCTCAATCTGCCGGAGCGCGAGCTGAATAAGCTTCGCGCCGAACAAATTTCCATGATATTCCAGGACCCGATGACCTCCCTGAACCCGTATATGCGGGTGGGTGAGCAGCTGATGGAAGTCCTGATGTTGCATAAAGGTCTGGGAAAAGCCGAAGCCTTTGAAGAGTCGGTGAAGATGCTGGATGCGGTTAAGATGCCGGAAGCGCGTAAGCGCATGAAAATGTATCCGCACGAATTCTCCGGCGGGATGCGTCAGCGCGTGATGATTGCGATGGCGCTGCTGTGCCGGCCTAAACTGCTGATTGCCGATGAGCCGACAACTGCTCTGGATGTTACGGTTCAGGCGCAAATCATGACCCTGTTGAATGAGCTTAAGCGCGAGTTCAATACGGCGATCATTATGATTACTCACGATCTTGGAGTCGTCGCCGGGATCTGCGATAAAGTGCTGGTGATGTATGCCGGGCGGACCATGGAATACGGCATGGCGCGAGATGTCTTTTATCATCCTTCCCATCCGTACTCTATCGGCTTGCTGAACGCGGTTCCGCGTCTGGACGCCGAGGGCGAGTCGCTGTTGACCATCCCGGGCAACCCGCCAAACCTGCTGCGTCTGCCGAAAGGCTGCCCGTTCCAGCCGCGTTGTCCGCATGCGATGGAGATTTGTCATAGTGCTCCACCTCTGGAGGAGTTTGCACCGGGCCGCCTGCGCGCCTGCTTTCAACCGGTAGGGGATCTGCTATGAACGCCGTTACGGAACAAAGAAAAGTCCTGCTCGAAATTGCCGATCTGAAAGTCCACTTTGATATTAAGGATGGCAAACAGTGGTTCTGGCAGCCGTCCAAAACGCTGAAAGCGGTGGATGGCGTCACGCTGCGTCTCTACGAGGGCGAAACGCTGGGCGTGGTCGGGGAATCCGGCTGCGGCAAGTCGACCTTTGCCCGGGCAATTATTGGTCTGGTGAAGGCGACCGACGGCAAAGTCGCCTGGCTTGGCAAAGATCTGTTAGGCATGAAGCAGGAACAGTGGCGCGATGTTCGCAGCGATATCCAGATGATCTTCCAGGATCCGCTGGCTTCGCTCAACCCGCGTATGACTATCGGCGAAATTATTGCCGAGCCGCTGCGCACCTATCATCCCAAAATGTCGCGTCAGGAAGTCCGTGACCGGGTGAAAGCGATGATGATGAAAGTGGGTCTGTTGCCGAACCTGATTAACCGCTATCCGCACGAGTTTTCCGGCGGCCAGTGCCAGCGTATCGGTATCGCCCGTGCGCTGATTCTCGAGCCGAAGCTGATTATCTGCGATGAGCCGGTTTCGGCGCTGGACGTTTCGATTCAGGCGCAGGTCGTTAACCTGCTGCAGCAGCTGCAGCGCGAAATGGGGCTGTCGCTGATCTTTATCGCTCACGATCTGGCGGTGGTGAAGCATATTTCCGATCGCGTTCTTGTGATGTATCTGGGCCATGCGGTGGAGCTGGGGACTTATGATGAGGTGTACCACAATCCGCTGCACCCCTATACCAAAGCGCTGATGTCCGCGGTGCCGATTCCGGACCCGGATCTGGAAAAGAACAAAACCATCCAGCTGCTGGAGGGGGAGCTGCCGTCGCCGATTAACCCGCCGTCGGGGTGTGTTTTCCGTACGCGTTGTCCCATCGCCGGGCCAGAATGTGCGAAAACGCGGCCGGTGCTGGAGGGGAGTTTCCGACATGCGGTTTCCTGCCTGAAGGTAGACCCGTTATAATCTCTGGGGCTGACGTAGGTCAGCCCTTTTTTTTGCGAGGTTAAACGTGGCTGTTCATTTTCACGCCGCTCGCCAGCGGTTGTATCATTTACTCTTCGATCAAACCCGTCGTTCCGGACGACGATTTGAAGGCCTGTGCGGTATTTTTGCGCTTTTGAGCGTGCTGGTGATTTTTATTGAGTCCGGTCTGGGTACGCAATATCACCTGACGTTTGATGAATGGCACATTTTTGTCTGGCTGGAGCTGTTTGTCACCGCTGTTTTTACCCTCGAATATTTCCTGCGTATTATCAGCTGGCCGAAACCCTTCAGCTATATTTTCAGCTTTTGGGGGGTGATAGATTTAGCCACCATCCTGCCGCTCTATGTGATGTGGATGTGGCCGGAAATGAGCCTCAATTATGTCTTTGCGTGGCGGGCGATGCGGGCGATTCGCTGCTTGCGTATTCTTAAACTGCTGCGCTTTATGCCGTCATTGAATATTTTCTGGGCGGCAATCGTTAGCGCCCGCCATCAGCTGATCCTCTTTTATTCCTTTATTGCCATCGTGATGGTTATCTTTGGTTCGCTGATGTATCTGATTGAAGGGCCGCAGTATGGGTTTACCACCTTAAATGCGTCGGTCTACTGGGCGATTGTGACCATTACGACGGTAGGGTATGGCGATATTACTCCGCATACGCCGATCGGCAGAATTCTGGCCTCGGTTCTGATCTTAATCGGCTATTCCATTATCGCCATCCCGACCGGGCTTATCACCACGCATATGACCAGCGCATTACAACATCGCCGCGCGCGCGTGTGTCCAAACTGTCAGCACGCCGCGCATGATAAAAATGCGCGTTTTTGCAACGCCTGCGGGAGTGAACTGCCGGAATAGTCGGGGAAGAAAAATAAAACGGCAGGCGGTGTGGTGACCGTCTGCCGTTTTTTGTGCTTTAGTATGGGAGAGGCTTATTCACGCCACAGAATATGGCACAGCTTATGGTCTTTTTCACGGCACAGCAGAATACGCGCAAAGATATCGTTAATTTCGCCGCCATCGGTATCGGCAAGACCAATCACGACTTCGGCGAAAAAGTCCGGGTTGAGGTCATAATCGACATGCTCTTCCCAGTCCGGCGCGGGGTCAAACAGCTCGGCGCCGCCGCGTTCTTCAAACTGCAGGTTAAACAGAATGACATCCGCCGGATCGAGGTTGTCGACAGCCAGCTCCAGGAAGATGTCATAAGCTTGTTCAAGCGTTTCGTCTTCGGTCAGGCGATTGTTTAAATCCATATCCATGATTGCTACCCGTTAAACATCTGATTGGCACGTTTTACAGCAACGGACTGAAGAAGTAAAACAGTCGCTCGGTGATCCGCTGCCAGAGCGGTCGTTTTAACCACAGCCGCGCGTCCAGCAGGCGCGAACGGGAAATATAATCGTCCTGAACGGCCGCCAGATCGCCGCCGAATCCGACGTCGTCAATGACCAGCGTGATTTCGAAATTAAGCCACAGGCTGCGCATATCGAGATTCACGGTACCGACCAGGCTGAGCTCGCCGTCGACCAGTACGCTTTTGGTATGCAGCAGGCCGCCTTCAAACTGATAAATTTTAACCCCGGCCGCCAGCAGCTCGGTAAAGAAGGCCCGACTGGCCCAGCCAACCAGCAGCGAATCATTCTTACGTGGCAGGATAATGCTGACGTCGACCCCGCGTTGCGCCGCGGTGCAGATAGCATGCAGCAGATCGTCGCTGGGCACGAAGTAAGGGGTGGTCATGATCAGATGTTCTTTGGCGGAATAGGCGGCGGTGAGGAGCGCCTGATGAATCAGGTCTTCCGGGAAACCGGGGCCAGAAGCAATGGTATGAATCGTGTGTCCGCTGGCTTCTTCAAAGGGCATAATATTGAGATCCGGCGGCGGCGGTAAAATACGTTTGCCGGTTTCAATTTCCCAGTCGCAGGAGTAGACGATGCCCATCGCCGTGGCGACCGGGCCTTCCATCCGCGCCATCAGATCAATCCACTGCCCGACGCCGGAATCCTGTTTAAAGAAGCGCGGGTCGACCATGTTCATACTGCCGGTATAGGCAATATAGTTATCAATCATCACCATTTTGCGGTGCTGGCGCAGATCCATACGGCGCAGAAAAACACGCATCAGGTTGACCTTCAGCGCTTCGACCACCTCGATACCAGCGTTACGCATCATGGCTGCCCACGGGCTGCGGAAAAAGGCGACGCTGCCGGCGGAATCAAGCATCAGGCGGCAGTGAACGCCGCGCCGCGCCGCCGCCATCAACGATTCCGCGACCTTATCGGCCATGCCGCCAGGTTGCCAGATGTAAAACACCATCTCAATATTGTGCCGCGCCAGCTGGATATCGCGCATCAGCGCCTGCATCACGTCATCAGATTCGGTCAACAGCTGTAGCTGATTGCCCTTAACGCCGGCGATCCCCTGACGGCGTTCGCAGAGCTTAAACAGCGACTCGGCGACCGGGCTGTTATCCTCGGCAAAAATATGTTTGCAGGCTTTGAGATCGTTAAGCCATTTGGCGGTGGAGGGCCACATCGCCCGGGCCCGTTCCGCACGACGTTTACCCAGGTGCAGCTCGCCAAATGAGAGATAGGCAATAATACCAACCAGCGGAAGAATATAGATAATCAGCAACCACGCCATTGCTGAAGGTACGGCGCGCCGTTTCATCAGAATGCGTAATGTTACACCGGCGATGAGTAACCAGTAACCGAGGATGACCAGCCAGTTCACCACCGTGTAAAAGGTTGTCATAGATGAAAAATCCTTTTGAATAACTCTATGTCATGAGTTTACGCATCAACATCCATCTGGCAAATAAAAACGCAGCGAAAGCGTTGGTCAGCCAGATTCATGGGTTTATAATGTGGTCTGTTTTTCACTTGTAGAGTAGTAGCAATGAAGCGTAGTAGAACGGAAGTAGGGCGCTGGCGCATGCTAAGACAGGTGAGTCGCCGCAAGTCCCGCTGGCTGGAAGCCCAATCGCGCCGCAACATGCGCATCCTCTCCATCAGGAAGGAACTGGTGAAACGACAACGTGGTTCCCTGCTGTTTGTCTTCACTGAGTACTGATATAAAAGGCACCGTTTACGGTGCCTCTGTTTTGCTGTCGGACGATCTCAGAATACTTTCTTGTAAGGCTTCACGGAGACGTTCTGATACACGCCAGCCGCGATGTAAGGGTCATCATTTGCCCATGCTTTTGCGACTTCCAGTGATTCAAATTCCGCAATGACCGTTGAGCCAGTAAACCCGGCGGCGCCAGGCTCATTACTGTCGACGGCAGGCATTGGCCCGGCGGTCAACAGGCGACCTTCATCTTGTAACAGCTGCAAACGTGCCAGGTGGGCGGGACGTACCGACAAGCGTTTTTCCAGAGAATCGGCAATGTCTTCAGCGTAGATAACGTAAAGCACGGCAAGGCTCCTTATCAATAAACAGGCGAATCACGTTAAGTGAATCCGTCGTTGACTGCAATGTAAAGATGCGTACCGGCTTAAAATGCCATGCTTCAGAAAATTTTTCCCACAAAACGGGGCAAATTTTGATGCAAGATAACAAGGCTTATTGAATATGATTGCTATTTGCATTTAAAATCGGGGCATCATTTTTCAACAGAAACGACTATGAGCGCAATGACCCTTGATTTACCTCGCCGCTTCCCGTGGCCGACGCTGCTGTCCGTGGCTATCCACGGTGCCGTTGTGGCGGGGTTGCTTTATACCTCGGTACATCAGGTTATTGAACGGCCCTCTCCTTCGCAACCCATCGAAATTACGATGGTTGCGCCGGCAGATCTCGAACCGCCTCAGGCCGCGCAGCCGGTAGTGGAACCCGTTGTTGAACCGGAGCCTGAACCGGAAGTCGTGCCGGAACCGGAGCCGCCAAAAGAAGCACCGGTCGTCATTCACAAGCCCGAACCCAAACCGAAGCCGAAGCCTAAACCGAAGCCGAAGCCGGAGAAGAAGGTTGAGCAGCCGAAGCGTGATGTGAAACCGGCGGAAACGCGCGTGGCTTCACCGTTTGAAACGACCAATACCGCGCCAGCGCGTACGCAGCCGAACGCCGCACCGGCAACGGCGAAACCGACTCTGACCGCGCCGAGCGGCCCGCGAGCGCTAAGCCGCAACCAGCCGGCATACCCGGCACGTGCCCAGGCGTTGCGCATTGAAGGCTCTGTTCGCGTCAAGTTTGATGTCACGCCAGATGGGCGGGTGGATAACGTAGAAATTCTCTCTGCGCAGCCAGCCAACATGTTTGAACGCGATGTGAAAAACGCGCTGCGCAAATGGCGCTATGAAGCGGGCAAACCAGGAACCGGCGTCACCATGACGATCAAATTCCGTCTGAAGGGCGTAGAGATTAGCTGACCGTGTTGTAATCAGGCCCCTTATGGGGCCTTTTCCATTAATACCGCATCCAGCGCTTTCTGTGCCGTCACCAGATGCTGACCGCCGAACAAAATCGCCCGGTTTAACAACGTGTAGAGCTGATAAACCGGCTGACGCTCAAGGAAACCGGAGGGCAGCGGCGATATTGACTGGTAGCCATCGTAGATCTGCGGTGGCTGTTCAGGGTGCAGCGGCAGCATCGCCAGATCGCACTCTCTGTCTCCCCAGTAACAGGCGGGATCGAAGATGTAGGGGCCGTTGGGTCCTAGCGCGCAGTTCCCCGACCACAAATCACCATGTAGCAATGACGGTTGAGGCTGGTGATTGCTCAGACGCTGCTGCACATTATCGACGATGCTGTCGATATCACCGAAGCTGAGCCCTTTTTCGGCAGCCAGCTCCAGCTGCCAGCCGATACGCTGTTCGGCAAAGAAAGTCGACCAGCGGCGTTGCCAGGCGTTGGGCTGCGGCGTGGTGGAAAGGTCGTTATCAAAATCCAGCCCAAACTGCGGCTGATCGCTCCACTGATGCAGATGCGCAATATGCTGACCGAGTAAGAAGGCGTTGTGCGCGTCCAGCGGGCGAGGGGGCAGATATTCCATGACCAGGAAACTGTAGTCGCGATCGCTGCCAACTGCATAAACCTGCGGAACGCTAACGGTTTTACTCCGCGACAGCAGCTCAAGCTGGTCTGCTTCAGCGGTAAAGATAGGCAGAAGCTCGCGCTCATCACATTTAACAAAGTAGTCCCGTCCGCCGAAACGTAAATGCCAGGCCGCATGAATTTCACCGCCGGGCAGTTCGTTGCGAAGTTCGATTTCAGCTGTTTCGGAATGCCAGTCGCTTAACAACGTGCTGATAGCTTGCCACATGCTGTCTCTCCCCTTGTTTTCCACCATTTCATAAGGTTAGCCCATAACCCCGGTGTAAAATTCGAACTGACGCACAACTGGCGCGCTCCGCTGCACGAATCGCACTTATTGAGCTTTCAACCACTCGGCAAATGTGGTGACGGTAACATCAACGGGGCGACCCAGCGCCGTTTCCGCCAATCCGGCGCTAAGCGCTTTGACCTCGTCGGCGCTTTGCGCGGAAATCAGGCCAAAGGTATTCGTACCCAGTTCATGGACCTTGCCGTTTTCGTCATTCAGCACAAGAGTAAATCCTGCGCGGGTGAGATGATTACTTAGCTCGTTAATTTCAGTCAGCGTCTCTTCCTGAAAGTTAACCGTGACGACGCGGGTAACAATTTCTGTGCTCATTTTTCACCCTGTTGTAATCCATGGAATTTTCAGCATAGACCATGATGATGATTTGGCGACTCCCTCTGCGTCAGCAGAGGGAAGGGGAACTAGCGACCGCACAGGTAAGTATAGATTTTGTGCGTGTTTTCCAGCGAGCACAGACGGGTACCCTGGTTAATGGTGGCGGCGCTACCGGCGGCGACGCCGAAGCGGACCATATCCTCCAGACTGGCATCTTCCGCCAGGCGCAGGGTCATTGCGCCGACCATGCTGTCGCCGGCGCCAACAGTGCTTTGGCTTTTCATCGGCGGCGGTACGACCTGTACACTGCCGCTGGCATCTACCCCCAGCGCACCCTGTGGGCCGAGTGAGACGACAACCCGGCGGACCTTACCCGAACGAATCAGCTCCTCCGCCGCACGTCGAACGTCATCGGGTTGGCTCAGATCGCGCCCCACCAGGGCACTCAGCTCTTTTTGGTTAGGCTTGACGAGTTCAATATTACCGACATCAAGAGCGGCAGCCAGCGCCTCGCCCGAACTATCAATGATGCAGCGAAGCCCGTGACGCTGCGCGCTTTTGACTAACTGAGTCAGGTTATCAACGCCGATGCCAGGCGGCAGGCTGCCGCTCACCACCAGCAATGAGCCGCTCTCGATTGCCAGAACCTTTTCTTCGAGACGACGGAACTCCTCTTCCGTTAAGGCGGCGCCAGGCATCACGAAGCGGTATTGTTCGCCGCTGGCGCCCACGTGCACATGCAGATTTTGCCGCGTCCAGTCTCGCGCTTCGACAGGCTCAACCGGGACCTGTTCTGCAGTGAGCAGCGCCGTAAGGTGTTCGCCGGTGGCGCCACCGGCCGGGTAGATGGCCGTTGCGTTACCACCGAGAAAGGTGATGGCACGTGCGACGTTGATACCGCCGCCGCCGGGTTCGAAAACCGGTGCGCTGCAGCGGAGTTTTCCTTCAGGATACATTTGCGGTGTCAGCGTTGCGCTGTCGAGTGAGGGAGCCAGCGTTAGCGTATAGATTTTGGTCATCTAATTTCCTCCATGATACGGGTTAAGCTGTTGTGTTTTTAAGAATGGCACTTCTTACCGGGAAGGGGAAGCGATTGCCGGTCGCGATTTGTAAAGCGCTTTTTATTTTTATTTTTATCTTTATGAAATAAAGATTGTTCTAAGAGCTGTCTTATTCAAAAAATGAAATAGTAATTGATTGCTATGTTAATCGTGCTTTTTTATAATTCTTTGCCTTTCATTGGACCTGCAAGATACAAATATCATTCAAGATGCGTCGAGGCGGCGAGGGAAGCCATCCCACGAAAGCACAGTTCATGCTGTGTAGGGGATGTCTTAGTGACGCCAGCAAAGAAGTAGCCTGAAGGATGACGCGTATAGCGATCCTTGCGAAAGTTTCCGGGACCAGCTGGGTCTCTCTTTTTGTTGTACGGACTCTAAATTAAATGAAGCTTTTGAAGACAGTACCCGCAGCGGCATTGCTGGCGGGGGGGCTCTTTGCGTCTGCGCACGCATTGGCCGATGATTCCGTTTTTACTGTTATGGATGACCCTTCCACTGCCAAAAAACCTTTCGAAGGTGCGGTTAACGCCGGTTATCTGGCGCAGTCCGGAAATACGAAAAGTTCTTCAATGACCGCGGATTCTACGTTGACCTGGTACGGCGATACGACGGCATGGTCGCTGTGGGGTAACGCCAGCAACACATCGTCCAACGATCAGCGCTCCTCCGAAAAATACGCGGTTGGCGGCCGTAGTCGCTACAACCTGACCGACAGCAACTACGTGTTTGGCCAGGCCAGCTGGTTGACTGACCGCTATAATGGCTACCAACAACGCGACGTTTTAACCGCGGGTTATGGTCGCCAGATTCTGAACGGTCCGGTCCACAGCCTGCGCTTTGAATTTGGTCCTGGCGTGCGCTATGACGAGTATACCGATGGCGATAATGATACCCAGCCGCTGGGCTATGCTTCCGGTACCTGGGCCTGGCAGATGACCGATAACACCAAGTTCACCCAAGGGGTGTCGGTGTTTGGTGCCCAGGACACGACGCTGAACTCGGAAAGTGCCCTGAACGTCGCTATCAATGCGCATTTTGCACTGCGGGTTGCCTACAACCTGACCTGGAACTCCGAGCCGCCGTCATCGGCACCGAATCATACCGACCGCCGCACGACGCTGTCTCTGGGTTATAAGATGTAATTTATTTCAGGCCGGGAAACCGGCCTGATTGTTTTAAAATTCACAACCGCTGGCATTATTATTTTTGGTCTTTTGTTTTGTTTTTTATAAAAAGAAAATAACTCCATAATTTCCTCATAATTCATTTTTTCCTGACAACTCTGCAGATAATTTGACACAAATAGCTAAATATTTAGTCGGACAAAAGTGTGATCGGGATCTATACTGTTGACTATCGACGAAGATGAGATCTTTGCCGGACTACCTTCAGTAAATAAGAGAATCACCATCATGAAAAATAGCAAAATCGCGACTGCGGCTGTGATGCTGTGCACCCTGTCTTTTGGCGCATTCGCCGCTAACCCGGTCCCGCAGCCAGGCAACACCGACCATACGCAGGTCGGTATTGCCAAAGCTACTGATGTTGAAGCCGGATCAAATATTGCTCCCGGTTCACAATCAACGGGTCACTCTATGGATGATGCATTTAATGTCCATACCCTTGTTGCCGGCGAGTGGTCCTGATTTTCATCTGTAGATAATATGATGACGCTTCAGGGGATATAAAGCCGGGTAGAGATGTACCGGTTTATTTCCTGAAGAGTGGTCAAGGCGATTCTTCCACTTTGCTATTTCTTGCCATTACCTGTTGTGGCGCGAGCTGTTTTTCTATTTTCATCCGTCGTCCCGGCATGTTGTTCCTGTGGCTGAATATCCAGCGCATGATTTCTGTCCCCCTTGTTTTATCCCTGACCGCCACCATTTATCTTGTTCTGACTTTTAACACGCACTAATGATGTGTAAACTAAGGGCCGGTGTTATCAACAGGCGGCTGCAGGTGGGAACGGTTCGGTAAACGGTCGTCCTCATATTTCGCAGAGTGAAGCGGGAACTGAGCTATAACTTGTTGATAATTATTATTATATTGTTTTGTATGTGCTCTTTCGTGTGGGGCACCACTGCAAATAAGGACATAAAATGCCTGTAATTACGCTTCCTGATGGCAGCCAACGCCATTTTGACCACGCCGTTAGCCCGCTGGATGTTGCTCTGGATATCGGTCCAGGCCTGGCGAAAGCTACGATCGCTGGACGAGTGAATGGTGAGCTGGTCGACGCCAGCGACCTCATCGAAAACGATGCAACCCTCTCCATCATTACCGCAAAAGATGAAGACGGTCTGGAAATCATTCGTCACTCCTGCGCGCATCTGCTCGGTCATGCGATTAAGCAGCTGTGGCCAAACACTAAGATGGCTATCGGCCCGGTTATCGATAACGGCTTCTATTATGATGTCGATCTCGATCATACGCTGACCCAGGAAGATATCGACGCGCTCGAAAAACGTATGCACGAGCTCGCCGAGAAGAATTATGACGTCATCAAGAAGAAAGTCAGCTGGCACGAAGCGCGTGAAACCTTTGTGAAGCGTGGCGAAACTTATAAAGTTTCCATTCTTGATGAAAATATCGCCCATGATGACAAGCCTGGCTTGTATCATCATGAAGAGTACGTCGACATGTGCCGTGGACCGCACGTGCCGAATATGCGTTTTTGTCATCACTTTAAACTGATGAAAACCGCAGGCGCGTACTGGCGCGGCGACAGCAACAACAAGATGTTGCAGCGTATTTACGGTACCGCATGGGCAGATAAAAAAGCGCTTAACGCGCATCTGCTGCGTCTGGAAGAAGCGTCCAAACGTGACCATCGCAAGATTGGCAAGCAGCTCGACCTGTATCATATGCAGGAAGAAGCGCCGGGTATGGTCTTCTGGCATAACGACGGCTGGACAATCTTCCGCGAGCTGGAAGTGTTTGTGCGCTCCAAGCTGAAAGAGTACCAGTACCAGGAAGTAAAAGGCCCGTTCATGATGGACCGTGTGCTGTGGGAAAAAACCGGGCACTGGGACAACTACAAAGATGCGATGTTCACCACCTCTTCTGAGAACCGTGAATACTGCATCAAGCCGATGAACTGTCCGGGTCACGTGCAGATCTTTAATCAGGGTCTGAAATCGTACCGCGATCTGCCGCTGCGTATGGCGGAATTCGGTAGCTGCCATCGTAACGAGCCTTCGGGCGCGCTGCATGGTCTGATGCGTGTACGTGGCTTCACGCAGGATGATGCCCACATCTTCTGTACTGAAGATCAGGTCCGTGATGAAGTCAACGCCTGTATTCGTATGGTCTACGATATGTACAGCACTTTTGGCTTCGAGAAAATCGTCGTCAAACTCTCAACTCGTCCGGAAAAACGTATCGGAAGCGACGAGACCTGGGATCGTGCTGAGGCGGATCTGGCGGTCGCGCTGGAAGAAAACAATATCCCGTTTGAATATCAACTGGGTGAAGGCGCGTTCTACGGTCCGAAAATTGAATTTACTCTGTATGACTGCCTCGATCGTGCATGGCAGTGCGGTACTGTACAGCTGGACTTCTCTCTGCCGCAGCGTTTAAGCGCCTCTTATGTGGGCGAAAATAACGAGCGTCAGGTACCGGTAATGATTCACCGCGCCATTCTGGGGTCCATGGAGCGCTTTATTGGCATCCTGACCGAAGAGTTTGCCGGCTTCTTCCCAACCTGGCTTGCGCCGGTGCAGGTCGTGGTGATGAATATTACCGATTCTCAGTCTGAATACGTTAACGAATTGACTCGTAAACTACAAAATGCGGGCATTCGGGTAAAAGCGGACTTGAGAAATGAGAAGATTGGCTTTAAAATCCGCGAGCACACTTTACGTCGTGTCCCGTATATGTTGGTCTGTGGCGACAAAGAAGTCGAAGCCGGCAAAGTGGCCGTGCGTACCCGTCGTGGTAAAGACCTCGGCAGCATGGACGTAAATGAAGTGATCGAAAAGCTGCAACAAGAGATTCGCAGCCGCAGTCTTCAACAACTGGAGGAATAAGGTATTAAAGGCGGAAAACGAGTTCAAACGGCGCGTCCGAATCGTATTAATGGCGAAATTCGCGCGCAAGAAGTTCGCTTAACAGGTCTGGAAGGCGAGCAGCTTGGTATTGTGAGTCTGAGAGAAGCTCTGGAAAAAGCTGAAGAAGCCGGAGTAGACTTAGTCGAAATCAGCCCTAACGCCGAGCCGCCGGTTTGTCGTATTATGGATTACGGCAAATTCCTCTATGAAAAGAGCAAGTCTTCTAAGGAACAGAAGAAAAAGCAAAAAGTTATCCAGGTTAAGGAAATCAAATTCCGTCCTGGCACCGATGATGGCGACTACCAGGTAAAACTCCGCAGCCTGGTTCGCTTTCTGGAAGAGGGTGATAAAGCTAAGATCACGCTGCGTTTCCGCGGTCGTGAGATGGCTCACCAGCAGATCGGTATGGAAGTGCTTAACCGCGTCCGTGACGATCTGAGTGAACTGGCAGTGGTCGAATCCTTCCCATCGAAGATCGAAGGCCGCCAGATGATCATGGTGCTCGCTCCTAAGAAGAAACAGTAAGGCCTTCAAGTAGCAACTCCTGTGGAGCCCTCAGGCTTCGCAGGCGTTGTTCGCCTATGTTTCGTTTATTAACAATGCGAAGTGGAAGTTATTAAAATGCCAAAAATTAAGACCGTACGCGGTGCTGCTAAGCGCTTCAAAAAAACCGGTAAAGGTGGTTTTAAGCACAAGCACGCTAACCTGCGTCACATTCTGACTAAAAAAGCTACCAAGCGTAAACGTCACCTGCGTCCGAAAGCCATGGTTTCCAAAGGCGATCTGGGCCTGGTAATCGCGTGCCTGCCGTACGCATAAGTCGTTAACCCTTTTAAACTTTTTAATTAGAATAGATACAGGAGAGCACATATGGCTCGCGTAAAACGTGGTGTAGTTGCCCGTGCACGTCACAAGAAAATTTTGAAACAAGCTAAAGGCTACTACGGTGCGCGTTCTCGCGTATACCGCGTTGCCTTCCAGGCTGTTATCAAAGCTGGTCAGTACGCTTATCGTGACCGTCGTCAGAAAAAGCGTCAGTTCCGTCAACTGTGGATTGCGCGTATCAACGCAGCAGCACGTCAGAACGGTATTTCTTACAGCAAATTCATCAACGGCCTGAAAAAAGCCTCTGTTGAAATCGACCGTAAGATCCTGGCTGACATCGCCGTATTCGACAAATTAGCGTTCACCGCGCTGGTCGAAAAAGCGAAAGCAGCTCTGGCATAAGCCAGTTGAAAGAGGGAGCTTGTCTCCCTCTTTTCGTTTCAACACCATCAATACATTGACTTTTATTGCCGTAAGCTTTTCAATACAGGTCTTACGTTTCGTACCAGACAAGGTAATGCAAGCATGAATGCTGCTATTTTCCGCTTCTTTTTTCACTTTAGCACCTGAACTCAGGAGGCTAGCGCGTGAAAGAAGAAACGGAAAACAGCGCCAGAAAGCCTCCCACTGTGGAGGCTTTTTTCGTATATGAACGTGTTCATTCTATTTCAAGCTGCAGGTGCGTGGGCTGAGCGCGCATCCGGCGACAGCGGTTTTCTGCGCTAAGTGCCATGCGGCCCGGCGCCGCCTGTAACTCGAAATAGTCAGAATAAAATAATGACCATAACCGGTGTCTGCACCGACATAATGAGGAAAACCATGTCACATCTCGCAGAGCTGGTTGCCAGTGCGAAGGCAGCCATTAATGAGGCATCAGATGTTGCCGCGCTGGACAACGTCCGCGTGGAATACCTGGGGAAGAAAGGGCATCTGACCCTTCAGATGACAACCCTGCGTGAACTGCCGCCAGAAGAGCGTCCGGCGGCTGGTGCGGTCATCAACGAAGCGAAAGAGCAGGTCCAGCAGGCGCTTAACGTGCGTAAAGCGGATCTGGAAGGCGCAGCGTTGAATGCGCGTCTGGCCGCAGAGACTATCGATGTCTCTCTGCCGGGTCGCCGTATTGAAAACGGCGGTCTGCATCCGGTGACCCGTACCATCGATCGCATCGAAAACTTCTTCGGCGAGCTTGGCTTCACCGTCGCGACCGGTCCGGAAATCGAAGATGACTACCACAACTTTGATGCGCTGAACATTCCGGGACACCACCCGGCACGTGCCGATCACGATACCTTCTGGTTTGATGCGACGCGTCTGCTGCGTACCCAAACCTCCGGCGTGCAAATTCGCACTATGGAAAACCAGCAGCCGCCGATCCGCATTATTGCGCCGGGTCGCGTTTACCGTAACGACTACGACCAGACCCACACGCCGATGTTCCACCAGATGGAAGGTCTGATTGTTGATACCAATATCAACTTCACCAACCTGAAAGGGACGCTGCACGACTTCCTGAATAACTTCTTTGAGGAAGACCTGCAGATTCGTTTCCGTCCATCCTACTTCCCGTTTACCGAACCGTCCGCGGAAGTTGACGTGATGGGTAAAAACGGCAAGTGGCTGGAAGTGCTGGGCTGCGGGATGGTGCATCCGAACGTGCTGCGTAATGTTGGCATCGATCCGGAAGTCTACTCCGGTTTTGCCTTCGGCATGGGGATGGAGCGTCTGACGATGCTGCGCTACGGCGTGACCGATTTACGTGCGTTCTTCGAAAACGATTTGCGTTTCCTCAAACAGTTTAAATAAGGGCAGGACAGAATAATGAAATTCAGTGAACTGTGGTTACGCGAGTGGGTTAACCCGGCGATCGACAGCGAAGCGCTGGCTAACCAGATCACCATGGCGGGTCTCGAAGTGGACGGCGTTGAGCCGGTTGCCGGTAGCTTCAACGGCGTGGTTGTGGGAGAAGTGGTTGAGTGCGGTCAGCACCCGAATGCCGACAAACTGCGCGTCACGAAAGTCAATGTCGGCGGCGAACGTCTGCTGGACATCGTCTGCGGGGCGCCAAACTGCCGTCAGGGGCTGAAAGTTGCCGTAGCAACCATCGGCGCCGTGCTGCCTGGCGACTTCAAAATTAAGGCCGCGAAGCTGCGCGGTGAGCCTTCCGAAGGGATGCTGTGCTCGTTTTCTGAGCTGGGCGTGTCCGACGATCATAGCGGAATTATCGAACTGCCGGCGGATGCGCCGATTGGCACCGATATTCGTCAATATCTGCAGCTGGACGATAACACTATCGAAATCAGCGTCACGCCGAACCGCGCGGACTGCTTAGGTATCATCGGTGTCGCCCGCGACGTGGCCGTTCTGAATAAAGAACCGCTGAACGCACCGGAGATTACCCCCGTTGCCGCCACCATTACCGATACGCTACCGATTGCCGTTGAAGCGCCGGACGCCTGTCCTCGCTATCTGGGCCGCGTGGTGAAAGGTATCAATGTTAAAGCGCCAACGCCGCTGTGGATGAAAGAGAAACTGCGTCGCTGCGGGATTCGCTCCATCGACGCGGTGGTTGACGTCACCAACTACGTGCTGCTCGAGCTGGGTCAGCCGATGCATGCGTTCGATTGCGACCGCATCGACGGTGGGATCGTGGTCCGTATGGCGAAAGAGGGTGAGAAACTGGTTCTGCTGGACGGCACCGAAGCCAAACTGGATACCGATACCCTGGTTATTGCCGACCATCACAAAGCGCTGGCTATGGGCGGCATCTTTGGCGGTGAACACTCTGGCGTCAATGACGAAACGCAGAACGTGCTGCTGGAATGCGCCTTCTTCAGCCCGCTGGCCATCACCGGCCGCGCGCGTCGTCACGGTCTGCACACCGATGCCTCACATCGCTATGAGCGCGGCGTGGATTCAGCGCTGCAGTATAAAGCGATGGAACGTGCAACCCGCCTGCTGATCGATATCTGCGGCGGCGAAGCGGGTCCGGTTATCGATGCGACCCACGAAGCTGCGCTGCCGAAGGCGGCGACCATTACCCTGCGTCGTAGCAAACTGGATCGCCTGATCGGCCATCATATTGATGATGCTCAGGTCAGCGATATTCTGACGCGCCTGGGCTGCGAAGTGACCGCGGGCAACGATGAGTGGCAGGCGGTTGCCCCGAGCTGGCGTTTCGATATTGCCATCGAAGAAGATCTGGTCGAAGAAGTGGCCCGCGTGTATGGCTATAACAACATTCCCGATCGTCCGGTGCAGGCGGGGCTGATTATGGGTACCCACCGCGAAGCTAATCTGTCGCTGAAACGTGTAAAAACGCTGCTTAACGACAAAGGCTACCAGGAAGTGATCACCTACAGCTTTGTTGACCCGAAAGTGCAGCAGCTGATTCACCCGGGTGAAGAAGCCCTGATTCTGCCAAGTCCTATCTCCAGCGAAATGTCGGCAATGCGTCTGTCGCTGCTGACCGGCCTGCTGGGTACGGTGGTGTATAACCAGAACCGTCAGCAGAGCCGCGTGCGTATTTTTGAAAGCGGTTTGCGCTTTGTTCCGGATACCCAGGCCCCGCTAGGGATTCGTCAGGACGTGATGCTGGCCGGTGTGATTTGTGGCAACCGCTACGAAGAGCACTGGAATCTGGCAAAAGAGACCGTTGATTTCTACGATCTGAAAGGCGATCTGGAGTCCATTCTCGACCTGACCGGCAAATTAGCGGATATCGAATTCCGCGCAGAAGCGAACAGCGCACTGCATCCGGGGCAGTCGGCCGCGATTTATCTGAAAGGTGAACGTATTGGTTTCATTGGGGTTGTTCATCCTGAACTGGAACGTAAACTGGATCTGAACGGCCGGACTTTAGCGTTCGAACTGGAGTGGAACAAGCTTGCAGACCGCGTGGTGCCTCAGGCGCGCGAGATTTCTCGTTTCCCGGCGAACCGTCGTGATATCGCCGTTGTCGTCGCGGAAAACGTACCTGCAGCCGATGTTTTGACAGAGTGTAAGAAAGTTGGCGTAAATCAGGTAGTTGGCGTAAACTTATTTGACGTGTACCGTGGTAAAGGGGTAGCGGAAGGCAGTAAGAGCCTTGCGATTAGCCTCATCCTGCAGGATACCAGCCGTACACTCGAAGAAGAGGAGATTGCCGCTACCGTTGCCAGATGTGTAGAGGCATTAAAAGAGCGATTCCAGGCATCATTGAGGGATTGAACCTATGGCGCTTACAAAAGCTGAAATGTCAGAATATCTGTTTGATAAGCTTGGGCTTAGCAAGCGGGATGCCAAAGAGCTGGTAGAGTTGTTTTTCGAAGAGGTGCGTCGTGCTCTGGAAAACGGAGAACAGGTAAAACTCTCCGGGTTCGGCAACTTCGATTTGCGGGATAAAAACCAACGCCCGGGTCGTAACCCGAAAACGGGGGAAGATATTCCCATTACAGCCCGGCGTGTGGTGACCTTCAGACCCGGTCAGAAACTTAAAAGCCGTGTCGAAAACGCTTCGCCCAGAGACAAATAATCTGAACTAACTAAAAAGGCCGCTGATGCGGCCTTTTTCTTTTGTGGCGTAAATCAACTTCTTACGGCCGTAACCATCACCTCGACGAGGATATCAGGGCGTGCCATTTCCGCCTGGACAGCCGCGCGTGCCGGGCTGTGACCTTCCGGCATCCAGGCGACCCAGACCTCATTAAACCCGGCAAAATCACGCGCCATCGTCTTCAGCCACACCTGAGCAGACAGAATATGACGATTATCACTGCCTGCTTCGGCCAGCAGCGCGTCAATTTTCGCTAAAACCTCCCGGGTTTGCTGGCGGATATCGTCATCGCTGCCGACCGGGGTTTGCCCTGATAAAAAGATCAGATCGCCGTACCCGACGCTGGCGGAAAGGCGGGGCTGCGAATGATGGCGTTCTATTTTCATGCTGTGTGTTCCCATGTCAGACCTTCTAAAGAAATGGCGGGACTAGCGCCGTTGAGTAGCGCGCCGAGAACCACCGCGCTGCCGGCGGCCAGAGTAAAGCCAAGGCTACCCTGACCGAGGTTCATCCACAGGTTCTGATACCCGGCACGACCAAGCAGAGGGGGCCCCGCGGGGGTTGAAGGGCGCATACCGCACCAGGCCTCTGCATCCTCAACCCCCTGTAACTCAGGGAAGCTGCGGGTCACGATCTTTTTTAGCGCCTGGATACGCTCGGGGCGCAGTTGATCGCCGTCGTAGCCAATATCGACCATGGCGGCAATGCGCAGCCGATCGCCCAGCCGGGCATAGACCACTTTATGGCCGTAATCCGTTACGCTGATATCAGGGGCAATCCCGGGCGTTGTGGGGTAGGGGAGCGTCAGGCTGTAGCCTTTCAAAGCGCACAGCGGCACGCGAATACCGGTCCCGGCCAGCAGGGGGCCGCTGCCGTTTCCTGCCGCCACGATGTACTCATCGCCGACTATCGTTCCCTGACGGGTATCGACAGAATCAATGCGGGCGCCTTTTTTATTCAGGCGCAGCACCTCACAATGGCTGGTCAGAGTAAAGCTGGCGCTGGCATGCAGTTTCTCCAGCAGCGCCTGACAGAATTTTTGACAGTCGGCGGTCTCATCGCCGGGTGAATAAATACCGCCCTGCAGCGAAGGGCGAATATATTTCAGCGCCGGTTCAAGCTGAATACAGTCGTCGGCATTTAACGCTTGCTGGTATTGCGGGCTAATGCCTTTGGCGGCTTTATTAAAATCATATGCCCGACGGTGAACGATCAATTTCCCGGAACGCCGCCAGTGAAAGTCGTGCAGATTATCCGCCGTCAGCCACTCCTGCATCACCTGACGGCTGAGCAGCGACAAGCGCAATATATGATCGCCGTTGAGCTTATTCGTCTGGCTATTACAGGCGCGGAGAAACTGCAGCAGCCAGCGCCATTGCCCCGGCGACATTTTCAAACGCATATTGAGCGGCGAGTCGGCTTTACCCATCCATTTCATCCCCTGCAGGGGAACGCCACGATCGGCCAGGGGGGCCACATACCGGTAGCTAAGCTGCCCGCCGTTAGCAAAGCTGGTTGCCAGACCCGGCTTCGCCTGACGCTCCAGCAACTGCACCTGATGACCGCTCTTGATTAACTCATAAGCCGTTGCCAGCCCGATAACACCGCCGCCGATAATGACAATGCGCTTTTTCATAACCTGATAAACCCACCGCTGATAAATGCATGGGCTTTATGTCAAAGCATTTGCCTCTGCGGCGCAATTGACTTTTTATGTTCAGGGTATAACTCCAGGTTAATCTCCTGCAGCTGCTGGCGGAGCCGGATGCAGAGAAAATCGACAAACTTCTGGCTGATCGGGCTGAGTGAAACATCTGCCCGACGCAGTAAACACAGGGTGATCATCATCGGCGGCGCGATCGGATGAATCATCGCCGGCGCCAGGTTATGCCGGGCGGAAAAAATATCGGTAATGCTGCATCCCATGCCGCGCTTCACAAACTCGGTGGCCATGTAGTAGGTCTGCACGTTCAGACGGGTCGTCGAAAAATCACGTCGGGTCGCAATGGCCGCGGAGAGAGAGTGCGGTCCGGGCGAGATCCACCGCTGCTGGTCAATCTCCTCAATCACCACCTCTCCCTGACGATAGTCGCGGTCAATGTACACCAGCGGGACCTCAGCGATGGCGGTGCTGGTGATCTCCCCTTGCTGGACGGGCTGCAGCGTCAGGGCCAGGTCTATCTCGCGCAGATCCAATTTTTTGACCAATGTCTCAGTGTGTTCGGTGGTGAGTGTCATCACCAGATTGGCATTTTGTTGGTAGAAATCAGTGACCAGTTCCGGGACCAGACTCAACCCAAGGCTCGGCAGACAGCCGAGGCTAATTTTGGCTCTGGGATCGCGGGCCAGGTTATCGGCGAGCAGGCGCAGGTTATCGAGATCATGATAAATATTCTGAGCTTTTTCAAACAGCATCAGCGCTTCGCTACTAGGCAGCAGCTTGCCGCGTACCCGCTGAAAAAGTTTAAAACCCAGCTTCTGCTCGGCGTTTTTTAGCGCTTTGCTGGCGGCGGGTTGAGAGATGTTGAGCGATTCTGCTGCTCGGGAAAGCGTGCCGCAAGTCATCACGGCGTGGAAGATTTCCAGGTGACGCAGTTTCATGAGGAGTTAACTCAGGGTTATAGAGGCCAGATAAAAAGTCATTTTCTAATAACATTAACTTAACATAAATTTAATCCGCAATCAGCGAGCTGTTGACTTATTGAGCTGACTGCGCCGCCTTCAGGCGGATAATCCGATTCTCAGAACAATACCTGTTGTCCCTACATACACCCTCAGGCAACGAAGCCAACAAATTATAACGAGGGGGGATATTTTCTGAGCAGGCCCGAATACACCGCGCCCCAATAGCGGCCGGTTTTATTGGCATCAAGGAGTTATATGAGTGACTCAACGCTCTCTGGCAACCCGCTAACCAGACAGAATATCACCAGAAAAAATATTATTATTGGCCTGTTATTAGGGCTGTTTTTAGTGACGGCATTCTGGTGCCATGGACGGCCCGCCGCCGAACTCGGCTTGCTGAGTTTTACACCGCTTGTCGCCCTCGCCATCCTCTCGCTCGTCGGGGTAGATATTGTGCTGGCGGTGATCTCATCCATTATTATTGCGATGATTATGACCTCGACCGGCTTGCCTGAAATGGGAACGATGCTGGCAAAATCGACCGGCTCTTTCATTGCCACCGTCGGGTTAATCATTATGCTCGGTGCCGGTGTCGGAGAAGTGGCAACCCGTACCGGCGCTGCGGTGGAACTGGTGAAATTTGTGGTTCATCGTATCGGTCTGTCGAGTCAGACCCGGGTTAAACTGGGTATTGTCATTTCGTCGATTCTAATCTGCGGCGCCCTGGGGACCATGGCCGGGGGAAATGCGATCATCGTGGCGGTGATTATTCCGGTTGCCGCGGCGGTCAGGCTGACGCCGCCGACGGTGGCGGCGCTGATGATGACCGCCGGCTCCATCGGGCTTTTTACCGGGCCGTTTACGCCGAGTACCGTGACGATTCTCAAGCTCGGCGGCCTCAGCTATCCGGACTATTTACTGTATGTCGGGTTGCCAATGAGTGCGGTGACTTTGCTGGCCGGCTGGCTGATGGCGGGGCGCATTCAGAAGATGACCGAAGGGAAGCTGCGGTATGAAGTTGACCTGGCTGAAAAAACGCAGAAACAAGCGAGTGCCGCCGTTTCAAAGCGCAGAAAGCTCAGCGCGCTGGCGTTTGCGGCAACGATTATCGTGATGGCGGTGGTGGGCGTGGTGATAAAAGCCGGCTTTAGCTTCGCGATTATTGTGATGCTGCTGGTGGCGTTGATCACCGGGCTGGTCGGCGGCCTGCGGCCTACGCAGATTTTGCAGGCGCTGTATCACGGCTGCGGCCGTCTGGTGTGGATGTTTATCCTCTACTGGCTCTATAACCCGATTCTTGAACTGATGGATGGGCTCCATGCCTATCAGGGGCTGCTGGATTACACCCAGCCGCTGCTGGAGGGGATCTCCCCGGCCTGGCTGTGCTTTTGTATTTTCGCCTTCAATATCATTGGCCATGTTCCCGGCGCGGCGGTAGCGCAGATGACCTTTACCCACAAGATTTTTGGCCCGATGCTGATGGCCGCTGGCGTCCCGCCGCAGGGAACCACTGCGGTTCTGCTGGCCTCATCGCAGGTGGACTGGTTTGGCCCGTTCCCCTCTTCGGATATGTTTGGGCAGATGGGGCTGGCGCAGTCGACCCATCTCAAATACATGCTCTATAACGGCTGGGCTATCGTGATTGCTAACATTATTCTCTTCGCTCTGCTGTTTCAGGTGCTGGTGTAAGAGGCCATTCTGCTCAGTGCGGCGAGGCCGATGTCTCGCCGTGATGGTCAGTGGATCATCCGGTTATCTCTTCCTCTGCGGGAGGTTTTGCTTTTCTCACCTCTGTCGCCACCGTAAAATCAACGGCATCTCTTTCTGGCAATACGGAAATTATGCTGACCTTTGCCCAAACTCAACAGCGCCGCAGCCGGCGCTGGCTTATTGCACTACTGCTGCTGCTTCTCGCCATGATGACCGTCAGTCTCTGCGCCGGAGACCAGTGGATTGGTCCGCAGGAGTGGTTCAGCGCCAAAGGGCAGCTGTTTATCTGGCAGATTCGTCTGCCGCGTACGTTGGCCGTTCTGCTGGTCGGCGCTGCGCTGGCACTCTCCGGGGCGATCATGCAGGCATTATTCGAAAACCCGCTGGCGGAACCGGGGCTGCTGGGCGTCTCCAACGGCGCTGGCGTGGGATTAATTGCCGCGGTGCTGCTGGGCAAAGGCTATCTGCCGGGGGGGGCGCTGGGGCTGTGCGCGATTGCCGGCGCGCTGGTGATTACTTTTATTTTGCTGCGTTTTGCCCGGCGGCATCTGTCAACCAGCCGTCTGCTGCTGGCGGGCGTCGCGCTCGGCATTATCTGTAGCGCGTTGATGACCTGGGCGGTCTATTTCTCCACCTCTTTCGATTTGCGTCAGCTCATGTACTGGATGATGGGCGGGTTTGGCGGCGTGGACTGGCAGCAGCTGTGGCTGATACTGGCGCTGTTGCCGGTGCTTATCTGGGCGTGTCTGCAATCACAGCCGCTGAATCTCCTGGCGCTGGGGGAAGTGTCCGCTCGTCAGCTGGGACTGCCTCTCTGGCTCTGGCGCAGGCTGCTGGTCGTGGCGACAGGCTGGCTGGTTGGCGTGAGCGTGGCGCTGGCAGGGGCAATTGGATTTATTGGGTTGGTGATACCGCATATTCTGCGCTTATGCGGCTTGAGCGATCATCGGGTGCTGCTTCCGGCCTGTGTGCTTGCCGGCGCCAGTGCGCTGCTCGGCGCCGATATCATTGCCCGCCTGGCGCTGTCGGCGGCGGAATTACCGATCGGCGTGGTCACCGCGACGCTGGGAGCGCCGGTCTTCATCTGGCTACTGCTGAAATCCGCGCATTCGCAATAAGCGGTGGACTGGCGCAGCCATTATCGCTGCGCCAGGGAGGGGAGCTGGGGCTTACCAGCCTTTGATCGCATCGCCTTTGTATACTTCCATGGCTTTATCTGCGACCTCTTTGGTCTGGAAGGCTTCTTTCAGCTGCTGAATCTTTTTACTGTCTTTATTCTCTTCACGTGAAACGATGGCATTCACATACGGAGAGTCCGGTCCTTCCATAAATAAACCATCGCGGGCCGCGGAGAGACCTGCCTGCGCGGAGAAGTTGGTGTTAATAATCGACAGCGCGACGTTCGGATCGTCGAGGGTACGGGTCAGCTGCGGCGTATCGACTTCAACAATTTTCAAATGTTTCGGGTTGTCGATAATATCCAGCGATGTCGGCAAATAGCCCACGCCCTCTTTCAGTTTGATTAAGCCCTGCGCCTGCAGCAGGAGCAGGCTGCGGCCTAAGGTCGTGGTTTCGTTAGAGATAGATACCGTTGCGCCGTCCGGCAGCTCGTTGATATGTTTAATTTTGCGTGAATAAGCGGCAATCGGGAAGACAAACGTTTTGCCAACGATGGCAAATTTGTAGCCGCGCTCTTTCGACTGTGCCTCAAGATAGGGCAGCGTCTGGAAGGCGTTAGCATCGACGTCTTTATTATTTAACGCTTCATTGGGCAGCACGTAATCATTGAAAGAGATAACCTCGACGTCGAGGTGATATTTATCCTTCGCCACCTGCTCAACCACTTTCCAGATGGCTTCATCCGGACCGGTGTTAATCGCCACCTTAACTTTGTTGTTATCGTCTGGAGAGCAGGCCGATAACAACACTACCGATGTGGCGATTAACACCGAGCTTAACAACTTTTTCATCTATAAAACTCTCTCAAAATTAGTCCATAACAAAAGGCTATTACATCCATTTAACACTGTACACTGAATTGTCTGCTGACCATATTGAGAGGAATTCATGTTCGCGGCGGGTACGGTGCGGTATTCCTGGCAGCCGATTAGACGTACAATGAACGCCCGTGAATCCGCTACAGTAGATAGGGATCACCTTAAATCAGAAATCCATTTGATGGACGGAGGGAAGGCTATGCAACACGATATTCTGAATACTGAAGTCACCACGATTGATGGTCAAAAAACAACGCTGGCGGACTACGCGGGCAAAGTACTGCTGATCGTGAACGTGGCGTCAAAATGCGGCCTGACGCCGCAGTATGAGCAGCTGGAGACCTTGCAAAAAGATCTTGAGAATGACGGCTTCACCGTGCTTGGCTTCCCGTGCAATCAGTTCCTGGGGCAGGAGCCGGGTAGCGAAGAAGAGATTAAAACCTTCTGCAGCACCACCTACGGCGTCACTTTCCCGCTGTTCAGCAAAATTGATGTCAATGGCGAGCACCGTCATCCGCTCTATCAGCAGCTGGTTGATGCCGCGCCGCAGTCCGTAGCGCCGGAAGGCAGCGGTTTCTACGAGCGTATGGCCAGCAAAGGCCGTGCGCCGGCCAACGTCGGCGACATTCTGTGGAATTTCGAAAAATTCCTGCTGGGCAAAGATGGCGAGGTTATCCAGCGCTTCTCGCCGGATATGACCCCCGACGATCCGCTGCTGGTGGCCGCGATTAAAGGGGCGTTAGCGAAATAATGCCGTTTTTGATGCACCTGCGGGACGTCAAAGAGGCGGGGCGTCTGGCGCCATTTAACGCCCAGGTGCGTCCTGGTGAAATGGTTCATCTGGTCGGGCCCAACGGCGCAGGCAAAAGCACGTTGCTGATGCGAATGGCCGGCCTGACGACGGGGCCCGGAGACGTTATTCTTAACGAACGCAAACTGGACCAGTGGTCGGCACAGGAGCTGGCGCGTCACCGGGCCTACCTCAGCCAGCACCAGATGCCGCCTTTTGCCATGCCGGTATGGCACTATCTGTCGTTGCATCTGCAAAATGGTGGGCAAAGCGAACTGCTCGGCAGCGTTGCCGATAAGCTGGGCCTGAGCGATAAGCTCGGGCGCCAGGTGAATCATATTTCTGGTGGCGAGTGGCAGCGCGTACGCCTGGCGGCGGTCATTCTGCAGATTCATCCGCTGGCGAATCCGGCGGGGCAGCTGCTGGTACTGGATGAACCGATGAACAGTCTGGACGTGGCGCAGCAGGCGGCGCTAGACCGGGTTCTGGGTGAACTGTGCGAGTCGGGCGTGGCGGTCGTGATGAGCAGCCACGATCTTAATCATACCCTGCGACACGCGCATCAATCCTGGCTTATCTGCCGGGGGCAGGCCATTGCCTGCGGTGAGACATCGGCGGTGTTAACCGAAGAAAATTTAACCGCGGCCTATGCGATTCCTTTTCAGCGCATTGCGGTCGCCGGTCATTTTATGCTCGTTGCGTCACAGTAGCACGAAGCAACCTTGCCAGTGCATTGATAAACCAGCTAAATTATCCTGACGAGTTGATAAGGAACAGAGGAATCGTCTGAGATGCGTTTGTGGTTCATTTTATTGACGGCGCTATTTCTGGCTGGCTGCAGTAGCCACCGGGCGCCGCCGCCGAATCCGCGGCTTGCAGATTCCATTACCGTTATCGCAAACCTGAACGAACAGCTGCGCAACTGGCGGGGCGCGCCGTATCGCTATGGCGGTATGTCTCCGCGCGGAGTTGATTGTTCCGGATTTGTCCTCATGACCTTCCGCGATAAGTTTGCCCTGCAACTGCCGCGTGAAACTCGCGATCAGGCAGAAATTGGCACTAAAATTGATAAAAGTGAGTTGTTACCGGGGGATCTGGTCTTTTTCAAAACCGGGTCCGGCGACAGCGGTCTGCATGTGGGCATCTACGATACCGACAATCAGTTTATCCACGCCTCGACCAGCCAGGGCGTGACGCGCTCCTCCCTGGATAACGTCTACTGGAATAAAAAGTTCTGGCAGGCCCGCAGGATATAGCGACGGAAGGCGTGGCGAAGGGGAAGCGTTGGCTTCCCTTTTTTTATGTCGATAACCCTGCGGTTCTCCCGTGTTAATACCGTGTTGAAGGCACTACACTGGAGAGAGGAGGAACCATGACCCTGTCTTTTACTACCCACTGGCGTGATGAACTGCCGGATTTCTATACCGCTTTAGCGCCCACCCCGCTGAAAAATGCCCGACTTATCTGGCACAATGCGCCGCTGGCGCAAACCCTGGACATTCCCGAGGCGCTGTTTCATCCGGCGCAGGGCGCCGGCGTGTGGGGAGGCGAAACGCTGCTGCCCGGCATGTCGCCGCTGGCGCAGGTCTACAGCGGCCATCAGTTTGGCGCCTGGGCCGGCCAGCTTGGCGATGGCCGAGGGATTTTGCTTGCTGAACAGCAGCTGCCGGACGGGCGTCGCCTGGACTGGCATCTTAAAGGCGCCGGCCTGACGCCCTATTCGCGAATGGGCGACGGGCGAGCGGTGCTGCGTTCCACGATCCGCGAAAGCCTGGCCTCGGAAGCCATGCATGCGCTGGGGATCCCGACGACGCGCGCGCTCGCCATGGTCACCAGCGATACCCCCGTGCAACGCGAAACGCTGGAAAGCGGCGCGATGTTGATGCGTCTGGCCGAAAGCCACGTGCGCTTCGGCCATTTCGAACATTTCTATTATCGCCGTGAGCCGGAAAAGGTACAGCAGCTAGCCGACTACGTGATTCGTCACCATTGGCCAGAGCTGGTTGATGACGCTGATAAATACGTTTTATGGTTCCGTGACGTTGTCACGCGAACGGCGACGCTGATCGCCAGCTGGCAGACGGTAGGCTTCGCCCATGGGGTGATGAACACCGATAATATGTCGATTCTTGGGCTGACGATGGACTACGGCCCATACGGCTTCCTGGACGACTTCAAACCCGATTTTATCTGCAACCATTCCGATTATCAGGGCCGCTACAGTTTTGAAAACCAGCCGGCGGTTGGTCTGTGGAATTTACAACGTCTCGCGCAGTCGCTGTCGCCGTTTATTGCGGTGGATGCGCTTAATGCCGCGCTGGATGGCTACCAGCATGCTCTGCTGACGGTATACGGCCGTCGTATGCGCGATAAGCTGGGTCTGTTCACCCAGCAGAAAGGCGATAATGACCTGCTGGATGGGCTGTTCGCGCTGATGATACGAGAAGGCAGCGATTACACCCGGACTTTCCGCATGCTGAGCGTGAGTGAACAACACAGCGCGGCGTCGCCGCTGCGCGATGAGTTCATCGATCGCGCGGCCTTCGATAGCTGGTTCGCGGGCTATCGCGCGCGTCTGCGCGATGAGCCGATCGACGATGCGCAACGCCAGCAGCAGATGCAGAGCGTAAACCCGGCGCTGGTGTTACGAAACTGGCTGGCACAGCGGGCCATCGAGCAGGCAGAGCAAGGGGAGATGAGCGAACTGGCGCGGCTGCATGAGGCATTACGCCAGCCGTTTGCAGACCGGGACGATGATTATATCAACCGTCCGCCCGACTGGGGAAGGCGTCTGGAAGTAAGCTGCTCCAGCTGACGTTACCCAGGCCTGCTCTGTCCTCGCGGGCAGAGAGGGGCTATTTCGTCAGGATCAGTTTCCCCGCATGGGTCTGGCGCAGCAAATAGCGCTGGCCGCCATGTTCAATCACCACCCGACCTTCAGCGCCGAGTAAGGTGCGGCTGTTGATCTTACGGTCGGTGGGGATGGGGTAAGGGGCATTGTCTTTTGTTTTTTCTGCTGTGGCAGTGTTATCCATACGCGTCAAAGCACCAAATAAAAATAAAAGAAACAATGATAATCATTATCAGTAATGTTAATTTTCACGGCAAGCGTTATTTGTGAAAACCCTGTTTTTTGGGGGGAGGTTGCGCCAGACCAGGCGGAAAGAAACTCCCCCCACCACGGCGTGGCGGGGGCAGGGACTACAGGCGGGTAGCGGTTGCCGCAGCCAGTTCGGCCAGCAAACGTTCGCTATCTTCCCAACTCAGGCAAGGATCGGTAATGGACTGGCCCCGCGTCAGCGGCTGCCCGGCAACCACCTTCTGCGTGCCTTCCTGCAGGAAACTTTCGGCCATGATGCCGGCAATCGATGTGGAACCGGCGCGAATCTGCTGGCAGATATCGGCGCACACCTCCAGCTGAAGACGGTGCTGCTTCTGGCAGTTGCCGTGGCTGAAATCAACCACCAGCTGTTCCGGCAGGTCAAATTCACGCAGCGCATCGCAGGCGGCGGCGATATCTTCAGCATGATAATTCGGCTGTTTACCGCCGCGCATGATGATGTGGCCGTACGGGTTGCCGCTGGTCTGATAGATGGTCATCTGACCCTGCTTATCGGGCGACAGGAACATATGGCTGGCGCGGGAGGCACGGATGGCATCAACGGCGATACGGGTATTGCCATCGGTGCCGTTTTTGAAGCCGACCGGGCAGGAGAGCGCGGAGGCCATTTCCCGGTGGATCTGGCTTTCGGTGGTACGCGCGCCGATAGCGCCCCAGCTTATCAGGTCGGCAATAAACTGCCCGGTCACCATATCGAGAAATTCGGTGGCGGTGGGGACCCCCAGCTCGTTGACCTGCAGCAGCAGCCGACGCGCCAGTTCAAGACCGTGATTCACCCGATAGCTGCCGTTAAGGTCAGGATCCGAAATTAACCCTTTCCAGCCCACAACGGTACGCGGTTTTTCAAAGTAGGTACGCATGACGATTTCCAGCTGCGGCTGGTAGCGTTCGCGCATCCCTTGCAGGCGGCGCGCGTAGTCCATCGCCGCGTCGGTATCATGAATGGAGCACGGTCCGATAATCACCAGCAAACGGCGATCTTCACCGTTGAGGATTTTTTCAATCCGACGGCGGGAGGCGGCAACGTGTGCGGCAACGTCGGCAGACACGGGATGCCGCTGCGCCAGTTCCGCGGGCGTCACCAGGCTTTCAATGCGCGCGGTACGCAATTCGTCTGTTTTATTCATTGGAGTCTCAAAAAATCTGTTTCTTCCGCGGCGAAAATGCCGGGAAGTGATGCGCATCACGATAAACCAATCTCTGCTTATTGCAAGGGCAGGTCATGATCCTGTATAGGCCACGGGCGATAGCATAAACAAATTTTCTCCAATGCACTAGTTCGTTAGTACATTCTTCGATTCAGCCCCATGATGTCCATGATTTTAGTTGCAATTTCTTCAACCGAATAATTGGTGCTATTCAGGCACGGAATTTTATTCTTGCGATACAGGGCCTCAACCTCGGTCACCTCCATGCGACACTGGCGCATCGACGCATAGCGGCTGTTTTCACGGCGTTCTTCGCGGATCGCGGCCAGCCGTTCCGGATTAATGGTTAAACCGAACAGCTTATGTTGTAAGGGCTTGAGCGAGGCCGGGAGGATCAGGTTGTCCATATCGTCGGCGATAAACGGGTAGTTTGCCGCGCGGATACCGTATTGCATCGCCAGGTAAAGACTGGTCGGGGTTTTGCCGCAGCGCGAGACGCCCAGCAAAATGACCTGTGCCTGATCGAGATTACGCAGCGAGATACCGTCGTCATGGGCGAGGGTGTAATCAATCGCCGCAATACGTGCATCGTATTTGTTGAGGTTACCCGGCGTCAGGCCGTGGGTGCGGTGCGCGATCGGCGTCGGGTCGAGCCGGAGTTCCTGCTGAAGCGGGGCCACCAGGGCCTGCACAATATCCTGACAAAACCCCTCACTTTGCAAAATGATATCGCGAATTTCAGGGATAACGATGGAGTAGAACACCAGCGGGCGGATGCCGGTCTGCTGATAGATGGCGTCAATTTGTTCCTTAACTGCCCGCGCGCGGCTGATATTTTCGACGAACGGCAGCGTAAAACTGCTGATAGCGACCGGGAATTGCGACATCACCGCATGCCCCAGGACTTCGGCCGTAATGGCGGTACCGTCAGAAATATAAAATACGTGGCGATCTACAGCACTTTCCATTTTGACCATCCGGTATAATGAGTTTAATTATCTGAAAGGAGAAATTAAATTTAAGCATATCCCTTTAGGCTTTGTCTCACTTTTAAAAATGAAACGGTATTTTTATTTTTAATGAAAAGGATGGTTCAGTTTTCGATTTTGCCGGCATTTTGTATCTTATTGCAGCAGATTTCAGCAGAATCATTAGCTTAGCTATATCGGGAAAAGTATCCTAAAAAATGAAAAATAATTTGCTTGAACGATTCACCGTTTTTTTCAGCCGCATAAATATGTCAGGATAAATCCCGTAGTTGATCGTGAGTTTTTTATCACTGGTATTAAATCACAAAAGGATTGTCTCGATGTCCAACAATGGCTCGTCACCGCTGGTGCTTTGGTATAACCAACTCGGCATGAATGATGTAGACAGAGTTGGGGGCAAAAATGCCTCCCTTGGTGAAATGATTACGAATCTGTCCGGTATGGGTGTTTCCGTACCGAACGGGTTTGCCACCACCGCTGATGCCTTCAATCAGTTCCTGGACCAAAGCGGTGTCAACCAGCGTATTTATGAACTGCTGGATGAAACCGACATTGACGACGTTTCCGCATTAGCGAAAGCGGGCGCCCAGATCCGTCAGTGGATCATTGATACGCCGTTCCAGAGCGAACTGGAAGACGCCATTCGTGATGCTTATACACAGCTGTCCGCGGATAATGCCGAGGCCTCCTTTGCCGTGCGTTCCTCCGCCACGGCGGAAGATATGCCGGATGCCTCCTTCGCCGGGCAGCAAGAGACATTCCTCAACGTGCAGGGCTTTGATGCCGTGCTCGTCGCGGTGAAGCACGTGTTTGCTTCGCTGTTTAACGATCGCGCGATCTCCTATCGCGTGCATCAGGGTTATGACCACCGCGGCGTGGCGCTATCCGCCGGGGTACAAAGGATGGTGCGTTCCGACCTCGCCTCATCCGGCGTCATGTTCTCCATTGATACCGAGTCCGGCTTTGACCAGGTGGTATTTATTACCTCCGCCTGGGGCCTTGGCGAAATGGTGGTGCAGGGCGCGGTGAACCCGGATGAGTTCTACGTCCATAAACCGACGCTGGCGGCGGGCCGTCCGTCTATCGTGCGCCGTACCATGGGGTCGAAAAAGATCCGCATGATTTACGCGCCGACCCAGGAACATGGCAAGCAGGTGCGTATCGAAGACGTTCCGCAGGCGCAGCGTGACATTTTCTCGTTAACCAACGAGGAAGTGCAGGAGCTGGCGAAGCAGGCGGTGCAAATTGAGAAGCACTACGGCCGTCCGATGGATATCGAATGGGCGAAAGATGGCCATACCGGCGAGCTGTTCATCGTCCAGGCGCGTCCGGAAACCGTACGTTCACGCGGCCAGGTGATGGAACGCTATACCCTGCATGCGCAAGGGCAGATTGTGGCTGAAGGCCGCGCGATCGGCCATCGCATCGGGGCCGGTCCGGTAAAAGTCATTCACGATATCAGTGAAATGAACCGCATCGAACCGGGCGACGTGCTGGTCACCGACATGACCGACCCGGACTGGGAACCGATCATGAAGAAAGCCTCGGCGATCGTCACCAACCGCGGCGGCCGTACCTGCCACGCGGCGATTATTGCCCGCGAGCTGGGGATTCCGGCGGTCGTTGGCTGCGGTGACGCGACCGATCGCATTCAGGAAAACCAGAACGTGACCGTCTCCTGTGCCGAAGGCGATACCGGTTACGTCTACGCCGAACTGCTCGACTTCAGCATTAAGAGCTCAAGCGTCGGGGAAATGCCGGACCTGCCGCTGAAAATCATGATGAACGTCGGTAACCCGGATCGCGCATTTGATTTCGCTTGTCTGCCGAACGAAGGCGTTGGTCTGGCGCGTCTGGAATTCATCATCAACCGTATGATTGGCGTCCACCCGCGCGCGCTGCTGGAGTTTGATGACCAGGAGCCGGCGCTGCAGAACGAAATCCGTGAGTTGATGAAAGGCTACGACTCGCCGAGAGAGTTCTACGTCGGTCGTCTGACCGAAGGGATTGCGACCCTCGGCGCGGCGTTCTATCCGAAGCGGGTAATCGTGCGTCTGTCCGACTTCAAATCTAACGAATACGCCAACCTGGTGGGCGGCGAGCGTTATGAGCCGGAAGAGGAAAACCCGATGCTCGGCTTCCGCGGCGCCGGTCGCTACGTCTCTGACAGCTTCCGCGATTGTTTCGCGCTGGAGTGCGAAGCGGTGAAGCGCGTGCGCAACGATATGGGGCTGAGTAACGTCGAAATCATGGTGCCGTTTGTCCGCACCGTCGCCCAGGCGAAAGCGGTGGTAGAAGAGCTGGCGCGCCAGGGGCTCAAGCGCGGCGAAAACGGGCTGAAAATCATTATGATGTGTGAAATTCCATCGAATGCGCTGCTGGCCGAACAGTTCCTTGAGCACTTTGACGGTTTCTCCATTGGTTCAAACGATATGACTCAGCTGGCGCTGGGCCTCGATCGCGACTCCGGCGTGGTCTCTGAGCTGTTTGACGAACGTAATGACGCGGTGAAAGCGCTGCTGTCGATGGCGATTCGCGCGGCGAAGAAGCAGGGCAAATACGTCGGTATTTGCGGCCAGGGTCCTTCTGACCACGAAGATTTTGCCGCATGGCTGATGGAGGAAGGGATTGATAGTCTGTCTCTGAACCCGGATACCGTGGTGCAAACCTGGCTTGGTCTGGCTGAACTGAATAAGTAAGCCCGCGCTTTAAATCCCCCCAATCCCCGTCAGCAATGGCGGGGATTTTTTTATTTTCGGCGCGTGCCGACCGCTATTGACAGCCGTACGTGCAAACAAGCGGAGATAGCGCCGCGGCGGCTAATGGCAACGAAGTAAAAAAAAGCCCATCGTGGGAGATGGGCAAAGACTACACACAGCAATTCGTTGTTTCACTCAGGGGATTTCCATGCTTATAAATCAAGGTGTTGATCTATAACCGTGCCCTAATAGTAGACACAGCCTTTTTTTGCGTCGATCAGATTCATCTCAATAGTTAAACAGGTGTGAAGAATATGCTGATTGCGTAACGTGAGGGAGGGGATTACGGGGGAGAACAGTATTATTTTTATCAGTTTTTCTTATGATTAAGGCGGGTTTCCCCGCCTCGATTTTTTACTTTTCGCTGTTGATATTACTGACGTTTAACGCTTCAAGTTCCGCCAGCACCTGATCGGGATCTTTCGGCGGCGGCGGAACCTCCTGCAGCCAGGCATCAAACAGGCGCCAGGAGACGGCGAGCAGCACCGGACCGATAAACAAGCCGATCATCCCGAAGGCGATCAGCCCGCCGATAACGCCGGAGAGAATCAGGATCATCGGCAGGTCGGCGCCCATACGAATCAGCATCGGGCGGATAACGTTATCCATGGTCCCCACCACGCAGCTCCATACCAGCAGCACCGTGCCCCAGGTGGTATCTCCGGTCCAGTAGAGCCAGATAATCGAGGGGACCAGGACCAGCAATGGCCCCAGCTGTACCAGGCAGGTGAAGATCATGACCACGGTCAGCAGCGCGGCGTAAGGGACGCCGCTAATCGCCAGGCCTATCCCTCCGAGCACCGCCTGAACCAGCGCCGTCACCACCACGCCCAGCGCCACGGCGCGAATGGCCTGACCGGCCAACAGGACCGCCGCATCGCCGCGTTTTGCCGCCAGACGCGTTGCGAAATAACGGAATCCATAGGCGACTTTCTCACCCTGCCAGTACAGCAGAGCGCTGAACAACAGCATCAGCCCGCAATAAACCAGCAGTTTGCCGATATGCGCCGCCTGACCGACGAACCAGGTGGTGGTGGTGCCGATATAGGGACGAATTTTGGCCATAATGGCCGCACCGCCCATATCCAGCAGGCCGTGCCAGGCAGCGTAGAGCTTGTCGCCAATCAGCGGAACGCTATTGAGCCAGGCGAAATCCGGCAGCGTGACATTCCCGGTGGAGATCAGTTTTATCAGCGGAATACTGTTATCTACCAGGCTATTTACCAGCAGCGCAATCGGGATGACAAACAGTAAAAACAACAGCACGGTCATGACCAGCACGGCGAGGGCGCGTTTACCGAACAGCAAACGCTGCAGACGCAGCAGAACGGGCCAGGTGGCGATGACGACGGTGCCTGCCCAGGCGAAGGACAGAATAAAGGGTTGCACCACCCACAGGCAGGAGATAATTATCAGGGATAAGAACAGTACCGACAGCAGAATTTGCGGTATATCCCGGGGTTGGCGATCGTTAAGCATAAAGAAATTTTACCTTTCCAGTCGCGTCAAAATGCTGACGCCGCGTAAATCCATATACTGATAATAATATCAATAATTTCACGGGCCTGATTTTGCACATAAATCTGGCGGGCGCATATGAAAAAAATGTGATAAAAAGTTGACTGCGCCACGCAATCGTTTAGTTATCCATACACAAAATCATCCGGACGCATCGAGGCGGCGATCGACTCCCGGCTCTCAGGCTCTTTTTGCCCGGCGTGGTGAACGTGGTTTGCATTGCCCGCAAGGGTCAGCTTCACGCAAGGAGTCGGCAGCAAATGCGCCAACAAGAGGCAGTCTGAAGGATGACATCTCTACAACACAACATAGTCAGGCAGGGTCAAGCATTATGATCCCACAAATTTCTCAAGCACCAGGTGTCGTTCAACTGGTATTGACTTTTTTGCAGGTACTGGAGCAGCAAGGATTTACCGGCGATACCGCCACCAGCTATGCCGACAGGCTAACGATGGCGACAGATAACAGCGTTTATCAGCTGCTGCCGGATGCCATTTTATTTCCCCGCTCGACGGCAGATGTCGTCCTGCTGGCGCGGCTCGCCGCCGAAGAACGCTTCAAATCGCTGGTCTTTACCCCGCGCGGCGGCGGCACCGGCACCAACGGCCAGTCGCTGAATGCGGGGATCATCGTCGATATGTCCCGCCATATGAACCGCATACTCGAAATCAACCCGCAAGAGGGATGGGTTCGTGTTGAAGCGGGCGTAATTAAAGATCAGCTGAACCAGTACCTTAAACCGTACGGTTACTTTTTTGCCCCGGAGCTTTCCACCAGCAACCGCGCCACCCTCGGCGGGATGATCAATACCGATGCCTCCGGCCAGGGATCATTGGTTTATGGCAAAACCTCAGACCATGTACTGGGCGTTCGTTCGGTGCTGATGGGCGGCGATATTCTCGATACCCAGGCGATGCCCGTCGCCCTGGCGGAGACACTGAGCCGGGAACAGTCGGCGATTGGGCGGATTTACCGGACGGTATTTCAGCGTTGCAAAGCGCAACGTCAGCTCATTATCGATAAATTCCCCAAACTTAACCGTTTCCTGACCGGATATGACCTGCGCCACGTCTTTAATGATGACATGAGCGAGTTCGATCTGACCCGTATTCTCACCGGCTCGGAAGGGACGCTGGCCTTTATCACCGAAGCGCGTCTCGATATTACCCGTCTGCCGAAAGTGCGCCGTCTGGTGAATATCAAATACGATTCGTTTGACTCCGCGCTGCGCAACGCGCCGTTTATGGTCGAGGCGAAAGCGCTGTCGGTGGAAACCGTCGATTCAAAAGTCCTTAACCTGGCGCGCGAAGATATCGTCTGGCATTCGGTCAGTGAGCTGATTACCGATGTCCCGGATAAAGAGATGCTGGGGCTGAATATCGTCGAATTTGCCGGCGATGACGCGGCGCTTATCGACAACCAGGTGACCACGCTGTGTCAGCGCCTTGATGAGCTGATTGCCGCCAGCGAAGCGGGCGTCATCGGCTGGCAGGTCTGCAACGAACTGGACGGCGTTGAGCGCATCTACGCGATGCGTAAAAAAGCGGTGGGGCTGCTGGGGAATGCCAAAGGTGCCGCCAAGCCGATTCCCTTTGCGGAAGATACCTGCGTGCCGCCGGAACATCTGGCCGATTATATCGTCGAGTTTCGCGCGCTGCTCGACAGCCACGGCCTGAGCTACGGTATGTTTGGCCACGTAGACGCCGGCGTTCTGCACGTGCGTCCGGCGCTGGATATGTGCGATCCGCAGCAAGAAGTGCTGATGAAACAGATCTCCGACGAGGTCGTGGCGCTGACCGCCAAATACGGCGGCCTGCTGTGGGGTGAACACGGCAAAGGCTTCCGCGCCGAGTACAGTCCGGCATTCTTTGGCGAAGAACTTTACGGCGAGCTGCGCAAAGTCAAAGCGGCGTTCGATCCGCACAACCGTCTTAACCCGGGGAAAATCTGTCCGCCGGAAGGCGTAGAGGCGCCGATGATGAAAGTGGATGCCGTGAAGCGCGGCACCTGGGATCGGCAGATCCCGATTGCGGTGCGCAGCGCATGGCGCGGTGCGATGGAGTGTAACGGTAACGGCCTGTGCTTTAACTTCGATGTTAAAAGCCCGATGTGTCCGTCGATGAAGGTCAGCAATCACCGTATCCACTCGCCGAAGGGGCGCGCAACGCTGGTGCGCGAGTGGCTGCGCCTGCTAGCGGATCGCGGCATCGACCCCAATCAGCTGGAAAAAGATCTGCCGGAAAAACGCGCCAGCCTGCGTACGCTGGTGGCGCGGACCCGCAACAGCTGGCACGCCCGCAAGGGGGAATATGACTTCTCCCATGAGGTCAAAGAGGCGATGTCCGGCTGTCTGGCCTGTAAAGCGTGCTCTACCCAATGTCCGATTAAAATCGATGTTCCGGAATTCCGCTCACGCTTCCTGCAGCTTTACCACAGTCGCTATTTACGGCCGGTTCGCGATCATCTGGTGGCAACGGTGGAATCCTATGCGCCGCTGATGGCCCAGGCGCCGAAGACCTTCAACTTCTTTATTAACCAGCCGTGGATGCGCAAGCTGTCGGAGAAGCACATCGGGATGGTGGATCTGCCGCTGCTCTCGACGCCGTCGCTGAAGCAGAGAATGGTGGGACATCGCTCGGCAAACATGACGCTGGAGCAGCTGGAAATGCTCAGCGCTGAGCAGAAAGCCAAAATGGTACTGGTGGTGCAGGATCCGTTCACCAGCTACTACGACGCGCAGGTGGTGGCTGATTTTGTTCGTCTGGTTGAAAAAGTAGGCTACCAGCCGGTACTGCTGCCGTTCTCGCCAAACGGCAAGGCGCAGCACATCAAAGGGTTCCTCTCGCGCTTTGCGCGTACGGCGCAGAAAACCGCAGATTTTCTCAACCGCGTGGCGCAGCTGGGCATGCCGATGGTTGGCGTCGATCCGGCGCTAGTGCTGTGCTATCGCGATGAGTACAACCAGGTTCTGGGTGACAAACGAGGGGATTTCCGCGTGATGCTGGTGCACGAGTGGCTGCCGCAGGCGCTGCCGGAAGCTCGCGAACAGGAGAATGGCGGCGAAGCGTGGTATCTGTTTGGTCACTGTACGGAAGTCACGGCGCTGCCCGCGGCGCCGAAGCAGTGGGCAGAGATTTTTGCGCGCTTCGGCGCGAAACTGGAAAACGTCAGCGTGGGCTGTTGTGGGATGGCCGGCACCTACGGTCATGAGGTAAAAAACCATGCCAACTCGCTGGATATCTACGCGCTTTCCTGGCAACAGGCGATCCAGCGTTTACCGCGCAACCGTTGCCTGGTGACCGGATATTCCTGTCGTAGTCAGGTGAAACGCATTGAAGGCAGCGGTGTTCGTCATCCGCTGCAGGCGCTGCTGGAGATTATTGGATGATTTGGAAACGTCAGACAACGCTGGAACAGCTTAACCGCATGGGCGAAGGCAATATGGTCGGGCTGCTGGATATTCATTTTGATAGCTTCACCGATGATACCATCGAAGCCACCATGCCGGTGGATAGCCGCACCCATCAACCGTTTGGTCTGCTACATGGTGGAGCATCGGTGGTACTGGCGGAAACGCTGGGCTCGGTTGCCGGCTATTTGTGCAGTGAAGGCGAGCAAAAGGTGGTAGGGCTGGAGGTCAATGCCAACCACATTCGCTCGGTGCGCGGTGGCCGGGTCAGGGGCGTCTGTAAAGCGCTGCATGTCGGTTCGCGCCATCAGGTGTGGCAGATTGAAATCTTTGATGAACAGGGGCGCCTGTGCTGCTCCTCGCGCCTGACCACGGCGGTCGTCTGAGATAGCCACAGCGCGCTGAGATTCTTCTCATCCAAATATAAGGGGGAATATATTTCCCCCTTATATTCAGCAGTTTTTATTGTGTTTCATCCTTAATCGTTTCAGTGGGACCATTCTTCTGCACTGAGGCAATTCCTTTTTTCGCCGCTTCCTTCGAGGAATACATTTCACTGGTGGCAATGGTTTCATGGTTATCCGCTTTTAGCAGGAAATACCATGGCTGGGAAACGCTTTTCTCCGATTTTTTAATAACGTAATACCCCATTCTTAACTCCTTTGCGCATTAGCATCGACACCATGATATGTAGACCATCGCGGCTTATACAGCAAGTCATCGGGGCGAAAAATATAATTCATGAATTATTCACGCTACTTATGCTACTATTTTAAGTACGAAATATTTGTGCGTAACGAAGAGGACGGAGTTAACTATGGGTATCATTTCCTGGATCATTTTTGGTCTTATTGCCGGTATTTTGGCTAAGTGGATTATGCCAGGCAAAGACGGCGGCGGGTTTATCGTCACTATCGTTCTGGGGGTCATTGGTGCGGTTGTCGGTGGTTGGATCAGCACGTTTTTTGGCTTCGGCAAGGTCGATGGCTTTAATTTCGGCAGCTTTGTCGTGGCGGTAATCGGTGCATTAGTCGTGCTGTTTATCTACAGAAAGATTAAGAGTTAATATACCGTCATCATACCTGTATCCTCATCGCCGTGGGTGATGAGGATATAGACATTGAGCACTAAAGCAGACGCAAAATAAAAGCTGCCACGTTAACTGGCAGCTTTTTTTATGAGGCTGGCATCAGCCGCTCAAGGCTACCGGTATATGGCCCGGGATAACTCAGGGCATATCGGGAGCGGGAACAACTTCCACGCGCACTTCATAATGTTTAGCGCTACCTGTCGGGATCAGCGCGGTCAGTTTATTAATGGTCTCAGCCGGGTTATCGGTGGCAACCGTTGCAGAGAATAATACCGGTTTTCTCGGCGGGAATGGCGGCAGAGGCATGGGCATTGGACCACGCCCTTGCGGCATTTCCATCACCGACTGTCCGGCATTATTCCCGGCGGGAGCAGGGCCGTCATTTTTATCTGCCGCAAATGCGCTGGCCGCGACAATTGACGCGGTGGCTAACAGAGCAATGATTGTTCCTTTCATCTTCGTTACCTCGTTGGAATGTGGCTGGAATCTTAGAGGCAACGTCATTGACGAACAATCCCACGGTGGGCGAATCCTCCAAAACTCCTCATTTCATAACGAATGTGAAGCTCCGGCGTGGGAAGCAGGGTTTGTGGCTGGCTTAGTTCAGCAGTACGCTCATAACCAGCAGTACCACCATGCACATCGACATAATACTGATATCTATCATCCGGTACGGACAAACTCCAGGTAAGCAGTGCCTCCGACACAGGGTCGAAAACTGTAGGAAATTTAGCCGGGAATTGTACATCAATTTACCAGTAGAGAAAAAACCTTTATTCCTGGTTTTTGTCCGAATTTAACATGATAACCGCTTCGCTTTACCGGATAACAAATAGCCATCCAGAAGGATAGTTATAGATAATGCTAAAGGGGTAGATCGGATAGCGCCTTGCCATCAAACGGTACAAACAACAAGCTATTGATTTGACAGTAAGTGCTACTGATGCTGAATGGACTATTTTCGATTTCAAAAATAGGTATTTCCGATGCACCTTTCCCATTGCCCGTCACACCCGGATAAAACGCTAAATAACTTATTATTTATCAATATATTAAATTACAAAATAGTCACCTGATAACCTGCAGGTGAGGGTCTATGCTTATAAAAAGCGAGATAAAAGGGTTCGCATGGGGAATATCCCTTCTCCGGCTGGGTTGAAGTGATAATCGTTATCATTAACATGGTCGTATGCCCTTATGGCGCTAACCAATGAGGTAGAGCGATGGAATTAGATACAGGAACCTTCAATCCCGATGAATTTAGCTGGCAGGGTCTGATGATGACCCCCGCGGCAGCCGCCCATATTCGCGACCTGGTGAGTCAACAGCCCGACAAGCAGGGGTTGCGTCTGGGGATTAAAACCAGCGGCTGCGCCGGTTTTGGTTACGTACTCGAGCTGATTGCCGAACCGGCAGAAGACGACCTGCTGTTTGAGCGCGACGGGGCGAAACTCTGGGCGCCGCTGCAGGCGATGCCGTTTATCGACGGGACGGAGCTGGATTATGTTCGGGAAGGATTAAATGAAATCTTTAAGTTTCATAACCCGAAAGCGCAGCACGAATGCGGCTGCGGCGAAAGCTTTGGGGTTCAGGCGGAGTAACTATGTCTCGTAATACTGAAGCAACTGACGATGTCAAAACCTGGTCCGACGGGCCGCTCAATTATAAAGAAGGCTTTTTTACCCGCTTAAAGACCGATGAGCTGGCGAAAGGCATCAACGAAGAGGTGGTGCGCGCCATTTCCGCCCGCCGCAACGAGCCCGAGTGGATGCTCGAGTTCCGGCTAAAGGCGTATCACGCCTGGCTGGAGATGGAAGAACCGCACTGGCTGAAAGCGCACTATGAAAAGCTCAACTACCAGGATTACAGCTATTACTCGGCGCCGTCCTGCGGTAACTGCGATGACACCTGCGCCTCTGAGCCAGGCGCGGTGCAGCAAACCGGCCCCGGCGCCTACCTGACTCAGGAAGTCGAAGAGGCTTTCAACCTGCTGGGCGTACCGGTACGCGAAGGGCGCGAAGTCGCGGTTGACGCGATTTTTGACTCCGTTTCGGTAGCGACAACCTACCGGGAAAAACTGGCGGAGCAGGGGATTATCTTCTGTTCGTTTGGTGAAGCGATCCACGACCACCCGGAGCTGGTGAAGCAATATCTCGGCACCGTGGTGCCGGGGAATGACAACTTTTTTGCCGCCCTGAACGCGGCGGTGGCCTCTGACGGTACCTTTATCTACGTACCAAAAGGGGTGCGCTGCCCGATGGAGCTGTCGACCTATTTCCGCATTAATGCGGAAAAAACCGGCCAGTTCGAACGCACCATTCTGGTGGCCGATGAAGGCAGCTACGTCAGCTATATCGAAGGGTGTTCCGCCCCGGTGCGCGACAGCTACCAGCTGCATGCGGCGGTGGTCGAGGTGATTATTCACAAAGATGCCGAGGTGAAATATTCCACGGTGCAGAACTGGTTCCCCGGAGATAACAACACCGGCGGGATTTTGAACTTCGTCACCAAACGCGCGCTGTGCGAAGGCGAAAACAGCAAGATGTCCTGGACGCAGTCAGAAACGGGGTCGGCCATCACCTGGAAGTATCCGAGCTGCATTCTGCGCGGCGATAACTCCATCGGCGAATTTTTCTCCGTCGCGCTGACCAGCGGGCACCAGCAGGCAGACACCGGCACCAAGATGATCCACATCGGCAAAAACACCCGCTCGACGATTATCTCGAAAGGGATTTCCGCCGGCAAAAGCCAGAACAGCTACCGTGGGCTGGTCAAAATTATGCCGACGGCCACTAACGCGCGTAACTTCACCCAATGTGACTCGATGCTGATTGGACCGGACTGCGGGGCGCATACATTCCCGTACGTGGAGTGTCGCAACGACAGCGCGCAGCTGGAGCACGAAGCCACCACCTCGCGGATCGGCGAAGACCAGTTGTTCTACTGCCTGCAGCGCGGCATCAGCGAAGATAATGCCATCTCGATGATCGTCAACGGCTTCTGTAAAGATGTCTTCTCAGAGCTACCGCTGGAGTTTGCCGTCGAAGCGCAAAAACTGCTGGCTATCAGTCTGGAACACAGCGTCGGCTAAGCACCAGGCTTTACGAATTAAGGGAAATGAGATGTTAAGTATCAAAAACTTGCAGGTCGCCGTTGAAGACAAAGAGATCCTGCGCGGATTGAATCTGGAAATCCGCCCTGGCGAAGTGCACGCCATTATGGGGCCGAACGGCTCCGGCAAAAGCACCCTTTCTGCGACGCTCGCCGGGCGTGAGGACTATGAGGTCGTCGGCGGTAGCGTGGAGTTCAAAGGCAAAGATTTGCTCAGCCTGGCGCCGGAAGACCGCGCCGGTGAAGGCATTTTTATGGCCTTCCAGTACCCGGTGGAGATTCCCGGCGTCAGCAATCAGTTCTTCCTGCAGACTGCGCTTAACTCGGTGCGCGACTATCGCGGCCAGGAAGAGTTAGACCGTTTCGACTTCCAGGATCTGATGGAAGAGAAAATCAAGCTGCTGAAGATGCCGGAAGATTTGCTGACCCGTTCGGTCAACGTGGGCTTCTCCGGCGGTGAAAAGAAGCGCAACGATATCCTGCAAATGGCCGTGCTGGAGCCGGACCTGTGCATCCTTGATGAATCGGATTCAGGGCTGGATATTGACGCCCTGAAGATCGTCTCTGACGGCGTCAATGCGCTGCGCGATGGCAAGCGCGCATTTATTATCGTCACCCACTACCAGCGTATTCTCGACTATATCAAGCCTGATTACGTCCACGTGCTCTATCAGGGGCGAATCGTCAAATCCGGCGATTTTACCCTGGTCAAACAACTGGAGGAGCAGGGCTATGGCTGGCTTACCGAACAGCAGTAACGCGCTGCAGCAGTGGCATCATCTGTTTGAGGCGCAGGGCGAGCGGCGAACGCCCGAAGCCCGCCAGCATCTCCAGCAGGTACTGCGCCTCGGTCTGCCGACGCGCAAACATGAAGACTGGAAATATACGCCGCTGGATACCCTGACCAAAGGCACGTTTGTCGCGCTTGAGCCGGGTACCTTAACGGCGACAGAGCGGGATCAACGGGCGCTGTCGGTGGACGCCTGGCGGCTGGTCTTCATCGACGGGCAGTTCAGCGAGACGTTAAGCGACAACCTGGCCGACAGCGGCTACGACGTCAGCGTGACGGCCGATCGTCAGGGATTGCCTGACGCGGTGCAGCCAGAAGTGTTCCTGCATCTCACAGAGAGCCTGGCTCAGACGGTGACGCGAATCCGCGTAACACGCCATCAGCGGCCCACTAAGCCGCTGCTGCTCATGCATGTGACGCGTGGAGGAACGGGCGACGACGTGAATACCGCGCACTATCGCCATCATCTTGAGCTGGAGAGCGGCGCCGAAGCCACGATTATCGAGCACTATCTGAGCCTGGATGAACAGCGCCACTTTACCGGCGCGCGTCTGACGATGTCGGTGGCGGATAATGCCCATCTGCAGCATATCAAACTGGCGTTTGAAAATGCGCAGAGCAACCACTTTGCCCACAACGATCTCGCGCTGGGCCGCGACGCTTCGGTCTTCAGCAGCAGCTTTCTGCTTGGCGGCGCGGTGCTGCGCCACCACACCAGCACCCAACTGCTGGGAGAGAACAGCACCCTGCGGATCAACTCCCTGGCGATGCCGGTCAACAATGAAGTCTGCGACAGCCGAACCTGGCTCGATCATCGCGTTGGCTACTGTAATAGCCGCCAGCTGCATAAGACCATCGTCAGCGATAAAGGGCGGGCGGTGTTTAACGGTCTGATTAATGTCGCGAAGCACGCGATTAAAACCGATGGTCAGATGACCAACAATAATTTGCTGCTCGGGCGCCTGGCTGAAGTGGACACCCGGCCGCAGCTGGAAATTTATGCCGACGACGTCAAGTGTAGCCACGGTGCTACCATCGGGCGCATCGACAACGAACAGCTGTTCTATCTCCGTTCGCGTGGCATTCCCCATCGGGCGGCGCAGCATATGATCCTGTACGCTTTCGCCGCCGAGCTGACGGAAGCGATTGGCGATGAGACGCTCAGGGCGCAGATTCTGGCGCGTATTGGCCAACGTCTACCGGGAGAAAAAGCATGACATTTTCTGTAGAACGGATACGCGCGGATTTTCCGTTGCTGAGCCGGGAGGTCAACGGTCAGCCGCTGGTCTACCTCGACAGCGCTGCCAGCGCGCAAAAACCAGAGGCGGTAATTCGCGCCGAGGCGGAGTTTTATCGCCACGGCTATGCCGCCGTCCATCGCGGTATCCATACGCTGAGCGCAGAGGCGACGGCGCGGATGGAACAGGTGCGTCAGCAGGCCGCGCGGTTCCTGAATGCCCGCTCAGCGGAAGAGCTGGTGTTCGTCCGGGGGACCACCGAAGGGATCAATCTGGTGGCCAACAGCTGGGGGAACGCCAACGTCGGCGCCGGCGATAACATCATCATCAGCGCCATGGAGCACCATGCGAACATCGTCCCCTGGCAGATGCTCTGCGCCCGGGTGGGCGCCGAGCTGCGGGTTATCCCGCTCACTCCGGACGGCACTCTGCAGCTGGATGCCATTCCGCCGCTGTTTGATGAGCGAACCCGCCTGCTGGCCATCACCCAGGTTTCCAACGTACTGGGGACGGAGAACCCGCTGGCGGCCTTGATTCCGCTAGCCCGCCAGCATGGGGCGAAAGTGCTGGTGGACGGGGCGCAGGCGGTGATGCACCACGCGGTGGATGTGCAGGCGCTGGACTGCGATTTTTATGTTTTCTCCGCCCATAAGCTGTACGGCCCGACCGGAATTGGCATTCTGTATGCCAAAGAGGCGCTGCTGCAGGAGATGCCGCCGTGGGAGGGGGGCGGGTCAATGATTGCCACCGTCAGTCTGACCGAAGGGACGACCTGGGCGAAAGCGCCGTGGCGCTTCGAGGCGGGCACGCCCAATACCGGCGGGATTATCGGCTTTGGCGCCGCGCTGGAGTATGTCAGCGCGCTGGGGCTGGCGCACATTGGCGAATATGAACAGACGCTGATGCGCTACGCCTTGCAGGCGCTGAAGGCGGTGCCTGATTTAACTCTGTATGGCCCTGACGAGCGACTGGGGGTGATAGCCTTTAACCTTGGCGCTCATCATGCCTATGACGTGGGCAGCTTCCTGGATAATTACGGCATTGCCATACGCACCGGTCACCATTGTGCGATGCCGCTGATGGCGTTTTACAACGTACCGGCCATGTGTCGGGCTTCGTTGGCGATGTACAATACCACGGAAGAGGTGGATCGCCTGGTCGCAGGACTGCAGCGCATCCACACGCTATTGGGCTAAAGGAAGCAATCATGGCGGCATTACCGGATAAAGACAAACTGCTGCGCAACTTTAGTCGTTGCGCGAACTGGGAAGAGAAGTATCTTTATATTATCGAACTCGGCCAGCGGCTGGCGCCGCTGAGCGCCGAAGAGCATACCGCGCAAAATATCATTCAGGGCTGCCAGAGCCAGGTGTGGATCGTGGTAGAACAAGGGGAAGCCGGAGGGCTATCGCTGCGCGGCGATAGCGATGCGGCGATCGTCAAAGGGCTGATTGCCGTGGTCTTTATCCTCTACGACCAGATGACGGCCAAGGATATCACCGACTTTGACGTGCGGCCGTGGTTTGAAAAAATGGCGCTGACCCAGCATCTTACCCCTTCGCGATCTCAGGGCCTGGAAGCCATGATTCGCGCAATTCGCGCGAAAGCCGCAAATCTTAGCTAGAATAAACAGGTAGATTTCATTCTGTTAGGTCAGGCCGGGGAGATCCCGGCCCGACGGCAGATCCTGGCGTTTTATCCGCGAAAGAAGGAATCTCAGTATGAAACGCGCATCTCTTATCACCGTAGCCCTTCTGACCGCCCTCAGCGTCTCACACGGCGCCTGGGCGGTAGATTATCCACTTCCCCCGGCTAACAGTCGGCTCATTGGCCAGAATCAATGGTGGACGGTACAGGAAGGGGATCGCAATCTGCAGGCGATTGCCCGCCATTTCGACACGGCGGCGATGCTGATTCTCGAAGCGAACGACACTCTTGCGCCGGTGGAACCGAAACCCGGGACTCAGGTATTAATTCCTTCGCAGATGCTGCTGCCGGATGTGCCCCGGGAAGGTATCGTCGTGAACCTGGCGGAACTGCGGCTGTACTACTTCCCGCCGGGACAGAACCAGGTTCAGGTTTATCCGCTGGGTATTGGTCAGCAAGGGCTGGAGACGCCGGAGATGACCACGCGCGTCGGGCAAAAGATCCCCAATCCGACCTGGACGCCGACGGCGGGCATCCGCGCGCGTTCGCTGGAGAAAGGCATCAAGTTGCCGCCCGTGGTGCCGGCCGGGCCGAATAACCCGTTAGGGCGCTATGCGCTGCGCCTGGCGTACGGCAACGGCGAGTATCTTATCCACGGTACCAGCGCACCGGATAGCGTTGGCCTGCGGGTCAGCTCGGGCTGTATGCGCATGAACGCCGCGGACATCCAGGCGCTGTTTAGTCAGGTAAAAACGGGGACGCCGGTTCGCGTTATCAACCAGCCGGTGAAATTTGCGATTGAGCCTGACGGTAAACGCTATGTCGAAGTTCATCGGCCTCTGACGCAGGATGAAGCGGGCAACACCCGGACGATTCCGCACACGCTGCCAGCGGCCTTCCATCAGTTTGCCGGAGATAAGACCGTAGACGATGCGCAGCTTAAGAAAGCGCTGTCCCGACGCGCGGGTTATCCGGTGGTGGTCTCCACGGGCAATGAGGCGGCGAGCAGCGCAGCGATATCGACGATGTCGGTGCAGAATGGCACGATGGACGAAGCGAAAAGGGTGCAGTAGCGCGAGACGGAAGGGAACAGAGGACAAAAAAAATGGCGCACAATGTGCGCCATTTTTATTACACAGGTACTATTACTTACGGTATTTAGTAGCCTGGTTGTCCAGACGCTGGTTAGCGCGTGCTGCGTCGTCTTTAGCAGCCTGGACGTCAGAACGCATTGCGTTCACGTCGTTGCTCAGCTGGTCAACTTTAGCGTTCAGAGTCTGAACGTCAGAAGACAGCTGATCGATTTTAGCATTGCTGGAGCAACCAGCCAGCAGAGTAGAACCCAGGATTACCGCGCCCAGTACCAGTTTAGTACGATTCATTATTAATACCCTCTAGATTGAGTTAATCTCCATGTAGCGTTACAAGTATTACACAAACTTTTTTGGGATGAGAATATTTTTTTACGGTAATACGCTTATTTTTGATCGTTCGCTCAAAGAAACATCGAATTTGGCAGATTAGTTTAAAAATCTTTGTGAAAACAGCACGCTTCCATCGGATTCATCTTAGATAATCTCTTATTAAATAGTAAATTCCGATTTGCATTTTTATTAAGAGTAGCTAGTGATTGAATAAAAAAAAGCGCCTGCGAAGAGGCGCCTTTAAAAAACGAATTAACCTGTAAATTATTACAGCACGTGCACGGAGGCTGTATTGGTGGTTCCGCTCGGGACCAGGGCGCCAGAGACCATGACAACCACGTCGCCTTTACGCGCCAGGCCGCTCTGCAGCGCCAGTTCTTTACCCAGGATGTAGAAATCATCGGTAGAGGAGAGCTGGTCAACCAGCTGCGGCACCACGCCTTTGGTCAGCACCAGCTGACGGGCAGTGGTTTCGTTGGTGGTCAGCGCCAGGATGGTGGCGTCCGGGAAGTATTTACGCACGGCGCGCGCAGATTTACCGCCCTGGGTCGCGACAACAATCAGCGGAGCTTCCAGTTTTTCTGCGGTTTCTACCGCACCACGGCACACGGCTTCGGTGATGCGCAGTTTGCGGTTGTCGTTGTTGAATTCCAGACGGCTGGTCATCACGCGATCGGTACGCTCGCAGATGGTGGCCATGATGGTGACCGCTTCCAGCGGGTATTTCCCTTTGGCGGATTCGCCAGACAGCATTACCGCATCGGTACCGTCGAGGATGGCGTTCGCCACGTCGCCGGCTTCAGCGCGGGTCGGACGCGGGTTTTTGATCATCGAATCCAGCATCTGCGTTGCGGTGATAACCACTTTACGCGCGCGGATACATTTTTCGATAATCATCTTCTGGGCGAAGATAACTTCTTCAACCGGGATTTCAACGCCCATGTCGCCACGAGCAACCATGATGCCGTCAGACGCTTCGAGAATCTCGTCGAAGTTGTTCAGGCCTTCCTGGTTTTCAATTTTGGAGATGATCTGGATGTTTTCGCCGCCGTGAGCTTTCAGGTGCTCGCGGATTTCGACGACGTCAGAACGCTTACGGATAAAGGAAGCAGCAACGAAATCAACGCCTTGTTCGCAACCGAAGATCAGGTCCTGCTTGTCTTTTTCAGCCAGCGCCGGCAGGGCAATAGAAACGCCCGGCAGGTTTACGCCTTTGTTTTCGCCGAGGTCGCCGTTGTTCAGCACTTTACAGATGACGTTCTTACCTTCAATGGCAGTCACTTCCATGCCGATCAGACCATCGTCGACCAGAACGGTGTTACCGACGGACAGGTCGGTAGTGAAACCTTCATAGGTCACGGCGACGATTTCGTTGTTGCCAACGACGGATTTATCGGTAGTGAAGGTGAATGTCTGACCTGCTTTCAGGGAGACGTCATTGCCGCCTTCCAGCTTGATGGTACGAATTTCCGGGCCTTTGGTGTCCAGCAGGATAGCCGCTGTCTTACCGGTTTTGCTCAGCACGTTACGCAGGTTCTTGATGCGTTGACCGTGTTCAGCATAGTCACCGTGAGAGAAGTTCAGACGCATGACGTTCATGCCCGCGTCCAGCATTTTGGACAGCATCTCTTCGGATTCGGTTTTCGGACCGATGGTGCAAACAATTTTGGTCTTTTTCATGAAAGTTTTAGTCTTTAAGTTGTGAAGGATATGGAAATCTCGCTCCGTTGGCGCGCGGCCGTGGAGTCAAACCTGTATTGCGAAAGTTGCTATGCCACGCTCTAAGGATAGGTGACAACAAAAGAGCGTGCAGAAGAAAGTATGCTGGCGGTTCAGCCCATGAAAAGAGGCAGTATTTTATGCGTTTAGTTGTGCAGTCCAATGTGCTGAAACCATTCAAGAAAGAATCGGTGTGCATTATACGACGCTGGAACAAAAAAAGAAAATGAAAACGACGTTTCATTCTTTCCCATAAAAATGTAACAAAACTCAAACTAATCTAAATCTTCTTCGCAACACATTTTTTCACCAGCCGACAAAAATCAACGCCGCTGTTGCGCGAATTTTCTCGCGGTTAGCTACTGGAAATGGCGCACTGGTGCAAAAATAGTTCGCTGGTTTGATTTATCACGAAAACATATCAATAATAATTTGATTGATAATGATAATTTGTGAGTCGAAAAGAATGGGAAATAAAGCCAGAGACGACGAGTTGTACCAGGAAATGTGCCGGGTGGTGGGGAAAGTGGTGCTTGAAATGCGCGATCTCGGCCAGCAGCCAAAACATATCGTGATCGCCGGGGTGGTACGTACCTCGCTGGCCAATCCGAAAATCGCCCGTTCTGAACTGACCAAAGAAGCGATGGCGAAGGTGATCCACGCCTTATCCGGGCACGATTAACCTTCCCGGCGCGCGGATTGCACAGGCTCAGGAAATCACAAAACGCACGACCGCTTTCACCGCGATATCGCAGTGGTGGGCGACCATCTCTTCATCGTCGATAGCCGGCAGCGGGTCGTCGAGGAAGAGACTGTTGAAGGTGTAAAAGTTCGACACCTGATAAAAGCTAAAGCTGCTGATCAGACGATGAACATCCCGCGCCTGCAGACCCTCCTGAAAAATTCCCTGCTGCTGCCCGCGCTGCAGAATATCCTCCAGAATCGACAGGGCGGTTCGATTCAGCGGCTTCAGCTGTCCTGACGACTGTAACCACTTACCGCGCTGCATATTCTCCATACAAATCACCCGCATAAAGTCCGCATGGGTGGCGTGATAACGCACGCTCCAGCGCACCAGCTGCACCAGCGCTTCGACCGGCGGAAGCTGTTCCAGCCCCAGCTGCTGTTCCGTCTCGCGAATGCGCGCATAGACATGCTGCAGTACCTCCTGGTACAGCTGCTCCTTGGTTTTGAAGTAGTAAACCACCATGCGTTTGGTTGTCTGCGCCTCGGTGGCAATTTGTTCCATGCGCGCCCCGGACAGCCCGTGTTCGGCAAAGACGACGATTGCGGCAGTGAAAATCCGCTCCTTCAGGGACTGTGCTTCATCATGAGCCACGACAGACATAACCACTCCTTTTTTCTGAGAGACAAAAAATACACATAATGATCACAAATTAGCAACCTTGTATGGCGCAAATGAACCAAATGATACATATTCAGAACTCACGCCTGTCGATGACACGAGGACCTTATGCTGCGCTCTATTGCTACCGTTTCGATTTCCGGCACCTTGCCTGAAAAGCTCCATGCTATTGCGGCTGCGGGTTATCAAGGCGTCGAAATCTTTGAAAACGATCTGCTGTATTATACCGGCACGCCGGCGGATATTCGCAATCTGGCGGCCGATTTAGGGCTAAAAATCACGCTTTTTCAACCCTTTCGCGATTTTGAAGGCGCCAGTCGCAGCCAGTTTGCGGCGAATATGGAGCGGGCGAAGCGCAAATTCGCCCTGATGCATGAGCTGGGCTGCGACACATTGCTCCTGTGCAGCAATGTGCAGCCGGACTGTTCCGCCGATGTTGCGCTGCAGGTGGCAGATCTCGCCGCGCTGGCGGCGCTGGCGGAGCAGGAAAAGATCGTCATCGGCTACGAAGCGCTGGCCTGGGGAACGCACGTCAACCGCTGGTATCAGGCCTGGGAACGGGTGAAAAGCGTCAACAGCCCGGCGCTCGGTATCGTCCTCGATAGCTTTCATATCCTCGCCCGCGGCGATACGCTGCAGCGGTTGCCTGAAGTCCCGGTGGACAAAATTACCTTTCTGCAGCTGGCCGATGCGCCGCTGATGAAGATGGATGTTCTGGAGTGGAGCCGCCATTTCCGCTGCTTCCCAGGGCAGGGACAGCTGCCGCTGGTGGACTTTGCCCGCGATCTGACCCGCTGCGGCTATCGCGGCCCGTGGTCGCTGGAAATTTTCAATGACGGCTTCCGCGCTTCGCCGAACGGCGCAACGGCGAAAGATGGCTACCGCTCGCTGCAATGGCTGGAGGAGCAGACCTACCGGCATCTGGACAACAGCGATGCATCGCTGTTTCACGCCGCGACAGCGCCAGACTATCTCGGTCTGGAATTTATCGAATTTGCCGCCAGCCCAGCGGAAGCGCAGGCCCTCGGCCAGCGCCTGTCGCAGCTGGGGTTCTGTCAGGAAGGTCGCCACCGTTCGAAACAGGTGGTGCTGTGGCGCAACGGCGGCGCACGAGCGATTGTGAACTACCAACCGCACAGCTGGGCCGACCATTTTCACCAGCGCCACGGAGTCTCGCTGTGTGCGATGGCGCTGCGCGTCAGCCGCAGCGCGGCGATTGTTGAGCGCGCCCGCGCCTATGGCTACGCTACCTGGCAAGGCGATGCCGGGCCGAATGAAAGTCCGATTCCGGCGATTTGCGCCCCCGACGGCAGCCTGATCTATTTAATCGAAGCCGGTGACGATATCTACGCCCGTGATTTTCATCTGCACGACGCGCCAGCGCTGCGCGATGACTACAGCGGCATCGATCATCTGGCGCTGGGCATGGAGGCGGAAAGCCGCGATAACTGGATTATCTTTTTCCGCACCGTCTTCGGTTTCACTCTCGAACATGAACAGACGCTGCCGGATCCGTATGGTCTGGTGCGCAGTCTGGCGGTGCACAGCCCGCAGGGTAATATTCGCCTGGCCCTGAATATTTCTCAGAGCCGCGCCACCCAGATTGCCCGGTCGGTGGCCTGCTATCAGGGGGCGGGCTTGCAGCACGCGGCGTTTGCCTGCCGCCACCTGCCGGAGACCCTCGACGCTCTGCCGCAGGTCTCCCGTCAGGCGCTGCCGATTCCGGCTAATTACTATGATGACCTGCTGGCGCGCTATGGCGAGGCGGTGGACGTCGCGACCCTGCAACGTCTGCACATTCTCTATGACCGCGATCCGCGCGGCGGGGAGTTCCTCCACCTCTATACCCGGCCGTTCTCGGCAGGGCGCTTTTTCTTCGAATTGACCGAAAGACGCGATGGCTATGCCCTGTACGGTGCGGCAAATGCCGCCGTTCGTCTGTCGGCAATGCAATACAGTTAGTGATGTATCAAATGGTTCGTTGAGCACAGCATCGCCAATACAATAACAACATTCATCTGCACCCTATGACAGGAAAACGACTATGAACGCGTACAGCCAGAATCACACGGCAGCGGCGCAAGCCGCGACCGCCGTGCCGCGCTCCCGGCGGCGAATGGGGATCCTCACGCTGCTGGCTATCGGCACGATGATTAACTACCTCGATCGGACGGTGTTGGGCATCGCGGCCCCCAGTTTAACTTCCGAACTGGGGATTGATGCCGCGGTCATGGGGATCGTGTTTTCCGCCTTTGCCTGGACCTACGCGCTGGCGCAAATTCCCGGCGGCCTGTTCCTCGACCGTTTCGGCAATAAAGTGACTTATTTCCTGTCGCTGACGCTGTGGTCGCTGTTTACGTTGTTTCACGGCATGGCGATAGGGCTGAAAACCCTGCTGCTGTGCCGCTTTGGGCTGGGGGTCAGCGAGGCGCCCTGTTTCCCGGTGAACAGCCGGGTGGTCAGCGCGTGGTTCCCGCAGCAGGAGAGGGCCAAGGCAACGGCAGTCTATACCGTCGGGGAGTACCTCGGGTTGGCCTGCTTCTCACCGCTGCTGTTCTGGATTATGGGCAGTTTCGGCTGGCGGGCGCTGTTTATCAGCGTCGGCGCTGTCGGGGTGCTGTTTGCGCTGGTGTGGTGGCGCTGCTACCGCGAACCGCATGAAGACAAACGCCTCAGCCAGCAGGAGCGAGAGCATATTGTCAACGGCGGCGGTCTGGTGACGGCGAGCGACCAGCAGACGGCTTTCAGCTGGCCGCTGGTGCGTCAACTGCTGGGGAAACGGCAGATTCTGGGCGCCAGCATCGGCCAGTTTGCCGGCAATACGGTGCTGGTGTTTTTCCTCACCTGGTTCCCGACCTATCTGGCCACCGCGCGGCATATGCCGTGGTTGAAGGTGGGAATCTTCGCCATTCTGCCGTTCCTTGCCGCTGCCGGCGGCGTGATGTTCGGCGGCTGGATCTCCGACAAACTGCTGAAGGCTACCGGCTCGGCCAACCTCGCGCGTAAGCTGCCGATCGTTGCCGGTCTGCTGATGGCCAGCAGCATTATTTCCGCCAACTGGCTGAGCAGCGATCTGGCGGTGATTCTGGTGATGTCATTCGCCTTCTTTGGTCAGGGAATGGTCGGGCTGGGCTGGACGTTGATCTCCGATATCGCGCCGAAAGGGCTGGGCGGCCTGACCGGCGGCCTGTTTAACTTTTGCGCTAACTTCGCGGGGATCCTCACGCCGTTGGTGATTGGCTTTATCGTCGCGGCCTTCGGCGACTTCTTCTATGCGCTTATCTATATCGGCGGCGCCGCGCTGCTCGGCGTCGTGGCGTATCTGTTTATTCTGGGCGATGTCAAACGCATCGAGCTATCGCAGTAAAGGAGCTGGGGATGATAATTAGTGGTAATACGCAGCTGATCGCGCATCTGGGTTATCCGACCGGCGGTTTTAAGGCGCCGATGATCTACAACCCGTGGTTCGACCGACAGCAGGTGGATGTCAAGGTGGTGCCCACGGGCGTGAAGCCGGAGGCGCTGGCGACGGTGGTTCCGGCGCTGTTTACGCTGACCAATATTATCGGTGCGCTGGTCACGATGCCGCACAAAATTGCCACCTGCGGGCTGGTGCATCGCCTCAGCCCCACGGCGGCCATTGCTGGCGCCTGCAACGCCATTCGCCGCGAGGCCGACGGCACTCTGAGCGGCGATATGTTCGATGGCGACGGTTTCGTGCTCGGTATCCGGCGTAAAGGTTTTCAGCCTGAGGGGGCGCGGGCGCTGGTGGTCGGCTGCGGCGGCGTGGGATCGGCAATCGCCGCTTCGCTGGCAGCGGCGGGGGTGCGCGCTCTGACGCTCTACGATAGCCACGCCGATGCTGCGCATGCGCTGGCGGCCCGTCTGCTGCAACACTACCCGCTGCTGGATATCAGCCTGATGCAGCGTGACCCGCAGGGGCACGATCTGGTGGTAAACGCCACGCCGCTGGGAATGAAGGCGGGGGACCCGCTGCCGCTGGACCCGCAGCGGTTGACGCCCGGTACCTGGGTAGGGGAAGTGGTGATGACCCAGGCTTTTACGCCGCTGCTGCAGGCCGCTCAGGCGCGCGACTGCCCGGTTCAGCGCGGAACCGACATGTTGTTTGAAATGATCCCGGCCTATCTGCGTTTCTTCAACCTACCGGTAGCGACCCCGGAACAGCTGCGCGAACTGGCGGAAATTCGCTACTGAATCGCTGGCGGCCCGGTTAATATATCGCTCTGTTTCCGGGCGTTTAGCGAGCAATCACGATGACCAACGCAGTCGTTCTGCTGGCAGCGGGGAGCCTGAAAGGGGCTTTTATCCCGCTGCTGGCACGTTTCCATCAGCAAAGCGGTATTCTGGTCGAGGCCCATTTTGGTCCTGCCGGTTTACTGCGCGAGCGCATTGAAGGCGGGGCGGCGTGTTCGGTATTTGCCTCTGCCAACCGCCAGCATCCCCAGGCGCTGCGCCAGGCCGGCAGGGCGGGGGAATGTCATTCGTTTGCCCGCAACCAGCTGATGCTGACCGCCCGTCGCACCGCCTCCGGCGAGAGAGACGACTGGCTGACGCTCCTGACTAACCCGCAGTTGCGTCTGGCTACATCGACGCCGGGCTGCGACCCGTCCGGCGACTATACCTGGCAGCTGTTTGAGCGCATTGAAGCCCGCTTCCCGGGCGCCGGTAGCGCGATGATGGCCCGCGCTCAGCAGCTGGTCGGGGGACGGCAGTCGCTCAGCGTCCCGCCGGGCGAAACGGCGGGAGCCTGGCTTATCCGCGAGGGGTTAACCGACCTGTTTATTGGCTATGCCCATTACGCCAGTCAAATGGCGATGGCTGACGATCTGCGGACGGTCGCGATCCCGGCGCCGTGGAATATCCAGGCCGATTATCAGCTGACGACGCTCGACGAGAGCGCCGGGGCGCAGCGTCTGTGCCGCTTTATTCTCGGCGCGGAAGGGCAGCAGTATCTGCAGGCCGCGGGTTTTTTACCGGCTAACGCCGAATAGTAAACTGCGGCGCCAGCAGCGGCGAGTCTGAGCCGGGGTACTCAATTTTACGTACCGCCAGGCCGTAGGCGCGTTGCAGATGCGGCTCGCTAAGCACTTCCCCGGAGCGTCCCGCCAGCCACTCGCCGTCCGGCAGTAGCAGCAGCGTATGGCTGGCGACCTGCAGGGCATGGGTGGGGTCGTGGGTGGTGAAGAGCACGGTGCGCGACTGGCGATGGGCCAGGTCGCTGATGAGCTGCAGCACTACCTGCTGGTTGGACAGGTCCAGCGCCGAGCAGGGCTCATCCAGAAGGATATTCTGGCTGGCACCCACCAGCGCGCGGGCAATCAGCACCAGCTGCTGCTGGCCGCCGGAGAGTGAGCAAAACGCGCGGTCCGCGAGGTCGGGGATGCCCAGCTGGCGTAAAGCCTCCTCAACCCGGCGTTCATCTTCAACGGCCGGTTGAGCAAACAGACTGACTTGCCGGGCGCGGCCCAGCAACACCACCTCCCGCGCCAGCCAGTTGAACGCCGGACGGAACGATTGCGGCACAATCGCTATCCCACCTTCGCTGTGGAAACTCCCGCCAAGCGGCGGCAGCACGCCGGTGAGGGTGTCGAGCAGGGTACTTTTCCCGCGCCCGTTGGCGCCGAGCACCGCCCAGATTTCACCGGGCAGGCACTGCAGGTTGAGCGGCCGGAAGAGCGGCTGACGGTGGCCGTAGCGCAGTTCCGCCAGGCGAAGCGACATGTTCATCAGACCATCCCCCGACGACGTGAGTGGATCAGCAGCCAGGTAAACAGCGGGGCGCCGAGCAACGCGGTAATGATCCCGACAGGGATCTCTGCCTGGGTCAGCGAGCGGGCCAGATCGTCGACCACGATCATGAATCCGCCGCCGAGCCAGAAGGCGGTGGGCAGCAGACGGCGATGGTCGGCGCCGACCAGCAGCCGTGCCAGATGCGGGATCACCAGCCCCACCCAGGCGATGCTGCCGCTGACCGCCACCTGTGCGGCCACCAGCACCGCGCAGCATAGCAGCACGCCGCGGCGCAGCGCGGTGACCGAAACGCCGAGACCGCGCGCGTCTTTCTCCTCCAGCGCCAGCAGGTTGATCCGCCAGCGCAGCGCGATCAGGATCGTGGCGCTGACGAGAATCGGTAGCGCCATGAGCGCCACTTTGTGCCAGCTGGCGGTGGCGAAGCTGCCCAGCAGCCAGAAGACAATATTCGGCAGCGTCTCTTCGGTGTCGGCCAGATATTGCATCAGGCTGACGAGCGCGGCGAAAAAACCGCTGAGAATAATCCCGGAAAGAATCAGCACCAGCGTATTTTCCCGCCCCTGCAGCGCGGCAATCAGGTACACCAGCATGAGGGCCAGCAGGCCGAAACCGAAGGTGGAGGTCATCATCAGCACGGTGTCCAGCCCCAGCAGGATGGCCAGCGTGCCGCCAAACGCGGAACCGGAGGTGACGCCAATGATATGGGGATCCACCAGCGGGTTCTGGAACACGCCCTGCAGCGTGGCGCCGCACAGACCGAGCGCGCCGCCGGCCAGCAGCGCCATGATGACGCGCGGCAGGCGCACCGACCAGACGATTTGCCCGGCCACGCCGTCAGCGGGCGACAGATGTCCCAGCTGGCTGAACACCTCGCTCAGGCTCAGGTGATACTGGCCGGCGCAGAGCGAGGCGACAGCAATCAACAAGGTTGCCAGCGCCAGCCCGCCTTGCAGCAGCGCCGGGTGACGATTACTGAGCATCCGGCGTCCACTTCACGCGATAAAATCGTTGGTAGTACTCCTGCGCTTTACCATCAACATCCACGCCGTTATAGCGGGAAGGATAGAGCTTTTTGGCCATCCACAGCTCGCCGAGAGCCAGCGCTTCCGGCATCGGGTAACCCCAGGCTTTGGCATACTCTGGCATCAGCCAGACGCGGTGATTTTTTACCGCGTCAATCCCTTGCCACTGCGGATCGGATTCGATCTGTTTGACCACCTGCGGATAGCGGTCCTGGACAAAGATCACCTGCGGATTCCACTGTAAAACCTGCTCCAGTGAGACCTGACGCGCGCCCTTGACCGTGGCCGCCGCGACGTTCAGCGCGCCGGCATGTTTCATCATCAGGCCGGTGTATTTGCCGGAGCCGTAGGTATTGAGGTCTGGATTGGCCATATAGACGCGCACCCGCTGGTCGTCGGGGATATCGGCGACCGGCGCGTTGGCCTCTTTGCGCGCTGCAAAGGTGGTGCGAATGAGCGTTTCCGCCTGGTCTTTACGATCGACCACCGCGCCAATCAGGCGAATACCCTGCTTTAACCCTTCGTTATAGGCCTGCTCTTCGTCGGCCATCGACGGGTTCATCTTGTTTTTTTCACCCGCGGCGTCCTGGCGTAACGAGATAGCCACCACCGGGATCCCGGCGTTCTGAATCTGTTGAATCATCGCCTGCGGCGCATAGTTGGCGACAAACACCACCTGCGGATGCAGCGCCAGCAGGCTCTCGATATTGACCTGGGTTAAATCTCCCGGCGTCGGCAGCCGTTCAATCCCCGGCATAAAGCGGGCGAAAGCAGGGCCAAGCTGCTTTTTCCAGCTGCTCATCACGCCGACAATCTCGTCGGCGGCATTAAGCTGCACCAGCAGATTGAGGGTCTGATGCTGGAGAACGACGGCGCGGGTAATGTGGTCTGGAAGCGTCACTTCGCGGCCGAGCTGGTCGGTGACGGTACGGTCGGCAAAGGCATGACCGGCAAACAGGCAGGCGCTGAGCAGCGTCAGCCCCGGTAAGAAACGGGGTCGTTTTGACATGAGAGGACTCGGTTAGGTGAGAAGAATCGTCGTATATTAAAATATATAGCGTTGGCGGAAGCAATTCTAACCGGCCTGTCTACCCATTCAGGACAAGTTTACTCGTAAAAAACCTCTTCCTCGGTCATTCGCGACTCGATCTGGGCGGCCACTTTTTGCAACGGCGCCAGATATTTCTGCGCCGCTTGCTCAAGACTCATCGCTTTCGCCATATAAACCAGGTTCAGACAACCAATAACCCGCTGCTGGCTGCGGATCGGTACGGCGATGGAGGCGATTTTCTCCTCCTGCTGCCAGCCGCGAAAGTTTTCGCCGTAGCCCTGGCGTCGCGTGCGCTCAAGAATGGCCGCCAGCTTTTCCGGCTCCCGCGCCAGCTGATACTCCTCTTCCGGACGCGCCGCGAGGATCTCGATCATCGCCTGGCGCTCATGTTCCGGGGCGAAGGCCAGCCAGGTGAGCCCCGAGGCGGTCAGCAGCAGCGGGAGCCGACGGCCGACCATCGCGCGATGAAACGACAGGCGGCTGAAGCGGTGCGTGGTTTCACGGACCACCATCGCGTCAACATCCAGCGTGGAGATATCCGTCGGCCACAGCACTTCGCGCAACAGCTCTCCCAGCAGCGGAGTGGCGAGGGCAGAAATCCAATGTTCGTCACGAAATCCTTCACTCAACTGACGGATTTTGAGGGTTAAACGAAAGCTGTCATCGGATCGACTGCGGCGAACGTAACCCTCCTCCTGCAATGTCTCCAGCAGCCGCCTGACGGTGGTGCGATGCAGACCGCTAAACTCAGCCAGCGTGCCGATCGTGGCCCCGCCATCGAATTTATTTAACAAATTAAGTAACAACAACCCCCGGCTCAATCCGCGGACCGTTTTGTAATCCGCCTGCCTGTTTTCGCGCATGTTCCCTCGATAAATATCCAGATAAACAACGATGTGCACCTGGTGCACATCCGGTGATGTTTTGATTGTAGCGCATCCGGCCGACCCTATACTGACCTCACTATAAAAATATATTCACATCTATTTAACAAAGTGCCGGGCGTCAGTTTGCGACGCCAGGTACCTTGTCTGAGTCGTGAGGTTCTGAAATGACAACATCGAATCCGGATATTCAACCCGCTGTACAGCACACCGCCCAGGTCGCTATCGCCGGCGCGGGGCCGGTCGGCCTGATGATGGCCAATTACCTTGGTCAGATGGGTGTCAGCGTAGTGGTTGTCGAAAAGCTCGACGCGCTGATTGATTACCCGCGCGCTATCGGCATCGACGATGAATCGCTGCGCGCGATGCAGGGCATCGGGCTGGTGGACAATGTTCTCCCGCATACCACGCCGTGGCACGCGATGCGTTTTCTGACGCCGAAAGGGCGCTGCTTTGCCGATATTCAACCGATGACCGACGAGTTTGGCTGGTCGCGACGTAACGCGTTTATTCAGCCGCATGTCGACGCGGTGCTGTATGACGGCCTCAGCCGTTTTTCCCATGTGCGCTGCCTGTTTTCCCGTGAAGTTGAAGCTTTTACTCAGGATAGTGACGGTGTCACCTTGAACGTAAAAGGCAGCGACGGCGAGCGGGAAACCGTTCGCGCCGACTGGCTGGTCGCCTGCGACGGGGGCGCCAGCTTCATTCGCCGCACGTTGAATATTCCCTTCGAAGGTCAAACCGCGCCGAATCAATGGATTGTTATCGATATCGCCAACGACCCGCTGGCGACGCCGCACGTCTATCTGTGCTGCGACCCGGTGCGTCCGTATGTCTCCGCTGCGCTGCCGCACGGCATAAGGCGTTTCGAATTTATGGTGATGCCCGGCGAAACCGAAGCCCAGCTCAGCGAGCCGCACAAGATGCGCCAGCTATTGAGCAAGGTGCTGCCGGACCCCGACCACGTCGAGCTGATTCGCCAGCGCGTCTACACCCATAACGCGCGCATCGCCGAACGCTTTCGCGTCGATCGCGTGCTGCTGGCGGGCGATGCCGCCCACATCATGCCGGTCTGGCAGGGACAGGGTTATAACAGCGGCATGCGCGATGCCTTCAACCTGGCCTGGAAACTGGCGCTGGTGGTGAATGGTAAAGCCGGAGAGGCGCTGCTGGACAGCTACCAACAAGAGCGGCGCGATCACGCCAAAGCGATGATCGATCTCTCGGTCACCGCCGGCAACGTGCTGGCGCCGGCGAAACGCTGGCATGGCACGGTGCGCGACGGGATTTCGTGGCTGCTGAACTATCTGCCGCCGGTCAAACGCTACTTCCTCGAGATGCGTTTCAAGCCGATGCCGCAGTATCGCGACGGCGCGCTGCTGGCGGAAGGCGAAGGCAAAACATCGCCGGCAGGCAAAATGTTTATCCAGCCGAAGGTCACGCTGGAAAACGGGCAGGTGACGCTGCTTGATGAGGTGATTGGCGCCAGATTCGCCATTATCGCCTGGGGCTGCAACCCGCAATGGGGGCTGAATGCCGGGCAGATAGCCCAGTGGCGCGCGGTCGGGGTGCGGTTTATTCAGGTGGTGCCGGAGGTACAGATTCATTGCGATCAGGACAACGTGCCCGGCGTTATCCGCGTCGGCGATACGCAAAACCGTCTGAAAAGCTGGTTCGCGCAGCACGATACCGCGATTGCCGTTGTGCGTCCGGATCGCTTCGTCGCCACCGTGGCCATCCCGCAAACCCTGAGCAAAAAGCTCGACGCGCTGGCCAGCAAGATGCAGTTGGCCTCCGCGAAGATGGCAACAACGATTGAACAGGTGGCTTGATATGAACGCTTATCTTCATTGCCTCTCGCATACGCCGTTGGTGGGCTACGTGGACCCGGAACAGGCGGTACTGGACGAAGTTAACGGCGCCATTGCCGACGCGCGGGCGCGGATTGCCGCCTTCGACCCGGAGCTGGTGGTGCTGTTTGCCCCCGATCACTACAACGGCTTTTTCTACGATGTGATGCCGCCCTTCTGTTTAGGCATCGGCGCGACCTCTATCGGTGATTTCAGCAGCACCAGCGGCGTTCTGCCGGTGCCGACGGCGCTGGCGGAAGCCTGCGCCCACGCGGTGATGAAGGACGGGATCGATCTGGCGGTCTCTTACTGTATGCAGGTGGATCACGGCTTTGCGCAACCGCTGGAGTTCCTGCTTGGCGGCCTCGATACGCTGCCGGTTCTGCCGGTATTTATTAACGGCGTCGCAGCGCCGCTGCCGGGATTTCAGCGCACCCGCATGCTGGGCGAAGCCATCGGCCGCTTCCTGACCACCCTCAACAAACGGGTATTAATCCTCGGCTCCGGCGGACTGTCGCATCAGCCGCCGGTGCCGGAACTGGCGAAAGCCGATGCCCATATGCGCGACCGGCTGCTGGGCAGCGGCAAACAGCTGCCGCCGGACGAGCGGGAACTGCGCCAGCAGCGGGTCATTAGCGCGGCGAAACAGTTTATCGAGGACCAGAACTCGCTCTATCCGCTCAATCCCGTCTGGGACAACCGCTTTATGAGCCTGCTCGAGCAGGGACGGCTGACGGAGCTGGATGCGGTCAGTAACGAAGAGCTGTCGGCCATGGCCGGCAAATCGACGCACGAAATTAAGACCTGGGTGGCCGCCTTTGCCGCGCTATCCGCATTTGGCCGCTGGCGCTGCGAAGGCCGCTATTACCGACCCATCCCCGAGTGGATAGCCGGATTTGGCTCGCTGAGCGCCGCCGCGCAGAACTGAATTAACGGGAGAATATGATGAGCTACCAACCGCAAACTGAAGCCGACACCAGCCGATTCCTCAACGTAGAAGAGGGCGGAGAAACACTACGCATCCATTTTAATGATTGCGGCCAGGGGGATGAAACCGTGGTCCTGTTGCATGGTTCCGGCCCCGGCGCCACCGGCTGGGCGAACTTCAGCCGCAATATCGATCCGCTGGTCGAGGCGGGCTACCGGGTCATTCTGCTGGACTGTCCCGGCTGGGGAAAAAGCGACTCGATCGTCAATCGCGGTTCCCGTTCCGACCTGAACGCCCGGGTATTGAAAAGCGTTATTGATCAGCTGGATATCAACAAAGTGCATCTGCTGGGCAACTCCATGGGCGGCCACAGCGCGGTGGCCTTCACTCTGAGCTGGCCGGAACGGGTGGGCAAGCTGGTGCTGATGGGCGGCGGAACCGGCGGTATGAGCCTGTTTACGCCGATGCCGACGGAAGGCATCAAGCTGCTGAACGGCCTGTATCGCGAACCGACCATCGAAAACCTGAAAAAGATGATGCATATCTTTGTCTTCGATACCCGCGATCTGACCGAGGCTCTGTTCGAAGCGCGCCTCAACAATATGCTGTCGCGCCGGGATCATCTGGATAATTTCGTCAAAAGTCTGGAAGCCAACCCGAAACAGTTCCCGGATTTTAGCCCGCGTCTCGGCGAAATCCGCGCCCAAACCCTGATCGTCTGGGGGCGCAACGACCGCTTTGTACCGATGGACGCCGGCCTGCGCCTGCTGGCCGGGATTAACGGTTCTGAACTGCATCTCTATCGTGACTGCGGCCATTGGGCGCAGTGGGAACATGCCGACAGTTTCAACCAGCTGGTGCTGGATTTTCTGGCGCGCAAATAAGGAGCCGTCATGACAACGTTATCTCTCGAACAGCTGGCGCAACGGTTGCGTGACGCCGAAACCCAGGGGCGGGCCATTGAACCGCTGCGCGATCTTCTCGGCGTCGATAATGCGGAGGCGGCCTACGCCATCCAGCGGATTAACGTCCAGCACCACGTCGCGCACGGACGGCGGGTAGTGGGGCGCAAAGTAGGGCTGACCCATCCTAAAGTGCAGCAGCAGCTGGGCGTTGACCAGCCGGACTTCGGCACCCTGTTTGCCGACATGTGCTATGGCGATAACGCCGATGTGCCGTTCTCCCGGGTGCTGCAGCCGAAAGTGGAAGCCGAAATCGCCCTGCTGCTTAAACACGACCTGCCGCATGCCGATACCACCTTTGATGAGCTGTACGCCGCTATCGACTGGGTACTGCCGGCGCTGGAAGTGGTCGGTAGCCGTATCCGCGACTGGTCGATTGGCTTCGTCGACACGGTCGCCGATAACGCCTCCTGCGGCGTTTACGTACTGGGGAGTCCGGCGCGGCGTCCGGCCGGGCTGGATCTGAAAAACTGCACCATGCGTATGACGCGTAACGAGGAAGAGGTGTCCACCGGGCGGGGTAGCGAATGTCTCGGTCATCCGCTCAATGCGGCGGTGTGGCTGGCGCGCAAAATGGTCAGCCTCGGCGAACCGCTGCGGGCGGGAGACATCGTGCTGACCGGGGCGTTAGGTCCGATGGTGGCGATTCACGCCGGCGATCGCTTTGCCGCCGACATTGACGGTTTAGGTTCAGTGGCGGCAACGTTTGTCGCGCAAGAGGAAAACAGTGATGAGTAAACGCAAAGTCGCCATTATCGGCTCCGGCAATATCGGCACCGATTTAATGATTAAAATTCTGCGCCACGGCCAGCACCTGGAGATGGCGGTGATGGTCGGCATCGACCCTGAATCCGACGGTCTGGCCCGCGCCCGGCGCATGGGCGTTGCCACCACGCACGAGGGCGTCGGCGGCCTGATGCAGCTGGCGGAATTCGCCGATATCGATTTCGTGTTTGACGCCACCAGCGCCGGAGCGCACGTGAAAAACGACGCCGCGCTGCGGGAAGCCAAACCGGGGATCCGGGTGATCGACCTGACCCCGGCGGCGATCGGCCCGTACTGCGTGCCGGTGGTCAATCTTGAGGCCAATCTTGCCGAGGGTAACGTCAATATGGTGACCTGCGGTGGTCAGGCGACCATCCCGATGGTGGCGGCGGTATCGCGGGTGGCAAAAGTGCACTATGCGGAAATCGTCGCCTCGATTGCCAGCCAATCCGCCGGCCCGGGAACGCGCGCTAACATCGACGAATTCACCGAAACCACCTCGCAGGCCATAGAGAAAGTCGGCGGCGCGGCAAAAGGTAAAGCGATTATCGTACTGAACCCGGCGGAGCCGCCGCTGATGATGCGCGATACCGTTTATGTCCTGAGCGAAGCGGCGTCGCAGCAGGAGATTGCCGCGTCGATCGCCGAGATGGCGGCTGCGGTGCAGGCCTATGTGCCGGGCTACCGCCTGAAACAGCAGGTGCAGTTTGAGGTGATCTCGGAAGATAAGCCGGTGAACCTACCGGGCGTTGGCCGCTTCTGTGGCCTGAAAACGGCGGTTTACCTCGAGGTCGAAGGGGCGGCGCACTATCTGCCAGCCTACGCCGGCAACCTCGACATTATGACCTCGGCGGCGCTGGCGACGGCGGAAAAAATGGCTCAGGCGATGAACGGTACGGCGGGAGACGCAGCATGAACGGCAAAAAACTCTATATCTCAGACGTGACCCTGCGCGACGGGATGCACGCGATTCGCCATCAATACTCGCTCGACAATGTGCGCCAGATTGCCCGGGCGCTGGATAGCGCGGGAGTGGATTCGATAGAGGTGGCCCACGGCGACGGCCTGCAGGGTTCGAGCTTTAACTACGGCTTCGGCGCGCACAGCGACCTGCAGTGGATTGAAGCGGCGGCGTCTTCGGTCAGCCGGGCGAAAATCGCCACTTTACTGCTACCTGGCATCGGCACCCTGCACGACCTGAAAAATGCGTATCAGGCCGGGGCGCGGGTGGTGCGCGTGGCAACCCACTGCACGGAAGCGGATGTTTCCGCTCAGCATATCGCCTTCGCCCGCGAGCTGGGGATGGATACCGTTGGCTTCCTGATGATGAGCCATATGACTACCCCGGAGCAGCTGGCGCAGCAGGCGCTGAAGATGGAATCCTACGGCGCGACCTGCATCTACGTGGTCGATTCCGGCGGGGCGATGAATATGCACGATATTCGCGATCGTTTCCGCGCCCTCAGGGCGGTGCTCAAGCCGGAAACCGCCACCGGGATGCATGCGCACCATAACCTGAGCCTCGGCGTCGCCAACTCTATCGCCGCGGTGGAAGAGGGCTGCGACCGCATCGATGCCAGCCTTGCCGGCATGGGCGCCGGGGCGGGGAATGCGCCGCTGGAGGTCTTTATTGCGGCGGCGGACAAGCTTGGCTGGAACCACGGCACCGATCTGTATGCGCTGATGAACGCCGCTGATGAGCTGGTGCGGCCGCTGCAGGATCGTCCGGTACGCGTCGATCGCGAAACCCTGGCGCTGGGCTATGCCGGGGTTTACTCCAGCTTTCTGCGCCATAGCGAAGTGGCGGCCGCGCGCTACGGTCTGAGCGCGGTCGATATTCTCGTCGAGCTGGGCAAGCGGCGGATGGTGGGCGGCCAGGAAGATATGATCGTCGATGTGGCGCTGGACCTGCTCAAGCGCGCGAAATAAAAACGGGCGGCTGGCAACGTATCAGCCGCCTTTCACCGGCACCGTTTTCGCTATCGCACAGGTACCCTATGACCACGACAACCTCTGGATCGGCTTCACGCCTGATGTTAACCATCGGGCTCTGTTTTATGGTGGCCCTGATGGAAGGGCTGGATCTTCAGGCGGCCGGGATCGCCGCCGCCGGGATGGCTCACGCCTTCGCGCTCGACAATATGCAGATGGGCTGGATCTTCAGCGCCGGTATCCTCGGGCTGCTTCCCGGCGCGTTGGTGGGGGGAATTCTTGCTGACCGCCATGGCCGCAAGCGGGTGCTGATCGCGTCGGTCATGCTGTTCGGTCTGTTTTCCATCGCGACCGCGCTGGCAGGGAGCTTTCCGCTGCTGCTGCTGGCGCGCCTGATGACCGGAGTGGGGCTGGGGGCGGCGCTGCCGAATCTGATCGCATTAACCTCCGAAGCGGCCGGCCCGCGATTTCGCGGTACCGCCGTCAGCCTGATGTACTGCGGGGTGCCGGTGGGCGCCGCGCTGGCCGCGGCGCTGGGATGGTGGGGGGAGACCTCTGCCTAGCAGACGGTATTCTGGGTCGGCGGCGTGGTGCCACTGCTGCTGGTGCCGATGCTACTGCGCTGGCTGCCTGAATCCGCCGTCTTTCGCGCCGGGACGCAGAGCGCGCCGCTGCGGACGCTGCTGGCGCCGGAAAATGCCACCGCCACGCTGCTGCTGTGGCTGTGCTATTTCTTTACGCTGCTGGTGGTCTATATGCTGATCAACTGGCTGCCCATGCTGCTGATAGGTCAGGGATTTCGCGCCGGTCAGGCGGCAGGCGTAATGTTTGTTTTGCAGCTGGGAGCCGCCTGCGGCACGCTGCTGCTGGGGGCATTGCTGGATAAACTAAGTCCGCTGCTGATGTCGCTGCTGATCTATAGCGGTATGCTGGCGTCGCTGCTGGCGCTGGGCTGCGCCACCTCCTTTCCCGCGATGCTGTTCTCCGGCTTTGTGGCCGGGCTGTTCGCCACCGGCGGGCAAAGCGTGCTGTACGCGCTGGCGCCGCTGTTCTACCGCACGGAAATTCGCGCCACCGGGGTGGGGACGGCGGTGGCCGTCGGGCGGCTGGGGGCGATGAGCGGTCCGCTGCTGGCGGGAAAAATGCTGGCGCTGGGGGCCGGTACCGTTGGGGTGATGGCCGCCTCCGCGCCCGGGATTCTGCTGGCTGGCGTGGCGGTGTTCTGGCTGATGAATCGCCAGAGACGGCAATCAATAGCCTGACGTCGGCGCCGGGTTATGCTTCAGGGCTCGGCAGCGCGCCACCTTGCGCAACGGCAGACTTTGGCATACGGTAAATCATCACCCATTGCTTATCTCTGCCGCCATGTCTTTTCAATCCCGGTTACTGAGCGATATTCCCGGCATTCGCTATGCCTTTCTCGATGTACACGAAACGGCCGCCTTTCCTTACGCTGAATTGGCTCCGGTAAAGCTGGTGCACGGCAATGTGGTTCATCATTTTCAGCAGCCGCTGGCGGAACGCCCGTATGCCGACGCGGTTTTTACCGCACTAGGCGGGCAAAAGGTGGGGGTGGTGACTGCCGATTGCCTGCCGATGCTGATGGCCTCCCGTGACGGCGCTTTTGTCTGCAGCGTGCATGCGGGCTGGCGCGGCGCGGCGACCGGAATTATTGCTAATAGTCTCGATCTCTTTGCCCGACATGGCATACCGCCGGACGAGGTGGTGGTAGCGATTGGGCCGCATATTCAGGCCTGCTGCTATGAGGTCTCGGCGGCATTTTATCAGGCGCTGCTGGCGATGCCGGTGGCCGGGCTGGTCAAACAGCACCGCGATCGGCTGTTTCTGCACCGTCGTGGCCCTGAGCCTGAGGCGGAAAAAGCGCCGGCGACGGGAGAGGACACGATGTGGTTCGATCTGCGGGCTTTTGGCCAGCTGCTGTTACGCCGCGCCGGGGTGGCGGAAAATCATATTGAATGGCTGGGCAGCTGTACCTACTGTACGCCGCAGTCGCTGGGATCGTTCCGGCGGCGCACGCACTTCCCGGCAGAGAAAACGTTCCAGTATTCGTGGATTATGCGCGAGGCCTGATATCGTCCGGCATCGCGCGGCCGCGCTACAGTACCGTAAACCCGTGCGTCCCGTCGTTTGCCAGCTGGGCCACGAGGCCATACTCCCACTCCAGATAGGCCTGCATCGCTTCGCGGGAATTATCGGTCCCTTCATAGGGACGACGATAGCGATCGCTACGCGCGCTGGTCAGATGGGTTGCGCCATGCTCCAGCGGCAGACCTGAGGCGATCCATCCGGCGGTGCCTCCGCTCAACACCTGCACCGGTTTGCCGGTCAGCGCCGCCACTTCGGCGACGGCGTAGCGCGCCAGCAGGCTGCTGCCGCAGGTCAGTACGTAGCGGCTGGCAGAGGGAATCAGCGCCAGCGCCTGTTTCAGCCGCGAGCGTATCAGCCAGTATGCCCCGGGAATGTGCCGCGCCACATAGTTGGCGCTGGTGGTGAAATCCAGGACCACCGTTCCCGGTTCGCGCAGCAGTGCCGCCAGCTGCGATGCGTCGATCTCCTCTGCCGCAGGCGCCGCGGGCAGGCGGGCGGGCGGCACGCCGCGTTCGCTAAAGTTCGCTGCGCTCAGACCGCGCAGGATGGCCGTTTCCCATCCCATTTGCGCCAGCCACGAGGCGGTTATCGCCGCGCGAATACCGTCATCATCCACTAAGACGATACGTGCTCCGCGCACGCTGGCGTGGTGATCGGTCTCCTGGACCAGCTGGCCGCCCGGTGCGCTGAGGCTTCCCGGCAGGTGACCCGCGGCGTACTCCTCCGGGCTGCGGACGTCAAAAAGATAGGTGGTGCGGTCGTTCTGCTGCTGCCAGCGCCGGAGCGTGGCCTGGTCGATAACCGCCACCCCGGCTTTTGCCGCCAGCTGGCTGACCTGCTGAAGACGCGCCGTCGAAGCCAGCGATTCATCGGCATAGCGGCGCTGCTGGTCGCGATCGAGGGTCAGACCGGCCAGCGTCCAGCCAATGGTGCCGTTACGTAAGGCGTAGACCGGGTTGCTCACGCCGGCATTGATCAACGACTGGGCGCCGATAATGCTGCGGGTACGTCCCGCGCAGTTGACGACGATTGGCGTCTGCGGCGAGTCGACCAGTCCGTCAATACGCAGCGCCAGCTCACCGCCGGGGACGCTGATGCCGCCCGGAATACTCATGGTCTGGTACTCATCGAACCGCCGGGCGTCGACAATCAGCACCGGCTGACGGCTGTCGATCAGCGCCTGCACCTCTTCCGCGTTCAGAGAGGGGGTCTGTCGTTGGCTCTCCACCAGTTCGCCGAACGCTTTGCTGGGGGAGTTAACGTCCTGGAAGAGCTCGCCGCCGCTGCGTTGCCAGCCCTTCAGGCCGCCTTCCAGCAGCGCTACATCCTGATATCCCCAGCCGCGCAGGCGATCGACGGCCTGGGCGGCCAGACCCTCGCCGTTATCGTAAACGGTGATCGGCGTCGTCAGCCGCGGCACCCGACGGTGGATTTCCAGCTCGAGCTTGCTCAGCGGAAGATTAGCTGCAAACAGCGGGTGAGCGGTGGCAAAATCCGCTTCTTCACGCACGTCAATCAGCGCCAGTTCGGCGTGGTCGAGCAGCGCCTGGCGCACTTGCGCTGGCTGGCGATAAGTGTGGATGGGCATATTAATTATCCTTCGGGAAATCCCAGATATTGGGTAAGTGGCGATTGGAGTAGCCGGAAATAAAGGGTTTGATGAGACCTTCCGGGGTATAGACGGCACGTTTAACGGCGCCAATATTGCCGCCGTAGACATGGATACTGATCGACACGCTCTCCGCCAGCGCGTTACTGACGCGGTGAATATCGCCATCGCGGGAGGAGACCTTTTCGACCTCGCCCGGCGAGAGCCGTCCGGCAATGCCGTCGGCCACCGGAAGACCTGCAGCATCGAGACGATAGCGCTGATTCTCTTCCGCGCCGCGCAGCATGCCGATGACGCCCCACACGCGATGGTCGTGAATCGGCGTGGCCTGCCCGGGGCCCCAGACAAAGCTGACGATCGAAAAGCGTTGTCCGGAGTCGGCGTGCAGCAGGTATTGCTGGTAGTGGTGGGGATGCGGCAAAGCGTACTCGTCAGGCAGCCAGTCATCCTGCCTGACCAGCCGCGCCAGGCGCTGCGCAACCGCCTCCAGCAGCTGCGATTCGTCGCTGAACTCCCGATGAAGGGCATCAACCTCTTGAATAAAATGGCGTAGTTTTTCCAGTCGTGGTGCGGTCATGAACGGTTCCTGTCAGAGGGACTGGTCATTACGCTAACAAAGGCGTTAATATTATTTAAATGCAATTTACGCATATATTAATATGCAAAATTCACATTAAGGATTCTATGCGCATCGACGACATTGACGCCCTGCTGGCGACGGTACAGTTTTCTTCCCTCAATCAGGCGGCGGAATATCTGGGAATTACCCAATCGGCGATTACCCGACGGCTGCAGCGTCTGGAGCAAACTCTCGGCGTGACCCTGCTGGAGCGCCAGACCCGACCGCTGACCCTGACCGCCGCCGGGCACCGGGTTTATGAGCAGTGCCTGAGCATCAAGCGGGAGACGAAAAAGCTGTACGGGCTGCTGGATCCGCAGGCGGAACCGCACGGTATTTTGCGCCTCGGCGTACCGCAGAGCGTGGCGGAAATTGCGCTCCAGCCGGCGCTGATGGCGCTACGCCAGCAGTTTCCGCAGCTCCAGCCGCAGGTGACCTGCGGCTGGAGCGGGCTGCTGCAAAAGCGACTCGAGAGCGTCGAGCTGGATGGCATGCTGGCAATGGGGCCGGCACAGCAGGTCTTTGCCGATAGCTATGCCGGCCGGTTGCTGTGTTCGCTGGATATAGTGGTGATTGCGGCGAAAAGCCTGCGCCTGCAGGCCGCTGAACTGCGGGACTGCGCGTCTCAGGGCTGGGTGCTTAACCCTGACGGCTGCGGGTTGCGGGCGGGGTTAATTCGTGAACTCCAGGCTCAGGGGCTGCGGCTTCAGCTGAATGTCGAAACCGCGGGGGCTCACCTGCAAATTGGCCTGGTTGCTCAGGGGCAAGGGCTGGGTCTGGTACCGCGTGCGGCGCTGGCCGCCAGCCCGTGGCGCGATGAGGTGACCGTTCTGACGTTAGCCGATTTCCAGCCGGCGGTCTGCTTGTGGCAGGTGAGCGCACAGAATCTGGCGAATCTGCAGCAGCCGTTCACTTTTTTTGCCGGGAAAATTGCGCAGCAGCTTACTCTATCTGATTGAAGAGTATACTAAATTATCTAAATGCTGATTTTGCATATTAAGATATGATAAAAATGCATTTTGCTCATTAACTGCCGATGTATAGGGTAACGACAGGCGCCGCCGCTGCGGCCACCGTTACCCGACGCAAGGAGTTATGTTATGAGCATTCAGTTTCTCGGGATGATCGGCCATCGCCTCTCATCCGAAACCATCGCCCCGGCAGGACCGGTTTTTGACCGCGACTATATCGTGCGCTTTGCGCAAACTCACGAAGCGGCCGGCTTCGATCGCCTGCTGGTGGGGCATTGGTCCGATCAGCCGGATGGCTTTCTGGTTACCGCGCTGGCCGGATTATCGACAGAGAAAATCAGTTTCCTGCTGGCCCATCGCCCCGGATTCGTCTCGCCAACGCTGGCGGCACGTAAGTTTGCCACCCTGGAGCATCTGCTCGGTGGGCGTCTGGCGGTACATATCATCAGCGGCGGCAACGATGCCGAACAGCGTCGGGATGGTGACTACCTCAATCATGACCAGCGCTACGCGCGTACCAATGCCTTCCTTGATACGGTGCGAAAAGTCTGGACTGCGGAACAGCCCGTTGATATCGACAATGATTTTTATCAGGCCGAACAGGCGTGGTCGGCGATTCGTCCGCTGCAACAACCGCACATTCCGATCTACTTCGGCGGCTCCTCCGAGGCTGCCATTGCGGTGGCCGGTAAACATGCTGACGTTTTTGCCCTGTGGGGCGAATCGTTAGGGCAAACGGAGGAGACCATCCGTCGGGTGCGTGCCGAAGCAGCGAAGCATCAGCGCCACATTGATTTTAGCGTCTCATTCCGGCCGATTATTGCCGACAGCGAAGCGCAGGCCTGGGAGAAGGCCGAGCATATTTTGCATGTCGCTTCCGAACGGGCGGCGCAGGCGGGTCAGGGGTTCAAAGCGAAGCCCGATAGCGAAGGCGCGCGGCGCCTGCGGGCCACGGCAGAACAGGGAAATGTGGTGGATAAACGTCTGTGGACCGGCATTGCGAAACTGGTCGGCGGCGGCCATAACTCCACCGCGCTGGTCGGAACGGCGGAACAGGTTGCCGATGCGCTGCTGGATTATTACGACCTCGGAGTGCGCAACTTCCTGATTCGCGGCTTCGATCCCTTAAATGATGCGCGGGAATACGGCAAGGCTCTGCTGCCGATTGCCCGCGAAAAAGCGGCTCAGCGTGCGATTCAGGAGCGCGCATCGTGACGTTTTCCGGTCAACAGCCCGTACGTCCGCAGGCCGACTGGCTACAGCAGTTAACCGACATTCGTCAACTGATGGCCGAACAGGCGGCAGAGCTTGATCGCAGCGGCGACTTTCCCCACCACAATCTCGCGCACCTGCATCAGCGCGGTTTTCTGAGCCTCGCCACGCCGGCGCAGTATGGCGGGGCGGGGGCGGATTTGGCCCGGCTGCAGCAGGCGATTACCGCCATTGCGTGGGGAGAACCGGCGACGGCGCTGATCGTCTGTATGCAGTATCTGCATCATCTGCGTCTGGCGGATAGCGACGGCTGGGCGGAACCGCTGCGTCGGCAGGTCTATCGTGATGCCGTCGAGCGGGGTGGACTGATCAACAGCCTGAGAGTTGAACCTGAACTCGGCTCGCCGGCGCGTGGGGGACTGCCGCAGACGGTTGCCACCCGTACCGCCGACGGCTGGCGCCTTAACGGACACAAACTCTATACCACCGGAGTTGAAGGGCTGAGCTGGCTGGCTATCTGGGCACGAAGCGACGATCTCGACCCGCATGTCGGCACCTGGCTGGTTCCCCGGGCAAGTGACGGTGTCACTATTATTAAAAGCTGGGACCATGCCGGAATGCGCGCGACCGGCAGCCATGAAGTGATCCTGAAAAACGTGCCGATCCCCGGGCAAAATGCGGTAGATATCTGGCCGGCATCTGCGCCTCCCGCCGCGGATGCCGAACGTTTCCGTCTCTTCGCCAATCGACAGACCGCGCTGTTAGCCGCGATCTATGACGGCGTGGCCCGCGCGGCGCGGGACTGGCTGCTGGGCTGGCTCAGTACGCGGGCGCCGGCCAACCTCGGGCACCCGCTCTCCCGTCTGCCGCGCGTGCAGGAAAAAACCGGCCAGATAGAAGGCTGGCTGCTGACGAACCGCTGCCTGCTGCAACAGGCCGCCGGGCTGGAATTGACCGCCACCGAGGCCAATCTGGCCAAGGTCACTATTACCGACAACGCGGTGCAGGTCGTGGCTCTGGCGCTGGAACTTACCGGCAATCATGGCCTGAGCCGACAACATCCTCTGGAACGCCACTATCGCAACGTGCTGTGCGGGCGCGTGCATACGCCGCAGAGCGACAGCGCGTGGCAGGCGGCGGGTCAACACGCTTTTCAATCATAAGGATAATGTTTATGCGCGAACGAAAAATGACAAGATTGGCCGCGGGACTCTCGCTGCTGGCGCTGAGTGCTTTGGCGACGGCGCAGGAGCGTATCACCCTGCGAATTGCCGATCAGAAAGGGGGCATGCGCTCGCAGCTCGAAGCGGCCAACGCGCTGCAAAACCTGGGTTATGAGATCAAGTGGGCTGAGTTTCCGGCCGCCGCACCGCTGGCGGAAGCGCTGAACGCCGGCGCGGTAGACGCGGGGATTATTGGCGATGCGCCGCTGTTATTTGCGCTGGCCAACGGCGCGCCGGTTAAGGCTATTGCCGTCGATAAAAGCAACCCGGCGGGTACGGCCGTGCTGGTTCCGCCGGGAAGTTCGCTCAAGAGCGCCGCGGATTTAAAAGGTAAGCGGATCGCCACCGGCAAAGGTTCGATCGGTCATTTCGTGGCGCTGAAAGCCCTGCAGCAGGCGGGGATATCGCCCGCAGAGGTGCAGTGGGTATTTCTCGGCCCGGTCGATGCCAAAGTGGCTTTACTCAACGGCTCGGTCGATGCCTGGGCGACCTGGGAACCCTACACCACGCAGCTGGTGAAAACCGCCGAAGGTCAGATTCTGGTGAGCGGTAAAGGGCTGCTGCCGGGGAATACATTTCTGGCGGCAACGGATGAAAGCTTAAAGGATCCGGCTAAGCGCGCGGCGCTACAGGATTATCTCATCCGTCTGGCAGGGGCGGAGCGCTGGGCTTACGCCAATCTCGAGAGCTATGGCAAAACCCTCGGCGACATCATCCGTTTCCCGCCGGACATTGCCCGGGCGCAGTTTGCTAACCGTCAGTCGCAGTGGCAGCGTCTGGACTCGCGCACCATTGAACAGCAGCAGGCCACCGCCGACTTCTATCAGGTCAATGGTCTGATTCGCGCGAAGCTGGACGTCACGCCGACCTTTGATACCCGATTTACGCTGCCTGATGTCCCGGCCGCCCAGGAGAAGAGACCATGAATCAGTCCGCTTTCTCACGCCGCCGCTTTTTACAGCTCAGCGGTGGAACCATGCTGGCGGCCGCCGCCTGGCCGCTGTGGGCGCACACGATGACCACGATGCCGGAAGGGGGCGGAAACGGTGAAAACCTGGCGCTGCGGCTGGCGGAACCCTACAAGCTGAAGCTGGCCATCAACAAGAGCGCGGTTTGCCTCGCGCCGGTGGCGGTCGCTGAGCAGCAGAAGTTTTTCAGCAAATACAACCTTGAGGTTGAGTTCGTTAACTTCGGCAACTCGACCGATGTGCTGCTGGAGGCTATCGCGACCGGCAAGGCCGATGCCGGCGTCGGGATGGCGCTACGCTGGCTGAAGGCGCTGGAGCAGGGTTTTGACGTCAAGTTGACGGCCGGAACGCACGGCGGCTGTCTCAATCTGCTGACGGCGAAAAATTCGCCGTTTGGCGGCCTGGAGAGTCTGAAAGGGCAGACGATTGGCGTCACCGATATGGCCGGTCCGGACAAAAACTTCTTCGCTATTTTGCTCAAACGACATGGCATCGATCCGATAAGCGATGTGCAGTGGAAAGTTTACCCGGCGGATCTGCTCAGTATCGCGCTGGATAAGCGGGAGATTGCGGCCATCAGCGGCAGCGAACCCTTCAGCTTCCGCCTGCTGCAAAGCGGGAAATATCAGCTGATCGCCAGCAATATGAGCGGCGATTACGCCAACCTGAGCTGCTGCGTGCTGGGCGTGAGCGGGGCGCTGGCCCGGGATCACAAACCGGTTGCCGCCGCGCTGACCCAGGCGATTCTCGAGGCGCACAGCTATGCATCGGCCCACCCTGAAAGCGTGGCGCAATCGTTCATGGCCCATGCATTAAACACCGATGAGGCTGAAGTCTCGGGGATCCTTCATGGCCAGGGGCATGGACACCACGCCGTGGGAGAGGCCTTTGTGAATGAACTGACCCAGTACGTGAGCGATCTGCAGCGGGTGCAGGTGATCAAACCGGGGACCAACCCCCACCAGTTTGCGGAGAGTATTTATGCCAACGTATTCGCCTGAACGTGCGCTGTCACGCGCCGGGGGGCGCTATCCGTTGTGGTCTGAAGGGCTGCTGGCCGCCGCGCTGTGGCTGGCGGGCGGGATGTTTACGCTAGCGTGGCCGGATGTCGGACGACGCTGGCCCTATAGCGCGGGGTGGGCGATGAGCCAGTTTGTCATCGCCGGTGGACTGCTGGCGCTGGCGCTGAGTTGCCGCTACTGGTATCCGCGGGGCGGTCGTTTGCTCGCGGCTGGCAAGTGGCTGGCGCTGCTGCCGTTGCTGTTTGCGTTATGGGAGTGGCTGACGGCAAAAACGGCGATCCTGCCGGTGCCGTTTTTTGCCCCGCCGCAGGCGCTGATCGAAGTGCTGGTCGATGACTGGCCGCGTCTGCTGGATAGTCTGCTGCACTCTCTGGGGCTGCTCGGGCTCGGGGTGCTGCTCGGGACCTCCTGCGGTTTTATCAGCGGGCTGGCGATTGGCTGGTCGCAGCGTATCGGCTACTGGCTGCATCCGGTCCTGCGCCTGCTTGGCCCGGTGCCCTCAACGGCGCTCTTGCCGCTATGCCTGTTTATTTTTCCCTCCAGCTTTGGGGCAAGCGTGTTTCTGATTGCGCTGAGCACCTGGTTTCCGGTCACCGTGCTGACCTGGTCCGGGGTCATGAGTATCGATAAAGCCTGGTATGACGTTGCCCGCACGCTGGGGGCCAGCCAGCGCTTTCTGATTTTACGGGTGGCGATTCCCGCCTCGCTGCCGAATGTGTTTGTCGGCTTGTTTATGGGGCTGGGCGCGTCGTTCTCAGTGCTGATCGTCGCTGAGATGGTTGGCGTGAAATCGGGCATCGGTTTTTATCTGCAGTGGGCGCAGGGCTGGGCGGCTTACCCCAATATGTATGCCGCGCTGCTGGTAATGGCCTTTCTCTGTTCCGGCCTGATAAGCGGGCTGTTTATGGTGCGCGATCGGCTGCTGAAGTGGCAGCGAGGAGGGATGACATGGTAGCAACAGCGACACCCCAAAACACCGCCCGGGTCGGTGCGGGCATCGAGATTCACCATTTGCACCATGCTTTTTCCCTCGGCAGGGAAACGGTGCCGGTGCTGGAGAATATCAGTCTGCAGCTGCGTCCGGGCGAGAGCGTGGCGCTACTGGGGCCTTCGGGCTGCGGCAAGTCGACGCTGCTGCGGCTGCTGGCGGGACTGGAGCCAATGCAGGGCGGGCAGATCCGGATAGATAACGCGGCGATGGGCGGTCCGGGGCCCGACCGCATTCTGGTGTTTCAGGATCCGACGCTCTATCCGTGGCTGACGGTGCGGCAAAATGTGCTGTTGGGGCCGCAGGCGCAGGGCAAAAAAGGGCGTGAAGCGCAGGCCGATGCGCTGATAACGCGTATCGGTCTGCAGGGATTCAGCCAGGCGTGGCCCCGGCAGCTTTCGGGCGGGATGGCCCAGCGGGCCGCGCTGGCGCGCGCGCTGCTCAACGAGCCGCGTTTACTGCTGCTCGATGAGCCCCTCGGCAAACTGGACTCTCTGACCCGTATCGGCATGCAGCGCGAGCTGATTACGCTCTGGCAGCAGCAGGGCTACACCAGCCTGCTGGTGACCCATGATATTGAAGAAGCGCTGCTGCTGTGCGAACGCGTGCTGGTGATGTCGCCGCGACCGGGGCGGATCATTGGCGAATTTACGCTACCGCTGGCCTTTCCCCGGCATCGGGATAACCCGCAGCTGTTGCAGCACCGACAGGATATTTTACGCATGTTGGGGCAGGCCGAGGACTGGTAGTCTGGCGAGGGCGCAACGGAGGTGCCCGGACAGGCCGCGACGGCGCTGTCCGGGCGTGGTGATGCAATCAGAAGTCCATTTTCACCGTAAACTGCACTTCTCGCGGATCGCCAATCTGGTTGCCCAGGTTGTTTGTGGCGATGGATGAGGTGTAGTAGGTCTTATCAAACAGGTTCTTCACGTTAACCTGCAGCGTCACCGGATATTGCAGCTTCATCTTATAGGCGGCGAAGACATCGGCGACCGCGTAGCCCTGCAGATAATAGTCCGCGCCGTTGGTGCCGGAGCGTTTGCTCACCGCGCGACCGCCGCCGCCGACGGTCAGCGTATTGCTGTCGTAGACGTTATGGATGTCGTAGCTGAGGAATAACGATCCGGTGTGTTTCGGTACGTTGGGCAGCGGCTTGCCGGCATAGTCAGGATCGTCGAGCACTTTCGCGTCGGTATAGCCGTAGCTGGCGATCACGCTCAGGTTATCGGTAATCGAACCGGCCAGATCCACCTCGACGCCGCGTGAACGTACTTTCCCGGCGGTCTTGGCGACGGTCTCGTCGCCGACGGCTTCGGTGTACAGCACGTTGCGTTTATGAATATCAAACAGCGCGATGTTGGCGGTGATACCGCTTAACAGATCAAACTTCGCGCCCACTTCGTAGGATGTGGACTCTTCGGGCGGCAGATTGCCGATGTAGCTGGCGATCGATGACTGCGGCATAAACGACTGCGCCACGTTACCGAACAGCGACACGGTTGGCGTCAGCTTATACACCAGACCCAATTTCGGCGTCCATTTCTGGTCGCTGCTGTCGGTGTTGACATTGAACGGACGCCCTTTGCCGGCGTACTGGGTATAGTACTGATAACGCATCCCGGCAACGGCAATCCACTTGTCGGTCAGATAGAGCGCGTCCTGAACGTAGGCGGCGTAGCTCTCCTGCTGAATACGCTGATCGCTATCGGAGTCCGAAACGGTGCTGCATGTGCCGACAGTGCCGTAGACCGGATTGTAAATATTGAACCCTTTCACATTCTTACAGCGGATCATGTCGGTGCGCAGCAGATCGTAATTCTCATAGGCGATGCCGGTGAGGACTTCGTTATAAAACCCGCCGACGACCACGTTGCCCTGTAAATCGGCGCGGGTTGTGTGCATCTTCTGCGTTGAGCCGTGGGTGGCGTCAACGCGGCGGGTCAGATCGCCGGTGGCCGAATCGTAGGCGGTTACGCGGGCCTGGTTATCGTTGTAGTGATCCTGGCTGTAGCTGTAGTCAAAGCGGGCGGTCCAGGCATCGTTCAGGCGATATTCGGCGTTCAGCTGCGCCAGATCGGAATAACCATCGGTAACGTTAAACGGCTCGTCAAAGCGCGTTTTCCGATCGACGTTGACCGCGTGGCCGGTATTGAGATCGAAGATCGTCCCGCGATCGAACGGCGTATTGTAGTCGCGATGGGAGTACGACACGTTCACCGTCGCCCGGTCGCCAAACCAGGTCAGGGAAGGGGCGATAAAGCTGCTTTTCTCTTTACCAAAGTTGCGCCAGTAATCTTCGTGTTGGTACTCGCCGATGATCCGGTAGGCCAGCCGCGTACCTTCGATGGGGCCGGTGACGTCAAACTGGCCGGTGCCGCCGCCAAAGCTGCTGGAGGTGGCGGAAATCGAGCCGCCAAAGGTTCTCTCCGGGCGCTTCGTGACGACGTTAATCAATCCGCCGGGGTCGAGAATGCCGTACAGTGTGGAGGCTGGGCCTTTCAACACCTCTACGCGTTCGGTGGCGGCATTAAAGCTGCGCGGCAAAACGGTACGCAGACCGTTGGTCATGATGGAACCGTCGCGGTTGGCGCCAAAACCGCGGCGGGTAAAGGCATCCTGGGTCCCGCCGAGGGTGTTGGTCTGGACGACGTTGGCGACGTTATACAGCGCCTCGTCAAGAGTGGTGGCGTGCTGATCTTCCAGCACCTTGTCGCTGACGGTATTCACCACCTGCGGGATATCCAGCAGCGGCATCGACGTGAGGGTTGCCGTTGAGCTGGCAACCGGCTGATAGCCGTTGGTGTCATTCTGCGCACCCTCGGCGACCACCGTCATGGTTTCGTCGCCAGCCGTTTTCTCTTTGCTGGCGCTGTTTTCTGCTGCAATTAATCCCGGTGAGGTAAAAGAACCCAAAAATATCAGTGAAAAAAGAGCTCGCCCTTTCAGCGTCGTGAAAGGGATCGTTGATCGCGTCATTTGTCTGTTTCTCGTGAACGAATCTGTCCTTTGCAGACAGAAAAAGCCAATTAAATCATTGCCCTTAAAAATATTATCTGCCTGTTAACTGTGATGATTTGCGTTCAGGCATGTAATTGAGAATCATTCAATCACGAGGGGATGTAGTAGTAAATGTTATGTAAGATAAAAAATCAGCAGTTGCCGGATCGGCGTTTCTGGCGCTATTTCTCACCCGTATTTTTGAGTTAATTATCTGTTTTATATATTTAAAATATAATCCTCTTCCCGGGATTATCCGGGTAGTGCAGGCAATTTATGCCCGTTAAAACAGAGTATTGACTACTACATTCATCCGCAGCATGATCAAAAGAGAATGAGATTTATTTTTGTTTGAGTGCAGAACGTGCTGGCTGATGCCACGCCGTTGCGGCGCAGGAGCGAGTTATGCCACAGCGGGTGATGCCTGCAGAGCAGGGAATCGTACTGGATTCCCTGTCGGCCGGATACGGCCAGACCCTGATTGTCGATGACATTCATTTGACGATCCCTCACGGTAAAATGACGGTACTGGCCGGGGCCAACGGCTCCGGTAAATCCACCCTGCTGTCGACGATTGCCCGCATGCTGAAACCGCTTGGCGGCAGCGTGCGTCTGGATGGTCAGACGATTCACACCATGCCGACCCGGGCGGTTGCACGCCAGCTGGGGATTCTGCCTCAGTCACCGCTCACTCCCGAAGGATTAACGGTCTTTGAGCTGGTTTCCCGCGGTCGCTACCCCTGGCAGGGATTGATGCGCCAGTGGTCTGATGCCGACGAACGGGCGGTAGAAGAGGCCATGGCGTTGACCGGCACCGCCGAATTCGCCCATCTGCCGGTAGACAGCCTCTCCGGTGGCCAGCGCCAGCGCTGCTGGATTGCGATGGCGCTGGCGCAGGAAACGCCGACGATCCTGCTGGACGAGCCGACCACCTGGCTCGATTTGCGCTATCAGGTCGATATCCTCGAACTGCTGCAAACCCTGACCCGCGAACATGGACGCACGGTGGTCACCGTGCTGCACGACCTTAACTTTGCGGTGAACTATGCCGATATCCTGGTGTTCCTCAAGAAAGGGCGTATTGCCGGGGTCGTGGACGAAAACGCCAGCTGCACCCCGGAGCTTATCAAAACCGTGTTTGATGTTGAGGTACAGATGTCGCTCAACCCGCAGACCGGGAAACCCTTTTTTATGCCTTTCCGCGCGCGACAGGAGCAAGCCCAATGAGCGCCTCCGCGCTGCTGTTGCACCGCCGCCGCCAGGCGCGGCCAAAACGAGCGCTCGCGCTACTGACGCTGCTGCTGATTGTCGGTTCGGTGGTGCATCTGGGACTGGGGGCGCGCTGGATTGCGCCGGAGACGGTGCTTCAGGCGCTGTTTCACTATGACCCGCGTAATTTTGACCAGCGGATTATTGTCGAGCTGCGACTGGTTCGTCTCGCGGCGGCGCTGTTGACCGGCGCGGCGCTGGGCGTCGCCGGAGTGCTGCTGCAGACGGTGATTCGTAACCCGCTGGGGGAACCGCATATTCTCGGGCTTAACGCCGGCGCCTCACTGGCGGTAGTCGGCACATCGGCGCTGGGTCTGAGCGGCATGACGCCAGGTCGCCCGCTGATTGCCGCCGGCGGCGCGGCGCTGCTGTTCGGCGGCGTGATGCTGCTGGCGACCGCCGGACGCGGCGGGGCGACGCCGCTACGCATCACGCTCTGCGGTGTGGCGCTCTCCGCCTTTGCCTCGGCGGTCACCGCCGCGATCCTGATTCTGGATGAACAAACGCTGCTGGCGATGCGCACGTGGCTGGCGGGCGATCTGGCCGGACTCAACTGGCAAATTTTACGCTCGGCGACGCTTCCGGCGCTGGCCGGTGGCCTGCTCGCGCTGCTTATCGCGCCACGTCTGAACGTTCTGGCGCTGGGCGATAAGGTGGCGCTGGGGCTGGGGGTGAACATTATTCAGACCCGACTGCTGGGGCTGGGCGCCATTGCGCTGCTGTGCGGTGCGGCAGTGGCGGTTGCCGGGCCGATCGGTTTTGTCGGACTGGTGGTGCCACACGTTATTCGTCGCCTGGTCAGCGAAGATATTCGTCTGGCGCTGCCGCTGGCGGCGCCGGTCGGGGCGCTGGTGCTGCTGTTCGCGGATATCGCCGCCCGCACCCTGGTGGCGCCGCAGGAGCTGGCGACCGGGGCGATGACTGCGCTGGTTGGCGCTCCGGTATTTATCTTTATTGCGGCGAGGTTTTTTAAATGAAAAACGCGGCGCGCCGTGCCGGTTTCCGGCCCCTTCGCGCGGGGAGCTGCCATCTGCTTCTGCGCCCCGCGGCGCTGAACATCGCTGCGGTGCTGATTATCGCCATTCTGCTGCTGGCAAGCTTTGGCCTGACGCGCGGCAGCTTCCCGCTGCCTGCCGGTACTCTGGCGCGAGCGCTCTTTGCCCCAGAAAATGTCGGCGACCAGCCGCGCTTTATCCTGTTTGATATTCGCCTTCCCAGGCTGCTGATGGCGCTGCTGTGCGGCGCTATGCTCGGGCTGGCGGGGGCGGCGATGCAGAGCATCACCCGAAACGGGCTGGCGGACCCGGGGCTGATTGGCGTCAAAGAGGGAGCCAGCGTGGTCGTGCTGGCGTTGATTCTGTTCTTTCCCGCCGTCGGGCTGGTCTGGCGCCCGCTGGCCGGCATTCTGGGCGGGGCACTGGTGGCGCTGCTGGTGCTGGTACTGGCCCGGGATTGCTCGCGGCCGCGCTTCATTCTGATCGGTATCGGCGTCTCCTGGACGCTGGCGGCGGCGGTCGGCATTTTTATGACCACCGCCGATGTGCGCGATGTGCAAACGGCGATGATCTGGCTTGCCGGCAGTCTGCATGCGGCAACCTGGTCGCTGTTGATGGTGGCCTTTTTGTGGGCGCTGCCGGGGACATTGATTCTGTTTTTGACCGCCCGGGCGGCGGATGTGGCGCAGCTTGGCGACCGTACCGCCGTGGGACTCGGCGTGCGCCTGCAGCAGCTGACCCTGCTGCGCTTTTTTGCGCCGGTGCTGCTCACCTCCGCCAGCGTCTCCTGCGTCGGCAGCCTTGGCTTTGTCGGGCTGATGGCGCCGCACATGGCGCGCTTTCTGCTGCGCGGTGGCCAGGTGTCGCTGCTGTGCGGCAGCGCTTTGATTGGCGCGCTGCTGGTGCTGTTTACCGATACTCTCGGCCGTCTGGCCTTCGCGCCGCTGCAAATTCCGGCCGGAATTGTTATTGCGCTGGTGGGGTGTCCGTTTTTTATCTTGCTGCTGTGGCGTCGTCGTGACGTCCTGTAATGTAGAAGGGTTGCTATGCGTTGGCTTATTTCTTTGCTGTTGTTAGCGGCGGGCGTTACCGGCGCCGCCGAGCGTCAAACACAAACGTTTACTGATGATTTAGGGCGGGTGGTGACGGTGCCGCTGCATCCGCAGCGTATCGTCTCGATGCACGACCTGGATATCACGATTCCGCTCATTGAGCTTGGCGTGCCGCCGGTGGCCAGCCACGGACGCACCCGCCCCGACGGTAGCCACTATCTGCGCTCCAGCGCCCAGCTGACCGGGGTCGATTTTGATAACAGCGCGATCCAGTTTATCGGCACCGCGGATATTGACCTCGAAGCCGTTGCAGCGGCGAAACCGGATCTGATTATTACCGAACCGAGCCGCCACGTCTCTGTGGAACAGCTGGAGAAGATTGCGCCGACGGTCAGCATTGACCATCTGCAGGGCAGCGCGCCGCGAATTTACAGCAAGCTGGCGCAGCTCACCGGCAGCCAGGCGCGGCTGGCAATTCTTGAGCGCCGCTATCAGGCGCAGATCGCCCAGCTCAAAGCGATGGTGGATACCCGCAACATCACGGTGTCGGTTATTCAGGCCAACAATGGCAAAGTCACCGTTCACCACTCCTATCACGCGCTGGGACGGGTACTGCGCGACGCCGGGTTTCGTTTTCCGCCGTTGATCGACAAGATCCCCGACGGACAGCGAATTGACGTCAGCGCCGAACAGCTGCCGGAGCTGGATGCGGATTTTGTTTTTGCTACCTGGCGCTCGGATACCGGCGGTAAACCGCAGGAGGAGCTGCAGGCGATGGAAGGGGTGATGCCCGGCTGGTGCGACTTTATGCGTGCCTGCCGCACCGGCCGCTATATCCTGCTGCCGCGCGAGGAGGTTATCTCCAACTCCTTTGCCGCCCTGACCCTGATGGTGGCGCAGGTGCAGTCGCACATTGCCGGTCGTCCGCTGCCGGCGGAGCTGAAATGAAAACGCCGGTGAAAAGAGAGAAAGGGCGGGTCGACCTGTTCGGCGAACGCTTTCGCGCCCGGGCGCACCAGCTCTCGCCGCGTCTGCTGGCGGTCGTCAGCTATATCAACGACAACCGTGAAGTGGTGCTGGAGCGCACGGCGATGGAGATCGCCGCGGCGACGCAGACTTCGGATGCCACGGTTGTGCGGGCCATTCAGGCGCTGGGTTTTGCCGGGCTGCGCGAACTGAAGCAGACCATGGAGCGCTGGTTCGGCCCCTCCATCACCTCATCGGAGAAGATGCTGTCAACGGTGAATGCGCTCTCCTGCGATGTGAATTCGAGCATTGATTTTGTGCTGGAGGGCCATCAGCGCGCCTGTGAAGTGCTCTCTCGTCCCGCCAACCGTGCCGCCGTCGCTCAGGCGGTAGCGCTACTCAGCGAGGCGCGGCAGGTGGCGATTTTCGGTATCGGGGCATCGGGGATTCTGGCAGAGTACACCGGCAGGCTGTTCAGCCGTATCGGGTTACCGTCCTGCGTGCTCAACCGTACCGGCTTCAGCCTTGCCGAGCAGCTGATTAGCCTGCAGCGTGGCGATGTGATGATTATGATGGGACAGAAATCGCCGCATCGTGAAGGGATGACCGCGCTGCGCGAAGCCCGGCGGCTGGGGATCCCGACGATTTTGTTGACCCAGGCGGTGGACTCACGTTTTAGCCAGGAGGCGCAGGTGGTGATCGACGTCCCGCGCGGCGGCGATAACGGCCGGGTACCGCTTCACGGTACGGTGCTGGTCTGTCTCGAAATGCTGGTGCTGTCGGTGGCGACGACCACGCCGCAGCGGACCATGAAATCAATGAAGCGCATTAACGAACTGCATAAAGCGATTGGTAAATCCGGCGGTAAACGCAGCTAAGTACACGATAATTCACTGGCTGAAAGGTTTACTGTTGCAAGTAATCGTGATGATGTGTATTTTTATGCAAAATTAATGCATAAAAAGAGGTTGTCATGATGGGGAAATGGATAAAGGCGTGTTGTCTGCTGGCGGCTCTCGCCGGGAGCGCGCAGGCGGCACAGGAAACCTACGTTGTCGGTTCCGGTGGGACCTACCGCCCGTTTGAATATGAAAACAGCCAGAAGCAGCTGGAAGGTTTTGATATTGATATCATTAAAGCGATCGCTAAAGCGGAGAACTTTACTATCAAGCTGGTGAATACGCCGTGGGAAGGGATCTTCGCCACCCTCGGCTCCGGCGACCGCGACATCATTATCTCCGGGATAACCATCACCGATAAGCGCAAGCAGATGGTTGATTTTTCCGCCCCTTACTTCCCGGCTGAGCAGTCCATCGTGGTGCCGGCAGATTCCAAAGTGACCTCTCTGGCAGCGTTGAAGAGTGAGAAGGTCGGGGTGGTGAACTCCAGCACCGGCGATATCGTGGTCTCGGATGTGCTGGGTAAAAACAGCACCTCTATTAAGCGTTTTGATAATACCCCGCTGATGCTGCAGGAGCTGTTTGAAGATGGCGTCAGCGCGGCGGTGGGCGACGTGGGCGTGGTGAAATACTACATCAAACAGCACCCGGAGAAGCAGTTTAAGCTGGTGCCGGATGCCAGGTTTGAACGCCAGTATTTCGGTATCGCGGTGGCCAAAGGCAACGCTGAACTGCAGGCGAAAATCAACGCCGGTCTGAAGAAAATCGTCGCCGACGGCACCTACGCCAAAATCTATAAAACCTGGTTTGACGACAACGTCCCGACGCTGCCTGCGCAATAATTCATCTTTTGGTTTTCATGACGGCTATCGACGCGTGCGATAGCCGTATTTTTTAGGGAAGCACTATGACGGGATTCCGTTGGGAGATCATCGAGGAGTACGGTCCGCTGTTTATGGACGGCGCCTTGATGACCATTAAATGTACCATTATCTGCGTGATCCTCGGTACCCTGTGGGGCCTGACGCTGGGCCTTGGGCGGATGGCGAAAGCGGAACACGGAGCGTGGAAATATGTGCTGCGCTATCTGGTGCAGTTTCCGGTGCGCGTCTACGTCAGCGCGTTTCGCGGCACGCCGCTGTTTGTGCAGATTATGGTGGTGCACTTCGCGCTGGTGCCGCTGTTTATCAACCCGCGTGACGGTCTGCTGGTCAGCCATGGGCTGATGAGCGCCGATTTTGCCCGCGAACTGCGTTCTAACTACGGCGCGTTTCTCTCCTGTATCGTGGCCATTACCCTCAATGCCGGGGCCTATGTTTCGGAAATCTTCCGCGCCGGGATTCAGTCGATTGATAAAGGGCAGATGGAAGCTTCACGCGCGCTGGGGATGCCGTGGTGGAAAACCATGCGCCAGGTGATTCTGCCGCAGGCCTTTCGGCGGATCCTGCCGCCGCTGGGGAACAATGCGATTGCCATCGTCAAAGACTCTTCGCTGGCTTCGGCGATTGGTCTTGCCGATCTGGCCTATGCCGCGCGTACCGTTTCCGGCGCCTATGCCACCTACTGGGAGCCCTACCTGACCATTTCTCTGGTCTACTGGGTCATTACCTTCCTGCTGGCGCAGCTGGTTAACCGTCTGGAAAAGAGGTTTGGCAAAAGTGATTCACATTAATAATCTGCACAAACGTTTCGGCGACAGCCACGTACTGCGGGGCATCAGCTGCGATATTAAACCGCAGGAGGTCGTCTGTATTATCGGGCCGTCGGGTTCCGGAAAAAGCACGTTCCTGCGCTGTATGAATGCGCTGGAAAGCGTCAGCGAAGGCATCGTCGAAGTCAACGGCTTTGCCGCCCACGACCGCAGCACCGATCTGAACAAGATGCGGGAAAGCGTTGGCATGGTCTTTCAGCGCTTTAATCTCTTCCCCCATATGACGGTGCTGGAAAATCTGATCATGGCGCCGATCAACCTGCACGGCGTGAGCCGTTTGCAGGCGGTGCAGCTGGCGGAAGAGCTGCTGGCGAAGGTAGGATTAAGCGATAAACGTGACGCCTGGCCCTCCAGTCTCTCCGGCGGCCAGCAGCAGCGGGTGGCTATCGCCCGCGCGCTGGCGATGAAGCCTTCCATTATGCTGTTTGATGAACCGACTTCTGCGCTGGACCCCGAGCTGGTGGGTGACGTGCTGGAAGTGATGAAAAATCTCGCCAGCGAAGGGATGACGATGGTTATCGTCACGCACGAGATGGGCTTTGCCCGCGAAGTGGCTGACCGGGTTATCTTTATCGATCAGGGCATTATTCAGGAAGAGGGGAAACCAGAGCAGATCTTTACTGCTCCGGTTAATCCGCGCACCGCGGCCTTCTTAAGCAAGGTATTATAATACCGTACGACGGCGCGCCATCAGGGAATATCCCCTGGTGGCGCTTGCCGTTAGCCGCTCAGTTAAGGCTGCATCTCAGGCGGTTTCAGTCTGAGCATCGTCGTCATCGCGGTCCTGGCGTGCATTCGCCAGCAGCGCTTTCTCCGTTTTCCCCAGGCACTGAATCAGCAGGAACAGCACTCCGCAGGCCAGTAGGGTGACCAGCAGGCCATCATAGCCGGATACGCTGATCAGCAGGCTACTGACAACCGGGCCGGCAACGCTGCCCGCCGACCAGAAAAAGCCCAGCAGCGCGTTGATCATAATAAGCTTCTGCCCGCTGAAGGTTTTACCGGCGCGCACCAGCGAGAGCGTATACAGCGCCCCCGCCGCCGCGCCGAGGATCAGACACCCGACGATGAGCTGTACAGGCGACGCCAGCAGGAAAGGGAGCGCCGCCAGGGCGAGGCAAAACACCACCGCGCAGCTCAGGTGTACGCGGCGGATGCCAAATTTATCGGCAACCCAGCCCAGCGGCGCCTGGAAGAAGGCATCGCCGGTTAACACAATGGTCACCAGCAGAACCGCCATCGCCTCGTTCAGCCCTTTATCCATCCCGTAGAGCGGCAGCAGCGCCAGAATGCTGGCGTCAAAGAAGGCGAAGCAGAAGACGCCGGACGCCAGGACCGGTAAAAACGCGCCCAGGCTGCGCCAGCTGGCGCGTTCAGCGAGGCTTTCGCGGCTTCCGCCCGGCAGATGGCGTAGCATCAGCAGACACGCCGCGGTGAGGCCGACGACGGCCAGCAGCACCCAGATTTGATAATCGGCGCCGGCAGAGATCAGCAGCGGCCCGGCCAACTGGCAGCCGGTGAATGCCGAGGCGTAAATACCGGTCAGGGTGGCGCGGTTTTTACCCGCCGCGCCGCCGGTTATCCAGCTTTCGCCAAGCACAATGATCACCCCGGAGGCGATCCCGGTCAGAAAGCGCGGCAGCAGCAGCTGCTGCAGATCGACGGTCAGACAGGAGGCGATGGTGGCGAGCGCCAGCAGGATCAGGTTGGCCGTGAGCAAGGTGCCTATCTCAAAACGACGGCACAGCGCGGGCGAGAGGAACGACGAGAGCATCATCCCCGCCGGCGGCAGCGCGGCCAGCAGGCCGACGTAGACGGTGTCTGTCTGCTGCTGCGCAAGTTCAAGGCTGATTAAAGGCACCGTATAACCGGTGATAAATCCCACTAATGACGCGGCCATAATCATCGCCAGCGTGGGGGCAAGGCGATTCTGGTCTGGGTTAAACATTTTATTCCCGATAACGGAAGTCAACAGGTGGATAATCCGGCAAAGTGCCGACGACCCTGAATATTAATTAAACGCATGCGCGCTGTCACCGTTGAAATGACTACTAATATTGATACGCGGGCTCGGGCGCCCGGCAAAACGCGCCGTTCGGGCCCCCGGGGAGTGTTGTCAGCGCGCTGGCGAAAGGATATAACGAAGAGGGCATTCCGCCAGCGACGGGCGCATGCATAAAATGTATCCCGATTTCATACTCGTTCAGCGTTGATGCTGTGCAGGAAAGGAGTAACACATGGCAGTATCGCCTTCATCGATCGCCGAGGCCATCCGCTGGCGTCGTGATTTTCATGCCTGCCCGGAGCTGGGCTACCAGGAACAGAAAACCTCGCGTCGCGTCGCTGAATTATTGACATCCTTTGGTCTGCAGGTGCATTGCGGGCTGGCAGGGACCGGCGTGGTGGCGACCCTGGAGAACGGCCCCGGGCCGGTTATCGGCCTGCGCGCCGATATGGACGCGCTGCCCATTACCGAACGGGGTGACGTCAGCTACAAGTCCCGTAATCCGGGCGTAATGCACGCCTGCGGCCACGATGGCCACACCGCGATGCTGCTGGCCGCCGCCGCGCATCTGACCCAGACCCGCCGCTTTCGCGGGACGGTGCATTTTGTTTTTCAACCGGCCGAGGAGAACCTCGGCGGCGCGCGCAAGATGGTGGAAGAGGGGCTATTTGAACGTTTCCCGATGGACGGTATCTACGCGCTGCACAACTGGCCTGGGCTGCCGCTGGGGCACGTGGCGGTTAACGAGGGGCCGATGATGGCCTCGCTGGACGCGTTTGAAATCACCCTGACCGGCAAAAGCTGCCACGCGGCGATGCCGGAAAGCGGCGCCGACCCGATTGTCGCCGCCGCGCAGCTGATTATGGCCCTGCAGACGATCCCCTCGCGCCGCCTGTCGCCGCAGGAGTCGGCGGTTGTCAGCATTACTCAGATTAACGGCGGCGAAGCGATTAACGTTTTACCGGACAAGGTGGTGCTGCGCGGGACCTTCCGCTGCCTGAGCAACCGGGTGCGTGAACGGGTAAAAGCGCTGATTGCGCACTATGTCAGTACGCAGCCGCAGGTCTCCGACGTGCAGGGGAGCATTGCCTGGTATCCCGGCTATCCGGTGACCAAAAACCATCGCGCGGAGGCGATAAAGGTGCGCGAGGCGGCAGTGGCGGTACTGGGCGAGGCGGCGGTGAGCGGGCAGATCGCGCCGTCGATGGCGTCGGAGGATTTTGCCTGCATGCTGGAGGCCTGCCCTGGCGCCTATTTCTGGATCGGTACCGATGGCGAAACGCCGTCGAAACCGCTGCATAATGCCGGCTATGATTTTAACGACGATTTGATTGAACACGGCGTCACGCTGTGGACGGCGCTGGTGGAAAAACTGCTGCCGGTGGGCTGACGCCGACGGCGGAAGCTGCTGCTATCAACGTGAAGGGGAGAGGCGATGCCTCTCCCCTGGTATTCAGGCGTCCACTGCCGCCTTCAGGCGCGCTTTCATGTCACTGTAGGCCCGCCAGGCAAACTGCTCTGCCCAGAGCTGGTCCTTGATGGCTTCTATCTTCACCGCGCAATATTTGGTTTCCGGCGTTTTCGAGACCGGGTCGAGGTTGTCCTGAGTAAGCTCATTGCAGGCACCGACCCACCACTGGTAGGTCATATAGACGGCGCCGTGGTTGATACGGTCGCTGATATCCGCGCGGGTAATCACTTTGCCGCGACGCGAGCTTACCCACACCAGCTGCCGATCGGCGATCCCCAGCCGGTCGGCATCGGCGCGGCTTATCTGCACGCGACCGGGCTCATCGGCAAGGGATTGCAACGCCGCGCAGTTGCCGGTCATCGAGCGGCATGAATAGTGGCCGACTTCGCGCACGGTACAGAGCACCAGCGGATAGTCGGCATCCGGGGTCTCCGCCGGCGCACGCCACGGTGCGGCAAACAGTTGACCTTTCCCCGACGGGGTATCAAAGCGGTTTCCTTTATACAGCCATGGCGTGCCGGGGTGTTCGAGCGTCGGACACGGCCACTGCACGTGGTTCATATCGCCCATTTTTTCATAGGTGACGCCGTAGAACAGCGGGCACAGGTCGCGCATTTCGTCCCAGATTTGCTGGTTGTCGTCGTAGTGCATCGGATAGCCCATTTCGCGGGCCAGCAGGCTAATGATCTCCCAGTCGCGTTTTACGTTGCCCGGGGCCGGGATGGCTTTTTCGAAGCGCTGAAAACCGCGATCGGCGCAGGTGAAGACGCCGCCGTGTTCGCCCCAGGAGGTTGCCGGCAGCAGCACGTCGGCTATTTCGGCGGTTTTGGTCATGAAGATATCCTGCACCACCACAAAATCCAGCGCTTCGATGCCCTTACGCACCAGCCCCAGATCGGCTTCGGTCTGCAGCGGGTCTTCCCCCATGATGTAGTAGGCTTTGATCTCCCCGCTCAGCGCTTTATGCGGAACTTCGGTAATACGGGTGCCGACTTTGTCATCCATTATGGCCGGGTCGATTCCCCAGGCCTCGGCAAATTTGGCGCGGACGCTGGGATCGGTCACCTCCTGATAGCCGGGGAACAGATTCGGCAGCACGCCCATGTCGCAGGCCCCCTGGACGTTGTTCTGCCCGCGCACCGGGCCGACGCCGACATGTTCCCGGCCGAGGTTACCGGTCAGCAGAGCCAGGCTGGCCAGGCCTTTCACCACATCGACCGCCTGGCCGAACTGCGTGACGCCCATGCCCCACATGATCGTGGCCGACGGCGCGGCGGCAAACATTCTCACCGCCTGACGTATCTCTTGCGCCGGGACGCCGGTGATCGCTTCCACCGCTTCAGGCGAGTAGGCTTTCACCGCCTCACGGTAGGTGTCCAGCCCTTCAGTAAAGCGTTTGACGTAATCATGGTTATAGAGATCTTCTTCCAGCAGAACGTGGCCGAAGGCGTTGACCAGCGCCATATTGCTGCCGTTATTGAGCTGCAGGTGGCGATCGGCAATGCGGGCGGTTTCAATTCGTCGCGGATCGCAGACGATGATTTTCGCCCCGTTTTCGCGCGCTTTAATCACCCGGCGGGCGACGATAGGGTGGGAATCGGCGCAGTTGTAGCCAAAGACCAGCAGACATTTTGAGTGTTCAATATCGCTGATGGAGTTGCTCATCGCGCCGTTACCCAGCGCCTCCTGCAGACCCGCCACCGACGGACCGTGACACACGCGGGCGCAGCAGTCGACGTTGTTGGTGTTTAATACCGCCCGGGCGAATTTCTGCATCACATAGTTGGTTTCATTCCCGGTGCCGCGAGACGAACCGGTGGTCATAATCGCGCGCGGGCCGTACTGTTCTTTAATCTCCCGGAGTTTTTTTGCCGTGTAGCGAATCGCCTCGTCCCAGCTGACCGGGGTGAGTTTCCCCCCTTTCTGGTAGCGAATCATCGGCTGCTTCAGGCGCGGGGTGAGCAGCTGAGTATCATTAAGAAAATCCCATCCGTAATACCCTTTGAGGCACAGCTGATTCTGATTGGTTACCCCATCGGCGGCTTCCGCACGGATAATTTTATTGTTATCGACAACCAGCTTGAGTTTGCAACCCGCCCCGCAATAAGGGCAAACGCTTGTGATTTTTTTCATCAGTAACAGACCTGTTAACAGTGAATGAAGATCAATGGTCAGGCCGGGTCAGGCCCGCCATCGTCATGGAATCCTTTCGCCGCGATGCAAGCGGAAGGCAGGAGCGGTATGCAGAAGTTGTGCCAAAATTAATTTATTGATATATAAGGAGATTAATTCGTAGTGCGGAGGTGTCGTCGTGATGTCGTCACTAATGACGATGACGTAACAGAACGCCCGGGGAGGGCGTTCTGTCAGGGGCTAGCCCATTTTGGGCTGAAACTGCGCCAGTTTCTGCGGCGGGAATCCGGCTTCCAGCGCCGCTTGGCAGATGGCCTGCCAGCTGCCGGCATCCAGTGGAATGCCCTGTGCCAGGCGCGCCTGACGATTGGCCTCTTCCCATTCGCCCGGCACCAGAATCGGCGCGTGCGCCTCGTGAGGCGACTGTTTACACCAGTCGATGAAGGCTTCCGTCTCGCGCTGCATGTCCGGCGCGTCGAAGGCTTGCGGGTCGAGAATAATGGTGGTCATGCAGTTGAAGATGGCGTCGACGCAGGTCTGCAGGCTCTGCTGGTGAGTGGTCTGGCCGCCGGAGACGGCGCCGCCGAGGATTTCGCACAGCGTGGCGAGGGCGTAGCCTTTATGCTGGGCAAAGGTCAGCAGGGCGCCCAGCGGCGAGGTCTGCATGACCGCCGGGTCGGTGGTCGGTTCGCCTCGGGCGTCAATCAACGAACCGGGCGGAACGGCTTCGCCTTTATGCCAGGCGACGCGCGTTTTGCCAAAGGCAATCGCGCTGGTGGCGTAGTCGAGCAGTAGCGGAGGCTGGCCTTCTCGCGGGAAGATAACGCACAGCGGATTGGTGCCAAAGCGGCTGTCTTTGCCGCGAAACGGGGCAACCATCGGGTCGCCTACGACGCTGACGAAGTGAATCGAAATAAAACCTGCCGCCGCGCACTGCTCGGCCCAGTAGCCGATGCGTCCGATGTGATGCGCGTTGCGCAGGGCGATAGCCGCCATACCGTGTTGCCGGGCTTTCTCAATTCCTTTCTGCATCGCTTCATGGGCAACTACCTGACCAAAGCCTGCGTTGCCGTCGAGTGTCACTACCGCGCCGGCGTCCTTCATCACGCTGGCATGGCGGTTAAGCTGCAGATGACCCTGAGCATGGGAACGCAGGTAGCTCGGGATCATCCCCACCCCGTGTGAGTCGTGGCCGGCGAGATTAGCGGCCACCAGATGGTCGGCGACAAGGGAGGCTTCGGTGGGAGAACTGCCAAGCTGAATGAAGAGAGTGTTGACGAACTGATGCAGATCCGTCGCCTGAAAACGATATCCGGTTTGCACTGATACGCTCCTGTGACTTATTTGATTGTGTTGTTGTTTTGTTAAGTTTGCCCTTCCATGCTGCGCTCCTGGGCGAAGAAGATCAATACTTTGCGCACCGGAGAGAATTGAGGGGCAGAGAACAGGCTTGAGGCCCGGCGTGCTGTTCGCGGCCCTGAGAATCATTATGATAAAACCAACTAATAAATGATAAAGAGAAGACTAAAATGAACGTCAGTACGCTGCTTTTAATTATCGTCGCGATTTCGCTGCTGGGATTATCGATCTATTGTTTATTGAGCTATATAAAAGAACGCAAAGCGATGCGCTTTAAATCTTTCCGTCATCGCTAATACCCGCCGAGGGCCCGGGCATACGCTTTATTTATAATGGTTGTCGCGCCAGGCTTTCGGCGTGGCGTGGTATTTTTCACGAAAACTCTTGCTGAATGACGGGTGGCTGACAAAACCGCAGCGCCAGGATATCAGCTCAACCCGCAGCCGGGGATCGGATTCCAGCAGTTGCCGGGCCGCCTCCAGGCGTATCTCTTTAATCTCCGCCATCACCGAACTCCCCTGTTGCTGAAAAGCCCGGTCGAGGCTGGATCTTGAGCAGCGCAGCATTCGGCAAAGCAGGTCGGGAGAGAGATTATGTTGATGATAATTAAGCGCAATAAACGATTTCGCGCTGTTCACCAGATGCGCGAGTTTTCCTGACGAGCGCAGCCCTTTCTCCTGCGCCACATCGGCCAGAACCTGTAACGCGATATGATGTAAGCCATCGACGATTACCGCGGTTTCCTGGGTAGATAAACTTGCCGATTGCGCGTCCAGTAGCAGCATATGCGATTTTAAAAATAGCGCTAAAGGGTGATTATCCAGGGAGATGATTGGGCTGGTCAGTTGACCGCTAAATAGCGTTTTGATTTTCGCACTATGCGGAATGATATACAGCTGTTTGACATCATCACATTGATAATTGTAATAATCATTGCGCTGATGAACGATGAGTTGTCCCGGATTAACCTGGGCGACAGCGGATTTTTTCCTGCCGCCGATCAGCTGATGCCCCTGTACCAGCAGAGAAATATAGGTTGAAGACTCAGCCACCTGATGCGGGTCGAAGATTGTCTCGTTTTTAGAACCCATGGCACTACAATAATCGCCGGAAATAGCAGATATGGTTTTATGGTGGGCCACAATTTCTGCCGGACGGCGGTTATTTACGACCTCAATGCCATAGCAGCTGAGGTTCTGCGATATTCGCTGATAGCGCTCTTCCGGCGCAATATCCGCCGCGCTTAAAACATGTGGAACGTATAGCGTCGAAGGTCTGGACATGCTTGTCTCTTATCCCGGGTTGACGTTGGCAGGTAGTTCTTTTTTATCCTTCTGATTATAAGATTAATCTTCATTAAAGCCAGCGGGCGGACGGTTTTTTACATTGGCCTGGGGGGGAATTGTTCAGTATTGCGTGGGAAACTATCAATACGTAGCGCATCGCGGTGACAGCCTGGCCGCATCAATCAGCGGAAATCTATTTTTATTTGACTTTTTCACGGCACTGAAAATATAAAATCAATTAATTTTAATTATTATTTTTTATTTAAAGTGGGTGTTTTGAGTTGTTATGTTGATATTTTAACAAAATAAATCAATCTCGGTTTGGTTATTTTCTGTCTGCCGGGCGCTCGCGCGACAGCAAAAAAAGAGAGTGGACAGCAGGATGAAAATCATCGCAATCTAAAAAGAGGCATTCATTTCGCAACGGGGAAAATACGCGGATGCGCAAGAGTAAAATAATTGTTTTATCTTTGATGGTTGTTTGTGTTTTATGTTTTGCAATTGTTGCTGTTTATTTTTTATTGCTCAAGGATGACGCTGCGGAGCCCGTCAATGAAGAGACGGAAGCTGCGGTCCTGGACGTCGCCGGATTCGCAAACAGCGGGCATCGCGACGAGCAAAAATTGAGAGCGCTGTTCCAGACACGCATCGTGACTCGCCAGCTGAATCTCGATCGCGGCGAGCTGGTCCCTGCCGGGCACACTGACGCAGAACAACAGTGCTGTGCAGACCTGCCACCGACCCGCGACCCGGCGCAGATCCGGCGTCGCTGTGCGCTGGTGGATATTTACCTGGTCCGTGATACCGACCAGCATATTCAGCAAATTATTCTGCCGGTCTACGGTAAGGGCGCCAAATCAATGATGTATGCGCTGGTTGCTCTCAGCACGGATGGCCGCACGGTAAATGACCTGATCTATTACCAGCAGAATGAGACGCCGCTGCTGGGGGCGAGGGTGGAAGACCCGCAGTGGCGCAGACAGTGGGCAGGGAAAAAAATCCGCGATGACCAGGGGCGGCCCGCGTTGCAGGTCGTTCAGGACAGTGTCGGCCAGCATGACGCCTATACCGTTGACGGCATCAGCGGTGCGACCCTGACCTCAACCGGCGTGGAGAAAAGCATCAATTTCTGGATGGGGGAGCAAGGGTACGGCAATTTTCTCCGCCATCTGCAGGATGATCCCGCGATATTAACCCAATAGCCTTCAGTCGTTTGCATCCCCGCCACGACGCCACTTCCGGCGTCGTTTTTTTATCTTGCGGGCGGGGGGGGGGGGGCGTCAAAAACGGACGCGCCCGCAGCCGACACAAAACGTGTTGTTCTTTGCGGTTTTTTACACAAATTGTCACCATTTGACATTTTCATGATCTGGGTCATGTGCACGGCAAGGAAAAATGACAATGATAACTATTATCATTACCGTTAATGGAACCCGTCATGTCAGCTCCTCGCTCTTTTCTGCTGCTCACGTTGCTCAGCGTCCTGTTTTGCGCGTGCGCGATGGCGCAAACCCGCTACGCGCCGCTGATCGAGGATATTGAGCACCGGCTGGATAACACAACCGAGCTCTACCAGCAGCAAAAAAACAACGAGGCGCGTCGGGAAGTGCAGGCCGCCTATTTCGAAGTGTTTGAAAACCTCGAAGGTCCTATCCGCATCAATTTTTCGGCGCGTAAAAGCTACGAAATGGAGAGCACTTTCGGTGACATCCGTCGCATGATTGCAGACGGTAAGCCGCTGCAAGAGGTTCAGGCCCGGGTGGACGGGCTCAAGAAAGCGCTGCGTGACGTTGAGCCTGTGCTGGATGGCGGCCATCGGCTGGTGGCGGAAGAGCAGCATACCGCGTTGACCCGGGGCGATATCGCCTTGCACTGGCAGAACAGCTTCCGCACCATCGACGATCTGCTGGCGCAGGCGGTGAGCGCCTATCAGGCGGGAAATTACCCCCTCGCCAGTCAGCAGGTGCAGCAGGCGCACTATCAGGGATTTAAAAACTCAGAGATGGAAATGTCGGTGCGGCAAAACCGCTCGGCAAAAAACGCGGCGGCCATTAATCAGCAGTTTACCGCCCTGATTGCGCTGACGTCCCAGCCGGATCGTCTGAACGATGTGGCTTATCAGGTGACGACGCTGTTGCAGGAGCTCGAAGACATATTGCCGGGGCTGCCGACGACCCGCGATGACCAGCCGGTGAATGCCCCGACGGCAGACGAAGAGAGCGCCCCGCTCGCCGTAGGCGCGCCGGGCGCTGACTGGGCCAACGTTGCCACGGGGATTAACCAGAGTATCGATGCGGCGCTGGCGCGCTACCAGCGCGGCGAGGCGTCTGATGCCCTTCTGGATATTCAGGACACCTACTTCGATCGTTTTGAAGCCACCGGGATGGAGAACAAAATCGGCTCCCGCGATGCCGCGTTTAAAACCCGCCTTGAGGCCCACTTCACCCGTCTGGTCAGCCTGATGAAGGCCGGACAGCCGCAGGACAAACTGGTGGCTGAAGCCGCTGCGCTACGAGCGGATCTACATCAGGCGGTGGCGATGCTGGGCGAGGGTGAAGAGACGCAGTGGAGCCTGCTGCTATACAGCCTGATGATTATTGTACGTGAAGGGCTGGAGGCGCTGCTGATTGTGGCGGCCATCGTGGCCTGGCTGGTGAAAAATGACCATCACGACAAGCTGCCGCTGATTCGTCAGTCGGTGGTCGTCGCGCTGATTGCCAGCGTGGCGACGGCGGTCGTTTTCCAACTGGTGTTTACCCGCTCCGGCGCCAGTCGGGAGCTGCTGGAAGGGATTACCATGCTGATCGCCGTGGTGATGCTGTTCTTTATGAGCTACTGGCTGCTGTCGAAGGTTGAATCCCGCCGCTGGAAAGCCTGGCTGGAGGGTAAGCTGACGCATTCGCTCTCTCGCGGCTCGCTGGTCGGGCTATGGCTGACCAGCTTTCTTGCCGTCTATCGGGAAGGCGCCGAAACGGTCCTGTTTTACTACGCCCTGGTTGGCGACGCGCAGAGTGTTTCCGGGCATCTGGCCATCGGCGCAGGGTTTGTTATTGGCTGCGTGCTGCTGCTGGCCGCATGGCTCATCATGCGCTACTCGGTGGTGCGCCTGCCGCTCAAACCTTTCTTTATCTTCACCGGCGGCTTTATGTACCTGATGGCATTTGTTTTTGCCGGTAAAGGGGTCCTTGAACTGATAGAAGGCAAACTGTTTCAGCCTACGCTGGTTGGCGGCGTGCCTGAAATCAGCTGGCTGGGCATTTATCCCTATCTGGAAACCCTGACGCCACAGGTGATTTTACTGATTGCTGCCCTGGTTGCCCTGTGGATTACGCTCCGCCGCAATCACCTACCCACAGCACAGATAAAAAATAATATTTCAACATTATAAGACGCGAGGATTTGTCAAATGACCATCAAAAAGAGCCTGATTATCGGCGCCACCGTGGCCGCTATTTTTACCGCGCCCGCGGCGCTGGCCTTTAAAGAATATCCGGCAGGTGAACCGGTCACCATGAATGAGATGGAGATCGCCGCCGTCTATCTTCAGCCGATTGATATGGAACCGCGCGGAATGGGTCTGCCGGCAGCGAAATCAGATATCCATCTGGAGGCCGATATTCATGCGGTTGAAGGGGGAAAGAATGGTTTTGGCGCCGGTGAATGGATTCCCTATTTGACCATTGCCTATACCCTGGTCAATAGCGATACCGGTGAAAAGCAGGAGGGGACTTTTATGCCGATGGTCGCAAGCGACGGTCCGCACTATGGCGCCAATATTAAAATGATGGGCGTCGGCAATTATAAAGTGACCTACCACATTGAACCGCCATCAAAAGCCGGGATGCACCGTCATACCGACAGCGAAACCGGGGTGGGCCGCTGGTGGAAACCGTTCGATGTCAGCTATGAATTCAAATACGTCGGCCTGAACTAAACGTTCGTCGCGCAGGATGGCCAGCATGCCGTCCTGCGGTGTATTACCGCATGCGGATTGCACCTTATCCGCCGAACCGGGTCGAAGTTATGAGTTATTTTTTCGTCACCACGCTGCAGGTTTTTTTCTGTATTACGCTGCTGTCCTCGGTTCTCTGGGGCCGCGGCGTGTCTCCTTCACTGCGCCCCCTCACGTGGACGCTGCTCACGGCGCTGGCCAGTGGGCTACTGGCCGGACTGTTTATTCGCGGGAGCCAGACGCTACAGCTGATGCTGGTGAGCGGAGAAATCCTCCTTTCCGTGCTGTTTTTACTGAGCTTCTGGTGGGCCTCGCCGCGTCTGCGCTACGTGTGGCAATGGATCCTCGTATTTGGCGCCGCCCGTCACTGGGCTCTGGACCCCAATCTTGGCGGATTAACCTCCACCCACGTGCTGAACACCGACCTGCTGCTGAACCTGACCGCGCTGGCGCTGGCCGTTGCGCTGCTGTGTCTGGCCGCGGTGCTGTGCGCTCTGCTGCTGCGCCGGATGAGCTGGCCGTACTGGCCGCTGGCGATTCTGCTGATGATCCTGCTTTGGCTACCGATGTTCGGCAATCTGCTGCTGCTGTTGATGAAGCTGCAAATCATCCCCTTACTGAAGCCGCTGCTGAGTTTTGTGGCCAAAGTGACCAACAATGCCGCCGGGTACAGCTGGCTTGCAGCCGCCGTGCTCCTGCTGCTGTGTCTGTGCTGGACCCCGACTATTCGTCGCTATGCCCGGGCGGTGAAGGCGGCGGCGGAGCCGGTTACCCGCCGACTGGCGTTGGCCGAGCGCCGCAGCGCTGTCCGCCTCTGGTTAACGACGATCTGCTGTGCGCTGGTGATTGCCGGTGGCCAGCTGTGGTGGGATCTGGTGGCCTCCCGGCCGCCGAGGCTATCGGAAGCTCAGCCGGTCAGCCTTGCCGCTGATGGTCTGGTCCATATTCCGCTTACACAGGTTCGTGACGGCAAACTGCACCGTTTCGTCTGGGTGGCAGACGACGGTAAGGCGGTGCGCTTCTTTGTCATCAACCGCTATCCCGACAAATTACGCTTTGGCGTGGTATTTGACGCCTGTCTGCTGTGCGGCGATCAGGGATATGTCATGGAAGGTAACCAGGTGATTTGTGTCGCCTGCGGGGTACACATATTTATTCCTTCGATTGGTAAACCCGGCGGCTGTAATCCGGTGCCGATCGATGGCTGGCATAACGACGAACGTGAGTTGACGATACCCGGTGCGGCCCTGGCCGTCGGAGGCAACTATTTCTCTACCGTGCTGACTATCAAGGTGACCGACCCGGTGGACGGGACGGCCCTGACCAACACGGCGGCTGAGTATAAATACAGCTATGCAGGCAGAACCTGGTTTTTTGCCTCTGAAGCAAACTACAACCGTTTCCGCAACGCGCCAGAGACGTTTGTTCCCGGCACGGCGCAGGAGGAGTAACCATGCTGTGGCGAATGATCTATCAGTCATGGGGGCGTAATCTGCACCGCAAAGCGCTGGCGGTGTTAACCGTTTTCCTGGCCACGAGTCTGATCTCGGCGCTGCTGGCTATTTCTATCGACATCGGTGACAAAATGTCCCGCGAGCTGAAATCCTACGGTGCCAATATCTTAATTGAACCGGCCGGGCAGGCAGCGCTACCTGCGTTGTTCAGCGAGCAAAGCAACCCGCTGGCCAGCGATGATTTCCTTGATGAGTCCGAGCTGGCGAATATTAAAGATATCTTCTGGCGAAATAATATCGTCGGTTTTGCGCCAATGCTCAGCGGCGAGGCGACCGTTGACGGGCACGAAATCCGTCTGCTCGGCACCTTCTTCAGCCAGCCGGTCGCGATACCGGATGAAGAGGGTTATGAGACCGGGCAGCGCACGGTCAGCCCGTTCTGGCAGGTGACCGGCACCTGGCCGCAGGAACCTGTAGGCAAGACGCCGCAAACATTAGTCGGGCATGCGCTGGCGCGTAATTACGGCTGGCAACCCGGTGACCATCTCAGGCTACAGGTGGCGAACGAGACCGTGGATGTGGTGGTCAGCGGCGTTCTCTCCAGCGGTGGTGATGAAGACAACCAGCTGGTGATGCCGCTTAGCATCGTACAGCGGCTGCTGGGCCTGACGGGAAAAATACAGGCAATTCGCGTATCGGCCCTGACGGTACCAGAAAATGAGCTGTCGCGCCGGGCGCGTGAGAATCTCGAGGCTCTGAACGCCGAAGAGTATGACCTGTGGTATTGCACGGCGTACGTCTCTTCTATTGCTCACCAGCTGGAGGAGGCCATTTCCGGTGCAGAAGTGCGCCCGGTCTGGCAGGTTGCGGCCTCGGAGGGCGTAGTTATCGATAAAATTCAGCTGCTGATGGCGGTCGTCACCCTGGCGGCATTGGCCGCTGCGGCAATGGGGATTGCCTCGCTGATGACCAGTACCATTATGGAGCGAGCCCGGGAGATCGGCCTGATGAAAGCGCTTGGCGCCCGACAGTGGCAAATTTTGCTGCTGTTTTATCTTGAAGCAGCGCTGGGCGGGCTGGCAGGTGGGGGGCTGGGCTGTGTTGCTGGCTGGGGGCTGGCGAAGATGATTGGCCTGATGCTCTTTGCCACGCCGCTCGACTTTGCCTGGGTGGTGGTGCCCTGTGTGCTGGTGATCGCAGTGCTGATTGCGCTTATCGGCACCTGGTTCCCGGCGCGTCGAATCGCCCGACTTTATCCCGTGGAGGTGCTGTATGGCCGCTAAGCGCGACATGCTGTGGCTATTGGTCTGGCGGGCGCTGCGTCTGCGTCTGCAGCGGGTCGGCGTCGTGTTCACCGCGCTGGCGGTTGGTGCGACCATCGTGACGGCGCTTTCCGCCGTGTGGTTTGATATCAACAGCAAAATGAGCGAGGAGCTGCGGACCTTCGGCGCAAATTTTTATATCGGGCCTGGGCACGGTACCCGTATGCCGCAGCCGACACTGCAGGCGATTATTGACGATGCGCCGAAGGGACTGATTCATGGCGCCAGCCCCTGGCTATACGGCACGGCGCGTACCGAGCTGGAAAAAGTGGCGATCGTCGGCGTGTGGTTTGAGTCGCTGCAAAAGCTGGTGCCGTACTGGCAGGTCAGCGGCAACTGGATCGGCGTCAGTTTTGACGATCGCAATGCGATGGTGGGCGTTAAGCTGGCTCAGCGGCTGGCGCTAAACGTTGGCGATAGCGTCACGCTGGTGGACCATCAGCGGCGCAAAAAACTGCTGATCAAGGGGATCGTCGAAGCCGGTGACGCGACCGATAACATGCTGATTGTCAGCCTGAACGTGGCGCAGGCGTGGCTGCAAAAGCCCGCGATTATCAGCCACGGTCTGCTGAGCGTCAGTAACGATCTCGGCCAGGTGGAAAGCTATGCCGGGCAGCTGCAGCAGCGCTATCCCGCTCTGGAGATCCGCCCGGTCCGTAAGGTCTCGGCATCCGAAGGCCAGGTACTGGATAAAATCAAAGGGCTGATGGGGCTGGTCTCTCTGGTGATTCTGGCGCTGTCGTCCTTGTGCGTGAACACCACCCTGATGGCGATTGTGGGCGAACGCGCTCGTGAGTTTGCGCTGCAAAAAGCGCTGGGCGCCAGCAATGGCGATATTATCCGCCAGATGCTGCTCGAAACCAGCATTATCACTCTGGCAGCGGTGGTCTGCGGCTGGCTGCTCGGCTATCTGCTCGCCCAACTGCTGGGGCTGACCGTGTTTAATGCCACTATTTCGCTGCGCCTGCCGGTGCTGCCGATAACCCTGGCGCTGTCTTTGCTGGTCGCCTTGCTGGCGGCCATTGTTCCGGTACGCCGCGCGGTAAGCGTTGAACCGGCGAAAGTGTTGAAAGGAGAATAACGCCATGACCGTCACGCCTTTACGTCAGATGGCGATTGAAACCCGTCATTTATCTAAGCGCTTCGGCGATGTTAGCGCGCTGGATGACATTAATTTGCGCATCGCCCGCGGTGAGTTCGTCGCCATTATGGGGGCATCAGGCTCCGGGAAAACCACGCTGATGAATATCCTGACCTGTCTGGACACCGCCAGCGAGGGGCAGGTTATCCTCGACGGAACCGATGCGGCGGCGCTGGATGAAGAAGGGCGGCGGCGCGTTCGCGCGCAGAAGATAGGCCTGGTGTTTCAGCAGTTCCATCTGATTCCTTTTCTGACGGCGCTGGAAAATATCATGCTGGCGCAGCATTACCACAGCGTCGTCGATGAGGCGGCGGCCAGGGCAGTTCTGGCGCAAGTTGGCCTTGAACATCGCATGACCCATTTACCCAGCCAGCTCTCCGGCGGGGAGCAGCAGCGTGTCTGTATTGCCCGGGCGCTGGTCAATGAACCCCCGGTGATTTTTGCCGATGAGCCCACCGGTAACCTGGATGAAGAGAATGAACAGCGGGTGCTGGACCTGCTGACCGACCTGCATCGTCAGGGGCGCACTATCGTGATGGTGACCCACAACCCGGCGCTGGGAAAATTCGCTGACCGTATCGTCCGGCTCCAGCACGGCAAATATCTCGGCGAGGAGGTTAATACCGATGCGCATGCCTGAAGTCATGATAACGATACTGCTGCTTCTGCTGCTGGCAGGCTGTAAAGAAGAGAAGCTGGCCCGTGGCGAGACGGCACCTGCGCTGGCGGCTTTTGATATGCAAGGCAAACCTGCCAGCCTGGAACGCTGGGAGGGGAAGGCGGTGTATCTCAATTTCTGGTCGGCCAACTGCGGAGGTTGTCTCGCGGAAATGGATACGCTGCAGGCGCTCAGCCAACGCTGGCCGGATAAACTGGTAGTGGTGGGGGTGAATACCGACCCGGAGCAGGTGGAGATTGCTCCGCTGCTGGCGAAGCATGGCATCAGCTACCCGGTGCTGCGCGACCAGCTGCATATTACTCAGGATCGTTATCAGGTGATCGGGACGCCGACATCGATAGTGATTGACGCACGCGGGCGGGTGCGCGACCTGCATCAGGGGTGGCGAAAACCCGAAGAACTCCAGGCGGTTTTTACCCGCCTGGCCCAGCCTTAATAGCGATATCCCGGGCGTCGGCCCGGGAGAGGGAGGATCGCTCAGTCCAGCAGCGAAGGATCGGCATCTATCATCAGCTGCTTCATCTCGGCGAAGTGCTGGCGGGAAAAATCGGCAATGTTCTCCCAGTCCTGGGCGGTTTTCTCCGCCACCTCAGCCGACAACACCTTCAGCGGCTGGCCGGTTGACCACGCGGTGACCAGAATCTGACAGGCCCGCTCCAGCGTCCAGATATCGTCAAACGCCTCGCCGATGGTCGCGGCGGTAACCAGTACCCCGTGGTTGCCCATCAGCAGGCGGCGCTTATCCGCCAACAGCCCGGCCAGTCTCGCCCCTTCGGCGACGGTATCCGCCATTCCGCCGTACAGCGTATCCACCGCCACACGATTAAAATAGCGCGCGCTATTCTGATCGACCGGCAGGATCTGCGGGTTCGCCAGGCAGGCGACGCTGGTGGTGTAGATCGGGTGCAGATGCAGCACCGCCCGCGCCTGCGGCAGCCGCTGATGAATCTGGCCGTGGATCGCCCATGCGGTGGCGTCCACGTCCGGTCGCAGCGCGGTCGCTTCATCATCGGCATCGAGCAGCAGCAGGTCGCTGGCGCGGATCCGCGAAAAGTGTTTCCACTTCGGATTCAACAGAAACTTTTTGCCGTCCGCCGACAGGGCCGCGCTAAAGTGGTTGGCGACGGCCTCATGCATGCCGAGATGCGCGATGATGCGAAAGGTCGCCGCCAGATCGATCCGCGTTTGTTCTTCGAAAGAGTAAGCCATCGCCTTACTCCGCTTTTGGCATCAGGGTTTTCAGGTCGTCTTCCGTCGGCGGCTGGAAGTGATATTTTTTCAGCAGCGCCGCGTATTCCGGCGTGGCGCTGAATTTCTTCAGCCCCTCCTCAAGGGCGCTTTTCACTTCACTGTTGCCTTTTTTGACGCCAAAGCCGTTGAGCACCGGGTAAATTAAGGTATCGGAAGAGATAACGATCCGGTCGCCCAGCTTCTCAACGACACCACGCGCGACCGCCGCGTCGGTAATCTGCGCCTCCACCGCCCGCGACAGCAGCGCCTGGGTGGTTTGCGGGTCGGTGCTGTACTCGCTCAGCACAATGGGCGGCAGGCCTTTCTTCACGCAATAGTCCGCCGACAGTTTTTGCAGCTGCGCCAGCCAGGAGGTGGCTCCCATCGAGCCGATTTTATGGCCGCAGAACGCTTCCGGAGTTTTGGGCTGATAGCTGGCGCCTTTAAGCGCCAGGATCGATTCGCCGCTTTTCAGGTACGGCACCATGTCGATCACCTTCAGGCGTTCGGCGGTGATATACATCGAGGAGTTGGTAATATCGAACCGCCCGCCCTGCAGACCGGGGATCAGATTAGGAAAGCGGGTATCGGTATTCACCGCCTCACGGCCAATGGTTTTAGCCAGACCGGCGAGAAACTCAATATCAAAACCGGCCGGTTGGTTGTTTTGCATATATTCATAAGGATAAAAGGTCATATCCGAACCGGCGGTAATTTTCCCCGGCTGCAGGAACGCCGCAAAAGTGCTGAACGAGGTCAGGGCGCCAGCGGTGCAAAGAAGCAGAACATTAAAGCGTTTCATAAAAACCTCCAGGGATGACATTACATGCTGGCAAGATCGTGGCCGGCTTGCTGAACGAAGAATGAGGCGCCGCGCGGCTTCTGCGGCAAACGTAGCTGGTTGGCGGCGCTGCGTACCAGGCCGCTCTCCACGCCGGCCACCAGCTGGCCCGCGTGCAGGCTTGGCAAGGGGTTTTCGCCAAAGGGCAGGGCGTCCTCGGCGGCGTAAACGCTGATAAACAGCGTCCGCGGCTGTTCGGTTTCATTGGGGCTCGAGGCGTGGAGCAGGCGGGTATGCATAAAGCACACCGAGCCTGACGGGCCAAAGCAGGCTTCGGGCTGCTGGCACTGCTCGGATACCACCTCGTCGTCAACTGAGCCGGTAAAACGCCCGTCCTGCCAGTGGGACCACAGCGGCCCCTTGTGGCTCCCCGGCACCACGTTCAGCGGGCCGTTTTCCGGCGTGACGTCGCTGACCATCAGCAGGGCAGTGATGATGTCGTCATTGCTGTGCGGCGTGAACAGAAAATCCTGATGCCATTTCACCTGCGTCGCGGTAAACGGCAGCTTGGAGTTGATTTTGCTGTGATGAAAACGGGTGCCGCTGCCGCCGATCAGCTGGGCGGCGATGGTCGCCATGCGCGATTGCAGGGCGGCATGTTCGAAGGCGACGGAAATCTCCGTCGGCGAACTGACCCGGCGCAGAGAAGGGTGATCGGCGCGGTGATCCCCTTCAAGGTCGAAACGCGGGCGACCGTCCAGCGTCTCGCCCCACACCTCGGTATGGCGGCGGCTCTCTTCGACCCAACCGTCAAAATCCTGCTGCAAGGCGGCGATTTCGTCAGGGGACAGCACCCCTTCGACCACCAGAAAACCCTGCTGATGAAACTGTTCGATTTGCCACTGCGCGATCATAATTTTTCCTTTCACAAGCGGAGAGTTAAGCCAGGGAGACATCTTTCAGGAAGGCGTCAACGCGCGGATGGTTGCCGTCGCGCATCGCCTGCGGCGTGTCGTCGCATACCACGCGCCCTTTTTCCATAAAGACAATCCGGTCAGAGACTTTGAAGGCAAAATTCATTTCGTGGGTCACGATGACCATGGTGATGCCTTCATGGGCCAGCGATTCGATAACCTGGAGCACTTCATTGACCTTTTCCGGGTCAAGTGCCGAGGTGGGTTCATCGAACAGCATGATTTGCGGTCGCATCATCAGGGCCCGGGCAATGGCGACGCGCTGTTGCTGGCCGCCAGAAAGCTGGTGCGGATATTTCCACGCGTGCTCCAGCATGCCGACCTTATGCAGTAATTCGCAGGCCTGCTGCTTCAGCTCGGCTTCCGGGGCCAGCCGATGGTAGCGCGGCGCCAGCAGCAGATTGCCGAGAACCGTCAGATGGGGGAACAGGTTAAAACTCTGGAAGACCATGCCGATGTTGAGGCGGTACTGCGCGTTTTCCATAAAACGCGGTTTCTGCACCCCCTGGCGATCGAGGTGAATAAACGGCTGGCCGTTGATGCGAATTTCACCGTTGTCGATCTGCTCAAGTCCGTTGAGCAGGCGGATCAGCGTGGTTTTCCCGGAGCCGGAGGGGCCAATCACCGAGACCACCTCTCCCGGCTGAATTTGCAGGCTGACGGCCCCGAGCACTTCCACGTTGTTATAGGCTTTGTGCAGTTTTGACGCCTGCAGCGCCGGCTGCGAGTTATCGACCGCGCTGCGCACGGTTGCCGGGCGTGTTTGCGTTGCCAGCCGCTGCATCTCACTGTCGATGGGGCGCGTGACTTTCCGCCGGGTGACGTCGAGATAGCTCTCCAGGCGTTTGAGCAGGAAGTCGAAAACGGTCACGATCAGCACATAGTAGAACGCCACCGCCGCCATGGTTTCCATCACCAGGAAGTTTTGTGAATAAAGGCGCTGGCCGACCATTAAAATCTCGGTCAGGGAGATAACCGACACCAGCGAGCTGAGCTTCACGACGGCAATATATTCGTTGGCCAGCGCGGGGAGGGCGACGCGCAGCGCCTGGGGAATAATCACCCGCCATTGGGTACCGGCATAGCGCAGTCCCAGCGCCCGGGCGGCTTCGCTCTGGCCTTTAGGTATCGACAGCAGGCCACCCCGGTGGATTTCGGCGACATAGGCGGCTTCACTTAGCACCATCGCCAGCAGACCGGCCCAGAACGGGTCGTTGAGCACTGGCGCTGACGACGGCACCGCCTGGGGCAGGTTATAGACGAATATCAGCAGTACCAGCAGCGGCAGGCTGCGAAACAGCCAGATATAGAGCCGCGCCGGAAGATTAAACAGTTTGCGCGGCGACTGCTTGGCCAGGGCGAGAACAAATCCCAGCACAATACTGCAACCCCAGGTCAGCAGACTTAATTTAATGACGGTCCAGGTGGCCTGCCAAAAATCTGCATCGCTGAGCAGACTTAACATGTAGTTCCAGTTAAACGTCATGGGCTATTTCACTCGCCATAATTAACGGACATGAATGCGATACCGATGATCAAAAATGGGGCATCGCCAGGGTTTATCTTGCAATAACACTATGCTGGCAGTTTTCGCTGCGAGGCAATTAGTAAATTTTTGGTCTTTAAGTTTAAAAAAACTATACAGGTGGATTAATTTCAATAAATTTAAAGCAATGAGTGCGAAACAAGAACTAAACATTAAAAAAACAATTACACGGAGGGGATAACGGAACCGGCCTTTAAATCGCGAGTTGTACCATATTGGGGCGCATGAAGAATTAATTTGGTGCAGCGTGATTCAGGTTGGTGCAATTAAACGGATGCGGCGGTGTCGCCATGATTTTCATTGCGCCGCGACGCTAAATAAATCATTTGCTCAGCGAGGAAATAAACGAACCTATAGCGAAATGGCACGATGCTTGCAGATTGCATATCAGGAAACTATCCCGTTTCCGCTTGTGACAATATTTCGTAAAGGGTAAGGCTATGACGCGATTCACGCTCAAACAACTTAAATACTTCGTCACCGTTGTAGAGACCGAGAGTATCGCTGAAGCCTCCCGGCAGCTCCATATTGCCCAGCCGTCGATCTCGATTGCCATTAAAAACCTTGAAAGCACTTTTGAGCAGCAGCTGTTTATTCGCCATCACGCCCAGGGCGTCTCGCTGACCTCATGCGGAAGGCGCTTTTATGAGAAAGCAAAAGAGCTGCTGCGGCTCTCCTATGAGTTTGAACAAAACTCCCGCGCCGATAAAGAGCTGGTTTCCGGGACGATTTCCGTCGGCTGCTTTGAGTCCGTCGCGCCGCTGTACATGCCAAAGCTGGTCGCCGGGTTTAAAAAAATGTACCCCGACATCACCCTCCAGCTGTATGACGGCGAACAGCATGAGTTAATGCACGGTCTGCATCGCGGGCGCTTCGACCTGGCGCTGGTCTACGATCTGGAATTAGGCCATTCGGTTAATAAAGAGATGCTGAATGCGCCGCATAAACCCTATGCGCTGCTGCCGGCCAGCCATCCATTAGCGCAGAAAAATAGCGTCACCTTGCAGGAGCTCAGCCATGAGCCGATGATTTTGCTCGATGCGGTGCCCAGCAAGAATTATTTCATCACCATATTTAAAGAGAAGGGCTATCACCCTGAAGTCGCCTACAGTTCACCCTCTATCGAAATGGTGCGCTGTATGGTGGGACAGGGGCTAGGATTTTCGGTATTAGTCACCCGGCCGTTGTGCGATATGACCTATGACGGCGAGAGACTGGTGCAATTAGATATTGAAGATGATATGCCCGCGTCGACATTAATTATGGCGCATCTTGCCAATAATGAACCGACCCGACCGACGCAACTGTTTATGGACTATTGCCGCAGTATTGAATTAACCCCCGCACATTTTTGAATAAATAAGCCTGCGATCACCGCAGGCTTATTTATTTTTCCACTGCCATTAAGGCTCGTAATTTTCTATTCAGCGACTCGTTTTATAATAATTTACCTGTGATGGCAGATTAAATAACCTGTAGGGGTTCCATTCGCGGTGGCTAAATAGCTGGCCCTGCCAGGGTCACCTCCTGCCACCTCATCTCTCCACACAGGAAGGTTAGCTATGCAAAATCAGCGTGACCCACATATTGATTCGCAGACCATCGACAGCTATCAGCAGGATGGCGTCGTGTTGCTGAAGGGGGTGTTCAGGCCGTGGATTGAAAGCCTGGCCGCCGGCGTCGCGGAGCTGATGGCCAACCCCAGCGAGTATGGCCACGCCCGCACGGTGGTGCCGAAAGATGGCTCCGCCCCGTTTTTTCAGGATTATTGTAACTGGTCGCGAATCCCTGACTTTGAACGCTTTGTCCTGCATTCGCCGGCGGCGGAAATCGCCGCTGCGCTGATGCAATCGAAGACGGCAACGTTTTTCCATGAACATACGCTGGTGAAGCCGCCCGGCGGCAGCACGGTGACGCCCTGGCATCACGATCAGCCCTATTATTGCGTCGAAGGGCAGCAAAACGTCAGCTTCTGGATCCCGCTGGACCCGGTGGCGGAAGCGATCTCGCTGCGCTGCATCCGCGGCTCTCACCGCTGGGGCGACGAGTACAGCCCAACCCGTTTTAACGGCTCAAAGCTCTACGCGCACAGCCGTTTTAAAGAGCTGCCGGATATTGATGCGCATCAGGATGATTACGATATTGTCAGCTGGGCGCTGGAGCCGGGAGATGCGGTCGCCTTTCATTACCGGACGCTGCACGGCGCGAGGGGCAATGCGACCGCGCGCGCGCGACGGGTCTTTTCCGCTCGCTGGGTCGGGGATGACGCCACCTTCGCCGATCGCGGCGGCGTCACCTCGCCGCCGTTCCCGGAGCTGACGCTGAAAGATGGCGAGGCGCTGGTCTCTCCGCTGTTTCCCCGGGTCTGGCCGCGAGAGTGATGTTGAATCATCACCGGGCCGTCTCCTCCCGGCCTGAATTTTCCCGACCCCCTTTTTCTGCTGTTAGCCATACCGCCCGTATTATTTCCCGCAACGCCATTTAGTGGCGGAAAATTGCCCTTCTGCAGGTCAATTCTGGCCTGCAGCCATTCCTTACAGGGAAGGCACTGCCCCCGTTTTATCAACATCTCAGCTGATTCTTAAGGTTGTCTTAATATTTGTTTCCGGGCGTGGGGAAATATTCTTCGCCATATTCCTCAATTTTTGACCGCCGTTGGCGCCCGTTTATTTAAATTACGCCAGCGTCACAAAAGCCGGAAAAAAACACCCCCCGTCATTGCAAGGTCCTGATGTCTCGCTATATGTTAAATTTGTGTTTAATAAATGATAATTAAGGGTTGGTTTTATGTATAGGAAAATTGGTGGTTTAGTGGTTTCACTGACGACAGTCTTCTCCTGTTCCGTTCTGGCAGAATTACCCCAGGGTTACCCGGCTGATTATCAAAAAGTGGTTGATGCCGGGGTGAAAGAGGGCAAGGTCGTCATCTATTCGACGACGGATACCAAAGCCGCAGGCCCGTTAATTAAAGGGTTCGAGGCGCAGTACCCTGGGATCAAAGTTGAATATAACGATATGAACAGTACCGAACTCTATAACCGCTATATCAGCGAGCAGGCGGCGGGCGGCGGGAGCGGCGATGTCGTCTGGAGTTCATCGATGGATACGGCGCTAAAACTGGCGACGGATTATGCCGAAAAGTACGCCTCTCCTGAACTGAGCAAGCTGCCGAAATGGGCGGTGTGGCAGCAAAAAGCCTATGGAACCACCTATGAACCGGTGGTCTTTATCTATAACAAACGCTTGATTCCGCAGGGGGATGTCCCGGATTCACACACCGCGCTGGCAAAACTGGTCACCGCGCAGGCGGATAAATTCAAAGGCAAAGTGACCACCTACGATATTGAGAAATCGGGACTGGGCTTCATGCTGGCGGTACAGGACAGCAAAGCCGACGCCAACTATTTCGCCGATCTGGCCGGAATGGCGAAAGGCGGCCTGACCGTGCAGTCCTCAACCGGCACCATGATGGAGAGGGTCTCCTCGGGTGAAAACCTGCTGGGCTATAACATTCTCGGCTCCTACGCCGAGGCGCGGGCGAAAACCGATCCGTCATTGGGGATTTCATATCCAAAAGATTATGTGCTGGTATTGTCGCGGGTCTCGTTTATTACCCAGGAATCCGCACACCCGAATGCCGCCAGACTGTGGTTCGATTATGTCCTGTCGGAAAAAGGGCAGAGTATTCTGGCTAATCAGGCGGATATTCCCTCTATTCGTAACGATATCGAAGGCAAAAATGATATCGACGGAATGACTAAAATGTTGGGTAACGCGCTGAAGCCGATTCCGGTTGATGAAACGTTACTGGAATATCTGGAACCGAAAAAACGTCTGGAATTTATCAAACAATGGCGTACCGCCGCCGCAAAATAATACCTGCCAGGAGGCGCATCATCGGATGCGCCGCCTTTTCGCGCCGGGTATTCCCGGTTTTCAACACCCGTCTGGTTTGTACTCCGCGCCTGACCAAAGGGATAAGCTATGAATGTAATACGCAGAAAGTGGCAGGGGCTACCGCGCGGCATCGTGGTAGTGATAACGGCATTAGTGATTTATATCCCGCTGTTATTTATCGTGGTGCAGAGCTTTCTTTCCGCCCCGTTTTTTGCCCGCAGCAAAGAATTCAGCCTGGGGGCCTTTGAGTTTATTTTTACCGACCCTGACTTTTATCTCGCGCTGAAGTCCGGTTTTATTCTGGCGGTGGGGCTGGTGCTGATTGCGATACCGCTGGGCGGGATCCTCGCGTTCTTAATGGTGCGTACTGATTTGCCCGGGCGTCGGTTTATTGAACCGCTGATTCTGGTGCCGATTTTTGTTTCTCCGATGGTACTGGCTTTTGGCTATGTGGTGGCGGCCGGACCGGTCGGGTTTTTCTCGCAATGGGCAGAGCAACTGCTGGGGTTTGTGCCGTGGAATATCTACTCCATGTTCAGCATTGTGGTGATTGCCGGGCTGACCCACGTCCCGCACGCCTATCTCTATATCTCCTCCGCGCTGCGTAGCGTCGGTTCGGATGTCGAAGAGGCTGCGCGGACCGTGGGGGCATCTCCGCTTCAGGTGATGACCTCGGTCAGCCTGCCGATGGTCCGTCCGTCCATTCTCTATGCCTGCGTGCTGCTGTTTTTCCTCGGCCTCGAAGTGTTTGGTCTGATGCTGGTGCTGGGAGACCCGGAAGGCAACATGGTGCTGGCCACCTACCTGTATAAACTCACCAATAAACTCGGTACGCCCTCCTATCATCTGATGGCGGCGGTGGCGGTCGTGCTTATCTGTATCACTATTCCACTGGTCATGTTGCAGCGTCGCCTGATGCGCACGGCCAATCGGTTTGTGACCATGAAAGGCAAAGCGTCGCAGGCGCGAGCGCTACCGCTCGGCAAGTGGCGCTGGGTTGCCGGTGGGGTGGTGGTTTTCTGGCTGACCGTGACTATCGGCGTGCCGCTGATTGGCGTGGCCATGCGGGCGTTTATCTCCAACTGGGGAGTGGGGGTTTCTCTCTGGGATGAACTCTCGCTGGCGACCTTCCGTAATATCTGGCAGCAGCCGAACCTGCTGCGGGCCATCGTCAACTCCATGGCCATCGGTATTTTCGGCGGCGCGCTGGCGGTGATCTGCTATCTGTTTGTCGGGATTGCGATGCATCGCAAAGCGGACAATGTCACGCGTTTTCTCGACTACAGCGTGCTGGTTCCGCGTGCGGTGCCGGGCCTGCTGGCCGGACTGGCGTTCCTGTGGGTGTTTTTGTTCCTGCCGATGTGGCTGGATCAGTCGCTGAAAAATGGCTGGCTCTCCGCGCTGCCGGTGGCCGACTGGCTGCGCGAACATTTGATTGTGCAGCTGCGGGCGTTGCGCAATACCATTTTCAGCGTCTGGCTGGCCTATACCGTCGTGTGGATGGCCTATGGGCTGCGGTTAATCTCCTCAACCCTGCTCCAGGTGGCGCCGGAGCTGGAAGAAGCCGCCCGGAGCAACGGTGCCTCGCGGGGCCAGGTCACGCGCCACGTTACGGTGCCGCTGTCGCGCTACGGCCTGATTGGCTCCTGGCTGCTGATGTTTCTGATCTTTGAGCGTGAGTATTCCACCGGCGTCTATCTGCTCTCGCCGGGAACGGAGACCATTGGTTCGATGCTGGTCTCGCTGTGGGCTGCGGGAGCTATCGATATTGTCGCCGCGCTCTCGTTTATCAATATCCTGCTGGTGGTGGTCGGGTTGGGTATCGCCCTGCGCTTTGGAGTGAAATTACATGATTGAATTATCAGTAGAAAATTTGCATCTGACCTATGGCGACAATCCGGTGCTGAAAGGGGTGTCGATGACGCTGAAGCGGGGAGAAGTGGTGTCGCTGTTGGGGCCGTCGGGCAGCGGGAAAACCACCTTGCTGCGCGCGGTTGCCGGGCTGGAGAAGCCCACCGGCGGGCGGATCGCTATCGGCAAGCAGACGGTCTATGACGGCAATCCGCGCAGCGAAATTCCGGCCGAGGCGCGCAATCTTGGTCTGGTGTTTCAGTCCTATGCTCTGTGGCCGCACAAAACGGTTTTCGAGAACGTCGCCTACCCGCTCAGGCTGCGTAAAGTCGCCTCTGGCGAAATGAAACAGCGGGTGCAGGCGGTGCTCGATCAGCTGGGGCTGGGGCACCTCGGCAACCGCCATCCGCATCAGCTATCGGGAGGGCAGCAGCAGCGGGTGGCGATTGGGCGGGCGCTGGTCTACAACCCGCCGGTTATCCTGCTTGATGAACCGCTGTCGAACCTTGACGCCAAATTACGCGAAGAGGCGCGGGTGTTTCTGCGCGAGCTCATTATCAAACTGGGGCTGTCGGCGCTGATGGTCACGCACGATCAGAACGAAGCGATGGCGATTTCCGATCGTATCCTGCTGCTCAACAATGGCGTGATTGAACAGCAGGGGACGCCGCAGGAGATGTACGGCAATCCGGCGACGCTGTTTGCCGCCGAGTTCATGGGCAGCAATAACCGCCTGCACGGTAAGATTACCGATGTGGTGGACGGACGGGCGCGGATTGAAGGGGCAAGCTGGGCGCTCTGGGGGATGGCGGACGGACGGGTCAACGTCGGGCAGGATGCGACGGCGGTGATCCGCGTAGAGCGTCTGTGCCTTGGGGCGACGCCCCAGGATAATATGCTGGAGCTACCGCTGTTAACCAGCATGTATCTCGGCGACCGCTGGGAGTACCTGTTCCGTACCCGGGGAGATGATTTCGCCATTCGCGCCTATGGTTCATCGCTGCGCAATACGGAGCATTGTCACCTGACCTTCCCGGTCAACGATCTGTGGATTTTCCCGCGAGCGTAAGCCGGAACGTCGGTGGCGGACGGCGATAGCGATAGCGCCGTCCGCGCAATAAATAGCGTGATACTGGCGCCATGAAAATATTCCGTTAAGAAACCATTTCCCTGCGGTAATTCTATATTCGGCCGCTTTTCACCGTCGCGGCGAATAATTCATCGCCGCCGTCATTCCTGCTTGTCCCTCAGCGAATAAGCGTGGCGCGAAATATGGTTAATATCCGTTATTAATAAATTTAACCGCTCAAATTGTCTACTTTTTACGGAATCTTACGTTTGCACGCTGCAAGACAGCCATGTACCATAAACAAAAAAGCAACATTTGTGACACATGTCACTCTTTTTGAGGCGATGGTCAGATCCGTGCCGGAACTGATTCCACCCCCAATTTCTGCACTCTGGATATTGAATACGCGTTCTGATTAGTAAATGAAAAGGGATATTTTCCTTTTTTTCATGACGGCGTATGAGAATCGACTAATATCCAAACGATAACTCTATAAACATCATCGCCAGTGGCGATTTATTTTTTGTACGACTTAATGGCGTCGTGCCAGCAGGTCCGCTAAAGCGGCATCTTTCTGGAATCGGTTCCAAAGCGGCGTTTGCTGGGCTTGTAATAACAAAATCAGTAACTTAATTGACAGGAATGTGAAAATGTCGAGCGAAAAAACCAATAATTCGAGGCGTGATTTTTTAGTAAAATCAATGGCTTTGATACCAACGGTCGTGATCGGTAGCGGCAGCGTCGGCGCGGTTGCCGCCGCCGCTACCGCGCAGGCGGCGGAGAGTGCCCCTGCCGCCGGATCCGCTTCCGCGACCACCGGCGAGTGGAAACCGCAGTTTTTTAACGAGCGCGAGTGGGCATTTATCAACGCCGCGGTAGCGCGCCTCATTCCGGCCGATGAGCTGGGGCCGGGCGCACGCGAAGCCGGCGTACCGGAGTTTATCGACCGTCAGATGAATACTCCGTATGCCACCGGTTCCATCTGGTATATGCAGGGGCCGTTTAACCCCGATGTGCCAAAAGAGATGGGTTATCAGCTGCCGCTGGTCCCCAAACAGATTTACAACCTCGGGATTGCCGACGCCGATGAATGGTGCCAGGGCCAGTATCACCAGCCGTTCGCCGGGTTGACCCCGGAACAACAGGATGCCGCCTTAAGCCAGTTTGAAGCCGGTAGCGCCGCCTTTAAACAGCTGCCGTCTTCGCTGTTCTTCTCGTATCTGCTGCAAAACACCCGCGAAGGTTTCTTCAGCGATCCGATTCATGGCGGTAACAAAGGCATGGTTGGCTGGACGCTGATTAATTTTCCCGGCGCACGCGCCGACTTTATGGACTGGGTTGAACGGGGTGAACGCTATCCCCTCCCGCCGGTATCAATTAATGGGGAGAGGGCATAACGATGGCCACCGTACTGAAAAAAACCGACGTCGCGATTGTGGGCTTTGGCTGGGTTGGCGCCATTATGGCCAAAGAGCTGACCGAAGCCGGATTAAATGTTGTCGCGCTGGAGCGCGGCCCGATGCGCGATACCTGGCCTGACGGTGCTTATCCGCAGGTGGTTGACGAGCTGACTTACAATATTCGCCGTAAGTTGTTCCAGGATCTGTCGAAAAGCACCGTCACTATTCGTCACAACACCAGCCAGCAGGCGGTACCGTATCGTCAGCTGGCGGCCTTTTTGCCGGGGACCGGCGTCGGTGGCGCCGGTCTGCACTGGTCCGGGGTCCATTTCCGCGTGGATCCGATAGAACTGCGCATGCGCAGCCACTACGAAGAGCGCTACGGCAAAGGTTTTATCCCGCAGGATATGATTATTCAGGATTTCGGCGTCACCTACGACGAGCTGGAGCCCTTCTTCGATAAGGCCGAAAAGGTCTTTGGCACCTCCGGTACCGCCTGGTCGGTGAAGGGGCAGGTCGTCGGCAAAGGGCGCGGCGGCAACGCCTTTGCGCCGGATCGTTCGGACGACTTCCCGCTGCCGGCACAGAAAAACACCTGGTCGGCGCAGCTGTTTGAGAAAGCGGCGCGGGAAGTGGGTTATCACCCCTACAATCTGCCGTCGGCGAATACCTCGGACTCCTACACCAACCCTTACGGCGCGCAGATGGGACCGTGCAACTTCTGCGGCTACTGCAGCGGCTACGCCTGCTACATGTATTCCAAAGCCTCGCCGAACGTCAACATCCTGCCCGCGCTGCGCCAGGAAAAGCGCTTTGAGCTGCGCACCAACGCTAATGTTCTGAAGGTCAATCTGACCGCCGATAAGCAGCGCGCCACCGGCGTGACCTACGTCGACGGCCAGGGGCGCGAAATGGAGCAGCCGGCAGATTTGGTGATTGTCGGCGCCTTCCAGTTCCACAATGTTCACCTGATGCTGCTCTCCGGCATCGGTAAACCCTACGATCCGCAAACCGGTGAAGGGGTGGTGGGTCGCAACTTCGCCTACCAGAATATGACCACCATCAAGGCTATTTTTGATAAGGATACCTTTACCAACCCGTTTATCGGCGCCGGTGGTAACGGTGTCGGGGTGGATGACTTTAACGCCGATAACTTCGACCATGCCGAGGCCGGCTTTGTCGGCGGCTCGCCGTTCTGGGTCAACCAGGCCGGGACCAAGCCTGTCTCCGGGCTACCGGTTCCTCCGGGGACGCCGGCATGGGGCAGCAAGTGGAAATCGGCGGTTGCCGATACCTACACCCATCATCTGTCGATGGACGCCCACGGCGCGCACCAGTCCTATCGCCAGAACTATCTCGATCTCGACCCGAACTACAAAAACGTCTTCGGCCAGCCGCTGCTGCGCATGACCTTTGACTGGCAGGAAAACGACATCAAGATGGCGCAGTTCATGTTCGATAAGATGGCGCCGATCGCCAAAGCGATGAAGCCGAAATATCTGCTCGGCAGCCCGAAAAATGCCAACAGCCACTTTGACACCACCAGCTACCAGACCACCCATATGAACGGCGGCGCGGTGATGGGCGAAGACCCGAAAACCAGCGCGGTGAACCGCTATCTGCAAAGCTGGGACGTGCACAACGTCTTTGTTATCGGCGCCTCTGCCTTCCCGCAGGGTCTGGGCTATAACCCGACCGGGACGGTGGCCGCGCTGGCCTACTGGTCAGCAAAAGCGATCCGTGAACGGTACCTGAAAAACCCGGGTCCACTGGTGCAGGCATAAAGGAAGGCAAATGATGAAAATGCAATGGTTATCGGCACTGGTGCTCGGTGCGTTAAGCTGTGCGGCGTTTGCCGAAGAGGCTCCCGCGGACAGCAATTTGATTCAGCAGGGCGAGTATCTGGCGCGGGCCGGGGACTGCGTGGCCTGTCACACCAACGGTAAAGAGGGGAAACCTTTTGCCGGCGGCCTGGCGATGGAGACGCCAATTGGCACGATTTACTCCACTAACATTACCCCGGACAGCGTCCACGGCATCGGCGGCTATACCTTCGAGGAGTTCGACGATGCGGTACGTAAAGGGGTTCGCAAGGATGGCTCAACCCTCTATCCGGCGATGCCGTACCCGTCATTCGCTCGGGTGAGCGAGGCGGATATGCGCGCGATGTACGCCTACTTTATGCATGGGGTGGCGCCGGTGGCCGAGGCGAATCGCGATAGCGATATCCCGTGGCCGCTGTCAATGCGCTGGCCGCTGGCGTTCTGGCGCGGGATCTTCGCTCCGACGCCGGCTGATTTTGTCGCGAATCCGCAGGTCGACCCGGTGCTGGAACGCGGGCGCTATCTGGTCGAGGGGCTCGGTCACTGTGGGGCCTGCCACACGCCGCGCAGCCTGACGATGCAGGAAAAAGCGCTTAGCGAAAGCGAGGGTGACGACTATCTGGCGGGCAGCAATGCGCCGATTGACGGCTGGGTCGCTTCCAGCCTGCGCGGCGAAAATCGCGACGGCCTGGGCACATGGAGCGAAGCCGAACTGGCGGAGTTCCTGAAAACCGGGCGTAACGATAAGTCCGTGGTCTTCGGGGGAATGAGCGATGTTGTGGAACACAGCCTGCAGTATCTCTCTGATGACGATATCACCGCCATTGCCCGCTATCTGAAGTCGCTGCCGCCGCGTGGCGGAAAACAGACCCCCGCGCCGGTAGAAGACAGCGTGGCGAAGGATCTGTGGAAGGGCGATGACAGTAAGCCCGGCGCGGCGCTGTACGTCGATAACTGCGCGGCCTGCCACCGTACCGATGGCGTGGGTTACCAGCGCGCCTTCCCGTCGCTGAAGGGCAACCCGGTTGTGCAGACCGAAGATGCGACGTCGCTCATCCACATTATCCTCACCGGCAGCACCACGCCGGCGGTGAAAAATGCGGTCTCTAATCTGACCATGCCCTCGTTCGGCTGGCGTCTCGATGACCAGCAGGTGGCGGATGTGGTCAACTTTATCCGCACCAGCTGGGGGAACAACGCGCCGCCGGTAAGCGCCAGCGATGTGGCGAAAGTGCGGAAGGACAAGTCGATCGTGCGCGATGAGAAGGCGACAGGTAACGTCGACATCTCGAAACTGCCGGTTTCCGGCCAGTAACCGTCGTGGATGCGCCGCCCGGGTGGCGCATCCCGAACGGATTGTCGACGCTAACGGCGGTCTGAACCAAGGAGAGTACATTCATGCTGCATGCACAAGGACTGAGCGGCATCTTCGATGACCGGGTGCTGTTCCAGGCGCTGACCTTGACGGTCGGGCCAGGTGAACTCCTGCAGGTGGCCGGCGATAACGGCGCCGGGAAAACCTCACTGCTGCGGATGCTGTGCGGCCTGGCGCGTCCGGAAAGCGGTACGGTGAGCTGGCAGGGCGAACCGCTGGCGAGCGTGCGCGAAGCGTTTCATCGCCAGCTGCTGTGGCTCGGGCATAAGCCCGGCGTCAAAACGGCGCTGACCGCGGACGAAAATTTGCATTTCTTCTTCCCGCACTCCCGGCAGCAGACGCGAGAAGCGGCGCTGGCCGAAATGGGGCTGGCGGGTTATGAAGATGTCCCGCTGAGCCAGCTGTCGGCCGGACAGCAGCGGCGGGTGGCGTTGACCCGCCTGTGGTTGACGTCGGCGACGCTGTGGATCCTCGACGAGCCGTTTACCGCGCTCGACGCGTCGGCGATTGAGACCTTAAGTCGTCGACTGGAGCAGCATGTGTTGGCGGGCGGCAGCGCGATTCTCACCACCCATCAGCCCCTGCGTCCGCTGGCCTGCGCGCTGCGTACGTTAAGGCTCGGCGTCGGGAGGGAGGGAAACGCATGACAGGGACGCTGTTTGCCCGCGAAATGCGTCTGGCATGGCGCAACGGGGCAGAGATTCTCAATCCGCTGTGGTTTTTCCTGGTGGTGATCACCCTGTTTCCGTTTGGCGTCGGCGCCGACCCGCAGCTGCTGACGCAAATCGCGCCCGGCATCATCTGGGTAGCCGCGCTGCTGGCGGCGCTGCTGGTGATGGACCGCCTGTTTCACGACGACTGGCAGGACGGTTCGCTTGAGCAACTGCTGCTGCTGCCGACACCGCTGGTGGTGGTGGTACTGGTCAAGGTGCTCGCCCATTGGGTCATGACCGGCCTGCCGCTGCTGGTGGTATCCCCGCTGGCGGCGCTGCTGCTGGGGATGGCGCCCCACGATGCCGGCATACTGGCGCTGACCCTGCTGCTGGGGACGCCGACGCTGAGTTTTTTCGGTGCGGTGGGGGTTGGCCTGACGGTCGGGCTGCGGCGCGGCGGGGTTCTGCTGAGTTTGCTGGTGCTGCCGCTGTCGGTTCCGCTGCTTATTTTTGCCACCGGCGCCATTCAGGCTGGCGCCTCCGGGCTGCCGGTGGATGGTTATCTGGCGATTCTGGCGGCGTTTTTAGCCGCCAGCGCCACGTTGTGTCCGTTCGCCACCGCCGCCGCATTACGGCTGACGGTGCAATAATTCGCTGCGGCGAGGCTGCCGCAGCCATAAAAACAGTAGTGTGAGCAAACGTTATGTGGAAAACATTACATCAACTGGCGATACCCGAACGGCTGTACGGCCTGTGCGGCCGCTGTATTCCCTGGCTGACGGCCTTGAGCGCGCTGCTGCTGGCGGTGGGGCTGGTGTGGGGATTTGTCTACGCGCCGGCGGATTATCAGCAGGGGCAAAGCTACCGGATTATGTATCTGCATGTCCCGGCGGCCATGTGGTCGATGGGCGTCTATCTGGCAATGGCCGTCGCCGCCTTTGTGGGGCTGGTCTGGCAGATGAAAATGGCCGATCTGACGGTGGCGGCGCTGGCGCCGGTGGGCGCCGCCTGCACGGCCATCGCCCTGGTCAGCGGGGCGGCATGGGGGAAACCGATGTGGGGAACGTGGTGGATCTGGGATGCGCGCCTGACCTCGGAGCTGGTTTTGCTGTTTCTCTATGCCGGGATTATCGCTCTCTGGCACGCTTTCGACGATCGCCGTCTTGCGGGCAGGGCGGTCGGTATTCTGGTGCTGGTGGGGGTGGTCAATCTGCCTGTCATTCACTATTCGGTCATCTGGTGGAACACGCTGCATCAAGGGTCGACCAACATGCAACAGTCGATTGACCCCAGTATGCGTCTGCCATTGCGAATCTGCATTCTGGCCTTCCTTAGCCTGGTGGCCACCCTGACGCTGATGCGCCTGCGCAATTTGATTCTGTTACAGGAGCGGCGTCGACCCTGGGTCCAGGCGCTGGTTACTGCCCCAAAAGGAGCGGAGAAATGACCCCCGCCTTTTCATCTGCCGCCGCCTTTCTGGCTATGGGCGGCTACGCATTGTATGTCTGGCTGGCGGTGGCGGCGACGCTGCTGATTTTCGGTTTTCTGACGCTGCATACCTGCTGGCAGCGACGGGCGCTGTTCCGTGAGCTGAGCCGTCAGCAGGACCGGGAGCGGCGTATCGTCGCCGCTCGCCGCCGTACAGAAGCGGAGGGCAGCGATGCAAACGCGTCGTAAAACCCGGCTTGGGATCGCGCTGGCGGTGCTGGTCGGCCTCGGGCTGACCATTGGCCTGACGCTGTATGCCCTCAGCGCCAATATCGATCTTTTCTACACCCCGGGGGAGATCCTGTATGGCAAAACGGAAACTCATCAGCGGCCACATCACGGCCAGCGCCTGCGGATTGGCGGCTACGTTCAGCCCGGCAGCGTCAAGCGTGACCCGCAGAGCCTGGACGTCAGTTTCCGCCTGTACGACGCCCGCGGGGTGGTGGAGGTTAGCTATCGGGGCATTCTGCCGGATCTGTTCCGCGAGGGGCAGGGAGTGGTAGCCCAGGGGGTGCTCGATGGCGATCGGCACATTACCGCCCGCCAGGTGCTGGCGAAGCACGATGAGAACTATACGCCGCCGGAAGTGAAAGAGGCGCTGCAGCCGGAGAAGAAGGGAGAACAACCATGATGCCGGAACTGGGGCACTATCTATTGTGCCTGGCGACAGGCCTCGCGCTACTGCTGGGCATTTATCCGCAATGGGGCGCTGCGCGGCAGGACCCACGGCTAATGGCGCTGGCGCGGCCCCTGGCCTGCGCGCTGTTTTTCTGCGTCGCGGGCGCCTTTCTCGTGGTGGTCCATGCCTTCGTGGTCAATGATTTCACCGTACGCTATGTCGCGGATAACTCGAACAGCGCGCTGCCGGTGTGGTACCGGGTCGCGGCGACCTGGGGCGCCCATGAAGGCTCACTGCTGCTGTGGGTGCTGCTGCTGAGCGTCTGGACTTTCGCGGTGGCGCTGTTCAGTCGGCGGATGCCGCAGGACGCCGTAGCGCGGGTGCTGGCGGTGATGGGGACCATCGCCTTCGGCTTTCTGCTGTTTATTCTGTTCACCTCGAATCCTTTTGCCCGCACGCTGCCGCTCTATCCGGTCGATGGTCGCGACCTCAATCCGCTGCTGCAGGATATCGGCATGATTTTCCATCCGCCGATCCTTTATATGGGCTATGTGGGCTTCTCGGTGGCATTCGCCTTTGCGATTGCCTCGCTGCTCGCCGGACGGCTGGATACCGCCTGGGCGCGCTGGTCGCGCCCGTGGACCCAGGCAGCATGGGTGTTTCTGACTCTGGGTATCGTGCTGGGCTCTGCCTGGGCCTACTACGAGCTGGGCTGGGGCGGCTGGTGGTTCTGGGATCCGGTGGAGAACGCTTCGTTTATGCCATGGCTGGTGGGGACGGCGCTGCTGCACTCCCTGGCGGTCACCGAGAAACGCGGGAGCTTCCGGGCCTGGACCGTGCTGCTGGCGATTGCCGCCTTTTCACTGTGCCTGCTGGGAACCTTCCTGGTGCGCTCCGGGGTGCTGGTGTCGGTCCATTCGTTCGCCTCGGATCCGACGCGCGGGCTGTTTATTCTGGCGTTGCTGGTGGTGGCTATCGGCGGATCGCTGCTGCTGTATGCCCTGAAGGGGGGACAGGTGCGGGCGCGGGTCGAACATACGCTGTGGTCGCGAGAGTCGTTTCTGCTGGGGAACAATATTTTGCTGATCGCCGCCATGCTGGTGGTGCTGCTCGGCACGTTGCTGCCGCTGGTGCACAAAGAGCTGGGGCTTGGCAGTATCTCGATCGGCGAACCCTTCTTTAACCTGCTGTTCACCGCGCTGATGGCGCCGTTTGCGCTGCTGCTGGGAGTGGGACCGTTGATCCGCTGGCGGCGTGACCAGCCGGGCAAGCAGCTTAAGCGGCTGGCGATGGCACTATTGGTGACATTGTCACTTTCTCTGCTGCTGCCGTGGCTGCTGCAGGACCGGATTGTCGCCATGGCGGTTCTCGGTCTGATGATGGCGATTTGGGTACTGCTCTTTGCCCTGATTGAAATCCATGAGCGGGCGACCCACCGGCACGGTTTCTGGCGCGGCCTGCGGGTGATTTCGCGCAGCCAGTGGGGAATGGTGCTGGGCCACGTTGGCGTGGCGGTCACCGTCATCGGGATTACCTTCAGCCAGAACTACAGTATTGAGCGCGACGTGCGGATGAAAACCGGCGATAGCATCGATATTCATCGCTACCACTTTGTGTTCGACGGGGTGCGCAACATCGTCGGCCCGAACTGGACCGGCGGCGAAGGGGTGATTACGGTGACGCGCAACGGTCGCCCGGAAGCCACGCTGTACGCGGAAAAACGGTACTACAGCGCCAGCCGCATGATGATGACCGAAGCGGCGATCGGCGGCGGTTTGACGCGCGATCTGTATGCCGCGCTGGGGGAAGAGCTGGAGGATGGCAGCTGGGCGGTGCGTCTGTACTACAAACCGTTCGTGCGCTGGATTTGGTTCGGCGGCGGCCTGATGGCGCTTGGCGGCCTGTGCTGCATGCTCGACCCGCGCTACCGGATGCGTAAACAACGGCAGGAGGCGCCATGAACCGCAGGCTGCTTTTTATTCCGCTGGCGCTGTTTCTGCTGCTGGCGATGGCGCTGTTCTGGCAACTGTTGCGTAACGCCGACGGCGACGATCCGACGATGCTCGAATCCGCGCTGATCGGCAAACCGCTGCCTGAGTTTCGTCTTGAAGCGTTGACGACGGCGGGACAAACTTACAGCCGCGCGGCGCTGATCGACGGGAAACCGCTGCTGCTGAACGTCTGGGCCACCTGGTGCCCGACCTGTCGCGCCGAGCATCAGTTCCTTAATGAGCTGGCCAGGCAGGGGGTCCGCGTCGTCGGGCTGAACTACAAAGATGACCGGCAGAAGGCGGTGACCTGGCTCGACAGTCTGGGCAACCCCTATGCGCTGAGTCTGTTCGACGGCAGCGGTATGCTGGGCCTTGATCTGGGCGTATATGGCGCGCCGGAAACCTTTCTGATTGATGGCCAGGGCATTATTCGCTGGCGTCACGCCGGGGATCTGAACGCCAGGGTGTGGCGCGAACAGCTCCAGCCGCTGTGGCTGAAATATACGCAGGAGCCGGCAACATGAGGCGCTGGATACTGGCGCTGATGGCGCTGCTGCTCGCAGGCCAGGCGCTGGCCGCCATCGACACCTGGCAGTTCAAAAACGAAGCGCAGGAGCAGGCGTTTCGCGAGATCACCTCCCAGCTGCGCTGTCCGAAGTGCCAGAACAACAGCATCGCAGACTCGAATGCGATGATTGCCGCCGATATGCGGCTGAAGGTTTATGAGCTGATGCAGCAGGGGCAAAGCAAAGATCAAATCATCGCCTATATGGTGGCGCGCTACGGCCATTTCGTCAGCTATGAACCGCCGTTGACCGCCGGGACCTTACTGTTGTGGCTGGTTCCGGGGCTGTTTGTTATCGCCGGTGTCGCGCTGCTGGTGGCGCGAACCCGACGTCGCGGCGGAGCAAGCGCTGCGCTGAGTGAACAAGAGCGTCAGCGGCTGGCGGCGTTACTGAACAAAGGAGAGGATTGATGACCCTGTTTTTACTGCCGGCGCTACTGATGTTGGCCGGGGCGCTGGCGCTGCTGTATTTTCCGTGGCAGGGGGAGGCGGCGGCGGATCGCGATAGCCTGAACCGGACGCTGTACCAGACGCGGCTCGACGAGCTGGCGCAGGAGGACAACGTTGTCGACCGGGAAGCGATGGTGGTTGAACTGCAGCGTACGCTGCTGGCCGATATTCCCGATGCCACGCCGGCTAAAGTTCGCCCGCTCGGCCGTTGGGTGCTGCTGCCCGGCGCCGTGGCGCTGGTACTGTTGAGCTGCGGGATCTTCCTGAAAACCAGCGATATTGGTCAGGTGTTGCTCTGGCAACAGGCGGAACGTCAAACTCCCGCGCTGCTCCGCCAGCTGCAAGACCCAACGGCGCCGCCGCTGCGGATGGATCAACTGGCTCAGCTCAGGCTCGGGCTGCGCAGCCAGTTACAGGATCAACCTGACTATCTTGCCGGCTGGCAGCTGCTGGGGCGCATTGCCCTGCTGCTCAACGACGGCGAGACGGCGATCGGCGCCTTTGCCCGCGCCCATCAGCTGGCGGCGCACGATCCGGTGGCCACATTCGATTACGCCAGCGTGCTGGTGCGGGCCGGCGATAGCGGCCAGCTGCGGATGGCAGAACTTCTGCTGCGCGAACTGCATCAGCGGCAGCCGCAGAATCTGCCGGTGCTGGAACTGCTGGCGCTGAGCGCGCTGCGCAGCGAAAATTACCCGCAGGCGGTCGCGGCATTGCAACAGCTGCTGGAAATATTGCCGGCGAACGATGCGCGACGTCAGGCTATTGAACGCCAGCTGGCGCAGGCGCAGGCGCAGGCGCAGGCGAGCGCGCGCTAATCGGCCGGGATAACCCTTACCCGCCGGGCTGCGGGGCGCGCGTTTAGCGCCCGAGTGAGCGTGACCGGCAGATAAAAAAAAGCCCCGGCCTCGCGGCAGGGGCAAACCATGTCAGAGCATCATGGAATTAGTTAAAAACCATCCCGCCATCGATCAGTAACGACTGACCGGTCATATAGTCAGAGTCCGGGCTCGCCAGATACGACACGCAGGCCGCGACGTCTTCAGGTTCGGACAAACGTCCGAGGGTGATGCGTTTCGCGAACTCGGCGGTACCGTAGCCCAGCGGTTTGCCCGCGGCTTCCGAGACCTGACGATCGATCTCCGCCCACATCGGCGTTTTGACGATCCCCGGACAGTAGCCGTTAACGGTGATCCCCAGCGGCGCCAGGTCGCGGGCAGCGGTCTGGGTCAGGCCGCGTACGGCGAATTTACTCGAGCTGTAGACCGCCAGTTCCGGATTGCCGACGTGCCCGGCCTGGGAACAGGCGTTGATAATTTTCCCGCCGTGGCCCTCTTTTTTAAAGGCGTCGACCGCCGCCTGAATGCCCCAGATGACGCCTTTGACGTTGATGTTATAGACCTTATCGACGGTCTCCTCGACGATCGCTTCGATCGGCGTCGAAGGGGCGATGCCGGCATTGTTGACGATAACGTGGAAACCGCCCAACGTTTTACGCGCCTGTTCGACGGCGGCGAAAACCTGTTCACGGCGCGAGACGTCAACCTTAACCGCCAGCGCCCGGCCGCCGTGCTGGTTGATTTCGGCGGCCACGGCTTTCGCTGCGGTATCGTTGTAATCGGCAATGGCCACGGCAAATCCGTCTTTAACCAGGCGCAGCGCGATAGCTTTACCGATGCCCTGAGCGGCGCCGGTGACAAGTGCGACTTTTTGCATATTCCTTTCCTTTTTGTAGTGACTCAAAGTATTTGGCTGAGATGGAGTTGCCCCATCAGCAGAGGGTTATCGCGGTAGTCGACCGGAATGGCGACCACCGCCGGGCCATCGACGTCCATGGCGGCACGCAGCGTCGGCTCCAGCGCGTCGGCGCTCGCCACCGCAAAGCCTTTAGCCCCGAACGATTCGGCGTAGGCTTTGAAATCAACCGGGCCGAACTCCACGCCGGAGAGGCGCTGGTATTTTTTCTGTTCCTGAATCGCCACCATGTTGTAACCGTTGTCGACCCAGATGATATGCAGGATATTGGCCTGCAGTCGGACGGCGGTCTCCAGCTCCATGCTGGATTGCAGGAACCCGCCGTCGCCGGAGACCGAGACCACTTTGCGCTGCGGATTGACCAGCCACGCGCCGATTGCCCACGGCAGCGCGACGCCCATCGTCTGCTGACCATTGGAAATCATCACCTGGCGGGCGCGGAAGCTGTACAGATAGCGGGCGATCCAGATATGGAAGCTGCCCATGTCGACGGTGAGGGTGACATCGCTGTTGACGATATCCTGCATTGCCCGCACGATGCGCAGCGGATGAAGGGCAAATTGATTCAGCTGCGCGCCGCGGCGGTCGAGCAGCTCGCGCTGATGCTGGCGATCGGTGAGGATCTCCGCCGCCTGCGGAGTTAACACCAGCTTATGGCTGATGCGCCGGGTCAGTTTGTTCAGCGTCGCGGCGATATCACCCACCAGCTCGATATCGGGGGTGTAGTTACGCTCTTCATAAGCGGGCAGCACGTCGATATGGACCAGCGTCGCGTCGCCGCCGTTCCACATCGCCGGTTCATACTCGACCGGGCTGTAGCCGATGCAGATGATCAGGTCGGCGAGGTGGAGCAGGCGGTCGCCGGCCTGGTTGTTAAACAGTCCAACCCGGCCAGCGAAGCGCGCAAAGTGCTGCTGATTGACCGCCCCGGCGGCCTGGTAGGTACTGGTGACCGGAATATGACTCTGCTCGAGCAGCTGCTGCAGGGCATGGCTGTTTTCCGGCTGGCTGGCCATCAGCCCGAGCAGGAAAATCGGGTTTTTGGCGGCGGCGATCATCTGCGCGACCTTCTCGATAGCCTCGTCAGGGGCCGCGCCCATTTGCGGGGCGTTGCCGACCGGGAGAATCGCGCCGCGGGTAGGTTGATCGACAACATCCTGCGGCAGGCTGATAAAGGCGCTGCCCGGGCGCCCCTGCTCGGCGGCGCGGAAAGCGTTGGAGACAACTTCCGCCAGCGCGTCGGAGGCGGTCACTTCCACGGCATATTTGGTCACCGGGCTGAACATCGCCACGGTATCCATGCTTTGATGGACCAGTTTTGCCTTATCCGCCCGCTTAACCGCGCCACCCAGCGCGACCACCGGATCGCCCTCGCTGTTAGCGGTGGCCATGCCGGTAATCAGATTCGAACAGCCAGGGCCGGAGGTGACCAGCGCGACGCCCGCTTTACCGGTCAGTCGGCCGACTGCCGCGGCCATAAACGCGGCGTTAGCTTCGTGGCGCACGGGAATAATCCGGATGGTGGAGTCCAGTAGCGAATCGAAGACTTTATCTATTTTCGCGCCGGGGATGCCGAAGACCTGGCGTACCCCCTGGGCCTCAAGCTGACTGACTATCATATCCGCGCCGTGCGCCCACTGGCGTTCGTGACGTTGATTGTCCATATGAAGCTCCTTAATTTTCTACCGCGCGAATGGCGGCGTCGAGATTGTCAGGATGCAAATCGGCCTGCAGGAAAGCGCTGTCGGCCGGGAGGTCAATCAGCAGCTTGTGGATTTCGCCGAAAGTCAGCACGCCGCTATCGAGCTGGTAATCCAGCAGATGGCCGCCGCCCTGACGATCGTCGGTGATGAAATGTTCGTGATACCCGGCAACGTTAATTCCCTGCATATGCTGCGGGGTGCGAAAACCGACCAGTATCCCTTTACGCTGGTTGAAGCGGAACACCGGCTGGTCGTCCAGAACATCGGTCATCGCCCGGTAGGGGGGAGTCTGCCGGGGGACGGTCCGGGTATGGGCGTGACGAAAGTGGCCGTCGATATGCAGGGCGCAGAACAGATTGTCGGAGGGGATCTGCCGGTCGATGATCTCATGCAACTGCTGGCGGTTTACCGGATGGTCGAAGCTGACGCGGTGCTGCGGCCGAAACCAGGTCATCACCGCGAACGGCGTCTTTTGTTCCCCGCGGGCTTTGCGTGCGCTGCCGTCGGCGCGCAGCTGGTAGACCTCGCTGCTGAAGGCGATCAGCTCGCCGTCGAGTTCGTTAAAGGTTCCGAGACCGAAGTCGCCGTGGGTAAGCAGATCGGCGATGGTGGTATTGCCCTCATAGACGCCGCTCAGGAGCGCGCTCATCAAAGAGGTCTGATAGAGCACGTTATCAGGCTGCTGGGCGGAAAACCCGCGTACGGTTTCACACAGGCTTTGCTGGCAGGTACATGCAGAAGAATGGGTCATCAGAGACGTCCTCGCTCAACAAATATAAGAAAGATTAAATAATTGTTGACCCGATTCAGCTCTCAGTTCCAATATAGAAAGCATGCTGGTTTGAGACGTTTTTGATATGGAACTTCGTTATCTACGCTATTTTGTCGCCGTGGCTGAGGCGCGAAATTTCACCCGCGCCGCCAGGGATCTTGGTATTTCTCAGCCGCCATTAAGTCAGCAAATTCAGCGGCTTGAGAGAGAAATTGGCACGCCGCTGCTGCGCCGTCTGACGCGGGGAATTGAGCTGACGGAAGCGGGAGAATCGTTTTATGAAGATGCCTGCCAGATCCTCGCTCTTAGCGACGCGGCGCTGGAAAAGACCAAAGGTATCGCCCGCGGGATGAACGGTAGGCTGGCGTTAGGCATCACCAGTTCTAATGCTTTTCATCCGCAGATTTTCGCGCTGCTGCGCCAGTTTCAGCTCCGCTATCCGGCGGTCACCCTGCGTCAGGTCGAGGGCAACATGGCGGCGCTGATGAGCGCGCTGGGGGAAGGGGAGCTGGATATCGCCTTTGTGCGCCTGCCGTGCGAAAGCAGTAAAGCGTTTAATCTGCGCATTATCGATGTGGAGCCGATGGTTATCGCCCTGCACCGTGACCACCCGCTTGCCGGTGAGGCCATGCTGCCGCTGGTGCAACTGCAGGAGACCGCGCCGATTCTGTTTCCGCGCGAGGTGGCCCCGGGGCTGTATGAGCAGGTCTTTAATAGCTGTTTGCGCGCGGGCATCGATATGCGTCAGGCGAGACAATCTTCGCAACTCTCCTCCTCCTTAAGCATGGTGGCTGCCGGATTCGGTTTTGCGCTGGTGCCGCAGTCGATGACCTGTATCCACCATCCCGAGGTAATCTATCGCCCGCTGTCGGGGACGCCGGTGACGACCGATATTGCGATTGCGTGGCGACGATTCGAACGATCGCGAACGGTAAAACGTTTTCTGGAGATGTTTTAGCCGCCCCGGTCTGCTATCGGGGCCGTCATCAGTGGTCGGGCTGTGACTATGAAAGGTAGACGTTTGCCGCCGTCGGACCGCGCAGGCCGTTGACCCGGCGAAATTCAACGCGAATACCCGGGATTATGGTTGCTGATTCACCAGGGGATAATGCAGAAATATGGACCTGAACGTCTTTACGACCATCGGAGGGAATTATAAGGCCTTTGCCGGTTTTATTATCAAACGCTTTGACAATGCCTGTCATTTTTTGGAACAAATAAAATCCTTGGGAAAATAAGTACCGGCGCACTATACCTTAATCGAACAATAAAGCTATTGATTTAATTTCTTACCGGAGCAGGCTTCCGGACGGCTAAAATAAACCTTGCTAATAAATATCCCCTGTGCCTTAATAGCCTGGTCGGTTTGTAAGACAGAAAGCAGTTCACTAAAGCAGTCCTCATTTCCAGGCGTTATCGCTGATACCTCCTTCCTTGAGTCCCTCCATTAAGTGTTAAGTTGATTCTGTAGCGCAAACCAGTTTGCCGATTAAGGGCTCATAAAAAGGAATATCGAATGTCGAATAAAATGACTGGTTTAGTCAAATGGTTTAACGCAGATAAAGGCTTCGGCTTCATTACGCCGGCCGATGGCAGCAAGGACATCTTCGTCCACTTTTCTGCCATTCAAAGCGAAGACTTCCGCACCCTGTTTGAAGGGCAAAAGGTCGAGTTTGTGGTCGGCAGCGGCGCGAAAGGCCCGGCGGCGACAAACGTTTCGATCGTAGGATAAGTATGCTGAACGCTGGTGGGTCTGCGATAACGAAGACGGCGCAGCCTGAGTAGACAGATTTACCAGGGTAACAGACAGAATAGATTTATTTAAAACCCGCCATTGTGCGGGTTTTCTATTTGCCAAAAAAATAACAACCGATTGTGCCATTCATTCAAGATGATAAGAATAATCTAATCAGTGTTGGATTTCGTGGAACAATCAGCGTCTGGCATCTAGAGATTAAGCAGCATTTTTTGCTGTTGTCTGGAAGAGTTTGTGGCAGTAGGGGCAAATGAGCTGGGCGCCTTTTTGTACTCGGCTGAAGCTGTGTTCTGAATCCTGGGAGCAATTAGGGCAGGTGCATTTTACAAGATAATTACGGCGGCTTTTGGCATCTTTTCGATCTGACATATGATTTCCTTCCTGATTTAATGGCCTGAAACCATACATCATTATTAAATAAATAGCCCGAACTCATTGTCTTTTGCCGAAAATAAACCGACGGCAGGGAAATATTCCGCCGAAAAAAATGAGGCGCTGCTCAGAAGGAACGGGCGCCTCCTGAGCAGGTTGTCGGTTATTGCGCGACCCAGCCGCCGTCCATGTTCCATGCCGCGCCGCGCACCTGGGCTGCACCTTCACTACAGAGAAACAGCGCCAGTTCACCCAGCTGTTCCGGGGTGACAAACTCGCCGGAGGGCTGCTTTTCCGCCAGCAGCTGTTCGCGGGCCTGGTGCGGATCGCAACCTTCAGCGATGCGTTTATCGATCTGCTGCTGTACCAGCGGGGTTAACACCCAGCCAGGGCAAATCGCATTGCAGGTCACGCCGGTTCTGGCGGTCTCCAGCGCCAGCGTTTTACTCAGGCCGATCACGCCGTGTTTGGCTGCGACGTAGGCTGACTTATCCTTCGAGGCCACCAGACCGTGAACCGAGGCAATATTGATAATGCGCCCCCAGTTACGCGCCCGCATCCCGGGGAGCGCCAGACGACTGGTGTGAAAGACGCTGGAGAGATTGATGGCTATAATATCGTTCCACTTCTCTACGGCGAAATGCTCCACCGGGGCCACGTGCTGGATCCCGGCGTTATTAATCACAATATCTACGCCGCCAAATTCCGCTTCGGCGTAGGCCATCATCGCTTCAATCTGCTGCACATCGCGCAGGTCGGCATCGTGATAGCCCGGGGTTTTGCCGATCTGCGCCACTTCCGCGCGTGCGGATGCGCTGTCGCCAAAGCCGTTTAGGATCAGCTGCGCGCCGGATTTTGCCAGTACCTTCGCGATCCCTAAACCGATACCGCTTGTTGAGCCGGTGACCAGCGCCACCTTTCCGTTCAGATTCATGGTGTTTTCCTTCGTGAAGCCGGTTATATATTGTCGCATCAGACAATGCCGGTTAAATAGAAGACGGCAATGACAAACAGAACCGCCAGACTTTTAATCAGGGTAATGGCAAAAATGCCGCCGTAGGCCTGACGATGGCTGAGGCCAGTGATCGCCAGCAGGGTAATGACCGCGCCATTATGCGGCAACGTATCCATGCCGCCGCTGGCCATCGAGGCTACGCGATGCAATACCTCCAGCGGAATATCGGCGGCGTGGGCGGCAGCGATAAAGGTCTCCGACATCGCCGCCAGGGCGATACTCATCCCGCCCGATGCGGAGCCGGTAATGCCCGCCAGCACCGTCACGCTGATGGCTTCATTCAGCAGCGGGTTGGGAATGGCCGTCAGCGCCTTTGACAAAACCAGAAAACCGGGCAGCGCGGCAATGACGGCGCCAAAACCATATTCCGATGCCGTATTCATCGCCGCGAGAATGGCGCCGCTAACGGCGGTGCGACTGCCTTCCGCCAGACGCCCGCGGATATTGTGAAAACCGAAGATTAGCACCACGACAATGCCAGCCAGCAGCGCTGCTTCAACGGCCCAGATCGCGGTGATTTTACCCACTTCGGTGACGATAGGCTTCGCCAGTCCCGGCAAAACCAGCTCGTGAGTGGTACCGTACCATCGCGGGATCCAGCGGGTAAACAGCAGGTTCAGGATCCCCACCAGCAGCAGCGGGGCAATGGCAATCAGCGGATGAGGAAGGTTGATGTTGTCCGGCGTGTCCGGTTCGTTTTGCAAATCCGTGCCGTAACCTTCTCCCGCGTGCTGGGCTTTACGGCGTTGACGTTCCAGCCATAGCAGACCAAAGGTGATGATAAACAGCGAACCGATCGTGCCAAGCCAGGGAGCCGCCCAGGCGTTGGTGCCAAAGAAACTGGTGGGAATAATGTTCTGGATCTGCGGCGTCCCGGGCAGGGCATCCATGGTGAAGGAAAACGCGCCCAGCGCAACGGTGGCCGGAATCAGCCGTTTGGGGATAGCGCTCTGGCGGAACAGTTCGGCGGCAAAAGGGTAGACCGCAAAGGCCACCACAAACAGCGAGACGCCGCCATAGGTTAACAGGGCGCAAACCAGCACGATAACCGGGATGGCGTGACGTCGGCCGAGGATCTGAATGGCGGCGGCGACGATGGCGCGCGAGAAGCCCGCCAGCTCGATCAGCTTGCCGAACACCGCGCCCAGCAGAAACACCGGGAAGTAGAGCTTTACAAACCCGACCATTTTTTCCATAAACAGACCGGTAAAGGTCGGTCCTACTGCGCCGGGGTCGGTGAGCAGCACTGCGCCGAGGGCGGCGATAGGGGCAAAGAGGATAACGCTATATCCTCGATAGGCCGCCAGCATCAGTAATGCCAGCGCGGCCAGGGCAATCAAAACACTCATCACGACACCTCACGCTCATTGTTATTGTTGGCTACAGTTCGAGAAGCTACGGTTTCAGGGCATAGCGCAGGAGGTGCTGCCGACGCGACTGGATACGGGCCATCCGCGCAGTATCCCAGCGATAAAATCCTTGCCCGCTGCGCGCGCCGGTCTCGCCCCTGGCGACTTTTTCCGCGACCAGTTCCATCATTTGCGCGTCGCCGGCCAGCTCTGGCAGCAGGTGCTGACAAATATCCAGCACCGTCGCCAGCCCGGTCATATCGGCCGCTTCCAGAGGACCGACCATCGCGTAGCGGCGGCCGAGGGAAGCGCGCATCACCCGATCGACCACTTCCGGCGAGGCGATACCGCTGTGTACGATATGCAGCGCCTCGCGCAGCAGAGCGAACTGCAGGCGGTTGCCAACAAACCCCGGCGCCGCACGCTGAAGCACCACCGCTTCCAGCGCCGCGCGGGTGAAAAAGTCGCTCACCAGGGCGGGGAGCTCCGGGCGCGTGACGCTGCCGGGCACCACCTCCACCAGCGGAATAAAGTGCGGCGGGTGCCAGAAGTGGGCGATTAATAGTCGCTGCGGATGGCGCATGCCCGCCGCAAGGCTATCCGGCGGCAGGCCGCTGGTGTTGCTGGCAATGATCGCATCGTCGGCAATCAGCGTTTCCAGCTGCGCGTACAGCGCATGTTTGAGCGGCAGACGTTCAGGAATCGCCTCTATCAGCAGCGTAGATTCCGCCAGATCGCTGAGGCTGGTGGTCCCGGCTAAGCGCGCCAGAACCGCCTGCTGGTGGGCGGCATCAAATTGTCCGCTCTCCTGCAGTTCATGCAAAATAGCGGCGGCAACGGCAGGGACTTCTGCCAGACGCGACGGGTCGGTATCGTACAGCCGTACCCGGTGGCCGTGGCGAGCAAAGTGGCAGGCGATACCGATACCCATCAGTCCGGCGCCGAGCACCGCCAGCGTTGGTTTATACATAGTGACTCCTGTTAACGTGCGATGGTCATGGCGATACCCTGTCCGCCGCCGACGCAGAGAGTGGCAAGCCCTTTACTGGCGCTCCGGCGCTGCATTTCATGCAGCAGGGTGACGAGGATCCGGCAGCCGGAGGCGCCGATAGGGTGGCCGAGGGCAATGGCGCCGCCGTTGACGTTGACTTTGCTGCTCTCCCAGCCCAGAGACTGGCCAACGGCCAGCGCCTGAACGGCAAAAGCCTCGTTAGCCTCAATTAAATCCACCTCGTCGAGCCGCCATCCGGCCCGTGCCAGCGCCATCTCGCAGGCGCTGACGGGGCCAATCCCCATGACCGCCGGATCGACGCCCGTCACGGCGCTGCTGACAATGCGTCCCAGTACCGGCAGCCCCAGCTCCCGGGCTTTGTCGGCGCTCATCAGGAGTACCGCCGCCGCGCCGTCGTTGAGCGCAGAGGCGTTGCCGGCGGTGACGGTGCCGTTTTCCACGCGGAACGCAGGGCGCAGCTGCGCCAGCTGCTCTGGCGTGGTGGCCGGACGGGGCTGCTCGTCGCGGGTAATGGTCTGCGGCGGTTGCTTTCCCTGTCTGACGACCACCGGCACGATCTCTTGCTCAAAACGGCCCGCTTCGATCGCTGCCGCCGCTTTCTGTTGTGAACCGGCGGCAAAGGCGTCCTGCCGTTGGCGATCGATGGCATAGCGGTCGGCGAGATTCTCTGCCGTCACCCCCATGTGATAGTCATTGAAGGCGTCCCACAGGCCGTCCTGAATCATACTGTCTTGCATGCTGCGATGGCCGACGCGCAGCCCGGCACGGGCGCCGTCAATCAGATAGGGGGCATTGCTCATGCTCTCCTGACCACCGGCGATGACCACCTGGGCGTCGCCGCTGCGGATCGCCTGCACCGCTTGCTGTACGGCTTTCAGCCCGGAACCGCACACCAGATTCACCGTCACTGCCGGACAGCTGACCGGCAGACCGGCGCGCAAGGCCGTCTGACGCGCCGGATTCTGCCCGCAGCTGGCGGTTAAAACCTGGCCGAAAATCAGCTCGTCGACTGCCGTTGCCGGCAGCGAGCAGCGGGCCAGCAGACTGCGCACGACTCCGGCGCCGAGGTCAACGGCGGAAAGCGTGGAAAATACGCCGCGAAAGCTGCCGATGGGCGTTCTGACCGCACCAACAATCACCACTTCTTGCATGTTGCCTCCTCAGTTGAACCGCATTTCACAGACGTCGTCCGGGACAATCAGGCGTCCGGCGGTTTTACGCATAATTTCGTCGGGGGTGACGCCCGGCGCGTATTCGCGCAGGACGAAAGCCCCGTCGCGTATCTCCAGCAGGGCGAGGTCGGTTAGCACCCGCTGGATACAGCCGACGCCGGTCAGCGGTAAGGTACAGCGCGGCAGGAGTTTGGATTCGCCGTTTTTCGCAGCGTGGGTCATTACCACGATGATGTTTTGCGCCCCGGCCACCAGATCCATGGCTCCGCCCATGCCTTTCACCATTTTCCCCGGGATCATCCACGAGGCGATATTGCCCTCAACGTCAACTTCAAAGGCGCCGAGAACGGTCAGATCGACATGGCCGCCGCGAATCATGGCGAAGGACTGGGCGGAATCGAAAATCGCCGCGCCGGTCCGGGCGGTGACCGTCTGTTTCCCGGCGTTGATCATGTCGGCATCGAGCTCCGACTCGTGCGGAAAACCGCCCATGCCGAGCAGGCCGTTTTCGGATTGCAGCATGACGTCAATGCCTGCCGGGATGTAGTTGGCGACCAGCGTCGGGATGCCAATACCGAGATTGACGTAGTCGCCATCGCGCAGCTCCCGGGCGACGCGGATGGCCATTTGTTCGCGAGTCAGCATAATCAGAGGCTCCCTGCGCGCAGCGTGCGCTGTTCGATGCGTTTCTCGAACTGGCCGGCGATCAGCCGGTCGACGTAGATGCCGGGGGTGTGGATCGAAGAGGGCGGAAGTTCGCCCGGCGGGACGATCTCTTCTACCTCGACCACCGTAATGCGCCCGGCGGCGGCCATCAGCGGATTAAAGTTTTGCGCCGTGTGGCGATAGATAACGTTGCCGTACCAGTCTGCCTTCCAGCCTTTAACGAGAGCGAAGTCGCCGGTGATGGCCTCTTCGAGGATGTAGGGCTTACCGGCAAACTGGCGCACCTCTTTCCCTTCCGCCACCGGCGTACCGTAGCCGGTGGCGGTGTAAAAGCCGGGGATGCCTGCGCCGCCGGCGCGAACTTTCTCCGCCAGCGTGCCTTGTGGGGTCAGCTCCACCTGCAGTTCGCCGCTGAGCGCCTGCTGCGCAAAGAGGACGTTTTCACCGACATACGAGGCCACGACTTTGCGGACCTGGCGCGTCTCCAGCAGGATGCCGAGGCCGAAACCGTCGACGCCGCAGTTATTTGATACCACCGTCAGCCCCTGTACGTTCCGGCGTTTGACTTCGGCAATCAGATTTTCCGGAATGCCGCACAGGCCAAAACCGCCGGCCAGCACGGTCATACCGTCCGTTAACCCTTCCAGCGCCGCTTCGTAGCTGGCGACGCGTTTATCCAGTCCTGCCATGATTCACCTCTGCTGGCTTGCGATGGGGCTATCATTGGCGGCGCAGACTGATTTGTTAATTTTGAATTTGTGACCTACTCATTGGGTTTTCTTATTAATTTGTTGTTAACTAAATTTTTTCAATTAGTTAACGGGATGAAAAATGAGAATGAGTGTCAAACAGTTACGCGCGTTTTTAGCGGTAGCTCACACTCTGAATTTTGCCCACGCCAGCGAGCGGCTGAATATTTCGCAGCCGGCCCTCAGTCTGACCATCAAAGGACTGGAGGAGGGACTCGGCGGCGCATTGCTGCAACGCAGCACCCGCCGGGTGACGCTGACTCAGGAGGGGGAGATCTTTTTACCGATGGCCCGCCAGCTGCTGGCCGACTGGGATAACGCCGAAGAGGCGATGCGCCAGAGCTTTACCCTGCAGCGCGGCAAAATCTCGATCGCGGCCATGCCCTCGTTTGCGGCAAACGTCCTGCCCGAGGTGTTGAAAGCTTTTCGCGATCGCTATGCCGGGATTAACGTGACCGTTCACGATGTGATTAACGAGCAGGTGATCGAAATGGTTCGTGAAGGGCGGGTGGAGATGGGCATCGCTTTTGAGCCGGCGCCGACCAATAATCTGCTGTTTACGCCGCTGGGCGTGGACCGTTTTATCGCGATTGTGCCGAAATCATCGCCCCTGGCCGGTAAACATCGTCTCTCCTGGCGCGAGCTGTTGACGCTGGATTTCATTACGCTGCAGCGGCCTTCGGCGGTCCGCCTGATGCTGGAAGAGGAACTGGCGCGCAGCGGCCGTCAACTGGATGTTGCGCTGGAGAGCCATCAGCTGGTGACGGTGGGCAGAATGGTGGCCAGCGGCCTCGGCGGCAGCGCCGTTCCGGCGCTCTGCCAGTCGCAGATGCAGGCGCTGGGCGCCGTATGCCTGCCGCTGGATAACCCGCCGATTGAGAAGTGTGTCGGGGTGATTCATGCCGGTCATCTGCAGCTGTCGAAGGCGGCGCAGGCGTTGCTGGGCACGCTGAAGGGGGCATTTACGGCTTGACTGACGGGCGAAAAAAAACCGGCGTGGTTAGCCGGTTCAGGAATCAGATTTTGCAGGCGTCGCCACAATCATCATCGGCAACGATCGCTTCGGCTTTTTTGTCAGCATCTTCAAGGCGTTCGGCATTGCGCTCTTGCGCTTCTTCCAGACCGCTGAAGACCAGATTGTCGAGATCAATTTCCATGAGTTACCCACTTTAGTTCACTTTTGACTGTGGTCAGATTATAGAGCAAAACCACGGCAGGATGAACCCTGGGCGCCCCGTTACCGCACAGAGCGGTAATAGCGTGGCGCCACCTGATATTTTTCATCTGACGCCACAAGAGACTGCCAATAATAAGAGTTGACATCTCCCTGCCTTTAATTATAAAGCGAAAGAATGATTATCTGCCTATTTATTAAATGAAAGGACAACGACTCACTAATCAAGCGTTGACTTGAACTATTTATGATATTATGGCCACGATTATGGTTGATTCTATGGATCTTGATCAATGGCTCAAACAGCAACAGTTGCCATCAAAGAATGGCGAAAAAATAATAAATTGATTTGTCAAATTAAACTCAAATATAAAAAGGTCTTACGAAAATGCAGAGAAATACCTCTCGCAGGGGGAAAGTATAAGGAATATCAAGAGCTTTGTGATAAATATGTTTGCGCCAGATTAACCGGTGCAACGCAGGGGCTGGTGAGTTTTCAGGATAAGCCGTTCAAAGCCTATTTAAATAAAAAAATGTCAAGAAGAGCCAAGCTGGATATTGCCCATGGCGCCTTGATTTTTATCGAAAAAACCTTTAGCGCAGACGCACTGCCGCAGCTGTATAACGTGGTAGAGTACGGGCTGACCGTGGCGGAAATTCCGTTGAAAAACGGTAGCCACATTGCGGTAAAACTGCTGGCTTCGCCTTTTCAGGAGGAGGGCGAACTGATGCTATTAATGCTTCAGGATGGAAAACGCATTTACAGCATCTGTTTTTCTTGCACCGAAGATGGCCGGGCTTATATAGGCGGCATTCAGGGAGGGAAAGATATTGCCAATGATGAAATTAAAGTGCTGACCAAAGAGCTGCACGGCACCCGACCGAAAAATTTAATTATTTCTCTGCTCTATGGTTTTCTACAGCACAGCGATATTAAAGAGATCTATGCCATCGACTCCGATTTTCACGTCAAAAGCGAGAAAGTACAAACCAGTTACTCTGCGCTGTGGCTGGAAGTCGGGGGCGAAAAACATCGTCGCGGCTGGTATAAATTACCGCCGCAGGAGATCAAAAAAAGTATAGAAGAGGTCAAAAGCAAACATCGCAGTCAGTTTATCAAACGCGAAGGTTTGAAGGAGCTGGCGCAGCTGGAAATGAAGGCTGCTCTACGGCAAATCAGCGGGTCGCGGCCCGTAAACTAATTTGCACCTACCGGTGTGCTGGCCCGCAGGGGGCTGTTGGCCAGCCATCTCCCGCCCGTTTATCTTCCTCTGCTTATTTATCACGCGCTTTATCAGCGTTCGCCGCTGCAACTTCCGTTTATAAATTAAAAAATTTTAAACATTTAATGCTGGATTGTTTTACATAACTTTTACAAATCCATATACTTTATTACGTTCTTCGCTCGGCTCATGAGCGTCCAACCAGGATGTTATGCGGTCTGTATCCGATTTGTTTGGATCGGATGCTGTTAAAAATAAATATATTGGTTATAACGACTAATGTCGTATGGGATGAGATATGAACGAACAGCGAGGTAGCGGCAGGAGGATCTTCTTCACCGTCTACCGGGTTATATTTGTATTACTCAGTTTTTGTACGGGACTCTTTTTCACTTTCTGGGGCGGCAAGCTCCTGACTCTGGGCGGTAGCGCCTGGTATCTGTTGGCCGGCGTGGCCTATCTGCTTATCGCCATCGGATACCTTATCCGCAGTCAATACGTCCTCCCTTTCACCATTGTGACCTTCTTACTGACCCTTGTCTGGGCGCTTTATGAAGTGCAGCTCAGCTACTGGGGACTGATTCCTCGTCTGGTGGTGCCGGCTCTGCTGCTGATGCTTGGCCTGTGGCTGGCAACGACGCTGCCGGTTAAACGGGTCGCGGTTCGCTATGCCAACTGGAGCGCCTCGGCGATTTTCATCGCTCTGCTGGCGACGCTGGTCTCGGCGTTTTATCCCCACGGCGGCATTCATCATGGCGTGGTGAAAGCCGCTGCAGATAGCAAGCCGACCCTTGCTTCTCAAAGCGACAACTGGGAATTTTTCGCCCGCGATGCTTCAGGTACCCGTTTTGCCCCGTACGATGATATTACCCCGGAAAACGTCAAAAACCTGAAGGTGGCGTGGACCTACCACACCGGCCGCCGGGTGAGCGGCCCGGGGATTGGGGTGGATGAGAATACGCCGCTGCAAATTGGCGATACGCTCTACTCCTGTACGCCGCTGAACGTGGTCACCGCGCTGGATGCGGATAGCGGGAAAGCGCGCTGGCGCTTTGACCCGCATGCGCAGACCGCCGAACACGTCACCTGTCGCGGCGTCGGCTACTATGATGTGCAAAACGATACGTCGCTGACGGCGCAGGAGAAAGCCAGCCCGGATCTGCAGCAGTGTCCGCAGCGGATTCTGGTTTCCACCGTCGATGCGCGCCTGCTGGCGCTGAACGCCAAAACCGGCGAGCTGTGCGATAACTTCGGCCATCACGGTAGCGTCGATCTCAAGCAGGGGATGGACAACACCGAGAACAGCAAGCGCTACCACCCGACCTCGACGCCGGTGATCATGGGGCATATTGCGGTACTGGGCGGCTGGGTTCGCGATATTATTCACGGTGAACCTTCCGGCGTGGTCCGCGCCTTCGATGTGCGCAACGGCAACGTGGTTTGGGCCTGGGATGTGGGTCAGCCGGAAAATGTGACCGATCCGCAAAAAGGGCGCGTGTATACCCTCGAAACGCCGAACGTCTGGACGGTGCCGGGCTTTGATAAAGAGCTGAACCTGGTTTATCTGCCGACCGGCAACGGTCCGCCGGATTACTGGGGCGGCGACCGTAACGCAGCGAAAGAGAAGTATGGCTCTTCCGTGGTGGCGGTGGATGCCAGCACCGGTGAAACAAAATGGGTCTTCCAGACCGTTCACCATGATGTCTGGGACTATGATTTGCCGTCTCAGCCGGTGCTGTTCCACATGAAAAATGACCAGGGCGAAGAGGTTCCGGTCCTGATTCAGACCACCAAAACCGGTCAGATCTATGTTCTCGATCGCCGCACCGGCAAGCCGGTGACGCGCGTTGACGAACTGCCGGTAGCGCACGAAGGGGCAGAAGGCGAACGCCTTTCTACCACCCAGCCGTTCTCGACCGGGATGCCGCAGCTCGGCGTTGAACCGTTAACCGAGAAATCAATGTGGGGCGTGACGCCGTTTGACCAGCTGATGTGCCGCATTGACTTCAAAGAGTCCACCTGGCTTGGGATGTATACGCCGCCGTCAGAGAAGCCGTATATCGAATGGCCGAGCCTGCTGGGCGGCATGAACTGGGGCGGAATCTCCATCGATGAGCGTAGCGGGACGCTGTTTGTTAACGATATGCGCATGCCGCTGAGAATGTCTCTGGTACGTCAGCAGGATATGGCGAAATACAAAGTCTCTACGGATGAGGTTCCGGGGTTTATGGGGACCGTGCGCCCGCAGGTCGCCGGGCCATATGGCGGCGTGCGGATCGATATTCTGCAATCCGCGCTGGGGATACCGTGTAATACGCCGCCGTTCGGCACGATGAGCGCCATCGATCTCAATACTCGTCAGCTGATGTGGCAGGTGCCGATGGGCTCCGTCGAGGATACCGGTCCGCTGGGTCTGAAAACCCACATGCATATCCCGCTGGGTATGCCGACGCTGGGCGGCCCGACCTCGACGGCTTCCGGGCTGATCTTCTTTGCCGGGACCCAGGATAACTACCTGCGGGCGCTGGATTCCGCAACCGGGAAAGAGCTGTGGCGCGCTCGCCTGCCGGTTGGGGCCGTGGCAGCGCCGCTTATCTATAAATCGCCGAAGAGCGGAAAAGAGTACGTGGTCATTTCCGCCGGTGGCGCCAGCCACTCCCCGGATGTGGGCGATGATATTATTGCCTACGCGCTGGAGGAGTAGCGCCCTGAAGGCGGCGTATTGAGTACGCCGCGACGGTAGGTTAAAACCAGCCAGCGTCATTGCTGACTGGTTTTTTTTTGCCTCAGGCGCCGGCCGGCAGTCGGAGGGCCTCGCGCTTTAGCAGGAGGCGACCACCTCATGGCAGGCCACAGAGTGGCCGGCGGCTATCACACGCAGCGCGGGAGTTTCGCGGCGACAGCGGTCGTTGGCCTTCGGGCAGCGTGAGGAAAAACGACAGCCGGGCGGCGGATTCGAGGGATCGGGGATCTCGCCTTGTACGACCGCGACGGGTTCGGCGTGCGGATCGAGCGTCGGTACCGCCGCCAGCAGCGCCTGGGTGTAGGGATGGCGAGGTTGGGCAAACAGCGCATCGCGGCTGGCGGTCTCCACCAACTGCCCGAGATACATCACCGCCACGTCATCACAGAGATGCTCCACCACGCCAAGGTCATGGGAGATAAACAGAAAGGTGACGCCAAAATCGTCGCGCAGATCGGAAAACAGGTTGATGATCTGCGCCTGGATAGAGACATCCAGCGCCGAGATAGGCTCGTCGGCAATGATAAAGTCGGGGTTGAGAATCAGCGCCCGGGCAATACCAATACGCTGGCGCTGACCGCCCGAGAACTCATGCGGAAAGCGGTTGTAGTGGTGGGGCGCGAGGCCGCAGATCTGCATCACCGCAATCACTTTGTCATACAGCTCCGCCCGGCTGCACAGTTTATGCTGCAGCATGGCTTCGCCAATCGCCTCGCCGACGCGAATCCGCGGGTTCAGCGAACTGTAGGGATCCTGAAACACCAGCTGGATTTTAGGGCGTAGCGCCTGCATCTCCTGCGAGGTGAGGGTGGAGAGCTCCCGGCCCCGGTATTTCACGCTACCGGCGCTCTTCTCGTATAGCCCCAGTAGCGTGCGTCCTACGGTCGTTTTCCCGCTGCCGGATTCGCCCACCAGGCCGAAAATGGTCCCCTGGCGGATGCGAAAGCTGACGCCGTCCACCGCTCGCAGCTGCCCGGTTTGCTGGCCAAAGAGCCCGTCGCGCAGCGGAAAGTGTTTTTTTAAGCCTTCGACTTCAATGACATATTGATGGTTTTCACTGTTCATGCAACCGGCTCCGCGGATGTGGTGTGAAAGCAGGCGGCCTGCCGCGTTGTTCCCAATAGCACAGGGATACTCTGGCGACAGACTGCGCTGGCCCGCTGGCAGCGGTCGGCAAAGGCGCAGCCGGCAGGCAGGGCGGCGAGATCCGGTACCTGCCCGGGAATCGAGTACAGGCGACGGCGTCGTTCGCCGGGCACCGGCCGCGAGGCGATCAGCCCCTGGGTATAGGGATGCTGCGGCTGGCGTAAGATCTCGGCCGTCGGACCCGATTCGACCACCCGGCCGGCGTACATCACCACCACCTGTTGCGCCATTTGCGCAATCACGCCCAGATCGTGGGTGATCAGCAGCATCGCCATCCCCCTGGCCTGCGCCCGATCGCGCAGCAGGCGCAGGATTTGCGCCTGAACGGTGACATCCAGCGCGGTGGTGGGTTCATCGGCGATCAGCAGCTTCGGTTGGCAGCTCAGCGCCATGGCAATCATCACGCGCTGTAGCATGCCGCCGGAGAGCTGGTGCGGGTAGCTGTTCATCAGGCTATCCGCGCGGGCCAGCCCCACTTCGCTTATCAGGCGGGTGGCGTGGCGCCAGGCGGCTTTGGGCGTTTCGCCCAGGTGGCGAATGAGCGGCTCGCACAGCTGCTCGCCGATGGTCAGCACCGGATTCAGCGCGGTCATCGGTTCCTGAAAGATCATCGCCAGCTGGTTGCCGCGCAGGTCGGCCATGTTGCGGGCTTTCAGACGCAGCAGGTCCTGCCCGTCAAAGAGGATTTCTCCGCTATCGATACGCGCGGCCTGGGGCGGCAACAGGCCCATTAAGGCCATTGCGGTGACGCTTTTTCCGCAGCCGGATTCGCCGACGACCCCGACGGTCTGGCCAGCATGAATGGCAAACGACACCTCCTGTACCGCCCGCACGCGCTGTTTTTCGGCGGCGAAAGAGACCGAGAGTTGTCGGAAGGTGAGTAACTGGGCGCTCATTTCAGCCTCTGTTTCATTTTCGGATCCATCGCATCGCGCAGGCCGTCGCCCAGCACGTTAATGGCAATGACGGTGATAAAAATGGCGATACCCGGCGGCATCCATAGCCACGGACGACGCTGGAAGTCGATCAGGCTGTTGGCGGCGTCCATCATATTGCCCCAGGAGGGCGTGGGCGGTACCACGCCCAGTCCAAGGTAGCTGAGCGCCGATTCGCTCAGAATGGCATTCGCCACCGCCATGGTCGCCATGACCACCAGAATCGGAATGGTATTGGGCAGCAGATGGCCAAACAGGCGACGACGGGCGGAAAGACCCAGTACCCGGGTTGCCAGCATGAAATCGCGTTCGCGCAGCGACAGGCATTGACCACGCACCAACCGCGCCAGCTTTGGCCACTCCAGCAGGCTGAGCATCACCACCACCATGTAGATCCGGGCATCCGGGGAAAAATCGAGTTCGGATAACATCGCCCCGGCGACGATCAGCAGCGGCAGACCGGGAATCGTCATCACCAGGTCCGCCAGGCGCATGATCAGCTTATCGGTCAGGCCGCCGGCATAGCCGGAGACGGCGCCGAGCAGGTAGCCCAGCGCCACCGACAGCAGCATAGTGAGCAGGCCAATAATCAACGAAATACGTCCGGCCATCAGCAGGCGGGTGTAGACATCGCGGCCGAGAAAGTCGGTACCCAGCCAGTGCTCAGCGCCGGGGGGCTTGTTAATCATCAGGACATCGGTGGCATCATCTTTCCACGGCGACCAGAGCGGCCCCAGCACGCACCAGGCGGCCATCACCGCCAGCAGCAGCAGGCAAAACATGGCCAGCCGGTTGCGTTGAAGCGACCGCCAGGCCTGGCGCCACGGTGATGGGGTGATCATAGCGAGCGCCGGAATCTCCGCCTTGCGCAGGCGACGTTGCGTTGAAAACAGAGTGCTAAACATGATTTATGACCTCACCCGAATTCGCGGGTCGGCCCACGCGTAGAGAACATCGGCTATCAGGTTGCCCAGAATGGTGAGCACCGCCAGAAACAGGGTAAACCCCATCAGTACCGGATAATCGCGGGCGGCCAGCGAATCGATATGAATATGCCCGGCTCCAGGCCAGTTAAAGACCTTTTCGGTGATGATGGCGCCGGAGAACAGCCCCGGTAGCTCGAAGCCGAGCAGGGTGATAATGGGCAGCAGCGCATTGCGCAGCGCGTGTTTGAAGATCACCGTCCGTTCGCGCAGCCCTTTGGCGCGGGCGGTACGAATAAAATCCATCCTGACGACGTCGAGCATACTGGCGCGGAAGTAGCGCGTCAGGCTGCCGGCCTGCAGCATCACCAGCGCCAGAACCGGCAGCACCAGGTGCGCGGCCACCTGCAGGATATAGCCCCAGCCGCGGTCATCGCTGCCGGTGTTGGTCATCCCGCCAACCGGCAGCCAGTGCAGATCCACGGCGAACCACTTAATCAACAGCAGACAGAGGAAAAAGGTCGGAAAGGACATCGCGGCAAAGACCGCCACGCTCACCAGGTGGTCAAAAAGCGAGTTTGGCTTCATGGCGGAGACGATGCCCACCGTCAGGCCGATGCCCCAGTAAAAAACCAGCGCAATGCTTGCCAGCAGGAACGAGTTCCAGATGTACTGGTTTAGCAACTGGCTGACCGGAATCTGGTACTGCAGCGAGAAACCGAGATCGCCTCGCAGCAGCTGGCCGAGCCAACGCAGATAGCGGGTCAACAGCGGCTGGTCGAGGCCATAGATGGCTTTGAGTTCGGCGGCGCGAGCGGCGGTGAGGGTAATATTGCCGTCGATAAAGTCGCCGGGAGTTTTGGCAAACAGCATAAAGATAATCAATGAGGCCAGTAGCAGCATCGGCAGCGTTTGCAGCAGCCGTCTCAGGATAAAATTTCTCATAACATTCTCACTCAGCCGCCGGGGTATTCCGGCGGCTGTGATGGTTACCTGGCGATTTTCACATCCGGCAGGCTGCCGGTCAGGCCGTTATAAATATCCGGTTTAAAACCGGATACCCTGGCGCTGCTGGCCGAGAGAATCTGGCGGTAGCCGAGAAGAATGACCGGCGGGTCTTCCGCCAGCACCTGATACAGCTGATGGTAAATCGGCTTACGCTTTTCGACGTCGAGCAGCGCGTTGCCTTCGTTAATCAGCTTATCGACCTGCGGATTGTTATAGCCCGACTCTTTGGCTTCTGTGCTGTAGAAATCCCATACGCCGTCGTGCGGGTCGTTGAGCGTGCTGGTGCTAAAGGAGGCCAGGTCATAGTTGCCCGCTTTACGCTGGGCCATCAGGGCGTTGAAGTCGACCACCTGCGGTTTGAGCACGACGCCGATCTGCTGCCAGTTCTCTTTGGCAATCGGGATCAGCGCATCGTTGAGCACCTTCTTACTGACCAGCAGCGTCAGCTCCAGACGCTGACCGTCTTTCACGCGGATGCCGTCCGGGCCCGGTTTCCAGCCCGCTTCATCAAGCAGTTTTTTCGCCTGCGCCGGATCGTAGTGATACGGGTTGACCCCCTGCGGATTGTAGGCCCAGGAGATAGGGGCGATCGGTTCAACTGCCACCTTGCCATAGCCCTGGTACACCACATCGATCAGCTTCTGGCGGTCGAGGCCGTAAATCAGCGCCTGCCGAACTTTGACATCCTTCAGCGCCGGACGGCGGACGTTAAACTCCACCTGGCTGTAATCGCTGGAGCCGTAGAGGTTGATATTGGCGAAGCCGAGCATTCTCAGCTGTTCAATATCGTCCGGGCGCGAGGTAAAGGCGTCGTAGTCGGTTTCCCCGGTCTGGAACAGCTGAAAGTTGGTCGACGGGTTGGTAACGCGGTAGATAAAGCGCGGCGTCGGCGGTGTGCCGCGGTAGAAGTGGCTGTTAGCGTGGAAACGAATCTCCTGGCCCGGAATATATTTGTCATAGACGTAAGGACCGTTGCCCAGCGGTTTTCCATGCAGGCTGCGCAGATAGTCAAGCTGGCCGCGCTGGTAGCCTTTGCCATACCAGGCTTTGGAGAGCACCGGACCACCGATCCGCGAAAGGGTGGTGGCGCCGGGCTGCGTCGTAGTGACCTGCAGGGTCAGCGGGTCGATGACCTTCAGGCCGCTGACGCTGTCGGCTTTCCCGGCTTTATACTCGGCGCCGCCGGCAATATTGGCGAGGGTAATATCGGTATCGCCGTCATACTTCGGATCCAGCAGCACGGTGAGGGTAAAGGCGACATCTTCCGCGGTGAGCGGCGAGCCGTCGCTGAAGGTCAGATTCGGCCGCAGCTTGATGGTATAGACTTTGTTATCGGCGCTCACCTGCCAGCTTTCGGCCAGGCCAGGGACCAGGTTGCCGTGGCTGTCCCAGTCAATCAGGCGCGAAAAGATGACGTTGGTGACGTTTTCGTCCCAGCCGTTAACGAAGAAGTAGGGGTTAAAGATCCCCTGTGGCTCGGAAATCCCGGCGACGACGGTGTCTTTACGCAGTTTGGCGGCCGCCGGGATCTGGCTGGCATCGGTGGCCGGCGTGATGCCTTCCTGCAAAATTTCGTCCGCGCTGGTCACAGAAGAAAATGCCAGCGTGCCGCCGATTAACGCGATTGCAATAGCGTGCGAAAATCGCGTCTGTTTAGTTTTTAATCCGTGCAGTAATCTGGACAAAAGTGCTCCCTCATCAAATAATTGCGCTGAAATTTACAATTCATGACGAAAGATAAGAGGCGCACCACGGCCTGTCTAACAACGAAAAAATATGATTTATAGCGAATCAGCATTAGCAATAATCTGGCAATAAAATGCCAGATTTTGATTAAGACGGAGAATTTTCCACCGTCAGCTCGCTCCCGAGAGTCAAACGATCCGCGACCCAGCCGTGCTGACCTAACGCGCTGTCATCCAGCGGCCGGGGCAGCCGGATGCGTAGCTGTCCGATGACCCGCCCCTGAATCTGCTCGCAGTTGCCGTACAGCAGGCGTGCGCCATCGCCGAGCAAAGCGGCGATGCGGTGTAAATCCGGCTCGCCGCCGCTGCTGCCGTCGAAGTGCAGGGTCACCAGCTGCGAGCCGGCCACCGACGACAGGTTTTCGCCGGGGCGATCGTGATGCAGCGTACTGGTCATGCTACGCGTCACCTCGTGCTGCGGGTTGCCAAACACCCGCCACACCTCGCCCTGTTCGATGATATGCCCGCGCTCCAGCACCGCCACCCGATCGCAGAGCGTGCGGATGACCTCCATTTCATGAGTAATGAGGATAATCGTCAGACCAAGGCGCTGGTTAATCTCTTTCAACAGCTTAAGCACAGAGAGGGTGTTTTCCGGATCCAGCGCCGAGGTTGCCTCGTCGCAAAGCAGAATTTCCGGCTGGGTTACCAGCGCGCGGGCGATCCCGGTACGCTGCTTTTGCCCGCCGGAGAGTTTTGCCGGCCAGCTATCGCGCAGGGCGCTGAGGCCGACCAGTTCCAGCATCTCATCGACCCGGCGCTGCCTTTCAGCCCGCGGGACGCCGGCCATCTTAAGCGGCAGTTCGACGTTTTGCGCCACCGTTTTGGTCGACATCAGGTTGAAGTGTTGAAAGATCATCGCCACCCGGCGGCGCAGGTCGCGCATCTGGCTGCGTGAATAGCGCAACGTCTGTTCGCCGTGAATGGTGATTTCGCCGCTGTCGGCGTTTTCCAGCCGATTAAACAGACGCAACAGCGTCGATTTCCCGGCGCCGCTGCGGCCGATAATGCCGAAAATCTCGCCCTGATAGAGCGTCAGGTTAATATTCTGCAGCGCCTGAACGCCGTTAGGGTAGGCTTTGCTTATTCCGCTTAACTGTATATGCGGTACGGCACGAGGATCGTGAGTCACGGTAGTTTGCTCCGTCAGCCTTGAAAAACCGGCAGCATCAGCGCTGCCGGATACGGTCCGGCGATCAGAAGCCCGGGACGATTTTGCCTTTGTAGCGGGTGAGGATAAAATTGCGCACCGCGTCGGAGTGCAGCGCTTTCGCCAGCTTCTGGATCCCCGGATCGTTGAGGTTATCGGGGCGGGCCACCAGATACTCGACGTACAGATCGCTGCCTTTTTCTACCAGCAGGGCTTTATCGGTATCGATCCCCGCTTCCAGCGCATAGTTGGCGAATATAAACGCCAGATCGACCTGATTCACCGCCCGCGCCAGCATGGCGCCTTCCAGCTCGCGAATTTTAAAATGGTGCGGGTTGGCGACGATATCCCGGGTCGCCGACTGCGGATCCTTCGGGTTTTTCAGGGTCAGCAGGCCGGCATCGCTTAACATGACCAGCGCTCGCCCGGTGTTGACCGGGTCATTCGGCACCGCGATGGTGGCGCCATCCGGGAGCGCTTTGATGTCGTGATATTTGCTGGAGTAGGCGCCAAACGGTTCAATATGGACGCCTGCCACCGGGACCAGATCGGTATGTCGCGTCTGGTTGTAGTTATCGAGGAACGGACGGTACTGATAGTAGTTGGCGTCGAGGTTTTTCTCCGCCAGCTGTTGGTTAGGCTGAATAAAGTCGTTAAAGACTTTGATTTTCAAATCTACGCCCTGTCTGGCCAGCTCCGGCTTGACGAACTCAAGGATTTCCGCGTGCGGTACCGGCGTGGCGCCGACGGTCAGCGTTTCGTTGGCGGCGACAGAGGCGGAGAAGAGGGCCAGCAGCCCGGCGGCGATAAGGGTTTTGTGCACTATTTTGTTCATGGTTTTTTCCTGGGAAAGTCGCGTGTCTTTGTTATTTACGGCTCATGTACCGCACAAGGCGGTCGCCGCTCATCTGTAAAACCTGCACCAGGGCAATCAGCAGCAGGACGGTGACCACCATCACGTCGGTCTGAAAGCGCTGGTAGCCAAAACGAATCGCCAGATCCCCGAGCCCGCCGCCGCCGATAACCCCGGCCATAGAGGTGTAATCCACCAGCAAAATCGCGGTGACGGTGACGGCGGCAACCAGCCCGGCGCGGGATTCGGGCAACAGGGTGTGCCAGATCAGCTGTGCGGTATTGCCGCCCATTGACCAGCTGGCCTCCACCAGACCGTGATCCACCTCGCGCAGGGCGCTTTCCACCAGCCGGGCAAAGAAAGGCGCGCAGCCCGCCACCAGCGGCGGAATGGTGCCCTGTACGCCCAGGGAGGTGCCGGTAATTAAGGTGGTGACCGGGATCATGACGATCAGCAAAATAATGAACGGCAGCGAACGCAGGACGTTGACGCAAAACGACAGCAGGCGATACAGCCGCGGGGCGTGCAGCAGCTGCGGCTGGCCGGTGAGGTAGAGGACAATCCCTAACGGCAGACCGAGCAGTACGGTAAAGCCCAGCGACCAGCCCAGCATGATTAACGTGTCGATGCCTGACTGGAGCACATCGCTCCAGTCGATATCGGCAAAAAACTCCAGCACGGGGGCCACCTTAGTTCCAGTCGTGACGCTGCGGGCGAATGCCGTTTAATACCCAGTTGCCGAGCAGCTGATATTTCCAGCGTACCGGGTCGTGCAGGGTGTGAACGCGCGCATTGCGCCAGTGGCGATCGAAGTTGTGACGGTTGCCGGTCGCCCGGGTACCGCTGAGTTCAAACAGGCGGCTGGCGGCGTCAAGGGCAACCTCGGTGGTGAACACTTTGGCGCGGGCAACGGCGATGGAAGCCTGCGCCACATGCTCCTCGCTGAGATCCTGTTTAAAGCGGTCGAGAACCTTGCCCGCCTGCTCCAGCAGCGCCTCAGCGGCGGCCAGTCGGCTATCAATCTGCCCGATATGGTAGATGGTGAGCGGATCGTCGCTGGCCCGTTCGACGCCGGCATCAATCCACGGTCGGGCGAACTGGCGAACGAAGCTGACGGTGTCGTTGAGGGCTGCGCGGGCGATCCCGGCATCAATCGCGGCGGTGGTGAGCTGCGCGAAGGGGCCGGCGAGCGTCGGCGAGGCATAAGATTTCCACGTCGGGAAAAGATGCAACGGCGCGACCGCCAGATTCTCCGCCAGGACCGTGCCGCTGGCGGTATTTCGCTGCCCAAGGCAGTCCCAGTCATCGAGCACCGTCAAGCCAGCGCTGTCGCGCGGCACGAAGGCCAGCTGCGCGCGATCGTCGGCGTCCAGCGCCAGAATGCCTATCCAGTGGGCGTAGAGCGAGCCGGTGCAATAGCCCTTCCGTCCGTTGATGTACAGCGCTTCACCACGGGTCTCCAGGCGGGTGCGGATATCGAGCACCGTTTTGCCGCCGGTCTCGGAAAGCGCGTTGGCAAAACGATGCCCCTGTAATACCAGGCCAAAAAAGAAGGCCTGTTGCTCTGCGCTGCCCTGCAGGCGGATGTCCTCGAGCAGGCAGTAATGGTTTTGCGGAATTTGTCCGAGCGACGGATCGGCGGCGGAGATGATGGCAATCACTTGAGCCAGGGTGGCGGCGGAGACCTCGGCGCCGCCCCATTGGCGCGGCACCGTGATGCCCCACAGGCCGCTGTTGGAGAAGGTATCGACAATCTCTGGCGCTACCGTGCCGCTACGGTCGCGTTCTGCGGCTCCGGGCTGTAGCAGCAGGGCGACCTCGTGGGCAATGGCGATGGCTTCTTCATCGCTGCTGATGACATGGGCATCCGGCGAATGGCGGGTATAGCTGACGGGTGATTGGCTTTCTGACATACGGTTTTCTCGTGGTTAACTAAATGGCTATATGCAAAAAATAGATAACTAAATAACCTATAATTCCAATGTGTTATATGGAAATAGCAAAGGCTGTGCCAGTTCGCGGAGAATTTTTAGATATTTAAAATCAATGAATTACGTTTTTATCTGCCGGGCAGGTTGCTGCAAATGCAGCACCGGTGATAGCAGGCTGCTGCATTTCCGACAGCCTGCGTCGGGGAAACTTGCTGAAACAAGCGTTATGTAGTCTGATATATATCGAAAATGATAATCAGAGGATCGGCAATGTATCTGTTTATGTTTTACGTCGGTGGCAATGCGGGTAAATCGAATATTGAAGTTCATGACATTCAGTTTGTGGTGGCGCGAACCCCGGAGGAGGCGTGGCCTGCGCTGCGCGAGGCCTGGTTTGGCGATGCGGATAAAATCCATATTGACGGCTATAGCAGGATCAACTGGGCCGATGGTTATGAGGTGACTCTGGCCAGAACGCCTGCTCACGGCGGGGTGAAGCTGTTCTTTGTTAACGCCGGCGGCTATCGCTCCGACACCCTGGCGGAACTGCATGAATTCGGTCTGTTTGCGGCGAGTGACGCGCGGGAGGCGAAGGAGAAAGCGCTGAAGACGCTGCTGCGCGGCGCCTGGCAGCAGCATAAGGACAATCTGCAGGCCGTCGATGACTGTCTGCTGCTGGACAAGGTGGGCGACTGGTATCTCCACCTGACGCCCAACGCTGCGGGCGAGGCGGCCAGGCCCGAGTGGCAAGGCTATCAACCGATTGGGATTTGAAGCCCTGCCAGCGCGGGGAGCATCCTCGCGCATTACCCGTCAGATTTTGGCCTGATTGACTCGTGCTGAGAGGGCCTGATGGCTCTCTTTGCGTTCGCTGTATCTCCCGGCGAGCAGCGCGGTATGGCCTTTCAGCAGCTGGGTTATCTTGAACAGCTCTTCGCTGACGTCGACGATTCTGTCGTACCACGGCGAGGGCTTCATGCGACCCTGTTCATCAAATTCCTGCCAGGCCTTGGGGACAGACGATTGATTCGGGATAGTAAACATCCGCATCCAGCGCCCGAGGATCCGCATCTGATTGACGGCGTTGAATGACTGGGAACCGCCGCACACCTGCATCACCGCCAGCGTTTTACCCTGAGAAGGGCGGACAGCACCTTCGCTCAGGGGGATCCAGTCAATCTGGGCTTTCATCACCGCACTCATCGCGCCATGTCGCTCCGGTGAACTCCAGATCATCCCGTCGCACCAGCGCACCCGTTCACGCAGCTCAACCACTTTAGGGTGCGATTCCGGCGCATCATCGGGCAGCGGCAGCCCGGAAGGATTGAAGGTCTGGACGCTGGCGCCCATGGCCGTCAGCAGTCGTCCGGCTTCTTCCGCGGCGAAGCGGCTGAAAGAGCGCTCGCGCAGCGAGCCGTAGAGAATGAGGATTCGCGGTGGCGCCCGATCCGGGAGCTTGTTGGCAAGTTCAAAATCAAAAAATTCACCTTGCAGGGCAGGGAAATCAGCCATGGGGGAACACCTTTTTTTTGAGGGGGGTTATTTCAAAATAAACATATATGAATTAGCATATATGTAAATGACGCGCTAAGGAATCAAAAATGCCGCATCCGCTAGAGGTTTTTAAAATATTGTCTGACGCCACGCGCCTGACGATTGTGATGTTGCTCAGGGAGCAAGGTGAGCTGTGCGTCTGCGATATTTGCGCGGTGACAGCGGAATCTCAGCCCAAAATATCCCGTCACATGGCGATTCTACGCGAGGGCGGGCTGGTTCTTGACCGTCGGGAAGGGAAATGGGTGCACTACCGTTTGTCGCCGCATATGCCGGCCTGGGCGGCAGAGATCATCGACAGCGCATGGCGATGCCTGCGCGATGAGGTGCGTGCCCGGGTGGCTGACGCTTCGCCGTCTTCCTGCTGATGGCGGCTTAATATATCTGTTATTGCATATTTGATGGGGTGAGGAATGCTGCTCGCAGGGACCATTTTTTTCTTAACGCTGCTGCTGGTTATCTGGCAGCCGAAGGGACTCAGTATCGGCTGGAGCGCGAGCCTTGGGGCGGCGCTGGCGCTGGCGTTCGGCGTTATTCATCTGAGCGATATTCCGGTGGTCTGGAATATTGTCTGGAACGCCACGGCAGCGTTTATTGCGGTGATCGTTATCAGTCTGCTGCTGGACGAGTCGGGCTTTTTCTCCTGGGCGGCACTGCACGTTGCCCGCTGGGGAAACGGGCGCGGGCGGCGACTGTTTAGCTGGATAATTCTGCTGGGCGCCGTGGTGGCCGCGCTGTTTGCTAACGATGGCGCAGCGCTGATTCTGACCCCCATTGTTATCGCGATGCTGTCGGCGCTGGGTTTCAGCCAGCGCGCGACGCTGGCTTTTGTGATGGCTGCCGGCTTTGTTGCCGATACCGCCAGCCTGCCGCTGGTGGTATCGAATCTGGTCAATATTGTTTCGGCCGACTTTTTCGATCTTGGCTTCAGCGCCTATGCGGCGGTTATGGTGCCGGTCGATATCGCGGCGATCCTGGCGACCCTGGCGATGCTGCATCTGGTCTTTCGCCGCGATATTCCACCGGTCTACGATCTGGCCCTGTTGCCCGAACCGGCCAGCGCGATTAAAGATCGCCCGACGTTCCTGACCGGCTGGGTGGTGCTGGTGGCGCTGCTGGCCGGCTTTTTCATTCTGGAACCGCTGGGGATCCCGGTCAGCGCTATTGCCGCTAGCGGAGCGGCGGTGCTGCTGACGGTGGCGAAAAAGGGGCGAGTCATTAATACGGGCAAGGTGCTGCGCGGGGCGCCGTGGCAAATTGTCGTCTTTTCGCTGGGGATGTATCTGGTTGTTTACGGTCTGCGCAATGCCGGGTTAACCGATGCGCTCTCCGCCGTGCTGAATGTGCTGGCGGATAACGGGCTGTGGGTGGCAACGCTCGGTACCGGAGTGCTGACGGCGGTACTCTCGTCGCTCATGAATAATATGCCGACGGTGCTGGTCGGGGCGTTATCCATTGATGGCAGCACGGCAACGGGAGTGATTAAAGAGGCGATGATCTACGCCAACGTCATTGGCTGCGATCTGGGGCCAAAAATCACGCCAATCGGCAGCCTTGCGACGCTGCTCTGGCTGCATGTTCTGGCGCAAAAGAACAGAGCCATCTCCTGGGGCTACTATTTCCGTACCGGGATCATCATGACCCTACCGGTACTGCTGGTGACGCTGGCCGCACTTGCTTTGCGTCTCTCTTTTTCTCTGTCGTGAGAACCTGATATGAGCAACACCATCATTTATCACAACCCGGATTGCGGCACGTCGCGCAATACGCTGGCCATGATCCGCAACAGCGGTATGGAGCCGACGATTATCTACTATCTCGATACGCCGCCGTCGCGGGAAGAGTTAGTGGGTCTGATTACGGCGATGGGGATAACGGTGCGCGCGCTGCTGCGCAAAAACGTCGAACCCTACGCGCAGCTGGGGCTTGATGATGAAACCCTGAGCGACGAACGACTGATCGAGAGTATGTTGCAGCACCCGATCCTGATTAACCGGCCCATTGTGGTCACCCCGTTAGGCACACGCCTTTGTCGTCCGTCGGAAGTGGTGCTGGAGATCCTGACCCAGGCGCAGGAACAGCCGTTTCGCAAGGAGGATGGGGAATGGGTCGCGGCGGCTTCAGACCAGCGGCTGCCATAAGGCATCCGGCTCGGTAAACCCGGCTTCAACCTGTGCGAAAAAGCGGCTGGCGTGCAGCCCATCCACAAAAGCATGGTTGAATTTACCCGCCACCGGAATGACGCCGTTTTTCAGTTTGCCCCAGGTGAGCGCGGGGACCGCCGCACCCGTATAATACTCGGCCTGGGTGATGGCGCTAAAATGGAGCCACGGTAGACAGCTGGCGCAGAAAAAGTGCTCGCCCTCGACAATCAGCGGCGCCGGATCCGTGGTTTTTGCCGCCTCAATATTCGGCGTCGCCGCCCGGCTAAAGGCGGTAAAGTCGGCGGCATTGTCGCACCATACCTGACGAAACCCCTCCCGGGCGGTCATGACCGGCGTCATCACCGCAATATCATCATATTCAATAATATCGTCGCCTTGCATCCGCTGCTTGAGCTGAGGGACCGCGTTGGCTGCCCGCAGCAGCGCGTAGAGCGCCAGCTGGAAAAAGGAGACCTGGCGATCCTTCGCGCACTCATACAGGCGCTGCGCTTCTACCGGCACACAGAGGTTAAAGCTGGGGTTGGCAAAGGTGCGATAAAACTCGAAATGATCTCGACGATGCCAGCTCTCTTTATCGATAACATGGTAGGTAGACACGGTGCGTTCCTGCTCAGAATGGGTTGCAGAGCTGACTATGCAACGATTTCAATCAGATTGCCATCCGGGTCTTTGATCACCGCTTCGTAATAGCCGTCGCCGGTCGTGCGCGGCGGGGAGACTAAAATCCCCTGGGCTTCCGCCCGCCTGGCCAGCGCATCGACCTGCTGCGCGCCGCCGACAGAGATAGCCAGATGAACCCAGCCGGCGTGATTATTGTCCGCCGTGACCGCCTGTAGCCCCGGTTTGCTCATCAGTTCAATGGCAATATCTTCGCCGATTTTCACAAAATAAGACTCAAAGCCGGGGTTGGTCCGGCTGCAATATTTTTCGTTAATCTGGCCGTTGAAGAAACCGGTCCAGAAACGAGCCTGTTGTTCAAGCTGACGAGTCCAGAGAGCGACATGGGCAATTTTCATTTTTTACCTCTTTGCAGGGTAGGTTGACAGAACCGGGCGGATGCATGATCATGCTCTTTAGTGCTCGGTTAAGATAAATTCAGGAGTTAATGTGCTCGATTATGCAGCTTTCCCTCAACAACGACAAGTGCTGATTTGTCAGATCCTCCAGGAAAACGGTCGGGTGGTCTGTAGCGAACTGGCCAGCCGCTTAAACGTCTCTGAGCATACAATTCGCCGGGATCTGCATGAACTTAGCAAGGACGGGGTCTGTAAAAAGGTGTACGGCGGCGCGGTAATGAACCTGCCGGAAGCCGGGGATTACAGCGAGCGGAAAGACAAAAATGCAGCAACAAAAATCAGAATCGCGCAGAAATGCGCAAGACTGGTCAAGCCCGGCGGTTGCATTTTTATCGATACCGGTACCACCAATCTGGCGATGGCCGAGGCGCTGCCTGCCGAGCTGGCGTTAACGGTGGTGACCAATTCGCCGGAGATAGCCGCAGAGCTGCTCAAAAAGCCGTTGTATGACGTGGTGATGCTTGGCGGGCAGGTTCAGCGAGCCTCGGGCGGCTGCGTTGGCGCTTCGGCGGTGGCTCAGCTGCAGGGAGTGCTGTTTGATCAGGGGTTTATCGGCGGCTGCGCGATGGCACCGGAATCCGGTCTGACCGGATTTGACTATGCCGATTGCGAATTTAAAAAAGCGGTGATTAAACAGTGCAGTGAAATTATCGTCGGGCTGACTTCGGATAAGATTCCGGCGGTGGCCCGTTTCGTCGTCGCGCACAGCAGCGACATCGATGTGCTGGTGGTGGAGGAGAACGTCAGTCGCGAGTATAGCGACACATTCCGCGAGCACGATATCCGTATTTATACCGTCTGACCCGCGCTAAACGCCGCCGCATCGGCGCCAGACCGGTCTGTTGAGCCGCGGCATCCTGGCGACGGCTGGCAATTATTAATTTGATAAAATACGTCTTCTCACTTTGATAAAATCAGCGGCGTTCGGGCGGTGACACCCTCGCCGAATCGCCCGTTGCGCTGATTTTTCCCCGTCGATGCCGCTTTTTGCGTTCCCAGTCACAAATAATAACCTGCACCACATCCCGGCCAACTTATGGCACAGATATTGGATTTGTTGTCCCGGACGGGCTTTTCCCGTGGGCGAACTGATACTGCATGCAATGGCTAAGTCTGGTTTGCCATCAACGGACAATAATAAGGGGAATGTTATGTGCGCTTTACGTTCAGCGTCGCCGGGACGAGTGGATGGCCTGGCGAAAGTCAAAGGAACGGCCATTTATGGTGATGATATCACCCTGCCAGGTATGCTATTTGGTGTCTGCCGCTATGCGGATATCCCGGCGGGCAAAATTGAACACCTTGATTTGAGCGATGCGCTGGCGGTCGACGGGGTGGTGAAAATTGCCACCTGGCAGGATATTCCTGGTACGCCTGTGGTGGGGGTTATCGTGCAAGATTACCTGCCGATCGTCAAAGATGAGGTGGTCTTTCACGGCGATGTGATTGCCGTGATCGCGGCGACCACCTATGAGGCCGCCTGCGAAGCCGCTGACAAAATACACGTCCGCTATACGCCCTATGTGCCGCTCACCGATGTTGAGCAGGCGCTGGCACCCGATGCCCGGTTGATCCATCCGCAACGCAGCGACAATATTGCCGCGCATCATCATACGATTAAAGGCGATATCAGTAAGGGGTTCGCCGAGGCTCGCTATGTGCTGGAGCGCGAGTATGAAGTTGGCTTTCAGGAGCATGCGTATATCGAACCAGAAGTGGTGCTCAGCTGGCTGGATCCCACCGACGGCAGCCTGATTATTTCCGGTTCGATTCAGAATCCGCATCGTGTTCGCGGATTCGTGGCCAAATTTATGGGCTGGCCGCAGAGCTTAATTAATATTAAGCGGGCGGTGATGGGGGGATCGTTTGGCGGTAAAGACGATGTGATCGACCATCTGGCCTGCCGCTCGGCCTTACTTACCCACTTAACCGGACGCCCGGTGAAATTCGCCTATACCCGCGAACAGTCGATTATCGAGAGCTGCAAACGTCACCCCTATAAAATGAAGTATAAAGTGGGGCTGGATGAGGTCGGGCATATTGTCGCGATGAAGATCGATATTCTGGCGGACAGCGGCGGCTATGCTGCTTCTTCGCCCTTCGTGACCTGGCGATCTTCGGTGCAGGCCGCGGGTCCTTATCGCATTCCTAATGTCCATATTGATGTCAAAGCGGTCTATACCAACAACAGCTATACCTCGGCGATGCGTGGTTTTGGCTCGCCGCAGGTCGTCTACGCGCATGAATCATTGATGGATGAGATTGCGGAATATCTGGATATTCCCCCGCTGAAGCTGCGCGAAAAAAACGCGCTACGACAGGGCGATACTTCGATTACCGGCCAGCTGTTCGACAACCACACCGTTTCGGCAATTGAAGTGTTGAATAAGGCCAGCGAGTCGGCAGAATTTATGGCGAAGCGCCAGCATTATCATGTGTTGAATCAGCAGGGAGGCGTGTGGCGCTACGGTATTGGCCTGGCGCTGAGCTATCGCGGCTGTTCTATCGGTGCGGAAGGGGTGGATACCTCAACGGCGCTGATTCAGGTCAACGAAGACGGCAGCGTTAACCTGTCGACATCAGTATCAGAAAATGGTCAGGGGTTACAGACCACCATGTCGCTCATTGCCGCCGAAGCGTTTGGTATTGGGCTTGAAGAGATTCATTTTAGCGAGCCGCCAACGTCGGTCATTGGTGATGGCGGATCCACGGCGGCCACGCGCGGAACGATGGTGGGCGGCGGGGCGATTCTTGATGCGGCAGAGAAGATCAAACGACGCATTCTCAGCGTCGTCGGCGACACTATTGGCGCATGCGAGCTTGCCGATACCCTCTGGTCAGGCGGGTTGATAATCAACCGCCATGACCCCAGCCGGCGTATTGATTTTAAACGCGCCGTCAATAAAACCAAATGGGCCAGCGTTAGTCTCACCGAGTATGGCTGGTTCGTCCCTCCGCCGATTCACTGGGATGAAGAAAAAGGCTGCGGCAGTCCGTACTTTACCTGGGTGTACGGCTGTCAGGTGGCTGAAGTTCGGGTGAACACCAGTACAGGGAAAACTGAACTCCTGCATGTGACCGCCGCGCACGATGTTGGGCGGATACTCAATCCGGTGGGGTTTGAAGGCCAGGTTTGCGGCGGCGTAGCCCAGGGATTTGGCTATGCGCTGCTGGAAGATTTCAATATTGAGCACGGCCAGGTGAAGTCAGAAAACTTTGACAGCTACCTTCTGCCGACCATTAAAGATATCCCACGAATCACGGTTATCGGCGTAGAAAACCCCGATCTTGCCGGGCCGTATGGGGCGAAAGGCATCGGCGAGCCGGCCACTGAACTGGCCGCGGCAGCTATCAATAATGCGGTCAGCTTCGCGCTCGGGAGGCGCTTTAATAAGTTGCCGCTGACCCTTGAGCAGGTGATCCTCGGCTTCAATCTGAAAAAGCCAGCCCGGCAGAGCGAGCTGATGATCGAGGCGGAAAATAAAAAGCAGGTGCTGCGGCTGACCGACGTGACGGTAACCCGTCCGCAGAATCTGGAACAGGCGCTCACGTTGCTGGCTCAGGAAGGCGTGAGCGCAATAGCGGGAGGGACGGACGTCATTGTGCAAGGGCGCATGCAAACCCGGGCAATGAAGCTGGTGGATATTTCCCGTCTTCAGGAGCTGACCGGGATAACAGAAGATCCCCATAGTCATGAGATAGTCCTTGGCGCGGCGCTGACCTTTAACCGCATCACCGAGCATCCGCTACTGCGTGAGCGTTATCCGCTACTGGTTCAGGCCTGTCACACCGTAGGCTCACATCAGATTCGTAACCGCGCCACCATTGGCGGCAATATCGTTAACGCCGCGCCCTGTGGCGACTCTATTCCACCGGCGATCCTCTACGATGCCAGTATTGTGCTGCATTCCCTGCGCGGCACGCGGCGGATGTCGTTGGGTGAGTTTCTGCTTTCTGGCTATAAAACCCAGCGCCAGCCGGACGAGCTGCTGACTCAGGTGATCCTGCCGCCGCCGGCCAGACCGCAGGCCAGAGGTTTCTATCATCAGCTGGGGCGACGTAATGCGCTGAATATTACCCGGCAAAGCCTGAGTGCGCTGCTGTCTCTGGATGCCAACGGGTGCGTCGACTACTGCCGGCTGGTGGATGGCGCTCTGTTTAGCAAACCGCAGCGCCTGCCTGATGTCGAGCGTTGCCTGATTGGCCAGCGGTTGGAGCATGAATCGATCGACCGCGCTTGTGCGGTTCTGGAAAAGCTGATCGATGCCGCCATCGGCAAACGCTGGTCCGCTGCCTATAAGCAGCCTGTCTTTATCAGTATGTTCCGCGACATGATGGCACAGGCGAAGCACGAATTTGATCAATAATCATAAATTAACGGAGCGTGATAGCGCTCCGCACAGGATAGCGCAATGAGCACAATCAAAGTGAAGGTCAATGGCAAGCTGGTGGAAGCGAAAGTGGAAGGGCACATGCGGTTGTTGGATCTGGTGCGGGACACTTTGCACCTGAGTGCCACGAAAGAGGGCTGTTCCATCGGGGAGTGCGGCGCCTGTACGGTATTGATGGATGGCAATGCCGTCTGTTCATGTCTGGTTCTGGCCGAACAGTGCGATGAGGCGGAAATCACCACCCTTGAAGGGTTGAACGATAACCCGCTGACGCAAAAACTGCAGCGGGCATTTGTCGAGCATGGCGGTGTGCAGTGCGGTTTTTGTACTCCTGGCGTACTGGTGAGTACCACGGCGCTGCTGACTAAAGCGCCGCAGCCGACGGATGAACAGTTGAAAGATGTGCTGGAGGGGAATATCTGTCGCTGTACCGGCTATCAACCGATTCTTGATTCTATTCACCATGCTTTAAAGTCATAGACCTTACAACCCGGGCTAAGGTGTAAACACCTGGCCCGGGTTTCTGTCTTTTCCGTCTCTCTGATTTAACCGTTCCTGACGACTCTGGCGATCGGCCGGATCTTTCTGCGATAAACGTCGCGCAACCGGGGAGCAGGGTTAACCCATTGCGCTTTCGCGCAGACGGGCTTTCAGCCTGGTGTACTCATCAATCACATACTGCTCGGCGGCGCGCTGGTCGGCGATGCGCTCAACGTTCACGGCACAGTACTTGTACTCCGGCGTTTTGGTTATCGGGCTTAAGTTCTCCGCGACCAGCTCGTTACAGGCGCCAATCCACCACTGATAGGTCATATAGACCGCCCCTTTATTCGGACGATCGCTGACCTGCGCGCGGGTGATAATGCGGCCTTTCCGCGACTTCACCCACACCAGCGCCTCATCCTCAATGCCCAGTCGCGCGGCATCGGCGGTATTGATTTGCGCATAGCCCGGTTCATCCGCCAGCGCGGCCAGCGCCGCGCAGTTGCCGGTCATCGAGCGGCACGAATAGTGGCCTACTTCCCGCACGGTGGAGAGCACCATCGGATACTCGTCGGTGAGTTTATCGATCGGCGCAACCCAGTCGCAGGTGAAGAACTGCGCCAGGCCGTTCGGGGTAGCGAACTGCTCTTTAAACAGATAAGAGGTCCCCTGGTCGGCGTCGGACTCATCGCGGCACGGCCACATGACGTAGCCCAGCTCGCCCATTTTCTCGTAGGTGGCGCCGTAAAAATTCGGGCACAGATGCCGCAACTCGTCCCAGATCTCCTGGGTGTTGTTGTAGTGCATCGGATAGCCCATCCGGGTGGCGATTTCGCTGATGATCTGCCAGTCGGTTTTCAGGTCCCACTTCGGCTCCACCGCTTTAAAGAAGCGCTGGAAGCCGCGGTCCGCTGCGGTATAGACGCCTTCGTGCTCGCCCCACGAGGTGGACGGCAGGATAACGTCGGCCGCCGCAGCGGTTTTGGTCATGAAAATATCCTGGACAATCACCAGCTCCAGCTCTTCAAACGCTTTACGCACCGCAGAGAGCTCGGCGTCGGTCTGCAGCGGATCTTCGCCCATAATGTACGCCGCCCGCACTTCACCGTGCGCCGCGCGGTGCGGCAGCTCGCTGATGCGATAGCCGGTATGCTCCGGCAGGCTCTCTACGCCCCAGGCCCGGGCGAACTTCTCGCGGTGCTCCGGAAACTTCACGTATTGATAGCCCGGATAGGTGTCCGGCAGCGCCCCCATATCGCAGGCGCCCTGCACGTTGTTCTGGCCGCGCACCGGGTTGACGCCGACGCTCGGCTTGCCGAGGTTACCGGTGAGGATCGCCAGGCTGGTCAGCGAGCGCACGGTCTCCACGCCCTGATAGAACTGGGTCACGCCCATGCCCCACAGGATGGCGGCGGATTTCGCGCCGGCGTACATCCGGGCACAGGCGCGGATCTCCTGCGCGCTGACGCCGGTGATGGTTTCCACCGACTCCGGCGTATAGCCTTCGACGATTTTGCGATACTCGTCGAAGCCCTCGGAACGGCTGGCGACGAAGGATTTATCGTAGAGATCTTCTGCGATAATCACCTGCCCGATGGCGTTGAGCAGCGCGATGTTCGAACCGTTCTTCAGCGCAATGTGCATATCGGCGATACGCGCGGTTTCGATTTTACGCGGATCGCAGACGATAATTTTCGCCCCATTGCGTTTGGCGTTGATCACGTGATTCGCCACAATAGGGTGTGAATCTGCCGGGTTGTACCCGAAGATAAACACGAGATCGGTGTTATCAATCTCTGTGATGGCATTACTCATGGCGCCATTACCGACCGACTGGTGCAGACCTGCAACCGAAGGGCCGTGTCAGACGCGAGCGCAGCAGTCGACGTTATTGGTACCAATAACGGCGCGCGCGAACTTTTGCATCACATAGTTGGTTTCGTTCCCCGTCCCGCGGGAGGAGCCGGTGGTCTGAATGGCGTCCGGACCGTACTTCGCCTTAATGGCGCTGAGACGGGTCGCGACGTAGTCGAGCGCTTCCTGCCAGGAGACGGATTCCAGTTTGCCGCCACGCTGACGGCGGATCATAGGGGTTTTCAGGCGCGGGGTGAGGATCTGGGTATCGTTAATGAAATCCCAGCCATAATAGCCTTTCAGGCACAGGGTCCCCTGGTTATTTTTGCCCATTGCCGCTTCGGCATGCAGGATTTTTTCCTCCTCAACGACCAGCCTGAGCTTACAGCCAGCTGCGCAATACGGGCATACGGTAATCACCTTTTTCATTATGATAATTTTCCTCGTCAGAACGAAGCGGAGACAGCGCGATTAAAAGAGCAACCAAAAGTCGAAGCGGCTATGGATACTCAAATTAATGGCATATTGCACCGCTGGCTGGCTCAGCAAACAGAGAACCGCGGTGGCGAAAACCAGGCGTAATAACATGATGAGTTCTCCTGAGTTCGCGGAATTAATGCTCCCGGTTACGGGATGACGGCGTCAGAGCTATGCACTGACGCCGGAGTCTTTCTCGTTATTCATCGTGTTGCTGCTGTTTAACTTTGCGCATCAGTAACCACATGCGCATCGTACGTGGCTGGCGCTTAACCGCCGGGTTCTCGGGAATCAGCCCCGTGTGTTTGTTGTAACCGTTAAAGAACAGATTGAGGGTGACGGCGCTGAACGTGGCCAGCATGATCCCGCTATGCAGTAGCGGCTGCAGTACTGTCGGGAATTTTGAGAAAAAATCATGCGACAGCGTTGGCGTCAGACCCACGCCAAGGCTGATGGCGACGATATAAAGGTTGTAACGATTAGAGGAGTAGTTGATACGCGCCAGAATGCGAATTCCCGTCGCCAGTACCATACCGAACATGACCAGCCCTGCGCCGCCCAGCACAAACTGCGGGATGGAGGCGACCAGCACCGCCATTTTCGGCACCATCCCGAAGATTATCAGAATAGCGCCGGAAGCCACGCAGACCCAGCGGCTGTGAACGCCTGTGACGCTGACCAGCCCGACGTTTTGCGAAAAAGAGGTATGGGGAAAACTGTTGAAAACGCCGCCAAACACCGTGCCGATACCGTCAACGCGCAAACCGCGAACGATATCCTGCGGCGTCAGCTTGCGGCCGACAATTTCACCCAGCGCCAGGAACATCCCCATCGACTCAATAAAAACGATGATGACCACGGCGGTCATAGTGATAATCGACACCGGATCGAAGACCGGCGTCCCTAACGCCATCGGCGTGACAATGGCGAACCATTTGGCGTCGTACAGGCCGTTGAGGTTAACTTCATTCATCATCATTGAAAGGCCAAAGCCAAAGACGATGCCTAACAGGACGGCGACATTAGACATAAAACCTTTGGCGAAACGCGTGACCAGCAGGATAAACAGCAGCACGGCGAAGGAGATGCACAGATAAACCGGATTACCATAGTCAGGATTGCCTTTGCCGCCAGCCGCCCAGTCGATCCCGACCTGCATAATGCTCAGACCGATAGAGGTGATCACCACGCCGGTGACCAGAGGGGGAAATAGTGGCATCAGCCGTCCGATGAGAGGGGCGAGCAGCGTGGTGATGATTCCGGCGCCGATCGTCGCACCGAAAATCCCCAACAGTCCGATATCGGGGTGTATACCAATGGCCAGCATCGGCGTAACGGCGGCAAAGGTCACTGACATAATGACCGGGAGACGAATCCCCATAAAGCGACCGATACCGATACATTGCAGTAGCGTCACGACGCCGCAGCAAAACAGATCGGAGCTGATCAGTAGCGCCACCGTATCCTTACTTAATCCTAACCGGTCCCCTATCATTAAAGGCACGGCGACGGCACCTGCATACATAACCAGAACGTGTTGCAAACCCAAAACGACCAGCTTCCCCGGCGACAAGACGCGATCCACCTCATCTGTTGAGTGGGGGCTGCCAGAGACCGATGGTGGCTGAGAATCAATGGCGCTCATAACTTTGTTCTCCTTATTATCCGACATTTTCCGCCAGTGCATCCTGGAAGGCGCGACTGGGGCGAAGGATGAGTCACGATGAAATACACCTGAGGGGAATATGCTTAGGGAGTGCCAGTTTTTTGAATTTGAGGCAGAAAGTTGTCGAAATGAGTCGACTGTCACAGAACGCGCGGTTTACGCCGCGACAGGTCAGGATTAAACAACGGACGAGGAACAGAAGGTTCTCATAATGATAGGAATGAAATCATTATGAATCGCCACATGATTCTGCGCGGCATCTCATTGGATGTCCCCGGTCGCCGCAGGGAAGGGCGTTTCTTTGAGGCGGTTCTCAAAAATGAACCTGCTACGCTGCAGAACGTAAAAAGCGCCTGATTATTGCATCGCGACCCTTGTCATTTTCATAATAATAAAAGGGACGCAAATGAATCGATTTATTGTTGCCGATGCTGCCAGCTGCATTGGCTGCCATGTCTGTGAGATAGCCTGCGTGACTGCGCATCATCAGGATGTCTGGCCGCAGCAGCGTCGTGATTTCCTTCCGCGCATCCACATTGTCTTCCACCGTAAAGAGAGTCGTGCCGCTACCTGTCATCACTGTAACGATGCGCCTTGCGTCACCTCATGTCCGACGCAGGCGCTCTATCTGGCGAATGACAGTATTCAGCTCAGACAGGCGCAGTGCATCGGCTGTAAAAACTGTGTGCTCGCCTGCCCGTTTGGCGCCATCGAAATGACCTCCGCGGCAGCGGATGCCCCGCAGCTGGCACAGAAGTGCGATTTGTGCAGCGAACATGCATCGGGTCAGCAGGCCTGCGTGGCAGCCTGCCCGACACAGGCGTTGAAGCTGATGGATGATGCCGGTATCAACCAGCTGCGCCGCGAACGACAGCTTCGTGCGGCCCAGGGGCTAGCGGTACAACCTCGTCAGAGGACGCGACGCGAAACGTTCCTCGAAAAATTACCGCGCGTCGGGGCGAAAAAAATCGCTGCCGAAACGCGAAAGACCCATTTTGGCGAAATTTACCACGGGCTTCAGGCCTGCGATGCGGAATACGAAAGCGAACGCTGCCTCTATTGCGCCCAGAAAGCATGGTGCAACTGGACCTGTCCGCTGCATAACCACATTCCGGACTTTATTCGCCTTGTCAACAAGGGCAATGTCATCGAAGCGGCGGAGCTGTGTCATCAAAGCAGCTCTTTGCCGGAAATTTGCGGCCGGGTTTGTCCGCAGGATCGTCTGTGCGAAGGGGCCTGTACACTGAAAAATGAAGGCGGCTCGATCACCATTGGCAACCTTGAGCGTTATATCACCGATAGCGCGCTGGCGATGGGATGGCGGCCGGGCGTGGGGAATGTCGTGCCGCGTAAAGAGCGGGTGGCGGTCATTGGCGCCGGTCCGGCGGGCCTGGGCTGCGCGGATATTCTGGCGCGTGCGGGGGTACAGGTGGCGGTGTTCGACAGACATCCTGAAATCGGCGGCTTACTCACGTTTGGTATACCGCCCTTCAAACTCGATAAAAGCATACTGCGGGTCAGAAGGGAGATCTTCAGTGAAATGGGGATAACTTTTCACCTCAATCATGAAGTGGGGCGCGATGTGGCGTTCAACGACCTGGTTGCAGACTATGACGCCGTTTTTCTTGGCGTGGGTACCTACGGCCTGATGGCGGCGGGCCTGGAGGGGGAAGACGCCGCGGGCGTGATTCAGGCGCTGCCGTTTTTGATTGCCAGCACCCGTGACGTGATGGGGCTTGAGGAGAGCCCGGAATATCCGATGACCGAGATTAAAGGTAAACGCGTGGTGGTGCTGGGGGGAGGTGATACGGCAATGGACTGCGTGCGTACGGCGATCCGTCGCGGCGCTGCCAGCGTAACCTGTGCCTACCGGCGTGATGAACTGAGCATGCCGGGTTCGAAAAAAGAGGTGGTGAACGCGCGTGAGGAAGGGGTGGAATTTCAGTTCAACGTTCAGCCGCAATCTATTCTGCGTAACCGCAAAGGTCAGGTCAGCGCGGTTGGGATGATCCGCACCGAAATGGGGGAACTTGGCGCGGACGGGCGTCGTCGCCCGCAGCCGATTGTCGGCTCAGAATTTGAGCTCCCGGCCGATGTGCTGGTCATGGCGTTTGGCTTCCAGGCGCATGATATGCCCTGGCTGCGCGGGCACGGGATTCAACTCGATCGCTGGGGGCAGATTCGTACCGGTGGTCCAGGTCGCGGCACGACGCAAACCGACAATGACAAAATTTTCGCCGGCGGGGATGCGGTACATGGCGCCGATTTGGTGGTTACAGCGATGGTGGCCGGGCGCCAGGCGGCTCACGAGATGCTGGCTTTGTTCAGGAACAAGGAGGGAGTATGACCAGCTTTATCGTCGCCAGTCCACAGGCCTGCATCGGCTGCCGGACCTGTGAAGTCGCCTGCGCCCTGTCGCACGTGGCTGAAGGGGCAGAATTTCATCCGCGCCTGAAGGTGATGCGTCTCGCACATCTCAGCGTACCGGTGATGTGTCATCAATGTGAAAACGCGCCCTGCGTGTCTGCCTGTCCGGTCGGCGCGTTAACGATGGGAACCGAGCGGGTTGAAGCCGATGCCGCACGTTGTATCGGCTGTCAGGGGTGCGTGGTGGCCTGTCCTTTTGGCGCAATAACGATTGTGGCCACGGCGGCGCATCCGCCGGTGGTGGTGAAATGCGATCTGTGCGTCGCGCGTGAACGGGGGCCCGCCTGCGTTGATGTTTGCCCGACGGCTGCGCTCAGCGTGATGAGCGCTGAGGCGCTGGCGGCGTTGCAAAAACAGCGTAAAGTCGCCACCGCCAGTCTGTTGACGCTGTAGACTCGTTGCAAAAAAGAACCCGGCGCAGAGACCGGGTTCTTTTCCTGCCAGGGGGCGTCAGGCCAGGGCATCCATCCGCTTCCACATCTTCGCCGCAACCTTTCTGGCTTCGGCAAACATCGGTTCGTAGTCAAAGGTAAACTGACGATCTTCGTAAACCATGACTCCGTTGACCATGACGCTATGAACGTTGCTGCTCCCCATCCCGAAGGCAATGTGGCCGGCAATATTTTCAGCGATAAGCGGCGTGGGCGGGGCGTAATCGCTGATGGTCAGGTCCGCCTTGTAACCGGCTTCGATACGACCAAACTTCGCCTTGAAGTTACGGCTGAGCAGTTCATTACCATTGCTTAATGCGCGGGCAAAGCTATCCGGCCACAGCGGGCCGCCGGCATCACGATGTTTGAAGAAGGCAAACTTAAGCTCCTCGAACATATCAGAACCCATCCCGTCGGTACCGAGCGCCAGGTTACGGAACGCCGCCAGACGCTGGTTATAGCCCACATGATTGTTCATGTTAGAACGGGCATTATGTACCAGGAACCCGTCATGGGCATTCAGCAGCTCAATATCCCTGTTGGAAAGATACAGCCCGTGGGCGATCAGCGTTTTGCTGTCGATCAGATCGAAATCAGCCAGCCTCACCAGCAGATCTTTTGCATAATGATGGTGGCTGTGGGAGACATCGTAGCGGTCTTCCGCCGCGTGAATATGCAGCCCGCGACCGGTTGTCTTCAGGGCCTCGTTTAGCATGCTCAGGCCCTCATCCGGGACAGTGAACGGCGCATGAGCGCCGATATGGGCCTCCACCAGATACGGGGTATCGCCTTTTTCCCTTGCGCTGTCTATTTCGCGAGCAAAGCGAATGTTTTCCTCAACGCCAGCCTGTAACTCTTTGGCGCCGCCGTTGCGATCCGTTGTTTCGAAGCAGGTCATGCCGCGTAGCCCAACCTTCAGAAAGGCCTGACGCAGTTGACTGAGCGACCCGGCAATATAATCCGGAGACGCGTGATGGTCGATAACCGCAGTACAGCCGCTGCGAATGGCCTCCAGCGAGCAGATGAGTCCGCTGTAGTACAGCGACTCTTCATCCAGCGCTCGATCGAGCCGCCACCACAGGTTTTTCAGCGTCGAGATAAAGTCCGGACAGGGGGCGATGTTGGCCTGGATACCGCGTGATAAGCCCGAATAGAAATGGTTGTGAGAGCACACGTTGCCAGGCATGACCAGGCGGCCCTGCATCTCTTTAACGCTGGCCTGCGGATAGCGCCGGCATTGCTCCGGCCCGACATCGAGAATGGTCTCATTTTCGATAACGATATCGACATTTTCCACGACTTTTTCCGGGTAAAGTTGCGCGACAGTCGCATTTTTAAGAATCAGGATACTCATACTTCGACGCCTCCCAGCAGATAGCGATGGTGGAGATGAACATGGCTGATAATGCGGCACATATCGGTAAGCGGTGGCGGTACATCGTTAAACTGGCCGCCTTCGTCGATACTCAGCAGCCAGATCCGATCGTTTTGTCGCACGTGAACCTGGTTCGCCTCGACAAGAAAACCCGGGTTCGTGCTGTTGCCGAAATCCTCGGGCAGACTAAAGAGGGTGATTTTGTCTTTGTATGGCTTGCCCTGCCATGGGCAGAACTGGGCGCAGTTACCGCATTCGTTGCAGAAGGCGTCAAGGTGCAAGGTCTGGTAACGATTCTGGAACCCTGGCACCGCGATTGAGACGTTGGCACGGTTTGGGCAGACATCCACGCACTTGCTGCAGAGGTAATTGCACTCGAGGCAACGGGAGGCCTCCTGGGCCACGAATGCATCTCGATCGTCTTTGTTTACCATGGCTACGGCAATGGTCCCTTTACGGCGGTAGACTTCCGCCGGATTGACGTTATTCCAGCGTTTGTCGCCATGGTGACTGAGGATATTCTCGCGGGCCAGAATCGTATCCGTTGCCCGGCGGGCATTGCCGATTGCGGAAACAATGGAGGAGGGGCCGCGCTGCACATCGCCGATCAGGAAGACGTTGGCCTTAGCGGTTTCACCATTGAGATCGACAACTGGCCAGCCATGTTCGTTGAGCGGAATACCCATCGTCGCGAGGGCATCGCGGTCCTGCTGCTCGCCGATGGCGGTTATCAGGGTATCGACCTGCAGCGTGCAGGTCTCGGCGGTTTGTAGCGGGCGGCGGCGCCCCTTTTCATCGGCTTCGCCGAGCGTCATGACGCGCAGCGTCAAGGTGCCATCGGCGTTAAACTCTTCCGGGTTGTTCAGAAAACGGAACTGAACGCCATCATCAACGGCTTCTTCATACTCCTCACGCCAGGCAGGCATCTCCTGCTGTGAACGGCGATAAACGATCGTGACCTTCTCCACACCGGGGACGCGCAGGGCCGCGCGGGCGCAGTCCATTGCGGTATTTCCCGCACCAATAATAGCCACATGCTTCCCCAGCTTCAGGTTGTCGCCGCGGTTATACTCCCGCAAAAACTGTAGCGATTTTCGTACGTTAGGGTTATCACCGCCTAGCGGGACACCGCTGTTCTTATCGGTACCGGTTCCCACCAGAACGTAGTGGAATCCTTCCTGCTGCAGCTTTTCAACGCTCAGATGCGGATCGCAGCCGTAGACCAGATTCACTCCATGTCGGATCACAAAATCGATATCATGTTCGACAAGCTCTGCGGGAATACGAAATTGCGGGATGATATTGCGCACCACGCCGCCGGCATTGGCCTCGCGTTCAAAGAGCGTCACCGGATGCCCGGCGCGGGCGAGAAAATAACCGGCGGCCAATCCTGCCGGGCCAGCGCCAATCACCGCTACCGGATGTCGGGTGCCGGAGCCTGCGGGTTTATGCCAGCGCTGCTGATATTCCTCCCAGCCTTTCTCCAGGGCGATTTTTTTCAACTCACGAATGTGAAGTGCGCTGTCGTAGTCCAGACGAGTACAGTTGTACTGACACTGATGGTCGCAGATATGACCGGTAATGGCCGGCAGGGCATTGCGCTGATAAATCAGCTCCAGCGCGTCGGCATAGCGCTGTTCGCCCATCAGGCGGATATATTCCGGGATATCCTGCTTAATAGCGCAGGCGGTAACGCATGGTGCGACGTAGCAGTCGGTGAGGGGCAGTTTCTCGCCGACATCAATACGGTCATTGGGTTTCCAGTGTTTTTGGGTGTACGCCATACTGACGGCTTTTTCCGCCAGCGCATTCAACCGCGTGACGTCCACCTGGGTCATCTTCCAGCCGTCAGACTGCTCCAGTTCGCGCATACATTCGCTAAGCCGCAGGTAGCCTCCCGGCTTCAACAGGTCCGTCGCCATCGTGATCGGATGAATCCCCGTGGCAAAAATTTCGCGAATATTGAGCTGGCTGGCGCCTCCTGAGTAGGAGATGGGCAGCTTGCCGTCAAAAGCGCGGGAAAGAAGAGCGGCAACATTGATGGACAGCGGGAACAGCGCGCGACCGGACATATACATCTCATCTCCCGGCAGCGCGCCTTTGTTGTTGACGGTGCCGAGCGTATTGGTCAGCTTCACGCCGAAGCCGAGATGCTTCTCTTTTGCCAGTTGCATCAGGCGTTCCAGCATTGCTAATGCCCGATCGATTTTCAGATCATGGTCAAAGGACTCTTCATTGAGCGCGATATAGCCAAAGCCGCAGGTATCAAGAATTTCACGTACCCGGGGATAGCCGAGAAGCGTCGGGTTGAGTTTGACGAAGGTATTGAGGTGTTTCTCTTCCAGCATATAGCGACAAATGGCTTCAATTTCATCCGGCGGACAGCCATGCATCGTCGACAGCGTTACGCCGTGTACCAGGGTGGCGGGGATCCTGTGTGCCAGCGTGTCGAGCCGTGGACGGATATCATCGCCGGGGAAGCGGAGAAGGAACCTCTCGTCATGCAGCCAGCGGTCGAGAATATCGCGATAGAGGGAAAACTCAGGTTGCTTGCTGGCATTCATCATGGTGTTGATAAACTGCTGCATCGGCGGCTGCTTGATACCGTCAAGGTTATAACCCACGCTCATATTGAAAATAAATGATTTGCCGCTCTTCATCGGCGTGAGCGGGAAAATCTCTTCCAGCAGGTGTAGAATAAACCACGCTTTCAGGTACTCATCAGCCGCCTTTTTCAGGGTAAATTCGGTCGACCATTCCGTATTAAAACATTCATCTTCGGCGTCGATACACGGTTTTTCCAGCTCAAGCCGATCGAGGATTTGTACGGTTTTCAGTTCAATAAACCGACCGCCGGTTAACCAGCTGGTGATAATATTTTGCGCCAGCTGGGTATGCGGTCCGGCGGCAGGTCCAACGGGGGTTGCACAACTCTCGCCGAACACGGTGAGTCGATTCGGGCTTGCCGGCGAGTAAAATTGCTGTTCAGGAATACCAAATATCGAGCGATGGTTTTGGTATTCATCAAAGATACGCGTCAATAATGCCTCAAACGGGACGGGACGCATGATATCTCCCATAACCCTCTCCTTAGATTAATCGGTGAACGAATATTATCGGGAAAACGATCTTTCCGACGAATTGGGAGAGCTGGAGCAACAATCGCACCAGTTATTTAGCCATTAAGCTAAGCGGATACGAATCTGTGAGAGAGATCTAAAGTTAATGACGCTTTATGAAATACATCACGTTACGCTAATGCGAATTCAAATCACTCAGCAAAATGAATTGTGCTTATTTCTCAAAATCAATGTTTATCTATCACAATGATAATTTACGTTATCGCGTTAAACGCGCTCATGAGACGCGAGGGCATCGCTACGAGCAACGCGGGCTATTTTGCAGGCGAATAAAATCGGCAGGGGTATCAATATCAAAAATAATTTCCGGATATTCCAGTTCCAGCCGTTGATGCCGACCGCTGAGCAGAGCCTGGCGGACAGATGAACCGTCAGAATGGTTCAGCCGCTGTTGCAAATAGCGGCGGGCAACGAGAATGGGATGGCCCGGTATTCCTTGATAATACGGAAGAATTGAACCGTTATAGCGCAACGGCCACAGGGTGCGGAATACCTCAGCGCGGATACAAGGCAGATCGCCGTGGGTGATAAAGCAGTATTCGCTTTTTACGGCGCGGGCCCCGCAGATCACGGAAGAGAGCAGCCCATGTCGATAATCCGCATTATGCGCCAGCGTTATCCTGGGGTTGTTACTATAGCGTGTCTGCAGTTCCTGCGCGTGAAAACCCGTCACCAGAATAATACGTGAGCAAAACTGCAGGGCATTTTTAATACTTGCATCAAGTATTGTTCCCTCTTGCCAGGGTAACATCATTTTCCACTGCCCCATTCGTGAGGACAACCCGGCGGCGGTAATAATACAGTCGATCGGCTTCATAGCGCTCTTTAAGTAATGGAAGTGAACCTGATTAATGGAAAATATACCGCAAGATGACGCCTTGTTTTGTGATTTAGGTGCATCTGCCAGCCCGTTACTTATTTCCGCCGTTGGCGCGGGTGGCAAAACCAGTACGTTGTTGTGGCTGGCTGAATTATTTGTCCAGGCCGGACGACGGGTCCTGTTGACCACCACCACGCATATGTCTCTACCGGAGCAGATGCCGGTTGTTATCTGTCGCGACCCGGAGCGGCTGCCGGCAGTCGTCTGGCAGCCGCCGCTGCTGGCCTGTTTTTCCGCATGGCTGCCGCAGGCTGGAAAAGTAAAGGGTTTTACCGGCGAGCAACTTGATGGACTGGTGGCGCAGGCTCACGTAGACGTGGTGCTGGTAGAAGCCGACGGCGCTCACGGTTTTGCACTTAAAGCGCCAAACGAGCATGAACCTTGCATCCCTGATTCAAGTCGCTGCGTCATTGCCGTGACGGGAGGCGGGTTGATTGGGCAATGTATTGGTCCTGGGACGGTTCATCGCTGGCCCTTTTTTTGCCGAATAACCGCCGCCGTACCGGGTGACAGGCTGAACTGGCAGATGCTGCATCGTTTCATTCGGCATCCTGAAGGGGCCTTTAAAGATACGCCGCCGGGTGTACGGCGCATCTGGTTACTTAATCAGCTTTCTCAAAATGATAATTTGCTGACAGCCGACCTGCTGGTTGATGGCGATGTTGATGCCATCTGGGCGGGATCCGTTCAGGAGCGTCCGGCAATCACGCGCAGACGAGTGAGAGAGTGAGGTTCACTCTGGGATGAAAAGGGATAGCCATCGAGGTTGTTATGAATATTTTCTCAGAAGCTGCAAGACTCGAAGAACAGAATCGCCCGTTTGCGCTGGCGCAGATTGTTGACAGCAGAGGCTCAACGCCCAGGCATTCAGCGCAGATGTTGATCCGCGCTGACGGGACCATTGCGGGAACCATAGGCGGCGGTATGGTGGAGCGAAAAGTGATTGATGAGGCACTGGTGGCGCTAAGTGAGAAGACGTCGCGAATGTTTCACGGCAGGATGGCGCGCAACGGGACCGATGCCGTTGGCTCTGACTGCGGAGGCGCGATGTCGGTTTATATCAGCGTGCATGGCCTGCGGCCGCGCCTGGTGCTGATCGGCGGCGGACACGTCAACCGCGCAATTGCGCAAATTGCGGCGCTGGTGGGGTTCGAAATCGCCGTTGCCGATATCTATCGGGAGAGCCTCAATCCTGATTTCTTCCCCCCGTCGACCCAGCTGTTGCATGCAGAAACCTTTAGTTGCGCGTTAGACAAGCTGGACATTGGCCCTGACAATTTTGTCCTCATCGCCACCAACAATAAAGATCGCGAAGCGCTGGATTGGCTGATTACCCAGCCAGTGGCCTGGCTGGGTCTGTTGGCCAGCCGCCGTAAGGTTCAGGTTTTTTTACGTCAACTGCGTGAAAACGGGATTGCGGAAGATCACATTGCGCGGCTGCATGCGCCGGTGGGCTATAGCATTGGCGCCGAGACGCCAAACGAGATAGCCATCAGCGTCCTGGCGGAGATCCTGCAGGTGAAAAATCAGGCCGCGGGTGGCCTGATGATGGCGGTAGATCATCCCTCACAGCATCTGCGGGTGGTGATTCGCGGTGCCGGAGATATTGCTACCGGGGTGGCGCTGCGGCTCTGGCATGCCGGATTTAAGGTGATCATGCTTGAGGTTGAAAAACCGACGGCGATCCGCCGCAGCGTGGCCTTTGCCCAGGCGATATTCGACGGTGAGGTGACGGTGGAGGGCGTTGTTGCCCGGCGCGCCGCGTCGGTACATGAGGCTATGCGCATCGTTGAAAATGGGGCCATCCCACTTCTGGTCGACCCATCGTGTCACTCCCTGCGCGACCTGAGGCCCGCCTGCGTGGTGGATGCAATTCTGGCGAAGGAAAACTTCGGTACTCATTGCGGGCTGGCCCCGGCGGTGATCGCGCTTGGCCCCGGTTTTTGCGCCGGGAAAGATTGCCACGCGGTAATTGAAACCCATCGGGGCCACTGGTTAGGCCAGGTGATATACCACGGCTGCGCCCAGGCGAATACCGGGATCCCGGGCAACATTCAGGGGCACACCTCGCTGAGGGTGATCCGCGCCCCGGTGGCCGGCGTGCTGCAGGGGCGGGTGCGGCTGGGCGATATTGTCAACGAAGGGGAGACGATCGCCACCATCGGTGACAGGGAGATTCTGGCTCCGCTGGGCGGCATGGTGCGGGGGTTATTAAACGATGGCCTGGTGGTTAACAGCGGTTTCAAAATCGGTGATATCGACCCGCGAGGCGCCGACGCCGATTATACCAGCGTATCGGATAAGGCCAGAGCGATTGGCGGTGGCGTGCTTGAAGCGCTAATGACGCTAATGCATCGCGGCGTTAAGGCGAAAGAAGCGGTGTTGACGGTCGCCTGAGCCTGATATCCCGCGGGCTTGTCCGGTAAAAATCGCCCGGAACATCACCGGGCGTATTCAGGGTTGCTGGTCATATCAGGCATCGTTTAACCAGCAATCACCGTTCCGGTTTTGCCTTCAATTCCTTCCTGAGCCTTGCTCAGCACCGTAATCAGGGCTTGACGTCCGGGACGGGAGCGCGCGAACGAGGCTGCCGCTTCAACCTTCGGGAGCATAGAACCTTTCGCGAAATGGCCTTCGCGAATATAGCGTTCGGCATCGCTAAGCGTGAGCGTATCCAGCCACTGCTCATCCGCTTTGCCAAAGTTGATGGCGACTTTCTCCACCGCCGTCAGGATAATGAGCATATCGGCGTCAATCATCGCTGCCAGTTTAGCGCTGGCCCAGTCTTTATCAATCACCGCGCTGGCACCCCGCAGGTGATGGCCTTCACGAATGACGGGGATACCGCCGCCGCCCACGGTAATCACCACATGACCCGCTTCCATCATCGCTTTCACCGTCTCTTTTTCGATGATATCCACCGGTTGCGGCGAGGCGACAACGCGGCGGTAGCCGCGGCCGGCATCTTCTTTCATGGTGTACCCCTGGCGGGTCAGCTGTCTGGCTTCTTCTTCGCTAAAAAAGGAACCGATAGGTTTGGTTGGATGTTTAAATGCGGGGTCGTTGGCGTCCACTTCGACCTGGGTTATCAGCGTTGCCACGGGCACGCTCATTCCTCGGGAAAGGAGCGCTTCACGTAGTGCGTTTTGTAAGTCGTAGCCAATGTAGCCCTGGCTGAGGGCGACGCAGACCGACATGGGCAACATGGGGGTGTGCGCTTCAGTTTTCGCGGCGGCTTCAAAAGCGAGGTTAATCATCCCCACCTGCGGACCATTTCCGTGGGTCACCACCACCTGGTGTCCCTGAGCAATCAGGTCAACGATGGCCTGCGCGGTTTGTTTAACGGCCTGCATTTGCCCGGCCAGATCGTCCCCTAAGGCATTTCCGCCAAGGGCGAGAACAATTTTCTTACTCATTCATTCCTCACTTTAGGGTGCATTTCCGCTTACGGGAGCGTTAGCGATTGAAAAGGGATGGCGGCGCAAGAAACGCCCCTGGCCTGCGGTGCCGGTAAAGTGACCGTTATCGAAGATCACTCTGCCGTGAGACAAGGTCTGGCGAATAGCGCCCTGGCAGATAAACCCCTCCCACGGGGAATAGTCAGCGTTGTCATGCAGCATTTCATGACGAATGGTGGTCGTCCGCCGCGGATCGATGATCACCACATCGCCATCGGCGCCGGGCGCCAGCAGCCCTTTTTTCGGCCACAGGCCGAACAGCTTTGCCGGCGTCGCGCTGGTGAGCGCCACGAAACGTTCGGCAGAAATACGTCCGGTCATCACCCCATGGGAGAACAGGAGCAGCAAACGATTTTCGACCCCCGGCAGACCGTTCGGACAGCGGCTGAAATCGCCACCGGAAAGCTGCTGGCGTTGGGCCATGGAGAAAGCACAGTGATCGGTGGCGACGACATCAATCGCGCCATCGCTGATACCGCACCACAGGGCATCGTGATGCCTGGCGTTACGCAGCGGTGGACTGAGCAGAAACTGCAAGGCATCTTCACGTTCATAGCAGCGTTCGTCGAGCAGCAGATACTGTGGGCAGGTTTCTACCCATACCGGCTGATGGCGGGTTTGGGCAAGACGTAGATAGTCCAGACCCAGACTATTGGAGAGATGCACGATGTATAGCGGCGCGTTGCCCGCAAGTTGTGCCAGATTGATCATCCGCGCGATGGCTTCGGCTTCGCACTCAAACGGGCGACTTAAAGCGTGATAGCGCGGGGCGGTTTTACCGGCGGCGAGAAACTCAGCGCGCTTTTGCGCAATAGCGGCATCATTTTCCGGATGAACGGTCGTTAATGCCCCGGCCCGCTGTAGATGACGCATCGCCTGCAGCACCTCGTCATCATTGAGTTTGTACTGGTAGGTCAGGTAGAGCTTAAAGCTGCTTATCCCCGCCTCGACCATCATCGGGATCTCATCAAGAATCGCGTGATTAATATGCTGGATAACGCCATGAAAACTGTAGTCAATCACCGCTTTATAAGCGGCATATCCGTGGTAGGCCTCCAGCTGGTGGCGTAACCGACAGCCGGCAGGGCCGAAGCCCATATGATCGATGATGGTTGTTGTACCGCCACACGCGGCGGCGCGGGTACCGGTAAAAAAATCATCACAGCTGCGGGCGAGTCCGGTATCAATATTAAAGTGGGTATGAACATCGATGCCGCCGGGCATCACGTAGCAACCTTCGGCATCAATAGTGTCGCACGGTTGGTCAAGCGTTATCTGGTGGGCCAGACGGCTGACCAGACCGTTTTCAATGAGCAAATCCTGTTTAGCCCGGCCGTCGGCATTGACGACGATGCCATTTTTAATCAGTACGCGCATAAACACTCCAGACTCCCGTCGCCAAGCGACGGGAGGCGTTGCAGACAATGATTATTCCGTGGCCAGCCAGCTAAGCGGAATGGCGGCATACATCGCGGCACAGGTCACCAGATGGGATTTCCAGGTCTTCTCATTAGGCGCATGGGCTTCCGGTTCTTTACCTGGACCAAAACCGATGACCGGAATGCCGTGACGGCCCATGATGGAGACGCCGTTGGTAGAGAACGTCCATTTATCAACGACCGGTGCTTTGCCAAACAGCCCTTCATAGGCATTGCTGAGCGCGCGGACGGTGAAGTGGTTCTCTTCCACTTTCCAGGTCGGGAAATAGCACTCGGTCGGGTAGACCAGGCCAGTCCAGGAGGGGCGGTCATAGTTGTACATCGACACCACCGCGTCTGCATTTTGTACGGCGGGCAGGGCGCGGATTTCCGCCAGCGCCCCTTCCCAGGTTTCCCCCCAGGTCAGGCGCCGGTCGATGGAGATAGCGCAGCTGTCGGCAACGGCGCAGCGGCTTGGCGAGGTGAAGAAAATTTCCGAAACGGTCAGGGTGCCTTTACCCAGGAACTCATCATTGCCCAGTTTGTGCGAGAGATCCTGCAGTTCATTGAGGATTGGCCCCATTTTGAAAATGGCGTTATCGCCGCGTTCCGGCGCGGAACCGTGGCAACTGATGCCATGGACATCAACGCGAATTTCCATACGCCCGCGCTGACCTCGGTAGATCTGACAGTCCGTTGGTTCGGTGCTGACGACAAACTCCGGGCGAATACCTGACTGCTCGATGATGTACTGCCAGCACAGCCCATCGCAGTCTTCCTCCTGAACGGTACCGGTGACCAGCAGGGTGTACTCATCTTCCAGTCCGAGGTCTTTGATAATTTTACCGGCATAGACCATTGAGGCCATTCCGCCTTCCTGGTCCGATGTTCCACGACCGCCGATTAACTCATCGGTCTCCATGCCTTCATAGGGATCGAAATTCCAGTTTTTGATGTTGCCGATGCCGACGGTATCGATATGTGCGTCCATCGCGACCAGACGCGGGCCATGGCCGATATAACCAAGAACGTTGCCCATCGGGTCGATGACCACTTTGTCGAAGCCGACCTTTTCCATCTCTTCTTTAATGCGATGGACCACGCGTTTTTCATCACAGCTTTCGCTCGGTATTGCCACCATGTCCCGGAGAAAACGGGTCATGTCCTGTTGGTAGTGGTTTGCTTTTTCAAGAATCAGTTTGAAGGGAATGTGCCTGGCCATGAATCAGTTCTCCAGTTTTTGTTTCCCGCTCAGCGGGATGAATTTGTCAGTGTTTTGAGGAATTATTGGGCCGCCGGATATTTACCTTCCCAGACGACTTCCCGGTAGTGCTTCACATCGGTATCGCCTTCCGTACTGATAACCAGCACCACGGAGTGGCTATCCAGTCCGAGCTTATTCATCAGCGCTTCGCGCTGTGGGTGAAAATGTACGGCGCAGAGAATGCCCAGACCGACAGCGCCAGACTCTCCGGAAATCACCCGTGGATCGGTACCGAGAGGATTACCCAGTACGCGCATCCCGAGCGCGGCTACGGCATCCTGACAGGAGATAAACTGGGTGGCGCAGTTGCGTAGAATGTCCCAGCCCAGCGGGTTGGGTTCGCCGCAGGCCAGGCCCGCCATAATCGTCGCCATGCTGCCGCCAACGTTGACGATTTGACCTTTGACGCCTGAACGGTAGAGACAATCCGCCAGCTCCGGCTCAACGATAACCGAATGCAGATCGCGTGCGCCGAAGACGTCCACCAGATAACCGAGCACGCCGCCGGCCATCGCGCCGACGCCAGCCTGCAGGAAGACGTGGGTCGGACGAGCAATGCCCATTGCCGCCATCTGCTCTACCGCTTCATCGGCGAGGGTGGCGTAACCTTGCATAATCCAGGTCGGGATTTTGGTATATCCCTCCCAGGCGGTGTCTTGTACCACCTCCCAGCCGTTTTGCCGGGCAGTTTGCATCGTGAAGCGTACGGTATCGTCATAGTTCATCTCGGTGACGATACACCTGGCGCCAAGCCGCAGGATGGCATCAACGCGCTCCTGGGCCGATCCTTTGGGCATATAGATAACGGCATTCTGACCCAGCTGCTGTGCCGCCCACGCCACGCCGCGTCCGTGGTTACCATCGGTGGTGGTGGCAAAGGTCATCTTTTCTTTTGTACTGGCTTTGAAGGTAGCGAATGAGAACGCGTTGATATCCAGGTGATATTTTTCGCACAGCAGCTGTGCGATAGCGTAGGCGCCGCCCAGCATTTTGAATGCGTTCAGACCGAAACGCTGCGACTCGTCTTTGACCAGAATCGTACTCACGCCAAACAGAGCCGCCAGCGACTTAAGGGCATACAGCGGCGTCGGTTCATATCCGACGATTTTTTGATGAAAATGGCGCGCCTGTTGCGCCTGCTGGCGCGAAAACAGCGGCGATGCTTCGCCGGTAAAAAAACGGTTTTCGGCAATATCCATTTTCAGTGAGAAAGCAGACATACACTGTCCTTATCCTTCATGCGGAGGCTGTGATGCTGGCCTGCAGGCCAGCCTGATAGGTTACTTGACGCGTTTTTGCGCTTCGTTGAGCAGTTGTTCCAGCAACTGGCCTGGTCTGGCGTATTTGCGGCACAAAATCATGGCGGCGATGATGTATGGCTTCCAGCTGGCTTCTTTGTAGGTGGCGATCCGGTATTTTTCGAAGACGGCTTCGGTGACTTCCCCCTCGTCGCAGGAGACGCCGGTGATATCGGCAGGCAGACAGTGCATATATAGCGCCTCGCCGCCTTGAGTCTGCGCCATCATCTCTTCAGTACAGTGCCAGTCTTTATGGTTGGCGTTTTGCGCCAGGCAGGCCTGCTCCAGGGCTTTTAACCCGGCATGATCGTTAGCGCGCAGCAGTTCGGTGCGTTTTTCCATCACCTTATAAGGCGCCCAGGACTTCGGATAAACAATGTCCGCATCCTTAAATGCTTCCGCCATATCGGTGACCTGACGGAAGTGACCGCCAGAAGCTTTGGCGTTGTTTTTCGCCACGTCGATGACGTCCGGAATCAGATCGTAGCCTTCCGGATGTGCCAGAGTGACGTCCATACCAAAGCGGGTCATCAGACCGATAATTCCCTGAGGTACCGAGAGAGGTTTGCCGTAACTTGGCGAGTAGGCCCAGGTCATGGCGATTTTTTTACCTTTCAGGTTTTCCAGCGATCCAAAATGTTCACGCAGCCAGGCAAGATCGGCCATTGCCTGCGTCGGATGGTCAATATCGCACTGCAGGTTAATGAGGGCCGGGCGCTGCGGCAGTACGCCCTGTTGGTATCCGTCATCCAGCGCGTCGCCGACTTCACGCATGTAGGCATTGCCGGCGCCAAGATACATATCATCGCGAATACCGATAACGTCGGCGCAAAATGAGATCATATTGGCGGTTTCGCGAACGGTTTCGCCGTGGGCAATTTGTGATTTGCCTTCATCCAGGTCCTGCTGCGCGAGACCTAACAAATTCAGCGCTGAGGCATAGGAGAAACGAGTGCGGGTTGAGTTATCGCGAAAAACAGAAATTCCCAGCCCGCTATTAAACACCTGGGTGGCAATATTCTCTGCGCGCAGCGTCTTTAAGGCTTCGGCAACATCCAGAACCTGTTTCAGTTCATCCGGAGACTGCTCCCACGTCAGCAGGAAGTCTTTATCGTGCAGGTTGGAGTTGAGGTGGTTGATATCCTTAATCAGTTCGTTAACAGTTTTCATTTTTAGATCCTGGTAGTGAATGACGAGCTTAATGATTGCTGTGCGGTCGGGAGCGGCGAGCGTGAAGTGGCGACGGCCAGCGCTGTATATTCACTAACAATAACTGTGCCAGTTCCTGATAAAGAGGCAGACGCAGAGATAAATGGCCGTAATTATGGGATGACGATCACGTAAACATCGGGGAACCTGGGGGTGAGGTAAATAAGATTCATTTTCGTTATGCTGGCTTGAATGCGGTTTCTTTTATTCACAGGCAACTGAGAGGGGGGAGAAGAGGCGGGTTTATCGTCAAATTGATAAAAACCCTCTGCGAATTCTCATATTGATATGAAAATGTGATATCGCCTCCATATTTCCGTCAAAGAGTGAAAAGGGGATTTTATCTGCATCAAATACTTCCCACCCTGGGGTAGTATCATCGGGAAAGAATAAAGATAGTTTTCGGTTAGTGAGAGTAAGGGTTCATTATGATTTCCTCTAACACCTTATCCGTATTGATGCAAATTCAACCCACAATTCAACGATTTGCTCGTATGCTTTCCAGCGTTCTTCAGCTTGAGGTCGAGATTGTCGATAACACACTCTGTCGCGTCGCCGGGACAGGAGCGTACGGGAGGTTGCTTGGAAAAAAGTTGAATGAAGATTCGCGACTTTTGCGTTACATAATAGAAACAAAAAAAGACAAAGTTGTTACCCATTCACGTTTTGATCCCCTTTGTAAAGGATGTGCCAGCAAAGAGAATTGCAAAGAGAAAGCGTTTCTTGGCACGCCTGTTATTTATCAGGGGCAGTGCGTGGGCGTTATTAGCCTTATTGCGTTAACCCGCGAGCAGCAGGAGCGAATTAAGGACAATCTCCACGAATTCTCCGATTACGTTCGCCATGTCTCATCAATATTTGTTTCGCGGTTGCTGGAAGGTCAGGGCAGTAGCGATAATATTCAAAAAATATTTTTGACCATGATTGAAAATATGGATCAGGGGGTGCTGGTGGTTAGCCTCGATCAAAAGATAAAATTTGCTAACCAGACGGCATTAAAGATTCTTGGCGTGAATCAGGGAAATATGGTTGGCAAAACGATTACTTTTCGCCCGTTAACCTTTGAACATAATTTTGTTCGCGGCCATATGCAGCATGTGATCTCCTTTGATGACAAGAAAGAACTTATTATCGGGCAGCTGCATGCTGTTCAGGATCAGTGGCTATTCTTAATGGCGTTTCATCAATCGCATGCCACGACGGATTTCAGTTCGGCGCAGGACGAGCCGCAGATTGAGCAGCTGATTGGCGAATGTCGCCCGATGCGTCAGTTGAAAAAACTGATTAGCCGCATAGCGCGCGGTCCGTCCAGCGTGATGGTTGCTGGCGAAAGCGGGACCGGAAAAGAGGTTGTCGCCCGCGCCATTCATAAGCTGAGCGACCGACAGGCAAAGCCGTTTATTGCTATCAACTGTGCGGCTATCCCGGAACAGCTGCTGGAGAGCGAGCTGTTTGGTTACGTAAAGGGAGCATTTACCGGCGCGTCGGCTAACGGTAAACCCGGGCTGATACAGGCGGCGAATCACGGTACGCTGTTTCTCGATGAGATTGGCGATATGCCGCTTACCCTGCAGGCAAAGCTGCTAAGAGCAATTGAGTCGCGTGAGATCCAGCCGGTAGGGGCCAGTCACCCGGTTCCGGTTGATATCCGCATTATTTCCGCCACCAACCAAAACCTGGCGCAGTTTATCGCCGAGGGTAAATTCCGTGAGGACCTCTATTACCGGCTTAACGTGATTCCGTTAAGGTTGCCGCCGCTACGCGAGCGGCAGGATGACATCGAGCTGCTCATTCACCATTTCCTGCAGCTGCATACCCGCCGTCTCGAGCTGGTCTATCCCGGCGTCTCTCCCGAGGTAATCGGTTTGCTTAAGCGCTATCATTGGCCTGGCAATATCCGCGAGCTAAGCAATTTGATGGAGTATCTGGTCAACGTTGTGCCATCTGGTGAGGTGATTGATGCGTCATTGCTTCCGCCTAACTTAATCTGCAGCGGTAAAACCACCGGGCGCGATGCCAGCCTGCCAGGCGAGATGGCGGAGGTTAAAGAGGAAGAGGGCAGTACGGCGCTGGAAGCGATGGAAAAACAGATGATTCGCGACGCTCTGACTCGCTACAGCAATAAGAAACAGGCAGCGGATGAGCTGGGAATTGGCATTGCCACGCTGTATCGCAAAATTAAAAAGTACGAACTGATTGGCATCTGATTCGTGAACGGGCAAGGATAGCCCTTATGCTAAACGTGTGCCCGAGTGGCGGCGGGTTATCACTCTGAGAGCGGCAATTATCAAAATCATCTCTTCTTTACTCCGGCTTGTGGTTTGACTCATTCACTGCTGCCTGTGAGGCCAGCAGCAGGCAGTGCTTGCTCGCTTCAGTCTTCATTTCTGTCTGTTTTTTAACCAGGTGGCGTCATTATTGCTTTGTAACTCTGTCTTCGGCCGCTGAGGCCGCCGGTTAGCAAACATGATAAGGACAGGATTATGGCGCAACTCAATGAGAATACACCCCCCTTAGCCGTATCACCGATCACCCCCTTTTTTGCAAAGTCTCGCATCATTGCCCGCCCCGGATTTAACCGTTGGCTGGTCCCTCCGGCGGCGTTAGCCGTGCATTTATGCATCGGTATGGCTTACGGCTTTTCCGTCTTCTGGTTGCCAATGTCGCAGTTAATTGGCGGTATACAACCCCTGCAATGTCCGGCTGAGATGTCATTCTGGCAGCAGCTATTGACCCGAGAATGTGACTGGAAAATTTCGCTGCTGGGTTGGACCTATACCTTGTTTTTTGTTTTCCTTGGCTGCGCCGCGGCACTCTGGGGAAGCTGGCTGGAAAAAGTCGGTCCGCGACTGGTGAGTCTCGTCGCGACGCTGTGCTGGTGCGGCGGGTTGCTGCTCTCCGCTCTGGCCATTTACAGTCATCAGCTGTGGCTACTGTGGCTGGGAGCCGGAGTGATTGGCGGTATTGGTCTGGGGCTGGGCTACATAGCGCCGGTTTCTACGTTACTGCGCTGGTTTCCGGACAAACGTGGGATGGCTGCCGGCATGGCGATCATGGGCTTCGGCGGCGGAGCACTGGTTGGCGCGCCGCTGGCGAACTGGCTGATGAACTTTTTTGCCGGTCCGCAAGGAAACGGCGTCTGGCAGAGTATCCTGGCGCTGGCGGGTATCTACTCGCTGTTTATGTTGTGCGGTACGTTTGGCTACCGTTTGCCGCCGATGGGCTGGCATCCCTCGGGGGAGAAAGCGCAAAAGGTGATGCGTAATCATTCCACCATACAGGTGCATGTCTGCGTGGCGTGGCGAACGCCCCAGTTCTGGCTGCTGTGGCTGGTGTTGTGGTTGAATGTCACCGCCGGTATCGGCATTTTGGGTATGGCCTCACCCATGCTGCAGGAGATTTTTGCCGGAAAGCTCCTCTCGCAGGACCTGAGCTGGAATGAATTAAGTGGCGAACAGTTGAAGCGGATTGCGACGATGGCCGCCGGATTCACCGGCCTGCTCAGTTTGTTTAATATTCTGGGCCGTTTCTTCTGGGCTTCGGTGTCGGATATGTGCGGCAGAAAGACCACTTTTGCCTTAATCTTTTTTCTGGGGGCGTTGTTATACGGGACGTTGCCGCTGACCAACCACGGTGGCTATGTGGCGCTTTTCGTCTGCGCGCTGTGCGTCATTATTTCGATGTATGGCGGCGGCTTTGCCACCATTCCGGCTTATCTGGCCGATGTCTTTGGCTCTCAGATGGTTGGCGCGATTCACGGTCGTCTGCTGACCGCCTGGTCCGCTGCCGGCATTAGCGGGCCGGTGCTGGTGAATTACCTGCGAGAATATCAGCTGGCGCAAGGCATCGCCCCGGCGCGGATCTATGATATTACGCTGCTGGTCTTGACGGCATTACTGGTTATGGGTTTCATCTGCAACCAGCTTGTGCGCCCGATTGCGGAAAAATATGCCATGACCGCCGAACAGCAGCAGCAGGCTAAGGGCATGTATACCATTAATGCTAACGCGCAGCTGACGTGGGAGGCCCGTCCCTCCGTTGTGCTACTAACGTTAAGCTGGTTTGCTGTGGGTCTACCGCTGCTGTGGGGGATGGGAACGACGTTGCAACAGGCGATAAAATTTTTCATATAGCGAGGCGATCGTGCGCATACGGACGCAACGCATCCATTACGCTGCCGGAGGCGTGAGTTCGCCTGTATTTCTGAACAGCCCCGCAGAAACGATCGGGGCTGCAACATATAGATTCCATTTGAATAACGATTCCTATTCTCTGCTGCGGTGATACACTGACAAACTGTGATCTTTGTCATACCGTAATTCATACCGAGAAAAGAGACACTGCTATGCAACATATCATTGAGGGTTTCCTCAACTTCCAGAAAGAGATCTTCCCGCAGCGTAAAGAGCTCTTCCGTAGCCTGGCCTCCAGTCAGAATCCCAAAGCGCTGTTTATCTCCTGTTCTGACAGCCGCCTGGTACCGGAACTGGTGACCCAGCAGGAACCGGGACAGCTCTTTGTCATTCGTAACGCGGGGAATATCGTGCCCTCGTTCGGGCCAGAGCCGGGCGGCGTTTCCGCGACTATCGAATATGCCGTTGTTGCCCTGGGCGTCACCGATATTGTGATCTGCGGCCATTCCAACTGCGGCGCGATGACTGCGGTTGCGACTTGTCAGTGTCTGGATCCGATGCCGGCGGTGGCGCATTGGTTGCGCTATGCCGATGCGGCAAAAGCGGTGGTCGAGAAAGGCACCTGGAACAGTGAAATCGATAAAGTGAATGCGATGGTGCGGGAAAACGTCATCGCACAGCTGAACAACATCAAAACTCACCCGTCGGTTGCCGTGGGTCTGCGCGATAAGGCGCTGCGCCTGCACGGCTGGGTCTACGATATCGAAAGCGGGGCGATTGGCGCGCTGGATAAGAACACCAAAACCTTCGTATCGCTGTCGGAGAACCCGGCCGTCTACTTCGAGTAATTTCTCTCATCAGGGCAGGGAAGCCCTGGATCTCAGCATCCCGTTTTTTGACTGGTCCCCCCATTTTTCCCCTGTGGCTTTCCCGTCGCCTGCATCATGACCGACCGTCATCGCGCATCTGCCATACTCATGACTGCTTTACCATCGTGCAGGAGGGGGAATAATGATTAAGCTGTGTGAAACGTGCGGCACGTCGTATGACGAAACAAGAGCCACAATCTTACGCTGCAAGATTTGTGACGATGAGCGGCAGTATGTCCCGGTCAGCGGACAGGCGTGGACAACCTTTGACGATCTCATCAGCCGTCATACCAACGCCTGGCAGCAGCATGACCACGCGCTGTTTAGCCTTAAAACCGTTCCCCGGTTCGCTATCAATCAGCGCGCCTTTCTGCTCAGAACGCCGCAGGGCAATATTCTGTGGGATTGCATTGCCAATCTCGATGCTGCCACGACGGCGTTGATAACGGCGCTCGGCGGTATTGATGCTATCGCGATTTCCCACCCCCATTACTACACCACCATGCAGGATTGGGCGGCCGCCTTTGATGCACCGGTCTATCTGCATGCCAGCGATAGCGAGTGGATCGTGCGCCATAGCCCGGCGATTCGCCTGTGGCAAGGCGATGCGCTTGAGCTATGGCCCTCGGTGCAGCTGTTGCGACTGGGCGGCCACTTTGCCGGGGGAACCGTTCTACACTGGCGCGAGGGCGATGGCACGCTGCTGGTGGGCGACATCCTGCAGGTGACTCCCGGCGCGGATGCGGTCTCTTTTATGTGGAGCTACCCAAATATGCTGCCGTTGCCCGCGCCGGTAATTGAAAGCATCAGGCAGCGGCTGGCCGGCGTGCGGTTTAGCCGACTGTACGGCGCCTTCGAAGGGCAAGATATGCCGAAAAACGCGCACGAAAGAGTACAACGTTTCGCAGAGAAATATCTCGCCTGCCTGCGTGGATGACGCCTGTTAATGGCGATGAGAAGCCCTTTTGGACAGGACTCCTCTGCGTCGCGCCTTGCCGAAAATGGCCGCTATAACACCCCGTCGCCGCCATCCGAGCACCAGACCTGGCCTGAGGTGAAGGAGCAGGCGTCAGAAGCGAGGGTCACATACAGCGGGGCGATCTCTACCGGCTGGCCCGGGCGGCCCAACGGCGTATCGGCGCCGAACTGGCGGACTTTTTCCTCCGGCTGGCCGCCGCTCGATTGCAGCACCGTCCAGTAGGGGCCGGGAGCGACCGCGTTGACCCGAATGCCTTTCGGCCCCAGCTGTTTGGCCAGCGATTTGGTAAAGGCCACCAGGCAGGCTTTGGTCTGCGCATAGTCAAAGAGAATCGGGCTGGGCTTAAAGGCCTGCACGGAAGAGGTATTGATGATCACGCTTTGGGCCTGAAGATAGCGCAGCGCGGCTTTGGTTATCCAGAACGGCGCGTAGACGTTGGTCTTAAAGGTGGCGTCGAAATCGGCGGTCGAGAGATCTTCCAGCGATTCACAGTACTGCTGGCGCCCGGCGTTATTGACCACGATATCGAGGCCGCCCAGCTCACTGGCGGCTTGTTCCACCAGCGCCTTGCAAAACGCTTCGCTGCGAATATCGCCGGGAAGCGCCACCGCTTTGCGCCCTTCGGCCGCGATCAGGGCGATGACCTCCCGGGCATCAGGTTCCTCTTCCGGCAAATAGTTTATCGCCACGTCGGCGCCTTCGCGGGCAAAGGCGATCGCCACCGCGCGGCCAATGCCTGAGTCGCCGCCGGTAATCAGCGCTCTTTTTCCCGTAAGCCACGCGGAACCGAGGTAACTGCTCTCACCGTGATCCGGTACAGGGACCATTTCTGATGCTAAACCGGGCGGCGTTTGCGGCTGGTCGGCAAAAGGGGGCTGGGGATACGGGGCTGTGAGTGTTGCGTTATCGCTCATAGGGTCCTCCTGCGTAAAACCTTAAGGATAGGCCGGATGACGCACGGTGGGCGGGATTAGCACCATTAATGTGCCGCTTGCGCCACGGCGAATGTCGGCACTAAAAGAGCATTGCGGCGGGTAATATGTTGATTGCCGGGCAGGTTTGCCAACAGGCGATGCGTGTCCGATAGCGCTGTTTTTAGGATGATTCTCGCCATTTAATTGAGAATCTCTTTCAATAAGATGACCGCGGTGAAGCGGCTCTTCGTCGCCGCCGGCGTACCAGTTCCATGACCACTGTCGGGTGCGGACCCGGTGTAACTCATTTCGCTTGTTAAAACGCATCCTGGCAACCAGGCTTTATAAGGCTGGTTGAGGAACCTGCGCAGGACCTTTTCCTGCCGCCGGCTCACCAACAACCGCAATCACCCACGCTGCTACCGGAGGTATACATGAGGGGATTGATGGCGACTCACGCCGCAGAGCGCGGCAGCCGCCCGGAAAAAGAAGACCCGCGCGAGCAGGGTGAAATCCCGCGTAAACGCGACGATAGCGAGGATCATCAGCAAGATCCTTATCACCCCGCTCCCGAGCAGCGCTAAGATGCACGATCACAGGTCTGTCTGTGGCAAACGCCTGCGACGACGGGACGCCGGCCGGGAAATGGCGCCGGCCATGGCTTCAGCCATCTCGGCGCAGGCGGTAATGCCCTGTACAAACGGCTGATCGTGCATTAGCCACGGCAGCGCCGCAAATGCCACACGCCCTCGTACTTCCGCAGGCTCCTGTAACGTGTAGTCGTCCCCGACGTCCGGGATATCGTCGCCGGTGGCCTGCAGCTGCTCCCGTAACGTCGGGAAGGGCAGATCTTTCGTTTTGAGCGCTCTTTGCCCGCGCGCATCGATAAAGACATCATAGGTGGCGCGGTTTTCCCGGGTGGTAATCACCGTTTTGTCCTCGTCGATCGCCATCTGGTAATCCTCGCCGAGGGCGAGGATACGGATGACCCCGGCTTCGCGGAGCGCCAGCAGGCGGCGGATCGACTCTGACGGAATAGCGGCGTAATTATCGATGAACACCCGGGCGAGTCCGGCGCTAAAGCGCTGACTATCCCGCTCATCCAGATGCGGGACAATCTCCTGTACGGCCTCATGCAGACGGAGGATGACATAGCGCCACGCAACGGTGTATTTCTCGCGCTTGTTGCGTTCGACTTCCATAAGGTTGGCCTGCGCCCAGTGAAACGGGTCATGTTGGCGCCGTTCACGGAACCACGCGTCGCTGAAGCTATCGGCGTTCAGCGTCGGGAGGGCGATGCTGGCGCTCCATTGCGGATCGGCGCGGTCGATCTCCTCAGCCATCAGCCGGAAGACACGGTCAAGTAAACCTTCTGAACCGGCGGCAATCGCCTTTTCCAGCGCTTCAGGCGTCACTACCGCAAGCGGTTCATAGGGAATCGGGCAGTAAAAATCCGCTTCCGGTAAAATACCGGAGCGCGACATCAGGACGATATTCAGCGCTTCGCTGGCCGGATTGAGCCTGAACTGCAGCGGTCGATCGGCGGATTCGACAAACTCGCCGTGCTGAACCACGACGGCCATCGCGGCATCAATGCCGCTCAACGAGGTGCCCATGATCCCGACCCTGCACGCCGGGATCTCTGCATCCATCAGGCCGGACCACGGGCTGGGGAAGAAGGTGCGGGTGGACTCCTCGTCAGCGGGCCAGACGTGGCCTGTGGCGATGACCGCCAGGTCGAAGCGTTCCGCCGCCGGCTCACCTTGCGCCCATACCCTGACGCCTTCTGCCGTAGCCTGCAGGTCGGTGACCTCACAGGATTCATGCACCGTTAGCGGGAAGCCCTGTTGTTTGGCTCTGGCTGCCAGGCCGATAAACTGGTCGCGAAAATACTCACCAAGCAGGATACGCGGAAGAAACTGGCGAACATGCAGCGAATCATCGCTGACGCCATAGCGGGCAAGATGCTCCTTGCTTTGCTGTTTCAGCCAGTCGATATAGGTACAGAGGATCGGTGGGATTTCAATACTGGCGATATTAGCCAGCATCATGCGCGAGTTTTCTTCGTCGCTGTATGGCATGCCGACACCGGCCTGACGCGCCTGCTCATAGACCGTCACCGCCAGCGGCTGCTGATACTTTAACAGGGAAAAAAGGGTGTAAATCCCGGTGGGGCCAGCGCCGATAATCGCAATTTTCTTCATGCATAATCACCCGTGATAAACGTTCTTCCATTGCAGTTTCCCGCCTGCCGGACGGTTAACCGGGCAAAGCGATCTGCGCCTGAGGTACAGCAGCGGGAGCCGGGTTTAAGTGTGGTCGAAAACCCCGGCGCTAGCCAGCTGGATGCATGCGGGCTGTGCGCCTCCCTCGGCTTGCGGTGACGGGCAATAAAAAAGGGGCCCTGTGCCCCCCATAAGTTTTCCGCTTTTCTATCGCTCAGGGCAGAGGAAACTGTTTAAAGGCCGGATGAGCTTCTGCTGTTTCGCTATGGGCGCGAATAGGGTGGAAGTCATGGGCCTTAACCACATCGGGGATCATCGCTTGAATAAAGGTCCATACCACGGCGCTGGTCACCGCGACCTGATCGAGACGCGTGTTGAGCGGGCGGTGTTCCAGCGCGGCGTTCCATTCCCGGCAGGCAGACAGCAGCTGCCAGGTGATGCGTTCAATCCACGGTTGATACTGTTTCTCTGGCGGCCGTAAGCGGTGCTCGTAAACATGCTGTACGGCTTTTTCGCTGGCCGCCAGAATCAACCCCAGGATCTGCAGATCTTCGGCCAGCGCAGGGCCGGCGACGGGGAGTAATTTACGCTGCATATCCGCCTGGGATTCGAAGTAATGGAGGATCAGCGTAGAGTCCATCAGCCGTACGGCGTTATCCAGAATCAGCGTAGGCGCCTTGACCACCGGATTGATTTTTGAGAAGGGATCAACGGCGCTAAACACCGACAGCGGCAGGTGTTCAAATTCGACACCGTACAGCGCCAGAGATACTGCGACGCGCCTCACATAAGGGGAGTCCAACATGCCAATGAGTTTCATCATGATTCCTGTTTTCCTGTCTCTGAAAGGAGAATACCTGGCCAATCAAGGTGCGCCAGGGAGGGATATCCCGGTTCGCTTTGCCCCTGGCCGCAGAGAGACATTACGCCAGATTGGCTATGACGAATATTACGCATTTCTTACCTGAGATGTCAGAATGGCTGACCGGTATTGTCGCCTGAGGTTTTCCCCCCTGGGCAATGGTAACGTTGACCTCCAGGAGCTGGAATATAAGGAGCTGCTTCATGTCGGATTACCCACCGATCGCCAGTTTACGAAGCTTTGAGGCCGTTGCCCGGCTTGGTAGCGTGACGCTGGCGGCGAAAGAGCTGCATGTCACCCATTCGGCGATCAGTCAGCAGATTAAAGTGCTGGAAGAGATGCTCGGCGTGAGATTGTTTACTCGTCACGGACGCGGGGTGCAGATTAATGAAGAGGGGCGACTGTATGCGATGCATGTCCGCGAGGCGCTGGAACATATCGCGGATGCGACTCGTCTGGTCCACGTTAAGCCGCGGACGACGACGTTAACCCTGGCCACGGTACCTTCTTTTGCCTGCCACTGGCTCTTGCCACGGCTGGATCGCTTTCGCGCCCGATATCCCCATATCACCTTGCGGCTGCTGGTCAGCCTGACGGTCACCAACATGCAACAGGAGGCGGTGGATATCGCCATTCGCATGGGGAAAGGTGACTGGGAAGGGCTGGAAAGCCGCTATATGTTTGCCGATGAGCTGATTGTGGTGGCTGCGCCGCATTATAACGGCGGCTCGCTGCCCGCGACGCCGCAAGAGGTGGCGGCCGGTAAGATTATATTTTCGATGGAATCCTGGAAAACCTGGTGTCTGAAGGCCGGACTGGAGCGGGAGATCGTCGCCGGCGGGCTCTGTATCAACGACTCGAATCTGGTCCTGGAAGCCGTTCGACTCGGCAATGGCATCGCGCTGGAGCGGCGCTCCCTGGTGCAGGGCGCTATCGACCGCGGAGAGCTGGTCCAGCTCACCGCCTGCTCTGCGCCTTATCCCTGGCCGTACTGGCTGGTCACCCCGCAGCAAAGTGAAAAGAAAGCCGAAGTCTCTGTGTTCATCGCCTGGCTTAATGAAGAACTTGCGGCCTGGCGCCAGCGGGAAGAGTTGCCGTCGCCGTTATAGCATTATTCTGGCGCTGGCAAAGGGTTCGCTCAACGGCTGGCGGACTGGGCAAATTCCCGCGCCAGCGCCAGAAACGCGGCCAGCCCGGCGGAGGGGTGGCGTCTACCGGGATAATACAGACACAGGCCGGGAAAAGGGGGCGTCCAGTCGTCCAGTAAACGAATGAGCCGGCCGGCCTGAATATCCTCGATGACATCCTGTTCAAGGAAGAAACCAATTCCCGCATGCTCCAGCACCGCAATCCGCGCCAGCGACGCCTCATCCAGCGTCAGCTGCCCGCGGACATCGACCTGCACCGTTTCTCCTTGCTTCTCAAGGTGCCAGCGATAGAGGGAACCATCGGGCAGACGCACCCGGATGCAGGGATGATTGAGCAGGTCTGCAGGGGTTTCAGGCCGCTTATGGTGCGAAAGATAATGTGCAGAAGCCACCACGGCATAGCGCTGAGGCTGGCCGAGGGACAGTGCGATCATATCCTCCGGTATCAGGCTGGCGACCCGTACGCCCATATCGAAGCCTTCCGCCACGATGTCGATCAGCCGGCCATCGGTGACGATATCCACCTGCATTTGCGGATAGCGGCGCAAAAACTCCAGTACCACCCGGGAGAGAAGCGCGCGGGCGGCAAACGGAGGCGTATTGATGCGCAGGACGCCAGAAGGGGTTTCACTGCGGGAGCGGACGACCTCAAGGGCCTGATGCACTCCCTGTAGCGACGGACCGATGTTATCTATAAACAGGCGGCCGGCGTCGGTGAGCCCCACGCTGCGAGTGGTCCGGTTAAATAAACGCACGCCCATTTCGGCTTCAAATTTAGCGATGATGTGGCTCAATGCGGTGGTCGATACCCCCAGTTCGATCGCCGCCGCACGAAAGGTCCCCCGTCGGGCGATGGCCATAACGGCATCTAAATCAGTCAGCGTGATTCGCGACATTATCCCATTTCCTTCATCATGGCATCCCGGTTTGTCCTGATTGTTTAAATTATAAAGGATTCTTAAAGTTAAGCCGTAGAGTTTAATCACGGGAGATTCACTATGGATATGCCATCAGCAGTGCAGGCCTTTTTTACGGCTGAAGATCTGGACAGCGTTGTCAGCGCCTTCACCCCGAATGCGGTGGTGAAGGATGAGGGGAATACCTACCGCGGGCGGCAGGCCATCCGGGAATGGCAGGTTGCCGCCAGACAAAAATATCAGTATGTCGCCGAACCCATTGAGGCGATCGCGCAGGGGGATAGGGTGAAGGTGCGCGCCATCGTCAGCGGAAATTTCCCCGGTAGCCCGGTCATTCCTGGCTATCTATTTCACCTGACGGCAGAGCAGATCGATGGGCTGGAGATCGGTGATGACTGATTTCCTGGCGCTGGAAGGAAAACGCGTACTGATTACCTCCGGAACCAAAGGGGCGGGGGCGGCAACCGTGGCGCTGTTCCGGCAGCTGGGGGCGCGAGTGTTAACCTGCGCTCGCCATCAGCCGGACGCTGCTGTTGATGCGCTATTTGTGACGGCGGATCTCTCCACGGCGAGCGGGTGCGCTGTGCTGGCCACTGCGGTGCAGGAGCTGTTGGGCGGTGTGGATATTATCGTTCATATGCTGGGCGGTTCTTCGTCCCCGGCGGGCGGGTTTGCCGCGCTGAGCGATGCGCTGTGGCAACAGGAGCTGGATCTCAACCTGTTCCCTGCGCTCAGGCTGGATCGGTTACTGCTTCCCTCGATGCTCAACAGCGGGAAGGGGGTGATTATCCACGTCTCTTCAATCCAAAGAAAGATGCCGCTGCCGGAGTCAACCACGGCCTACGCTGCGGCAAAATCCGCGCTGTCCACCTACAGTAAAAGCCTGTCGAAAGAGCTCTCCCCGAGGGGCGTTCGTGTTCTGAGCGTGGCGCCCGGCTGGATTGAAACCGAGGCGGCGGTCAGATTTGCGCAGCGGCTTGCGCAGCAGGAGGGGGTCGATTATGCGCAAGGCAAACAAATCATCATGGATTCATTAGGCGGAATTCCGCTGGGTCGTCCGGCACAACCCGAAGAGGTGGCCAACCTGATTGCGTTTTTAGCCTCCGACCGGGCGGCGTCGATAACCGGCGCGGAATACGTTATCGATGGCGGAACCGTGCCGACGGTTTAACCATCCAGACTAGCCCTCGGTAAGGACCGTCAGCTGGACGGTCCGCCGTTGTCGTTTTATTAGTCGGTGATGCAACGTTTACTGCTGCAACACTTCAGCAAATTTCGCCAGCCATTGCGGATGCGCGGGCCACGCAGGGGCGGTAACCAGGTTGCCGTCGACGTGTGCCTGATCGATACCAATGTCGGCATAATGCCCGCCGCTGAGCCGTACTTCCGGCGCGCAGGCCGGGTAGGCGCTACAGGTCCGGCCTTTCAGGATTCCGGCGGCGGCCAGGAGCTGCGGGCCGTGGCAGACGGCGGCGATGGGTTTGTGCGCCGCGTCAAATGCCCGAACCAGTTTAAGCACCTCATCATTCAAACGCAGATATTCCGGCGCTCGTCCACCGGGGATCAGCAGGGCGTCATAATCCTGTTCTTTAACTGCGGTAAAGTCGGCGTTGAGGACAAAGCGGTGTCCGGGTTTCTCACTGTAGGTCTGGGCACCGTCAAAATCATGGATCGCCGTCATGATATAGTCGCCTTTATGCTTATCCGGGCAAACCGCGTCAACCTGATGACCAATCATCTGCAAGGCCTGAAACGGCACCATGGTTTCATAATCTTCGGCATAATCGCCGACCAGCATCAGTATTTTTTTGCTCATCTTGATTGTTCCTCAGGGAATAAAGATGCCTAAGGTATAGCCCAGGGGGGGAGGGAATGCGAACCGCAAGTGGTGTTGTGGGCACTGATACCGCGGCATTTTCGCCTTTGGTCTGCTTTTTGAGAGCGCGCGGGTCTTTGCCAGAGTCGACTCTCGTCGACGATAAGGGATTGCCGACCTGTGATGATGAGCAGGGCAAAGAAGTACTGCAACGTCTGGCCGATCCCGAAACGATAATGGCGTGAAATCTTACGGCAAATCGCGTGCCTGTAGTGAATTCACAGGGTCTACAGGCTGCAAGTTCTCATTACTGTAGGCATTATTGATGATGATTGGCGCGTTTTATATTGCTGCCCGGCCCCGTCAGGACAATAATCGCCCATACGGATGTCTCCTTTCTGAATACAGGCCGCCATGATCATAAAAATCGTTTGTCTGAGCCTTCTTTGCATCATCCTGCTCTCCCTTGGCGCGAGCCTGGCCCAGGCGATGTATCAGCGGGAGCTACGCTCGCAGGAAGGCTGGTGGTCCGCCCGTCGTGACTCAGCTGGCCTGGCGCCTGACCCCCAGCAAAACGCCCGCCTGGCCATTGTGCAGGTCTACGCTGCGCCGACCTGGGGATGGAAAGGTGTGGTGGCGGTGCATCCCTGGATTATCTATAAACGAGCCGGGGAAACGGAATATAACCGCTATGAAGTGATTAGCTGGGGAGGCGGGGAGAAGGTGCGCCATAATAGCAATCCGCCGGATGGCTACTGGTTCGGCGCGAAACCTCGTTTACTGGTAGAGCACCGGGGAGCGGAGGCCGAGGCTATGATCCCGCAGATTGTTGCGGCAATTGCTTCCTATCCGTGGCCGGATACTTATCACGCCTGGCCAGGCCCTAACAGTAATACCTTTCTGGCCCATATTGGACGCGAGGTGCCTGCGCTCAAACTGGATCTGCCCGCCAACGCGGTGGGGAAAGATTTTCGCTCGCTGCTGAATCCCATTGGTCTACCGCCCTCCGGGCGCGGGGTACAGGTGTCGGTGCTGGGTATCGCCGGCGTAACGCTGGGGGCTGAAGAGGGATTTGAACTCAATATGCTGGGGCTGAACGTCGGCCTGGATTTCACACCGCTACGTATCCGTCTGCCGTTTATTGGCGGGCTGGGCCATAACAATTTGCCTGGTGACGCAGCGGAACACTCGCGGTAAATGGCATCGCGCCTCTCCTGCAGTTAAGCCAACATGGCTTATAGCCTCTGCACATTTCTCCTCCATGTGGCCGGAAAGGTCGATATTGGCATTTTAATTGTTATGTTATAACATAACAATTAAATACTGTGGCCATGCTTAGCAGGCCGAAACCAGTGTACCAATGACAAATGAAGTACGAGGAGATAAAAGACAATGTCCGGAACCAGCGTAGCAACACAGGGCGACAAGCGCCTACCGGTGACCGTTCTGTCCGGTTTTCTGGGGGCCGGGAAAACGACCCTGCTCAACCATATTCTGCACAACCGGGAGGGCAGGCGCGTTGCGGTTATCGTCAATGATATGTCGGAGGTCAATATTGATGCCGCTCTGGTCAGGGAAGGGGGCGCTGAACTTTCACGTACCGATGAAAAACTGGTTGAAATGAGTAACGGCTGCATCTGCTGCACCCTGCGGGAAGATCTCCTGCTGGAAGTTAATCGCCTGGCGAAAGAAGGGCGCTTTGATCAGCTGGTTATCGAGTCTACCGGGATTTCTGAACCGCTTCCGGTTGCTGAAACCTTTACCTTCGCCGGCGATGACGGGCAAAGTCTTTCAACCGTGGCGCGTCTTGATACCATGGTTACCGTCGTGGATGCCTTCAATTTTTTGCGGGATTATGACTCTGCGGATAGCATCCGCTCACGCGGGGAATCACTGGGCGAAGGTGATGAGCGCAGCGTGGTCGATTTGCTCATTGAGCAGATTGAATTCTGCGATGTGCTGGTCCTGAACAAAGTCGATCTGATCGATGACGGGCAACAAGAAAAGCTGATGGCTATTTTGCGTTCGCTTAATCCGCGGGCAAAAATGGTGGTCTCCCGGTTTGGTCAGGTCGCGCTGGATAAGGTGCTGAATACCGGACTGTTTGATTTTGATAATGCCGCACAGGCACCGGGCTGGCTGAAGGAACTGCGCGGCGAACATACGCCGGAAACAGAGGAGTATGGGATTAGCAGCTTCGTATTTCGCGCCCGTCGGCCTTTCCATCCGGCTCGATTCTGCCAGGTGATGGCGCATGAACTGGCTGGTGTGGTCAGATCGAAAGGGTATTTTTGGTTGGCCAGTCGTGCGGAATTTGCCGGTGCCTGGTCACAGGCGGGTGGCGTGGCGCGTCAGGAACTGGGGGGAAGGTGGTGGGCAAGTGTCCCCAGAGAACGTTGGCCTGAGGATGATGAGTCGTTGAAATTTATTTTGGCAAACTGGATGGATGGCGTGGGCGATGCCCGGCAGGAACTGGTGTTTATCGGAATGAATATGGATGAATCAGCGCTGCGCGCCCGGCTGGCTTCCGCTTTGCTTACGGACGAAGAAATGGCGGAAGGTCCGGGCGAATGGCGTCACTATCCCGACCCGCTTGCGCCCTGGTTTGCCGCATGAGTCAACGGAAGAGACCCGATAAAAGCCGGCCCTTCATCTCGTTGCAATAGCTCTGCAGCTAAAAACGCGTGTGCGGGACTGTTTGATGCTGCGTGGCAAGCTGGCGTTAATTCCTGTTACAGGAACCGCATGGATAAGCGCAAAGGGAAGAACGGGTATTATACCGGGAGAAATGTGCGAAATTCACGCACCGTTCGATAACCTACAGACTGTTGCTGATGTCTGCGGAATAAAGAATGGTGCGTCCGAGTGGACTCGAACCACCGACCCCCACCATGTCAAGGTGGTGCTCTAACCAACTGAGCTACGGACGCATTATGGTGCGTTTAATTGGACTCGAACCAACGACCCCCACCATGTCAAGGTGGTGCTCTAACCAACTGAGCTATAAACGCATTATGGTGCGTTCAATTGGACTCGAACCAACGACCCCCACCATGTCAAGGTGGTGCTCTAACCAACTGAGCTATGAACGCAATGTTGTGGTGACAACGGGGACGCATATTAGCGATCGGATGGGGTTGTGGCAAGAGGCAAACGTCACTTTTCTTTCAGATCTCACGCGATTGCGGAAGTTTTACGCATATTGTTCATATTTTACTGATGCTAAAGGATATTTCTTATCCAGCTGCCTTTGTCTCGCTGCGGCGTCGTTCCTGACGCGGCGCGAAGCGAGGCGTGGCGAAGTTGCCGGAAGAGAGAATGAGTGATTTGTCAGACGAACGGTGCAAGAGGCGTCGCAGACGCTGGTACCGGAAAGGTGTGATTACCTGAAAATAAGGCGGAGGGTAAAAAGCGCGCAGAGGACTAACAGGATCAGAATAAGCTCAAAACGATAGCGTTGCAGCATAGTGGCTTCCTGAAATAAAACCGGCGCTGAAGCAGCGCCGGTTTATGATTAACTTAACTTAGCGGAAGAATTAAGCAGCCGGTTGTGCAGCCGGTTTAGCGGCCTGATGTTTAGTGGTTTTGTGGTGTTTTTTTGCTGCCTGAGCTTTCTGCGCTACCGGTTTAGCCGCGGCTTTGTGGTGCTTTTTCGCGGCCTGGGCTTTCTGAGCAACGGGTTTGGTTGCCGCTTTGTGGTGTTTTTTCGCGGCCTGGGCTTTCTGCTCAGCGGCTGGTTTGGCGGCGGCTTTGTGGTGTTTTTTCGCGGCCTGGGCTTTCTGTTCAGCGGCTGGTTTGGCGGCGGCTTTGTGGTGTTTTTTCGCGGCCTGAGCTTTCTGTTCAGCGGCTGGTTTGGCAGCGGCTTTGTGGTGTTTTTTATGATGGGTGGTCTTGGCAGTGGTGCTGTGAGTTGCAGCAGCCGGAGCCTGAGTGGTGCTTACTGCGTCAGCAGCGAAAGCAGCAGAAGACAGACCCATAGCAGCGGCAACGACCAGAGCTAATACTTTTTTCATTCTGATATCCTCGAAATTGTTTCTTCAGTTAACCCCACTGCGGGGCTGTTGAAATTACTATAAGTTTTTCTTTCTCAGGCTTCAGTGAGTGTTTGGTATCGGCGAGTAACGGAATGTACAACGCGCAGGGCGGGCGAAAAGCAGGATGCTCCGCCAACGGAGTCAGCGTCGGCGGAGGGGGGCGGTTAGCGATGCGGTGTATGGGACAAGGTCGTGAGCAGCGTCGGGCGGGTCATTCGTACGCAATAGGCGGGCTGGCCGCGTTCAAAACGCCATCCTTCGGACAGTGGTCCGGCGTCGACGGTGTCAAAGCCAAACGCCTCGTACAGCGCGGCGGCGATCGCTTTTCCTTTTTCACTATCGCCTGCTAACGGCAGCGCCCGACGATTTTCCGCCCCCGCGGGCAGTCCATCGCTTTCCAGTTGGGTCATGGGAATAGCGTTAAACGCTTTGGTGACGGTTGCGGCAGGCAGGATCTGGGCGAGCAATTCGCTGGTCGTGGTCTCTCCTGACTCCAGCGCCTCGATCGGGCCGTCACGCTCGGGATAGTAATTCACTGCATCAATGACATGTTTATCCTTAATGCCGGCAACCGGCAGCGAATGGATAGCGCTGAGCGGCACGGCAATGACCACCACCTCGCCAAATTCGGCAGCGTCCTCTGCGCTACCGACCTGACAGCCAATCATCGGACCCAGGCTGAAAAGAGTCTGGGGCCCCCGTGAGTTACTCAACATGACATCGTGACCGGCGGCAAGCGCCAGCTTCGCGATAGACCGGCCAACGAATCCGGCGCCAATAATGCCAATCTTCATTTTCAACTCCTTACCAATGATCTGATAGTGTCGATAAATTTAATTCCATCTCTGCAGAAGATAAATCGTAAGATAGTGGAATGATAAACAACTCAAATGAGTGAATCATGGACCAGCTCACCAGTATCAGGGTTTTCGTGAAGGCGGCTGAAACGGGGTCGTTTGCCGCCGCTGCCGGACAGCTGCGACTCTCGCCGCAGATGGTCGCCCGACACGTGGCAGCGCTTGAGGCGCACCTGGGCACTTCATTAATCGCCCGCACCACGCGCCGACAGACGCTCACCGATATCGGGCGTAGCTATTATGAACGCTGCCGGGTGGTACTGGCTGAGATCGCGGAGGCGGACGCGGTGGCGCAGGAGATGAAAGCGACACCTTCAGGCATCATCCGGGTGAATGCGCCGGTCACTTTTGGTTCGCATGCGCTCGCAGCCTTTATTACCGACTATCTTGCCCGCTACCCTGACGTTCAGGTTGAACTGACGTTGAGCGACCGCATTGTCGACCCGATAGAAGAGGAGTTTGAGGTGATCGTGCGCATCGGTGAGCTGGCCGACAGCTCGATGGTTGCATGGCCTCTGCTGCCATACCGGCTGATTGCCTGCGCGTCACCCGACTATATTTTGCGCCACGGCGAACCGCAGACGCCGACCGATCTTCAACATCACGCGTGCCTGGTGTATGGGCACTGGTCGGCGGGCAGCGCCTGCCGGTGGCAATTTGAGAAACAGGGGGCCATGTTCGAGATCAAACCCTCCGGGCGGTTCCGCGCGAATGACTGGAAGGCGCTGATGAATGCGGCCATTGCCGGGCACGGTATTACCCTCGGGCCGGAAGATGTGTTGAAAACCGAAGTGGAGCGGGGGAGCCTGGTGCAGGTATTAGCCGGATTCTCAGGACCGGCGCGGCCCATGCATATTCTGGTGCCGGCCGGACGTCGGCGGACGACGAAAATTAAATGTTTTGTTGACGCCTTAAGAACCGCACTGGGCCCGCGCTGAATCCCTACGACGGTGAGGAGCGGCACCCTGGGAACAGGTGCCGCTGTGCGTTAGCGCGCCGCGCGTTGCAAAATCACGCTGGACGGTTGACGCTGCAGGAAACGCATCCGCAGCATCATCATCACTGCTGCCGAGGTGAGCCCGATAATAAATCCGCACCAGAAACCGGCGGGCCCCATACGCGGAACAAGCGTATCGGTTAAGGCCAGCAGGTAGCCGCTCGGCAGTCCCAGCACCCAGTACGCGGTAAACGTAATAAAGAAGATCGAACGCGTATCTTTATATCCACGCAGAATCCCGCTACCAATCACCTGTACGGAGTCGGAGATCTGATATATCGCGGCCAGCAGCATCAGCTGAGAAGCCAGCAGGACCACTTCCGGATTGTCGTTATACAGCAGGGCAATTTGCTTACGCATCAGGATGGTGAAAATCGCCGTGATCACCGCCATGCAGACGCCAACGCCAACCCCGGTTCTGGCGGAAACCTGCGCATCGAGGGTGGAACCCTGCCCAAGACGGAAGCCGACGCGGATGGTGACCGCTGCCGCCAGCGAGAGGGGTAAAACGAACATCAGCGAACTGAAGTTCAGGGCTATCTGATGGCCCGCGACGTCCACAATCCCCAGTGGAGAAACCAGCAGCGCAACGACCGCAAACAGAGTGACTTCAAAAAACAGCGCCAGCGCAATTGGCAGCCCAAGCTGCACCAGACGTTTAAGCACGCTGAAGTCCGGTCCGCTGAAGCCTTCATCGCTACGGATATCGCGCATAGAGCGGGCGCGACGTACCCAGGAGATCATACAGAAGAACATCACCCAGTAAACGGATGCCGTCGCCACGCCACAGCCGATGCCGCCCAGTTCAGGCATGCCAAAGTGGCCGTAGATAAAGATATAGTTAACGGGAATATTGACCAGCAGGCCGATAAATCCCATTACCATCCCCGGTTTGGTTTTCGCAAGGCCTTCACACTGGTTACGTGCGACCTGGAAGAAGAGATAGCCGGGGGCGCCCCACAGCAGCGCGCGCAGGTAGCCTACCGCTTTTTCGGCAAGGGCCGGGTCAATATTGTGCATCGAGCTGATGATGTACCCGGCGTTCCACAGCACGACCATGACCAGCAGCGAAACGAATCCCGCCAGCCAGAACCCCTGACGAATCTGATGGGCAATGCGGTCGCGGCGACCGGAGCCATTTAGCTGTGCGATAACCGGCGTCAGCGCCAGCAGCAGACCGTGGCCAAAGAGAATTGCCGGGAGCCAGATAGAGGTCCCAATCGCGACGGCTGCCATATCGGTGGCGCTATAGCCACCCGCCATCACGGTATCGACAAAGCCCATGGAGGTCTGGGCGACCTGTGCCAGGATCACAGGAATGGCCAGTGCTAATAACTGACGCGCTTCAATAAAATACTTCTGCACGTGAACACCTTTATATTGTTGTTATTTTGAGACTAAAAAAGCCGCCGTAAATGGCAGCAAGAAGAAAGAGCAGAGGGATTTTCCAGTCTATTGTAGCGAGGATGCGCCATTAAGCCAGTGAAAAAATGGTAGGGCACGATGCGCGCTGGCAACCTGTTTTGCCAACTGGTATTGTTCCCGACAGGTATAACGGTAATGATACCGTCACGAAAGTCTACAGGAGTAAAGCATGTTTACAGGCATTGTGCAGGGGACCGCTAAAGTGGTGTCCATCGATGAAAAACCCAATTTTCGCACCCATGTGGTGGAGCTGCCTGAGCATATGCTTGCCGGCATCGAAACCGGGGCATCGGTGGCGCACAATGGTTGCTGCCTGACAGTCACCGAAATTGACGGTCCGCGCATCAGTTTTGACCTGATGAAAGAGACGCTGCGTATTACCAACCTTGGCGCTATAGAGGTGGGGGATGTGGTGAACGTGGAACGAGCGGCAAAATTCAGCGATGAGATCGGCGGCCATCTGATGTCCGGCCACATTATGACCACGGCGGAAATCGTCAAGATCCTGACCTCGGAAAATAATCGCCAGATCTGGTTTAAGGTTCAGGACCCGACGCTGATGAAATATATCCTCTATAAAGGATTTATCGGCGTTGACGGCATCAGTCTGACGGTCGGTGAAGTGACCCCGACGCGTTTTTGCGTGCATTTGATCCCGGAAACGCTGCAGCGCACCACGCTTGGCATTAAAAAACTCGGCGATCGGGTGAATATCGAGATCGACCCGCAAACGCAGGCGGTAGTCGATACCGTGGAACGCGTGCTGGCAGCGAAAGAAGCGGCACAACAGCTGAGCGATGAATGATCGGCCGCTGCTGTTGGATGAAGAAGGAAAGAAAAGAATATCCCCCGTGTTAACGGGGGATATTTTTAGCGGGCCACGCGAAGGCCGTTTTCCACACCGCGAGAAAAGACCACCTGCCAGAGCTGAATATCGCGCGCGCGAAAAGCCCCCGCGCAGGCGTTCAGATAATAACTAAACATACGTTTAAAACGTTCCGAATAGTTATCGGCGATATCGGGCCAGCTGGCCAGGAAACGTTCGTACCATGCCATCAGCGTCGTATCGTAATCGGCGCCGATATTGTGCCAGTCTTCCATCACGAAATGGGATTCGCTGGCTTGCGCGATATGACGAACCGAAGGCAGACAACCGTTGGGGAAAATATATTTATTGATCCACGGATCGACGCTGTGGTCCGTTTTTTTGGAGCCAATGGTGTGTAATAAAAAACGACCGTCAGGTTTTAAATTACGATCCACCACTTCAAAATAGGTGGCGTAATTTTTAGGTCCCACGTGTTCAAACATCCCGACGGAAACAATGCGATCAAACTGGTCATGCAGGTCACGGTAGTCCTGCAGCAAAATGGTAACGTCTAACCCTTCGCATCTCTGTTGGGCCATTTTTTGCTGCTCGGCGGAAATGGTCACGCCGACTACGCTAACGTGATAATTTTTGGCCATATAGTAAGCCAGACCACCCCAGCCGCAGCCAATATCCAGCACCCGCATCCCCGGTTCCAGCTGCAGTTTGCGGCAAATAAGATCTAATTTTGCCACCTGCGCCTCTTCCAGCGATTGCGCCTCTTTCCAGTACGCGCAGGAATATTGCATATAGGGGTCGAGCATCCGGCTGAAAAGATCGTTGCCCAGGTCGTAATGTTCTTTGCCGACAATCCAGGAACGCTTTTTACTTTGTAGATTGAACAGGCGTGCGCCCGCGATGCGAAGCGTATCTTTCAGATGGTGAGGAAGCTGATTTTCCAGCCCGGCACGGAGTACTTTATGGAAGAATATATCCAGCCGTTCGCAATCCCACCAGCCGTCCATATAACTCTCACCTAACCCCAGAGACCCTTCCTGTAAAACACGTTTAAAGAAGAGCGGATTGTTAATCCGCAGATCGGAGGGGGCGGTGCCATTAACCTCAATGCCCGCGCGACCGAGCAATTCGGTTGCAATTCGGTACCAGTCGTCGTTTGGTACGCTTACTTCTTCTATACACGATGAACTCATAGCTTCTCCATCACGCCCAAGTGATCAGAACCTTAAAACAGCGTAGACGCTTTTTTGGCTTTGTGAGAAATCTCACGGAATATCCGTGAAGCTGCTATCCGACGTAGAACAGAGGAAGGGCGATAACCCTTGCCGAAAGGCCTTCCATGGTGAAACGGGATGCATCCTGCTCCCGTTAATCTTAAAAAATATTTTATTTATGTGAAGCCGGTTCAGTATAGGCCGCTGAAATCAGGCTTTCAATAAAAATATATTAGCAGGCTAATTACTGAGCCTTAACATCACTGAAACGCGTTTATGCATGAGACGATTCGGTAGTCAGGCAAACGCTGTGACGCTGCATAAAATAACCCAGCCCGGCCAGCACGATAGAGACCAGCATCACGCTGGTGGTAGTGAGCAGCGGCGTGGCAATCAGCGCGGAAACCAGCAGACTGGTCAGGAAGCACAGACCAAGCTGCAGCGTGTTCTGCAGCGCGGCGGCACGACCGGTCGCCTGTGGGAACGGCTTCAGCGCCTGGGCGACAACAATCGGGTAGATCCCGCCATTGACAATGGCCATCACGCAGAAGGGAATCATCACCGCAATAATTGAGACATCCTCAACCAGACCAACCATCCAGGTGGCAGCCACGCTGACGGCGAAAATCACCAGCAGCCAGGGCAGCAGCTGTTGGCCTTGCCATTTCTGCAGCGCCGCGCGGCATCCATAGCCACCGATTAAAAAGGCGATTGTCTGCGGAACATAGCTAAGACCGATAGCGGTTGGGCTGTAGCCCATCTCATGGAGAATAAACGGCGACCCGGTTAACCAGGCAAAAAAGCTGGCGGAGCAGGCGGCGTAAATCAGCACGTTGCCGCTGTATTCGCGCGAGCGCAGCAGCGTCAGAAAGGTCAGCTTCTCGCGGACGTCACCCTGCGGCCTGACGACCGGCTTCAGGCGCAGGGCGGGCACCATCAGCAGCAGGGCGATGGCAAAAAGGGTGGCAAAAATGGCCTGCCATTCCAGATGGGCAAGCAGCCAGCTGCCGAGCAACGGCGCCAGAGCCGGCGATAAACCCACCAGCGGCATAATGGTGGCGAAAATACGGTTAGTGCGCTGAGCTGGATAATAATCGGTGACCATCGCCTGCCAGGTCACCGCCGCCGCGCAGACGCCGATCGCCTGGATAAAGCGCAGCACCAGCATCAGAGTGGCGTCACGCACCCACAGCATTCCCAGACAGCTGATAGCGAAGATCGCCAGCCCGGTTAGCAGAATCGGTTTACGTCCGTAGCGGTCCGAGAGCGGGCCCCAGAACAGCTGCCCGATGGCGAAGCCGGCGAGGAACAGGCTCAGACTGGCGCTGACCGACGCTGCAGAAGTATTGAGATCTTGCTGGATGGCCGAAAAGGCCGGCAGATACATGTCGGTAGCGAGGAAACCCAGCACGCTGAGTCCCGCCAGCCACACTAAAAATCCTTTCCCGGGTTGTTGCATAACATTCTCTTATAGATGCAGGTATGATGCCGCAGAGTGTAGGGAGTGCATTCTGGCTTGTGAAACGCTAATATTTGCTACATGCGTTCAAAATTTTTGCAGGCAGAATATGTGGTCCGAATACTCACTCGAAGTTGTTGATGCTGTCGCCCGCAACGGCAGCTTTAGCGCCGCGGCGCAGGAGCTGCACCGCGTACCTTCGGCGGTCAGTTATACCGTACGTCAGCTGGAGGAGTGGCTGGCGGTACCGCTTTTTGAACGCCGCCATCGCGATGTCGAATTGACCCCCGCCGGGCTCTGGTTTTTACAGGAAGGACGATCTGTTATCAAAAAAATGCAGATCACCCGCCAACAGTGTCAGCAGATAGCCAACGGCTGGCGTGGTCAGCTGTCGATAGCCGTGGATGACATTGTTAAACCGGCCCGTATGCGCCAGATGATTGTTGATTTTTATCGTCACTTTCCCGATGTCGAGCTGATTGTTTTTCAGGAGGTCTTCAACGGTGTCTGGGACGCGCTGGCCGACGGACGCGTGGAGCTGGCTATCGGGGCAACCCGTTCGATTCCGGTGGGGGGACGCTACGCCTTTCGCGATATGGGGATGTTGAGCTGGCATTGCGTGGTGGCGAGCCATCATCCTCTGGCGCAGATGAGCGGGCCGCTCAGCGATGATGTGTTGCGCAACTGGCCGTCGCTGGTCAGGGAGGACACCTCCCGCTCGCTACCAAAACGCACGACCTGGCTACTGGACAACCAGAAAAGGGTGGTGGTGCCGGACTGGGAATCCTCGGCCACCTGCCTCTCGGCGGGATTGTGCGTAGGGATGGTACCGAGCCATTTTGCTCGCCCGTGGATTGACCGCGGTGAATGGACCGGGCTGGCGCTGGAAAACCCGTTCCCGGACGCCGCGTGCTGCCTGACCTGGCAGCAGAGCGACACGTCACCGGCGCTGTCGTGGCTACTGGATTATCTGGGGGACAGTGAAACGTTAAACCGGGAGTGGCTGCGGGCGCCGGAGTAACCGGCGCCGCACGGGCGATTAGCGACGGTAGTCGACGAACGGGCCGTCTACGACGGAGCGGCGCTCTACCAGCCGCGGGTGAACCTCGATCGACTGTGACTCTTCGCGCTTGTTGACGATACGATCCATCAGCATATTGAAGGCCGCTTCCCCCAGCGAATCTTTCGGCTGGTGGATGGTGGTCAGCGCCGGGCTGAAATAGCGGGCGTTACGCACGTTATCATACCCGATCAGCGAAATGTCCTGCGGCACGCGCAGCCCCATCTCATCCGCAGCGCAGATTGCGCCCATCGCCATGATGTCGCCGCCGCAGAAGACCGCCGTCGGGCGATGCTGCTGGCTGAGGATCTGCTGCATTGCGCGGTAGCCGGATTCAGGCTCGAAGTCTCCCTGCACAATCCAGCTTTCCGGAACGGCGATCTGCGCTTCTTCCATGGCTTTCATAAAGCCCGCCAGGCGCCCGGCGCCGGTGTTACGCTCCAGCGGACCCGGGATCACGCCGATTTCACGATGGCCGCGTTCCACCAGATAGCGACCGGCCATATAACCGCCCTCAAAGGCGTTATCGATGACCGAATCGGTAAAGTCGGCTTTGGATTCACCCCAGTCCATTACCACCATCGGAATATGGCGGTACTCTTCCAGCATGCTGAGCACCGATTCCGGATATTCAGAACACATAACCAGCAGGCCGTCGACGCGCTTTTGCGCCATCATCGACAGATAGGCCTGCTGCTTTTCGAGATCGTTCCACGCATTGCCCAGAATCAGGGTATAGCCTTTCTGGAAACAGCTCTTTTCTACGGCTTCAATAATCTCAGCGAAATAGGCCGCTTCGCTGCTGGTGGCCAGCAGGCCAATCGATTTGGTGTGATTAACCTTCAGGCTGCGAGCCACGGCACTGGGGGAATAGTGCAGCTCTTTGATCGCCGCCCACACGGCGTTGCGGGTTTCTTCCGCCACGAAACGGGTTTTGTTAATTACATGTGACACTGTTGTAGTGGAAACGTTTGCGCGCTTCGCTACATCTTTAATTGTTGCCATTACTTCTCACTCCAGACCTTGACCTGATCGTCTGATTATCGATACGTAAACGTTTGCCTATACACACCCTGAATACAATTTTCAACATTGCATCACGTCGGGAAAACGACACAGAACGACAGGAAGGGGTCAATGGCCGATACGCTTTCAAATTAGCGTGGGATTTTGTCCGATCTTGCGGCAAAGGGGAAGAGCAAAAATGTGCATCACCCTAAAACATGGAAGATTTTTGCGCTATATTGTGCAAAAATGAGCAAGCTCACTTTTCATGTGGGGATAACTGGGGGAAAAATTGATGGATACAGATTTAAAGTTTTCGCTGACGACAACGATTATTGTCCTGGGTCTGATCGTGGCCGCCGGCCTGACCGCGGTGCTGCACTGATTTATCCGGGGGAGAGGGCTCTTTCCCCCGACGTCCCGCCATTATTATCAATTTCGCAAAAATCTTTTGCCATTTCGTTTACTTTTGTTTTTTTGTGATTGATGTCATGCTTTTGACTTCTGATGAGATACCGTCGCCGATGACGGTCTGCTGGAGTCATTGAATGAAAATCAACTTTCCCTTGTTAGCGCTGGCGATAGGCGCGTTTGGTATTGGCACCACGGAGTTTTCCCCGATGGGGCTGCTGCCGGTGATTGCCAAAGGTGTCGACGTGTCAATTCCGGCGGCGGGAATGCTGATCAGCGCGTATGCGATCGGCGTGATGGTCGGTGCGCCGCTGATGACTTTGCTGCTCTCTCATCGCGCGCGCAGAAATGCGCTGATTTTTCTGATGGCGATCTTTACGCTGGGGAACATTCTCTCCTCAATGGCGCCGGATTACACCACGCTGCTGATTTCGCGCATTATCACCAGTCTTAACCACGGCGCTTTCTTCGGCCTCGGGTCGGTGGTGGCGGCGAGCGTGGTGCCGAAACACAAACAGGCCAGCGCGGTGGCGACCATGTTCATGGGCTTGACTATCGCTAATATTGGCGGCGTTCCGGCGGCGACATGGCTTGGCGAGACCATCGGCTGGCGGATGTCGTTCCTCGCGACGGCAGGTCTGGGGCTGGTGGCGATGGTCAGCCTGTGGTTTTCGTTGCCCAAAGGCAGCGCTGGCGAGCGTCCGAACGTAAAACAGGAGCTCTCGGTGCTGGTTCGTCCGCAGGTGCTCTCCGCATTGCTGACCACCGTGCTGGGGGCCGGCGCGATGTTTACCCTCTATACCTATATTTCACCGGTGCTGCACACCATTACGCACGCCTCACCGCTGTTCGTCACCGCCATGCTGGTGTTGATTGGCGTCGGCTTTTCACTGGGTAACTACCTCGGCGGTAAATTCGCCGACCGTTCCGTCTCCGGGACGCTGAAGGGTTTTCTGCTGTTGCTGATGGTTATCATGCTGGCGATTCCGCTGCTGGCGCAGACGCAGCTGGGAGCCGCAATCAGTATGGTGGTCTGGGGGGCGGCGACCTTCGCCGTGGTTCCACCGCTGCAAATGCGGGTGATGCGAGTGGCTCATGAAGCACCGGGACTCTCTTCGTCGGTCAATATCGGAGCGTTTAACCTCGGCAATGCGCTGGGTGCGGCAGCCGGTGGCGCGGTGATTTCTGGCGGACTGGGCTATGCCTTTGTGCCGGTGATGGGGGCGATCATTGCCGGCGTGGCGCTGCTGCTGGTGCTGTTCGGCGGGCGTTCGCAGCCGGAAGAGGCGTTGGTCTGACAGTCGGTATATTCGCAGAAGGGTTGCCCCTTCTGCGTTAGCGTTTTAGGCCGCCAGATTGGCTGCCACAAACTTCCAGTTTACCAGCGCCCAGAAGTGCGCCAGATAGTCAGGACGGGCGTTGCGGTAGTCGATGTAATAGGCATGTTCCCAGACATCCACGGTCAGCAGCGGTTTGGCGTCGCCGGTCAGCGGCGTGCCAGCGTTGCTGGTGGAGACAATGCTCAGGCTGCCATCGCTATTTTTAACCAGCCATGTCCAGCCTGCACCAAAGTTCTTCGCTGCCGCGTCGGTAAACTTCGCTTTGAACTCTGCGAAGCTGCCGAAGGATTGATTGATGGCGGCTGCCAGCTCACCTTCCGGCTCGCCGCCCGCATTCGGCGCGAGGCAGTTCCAGTAGAAAGTATGGTTCCAGACCTGGGCCGCATTGTTAAAGATGCCGCCTTCAGAAGCGCGGACGATCGCTTCTAAAGATTGACCTTCAAACGCGGTGCCTTTGATCAGGTTGTTGAGGTTGGTGACATAGGCCTGGTGATGTTTGCCGTAGTGGTATTCCAGGGTTTCTGCGGAAATGTGCGGCGCCAGGGCGTCTTTTGCATACGGTAATGCAGGTAATTCAAACGACATTGTTACTCTCCTTATAACTTCTTGTTTTCTAGCTCACATTCAAAGGATGTTTTACCATCCAGAACAGCATGTACTGTCCCTCGCCGGGGCGAGTGCAACAGGTTTTTATTGTGATCGGAATGCTAACACTTGCAGAAGGGAGTTAAAAGCCTTGCAATGATAAAGGGTATATTTAACAAACTTACCCGGCTAAGCCTTCGCCGGAGCGCAAGGCATCGCATTTCAACAGGGCAGGTTGATCGCTGTTGCCGTTGAAATATAAAGTGATTAGTGAATATCCATTTTGCAGAGGTCTGTTTTGTCTAACATAGTCTATCGCCAGGCGACTCTGGCCGACGTCGAACGCTGTTTTGAAATTGAAACGACCGCATATGAAGGGGATGAAGCGGCCACCCGTGAAAAGATAGCCACCCGAATCCAGCAGTACCCGGAAGGATTTCTTTGCATGGAACGGCAAGGAGAGGTCATTGGCTTCATTAATTCAGGGTGCGCGTGGGAAGTCGTGATGTCGGATGAAGCCTTCAAGGAGCTGGTCGGCCACGATCCTCGCGCGCCGAATGTCGTGATTATGTCTGTCGTCGTTGATCCTGAACACCAGGGAAAAGGGTATTCGACTGCTCTGATGGAGCGCTTTATCCGGCAGATGGCACAGGCGCAAAAGAGCGCCATTCACCTGATGTGCAAAGACCGACACGTGGCCCTGTATGAGAGATTTGGTTTTCGCTACGAGCGGCCTTCCGCCTCGGATCATGGCGGCATGTCCTGGCATGAGATGAGCCTGACATTATAGTGAGGAGAGTTGACCTGCCGCAGGCGCGGCAGGTCAGGCTCAGCGAATGGTTTTGGGGGTCATCACCCGGCGTGCGCCGACATAGTGGCGAATCCAGTAATCTTCGCTTAATGAGGTGATCTGGATGTCGCGGCCGGTACGCGGCGACTGGATAAACTTGCCGTTGCCAACGTAAACGCCGACGTGATCGGCGGTGCCGCGCCCACGGGTGCGGAAGAAGACCAGATCGCCGCTCTGCAGCTCGCCGCGATCGACCGGACGGGCATCGCGCAGATGATACATCTCATTGGCGGTGCGCGGAATGCGGATTTTTACCAGATCCTTATAGGCGTAGTAGACCAGCCCACTGCAGTCGAAACCGGTACGCGGCGAAGTTCCGCCCCAGCGATACGGTTTGCCAATCTGATCCATTAACTTCGACATAGCGGTGCTTTGCGCTCTCTGCACGCGGGCTTTATGCGCATCCGCCAGGGTCAGCGGCGGTTCTTCCGCGATTGTTTTGCAGCGTTTTTTGTAACCTTTACGCACGACGCATTTACTCTGCACGCTGGCCATGGCCGGGGCCGGTTCAGCGGCTGGCGCGATCGATTTCGCACACTGCTTTTTATACCCTTTACGCAAAACGCATTTTTTGGTGCCGGCGGCCTGACGGTTCAATGCCGTCTGGCTGGATGCGGTGGTGCGAGTGGGGTGTCGGGTGCGGGTGGCCGTTGAGGCTTTCTTGCTGGTGGTTTTGGTTGTGGACTTCGTTTTCTGACTGCTGGCTTTTTTCTTACGTTCGGTAGTGCCTTTCGCCGCATGCGCTTTTGGCGTGGCGGAGGTGTGCGTATGCCCTGAAGCATGCGCCAGTGGTGTAAATGAGATAGATGTAAACAGTAATGCACAGAGCGAAATCGCGATTTTGTTTAGCCGCGCCACTGAGCAATCCCCTGATTAATGACAGATATGTACCCATACCTGACGGTGAATGACAAAACCCAACGATTCTAAAGCATAAAAACCCGGAAAGTTAATACTCTTTTGTATCTAAAGTGTCGTTTGATTAACAATTGCAAAAAATTATCTCAGACATTAACCACCTTGTACGCGAAATGTACAGCGATACTGCTTTTACGCGGCCAAAATGATATTTTTAAGGCAACTTCTGACCACAGAAGATAAAATATAATGAGTGAAAAAAATGTTATTATCTGTCCTGCGTTCAGGACGCTACAATGACAAATTACTGCCGTATAGAAGTTAAGGAAGCATGACAATGAGCACGACTGTAGAAAAAATCCAACGTCAAATCGCTGAAAACCCGATCCTGCTGTACATGAAAGGGTCTCCGAAACTGCCAAGCTGCGGTTTTTCCGCTCAGGCTGTGCAGGCGCTGTCTGCATGCGGCGAGCGTTTTGCCTACGTTGACATCCTGCAGAACCCGGATATCCGCGCGGAACTGCCGAAATATGCGAACTGGCCGACCTTCCCGCAGCTGTGGGTTGATGGCGAGCTGGTTGGCGGTTGCGACATCGTGATTGAAATGTATCAGCGCGGCGAACTGCAGCAGCTGATCAAAGAAACGGCGGCAAAGTACAAGACCGACGAGCCGAAAGCTGAATAAGTCTGCCGCCAGTAAAAAAGCGACTTCCTGCGAAGTCGCTTTTTTTGTCTCTTACTCTTGTCCGGCAAGCGGTAATGGCCAGCCGCCAAGACGTTTCCAGCGGTTGACGATTTCGCAAAACAGCTGCGCCGTCTGCTCGGTATCATACAGCGCAGAGTGCGCCTTGCTGCCATCAAACGCCATTCCGGCGGCCAGGCAGGCTTTGGACAGCACCGTCTGGCCGAGCGCCAGTCCACTCAGCGCCGCGGTATCAAACGTCACGAACGGATGAAACGGATTACGTTTGAGTCCGGCGCGTTCGGCGGCGGCCATCGTAAAGGTGAGATCGAACGTCGCGTTGTGCGCCACCATGATGGCACGATTACAATCGTTATCCTTAATTCCCTTGCGGACCATTTTAAAAATGGCGTGTAGGGCGTCGTATTCGCTCACCGCGCCGCGCTCAGGATCGTTCGGATTGATGCCGTTAAAGGCCAGCGCTTCAGGCTGCAGATTGGCGCCTTCGAAAGGTTCAACATGAAAATGCAATGTCTCGTCCGGCATTAACCAGCCTTGCTCATCCATTTTCAACGTAATGGCGGCGATCTCAAGCAGGGCGTCGGTTTTAGCATTAAACCCGGCGGTTTCTACATCAATCACCACGGGGTAGAAACCACGAAAACGGTCGCACAGACCATTAAGTTGAACGTTCTCGGACATCTGATTCTCTTAACTGGAAAAAAGTAGCGCGCATTATGGCAAATTTTGCCGCGCCTTGCAGCAGGAAGGGGAAAAACAGCGGGCGCCGATGAGCGCCCGAAGCAGGTTAGTTGCCAAGGCCTTTGCCGGCGTCCTTCTCTTCAATCAGTTCGATTTTGTAACCGTCCGGATCTTCAACGAAAGCGATAACCGTGGTGCCGCCTTTCACCGGACCCGCTTCGCGGGTGACGTTGCCGCCGTTCTGGCGAATACGCTCGCAGGCTTCGGCGGCGTTATCCACGCTCAGCGCGATATGACCGTAAGCGCTGCCGAGGTCGTATTGGTCAACGCCCCAGTTGTAAGTCAGCTCGATAACCGCCGTATCGCTTTCCTCGCCGTAGCCGACGAAGGCCAGCGAGTATTTGTACTCGGTATTTTCGCTGGTACGCAGCAGCTTCATGCCCAGCACGTTGGTGTAAAACTCGATAGAACGTTGCAGGTCGCCAACGCGCAGCATAGTGTGAAGTAAGCGCATAGTTTTTATACTCCTTGTTTACAGCCCCTTAGCGGAGACCGTATGTGCAATTGTCTGAATAGCGTAACAAAACGGACAAGGCGTTTCATACCCCTGAGCACTATATCGTAAAAAGGCCGCCATTTCAGGCGGCCCTTACGCCGATCTTTCTTGTCGCATCCGCGGACGAGATGAGCGCGTCCAGGATGTGCAGTCAGTTACCACAGAATACGATAGCGGCTAACCGTCGCGATACCCGGCGGGATTACAACGTCGGGTAATCGGTGTAGCCTTCCGCGCCGCCGCCGTAGAAGCTTTCAGGGCGCTGCGGGTTCAGCGCGGCCTTGTGCTGCAGACGAGCGACCAGATCGGGATTGGCGATATAGTCACGACCGAAGGCCACCGCATCAATTAAGCCTTTGCCGATCAGATCGTTGGCTTTTTCTACCGTGTAGGCACCGGCGCCGATAATCGCGCCCGGGAAGCGATCGCGCACTTTTTGGCGGAATGCGTCGCTGTACGGCTGGCCGCCGGCCCAGTCCGGCTCGGACATGTGCAGATAGGCAATGCCGCGTTTTGCCAGCTCTTCAATCAGATACAGCGCATCGGCTTCTTCGTTCGGGCCATTATCGACATTCTGGAAACTGCCGATTGGCGACACGCGGATCCCGATACGATCGGCGCTCCACTCTTTGCTGACGGCATCCACAACTTCCAGCACCAGGCGCGCACGGTTTTCAACGCTGCCGCCGTATTGATCGGTACGGTGGTTAGAAGAAGGGGACAGGAACTGATGCAGCAGGTAGCCATGCGCAGAGTGCAGCTCTACAAGGTCAAAACCGGCATCGCGGGCATTGCCGACCGCCTGGCGGAAATCATCGACGATCCCCGGGATCTCATCGAGCTCCAGCGCACGCGGCATGGAGGTGTCGACGCGAATGGCGTGGCCATGTTCATCGCGCAGGGAGGTACGGGTGCCCGCACTGATAGCAGAAGGCGCAACCGGCGCTTCGCCGCCGGGCTGCAGGGAGTTGTGGGAAATACGACCGGTGTGCCACAGCTGCACGGCGATACGGCCATGTTCAGCGTGAACGCCGGCGGTAATTTTCTGCCATGCCGCGATCTGTTCCGGGCTGTGCAGGCCCGGAGCGCCGGCGTAGCCTTTTGCCTGGGCGGAAATCTGCGTGGCTTCGGAGATGATCAGTCCGGAGCTGGCACGTTGACGATAGTACTCGGCCATTAACGGCGTCGGGATATCGCCTGGTTCGATACTGCGCAGACGCGTCAGCGGAGCCATAAATACGCGGTTAGGTACAGTTATTGCACCGACTTTCAGTGGAGAAAACAGTTTTGATTCGGACATAATGACTCCTGAGTAGACCGGTCGTCTTGTAATTCGTTAAATAAAAACGCCTGTTAAACGTCAGGCGCTGCAATAATCTGTCTGGCATGGGCAAGGGCGCTTTCCAGCGGCATTGCACTGCGGGTAATCTTGGCCTGCAAATTGGCCCCCAGCCACAGGGAGTAAAGCACCTGAGAGAGGGTAAAAGCATCGCCGTTAAATGTCAGGCTCCCTTCCTGGCGACCCTTTTCCAGCGCTTCGCCCAGCAACGTAATAATCTGGCTGGCGCCTTTGTTCATCTCTTCGCGCATGGATTCAGACAAATCACACACTTCAGCGGAGAGTTTCACCGTCAGGCAACCGCTGATAATACCCTGCTGGCAAAACTGCGTCAGGGTATGCTGGTAGTAAGCCAGCAGACGGTCGCGATAGTTCCCTTCGCCGTGAGCAAAATGGTCAACCAGGCGGCGGATATAGCCAGCATAGTGATGTTCAAGCAGCGCGACGCCATAAGCTTCCTTAGAGCGAAAATAGTGGTAGAAAGAACCTTTCGGCACTTCCGCTATTTTCAGCAGTTCGCTCAGGCCCATTCCGGTAAAACCGCGGTGCATGCACAGCTGTTCGCCGGTCGCCAGAATATGTTCGCGAGTATCGTATTCACAATGTTTGTTCATGGCGCTCACTGTAATAGACCGATTGGTCTAATGCAAGCGAAAAAATGTCGCCCGGGGCAGAGGCTGAACAACAAAAGTTGCGAAGCAGAGTTGAAACGTCTTCAATAAAAGACACAGAAGAGTCGCCGGAGGCGTGGAGTGGCAGAGCAGCTGGAGTTTTTCCCGGTACAGAGTCCATGCCGGGGAATTTGTCAGTCGGACGAACGTGGATTTTGTCGCGGTTGCTTTCGTAGTCGTGAAGAGCGTTTTCACTGGCAAACAATGAGTGATGCCCAGAAGCAGGACGTGCTGCGCCTGTGCCGTCAGCGTCTGTTGCGCAAATTACGCGCGAATAAACCGCAGGCCGAGGAAGAACCACAGCAGCCTTCACTGTTTTAATGGCAAAATTGCGTATACTCAACACACTTTTTTGTTGAGGACGTTGTTATGGTTCAGCGTATTGCTATGGCCCCGCAGGGGCCGGAATTCTCGCGTTTTGTTATGGGCTACTGGCGTTTGATGGACTGGAATATGTCCGTGAACGAGCGGGTCAGCTTTATTGAGCAGCACCTGGATCTGGGCGTGACTACCGTCGATCACGCGGATATTTACGGCGATTATCAGTGCGAAGCGGCTTTTGGCGAAGCGCTGAAGCAGGCTCCGCATCTGCGCGGTCGCATGGAAATCGTCAGCAAGTGTGGGATTGCCACTAAAGCCCGCGCCGAAAATACCATCGGCCACTACATCACCGACCGCGATCATATCGTCTTAAGTGCCGAGCAGTCCTTGCGCAATCTGGCGACCGACCATCTTGATTTGCTGCTGATTCACCGCCCGGATCCGTTAATGGATGCGGATGAGGTGGCGGAAGCCTTCCTCGCACTGCATCACAGCGGTAAAGTTCGCCACTTTGGCGTCTCCAACTTTACGCCGGCGCAGTTTACGCTGCTGCAATCGCGTCTGCCGTTTACTCTGGCCACCAACCAGGTTGAAATCTCTCCGGTACACCAGCCGCTGCTGCTGGATGGTACGCTGGATCAGCTGCAGCAGCTGCGTATCCGGCCGATGGCCTGGTCCTGCCTCGGCGGCGGGCGGTTGTTTAATGATGAAAGCTTCCAGCCGCTGCGTGATGAGCTGGCGCAAGTGGCTCAGGAGCTGAATGCTGAGAGCATCGAGCAGGTGGTTTATGCGTGGATCCTGCGTCTGCCGTCGCAGCCGTTACCGATTATCGGCTCCGGTAAAATCGAGCGTGTTCGCTCTGCCGTGGTGGCCGAAAAACTGAATATGTCTCGTCAGCAGTGGTTCCGCATCCGCAAAGCTGCGCTGGGTTATGACGTGCCATAACTGACTGGCGCCGCCTTCGCAATGGCTGTCCCGGTCGGCGACGAACCGGGATGGCCCTGCCGGAGGCGTTGTTTGCCGCTGTCTCCTCGCCATCACGCCACAGCGCTTCGCTGAAAATCAGAACGCATTCCGTTTTACGAGGCGCTCGCTCTCTCCGTTATCGTCCCGACCGCAGGTGCCTGCTCAAGCTGAGACAGGGCGCAATACAGCCGCCAGATCACGGCCGCCAGCTCTTTTGCTGCCGGCTGATGATGATGGTTCAGCGTGTCGCAAATTCGCTGTAGCTCCTGCAAGGTTGAGGCCAGGGGGCGTTGCTGGACCCCGCGTTCGCTCATGACATCCCGGAGCAGACTGATGCATAAATCCCGCACCTGCGAGAGCGGGTCAGAACGGGTTTCCCACTCGCGAAGCTGCCAGACCACGTGCGAACAGTTAAGCAGCACCACGCCCCAGCGCAGCAGCCAGCGGCGCGCCAGGGCATCCTGGCTGTTACTTAACTGACTGATATGATGGTAGACCAGCGATTCAAACTCGTGTTCGCTATGCTGAGGGCGGCGGCTCAGCTGATCGACAAAGTGACGGCGTAACGCTTTTATGTGCCGGCGGCTCTTACGCGCATCGGAACCGGGGCTGATCACGGCAAAAGCAAGCCAGGCAAAGCCGACGCCAATGATTTTTCCAAGATTGTCGTTGAGGAACGAGGCAAAATCGTAGACCGGCGGGTTGGTCACCGAAATAAACGACCCCATGAACACAATCAATTGTCCCCACAGACCTGCCAGCTTGGGCATTTGCAGCTTAAGCAGTTGCATGGTGGTCAGTAGCGGGAAAAGGAACAGCAGGAACTGCCACAGGTCGGTTATCTGTACCATCAGTCCGAATTTCACCCCGAAGCTGAATATCGACAGCAATATCAGCGTACGCATCAGCAGGGTCAATGATTTGAACGGCGAGGGTGAGACCGAGTAAAGCACGCAGCAAATTGCTGCCAGGGTGAGCGCGGCGGCGCACGACTGCCATTGGGTGCTGATACCCCAGGCGCCTACCGCAACCAGCGCGCAGAACGTTCTGATGCCGTTCCACAACGCTTCGGCCTGATCGGTATGACGAGCTAACGCCGGGGCGGAAGGAACATTAAATTCGGCGATTACCGAGGCGTTTTCCACGCGCTGGAGCCAGCGACTGCTGTCCAGATACAGGCGGCAGAAGTAGCGCAGGCGCTTCCAGAACGCGAGATGGCGATAGTCGGCATCGGCGGGAGGCGCCAGCGGGGCGATTATCCGTGCGACAGCGTAAAAATCGGCCCGTGGATTGGCCAGCGCGATAAGCAGCGTTTCCAGTACTTCGCGGGTCTGCGCCGGCGCGGCCGGCCAGTTAACCAACATCCGCCGCAGGCTGGAGATGACGCTGGTCAGCCGCAGCTGCTGGTGGAGTAAATAGTTCAGCAGCGGGTTCTGACGACGAAAACGGTAATGACTCCAGAAGGCCTGAATACGCAGCAGGTTCATGGTCAGGATTTGCCCGATCACGCTTTCGTGGGCGGTGCGAATGGCATCGGTGGTTTCCGGCACCCACAGCAGACTGGCGTGCTCAAGCAGGCGAGCATGCATATTTTTCAATGCCGTCAGCAGCGCAGTGCCATCCGACGTACTGGGCATGATCATCATCATCAGCCCGCCGCACAGGATGCCGACGATAACCTCGCAAACTCGCGACTGCGCGATAGTCCACAGCTCGTTGGCGTCGGTAATGTTGATAACCGGAAAGGCGATAATGGCGCAGGTATAGCCGGCGAGCTGGAAAGCGTAGGCCACGTTGTTGGTATACATTGCGCAGGCCCAGGTACAGAGCGCAATCCACGCCGAAATGCTGAATAAAAATAGCCAGGGGTCGTTTAGCGTATGTCCGGCGAGCAGCAGCGCGGCACAGGCGCCGAGCAGGCTTCCGGCAATGCGTCCGAAGCTCTTACTGATCACGCCACCGACCGTCGGGAAACTGACGACGGCGGCAGAGGTCATCGCCCAGTAAGGCTCATCAAGATCCAGCCAGTAAGCAATACTCAGCGCGAGACACATCGCGATGCCGTTACGCAGGGCATAGCGCCACTGCGGACGGCTGGCTTTAACCCAGGGAAGAGCACGCCATGACAGGACCTGCAGCTTCATCAGGGTTCGCCAATTGAGACGGTGCAGGTGGTCCCGGAAACCAGCGTCGTATCCGCAGGCAAACCGTTGAGTTCGATGCGCACCGGTACGCGCTGGGCCAGACGAACCCACGGGATATTCGGTTTAATATTGGCAACCAGACTGTTCCCGCCTTCGATACTTTGGTCGACGATGGCACGGCCGATACTGGATACGTGACCCTGTAACGTTTGCTTGCTGCTGTACAAAACTATCTGCGCACTATCGCCAGCGCGAATATGGCGCAGCTTGGTCTCTTCAAAGTAACCAATGACATAAAATGAATTGCTATCGACAAGGGCGAAAACCGGATGGCCTGCCGAGGCGTAGTCGCCCACGCGGGTCGTTAAGTTTGTCACCCAGCCATCTACCGGCGATTTCACGGCCGTCTGACCAAGCTGCCATTGCGCGTGCTCCAGACTGGCCTGCGCCACGCCGACTACCGCTTTTGCGGCCTCAAGGTTGGTCGTCGCAGTGTTCAACGCGGTATTGGCGCTTTCCAGATCTTCGGCGGAGATTGCCTCTTGCGAAAGATGACGACGACGACGGGCGTCACTGGCCGCTTTCGTTTGCTCCGCTTTGGCTTTGGCCATTTCCGCTTGCGCTTTCGCGAGCTGCGCTTCGGCGTTGAGAGCGGCAATACGATAAGGGGTGTCATCGATCCTGAACAGAACGTCGCCGGCTTTGACTAACTGGTTATCGCGAACGTTTAGCTGGAGGATGCTGCCGGAGACCTGCGGCGTGATGCTGACCTGTTCGGCGCGTACTTTGCCATCCCGGGTCCAGGGGGATTGCGTGTAATAGTTCCAGACCAGCCAGGCGGCAATGATCGCGAGTGCGGCGACCAATAAGGTCGAGAGGTATTTGAGTTTTTTCATGTCGTGAACATTACCAGGCAGTCAGTAAAACCAGAGCCAGACACACAGAGAGTGCAAACAGGGACAGATCCATCAGCAAGGGATGCCAGATATCGCCGGCATACATCCAGTCGCGCAGCTGGCGGTGAATAACCAGCCAGATAAAAAATCCCAGCAATACGGCTTTAAACAGGGGAGGAAAGTAAATTGACGCACCGAATACCAGGTCCTGGAGCGACAATCCGGAAGTGTTAAGACTCAGTTTCACAAGCAAAAATCCTTTGCCATTGCAGGGAGAATGTTCAGAGCATGCTACTATTACACATTGTAAATCATTGTTTTGAATTTGGTGTATCAGGTAATTCATTTGTTTTGATTATTCAAATGCTGCACACTATTCTAAAATCAGTATAATAACTTAGCAAGCTAATTATAAGGAGATGAAATTGGAATCGCCACTGGGTTCTGATCTGGCACGTTTAGTGCGCGTCTGGCGCGCGCTGATCGACCATCGCCTGAAACCTCTGGAGTTAACGCAGACGCATTGGGTCACGCTGCACAATATTCATCAGCTGCCTCCTGAGCAGTCGCAGATTCAACTGGCGAAAGCTATTGGTATCGAGCAACCCTCACTGGTGCGTACGCTGGATCAGCTGGAAGAGAAAGGTCTTATTTCTCGCCAGACTTGTGCAAACGACCGGCGCGCGAAACGAATCAGGTTAACGGAAAAAGCGGAGCCGCTGATCAACGAAATGGAAGAAGTGATCGGCAAGACGCGTGATGAGATTCTGTCTGGTGTGTCGGCAGAAGAAGTCGCAACGCTGCTCAATTTAATCCGTAAACTGGAACAAAATATCCTCGATCTTCAGGCAAAAGATTAATTTATTCAGGGCCCTGAGCGTTCAAGGCCCTTTTTTTATCTTCGGTTATGCCAGGCGTCAGTTAGCCATCTGATTCCCTCCGCCGTTCCTGGCCTGATACATGGCGGCATCGTCTCGTTTTTGCCTGACGGAGACGTTCTGCCCCCGCCAGTCTTCATGAACCGTATTGACCAGCAGGAGAGCGGTGAGGCTATCCAGGGGGCTGCGATTATAGCGCCGGCCCAGCGAATCGTGGGTCCAGTTTTGACAGCAATAATTTATCCCTGAATTCCCGACAGAGGTTAAACACATCACACCGTAAATAAATAAGGTACCGGGCATTGCACCGAAGGGGGCTTTTGCGACTGGTGTCTGCCATCAACAGGAAAAGCAAAAAAATAATACGCTGTGCAGAAGATTCACCGCAGCAAACTATATTGTGTGGCCGCGGTAAAATAATAATGCGGTATATATAACCTTCCGTTGGCTTGAATGAAATAATGAGCAGGGAGTAATACTTCCGGCAAAAGCAATACACAATACCAGAATAAGCGTATGTGCCTGCCGGGGGAGTTTTCGCTATGGCGACAGGTGGAGAAAATGCGAGCGGTGATAAACAGTCGCATCGTATTCGTTAAGAACAGCGTCTCGTTAGCCTGACAGGCCTGCCGCCCCAGCCTCAGACGCTGCGAAAGCGCAGAGGGTGGCTGTCAGGCCCAGGGGTTTTCTGGCATACCCGTCAGTCTAAAGCAAGAAAGCGTGACGCGGAGTATGAATAAAAAAGTGAATCCGCGGGGCGTGGAGTCAAAATCGATATACGACTCATTAATGTGGCCCGCAATAAACCTGTCTCTTTCATGAAAACAGCGCTGCACACGAAGTGAATAAAATTCCTTCACGCCGTGCTGAAAAATAATACGCATGGCTGTTGAAAACAATATCCATCTTTTGGGACGGCGCGATAAGTGTGACGGAATAAGATGACAAAGCCGTTATGAGCTGACGGTGAGCGAACATGGGGTTGCCCGAGCACGGTGTTTTTATATAACCGCGGTGCTGCCGAGTTCTTTTTTCAGACACTACCGGACACGGTTTTGATATTAACCAGAGGGAGAAGCAGGGCGGCCATAAAGACCGCACTGAGAGGTTCAAACTTAACGTGGGGAGACGGTAACCTGGCTGCCGCTGCCGGCAATCGCCACGCGCTGGCCGACAGAGAACGGCGTGCTACCCTGTTTCTGCACCACCAGGATGGTATTGCCGTCATCTTTACGGATTTCCAGCTCAACGCCCTGAGTTTTGTTCATTGCGCCCTGTACACCCTGTCCGGCTACGCCGCCGGCGACCGCGCCTGCTGCGGTGGCCAGAGAGCGGCCGGTACCGCCGCCGATGGTATTACCGAGGAAACCACCAAGCACCGCACCACCGATAGCACCGATAGCATTGCTGTCATCACCGCTCTGGATCTGTACTGCGCGGGTATGAACAATGGTCCCGTAGGTGACGCTTTGCACCTGTTTGGCTTCCGATGCGGAGTAAACGTCTCCGGAGAGGCCGCTGCTGCTCACGCAACCTGCAAGCGATAAACCAATCATCGAGACAGCCAAAACACGTAAAATCATTTATGAATCTCCTTCACCGAATAGTGTTCTGTTGAACGTCCATGCGTTCAATTATATGGCATTTCATCGTCGGCTGGCATACTTCCAGCATGGACCAGACAAAAAATAATAATCCGCTCCTCTTCAACTTAACATAAACATAAGTTCTTTACGTAATGCGCAATCTTTCGCGCTTTAGTGTTAATAAACGTTAGTGCACCGTAGCATTGCCCTCTTCTTTATGATGGAGTGTGAGGCATACGAGAGTCATGGAATGAAGGAAGGCGTATGAAATCAGGTCACTTTATCGGCGTAATGTCCGGAACCAGCCTCGATGGTATTGATGTGGTTCTGGCGGCAATCAACGAAAGCGTAGTAGCGCAGCAGGCCAGTCTGTCGTACCCCATTCCGGTGGCAATAAAAGAGGATATTCTGGCCATCTGCCAGGGGCAAACGCTGACGTTATCCCAGCTCGGTCAGCTGGATACGCGTCTGGGGCGCTTATTTGCCGATGCCGTGCTGGCTCTTATGCGTCAGGAGAATGTGCAGCCGACGGATATTGTCGCTATCGGTTGTCATGGGCAAACGGTATGGCACGAACCAACGGGCGAAGCGCCGAATACGCTGCAAATCGGTGATAACAACCAGATAGCCGCCCATACCGGCGTGACGGTGGTGGGGGATTTTCGGCGTCGTGATATGGCGCTTGGCGGTCAGGGAGCACCGCTGGTTCCGGCTTTCCACCATGCGCTGTTGGCGCATCCCGTCGAGCGGCGGATGGTGCTCAATATCGGCGGGATCGCCAACCTGTCGCTGTTGGCGCCGGGCGTGCCGGTCCGCGGCTATGACACCGGACCGGGTAATATGCTGATGGATGCGTGGATCTGGCGTCAGTGTGGAAAACCCTACGATAAAGACGCGCAGTGGGCCAGCGAAGGCAAGGTGCTGCTACCGCTGCTACAAAACATGCTCAGCGATCCGTGGTTTGCGCTACCGGCGCCGAAAAGCACCGGACGTGAATATTTCAACTACGGCTGGCTGGAGCGCCATCTGGCTCGTTTCCAGGGGCTGCGTCCGCAGGATGTGCAGGCGACTCTGGCAGAACTGACGGCGGTGACCATCGCGGAACAGGTGCTGCTGAGCGGCGGCTGTGAACGTCTGCTGGTGTGCGGCGGCGGCGCGCGTAATCCGCTGCTGATGGCGCGGCTGGCAGCGCTGTTGCCGGGTACGGAGGTGTCTACGACCGATGCGGCTGGTATCAGCGGCGATGATATGGAAGCGCTGGCATTTGCCTGGCTGGCATGGCGGACGATGTCCGGACTCCCCGGTAATCTCCCGTCGGTCACCGGCGCTTGTGAAGCCACTGTGCTCGGGGCCATTTTCCCCGCAAACCGGCCGCAGAATCAGAGTTAACTGAAACACCTGTTTTTTATTTACCGGTAAACTGGATGAAGTTAACGGGGGGCGATTTGCCCTCCTGGACCGGGATAGTCGAAGGCAAACGAATGAAAAAAATCCTTATCGCTGTAGTACCCTTTATGCTCGCAGGCTGTAGCTACTATAACCAGTTTGTGGAGCGGATGCAGACGGATACCCTGGAGTATCAGTGCGATCAGAAACCGCTGACCGTGCACATCAACAATACCCGGCAGATTGCCAGCTTTATCTATGACAACCAGCAGTTGAATCTGGCACAGGGGCTTTCGGCATCAGGCGCGCGCTACACCGACGGCGTGTATGTCTTCTGGTCGAAAGGCGACAGCGCCACCGTTTACAAGCGCGATCGCGTTGTGCTGGAAAACTGTCAGCTGCAGACGGCCAAACGTTGAGATTTCCGGCCCGGGGGCGCACAATGACGCCACCCGATGACTATTTTCTCACTTGCCATGTCTGATAACGACGAATTGCAGCAAATCGCGCATCTGCGCCGAGAGTATACCCGTGGCGGCCTGCGCCGCCGCGATCTTCCCGCCGAACCGCTGACTTTATTTGAGCGTTGGCTCAGACAAGCCTGCGACGCCCGGCTGGCCGACCCGACGGCAATGGTCGTCGCCACCGTTGACGAAAACGGCCAACCTTACCAGCGAATTGTTCTGCTCAAGCACTATGACGAAAAAGGGCTGGTGTTTTATACCAACCTCGGAAGTCGCAAAGCCCACCAGATCGAAAACAATCCTCGCGTGAGCCTGCTTTTTCCGTGGCACATGCTGGAGCGTCAGGTGATGGTGACTGGCAAGGCGGAGCGCCTGTCAACGCTGGAAGTGGTGAAGTATTTCCACAGCCGCCCGCGCGACAGCCAGATTGGCGCCTGGGTCTCCCGGCAGTCAACCCGCATCTCAGCCCGCGGTATCCTGGAAAGTAAATTCCTGGAGCTGAAACAGAAATTCCAGCAAGGCGAAGTGCCGCTGCCGAGCTTCTGGGGGGGATTCCGCGTGAATATTGAGCAGATGGAATTCTGGCAGGGCGGTGAACACCGTCTGCACGATCGTTTTTTATACCAGCGCGACAACAGCGCGTGGAAAATCGATCGTCTGGCCCCGTAATCCCTGAAATTTGTTGTGTTAAGCGCTGGTGCTGGATGGGCTGGCGCTTTATTCTATAGACTTCATTTTTCAAGCTGCGTCTTTGTTGGCTGTGCCGGCTTATTCCGGCCGTTTGCTTGCGTAAGTCTCCGTACTTGCCGCCTTGAGGCAACTTGAATGATTTTGCATAGATGTTTTTTTTCGCGTCTGGCGAAAAGTCGTGTACCGGCAAAGGTGCAGTCGTTTATACATGGAGAATTTGATGGCAAGCAGTAACTTGATTAAACAATTGCAAGAGCGGGGGCTGGTAGCCCAGGTGACGGACGAGGAAGCGTTAGCAGAGCGACTGGCGCAAGGCCCGATCGCGCTCTATTGCGGCTTCGATCCAACCGCTGACAGCTTGCATTTGGGGCATCTTGTTCCATTGTTATGCCTGAAACGCTTTCAGCAGGCAGGCCATAAGCCTGTGGCGCTGGTGGGGGGAGCAACCGGTCTGATTGGTGACCCGAGCTTTAAAGCCGCCGAGCGTAAACTGAACACCGAAGATACCGTGCAGGAGTGGGTGGATAAAATTCGCAAACAGGTCGCGCCGTTCCTCGACTTTGATTGCGGTGACAACTCGGCCATTGCCGCGAATAACTACGACTGGTTTGGCAGCATGAACGTGCTGACCTTCCTGCGTGATATCGGCAAGCACTTCTCCGTAAACCAGATGATCAACAAAGAAGCGGTTAAGCAGCGTCTGAACCGCGACGATCAGGGCATCTCGTTTACCGAGTTCTCCTATAACCTGCTGCAGGGTTACGACTTCGCGTGTCTGAACAAGCTGCATGGCGTGGCGCTGCAGATTGGCGGTTCCGATCAGTGGGGCAATATCACCTCCGGCATCGACCTGACCCGTCGTCTGCACCAGAACCAGGTGTTTGGTCTGACCGTTCCGCTGATCACCAAAGCCGATGGCACCAAGTTCGGTAAGACCGAAGGCGGCGCGGTATGGCTGGATCCGAAGAAGACCAGCCCGTACAAATTCTACCAGTTCTGGATCAACACCGCGGATGCTGACGTTTATCGCTTCCTGAAGTTCTTCACCTTTATGGACATTGCCGAGATCAATGCGCTGGAAGAAGAAGATAAAAACAGCGGTAAGGCCCCGCGCGCGCAGTACGTGCTGGCCGAGCAGGTCACCCGTCTGGTACATGGCGAAGAAGGGCTGGTAGCAGCAAAACGCATTACCGAAAGCCTGTTTAACGGTAATCTGAGCGACCTGAGCGAAGCCGACTTCGAACAGCTGGCGCAGGATGGCGTGCCGATGATTGAGCTGGAAAAAGAGGCCGACCTGATGCAGGCGCTGGTGGATTCCGAGCTTCAGCCATCGCGTGGCCAGGCGCGTAAGACTATCGCCTCTAACGCCGTCACCATCAACGGTGAAAAACAGTCCGACCCGGAATATGTATTTAATGACGGCGATCGTCTGTTTGGTCGCTACACCTTACTGCGTCGCGGTAAGAAAAATTACTGTCTGGTCTGCTGGAAGTAATTGCGTAAAGGCAGGGGCGTGGGAAACCACGCCCCTTATTTTTTGCTGTCAGGTACACAAGATGAAGAACATCCTCGCCATCCAGTCCCACGTTGTGTTTGGTCACGCCGGCAATAGTGCCGCAGAGTTTCCGATGCGCCGCCTTGGCGCGAACGTCTGGCCCCTTAATACCGTTCAGTTCTCCAACCATACGCAGTACGGGAAATGGACCGGTTGCGTGATGCCGCCTGCGCATCTGACCGAAATCGTTCAGGGGATTGCTGATATTAATCAGCTGCAGCGTTGTGATGCGGTATTGAGTGGCTATCTGGGCTCCGCCGAACAGGGTGAACATATTCTCGGTATCGTGCGTCAGGTAAAAGCGGCCAATCCGGCGGCGAAATATTTCTGCGACCCGGTGATGGGACACCCTGAGAAAGGCTGCATCGTCGCACCCGGCGTGGCGGAGTTTCACGTCCGCTACGCGCTGCCGGCGAGCGACATTATTGCCCCCAACCTGATTGAGCTGGAAATCCTCTGCGGTCATCCGGTGGCGAACGTTGCACAAGCCGTCTTAGCCGCGCGCGAGCTGATTGCGCAGGGTCCGCAGGTGGTGCTGGTTAAACATCTTGCCCGCGCCGGGTTGAGTATGGACCGGTTCGAAATGCTGCTGGTGACGGCTGATGAAGCCTGGCATATCAGCCGCCCGCTGGTGGATTTTGGCCTGCGTCAGCCGGTTGGCGTCGGCGATGTCACCAGCGGATTGCTGCTGGTTAAACTGCTGCAGGGGGCTCTGCTTCGCGATGCGCTGGAGCATGTGACCGCGGCGGTGTATGAAATTATGCTGGCCACGAAAAATATGCAGGAGTACGAGCTGCAGGTGGTTGCCGCACAGGAACGTATTGCGCAGCCGGAGCACTACTTTAGCGCCACGCAGCTTTAACCTTAAAACTGCCCGGCCTCGCAGCCGGGCAGATAATGTCTGGCGATTAAACCCCTTCCGCCGCCAGCGCCGCGGCCACCGATGGACGAGCGGCCACGTGTTTCATCCAGGCCTCGATATTGCTGTAACCTGTCATATCCAGCTTCACGGCCCTGGTCCAGCGCAGTACGGTAAACAGGTAGCCATCAGCGATGGTGAAACGATGCCCGTTCAGCCACTGCTTCTCCTTCAGCGACTCATCAATATAATGCAGCTTCTTCTCCAGCTGAGCGCGCACGATCGGTTTGTAATCTTCCGGAGTGTCCGGGCGGAAAAGCGGCGTAAAGCTTTTATGCAGTTCCGTCGCGACATAGTTCAGCCACTCCAGTGTCTGGTAGCGCGCAATGGTGCCCACCGGCGCCAGCAGCTGGCGATCCGGCACCTGATCGGCAATGTATTGCATAATGGCGACGCCTTCCGTGAGCAGGATATCGTCGTCAAGGAGCAGCGCCGGAACCTGTCCCTTCGGGTTGATCTGCAGATAGTCCTCACCGTTTTCCAGGCGCTTCTTCTGCAGGTCGACGCCTTGTAAGGTGAAGTCCAGTCCGCTTTCGCGCAGGGCGATATGTGATGCAAGGGAACAGGCGCCGGGTTTGTAGAACAGTTTCATCAGTAACTCCTCGTGGCTGCAGTTTTCTGTATGTTAGCCCAGGGGTAAAAAAAAAGCCGCTAACAAAACGTTAGCGGCCTAAATTTATTGGTTTTCCCGAAGCGCTTAAGCGGTTGCCGTATCGCGAGCTTTGCTCACTGAGTCGTCATCCTGGGTCATGCGGTTCAGTTTCGGTGCGATAGCAAACATCAGCACGGCGATAACTGCGGTAGCAATACCAATCTGCAGGAAGACATGGCCATATACGGCAAGAGACTGCAGCGGATCGGTCACGTTCTCCGGAACCGCCATCAGGTTGGCGACTTTACCGGCGATGATAGCGGCGCCTGCGGTAGTCAGGAACCAGCTGCCCATGATAAAGCCCATCAGGCGCTGCGGTACCAGCTGTGCCACCATCGCCAGACCCAGACCGGAAATCATCAGCTCACCGATACTCTGCAGCGCGTAGCTCAGAATCAACCAGTTAACGGAGACGATACCGGCATCGGTTGCAAATTTGGCGCCCAGCGGCAGAACGAGGAAGGCCAGCGAGCACAGCACCATGCCGATCGCAAATTTGTGCGGCATTGGCAGACGGTCGCCCATCTTGTTATAGATAGCGGCCAGAATCGGGCTGCCGATCATAATCCAGAACGGGTTCAGCGCCTGGAACTGTTCAGGCTGGAAGTCAATGCCCAGAATGGCGTGCTCAACGTTGCGGATAGCAAAGAAGTTCAGTGAAGTCGGCATCTGGCTGTAGAGGACGAAGAAGACGATCGCCTGAACCATCAGAATGAAGGCAACAATCATCTTACGACGCGCAGCCCCTTTCATCGCAATAGCTTCTTTCGCAAAAATAATCACGATACCCAGAGCCACCACGCCCAGCACCATACGGGCAATGCCCTGGTTGTGCAGCAGCCAGGTCGCAATCACCACCAGGACGATCACGCCGACGATGGTCGCCAGCAGTTTACCGAAGTGTACCGGGGCAAAGTCAGGCTTCGAACCGTAGTTTTTTACCCATTTTTTGCAGAACATGAAGTTCACCAGGGTAATCAGCATCCCGACGAAGCTCAGCGAGAAGGCGATGCTCCAGCCAAATTTCGCCGCCAGCCACGGGGTAGCCAGCATAGAGAAGAAGGAACCGATGTTGATGGACATATAGTACATCGTAAATGCGCCATCAAGACGCGGGTCATCTTTCTCATAGCAGGTCGAGAGCAGGGAAGACGGGTTAGCCTTAAACAGGCCGTTACCGACGGCGATAGTCGCCATACCCATATAAACGATAGCCGCGTCGTGTCCGGAATACGCCACCAGGGCGTAGCCGATAGCGAGGACGATGGTCCCCAGCATAATCACACGCTTAGTACCGAGCACTTTATCGCCCAGCCAGCCACCGATAGCCACGAGGCCATAAACCAGCGCGCTGAAGGAGGAGAAGAGAGTAATAGAATCCGCTTCTGACATACCCAGCTGTTTGACCAGGTAAACGGCCATGATCCCTTGCAGGCCGTAATAACCAAAACGCTCCCATAATTCGATCGAGAAGATCAGATAGAACGATTTCGGTTGTTTGAAAGCGTTCAGACTCACGCTTTCTGCTGGTTTATTGTTTGCAGTTGACACATATACCTCTTTTTTTACATCCCATATTAACGGGGGGTGTTCGGGGCGCAATCTGATAAGACCGCCGCCTTTATAGTTATTCTGGAGGGAAAACGGGAAGTAATGTTCACTATCCTGGCCGTTCAGGCAAGCGTTTTGTAATACTCTGTTACATATATCTTGGGCGTTATAATACGCCAGTCATTCAAATGTTATACAGAGTTAAATTTCACCTTTTTCACATTGGTGGTATTTTTATCTGTCGGGACGGGAAAGGGATCGGATAATGGCGATATATTCTGCTGATAAGCCTTGAACATAGTGATATAGCCCATAATCCTAAAAAATGATGGGGTATTGTCCTGGTAAGTGGTGCTCTGCTATTGGAAATACTGGCTTTCCTTATCATTGTTGCAACAATAATTTAACATTAAGTTGCGTGGATGATCTGGATCACAAATGTATAGAAATTTTTTCGCCACAAAAAATGATTAACCTGGATGAACGTTATATAGGCGGTTAATTGTCCTGTAGAGTGCGGAAATAGTGGCGTTAAAGGCAGGGGATTAGCGCAAAGGACAGAACCATTACCACAAGCAGGGTAATGGTTTGTCTGAATGTTATTCGTAGACTTTCTCTTTAAACTCGCACAGATCTTCAATCAGGCAGGAGCCGCAGCGGGGTTTGCGCGCAATACAGGTATAGCGGCCGTGGAGAATAAGCCAGTGGTGACAGTCGACTTTAAATTCGGCGGGAACGACCTTTAGCAGTTTTTCCTCCACCTGTTCAACGTTCTTCCCGGGGGCAAATTGTGTCCGATTGCAAACGCGAAAAATATGCGTATCCACGGCAATCGTCGGCCAGCCGAAAGCGGTATTCAGTACCACGTTGGCAGTTTTACGTCCTACGCCGGGAAGCGCTTCCAGCGCCGCTCTGTCCTCGGGAACCTCGCCATTGTGCTGCTCAAGCAGGATCCGGCAGGTTTTAATGACATTTTCAGCTTTGCTGTTAAATAACCCGATGGTTTTGATATACGATTTGACGCCATCAACACCCAGCGCCAGCATGGCTGCCGGCGTATTCGCTACGGGATAGAGCCTGGCCGTGGCTTTATTCACGCTGACGTCCGTCGCCTGCGCCGAGAGCAGTACGGCTATCAGTAATTCGAACGGCGAGCTGAAATTCAGCTCCGTTGTGGGGTGCGGGTCGTTATCCCGCAGTCTGGTCAGTATTTCCAGACGTTTGCTCTTATTCATCCCAGACTTTCCCTGTGCGCATCAACCGGCGCGGCTTGACTCGCTTCAGCTGCCTTTGCTTTACGCTGTTTGGTTCGTTCATCAATCAGGTATTTCACCGCCAGCATCATCCCTAAACCGATAAAGGCGCCCGGCGGCAGCATCGCCAGCAGGAACGGCGTATCGGTATGGAATACTTCGATCCGCAGCGCTTTCGCCCAGCTGCCCAGCAGGCTATCGGCACCATCAAACAGCGTCCCGTTGCCGAGGATTTCTCGCAGCGAACCGAGCACAAACATCGCGCAGGTCGCCCCCATACCAATGGAGAAACCATCCAGCGCCGACAGCGCCGGCCCTTTTTTGGCAGCGAACGCTTCGGCACGACCGACCACGATGCAGTTGGTCACAATCAGCGGAATAAAAATCCCCAGAGACTGATACAGACCAAATGCGTAGGCGTTAATCAGCATCTGTACGACGCTCACGACCGAAGCGATGATCATGACATAAATCGGGATACGAATTTCAGCCGGTGTCCAGCGACGCAGGCTGGAGATGGTCAGGTTGGTCAGCGTCAGCACCAGGGTTGTCGCCAGTCCCAGCCCTAACGCATTGGTGGCGGTAGAGGTCACGGCGAGGAGGGGGCACATGCCTAACAGTTGTACCAGCGCGGAGTTGTTTTTCCACAACCCCTGAACAATAACGTCTTTGACTTCGCTCATGGCTTACTCTCCACAGGACGTGAGTTCGGGAATCTGTGCGGGCAGCGTTTGCGCGTACAGGCCGGCACGCTTAACGGCGTTGACCACCGCGCGTGGGGTAATAGTGGCGCCGGTGAACTGATCGATATCACCGCCGTCTTTTTTCACGGCAAAGTGACTGTCGCCGGGGCCATGAATGACTTTACCCGCAAAGTGGGTTATCCAGTCAGACAGGCGAAGTTCAATTTTGTCGCCAAGGCCGGGCGTCTCATGATGCTCCGTCACGCGGGTTCCAAGTACGGTGCCTTTGAAGTCGGCGGCAACCAGCAGCTGAATCGCACCGGAGTAACCATCGGGGGCGGTCGCTTCCATCACCACCCCGACAGGGGCGTCGTTATTTTTGGCAATCCAGATCTTATGCTGACCTTTACCGAGCGGTGGCGCAGCGACCAGATAGCAGCTCTGTAGCAAATCGTTATTATAGCGGTCCGCAGGCAAAACCTGATTGAACAGCGCTTTTTGCTGCGTCGCCGCCTGCTCAGCAATCGTCGATTTCGTCAGCTCATTGATGGCCGCGGTTAACCCGGTAGAGCCGGCGGCAAAGAGCGCCAGCGTAATGCCGTGTTTGCGCATGCTTTTTAACATCATCGGTCCTCAGCGGTGGCCATAGACGCGCGGGCGCGTGTAGTAGTCGATTAACGGAACGGTAATGTTCGCCAGCAGCACGGCAAAAGCCACACCGTCAGGATAACCGCCAAAGCTGCGGATGAGCCACACCAGCAGACCGGCGAGGGCGCCGAATATCAGGCGGCCGCGGTTGGTGGTGGAAGCGGTAACCGGATCCGTTAAAATAAAGAATGCGCCGAGCATGGTCGCGCCGGAAAGCAGATGAATCTGCGGGGCAGCGAAGCTCTGCGGTGAAAACATCCAGCCCAGGGTGGCGCAGAGGGTCAGGCTAAGCAGGAAGCTCAGCGGAATATGCCAGCGAATAGTCTTCTGCCAGAGTAAAAACAGACCGCCGAGCAGATAGGCGATATTGACCCACTGCCAGCCAAGACCGGCCAGCGCGCCGCCGTAGATCGGGTACTGCAGGATCTCCTTCACCGCGTGACCGGCATGCAGCGACGTTTTAAACGTATCCAGCGGCGTGGCCTGGCTGATGCCATCGATCCCCAATCGCAGGGCGTTCATATCGTTACCGCTGGCGGTATGGCCGCTAAAAATAACCTGCAGGGCGTCGGTGAAGCCTGGCACGGTGGCCGCAATCTCATGCGGCGGCAGCCAGGAGGTCATCTGCACCGGGAATGAGATCAGCAGCACGACATAGCCAATCATTGCCGGGTTAAACGGGTTGTGGCCCAGCCCTCCGTACAGCTGCTTGGCAATAATAACGGCAAAGGCGGTACCTAAAACGACCAGCCACCAGGGCGCCAGCGGCGGAATACTGATGGCCAGCAGCAAACCGGTCAGCAGCGCGGAGTTATCGGCAAGCGTGGCGGCAATATTCTGTTTCCGCAACCTGAGGATGGCGGCCTCTGTCGCCCAGGCCGTGAGGGAGGCGAGAACGAGCTGCACCACGGTTCCCCAGCCAAAGAACCAGGTCTGAACCGCGATGCCGGGTACGGCTGCGAGCAGAACCAGCAGCATAATCCGTGAGGTCTGACGCTGGTTGTGGGTATAAGGAGAGCTTGCGATTCTGAAAACCATTTATTCCTCGTTAACTGCCTGCCGGGATGCTTTCCTGGCCTGAACGCGGGCGATTGCTTCGGCGACCGCGGCTTTACGCGGGTCGTCGTTGGCGGCTGACTGGGTCATCTGCTGCTGCTGCTCGGCCTTGCGGGCCTTCGCGCGGGCGATAGCCGCTTCAACGGCCGCTTTACGCGGGTCGACGGCTTCGGCGGCGGGCTGCACGTCAGCTGGTGCGGCGGCGGCCTGCTGCTCGGCCTTGCGGGCCTTCGCGCGGGCGATAGCCGCTTCAACGGCCGCTTTACGCGGGTCGACGGCTTCGGCGGCGGGCTGCACGTCAGCCGGTGCGGCGGCCTGCTGCTCGGCCTTGCGGGCCTTCGCGCGGGCGATAGCTGCTTCAACGGCCGCTTTACGCGGGTCGACGGCTTCGGCGGCGGGCTGCACGTCAGCCGGTGCGGCGGCGGCCTGCTGCTCGGCTTTGCGGGCCTTCGCGCGGGCGATAGCCGCTTCAACGGCCGCTTTACGCGGGTCGACGGATTCGGCGGCGGGCTGCACGTCAGCCGGTGCGGCGGCCTGCTGCTCGGCCTTGCGGGCCTTCGCGCGGGCGATAGCCGCTTCAACGGCCGCTTTACGCGGGTCAGCAGCCTCGGTGGCAGGCTGTCCCGTTTGCTGATCCTGCTGCGCCAGCTTGCGGGCGCGGGCCTCGGCCTTACGGGCTTCGCGGGCGGCGATCGCTTCACTGTTATCCGGTTTTGCTCCGGCCTGGACAACGATCGGCTGGGCGGCATCGCGTTGTTTTTCGCGAACCCGGGCCAGCGCCGCGTTAATCGCCGCATGATCTTTCGCGGCCGGTTGAACAGCAGACTGTTTGTGGCGTTCCAGACGAGCGGCTTTGTCCCGCTCCAGACGAGCCTGGCGGGCCTCAAAGCGGGCTTTGGCCTCCGCCGCGCGCTTTTCTTCCTGACGGATAGCCGTAATCTCGGCCTTTTCCTGACGGAAATATTGTACCAGCGGAATATTACTCGGACAGACCCAGGCGCAGGCGCCGCATTCGATGCAGTCGGCCAGGTTATGGGCGGTGGCTTTATCGTGCTGCTGGCCTTTGCTGAACCAGTACAGCTGCTGCGGCAGCAGATCGGCCGGACAGGCATCCGCACAGGCGCTACAGCGAATACAGCCTTTCTCTTCCTCGGGGTCGCCCATTTCGCTTGCCGAGGGCGCCAGCAGGCAGTTGGTGATTTTGACCACCGGAACGTCAAGCCACGGCAGGGTGAATCCCATCAGCGGGCCGCCCATAATGACCATCTGTTCGGCGCTCGGGCAGAAGCCGGCATCTTCCAGCAGATGGCGAACCGGGGTTCCCAGTCGTGCCCACACGTTGCCCGGACGGGTAACCGCCTCGCCCGTGAGGGTGACAACGCGCTCGGTGAGCGGCTCACCGTCGATCACCGCGCGTTTAACCGCATAGGCGGTCCCGACGTTTTGCATCAGCACACCGATGTCCGACGAGCGGCCGCCGTGGGGAACCTGTTTGCCGGTGAGGATCTGCGTCAGCTGCTTCGCGCCGCCGGACGGATACTTGGTGGGAATCACCCGCAGTTCGATACCGTGAGTATCGGCAAGGACTGCCCGCATCATTGAGATGGCCTGCGGTTTATTATCCTCAATCCCGATCAGCACCTGACGCGGTTGTAAAATATGGGCCAGAATGCGGATGCCGGCGATAATTTGCGCCGCGCAATCCTGCATCAGGCGATCGTCGGCGGTAATATAGGGTTCGCATTCAGCGGCGTTAATAATCAGGGTTTCAATTTTGTCGCCGCCGCCGCGTAATTTGCTGCCGGTCGGGAATCCCGCGCCGCCCAGCCCGGCCACGCCGAACTGATGAATACGCTCGATAAGCTCTTCGCGGGTTTTGTTTGCGTAATCACTCCAGCCGTCACGCTCAATCCACCGGTCTTCACCGTCGGCATCGATAATGACGCTCATCTCGGCGAGGGCGGAAGGGTGAGCGGTCGAGTGTGGCGCGATGGCGCTGACGGTACCGGAGGTCGGGGCATGAACCGGCAACATTCGTCCCCAGCCGCGGGTCAGCGGCTGACCACGCAGTACGCGATCGCCGGGCCGCACGCAGAGCTCACCCTCAGCGCCGATATGCTGTTTTAACGGGATCACAAACTGCTGCGGCAGGGAAACCTGGCGCAGCGGCGTACCGTTAGACTGGCTTTTCATTTCAGGCGGGTGAATACCGCCGTTGAAGTCCCAGACTTTATCTTTTCTGAAAGCGGAAAATAGCTTAAACATGTTGTTCCACAGGAATATTGCGTACTGGAATAGTGTGCAGGTCCCACTTCCAGTTTTCAGTGGTCGTCGCGACAGGAACCATCTCGATACATTGCGTCGGGCAGGGCGCGACACAAAGATTACAGCCGGTACAAAGGTCGCTCATCACTGTGTGCATTGCGCGAGTTGCGCCGACAATCGCATCAACCGGGCAGGCCTGGATACACTTTGTGCAGCCGATACAGTTATTTTCGTCAATGATCGCGAGCATGCGTGCCGGCTCGAGTTGTTGTTCATCGCCATCGATGGGCTGCGGGTCGACGTTCAGCAGAGCGGCAATTTTTAGCATCACCGCTTCACCGCCAGGAGCGCAGCGGTTGATTTTCTCACCCTGAGTGCCGACGGCCTCGGCATAAGGACGACAGCCGGGGTAGCCGCACTGTCCACACTGACTCTGCGGGAGAAGCTCATCGACTTTTTCAACAACGGGATCATCTTCCACTTCAAACCGACGGGAGGCGTATCCCAGAATCACGCCAAAAATGAGCCCCAACAGGCTAATGGCGATCACGGCTATCCAGACTGCACTCATATTACAACTTCACCAAACCACTAAAGCCCATAAAGGCCAGCGACATTAAACCGGCAGTTACCAGGGCAATGGCATTACCACGAAACGGCGCAGGCACATCTGCAACCACCAGGCGTTCGCGAATAGCGGCGAACAGAACCATCACCAGCGAGAAACCGACCGCGGCGGCAAAGCCGTAGAGCGCGGACTGCAAGAAGTTATGCCCGAGGTTAATATTCAGCAGCGCGACGCCGAGCACCGCACAGTTGGTGGTGATCAGCGGTAAGAAAATACCGAGCAGTCGATACAGGGCAGGGCTGGTTTTGCGCACTACCATCTCGGTGAACTGCACCACTACCGCGATAACCAGGATAAAAGCCAGGGTACGCAGATAGATCAGGTTAAGCGGGATTAGAATCCAGGTATCAATCAGCCAGGCGCAAATTGAGGCCAGCGTCATCACAAAGGTGGTGGCCAGTCCCATCCCCATTGCGGTTTCCAGTTTTTTGGAAACCCCCATAAACGGGCACAGTCCAAGAAACTTCACCAGCACGAAGTTGTTCACAAGGACAGTACCAATAAAGAGCAGTAAATAATCAGCCATCAACTCGACCTGAAAACAGAAAAAGCCGCCTATTATCGAATAAATCGATACCGGCGACAACAGGTTAACTGTGGGGTTATTACGAATTCACGAAGGTTCGCTTAACCCGTGCGGAACGTTTGAAATAGGGGACTAACAGCGCCGCGGCGAGAAGCGGAAACAGCAGCTGGCGCAAGGCCATCACGTCTGATATGGGTGAAAAAGCAAAGGCCTTTATCGCCAGCAGCAGAGAGATGAGCAGCCAGATAATATAGTGCTTTGGTACGCTGCTTCGCCGTTTGAAAAACGCAATGGTTAGCCACAGGGTATAGTACCACATGGCGAGGGCGAACAGCAGCGACCCCACCCAAAGCAGGAGGTGCCCTGTGCTCATCTCCGCCAGCAGGGCGTAGGTCCGGGAGCTCATCAACGCATTAGCAAAGATTAACAGCGACAGCGAAGTGCTAAGCAGAGCAACCAGTAGCCATGCGAGCGGCGCCAGCAGCCACCCGCCGATACGTTCTGCAGAGTGAGAAGACATGATTTCTCCCGGATTCAATCAAAATGAAGAGCGGGAGTATAAGCAACTGGCATGGCGGAGAACAGTTTTTATTGCACGTAACGCCAGACGGATTTCGGAACCTGCCCGACATCGAACAATTTACCGCCAGAAACCAGCTCTGCCCGGCGGTGATCGGCAGCGCGATACATGTTGACGATTTCCGCGGTGTCGGTCAGAGAATAGTTAAGATGGTCAAAAAGTTTTTCAAGGCTTTCAAGGGAGCTGATTTTACGGAATTTTAATAAGTAGTCCTGAACGGTCATTTGCGTTTCCATTTTATAATCGGAATAAACAAGTCGAATATTAACAACTGTCGGTAAACCATCATTCAACAAACAGTGCCTTCTTAACGGGCCGGATGAAATTATTTAGGTTGTAAATACTAAAGACAAGAAATGATTTCATTCCTGAGGTAGTCAAAAGAAATTTAAGAATATTCTAGAGCTAAATCAGGCGCCGGGCGGCGCCTGGGAGAGAAGATTAACGCTGTTTGCCCCGGCTGGCAATCACGTTTTGATACCAAAAAAAGCTCTTTTTCCGTTTACGGGCGAGCTCCTGCTGATGATCAACATACACAAAACCGTATTGTTTTTGGTAACCGTTCAGCCAGCTCAGCAGATCAATAAAGGACCAGGGATAATAACCGCGGACATCGGCCCCGGCTTCGAGGGCCTTTTCCAGCGCATTAATATGGCTGCTGAGATAGTCGATACGCGGATCGTCAACGACTTCACCATCAATAATCGGATCTTTTGCGCCTAAACCATTTTCGGTGATGTAAATGGGAATATCGCCGTAGCGGTCTTTGATCATCATTATGCCGTCGGTTAACCCCTGCGGCCAAATCTCCCAGCCCCATTCGGTATAGGTGCTCTGCGGGTTGCGCACGAAATAAAACAGACCTTCGACGCCCGGTTCACCGCCGCTGAGTCCCTCCTGAGGTCGGGCTGAGACGGTCTCACGACGATAATAGTTCAGACCAATAAAATCGCAGCGGTTGTCGCGCAGCAGCGCGTCATCGCCGGGAGCAAACTGCGGGACCCCCCACAGGGACTGGGTCTGCTGTAAAAGCGACTCGGGGTAATGGCCTTTTAACACCGGATCGTATAGCCAGTGTGTATGTATCGCGTCCGCCATGTCGCTGGCCTGGCGATCTGCTGCGCTGTCGGTGAGCGGCGTATGCGGCTGCAGGACATTCACGAATCCAATCTCGCCATGGATACCGCTTTCGCGAAACTGTTTCACCGCCATCGCGTGGGCAATAAAAACGTGATGACAGGCCTGGATGGCGCGCGCCGGATCGCGCACCGCCGGCGGATGGCAGCCGTTAATATAGCCGTGTCCGATGAACACTATGGTTTCGTTGAAGGTTGCCCACAGCTTTACCCGGGAACCGTAGCGCGCGTAACACAAGCGGGCATACTCGGCGAACGCTTCGGCGGTGCTTCGCGCTTCCCAGCCCCCTTCATCCTGTAGCGCCTGCGGCAGGTCCCAGTGATAGAGCGTAATCATCGGCTCGATATTGTGAGCCAGTAGCTCATCGATCAGATCGCTATAAAACCGGACGCCCGCTTCGTTAACTTCACCACGGCCATGAGGCAGCAGGCGAGGCCAAGAGATAGAGAAACGGTAGCTTTGCAGGCCCATTTCGGCCATCAGGGCAACGTCTTCGCGAAAACGATGATAGTGATCGACGGCGACATCACCATTGGTGTTTTCGAATGTCGCGCCGGGTTGATGGGCGTATATGTCCCAGATTGACGGGCCTTTACCGTCGGCATCGTGACCGCCTTCAACCTGATAGGCTGCGGTGGCGGCGCCCCAAAGAAAATGTTGCGGAAATGCGGCCATGAAAAACTCCTTATCGAATGATAAAGAGAGTGTAGTGAATGCGTTTAGCCGTGTGCAACCGGTTTCTGAAACCGGTTGCACACTTGCGAAGTGGGTCACTGTTTAGCATCAGCAGAGGCTGACAGGCTAATGGGACAGGGAGCTTGTTTGCACAGCATTAGCCGGAGGCGGGGATTGGTAGTTATCAATGTGGTGAGCGATAACCAAAAGCAGGGCTGAAACGCCAAATACAACCCAACCAATAAGTTCTACAATTCGGTTAAAAACGTTTGCCATAATCCTGAAATTAAAAGTTAAAACAGACGTAAATGTTACTAAATGGTGAGAGTAACGCAAGGGCTGACGGATGAGTATTGTCACGATTGCTGTAAAGGTGAACGCTTGAGAAGCATAAGCAAAGCTAATAAATCAATTGAGGCTTATAGTTATCAGAGGGCAAAAATCCTTGAATGAGAGGGCTGCAAGATGAGTGACACTATCCGGGTGGGGATGATTGGCTACGGATATGCGAGTAAAACTTTCCATGCGCCGTTAATCAGCGGTACGCCGGGAATGACGCTGGCCGCGGTGTCCAGTAGCGATGAAAGGAAAGTCCAGGCCGACTGGCCCCAGGTGAGCGTGGTGGCCGAACCTGCAGACTTACTGAGCAACCCTGATATTGATTTGGTCGTCATCGCTACGCCAAACGATAGCCATTTCCCGCTGGCAAAAGCGGCGCTGGAAGCGGGCAAGCATGTGGTCGTGGATAAACCTTTTACCGTGACACTGTCACAGGCTAGGGAGCTGGAGGCCGTGGCCAGGCGCTGCGGCAGACTGCTGTCCGTTTTTCATAATCGCCGCTGGGATAGTGACTTTCTGACACTGAAATCGCTGATTAACGAAGGCCTGCTGGGCGAGGTGGGCTACTTTGAATCGCACTTCGATCGCTATCGTCCGGAGGTTCGTAACCGCTGGCGCGAACAGGGCGGCCCGGGAAGCGGAATCTGGTACGATTTGGGACCGCACCTTCTTGATCAGGTCGTCAATTTATTTGGCCTGCCGGTCAGTATTAGCGTTGATTTGGCGCAGCTGCGTCCGGGCGCCCAGGCGACCGACTATTTCCACGCCGTGCTGGCATATCCTCAGCGCCGGGTGGTGTTGCACGGCACGCTACTGGCGGCAGCAGAAACCACGCGGTATATCGTCCACGGTTCCCGGGCAAGCTATGTTAAATATGGGCTGGACCCGCAGGAGGAGCGGCTGAAAAATGGCGAGCGGTTGCCGCAGGAGGACTGGGGATACGATATGCGTGACGGGGTACTGACACGGGTTGAGGGGGAAGAGCGCACGACGGAAAACTGGCTCACTCTGCCGGGTAACTACCCGGCGTACTATGCTGCCATTCGCGACACCCTCAATGGCAGCGGCGAAAATCCGGTGCCTGCCAGCCAGGCGATTCAGATTATGGAGTTGATTGAGCTCGGTCTGGAGTCGGCGAAACATCGCGCCACCCTGAGTCTTATCTAAAGCCTCTGCCCGGCAGCGAGGCCGCCGGGCGGGGGGTCAGGCCTGCTGCACGCGCTGAATCAGCGCCGCTTTTTCCTGATTGCTGAGAAACGCCAGTTCCAGACCATTGATTTGCGCCTGGCGAATCTGATCGCGACTCAGGCCGGCTGCCGGCGCGGCCACGGTGTATTCGTGAATGATGTCGATACCTTGTACCGCCGGGTCGTCGGTATTAATGGATGCCAGCACGCCGTGTTCAAGGAAGGTTTTAAGCGGATGTTCAGCCAGTGATGCCACGGTGCTGGTCTGGATATTGGAGGTCAGGCAGGACTCAATACCGATACGCTGCTGCGCAAGGTAATCCATCAGGGCCGGATCCTGGACGGCTTTTACGCCATGTCCGATGCGCTCAGCTCCCAGCTCCCGTATAGCCTGCCAGATGCTTTCCGGCCCGGCCGCTTCGCCGGCATGCACGGTAATACGCCAGCCGGCATCGCGAGCCAACGTAAAGTGTTGCATAAACAGAGTGCCCGGGAAACCGAGTTCATCACCCGCCAGATCCAGGGCGGTAATAGCGTCGCGGTGGGCAAGCAGCGCGTCCAGCTCTTGCTGGCAGGCCGCTTCGCCGAATGTCCGGCTCAGAATACCAATCAGGCGGGTTTCGACATTAAAATCGCGGCTGCCTTCACGTACGCCGGCAATCACCGCTTCAACCACGCCATCGACCGGCAGCTGGTGGGTCATTGCCATATAGCGCGGCGAAAAACGCAGTTCAACGTAGTGGAGACCATTGCGCGCCGCATCCTCAACGTTTTCATACGCAACGCGACGACAGGCTTCCAGCGAGGCCAGAACTTTTACGCCCCAGTCCAGTTTGGCGAGGAAGCTGACCAGATCGGGTTCATTACTGGTGACCTGTACATGTGGGATCAGCGTGTCGAGCGAGGTCGCTGGAAGGGGGATATTGAACTGGCGGCCAAGATCGAGAATGGTTTGGGCACGAATATTGCCGTCAAGGTGGCGGTGAATGTCGGTTAATGGCAAAGTTAAATCAATCATGGTCGCACTCATTTTTTAGTTAAAGTGCACGTCATTATACAGCAATTCTTTAACTCTTTAAAAGCATTGAAAAAATCCAGTGGATACAATCATCTGTCAGACGCGCGATCGGTTTTAAACGCCCGCAGGATCGTCTGCTGGTCCCGTCAAAGCCCCGGGCGCCGATCGATACCGCTCCAGTCCCTTTCTGCTGAGGTCAAGAGACTGGACGACGGGATCCGAAAGGACAGGGTCTCCTGCGCAGAGGCGAAGCAGCGGCTATTGCGCAGCTTCGCCATATTTATTTCTTTTGTGAACGTACAACAGCTTATCGGATTTTTTGATCGCGCTCTCAAGAGAATCGCCTGGCTTTAATGGATAGTTGCCATGTGAAAATGAGACCCGCGGGTCTTTATCCGTATGGCGTAAGTTTTCTTTGATTCGGGCGATGATTTCTAAGCTCTTCGCGTAGTCGGTATCGATAAGAATTAATAGAAACTCATCGCCGCCAGGACGGATGCCATAGTCACTTTTACGAAGGGACTGCTCGATGGCCTGGCCTAATGACTGGATGACTTTATCGCCCATATCATGACCGAGCGTGTCATTGATCCTTTTCAGACCATCGCTGTCGATAGATACCAGCGTAACAGGAATGTTCTTTTTCAGCATTGCGTCGATTTTATTACTCAAGGCCTCGTTCAGTATTTTTCTGTTATAAAGGCCAGTCAGCGTGTCAGTAATATTATCTTTGGACAGTTCAGCATGGCGTGTCATTTGTTTTTTGGTGTAGCGACAAAGTAGCCAGGTGCTCATAACGTAGATAAATGCCAACCATAAGTTGTCGATGATAAAATAAATAAGATCTAATTTTATATTTAGTAAGTAGATCGGAGTTAAATGTTCCTGGTACTGTATAATATTAATCGATTTGATGGCCGAACGGTTAAAGTAAATATCACTGGCGGTCACTTCATCCGTTAAGTACAGCGACAGGAAGCGCCAGAGTATCGGGCGGTCCGCGGTGTAAAAGGCCGTGGCTAAATCGTCAATATTTACATCGGTGACAATGATTCCTTTGATTTGTCCATTTTTAAAAACCGGGGTTAACATGCTGATAATGTTTTTTTTAGTATAACCGTCCCGATAAACATGGGAAGTGACATTTTCTCCATGAAGAAAATCGTTTAATGCCCGACGATCAATGCTGATGATGTGGGCGCTACGGGTAATATCGATGGCATTATCATTGCGGACCTGCCAGTTATCAAATTTGTATTGGTTGGCGGCAATGGGTTTGTTAATGTAAATATAGTCATTATCCAGATCGATATAATACCTGAGGTTGTTGAAAATATACCCGCGATAGCTGGAGAAAGTATATTTTGACGCCGGGAGGTGGCGATCGTTTTGAATAACCGAAAGCGATGGAACATCCCTGACCCAGCTACGACAGTCCGGATTCCGGGTTTGCAAGGTCCCGTTTAAACCATGAAATGTCTGCCTGGTAAGGTTTAATCCCAGTACGCCATTGACCGATTCAAGATGTGCGCAAATGTCGTCCCGCTGAATCCTTTGCTCGTCTGACGATGAGGGGGCAGCAGAAAAAGCTCTGGAAAGCTGAAACGCCATATTCTGATTGATGTATTCCGCATGGGAGAGTGCAGATTTCCCATTTTCAGCCACGTAGCTCATATATCTTTCCAGATCGCGGTATTCACGGATGATGAAACCGATGAAGATCGCCGTGGTCAGAATCACGATCAACGTATTGATATACCTGAAACGCATGGAAAGCGTGTTGGTGTGCATTCTCAATGACCTGTAAACCTGCAGTCGTGATAACCCAGGCTCAATAGCGCGCAATCGCTGGCAACGAACCCGAATGTCAATGGCTCAATAAATGAGAACAGTAACGAGAAAGGGAAGACATCGGAAATATTGCTGCCTACCGGGTTTAATATTCATGAGTCAGCCTCGCGGCGCTGGCATTACCATCGCCTGTTGCGCATACCCGCGCCCGCGCAGCGGATGCAACACTGTTCTACCCGGGTTCGTTGGTATTATCTTGCATGGAAATCCGTGACCTCCGCCTGAAATTTTAATCTGCATTAGCCTTTTTTACCAGTGACTTAATCCATAATATCGCGCCTGCTGCGCCAGGCGACTCCTCGCCATCCTTAACCATGAGACGGGCTCATAGCCAATCGCTATAAATCATAGTGAATCAGTCTTTAATATCGTCAATGATATTTTCTATAGTCTCAGACGCTAATTTTCCTGCTATGAGCGGCAGGCTATTTTAAAAAGGACTCTGGGATTATGGTTTTCACGCTGAAGAAGTTTGCTGTTTCATTGCTTGTCGCCAGCACCTCGCTGCTTGCCGCCTGTGGCCCCGCCGGGCAGGACCCGAACCATATCAAAGTGGGTATCAGTGCGGGGGTCGATCAGCAGGTATGGGCGGTGGCGCAGAAGGTGGCGAAAGAGAAATATAACCTTGATGTCGAAGTCGTCACCTTTAACGATTTCGTTTTGCCAAATGAAGCGCTGAATAATGGCGATCTGGATATCAACGCTTTCCAGCACAAACCGTACCTGGATAAACAGATCCAGGAGCGCGGTTACAAGCTGGTTGCGGTAGGGACGACATTCGTCTATCCGATCGCCGCCTACTCGAAGAAAATACACGCCATTAATGAGCTACCTGAAGGGGCTCAGGTAGCCGTGCCAAACGACCCGACCAACCTCGGACGTTCCCTGCTTTTGCTGCAAAAGCAGGGACTGATTACCCTTAAAGATGGGGTGGGGCTGCTGCCAACGTCATTAGATATTGTGAACAACCCGAAGAAGCTGAAAATCGTCGAGATTGAGGCGCCGCAGTTAACTCGCGCGCTTGACGATCGGCAAATTGCGCTTGCCGTGATTAATACGACATTTTCCAGTCAGGTAGGGCTCTCGCCTACCCGTAACGGGCTTTTCATCGAAGATAAAAATTCACCCTACGTCAATATCTTCGCCAGCCGGATTGATAACAAAGACAGTGCAAAGGTGAAAAACCTGGTGAAAGCGTATCAAAGTGATGAAGTCGCCGCTGCCGCAGCGGAGCTGTACAAAGGCGATGCGGTAAAAGGCTGGTAGTCGGTATGGCATCAGGCCGGCGGCGGGAGTGCGTCACCGGCCTGGGCGCCAGGGATTACTTCTGGATCAAATAGCGGATAGTTGGCCCGTCTTGTTGAATATCCAGCACCGTATAACCGTAGTTGCGGGCGTCCTGCGGAATGTTATTAATCGACTGGGGACAATCGCTGACCACTTCCAGAATCTCCCCTTTCTTAAGCGAAGGCATCGCTTCCAGGGTGGCAACGGCCGGGTAGGGACAGGGTTCGCCTACCATGTCGAGACGATAATCGGGAACGATAGTTTTCATGCGGTTTCCTTAACATTGGCCATGGCGGCGGATTTCTGCCGGAAAAAACGTTTCTCCCAGGCAATGACCAGCATCAGCGCGATAAATAATAGCAGATAGGTCACCAGCAGGCCGCCAAACGGCCCGAAGGTGGCCAGCAGATTGACTTTATCCCAGTTGGTGGCCAGCGTTGGGGATAAATCATCCCAGAAATAGGCCAGAATCGTCGAACCAATGACGTTGCCCAGCCCTACCCACCAGTAGTGGACCTGACCTTCAACGGCGCGGTACATCCAGCCGGTTTCACAGCCGCCGGCCAGCACAATACCGAAACCAAACAGCAGGCCGCCGATGACCGCATTCGGGCCAGCCCACATGATTTTGGGCTCCATGCCCAGCTGCACATAGCTGAAAATGCCAATCGCGCTCGCCGCCATCCCGAAGATAATCGCTTTGGCCATATAGGTGCGTCCGGTGATCCACATATCGCGGAACGCCGAAGTAAAGCAGATCTGCGCACGTTCAATCAGCAGACCAAAACCGACCCCGAACAGCATCGCCAGTCCCAGTTTAGGCTGATTGAGTGCGGTCAGTAATCCCCAGGCGATCATGGCGAAGAACACCAGCATCCCTGCGCGAAAACGACGCCGCGCCTGCGCCGGTTTTTGCGTTAGCGGCGAGGCCGCCGAAACTTTTTGTATCCTGACCGGGATACGGAACAGGGGCAGCAGCGTAAAGCGCGCGCCAAACCAGGTTCCGATAGCCGTCGCGATGGCAAAGAACCAGGCATGGAGGGAAAACTGAGGAATACCGGTAAAAAAGGCTGCCAGGTTGCAGCCCATCGCCAGGCGTGCGCCAAAGCCGGCAATGATCCCGCCCGCCACGGCCTGAATAATACGGATCCGGCTGCGTGGCAGGCGTAATTTGATATTGTTTGCCCACAGCGCGGCGGCGAAGCAGCCGCCAAACATGCCGATAATCATCATGCCGTCAATGCGGGTTAACGGCGTCCCTTCGAGATGAATCAGTTTGAAATAACCCCACTGCTCGGTATGAACGCCGGCAAGTTGCAATAACTGCCCGCCCCAGCGGGTAAATTCCCCGGTCACGGCCCAGAACGTGCCGGTAATACCGAAATAATAGGTGGAGAGAATACCGGCTGCGATAACCGCGGGGGCCGGCGCCCAGAATTTAATCAGGTAGGCCTGTTTGAACTGTTGCCATGTCATGAAAGATGCCTCTGAACTCAGAAGGTAAATGACCCCAGGCGGGGTGCAAGAAGGCGGGATAATACGCCGCTTATAGCGAGAAAACGCTCGATGGGATCAATATGAATCGATCCGGCCACAAAAATAAAGGCCGCGTAGCGGCCTTTATTCTCTTTTATTCTCTTTGCGCAGGTCGATGAGTCATCGTCGGGAGGCAATTAATGAAAGCCCAGCCGAATAAGGCTCATCGGGCAATATAGTCCTTCGCAGCCTTCTATTTCCACGCAGTCCGCGCGGCGTAATTGTTCCGCCGTTTTACCTTCGCCGTGGATGGCCTTAATAACGCCCGTCACGCCATTTCCTGCCACCATAACCATGCTGCCTGTTGAGATAGCGTTACGGTTACGATCGTAAGTTTTCATGGTTTCCTCCTCTTATCAAATATCTGAACGGGATGGTTAGCGGCTTTTTTTAATACACCTTTTGCCGGTGAATTTTTTTGAGCTTTATCAAAATCATGCCTGTTTTTACCCGTAAGTCCCCCTTCATGGCGACGGGGGACTTACGGGCAATTCCGCGCCGCGGGCTAGGATACTTTCGCGAACATCCAGTACAGCACCGCGGAGAGTATCACTGAGGCGGGCAGTGTGAGTACCCATGCCATCAGCAGATTACGCACGGTAGAAAACTGCAGTCCTGAGCGATTTGCCGCCATGGTTCCGGCGATACCAGAAGAGAGGACGTGGGTGGTGGAGACGGGAAGACCAAAGGCATCGGCGGCGCCGATGGTGCTCATCGCCACCAGTTCCGCGCTGGCGCCCTGAGCGTAGGTCAGGTGCGTTTTGCCGATCTTCTCTCCAATGGTGACGACAATACGCCGCCAGCCGACCATGGTGCCCAGCCCGAGCGCCAGAGCGACGGCCACTTTGACCCAGAACGGAATGAAACGGGTGGCGTTATCGAGCTCTTTTTTCAGCGCATCGAGGTTCTGTGACGTCTCCCGCGGCAGTTGGACATCGGGGTTGTTCTTCAAATGCTTGATCGTTTCCGACGCCAGATACATATCGTTACGGGTGTTGGATACCGCCTGGGCCGGGATCTTATCTACCGAACCGTACTGGCGAATCTGGTCGCCAATAATGCCGGAAAGGTGCGCCAGCGCCGGTAACACGTCCGGCGTCAGCTGGCTGTCGCGCACATACTGGGTCAACACTTCACGAGGATCGCTGGGGAGGTTCCCCGGGAATTGTTGGAGCAGCCTGTTTTCGGTGACTTCGGCCAGCGCCGCGACCCGCGGTGCCTGTTCTGGCGGCAGAGTGCGGTTGAGCGCATAGGCGATGGGCATGGTCCCCACCAGAATCAGCATAATTAGCCCCATTCCCTTTTGCCCGTCGTTGGAGCCGTGGGCAAACGAAACGCCGGTACAGGTGAGGATCAGCAGACTACGGATCCACAGCGGCGGCGGCGCGTCATTTTTCGGTGCGGCGTAGAGCTGTCTGTTTTTGACGAAGCGCTTTAACAACAGCAGCAGGACGGCGGCGCAGACAAAACCGACCACCGGCGAGAGCAGCAGGGAATATCCGACATTGACCGCCTGGCCCCAGTCGACGCCGCTGGTGCCGTTGCGTCCGTGGATCAGCGCGTTGGAAACGCCAACGCCAATGATCGAGCCGATCAGCGTGTGCGACGAAGAGGACGGCAGGCCGAACCACCAGGTCCCCAGGTTCCAGATAATGGCTGAAAACAGCAGGGCATACACCATGGCAAACCCGTTGCCGGTACCGGCCTGCAGAATGAGTTCGACCGGGAGTAATGAGATGATACCGAAGGCCACCACGCCGCTGGAGAGCAAAACGCCGAGGAAATTAAAAAAGCCGGACCACATGACCGCGACGGTGGGCGGCAGAGAATGGGTATAGATGACGGTGGCCACGGCGTTGGCGGTATCATGGAAGCCGTTAACAAATTCAAAGCCGAGTGCAATCAATAAAGCCAGTCCTAATAAAAGAAAAGGCAGGTAGCTGGTATATACCGTTCCTGAGCGGGCGACATCGTTAAATAAGCTCACGCCGGAAAATGCGATGCCGATAGCTAATAAAAAGACAAAAAAAAGAACAGTTTTTTTACTGTTCTTTTGGTAAATCTTTGACTGGATGATTTGCGGGCTAAGGCCCGGCGCAACGCGTTGCGAGCTGCTGTTATCGCTCATCAGGAACCTTCCTCTAAACGTCAGACAGGGTAAATTGTTACGGGTGACAACGCTGAACTTATAAAACGCAGATGTCAGCCAGGTTTCCGTTTGATGAACAAATCATTAACCTTGCCAGGCTCTGAAAAATAGCGAAAGATGACTTTATTCGGGTCCGAACAGCATGCAATAAAATCCTGAGGGATATATGAGTCAAGATGTCGCAGGAAAGATGTTAAAGCCCGATTTTGATATGGAAGTCTCTGGGCTGGTGTACGGTTTTCTTTTTCGTGAAGGGCATCAGCCGCTGCAAATCACCTCCCAGCAAGTGTGCTCCCGCTTTCACGAGCTGGACGGTGAAAATGATTTCGTCTGGCTGCATCTTAATCTCAACCACGCAACCGCCGAGAAGTGGCTGATGAACCATTTCCCCGTTGCCGATTTTTTCTTTGAGGAGATCCGCGACGGTTCTCACACCACCCGCATTGAGCGGCAGGGCGACAATTTATTTGCCGTGCTGAACGACGTCATTTTTCATCCTAAAGAGACCACCGCAGAAACATCGACGCTGTGGCTGTACTGCAGTCAGAAGCTGGTGGTTACGGCCCGCTATAAGCCGCTGCGCTTTATTGAATGGATGTTGCCACGGCTGGCGACATTGAACGTGACATCCTCCACCGCGCTGTTGGCCTTTTTGCTCGAAGAGCAGGAGGAGGTGCTGGAACAGGTGGTGCGCCAGGCAAGCCGCCACGTCGATGCCATCGAAGAGCGGCTGCTCAGTAACCACGTCCAGCGTAACCGCGCCGATCTGGCGCGCCTGCGGCGGATGCTCCTGCGCTTTCAGCGGCTGTTGGCTCCCGAACCGGCAGCCATGTTTCGGCTCCTCAACCGGCCTCCGGCGTGGATCGACCGCTCCGTAGTTCAGGAGTTTCGCCAGTTCACCGAGGAGTTTACCGTAGTGCTCAACGACCTCTCCGGGCTGACCGAGCGTATCAGCCTGCTGCAGGAGGAGATCAGCGCCCGGCAAATGGAAAAAAGCAACCGCACGCTATATACCTTGACGGTCATTACCGTGCTGGCGTTACCGATCAATATTGTGGCGGGGTTCTTCGGCATGAACGTCGGGGGGATTCCGCTTTCGACCAATCATCACGGGTTTATCCTGCTGGTGCTGCTCGTCGGGGGATTTACCCTTGGGGCCGGTTATCTGGCCTTCCGGCGGCGGGACGATTTGTGAGCCGGGGAGCTGTGCAGGCTTGCCCGCAGCGTTTAACACGGCTGACACCGTGCTGAACGCCGCGGTGTGGCTATGCTAAAGCACGCAGGGCGGCAATCAATCCGTTGACGCCTCTTTCCAGTTTCTCCCGGGGACAGCCGGCATTGAGGCGCACAAAACCCACGCCTTCTTCGCCGTAGGTATACCCGGGCATAATGGCGACCTTCTGTACCTCAATGAGCGTTTTTTGCAGCGCGCGGTCGTCCACGCCGAGCGGGCGCAGATCGATCCAGGCGAGATAGGTGGCCTGCGGCGGCTGCCAGTTCAGCTGCGGGAAGGCCTGATTGAGCGCCTGAGCAATATAGCGCATGTTATCCTGCAAATAGGCCCGTAGCGCATCGAGCCACGGGGCGCCTTCACGGTAGGCGGCAATATGGGCGACCAGCGCCGGCACGGAGGGGGAAGAGAGTCCATCGCGACTCTTCAGAGCCGTGAGATAAGCTTCGCGGGATGCGGCATCGTCAATCAGGCCGTAAGCCCCGGTAAACGCGGGAATATTGAAGCTTTTCGAGCCGGAGGTGAACAGCGCCCACGGCCCGCGAGCGACATCGCACCACGGCGTATGACGAGGCTCACCCCAGACCATATCCATATGAATCTCATCGCTGATGACCTTCACGCCGTGCTTTTCGCACAGCAGGGCCATGGTTTCAAGCTCTTCGCGGCTCCACACTTTCCCGGTCGGGTTATGCGGGCTGCACAGCAGCAGCAGCGTGTTGCGCGGCTCCGCCAGCGTGCGTTCAAGCTGCGCCATATCGCAATGCCACTGATTATCCCGATGCGTCAGCGGGACCGGCGCAACGCGACGGCGGTTTCCGGAAATGGTTTTATAAAAAGCGTCATAGGCCGGCGTATGGACTACCACACCATCGCCTTCGTCAGACCACTGGCGAATCATCTCCGCCACCATGTAAATGACCGACGGGCCATACACGATTGCATCGCGGTTAACGGGGCACTGAAAACGGCTGGCGTACCAGTGGGCGACCGCGCCCAGAAACTCATCGTTTTTCCAGCGGCTGTAACCGAACACGCCGTGCGCCAGGCGCCGACTGACGGCATCAAGAATGCAGGGGGCGGTGGCGAAATCCATATCGGAGATAGTAAAGGGGAGCAGGTCGGCGGCACCGAAGCGGTCGGCTACGTAGTCCCATTGCGTACACCAGGTGCCGTGGCGATCGACAGGCGTTGCAAAATCAAACATTGACACTTCCTTTATCAAAGCCCCCTCCGGGTCAGGAGGGGGCGGGCGTTTATGCCTGGACGGTATTCATCAGTACGCTCATTTCATCTTTCACCGACTGAACCTGAGGGCCGATAACCACCTGCAGGTTATGCTGATTCAGCTGTACTACGCCGATGGCGCGGTTGGCTTTCAGCGCGGCGCTATCCACTTTACTCATGTCGTGCACCGACAACCGCAGGCGGGTAATGCAGTTATCCAGGGAAACGATATTGTCGGCCCCACCCAGCGCGGCCAGAATGGCCGGTACGTTGTAACCGGATTTACCGGTGACGCCGCTCACGGCTTTGTCAAAGGCGGTCTGGGTTTCGATATCGCGGCCCGGCGTTTTCAGGTTAAAGCGGGTAATGGCGAAGCGGAAGATGCCGTAATACACCGCAAACCAGATAGCGGCAACCACCGGTACCAGATACCACTTGGTTGACAGGCCGTGCAGGATGCCGAAGACCACGAAGTCAATGACGTTCCCGTCGGTGTTGCCGATAGTGACGCCCAGCACCGCCATGATGGTGAAGCCGAGGCCGGTCAGCAGGGCGTGAATAACATACAGTACCGGGGCGACGAACAGGAACAGGAACTCCAGCGGTTCCGTGGTGCCGCCGACGACGCAGGCAATCACGCCGGAGATCAGCAGGCCTTTAATTTTATGACGGTTTTCCGGACGCGCGCAGTGGTACATCGCCAGCGCCGCCCCCGGCAGGCCGCCGAGGAATGCCGGCATTTTACCCTGCGACAGGAAGCGGGTGGCACTTTCTGAGAAGCCGTGAGTTTCCGGGCAGCTCAGCTGCGCCTGGAAGATAGTCAGCGCGCCGCTAACGGTATGACCGCACACATCCAGGGTTCCGCCCGCTTCGGTAAAGCGAATCAGGGCCACCAGAATGTGGTGCAGACCGAACGGCAGCAGCAAACGTTCGCCGGTACCGAAGATCATCGGTCCGAAGTCGCCGGCGCTGTTAATCACGTGACCGAGGGCGTTAATCCCCATGGCAAAGACCGGCCAGACGAGGGGGATAACCAGGCCGACCAGCCCGAGCACCACGGTGGTGATAATCGGCACAAAACGCGTGCCGCCAAAGAAAGCTAATGCGTCAGGCAGGCGGATATTATGAAAACGCTCGTGCAGCATCCAGACAATGATCCCGGCGATCACCGCCCCCAGAATCCCGGTATCGATCGACTGAATACCGATGATGTTCTGGATATTGTTGGCTTTCAGCACCGCCGCATCGGTCGTGGGCAGAATTCCTTTCGCGGTGAGCCAGAAGTTCACCGCCAGGTTCATGACCGCATAGCCAACGAAGCCGGCGAAAGCCGCCACGCCTTTATTTTCGCGCGCCAGCCCCAGCGGAATCGCGATACAGAACATGACCGGCAGGAAGCTAAAGGCAAAGGAGCCGACTTTGCTCATCCAGACAAACACGGCCTGCAGCAGCGGAATATCGAGCCACGGCAGCAGGGTGAGCACATCATGACTGCTTAAAGAGCTGCCGATCCCGAGCATGATCCCGCAAAAAGAAAGCAACGCCACGGGCAACATAAACGTTTTTCCTAACTGCTGGAAAAACTCCCACAAGGTAATTTTTGGTGTCGTTTTTGCCGTCATTAACACGAATCCTGATTTTTTAAGTTATGGGTAGGGTGTAACGCTACGGCAAGATAAAACGTTTTATCACTTTTTAGTGCGATAAAAATCACATAATCAGGCGAAGATAACGTTTATAAAGGTAACTCATTGATAAAACGTTTTATCGACCGCCACAGGGAGACGGTTGCAGTTATGGCTATCGCAAAAAAGATCACCATTAACGACGTTGCGCAGGTGGCAGGGGTGTCGGTGAGTACGGTTTCACTGGTGCTGAGCGGCAAAGGCCGGATATCGTCGGCTACCGGCGAGCGCGTCAATCAGGCGATTGAACAACTGGGTTTTGTGCGTAACCGCCAGGCGGCTTCACTGCGCGGCGGGCAGAGCGGGGTGATTGGTCTTATCGTGAGCGACCTCTCCAAACCCTTTTACGCGGAGCTTACCGCCGGACTGACCGACGCGCTTGAGGCCGAGGGGAAAATGGTCTTTCTCACCCAGGGCGGCGACGGTGGAGAAAAAATGCGTCAACGCTTTGAAACCCTGATTTCGCAGGGCGTAGACGGGGTGATTATCGCCGGCGCTATCGATAAAGGCAGCGAACTGCGCGATCGCGCAGCGGAGGTCGGCATGCCGTTGGTGTTTGCCTCCCGCGCCAGCTATCTCGATGATATCGACCTTATCCGTCCGGATAATATGCAGGCCGCGCAGATCGTCACCGAGCACCTGATCCGCCGCGGGCACCAGCGCATCGCCTGGCTCGGCGGACAAAGCGCTTCGTTGACGCGTGCGGAGCGGGTAGGCGGATACTGCGCGACGCTGCTGAAGTACGGGCTGCCGTTTCACAGCGAATGGGTCGTGGAGTGCGAATCGAGCCAAAAGCTGGCGGCCGAAGCAATGGCCTCGCTGCTGCGGCACAACCCGACCATTACCGCCGTGCTGTGTTACAACAACGTGATTGCCACCGGCGCCTGGTTCGGCCTGATGCGGGCGGGACGTCAGAGCGGTGAAGACAGCGTGGAGAGCTATTTTGAACAGCGCGTGGCGCTGGCGGCGTTTGCCGAAGTCCCGGAAAGCGCGCTGGATGATGTGCCGTTGACCTGGGTCACCACGCCTGCGCGCGAGATGGGCCAGAGCCTGGCGGAATGTATTCTACGGCGTCTGGAGAAGGGGCAGATGAGCGCGAGAAATCAAATTATGCCCCCGCGGCTGGTGACCCGAAAATAGCCCCTCGAAAGGGGCTAATCGCAAGATTACTGCTGCGGCGCGACCGGCGGCGCCACTTCTTCAGGCAGGGTTTCCTGCGGTTCGGCGCCAGGGGCTGCCGGCGGAGTAAAGCCAAACATTCCCGCGAACTCATCCAGCGGCATTTTCTGCCCGTTCAGGGTGACCTGACCTTCGGCGTATTGCAGACTGGAGGTGATCGCGTTGTCTTCCATCGCGGTAATGCGGAACATCTGTCCCATGGCGGCGAGACCTTTCACCTGCTGGTCTGCCAGTTTCGCCGCATCTTCCGGCTGGTAACCTTCGAGACCGGCAATCTGAGTCATAAATGCGGTGGCCATATCGACCGGAATCACCAGCTTGCTGTCGAGCGACTTGACGCTGCGATCCACTTCATCCGCCAGGGTTTGCGGCTCAGCGGTGGTCAGCGCAGGGTCTTTCAGCAAAACAGACATATTGAAGGTGCTTTCCCCTTTGGCATTGCGCCAGCTTAGCGGGGCGATAGTCAGAGACGGGTTGCCCTTCAGTAAAATCGGTAGCGCTTTAAAGAAGGTTTCCGTCAGCGCCTGCTGATACAGCTCAGGATTCTGCGTCAGCTCCGGCTTCGCCATCAGCGCCTGAGCTTCGGCATTGTACTGCTGGCTGAACTGATGCCAGGCCTGGCCATCAAGATTCGCCAGCTTGATGGTCAGTTTACCGCTGCCGATATCCTGGTTTTGCAGCTTCAGGCTGTTGACGGTGTAGTCCAGCTGGCTGTTAATCCCTTTACCGTCTTCAGTCAGCGAAGACTGGCCATCGATGTTCATCCCTTCCAGCAGGGCCAGCTCTTTCCCTTCAACGCCAATCGACAGCTTCTCCAGGGAGATTTTTTGCTTACCGATGCGCTCATTAAAGCTGGTCATCTCGGTGGCGCCGTCGGTTTTCAGATTATTGAAGTTCAGCTGGACTTTCTGGTTGTATTCATTGAGCGCGTTGATCTGGCCGCTGCTCGCTTCACCGCTCAGACTCACGGATTTGCCTTCCGCATCCGCATCGAGCTGGAACTGACCGCCGCTGAAGGTGACTTTCTCATCGCCTTTCGCGTAGTCGAGTGGTTTTAGATCGATAGCCGACCGGCTGTCGCCGCTGTAGGCAATACGGGTATTGATAGTAAACGGGGATTCGCCTTTGGCGATATCAAACAGCCCTTTGCTGGCGTCGTTATTAACCAGTGTGGTTCTGACGGACGCCATCGCCGGGGCAAGCTGGCCGGATTTCAGCGCTGCTGCCGGGAAGGGGCCGTGATCGACCGCTTCATCAAACACCAGTGACTGCCCGGCGGCAAGCCAGCTGTTCTCTTTACCGGCAACCGGCTTCACTATCAGCTGCAGGTGACTACTGAACACGCCGCGCTGGTAGTTTTGCCATGACAGCTCGACGCCCGCTTCCGGCGCGCTGCTCTGTAGCTGCGCATTGGCCTGTTGCACCACCTCGGCGAGGTGACTTTCCAGCTGTTTCCCTGTGTACCAGGCACCACCTGTCCAGATGACGCCCAGCGCCACGATAATTCCTGCTGCGACCAGCGATTTCTTCATAGCATTTGTCCATAAATAAAACCAGGCGGATCGAGCCGCCTGGTCATGTTGTCATGATGAGGGAAAGTCTAGCAAGCGCGGCTAAAAAGTTCAGTAACTTACTTGAGCTTATTAAAAACGCGCGCCAGACGACCGCTGCCGCTGACCGCAACCGGCGACTCGTTACAGCCAATAAACGCCGACTCACCGGCTTTCAGGGTCAGATGCTGTTCACCTTTACGCAGAACCGCTTCGCCTTCCACGCAGAAAATGATGGCCGCGCTCTGCTGGTCGAGGGTGGATTGCTGTGCCGAAAGATCGTGCAGGGAGAAGGCGAAATCATCGACCGGAATCGGGAAATCCAGCTCCGCGGCGTGTTTCACCGGCTGAGTCAGCAGCTCGCCTGCCGGTTTGGCAACGAACTTCACGTTGGCAACCAACTCCGGGATATCGATGTACTTCGGCGTCAGGCCGGCACGCAGCACGTTATCCGAGTTGGCCATCACCTCCAGCGCCACGCCCTGCAGGTAGGCATGCGGCGTTTCGGCGAACAGGAACATCGCTTCGCCTGGATTCAGCTTCACCACGTTAAGCAGCAGCGGAGAGAACAGGCCGCTGTCGTCGGGATAGAATTCGGCGATCAGGCGGATGGTTTGCCACGGTTCGCCCTGTTGGTTATCCAGCGCGGTTTGCAGCACACGCAGAGCCTGCGCTTTTTCTTCACCTTGCATATTGAGCAGGCCGGCGAACAGCTGGCTTAAATGTTCAGCATCCGGCTGGCTGAGAAATTCACCGATGGCCGGGTGCGCGCTGGCAACCGGCTGCAGCAGGGCGGCAATCTCGTTAAATTCGCGGAACGCGTTCATCGCCAGGAATGGCGTCAGCGCAAAGACCAGCTCCGGCTTGTGGTTAGGATCTTTATAATTACGTTCAGCGGCATCCAGCGGAATGCCGGCGGCGTTCTCTTTGGCAAAGCCAATTTCTGAGGCCTGCTTGTTCGGATGAACCTGAATGGAGAGCGGCTGGGCGGCGCAGAGCACTTTAAACAGGAACGGCAGCTCGCCAAAACGCTGTGCAACCTTGTCGCCGAGCAGCGCGGACTTGTCGCCGTCGATGATCTGGCGCAGCGCGTGCGGGCGACCGTCGGCGTCGAGAATCTGCGAACTGCTTTTCGGGTGCGCGCCCATCCATAGCTCCGCCATTGGCAGGTTGTCCGGGTTGGCGATACCATAAAGTTCCGTTAATGCGGTGTGACTTCCCCAGGCGTAGTTCTGCACTGAGTTAATGAGCTTTTGCATTCTCAATCCCTGTTTCCACATGATAATAATCGCTCTATTAAACCAGCAAACCGCCGAGAAGCAACTGCTGAAAGAAAAAGTCGTCCTTGTCTCAGTTTTTGTTAAAATTTTGTGTAAAATTGATCGACTCGCTTTTCTACAGGCAAATGGAGTGTCTGCCTGAAATATAATCAGCCCAGCAGTAAGTGAGAGCACAATGTCGAATAAACCGTTTGTTTATCAGGATCCTTTCCCCCTCAAAAAGGATGACACCGAGTATTATCTCCTCAGTCGTGACTACGTCTCTGTCGCCGAATTCGCCGGCCAGGAAGTCCTGAAGGTTGAACCTCAGGCGCTGACCCTTCTGGCACAACACGCTTTTCACGATGCTTCCTTCATGTTGCGCCCGGCGCACCAGCAGCAGGTCGCCGATATCCTTAACGACCCGGAAGCCAGTGAAAACGACAAATACGTCGCCCTGCAGTTCCTGCGTAACTCCGATATCGCGGCCAAAGGCATTTTGCCGACCTGCCAGGATACCGGTACCGCAATCATCACCGGTAAAAAGGGCCAGCGCGTCTGGACCGGCGGCGGCGATGAAGCGGCGCTGGCGCAGGGGGTCTATAACACCTATATCCAGGATAACCTGCGCTACTCGCAGAACGCGGCCCTGGATATGTATAAAGAGGTCAACACCGGGACTAACCTGCCGGCGCAGATCGATCTTTATGCTACCGACGGTGACGAATACAAATTCCTCTGTATCGCCAAGGGCGGCGGTTCGGCCAACAAGACCTATCTGTATCAGGAAACCAAAGCGCTGATTACCCCGGCGAAGCTGAAAAGCTACCTGGTTGAGAAGATGCGCACTCTCGGCACCGCGGCCTGTCCGCCGTACCATATCGCCTTCGTGATTGGCGGCACCTCGGCGGAATCGACGCTGAAAACCGTGAAGCTGGCATCGACCAAATATTATGATGGCCTGCCGACCGAAGGTAACGAACACGGTCAGGCGTTCCGCGATATTCAGCTGGAGCAAGAGCTGCTGCTGGAAGCGCAGAATCTCGGCCTCGGCGCGCAGTTCGGCGGCAAATACTTCGCCCACGACATCCGCGTAGTGCGTCTGCCGCGCCACGGGGCCTCCTGCCCGGTCGGCATGGGCGTCTCCTGTTCCGCTGACCGCAATATCAAGGCTAAAATCAACCGGGAAGGGATCTGGCTGGAGAAGCTGGAGAGCAACCCGGGCAAATACATTCCCGAGTCGCTGCGTCAGGCCGGTGAAGGTGAAGCGGTGAAGGTTAATCTCAATCAGCCGATGAGCGAGATTCTGGCACTGCTGTCGCAGTACCCGGTATCGACCCGGCTGTCGCTCAGCGGCACCATCATCGTAGCGCGCGATATCGCCCACGCGAAGCTCAAAGAGCTGCTGGATAACGGCGAAGCGCTGCCGCAGTACGTCAAAGATCACCCGATCTACTACGCCGGCCCGGCGAAAACACCCGATGGCTATGCCTCAGGCTCGCTCGGTCCGACCACCGCGGGGCGCATGGACTCCTATGTCGATCTGCTGCAGTCCCACGGCGCCAGCATGGTGATGCTGGCGAAAGGCAACCGCAGCCAGCAGGTGACCGACGCCTGCCACAAACACGGCGGATTCTATCTTGGCAGCATTGGCGGCCCGGCGGCGGTGCTGGCGCAGCAGAGTATCCGCAGCCTGGAGTGCGTGGCGTATCCGGAACTGGGGATGGAAGCTATCTGGAAAATCGAAGTGGAAGATTTCCCGGCCTTCATCCTGGTGGATGATAAAGGCAACGATTTCTTCCAGCAGATCCAGACCTCGCAGTGCACACGCTGTGTGAAATAATCGAAGCCGCCCTCCGGGGCGGTTTTTTTATGTCGTTTAGCGGCACGAACGAGCAATATAATCTTAAAAATTTGACCAATACTTAACCCTTTATAGCAGGTGAGCTTTGTCGTAATTACGTACTTTGTATTCAAGGAGAAAGTAATGACAACGCATCGCAGTGAAAGAGACTCTATGGGCGCTATCGAGGTGCCTGCCGATAAGCTATGGGGCGCGCAGACCCAGCGTTCGCTGGAACATTTCCGCATCTCGACGGAAAAAATGCCGGGCGAACTGATTTATGCGCTGGCGCTGACCAAACGGGCGGCGGCAAAGGTTAACCAGGATCTGGGGTTACTGACCGCAGAGAAGGCCGAGGCGATTATTCAAGCCGCCGATGAAGTGCTGGCCGGCAACCATCCCGATGAATTTCCGCTGGCCATCTGGCAGACCGGTTCCGGCACGCAAAGCAACATGAACATGAACGAGGTGTTGGCCAACCGCGCCAGTGAACTGCTGGGCGGCGTGCGCGGCATGGAGCGCAAGGTTCATCCTAACGATGACGTTAATAAAAGCCAGAGTTCCAACGATGTCTTCCCGACCGCGATGCATGTCGCGGCGATTATCGCCCTGCGTGAGGCGCTCATCCCCCGACTCAGGGTGCTGAAACAGACGCTGAGCGACAAAGCTACTGCCTTCAACGACATCGTTAAAATTGGCCGTACGCATCTGCAGGATGCGACGCCGTTAACGCTGGGACAGGAGTTCTCCGGCTGGGTAGCGATGCTGGAACACAATCTCCGCCATCTGGAGCTGAGTCTGCCGCACCTGAGCGAGCTGGCGTTGGGCGGTACGGCCGTTGGCACCGGTCTGAACACCCATCCGCAATATGCCGTACGGGTAGCGGAGGAGCTGGCGGCCCTCAGCGGTCAGCCGTTCGTCACTGCGCCGAACAAGTTTGAGGCGCTGGCGACCTGCGATGCGCTGGTCCACGCCCACGGGGCACTGAAGGGGCTGGCGGCTTCGTTGATGAAGATTGCCAACGATGTGCGCTGGCTGGCTTCCGGTCCGCGTTGCGGGATTGGTGAAATTGCGATTCCGGAAAATGAACCCGGCTCATCCATTATGCCTGGCAAGGTTAACCCGACGCAGTGCGAAGCGCTGACGATGCTGTGCTGTCAGGTCATGGGGAATGATGTGGCGGTCAATATCGGCGGGGCGTCCGGTAACTTCGAACTGAACGTCTACCGTCCGATGGTGATTCATAACTTTCTGCAATCGGTGCGCCTGCTGGCGGATGGTATGGAGAGTTTTAATGAACACTGCGCGACCGGCATTGAACCGAACCGTGAACGGATCGCGCAGTTGCTCAATGAGTCACTGATGCTGGTCACGGCGCTGAATACCCATATTGGCTATGACAAAGCGGCGGAGATTGCCAAAAAGGCGCATAAAGAGGGGCTGACGCTCAAAGCCTCCGCGTTAGCGCTGGGCTATCTGACGGAGGCGGAATTTGACAGCTGGGTGCGTCCGGAAGAGATGGTGGGCAGCATGGCTACTCGTTAGCCAGCCACAGATGCAGCCGCGGGATAAGTAGCCTGAGCGACTGCGCCTGCGGCTTATAGCGATACTGCACATTATCCGCATCATAGTTCAGTAACTCGCCGATATCCGGCACGCTCACCCCCTGAGTGCCGGATATCAGCGTGATAAGCGGGCCTGGGCAGGCGTACTGCACCTGTTTCTGCTCACCGGCGTACCAGACTCGTGCGATAGGCTGGACCTTCACCGGCCGCTTGATCTTCAGCTTTGCCCGCTGCGGCAGAGCGGCGATATCCTGATATTCTCGCTCCAGTTTGCTTTGCCACTGCTCACGCGTCCAGGGCGGCACCGCGCGCGGCGATTGCAGGCTTTTTTCCAGCTGCTGCAGCACCTGATCACGAGTGAGATTTTTAATCACGTGCTTATTAGCCCAGCCAAAGCGGAGGGTGCTCGGGTCGCATAGCACCGTTAAGGTGCGGTAGGCGCTGAGGGTGATAAGCCCCGGCAGATGACGGTGGACCCATTCAAAACGCGCCGCGGCGGGCAGGCCGGAATCAACGGTGACAATCTTTTCGAAAGCGGCTTTCAGCGCGTTAATGCGGGCAATACTCTGCAGTAACGCCGCCTGTTCCTCGCCATCGGTTTGCAGGCAGATGGCGCCGGGGAGGCGGACTGCAGCTTTACTGCTGCGGCTTTCTGATTGCTGCTGAATGAACAGATGGCTGTAGTGTTTCAGCGCCATCTCCAGCGCCGGTTGACCGGTGTGCTGAACCACCTGAATAGTCTCCAGCGGGTCGTGTTCCGTCTCTTTACTGACGGCCGGCAGCTCGAACACCCGGGCGGCCAACAGGCGGCAGGCGCGCAGGCGCTGCTGGAGCATCTGTAGCTCGCGTTCCAGCTGGCGAAAGGTGTCATTCAGACGTTCAACGAGATCGTAGCTGGCCATAGCACCCGCCTTAGTTACAACATACTGTTTGGTTTTTAACTATACGCAGGCCGCAGCACCTGCGCAAGTGGGTCAGGCAGCGCTCAAATTGGGCAGCTGATGATAGATTGGCCAGCTGAAACAAAAACGAGCGCCGCCCAGAGAGCTGGCGCCGCAGCTTACCTCGCCGGACATGGCCTGGGCGATACTGTGGACAATCGCCAGCCCAAGTCCGCAACCGCCGGTGGCCCGGTCGCGGCTAGGGTCGAGACGGACAAAGGGCTCAAACACCCGTTCGCGCTCCTCCGGGTCGATGCCCGGGCCGTCATCTTCAACCTGCAAGGTTGCTCGCGAACCCTGTAGCGTGAGCCTGACCTGAATTTGCCGGTTGCTGTAGCGCAAAGCGTTATTGACGAGATTATCCAGCACGCGTTCCATCAGACGCATATCAAGCGCGCCGTAATCCCCGGCCACCACTTCCTGTAACGTCACATCACGTTGGGGGTTAACCATTTGAATCTCTTCAACGTGCGCCGCTATCCAGGCGGGAAAATCAGGTGTTGTCAGATGCAGTTCATTCTGCGGTCGGTCCAGGCGGGCGTAGGTCAACAGCTCCTCGATTAAGGCTTCCAGCTGACCAATATCGCGGTTCAGCGCCTGAGATTCCGCTTCGGTCAGGTTTTCACTCATCTCCAGACGATAGCGCAGGCGCACCAGCGGAGTCCGCAGTTCGTGGGCAATTCCGTCGATCAGCAGCTTCTTGCTGGCGATGAGCGCGTTGATATTGTCGGCCATCTGGTTAAAGGCGACGCCCAGGCGTTCGAAGCTGGACATACTGTCGAAATGAATGCGTTCGGTAAAATGCCCCTCGCCAAAGCGTTGTGCCGCGGTCTCAAGACGCAACATATCCTGCCAGTGGGGGCGCATCCAGATAAACACGGGAAAGGCCAGCGAAATGGCGATGAAAGCCATCAGGGCGACATCCAGCAAACGCATCTCGTGGAGGAAGTAGAGATAGGGGACGGGGCCTACCGACAGAACGTAGTGGCTCCGCGGGATGCGTTGAATAAAGGTGTATTCATCATCGAGGGCGACAATATCCCCGGCGCGCAGATGCTGCATCGAGTTTTCCGAGAGCTTAAATTTACTCAGCGGCTCAATATGCAGATCGAACGACAGATTAAGATCCAGCTCCTTTAGCGTTTTGCTCCAGTCGCGCGGTGGGATTTCCCGCAGCTCGCTACGCATCAGATACAGCGAGCTTTTCATCAGATCGTCCAGCGACTGCCGGCCCGCACGTTCGGCGGTGAATTTATACACCAGCCCTACCAGCATGGTCATCACCAGGAAGCAGACGAACAGCAGAAGGTAAAACTGCACAAACAGCTTTTTCATCAAATCTCACCTAAAAATCAAAAAGTTAACTACCTGTCTTTTACCTTCATGGGCACGATGGGGCATTGGTATAACCGCCAGAGCGCTGATTCCGCCACCAACCCGATCGTTAGCAAGGGCATTTATCCCGGCAGAATATACGTGAAAAAGCATTTCTGCGTGGATAAATGCCCGATTTGATTCGCTATAAAAGCAGGGTTCGCACCGGCTGACAACACCCGGCATGCGTAAGTATGCCGCAGTTGATTGGCGCGGCGGCGAATACTTGCCCTACGTACAGTGGCTTCCTGTCGCGATTGTAGAACTGATAACGGCCAGGAGCGAAGACGTGTCTCCTGAACAAAAACAGCTATCCACAATGGCTGGTCAGGTTAACTCTAACGGTAGACCACGACTTGATGAACGCACCGGGTTTTATGAAACAGGGGGCTTTTTTTGTGACTCCCTGTTTGGCTTTCGGCAGGTAATAAGAAGGCAGTTCAGTTCCCACATTGCTGCTGAAGGATCCATGATGAGACAGAATTAAGTGCCCCGGGCGAATAGGCGTGTTGCCCGGACAGCAGAAACAATCCCTGTTTCCACAAAGGCCACTGAGAGGCAAGTTGATAATCAAACCATTCGCTGCGTAAAAGCCCGTGAGTTGCCCCCGGCAACTGCCTGATACAACGCGCTGTACCCACCGGTAGTGCTTTGCGCCAGACTGCGACTGTTTCATCAGGATCTACATTCCGGTCATCTTTCCCCATGAGAATGAATACCGGAGTATCTATACCTGAAATCTCTTTCGTCGCATCAGCCCGGGAATTCCTGCGCTCGAAGTCCTGTCGCGTACATGGGGTGTTGCAGGGGCGATTAGCCGCTTCTTCTGTAAACTGCCTGTCAAAAACCGCGGCTTCATGTTTTTTCGCATCCAGAAGAGCAGACATGGAGCGACCCTCGGCTTTAAGCCGTTGCTCGGTATAATAAATGCTCTGATTCCGCCAGTTTATCGCTGGACCTATCAGCACAATAAAGTCAGTTGTTGTTAATTGGCTTGCCTGGGGGACGACCCAACCAGCTTGTGAGAAACCAAGATAACCTCCGCGACTTTCTTTCAGTTCTGGTTGCTCTCTTAATTTTTGTAACGCCAGAACGGCCTCCCTGGCGCGATCTGACATCGTCTGCGCCAGCCAGTTTCCGGTACTTTCACCAACGCCCGGTTTATCCCATGAAAAAACAGCTATTCCCTGTGATACAAGGAAGTTAACCAGAGGAATATATCCGCCGTCTGACCAGCGATCCTGAGGCCCGTCGCCATGAATTAAAAGCACGAACGGAGGATATACCTTATCTGGCGGCAGAATTAATGTACCCTGGAGGAGATCCTGATGATGCGTAAAAGATAGGGTACGCAGCTGCCCGTATCCGGCAAGCTCGAAATCAGATAACCGACTGAACAAAAAAATAATGACCAGGATAATCATAATTGAAAATGACACAATATATTTAATCATATACAGCTCTTTTATGGATTATAAATATTAAACTGCAGCAGATTCTTGTAATGCTTATTTACCGCTTTTGGCAGAAAGCAGACAACCGCTATGTCATGTCACGCGCATCGGTTCCGCCTGCAACCAGCGCTCAAAATCTTGCAGAGCGGGTTCATTTATTCCTGTTTCCACCGGTTTAACCAAACAAAATGTCTTGCTCAGTTGTTCGGCGTCCGGCCAGGGCGCAACAAGCAATCCCTGGTTTAACTCTTTTTCTACGTATATGCGCGGCACCATGGCCACACCTTGTCCCGCCAGTACGGCAGCTATCGCCATTTCATGCAGGTCATAGCGGACTCCCTGTGCCGGGTTATCAAGGACTATCCCACTTTGCCCGGCATAATGCAGCCAGGCCTCTGGGTTCTGCCGCCGGTGAATGCGGGGCAGTGTATTCAACTGTTCAAAGATATTCCTGTCGCTTAACAGGTCAGGACGACAAACCGGCACCAGTTTCTCCTCAAACAGAACCTGCGTGCGCATACCTGCCCATGCGGGATGCTCGAAATGAATCGCCGCGTCAAATCCGCTCCCGGTGAGAATGAAAGGATCGGTTCTCGCCGCGATATTCAATGTGATGTCCGGGTATAAAGACTGGAAGCTGCTGAGCCGGGGAATTAACCAGCGACTGCAAAACGTTGGCAGGACGGCAATTTCCAGACTTCTGCTGCCCTCAGGCATGCCCATCACGTACTGAGTATCCCGCTCTAACCGCTCGAGCATTTCCCGCACGTGATGGGCATAGCGTGAACCCACCGGATTAAGCTTGACCCGGGTTCCCGCACGGTCAAACAGTCTGCACCCGAGCAGAGTCTCCAGGCGGGCAATCTGTCTACTGATGGCGCCTTCCGTCAGCGATAGCTCCGCGGCAGCACGGGCAAAATTACCGTGCCTGGCAGCGGCCTCAAACGCCTGAAGTGAAGCACTGCTGGGAATTTTTCTGCGCATTAAAATTGCCTTATTCGACGGGGATGTGAGTCGCTAGTGACATAATGTCACTAATACTTGAATTAATATCGATTCATTGGCGAATTAACAGCATATAGCATGACTAAAAGTCACTAAGCAAGGCCATGCAGGCCCTGCGTTTTATTCATGCAGAGGAGAACCGATGTTCTATACCGTGGAGTGCAACTATACCGACCCTGAAAGCGAGCAGGAGTGGAATGCGTTTTACAGCCTGGAAAAGCTGCCTGCGCTTATCTCGGTCACCGGGTTTAGCTCTTCCCAGCGTTTTAAAGCCCTGAAGCCGGGCGGCCCCCGGTATCTCGCCATTCATACGGTGAAGTACGCAGAGGTGCTTACCAGTGAGGAGTACAAGCTGAAAGGGGGCGGTAATTTTTCACGCTGGCAAAATCACATCACCGACTGGCACCGTAACTTGTATGAGTGTAAAGGCACCGCTCCCGCGGTAGCCAGTGATGAAATTCTGCTGCTCAGCACCCAGCCATTGAGTTTTATTGAGGGGCTGGGATACCCGGCGCTGCAGATGCAGGCGTCAGGGCTAGAAAAAATGCCCGCCCGACGCATTGCCTATGTGGTGACGCGGGAAATTGCCGCGCAGTTAGCTGACATGCCCGGCGCCTGCCTCTATGCGCCGCTGACACCGCAGTTGACGAATCCTGCTCAAGCCTGATGGGAGGCGAGTTTATAACATGCCGAATCTGACGTTTTATATTTCTCAACAACATGCTGGCAGGCTGACTGACCTCCACGATTTAACGCGTGCCTGCAGTGCGCTCTGCACCGGCATTCTCGCGGCGGAGTCGGAAAATGTTCATATCATCTATGTTGAGGTGAAACCCGGATGCGGACATCCGGTATATGCCGAACTTTTTTATCGTCTGACAAGCGAGCGTACGCCAGAAGTCATGGCGGAGTTTATGCGCGAGTTAGAACGAACCATTCGAGAAGCCTCGGGCCTTACGGCGCGTATTCGCTGTTTTGGCTCTGCTGCATCACACCTGTTTGCGCGCAATTAACCAGAGGTAACGATGAACCATCGGTCTTTTTCAACCCGTCGGATTGGGGATTTTCTGGTGACCGCGCTTAGCGATGGCACGATGTCCGCCAGCCTGGATTTGCTGTCAGGCATCGAAACAGCTGAAGCAACGGTTATTCAACGCAACGCCCGGGTCGCTGAACCCGGCAATATCCATATCAACGGCTATCTTATTCAGGGGCGGGGGCGGACTATCCTGGTCGATGCCGGTGCCGGAGGGCTGAATAACGTCGGCGGGCAGCTCCAGGATAATCTTGGCGCGGCAGGTATCAGCCCCAATGACGTCGATACCGTGTTACTGACGCACGGCCATCCTGACCATATTGGTGGTCTTTTAGATGCAGATGGGCTACCTGTTTTTCAACGGGCCGAACTTCATCTGCACCCGCTTGAAGCACAATACTGGCACGATGATGAACGATTTAACGTCGCGAATGAGCGTGGGCAGCGAAATTTTAATCTGGCTCGCCGGACGTTAAACGCGTACGCTCGGCAGCTGCGCTTGCTTGACGAAGGGGAGATAACTGAGGGCATTCTCCCGGTATGGTTGCCAGGACATACGCCAGGTCATTCTGGATTTCGCATCACTTCCGGGGATCAATGCTTATTGATCTGGGGTGACATCGTCCATTTCCCGCATATCCAGGCAGCACGGCCGGACGTTTCCATTATTTTTGACTGTGACCCCCTTCAGGCTGAAGAGACACGTAAAAAAATCCTGGCCCAGGCGGCAAGTGAAAAACTGCTGGTTGCAGGAATGCATTTAGACAGTTTGGGTTTTGCCAACGTGCTCAGGGCGGACCAGGGATACCGTCTTGCCTGGCGGGAAAATGATTGATCACAGGGAGAGATTAACAAATGAAAAGTCGGGCGCCAGGGGAGGCCGATATTTCCCCTTATGTGCGGCAGGCGACGGAGGGACAGAAAGCCGCCGACAAAAAACCACCCGCAGGTGGTTTTTTGTCGCGCTCGACGGCCGGACGGTAAGTTAATTGTCCCAGGCGTGAGGGGCGAACAGATATCCTTTATTGCGCACCGTCTTGATGCGATAAGGCTCGGTCGCGCTGTCGAGCAGTTTTTTCCGCAGGCGCGAAATCGCCACATCCACACTGCGATCCATACCATCGTAACTGACGCCGCGCAGATTTTTTAGCAGCGCATCACGATCCATAATCTGTCCGGCGTGGGTGGCCAGTTCCCACAACAGCTCAAAATCAGCCGTTGAGAGCGCCACGCTCTCGCCACCGAGCAATACCTGACGGTTAACCGGGTCGATGAGCAGTGAACCGAATGTAATCGATTTATGCGGCGTGAGCGACGCCGGGGCATTGGTCACGGGAGAGGCGATGTGCTGGCGCAAATGCAGACGCAGACGTGCCAGCAATACCGCAGGCGGCGTGGTCTTCAGAATGTAATCGCTGGCGCCCATTTCCAGGGACAAAATATGGTTCATATCGCTGTCGAGCGAGGTGAGCAACACAATCGGACCTTGCCACTGGCCACGCAGATCGCGGCACAGGGTCATGCCGTCTTTGCCAGGCAGCATAATATCCAACAACACCAGGTCGGGTTTTTCCCGCGCGATAACCTCTTCTGCCCGGTCGCCTCGTGGTTCAACCACCACTTCCATATCGTGCTTTCCGAGATAAGCGGCAATCAGGGCGCCCACTTCCGGATCATCCTCAACAAAAACGATCTTATTCATATCTTACTTGTACTGGAAAAAGAATTAACATACACCGCTACCAGACTACCTGCCATTACTCTTTTATAAAAAAAGGGGTCATCCTTCAAGCGGCCCCGGCGTTTGCTTCGCGCGCTGAACGGCCAGCCGGTTATCCAGGCTTAGAGCATTCGCCCTTACGCCGCTCAGGGGGGATTCGAATGATATTGTGAATATATGTACTTCCGTTATGCTACATCAACGGGTTGTTTATATGTTAAGGCTAAAGGAATGGGGTTGTTGATTAAAGGGCTGATCGGCGCGCTGGTGGTGATACTGATTGGCGTACTGTCGAAAAGCAAAAATTATTATATTGCTGGTTTAATTCCGCTATTTCCGACCTTTGCTTTGATTGCGCATTATATTGTGGCCAGCGAGCGCGGGCTTGAGGCGCTGCGGACCACGATCGTCTTTGGGATGTGGTCAATCATTCCCTATTTCGTCTATCTGCTGTCGCTCTGGTACTTCACCGGAATGATGCGCCTGCCGTTGGCGTTGGCGGGCGCAGTCGGGTGCTGGGGGCTGTGTGCCTGGCTGTTGATCCTCGGCTGGAGCCGCTTCCACTAACGCAGGTGTCTGCCGCCATCCACGGCAAAAGAGCGGCCCGTAACAAACCGGCTGGTGAACAGATAATCGAGCAGGTCGACTATCTCTTTTTCGCCCGCCACGCTTTTCATAAGCGATTTATCCAGCGCCTGCTGGCGATATTCGGCGTCATCGCCCTCATTAAACATGATCAGCGAAGGGGCAACGGCGTTGACCTTAATCTCCGGCGCCAGTTTGCGGGCAAATGAGCGGGTCATATTATCCAGCGCCGCTTTACTGGCCGCGTAGGCAATATGTTTATCGCTGCCGCGTTCAACGACATAGTCAGTGATATGAATAATGTCGCTGGCGGCGTGCCCGTGCCCGCGCAGGAGCGTTTCCAGCGCATGGTTGAGCAAATAGGGGACATGAACGTGGATCTGCATCATGCTGGCCAGCACGGTGGTGAGCGGAACGCCCGGCTTTTCAGCCATCCAGTCGCTGGCGTTATGGACGATCGCGCGCAGGCCGTCGGCGGCGTGGTGTTTTACCGCTTCGGCGAAGGCCAGTATCTGTTCATCGGTACTAAAATCGGCGGCAAGACAGACGGCCCCGGCGTCGCGCAGTGCGTCAATGGCCGGGTAGTGCGTGCGATAGCTGACGATAACCGGCTGCTGCTGATCCAGAAAATGGTGCGCCAGCGCGAGGCCGATGCGGCGGCCTCCACCGGTGATGAGAATCGGGCGAGGCTGTCGGACAGTCATGGGTATCTCCTTTGAGTTCAGCAGCAGGGCGACCGCTTACCCCACCAGCATCCACGTTGCCGGTACAGCGGCAACCAGCAAAAAACCAATTAAGGCTAATTCACGGCGTTTGAGCATGCGATCGTGCTGGTGCGTACGGCGAGCGTACAGGAAAACCAGAAGACCCGGAGCGTAAAGTACCACTGACAACAATAAATGCACAGGGCCGGATGCATATAATAACCATAAGCCATAAATACATGCGCCGACACCTACTGCCTTATGCAGCGGGCGTACAGCAATCTTCAGCAGGAAGGCGCCCACGAGGAAATAGGGCACCAGAATCATCTCGGACGCGATGGTCAATAACGTATTGTAATCAGACTTTGTCAGCCAGATCAGCACCAGCGACACCTGAACACTGATATTGGTTAGCCACAGTGAGGCCGACGGAGCATTGTTTTTATTCTGCCGGGCGAAGCGGCGCGGAAATGCTTTATGCGTCGCGGCCAGCCAGGGGACTTCTGCCGCCATAATGGTCCAGCTCAGGTAGGCACCGCACACGGAAATAATCAGCCCGGCCGCGATCACCACTTCGCCCCATGAACCCATCATTTTCACCATCAGGCCAGCCATCGACGGATTACGCATTTCGGCCAGTTCCGGACGGGCGACCACGCCTAAAGAGAGCAGGGTCACCAGCAGATAAACCACCAGCGCGGAAAGGACTGCCAGCAGCGTGGCGCGGCCGACATCCTGTTTATTGCGCGCCCGTGCGGAAACCACGACCGCACCTTCCACGCCGATAAACACCCACAGGGTGATCAGCATGGTGTTCTTCACCTGCTCCCAGACCGGTACCCCGAGCGCCAGCCCGCTAAAATCAAGGCGGAATGTCTCCAGGCGAAAGGCGATGACGGCGAGGATAACAAATGCGCCGAGGGGGATTAACTTGGCCAGGGTCGCGATCAGGTTAATGCCTGCCGCGGTCTGGACGCCGCGCAGGACCAGAAAGTGCACCACCCACAGCAGGAGCGACGCGCCCACGATCGCCTGCCAGGTATTCCCGTTGCCGAAAATAATGGTATCCGGAGTGTCGGTAAAGAAGCTGAGCGCGGCAAAGACAATCACCAGATACGAGACGTTGGCGATCACCGCGCACAGCCAGTAGCCCCAGGCGGAGCAAAAACCGACGAGTTCACCGAAACCTTCGCGGGCATAGGTGAAGATACCGCCGTCAAGATCGGCGCGAATGCGGGTCAACAGCAGCATGGCGAAGGCGAGGAATAAAATCCCCACGCCGGTGATCGCCCAGCCAATCAGCAGGGCCGACGGGCTGGCGACGGCCGCCATATTTTGCGGCAAGCTGAACACGCCTGCGCCCAGCATTGAGCTCAGTACCAGTGCGGTCAAGGCGCTGAGGCCCAGTTTCTTTTCCATTGTATTCCCGAGGTGACGGCAGTGAATCAAGAATATTTATTTGGCGAAATCGCATAAAAATGGAGGATTACGCTAAGGCGCGGGATTTTACGGAGTGTCTTGTGCGCATGCAATGGTAGCGGATGAAAAAAAACAAAAAGGCGGCATATTGCCGCCTTTTTACCCAGTGCCGATGCGATTATTTATACAGATCTGCGCTGATGGTGATGTTACCGCCACGTTCCTGCCACTGGCGGGTAATGTGGTAGTACTTCGCCCCTTTCTTCGCCGCGCGTTTGGCGGTCTGGTAAGAAATTTCGGTCATGTTGCCGTAATTGCCGGTGAACTTGATGCTGTCAAACGGCGCCATCTGGGCCGCGGTGATCTTGTTCACTTCTTCAACTTTGGTGCCATCCGGCAGCGTGACGGTGTAACGTCCGCCTTTTGATGACTGCGTTTCGAAGAAACGACCTACGCCGGTACCGGAACCGACGGCTGCCGTGGTGGCAACGCCTGGAATTTCGACGTTTTTCGCAGCGGTACCGCCTTCAGCCAGCGCTGCGCGCCCGGCTTCAGAATCGGCCGGGATCGCATCCGGGCTCTGCAGAACGCGTTTCCGGGCATCGGCTTTATAGATATAAGCCGTGATACGCTGGTTGCCGCCCTGGTTAGCATCAACCTGACGGACGATGAAGAAGGAGGCGGCACCTTTGGCTTTCGCCGCTTTGGTGATCGCATCATTCACTTCCGGCTGACTGCGATAAAAGCCCTGGACGGTCACGGTATCAAAAGGCTCCAGCTCGACGGCCTGATCCTTTGGCAACTCCATGACGCCATTGATGACGCGATTTTTCGGGGCATCCGCCTGCGGAGCATTGTCTTTATACAGGTCCGCCGTGACGCGCCAGTTGCCGCTGTTGCCATAATCAGAAGTGTCGACAACATAAAATGAGGCCGCGCCATCTTTGTCCGCTTTACGGGACATGGCTTTTACCGCATCGCCGATGGCATTAAAACGGCCCGTGATCACGACGCGATCGTAGGGTTTTAGCGCCGCCGCCTGCTCCGGAGTCAGCTCGGTCGCTGCATGGGCTGACAACGCTGTCGTAGCCAGGAGAGCAGACGCCAGGAGTGAGTTCTTAAGCTTCATAAAAATAATCCTTTGCCTTGCGCAAACCATGTACTGGTATTGTTGTTGACTGATAACGCTCGATTATTGCATTTAAAAGGCGTAACTGTCTGCGTCATTTTTTGCTTACCGCCCGAAACGTGCGTCACAATAATATAACAATTTCTGATATGTTGAAAAAACAGCCGCTTGACCAGCAAAATTGATAATCAATACCACTTTTATAAGTTAACGTAATGTTAATGTTATGTTCTTGCAGGCGATTAATGGCGTATAACTGCATCAGCTAAGCGATTTATCAGGCCTGACCATAAATTTAAGGTAAATATTGCTGCCTGACACGGTTCGCGATGCGTTTTACCAATAAAATCAAAATTTCTGTTTTATCGCAGTAGATCACAATTGCTATTTTCAGTAGGTTATAAAAAGTTTGTTACTGTTTCATTTTTTCAGTCAATGGAAAAGAAACGGCATGTTTTGCCGCTTAACCGTCGTCTGTAAGAAAAGAAAAACCATCATCAAAAACCGATGGAAGGGAAAACTATGCGTATCGGGGTATCAAAAGAACGGTTTGCCAATGAAACCCGCGTCGCTGCCACGCCGAAAACGGTGGAGCAGCTGCTAAAACTCGGGTTTACCGTTGCCGTTGAAAGCGGCGCGGGTCATCTGGCAAGTTTCGATGACGAAGCCTTTGTCCAGGCGGGTGCAGAAGTCGTAGACACCGCTGAAGTCTGGCAGTCATCCATTATTCTGAAGGTGAACGCACCAGAAGAACATGAAATTGCATTACTCAATCCGGGCACCACGCTGGTGAGCTTTATCTGGCCTGCGCAAAATCCTGAGCTGATGCAGAAATTAGCGGCTCGCAACATCAACGTCATGGCGATGGATTCGGTGCCGCGTATTTCTCGCGCCCAGTCGCTGGATGCGCTCAGCTCGATGGCCAACATTGCCGGCTACCGGGCGATTGTTGAAGCGGCCCACGAATTTGGTCGTTTCTTCACCGGTCAGATCACCGCTGCCGGGAAAGTTCCGCCGGCGAAGGTCATGGTCATTGGTGCCGGCGTCGCCGGACTGGCGGCCATCGGCGCGGCGAACAGCCTCGGCGCGATTGTCCGCGCCTTCGATACGCGTCCGGAAGTGAAAGAACAGGTGCAGAGTATGGGCGCCGAGTTCCTGGAACTGGACTTTAAAGAAGAGGCGGGCAGCGGCGACGGCTATGCCAAAGTGATGTCCGAAGCCTTTATCAAAGCCGAAATGGCGCTGTTTGCCGCGCAGGCCAAAGAGGTGGACATCATCGTCACCACGGCCCTGATCCCGGGCAAACCGGCGCCGAAGCTGATTACCCGTGAAATGGTGGACTCCATGACGGCGGGCAGCGTGGTGGTCGACCTGGCCTCGCAGAACGGCGGCAACTGTGAGTACACCGTTCCTGGCGAAGTGGTGACGACCGCCAACGGCGTGAAGATCATCGGCTATACCGACCTCCCGGGCCGTCTGCCGACGCAGTCCTCGCAGCTGTACGGGACCAACCTGGTCAACCTGCTGAAGCTGCTGTGCAAAGAGAAAGACGGCAATATCACCATCGATTTTGACGACGTCGTGGTTCGCGGCGTGACGGTGGTTCGTGAAGGTGAAGTGACCTGGCCGGCGCCGCCGATTCAGGTTTCTGCCCAGCCGCAGGCTGCGGCGAAGCCCGTTGATGCGCCGAAAGAAGCTGAAAAACCGACCTCCCCGTGGCGTAAATACGCGCTGATGGCGCTGGCGATTATTCTCTTTGGCTGGCTTGCCAACGTGGCGCCGAAGGAGTTCCTCGGTCACTTTACCGTCTTCGCGCTCTCCTGCGTGGTGGGTTATTACGTGGTATGGAACGTTTCTCATGCGCTCCATACGCCGCTGATGTCGGTGACCAACGCAATTTCAGGGATTATCGTTGTCGGAGCGTTATTGCAGATCGGCCACGGTGGCTGGGTCAGCTTCCTGAGTTTTATCGCGGTGCTGATCGCCAGCATTAATATTTTTGGTGGTTTCACCGTTACTCAGCGCATGCTGAAAATGTTCCGCAAGAACTAAGGGGTAGCACATGTCTGGAGGATTAGTTACAGCTGCATACATTGTTGCCGCTATTCTGTTTATTTTTAGCCTTGCGGGGCTGTCAAAGCACGAAACCTCGAAGCAGGGTAACCTGTTCGGGATGGCCGGGATGGCTATCGCGCTGCTGGCAACCATTCTCGGGCCGGATACCGGCAACGTGGCGTGGATCATCCTGGCGATGGTTATCGGCGGCGCGATTGGTATTCGCCTGGCCAAGAAAGTCGAAATGACCGAAATGCCGGAACTGGTTGCGGTGCTGCACAGCTTTGTGGGCCTGGCTGCGGTGCTGGTCGGCTTTAACAGCTACCTGTATCACGAAGCGGGAATGGAACAGATCCTGGTGAATATTCACCTGACGGAAGTGTTCCTCGGCATCTTTATCGGTGCGGTGACCTTCACCGGCTCGATTGTGGCCTTTGGCAAACTGCGCGGCAAAATTTCGTCTAAACCGCTGATGCTGCCGCATCGCCATAAGCTGAACCTGGCGGCGCTGGTGGTTTCCTTCCTGCTGCTGGTGGCCTTTGTTCGCACCGACAGCACAGGAACTCAGGTTCTGGCGCTGCTGGTGATGACGGTCATTGCCCTGGCCTTTGGCTGGCATCTGGTGGCTTCGATCGGCGGGGCAGATATGCCGGTCGTGGTCTCAATGCTGAACTCCTACTCGGGCTGGGCGGCAGCGGCGGCGGGCTTTATGCTCAGTAACGACCTGCTAATTGTCACCGGGGCGCTGGTGGGCTCGTCGGGTGCGATTCTGTCTTACATCATGTGTAAGGCGATGAACCGTTCATTCTTCAGCGTGATTGCCGGCGGTTTTGGTACCGATGGTTCCTCTACCGGCAGCGATGAAGAAGTGGGTGAACACCGCGAAATCAGCGCCGAAGATACCGCGGAAATGCTGAAAAACTCGCACTCCGTGATCATCACCCCGGGCTACGGTATGGCGGTCGCACAGGCGCAGTATCCGGTGGCGGAAATCACCGAAAGATTGCGTGCCCGCGGCATCAAGGTGCGCTTTGGTATTCATCCGGTTGCCGGGCGTTTGCCTGGGCACATGAACGTACTGCTGGCGGAAGCGAAAGTGCCGTACGACGTGGTGCTGGAAATGGATGAGATCAACGACGATTTCACCGATACCGATACCGTGCTGGTTATCGGCGCCAACGACACCGTTAACCCGGCGGCGCAGGATGATCCGAAGAGTCCGATCGCCGGGATGCCGGTGCTGGAAGTGTGGAAAGCGCAAAATGTGGTGGTCTTTAAGCGTTCGATGAATACAGGTTATGCCGGTGTTCAGAACCCGCTGTTCTTCAAAGAGAACACCCATATGCTGTTTGGTGATGCGAAAGCCAGCGTCGACGCAATTCTGAAAGCGTTGTAATGGTTTGCGATCCTAAATAATGTTTGCTTCTGAAGCCGTCTCTGCTGAGACGGCTTTTTTATATATACAGCAAGGTCATGAATTGCTCATAAAGTCGTCAGCCTGGAGTGCTATACTAAGCCTGTTTTTTCATCACTCTGAGGATATTATGGATACCGAATTAACCCCGGCGCAAATGGCAATCGAGTTTCTGCGTCGTGACCCAACAGCGTTAACCCCCGCGCAGTATCTGAAAAAATTCAAACTTCTTGAGCTGGAATTTGCGGATTTGATGTCGCTCTCCTCCAGCGAGCTGAAAGAAGAAATCGATCATGCCTGGCGCTTAGGTATCCATTAAAAGCATTGTTGCTGTATATGTGTTGTCGATGACGGGGCCGAAAGGCCCTTTGTTTTTTCTGTTGCCGGGGAGGCAACACAAAAAAATCCCCCGCCGAAGCAGGGGAGCGTGTTTTACGCAGCATCAACTCGCGATGGATTAATCGTCATCCTCGTCATCCATTTCAACCGGCGTTTTGTACTGCTCAGGCTTGAGGACCAGCAGGTCGCAGCGCAAATGGTCGATGACCTGCTCGGCGGTATTGCCGAGAAAGGCCGCCGACAGCCCGGTGCGCCCGACGGTGCCCAGCACCACAATCCCCGCCTGCAGGTGTTCAGAGAGGTCAGGAATGACCTCTTCCGGTAGGCCTTTTTCAACGTGGGTGCGGTTCTCATCAATGCCGAATTTTTGCCGCAGCGCCTTCATGGCCAGCAAATGCTGACCGCGAATGGCGTCGTTGTAGATACTGGGGTCAAAATCGGGGAGTTCGATGGCGATATTAATCGGTGTGACCGGGTAGGCGCCCACCAGATGGACTTCGGTATGGTTGACCTGGTCCGCCAGCTCGAGGGTTTCTTTAACCAGTTTTTCGTTTAACGCGTCGTGGTAATTTTCTTCGCTGGCCAGATTGACGGCCACCAGCGCTTTGCCGCCTTCCGGCCACGGCTGATCTTTTACCATCCAGACCGGACATGGACATTTACGCAGCAGATGCCAGTCGGTCGGGGTGAAAATCACGGCCTCCAGCTTGTCATGCTGGTGCGCCATTTTCAGCAGCAAATCGTGTTTGTCGCTGAGGATTTCCTGAATAATGGCTTCGAAGGGGCGATTGTGCCACACCACCTTAATCTCAATGGGAACGCCGGACTCAATATAAAACCGGGCCTGTTCTTTGATCCAGGCGCTACGTTGGCTGATAACGCCCTGGCGCATTGCCGTCCGCTCATCGGGCGACAGCAGGGTTGTCATCTCATAGGAAAAATCGTAGATCGGCAAAAAGGCTTTGATGCGTCCACCAATCCGTTGGTGTAGATACACCGCACGCCGCAATGCAGGCTGGTCGTCCTGATTGGGGTCGATTACTACCAGCATGTTCTGATACTTGGCCATACAGGGTCTCCTTACAACTGTAACCACAGTCTGTAATTAAAAGATAACCTATATGGATGAAATGAAACAGGGGATGACCCTGGCCAGATCAACAAATCAGAAAAAAATGAGCGATCTGGCGGAGGGACAAAGAGGATCAGGCGACGTTGCGGGCCTGACCAGCGAGCTGAGCGAGCAGGTCGCTATTTTCGATGGTGATGTATTTGCCTTTTACCGCCAGCATGCCGCTTTTCTGAAAACGCCCCAGCAAACGGCTGATGGTTTCGACGGTCAGACCGAGATAGTTGCCGATATCACCGCGGGTCATCGTCAGGCGGAATTCGCGAGGCGAGAAACCGCGCTGCGCGAAACGACGAGACAAATTATAAATAAAGGCCGCCAGACGCTCTTCCGCATTCTTTTTAGAAAGCAGCAGGATCATGTCCTGGTCGCCTTTGATCTCGCCACTCATCAGACGCATCATCTGCTGGCGCAGATTTGGCATTTTACCGGAAAGATCGTCCAGCGTTTCGAAAGGGATTTCGCAGACCATTGAGGTTTCCAGCGCTTGTGCAAAGCTTGGATGTAGCGCGGTACCAATGGCATCAAAACCAACCAAATCACCCGCCAGGTGGAAGCCGGTAATCTGCTCGTCACCTTGTTCGGTAATGGTATAGCTTTTAATGGTGCCAGAACGAATCGCATACAGCGATTTCAGCTCATCACCCGCTTTGAATAAGGTTTGCCCTTTCTGGATTGGCTTTTTACGCTCGATGATATTATCCAGCTGATCAAGCTCGTGCTCGTTCAGAGTAAAAGGGATGCAAAGCTGGCTAATGCTGCAATCCTGACAATGGATTGCGCAACCGCCAGACTGAATGCGTCGTATAATTCTCTTTTCCGGGATCATAAGTCTGCTCAAGCCTTAATTGATATTGGTCAATTTTAACATCTTTTTGGTGAGCAGGTAAGTCTCGAACCCGTGAAACACGTAATATTAAAAGGGTAAAGCTTTTATCACTTTTATCTCATTGATAAACAATACAATGTTGGTCGGAAGCTTATTGTAAAGTTACCTGATGCTTCCGATAAAAGGCACGTAGCGTCAAAGAAGCAGATACCCCTCATGGCGCAATAACCACTCTTTCCGCTGCACGCCGCCGGCATAGCCGGTCATGGTGCCATTTCGCCCAATCACGCGGTGGCAGGGCACGACAATGCTGACCGGGTTTGAACCGTTGGCCGCGCCGACCGCACGTGCCGCGCCCGGACGCCCCAGTGTTTCCGCCAGCTGGCCGTAATGCATCACCTGACCGCAGGGAATGGTGCGCAGGGCTTGCCAGACTTCACGCTGAAAGGGGGTGCCTGCCGTTGCCGTCGGCAGCGTCTCGATGATGCTGAGATCGCCGGCGAAGTAGGCGTCAAGTTGGCGACTCAGCCCGCCGGGATCGCGGGCATCGATGCGTTGATAACCTTCATGCCGATAGTGCAGATCAAGCAGTTGCGTCATACGGTCGCTATGCTCCTCCCACTCAACGGCGCGCAGACGGAACTGCTCGTCGCAAAGAATCCATAATGGCCCCAGCGGGGTGTCGATTTTGTCCTGAAGCAGTACCAGCATCGTTTCTCCTTGTTACCTGATTAGCAAGATAACTATTGCGCTCTATTGACAAGATATCACGCACGCCGTTCTGGCAACTATACTCCTGAAAGATAATCCACCGCTGTGCGGATAAAGGCCGGGAACAGGGGAAAGAAATGACGCGCGATTTCAATCTGCGTACGGCTGCTGATACGGATAAAATCGCCGACATATCGTCTGCGGAGATGTTTATTTTTGTATTAATTGCGCCGCGCGGGGGCGACGGGTTTTTGTTACTTTTATTCGGCGGCGAATTCCCCTGTGCGGAGGAGCGTTCAGTTCGTTTTTCTCTGCAGTTTGTCATACGCACGCGGATTAGTAAGAACTGGCTAATTCATCGGGAGGCACCCGGCGCCGCGAATAAATATACAGGCATTCCTTGAGTCAATTATTTTGCCAGCACCCCGGTGTTGGCTTTTTTTTACAACCATTAGAGGTATCGATATGCAATATATGCTGACAGGACTTTTAATCTTGATTATCAGTGGGTTATTGTTAAACGCTGTCTCTCTTGTGCTTGAGTCTGTATATAAGATGCTGAAAGAGATGCATTTAAAAAAACGGCATCTTTAAGAATGTCGCAAGACAACCCTGGATGCCGAAAAAATGCGTCTCAGACAAGGCTGATATAATCAAAGCAGGTCTGGAGACGAAGATCCTCTTCGCGTGGTGACAAGTGTCGTCACGCGCGCAGCGGAGGGTGACCAGATTCTGGCCACCCGGCTTTGTCAGGACAGGCGTGGGTAAATTCCTGGGCCGATGGGTAACCCCAGCCAGTACCATATCACCAGCATCAGAAGCCACACGCCGAGGAATATCAGGGGATAGGGCAGGACGAGAGAATAATAGGTGCCGAGTTTCGCATCTGAACGATAGCGTTGCAGGAAGCCCAGAAACAGCGGGACAAACGGCGATACCGGCGCCAGCGGCAGGACCGACGAATCCGCGATGCGGAACAGTATCTGTGCAAAGGCCGGATGAAACCCGAGTAGCATAAACATCGGCACAAAGATCGGCGCCAGAATGGACCAGATTGCCGAGCCGCTGGCGATGAACATACAGAGAAATGCCGACAGTAACGCCAGGCCAACAAAAGCCGGCACCCCGTTCATTCCCGCCTGCTCCAGTAAATCAGTCAGCCCCACGGCCATAAATTTACCCATATTGCTCCAGTTAAAAATGGCAACAAACTGGGCCAACGGGAACACCATAACGATAAACCCGGCCATCTCTTTCATCGGTTCGATCATTAACGGCGGCAAATCTGCCTGACGGCGAATTTTTCCGGTGGCAATACCGTAGGCCAGCGAGACGAAGCAGAAGAAAAAAATAATCAGCGGCACAATGCCTTTAATAAAGGGTGAGGGCATCACCGTATGAGTGACCGGATCGCGCAGAATCCCGTTCTGCGGCACGACCATGATGGCGACCAGAGCGATAAAAACCAATGACGCGATACCGGCTACCCGCAGCCCGAAGCGTTGCTCTGGCGTCAGCGCCGCAAGTCTGTCCTCACTGCGGCCTTCCCATGTTCCCAGCCGCGGTTCAATCAACTTATCGGTGATAAGCCCGCCTACCAGGGTCAGAACGATGACCGAACAAGCCATGAAATACCAGTTGTCGATAACGCTGACATGCAGCGAGCCATCCAGCGTCTTTGCCGCCTCGGTACTGATGCCCGAGAGCAGCACATCGGTTGTGACAATCAGCAAATTAGCGGTGAACCCGCAGCCGACGCCGGCAATCGCCGCCAGTAATCCCGCCACCGGGTGGCGGCCGACGGCGAGAAACATCAGGGCGCCTAACGGCGGCATGATCACCAGAGCGGCGTCGGATGAGATATGGCTAAAAAAGGCGATAAACAGCACCATATAGCTGGCGTAGCGCGCGCTGACGTGCGAGGCCATTTTGACCATCAGCGCCGGCAGCAAACCCACCCGTTCGGCCAGTCCCGCGCCGAGCACCAGCGCCAGAATCGCCCCCAGGGGGGCAAATCCGCTGAAGTTCTTGATGACGTTCGGCAGAAACCAGTGTAGTCCTTCGATGCTGAGCAGGTTTTTGACTACCACGGTGGAGCCGTCTGTCGGGTTGATCACCCCCACGCCAAAGGCCGACAGTGCGGCGGTGGCTACCGCCAGCACCACGATCAGATAAATAAACAGCAAAAAAGGGTGTGGAACCTTGTTGCCGATCTTTTCAACCCAGCTGTACAGCTTCCCGTTGGGGGAAGGCGACGGTATGGATGACATACTCATGGGCATTCCTCAGTCGTTGTTGTGTTAGTTGTGGTGTTTATTGCGTGAGCTATTGTTTTTATTTTAAAGGTGACGGTGTCACGTCTTGCGGGATCGGGCAATGATATGGCCTTTCCGCCAGCTGTTGCGCCAGTTCGTGTTGACTGGCTTGCAGCAGCGCGCCGTCGGTGAGCAGGCGGATCGCCGTGGCGCCGAGCACTTTTCCGGCCAGCAGCATCCCCTTGTGGGCGATGGCCGTGCGGCCCTGGCTCACCAGCTGCCAGGTATGCAGCGGTGTTCCGACGGCAAAACAGGGGCTGAAACATTGGGCGACCGGGGTTTTCCAGCTGACGTCGCCCACATCGGTTGACCCTGCCAGGATATTATCCGTCGCGGCCCAGGGAGCGACTTCATCGATCAGCACCGTGTCCCGGTGGCGGCGGGCGAAGTTTTTTCCCTCTTCGCCGCCGGTGCCGGCGATATTTTTCAGGCTGTTGTTGAGGTCGTTCTCGCTTAATGTTGCACGAATTTGGTCGGCAAACGCGCGATCTTCCTTGCTCCATGACGGCGTGCCGTAGTGGCAAACGGCCTGATACATCGCCGCCTCCAGCGTGCGATTTGGTAAATAGCTGGAGCAGGCCTTCTCGAAACGACAGGTGACCGAGGTTTCAGTCATCAGCGCCGCGCCCTGGGCGATTTTCTCGATGCGGGCATAGATTTGCTGCGCATCCGCCATCTCCGGCGCGCGGATTAAATAGAGCACTTCCGCCTGCGCCTGGACCACGTTGGGGGAAATGCCGCCGCTGTCGGTAATGGCATAGTGGACCCGCGCTTTCTCAATAATATGCTCATTGAGGAAGTTGCTGCCGGTGGTCATCAGCGTAACGGCATCCAGAGCGCTGCGACCCAGATGCGGCGAGTTGGCGGCGTGGGCGGCGGTGCCGCTGAACCGCCAGGCGGCCTGAATGTTGGCCAGCGTGCTGGTGCTGAACATACCGGCGAAGGCTTCCGGGTGCCAGGTCAGCGCGGCGTCCACATCGTCAAACAATCCTTCGCGCACCATAAACGTTTTGCCGGAACCGCCTTCTTCACCCGGACAGCCGTAGAAACGAATCGTCCCACGACCGCCGTGCTGCGCCAGCCAGCTCCGGCAGGCAATGGCGGCGGCCAGCGCCGCGGTGCCCAGCAGATTGTGACCACAGCCGTGGCCGTTCGCCCCTGGGGTTGCGGCAGCAGGATGCGCGCAGTGCGCCTGCTGACTGAGCCCGGCCAGCGCATCATATTCACCCAGCAGGGCAATCACCGGCTTTCCGCTGCCGTAGCTGGCGACAAAGGCGTTCGGGATCCCGCCGGCTTCACGGCAGACCTGAAAATCTTCTGTTTCAAGGGCCAGCGCCAGCCGTTCGGCTGACCAGTACTCCTCAAACCGTGTTTCCGGATGATCCCAGATTGCATCGGCGATGGCGGTCAACTCCCCGGCGCGGGCGGCAATCGCCTCATCAACGTAGCGGTAGAGAGTCTCCATTACACACCTCGTTGCCAGGGGAAATTGAGCGCGGTGCGGGCCAGGGTTTCAACGGCGATGGCCATCACGTTCTCATCAAAGTCGAATTGTTCGTTGTGGTGGCCGGCGCTGAGTTGCGTGCCAAAAACCATATATGAGGCCAGACCATTATGCTGTTGAACCCGGGCCATCATCAGGGTGGCATCTTCTGAGCCGGCAGGCGCGGCAATACGGTCGATAGCCTGTTCCACGCCGGGCACCCGGGCCGCCTGCTCGCGCAGATAGTTTACCCACGCCGGGGAGGGGGCGCTGGAGGTCGCCGCGCCCATCAAACGCACGTCGACGCTGGCCCCGTACATCGCGGCAGCCCCCTGGATAACCTCTTGTGCGCGTTCAAACACATAGCGATTAATGTCTTCCGTGTCACCACGGGTTTCCACCTTCAATAGCGCGCCGGAAGGGACAACGTTCCGCCCGGTGCCTGCCTGCATGACGCCGACGTTGACCCGCGACGCGCCGGCGCTATGCGGCGCGATGGCGTGCAGACCAATTGCCGCCTGCGCCGCGGCGAGCAGAGCATTGCGTCCGTCTTCCGGTTTACCTCCGGCGTGGGCGGCGACGCCGGTGAATACCGCGTCGAATTTGGTGGTAGCCATAAAATTATCGCTGCCGCATACCACCGTACCGGCCGGTACGCCGGTGCCGATATGAATAGCGGTAAAGTAATCGACATCATCCACCACGCCAGCGGCGACCATGGCCCGCGCGCCGCGGGTACCTTCCTCCGCAGGCTGGAAAATCAGCTTGATCACGCCGTGCAGCCGATCGGCATACTGTTTCAGAACGTGGGCCAGACCAAGGCCGATAGCCGTATGACCATCATGTCCGCAGGCGTGCATCATCCCAGGGTTACAGGAGGCAAAGTTCTCGCGGAACGGGCGGTGGTGGCCGTCGCTATGTTCATTCAGATCGAGGGCATCCATATCGACCCGAAAGGCCAGCGTGGGGCCGGGACGCCCGGTATCCAGCGTCGCGACGATACCGGTGAAGCCGCCTTCAAACGCGCTCAGCCACGGTTCTGGCGCCCCTTGCTCGCGGGCGCGCTGAAAAGCTTTGGCCAGGGTGGCCTCATCCGGTAATCCCATCCGGCTATCGGCATCGATCGCGTCGCGGCCCAGCGTCAGGTCGTAGCCCAGCTGGTGCAATCGTTCTGCAACTTTACTGGCGGTGCGGAACTCGACCCAGCCGGACTCGGCATAATGGTGTAAATCGCGACGCCATTGCGTCATCTCTGGCAGCAGTTGACGGATGTATTCATTGAGTAACGGCATAACCTGTCCTGTCATATTTAAAAATGTGATGAGGTTCACGGTGTGATAGCTTTTACTTATCGCTGACGGGTTTTTCAGCAGCGCATTCTTACGTTGCCACAACGCTTTGCATTACAGTAGATGCCATTTTCTTCTGTTTGATAAACAATGGTTATCACTACGGCGATGTCTTTTCAGATCAAATTTCACCAAATTCGCGCCTTCGTCGAAGTGGCGCGTCAGGGCAGCATTCGCGGTGCCAGCCGGACGCTGGCGTTATCGCAACCGGCCTTGACCAAGGCGATTAAAGAGCTGGAAGAGGGGCTGTCCGCCCAGCTGTTCGTGCGCCGTAGCCAGGGGGTATCGTTAACCGAAAATGGCGAAAGTTTTTATCAGCACGCCAGTTTGATTCTTGAGGAGCTGCGGGCGGCGCAGGAGGATCTGTTACAGCGCCAGGGGGCGTTGACCGGGCAGATCAATATTGGCCTTGGAGCCAGCGTGGCGCGCTCGCTGATGCCCTCGGTGATTGGGCGTTTTCATCAGCAGCACCCGCTGGTGAAGGTGCGTATCATGGAAGGTCAACTGCTGTCGATGATCAACGAGCTGCGGCAGGGGGAGCTCGACTTCACCATCAATACCTATTATCCCGGCCCTTACGATCATGAGTTCAGCTTTGAGAAGCTGTTCGAAAAGCCGTTTGCGGTCTTCGCCCGCGTCGGGCATCCCGCAACCCAGGCGACCTCGATTGAACAACTGCTGCCTTACAGCTGGACCATGCCGACGCCGCGCGGCAGCTACTTTAAGCAGCTCCAGGATCTGTTTAGCCACCGTGCGCAGATCCCGCATGTCGGCATCGTGTGCGAAACCTTCTCTTCCTGCATCAGTCTGGTGGTACAGAGTGATTTTCTGAGTATCTTACCGGTTGAGCTGGGCAGCGACCCGATGATTGCCGACAAGCTGGTGATGATCAAGGTGAGCGAAACGTTACCGAAAGCGACCTATTACCTGATCCAGCGTCGCGACTCGCGCCAGACGCCGCTAACGGCCTCGCTAATCACCCAGTTTCGCCGACAAAGTCGCCAGCAGTTTCCCGCCTGAGCCGGGAGGGTAAATTGTCGCCGGTTGTCGACAAACGCATTGAGGAGGCGGGGCGCGGCGGATATAGTAGCCTCCGGTAGCAGCCGGAGGAGTGCACATGAATCTTGACGACAAATCGCTATTTCTTGGCGCCATGGAGGACGTTCAGCCTCTCAAGCGTGGCAATGACGTGCATTGGCATCCTGAACGCAACCCGCGCCCGACGCAGCGTCTTGATGTCCTGCAGCTCGATAATTTTCTCACCACCGGCTATCTCGATATTCTGCCGCTGACGACGCCGCTGGAATTTAAACGCGAAGGGCTGCAAAACGGTGTGCTGGATAAGCTGCGGCTGGGGAAATATGACCCGCAGGCGAGCCTGAATCTGTTGCGCCGTCCGGTCGAACAGTGCCGGCAAATGCTGTTTGCCTTTGTCGTGCAGGCGCAAAAAGAGGGGTTGCGCAATCTGCTGATCGTCCACGGGAAAGGGCGGGATGATAACGCCCACGCCAATATCGTGCGTAGCTATCTGGCGCGCTGGCTGGTCGAACTGCCCGAGGTGCAGGCGTTCTGCGTGGCCTCGGCACCGCATGGCGGCAGCGGAGCGTGTTACGTCGCGTTGCGTAAATCCGCCGAGGCGAAACAGGAAAACTGGGAGCGCCACGCCAAACGCAGCCGCTAGCGCAGCAGCAGCGTCAGCTCGCGAGCCGCTTTTTGCAGCTCGGGCAGTACTCGTTCCAGCATTTCGCGGGTGGAGACCTGCCCGGCATGCACGCCGACGTTCAGCGCGGCCTGTATCTGGCCCTGCGGGTTGAACAAAGGCACCGCCAGCGAGCGGAGCCCCATTTCTAGCTCCTGATCGTTGAGCGCGTAGCCCTGCTGCTGGACGCGCTTCAGCTCCGCGCGCAGTTTGTTCACTGAATCCACCGTTTGCGGGGTGTAGCGAATCATCGTGACCCGCGCCAGCATATCGTTCAGCTTCTCTTCCGGCAGATGGCTTAACAGCACGCGCCCCATCGAGGTCGCCCAGGCCGGCAGGCGGCTGCCGATATCGAGATCGATGGTCATAATCCGCGAACTGGAGGCGCGGGCAATATAGAGAATATCGTCGCCATCGAGGGTGGCTATCGAGCAGGACTCGTTCAACATTTCACTCAGATGTTTAAGAACAGGCTGCGCCGAACGCGCCAGCGGCGTGGAGGCTAGCCATGCGTGGCCGAGAGCCAGAATGCGCGGGCGCAGCTGAAAGTTTTTGCCATCTTCCGCATAGACGAACCCCAGTTTCCCCAGCGTATACAGGCAGCGGCGCACCGCCGCGCGCGGAATGCCGGTCTTCTGACTGATTTGCGAGATAGACAGAACCGGGCGCTGCGGGGTGAAAGCCTGAATCACCTCCAGCCCGCGGGCCAGCGAGGCCATAAAGTTCGGATCGCCTTTAAACGGATCGCTGTCGCCCGTCAGTAAATCGTCTGGATGCTTCTCCATTTTCTTCTCCATATTTGCCATCGATCACATTCTTTCGCTAAAGATATACGATGTTCGATTATCGCACCATATTTCGATTATCGCCCTTGACCAACATCGTTAAGCGGGTCACATTTTGTGCGAACAACGCATAAAAGTGCGATTACCGCACGTAAAGGAGCGACCTGATGATTGATAAAAGCGTGTCGACGCTAAGTGATGCCATCGCCGGGATTCACGACGGGGCGACCATCATGATCGGCGGTTTTGGTCCTGCCGGTCAGCCAACGTACCTGATTGATGCCCTGATTGAACAGGGTGCCCGCGAACTCACCATTATCAACAACAATGCGGGCAACGGTGAAGTTGGCCTGGCGGCACTGCTGAAGGCCGGACGCGTGAGAAAGATGATCTGTTCTTTCCCGCGCCAGGTCGACTCACAGATTTTTGACGATCTTTATCGTCGCGGCAAAGTGGAGCTCGAACTGGTCCCGCAGGGTAATCTCGCGGCGCGAATCCAGGCCGCCGGCGCCGGTCTGGGCGCGATATTTACGCCGACCGGCTACGGCACGCCGCTGGCTGAAGGTAAAGAGAGCCGCGAAATCGATGGTCGTCATTACGTCCTCGAATACCCGATCAAGGCCGATTTTGCCCTGATCAAAGCGCATCAGGCTGACCGCTGGGGCAATCTGGTGTACCGCAAAGCGGCGCGCAACTTCGGCCCCATTATGGCCACCGCCGCAAAAACCACCATCGTTGAAGTCTCCCGTCTGGTGAGTCTTGGCGACCTTGACCCGGAAAATGTGATCACGCCGGGGATTTTCGTCCAACGGGTGTTCTCGCTGGAACACCTGACCACCGCACAACGCGCCTGAGGAGCCAGCCATGCAAAAACTAACCCGCGATGAAATGGCCCAGCGAGTGGCGCGCGATATTCCTGAAGGGGCCTATGTCAATCTGGGCATCGGTTTACCTACGCGCATCGCCAACTATCTGCCGACCGACAAAGAAGTGTTTCTGCACAGTGAAAATGGCCTGCTGGGGATGGGGGGCAAGCCGCAGCCGGGCGAAGAAGACCCCGAGCTGATTAATGCCGGTAAAGAGTACGTGACCCTGCTTAAAGGCGGCTGCTTTTTCCATCATGGCGACTCATTCGCCATGATGCGCGGCGGCCACCTCGACATTTGCGTACTGGGGGCGTATCAGGTCTCCGCCAGCGGCGATCTCGCCAACTGGAGCACCGGCGCGCCGGACGCGATCCCGGCGGTGGGGGGGGCGATGGATCTCGCCATCGGCGCCCGTCAGGTGTTTGTGATGATGGATCATCTGACCCGCGACGGCGAGTGTAAGCTGGTTGAACAGTGCAGCTACCCGCTCACCGGAGTGGGCTGCGTCAGCCGGATCTACACGGACCTGGCAGTCATCGACATCACGCCGGCCGGCCCGGTGGTACGCGAAATTTTCAACGGCCTCTCTTTTGAGGAGCTGCAGCGCATCACTCCGGTGGCGTTGACCTTCGAACATCTGGCGGAAAGCGCATAAGGAACCTATGATGAATCAGGCATTTATCTGTGATGCGGTGCGTACACCGTTCGGACGTTTTGGTGGTACGCTGGCGACGATGCGCGCCGATGATTTGGCCGCTCTGCCGCTGAAAGCGCTGCTGGCGCGTAACCCGGGGCTGGATCCCGCGCGCATTGATGATGTGATTTACGGCTGCGCAAACCAGGCCGGGGAAGATAACCGCAACGTTGCCCGCATGGCTCTGCTGCTGGCCGGGCTACCGCAAACGGTGCCGGGCAGTACCATTAACCGGCTGTGCGGCTCCAGCCTTGATGCGATCGGCGTCGCAGCGCGCGCCATCAAAAGCGGCGAAACTCAGCTGATGATCGCCGGCGGCGTGGAGAGCATGTCGCGCGCGCCGTTCGTGATGGGCAAGGCGGAGAATGCCTTCAGCCGCAACATGCAGATTGAAGATACGACGATCGGCTGGCGCTTTATCAACGCCCGGATGAAAGCATTGTACGGCGTGGATTCGATGCCGGAGACCGCCGAGAACGTCGCCGCTGATTTTGCCGTTTCGCGTGCCGATCAGGACGCCTTTGCGCTGCGTAGCCAGATGCGTACCGCCGCGGCGCAGGAGGCCGGCCGGTTTGCTGATGAGCTGATAACGGTCTCTATCGCCCAGCGAAAAGGTGATCCGCTGCTGTTTACCCGCGATGAACACCCGCGCAGCACTTCTGCGGAAGCGCTGGCGAAACTCAAGGGGGTAGTGCGCCCGGACGGCTCGGTGACCGCGGGGAACGCCTCCGGGGTGAACGATGGCGCCTGTGCCTTGCTGTTGGCCAGCGAATCGGCGCTGAGGGCCAACGATCTGCACCCCCTGGCCCGGGTTGTCGGCGTGGCGACGGCGGGTGTGGCGCCGCGGATTATGGGCTTCGGACCGGCTCCGGCGGTACGTAAAGTGCTGGCGCAGACCGGGCTGACGCTGGAGCAAATGGATGTGATTGAATTGAATGAAGCGTTCGCCGCACAGGCGCTGGCGGTGACCCGCGATTTAGGGCTGGCCGACGATGCGCCCCACGTCAATCCCAACGGCGGCGCCATTGCGCTGGGCCATCCTCTGGGGGCGTCGGGCGGGCGTCTGGCGATGACCGCCGCGTATCAACTACGTCGCACCGGTGGGCGCTATGCGCTGTGTACCATGTGTATTGGCGTCGGTCAGGGCATTGCGCTGATTATTGAACGTGTTTAAGGAGCCAACATGAGTTTGTTGACCCCCATGCTGCGCAGCAGTCCGCTGACCGCCTGGTTTAGCGATGCGCAGCGGGTGCAGGGGATGCTGGATTTTGAAGCGGCGCTGGTCCGCGCGCAGGCATCCTGCGGCATGGTGCCGCAGGATGCCGTCGCCCCCATCGTCAGCGCCTGCCAGCATTCGGCCATCGATTTTCCGGCCCTGGGGCTGGCCGCCGCCAGCGCGGGCAACCTGGCGATTCCGCTGATGAAACAGCTCACCGCCCGGGTGAAGACGCAGGATGCCGGGGCGGCACGCTATGTTCACTGGGGGGCGACCAGCCAGGATGCTATCGATAGCGGACTGGTCTTGCAGCTGCGCGGCGCGCTGGACGAAACGGAACGGCTGTTGCAACAGCTGATTGACGGCTTCGCCATGCAGGCTGAACGCTATCAGAACACGGTCATGCCCGGTCGTACCTGGATGCAGCACGCGCTGCCGGTCACCTTTGGCCTGAAGCTGGCGGGCACGCTTGATGCGCTGCTGCGCTGGCAGCAGCGTTTGCGGGAGATGCGACCGCGGGTGCTGGTGCTGCAGTTTGGCGGCGCGGCGGGTACCCTGGATTCGCTGAAAGCCGATGCATCGCCGGTTGCTGCGGCGCTGGCCAGCCAGCTCGGGCTGACTCTGCCGGATACGCCGTGGCACAGCCAGCGTGACCGGCTGCTTGAAGTGGGGGCCTGGTTTGCTGGCCTGTGCGGCACGCTGGGCAAATTTGCTAACGATTTTTCCCTGCTAATGCAAACCGAAGTGGCGGAAGTCAGCGAACCGGTTGCGGAAGGGCGCGGCGGATCGTCGACCATGCCGCACAAACGCAACCCCATCGCCTGTAGCGCGATTTTAACCGCAGCCCAGCGCACGCCAGGACTGGTGGCGACGCTTTACGCCAGCCAGATTCAGCAGCATGAACGCGCCCTTGGCGGCTGGCAGGCGGAATGGGAGACCCTGCCAGAGCTGATTATGCTGGTGGGAGGGGCGCTGGCGCAAAGCGATGCGCTGGTTCGCGAGATGCAGGTCTTCCCGCAGAAAATGCGGGCCGATCTGGAGATCACTCACGGACTGATTATGGCCGAGGCGGTGACGCTGGCGCTGGCGGCGTTTATTGGCAAAGCCGATGCCCATCACCGTATTGAGGCGCTGTGCCGCCAGGCGATCGACGAATCTCGCCCGCTGCAGGCGCTGCTGGAGAACGACCCGCTGGTCAGCCAGCATCTTTCGCCACCCCGTTTAACGCAGCTGCTGGACCCGGCCACGGCCACCGGCAGCGCCGAACGTTTTGTGCGCCAGGTCGTGGCGCGTTACAAGGAGCAACGTGATGAACCTTGATTATCAGCTGGACGGGCCGGAAGGCGCGCCGGTCATTGTGCTTTCTAACTCGCTCGGGACCACCCGCGCAATGTGGCAGCCGCAGATGGCGGCCTTAACCCAACGGTTCCGCGTACTGCGCTATGACACCCACGGCCATGGTAAAACCCAAAAGTCAGGCAAGGTGACGCTGGCGCAGCTTGGTGAAGATGTTATTGCGCTGCTCGATCATCTCAATATCGCCAAAGCCTGGTTTTGCGGTATCTCGATGGGCGGCCTGACCGGGCTATGGCTGGGGCGTTTTGCCGCGGATCGTTTTTACGGTATCGCGGTGGCCAACACGGCGGCGCGGATTGGCGATCAGGCCAGCTGGCTCTCCCGCTCGCGGGCCGTGCGTCAGGAAGGAATGGACGTAGTGGCCGCCGGTGCGGCGGACCGCTGGTTCACGCACGCTTTCCGTCAGAAGGCGCCGGAGGTGGTCGAGGCGCTGTGCCATCAGCTGACCCATAGCAATGCCGAAGGGTATGCCGAGTGCTGTGAAGCCCTGGCGGCGGCCGATTTGCGCAGCGAAGTCGGACAAATTAGCGTGCCGACGCTGATCATTGCCGGTGAAAGTGACCCTGTCACTACCGTTGCCGATGCGCATTTTTTACATCAGCAGATCTCCTCTTCGCAGGTGGTGGTGGTTCCCGCGTCCCATCTGTCCAGTATCGAGTCGCCGGAGGCCTTTAGCGCGGCGCTGTTGGCTTTTTTGCAAGGGGACGATCGTGGACGATAAAACCCGTTACCAGCAGGGCATGAACGTTCGGCGCAAAGTGCTGGGCGATGCCCATGTGGAGCGCACGCTGCACAATCTGACGCCGCTCAATGACGAGTTTCAGGATTTTATTACCCGCTATGCGTGGGGAGAGACCTGGACCCGGCCGGGGCTCGATCACCATACCCGCAGCATGATAACAATCGCCATGCTGATTGCGCTCAACCGCGAAGCGGAGCTGAAAATGCATCTGCGCGCGGCGTTTAATAATGGTGTGACTCGCGATGAGCTGAAAGAGTTGATTATGCACTCCGCGCTGTACTGCGGGCTGCCTGCCGCCAATGCCACGATGCATCTTGCGCAGCAGGTGTTTGATGAGCTGGACGGGAAACCGGCCTGATGCGGTTGTGCTGGCCGGTTTTCGCCGGCCAGCATCGTGACTTATCTCTCTGTTATCTGTGGGTCTTTCGCCGCCGGCGCGGCGTACCAGTCCTCTTTTGCCACCATCACGGCTCCCTTCGGCTGCATAACAAAGTTCGGCGACATGATCTGCACGCCAAATTCATTAAAGACATCCTGAATGTTGCTGTGTAGCGCGGTTCGTCCGTCGGCCAGCGAGGTTTCCGCCAGTAGCAGGACCTGCAGCTCATAGGCGACGTACCAGTCCATCAGCCCAAGCTGACGCACCTGCGGCGGCTGGCGGTGGTCGATACCCGGCGCGCGCCGCGCCGCCAGTTCCAGCAGCGCCTGAACCTGTCGCCACGGCGTGTCGTAGCCGATGGTGACGCCGGTGGTCAGGTTAAGGCCGCTTTCGCTGTTTTGTGCGCTGAGGTTGGTGATTTTCCCGCTCACTACCACGGCGTTTGGCACCGTCACGATATAGTTTTCCCGGGTGACGATTTTGGTGGCCAGCATCCCAATTTCACTGACCTCACCCTCATTGTCGGCAATCCGAATCACATCGCCTTTGCGCAGCGCGCGCGAGTAAATCAGCACCAGACCGCTCATGGCATGGTTCATGACTCCTGCCGATCCCAGGGTTAACATCAGACCGAAAAAGACGCTAATCCCTTTGAACGCCAGCGAGTTGGCGCCAGGTAAAAAGGGGTAAGCGGCGGAGAGGGCGAAGAGCCAGATGACCACCGAGATAAGTTTGCGCGTTGCGCCTACCGTTTCGGGATGCAGACCCGGAATTTGCAGACGACCGGCTTCCACCTGACTGAGCAGCAGCTTTACCAGACGGATAATAAACCAGGTGATCAGCAAGATAATCAGAACAATCAGCAGGCCGGGTAGCGCCGAAACTATTGCCAGGGCAATCTCCTGCAGGACGCGTACCGACCACTCTCCCAACGATTCACTCCACACGCGCGTCCAGGGAAACAGGCCGAAGGCCCAGCTTAGCCAGGCATAAAGCGCCACTATGCCCAGCAAAACCATCAGCAGGGCATAGAGTCTGGTTTCGATATTGCCGAGAAACCGCCGCCAGTTCTGGGGGATCCAGCCGCGCTTTTGCAGAATACGCAGCAGAAAATAGCGGCGAACCCGACGCCAGGAGCGCCAGGCAGCGTAATAAAAGGCCGCCAGCAGCAGCGCGCCACCCCCCACTTTAACGACCGCCAGCGTCAGATAGGATGTATTGAACTGTTCACGAAGCGCGGTGCGCTGCGCCTCCATTCGGGCGAGAACCCGCTGGCTGGCCTGGTCGAGGGTCAGGTCGTCACCTTCGTCGAGGTCGGCCTGGCTCAGTAACATAATGGGTTTACCGTTCATAAGGAACAAACGACCCGGCAGGTTGTAGCGCGTGACCGGAACAACCTGCAGCGGCTGGCTGATATCCGCCTCGGTAAAAGCACGTAGCGTATTGCGAATTCGCAGCACCCGCTCTTCGGGCGTCGTCTGACCGAAGGTCGCCTGTAACATCACAATCGGCTGGTGGAAAATTTTCACCGTACGGGCCTGTTCACGTTCTGTGGGCTGTTGGCGAGGTTCCGCCGCCGAAAGGGGGAACGCCAGGCATAGCGCGAGGCCGGCCACAAATAACGCCTGTATTTTGTTCATATGCAGCACCCAAAAAAAGAGAATTATCGTTATTTTTCAGGTGGTCAACAGCATTTTCTGACCAGGCCTTGCTTTGAGCATAGACCAGCGATAAGCGAATACAAGCGCGGCGGAGAGGTCGCGAATATCGAGGGCGGGGCCGGCAAACAACCTCGGGCGCGGCGTCTCGCTGCGCTGAGCGGCGGCCTTTGCGCTGACAAAACGTGCGATCTTCTTGACACTGCGTTGACAAATAGATGCCTGGTCAGTAGTTTCATTTGTAATTACTGACCAGGCAAATATCATGAATAACCATCCGGGTATTATTAACAATAAATTTCACTTAGGTTTGTTGATCCATCTGGCTAACCAGTTCAAGGACCAGCTGATTAGCCAGCACTTCTCCGGCATGGACATTACCGCCGCGCAGTTCAAGGTGCTGATCAGTATTTATAAAGGCTTTAACAGTCCGGTCGAGATCAGTAAAAACCTGGTCATGGACGCCGGCGCCATGAGCCGAATGGTGGATCGAATGGTCAAGCGTGAGTTGATCAGTCGCTCCCCCAATCCACAGGATAAACGCCAGGTGATTCTGGCATTGACCGACAAAGGGCTGCTGATTTGCGAGCGCTTTGTCAATGAAGCGCTGGTATCGATCATCAGCGAACTCACCGCCCGACTCACTCCCGATGAATCCCGACAGCTGGTCGATCTGATGACAAAAATGTTGCCAGACGAGATCGTCGCCCCTCATCGCTAATGCATTCAAAAAGGTCCTGACAAGATGGAAACCACTGCGGTACAACAGGCTGAGCGCGGCAGCAAGCGCAAACGTAACTTTATTATTTTATCGATTATCCTGCTTCTGGCCGCCGGTGGCGGGGTGGCGTGGTATTTGCTGTACGCCCGCTACTATGAAACGACCGACGATGCTTATGTCAATGGCAACCAGGTGACGCTCACTCCGCAGATTGGCGGTACGGTCACTCAGGTGACGGTGGATGAAGGCGACTTCGTACAGAAGGGGCAGCCGCTGGTGCTGCTCGACCCCAGCGATACCGAAATTGCGCTGCAGCAGGCGGAAGCCAGTCTGGCGAATACGGTTCGCCAGGTTCGCGGGCTGTACAGCACCGCGGATAACTACCGCGCGCAGGTCGCCGCGAAAAAAGTGGCGTTACAAACGGCGCAAAACGACTATGCGCGGCGGCAGAAAATCTTCCAGAGCGGGGCGATCGCCGCGGAAGACCTGGCGCATTATCGCGATGCGGTCACCAGCGCGCAAAGCGATCTTCTGGCCGCACAGGAAGCGTTGCGTACCAATATGGCCATGGTGGATGACACCGTAATCGACAGCCACCCGGAAATTAAAAGTGCCGTCGCCACCCTCCGTCAGCGCTATCTCGACAATTCCCGCAGCACCATCGTGGCCCCGGTCAGCGGCTATGTGGCGAAGCGCGCGGTACAGCTCGGCATGCGCGTTGATTCCGGCACCACGCTGATGGCTATCGTGCCGCTGAACGAAGTCTGGGTAGATGCCAACTTCAAAGAGAGCCAGATGAAGGGGATGCGTCTCGGACAAAAAGTCACCCTCAACGCCGATCTGTACGGCGATGATGTCGAGTATCACGGCACCATCGAAAGCCTGGGCATTGGCACCGGTAGCGCGTTCTCGCTGCTGCCGGCACAGAACGCCAGCGGCAACTGGATCAAAATTGTCCAGCGTCTGCCGGTCCGTATTGTACTCGATCCCCATGATATGCAGAAAAACCCGCTGCGCGTCGGCCTGTCGATGAACGTCAGCGTCGATATTCGCGACGCCGACGGCCACCTGCTGCCGCAGCAAACCGTTAGCAGCCCGCGTTTCACCACGGACGTGTATCAAAACCCGCTGGCAGAAGCGGACAAACTGGTGGCTAAAATCCTTCATGACAACAGCAAAACGGTAGCCGCCGGCGCCCGTTAAGAGAGACGTTATGCACGATAAGGCTGCCTTTACACCGCCCAATATGTGGCTGGCGGTGCTTGCGCTGTCTCTGGCCACGTTTATGCAGGTGCTGGATTCCACTATCGCCAACGTGGCGTTGCCGACGATTGCCGGCAACCTCGGGGTCAGCGCGGATCAGGGGACATGGGTGATCACCTCATTTGCGGTGTGTAACGCCATCGCGCTGCCGCTGACCGGTTGGTTTACGCGCCGCTTCGGGCAGTTAAAGCTCTTTATTGGCTCGGTGATGATGTTTACGCTGACCTCATTCCTGTGCGGATTTGCCCACAGTATGACCGAGCTGATTATCTTCCGCGCGCTACAGGGCTTTTTCGCCGGCCCTATGTTCCCGATGTGTCAGACGCTGCTGCTGGTTATCTTTCCCGCCAGTAAACGCAGTATGGCGCTGGCGCTGCTGTCGATGGTGACGGTCGTGGCGCCGATTGTCGGGCCGATTACCGGCGGCTGGATAACGGACAACTACTCGTGGCCGTGGATCTTCTACATCAACGTACCGATCGGCATCTTCGCCACTATCGTGGTCTGGACGCAGATGCGTGAACGGGAAGAGACCACCACCCACGCTCCCATTGATTACATCGGGATTGCGCTGCTGGTGCTCGGGGTTGGGCTGCTGCAGGTGGTGCTTGATAAAGGCAATGATCTAGACTGGTTTGCCTCTTCGCAGATCGTTGTGATGTCGACGATTTCCGCCATCTCGCTGGTATCGTTCGTTATCTGGGAACTGGGCGAGCGTCATCCGATCGTGAACCTGCGCTTGTTCAAAGATCGCAATTTTGCGATTGGTACGCTCTCGCTGACCCTGGGGTACGCGGCTTTTTTTGCTATCAATATTATTCTGCCGCAGTGGCTGCAAACGCAGATGGGCTACACGGCGATCTGGGCCGGACTGGCCGCCGCGCCGATGGGGATCCTGCCGCTGATGATGACGCCGATTATCGGCCGCTACGCCAACAAGTTTGACCTGCGGATCCTGGCCTCGCTCTCATTTTTGACGATGGGGGCCTCCTGCCTGATTCGCGCGCAGTTCAATACCGACGTCGATTTCCGCACCATTGCAGAAGTGCAGCTATTTATGGGGATCGGCGTGGCGTTTTTCTTCATGCCCATTACCACGATTGTGCTGTCAAACCTGAACGGCGCGGAAGTGGCCGAAGGCTCCGGGCTGGCGACCTTTTTCCGCGTGCTGGGCGGCTCTTTTGCGTCGTCGCTCACCACCTGGATCTGGTCGCGTCGGGAAGTTTTCCACCATGCCAACCTGACCGAAAGCGTCTCCGCCTACAATCCCGCGGCGGTGGACTATATCAACAAGATGGGCGGCGCCACGCAGCAGCATATGGCGCTGATTGATAAGAGCATCGAGCAGCAGGCCTACATGATGTCGACCATTGACTATTTCTGGCTACTGGGCTGGGGCTTTATGGCGCTGATCGCGGTTATCTGGTTTGCCCGTCCGCCGTTCAGCCGCGCAGGGGGGCCAGGGGCGCCGTCAGCCGGCCATTAGTCTTCTGGCGGCGAGCGTAAAAAAGGCCGTAACGCACAGCGTTACGGCCCCGAACAGGGTTAATCAGCCAAAATTAGCGCTGTGAACAACCCGCACACTGTTTGTTCTGAATCTGCTGGAAGAAGTCGTTGCCTTTGTCATCCACCAGAATAAAGGCCGGGAAATTTTCCACTTCGATTTTCCAGATAGCTTCCATCCCCAGTTCCGGATACGCCACGCACTCCAGGCTCTTAATACTCTGCTGGGCGAGTACCGCCGCCGGGCCGCCAATGCTGCCGAGATAGAATCCGCCGTGTTTGTGACAGGCATCGGTCACCTGCTGGCTGCGGTTGCCTTTCGCCAGCATCACCATGCTGGCGCCGTGGGACTGCAGCAGATCGACATAGGAGTCCATGCGCCCGGCGGTGGTTGGGCCGAGTGAACCTGACGCGTAACCTTCCGGCGTTTTCGCCGGACCGGCGTAGTAGATCGGGTGATCTTTGACGTACTGCGGTAGCGCTTCGCCGTTATCCAGCAGCTCTTTGAGCTTCGAGTGGGCGATATCGCGCGCCACAATGATGGTGCCGTTCAGCGTCAGACGAGTGGAAACCGGATGGGCGGACAGCTGCGCCAGGATCTCGCTCATCGGCTGATTCAGGTTAATACTGACCACCTTGCCTTCACCTTGCTCACGCAGCGCTTCCGGGATGTACTGGCCCGGGTTGCTCTCCAGTTTTTCAATCCAGATACCGTGGCGGTTGATTTTGGCCTTGATATTGCGGTCAGCGGAGCAGGAGACGCCCATGCCGACCGGGCAGGAGGCTCCGTGACGCGGCAGGCGAATCACGCGGATGTCGTGGGCGAAGTATTTGCCGCCGAACTGCGCGCCAAGGCCGAGATTCTGCGCTTCCAGCAGTAGCTCTTGCTCCAGCTGAATATCGCGGAACGCCTGGCCGTGCTCGTTACCTTCGGTGGGCAGGCCATCGTAGTAGCGCGTGGAGGCCAGCTTCACGGTTTTCAGCGTCGATTCCGCCGAGGTGCCGCCAATCACGAAGGCGATATGGTACGGCGGACAGGCTGCGGTGCCGAGGGTGCGCATCTTCTCAACCAGGTAGTTTTTCAGCTTCGCCGGAGTAATCAGCGCTTTGGTTTCCTGATACAGGTAGGTTTTGTTGGCCGAACCGCCGCCTTTCGCCATGCACAGGAATTTGTACTCGTCGCCGTCAGTAGCATAAAGATCGATCTGCGCCGGCAGGTTAGTCCCGGTGTTGACCTCTTTGTACATATCCAGCGCGGCATTTTGCGAGTAGCGCAGGTTATCTTCGGTATAGGTGTTGTAAACGCCACGGGCCAGCGCCGCTTCATCGCCGCCGCCGGTCCAGACGCGCTGACCTTTTTTACCCATGATGATCGCGGTACCGGTATCCTGGCAGGTCGGCAGCACGCCTTTCGCCGCGATTTCCGAGTTGCGCAGGAACTGCAGGGCGACGTATTTGTCGTTTTCGCTGGCTTCCGGGTCGAGCAGGATTGACGCAACCTGCTTTTGATGGGAAACGCGCAGCATAAAGGCCGCATCGTGGAAGGCCTGCTGGGCCAGCAGGGTCAGGGCTTCAGGGGCAACTTTCAGTATCTCCTGGCCGGCAAATTCGGCCACGGAAACATGTTCTTTGCTCAGCAGATAGTATTCAGTCTCATCTTTTGCCAGCGGAAAGGCTTCCTGGTAAACAAACGGTTTAGTCGACATAGCTTAGCTCCCTAAGAGTAAAACCGCCGTAGGAGAGCCTCCGGCGGTTATGAATCAGAACATCATGGACATCCACGGATAGCCAATCAGCAGCAGGGCGGCCAGGAAGATGGCGCCGAAGATGGTGCCGAGGCGCCAGTAGTCTTTGGTCGGCAGGTAGCCGCTGCCGTAGTAAATCGGGCTTGGACCGGTACCGTACGGCGTGATGATGCCCATCACGCCGAGCGAGGTCACCATCAGCAGGACGAAGACCTGCATATTCATACCCGGAATGGTGGATGCGATAGTCAGCATCGCCGGCAGCAGCGCGGTGGTGTGCGCGGTGGTGCTGGCGAACAGGTAGTGCAGCAGGTAGAACGCCAGCAGCAGCACGATAGTGGCGACGCCCGGGGAGATGCCGCTCATCAGCGCTCCGCCTTCTTTACCCAGCCAGGCGATAAAGCCGGTAGAGGAGAGGCCGTCTGCCAGCGCCACCAGGGTGGCGAACCAGACAAAGGTGTTCCATGCCGCTTTATTGTTGGTGATATCGCTCCACGAAAGTACGCCGGTCCATAGCATCAGCACAATGACCAGCAGGGCGGCCAGCGCCGGTTCAATCCACTCGGCGGCGAAAATCCACATGGCCAGGGCGAAGCAGACGAACACCAGCAGCAGGATCTCATTGCGTGACAGCTTGCCCAGCTTTTCCAGCTCGCGAGCGGCCCACAGCGGCACTTCATTGTTGACTTTCACTTCCGGCGGATAGAACCAGTAAGCCAGCAGCGGCATCGCCAGAATCAGCAGGATACCCAGCGGCAGGAAGGCGATAAACCAGGTACCCCACGAGATATTGATGCCGACGATGCTTTTGACCAGCGCGAGGGCCAGCAGGTTTGGCGCCAGCGCGGAGAGGAACATCGAACTGGTGATACAAGCTGCGGTAATGGCCACCCACATCAGGTAGGAGCCGATACGACGCGCGCTGGGATCGTTCGGTTTAGAACCGTACAGCGGCGGCAGGTTGGCGATAATGGGGTAGATGGTCCCGCCGCTGCGCGCGGTATTGGACGGGGTAAACGGTGCCAGCAGCAGGTCAGCAAAGGTAATGGCATAACCCAGCGTCAGGCTGCGGCGGCCCAGATATTTCACCAGGATCAGCGCCAGACGGCGACCAAACTGGGTTTTATCGTAGCCAGCGGCGAACATGAAGGCGCCGAAAATCAACCATACGGTGGAGTTACCAAAACCGCTGACCGCCCATTTAAATGAGGCGCCGGCCAGTTTGAATTTGGGGTCGGCCAGCTGCGCTGGGTTGAAGAGCAGCCACTGGCTGCACAGGGCGATGACCACCACCCCGGTAATGCCGATCACGGCGCCCGGCAGGGGTTCAAAAATCAGCCCGACAATGACGCCAACGAAGATAGCAAAGTAGTGCCAGGCATAAGGCGGTAACCCGTCAGGCACCGGCACGAAGAGTAAAAGAACTGCAACAATAATGGGCAGCGCCATCATCAGCAGGCGGTTTTTATTTGCAGCCTTGGGACTGGCGGCACCGGCAGGCGGTATGGTTGTCTGTTTCTCTTTCATAATGAGTATCTGCGAGTAGTTGAAAATACGATGCGTCACGCAATAACCAGTGATTTTTTTAATTTCAAAACTTTCTTTACTTATTAATCTTTGGTTTTTCTGGTTTTTGTGACGGTTATTTAACGCATTTTGCTGTGCGTTAAATTTAATTCGTTGGTTATTTATATATTGCGCTTTGTTGCTTTATTGCAATTGATCAGGATCAATAAATGCGGTGTGTAGAGGTATTTATTTATTTTTAAAATAACCCTGCCGGGTGAGGTGCTTATTTGATTAAAATATCGATAAATGTTAATAAATAATTGGCTTACAAACGTACGCCAAGGGTTTTGTGTTTGTATCTGTATGATATTAATGAGTTTTATATTGTGATTGATATGTGTTGTTTTTTAACAAAGGTGGCTGGCATGTTATCGGTGTTTTGCTTTGTGTGAAAATTGTATTTTTAATTAATAATACAATAGAGGTATTGATGTTATTGGTGGTATTAAATAGTTTTTTAACTAACGTAATTGGTTTGGTAACTAAAAATAGCGCTATATTATGGGCATGACAACAGGAATTAAGAAACACAACCAAAAACAATTCCGTCACCCAATTCTGAATTTTCAATATTTAAAATCTGGAGTGTTAATATGACCAGTAGCCCACGTATATTGCGTCCTTTTACCTTACCGAATGGTACTGAGTTAAAAAACCGTTTGTTAATGGCACCGATGACCACCTGCACCGGCTATTATGACGGCAGCGTCACCAGCGAACTGGTGGAATACTATCGCGCTCGCGCCGGCAGCATTGGCACCATTATCGTTGAGTGCTGTTTTATTGATGATTACGGTCTGGCTTTCCCGGGCGCCATCGGCATCGACAATGACGAGAAAATTGCCGGTCTGGCTAAAATCGCCGACGCCATCAAAGCCGAAGGGTCAAAAGCCATTCTGCAGATCTATCACGGCGGACGTATGGTCGATCCGCAGCTGATCGGCGGCCGTCAACCGGTGGCGCCGAGCGCGCTGGCCGCACCGCGCGAAGGCGCTGCGATGCCGCGTGCGCTGAGCGGCGAAGAAGTTGAGGGAATGATTGCCAAATTCGGCGACGGTGTACGTCGCGCCATTCTGGCCGGTTTTGATGGCGTGGAAATTCACGGCGCTAACACCTATCTTATCCAGCAGTTCTATTCCCCGAATTCTAACCAACGCGATGATCAGTGGGGCGGCAGCCGCGACAACCGTGCGCGTTTCCCGCTGGCGGTCCTCGACATTACCCATAAAATGGCGAGCCAGTACGCCGATGATGCCTTTATTATCGGCTATCGCTTCTCCCCGGAAGAGCTGGAAGAGCCGGGTATCCGTTTTGATGACACCCTGTACCTGCTGGAAAAACTGGCGGCGCGCGGTCTCGACTATCTGCACTTCTCCGTCGGCGCATCTCTGCGTCCCTCGATTGTCGATACCAGCGATCCGACGCCGCTGATTGAAAAATATTGTGCGCTGCGCTCTGATACCCTGGCTCAGATCCCGGTGATGGGCGTTGGCGGCGTGGTCAACGCGGCGGATGCGGAGCAGGGGCTGGATCATGGTTACGATCTGATGGCCGTGGGCCGCGCCTGCATTGCTTATCCGGACTGGGCGGCGCGGATTGCTGGCGGAGAAAATCTCGAGCTGTTTATCGACAGCACCCAGCGCGAAGCGCTGAATATTCCGCAGCCGCTGTGGCGCTTCTCGCTGGTTGAAGCCATGATCCGCGATATGAGCATGGGCGATGCGAAGTTTAAACCCGGCCTGTTTGTGGAAACCGTGCAGGACGATGCCAACGAACTGGTGATTAACGTTAGTCTGGAAAATGACCGCATCGCCGATATCGAACTGGCTGCCGGCCCGCAGCAGAACGTGGAGTTCACTACCAGCTTCGAAGAGATCCGCGAACGCATTTTGACCGCCAATACGCCGCACGTGGACGCGATTTCTGGCGCCACCAGCCAAAGTGAAGCGGTGAAAAAAGCGGTGTCGAAAGCGATGCTGAAATCAAGTAAAGCGCTGGCGCTGGAAGAGGGCGGCGCAGATCTGACGCCGAAAAGCTATGACGTGGTGGTGGTCGGCAGCGGCGGCGCCGGGCTGGCCGCCGCCATTCAGGCGCACGATGAAGGCGCAAGCGTCCTGATCGTTGAGAAAATGCCGACCATCGGCGGTAATACGATTAAAGCCTCTGCCGGAATGAACGCCGCGCAAACGCGCTTCCAGCGGGTAAAAGGTATTGAGGACAGCAAAGAGCTGTTCTATCAGGAAACCTTAAAAGGCGGACACAATAAAAACAATCCGCAATTGCTGCGTCGGTTCGTGGAAAATGCCCCAGAGGCCATCGAATGGCTGGCGCGTCGCGGGATCATGCTTAATGACATCACCACCACCGGCGGGATGAGTATCGACCGTACTCACCGTCCGCGTGACGGATCCGCCGTCGGAGGATACCTGATTAGCGGCCTGGTGCGTAATATCACTCGTCGCGGCATCGATGTGATGCTGGATACATCGGTGGAAGAGATCCTGATGACCCACGACCAGGTGAGCGGCGTACGTCTGCTGAATGATGAGCAGGAAAGTATCGAGGTGCAGACCAAAAGTATCGTGATGGCGACCGGCGGTTTCAGCGCCAATAGCGCGATGGTGGTAAAATATCGTCCGGATCTGGCGGGGTTTGTCACCACCAACCATAAAGGGGCCACCGGCGGCGGTATTGCGCTGCTGGAACGGATTGGCGCCGGCACCGTCGACATGGGCGAAATTCAAATTCACCCGACCGTTGAGCAGAACACCTCGTACCTGATTTCCGAATCGATTCGCGGCGGCGGCGCCATTCTGGTCAATCAACAGGGGAACCGCTTCTTCAACGAAATGGAGACCCGCGATAAAGTGTCTGCGGCGATCATCGCGCTGCCGGAGCATTATGCTTACATCGTCTTTGATGAACATGTCCGGGCGAAAAACAAAGCGGCCGACGAATATATCGCCAAAGGTCTGGTGACCAGCGCCAGCTCGCCGCGTGAACTGGCGGAGAAACTGGGGATGGATTACCATGCCTTCCTCGCCACGCTGGAACGCTACAACGGGTTTGTTGAAAATCAGCGTGATGAAGAGTTTGGTCGTACCACCGCGCTGCGCGCGCCGGTTAACGAAGGGCCGTTCCATGCTATCCGCATCGCGCCGGGGGTTCACCACACTATGGGCGGTGTGACCATTAATACTGACACCGCGGTACTGGATACTCATCATCAGCCGATTGCCGGCGCTTATGCCGCGGGTGAAGTGGTCGGGGGTATCCACGGCGGCAACCGTATCGGCGGCAATGCCGTAGCGGATATTATTATCTTTGGCACCCTGGCGGGCCACCAGGCGGCAAAACGCGCCAGAGGCTAACGCTCAGTGATAACAGGCCGGGTTCGCCCGGCCCATTCCCGGCGGCGTCTGCCTGCCCGGGTGACACAGAGGAGCTTCAATGATGTCTGGCATCTCTGGCGACCAACGCCTCTATAGCTACTCCGCTGTTTTGATGGGGTCTCCCATCCTGCTCAAACTGTTCTCCCACGATGAAGCCCTGGCTTCCCGCACGTTTCAACTGATTAAACGCTACGAAGACCTGTTCACCGTCAACCGCGCACACTCGGAGGTGATGGCGATTAATCATGCCGCCGGCCGCCATCCGGTCAGCGTCACCCGTCCGGTATATCAGCTTATTAAATGCGCGAAAGCGGCCAGCATGGTGCAGGAGAGCGCCTTTAATCTGGCCATCGGCCCGCTGGTGAAGCTATGGCGCATCGGTTTTAACGGCCACAGCGTTCCGGCGGCGACGGATATCGCCGCGCGCTTAGCGCTGACCCGCCCGCAGGATGTGATCCTGGATGACGCCGCCGGCAGCGTTTTTCTCGCCCGGCCGGGCATGGAGATCGATCTTGGGGCGATTGCCAAAGGCTACATAGCGGACCGGGTCCGCGATGACCTGCAGCGCCAGGGAGTGGACGCGGCGCTGATCAACCTCGGCGGCAACGTGCATACTCTGGGGGCGTGGTCGATTGGGCTGAAAAAACCGTTCGCGGCCGATAATGCGCTGGTGGGCAGTATTGACGTCGTCGGCCAGTCGGTGGTGACGTCCGGCATTTACGAGCGCTATTTTGAGCAGGATGGGCGGCGTTGGCACCATATCCTCGACCCGCGCACAGGCTATCCGCTCGATAACGAGCTGGAGAGCGTAACCATTGTTGCAGATGACTCGCTCGACGGAGATATCTGGACCACGTTGATCTTCGGTCTTGGCGTAGAAAAGGGCTGCGCGGCGCTGCGCCATCGCGAAGACATTGAGGCGATTTTCGTCACCAAAAATCGCGACATTATCCTCTCATCACAGCGCCGCTTTCGTTTTCACTTACTCGACGACAGCTACCGGCTTACTGACTGTACTGCTTGAGCAGGCTGTACTGCTCGGCGACCAGCCGGTAGCGGTAGACGGGACGCCCGGTAGCGCCGTAGTGAATGCTGGTGTAGAGGATATTAATCTGCGCCAGCCAGATCAGGTATTTCCGGCAGGAGACGCGGGAAATATTGACTGCCACCGCCAGTTCATCGGTGGAAAACTCGGTACCCGGATGGGCGTCAATCCACTGACACAGCGTGCGCAGCGTCTGGGCGGTTAAGCCTTTCGGCAGCTTGCGCGCGTCGCTGGCTTCCGGCGCGTTGCCGTGGAGCAGGCGGTCAACATCGGCCTGCTCATAATAGGGCTGTCCGGTCATCAGTTTGCGTTTTTCGCGCCAGGCGGTCAGCGCCTCTTCGAAGCGCGGGAACTGGAACGGTTTGATCAGATAATCGACGACGCCGTAGTGCATCGAGGTTTGCACGGTGGCGGCATCGGCGGCGGAGGTAATCATAATCACGTCGATAGGGCGGCCAGAGGCGCGAATGGTCGGCAGCAGATCCAGTCCGCTGTCATGCTGCATGTAGACATCCAGCAGCACCAGATCGATCTCCTGTCCGCTATCGTTAATCATCTCCTGGGCCTTGCTTAGCGTAGACGCCGTGCCACAGCAGCGGAAGCCGGGAATTCTCGCCACATACAGGCGATTCAGTTCGGCGACCATGGCATCATCGTCAACAATTAATACATTTATCACGCACGTTTCCTTTTACTATCCCAGGGAAGATGAACAAAAAATTGGGTAAAGACGCCAGGCTCAGACTCGACGGCGAGCGTGCCGCCCAGTTCACGGAGCTGCTGGCTGGCGAGAAACAGGCCAACGCCGCGATTCTCACCCTTGGTCGAGAAGCCTTTATTAAAGATGGCATCAATATTAGCAGGCGGGATACCCGGCCCGTCATCGCTGACTTCGCCGCTCAGCCAGCCGTTCTGATAGTGCAGCAGCAGACCGACTTCCCCCTCGCTTTGGCCGCTCATGGCATCCAGCGCATTCTCAATCAAATTACCCAGCACGGTGACCAGCACGGTCACCTGCTTTTCATTTGGGCAATCGGGCACCAGGCTCTCTTCGGCTAAGTTAAGCGTGAAGCCGCGCTCTTTGGCGCGCTGGATTTTACCAATCAGGAAGCCCGCGACCACCGGTGATTTGATACGGTGCTGAATTTCACCTATGTCCGCCTGATAAGTATGGGCGGTTTGCAGCACGTACTCCTCCAGCTTGTCATAACTTTTCATGTTTAACAGGCCAAGGATCACATGCAGCTTATTCATAAATTCATGCGAGGTGGTGCGCAGCGCATCGACATAGTTAACCATACCGTCCAGCCGCTGCAACAGCTGGCTGACCTCCGTTTTATCCCGGAAAGTACTGATGGCGCCGACGATAGCGTTCTGACTGCGCACCGGCACGGTGTTGCTGATCAGCAGGAAGCCGTTGCAGCCGAGCTCGCGGTCATAAATCGGCTCGCCGGTTTGCAAGACCTCGTGCAGATCCGCCAGCAGCGGGGTGTGGGCAATCTCTTTGCCGGGGCCGCTAAGCAGGATCTCGCTGGCCGCCGGGTTGATCAGCGTGACGCGACCTTCGACATCCACCGCGACAACCCCTTCTTTTAACGAATGGAGCATCGCCTGCCGCTGCTGAAACTGCGTGGAGATCTCCTGCGGCTCCAGTCCCAGCAGCACGCGCTTGAGTCCGCGCACCAGGCTCCAGGTACCGATTCCGCAGACCAGGGCGCTGAACAGCACGGTTAACAGCACATCCCAGCGGCCTTTGGCGATCTGCTCATCCACTTTACTGAGTGAAATCCCGACCACCACCACGCCAATTTGCTGCTGCCGGTCGTTGAATACCGGCGTAAAGACGCGCAGCGCCGGAGCCAACACCCCGTGATTGACGGCGACATTCTCTTTGCCGGCAAAGGCAGGCTGAATATCCTCGCCGATAAATCGTTTACCGATAAGCCGGGCATTGGGATGCGAATAGCGCACGCCATGCATATCGGTCACCACGGCATACAGCAGATCGTTACGTCGGGTGATGGCCAGCGCCAGGGGCTGGATAAGTCCGCTCTGCGGCGGCAGCGCCAGGGCCTGTTTCACTTCCGGCATATCGGAGAAGGTGCGTGCGACCGCCAGCGCCGTATCTTTTACGCCGTCGCGGGTGGTGTCGCTGATCTGTATAAACCACAGCGCGTAGACCAGCAGCAGTACCGAACCAATCACGCTGCTAATCATGAGCGTCACGGCGGTACTCAGCTTCATCCTCATCAGACGTTTGCGCGCGGGCGGAATTGACTCCGCGATATCCTTCATACCATCCCCTGAACTGTTCGGCGAAGGGCCATTATCGCTGAAGGTAACCATTTCTTAAAGCTATGTAAAAAAGCAAAAAGACGCTGAAAGAACCGGGAAGCGTGACCCCACTCGCAGGACCTCGCAATAAATATCCTTATAGTGAATAGGGAGTTATTTAAAAGGAGGTTTTTATGAGCAGTAAGCCAACCGCATCAATGATGGAACGACGCCACCCTGAAACTCGTCACATCGACACGCTCGCCACCCTCGATATGCTGACCCTGCTGCACAAAGACAACCGGCAAATTGCCGACGCCGTCGGGGCCTGTTTACCGGAGGTTGCCCGTCTCGTTGATAATGCCGCCGCAGCCCTGAGTCGGGGAGGGCGGCTGGTGATTGTCGGCGCCGGAGCATCCGGCCGCGCGGCGCTACAGACGGTCAGCGAGTATACGCCGGAAGAGAAACATTCGCTGGTTGGGCTCATTGCCGGTGGCCCGGCAGCCGCGCTACAGGAGATGGAAACGGCCGCTAACGATTACGATCTCGGTACGCTTGAGCTGCAGGCTATCCGTTTCAGCAGCAACGATATGCTGCTGGCGCTGACGGTTAGCGGACAAACGCCGTGGGTCTGGGGCGCGATGCGTCACGCCTGGTCGCTCGGCGCGCCAATTGCGGTGCTGACGCAGCAAGCGGAGAGTGAAGCCGCCCAGCTGGCGGATATCATTATTGCGCCGCAAACCGGGCCAGAAGCGGTGGCGGGGTTCGGTAACCCGAAAGCGCAGCTGGCGCAGCGGCAGATCCTCACGATGTTGACCACCGGGCTGGCGATTCGCAGCGGCAGGGTTTACAGCAACCTGCGGGTCGATCTGCAGGCCACCAGCCCGCGCTGGACTGAACGCCAGATTGCCATCGTCATGACGGCCACCGACTGCTCGCGCAGCGAGGCCAAAGCCGCGCTGGCCAGCTGCAATCAGCATGTGCGGACGGCAATCCTGATGCTGATGACCGGGCTCGACGCCTGGCAGGCGCGAGATTTGCTGGCGGAAAATAACGATCGTTTGCGCCTCGCGCTGCAGGAGACAAAGCGTTCGACGCTGAGTCGCGTAAATTGAATGATGCGGCGCGCAATAGCGCGCCGTTATGCTGCGAGCGTGATGTGGTGATAAATAACTAAATTAACCGGCGAGAACTATTTAACCCCTTCATTCCCGCCGTTATTTTCTGACTTTTAGTTTCGCACGCGATATTTTACTTTTTTAAGTTAAAAAAGTATTTATCAGAAATTGATTAACTGTGCGGAAAATGTAAATGATATTTTAAAATATAATAGAAATGCGTTAACATGTTTGCACTTATTTCATTGTGCTATGCGATAATTCTATTATGCCTGCAATAAAAAAATCTCTCTTATCTGTGACCGCACTGGCGATGTTTGTCAGCACCGCGTCGTATGCGAATACCGATGCCGCTCAAAAAACCGATTTCCTGCTGATTGGCGGCGGAATTATGAGCGCCTCCCTTGGCACCTGGCTGCAGGAATTACAGCCGGACTGGAAACAGGTGATGGTCGAGAAGCTGGATGGCGTTGCGCTGGAATCCTCTAACGGCTGGAACAACGCCGGGACCGGCCACTCAGCGAACATGGAGCTGAACTATACGCCGGAGCGTCCGGACGGTTCCATTGATGTCAGCAAAGCGCTGGATATTAACGAGCAGTTTATGATCTCCCGCCAGTTCTGGACGGCGCAGGTCAAACGCGGCATTTTGCACGATCCGCACGCCTTTATTAATTCCACTCCGCATATGAGTTTCGTCTGGGGTGATAATGTGGAGTATCTGCAAAAACGTTATGCCGCATTGCAGCAGACCACTTTATTCCAGGGCATGAAATTCTCCACCGATCACGCGCAAATTAAACAATGGGCGCCGCTGGTGATGGAAGGGCGCGATCCGCAACAAAAAGTGGCGGCGACCTGGACTCCGGTCGGTACCGATGTCAACTACGGCGAAATTACCCGTCAGCTGATCGGCAGCCTGAAGAAAAATAATAATTTCTCGCTGCAAACCTCTTCTGAAGTCACCGGCTTTAAGCGTAATGCCGATAATTCATGGCACGTGACGATTAAAAACGTCAATAGCGGTCAGGAGCAGGCGGTCGATGCGAAATATGTCTTTATCGGTGCCGGCGGCGGCGCGCTGAAATTACTGCAAAAAACCGGCATTCCGGAAGCGGATAATTATGCGGGCTTCCCGGTTGGCGGCTCCTTCCTGATGACGGAAAATCCAGCCGTGACCCAGCAGCATCTGGAAAAAGTGTACGGCCAGGCCTCCGTTGGCGCACCGCCGATGTCGGTTCCGCACCTGGATGCCCGTTTCATCGATGGTAAGCGCGTGGTGCTGTTCGGGCCGTTTGCGACCTTCTCTACCAAATTCCTCAAAAATGGTTCATTTATGGACCTGCTGAGCACCACCACTACCGATAACGTGCTGCCGATGACCCACGTGGGTCTCGACAACTTCGATCTGGTGAAATACCTGATTAGCCAGGTGATGTTGAACGATGATGACCGTTTTGCGGCGCTGAAAGAGTACTATCCGGACGCGCGTAAAGAAGACTGGAAACTGATCCAGGCCGGCCAGCGCGTGCAGATTATCAAGAAAGATGCTGACAAGGGCGGAGTCCTGAAGCTGGGTACCGAAGTGGTGGTCGATCAACAGAAAACCATCTCGGCGCTGCTGGGGGCATCACCGGGTGCATCCACCGCAGCACCGATCACCCTTAACGTCCTGAAGCAGATGTTCCCGGAGCAGTTTGCTTCCGCGCAGTGGCAGAGCCGCATTCATGCTATCGTCCCGAGCTACGGACAGAAGCTGAACGATAACCCGGCGCTGACGCAGCAGGTGTGGGATGATACCGCTGCGACGCTGCAGCTGGTGAAACCGCCGGTCATCGACATGAGCAAAACTCAGCCTGCGGCGACCACCGCGAAGCCGGTCGAGGCAAAACCCGCGGAGTCGGCACAGCACGATATGGCGCTGTAATCTGACATAACGTCCGCCACAGAACATGCCAGTTGGTTTATCGCCGACTGGCATTTTTTTCGTCGGCTGTGCCTGCCATCCTCGTTGCGCGCCCTCTGCGCCGTCTATTCATGAATGCGACTCATAACCTCGATACGGTTACAGGGGATTATCCGTCAGCGCTTTCTCGTTAACATACCTCGCTCTGTAACACTCTCTCCTGACGGATATCTCACATGACTTTGCCGCAAAAAAACGCCGCCAGCGGGCCGCTGTTTATTTTGATTTTAAGCGGGCTGATGGCGTTCGCTTCGTTATCCACCGATATTTATCTACCCGCCATGCCGGTGATGGCGGCGGAATTGCAGGGTGACGCCGAACTGACGATTACCGGTTTTTTAATCGGTTTTGCCGTGGCTCAGCTCATCTGGGGGCCGATCGGCGACCGCCTTGGTCGTCGCACGCCGCTGTTTATCGGTATGGTGCTGTTTATCATCGGCTCCGTGGGGTGCGCGCTCTCCGTCAGCATCGATCAGATTATTTTCTGGCGCGTTTTTCAGGCTCTGGGGGCCTGTACCGGGCCCATGCTGGCGCGAGCGATGGTACGCGATCTCTTTGCCCGGACCCGCGCCGCGCAGATGCTCTCCACGCTGACCATTGTCATGGCCATTGCACCGATTATCGGGCCGCTGCTGGGCGGGCAGCTGATCAGCGTCACCAGCTGGCATGCCATTTTCTGGCTGCTGGCGGGCATTGGCCTGCTGATGCTGCTGGCGCTACGTTGGCTGCCGGAAACGCTGCCGCCGGAGCGGCGCCAGCAGGGATCGCCGCTGAAGGCGTTTCATCACTACGGGCAGCTGCTGCGAAACCGCATTTTCATCCGTTATACCCTGAGTCTGACCTGTTATTACGTCGCCGCTTACGCCTTTATTACCGGTTCGCCGGATGTCTATATTCGCTATTTCGGCGTTGAACCGCAGCACTATGGCTGGCTATTTGCGGTCAATATTCTCGGCTTGATGACCATGAGCCTGGTTAACCGCCGTCTGGTTCAGCGTTACGCATTGGGGGATCTGCTTAAAGTGGCGCTGGTTGTGGCCTCTCTGGCGATGGTGGCGATGGCATTCAGCGTCAAATTGCATCACGGTGGTCTGGTCGGGATCGCCCTGTGCGTGTTTCTCTTTTTCTCCATGAACGGCGTGATTGCCGCCACCTCAACGGCGGCAGCGCTGGATGAGGCGGGGGAGTTTGCCGGTTCGGCATCGGCCTTCATCGGCTCACTGCAATATGGCAGCGGCATCGTCTCTTCACTGCTGCTGGCCGGGTTACATGATGGTACGCCCTGGACGATGACGTGGATTATGGGGGCCTTTACGCTTGTCAGCCTGCTGCTGGCCTGGACGCCGTCGGCACCGCGGCTTGATGAACTAAACGCATAGCCTCAGGTCGGTTCAGGTTTCTCACCGGCGGCGGTTCTCGTCGCGAGACCACGGAACAGGTGGCTGAACGTGCGCCCCGTTAAAACTTTCGCCGTAGAATGTGGTTATACTGGCTTGAATTAACAAGAAAAAGCGGAAATGCGGGGCGCAAACGATGAAAGACGACATTAATCAGGAGATAACCTTCCGCAAACTGTCGATATTTATGATGTTTATGGTTAAGGGAAATATTGCCAGAACCGCCGAAGCCATGGAGCTCAGCGGAGTGAGCGTTCATCGGGCGCTGCATACCCTTGAAGAGGGGGTGGGCTGCTCGCTGTTTGTGCATAAGGGGCGAAATTTACTGCCGCTGCCGGCGGCCTGGACGCTGCTGGAGTACTGCCAGGACGTCACCAGCCTAATGACCCGCGGGCTGGAAGCGACGCGCAAGGTGGCCGGCGTTGGCCAGGGACGTCTGCGCATGGGTACGCTCTACTCGCTGACTCTTGAGACGGTGCCGCGAATTATTATGGGGATGAAGCTACGACGGCCCGAACTGGAGCTCGATTTGACCATGGGATCCAACCAGATGCTGCTGGATATGCTGGAAGACGATGCCCTTGACGCCATTCTGATTGCGACCAATGAAGGGGAGTTCAGCAATTCTGCTTTTGATGTGGTACCGCTGTTTGAAGACGATATTTTCCTCGCCGCACCGGCGACGGAAAAACTCGATACCGTACTGCCTGCCGACCTGCGCGATTATGCCGACCGCAAATTTGTCTCGCTGGCCGAAGGATTTGCCACCTATGCCGGGTTCCAGGAAGCCTTTCAGGTGGCGGCATTCGAACCCGAAATTGTGACCCGGGTGAACGATATCTTCTCAATGATTAGCCTGGTACAGGCCGGCGTCGGTTTTGCGCTGCTGCCAGGGCGCATGAAGAAAGTGTATGAAAATGATGTGCAGCTGTTAAAGCTGGCGGAACCCTACCAGATGCGCCAGCTGATCTCTATCGTCTATGCCCACCATCGTGAACGTGACGCCGATCTGCTGGCGCTGGCGGCAGAAGGGCGAATGTACGCCCGGAGCCTTAACCGTTAAGCCGCTGTGCCAGATGACGGGCGACCTCCACGCCGCTGCTCTCAAGCGCAAGACTCTCTCCCTGCCAGCCCGCCTGACGGGTGAGGCAGGTCAGTACACCGCCGGGCGGCATCTCTATCGCCAGTCGGGCATCGCGCTCCTGGGCGGCGACGACAGCATCCTGCCAGCGCACCGTCCGCGCCATATTCATCGCCAGATCGTCGGCGATCCGCTGCGGATCCCACAGCACCCGCGCGCTAGAACCGCTCAAATAAGCGCAGCGCGGGCGCTGCAAAGACACGGGGGGGAACGCCTGCGCCAGCGCTGCCGCCGGGGCGTCCAGCAGCGCGCAGTGCGATGGAACGCTGACCGCCAGCCGCTGTGCTTTAGTGGCGCCGATGGCCAGCGCTTTCTGCGCTACGCGCGCCATCGCTTCATCGGTACCGGCAATGACAATCTGCGTGTCGGCATTGAGGTTAGCGATGTAGGTCTCTCCCTCGATCAGCAGGGTCTCCACCCGATCCCGCGTCAGCCCCATAATCGCGGTCAGGCCGTAACCGTGGGGATAGGCCTGTTCCATTAAATCGCCGCGTAGCGCCACCAGGCGCAGTGCGCTGGCGAAATCTAACGCCCCGGCGATAACTGCGGCAGGAAAGGCGCCGATCGACAACCCGCTGACGATATCCGGCTGAACACCCAGGCGCTGGAGTTCCCGCGCCCAGGCGACGCCGGTGATGAGCAGGCACAGCTGCACCGCCCGGGTGTGGCTGAGCGCCTCGACGCTATCTAAGGTGACGAGCTCCTCGCCGAGTACGCTGCGGGCCTCGGCGAGGATCGCCTCACGGTTAGGGATGACGCCGAGCATACCCGGACGCTGGTTTCCCTGACCGGGAAAGGTAAAGAGAATTTTCATGCTTCCTCCCTGTGCCAGGGCGTGTGGGTCAGGCGCGCGCCCCGGGACGTTTTCAGCAATACGCGGCCATCGCGCAGCCATTCATTCAACGCAAAGGCGCCGAATGGCGTTTCAATCTGGGTGTCGGCCCGACACGGCAGCTTCGCAACCTGCGCCTGCCACTGCCGTAGCTCTTCTTCGCTCAGCGGCATAGGGGCGCGGATCAGCAAATCGAGATCGCTGTCGGCGTGCAGAACGGGAATTTCGCTGGCCAGCGCATAGCCGGTGCTGCCGGTGATGCCCCACAGCCACGGCCACGCAAAGGTCGTCAGTAAAATAGCCGCCTGAACCGGCGGCTGGGAAACAAACGGCGAGTGCAGCAGACGTTCACGTTCGGTAAGCGCTTCCGGCGTCACCACGCGGGAAACCGCCTCTGCCTTCACCCATCCGGCGGCGCGCTGTTCGCGCTTCATGCCGCGCACGCCCACCGCAATATCATGGTTTTCATTTACATCGCGCCGCACTACCACCGGCAAACCGGGGTGCCACTGGGTTGCCACCCACGCCTCCTCAACGGTCAGTAAGGCGTTGGCGTTGTTCAGCCACAGTAAATCGTGCGGGCGCGGAGTAAAGGTCATATCAGAGTCCGGAAGTCAGAGTAATAAACAGCGGTAACGACAGGATACACAGAACGGAGCTCAACAGCAGCACGGCTTCGGCATCCGGCGACTGGACGCCAAAGCGGTTGCCGAACACCACGCCGAAGAAACCGGCAGACAGGGCAATCATCAGGATAGCGGTGATCGCCACCGAACCGTGCAGACCGAAGGCCAGAACGATGCCCCAGGCGATAAACGGCTGGATGAGCAGTTTGGCAATGGTGGCGATACCGACCATTGCGTTCAGCTTCAGCTTGCGGGCAGAGAGGATCACCCCGGTCAGGAACAGTGCGGCTGCGGTGGCAGACAGGCCTAGCGGTTTGATCGCCGCCAGCAGCAGGTCCGGCATGGTGATGCCGATAGCCGAAAGGATCACGCCGAGCAGTGGGCCCATGACGATCGGTTTTTTCAGCGAGCGCCACATCAGCACCGGCAGCATTGCCAGGGTAGAACCGCTGTTTTCACCGGCGGCGCGCGCTTTTTCACGCTCGAGGATCAGCAGGCAGAACGGGGTCATCAGTACCGAACCGCAGGCAATGGACACCGCCACGGACAGCGAGGTGGCCGGGCTCTCGCCCAGCACGCTGCCGAGAATGGGCAGGCCGAGTGCGGCATAGTTAGGCAGCGCCACGGTGAGGGTCAGTACCGCCGCGTCCTGCGGTGATTTTTTAAAGACGCCGGTGGCCAGGAAGTAGATTGCCGCATAGGTCACCCACATGGCGCCGGTCAGCACCACTATCAGCGGGGACTGCGCGACGATTCCCGCCCACGGCGTCTGTACGGTGGCGCTGAACAGCGCGGCGGGCAGGGCAAAGTCCATCACAAAGATATTCAGCAGCGACACATTTTTGTTGTCGACCATTTTGGCCTTGCCGGCCCAGAAGCCCAGCAGCATGATGAGAAAAATCGGCGCCAGGGCATGAACAATTACATAAGTCATAGAGTAATCACCTGTAGATAAAAAAAGAAATACGCGTCGTCCTTCAAGCTGCCTCTGCGCTGGCTGGCTTCCCGGCCCCCGGTCGCTGACTCCAGCAAACTCATGGGGATTGACTCCGTTGCCGCCTTGAGGCTGCGTGAATGATTGAGCGTATTGGGCTCATTGCGATGTTTTTGATTTTCTAAAAGCAGCGAGCCGTGGGCGCTATGCTGCGCCCGACGGTAGCCGCTTTCGGCAGGTCTTTTTTTACGTACTTCTGATGTTGCTCGTTACCAGCTGGCGCGCATTCGTTCGCGGACCAGGGTAGAGCTCCGGCGATTTTCCGCGCCGAGACGGTTTTTCAGCGTTGGGTCTTTGCGCGCATCGGAAATGGCCTTTTGCACGGTAATCTCCACCAGCGCCAGGTCAGCATCCGACGGGGCATCCGGATTGCTGAGATTGAGCAGGTCGGAGAGCAGACCGAGCGTCGCGTAGTTGCTGACGTCGTAGGCCATGGGTGGAATGGTCGCCGCCAGTTTTTCCAGCGCCTCGACGGTGCGCAGAGTGATACGTGCGGCGGACGCTTTGCCCATCGCATGCACCAGCACGCCCTGGTCGTTGATGGCAATCAGGCGGTTGGCCTGGTAGCCGTGCGCCAGAAACGCTCCGGACATCGCCTTGCCGACAATCAGGCCAATCACCGGATGGCCCGCCAGGCGCGCTTTCGCATAAGCGCCCGCGGCACCGGCCAGCGCCTGGTGGATACCGAACGCCTCTTCGCGGCGGCCATAGGCCTGGCTTGGGACGTCGATGATCGCCACAATCGGGCGTTTCACCTCGCTGTTGGCGTCGGCTGCGAGGGTTTCATTGACCACTTTCGCCAGCGTCCAGCCTTCCAGCAGACCCACTTCGCCTTGGGCGGCGCGCGGGTAGTGGTTGTTGGCATCCGGCACCACGGCGATGAAGCGCACGCTTTCGCCATTCAGCTGTCCGTCGGCGACTTGTACGGAGGCGCACAGGCCGTGCATGCGCGGCGCGTTCGGCGCCAGTTTTTCCAGCCATACGGCCCCACGGCTATTGGACTGAGTCATCATTTCACCTCCCGGGCAAAAAGCTGTTTGATCTGCGCGGTATCCGCCTGCTGGCGGGTATCGAAGTGGGTCAGGCGGGCCAGGTAATCCGCATATTTATCGCTGCGGTTTTGTGCCGGGACGCCCCTGGCAATGGCCTCATTCATCGCTGATTTCACTGCGTTGATGCCGTCGCCGACCAACGCATCGACCAGCCCGCTTGCATAACGGATTTCGCCGCCGGTCATGCTCCAGATAAACGGGCGATCGCGAGAGTCGTACTCGTCAATGCCGGCTTCCTGCTCGATGACCTGCGGGCCGTTGAGGCCCAGACGCGCCTCGCGGGTGACAATCAGATAGCTGCACAGCGCGGCGGCGATGGACATCCCGCCGAAACAGCCGACGGTGCCGGCGATAATGCCGACCACCGGGGTGTAGCGACGCAGGTCGACAATCGCCGCATGAATGTCGGCGATGGCGGCGAGACCGAGGTTGGCCTCCTGCAGACGCACGCCGCCGGTTTCCAGGCACAGTACCGCCAGCGTCGGGATGCCGTTGCGGTTGTCTTCTGCCGCCAGCTCCAGCGCCGCCGCCATTTTCGCGCCGGAGACTTCGCCCATACTGCCGCCCTGAAAGGTACCTTCGATGGCGATCGCCACCGCGGACTGGCCGTTGATGGTGCCGCGAGCGACCACCATGCCATCGTCAGACTGCGGCACGACGCCCTGCGGCGCGAGCCACGGCGACATCATGCCGGCGAACGGATCGAGCAGTTCGCGGTAGCTGCCTTCATCCAGCAGCGTCCGGGCGCGTTCACGGGCGCGTAATTCAATAAAGCTGCGGTCGTTACGCATGGGAAACCTCCTCAAAAACCTGTTCGATGCGAATGCGCGCCACGCCCGGCGTCGCGCCGAAATCGTGAATAATCAGCGTGCCGGCCGGCAGGCCGTTGATCAGATTCAGACGGTCAAACAGCGCGTTCCAGCGGTGAGTGCTGTTGTCCACGGAGGTGGTGATATCGATGTTGAGCGTGTCGCCGACTGCCGCGGTGAACAGCACTTCCATATCACCGGAGCCAACGACGCCTGCCAGGGCTTGACCGCTGAAGGTGCGGCTGGCAGGAAATGACAATGTAATGTGTTCCATAACATCCTCTTTAAATTGAGCAAGACGCGGGCTGGCTGACCCTGTCGAGAAACAGCGTGGCGGCGAGCAAATCGGCGGCGCCGCCGGGCGAAGCGTTGAGGGTGAGCAGCTGCGTGTCGAGTTCGGCGAGCGCTTTGCTGCCCTGAACCGTGGCGCTGCCGCCGGCACTCAGCACGGCGCGTGCGCCGGCCTGCATCGCGTTGAGGCCGGCCATTCCGGCGCGTGAAAGAACGCAGGTATCGCTGAGCGAGGTCATGACTGCCATCAGCGCGTCAATACGAGCCGCGTTTTCATCCGCGCCCTGGGCGCGGCTGCGCAAGAGCTGGGGCAGAGCCAGTTTCATCACATGCGGGAACCCCTGCTGCGCCTCTTCACGCGCGCCCGGTACCCGGTAGCGGTGCGTCGCCTTCAGGCCTTTGCTGAAGACCTTCGGCGCGGCGCTGTCCGGCAGCCGGGCGAGCAGGGCGGCGGTGTCCGCGATCCGCTGCGCGCTGGCGTTGACGCTTAACATCGCGCTTGCGCTCACCAGTAATCCCAGCGCCCAAATCGCGCCGCGGTGAGTATTCACGCCGTCGGTGGCCGCCATCATCTGCCGTTCGCCTTCGCGTCCTAAACGGCCAACGGTTTCGCGCAGGGCGATGTCGGCCGGGCGCAGCCAGCTGTGCTGGGCCAGTTGCAGAAACGTCGGGGTCAGGCTGTGCGCCGAGCGCTCCATCAGATCTAACGACAGGTCGTGATGGGCGCCGTTTCCCCGGCTGTCCACCAGACCCGGCTTCGGGCTTAATCGCGCTTCGTCGATCAGGCAGTCGCGGGCGATCAACGCCAACTTCTCGGTCTGTAGCCCGGCATGAGTCTGTGACAGGAGTTTCATTACCAGCTCCGGAATTTGGCAGGTGGGTTGTAAAGACCGTCGGACCATTCGACCAGGTCGGCAACGCTGCCGGCGGCGAGCAGAGAACGGGTCGCATCGCTGCGGCGAATACCGATATCTTCCGGATAGACCACTTTGCCGCTATGGCGTAGTTCGGCGACGCGTCTGGCATCGACGCCCAGACCGATGTCGGTGATGCCGGCGACTGCGGCTACCATCGCCCGCCGCTCTTCGAGGCTTTCCGCCCGGTAAAGATAGGCGATACCCTCTTCGGTCAGCACGTGGGTGACGTCATCGCCGTAGATCATCACCGGAGCCAAAGGCATACCGGAGGCTTTCGCCACCTCTACCGCATCAAGTTTTTCCACAAAGGTCGGCTTCACGCCGGCCTGGAAGGTTTCGACCATCTGCACCACCAGCTTTTTGCCGCGTTGCATCGGATCCGGTTCGGTGATCATGTTCAGCCAGGCCGGGGTCGCATGGCGGCGACCGTGCGGGTCATGCCCCATATTCGGCGCGCCGCCGAATCCGGAAAGCCGGCCGCGGGTGACGGTAGAGGAGTTGGCAAGGCCATCAACCTGTAGGGTGGAGCCGATAAACATATCGACCGCGTACTGACCCGCCAGCTGGCAGAAGGCGCGATTAGAACGCATAGAGCCATCGGCGCCGGTAAAGAAAATGTCCGGACGGGCGCGGATGTACTCTTCCATTCCCAGTTCGCCGCCAAAACAGTGGACGCTTTCCACCCAGCCGCTTTCAATGGCCGGGATGAGCGTCGGATGCGGGTTAAGCGTCCAGTGCTGACAGATTTTGCCTCTCAGCCCCAGCTGTTCACCATAGGTCGGGAGCAGCAGCTCAATGGCGGCGGTGTTAAAGCCGATCCCGTGGTTGAGAGACTGCACCTGATGTTCCGCGTAGATGCCTTTAATCGCCATCATCGCCATCAGAATATGTTCTTGCTTAATCAGGCGTGGGTCGCGGGTAAAGAGAGGTTCAATAAAGAACGGCTTGTCGGCCACCACCACGTAGTCTATCCACGAGCCGGGGATATCGACGCGCGGGAGATCGCACTCGTCGTCAACCAGTTCGTTAACCTGGGCGATAACGATCCCGTCGTGGAAGGCGGCGGCTTCGACCAACGCCGGGGTATCTTCGGTGCTGGGCCCGGTGTAAAGGTTGCCTTTGCGGTCGGCTTTATACCCGGCGATCAGCGCGACGTTGGGTGACAGGTCGACATACAGGCGAGAGTAAAGCTCGATATAGGTGTGAATCGCGCCAATTTCCAGCAGACCATCTTCCAGCAGCTGCGAAATCCGCAGGCTTTGGGTACCGGAGAACGAGAAGTCGAGCTTACGGGCAATCCCTTTTTCAAAGAGATCCAGATGCTCGCTGCGCCCGACGCTGGGCATGATCATATGCAGGTCGTGGATAGTTTGCGGGTTCACTTCCGCCAACATGCGGGAGAGAAAATCGGCCTGTTTCTGGTTATTGCCCTCCAGTACGACGCGGTCGCCCGGTGCCAGCAGATGTTCCAGCGCATCGACCAGCTGGTCGGTGGGGATAACCTTACCGGAGACGTTCGCGGCGGCCAGTCGCCGCTGCTTTTCCGTACGGCGACGGTTCCAGACGCGCCCCGGCGTTTGTTCGGCATTCATTATTAACCTCCTGATTCGACAGATCGTTTTGATTGTCCTGGTGTGGAAGTTAGTGTGCGACGCGCCGGGCAGCGCATCAATTAAGCCCGCTAAAGGATTGTTAGCCTGAGAGTAATAATTGTAAGGGCAATTATGTGACGGCGATCGAAGCGGACGTTCGCTGTGTCGGCTATAGGGGGCCGGAAGGAGAGGAATAAAGGGGGATATCCAGAAATGAGATGGCGTGTCGTCAGGAGATGTCATGCATTGCTGCGCGGGTTAATCGAGCTTATGGCATGAGCGTGAACACCGTTGATAACGCGCAAATGCCGGCTACGCCTTACGCCGGCCGATGAAGCACATCAAAGCGCCGCCGGGCCGACCCGGGTCTCAATAAACCGCCGATCCCTCTTCAGCAATCCTCCCCGGCGGTCGGAGAGTTCCGTTTTAACGGGGTGGGGTTTGCGGCGTAAACGCCGGGGCCTGAACCGAGACAGGGCGCTGCTTAATCGTCCTGCGCTCTGAGCAAAAACTTAAGCACCTCGGCATTAAAAAGCCCTGGCTGCTGTAACGGCGCAAAATGACTCACCCCGGGCAGAATCGTCAGCGTGGCGTTCGGGAGCGTGGCGGCCAGATAGATGGCATGTTCGGGTTTGATAAACTCGTCATGCTCACCCAGGACCACGTTGACCGGCACCTTGATTTTTTTCAGATCGTTGGCAGAGTAATTGGGTTGGGTGCTCATCATTTCCGTTACGGCTGCGACGAACTGGTCAAAGCCTGCAGGCGTGGGCGACAGCGCCATGTAGTCCTGTCGGTGGCGGGAAAAGCAGCGTTCTATCGTTGGGTCAGACTGAAATTCTTTCGTCCCGCTGGGATCCATATTGCAGGCAAAGAAAAGCACGCCGGTAGTTCGCTGCGGATGCCGGGCCGCAAAGATGAGTGCCGTGCAGGCTCCGTCGCTCCAGCCGATAAAGCGGGCCTTGTCCAGCGCCAGTTTGTTCATCACGGCCAGTACGTCCGACGCCATCCTCTCGTAGGTGTAGGGCCGTTGGTCACGTGTGCTGCGGCCATGACCGCGGCTGTCGATCAGCACCACGCGATAACCTTCCTCCACCAGCCTTACCGCCTGATAGCTCCAGTTACCCGAGTGGCCCAGTCCGCCGTGCAGTAAGATCACCGCAGGGCCATCGCCACAGACGGTATACCAGATGCGCGCCCCGTCATGTACCAGCCATCCTTGCTCGACAGCGGGGGGAAGAGGCGGGGTGCCAAATGTCAGAAACACCTTGAGGTCGGGATCGTTGGTCATGAGAAATCCGCAGGCAACAGAGTGTTTAAGCATAGACGAAGAGAAACCTGCCGCTGGCGGCATTGCGCCGCCGGCGTAACGAAGCCTATTTACTTAAATCGCTCAGCAGTATGGCAATACTGCGTCCGCCGGGACTCTCCTCAAGCGCGATTTTAACAATGATCGTCAAGGGGACGGAAAGCAGCATACCTACCGGTCCCAGCAGCCATCCCCAGAAAATCAACGACAGAAATACCACCAGCGTCGATAGCCCCAGACCGCGCCCCATGATCCGCGGCTCAAGAATATTCCCGAAGACCAGGTTAATCACCAGGTAGCCTGCCAGCACCACCAGCGCGTCGTACAGGCCGCCGAACACCAGCACCTGCAAAATAGGCGGAATGGCGGCCAGGACCGAGCCAATATTCGGAATATAGTTGAGGGCAAAGGCCAGCAGCCCCCACATAAAGGCGAAGCGAACGTCCAGTAGCACCAGCATGCCCCAGACCACCATCCCGGTCACCAGACTGATGGCGGTTTTTAGCACCAGATAGTGAGAGACGCTGTCGATCGCGCGCTGTATGGCGCCCATACCTTCCACCGGTCTGGACATCAATTGTTGCAGCTTGGCCGGCAGCTGGGGCACTTCCAGCAGCATAAAGACCACCGTCAGCAGCAAGAGGAAGATTGAGGACATCGCGTTCGACAGCTGGGTAAGCAGGCTGGTCACCATCGTCATGACCGCGTTGGGGTCGATGTATTTATTCAACTCGACAACGGAAACGGTAAACCCAAATCGCTGTAGCCAGGGCGTCACGGTTTGCACCGGCTCGCTGAGCGAGGTGCGGTATTGCGGCAGCGTGCGCGCCAGTTCATTCAGCGAGGTACCTAATGAGGCCAGCAAAACCACCGCCAGCATGACAATCGCGCTGATTAACAACGAAATGGCCAGCACGCGCGGCACCCGGCAGCGCATCATCAGCCGGACCACCGGGTTAATTACCACGGCGAGGAACAGCGCAAGGATGAACGGGACGATAATATCCGCGGCGAAGCGGATACCGGTGAGAATGATGACCAGCATGCCCAGCATGATGACAATCTTTAATCCATTAAGCGTAATGATGGGTTTAGCCATGTGTGTCCCTGAAAAAATGATCGAATTTTCATCACAGTGTAGACCCGAATGCCGGGGTAAAATCAGCAAAAATTGCCTCGCTCAGGCAAGATGTCCGCCCTTGCTAAAACGTCTACGGTGGTGAAAACAAGCCGGTGGCGAAAATAAAATAGTGAAGCGCCATCATAATGGCGATTGACATCAGTAAAAGCTAATCAAAATCAAATGTCAGACGTAAAGAAGTGCAAAGACTTTGAGTATAATGTAGCATTATGGTACAAATTTACTGTGTATAACTACCGAGGACAATACTCATCCGCAATGACGAGAAGCAATACCGCGGATAATTGTAATTTTATGGACAATCAGTTCAGGATGTATATTTCGACTCACCCTGCAGTTTCCTTCCCTGGCTGCCGCTTTGCCGGCGAGCAACACTGGCGCTCCGCGCTTTAGTCCTTTCTCTCTGCCTGAGCTGGCGCACTGCGCACGGCTAAACAATCTTAGAATTTTTCCGGTTTACCTTCGCTGTAAGCCGCGGTGGATTATATTCTCTAGCAGGAGAAGGATTATGTTTTATTGGATATTATTAGCTTTAGCAATCGTTGCTGAAATTACCGGCACACTTTCTATGAAATGGGCCAGCGTCAGCGGTGGGCACACAGGCTTTATTTTAATGCTGGTGATGATTGCGCTTTCCTATATATTTCTGGCTTTTGCCGTTAAAAAAATCGCCCTCGGTGTGGCCTACGCCCTGTGGGAGGGTATCGGTATTTTACTGATCACGTTATTCAGCGTTCTGTTGTTTGATGAAGCGCTTTCGTTGGTCAAAATGGCGGGACTGGCGACGCTGGTGGCCGGGATCGTGCTAATTAAATCCGGTACCCAAAAAACGCTGAAGCAGCCAACGGAGGCGGCCCATGCAACAGTTTGAGTGGATTCACGGCGCCTGGCTGGCGCTGGCCATCGTGCTGGAAATTGTCGCTAACGTCTTTTTGAAATTTTCAGACGGTTTTCGTCGTAAAGTATACGGCATACTGTCGCTGCTGGCGGTGCTGGGCGCCTTCAGCGCGCTCTCCCAGGCGGTGAAGGGAATTGACCTGTCAGTGGCCTATGCGCTGTGGGGCGGTTTCGGTATTGCCGCCACCATTGCGGCAGGATGGATTTTATTCGGCCAACGCTTAAATCACAAAGGCTGGATCGGCGTGATATTGCTGGTGACCGGAATGGTGCTGATTAAACTGGCATAATGTGGTGCCGCCTGCTTGCGCGGGCGGCAAAATTTGTTCTCTGTATTATTCTTTAAAAAAGAGTACTGGCGGCGCGTTTACCTTCAGCCGTGATGAGGACAAAGCATGGTTAATTTGCCTGGCTGGCGCAATCTTCCCTCGGCCAAAACGCTTTCGGTCATGATCTTCCTTGCCGGTATCGGCCTCATTGTTTCTGTTATTTCTTTAATCTATCTTTCCCAGCATTTGATTAGCATTAAAACCAATGAAATCGACAGACATCGCTCCGTTCTTTCCGTGGATGGCGCGGTGCAAACATCGGTGAACCGCGTCCTGTCGCTGGTACTGGATAACTCGATTTGGGACGACGCGGTTAAACAAACCTACGCCCCCATGCTGAATGCCGGCTGGCTATATGACTCCTGGGGTTCGGGCTTCAAAATCAACAATCTTTACGACGGTACCTTCGTGCTCGATCAGCATTATCGTGTGCTGTGGGGATCGTTTCGCAGCCAGGCCTTTAACGAAACCGACACGCGCTTTTTTGGCAGCGGCTTGCAATCACTCATCGCCCGGCATGCTGAAGCGTTGCGCAGCGGCAAAGGCGCCTACGCCGGTATTACCCGCACCCGTGAAGGCATTGCCTTTATTGGTATCGGACTGATTCGCCCGACGCTGGGGCGCTTACAGGTGCATGATGATACGCGTCGCTACCTGGTGGTCACCCGGCATATCAATGCCGAGATGCTGCAAAAACTGGGGGATACTTTTCAGATTAGCGGTCTGCATGAGACGCAGAGGAGCGGTGAGTACAGTATTCCGCTGCGTACCAATGCCGGGGAGATCATCGGCTATCTCAGCTGGCAGCCGCGTCTGCCCGGCGCGGAGGCGGCGGAGGCGGCGTCGAGCAGTATCCGACTTATCGCCCTGATGGCCGCCAGCCTGATCCTGCTGTTTATTCTCTTCAGCTGCCTCGGGCTGTACAAACTGTCCTGTGGAGAGACGCTGGCGCGCAAAATCGCGCTAACCGACTGGCTCAGCCAGTTGCCCAACCGCCGGGCGCTGATCGGGCGGTTGAATCAGGAGTGCGATAAGTCGCAGCATGAGACCCAGTGCGTGGTGTTTATTGATCTCGACGGGTTTAAGGATGTCAACGATAACTACGGGCATGATGTCGGCGACGCGCTAATTGCCCATATTGCGCGGGAGCTGCAGGAACGGGTGCCGGGCGACGGCCTGCTGGCCCGCATGGGCGGTGATGAATTTGCCATGACCATCAGCGGGGAGCAGGCGGTGGATCACGCATCGGCCTTTGCGTGGGCGGTGCTGGAGATGCTGAAATCGCCGGTGAAGCTCAATGAGCGGAAAATTTACATCAGCGCCAGCATCGGCATTGCCAGCGGCACTCCCGCATCCTGTTCGAGCACCGAGCTGTTTCGCCGGGCCGATATTGCGATGTATCACTCGAAAAAATCAGGGAAAGGGCGCACCTCCTGGTATGACGAGACCCTCAACGATACCCGGCAATATCAGCTGAATATCGAAAACGGCATTCGCCAGGGGCTGGAAAACGATGAATTTGATGTCTGGTACCAGCCGATTGTTAACGCCGATACCCTGGTGATGGAGGGCGTCGAAGCGCTGCTGCGTTGGCCCCGCCGACCGGAAGGTCCGCTGTCGCCGGATGTCTTTATCGGCATCGCGGAAAGCAGCGGTCTGATCTATGCGCTGGGACAGTTTGCGCTCTATCGGGCCTGTTGCGATCTCCAGGCCATCGGGGAATTGATGCTGTCGGTGAATATCTCGCCCGCACAGTTTCGCGACCCGGAGTTTGAAACGCGCGTCGTGCAGGTGCTCGCCCGCTGCCATTTTCCGGCCCGCCGTTTGCAAATCGAGGTGACCGAGAGCTATGTGATGGAAAATCCAGCCCGCGCCCTTGCGGCCATTGAAAACTTGAAGGCGCTGGGAGCCGCGGTGGCGCTGGATGATTTCGGCATTGGCTATTCCAGCATCGGCTATCTGCGCAGTTTTCGCTTTGACACGCTTAAAATTGATAAATCGCTGGCCGGGCTGGTGGATGTGGATGCCCAGGCCGCGGAACTGGTTCGCGGGACCGTGCGTATCGCCGGAGCGCTGGGAATGACGGTGGTGGCCGAAGGGGTTGAGAATCAGCAGCAGCTGGCGCTGCTGCGGCGCGCGGGATGCGATCGGTTGCAGGGTTTTTACTTCAGCGAACCGATGCCGATTACGTCATTGCTACAACTGCGCCAGCAGCAGGGCTGATGGTTTACTCGCTGGCCAGCGCCTCCAGCTTGTCACGAAAACCGGTCACCGAAATCGCCCGGTTATCCGCCCGCCAGCGATCTTTCGCACCGGGCGCTGAGCTCTGTACGGCAATGACCTGCCAGCCGGTATCGGTTTTCAACAGCAGCGGCGAACCGCTGTCGCCGGGGAGCGTATCGCACTGATGGGACAGCACCGTGGTCTGCGCCCAGCCGGTCACAATGCAGTCCTGATGGCTGTACAAATTATCCAGATGGTCTTCCGGGTAGCCGGACTGGGTGACTTTTCTCTCCGACACCTTCAGCGCGGCGGTGAGAGCGGCCTTATCGCCGCTGAACAGCGGGATCGGCGTGATTCCGCCCGGCGCATAGCGTAAAACGATTAAGCCAAAGTCCCAGGGGGCGGCGGCCGAGGGGACAATCCAGCCGTCGCCATCGGCTTTGAGCCGTTTGCCCAGCGACGGGTCGACGCGACCTTCAATACCGTGAATCTCATACACCCAGCCGCCCTTGCGCGAAATAAAGCGCAGCGCAACCGGTTTATCCGGCTTGCCTTTTGGCGGCGTCAGCAGACAGTGACCGGCGGTCAGCGCCAGATTCGGCGAAATGAGGGTAGCGGTACACAGATTGCCGCTGGCCGTTTCTAATTGGCCAATGGCATCCCAGGGTTCCTCCGCCGGATTGTTGACCGGTTTGCGATCGTCATGACCGAAAAAAAGCGTCTTGATATCTTTCGCACTCATGCTGTCATCATCAGCGTGAGCAAACGGGGACAACAAACAAAATGAACACAGCAATAACAGTACGTCTCTACGCATATCACTCTCTGGGGAGAAATTATGTTTCTACATTGCATCCTTTCGCACGCTTCACGCGGTGAAGGCGCCGGGATGATTTTGTGTATATTGACAGTAGCAGGAGATTTAAGTTTATGAAAGTTAAGAGTAATTTTAATCAAGGCCAACGGCGGACAAAATTACCTCAAAACGGCTCTTTTATGCGGAAGAATGAAGATAACTCAACCGGTTAGCGCGCATCTCTCCATAGCGTTATTTCCGCAGAAAGCGCTAGCGGAAGCAACATAAATCGGGTTACGGAAAGTACCAAATCAGACGAAAATTAAGCGACAGGGCCGCGCCGAGGGGGCGGGAGTTTATTTCGTGGACAGCGACGATGAACAACAAAAAGTAAACATCGCCTCTGCGAAAAATGCACTTCTTTACATCATTCTCAGTTGTTTTCAATGTGAAACATTTTCTCACCGCAAATATTGTTATTCCTCTCTGCCGTTGAACAAACAGAGATGTTATCCCGGCGATGATATCAGCTAATTCTTATCTCCGGTTTCGGGAGGATGTATGTCTAAAAAAGGTATTCGTGCGTTAGTTTATGTTTCTCTCGCGTCGGTTTTCATCTGGGGCGCGGCGGGATATCTGGTGGTACAGGCTGTTCATGTCATGTAAACCGTCAGGGCCGCTGTCACTTTGGCGCCTGGCCCAGGCGGGTTATTCCGTCAGGGAACGGCGCCGGGATATGCTCGAGTAGAAATTGATACAGCAGGGCGACAGGCTGTGGATTAAGCGTCTTTTTTGGCCACACCAGGTAATAGCCCTCGCCGGTTGCAACGGCCTGCGGGAACGGCAGCGCCAGCAGGCCGCTGCGAATGGCTTCCAGACTCAAAAAGAGATCGCCCACCGAGACTCCGTGGCCGCTCATGGCGGCCATCGTGCCTTGTTCCAGACTATCAAAGACGATTCCCCGGTGTATTTCGGTCGGCGATAACGCTCCGGCATGCTGTAGCCAACGTCGCCAGTCCCGGCGATCGGTCGTCGGATGAATCAGCGGGCAGGCGGATAACCCCTGGCGAGCGGCCTCGACCATGGCCGGGGCGCAGATCGGAACCAGCCATTCGGCAAACAACAGCCGGTGACAGGTCTCTTCGCCGAAATGACCATCGCCGAGCAGAATCGCGCAATCGTAAGGTTCACGGCTGAAGTCTACGCTGTCTCTGTCCATCCACACGCTGCTCATCTCTATTACCGGTCGCGGATGGTGCTGGCGAAAGCGCTGCAACACATCCAGCAGCCAGCGCATGGTTAACGTCGATGGCGATTTCAGCCGCAGTTTGCCCGCCTGATGCCGCAAGGTCTGGCAGGCGCTGTCGATGGCGGCAAAGTTTTCCGCCAGCGCGCTGGCGAGCTGCCTCCCGGCATCGGTGAGCTCCACTTTTGGCCCCTGACGGGTAAACAGCCGGCAGTCAAACCAGGCCTCGAGCGTACTGATATGACGACTGATCGCCCCGGGGGTGACGTGCAGCGCGGCGGCGGCTTTGCTAAAGGAGCCAAGGCGGGCGGCGGTTTCAAAAGCGCGGAGGGCATACAGCGGCGGCATCGACATAGCGGTCAGCTTTTTATGTTGAGTTAAACTCACATTCAAACTCACCATTTGTCGTTTTTCAATCCTGAAATCTAAATAGAAAATGCGCTGACCTAAAAAAAGAGAGTGAGTCAGTATCATGAACTATGCATTGATGGCGGGATACAGCATGACGGTGCTGGCGCTGATTGCTACGCCGGGCCCGGTAGTGCTCCTGGTGACCGGCTGCGCCGCCAGAGACGGGACTTCATCAGCACTGCGTACGATGATGGGCAGCAATCTCGCGTCGCTGGTGCTGATGGCCGTTGCGGCGGCAATGTTGACCGGCGCCGTGGCGATCCATCCCGATATTCTGCTGCTGTTGGCGGCGCTGGGGTCCCTCTATATTACGTGGCTGGCCCTGAGTATGCTGCGTGCGCCGCAGATGGCGCCTGGCGCGGCGACCGCGCGAGGCGGCGTGTGGTCGGGATTTGTGACCGCCCTGAGTAATCCCAAGGACATTCTGTTCTTTGCCGCGTTTTTCCCGCAGTTTATCCACATTACCAGCGATGTCGGCCTGAGCCTTGGTCTGTTGAGCATCATCTGGGTGGCTATCGATCTTGGGGTGCTGTCGTGCTACATCCTCGCCATTCGACGCTGGCTGGCCCCGGCGCATACCCATCGCTTAACGACAATTGCCGCCTGTTTTTTGCTGATCCTTGGGGTGTATGGCGTGGGGGTTCATGGCTGGCTGCTGGCGGTTCGTTAGTGCTTTCCCGCAACAGGAGGGGCAGCGGTCTGAGTGAGTGGTCTTGTGATCAAAACCAGCGCCTTGATGTGGTATTCAGCGCCAATCCAGGCGGTACGGCAAGGGAGAGCAAGGTGGACGGCAAAAGCGTGGTGAGACGTCGGGCCGGAGAGTCGCCGCGCAGCGTGATGACGCGCCGTCTTATTCAGTAGAGGAAAAAGCGGGTCGCAATCAGCGCGCAGAGAATTAACAGGATCAGGATGAGCTCAAAACGATAGCGCCGCAGCATAAGTGCCCTCCAGAAAAAAACGGCGCTGAAACAGCGCCGGTTTATGATTAACCTGACTTCGCGGAAGAATTAAGCAGCCGGTTGTGCAGCCGGTTTAGCGGCCTGATGTTTAGTGGTTTTGTGGTGTTTTTTTGCTGCCTGAGCTTTCTGCGCTACCGGTTTAGCCGCGGCTTTGTGGTGCTTTTTCGCTGCCTGGGCTTTCTGAGCAACGGGTTTGGTTGCCGCTTTGTGGTGTTTTTTCGCGGCCTGGGCTTTCTGCTCAGCGGCTGGTTTGGCAGCGGCTTTGTGGTGTTTTTTTGCGGCCTGAGCTTTCTGTTCAGCGGCTGGTTTGGCGGCGGCTTTGTGGTGTTTTTTCGCGGCCTGAGCTTTCTGTTCAGCGGCTGGTTTGGCAGCGGCTTTGTGGTGTTTTTTATGATGGGTGGTCTTGGCAGTGGTGCTGTGAGTTGCAGCAGCCGGAGCCTGAGTGGTGCTTACTGCGTCAGCAGCGAAAGCAGCAGAAGACAGACCCATAGCAGCGGCAACGACCAGAGCTAATACTTTTTTCATTCTGATATCCTCGAAATTGTTTTTTCAATGAACCCCACTGCGGGGCCGTTGAAAGAACTATATGCCTGTCTTTTCTGGCTTTCCGTGAGTGTTTGGTATCGGCGTGTAACGATATGTACAACCGAAACGGAGACGAGGATATTTCGCTGAGCGCCGGGAGTGCCCCGGCGCGACGGAGGGCTTTACAGGTAGCGCGCGGTAAGATGCTGGCGGAAATAGTCGCTGTTCAGATCTTCCCCGGTGGCGTTGATGATCAGCTGTGAGGTGCTAAACCGGCTGCCGTGCTGCCAGATATTCTGCTGTAGCCAGGCAAACAGCGTCGAGAAATCACCGTTGGCAATGTTGGTCTCCAGCTGTGGCAACGCGCGCTTCGCGGCGGCCATCAGCTGTGCGGCGTACATGGCGCCGAGGGTATAAGACGGGAAGTAACCAAACCCGCCATCGGTCCAGTGAATGTCCTGCATACAGCCATTACGATAATTGCCGGTGGTAGAGAGTCCCAGCCAGCTGCGCATTTTCTCATCCCACAGCGCAGGAATATCCTCCACCTCGATGTCACCATCGATCAGCGCTCGTTCAATCTCATAGCGCAGGATAACATGCGCCGGATAGCTGACCTCGTCAGCATCCACGCGGATATAACCCGGCTTGACGCGCTGGTTCCAGGCAATGAAATTCTCAGTGCTGAAGGCCGGCTGTTCGCCAAAACGCTGACGCACGGCCGGCAGCAGGCGTTTCAGGAAAGCATCGCTGCGTCCGAGCTGCATTTCGAAGAACAGGCTTTGCGATTCGTGAATCGCCGTTGAGCGGGCCAGCGCCACCGGTTGATCGAGCCATTTTCGCGGCAGGTTCTGTTCATAGCGCGCATGACCGGTTTCATGAATCACCCCGAACAGGGCGCTGAGCAGGTCCTCTTCGTTATAGCGGGTGGTGATGCGCACATCCTGCGGCACGCCGCCGCAGAACGGATGGGCGCTGATATCCAGACGCCCGCCATCAAAATCAAAGCCCAGAATCCGCATCGCTTCCAGTCCCAGCTCACGCTGCCCGGCGATCGGGAATGGCCCCTGCGGCGCAACGGGCGGGTTCAGGGACTGCTTTTCGACGACGCTGGCGAGCAGGGTCGGCAGCCAGGATTTGAGATCGGCAAACAACACGTCAAGCCGCGCGCTGGTCATATCCGGTTCGAAAATATCCAGCAGGGCATCATAGCGAGAGCCGCCTTTCGCCCCGGCGCGAATCGCCGCTTCTTCACGGCTCAGTTTCACCACCTCGCGCAGGTTTTCGGCAAAACCGTCCCAGTCGTTCGCCGGACGCTGGCTGCGCCAGGCGTGTTCACAGCGGCTGCCCGCCAGTGATTTGGCCTCAACCAGACTTTCCGGCAGCAGCGCCGCCTGTTCGTACTGGCGGGTCATTTCGCGCAGATTAGCTTGTTCAACGTCATTCAGGTTTTCCTGGCGTGCGTTGCGCAACGCTTCAGCCACGCTCTTATCCGTCAGAATTTGATGTTGCAGCACGCCCAGTTCTGCCAGCGCCTCTCCTCGCGCGGCGCTGCCGCCCGGCGGCATCATGGCGAACATATCCCAGCCGGCGATAGCGCCGAGATGCGAGAAGCGAGAAAGACGCTGGAAAGTGCGGGTAAGCTGCTGATAGTTTTTGTTGTCAGTCATGTTTTGTTTGGCCTGTGGCGAGTGAACGAAAGGCGTTGCCCGGTGGCCTCTACACTATCCTGATCCGCGCTAATCTTCCACACGAGACGCAAGGCGCGCCGTGCCGCGGGCCCGACGCGCGAGCGGGGCATGACGGACGATAGCGCCAGTTTTCACCCGGCCGGAGGCAGGATCGCAATATTGTCACATTGATGTGGCCAGAATAGCGGATTCTTTTTGAGCAGCAGCTAAACTTATTGAAGCACAGGCCGCAGTTCGGGAGTCATTATGAATCCGTTCACTATGCTGTTTATTGCACTGCTGTCTATCGATGCCGTCAGAGAGTTATTGGGTGCGTCGTCGGTACTGGGCATGTGGTGAAAGACGTGGCCAATAAAGGCCACGTAAAGAGAGATTATTGCAGACGTTTGTGCAGGCAAACGCCGGTAAGCAGTGCGGCCATTAGCATCAGCGCGATAAAACCACCCACGCCGTTCCAGCCGTAGTTATGCCAGAATACCCCACCTACTGTCCCCGCAATACTGGAACCGAGATAATAGCTGAACAGGTACAGCGACGATGCCTGGCCGCGGGCGCGGCGCGCACGAGGACCAATCCAGCTGCTGGCTACCGAGTGAGCGGCAAAGAAACCGGCGGAGAACAGCAGCATGCCCGCAAATATCAGCCACAAAGAGGAAAACAGGGTCAGCGTCAGCCCGGCCAGCATGACGGCGGTAAAGGCAAGCATCACCGGGCCGCGGCCGTAGCGCGCGGTCATCGCTCCGGCCTTTGGGGAACTCCAGGTGCCGGTCAGATAGGCGACGGAGAGCAGGCCAACCACCGCCTGATTCAGCGACCATGGCGACATCATCAGGCGATAGCCGATGTAGTTGAAGAGGGTGACAAAAGACCCCATCAGCAGGAATCCTTCAAGGAACAGCAGCGGCAGCCCGCGATCGCGCCAGTGCAGGTGCAGGTTAATCAGCAGGGTTTTAGGGCGCAGCGAACTCGGGCGGAAGTGTCGCGATTCCGGCAGGATTCGCCAGAACATAATGGCCGAGGCGAGCGCAAAGCAGCTGATCACCGCCAGCGCCACGCGCCAGCCGAAAAAGTCGGTGAAAACCCCGGTCAGCAGACGACCGCTCATTCCGCCAATCGAGTTGCCGCTGATGTACAGCCCCATGGAAAAGGCGACGACGCTGGGGTGGATCTCCTCACTCAGATAGGTCATCCCGACCGCCGCTACGCCGCTTAACGACAGGCCAATCAGCGCCCGCATAATCAAAATACCGTGCCAGCTCGACATCATCGTAGACAGTAAAGAACAGCATGAGGCCAGCACCAGCGCGGTGACCATCACCTGTTTACGGCCGATCGCATCCGAAAGCGGGCCGGTAAACAGCAGGCCAACGGCGAGCATCGCGGTGGAAATCGACAGCGAAACGCTGCTGCTGGCGGGAGTCACGCCAAATTCGCTCGAGAGCACCGGCAGAATCGGCTGGACGCAGTAGAGCAGGGCGAAAGTGGCCAGACCGGCGGAGAAGAGGGCGAGAGTGACCCGAATAAACTGGGGGGTACCGCGCTTAATAAACTGATTTGGCTGGGATATAACATTGTCGCTGACCTCGCTTGCCGGCACGGTGTCAACGGTAGTTGTACGACTCACGGAAAAATCCTTGCTGAGAACACAGAGTTAGGAAACATCACAGATCACATTTTAAGGGTATGAAAATGTAAATATTCTGTCTAATATATTAATAATCTCAAATAAGACGTTTTAGATATGAATATCGAGCTGCGCCATCTCCGCTACTTCATTGCCGTCGCCGAAGAGCTCCATTTTGGTCGGGCTGCGGCACGGCTGAACATTTCCCAGCCACCGTTAAGCCAGCAGATTCAGATACTTGAACAGCAGATTGGCGCACGCCTCTTCGCCAGAACCAACCGCAGCGTGAGCCTGACGGCGGCGGGCCGGCAGTTTCTTGCCGATAGCCGGCACATCCTCAGCCTGGTCGACGACGCGGCGGCGCGCGCAAGCCGTCTGCATCATGGTGAAACCGGGGAGCTGCACATCGGCTTTACCTCCTCCGCGCCGTTCATCAAGGCGGTTTCCGATACGCTGTCCACCTTTCGCCGCCGTTACCCGGACGTGCATATCCAGACCCGGGAAACCAATACCCGCGAGCAGATTGTGCCGCTGAATGAAGGCGCCCTCGATCTGGGGCTGATGCGCAATACGCAGTTGCCGGAGACGCTAGTCTGGGAACGGGTGCTGCGCGAACCGCTGCTGGCAATGGTGCCGAGCGACCATCCCCTGGCGCGTCAGGAGGCGGTAAGCCTGATCGAGCTGGCTCGCGAACCGTTCGTCTTTTTTGACCCGCACGTCGGTACCGGGCTGTATGACGACATTCTGGGGCTGATGCGACGCTATGGTCAGACGCCGATGATCGCCCAGGAAGTGGGCGAGGCGATGACGATTATCGGCCTGGTGGCTTCCGGACTGGGGGTATCGATATTACCGGCGTCGTTTAAGCGGGTGCAGCTCAACGAGATGCGCTGGCTCCCCATCAAAGAACAGGATGCCGTTTCGGAAATGTGGCTGGTGTGGTCGAAGCATCATGAACAGAGCCAGGCGGCGCAACGCTTTCGTGAATACCTTCTTGCCGCCGCTGCGGTGAATAATTAAGACTAAAAACAGTCAAAAATGTGCGGTAAATCACAAGGCTAAGTAAAAATTTGACGAGTGCTACCCAAGTGCTTCACCATAGCTAAAAGTTTATTTCGAAGCGCGAAAATAAAGGGAGTCAATGGTGGTAGCGGACAGTCAGCCAGGCCATATCGATCAAATAAAGCAGACCAATGCAGGAGCAGTATATCGCCTGATTGATCAGCTTGGCCCGGTGTCGCGCATCGACCTCTCCCGTTTTGCGCAACTGGCGCCGGCCAGCATTACAAAAATCGTGCGTGAAATGCTCGAAGCGCATCTGGTTCAGGAGACGGAAATCCAGGAGCCGGGGAGTCGCGGGCGTCCCGCCGTAGGGCTGATGGTTGAGACCGAGGCCTGGCACTATCTCTCCGTGCGAATCAGCCGCGGTGAAATTCACCTTGCGCTACGCGATCTTAGCAGCAAGCTGGTGGTTGAGGAGCAGCTCGAGCTGGCGCTCCAGCATGAACAGCCGTTCCTGACGCGTGTTGTTGAGCATATCGACCAGTTCTTTATCCGCCATCAAAAGAAACTGGAACGTCTGACCGCCATCGCCGTTACCATGCCGGGCATCATTGATACCGAAAACGGCGTGATTCACCGGATGCCATTTTATGAAGAGGTCAAAGATCTGCCCCTTGGCGAGGTTCTGGCGAACCACACCGGCGTCTCGGTCTATATCCAGCATGATATCAGCGCCTGGACGATGGCGGAGTCGCTGTTTGGCGCCTCCCGCGGGGCGCGGGACGTTATTCAGGTGGTGATTGATCATAACGTCGGCGCCGGGGTGATTACCGATGGTCGCCTGCTGCATGCGGGCAGCAGCAGTCTGGTCGAGATCGGTCATACCCAGGTCGATCCCTACGGCAAGCGATGCTACTGCGGTAACCACGGTTGCCTGGAGACTATCGCCAGCGTCGAAAGCGTGCTGGAGCTGGCCCAGGTGCGAATGACGAAATCAATGAGTTCGATGCTGCATCAGCAGCCGTTGAGCGTGGAGTGGCTGTGCCAGGCGGCGCTGCAGGGCGATTTGCTGGCGCGGGATATTATTAGCGGCGTGGGCCAGCACGTCGGGCGGATTCTGGCGATCATGGTCAATTTGTTCAACCCGCAAAAAATCCTCATCGGCTCGCCGTTTAGTCTGGCGGCCGATATCTTATTTCCCGCCATTTCAGATTGTATTCGGCAACAATCCCTGCCTGCCTACAGCCGGCATATTACCGTTGAAAGCACGCAGTTTTCTAACCGTGGAACGATGGCCGGCGCAGCGCTGGTGAAGGATGCCCTCTATAACGGATCTCTGCTAATTCGACTGTTACAGGGTTAACATTTTTTCATAGTCACACCAAAAATTGCGCTATCTCAAGCTGGTATCCGGCGGCTTCGCGTAGACTTTTCCCACAGTTTATTCCTTCTCTTCTGTATAAATCATCAACATAACTGTGGGGTTAATGATGTTTAAGCGTTTCTTTATAACAGGTACTGACACCTCTGTCGGGAAGACAGTGGTTTCTCGTGCGCTGTTGCAGGCACTTGCTGCCAGCGGCAAAAGCGTCGCGGGATACAAGCCTGTGGCGAAGGGCAGCAAAGAGACGCCGGACGGATTGCGTAACAAAGATGCGCTGATTTTACAAAGCGTGTCGTCGCTGGCGTTACCGTATGATGCTGTCAATCCCATAGCATTAAGCGAAGATGAGAGCAGCGTGGCGCACAGCTGCCCGATAAACTATGGGCTGCTGTCGGATGGTCTTCAGCGCCTGAGCGGGCAGGTCGATCATGTGGTGGTTGAGGGGACCGGCGGCTGGCGGAGTCTGATGAACGACCTGCGTCCGCTTTCGGAATGGGTGGTGCAGGAGCAGCTTCCGGTGGTGATGGTCGTAGGCATCCAGGAAGGCTGCATTAACCATGCTCTGCTGACCGCCCAGGCCATTGCCAACGACGGTCTGCCGATGATTGGCTGGGTGGCAAACCGAATTAACCCAGGCTTAGCGCATTACGCCGAAATCATCGAGGTGCTGAGTAAAAAGCTGCCTGGGCCGCTGATCGGCGAGCTTCCCTACCTGCCGCGCGCCGAACAGCGTGAGCTGAGCCAGTATATAGACCTAACCATGCTCGGCGACGTGATGGCGGTAGATAGAGTCCTGGCGTAACGTCCGGGAGAGCACCGATGCCAGTACGCTGGCAATCAATAAGCCGGGCAGTAACAGGTATTGCCCGGTCATTTCACAGATCATCAATGTCGACATAATCGGCGCATGCGTCGTGGCCGCCAGAAAGGTCGCCATTCCGGTCAGACCAATCATAATCGCCAGCTCTTGATCGTGATGCAGCCACAGCCCGCTGAAGCTGGCAAACAGCATGCCCATCGCCAGCCCGACGAACAGCGTAGGGGTAAACACGCCGCCCGGCGCGCCGGATCCGCTGCTGGCCAGCACCGCGAACAGTTTGCACACCAGGACCACTGCGATGGCGCTAAACAGCGGCGGTGACTGCAGATAATGCTGCACCGTGCTGTAACCATTACCCCACACCGCAGGCGTGACCAGCGACAGCAGGCCGACAATCATTCCGCCGAGCGCCAGCTGCCACGGCGGTGAGAGCTTCATGCGTAAAAAACAGCGGTGGCTGTAGCTCATCATCGCGATAAACAGCGGCCCGCAAAGTCCGGCCAGTAGTCCGGTAGCGAGCATCAGCGCATAGTGGAGTGCGGTCAGCATCTCATGAAACTCCACCTGATACAGCGGCGATGCGCCACCGTTGATCAACTGCGTGACCAGCAGGGCGATAACCGCGGAAATGACCACCGGACCCAGTGACGCAAGCATCAGCGTGCCAAATAAAATTTCGGCAATAAACAGGCTACCCGCCAGCGGTGCGTGATAGGCGCTGGCCATCCCGGCGGCGGCCCCACAGGCGACCCACAGCTTCCATTCTGTTTTTGGCGTAAAGCGGCGGGCGAACAGCGACGCGGCCAGGGCGGCCAGCAAAATCATCGCGCCTTCGCGACCAATCGCGCTGCCGGTGGTCACCACTAACAAGGACGCCAGGGATTTAACCAGGCTGGCGGGGGTATCAAACTGACCGTCTCCGGTGTCCAGCGCTTCCATGTAGTCGGTGGGCGCATGCGGGCGCTGGCGGGTCCGGCATTGCCAGAACCAGAGCAGGGCGCCGGCTGCCAGTCCGCCCGCCGCCGGCGTGAGCAGACGTCGCCAGCCGGGTAGTCCCTCGGCGGCATTAACCAGACTCCCGCTATGATCGTTGAGAAAGAGCCGTTCCAGGATCGCCATCGACGAGTGAAATAACGCAACGGCCAGCGCCGCCAGAATACCGACCAGAGTCGCAATCAGCAGGCGACGGAACATGACCTGAACAGCAGGATAATTATGCAGACGGTGCATCAGCGGTTACGGTTAGCGGGAAACATAAGCTTATTGTGATAGGAAATAAGCTTAGACGCAAAAGCTATAAATGCCGGTGACGCTGAAACAGCGGGCGGATGCGGGCGCTTAAATAAGCTGTCTGCGTGACGTTGTCACTAAAAACGCCATGTCAGTCTTCCCGACATGGCGGTGCGTTTAGCGATAAAGCGGTTTGTCGGCGACGGCAATGGGAAGCTGGCGCTGCCATTCGGCGAGGGTCACCTGAGCCAGCTGTCCGAGGGATTGATAAAACGGGTGCCCGGCCCCGGCGATAAACACCTCGAGGAAGCGGCCGGACCAGGGAAGCAGGTGCCAGGCGAGAAGCTGCGAAAACGCCTCCTCCTGCCCGGACTCGCACAGCCAGGCGGCCAGCAGCAGGAGCGTGCCGAAATGATCTTCCGGCTCCTGGCTCTGCGCCGCGTGGCCAATTCCGTTCGCTCGCATCCACTCCCGCAATGCCAGAGTGGAGTCGCCGAACAGCACATTCTCTTTATCCAGCCAGACCGAACCCCACGGCGGCGCGGGCAGCGCCCAAGGACCAATAAACAGGCGTTGCCAGGCCTGGGGGAGCGGTTCATCGCTGGCGTCGGCAAACCCGGTCGCCAGCGAATCGGCTACCGGAAACGGCCATTGCGCCCGCCAGCTGCCGTCTCGTAGGGCTGCTACCAGCGGTGCAGCCTGCTCGCTTTCCGGGGTAAATGAAAACAGGGCGCCCAGGGTGCGGGCGCTCAACGCGACGGCGTCGCGGTAGTGAGCTTGTATCATGTACGCTTCCTTACTGCGGCGGGACGGTGCCACGCCTGAATATTAACCAGCAATCGCCACGCCGACGGTCATATGCAGACCATAAAACAGACCGCGGCCAATAAGTTCTCCGGCCAGAACCAGCAGCAGTCCGATGAACAAACTGCCTGGGCGCGGGGTTTGGTTCCGGCAAAGCGGGCAGATCCAGCAGCCCAGCCCAGATGCCAGCAGCGCGATGCGCCAGATCTGTAACGCGGCATAATTTGGCACCAGCGCGCCGGCGCGCTGCACTGAACTCTGAATCTCGTTGAGTTCAACGCCCTGCTGAATCACCAGCGCAACGCTGACAAACAGCGCCAGCACGCTCAAGGAGGCGAAAAAGCGCCCGTTGAACTCGACGTTAGCTGCCCGCAATAATAGCGCGGCGAACAGCGGCCCGCTCAGCGCCATCGTCAGAAAGAAGGATGTTGTCGTGCCGCCACTATACCATGTCGGGACGGTCTCAATCTGGTACACCCGGGTCATCGCCAGCACAAACATGACGCCCAGCAGCATGCTCAGCAGCAGCCAGGGGCGGCTGAGGGAAGCAGGCAGTTTGCCGAGCCTCGCCAGCAACCACCAGAAGCCGCCGACGGCGAAGAACAGGGCGCCGCTGGCGATTTCATTACTGAGCGCCGAGGCGCCAATGCGATGAAGAGAGTTGAATGCCCGAAGCGGCGATCCCAGATGCATAACCGACGCCAGGAAACCGACCCCCATCATGAGCCAGAGAAAGACCATGCGCTTGACCAGACGCTGCCGGGCCTCGGAGTTATCTGTCAGCGACAGCCATCCCAGACCGCTGACGATAGTTGCTCCCGCCACGCATTGACCGAGCACCGTAAACAGCACCAGCGGCCATTCATGCCATCCACTACCCATGGACGGTCTCCTTGCGTGTTGTCAGGCCGTCTGCGCGACATTGCTTCCGGGAGATCATGACGCCGCGCCCTCGACTCTGGCGATGTCAACGAGGTTCGTATGCTGTGGATTTCCTTTGGCCAGCGGTGAAGGGCGATGGGTGGTCAGGGTATTAATGCAGGCGCCACGATCGATGCGGTCACCGTCCATGCTGGCGTCATGCCATGCTCCCTGGCCCATGGCCGCTACGCCGGGCATGATACGCGGCGTAACTTTCGCCGGAATATGCAATTCGCCGCGCGGGTTGAAGACGCGTACCAGATCGCCGTTTTTAATTCCGCGCTTCCCGGCATCAAGCGGATTGATCCATACCTCCTGGCGGCAGGCGGCCTGCAGCACATCGACGTTCCCGTAGCTGGAGTGGGTTCGGGCTTTGTAGTGAAAACCGAAAAGCTGCAGCGGGAACTGGTCGCGCAGCGGGTCATCCCAGCCTTCGAAAGTGGAAGCGTAAATCGGCAACGGGTCGATCGTTTCATCCGTTTGCAACTGCCAACGGGCAGCAATATCCGCCAGCTGACTGGAGTAAATCTCAATTTTGCCGGAGGGCGTTTTTAACGGGTGCGCGAGCGGGTCCGCACGGAAATCGCGATAGGCGACAAAATGGCCGTCCGGATCTTTACGCTTGTAAATCCCCATTGCTTTCAGGGCCTCATAGGAGGGCAGCGCCGGATCTCTGGCCAGCATTTTAGCGTACAGATACTGGAGCCACTGCTCCTGGGTGCGACCTTCGGTAAAGCGTTGATAAATATCATCGCCGAGGCGTTTTGCCACTTCACTGAGGATCCAGTAGATCGGTTTGCGTTCGAATTTTGCCGGGGTCGCGGGCTGAATAAAAATCAGTTAACCCATGTTCCCAGCGTAGTCGTTAGGGATAATGTCTTCCTGTTCGACGGTCATCAGGTCCGGCAGCAGAATGTCGGCATACTTCGCCGAAGAGGTCATAAAGTTTTCGATCACCACGATCATCTCGCATTTTTTCTCGTCCTTGAGAATTTCGTGGGTTTTGTTGATATCAGAATGCTGGTTGACGAGGGTATTCCCGGCGTAGTTCCAGATAAACTTAATCGGGACATCCAGTTTATCTTTGCCTCTGACGCCGTCACGCAGCGCGGTCATCTCCGGGCCGCGCGCGATGGCGTCGGTCCAGCTAAAGCAGGAGATGGCGGTTTTGACCGGATTGACCAGCACCGGCAGGCGCTCAATGGTCAGGGTATAGGTCGATTCGCGCGCGCCGCTGTTACCGCCGTTAATGCCGACGTTACCGGTCAGAATCGGCAGCATGGCAATCGCCCGGGAAGCCAGCTCCCCGTTAGCCTGGCGCTGCGGTCCCCAGCCCTGGCAAATACAGGCGGGTCGGGTGGTGCCAATTTCGCGGGCCAGCTTAATGATTCGGTCGACGGGGATCCCGGTGATCCGCGACGCCCACTGCGGCGTTTTGGCGGTAGCGTCCTCGCCGTGGCCGAGAATATAGGCTTTGTAGTGACCGTTTGGCGGGGCGCCGGCGGGAAGGGTTTTTTCGTCGTAGCCGACGCAGTATTTATCCAGGAACGGCTGATCGACCAGATTCTCGTTAATCAGTACCCAGGCGATACCGGCTACCAGTGCGGCGTCGGTGCCTGGACGGATGGGGATCCATTCATCTTCCCGCCCGGCGGCAGTATCGGTATAGCGGGGGTCAATGACAATCATGCGCGCGTTGGAGCGTTCGCGGGCCTGCTCGAGATACCAGGTAATGCCGCCGCCGCTCATGCGGGTTTCCGCCGGGTTATTGCCGAACATCACCACCAGTTTGCTGTTTTCGATATCTGAGGTGCTGTTGCCCTCGTTACTGCCGTAGGTATAGGGCATGGCGCAGGCAATCTGGGCGGTACTGTAAGTGCCGTACTGATTCAGCGACCCGCCATAGCAGTTCATCAGGCGCGTGACCGGCGAGGCCGAAGGCGAAGAACGGGTCATATTGCCGCCGACAATCCCCGACGAATAGTTAATGTAAACCGCCTCGTTGCCGTAGTCTTTGACGACTCTTTGCAGATTGCCGGCGATAGTATCCAGCGCTTCTTGCCAACTGATGCGCTCAAACTTGCCTTCACCGCGTTTGCCGACGCGTTTCATCGGGTAATTCAGGCGATCCGGGTGATTGATTCGCCGGCGAATAGAGCGGCCGCGCAGACAGGCGCGTACCTGATGATCGCCATAATTATCCATCCCGGTATTATCCGTTTCTACCCAGGTGACTTCATTATCGCGAACGTGCAGACGCAGCGCGCAGCGGCTGCCGCAGTTTACCGAACAGGCGCCCCAGACGATGCGCTCTTCACTTTGTGTCGCCTGCTGAACGGCCGCCGCAGCGGAACGCAGACTGAAAGGAAGCGAGAGTCCACCGGCGGCGAGCGCCAGTGAGCCTATCGCAGACGATTTGATTAACGTGCGTCGGCTGACGCCGCCAGAATGTTCCTGACTGGACATGGCTCACCCCATCGTTGTGTTGCCGCTGAAAGATCGCCGGTATCATTTTCCGGTGTATGGGCGAGCAATCATACGCAAAGTGGGGTAGAAGGATATTATCCCTGGTCAACTCAGGGATAATATCCTTCGAATGAAAATAAGTGCTTAACGGACTTCGCTGTCGGAATCGGTGCTGCGCGTATAGGTAATTTTGAAGGTGTCGTTAGCGCAGTGGCCGACAACCTGGGCACCGGGCTGATCGGGTTGATCATTGGGTACGATCGCCAAAGTAAAGCCTGAGGCCGGCACGCCGTTGTTGACAATCTTTTGTTGAATATCGTTCTTCACGCGTTCGCAGGAATCGGGAGCGGCCAGCGCCGAGGTTGAACCCAGCAGCAGAGCGGCGCATAGCCAGAGAGAGCGTTTCATCATAGACTCCTTATTAATGTTATCCAGATTTAAGCATAGCAGAACTGGTGTAAACAATTGTATTTGCTAATATGATTGCAATGTACACAAAAGGGATTCGGCGTGAAAAAACGGTTATTGCTGATAGCGGCGGTGATGGTGCTCAGCGCCTGCGATGCGCAGAAAAAGCCTGAAGCATTTACGCCGGAAATGGCGAGTTTTTCCAATGAGTTCGAGTTCGATCCGCTGCGTGGTCCGGTGAAAGATTTTAGCCAGACGCTGTTCGACGAACACGATGAGGTGGTTAAACGGGTGAGTGCAAGCCTGTCCAGGGAGGGCTGTTTCGATCTGTTGGACCTGGAAGATCGGGAAAATAATACCGGCGCGACGCTGATGCTGGATGCCAACTTCTATCTTGATGCCCGCACCCGCGAGAAACGCCTGCGCCTGCAGGGAAAATGCCAGCTCGCGGAACTGCCGTCGGCAGGCATTACCTGGGAGACGGATGATAACGGCTTTGTGGTGGCCGCGCGTGGCAAAGAGACGACGGCCACCTACCGGTATGACAGCGAGGGTTATCCGACCGGTAAAACCACCGTGGCGAAAAATGAGCGTTTTACGGTGATCTCCACGCCGGCGACGGATCCGCGTAAAAAGCTGGATTACACGGCGACCAGCACCTTTAACGATCGTCAACTGGGGAACGTGCGTCAAACCTGTGACTACGATAGCCACGATAACCCGGTTGATTGCCAGCTGCAGGTGGTCGATGAAAGCGTTCAGCCGCCGCTGACCCGTCGTTATACCATCAAAAACAGTATCGAATACTACTGAGCCGTGGGCTTCAGCAGCGACTGCCCCTGGGTGCGGTGTTCGCTAATATACTGATGCTGGAACAGGCACATACGAATGGTGTTGCGATATTCGCCGTTGATGAAAAATTCATGAATCAGCTCTCCCTCTACCATAAACCCAAGCTTGCGGTAGATGTGGATGGCTTTTTCATTTTCGCTGTCGACGATGAGATACAGTTTGTACAGATTGAGAACCGTAAAACCGTAGTCCATCGCCAGCTTCGCCGCGCGTGTCGCCAGACCTTTTCCCTGATAATCCGGTGAAATGATGATTTGGAATTCGGCGCGGCGATGGACGTGGTTGATCTCAACCAGCTCCACCAGCCCGGCTTTTTCACCATTACATTCGATAACAAACCGGCGTTCGCTCTGATCGTGAATGTGTTTATCGTAAAGGTCGGAGAGCTCAACGAAGGCTTCGTAGGGCTCTTCGAACCAGTAGCGCATCACGCTGGCATTGTTATCGAGCTGGTGGACAAAACGTAAGTCTTCACGCTCGAGCGGACGAAGTTTGATTGAATATGCGTCGGTCATGGCTGTTCCTGTCGATAAAAGCTAAATATCGCGCCCGCGGGCGCCATGGATGCGTGACGGATTAGGGCGCAATGGCGCGACCTGTACGGCGGTCGAGGCAGCGCAGGGTGTTCGGTTCCCAGTACGCGTTGACGTTCGCGCTCTTCTGGCAGTTGTCCTGCGCATCAAAAGCGACGTCAGCCTTATCCCACTCTTTTTCGGTGCGGGTGTTGACCTTGTGACGCAAAGAGCGAGTGTCGTTCCACTGCTCTTTTTCCATGGTGGCCTGCTGGCGGCTTTGTGCGCTATCGCCGGATTCAATCACCAGCTTGCTGGTTTGCGCGAAAGACGATGCGGTAAAAAGTACGGCGCTCAGCGCCAGCATAGCCGTCAGGCAGCAACGTGTGTTCTGTGTCATTTTCATCACGGTTTCCTTTGAGTGATAAAAAGGGGAAGCCCCTGCAATCTGCAGGCAGTTTACTACATCTCTTTTCGCCGGCATACCCGACAAAAGAGTGGGGAAGAGGGAGATTATTGCGTAAAATGGGCCAACAACCTGCTCTCTTTACGTGTCTTTAATGTTCAAAACAACGCTGCTTTTCTTTGCCACCGCGCTCTGTGAAATTCTCGGATGTTATTTACCCTGGCTATGGTTAAAACGCGGCGCAACGCCGCTGCTGTTAATTCCGGCAGGTCTGGCGCTGATGATGTTTGTCTGGTTGCTGACGCTGCATCCGGCAGCAAGCGGGCGGGTGTATGCCGCTTACGGCGGCGTATATGTCTGCACCGCGCTGCTGTGGTTGCGTTTTGTCGATGGCGTTAAGCTTAGCCATTATGACTGGGCGGGGGCGCTGATTGCGCTGTGCGGCATGTTGATTATTGTCGCTGGCTGGGGACGCGCTTAACGCGCGTGGTAAAAATCGACGCAGACAGCCATATCGCTGATGTTCATTCGCTAAGCGCGGTGGGGGAGACGATTCGTCGGCGTCCCGTTAATCCCGCTGGCTAAGCGCATTTCACCGCCTCGCTTCCTGCCGTCTCCGGCGCTACAGCGGACCTCACTCATCTCCTTCACGTCGCCGTAAGAGTGTGACACAACGCGTCTTTTTTTAACTTTATACTTGTATGGTAGTAGGTCTGATGTTTTAATTTTGATCAATTGATGGCGATTTACCACACAGATGGACCTGCTGCGACGGCTATATGTCTGCGGGAGAAAGCCGTGCCGGGCATCGTGTTTGATGAAAAACGGGTTGCGAAATCCCGTATGAACCAGCCTGTTTGCCTGTGGCCGGACTGGAAGTGAAGACTTGTGGAACTGGTAAGGAGAGAAATGTGAAGAGTATTGTGATTCGTCAGCCTGATGACCTGGTCATCGAAGAACGCGCGCGGCCGGAACCTGCACCGGGAGAAGTGCGGGTAAAGGTTAAGCTGGCGGGGATTTGCGGTTCCGATAGCCATATCTACCGCGGGCATAATCCTTTTGCTAAATATCCCCGCGTTATTGGCCATGAATTCTACGGCATTATCGACGCCGTTGGCGATGGGGTGACGGACAGGAAGGTCGGCCAGCGGGTGAGCGTTGACCCGGTGATTAGCTGTGGTCATTGCTATCCTTGCTCAGTGGGGAAACCTAACGTCTGCACTTCTCTGGTGGTTCTCGGTGTCCACCGGGATGGCGGTTTTAGCGAGTATGTGGTTGTGCCGGCTCAAAATTGCTGGCTAGTGCCGGACACGGTACCCGATCGGCACGCGGTAATGGTCGAGCCTTTCACCATTGCTGCCAACGTCACCGGACAGGTTAAACCGACGGATCAGGACATCGCGCTGGTATTCGGCGCCGGGCCGATGGGCTTAACAACGATTCAGGTGCTAAAGCGGGTCTATCGGGTTAAGCAGGTGATTGTGACTGACCAGATCGACGAACGCCTGCAAATGGCGAAGCGCAATGGTGCCGACTGGACTATCAACAACGGTCAGACGTCATTAGCTGAATGCCTGCAGGATAAAGGCATTAAACCGACGCTGATTATTGATGCGGCGTGTCACCCGTCAATTTTTCAGGAGGCAGTGACGCTGGCCTCTCCGGCGGCCAGAATTGTGCTCATGGGATTCTCAACTGAACCCTCTCAGGTCGCCCAGCAAGGTATTACCGGTAAAGAACTGTCTATATTTTCATCGCGGCTGAATGCGCATAAATTCCCCGTTGTATTAGCATGGTTAGAGCAGGGGTTAATTGATCCTGAAGCACTTATTACCCATGCTTTTGAATATCAGAATATTGTTGACGCTATCGAAATTTTTGAAAAAGACAGAAAGAGCTGTTGTAAGGTTTTATTGACCTTTTGACTCTAATAATAAATGCAAGCTCGACTTCTAACAATTAGAGAAAATAATGATGACTACAGTAAATAATGAGAGAACAACGGCCGATCTCATCCGTGCGGCTGTGTCTGGGTGGTTAGGGACCGCTCTGGAGTTCATGGACTTTCAACTCTATTCTTTAGGGGCAGCGCTGGTTTTTCATGAAATCTTTTTTCCTGAGCAATCAGCCGCCATGGCGCTCATTCTGGCAATGGGGACGTATGGTGCGGGATATATTGCGCGAATCGTCGGTGCTTTTATCTTTGGCCGGATGGGGGACAAGATCGGACGTAAAAGAGTTCTCTTTATCACTATTACGATGATGGGCATTTGTACCACCCTGATTGGGGTGTTGCCTACCTATGCGCAGGTAGGCATTTTTGCGCCCGTGTTGCTGGTGACTTTACGTATTATCCAGGGGCTGGGCGCCGGGGCTGAAATCTCCGGAGCAGGTACCATGTTGGCCGAATATGCGCCAAAGGGGAAACGCGGCATCATTTCGTCGCTGGTGGCAATGGGTACCAACTGCGGTACGCTGAGCGCAACGGCTATCTGGGCAATCATGTTTTTCCTTCTTGACCGTGAAGAGCTGGTGGCATGGGGATGGCGAATCCCGTTCCTGGCCAGCGCAGTGGTGATGATATTCGCTATCTGGCTGCGTCTGAACCTTAAAGAAAGTCCGGTATTTGAACAGGTCAACGAGGGAAGCGAGCTGCAAACCGGCGCTGCGGATCGGGAGGCTACCTTTGGCGCGATGCTGAAAAGTAAATCCTTCTGGCTGGCAACCGGGTTACGCTTTGGTCAGGCGGGTAATTCAGGGTTATTGCAAACGTTCCTCGCCGGCTATCTGGTACAGACCTTATTATTTGATAAAGCCATTCCAACCGATGCCCTAATGATTAGTTCCGGGATCGGTTTTATCACCATCCCTCTCCTCGGGTGGTTATCCGATAAAATCGGTCGCCGCGTACCTTATATTATCGTGAATATCACCGCCATTTTACTGGCATATCCGATGGTCTCGATTATTGTTGATAAGAGCTACAGCGTCGGTGCAATTATGGCATCGTTGATTGTCATCCATAATATTGCCGTGCTGGGTCTGTTCGCGCTGGAAAATATCACGATGGCGGAAATCTTTGGTTCGCGTAACCGCTTTACGCGAATGGCGATTTCAAAAGAAACCGGTGGATTAGTTGCTGTGGGTTTTGGTCCGGTGCTGGCAGGTATTTTCTGTAATATGACGGGGTCATGGTGGCCGATTGTCGCCATGCTGATTTGTTACTCGTCTATTGGTTTGCTCTCCGCTCTCCTTATGCCGGAAGTGCGCGACCGCGATCTGAGCTTGCTGGACGATGCGGCGGATGCCACTCCTCAACATCGCGCGGTGAGAAGCGGTCAGTTAACCTGATCGGTTGACTGACTGACGTGCAAGCTGGCCGGGTGCGCAACCCGGCTTTTTATTTCCTCTACTCACGCTTAGTGAAACAGACTGTGAATGGTGAAATCTTCTTGTATGGTAGTTGATGGAAATCAAAGATGTTATACCAATTGCATGAGATGGTTCACCTCACAGAGGCATTCTCCTCGAGAATGGTTGATCAGTAATCATAAAAATGAGAGTCACCATGGAAAACACGCTTTTAACAGCCAAGGCAACGCTTCCTTCCTACGATCGCAGCAAACTGGTTTCGCGCATTGTCCATCTGGGTTTTGGCGCATTCCATCGCGCACACCAGGCGGTCTATGCCGATATTCTGGCGGCAGAACAGGGGAGCGATTGGGGCTACACCGAAGTTAACCTGATTGGCGGCGAACAGCAGATTGCCGATCTGCAGAAACAGGCTCTCCTGTATACCGTTGCCGAAATGTCGGCGGATGCCTGGACGGCCCGCGTGGTCGGCGTGGTTAAGCAAGCAATGCATGCAGAGGTCGACGGCCTGGAGAGCGTGCTGGCGAAGATGTGTGAGCCTCAGGTGGCGATTGTATCCCTGACGATTACCGAAAAAGGCTATTGCCACTCGCCGTCCACCGGCGAGATACAGCTGGAACACCCGCTGATCGCTGCGGATATCCTGAATCCGCACCAGCCGAAATCTGCGCCAGGCGTTATCGTTGAAGCCCTTGCGCGGCGCAAAGCCGCAGGCTTACCGGCATTCAGCGTGATGTCCTGCGATAATATGCCGGAGAACGGCCATGTCACGCGCAATGTGGTTTGTGCCCTGGCGCGTGCGATTGACGGCGATCTCGCCGACTGGATTGCGCAACAGGTGACCTTCCCGTCGACGATGGTTGACCGCATTGTGCCGGCCGTGACGGCCGACACGCTGGATAAAATCGAGCAGTTGACCGGGGTGCGCGATCCGGCGGGCGTAGCCTGTGAGCCGTTCCGCCAGTGGGTGATTGAAGACAACTTTGTGGCGGGTCGTCCGGCGTGGGAACAGGCGGGGGCCGAACTGGTCGCTGACGTAGTGCCTTTTGAAGAGATGAAGCTGCGTATGCTCAACGGCAGCCACTCTTTCCTCGCCTATCTGGGATATCTGGCCGGTTATCAGCATATCAATGACTGTATGCAGGATCAGAATTACCGCCGTGCGGCGCGCACTTTAATGCTCAACGAACAGGCGCCGACGCTGAAAGTCCAGGGGGTTGATCTGGAACATTACGCCGGGCTTCTCATCGACCGTTACAGCAACCCGGCGCTGAAGCACCGCACCTGGCAAATTGCGATGGACGGCAGCCAGAAACTGCCGCAGCGGATGCTGGATTCCGTGCGCTGGCATCTCGCGCAGCGCACCGACTTCAGCCTGCTGGCGATGGGGATCGCGGGCTGGATGTGCTATGTCGGCGGCGTTGATGAGCAGGGGCAGGCGATTGAGATCTGCGATCCGCTGCTGCCGGTGATTCAGCAGGCGGTCCAGAACAGCGCGGAGGGGCCGGAACGGGTGAAAGCGTTGCTGGGTATCGAAGCCATCTTTGGCCACGATTTGCCGCAGAACGGCCGTTTTGTCGATGCCGTGACGAACGCCTGGCTGTCGTTGAAAGAGCGGGGCGCGAAGGCGACCGTTGCCGCCTGGGCTCAGACCCACTAGCATTATCCCGCCCGGTCGACCTGATATTAAGACACCCATTCGGGTGTCTTATTTTTTGCAATCCGCGTTTGTTAACATCCTGGTCGGTTGTTTTCCTGGAATATAAAAATATTTATTGAATATTTTATAAAATATTGATCGAGGACATTGAATATACATAACTTTAGCTATCCAGAGTTAACTATATATAATTGATGTTTATTTTAATGAATATGCCAGATTACAGGGTTATTAGCGGTGTGGAACTGAAAATAAATATGTCATGATGTGCGCAGTGAAATTAAGTGCCTCGAAAAAAGGAGTCGAACATGTACAAGAAAATTCTCTTGCCCGTCGATGTGTTTGAAATGGATTTGAGTGATAAAGCGGTACGTCATGCTGAGTTCCTGGCGTCGGCTGAAGAGGGCGAAATTACGTTATTAAACGTATTGCCAAACAGCAGTCGTTCGGTTTTACGCGGATTCGCTGCGGATATTCAGAAATTCGAAACTTTTATGCAAGCGGAATCGGAAAAGAAAATGCAGACGCTGTCTCGTCTGTTCTCGATTCCCGCTGCGCGAATTCATACCCGGGTAGTATTTGGCAATGTTCGCGATGAAATACTGGCTATCGGTAATGCCGACGAGTTCGATGTGATTGTCGTGGGCTCACGCACGCCGGGCCTTTCCACCCATCTTCTCGGCTCAAACGCCGAATCTATCCTGCGCTACGCAAAAATACCGGTGCTGGTTGTTCGTTAGCGTATTTATCAATCAGGGCGGCAGTGTTGCTGTTTATTTGGCTGCCGCCGGAATCATTTACTCTTCACTAAACCAGTCGCGATTTTCCTGACGAATTAATAATACCGATTCACTGATTTCATGCAGGTGAATATTCATCGCGGTACCGACCGCATCGGCATCACGGTTTTCCAGGGCCTGAAAAATTTGATGGTGCTGACGCAACAGCATCTCCGGAGGCGTAATGTGATCGAGGCTCATGTAGCGGACCCGGTCAATTGTCGCTTTAATATTCTCGACGGTATCCCACGCCAGCTGACAGTCGGCAATCAGCGACAGTTTTTGGTGAAACTCATCATCCAGCTGAAAAAAATCATTTAATTGCTGACGCTCAACGGCAATACGCTGCTGATTAAGATTTTGCTCAAGCTGATAGATTTGTTCGGCGGTGATCATCCCGGCGGCACGACGCACCACGGCGCATTCGATAGCCTGGCGAACGAAACATCCGTTGCGAACCTGAGAAAGTGAGATCTTATTGACATAGCTGCCGCGCTGCGGACGAATTTGAATAAGACCATTCTCAGCCAGTTTGATAAAAGCCTCACGCACCGGTTGGCGGGAAACGCTAAAACGCACAGACACTTCTTTCTCAGACAGCGGGGTACCCGGCGGGATCAAACAATGCACGATATCATGGCGAAGGATACGATAAATTTGCTGGTTTACAGGCTGTGTCGGATTAAGTTGCAATTCTGCGGCCATTGATGGTTACTTTTATTGGGGGGTATGCGCTATTTTACGCGTTATTTGTCCATTCGCCCATACCCGGCCGCAAAGCGGCCAGGCTGTCGGTTTTAACCCGCGCGATGGACGCTCAGACCAGCAAAGCTTTGGCTGACCGGCATCATTTCCAGCGTGTTGATATTGACATGCGCAGGCAGGTTAGCGACCCACCATACCGCTTCGGTCACATCTTCCGGTGTTAACGCCTGGGTATTCTCGTAGGCTTTACCCGCTTTAGCATCGTCGCCTTTAAAACGCACGTTAGAGAACTCAGTACCGCCGACCAGGCCGGGCTCAACATCGGTCACACGAATGGCTGTACCGTGCAGATCGGTCCGCAGGTTCAGGCTGAACTGGCGCACAAAGGCTTTGGTCGCACCGTAAACGTTGCCGCCGGAATAGGGCCAGCTGCCGGCGGTGGAACCGATATTAATAATATGACCGCGGTTGCGTTCAACCATACCCGGCAGTACGGCACGGGTCATATAGACCAGTCCTTTGTTGTTGGTGTCGATCATATCTTCCCAGTCTTCAACGCTGGCTTTATGCGCCGGCTCAAGGCCCAGCGCCAGACCGGCGTTATTGACCAGCACATCGATGGCCTGCCACTCGGCCGGCAGCCCGGCAATCATCTCTTCAATCGCGGCGCGGTTGCGTACATCCAGTTGCGCGGTGTAGAGATTGTTGCCCAGCTCATCCTGCAATGTTTTCAGGCGCTCTTCACGACGCCCGGTGGCGATCACCTTGTGACCATTAGCGATAAAACGGCGAGTCATGCTTTCACCAAAACCTGCTGTTGCACCGGTAATCAGAATAATCATCATCGCTCCTGTCAATGTTCTCATCATGCCCCAACCGTCTCATGCCGGGGATTTCAATACCGTCTTGCTTAATATTTTTCGTAAAAACGGTCCGCCGGCGTATTGCTGCGCGCCAGGGGACAACACAAAAAGATTAAGCAATGACGATAACCGCTCGTTACCAGCACTGTAGCTACAAAAGAAAAGAGAGTCTACCTCCGTGGAACAAGCAATACGTTTCCAAAACAGGTAATTGCGACGGTGAGCGGGGGGAAAGCGACTTCCGCCGGGATAAACATCGCTATGGCAAGAGTGGGCGGTCTGGCGCTTTTGGCTAGCGGGAAAAGAGGTGGCCGGCTGGCCAATGATGCGAACCTTGTGGAAAAATAAACAAGAATGTATTCATGGCATGAATTGATCATCGACGCATTATAGGGATTGTTATTCTGCCGCCACACCACAGAAGCGCGCAGGATTGACACTTAAATCCTTGTCGCGCCGGCCTTTTGCGTCGGCGTTTTTTTGCCTGAGGAGGGTTCCGATGAACGAATGGGAAGAAGAAGAGAGCATTCCGACCCACGCCACCATAATCAGCACGGCAATCGATATTCTTGGCGTAACGGGCGCGCTGTTGCTGACCAGCGTTGTCTTTTTTTTGTTATGACCGTGTTCGGCTAGCGCCGCTCGCCAGCCGGCGGAAATGATTGCGGTCAATCAATGAGTTGCCTAATCTTACTGGATTACCGAGTCCAGGAGATGATGATGGCCGACAATAACCCTTTTTTGCGCGTCAGTCTGTTGCCTTATCAGGCACCTCAGTTTGATCTGATTGACGACACCCATTACCGACCGGCATTTGATGAAGGCGTTCGCCGTCAGCGGGAGGAGATCGCCGCGATAGTGAATAATCCGCAGCCGGCGGACTTTGCCAACACGCTGGTCGCGCTCGAGCAGAGCGGGCAGCTGCTGGCGCGCGTCACCCGGGTGTTTTTTGCCATGGCCGGGGCGCATACCAACCCGACGCTGCAGGCGCTTGATGAGCAATTCTCTGCTGAGCTGGCGGATCTGGGAAATGATATCTGGCTTAACGAAGCGCTGTTCCAGCGCGTGAAGCAGGTATGGCAGCAGCGTGACACCTTGCCGCCAGATAGCGAGTCCCGCCGGCTGCTGGAGATCACCTGGCAGCGTTTTACGCTGGCCGGCGCGACCCTGGCTGACGCGCAAAAAACGGAGCTGCGGGCTTTGAATACCCAGGCTGCGGCTTTGCAGAGTCAGTTTCAGCAGCGCCTGCTGGCGGCGGTTAAATCCGGCGGTCTGGTGGTTGACGACCCGGCGCAGTTAGCGGGACTCAGCGATGAAGAGATTGCTGAAGCCGCAGATGCCGCGCGGGAAAAAGGGCTAAGCGACCGCTGGTTGTTGCCTTTGTTGAACACCACTCAACAGCCGGCGTTACTCGCCTTACGCCGTCGCCAGACGCGTGAGAATCTGTTTGCTGCCGGCTGGAAACGCAATCAGAAGGGCGATGCGAATGATACTCGCGAGCTGGTGCTTCGCCTGGCGGAGATTCGCGCCCGTAAAGCCGAACTGCTGGGCGTGACGGATTACGCCAGCTGGTCGATGGCCGACCAAATGGCGGCAACGCCCGAGGCGGCATTTGCGTTCATGCGCCGGATAGCCCCGGCCGCCCGGGCAAGAGCGGAACGCGAGCTGGCGGATATCCAACAGCTGATTGATAGCGAGGGCGGCGGCTTTAAAGCCGAGGCCTGGGACTGGTTATACTACGGCGAACAGGTGCGCCGGGCGACATTCGCCATCGATGAAGCACAGTTAAAACCCTATTTCTCCCTCGACCGCGTTTTACAGGATGGCGTGTTCTGGACGGCATCGCAGTTGTTTGGCCTGCGCTTTGTCGAACGGTTTGATATTCCGGTTTACCACCCGGACGTCCGGGTATGGGAAATCTTTGACGCCAACGGGGAAGGTCTGGCGCTGTTTTACGGCGACTACTTTTCCCGGGATTCGAAAAGCGGCGGGGCGTGGATGGACGTCTTCGTTGAACAATCCACGCTGCTCGCGCAGCATCCGGTGATTTACAACGTTTGCAATTACCAGAAACCGAAGGCCGGCCACAGCGCGCTGCTCTCCTGGGATGAGGTCATCACCTTATTCCATGAATTTGGTCACGCGCTGCACGGGCTGTTTGCCAGTCAGCGTTATGCCAGTCTGTCGGGGACCAATACGCCGCGTGATTTTGTCGAGTTTCCGTCGCAGATCTATGAGCACTGGGCCAGTCAACCGCAGGTGTTCGCCCACTATGCGCGCCATTATCAGACCGGGGAAGCGATGCCGGATACGCTGCGTGAGCGTATGTTACGCGCGGCGAAGTTTAATAAGGGTTATGACATGAGCGAGCTGCTGGCGGCGGCGCTGTTGGATATGCACTGGCATAGCCTCTCGTCGGCAGATATTCCGCGCGATGTCGATAGCTTCGAAGCGCTGGCGTTGCGTCAGGAGCAGATGGACCTGGCCGCGGTGCCGCCGCGCTACCGTAGCAGCTACTTCTCACATATTTTTGGCGGCGGCTATGCCGCGGGCTATTACGCCTACCTGTGGACCCAGATGCTGGCGGACGACGGTTACCAGTGGTTCGTTGAGCACGGCGGCCTGACCCGCGAAAACGGTCAGCGCTTCCGCGAAGCGATTCTGTCACGCGGCAATAGTACTGATTTAGCGGAACTTTATCGCCAGTGGCGCGGACACGATCCGAAAATTGAACCGATGCTGGAAAACCGCGGGCTGAGTGAGTAGGGCAACTTTGTGTCGGAAACAGAACCGGGCCCGGTGCCCGGTTTTTTTATCAGTTTTTCCTTCCCCAAAATCTCTCCTGAATGTCGGCGGCGGCGGTAAAATGTTGTCCGGAGGCGGATAGCTTCACACGCCAGAGGCAATGACACTTTCTCTCTCCATCAGTCCTCTACCATCCACATATCAGCCTCCTCAAACATCTCCTGCACAGCACGGCTGATTTGTTCTTTTTCGTGCTTGCTGGCATCGGTGTTAATTGCCGGTAAGGTCATCATCGGCTTTACACGCACATCGGCATCGGGAAATATACGGTGAATTCGCTTCGATAATTCAGCTGCAATCGTCTCTTTCGCACCGGGTAGTCCCTCAAAGTTCCGCTTGTCATAAATCAGTTCCACAAACATATTTCATCCCTCTGCGTTAATGGTTGACGATATTTTTACTGTGGTTGCATACAGTATCAAGTTGAGTGGACGCCGTGAAGGTCAATCGTGCGATGCCGCGATTGTTTCTCGTGCGCCGCTCGCGTAACCGTCAAACAGTTCATCAGCAAAAGACCCGATGTTTAAACGTATCCCGATGTCTGCAAAGAAAATCGCCCGGCTTTTCTCTTTCCAACCTGCAGACCTCTTCCGGCGTTGTCCTCAGTGACACCCTGCGCCCGGAACGGCGTTGTTAAACAGGTAAATATTAACTCTTTGTAATTAATATTTTTTTTGCTGTTTATTTGCCTCCGCTTAGACGAGAATATCCTCCCCGATAATGAAATGGCTGAAAAGGATCCGCTATGTTAGAAAAATACTTTCAATTTGATGGTGATAGTGGCGACGCGGCTATCGAGAAACATAAACGTTTGCTCGCAGTTCAGGCAGCATTAGAAATTTCAAAAGCCGCCGTCTCTTCATCAACCGCAAATTCCGGTATTCGTAGCCAGATGGATTTACGTAATGTGGCTCAGGAAGTCGCTTCCTTAGCCGATGCCATTCAGGATGCTCTCGAAGGTTACGAAGAAAACTAATCCTCCATCGCTGCGCTGTCTCCACGTCAGGCCTCGCGTTTGCGAGGCTTTTTTACGTCCGGGAGGCATTGTCCGGGGAGTTCCTGTTCGAGACCGCCCGCGGCGCGGCTAGGGTCTGTTCTCGTCTGCGGACCAGTGCGTGACCAGCGTTGCGCCGATGGCCGCAATCTGTTTATTGCGTTCATCCATTGTGGCGGGGGTCCCGGTCAAATAAATCACCACGATGCGCGCAGCTTTACCGTCCGGACCGAGAGCCGCGATGATCCCGCGCGAGCCGCGATTGCCGGCTCCGGTCTTATCGGCAATAAACCAGCCCGCCGGCAGCACCGATCGCAACAGCGGCCCCGCAACTTTGTCCTCTACCATCCAGCGTTGCAACTGCTGCTGCGAGGCGCTGGAAAGCACGCGACCGGTCAACAGATTTCGCAGTGTCCTGGCCATCGCTTGCGGAGTTGTGGTATCTCGCACGTCGCCCGGCCGCGCTTCATTGAGTTCCGTTTCCCAACGGTCAAGCCGCGAAGTCTGGTCGCCGCTGTGGCGCAGGAAGCTGGTCAGCCCCTGCGGGCCGCCGAGAGTGGTCAACAGCAGGTTTGCCGCCGTATTATCGCTCAGGGTAATGGCGGCAGCGCACAGTTCGCCCACGGTGAGCCCATCGGTAAGATGCTTTTCCGTCACCGGCGAATATTCCACCAGATCCTGCTGCCGGTAATGGATACGGCGATCGAGCTGTTCTTCACCGGCATCGACACGCGACAAGACTGCGCCGCAGAGCAGAACTTTAAAAGTGCTCATCATCGGGAACCGTTCGTCAGAACGATAGCCGGCCAGCAGTTGCCCGGAAGCTAAATCCAGTTCGGCGTAGCCGACCCGACCCTGAAGCTGGCTTTCGGCTTGTTTAACCGTCGTCACCGTAGCTTGATGCGCCCAACCGGGGAGCGCCAGGGCGGCTAACAATGGGAGAAGGGCGAATCGATATTGACGCATAGCGGAATGGTTCCCTGGGGTTGTGGTACACAAGTCGATCTGGCGGGTTTTGTGGACGTCGCGGAAAATAAACAAAAAAATAAAGACAAATAAGAGTTATGAAGATTCACAATTTCTCTTTTTTCCTTCATCATCTGCCAGCTTTTACCAGTAATAATCAATGCTTAGCTCAGTATATGAAAGAGTTTTTTTCATTCGGGCTGGTATGAACTATAAGAATGTACTGAAGGTTGTGTAAATGCTCTACGCCGTCGGCGATCACATATTAACCATTGATCCATCCGGGAGGAACATGGTGGACCCGCTAATCAAGGTCATGCTGGTGGGGGGAAAGGCGGATGGCCTGTTGGTCAGCGTCGCCGGCACGGCGACGGAACTGTCCGTCACCGCCGCGCAGTATGGCGCGAAATCTGGCAATCCGCTGAGCTATCGGATTGTTTCGCAAACGATCGATGACGAACGCTATTTTTTCGGCGTGTTTAGCGAAACCCATGACGATGCCGACAAGCTCAAACGCGTGGCCCTGACCCGAGGCATGAAAAAGTCTCTCCGCTGAGTGCGTCCTTGCCGGACGATTGACCTTCGTCCGGCCTGACCGTGTTATCATTCCCCTTGTTTACCACTGCCGCAGCGCGGAGTTTTTTCATCGGGAGCACCATGATTCACCATATCCGCATACAAAATTTCAGATCGGTCAGGGATATCGAGCTGGAACTGGGCGCGCTCAACATCGTGTTTGGGCCGAATGGCTGCGGCAAGTCCAACATTTACAAAGCCATTCACCTGTTAACCGCCTCCGCGGACGGCAAGTTCTCAGGCTATATCAGTGAGGAGGGCGGCCTGGAAAATGTGATGTGGTCAGGGCGAACGGCCGCGACGGCGCGCCACCCGCGTCGGCTGCAAATTTCCTGTCTGACCGCCGAGTTTGACTACGAGCTCCAGGTGGGTTTCCCGGAAAAGCTGCCTTATCCCACCCAGTTTATGCTCGACCCGATTGTCAAAGAGGAGTCCATCTGGCTGGCGGGATTCTCCCGACGACCTTCCGCCAGGGTTTTGCAGCGCAAAAACCAGGCCGCGTTCCTGCTCGATGTCAACGGCGAGAAAAATACCTTCACCGACACGATTTATGAAAACGAGTCGATCTTTGGCCAGTTGGGCGAGCCGCACCGCTTCCCGGAAGTTTCTCGCGTTCGGGAAACTATGCGCCAGTGGCGTTTCTACCACGAATTTAACATCAGCCGACATTCGGCGCTGCGGCATCCGACGGTAGGTTACCGTTCACCGGTCCTCGACAGCGACGGGCATAATCTTGCCGCCGCTTTTCAGACGATTGTTGAAATTGGCGCCGAAGAGTTGCTGCACGAGATTCTGGCCGCCGCTTTTCCGGAGTGCGCGTTCTTCTGCGAAAACGAAAACTCGCGTTTCTCGATTAAGATGCGGCGCAACGGCGTGTTTCGCCCGCTGCTGGCGGCGGAAATGTCTGACGGCACGCTGCGTTTTTTATGTCTGGCGGTAGCGCTGTTGAGCCCGCGCCCGCCGGCATTCCTGGCAATTAACGAACCGGAAAACAGCCTGCATCGACAGATGTTTCCGGCGCTGGCCCGGCTGATTGTCGAGGCCTCCCGCTATAGCCAAATCTGGTTGACCAGTCACTCTGCCGAGCTGGCGGCGCTTATCTCCTCACAGGCCGAGAGCCGGATATACGAGCTGGAAAACAGCGACGGCGAGACGCGAATCAAAGCCGCAGCGGCCGGATAATGTTCGCGGCCCGTCTTACGCAACGGGCCGCGAATTTGCGGTTTACGCGGCGTTGTTATAGCCGGCGGTCGGCAGCAGCGTTTTACTGCCTTTCAAGGTGAACAGCGAGATAACGGTAAAGCCCAGGGTAATCGAACCCAGAATCAGATAAGCCTGATGGAAGCCGACGGTGTCGTACATGCGGCCAACCCATGCCGACAGCACGACGCCAGAGAGCTGCTTCGATAAGTTAAAACCGATCAGGAACAGGGTGGCGGACAGTTTCGGGTTAAATGCTGAGGAAATATATTTAAAGGTGCCGACCAGCAGGAACGGAACTTCAAACATATGCAGCATTTTTAAGATAACCACCTCGACCGCCGTCGTGGCGAATGAAGATCCGAGAATACGTACGGACATAATCATCCCGGCGGTTAGCAGCGCATTTTTCGCCCCGATACGGTTCACAATAGCCGGGGCGCAGAACATGATCAGCGCATTCAGCAATTCGCCGCCGGTGGTGACGAAGCCAAAGACTTCGGTTCCGCGCCGCGGGTCGGCAAAAAAGCCTTTAAAAAAATTGGCAAACTGCTGGTCAAATACGTCATAGACGCTGGCAACGCCGACCACATAGATAATAAATCCCCAGAATCGCGGCATTCGCAGCAGCTCGGCGGCGACGCGCAGAGAAAACGCCTGACGGTTTGCGCCTAAGGCATCCATAACCTGGGCGCTGTTGCTGCTTTCCGGACGGGAGAACCACAGCAGTACCCCGAGCACCAGTGCAAAGCCGGAGGCGATCCAGAAGGTGATATTGGGATCAATGCCAAACAAGATGCCGGTGATTGAGGCGCAGAGCGCCCAGCCGACACAGCCAGCAACGCGGACCTTGCCGTATTCGAAACGGTTGGCGCGACTGACTCGCTCGATATAGGCTTCGACCGCGCCGGAACCGCTGGAGAAGACAATGCCCAGATAGAGTCCGCCCACCAGCGCCCCGGCGATAATATTGACCTGCAACAGCGGTGAGAAGACAAATATAAAGAACGGGGCAAACAGAATTAATAAGATGGTGATGGTCCACAGCAGGTGTTTACGCAGCCCCAGCTTATCGGATATCAAGCCAAATATCGGTTGGCAAATAATGGCGAACAGCGAAATAGCAGAGAAGACAACCCCGGTTTCCGTTTTAGTTAAATGGTTTACGTCCGCCAGCCATACCGGGAAAAACGGGAAGTAGGCCGACATAATGAAGTAGTAAAAGAAAAAGAACAGCAGGAAATAAATAAAATTATGCCGTTCGCGTGGCGCCAGTTCAGAGAATTTCATAGAGATGTTCCAGTGTTATTATACTCGTCATCATTCCAGCTGCCTGATCCTGGCGGCACGCTGTTCCCTTGGTGATACTCGCCATCCCTGGGCTTCGGCCCGAATTCTGCCCATTTCCGCCACGGTGCATCCCGAATATGCGGGTATAGCCGTTTTAAAGGGGGCGAGAGCCCCCGTTGAGGGTTTAGCGTAAAGACAGTGAGAGCTGGTACTGCCACCGGGTCCCGAGCAGCAGCCACTGCGGCTGCACGCTTGGTGTCCACGAGTCATCGCCGCCGACGCCCATATGCTCGCCGTCGAGGGTGATCCAGACGCCTTTTTCAGCGGCCATCCGGTGCCAGTGGTCGGTTGCCATGAGCTGCTCGGTGCTGTAGGGCTGAACCGAGAAGTGGAAGTCACCGGTCACGTGCCAGCGTCCCCAATCCAGCGCTTTGTTGTCGCAGCGCAGGCCGTTTTCCGTCGGGAAAATATAGGGCGTGCTCATCGCTTCCAGCGGAAGCTGCCAGCGGGCGAAACAGGCGCTGCTCTTCCGGTCAGGGTAGTTTTCATGCGGCCCGTAGCCGAGCCACGAGACCGGCGACTGCTGGTCTGGGACCTGGAAGTGGAGGCCCACGCGTGGCAGCGGCGGCAGCGTGCCGGCCCGCTCTCCGCTCACCGCCAGATGCAGATGGCCATCGCTATCAAAAGTCATCCGCCACTGGCTGACGATGACCACTTCGTCGCCGCGCAGATAGTGCCAGCGGCTGTCGACGATGGTCTCATGTGCCAGGCGCTGCGCGGTGCAGCGAACGCAGCGCGCGTCGAGCGCATAAAGTCCGGCGCTTTTCCAGCGCTCAACCCAGGCGTTGGGGTCGATACGATCCGTTTCGCTCACGCCGATATCGTTGTCCAGCGGAGCGCGAACGAACTGGTCGCGCAGCGGAGACAGCAACTGCTCTGCGCCTTCCGCCAGCCAGTGAGTTAACAAGCCGCTCTGACGATCGATAACCCATTGCTGAGATCCCTGACGGACGGTGAAGCTCTCATCATCGATGGTCAGCTCCGGTGCCGGTCCGACGGCGGCGGGGGCGGGTAAGGCCAGCGGGGCGGCAAGGGAGAACTGCGCCCAGGCCACGCGGTGCCCGGCGTCAGACCACGCCGTCGCCTGCGGCTGGACAACTTCCAGCGTCAGCCAGACCTCTCTGGCGCCTGCCGGCAAGGTCAGGCCGTCGCATAAGGTAAAATCTTCCTGGCCCTGCGGCGCGAGGTTCAACGCCAGGCTGCCGCTGGCCACGGTTTCACCGGCGGACTGCACCTGCCAGTTCAGCACTTCATTATCGGTGGCGCGGAACAGGTATTCGCTCGCCACACCGATCCGCAGCGGGGACTGCGCCAGCAGGGAAAACTGGAAATATTGCTGGGCATGTTTCGCTTCAATCAGCGAAGGATGAGGACGGCGATCCGGGAATACCAGCCCGTTCATGCAGAACTGCCGGTCGTTTGGCGTGTCGCCAAAATCCCCGCCGTAGGCCCAGCCCACGCTGCCGTCCTCGAAGGTCTTTTCAATTGCCTGATCTGCCCAGTCCCAGATAAAGCCGCCCTGCAGGCGCGGATATTCGCGGAAAGCCTGCCAGTAATCGGCAAAATTACCGAGGCTGTTGCCCATCGCGTGAGCGTATTCGCAGAGAATCAGCGGTCGCTGTTCGCCGGGCAGGCCAATCCACTTTTTAATGCTCCATTTCGGCACTGCCGGAATCAGTTGATCGCGTTCCACGCGGGCATACATCGGGCAGATAATATCGGTCGCCGTGCTGTCGGCGCCGCCGCCTTCGTACTGGACCGGACGCGTAGGATCTTCGCGTTTCAGCCAGTGATACATGGCTTCATGGTTCGCACCGCAGCCGGACTCGTTCCCCAGCGACCAGATAATAATCGACGGATGGTTACGGTGGCTTTGCAACATCCGGGTGACGCGGGCGCTGTAGGCCGGCAGCCAGGCCGGATCGTCGGACAGGCGGTTCATTGGCACCATGCCATGGGTTTCGATGTTCGCCTCATCGACCACGTACAGGCCGTAGCGGTTGCACAGCTCATACCAGCGTGCGGCGTTGGGATAGTGCGAACAGCGCACGGCGTTAAAGTTATTCTGCTTCATCAGCAGAATGTCCTGCAGCATATCCTCTTCGGTCACCACCTGGCCGCGCTGGTGGTGGTGCTCATGGCGGTTCACCCCGCGGATCAGCAGCGGTTTGCCGTTGAGCAGCAGCAGGCCGTTGCTGATCTCTACACGGCGAAAGCCGATGTCCCAGGCTTCAGCTTCAACCAGCTCTTCGCCGTGCCACAGGGCAACCACGGTACGATAGCAGTGGGGCGTTTCCGCGCTCCATTGCCGCGGTTTTTCCACCGCCAGGACCAGCGTTGCCCGTTCGGCATAATGGCCCCGTTCGTCAACTGGCGCAGAACCTGGGCGCTGGCGCTGGCGGGCAACCAGCTGTTCGCCATCCCACAGGCTGACTTCCGCCACCAGCCCGGCCAACTGCGCATCAGCGGCGGCGATGGCCAGATTGACCTGCAGTTCACCATCGCGATACAGCGCATCCAGCTGCGGGGAAATCTGCACGTCGCTCAGGTGCTGCTTCGGTTTGTTCAGCAGCCACACCGAGCGGAAAATCCCGCTCATGCGCCACATATCCTGATCTTCCAGCCAGCTGCCAGCGCTCCAGCGCAGGACCATCACGCACAGGCGGTTGTCGCCCGCCCGTAGATAGGGGGTCAGGTCGAAAGCAGCCGGCAGCCGGCTATCCTGGGAGTAACCGACCCATACGCCGTTACACCACAGATGAAACGCGGAGTTAACGCCGTCAAAAATAATTTGCGTCAGGCCATCGGCCAGCCAGTTTTGCTCCAGCGTGACGTTTAGCGAGTACAGGCCGGTCGGGTTCTCTTCCGGGACCCGCGGTGGCGTCGTCTCGATGGGATAGCGGACGTTGGTATAGATCGGTGCGTCGTAGCCTTCCATCTGCCAGTTAGAGGGCACGGGGGTGCTGCGGCTGGTTTCGAGATCGCGCTCGATCCAGCGGCTATCGACGGCAAACGGGCTGGGGGACCAGCAAAATTGCCACAGCCCGTCGAGCAGGCGGAGGCGGTCGGAGGGGCGGTTGTCCCGGGCGTCGTCGAGCGATCGCCAGCTGGCAAACGAGGGGTGAGCCGCTAAGCGATTAAGGTGAGTAATGGTCTGATTTTGCCAGTCTTCACGGGCCAGTACATCGTGAAACGTCAACGAGCGAACCGCGTTTGAGTCATGTTGTTGCATAGGCATACCTGACGGATAAGTGAAAAAATGTCATTCGCTAGACAAGGATGATATCGTTATCAGATATTTTCTATCAGGCCGCAATACTGGCGAAAATGAAACCGACTCACGATCACGAAACTTCAGAATCAGAGCTGACTTTTGTCGTCAGTTAGACATAAAATGTTAGCGGACGACATTTGGCGTATTCAGACTGATTTTGCACAGAGAGGGGGGGATTATGCAGCGGCGTTCGGCAACCTTAGATGATGTGGCACACGAGGCCGGCGTTTCGCAACAAACGGTCTCCCGGGTACTGAATCGTCCCGATGTAGTCTCCGCGCGGACACGCGAGAAAGTGATCCGCGCGATGCAGGCGCTGCATTATGTTCCCAACCGATCGGCGCAGCTGCTGGCGGGGAAAGCGGCACCTTCAATCGGGCTGATTACGGCGTCGCTGACGCTGCACGCGCCATCACAAATCGCGTCGGCGGTGAAAAGCCATGCCGGGGCTCATCAGCTGGAAGTGTCCATCGCCATGCCCGAACGCAGCGATTACGCTTCACTTCAGACCCGGCTGGATGAGTTTCGCGCTCAGCATATTCGCGGCGCGATTATCAGCCTGCCGCTGGAGAGCAGCATCGCGGAACGGCTGGTGCAGGAAAACCCCGATATCGCCTGTCTGTTTCTTGATGTGTCACCGGAGACGGAAGTCTCCTGCGTGCGTTTTGATCATCGTGATGGCTGCGGCGCCTGCGTGCGGCATCTCTGGGAGCTCGGCCATCGCGATTTTGGCCTGCTGGCCGGTCCGGAAAGCTCGGTCTCTGCCCGGTTGCGCCTCGGTAGCTGGCGGGAGACATTGCATCGCCTGGGCGTGAGCCAGGCCGTGACGGTATTTGGCGACTGGAGCGCCGCCAGCGGCTGGCAGAAAACCTTTGAACTGCTCCACCTGCAGCCACGGATCAGCGCCATCGTTGTGGCTAATGACCAGATGGCATTAGGGGTACTCAGCGCGCTGGCGCAGCTTAATCGTACCGGCAACAGTGCCGTTTCGGTCACCGGCTATGACGATACGGCGGACAGTCTTTACTTTCAGCCGCCGCTGACGACCGTGGCGCAAAACTTCGATCTGCTTGGTAAACGGGCGGTGGAGCTGCTGACCCAGCAGATGGCGGCGCCGCAGGTGCCGATCCGCGAACTGCTCCCCACCCGATTGATCGTCCGCCAGTCAACCTGGCCTCGTGAGGGGGAATATTCCCGCGATCCGCTGATTGCGCAGCTCAAAGCGCTGGTGGATAAACTGTAAGCGGACGTCGGTTTAACTTTCATTGAAGATAACTATGCTAGCGTATGGCCAGGCGTAGAAGGAGAGGGAAAATGCCTCTACGTAAAATGCAAAACACAATCTATCCATGCAAGCATTTATTCACCGCCAGCTATCTGGCGGTTTTTTTTTGCCGCTATTCCCGCCTCAGCTATCGCTATTTTGTTTTATTCTGCAACTTGTCCATTAAACGTACACTGAGAAGAATAAAAGCGCTGTTTAGCAAGGCGGCGGTGCGGCGACTCTCGCGGGTTATAGTTTTTCACCCAGCATAAAATGCTGCTGAAGAGGGGCGGAGTATCCCGCTCTCCGTGCCGGTAAAAATGGCGCTATGTCCAGCGGATTATGATCCAAATTTAAATTTAACTCTTTGTTACAGAAGGCTTTCAATTTGATCGTAATAATCAAATCTCTTGTTTTGCACATTAAGGATAATTGATTGTGAATAAACTTTTCCGTAACACCCTGCTTGCCGTGGCGATGACCGCGGGTTTCTCCATGGCCGCTCAGGCAGCCACCGCTGACGAAGTACCGCCGGTTTCTCAGGACCCGGTGGTGCAGCACCTTAAGCTGAGTAACGATCAGGTGACAAAAATTAAGGGTCTGCATCAGGAGTTTGAAACCAACGTCAACAATATCAAAATCGAAGGTTTCAAAGATGGCGCGCTGATCGATGTTATCCAGTCCGGCAAGTGGGATGAGGCGAAAGTGAAACAACAGCTGGCTGCTTTTGGACAATTAGATCAGCAGGTCCGTTACTACCGCGTGAAATACTATTTTGGCGTCAACCAGGTGCTGACCCCGGAACAGCGTACCCAGGTTAAAAAAGATCTCCAGGAAGCGCTGAATTAATTTCGAACCCGCCAGCAATGGCGGGATTCTCTTTTTGCAGGATCGCATCACCAGCGACAGAATGAAAAATGAGCCATTATGAAGAGATTCCTGTTCATCGCTCTCGGCTTTCTCGCCTTTACCTGCCAGCCCGGCTTTGCGGGTAGCAAAACCGTGGTGGATTACGGCGTTGTGCAGCAAAGTCAAATCATCACCCGCGAGACTCGCAGTCAGCCGCTGCGAACGCTTGCCGCCGGCGCGGTTGGCGGTGCTATTGGCCACCAGTTTGGTAACGGGAGCGGGCAAACGGCGATGACGGCGGTGGGCGCGGTTGCCGGAGCCAGCGCGTCGCATCACCGGCAAACGCAGCGCCAGGCCGCCCGGCAGATCGAACTGACGATCAAAACGCAATCTGGCCAGCTAATCCAGGTGCTGCAGCCAGATGATGGTCGACTGACCTTCAATAAAGGCGATAAGGTTCGCATCCTGACCTCCGGTGCAAATACCAACGTTGATAAATCCGTGTAACCCGCAGGCCGCCTGCGGATAGAGGCAGGCGGCCTCTCTCTTTGCCGCTTGCCGGTTACGCCTTCACTGCGCATAAAAAGAGGAAAAAATCCTCTGAGCATCAGCCTCTTGTGATAGTATTGAGAATTATTATCAATATGGAAGCTGATGATGAAAATATCCAGGGCCTTTCTGTTTGCCGGCTGCTGCCTGATATCCGCCTGCACCAGCCAGATGAAAGGAGTTGCGCCTGAGCAGCTGGTCTCCACGCCACCCGTTTATCCCTATTACGCTCTGGCCAACCATCTTGATGGGGAAGTGAAGATCCGTTTTGATGTTGGCGCCAACGGTAAAGTGGAGAAAATGTGGATATTAACCTCTGAACCACAGCACCTCTTCGATGATGCCGTCATTTCCGCCGTGGCAAAATGGCGTTTTGAGAGCAATAAGCCCTATAAGGGAATGACCAAAACCATCCGCTTTAAATTAAACAATGCCGGTTAGCGTTAATTCGGCAGCCGATCTTTCTGTTCTACGTTCACCCGGAATTGTTCAGGATCTCTTTGCCGTTGGTCGTCCTTTGTCATTCAGGCAAAACATCGGCGTGCCGGGATAGCGAGGGCAAAGACGAGGGCCAGAACGGCTGGATTCCCCGAAGTCACTTCACGGTTGTGCGCTAATTTGCCGCTATTTTTGCAATAAAAATAAGGCCGATGGCGACTTTTTGCGGCGAGAAACGTATGCCGTGAGAAGGTAAAGCATTGACCTGACGAGCAAAGAGATACGAATAAAAATTGTTCTCATAGACAAAAGTGTGATCGCGATCAATATGACCAGCCATGAGTAACATTAAACATAGCTAATGTATTCATTCTAAAAATAATCAGGTGGTATTCGATGGCTATCAAGGACTTCTTTGCACAAACGGAACCCGGACGCCGACGTTATGGCGTGGCAACAGGCGTGGGGATTATCGCAGGTATTATGTCGGCATTTGTGAAGTGGGGGGCCGAAGTTCCGTTACCGCCCCGTACTTTCTCCGGCGGCAGGGATGAGTTTAACCCGCCCTATCTTTTTTTACGTGATTACCTGGGGATTGATCCTACTCACACCGTTTATACCTTCTCAGAACACATCATCAATCCGGTGATGGTGACACATATTATTTTCTCGCTGGTATTTGCCATTGGCTATTGCGTGGTGGCAGAAGTGTTCCCCAAAGTAAAACTATGGCAGGGGGTATGGGCGGGTATTGTCGCCACTATCGCCGTTCACTGGATCTCTTTCCCTTTATTAGGTCTGACGCCTTCTCTGCTTAATATCCCCGCCGACGAATATATTTCGGAACTGGTCGGGCATATTTTCTGGTTCTGGGCGATAGAGATGATCCGTCGCGATCTGCGAAACCGCATCACTCATGAACCTGATGCCGAAGTTCCGCTGAATTCACCGTTCAGATAATTGCCGCAAAAGCGACAGCAATGACGGGCTCGCGACGGCGGGCCCGTTTTACGTCATCAGAGGAGTCTCAGGCGCAGACCTAAATCCTGTGGATAGGGGTTAAAGTAGTTTTGCGTCAGCAAATAGCGGTCCGGAAATTCGCCCAGGTAGTGTTTGAGCAATGTCATCGGCGCGAGTATTGGCAGCAAACCGGCGCGATAGTTGAGGATCACCTCGCGAAGTTCGCCGCGCTGGCGGCTATTGAGCCGTTCGCGGAAGTAGCCCTGGATATGCATCAGCACGTTGGTATGGTTTTTCCGCGAAGCGGGTTGTTTCAGAATGGCCATCAGCTTAGTGCGATAAGCGACAAAGAAGGCATCCAGATCTTCCCACTGATGAAGGGAGGCAACGAAAGGCCCAATTTCGCGATAGCCCGCCTGGTCATGCGCCAGCAGCTGCAGCTTGTACTGGCTATGGTAGTCCAGGAGCGCACGACGGCTGAGTCCCTGCGCGCGCAGGGTATTCAACTGGTGCAGAGCGAAGACGCGCTCGACAAAGTTTTCCCGCAGCACCGGATCGTGCAGGCGGCCATCCTCTTCTACGGGCAGCCACGGGTAGTGCGTGAGCAATTGCTGCGTGAAAAGACCCACTCCTTCTTTACGCCCGCGGTTACCGTTTTCGTCATACAGCCGCACGCGCTCCATACCGCAGCTGGGCGATTTCGCACAGACAACAAAGCCAGAGAGGGCGTCCACGCTGGGGAGAAATGAGCGGGTAAATTCGGCCATTTTCTCCGTCACATCATCGTGGGGCGTTTGGCTAAAACGCATCTCAATGGTCCCTTCGGTGGTGTGCACCAGACGAAGGGCCGGGCGAGGCGCGGGCAGGCCGATGGCCATCTCCGGACAGACGGGTTTGAAGGCGACCCAATCCGCCAGTTCATCCATGACAAAGCCCATCCGTTTATGTCCACCGTCAAAGCGTACGGCGGAGCCGGTTAAACATGCGCTGATGCCGACCGCGGGTTGCGTGTTCATGGTGCCATCCTCATGATTGCATTGGTTGTAGGAACAACAGGAGCCGCGTCGGTTGCCGGGCCGCGCGACGTCTTCACATACCTAAAACTTACACAATAACTAATATTTGTCCAAGTATTGGCGAGGATATTTATTATTATTTATTTAATTCATGAAGTTATATTTGACGATTTTTACCGGCCCTTTCCGTCAGGCGATGTGGAAAAGCGCGGAGGACTCAATCTCCTTGAGCCGTATCGGCGGCCGCTTCCGGCGAGGCATCGCCGCAGGAGAGGGAGATAACGTCGAGGGCATTGACCTGCTGCCGCCAGCATGCAATCTGTTTTTTGCGGGCTGCGGTCAGTTTTCCGGAGGTGACCAGCAGCCAGTTGCGCTGCGGGAAAACCTCGGGCGCCAGAGCCGCCGGCGGGACGGGAAGGAGATCGATACGCTGGCCCTGGCCGCTACGGGCGAGGGCCTCCAGCCAGATTTCGCAGGGGTCGGAGAGATGCCAGCCGGTTATCAGCCAGTTATCTCCCGGCGCTTTTTTGTCGCCTTCGAGGCAAAACGAGGTATAGGCGATAATGATCCCGTCAAGGATTTCGCGCAGCGTCATCACCGTCGGGATGCGGGCAGACAGTTTACCGCGTAGCGGACGCAATACTTTCGTTACCAGTTCCGGGCGAGGGGACTCGCGGCCTGAATCGTAGATCAGCTGGCGCAGGGCATCGATTTTACCCTCCTTAAGCCGCTGCAGCATGGTTTCCTGCAGGTTTAACCAGTTGTCAGTACGCCTCGTGACGGGGCTATCCAGCAGAGGTTTCACCTGGCTGACGGGAACGCCTTTTTGAATCCAGTCGAGAATTTTGAGCGCCTGCTGAACATCATCATCGCTGTACAGACGATGTCCACCCTCTGTACGCCGCGGTTTGAGCAGACCATATCGACGCTGCCAGGCGCGAAGCGTGGTGGGGTTAATCCCGCAAAGCCGGGCAAATTCACCGATGGAGTAAGACATGAAGGAGACCTGAAAAGAGAGGATAGTCCCAATATACTATGAATCATTGCCGGGTAAATGTTAAATGACTACGGCCGCGTAGCCCTGCGCGGTCGCTGCTATCGCGCAGATGATATCAGGCTCCGGTCATGCCGCCGAACGGCGTTATTTCAGCGTTCGCGACGACGTCAAATGCCTCTTTCCGCGACCGCTTTGGCGTCGACTCCAGGCACCCGTCGGCCACCGGTGTTCGCGAACAACCGCAGGCGCGTCCCGCGGATCCTGAAATGGAATAAATTGATAACTTCAGTGTGGTTTTAAGGTTTCGTTAATTAACCGCAACGATACTGATGAAATCAACCTTCCCGTAAACAACATGGTTAAATGATGAAAGACCGGTTATGTAATGCACTTCCTCACCGCGACACCCCTTTTTTTCGTGCGCTACATATCAGCGTAGCGGTATTGGTTTTATTGCAGATTATTAACTCTGACTTTACTGAAAGCGAGGCCCTCGGCGACGTTAACCTGGCTGGGTTCATGACATGGTTTCATGTTATCTCTGGATTTACATTGATTGCTCTGGGTATTGTGATGCTTATCTGGATGCTGACACAGCGTGGTTTTCATTACTATTTTGCCTGGCTGACGCTCGATTTTCGCGGCATGGCTGCCGATCTCAAAACGCTGATCGCATTGCGTCTACCTGACGCGCATGCCGGGGGAGTGGCGGCATTCATTCAGGGACTGGGTGTTCTGGCACTGCTGGGCGTGGCTTTGTGTGGCGGGCTCTGGTTTGTGCTGAATACCGCGTTTGGTCCATCCTCTGCGCTGGCACATGATGTCCTGGGCTTGCATAGATTCCTGACCGTATTCATTGAGACTTATTTCTGGGCCCACGGCGCAATGGGATTACTGCATATTTTCCTCAAAGTCCGCAGCCAACGGAATAACCCGGTGACGGAATAATCATGTTAGCGAGAGAGCGGCTGCATTATTGTGCCCGACAAATGTCGATGTCTTGTACTGTATTTCTCAAATAACCGTTCTCCCGGCACTAAAACCGCCGTCAGGACTTTACCTGGCGGCCATCTGGAATGCTGAACTTTTCTTTCCGGTGAATGATGCCGGTTCATTCTCTGAAGGTACGATGGCAGATGATGCGGGTTGCAACATCTGCCAAAAATAAGAAAACATGAAATTGTTAAGGGTATAGCTTTGTCATATGTTTAAAGTGTCCACGTAATCTTAAGGAACCGTCATCATGTTTAAGCGTCGCACTCTCAAAACTGCACTTGCGGCGGTTATATCGCTTGTCGTTGTTGCTGCACCGGTTTATGCAAACCCAGGAAATGGAAATGGCGGTGGGCATGGCAATGGGGGGAGTAACCACGGGAACAGCGGCAATCATGGCAACAGCGCAGACCATAGCAACAAAGGCCAGGGGAATGGGAAGTCTGGTGAGGATCATGGCAACCGCAAGAACTACGGAAAACCAGACCACGTTGACTCCGATATCAGCTTCTCGCGGGCGCGCTCCCTGGCAGTCAATTATGGTCTGGTGGGTTATAAGGCGCTTCCCCCGGGTATCGCGAAGAATTTAGTCCGCGGCAAACCGTTGCCTCCGGGGATTGCGAAGAAAACGCTCCCGGCATCCATGATTAACGATTTACCGTATTACCCAGGATATGAATGGCGTGCGGTTGGCGATGATTTGGTGCTGGTCGCATTAAGTACGGCAATCGTGACATCAATTATTAATGGTGTTTTTGACTAACGCTAACCTGTTTGCTCTGAGGCCCCGCAAATGCGGGGCTTTTTTATCGGCGAAAGCTGCACAGGGCAGACAGGGCAAAGCGTCTTACGAGCGGCTGAATTTGTCTTCATCAGGTTAATGGAGACCTCTCGCTAACGTCCGCCCCCGGCACAAGGCTGGTATCGTGAACCGAGCAAGCATTTAGCCTCTGGCGCCTTCACAGGATGGATTCGCTGACTGCAGAACACTTCCGCTGTCAATGTCCCGCGGCCAACTCATGGCACAAAAGACCGAGTTGTTCCACGGCATTCAACAGATGGCGGGTGGGTTCATTCGCACCGTTCAAGCGCAGGAAGTTTTTCAGTTCTGCCGCCCCCGGGGAAAACAACGGGCCCGGACTGACACCAATGCCAAGGGCGAGTGCGCGACGATGTACCTCCAGCGCATCTATCTGTGACGGGAGTGTTACCCAAATCAGAAAACCGGCTTCCGGGGCGGCGACCCGCGTGCCCGGTGGGAAGCTTGTTTCAACCTTTGCGATGATAGCCTGTATCCCTTGCGCAATGTGGAGCTTCAGGTGCCGCAGATGCCTGTCATAATCACCGCTGGCCAGGATCTCGTTCGCCGCGGCTTCAATTAGCGGCGCGCCGGCCCACTCTCCGGCCATTCGGGCCTGCAATACCGTTGAGTGATAGCGTCCGGCTGCAATCCAGCCAATTCTCCAGCCCGGCGCCAGGGTTTTAGACAGCGAGCTGCAATAAATAACATTTCCGCACCTGTCGAAGGCTTTACACGCAGGCGGACGCTGCGCATCACCGGCCAGATCGCCATACACATCGTCCTCAATTAAAGGGATGCCCTTACTGGCAAGCAGAGCCACCAGATCCCGCTTGCGGGCGACGGGCATACTGGCTCCTGACGGATTCTGCACCGTGGGTGAGGCAAGAACGGCTGCAGGACGGTGGCGCTGAATGGCTTCTTCAAGTGGCGCCAACAGTAACCCTTCAACAGGATCAGTGGGGATCTGCAATGCCTTCAGCCCCAGATCCTCCAGCAGCAGGAGCGTGCCGAAGTAGGCCGGCTGCTCAATCGCCACGGCATCGCCCGGCCGGCACACGGCGCGAAGAGCCAGACGCAGCGCCTGGGTAGCGCCTGCGGTGATGATAAGGTCATCCGCGCCAAAAAGAGCCCCCCATTGTGCCGCGCGTGCGGCAATCTTTCTGCGCAAGTCTGCTCTTCCCGGGGGCAGGCTGTAGCTCTGCCCGCGCGCATCAAGCCGACGACCTGCCGTCTGCAATGCCCTGTGCAGAGTATCTACGGGAAGCCAGGCGGGATCGGGTAGCGCAGCGCCAAGCGGGACCAGGCGCGCCTCCGCGCTCCCGAACAGGGATCTGGCAATGGCGGACATGGTCACCGGCACGGGTACGGGGACAGAAGCGGTGCTCTGCGTCTCCCCGGCGGGAATTATCTGGCGGACAAAGTAACCTGAACGTGGGCGCGCGATAATCAGACCTTCCGCCTCCAGGCAACGTAGTGCTTCCAGCGCCGTGGGGAGACTGACCTGCTCGCGCTCGGCCAGTTTACGCGCGGAGATAATCCGATCTCCCGTTCGCAAAGCGCCTGAAGTCAGAGTCAGCCGCAGCATTTCGGCTATTCGGCGGTAGTGGGGAGTCGGCGGGGATGGCTCGGACATCGTAATCTGTATAGTCTGATTTTTGATAAATCTGACTATACAGGCGATACGAGGCGCCATCTATAGTGTGTGCCACACAAACCAGCCAGGGTAGTCACATGCACAGCGACAATTTCGATCTTTCCCTCTACTTCCGGCGCATAGGCTATAGCGGACCTGCGGCGGCTAATACCGCGACGCTACATGCGCTCATGCGTCACCAGCTCTTTGCGATCCCCTTTGAAAATCTGGACGTACAGGCAGGTAAAATCGTGTCGATGGCACCTGATGATATTGCCAACAAGTTATTACAGCAGAGACGGGGCGGCTACTGCTATGAACTTAACGGGCTGTTTACGATGGCGCTGCAGACGCTGGGTATAACCTACCGTTTTGTTGCGGCACGGCCAATGTTCTATCCCGCACGCCGGCCTAAAACGCATATGGCGGTCATCGCCGAAGTTGATGGTCGTCAGTGGCTTTGCGACCTTGGGTTTGGTAGCTACGGTATCCGCGCGCCGCTGGCCTTAGACGAACTTGATACGGACATCATTCAGGATTTTGATACGTTCCGGCTTAGTCGTGATGCGAGTGGATACTATCTGCTTCAGGCCAGGGTTGAGGGAAACTGGTGCGATCAATACGGTTTTGACCTGTCGCCTCAGGAATGGATTGATTTTGTTCCGGCCAATTACCTTAACTCCACGCACCCCGACGCGGTCTTTGTACAAAAGCTGCTGGTCATCCAGCATCGACCCGAGGGGCGCTTTATTCTGCTCGGCAATATGCTGAAGACCATTACTGCAGACAGGGTAGAAAAGCAGTCGCTGACAGAAGATGAAATTGCGCATGCGCTTGAAAACCGTTTTGCTTTGTCTGTCCGCTAGTGAAGCCAAATGGCCGATAAGCCCGCAGCTACACGAACACGTTGCAGAAAGCGGCCTCACCACTGAGGCCGAAGCTTGCCATAGACCCTGGCACATTATGTCGTTGATGCTGCCGGGGCAGGCTTCGAAGCCTGCTCGCTGATTGTTCAGGTACAGCAATACGCTGCAACGCTTAACCCCAACGGGAAGGTCAATTTGCCGCCCCCTTCGCGGGAGCGGCGGGTATCACTATTTCAGATTGCTTTTAAAGAATGACGTCAGCTTCGCAAATGGAATCAGGTCAGTTCGGTCATACAGGTCGACATGGCCTGCGTCGGCAACGACATAGAGCTCTTTCGGTTGAGCGGCGCGTTTGTAAGCATCCTCGCTAAACTCTTTGGAGTGCGCATTGGCGCCGGTAATAAACAGCATCGGGCGCGGCGCAATGGTTTCAATATCGTTGAACGGATAGAAGTTCATAAATTTGCCGATGCTGCTTAACAGAGGTTTGGTGGTCAGCTCTTGTTGCTCACCCTGCGGGGTATAACCGCCTCGCGCTGTACGGTAGAAATCAAAAAACTCACGCTGTATGGCCGGTGTTGAATCATCCAGTTGGTTTACGGTCCCCGGAATGTACGCCTTCGCTGCGCCTTTAAATTCGGCCATTCGCTGTTCGATGGCCGACTGGATAAAGTCCTGACGCTGCTCTGGCGTCTGGGAATGATTCAGGCCATTGCGGAAAGCCGCTCCCATGTCATACATGCTGACAGTGGCAATCGCTTTCATACGGGGGTCAATTTTGGCCGCACTGATAACAAAGCTGCCGCTGCCGCAAATCCCTAGCACACCGATATTCTCAGGATCAACGTACGGCTGGGTACTGAGGTAATCCACAGCCGCGCTGAAGTCATCAGCATAAATTTCCGGTGAAATCAGATGACCCGGTTCACCTGCACTTTCCCCCCAAAAGGAGAGATCAATCGCCAGCGTTACAAAACCCTGGTCCGCCAGTTTTTGCGCATACAGATTCGCGCTTTGCTCTTTTACCGCACCCATCGGATGTCCGACGACGATCGCCGGGTTTTTCGCATTCTGATTCAGGGTTTGCGGAATAAACAAATTGCCCACAACGTTCATCTGGTACTGGTTTTTAAAGGTCACCTTTTGCTGGATAACTTTATCGCTTTTATAAAAGTTGTCGGCGCCTTTTGTCATATCCGCCGCAGTGGCGGCAAACGAGCTGATTAACAGCCCCAGCGCCAGAGTCATATTTTTCATGGAGTTTATCCTTAATTGTCAGTGGTGTGTTTGACGTGATGTCAGAATGGTTAACCCTGCTGCGACAATCAGCAGCCCGCCGCTAAGAGCAAAAGTGCTTTGCCAGCCGGTGTGATCAAACGTCAGACCGCCAAGCGTGGAACCCAGGGCGATAGAAAGCTGGATAACCGCAACCATCAGTCCGCCGCCGGCTTCGGCATCATCAGGCAGCGTACGCGCTATCCAGGCCCACCATCCGGTCGGCGCAGCTGTCGCCATCAGTCCCCAGAACCCCAGTAGCGGCACGACAAACCCGAGGTGTTGGCCCGTGAGTATGAGCGTTACGGCGACGACAGCCATGAGTGAAGAGATGGCTGTAAGCGTCGAATAGAGGCCCCTCTTTAAAAAATGACTGATCGCCAGCGTGCCAATAAAACCGGCTATCCCGATGGTCAGTAAAATGAGAGATAAGGTGCTGATATCCACCCGGGTGACGGTTTCAAGAAACGGCCGTACGTAGGTGAATAATGAGAACTGCCCCATAAAGAACAGCCCGCAGGCGAGCAGGCCAACTGCAACAACGGGACGGGAGAGCAGATGAAAAGCAGAACGCCCAGGCCGCCTGTTGTTGTCGGGTGCCATCGCGGGGAGGCTGAAGCACTGCCAGATGAAGGCGACGATCGCGACCGGAACAAGGCAGAGGAACGCTCCGCGCCAGCCCATGACGGCACCGAGATAACTGCCGAGCGGTGCCGCGATAACGGTTGCCAGGGCGTTACCGCCATTGAAAATAGCTAATGCGTGAGGGACCCGATGCCGTGGCACCAGACGAAGCGCCGTGGCGGCAGACATCGACCAGAACCCACCGATCGCAATACCAATCAGGGCGCGACCGGCCATATAAATCAGGTAGCAGGGAGACAGGGCGACCATTGTTGCCGATAAAGCCATTAATGCCGTCATGCCCAGCAGCAGATATTTACGATGCAGATTTCCGGCAAGAGTCGAAAGAGACAGGCTGGTCAATACCGCCAGCGCCCCGGAAATGGCGATCCCCTGTCCAGCCAGTCCTTCACTGACTCTGAGATCGGCCGCGACAGGTGTCAGCAGGCTGACAGGCATAAATTCTGAGGCGATAAGCACAAAGACGCAGAGCGTCATCGCCAGCACACCGCTCCAGTATGCGTGCTGTTCGTAATGTGGATTTTCATGACGGAGTGTGGACATAAACGACTACCTCTGAATATCGACCCGGCTAAATTCAGACAAGCCGGGGCCGGACGCTATTCACGGGAATAACGACAAAAAACGCACGCATAAACATGCTGTTTATGATTATCAATGGCTGAAAGTTTTACACGGCTGGTGTAGCCTGACTAGCTAATGAATACTTAATGGGCTTATAAGCCCGAGTTATTAATTGGGAGTGTCAGGCGAATGAAGCGCAACCTGAATGACCTTCTTTATTTTGTCACCGTTGCCCGCGAAGGGAGCTTTACCCGAGCGGCGGCGCATCTCGGCGTGACGCAACCCGCACTCAGTCAGGCGATTTCCGCACTGGAGGAGCGCATGCAAATTCGTCTCCTCACCCGAACCACCCGCAGCGTGTCGCCTACCGCGGCCGGAGAGCGGCTGCTGCAGGCCATCGGCAACCGTTTTGATGAAATTGAAGCTGAACTGGATATGCTCACGGAACTGCGTGACAAACCTGCCGGTACGGTACGAATCACCTGCGGGCCGGATGTATTACGTACCACTTTATTACCCAAACTGACGCCGCTTCTGCGTGAATACCCGGATATTCATATTGAGTTCGATGCTAATCACGGTTTCCGCGATATCGTTGCCGACCGTTTTGACGCGGGAGTGCGTCTGGGCGACACCATTGATAAGGATATGATTGCGATACCGATTGGCCCGGAATTACGCATGGCGGCCGTGGCTTCGCCGGCGTATTTTTCACGCTACCCGATTCCGCAAACTCCACATGAACTGACGCAACATTGCTGTATAAACCAGAGAATGGTCAAATCCGGGGGACTGTATGTCTGGGATTTTGATCAGGAAGGTGGTGATTTGAACGTTCGGGTGAGCGGGCAGGTGACGTTCAACACATCAGAACATATTGTCACCGCCGCCCTGGCCGGATTAGGCATCGCATTTTTACCTGAGGAAGAGTTTGGTGCGCATATTGAAGAAGGTCGGTTGATCCGGGTGCTGGAAACCTGGTGTCAGCCTTTCCCTGGCTACTATCTGTATTACCCCAGCCGAAAACAAGTTTCTCCCGCATTTTCACTGGTGGTCGATGCTCTGCGTGTTTACCGTATGCGCCAGCCCGTAGACAAGAACAGGTAAATGATGTTCCCTCACGTCCGGGCGGCCTCTGGTCTTAATACCTGAGGCCGTCGGCCGCAAACAGATCGAATGCTGCAGGGGGCATGCCTGGGACAGGGCTGTTGGAAGACGCTCTTTTGGTCAATCTGTGCAGTCTATTGAGATATCTCTCGTAAACGATGTTTGCCCGAAATATGCCTGACGCGCGTGACTGCTTAAACTATAATCCCCGGCATTAATGTGGGGGAACTTAATGAAAGGTATGAAGGCGGTGTTGGGTATTGTACTCACAGGAACGCTATCAGGGTGCGCAGCAGTCCAGTATAACGATGGTGACAAGGTCAGCATTCAGGCTGATGCGTGGAACGGTCTCGATAGTTTGCATTCTACGGCCGTTAAAGCCTGTCAGCAGTATGGAAAATCAAAAGCAGTCTATCTCCATAGTGCAAATATGAACCCGAATTTGCCGAAGGGGAGTGGAGTACAAAATACTCTCTGGAAATGTGAGCCGTGATGAGGCCGCGTTGCTGAATGCGTGCCAGACAGAAGGTGATATCGGCAAGTCAGGCAGGGGACAAAAATGCCGTTCCGGTACTGTTCGCTGAATATCTGTTCTGCATGAGCTTGCCAGATATTGAGTTGCCGGTGCCGCAGCGGCATTGCCGTCTTTAGTGTAGGCCAAGACGGATCAGTTCAACGGGTTCGAACTTACCTTCATTCCCTTCAACTTCAATGGTTTTGCTGCGACGTAATTGGGCGGGTGTGAGCCCAGTGGAGTGGATAGCAACAATTTTACCCGTTTTACCTGTCCCATTAATCATCACCTGGCTTCCGTTGGTAATAGGATTGCGGTTACGATCATAAGTGACCATGGGTATTTCTCCTCTTTCTCTCTGTGCATCAAAAAAACCGTATTGTGTACAAGGCCGGGCCCTGGTAACGGACGTAATATAAATACGCCTTTGAGCCTGCTATGTTGTTGAGTTTGATCAATGTCACACTTTTTAGCGGTTAAGAGGGGTCTATTCTGCGAGCCAGCGGCGTCATAATAGTTAAATAACGTATAACTCTCACTTTTTTATAATAAAACACAATATCAGCGGGTTGACGTTTTATCTGGCGCTGGCGATCGGCGCAAACATTCTGTTGAAGCAACCGCTGATACCGCCCCGGGTCATTTCCTGATAAACCCATAGGCCTTCTGACACTTTTAGCCCCTCATTCCCGGGAGAAGTCAGACTTGATGTCGCCGGTTTTCACATTCAGTTGATAGCCTTTGTTGCGGTTAAAAAGGCCACCTTCCGGTGGCTGTTTTAATCGCTGTAATAAACACCTTAACGGAGGTCTGGCCCATGAAAGTGTCCACCGCCAGGACCACCGCCGGGTCCTCCTCCGGGGCCTCCAGGCGGAAGGATGCATCCGGAAAGAGACACGGCTGCGCAGAGCACAAAAATGACAAGGATAATTTTTTTCATAATAGCTCCTGAACTGGCGAGCCTCAATTGCAAACCAAAAATGTGAATATTTTATGGAGAATCAATAATTCCCTTTCGCTACACACCTTAAACCGGAATATTCCATGCGTAAAACCTGGCCGCGAGGCCATCAAAGCGATGTGTTGACCTGAGTGGTATTTCTGCTGGTTCGCAGCGAGGGGGCGCAATACCGATGTCCCTCTAAGAGAAGCGGTGATGGGGGCTGTAGTGCTTTGTCATGCACGATGCCATTACGCCATCGAACGACATGCATTTATCTTGAATAATCCGCGAGGAGGGTCTGTTTAAAAATAGTCCGGCGATTAATGTGAGAAAAAAGGCTAGCAACGGAATAGCTATATAGGTTTTCACTGGCAAGGAATCCGATATCGCGAATAATGCTGAATAATCTACACCCGCTGTATGAATGTAAAGTGACGATCCTTGATTGCAATCGGGGCCCCAGGCATGGCGGAAGGCGTGAATTTCTCATAATGAAGCTAAGGCTATGATCGGGAAGCTAAAAGCGGAACGCCCCCTGGTGCAATCAGCAGCAGGGGGCGGTTACGGGTGGGGATTATCGTCGTTCATCAGTCATCCCATTTGTGGCTTAGATACGCGGCAAGAAAACCAAAGAACAGAATTGTTCCCAGTACTGCCATAAATACATGCATATTATCCAGCTTAATCGCATCCCATTGAACTAATTGAAATTAATTTTCTTAATTTTTTCTTTGGGGCACCCATGGGGCACAGCGGTTGGCAACGTGCTGTTCAGCAGCTCTACCTGGTTGCGGTCCATCCCTCCGATCCATTTTGAGTAAATCTCATAAACCATCTTGGCATTTTCGTGCCCGAGCTGGCTGGCAATGAATGACGGGTTCGCACCCGCAGTTAATAACCAGCAGGCGAATGTATGTCTCGACTGATAAGGCCGGCGAGGTCTTATGCCGGCTTTCTTTAAACCGGCGTCCCAACTGTAGCCCAGGGAGGACTTGCTGAAACTAGTGGCCTTTGTCCGGGAACGAGCGCCCGGGATAAAGACAAACCGTAAATTCTGCTGCTCAGTTAAACCATATTCCCGGTGGTTGAACGTGATTTCTGTTTTGCGGAGTGCCCCTGTTTTCTGAAACTGAAGCCGAAGCGCATCCACTGCAGGCTGTAATAGGGTGACAGTCCGATTACCTGCGTCAGTTTTAGGTGGGACGAATAGCCCTTCGTTGGTTTTGTTTCTACAAACGTGGATCTCTCCTCGTTCGAGGTCTACATCTTCCCATGCAAGCGCTGACAGTTCGCCGTGACGAAGTCCCGTGTGGATTGCTACTGTCCATAATAATGCTGCAGGAGGTGGCAGCGCTTGGATGAAGGCGTAGTATTCGTCATGCAGTAGCGGATCTGGCTCTTTACGCGACCGCTTCAGCATTTTTAAACCTTCATGCGGTGTGTGGCTGATGAAGTTACTGCGTTGGGCCAGCTTAAGCATCTCCGTTAGCGTGTTCATCAGCCCGTTAACGGTGGATACTGCCCGTCCTGTTTTATTAAGCCAGGGGGAGTGTGGTGATACTGACTCTCCGGTCAACAGCTGATTTCGATAATTCAGCAGGTCACTATGCTGAATGTCTGCAATATGGGTATTGCTTCCGACCACGGTCTTCAGGGTTTCTAATCTGGAGGCTATACCGCGATATGACGCTAAGGATACCTCAAGCTTCTTTGCTTTGAGGTATGTTTCGCACAGCTCGCCATATGTGCGGATCATTTTCGTTGTGGTGAACTTTTTTATTGCATTCGACTCCGGGAAGTGTTCCGCGTAGTCAAATTTTCCCTGTTGTATTTCACTGACGATTAAAGCACGGAGATTGCCTGCTTTACGGATATTGCTGTTTGAAACAGTCCAACCCCGTAAAATTTCGCGGCAACGAATGCCGCGATACAGAAAGCTAATTCTTATTCCCTTCCCATGCAGTTCTACGCCAGTAGGCATATTCATTACGTATCCCCGACAAGCCTATTAATCCTGGTATAGTTATAGAGAAGTGTTACTCTTCCTTCTGAGGCAGAAGGATTAGGCGAGTGCTTCTTATAATGAACCCCCTCAATCCATCTCCCTTCCCGATAAGATTTAATTTGCCGGGGAGTCATATACATCTTCGCTACTATTCCCTTTTCCATCACCCATTCATCTTCTTGAGCAATATCGGCCATAAATAACCTCATGGCCGGGAAACTATAATCAGTATCCCGGCGTAATGTTGATTATTAGTAATCAGTTTCGGTACGGTTGCTGTAAATGATTTGCTTATCTTATGGCCTCGGACTGAAGAGTTCTGTAAGCTCGAAGCACATGAATTGCTTTGCCAGATATCACCGTTTTCAGCATAAAGAACCCGCCACTGCTGGCGCGTACGCCAGGAGACATGAAGATGGCAGTATCCACAGCGCGATTGTGGCGTCTGAACTCAAATACCGTGCTGGTTATAGTTGTGGTAACAGTCGCACCCTGATCGTTAAGTTCGATTCTCATAATTTCTGTTTCCTGTCTTTAAGTTGGTTGTATTTTTCGTGACTCATGACCTTCCAGCATCCGCCATCATCTTGTGACAATAAACGCCACTTTCGGCCAACCTTTAAACTTAAATTTCCACACTTAATTCGGCATGGGTTTATTTTGCCACTGGCATACATTTTCAGAACAATCGATGCCTTTTCATTAATGTGGGGAGGAATGCGGTTAGATGTTATTATCATTTTTCACCTACCAGCGTTTATTGCTCATATAGCCCGGTCTGGCTGGCAATGATTTACTAAATGTAGAGATAGAGGCAGAAAGGGCGCTTTTCTGCTTTTCTTTCTCATTGCAAGTCGTGCAGAAGTATATTTCTCTCCGGTAGGCACCTTTACCAGAGGGGCGGTATTTTAGCTCTTCACGCGTAAAGGTGCCGCCGCAGCCGTAGCAACGAAGTTTAGTTTTTTCCATTATATATCTCCGGTATGTTTTACTTGTGTGTATTCCTACCATTTAAGGCATTGGATAAATCTATTCTTGAGTGATTAAAAAGAAACTTCGGTATTTATTTTGTATTGTGCAGTAAGCAAATCCGCATCAACAGAAATTAAATCTCCATAGGTATCGTAGTTTAAGGAAATATCACGAACATTAAGTGCTGACAGTGAATTAATGCGACCACAAAACATGTTGTCTTCCACGTGCTTTGTCGATTCATATGTGCTCTTAATCGACTCCATGGCTTGAACCCACATATCTGGATCACTAATAAAGTGAGCGATAGCGAGTTTACTTTTTGCGGCCAGTATTTGCGGATTACTTTGGTGAAAACTAACCATTGAAAACTCCCGTAACATGCAGAATCTTGATAATGGTCGCTGACCAGGCAACAAGGCAGATAGCCAGAACGATAACCAGTGAACGAATACCGTTTCGGCTCATTTGCCACCCCAGCATGCAAAACTGAGAACGGCGACCGCAGCCAATAAGGCGATGACCTTAACCCAGAACAGGTTCCATGCCGGCTTGTCTTCTTCTCTAATCATCCCATTACCCTCATGTGATATTGAGTACCGAACAGACTTTGCAATGCAGTGCCGGGTGCCTCCCGGTGATACCAGCCAGTTAACAACTGGTATCGGCCTGCTTTTTCCCCACAACATGAATGACCGTTGTTGTACCGCTTTAACTGAACCGCGTGCGCATAGCCGCATTCACCGCATTGCAAAGCCTGTTGGTTCTTAGCCTTATGGCGGCCAACCGAACGTTTAACCTATCGCACCGTTGTGTCGATAGGTATGATTGCTGTCATAATGGATACACATGTCAACCCATGGGTTACACTAAAGGCAAAAAAAATACCGCCATTTGGCGGTATCTTTATGATATTTGGTGGGTTATTTTTCTCTAGTCGATGGGTCAACATGATCAGAGTAAAAATCTTTGAGTTTTTGCAGGCGCATTTGGAACGCTGCAAGCATGTTGCGCCTTTCGATTGGCGGCAGTTCTCGGTAAACATCAATAAGCGCTAACTCATCTTCGGTAAATCCATCATTTTTCGCTTCCTCTCCCGTAAGTATCCAGGCAAGTGAGGTGTTCGTAGCAGCTGCAATTTTAGCGGCAGAATCCTTACTGATACTCCCCCTGGAAAACCATCTGTTCGCTGCTGAACGGCTAACCCCGGCAATTCTCGCCATGTCTGACTGGGATAGGTGATTTTGTTCCATCAGATACGTAAGCCGCTCTGCAACCTGGCTGTTATTGCTAGTGTCGTTTTTTGTCATGGATTTAATTGTAAGCCTTAGGGCAACAAAAACAATTGCATTGGCTGTTGACATGTGGTGATTCTTTGGCAACAATTGTTGATGTTTAGTCAACACATGGAAAATCATATGACCGGTTTAAACAAAGCAATCAAGATCGCCGGAAATCAGTCAAAGCTGGCATCTCTCTTAGGTATTTCACGTTCTTCCGTTAGTCGGTGGGTCCATAAGTTTGGTGGCAAGGCCCCGCAAGCACAACTTCCGGAAATCTACCGTTTAACCGGGGTCACTCCTCATGAGATGCGCCCCGATCTTCATCCTAACCCAACCAGTGGCCTGCCAGAGAATGATACGGCTGCAGTACAGAAGGAGTCTGATTGATGGAAATCAAACACGAGCACGTAGAAATGGCCTTGTTGGCTTGGGCCGCTGAAGTTGGTCAGGCTTTCGCCGCAAATGCGATCGCCGAAGAGTACGTGCGCATTGGTGGTAATCAGCTGCGCCTGGTGCCCGGTAAAACATGGAGCAATCAGCAGAACATTTTCCACCGCTGGCTTAAGGGGGAGACCGAACTGCAGCGTGAAAAAATCCGGCTCCTTCTCCCGGCGATTTTGCGCGTTCTCCCGCGTGAAATTCGCCACCGACTGAGCATCTACGACACCATTGAACGTCGTGCGCTGCTTGCTGCTCAACACGCTATCGGAACGGCGATTGACGCTCATGACGATGCTATCGAAGCCGTATACAGCAAGGCGTATCAACCCGGTGCTGTTGAAGTAACTAAATACCACTGATCCGGAGGTGACTATGTGTAACCCATCTGCTGCTGAGCTTATTGCTCGCCTCAAAAAGGCGTACCCGGCTCATGTGCCGGCCGACCGGCCATCAAATAGCATCCTGAAGCCTGGGGCGCGGTTTAAGCACGGACGCAGGGGCTACATGGTGACAGTCATCATCGCGACTGAGAAAGACGTTTCATACCGGAAGGCATGCGGGACTGCTTGCTGGATGGGGTTACGTGAATTTTTACGGCAACACAATGAGGTTTCGGTATGAACAATCAGGTCTTTGACATTGTTCAGGCCATGTCGGGGCAGGGGAATTGCATCACGATCCCCGGACCGTATCTGGATTTCTTTGCTGGGGACAGGCAACAGCATTTGCTGGCGGCGATTTTGAATCAGCTGGTGTTCTGGTCGGGTAAATCAAGCCTGGACGATGGCTGGTTTTACAAAGAGCACGCAGCACTGGCGAAAGAGATTCGCGCTAAAGATGGCGACGTGGTCCGGAAGGCTATGTTCAAGATTACAGAGGGGTACCTGTCGGGGGTAATTGAGGAAGAACTCAGGCAGGTAAACGGCACACCGAAGAAGCATTATCGGGTCGATCAGGATGAGCTAATTGCCAGAATATTCCCTCAAGGGGCTAATTCCACTAAACCATTGAAAGTAGTGGAAACGGCCCAAGAGCCGAATGGATATGGCTTAAGAGCCGAATCGAAGCAAGTAATTGAAACCAATGGAAACGGCTCTCAAGCCGAATGCATTCGTCCCAAGAGCCGAATGGAAACGGCCCAAGAGCCGAATCCTGGAAACGGCTCTCAAGCCGAATCCTATCTCTATACAGATCTTAAAAACAGATCATTACATACAGATCATAAAAACCACGCGGGAGAGATTTCTCCTGTGGATAACTTTGCTGATTCAGTTCCGAAAACTCGCCTCCCGGAGATGGCTCTCCCGGACGCTACTGAAGACAGCAATCTGGCCACCGATGACGATTTCGATCTCGCGATGTGGTTCTGGTCGACCATCGTCGAGATGTACGAACGCGCAGCAGAATTTGATGGCTGCCTGGCAAAACCGAGAGAACCTAATTTTGTTCGCTGGGCCCAGGAGGTTCGCTTGCTACGCCAGGAGCACGGCTGCAACCACGACCACATCCGCACCATGGTTGAGCGTATTCAGCGTGATCACTGGTGGTGCGAGAAAGTTCAGAACATACCAACCCTGCGCCGGAAGTGGCCTGAACTGGTGCTGAGCCTGTGCCCGGCAAACCTGTCAACCGGCGGGGGCTCATTCGGCATGGGAAAACTGGATACCAACATCCCGAAAGGCTTTCGGGGCTAAGGATTTTTTCATGAAAACGACTAAATCGAAAAAAACACAGTATCGCGGTGAAATCCCAATGCTCGAATTTATCGCGGCCAATCCCGATATGACAGCCGCAGAAATTGCCAGCGCATTGAACCGCGGCATGCCGTCAGTGTCCGGGCAGATCCGTCAGTTGCGAGGGATGCACCGCATCATCCCGGGCGGTCTCCGCAATGGAGCGACCGTTTGGCGTGTTAACGACATGCCGTTTGGGTGTAGCAACCGGGAACGTCTGATGTTTGAGACTCTCCTGAGAGAGCACCGAGGGATTGCGAGATGAAATTACCTGTATGCCCCAAGTGTGGCGCTGCTCCGGAATTTCACTGGAAAGATTACCGGTTTGGATCCTGCTCAGGAGCTCTGAAATGCCCGTATGACCACTATCGCGTTCAGGAAAGCTACTGGGCGGGTAGTCGGAAAAAAGCGAAGCAAAACCTCGAAGAAAAGTGGATAGCGGAAACTGGAGTGAAAAATGGCTAAAAATTCGATCGATGCATACGGCGCCAGCGGCAAAACCAACGTTCTGATGTTCGAACCGGAAAACCTGCACCTGGTTACCGATAAGACCCACCCGCTTTACGACGAACGTATCCATCTGCCGATTAACGAGGCGATGGTGCTGAACATCATGGACCAGGGTGTTCTGGAGCCGATTATTGTCTGGAAAGACCCGGAAACGGGGCTGCCCTGTGTGGTCGATGGCCGTCAGCGCGTACGCCATACACTGGAAGCGAACAAGCTTCTGGCAAAAGAGGGTAAGGCCCGACTACTGGTCCCGGCGGTTACTAAACGCGGTTCAGCTGTTCGCATGGCTCAAGCGATGGTTTCTGCTAACGAAATCCGGCAGGCCGATACTCCGTTGGGCCGAGCTAAGAAGATGGCCGACGCACTGGAGCGCGGTCACGATGAAGAAGACCTGGCGCTGATGTTCGGGGTCAGCATCCAAACCGTACGCGCAACTCTGTCTCTGCTCGATGCCACACAGGCCGTTCGGGATGCAGTGGAGTCCGGCACGGTTACCGTTACCCAGGCACGGCAACTGGCATCACTGAAGCCCGAAGAACAGCGGGAAAAAGTGGCAGAAATCGAATCAGCGACCGCTGGCACTACCGGCCACGAAAAAGCACGTCGTCAGCGGCAGGTTCTCGGCGATAAAAAAACGCGCATTAAAACTCGCAAAGAAATTACCAAGGCCCTTGATGGCGCCATTGGCGATTATGCCGAAGCTCTGCGCTGGGTGTTAGGGGAGGATGCTGCATGAATAGCCCGATATCAAATCTAGCCCTTGGGAAAATGAGAAAGGACGCTGAACGAATGCTGGCATTGCGTAGTCCAGCTGTCGATGAGGAATGGTGGGAAAGAATGCTCTCCATAGTGATAGAGCTGCAAGAATGCCGAGCTAAAGTAGCTAATCAATGACCAGCACATTAACCATAACAGACGACAAATTGTCCGCACTTCTTTCTGAAATGGAGAAAAGCTTCACTGGATGCCAGGGGCACGGCTACACAGGTGCAGCGGAAGAATATGCAGATATGATTTCAGCTCTGCGTGAGCTACAGGAACGCCGCAAGGCCGCAATGGACAGCGAGCCGGTGGGCTATTTCGGTAGGTTTGACCCTGATGACGAGGACCTTATAGACCAGTGCAGTAAAAATGTGAAAGGCGCTTTCCCGCTCTATCGCCAAGCGCAGCCAGCTCCGGTAGTCACTTTCTACCGCGATGGCATTGAGGCCGCCGCCAACTATTTAGATAAGCAGCGAGAATCGTTTGATAACGAGCACGGACAATTTGACCCGGACACCAACTCATTCGAGTTCGGGATTCTTGCAGCTCAGGAGCACTCGGACACGTTAGCAGAATTGGCCGAAGGCATTCGCGCTCTGCATCCAAATGCTGGCAACTCTCCGGTAATTCCGGATGGTTACGTGATGGTACCGAAGGATGTCTCACCCGAACAGTTAAGAGCCTTTCAACTCAAAACTAAAATTGGTGCTTATGTGACCGCTAATTGGTCTGATGCTTATGATTCCCTGCGTGAGTTGTGGAATGAGGTAATTGCACATTACTGTAAAAATCAAGATGATGGATTAAAAAAGTAGTTTTCTTCTCAAATTACAGGGGGGGTATTCATCCTTATATGCTTCGATTATAGTTAAAGAGGTTTATGTGAGGTGCACTGGAATGGCAAATACTAATGATCATGGGTTGTCGAGAACAATTCCTGAAGGTGTCAAAAGAGAAATCAGGCAGAGATGCGGTTTCGGTTGCGTAATATGTGGCGTAGGTTTTTATGATTATGAGCATTTTGCTCCTGATTTTGTCGATGCTAAAGAGCATAACCCTGATGGCATGACTTTATTATGCCCTAGGTGCAATCAAAGTCGCGCACGGGGAAGGTTGTCTCGAGAGACTGTAGCCCAAGCTAACCAAAATCCCGTTTGTATTCGGAATGGGCACGCTAATGAAATGTTTGACTTTCATAGCGATCCGATTGAAGTCGTATTTGCGGGGGTTACTTTCTATGATTGTGCTCATTTGATTATGGTTAATGGACGCTCTTTGCTATCTGTTCGTCCACCTCAAGAAGTTAGTTCACCAATGCTGCTTTCAGGGGTGTTTTGTGACTCCGTTGGAAGAGATGCCCTTGTTATTAAAGATAATGAATGGTCTGTCAGTACCGGAAATTGGGATGTTGAGTGTATTGGTCCTAAGATAACAATACGTAGTGGGCCAGGTAACATAGTCCTTGTTTTAAAATTAAATCCTCCGCATGGTATTATTGTGGAGCGCCTTGACATGTTGTTTGAGGGGGTTAGATTCAGAGGGAATGATCAAACTCTTGAAATATGCATGGATGGTATTCATTGGCAGAAATGGTTCGGTTGTAGTATGAGTCATTGTCAAGTAGGTATTTTTATCGAAACCCGCCCCAAAGCCGCCAATGATCCTTGTTGGGATGCTGCCTAAATCTGACTCGCATAGTGGCGATCAGAGATGCCAATAGTGGCGGCAGGTGGTTGTTCGACCTTTAGCGTGATAAAGAAATTGGTGTGTACGTAGGAGCTGCGCGTGATGGAGTTCGGGAGTGGTCCGGGCTGGACTACCTGGCTAACTTCTGTGGGAGCTGTGGAATCAGTCTGTGGGAGATTCACTGCAAGGTCGAACCCAAGTTACTTCTGTGATTATTAGTCCATCACCTTAAGCCCGCTTTTGCGGGTTTTCTTTTTCTGGCTTGGAAAATAGGGGGTTGCACGCTACACAAAATGTGCATTCTTTGCTGCGGTAGTTTTTTCTGCTATCTCATTTAATCTGCAATTAATTAAATTCTGAAATTTGCTTGGCTCTTCTATTTTAGTTAAATAGGGGGTTGCGCCAGAGAAAAAATATGAATGACTTTTTTATATTCTATGTATTTTTGTAATGCATTGAATTTGTTGTTATTTGTGTTTTAATTATCATTCTCTTTTGCCCGTGAAAATAGGGTCTTGATGGACGATCTAAATATGTCATTGTATTCCAGGACGTCGCGAGTTCATTTTTATCCATCCCTGTACAGGAAAAGCAAAACCTACGATTTATGGAATACTCATAAGGTGCTGACTAATGAATCAGAAAAAAATGAATGAAGCAATTTGCATCCTGGGCAGCTATGTCGTCGATCATCTTCCTGGTGGCGTTTATGTCGTTACCCCAATTGAAAAGGGTAAAATTGTAACTACTGAGGAATCTCACGAGGAGTGTAAAGTATTCTTCCGGAAGAAGAAAAAGTGATTTATACTAATCATCTCGGCTGAACACCGAACCTATCGCGCCATCACCGGAGTAAAGTGATGACGCAAAAACGCAGTAACGCCATTCAACGCCGTGCCTTTGTGCGCGGTGTTTCTGTTTGTCTGTCGCGCTTAGGCGGTGCGATATGAGCAAATCAAAAAACAAAGCTGAAAAGCTCCATCTTAGTCGTGTGGCCGCGCTCGGTTGCATAGTTTGCCATAACCTAAATTACGGTGAATCACCGGCAGAAATCCATCACTGCAGTTCTGGAACAGGCCTGTCTGTTCGTGCTGATAACTTCCATGTAATTCCTCTATGCCACGCCCATCATCGTACAGGTGGTTACGGCGTTGCCATTCACGCTGGCCGTAAGTCATGGGAAGAGAAATTCGGTACCGAGGCTGAATTGCTTAATCAGGTTCTTATGGAGTTAGGGGGAACCAGTGCATGACTAACCCTTACTGCGAATCCCTTGCTGCTCAGCGCGTAGCGGCATCTCATAAATTAAAAGAGGTTGGCGACCAATGGCGTACCCCGGATCCGCTGTTCTGGGGCATTAATGCGATGTTTGGCCCGTTGGTTTTGGACCTGTTCGCCGACGACAGCAACGCAAAATGCCCAGCCTGGTATACCGCTGAAGACAATGCGCTGGTGCAAGACTGGTCTGGCCGCTTGGATGAACTTGGCGGCGCGGCCTTCGGAAACCCTCCATATAGCCGCTCTCAATATCACGAAAAGCAAGCCATCACTGGCATGACTCACATCATGAATTACGCGGTTGCACAACGTGAGAAGGGCGGGCGCTATGTCTTCCTGGTTAAGTCAGCAACGAGTGAAACATGGTGGCCGGAAGGTGCGGATCATGTCTGCTTTATCCGTGGGCGAATTGGTTTCGATCTGCCTGTCTGGTTTAAGCCTGCGGATGAAAAACAAAAGGCGACTAGTGCATTTTTCGCAGGTGCTATTGCTGTATTTGATAAGACCTGGCGAGGAGAGCGTTTTAGTTACATCAATCGAACAGACATCGAAGCAAAGGGCCGCGCATTTCTGACACTGGCGCTGTTTGCTACTGGCAAAGGAGAAAACGCATGACCCCACAACAGCGTCGTAAACACAATGGTGCCCTGTCAGAGGTGGCTGCCGCCGTCCATAAACGATACCTGGGGCGACCTGAATTGTTGACTGGCATTCAGTCCGCCTGGATTAAATCTCTGCTTACCATCTGGGGGGAAAGTGTCTGCGGTGGAATGGCCCCCAGGAGTCCTACCAGCCATTCCTGCTGGAGGATGCAGAAGGGAATGCGCTGGTCAGATAAAGCGCTGGAGCGTTTTACTGTCGCCATTGAGCAGGCAAGAGGAGAGGGTTTTAGCGGGCAACAGGCATTAAACAGGGCACACGCAATTCTATGGCCGAAGGCTACCAGCAGTGTGATAGATACCGCTATTCGTGATGATGATGTCGATTTTGTAGAGCAATGCGTGCTCAAGGCATTTGATTCAAGCGATCCTGTCTACGTTGTTGGCGTGAGCTACTACACCACCCGAAAGAAAATATCCGATATCACCAGAGAGCTGCAGCGGTTAGCCCCCTGGCTCACGTCAGAACAGGCACGGGAGCGCGTTAAATGGTGTCTTCAGATATTCAGGTCAAAGGTCTTTCTATCCGCAAAAACTATCTAACCGTGATCATTTTGGAAAAATAACTTGAATTTTACCCAGGAAGTTAGATAATTCATTCATGCTTGGCAGAGCTGCGCCACTCGGCAGCGGTAAAAAGCGACAATTTGAACATAACGAGAACCCCGCCATTGCGGGGTTTTTGCTTTCCGGCGATACGACAGGGGTATTCGCGAGATGCATTGCATCAGTACCCCTGTCACATCGTCGTAGAGCATTGAAACGAGTTTCATCAGATGTTAAATTTTTGGTGTGGTGAATCCCCCTATGCGGAGGGGCATTGCCAGTCTGATATGTTTTTTTGCGCATTGCGAGTCGTCTGTGGACTGGCGGCGACTTACCGGGAGGCACCCGGCACCACACTCCATGTTTTTCTTGTTTTACGTACTATACTTTTTGTGTGGTTGCATCGTTTCGCTAAATCCTGAAATAACGTGCATAAGACGTTGTGGCAGAGCTGGCGGTGTAACCTCCACTGAACAAACTACCATTTTGCCCACTTCGACGAGTGGGCTTTTTTTTGCTCAGACATATAAAGGCCGCGCATTTGTTCGGCCTTTTCTATTTGTGCCGCCAGAACGTCACTCACTCTGTGTGTTGTCGTAAATCCATCTGGTGGCCATTCCCTATACAGGGCTCACCGGCGACGGCTCATAACCCACCCGTCGGGCGCTTGCGCAGAGCTCGCCCACTTCTTTCACGCACAGCACCCGCTAACAACGCGAGGTGGAGACTATGAAAATGCCTGACAAAATCTTTTCTGCGGCCTCGTACTGCACGTCAGGTGGACTGATATGCACAGGGCTGGCAAGGACCTATGACTGGTTTCATGGTCTTGACTGGAATTTTATTGCCTTGGCCAGTGGCGTGATAATTGGTGTAGCGACTTACCTGACCAATCTCTACTTTAAGCGCCGCTGGACGAAAATGTATCAGCAGTCCCTTGATCGTGGTTATGGTGGCCCGCCACCGCAGGATGAATAGCGATGGCTAACCTGAAAACAAAACTCAGCGCGGCCATGCTGGCCCTGATTGCGGCGGGCGCATCAGCGCCAACGCTGATGGATCAGTTCCTGAATGAGAAAGAGGGTAACAGCCTGACGGCTTACCGTGATGGTTCTGGCGTCTGGACGATATGCCGGGGAGCAACCCGGGTTGATGGCAAGCCTGTAACGCAGGGCATGAAGTTAACGCAGGCCAAGTGCGATCAGGTTAACGCCATTGAGCGCGACAAGGCGCTGGCTTGGGTAGACCGGAATATCAAGGTTCCTCTGACGGCACCGCAAAAGGTCGGTATCGCGTCATTCTGTCCGTACAACATTGGACCTCCCAAGTGCTTCCCATCAACGTTCTACAAACGAATTAATGCCGGTGACCGAAAAGGTGCGTGCGAAGCGATCCGTTGGTGGATTAAAGACGGTGGCCGCGACTGCCGGCTGACCAAAGGCCAAAAGAACGGCTGCTACGGCCAGGTCGAAAGGCGAGACCAGGAGAGCGCACTGGCATGTTGGGGGATAGATGAATGAGCCGATTAACCGCAATCATCAGCGCTGTAGTCATCCTGCTGCTTTCCTGCTTTTTCTCGTGGCGTTCAGGCTGGAATTCTCACGCTGACCATATCAACGCCCTCGCGGCGAAGAGGAAAGAGAAAGCCGAAAAGACTATCCAGCCGGTAGAGCAAAAGGCCGCTGCTGCTACAGAAGAGGGCAAGGTCATTTACCGAACCATAACCCGCGACGTGGTGAAATATGTCCAGTCTCCGAATCGTACTGTGTGCCGGTTTGACGATGATGCTGTGCAGTTGCGCCAGCGAGCTATCGACGCTGCCAACGCCATCCCCGGATTTGATGACGGCGCCGTGCAAAGCAAGTGACGCAGGGAAAGATAGCGACGAAGACCTGCAGTCAGACGTCGAAACCGCTCAATGCCTGCGCCAACTGCGGTTAGATAAATACCGTTGGCAGGCCTACTACCGTGCAGTGAGTCAGTAGCGGGGCTACATTGCCGTTCCTGCATGGCGAGGTCGGCGTGATAAAAAACCCCGAAGAGGATATCCAAAAGTAAACGGGGCGCTGAATGAACAGCTAATGACTAAACAATACATCGTGTATCTAAATATGTTTAATCATTTCGTAACCCGGACCATATTGCGGAGGAGTACACCTGTGTTTTGGCGTAGGACTGCTATCGGCGCTGGGGAAGTGCAACCGGGATAAGGCTGATATCAGACAGGCGGAAACAAAACGTCAGTAGGGCATTACAGAGCCACTTCAAGAGGTGGCTCGATAATGTCAAGGCGAGGACAAAATTATGGCAAAACCGGACTGGGAGGCCATCGAATCGGCATACCGGGCCGGAGTCCTTAGTCTCCGTGATATAGGCGATAAATACGGCGTTACTGAAGGGGCTATCAGGAAGAGGGCTAAAAAGTTTGACTGGGTACGCAATAGCGGTACGCAGGTACGCAAAAATGGTACGCAAAATGGTACGCAAAAGAGTAATGCGCGTACCAGCGAAAAGCCTGCCAGCGCTGGCCGTACGCAAAAAAGTACGCAACCAAAAGCCGAACCTCCACCAGATACGAAACCGATACGCGGGGTGCGTACCGATCCTCCGACCAACCCATTCCAACCCGGCAACCAGCAGGCGTTAAAGCATGGAGGTTACGCCCGCCGCCTTCTGCTTAAAGATGAGGTCATTGAAGACGCGAAAGCGTTGACACTCGAAGACGAATTATTTCGCCTTCGGGCTAACAACCTTGTCGCCGCAGAGAATATTGGCCGGTGGTTGACCAAGCTGGATGATGCTGAAGGGGACCAGGAAAGAAAGGTGTTGATGGAAAATATCAGTGCCGCCGAGAAGGCGATGATGCGCAATACCGTTCGTATTGAGTCCATCGTCGGCACGCTTGCGACGGTAGGCAAAATATTTGCTGATACGGACTATCGCAAGGCTGCTACTGATAAGGTGTCGCTGGAGGCCGATCGTCTTCGCCGTGATGCAGGTATTGATGATGGCAACGGAGAGCGTGACCTCAATGACTTCTACTCTGACATCCAAACCGACGCTGAATCCGGTCCTGCGTAGCTTCTGGACGACGCAGGCGCGTAACAAAGTGCTTTATGGTGGCCGGTCATCGTCAAAATCGTGGGATGCCGCTGGCATAGCCATATTTCTGTCGAATAAATACAGCCTGCGCTTTTGTTGTGCACGTCAGATCCAGAACAAAATTGAAGAGTCGGTGTATACCCTGCTCAAAATTCAGATTGACCGCTTTGGCCTGCGGCATCGTTTCCGCATTCTGAACAACAAAATCATTAACCGGGTGACCGGGTCTGAATTCGTCTTTTATGGGCTCTGGCGCAACATTGAAGAGATTAAGTCTCTGGAAGGTATCAGCGTTCTGTGGCTTGAAGAGGCCCACGCGCTGACGGAATACCAGTGGAAGATACTGGAGCCTACCATCCGTAAAGAGGGCTCAGAGTGCTGGTTTATCTTTAACCCCGGACTGGTGACTGATTTCGTGTGGCGTAACTTTGTGGTCGATCCGCCAGAAGATACGCTGATACGCAAAATCAACTACGATGAAAACCCCTTTTTGTCCGACACTATGCTGAAGGTTATCGAAGCCGCTAAGCGCCGGGATCCGGATGGGTTTAAGCATGTCTACGAAGGCGTGCCAGAGTCGGATGATGATGCGGCCATTATCAAGCTGTCATGGATTGAGGCGGCCGTTGATGCCCATAAAGTCCTTAATTTCGAGCCGAGCGGGCGCAAGCGTATTGGCTTCGACGTTGCTGATAGCGGCGCCGATAAGTGCGCTAACGTCTATCGTCACGGCTCCGTCGTGTACTGGGCGGATGAGTGGAAGGCGAAAGAAGACGAATTGCTGAAGAGCTGCCAGCGTACCTATCAGGCGGCACTGGAGCGTGATGCTGATATCGTCTACGACTCAATCGGCGTTGGGGCATCTGCTGGCGCGAAATTCTCAGAAATTAATGAGGATCGTAAGCGCGAAAACATGAATGCATCCCGCATCAACTATCAGCGTTTCAATGCTGGCGCTGGTGTGAATGAGCCGGACTACGAATATATTGGCATCCCGAACAAGGATTTTTTCGCCAACCTCAAAGCGCAAGCCTGGTGGCTGGTAGCGGATCGCTTCCGTAACACCTTCAACGCGGTAAAGAACGGCGAGCAGTACCCGGTAGATGAGCTGATTAGCATTGACTCATCCTGTCCGCTGCTGGAAAAGCTCAAGCTGGAACTTACCACCCCGCACCGTGATTTTGACAAGAATGGTCGCGTAATGGTGGAGAGCAAGAAAGACCTCGCTAAGCGTGATGTTCCGTCACCGAACGTGGCTGATGCATTCATTATGGCATTCGCCCCGACTGATACGGCAATGGATATCTGGGAAGCCTTGGGAAGAGGTTAAACATCAGGAAATAGCCACCTCACGCCGAAAAATCCCTATTCACTTTTTGACCCTGTTTATGCACGTTTTATTCACGCACTTTCTGCTACTTATCCTGACGAAATAAGCCTTTGGCGGACATTTCATCATGGGAGGGATCCGGCTGGTGCGGGTAACAGTCATTATGTTAAATCGGGCCATTTTTTAACAAATTATCTGATCCGTCACGGGTATCGAAAAACCGGAGCATCATCACCATGGCGAAAAAAACGGGACGAGTCGCCACGGCGGATTCGTACGATAACTTTATGGCCCGCGTCGGCATGCAGCAGCCTAACCAGCACGCTGCATCGACATATCGGGCGAACTATACCAGCCGTAACCGGTTGCTGATTGAGTATGCGTACCGCTCCTCTTGGATTATTGGCGCCGCTGTCGATTCGAAAGCGGACGACATGACCAAAAAGGGCGTTCGCATTACCAGCGAGATTGACCCGAAACGTCGGGGAGTGCTGGAGTCACGCTTTGATGAGCTACAACTGTGGGACTGCATCAACGAGACGTTGAAATGGTCCCGGCTATATGGCGGGGCTGTTGCACTGATCCTTATTGAAGGGCAGGCACCGTTAACGCCTTTGATGTTGGATAAGGTCGGCAAGGGAAGTTTCAAAGGGCTGGCCGTCCTCGACCGCTGGATGATTAATCCGCAACTGACCAGGCGCATAAAAGCGCTTGGGCCCAACCTCGGCAAGCCAGAGTTCTACGATATTGTGACGACGGCGCAGGGGCTGCCTGCCTGGACAGTTCATCACAGTCGCCTGATCCGCATGGATGGCGTGAAACTGCCGTACCAGCAGAAAATCACCGAAAACGAATGGGGTATGTCCATTGTTGAGCGTATTTTCGACCGTCTGACATCCTACGACAGCACCAGTGTTGGCGCAGCCCAGCTCGCGTATAAGGCGCATCTTCGAACAGTTAAGATTAAAAAGTTACGTGAAATTATCGCTTTGGGCGGCAAGCCATTCGAAGCGCTGATCAAAAACATGGAAATGGTCCGCCAGTTCCAGACGAATGAGGGGATGTCCCTCTTTGATTTGGAGGATGAATTTGAAACTCATTCTTATTCTTTCGCGGGCCTCTCTGATCTCCTGGGGGAGTTTAAAGAGGATATCGCTGGTGCTGTTGGTATCCCTCTTGTTCGCTTGTTCCGACAGTCACCAAAGGGGTTTTCAACCGGCGATGCTGATTTGGCGAACTACTACGATGACGTGGGGACGCTGCAGGAGCGAGATTTACGGCCTCACATCCGCTTGCTATTCGATGTACTGCATCGCTCGGAGTTTGGTGAGCCGCTGCCGGACGATTTCACTTTCGAGTTTAATCCGCTGTGGCAGATGAGTGACACCGACCGATCCACGGTGGCGACCAATACCGCCAATGCCCTGGCAACGGCTGTGCGTGATTTGGGCATGTCTCCAGCAGCTGCGCTGACTGACCTACGCGAACTGGCCGATGTAACAGGCATCGGTGCATCAATTACTGACGAGGATATCCAGAATGCGGCGAAACAGTGGGAGGAGACTGAATCTGAAACCCAACCTCCGCCGCCGGTCGGAGCGGCAGTATCAGAAAAGCCTACTGGCGATAGTCGACCAGATAAATCAAATCGTAACGGGTTCATACGATGGTTCACAGGCAAGCGCTGAGAGCATTGCTAAATCTCTGGTTGACTACTCCGGGGTGATCGACGACTGGGCCGAAATGGTCGGACGAAAGATGTTTGCCCAGGTGGAGCAGGAAGAGTGGAATCAGTGGCGGTCTGTCTCGGAAGAAATTTCCGCTGTTCTGCGTGACGTGATTGGTAACACTCCTGTCGGCATGGTCGCACAGGACATCGTGTACCGGCAGATTCGCTACATGAAGTCTCTGCCATTAGAGGCTGCTGGCAGGGTCAGGGAAATCCAGGAGCGTGCGATACAGGCGGTTATCAACGGTGAACGACCTGACCAGCTCTACGATATGATCATGCAGTCCGGCGATGTAGCGGCCAGCAGGGCGCGAATGATAGCGCGCACTGAGATTGGTCGCGCTACTGGCGCACTGACACAGGCGCGGGCTCTGGCAGTCGGATCGGAGGGCTACTGGTGGCGCATTGAGGGTGCTGGCACCCGGCCATCACACCGCAAAATGAAAGATAAGTTCGTGCGCTGGGATAACCCGCCGACTCTCGACGGCATGACCGGACATGCCGGGTGTCTGCCTAACTGCAAATGTTGGTCGGAAGTGCAGATTCCTGACCCGGGAAAATGAAAAAACAGCGGCTATCCCTGTCATTCTGGCTGAAGCCCAATACCCGCGAAATGTTACGAAAATGTTGCGTTCAAAAAAGCTGAATTTCCGGCTGGAAAACTGCTGGTTATGAGGCTCTAACAGGACATTTCAATCCAGTCCATTTTTGGTGGTGCGGGTAAGAACCATTATGTTAAATAGCCCGCTATTTTGAACAATTATCCCTTTACCGAAGGTCGCCTCTGAGCGTCCTTTTTTATTACGCCTCAGGGAGTCCCCATGGTGAGAATCAATTTTATCGATGAGGACAGGTGGATAACTGTCCATCCCAACGGCGGGACGGGAACACCGGTTTTGATCGGCGAGGATGGGGTTGTCAAAGCCGGAATGGGAGGGAAATTCAATGGACAGAGCATCACTCAGACCAAAAAAAACGAAACGCAGCCGGAAAAATCAACGCCAGTTAACGAGTTGACGAAATCGAAACCGGAATTTGAAGGTAAGTACAAAGTTAGCCTGAATGAAAAGCAGAGCGTTGCCTACCGAAGCTGGAAAGCCGAACTGGAAAAATCACCAAAGAGCGACAGCGATGCCAGATTCAATTCAAAGGTTCGACAGCTTTTCAATGAGGCATCTGAAAACAAGGATGCAAGGGATTTGTTACTGCGTTTCCTGAATAACAACCCAAAAGCATTTCTAGATATATCGCGTAGATATCAACACAAAGGCAGTAAAACCGGCGACGCCGATACAGGGCGACACACCATGAAATATTTCTTTAAAACCCGCCTGGGGAATACTCGTTTCCAGCTCGCTGATGGCTCGGTGCTATTCAAAGACGTGCCGATCGGACGCACTGGAGAGCAGGTCTACGGCGCGGAAGAACTACCGGGGATTGAGCCAGATAGTCAGGGGTTGATCGTCGTACGCCGGACTCCAGAAGAGGTATTTAGTGAGCGCACAATAGCCTCTTTTGAGGGGATGGCGGTCACTATCGGTCATCCGAAAGATTTCAACGGCAACATCATTTTCGTGACACCAGAAAACTGGCGCCAACTGGCAAACGGCCATATTCAGAACGTCAGGCGCGGTAGCGGAGATCAGGCAGACCTGCTCCTGGCTGACGTTATCGCAAAAACACCGGAAGCCATCCAGGCGGTGGCAGATGGTGATGACGAGGTTAGCTGCGGATATGACGCAGACTACCGCCAAATCTCGCCGGGTATCGCGGAGCAGTACGCGATTACCGGTAATCATCTGGCTTTCGTCCCTAACGGGCGGGCCGGTTCTCGCTGCGCACTTGGAGATAGCATGCCAAATAAAGCCAAAAACTGGTGGGAGCGCCTTGTGCGCGCTCGTAAAACCAACGACGCCGCCGAAATGGCGAACCTTATTGATAATCCACCGGAGAGCGTTACGGGTGATGATGACGTGAGTTCGACGCTTACGCCAGGTGGGGTGGTGATTAATCTCTCGCCACAAAGCCCGTTACCAAGCCCAGCCCTTCCTGGAACGGGAGATGATGATGAAGAAATTCCCGCCTGGGGCAAAGCGCTGATTGAAGCGGTTGCTAAGCTCACCCCGGTAGCTGCTACCGGCGATGAGGATGAAGAGGAGAAGAAAGAGGAAGAGGGTGCGGTTACCGGCGATGCCGCCTATCGTGCCGATCTGATTCAGCCAGGCATTCAGTTGCCCGCCAAAGCAAAGCCTACCGCATTCAAGCGCTCAGTGCTGGCAACTGCCGATCAGGCGATGGTGCGCTCTATCGTTGGTGATGCCGATATCACCAAACTGAAAAAAGCTACGGTAGATATGGCATTTAACGCTGTATCTGAACTGGCGAAGAATCGCAATACCGCGGCTAAAACTACCGATAGTTTCCGCTCTATCAACTCCAACACCACCAAAACCATCGCGGAGATTAACGCCGCCGCGAAGGAACTCTGGGCTAAACACTAACGGGGCATTCAATGGATAACACGTTTCTTTACCGGATGCCTGCAGGCATCGCCGGTGCAATCTCTCGTCCGCAGGATCTGACGGTTGAACCTCAGACACTGGACAGCACAAAGGCATTCGCCGCGTACGGTCTTGCCGGGAAGTTTTCGGCAGGTAAGTTTGTGCCGATTGAGGCGGCTGATACGGCTTCTGTTGTGGTGGGTATCTATGTTCGTCCTTACCCAACTACAAATCAGCCCGACAAGGTGCGCCAGATCGGAAGTGGCTACAACTTCGCGGGCGACTGCATGAAGCGTGGTTATGTCACGGTCAACCTCGGTGCTGATGCCAGTGCTGTAACGCTTGGCGGGGCTGTTTTTATGCGTGTGGCAACGCCGACGGCATCCAGTCCGCTTGGTGCCTTCCTCGCAGCCGCTGATGGCGAAAACACCGTGCAGATCACTAACGCTTACTTCAATGGCCCTGGCGACACGAACGGCAACATTGAACTGGCCTTTAATATTTAAGGAAATCGCAAATGCCAATGACATTTGACCAGGCAACAGTCGACAGTTCTGGTGCCTTTCTCATCGGAGAACTGGAGCGCCTCGACCAGACGCTGAATCTGCCGCTGACCTCGCAGACGTGGAGTCGCGATATTCGGTTGCGCGAAGACGTGTCTATCGCTGACGAAATCAGTTCTTTCACCAACACCACCTTTGCTGCGGCTGGCACGCCTAATGCCAACGGCAAGAACTGGATCAGCCCGCTGGCAACAGCAATTGCCGGTATCAACGTTGATACCGAGAAGAAAGGCTTCCCGCTCGAATTGTGGGGCATGGAGCTTGGCTGGACTGTTATTGAGCTTAATGCTGCTGCGCAGGTCGGTCGCCCCATCGACACCCAGAAATACGACGGCATGCAGCTTAAGTGGAACATGGACACCGATGAGCAGGTTTATATCGGTGACACGGCAAAAGGCGCAAAAGGGCTGCTTAACCTGTCTCAGGTAACGCCGACCAACGCGATCAAAACGTGGGCTACCTCAACCGCCGACGAAATCCGCGCCAGCATTAACCAGGTGCTGAGCAATGCATGGGCCCGTTCCGCTTACTCCAAAGTGCCGGAAGATTTGCTGATCCCGCCTGAGCAGTATTCGTTCATTGCTAGCACCATCGTTTCCAGCGCCGGTAACCAGTCTCTGCTGACCTACCTGGAAACGAACACTATCGCTTACCACCAGAACGGCAAGCCGCTGAACATTCGTCCGGTTAAATGGATGAAAGGTCGCGGTGTGGGCGGTACTGATCGCATGGTCGCCTACACCAATGATAAGAAGTTTGTTCGCTTCCCGATGGTCCCGCTGCAGAGCGTCCCGATCCAGTATCGCGGCCTGTATCAGCTGGTGACCTATTACGGCAAGCTGGGTGCGGTTGAACCGGTTTACCCGGAAACCCTGAACTACATGGATGGCATTTAATCCAGATACAGCCCCTTCACAGGGGCTTTTTCTAAGGAACTCCGATGAAGAAAATCTATGTACTGACCGCGTTCAACTTTAACGACGGCGACAAAATCACTCCGTTTGCGGCGGGGTTTCATGACGTTGATGATGCCGTTGCAGAGCATTGGTTTGTGAAAGCGCATTGCTCACCTGATGGTGAGGCCCCGGCAGTGGTTGAAGACCCGCGTATTGCTGAGTACGAAGCGCGTATTGCAGAACTCGAAGCGAAGCTGGCGGAGACTACCACTAATGGCAAGAAATCAAAGTCTACCGACGCCTGAGAAGTTCAGGGCAGCATTCACGCAGTTCGCTGACGAAACAAAGTACCCAACCACAATGATCCAGGCGCGGCTTGCCCTCGCTGATGTCCTGCTGAGTGAATCGCGTTTTGGTGAAGATATTTTCCCCTATGTTGTTGGTCTGTATGTCGCGCACTACCTGTACCTGTACGCTGCTGATATGCGTGGCGTTGCTGTTGGTTCGGCTGGTGGTGCAAATAGCGGTGTGCAGACGTCAAAGTCAGTGGATAAGGTTTCGGTAAGCTACGATGCCAGCGCGACGCTGGACCCTAATGCGGGCTTCTGGAATAACTCCCGTTATGGGTCTGAGTTCTGGGAATATCTGATGATTTTCGGTGCGGGAGCAGTTCAATTGGGGACGCCGTAATGAAAAGCGGACTCACGATACGCTCTGACAATTACGCCGATGTTCTCGACGCACTGAATAAGCTATCTGGCACCGATGTGCTGGTGGGCATTCCCGCTGGCCCTCCACGTGAAGATTCCCCACTGAGTAATGCCGAAATTGGTTACCTGCAGTCCACCGGGGCGACCGTAGAGATTGACGGCGAGATCGTCACGCTTCCGCCACGGCCTTTTCTCGATATGGGTATAGAGGATTCTCGGGATAAAACCACCGCACGGCTGAAGCTTGCCACACAGGCTGCGCTTGAGGGGAATTCTGGTGTGGCAGAGCAGCATCTTGAAGCCGCTGGACAGATTGCCCGTGATGCCGCAAAGGCGGTTATCGGTGACGGTGATCGACTAGAGCCTTTATCCGAAAAGACGCTTAAGCGACGTCGTGCTGCTGGTTTGAGAGGTATTAAGCCGCTGTACGCTCATGGCTTCCTGTTGCGTGCGATTCAATACGTCGTAAGGAAAAAATAATGCCTTTACTCGATGTGACAGAGGTTCTTCTGGACCCGGATTTTGTCGATCTGACGCTGGTATGTCACCGACAGGTGCAGACGGTTGACGAAGATAACTTCCCGATCAATACGCCGCAGGATATCCCGTTCTCCGGTGTGGTGACCGTTGACCGCTCTCTGGAAGCTAAACGTATGGCCGCCGGACAGAACATCAACGGCGCAATCCTCATCGTTACTCAGTTCAGGCTTACGCAGGGTCAGCCCGGACTGGATGCTGACACAGTGACCTACCAGGGGCGCGACTATCGCGTGACGTTTGTCGATCAGTATACGGCGTACGGTGCCGGGTTCGTCCAGGCACATTGCGAACTTCTGGAATTCGACGGGGGAACGCCAATTGAGTAACGACAGCACAACGGCGGGATATCTGACGCCCGTCAGTGACTCACCGCCCTACGATGAGGATCTGGAGCGGTTAATCAGCCGCTGGATACGGGGTGTTTCCGGGCTGGATGCCGCGCTGGTTTACCCGCGCTGGACCGACCCACAAAAGCAGATACCCAAAAACGGCACCACCTGGTGCGCATTCGGTATCACCGGTATTCAGGAAGACTTCAACCCAGCTTATGTACAGGGCGAAGAGAACACCGAGCAGTGGTCCCATGAGACCGTGAGCCTGATTCTGTGCTTTTACGGACCACAGGGGCTGTCGACGGCCACACGCTTTCGTGACGGTCTGCTGGTGGCTCAGAACAACGACGGGCTGAACCAGGTAGGGCTCACGTTCCTGCAGCACGGGCGGATCCTCAACCTCCCAGAACTCATCAATAACCAGTGGGTACGCCGGTACGACATCAGCGTTGACCTGCGTCGCAAAATCATCCGCCAGTACGGCATTCAATCGCTGGTCGACGCGCCAGTGCAATTTTTTGGAGATTAAAACATGGCACAGGGCTTACCTGTTTCCAATGTCGTTAACGTTGACGTCATCATGTCACCGGTAGCGGCAACGGGGCGAAACTTCGGTGCGCTCCTCATTCTGGGAACCTCTACCGTTATTCCGGTGACCGAGCGCATTCGCCAGTATTCGGCCATTGAAGATATCGGCGATGATTTTGGCGTTGACTCCCCGGAATACGAAGCGGCGACCATCTTCTTTTCACAGTCACCAAAACCAACGCTGGTTTATATCGGGCGCTGGGCGAAAACGCTGGCGGAAGGCGAAGCCGGGGCGGTTGAAACGCTGCTGCAGGCGGTGAATGCCTCTCTGCAATATACCAACTGGTATGGGCTGGCGATTGCCGACAGCGCCGATCTGGTTGAGGCTGACGTGATTTCCGTCGCCGCGGCGATCGAGGCATCCAGCCTTAGCCGCATTCTGGCCGTTACCACTGATGATGTGAACGTGCTGGTGGCAGGCAATACCGACAATATCGGCTACAAGCTGAAAGCCGCGGGTTATGGACGTACATTCTGGCAGTACAGCTCCAGCAGCAAATACGCCGCTATCTCGGCATTTGGCCGCGCGTTCACGGTGAACTTCACCGGCAACAACACCACGATCACCCTGAAATTCAAAACCGAGCCTGGTGTGACGTACGAGACGCTGACAACCGCACAGGCTGCCGCCATTGATGCCATTAACGGTAACGTCTACGTCTACTACGCAAACGATACGGCGATTATCCAGCAGGGCGTGATGGCGAACGGTGACTTCTTCGACGAGCGCCATGGCCTGGACTGGCTGCAGAACTACGTTCAGACCAATCTCTATAACCTGCTGTACACCTCGACTACCAAAATCCCGCAGACCGACGCTGGCGTAACCCGTTTAATGACCAACGTCGAAGCCTCACTCGACCAGGCGGTTAATAACGGTCTGGTGGCGCCGGGTGTGTGGAACGGCGGCCCGATTGGACAGATTCAGTCCGGTGATACCCTGACCAAGGGTTACTACGTCTACGCCGACGCGGTAGCCAACCAGGCGCAATCCGACAGGGAAGCGCGTAAGTCGCCGGTGATTCAGGCGGCGATTAAGCTGGCGGGTGCCATTCACTATGGCGACGTACAGATCAACGTGGTTCGTTAAGGGGAACTAAATGTCTACTTACTCTTTTATTGACGTCTCTGCATCCCTGACGGGCCCGACCGGCAGTATCGATCTGGGTTACGGCTCGGCGAACTCCGAAGAGGGGATCACCGTAGTCATGGCAGAGGCAAAAAACACCATGACTGTCGGCGCTGACGGGGAAGTGATGCACAGCCTTCACGCCGGTAAGAGCGGCACCATCACGGTAACGCTGCTTAAGACCTCCCCGGTCAACAAAAAACTGTCTCTGATGTACAACGCACAGAGCCAGTCTTCAGCAACCTGGGGTAATAACGTCATCGTTGTGCGAAACAAAGTCTCTGGCGACATCTCGACAGCGCGTTCCTGCGCCTTCCAGAAACAGCCGGATCACGCCAATGCAAAGGTTGGCAACACAGTGTCGTGGGTTTTTGACTGCGGCAAGATTGACCAGCTGCTGGGGGAGTTTTAACAGATGGAATTTGAAATCAAGGGCGTTAATTACCGAACCGCTAAACTCGACGTATTCCAGCAACTGAAGGTCAGCCGTAAGCTGCTGCCGGTGCTGGCCGGGCTCGTTAGTGAATTTTCCACGCTGAAAGCGCAGGCCGCTGCGGGTAACTCTGGTGCTGTGCTGGAAAGTGTGCTGCCGAAAATCGCCGACACGCTGGCCGCGCTGCCGGACGAGGATGTTAATGCGGTTATTTATCCGTGCCTGAGCGTCGTTTCCCGCCAGCACGAAAAGGGCTGGGCGAAAGTCTTCGATCAGGGCGTACTGATGTTCGACGATACGGACCTGTTTACCATGCTGCAGCTGGTGGCGCGGGTGGTCGCCGATAGTCTGGGAAATTTTTTGAAAGAACTCCCCGCCAGCGAGACGTCCACCCCGCCAGTGGCCTGACGCTGGAAACTCTTCCTGAAGGTGAAAGCTTCCTGATGCGCCCGGTGGAAGCCGGGTATATCCCCTATACCGCACTGAAGGACGGGTCAGTCGACCTGGCTGACATTGCCCGCATGAATGACTGGCTGGACCTCAAAGCCGATAACGACTACCGCATAGCGAAATGGAGAGAGGACAATGAACGCTGAAACGCTCAAGGACTTTCTGATCTCGCTTGGGTTCAAAGTCGACGAAGCTGGCGCCAGAAAATTTGATGCCGTGGTTGCCGGGACGACGCTTAAGGCGATTGAGCTTGGTACCAAAGTTGAACTGGCTGCTGCTTCAGTGGTGGCGTTTACCGCCAAAATCGCCAGCAGCCTCGATAACCTGTACTGGGCTTCTCAGCGTACTGGCGCGACGGTGCAGGGCATTAAGCAAATCGGGTATGCCGTCAGCCAGATGGGTGGCAGCGTGGACGCCGCCCGAGGCTCACTTGAAAACCTGTCACGGTTCGTGCGTAACAACCCCGGTGCTGAAGGCTTCCTGAATCGTCTTGGCGTGCAGACTCGCGATGCTAAGGGCAACATGCGGGATATGGCCAGCATCTTCACCGGCGTCGGTCAGCGTCTTAGCAGCATGCCGTATTACAGGGCTAATCAGTACGCACAGATGCTGGGTATTGATGAAAATACCCTGATGGCTATGCGTCGCGGTATCGGCCAGTTCAGTGGCGAATATACCGCAATGGCAAAGGCTATCGGCTATAACGCCGATGTGGCTGCCGTCAGTTCAAACAAGTTCATGACCTCGCTGCGCTCCTTCGGCCTGATGGCCGGCATGGCACGGGATAAAATCGGTTCCGGCCTCGCTGATGGCCTGGCCGGGTCGCTGGACCGGTTGCGGCGCCAGATTCTGGATAACTTCCCGAAAATCGAAGTCGTAATCACCTCGACGGTTAAGGGTATCCTCTGGGCTGGTGAAATGGTCGGCAGGGTTATTTACCGTCTTATCCAGTTAGGTGAGGGTATCAGTAACTGGTGGGATTCTCTCGATAAACAGTCTCAGGAGCTGATAGAGCTGCTTGGTGCACTTACCGCCGCGTGGTGGCTGCTGAACCGCGCAATGCTGGCTTCTCCGATTACGTGGGTTCTCGGTCTTGCGGCTGCTGTAGCGTTGCTCTGGGAGGATTACCAGACCTGGAAAGAGGGCGGCAAAAGCCTCATCGACTGGGGTAAATGGAAGCCTGAAGTAGACGCAGCGCTGAAAATGGTCGGCGACCTGAAACAAACGGTTTTTGACCTCGGGAAAGCGCTGGCGAAACTGCTAAACATCGATCCCAAGTCCTGGTCTTTGAAGTGGGATTTCAGCAACTTCATTACCCAGATGGGCGAGTTCAGCAAAATGCTGAGCATGATTGGTGACCTGCTTAACGCCATCAAAGACGGTCGCTGGTCTGATGCAGCAAGCATCGGCAAGGCTCTACTCAAACAAGGGAGCGATCAGCCCGATGCGTTGCCAGGCGTAACCAGTAGCGCCGTCAACGCGCGAGGTAAGGTGCTGGGCTTCTGGGAGGAGGTTAAAACCCGCTTCAGTGATGGCGGATGGTATCAGCATGAGCAGAAAACGCTTGCCGATCGCAACAACAATCCTGGGAACATTCGCCCTGTCGGCGGTGGTGGCTTCCGTGCGTTCGGATCAGCTCTGGAAGGCTGGTCGGCGATGAAAAACCAGCTGATGCGCTACTTCACGGGGAAAACGACAGGTCGCCGCCTGCAGTCCATTATGGATATCGTCAGCACCTGGGCCCCGGCGGGCGACAATAACGACCCGCAGCAGTATGCCCGACAGGTAGCAGGTTGGATGGGGGTGTCGCCGACGGCGGCGCTTAACCTGTCCGATCCAAATACGATGGGGGCCCTTATGCAGTCAATGGCTCGTAAAGAGGGCTATTCGAACTGGAACAGCCCACTGGCTCATCAGGCGGCTGGTGCACAGGTTCAGCAGCAGAACACCTACAACATCTACGGCGCAAACGCTCAGGAAGTCGGCCAGGAAGTCGGGCGCCGGCAGCTTGAAGCGAATGCCAGGGTGTTGCGGGTTAATCAAAGCGGGGCAGGCTGATGGATATCCTCTCTACGTTGTTTCAGCAGCAGAGCCGTCGCATCGGGCTGATCGTTCCCAGTGTCGTCATTTCTGAAAAGCACAATGACACGCTGGAAATTACCGAACACCCGGTAGAGGTCGGCGCTGCAATTTCTGACCACGCCTACCGACGTCCGTCAGAAGTGGTTATGCAGGTCGGATTTGCTGGCGGTGGATCGCTGCTCGACTTTCTTGATACCACGTCTTTCGGATTGAGTGTGGGCCTTAGTCCGAAAGAAACGTATCAGGAACTATTGGACCTGCAGAACAGCAGGGTACCTTTCGATGTGGTGACCGGTAAGCGGATTTACTCCAACATGCTGATCCGTGCGCTGGAGGTCACGACCGACAGGACGTCAGAAAATGTGTTGTCTGCTGTACTTACGCTTCGCGAGGTCATTATCACGAGCACGACCACCACGCAGGTAGCAGTCAAAGAAGACATGAAACTGGGGGCGAATACTTCAGCAGTGCAGAACTCAGGAGTAAAAACGCCGGCGGCGAAAAATGAGTCCCTGTTAAGCCGGCTGGCTGGCTACGCAACCGGAGGATAAATGGCCGTATCAGAAATCCCGCTATCACCAGACAATCAACAATTCGCTATTGCGCTGGCTGGCCAGAGCTATCAAATGGCTGTTACCTGGCGTTCCGCGTTCTGGTGCCTCGATATCATGGATAGCAGCGGCGCCGACCTGATTAAGGGTGTACCCCTGATCACCGGCGCTGACCTGCTGGCGCAATACCGCTATCTCGGGCTGGGCTTTTCGCTTTATGTCGGCTGCGATAACGCGGCTAATGACAACCCCACCGAAAGCGATCTAGGAATAAATAGTCACCTCTACGTGGTAACGGAGTAATCATGTCACAGAACTGGATGCGCCATTTTGAGCTGCAGCTGGTCGATTCGAAAGGCAACGCTACCGATTTTGGGGGCTTCAAAGTCACCTTTACGCTTGACTGGTTTAATCTCAGCAGCGAAACGAGGGTGGGGACCTTCAAGATTTATAACCTCGCCGCGGATACCGCAAACCGTATTGTCGGTGAGGAGTTTACCCGGATCAGGGTTATCGCCGGTTATGACGGTATTGCAGCGGATGTTTCCGCCAGTCAGGTCGGCGTTGCACGAACGGTAAACCCCGATGACATGGGCCAGATGGACGGGCGAAATTATGGGCTGATCTTTGATGGCGAGATCCGCTACACCATCACCGGTAAGGATAACCCCATCGACAGCTTTGTGCTAATTCAGGCGGCCGATTCTGACCGCGCATTTGCCACCTCGATCACGACGCAGACGCTTGCGGCGGGCTATACGGTTGCTGACGTCAATGTTGCGCTGATGAAGGATTTCAACGCGAAAGGCGCGACAGAGGGTAACACCCCGGCCATGCCTGCGACTGTTTACCCGCGTGGACGGGTGCTGTTTGGCATGACTCGTCACCTGATGGATAACGTTGCCGATCAATGCCAGGCTGACTGGATGTTTGTTGATGGTAAGCGTGAGATGGTGGCGAAAAACGAAGTCGTTCACGATGCTATTAAGCTGAACAGCGCCACAGGCCTGATCGGTATGCCCCAGCAGACCATCGGCAGTGGAGTGAACGTGCGCTGCCTGATTAACCCCAACATCCGGGTTAATGGTCTGATTGAGCTTAACCAGGCTTCCGTGTACCGCACCGTGCTGGGTAATAATGACATCGCCATGACGCAGGGGCGTATCACCGACCAGAATAACAACGGCAATATCACCGTCGAAGGCACCACCGCACAACCGGCCAGTATTGCGACCGACGGCGTTTATATTGTGCGCGGCATTATGTACACTGGCGACACAAGGGGCCAGGCGTGGTACATGGATATGATGTGTGAAGCGCGTGGCGCGATGGATCTAAAAACTCAATCAGCACTGGAGAGAGGCGCTGGGTGAAAAAATTATTGATATTGATCGCTTTATTTTCTGCACCGGCACTTTCTGCCATCCAATGTGGCGGTTACAAGCTAACTATTAACGATTCTGAGGGTCTGGTAAGAATCAATGGAGAATTGGTTACCAGTCAAAAGGTTAAATATCTCGGAAAGAAAGGTGACGAATCAAATGCCAAATGGGATATGGGTATAATGCCTTCCCGTGATGGAAATAATTACGGATTTCAATTCATCAAGCGGGATGGCAAATCTTGGCTCAATGTTCAACTGCTACAGAACAGTATGGATGCGCCTAAATTGATTGGTTCATATCCATGCAAAACAGTATAAAAAAGCCCTGAGTTAATCAGGGCTAAAATCTCACTGCTTAAATATTTGCGATAGAACTATGGCGGCAATGATGAAAACTGCAAGCCTCCACCAATGGATCCCTTCCCTTTGAGCCGTTGGTTCCTGTTCTGAAAATTCCTCTTCCGATGTAGCTTTTCCAGATTTTTTCCCTGGGCCAACGGTGTATGACAAACCGGATCCCGGAATTCCAACGGTGGTTTTTATTCCTCTTCCACTTATGTTGGTAGTGGCGCCTTTTGGGCCAATCGACGTACTAACGCCACTCTTGCTGATATTGATTGCTAGGCCTGGAGCTATGCGTATCCGCTTCCTAAATCTGAAGCCCATAGGTATCTCCTGTAGTCAAAAATACTAAGTAATTAAATTTTTATTCTACCCCTCACTAAGTGAGGGTAATCATTATCTGGAGAAAACATGGGCGTATCAAGCCAAACCCGTAGTGGGGCGCTGGCGGAGGTTCTGGCGTCTGAGCGAAAGACGCTTAGCGAGCAAATGCGCGTAGCACTGCCGGGGATCATCCAGTCATTCGACCCAGAATCTTTGACGGCTGTTGTTCAGCCAGCGATCCGCTACATCGAGCGCGACAACGACGGCAACAAAAGCACGAAGGATTATCCGCTGCTGGTGGATGTTCCAGTTGTATTCCCCCGCGGGGGCGGCTGTACGCTCACTTTTCCCGTTAGCGAAGGCGATGAGTGTCTGGTGATATTTGCCGACCGCTGCATTGATTTCTGGTGGCAAAGCGGGGGTGTACAGGAGCCGGTAGACGGGCGCATGCATGATTTATCGGATGCGTTCTGTATCGTGGGCCCGCAGTCGCAGGCGAAGAAAATCGGCGGCATCAGCACTACGGGAGCGCAGCTGCGTACCGATGATGGTTCGGCTTTCATTGAGGTGGCCGCCGGAGGGGATATCACTGCCACCACCGCCGGCAGCGCGACTATTAACGCCCCGGAAATCGTCCTTAACGGCAACGTGACGATCAACGGCAACCTGTCGCAAGGAATGGGTGAGAGCGGAGGCACGGCCACGATGCACGGCCCGGTCACCGTAACCAACGATGTGACAGCAGGCGGTAAGAGCCTGATGACGCACACGCATGGAGGGGTTGAGCATGGTAACGACAGCACCGGGGGGCCTGAATAATGCGATACCGACGTGAAGATGATGACGGTGATTACACCTTTGGCCAGGGCGATGATACCTGGCTGGTAAACTCTCCTGAGGCCGTCGCGCAGGCCATTAAAACGCGCTTCCTGCTCTGGTACGGTCAGTGGTTCCTCGATACCACAGAGGGAACACCCTGGATTCAGTCAGTCCTCGGCAAACAGAGACCTGACACCTACAACCTGGCCATCCGCCAGCGCATCCTGGAAACGCAGGGCGTCAGCTCTATCACCGAATTTAATACTACCGTTGACGGCAGAAATCGGCGCGTAACGTTCACAGCAACGGTAGAAACCCTCTACGGGACAACCACAGTAACCTCGGAGGCGTAATGTCTTTGGACCTCGATACACTCGGCTTATCGGCAACGGTAACCGCTGAGGGGATAAGTGCGCCAGACTATCAGACCGTGCTGGATACTATCACCGGCTATTTCCAGCAGATTTATAGCAGTGATGCCTATCTCGATCCTGACAGCAAGGACGGCCAGATGGTGGCGCTGGTGGCTCTGGCCATTCATGACGCGAACAACACAGCCATTTCGGTTTACCGTTCGTTCTCGCCGGCGACGGCCCTGTCAGATGCACTGACGAGCAACGTCAAAATTAACGGCATTACCCGGCGTGCAGCGACTAATTCGACGGTCGATCTACTGCTGACCGGCACTATCGGCACGACCATCACAAATGGTTCGGTACGCGACACAAACAGTGTGGTGTGGAATCTGCCGGCGACGGTAGTGATTGGCTCTGATGGTACCGTGGTGGCGACGGCCACGTGTGCGAATGCTGGCGCCGTAGCTGCGGTGGCGGGGTCGGTAAATGGCATCAACACGCCGACGCGTGGATGGTCTTCGGTGACTAACCCTCTGGCGGCCACGGTAGGTGTCGCTGCTGAGACGGATGCGCAGCTACGCGTAAGGCAGGCGCAAAGCGTCGCGCTGGCCTCTCTCACGCCGTTTGACGCGGTAGATGGTGCAATTGCTAACGTTGAAGGCGTAACCCGTCACAAGCTGTTTGAGAATGATACCGAGATTACGGACGCTAACGGGTTACCAGAGCACTCTATTTCTGCTGTCGTTGAGGGTGGGGATGCAACAGAAATTGCCAGTACCATCCGAAGCGTGAAGGGGCAGGGAGTTTCCACCTACGGCACAACGGCCGTGGTAGTCACAGATAAGTATGGAAATCCTTATACCATTCGCTTCTCTCGCCCGGTAGATGTTCCGGTATATGTGTCAATTACCCTGAAGGCGTTAACTGGCTACACCTCTGACATTGGCGATGAAATGAAAGCCGCTGTTGCTTCGTACATTAACTCTCTCACTATTGGTGATGGTGTGCTGCTGAGCCGGGTTTATTCCCCGGCGAACCTCGGCGTAGTCAGCGGAGGGAATGCGCGATATTACGACATTATGGAGCTGTTAATAGGTCGGTCGGCTGAGTCTGTCGCAGCAGCTAATGTCACAGTCGTATATGACGAGGCCGTTTCATGTAGCGTGGAGAATATAGAGATAACGGTGACAGCATGAGCAAATACACCGATCTTATTTCCAACTACCATGCAGGAAAACCAAAATTTGTAAAACATGTTGATCTGTCGACAAGGCCGCTAATTGATGTGTCTGGTTCAGTGTCCGGTCTTATCTCTGCGTTCGATATAGATACTGGCGTAGGGGCACAACTTGATATTCTTGGTCAATGGATTGGTGTAGCCCGGACTGTTGCCGCGCCGATATCTGGTGTTTTTCTTGAATGGGACAAAGAGCGAGTTGGCTGGGATCAGGGGATCTGGCTTGGTCCGTATCAGTCTTCTGACGCATTAACCTACCTGAGCGATGACGTATACCGGGTCGTGTTAAAGGCCAGGGTAGGGATTAATAACTGGAATGGTCAGAACGGAGCGCTGCCTGACATTTTGGAAACAGCGCTTGCTGGTACTGGGATTAAAATGATCATCCTCGATAATCAGGATATGACGATCTCAGTTCTCATCGTCATTGATTCTGAATATTTAATGTCTGTAACAGACCGGTTGATATTTGATTCTGGAATGAACCGTGGTCCTTTTATTTCTCTTCCTGATGATTACACACCATCGCGATATGACATTAACCCAATAGATAAACTCCCGGCTGAGTTTGTTTTTGTTGTACGTGCTGGGCTCCTTACTGTAAAGGCCGCCGGGGTAAGAGTCAGGGAAACAGTTACGCCTTCTAATGGATATAAATTCTTTGGATTTGATGTCGAAAATGACTATATCGCTGGCTTTGAGTCCGGCGCATGGGGAGAAAACTTCTGATGCCAGTTAATTACTTTAAACCGTTTGCCATCGCATCTGGCTCAAATGTGACATCTCAGACGGAATGGGAAGGTTTGATCGCCCTTTCTACAGGATTTACAGCGGGGCTGGCCCGGTCCGCGCAGATTAATAAAGCCCTGCGCCAGGGGACGGTTATGGCGAGCGTCTTAGCTCAGTTCATGGCTGAGACAACCGGAGAGGATGTGCTTGATGATGGAGATACGGCAAAACTGGTATCCCTGCTGATCGGTTCAGTTAACACGGTTGCGCGGAGCGCTCTGCCAGTTGGCACCCCCATACCATGGCCCTCTGACATTTTGCCGGCAGATGGTAATTTCGCTTTCATGCAGGGGCAGGCATTCAGCCTTACGGCATACCCGTTACTGGCTACAGCTTACCCGTCAGGTGTAATTCCAGACATGCGAGGCTGGACCATTAAGGGGAAGCCGGCCACCGGGCGTGCGGTGCTGTCTCAGGAACAGGATGGCGTTAAATCACACTCTCATACAGCGTCGGCCACATCGACCGATCTCGGTACCAAAACGACAAGCAGCAATGGGGACCACAATCACACGTGGGGATCGCCAATGCAGAAGCAGGGCGGAAGCGATCAGGAAGTTGGTAGCAACGGCGGGAGCACCTTTGGCACAACATCCACTGCAGGCGCACACACTCACTCCGTGGTAATTGGAGCCCACTCACACACCATCACGGTTGATTCTGCAGGTAATGCAGAAAACACCGTTAAAAACATCGCATTTAACTACATCGTGAGGCTCGCATAATGGCTTTTGAAATGTCTGACAAAACTCAGGTGGTAACCGTTTACCATATCAGCGACGATACGGGGGAGTTAGTGGGCGTTGAAGAATTGTCGATCCCGCCTCACACTGGCTTGCCTGCCTGCAGCACTCAAAGTTCACCACCCGAAATAGCCTCCGGAGAAACAGCGGTTTTCAATGCCGCTGCGGGCCAGTGGTCCCTTATCGAGGACCATCGCGGGCAGATCGTGTACAGCACTGCATCTGGCGAGCCTGTTGAGATTTCAGCGCTTGGGGAATTACCAGCAGGGGTAACGACAAAAGCGCCTGCTGGCAGCTATCAAAAATGGGATGGAGAAAACTGGGTTAACGACGCGGAAGCTAAACACCAGGCTGAAGTGAGTAGCGCTATTGAGCTGTTAACCGAGTTGATGCGAGAGGCAAACGCAAAAATAGCCCCTCTAAACGACGCTGTAGAACTTGGTATCCAGACCGACGAAGAAGTCATGCAACTGACTGAGTGGAAAAAATACCGCGTTGCCTTGAGCCGCATTGATACATCTACCGCTCCCGATATCGCCTGGCCTGAAATTCCTGCCTGATCTGTTTCTGAGGTAATACCCCTATGCCATTTTATTTAACGCGGGATCCGGTCCCGTCGGCAGACATGCGCAACGTTTTTGATAACGCTCAGAATCTTGACCTTGCCCTGAACGATATTACATCCTCTTTCTGGAGTGATCGGCTCGGTCGTAGCCGCATGTCATGGTTCGGACTGGAGTCTGCGTTTACGGTAAAACTGAGTGACTTTGAGTCCCGTTTTTCCACCCAGATAGTCGAACAGGAAACCACTTTTGATGCTTCCCAGGCTGATAAGGAAAACCGATTCCAGGCTTTTCTTGATAGCTCCGGTTACGTGTTCCTCGGTGACTATGAAGACGGTCCGTTTCAGTTCAGCGCCCGTAACCAGTACATCCGGTATAACGACCAATATTACCGCCTGAATGCCACCACGGATGTCGGATTTACGACGACCGGTACCGACGCAATCAGTTTTGCGAATGATGTGGCTCACTTCGTTCTGATGGATGGCGATACGCTTCGCCAAAACCTGGATTCAGACGAAGAGGGGAATAGTGGTGGTACGCTGGTTGCGCTGGAAGAGAAAATCAGCGTACAAGACGCCCTAAGCCCGATGCTTTATTCAGGGCGAGTTGTCAGACTTTCTGTTTTTTATGCTCGCGGGTTACGTGATGATGCAGCATTTGCAGCGGCATTTGCAGCATCGAAAAACGCAGACGGTTATAACTGTCGGGTCATTATCAATGACACACCATATGTCGTAGAGATTACTGATACCATTTATAAATTCCAGACCAGCGAGAGCACCCGGTACAACCTCAGAAATTATGGTGGTTATAATTGCGGTGTTGTCGGGGAATTTAAATTTCATGGTGAGGCGCGATTTTTATTTGAGTGGTGCTACAAGCCGTACGTGAACGTTTTAATACAAGGCGGCGTTAAGGCTAATGGCGTTAATAAGATTATCCCTGAGCTGTCATCTCGCGCTGTGCAGTTTGAGAAAGTCATTGTGGGCGCTGAAGTTCATATTGACACATATCAGTACAACGGTTACGGCCTCGCAACCTTTGGTAAAATACACCTCGATCCATCTCAGCAATCGGAGGGTATCAAAGGGCTTTATCCATCAACCGTGAACGCCTATCAGAGCGCAGGCGCGGTTTATCTGGCGGGGACCAATGGATTTGGTGAGTTTTCGTCTATATGGGAACTGGATTGCACTGATGGATCTGTCGTTGACTCAGCTTACGATATTGTTATTCACAAATACGAGGGTTCTGACCTCTTTGTTAATAACGCCAACTCACTGCGCTTCGGCTTCTTATTGCTGGGTGTTGCGAACGCGAAGATTTTTAACAGCCAGGGTGTATATATTGGGCATCATCTCGGCGTTGCCGGGGCCAGCCCGACGGTGAAGCAGACCGAAGACCTTTACTGCATGGATATCGTTAATTCCTGGGTTCGGTTCGGTCAGTCCCGCCTGTATGGTGCCAACTGCGGATTTCGTATCGGGTCTGCTTCAAACGTGGTGTTTGACAGCCTGGAGGGGTACCACATTAACCAGGCAATCAGCATAACAAACAGCACATCGTATTCCGGCACATCTAATAGTCCGACTGTTGACGTACATGTTAAACAAATCAACGTGGTGAACGGAAATGGCCAGTATGCATTTTCCAGTAAACACTGTATTCACGTCGATGACGGGATGTTGGCAAACCTGACGCTTGAAGATGGTCGTATCCAGTGGAACGTAAACGGTCGCACCAGCGAGTTTGCATACGCGATTTACGGTGGTTCACTGTCTACATCCCACATCAAAATCGACAACGTTCGCCTTCTGGGCAACTACGATGCTGAACCTGTCTATCTGCCAAACTTTGACTGCATCGTAAAAACTCACACGCCTGACTCTGAAATTAATGTTGGCGGTACCCGCACTACTGGCAGTGGTCGCAGGCTGCGCATTAACTGGGGGATGAGCACAACAGAAACTGAGTACACAAGCAAGCCGAATAAGCGTGTTTATTTCACTGCGAGACTGAATGACGCAGAAAACGGTAGTGCAATTTTCAATGTTGACGGGAAACCGGCTGCGTATTTTGCCGGAACAAAAGGCACATTTTCCGGTAATTTTGGCGTGTCAAAGGGGCAGAAGGCTAATTATTCTCTTGGCTACGCCACGCTGCTGGATTCATACGCCGAACTGGAATTAGGTTAACAGGAGAAAACATGTCTGATTATGAATTACCGGCCGCCGGCACCGTGCTGACCTGCGTTGAAGCGCGAGGTTGCCGCGTGGGGTCACTCACTGAGGGTAATGAATATACAGTTGTTTTATCAGGTACCGGGGATGATGAATCCCCGAATATTCACCCGTACACCAGACTTCGCATGGCACCCAATTTATTCACCGTCACCGGTGATGACGGAGGTGCCGTATTACTTGAATACCTCGACAGTAATATTGCACTGTTTGATGCCCGCCAGTAATGGCGGGGTACTCACCATGAGAACTGCAGACTCAACGTCACGCCAGTTTGTGCAGCGACGTAATCAGCCATAGCAACCAAAGACTGATCATCATCAGGGTCAGCGTCATATTCGTAAAGAACACCACCGGGCCATTCCTCGGCTCTGGATTTGTGCGGGGTTGCGTAATAATCAGCGCCATCAAAGAAAATATAAAAATGCATATATCACCCAATCTTGTTAATCAGTACATCGTAGATTTTCACTTCCGCACCACCGGTCGGGACGTTGAACAGGGAAATGCTCAACTGAACATAGTCATATGTCATGTAATCCTGAACGACGTTCAGGCCCGTTGATGAGCGATATTCTGCTGCCGTTGTTCCTGCTGTCACCGTTGTAGCGGCGGAAGTAATGACACGGTCTCCAAAGACAGGTATGCCGTTGCTGTCGAACGTCAGGACAGTCACCAGACGGGAAGTGATGACCACTGACACACCCTCGGTAGTCGCCTTATACTTAAACTTAATGTGCGCAGGCGTGGTGCCGCGAGGGACTTTGACGACCAGTTGCGCACCAGACGGGAACCCCTCACCCACTGTGGATTTTTTGACTATTGACAGGCATCCAACTGTATTACCGTCAGCGTCAGTTGTGGTGCCACGCGTCAGGGTTGTGGTATCTGACGTCAGCCGGTCAGTACGCGATGCGTTCATGTCTGCGTACCAGCGGTCAACGAGCGTACTGCGGGTGAAGGTGCCATCCACCAGGTATTTATTCAGGTCACCACGTACTGCGGGTTGCAGTCCCTGCAGTGAGTTGGATTTATCAGACAGCAGTCGGGTGTTAATCATGGATTTGACAGCAGTGCCGGACCAGTATGTGACGTCGCTTTCGACAGCCAGTTGCCCTTTCCCTGTATCATCGTAAAACATATGGTCAGTTGTGGCGTTTGTCCCGTCACATACGACCCAGGCAGGTTTAAAACTGACATAAGCCGGTTTCGATGAACTGAACCAGCGCTCATAGTTGTTATTAAATTCTGCATGACCACCCTTCACATCCAGCACAAATCCGGAGGCGTTATTCACGCCAAGTGCAACAAAATCCATGCTCACATCAGTGAAGTTAAATTCGGCACCCAGTGTCCCCCAGTTGAAAATCCGGGACCCCATAAATGTCATTCCGTTGAATCGGAAGTTTTCCCCCATATCCACCAGAGAAGTCTCCAGCCCGGCAGTAACGGCATCAACATTGTTATTTCCGGCAGAGACGGAGCCGCCGTTGAACGTCGTCAGATAACAGTGACTGCCGTAAGCAATACCATTTTTGGAACCATGTGCTACCAGATTATTAAAGACCACGCTTGACGATGCCCCGTTAACATCAGATACCAGGTACAGAGCTGTCACCGGCGATGTTGTATGGCGGGTCGAATCCCCTATTTTCAGGTTTTCAACGTTCCCCTGAACGCGATTAACACCGTCCTGAAATGGCAACGTTGACCTGGCGCACACAATCGCGAATGGCGTCGTCGACGTGTAATAGACGTTGTTGATATAAAAGTTACATAACTCAATTCTGTTCGGGTCGAACTCAACAGTATTCCCTCTGGATGAGCTGAATTTCAGCCCCATCATGTCCAGCCGGAAACGCCCGCGCGTCCACCAGAACGACGCCACGACGGTAAACAAGGCATTAAGGGCATCGGTATCATCATCTCCTGAAGGGAATACCCCCGCATCAGCACAGGTCAGCGCAAGGTCGTTGAGTATTTTCTTCCAGCGTGCGCCGTCACTGGTAACAATTGTGAGTATCCCGTCATCGGCCGTGGTGGTGTCGTCAGGGTCATATTCGTAATCACCACCACCCCGTGGCATTTCTGGCGCCAGCCCTGCGGAATAGGAAATAGTCCGAATAAGCTGAATATTCTGCGTCGGTTCTGTAGTTCGTAGCAACGCGACAGTCGCGCAGCGACCAATCAGTTTTAGCCCGTCGCCTGAACCCAGGTTTACGCGAATAACCCAGGCAATTTACAATCAGCTTTTTCAAAGGGTTACAACATGCTGATTGGCTACGCTCGGGTGTCTACTGGCGATCAAAACCTCGATTTACAGAAAAATGCACTGATTCGCGCAGAATGTGAGCTGATTTTTGAAGATATGGCCAGCGGAAAGAACGCTAAGCGGCCGGGACTACGACGGGCAATCCGCCGACTTCGTCCTGGTGATTCACTGGTGGTCTGGAAGCTGGATCGGTTGGGGCGCAGTGTGCGCGACCTCATTACGCTGGTGTCAGAGCTGCAGGAAAAAGGCATTCATTTCCGCAGCCTGACCGACTCGATCGACACATCAACGGCCGCGGGGCGTTTCTTCTTCCACGTCATGAGCGCGCTGGCAGAGATGGAACGAGAGCTGATTGTGGAGAGGACCCGCGCAGGACTGGTGGCGGCGAGAGAGCAGGGGCGTATCGGCGGACGTCGCAGAGTGATGACCCCTGAGGTTGTCGAACGGGCGCGACGAATGCTGGAGAACGGTGCAACCCGGCAGCAGGTGGCTGATGTGACAGGCGTGGACGTGAAAACAATCTACAAGTACCTCCCGGCGACTTGAAGACAAAGATTTCACTACTTTTCCTGATATGTTACGTTTGGCTTAATCAATTCATTCAGCTTTGAAAACAGTTTGGTTTTTTCGTGAACGGTAAGAAAACAATAAGTTTTGAGCAATTTTTAACTATTAACAGCAATCTTGTTTCCATCTCAGATACATGGGCTGACTTGTGGGCGTTAATTTTTCACACGGGTTTAAGCGCTGGAAGGCTGCTGAGTATTCGATATGATGATATTGATGGTGACTTGATACTGATACGAAAACAGGGTCACCTGAAGGAGCTACGTGTTAAATCAACCCCTCCAGTAGAGGCGATGATTGCTCGTAGAAGAGAACGCTATCCAGAAGATGTTTATTTATTTCAGAGTCATTCTAACCGTGTGAAGTACCATCGCCGGCCGGTCACTATAATTGCTTTCAACGCCGCTTTACGTCGCGCCGCTAGATCATTACCAGACGTTAACGTAAGCAGTAGTAGCGCGAGAAACATACCGGACTAAGCGCCTGTCCAGTAGCGTGTGGCCGATGCGATCGGTGTGGGGGTAAGACTATTTTCAAATATTTGCCGGTACAATACGGCGGTAAAAAATCCCCTTGAGCAGGCACACTCAAGGGGGAAATACTACATAACATCATTGCTGTGTGCGTCTTTGCGCTCGTCTATCTTCCAAGAATATGCCTAAAGCTTCCAGATATTTCTGGTCTGAGCAGTTAAAACATTGGGTCGGTAGCCGATGTAATAGGGGTAGACGTGAAAACTATCTACAAGTACCTGCCTGCTTCTGAATAATCATTATGTTGCGTCGGTGCGCCTGATCGATAGCTGCAACCTGTATTGATCAGATCTCTCAATGAATCTACTGTATATAAAAACAGTGTTATTGAGAGGTTCAGATCATGCCACGTCGATACGAAATTGAGGTCGCTTGCCGGGCGGCGATAGTCATCGAGCCCAACGGCAGGCGCACCATCACCACCAGGCGGTTTCTTCAGGAGCTGGAGAAAGTAAACTGGCACTGGTCGCCACGGCAGGCCAATCAGTGGATAGAGGGTTACGTGACGACATTCAAAGACGTCTCCACGCAAGAGGGTGACGACCGCACATTCCAGCTCTACAACCCGAACGGAGGGCTGTGATATGAGATTTCCGTCTCCAGCATCTGACTATATCGAGGATACACTGACCGTCACGAAACTGTGCCGCGTGGATGCCAACTCCAAAATCGTCAAAACAGATTCCGGCTATGCCATCTTGGATTTGTCGCTACGTCCGCAGCCGGGAGATTTCGTACTTATCCGCTACGATGGAATTACTGATTTTGGTCGACTGCAGGGGCGCTCGTTTATCACCAGAGACGGTGAAGCGATCGAGGGTGAGGGTGTGGAGGTTTACGGCGTGGTGACGTTTTCGGTTAACGATCTGCGGCGGGATGACTGCCCGATTTGAAAGCGAAAATTGGGGCAGGTTTTGGGGCAAAATGGCTTTTGGGGCACGATTTGGGGCAGTGAAATGTCCGCATTTGTCCGCATTTGTCTTTGATTGAGATTCTTTAAGTTTTTGAAATTATTGTAATTTATTGATGAGTAACGATATTTTATTTTTGCTCCATAATCACATGCATATTTCCCAGCATGATTAACCTCCATCATTGATTAGTGTGCGCTAAGTAGTCCTTATTGAACGTGGTGTACGGTTGTTGCATAAAGAATAACCTGGTCAACCTAAACAAATAATTAACCAGGAAAACTTTTTCAGCGTGAAATAAATAGTGCGGTGAGGGTTTAGAGTGGCCGTTCAAGGACGAACAGATAGGCCTCGCGCGACCAGAACAGTCCGGTTCTGCGGCGCTCCACGGACATCGTTTTGACTTCCCAGCCCTGCAGGGTGAACTCATTGAGAAAACGGCTCATTTTCTCCGGGTCAGCTTTCGCTTCGCCAAAAAACATGCTCCCCAGAATTCCCTCTTTGTACAGAACGACTCGACACTCTTTTTTCATCTGACAGGCTCCTTGCGTAATGACAGCGATTGGCAAACTATTGTGACCGCCTGCTACGATTTTACAACCGCAGCGGCAGAAAACTTCTTCCGGTATGCGGATGGGCTGATAGCGAACTGCTGGCGAAAATGGTGGCGCAGGGTGCCGGCATCGGCGAAACCGCTGAGTTCGGCGATTTTATCGATGCTGATGCGGCTATGGGTCAGATGCTGCTGCGCGCGCTGCAACCGCTCATCCAGCAGCCAGCGCGCAGGGGTCTTACCGGTCGCCGCCTGAAAACGGCGTAAAAAGGTGCGAGGACTCATCCCCGCCTGTTGCGCCAGCGACGCCACGGTATGGCTGGCGGCAAGATGCTGATGCAGATAATCAAACACCAGCCCCAGGCGCTGGCTTTCCCGCGCCTGGGCGACAGGGCGGACAACCTGCTGCGCCTGCGCGCCGTCGCGATGCGGAGAGACAACCAGTCGTCTGGCCACGGTATTGGCGGCGTCAATCCCATAATCCTCACGCACAAGGTGCAGGCACAGGTCGATGCCGGCGGCACTGCCCGCGGAGGTCATCATGCCGTCAGAACCCACGTACAACACATCGTCGACCACATCAATCAGCGGGAAGCGCTGGCGCAGATTCTCCGTGTATCGCCAGTGCGTTGTCGCTCTGCGGCCATTGAGTAACCCGGCCGCCGCGAGAACAAATACGCCGGAGCAGATTGAGATAATCCGACAGCCGCGCGCATGGGCGGCGGCTAAGGCATCGCACAGCGCCGCCGGGACCGGGGCATCGATTCCGCGCCAGCCGGGAACCACGATAGTCTGCGCATCCTGAAGCAAATTCATGCCGCCGTCGGTCATCAGCCGGATACCACCGGTAGCCCGTAGCTCACCGTCATCGACGGCGGCGACCGCGAACTGGTACCAGCGATCGCCCATTTCCGGGCGGGGAAGACCAAAGATCTCCACCGCGATACCAAACTCAAAGGTGCACAGGCCATCGTAGGCCAGCACAACGACCTTATGGTGTGACAACGTCACGGGAGGGTTTGTCAGGATTTCAACGTTTTCTGTCATGGTTGCCGGCAGAGGATAAGTGGGCGGATTCATTAAATTAGTGGTACCACAGACAAGGAGAATACGCCATGAGTGTTGTAACCGCTTTTACCCCCGCCGCTTGCGCCGACGCTGCCGCCTGGTTCCGGCATAAACTGAGTTTTGAAACCGACTGCGCGGATGTCTACAGCGCGATGCGCGACGGGGCGTGCGATTTTGTACTGCTGCACGTCGTCGGCAGTGCGGAGACCTTTGCCCGACGGCATCTGCCTGGAGCGCTGCATTTGCCGCATCGCCTGATCGATGCCGGCCGCATGAGCGCGTGGCCAGCTGAGACGCTGTTCGTCGTCTATTGCGCCGGCCCCCACTGCAACGGTGCGGATATTGCCGCTCTCAAGCTGGCTGAACTGGGGCGTCCGGTCAAAATGATGCTCGGCGGCCTCACCGGCTGGCAGGACGAGGGGCTGCCTTTCGCCGACTAACTCACTGCGGCCGGTTCTGCGGGTAGCCGGCCGCTAAATGAATTTATTTCATGTCCGATGAATTTTCTCGTTTGCCGCTGACGGCAGTGCATGACAGTATCTGGACATATAGCCATCCAGAAGTCTAAAATTTAAATAATGAACTATCACGGCAGGCAACTAATTGTGCTTACCGCTAAGGAGACACCATGCAACGTCAACAGGCCCCGTTCCGCGCAGATATCGTCGGCAGTTTTTTACGTCCAGAGGCAATAAAGGTCGCGCGTCAGCAGCTTGCCGAAGGCGCCATCGATGCACAACAGCTGCGCCAGATTGAAAATGATGCTATCCGCCAGCTGGTCAGGCAGCAGTGTGATTGCGGGCTGCACGTGGTGACAGACGGCGAATTTCGCCGCGCGTGGTGGCACTTCGATTTCTTCGATGGTTTAGAAGGCGTTGAACGCTACGATTCCGACAAAGGGATCCAGTTCAACGGCGTGCAGACCAAAGCACACGGCGTTCGCGTCATCGGCAAACTGGCGTTTGGCGATCATCCGATGCTGGAAGATTTTCGTTATCTGAAAAGCGTCAGCGGCGAAGCGCAGCCGAAGATGACCATTCCAAGCCCGAGCGTGCTCCATTTCCGCGGCGGGCGTAAAGATATTGATGCCACGGTTTATCCGGACCTCGCCGACTATTTCGACGATCTGGCGACCACCTGGCGTGATGCCATTCGCGCCTTCTATGATGCCGGCTGCCGCTATCTGCAGCTCGATGATACCGTCTGGGCCTATCTGTGTTCCGATGAACAACGTCAGCAGGTGCGCGATCGCGGCGACGATCCTGACGAGCTGGCCAAAACGTACGCCCGGGTGCTGAATAAGGCTCTGGAAGGCAAACCGGACGATTTGACCATCGGCCTGCACGTTTGTCGCGGGAACTTCCGTTCCACCTGGATCTCGGAAGGCGGCTATGAGCCGGTTGCCGAGGTGCTGTTTGGCGGGGTCAACGTCGATGCGTTCTTCCTCGAGTATGATAATGACCGCTCCGGCGATTTCGCCCCGCTGCGCTTTATCCGTCCGGGCAAGCAGCAGGTCGTGCTGGGATTAATCACCACCAAAAACGGCGAGCTGGAAAACCCGGAGGGAGTGAAAGCGCGTCTGCAGGAGGCCGCGCAGTATGTTGCTCTGCAGCAGATTTGCCTCAGCCCGCAGTGTGGCTTCGCCTCGACCGAGGAGGGGAACGCGCTGACGGAACCTCAGCAGTGGGATAAAGTCCGCCTGGTCACCGGGATCGCCGCTCAGGTCTGGTAACCGCTCTTCATAGCGCAGCGTTGCACCGTTTTGAGGCAACGCTGCCTGTCTGTTTCTCTCCTGCCGCGCCGTCGCGCGCTTTCCCGCCGTCAGATAACCTGGCACCGTTTTTGCCTTATCACTTCCGGATAGTCGTTCATTCATTTTTCGTTTTTGCGATTTTCAGGAGTGAATCATGCAGCGTCGAACATTATTAAAAGCTTTCGCACTCTCCGCCTCTACCGTTCTCATGGGCTACTCTTTCCAGGTTTATGCCGCCGACACCATTAAAGTCGGGATTATGCATTCGCTCTCCGGGACCATGGCGATTTCTGAAACCCCGTTGAAAGACGTGGCGCTGATGGCGATTGACGACATTAACGCTAAAGGCGGCGTGCTGGGGAAAAAGCTCGAGCCGGTGGTTGTCGATCCCGCGTCAAACTGGCCGCTGTTCGCGGAAAAAGCCCGTCAGCTGCTAACCCAGGACAAGGTGGCGGCGGTCTTTGGCTGCTGGACATCGGTCTCACGAAAATCGGTTCTGCCGGTTTTTGAAGAGCTGAACGGCCTGCTGTTCTATCCGGTACAGTACGAAGGCGAAGAGATGTCGCCAAACGTCTTCTATACCGGCGCGGCGCCGAATCAGCAGGCGATCCCGGCGGTGGAATACCTGCTGAGTGAAGATGGCGGCGGGGCGAAACGCTTCTTCCTGCTGGGCACCGATTACGTCTATCCGCGGACCACCAACAAAATTCTGCGCGCCTTCCTGCATGCAAAAGGGATCCAGGATAAGGACATCGAAGAGGTCTATACCCCGTTCGGTTACAGCGATTACCAGACCATCGTGGCCAACATTAAGAAATTCTCCGCCGGCGGTAAAACGGCGGTGGTTTCTACCATCAACGGCGACTCCAACGTCCCGTTTTATAAAGAGCTGGCCAACCAGGGGCTGAAGGCCACCGATGTGCCGGTGGTGGCCTTCTCGGTCGGTGAAGAGGAGCTGCGCGGTATTGATACCAAACCGCTGGTGGGGAACCTGGCGGCGTGGAACTACTTTGAGTCGGTCGATAATCCGACCAACAAACAGTTCGTGGCGGATTACCGTGCCTATGCCAAAGCCCACAAGTTGCCAAATGCCGACACCGTGGTGACTAACGATCCGATGGAAGCCACCTGGGTTGGGCTGCACATGTGGGCCCAGGCGGTAACCAAGGCGGGGACCACCGATGTCGATAAGGTGCGGGCAGCGATGGCCGGCCAGACCTTCAACGCCCCTTCGGGCTTCACTCTGACCATGGACGCGACTAATCACCATCTGCACAAACCGGTGATGATTGGCGAAATCGAAAGCAACGGGCAGTTCAACGTCGTCTGGCAGACCGATAAGCCGGTGCGCGCCCAGCCGTGGAGCCCGTGGATCGCGGGCAACGATAAGAAACCCGATCATCCAATAAAAACTGCCGCGAATTAAGCGCCTCTCTCCCGGGTGCGCATGCGCTTGCCCGGGCGACATAAGTCGCCCCGGTAAGCGTCAGCGCCACCGGGGATATCCCGGAATCCCGCGCGACCCTCGTTAGCGTTAACGGGGAAATGACACAAGGAGATACTCATGAGCACATGGCGCATAGTGGGGTATTACCTCGCGCTACTGGTGATGATCGTGCCGTGGCGGGCGCAGGCAGCGGACGCGGATGATTTTGTGGCGGCCAACCGCACCCAGCAGGCGCGCCTGCTGGAACAGTGGGCTGCCGCGCCGGACGCCCAGCGACTGCCGCTGCTGCGGGCGCTGAAAGCGGAAACCCTGGTGGCGGACGACAGTGGCCACGCCTTCAGCCAGCAGCAGGCGCTGGGAGCCGCGCACTCTCCACAAGGGGCGACAAAACCGGTTCGCCTCACCAACCGTCTGCGTAATCTGGTCGCCGGGGCGCTGGCCACCCATCTGCTTGTCAGTGACAGTGTCACGGAAAGAGCGGCCGCCGTCAGAACGCTACAGCGGGAGGCTACGCCGGAAATGGCGGGGCTGTTGCAACAACGGTTGGCGGTTGAAACCGATGAGGGCGTGAAAACGCAGCTGGACATTGCGCTGGCCCGTCTGCAGCTTGCCAGCCCGGACAGCGCCAGACGGCTGGCTGCCGTTGAGCAGCTCGGCCACTCGGTGGATCCGGATACCCAGGCGCTGCTGATTCCCTATACCGATCGTCAGCATGAGCCTGACGCCCGCGTGCGCGCTGCGGCGGCAAACAGCCTGAGTCAGATTAAACAGCGTCTGCTGCTCGGCGATATTCTCGGCCAGGCGTTTATGGGGCTGTCGCTGGGGTCGGTTCTGCTGCTGGCGGCGCTGGGGCTGGCCATCACCTACGGGTTGCTGGGCGTCATCAATATGGCGCACGGCGAGATGCTGATGATCGGTGCCTACAGCTGCTGGCTGGTGCAGCAGGCGCTGGCCCAGCTGGCGCCGCAGTGGCTGGCTTTTTATCCGCTGGTCGCGCTGCCGGTCGCCTTCCTGATAACCGGCGGCATCGGCATGGCGCTGGAACGCACTATCATTCGTCATCTCTACGGCCGGCCGCTGGAGACGCTGCTGGCTACCTGGGGGATTAGCCTGATGCTGATCCAACTGGTGCGCATGCTGTTCGGCGCCCAGAACCTGGAAGTGGCCAACCCGGCCTGGCTCTCCGGCGGTCTGCAGGTTTTGCCGAACCTGATCCTGCCGTGGAACCGCCTGGCGGTGCTGGGCTTTGTGCTGCTGGTGCTGTTCTTCACCTGGTTAATTCTCAATAAAACCCGCTTAGGCATGAACGTACGGGCGGTGACGCAGAACCGGGCGATGGCGGCCTGCTGCGGCGTGCCGACCGGGCGCGTGGATATGCTGGCGTTTGGTCTCGGTTCGGGGATCGCCGGGCTGGGTGGGGTGGCGCTGTCGCAGCTGGGTAATGTCGGCCCGGAGCTGGGACAAGGCTATATCATCGACTCCTTCCTGGTGGTGGTGCTCGGCGGCGTCGGCCAGCTGGCGGGGAGCGTGGTGGCCGCCTTTGGCCTCGGCATTTTCAACAAAATCCTTGAACCTCAGCTCGGGGCGGTGTTGGGCAAGATCCTGATCCTGGTGCTGATCATCCTGTTTATTCAGAAACGTCCGCAGGGGCTGTTTGCCTTAAAAGGGAGGGTTATTGACTGATGAGCCAACCAATTACCTTAACATTAGCGCGTAAGGCGCCGCGGCCGCTGCAATGGCTCGGCGTGCTCCTGGTGCTGGGGCTGCTGAGTATGCCGTTTCTGGCGCTGCTACCGCAATCGCATCCGCTGGCGGTCTCCACCTGGCTGCTGACCCTGAGCGGTAAAATCCTCTGTTACGCCATTGTCGCCGTTGCGTTGGATCTGGTCTGGGGCTACGCCGGTATGCTGTCGCTGGGCCACAGCATCTTTTTCGCCCTCGGCGGCTATGCGATGGGGATGTATCTGATGCGCCAGGCGGCGGGCGACGGTCTGCCGGCATTCATGTCTTTTCTGTCGTGGAGCGAGCTGCCGTGGTTCTGGTGGGGAACGCAGCACTTTGCCTGGGCGATGCTGCTGGTGGTGCTGGTTCCGGGGCTGCTGGCGCTAGTCTTCGGCTGGTTTGCTTTCCGCTCTAAAATCAAAGGTGTCTACTTCTCGATTATGACCCAGGCGTTGACCTACGCCGGCATGCTGCTCTTTTTCCGTAACGAAACCGGTTTTGGCGGCAACAACGGTTTTACCGGATTCACCACGCTGCTTGGCTATTCCGTTACCGCGACCACCACGCGGGCAGCGCTATTTATGGTCACGGTTTTACTGCTGCTGCTGACGTTAGGGATCGGTTATCTGCTGGCGCAGAGTAAATTCGGCCGGATCCTGACGGCGGTGCGTGATGCGGAAAACCGGCTGATGTTCTGCGGATACGATCCGCGCGGATTTAAGCTGCTGGTGTGGACGCTGTCGGCGGTGCTGTGTGGCCTGGCAGGCGCACTGTACGTGCCTCAGGTGGGCATTATTAACCCCAGCGAAATGTCGCCGACCAACTCCATTGAAGCGGCTATTTGGGTGGCGCTGGGTGGACGCGGCACCTTAATTGGTCCGGTTCTTGGCGCCGGGCTGGTGAACGGGGCGAAGAGCCTGTTCACCGTCACGATGCCGGAGTACTGGCAGCTGTTCCTTGGTCTGATTTTTATCATTGTGACCCTGTTTTTACCTCGCGGGGTTATTGGCCTGCTACGCAAAGGAGACCGCTAATGCAACCGGATGAAGGACTGTTTACCCGCCAGCAGCCTACGGACCGCTTTCGCGCGCAGACCGACCCGGTACTGGAGCTGGAGAACATCAACGTCAATTTTGATGGTTTCCAGGCGCTGACGGATCTCTCATTGCAGATTGGCGTGGGCGAACTGCGCTGCATTATCGGGCCGAACGGCGCCGGGAAAACGACGCTGATGGATGTCATTACTGGCAAAACCCGGCCGCAGAGCGGCAGGGCGCGCTATGACCAGTCCATCGACCTGCTCGGACTTGACCCTATCGTTATCGCCCGCCAGGGGATCGGCCGCAAGTTTCAGAAACCGACGGTGTTTGAGGCGCTGACCGTCGCTGAAAACCTTGAGCTGGCGCTGAAAGGCGATAAGTCGGTCTGGGCCAGCCTGCGGGCGCGGCTGAACGGCGAGCAGGAGGACCGCATCAGCGACATTTTGCGCCTGCTGCGTCTTGATGGCGAACGTACGCGCCCGGCGGGGCTGCTTTCTCACGGGCAAAAACAGTTTCTCGAGATCGGCATGCTGCTGGTTCAGGAGCCGCATCTGTTGCTGCTGGATGAGCCCGCTGCCGGGATGACCGATGCTGAAACCGAGTATACCGCCGAGCTGTTCCGCACCCTGGCCGGGCAACATTCCCTGATGGTGGTGGAGCACGATATGGGGTTCGTCGAAACTATCGCTGACCGGGTCACGGTGCTGCATCAGGGACAGGTGCTGGCAGAGGGCTCGCTGCGCGAAGTGCAGGCGAATGAGCAGGTGATTGAAGTGTATCTCGGTCGTTAAGGAGAGCGAATGTTACAGGTTAATCAGTTACATCAATATTATGGCGGCAGCCATATTCTGCGTGGGGTTGATTTTGAGGCCCGGCAAGGCGAGGTCACCTGTCTGCTGGGACGCAATGGCGTGGGTAAAACCACCTTACTGAAGTGCCTGATGGGGCTGATTCCGGCACGCAGCGGCGAAGTCATCTGGCAGGAGAAAACGATTACCCAGCGTAAACCGCACCAGCGGGTACAGGCCGGTATCGCCTATGTGCCGCAGGGGCGTGAAATCTTTCCTCGCCTGACGGTGGAAGAGAATCTGCTGATGGGGCTGTCGCGGTTTCCGGCCAGGGACGCCGGGCAGGTACCGGAAGAAATTTATCAGCTGTTTCCGGTGCTGAAAACCATGAAACAGCGGCGCGGCGGCGATCTCTCCGGCGGTCAACAGCAGCAGCTGGCCATTGGCCGCGCGCTGGCCAGCCGGCCACAATTGCTGATCCTCGATGAACCGACGGAAGGTATTCAGCCGTCGGTCATCAAAGAGATTGGCGAAGTGATCCGTCAACTGGCGAACCGTGGCGATATGGCCATTCTGCTGGTCGAGCAGTTTTATGACTTTGCCGCGGCGCTGGCGGATCGCTATCTGGTGATGTCGCGCGGGGCGATTATTCAGCATGGAAAGGGCGCGGATATGGAAGCGGAAGGGGTGCGCGGCATGGTGACGATTTAAAGGGCTGGCATGATTGAGGGCTTTGTCGCATTGAGGCAAGGCCCGTGTGCTTTCGACATACCCATCCTATAATGAACGGCTGTCTGTTCGCCATTTATTCTGCATTAAGTATAAAACTCAGTATATTTCATTGTTAGTCGTTCAGTTTGCTTATCTGTCTGCTCTCTATAAGATGACTCCGTTGATGATAGGGCGGTAATTGCGCCGTCCCTTTGATTAATTTCTGCGGCTCGCTCGTTCATTATTATTCATCATTTTAGGAGTTTTCTTTGTTTTAATTATTTGTTATTTATATGTGTGGCAGGCATCAATATCCGCCATATATTGTAAGCGATAAATCACTCCTGCGCCTGCCGAAAATGTACTTAAGCTGCGAATTTAACGTCAAAGCCAGCGCTAAATACCAAATGTTGATTTCTATCGAATGTAATGGTTGTTGAATTGTGTGTTTATTATGAAATCACCCGCTAAAAATAAACGCTAGCCGCTGCAATTTTGTTGCGAGAAATACCGCCGCATAACGCCTGATTTATAAGTAGTTCGTCTGTCTCTTATACTCATTTTTTGCCTATAACGATCGATTAAAACGATCGTTATATGTTAAATGATAGCTTTTGGCTATTAACCGGACTGAAATCGATCGATTATAAATATTAGCTGGCGACAGAATTAACAGGCTATTCTTCTGTCGCCCGGAGAATATCAATGAGCGAAAGATTAATTCTTTCTATGAATATATTTTGGGCGACATATAAATTTAAATATTGAATGATGGTTAAATAAGGAAACTGGTAATGCTAAATCGTGTTTATGACAAGTATCTGGCTGCTTATACCTGTGTTGCTGGATGCATTCATGATTTCAAACGTAATGAAAAAGGCGTCACCGCCGTTGAGTACGCGATTGTCATCGCTGGCGTGGCCGCCGTTGTTTCAGTGGTATTTGGTACGGGTGGCTCCGTTCAAACAACGCTGACTTCTGTGTTCTCAGCGGTCACAACGAAGGTAACTAACCTTGTCAATAACTAATTATTGGAACATCTAATAATGATACAGGCATCATAGGATGTGATGTCTGTATTCAGAGATGATTTCAGTATTTCTGGCAGAACAAAGTGGATAACAATGAATATGAAAAGAGGCGGTCTGCTGGTTTATGTGGTGATGATCGTTGTCGGTATTCTGGGGCTGTTTTTCTATTTTAATCAATCCCGCACGGCTGCTCCTCTGCAGGCCAGTCAGCCAGAAAAAAAACCGCAGCAGACCATCAGCGTGGCGATAGCTACCCGTGATTTGGATGCCAGAACAATACTCCGGGCCGGGGACTTTCAGATTAAAACCATGACGGTTGAGGTCGGCAGTAGCGACGCTCAGTTTAATCTCATCGGTAAAAGCCTCGATAACTGGGCGTTAAAAAACACGGTGCCGGCGAATTCATGGATTTTGCCGGGATTACTGGTGGAGCCGGGCAGCGATGAGTATCTGAGTCTGTTTTTACAGCCGGGAAATATTCTCTACACCTTCGAGTTAAACAAAGCAGACAACTATTTATTAAATAACGTCAAGGCCGGGCAGGGCGTGGATATTTATCTCTCCTATCGCCGGATATACCCCAAACATGAAGATACCCTGGAAGTGGGCGCCGACCAGTCCAGGGAAAAAAATCAGCTTTATAACCGTCTGAAACCGCTGATGGGTAATAAGCGGGTGCTGGCGATTCGCCCGGCAAAAACGGTGGTCAATAACGGCGTCAGCGTGGTGGAAAAGGGGAGTCAGCTGGTGGTGGAGCTGCAGGATCGCGAGGTCAAGATGCTGAAAGGGCTGGGCGGTGAACTGGCGAATGTTCTCCTGTTCCCGGCGGCAACCTCCCCGGAGGGGAAATCGACCATTGCGCTCCCATCGCTGGAGGCGGCGTGGCCGGTCAGCGACGACGTGATTTTTAATCTACCTCCCGTTCCTGCAAAGCTCGCCTCAGAAATTAACGAGCTTCGAGGCTAAATCGCCGCCTGACGTCAGGTGGCTTATAACACCATGGACCCCCGGATACAGGGATATTTTAAAACATGACTCAACGATTGTACTGCATTAAAAGGCTGTTTGTGCTGCTGGTGTTTTGCACGTTTTCCCTGGGGGCCTGGGCGGAGGTGGTCAATCTCAAACCCGGGCAATCGAAAACGCTGCGCTTCGCCAGCGCCGTTAATACGGTGTTTGTGTCAGACCCGGCCGTAGCCGATTACAAAATCGTCAACGATAAAAATATCGTGTTGTATGCCCGCAAGCTGGGCAGCACCGAACTGGTGGTCTATGGCGCGCAGGCGAAAATATTGATGAATCTCAGCGTGGATGTTGACCCGTTTCTGAGCGATATCCGCCAGCGCGTGGCGCGTGAATATCCCGGCAGTACGGTAGAGGTGAAACGCTTCCAGAATGCCGATAAAGCCACGTGGATCCTGAGCGGCACCGTGCCCGATGAAGAGACCCGCGACGGGGTCTATCAGCTGGTCGGCAGCCTGGTGGGATCCGGAGATGGCGGCGGGAAAAGCAACGGCGGCAACGAGAGCAGTGAAAACGCCCGTTTTGCGGTCGCCAAAGTCTATGACAACGTCATTAACCGCTTACAGCTTCCGTCCTCGAACCAGGTCAACGTCAAGCTGACCGTGGTGGAAGTCAGCAAAGAGTTTACCGACAACCTGGGCATCGAGTGGAGCAGCCTGACGCTGGACAGCATCATCAACGGCGGCGGAAATAACGGTATCAACACCAACAGTCCTGGGGTCTTTAATCTGCTGGGTTTCCGCCGCGGTTTTGACGCCGGAAATATCAGCACCCTGATTAACGCAGTCAAAAATGACGCTATTGCCCGGGTGCTGGCGCAGCCGAACCTCACCGTGCTTTCCGGAGAGTCCGCCAGCTTCCTGGTGGGCGGCGAAATTCCGATTATGGTCAAGGATCAGGACTCGGTCACCGTGCAGTATAAAGAGTACGGTATTCGCCTGAATATCACCGCTAAGGTCGAAAAACGGCAGAAGATACGTCTGTATGTCTCCAATGAGTTAAGCAGCGTCACCGGCTCATACGCCTATAACGACTATCAGATCCCCACCATGCGCACCCGACGTTCCAGCTCTACCATCGAGCTGGCGGATGGCGACAGCTTCGTCATCGGCGGCTTATTAAGCGAGGCGGATAAAGAGTCGCTCACCAAAGTGCCGTTTATCGGCGATATCCCGGTTCTTGGGGCGCTGGCCCGCAGCTCGATGACCGAAAGAAGCAAAAGCGAACTGGTGGTCTTCGCCACGGTGAATCTGGTGAAGCCGCAGGCAGAAGCGGCAGCCCGCAAAATGTCGTTGCCGTCCTTTCGCCGCAGCTCGGTGGAAAAACTGTTCTTCAATGTCGGCGTCGACCAGAAAATGCGCGAAGACCGTTTAAATAGTGATGCCGGACGCTTTCTGGAACAGGGCGGCTTTGCCCGCTAACCGTCTCGCGTCATTAAAATATTCTGGAGTGAAAGATGAAGTTGTTTTCGGATGCCAAAAAGAAAAGCGAGCCAGAAGCCGCGCATAAAGCGAAAAAGGGGGCCGGGCAGTCAATTATGGTCATCTCCCCCGATAAAGAGATGCTCTCCGATATTTGCAGTTTGTTATTAATCAATAACTTTAATAACGTTATCAGCCACCCGCTTGATTTTTTTGCGCTGCAGGACGACAGCATTTTACGCGGTGCCGCGACGGTGATCATTGATATCGGCAGCTGCAATGACGTCACGTTGATATGTGAAACGGCCACGTTGCTGATCCCTGCCAGCGCGCGTCAGGTCTTTCTCGGCCGCAATGACTCGATTGCTTTTGCCCAGGCGCTGATGAGCGCCGGCGTCTGCTATCTGCATATTCAGTCCCAGCTGGCGCAGCTGGCCGGGCAGCTTCAGCAGCCTGACAGCGCCCTGGCGATGCGCAGCATGATGAAAATCAGCCTGTTGGGCTGCAAAGGCGGCGCGGGTACCACGACCGTGGCCTGGCAGCTGTTTCAGGCCATCGGTATGCAGACCTCGATCCCCTCGCTGTTGGTGCAGGGCGCCAGCGGCAGCCGGGATCTTGATTTAATCACCTCCCGCACGTTGCCCAGAGACGGGGCGATCACGGCGATGGGGCCCCATCAATCCGTGCGAATTGAACCGCTGAATGCGGCCTGGACCTATGAGGATAGTCACTTTAATGCGTTCAATCTGGTGATGTTCGATCACGGTGTCTATGCCCAGCCCTACGAGCATCTTGAGACGGTCTTTACGCAATCCAGCACCTTGATTCTGGTTATTAACCGCGATCTGAGCGCGCTGCGGGTGGCGAAGTATTTACTGGATGAGAAGCAGCGTGTCGACCTGTCGCGTGGCGGCAAAGAGCTGCGGGTTTTCATCTGTCTCAATGAGAATCACCCTATGCACGGCGATGAGCTGCGCAATGATGACATTGAGCAGTATCTGGGATACCCGCTGGCGGTGATCAATCCGTGGAACGTGAAGAAAAACCAACCGTTGTCGGCCACCCCGCTGTGGCGTTTTGCCGCACAGAGCCTGCTGGGTAAATCAGAACAGGAAACGGCAAAGAGAAGACTATTTCCATCGTTATTCACATTACGTCCCGACCGTAAGTCGTAACGGACAGCGGAGTTCGCCGCACGGCGGGGACATAACTTTTAAGGATAACGAAAGCGATGGATACGGAGAGCTTTGAATCCCTGCTCTATTTTCGCGAGCAGGTGCTGAAGAGCGTTGATTTAGAACGGGTTGATGCGTTGCGCCACGACCGGGATGCGCTGTTTCGTGAAATCAGTGAGGTGATCACGCGGCAGGTGAACAGCAGCGGCAGATATTTATCCTCCCGCGCCAGTCACGATCTGTGTGAGCTGGTTACCGATGAGATCACCGGCTACGGCCCGCTGCGGGAATTAATGGAAGACGACACCATCAGCGATATTTTGGTTAACGGTCCGGATCGCATTTTTGTCGAGCGTTTCGGCAAACTTGAACAGGTCGATAAACGCTTCCTCAACGACGTTCAGCTCACCGATATCGCCCGGCGACTGGTTTCGCGGGTGGGGCGCCGGGTCGATGATTCCCAGCCGCTGGTGGACGCGAGGATGCCGGACGGCAGCCGCCTGAACGTGGTGATTTCACCGGTGGCGCTGGATGGCGCGTCGATCTCCATTCGTAAGTTCGGCAAGGGCAAGAAATCGCTGGCCGACCTGGTGGAGTACGGCAGTATGAACGAAATGATGGCCAATTTTCTGGTCATCGCCAGCCGCTGCCGGGTCAACATTATCGTCTCCGGGGGAACAGGGTCGGGAAAGACCACGCTGCTTAACGCGATGTCGCAGTACATCAATGAAGATGAACGAGTGCTTACGCTGGAGGATGCCGCGGAGCTGCGTCTGCAGCAGCCGCACGTGGTTCGCCTTGAGACGCGAATGGCCGGTTCGGAAAACCAGGGGGTGGTGAATATGCGCCACCTGGTGGTGAATGCGCTGCGTATGCGCCCGGACAGGATCATCGTCGGCGAATGCCGCGGCGAGGAGGCGTTTGAGATGCTGCAGGCCATGAACACCGGTCACGATGGTTCAATGTCCACCCTGCATGCCAACTCGCCGCGCGATGCGCTGGCGCGTCTTGAGAGCATGATCATGATGTCCAGCGCCTCGCTGCCGCTGGCGGCTATACGCCGCAATATCGCCTCGGCGGTCAACATCATCGTCCAGGTATCGCGCCTGCCGGATGGTTCGCGCAAGGTTATCAATATCGCCGAGGTGATGGGTATGGAAGGGGACAATATTATCCTGCAGGACATTTTCAGTTTCGGCGCCGACGCGGATCGCAACGAGTACGGCAAGATTCAGGGGACGTTTACCTGTTTTGGGCTGCTGCAGCGTTCGGCGGTTTACCGCCAGGCGCTGGTACACAGCCTGCTTGAGCCTTTAAAACAACTGTTCGGGAACCGGATGCCATGATGATGATCATTTTTAGCTTTCTGCTGCTGGCCGGGGTTATCCAGCTGGGGCTGTGGTATCGCCAGCAGAAGCGTATGCACCGTTTGCAGCAGGCGGACGCCGCCCGCAACCGGGTGGAGCTGACGAGGCGGCTGATGCGTAATCCGCTGGGCGGCTGGTTATCACGCATGATGAGCGATATGCGTCTTCATCTGCTGGGCAAACAGCGCAGTACCGCCTTGCGCCACGGGCTGATTCTGCTACTGGTCCAGGCCACCAGCCTGTACGTTAACCAGAATTACCTGAACCTGAGTCCGGCCATTATCCATCCCGCATTCTTTGTGCTGACGCTGTACGGTCTCTATCTCAACAGCAAGAAAAAAATGCGCCTGCAATTTGATGCTCAGTTTTCGGAAGCATTGAATATTATTAACAGCTCAATCCGCGCCGGTAACTCCGTTATTCAGGGGATTGAGCAGTGCGGGCAAAAAATTGACGGCGTGCTCGGGGATGAGTTCAGACAGATTTCCCAACGCCTGGAAATTGGCGAGGATGTGGAAAGCGTGTTTATGGCCTCGTGGCGACGCCTGCCGTTTAGTGAGTACTACTTTTTCATCATTACCGTACAGCTGAATATGAAAGGCGGGGGTCAGGTCAAAGAGGTGATGTCGCGTCTCGGCACGCTGATCTCGAACGCCCGGGTGCTGGAGAAGAAAAAATACGCCATGACGTCAGAAGTCCGCATGTCAATTAAGATCCTGACGGCGATTCCCATTTTTTTCTTTTTCTTTATGAAATACCAGTCGCCGGCTAATTTCGACATTTTACTGCACCACCCGACGGGCCAGATAATGCTCTATTACGCCATTTGCAGCATTCTGCTGGGACTGCTGATTGTCTGGATGATGATGAATAAAATATAGGTGGCATATGTTTTATATTATTGCGCTGACGCTGCTGGTTTTGGGCGCCGGAGGGTTAACGCGGGTCTGGCTGCTAAAACGGCGCCGGGAGCGTATTTATCACCTGCTGGAGCAGAGCAGCCAGCAGTACGCTTTTATCCCGCAGGATAATACGACGCCGGTTGAGCGAATAATGAGGAAAACCAGTCGCCTCGTCTCATGGACCGCGATGCTGGATAAGAATATTGTTGCCAAGGCATTAACTGCATTAGCGCTCACGATGCTTTTGTTTTTAATTGACGTCTCAGGGATCTATACATTTTCCCGGGATATTTTATTTCTTTGTATTTTATCTGTAGTCGTTGTCGTTATTTTGCTACCTAATCTGCTTAAAGAGATGACCATCAAAAAGCATATGAAAAGGATCTCTGATGACCTGCCATTTGTTATCGATATGCTGGCAGTCTGCGTGCAGTCCGGGATGACCATTGAAAAAGCCTTACGCTATATCGCCGACAATACCTATGCCATTAATCCCAATATCGCCACCTTGTTTGACCGGGCGATGCTCAAAACGGAGGTCAACGGGATTAACGCCGCGCTGGAGCAGCTTTATGAGGAGGTGCCGGGGACGGAGGTCAGGATGCTGTGTTCGACCTTACAGCAGAGTATTAAATATGGCTCGTCGATATATCAGGTGTTGATCGATCTGTCGAAAGAGATGCGCGAACTGCAGTTGCTGCATACGGAAGAGAAGGTGGCCAGCCTGTCAGCAAAAATGACGTTGCCGATGATCGCTTTCATTATGTTTCCACTGCTGGTTATCGTTGCGGGGCCAGGCATTATCGGGATGGTGTCAATATGGTCAAATTAATCTCTCCTACGGCGTTACTGGCGCTCTTTGTGTTGTGTGGATGCCAGAGTCAAACCGGCAGCGGTGGTGAACTCAATGATAGCCAGCGTGAATATATTCTCAGTAAGGTCAATAACTATAATGGCTTGATCAAGCTTTACCGTGAAAAGCTCAGCCGTAAAGAGGATAAAGATACCCGGTACCAGCTGGCGGAATACTATTATCTGGCGGAGGATTTCGACTCTTCCCGCCAGTATTTGCAGCCGCTGATCGCCAACAATCCTGATGAGCGGGCGTTATTACTGGCCAGTAAAAATCTGATGGAGCTCGGGAATTATAGCGATGCGCAGGCGATGGTTTCCGCTGTGCTCAGGCAGAACCCCACAAGCGGGGAGGCCTGGAATATGCAGGGGATCCTGCTGGCGCAAGATGGCGATTTTAGCGGCGCCGCCCGGGCGTTTAATCAAGCGAGGCAGCGCTTTGTTGATGACGATATCGTGATTAACAATCTGGCGATGCTGGCCATCATGCAAAACGATTACGCCACTGCCAGAGACTATCTTTTTTCTCTTTATGGCAGGGGGCATGCGAGCCAGAAAGTGCTGCATAACCTCGTCTACGTGCTGGTGAAGCTCCAGGACTTTAACGGTGCCGAAAGTATCCTGCAGCAGGAAAAGATGGCCGACCGTAGCGAAGGGCTGATGGAAGCCCTGGCGAAAGTGAATCCGCGTCCACTGGTGCGGTCCGCTGCGCCTTCAGCCCCGGCTCCGGTGACGGTGGCGAAAAGCGCTGCGCCAGCGGTGAAATCTGCTGCGCAGGCCGGCGTTGCACCGCCGGTAGTCAGCACCACTGCCGCTGGACGTAGTCCGGTCTCCGCTCAGGATGAGATCGCCCGGCTGCTGGATAATCAGCCGACGGTGAAGCCGGCAGGGCTGCCGGAAAAGGCCTCGCTGTCGTTAACCAGCGGTCTGAAAGACGTTTCTGCGGTTCGCTCCGGGCGCCATCCCGGCTATTTCCGCATGACGCTGGAATCGCAGCATGCCATTAATTTCCGTGAACTTCCCAGCGCGGATAAAAATAAGCGTATTTTTGAATTACAGAATGTCAGGCTAGGGCATGCGTTGCTGCGGGCGGCGAACGATATTCCCAGGGAATACCCTAACATCAACAAATTGACGTTTTATCAGAATCAAACTGATGCGGTTTTAATTGAGTTTGAATTTACCCACTCACTGGCCAAATCGAAGGTATTCCGCATCGCCGCGGGTAAGATTCCAGGGGAACGACTGGTATTTAATATTTATTACGGCTGAACCGCCGGATCTGCTTTTATACGGAAATAATTATTATGAAAATTTATGAATACAAAGATCTGCTGGTGCAGGTACCGGCGGGCGTCACGCATCTGATGATCGGCGCGGATGGAGTATTACGCGGCTATCGCAACAGGCCGGATATGTCGTTACCCCGCCCCTGGGAAACCACTGACAGTATTATTCCAGGCGTACTGAACTGGGAAAAATCACACGCTGAGATTGTCGCGCTGCGGGAATACTCTCCGGTTATTATCCACGAGTTTGCGCAGCCGGGAACCGAACGTTTCCGCGTCGGCGATAAATATACGCTGCATGCGACTATCAATGAGGAACTCTGTTTGACCTCAGAGGTTCATGCGGTGGTCAGTTGCTATACGCCGGGCATGAAGCCATGGTGCCAGATATTAAAACTGAAGGTCGAAGGGCTCTCTATCGACAATATCTTGCTGGCAAATGTTAAAGAAGTTCTTCATGACTTAAAGGTCACTGATTAATTACAACAGAATGAAATGACAGGAGAAAATAATGGCTGAAATGGAAAAGTTACTCGATGGACTGGTTAACCTTGATGGTGCGCTGGGCGCGGCGCTGGTCGATGCGCGTAATGGCATGCTGTTGCACGGCGTGGGCTCCGCCGGTCTGGATGTCGAAATTGCCGCCGCGGCCATTACTGACGTTCTGCGCGCCAATATCAAGATGCTGAAATTAATGGCTACCGGAGATGAGGTGGAAGACATCCTGATTACGCTGGGTAAACAGTACCACATACTCCGACCGGTGAGGGCCGTGGATGGGGTATTCGTTTATACCATTCTCGATCGCCGCAATGGAAATCTGGCGCTGGCCAGACGCAAAGTGACGGACGTCGAAGAGGCCATCGTCATTTTATAAGTAACCCCGCCGGCGTTAAGCCGGCGGAGGACATAAGGTTCGGGATGATGAAAGACTATAAGGTGATCCTGGTAGGGCGCAGCGGTTCAGGTAAGACCACGGCTATCCGTAGTGTCAGTGAAATCAACGTCGTGTCAACGGACGTACGGGCCTCGGACCGCGTTGTGGCAGAGAAAGAAACCACCACCGTGGGTTTTGACTACGGCGAACTGACTATTCCTGGGGGGCAAAACCGGATGCGGCTTTACGGCACTCCGGGGCAGGAACGCTTCACGTTTATGCGCGATATCCTGGAACGCGGCAGCGCGGGGATTCTGCTGCTGGCCGATAATCACCGGCCTGACCCGCTGGCGGAGACTCGCAGCTGGTTGCAGGCGCTGAAATCCGGCCCGTTGCCGGGGAATGCGATCGTGCTACTGGGCATCGTTAAGTGTGATTTGTCCCCCTTACCTGATATTGAACAATACCAGCGCTTGCTACGGGAGGAAGGTCTGTGCTTTCCGGTCGCTACGCTGGATGCACGCAGCCCGGAAAGGGTTTTATTTCTGCTCAAGGTGCTGTTTTGCCAGCTTGAGCGTGCAAGAAATGAAGAGGTTTATTCCTGATGACAAGCATACTTCCTTTTGCGATTGAAGATGCCGGTACCCTGTCTACTGAACTCAGCCAGCAGATTCAGCAACTGCTGCTCGAGTTTGCCCGGAACTATCCCGTTATGGGGGAGCTACTGGTGGCGACCGCAGATGGTTACGAAGTCGCGGCAGTGCTCAAAGAAGAGGACCCCGGGAGGTTACATAAAATCGCGGCGATGACCAGCTCCTTGCTCGGGGTGGGCGTCGCGATGCTGAATGAAATCGATGCCGGAGGGCAGAAGGCCATCACCGTCGAGGGCGAGAGGGACAATATCCTGCTCTGGCAGGTCGCTACGCAGCGTTTTCCATTATGTCTGACCGTGGTGGCCTCCGCGCAGGAGCCCCTCGGGCAACTATTCTGGCTTCTGCGCCAGTTGGCGGCGGCCATTGCTGAGATTTGCCATGCGCAGCCCGATCTGCCGCCGCCACAGGAATATGATTATGAATGATCCGTTAACAATGTCCTTCGCCGTCAGATTATGCTCGGCAGACATGAGCTGTGGTTTTATTTCCGTTACACCGGTACTGGATAACAGGGCAGAGTTAATTCAGCAGCGCCTGAACTGGTATCACCAATGGCTACACTCGCTGAGTTGCCAGTTGCAAAAAGAGAGGCCGGTTCCGCAAGATATTTTCCCGCTTCTGCTGCAGCAGGCGGTTGAATTAACGGCTGCCGATATTCTTAGCGATGCTATTGCGCTGGCTCCAGTGCTTTACGATCGCGACAGCAAAATCATGGAGAGCGTAACCACTTATTTTTCCTGGCTCCAGACATGCACTCTGTCGGGCCCGGAAGATAATGACATGACGGTGCTCGAGAACCCGTCCACTGAATAAAAAGTGACGCGGTTAAAATCATATTTTTATGACGAGCGGAGAGCGAGGATTATCGTGGATATCGTTTGGCTATTGACTGCCGGTATTAGCGGAGTGCTTATCTATATTTGCTATATGGATATCCGCTGGCGGCGGATTCCTAACCGGGCCACGCTGCTGATACTGCTGCTCTCCTGTCTCGCAGGATTTACGCATATGCCATATCCGGCGTTCATTCTCCCCGGCATCCTGCTGGCGCTGGGTTTTATCGCCGTGATGGTGAAGTTGATGGGCGCCGGGGATATTAAGCTGGTGTGCGCGCTGGCGGTGGCGCTGTCAGTACCGGAGACCGGTAATTTTTTGCTGCTGACGGCCATCGCGGGTATTCCCGTCTCTCTTGCCAGCCTGTTCTATTTTTATTTCTTCGCCCGCGAGCAACGCGCGACGGTGCCATATGCGCTGGCCATCAGCTGCGGGTACTGGCTACAGGCGTGGGTATAACCATTGGTGAATGTATGTTAACAAAGATAACAAGCGGCCTGCGTCGTTATTTATGTGATGAACACGGCGTAGCGGCTATGGAATTTTCCATGGTGTTTATTCCTTTTATTATTTCGATACTTTTTATTGCTGAGATGTGCCGGGTGGTTTTTATTTCCTCGGCGCTGGATCTGATTATCGCCGAGTCGGGGCACATTGCCGCTATTACCCGGGTGCCGGAAAACTATCAGCACTATTTTAATGATGAGATAAATAAACGTATGGCGGACTGGCCGCTGATTTCACGCGATGTCCATGTCGAGCTGTCGGTGGCCTGGTGTGACAGTATTTCTGCGGTGCTTAACCACGCCTGCACCACCACGGATGCGCGCAATAAGCCGCTGGCATTTTATAGCGTGACCACTGATTATCAGCCGCTGTTTTTTTTCTTTCCTTCCCAAAGTGTCATCCGTGAACTGAGCCGCAAGATTTTACTGGTACAGGAATTTCAGCGTGAGACAGAAAATGATGAGTAAAACGATGGGCGCTATACAACGCTATTTGCGCGACGATCGTGGATCCGTCGCGATTGAGGCCGGTCTGTACTTCGTCGTCTTTTTTTTGCTGTGTGCGCTGCTGGTGGATTTCAGCGCCGTCTTTCTGAATAAAAGCTACCTCGAACGGGTAACCCATTCGCTGGCCAGCGTTGTGCGCGAAAGGTCCGACTTTTACGGTGAAAAAGAGGAGCTAAGCCAGCAGGAAGTCAGTGACCTCTACGAACTGGCCGGCGTTTTACTGGAGGAGAGCCGCCTGGCAGGCAGCCGTTATCAGCTGGTGGTGGAGGCCGTCTTTTTTCAACCCAGCGGCAGTAAGGCGCAAAAAAACGTGTTGAATACCCAGTCTTTGTCCCAGGGGACCGGGAGCTGTCGCAGCCGACTTGCGATAACCAGTACGCAGATTGCGGATCTGTCGCCGTGGGATACGAAAGGGCGCTGGCTGCCGGTTTATCAGGTGACGATATGCCTGCCGGGCGGCGAGAGCATGTTTAAACGCGCGCTGAATAGCGTCGGAATAGAGATCGGCGATATTGCCATCAGCAATGCGGTGATCCCGCGTTAATACCGTTCCTTATGGGCGAGGTGAAAATTATGCGAAGCCGGTTTTTACGGTTTATCGTACGTCTTTTGCGTCAGGAGTACGGCGCGATAACCGTGATGTTTGCCATTATGTTTCCGCTGTTAATGATGTTCTATTCGGTGGCGTATGATGGCGCTAATTTACAGAGCAGTCGCGCCAGGCTGGCGGATGGCCTTAATCAGGGCGTACTGGCGGTGGCCATGGTCGATAACCGCAATAGCACCGCCGCGGATAAGGCGGAGAATATTACGCTACTGCATAACTACCTGTCCTACTATGTGCCGGATGCGACGATCGCCAAAAACGATCTGACCGTTGCGGTAGGAGTGAACTACAGCACGACGGAAACTGGCAAACTTGACTCCGTGGACTATACCGCCAGCGGGAAAGCCAGCATGCGGCCAATAATCGGCGCGCAGCAAGAGGTCGGTTTTGACTCCGCGGTGGATATTCGTGCCGACAGCGGCGCGGGTGTGGTCAGAAAAACATTTGAAGAGATAAAGTACCCGACGGACTATGCGCTGGTGCTGGATTTTTCAGGATCGATGTTAAGTTCGTCCTCAGAGCCAGGACTGACCAGAATCGAGTTGTTACGTAAAGTTGTCACGGAGTTTATTGGCGAGGTTTTAAATGATGACTCAGTGACTAATACCGTAGGAATTATTCCCTTTACTGCTGGTGTATCAGTCATCCTTCCTGGAGAGAATATTGCTGGGGGGGGGGAAATTTTGGTTGTTCATATGTTGGCAAGTTCCTGCCAAAGTATGCAGGGGTAGATCTGGATTTTTGGTATAACAAAATGAGGTTTAACACTACAGCAACAACACCTACGGAAGTTCTCCAGTCGTATAACTATGATTCATTATTATACGGCTGGTACAATGATGTCGTTAGTCCGGCGACAGGATTTAGTATAGATGAAATGGTTAATAAAGGCTGGTGTGTGAAAAATCCACAATACGGTAGTACGGTTGGAAGAGCTCAATATAGTTGTGATGCTGACACGCGGGCCAATCTTTTTAATCACTATACTGAATTTCAGGAAAGCCGCGCAGCAGCACATGAACTCATGTATTATGCTTATACCCAGCGTACAATATTCAATACTGTAACGATGGATTTTGACGGTTTAGTTGCCGATGACTTTATGTTTTCAGATCAGGCCGTGACCACTTTCAAGTATATGGTTAATACTATTGCTAATCGGCCTTTTTATTTTGACTGCTATTCAACATTTGGTAGTATTAGTACAACTGTTGCGAGCAATACATTGAAGAGCAAGACAGCTAAACCAGCTTCTTATCTTATTGAGTTAACTAATGACCGTCAAATAATTGATAAATTCAGAGAGATGAATGTCACCGATGGTACAACCTATGTCACTTCAGGACTACTGCGCGCGCTTCCTGTCATCGCTAAAGGGAATAACCCAAGGAAAGCAATAATTGTCATTTCAGATGGCATTGATATTGATGGTGGTGTTTTGACCAAAAAATTATTTGATCAATATAATTTGTGCAACCGAATTAGAGAGGGGCTGCTGCGTTACCCTGAGGGTACGCCTACACAACTGGCGGATATATTCTTTATTTTCACGGTCAATAGCTCAGAAACGACCACAGCTCTCGATCTCTGGCGCAATTACTGCGCAGGAGACAACGTTTTTCTCGCCACCAACTACCAGGACATTATTAACGTCCTGACGGGGATTGCGAAAAAATCCTCGGTGAAATTTATCAATAAAAATGAGCCGGAATAACCCCCCGCGTGACAGGAGGTCAGAGTGTTGGATTTGGCTGTTTTGGCTAATCAGTGTGCGCCAGACATCGCGCCCCAGGTACTGGAGCGTTTAATGAAAGTGGAGTCGTCGTTTAATCCTTACGCCATTGGCGTGGTGGGCGGGCGACTGGCGCGTCAGCCCCGGCATAAGGAAGAGGCTATCGCTACCGCGCAGTATCTGGCACAGGCGGGCTGGAATTTTTCGCTGGGGCTGGGCCAGGTGAACCGCCATAACCTCGACAAATACGGACTGGATTATGAAACCGTCTTCGATCCTTGTCATAACGCCCGTGCCGCTGCAGGTATTTTTAATCAATGCCTGCGCCGCGCTTCGGTCAAGTTTTCAGCGCAACAGGCGCAGCTGGCGGCGTTTTCCTGCTACTACAGCGGCAATTTCCGCCGTGGCTTTCTTCCCGAAGGGCAGACACAGACCAGCTACGTAGACCGGATCATGGCGGTAAAACCGACGCTGACAGCTGGCAATGCCGCGCCCATTGCGGTGATTCCGGATGGGCAATCCCGACCAACGGCGAAAGCCTCCGCCGCAAAAGAAAACCGGCAAACGACGCCCGGAGCCAGGCTATCCAAGGTCGCCGGCGCTTCATCCCATCGAGGGGTGAAAGCTCTGCGGGGTGATTAGCCGGGGTTTGCCTGCGGCGGATGATTCTGGTCGGTGTCATGCTCTGGCAACGAAGTCTCCCCGGAGGCGGCGCGCGGCGCCTTATCCGGCCAGGTGCTAGCAGAGGGCTGGAACCGTAGCCCCGCTCAGCGTCAGCACAAGCGGGGGATAGCGGCAGGCTAAAAAACTATTTACGCAGCAGCCGCTGTAACCGCGTCTGACGCCAGCTGCGGATCCATCCGCCGAAAACAAACAATCGCAAACCTCTCACCAGCAGCAATGCCCCCCAGATCCCGGCGACCCAGGCAGACCAGTAGTTGCCTGGGTCGGTAAACCGGTTAAGTAAAACCAGCAACACGCACACCACCACGGCGGTCGATAACGAGCGGAAAAAGCGGCTTTCCTGATGCACACGCGCTTTTGCCTCTTCGATACGTAAATCGAGAGACTCTTCATGGCCCGCCGGGGAGTCACCGGTGATATCGGCAACGTTAACTTCAAAGACGGCGGCAAGGGCGCTCAGCGTTTCCAGCCCTGGGCGATCGCCGTTCTCAATACGCTGGATAGTCCGCACGCTGAGGCCGGCAAGTTCTGCCAACTGCTCCTGGGACCATGCGCGCTGCAGACGTAGTTGTTTAACCTGATTACTGCTGTTCATCATGTCTATCTCCGGGTGAAAACCTGAGATGGAGTGTGGCGCGGGGCACTGTCGGGCACCACGATCCGCAGCCGACAGTTGCCCGACATTAACCCGACAGCCGCATGACGCCTGGGGTTACGCGTTGACGGCCGAACAGCCATTCTGCCACGGACGGACTTTCATTCCGCGGAAGATCATCAGCCAGGCAACGATAATAGCCAGCATCAGCACCACAAACAGCGACCAGTGCGGCATATGGGTCAGGATAGATCCGGTAATCATCGGGTTGAAGGCCGCTCCCAGCCAGCCCAGCGACTGGGCGGAAAAGTAGCTCGCCTTCATGCCGGCGGGGGCAATGTTATCAATCAGCATATACTCGCCGGGCGCGTAAATGACCTCGCCAAGCGTAAACACGGCGGCAGATATCCCCCATAGCAGCAGGCTGCTGTCGGAAAGAATAAATCCCCCCAGACCGAGGACGAAACAGAGCGTACCAAAGGTCATGAGCGGGCGAATATTGCTGGCGCTTAAGCGGCGGCCGACGGCGTACTGCAGCGCAACCACCACGGCGGCGTTGACCGGGAGCACCACCGCCACCACCTTTTCGGCAAAATCGCTATCGGCGACCACCAGCACATACTGTGAAATACAGGAGGCGAATGAGCCGCCGACGAACGAGGCCAGCAGACCGGAAAGCGTAAACCACATCAGCGCGCGGTCGCGCAGTAACACGGAAGGCGACCATTGGGTGGCATTATCCTGAGCAATAGCCGCCGAGGTGCGCTGAACGAAGAGCTGAATACCAACCAGCGGCAATGCGGCGCAGGCCGCCGCCAGCCAAAATGGCAGGTTGATACTGTGCATCACCAGCAGCGTGCCGATGGGCGGGCCGACGGTCCAGCCGATGTTCAGGAAGGTATAGTTGAGCGAGAAGATCCGCGCTTTCTTTTCCGGCGACAGGACATCGGCAAACCAGGCCTTCAGCACGGTGGAGAAAACGGAATAGGCGCAGTTGATCAGGGCAAAGAAAAACACCACCAGGTTTACGCTATTGACCAGCGGAATCGCGATAAAGCCGCAGATAAAGGCCAGCACGGCGATCAGCATATAGCGCTTTTTATCAAACTTATCGGCCAGAATGCCAAACCCCATACTAAAGACGACGCCGACGGTGAGGGCGATGGAGAGCGCATAGCCAATTTTATCCACCTCAAGCTGATACTGGCGGGTGAGGAAGATGGTCATAAAGGGCAGCGTTGCGCCACGGCCGATAGTCAGCAGCAGCGAAGACGCCAGCAGCGCGATGGTGGAGCGCCTGATGGTCGGTATCATGTTCTTTGCCTGATGAAATGTTATTTTTATGTTGTATTGCTCACAAATACCATGCTCTCAGGACCTTGTATAGCGCAACACGGTGTCATCACGTGCTTTGACACCCTGCTAAAAATAATGATCTATCCGCCGGCCGCTTTTTTGGGTACTTTGATTTTGTTCACAAAAATTCATATAACAACAGAGGCAGGGTATGACACGTAAAGACGGGCTGCTGGCGCTGCTGGTGGTAGTGGTGTGGGGGCTGAATTTTGTGGTGATTAAGGTCGGACTCCACAATATGCCGCCGCTGATGCTGGCGGGACTGCGTTTCTTACTGGTGGCCTTTCCGGCGCTGTTGTTTGTTGCCCGTCCTAAAATCCCGCTGCGTCTGCTGCTCGGCTATGGCCTGACCATCAGCTTTGGTCAGTTCGCCTTTTTATTCTGCGCCATCGGTCTTGGGATGCCCGCCGGGTTGGCCTCTTTGGTGCTGCAGGCTCAGGCGTTCTTCACCATTATTCTTGGCGCCTTTGCCTTCGGTGAACGCCTGCAGGGAAAACAGCTGGCCGGGATTGCGCTGGCGATTTTTGGCATCCTGGTGCTGGTGGAAGCCAGCCTCGGCGGCCAGCATGTCCCGGTCGTCGGATTTATGCTGACTCTGGCAGCGGCGTTGAGCTGGGCGTGCGGGAATATCTTTAATAAGAAGATCATGTCCCGCGCCGAGAAACCGCAGATTATGTCTCTGGTGGTGTGGAGCGCGTTGATTCCGGTGCTGCCGTTTATGCTGGCGTCCTGGGCGATCGATGGCCCGCAGACGATGGCGGCGAGCCTGATTCATATTGATATGCTGACCGTGCTCTCGCTGCTTTATCTGGCGTTTATTGCCACGATTGTGGGCTACGGCATCTGGGGCTCGTTGCTCGGGCGCTATGAAACCTGGCGAGTGGCGCCGCTGTCGTTGCTGGTGCCGGTAGTGGGGATGGCCAGCGCCGCGCTGTTGCTCGGCGAAACGCTGAACGGCTTGCAGCTGCTGGGCGCCGTACTGATTATGGCCGGGCTGTATATCAATGTTTTCGGCCTGCGGGTCTGGCGGACGGGCGCGGTTCCGAGATAAGAAAAGCTCTTATATCTGGACAGGGATGTGTTTTGCATCGCGGCGCACTGCTTGCTTGCCATGGATGGTCTTGGGCCATGCTGTGGTCAGGCTCAACGTTAATGAGTGACCAAAGGAATGTAGATGATTGATGACATCCGTTACCTGATCGTTTTTGCCAAAATTGTCGAGGCGGGGTCCATCTCAGGTGGCGCAGAAGCGTTAGGGTTGACAACCGCAACGGCGAGCACGCATCTATCGAAACTGGAAAAAAATCTTGGTAGTGCGCTGCTCTATAGAAATACCCGGAAGCTCTCTCTGACTCACGATGGCATCAATTTGCTGGAGACGGCCAAATCGATGCTCGAGCTGTATGAGAAGGGGGTTATTGAATTTAAGCAGCGGTCTATATCAACAGCTAACAAGCTGCATATTTCTGTCCCCGCCGTTTTTATCAATAGCGCATTTACGCGCCATCTTGCGGTGTTTATAAAAGAGTATCCGGATGTTTACCTGAACATTTCTTATAGCGATACGCGGAAAGATATTATCGGCGAGAGTATTGATGTTGCGTTTCGGATTGGGGAGCTCCCGGACAGCTCACTCAAAGCCCGGCATCTTTTTGTGCTGCCCCGGCAACTGGTCGCATCAAAGGGCTTGTTAAGCCATTACAAGCCCATCAATCACCCCGATGACCTGGAACATCTGCCCTGGATTGGCCTGACCATGAGGCAGAACAACCGGGAGTTCAGGCACAAAAGTGGCGAGCTGGCGTTAGTAAAGTATACGCCAACGGTTGTCGTTGATAATGTTGAAGCGGCCTATGCTCTTGCAAAGCAACAAATTGGACTGGCGGCTCCCCCTCGCTACCTGAGTGAGGATGATGTTAAGCGCGAAAAAATACAGGAAGTCCTCCCCGACTGGTCATTGGAACCTCTAAAGGTGTATGCCATATGGCCTGCGAATATATCGACCAGCAGTATTGCCTACAAACTGATTAATAATATTTATAACTCCGTTGAGTCTCATCAATTATGAATGCCTGAGGAGTGGCATACAGAGCAAGTAGCCCGCCGTAACGATCAGCAAACTGCCCATCAACAGGTTAAAAGTACGGATGCGTTGCCTGCTCCTGAGCAGCATTGACACTCTGTCGCCGATAACCGCCCATGAAGCCAGTGAGAGATAGCAGACGACAAAATAAATCATGATAAAGACCGATACCGTCGTATTGGTGGACGGGTTGGAAAATAACGCCGCTCCGGATGCGCAGGCCGTCCAGGCTTTCGGGTTGAACCACTGCATTAAAAACCCCTGAATGAAACCTGGGGTATCTGCTTGTTGTAATGACAAATCAGGGCGAGATGAGGCTATTTTATAACCCAGGTACATGATAAATACGGCGCCGGCAACGTTGAGATATTTGAAAAACAAAGGATGCTGTGCAATTGTGGCGGAGAGTCCGAAACAAACGAATATAAGCAATAAAGTAAATCCGATTGTCGCGCCTGAGACAAACGGGAAGGTTTTTCTAAATCCATGGGCTGCCCCCGACGATATAATGATCATATTGACCGGGCCTGGTGACAATGACAGGGTGAGGGAAAAGATGAACATCGTAAAAATTAAAATCATTTTTTCTCCGTGAGGGTTTACTACTTATTAAATATGGGGTGGTTCTTTTATTGCATAATAACCTTGCCGAACTCCCTACAGGCTACATATAAATATTCATTAGAGTAAGTGGCTTTTCTCTAAAGGTGTGTTTGATTTTTTCACAGCAAAGTGGAATAGAATCAACGGCAAACCCGGCTGATTGCCCGGGCATTGAAGCCGACGGCGCGCTGGAGATCTGAATGAATTAACGTTTTAACTTGTCAGGGTGACCGGCAGCCCCGTGCCGTAGCAGACGTGGCTAACCCGGCGCGTATGCTGAGAGGCGGTGGCATAAACCAGGCGATCTTCGCTGAGAAACGTTACCTGACGAGGCGAAGTCCTCGCGAAACAATTCTCTTGAATTCCTCACACTGGGTATGCTCGGGCTGAGTACAACGCGCAACATGCTTCAGTCCGCGGCTTAATAACTGCAGTCTGCGAATGGTAACGTCGATTTCCCGTGAGCGTTTGTGGAGCAGTTCGCGGTTAATATCTGGATGACCCTCGGTACCGAACATCACTGCAATGTCATCCAGAGAAAACCCTGCGGCCTGTCCCAGCGCAATGAGTTGCAGTTTATACAGCACATTCTCATGGTACTGCCTTCGAAGGCCATTTCGACCGACAGGCCGAATTAATCCTTTCTTTTCGTAATACCGCAATGCGGAGGGTTTAACCCCGGAAAGGTCAGCGATTTCTCTGATATCCCGTTCTTTCATGGTTGACTTAAACCTCACTTTAAGTTGCACACTGGCTGCCAGCTTAGCATTCCAACCACGAGGAGCAGACATTGGATATGATGATTTTCTTTAAAACGGCCATCACCGGCATTGGCGCGACGCTGGTGATGGATTTATGGTCACTTTTACAAAAATACCTGCTCAAAGTACCGCCGCTAAACTATGCGCTGGTTGGGCGCTGGATTTTATGGTTGCCCAGAGGAAAGTACTGGCATCATACGATTGCCTCAACGCCGCGAATACAAGGGGAGATGTTCACCGGCTGGGTGTTTCACTACCTGATCGGGGTCATTTTTGCTTTTGTACCGCTTATGCTCAGCGCAACCGTCTGGCTCAGCGAGCCCTCACTGAACATTGGTATTCTGGCCGGTTTGTCGACTTTATTCGCACCGTTGATGATTCTACAGCCCGCATTTGGTTTTGGTATCGCGGCATCACGCACCCCTCGTCCCTGGCTGGCGCGTCTGCTCAGTCTGCTCACGCATCTGGCGTATGGGGGAGGGCTGTATATCGCGGCCCTGATGATCAACGCCTGGGGATAACGCCTTTTCGTCAGCGCAGTTTCACCCGCGTACAGCGCTGCGGCTTCCATGACAACACAAAAAATGGTAGGGAATATGGAGATGAATGCAATTGCAAATGATATTTATTTTCATTAGTGTTTGCATTCCGTAAGTTACTGTAAAGAAAAATTACATGTCTATCGTATCCCTGAAGAAAGCAACGCTTTGCGCGCTGGCCATTTCATCTTCCCTGCATGTTGTCTCTGCCTCGGCTAAGGATTTTACCGAGCAGGCATTCCGCTCACAGCCTCTTGGTCACGGCGTTTATGAACTGGCTTATGATAACCGTCAGAAGGTGCTCTATGCCGCCTCCGCGCCCTCGTTTGATAAAGATAAAACGACGGGAATAGTGTTTCGACTGGCGGCCGATTCTCTGCAGATTAATCAGAAAATCGTCACCGAACGGCGCACCTTTGCGCTTTCTCTGGATGAAGAAAACCATATCCTGTATTTGGGCAATGCCCTGGATGGTTCGCTAACGCTGGTGGATACGCTGACCAATAAGGTGATCAAAACTATTCAGCTAAGCGATGATTCGGATCCTGAGAAACAGGCTCACGTCCGTGAAGTGGTGCTGGATAAGCCAAATCAACGTCTGTATGTATCCGGAATCGGGCGCAAAGACAAAGGGCGGCTGTGGGTTGTCGATACGCGCAAGCAGCAGCTTATTGAAACGCTGAATCATGTCGAACCGGTGGGGTTTGCCGTTGATGACGCGGGTAACAAAGTTTATGTGGTGACCGGCAACGGGGAGTTGGTTACCCTCGATGGTAAAACGTCGAAGCTCCTTGCCCGCGTGAAGGTTGACCCGGCTGAACCTGACCATTATTTCCTCAATATCGCCCTGAACAGCGCCGCAGGAGTTGGGTATATCGCTGATACCAATACCCGCGATGTGCTGGTGGTGCAGCTGGACTCCGGCAAGCTGGTGGATCGTATTGCCTCGCCGAATTCGGTCGCCGTGCTCTATAACGCCGCGCGCGATGAAATCTACGTTACCCATCGCAACGATCGCTCGCTTAGCGTCATCGACGCGAAAACCCATCATCTCAAACACACGATCAAAACGGCGGCCATGCCCAACAGTCTGGTGCTTTCTGCGGATGCCGAAACGCTTTATGTCAGCGTTAAACAGGACGAAAAAAGCGACCAGCCCGACTACGTTCTCAAGATTGATCTAACTAAATTCTAAGGACTTTTTTGTGACGATTAAGACACACATGGAGGTGGCGATTGCGCTCGCCTTCGTCAATCTGCCTGCGGCGGCATACGCCGCAGATAGCGCCGCCGTAAACGAAGATCAGATGGTAGTCACCGCCACGGGTTTCAGCCAGGAGAGGCGCGAGGCGCCGGCGACGATCTCGGTGCTGGATGAGAAGGCGCTGAATACCCGTTCCAATCAGAATGTAGCGGAAGCGTTGCGCGAGATGCCGGGCGTGCTGGTGGGCAACGGTCACGGCAGTCTGGCGACCGGTGATGTGCAGATGCGCGGTATGGATTCGACCTATACCTCGTTTATGGTGAACGGTATTAAGCAGTCTACCCGCGAATCCCGTCCCTACGGGCATCACATTGGTAGCGAAGCGGCTTTTATGCCGCCGCTGGCTGCCATTGAGCGGGTTGAGGTCATACGCGGGCCCATGTCCTCACTGTATGGCTCTGACTCCATTGGCGGCGTGGTCAACGTCATCACCAAAAAGGCCTGGAACCTCGAAAAATGGACGGGGGTGCTGGAGGATAATTACTTCCTGCAGGAAAAAAGTGAATACGGCAACACTAATCAGACCAACGCCTTCTTAATGGGGCCTGTTATCCCAGGCAAACTCGGGGTCAGCGTGGGCGCCGATTATCTTGATCGCCGCGATGATGACAGCCCAACCAAAGAGCGTTTCGTGAAGCATCAGGCCGGGAATCTGGACGCCACCATTTCTCTGTCGCCAATCGATACGCAGCTTTGGGATTTGAACGTCGCCAAAGGCAATCAGGAGAAAACCCATAACGATAAAGCGTGGTACTGGGGTTTTGACCGCGATGCGGCCTCGCTTTCACAGCATGCCTGGTACGCTGATGATCGGGTGGAGGTGAAGAACTTTATCAGCTACGAGAAGGCCCGCACGGAGTACCGCGTGCCCGGGATGGATTCGCAATTTATTAAGCAGAATAATTTTGAGGCCAATAGCGCGAACACCTTTACTCTGGCCGATCACAAGCTGACGTTAGGCGTTAACTTCACGCGCAATGAGCTGAATGACACCTTCGGTATTGCGGATAAGCAGGCGCCCGGCGTCACCCCGGTGAGTAAAATTACCCGTCATGGCTGGGCGGTTTTTGCGGAAGACGCATGGATGATAGTGCCGGACTTTACGCTGACTACCTCTGCGCGCCTGGATCATGATAGCTACTTTGGCTATCACGTCACGCCTAAGCTGTATGGTAACTGGACCCTCGACGAAACCTGGGCGCTGAAGGGGGGCGTCTCTGCGGGTTATAAAAAACCGGATTTACGTCAGAACAACGCCGGTTTTACCAGCGTCTATGGTGCTTATCCCTATTCAGAGATTGGCATCGGCAACGACGATCTGAAGCCGGAACAGAGCATCAACACCGAACTGGGCGTGTACTGGCAGCATGACGCGCTGGCGCTGGATGCGACTCTTTTCCATACCAAATTTAAAGATAAAATCAGCGACCATACCATCTGTACCTCATCTGCCACCCAGCAGTGTCAGTACAATGGCTATACCGCTGATAGCGTGTCGCAATATATTAACGTCGGAGATGCGGAGATCTACGGTCTGGAGCTGAACGGCGACTGGCAGGTGACCGCGGCGCTGAAGGCGAACGCCAACTATACCTATACCCACAGTGAACAGAAAAGCGGTGAGTATAAGGGCTATGCGCTAAATGATTTCCCGAGCAGTATGGCCAACGTTTCGCTGACGTGGAATACCACTTCCGATCTGGAGCTGTGGACGAAGGCGAGCTGGCGCAGCAACTCGCCGGATATCGGCAAATCCAGCTCAACGGATGCCTATGCGCTGGTGGATTTAGGCGCCCGTTACCATCTGAATAAACAGGTTACGTTGATGAGCGGTATCTACAATCTGTTTGATGTCAATCCGGTTTACACCACCGCCTACAGGCAGACCGCGATGCTGGAAGGGCGGCGCTATAATTTCGGCGGCCGCGTGGAGTTCTGAATGTGAGGCAGGGGTCGAATGGCCCCTGCGAAACGATGGTAGACAGCCCTGTCAGGGGCGGAAATCCACAACGGCATTGTTGAATGTCTGATAGGTTTCTTCATCAGGCGCTGGCGGAATCTGCGCTTCCTTTAGCGCGGATATAATTTTCGCGCAAAATGCCGGATCGCCATGCGCTACCGTTGGATTCTGTACCTTCCCGTCACGCTGGAGCGTGAGGCGCACGGAGCATTGTTGCCCCTGATACGACTGCGGCCGATCTATTTTAGCGAAGATAGCCGTTCTGACCTGCATCAGATAGCGTGAGACATTGGCCTGCGGCGAATTATTTGCACCCATTTGATAATCGCGAAACATCTTATCCACTTCTGCAGATAATTGAGCCTCTTCAGCGCTATCCGGCGCAGAAGTGGTGCCCGAGCAGGCGGTAAGGAGTAAAGAGAGGAGACAAAAGAGTGCGGGGCTGGGTCTCAGGGTCATGGCATACCTCCTTGTCTGGGATGATAAATTCCGCGTGCCAGGTGGACATCTTCTGCTATTCAGCGATGGTATTCAAACGTTAATCAGCGAGTATACCTGCGGTGGTTTGACCGCAGGCATGATTTTCGTGTGACGCTGTCACTTTTTATGTGAACGCCAGCAGGCTACCGCATCCAGTCGCCGATAATTTCTCCGTACAGCTGTTCCGCTTCCTCCAGCCGGCTGAGCAGGCAGTACTCATCGGTTTGATGGGCCAGAGACGGCTCGCCGGGGCCGAGAATAATACAGGGCGGGTTGCCCAGCGCGGGCAGCAGCAGGGAGGCGTCGGTAAAGTAGGGAACCACGCGCGGCGCAAGCGGCCGATCGTGCAGCGGCTGGCAGCGCTGATAAACCTGCTTTATCCATGCGTGATCCTCTTCGCTCAGTACCGCGGGTAAGTCCACCAATGTGGACACCGTGACGCTCTCGCCAAGCAGCGTGGTCAAGCGCTGGCGGATGGTGGCATGCTGTAAATTGGGCGCGCTACGGATATCGACATCAAAACGCGTGCGGTCCGGCACGGAATTAATATTTAACCCGCCTTCGATACGTCCGACATTAAGAGTCGGCTGCTTCATCAGCGGATGCGGCGCGCCGGGTGAAAAATGTTGAATCTTACCCAGCGCATCCGCCGCCAGATAGATAGCATTAATCCCCAGTTCCGGCATCGCGCCGTGGGCGGTTTTCCCCCGCGTTTCACAACGTAGCCAGAGGGCGCCTTTGTGGCCGATAACCGGGTAATTGGCGGTGGGCTCGCCGACGATCAGCGCCCCGATGTCCGGCAACGTCGCGGAGGCGATCAGCGCCCGGGCGCCGTCGCACCCGGTTTCTTCCCCTCCGGTAATCAGCAATACCGCGCCGCTGCCGGCGAGAATCGTTTCCCGCTGATGAATACAGGCAACGGCAAACGCCGCCACCGCTGCTTTCATATCGCTGGAGCCGCGTCCATAAAGACGCCCGTCCTCCGTCTGCGAACCGAAAGGATCGTACCGCCACTGCGCATTACCGAGCGGCACGGTATCCAGATGGCCAGTAAAGGCCAACGGTTTACCGGCTGTCGTCCCGGGCAGCCAGGCGATCAGATTGCTGCGTCCCTCGCCGAACGACGACAGCGAAACCGCAAAGCCGCGGTGTTGAAGCCAGTCGGCAAAGAACCGCATGCAGTCAGCTTCGCGACCTGGCGGGTTAATGGTGTTAAAGCCCAGCAGCTGCCGGGCCAGTTGAAGAGTCGTGGTCATCAGCCGCGTTCCGTCAGCCAGTCAAGACAGTTGATCCACAGCTGGCGATAGCCGGACCATTTGGCAAACTCTTCCGGCAGCCAGTGCGCGGACATATCGCTGGTCCACACCAGTGAGCGACCCTGTTGATATTCGCGAACGGCCAGCAGCGGATGACCGGTACCGGCGACCGTGGCCAGCAGCTTGCCTTGCGGATGCATTTCCACTTCGTTATAACCCAGCAGCCACGGCCATTCGCCAGGAATATCGTTAAACAGGGCGTGAGATTCGATCACTTCGGCATAGCAACCTTCCGGGGTTTCAATACGATCGTCCCATGCCAGGCAACGGACCGGCAGAACTTTCTCCACAGCGGTATGGCGATAGCGCGCGCCGCCGTTAATTCCCTGGAAGCTGAAATAACCACCAATCATCATCAGCGCGCCGCCGGCGGCAACGTAGTCATGGATCAGCGTCAGCCGGTTGGCGGTGCGCCGGCTTTTCAGCCAGGTATCCGGATGCAGCAGCAGCGTATTGGCGCCGATATCCGAGAGAATAATCGCATCCCACTGCCGCAGCGCTTCCTGAGTCAGCGGGAAGTCGGTCGCCGCCACGTGGGCGGGCATATAGGTGATCGCGTAATGACTGTCCGCAAGCGCGGCCAGAAAATCCGTTGCGCCGGTATGCCAGGTGGCGGTGGCAAACTGATCGAAGCCTTTAACGTGTGTTGAAGTGCTGGTCCAGGATTCCCCGACCAGTAAGATTTTTTTCTGCATTACGATTTTCCTTTTATCCGCCAAAGACCCGTTGGGGATTGCCAATCATCAAGGTTTCAAGCTGTTCGCCGCTGACGCCGTGGCGCCGCAGACGAGGAACAAAATGCTTGAGTATGTAGCCGTAACCGTGGCCGCCGTAGCGGGTGAGCATGGTTTTCAGGAACACATCCTGCGATAGCAAAATCTGCTGGAGATAGCCATCGTCAATCAGCTCGCGAATCGCGCGGGCGTTCTCCTCGTCGGAAGGCGACTGCGCCGATTCGTCGGCGTAGTAATAGCTCATGCCGATCATGTCGTATTCGAGAAACGCTCCGCGCTGCGCCAGTTCGCGCTGATAGCGCTTATCGGCAAAGCTTGGATTCATATGACACAGCACCGTATGGCGGAGATCGGCGCCTTCCTGTTCGAGAATATCCAGCACCCGGTGACCCAGTCTCTCCCAGCCCGGCAGATGGACCTCAATCGGCACGCCGGTCGCGGCGCTGGCCCGACCCGCAGCGCGCAGGGACTTCTCTTCATCCGCCGTAAAGCGACTGGAGATACCGATTTCGCCGATAAGCCCGGCGAGCACTTCCGGTTTCTCCTCCGCGCCACCAAGATCGTAAATCAGCCGTTCGGCCAGCTGTTCGACGCTGCTGGTTTTTACCCATTCGGGGTGTGAAGGCTCCAGATAGAGGCCGGTACCCATAATAATGTTCAGACCGGTCAGACGCGCGATGCGCGCCAGCGCGTTGGGATCGCGGCCAATGCCGATATTGGTCGGGTCGACCACCGTTTCCCCGCCAAGCGCACGATATTTGGTCAGTTCTTCAATCGCGACGTCGACGTCAAACAGCTGGCAGTTATCGCGGCTCATGAGCGGGTTCAGCGCCAGTTCGCCAAGGTTTTCCATCTTCACCGGCATTTCGGCGAGATGGCGATCGCTACAGCAGCAGGGCGGCACCCATTTGCCGGAAGCGTCCAGCAGAATATGCTCATGCATCAGCGCGACGCCCATCTCGCTAATCGGCAGCGGGCCAAGCACCGTCATGACGTAACCGCTGCTGACGCCGACCGGCAGCGGGGAGGGATGGCGAAAAATTGATCCTTTCATCAGCTATCTATCCTTTTGCCGCCGAGCGCGTGGGGTTGAGAATGCGGGTGTTCAGCCAGATTGCCAGCAGGATGATCGTGCCGGTGGCTATCTGGGTGTAGAACGGCGAAATATGCGACAGGATCAGCCCGTTCTGAATCACCGCAATCGACAGCGCGCCGAGGAGCGTGCCGATAATGGTACCGAAGCCGCCAAACAGGCTGGTACTGCCGAGCACCACGGCGGCGATGACCTGCAGTTCAAAGCCCTCGCCCTGGTTGGAGGAGCCGCTGCCGAGGCGTGCGGTAATAATCATTCCTGCCAGCGCGGCGGCCATTCCGCTGATGATATAGACCTTCATGGTCACCGCTTTGGTGTTAATCCCGCTGCGTCGCGCGCCTTCGGCATTCGCGCCGATCGCCGTGACGTAGCGGCCAAAGCGCATATGGTTAAGAACGATATGCCCGATAACCAGAACCATAATGCCAATCAGCGCGGGCATGGGGATCCCCACGACCCAGGCGCGCCCTATAAAGGTAAACAGGCTGTCAGCGGGAAGCGGAATCGAATAGCCCTGGGTGACCAGTAGCGCGATGCCGCGCACAACGGCGAGGGTGGCGAGGGTGACGATAAACGCCGGAATGCCTTCATAGGCAATAAAGAAGCCGTTAATGGCGCCGACTAATCCGCCGAGCAGCAGGCCGCCGAGTAGTACCACCGGCCACGGCAGCCCCCAGTTGTTGAGGGCGATAGCGGAAAGCGCTCCGACTAACGCGAGGGTGGAGCCCACCGACAGGTCAATGCCGCCGGTGGTAATCACCAGGGTCATTGCGGTTGCGACGATCAGCAGCGGGGCGCTCTGACGGATGATATTCAGCCAGTTGGTGCCGGTGAGGAAATTGCTGGTGATCAGTGAAAACACCACGCAACAGAAGACAAAAAACAGCGCGATGCTCACCACGCCCGAGTGGTTATGCAGCAGGCGGCGCGGCAGCGAATGCTGGATCATGCGGGAGCTGCTTAAGTTCATGATACTCATCCTGTTACCTCAATGTGCAGCCGCAGAGCGGGCGGTGAATTTTTCGCCCACAATCAGGTTAACGATATCGCTCAGGCTGGTGTCGGCCACCCGCCGGTCGGCGACGTTGGTCCCTTCATACATCACCATGATCCGGTCACAGACCAGGAACAGGTCCTGCAGGCGGTGGGTAATCAGAATGACGCTCACGCCGCGAGCGGAAACGCGACGAATAAGCTCCAGAACCGCTTCGACTTCCGCGACGGCCAGCGCGGCGGTGGGCTCGTCCATGATCAGCACCTTCGGGTCAAAAGCCGCCGCGCGGGCGATGGCAATGGCCTGGCGCTGACCGCCGGAAAGATTTCGCACCAGCAGACGAGTATCGGGAATGGAAATTCCCAGTCCTTTTAGCATCTCCCGGGCATCGGCGTGCATTCTGGCTTCGTCGAGAAAGGGGATGCCGAGAACCGATTTCATCGGCTCGCGACCCATAAACAGATTGCCCGCAACGTCGACCGTGTCGCATAGCGACAGATCCTGATACACCATCTCGATATGGCAACGGCGAGAATCGGCCGGATTAGTAAACTGGTGCTGTTCACCGTCGATACGAATCGTGCCGCTGGAAGGGATCACCGCGCCAGATAACACTTTGGTCAGGGTCGATTTCCCCGCGCCGTTATCGCCCACTAATCCCAGCACCTCGCCCGGAGCCAGCTCCAGGTTGACTCCGCGCAATGAACGTATCGACCCGTAGGTCTTGGTGATATTGATCATCTCCACCCTTGGCGGGGTAGTTTGTGGCTGCTGCATCTGATAACTCCCATCGCTATTGCCGGGAAAATGTTCGCCATCCTGTGTGAGAGACCCCATCCGACACGGTTTACATTCTAGTAAACCGGTTTACCTGCGGAGTGGAGTACTCACCAACACAGTCTGGTCAAACGCTATGTAAGATATTTGTTCGCCAGTAAGAACATTGCAGCATCCGTGCCAGGGCAGGAACAACACAGCAGCCCTGTGACTTAACCTTATGTAATAAAAAGAGTTTCTTGATTACATTCCGGTAAACCGGTTTACTGATTATAGTGAAGAGATAGTGAGTTGAACGTTTTTTGCGCCAAAACTGGGCGCTTTTGCGCCATTTTGGGACGCGCTTAACAAATCTTGATCGAGTCGCGGCCAATCCATTCAACCGGCAGACGGGTTTCCGCCGGGATATCTTTGTCGTCGTTGAGCAAGCGCATCATGATATTCACCGCGGTGCGGCCCAGCTCCCGGGCGGGCTGGCGGATAGTTGAAATCCGCGGCTGGGTGAAATCGGCATAGCTGGCGTCATCGAAGCCGACTAACGACAGCGCCTCCGGCGCCTGTAGTCCGCTGGCGCGCAGCCCGTCGAGCAGGCCAAGTACCAGATAATCGCTGGCGGCGAAGACGGCAGTAGGGCGAACCGGCTGACTAAACAGATACTGCAGCGCCTGTTGGCCGAACTCGCGCTGGTAGTCGCCGTACATAACCCATTCGGCGGGCCAGCTCAGACCGGCCTGCTCCATCGCGGTGCAAAAGCCCTGATAGCGTTCGCGAACGCTCATCAGCTTGTCCGGGCCGCCAACGAAAGCGATATGGCGATGCCCGGCGGCGATCAGCTTTTCGGTGGCAATTCGCCCGCCCTGGACGTTATCGGCAAAGACTTTGGGGACCTTACTGCCGGGAATATCCTCATCCAGCAGCACAATGCGTTCGTGGCGCTGAACCTCTTTGCGTAGCAGGCCGTTATCGGGGCGGTTAGTGGTGAACAGCAGACCATCGACCTGGCAGGTATCCAGCCAGCGTATAAACTGACACTCTTTTTCCGGGTTATTACGGGTGATACACAGCACCAGGCTGTAGCCGTGGGCAGAGGCGGCTTCTTCGGCGGCATCGGCCAGTTCGGCAAAGAAGGGGTTGGTGATATCGGGTAGCACCAGGCCGAGGGTTTCGCTTCCGCCTTTACTCAGACGGCGTGCGAGGCTATTACCGCGATAGTCCAGTTCGCGTATTGCCGTTTCAATGCGGTCGATGGTTTCCTGCGGCAGCACAATACTGTTGTTCATATAGCGTGACAGGGTAGCCTTCGACAGGCCCGCCAGCTTTGCCACGTCGGATAATAATACGCGTTTTATACTCATTTCCTGCGCCATTTCTGCCAGAATCGGCTATCTGTAACATAGTTAAGCGCGCTGGATACAGCAATTTCTCGGCTAACAATACCCTGAAATAAATGCTTGACAAATTTTAAATGGCGGAGAATTGTATAGGCAGTTTACCGCATCATCCGGGAAGTCATTCCCAAACCCGTTTAACTCATTCCAGTCGCGCACCGACACGGACCGGTTGCCGGAATGAAATTAAGCAGGTCCAGCCGAACGGTCGAAGATCGTTCTGGCCCTATAGACGATATTTGCCCGCCAAAAAAATAATCCTTCTGCGTTCGCATGCGGCGCGGAACTCTGCTGGCTATCAACTATTCCCGACGAGGATACTGATGATGTTATTTAACACCGGAAAACTGCGTTTTATTGCTGTAGCAACAACGATGCTGGCATCAATGAGTTTTATTTCTGCCGCCAGTGCCGCCGCTCCGACTTATGCGCTGGTACAGATCAATCAGCAGGCTCTGTTTTTTAATCTGATGAATAAAGGCGCGCAGGATGCAGCAAAAGCCAGCGGTAAGGATTTAGTTATTTTTAACTCGAACGACAATCCCGTCGCGCAAAACGACGCGATTGAAAACTATATTCAACAAGGTGTGAAGGGCATTCTGGTTGCCGCTATCGACGTTAACGGAATTATGCCCGCGGTAAAAGAAGCCGCTGCCGCTAACATTCCTGTGATTGCGATTGATGCCGTATTACCGGCCGGGCCTCAGGCGGCTCAGGTCGGCGTTGATAATATCGAAGGCGGCAGAATCATTGGCCAGTATTTTGTTGACTACGTGCAAAAAGAGATGGGAGGCCAGGCGCGGCTGGGTATTGTCGGCGCCCTGAACTCGGCGATTCAGAACCAGCGGCAGAAAGGGTTCGAAGAGACGCTGAAAAGCAATCCGAAGATTACCATCGCTAACGTTGTCGACGGGCAGAACGTGCAGGATAAAGCCATGACCGCGGCGGAAAACCTGATCACCGGTAACCCGGATCTGACGGCTATCTATGCCACCGGTGAACCCGCGCTGCTCGGCGCCATTGCCGCCGTGGAAAACCAGGGGCGCCAGAAGGATATTAAAGTCTTTGGCTGGGATCTGACGGCGAAGGCGATTTCCGGTATTGACGGCGGATACGTCACCGCCGTACTGCAACAGGACCCGGAAAAAATGGGGGCCGAAGCCCTCAAGGCGCTGAACAGCATTACCTCGGGTAAAACCGTGCCGAAAACCATTCTGGTTCCGGCTACGGTGGTGACCAAAGCGAACGTTGATACCTACCGCTCGCTGTTTAAGTAGGTCAGTGCGCGCCGTCCGTGTCTAACAGGGCGGCGAGTTGCCGGGCATCGGGAAAGGCGCTGAGCGTCCCCCGGCGGCTCACGGTAATGGCGGCAGCACGGCTGGCATGGGTCAGCGCCAGGTCATCCGGCTCAACGTCGCGCAGTAGCGCGGACGCCAGCATCACGGCGAGGAACGTATCGCCCGCGCCGGTGGTATCTCGCGCCTCGGCGGGGGCCGCAGGGCAAAACTGGCGCTGGCCATCGCGGACCAGCCAGGCGCCTGCAGCCCCCTGGGTAATCACTAAGGTTTTCACCCCGTAAGGCTGAAGCAGTTCAGCCTCTGATTCATTGACCACCGCGATGTCGATAAGCGGCCACAGATGACAAAAGTCAGGATTGACGGGTGAGGGGTTGAATACCGTTGTCATACCGTGGGTTTTGGCGTACTGGAATAGCGCCCGAGTTTTGTCCAGGGAGAAATTGCCCTGCTGTAACAGAATATCGCCCGCAGCGGCATCTGCGATGTGCGGAATAATATCATCAAGGCGGAATGTATCGGCGGCGGCGGTAGTGGTAATGATCGCATTATCACCATCAGCGCTATTTAAAATAATCGAGGTATCGCTATGCAGGTTAAAATGGCAGTCGGGTAGTAGCGTCAGAGATTCATTTTTTATCCGCTGGCGGATCCAGATTCCGTTGCTGTCATTTCCCGTGGCGGCAATTAATCGCGTATCTATTCCGCAGCGGGATAATATAATCGCCTGATTCGCGCCTTTGCCGCCGATATCCTGCGAAATTTTAACACCATGAATTGAAGTGCCTTTTTTTGGTATATCCGAAACAGACCAGGTTTCATCTACGGTAATATTGCCGGTAACGTAAACACGCATAGTGTTCCCTTAACAGGATGGATAAGATGGTTGCTATCTCAGCAGAAAAAACGAATGCAATACAAGCTATTTTTTCACGCAGTAAGGTTGTTATAGGTGTTATTCATTGCGATCCTTTTCCCGGCGCGCCTAAATATCGAGGGAAATCAGTGAGTGATATTGTTGAGCGTGCGCTTCGTGACGCAGAAAATTATATTTCTGGAGGCGTTCATGGACTGATTGTTGAAAATCATGGCGATATCCCTTTTTCCAAACCCGAGGATATCGGTCATGAAACCTCGGCGCTGATGGCGGTCATTACCGAGAAAGTTCGCGAGCGTTTTGGCGTACCGTTGGGAATTAATGTATTGGCCAACGCTGCGATTCCGGCGATGGCTATCGCCCTGGCGGGTGGGGCCGATTTCGTGCGCGTCAATCAGTGGGCCAATGCTTATATCGCCAACGAAGGGTTTATTGAAGGGGCGGCGGCTAAGGCGCTGCGCTATCGCAGTATGCTGCGTGCTGAGCATATTCGCGTCTTTGCCGATAGCCACGTTAAGCACGGTAGCCATGCTATCGTTGCCGATCGTTCGATTCAGGAGCTGACTCGCGATGTGGACTTTTTCGAGGCCGACGCGGTGATTGCCACGGGGCAGCGTACCGGCGATAGCGCCACGATGGCGGAAATTGATGAGATTCGCGCGGCGACAGAGCTACCGTTGTTAGTGGGCTCGGGGGTGACGCCAGCCAATGTCAGCCAGATCCTCGGACGAACTCAGGGGGTGATTGTGGCCAGCACCATGAAGGTTGATGGCGTCTGGTGGAACGACGTTGAGCTGGCCCGGGTTAAGCATTTTATGTCTATCGCCCAGGCTGCGCTGGAGGAGGCCTAATGGAGGCGTTTAGCGAGCGGCTGCTGCGCGAACATCAGCAGGTCTGGCAGACGATGCAGAGGCACCGTTTTGTGGTTGATATTGAACACGATCGTTTGCCGACAACCGTATTCAATCGCTATCTGGTGTTTGAGGGCAACTTTGTCGCTACGGCTATCGCCATTTTCGCCCTCGGGGTCAGCAAGGCGCCGAATATTCAGCAACAGCGCTGGCTAATCAACGTACTGAACGCCCTGGTAGACACCCAGATTTCGTGGTTTGAACAGGTATTGGCAGAACGGCGGATCTCTCCCACGGATTATCCGCACGATTTGCCAGGCGTGCAGCGTTTTCGCGACGGCATGCTGCAGACAGCCCGGTTGGGCAACTATGAACAGATCATTACCATGATGTTCGGTGCGGAATGGATGTACTACTCCTGGTGCCGGGGGGCGAGTGAGCATCGCCAGAGCGATGCTGACGTCAGGCGCTGGGTGGAAATGCACGCGGAGGACGACTTTTATCAGCAGGCTCTCTGGCTGAAGAACGAACTCGATCGCTGCGCCATGGCGCTGAGTGAAAACGAAAAGCAGGCGCTGTCTGCGCTTTATGGCGATGTGCTGCAGTGGGAAATTGATTTCCATCACGCAGCGTACGAGGATTAGCCGCGAGGTCAATAACAGGGGGCGCCAGCAGCGGCGCCCCCTGGATGTTGATACTATTATCAGGCAGAGACCAACCTCAATTACCGTTTTCAGGGACATGATGAAATATCAGGACGTATTGCAGGGCCTGTTGTTAAACGACCCGCTAAGAATGAAAGCGCTGCACGCCGTTCAGGCGCTGGGACTCAACGATGGCTGGATTGGTGCCGGCTTTGTTAGAGATGCGGTCTGGGATCATCTGCACGGATACGGGCCAAGGCCACTCTCGGGTGATGTGGATGTGGTCTGGTTCGAGCCGAAAAACTGCGATTCAGTACTTGATAGCGCTATGGAAGAGAAACTCAGCCGGCAATCACCGCTCTTTAACTGGTCAGTGAAGAATCAGGCCAGAATGCATCAACGTAACAATCATGAACCCTATCGCTCGACAGCGGATGCTCTCCTCTACTGGCCTGAGACGGCGACGGCCGTTGCGGTCAGAATAAGCAGTTCCACTCTTATTGAGATCGTTGCGCCGTATGGGCTCGACGATCTGTTTGCGCTCCGTCTTCGGGCAACGCCATTATTTGAGGGCGATAAGCAGGATATTTTCTGGCAACGCGTCGTGGAAAAAAGGTGGCTGGAGCGCTATCCGGGCTTGCAGCTTATCCCTCCCGCATCGTCCCGCTCGGGGATGAGCACAGCAAAGTGAGCACCGCCGGGGTAGCGCTGAAAGTGTTTTGGTCAATGGACTGAATCTGGCTCTTCAGAATGACTCGCCGTATCGGGCAGGGGTTAACCCTCTTTTTCAACTTCTTTTGCCATATTTGTTCTATGTCGACGGGGCACTGATATGGCATATAAGTATTGAATACATCACAGGGAATGACCTTATGCCGCTTTATGATCTCAGAACCGAAGCACATGCGTTACCGGAGGCCTGGCGCTCTCATATCTTAGGACGCGTGGGGGCCGCGAACCTCAAAGTCTTACGCATGGATGAGCGCCCGGTAACTGAAGAAGTACATGAGTATGACGAGGGGTTACTGGTTATTGACGGACGTCTGGAACTGAGCGTGCAGGGTAAAAAAATCGCCGTAACGTCTGGCCAGCTTTATGTCGCCAAAGCAGGCATTCCTCATACGGTGGAAACCGGCAGTTTTGGCACACTGGTGATCATAGATTTACCAGAAAGCTACGTTTCCGGTGGCCACAGTGGCGAATAGTCTGAATGACTGGCACTATCTCTTACTGGTTCTGCTCTGAGGATTCCGCCATGACCACCTTTTATGAATTTAGTGCCAACAGTCTGCGTGGCGAGCGCATCTCGATGGCCGACTACGCGGGCAAGCTGGTTCTGGTGGTGAATACCGCCAGCCACTGTGGCTTCACGCCACAATACGCAGGCCTGGAAACGCTCTACAAGAAGTACGCCGCCCGGGGGCTGGTGGTGCTTGGTTTCCCCTGCAATCAGTTCGGTAAGCAGGAACCCGGCGGCGCCGACGACATCGCGCAGACCTGTCACATCAACTACGGTGTAAGCTTTCCGATGTTCGAGAAAGTGGAGGTGAATGGGGCCGCAGCGCACCCGGTGTTTCGTTTCCTGAAAGACGAACTGCCCGGTGTCTTGGGTGGACGGATCAAGTGGAACTTCACTAAATTCCTGATTGGGCGCGACGGCAAACCGCTCAAGCGTTTTGCACCGATCGCCACGCCGGAGAAAATGGAAACCGCAATCCTTGCCGCACTCGAACTCTAAGCGTTCCGGTCATTCGCCCTAAACAATTGACAGCTACGCCATTTAAAATGGCATATCTTCAGTTTTATTTTCTCCCCTCCGTGTTAAATTAATAAAGCCAGAATTCATCTCTGGCTATTATAACGTAGCGGGTTTGAAATCCTCGCCTTGTTCATGAGACCAATTTTTTGTTAAAGTAACGACTCAAGCGTCGAATACTTTGTGTATTACATGGACGTTATTTCTACAATAATCAGATGATGGAGCTAATATGAAGTATGTTTTTGCGCTTATGCTGAGCGTGGGATTATCAGGATGTAGTGCAAATGATTGGGTAGATGCGGCAAGCGGGATAATGCAAGCTCATGACAAACAAGAAAAAGATGCCAGGAACAAGCGTATAAAAGCCGCTAACAAGGCTGCAGGATACTGATTTTTTAAACAAATTCATATTCCTTTTCTTAATCAAGACACTAAGAAGAGGGATGGTTTTTTAATCAACGTTACTGACTAAATATTTCCCTGGTTTTCAGCTGTTGACAGGAAATATAGCCATACTACTTTCGGTTGCCACTTTTATCGAACGCGACATAAAAAGGCATGGTCGCTGCGTCACAGAACCTTGCAGTGAATATAATTTCATCAAGAATTAAAATGCATCCGCTATTTTCTGAAGGTCTGATATTTAAAAAAATAAGCGGGGAAGTGCAATTATCTGACTTAGCGTCACGCGCTTAACAGATTTTGTCGGGCCGTTTGATGATTAGCAATGAATACCTGTAAAACCCGCTGATGAGTGGCATAACCACATGCTTACAAACGCAGGACAGCCATTCGCTGCTCATCGATGCAGTGGTGCCCGCGCGGAGAGTCAATAGCCGTAAGTTTATGCTCCCCGCCGGCGACGAGCCCGATGCCAGAATGGTCTTCACCTCAGACGAGGCTTGATGTTCGCACCTTCAGCCTGCCCGCCAGCGTCACGTGCGTGGCGGCATCTTCCTGATTACACAGGTACTCCACTGCCAGGCGTCCCAGTTCGCTGTAAGGCAGTTGGATACTGGTCAGCGGCGGGGTGAGCTGCTCGGAGATCTTCTGGTCATCATAGCCCGCCAACAACATATCCTGCGGGATACCAATGCCATTGACCGCCAGCGCCTGATAGCAACCGATCGCCAGCCAGTCGCTGGCGCAGAAGATGGCGTCCGGGCGTTCATCCAGTGCCAGCAGGGAGGTGGTGGCGGTAAAGGACTCGCTGAACTGCCAGTTGGTCTGGCGCACCAGGCTGTCGTCGCATGCAAAACCGGCCTGCTGCAGCGCGGCCTGGTAGCCGGCCAGTCGCTGACGGGAGGCTTCCATCCAGCTCTCCCCGGTGATGTGGGCGATACGCTTTGCGCCGCAGGCGATAAGGTGTTTTGTCACCTGGAAAGCGTTGGCGTAGTCGTCCGGAATAAACGACGGTAGCAGCGGTGAGCCGGGGTCGCGCTGGTTGAGCAGCACCAGCGGAATGCGGGTGCAGTCCTGAAAAGCCGTCATGTCGACCAGCGTGGTGACCGGGGACGCGAGTATAATCCCGATGCAGTTGCGCTTCTCCAGCTGGCGGATAATGTTCAGCGCCAGCTCTACGTCATCGCCGTAGTCGTACACGGTCAGCAGCGCTTCGTTGCGCCACGCGGCTTCCCGCGCCTGGCTGATGGCATCGATAAACGGATCAAAGCTTTGCAGAGAGCTCACCAGCAGGGCGATTTCTTCCTGGTTACGCGGCGCATGAATGGCGGGCAGGCGATCGTAGCCGAGCTCGGTCGCCACGCTGATAACCCGCTGGCGGGTGTCGTCGCTGAGCTTAATGTTACGGGACTGGTTGAGCACCAGCGATACCGTCGCCTGCGACACGCCCGCCGTTCGCGCAATATCGTTCATCGTGACTTTTGTCTTTCGCTTCATTGGTCCTCTCCCTCTGGCGTCACCGCATCATACCCTAACTGCTCGCTTACGCGCTGTCGATCACGTTTCTCATTCATCGAAGCGTGAACTTTGTGAAGGCTGTCGCTTTTCTTAGCGTGGTGATTTGCGCATTTATCCCGCAACTAATATTTATTAGCTAAACATTATCAGTAAGAGGACGCGTAATGAAAGAGCAGTGGAGTAAAGCGCAGGCGCAGGCGTGGTATCAGCAGAAAGGGTGGCTGTGCGGGTTTAACTACCTGCCGTCGACGGCAGTGAACTGGACCGATATCTGGCAGCAAGAGACTTTCGATGCCGACACCATCGATCGCGAACTGGGCTGGGCGGCGGCGGCGGGCTACAACACCTTGCGCATCAACCTGCCGTTTATAGTCTGGGAACACGATCGCGACGGCCTGATAACGCGTATCGACAAGTTTCTGACCATTGCCGACAGCCACGGATTCAGCACCATGCTGACGCTGATGGACGACTGCGGTTTCTCCGGTGATGAGCCCTATCTGGGGCCGCAAAAGCCGCCGGTGCCGGGCAAGCACAACAGCCAGGCGGCCGCGAGCCCGGGGCGCGACAAGGTGTGCGATCCCGACAGCTGGCCGCAGGTTGAGCGCTATATCCGTGACGTTGTCCGCCAGTTCCGCGACGACAAGCGCGTGCTGCTGTGGGATCTGTATAACGAGCCGGGCAACCGCGGCATATTCGCCACCGGCACGCAAGAGGTGCAGTACGACGCGAAGCTGGAAACCTGCGCGCATGAGCTGATGAAGCTGGCGTTCCGCTGGGTGCGTGAAGAGGATCCGACGCAGCCGCTTACCGTCTGCGCGTGGCGTCTACCGGCGGAAGAGGAGGGCGAGACGTTTTATCAACATCCGCTGGATCAGACCGCGCTGGCGTTATCAGACGTGGTGAGCTTCCACGCCTACACCAATACCGGGCGCATGACCGCGATTATCCAGCAGCTGCAGGCGCTTGGGCGGCCAATCTTCTGCACCGAATGGCTGGCCCGCCACGTGGGCAGCACCATCGAAGAGCAACTCCCGCTGATGTACACGGCGAAGATAGCCCCGTATCAGTGGGGACTGGTGCGCGGCAAAACGCAGACCTGGCTGCCGTGGCCGGTGGTGATGAAGGAGTCCGCGGACTACTGCCGCCTCTGGTTCCACGATGTGTTTGAGGAGAACGGGATCCCGTTTTCGCGCGGTGAAATGGCCTTAATGAAGAAACTCCGTAACATCGCCCCGCAAGCTCAGGGCTAATAATATCCACCCGGCGGGCTGCCGCCGGGCAACCAGGTACGCACTATGGCAATGGCAATGAAAATACCGTCTCGTGAGTTGTGGTCTTATTTTGGTTATGGTTTAGGTCAGTGTTTTAGCTTTGGTTTAGTGGGTTCGTTTATTAACTATTTTTACACCGACGTGCTGGGGATCTCAGCGCTGGCGGCGAGTACCATCTTCCTGATTGCCCGCGCGTGGGACGCGGTTCACGATCCGCTGTTTGCCAGCATAATGGACACCATTAACAGCCGCTTCGGCAAGTTTCGTCACTTTTTGCTGATTGCCCCGCTGCTGATCACGGGCGTCACCCTGCTGGCGTTTTATAAAATCGAAGCGGACATGACCACCAAAATTCTCTACGCCGGGGTGACGTACATTCTGTGGGGAACGCTATACGCTATCTCTGATATCCCGTTCTGGTCGATGTCGTCGGTGATGACCAACGACTCCGGGCAGCGCACCCGCGCGGTGACGGCAGCCATGCTGGGGGTCAACGCCGGGATCGCCTGCGCCAATATCTTCTTCCCGAAGCTGGCGGCGTTTTTCGCCCAGTACAGCAACGACAAAGGCTACTTTATGGCGGCGCTGGTGATGATGCTGGTGGGGTTACCGCTGATGCTCAACGGCTTTATGCAGATCAAAGAGCGCGTCCCGCCGAGCCCGGAAAAGGTGACCATACGTGACACCTTCCATAACCTGCGCCAGAACAAGCCGCTGTTTATCGTTCTGCTGTCGTTCTTTTTCTGCGTGTTCCACAATGTGGCAGGTGGTCTCTATATCTATTTCTTTATCAACAACATGGGTGACGGCAGTCTGCAGATGGCGATCGGCGTGATGGGGATTATGGCGGCGGTGGTGTGTCTCGTCGCCCCGATGCTGACGCGCAGGATGCAGAAGCGGAAGCTGTTTATGATCCTCTGCGGGCTGGATGTCGCGGTTCGCGTGGTGATGTGGTTTGTTGGATATCAGCACGTGACCATGCTGTTTATTCTGCTTGGCCTGAGTACGCTGTTCGTGATGATGACCAACATCCTCACCTCGTCGATGATTGCCGACACCATCGAGTATGCGGAGTACCACACCCACAAGCGCTGCGCGGCGATCACCTTCTCCGGACAGACCTTTACCGGCAAGATGTCGGTGGCGGTAGGCGGTGGGTTAATCGGCGTGTTTCTGACAATGATCGGCTACGTGCCGCAGGCGCAAACCCAGAGTGACGGCGTGCTGTCGGGGTTGTTCTTTGGTATCTGCCTGCTGCCGGCCATTGGTTCGCTGATCCGGCTGGTGTTTATGTCGCGCTTTACCTTTACCGAGGAGAAGCATGCGGAGATCTGTCGACTGCTGGCGGCGCGCCGGCACGAGAAAGAGCCGCAACGTGAGGGCACGGAGAGTCTGGAGCATCCGGCCACGGTGAACTAAAAACTAACGCCTGCATTGCAGGCGTTATGTCTTCTTCTCCGCGCCGGAGCGCGCTCATCTGCCTGGCGAATTGCCTGTCGCCGCTGCCCCGCTAACTACGCCAGAATGTACGCGAAAGCAGAATCAGCAGCGGATAGATTTCCAGTCGCCCCAACAGCATCGCCATACACATCAGATATTTCGAGACATCATTCAGCCCCGCGAAGCCATCGGCGGTGGCACCAAAACCGAGGCCCATGTTATTAATGCAGGCGGCAACCGATGCAAACGACGTCAGCAGATCGTAGCCCTGCAGATTCAACAGCCAGACAAATACGCAGGTCGTGAGGATATACAGGAAGAAGAAGCTCCACACGGAACGCAACACGCGATCGTTGATGATGGCGCTTCCGACCCGGATACTCATGATTGCCCGGGGATGAGCTAATTGATGTACCTCGTGGCGGCTCTGCTTAAAGAGGATCAGAAAACGCAGCGCCTTAATTCCCCCGCAGGTCGAACCGACACAGCCGCCGAAAAAGCTCGCTGACAGCAGCAGCACGATAATATCCGGCGGCCAGGAGGCATAATCCGCCGTCGCCAGACCGTTATCGGTGATCATGGAACTGGTGAGAAAAAAAGCGTGGACGAACGATTTGGGCAGGCTGTACATCCCCGCGCGCCACACTGCGAAAGTGACCACCGCGACCACCAGCGCCACGACCAGGAAAAAGAAATGCATCTCGGTACTGCGGCGAAACGGTTTCAGGCTGCGACGCGCGATAGCCACAAAATAGAGGGTGAAGTTAAGGGCCGAGAGCAGAGAGAATGCCCCGGCCACCAGCTCTATTGCATCGCTCTGGTAGTAGCCGATGCTTTCGGTATGCGTGGAGAACCCTCCCAGCGACACCGTCGATAGCCCGTGGCAAAGGGCATCAAAAAAAGGCATCCCGGCCAGCAGGAAAGCAAGGGTACAGGCGCCCCCCAGCAGCATATAGGTGAGCCACAGGCTCCTGGCGGTATCCGCCAGCCTCGGCGTCAGACGCTCCTCTTTAAACGGCCCTGGCATTTCGGACTGATAAAGCTTCATTCCCCCAATGCCCAGCAGCGGCAACACCGCTACAGCAAGAACGATAACCCCTAAGCCACCGACAAAATTGAGCTGGGCGCGGTAATAGAGGATCGAAACGGGCAGCGAAGAGACGTCATGAAAGACCGACGCCCCGGTGGTGGTAATCCCCGAAACCCCCTCAAACAGGGCGTCGGCTATCGACAGGTGTAGTTCATCATTTAGCCACAGCGGCAAGGCGCTGATGGCGGAAAACAGCAGCCAGAACAGCACGATAATAAGAAAACCATCGCGGGTTTCGAGATTAACCCTGGACTGATGCGTCGCTCGCCAGCAGAGCAAGCCGCCAGAGAAGGCGATAGCAAAGGTCGAAAAAAAGGCAAAAACGCTGCGCTCTTTGGCAAACAGCGCAATCAGCATCGGCGGGATCATGGTCAGGCTGTAGAGCAAAACCAGAAACCCACACAGGTGAAGAACAATTTTGAACCGGGTTGAAATGTACATCAGCGGTCTTAGCGTTTCACGCGCGTAACTACGATGAACAGGGATAAGGAATTATATGATATTTGGGCACAAATTGAGATCAGGGAGTGCAGCAAACGGGACAGACCAGGGGTCGCGACCCGTCGTTGTCAGAGGCGCAAAAAAAAGCCCCGTAAACGGGGCAAAATGCTCGGGTAGTGCAGTTAATTGTAATACGGTACGCCCAGCTCATCCGATTTGTCGCTACCGGCGGCCATATGATTGAAATCAAATGGAGAGTCGTTATGTTCGGAAGGCATAATCATCGCGTCGCGGTGATTGTGGCGAACCGGCGTAGTGGTTTGCTCCGCATAGCTCTGGCTGGAGGCCAGGCCGACCAGGACCATGGCCGCGGTAGCGAATAGTTTCATGATTTCCTCAATACGTCTTGTTGCAGGCGATTAACAGCAGTTGTTTAGTGGCATCAGATAGCGGGATTCACCCGGCATATTGGTCATGCGATATTTGTGCGGCGGAACGTCGAAGTAGTTTTTAAAGGTTCTCGTCAGCGTTTGTTGCGATTCGAAACCGTAGCGCTCTGCCAGGTACAAAATCGGCTCATTGCTCTGCTTGAGTTTTTGCGCGATTTCCGTCAGCTTGCGGCTGCGGATGTACTGACCTAAGGAGTGACCGGTCTCTTTTTTAAACATTCTTTGCAGGTGCCATTTGGAGTAACCAGAACGCTCGGACACTTTTTCCAGCGACAGGGGCGATTCCAGGTTATCTTCAATCCACGACAAAATACTATGGATAGTGATGGCGTCATTATTGCGTCTGGACATCATCTTACCTCTTCTTATTACGGCAGGACTTTTTTGAGTAAATGCTCAAGGTTGACCACTTCATCCGCCGACAGATTTTTTGTTAATTCCTGGTGCAATTTCTGACCCACAACCTGATGACACTGCTCACAAAGGGCCGCACCGTCCGGTGTCAACTGCACCAGTACGCCGCGTTTGTCATTGGGGTTGGGTAACCGTTCAATCCAGCCTTTACAGACCAGACGGTCGAGCATGCGCGTCATTGCGCCTGGGTCGACCGACAGCACGGTTTTCAGCTCAACGGGGGTAATACATACTTCGCAACGAATGGAACAAAGCACCCGAAACTGGGTGGATGTAATATCCATCGGCGAGAGATATTCGTTGAGCAGGCGATCTTTTTTCTGGTTAACCATTTGGATCAAGCGACCGAGAGGGATCATTTCGTTAAACAGATCGCTGGTGTTTTTCACAATGGTTGCCCAGGCAAGTAGTTAATTGCTGCTGATATTATTGCCCAGGCAATAATATGTCAACCTGAGGGATTAGACGATGACACGATTTGCTAAAGCAGACTTCTGACCTGGGATGAAGCGGCGGTGAGGCGGCGCGCCGGCCGGGTGATAAGCGCTGGAATGATATTGACGACCAAAGTTATACTTGCGCGGCAAAACTTTTTTAATAGTGAAAGATTAACGGGGCCTTAATTCATTATGATTGAACTCTTTCAGGCGATAGGTCTGGGGCTGGTGGTGATTTTACCGCTGGCGAACCCGCTGACGACCGTTGCGTTGTTCCTCGGGCTGGCTGGCAACATGAACAACGAGGAGCGCAACAAACAATCGCTGATGGCCTCGGTGTACGTATTCATCATCCTGATGGTTGCCTGGTATGCCGGTCAGGTGGTGATGAGCACCTTCGGCATCTCTATCCCTGGCCTGCGTATTGCCGGTGGATTGATTGTAGCCTTCATCGGTTTTCGCATGCTCTTCCCGCAGCAGAAATCGCATGACTCGATGGAAGCGAAGATCAAATCCGAAGAGCTGGTGGATGAACCGACGGCCAATATCGCGTTTGTGCCGCTGGCAATGCCGAGCACCGCCGGGCCAGGGACCATCGCCATGCTGATCAGTACGGCATCGACGGTGAAGCATGGCGTCGATTTTCCCGACTGGGTGGTACTGACCGCGCCGCCGATTATCTTTGCCCTGGTCGGGATTATCCTCTGGGGCTGTCTGCGCAGTTCCGGGGCAATCATGCGTCTGGTGGGGAAAGGGGGAATCGAAGCGATTTCGCGCCTGATGGGCTTTCTGCTGGTCTGCATGGGCGTACAGTTTATTATCAACGGCGTGCTGGAAATCATTACTCACTACCACGCCTGATAACACCCCATAGCCTGACTGGCGACCCGCGAATAAAAAAGCCTGCCGATGGAACAACCGGCAGGCTTTTTTTCTTTAGTCACCCCGTTCAGGAGTGGTGAGGCTGATGATCGTCCAGCGACACCGGCCAGCGGCGGAATATCATGATTGACCACACCAGCGCCACCAGCGCCGGAATCGCCCCGACATAGCCGATCGAGGCCATTGAAAGATGCGTACTGACCTGGCCGCCGACCAGCGCGCCCGCGCCGATACCAATATTAAAGATCCCCGAAAACAGCGACATCGCCACGTCGGTGGCATCCGGCGCCAGCGCCAGAACCTTCACCTGCATCCCCAGACCAATAATCATGATAGCGATGCCCCAGAAGATGCTTAACACCATCAGGTGGTGAGCGTTTTGCGATGCCGGCAACAGCAGCAGCAGGCTGACCAGCAGCAGGCCAATGGCGATGCTAATCAGTCCGGAAGCATGCTGGTTGCCCAGTTTACCAAACAGCACGCTGCCGATGATTCCTGCGCCGCCAAGGATCAGCAGCAGCACGGTGGCAAAATTACCGCTCATACCGGCTACCGTCTGCACAAACGGCTCAATATAGCTGTAGGCGGTGTAATGCGCGGTCACCACAATGACGGTCAGCAGATAGATGCTCAGCAGCGCCGGGCGCCGGAACAGTACCGGCAGGCTTTTCAGCGAACCGGAATGCTCGCTAGGCAGTTTGGGCAGCAGCTTAAACAGGCACACCAGCGTCACCAGCGCCCCCAGGCCGATCGCCAGGAAGGTGGTCCGCCAGCCAAAGTACTGCCCGATGATGCGGCCGATAGGAATGCCGAATACCATCGCCAGCGCGGTGCCGGTTGCAATCAGACTCAGCGCCTGCGCACGTTTGCCCGGTGGCGCCAGACGTATTGCGAGTGCAGAGGTTATCGACCAGAAGACCGCATGCGCAAAGGCGATACCGATGCGGCTGATCACCAGAACGTTAAAGCTCCAGGCAAAGAACGACAGCACGTGGCTGGCAATAAACAGAATGAACAGGCCGATCAGCAGGCGGCGGCGCTCCATCTGGCTGGTCAGCAGCATAAACGGCAGCGACATTAACGCGACCACCCACGCATAGATGGTCAGCATCATGCCCACCTGAGCGGTTTCCATGCCGAAGCTGTCGGCAATGTCGGACAGCAGACCGACCGGAGCGAATTCAGTGGTGTTAAAAATGAAAGCGGCGATCGCAAGCGTGACTACCCGAAGCCACGCGACCCTGCGTGAAACCGTGTTTGTAATCATAGGTTCTGAGCTGGTTACTAAAGAGGAAGAAGAGGTCTCGATCTTAAAACGATTGCTGGTGAAAATACAATCGTTTTGTGATCTGGATCTCACTATGGCATCTGGCGGCATTTATAAGCTAACGGATTCATTTTTATATAGATCGTGTACATGGCACGCTTTTATGTCATGTTGAAGAAAAGTAAAAACAGGAAGAGTTGTATGATGCAGGAAATTGATTTTTACCTGGTTGATGCCTTCAGCGATCGCAATTTTGGCGGTAATGCTGCCGCGGTGTGCCCACTCACCGAATGGTTACCGGACGACACGCTGCTGAGTATGGCGCAGCAGCACAACCAGTCTGAGACCGCCTTTTTTGTCCGCACCGATGAGGGTTATGAGCTGCGTTGGTTCACCACGTTGCATGAGATTAACCTCTGCGGCCACGCCACGCTGGCCTCGGCGCACATTATCTTTGAATATCTCGACCATCCTTCCACCACTGTGGTGTTCAGTACCCGTTTTGTGGGGGAACTGAGGGTCACGCGTAACGGCGACTGGCTGACGTTAGACTTCCCGGCGTGGCAAACCACCCCGCTTATCGCGCCGCCTCCGGAGCTGCTTGCCGGGCTTGGGCTGGACAAGGCCGTAGAGATTCGCGAGGGGCGGGATTACCTGGTGATCCTCGAAAATCGTCAGCAGGTGGAAGCCGTGCGGCCGAATATGTCGTTGCTTGAGCGCACGGACAAAATGATCTGCGTCAGCGCCGCCGATGATGAATATGATTTCGTCAGCCGCTTTTTCTGTCCGGGCGAGGGGGTTGTTGAAGACCCGGTGACCGGCTCGGCGCACAGTATGCTGATCCCCTACTGGGGGGAAAAACTGGCCAAAACGACCATGCAGGCGCGACAGGTCTCCGCCCGCGGTGGCGATCTGCGCTGCCAGTGGCATGGCGATCGGGTGCTGATTGGCGGGCAGGCGACCACGTACATGACAGGCACCATTACGCTACGCTAAGGAGATACGGTGAAAGAGATCCCCATGTATCTGGTTTCTGCGTTCAGTGAGCGGCCTTTTGCCGGTAACCCGGCGGCGGTCTGCCTGCTGGACGCGTGGCTGGCGGATGATATTTTGCTTAAAATGGCGCAGCAGCATAATCAGTCTGAAACCGCCTTCGTGGTGCGCGAGGGAGAGTCGTTCTCCCTACGTTGGTTCACCACCCGCAATGAAGTGAACCTGTGTGGTCACGCCACTCTCGCCAGCGCACACGTCATTTTTCATCATCTCGACTTCCCTCATGCGGCGATTCATTTTGCGACCGCGTCCGGTCGCCTGACCGTGAGCCGGGAAGGGGACTGGCTGACCCTGGATTTCCCGGCCTGTGCCACGCAAGAGAGTACCCCACCTGCGGCCCTGCTCGCCGGATTAGGCATTGAGCGGGCCGTGAGCGCCCGCCGTGGCCGGGCATGGCTTATCGAGCTGGCCAGTCGCGAGGAGGTTGCCGCCGTGCGCCCGACTATCGCGGCAATGACGCCCGGTGAGCATAAGGTGACGATTACCGCATCCGGCGATGGCGAGTATGACTTTGTCAGCCGTTTTTTCTCCCCGGGAGAAGCGGTCTGGGAGGATCCGGTCACCGGTTCGGCGCATACCATGCTGATCCCGTTCTGGAGCGCCAGGCTCGGGAAAAGCAAGATGCTGGCCCGGCAGATATCGCCGCGCGGCGGCGATATTCGCTGTGAGCTGAAGGGCGATCGCGTGCTGATGGCCGGCCAGGCGGTGACCTGGCTGCAGGGGAGAATTTTGCTACGCTGAATCTATCCCGACCGCCGCTAGCCGTGAGAGAGGGATGCCCGCGTAAAGCGGGCGTCAACGCAAGGGAAGCGGGTTTACGCGAGACGGGCGATATTGGCTTTAATCACCTCAACAGAGTGGCGGAATAGCGCCGCCTCATCCTCGGCTAATTGCAGTTCAATAATCTGCTGAACGCCGCTCTGCGCCAGGACCGCCGGTACGCCGACCGCGACATCATCCATACCGTATTCGCCGTCAAGAATGCACGAGATAGCCAGCGCGCGATGGCTGCCGGTGAATATATTGCGACAGATCTCGGCGATGGTGCCGGCGACGCCGTACTCCGTGCATCCTTTCCCGGCGTAAATTTCAAAGCCAAGGGTGCGAACCTTCTCCGCGATCTTCTGGCGATCCAGTTGCTGACCGGTATGTTTCAGGTAAACATCGGCAATCGGAGAACCGTAAACCGACGAGTGCGACCAGACCGGAAACTGGGTATCGCCATGTTCGCCGAGAATAAAAGCGTCAATGCTCTGGGCGCCAATATCGAGTGCCTGGGCGAGCACCCGTCGCAAGCGGGTGGTATCCAGCCAGACGCCGGTGCCTATCACCTGGCTGCGCGGGAGTCCGGACAGCTTCCAGACCTGCCAGGTAATAATATCGCAGGGGTTGGTGGCCACCAGAAAGATACCGTTGAAGCCGTTGCCCATCATCGGTGGAACGATACTGTTCACGATTTTGGCCGTGGCGTTCAGTTCGTCAAGGCGGCTCTGGCCTTGTTTCAGCGCTCCGCCGGAAACGGTAATCACCGCGATATCGACATCGGCACACTCGCTGATGTCCCGCGTTGAAATGGTCATCATTCCCGGCATATAGGCGGCTGCATCGCTCAGATCCTGAGCATGCGCCTGTGCTCTGGCCGTATCGAGGTCCACAAGGATCAACTCCTCGCAGATCGTCTGGTTTAACAATGCGTAGGCCGCCGACGTGCCGACATTGCCGGCACCGATAATCATTACCTTGCGTGCTTTGGTATTCATGGTTCATTCCCGATATCAAGCGTCATGGCATAAAATTACTGCGGTTCAATCGCTTAGCGCAAGCGGCTGCGGGTTGTATAAGTTAAAACTATGAGAACAGGGGTATGCGCTGCGCTACAGTAGGCGAAAAAAGGAGCTCGCCTATGTATACCATCGCCACGACAGCCATAACCGATCCGGATCTGACGGCGCTGATTGCCCGCCTGGATGCATATCAGGAATCCCTCTATCCGGCCGAGAGCAACCACCTCGTTGATTTGAGCCAGCTGGCGGTGGAGTCGGTGATTGTGCTGCTGATCCGCGATGTCCAACATCAGGCGGTCGGTTGCGGGGCGATTGTGCTCGGCCACGATGGGGTTGGGGAAATGAAGCGGGTGTTTATCGACCCGGAGCATCGCGGGCAAAAGCTGGGCGAACGGCTGCTGGAGGCGCTGGAAACGGAAGCGCTGCGCCGGGACTGCCATACCGTGCGGCTGGAGACCGGAATCTATCAGCAGGCGGCGGTCAGATTGTATACCCGCTGGGGTTATCAGACCCGCAGCGCCTTCGCACCGTATCAACCCGACCCGCTGAGCCTGTTTATGGAGAAACTGCTCGTTGCCGATCTTCGTTCAGCTGCGCTATAAACGCTTCCAGCTGACGGGTTTTCGCCCCGCGTCGCCAGACCAGCCAGGTCGTCAGCCAGCGCCACTCTTCGGCCAGCGGCCAGGCCGACACCTGATGATGGCCGGGCATACTCTCCAGCATACTGCGCGGGATCAGCGCCAGTCCGGCGCCGGCAATGACGCAGGCCAGCATCCCGTGATAGGACTCCATTTCATGGATCCGCCCTGGCGTTGCCCGGTCGGCGTGGAACCAGCTTTCAAAATGGCGGCGATAGGAACAGTTGGCGCGAAAGGCGTAGACGTTGCTGCCGTTCACCTCGCTGGCGCGGGTAATCGGCGGATGGCCGAAGGGCGCCACAATCATCATCTCTTCCGGAAAGACCGGTAACCCCTCAAGGCCTGGATGGACCAGCGGCCCGTCGACAAATGCGGCGCTTAAGGTGCCTTCCAGTACGCCATCAATCATCGTCCCGGACGGGCCGGTAGAGAGCGCGAGATGGATTTTCGGATAGCGCTGGTTATAAAGCGCCAGCGTCGATGGAATGCGAACCGCGGCGGTACTCTCCAGCGAACCCAGCGAAAACAGCCCCTGCGGCTCATCTCCGGCGACCACCATTCGGGCTTCATCGACCAGCGCGAGGATCTGCTGGCTGTAGCGCAAAAAGCTGTGTCCCGCCGGCGAAAGGCGCAGGCGCTGGTTCTCACGAATAAACAGCTCGACGCCGAGGTCAGCCTCCAGCTGGCGAATACGGGTCGTCAGGTTTGACGGGACGCGGTGCACCTTCTGCGCGGCCTGGGTAATGCTGCCGGTGCTGGCGACGGCGTTGAACATCTCAAGCTGGGTCAGGTCCATAGTGTTCTTCTTTTGTGAATAGGTTGCTTAATATTATTCATTTTCAATGAAAGGAAGGGTAAGCCAGAATGAGGTCAATTCGCAATCAACATTGGTCATCAACAGAGAGAGCATAACGATGAATTTATCTGCAACTCACGCGGTTTCCGTCAACCCGGCCACGGGAGAAAGGGTGTCGTCTCTGCCCTGGGCGAGCGAACAAGAGGTGGATTCGGCGATTGCGCTTGCTGAGCAGGGTTATCGTCAGTGGCGTACCGTCAGTCTTGAACAGCGCGCCGATGCTCTGCGTAAAGTCGGTAACGCGCTGCGCGCCCGCGCCGAAGAGATGGCGCAAATGATCAGCCTTGAGATGGGCAAACCGATTGCCCAGGCGCGTGGTGAAGTGACGAAATCCGCGAATCTCTGCGACTGGTATGCGGAACACGGCCCGGCCATGCTGGCGACCGAAGCCACCCAGGTGGAAAATAACAATGCGGTGATTGAGTACCGTCCGCTGGGCGCGATTCTCGCCATTATGCCGTGGAACTTCCCGCTGTGGCAGGTTCTGCGCGGTGCGGTGCCAATTCTGCTGGCGGGGAATAGCTATCTGTTGAAACATGCGCCGAACGTGATGGGCAGCGCGGCGTTGATTGGCGAGATCTTCAATCAGGCAGGGTTGCCGGCCGGCGTATTTGGCTGGGTTAATGCGACGAATGATGGTGTTTCCCGGATGATCGACGATTCGCGTATTGCCGCGGTGACGGTTACCGGCAGCGTGCGCGCCGGTAAGGCGATTGGCGCCCAGGCCGGCGCGGCGTTGAAGAAATGCGTTCTTGAACTGGGCGGTTCCGATCCGTTTATCGTCCTGAATGATGCCGACCTCGATGAAGCGGTAAAAGCCGCGGTGATTGGCCGCTATCAAAATACCGGGCAGGTTTGCGCCGCCGCGAAGCGCTTTATCGTTGAGGCCGGGATTGCCGAGGCCTTCAGCAAAAAATTTGTTGCCGCGGTTGAAGCGCTGAAGATGGGCGATCCGCGTGATGAGGCCAATTACCTCGGGCCGATGGCGCGTTTCGATCTGCGTGATGAGCTGCATCAACAGGTGACGGCGACGCTGGCTGAAGGGGCGACCCTGCTGCTCGGGGCGGAGAAAATCGCCGGGCCGGGCAACTACTATGCGCCAACGGTACTGGGCAACGTGACCCCGGAGATGACCGGATTCCGCCAGGAGCTGTTTGGCCCGGTGGCGACTATTACCGTGGCGCGAGACGCAGCCCATGCGCTGACGCTGGCCAATGACAGCGAATTCGGTCTGTCGGCGACCGTGTTTACCGCCAGCGTCGATGAAGCCGGGCGTTTTTCTCGCGAGCTGGAGTGCGGTGGCGTCTTTATCAACGGTTACAGCGCCAGCGATGCGCGCGTGGCGTTTGGCGGGGTGAAGAAGAGCGGCTTTGGTCGCGAGCTGTCCCACTTTGGCCTGCATGAGTTCTGTAACGTCCAGACCGTATGGAAAGACCGTCGCTAACGGAAGTCGCACCTGACGATCGTCGCCGTGCTCTGCTATACTCGCAGCCCGAATTTTGACGGCGGGCAAGGAGCCGGGTGTGGCGACGGTCATCAATAATGCAATGCTGGAGACGATTCTGGCAGAAATCAGGCCGCTGATTGGGCGTGGCAAAGTGGCGGATTATATTCCGGCGCTGGCAAGCGTAAGCGGCAATAAGCTTGGCGTGGCGATTTGTACGGTGGAGGGTCAACACTATTCTGCCGGCGATGCCCACGAACGTTTTTCTATTCAGTCCATCTCTAAAGTGCTGAGCCTGGTGGTGGCGATGAACCACTATCAGGAGGATGAAATCTGGCAACGGGTGGGGAAAGATCCTTCCGGACAGCCGTTCAATTCGTTATTACAGCTGGAAATCGAGCAGGGCAAACCGCGCAACCCCTTTATTAATGCCGGCGCGTTGGTGGTCTGCGATATGTTGCAAAGCCGGCTGAGCGCGCCGCGGCAGAGAATGCTGGAAATCGTGCGTCGTCTGAGTGGGGTGACGGATATCGCGTATGATCCGCTGGTGGCGCGTTCGGAGTTCGAACATTCGGCACGCAATGCCGCGATCGCATGGCTGATGAAATCGTTCGGCAACTTCCATAATGATGTCGCGACGGTCCTGCAAAACTATTTTCACTACTGCTCGCTGGAAATGAGCTGTGTCGAACTGGCGCGCACGTTTCTGTTTCTCGCCGATCGCGGGGTGGCTCCGCATCTGGATACCCCGGTGATTGCCCCGATCCAGTCGCGGCAGGTGAATGCCTTAATGATGACCAGCGGGATGTATCAGAACGCCGGCGAGTTTGCCTGGCGCGTCGGACTGCCGGCAAAATCTGGCGTAGGCGGTGGTATTGTCGCTATTGTCCCGCAGGAGATGGCTATCGCGGTGTGGAGTCCGGAGCTGGATGCGGCCGGTAACTCGCTGGCGGGAACCGCGGTACTGGAAAAACTCACCCAACGCCTGGGAAGGTCGGTATTCTGATGGTGAACATGGATTATTTATTTGCCCGTCTCCAGCGTTCGACCTTTCGTTCCCGCTTTCATCTTGGCAGTAAAGAGCGGCAGTATTGTGTCGATAAAGGGCCGGAGACCATCGACCAGCACGCGGCGGATTTTATTGCCCGCCGTCTGGCACCGGCGCATATTGCAAATGACGGTAAACAGACGCCGATGCGCGGGCATCCGGTGTTTATCGCCCAGCATGCCACCGCCACCTGCTGTCGTGGCTGTCTGGCGAAGTGGCATGATATTCCCCCCGGTCGCGAACTGACAGACCGCGAGCAGCACTATGTGGTGCAGGTTATCCATCGCTGGCTGGTTATCCAGATGAATTTATCCGGCCCTCAATAATGCGCATTTATCCGTCATGGGTATGCTGGATAAATATTCTCATGTTATGATAATCCGCTAACTAATTATTAACATAATAATTGCCTGAAACAATTAGACGGATAATCACTGAATGTCTTCACTGTCGATTCGGTTATTCACGCTGTTTCGTGAGGAACATCCCGTGCGTGACGCGCTGGTGTTATTCACCATAACGTTGTTGCTCCATTTTTTCGGTGCCATGCTGCGTCTGGTCCAGGAACTGTCCTTTTTCTGGCCGCTGAATGCCGTGATGGTCGGGATCTTCGCCCGCTATGTCTGGCTCAATCGTAGCTATTTTTATGCCACCTGTTTTGTGGCGATGATGGTCTACGACGGCCTGACCTCACGCTGGGGGATGGGCTTTGCCTCGCTGCTGATTAATTTCTCGAATATTGTCTTTATCGTCAGCCTGGCGCAGCTGCTGCTGTGGGATAAGCGACGGACTGATTCCATGCCGGGCCCGATCAATGTGCTGAATTTGTTCTGTTACTGCCTGCTGGCGGCTTTCCTGAGCGCCGCCGTGGGGACGCTTGGCTCGATGGATGTAGAGCGGGAGACATTTATCTCTCTGCTGGCCGATTGGTTTAGCGAACAGTTCTCGACGGCGGTGCTGATCCTGCCGTTTATCCTGACGGTGACGATCCCTTCGACGTTAAGCGGTTTCCGCTGGAGTCAGCTGCTACCGGTCATGGTGCTGGTGCTGTCCATTATTCTTGGCGTCGCCGTAGGGGGCGCCGAAAGTATCACCTTCCCGCTGCCTGCGCTGATCTGGTGTGCGATTCGTTATCCGCTGCCGTTGACCTGTCTGCTGACTTTCCTCACCGGCATCGGTGAGATCCTGCTGGTCGCGAACGCATTAATTCATCTCTCTCCCGATGCGCATCTGCAGCCATGGCAGCTGTTCTCGACCCGCCTTGGCATTGCGGCGATGTTAATCAGCCCGGTGATTGTTGCCTCCAGCGTTGACGCGATTAATAACCTGGTGAAACAGCTGGCGCTGCGGGCTGATTTTGATTTCCAGACACGGGTTTACTCGCGTTCCGGTCTGAGCGAGGCGCTGAAGCGTCAACCGCAATCAGCAACGCAGCAGCTTACCGTGATGTTGCTGGATATCGATGGCTTTAAGCGAGTGAATGATAGCTGGGGTCACGAGTGCGGAGATTGCGTGCTGGCTCAGTTCGCCCAACGGGTGCGGGATCTGGTGGGCGAGCAGGGGCTGGTGGCGCGCATTGGCGGGGAGGAGTTTGCCGTCGCCATGTTGAGCGCAACGCCGCAGGAGGGTCAGCTGCTGGCTGAGAAAATTCGCCAGGGCGTGGCGGCGCAAACCTTTGTCTGGGGGCCGCACAAGATCAAACTGACCCTCAGCATGGGGCTGGAGTGTCGTCCGGTCGGCGGCGGACGGATCACCGAGCTGTTTAATCAACTGCTGATGGCTGCCGATGACTATCTTATTAATGCGAAGCAAGCCGGACGCAATCGGATTTGCACCCCGACGCTGGCGGAGAATCAGTAATAAGAAAACGGAATGACAATTCCGCTTGTGTTAAATATAAGTTAAAAACATAGTGATGTGGTCAATTTCATGGAGTGACCAATGACCACATCCTTTTCTCTTCGTACGCTTTCGCGTGCTGATATTCTCGAAAACCTTTCCCCACTGAGCGATATTTTGGCCGATTGCGTTAACAGCGGCGCCTCCGTCAGCTTTATGCTGCCTTTTTCGTTGCAAACGGCGCGAACGTTCTGGCTGCGCATTGCCGAAAGCGTGGCGGCCGGGGAGCGCCTCGTGCTGGTGGCCGAACAGGCCGGGCAGATTGTCGGCACGGTACAATTAGTCATCGATCAACCGGAAAACCAGCCTCATCGCGCCGACGTGGCAAAACTTTTGGTTCACCAAAATGCGCGACGGCAGGGGCTGGCTAATGCGCTGATGAACTACCTGGAGCAGCTTGCCCGCGAGCAGGGCAAGTCGGTTCTGGTGCTTGATACGGCCACCGGCAGTGGCGCGGAACGCTTCTATGTCCAGTGCGGCTGGGAAAAAGCCGGGGAAATTCCGCGTTATGCCTTAATGCCGGACGGAACGATGACGGCGACCTCACTGTTCTATAAGATCCTGTAATAACAGAGTCAGGTTTGATCAAAACACGGTTTTACTCTTAGAAAAGCTGCTAAGTTATTACACCAATTACTCAGGTTGTATGACCACTCTACGAGGGAACCTATTGTGAAAACATTAAACCGTCGTGATTTTCCCGGCGCGCAGTACCCTGAACGCATTATCCAGTTCGGTGAAGGTAATTTTCTTCGGGCATTTGTCGACTGGCAACTTGATCTGCTGAATGAGCATACCGACCTGAACGCCGGCGTGGTGATCGTTCGTCCCATAGAAAGCGCGTTTCCCCCGTCGTTGAGCACGCAGGATGGACTGTACACCACCATTATCCGCGGTTTGAACGAACGGGGTGAAGCGGTCAGCGATGCGCGTCTGATCCGTTCGGTAAACCGGGAAATCAGCGTTTACGCGGATTACGACGCCTTCCTTCAGCTGGCTCATAACCCGGATATGCGGTTTGTGTTTTCCAATACGACCGAAGCCGGCATCAGCTATCACCCAGGCGATCGATTTGAAGATGCGCCGGCAGTGAGCTACCCGGCAAAACTGACCCGTCTGCTATACGAACGTTACAGCCATTTCGCCGGCGCGGCGGATAAAGGCTGGATCATCATTCCTTGCGAACTGATCGATTATAATGGCGAGGCGCTGCGCGAGCTGGTGCTGCGCTATGCTCATGAATGGGCGCTGCCGGCGGCATTTATTACCTGGCTGCAGGAGGCAAATGCGTTCTGCTCGACGCTGGTGGACCGTATCGTCACCGGCTACCCGCGTGATGAAGCGGGGGCTATCGAAGCGCAGCTGGGTTACAAAGACGGTTTCCTCGCTACCGCCGAACACTTCTATCTGTTTGTTATCCAGGGACCCAAATCGCTGGCCGCTGAACTGCGACTGGATAAATTGCCACTTAATGTCCTGATTGTTGATGATATTAAGCCGTACAAAGAGCGGAAAGTGGCGATTCTTAACGGCGCACATACCGCGTTGGTGCCGGTTGCCTATCAGGCAGGGCTGGATACCGTTGGCGAAGCGATGAACGACCCGGAGATTTGTGCGTTCGTTGAGAAAGCGATTTATGCAGAGATTATTCCGGTGCTCGATCTGCCGCGCGCGGAACTGGAGTCTTTTGCCAGCGCGGTGACAGGGCGTTTTCGCAATCCGTATATCAAACATCAGCTGCTCTCCATTGCGCTGAACGGCATGACCAAATTCCGCACCCGCATTCTGCCGCAGCTGCTGGCAGGGCAGGAGAAATCAGGTAAACTACCTGCGCGTCTGACGTTTGCGCTGGCGGCGTTGATTGCGTTCTATCGCGCGGAGCGCGATGGCGAAACTTATCCGGTGCAGGATGACGCCGAATGGATAACCCGTTTCCAGACGCTGTGGGCGCAGCATCGCGATGCGCAGATCGGCACCCGCGAACTGGTGAAAGCGGTGCTATCGGTGACCTCCCATTGGGAGCAGGACCTGACCCAGGTTAATGGTCTGGTTGAACAGGTGACGCGGGATCTTGACGCGATCCTGCTACGCGGAATGCGTGAAGCGGTGAAGCCGTTGTGCTGATCTAAACATCGTTGATAAAAGGTGACCCGGCCACGGCCGGGTTATTGATTCACTCATTTTAGTTACAACATACAATAACCGTGAATCAAAAAGCAGACCGTGCAGTTCTGTCGCTCCTTCAGGGGCAATCGCTAAACAGCGGAAAGGGCGCTTACAGATAAAGACGAATAAGGGCAAATTGTGCCCCTGCCGCTTGAAGAAATTTTAGGCCAGGAAAATAATGGGTTATCGTAACGGCAAAAGTGTACATCGATCGCCCGCGTAACCGGTGCAGTTCGGGCATCAGGAGAGATAATCAATGGTTGTTGATATTCGTGAGATCTGTGGGCAAGACAAATCGCAATGGCTGCAGCTTTGGCAAGGCTATACCTCTTTTTATGGCAGCCCGCAGCCGGACGATGTCACGGAATATACCTGGCAGCGGTTACTGGACCACAGCTCGCCGGTTCTGGGGCGTGTGGCGGTGGTTGACGATCGCGTGGTGGGATTCGCAATATGCGTTCTCCATGAAGGGACCTGGGTGAAAACCCCGGTTTGCTATCTGGAAGACTTGTTCGTCGATCCGCAGGTCCGCGGCCGCGGCATTGCCCGGCAATTGATGCAGGCGCTACGAGCCGAAGCCAAAGAGCAAGGATGGTCGCGCCTTTACTGGCATACGCAGACCGACAATCCGGCCCGTCGACTGTATGACGAATTCACTCCCGCTGATGATTACGTGCGTTATCGCATCACCTGTTAACACGGGTTAAAAGAAAAGCCGTTGTTCAGCGTCGCCTGGCGGCTGAAAATAACTCAGGAGAATCAAAAATGGAAAAACGTATCGAGACCGCCATTAACCTGATTATGTTTCTTTCGCTGCTGGCCACCGCGTGGGATCTCTCTCTGGTGCACCATCTTTCCTGGTAACGCAGCTGCGGCGCCGGATGAGTTGCCGGTCAATGAGTAAAAACGCGTAATGCCAGAAGCCGGTCATGACAACAACCAAAACGACGCTGACGCCCGGTGACCGCTATATCACCGGGCGTCTCTGTCATCAGATATGAGCTGTGCGCTGCGCGACGATAAACAGGCGCGGGAACAGGAGCAGAACCTTTCCGTTACACTGTAACGGATAGTGTTGCTGCAACAGCGTCAGATAACGATTGAGAAAAGCCTCCCGCTGCCCGGCGTCGAGCGGTTGCAGGTAGGGGCGAAGCCCCGTGGATTGCAGCCAGTCGATAATCGCCTGGTGCGACTCCAGCGGGTGGTAATAGGTCGTTCGCCAGATATCCACCTCACAGCCGCAGGCGGTAAGAATATCGTAATACGCCTGTGCCCCCGGCAGCGGATGACGTCCGCTCTCCGGGAACCCCATTTCTTGCGCCACCTGACGCATCAGCGTATGAGAAGGTTCCTGCCAGTTGTCCGGCATTTGTACCGCCAGCAAGCCGTTATCCGCCAGCCGATTGACCAACTGCGGAAACAGGGTTTCATGATCCGTCAACCACTGGAGCGACGCGTTCGCATAGAGAAGATCCGCGGGCCGTTCGGGTTGATACTGGCGAATATCGGCGGCAACGAACCGGCAGTTTGGCAGCGCCCGGGCGGCGTCATCGAGCATTGCCGGCGAACTGTCGACGCCGATAAGCGTCGCTTCCGGCCAGGCATGATGAAGCAACGCGGTGCTGTTACCGGGACCGCAGCCCAGATCGACGGCAAATGTGACGGGATGCTGTGTGATACGAGCGATCAATTCAGCGGCGGGGCGCGTACGTTCAGCGCCAAACTTCAGATACAGAGAGGGATTCCAGTCGGCCATGGGTGACTCCGGATGAGATAGACGCGTTCACCAGCATAAAGGGCAATGCCGTCGGATCAAACGTCTTTCGAACGGGATGAGGGAATGGCGACTATTTTTGTGACAATGTCACGCACGTGCGGTAGATAGGATAGAGGTCAGAGTGTACTCGTGGATGATGCCGGGGAGCCCGGCATGTGCAAGGTGCAGGCGGTTAATCGCTCTCCTTGAGCGCTTCGGCGCGTTTTGCCGTGGCATAGACGAAATCCAGCATCGGCTCCAGATCGGTGTCATATCCGGCCTGGATAATTTTACCGCGTAGCCATTCGATTTCGCTGGTGATATCCGGGTGGAAGATATTGTTGTCCTGAGCTTTGCGCAGCCATTTCAGCAGGAAATTGTTCTTTCCTCTGATTCCACCCGATTTTTTTGATTTTCCATGAATTTTCAGCGCGACTAAGATGCAGTAATAGAAATGAACGCGCTGATTAAAGCTTTGATGCATTTGCGTATTTCCCGCCAGGCTCAAGAACTCACCGTCGTGGTCAGTGATTCGGATTGGGTTACGTCACGGGCCGGATCTTTTATTACGCGATCTCTGTTATGCCACCCGCCACGTCAGTGCGTCTGTAACCAGACGTGACAAGGATGTTGGCACGGATGCGGAATCACAGTCAATTATTGATTAGTTTTTTACCGGTCCCGGTAACCTGCGGCTACCGGAGACCGTCGCTCATACGTGGCGCAACCCCACGCGTTGTTGCAGGTAGACACGAAAAATCAGCAGGAAGGCCAGCACGACGACCACCGCGGCCAACAGATAAATCGTATCCAGAGCATAATATCCGGCGACCCATCCAGCGACGGGACCGGTCAAACCCAGCGCTAGATCGAGAAAGGCCGAATAGGTTCCCAGCGCCGTTCCCTGGTTTTGTTCTTCAACCTGTCTGACCGCTTCCACGCCCAGCGCCGGGAATACCAAAGAGAAACCAGAGCCGGTCAGCAGTGCGCCGAGGCCGGCTATCCATGCGGAAGGCGCGAGCCAGATAATCACCAGACCGAGACATTCGACCACGAAGCAGACCAGAGAGACGCGAACGCCGCCATAGCGGGTAATCATATTACCCGCCACCAGGCGAACACAGATAAACCCGGCGCTGAACAGCGAAAGGGTAAATGCCGCGCCTTGCCAGCGATGTGCGGAAAAATAGAGCGTGATAAAGGTCGCGATAACCCCGAACCCCACGGTCCCCAGGGCCAGACCCAGACCATAAGGCCAGATTTTGCGCACCACCACGTGGAACGGCGCCCGGATACCGGCGGTGACGCTGACATCCTGGCGCGTACGGGCAAAGAGCAGGCCAATCAGAGCCACCAGAACGACCACCGTGGCAAAACCGCTGATACCAAACTCGCTATTCAGCATCACACCGAGCGGCGCGCCTACCGCCATCGCCACATAGGTGGCCACGCCATTCCACGAGATCACTCGCGAAGTATGTATTGCCCCCACGGTTTTAATTCCCCACAGCGTTGCCCCCGTCGCGGTAAAGCTTTCACCGACGCCGAGAAAAATACGGCCAATCAGCAAAGCGCTAATCGCCAGCAGCGGCACCGATTGCAGCGCCACGGCACCGAGCGTGAACAGCCCGCTCAACAGACAGCAGACGATCCCAAGACTGACGACTTTTTTCGGTCCCCAAATATCCGTATAGCGCCCGGCGTGCGGACGGCTGAACAGCGTAGAGATATATTGCAGGCTGATAACAACACCGGCAATCAGCGTACTGTATCCCAGCTGGTAATGGATATATCCCGGCAAGACGGCGAGCGGCAGGCCGATGGAGAGATAGCAGATACAGGTAAAAACAACGATCGAGATAATGCGCAGATTAAGCTGAGTATTACTGACTGAAGAGGTCATAACATCATGGTATTTCAAACGAAGGTGTGAGCAGCATAGCGCAGACCCGGTCATCCGGACGAGCACAGGATGCGTTTTTCCGCTGTTTTAGCCAAACCCACCAAAATTAGCGTCGGGACAAGACGAATCTGTGCAAGTCTGCGTATTCAATGTATAAATTTTCTACCGGCTCTGTTTCTGTGCTCATCGTCAGGAGGGAAGATGGCAAAAGATTTCACCGATATCGCCGTGCTGTTTGTCGCAGGATTTGGCCCCATCACACAAAACACCGCGCTGAGCCATGCCTTTTATGGCGAGACGTTAGGTTTACCTTTGCAACGGATGGCGGGTAACGATGACTATCTGCTGACCGGGCAGGATGCGCTGGCGGGAGTGAAACATTTTGCCCTCTGGCCGCTGGCCCAGGCGGCGACCTCCTGCTTTGGCAGCGAAGAGTGGCCGGCAGATCTGCCCGTTCCCCAGGCGTGGATTGAATTTGAAGTGCGCGACATTCAGGTCGCTACCGATGTGCTGATTGCCAAAGGATACCGGCTGCTGATTGCCAACCGCGAAGAACCCTGGGGTCAGACCGTCAGCCGACTGCTCAGCCCGGAAGGACTGCTGACGGGCGTCACCATTACACCATGGCTCCGCGAGGAGGCTCCGTGAAAGCGCCACGCTTAACCACCGACAGGCTGCGGCTGGTCCCACTGGTCAAAGACGATGCGCCGCAGATTCAGGCGGTGTTTCCGCAATGGGAAATCGTGCGTCATCTGGCGGCCAGTTTTCCGTGGCCGTTCCCGGATGACGGGGCGTCTCGCTATGTGAACACGATTGCTTTACCGGCTGCCGAAAAGGGTAGCGCCTGGTTCTGGACGATTCGCCGCCAGGCCGCCCCGGAGCAGCTTATCGGCCTGATTACGCTCTCCGACCAGGCGGATAACAATCGCGGGTTCTGGCTGGATCCGGCCTGGCAGCGCCAGGGGCTCATGACCGAGGCCTGCCGCTGCGTGACCGATTTCTGGTTTAACACGCTCCATCGGGAGGTGCTGCGTGCGCCAAAAGCCCGCGACAACGAGGGGTCGCGGAAAATCTCGATGAACAGCGGCATGCGCCTGATTCGCGTAGAGAAACAGCAGTTTACCGCGGGCATGCTGGATGCGGAATTGTGGGAAATCACCCGGGATGAGTGGAACCGCCTGGTGCGCTGAAAAACGGTGCGCCCCGTGACCACATGGTTACAGGCTATGGCGAAACGCCATCACGCTAAGGCCGCCGTTATTTGATTGCCTGGGCGGGTCGTTTTCCATAGAATCAGCTCTTTCGGAGAGAGAACATGTCCGTTACCGATGCACTTCTGGCTTACTCCTTAGCCGCGTTACTTCTGACTTTAACCCCCGGCCTTGATACCGCGCTCATCCTTCGCACCTCAACCGTGGAAGGGGGTAAAAAAGCCTTTCAGGCGGCCCTGGGTATCGATACCGGTTGCTTTATCTGGGGCGCGATCGTCGCTTTTGGCTTAGGCGCGTTGCTTGCCGCATCGGAAGTGGCCTATAACATCCTGAAATGGTGCGGGGCAGCCTATTTATGCTGGCTCGGCTTTCAGCTTCTGCTTCGTCCACGTCAGGCCTTTGATACGCACCAGCCTGCCGCGCCGTCTACCAGCAACTGGTTTTTAAAAGGAATGCTCGGCAACGTATTGAATCCGAAAATGGGGGTGTTTTATGTCTCCTTTTTGCCGCAGTTTATCCCGGCAGGGCACTCGCCGATCATCTGGACCTTCCTGCTGGTCGCCATCCATGTGTTAATCGGTACGCTGTGGTCATTAACCCTGATCCTGGCAACCCGTTACGCCTCCGGACTGCTCAAAAAGCCGCGCTTTATCCAATGGATGGATCGCGCCACCGGCGGGGTATTTATGCTCTTTGCCGCCAGACTGGCACTCAGTCACCGCTAACCGTTACGGGGGCTGCAAGCCCCCGAATTTATCCGTCGCATTAACCCCACACTTCGCTGTTCAGCGAAGCATCTTCATCGGGCTACTCTACACTGGCTGCAGACGTCGGCCCGCGCTCCACATATCCTGCTGGCCGGCATATTCATTACCACGACAACAAGAGAAACATCATTCTCTTTTTGAGATGTTAAGCGGCGAGGTAGCGTGTGAACACGACGAAACAGCGGCAGGAACGTCAGGCTTTGTGGCTGGCGCTGGCCGGTTCAGTGGTACTGATTATCGGCATGGGATACGGGCGTTTTGCCTATACCGGGATTCTCCCGGTCATGCTGCATGAGCAGATTCTATCGCTGCGGCAGGGGAATCTGGCCGCCTCGGTTAACTACGCGGGTTATCTGATCGGGGCGCTACTGCTGGCGAAAGCCCGACCGGCTGACAGCACCCGTCTGACTCTCGCCTCGGTGGCAGGCACGTTGGCGTGTCTGGCGCTACTGGCGTGGGTGAGCTCACCCTGGGGGATAATACTTATCCGGGGGCTGGCGGGGGTGCTGAGTGCGGTGACGATGATCGCCGCCTCGCTATGGCTTCTTCAGCATATGAGACACCATCACGGTGCGCCGGTACTCTTTTCCGGCGTTGGAATGGGGATATTTTTATCCGCCGAATGTATCTCTCTGGCGAAACGTGGGGCGCTCTCCAGCCCACAAATCTGGCTTATCTGCGCCGCTAGCGCGACGATCCTCTTTTTACTGGTCGTGCGCCTGCTGCTGACGCCGGCCCATGAGGTGCAGAGCTGGCCGCCGCAGTCGCAGGCTTTAATCGAGACGGATGGACCAACCGCCGATGCCTGGCGATTACTGGCGATATATGGTTTTTCTGGCTTTGGTTACATCATTACCGCAACCTACCTGCCGCTGTTTTTATCCGCTTCGCTGACGCAGATCGATCCGGTGCAAATCTGGGCGCTGTTTGGTCTTGCGGCGGTACCTTCATGCTTTATCTGGCACAAACTGGTGGTGAAGCTGGGCTTCCGGCGGGCGCTGACCGTCAATCTGCTGATCCAGGCGGCGGGCGTTGTACTGCCGGCCCTCAGCCAGGCGCTGCTCTCTTGCCTGCTCAGCGCGCTGCTGGTCGGTTTTACCTTTATGGGCACCGTTACCATTGCGCTCCCGGAAGCCAGAAGGCTGAATCAACGGGTAAAATTCAACATGATCGCGGCGATGACGGCCACTTATGGCATCGGACAGATTATCGGGCCATTTGTCGCCGGGACGCTGCATAACCTGACGGGATCGTTTAATCCCTCACTGATTGTGGCGGCAGCGTCTCTGTGTCTGGCGGCAGGGCTGGTTTCGGTCAGGCCTGCACGCGCGCGCCATTAAAAGGGGGCGGCTGACGTCAGCAGCTGCCGCATTTCACTGAGCGCAGGGGACATATATCCCCGGCGCCAGATGAGCTGGGTCTGTACCTGCTTAAACGGCTGAATCTGGCAGTTGTCTGGCAGAATCAGGATATCGATTACGCTTTGCGGCAGGATACCGCTATAACCACCGGACGCAATGCAGGCGATCATGGCGTGGTACGAACCCACATCCTGAATTTCGACGCGCGCGTCGCTGGCGAAAAACGCTTCCCCGAGCGCCCGATAGCTGCAGCCCCTGGGGAACGCTGCAAGCCTGCTATCTGCCGGACCCGTTGTGCTCACCAGCATCAGCTGCTCAACAAAAACGGGAATCGCATCGATATCCGGCGGGCAGACAAGCTCACCTTCGGCGATTACCGGCAGACTCACCAGCGCGCAGTCGAGGGCGGCACGCTGTACCCGATCGGTCAACTGCTGCGTAGGCTGGGTATGCAACGTCAGTTCGACCTGCGGACAGATCGCGCGAAACTGTGGAAGAAGGTGAATAAGCCGGCTCGCGGCTGTCGCTTCCATCGCCCCCAGGCGCAGGCGCCCGGCGGGCTTTGTCGGGTGCAATGCCTGTTTCGCCTCTTCGGCAAGGCTCAGTATTCTTAGCGCGTAATCGAGGAACTGCTTTCCGGCAGTGGAGAGCACCATTTTTTTATTGCCGCGTTTGAACAGCTCGACATCAAGCTCTTCTTCCAGTTGCTGGATGCGCGTGGTGATGTTGGATTGCGCGCGGCCCAGCTTTTTGGCTGCCCGGGTAATGCTTTGCTCTTCCGCGACAATTTTAAAGATCAGTAACGTGGCGTGGTTCATATTTTTCTTCTAAATATGGGAATGATATTGATCTTATCATCTCAAAAAGAGATGTTAAGTATTCAATATCACACATTCAAAAGGGTGACCATGCGCAACCGCTTTACGCAGAGACTGGATATTGCTTATCCCATCATACAAGCGCCGATGGCCGGGGTTTCAACGCCAGAGCTGGCCGCGGCGGTGAGTAACAGCGGCGGGCTCGGCTCGCTGGGGCTGGGGGCATCGACCGTGTCCCAGGCCGAAGCGCTGATTACACATACTCGTCATCTGACCACGCAACCCGTCAATGTCAATCTGTTTTGCCATGCGCCGGCGCGCCGGGACCCGCACACGGAAGCAAGGTGGACCGCGCTGTTGCGCCCGTTATTTGCTCGTTTCGGCGGGGAACCGCCCGAGACGCTGACTGAAATCTATCAAAGTTTCCTTGTGAATCAGCCCATGGCCGAGCTGCTACTTGACCTGGTGCCTGAGGTGGTCAGTTTCCACTTTGGCGTGGCGGATAAGACATTGATTCGCCGCCTGAAGGAAAAAGGTGTGGTGATAATGGCCAGCGCCACCAGCGTAGACGAGGCGCAGCGGGCAGTCGCCGAGGGAGTCGATATGGTGATTGCGCAGGGATATGAGGCCGGAGGCCATCGCGGGATCTTCGATCCCCACGGCGACGATCGGCAAATGAGTACCTTGACGCTGGTTCAGGCGCTTAAGCGAACGGTGTCAATACCGGTAATTGCCGCGGGGGGGATCATGGACGGCGCCGGGATCCGCAGCATGATGCATCTGGGCGCAGAAGGGGTTCAACTGGGGACCGCGTTCCTGCTCTGCCCGGAATCGGCTACCGACGTCGGATATCGTCAGGCGCTGAGCGGTGAACCGGCGCCAAAAACCGTGATGACGACGGCGATTTCCGGCCGCCCGGCGCGCAGTATCGATAATGCATTTTGTGAAACCGGCCGGCGCAATCCCGGGGTTATGCCCCCGGATTACCCGCTAGCCTACGACGCGGGGAAAGCGCTGGCGGCAGTGGCGAAAGCGCAGGGCGAATGGGGGTTTGGCGCACATTGGGCAGGACAGGGGGTCGGGATGATCCGGGCGTTGCCGGCAGTGGACCTGATGCAAGCGCTGATCCGCGAAGGCGGATTTTCCCCTCAGCCGTAGCGGTGGTGATGGCGACCTGCCGCTACGGCTGAGGTCAGACTTTGCGGACGTTTAACGACGGTGGGCCAGTCGGCGGACCAGGCGGTCGCCCGCCATCTGCACGCCCTGCACCAGGGCCACCAGAATCAGCACCGTGCCGACCATCACTTCATTATTAAATCGCTGATAGCCATAGCGAATCGCCAAATCGCCCAGCCCGCCGCCGCCAATGACGCCGGCCATGGACGAGAAGCCAATCAACATCACGATAGTCAGCGTGACGCCAGCCAGCAGGGTTGGCAACGCTTCCGGCAGTAGCGATTTAAAAATCACATGCCAGATCGTGCCGCCCATCGACAAAATGGCTTCGATACGTCCGTAATCCACTTCATCAAGCGCGTTTTCCGTCAGCCGGGCGAAAAAAGGGAAGGCGCCAATCGTGACCGGCACCACCGCCGCCGTGCTCCCGAGCGTAGTCCCGATGATCAGCCGGGTAAACGGGATCAGGGCAATCAGCAGTACGATAAACGGCAGCGAGCGACCAAAGTTAATCACCGCCCCCAGCAGCGCGTTGAGTTTCGGCATCGGCAGCAATCCGTTTTTGCGCGAAATAAACAGCACCACGCCGACAGGAAGGCCGAGCAGAACGGTAAATAACGCCGCCAGCCCCACCATATACACCGTGTCCAGCGTACCGTCCAACAGCAGCGGCCAGAGGTCATCCCAGCTCATGCGACTGTGCATAATGGCCTCCGATGATAACCATGACGAGCAAGAAAATCGCGTTCCGACTGCGGATCGTGCAGCAATGACTGACGTAGCTTCGACCACGGCGCCACCAGCAGTTCGGCAATACTGCCGCTTTCGACGATCTCGCCATTTTCCAGCAGCGCGGCGTGGTCGCACAGGGTTTTGACCACCTCCAGTTCATGGGTGATCAGCACAATCGTCAGATTCAGACGCTGATTAATATCCGCCAGCAGCGCCAGCACCGAGGCGGTGGTCTCGGGATCCAGGGCGCTGGTCGCCTCGTCGCACAGCAGGACGTCCGGCCTTGACGCCAGCGCTCTTGCAATACCCACGCGCTGCTTTTGCCCACCCGAAAGCTGGGAAGGGAACGCGTGGGCTTTATCGCTAAGCCCGACCAGCTCAAGCAACTCCGCCACGCGCGCCTGACGCGCCGTTTTGCTCACGCCGGCAATTTCCAGCGGCACCGCGATATTGTCGGCGACGTTGCGCGCGTGCAGTAGGTTAAAATGTTGAAAGATCATCCCGGTACGCAGGCGATAGGCGCGCAGCGCGGCTTTATCCATCTGCGTAATATCCTGTCCGTTCACAATAATGCGGCCCGACGTGGGCCGCTCCAGCAGATTCAGACAGCGGATCAGCGTACTTTTCCCTGCGCCGCTGCGTCCGAGGATGCCGTAAATCGCGCCCTTCGGGACCTGCAGCGACACATTGTTCAGCGCCGGTCGGCCTGTTCCGGCGTAGGTTTTACTCAGCCCGATCGCTTCAATCATGATTTCGGCGCAACCGGGATAACCGAGCCGTTATAGCGTTGTCGGATAAATTCTGCTACCTGCGGTGAAGTCAGGTCTTTCGCCAGCTGTTTGATGCGCGGGTCGCTTGCCAGGGAAGGATTGGTGACCAGAATGTTGGCGTAAGGGTTATGGCTGGCGCTCTCGAGGCCAAGCGCGTCTTTTGCCGGCGTCAGCCCGGCTTCCAGCGCATAGTTACCGTTGATCACGGCCAGATCAACATCGTCAAGGGAGCGCGGGATCTGCGGCGATTCAATTTCGAGAATCTTCAGATGCTTCGGGTTTTCCACAATATCTTTTGGCGTCGCCAGCGTCGTGGCCGGGTCGGTGAAGGTGGAGGCCAGTTTGATCAGCCCCTGGCTTTGCAACAGGAACAGGGCCCGACTCAGGTTGGTGGTGTTATTGGGCACGGCGACGGTGGCATTTTCCGGCAGTGAAGCAAAGTCTTTGTGCTTGCGCGAATAGATACCCAGAGGCTCAATATGGACCGTGGCGGCGACGGCGAAGGTCTTGCCCAGCGCCTTTTCCTGATCCTTCAAATAGGGAACGTGCTGGAAATAGTTTGCGTCCACGTCGCCGTTGGCCAGCAGCTCATTGGCGTTCACGCCGCTGGTCAGTTCGACCACCTTCAGATCCAGGCTCGGGTCGATTTTCTTGATGTAGTTAAGGATCTCCGCATGCGGAACCGGGTCCGCCGCTACGCGTAATGCGGCGGCCTGTGCTGATGTCCAGGCTAAGGAGAGAGACAGAGCAACCCCTGCCAGTTTAAATGCGGCAATTTTCATGGTGTTTTCCTTTATTTTTATCTTTAAACGATCGGTTGCTCGGTACGTTCGCGAAACAGATCCTGGTAGTAGCGTTCAGCCACATCCGGGTGTGAGCGCAGGCGGCCCTTCAGGTAATTCCAGCCCACTTCGCGCAGCAGCGGGTTTTGTGGATCGCTGTCGGGCCCGAGCGCTTCCTGCGCCAGTTCCGGTGGAAGGGTGTAGACCGGGACGGTGGCATCCAGCTGCGCACCGAGGAAAAAGGCGATAGAGAGACGTTCCTGGTGTGCCGGCGGAGAGACTACCCGATGCACGGTGGCGCGCAGATAGCCATTGGTGGCCAGCTCCAGCAGTTCACCAATATTGACCACAAAACTGCCGGCCAGCGGGGTCGCATCGATCCAGTGCCCGGGGGCTACTTCTACCTGCAGGCCCTTTTGCTCATCCTGAAGCAGGAAGCTGAGGAACCCGGAGTCCTTGTGCGCGCCGACGCCCTGGTGGCTTTGCGTCTCATGCTGACCGGGATAGCGGATCAGTTTGATATGCTCGTTGGGTTTATTGCCATATAAGGTTTCAAAGGCGTCATCAGGTAGCGCCAGCGCTTCAGCAAAGGCGCGCAGCAGGGTTGTGCCGACCTGGGTCATGGCGCGCTGCCAGCTGAGCAGCGTGGGTTTCAGCGTCGGTAGGGCTTCCGGCCATAGGTTGGGCCCCTGTAGGCGCTGCCAGCGCGGCGCATTGTCATCCAGACGCAGCGCTGGACGCTCGGCGCCAATATCAAATTGTTCTCGCCAGTCTGGCTCTCCGCGGGTCAGCTCCGATGCGGCGCGGTTATAGCCGCGAAAGTGTGGGGAATGAATCATCGCGACCGGCTGCTTTTGCTCATCAGGCAGGGCAAAAAAGCGGCGGGATTGATGCTGGACAGCTTTTTGCAAGCCATCGTCGACGCCATGATTGATCAGATAAAAGAAGCCGATCTCGCGGGCCGCATGGCGAAGGTCGGCCAGAAAAGCCGTTTTTTCAGTAGGATCGGCGTAGCGGGCAAGATCGAGAATCGGCAAAGTCGTTGCGTTCATTGTGTTCTCCGAAGACAGCGTTCAGGGAGTTGCGTTTATTCAGGTTCAGGGTTCGGGGACAACAACAGCGCATGGTGATTTCCTCATTCTGTGGGGTGAACACAGCTTGCCTCAACGGCAAATAATCAACCAATAACCTTCTTTTCTAATTTATGACCGGGCGGGGTTCTGTGCTTTTGCGAATAATGGATAAAGGTGACGCGAACCTTCTTTCAACCTTGCGCAGGGGCGATGTAGCCAGTATGGTGTGCGACATTTCCCAGGTATTCAGGATTCAACATCGCAATGCAGCCTTCCAAAGATCCTCTTCATGGCGTCACCCTCGAGGCTTTACTCAACGCCCTGGTGGCAAAGTATGGCTGGGCCGAGTTGGCAAAACGGATCAAGATCAACTGTTTTAAGAGCGACCCGAGCATCAAATCGAGCCTCAAATTTTTACGGCGAACGCCGTGGGCGCGCAAAGCAGTTGAAGACCTCTATATCGACTCCCTCGACGATTCAAGCTCCGCCAGTACGCCGCTACCGGCGGAGAGCCCGTGGGCGAACTGGCAGAAAAAAGAGTAGGGCGTAGCCCGGGTGTGATGGTCCGTCGCGTTACAGCACCGTCTCGCCACGGAGCGACCCCGGCGCCTTGCCGGTGATGCGCTTAAAGGCCCGGCTGAAGGCGGCTAGCGAACTGTATCCGAGGCGGAAGGCGACCTTTTCCAGCGTCTGACCTTCATCCGAAATATACTGCACGGCCAGACGCATCCGCAGCTCCGTAAGATAACGCGCGGGTGTGGTACCGGTGGCGGTGAGGAAACGCTCCGCAAAAACGGAACGTGAGGTCCCGGTCTCGCGGGCCAGATCTTCGACTTTCCAGTTAATGCCGGGCTGCTGATGCATAACGTAAATGGCTTTGGCCAGCTTAGGGTCGCGCAGCACCTGTACCCAGCCGGTGGCGTTGCCGCAACCGCACTCCACCCAGCCGCGAACGATCAGCGCGGCGACCACATCGGCCAACCGCGCCAGAATACCGGCATAGCCCGCCTGTCGGGTGAGGCTTTCGCGTTCCATGGCCGCCAGCATCGGCTGGATTTCCGGGCGGCTGGTCAGCAGGCTGCTGACCAGCATCACTTCCGGCATCGCTTTGACCAGAGGCTGCATGCCGCCCAGCTCAAAGTCCATACACGCGCTGAAGATAATGGCGCTGTCGCTTTTCGCGTCGTCGCACGCGTTTTTGACGCAGCTCACCGAGCCACAAACCGGTTCGCTGGGAAGTCTGGAGACGTTGACTACCGATGCCTGGTCATCAGAGAGCAGCACGTGCCCATCGCCGTTGGGAATAAACAGCGCATCGCCGCTTTGCAACATTAAGCGCTGACCGCTGACCATGCGCAGGAGTACCGGTCCCCGGCTGACAAAGTGAAACTGCGCTTTACCGGGCACGAAGCCGAACTCGACGCCGAAAGGACGGGAGGTTTCGATGCGCCGGTAGTTGACGCCGGAAAGGCGCATGCCGCGCAGGAGTTCGCTGGTGAGATCGAGGGCTTGCTGAGTCATAACATCATTCCCGGACGAATTATCAATAATCACAGAGTATTTATCATAGATCGTCCTGGCGTAAGCTCCTAACCTTAACGAAATGTTAATTGTTCTGGAGAGATGTTTATGAGTTCCTGCATTGCAGCTGAAGAGAGCCTGGCAAATGCCAGGCCCGCGTGGCGCGCCGTCTATGCGCTGGCGCTGGGCGTGTTTGGCCTGATTGTTGCCGAGTTCCTTCCCGCCAGCCTGTTGACACCGATGGCGGCCAGCCTTGGGGTCAGCGAAGGGATGGCAGGGCAGGCGGTGACCGCAACGGCCCTGGTGGCGCTGGTGACCGGCTTGCTGATCACCCCCGCCACCAAAAATATCGATCGCCGCTGGGTACTGATGTTCTTTTCTGTCCTGCAGATCGTCTCCAGCCTGATGGTGGCCTTCGCCAGTTCGCTGGAGTTTCTGCTGCTGGGACGCCTGCTGCTGGGGATAGCGATCGGCGGGTTCTGGTCGATGTCGACCGCCACGGCGATGCGTCTGGTGCCTGCCGCGTTGGTGCCGAAAGCGCTGGCGGTGATCTTCTCCGCCGTGTCGATAGCGACCGTAGTGGCTGCGCCGCTGGGCAGCTATCTGGGCGGCCTGATCGGCTGGCGCAGCGTCTTTATTCTTTGTACGGTCCCAAGCGTTCTGGCGCTGCTGTGGCAACTGTGGGTGCTGCCCTCAATGCGCCCGGAAAGCGTCGGCAGCTTTGCTACGCTGTTTAAGGTGCTGCGCCGTCCCGGCATGGTTGGCGGGATGCTGGCCACCATTTTAATCTTCAGCGGCCATTTTGCCTTTTTCACCTATCTGCGGCCGTTCCTCGAGACCGTCGCCCAGGCCAGCGTCGAAGGCGTCTCCCTGATTTTGCTGGGATTCGGGGTGGCGAACTTTATCGGGACCTCGATCGCCGGGCATCTGTTGAGTCGCAGCCTGCGGTTGACGCTGGCGCTGGTTCCTCTGGCTATGAGCGTGCTGGCGCTGATGATGGTGACCTTCGGTCATATCGCGCTCCTCGATGGATTGCTGGTCGCCATGTGGGGCTTCGCCTTCGGTCTGGTGCCGGTAGGCTGGTCAACCTGGCTGGCGACGACGGTGCCGGATGAAGCGGAAAGCGCGGGCGGGCTGCTGGTTGCCTCTATTCAGCTGGCGATCAGCGCCGGAGCGGCCGGCGGCGGGGCGGTGTTTGACCTCAATGGCGCCAGCGGCGTCTTTACCGGCAGCGGTTTACTCTTGCTCACCGCCATGATTATTGTCTTTGCCGGCGTGCGGGTGAAATCCACGGTCAGCGAAGAATAAATCCGCGCCGCGTTAACGATGCGCCTACGGGCGCATTTTCTTCGCCTGTTGTTCCGGCCAGGCCGCTTTGCGTTCCAGCAGGTGATACGCTCCCTCGTCGCTGATCCCTTCGCCAATCGTGACAAAGCCGCTGGCGGCATAAAACGCCAGCGCATTGCGATTACGCGTCAGGCACTTGAGCCGATAGCCGTGCTCTTGCCAGCCGGGTAATGCCTGCAGCAGCATTTTACCAACCCCGCAGCCCTGACGGGCGGGAGCGACATGCAAATGGTGAATAAAGTGGTCTGGCATCCAGACGGCAATGAAGCCGGCCAGCTCTCCCTGAGGATCGTGTGCCAGCCAGATCGTTTCACCTTCAGTCTGCTTTTCCAGATCGGTTAAGCGGAAATCGGTGACGTTCAGCCACGTAAACGTATGACACCGCGATAAAAGAAACAGCCGCTGTAATGCCGGCCAGTCATGACGGGTTGCCTGACGAACTGAAATAGTCAATCTCACTCCTTTCTCTTTTCTCTGCCTGAATCCGGAACATCCCCGGCGGCGACGCAATTATAGCGAATCTCCCTTTTTACCTGCACATCTGGCGAACAAAAACCGCCCTTCAGCGGTGCAGGGCAGCGGCACGACGGCCGGTTATTTTAATAATGCACTGATAAATAACAAATAAGTAACGTGGTACGGTTAATGCTTAGCACTGTAAGTATTGGGATGCGCAGGGGACGGGCGGGGTTTCAACGACCCCATACCGTCGTGGCCGTCATTTTTGATTTGTGGCTAACGGATTACTGGAGCTGATTATGACCGTTCTCAGAGAACCTTTGGTTGTCGCCAGATATGGCAAATGGACGCAACTCGCACTTGGCCTGATCTGTATGGCTGCGATATCCAGTCCACAATATGTCTGGACGTTGCTGACCAGACCGTTGACCGACAAACTGGGCGTCGGGTTAGCGGAACTACAGGTGACCTTTTCGCTGTTGATTATCCTGCAGACGTTTTTCTCGCCGTTTCAGGGACGGCTGGTTGAACGCTTTGGCCCGCGGCTGCTTATCTCTCTCGGCACGGTCATGGCGGGGCTGAGCTGGGTTCTCTCGGCTCAGGTCAGCGGCCTGGCCGCGCTGTACCTCGTCTATGGCGGACTCGGCGGGCTGGGAACCGGTATTGTCTATATCGGCGTCGTCGGTTTAATGGTGCGCTGGTTTCCCCGCCATCGTGGATTTGCCGCTGGCGCCGTTGCGGCAGGGTATGGCATGGGGGCGATTATGACCACCTTTCCTGTCTCCGTCTCGCTGGGCCAATACGGATTAGAACAGACCATGACGGTCTTCGGCCTCCTCTTTGCCGCCGTGGGATTTCTGGCCAGCCAGGGGCTGAAGCTGCCGCCCGATAGCGGTGCGTTGCCCGCCAGCCAGACCGTCGCGCAAAGTAGCCGGCAATTCACTTCGCGCGAAATGCTGCGCCAACCGCTTTTCTGGCTGATGTTTGCCATGATGGCGATGATGTCGACCTCCGGACTGATGGTGACGTCGCAGATGGCGGTCTTTGCTGAGGATTTCGGCATCAGTAAGGCGGTGGTGTTCGGCATGGCCGCGCTGCCGCTAGCGCTGACTATCGACCGTTTTACCAATGGCCTGACGCGACCGCTGTTCGGCTTTATTTCCGATCGCTATGGCCGGGAAAACACCATGTTTATCGCCTTTGCGCTGGAAGGGGTGGCGATGACCCTGTGGCTGGCCTGTCGTGACGATCCGATGCTGTTTGTGCTGTTGTCCGGCGTGGTGTTTTTCGGCTGGGGGGAGATTTTTTCGCTGTTTCCCTCCACGTTGACCGACACGTTCGGCAGCGAATATGCGAGCTCTAACTACGGCTGGTTGTATATATCGCAAGGGATCGGATCGATTTTTGGCGGCCCGCTGGCGGCGCTGCTGTACCAGCATACTCAAGGGTGGGAGGTGGTCTTTAGCTGCGCGATAGGACTTGATTTTATTACCGCCGCGCTGGCGATTGCGCTGTTGAAACCCTGGCGCGCGCGGTTTATCCGTCAACACAGTGACGCTGCCGCGATTGACTAAAGGCTCTCCGGATGTCTGCCCCGGCGCCAGTTTGCCGCCGCCGGGGCTATTCTTTATCTCAACCTTTATCTCAATCTTTATCTCATACCGGCGAATTTACGCCTGTGCCAGCGACAGCTCGTGCGCGTTGGCCGCCTCCTGACGCTTACGTTCCAGTTCCAGCGCCCCACGGTGTGACAGATAGCAAAACAGAATGCAGCACACCACGCCGCCCATCAGCAGATAGAAACCGCCGTGCCAGCCCAGCTTATCCACCATCACGCCGAACAGACTGGTGCCCAGCGACGCGCCGAAGATGTAGCTCATAAAACCGCGTAAACCGACGGCAGAACCGACTGCAAAGCTCGGCACAATCTCCATGGTCTGTACCGAGGCCAGAAATTGCGGGACGTAAATCAGGCAACCCACAATGGCGGCAAACACCGTGACCATAAACAGCGAATCACTTTTCCAGTAGCCAATCAGGCAGAAGAAGATCAGCGTCATGCAGATCATCGCCAGCGGCATGCGGCGACCTTTAAACAGCTTATCCGACAGCCAGCCGGCCAGCAGCGTCGACGGAATGGCCGCCCATTCGAAAAACAGAAACGCGACGCTCATCTCTTCTTTCGAGAAGTGCTTCACCGACAGAAGATAGATAGGCAGCCAGCTGATCATTCCGAAGCGCACCATGTAGACGAACACATCGACCATCGAGACGTACCAGGCGTTCTTGTTTTTCAGCACATAGGTACAAAAGATTTGCCAGGCGCTCATGTTTTCCGGGGCTTTTTCCACTTTGCCGGTATTGAGCAGCACTTTCTCTTCCGGGAGCATTTCGTCGAGCGCCGGCAGCCCTTCGCTGCGCGGCGAGCCTTTTCCCAGAATCAGCACCACAACGGCAAACAGCACCGCAACCGCGGCGGGGACGATATAGCTGGCGGTCTGCCAGTGTTCGGTCCCGAGCAGCGCAAAAGCGGTTCCGACGATGGGGGCGACAATACCACCGCCAACGTTGTGCGAGATGTTCCAGAATGCGCCGACCCGGCCACGTTCGCGGCGTGGAAACCAGTTGGCGATGGTGATAAACGAGGGGCCAACGCCCATGCCCTGGAACAGCCCGTTGATCACCACCAGCGCGACGAAAATCCAGAACGCGCTGCTGAAGCCCAGCCCGACGTTCACTGCCGCGCACATCACCAGCCCGCAGGCCATAAAGACTTTCGGGCTGGCCTTATCCGCCAGGCTGCTCATCACCCCTTTGCTGATACCGTAGGCGATCAACATGCAGCTGCTGAGCATGCCAATTTGGGTGGCGCTCAGGTCAAGCTGCTCTTTGAGGTAGGGAGTCGACAACGTGAAGTTATTACGCACGATGTAGTAGGCGAGATAGCCGAGGAAGACGCTCAGTAGCGCCTGCATCCGATAGCGTTTATAGGTAGGGACAATCTGTTGCGCAGGAATCGTGGCCGCGGCGACCTTGGGTTTTAATAATGAAAGCATAACCGTACCTGTATTTTATTAGCGGTGGTGAATGTCGGGATAATTCAATTAAGCTGTCGTCAGTACGTTATCAATTGTGGTGAAAACAAAGCGGCAATACAATCCAGGCTATTTGAGTCAAAAATGACTCAAATATAAATCCGGAGGTTCTTTTTTTGACCCAAATATATTTACCGGTCGCCACTCTTTTTGTGAAATACTTAGCCGAGCTGGGTGCAAATTGCGCAATAGCCCTAAGGGCCTGCGTTCTTGTTAGTTTGACCTTGTTAACAGTATAATTTTAATAGCGGTGGTAGGCTGTTTATTATTCTGTAGGATAAAGCCGAATATGGATATTTCCCCGGCTTTAACGAACGCGTCGGGCAATGAACTTTTTTGTCACAAAGCTCAGCGAGATATTATTTATTCATGTTCTGGTTTTATGAAAACGATCACAAAACGCTGGCAGCGAGAAGGGTATTTCATGACAAAGCGGTCAAATAAACGACAGCGGGGCTGGGGTATTGGACTCTTCCTCAGTTTGCTGATGGTCTTTAGCGTTGAGGCCAAAAAGAATGAGCTGGTGATTGCCACCACTTTCTCACCAGATGCGACCGCCTATATCATCAGCCGCTGGCAGACTCAGCCGCAATCGGTGATCATCCGTACTCTGAATCGCACCAGCGCCTCGCTGGAACAACTGCTGGACGGCGCCGGAGGCGAGAATATCGATCTGGTGCTGACTTCATCGCCCATGCTGTTGCAGCACCTGCAGGAACATCAGCGGCTGGCCGCCTACCCGGACGCGCCGGCCCAGTCGCAGCAGCGGGTACCGGCTTCGATCCGCGGTACCGCAGTCGCGGTGGCCATCTCCGGGTTTGGTCTGCTCATTAACCAGCGTAATCTCCGCGAGCGCCAGCTGCCGCTGCCCGCCAGCTGGGACGATCTGATGCAGGCGCGCTACCAGGGCACCTTATTAATGAGCAGCCCCTCGCGTTCGGATACTAACCATCTGATGGTGGAATCGCTGCTGCAACAGGAGGGCTGGAACCACGGATGGGAAATCATTTTGAGCATGGCGGGGAACCTGATCACTATCTCCAGCCGCAGTTTTGGCGTGGCGGATAAAATCAAAAGCGGCTTAGGCTCGGTCGGCCCGGTGATTGATAACTACGCCAATCTGTTGCTCGACGATCCAAACCTGACGTTTCACTATTTTCCGCACTCGGCGGCGTCACCTACCTATGTGGCGATGATTGGTCATAACCCGTACCCGGCGGATGCCCGGCGCTTTATTCAGTTTTTGCTTAGTCCGGAAGGCCAGCAGGCGCTCTCGGATACCAACACCGGAAAATACTCGATTATCCCCGATCCGGGAAATACACCGCGCGCGCGCCAGCAGCGCCAGCTACTGAGCGAACCCTCACTCAACTATCAGCTGATCCTGCAACGTCAGCGTCTGGTACAAAAGTTGTTTGATACTGCGATAAGCTTTCGTCTGTCGCAGCTGAAGGATGCCTGGCGAGCGTTGCACAATGCAGAAGCCCGGCTAAAAACGCCGCTACCGGAGGTCCGCGCGTTGCTGACCGCCATGCCGGTCAGCGAGCAGCAGAGTCGCGATGAGGACTATCTCCGACAGCTGGATAATAAAGATCGGGCCGAACAGCTCATGATGGAGTGGCAGCTCTTTTTCCAGGAACAACAGCGGCAGGCGATCGTTAAACTGGAGAACCTGAAATGAGGTTGCCCGGCTTTATCAGGAACCTGACCATCAGCGCCAGCCTGCGCGGCGCGTTCCTGACCGGCGCGCTGCTGACCCTCGTCGTCAGCGGCGTCAGCCTCTACTCCTGGCACGAGCAGAGCTCGCAAATTCGCTATGCGCTCAACGACTATTTCCCGCGGATTCAGACCTCGTTCCTGATTGAAAACAGCCTGAATACGCTGGTCGATCAGCTTAATGAGTTTTTACTGGCGGCCAATACCACCTCGCGCCTGCAATTACGCAACCAGATCCTGCAACACCTGGATGACATCGACAGGTTAAGCCAGCGTCTTGATATGCCGGAACGCCAGCAAATTGAGCTGACGCTTCGCGACAGCCGTCAGCTGCTCGCCAGGCTCGATCGTTCGCTCTACAACATGTTTATCGCGCGGGAAAAGGTCAATGAAATCACCGCGCGGATTAACTGGCTGCATGATGACTTTACCTCAGAGATGAACTCCCTGGTGCAGGACTTCAGCTGGCAGCAGGGCGCCTTGCTAGATCAGATGGAGGACAAGCAGGGCCACGCCGTTCATCGTCTGCAGGCCAATCTGCGGGCGGTGCAGGGGGAACAGCAGCAGGTCTACACCCTGGCGCGCATTGAGAGCCAGATTATCAGCGACCTGCGCGACAGACTCACCGAGGTGCAGTCCAGCACGGAGGGCGACGGTAACGTGGAAGGGCATATTCGCTACCTGACCTACCTTAAAAACACCGCGGATGAAAATATGCATCTGCTGGAAGGCTATCCCAGCACGATAACCCTGCGGCAAACCATTGACGAGCTGCTCGATACCGGGATCGCGGAAAACAAAATGCCGGCCGCGATTCGGCAATATATTGAAGCGCAAAAGGCGCTGGCGCAGGTGACGCAAGCCAAAGAGAGCACGCTGGCGCGTTTTCGCGCCCAGCTGGAGTCCCAGCTCAGCGACAGCCACGGAAAAATGCGCGCCTTCAATCAGCGCCTCGAACATACCATGTGGTTCAGCGGCAGTCTGATTCTGATTGCCACGCTGCTGGCGCTGGCGCTGGCATATTTGCTCAACCACTATTTTATCCGTTCGCGGCTGGTTAAACGCTTTATTCAGCTTAATCAGGCGGTGGTGCGTATCGGACTGGGCGATGTTAACGCCGCTATTCCGGTGTATGGCGAAGATGAACTGGGGCGCATCGGGAAACTGCTGCGCCATACCCTGGGACAGCTTACTCAACAACGCCAGCTGCTGGAACAGGAGATCGCGGAGCGCAAGAGGGTCGATCTCCATCTGCGTACGACCCAGGATGAGCTGGTTCAGGCGGCCAAGCTGGCGGTCGTCGGGCAGACGATGACGACGCTGGCGCATGAAATCAATCAGCCGCTTAACGCTCTGTCGATGTATCTCTACAGCGCCCGCACCGCCATTAAGCATGAGCAGATGGCCAGCGCCAGCCAGACCCTGGCCAGGGCGGAAGGGCTGATTGGCCGAATCGACGCCATTATCCGCAACCTGCGGCAGTTCTCTCGTCGTTCGGAAGCGGATACGCCTGCCAGCGCCGTCAGTCTGCGCCAGGCATTCGTTGCCGCCTGGGAGCTGCTGGCGCTGCGCCATAAACCGCTGTGCGGCGTACTGAACCTGCCGCCTGATGAACCGCAGGTCCTCGGTGACGAGGTGCGCATCCAGCAGGTGCTGGTAAATGTGCTCACCAACGCGCTGGATGCCGCCCAGACGGCGCCCTGCATTAGCGTGGCATGGGAACGTACGGCGGAAGGCTGGACGGTGATGATTGCGGATAATGGCGGCGGCTGGCCGCTGGCGCTGGCGGGGTCGCTCCTCAAGCCGTTTGTAACCAGCAAGCAGCTGGGACTGGGGATCGGCCTGTCGATCAGCGAATCATTAATGATACAGATGGAAGGGCATCTGCGGCTGGCGTCGACGCTGGATCGACATGCCTGTGTTGTTTTGCAATTTTTAGCTACGGAAATAAGTCATGTTGACCGATCACCACAATATATTGCTGATTGACGATGACAGCGATGTCCTCGACGCCTATACCCAGCTGCTCACCCAGGCCGGGCATCGGGTTTACGCCTGTGGCGATCCGCTGCGCGCGCAGGATCTGGTCAGCGAAGCATGGCCCGGTATCGTGCTCAGCGATGTGTGTATGCCGCACTGTTCCGGCATCGATTTGCTGAAGATACTGCTTAAACACGACCCGCATCTGCCGGTGATATTAATTACCGGCCATGGCGATGTCCCGATGGCGGTTGAGGCGGTTAAGAAAGGCGCATGGGATTTTCTGCAAAAACCGGTTAATCCCGGGCAGCTGCTAGACCTGATCGATAAAGCGCTGGCCCAGCGTCAGTCGCAGGTGGTGCGGCGACAGTGGCAAAAAGAGCAGCTGGAAGACAACCTGATTGGCCGCAGCGAGTGGGTTACCCAGATGCGACAAACGCTTCAGCAGCTGGCCGAAACGGATGTCGCGGTCTATTTTCATGGCGAACGGGGAACGGGGCGAACGCTGGCGGCATGCTACCTGCATCGCCTCAGCACGCGCGGCGACCGGCCGATAATTTTCGGCGATATCCTGCAAGGCCAGGAGGCACCGCTGCAGGCGTGGTGTGAGCAGGCGCAGGGCGGGACGCTGGTTCTGCGGAATATCGAGTTTCTGAGCCAGGCACAGCAGTTGGTACTGGCCCATCAGCAAGCGCAGGATGAACCGCCGTGTCGACTGGTTGCCACGGGGCTGCAGCCGCTCATTGCCCTGGTGGGCAATAACCTTATTCTTCCCGATCTCTATTATTGCTTTGCCATGACCCAGCAGTTTTGCCCGCCGCTGGCGCAGCGTCTCGACGATATCGAGCCCCTGTTTCTGCACTATCTACAGCAGGCCTGTTTACGGCTGAATCATCCGGTACCAGAACTGCCGGCGGCGCTGGCTAAAAAGCTGGTCAATCGCCACTGGCCGAACAACGTGCGCGAACTGGCAAATGCGGCCAAGCTATTTGCCGTCGGGGTGATGCCGCTGGCCGAAATCCCCAATCCGCTGCTGCATCAGGTTGAGCCGATGCAGCTTGACCAGCGGGTTGAGGATTATGAACGGCAGATCATTATTGAGGCCCTGAACATCCATCAGGGCCGGATCAACGATGTCTCAGAGTATTTGCAGATCCCGCGCAAAAAGCTCTACCTGCGAATGAAAAAATTTGGCTTAGACAAACATCATTATCGCTGAGCGGTACGGCCTAATGCTTAAGTCTGACGGCTGCCCGTTTTTCGCTCAGCATAAACAGCGAATTGACGATGATGGCAGTCAGGGTGCCGGCCGCCATACCGTTGCCCAGTACCATCTGTATTCCTGACGGGAAATTCTGATACAGCCCGGGCACAAGTATCGGCAACATCCCCATCGCCAGACCGGCAGCTAAGGCATAGGTTTTCCCCGGCGTATGCAGCGGTTCGCGGGCAATCATACCGATGCCGATGACGCCGATGATACTGAAAACGATCACCGCCGTACCGCAGACCACCGGGCCTGGCAGGCAGGTGGCAAGGCGAACCAGTGGGGAGAGCAGCGCAATCAGGATCAGCAGCGCTCCCGCTGTCGCCGTGACATAACGGGATCTGACGTTGGTCGTGCGCACGACGCCAATATTTTCGCCGGAGGTAATAATCAGGGAGGTGCCGAACAGCCCGCCCAGCAGCGAAATAATGGCGTCGCCGCGGATCGTCCGGGGAATCGCTTTGTGCACGTTTTGCGGCGAGTTGACGATCTCCGCGGTGGCGATCGTTTGCCCGGCCGCTTCCGCCATTGAGATGACGGCGTAAATTAATAACGGTAGCGACGCCGTAAGATTAAAAACCGGCCAGCCGAACGGAAACAGCTGTGGCAGGCTGAACAGCGGCCCGTGACTGACCTCGCTGAAATCGGTGCTGCCCAGGGCCACCCCCAGCAGAGTACCGGCCAGTAAACCAAACATCACCGACAGCTGACGCAGGATCCCGGTAAACGCCAGCGCGAAGATAAGCGTAATCAGGATGGTCGTCAGCGCCAGAAGAATGTGGGTTGGCTGGGCAAAATGGCCGCTGCCCGGTGGCCCGATAATCAGTCCGCCGTACAACCGAATCAGGTTAATCGAGACCATCAGCAGCATGATCCCGATGATAAACGGCGGGAAATGGTGCAGAAAACGGCGGAAAACGGGCAGGGCGATAAAGTAAAACAGCGACGTTAAGATTACTGCGCCAATCGCCGTCTGTATCGACGTTTGTAGGGCAATCGCGATAAAAATTGCAATCGGCGCGCCGCCGGGCACCATGATGAAAGGCAGCCGCGCGCCGACGCTCCCGATACCGAGGCTTTGTACGATGGCCCCCAGCCCGCACAGCAAAAAGGTCGCGCTCAGTAGCGACGTGGTGACGGTATCGCTGAAGTGCAGCGCCTGGGCGATGAGGAAAACGGCGGTGATTGGCGTGGCGACCACCACCAGAACATGCTGAAACGCCAGCAACAGCAGAGTTTGCCAGGGCAGGGCTTCGTTATCCGGAATATCCGAGTCAGAACGCGGCATAGATAAATGCCTCCCAAAGAGGTCAAAAGAGAGCCGTCGACACAGGCCGACGGCGGCGAATTATTTCAACCACGGCAGCGCATCGGCAGCATAGCGGTGCGCGCGGAAAGCGCTGTTCTGCAGACCGGGGATAATGCCCTTGCTGAGGTGTTCCGGGTAGGTATTGAAGTAGGGAATGATGTATTCCCATACCGTCTCGCCCTGCGGCGTCACTTCAAACAGACGGCCAAATGCCGATTCGCAAATAAAGGTGTTGCCGTTCGCCAGGCGCTGAGCGCTTCCCATATAGGGCGAGAAAAAAGCAGGGGGGAAAATATCGCGATATTGCCAGGTGATAGCCATGGTGTGTGGATCGAATTCCAGCACCGTTGAGTGCGGAGAGGTTACCCCCTGACGAAGATTGCCGTTATCAAACACCAGAATGGTGCCATTGGCCATCTCGACCGGCGTGTGCTGTTGGGCGACAATATCCGCTCCCGCGTGCCAGACAACGTTGCCATTCTCTTTCTCTACGGCAATGACGCCGGATGTTGTGCGCAGGCTCATCAGCACCAGCCCCTCACGGGTAACCGAGAGGCCGTTGATCATCGGCCAGTGACGGCGATCGAAGATCGTATGTACCGGATAATCCTCCGGCGACAGATGCTCCCAGGCGCGCCATTCCCATACCACTTCGCCGTCGCGGTTAACCTCTTTGACAACATCGCTTTGAATGATGCCATCCGGCGCATCGCGGCGCGGGTCGCCGCCGGTAACCCGGGCGGCTATTTCCGCCGGCAGCGGGGCGGCGGCGGTGTACAGCAGATGACCGTTCGCCAGCCACTGCGCATCGTGATGATGGAAAATATCCTCGTAATGCCAGACCACTTCGTTATCCGGCGTGACTTCATAGAAATCGCCGCCGTGCCACAGGTCCCAGGCCGGATAGAGATTCGCCGAGGTGCGATGGCTGCCGTTATAGCCGAGGTTGCCGTTAGGTAACAGCACCGCATCACGTCCGGCGCGAACCGGGAGCTGCCACTGGTGCGCCACCTCTCCTTGTTCATCAATCAGATAGACCCGACCTTCGGCAGTCTGTGGGGCAAAGAGGGTATAGCCGCCAAAGCTTTTCTCCCTGTTGGCGAGGGTCAATCCGCTCGGACGACGCCCGAGGGTAAAAGCCGGATCCTGAGATAAGTGTGCCACGTAGCCTCCTGAGGAACGATTTGCCGTCAAAATTGTTCATTAAAACGTTTTAATGAAGCAACATTAGATAGGAACGACCGTTTCAGGGCTACGGGTGATAGCCACTTTTTTAATATGATTTTGTTATGTCATAGTGCGGAAAATCATACGAGGGAAATGTGCTACCCTGAGCGTAAAAACACAGGGAACGCCAGGTCTATGTCTGTTCACGATAAGAAACGCGCAAAACTGATCGATGTTGCCCGTCACGCTGGCGTGTCGCCGGGTACCGTCTCCAATGCGTTGCATAACACCCGTTTTGTTGAACCTGAGACGCGACAGCGAATCGAAGAGGCGATTCAGGCGCTCAACTACACCCCGAATATTCGCGCGCGCCAGCTACGAACCGGAAAAACAAACACCATTGCACTTCTCTCTTCTCTGCCGCTGACCATTGCGTCCGGGGCGTCGAAGCTGGGTTTTATGATGGAAATTGCGCTTACCGCAGCGATTATGGCGCTGGAGAAGCAGCATGCGCTGATCCTGGTGCCGCCGGGAAAGAACCCGCTGGATATGGTGACCTTTGATGCCGCGATTCTGCTGGAACCCGCGGAAAACGATCCGCAGCTGCGCGCGCTTGAGCAGGCAGGGATCCCCTGTATTACCATTGGCCGCACGCCGGGAACGCCAACTCCGGTTCCATGGGTGGATCTCCATTCTGCCGCCACGGCCACGCTGCTGCTGACGCACCTGCAGACGCAAGGCGCCGACCGGTGCGCGCTTTTTGTCGGTACAACGCGTCGGGCCTCAACGCTGGAAACGGAAGCCGCTTACCTGCTCTGGTGCGAAGGACGGCAGGCGCCGGTCATCTATTACCTCAATGAAGAGGAGGGGGAAACCGCTGGCTATCAGGCCGCGCGTCGGCTGGTGCAGGATAATCCCGATGTGGATGGCCTTCTGGTACTGGTCGACACCTTTGCCAGCGGGGCGGTTCGCGCCTTTCATGAAACCGCCACCGCGATCCCCCAACGAATGCGCTTAGCCACCCGATACGACGGTATTCGTGCCCGAGAATCCCAGCCGCCGCTGACATCGGTGAACATGCATCTCGATGAGGTCGCCAGGCAGGCGATTACGCTACTGTTTGCCGTGTTGGCCGGGCAAAACGTCGCTGGCAGCCGCGGTCAGATGCCGGAACTGGTGGTCAGAGCCTCAAGCCGTTTGCCTGAATTGAGCTGAGCGCGGTGACGACTACCGTTGCTTTTGAAGCCAGCAAAGCTCTTCCGGCGTCGAGCTCCTGCCGAGCGCCTGATTGCGATACGGATAGCGGCCAAACTGGTCGATCACCCGCTTGTGCTCGGTTTCTGCTCTGAGTGAACGTGTGCTCGCGTAGCGCTGATAGAGCGTGAGCGCAGTATCATGAATGATTGGCGATTCCGAATGCATAAACGGCAGCAGGGCAAAATCGCGTCTTTCAACAGGAAGCTGGTCAAAGTCAGGTTGTTTGACCAGTTCCTGTGCCAGGACCAGCGCCATACCGTCAGCCGCGAATGAAAGTGGGCTATTGCGAAACAGATTGCGTGAAAACTGATCGAGCACGATGATTTCCGCCAGCCGGCCGGAGAGGCTCTCCCGCCACTCGGCCAGCTCACCGCGCAAGGCTGCCTGATGAACCGCAGAAAAGCGGTGACGAATCTGTTCATCAAAGCCCTCGTCCGATCGGAACCAGCGTTCAGGCGGGGTTTGATGAAACCAGAACTCCAGAATTTCGTGGGCGTCTCTCATCGTGTTAACCGACATCTTCACTCCTGTTATGAATCCTCAACGGCTGCCTGTGGTTTTACTCCGCATCCATCACCGGCAAACCTGCCAGCGCGTTCCGGCGATCTTGTTCGCCGATCGGTCTGTGCACCCGGCGGCGACGACGTTGGCGGGAATATTTTTTGTTACCACGCTACCGGCGCCTATCACGCTGTTACGGCCAATGGTCACGCCAGGATTAATGATTGCGCCGCTACCGATCCACACATTGTCTTCCAGCGTGACGGTCTGTGAAAACTGCTGACCGCTGATGCGAACCGCGGGATCAATCGGGTGTCCGGTGGTCGAGATGGTGACGTTAGGGGCAATCATGACATTATTGCCGATAATCACTTTGCCATCGTCGACTACCACCAGATTAAAATTTGCGTAGAAGTTATCGCCGATACTGATTTGGCTGCCGTAGGCCACGTGCAGCGGTGGCTCAATCCATACGTTATTCCCGACGCGGCCCATCATCTGGCGGATCAACGCCACGCGTTTCTCGGGTTCTGCGGGGGACGTATGGTTAAATTCATACGCCAGCATTTTTCCCCGCAGCCGCTCTTCCGGCATCCCCTCATCCATATCGGTATACAGGTAGCCACTGGCGAGTCGTTCCCGTTGCGTCATCATCTTGAGATCCTTTGTATTGCTGAAGTAGAGGGCTTACCGCATCTGGTTTACGTGCCATCGCGCGTCCGCCCGGACCAAGGGCGGGGTGTCGCCAGGGTGATAAGCCGAGACATCCTTGAGGCTATAAAAAAATACTTTTTTATACATATCACGGATTTGTGTTAAAAATCGAACCCGGATTGTTGATAGTGTGCTTAGGCCAACAGCCAGCTTTTGGCTTCGGCTTTCATCTTCACTTCCAGTTCGCTGCCGCGGGTAGCAAAAATCCGTCCCAGCGGAAAACCGCTTTGTTCCAGGAGATAGGCCAAAGCAGCGTATTCACGGGGGTAAGCCTGCGCTACCGACGGGTCAATCTCAACCGGACCGAGCGGGAAGGTAAAGGTACCCATATCGTAAATGCTCTGCCGGTGAAACAGCCTCCACACTCCGTCTCTTTTTTCTGCCCGATCGTAAAACCGGTTATGGCATTCACAGCCCAGATTGAGTTTGACGTTTTCAGCGATGATCATGGCGTTGGTCTCAAGGATGGCTTTGTTCCCTCTGGCGTTAAAGGTGATCACGGGTGTGCCGATAAGGTGTTTGGTGCGTAGGTCCGATGCTCCCATCCGCATGGAACCGTCGACAAAATCGCGCGCCAGCCCTTCAAACCACGTGATTTCGATCGTGCCATCAGGGTGAAACAGCTGACGTAGCGCGGCCCATTCACCGAGGTCGCGATGCATCCAGCCATTCACCAGGTCGTTGAGTTGTTGGCGGTCTTGTTGTTGATTGTTCATCGCTTCAGCTCCTGTTAGTTGACAGCCTTCAGTTTGCGTAACGGCAGGGTTAAATTCAAATAGTCAGTTCAGAAAGCGCGACCCGGATGCGGAGGTGACGGCGACGTTTGCCTGGCAGATAGATGTTGGCTACATAGCCGATAATAGTACCACCCGTTCACCCGGTATCACGGTATATCAGGCGGGGCGCGGGAAGATGATGGTCGCACTGTCGCCACCCCGTTACATCCAACGGACAGGCGATCTTTTCCGTAACCCCAGCCAGAAAATCAGCGCCGCCGCGCTGATGCCGGCACCAGCCAGACACACTGCGTTCCAGCCCCAAAGCGCATAACATTGCGTCGCCACCACGGCCCCCAGCGCGCTGCCGACAGAGTAAAAGCCCATGTACGCTCCGACTAACCGACTTTGCGCGTCGGGCCGTGCGGCAAATATCAGGCTCTGGTTAGTGACATGGACTGCCTGTACGGCGAAATCCAGAATGATGACTCCGATGACCAGCAGCGGCAGGGAGGTTTCGGCCCTGGCGATCGGGGCCCAGGCAAAGAGCAGTAATGCCAAAGAGATGCCGGTGACGCGCTGTGCTGCCCCGCGATCGGCCCAGTGTCCGGCCTTTGACGCGGCCAGGGCGCCGGCGATGCCCGCCAGGCCAAACAACCCGATCTGCGTATGCGAAAGACCCTGAGCGCTGAGAGGTAAAACCAGAGCCGTCCACAAGACGCTGAAGGCGGCAAAAATCAGCAGCGCAAAGATGCCTCTGACCCGTAGCGTCGGTTCCGTCATCAGCAGGTGGAAAACCGATGCCATCAGCGCCAGATAGCTTCCTGACATGGGCACTTTCCTGGCGGCCGGCATCGTCTGAGAAAGCACCGCGGCCAGCAACAGCATCAGGCTGGCTGCGCTCAGATATACCGCGCGCCATCCGGCAAGATCGGCAATCACCCCTGAGGTTAAGCGGGCGAGAAGAATCCCCAGCACTACGCCGCTGGTGACCCTGCCTACCGCTTTACCGCGCTCGGCAGGGGCGGCCAGCGCGGCGGTACAGGCCACCACGATCTGCACAACGACCGCCATGATCCCGACAAGCGCCATGGCGCCGAGGAACATGAACCAGCGTTGTGACAAGCCCGCGACCGTCAGCGCGGTCGCCAGTAGCAACAGCTGGGTGATAACCAGATATTTGCGGTTCACAAGGTCGCCGAGCGGCACAATAAACAGCAGACCGACCGCATAGCCGATCTGCGTCATGGTTACCACCAATCCTACCGTTCCGGGCTGTACGCTGAGACTTGTTGCCATCGATTCAAGCAAAGGCTGGGCAAAATAGACATTGGCGACGGCCAGCGCCGCCGTCAGTGAAAACAGGAAAGTGAGCCACGGCGTTAACCGCTGTTCCTCCCGATCGGACTCGGCTGCGTAGTCCGTTAACGCCGTCTCTTCTTTCAGGCATGGCTTCGTCTTCATGATGTTTTCCTGCGTAAATGGTGGTTTCTTTTTAAAACCAGATTGCCCATAATTAATCATAAAGGTTTTTTTTTGCAACTAGTTTCGTTTGCGCTTATTCTGGCGGCAGTGCAATTCGCCCAGTGAAAGAAGGAGATGCCGAATGGCGAAGCAGAAATCACTCACCGACGGTGAATGTCCGGTCGCCAGGACTCTGGAGGCAATCGGCGAACGCTGGTGCATGATGATCATTCGTGAGGCCTTTGACGATGTCCGACGCTTCAGTGAATTTCAAAAGAATCTCGGTCTGGCAAAAAACATCCTCGCCTCGCGCCTGAAGCAGTTGGTTAATCTGGGCGTGTTCGAGATCTGTCCGGCATCTGACGGCAGCGCTTATAAAGAGTACGTGCTGACCGAGCGTGGTCGCGCCGCATTTCCCATCGTGGTAGCCATGCGGCAGTGGGGAGAGCGCTACATGTTTGAACGCGGAGAGGTGCATTCGGTACTGCTGGATAAGGCGTCGAACCGGGCGGTTATGCCGCTGGAGGTGCGCTCTGCTGATGGCAAACCGCTGGCGCCGCAGGATTGCCATCGTCGGCGAGTGGTAAAAGGCGAGTAGCGGCGGAAAGTCAGGCGCCGCCGGTCAGCTATACTCATTCCACTTCCCGGCGCAGGCAACAAGCGCGCATCGCCGGGCAATGTTCATCCCGCGAAATGAGGTCAGCTTTATGAATACTGAAATTAAGGGGGGAATTGATATTGCGATGAAGGTTCCCCCGCACCAGTATCAGCAGACGCTGGATTTCTACCGGCAAACGCTCAGGCTTCCGGAGATTACGGATAAAGCGCCAGCCACCGGCTTCATCCTTGGCCCAAACCGACTGTGGATCGATGAAGCGCCGGGCCTCAGTCAGGCGGAAGTCTGGCTGGAACTGTTCACACCCGATTTTCACGCGGCGGAAAAACATGTTGAACAGCATGGCGTCGTGCGCTGCGACGCAGTTGAGCCCTTACCGGAAGGGTTTAAAGGGGGATGGATCATGAATCCCTGCAATATTGTCCATATGCTGCGGGAACCAGAGGCCTGGTAATCTCTCTTTGCCGATGGGCTACCGACTGGCCACCGGCGATTATTTATCATCCCGGCATCAAGACCCCATCCTGGGTAGAGGTCTTCTGGCCTCTACGCCATGATGGTGCGGTGACTCAATCAGCGCCCGTCTCATTTTTTGCTGCCAGCCAAATCACGGCAGTTTGCTTAACCGCTGCACGTTCAGGCTTGCCAGCTTGCCAGCTAAAATCTCGAGAAAGTCATCATGGTAAGGCATCGCCACGTGTTCTCTCAGATCGTCCTCAGATTTCCAACGTTCGATAAAGACAAACGACACGTTACCCCGCTGACTGAGATCGCGGACATCGGGAATGGCATGACTTTCATGCAGGTCGTATTGCAGGCAGCCCGCTTCCTTGTGGGTCGGGGCAACCATAGCCCTGGCAGCGTGGCGGATAGTATCGATAAATTCAGGAAAGGGCGTAAGGGTGGCAATAATATTGACTTCACTCATTGGGGCGCCTTTTGTTCAGCGGGGATAAGCCTGGGTTATCTGAGCCAGGGACCAACTATTCAGAGTAGTCGCGTGCGGGGGCTTGATCCAGCCCGGACCACCATCGCGTCAGGCTGCCAGAGCTGAGGCGATGATGGAGGGCGTCGTGGCAGAAAGCAAACGCCATAGCCCTGTACCCCATTGAATCAAGTCGATACCAGGGCCAGGAATAGCATGTTACCTGGCAAATTTTCGCGAGCCGATCACGCATAATATAACGCCCAGCGTGATCAGCATCATCAGCGGGCTGACGGTTTCATGCAGGAGCGTAGCCGATAGCGTCAGCCCGAGGAACGGCTGTAACAGCTGTAGCTGACCGACGGCGGCAATTCCCCCGATAGCTAGCCCTTTGTACCAGAAGATAAAGCCGATCAGCATGCTGAAGAGTGAAACATAGCCTAGCGCCAGCCAGGCGGAAGCAGAGATCTGGCTTAAAGAGGCCGGCAGAGTCAGAATGGATGCCATCAGCATAAAGGGCAGGGAAATAATCAGCGCCCAACTGATGACCTGCCAGCCGCCCAGCACGCGAGTCAGTTTCGCCCCTTCCGCGTACCCCAGACCGCAGACAATCACGGCGGCCAGCATCAGCAGATCCCCGGTCAGTGAAACGGCGGCGCTCTGGGATAACGCAAATCCCATGACCAGCAGACTCCCCAGCAGAGAGAAGATCCAGAAAATGGGTTTTGGCCGCTCGCCGCCTCTAATTACGCCGAAAATCGCCGTGGCGAGCGGCAGCAACCCTAAAAAGACGATGGAATGCGCCGACGTCACGTGCTGCAACGCCATTGCGGTCAGTAAAGGGAAACCGACGATCACACCGAGTGATACCACAACCAGCGGTAACAGCTGGCCCGCCTGCGGGCGTTTTTCCCGAAAGCCAAAAATGAGTATCAGCGCCAACGCCCCGGCAATAGTTGCCCGCAGGAAGGTCAGAAAAAACGGGTCCATATCGAGCACGGCGACCCGCGTGGCGGGTAAAGAGCCACTGAATATCACGACGCCGAGCAGACCATTTAGCCAGCCGGAAACTGAACCTGGTGCGGCTTTATATGCTGTAGAATTTACCACTATGACCTCACGTTGCGGGGACACTCATCATCTTGAGCATCGGGTGCGCCGATGGTAATCTCACGAATCTGATACAATCAAATTATTGTCATGGATACATTGGATGAAAGCCCGTTATAAAGCCATCGTCGATCGGTTTGCGGCGTTGATTCGCAGCGGTGACATCACGTCGGGGACGCGTTTGCCAACTCATCGCGATCTTGCGGCAAAGGAGCATATTTCTCTGGCAACGGCGACGCGGGTCTATGCAGAGCTGGAAGCGATGGGGCTGGTCAGCGGGGAGACCGGGCGTGGGACGTTCGTCAGAGAGATTGCGCTGCCGCCAGGCCACGGCGTCGATCAGCATGCTGTGGCCAGCGATGTCCTTGATTTGAATTTTAACTATCCGACCTTAGCTGGGCAGGGCGATGCGCTACGTGACGCTCTGCGACGGGTTGCCGCCGCCGGTGATATTGAATCACATTTACGCTATCAGCCTCATGCCGGCAGGCTTAGCGAACGCGAGATCATTGCCGGGCATCTTGCCGGGAACCGCTTTCAACCTTCAGCGGAGAATGTGATTATCGTCAACGGCGCCCAGCATGGACTGGCTATCGCGGTGATGGGCCTGCTCAGACCCGGCGATGTGGTGGCCGTTGATGCGCTGACCTATCCCGGCTTTAAAGCCCTGGCCGCGCTATACCATCTCGAACTTATCGCGATACCTTCTCTGTCCGGCGGTCCGGACTTCGCCGCCTTGCAGCAACTTTGCCAAAAAAGAGATGTGCGCGCCGTGTATACCATGCCGACGTTACATAATCCGCTGGGCTGGGTGCTGAGCCAACGGCAACGTAAAACACTGGCCGACATTGCCCGCGCTCATGATCTTGTGATCATTGAAGATGCCGCTTATGCCTATCTGGCTAATCGTCCGCCTCCGCCGGTCGCCGTTTTTGCACCAGAACGTACTCTCTACATCAACGGATTTTCCAAAAATGTCGCCACCGGACTGAGAGTCGGCGCCGTTATCTGCCCTGACGCTTACCGAGGGATACTGGAACGAGCGGTCCGCGCAACGAGCTGGAATACGCCGTCTATTATGACGACCCTGGTATGCAACTGGATACAGGATGGGACCGTCTCCCGTTTTGAAATGCTGAAGCGACGGGACGCGCGCCAGCGGCAATCCATGTTGAGAGAAGCGCTCGGGGATATGGCTTGTATCACCCATCCGGGGTCCTATTTTGCCTGGCTCCCGCTGCCGGATGAGTCCAGGGCCGACCGGGTAGCCAACCGACTGATGAATAACAATATTTCCGTTTCAACGGCTGAGCCATTCTCTACATCACTGGCGGTACCACAGGCTATCCGGGTTGCGCTTGGTTCGGTGAATATCACCCATTTACGTACGGCGCTGCTTCAGGTCCGCGAGGCTATCGAATCAGAACAATATCGTTAGCATGAAAAAACGCAGGGAAGGGAGGTCCGGACTCGGTATCCGCGGCAGAAGACAGAATACGCGCCAGAAAGTTCATCGTCTGCTGACCTGCGAATGAATATTTATCACACATATAAATTTCAACCGTTCCCTGCTATAAACGATCGCTTATATCTGCGGTTTTAAAGGGTACCACCATGATGACGCTGCAAGGTAAAGAGGGGCTTAACTCGGTTGACTGGCGGGCATTGGCTGAGCTTATCGCGGCTTCCGGTCTGGGGCAACGCGATATCTCGTTGCTTGAACAGGCCTTTCGCCACAGTACGTTCTGCTGGTTTGGTTTTCACAATGGCCAGCTGGTTGCGGTAGCCAGAGCAATAAGCGATCTCACCTGGTGTAGCTATCTGGCCGATGTGGCCGTAGATCCGCGTTATCAGGGGCAAGGCTATGGCCGTCAGTTAATGCAGACAATATGTAATGTGCTGTTACCCTACGGGAAAATTTTTATTTATTCGGTGCCGGATAAAACCGGATTTTATCAGCGTCACGGATTTGAATTACTCACGACGGGTATGGTCTGCCTGAACGATGAAGGTTTAGTGAAAATGCGTGAGCAGGGTTATATCAGATAAGCCGCCAGTTTGCCGACTTGCAGAATTATCTGCGGTAGACATCGACAATATATTCAAATAGTCTGACATCGCTCAGCATGAGCAATGCGGATTATCCGAAACACACATAGATTATTGAACGGGATTATTCAGTGCATATCAACATAAAACCATGCTTATTGACATTGCTGCTGGCGACGGCAGCAATCCCCGTCTGTGCGAAACAACTGGTTTCCCTTTACTCGCCGGAAGCACAGGTCCTGTGTGATAAGTACATCTGCGCCACGGCGACAGACGGCGTTTCTCACGCCATGACTGAGAAATATCTGGGCAAAGAAGCGGCGAAACGACTGAGTTCACAGGGTAAATTTGACCCGAGTTCGTTTACCTTTGCCGGCGGCACGTTCTGCGACATTAAGGAGAAGCTGTGCCGTGAAGACCGATATTACGGTGCAGATGGTAAACACAGCGGGGCAATTTCGACAAAATATACCCGGCTGCTGTTCGGGAAGTAAGGCCTTTCCGCTCACCCGTGGTGAAGGGCAGGGAAGTCACTTGCGGCTTTGCGATCCCTGTCCTGAACCCGTTTTATTATCTGCCGGACGCGTCCCGCGCCGGTGTTGTCAACATTCGCTCGCCGACCACGCTCTTCCATCCGGTCCGGTGTTAGGGCCAATGAGGCTCCGTTCGCCCTGCGCGCTGTCGTTCCGTCTCGATCGCCCGACGTCGCTGTTTTCCTGAACTTTCATAAGGATGGCCAGGCCGAACCGGGTACCTTTAGCTATATTCTTAATACAGAACAACCGCTTTTCTCTTTCAGGAATGCAACTTATCTTATGGGTGTCCTATGAATAAGAAGGATATTTTCCGCTTTCATCGACCATTATCCCGCTACTCGCATACGTTTGGTGATGAGTGGTTTGCCCTGAAAGCTGAAGCATTCGCCCGTTTTTTTGGCACACCGACGTTTTTGGTGGCACAGACGGTCATTGTCGTTGTCTGGATCCTTATCAATATTATCGGATGGACCCGGTTTGACCCTTATCCCTTTATTTTGCTTAATCTGGCATTCAGTTTACAGGCAGCCTACGCGGCGCCGCTGATCCTGCTGGCGCAAACCCGACAGGCAGAGCGCGATGGGGCGCACGCGTTAGCCGATGCACAGCACCGTGAGGAGCTGGCGGAAGATATAAGCCAGAGACAGGGGCTCGCACAGCGGCAATCTGAACAGTTGATGATTTTATTGCAGCAAAATACCGAATTAACGGACCTGACGCGGCAAATGGCTGAACGCATTGAGAAATTAACGCTACAGCTCACCCAACATCAGAATATTAAATAAAAAAAGCAGATGGACGGGGAATCATGGACAATAATCACTCAGCGAACCACAGGACATCAGGAAAGCTCATACTGGCAGGAGGAGCGCTGGGGGTGGTTTTTGGTGATATCGGCACCAGCCCACTGTATACGTTAAAAACGATACTTCTGTTATCCGGCGATAGTCCCACTCCCGACGTCATTCTGGGTTTATTATCGCTTATCATCTGGACGCTTATTCTGGTTACTTCCGTTAAATATGCCATCTTCGCCATGCGTATGGATAATAATGGCGAGGGCGGAATCATGGCCCTGATGTCATTGCTGGTACATAAAGGTAAAGATAGTAAGTGGGTGACATTTTCTGCGTTGACTGGTGCGGCGCTGATATACGGAGATGGCGCAATTACGCCGGCTATTTCCGTGCTTTCCGCCCTTGAAGGGCTGAATATTATCTTTCCTGAGGCGCACTCTTTTATACTGCCTGCCACGGTAGTGATTCTGGTTACCTTATTCGCCATTCAACCCTTTGGCACCGCTAAAATAGGTAAAATCTTTGGTCCGGTGATGACATTGTGGTTTGTGGCAATTGCCGCGCTGGGAATATCGGGTATCGTCCAGTATCCGGCAGTGCTGCTGGCGATTAATCCGGCTTACGGTGTCTCCTTTTTACTTTCAAATGGTTTCAGCAGCTTCCTGGTATTAGGCGGTGTCTTTCTGTGTGTCACTGGAGCTGAAGCACTTTATGCGGATATGGGCCATTTCGGCAGAAAACCAATCTGGATGGCCTGGTTTGGCCTGGCGTTTCCGGCGTTATTACTCAACTATGCAGGCCAGTCAGCGATAATTCTTGCTGGTGCGGACATTTCACAGAATATCTTCTTCCGTCTTTGTCCACCGTTCCTGCAAATTCCACTGGTTATTCTTGCCACTTTGGCCACCATCATTGCCAGTCAGGCCATTATTACCGGGGCGTTTTCAATGACCCGACAGGCAATTCAGCTGGGTTGGTTTCCGCGCTTGCATATCAAACAAACCACCGCGGAGAGCTACGGGCAAATCTATATCGGCACGATTAACTGGCTGCTGATGGTCGTTACCGTTGGTCTCGCAATTGCGTTTAAGTCATCGGAGAACCTCGCCGCAGCCTATGGGATCGCAGTGTCGTTGACGATGTTGATGACCTCCGGACTGCTGTTCATGGCTATGCGGCAAATCTGGGGCTGGAATCTGCTTGCCAGCACTCTGGTTGCCGTCAGTTTTCTGCTGATCGACAGCAGTTTTCTGATTGCCAATCTGGTGAAAGTGATGGAGGGCGGTTATATCCCGCTTATGCTGGCGGCGATCGTTTGCGGCGTTATGCTTATCTGGAACCGCGGTGTGAAGGCCACGTCTCGCGCGATTAATGAGAAAGTGATGGCTGTCGATGAGTTCTTCAATAAAATCAACCGACTGCAGGTGCCTCGCGTTCAGGGTACTGCGGTGTTTTTAACGCGTAGTCAGAATGGTGTGCCGCCGGTCATGCGCTGGCACGTCGCGCGCAATCGCGCTCTGCAACAGCAAGTCATCTCGTTGACCATTGAAGTACAGAACATCCCTTATGTGGAAGCGGGGAGGCGACTGGTGCTTACCGAGCGGGCACCGGGTTATCTGCAGGGCGTTGCGCATTATGGCTTTATGGAGCAACCGCATATTCCAGAGCTTCTTCATAGCGTCCCAGGACTGGCGGTTCCGTTTGTTCCTGAAGAGATCACCTGGTATCTGGGGCACGAGACGATCATCGCGCTCGAGGGGCATGGCATGGTCGCGTGGCAGCGTAACTGTTTTGCGTTTATGGTGAGAAACAGTACCCACATTACCAATTACTATCGCTTGCCGGGCGATCAGGTGGTGGAAATTGGTCGGCGGGTAGCAATTTAGCGCGGTAGTAGAGAAATGGCGTTCATCCGGCGGCGGTTTTATCGGCTTCGGAGTCAGCGTTGGAGCAAAATTAGCATATTGTCAAAGCTCAGTAAAATTGTCTAATCCGTGGCTCATTAGAAATGTAGCCATAATTTTCAGTACTTTAGTCAATGTGAGGGTGTATGGATAATGCGCAATATAAACCGGATGGCCGTAAACGATATACCACATGGTGGTGGTGCGGAAGTTTGTATTTGGTTACATGGTACTGTTCTGCGGATGAAATAAACCTGTACTCAATAAATACGGGCTCATATGTTTATCATTTAACGCACAATCACGGGCAGTATACTGAGAATTTTGAAAATAACTTCATCTCCGTGGAGCGAAAATTCTCGGATGATTCAAAATATAGTTTTGTGCTAGGCACGATGAAAAACAGCTTTGATGACAGATGCCTGGCTGCCGGCGTAAGAAGGGATTGGGCAGGTTGGGATAACGGCTGGGTTTTTAAGGGAATATATGGATATGTAGGTGAGTTTTTCTTTGATGCTTTCAGTGATTGCGGCGATCATGGTTCATACCATGATTTTAAGAAAGCGACAGGAATAGGCTTTTCCCCCTATATCTATCATGGCTTTCAGTATAATTTTACGTCTTATTTTGGGATGGATGTTGGCATTATCATACCGTCAGTATTTGTCATTACGGCACAGTGGAGTTTTAGATAAATTCGACAGCAGTGACAGGAGATAAGGAAACGAAGATGCGAGATGCTGCATCGGAGATTTAATATCCAATGACATCTCCGGTAAGGCAGCACCGTGGACGTGGCGGATGTACACGCGGTGGCAGTTTTCTGGGGATCCATAAATCGTCCCGGGTCATAAAGTTTACGTGCGGTCTCATTGGCCAGATAGAGATCATGATTTCTGCGAATATCTCGCAGGACAGCATCGGCTGCAAAATCTGCGTAGCGATATGGATCCGCTCACCGTAACAGGCACGTCGATAGCGTGGTTGCTGAAGTTTTGGTGCTCGTTATTTGCGGGGAACCCAGAGACTGGCTTTAACCATAAGCGACCGGACAGTTTCTTTCGACTGATAGACATCGTGACCAGCGTCGATCCAAAGTCGGTATAACGTTCACGGATTAGGTTGAGTGCATATCCAGGCAGCTCATTATTGCTTGGTTTTCCGCGACGACGGCTAGCCATACCCAGTGGACCAGATTCACAATAACGCGAAAGAAGACGACATCGACACTGACGATCGGAGATACCCAGGCGCTGCGCGGCCGTCTGTGTTGTCAAACGCCGGTCGACAACATCCTGACTGGTTTTGAGTCGGTTAACTTCATCCAACGTGAAAAACTCGCCGTCATCAGAATCCCTTGATGGTTAACTTGTCCTGGTCGGATACTACAATTTTGCTATCACATCATTGGTGCGCATAATGTATATTATGTTAAATGGTATCTGGAGGGCACTGAGTGCATCACCACACGTAGACCTGCCTCGGTCATATACATCCCCTTCCTTCAATTAGTTATCACAGGTTTCCATTATCTTCAGGAGCTCAGGCGCCAGCATGCTTTGCTGCCGGGCACCTGAAAAGAAATCTTTGCCGCGGTGTTCACGTACCTGGCTTAAAACCGTTAAGAGAGTTAACGCTTCAGATGTTTCTCAAGAAACTGGAAAACTTGATCCAAATTCTCTTTCGCCTCAAATTCGGCTGTACCGTGTCCTGCTCCCTGGAGCTGAACGTAGGTAACTTTATCTTCACCAATCACGGCTTGTAACGCTTTCGCAAAATTTTCACTTTGTTGGGTTGGCACGATTGGGTCTTCCGAACCGTTCATCAGGAAAAATGGCACGCTATCCTTTGAAATATAGCTTTGTGGATTAGCAAATCTAACTAAATGAGGAATTTTACTGATTTGCATCCCCATATATTGTGACTCGCCCGAATCCGCAGCATTGTGAATTTGCAACGACTTTTTACCACTTTCCTTGAATTGGGCGTCCATAGCACTAAAGTCGGTCGGGCCAAAGAAACTGACTACGGCATTCACGCGGCTGCTTTGCTTTGCATTGCCCAGGCTTAAATCTTCCAGCACAGGAATGCCTGCCGTTGTACCAAGCATTGAGGCTAAATTGGCCCCTGCAGAATCGCCCCACGCCACCACCCGATGAGGATCTAAGCCATATTTTTCCGCATTCGCTTTTATAAAACGCACCGCGGCCTTAACATCGTATACTGCCGCAGGGAAAGTCGCCTCGCCAGCCAGGCGATAGTTGATTGACACGACGGCGTAGCCGCGTTTTAGCCCTGTCATCGGAGCATCTACTTCGCTAGTGCCTTTATCGCCGAAAATGAAACCACCGCCGTGAATGGCGATGATCACCGGATATGGCGCCTTGCCTTCACTGGGTAAGTAAATATCTAACTTTTGTGCGTTTGACTGAGTCGCATAAGGTATATCAAGCCATTTATAAGTAACCCCCTGCGTATTCACCCGAGGCATTTTGCTCATCATTTCACGCAATGAATCCATATTGGCAGACTGTTCTCTTGCCATAACATTCAAACTCCCAAACGCTAATATCCCAACGGTAAACAAGGTCGCTAACTTTTTCATTGCATTGTTTCTCAATTTTACCACCTGTAATCGTTGTTCCATGTTGCCTCCTTTTTTATATTTGGAGCTGGTCATCAGGATAATCAGCTGTTGGCAACCGGTAATTTTTTTGGAAAAGTCAGAGGGAGGCGCCCAAATACGGACTTCGAGTCGTGTATTACCAGTGACATTCAAACAATAAAAAAAGGCGTGCAGAACACGCCTGAAAATAAAATTAAAGCGCTGCTTTTACCGCTACGGCTAAATCTTGTGTTGGGCGACCGAGCAAACGAGAAAGTGTTTTGTCGGTTGAGAATAAGGCCCCTTTTGAGGCATCAACATCCGCCTGAGCAAGTAAGTGTGCCAGTCCTTCTGGCAAACCTGCATTTAACAACGCGCTTTCGTAATCTGCAGCGGGAATATCCACGTAAGGGATCTCTTTACCCGCTTGTTTGCTGATTTCTGCTGCTAATTCTGTAAGGGTATAAGCGTTGTCACCTGCCAGTTCGTAAGTTTGGTTATCGTGCCCTTCGCCGAATGCCACATTTGCTGCGGCTTCCGCATAATCAGCACGCAATGCTGAAGCAATTTTTCCATCTTTTGCCGAACCGTAAAATGCATTTAATGCTAATGCCGCTGGCACAGAAGCGGTATAGTTTTCGGTGTACCAGCCGTTACGTAAAATAGTATAGGTTAACCCTGATGCTTTTAAGGCTTGCTCGGTAGCAATGTGTTCATCTGCTAATAAGCCAACGGTATTTCCACTGGTTGCACCGAGCAAACTGGTGTAGATAATATGCCTTACACCCGCTTTTTTCGCCGATTCGATCACGTTTTTATGTTGTACTTCACGCTGGCCTACCTCGCTACTTGAGACTAAAAGTAGTGTGTCCACACCCTGCAGGGCCTCTACTTGACCTTCAACTTTTGAATAATCAAATGCCCGCGCTTCCGCCCCTGGAATTTTTGCCGGGTTACGTACCAGGGCGATCGCGTTTGCCCCTTTTTCTTGCAGTTTTGCCAGAGCGATTGCGCCGAATTGACCTGTTGCACCTGTTACTGCGATAGTTTTCATTATGTATTCCTTTGAAAAGTATGTTGAATTTCGACCATGGTTGCCGAATCGTTCGGCCTTGATGTGATTCATTATAGGTTAAAACTTACTTTTAGGAAGTACGTACAAAAATGTAAGTATGTGATTAAGTTATCATTATTTTTTAACTTATTGATTTTTAAATAAAATAAAAGTGAGTTTGTTTTATGTGAAGCGGAGAAATAGCATCATCAACAGTCCGATCTGGCAATTTTTTTGCATTTTTGGTTGTAGGAGAGACTTAAATTCACTAAACTTACTTTTAGTAAGTGTTTATGTTAAATAGGTTCTATAAATGCACGATCGGCTGGATCAAACTGCGTTGCGCGAGAAAATTCCTGAAGAATTTTTTGTAGAAGACAGAATGCTGGGCAATGTGTTGCTTTCACAATGTCCTTCCCGTGAAATTTTGCACCAAATAACGGGCAAATGGGGATTGCTTGTAATGTTAGTGCTGAAAAATGGCACGAAACGCTTTGGCGAACTTCGCCGGGAGGTGCAAGGCGTGAGCGAACGAATGTTGACCCAAACGCTACAACAGCTTGAAGAAAATAAAATGTTGCTGCGAAAATCGTTCAACACCGTCCCGCCCCACGTTGAATATACCCTCACACCACTTGGCGAAGAGGCTGCGGGTAAAATTAAAGAACTCGTGGATTGGCTACAATTTAATATTGGAGATATTCTGGTTAATAAAATGACATTAGAGAAGCAGTAAGATCTGCAATGCTTCCCGGCGAGGCCTTGATTTGGCGTCATCCTGTTAAGGCCCCCTCACCGCTAATTTTTACACGGCGCCTTCAAATTATTCGGCAAAGATTAATCCTTGAGTAACGCGTCGGCCGTCGCTGGAAAGAACCGCTTCCGGCAGCGTCACACCGACGGACCTGAACGCTATATGCGCTGATATTGCTCAGGGAACGCCAGGGCTCCCGTTCTAACACTAGCCAGAAAAATTAACCGAGCATGATCCCGCCATCCACCGCTAGCTGCTGTCCGGTCACAAAATCATTTTTCATCAGGAACAAATAGGCAGACGCCAGCTCGTCAATTTCAGCCGTACGCCCCAGTGGAATAACGCTGGCGAAATGCTGGCGGGTATTATCCACTTGCTCTCTGGACTGTTCTCGCCAGAAAGGGGTAACGGTCCAGGTGGGCGCGACCGCATTAACCCTCCCCTCAGGCGCCATTTCCGCTGCCAGCCCCTGCACCAGTGCCTGGATACCGAGATTACCCACATAGCTCGCACAGGCATGCTGCGCCCGGCCACCGGTACCGGATGTAAAGATCAGCGAACCACCGGAACGGAGCTTCTTGGCAGCCAGCTTCCCGATCACTACGTTGGTAAGAAATTTAGAGTGAATGACATGCTCGATAGTCTCCATGCTTGCTGCCAGAAAACCGCCGCCCATGGCGTCTCCAACCATCGAAACCAGATGATCAAATGGCGCAAGCTTAGCGAAACAGGCTTGCAATGCATCATGATCGTGGGCATCGCAAGCTAGCGTTTCACACACCTTTATATTCTGCGCTTTCAGCATAGCGCGCGCCTCATCCAGCCGTTGTTGGCTACGCCCCATCAGAGTCAGTCTGGCTCCTTCCAGGCCAGCGCGCTGTGCTATCGCAAAGCCGATACCGGAACTTCCGCCAACGATCAGCAAATGTTTATTCTGCAATTCCGCCATGTTTATTCCTTTTCATTCGTTAATGCTTCGACAGCAGCCTACTGCTATCAGCGTATCATTCGCGCCATGAGCGCCGTTGACGCCCACCGCCCCAATCACTTCATGACCAGACCATTTCGTGCGTACAGGTTGTCATCCGCTCTCCTCTCTAATTTGCTGATGAAGAGGGGTCGCCGTCGCGTCGCCAGGACAGTTTTTTGCCGAAGCCAAGCCTATTATCAGTGAATTTCATCTCATCAATGTCGATGGCCCACACCGGGGCGGACATGACGCGTGCTGCCGGAAAGCGTTGGTAATAGCGTTTACGGGCGTCCTCGCCCTCCTGACTTTGCAACTGGCGAAGTTCGCCACGAAATTGCAGGCCGCGAATGTGGATAACCGTCTGCGACTGGTCGCTGACGGTACCCGCGACCAGAGTCCGTTTACCCGCCATCCGACCATGTCGTGACGCGGGACTGGTTAAAAGGTAAAAAGCGACTGCGGCGGGGTCAAAGACATAGAAAGCGTTGGCGCACCACAGCGATACGCCGTCGCTAACGCAGTACGCCACGACATGCTGAACCTTCAGCCACTCGCTGATGCGAGAGAATATCTCCATGGCTTTTCCTTATGCCGTTAGCACCGGCGAGTAAGCGGACAGCTGCGAAGCATATTGCCTGAACCGGTCAATATTCCCAGGCGCACACAGTTGCATCACCAGCCATGGACTAAACAGTTCAGGGAGGTTGTCCACGGCCGCGCTAAGTGCCGCAAGCGGCACCCAACGAGCATCCATAACTTCACTCTGACGAAGCGTAAGCGATGTGGTGACCCGGGCGGCATAGACCGGACAATATTCATTTTCAACAATGCCTGACGGATCGGTCGCACAGTAACCGAAGGTCTCGTCAACGAGCGTAATCCCCTCCACCTCTACCCCAACTTCATAGCGGCAGCGTCGGCGAATTGCGCTCTCGAATGACTCCTGCCACTGCGGGTGGCCGCAGACTGAGTTGGTCCATACGCCAGGCCAGGCTTTCTTATCAAGCGAACGTCGCGTCAGCAGGCAGTCGCCGTCGGAGTTGAATAGCCATGTTGAGAACGCGAGATGCCGCGGGGTGTGCTCATGATGAGCGACCCGTTTTTGTAACGTGCCGACAGGGTTCTGTTCCTCGTCCAGCAATACAACATGTTCATAAGCAGAGCGTAATGTCATTGTTTCACCTCAAGCAGCACAATGCCCGGCATGCGCCGGGCAACGGCAGGCGCTAACCAATGAGATGGGCCCATAGCCAGGAGAATGGCATCACCAACACCAGCGCGGGTAGCATGTTGGCGACCGGGAACATCTTGATATTGCAGATACGTAAACCGGTCGCAACCATTAACAGGCCGCCGGCACAGGAGAAATCCGCCATCATATCCGCCGAGAGCAGCGGCAGGATCATCGTGGCCAGCATCGCGAGCGCCACCTGGATAACTATCAGCGGCAAACCGATAGTCATCACCGCAAACCCAAGCATGGTGGCGAAAATCCCGGCGGTGAAGAGATCGAGGACCGTCTTGATATAAAGAATCGACGGATCGCCGGTCATGCCTTCATGCATAGCGCCGAAAATACCCGTACCGCTGGCGCAAAACAGTACAAGGATCGCCACAAACTTCTCGGTGAACGCCTCCTGGGTTAATCCCTTCACCGGCGGTAAAAAAGCGTTGATAACTGAACGGGTGGAACCGGCCACCTTGCCGATACCTCTTTCGACATAAAGGATTTCACCAATAGCGGTGCCGATGATCATCGCCAGTACGACGGCGGGCATAAACGTCACTTTAATGATCAGACTGATCCCAAGGCCAACCGAACATAGCCCAAAAATAAGCGGTAGCGAGGTTTTTACCCTCTCCGAAATAGCACTGCTGGCAAGGGCGCCGAGCAGGCCGCCCACGATGACAGCGCCACCGTTAACATAGGGTCCAATTAACATATTATTTCCTTAGAGCGTGACAGGAACGACGCTCTCCGGCTGTGCGGGTAGCCCCTCTTCCCCCCAACGAGGAATGGCGCGGACATCCAGGCCGAACAGATCCAGCGCGCGCGCCACGCTATGAGTGATAATCTCATCCGGGGTCTGCGGGCGTTGATAGAGCGCGGGCACCGGTGGAAAGATGATCCCTCCCATCTCCGTCACCAGCTGCATATTACGTATGTGGCTCAGGTTGAGCGGCGTCTCACGCGCCATCAGCACCAGTCGGCGGCGCTCCTTGAGGACCACATCTGCCGCGCGCGTAAGCAGATTGTCCGTCATACTGTGGGCAATACAGCCAAGCGAGCGCATGGAACAAGGAGCTACCAGCATGCCAAGCGTCTTAAACGAGCCGCTGGAGATCGCGGCGCCCAGATTACCAGGAGAATGGACCACATCCGCCATCGCCGTGACATCCGCAAGCCGATAGTCCGTTTCCAGTTCGCAGGTTTTTTCCGCGCCTTTCGACATGACAAGATGCACTTCAAGCCCGCGGCCCTGAAGTAACTCCAGCGCCCTGACGCCATACTGAAAACCCGACGCGCCGCTGATGCCGACGATAATGCGTTGTGTGGCCATGCTTTACTCCTTTATTCGAAATCCGGCAGAAAACGTTTCACGTCCACTTCTTTAAAATGAGAACGTTCAAAATGCGCTTTCAGATGGAACGGCACGGTACAGTCGAAAATCGTTTTGCATGACATACCGTCCTGGGTAATTGACGGGCTGTAACCTGCCGCCTGGGACGGGTCGAGCGGATGACAACGTACGCCAGGAATAAAGAGAGTATCCACATCCCCCTGATACCGGGTCTGCATTGCCCACATCACGTCATCGCTGTCAAAAATGTCCACATCCTCGTCGACCAGAATCACATGCTTGAGCTCCGGGAAAGCGGAGAAAGCAAGTAGCGCAGCCTGGCGCTGGCGCCCTTCGTCAGTAGGCGCTGATTTTTTAAACTGCATGATCGCCAGCAGCTTACCGCCGCCTGCCGAGTGGGCGAAAACGTTCAGCAGTTTGCCCGGCATTGCGCGCTCAACCATTTCCAGAATGCTCGCTTCGGTCGGGATACCGGCCATGTTGACGTGCTCTTCGCCGGGACCCACTGTCGTCCGCCAGATTGGATTGCGGCGATGAGTGACGGCTTTAACCTTGATAACAGGCAGCGCCGCTTTGGCTTCGCCGGTATAGCCCGGGAATTCCGGCATGGCTTTACCGGTGTTGGTATTCTGATCTTCACGTACCCGAACATGGGGCAATAGTTCACCTTCAATAACAATTTCCGCATGGGCGATAGCGCGTTCATTGATGGTTTTACACTTCACCATTTCCACCGCATGACCGCGCAGGGAGCCTGCGATACTCAGTTCATCAAAACCCAGCGGCGTGGTAGGCGGTTCAAAACAGGCGGCTACTTCAATTGCCGGGTCAACGCCGATGCTGATAGAGATCGGCAATGGCTTGCCTGCGGCTTCCGCTTTCATGCGGAACGCGTCTATATGGCGTCCCGGCGTCAGCCACATGGATAGCTCATCCCGGCTCTGAATACACAGGCGGTGAATGGTAATATCCGACTCACCGGTTTGTGGATCGGAGGCGTAACATAACCCCATGGTAATATACGGGCCGGCATCCTCTTCGGTATTGGTCGGCGCGGGAAGCAGCGTACGAAGGTCAAAGTCAGGTTGGTCAGCATAGTGCACCACTTCCTGACAGATGGCGTTCCCCTCGACCAGAATCGGATCGATTGGCGTCTGTACCGAGTTTTTCAGCAGCTGGCCCAGTTTTTCCGGCGCGCAGTTCAGAAATTGGCCGACGCGTTTACGTGAGCCGTTGATACCGATAGCCACCCGGGTCTGTGGAAAACCTTTAATGGTATTGAACATCATTACCGGGCCGTTTTTACGCGTCGGACGCTCGCAGGTGCCGCCCGCGCCCACATAGCGATAAACCCCGGACAACTCCGCCTGCGGATCGACTTCGACGCTGGTTTCGACATATTCACCTGGCGTACGCTGCAGCAGTTCCAGCGCGGAGCGCAAATCATGGATGGTGTTTTCTTTTTCTGGAGGGATATTTTCCATCAGTAAAACCTCTTATGTATAATAAATGTTGCGGTGCAAAAAATATAAGACATTAATAATATGATGGACAAATACCGTTTATGTCATAACGGCCACACTAAAATGGTATGCATTATTTTAATTAACATTAAATGGATATTTGTTTAACAAAAAAGACAATGGCATACGCTTTGTAATTATATCCCTGTGCGACTTAAGTTTATTGACATCCCGCCCTAACCCTCCTATAACTCGCAAAGCAGTGACTATCAAGGTAAGTATCAGATGGACTTAAAACGCATAAAGTATTTCTGCAAAGTCATCGAGCACGGCTCGATCAGCGAGGCTGCGCGCCAGTTGAATATGGCCCAGCCGCCGCTCAGTAAGCGCATTCAGGAGCTGGAGGACGAGCTTGGCGCGCAGCTGCTGGTCCGCAGCAGAAACGGCGTGGAAATAACCACTGCCGGTAATTACTTTTATCACCGCGCATGCCAGATCCTCAATCAGCTTGAAGATACCGTTCGGGAGACGGTAAAAATAGCCCAGCGGGAAAACGCTTTTATCCGTATAGGACTGACTCATTTATTTCAATCTTATTTCCAGCCGCTTATTCTGGAGTTATATCGCCGCAATCCAGATATTGAATTACGTATTACCGTTTCGGACTCCAGTAATTTAGAATCTTTTCTTCATGATGGTCTCATTGATATCGCTTTTATGCAGCGGCCGCACCCGGATGACGCTTTTCAGTGCCATGAATTTCCTCCGGTAGCAACGGTGGCGGTGATTAATAAAAAAATATTACCGGTTGCGCCGCACGAACCGCTGGCGTTATCGCAGCTGGCGTCAATGCCGCTGGTTCTGCTAAGGCGCTACGAGGGGACAGGAATATACGAGAAATTTGTCGACCTGTTTTCGGAAAACGGAAATATCCTAACATTATCATGCATATCACCCAGCCTAAAGCGATCATTGATTGTCTGGAATCGGGTCTGGAGGCGGTCTCGCTGTTACCCGCTTCCGAGGTGGATGCCCGACGTCTGGAAAAGTGTTTCGTCATTCCACTGGCCCCTTCCCCTGATATTTTCTTTCCGGCAATGGTCAAAATGTCGGCAATGTCACAGATTAGCGAGATAACGGATATCCTGCGTGACGGCCTGATCATGGGTCAGCCCACCGCCTAAGCCGTTTCGCGGAAAAATATTCTTCACCCGTCCGCAGCGCCTATAACCGCCGGACAAGCGATGGTCCCTTTATGCTGACCCTCGGGCTGATTTTCCCTGGTTTTACCGGCCTCGGGATTAGCATCTGGCCAAATATGACTCCGCCGTCGATCTCTGTCTGGCTGGCCGCCTCTCCGCGGCAAAATCAAACCTGATGAGGCTACCATTGAGGCATACATTAACGGAGAACACGGCTATGAACAGCAAAAACGAGACGCCTCGCCCGTTCTGGAAAAAGCGGATGTGGATGGTCATTATCAGGGCGGCCAGCGTGCTGGCGCCAGGAGTAGTGGCGACGCTGTAAGCTGCTGATGGCCGCCACCGGCATGAGAATGCACTAAGAACAGACCGGGCTACCCAGCTGGCCCGGTCTTTTTACCCGCCGCGCTTAACCGCGTTTAAACAGGCGGGCGGCCTGGAACAAGCCGAAAGAACTCACCAGCATCTCAATCCCCACAATTGCGGTAACCAGCGTCACCGAAGCTTCCGGCCCTGAACCGATCAGCGTCCAGGCGATGACCAGATCGAGAATACCGATGACAAACTGCAGCCAGTTTCCCGGCAGCCCGCGATGTACATACCCCGCGACCAGGCGCGCGATACCGCCAAAAGCAAACAGCACCGCCAGATAAACGGCCAGCGCCAGAATCCCCGCCAGCGGGCTGGAGATAAAAACATAGCCAAAGAGTAGATAGGCGATACCGAGCAGAATACCGCCTATCGTGGGCCAGGTGTTTTGCGCACGGTTGGCAAACATACCAACGATTAATCCCGCTCCGCTCAGCATTAGCAGGACGCCGACGAAAATGCTCAGTACGGTCCCGGTGGCAAATGGATTGATCAGGCACATCAGTCCGCCAACCAGTAACAGGAAGGCAACGACCAGCAAAACCCCGCGCTGTTTTTTGAAGATCTCTTCACTCAGAAGTTGAGGAGTATGACGGTCAAAATTTAGCATAATGTATCTCCATGATTGGCTCTCCCTATCCGCTGGCCGCCTCGGAATGAGGGGCCGAAGAGCGTGGTTATGTCAGATTAAAATAACGATCGGGTTGATATGTATCGGTGGTAAAGGTTTCTGTCGGGTCATATGCAAAAAATTACGTTCGATGGCGTTGCTGATAGCGTTGAGCGGCAGGTCGTTAGGATCGATGCCAAAATTTTTTAACGTCCTTAAACAAGACTTCTTTTTATATTACTGACCCGATGACCCGATGACCCGATGACCCGATGACCGGTGCGCCGGGCCTGTTTTGCGCCCCCGGCAAGCGGGCATTTCACCCTCCTGACTTGCCGCAGGTGAAATCAGCTTTAAGCGTAGCAGAAGGAGTAATAACGGGATGCTATGCGCTCATGAAAGCTGATGGATCTTCAGATCAAACAACGAGATGATGCCCATCAGGTGAGAAAAGATCTCACTCTGTAGTTGCTCATAGGCGACCCACTCGGTCTGGCTGGCAAAGGCATAGAACTCGACCGGCAAACCGTAGGTGGTGGACGGTAGCTGTCTGACCATCAGCGTCATGTCCGTTCTGATAGCTGGATGCTGCGCCAGCCAGGCTTTAGCGTATTCCTGAAACAGTTCGATATTGGTTTTCGCCGCTGAGTCAGCGGCCATCAGCGATGCTAATGCGTCATGATTAACGATTGCCTGTTTCCCCTCAGGTGTCAGGATGCGTACCGTGGCGATATCGACATTAATCGTACGCTGGATGCGCCTGGCGCCATGCTCCACCATATAGCGCCAGTTTTTAAACGAGCCGGAAACCAGGGTATAGGTCGGAATAGTGGTGATGGTATTGTCAAAATTAAGCACCTTGACCGTCGTCAGCCCGATATCCTGGACGGAGCCATTGGCGCCGAGGGAATCCAGTTCAATCCAGTCCCCCGGCTGCAGCATATCATTCGCGGCAAGCTGTATCCCGGCGACCAGCCCCAGGAGCGGGTCTTTAAAGACCAATAACAGCACTGCCGCAATGGCGCTTAAGCCACTGAACAGAATGAGCGGTGATTTATCAACCAGCAGCGAAATAAGTAAAATACTATAAATCACCGCCCCCGCCAGCTTGAGGCTTTGCTGAAGGCCGTGATAAGGCAAGCCCTTAAACTGAAGGTTTGTTTTGAGTAAATCGCAGATAACATCAATAAAGGCATAAAATGCGAGCAGCGCAAATGTCAGGGTCCAGATCCGCGCGCCGGTCAGGATCCACGCCAGTATTTCATGGTGTGGGTTGGCAATGAATGACAGCTGGGCGGCCAGCACTGCCCCTTGCAGGGTTAATACCATACGATGAAAGAAGTGATGATGGGTAACGATCGTCAGTTTTGATGTTTTTTTCTTCGCGACTTTGCGATCGAGATATGGCAAAACCAGGTAGTGGGCCACGCAGTGTAAAAGAATAAAGATGGCAATTACCCGCAGCACCGGTATATCGCTATTCAATACCATGTCGTGCAAATGCTGGTATAAATCATTATCCCTAAAATAGTACATCATAATTTTCTGCTTATTTCCGACTATATATTTTGCTAGTGGCGTGATTTTAGCGCAAGGCCCCGCCCGGCGAAACCGGCCCGTCTCCGCGACCATCGCAGATGGCAAACGGAAGGCAACATCGGGCTGATGAAAGCCGTACGCCGCTTCGACCCGGACGTCGGGGTCAGGCTGGTGTCGTTCGCCGTACACTGGATCAAGGCCGAGATCCACGAGTACGTGCTGCGTAACTGGCGCATCGTCAAAGTGGCGACGACTAAAGCCCAGCGCAAACTTTTCTTTAATCTGAGAAAAGCCAGGCAGCGCCCTAGCAGGTTCAATCATGATGAAATAGAGATGGTCGCCCGGGAGCTGGGTGTCTCAGCGAAAGATGTCCAGGAGATGGAGTCGCGCAGCCAGGAGATTATCCGCGCGCTGGCTGGATGAGGACAATAAAGCCACGCTGCACGAACTGGCGGAACGCTACGGGATATCGGCGGAACGGGTGCGTCAGCTGGAGCAAAATGCGATGAAAAAGTTACGCATCGCCGTTGAAGCATGACGAGGCGGCCTTGCCTGTCGCTGAGGCACCGGCCGCCCGCGAAAAACCGGCGGCAGGCGCCTGCTCAGCCAGCGGATTATTTAAAGTGAAAACTTTCCGGATGGTTATCCAGACTGCCGCTCAGCGCGGCAAACAGCACCGTTTTACCGTCTATCGATAGCTCATCGGGAACATTCAGCCAGCTGAGTTTCTGCTCGGCGCCGTCCTCAGCGCTCACGGAAAAGACGCCGGTCATTTTTTTTGCCTCCTGAGAATAGAGCACCGCAATACTTTGTGACGCACAGTCATGCGGTTTGCAGGACTGGAGAACGACATAGCGGACGCCGCCAATGGTCACGTTCTGCGGCTGCGATGAGGTTCCCCCCTGGGTAACCCACTCTGGTAGCGAGTGGTGCTGCGTCATCTGCGCAAACAGGGCCTGAGTCTGCGTATTTTTCGCCAGATCGCTGACCGTTAATTCACTCCCGGCGCAGGCGGAAAAAGCCATGACGGACAGTAACGAGATAATCAGATTGTTCTTCATTCAATGAACTCCATTTCTGTTCAATACGATGCGATTACCGCAACCACGGTAATTAAAGCATATCCCGCGCCGGGGACAAGTCCGCTTAACTTTCGTATAAACACCGGCGCAAACGAACAGGCGTCATCTCCCCTCTCAACCGTTGTATCTTCTGGCCTCTGAGATCCCGCCGACATCATATGTGGACCATTCGGTTAACTGAAGCTGGTTTCAGGTTTTTTCCCAGCGATCCGCTGGTTTGAAAAAAGCTTTTTAACGACGATTGTACAAATTTGTTAAAAAAATGGTTTAAAAAGCATGAGTAGTTAACATTGACCTGAACCAGGTGGTACAATTGCCTGCTGAATGATTATGCTGAGGTCGTTGTACTTCTTTCTACAGAAGAGATCTGCCCGCATGACCCTGTAACAACTATCACGCTTTTTTCGGAGAGTTCCTGCATGTCTGAATTACACGACCGGCCGAGCCCTGTGCTCAGGATATGGTGCTGTATATTAGGGGTGGCGCTAAGTCTTAGCGGCCTGTTCTTTGCCATTGAAGGGGGAAAACTGATTTCTCTCGGCGGTAGCTGGTATTTTCTTATTGCCGGCATAGTAATGCTCTTCTCTGCCGTCCAGTATTTCCGCAGTAAATCCTCTGCTGTGGTGTGGTTCATTCTGGTTTTTCTGGGGACGCTGATTTGGGCGTTGTTTGATGCCGGCTGGGATTTCTGGCCGCTGGTCTCCCGTCTGATGGTCCCCACCGGCTTTATGCTGTTTGGCTTTGCCACCTGGCCCGCGCTGCGTCAGCGCGAAGGCAAGAGCAGCTTCAGCAAACCGTCTTATGCCCTCGCGGTCGTATTAGCCGCCGGCATGCTGGGCGCCTTCGTACAAATGTTCCAGCCGCACCCGACCGTCGCCTTCAAAGGGGAAGAGCTGCCGCTGATCCCGGTTGAGCCAAATAAAGCGCAAAAAAACTGGGAAAACTACGGTAATACCCCCGGCGGTGACCGCTTCGTCGCACTCGATCAGATTAACCGTAACAACGTCAAAGACCTGAAGGTCGCCTGGACTTTCCATACCGGCGATATTCCGATCAGCCCTGGCGGGAACGGCGCGGAAGATCAGCAAACGCCGCTGCAGGTGGGTGATAAAGTTTTCCTTTGTACTCCGCATAACAACGTGATTGCCGTTGATGCAAACAGCGGTAAGCAGATCTGGAAACGTGAAATCAACGCCCAATCTCAGGTATGGAACCGCTGCCGCGGTCTGGCTTATTTCGATGCCACCAAACCTATCGTTCAGCCTGACGTACCGGGTTCCACCCCGGTACCCCTGCCGACTTTGGCCGCCGGTGACACCTGTCAGCGTCGTATCCTGATGAACACCATCGATGCCCGCCTGGTCGCTATTAACGCGGATAACGGTGAGTTTTGCTCCGCCTTTGGTAATAACGGCATCGTTGACCTGAAAGCCGGTCTGGGTGACGCCAGCGATCCGAAATATCAGCTGACCTCTGCCCCGACCCTCGCCGGAACCACCGTTGTGGTGGGCGGCCGTGTCGCCGATAACGTGCAAACCGATATGCCTGGCGGCGTTATTCGTGGCTTCGACGTCATCACCGGTCAGATGCGTTGGGCTTTCGACCCGGGCAACCAGGATCCTACGGCCAAATTGCAGGAAGGCCAGACCTACGTCCGCAGTACGCCTAACTCATGGGCCCCGATGTCTTACGATCCGGCGATGAATACCGTGTTCATGCCGATGGGTAGCTCATCCGTTGACCTGTGGGGGGCCAACCGTACTGCGCTCAACCACAAATACGGCGCGTCCGTGCTGGCCGTCGATGCGACTACCGGTAAAGAGAAGTGGGTTTACCAGACGGTTCATAACGACCTGTGGGACTTCGACCTGCCGATGCAGCCCAGCCTGATCGACTTCCCGATGAAGGATGGCACCACCAAACCGGCGGTGGTGATTGGCGCGAAAACCGGACAGATCTTTGTGCTCGACCGTCTGACCGGTAAGCCGCTGACCGAAGTCAAAGAACTGCCGGTCAAAACCCGCACGATTCCGAACGAACAGTATTCTAAAACGCAGCCGTTCTCCGTCGGCATGCCATCGATTGGCAATGAAAAGCTGAGCGAATCGGATATGTGGGGCGCAACGCCGTTCGACCAGCTGATGTGCCGTATCAGCTTTAAATCGATGCGTTATGATGGTCTGTTCACCGCGCCGGATACCGATAAGTCCCTGAGCTTCCCGGGCTCATTGGGTGGCATGAACTGGGGCAGTATGTCTATTGACCCCAATAATCAGTACCTGTTCGTCAACGACATGCGTCTTGGCCTGTGGGTGCAGATGATCAAACAGGACAACAACCGGGCGGCAGCCAGTAACGGCGGCGAGTCGGTCAACACCGGGATGGGTGCCGTACCGCTGAAAGGCACGCCGTATGGCGTGAATAAAGACCGCTTCATGTCTCCGCTGGGGATCCCATGCCAGAAACCGCCTTTCGGTACGCTGTCGGCTATCGATCTGAAGACCCAGAAAATCGTCTGGCAGGTTCCGGCCGGTACGGTACAGGATACCGGACCGTTTGGTATCAAAATGCGTGTTCAGATGCCGGTTGGCATGCCTACGCTGGGCGGTACGCTGGCGACTCAGGGCGGACTGGTGTTCATTGCCGGGACTCAGGACTATTACCTGCGCGCCTTCGATACCTCGAGCGGCAAAGAAGTGTGGAAAGCCCGTCTGCCGGTAGGCAGCGGCGGTACGCCGATGAGCTATGTCTCACCGACAACCGGTAAACAGTACATTCTGATCTCGGCAGGCGGCGCCCGCCAGTCTCCGGATCGTGGGGATTACGTGATTGCCTACGCGCTGGACAATAAATAAGTCTCAGTCTGGCGTAAATTGATACCCGCTCCGGCGCTATCCGCCGGAGCTTTTTTTTACCCGTCTCACCGGATGCGTCCCGTTGTTTGTGACATTTCGGCGGGTGGAAAATAAATCAGGCAGGTTATTTAACCTGCCTGGATGCTTTGCTAAGGCGCCAGCAGACTGACTTGCCGACCCAGGTCATCGGTGCGCCCTGCCCACCAACCGCCTATTGTTATCAAAGGCGCGCGCGAAGTGAGTATTACGCCAGAGACTGATCAAACTCGAGACGTTCGCCATCCGGGCCACGAATCAGCAGGAACCGGACCTTCTCTTCCTCGACCGGCCCTTCATCCAACGGATAACCTAACGTCGTGAGCATCGTCATGACCGCAGCAAGATCGCTGACTTCCAGCGCAATATGGTCTATCCCGCAGCGAGCGCGATCGAAGGCGAGGCCATTGGGTAGCTGGTACAGCTCCAGTACCACCCCACCCATTTCGATAAACGCGACTTCAATATTCCCGCTCGCCGAGGGTTTGCTAAAACGGCGCTGCAGCACAAAGCCGAGGGACTGATAAAAGGCCAACGAGCGCACGATATCCTGCACCTGGTAGCCGATATGAGCTAAATTACGTATCAGGTCACGCATTTTATACTCCTTTACGCACGCACCAGAAGCCATAGAAAGCGACATACACAAAGCATAACAACGGCACCATAAAGGCGATTTGCATATTGCCGCCGTTGAGATCGGAGATAATTCCCATCGCTAACGGAATCACCGCCCCGCCGATGATCGACATCACCACAATGGAACCGGCGGTTTGCGTATCTTTGCCCATCCCTTTAATCACCAGACCAAAGTTGGTTGGCCAGCACGGTGCCATGCAGAAGCTCACCAGTATCAGCGCATAGACCGCTAACATCGAGTGGCTGAAGACCGCAACCAGCAGCAGCACCGTCGCCACCGATGCAAACGCTCCCAGCAGCGCCGCGGGATTCAGACGATTCATCAGCCAGGTGGCGATACCTTTACCGATGGCATAGATAACCAGTGAGGCCAGCAGCCAGTAGGTGGCGGAGTGCTCGCTGGTCCCATGCTGAACAAGCTGTACGAAACGAATAGTGAAACTCCAGACGCCAACCTGCGCCCCGACGTAGAGAAACTGCGACAGGACACCCAGCCGAAAACGCGGCAGCGCAAAGAGACGTTTCAGCGTCGGCCCCATACTCTCGCCTGGCGTCTGCTGCTGAGATTGTTCCCCTTTGCAGGACGGGAACTTAATAAAGACAAAAACCAGCGCCAGTACAACCAGCACCGAACCAATAATCAGATAAGGTCCGACGACCTGACTCACCATCTGATGCCGCGCCGCTTCTGCCATCTCAGCGGGCATGGCCAGCAGTTGTTCGTGACTCGGATCGTGTTCGCCGAAGACCATCACCTGACCGATAAGGACGCCGGAAATTACCCCCAGAGAGTTAAAAATCTGCGAGAAGTTAATGCGCTGCGTTGAAGACTGTATCGGTCCCAGCAGACTGGAATAGGTATTGGCGGATGTTTCAAGAAAAGAGAGGCCGCAGGCAATCACACCCAGGCAGGCAAGGAAAGCGCCATACGTCATAATTTGAGCCGCGGGCACAAACAGAAAGCAGCCCAGCGCGTACAGGCATAAGCCAATCACGATCGCCACTTTATAGGAGTAGCGTTTGATCAGCGCGGCGGCGGGCAGCGCCACAAAGAAGTAGCCAAGGAAAAAAATCGACTGTACCAATGCCGTTTGGGTATCGGTCAGATCGAAGCCCTTTTTAAACTGGGCAATCAGAATGTCATTCAGGTTACCTGCCATACCCCAGAGGGCAAACAGGCAGCACACCAGTAAAAACTGTAGCCAGGGGGTATGCGCCAGATAGGCGCTGGTATCCAGCTTTTCGTGGTGAACCGCATCTTTCTCCACTTTGTCAGTAATCAGCGTACTCATGGTCTATCCTCGTTATCGTTTTTTTACAGTAGGGTTTCATGCCACTTCAACATCAGAAGTGGCATGGACAAGACGTTCCAGAGCTTCTTCATAATCGGGCAAAGATGAGGCGCCGCGCCTTTCGACGCTGACCGCGGCATAGGCCGCCGCAAACCGGGTGGCCTCATGGAGCGCATCGCCGCAGGCAAGGCGGGCAGCAAGTGCCCCATTGAAGGCATCGCCTGCTCCCGTGGTATCACAGGGCTGAGAGGGGAAACACGGGATATGGGTTTTCACGCCCTGTTCACTCAGTAAAGCGCCGTTCGCCCCGAGGGTAATGATGACGTTTTTCGCTCCGCGCGAGTGCAACACCTCGGCCGCCTGTTCGGCGCCAGGCAGATCGTCTACCCGACATCCGGTCATCAGCCAGGCTTCCGTGGCATTGGGGGTCAGTAAATCCACGTTGCTGAGAAAGACATCGTCGACCGGTTGCCAGGGGGCGGGATTGAGTACCACGAAGGCGCCGGAGGCCCTGCCTGCGGCAACCACCTGTTCAATAGCAGAGAGATTATTCTCCAGTTGAACCAGCACCACATCGGCGCAGCCGATCGCCGGAATGCAACCGGCAATTTCATCATCGGTCACCGTCATGTTGGCGCCAGGATCGACGGCAATCATGTTTTCAGCATCATCGCCTGCGACATAGATAAGCGCGTTACCGGTGGGGACCTCATCGGTCACCAGTAAGGTGACGGCATTAAATCCCACTGTCTTGAGATGCCGGCGCGCGAAGTGGCCAAAAGTATCTTCACCAATCTTGCCGATATAGTGGACATTGGCACCGGCCTTCAGCGCCGCCGTCGCCTGATTTGCGCCTTTGCCACCGGCGCTGGTCATACTCCCGGAAGCGACCAGGGATTCGCCAGGAACCGGAAAGCGTTCAACCCGGGCAACCATATCGCAGTTAAATGAACCAAATACACAGACTTTGCCTGACATTGCTCTCTCCTTTATGCGTGGGCCGGGGAATGACTCGCCTCGTCAAGATCCTGGATCAGCGTGTCCCAGGCCTGTGCAAGTGGTACATCCGGGCGGAATAAACCGCTGCTTCCCAAAATCAGCACCTGGGCGCCTGCCTCAAGCAATTTCCGGTAGGTCTGGCGGTTACATGAGCCATCAACCTCGATAAGAAAGCTGAGTCCACGCTGTTGCTTGATCTGCTGAAGCCGGGCGATTTTTTCGACCATTTCAGGAATAAAAGGCTGACCGGCATAGCCGGGATCCACGGTCATGATGGTGACTTTATCGAGCAGGTGTAGGTAGTGGCTGAGCGTTTCCAGCGGCGTGGCGGGATTCAGCACCATACCGACCTGTTTGCCGGCCTGGCGTACGGTATTGATCACGCGGAAGGCTTCACGACTGATGGTTTCAGGGTGAACGGAGATGGCGTCCGCTCCGGCGTCCAACAGGGCCGGGATAAACGCCATCGGCTCTTCGACCATCAGATGAACATCGACAGGTAAAGTGGTCCAGGGGCGAATTTGTGCCACGAAGCTGGTTGAGAGCGCCAGGTTTTTGACATAGTGGCCATCCATCACATCAACATGCAATCTGTCCGCTTTGCTGTTCAAAAAGTTCAGCTGGTCGCTCAGCTGCATCATGTCCATACACATGAGTGAGGGGGAAATGTAATAACGCATAATGCCTCTCTGTTTCGGTATTGATTCCGGTCATTCGCTGATTTCAGGCAAAGTCTGGCCCCACCGCACGGTGCGGTGTGTCGACAATGCATAGATTCACCGTCACGACGTGACGGTACACTCAGGCAATTTGTGTGCTGACGTTATGCCAGGTCATCTCTTTTTCGAGCAGCGGATCATCAAATGCTTCGGTTATCAAGCAATCCAGTTCTCCCAGACCGCCGATCCTTGCCACCCCCAGCCGTCCCAGCTTGCTGCTATCGATCAGCGCCACGACCCGACGGGCTGCCATCATCATTTGCTTTACCTGGGCGGCATGAGCGTCCGTTCCGGCATACAGACCGCTGTCGCGCTCCAGCCCCTGACACGAGAAGAAAAACGTATCGATGGCATATTCGCGCAGCATGCGTCCCGTCATTTCGCCGAAGAAAGCCTCCTCGGTCGGTGAAAAATCACCGCCTAGACCAATCAGGTGTAAGGAGCGACGGCTCATCAGCGCCTGCAGAATAGCGACAGACGGCGTGATAACCGTTAACGCCATCTCGGGTATCTGGCGTGCCATAAACCAGCTGGTACTGCTGCTGTCCAGGAGGATGGTGTCCCCAGGCTGTAGCAGCTGCAGCGCTTTGCGGCCAAGACGCATTTTGGCTTCGCTATGCCGCAATGTACGTTGCTGAAAGCTCCCTTGCCCATCCTGGATCGGTAGACCAGACGGGAGCCCCCTGGGAGTGGGCAGTGGGTTTTCGACCAACAGCGCCCCGCCGTGACTGCGGTTTAAAACACCTTTTCGCTCCAGTTCACTGAGATCCCGACGTACCGTTTCACGAGAAACCCGGGTTGCTTGCGCAATCTCATCGACCCGCATGACACCATGTTGGCCTAACAACTCGACAATTAAGCGATGACGTTCCAGCGGTAACATAACTCTCTCTCCTGCAGTGCCTGATAAGATTACCTTGCCCATCGATGGGGTGCTGCGACCGTGAAAACGTCCAGCAAAGATGGCGGTGCCCTCGTCATTTCATGTGATGAAAATCACATTTCTCCCCCTTCCAGCGACGTTTTTTCCCTCTTTTGACCGCCATCCGGTCACAAACAAAAGCAAACAAAAACCTATCCCCCTTTGCTTTTGTGCCCGTCTATGACCGTTTGTGACTGTGTGGTCATCGTTTCTTCCTGTATCGCCCTGTTAATTAAAAGCAAATGAAAATAAAAAAATGCCTGTTTGATCACATTATTTTCATTTAATGCGTTTTCTAATGTAAAAACGTGAGTATAAATCGTTAAATGAAAACAACTGAAAACAGATGACAGGAACAGACTATGAATGAGACCACTCGCCGTTTTGCCCGCTTAATTGACCTCAGCGCCGTCCAGGCGACCAGTACGGAAGCAGATATTCGTGCCTGTGCGGAACTGGCTACCCGCTACAACATCATTTCTGTGCATGTGCTGCCCTGCTGGACACGCTTTCTCAGTACGCTACTGCCGCAACAGGGACGGGGCGATATCATGATTGGCGGCCCGGTTGGCTTCCCTGGCGGTGGCCACGCAACCGATATTAAGGTCCAGGAAGTCCGCCAGCTTATTGCTGACGGTGCCCGGGAAGTGGATATGGTGGTGAATATCGGCAAAGTATTGTCCGGGGATTATGACTATGTGCGCCAGGATTTGCGGCGGGTTGTTGAAGCCGCAGCGCCGGTACCGGCAAAAGTGATCCTCGAAACCCACTATCTCAATGAGGAACAGATCTGTCGGGTTTGCGATATTGCCGTTGAGGTGGGGATGAAGTGGGTGAAAACGTCCACCGGCTGGGCCCCTACCGGTGCGACCCCGGAAAAGGTCAGCATCATCGCCGGACAGCTGAAAGGTTGCATCGACATCAAAGGCGCGGGGGGAATTCGCGATCTGGATACCGTGCGCGAGCTCTACCGGCTTGGCGTCCGCCGCTTCGGCATGAGTCTGGGGGCGGTGACCACCGTGCTGGCCCAACTGGAACAAAATCCGGACCTCTTCCCTGAACTGAACGCCTGTTAAAACCTGCGCCTGCGGGCCCTGAGGGCCCGCCTTATGATGTCACCGGAGTCAGTGATGAAAAATAAAATATTAACCATTGATGTCGGCACCGGAAGTACCCGCGCCGCCATCCTGAGGGCCGATGGTTCTCTCGTGGGGTTTGCTCAGCGGGAATATGAGCAAACGACTCCTCGTGCAGGCTGGTCGGAACAGGCACCTTCTTTGTGGTGGCAATCTGTCTGCGACTGTATCCGCGAAGTTCTGTATCGTTTCCCCGATGTCCGCTCGCAGATCGCCGCGATAGGCGCCTGCGGACAAATGCATGGCACCGTACTGCTGGATAGCGCGGGTCAACTCGTCGAAGACAAAGCGCTGTTGTGGAATGACAAACGGAGCCAGCCGCAGGTCGACGCTTTTATTGTTCGCGAAGATACGGAACGTTGGCTGCGCCATCTGAATAATCCCCCGGCAGCCGCCTGGCCTGCCTTTAAGCTGGCGTGGTGGCGGGAACATTATCCTCAGAGTGCGGCCCGCATCGCGAAGATATTAATGCCGAAGGATTTCATTAACTTCATGCTGACCGGCGCCATCGCCACCGATTACAGCGAGGCTTCCTGCTACTTTCTGATGGACAGCGAAAGCCGCAGCTGGTCGCCACAGGCGCTGGAATTGTTTGGCCTGAGACGGGAGCAGTTACCGGATCTGAAACTGTCCAGCGAGGTGATCGGCGAGGTTACCCGTGAGGCTTCGACGCTGACCGGCCTGCCCGCAGGGATCCCGGTGGTCGCCGGGACGTCAGATATGGCGGCCACCCTGCTGGGTTCCGGCGTATATCAGCCAGGAACGGCATCCGATTCTACGGGAACCTCCACGCTGATCACGGTGGTATCGCCGCAACCGTTGTTGCATTCACGAGTCAATAACCTGCATCTGGCAAACCAGGTCTGGGGCGGATTTACCCTCCTCGATGCCGGCGGCGATGCGGTACGCTGGGCGCGCCAGGCTCTGGCAGAAAACCACATTACACACCCGGAACTGCTGCAGCTGGCGGCCGAAGTCCCCGCCGGTGCGGAAGGATTATTGTTTTTGCCCTACTTAACCGGTGAACGCATGGCGGATCACACCAATTCGCGCGCGCAGTTCTTCGGCCTGCAGCGTAAGCATGGTCGCGGACATTTATTGCGGGCGGTTCTGGAAGGGGTCGCGTTCGCTTCGGCGCGTAATCTTCGTCAGTTACGCCAGTGCGGGCAGCATCCCGAGCAGATGATCGCCTCAGGGGGCGGCGCACGCAGTCGGCTGTGGCTGGAAATCAAAGCGGCTGCGTACAATCTTCCCATTATATCGACGCGCAATCCGGAGAATGGCGTCACCGGATGCGCTATTATTGCCGGCGTTGGCATCGGGATGTATGCGGATTTTGCCGATGGCGTTCGGCATACGGTGCAGTTCGACGAACCGGTGATGCCTGACCGGCGTCTGCAGGAATATTATCAGTCCTGTAGCGAACTTTTTGATACGCTTTACCAACAATCCGCGCCATTATACGATCGCCTGGATGCGTTAAGTCGCGGGCCAGCCTGAAGGTGAGCCTTGCGGCCGCGGCCGGAATTTTCTCGCTGAAGGTGACATCGTCCGTAAGAGAGGCACAATGTTTGCAGAAGAACGACAGGAAAAGTTACTCAGTATTCTCCGGGAAAAACGCAAGGTTGCGGTTTCCGAGATGTGTGAAGTGTTCAACGTGTCTGGCGCAACCATTCGTGCCGATCTCCGTCAGTTGGAAGAGGCCGGGATGCTGACCCGCACCCACGGCGGCGCCGTGCTGCGCACCCGGGCCAGTTTTGAGCAAGCCTCCGATATGCGGGAAGTCGTCAATCTGACCGCGAAAGAGCGTATTGGCCAACGCGCCGCGGCGCTGGTAGAAGATGGCGATATCATCGTGCTGGATACCGGCACCACCACGCTGCATATCGCCCGTCATATCCGCGATCGGCAGAATGTCACCGTGGTGACGAATGATTATCAGATTGCCCGTGAACTGGAGGCCAGCCCCACTATTCAGATCATCCTGCTGGGGGGGATCGTCAAAAAAGGCTACCACTGCGTGGTGTCCATCAACGGACGTTCTATTCTCGATACGCTAAATGTGGATAAGGCCTTTATGGGGGCCAACTCGCTCTCCGTCAAGCACGGCGCCTGTGTGGCCGATATTATGCTGGCGGAAACGAAACGCGGCATGGTGGAACATGCCAGTCAGGTGATTGTGGTGTGTGACTCCAGCAAGCTCAATAATACCTCGCTGGCGCAGTTCGCCCCGGCGGAACGTATCGATACTCTGGTAATTGACCGTCTCCCTGACGATGCGCAAGCGTATCAGACCGCCGGGATCCAGATTATTACACTGGATGAAGATGCCCTTCCCTGAACATCCCTCCACTGGTCCTACGTTAAGAGCGCGGCAGTATCACACCACCTTCACGTCGACCTCTGCACTTCGCGCTTAGTACCCGCTTGTCGGCTGTCCCGCCAGCCAGGCATACACCGATGCCAGGTCACGATCGGCATACCCCTCATCGGCGGCTTCATCCCAGCAGTCGGCGATAGTGGCCAGGATCGGCAACGGCGTATCTTCCGCCGCGTCGAGCGCCAGCCGGGCATCTTTCAGCGCATGGCTGAGCTGCATCTGCGGAGTAAAATCATTCGCCGCGATCATCTCCAGCTTGGCTTTCACATAAGGTGCCGCCAGCGGGCCACCGTCAAGCGCGCCCCAGAATGCTTCTGGAGTAAAACCTAATTTCGCCGCCAGTAACGTACTTTCTGCCACCCCTTCCATCATGGTGATCAGCCAGGCGTTCAGTACCAGCTTCATTTTCTGACTGTTGCCGGCGTCGCCAAACCATTGTGTGCCGCGCGCAATCGCGGCAAAGACGCTCTCGGCCTTCACGCCTCGCTGACGATCCCCGCTGGCAAGCACCAGAATTTGCGCATTCTCCGCCGGTTTTTTGGTTCCCGACACCGGCGCATCAAGGTAGACCATCGATGGGCGAAGCGATGCCAGCAGGTCAACGGCCTCCCGTGTTTCTTCGACGCCAATCGTCCCCATCTGGCAAAAAACGGCGTCTGGCTGGCAAACCGGAGCCATTTCGCGGATCGCATTCCGGGTTGCTTCACCATCGGTCAGTACCGACAGAATCACCTCCGCCGACGCCGCGGCCTGTTGAGGGGTCGCGTGACGGATTAATCCGCTGGCTATCAAATCCTCACCCCGCTCAGGGGTACGATTCCAGCCGTGAACGGTGAAGCCTTTTTTTAACAGATTGCTGGCAAAAGCATGCCCCATAGCGCCGAGCCCAATAACGGCAACAACCGGTAAGTTCATTCCATTTCTCCCGCGTTAATTTCGCACCTGCATAGCGTCCCGGGCGGCAAACCGTCCGTCCAGGTGACGTCGGTAGCGCGCTAACCGGGTAAAGTGCATTCAGTATGCCCGTATCGGCGGAATAAAGGCCAGCACGTTTATCGTCTTTATCCTGCAGAAATCAGTGGCTTGCCCTGGCGAGAAAAACAAACGCCGGCGGGAAATGGCCGGCGGATGGGAACGGGTTGCTTTTAATGGTTAAACAGTGACGCTGTCACTTATCAGGCCACGCCGAGATAGGCATTTCTCACCTCCGGGTTGTTCAGCAGCTCCCTGCCCGTTCCGCTTAATTGAATCTGGCCATTCACCATGACGTAGGCGCGGTCAGACAACTTCAGCGCATGATGCGCATTTTGTTCCACCAGAAACAGCGTCATGCCCTGCTGCGTCAGCTCTCGCAGGATCTGGAATATCTGTTTGACCACCAGCGGCGCCAGTCCAAGACTGGGCTCATCCAGCAGTAACAGTTTTGGCCGGCTCATCAAGGCGCGGGCAATGGCCAGCATCTGCTGCTCGCCCCCCGATAACGTCATGGCGCGTTGCGCCCGTCGCTCTTCAAGACGAGGAAAAAGCTGATACATGCGCGCTTTGTCCTCATTCTGATAGCGGCTGCCCACGGGAATGGTCCCCATCAGCAGGTTTTCTTCCACCGTCATATCGGCAAAAATCCGTCGCCCTTCCGGCGCCTGGGCAATACCGTTACTGGCAATAAAATGGGTAGACCGTCGGCTGATATCCTCGCCGCGATAGCGAATCTCTCCTGCGGCGATGCGTGGCTGGCCAAAAATAGACATTAACAGCGTGGACTTCCCGGCGCCGTTGGCGCCGATCAGCGCCACCGTCTCTCCTTCATTCACCGTTAAGGAGACCTGTTTCAACGCCTGGATCTGGCCATAGAACACATCCACCTGACGAAATTCAAGCAACGGTTGGCTCATTCGGCAAGCTCCTCTTCATCCGTCCCCAGATAGGCCGCGATCACGCTGGTATTTGACTGAATCTCCTTCGGTTCGCCGCGGGCGATCACATCGCCATGATCGAGCACGATCACGTGATCGGAAATCTCCATCACCATCCCCATGTCGTGTTCAATCAACAATACCGTCACGCCGTGATACTGGCGCAGGAAGCGGATAATCTTGCTCAGCGCCTGGGTCTCAACGGGATTAAGCCCCGCCGCCGGTTCATCCAGACAGATCATCTCTGGCCCGGTACACATCGCGCGGGCAATCTCCAGCCGCCGCTGCTGCCCGTAGGAGAGCGTTCCCGCCAGCAGGTTAGCGCAATCCGCCATACCGACCACCTCCAGCCAGTAGAAGGCCCGATCCAGCGCCCGGTTTTCGGCGTTTCGATACCCGCGGGTATTTATGATCCCGGCGAGTAAATTACGATTTACCTGCATATGCTGGGCCACCAGCAGATTTTCAATCACCGACATCTCACGAAACAGCCGGATATTTTGAAAGGTTCGTGCCAGCCCCGCCCGGTTAACCAGATGCGTCCCACCGAACATTTTGTAATACAGTCGCGATCCCAGCGCGGCTGGATGGAGAAAATCCGTCGGATGAAGCTTTTGTCCCAGTACCTGAATCACGTCGGTGATCCGCGAACGGGCATGCAGCCTGATCGCCCCGCCGGTTGCCCGATAAAACCCGGTCAGACAGTTAAACACCGTGGTTTTCCCCGCGCCATTAGGGCCAATCAGCGCGGTAATCGACCCTCTTTTGACCTCAAGATTGACATCATTGAGCGCTTTAATGCCGCCAAAATGCATCATCAGATGCTCAACCTGCAAAATATTGTCATTCATGGCGCCACTCCCTTCCGTACCGCCACCCCCGTACGACTGGTACGCACCAGCCCACGCGGCCGCCAGATCATCATCAGCACCATCAGTACGCCAAACAGCAGCACCCGATATTCGTCGAACCCCCTGAGCAGTTCCGGGGCCACCGTCAGGACAAACGCTGCCAGCACCACCCCCAGCGTCGAGCCCATTCCCCCCAATACCACGATGGCCAGAATCAGCGCCGACTCAAAAAAGGTAAACGAGGTCGGGTTAACAAATCCCTGATAGGTGGCAAAAAAGACCCCGGCAATTCCTGCCGTAGAGGCTCCCAGCATAAACGCCGAGAGCTTCACCAGCACATGGTTCAGCCCCATAGCCCGACAGGCTATCTCATCTTCACGCAGCGCCTCCCATGCGCGGCCGATAGGCATTCGCGTCAGCCGGTGCTTAATAAACAGCACCAGCAGGACCACCAGGCAAAGCACGGCGTAGATAAAGATAAATTTGAGGTTGGGGTTATAGCTGATGTGCAGAAACTCGTGGATCGGCACCCCGCCGTCTTTTGCCCGCCGGCCAAACTCGAGGCCGAACAGCGTCGGCGCCGGGACGGATACCCCATTCGGTCCGCCGGTAAAACTGACCCAGTTATTCAGCACCAGACGGATAATTTCACCAAAGCCGAGGGTGACAATCGCCAGATAATCGCCATGCATTCGCAGCACCGGAAATCCCAGCAGCGCACCGGCCAGCGCCGCCATAATGGCGCCTGTCGGCAGCATTGCCCAGAATCCCAGCCCCAGATACTGATAACCCAACGCCAGCCCGTAGGCGCCAATGGCATAAAAGGCCACATAGCCCAGATCGAGCAGGCCCGCCAGCCCGACCACAATATTCAGCCCCAGTCCCAGCAGGACATAAATCAGCCCAAGAATCGCGACCGTCAGCAGATATTTCGTGGCGATGATCGGGAACAGGATGGCGAGGAGCGCCAGCAGCGGAATGACCCAGCGCAGCCGCGAACGATAACCGGCGGGTCTCACGTATACGCCATCATTCGTTCCTTCAAAGCGGGCAAGGAACTGGCGACCGCTGCGACTTTGCAGCATCAGACTGAGCAGCAGTCGCCCGATCATCACGATGCCAACCAGTATCAACACCCGCTGGGTTGACAGATTGTAACTGTAACCTTTCAGCACAATGCCCACGATCGGGCCAAATACGATAAGCGCACACAATCCGGCCAGGATGCTGTCGATCAGGCAGCGCCTGATATCCACTCCTGGCTTACGGGACACTTCAGCCATGTTTGACCCCTTAAACCTTGGCAACCATCGGGCGACCCAGCAGCCCTTGCGGGCGGAAAATAAGGATCGCCACCAGCAGCGCGAAGGAAAAAACATCTTTATAATCCGAGTTCACCAGCCCGGCGAACTGCGCTTCGGCTACCCCCAGCAGTAAACCGCCGAGCATCGCGCCGGGTAGCGAGCCGATCCCCCCCAGCACGGCGGCAGTAAAGGCTTTGATGCCGATGATAAAACCGATATAGAAATCAAAAGTGCCGTAGTTCATGGTCACCAGCACTCCAGCCAGACCGGCCATCGCCGCGCCTATGACAAAAACCAGCGAGATCACCCGATCGGTATTAATCCCAAGGATGGCGGCCATTCGTCGATCCTGCTGCGTCGCCCGGCAGATACGACCGAGCCGGGTATGCTGGATTATCCAGGTCAGGACGATCATGCCTACCAGCGCCGCGACGAGGATAAAGATTTTGGTCCAGGTGATTTGCACGATGCCGTCGCCAACCTCAAAACGCAGTACGCCGGAGAGCAGCGTCGGGATCCCCTGTTGATTGGGACCCTGGCTGATTTGTACGTAGTTCTGCAGAATAAGCGACATACCGATAGCCGAAATCAGCGGTGCCAGGCGGGTCGAGTTGCGCAACGGCCGGTAGGCGATACGTTCGATAGTCCAGCCGTAGACCCCGGTCACCACAATGGTGAAGACCAGCGTGCCGAAGATCAGCAAAGGAAAGGAGTGAATCCCAAATCCGGAGAGCAACGCCAGCCCGATAGCGCACAGATAGGCGGAAATCATGTACACCTCGCCGTGAGCGAAGTTAATCATGCCGATAATGCCGTACACCATGGTATAGCCGATGGCGATTAATCCATATACGGCGCCTAGCGTCAGCCCATTGATCAATTGTTGTAGAAAGAACGCTTCCATAGACACCATCCTGCCGGTAAACGGGCAGCGAACAGCCTGGCGCACCGCCGCTGCCTTTTCGCGAATAGCCCCTTGTGAAGGGGCGGAAAGTTCTGGCGGTTAGAGCTGGTGATATTTGCCTTTATCATCCCACTTATAAACCACGTAATCCGATACCTTCAGATCGCCCTTGCCATCCCAGGCTTTTTTGCCCATCACGGTATCGACGCTGTGGTTTTTCAGCCATTCGCTGGCTTTGGTGTTATCGGCTCCGACGGCATTATAGGCTGCGGCGATCGCCTGGATCGACGCGTAGGCATACAGGGTATAGCCTTCCGGTTCGAAACCGCTGGCGCGGAATTTTTCAATGACGGCTTTCCCTTCCGCAATGGTGCGCGGATCCTGACCGAAGGTCATCAGCACGCCGTCAGTGAACTGCGGGCCGCCGGCAGCGGTCACCAGCTCTTCCGTCACGATACAATCGCCGGAGAAGAATTTCGCCTGTACCCCCTGTTCCCTCATCTGACGAACCAGCGGGCCGGCTTCCGGATGGCAGCCGCCGAAATAGACCACGTCAGGCTTCAGCGCGCCAATTTTGGTCACCAGCGCGTTGAAGTCCTTCTCGCCTCGGGATAGCCCCTCGTACAGCACCTCTTTCGTCCCGCGTTTCGCCAGCGCGGCGCGGGTGGCATCCGCCAGCCCCTGGCCATAGGTATCTTTATCGTGGATCACGGCGATTTTCTTCGCCTTTAGCACATCCAGCATATAGTTCGCCGCAATAGCCCCCTGCTGGTCGTCGCGACCGCACATGCGGAACATATCTTTCATCCCGCGTTCGGTGATTTGCGGGTTCGTCGAGCCCGGGGTGATCGTCAGAATACCGGCCTCGTCATAGACCTCTGAGGCAGGCATGGTGGATGACGAACAGAAATGCCCCACCACGGCGGAGACGCCGGACTCATCGACCAGACGGTTCGCCACGGCGACCGCCTGTTTGGGTTCACAGGCATCGTCCCCCTGAACCAGCACAATTTTTTCGCCTTTAATTCCTCCCGCCGCATTAATATCCGCCGCCGCTTGCGAGGCCCCTTTCCAGTACTGGGCGCCATAAGTCGCATTCGGCCCGGTAAACGGTCCGGCAACACCAATCTTCACATCCGCCTGTGCGTAAAATGCCATGCTCATACAACCCGCAATCGCAAAATGAAGAGTCAACTTTTTAAGTTTCAGAGACATTCGATATTCCTCAGCGATTTATAGCCTTGCGCCCTGTAATGGCGCGGAAAATATCAATTACTGTTTGGTTTGCCGAAGGCTGACACTGTGCCGTCACGGCCGGGGTGGAAGAAGCAAAAATCCCGCCAGGGAGAAATGGCGCGTCAGATCGCTTAGTGATGGATGGCAATAACGCGTGATAACAACGTTACCGCCTCCGGCTGACGTGCATTTCTGTACGAGTCAGGAGGTCTGTTGCCATCACGTGGCGAGTCGGGAACTGCGGCGTCCATATCGACCAGCGAGCTAAACATAGTTGCTCTTTGCACTCGTTGCGCACTGCCCTGGTGCAAAAGTGCGAAAATGATCATGAGAGTGAATAATTTTGTTGCGGTATTGTGAACAATATAACAAGACGTGCGAGAAGCGGCGCGTTAACGGGGATTCCGCGCTATGGACTCATAGCCCACTCTTATGATTTCCATCGTGCAGGAGGAGCTCACTTCCGGGAAAAGGAGGCGATAACGACCCGACGCTGTCGCGGCGTAGTTAACCGCCAGGGCCCGCCCTGCCAACATAACAGCAGGTCAGACGCGGGGAATACACACACTGATTGACTTGAATTCGAATCGTAGGAGAATGCATCTTCACGCAACGGCCTATAACGATGACGAATATGATTTTCTGCTCTCGTAGCGTCCCTGTTTTCTTTAAAGCGACCCTGTCCGCCGCGGCGGTGGCCGCCGCGCTGCTGTTGGTTAGCTGTTCCGGCAAACCGCCCGCCTCTCTGGTGACTCCGCTTCCCCCGGCGCTGAAACAGCCCCATTTACCCAAAACCCATGAGCCGGTACGCGGCGTCTGGCTGACAACGGTGTCTCGTCTTGACTGGCCGCCTGTCGCTTCGGTGACGATTGGCGACCCAGCGGTTCGTATCCGCCAGCAGCAGCAAGCGTTGACCGATAAACTGGATAAGCTGCAAAGCCTCGGCATCAATACCGTCTTCTTCCAGGTCAAACCGGATGGCACCGCGCTGTGGCCGTCAAAAATTTTGCCCTGGTCCGATATGCTGACCGGCCATATCGGCCAGGATCCGGGCTACGACCCGCTCCAGTTTATGCTCGATGAGGCCCATAAACGCGGTATGCGGGTCCATGCCTGGTTTAACCCCTATCGCGTCTCGGTGAATACCCGGCCAAAAACCGTCAGCGAACTCAACGGGACCCTCTCGCAGATCCCCGCCAGCGTTTTCGTGCTGCATCGTGACTGGATTCGTACCGCCGGCGACCGCTTTGTCCTCGACCCGGGGATTCCGGAAGTGCGCGACTGGATAACCAGCATCGTTGCCGAAGTGGTGGAACACTACCCGGTTGACGGCGTGCAGTTTGATGATTATTTCTATACCGAATCGCCGGGTTCCGCGCTGAACGACACCCAGACCTACCGGAGATATGGCCAGGGATACGCCTCCAAAGCGGACTGGCGGCGACACAATACCCAGCAGCTGATTGCCCAGGTGTCACGCACCATCAAACAGCTCAATCCCGATATTGAGTTTGGCGTCAGTCCTGCGGGCGTCTGGCGTAACCGATCACACGATCCGGCAGGTTCCGATACCCGCGGCGCGGCGGCGTATGATGAGTCTTACGCCGACACCCGCAGCTGGGTTCAACAGGGCCTGCTTGACTACATCGCCCCCCAGCTGTACTGGCCCTTTGCCCGTGATGCGGCCCGCTATGATGTGCTCGCTAAATGGTGGGCCGACGTGGTGAAACCGACCGGTACCCGGCTGTATATCGGCGTGGCGCTGTATAAAATTGGCGAGCCGTCGAAAAATGAGCCCGACTGGATGGTCAACGGCGGCGTTCCGGAACTGAAGAAGCAGCTGGATTTGAACGAATCGATGCCGCAAATCCAGGGGACGATTCTGTTCCGGGAGAACTATCTCAACCAGCCGCAAACTCAGCAGGCGGTGAACTACCTGAAAAGCCGCTGGGGAAGTCGCGCCGGGCCTTCGCTCAGCCCGACGGTAACGCCGCCATTGCGTTCTGCAAGCGTGAATGGACCCACAGTAAGCGATCGGTGATCGCCTCATACACCGGTGGTGAAAAGTCATGCGGTAAAGTTTCCTTTACCGCAGCAACCGCGTGGGGAACGTTATCGACAAAATAGCGCAGAATCTCCAGCATCTGCTCCTCGGCAAACCCCACCTCTTTCGCCGTGGCGAGGAAATGACGCGGATAGAGCGTCTGGATCTCCGTTTTGCGCCCTTTACTGGCCTTCAGGCTCATTGACAGCCGGAGATCGCTCAGGTGCAGCCCCTTCCCGCCAAGCAGCGGAAACGCGGAGATAATGTCGTAGAATGGGGTTAAGCGATAGCTGCCGCCCGGCTGGAGGAAGATCGAGAAGTTTTTCGCGTGGCCATCGGTTGCGCCAATCAGCCACTGGAACACCATAAACTTCATAAAGTTATAGCGATCCTCGAGCGCCTCGCTGGATCCAACCAGAAAAGCCATAATCGCCCGAATGCCCGGCCCGCCGTCGGACTCATACTTAATCGATGACGGAATACCGAAGGCCTGACACAGATCTTCCTGCGGTAAACGCAGCAGCACCGTCTTCTCCTGCGCCCAACGACGGTCGAAACGCTCAACCGCCAGCGCCCTGATGCTGGCGGTCTGGATAATGCTGGCGCGCGGAACGGCAAAACCCAGCGCCCGGGCCAGCGCCAGACACAAATATTCGTTATCTACGCTTTCGCTGAGATCCAGCACCGCATCCGGCTGTTTGATCTCGCCGATAGGCAGTTTAATGATATGGGTGGTCGGCGTGGTCCCCGTCGGTATACACCACTGCTCGCCGATTTTCAGCAGCGCGGTTTTCTCCTGGGCCCCGGCCACCGAGATCCTGAAATCATCGTGTTCGTTGACCATCCCGAGCGGTATATCCGACTGGTAGGCCGTCAGCAGCGCATCCAGGGCGTGGCTATCCAGCGCCTCCCAACTCAACGCTCTCCGGGTTGCGTTTTCCCCTGGCGGGAGTAACGTGACCGCCCCGACGCTGTCGCGTCCGATCTCGGCCAGCAGATCAAAAGGCTGCTTTGAACGCGCCTGATAGCGCTTAACAATGCGGTCCCGCACCCGCGGGCTGTCCGGCAGCAGGTTGTCAAAATAGTTAAACACCGCATCGTCGGTGATGTTACCGTACTGCAGCGGGAGCGACAGAGAGAGCGGCCTGGCGCGAGGATTGCGCATCCACGCCTCTTCATAGCGAAAGAGATGGGCGCCGTTCGCCTGCTTGATAAGTTCGCCGACTCGCTCATTGTTCATCCATGTCACGAGAGTAGCCATTACCAGTCCAGATCCTGTGGGTTATCACTGCTATCGTTGGTATCCGGCGCATTTTTTTCGCAAATCGCCATCGACAGTTCCAGTGACTGTAAAATTTTAAACACCGTGGTTAACGTCGTTTTCTCGGGATGATTTTCAAAGTTAGAGACGGTAGCCTGTTTAATCCCCATACGCTGAGCCAGATCGCTCTGCGTCCACTGGTTTTTCTGGCGCACCAGCTTGAGATAGTTTGCCAGCTGAACCGGGCTGTATATTCCTGGTGAAGGGCTCATCATGTCTCCTTATCCTCTTCTGCGGATAAAACACTATTTATACCCTGTCGGGGATAATGTCAACCCGGTCACTCGGCGGCAACGTCATGTTATCCCCACCAAGGGATAAATATAAAAATATCCCCTGATGGGGATATTTCAGCTGTGTTTTGCTTTGATCAGACGAGCAGCGTGGGGGAAAAGCACGGTACCGGACGGCGGGCTCAGCCGTCGACCAGCTCATCGTAGAAGGTCCGCAGACGCGAACGAAGATAGAGAACGGCTTTATGTTTGCGCGAGAGCAGCGCCTGTTCGCTGGCACCGCACTCTTCAGCCAGCTCCCTGTAGCTGTAGCCTTGCAGTTCGGTCTTCTCAAAGACCTCGCGCTGGGCGGCAGGCAGTTCGGAGAGCGCCTGATTCAGCGCATCCCAGAGCAGCGCTTTCAGATACTCCTCTTCCGGCGTTTGCGGTACGCCAAACAGCGTTTCTGAGAGCTCATCCTCCGGCAGATCGTCGTCCGGGTTCACGTAGCCCGATAAGGGCAGCTCGCGCTTTTTTCGCGCCCGATCGGTCATCTCGTTACGTGCCGCACGAAACAGCCAGGCCGCCACGTTCTCTACCGGCTGTTCCACGGTCATCAACTGACAGGTGACTTCCTGCAGAATATCATCCGCATCGTCGCGCACCGGCGTCCGCCCGCGGATAAACGCTCTCAGCCGTGAGCGACAGGCGTTGATTGCCGATAGCAACAGCGACTCCCCGCCTGGCCCTGTTTTCATCTGACTCACTCGTCTGGCGTCGTTTTGACCGCGTCGTTTTGCGGCGGGGTGTTCTCCTCCCGACGTTCGCGCCAGCCGCAAGGCCCACGCGGGTCGCGAGGCGCGCGATGGTGGAAGCGCTGAATAAACTCTTCGCGCTGTTCCGGGCTCATCTTCATCCAGCGTTCATGCATCCGGCGACGCATCCCGAACATGCCAGGGCGAAAACCCAGGCCACCAAACAGAATACGCGATAGCGCCAGAATACCTAACGCCTGCCAGAAACCGATACTCTTGACGCCAAGAATGGCCGGCAGCAGCGCATTCCACAGCGACATCACCAGCAGCCCAAGAATCGCGATCAGCACCACGCCGATAATCAGCGGTTTAGCCATTCGATGATGGCCGAACCGGCGATCGCGCGCATAGCCGTGCATTCCAAAATCTCTCATCTGTGTGACCTCATTAACGTAGTAAAAAGTAACCTTGTGCCGAGGTAGACGAATGAGCGGCGGGAATATTGCTAAAGAAATAAAAAAAAGCGGCATGTTGCGCAGTTCGATGGCAGTCAGCGCAAACGCGGTTAAAAGCTCATTGCTAAACCGACGCCATAGCCCCGGGTATTATCCCCGAACATATAGCGGGCGACGAGACGCGTGCGGCTGATGAACACGGGATACTGGCTGCTGTCGAGCTCCAGCCCGACCCCCAGAGAACTAAGACCGTTAAACCCAAGCTGCCCGCGCTGATCGCCCAGATATTCGGTATGCGCGCCTTCCAGCACGTAGCGCACCGGGCTTTTCAACAGCGTCCAGTCGGAAATGGGCGCGCGGCGGCGCAGATACAGCCCAATGTTTTCGGCGCTGGACTGTCCGCTGACGGCTTCCGGCGTGCTGCCAAAGGTTTGCAGGCTCATGCCGGAATAGCGCAGTTCAACATCGATATCCTGCTCTTTGGAGAACAGTTCGTAATCCAGCATCAGCGAACCGCCGAGCCCGTAGGCATTGAGCCGTCCGCCGTCAAGAAATTTAAAATCCGCATTCCGCTTCTGCTCAATCAGCCGGCTGCCGATCCGCACGTCGCTGGCCATGGTCCCCAGCATAAAGTTAAAAATGGGCCGCAGGACCAGCGTACCGCCCCACCTATCGGTATACAGATTGAAGTCCCAGCCGATGCCGCCGGTACCGGTCAGACTGTTCCACTTCGCCGGAATATTGCGGCTGTCATCGCCGTTGCTCAGCACAAACTGCGGATCGTAGCGACTGTAGCCCAGCGTCCCTTCTAAATAGATCGGATAACGTTTACTCAGGGTCGCACCGCCGCCGAACTGGGTAATCGACAGCTGATTTTTCTCGTTGCTGCCGGAACCGATATTGAGGTCGCTGGCGGTGACATCGGGGACGACGGTGTAGCTCATCAGCATCAGCACGGCATCGGCGCGCTGTTTTAAATGGCTACCGTCAAGGGCAAAACAGGCCGGACTGACCAGCAATAAGGTCGCAGACAGAGTGCAGGCACATGGCAAAGAAACCGTCATTTCTTATTTGAAACCTCACCCGAAGATCAAAGGGTTACCCGAAACGCCCGGGCTGATAATGAAATACTGACCTGACGAAAACAGCGGATCGGTATGATAGTTCAGTATAGTGATAGTTTGATATCCATCCTGACGCGTCAACGCGCGGATCGACGCATTTTCTGGCCCGACCATCAGTCGCCCGCGCTCTCAGGCGCGCGTTGCAGGACAGCGGTTCAGGCGCTTTTTTCCGCCAGCCAGACCGTGCGACCACCGCAGTGCGGGTCGTTGACAACATGCTTCAGTAGTGCAAAACCGTGGGTTTCCAGCTGCCGGCGATACGCTTCCGGCGCCAGACTGGCGTGATAGAGCGCCTCCCCCTCAAACTGCCCGATAGCTTCCCCATCGTGGTTACCACTGGTAAACATCAGCGGCGCGTGCGCACGGGCATGCGCCGCAAAGCGGGCAAACATCGCGCGCTGGGCGTCGCGGGTCAGATGGAAGAAGCTGTCCCACGCCAGCAGCGCGTCAAACTGCTGACCCAGCGCCAGGGTGCGCATATCCGCCACCGTCCACTGCTGATGCGCAAAATCCTGGCGGCAGCGGGCAATCATCGCCGGAGAGGAATCGATGCCGGTCAGCCGATATCCCCGGCGGATAAAGTAGGCCGCGACAGGCGTTCCGTTGCCGCAGCCAATATCGAGAATATGGCCGCCGGGTCTCACCCGCGCAAGAAACGTATCCAGCCAGGGTTGTTCAAACAAGTGGGTTGAACGCAGTTCCGCCCAGCGTCGGGCATGGCGCTCATACAGATCGATGATCTTCTCAGCGCACGGATTATCGAGGGGGGAAGGTTCCGGGGATGGCATAGGTTGTGGCTCCAGGTTTTAATATTTTTCGACCAGATGAAGCTTTACCTGGTTTCGCCCTTCTTTCTTCGCGGCATACAGCGCTTTATCGACGCGATTAAACAGCTGATCGATCTCTTCACCCTCCTGATGTTCCGCGACGCCGATACTGACCGTCACCGTCCCGGCGTGCTCGGGGATATGATAACAGCTGACCGCGTGGCGAATCGCTTCCGCCATCGCCAGTGCCGGCGCGATTGTCGCACCGGGGAGAAATAATAAAAATTCCTCCCCTCCCCAGCGATAGATCTGGTCCTGAATTCTGGCGGCGGATTCAAGAATTCGGGAAATAGCCAGCAGCACCTCATCGCCTTTTTGGTGTCCGTAGCTATCATTAATCGCTTTAAAATTATCGACATCAACCAGCAGCAAGCAAAAACCGTCAGCATGAAATAACGAGGAATCAACAATACGATAAAACTCGCGTCGGTTAAGTAATCCGGTTAAAGGATCGTGAGTGGCCGCAAATTCAAGTTCTTCCTTCAGATTCACCTCTTCAGTAATGTCATGAATAATACACAGCATCAACCGTATATGGTTCAGCACCACCGGCCCGGCATAGGTCTGAACATAGCGGAGAGAACCATCGGACAGAATATGGGTAAAATTAAGCGGCTTGTGGCCGCCGGGTAAGCTTGCCACGCTGCGCATAACGGGAAGCACGTCCCTTCCCAGGGTATTGATCTGCCAGGTATGGCGAGTGCGCATCTCATCGGCCGTGTAGTTATAAAACCGCAGCGCGGCGATATTCGCATCAATAATTCGCCCGTCCTGTTCAGGGTCGATCAACAGCATCGGGGCGGAACTGGTCATAAAAAAGCGCGAAAAGAAACTATTGCTGCGCCGTTTGTAGGTATGCGCGGGGAGCGCCTTAAACGAGTCATTTTGCTGCAGGATCTTTACGGCTTCGAACAGAATTAATGTGTCATATTCTTCGGATTTAATCAGCGTGGTTTTACAATAAATCGGACTCAGACCTTCCGGGGTTTGAATGGTCCACACTTCAAATACTTCAGCAATATTTTTGAAGTAATACAGATAATTCTGCAGGCTGCGTTGCGGACAGCTGGAGAGCGTGCCTTTGCGCATTTCATCCAGCGACATCGCTCCACTCAGGGTTCTGGAGGCCTGATTACTGTAGACGACGACTTCTTTAAAAGGATGAACCACCCAGACAGGGGTGCTTAGTAAATCAAAAATCATTAACTCTTTTAATAACATGCGGCCCTCCAGCGAACAGGCACCCCGCTTCTGAACGACGCTCTCATCGCCAATCTGGCCCAACGGCGTAAGCTAATGAAATGATGTCGAAAGTTCAGGCATGAGATCAAGACGCCGGAAGTATAGTTCCTTTTTGATTATGGAAAGTGTACCGGGAAAGCAAAACGGCGCTGCCGCGGACAGAAGCCAGGCATTCTCCCCGGCGCTCGCCGTTGCTGAATTATTTCTCGATACGCTCAAGCTGGGTTTGATCCGCCCGTTCGGCGCGATCGGCCAGTCCCTGGAACTGCCCGGGAGTATAGAAGGTCTCCGGTACCGGCAGCATCTGCATGTCCTGCCCCGGATGAATTTGCAACTGTCCAAGCGCGGGGAGCGAAAAGCCGTCCACCGTCTGCGGCAGGGTTAACCGCCAGGGCGTCGTCCTCTCGAACGGGACCGGCGTCGGCAGCCGATCGTCGCTCATATCGTAATTGCGTTTGAGCACCAGAAATTTATCCGGAACCCGCCGCTGGCTATTCCACCAGTCGCCATCCAGCTTGCGGAACATGCTTTCCGTTTCGCTGCGCGGAGCCACCATCAGTTTTACCAGCACCTTTTTCAGCGCGGCTTCCATTGCCTGGTTATAGTCGTCAACCGAACCGGCATGGCCGTGCAAAATGACGCTGATGGCCAGCCGGGCGCCCAGCAGATTAGAGTAGAGATCTTCCGGGGAAAAGGCGGAGATTTCCTCCGAAAACCCCGGAACTGACTGGAAGCCATTCCACTGCGCAATTTCATGCCATTGCGCAAGCTCATAGGCCAGACGGCCTGCGAGCCAGGCGGCAATCTCATAGCGCCGGGACAGGGCGGCCGGCGGCATAAAAGCATTGAGCTGGATCCGTCTGATGCCCAGCTCCTCGCTGTAGAAAATGCGCCCCGCTTGTCCAAGATGCGGGTAAATACGGGAGAAGAGATAAAAAGTATTATCCGCGGTATCGCGCACGTGGGCGATATCGATAAACCCGCCACGACGGGTATAGATCAGCCCGTTTTCTTCTTCACTCAGTCCGACGAGGTTTTTTACCGCCCCCAGCGCGCTGTCGTTGTAGCGATGTTTACCCAGCGTATCGAGCGTCAGGACATTACCAATTTGATAGACCGGGATCGGCACCCCAATCGCTCTGACATGCAGGTCATAGCCAAACGCACAGCACGGACGCAGCGATTCCGGCGGCGCCAGATGGCTGACCACCGGTTTGACCCGGGGAGCGGGAACGACCGGTAAGAGCGGATCCTTCGCGCACACCGAGAACGCGGCCGCCAGTAAAAATAACAAGCCATGACGCATCAACATTGTCTCCAGGACATAAACGGACGCTCGCAGGCGGCATCTTGCGAGGTTAAAAACGGTATTCTCCGGCGACAAAAAAGCTATTACGTTCGTTAAAACCAAACTCGGTTAACACGTTAAAGTTCTGCGTAATTTCATATTGCGCCCCCACCAGCATATTCCACGGTGAAGAGAGCCGCTGCTTCACGTCAAACTTGCCCTGATCGTCTTTATTGACCGCGGCAATGAGCGGCTGGAGTTCCGGCGGCATATGCAGATCGGAGAGATTGCCTTTGAACTCCTGCTGCACGTTCTGGTACATACTGCCCACCCAGATACTTAAGTTTGACGGGCCGGCGATGCCTTGTAAATTAAAGCGATAGCCAATGCGCGGCGACACGGTGGTGGCCGAGATTTTACCGTCAAGGATATCGAAGTCGGTACGGGTATAGTTGGTATCGATCAGGCCGAACCAGTTGCCATAGCCGCCGGCGAGGGTAAACCCGGTTCCCCAGGTGGTGCCTTTAAAATCGAGCGCAAAATCAATATCCTGCAACTGTCCGTTTTCATGAAGTCGATGTACGGATCCGGCAATTATTCGGTCGATCCCGGTATATTTTGAGGGATCGGCGTCAACCGACACTTTTGATAGCGACGATCCGCTGGTATGCCCGGCGATGCCGTAGATATTTAAAAAAGGAAACACCCACATATCCAGACGCAGGTTCTCGGTCTTGCTCTTCTGTCGCGTATGTCCCGCATCGATGGCGAACATATCGCCCGGTATCGGATGATTTCCGAGCTTCAGTCCGGAAAAAGAGATACTGTCGACCAGGATATCCTGGCGAATATTCATATAGCTTAAATTAACCCCGAACGGCAGCGGGATCGAATATCCACGCGCCCTTGCCTCATCACCCCAAATCGGAAAATAGCTGTCGTTACTGTTGCCGGAACTGTCGGTCGTGCTGGCCCCCCAGGCGGTGCCCGACGTTAACAACAACGTAAGTACGATTTTAGTCCATCTCATTTTTTTCTCATCTGACCTTAAAGTCCGGAACCCACATTAAAATAAAGCGCCTGTTCATGTTCGCTGAAGGCGATATCAATCCCCGTCTGTAATCCATACTGGCGCGCTATCAGGTAGCGAAACCCGGTCCCCCACGCCACGTCGGTTTGCTCCCACAGAGAATGGGCTTCGTCAGCGGCGCTGCCGATACCGACAAACCCTTGTAGGATCCAGCGCGGCTGAAATTCCCAGGCAAGCTGAGTCTGCGCCGTACTGACATAATCGCCCTGATAGCGGTAACGAGAAATCCCGCGTAATTCGATATACGGGCGAGCCATTGGCGTCAGGCGCTTATCATGGTGGGTCAACGACTGGTAGTTGCCAGCCACGGCGAGCGTCAGCGTGCGGCTCAGAGGGATGTAGTATTTCCCATCTACAGAGAACTGATCGTAATGATAGTCGCCACCAAGCAATGAACGGAAAAATCGATACTCGCTTTGTACCGATAACCCCTTCTTAGGGTAGAAAAAATTATCCGTAGTGTCATATTCCGCCACCACGCCCAGCGCCGATGACGCGCTCTCCTGACCCAGCACCTGCTGCCAGACCCGATTAACGACCGGGTTATCGGCGGAAACCTCGGTTTTCGCATACACCTGAGAGGCGCCGACAAATATCGGCGTGTCGCCGACGCGAAACAGCAGTTTTTGCAGACCGCCATAGCCGCGGGTCTGCGAGTGGATAGCGGTATTTTTATTAAAACTGCTCAATACGTCGGAATAGATATCCAGTTTAATATTGGCGTAGCCCAGCAGCACCAGATAGCGAATACGGTCATTATTCCAGGTATGCCGGTGGCCGCCGCCGACAAACCAGGTCCCGTTCTGCGTTCCGCCGCCGCCAAAAGCGGTGATCGGCGGCGAAATAAAATTATCGCCATCCCGCGTCCCTTTACCGTGTAAAAAGAGACCAAACAGCCCCCCGCCATAGCCGACCGCCGGCTCGGTTATCGCCATCGGCACCGGCAGGAATCCGTACGGGTTATCCTGCAGATAGCGGCTCATATCCAGCATGCCATCTTCGGGATCGAACAGTTCGGCGCAAGCGGCGGGAAGGGAAAGTGGCACGAGGAGCGCCAGCAATATGGTCGGTAGCGAAAATGTCATGCACTCTCCGGCGTCGTGATGGGTTCTGAATGCCCATGTAGCTGAAGAATAATGGGTTTCATGGTAATAAAAAATATATCCTATGGTGCCATGAACGACCAATTTTCGGTCGGCGGTTTTTTTTAATTCTGGACAAATTAGCCAGCGAAAAGGGCATAGAAAGCCAATTATCCGCAGCAAAATTATGCCGGCGCTGAGTATTTAGTCACCTGGATGAGTGACAGTGTCACATAATCTGGCACGAATTCGCCCGCGGCCGGGATTGTAATCAAAAAGTGAATGCCGTATAACATGGCGCAACCGAGGGGTGTCCCGTGAGGGCTGAGATGGCGTAAGCCGAACCCTTTGAACCTGATCTGGGTCATGCCAGCGAAGGGACGGGTCGGCAATTTTGCCAGTTTACCGCCATTGCCTGTTCATACTTCCGCACACCCGGATCTCCCCCGCAATCAGGAGGTCCTGTGATTCTGCCGATCTTTACCCAGGGTATTTATGGTCGTCTGCGCCAGCAGGCGGGATGCGACTGGGAACAATACGTTGCCCATCCTTTTCTCCGCCAGCTTGCCGAGGGTACCCTGCCCGAACGCGCCTTCCGCCGCTATCTGACTCAGGACTACCTGTTCCTGATCCACTTTGCCCGTAGCTATGCCCTGTTGGTCAGCAAACTGCGCACGCTCCCGGAGATGCGCGCCGCGGCCGCCTCAATGAACGCGATTCTTGGCGAACTGCCGCTGCACGTCGGCTATTGCGCGGGCTGGGGGCTGGACGAAGCGACAATGGCCGCCGAAAGCGAAGCGCCGGAGACGGTGAACTATACCCGCTACGTGCTGGATATCGGTCACTCCGGCGATGCGCTCGATCTGCTGGTGGCGCTGATGCCCTGCGTGGCAGGCTATGCGGAAATCGGCCTCGGATTGCTCGACAATCCGGCCACCCGACTCACCGACAACCCCTATGCCTCCTGGATCCGTAACTACGGCGATGCGGGCTACCTTGACGGCGTCACGGCGGCAATCGATCTGCTGGAGCGCGTCTGGCAGCAGCGCGGCGCCGAATCGCGCGTCGCAGAGCTGAGCGCCATCTTCACCACGGCCACCCGTCTGGAAGCCAACTTCTGGCAGATGGGACTGAATGCCGCGGCGGTCGCTCAGTGACGGCTCCGACTATTGCGGTGCGGGAATTAAGCCTGCGCTTCGGCTCGCGGGTCATTTTTGACAAGTTGTCGTTTGATATTCCCGCTGGAGAGTGGGTTTCGCTGCTGGGAGCCAGCGGTGCCGGAAAAACCAGCCTGCTGCGAATTATCGCCGGACTGGCCGCCCCCACCCACGGTCAGATTCAGGCCAGCGACGGTCGCCCGCTGGCCCCTCGTCTGGCCTGGATGGGGCAAAAGGATCTGCTCTATCCGTGGCTAAGCGTGCGCGACAACGTGGCGCTTGGCGCCCGCCTGCGCGGAGAGCGCGTCGATCGGCAGCGGGTTGCGACGCTATTAGAGCAGGTGGGTCTCAGCCACTGCGCCGACGATCGTCCGGCGTCGCTCTCCGGCGGCATGCGTCAGCGGGCGGCGCTGGCGCGCACGCTGTATGAAGATCGGCCGATCGTGTTAATGGATGAGCCTTTTTCTGCGCTGGACACCCTCACCCGCACGCGTATCCAGACCCTGGCAGCGGAACTGTTGACTCAGCGTACGGTGGTGCTGATTACCCACGACCCGATGGAAGCCTGCCGGCTCAGCCATCGCCTGCTGGTGCTCTCGCCGCCGCCAGGCGGCATTGATGACTCCCATCATCTGACGGGGATACCGCCGCGGGCGCCGGACGATCCGGCGCTGCTGAAGGGACAAGCCGCGCTGCTGCAACAGCTGATGAGGGCCAACGGATGAGAGGGAAACTTTTCCGCGGCGGCGTCGTGTTCTGCGGCCTGCTGATATTTTGGTGGCTGCTCAGTCGCAGCGGTATCCCTGCATTCCTGCTGCCGTCGCCATCGGCGGTGGCTGCCGCCCTGTGGAACAACCGCAGCTGGCTGGGCTGGCACACGCTGGTTACCTTGAGCGAGATCCTCAGTGGCCTGACGCTCGGGGTGCTGCTCGGCGTGGTGTTGGCCCTGTGCATGATGATCTCGCCGCGCCTACAGCGCTGGCTGATGCCGCTGGTGCTGACCAGCCAGGCGATTCCGGTTTTCGCCCTCGCCCCGCTGCTGGTGCTGTGGTTTGGCTTCGGGATGAGCGCCAAAGTGATGATGGCGGTTCTGGTGATTTTCTTCCCCGTGACCTCGGCATTTTTTGACGGCCTGCGGCGGGTCAATCACGACTACCTCGATCTGGCCCGTACGATGGGCGCCTCGTCAGGAGCGCAGCTCCGACATGTTCGCCTGATGGCCGCCCTGCCGGCGCTGGGTTCCGGCCTGCGCATGGCCGCTGCCGTGGCGCCAATCGGCGCGATCATCGGCGAATGGGTCGGTTCCGCCGAAGGACTGGGCTATGTGATGCTCAATGCGAATGCGCGCATGCAAACCGATGTCTGCTTTGCGGCGCTGTTTATTTTAGTACTGCTGACCATTCTGCTATGGCTGGCAGTGGATGCTCTATTACACCGGCTGATCAACTGGACACCGGAATAAGGAATAATCATGCGTAAACCCGTTTTCACCGCCATCACATTAACCGCGCTTATCAGCGGACAGGCGATGGCCAACGAGAAGCTGACCCTGGTGCTGGACTGGTACATTAACCCGGACCATGCGCCGATTATGGTGGCGGAACAGATTGGCGCCTTTAAAGCGCAAGGACTGGACGTTAAGATCGTCCCGCCGTCTGACCCGGCCCTGCCACCGCGTCTGGTGGCCGCCGGTCAGGCGGATCTGGCTATCACCTATCAGCCGCAGGTGCACTTTTTCGCCGATGAGGGTCTGCCGCTGGTGCGGGTCGGTACCTTGATTAACTCGCCGTTGAACACGGTCATCGCCCTGGATAAAAGCATCAAAACCCCTGCTGACCTGAAAGGCAAAAAAGTCGGCTATTCGGTCAGCGGTATCGAGCAGGCTACGCTGGCGACGATGGCGCAACATGCCCATATCGATCCGCAAAGCATCAAGCTGATTAACGTCAATTTCCAGTTGACCAGCGCCCTGTTGGCCGGCCAGGTTGACGCGGTGATTGGCGGCTATCGTAATATTGAAGCGCTGGAGCTCAAGCTGCAGGGTAAAGACCCGCAGGTGATGAATGTCGAAGATTTCGGCGTTCCGGCCTACGACGAGCTGGTGATTGTCGCCAATCGCGATGAAATTCACGCGGCCAAAATCAAAAAGTTCCTCGTCGCGCTGCAGGAGGGAGTGACCTATCTGCGAGCGCATCCGCAGGAAACCTGGCAGGCTTTTGCCGCCGCTCATCCGGAGCTGAATACCGAACTGAACCAGCAGGCCTGGCAGCAGACAGCCCCCCTGTTTGCCGGCAATCCCGCGGCGCTGGATAAGGCCCGCTACGAGGCTTATGAACAGTTTTTATATAACAACAAGTTGGTTAAAAAAATCACACCTTTAACTCATTATGCGGTCGAACTGCATTGAGTAACCATACTGCTGACGGAAGAATTTCCGTCAGCTACTTTAGCGAAGCGGTAATAAAACCCGGCGGTTTCCCTCACTAAGAATTACACTTTTAATGGTTTTATAACACTTTAAATAAATCATATAAATCAATGTATTACCATTGATTTGCGTTGTGTAAAAATAACGTAAAAATACCTCAATAAATAAAACATTGAATGACGATTTAAAAAGCCATATATTGTGCGCGCTTTATGAATGGCGATTCATTTTCTAAAACCAATTATTCAACCAGTGTTCAACCGTAACGCTGGTTGTGGGAGTGATATGATGACGGATAAAGTCCGTATTGATACTTTAAGTGCAGATTTATTGGACGCGAACAACGAAACCTTTTTGGCCCGTCAGGCTGAATTCGAATCGAACGTCAGGAGTTACCCGCGCAAGCTGCCTCTGGCTATCGCAAAAGCGGAAGGCGTGTGGTTAACCGATGCGGATAACAAACAGTACCTGGATTGCCTTGCCGGCGCGGGTACCCTCGCTCTTGGTCACAACCACCCTGATGTGCTGCAAAGCATCCAAAGTGTCATTACCAGCGGCTTGCCGTTACATACCCTCGATCTGACTACCCCGTTAAAAGATCGCTTCTCCGAATACCTGCTCTCATTACTGCCGGGAGAAGGTAAAGAATACTGCCTGCAGTTCACCGGCCCGTCCGGCGCTGACGCCGTAGAAGCGGCGCTGAAGCTGGCGAAAAAATACACCGGCCGTTCTTCGGTTATTAGCTTCTCCGGTGGCTACCACGGTATGACCCACGGCGCGCTGTCGGTAACCGGCAACCTGTCACCGAAAGAAGCGGTCAATGGCATGATGCCAGAAGTGCAGTTTATGCCGTATCCGCATCAGTACCGCTGCCCGCTGGGTATCGGCGGCGAAGCGGGCGTGAAAGCGCTGACCTACTACTTCGAAAACCTGATCAACGACGTGGAAAGCGGCGTGCGTAAACCGGCGGCGGTGATCCTCGAAGCCGTTCAGGGCGAAGGCGGCGTGAACCCGGCTCCGGTTGAGTGGTTGCAGCGCATCCGCAAAGTGACTCAGGAACACGGCATTCTGCTGATCATCGACGAAGTTCAGGCTGGCTTTGCCCGTACCGGTAAGCTGTTTGCCTTCGAACACGCCGGCATTGAGCCGGACATTATCGTGATGTCGAAAGCCGTCGGCGGCGGTCTGCCGCTGGCCGTTCTGGGTATCAAGAAGCAGTTTGATGCCTGGGAACCGGGCCACCATACCGGCACCTTCCGCGGCAACCAGCTGGCGATGGCCACCGGCTTGACCACCCTGCGTCACCTGAAAGATAACGATATTGCTGGCAAAGTGGCCGCGCAGGGCGAATGGCTGAAAGGCAAACTGGCCGATATGCAGAAGCGTTTCCCGGTCATGGGTCACATTCGCGGTCTGGGTCTGATGATCGGGATTGAGATCGTCAACCCGAACGGCGAGCAGGATCATATGGGCTGCTACCCGGCTGACGGCGCGCTGTCCGCCCTGCTGCAGAAGAAATGTTTCGAAGCCGGCCTGATCCTCGAACGCGGTGGCCGCGGCGGCTGCGTCCTGCGTCTGCTGCCGTCGCTGCTGATCAGCAACGCCGAGCTGGAAATTTTCCTCGACAAATTTGAACAGGCCATGCTGGCCGCCGGTGTCAAACCGGTCTGAGTGGAGCGAGTGACCGCAATGTCCAAATTGAATCCGATTCTTGCTGGTTCGCCGCAAAGTATTGAGGCTTATCAGCAGGCGATCGCCCAGACCAGCCAGGCCGTCTCGCAATGGTTGCAGCAGCCTGAGATGTATCAAGGTAAAAGCGTCGCCGAACTGCGCGAGCGCATTACCCTTGAGTTCACCGAGCAGGGTCTGGGTAACCAGGCGGCGATTGAACGTGCGATCGAGTACTTCCTGAAAGACAGCCTGTCGGTACATCACCCGCAGTGCGTGGCGCATCTGCACTGCCCGAGCCTGGTGGTTAGCCAGGCGGCGGAAGTGCTGATTAACGCCACCAACCAGAGCATGGACTCCTGGGACCAAAGCCCGTCGGCGACCATCATTGAGATGAAGCTGATCGAATGGCTGCGTGCTCAGGTCGGTTACCCGGCAGGCGACGCCGGCGTCTTCACCAGCGGCGGCACCCAAAGCAACCTGATGGGGCTGATGCTGGCGCGCGATGCCTTCTTCGCTCGTCAGGGGCACTCCATCCAGCAGGACGGTCTGCCGGGTGACGTGCGTCAGTATAAAGTGCTGTGCTCTGAAAATGCCCACTTCTCAGTGCAGAAGAACATGGCGCTGATGGGCCTCGGCTACCGCGCCGTGACGCTGGTGAAAACCGACGAATTTGCGCGGATGGACGTCGCTGACCTGAAAGCGAAAATTGCCGAAGCGCAGGCTAACGGCGAGCAGATCATGGCGATCGTCGCCACCGCCGGCACTACCGACGCGGGCGCTATCGACCCACTGCGTGCTATCGCCGGCGTAGCGGCGGAACATCAGATCTGGCTGCACGTGGATGCGGCATGGGGCGGCGCGCTGCTGCTCTCTGAGCAGTACCGCGACTATCTGGACGGCATTGAGTGCGTGGACTCCATTACCCTGGACTTCCACAAACAGTTCTTCCAGACCATCAGCTGCGGCGCGTTCCTGTTAAAAGACGCGCGCCACTACGAGCTGATGCGCTACCAGGCGGCCTATCTGAACTCCGAGTTCGATGAAGAACACGGCGTGCCGAATCTGGTCGCCAAATCGCTGCAGACCACCCGCCGCTTCGATGCCCTGAAGCTGTGGATGGGTCTGGAAGCGCTGGGCCAGAAACAGTACGCGGAGATCATCGATCATGGCGTGACCATGGCGAAAAACGTCGCGCAATACGTTACATCTCAGCCGACGCTGGAGCTGGTCATGCAGCCGCAGCTGGCGAGCGTGCTGTTCCGCTCTCGTCCGGCGCAGATGGCCGGCAGCGATGATGCCGCTATCGCCCTGCTCAACCAACGCGTCGGGGATGCGCTGCTCGATTCCGGTCGGGCAAACGTCGGGGTGACCGAGCATAACGGCATGACCTGCCTGAAGCTGTCGCTGCTGAACCCGATCGTGACGCTTGAGGACGTGAAGGTGCTGCTGAATCTGGTGGAGCGCACCGCGCAGGAATTGCTGGCGAAGTAACATCCTTGAGCGGGACGGTAGTTGACTGCCGCCCCGCTCAACACTCTTTGTGGCGAAACTTGCTGAAAAAAGCCGATAACTGACCTTATCGGCTTTTTTATCTCGCTCTGCGGACCAGAAATAAGTGACACTGTCACGATTAAATTACTGACCGGGCTACTGATGACCTGTCAGGCCATCCTCTGACCGCTGCAACGCAGCGCCAGCGCGACTTTACCCCACTCAGGCTCTCGCCTCTTGTAACAACTGCTGGATCATCTTCTCCTGCTGCACATAGTCCCCTTCGCCAAAAGCGGTGTAGCGCAGCTTGCCCTTTGCATCAAACAGATAATGCGCAGGCCAATACTGGTTGCCAAAGGCATTCCAGATTGCGTAACCGTTATCCGCGACAACCGGATACGGCAGCCGCCATTTCGCCACCGCCTCACGCAGTGCCGGCAGCGAACGTTCCCACGGGTATTCCGGCGTATGTACCCCCACAACCAGCAGCCCAGCGGCGCGATATTTGTTTGCCCACGCGCGTACATACGGCAAGGTGTGCTGGCAGTTAATACAATCCCGGGTCCAGAAGTCGATCAGAACCACCTTCCCCTGCAGATCGGCCGGGCGCAACGGCGGGCTGTTGATCCACGCGTTACCGCCGAGAAGCGCGGGCAGGTCGCGGGTTGGCTGTGGCGCGACAAGCGGTTGCAGCCGCGTTGTTTGTGCCCGCTGCGGTAAACTGGCGCTCAGACGTTGCTCCAGCGACTGCGTCAGACCATTTGCGCCTTGCAAGTAACGATCCGCTCCGCTGGCAATCAATGTCACCGAGGCGAGGATCGCCACCCCCGCCAGCTGACGCAACCGCTGGCTAAAGGCCAACCCGTGCTGCAGACGCACCACCAGCTGTGAGCCCAACCACCACAGTAGCGCCAGCATCAGGGCGCAACCGCTGCCGTAGGCGGCCAGCAGCAGGCCCGTGGTCACCGACTGGCCGTTAAGAAACGCAAAGCTCAGGATCGCCCCCAGCACCGGCCCGGCGCAGGGGGCCCACAGCAACCCGATGGCAAGCCCCGCCAGCAGCGCCGGGAATCCACCGGCATGGCGATAGCTGCGATCGTTGATACGGTTGCCCAGCGCCACCAGCGGTGAAGTCAGCCGTTGGGCTACGCGTTGCGAGAGCAGGCTCAGCCCCACCAGCGCCAGAAAAATCAGCGCCAGCCAGCGCCCGGTTAGCGTCAGACTGACGATGCCGCTGCTGGCCAGCGTCACCAGCAGCGATACCCCGGTAAACATCAGCACCATCCCGGCAAGCAGGAGCAGCAGATGGCTGCGTTTACCGTGAAGGTTAGCAAAGATGAGTGGGATTACCGGTAAAGTACACGGGCTTAGCAGCGTCAACATACCGCCGAAAAAAGCTATCAGAAGAGACATCATATTCACCTCGTTATCAACCTGCGGCCGGTCATGGCAGCAGGCGTATTACAACAGGCGAATGTCGTTATAAAGTGTCTGAATTTACGGATTTTTGTCTGTTTAGTTGTCTGTCTCAGCGGGAGATACAGACGGATACAAAACCGCGGCGTCGAGACGAATAATCGCTTCTAATCCCCCTTCCGGGCGGTTAGCCAGACGAAGCGTTCCCGGCATTTGGCTGGTCAGTTGGGCGGCGATCGCCAGCCCGAGTCCGGTACCGCCGGTTTCGCGGTTGCGCGAATTCTCCAGGCGAAAGAACGGTTGCAGCACCTCTTCCAGGCTCGTTTCCGGGATCCCCGGACCGTTATCCATCACCTGGATGATGGGATCGCCATTCGTTGCATAACTCAACCGAATATCGACCCGTTCAGCGAACTTTAAGCCATTGTCGATCAGATTGGTCATGATTCGGCGCAGCGCCTGGGGCTGTGTCAGCACCACGCGCCCTTCTTCGGCGGCAGTGAAGGCGACCGGTCTGCCGACATCGGCATAATCCAGGACGATGCTGTCGAGGAAGGCGTTCAGATCGAGGCGTTGGCGCTTCTCTTCCAGCGGCTGCGCCGAGCGGGCAAAGGCAATCCCTTCCCTGACCAGACGACTCATATTGTCGAGGTCCTGCAACAGCTTATCGCGTAGTTCCGGCGCGTCGGTCATTTCCAGCCGCAGCTTCATGCGCGTAATCGGCGTCTGGAGATCGTGGGAGATCGCCGCGAGGATCCGCGCGCGTTCCTGCAGATGGTCGCGAATGCGCGTCTGCATCGCGTTGAACGCCCGGGCGGCGTGCTGTACTTCCACCGGCCCCTGTTCCGCCATCATCCCCGGGTCGCTGTTCGCCGGTTGCAGGGCGTCAATCGCGTGGGTAAAGCGAGTCATCGGATGCACCACCTGGCGCACAGCATACCAGGCGCACGCCAGCAGTAGCAGGAACTGGACAATCAGCACCGCCGGGAGCCAGCGGGCAATCGCCGGCAGCCGCGGCCATAAATCAATGCTCAGCGGCGCTCCGTCATGCAGGGTGATATGTGCCTGAATATGTTCACGCGGACCGGGTACCGCAATAATGCTGACCGGATAGCTGCCGCTCAGCGCTTGCTGCAGAGAACGCACCGCGTCGCGGGAACGCCAGCTGTCAGGATAGTGTCCGCTGGCGCCGGCGGACAACCGGTAGCGATAGTTGCCACGCGCCAGTCGCGCCAGCCACTGCGGACGCTCGGCGGCGGGAAGTCGGTCAAGGATCGCCACGCTGGTCGCCACGTCGTACTCCAGGTTTCCCAGCATCACGCTGCGGGCGCTGCTCATCCGCTCATACAGCAGCAGCGAAAGCGTCAGGGCATTAGCCAGCAGTAAGGTGAAGAAAATCATCAGCATCAGCCGTGAGCGCAGAGAGGCGGGCCACAGCCTCATTCGCGGGCCTCGCGAATGGCGACCGGGACGGAGAGGACATACCCTTCGCTACGCACGGTTTTGATATAGGCCGGTTCGCGGGCATCTTCCCGCAATCGCTGGCGTAAGCGGCTCACCAGCAGATCGATGGAACGCTCAAACAGCTCGGCATCACGTCCCTGGGTCAGGTTCAGCAGCTGGTCGCGGTTGAGCACCCGCTGGGGATGGTCGAGAAAGACTCGTAGCAGTCGGTATTCTGCCCCACTCAGCGCGACGATAGTGCCGTCGTTATCCAGCAGATGGCGCGCGGAAGTATCCAGTTGCCAGTCGCCAAACGCAATCAGCCTGCCGGCTTCGGTAATTTGCAGATTGGGTGGCAGCGCACGCGTGCGCCGCAGGATTGCTTTAATCCGCGCCAGCAGTTCCCGGGCGACGAAGGGTTTGACCAGGTAGTCATCGGCGCCCATTTCCAGACCCAGAATGCGGTCGCTGTCGTCGGTACGTGCGGTTAACATCAGTACCGGGATATTTTGCTGACCGTGGCTACGCAGCTGACGACAGAGAATCAGACCATCATCGCCGGGGAGCATAATATCGAGGACAATCAGATCCACATGCTGCCCCTGCAGCACTGACCACATCGCTTTACCGTTTGCGGCGCCCGTGGCGCGGTATCCCGACTTATTCAGATAATCGGTCACCAGTTCACGAATATCGTGGTCGTCATCGACAACCAGAATATGGTCAATATGTTCCACTGCAGGCTCCGTGGTGAATGAAGGCAACTCAACAAGAATATGCGCTGTTGCCGGAAGCGCAAATCGCCGCCTCCGACGCACGCGCTACAGACGGTCGGCATCGACCACCGCTTTAACAAAGTCGGCGGGATCTTCCTGCGGCGGATTGTGGCCGATGTTGCCGGTTAACGTCCGGTGCTCATACTTGCCGCTAAATTTCGCCCGATAGCTTTCTGGCGTCGGGTGCGGCGCGCCATTGTTGTCGCCCTCAAGGGTGATAGTCGGGACGCCAATCGTCGGCAGTAGCGCCAGTTTCTGTTCATAGGCGGCATATTTCGGTTCGCCTTTATCGATGCCCAGCCGCCAGCGATAGTTACTGATGGTCACGGCAACATGGTCCGGGTTTGTCAGCGCTTTGGCGCTTTGTGCGAATTCGGCATCGCTGAAGGCCCAGCCCGGCGAGGCCTGATGCCAGATCAGCTGCGCAAAATCGCGCGTATTCTGCCGATAGCCCGCCTCGCCGCGGGCGGTGGCGAAATAAAACTGATACCACCAGGAGAGTTCCGCCTGCGGCGGCAGCGGTTTGGCGCCGATGTGCTGGCTGCCAATCAGATACCCGCTCACCGAAACCAGTGATTTAACCCGCTCCGGCCACAGCGCCGCCATGATATCGGCCGTACGCGCCCCCCAGTCAAACCCGGCCACATCGGCCCGTTTTATCTGCAAGGCGTCCATCAGGTGAAGAATATCTGCCGCCATGGCCGAGGGCTGTCCGTTGCGCGGCGTATTTGCAGAGAGAAAACGGGTGGTACCATAGCCACGCAGATACGGCACGATGACGCGGAATCCTTGCTTTGCTAACGCTGGCGCGACCGCCGCATAGCTATGAATATCATATGGCCAGCCGTGCAGCAGGATAACCGGCTGACCGTCACGCGGACCGATATCGACATAGCCGATATTCAGATCGCCGGCCTGAATCTGTTGAACATGATCGAATGCACTGGCATCGTCCGCCGCGCAAACGCCGGCTGACCACAGAGCTGACAGCGCCAGCATCAGCGCGCTACCGTTACGGACCCGAGATAATCTGTTCATAAAGCCACCTGTTAACTGAAAGAGAAGAGAGGACGCAGACAGTTAACCAGCGTTTTGTATACGGCATATGCGCAGAAAGGCGGGGTTTTGTATCGCGATGTATTGCTCCCCCTGCAGATACATTGGGATACAGACGGAAGGACCACTGTGCGGGCTAACGCCTACGTTAAGCCCTCAGCGGCCTGTTAGGCGTGTGGAACGTCCGGCTCCAGATAGTTGGCCACGAAGCGGGTTAATATTCCCGCCGCGACCGGACATGCCTCCACCTGATCCAGCAGTTGCCGGGGATCGATTCCCTCTCTCCGTAGTACCTCATCACGATAGTGGATCAATGAACGCGCAATTTCAGGGGTAAATTCCGGATGGAACTGCGTGGACAGCGCATGGCGGGTATAGCGCACTATCTGGTGGGGATCGTGCGCTGATGCGGCCAGCACCGTCGCATTCGGCGGCAGCCTGACGACCGTTTGCAGATGGCTGAGGTGCGCAGGGAAATGGGCCGGCCGGTCGCTTAACAGCGGGTCCGTTCGTCCGGCAGCGGAAAGCGTAATCGCCTTGCATCCCGTTTCGCGTCCTGCCGGATGATACGCCACCTCGCCACCGAGCGCGTCGGCCATCAGCTGATGACCGTAGCAGATACCAAATAATGGCATCTCCACCGCCATCGCCAAACGGATCCACGCGGCGGTTTTCTCGCTCCACGCCAGCCGATCGGTGACCATCGCCCACGAGCCGGTCATCACCGCCACGGTCTGGCTATCCGGAGCGGGCAGCGTTTCCCCCGCATAGACACGCACGGTGGCGATCTGCTGACGCCAGGGCGCAAGCAGCCGACCAAACCACAGCGGAAGATCGCCATGTTCGGCCTCAATTTCCGCCGGCGGCGCGCCGGTCTGCACAATAAGAAGTTTGTTTCTCAACGCCATAGCCCGTTACCCTTCGATGCTTTCTACAGTCCTTTCACTATGGAGAAAGGCGGCTGTTTCGACAAATAACCAATCTCTATGAGTGACACCCTGCGGGAATAAGCGCTGCAGAGCAAAGAAGTGCAAAAGTAAACCTCGCCCGGCCAGCACAACGCCGGGCGATACTCTCCTGCTCTACTGCGCGTCGGCGCTGTCTATCTGCGGAACGCTGGCTTCAGCCCCTTGCGCAATATCAGGCGCGTTGGCCGGATCAAAGATGTGGTCAAGGATAGCGCGCGCCGTTGGCCCGGCGACAACGCCGTCGCCGCCGCCGTTTTCCAGAATCAGCGCCATCGCCACCTTTGGATGCTGATACGGAGCAAACAAGGTATAGAAGATATGATCGCGTAATCTGACCGGGATCATCTTCGCATTGTAGGTCTGATTCTCCTTCAGACTGAAGACCTGCGAAGTACCGGACTTCGCGGCAATCTGATACGGCGCGGTATGAAACAGTTTATAACCGGTGCCGTTAGGCAAGTTAGCCATACCGTACATCCCGTTGCGCACGATGCCCCAGTACGGCGATTTCGGATCGCCCACCTGCGGCGTATTGTTCGGCGGCTGATAGCGCTCAACCTTATTGCCGCGCTTCATGGAATAGAGCAGATGGGGATTTTTTACCTTGCCGTTGTTGAGCAGCGTCGTCAGCGCCTTCACCATCTGGACAGGCGTAGCGATCCAGTAGCCCTGGCCGATCCCGACCGAAATGGTGTCCCCCTGATACCACGGCTTTTTATGTACCTTCTGCTTCCACTCGCGGCTCGGCAACACCCCGGCATACTCTTCATTCAAATCAATCCCGGTCAACTGCCCGTAGCCAAACTTGCTCAGCCAGCTGTGAATGCGGTCAATGCCCATTTCAAAGGCCACCTGATAGAAGAAGGTGTCCGCCGACTCCTCAATCGCCTTGGTCACGTTCAGCATCCCATGCCCGGTTTTAAGCCAGTCGCGGTAGCGGCGCTGGGTACCGGGTAGCGTCCAGGTCGGCGCACCGAAAAAGGTCGTGGTAGGGGTAATCACGCCAGCGGAAAGTGCCGACAGCGCCATATAGGGTTTCACCGTCGATGCCGGCGGATAGAGCCCCTGGGTCACGCGGTTAATCAGCGGGCGGTCCGGGTTATCGAGCAGAGAACGGTAGGCCTTATAGCCAATCCCTTTCACAAACGGATTCGGGTCATAGCTGGGACTGGAGACCATCGCCAGCACCCCGCCGTCGCGCGGATCGACCGCCACCACCGCCGCACGCTGCCCCTTCAGCACCCCTTCAATGTACTGCTGCAGGTGCAGATCCAGCGTCAGGTAGATATCCTTCCCGGCCACCGGCGGCACCTCTTTCAGCAAACGCACCACGCGACCATGGTTATCGACTTCCACCTCCTGATAGCCGGTGGTGCCGTGGAGCTCTTTTTCGTAATAGCCTTCAATACCCTGCTTGCCGATATTATGGTCGGCGGCATAGTTCTCCGCCTCGCCGTTTTTGGCCAGCCGTTGCAGGTCGCTGTCGTTGATTTTCGATACATAGCCGACCACGTGCGCCAGCTGGGCACCGTAGGGGTAGTCGCGCTGCTGGTAGCTCTCCACCGTTACGCCTGGAAAACGAAACTCGTTCACCGCAAAGCGTGCCACTTCAACATCGCTCAGGGCCGACTTCAGGGTCACCTGCTTGTAGCGACCGTTGTGGTGCATATCATCGCGGAAACTGGCGATATCATCGGGGGTCAAATCCACTATCGGGGTCAATGCGTTCAGCAACGCGGTCATATCGGCAATTTTGCTCGGGATCACCTGCAGGCGGTAGAGGGTGATGTTCTGTACCAGCGGGATACCGTTGCGATCGAAAATAAGCCCACGGTCTGGCGCGATAGGCAGCATTTTAATGTCATTCTGATTCGATCGGGTCTGATAGAAATCGTGCTGCTTAACCTGTAAACGGTAGAGGTTAAAAATCAGCACGCCAAAGCAGACCACCACCAGTAGAAACGCGATCGCGGCACGACGAATAAACAGCATCTCTTCCGCTGAGTGATCGCGAATTTCATCTCTCAATAGGGTCATTAGCGGCAATTCACTTGAGTTTGAATAAAGGGCGAAAAAAAGAAAAAGCGCAGCAGAATAGCGTTATCGAGGCGCCAGCCCTACAGAAAGGTTGCTAATGATTTAGCAGAAATGTTTCAGCATGTTAGATGCCAGACAGGCGCTAGCCCCCACCAGGGGATGAAACGGGTGTGACATTGTCACAAAATGGCCTCTGGCCTCTGTCCGCTGAAGACAGAGGCCCTGGGGTCAGCCGCGGGTCAGCCAGGCCCGCCAGCCTCCGTAAGCGGTAATGTCGGTGGCACCCTGCAGACCGTATCCTTCGCAGATAAAACCGCTCAACCAGCGTCCGTCGGACAGTTCGACTTTGCCTAGCCCCAGCGGTGCGGGAATGGCTGCCAGCAATGAGCCCAGCTCAGACGAAGGCAGCTCCCAGACCTCCACGGCGATGGCCGCGCCGTCGTTTTCGTCACGCACCATCCCCGGACGGCGCCCGTCGGCCAGCGCATACAGCCGATAGCGCGGGGCGCTGTGCATGGCCGTCAGCAGACGCCCGCCCCGCTCCCGCAGTTGCCCGTTCAACGCCAGGCCGTCAAGATGGGCGCCGCAGACCACCAGCGGCATGCGATCGTGGCTGCCGGTGGCCGCAGGCAAGGCAGCGTCCAGCTGGCTCCCGCCGACCAGCGGTAGTGGCTGCACGCGCTGGAAAGCGTCGGCCACTCCGAGAAGGTACTGGTCGGTGAAGGCCCGGCCGAACAGGGTGACGCCGGAGGGCAAACCGTTTGCCAGAAAACCGACCGGCACATTCACCGCCGAATAATCCAGCAGGTTCATAAAGTTGGTGTAGTAGCCGAGATCGGCATTGCGCTGCACCGGCTCGGCCTCCAGTTCAGCCAGCGTCACCGGACGCGGACAGGTCGGGGTCAGGACGCAATCCAGCGTTTCAAGGATCGCGTCACACTGCGCCTTATACGCCTGCAGCTGGTACATTGCCCTGAAGGTCGTCACCGCGTTGGTACCCGGCGCTTTCGCCAGCACGTCGCGAATCACCGGCAATACCGCCTCCGGCTGCTGCTCGATTAGCGCGCCCACCACCGCATACCGTTCCGCCACCCACGGGCCGTCGTACAGCAGGCGCGCGGCGGCAAGAAACGGCGTCATATCGAGGTTGACCGGTACGCCGCCAAGGGCAATGAGCCGCGCTTTGGCCTGCATAAACAGCGCCTCGCTCTGCGCACAGCCAAGGAAATTCAGCGTCTGCGGCACGCCGAAGCGAAATCCCGGCATCGGGACGCCGAAGGCCTGACGGCTGTTCCACTGCGGGTTGCGGCGACTGTAGGCGTCTCGAGGATCCGGCCGTGCGGTCAGGGCCAGCAGCCGACTGGCCTCATCGGCGGTGGCAGTAAAGAATGTCGTACAGTCGAGGGTCCGACAGGCCGGCACCACCCCGGCGGTAGAGATCAGCCCCTTGCTGGCCTTCAGCCCCATCAGGTTATTCAGTGAAGCCGGGACTCGTCCGCTGCCGGCGGTGTCCGTTCCGAGGGCGAAGCTGGCCACCCCGAGCGCCACAGCCAGCGCTGAACCGGCGCTGGATCCGCCGGAAGGATAATCCGCATGATAAGCGTTACGACAGCGGCCGTAGGGCGAACGCGTTCCGTTCAGGCCGGTGGCAAACTGATCGAGATTGGTTTTGCCGACCGGAATAGCGCCGAGGGCAATCAGCTGGGCCACGACAGTGGCATCCTCAGTCGCGGTGCGGGCAAAGGCCGGACAGGCAGCGGTGGTGGCAATGCCCGCAAGATCGATATTATCTTTGATGGCGAACGGCACGCCGTACAGCGGTAGCGTCTCCGGCGCAACCGTATCCAGCGCCGCCAGCCAGGGCTCCTGCTCCTCCGCCGTCAGTATATGAATAAACAGCTGATACTCCGGATTCAGCGCCTGCGCCTTCTGGCGGAGATCGGCCAGCAGCGCCCGCGGGGTCAATTCGCCGCGGCGGTAAGCCTCTGCGAGGGTCGCAAGGCGTAAATCAAAGGTTGGCTGACTCATACGTTCTCCTCCAGGATCACCGCCACACGTTGCCCGGCGCGTACCGACGCCCCTGGCTGAACATTCATCTGTTGCACCACGCCGTCGCACGGCGCCAACAGCGGGATCTCCATTTTCATTGACTCCAGCACCACCAGAACGTCGCCGGCGCGAACATGACTCCCCGCGGCGGCCTGCACTTGCCACAGATTGCCGGAGATCGGACTCTCCACGCCCTGCTGTCCGCGCTGCAGCGGCGCCTCGTCACCCGCGTCAGCCGCTACCTCCTGGCTATCGAAATGCGCCTGGCCGCTGGCTATCCAGCGCTCGCGTTCCTCATTGAAGGCGCGCTGCTGATGCTGGCGAAAAGCGTCGATACTTACCGCTTCCCGCTGCAGAAACTGCTGGTACTCCGCCAGCCTCAGGGTACTGTGCTCAATGCGCAGCGGATAGCGGCCAAGCGGGAAATCGCGGCGGATCTGTTGCAGTTCATCGGCAGAAACCGGGTAGAAACGCAGCTGGTCGAAGACGCGCAGCAGCCAGGGTTTACCGGCGAAGTCGGCGACCTCGTGATAGCGATTCCACATCTGCAGCGTACGGCCGACAAACTGGTAACCCCCGGGACCTTCCATACCATAGACGCACAGATAGGCTCCGCCGATCCCCACCGAGTTTTCCGCCGTCCAGGTACGCGCCGGATTGTATTTGGTGGTCACCAGTCGATGACGCGGATCGAGCGGCGTCGCCACCGGCGCGCCAAGATAGACATCGCCCAGCCCCATCACCAGATAGCTGGCGTCGAACACCGTCTGCCATACCGCCTGTTCGTCAGGTAAGTCGTTAATCCGGCGGATAAATTCGAGGTTGCTCGGGCACCATGGCGCGTCGCGCCGCACGGTCGTCATGTATTTATCGATAGCCGTGCGGCAAGCCGGGTCGTCCCACGACAGCGGTAGATGTACCACCCGGGTCGGTACCTGCAGATCGTCGCTGACGCACACCGCCGCCCACTCCACGCTCACCCAACTCAACAGCGCGTCAAGCGTCAGGGTTTCCGGCTGGAAATGAATTTGCAAAGAACGAATACCCGGCGTCAGGTCAATTACCCCCGGTCGGGAGCGGCTCTCCAGCGCCTGCATCAGAGCATGAATGCGAAAACGCAGCACCAGATCGAGCTCCGCCTCTCCCGCTTCCAGCAGCAGATGGGTATCGCCGGAAAGACGGGCCACCAGACGCTTATCTGCTTCTGCGCAGCTCATCACCACGGGGGAAGTTAACGGCGCGGGCTGCCACGCAACAGGCATCGCCTCAAGCGTCGCCAGCTCATCCCGGTAGCCTGCCGCCAGTCGACGGGCCGTAGACAGATCCACGGCAACAAAACGCACCTTGTCGCCGGCTTTCAGCTGCCCCAGCTGCCAGAGATCGGCTTCAATCACCGTCACCGGGCAGACGAAACCGCCGAGGCTCGGGCCGTCCGGGCCAAGAATAACCGGCATATCGCCGGTAAAATCAACCGCGCCGACGGCATAAGGGTTATCGTGAATATTCGACGGATGCAGCCCCGCGTCGCCGCCGCTCTCGCGGGCCCACAGCGGTTTAGGACCTATCAGCCGCACGCCGGTACGGCTGGAGTTGAAATGCACCTCCCAGTCGGTGGCAAAAAACGTATCAATGTAGTCCGCGGCAAAAAATTCCGGCGCGCCGTGCGGGCCGTAAATCACCCGCAGGGTACGCACGGCCGCCAGCGGCGGTACCAGCACAGCAGGCAGCGCGGCGCCGGTGTCCCCCCTGCCGTCTGGCGCCAGATGCAGAACATCCCCGCTGCGCAACGCGCGTCCGCCATGGCCGCCAAACTGTCCAAGCGTAAAGGTACTTTTGCTGCCCAGATAATCCGGCACCTGAATGCCGCCGCGCAGACAGAGGTAGCTCCTGACCCCCGCCCCTTCGATGGCGCCGATTTTCAGCGTCGCCCCGGCCGGGATACGGAATACACGGTTCATCTCTTGCGCGATACCGTCAAGGGTAACCGGAACGCCGGCGCCGCTCACCACCGCCAGGGCTGCACAATGAAACTTCAGCGCTGGCCCGCTGAGGGTAATTTCCAGCGCCGCTTCTCCCGGCGGGTTATCCAGCAGCCGGTTGCCGAGGCGCAGCGCCCGATCGTCCATCGGCCCCGACGGCGGGACGCCCACCGCCCAATAGCCCAGCCGTCCGGGATAATCCTGGACGCTGGTCTGCGTCCCGGCGCTGAGCACCTCGACGGTTGCGGCCCGATAGCTCAGCTGTTCCAGGCAACGGGTCCAGGGCTCACCCTGTACAAAGGGTTCAAAGGCCAGAATCTGCTGGAGGTAGATGCGGTTAGTTTCCACGCCATACAGGCGGGTGTTCGCCAGCGCCTGGGTCAGTTCAGCGATCGCCTCTTCGCGGGTTGGCCGCCAGGCGATCATTTTAGCCAGCATCGGGTCAAAAAAGGGCGGCACGTCGCAGCCGGCCTCCACCCAACGGTCGATACGAAGCGTGTCGCCGTCCGCCGGCGGAAAGACCACTTCGGTCAGCAAACCTGGCGAAGGCTGAAACTGACGGCCCGGATCTTCGGCATAAATACGCGCCTGGATAGCGTGCCCCCGTGGTGTCAGGTCGGCCAGCAGCGCAGTGAGCGGCGGTAAATCCCCGGCCGCCAGCGCCACCATCCAGCGTACCAGGTCGACGCCCCACACCTGCTCGGTGACGCCATGCTCAACCTGCAGACGGGTATTGACCTCGAGAAAATAGAAGCGCTGCGCCGCGCTGTCATAGACAAATTCGACCGTCCCGGCGCTGCGATAGCTGACCGCTTTGCCCAGCGCGACCGCCGCCGCGCACAGCGCATCCGCCATCCCCGCCGGTAGGTTCGGCGCCGGGGTTTCTTCCAGCACTTTCTGGTTCCGACGCTGTATTGAGCAGTCGCGCACCCCAAGGGCGATGACCTCGCCCTGCCCGTCGCCGAATATCTGCACTTCCAGATGGCGCGCGCGTTCAATGTATTTTTCGATAAACACGCCCGCATCGCTAAAGTTATTCTGCCCCAGCCGCTGTACGGTCTCAAAGGCGTCCGACAGCTCGCGGGCGTCGCGACAGACGCGCATCCCGATACCGCCGCCCCCGGCGGTGCTTTTTAACATCACCGGGTAGCCGATGGTGTCCGCCGCCCGACACGCTTCGCCGCTGTCGGCCAGCAGACCGGTCCCCTCCAGCAGCGGCACGCCCTGCGCTTTAGCCAGCGCCCGGGCGGTGTGCTTCAGGCCAAACGTGCGTAGCTGAGCGGGAGTCGGGCCGACAAACGCCAGCCCGGCAGCTTCACAAGCCTCGGCGAAGGCAGCGTTTTCCGATAAGAAACCGTAGCCGGGATGAATAGCTTCGGCCCCGCTTTTTAAGGCAGCGGCGATGATTTTTTCCGTCACCAGGTAAGTTTGCGCCGCCGGGCCGTCGCCGAGGCCGATTGCCTCATCGGCTTCGCGAATATGCAGGCTGCTGAGATCCGCGTCGGAATAGACCGCCACGCCCTTCACCTGCATCGCGCGCAGGGTGCGCAGAATTCGACAGGCGATGGCGCCGCGGTTAGCAATCAGTAAGGTTTTGAACATACAAGGGACTCACGTCGTGGCGGGTCGTCCCGCAAAAAAATTCGACGTCCCCGGGGCCGTCCCCGAGGCGCGCAGGCGTTCAGGGCTTGCGCGATGGTGTGCTTAACAGGCGGTCGGCGCGAACGGCAAACAGACGCCAGGCCAGCAGGCGCCAGCGCTGCCAACGGGTCAGTTCCATACCAGTACCTCCGCCGGTGTCGGATTCCAGCCGTTGCAGGGGTTATTCAGCTGCGGGCAGTTGGAGATCAGGACGATAACGTTGCGCTCCGCGCGCAGCTCGACGTACTTCCCGGCGCCAGAGATCCCGTCTTCAAAGGTCAGGCCGCCGGCTTCGGTCACCGGGACGTTCATAAAAAAGTTGATATTGGCGCCAATATCGCGCTTATGCAGCCGACCGTCATGCAGACAGGCGCAGAGAAAATTGTCCCGACAGCTGTGCATGTAGCGTTTATCCAGCGCATAGCGCACGGTGTTGCTCTCCTGCGCGCAGGCCCCGCCGAGGGTATCGTGGCGTCCACAGGTATCGGCCACGATGGTCAACAGCGGATTTCCGAGGTTGGAGTACAGCACGCTGCCGGTCGTCAGGTAGGCATTGCCCTGGCGGCGCAGCGTACGCTGCGGATCGTAACGTTCGCGCGGGTTGTCAGCACAATAAAACAGGGTGTCGACAGCCTGATTGCCTTCAAGATCGAGCAGGCGCAGGGTCTGCCCCGTTTTGATTTCGAACAGCCAGGGTTCGCCCGCAGGAATCACGTGGCGATAGACGGCATCGGCGGGGTTACGGGTACTGGTCACAAGGCTCATCTCGGGCTCCTCAAAGGGCAAACAGGTGGGTGTTGGTGAAGGCGCGCTGGTTTTCATCGCGGGTAAACAGCGATTCGACCGCCGCCTGCTCATCGTCGGCCTGATACCAGCTCAGCTGGACCGGACGGGGGGCATAGTCGCCCGACGGGTTCATCGGATGCGGCAGCGCGGTCAGGACCATCAGTACGTCCATCGGCGCAAACAGTTCGACGTAGTTACCCGGGGTGGAATGGCCCGCACAAAACTGAAAGCGCCCTGCGCTGTCGACGGTGACTTTGCTGAAGAAGTTGACCACCATCAGCAGATCCTCGAGGCCAAGATCCCATTTTCCCATTTCGACCAGCAGATTATCGGCGCCATTGCGATGGAAGGTGTTGCGCAGCTCCTGGTAGCGGCCCGCGCCATATTTTTCTTCCGTCTCTTGCGCATTGAGCACACCGCCGAACGGATCGTGCCAGCCGCAGCTATCGGCGATGATGCCAGCCAGCACCCGCCCCATATCGGAATAGAAACAGTGTCCGGCCGTCAGCCGCGCGGTGTGCTGTCCCTTGAGGGTATCCGGCAGGTTCAGGCGCTCGCTTTTCTCGTGCGGGTTGAGCATCATCATGCTGATGTTTGCACCGCCGTCGATATCGGTCAGACGCAGGATCTGCCCACGGCGTAAAATGAACGAGGTATGGCCCCCGCCCGGCAAAAATTCTTCGCGCAGAGCTGGTGAGGTATGAAAAAGCGCTGTCATCGGGCTATCTCCTTAAGGCATAGACATTGTTATCGGTGCCGGTGCCGAGCATCTGCGACATCCGGGTCTCATTAAGCGGAATATCGTAGGTAATGCGCGCGCCATAGGCATTGGGGGCCTGCGGGTCGTGGCGTACCTTATCGAAGACCAGCAGACGGGTGCCGAGGTTGAATCCTTCGGCCAAATCGTGGGTGACCATAAAGACCGTCATTCGCGTTTCGCTCCATAGCTGAAGCAGCAGGGCGTGCATATCTTTGCGGATACCGGGGTCGAGCGCGCCGAAAGGCTCGTCGAGCAGCAGAACCCGCGGCTGCATCACAAAGGCCTGGGCGATCGCCAGCCGCTGCTGCATCCCGCCGGACAGTTGTGCCGGATAGCGGTCAAGGGCGTGGGCGAGCCCCACTTTGTCCAGCATCTGCGCCGCCTGTTCGCGGGCAGCGCGCTTGCGGGCACCGAACAGACGGCCAAAGCACGGCGAAGACGGCAGCTCCAGACCGACGGTCACGTTATCCAGCACGCTCAGGTGCGGGAAGACCGAATAACGTTGGAATACCACGCCGCGGCTGCGGTCCGGCTCGGGAGCCAGCGGCTGACCGTCGAGCGTAATCGTGCCCCGGGTCGGTTTCTCCTGCCCCAGCAGCAGGCGCAAGAAGGTGGATTTCCCGCAGCCGGAGGCCCCGACCATGGAACAAAACTCCCCTTCTTTGACCGCTAAGTTAATGCGCTCCAGCACCACATGGTCGCCGTACTCCTGCCAGATATTGTTGATGCGGATAAAACTCATGTCCGGCCTCCTTCGGCCCACGGGAAGCAGACTTTATGCAGCTGACGCAGCCCCAGATCCATCAGCCAGGCCAGCAGGGTTATCCAGATGACATAGGGGATTATCACATCCATCGCCATGTAGCGCCGGACGAGGAAAATGCGGTAGCCCAGCCCGGCGGTGGCGGAAATAGCCTCCGCCGAAATCAGAAACAGCCACGCCGATCCCAGCAGCAAACGCAGCGAGGTAAGCAGGCGGGACAGCAGCTGAGGCAGGACCACCCGCAGGACCACCGTCCAGCTGTTGGCGCCGAGGGTTTGCGCTTTGATAAACAGTTCCGCCGGGATTTCCCGCGCCCGCTGTTCAAGGTCGCGCGCCAGCATCGGCGTGATGCCAATCACGATCAGCATCACCTTAGAGAGTTCATCGAGACCGAAGACGATAAACAGCACCGGCAGGATCGCCAGCGGCGGCACCATCGAGACCACGGTCATCAACGGCGACAGCGCCGCGCGATAAACCGGAAATACGCCGGCCACGATCCCGATGCTCAGGCCAATCAGCGCGGACACCGCCAGCCCGATGAGCAGGCGCGTCAGGCTGATCAGCGTATCGCCCCACAGCAGGTATTCGCCGCTGCGTTTGTCCGGCGTAAACGCCATCCGTTCGATGGCCGCCGCCATCTGCGACAGGCCGGGCAACAGCTTGTCCTGGGGATTCGCTTCAAGGCGAATAGCGGAGCCGATAAACCAGGCGGCGATCAGCAACACAAAGGGCAGCAGTAATAGCATCAGCCGCATGCCCTGCTGGGGATGGCGGTTAATTTGGCGCATGGCGTTCACTCCCGTCATCAATGATTACAGCTGGCCGGCGGCGGCCATTTTCAGGAAGCTATCGTCAAAGCGCAGTCGGGTATTTGCGTTATCACCCACTGTGACGTTGCCGGGGAAGCGCATGCCAATGAAGTCGGCGCTTTGCGCGCCTTCACCTAACAGCCCTTTATCAAACGAAAACTGCGCCACGCGCTGCATGGTTTTTGCCAGCTCCGGGCTGGAGATGAACGTCAGCGTCTCGGCGGCGGTCCAGAACAGGTGGGTCGTTTTCAGCTGCGCCTGGTAGCCCGCAAGGTCGGTGCCGGAATCTGCCGCCATGGCGCTCAGCGCCTGGGCGTCTCCGGCCTGCATTTTGGCCATCATTTCAAACCATGCGCCGGTCAGGGCTTTCCCCAGCGCGGGGTTATCTTTCAGGGTTTGCGTGTTGACCACCATCATGTCGATAAGCTCGCCGGGAACCTGCGCTGAGCTAAAGACTTCGCTGGTCTGCGGGGTCTTTTTAATCGCCGACAGCTGCGGGTTCCATGCTACGGCGGCGCGGACGCTGCTGGTGCCAAAAGCGGAAACGATATCGGCATCGGAGGTATTCACCACTTTGACATCTTTCTCCTGCAGACCGGCCTTCTCCAGGCCACGGACCAGCAGATAGTGCGAAACCGACAGCTCAGGGAGATAGACCGACATGCCTTTCAGATCGGCCAACGTTTTAGCGCTGCCTTTGAGCACCACGCCGTCGTTGCCGTCGGAATAGCTGCCGGTAATCAGCGCAGTGGTATCGACCCCGCCCGCGGCGGGGATCGTCAGCGCGTCCATGTTGGTCATGGTGCAGCCATCAAACTGACCCGCGGTGTACTGATTAATCGACTCGATATAGTCGTTGAGCTGGACGATATTGATTTTGATGCCGTATTTCGCGGCCCATTTATCAATGATTTTTTCGTTGCTGATGGCGCCCCAGGGCATCCAGCCGGCATAGATCGTCCAGCAGACGTTGAACTCTTTTTTTACGGCGGCAAAGGAAGGGAAACTGGCCAGTAGCGCCAGCGACAGCATGAGTGAGCGGATGACACGGGATATCTTCATTATGAACCTCTGGTTGGCACAAAAACAGGAGCAGCGCGACACCTGACGGTGCTGCTGTCTCCCGGGCTTTTGTCCCGCCGTGTAACCTCGCAGAGGTCGCCAGCTCTCGGACCAGACATTCACCTGCGTGAACCGGAACCCTAGCCAGCTATTGGATCATCTTGATTGTCTGTTGCGCTGCCTTCTGGTTTATTGTTTGCAAAGGGCATGCCAGAAAATTGTTCTTTTTAATTCAGTAAGATAGATGGTGGTCACGGGGCGTCACACCACAATGGGGAGTGGTTTTGGGGCAATGCATAAATTTGGTGCAGACAACCTGCCCGCACGTAATAAAGCGCACTCGGCGCGAAAACAGACGCCGGGCACATTCTGCGAGCACCGCCGGGTTATATAAACGGAGGATCTTAACCGCGATAATCTTATTTATCGTCGTCGCGACGATAGCCAGTAAATGACCAGAATTCACCTGCTTAGCTTTTTTTGCAACCGCTTATTTTATCGCCAGAGGCCTCGCTACAGTGTCCTATACTGATTAGCAAACGGCAACGTACGTAAGCGGCTTTACGTATTTTGGCTTTAATCCACATTTATTTCATGGATTTCTTTATCGCTTGTTGTTAAAAGGATATAACTATTAATTCCGTAGATTCTTTCAAGTATCACTTATTGGTTGCAGTGTATATCGTAATGGCATTCACAAAAGCAAACGGAGCCTGATATGAGCACGTCTAACGATTCATCTAACAACGCATCCGCCGGGAAGTGCCCTTTTCACGCAGGGAAGCCCGTCCAAAGTGCCGGTGGCGGCACCGCCAACCGCGACTGGTGGCCTAATCAACTTCGCGTGGATCTGCTGAACCAGCATTCCAACCGCTCAAATCCCCTCGGCGAAGACTTTAACTACCGCGAAGAGTTCAAAAAACTCGACTATGCCGCGCTGAAGGCAGACCTGAGAGCGCTGCTGACCGATTCACAAGAGTGGTGGCCGGCAGACTGGGGCAGCTACATCGGGCTGTTTATTCGTATGGCCTGGCACGGTGCAGGCACCTATCGTACCGTTGACGGTCGCGGTGGCGCAGGCCGTGGACAGCAGCGCTTTGCGCCGCTGAACTCCTGGCCGGATAACGTCAGCCTCGATAAAGCCCGTCGCCTGCTGTGGCCGATAAAACAAAAATACGGCCAGAAAATCTCCTGGGCTGACCTCTATATGCTGGCCGGTAACGTCGCGCTGGAAAACGCCGGCTTCCGCACCTTCGGCTTCGGCGCCGGTCGTGAAGATGTCTGGGAACCGGATCTGGACGTTGACTGGGGCCATGAAAAAGCCTGGCTCGAACATCGTCACCCGGAAAGCCTGGCGCAACAGCCGCTGGGTGCCACCGAAATGGGTCTGATCTACGTTAACCCGGAAGGCCCGAACGCCAGCGGCGACCCGCTCTCCGCTGCCGCTGCCATTCGTGCAACCTTCGGCAACATGGCCATGAACGATGAAGAGATCGTCGCGCTGATCGCCGGCGGCCATACCCTCGGTAAAACGCACGGCGCAGCGGTAACCACTCACGTCGGCGCAGAACCTGAAGCCGCACCGATTGAAGCGCAGGGCCTCGGCTGGGCGAACAGCTACGGCAGCGGAGCCGGTCCCGATGCGATCACCTCAGGTCTGGAAGTGGTCTGGACACAGACCCCGACCCAGTGGAGCAACTACTTCTTCGAGAACCTGTTCAAATACGAATGGGTCCAGACCCGCAGCCCGGCTGGCGCCATTCAGTTTGAAGCCAAAGACGCCCCGGACCTGATCCCCGATCCGTTCGATCCGGAGAAAAAACGCAAGCCGACCATGCTGGTAACCGACCTGACGCTGCGCTTCGACCCGGAATTCGGCAAGATTTCCCGTCGCTTCCTCAACGATCCGCAGGCCTTTAATGAAGCCTTTGCCCGCGCCTGGTTCAAACTGATCCACCGCGATATGGGGCCAAAATCACGCTACCTCGGGCCGGAAGTGCCGAAAGAAGACCTGATCTGGCAAGATCCGTTACCGGCCGCCATCCACAACCCAACGCCGGCGGATATTGCGACCCTGAAGACCGCTATCGCCGATGCCGGGCTGTCGGTCAGCGAACTGGTGTCGGTGGCCTGGGCTTCTGCCTCCACCTTCCGCGGCGGAGACAAACGCGGTGGAGCTAACGGCGCGCGTCTGGCGCTGGAGCCGCAGAAATCGTGGCCGGTGAACGCCGTGGCTGCAAAAGTGCTGCCGACGCTGCAGGCCATTCAGAAAGCCTCGGGTAAAGCATCGCTGGCCGATATCATCGTGCTGGCGGGCGTCGTGGGTGTCGAACAGGCCGCTGCGGCTGCCGGTGTGCAGGTCAGCGTACCGTTCGCGCCGGGCCGGGTGGATGCCCGTCAGGATCAGACGGATATTGAGTCTTTCGATCTGCTGGAACCGCTGGCGGATGGTTTCCGTAACTATCGCCGGATCGAAGGTGGCGTCTCGACAGAAACGCTGCTGCTGGATAAAGCTCAGCAGCTGACGCTGACCGCGCCGGAAATGACCGTGCTGGTGGGCGGCCTGCGGGTGCTGGGCGCCAACTATGATGGCAGCCAGCACGGGGTCTTCACCGACCACGTCGGCGTCCTGAGCAATGACTTCTTCGTCAACTTACTCAGCATGGCCACCGTCTGGAACGCCACCGACGAGCAGGGCGAACTGTTCGAAGGCCGCGATCGTCAGAGCGGTGAGAGCAAGTACACCGCCACCCGCGCCGACCTGGTCTTCGGTTCGAACTCAGTACTGCGGGCGCTGGCGGAAGTGTACGCCTGCCAGGATGCTCAGGAGAAACTGGTTAAAGACTTTGTCGCGGCCTGGACCAAGGTGATGAACCTCGACCGTTACGATCTGTAATCTCCCTCCCCGGCGGGCGCTATGTCCGCCGGGGCTTTTCCCCTTCCCCTCTCATGTTTGTCGCAGCTGTAATAACCGGCTGTAGGTACGCTGAATATCTTCCTGTTCGACATCCGCCACCAGTTCGCCCAGTCCGCAGGCGGCCACTACGATCAGCTGACACTGCTTTTCATACAGCACATCCACCAGATTAATAAAGCGCTGCTGGGCCGCCGGGCCTGCCTGACGCAAAGGCGGAACCGCATCCAGCAGCCAGCGCTCATGCTGTTCACAGAGCGCCAGATAATCCATTACCGACGTTGCCGCCATGCACAGCTGGCTAAAGGTGAAATGCAACAAATGCGTCGGCGCGGAGGCGGCGTGTAGCGTACGATAGCCCACCTGCAGCGGCTGCGCAGTGGCGCAGGGATCCGGCAGTTCAAGTCGCTGACGGGTTTGGGCAGAGGGTTGCACCAGAAACCTCCCGCGGCAGAATGGATTTTCCGCCGGCGCATGGCGCGCCCGGTAATCCTCTTCACCATTGAGCGCCGCTACCGTCATGTGCTGTTTTATCAGCGCAATCGACGGCACAAAACGGTCGTGATACAGCGGGTTAGCCAGTAATTGATCCGGGGGGTAGTTGGAGGTAGCCAACAGAATGATACCGCGTTGAAACAGCAGCGTAAGCAGCGCTTTCACCAACATGGCGTCGCCCGGATCGTGGAGATGAAACTCATCAAAACACAATAGCCGGCAGCCGTCGGTCATCTGTACCAGCACCTCGGGCAGGGTTGGCGTTGGCTGCGCGTTCAGCCGCTGATGCAGTTCGCGAAAGAAATAGTGGAAATGCACCCGGCGCTTTTCCGCCAGCGGCAGGCTGGCAAAGAAATGATCGATAATAAAACTTTTGCCGCGCCCGGTACGCCCCCAGACGTACAGCCCTTTACCACGCGTGGCCTTGCCTGCGGCCAGCCCGTGCCCCAGCGCGTCCAGTTGAGTAATCAGCGTCTGCTGGTCCGCATCGAGGGTCAACGCCAGCGCCTCGGCCCGCTGTGCCATAAACGAGGCAAAACTAAATTCGGTCATTCCTTGCGTCATTTTCGCTCTTCGTGGTGTCACCGGCGCAGCTGCCCCGGAAAAAAGATGAGGAATTCTCACCAATTACACCTTCACTGAACGACAATAACAAGCTTATCTGCAGCACAAAGGCTGTATTCCTCCCCCGGACCTGAAAAAAAACCATTGTTCTCTTCCGGGGTATACCAACACATTATAACCAGCAAAAACAGATGGATAGTGTGGTTGATTCCGTACCAGGTTGACGGTGCCGACGTACAAAAAACATCGTTATATATTGACATATACAGCGATGTTTTTTATCTTTTTGTCATACAAATAAAAACCGTACCCTTCAGACAGAGACGAGATTTTCCCCGCCTCATTCCACTTTCATCCGTCTGAACTAAAAATTAATGCGCTCATATAAACTCGTTTTATTAACCGGGATGATTCCCTGTTCTCCCATTCTGCCGGCGATGCCTGTATATGCAGCAGAAACCATGGTTGTCACCGCAGAACCGCATACCCAATCCCTTGATGATGTCACGCCTGCTGCGGAACAGCAGGCTACGGCAGGCAACCTCGGCAAGCAGAAGTTGATTAACGTTCCGTGGTCCGTGCAGACGCTCTCCGACTCTCTGACCCGCCAGGTACAGGCCAGCAGCGTCAAAGATGTCTACCGCTATCTGCCCTCCGTCCAGGGCGACGGCGTTCGTCCGCAAACCCGCGGTATGCAGGGCAGCGTGGTGCAGAACAGCATGATTGATGGCCTGAACGTGGTGTCGACCACCGAGTATCCCGCTGAACAGTTTCAACGTATTGAGGTACTGAACGGTATGGCCGGCGCGCTATATGGCCCGGCAAACCCGGCGGGCATGTTTAACCTGGTCTCGAAACGGCCTACCGATGTGCCGCTACGCAGGGTGACCGTTGGCGGCGGGACGGCGTCAGGCGCGAATGCCGCACTGGACCTCAGCGGCCCGCTTGACGCGGCCGACAGAGTAAAATATCGCCTCAATCTGTTGGATCAGGACGGCAGCAGCTATACCCACGGTAGCCGTCAGCGCAACCAGTATGCCGGTCTGGCGCTCGACTTCCAGTTGACCGACCAGACGGTGCTGGAGAGCAACTTCAGCTACTACCACTTCTATCAAAAAGGGCTGCCCGGCTCGTTCGCTCTGGCAAAAGGGACCCATTTCCCGTCGCCGCTGGATCCCACTAAAAGCCAATATGGTCAGTACTACGCCGGCAACGACGACACCACCACCACCGGCAGCCTGCATATTAAGCATGATTTTGACGGTAACTGGCTGCTGGACGTCGGCGTGCTGCGCCAGATAGCCGACCGTGAATCGACCACCGTCACCAATACGCTGACCGATAATCAAGGTCATTACGCCACCACGACCGCCAACTCCGCCGCCAGCCGATTTACCATCAACAGCTACCTGGTTAACCTCACCGGCAGCGTTGATAGCGGCTGGTTACAGCATGACCTGGCGGTTGGCATGCGCGGTTTCGTGTGGAAAAACAACAACCCACGCGATGGCGGTACGCAAACGCTGGGCAGTTCTTCGCTGGAGGAGAGCCCGGATTACGCCCGCCCCGCCTATCCGGATTTTACCGACCGTTACCATTCCGCCACCACCACGCAGCACGTCTTTCTGCTGAGCGATACGCTGACCTTTAATCCCCGGTGGAGCCTGCTGCTCTCCGGTAGCGAAAATCTGTTTACCGTAGACAACTACAGCAAAACCGGCAGTCGTAGCAGCAATCATGACGATCGGGGGGCCAGCGGTTCCGCCAGCCTGATGTACAAGCCGGTGGAGAATGTGACGCTCTATACGACCTGGGCCAATAGTATGCAGCAGGGAGATACCGCGCCTGCCGGAGCCAATAACGCCGGCGAGGTCCTTGACCCCTACCGCAGCCATCAGGTGGAGGTCGGCGCGAAATACGCCCCGCATAAGGATCTGCTGCTTACCGCGGCGTTGTTCCAGGCTGAACGCCCGTTCGCCTATACCAATGCCAGCGGTGATTTTGCCCAGGACGGAACGCAGAAAAACCGCGGGCTGGAGCTGATGGCCGATGGTCACGTCACCCCGAACCTGCGCCTGTTCGGCGGCGGCAGCTGGCTCGACCCGCGTTTGCACAACACTTCGAGCGCCGATGCTGATGATAAGCAGGTAGTCGGTCTGCCGCGCTTCACCGCCAGTATGCTGGCGATTTACAGCATCGATCCGCTCCCTGGGCTTGATGTTAACGGCACGCTTCGCTACGTCGGTCGTCGCCCGACCGATAACGCCAACGATAGCTGGGTGGGCAGCTATACCACGGTGGATATCGGCAGCAACTACCGCACCCGGCTGTTTGGTACCGATACCACATTTAGGTTAGCAGTGACTAACGTCACTAACCGCCGCTACTGGAGCAACGTCGTTCCTGGCGCGCTGACCGGTTACACCGGCGCCGGGTACGCCAGTGCGCAGCTGGGGGCACCGCGCGAAGCGACTGCCTCGGTGCAGTTTGATTTCTGAGGACGATGATGAACAAGATTGCCGCTGGCTTACTTACGCTTTGCCTCGCCATTCCGGCGCTGGCCGACCGCCAGGTCACCGATGACGCCGGACATCGCGTCACCCTACCGGACACGGTGACGCGGGTGGCTGAAGGATGGTTCGCCCACCACTCGCTGCTGATGACCCTCGGGGCCGGCGGCGATATCGTGGCGACGGTCAACCGCCCGGACAGCCGCCCGTGGATGTTCCGCCTCGATCCGCGGCTGAATCACGCGCTGATCGGCCGCGGCCCGCACTTTACCAGCGAAGCGCTGCTGGCGCGCGGCGCTCAGGTGGTCTTTGTCGCTCAGGGAGACGGCGATGCCGATGCCTATCGCCAGGCCGGTCTGCCGGTGATGGAGATGCGTTTTAGCGACTATCCGTCGCTGGCCCGCGCGGTGGAAACCACCGCAGAGGTTATCGCTACGCCGCAGGCGCGGGCCCGCGCCCAGGCGTATAACCAGTACCTGCAACAGGTCATTGCGCGCGCCGGCCAGCGAAACGCCGCGCTCACCGACGCGGAACGCCCGCGGGTGCTGCATATCCAATCGCTGAAGCCGCTGAAGGTTGACGGCAGCCATACGCTGATCGATACCTGGATCCAGCTGGCGGGAGGACGTAACGCGGCGCAGGGCATCAGCGGCAATATGCAGGAGATCTCTGTGGAGAAAGTGCTGGCCTGGCAGCCGGACGTCATTATCCTCGGTGCGGGGTGCGGTGACCTGCAGCACTCGGCTTATGGTGAACTGTTCTCAGCGCTGCGGGCGGTTAAACAAGGCCGGGTGCTACAAAACCCGGCGGGCGTTTTTCCGTGGGATCGCTACGGCAGCGAAAGCGCGCTGCAGATTCAATGGGCGGCAAAACAGCTTCAGCCGCAGCGCTTTGCCGATGTCGATATGATCGCCGTCACCCGCGACTTTTATCAGCGCTTTTTTGCTTATTCGCTGAGTGAACCGGAGGCCAGGCGGATTTTGCAGGCGCTCCCCCCGCAGGAAAAATAGCGACCGGAGCCAGTCACAATGGCCCCGCTATACGCCGGGGCCATTTTATACGTTCTTACTTCATGATTGCCGTCCCCAGCGCCACGCTAAGTGTCCCCCTTAGCAGCTTCGCCAGCCCCTCCTTTCACCCACTCATGAAGAGCGTGCCTGGTTGTTTACTTCAAATCCGTCGGCGGCCTGGCGCAGAAAGCAGTGAGTTCCTCATGTCTATGACTTAAGCACGATATTTTTACCTGTAGAACCCCGACAGGAAGAGGAATTAAAAATTTAAAACCATTAACAATCCAATAACATTAGCAGGCAAACATTTCATCTGAGGAAAATAATAATATGTCTACCACCCAGGTTCTGAGGGATGCGCCCTTTGCCCCCGCAGAACAACCCCACGCCAGCTTAACCCGCCGCATCGATGCCCTGCCTGCCTCTGTCGGCCTGTGGTCGTTTATTACTTTGCTGGCGCTGGGCGGCTTCTTTGAGCTCTACGATCTTTTTCAAACCGGTTATATCAGTACCGGACTGCTGGCAGAACATATTTTCCATACCGACCAACAAGGCATTTTTGGCATCTCCGATCAGGCCTCATTTGCCTCGGCCACCTTCTTCGGATTGTTTATCGGCGCCAGTCTGCTGGCGCCGCTGGCGGACAAGCTGGGCCGCCGATTGACCTTTATGTTTGCGCTGGCCTGGTATGGCGCATTTTCACTGCTGATGGCTTTCCAGAACAGCGCCGAAGGGGTCATCTTGTGCCGCTTTCTGGTCGGTATTGGGCTGGGAATTGAACTGGTGACCATCGACACCTATCTGAGCGAATGGGTCCCGACCCATCTGCGCAACAAAGCGTTCGCCTTTGCCTTTTTTATCCAGTTTCTCTCGGTTCCCGCCGTGGCGCTGATGTCATGGATGCTGGTCCCGACGACGCTGTTCGGCCTGACCGGCTGGCGCTGGGTGATTATCTTTGGCGCGCTCTGTTCGCTGATCATTTGGGTGATCCGCAAAAAACTGCCGGAATCGGCCCGCTGGCTGGAGGTGAAAGGTCGCCATGCGGATGCGCACGCGGTGATGTGCGAGATGGAGCGGCGCTGTGGCGTCACGCCTTCGCCGCAGCATGTCCCGGACACCCGGGAAGCGCAGCGTAAAAGCGGCAGCTTTAAAGAGATCTGGGCGCCGGAATACCGCAGACGGACCATCATGCTGATGGTGATGAACTTCTTCCAGGCGATCGGTTTTTTCGGCTTCGGCAACTGGCTGCCGGCGCTGCTCTCCGGCCAGGGCGCAAGCATTACCCACAGTCTGCTGTACGCCTTTTTTATCACTCTCGCCTACCCGCTGGGCTGCTTGTTCTGCACCCGCTTTGTCCACCGGTTTGAGAATAAGTGGCAGATCGTGCTCTCCGCGCTGATGACGGTGGTGTTCGGCACCCTGTTTGCGCTGCAGAATAACCCGGTGATGCTGGTTGTCTGCGGGTTTATGATTACCTGGTCCAACGCCTGGTTGACCATCAGCTATCATGCCTACCAGGCGGAAATCTTCCCGACCCGGATTCGCGCCAGAGCCGTGGGCTTTTGCTACTCCTTCAGCCGCCTGTCAACGGCGCTCACCAGCATTCTGATCGGTCTGATTTTACAATACGCCGGCACCCCGGGGGTAATTAGCTTTATCGTGGCCAGCATGCTGATGGTGATGCTCTCGGTGGGTATTTACGGCCCGAAAACCCGCGGTATCGAGCTGGAAAATATCTGACTGTCCTCTGCGCCGCCGGGTTATTTTCGGCGGCGCCGTCCGACATGGCGGTCAATCGTCATCGCTCAGCGCAGTAAGGCGTTTTCTGCAAAAAGAATACGCTATTGAGACCCAGTAACGCCTTCCCATCCCCCGACCCGGTTAATTAAAAATCACCTGCGCATCGGCAAAACATTTTTCCGCCAGCGACGAGACCGGCTGCTGGTTGCGCATGATCAGCGCCAGCATTGACTCCACTTCGGTTTCGGCGATGGGAATAATCTCCAGATTGTCGCTTAACGCCTCCAGACCATTGTTAAGCGGCATAATGGCGCAGCAAATTCCTGCCTGCACCGCCTGGATAATCTGGAAGGTCGAATCGCTCTCAAAAACATATTTCGGCGTTAACCCTTTGCTCTTAAAACTCATCTCAATGGATTCACGGTAATGCATTCCTTTGGTGAGAAAACCAAGCGGTAATGCGGCCAGCGTTTCCCAGTCCGGCGTACCTTCGGCAAACTGAAAATGGCGTTTATCATGCAGCAACCCCATTCGCGTTGCCGGCAGCCGCTTAACGTTGAAAAGCTGGCTATCGACGTGGTGAAGGTAGCAGATGCCCAGATCGAGCTGATTACGGCTGACGCCATCGATAATCTGCTCCGAGGTGAGAGAAAGCAGGCTAAACTGCAGCTCCGGGTACTTCCCGGCCAGCGGTTTAATCAGCTGCATCGGGTTAAGGCTTGCCAGCGGCACCATCCCTACCCGCAGTTGCCCCACCATCTGGCCGCGACAAATCGCCGCTTCCGCCTCCAGCCCGTCATGAGCCGCCAGCAGCGCCCGAGCCCAGGCCAGAATGCGTTCGCCTTCGGCGGTAAACCCCTCAAACCGCTGCCCGCGCTGAATCAGAACAAGATTGAGCTCCTCTTCCAGATTGCGGATGCGCATCGAAAGCGTCGGCTGAGTGATATGGCACAGCGCCGCGGCCTGGCCAAAATGACGCGTTTGATCGAGTGCGATCAGGTATTTGAGCTGTTTAATATCCATGGTTAATCCAGTGTGTTGCCATTCGCTATAGGCGAACGCCGGCGCGATGCAGACACCCCTCGCCCGGTCAAAAAATATGTTAGTTAAATGTTACGTTCAGCATCGGACAAATACAAGCCGGTGCGGCGCTTGCGGAAATGACGATCGCCGGACTACACTCGCACAGAACCCCTTCGGGAGGAGCACATGGCGCCCCGCATCCATCACGTCCAGCAGCATCACTTGCCTCTTCCCGGCCTCGAGGCCATGTCGTTGCTGACCGAACAGCACTTCTCACGCCATGCCCACGAGCAGTTTGGCCTCGGTATTTTTACGCGCGGCGCCCAGCGCTCGTGGAGCCATCTTGGCCAGGTTGACGCCTCGGCCGGGCAGATCATTATGGTCAACCCGGGAGAAATGCACGATGGCGTACCGCTGAACGGTCCCCGCAGCTGGCAGATGCTCTACCTCGATCCGCAGCTCGTCGCCGATGAATTTCAGGGCGAGGTCAAAAGTGAGGATATTCTGCTGCGCCCGGTGGTCGATGACCCGCCGCTGCGCCTGCTTATGCAGCGACTGTTCGCTGAAATCACCGCCCGCACGAGCGATGAGACGGCGCTTGAAGAGGTGCTGCTGCTCTGTCTGCTGCGGGCAACCGGCTGCCATCGTCTCGTGCGGACGGCGCCAGTACGTTATTCCCCAACCATCGCGCTGGCCAAAGAGTATCTTGACGATGCGCCGGAGGAAAAAACCTCCCTCGACATGCTCGCGGTGCTGTGCGGCATGAGTCGTTTTCAGCTGATCCGCGGCTTTGCCCGCGAAACCGGCATTACTCCGCATGCCTATCTGGTGCAGTCCCGGGTACGGCTGGCGCGTCGGCTGTTAAGCGCCGGGCATTCCCCCGCTGACGCCGCGCAGATGGCTGGCTTCGCCGATCAAAGCCATCTGACGCGCGCCTTTCAAAAACAGTTCGGCACCACCCCGGGCAGCTATCACTCCGTCCGCTAACCTCCCCTGCAATTTTATTCAAGACGCGCCCGCGGTGTGGCGAAATACTCAGTGCGACCGATTTCTCTCACAGGAACACCGCCATGTCGTTCATCAGCCCTGAATTTCTACTGACCTCTTTGCTGGTTGTGCTCGCCCCCGGCACCGGGACGCTCTACACCATCGCCACCGGCCTTAGTGCCGGAAGAAGCAGGAGCTTCGCGGCCGCTTTCGGTTGTACCCTTGGTATCATTCCGCATCTGCTTGCTGCCGTCACCGGCCTGGCGGCGCTGCTCCACCGCACCCCGGAACTCTTCGGCGCGATCAAATATCTCGGTGTGGCCTGGCTGCTGTACATGGCATGGACCACGTTCGCTCAACGGGGCGCGCTAACGCCAGAGCGCCGCGATGAGGCCGGTTCACCGCTGAAAATCATCACCCATGCCGTGCTGATTAACCTTCTCAACCCGAAACTGCCGCTCTTTTTTTTCGCCTTTCTGCCGCAGTTTATCCGCAGCGATGTCGCCTCCCCGGCGCAAGCGATGCTGACGCTGAGCGGGATTTTTATGCTGATGACGCTTCTGGTCTTTATGTTGTACGGCGCCTGCGCGGCCGCGATGCGCGGCTATGTGCTGACCCGTCCCAGGGTGTTGCAGGGGCTGCGGATCGCTTTTGCCGCCGGTTTCGTCGGCCTTGGCATCAAGCTGGTACTGACGCCAGAATAGCGAAAGTTCGCTGCCGGCGCTGAGGCCGGCAGCGGGCGCGGGCAGATTAGCGCAGGCCGGAGACCGGCAGAATCTCTTTCGAGCGCAGGGTCAGGCGAATCGGCACGGATTTATAAGAAGGCGTGCCGCTCTCTTCGTCAATATAGTCCAGCGGAACCAGGACATTGGCTTCCGGATAATAGGCGCCAACGGTGCCTGGCGCGATGTTGTAGGCCACCAGCGTAATATCCTGCAGACGCAGGTTGCTGTCCGGCAGCGCGGTGGTGATATCCACCCGATCACCGTGCTCGAATCCCTGACTGGCCATATCCTGCTCGTTCATAAACAGCACGTCGCGACGGCCAAAAATACCGCGGTAGCGGTCATCCATGGCATAGATGGTGGTGTTGTATTGATCGTGACTGCGCAGGGTGACCAGCCGCAGCACCTCCTCGCCCGCAACATGAACGTTCTCATGTACGCCGTGGAACACCGAGAACATGGCTTTACCGGTTGGCGTTGGCCAGATGCGCTCCGTCGGCGGCAACGGCATGCGAAAACCGCCCGGGTGACGAATACGCGCGTTGTAGTTATCAAAACCGGGAACGGTGCGTTCGATCAGATCGCGGATACGGTCGTAATCCGCCACCAGTGAGAGCCAGTCGACTTTAGTGTTGGCCAGGGTCGCCATCGCCATTCCGGCGACAATCGCCGGTTCTGAACGCAGCAGCGGCGAGGCCGGCTTCAGTTTCCCTGACGAGGCGTGCACCATCGACATGGAATCTTCCACGGTGATCGACTGCCGCCCGCTCTCCTGCAGATCCAGTTCGGTGCGGCCCAGACACGGCAGAATAAACGTCTCTTTCGCCACCAGCAGATGCGAGCGGTTGAGTTTCGTCCCGACGTGCACGCTGAGATCCAGCCCGCGCATCGCCGGGAACGCGCGCTCAGGGTCGGGCATCGCGACCGCAAAGTTACCACCAAGACACAGCAGAGCCTTCGATTTGCCCTCGATCATCGCCTGCAGCGCTTTTACCGCATCATGGCCATGTTTCTGCGGCGGCGCGAAACCAAACACCTCCTGCAGCTTCGCCAGGAAGGCAGCGCCCGGCTTCTCGGTAATCCCGACGGTGCGGTTGCCCTGGACGTTGGAGTGACCGCGCAGCGGACAGATCCCGGCGCCGGGTTTGCCGATATTCCCGCGCATCAGCAGCAGGTCGGCGATCAGCCGCACATTTGACGTCCCCTTATTATGCTGGGTGATCCCCATACCATAGGTCACGATCGTGGCATTCGATTTGGCGTAAGCCTCGGCAACTCGCTGCAGGTCAGCGCGGGTAAGACCGGATTCGCGTTCGATATCTTGCCAGGAGGTCTTCTGCAAATCGTCGGCAAACGCCGGGAAGTTCTGCGTATGCTCGGTAATAAATGGGCGATCGAGAACGTCACCCTGCTCTTCTTCCATCTGAAGCAGCGCTTTGGCAATGCCTTTCAGCGCCGCCGCATCGCCGCCGGCCTTCACCTGAAAATAGGTGGAGGCGATATTCGTCGAGCGCAAGGTCGCCATCTCGATAACATTCTGCGGGTCGGCAAAACGCTCCAGCGCCCGCTCTTTCAAAGGGTTAAACACGATAATCGGTACGCCACGACGAGCCAGTTCGTGCAGCGTCCCCATCATACGCGGGTGGTTGGTTCCCGGATTATGGCCGATGGAAATCACCAGCTCGGTTTTGTCAAAATCATCCAGCGACACCGTTCCCTTCCCGATGCCGATCGACTGCGGCAGCCCGACGCTGGTCGATTCATGGCACATATTGGAACAGTCCGGGAAATTGTTGGTGCCCAGTTCACGGGCAAACAGCTGGAACAGCCACGCCGCTTCGTTGGAGGCGCGCCCGGAAGTATAGAACTCGACCTCGTCCGGCTGCATGCCGCTGACCACTTCGCCGATACGCGCAAAAGCGCTTTCCCAACTGGTCGGGCGCAGCGTGTCGCTGGCGCGATCGTAGACCAGCGGATGGGTTAACCGACCGTAGCCTTCGAGCTCAAAGTCGCTTTTGGCCAGCAGCGAGGTGACCGTGTTCGCCGCCAGAAATTTCGGCGTAACGCGTTTGCTGGTTGCTTCCCAGGTCACCGCTTTGGCGCCATTTTCGCAAAACTGGAAAGTGGATTTGTGCTCTTTATCCGGCCAGGCGCAGCCGGGGCAATCAAAGCCGTCAGGCTGATTGGTGCGCAGCAGAGTGACGGGCGCTTCCAGGGCATCCATTTGTGTCCGCACGGCGATGGCCGTTGCTTTCAATGCGCCCCAGCCGCCGGCAGGGCCATCATAAGGATGCACGCCAGGTACTGAGCGTCTTTTCATATTCATATCTACTCCAGAATGCGCCGTCGATAAGCGAGAACGACATGCCAAATCACCTTATCCGGGCGATCCGCAACGTGAAAAAGTTCGTCCGCCGGAGAAAGCCGCGGCGGACGTTTTTTGTTAACGAAAGCATAACAATCAGGATCGGAACTGTATAATCAATGTTATCTATCACGCGTTAGATTTAACTTATTTAACAGTTACGCAGAGAGAATCATCAGGTCAGATTGTAGTAGCGGTCAGGCTGCAGCGTTTCCGGCAGCGGGTGCTGTCCGGTCATATCCAGCAGGTTGCGTTCGATGGTGTTGCACATGGCGTTGAGGGGCAAATCATTCGCCGCGGTACCAAACGGATCTTCCAGCTCTTCCGCCAAAGAATCCCACGAGAGAAAGGTGTACGAGATAAAGACCGACACAAACGGCGTCATGTAGTGCAGATCGCCGACCAGCGCAAAAGGCAGCAAGGTGCAGAACAGATAGACCGTGCGCTGCAGAATCAAGGTGTATGCAAACGGTACCGGCGTGCTGGCCAGGCGTTCACATCCGCCCAACACGTGGGCCAGCTCGTCGAGCTTATTGTCCATCAGCCCATAGGTAATATCGCTCACCTTCCCCGCTTCGCGCAGCTGGCCCAGTTCATGGCCGACCAACAGCAGGATACGGTTGGTCGGCATCGAGCTGCCGAGGATCTCCGCGACGGTATCGGGGGGCAGCAGCCGGTTAAGGTCATCCCCGGGATGGGTTTTACGTAACTGATGTTTCAGACTCCAGCTAAAAGCAATCAGGTAGCTGGCGATTTTTTGATGCGTTTGGTGCTCCGTCGGAAGAATATTTTTCAGCTGACGCATCAAGGTGCGCTCGGCAATCAGTACCGTCCCCCAGAGATTACGGGCCTCGACAAAGCGGTTGTAGCTGGCGCTGTTGCGAAAACCGAGGAAAATCGCGATGGCTATCCCCAGTAAACTAAAGGGCGCCACGGTGAGATGGATACCCAGCTGCTCATACCATTGATAGCTGATGATGGCGACAATCGACATCAGGACGTTAAGCAGCAGGCGAAAAATGATTTTTGACAGCACGGAGCCGTGCCAGTCAAACAGACGAAGGAACCAGTGTTGTTCTGGCCGGATGATCATGGTATTACTTCCTGAACGCCCATTTTGGTTATATACCCGTCATATTTCAAACTGCATCTGCGGTGGCTGCATTCGATCATCCCAGTCACTTACCTGGGCTGCTCTCACCTGCCGCTTTCCTGCAACTCGAACTATTCAGGATATAGAGAATATCTATTAACCGAGTGGATTATTTTATTGGACATACGCGCGACAATGCGGTTGCTATTGACCATTAATTAGCGATGAAATAATGGCCGCGGAATTATGTTCCCTTTTTATTTATCAGGCAATATGCCAGCCGGGCGCGGCGATGAAATAAGATGAAATAAAGTGCGGGGAAATTGCTTTCCCCGAATTTCAGCAGGGTTATTCTGTTACTGCCGTGACTGATTGCCGCTGCGGGAGGATAACGACGCCATCAGCGTGGCCGACGGTACAAAGAACAGGCTACCGGTCACCGGGCGGCTGTAGTCGAGCAGACGGTCGTAATTGCCAGCCGGGCGGCCGACAAACATGTTTTCCAGCATCTGTTCAATCGGCGCTGGCGAACGGGCGTAGCCGATAAAATAGGTACCAAACTCCCCCATCCCGGGCTTACCGAACGGCATATTGTCACGCAGGATTTTCACCTCCTCGCCGTTCTCCTCAAGCGTGGTTAACGAGCTGTGCGAACAGGAGGGTTTCACGTCGGCGTCCAGTTCAATGTTGCTCATTTTTTTGCGGCCGATAATGCGCTCCTGCTGCTCGACGGTCAGGGCGTTCCAGCCGGCCATATCATGCAAATACTTCTGAACAATCACATAGCTGCCGCCAGAAAAATCGGCATCTTCATCGCCGATGAGGGTGAAATCCGCCGCCGCCCGCCCCTGCGGGTTCTCGCTGCCGTCGACGAAGCCAATCATCGCGCGTCGGTCGAAATAGCGAAAGCCGTGGACTTCATCCACTACCGTCACCGCGCTGCCCAGTTTTTCCATCAGCTGCGCGGCCAGCTCGAAGCTTAGCCCCATATCGTCTGAACGGATGTGCAGTAGCAGATCGCCCGGCGTTGAGACGGCCACGCGTTCGCCGCTGCCGACGCTGCGAAACGGATGCAGCTGCTTCGGCACCGGCTGACCAAACAGCTGAGGCCAGATATCGGCGCCGAAACCGCAGATGCAGGACAACCCGGCCTGGGGCATGCGGGTACCGACCGAGCGTACCACGGCGGCAAAATCATCGCACCAGTCGCGAACCCGCGCGAGACTTTCCGCCGAGCGCGCAACCGTGGCGACGATAAAAATCGCCGTGCGCGGCAGCGGTAAGGTTATAGCCTGAGGTTCATTAATCTGCATGGAGTCCCACCCTATTTGCGAAAATGAAAACGCGCGGCGGATTTAACGCTGCGCCGTTGCTGCATATAACCTATAAATAATGAGGGAATGTCAAGAAATAGAAAAAATTAATCGATATGGCGTCGATAAACAGGCTGGAAATATAAGCGGAGTGGGTATTTTCGCGCTGAATAATGGCCGGGACGGTTTCCGACCAGCGTCGCCGTGGGTTAATTGGCCGCCATCCGCCGCATCGCGCAATGATAGGCGCCGTTGCGCACCGAAGCGCGCAGCACTCTCGCCACGCCGTGGACCGCCAGACGGGCGGTATGCCGTTGTAGAGGGCTCAGCGACAGAGACAGCATCGCTTGCGCCCAGGGCGGCAGCAGATCAATCCCGGCGCGCATCATCAGATGCCCGACGGGCCGGCTCAACCGACCCGGTAAACGGGTCGTCAGCAGCACGGTCGCCACCTCCCGCGTGCGGTCATCGCAGCGCAGACGCGGGCGCATATCGTGTAAATACTCCGCAATCTGCTGCGGGGTTACGGGGATATCCCGCGCCCCCAGACGACGGGCGATCTCCCCCGCCTCGTGGAAATATTGTTCCTGACGGGCCTGAGTCACTACCGTGCGCTTATAGCGCAGATGTGAAGCCATAAAGCTGCTGCATTCGGCCACGTGAACCCAGGTGAGCAGCTCCGGATCGCTGGCCGCATAAGGCGTGCCGTCCTTATCCTGCCCGCTGACCCGTAAGTGAATCCCCTGCACTTTGGCAATCAGGCGCTCGGCGTCGACGGTGGTGCCAAAGGTGGTGGCGGAAATAAACTGGCTGGTGCGCCGCAGGCGGCCAAAGATATCTTCACGGAAGTTGGAGTGGTCCCAGACGCCAGCCAGTGCCAGCGGATGCAGCATCTGCAAGAGCAGCGCGCTCACGCCGCCGCAGAGCATCGAGGTGAAATCGCCATGCACCTGCCAGATGGCTGACTGCGGGCCAAACAGTCCCGGCTCCCCTTTCGGATGTTCAAAGTCGATCTCTTTCAGCGCCATGCCGGTTAAGCCCAGTACCTGAGCTTCTATCATTCCACGTATGCGGGTCATTGCTGTGCCTGATTCTGTCCGTGACAGCAAAACATACCATTATTCGGCGCCGGACTCATGGGCCAGAGGTGACTTTATCGCTATAAACGGCGGATGGGAGTGCCCGTCGTTAACGGGCACCGGACGATCAAGGATTAAGCTGATAATCGAGGCTAATATCGGCTTTTAACACCTGCGAAACCGGGCAACCGGCTTTGGCTTTCTGAATGATGCCGTCAAAGATATCGACATCGATGCCCGGAAGCACAATCTGACTCTGCAATGCCACTTTGGTGATCGCAAACCCGCCGCCGGATTTGTCCAGGGTGACAACGGCCACCGTATCAATCGACGTTGCCGTGTAGCCCTCTTCGCTGAGCATCAGCGACAGCGCCATGGAAAAGCAGGCGGCGTGGGCGGCGCCGATCAGCTCTTCCGGGTTGGTGCCCTTCACCCCTTCAAAACGGGTATTGAAACCGTAGGGCTGCTGGCTCAGCGCCCCGCTCTCCGTCGAAACCGTCCCCTTACCGCTTTTGAGATCGCCTTCCCAGTGCGCCTGACCTTTCTTATGGATTGCCATGTAATCGCTCCTGTTGGTATGTCGAATCCAGAGTATAGATGGTGAGGCGCCTTTCGGCGGTGGATTAGGAAAATCCCCTATAAAACAAAAAATTATCAGACGGCGTCGCCTGTCGTTATTTTTAACACGAAAATGACAATGATTAACATTCGCGCAACAGATCACATTTTCATCATCGCGGCATAGCGAATTTTTTCCGCTCATCTACTATCACTTCATAACACGATATATCGTGATAAAAGATATATCTCAATTGAGCTTTGTCATGATCAGAACAGGCGGCCGCAGAGCCGCCACGTATCCGATACCTGTAGCGATGACTGAAAGAGAGAACCCTACAATGCAACAAATCAATGAGATAGTCGGCCAGCCTCCTTTTAACGTGACACGGGCCAGCCATATCGTCCTGAACGTACGGGACCTCGAGGCAAGCAAACATTTCTATCGCGAACTGGTGGGCCTGATCGTCAGCGACGAAGATGCCTCCACCGTCTGGCTGCGAGGTCTGGAAGAGCGCGGTCACCACAGTCTGGTGCTACGTAAAAGCGCACAGCCTGGCTGCGCACGCATCGGTATGCGGGTCCACAGTGAAGACGACGTCAAACGGGCACGGGATTATTTCGCCGCCCAGGGAGCGAACGCCGAACTGGTGGAGGTCCCCTGGCAGGGTCTGACGCTGCACGTCAGCGACAGCATCGGCGTGCCGCTGGAGTTCTGCGCGACCATGGAACCGCGCGAAAGAATGTTTAAACAGTACCATCGCTATCGCGGCGCCTGCGCTCAGCGTCTCGATCATTACCAGCTGCAGGCCAGTAACGTGCGCACCGCTTTTGACTTCTATCAGCGGCTGGGATTTCGCACCAGTGAATACACCTGGTCTGAACTGGACGGAGAAGAGCAGCTGTGGGGCGTGTGGATGCAGCGCAAAGGCAATCCTCACGATATCGTTTTTACAAACGGCGTCGGTCCGCGTCTGCACCACTTCGCCTATACCATCCCGGATACTAACGACATGATTCGCGCCTGCGATGTCGCCGGAGCCCTGGGCTATGCGCCACAGCTGGAACGAGGCCCCGGACGCCACGGCATCAGCGGCGCGCTGTTTATCTATTTCCGCGATCCGGACGGTCATCGCATCGAATTGTTCAACACCCATTACCAGCATATCGATCCCGAACCTGCCGTCGGTTGGGATCTTGCCGATCCGAAACGGGCCGATCAGTGGGGGCTGCCGGCACAAAATAAGTGGTTTACCGAAGCCACCCCCTTCGTCGGCGTGACGCCGCAGCCGCCCGCGCTGCGGGTCGATCCGCCGGACCTGGAACGCTTCCTGGCCATGGCGAACGACGCCTGATATTGCACATCGTTACGCGCTGTACCTCATCGCTCCCGGTACCGGCTACGGTCCGCGAGCAAATTTAACAGCATTCAGGAGTACGATTGTGGCTACATTTTTACAAAATGCTTACCTCAGAATTCTGGTGACCTACGCCCTTGGCGTCATGGCGGCGATGACCGTCAGTGAAGCGGTTACCGAACTGGGGGCCATTGCCAGAGATTTTCATATTACCGGCCACGGCCAGGTGGGACTGGTGATGTCACTCCCTTCGTTGATGGTTGCCCTCGGCGCGCTGCTGGCCGGATATACCGTCGACCGCATCGGCGATCGGGTGGTGCTGCTGATTGGCGCGATAATCATCGTCTCTGGCGATCTGCTGGTGATTGCCGCGCCAACCTTTAAGCTACTGCTCATCTGCCGCGCCATTACCGGCGTGGGCTATGTTCTGACGGCCGTCGCCGCCGTCACCCTGCTTATTCGCATCACCACCGGTAAGCAGCGCACGATGGCGATGGCGCTGTGGTCGACCTTTGTTCCCGCCAGTTTTTTGCTGCCGTTCCTGTCGGCCGGTCTCGCCGACCACTTTGCCGACTGGCGGGCGGCATTCCTCGCCCACTCCGTATTGACTCTGCTGCTGGTGGTACTGGCGCAGCTGTGCCTGCCGCGGCGGAGCGCGGAGGAAAAAGTCATGTTCTCCCGCACCCGTGGCCTGCGTGACGTGCTGAAAAGCCCGCTACCGTGGCTGCTGGGTATCTCCTTCGGCGCCGATGCTTTTCTGCAAACCGGCGTCATCACCACCCTCGCCCCATGGCTGGCAAAAAGCTACGGCGTGGATGCGCTGGTGGTTTCGCGCTGGAACGTGGTGGCGATGGTCTGTAACGGCATTGGCTGTCTGATGGTGGGCGCCCTGCTCAACCGCGGCGTCAGGGCGACATGGATCGGGGCCTCAGGCATCGTCCTCACCGGGATTCCCGCGCTGGTTATTTTTAGCCTGCAAATAGGGCTGTGGCCGTCACTTGTTGCGTCGTGGATCTTCACCTTCGGCAGCGGATTGCTGGTGGGAATGTGGGCGCTGGCTCCGATCGTCGCTCCCTCTCGTGACAGCATCGGCGCCACCAGCGGGCTGATCACCCAACTGACGCTGATTGGCGTCTTTCTTGGACCGCCGCTGTTTTTCCATGCATTGCAAAACCACACCGGCCACTCGCTCTCTCTGCTGGTGCTGGCGGGGCTGGCGGTCTGTCTGGTCGGTATTCCAGTCTGGCTACGGGATCCGAACCATAAACCGGCGGTTGAACAGCGCGCCCCGGACGGCGCAGCATCAACAAATCGTCCGTGAACTAAGCATGACAGGCTATCGGGCCTGCCGATAAAACAATCTGAGGAAGTCATTATGTTGGATATCGTCATTATTGGTGCCGGTCCGGCAGGGCTGGCTGCGGCCCTGCGACTGCACCAGCAGGGATTTAAACCACGTTTATTCGAAGCCGTTCAGGAAATTAAGCCGCTTGGCGTCGGGGTAGATATCAAACCTTACGCGGTGAAAGAGCTGACCGAACTCGGTCTGTACGACGCCTTCTGCGAGATCTCCGTCGAAGCGCAGGAATCTATTTTTTATACCGGCTACGGCCAGCAGATTTTCGCCGAACAGTGCGGCCGTCACATGGGCTATGAACATGACCAGCGCTTCGTACATCGCGGTCATCTGCAAATGATGCTCTACCGTGCCGTTCAGGAGCGTTTGGGTCCCGATGCCATCACCCTCGGCTGTCGCTGCCTGAGCGTCAGCCAGGACGATCATGGGGTAACCGTCACGTTTGATAACAGCCTGAACCCGGCGGCCCCGCAGCAGGTACGGGCCGACGTGATGGTTGGCGTTGACGGCATTCGCTCCGTGGTGCGCAGTCAGCTGCTCCCGGCCTCTCAGCGTAGTCACTTTTCCGGCCTGACGCTGTATCGCGGCGTCACCGTAATGCCGCCGATCAAAACCGGCGGCTCGATTTTGCACATCGGCGATCCGATTCGTCAGGGCACCCTGATCGTCTACCCCATCCAGGACAACGTCGATGGCCAGGGAAATCAGCTGGTCAACTGGGTGATTGAGCAGGCCGAAAAACCGCAAAGCGAAGAGGACTGGAATCAGGAAACCGGCGTCAAAGAGATTGAGCATGTTTTCGATGATTGCCAGCTCGGTTTCCTGGATGTCAGCGACATGATCCGCCGCGCCCGCGAATGCTATCTCTTCCCGTTGATCGATCACGATCCGCTCGAACGGTGGTCCTTTGGCCGTATCACCCTGTTGGGCGACGCCGCGCACGCCATGTATCCGCGCGGCGGCAACAGCGTCTGTCAGGCCTTTGTCGACGCCCGCGTGCTGGCTGAGAAGCTCAGCACAGTGGCCGATCCGGTTGCGGCGCTGCGGGCCTACGAGGAAGAACGACGCGAGAAGGTGAACTGGCTGGTGCTGGCTTCACGCGGCGAAGGCCCTGAGGTGGTGCGCCGGATTGTCGAAGAGCGCAGCGGCGGGAAACCGTTCGACGATATCGAGGCCATTTTCCCCCACGAAGAGGCGCTGGCTATCTTCAGCGAATACCACGCCAAAGCCGGGATGCAGATTCCCGGAAATAAGGAGAGCGTAGCGCCCGGTAAATATAAGTCCGTTTTTGCCACCGAACAGAAATAGCCCCACACAAACCAACATGACACCAAAAACAAAAGGAAAGAACGCATGAGTAAAATTATCGATGCCAACATGCACTGGCTGCCAGGCGACCTGTTCTCTGACGCCAAACTGTTGAATGCATTTCTGGATTGCGTGCCGAAACAGTACGGGGTCCACACCCGGGTGGAGCAGATTGAAGGCAAACCGCTGCGCCAGCTGATCATCGAACAGCCGAAAGGCTATGTGAACCTCAACTACGCCGAAGGTCAGTACACGCTGGAAAGCCAGCTGGCAGACATGGAAAAAGCCGGCGTCGACCACGCCATTTTCCGTCTTCCGGTATGGCAGGAATGGCTGGATCTGGAGACCTGCAAAAAGGTCAACGACCGCATGGCCGAATACGTTAAGCGCAGCGGCGGAAAAATGTCGGCGCTGGCGGTCGTTCCGCCGTGGGGAACCGAAGAGTGTCTGCGCGAAGTCGACCGCTGCCTGAATCAGCTCGGCTTCCGCGGCGCGCAGATTGTCGCCCATTACGGGCAGATCTATCTCGACGATCCGGCCTTCCGCCCTTACCTCAACTACCTGAACTCGCTGGAAGTTCCGGTTGTGGTTCACCATACGCCGCTGCCTGTGGATTTTAACTCCGTGCTGCCGTACACCAACCAGCGCCGCCAGTTCGGGCGCTGCATCGACCAGGCCACCGCCGTCGGACGCGAATTGTTCAGCGGCATGTTTGACGAGTTGCCGAACCTGCGCTTTATCCACTCCATGCTGGGCGGCGCGTTTTACGCCTTCGCCGATATGCTGGTACCGCCGCAGCATCAGTTCAACGATGCGGTCGACCGTTTCCAGACCGGCACCGGCAATCTGCGCGCGCAGTTAAGCAACAACATCTTCTTCGATACTTCCGGCGCGCCGCAATGGGGTAAAGCTCAGCTGGAGGCCGCGGTGAAGGTGATCGGCGGGAAAAATATTCTCTACGGTAGCTCCTACCCGATTCGCAAGGACTGGTTCTTCCAGGGGGTGGACACCATTCAGAGTCTGGATATTTCAGCGGAAGATAAGGCCAATATTCTCGGCGGCAACGCCGCACGGATGTTCCATCTCGATTAACGAAATCGGCCCCGCTAAACGTCAGATTACCGGGGCCAAAAGCGATAAACCGGCAGCCCTCTGCCGGTTTTTTTACGTCCGCTGCCAGCGGATATCTAACGTTTCACGTACCGCTGCTTCCGCCAGATGGCGCTCCACAATGGTTTCCATCTCGGCCAGATCGTCGGTTTCCGTGGCGCTCAACGTAACCTGCAACAGATTATCCTGCACATCCAGCCGGACCTCACCGATGCTCAGTCGAAACTGCCCGCTGTGCTCATCGCTGACAACCGGCGTGCGATGTTGGAAATGGCTGCACAGGCGGCGCATAAATCGCGAAGCATTGGGCGTACTGATGCAGGCGATACTGGTGTGCACGCCCTCTGCCGGAGCCGGCGTGGTCAGCAGATGTTCAATGCGTTCGGCGGCGAGATGAATCGCCTGCGCCAGGCTAACGACCATACCGGCAGGCAGCGGTTCATATTTCAGCCGCAGGCTCAGCGCCCGCTTCAGGTGGTCCATTGCTTCTACCAGCACCGCCGGCGATTCCCGGTTAGCCTGCGGCGCGACCCGCGACTTGAGCATATCCATGACCGCCTGATTAGCCGTCAGCCATGCCCGGCCCTCTTCGGTAATGCTGTAGCGCTTGCGGCCGCCCTTTTCCAGATCGATAACCGCATAGTTGCGGTCATACAGCCAGGTCAGGGTCGGATAGATTACCCCCGGGCTGGGCTTATACAACCCGCCAAAACGTTCTTTAATGTCATGAATGAGTTCGTACCCATGGCTCGGCTGTTCAGACAGCATCGCCAGGAGCAGCACGCGTAGCTCACCGTAATCGAATACCCGCCCACGACGCCCGGACTGACCCGCATTCTGCGGGACAGCCGTCGCGTTGTCGTTACCGGCGGATTTTTTTCCGGAGCGTTGTGTTTGTTCCATCGTCGACTCCTTTATCATCCACTGCAACATAACTAAACTTTAAATATATCTTAAAGAGATGGCGCAGGCCTGAATTTTGTTCGCCAACGGAATAAGCGCGGGAAAGCGGAGAAACGATCGCGAAAAGTGGGTTAAAGGACGGCGATAAAATCACACTGTATGCGAATATTGCCGCTCAGTTTGGCATCGATGGCGTACCTGGCCGGACGCGATGCCGGATCAGGGAAATAGCGGATCCAGTGGCGGTTCACCGTTTCGCGTTCGTTTCTGTCCGCCATCAACAGCGTCAGTCGGGCAATGTTGTCCAGCGTCCCGCCGGCGTCCTCAATCAGCGTTTTGATATGGGCAAACATCAGCGCGCACTGGCCATCAAGATCGTCCGGTACCTGCCGGGTCTGCGGATCGCGGCCATAAATCACACCGGAAAAGACCATATTGCCAATCCGACAGGCGGCAGGCACGGGATTGGCGTGAACAAAGGCCTCGCTGTAAATACTTTTTCTGTTACTCATATTTGTCTCCAGTCAGGATCTACCGCCGGCAGACCCTGATACTCATAAAATGACAATATCGTCACGATTAATATTCACTGTCCGGCATCATCGCGCCGAATTTATAAACCAGGCGTAGACGTTCCGCATGATAATCACCGGTTACCGGTGACGGCGAGTCAATATAGTCAAATTCAAATTCAGCATGTAATCGCGGGGTCAGGTTATAACCCAATATCATAAATCCGGCATTAATATCCTTAGCGGCAATCGGATAATAAATCCCGCTGGAGTCTTTTAAATTCAGACGCGTATAGCCTAATACCGCCAGCGCGTTTTGATTATGATAAACATAGCGCAGCGCCAGCGCGTCGCCGGGCTGATTGCTGGTGATCATCGATGCCAGCGGTTGCCCGGCCTCAATCGGCGTGGTGTCATAAATACCGAAATTATATGGCGCGAAATAGGCGCCATTTAAAAACGCCCCGTCCTTGCTGGGAACATGAGTGGCAATCACCGAGAAACTATGATTACGCGAGCGCACCCCCACTCGCGCAGAATAAAGATCGGTGTCGATATTTTTATACGGCCAGGACTGATCCGATGTATCCCATTCATGCAAATACTGTGCGCCGAAAAATGGCGTCCAGTGTCCCACGCTTAGCCCATGTACCGGCAGTTCGCCGCCGACAAAAGCCATCTGCGCACGTTTATCAAAGTGATAATACCAGGCCTCGGCCTGGGCATCGTACAGCTGGCCATAGCGCAGACCGAAGGTGGAGAAACCATCGCTGTCGACCGAGGGAATCGTCGTATCATCGACCTCGGGCGCCCCGGTATCTCCCTTACCAAAGGTATCGGAGCTGAAGGGTTTGAAACGATAGATTCGGTAGCCATACAGCTTTAACGGCTGCTTATCCAGCAAAGAGTAATCGCCGCCAAACCCCTCATATAAGGCAGGAATCATGGTACGACCTTCGCCACCGTTGGCGAAAGGCGTATCGAGCGCAATTCGTCCCCCCTGCAAATTAAATCCATAGCCCCGATAGCGCAGATAAGCCTTGCCCAGAACATTGATATTATCCGCCGGCAGATAAATTTCCGTCTTTTCACTGTTATCGGGATTGAGGCCTAAATTCCACGAAGCATAATCTGCGACACCAAAACTAAAACCATAAAGTTCCGGGCTGACGTATTGAATATCACCGCCAAAGGCGTGCGTTTGTTTATCCGCGACGGTACCGTTAAATTCTTTAAAAAAATGCATAGTTTTGACTTCGCCGTAAATATTCCCTTGCGAAAGCCAGTCGTTGAATGAATCAGAGTCGCCACCCGTGGATACCGTATTTGCGTAACAACTGCCGCACATCAACGCCAGCGGAAATAACGCCAGCATTGAGACTCTGAATGAACAGTTTAATTCCATTGCCAGATAACCTCATTGTAGGAGACAGAGATATTTTTTTATTTACCGCCCGGAGCCTGTTCAGGCAGGCTCATAGAGAATGGCGCGTCAATGCGCCCACCCGCGCTACGCCCCAGGGTTCGCGACGGGTGATATCAACAGAAATTAAAACCAACAGATTTATTTGCGCGTTTGCGCCAATAAGGCTTTGCCGTAATCATTGCCATTCGGGATCCGCGTAATCGTGTGAATATGAAAACGCGCCGGCTGCTCATTGGTCAGCCACATGCCGCTATGGTGATCGAACTCCAGCATCACCACCGGACTTTGAATACGGTAATAAAAGACATCGTCATCGCCGCAGCCGCCAATCCAACACCACCAGGTTTCCTCAAGATGCTGTTCAATGCACGCCAGCCGCCGCTGTCGCGGAGCATCGGGCAAAAAATCGAGGAAGCAGGCAATCGTCGCCATTAACATCTTGCGCTGCGCCGGACTGAACTCCGCCGCACAAATTCCCTCATACGGAATCATGCGGTTATCCTGAAACGCCCCGCCCAGATGGCGCTGATCGGCAAAGTTAAAGCGCTCTGGCGGCATGGCCGGATCTTCCATCTGCTGGAAAATCGTTGCTCGTTTTTGCTGACGCGGAGTCAACGCCTGCATTAACGCCAGACCGCAGCGCTCTTCGTCGGTAAACAACGTCGCGTCACTGTCATCGCCGCGATCGATAACGTTTGGCTCCACGCCCATAAACGTGGGGGCGATAGTCAACTGACGTCCGACGATAAAGCAGCAAAACGCGACATGATGGCCGTAGATACTCCACCCCCAGGGCCGCTCCGCAGAAGGCTCGCCGAACAGCATAAAATGGAAGCTCCAGCGGTTCATGATGTTATTCAGGTCATACAGCTCACCAAGGAAATGGTTGGCATCCATCAGGCGCGACACTTTGCGAAATCCCTGCTCGCTGGTGCAGGCCCTCAGTAACCCGAGAAACGCGTCGCGCGTCGCCGGAGAGGTCGCTTCAAGGCGCACGCCGTAGTCATTGAACGGAATTTCCGGGTTATACCAGGCTCGCCACTGCGGCGCATCTATCGGCTGGCAGACGCGCTGGCGCTGCGACGGCTCCAGCGTCAGCAGCAGCGCCCTGGCGACGGCGACCGCCTCGTCGACGGCAAACCCTTCATCGGCTAACGCGAAAAGCCCATCGCGTACCCTGCCGTCAGTGGTGATCCCGCGAAACGTTTCATCCAGGCTGGCCTGCCACTGGGCCTGTAGGTCACGCGCCTTTTCCGTCGCCAGCATCCGGGCGCCATAGGTGGCGACATCCACGTTGCGCGCGGCCAGAATACGTGGCGCATCGGCGGGCAGAAGATAATCACGAAAAGAGTTACTGCTCATCACGCCTCCCACGCTATAGCGTCGTCTTCTGCCACCACGCGATGTTCTATCGCCCCGAGGCCGTCGATGGTCAGATGCAGCAGATCGCCCGGTTGCAGGAAGCGCCCGGTCGGCGCGCCAATCCCGGATGGTGTTCCGGTAGCGAGCACGTCGCCCGGCTCCAGGGTCATCACCGATGAGAGGTACTCAATCTGTTGATATATGTTGTAAATCATATCGCCGGTAGAGGCGTGCTGACGTTGTTCACCGTTCACCGTTAGCGTCATCTGTAGCGCCAGCGGGTCGGCAATTTCATCGCAGGTCGTCAGCCACGGTCCCAGCGGCCCGTGCGTATCGAATGATTTACCGAGCGTAAAGGTCGGCGATTTTTTCAGCCAGTCGCGCGCGGAGAGATCGTTGACGATCAGATAGCCGGCAATCACCGCGGGGGCATCGCCGGCACAGACGTGGCGGCAGCGGCGACCGATAACCACACCGAGCTCAATTTCATAATCCATCTGCTCGCTGATGCGCGGCTTAACAACCGGATCAAAGGGCCCGCTGATGCAGGAAACCTGCTTGTTAAACCACATTTGCGATGACGGGATCGCGATCCCCGCCCGGCGTGCCTCCTCGGCATGCTGGCGATAGTTCATACCAATGCCGAGAAACTTCTGCGGGTCGTGAATCGGGGCCTCCAGGCGGACCTCCTCTAGCGCAATGGCCGGCCCGGCGACCCGCTCAAGTCGTTCGCGAAGCGCCGGCAGCTCGTTGAGCAACTGGCGCATGGAGTGGTCGATGCCGGTGATTTCTGATAAATCAATGACCGTAGAATCAACCACTTTGCCAAGCCGGGTACGTCCGTGGTGGGTGTAGCGCACGAGCTTCATAACACTCCTTCTACGCCGCAAAGGGCGTCATTTGTGACAATATAATTTGCCAGCCCTGTGGGGAACGACGCAGAACCAGCGTGGAAAAACCGTGGCGAACCCTTTCGGCGCCATCGTGCAGTGAACGGACCACGTTGCGCGTTTCGCCGCTGATGAGGGCAATATCGCCCAGCAGACGAATGTCAGGCGTTGGCCGTTCGATAGCCACAAAGCCGCCCATTTTCACCACGTGTTCGAGAAACCCGGCTTTACCCTGTACCATTCCGGTACTGTGAATATGAACAAGATCGTCGGCCAGGAGCGCCGCCAGACGCACGCTATCACCGGCCACCAGTGCCTGCTGACGCTGCGTCTCAAGCGTCAATAGCGCCAGGACATCCGCATTCATAGCAGCCCCTCATAGGAACCGCCGTCGAGCTGCAGGTTTTGTCCGGAAATATAGGAAGCCTGCTGGCTACAGAGAAAGGCGCAGGCCGCAGCGAACTCCTCCGGGCGGCCAAAGCGCCCGGCGGCGATTGTCGCCTCATTGCGTCGGCGCGCCTCTTGCAGACTGATACCCTCTTTATCCATCAGCCGCTGCAGCATAAATGCCTGGCGTGGCGTATCGATCCGCTCCGGAAGCAGATTGTTGATGGTCACATTGTCGGCCACCACCTCACGGCCAATTGCTTTGCTGATGGCCGTCAGCGCCGTCCGCGCCGAGGTGGATAGCCCCATCATGTAGTGCGGCGCTTTGACCATGGCCGAAGTGATATTGACGATCCGCCCGAAGCGCTGCTGCTGCATCGCCGGCAGCCAGGCGCGAATCAGCTGTACCGCTGGAACAAAATTGGCCGCCATCGCCCCCAGCAGCGCCTCCTCGTGCCAGTCGGCGAGTACGCCGGGCTGAGGCCCGGCGTTATTCGTCACCAGAATGTCGATTTTCGGCCAGGCTGCCAGGATCGCCGCGCGCCCCGCCGGCTGCGTCAGATCGGCAGTGACGGTCGTGACGGCAACCTGAGGAAAGCGCTGACGCAGCGCCGATGCCGCCTGCGCCAGCTTCTGTTCATAACGCCCGTTTAGCGTGACGTTCACGCCTTCTGCCGCCAGTGCCGTCGCACAGGCCAGACCGAGCCCTTGCGATGATGCGCAGACGAAAGCCTGTTTTCCGCCAATCCCCAGATCCATTCTCCGCTCCTGAATGTTAATTATTGGTAAAATAATGTACATATATTGATATATCTCAAATTACGATATGTCTAGATATCAACCAGAGGATTAGATGAAAGTCGGAGATGGCTCACGAAAGCGGCCGCTGTCGGCGGGAACCAGAAATCGACGTGCGGGCGCCGCCCTGTATCAGGTAGCGAGGGGGGAGATGGCCGGAGCACGCGCGCCCACAAGGCGCGACGCAGGATCAGCGGGACGAAAGTGCGCTAGCTAAGCTGCGCCAGCTGCTGTTGAATCTCATCGAGGAACAGCGGTAACGCGCTGGGCTGATAGTCGCGCGATAAATAGATGCCGTACACGCTGAGCGCTTTCGGCGTCCAGCCCGGCAACACCGGCTTCAACGCCCCACTGTTGAGCGCGCGCTGCGCTTCCAGTTCCGGCAGCATCGCGATACCGCATCCGGCTACCGCCGCTTCCAGCAGTAATGAGGAGATCCCGGCGCTGAGGTTGCCGGAGACCGCCACGGAGACGGCTTCGCCCTGCGGATCGCTGAACTGCCAGGTCGGCGTGGCGAAATGGCTGTAGTGCAGACAGTTATGTGCGCTGAGCTCCGCCGGCGTCTGCGGCTGGCCATGTAACTGTAGCCAGCGCGGCGATGCGCACAGCACCGAACGGCAGACCCCCAGCCGACGGGCAATCGCTCCTGGCTCCGGGTTATCGGTGATACGAATCGCCACGTCAATACGCTCGCCGATCAGGCTCACCGGATGGTTATTGATATCCAGTTCCAGACGCAGCTGGGGATAACGGGCGAGAAAATCGGGTAACAGCGGCGAAATCAGCTGCATGGCCGTAAAGTGAGCGCAGGCGACGCGTAGCGTGCCGCTGGGCACCGCCCGCTCGGTCTGCCCGGCAATTTCATCCGACAGTTGCGTCAGGCTGCGGGTTTTTTGCAGCACCTTCTCCCCGGCGGCGGTTAAGGTTAATTTACGCGTCGAACGGTGAATCAGGCGGGTACCCGCCCAGTGTTCCATCTGTTCCAGATAGCGACTGACCATCGGGCGCGACATCCCCAGCGCGCGGGCCGCTGCGCTCAGGCTCCCCAGTTCGCAGATCCGCATGTAGACCTGCGCGGCAATAATTCTGTCCATCTTTCACTTCCATCTGCACGTTTTATGAAACTCAGCATCTCTTTTTTCAGGAATTTTCGCAAATCAGGAAATCCGTAAAATAGCGTTATTGATCAGACACAGAGAAAACCACCATGAAATTATCCGCCCTTGCCGTTGCCACCGCACTGTTCAGCTCCGCTGCCTTTGCCGCACCTTTAACATTGCAGACCTATAACCCGCAGGATAAAGGTATCTTCGCCGTCAACTCGACGCTGGCCTCCGGTCCGCATGAGGCGGTGCTGTTTGACGCGCAATTTAGCGTTAAAGACGGCGAGAAGCTGGTGGAGATGATCCGTAAAAGCGGCAAAAAGCTGACCCGCATCGTCATCACCTCCGGCGACCCGGACTTTTACTTTGGCCTTGAGCCGCTGGTGAAGGCCTTCCCGCAGGCAAAAATCGTGGCGACCTCGGAGGTGGTTAAGCATATTGAGGCGACCAAATCGGCAAAACTGGCCTTCTGGGGCCCGCAGATGAAAGACGGCGCGCCAAAGCAGCTTTATACGCCGCAGGTCATTGAAGCTAACACCTTTACTATCGACGGCGAGAAAGTCCGCATCCTCCAGCCGCAGCACTACGCGGCATTCGTGTGGATCCCGGCGAATAAAGCGATCCTCGGCGGCACCGGCGTGGCCTGGGGCATGCACGTGTGGACCGCCGACACCCAGAGCGCGGAAAGTCGTCAGCAGTGGCGCACCACGCTCGACGATATGGCCGCCCTGCACCCGCAGCAGGTGATTCCGGGTCACTATCTCGGGACGCCGCCGGCCGGCGATCGCGCGATTACCTTCACCCGCGACTATCTGCAGCAGTTTGAGCAGGCGCTGAAAGCCCATAAAGATTCCGCCGGAGTGATTGCCGAAATGAAGCAGCGCTGGCCAAATCTGGCGGAAGAGAGTTCTCTCGAGCTCAGCGCGAAAGTGAATACCGGCGAGATGAAGTGGTAACAAGCGTCGCCTGCAACTGAACCGGGGCCTGACGATGTTCAGGCCCCGGGTTGAGGCACGGGGTTACTGAATTTTCACGTTTCGGGCGTTAATCACCTTAATACCGCGATCGTCGTCGTGAAAATGTCCTTCCGTGGGTTCCGTATTCCAGGTCTCCAGCAGCCGTTCTTCAGGCGCCAGCGCATAGCTAAAGTTTCGGATGCTCACATTGTCGATCGGCGCTTCCGGTAGCCCGACAATAAACGCGGCGCTGGAGAGCACGTTGGTCGCCAGCACATTCTCAATCAGGATATCGCGGATGTGCGGCGTCATTGCGCTCAGCGGCTGCGGCTGTTCGGAAAGCGTTACGTCGCGTTCATGCGCCAGCACGCCAGGGGCAAAATATTGACCGATCACAATCGGACACCAGCAGCCATCCATCGTCAAATCGCGCAAAGTGATGTTTTTAATCGTACCGCCCCGCCCACGCCGCGATTTCAGGCGAATCGCCCGCTGGGTGCCTTCGAAAACGCAATCGCTCACCGACACATTTTCAATGCCCCCTGCCGTTTCCGAACCAATGGCGATGCCGCCATGGCTGGCGAGGATACGACAGCGGCGCGCCGTGACGTTGCGGGTGGGTCTGTTGATGCGCAGGCCGTCCGCCCCCGAGCCGGATTTTAAGGTAATCGCATCGTCACCCACATCAAACAGACAATCCTCGATAGTAATATTCTCGGAAGAATCCAGATCGATGGCATCGGTATTGATGGCATCGGCCGGATTGAGGATTGTCACTCCGCTGATGACGATGTCACGGGAATAGACGGTATGCAGGGTCCAGAACGGTGAGTTCTGCAAGGTGATCCCCTGCAGGTGAATCGCCGAGCATTTCCAGAACTGAACCAGCGGCGGGCGCAGGAACTGGGTCTGAGGACGCCCGCCGCCGCCGGGGCGAGAACGATAATCCGGATTCAGCGCCGCCAGCTGCCGCTCCCAGCTTTCCCGCGGCGCCTGACGGTCCTCCTCTTCAATCTGACGGAACGTATCCCACCACCACTGGCCCGCCCCCTCAATCACCCCCGCCCCGCGAAGGGTAATGTTGCAGGCATCCGCGGCGTACAAAAGCGGGTGCAGCGCATAGCATTCGATCCCCTCCCAGCGTGTCCAGACCGGCGGGTAGAGCTGCGGGTCGGCAATAAAGCGGATCGTTGCCCCTTCTTCCAGGGTCAGCGTCATATGGCTGTACAGAGTCAACGGCCCCGTCAACCAGGTGCCCGGCGGAAAGATAATCTCTGCGCGATGTTCCTCGCTGGCCGTACGGGCAGCCTCGTTAATCAGGGTCTGCAGGTCGGTATTGTCGCTGGCAATATAGGTGGTCATTTTTTTACATCCCAAATTTCATCATAAGCGTAGCCGGTGAGATCCTCGACGATGGCCCGGGTTTTCGGGTCCACATCCTCTTTGGCGCCCCCCTGCTGCAGGCGGTCCATCTCGGCCTTAACGACCTTGTGGGTTTGCGGGTTCAAATTGAAGGTGCGAATCAGATACAGGGAGTAAATCAGGCAAATGAGCGGAATAAAAATAAATGCGATCATGATAGCGATTTGTGCCGCAGGTATTTGTACCGCCAGCGATTTATCAAATCCGCCGAAGGCGAGGATCCAGCCAATAATCGCCGAGCCAATCGCGCCGGTTAATTTTCGGGTAAAAGTCTGGCAGGCGGCAAAGGTTCCTGCCCGCAGTTTGGTGGAAACCAGAGTATCGACATCCGGCACCAGCGGAATCACATTCCACACCGTATATTCCATCGTCTGGCGGCCAATCTGGAATAAGGCTGACAATATCAGAATGGTCACAAATGCCGCGCTATCGGAGAGCTGAATATGAAAGACATATAACCCCAGATAATAAATGAGGACGGCGATCATCAGTGAAAATGCCATTGACCACAGCCATTTCGGCCCAAATTTAAACATAAAAAAGGTGGCGATCGGCACCACGATCAATCCAATAATAGAGAGCGACGAAGCGGTCTGCGCCATCCCCTGCGACAGACCCAGGATAAATACGACGTAGAAGAAAAAGGCGGTATTGAAACAGTCCTTCGCGAAGTAGGAGACAAAATAGATAACACAGGTTCGGCGGCAGGCTTTCGTTCTCATCACATGAAGATATTCATTGATAGAGTAAATAATATTTTTCGGCCGCTGCTCTTTAGCGCTGTTCTCAAACGCGTCAACATATCCCGGGGAAAACTCCCAGGTTGTCAGCCACGTAATGATGGTACCGGCAAACAGCACAATGCCAAACACAATCCCGGAAATGGTATAGGCCTGGGGGCTATCGCTGCCCAGCATCACCAGCAGCAGCGCCGGCAAACCGGTGACGGCGAAGGTCCCGAAGGCGGAGACGAACATCCGCACGGAGCTCAGCTTCACCCGCTCGTGCGCTTTATCGGTCATTTCCGTGGCAAGCGTTTCATAGGCAATATTATTAAACGACTGGGCGGTATCAAGCAGGAACAGCACCACGAAATACCACAGCCAGGAACCGACATGGACCGTAAACAGCAGCGGGAAACAGATTAAGGTGAGCGTCGCGCCGATCAAAAATAAAATATGTCGCCGCCCTAATCTGCGCCCAATTGCCGTACGGAAGAGTTGATCGGAAACGCCGCCAATCACGCCACAGACGATCATATCCAGTATTTTCAGCGCGAATAACATGGTACCCACCACCCCGGCATTTAACCCCGCCCAGGTGCTGAGGAATATCATCAGGTAAGAGCCGACCAACGTTCCCCATGCCGACCCGTTGAGATCGTTCATGGCATAACCTAAGGAGCGCAGCAGCGTAATCGGTCTTTTTCTATATACGCGCAACTCCTCATAATTAATTTTTTTCAATTTATTGTCCTTTTTATTATATTCCCCATTAAATAGCGCCCGGCAAGCGCGCTCGATACAACACTCATCAAGGTAATATTTATGCGCATTATCACAATTACGTAATTTCACTAACTGGTTGTGAAAATTAATAATTGTGCGGGAGATAACAAAAAGCCGGAGCGGAGAATGGTGATAAATTTCGTCGGGTTAAGGGCAGCCGCGGGCCTTATTTCTCGCTCGATAATGGCGGTCCCGGCATAATATTTTGCCGCATAAGGTTGCCATTGGCGGAAAAATAGACCACGATAGATAGCACGGTCGCGCTAGCGCGCCGTTCTTAGGGTTACATTTCGTCCGGCCACGCCGGGCTTGTCCTTGAAACAGAACTGGATTAAGGAGTAAGAATGAAATCGAACCACCAGGCACGTCATCTTCTCGGTCTGAACTATAAACTGTCGCAGCAGAAAAAAGTGGTGCTGGACGGCGATGTGGAAACGACAATTAACCACGCTCATGCCACCGGCCGTAAGCGCCGCGCGGGTTAATTTCTCAGCTGAATGATGATAAAAACACCGTCCTTTCGTCAGGATGGTGTTTTTTTAATACAATTTCCCCTCTTTGATAACATCTGCTCTATACTGCTCCCGCTGCATTCCCTGCCAGCCCGCACGCTTATCGCCGCGCACGGTCTGAAGTGAACATCAAGGAGTTAGTGCGATGCAATTCACCCATAAGAAAAACCGTTCTCTGTATATCCCCTACGCTGGCCCCGTTCTGCTCGAATTTCCCCTTCTCAACAAAGGTAGCGCCTTCAGCATGGAAGAGCGCAGCAGCTTTAACCTGCTCGGCCTGCTGCCAGAAGTTGTTGAAACAATTGAGGAACAAGCTGAACGTGCATGGATCCAGTACCAGGGGTTTAAAACTGAGATCGACAAACATATTTACCTGCGCAACATTCAGGACACCAACGAAACCCTCTTTTATCGCCTGATTGGCAACCATCTCGATGAGATGATGCCGGTCATCTATACGCCGACCGTTGGCGCCGCCTGCGAGCGCTTCTCTGAGATCTACCGTCGCTCGCGCGGGGTGTTTATCTCCTATCAGAACCGGCACAACCTCGACGATATCCTGCAAAACGTCCCGAATCACAACGTTAAAGTGATCGTCGTCACCGACGGAGAGCGTATTCTGGGTCTCGGCGACCAGGGCATCGGCGGTATGGGGATCCCGATCGGTAAGCTTTCGCTGTACACCACCTGCGGCGGTATCAGCCCGGCCTATACGCTGCCGATCGTGCTGGACGTCGGGACTAACAACCAGCAGCTGCTCGACGATCCGCTGTATATGGGCTGGCGCCATCCGCGTATTACCGACGATGAGTATTATCAGTTTGTCGATGATGTTATCCAGGCCATTAAGCACCGCTGGCCGGACGTTCTGCTGCAGTTCGAAGACTTCGCGCAGAAAAACGCCATGCCGCTGCTCAACCGCTATCGCAATGAGATTTGTTCATTCAATGATGATATCCAGGGCACCGCCTCGGTGACCGTAGGCACGCTGATTGCCGCCAGCCGCGGTGCGGGCAGCCAGCTGAGCGAGCAGAAAATCGTCTTCCTCGGCGCCGGCTCCGCCGGTTGCGGGATTGCCGAACAGATTATCGCCCAGATCCAACGCGAAGGATTAAGCGAAGAAGAAGCGCGCCAGCGCGTGTTCATGGTTGACCGTTTCGGCCTGCTGACCGACGCCATGCCGAACCTGCTGCCGTTCCAGAACAAACTGGTGCAGAAGCGTGAAAATCTCCAGCAGTGGGATACCACCAACGAAGTGCTCTCCCTGCTTGACGTTGTGCGAAATGTGAAACCGAATATCCTGATCGGTGTTTCCGGCCAGCCGGGTCTGTTCACCGAAGAGATTATTCGCGAGATGCATAAGCACTGCCCGCGTCCCATCGTAATGCCGCTGTCGAACCCGACCTCTCGCGTCGAAGCCACGCCGCAGAACATCCTCAGCTGGACTGACGGCGAAGCGCTGGTTGCCACCGGCAGCCCGTTCGCGCCGGTCACGCTGAAAGGTAAGCAGTACGTCATTGCCCAGTGCAATAACTCTTATATCTTCCCCGGTATCGGCCTCGGCGTAATCGCCTCCGGCGCATCGCGAGTCACCGATGAGATGCTGATGGCGGCCAGTGAGACGCTGGCGAAGCACTCACCGCTGGTCAACAACGGCGAAGGCCCGGTTCTGCCGGAACTGAAAGATATCCAGACCGTATCGCGCGCGATCGCTTTCGCGGTCGGTAAAGTCGCTCAGGAGCAAGGCGTGGCGGTGAAGACCTCCGCCGAGGCACTGTTGCAGGCGATTAGCGATAACTTCTGGCTGCCGGAGTATCGCAACTACCGCCGCACCTCGATCTGATTAACCGGCATCGCAAACGGGCCTGACAACGGGCCCGTTTTTTTTGCTGCCGCCCCACTATCTTTAGTCGCTAGCCAAATCGCCGCCCACCTCCTACACTGCTTTCACCTGTCAACTCACTCAATGAAAGGAGGCCCCCATGCTGTTATGTGAAATATCTATATTTTCACTGACATTTGGTAATCGTCCCTGCTCAAGCGTTATCGGTATCGTGCTGCGATAACTTCAGCTTGAGCGAAGACACCCCAGACTAATTCCCTTCCCTCGGGCTTACCGGGTTATCGTCAGCGATGTTTGACGAGGCGTTTTTACGCCTGTAACTCTTGAGTAAGTTCACGATGAGTACATTATTTAGCGCGCAATCTCTGCATGTTGAAACGGCATTCGGGCCGCTTTTCACCGACCTCTCCTTTACCCTGAAAAAAGGCGATCGCATCGGCCTGATCGGCCATAACGGCTGCGGCAAAAGTACCCTGCTGCAGGTGCTGGACGGCACGCTGACGCCAGGTGCCGGCAGCGTGGCGCTGGCGCACCATTGCCTGATGGCGCGGGTTGAACAACACCTGCCGGATACCCTGCTACAACAATCGCTGATCGAGGTAGTTCTGGCGCGGCTTGCCGCCAGCGGGCGTGAACAACAGCGCTGGCAGGCAGAACGTCTGCTGGCGGAAATGGGGTTTACGACGGCGGAATTCACGCAGCGTGCGGCAACGCTAAGCGGCGGCCAACATACCCGACTGCTGCTGGCCAGAGCGTTAATTCAGCAGCCGGATCTCCTGCTGCTGGACGAACCCGGCAACCATCTCGATCTGCCGACCCTGCTGTGGCTGGAAAGCTTCTTGCAAACCTGGCAGGGGAGCTTCGTGCTGGTGTCACATGACCCCCTTTTACTGGATGCTGTAACTAATGCCAGTTGGATCCTGCGCGACAAAACCCTGCACGCCTTCTCCCTTCCCTGTAGCGCGGCGCGTCAGGCGCTGGCGGAACGGGACGAAAGCGATGCCCTGCGTCATAAAGCCGAGCAGCGAGAAATCGACCGCGTCACCACCAGCGCTAAACGGCTGGCGACCTGGGGACAGGTGTACGACAACGAAGATCTTTCGCGCAAAGCCAAACAGATGGAGAAACAGGTCGCACGCCTGAAGGAGAGTCAAACCGAGCTGACCGCCGGCACGCCGTGGCGGCTGGCGCTGAACGGTGACGCCCTACGGGCCGATCGTTTACTCGAAATTGAACAACTGCCGGTTCCCCCGGCTCCGGGATTACCAGCCCTGTTCACCGCCGGGCTGGCGCGTCTGCGCAGCGGCGATCGGGTGGCGATAATGGGGCGCAACGGCGGCGGGAAATCATCGTTGCTGCGCCTGCTGTGGCGGCAGATGCAGCAGGCGGCGCCGGATGTCGGACTGCGCCTGCATCCCCGATTACATCCGGGCTACTACGACCAGTCGCTGCGTCAACTGGCGGATAACGCCACGCTGCTGGAGGCGCTGGAGAGCTTCGAACCCGCCGCAGAGCGCCGTAAGCGGGCGCTGATTTCCGCCGGTTTCGGCTGGAGCCGTCACGGGCAAAAGGTCAGCACCCTCAGCGGGGGTGAACGTTCCCGACTGCTGTTTGTCGGGCTGTCGCTGGCGAGCTATAGCCTGCTTCTGCTGGATGAGCCCACCAACCATCTGGATATGGAAGGCAAAGAGGCGCTGGCTGCCTCGCTGCGCGAGTATTCCGGTGGTCTGCTGCTGGTCAGTCATGACCGTCAGCTGATAAGCCAGAGCTGCAACCGCTTCTGGCTGATTGATGATAACGGGCTGAGCGAGTGGCATACCGCCGATGAAGTCTACACCCGCCTGCGCCGCGGGGCGCCCCAGGCCGGGAGGCGCGCCGAAGTTGATGCGACGGCCGCCGCCGTCGAAGACCATGACGCCCTGCTGGAACGGCTGATCGATCTGGAACAACGGCTGGCGGATGATATATCGCGTAAACCTAAGCACCAGAAACCCCACCTGCAGACGCAGTGGCGCGAGGAGATCGCCGCCATTACTGCCAGACTGAGTTAAAGGAGACTGAATCCCCGCTAAGGTGGCGACACCTTCGCGGGGTGTCCGCGAGCAAGGACCGTGGTTATGTCGAAGCAGAATCCACCGGGTATCGGCTAAACTGCTGTTCGGTCATCACCATCCCCCACTGATCGCCCTGCCACTCTTTATGCAGCGTAAAGCCGAATGATTCATACAGCGCGCGCGCGGCGTGCAGCCCGCTGAAGGTCCACAGCTGGACGGCAGAAAAAGCGCGACGGTCGCAAAAAGCCATCGCCTCGGCCAGCAGGCGTCGGCCAACGCCGCTGCCCCGACAGCGGTCGTCGAGAATAAACCAGCGTAGATGCGCTTCGTTATTGCCCAGATCTTCACCATCGATGGCCACGGAGCCGACGATGTTGCCCTCCAGCACGGCCAGCCAGATGTGATTGCACTCGGCGTCAAGTCGGGCAGAAAACTCCGCCAGCCCGCTGGCGACCTTACCTTCGAAAAAGTGGCCGAACCCGTGGTGCCGGGCATAATATTCGCCGTGCATCTGCGCGATGCGGCCAATCATACCCGGCCGGTATCCGCTCACAATCGTCACGTTGTTTGCCGCGGCGGGCCTGGGGACATCGCGGCATTTCGCCAGCGCCTGCGCGTACGCGGTCAGCCCCAGCGCCACGTTTTGTTGTTGTCCGGCGTCGAGATGCGTGAGCGCATCAACGACCCGCATCGCCCCGTAATCGTTAATCCGGCTGACCGTCCCCCGTCCCTGTTCCGTCAGTTCGAGTCGCTTGAAGCGGGCATCTTCGCCGTCGGGTTTTTCCTGCAGCTCGCCGGCGGCCAGCAGACGGGACAACATACGGCTGACGCTCGATTTCTCCAGCCCCAGGATCTGAACCAGCTGTGCGGCGGTCATCGCCCCGTTGGCGGAAATTTCCAGCAGCGTATGCACGGCGGAGGGTGAATAGTCGGTGGCTGCCAGGGTGGAATTCATGAAGCCGAGTTCACGAACCATCAGGCGGGAAGCGCGGCGTATTTCATTGATCAGCGATTCGTTAATAAGCGATGGATGCGTCATGGCGATCGGTGCAGGTGAGTTAATAGTTGTACAATACAACCATTATTGCGTTATCCCTGTCAATCCGCGCCGCCCTTCGGCCCGCCGGCCCGGATGATATTTCCTGCCAGCTAACCCGCTCTTTGCCAGGATTAAAAACGGCCACAGCGGCTCATTACCCGGCTAAAAAAGCACAGGCGCCGTGCAGCGCCTGTTTTTATCTTATTGTGGATTTTTTGCTTTCCAGGCATCCCATGCCTGCTTGATCTCTTGTTTCGCCGCGTCGGCATCGTTAAAGCCGTTCAGCTCGACCTTTTTACGTCCATCAGGCAGCTGCTTATAGACGCGGAAAAAGGCCTGCAGCCGCTCCTGCTCAATATGAGGCAGGTCGCTGATATTCTGGATGTCATCATAGGTCGGGTCGATTTTGCTCGCCGGCACGGCAATAATCTTATCGTCCTTTTCCCCACCATCGATCATTTTCAGGACGCCGATCGCCCGCAGCTTAATCAGCGTCCCCGGCGCCATCGGTGCGCGGGTGTAGAACACCACATCCAGCGGATCGCCGTCTCCCGCCAGCGACTGGGTCAGCGAACCGTAGTTAGCCGGATAGGCGACCGGCATCGACTGGAAACGATCGGCTATAATAAATCCCGTTTTGGCGTCAGTTTCATATTTGATGATACCGCCCGTCGGAATTTCCGTGACCGCGTAAAACTCTTGCGGATTGTTCTCCGGCTGCGGAAAGTCCAGTACGTTATGGGCCTGAGCGGCGGCAGACAGAAACAGCGATGCGGCGAGAACAGTTTTTACCAGATGCATTGTAGTATCACTCTGTTGTTATAAGAAATTTGCCTGTAACAGCCTGCCGGTTAGCAATGAACAGAATATGACGACCTCATTTCATAATTATTAACAGCCAAAATTCACATAAATGTTCGAATTTTGCGCCATTAGTGCTGCTTCAGACCACATATTTCACTAGCACCCTTGCATTCCTGACTATTAGGGTTAATCCTTAATGAGTATTATTTAAGAGTAAACACCCCCTTTTTTCTTCAAAATTCAAGGAGTAAACATGAAGGCAGCCGTTGTTACCCACGATCATCAGGTTGATGTGACGGAAAAAACACTGCGTCCCCTGCAACATGGAGAGGCGTTGTTGAAAATGGAGTGCTGTGGCGTATGCCATACCGACCTGCACGTGAAAAACGGCGATTTTGGCGATAAAACCGGTGTAATTCTGGGCCATGAAGGCGTGGGCGTGGTACAGCAGGTCGGTCCGGGCGTCACCTCCCTGAAACCGGGCGACCGCGCCAGCGTGGCGTGGTTCTTCGAAGGCTGCGGGCACTGCGATTACTGTAACAGCGGCAACGAAACGCTCTGCCGTTCGGTAAAAAATGCCGGTTACAGCGTAGACGGCGGCATGGCTGAAGAGTGCATCGTCACCGCTAACTATGCGGTCAAAGTGCCGGACGGCCTCGACTCTGCCGCCGCCAGCAGCATCACCTGCGCGGGTGTGACCACCTATAAAGCGGTGAAAGTCTCCCATATTAAACCGGGTCAATGGATTGCCATCTACGGTCTTGGTGGTCTCGGCAACCTGGCGCTGCAGTATGCGAAAAACGTGTTCAATGCCAAAGTCATCGCCATCGACGTTAACGATGCGCAGCTGGCGCTGGCGGCCGAGATGGGCGCAGACCTGACCATTAACTCCCGCAACGAAGATGCGGCGAAAGTGATTCAGGAAAAAACCGGCGGTGCTCACGCAGCCGTCGTCACCGCAGTGGCCAAAGCGGCGTTTAACTCCGCCGTTGACGCCGTACGCGCCGGTGGCCGCGTGGTGGCCGTTGGCCTGCCTCCGGAAGCCATGAGCCTCGATATTCCGCGTCTGGTGCTGGATGGCATCGAAGTGGTGGGCTCCCTGGTCGGCACCCGTCAGGATCTGACCGAAGCCTTCCAGTTCGCGGCCGAAGGGAAAGTGGTTCCTAAAGTGACGCTGCGTCCGCTGGGCGATATCAACGCCATCTTTAAAGAGATGGAACAGGGGCAAATTCGCGGCCGTATGGTTATCGATTTCCGCCGCTAAGCCTCGCGCCTCTCCCGCTCCGGGAGAGGCCGTTTCATTACGCTGGCCGCCCGGCATGCTCCCGTTTCGCCAGCTATCTCCCGCATAGAATATTTCCCCGTCGCGGCAAATGCCTTTTCCGCAAATGCTTAGCGCAATTCGTTGGTTCCTTTGTTTATATCCGCGCCCGATGATGGCAACACAATAGATAACAAAGGAATTCACCATGCAAAGCCGTTTTCGTCTGCCCGCGTTGGCAGCCTTTTTTTTAACCGGCGCTTTTTCCGCCTGGGCCGCCGATACGCCGGTGAAAGGCGGGACATTAATCTATCTGGAGCAGCAGCCGCACACCAATCTCTATCCACCGGCCGGAGGGTTCTATCCCAACGGCGGCATTCTCAATCAAATAACCGATAAATTAACCTGGCAAAACCCGAAGACGCTGGCGGTTGAACCGTGGATTGCAGAGAGCTGGGTAACGAACGCCGACAAAACCGAATACACCTTTACGCTGCGTCCAGGCATCACCTTCTCCGACGGCACCCCGCTGGATGCCAACGCGGTGGCCAAAAATTTTGATACCTACGGTCTCGGCAATAAAGCCCACCGGCTGCCGGTCTCTGAAGTGATCAACAACTACGACCATAGCGAAGTCATCAATCCGCTGACGGTGAAGTTTTACTTCAAAAAACCGTCGCCCGGTTTTCTGCAGGGCACCGCTACCATTGGCTCCGGGCTGGTCTCTCTCAGCACCTTGCAGCGTAATTTCGACGAACTTGGCGACGCGCGCAATATTATCGGCTCCGGGCCCTTTGTCGTTAAAGATGAAAAGCCGGGTCGCGAGCTGACGCTGGTCGCCCGTAAGGATTACCAGTGGGGGCCGAAAAACCTGGCTCAACAGGGGCCGGCCAACCTCGACGGTATTACCTTTATCGTCACCCCGGAAGACAGCGTGCGTATCGGGGCGTTACTGGCGGGTCAGGCCGATTTTATCCGCCAGGTTCAGGCCTACGATGAAAAACAGGCGACCGACCAGGGATTCAGGATTTATGCCGCCCCTACTCGCGGCGTCAATGACAGCCTGAGTTTCCGCCCGGATAACCCGCTGGTGTCCGACCTGCGCGTCCGCCAGGCGCTGCTGCATGCCACCAACGCAAAACAGGTGGTGGATACGCTGTTCTCCGCCAATTACCCGCAGGCGACCTCGGCTATCGCCAGCACGGCGGCAGGTTACGTCAATCTGAGCGACAAGCTGACCTTCGATCAAGCCCAGGCCAGACAGTTGCTTGATGAAGCCGGGTGGAAACCGGCCGCCGACGGGATCAGAGAGAAAGAGGGCCAGCGCCTGGCGCTGACGGTCTATGAATCGCTGCCGCAGCCGCAAAACAAAGAGGTGCTCCAGCTGATTGCTCAGCAGTGGCGCCAGGTGGGGGCGGCGCTGAGCGTAAAAGCGGGCGATGCCGGTAGCCGGGTTATTGATAACCTCGATCCGCTGAAGACCCCGCTGACCGTTTCAGAAGTGGGACGCGCCGACCCGGACGTGGTGAAAAGCATGTTCTTCCCGACCAACCGCGACGCCCTGCTGCAACAGGGCGGTTCCAGCGACAAAGTGCAGCACTTTCGCGACGATAAGCTTAACGATCTGCTGACTGCGATTTCCGCCGAAGTCGATCCGCAAAAACGCCTGCAGCTGACCGGCGATGCCCAGCGTTATTTGCTGGATAACGCCTACGTGATCCCGATCTTTGAAGAGCCGCAGGTCTTTGCCGGTGCACCGTGGGTGAAGGGCGTGAGCTTTGAAGCCGTCGGTCGTCCATCGTTCTACGGCACCTGGCTGGAAAAGCACTAAGGAGCATGGGATGAGCCATAACCTTCTGCGACGTCTGGGCCAGAGTTTACTGGTGCTGTGGGCGGCCTTCACCCTCTCCTTCGTGCTGCTGCAGGTGCTGCCGGGGGACGCGGTGCTGATCAAGTTCCAGAACCCGGATCTGGGTCTCAGTCCGGCGCAAATCGCCGATATGCGTATCGCCTACGGCGCAGACAGCCCGATCTGGAAGCAGTATTTCCACACCTTAGCAGCGATGCTGCAGGGGGATTTTGGCTACTCGTTACAGGCAGGTATTGCGGTCAGTACGCTGCTGTCCAGCAACCTGCCGGATACCCTCAGCCTCGCGATCCCGGCGTTTATACTGGCTATCGCGCTGGCCTTTAGCCTGGCCTTCGCCTCGCGCCTGCCGGGGCTGCGCTGGCTGAGCAATACCTTACAGTCTTTACCGGTGCTGTTTATCTCGCTGCCGACGTTCTGGTTAGGCATTGCGCTGATTCAACTCTTCTCCTTCCAGCTGCGCTGGATCCCGGTGATCAACCCTGGCCCGCTCCAGGGGCTGATACTGCCGATCATCGCCGTCGCGGTGCCCATTTCCGCCCCGCTGGCGCAGATCCTGATGCGCAGCATGGACCAGGTGGCGGCCCTGCCGTTTGTCGCCGTTGCCCGTGCCAAAGGAATGAGTGAAACCGGCGTTCTGTGGCGACACGTCACCGGCAACGCCCTGTTACCGGCGTTGAATATCGCCGGGCTGCTGCTGGGAGAGCTGATCGCCGGCGCACTGATTACCGAAACCGTCTTCGGTCGCGGCGGTCTGGGTCAGTTGACCCAGCAGGCGGTCAACAATCAGGATATTGCCGTATTACAGGCGGTGGTGATGATCTCCGCCCTCGCATTTGTGTTGATTAACCTGCTGGTGGATCTGTTGATGCCGCTGTTCGATCCACGCCTGAAAACAGTGACCGGAGGCGTGGTATGAGTCTCGTTGATTACGCCACCGCCGCTCGCCGACGGGCGCCCGGTCGTCGACCGCTGCGTTTCCAGCCGGGGCTATGGCTCGCCTGGAGCATCATGATCATCGCGCTGTTGATGGCGCTCGCCCCGCAGCTGTTCAGCGGCTATAACCCGCTCGGAGGTACCGCCGGCGCACAGCGTCTGGCGCCGCAGGCCGGCCACTGGCTGGGAACCGACCAGCTGGGACGCGACCTGTGGACGCGGATCGTCTATGGCGCGGTCCACTCTCTTTCCGCCGCGCTGGCGGCCGTCGCTATCGGACTGTTGGTCGGCACCGCGCTCGGCACGCTGGCCGGCGCCGTTGCCGGACGCGTCGAGTCGCTGGTGATGCGGCTGGTTGATGTCCTGCTGGCCATCCCGTCGCTGCTGCTGTCATTAACGGTGATTATCCTGCTCGGTTTCGGCACCGTGAACGCCGCGGTGGCCGTGGGCGTCGCCGCCATTGCCAGCTTTGCCCGCCTGGCGCGAGCGGAAGTGGTCCGCGTGCGGCACAGCGACTACGTCGAAGCGGCCTTTGGCAGCGGCGGCACTTTCTTCGCCGTCTTCTGGCGGCATATTTTACCTAACTCACTCACCGCCGTACTGGCCTTCGCCACGCTGCAGTTTGGCCAGGCGATTCTCGCCCTCTCTACCCTGAGTTTTCTCGGCTACGGTACGCCGCCGCCGGTGCCGGAATGGGGGCTGCTGATCGCCGAGGGACGTAACTATCTCTCAACCGCCTGGTGGCTGACCACCTTTCCCGGCGTGGCGGTCGTCGCGGTAGTGCTGGCGGCCAACCGCATCAGCCGTCAATTTAGCGGAGAGCGCTCATGAACGTATTACGGGTGGAAAACCTGCGCATCAGCTACCGCTCGCAGCACCGCTGGCAGGAAGTGGTACATAACGTCAGTTTCAGCCTGCAACGCGGCGAAATGCTGGCATTTGTCGGGGAGTCCGGATCCGGCAAAACCACCACCGCCCAGGCCATTATCGGCCTGCTGGCGAACAATGCCCGACGCGACAGCGGACGCGTGGAGATTAACGGCGAGGATATCAGCGGCTGGTCGGGGAAACGACTTGATAGTCTGCGCGGCACGCGTATCAGTCTGGTCCCGCAGGACCCGGGCAACTCCCTGAACCCGGTACAAACGATCGGCGCCCAGGTTGGCGAAATTCTGCGTCTGCACCAGAAAGCGCGCGCTGCCGTACGCAAGCAGCAGGTACTGGCCCTGCTGAGCAAAGTTGGCCTCAGCCACCCCGAACAGCGCTTTTATCAGTATCCGCATCAGCTCTCCGGCGGCATGAAGCAGCGGGTGTTAATTGCTATCGCCATTGCCCTGAAGCCGGACCTGATCATTGCCGACGAGCCGACCAGCGCCCTCGATGTCACCGTACAAAAACGCATTCTCGACCTGCTCGATACCCTGCGCCGGGAGTCCGGAACGGCGGTACTGCTCGTCACCCACGATCTGGCGCTGGCGGCGCAGCGTGCCGACCGGCTGCTGGTTTTTCGCCACGGAGAAATTCAGGAACAGGGCATCACGGCGGATCTCATCCGCGCGCCGCAACACGCCTACACTCGTCAGCTGCTGAGCGATCTGCAGGGAACCCAGCCCACAATCGGAGCAGCGCCGCGCCACCATCCGGCGACGGCCGCTATCCGGGTCGCGGATATCAGTAAACGTTTTTCGCTGGGCGACGCCGGGCTGCAGGCGCTTGACGCCGTCAGCTTTGAGGTGAAACGCGGCACGACCCATGCGTTAGTTGGCGAGTCAGGTTCGGGCAAAACCACGCTGGCGCGGATTCTGCTCGGATTTGAACAGGCCGATAGCGGCCATATCGCCATCGATGGTATCGATGCCGGTCATTTAAGTCGCGAGGCGCAGCGTCAGTTGCGGCGTAAAATTCAGTTCGTCTATCAGAACCCGTTCGCCTCGCTCGACCCGCGTCAGACCCTGTTTGAGATTATCGAAGAGCCGCTGAAAAATTTCGAACCGCTGAGTCCGCTCACCCGCCGTGCCCGCGTCGAGGCGGTTGCCGCCCGGGTCGCGCTGGCTCCGGCGCTGCTGACGCGGACCGCTCGCGAGCTTTCCGGCGGCCAGCGCCAGCGGGTCGCCATTGCCCGGGCGCTGGTGCTGGAGCCGACGATTCTGGTTCTTGACGAAGCCACTTCCGCGCTGGATGTCACGGTGCAGGCGCAGATTCTCGCCCTGCTTCAGCAGCTGCAGCAACAGCTGGGGCTGACCTATCTGTTTATCACCCACGACCTGGCGACGGTGCGCCGCATCGCGCAGAGCGTCACGGTACTGCGCGCCGGTCAGGTTGTGGAATACGGCGAGGTCAACCGCCTGTTTAACCAGCCGCAGCACGCTTATACCCGTGAACTCATCGCCGCCATTCCCCACCTGTCCACCCTGAGCAAGGAGATCGCATGACGCGTAAACGCCTGGGTTTTTTCACCCGCCTGCTGGACTCTGCCCCTGCGCAGCAGCGCTACCGGCTGGCAACCGAACAGATTCGCCACGCCGAACGACTCGGTTTTGACAGCGCGTGGATTGCCCAGCATCACTTCCACGAGCATGAAGGCGGGTTGCCGTCACCGCTGGTCTTTCTCGCCCACGTGGCGGCACAGACCGAACGGATTCGCCTCGGTACCGCCATTATTACGCTGCCGATGGAGAACGCACTGCGGGTCGCCGAAGATGCGGCGGTGCTGGATCTCCTGGCCAACGGGCGTCTTGAAGTCGGCTTTGGCTCCGGCGGTACGCCAACCTCATTTCTGCCGTTTGGCCTAACCAGCGAACAGCGGGGAGCCGCCTTTGCCGATAATCTGCATGTGATCCAGAGTGCCTGGCGCGGTGATTCACTGGCCCATCCTGACAACCATCTCTACCCGCCGGCGCCGCAGCTGGCTGAACGGATCTGGATAGCGACGTTTTCAATTGATGGTGCCGTTCGCGCCGGCCAGGCCGGTCACGGCCTGATGCTCTCCCGGACGCAGCCGCGCCCGCACGGTCAGCCGTATTTAGCGCTTGATGCCATCCAGAATCCGCTGATCGATGCCTACCTCGCGGCGCTGCCCGCCGGCACAGCGCCAAGGATCCTCGCTTCGCGCACCGCTTTTATTGCCGACAGCCAGGAGTACGCCCTGCAGGTCGCCGCCCCCGGATTACGCCAGCAGGCGGCGGCACATCGCGCCGCCGGGCATGACATAATCGGTGACACTGTCACCGATCATCTACTGCAACTGGATGCCCACGTCGGTGATGTCGAACACGTGCAGGCCTCTCTGGCGCGGGACAGCGTGCTGGCCCGCGTCACCGATATTTCGTTCCAGGTACACTCCGTTGAGCCCTCGCACCGTGACACGCTGCGTTCCCTTGAGCTGATCGCTCAGCATATCGCCCCGCAACTAAGGTAGGAGTCACCATGACACTGAGTCAGGATATTTTGGCAGAGCTGGCAGAGATTTCCCCGGATTCCCCGTTAGCCGAGGCCCGGGCCGTGCGCGACGCGGCGACCCGCCACGCACAGGGCAGCTATGAGGTGCTGTTCAGCCAGCAGGATGAGGATTTCCCCCCCGATGAGCGTTTTGCCGTCGCCGCCAAAGTGGCGAAGCTGCATCAGGCCGATGCGCTGGCCGCCCACTATGCCGGTTTTGGCCTGGCCGACCCGACCTCCGCGCGGCTGACCCCGGCGCTGGCGTTTGCCCGTCTGTTAACCTTCAGCCCGGTAGAGGCCACCCCTTCGGCGCTGCAGGCGCTCACCCGCGCCGGCTGGACCCCGCGCGGGATAGTCACCCTCGCCCAGCTGATAGCCTTCGTCAGCTTCCAGAGCCGGTTACTCAACGGCCTGCGGTTATTGAACGGAAAACCCTTTGCCAGCGCCGATACGCCGGTGGCGGCCGGTTTCTGGCATACCACCCGGCAGACCGTAAGCGGTAAGCCGGCCCCAGGGCATTTCACCCGTGATGAGCTGAACTGGGAGCCCTGGCTTGAAGCCAAAGCGCTGGACGCTTTCAACGACGATGAACGGGCGATTCTGGCAAAATTTGGCCATACGGATTCCCCCTATTTTCGGCTGCTGGCGCGCAATCAGCCGGTACTGGAGCAGCGTACGCTGACCGACAAAGGCATCTTCTACACCCCCGGCGGTCTGCCGCGCGCGGAACGAGAGCTGGCCGCTACGGTCGCCAGTAAGGTCAACGGCTGTATTTATTGCGCATCGGTGCATGCCCGCAAGGCGGCGCAGCTGGCAAAAGATGAGAGTGCGATAGAAACGCTGCTGGCGGTGACGCCGGGGGAAACCTTGAGCGACGGCCAGTCGCCGCGCTGGCGGGCGGAAATAGACTTTGCCGCCGCCCTTTCCGTCACGCCGCCTGCCCTGACCGCCGCGCATCTTGATCGCCTTGAAGAGCAGGGTCTGGACACCCTGGCCCAGCTCGATTTACTGCAATCGGCGGCCTTTTTTGCGTGGGCTAACCGCCTGATGTTGACCCTTGGCGAACCGTGGGAAACGGATTAATCCACCGCGCCCGCGGCGATGCGGTTCCGCTGGTCGCGGGCGTAAATCAACAGGGATGTCATCGCCAGGAAGGAGAGCAGCGCCGCCGGGAGCGCAATCGCATTCCAGCCAAAGCCGGAGGTAATCATCATCCCGCCGCAAAATGCACCGATCGCGCTGCCGAGGTTGAAGGCTATCTGCCCGCCAGCCGCCCCCAGCATCTCTCCGCCCCGGGCATTCTGGAGCAATAAGATTTGCAGCGGCGCCGCCAGCGCAAAGAGTCCGGCACAGCACAAAAACGCCAGCAGCAGCGATGCCGTTTTGTGCTCGCCAAAGAGAAAGATCAGCAGCATCACCACCACAATGGCGCCGTCGGTGGCGGCCGCAATGCGCAGCGGACTGTAGCGAGCGGAGATTTTTCCGCTCAGCAGATTACCGATAACCATCCCCAGCCCTACCAGCATCATGATGGCGATCATCGCGCTTTCGGAAAATCCGGAGACATGGATCATAAACGGTTTGATGTAGCTGAACCACGTAAATACCCCGGCGTTGCCAAACAGGGTCGCGGCAAAAATCAGCCACGGCGCAGGCGACGATAAGAAGTGAAACTGCTCCCGCAGCCGCGTCGTGGATCGATCAAAGACGGTCGGAACCCACCAGAGAATCGACATCAGCACCGCCACGTTGAAGATAGCAATCCCCAGAAAGGTATAGCGCCAGCTGAACTGATGGCCAAGCCAGGTCCCGGCGGGGACGCCGACCAGATTGGCCACCGTCATACCGGCAATCATCCCCGCCACCGCCGCGGTCACTTTACCCGGCGGCGCCACCTTCGACAAAATAATCGCCCCGACGCCGAAAAAGGCGCCATGCGGGAAGCCGGACACCAGTCGCCCGGTCGCCAGCATGAAATAGCTGGAAGAAAAGGTAAACAAGGTATTCCCGACAATACAGAGCGCCGCGAGGAACAGCATCACCGACTTTAATGAAAAGCGGCTGGAAAACAGCGCCATTACCGGCGCGCCAATCACCACCCCGAAGGCATACCAGGCGATCATGTTGCCGGCGACGGGAATGGAGACCCCTACATCGCGAGCAATTTCCGGCAGTACGCCCATAATGCCAAATTCCGCCATGCCCAGGCCAAACGTGCCCAGCGCGAGCGAAAAAATCGTCTTTTTCATTCAGTTAATCACGTATTTTGCATTTTCGGCCGGCATTATTGACCATTCAGGATCGGCAAACCAGACAAAAACGCCCGCTGACCCGTTTGTCCATAAAATAGCGCGATCCGTTTATGTGAGCCAGGGGCCGGGAGGGATGAATCAGAGAGGAAGAGCGCAGCGTCGGCGTGACGCAGAGGCAGTCAGCCGTATCGCAGCGCAATACGGCTGGAGAAGTGTTAGCGGCTGGCTTTCCCGATCATGCCGCCCGCCCCGGCGCCCAGCGCCGCGCCCTGCAGCACGCTGTTGCCGGTAACGGCTGCGGCACCCGCTCCGACTGCGGCGCCGATGGCCCCGCCGGTACGCGCGGCTTTGCCTTTGTCGCCGTGTTCAGTCATGGCGCCGATACCGCCACCGACGACCGCGCCTTGTACCGTAGAACGCACGCTTTTTCCGCTTAACGCGCCCACGGCGGCCCCCGCCACGGCGCCACCGGCCGTTTTATCCATCGCGCTGACGGAAAAGGTCAGTGCGCAGCCCAAAAAAATGGCCATACCGTTCGCAGTTTTCATCGGTCAATTCCTTTTTATTTCGCTCCCGCAGGTGTTAACGCCAGCTACACGGGCAATCCTCGGGAGCCAGACCTGGCGGTCTGATGGTAAAGAGTCCGCACACGGTATGCGCTCGCTGGCGCAATGAAAAGAGCAAACCTGTCCAAATCTGGACAAGTTTTTTTTCCTCATGGCGCGTGACGCCTCGTCGACTTCGCCTGTTAACCCGCGGAATTGTCATAATGTCCGCCACTCTTGCCCGGGATGATTACACTTTACGGTACACAAGTTCCCTTTCCCCTCTCAGAACGGAGCGATAGCCATGGGAAACAACAAGAAGGTCAAGGGTGTAGCGGGTTCGAGCAAAATGAAGCCGCTTGGCGATAAAGAGTATGAAAAAGCGCTGCGCAAACTCCACGTCGAGCTGGTTAAATTGCAGCAGTGGGTAGTCAGTCAGGGACTGAAGGTGTGCATTGTGTTTGAAGGTCGCGATGGCGCCGGTAAAGGCGGCACCATCAAAGCGATCACCGAGCGGGTCAGTCCGCGCGTATTCCGGGTGATCGCCCTGCCGGCCCCGACCGACAAGGAGAAGACCCAGCTCTATTTTCAACGCTATATCCCGCATCTGCCGGCCGCTGGCGAAATCGTTATTTTCGACCGCAGCTGGTATAACCGGGCGGGCGTTGAACGGGTGATGGGATTTTGCAGCGCCGACGACGTGGAAAAATTCCTTGCGGGGGCGCCGCTGGTAGAGCGGTCGATGGTGGAGTCCGGCATCATCCTGCTCAAATACTGGCTCGAGGTGACGCCGGAAGAACAGGAGCGTCGGCTGCGCGATCGTATCGATGACGGGCGCAAAATCTGGAAACTGTCACCGATGGATATCAAGTCGTTTAACCGCTGGGATGAGTACACTCAGGCCAGGGATGCGATGTTTGCCGCCACCGACACCTCCTGGGCGCCGTGGTTTGTCGCCCGTTCGGAAGAGAAGAAGCGCGTGCGCCTGAATATCATTACTCATCTGCTGTCGCAGATCCCCTATAAGAGCGTCCATACCGAACCGGTAAAATTACCCAAACGTAAAATCGGCAAAGTGAAAACTGCCGATTACCCTTTCCGTTTTATTGCCGAGCGCTTCTGAGCGCGAACTGCGCCTTGCCCGCCTCGGGCCCTTCTGCCGGAGCGGGAAAGGTCCCCCCCTTTTCTGGGGAGCTCAAATCGACAAATCCACCGTTTACCTCAAGTTAACCTCAGGTATTACGCTTAACGCATACCCGTCAGGCCACAATAAGGACATGATATGCATGAGATTGACAGCGGTTTTACCCACGTTGCCTTTATGGTGCGGGATCTCGACAGGAGCATCGATTTTTATACCCGCTATACCGCTATGCAGGTGATTCACCAGCGCTCGCCGAATCTCCCCTCCGCTCGCCACGTGGCGTGGTTAAGCGATCGTACCCGCTTATTCGCCCTGGTGCTGGTGCAGGCCGATGAGCCGACCGATACCCCGCTGGGGCCGTTTGGTCATTTAGGTGTCGCCTGCGCGACAAAAGAGGAGATCGACGCCAAAACCGCGATGGCGCGGCGGGAAGGCGTGCTGAGAAAGGAGCCGGAGCAGTCTGGGGAGCCGGTGGGCTATTACGTTTTCTTCAGCGACCCGGATGGCAATACGCTGGAACTCTCTTACGGCCAGCGCGTTGGGCTGGAAGTCCTGCGTAGCGAGAAGTGAAAACACATGGCGCGACCGGGTCGCGCCATGAAACGGTCAGGAACGGCGTGACGTGATGCCTTCCAGACTCTCTTTTTTCGCTTCCAGACGCTCAACCTCACGGTACCAGCGCGGGTGATGTTTGCTGGCCCAGCGACGGCTGACTTTGCCTTCGACCATCCCCTTAATCGACCCTTTCACCCAGAATGCCATATACATATGGATCAGGATGGCGTGAATCAAAATAATCGCCGAGGTGGCGTGAATCAGCAGGCTGTAGCGAATGACCTGGATCGGGAAGAAAGGGGCAAACCAGGGACGCCAGATGATCACCCCGGTCACCAGCAGCACGAAAATCATGCTCATGATGGTCCAGAACATCATCTTCTGCCCGGCGTTATATTTGCCGACGCGGGCCACTTTATGTTCATTGCCCTTCAGCACTTCAACAATGCCCTTCAGCCACGGGATGTCCTGCTTGTCCGGAATGTTATGGTGGACAAAGCGTACAAACATAAACATCAGCGCAATGAAGATAGCCACGCCGAAGAACGGATGCAAAATGCGTCCCATCTGCGGCGTACCGAAGGTTTCCGTCAGCCACTGCAGCGTCGGGAAAAAGAACGAGATCCCGGAGAGCGCCACCAGAAAGAAGCAGATAACCACCGTCCAGTGACAGGCGCGGTCGATAAACTTTGTGCGCACAATCATTTTCGACTTATTCATCATGCTCCTCCTCGTCGTCATCCACTTCCTTGTTCGGCCCGATGCCGATGTAGTGATAAATCAAGCCGGCAAAGGTAGCGATAAAGCCGGCCGCTGACAGCGGTTTCAGCGCCCCCTTCCACAGATTAATACTGGTATCAATCTGCGGCTGTTTCGGCAGATTGTGGTACAGCTCCGGCTGGTCAGCATGGTGCAGGACGTACATCACATGGGTACCGCCCACTCCCTGCGGGTTGTACACCCCGGCCTGTATATAGCCGCGCGCTTTCAGCTTGTTGACCCGCTCCTGCGCCACCTCCAGCATCTCTTTCTTGCTGCCAAAATGGATGGCGCCCGTCGGGCAGGTTTTCACGCACGCCGGTTCCTGGCCGACGCTAACGCGATCCACGCAGAGGGTACATTTATAGACCCGGTTATCCTCTTTATTGAGACGCGGGACATTAAACGGACAGCCGGCAATGCAGTAGCCGCAGCCGATGCAGTTCTCCTGCTGAAAATCGACGATACCGTTGGCGTACTGAATAATCGCCCCGGCGGAGGGACAGGCTTTCAGACAGCCTGGCTCCTCGCAGTGCATACAGCCATCTTTACGGATCAGCCACTCCAGCTTGCCGTTTTGCTCGGTTTCGCTAAAGCGCATCACCGTCCAGGATTTAGCGCTCAGGTCCGCCGGGTTATCGTACACCCCGACACAGTGCCCCACCTCATCGCGGATATCGTTCCACTCGGAACAGGCCACCTGGCAGGCTTTGCAGCCCACGCAGGAGGAGACATCAATCAGCTTAGCCACTTCCGCCTTGTAGTCCCGCGCACGCGGCGCGGGGGTTATCGGGTTGGTTGCGGAGCGCTTAATAATGTCTTGTGTTTCCATCGCCATTGAATCGCTCCTTACGCTTTCTCGATGTTGACCAGAAACGCTTTATACTCCGGCGTTTGCGAGTTGGAATCGCCGACGTTTGGCGTCAGGGTATTGGCGATATAGCCTTTCTGCGCCACCCCTTCAAAGCCCCAGTGCAGCGGGATCCCGACGGTTTCCACCTGCTGGCCGTGAACGTTGAGGGTCCGCAGACGGCGTGTCACCACCGCCACCGCGCGAATAAAGCCGCGCTGGCTGCTCACCGTCACCCGATCGCCATTGGTAATGCCTTTCGCCTGCGCCAGACCTTCGCTGATTTCCACAAACTGTTCCGGCTGGGCGATGGCGTTAAGCCGCGCATGCTTGGTCCAGGTGTGGAAATGCTCGGTCAGACGATAGGTGGTGCCGACGTAAGGGAACCGATCTTTTTTCCCTAAGCGCAGGGCGTCGTCTTCATACAGACGCACCACCGGACTGGAGATCACGTTCGGGTGCAGCGGGTTGGTACCCAGCGGCGTTTCCATGGGCTCGTAATGTTCCGGGAACGGCCCTTCCGCCAGCTTATCGAGCGCAAACAGACGCCCCAGCCCTTCCGGCTGCATGATAAACGGCCCGGTGTTGCTGCCCGGCGCGGCGGTATTGAAGTCAGGGATATCGTTCCCCGTCCACTTGTTGCCGTTCCACTGGATCAGCATCCGCTTCGGATCCCACGGCTTGCCGTTAATATCCGCCGATGCCCGGTTGTACAGCACGCGTCGGTTCAGCGGCCACGCCCAGGCCCAGCCCAGCGTATTGCCCAGTCCTGACGGATCGGCGTTATCGCGGTTGGCCATCTGGTTACCCTGCTCCGTCCAGCTACCGGCGTAGATCCAGCAGGACGACGCCGTGGTGCCATCATCACGCAACAGTGCGAAACTGCTCAGCAGCTGGCCTTTTTTCGCCAGCAGGACGCCGTTGCTGTCATAGAGATCCGCCAGCGCATAGCCGTTGTTCTCTTTCGCCACCTCTTCCGACTCCGGATGATCCGGCTGCCTGTAGCTCCAGCTCATCTTCAGCAGCGGTTCGGCGCCTTTCCCGCCTTCACGGCGATACATCTCGCGCAGACGGTGGTAAATCCCGGCCAGAATTTCACCGTCGTTACGCGCTTCGCCCGGCGCATCCTGGCCTTTCCAGTGCCACTGCAGCCAGCGCCCGGAGTTAGCAATCGACCCGTCCTCTTCAGCAAAGCAGGTGGAGGGCAGACGGAACACTTCGGTCTGAATCGCCGCTGGGTCAACATCGTTCGACTCGCCGTGGTTTTGCCAGAAGGTCGAGGTTTCGGTCACCAGCGGGTCGATAACCACCATGTACTTCAGCTTGCTCAGGCTGCGGACCACCTTGTTTTTGTCCGGGAACGAGGCCACCGGGTTGAAGCCCTGGCAGATATAGCCCGTGACCTGTCCTTTATCCATCATGTTGAAATACTTGATGACGTCGTAAGACTGATCCCATTTCGGCAGCCAGTTAAAGCCCCAGTCGTTCTCTTTCTGCGCCGCATCGCCGTAAAACGCTTTCATCAGGCTGACCGCAAACTTCGGATAGTTACTCCAGTAATTCACCTGATCCGCTCGCGTGGCTTTTGGCGTGTTCGCCGCCAGCCAGCTGTGCAGATCGGTCTGTTTTTCAGACGGCAGCGTCAGATAGCCCGGCAGGCTGGTCGACAGCAGACCGAGGTCGGTTAAGCCCTGAATATTGGAGTGGCCGCGCAGGGCGTTGACGCCGCCGCCGGCCATCCCCATATTGCCAAGCAGTAGCTGGATCATCGCCATGGTGCGGATGTTCTGCGCGCCGACGGTATGCTGCGTCCAGCCCAATGCGTACAGGAAAGTGGTGGTCCGGTCCGCGGCGCTGGTGGAGGCCAGCACTTCGCACACTTTGAGGAAATCGGCTTTTGGCGTTCCGCAGATGTTCTCCACCACTTCCGGCGTATAGCGGGAGACGTGCTGCTTCAGCAGGTTCCATACGCAGCGCGGATGTTGTAGGGTCTCATCGCGCAGAGCGTAGCCGTTTTCGTCGAACTGATAGTTCCACGATGTTTTATCGTACTGCCGTTTTTCAGCGTCATAGCCGCTGAACAGGCCATCTTCGAAGGCAAAATCGTCGCGCACCAGCAGGTTGGCGTTAGTGTAGTGTTTAACGTACTCCGCGTTGATTTTGTTGTTTTCAATCAGGTACCGCAGCACGCCCGACAGGAAGGTAATGTCGGTACCGGAACGAATCGGCGCATAGATATCGGCGACCGAAGCCGTACGCGTAAAGCGCGGGTCAACGACGATAAGCAGAGCATCGTTGTTGTTTTTCGCCTCCATCGCCCAGCGGAATCCCACCGGATGGGCCTCAGCGGCATTGCCGCCCATCACCACCACCACGTTAGCGTTTTTGATATCAACCCAGTGGTTGGTCATCGCACCGCGACCAAATGTTGGAGCAAGACTTGCTACCGTTGGTCCGTGTCAGACGCGCGCCTGGTTATCCACTGCCAGCATGCCGAGCGAACGCACGAACTTCTGCGTCAGCATGCCGGTTTCATTACTTGCCGCCGAGGCGCACAGCATCCCGGTTGAAAGCCAGCGGTTAACCACGGTGCCCTGCTCGTTTTTCTCAATAAAGTTGGCATCACGGTCGGCTTTCATCAGTCTGGCGATACGGGTGAAGGCATCGTCCCAGGAGATGCGCTGCCATTTGTCAGAGCCCGGCGCGCGGTATTGCGGATAACGCAGACGATTCTCGCTGTGAACATAATCCAGCAGCCCCGCCCCTTTCGGGCATAACGCGCCCCGGCTGACCGGGTGATCGGGATCCCCTTCAATATGATAAATGGCTTCTTTCGCGTTCTTCGCGCCGTCGCCCAGGCTATACATTAATAGCCCGCAGCCCACGGAACAGTATGTGCAGGTGTTGCGGATCTCTTTGGCGCGCAATAATTTGTAATTACGCGCCTGAGCCAGCGCCATTTTGGGTGCGAAACCCAGTGCAGCAGCTGTTGTTCCGGCCATACCGCCTGCGCAGATTTTAAAAAACTTTCTGCGGCTGACGTCCATTGATTTTCTCCATGCAGGATGCGTGTTCATCGCGGGGGAAACTAACAGCAATGCCCCTTATTTTTTTGCGTCAAATCAATGTCGAAAACCATCGCCCCCTTAATAGTCAAGGTCAGCGGATTTCATTACTCCCTTTGTATTAAGCGCGAAGGAAAACAGGGGCCAGAAGGAATGAAAAAGTGTTATAAATCGTCTCTTGATGAATATCGGTGTCAGGTTTGACATGGAAAAGAAAAAAGCAACGTTGACCGGTCTGGCTGCCATTGTGCTGTGGAGCACGATGGTCGGATTAATTCGTGGCGTCAGTGAAGGGTTAGGTCCGGTCGGCGGCGCGGCAATGATCTATACGCTGAGCGGCTTATTACTGCTGGCCACCGTCGGGTTTCCCCGGCTGCGGCAAATGCCGCGCGCCTATCTGCTGGCCGGCAGTCTGCTGTTCGTCAGCTATGAAATTTGTCTGGCGCTGTCGCTGGGCTTTGCCGGGAGTCGCCAGCAGGCGATTGAAGTCGGGATGGTCAATTATCTGTGGCCCAGCCTGACGATTCTCTTTGCCATTCTCTTTAATGGTCAGAAAACCAGCTGGCTGGTCATTCCCGGCTTATTTCTCGCGCTGCTTGGCGTCACCTGGGTATTAGGCGGTGAGCATGGCCTGAATATCGATGAAATTACCCGCAACGTCGTCTCCAGCCCGCTGAGCTATATTCTGGCCTTTGTCGGCGCATTTATCTGGGCGACCTATTGCACGGTCACCGCAAAATATGCGCGCGGCAAAAACGGCATCACCCTGTTTGTTTTATTAACCGCTCTGACCCTGTGGCTGAAGTTTATGCTCAGCGAGCAACCGCCGATGATTTTCAGCTGGCCGGTGGTCATTAAGCTGGTGATGTGCGCGGTGGCGCTGGGGTTTGGCTATGCGGCCTGGAACGTGGGGATTCTCCACGGTAACGTCAGCCTGCTGGCGGCCGCCTCTTACTTTACCCCGGTGCTCTCTTCGGCGCTGGCGACGGTGTTGCTCAGCGCGGTCCTCTCCTGGCCATTCTGGCAGGGCGCCGGCATGGTTTGCGCCGGCTCCCTGCTTTGCTGGTATGCCACCCGACGTTAGCCGAGGTCGCCACCGGCCACCGGCAGCGTAACGCCGGTGATATAGCTTGCTTCATCGCTGGCGAGAAACAGGATCGCGTTCGCCTGTTCCGCCAGCGTGCCGTAGCGATGCATCAGGCTGCTCTCCACGGTTTGCGCGACCACCTGCTGATACCACGCCTGCTCCTGCGCCGTGGGCGTTTCATGATTCCGTGGGGTTAAGCGCGCCGGGGCCTCGGTTCCGCCCGGCGCCACGGCGTTGATGCGAATCCCGCTGCCGCTGTACTCCATGGCAATCGAACGGGTCAGCGCGTTGACCCCGCCCTTCGCCGCCGAGTAGGGCACCCGGTTAATCCCCGCAGTGGCGACGGACGAGACGTTAACGATGCTGCCCTTGCCCTGTTTGAGCATCCACGGTAGCGCCGCGCGGCAGCCCCATAGCGTCGGAAACAGCGAACGACGAATCTCTTTTTCAATCTGATCCGGCTGATATTCGGCAAACGGGCGCGCCCAGATCGTCCCACCGATGTTATTAATCACCACGTCCAGTCGGCCAAAATGGGCGACCCCGGCGGCAAAAGCCTGCTCGGTGCTCTCCCACTGTTCGAGGTCCGCCTCCAGCGCCAGCACCTCGCTGCCCCCCTCGGCCAGCGTCGCCGCCAGCTCATGGACATAGCGCGAACGGTCGATCAGCAGCAAACGGGCGCCTTCGCGGGCGGCTTGTTCTGCCGTCTGACGGCCAATACCCTGGGCGGCGCCGGTAATGGCCACCACTTGATGTTGAAAACGCATCGCTCCTCCTTATGCCGCCGCACTCTGGCTGGCGAGAAATTTTTCGTACCAGAAACCTGCCGGGTTAATTCCCCGCTCGCGAAGCGCGCCGGAGACCGCGTTGACCATCGGCGGTGGGCCGCACAGATAGATGTCGACATCGCCATCGTTAAGCATCGCCTCATCAAGATGCCCGGTGACAAACCCGCGCTGCGGGCAGGCGCTCTGTTCATCGGCGACCACCGGCAGCCAGCGATAGTCGGAAAGCTGGCCGACAAACGCATCCAGCGCCTCGGTTTTCACCAGATCGCCATCGCGGGTGACGCCGTAGAGCAGCGTGATCGGCCTGGTGCTGCCCTGGCGGGCAAGGGTGTGCAGCATCGACAGCAGCGGCGCCAGCCCGGTTCCGCCCGCCAGCATCAGCAGCGGGCGTTCCCCGTTGCGCAGGTAGAAGCTGCCCATCGGGCCGCTGAGGGTGAGACGATCGCCCGGCGCCGCCTGGCGTGTCAGCCATTGGCTCATTACCCCGCCGGGCACGTTGCGGATCAGAAACCGGCCTTCGCGCTCGCCCGGAAGCGAGCAGAAAGAGTAAGCGCGCACCTGCGGGGTGCCCGGGACCTGAATGTTGATGTATTGTCCTGGCAGAAAAGCCAGCGGCTCATCCAGCTGGAGCACCAGCTCAATGGCGCTCTCCGACAGGTGATTCACCTGCATCACCGCCGCACCGGTGCTGACCAGCGCAGTTTTGCACTGCGCCGCAGCAACCGGGACGTCAATCACGCAATCGCTGGTCGGGATCATCTGACAGGTCAGCACCTGACGGGCATCGGCCTCTTCTTCGCTCAACGCCTCCTCCAGATACTCTTCCCCCATGCCATAGTCGCCGCTGGCGCAATGGCATTTGCAGGTCCCGCAGACGCCGTCCGAGCAATCCATCGGCAGGTTGACCTTCTGTCGGTAGGCGGCGTCCAGCACTTTTTCTCCCGCATTGCACTGGATAAAACGGGTAATGCCATCCTCAAAATTGAGTGCGATAGTAAACATATCCACCTCTTAAATATGGTAAACGTCGATCACCTGACGGATATAATCGTTATTCAGGCGCACCGTTTTACGCAGGATCTGCGGTTTGCCGTCGCAGGCCGTCAAGGTGACGCAGGTCGAACCAAACCACGCATCGGTGTGCTGATAGCGGTGGTTGTAAGTCACCCAGTTGTAGCGCACCTCCACCCCTTGCTCATTTTCGCCAAGCAGCTCAACGTTGCTAATCATGTGGGTGGTGCGCGGCTCCGGCGTACTGGCGCCAGAACGTTCCGTTTTGATGCGGTAGACGCGGTCTTCCAGTCCCTCGCGGTTGGGGTAATAGATCAGCGATATTTCGCGCTGCGGATCGCGGGTCAGCTTGTCGTCATCGCCCCATGCCGGCATCCAGAACACCACTTTGGGGCTGTAGCACGTCAGCCATTCATCCCACTGGCGGTCGTCCAACAGGCGGGCTTCGTAATAGAGAAACTGGCGAACCTGCTCAAGCGTCAGCATCACACCACCTCCACACGTTGGGTTATGGACTGTTCATAGCGCTGCTGCTCTTTTTCCAGCGCGGCCAGCATGACCTTTTGCCAGTGATGGTGATGGGCGATGTACAGCGCTTCATCCTCCGATTTCACCCCGCTAAGCAGCGGCGTAAATCCGCCATGCCGCGCGTGCTCATCCGGACCATCAACCCAGTGCAGCGCGCCGCGACTGAGATCGCTCCACGCCAGGTTCTCGCCGAGATAGCCGCGCTGACAGGCGCTGAACTCTTCCAGATCGTCCGGCGTTCCCATGCCGCTGACGTTAAAGAAATCCTCGTACTGACGAATGCGCAGCGCGCGGGCCTGGTCCGGCTCACCTTTCGGGGCAAAGCACCAGATAGTGACTTCGGTTTTATCTACTGCGAGCGGGCGAATGACGCGGATCTGCGTGGAAAACTGGTCCATCAAATAGACGTTGGGATAGAGACAAAGATTGCGCGTTTCATTGACCATCTGGTCGGCGCGCAGCTCGCCAAACTCGGCCTGTAAGCGGGCCTGATGGGCGAAAACCGGGCGCACTTCCGGGTTCAGCGCCCGGGTCCACAGCAGCATATGGCCGTTTTCAAAACCGTAACCGCCGCCGAGACTTTTCGACCAGCCGTTAGCATCGACGGAATGCGTCCCTTCGGCTTCGTAGTTGCGGCGCGACATCGTGGAAGCGTAGTTCCAGTGCACCACGCTGACGTGATAGCCGTCGGCGCCGTTTTCCGCGCCCAGCTTCCAGTTGCCCTCATAGACATAGCTGGAGGAGCCTTTCAACACTTCCAGCCCTTCCGGCGCCTGATCGACCATCAGATCGATAATTTTGCAGGTTTCGCCGAGATAGGTTTCCAGCGGCTGCACGTCCTCATTGAGGCTGCCGAATAAGAAGCCGCGATAAGAGGCAAAGCGCGGCAGTTTTTTCAGGTCGTGCGACCCTTCATGTTTAAAGGTCTCCGGATATCCGCCGGTACTTTCATCTTTGGCTTTCAGTAATTTACCGTTGTTACCGAAGGTCCAGCCGTGGAACGGACAGGTAAACGAGTTTTTATTGCCGGTTTTACGCCGGCAGAGCATGGCGCCGCGATGGGCGCAGCTGTTAATTAACGCGTGCAAGGCATGTTTTTTATCGCGGGTGATAATAACCGGCTGACGCCCCAGGGTCAGGGTGAAATAATCGCCGGGCTCAGGGATCTGACTTTCATGGGCGAGGAATACCCAGTTCCCTTCAAATATATGCTTAATCTCAAATTCAAATAACTGAGCATCGGTAAAAATCGAACGGTGGCAGCGGTAAATATGTTTTTGCCGGTCAACAATTAATGCATTGCTGATTTTATCTTTTAATAGCGAGAGTGTTTTTTGCATGAGCTTAGCCCTCCTGCAGAATTCAGGAATTAATGAAATCAGAGAGAATAATCAATTCGGCAATATCCCCGGCCGCGCGTGGCAGGCCGGGTAACAGCATGGCTCACCGCCCCGGGCGCACCGGCCCGGGAGGTGCGCCGATCATGACTCTTGCGCGCGCAGGCGGGAAATACGCTGTTCTTCTTCGGCGTTCAGGGCCGTACACAAAGTAAAGTCGAAGCGAACTTCGGTGTGTTCGCCGTCAAGCTTACGCTGCTGAATCAGTTCACGATCGGTGATTTTAACCGGGTCGGCAATCAGGCCATCGCGGGTCGCGAAGGCAAAGTCATCCCACAGATACTTATCGCCGTTAAGGTTAATCTGGCTGGTTAAGTGCTTGTGGCCCGGCGCGGAGACAAAGAAGTGAATATGTGCCGGACGATTGCCGTGACGACCCAACTGGTTAAGCAGCTTTTGGGTCGGGCCATCCGGCGGGCAGCCGTAGCCAGAAGGCATGATGCTACGCACGCTGTAGCGGCCATCTGCGCCGGTGCGGATGCGGCGTCGCAGGTTATAGTCGCTCTGACTCCGATCGAAGAACGAGTAGTTCCCCAGGGTGTTAGCATGCCAGATATCAACAATCGCATTGGCAACCGGACGGCCCTGGGTATCGCAAACCTGGCCGTGCAGCCACATCACCTCGCCGGCGTCACGACCGTCATCCATCCGCGCATACCCTTCTGCAAGCGGCGCATTGGCGACATACAGCGGCCCTTCAATGGTGCGCGGCGTGCCGGTTTCGCGATGCTGCGCGGCATCGATCGCATCCTGACGCAGATCGAGGAAGTGTTCCAGCCCGAGACCTGCTGCCAGCAGCGCCGCTTCCTGACGCCCGCCCAGTTCATGCAGATAGTTCACCGCATGCCAGAACTCTTCCTCGGTAATATTATAATCGTCGATCAGGGTGCACATATTTTCCAGTAAACGATGCACAATGGCTTTAAAGCGTTCATTACCGCCGGGAACATTTAACCCGGCACTTTCACGTAATAATTTCTGCACGGCTTCTTGTTGTACGAAAGAATTTTTCATTGTGATTCTCACTTATTGCTTGCAGGTGGCTTGTAGGGTTAACGCCGGAATATCCGGCGCGAGGTTTCTTATTATTTTTAGCTATCGTCTTCACGAATCGAGGAGGGATGACGACACAAGGCCTCGACGCGGATTTCCATAAACGGGTATAACGGCAGAGCCATTAATATCTGGTGCAACTGGTCGGCATCACGCACATCAAAAATACTGACATTGGCGTACAGTCCGGCGACGCGCCAGATATGTCGCCAGGTGCCTTCACGCTGTAATTGCTGAGAATAGGCTTTTTCTCGTTGTTTAATATCCTCAAGCTCGTCGGCGGGATATCCCAGCGGGATCTTGACGGTCATATCCACTTTAAACAGCATATTTTTCTCCTGTCATGTCCTACGCTTTACGGGCATAGAACTGCAATTTATCTTCATCGAGTTCGACACCTAAACCCGGGGTCTGCGGCAGGACCACGCTGCCGTTAGCGAACGTTAGCGGCACGCTGACGATGTCATCTTTGAGCAGCAGCGGGCCAAACATTTCGCTGCCCCATTGCAGCGGCAGCGTCGACCAGGCGTGCAGCGATGCGACGGTGCCCACGGTCCCTTCCAGCATGGTGCCGCCATACAATCCGATGCCCGCCGCCTGCGCGACGTGCGCCAGGGCTAAAACGCTGGCCGGACCGCCCGCTTTGGCAATTTTCAAGGCAAAGGCGCCGCTGAAGCCTTGCTGCGCCAGGCGATAGCCATCGAAGTACGTCGCCACCGCTTCATCCGCCAGAATCGCGGTTTCAATGTGATGGCTGAGGCGAACCAGCGCCGCGTTGTCCTGCGCGCTGACCGGTTGTTCAATTAAGTCGATGCCCATCGCCGCCAGTTCACGACATCCTTTAGCCGCCGCGGTGGCGTCCCAGGCCTGGTTGACATCGACACGAATGCTCGCCCGATCGCCCAGCGCTTCGACAATCGCCCGGGTGTGGCGTAAATCGCTAGCCAGTTCGCTGGCGCCAATTTTTAACTTAAATGCCTGATGGCGACCTTCGGCCAGCAGCCTTTCCCCTTCGGCGATGTCCTTGTGGGTATCCCCGCTCGCCAGGGTCCACAGCACCGGCAGCGAGGTCTGCAGCGCGCCGCCAAGCAGCGCCGAAACCGGTAGCCCCAGCGCCTTGCCCTGCGCATCCAACAGCGCGGTTTCAATCGCGGATTTGGCGAAGGTGTTACCTTTGATGGCGCTGTTGATACGCTGCGTCAGCGCATTGAGGTTATCGGCGGGCTGCCCTTTGAGCAGCGGCGTCAGGTAATGGTTAATGGCGCTGGAGATAGCTTCCGGACTCTCGACGCCATAGCTCAGCCCGCCGATGGTGGTCGCCTCGCCGATACCGCAAATACCGTCAGAGCGCGTAATGCGGACAATCACCAGCGTCTGGCAGCCCATGGTTGTCATTGAGAGTTTGTGCGGGCGGATGGTCGGGACGTCAACCAGCCAGCTTTCAATGCGTTCTACGGTCGCGGTCATGTTTTCTTCCTGATCGTTAAATTCATAACTTTTTGTGACGCCAACCATAACGAGGGGTGACGATGACTTTGACAATAGGGGGGAGCCGGTGAAATGGTCAACGGCGATAATCGAAATGTTGTGCGATTATCGACGCGCTTGTTAAAATGAGGTTAATAGTGTGATCCGGGTGGTAAAACAGGCACATTCCGTCGCCGCCCTTTTTCCCCACGGTATAGTGGTGTCCCGTGAGCTTTTGTTTTCGAATGGAGAGGAATTCAATGAGCGCGACACCACCAACCCCCCTCAGCGCCAGGCAGGCCGAACACGACCCGAACTTCATGCTGTCGCTGGCGCGCGGGCTGGAGGTTCTCAACGCCTTTACTCCCCAGCGCCAGCGGCTGACTATCTCGCAGCTCAGCCAGAAAACGCAGATTTCTCGCGCCGCCGTCCGCCGCTGCCTGTATACCCTGGCCGCGCTCGGCATGGTGCACAGCCCTGACGGACGCTGCTATGAACTGCTGCCGCGAGTGTTGGCCGTCGGCCACGCCTACCTGGCCGGGACGCCGCTGGCGAAAGTGGCCCAGACCGCGCTGGATAACCTCGGTAAGAGCCTCGGCGAGTCCTGCTCCGCCGCCACCCTCGATGGCGATAACGTGCTCTATATCGCCAGAGCCGCAGTCAACAATCTGCTGAGCGTCGACATCGGTCGCGGCAGCCGTCTCCCCGCATGGGCGACCTCAATGGGCCGCGTACTGCTTAGCGCCCTGCCGGAAGATCAGCTTGACGTGACATTGTCACGCGCAAATTTAATTCGCTATACCCCGCATACGCTGTGTGATTTAGCGGGATTGCGGGAGGAAATAGCCAGAGTACGTATGCAGGGATATGCCATCGCCGATCGGCAAATTGAGGTGGGATTATGTTCGCTGGCGGTACCGCTGCTGTCACGCAGCGGCCAGGTGGTAGCGGCGCTCAACGTCGGCGTGCCCGCCAGCGCCATGAGCGCCGTCGCGCTGAGAGAGAAAGCGCTGGCCCCGCTGCGACGGGCGGCCATGGAGCTTTCTCTCCAGCTGTAGGGCTAGTTCATTTTCGGCGCCTGCGCCAGACTGCGCCAGATCCCGGCGGCCAGCAGCAGTAGCAGCACCCCGGCGGTGGCCAGCACGATGCTGTGGGCGCTGATAAATGCGGTTTTCGCCGCTGCAATCAGCGAATGCGCCGGAACAGCGGGCAGCGATTGCGCCAGGGCGATCGCTTCGCTGATGGACGACGAGGCCTGCGCTGCGGCCTGACCGTCCATCCCGCCAGGCAGCACAATCGATGAGCTGTAGCTGCGGGTCAGAATCAGGCCGAACAGCGCGATCCCCAGACCGGCCCCCAGCTCGTAGGCCATCGTTTCAATGGCGCCGGCCGCCGCCGCTTTCTCTTTCGGCGCGGCCGCCATAATGGCGGCGCCGGAAGCCAACAACGCGCTGGCGACGCTGAAGCCTAAAAGAGTCATCAATCCCCACGCCAGCCACTGCTGGGAGCTGAAGTCAGTCATCGACAGGCCGAGGAAACTGAGCGCGCTCAGCAGCATACCGCCAGTTGCGACCTGCCGCAGGCCCAGGCGGGAAACCATCACCCCGGCAACAGGTCCGCTAAATCCGCTCGCCAGCATCAGCGGCAGCATAAACAGCCCGGCTTCAAACGGCGTTTTGCCATGGACGAACTGTAGCTCCTGCGCCATCAGTAGCTCAAAGCCCACCAGGGTGATCAGTGCGGTCATCGCCATCATCACGCCGCTTAAGATAATGCGATGCGTAAACAGGCGCATATCGACCATCGGGGTCGCGGAGGAAAGCTGCTGACGAACAAAGCGCACCAGCAGCGCCAGGCCCACCAGCGCGATCAATCCGGTCATCCATAATGCCATCTGCCCTTTCAGCGCCGATTTTGCGCTGAACACCAGCATCAGGATCGCCACAATAAGCATCAATGCCTGGGTCAGATTAAGCGGTTGTTCGCGGCGCGCCGGCTGGCGCGGTACCATCCGGGCGCTGAAGGCGATAACCGCCAGCACGATGGGCACGTTGATCAGGAACACCGATCCCCAGTAAAAATGTTCCAGCAGGATGCCGCCTACCAACGGGCCGAAAGCGGCGCCGCCAGAGCCAATCGCCGCCCACAGACCAAGCGCCATGTTGCGGTGCCGCGCCTGCGAAAAAGTGTTACGGATGCCGGCAAGCGTCGCCGGGACGATCATCGCCGCACCAATGGCCAGCAGCGCGCGGGAGGCGATCAGCGCCAGCGCAGTGGGTGAAAATGCCGCCGCCAGCGACGAAACGCCGAAAATAGCGCTGCCGAGCAGCAACAACCGTTTAAAGCCAATTTTATCGCCGAGCGCCCCCATCGGCAGCACCATGCCGGCCATGACTAATGAATAAATATCAATGATCCACAGCAGCTCATTGCTGCTGGTCCCCAACGACATACTAAGCGTTGGCGCGGCGACATGCAGCACCGTGGCATCAATCGCCACCGGTAAATACACCAACAAAATCGCCACCAGCGTTAACCATTGCCGAGACATACTTTTTTTCCTCAACTTTACAAATTGGACACGTGTCCAGGATTGCGATCCTGCCGGATTGTTGAACAACTGTCCAACTTTTTGTTACTATCGAGGAAAACCACGGCTCAGCGGGGAAATATGCACTACTTAAATCGGGAAGCTCGTCGGGAGGTGATCATGCTGGCGGCGATGCGCGTCGCGCTGCAGGGTGGCTTAGGTGCCATGACCGTCCGGCAAATCGCCGCCGAAGCCGGAGTCTCTACCGGGCAACTGCATCACCATTTCACCTCTATCGGCGAACTTAAGGCCCAGGCCTTCGTTCGGTTAATTCGTGAGATGCTGGATATCCAGCTGGTAGCGGAAGACGCCAGCTGGCGCGAGCGTCTGTTTTCCATGCTCGGCAGCGAAGATGGCCGCCTGGATCCCTATATCCGTCTGTGGCGCGAGGGGCAACTGCTCTGCGGGAGCGATAGCGACATCAAAGAGGCCTACCTGCTCACCATGTCGATGTGGCACGAAGAGACGGTCAATATTATTCGTCTCGGTAGCGCAAGCGGTGAATTTCATCCCGCTGACAGCGCGGAGAATATCGCCTGGCGTTTAATTGCCCTGGTCTGCGGACTGGATGGGATTTATGCGCTGGGAATGGAAGCGATCGACGACAGCGCATTTACACGCTATATAAATCATTATATATCGTTAGAGCTGCTATGCCCGCCAACCATTTAGCCCCCTGAGCTTCAGATGTCCCGGGACGGCATGGGCTGTCGGCCCGACAGAACCTGTCGCCGCTGCCAACAGTTTACATATACTAAAATGTCGTCTCTTGAAAAGCGCTGACTCAACCGGATGATACGGATGTGAGGGAACCATGGGTAAATACGTCATTTTTATCAGCAGCCGCGGCGGGAAAGCCGTACCAAAAGAGGCGGTGACATCCTCTTTGATTAAAGAGATGAAACGACAGGGGTTCAGAAAGCATCACGTTGCGGTAGAAGCTGAAAACGAAAAAGATGCCGTTAACGCGTTAAATAAATTTAATGACGATTATCTGACGGAGGTAAAGGAGTACACCGCAAGCGTTATATTTATGTGCCTGTGTGCAATTCTGATGTTCATCGTTTATCTTTTTGCAAACAGATAGCAAATTTACGCCGCCAGGCGCCAAAAACAGCTTAACAGACCGGGTTCAGCGCACAGCGGAATTATCCGTCGGCGGTATATGCAGCGCAAAACAGGCGGTAATGGTATGCAGCAGCAGTTTCGCCGGCCCGGTAAGCCGACTTTCATCGCCATATAACCCCACCCCGATGTCACCCGCCGCGGGCAATTTTGCGCAATCAACGACCTGCAGCGAAGCAGGCATGCCAATCGTGGTGCGTAGCGCCACTCCCAGTCCTGCGGATGCGGCGGCCCAGATACCGTTCAGGCTGCGGCTGGTAAAGGCAATCCGCCAGGGTATTCCGGCGTTGTCTAACGCCGCGGTGGCGGCGGTGCGCATGACGCACGGCGCTTCAAAAGCCAGCAGCGGCAGCGACTGGTTTCTGTCGAGGTAACGGGCAGGATCGAACTCCGCCGCCGCGATCCACTGCAGCGGCAGTCTCCCCAGCAGACGATCAAAAACCGGTTGGTCGCGCCCTTCCCAGCTCAGAGCCAGATCAAGCTCCTGGCGCATCATCGCCTCGCGCAGCGGCGCATTGCGAGTGACGGTAACCGCAATCTCCACTTCGGGACAGGCGCGGGAAAACTGCCCGAGGACCGCCGGCAGTAACACCTCGCCAAAGTCCTCCTGCAGTCCGAGGCGAACCTCGCCGCTCACTCCTCTGGCCTTAAGCGCAGCCCAGGCTTCGTCGTTCAGGCTAAGCATTCGCCGCGCGTAGCTCAGCATAATCTCCCCTTCCGCCGTCAACGCCAGATGACGCCCGGCCTTTTGTACCAGCGCCGTGCCGCTCTGCTGCTCAAGCTTTTTAAGCTGAGCGCTGATCGCCGACGTTGAACGCCCCAGGCGTTCGGCGGCAAGGGCAAAACTGCCCAGTTCCATGCCGGTCACGAAAACGCGCAGCGCATCGGCATCAAAGGTCAGTGGTCGTCTGGTCATCATTAATCATCCCGCTTTTCAGGATTGTTGATCACAAATTATATGATTATCGAAACCATCATAACCGGATATCGTCTCCGTGACATCCACCTATGAGGTTGCAAATGGACAAAGTTAATCTGACCCGGGAAAACCTGGCGGCGCTGGCGCCAAAGCTGGCATCACTGAGTGAAGAGGTTCTGTTTGGCGATATCTGGCAGCGCCCGGCGCTGTCACCGCGCGACAGAAGTCTCATCACTCTCAGCGCGCTGGTCGCCATGTATCGCCCTGAACAGCTTGCCTGGCACCTGAAATTGGCCCGCAAAAACGGCGTTACGGAGAGCGAAATCACGGAGCTTTTTACCCACCTGTCGTTTTACGCCGGATGGCCAGCGGCGGTTTCGGCGCTCAATGTGTTTAGCCAGCTCGATACCGAATGAGGGGACGCTTATGCCCATGACCCGCATCGCCATTTCTGCGCAGCATTTCGAGAAATGGCACGTTCAAATCTCCAGGGATTTGCAGCAGGCGCTTGAAGAGCATTTTTCGGTACCGGCTGGCGACTGTTTTCAGCTTTTTGACTGCTACAGCCCACAACAGCGCGTGTTTGACCCTGACTATCTCTGCGGCGCAGAGGGCAGCCGCAGCGACGATTATCTGCTGTTTCAGATAACGGCTGGCAAAGCGCGCAGCCCTCATCAGAAACAGGCTTTTTATCAAAATTTAGTCGCCAGACTGGAACGTTCGTTGGGGATCGGCCCGCAGAATATCATGGTGGTCATTGGATTCACCGAGCCGGAGGACTGGTCGTTCGGCAGCGGCAAGATATTCCGCTTAACGGATATTCCTGCGCCGCGGTAACCCACGCGAGGATAACGGAGGCGGAGACCTGCCAGGGGCCGGAAGCAGACTGTCGTCCCGGCGGCCGTGCGGGTCTACCGATGCGATACAGGCGGTCTGGACGGAGTAACCCTTACTTCCCCGCCTCCGGGTGGGTATCAAACGCCGCCATGACCGCTGCGAGCTCGCCTTCCGTAAAGCCATATCTGGCATCATCGACGCCAATACCGAAGCGGGTTTGCAGCGCTTCATACAGCGCCGGAACATCCGGTAAATCAATCTTCTCGACCACATGGGCGTTATCCCAATGGGTGAAGTGGAAGTTGGTTAAAGTCATTTTCCCGCCGTCCGGTAAATGACGGCACATCAGCAGATGGTGGCGGAAATGCGACTGCGGCCAGTGCGCCGACCAGAAATTTCCCATGACATAATCAGCAGCATACTGGCGCCCGAGGTCGAAAACGTACATCGACTGCCAGTGGCCGTGATGGCTGTACTGCAACGTCCACTCATCCCCTTCGCAAATCAGTCGGTAGACACCGTGCGGGGTTGACTGTTCCGCATCCGCCAGCAGCCGGACAGGTGCGGTCAGGGTCTGGCCGCCGAAGCCGACATCGGCAATCCAGCGCTCACCGTCGACCTCGACCAACAGCAGACGATGGGTTCGCGGCGGCATCTGCGCCGGATTGGCCAGCACTACGCGCCCCAGCAGACTACGGACGTGAAAACCCAGCTCGCGAAGTACCCGCTCCAGCAGCCCATTTTGCTCAAAGCAGTAACCGCCGCGACGGCCATGAATCAGCTTCTCTTCCAGCGTTCGATCGTCGAGATGGATCTCTCTGGGCAGCAGGACATCCAGATTTTCAAACGGAATCGCGCCATTGTGGTGAATATGCAGTTCGCGCAAGGTGTTAAGCGATACATCAGGGGTTCCCGTCCAGCCCAGACGAGAAAAATAAGCGCTTAAAAATCGACTCATCAATGCCTCCAGCAATCGGTGTCCGACATTTATAGCCTGGTTTTCCCCGCCGATTGCATATTTTGTGCGGTCACCATTAACCGCGCGTGCTGCGTTGCATCAGGGCCAGCGCGCCGAGCATCAGCGCCAGGCCGCTCAACAGCGTCAGCGAAGCCATGGCCATCCCCTGGCCGATTGACCCCTGCTCAAACTGACGCCAGATAAATACCGCCACGGTTTGCGTCCCCGCCGGCGCCAGCAGCAGCGACGTCACCAGTTCGCGCGAAGCGACGGCAAACACCATCAGCATCGCCGCCAGCAGCGCCGGAAAGACCAGCGGCAGCACAATCAGCCGCAGCGCCCGCAGCGGCGATGCGCCGTGGACCCGCGCCGCCGGTTCGAGATTACTCCCCAACTGGCGCAGGGCGCTGCCAACATAGCGCACCGGCCACGGCAGCAGCAGACAACAGTATGACAATAGCAACATCCATCCGCTGTTATAGGGCGAAACCGGCCAGAACGGCTGGTTCCACAGCAGAATCAACCCGACGCCCACGACAACCCCGGGCAGCGCCGCCGGCATCAGCGACAGCGCATCGACGATGCCACGGCCTTTGATTTTCTGCACCAGCACCAGCCACGCGACAATCAGCCCCACCAGGCCGACGATCAGCGCCGACGCCAGCGCCAGAGAAAGGCTGGTGCCCAGAGCCGACAGCGCATCCCCCTGGCTGGCAAACAGCGCGGCAAAATGGCGGAAGGTAAAATTATCGGCATGAATGCCGCCTGATAAGGTCCCCATCAGGCCGGTCAGGACCATCGCCGCCCCCGGCAGCACCACCGCGATGCCTCCGATACCCAGCATCAGTAGAACAGCGGGCAACGCCAGCCACCCCAGTTCCGCCCCGCTATTTTCCCCCGGCTTACCGGTCACGCTGGTGACCTCAGTATCCCCCACCAACCGCTTTTGCAGCCACCAGGCCAGCAGCGCAACCCCAATCAGCAGCAGCGACAGCAGCGACGCGCCGGACAGATCGATGGGCCAGTCGGCCAGCTTTTTCTCAATACCGACGGTAAGCATCACCAGTCCGGCCCGCGATCCCAACGCCGCCGGGACGCCAAACTCCTCAATCGCCAGGGTAAACGCCAGCAGCATCCCCGCCGCCAGCGCCGGGGAAAGCATCGGCAGCGTAATATGCCAGAAGGCTCGCCAGGCGCTGGCGCCATGAACGCGCGCGACAATCGCCAGCCGCTGACCGCTCGCCAGCAGGCTGCGGGAAACGGCAAAATAGACCACCGGGAAGATATTAAAGGTCATCACCAGCACGATCCCGCCGCGGCTGAACAGCAGATCGTTCAGATCCCAACCGGTTAACTGTTGCAGATAGCCGTTGCTTTGCAGCACCAGCATCCACGACAGCGCCGCGATATACGGCGGCGTGAGGAACGGGATCAGGAACAGCAGATCCCACAGGCGCGGCAGCGGAACATTAAACAGGCCGCGCAACACCCCCAGCGGCAGGCCGATAACCACGCTCATCAGCGCGACGCCGCTGGCCACCCACAGGGTACCGCCGAGCATCGGCAGGAGCTGAGGATCGGCTAACAGCATCGGTACGCCCGTCAGCGCCCCGCTCAGGGAACCGGCGCTAAAATGAGGGAAAATGGCCTGCAAGACGATGAATAAAAGCGGTAACGCCACCAGCACCAGTAGCACCGTCAGGGTGACGCTGGAAATCAGTTTCTGTTTCACGGTAGAGTCCTGGATACGATCTTACCCGGCTCGCGCTGCGCTTAGCCGGGCTACAGGTTCACAGCCGTCTGCGGTCCAGTAGCCCGGACAGGCGCGCCAGCGCCGCCTCCGGGAAATGTGCCCGAGCAAACTTTCGCAACCCGGGAAAAGTTGGTTTACTGGGCGAAAAGCGTATTAAAGCGGGAAAGCACCGCGCTGCGTTCGCTGCTGCCATCGCCGGTGGTCGGCAGAATTTTCAGTTCATTAAGCAGCGGGCGTTTAGCCGGGATATCGCTACGCGCGGGCATCAGCCACGCGCCGGCGACCAGCGCCTGGCCTTCCGGCGACAGGACATAGTCGACGAAGGCTTTGGCATCGTCAGCATGCGCCGTGGTTTTGAGGATCATCATCGGCCGCGGGGCAATCACCGTACCGCTGGCGGGGAAAATCACCTTCAGGGACTCCCCCTGGTCGATATTACCGTAAGAGACATAGTCCACCGCGCCGAACACCGCCGCTTTCGCCCCCTGCATCACCGGCGTCACCGCCTGAGCGTTCGGCCCGCTGACCACCATACCGTTCTTTTTCAGATCGTCGAACAATGCCCAGGCCTTGTCGCCCATGCCATTTTGTAGCCCGATCAGCAAATCCAGCGATGCGCCGGAGAGCGCCGGATCTGGCGTGGTGACCTTATCTTTAAACGCCGCTTCGGTCAGGTCGCGCCACTCTTTCGGCTCCGGGGTTCCGCTTTTGCTGTTCCAGACGATCCCCAGTGCGGATATCCCCTGCGCAACATAATCCGCAGATTTCAGGTTCGCCGGGACCTTATCGGCATTGGCGCTTTGGTACGGCAGCAGCCAGCCGCGTTGATGCAAATCTTCCGCGGTATCCCAGGAGGCGGAGATCAGCACATCCGCCTGCGGATTGGCCTGCTCCGCGTCGAGACGCGCCATCACCTTACCGGTTGTGGCCTGGAAAATATTGACCTTCACCCCGGTTTTCTTTTCATAGCCGCTGGCGAGACTTTTCGCCAGCGAACCCGGCCCGGCGGTATATACGGTCAGCGCGTGGGCGCTGGACATCATGGTGGCAGACAACAACATCACGAGCACAGCTCCTTTCTTAACGGTCATAACGGTTTTCATGCGAGTTCCCCGGAGGATGAAGTGATGGTGCGAACGGCGGCAACAGTGCCGGCAGATAAATGAACAATTCGGTCGGCCAACAGCTCGGCTTCGCGGCGGTCGTGAGTCACATACACCGCGGTGATCCCCAGCTGACGCAGCAGACGGCTCATCTCAACGCACAGCGATTCGCGCAATTCGCTATCGAGGTTGGAGAGCGGTTCGTCAAACAACAGCACGCGCGGTTCGGCAACAATGGCGCGAGCCAACGCGACGCGCTGCTGCTGACCGCCGGAAAGGCCGGAGGGCTTCCTATCGGCAAAGCCGTTGAGGCCAACCATCGCCAGCGCGTCATTCACCCGCTGTTGTCGTGCAGCGCGCGCTACGCCGCGCATACGCAGAGGAAAGGCGATATTCTGCGCCGCCGTCATATGCGGCCACAGGGCGTAGTCCTGAAAAACCATGCCGATGTCGCGCTGCTCCGGCGCCATCCCCCAGCCGGGTTTCGCCACCAGACGATCGCCAAAGCGTATCTCGCCTGCTGCCGGGACGCTGAGACCCGCCAGCAGACGCAACAGGGTACTTTTGCCGCAGCCCGATGGCCCCAGCAGCGCCACGATGCTGCCAGCATCGATATGCAGGTCTATTTGATTCAGTACAGTATGAGTGCCGAAGGCGAACGAAACGCCGTCGAGTTTGATGCCGGTAAGCGCACGCATTATCGCCCTCCCCGCCGGGAAAGCGTTGCTCCGCCCGCCGTCAACAGCCGACGGGCCGCACTCACCTGTGATAAAGACAGGAGAGCTAACATATTGTTATCCTCTTTGGGATTTAGTGGTGCCGACTATAGGCAGCCTGTATGACGTATTGATTACAATTTCATTGCGGATTAACGTGTTGTCTGGCACCAGACCCATTTACCAAGGAACGCTTATGAGCCGTTTTCGCCACGTGGAACTCCAGTACGCCAGTCGTCTGCTCAATCATGGCCCGACCATTCTGATAACCAGTTACGATGCCGCATCTCAGCGCCGTAACGTCATGGCCGCTGCGTGGTCGATGCCGGTGGAGTTTGCCCCGCCCCGGCTCGCCATCGTGGTGGATAAAAGTGCCTGGACAAGGGAGATCATTGAGCGCAACGGGACCTTCGGCATCGTGGTCCCCGGCGTAGAAGCTGCCAGCTGGACCTACGCGGTCGGCAGCATCAGCGGACGCGATGAGGATAAATTTAACGCTTACGGCATTCCCGTTGTGCAGGGGCCGGAACTGGGATTACCGCTGATTGAAGAGAAGTGTCTGGCGTGGATGGAGTGCCGACTGCTGCCGCCAACGGCAGCGCAGGAGCAGTACGATACGCTGTTTGGCGAGGTGGTTTCCGCCGCCGCCGATGAGCGCGCTTTCGTCACCGGACGCTGGCAATTCGACGACGATAAGATCAATACGCTGCATCATCTCGGCACCGGCAACTTTGTCGCCAGCGGCCGACATGTGCGGGCCAATACCCCGGAGGAGTAGTTTGCTTACTGCCCCCGGCGGTCTGGCGACCAGAGTGCCAGAGACAGAAAAGCGCCGTTTCACCCTACGCGGGCGGGTGCGGCCAACGGCGCGCCGCCGTTTACGACGGTGACCCGCAGAACGCAACCGCCGCAATAATCAATCCGCCGCCGATAAAAACGGCCGGCCCCGGCAGCGAGCCAAACCAGATGGCGGCAAAGAAAACCGCCCACAGCGGCTCCAGCGCTATTACGATCGCCGCTTTGCCTGCGGCGACGTATTGCAGCGCAAAGGTCAACAGGCTGTAGGCGATACCGGTGCACAGCACGCCTATTAATATAACGTGCAACAACGTCTCACCGTCGGCGCTGCGGATGGCGGAATATCCCCAGGGAAGCGTGGCCAGCGCGCAGGCGCAACACTGGAGCCATGCGGACTGCAGCGGCGAAGCGCCGGTCTTCGCATGGCGGTTATACAGCACAATCACCGCGTAAGATAAACCCGCGGCTAGCGCCCACAGCAGCGCGGTTCCCCCGCCCTGCGCCGACAGCGCTTCAGGCGAAATGACCACCAGGCCAACCGCCACCATCACCATCGCGGCGACATCCCGCCGGGTAATCGGCGTGGCGAAGATAACCCGGCCAATCAGCGCCACAAAGAGCGGAAAACAGGCGAAGCCCAGCGTCCCGACCGCCACACCGCCCTGCTCAACGCCGGTGAAAAAGCAGATCCAGTGCCCGGCCAGCAGCAGGCCGTTAATCGACAGTTGAGACAGCTCTCGCCAGGATAGCCGCCGCCACTGACGACGCGCCAGCAGCAAAACTGCGGATAAGGTCACTACCGCCCAGGCGGCGCGCCCGGCGACAATCGCGCTCACCGGCAGCGGCAGTCCTTTCGCCAGCACCGCCGAGAGACAAAATAACATCGTGCAAAGCTGCACGCCGGCTAACGCCTGAAACTTTCTCAAATCCATATTATCCCCCACTCTGCGCAGAGCAGGCTAACATTGCGGCACGCTTTTATAAAATCGCATCATTGATAGGGTATCGATTCGACCAGCGGCCGTCGGACCTCAAGCCGTTACCCGCCGCTATCCAGCACGCAAGCCAAAAGAGGGACTTCTGAAGGGAACCCGAATACGGTGTGTTATGCCGCATCCGGGTAGCGACGCTTCAGGTAATGATAATCGCCCGAATATCGTTAACGTTGGTCAACGTCGGGCCGGTGATCGCCAGATCCCCCAGGGCGGCAAAAAAACGATAGCTGTCGTGGGCGCTCAGCAACGCCCGGGCATCCAGCCCGGCCTGTTGAGCGCGTATCAGCGTATCCGGGGTGACGAGGGCGCCCGCGGCATCCTCGGTGCCATCGATACCGTCGCTGTCGGCCGCCAGCGCCCAGATCCCCGCTTCTCCCCGCAGCGCGCAGGCCAGCGCCAGCAGAAACTCGCTGTTTCGCCCGCCTCGTCCCGCCCCCTCAGGGCCTATGGTCACCGTCGTTTCCCCTCCGCTTAGCAGCACCGCCGGGGGCCGCAGCGGATAGCCGTGATACTTCACTGAACGGGCAATCCCCGCCATCATCACCCCCAGCTGCGCGCTTTCCCCTTCCAGCGCATCGCCGAGGATCAGTGGCGTATAGCCCAGCGTTCGCGCCTGCTCCGCCGCCGCTTCCAGCGCGCCGGAAGGCGTAGCAATGATGCGAACCTCGCTGCGAATATCTGCCGCCGTTACCGCCGGGCGCGGCGTCTGCAGTACATCCAGCACCGGTGACGGTAAGGTGATGCCATAACGGGTCACGATTTCCAGCGCCGCTTCCGGGCTACTGCTATCCGCCACCGTCGGGCCGGATGCGATAGCCTGCGGCTCATCCCCCGGCACGTCGCTGATAATCAGCGTCACCACCTTCGCGGGCATCGCCGCCAGCGCCAGCCGACCGCCTTTTATGTCAGAGAGCTGTTTACGCACAATATTCATTTCAGTAATCGTCGCCCCGCTTTGCAACAACGCGCGGTTGAGCGCCTGTTTGTCCGCCAGGGAGATTCCCTGACGCGGCAGGGCCAATAGCGCCGACCCCCCGCCGGAGATCAGGGCAATAACGCAGTCGTCGGCATTGAGATTTTTGACCTGTTCCAGCATCAACATCGAGGCCATTTCACTCATCGCATCCGAGACCGGATGCGAAGCTTCGACGATGCGAATTTTCTGTGTCGCCACGGCGTGGCCGTAGCGCGTTACCACCACGCCATGCATCTCGACATCCGGCCATGCCACCTCCAGCGCGGCAGCCATCGCCGCGCTGGCCTTCCCGGCTCCGACCACGATACAACGCCCGCTCGGTTTCTCCGGCAGCTGTTCCAGCAGGACGGCATGCGGGTCCGCGCTGCGTACAGCGGTGGCAAACAACGTTCTGAGTTCATCGGCTATCCGCGCTTTGCTCATTGTGCCTCCTTTAGCTGGCCTGAATCGCCTGCACCACCGCCGCGGTCACTTCGCGGGTGGTGGCCTGGCCGCCGACATCCGGAGTTTTGATCCCCGCCGCGCACACCTGTTCAACCGCCTGCATTAGCCGCATCGCCGCCGCGGCTTCGCCGAGATGCTCCAGCATTTGCGCTGCGGTCCAGAAACTGGCCACCGGGTTGGCGATACCTTTGCCGGTGATATCAAAGGCGGAGCCGTGGATCGGTTCAAACATGGACGGGAAACGACGCTGAGGGTCGATATTGGCCGTTGGCGCGACCCCCAGGCTTCCGGCCAACGCGCCGGCGAGGTCGGAGAGAATATCGGCGTGCAGATTGGTCGCCACGATGGTATCCAGCGATTGCGGATGCAGCGTCATGCGTACGGTCATGGCGTCCACTAACATTTTATCCCACTGCACATCGGGGAACTCTTGCGCCACTTCGGCGGCAATTTCATCCCACATCACCATCCCGTGACGTTGGGCGTTCGATTTGGTCACCACGGTCAACAGCTTGCGCGGGCGGCTCTGCGCCAGCTGGAAGGCATAGCGCATAATGCGGGTAACGCCGGTACGAGTAAAAATCGCCACTTCGGTCCCCACCTCCTCCGGCAGACCACGATGGGTACGGCCGCCGTTGCCGGAGTATTCTCCTTCCGAGTTTTCACGGACGATCGCCCAATCCAGACTGCCCGCTTCGGCATGGCGTAGCGGCGATTGAATGCCGGGAAAAATGCGCGTTGGACGGACGTTGGCGTACTGATCAAACCCCTGGCAGATCGGCAGGCGCAGTCCCCACAGCGTAATATGATCCGGAACATCCGGCGCGCCCACGGCGCCGAAGTAAATCGCATCGAACGGCTTTAGCTGCTGCAGGCCATCCTCCGGCATCATCACGCCATGGGCTTTGTAGTAGTCCGACCCCCACTCAAAGGTACGCACTGAAAACTGAATGTCACCCTGCCGTTTCGCCACGGCGTGCAGTACCTCAACGCCGGCTGAAATCACTTCCGGACCAATACCGTCAGCAGGAATAGCGGCGATAGCGTAATTTTTCATATTGAATCCTTAAATTAATGGTGTTCACGATGGGTTAATGGCGCGTCGAGGGGACGTTCAGGCGCTTTCCCCGACAGCAAGAAAACGATGAATGAAGAGACCAGCAGCAGGGCGGCGACAAAGTACAGTCCCCAGCTGAAACTGCCGGTATGTTCTTTAATCAGGCCAATCATAAAGGGGCCGACAAAACCGCCGAGATTGCCGATCGAGTTGATGGTGGCGATACCGGCCGCGGCGGCAGAGCCGGAAAGAAACAGGGTCGGCATACTCCACAGCGGCGGTTTAGCCGCGCTGATCCCACAATTGACCAGCGTCAGGGCGCAGAGCACGGTGAGTATTGTTCCGGCATTACCGGCAAAGCACAGCCCTACCGCGGCCAGCAGGCAGGCGGCGATCGCGTGCCAGCTGCGTTCATTGGTCTTATCGGAATGCTTCGCCCACAGCACCATCGCCAGTACCGCGACCACAGCGGGAACGGCATTAACGAAACCGATAGTCAGGTCGGACAAACCGAGAGTTTTAATGATTTGCGGCGACCAGATCCCCAGGGTGTAGAGTCCGGCGGAGGTACCGAAATAGACCAGCGAGAGCGCCAGTACGCGTTTGTCCAGCAGCCCTTTGAGAATGCTGTGCTGCCCGCCGGAGGCTGTACGCGACTGTTCCGCCGCCATCGTCGCCGTCAGCCAACCCCGCTCCTCTTGCGTCAGCCAGCTGGCTTTTTCCGGCCTGTCGGTTAACCAGAACAGCACCATCACGCCAAGCACCACCGCAGGCACCGCCTCCAGCAGGAACATCCACTGCCAGCCGGTCATCCCCAACAGGCCATGCATCTCCAGCAGCGCCGCGGACACTGGCGATCCCAACGCGGTCGAGATCGGCGCGGCAGCCATAAAGATAGCGGTCACCTGCGCCCGTTTTTTCGCGGGGAACCAGTAGCTTAAGTAGAGGATGATTCCGGGAAAGAAACCGGCTTCCGCTACGCCGAGCAAAAAGCGCAGGCTGTAGAAACTGGTGGTGCCCTGCACGAACGCCATCGCCCCGGAGACAATCCCCCAGCTGATCATCACCCGGGCAATCCAGATGCGCGCGCCGACCTTGTGCAAAATCAGGTTCGAAGGGACTTCGAAGAGAAAATAGCCGAGGAAGAAGATCCCGGCGCCGAAACCAAATACCGAAGGAGAAAAGCCGAGATCGTTGTTCATGGTCAGCGCAGCAAAACCAATATTTACACGGTCAAGAAAAGCGATGAAGTAGAGCAGCATGATGAAGGGTACGATGCGTAGCGTAATCTTGCGCAGCACCCGTTTTTCGAGTTCGCAGGTCATGTGAGGTTATCCTCTGTCATTATTTTGTAGGGTATGCGGCAGGTTGCCGTCGTGATGAGTATGCCGAGATTTGTTGCACGATCATTCGCTTCGGTTTATACAAAAAAAAGCAATAATCGAGAGGAGGACCACATGGAACTGCACCAGTTACGCTGTTTTCTGGCAGTGACGGAGACGCTGCATTTCGGCCAGGCCGCCCAGCAACTGGATATGCTGCCGTCGGCCTTAGGAAGACAAATTAAGCTGTTAGAAGAAGAGCTTGGAACACGTTTATTCACCCGTTCCACCCGCCGGGTCGCGCTGACGGATAACGGAATACTGCTACGTGGCGAGGCGCGGAAACTGCTGGCGCATGCCGACGCGATTATGTTGCAATTTCGTCAAAATTCGCCACGAGCGTCCGGGCTATTGCGCGTCGGCGCGATCGACAGCGCGGCTATCGGGCTCGTGCCATTGCTGTTGCAGCATTTTCGCCGCCAGTATCCGCACATTGAGGTACAAATTTATGAAGATAAAACCGTCAGCCTGCTGCCAAAGCTCAAAAGCGGACGGCTGGATATCGCATTTGTCCGCCCGCCCGTCCATTCCGACGAGGCATTTGCCCAGCGGTTTCTCTGCTACGAAGCGGCCATCGTTGCCCTGCCCGCCAACCATCCGCTGGCGACGCGCGAAGCTATCAGGATTGAGGAGCTGGCCGATGAGCCGATGATCGTGCCGGAGCGCCGCTCCCGCCCGCACAGTTACGATTTAACGATGAATTTATTCCAGGACGTAGGTTTACAGCCGAAGATCACCCAGGTAGCCGATGAGAAACAGACCATTATTCATCTGGTCGCCGCGGGCTTAGGCCTGGCGATTGTGCCGCAATGGATCCGAGGTTTTTCCGTCAGCGGGGTGACGTTTGTCGCGTTGATCGCCAACCAGCGTCCGGGGCTGCCGTTGGCGGCAATGTGGGTGAAAGAAACCCAGGATGAGGTCCGCGCGGCAATGTTACGCGTCCTGGCTTCGCATCCTGAATTGTATGCTGAGACCGGCGATGGGGTATAGCCCGGCAATGGGCAGCCCGGGCGCCGCCTCGCGGGACAGGCATTACGACATACTGTAGCCCGGTTTTTTAATCAACCTCTCCATCTGCGGGGCGATTTCGCTATCCCAGACTTTTTGCCAGTCGCTTTGCGCAACCTGATTGAGGGCGACGCTCACCGCCCCGTCTTTACTGTTCAGATGGCGGATCAGCACCTCGGTAATGTCGGCGGCCAGGGCGCTTTTTTGTTCATCGGTCAGTTCGCGGGGAAAACATTTAATATCAACATGTGGCATAGCAGGCTCCTTATTGTCAGATCGATAAACTAGCATAGCGGTGGTCAGTCGGTTCGCCTTTTGTGCTTTAAATCAACTCGTTGTCACGCAGAACCTGCTGTAGCTCCGGCCGCTGGTACACTTTGTCCGCCACGGCGACAAACTTTGGCGTGTGCGCCATAAACCATGCCCGCCGCGGCCCCCAGCTGCACATCGCCGCGATATAACAGTCGAGCAGCGACATGTCGGCCCCCAGCGCATAAGGCGCCGCCGTTAGCTGCTGTTCCAGCCACAGATACAGCGATTGGCGATAGCGGATGCAGTTCTCCCGCAGCTGTTCAGGCGCATCGGCGGTCCAGCGCTGCGGATAATCGGCATAGGTGAACGTAGGGTAGACATTGGCCACCAGCCAGATCAACAGACGCTGAAACTGCTGGCGCTGCGGTGTGCCCGGCGCCGGTGCCAGATCCGGACGGCTATCGAGGATCATCAGGGCAATCGCGGCGGATTCGGTCATCACGCTGCCATCGTCCAGCCGCAGGGTCGGCACCTGACACAACGGATTTATCTGCATCAGGCTGTCGCGCTGCGGGCCCGGCTGGTCGAAGCCTGCCACGTTAACGAAATGGTAAGGAATGTTGGCCAGGGTCAGCATCAGCTCACTAATCGCCGATCCCCAGCCGGGTACGCCATAGACGGTCATCATCATCGGCCTCCACGATAAAGCTTAAGTTTAGGCACAAAATCGGACTGACATGCTGGCGGTACCGGGCAGCAGTGCGGCGCAAGATGGTACAGAATACACGTTATCCGGGATGATATTTTACCGCTAGCGCTACGTTTATCGTGGCGACGCCCTGCCCTTCAATACCTCGTATCTTACCGTTTATCCTCAAAATACTCGTGGCACTGTCAGCAATATTCATGACTGATGATTGAGAAAGGGTGAAAATGTCTTCCAGAATTTTTTGGCGCACTGAATGTCATACAAGCTGTTAATCACGGCACTGACAATCAGAATAAACATCGCCAGGTAAACAAGAAATAATACGACAAAACAGGCTACCGCGACCGCACCTGACATTTCGGCTACCACGTCGGGCACCGACATAAAGAATCCGTATATGATAGCGGCAATCATCAGCCCGCCGAAAATAACTATCTCCCGGCGCGCCTTTTTCCTTTTACTGGACGGTTGCGTCACGCCTGAATCCGTAACATTCAGCAGCCTCGACATCCGAAGAAAGCTATTCAGGGTTGGCTCATTGAAATCGATATTGTTGCTGGCAATATACTCAAGAATTTTATGACTGATGGTCACCGGATATCTTATGCCGATACCTTCATATAACGCCTTGATGGCCAGTAAATCAAACGGGGTAAGATCGTTTTTATTTTTCAATTGATTAATACGGCGAAACTTTGCCAGGCGCTTTTCCACATTCACTTTATCAAACTGACTGTCACGATGAAGCTTCCTGCCTTCTCCCCAGCGATTATAAACAGCGCGAATGAATGCGACAACAGCAGGAAACACCACGCCCGATAAGGGTATAATAACTTCTGATAATATATTCACTTCAATCCCTTGATAATTATTGATGTAAAGAGATGGTCCCAGCAGAACCGCGGAGTGAAAATATTAACCACACGAAAAATATACGGATTTTGATAAAAATCAAAATCGTCATCATCATATTTATCTTTGGAATTAAAAACCGGAGAGCTGAAAATGATGGTGCAGTTATCATATTAAATACGTTGCCGAAAGTTAAATCCGCCACACAACGCATAAAGTGACATTGACATCATCTTTGCCGATTGCTGAACACCGCGATGAAAGTCGCTATCAATAATAATCCCCCGCTGTTTCGCCCCGTACTCCGGCGAAACAGCGGTTTTTTAGTAGGTGATCCCAGGGGGATTTACCTGAGACTGTGCTACCGCCTCGCCCTGCTCTCCCCAGCGTGCCAGCACCTGCTGGTATTCGCCGCGCGCAATGGCGCCATCGAGCGCCGCCTGCAACGCAAACACCAGGCCATTGCCCTTTTTGGTGGTGGTAGCGACCCAGGCTTTTTTCGGCCCCAGCCCGACAACTTTGGTGGTCCCGGTCAGCGCCGCTTTGTAGGCCGCCACCGACTGGGGGCCAAAGAAAACATCGGCGCGCCCGGACTGGATGTACAGATTGCCGGAGGCGTCGTCGGTTAAATAGATCGGCAAAGCCAGCTGGCGCCCCGCCGCTTCATTCTCCCCGTTCCAGCCAAGCAAAATACGCTCCTGATTGGTGCCGGATCCGACGATAACCTTCCGCCCGGAGAGATCCGCCGCGCCGCTGATTTTCTCAATGGCGCTGGTGGATTTAACCGAAAATGCCAGCGAATCGACGCGATAGGTGGCGAAATCGAATTTCTCCTTACGCTGTTCGGTGACCGCGATATTGACCAGCGCCACGTCGTAACGCCCGGAGGTGATCCCCAGCGGCCAGTCTTCCCAGGCCGTCGGCACCAGTTTCAGCTTGAGGCCTAAACTGCCGGCCAGTAGACGGGCAATATCCGGGTCGCTGCCGATGCGCGTCCGGTTGTCGCTGGCCAGCAGCGCCAGCGGCGGTGAATTAAGCGCTGAAATCGCCACCGTCAGCGTACCGGGTTCAACAAAGCGATAGCTGGCCGGGATCCTGGCGATCGCGGCGTTGTCCACCGTTACCGGCAGCGGCTGTTCGTTCGCCCGGAGATCAATTTCCGCCTGCGCCCCCGCCGAGAGCGTGCCCAGCGCCAGGGCAACTATCCTTTTTCTCATGCCAGCACCTTTGATAAAAATTGCCGCGTACGCTGATGCTGCGGATGATTAAGCACCGCGTCGCTGCTGCCCTGCTCAATAATTTTCCCCTCGACCATAAACACCACCTGATCGGCCACTTCGCGGGCAAACCCTATCTCATGCGTCACCACCACCAGCGTGGTACCGGAGCGGGCCAGCTTCTTAATCACATCGAGCACTTCGCCCACCAGCTCCGGGTCCAGCGCCGACGTCGGTTCATCGAACAGCAGCACTCGCGGCTTGAGGGCCAGCGCCCTGGCGATGGCAATCCGCTGCTGCTGGCCGCCGGAGAGATGGCGCGACCAGGCATCGGCCTTGTGGCGCAGCCCCACCACATCCAGCAGCTCATAGGCGCGTTCGACCGCTTCCTTACGGCTGACCTGCTTGTGGGCGATCGGTGCTTCAATCAGGTTTTCCAGCACCGTCAGATGCGGGAACAGGTTGAAGTTCTGAAACACGTAGCCCACGTTAACGCGCTGGCGCAGAATCTCTCTCTCCTTCAGCTCATAGAGCTTATCGCCCTGGCGCCGATAGCCAATGTAGTCGCCATCAATCTGAATAAACCCTTCATCCACCCGCTCAAGATGGTTTATGGCGCGCAGCAGGGTTGATTTCCCCGAACCGGATGGCCCGAGGATCACCGTCACCGTGCCGGGCGGAATTTCCAGCGAGACATCATCCAGCGCTTTATGGCGGCCGAAATACTTACTGACGCCGGTAATAGAGATATGACCGTTATGAGAGTTGGGCATGAATGGCCTCCTGCGGTTTCTGCGGCTGACGTGCGGAGTCATCGGCGCGCGCGCGGCGCGGCGAGTTGACCGCCGAACGGCGTTCGCTGCGCGCGAGGGCGCGTTCCACCAGATATTGAATCAGCGACAGGACGCTGGTGATCGCCAGATACCAGACGGCGCCCACCATCAGTAGCGGAATCACTTCCTGGGTACGGTTGTAAATCATCTGGATGGTGTAAAACAGCTCGGGCATCGCCAGCACATAAACCATCGCCGTCCCTTTGGCGAGGCTGATAATTTCATTAAAACCAGAAGGCAAAATCGTGCGCAGCGCCTGAGGCAGAATAATCCGCAGCGTACGCCGCCACGCCGGCAGCCCCAGCGCCGCGGCCGCCTCATACTGACCGTGGTCAACGCCGAGGAAGCCGCCGCGAATGATCTCCGCAGTATAGGCGCTCTGCACCAGCGTCAGCCCCACAACCGCCGTGGAAAACTGCCCCAGCACGTTGATGGTCTGATAACTGCCCCAGCTGATCCCGGTAAACGGAATACCGAGCGATAGCGTGTCATAGAGATAAGAGAAGTTGTAGAGGATTATCAACACCACAATCAGCGGCAGCGAGCGAAACAGCCAGATATAGCCCCAGGCCAGGCTGCTCAGCAGCCATGAGGAAGAGAGTCTGGCCAGCGCCAGCAGGCCGCCAAAAATCACGCTCAGTACCGTACCCAGCAGCGTCAGCAGCAGCGTTTGTCCCAGCCCTTCAAGAATGACCGGGTCAAAGAACCAGCGGGCGAAGACCGCCCACTCCCAGCGCGGGTTAAAGGCCACCGACTGCACGACGGCCGCCAGCACCAACAGCGCCACCACTGCGCCGACGGCGCGCAGCGGGTAGCGTGCCGGGACCACTTTAATCGTTTCCGATCTGTTCATGTTCTCTCCTCAGGCGCTGTGGCTTAGGGCGCTTACCGCCAGCGCTTTGGTGAACCGTAGCCGGCCGTCAAATGGCGGCTGGCTGTACTCTTCCGGGTTGCGAGCCAGGTCAAACTGCGCGTCGTAGCCCTGGCTCAGATAGAGCCTGACCGCTTCCGGCTGGCGAAAGCCGGTGGTCAGGTAGATATGGCTGTAGCCTGCCAAAACCGCCCGCCGCTCCAGCTCCTGTACCACTTTCGCCGCCAGTCCCTGCTGGCGCAGGGCCGGATGGGTCCAGATACGTTTAATTTCCGCCGTGTGGCTGTCCTTCGGCTTATAGGCGCCGGTGGCGATAATTTCCCCCTCCCGCTCCAGCACGATAAACAGCCCCTGCGGCGCCAGATACCATTCGGTCAGTTCGACTTCCGCATCGCGGGAAAAATAGTCGCCGTAGCGCGACGCGTATTCGGCGAACAGGCCGTTGATAATCGGCTGGAGTTCAGGCGCTTCGGGTGAGATATCGCGGAATGCTGCACTCATATTGCCTCCTGTTAATCGCCCAGCCCGGCCGGGTTAATTTCTGATTGCGGGATGCTCTCCACGCCTTCGCCCCAGCGGGTAAGCACTTTGGCATAGTCACCGTTCTGAATGGCGCCGTTTAACGCGGTCTGCACCGGTTCAACCAATCCGCTGCCTTTTTTCAGCGTGACGGCAATGTGCGCCGCTTTCGGCCAGCCGCCATCCACGCTGCCCACCAGTTTGGTTTTCCCGGTCAGCGCAGCCTTCCAGGCGCCGATCACGTTCGGGCCAAAGAAGGCGTCGGCACGCCCGGACTGGATCGCCAGCGTCTGGGCGGCATCATCTTTGGTGTAGACCGGGGTAAACGGCTTCAGCCCCTTCTTCAGGTTTTCCGCATTCCACGCCAGCAGAATGGCTTCCTGGTTGGTGCCTGAACCGACGATAATGCGCAGCCCGGCAATGTCTTCCGCCTGCTCAATTTTGCTCAGCGGGCTGCTACTCTTGACGTAAAAGCCCAGCGAGTCCTTACGATAGGTGGCAAAGTCGAACTTCTCTTTGCGCTCTTTGGTGACGGTAATATTGCTGATCGCGGCATCATATTTGCCGGAGGAGACGCCCAGCGGCCAGTCCTCCCATGACGTCGGCACCACGTTCAGCTCCAGCCCGAGGCTGTCGGCGACCAGGCGGGCGATATCAACTTCGCTGCCAAGCAGGGTCTTGTTGTCATCGGAAAATACGGTCAGCGGCGGCGAGTTCAGCGCCGCCACCGCCACGGTGAATTTCCCCGGTACCGCGAAGTGATAGTTAGCCGGCAACAGGGCAATGGCCTGCGGATTTTTCGCCGTGTGCACCGGGGCTTTATTGGCCTCCACGCTGACGCCGGTACCGTTAATGTTGACGTCCTGGGCCCATAATGGCGCGCTGAAACCCAGCGCAAGGACCAGTAAAAGTGACTTTTTCTGCATAGCGAGCGTTCTCTGTTGTTATTGTTGTTGGAATTGATTAACCGGCGGCGTCAGCCCCAGGCTTTCGCGCAGCGTCGTTCCCGGATACTCCCGACGGAACAGCCCGCGCTGCTGCAAAATCGGCACCACCCGATCGACAAAGCGCGGGAAGGTATCCGGCGTGCCGCCCTGGATAATAAAACCGTCGGCCCCTCGTTGCTCAAACCAGTGCTGCAAACCGTCGGCGACCTCCTGCGGCGTCCCGGCGAAAAGCGGGCGCGGACTGGCGGCTTCCAGCGCGACCTGGCGCAGGGTCAGTCCGCGCTCGCGCGCGTTGCGCTTAATTTCGTCGGTGGTGCTGCGGAAGCTGTTTTTGCCGAGGTCGCCGATATCCGGGAACGGTTCATCCAGCGGATACTGCGCAAAGTCGTGGTGTTCGAAATAGCGTCCGAGGTAGTTGAGGGCGTCCTCAATCGATACCAGCGCGGCGGTGGTCTGGTATTGCTGTTCGACATCGTCGGCATCGTCACCGACAATCACGCTGACGCCCTGGAAGATATGTAATTGGTTATCCTGACGACCATAGGCCGCCAGTTGGTTCTTCACATCGCGATAAAACGCCTGCGCTTCTGCCAGCGACGCCTGATGGGTAAAAATGGCATCGGCATGACGCGCCGCCAGCTTTTTGCCGTCATCGGAGGCCCCGGCCTGAAAAATAATCGGCCGCCCCTGCGGCGTGCGGGAAATATTGAGCGGGCCGGCAACCTGGAAAAAATCACCGCGATGGTCGAGAGTGTGCAGTTTATTTTTATCGAAGAATTGGCCGCTCGCTTTATTACGCACGAAGGCGTCCTCTTCCCAGGAATCCCATAATCCTTTCACCACCTGCAGATATTCATCGGCAATCCGGTAGCGCAGCGCGTGGTCAGGATGTTGGGCGCGGGAAAAGTTCTTCGCCGACCCTTCCAGCGGCGAGGTCACCACGTTCCAGCCCGCGCGTCCCTGGCTCAGATGGTCAAGGCTGGCAAACTGTCTCGCGGTGGTAAAAGGCTCGCTGTAGGAGGTGGATAAGGTGCCCACCAGCCCGAGATGGCGGGTGACCGCCGCCAGCGTCGAGAGCACGGTCAGCGGTTCAAAGCGGTTTAAAAAATGCGGGATCGATTTCTCGTTAATATATAAACCATCGGCAACAAATAAAAAGTCCAGCTTGCCCTCTTCGGCTTTTAAGGCCGTCTGCTTGACGAACTCAAAATTAATACTGGCATCCGCCTGCGCGGCCGGATGACGCCAGGCGGACATATTTCCCGATGCGCCGTGTAATATTGTGCCCAGACGCAATTGTCGTTTTTCAGACATAGCAACCCCTTTCCTTGCCGAAAATGAAAACAGAAGCCCGAACGGTCAGGCGTCAGATCTGGCGTAAAGCCTGCTCCGCCAGCGCCGCAAAATAGCGGGCCGCCGGGGCAATTAAGTTGTCATCCGGGTTGTAGGCCGGGTGGTGAAGACCGAATTCGCTGGCGCTGCCGATGCTGACAAACGCGCCGGGAATATGCTGCAGGTAGACGGCGAAATCTTCGCCGCCCATATGCAGATCCGCATGACGGGTGCGGTAGCCGGACTGCGCGGCAACCTCGCTGGCAAATGCCGCCCAGCGTGGGTCATTAACCAACGCCGTAGGACCGGCGTACCAGAAGACGTCGATTTGCGCGCCAAAGGCGCTGGCGAAACCGGCGGCAATGTCGCTGACCCGCGCCTTGACCCGCTGCTGCACCTCGCTGCTGTGGGTACGCAGGGTTCCTTCGAGCTCCACGCTTTCCGGCAGCACGTTCCAGGTATTGCCGCCCTGGATCCGCGTCACGCTCAGGACCACCGAATCGAGAGTATTGACCTCGCGGCTGGCCACGCTCTGCAGGACGGTGACCAGCTGGCTGGCCAGTAAAATCGCATCTTTGCCTTCGTGCGGCCGGGCGGCATGCGCCCCTTTGCCGGTAACTTTAAAGACGAAGCGATCGACGTTGGCGTAAAACGCCCCGCCGCGGGTAGCAAACTCGCCCAGCGGCAGACCGGGTTCATTATGCATACCGAAGATCGCCGCGACCCCCTCCAGCGCCCCGGCGCGAATCAGGGTTTTCGCCCCGCCAAAGTTCTCTTCCGCCGGCTGGAACAGAATCCGGACCCGCCCCGGGAGCGTCGCTTCGCGTTCTTTCAGCAGCAGCGCCGCCCCCAGCATCACGCTGGTGTGAATATCATGGCCGCAGGCGTGCATCACCCCCTCGTTTTGCGAGCGATACGGCAGACCGGTGGCCTCCGCAATCGGCAGCGCGTCGATATCGGCACGCAGGGCGATAATCTTATCGCCGCTGCCCACTTCGACCACCAGGCCGGTTTTCAGCTCATAGGGCAGCACCCGCAGGCCGCCGCTCTCAAGCCAGTCACGAATGCGCGCAGTGGTCGCCACCTCCTGCAAGGAGAGTTCCGGGTACTGATGCAGCTCGCGCCGCCAGGTAATCAGCTGTTGTTCAAAGCTCATGACAGCGCCTCCGCACCAAGATGGGCCTGGGCCAGCAGGCGCAATGAGTCGAGACGCGTCTGCCCTTCGCTGAGCGGCGTGTCGATAATGAATTCGTCAATATTCCAGGCGCTATGCAGGGCGTCGAGTTGCGCTTTAACCTCGTCTGCGGTTCCTGCCAACAGCGAGGCGTCGCGGCGGGCGATGCGCACCGGCGGACTTCCGGCCTGACGGGCAAAGGTGGCCGCCTGGGTTTCGCTACCTACCGTTACCCGCTGGCCGTTTTCCAGTTCGACGCCCCAGACTTCAACCTGTTTCGCCAGCTCAATCGCCGTGGCGCTATCCTCCGCCACGATGACCTGCACCGCGACGATGGCGTCCCGGCGGCTGAGGGCGCGCCAGCGGGTCAGGACATCACGCAGCAGGGTTTTATCGCCATTAAGATGGGCGGCAAAGACAAAGTTCCAGTCCAGCTGAGCGGCCAGCTGGGCGCTTTCGAGGCTGGCGCCGAGCAGGAACCCGTCGGCGCGGCGCGGGGGGATTGGCGTGGCGCGCAGGCTCTCTTCCCCTGCGGCATCGGTGAGCGACAGCCAGTTATCCAGCTGCGCGAGGCGGTCGGCAAAGGTTCCCCCTTCTTCAGGATGCAATCCCTGTTGCAGAGCGCGGGTGGACAGCGGCAGGCCGCCCGGGGCTTTACCGACGCCCAGATCGACGCGTCCAGGCGCTATCGAGGCCAGCAGGTTGAAGTTTTCCGCCACTTTATACGGGCTGTAGTGCTGTAGCATGACGCCGCCGGAACCGACGCGAATCTGCCGGGTCTGGCCGAGGATCCAGGCGATCACCACTTCCGGCGACGGGCTGGCTAATTGATCGGTATTATGGTGCTCGGCAATCCAGAAGCGGTGATAGCCCCAGGCCTCCGCCTGTTGCGCCAACGTTAATGTACGCGTCAGCGCCTGAGCGGCCGTTTCTCCCGCCGCCAGCGGACTTTTATCCAGGATACTGATTCGATAAGACATTTCGCAGGCTCGTATTAATTAACATGCCTGCATTATTAGAATCTGCCGCGGCCACTGAGAAACAATTTATTTACATGTACTCTGCCGGAAAATAGATATACGCCCTCAACCCGGCGCCGCCTGCCGCTGTAGCTGGCGGATAAAATCCTCGGTCTGCCGCGGGTGACCCAGGCGTACGAAGCGAATATGTCGATACGCCGGGTCGGCCATATCAGACTGATAACGCTGGCGATTTTTCTTCCAGGTTTTGAGGGTCCACCAGATAATGGAGTCGCGGCTGAGGAAGGCGCGACGGAAGCTTTCACGGTTGCCGGTTCCCGGCCACAGCTCTTGACCGCGGCTTGCCCGGGAGATGGCCCGCCAGACGGCCTGGCGCAGAGTTCGGGCGAAACCATAATCCACCCACACCACCAGATCGACATTGCGCCACTTAACCGGGCGGCTGCGGTTATAATTGCCGTCCAGCACCCAGCCGGAGGCCTCGGTGGCCGCAGCCACCCTGGCGAAGAACGCCTCATCCGGCTCGCCCTGCCAGTCCGCGCGCCAGTAAAGCCTGTCCATCTCAATGTAGGGAACGGACAGGATCTGCGCGAGCCTTCGCGCCAGCGTCGATTTACCGACGCCGCTGGTACCCACTACGTTGATATTCATCGCTGTCTCTCAGCCGTTGCGCCGCTGAGAATCATAGCCCGAAAAAACCCGACGGCGCTACCGGCTGGCCGCAAAGGCGGGCGTCGGGGTCTCCCGCCTGCCGGCAAACGGCGACGATTAGTTTGCCGGATATTGCTCGTCGGTCACTTTTTCCAGCCAGGTGACCGGGCTGCCGTTTTCGGCTTCGGCAATCGCAATATGCACCATTGCAGTATCGCTGCTGGCGCCGTGCCAGTGCTTAACCCCCGGTGGAATCCAGGCAATATCGCCCTGATTCAGCGCCTGCGCCTCCTTGCCCCACTCCTGTAGCCAGCCGCGACCCTGGGTGACGATCAGCGTCTGACCCAGCGGATGGGTGTGCCAGGCGGTACGCGCGCCGGGCTCAAAGGTGACCGTCGCACCGCCCACTTTTGCCGGTTCGCTGGCCTGGAACGGCGCATCAATACGAACATCGCCGGTAAACCAGCTGTCCGGACCTTTTCTCGAAGGCTGTGAGCCGCTACGAATAATGTTCATTTCTGTTCCTCTCAACATGACGTGTCTGTTCAAAGTAGCGCAATCTGGCAACGAGGATTAGACTGCAAAATCAGAAAAGAACCATGAGCAAAATTCATTAATCCGGAAAAGTGATGTTAAAAGATAACGTTAACGACCTGCTATCATTTATGGTGGTCGCCCGCGAGCGCAGTTTCACCCGCGCGGCCGCTCAGCTTGGCGTCTCTCAGTCCGCCCTCAGCCACGCGATGCGTAACCTCGAGGCCCGGCTCGACGTGCGGCTGCTGACCCGCACCACCCGCAGCGTGGCGCCTACCGAAGCGGGCGAAAAGCTGTTCCAGCGCCTGAGTCCGCACCTGCAAGAGATAGAACAGGAGCTTCACGCTCTGCGCGATACCCGCGACCGTCCGGCGGGTAACATTCGCCTGACCGCCAGCGAGCATGCCACCGGCGCCGTGCTCTGGCCGGCGCTGAAAAACTTCATGTTGCAATACCCGGAGATCAATATCGAAGTCACCGTGGACAACGGCCTGACCGATATTGTCGACGGCCGCTATGACGCCGGCATTCGTCTGGGTGAACAGGTTGCCAGAGATATGATTGCCGTGCGCATCGGCCCCGATATGCGCATGGCGGTGATCGGCTCTGCGACCTATTTTCAGCGCTACGGTATCCCGCAAACGCCCTACGATCTCGCACAACATCGCTGTATTAATCTGCGCCTGCCGACCCTCGGCGGTATCTATGCCTGGGAGTTTGCGCAGGACAATCGCGAAGTCCGCGTGCGGGTTGAAGGACAAATTACCTTAAACAGCCTGCCGCAGCGGATTGATGCCGCGGAGTCCGGGCTGGGTCTGGCCTATGTCCCGGAAGATAGCGTGCAACAGGCGCTGGCGGAAGGACGACTCATTCGGGTCCTCGAAGCCTGGACTCCCTCCTTCCCCGGCTATCACCTCTATTACCCCAGTCGCCGCCAGCATACGACGGCCTTCAGCCTGCTGGTGGACGCCCTCCGTCGTTGAACTCATTGATATTTAAGCAAGTGCGGTCGAGAAATGTTTTACGTGCGTGACTATCTCGATACGTGTAGGATGCTGCGCCATGCTCTGCTTATCTCCTACGTCAGAATGATGGGAAAGCCAGCATAACGTGCTGCTACTCAGCGGTGCGATGAACCACTCATGGACATTGACAGGAAAATGGGTACATCAATGAATACAAAGCAACACTCGACGGCGGAACACCATGCCGCCAGACGTCACTGGCTCAACTCTCAGGAATCGGGCTATCACAAAGCGATGGGCAACCGTCAGGTGCAGATGATTGCCATCGGCGGCGCCATCGGTACCGGTCTGTTCCTCGGCGCAGGCGCGCGTCTACAGATGGCTGGCCCCGCGCTGGCGCTGGTTTATCTGGTCTGCGGCCTGTTCTCGTTCTTTATCTTACGCGCCCTCGGCGAACTGGTGCTGCATCGTCCTTCCAGCGGCAGTTTCGTCTCCTACGCCCGCGAGTTTTTGGGTGAAAAAGCGGCCTACGTCGCCGGCTGGATGTACTTCGTTAACTGGGCGATGACCGGGATAGTCGATATCACCGCCGTGGCGCTGTATATGCACTACTGGGGCGCCTTTGGCGACGTCCCGCAGTGGGTCTTCGCGCTCGGGGCGCTGGCGATCGTCGGTACCATGAACATGATAGGCGTGAAGTGGTTCGCCGAAATGGAGTTCTGGTTCGCTCTGATCAAAGTGCTGGCGATTGTCGCCTTCCTGGTGGTAGGGACCATTTTCCTCGGCAGCGGCAAACCGCTGGACGGGAATGCCACCGGCTTCCACCTGATTACCGATAACGGCGGTCTGTTCCCGCACGGGCTGATGCCTGCGCTGGTGCTGGTTCAGGGGGTGGTGTTCGCCTTTGCCTCCATCGAACTGGTCGGGACTGCCGCCGGTGAGTGCAAAGAGCCGCAGACGATGGTGCCGCGCGCGATCAACAGCGTGATCTGGCGTATCGGCCTGTTCTACGTCGGCTCGGTGCTGCTGCTGGTGCTGCTGCTGCCGTGGAATGCCTATCAGGCCGGGCAAAGCCCGTTTGTGACCTTCTTCTCGAAGCTGGGCGTGCCGTACATCGGTAGCGTGATGAATATCGTGGTGCTCACCGCCGCGCTCTCCAGCCTCAACTCTGGCCTGTACTGCACCGGACGTATTCTGCGTTCGATGTCGATGGGCGGCTCCGCGCCGAAGTTTATGTCGAAGATGAGCCGTCATCAGGTGCCCTATGCCGGGATTCTGGCCACGCTGGCGGTGTATGTCGTCGGGGTGTTCCTGAACTATCTGGTGCCGTCGCAGGTCTTCGAAATCGTCTTAAACGTGGCTTCGCTGGGGATTATCGCGTCGTGGGGCTTTATCGTGGTCTGCCAGATGCGCCTGCGTAAAGCGATTAAGGAAGGTAAAGCGGCGGACGTGAGCTTTAAAATGCCGGGCGCGCCGTTCACCTCCTGGCTGACCCTGTTGTTCCTGCTCAGCGTGCTGGTGCTGATGGCCTTCGATTACCCGAACGGTACCTATACCATCGGTTCAATTCCGCTGATTGCGGTACTGCTGGTGGCCGGCTGGTTCGGCGTACGTAAACGCGTTCACGCGGTGCATAGCACGGCGCCTGGCGCATAACCTACGCAAAAATAACGTTATCGCGGTTTGTCCGTCACCGGGCAAACCGCCGCTTGCTGCTTAGTTATCTTCCACCAGCTGCGACACATCGCTGCTGTTAATCTGGCGACGGTTGCCGGATTCATCCACATAGCTGGTCATACCGGTGTCTTTATCCAGACGCGGCTTACCCTGAGTCACAATGGTCTGCCCGCTTTTCGTCGTCATGACATAGTTTGAAGTACAACCCGCAAGCAGTGCCAGCATCGCGCCAGCGCACAGAACCATAAATGGCTTATTCATACATCCTCCAGAATGATTAATTCCGCCAGGCAGCAGGCGGCAAAACGATGATTGTAAAACCATAACGGCTATCGGGCCAATAAGTGTTTGTAACAGAGGGTGATTCCGGCGGGCGGGAGGGGTTTCCCCCTCCTCAATCATGACTTACAGCGCGATACGGATAACGTCATCCGGCTGAGTCGCTTCTTTCTGACGGGTGGATTCCTGCTTCACGCTGACGTACAGCGTTTTACCGTCGGCGGAGAGCGCCAGGCTGTTCGGGAAGGTTGGCGTTTTGAAGGTTTTAACCACTTTGTAAGTTTTACCATCAATCACGCTGACTTCGCCGGCTTTACGATGCGTCACGTAGGCTTCATTGCGCGTCGGGTTGAACAGCACCGCCAGGGATTCCGGCGCGGCGATTTTCTCCAGCACTTTCCCGTCACGCAGGTCAACAACCAGCACTTCCGGCTGTTTGCTGTCGGTGATGAAGGCGCGGTGACCGGCGGTATCGAGGCTCAGGTTCAGATAGAAGTGCTCTTTACCGTCATCCTGCAGCTTTTTACGGCTCAGAATTTTGTTGCTCTCGCTGTCGATGGTCAGCAGTTCGCCATCGGCGTTGGTCGTGTAGATTCGCTTCGCGTCAGCATCCACCGCCAGGCCGGTCGCCATGGCGCCGGTATTGGTGATCGTGTCTTTCAGCGTCAGCTTTTCACCATCCACAACCCAGATCACGCTCTCTTTACCCAGCCCGGTGATATAGACCGTGTTGGTTTTTTCATTGACCGCCAGCTCACGCGGCGCCAGCGGACGCACGGTTTCACTGCGCTGACGATTGTCGAGCACCAGACGGCCTTTCACCGCGCCGGTTTTCGCGTCAATGGCAGTGACGGTGCTGTCAGTGGTGTTACCAAACCACAGCGTTTGCGTAGCGTTATTGATCGTCGCACCGAACGGTTTCAGATCGTTATGAATAACCTGCGTCACCTCCAGCGTGGTCGGGTCGAGACGATAAACAATCCCGCCTTTGTCCAGTGAACGGCTTTGAGAAGTTGCGACCCACAGCGCATTTTCCTGCTGGCTGTAAGCCATTTCGTATGCGCCCTTACCGACCGCCTTGCGCAACATTTCTTCTGCCGCGTGAGCGCTGAAGCTCCCTGCCAGCAGTAAAGAGGTTAATAACAGTGAACGACGCAGACGCGGCGCGGACAGATGACGTAATGACATGACGACTCCCTTGAATAAAACACTATGTGCCTGCTCGACATTGCTTCCCTGACGCAAAGTCCTGGCTTTGCGTTCATTTTCAAATGCGAATAGTAATCATTATTTGGCATGAAGTGGAGCGTTATTTATTAAAACCGACGGCGAAAATAATCATTCGGTGCCATTATTTAACGAAAATAACGTTAATAATTTTCAAAAAATTACAAAAGGGTTAACATATGGACATATGTTCCGTTTGGTTCGTTTTACGAGTAGCTTTATGAAAATCCATTCCGTGCGCACGGCTGCGCTACCTGCCCTCCTTTTCCCGCTGATCGCAGTGGCCCAGACCAGCGCCAGCGATGAACAAACAATGGTTGTGACCGCCGCTCCGACCGCGGTCTCCGAACTCGATACCCCCGCGGCGGTCAGCGTCGTTAACGGGGATGAGATGCGCCAGGCGGCGCCACGAGTCAATCTCTCTGAATCGCTGGGCGCCGTACCGGGGCTGCAGGTTCAGAACCGACAGAACTATGCTCAGGATCTGCAGCTATCGATTCGCGGCTTTGGTTCCCGTTCCACCTACGGCGTGCGCGGGCTGCGCATTTACGTTGACGGCATTCCGGCCACCATGCCCGATGGCCAGGGACAAACCTCGAATATTGATATCGGCAGCGTCGAGAGCATCGATGTCCTGCGCGGGCCGTTCTCCGCGCTGTACGGCAACTCCTCAGGCGGCGTGATTAACGTGACCAGCCAGACCGGCAGCCAGCCGCCGACCATCGAGGCCAGTAGCTATTACGGTAGCTTCGGCACCTGGCACTACGGTCTGAAGGCCACCGGCGCCGTCGGCGACGGCACCCACGCCGGTGACGTCGATTACACCGTGTCGACCAACCGCTTTACCACCCACGGCTATCGCGATCACAGCGGCGCGCGTAAAAATCTTGCCAACGCCAAACTCGGCGTGCGCATCAATGACGTCAGTAAGCTAACCCTGCTGTTTAACAGCGTGGATATCAAAGCCAATGACGCCGGCGGCCTGACCTACGATGAATGGCAGAATAACCCGCGCCAGTCGCCGCGCGGCGATCAGTACAATACCCGTAAATCGACGAAGCAGACCCAGGCGGGATTACGCTATGAGCGTCAGCTGAGCGAGCAGGACGACCTGAGCGTGATGATGTACGCCGGCGAGCGTGAAACCACGCAATATCAGTCAATCCCCCGCGCGCCGCAGCTCAATCCTGGCCATGCCGGCGGCGTGATTGACCTGACCCGCCACTATCAGGGGATCGATACCCGCTGGACCCACCGCGGCGAGCTGCTGGTGCCGGTCACCTTCACCACCGGCCTCGACTATGAAAACATGAGCGAGCGGCGCAAAGGCTTTGAAAACTTCGTGATGGTCAACGGCGCGCCGCAGTACGGCGAAGAGGGGAACCTGCGCCGTAACGAACGCAACCTGATGTGGAACATCGACCCCTATCTGCAGACCCAGTGGCAGCTGACGGACAAACTCTCCCTTGATGCCGGGGTGCGCTACAGCTCGGTGTGGTTCGACTCCAACGACTATTACATTACGCCAGGCAACGGCGATGACAGCGGTGACGCCAGCTACCATAAATGGCTGCCGGCCGGGTCGTTGAAGTACGCGGTCACCGAAGCATGGAACGTCTATCTCTCCGCCGGTCGCGGTTTTGAAACGCCGACCATTAACGAGCTCTCCTATCGTTCAGGCGACCAGAGCGGCCTCAATTTCGGCCTGCAGCCGTCGACCAATGAAACGGTCGAGATCGGCAGTAAGACGCGGGTCGGCAATGGCCTGTTTACCGCCGCCCTGTTCCAGACCAATACCGATAACGAGATTGTGGTGGATGCCAGCAGCGGCGGGCGCACCAGCTATAAGAATGCCGGTAAAACCCGCCGTCAGGGGATGGAGCTGGGACTGGATCAACAGTTTGGCGAAAGCTGGCGTCTGAAAGCCGCGTGGACCTGGCTGGATGCCACCTACCGGACCAACGTCTGCGACGACGCCAGCTGCAATGGCAACCGTATTCCGGGGATCGCCCGTAATATGGGCTACGCATCGTTCGGCTATCAGCCGGATCGCGGCTGGTACGCCGGCAGCGATATCCGCTATATGAGCGATATTATGGCTAACGATGAGAACACCGCCAAAGCGCCGTCCTGGACGGTGGTCGGCCTGACCACCGGCTACAAGTGGAGCTATGGCAAGATGGACATGGATCTGTTTGGCCGCGTCGATAATCTCTTCGATCGCCGCTACGTCGGCTCGGTGATTGTCAACGAGTCCAACGGTCGTTACTACGAGCCGGCGCCGGGACGTAACTACGGCGTCGGGCTGAACCTCGCCTGGCGTTTTGAGTAACCTCCGGCATCAGACCGTATAAACCTGACTCCCCGGTAGGTACCGCGCCACCGGGGAAACAGACCGCATAACCTCGTCGCCCCGCTAAGCGCAGCGCCAGCGGGGAATCATCCCCTCCACCATCATAATGCGGCATACTTCACGCTTTGATTTATCCTTTCTCGTCTGTTGTGCCCCAGAGCGTTACCCTTATCACAAATAACGCCCATAAAAAGGAGCCGCTATGGCACTGCCAATCATCCTTGATTGCGACCCGGGTCATGATGACGCCATCGCTATCGTTCTCGCCCTCGCCTCACCCGAACTTGACGTCAAAGCCATCACCTCCTCCGCCGGTAACCAGACGCCGGAGAAAACCCTGCGTAACGTGCTGCGCATGCTGACGCTGCTGCAACGCCAGGATATTCCGGTGGCCGGCGGCGCGCGTAAGCCGCTGATGCGGGAGCTGATCATCGCTGATAACGTTCACGGCGAAAGCGGGCTCGACGGCCCGGCGCTGCCGGGGCCTGATTTTGCCCCGCAGAGCGTTACCGCCGTGGAGCTGATGGCGAAAACGCTGCGCGAAAGCCCGCAGCCGGTGACGATTGTCGCCACCGGCCCGCAAACCAACGTCGCCCTGCTGCTCAACAGCCACCCGGAACTGCATGACAAGATCGCGCGTATCGTGATGATGGGCGGCGCGATGGTGCTCGGTAACTGGCAGCCCGCCGCCGAGTTTAATATCTACGTCGACCCGGAAGCGGCGGAGATCGTCTTCCAGTCGGGTATTCCGGTGGTGATGGCCGGGCTGGACGTCACCCATCGGGCGCAGATTCATGGCCTGGATATCGAACGTTTCCGCCAGCTCGGCAACCCGGTAGCCACCATTGTTGCCGAACTGCTCGACTTCTTTATGGAGTATCACAAGGATGCTAAATGGGGCTTCACCGGCGCCCCGCTGCACGACCCCTGCACCATCGCCTGGCTACTGAAGCCGGAGCTGTTTACCAGCGTTGAGCGCTGGGTCGGCGTGGAAACCCAGGGGAAATACACCCAGGGGATGACGGTAGTCGATTATTACTTCCTCACCGGCAATCAGCCAAATACCACGGTCTTGCTGGATGTCGACCGGGAGGGGTTTGTCGACCTGTTAGCCGAGCGGCTGGCGTTTTATGGCTGACTTTAGATTCTGCGAGACGTTAAAGGCTGCGATACTGCCTTCTGGATAAAGACGAGCCGACCGGAAGCGTCGGCAGTTTGCAGAGTATCAGGCGACGAGTTTGTCAGGCGCAGGCCCTGTCCGCTCGTTCGTCAATAACCCTGCCTTTGGTCTGTCCAGGTTGGATCTATCAGAGGCTGGCAGCGCCGTTAATTTCAGTATCGTGACCGACAAACAGCGTTTATGCGGGATATATTCAAGGATAACGGCTCCGAAGAGCCGTTATGACTAGCGGTGTATCAGGTCCAGTATTCATATCCATCGCCATGGATCCAGACAATCCCTCCCGGACATTCCTCAAATGTGAACCACAAGCCAGAGTATAAGTCCTCTTCACATGTAGGTAGCGCCTTTCTATATCGTTCTATTTGCTCCTCGATAGTTCCCTCCAGAAATTTATCGTGCTTTCCTAATTTCACTCGTCCTTCAGAAAGCAGGCATTTAATTAACTTTAGAAAAATATCAATCCTTTCTTCATACGATAGCTCTATGTCCTCAAAGTTTTCTGAAACAATTGCCGACCATATAGTACTTATAGATGAATCTTCCAACGACTGGACAAGTAAATTATATTTTTCTTTATTATAAAGCATACGACCTCACCTAAATTTAATTTCAATTTTTCTTTACCTTCCCCTGAATCTCACTTAGTTTTTGATTCCCAATAATATCTATCGCCCAGCAAGCCTTTGTTTTATCCGAGCTTTCAGAATAGTTCCTCAGATTTATAGTACTACCATCATCTAACTTTGCATAGAACCTACCTGGAGCTGTGGGTATTTCTATTAAAGGTTCCCCCCGGTTAGTGATTGGGCATAATCGAATATTTGTTGTTGCGAAAGTTCCTCAGTTGCAAACACTTTAGTATTCCCCTGTATGTTACTCCCTCCATCACCCAACACCTGCGCAAACTCCTTCCCGAACACATTGAGCTTATCGCTACTCTGTTTTGGATCAAACACTTTAACTAACTGGTCAGTATTGGTTTTCTGAATATCGCGGACATAATCTGCCGTTTTCGTAGAAAGATTCGTTCCGGCGGCTGTTTCTCCTTTGATAAAACTGGCAACAGACTGAGTATTCGCCAGAACCAGCTCGGGGGCCGTACCAACCAGAGTCATTCCACCTGCGGTCAGTGCCATACCTCCGCCGCTGGCAGCAGCCACGATAATCGCCGCTTCCCTCCGGGCCTGAACGCGTTTAGCTGCCTCCTTATCCCCTTTATCTGCCGCCAGAATATCCCGCTGATTATCCAGGGCATACTGTTGCAACATATGCTCCGTCATATTGTAGCGGTAAACATTTTGCGCACTGTCTGCACCGCTATACGCGCCTTCGGGCGTATGCGTGGTCAACATACCGGTCAACGCGCCAATCACGCGGGCCGTTTGCTCTTTTGCCTCGTTACCGTTTAGTGCTTCCTGCAGACGCTGCAACTGGCGCTCTTGCTCATTCAGATTAGCGGGTTCGAACAACGAACTTTGCATGATGACGCCGGCCAACTCCGTCGCCAGGGCACCAGCGGCCGCTCCTTTCCCGTCTCCCCGCCCGATTTCCGCGCTGATGCCCACCAGCACAGCATGGCTGACCGATTTCCCGGCCACTGACGTTCAGGTCTGTCTGCGCTTTAACATTCTGAGGGTGATTTTTCCGGCCGTCGTCAGGGAAATATCCTGTTGGGTGGCGGTAACGCTGTTCAGGTTGACTCCCACCCCGTCTTCGGTGGCAACAAGGCGGATTTTTCCGGCAGACATCCCGCCCAGCGCCTTAGTGTCGACGGCAAGCTGAGGCTTTGCTCCCTCGCCGGTAATCGGTTTTACCGTGCCATCTGAGTTGATTCAGGGACAGTTGATAGGGGGATGCGATAAGGGAAAGCGCGGATAGCGCGCTTGCGTGTGATGCGGGCTAGCGATCGGGGCGTAGGCCCCGGTCAGCGCAGCAAGACCGGGGGCAGTGTTTGTTATTCGTCAGGCGAAACGCGGATGACCACTTTGCCGAAGTTCTCTCCCTTCAGCAGGCCAATCAGCGTCTGTGGTGCATTTTCGAGGCCCTCAACGAGCTGCTCGCGGTATTTGATTTTTCCTTCCTGCACCCAGCGCCCCATCTCCTGCTGGAATTCGGCAATACGATGCCCGTAGTCCTGGCCGATAATAAAGCCCTGCATCCGGATCCGTTTTTTCAGCAGCGTCGCCATCAATAGCGGCAGACGATCCGGCCCTTCCGGCAGTTCGGTCGCATTATAGCCGCTCACCAGGCCGCACACCGGTACCCGCGCCGAGGTATTGAGCAGCGGCAGCACGGCATCAAACACCTTGCCGCCGACGTTTTCATAGTAAACGTCAATGCCCTGCGGGCAAGCCTGCGCCAGCTGTTCGGCAAAATCAGGCGCGCGGTGATCGAGGCAGACGTCAAAGCCCAGCGTCTCGACGGCATAACGGCATTTCTCGCTGCCGCCGGCAATCCCCACCGTCCGACATCCCTTCAGCTTCGCGATCTGGCCGACCGTACCGCCCACCGGCCCGGTGGCCGCGGCCACCACCAGCGTTTCTCCCGCCTTCGGCTGACCGATATCCAGCAGCCCCATATAGGCCGTAAAACCGGGCATCCCGAGGATGCCGAGCGCCCACGACGGGTGTTGCGGATGTTCGCCCAGCTTCACCAGCCCGTTGCCATCGGAGAGTTCAAAATCCTGCCAGCCGCCGTAGCTCAGCACCCACTCTCCCGGTTTAAAGTCAGCGTGGTGAGACGCTTCAACGCGACTCACCGTTCCACCGACCATCACGGCGCCGATGGCAACCGGCGGCGAGTAGGACGGTGCATCGCTCATGCGCCCGCGCATGTAGGGGTCTAACGAGAGATAAACCGTGCGCAGAAGCACTTGCCCGGGACCGGGCGTCGGGGCATCGCTCTCTTCCAGACGGAAATTATCCCCTGTCGGCTCGCCGTGCGGGCGAGAAGCCAGTACCCAGCGGCGGTGACGTTGCGGATGAAAAGCCATAGCAAACTCCTCTTGTTTAGGACCTGTACTGAGGCTAGTCGCAATTGCCGCCGCGCACATTGGCATTATGAGGCAGATTGATTTAATCGCACCACCAGATAGGTGCAGGAGGTGCTGGACTCATTGATAAAACGGCAGTCGTTAGGCGGCCCCAACTCGAGGCAATCACCGGCCCGCATCTCATGCCGGGTCGCTCCTTCGACAAACACCAGCTCCCCCTGTTGCAGCCAGATCAGCTGGCGCGCCAGCGCGTAAGAGGCGGCGGGCATCGGCACATCGCTCCCCGCCGGCAGCTCCACCTGCACCAGGTCGATGGGCAGATCGCTGCGCGGCGACACGTGACGCCGTAAATAGTGGCTTTGCGGATCGCGCCAGACCGGCTGCTGGGCAAAGCGCAGCAGTTTACCTTCCTGCATCTCCGCTCGGGCAATCAGCGTCGACATACTGATGCCGAAAGCACCGGACAGCCGCCCGAGCATCGATGCCGTCGGGCTACTCTCGCCGCGCTCGATCTTGTGGATCATAGCGCGTGAGGCGCCGGCGCGTTCGGCCAGTTCGCTGAGCGACCAGCCGCGAGATTCACGTTCGATACGGATACGGGCGCTAATGCGCTGATTCATATTGTCTTCAATAGTATTCATAGCGTAGTACTATAGTGTATGAATCAATCTCAGACAAGGCGAGCGCGGGCAAAGCCAGCCCCGTACCCTCTGGCCACGCCGCCCCTGTTATACCTGCCCACAGACGACAGCTCTTGATAAATTTCTTGCTAAAACAGATGACAGCATTGCGTACATTATTGTAATAATATCGTACTACTATAGTGTACAGATATTGAGTTGAGGTTTGCTATGACCATTCGTTACGCCTGCAAAGAAGATTGCGCGGCGATTGCCGAAATTTACAACCACGCGGTGCTGCACACCGCCGCCATCTGGAATGACAAAACCGTCGATACCGATAACCGCATCGCCTGGTTTGAAGCGCGTCAGCTGGCAGGCTACCCGGTTCTGGTGAGCGAAGAAAACGGCGTGGTGACCGGCTATTCTTCGTTTGGCGACTGGCGCGCATTTGACGGCTTTCGCCATACCGTCGAACATTCAGTCTACGTCCACCCCGACCATCAGGGTAAAGGATTAGGCCGCAGCCTGCTGGTGGCGCTGATTAAGGAGGCCCGTCGCCTGAACAAACATGTCATGGTGGCCGGTATCGAAGCGCAAAACCAGGCCTCTTTGCATCTGCATGAAACGCTCGGGTTTGTCACCACCGGGCAGATGCCGCAGGTCGGCACAAAATTTGGCCGCTGGCTGGATCTGACCTTTATGCAGCTCCAGCTCGACGATCGTCGCGATCCGGACGCCAGCGCATGAACGCTTCGCTGACCCTCGCCTGTCTGATTGCCGCAGGCGTCGGACTGGTGGTGCAAAATACGCTGATGGTGCGCATTACGCAGTCCGCTTCCACAATACTCATTGCGATGCTGCTGAACTCGCTGGTGGGGATTGTGATTTTCGTTACCATCCTGCTGCTGCGCCATGGTGCGGCGGGCTTTCAGGAGCTGGCGCTCAGCATAAAATGGTGGACGCTCATTCCAGGATTACTGGGATCGTTTTTTGTCTTCGCCAGCATCAGTGGCTATCAGAACGTTGGCGCCGCCACCACCATCGCGGTGCTGATTGCCAGCCAGCTGGTGGGGGGACTAGCGATGGATATCATTCGCGCTCACGGCGTGCCGTGGCGGGCGTTGCTGGGGCCGCTGTGCGGCGCGGTGATGCTGGTGGCAGGCGCCTGGCTGGTGGCCAGACGCCAGTTTTAGCGCGCAATATCAGAGAATGGCGCCGCCTTTATTCAACTGCTCGCGGCGCGTTTCCTGCTCTTCATGCTGCTGACGGCCGTGGTGGGCAATCGTGGTGCGTAAACGCTGCTGCTGGGTATAGCGTTCGTCGCGGCTCAGCTCAGCATCGTCACTCAGCGCCACCAGCAGTTCATTCATGTGAGTAATCACCCCTTCGGCGATCGCCGCATCGACACGGGCGATAACGTCATCCAGATGTGCCATATGTGCTCCTTTCGGCTTAGTTCAATTTAACCTTCGAAAAATCGCTCCCCATCAGGCTCACGCTATACCCGCTAACGTTGCTGCGCGTGGCGTAGAAGGTTTTCCCGGTCGCCAGGGTAATCCATGGCGCCTGCTGATAAAAGATCTCTTGCGCCTGACCATATAGCGCGGCGCGTTGTTGCGGATCGCTGACCAGGATCGCTTTTTTGACCAGCGCGTCATACGACTTATCGCACCAGCGGGCAACGTTGGAGCCGCTCTTGATATTATCACAGCTCAGCAACGTCCCGGCAAAGTTGTCCGGGTCGCCATTGTCCGACATCCAGCCAAACAGGGCGCTGTCGTGTTCGCCTTTACGCATGCCGGAGAGATATTCCCCCCACTCATAGGTGACGATTTTGGCCTTGATGCCCACTTTGCTCCAGTCGTTCTGAATCATTTCAGCAATGCGGCGCGAATTGGGGTTGTAGGGGCGCTGTACCGGCATCGACCACAAGGTCACCTCCGCCCCTTTTTCCAGCCCGGCCTGCTTCAGCAGCGCTTTAGCCTTTTGCGGATCGTAGGCGTAATCCGGCAGATCTTTCTTATAACCGAGCATATTCGCCGGCAGTGGAGATTTGGCCACCACGCCCGAATCCATAAACACCGCTTTGACGATTGCCTGTTTGTCGGTGGCGTAGTTCAGCGCCTGACGTACCAGCACGTTATCAAACGGTTTTTTCTCGGTATTAAACGCCAGATAGCCGACGTTCAGCGCTTCAACAGCATGCAGCGCCAGATCTTTATTGCCCTTGATCGCGGCAAACTGCACCGGCGACGGCGCCGGGATAATCTGACATTCGTTGGTTTGCAGCTTCGCCAGGCGAGTCTCGACATTCGGGGTGATGGAGAAAATCAGATGCTTTGTCGGCACCTCACCTTCCCAATAATGCGGATTGGCAATGTAGCGGATAAGCGAATCGACTTTATACTGCTGAAGCGCATACGGACCGGTCCCGACAGGCCAGGTATCAACATACTCCGGCGTGCCTTTCTTCATCATGGCATCGGCGTATTCCGCGGAGAGTATTGAGGCAAAATCCATTCCCCAGTCGGCGAGGAAGGCGGCATTCGGCTCCGTCAGTACAAACTGAACATGATAATCATCGACCTTTTTCACCTCTTTAATCAGCTTATCCAGCCCGACATCGTGAAAATATTCATAGTTGCCTTGCGAAACGTTATGGTACGGATGTTTCGCATCCTGTTGACGCAGGACGGAGAACAGCACGTCATCGGCGTTGAAATCGCGGGTCGGAGTAAAGTACTTATTGCTGTTGAACTTCACTCCTTTACGCAGGGTAAAGGTCCAGGTTTTGCCATCTGGCGACACGGTCCACGCAGTGGCCAGCGAAGGGATCGGCGTGTTTTTAACCGGATCAAAGGTGATCAGACGGTTGTAGAGCACCTGTGAGCTGGCCACAAACGAGGGGCCGGAGCTGGCAATCTGTGGGTTAAATGATTCCGGCGAGGCTTCGGAGCAATAGATCAGCGTATCGTTACCGGCCGCCCATGCGACGCCGGCCGGCAGCCATGCGCTTAACGCCAGCGCAATCAACGTTTTCCCTGTAGACATGGTTATAAACCTTATCAATTTGTTATAAGTGCTCTAATAACAGCACAGCGGCATGCAACCGGCAAATAATCAATCGGTATCAGGTTATGCTGAAAGCGCTGTTTTCGCCGGTTTATTGTCCAGTCCGGGCCAGCCTGCTGAAGTTGTGAACTGCCTATAAAACCCGAAAAAAAACGTGCGATAACCGCCCTGCCTGCTCCACGCGGTCTCGTCGCCCGATACACTCGGAAAACCGCAGAACGCCGCACAACGAGGTTTTCCCATGACAACAACCTGCAACTTATATACCCAAGGCCAGTGGCATGATGCTGAAGGCCAGGCCACCTTTACCCGTGCCAATCCGCTCAGCGAACAGCCCGCGTCCATCGCATCGGCGGCAAGCCTGGCCGATGCCCGACGCAGCGTCGAAGCCGCCGCTGCCGCCTTCCCGCAATGGCGCGATACGCCCCCCGCCGAACGTCGTCGCCTGCTGCTGGAGGCGGCGGAGCAAATGCAGCATCGTGAAGCAAAATTCATCGCCGCCATGTCAGCTGAGACGGGCGCGACGGCGCACTGGGCGGGTTTTAACGTTCATCTTGCCGCCGACATTTTGCGTGAGGCCGCCGCCCTCACCACCCAGATCGAAGGGCAGATTATTCCGTCGAATGTACCGGGCAATCTGGCCATGGCCGTGCGTCAGGGGGCTGGGGTGGTACTGGGGATGGCGCCGTGGAATGCGCCGCTGATCCTCGCCACGCGCGCGATTGCGACACCGTTAGCCTGCGGGAATACGGTGATCCTGAAAGGGGCGGAGATGTCGCCCGCCAGTCAGGCGCTGATTATTGATGCGCTGGCTGCGGCGGGATTACCGGACGGTGTCGTGAACTATCTCACCTGCGCGCCGGCGGATGCGCCCGCGCTGGTGGAGTCGCTTATCGCCCATCCGGCAGTGCGCCGCGTCAACTTTACCGGCTCCACGCCGGTCGGACGCATTATCGCCCGCACCTGCGGAGAGCACCTGAAACCGGCAGTGCTTGAACTGGGCGGCAAAGCGCCGCTGCTGGTCCTCGACGATGCCGATCTCGAACAAGCGGCGGCCGGCGCCCTCTTTGGCGCATTCGCTAACGCCGGGCAGATCTGTATGTCGACCGAGCGCATTATCGTCGACCAATCAATAGCCGACGCCTTTATCGCTCTGCTCAGTCGCCGCGCGGCAACCTTGCCCGCCGGGCTGATGGGGCCGGTTGTCGATATGAAGACCGTCACACGCTGCAATGAGTTGATTGACGACGCGCTGGCCAAAGGGGCCCGGCTGTTAACCGGTGGTAAAGCCGACACCACCCAGATGCGCGCCACCCTGCTTGATGGAGTGACCCGCAGCATGCGGATATGGCAGGAGGAATCCTTTGGCCCGGTAAAAGCCATTATCCGGGTGCAGGGTGAGCAGGAAGCGCTGACGGTAGCCAACGAAAGCGAATACGGGCTCTCCTCGGCGGTATACAGTCGCGACACCGCCCGGGCGTGGAATGTAGCCCAGAGATTGCAAACCGGCATTTGCCACATTAATGGCCCCACCGTGCACGATGAAGCGCAAATGCCGTTTGGCGGCTGCAAAGCTTCCGGCTACGGACGCTTCGGCGGCCGCGCAGCTATTGCCGAGTTTACCGAACTACGCTGGATAACGCTGCAGACCAGTCCGCGCGAACTGCCGTTTTAACCCCCGGTTCTGCCGGTTAGCCCGTTCTCCTAACCGGTTTAAACCGCGCCAGTGAGCAGCCGTTGTGCGAAAGGCTGACCGCGGAACGGTCGCAATGCCATTGCGACCGCACGCCACGGCGAAAGGTTGCGGGTCCCTAACCAGCGCATCTCCTGCCAACCGGGCAGAAAAGTCGTTCCCGCTGAACGCCAGCGTCTACGCACGCCACGGCTGGCGGTTCCGGCCTCCGCGCGGTCGGGCAAACTAATCACCCCGGCGATATTTCGCCGTCCGCCTGAGCACGGCTGAAGAATTGCGCCATACAATCGGCCAGGGCAACGGGATTCTCCCAGGCCATAGAGTGGCCCGCATCCGGCACCACCAGCAGCGGAATACCGGCGGCGACAACATCGTCAGCCTCCTGAGCAGGAAGCGACAGTTCACCATAAATCAGCGCCTTGCGGCAGGATAATTGCTGAAAGCGCGCGAACCAGGACGGCGACACCCCATCAACCAGGCTGCTGGCCCCTCGCCATACCGCCCAGGGTGCGCTGTTTTGCAGACACCCGGCCCAGGGAGAGGTTTCCGCTGCCAGCAGATCGGCAAAGCCGCGCGCCACAAACCCGGCTTCCGGTTGGGCGGCGATAGCCCGACTGTACATGCCACCACCGGCATAAAGATTGGGTTCGGAGACCAGCAGAGCCTGGACCCGGCGGCCCAGAAGCTCAGCCGCTTCAATAGCAATACTGCCGCCCATGCTGTGCCCGAACAGTGAGCAGCGAGTCAGTTGCAGACTGTCAAGCAGCTCCACAACAACCCGCGCCTGTTCAGCGGTGCCGTAACCAAAGGATCCAGGCTTGTCGCTATAGCCAAAGCCTGGCAGGTCGATCAGCAGGGCCCGCTGACCGGAAAAAGCCGGATCGGTCACCACGCCTGGATAATCATAAGAGGATGCACAACCCAACCCGTGAATAAAGACCACCGGGTCGCCGTGCCCTGGGAAATCAAACCAGCGCACGGTCGCGCCAGCGAATGAGGAAAAATAGCTCTTCATAAGGTTACCCCGCCAACAGTTACTGTATTTTTATACAGTAACATTATGACGGTTGCCATCGCTTTATGCTGTCAGAATAACGAGACCAGCAGCGCCATCGGAAAGCTAAACGGCCAGGTGGCGCCAATCAACAGTGCGGCCAGCAGGCGAATCAACCGGCTTTCTTTTGTCAGAAACCAGCTAATGATCGCACAAATACATCCCATAACTGCATAAAAAACCAGCATTTTCTGGTATAAGGTCATTCTTCTTCCTTCCCTGATAAGCCTCATTATGATACGGAGATGAGCGGCACCAGGAGTGCGACACAGTCCGCAAAATCACACAATGAATAGCGCGCTTAATCAGCGGAAAACAGCCAATTCATCCTTGTCTGATAGCACTTCCTTTCGCCTCGTACTATACCTGTAGAGGCTTACTCATAAAGGTGGCGTTATGGATGTTTCCAGCAAAACCGTAATTCTGATTAATGTCGGCGTAGCTTTCGCGCTTATCAGCCTGTTATCTGTTCGTTTTGGTTGGTTTTACTGATTTTATTCAGCAAAGAAACCTAAAAAAGCAGCCTCTGCGGGCTGCTTTTTTACGCTTTAATCGCGACGGTTTTATCCGCGCGGGTCTGAGCCTGAAGCTCGGCATTAGCCTTTATATATTCAGGGTTATAGTCAGGCAGCAGATTAATTTTTTCATTATCCCATTCAGCCGCTGCGCAGATGGACTCGCTGACCCCCTGCTGTTCACAAAGGCTAATATGCCGGGCAGGTAAATTGCCATACACCATTGCCGTGGCGCAGGCCACTGACAGAAAAAAAGCTATTTTTTTCAAAACAAGATCAACGTCAAAGTAACAAATTATGACAAATGTTCGCATGAGCCTGCCTGTAAAGTCAAACCTCAAACATCCTTTTACCCCCTGGCCGCCGCGGCCGGACAGTGTTTTTTAACATTTGATCTACACAATGTAGTAGAACAAGTAGTAGAACAAAATGTAGTGGAACCCAAAGAGGCCTCTGTCGATCCCCTTTCATTCTCCAGCGTCCATCTCTGCAGCTTACTGGACAATATGAACAATTTGTCCTCATTGCCTCCATGAAAGTAATCTGCTCGGGTGAAATTAAAAGGGAATAACTGTCTGATGTCTTACATGACGTCGCGAAAGGTTCGACGAATAATAAAAATAGTGTATAAGAACAAACCTAAAAAACATCATAAATCATACGGTAAATTAATGAAGGATAATAAAAAAATCTCCGGAAATTGACTAAAAATGCGGAAGAACTTACACAATCCGTTCAAGAAAACCAGTAAACAAAACACCACAACACACTGTTTTATAACAAATAAACAAATCAACCCTCTATTTTCAACACTGACTGACAATGCACTTATCAGTAAATATCATTTGCGTTCTCATCTTTTAGAAATTACATTCTTAATTGCATATTTTGACCTTTTTTGCTTTTACTCATTTATTTTGGGGTGGTACATGTCTGGAATTATTGTGCTTATTGTGGCACTGCTATTGCTGGTAATTGCAGCGTATAATCTGGTTTCTTACATTCGCGATCGTCGTCAGTCTGGTTTACCGACAAAAAAATCAAAGCGATAGCTCGACGCGCGCGTGACAACATCCTGCGGATACGCCAGAAAACATTATACTCACTGCGACTTCATACGTAACAAATAACAACACAGTTCATGCGGGAAATAGAACATTCCGGCATCTCTACGTCCCTCTCTAACCTATTGTGCCGACGTTATAGCCGCCAACAAAAAACCCCTGTATTGAATACAGGGGTTTTATTGTGGATTGCCGCAGCGATGGAAATGTTATCTGATGAGTTTTCTGTCTGTCCGCGCTGAAAGGCAGATTACACGCCCCACCCGGCGCTTATCTCCGGCACTCATTGGCTTAGCTCTTGAAGGGGCATAAGAATCCTCTCATATTTCACTGCTTCTGTTTTAGCAATAACTGCCATTGTGACTATTAGCAAGCTAATGCACGCAGAGAGTGACTATCCCGGCCGTAACAAGCTCACGATCGCCCAGGCATAGCCTCATACTTATAGCCGGCCCCTGAAGGTTGCCCCATTCGCAGCAGCAGGCATAAAAAAGGCCGCCCCGGCGACCTTTATCTTTCACATCAGCTTGATCCTGACGTCGTATCCGTCAAGACCCGACATGGTTTCGTGAGCAACAAACTCAATTTCAGAGACTTCTTGCCCCGTTTTCTTGCGCAGTTCTGCAACCTTTTTGCTAATCAGCGCCGAGATCTCTTCTTCAGCTTTACGAGTCAGCTCTTCGCTTTTCATTGGTCAACTCTCCTTGAATTTCACGATGTCGTTTAGCGTAAGGGTTGTCCCGCGTTAGCCGAAAGCCAACCCTAATCCATTATAAACAATAGGTTATATTCATTGAAGCTGTTTTTTGTCATCGGTTGTTAGTGATATCGAGCCCCGTATCACAACGCCATTTTTTAAGCATAGTACGCCCACCCTGCAGAGGAAAGGACATGGCGGCCAGGTCGTTTTTCCGCTTGAAGAGCCCCCCGGATTTGTCCAGGCCTTTGGCATAGATAGTCCCTTCGGCATCGGTAAAATTGCCTGCGGCATAGGCGCTCATGTGCCTGCCCTCCAGGGCATTGATGCAAATTGCTGCCATGTCGTGTCAATTCGACGCACTCCCTGCCGAATACTATTCCACGCCATCAGATACCGCCTACAGAACGGCGATGTATTGCGATAAACAGGGATACTGAGAGCCATGTTCCGGCTTTGCTACTGTATTTTCTTTAACTGCACGCGAAAATACGCAATATTTAGCAGCAGATCGGCGGAGAGTATTTCATCAGCCCCCTTCAGATTGTCACTATAAGGAAGAATGAATAATGGCGAGGACTTATTATCTCGGTTGTGTTCTGCTGCTGGCCTCCTCATCCGCCAGTGCGGGATGCTGGGTTATTGAAAACTTGCGGGGTTCTGGCGCCTATGAGTACAACCAATTTGCCATTAAAAACGATGGTTTCGCCGAGAAAGTAGTGGTGGTAAATATTGATAAAAAATCCCCTTCCGTGACCGACAGCATCATGAACTACACCGTGTTAAGCCCAACGGCCATGACCGGAACCTATGCCACGGAGCTGGGGCTGACTATCCAGACATGGCAAATTTCCACCGATGAGACCAAAGCGATGATGACGATTAACCGAACCAACAAAAATAACGTCTTACAGGATGCCGTCGCATCTTTTATCGGCGATGTTAAAGCCAGATGTGACCATTAATCTCTCCTGTTGCTGCGCTCCTTGGACAATTCAGGCAGCCATAGCGCGGCGACGATCTCCGAACGGCACCTTCGCCGTTCACGGTTCAGCGGCTTCCCCATCATGGCGGCAACAGACATTCGGCTTCTGTCGGCATTTAATGTTTTATCATCATGGTCTCTCACCTCCGTTTATCGCCGGGTGCGGTGTGTTATAACTAAGTACCCCCGGAAAGCAGGGCCACGGAAAAGTCTAAAACATAACTTTGGAGAGTGTTGACAGGTGCACGCGATAAGAAAGTTCAGTCTGATTTGGTGTATTAGTTTAACCGGTTGTGTTGTCGCCGATATGGATTCAAGTAACTATGACTATTTTCCATATGTTCAGACGTTCCAGAATCCGCAGACGATGGGCCATACTAACGTGCAAAAACGCCGAAATGATTTGTACGAGTGCGGCGTGGACAGAAAGTTTTCGCTCAATTCATGGGATAACAAATTCATTCGTAACGGTGTGCCGCCCGGTGAAACAATAGCAGAGCACGACGCCAGAACTAAAAAAATCGAGGACTGTATGAAGTCAAAAGGATATGTACTTCTGGATTTCTCGGAATGCGGACCACGAAAAAAACCGAGCGGTTTGTGTAATTAGCGCTGGTTCGATAAAGTCAGGCCCCGGACTGGATTAACAACCACGCCGCTGATGGTGTGGATTATGAGCCCGTCACCAGCTCAGGTCATTGTCTGGCGGAAGATGGAGGCGTCGCTCCCCTACCATTACCAGCGCCACCGGGTTCAAACACCGGAAAGCGCATGAGTCTCGACATACATTTGCATGCCGGGCAATAAACGCCGGGGCAAACCCACGTTTTATCACCTACCAGTACACCTCTGCACAAATGGTTTTCAGCGTTTACGGGAAAGGGATATGCGCCCAAAGTGGCGATCAGATTGCCCTGTTGAACAGTCATGCTGACCTCAATGTCCCACAAATGCCCCATAAAAAAGTGGCTGGAATATAAAAACAATTTATTACAGCCACTTAACATCACATCAATGCTTTATCATCACATGACGCACGACGGTGTAGTCTTCCAGGCCGTACATCGACATATCCTTACCATAGCCGGAAAGTTTCTGCCCACCGTGCGGCATCTCGCTGACCAGCATAAAGTGCGTATTGACCCAGGTACAGCCGTACTGCAGACGCGCGCTCAGACGATGAGCCCTGCCCACATCGCGAGTCCATACCGACGAAGCCAGGCCGTACTGCGAGTCGTTGGCCCATGCCAGCACCTGATCTTCATCGCTGAACGACGTCACGCTGACCACCGGGCCAAACACCTCACGCTGAACAATATCATCCTCTTGCTTTGCGCCAGCCAGCAGCGTCGGCTGATAGAAATATCCCTTGCCAGCCACCTGACTTCCTCCGGTCACCACCTGGATATGCGGTAACGCGCGTGCAGCTTCAACCGCTGCGCTGACCCGCTCCAGATGCGCCTGCGAACTCAGCGGCCCCAGTTCAGTGGCGGGATCGTCCGGCTGGCCAATTTTCAGCGTAGCCACGGCCGCGCCCAGTTTCTCCACCAGCCGATCGTAGATCCCCTGCTGGGCATAAATGCGACAGGCAGCGGTACAATCCTGCCCGGCATTATAAAAACCGAAGGTTCTCACCCCTTCCACCACGGCATCGATATCCGCATCGTCAAACACGATCACCGGCGCTTTGCCGCCCAGTTCCATATGCGTGCGTTTTATCGATGAAGCCGTATGGCCGATAATATGGGCGCCGGTGGCAATCGACCCGGTGAGCGACACCATGCGCACTTTCGGATGGCCGGTCAGCGGATCGCCCACGGTTTTACCTCGGCCAAACAGCACGTTCAGCACGCCGGCAGGGAGAATCTCTCTGGCCAGCTCAGCCAGCTTCAGCGCCGTCAGCGGCGTAATCTCTGACGGCTTGATGACCACGCAGTTGCCGGCCGCCAGCGCCGGCGCCAGCTTCCACGCCGCCATCATTAACGGATAGTTCCACGGCGCGATAGAGGCCACCACGCCAACCGGATCCCGGCGAATCATCGAGGTGTGCCCCTCCAGGTATTCGCCCGCCGCCATGCCCGGCAGACAGCGTACCGCGCCGGCAAAGAAGCGGAACACATCGGCGACGGCGGGCAGCTCATCGTTCATCACGCAGTGCAGCGGTTTGCCGCAGTTTAAGGACTCCAGCTTCGCCAGCGCTTCAGCGTGGTCGGTAATCGCCTCCGCCAGCTTTAACAGAGAGTCCGCGCGGGTTTTCGGCGTCGTCTGGCTCCAGCTGACAAAGGCCCGATCCGCTGCCTCAACCGCCGCGTTGACCTGGGCCTCCGTGGCTTCCGCAATCTCCAGAATGACCTCACCATTAGCAGGATTGAATACTGGCACCATTTCGCCTTCACCCGCCACTAACTCACCGTTAATCAAAAGGTTATGTTGCATAGCATTATCCTGTAGAAATAAATTATTTACTGTTTTCAGCGCTCATGTCGCTATCACGGGTAAGCCACCAGGCACCCAAAATGGGTATCGTCGTCACCAGCATCACCAGCAACGCGACCACGTTGGTCACCGGTACATCGCGCGGGCGCCCCAGCTGATTCAACAACCACAGCGGCAAGGTCCGCTCATGTCCGGCGGTAAACGTCGTAACGATAATTTCATCAAACGATAACGCGAACGCCAGCATTCCTCCCGCCAGCAGCGCCGATCCCAGATTCGGCAGCAACACATAGCGAAAGGTCTGCCAGCCCGTTGCGCCTAAATCCATTGATGCCTCCACCAGACTCCACGACGTCCGGCGAAAACGGGCGATGACATTATTGAACACCACCACCACGCAAAACGTGGCATGCCCCACGACGATAGTGAGCAGGCCAGGTTCCAGATTAATCGCCTTAAAGGCCGTCAACAGCGCAAGTCCGGTAATAATCCCCGGCAGCGCGATCGGCAACAGCAGCAGTAACGACACGGCGTTTTTGCCAAAAAACGTACTGCGCCATAATGCGCCTGCAGCCAACGTGCCAAGTACCAGCGCAATCGCCGTCGACATCGCGGCGATTTTAAGTGACAACGTCACGGCTTCGATAATATCGCTGCGCCCTGCCGCCTCGCTGAACCAGCGGAGCGTCAGCCCCTGAGGTGGAAAGCTAAAGGCGGCATCTTCGGTATTGAACGCATACAGCGCGATAATCAGCAGCGGAAAATGGAGGAAAATCACTCCGCCCCAGGTGGCGACTTTGAGGAACAGCGGTGCCCGTTCAGAGTGCATCGAACGCTCCCAGGCGCTTCACGAACGCCAGATAGAGGGCAATCAGCACAATCGGTACCAGGGTAAATGCGGCTGCCATCGGCATGTTGCCGATCGCCCCCTGCTGGGAATAGACCATATTGCCAATAAAGAAGCCGGGCGGCCCCACCAGCTGCGGAACGATAAAGTCCCCCAGCGTCAGGGAGAAGGTAAAAATCGACCCGGCGGCAATGCCAGGGATCGCCAGCGGCAGAACCACGTAGCGGAACGTCTGCCGCGGGCGGGCGCCAAGATCGGCGGAAGCCTGAAGCAGCGAAGGCGGCAAGCGTTCCAGCGCCGCCTGTACCGGCAGGATCATAAACGGCAGCCAGATATAGACGAACACCAGAAAACGGCCGAGGCCTGAGGTCGACAGCGTATTTCCGCCGACCGCCGGAATCGTCAGTACCAGGTTCAACCCCCCCTCCAGCCCGAGATGCCCGAGAAACCATTGCGCCACGCCATCTTTCGCCAGCAGTAACGTCCAGGCGTAGGCCTTCACGATATAGCTCGCCCACATGGGCAGCATGACGGCAATATAGAAGAATGCTTTCATTTTGCCGCGGGTATAGCGAGCCATATACCACGACATCGGCAAAGCCAGCACCGCGCTGGCAATCGTCACCGACAGCGCCATCACCAGCGTGCGGACAATGATGTCGTAGTTCGCCGGATTAAACAGCGCTTTAAGGTTAGCGAGCGTCAGATCCGTGGTGACCGACATGGTGAAATCATCAAAGGTATAGACGCTTTGCCACAGTAAAGTCAGCAGCGATCCCAGATAGACAATGCCGAACCACATTAACGGACCCAGCAGGAGTAAGAACAGGCCCAGCGATGGCCTGCGCCAGAAGAGTCCGGACAGACGCCCGGACGGCGCGCGTGGAATGACCATCGTCATCTCAGCCCCCTTGTTCCAAAGGCACCATCGCCGAACGTGACCACGAAGCCAGCACCGTTTGTCCGGTCTGCGGCGCGCTGGATGCCATCCCGCCATCGCTGTTCGCCTGGCTGACCAGCAGCTTGTCGCCATTCGCCAGCTTCAGTTCGATACGCGTTGCGGCCCCCTGGTACTGAACCGCCTGCACCACGCCCTGAACCTGCACTTCTCCGCCGCTGTTCAGGCGAATATGTTCCGGTCGCAGTGACCAGACCCCGCGCATCCCGCACAGGCGGGCGGCAAGATCGCTATCAAATACGTTGGCGGTACCGACGAAGCCGGCGACAAACGCGGTTTTAGGACGCAGATAGAGATCGTGCGGGGCATCGACCTGCTCGATACGCCCGTTATTAAAGACCGCCACCCGGTCGGACATCGACAGCGCTTCGCCCTGGTCGTGAGTGACGAAGATAAAGGTGATCCCCAGCGTCTGCTGGAGCTTTTTTAGTTCGACCTGCATCTGCTCGCGCAGCTTTAGGTCCAGCGCCCCGAGCGGCTCATCAAGCAGCAGCACCCGCGGTTCATTCACCAGCGCACGGGCAATCGCCACTCGCTGCCGCTGTCCGCCGGAGAGCTGCGACGGTTTGCGGGTGTGCACAAAGCCGAGGGCCACCTTTTCCAGCGCCTCCTGCGCGCGAAAATGGCGCTCCTTTTTACCGACGCCTTTGACCATCAGCCCGTAGGCAACGTTATCGAGGATCGACATATGCGGAAACAGCGCATAGTCCTGAAAGACGGTATTCACGTCGCGCTGCCACGGCGGCAGCTCACTGGCCTTGTGCCCGTAAATTGAAATCGCCCCGCCGGAGAGCTGCTCAAATCCGGCGATTAGCCGCAGGCAGGTGGTTTTGCCGGAGCCGGACGGCCCCAGCATGGAGAAAAACTCGCCATCACGGATCCCCATGTTGACGCCGTCCACTGCGCGAACGTCACCATAGAAACGTGAGACGTTGTGAAACTCTACCGCGTACGTCATGTTCTGCCTCCGGCCGATTACCGGCCGCCCATAATCGCGATATAGTCCTGTGTCCAGCGGCTGTAAGGTACGTATTTACCCCCTTCGGCTACCGGCGTTTTCCAGAATGCAATTTTAGAGAACTCGTTGTAGCCATTGGTTTCGCAACCTTTGTCACCCAGTAGCGCGCTCGCCTTACAGCCTTGCGGTACCACCGGCAACGAGCCGAACCACGCCGCCACGTCGCCCTGTACCTTCGGCGTCAGCGACCAGTTCATCCATTTATAGGCGCACACCGGATGTCTGGCGTCGCTATGTAACATCGTGGTATCCGCCCAGCCGGTCACCCCCTCTTTCGGGAAGACGGTGGCAACCGGCTGGCCGTCGGCTTTTAAGCCGTTGGCCTGGTATGGCCACGCGCTCGAGGCCACCACGCCTTCGTTTTTGAAGTCGCTCATCTGAACGGTGGTGTCATGCCAGTAGCGGTGGATTAACCCATGCTGAGCGCGCAGCACCTTCAGCACCGCCTGATACTGTGCTTCGGTCAACTGGTAGGGATCGGTGATACCCAGCTGCGGCTGGGTGGCTTTCACGAACAGCGCCGCATCGGCAATATAGATAGGCCCGTCGTAGGCCTGGACGCGCCCTTGATTACTTTTACCATCGGAGAGTTTTTGCTCGACAAAGACCACGTTCCAGCTGTCTGGCGGCGTCGGGAATATTTTGGTGTTGTACATCAGCAGGTTTGGTCCCCACTGGTACGGGGTGCCGTAAACTTTACCGCCGACGTTAAACCAGGCGCCTTTTTCAACGCGGGGGTCGAGGGTAGACCAGTTGCTAATCAGGGCCGTATTAATGGGCTGCACCCGCTTGCCCATAATTAAGCGCAAGGAGGCGTCACCCGAGGCGGTGACCAGATCGTACCCTCCTTTCGCCATCAGGCTGACCATCTCATCGGAAGTGGCGGCCGTTTTCACATTCACCTGACATCCGCTCTCTTTTTCAAACTGGGTGACCCAGTCATAATTTTTATCCGTCTGGCCACGCTCGATATAGCCCGGCCAGGCGATAATATCGAGCCGGCCTTCTCCTTTATCCAGCGAAGCGGGCGGTTCAGCGGCCTGCGCGGTCAGGATCGCCATACCCAGCGCACAGAGGCTGCCACGGGCAATTTTTTTGCTCATCGGGTGTTACTCCTGTCACAATAAAATTAGCGGCAGCCGTGCCGTAAAAATATCTCCCTTAATAACCATAGACGGCGCACTTACGCCCCCCGGAGAAATTTATTCAGGTTGTGACAAGGGGCGCATTCCACAAAAATCGATGAATACCTGGCAACAATATGGATTATAGACAAGGAGTTAGAGGCAGGATACGACTATGCGTATTTCATATGACCACGGCCGGTAAAATATTAACCGGCCGGGCTTGATAATAATATTTAGTTATTTCATCAGCGGCTGTTTAGCCGTATAAAAAATCAGATCTTCAGCTCAGCTGCTCACGAATAAGTTCGCCGAGTCGTTTAACCCCTTGTTCTTCTCTTTCTCCCCAGCCCCACGCGGTATTAAAGCGGAAAAAAGAGGTCCAGCTGGCGGTGGTAGAAAACATTTTCCCGGGGGCAATACTGATGTTATCGCGCAATGCCCTGGCGCTCAGCTCTCCGGCATCAGCCCCTTCCGGCAGTTCGAGCCACAAAAAGTAGCCGCTGTCGCTGTGATGGATTTTCACCTCGGCGGGCAGATGGCGCAGCAGCGCCTGCCAGGCCTGCTGTTTACGCTCAGCCAGCTGGCGACGCAGGCGGCGGAGATGGGCGTCATAGCGCCGGGTAGAGAGGTAATCGACCAGCGCCATCTGCATCGGCGAACTGGTGGAGAGCGTGCTCATTAACTGCAGCTGCTGAATACGTCGGGCATGTTTACCGGCCGCCACCCAGCCGATTCGAAAACCGGGCACCAGGCATTTTGAGAACGAACTGCAGTGCAGCGTCATCTCCTGCCGGTCCCAGAATTTGGCGGGGAGCGGTTTTTCGCGGCCAAAATAGAGTTCGCTGTAGACATCATCTTCAATCAGCACCACGTTATAGCGCGCCAGCAGATCCACCAGCTGCGCCTTTTTCGCCGCACTCAGCGTAAAGCCGAGCGGATTCTGTCCGTTGGTCATCAGCCAGCAGGCCTTAACCGGGTAACTCTGCAAGGCCTGCTCCAGCGCGGCTAAATCAATCCCCTCTTTGACATCCGTCGCCACCGACAGCGCTTTCAACCGCAGCCTTTCCAGCGCCTGCAGCGCGCCGTAAAAACAGGGGTTTTCCACCACCACCCAGTCTCCTGGCTCCGTCACCGCCTGCAGGCTGAGATTCAGCGCTTCCAGGGCACCCGCGGTAATAACGATTTCGTCCGGCGAGATATTCATCCCCTGCAGCGCGTAGCGCCGGGCAATCGCGTGGCGCAGCTCATCATTGCCTGGCGGCAGATTCTCAATGACGCTCATGGCGGTCGCAGTTTTGCTCACCTGCGCCAGCGATCGATTAAGCTGCTGGAGCGGAAACAGTCGCGGGTCGGGAAATGCCGAGGCGAAGGGCAGCATCGAAGCCCGGCGGCTGGCCTGCAGCACCTCAAAAATGTAGGTGTTGATATCCACCGCTTCATCACGGGTCACCTGCGCAGGCGGTGGCGGCTGGCGGAGTCTGACCGGTTTTGGCGCCACGTAGTAGCCGGACTGCGGGCGGGCAATAATTCGGCCCTGACTTTCCAGCAGCTGGTAGGCATGGCTGACGGTCATAAAACTCATCCCGCTGCTAACTACCTGCTCGCGTAGCGAAGGCAGCCGATCGCCGGGTTGCCAGACGCCGAGCGCAATCTGTTCGGTCAACTGCTGCGCAAGCTGCTGATACTTTTTCATGAGGAGTCTCGCGGTTCAGGTTTGCGCCTATAGTATATCAGCAATGAAAAAATAGCCGTTTATAAAAACTGTTATAGCTCTGGTCGCGCCGATTTCTGGTCCCGACGCTATCGACACTGGCTATTTTTTAGATCTTATGCTTAACAAATGAGTTACATGTCACAAATTGCACGTAAAGCTTTCCCGGCGCTTTGACACCCGCCATTCACCGCTCTAGAGTTCAGCCTACAGATTTTAGATTAGAGACTATCTGTCATTCATTAAGATGGTCTCTCATTGCCTTTCCTGTATGTAGCGGCCTTCTTTCGAATATTTGCAAAGGGGACCGCTATGTCTGTTCATAAAAATACAAGCAAAAAAAATATTCGCGGCATTGACGATATAATTCAGTTTATCGATGCACAGCCGAATATTACAGGTAAAGCCGGCATTATCTGGTGGCTGGCACTCGGCGGGTTATTTTTAGACGCCTTCTCTAATTCAGCATTAAGCGCCGGGCTCAATCCGATGACCCGGGATTTACAGCTAAGCGCTACGGACGTGGCGATGCTGACCTCTTTTTCTTCATGGATTGCCATTATTTTTAATCCCGTCGGCGGCTGGATCGCCGACCGCTGGGGGCGGGTCACGCCGCTGATTGCGGCAAAAATATGTGCCGTTCTCGGTGCCCTTCTCGTCACTTTCTCCCATGATTTCAATTTGATACTTACCGGCCGATTCTTTGTGGGCATAGCCTACGGCATGGATTTCGCGGTGGCGATGGCGCTGCTCGCGGAGTTTACCCCGGCGCGCTTTAAAAGCCGGCTCAATACCTGGCAAGGAGTCTGGTATGTCGCCGTCTGCTTAAATATGGCACTGGCGTTGTTATTTTATTCATGGCAGGTCGGCGATACTATCTGGCGCTATTCGGTGGCCGCAACTGCGCTTTGCGGAATAATCATTTTGCTGCTGCAAATACGTTATCTGGTTGAAAGTCCGGTGTGGTTAGCGCGTAAATCGCGCCTGCCTGATGCGGTCACAGCGATGCAAAAAATATATGGCGATCGTTTTATTCTCGCCCCCACCAGCGAACAAAAACCGATAATTGGCCAGGCGCAAAAAGGGATTAAAAACGTTTTGCTTATTTTTCGCGGTGTCTATTTACCTCGTACAATTCTGGCATCGACGGTACAGATCTGTCAGTCGATTCAATATTTCGGCGTGGGCTGGTATCTCCCGGTCATCAGCGCCAGTCTGTTCGGTAAAAACTTTGTCTACGCAACGCTTGGTTCACTATTTTTTAACATATTCGGTATTGTCGGCGGTTTTCTGTCACCGGAGATCGGTCGTCGTCTCGGTCTGCGCCGCTCCTCCGCTATCGGCTTCGCCATCGCTTTTCTGGTCCTGCTCACTCTCGGTTTGTTCAGCGACGGCATGCCGCTGTGGGTATCGCTGATGGTACCGGCTCTGTTTATTCTGTTTCATTCCGGCGGTCCGGGCGCCAACGGTAAGAGTCTGTCTTCTCTCTCCTTTCGCAGCGAATTACGCGCCGGAGCCAACGGCATCGTCGGCGCGTTAGGGGCGATTGGCGCTGCCATCGGTCTGTTTGTTTTCCCCATCTTTCGTGAAATGTACGGGCTACAGTCGACTTTTTTGATCATGTCGGCCGTCCCGCTTTGCGCCAGCATCGTCTGCTTCGTTATCTCCTGGGATCCGACGCGCACCACGATCCAACCGGATAACGAACCTGGCGCGCCGCAATTTGCCCCCCCATCCCATCCCATCCCCCCCTGCAGCCTGTCGCGCAGGAAACAGGCCGAGGCACAAAATGAATGCACCGCAAAACGTTATTCTGTCGATTGATGAAGGTACTTCCGGCACCCGCGCGGCGGTCGTCGGCCAGGACGGACAGGTTCACTGTCTGGAATATCACCCGCTTCGAGTCATCAGCCCACGTCACGGCGTGGTGGAACAAGATGCCAACGAGATCCTGACTATGACGCTGGCGGTATGTCGCAAGACCATCGCCAAGGCGCAAAGCCGCAACATGCGCATTCAGGCACTTGCTATCGCCACCCAGCGCTCCACCGCCGTACTCTGGGATCGCGAGAGCGGCCAGGCGCTGGTACCGGCGATGGTCTGGCAAGATGCTCGCTATGCCCGGACACTGGCGGACAAAGCCGGCGAATGGGACCAACCGTTGCTGAATCACACCGGCCGTCCGGTGGGGATTCGCTCGCCGTACCTGTGGGCCGCCCGCCATATTGCCGACACCCCGGCGATCGCAGCGGCGCACCGGGCCGGACGCCTGATGTTTGGGACCATCGATAGCTGGCTGCTCTGGCATCTCACCGAGGAGCGGCGCTGTCTGTCAACGCCGACCAATGCCACCTCGGCCGGCGCCTATCAGCTACGGGATCACCGTTACTACGCCCCGTGGCTGGCAGAGCTGGCCTTCCCGAGCGGACTGTTACCCACTCTGGTCGATGATGGGGAGATACTCGGCACCACGCAAAAATCGTTGCTCGGCATCGCCGTGCCGGTACTGGCCTGCATGGGCGATCAGTTTGCCGGCGCCGTCGGTCTGGGCTGCATCGCGCGCGGTCAATCCTTGTGTATGCACGGCACCGGCAGTTTTGTCGATCTGCTGGTTGGCGACCAGCTCCCGGCACTGCACGAGGCCGGTGAAAGCACGCTGGTGATGACCGCCAGACGCCAGCATGGGAAATCCCACTATTCCGTCGAAACCTTCGTCCCCACCAGCGGATCCGCCCTTAACTGGGTATGTGAAAATCTGGGTTGGTTCGACACCCCGGAGCAGATCAGCGATCTGGCAGCGCAAACCGCCAGCGCTGGCGGCGTAAGCTTTATTCCGGCGCTAACCGGGCTTCGGGTTCCGGTGCTGCAACCGCAGGCCCGCGCCTCGCTCAACGGTATTTCCATCTCCAGCACCCGCGCGCAGATAGCCCGGGCGATTCTCGAAGGCATCGCCCATTCGGTGGCCGCCTGCATTCGCGCCAACGAACAGGCCACCGGCCTCAGCGTCAGTGAACTGGTGGTGGGTGGTGGAATGTCCAACAGCGACACCCTGATGCAAATTCAGGCCGATCTGAGCGGCATTCCGGTTCTCAGAATGGCCGAAACGGCGCGCGCCAGCCTGCGAGGAGCCGCGTTTCTCGCCGGTTCCGGCGGTCTGCTCTGGGACTCATTACACGCGGCCTGTCAGACCGTGCAGGTCGCCCGTCGATTTATGCCATCCATAGATGGTGAATGCCGCCGGCAGCAGCGAACCCTCTGGGAGAGCCGTATCGCCCAGGAGCTGGCTACGGCCGCCACCCCATCCCATAATCAGGAGTAAAGGCGTTGATGAAGTTTTTTCCGTCCCGTAAAGCCAACAAAGCGCGCAGCGAGATGTTCGACACCGCTCCGCTGCGCCTGCAGCGCGAAGAACAGCTGGACCGGCTGGCCAGCGATACCTTTGATATTTTGATCGTCGGCGGCGGCGTCACCGGTGCCTACACCGCGCTGGACGCCAGCCTGCGTGGCTATCGCGTGGCGCTGGTGGAAAAGAACGACTTTGCCTCCGGCACCTCGTCCAAATCATCAAAAATGGTCCACGGCGGCCTGCGCTATATCGAACAGGGGAATTTAGGGCTGGTGCGCCACTCGCTGCTTGAGCGTCAGCGTCTGCGCCGCAATGCCCGCCATCTGGTTCAGCGCCTGCCGTTTATGTTTCCGGTGCTGGATAAAAACGGCATTTTCGACAAACGCATGGCCTCCGCCTTTGAGAGCCTGCTGTGGACTTACGATCTGGCCGGCGGCTGGCGAGAAGGCATTCTGCACCAGAAACTCACGCCGGCGGAGGTGCTCTCCCACTGCCCGACGCTTAATGAAGAACAGCTTTCCGGCGGATTTATGTACTTTGACGCCAGAGTCGATGACGCCAGGCTGACGCTGGCCCTGGTACGCACCGCCGCATTTCACGGGGCGACGGTGGTGAACCATGCTCAGGTGATCGCCACGACCCGCGATGGTCATGGCAAAGTGAACGGCGTGCGGATCCTGGCCGACGAGCATGAGCTCGCGGTCAAAGCCCGGGTGGTGATTATGGCCACCGGCGTGTGGCTGCGCGACTGGGACGGGCAGAAAAAAGGCGCCTCGTCGGCACTACAAATCCGTCCGGCAAAAGGCGTCCATGTCGCGATTCCGTGGCTTAAAATTCGCAATGACTGCACGGTCACCATCCCCGTCGCCGGGCGCAAACGCCGCGCTACCATTACCCGCTGGGGCAATGTCTCCTATCTGGGTACCACCGATGAAGATTATGACGGTGACCTGGACGATGTGTGCTGCACCCGGGAAGAGCTGGATTTTCTGCTGGATGGTGCCAATTCCGCGCTCAAAACCCAGCTCACCGCGCAGGATGTGGTGGGCAGTATTGCCGGTTGCCGCCCGCTGATAGGCAGCCCCGGCGGAAAAACCGTGGAACTGAAGCGCAATCACGAAATTAACGTCGCGCCGGACGGCCTGATTACGATTGTCGGCGGCAAACTGACAACATCCCGGCATATGGCGGAGCAGACCGTCGATACGGCCGCGAAACTGCTGGGACGCAAACGCGCCTGCTCCACCAAAAACGCCTTTTTACTTGGGGCCGCTGGCTACGATCCGCAGGCAATTCTCGCTTCCGGCGGGCTCTCTGCCCATCTCGGTGAGCGTTATGGCGCCGAAGCCCATTTTGTCAGCGACCTCATCCACGCCAACCCGGGGTTAGACACGCCGATTATTGCCGGTCTGCCTTACACCGAAGCCGAAGTGGTTTACGCCATTCGCCATGAGCTGGCCGGCAGCGTCGACGACATTTTGTCACGTCGCTTACGCGCCCGGCTGATGGCGCGGGATGCCTCGGCCGCCGCCGCCGACCGCGTCGGCGAACTCTTACAGCAGGAACTCAACCTGGCCCCGGCAGTCGTTGCGCAGCAAATTGCCGCCTACCGGGCCGCCGTTAAACATGAAAAATCCATCCTTATGGGGAGCGCAGAATGATCAGTAAAGAAGCGATTAAGCGTGGTTATAACCGCGGCAATTATCTTGTCGGCGTCCACACGCCACCGGGCTGGGCCGCACAAAGTCAGGTCGAGGGCCGCGGGCACAGCCTGCAACGTGACCCTGTCACTGTGAGTGAAAGCATTGTTGACCAGCTGCGTAGCGTAGCTAACGAGGTGCTCACCGCCCGTCATGATGTCTTGAACTGGACCCGCGACTGGTGGGCTGGCTCGATGATCGCCGAGACCGATGGCAACCCGGCGACCCCAATTGCGGTTATCGTCCGCGTCTCCCGCGTCGAGCAGGTTCAGGAGGTGGTCAGAATCGCCCATCGCCACCATCTGCCGCTAACGGTTTCCGCCGGACGCAGCAACGTTACCGGCGCCGCGTTGCCGGTGCGCGGCGGCATTGTGCTCGACGTCTGTGACCTCAACCAACTGCTGACGTTTGACCCGGACAGCCAGATTGTTGAGGTAGAAGCCGGGATGTTTGGCGATATCTTCGAACAAACCATTCAGCAGGAGTACGGCATGACGATGGGCCACTGGCCCTCCTCGTTTGGCATCAGCACGGTGGGCGGATGGGTCGCCTGTCGCGGCGCCGGTCAACTGTCGACCCGCTACGGGAAAATTGAAGATATGGTCTACGGCATGGATGTGGTGCTGGCTGATGGACGCTTAATTACCGTCGGCGGTGCGCCGCGCAGCGCCACCGGACCGGACATTCAGCAGCTGTTTATCGGCTCTGAGGGGACGCTGGGCGTCATTGTGCGCGTACGCCTGAAACTGCATCGCCTGCCGGAGTATGGCCGCGCCATCGCCTGGGGTTTCACCAGCTTTGCCGACGGCCTCGAAGCCTGCCGGCAGATCCTCCAGCACGGCGCAACCCCCGCTGCCCTGCGGCTGTACGATAACCTCGAAAGCGGCGTGCAGTTCTCCTTACCGGATACCAACGTTCTGTTGATTGCCGATGAGGGCGAAAAGGAGCTGGTAGACGCGGTGATGGCCATCTCGGCGCGCGTCTGTGAGCAATGCCAGGGACAGCCGCTGGAGAGCGATCCGATATTTGAGCGCTGGCTGGATACCCGCTATCTCACCGGGAAAAGCGCCGAAGGGTTTGCCCGCAGCCCAGGCCTGGTGGCCGATACCCTGGAGATGGTTGGCCGCTGGCGAGATCTGGCCACTCTCTATGAGGAGGTCGTCGCCGCCATTAACGCCGTCCCGGGTACCCTCGCCGGCTCCGCCCATCAGTCTCACGCCTATGTCGACGGCGCCTGTCTGTACTTTTCGCTGCGCGGAGATGTTGCCGTGAAGGAGCGAGCGGCCTGGTATCGCGCTGCCTGGGACGCGGCAAACGCGGTGCTGATTCGCCATAACGCGTCTCTCAGCCATCATCATGGCGTAGGTTTATTACGTTCGCCCTATATGCAGGCCGCCTTAGGCGAAACGCTGAATGTGATGGCGGAGATCAAAGCTGCACTCGATCCACACCGTATTCTCAATCCGGGGAAACTGGGGTTGAGCGATGAATACGTTTCGCGCCCGGCAGGTCAACAATGATCAAAAACCTCGGCACGCAGCTGGCGTGCCACCCGATGATTATGGCGATCTACGGCATCGACCAGTTAAAAGTGGCGCTCACCAGTCGGGCGCAGGTCTGCATTATTGCCAATATCGATCTGATTAAACTCCAGCCGGTGATTACCCTGCTGGCCAAGGCAGACAAGTATGTGATCGTCAATATCGACAGCTGCAACGGCTTGTCGCAGGATAAAGGCGGGATCGACTATATTGCCGAAACCGGCGCCATGGGGCTGCTCTCTACGCGCCTGCAGACCGTGCAGCGGGCAAAAAAAAGCGGACTGGTAACGATGCAAAAGATCTTTGTCACCGATCGTTCGACCTGGCTTCGCAGCCTGCATGCGCTGGAGCAGAGCGAGCCCGATTACGTGCAGCTGATGCCGGCCCCGATGCTCGCCATGTTGCCGCAGGCCGATCGCCAGCGCCTGCCGCCCATTGTCGCATCCGGGTTTGTCAGTAATGAAGCGCAAATCCGCGCGGCGCTTGCCAGCGGCGCGACGGCGGTCTCCAGCAGCGATAGTGCGCTGTGGAATCTGCCCCTTTCAACGAAATAACGCGGAGCTTTCTATGGGAAATCAGCAGTTACAGGTCATCGCCCACTACTACACTCGTCCGGATGAGATTGAGCACGTGGCAACCGCATTGCACGCCCTCGCAGCAGCCACGCGTCAGGAGACGGACAATCTCTCCTATGCCTTCTTTCAGTCCCGGGAAGATCGTCGGCACTTCGTGATCCTCGAGCGTTATCGCCACGCAGGCGGGCTCGATGCGCACCGGGCGACCCCGCATTTTCAACACCTGGGCCTCGAAGTGATAGCCCCGTTGCTGGATAAAAAAGAGGTGGAGAGCTTTTTAGTTCCGCAGACAGACAACGACAGATAAGGAGTCAGTATGCCCCCATCAGGAAAGGCCTTCACCTTCACCACCGTCGGGACCGTTCTCGTCGAATGGCAAGGTGCGACGCGACTGGGCGAAATCGTCCAGCGCTACTTTCAGGCCAGGCGAATCTTACTGGTCACCGACCCCGGCCTGGTGAGCGCCGGTGTGCTGGCACCGGTGGAGGACGCATTGCGCCGCAGCGGCTATACGGTAACCCGATTCGACCGGGTCGTCGCCGACCCGCCCGCCGAGTTGGCCCTGCGTGCGGCGGAACAGGCCCGTGAGGCACGCTGCGACATGGTCATTGGGATCGGCGGCGGCTCCTCGCTGGATGTGGCGAAAATGGCCGCCGTGCTCGCGCCGTCGCAGCAGCCGCTCGAGGCGATGTACGGCATAGATAAGGTCGAAGGGACGCGTCTGCCGCTGATGCAAATCCCGACGACGGCCGGAACCGGGTCCGAAGTGACCAACATCGCGATTCTCACCACCGGTGAAAACAGCAAAATGGGCGTTGTGGCCCCGCAACTGTATTGCGATGTGGTCCTGCTGGATGCCCACCTGACGCTCGGCTTACCCCCGGTGCATACCGCGGCCGCCGCAATTGATGCGATGGTCCATGCCATCGAAGCCTATACTAGCGCCCATAAAAAAAATCCGCTATCGGATGCGCTGGCCCGCGAAGCGCTGCGGTTGATGACTCGTCATCTGCTCAACGCTTGTCGCCACGGGCAGGATCGCGAGGCGCGCGAAGGGGTGCTACTCGGGGCGATGCTGGCAGGTCAGGCCTTTGCCAACGCGCCGGTGGCAGCCGTTCATGCGCTCGCCTATCCACTTGGCGGACGCTATCACGTGCCCCACGGCCTCTCAAACGCCCTGATGCTGATCCCCGTTTTGCATTTCAATGCTCCCGTAGCGGGGGCGCTGTATGCAGAACTTGCGGCGGCTATCGGTCTACAGACCGGTGGCGATGTGCAACGGGATAGCGCGGCATTCATTGCCGAAATGACCCGTCTTATCGTTGCCAGCGGCGCGCCGCAGCGCTTGCGAGATGTCGGAGTTGATAAAGCTCAACTGCCGCTGCTCGCCCGGGATGCCATGCTGCAAACCCGGCTGTTGGTGAATAACCCGGTGACGGTCAACGAGGGCGACGCGCTGCGGCTTTATCAACAGGCCTTTTAAGACCGTTCGCGCCGCGGATTGACTCAAGCGCAACGCGGCGCGCATTTTTTCTCCGGCGTACGCAGCGACCAGCCGCAGATAACATCCCGCTCGTGGATCATCATCATCGCCTGACTCCCCCGATAAAAGGCATAACAGTCAGGCAACTGTTATCACAAAAAATAGCCTTTCTGCCTCTGCAACCCGAAACTCTCGCCGCCTAGAATTGCGCTGAATCAATTTTCTTGCGGAGTTCTGCATGTTCGGTCTTGATGCATTCCACCTGGCGCGAATTCAATTCGCCTTTACCGTCTCATTTCACATTATCTTTCCCGCCATAACCATCGGCCTGGCCAGCTATCTGGCGGTACTGGAAGGGTTGTGGCTGAAGACAAAAAATCCTGTCTGGCGCTCGCTTTACCACTTCTGGTCAAAGATTTTCGCCGTTAACTTCGGCATGGGCGTCGTCTCCGGTCTGGTGATGGCCTACCAGTTCGGCACCAACTGGAGCGGTTTTTCCGAGTTTGCCGGCAGTATTACCGGCCCGCTGCTGACTTATGAAGTCCTGACTGCCTTCTTCCTTGAGGCCGGGTTCCTCGGGGTCATGCTCTTTGGCTGGAACCGCGTCAGCCCCGGCATGCACTTTTTCGCCACCTGCATGGTCGCGCTGGGGACCATCATCTCGACCTTCTGGATCCTCGCCTCCAACAGCTGGATGCAGACGCCGCAGGGGTTTGAAATCGTTAACGGCCAGGTGGCTCCCGTCGACTGGTTCGCGGTTATCTTCAACCCGTCGTTCCCGTATCGTCTGCTTCATATGACGGTAGCGGCTTTTCTTAGCAGCGCGCTGTTCGTCGGCGCCTCGGCGGCGTGGCATCTGCTGCGCGGTAATAACACGCCGGCAATTCGCGCAATGTTTTCAATGGCGCTGTGGATGACGCTTATCGTTGCCCCCATTCAGGCGATGATTGGCGATATGCACGGCCTGAACACCCTGAAACATCAGCCGGCAAAAATTGCCGCCATCGAGGGACACTGGGAAAACCGGCCGGGGGAACCGACGCCCCTGCTGCTGTTCGGCTGGCCGGATATGGCGCAGGAGCGCACCCGCTATGGCCTTGAGATCCCGGCACTCGGTAGCCTGATCCTGACGCATAGTCTGGATAAACAGGTTCCTGCCCTGAAAGAATTCGCGCCGCAGGACCGCCCCAACTCGACCATTGTCTTCTGGTCATTTCGCCTGATGGCCGGGCTCGGCATGCTGATGATCCTGCTTGGAGCGCTGGCGCTATGGCTGCGCTACCGCCAGCGCCTGTATCAGTCGAAACCCTTCCTGCGCTTTGCCCTGTGGATGGGCCCTTCCGGGCTGATTGCCATTCTCGCCGGTTGGGTCACCACCGAAGTGGGCCGTCAGCCCTGGGTGGTCTATGGCGTACAGCGCACTGCCGATGCCGTCTCCGCCCATGGCGACCTGCATATGACTATCAGTCTGCTGACCTTTTTCATCGTCTATAGCTCGGTATTTGGCGTCGGCTACAGCTATATGCTGCGCCTGATCCGCAAAGGACCGCAGACCTTCAATCCACCGCTATCCGGTACCCCGGCCCGCCCGCTCTCCGCGGCAACGGAAGGTTTTCAGTATAAGGAGTCCCGCTAATGGGGATCGATCTCTCAGTTATCTGGTTCGTCATTATCGTCTTCGCCACCCTGATGTACATCGTGATGGATGGCTTCGATTTAGGGATCGGCATTTTGTTCTCGACCACCCGCGATGCTGAAGACCGTGACGTCATGGTTAACAGCGTGGCGCCGGTCTGGGACGGCAACGAAACCTGGCTGGTGCTTGGCGGCGCCGGGCTGTTCGGCGCGTTTCCCCTCGCCTATGCGGTGATTATCGATGCGCTGGCGATCCCGCTAACGTTAATGCTCATCGGCCTGATTTTTCGCGGCGTGGCTTTTGAGTTTCGCTTTCAGGCAACGCCGTCACACCGCCCGTTCTGGGATCGCGCTTTTCTTGGCGGCTCGCTGCTGGCCACCTTTTCCCAGGGGGTGGTTGTTGGGGCGGTCATTAATGGCTTTTCGGTGAGCGGACGCGCGTTTAGCGGCGGGATGCTCGACTGGCTGACGCCGTTTACCCTGTTCTGCGGTCTCGGATTGACCATTGCCTATGCGCTGCTGGGCGCCACCTGGCTGGTCATGAAGAGCGAAAACCCGCTGCAGGACAAAATGCGCCATACCTCGCGGACGCTGCTGCTGGCGCTGCTGATCGCAATCGCCGTCATCAGCCTGTGGACACCGCTGGTGCAGCCGGCCATCGCCGCCCGTTGGTTCACTCTGCCGAACCTCTTTTTCCTGCTGCCGGTTCCCCTGCTGGTTGTGGCGTTCGGGGCCTGGCTGTGGCGGGACCTGCGCAACCCACACCGCCATGCGCTGCCCTTTATTCTGACGCTGGGCCTGGTGTTTCTCGGCTTCAGCGGTCTGGGGATCAGTATCTGGCCGCACATTATTCCGCCGGGCATTACGCTGTGGCAGGCCGCCGCGCCGCCGCAGAGCCAGGGCTTCATGCTGGTAGGCGCCCTGCTGATTATTCCGGTGATCCTCGGCTATACCTTCTGGAGCTATTACGTGTTTCGCGGCAAAGTCCAACATGGTGAGGGGTATCATTGATGAATCAGTCACGACTGAAGCAATTATTATGGATGGTCGCGCTGTGGGGGACCAGCGTGCTGGCGCTGGGGGCAGTCAGTATGCTTTTTCGCTTTTTAATGACCGCGGCCGGGCTGAAAGTTTAATCCCCGGCGCTGCGGATTACTCTGATTAGCAAGAACTCCATTGTCTCTCCATTTTTATTTGCTGAAATCTCAAAGCACATAAAAATAAAGGATGTAGCGATGAAAAAGATTGTCTTGTTATCTGCGGCGATGTCGTTGGCGCTCTCTTCCCTGACCTTTGCGGCCGATAATCCCCCGCCGCCTCCGGGGAAAGCGGCCGCAGGCCAACAGCATAACGGCCACAATAAGAACCTGCAGCAGCACAGCGCTAAACGGCCAGCGCAGAGCGCACAGCATAACGGCAAACCGTCGTCGAAAGGCAAGTCGCCCGCACACGGCAACCAACAGCCGCCGAAAGACGGCCAGCACAATGGCAAACCGTTGCCACCGAAAAAATAATCCTGCTGTGGCCCGACGCGTGCATCGCGCCGGGCTTTTTTTCGCCATTCGTCAGGAAAGACTGACGCAGACTTTGCTCTTCTTTGATAACCCGATAATAAAGCTCAAGAAATTCAGAGCATAGTAGCCCCACTCGTCTGTCACTGGAAATAGATATGCTCAAGAGATGCGTTTCGGCGTTAGTGCTGATGTGTGCGTTATTTTCCGGCCATCTGCTGGCCCGCAAACAAGGACATGAATACTTCCCGGTACAAAGCCTCGAACAGCAGCTGCTGCACGAGGCCGACAGTGATGAGCTGCGCAGCCAGCGGAACGAGGCCGCCGCCGATCTGCGCGAACGTCACCACTGGCAGAATGCGCGCAAACCAAAAATGGACTTCCGCCAGTAGCGTCTGCCGTCGATCAGGCGCCTTTACGCTTTGGCAGGGTCTTCAACAGCTCATCCGGACTGACCGAGGCGACAACGCTCCCCGGAAGCGGCATTTTCAAAATATGATTTTTCATTTTGCCGATGACGTGCATTTCGCACGGACGGCAGTCGAATTTCAGCGTCAGCACTTCATCACCGTGAATGAGCTGCATCGGCGTCGCTTTCCAGCTCTTAATCGACCCCTTGGCCTGCTTCGGACATAAATTGAAGGCAAAACGCAGACAGTGTTTAGTGATCATCACCGGCACGTCGCCCTTCTCTTCATGCGCTTCATAGGCCGCATCGATCAGCTTTACGCCATAGCGCTGGTAAAACGCACGCGCCTTATGGTTATAGACGTTGGCAAGGAACGACAGATGGGTTTCAGGGTAAACCGGCGGCGGCACGGAAACCGCTTTACGCTGGCCGCGCGGCGCGGCATTCACCCGCGCCTCGTCCAGGCGTTCTACCGTTTCCCGACGCAGTTGGTTCAGCAGGCTATTCGGCACAAACAGCGCGCCGGGGAGATTGATCTGCACATCGCGGGCAAAATAGATAGTCTGCCCCAGCTTGGCCACGCCGTCCCGTAGGTTCGCCAGCGCTTTCTCCGCCTGGGTCGCTTCGGCAAACTCGCCGTCCAGGGTGTGGGTGACGCTGACGCCATCTTCGCAGGTCATCGTCAGCACCAGCTGCTCCTGCCAGCCGCTGAGGTTGATGTCGACCGCAATCCGCCGCTCGCTGGAGGTCTTTTGCAAAGCCTGCTGCCAGTTATGGTCGAGGTTACGGTTCAACACCTGGTGAGGCCGAACTTTATGCAGATCGGCCGGCATCTCGTTCGGCCATACGCGATAGCGATTTTCGCCGGTTTTTTCCACCGTGTTGGCGCGGAAACCGACGATTTCGCGCTTAATCATCACGTTGAGGCCATCGCCATTGGTCAGCGCCTCGGTCACTTCAACATCCAGGTGGTCTTTAGCCACTTTCAGCACTTCACCCACCGGCAGGCCGATAAATTTCGGTGAATCAAACGCGCCGATGTCGCCTTTGCGCGCATTGACAAAGTAGTCGGTGCTGCCGCGATGGAAGGTTTTATCCGTCGAGGGGACGAAAAAGTGTTCGGTGCGCCCGGCGGACGAACGCATCAGATCGCCGCGATCTTCAATAATCGCGTCGAGCATCTGACGATAGTGCGCGGTGATGTTCTTCACGTAGCTCATATCTTTGTAGCGACCTTCAATTTTGAAGGAGCGCACGCCGGCATCGATCAACTGGGCCAGGTTGGCGGTCTGATCGTTGTCTTTCATCGACAGAAGGTGTTTCTCATAGGCCACCACGCGGCCCTGGTCATCTTTCAGGGTATACGGCAAACGGCACGCCTGGGAGCAGTCTCCGCGGTTGGCGCTGCGCCCGGTCTGGGCATGAGAGATATTGCACTGCCCGGAATAGGCCACGCACAGGGCGCCGTGAATAAAGAACTCGATCGTCGCGTCGGTATTATCGTAAATCGCTTTAATCTGTTGCAGGTTGAGCTCGCGCGCCAGCACGATTTGGCTAAAGCCGACGTCGGAGAGGAATTTTGCCTTCTCGACGCTGCGAATATCGCACTGGGTGCTGGCGTGCAGCTCAATCGGCGGAATATCCAGCTCCATCACCCCCATATCCTGCACGATCAGCGCATCAACGCCGGTTTCATACAGGTCGGTAATCAGTCGCTGCGCCGGTTCCAGCTCATCATCGTGCAGGATCGTATTCAGCGTCACAAAGATTTTCGCGCCGTAGCGATGGGCGAAAGGCACCAGTCCGGCGATATCGCTGAGGCTGTTGCTGGCGTTGTGGCGTGCGCCGAAACCCGGTCCGCCGATATAAACCGCGTCTGCGCCGTGTAAAATCGCTTCACGGGCGATCCCGACATCGCGGGCGGGGCTAAGAAGTTCAAGATGATGGTTGTGCAGGCGCATACGCTCGTCGTTATCCGTTATAGGGGGTCGAAATGGCGGCTATTGTAGTCAGAAGTGGGCACAGACGAAATCATTTTCCATCACGGGGAATGGGTGAATTTTCAGTTTCCAGCAAAGCATTGAAGGAAAAGGTATTTCCTTCGCAAAACGTCTACGGTTACAGTCATCACGTATTCCGGATTTTCCTCGTCACGTTGTGAGTGGTTACATTAATCATTTGATTGGCCGCAGGTTAAATCTCTGCGGCTTTTTCTTTGGGATAATGAATCAGCGAGTGAAAATGGGCCGTTTGCGCGCCGCTGTTACGATAGGCATGCGCCAGATCTCCGGCAAACCGCCGCCCTTCTCCGCTCGTTAGCGTCAGCCACTCCCCCTGCAGACACAGATCCAGCACGCCGCTTATCACCACCACATGTTCAATCACCCCTTTCTCGTGCGGCGTGGATTCGCTGAGCGCGCCGGGGGCGAGAGTAATCGAGAAGTGGTCAAAACGCAGCTCCGGGTCCCACGGGAAAATGGGCGTCACTACCATCGCCTGCTGCTGCGGGTCAAAGGCGGTCGGCGCGGTCGATTCATCGGCGACGATAAACGCCGAGAAAGGCACGTTCAGACCGGTGGCGATTTTCCACAAGGTCGCCACCGTCGGGCTGGATTCATTTCGCTCAACCTGCCCGAGCATCGCTTTTGACACCCCGGTCTCTTCCGCCAGTCGCGACAGACTCCAGCCGCGCTGTTGACGCAGCGTTTTCAGGGTCGTCGCCAGATGTTGCGCAATATTCATTCCACCTCCTGATATGCTCAGCAGAAATTATACGCGCATTCGTATGATTCTACAGGGAGTTTCGTCGGGAAACGCGTCTGGAACTGCCGGGACGACGATAACGGCGGCATGGAAAGAGGGAAAAGATGGTTGTGCGTTATAGCGCACGGTGCTACATTTTGTCGGATGTTATAACGCACAAGAGGTCACTATGCGCTCGTTCTCACTCCCGCTGCCAACGCTGCTCGCCGGGTTTATCGCCGTCCTGGTCGGCTACGCCAGCTCAGCCGCCATTATCTGGCAAGCCGCCGCCAGCGCAGGTGCCAATGCGGATCAGATAGCCGGCTGGATGACGGCCCTCGGCCTGGGGATGGGGATCAGCACGCTGGCCCTCACGCTATGGCGCAAAGTGCCGATCCTTACCGCCTGGTCAACCCCCGGCGCCGCGCTACTGGTCAGCGGCTTACCGGGCGCGACGCTGAACCAGGCGGTCGGCGTGTTTATCTTTGCCAATGGTCTAATGGTGCTATGCGGGCTGACCGGCCTTTTTGCCCGGCTGATGAAAATTATCCCCCACTCGCTCGCCGCCGCCATGCTGGCAGGGATTTTACTGCGCTTCGGCCTGCAGGCCTTCGCCACCCTTGAAGACCATCTCCTGCTGTGCGGCGCAATGCTGGCAGCCTGGCTGCTGTGTAAAGCGCTGTATCCACGCTTTGCGGTGGTGGCTGCGCTGCTGGTCGGCGGCGCCATCGCCGTGTTCTCCGGCAATGTCGCCGGGAACCACATCAGCCTTGCTTTTGTCGCCCCGGAATATATCGCGCCGCAGTTTACCCCGTCACTGCTGCTCAGCGTCGGCGTGCCGTTCTTCCTGGTCACCATGGCCTCGCAAAACGCCCCCGGGTTCGCCACGATGCAGGCTTCCGGTTATCGGGTGCCCGTGTCGCCGCTGATTGTCGCGACCGCCGGACTGGCGCTGATACTGTCCCCTTTTGGCGTCTACTCCATCTGTATTGCCGCCATTACCGCCGCCATCTGCCAAAGTCCGGAGGCCCATCCTGACCCGCAGCGGCGCTGGCTGGCCGCTGCCGCCGCGGGCGGTTTTTATCTGCTGGCCGGGCTGTTCGGCGGTTCGATTACCGCCTTGATGTCCGCGCTGCCGACGGCGTGGATTCAGATGCTGGCAGGGCTGGCGCTGCTCGGAACGCTTGGCGGGAGTCTGTTTCAGGCGCTGAATCAGGAGAATGAACGCGATGCGGCGGGGGTGACGTTTCTGGTCACCGCCAGCGGCGTGACCTTAGCGGGAATCGGCTCGGCATTCTGGGGGCTGGTGCTCGGCGGCGTGAGTTTCGCCCTGCTGTCAGCGCTGCGCCGCACGTAACTGCGAAGGGGTCAGACCGGTGGCGCTTTTCACCCGGTTGCTGAAATGGCTGGCGGAGCTGAAACCGCAGGCCATCGCGATATCGGTCAACGGCCGGGCGCTGCGGCATATAAGCTCCTGCGCTTTGACCATCCGCCGCTGCATCACATACTGGTGCGGCGCCATGTTCATTGACTGCCGGAACATCCGCGCGAAGTGATATTCGCTGAGCGCCGCCTCCTGCGCCAGATCGGCCAGCGTCAGCGGCTGATCCAGGTTCTCCTCAACCCACGCCAGCAGATTACGCAGAACGTGCGGCGCCAGGCCACCGGAGACCGTGGGCAACCGCCACTGAACGTTCGAGTAGTGCTGAATAAGATGGGTCAGCAGCAGCGTGCTGGCGGAGCTTAAGGTCAGCTGGTTGGCCTGCTGCTGCCAGTCGTAATCGAGAAGAAACTGGCGATAGACGGCGGTAATTTTATCATCCCGGGAAAAGGTCTGTTCCTGCAGACTAAACGAGGCCGGGCTGCGGTCCCAGATCTGCTCGCCGACCCGACGCAGATGGTCGTCGGTACAGTACAGATGCACGAACGAGAGGTCGCCGCGAATATCCCAGGTGCTCTCAGCTCCCTTCGGCATCAGGCAAAAACGGTCCGGACCCCCGCCGTTTTTCCAGCCGGCGGGGGTTTTCTGATAACTTTCGTAGCCATCCGCGACGTACAGACTCAGGGTATGGTGGTCGCTGCGCACCGTCACCGTATCGCGATTGTTATACCACGCCGCCAGTTGAATACCGGAGTTGAGCTCCACCGTCTCCCGCAGGACGGCTTTTTGTCGGCGTAATGTTTCGAACGTCCCGTAAGCCATGGCCTTCACACATCTGATTTCGTAAACCCCTAGTCTATGAAGAGTCGGCAGCGGATACCAGATCTCTCCGGTCATTCGGTAAAAATAAGCGCAAGAATTTGCAAGTCCAACCCGCAAGGATGACAGCGGCGGCGCTCAATAACCGCCACACTGCGTCTTTGGTGTGCTTATGGGAGAAATATTTTGAACGCAATACTGTACGGGCTGGTGGTCGTTATCTGGGGAACGACATGGATTGCCATCTTTTTACAACAGGGGCCGGTCTCCGCGCCGGTCTCCATTTTCTGGCGTTTCGCGGTCGCCAGCGTCACGATGCTGGCGATACTGCTGGCAACCCGTCGTCTGCGTCCGCTGGCGCTGCGCGATCATCTGTTCTGTGTAGTGCAGGGCTGCTGCGTCTTCTGTTTCAACTTCTGGTGCTTTTATACCGCCGCCGCGCACATCAACACCGGTCTTGAATCGGTTATTTTTTCCATGGCGGTCCTGTTTAACGCCATCAACGGGTTTATTTTCTTCCGTCAGCAGCCGCCCGTTCGTTTCTGGCTTGCCGCCGCGCTTGGCCTCGTGGGGATTATCACGCTGTTCTGGGACGATCTGCTCAGTAACGGGCTCAACGCCTCCCTGCTGTGGGGAATTGGTCTCAGCGCGCTGGGAACCTACGGTTTTTCTCTCGGCAATATGCTCAGTATGCGCCACCAGCGCCGTGGTCTGGAAACCCTGACCACCAACAGCTGGGCGATGCTCTACGGCACCCTGGTGATGGGAGCTATCGCTCTGGTGCGCGGCGATGATTTCACGCCCCAGTGGACGTTGAGCTATATGGGCGCGCTGCTGTACCTGGCGCTGTTCGGATCGGTGATTGCGTTCGGCGCTTACTTTACGCTGGTTGGCCGGATTGGCGCCGGAAAAGCCGCCTACAGTACCCTGCTGTTCCCGCTGGTGGCCCTGACGATTTCGACCTTTTACGAAGGCTACGTCTGGCACAGCAACGCGGTTATCGGGCTGGCGCTGATTCTGGTGGGGAATCTGGTGATGTTTGCCCGTCCCGAGCAGTGGTTCCTGCGCCGCAGACTGGCTTAATCCCTGCCGGCTGACATAAAACAGGCGCCCTCGTGAAGGGCGCCTGAGACTTGTGACAAGCCTGTTTTAAATATCGTGCCCACGTTTTGCCGGGTGGCGGCTGACGCCTGACCCGGCCTACAAAACCCGTCATCGCTAAGATTTGCACAAGCTCTGGAGGCCCGTACAAGCGCAGCGCCATCGGGCAATTTAAGAGGCTTGCTCTGTCGACAATCCAGTGCGCTATCCCGAAGGGTGCCTGAGATTCATGACAGGCCCGTTTTAAACATCGTGCCCACGTTTTGCCGGGTGGCGGCTGACGCCTGACCCGGCCTACAAAACCCGTCATCGCTAAGATTTGCACAAGCTCTGTAGGCCCGTACAAGCGCAGCGCCATCGGGCAATTTAAGAGGCTTGCTCTGTCGACAATCCAGTGCGCTATCCCGAAGGGTGCCTGAGATTCATGACAGGCCCGTTTTAAACATCGTGCCCACGTTTTGCCGGGTGGCGGCTGACGCCTGACCCGGCCTACAAAACCCGTCACCGCTAAGATTTGCACAAGCTCTGTAGGCCCGTACAAGCGCAGCGCCGTCGGGCAATTTAAGTGGCTTGCTCTGTCAACAATCCAGTGCGCTATCCCGAAGGGTGCCTGAGATTCATGACAGGCCCGTTTTAAACATCGTGCCCACGTTTTGCCGGGTGACGGCTGACGCCTGACCCGGCCTACAAAACCCGTCATCGCTAAGATTTGCACAAGCTCTGTAGGCCCGTACAAGCGCAGCGCCGTCGGGCAATGTGATTTGCCGACAATCTGAGACGCCCTTCAGGAGGCGCCTTTTGCGTTGTCGCAGGATTATTTCTGCGTCGGGTCAAATTTCACGGCATCGATCGCCATGTCATCAATCACCTGTTTCAGGGTATCAATGGTCATCGGCGTACTTTCGTTCGCCAGCGCTTTGCCTTCGCCCTTACGCACCACTTTGACCACCGGTTTATTGGTCGCCGGATCAATCAGCTCCCCTTCAAAGTAGAGGTTGGTATCCATTGTCCGGTGCCCGGTCGCCATCTGCGTTCCTGCCACCACCATCGCGACCGGAACCACTTCATAGAATTGCAGCCCCTCTTTACTGGAATCCACGCCGGTGATCGCGCCGCGGAAAATCAGGCTGCGCGGGCCGGGTTTCGCTACCAGCGGTTTACGCTCGGCTATCGCCTGCTTCATCTGTTTGTTGGTATAAGCGAGAATATCGCTCAGCGCTTTTTCCCCGACCTGGGTAGAGGGTTTTGGCACCGGGTAATAGGTAATCGGGTTATAGACGATGCTATCGTAGTTTTGCGGATTGTAATCCGCAGCGATCCAGCGCAGTTCTGGCTTACCAGAAGCCGACGTCGTTTCTTTTAAGTTCGAATAGTCTTTTAAGAAACCAGAATATTTTTCCGGGGCGGCAATTTTTGAGGCACAGCCCGCGAGTGCTAACAGACCAGCAAGTGCTGCCACTTTAAAAATGAAATGAGTACGCATGAGTGAATCCCTGTAAATGCAGTTGTCGGCGCGATTTATAGCAAAATACCAAGGTAAGTTTTGTGACAAAAAAAGGGGAACGTCAAACGTTTGAAAAAATAAATCCGCCACGGTGGGCGGATTGACATTTATTGTTTACTTTATGTCGACCTGATAGAAAATATGCTTGCCAAAAGGATCAATTTCATAGTCAGAAATTTCTTTGCGTACCGGTTCAAAAATAGTCGAATGCGCAATCATCACCGCCGGCATTTGGTCATGCATCATCTGCTGCGCCTGTTTATACAGCGCTTCGCGTTTTGGACGATCGGTAATCGATTTTGCCTCGGCGATAATTTTATCAAATGGCTGATAGCACCATTTCGCCGAGTTAGAGCCGCCGTTCGCCGACTGACAGGTAAATAGCGGCCCGAAGAAGTTGTCGGGATCGCCGGTCGCCGTGGTCCAGCCCATCAACGCCGCCTGATGCTCGCCATCTTTTACCCGCTTCAGATATTCACCCCATTCATAGGTGGTGATTTTGGTCTGTACGCCGATTTTAGCCCAGTCGGCCTGAATCATTTCCGCCATCCGCTTAGCGTTGGGGTTATAAGGACGCTGCACCGGCATCGCCCACAGATCGATCGTTAACGGACCGCTAATACCCGCCTCCTGCAGCAGCGCTTTGGCTTTCTGCGGGTCATAGTCATAATCTTTCAGTTCCGCGTCCGCGCTCCATACCCCCGGCGGCAGCAGGTTTTTCGCCTGCGTGCCGGTACCGTGGAACACCGCTTCAATAATCGCCGGCTTATTAATCGCCATCGCCAGGGCCTGACGCACTTTGACATTGTCCAGCGGCGGTTTTTGCGTATTAAAAGCAAGGAACCCGGTATTCAAGCCAGCCTTATTCAGCAGATGAATGTTTTTATTTTCCTTCATCCTGGGCAAATCGGCCGGATTAGGAAATGGCATCACCTGGCATTCATTCTTTTCCAGTTTGGCATAGCGCACCGAAGCGTCCGGGGTAATGCTAAAAACCAGCCGATCGATTTTTGCTTTCCCCTGCCAGTAGTCCGGGAAGGCGGTATAAAGAATGCGGGAATCTTTCTGATACTGCGCCAGCTTAAAGGGACCGGTGCCAATCGGGTCGGAATCGACGCGCTGCGGGGTACCGGCTTTGAGCATCGCATCCGCATATTCCGCCGATAACACAGAGGCAAAATACCACGCCAGGTCCGCCACAAACGGCGCTTCGGCGCGGGCCAACGTAAAGCGCACCGTATACTCATCAGGCTTATCAATAGCGGTAATTAACTGGCCAAACTCCAGGCTTTCAAAGTTAGAGTAGCTGCCGCCGGAGACGTTGTGATAAGGATGCTGCGGATCTTTTTGCCGCATAAAGGAGAAAATCACATCGTCGGCATTAAAATCGCGGGTGGGCGTGAAATATTTATTACTTTGAAACTTCACCCCTTTGCGTAAATGGAAGGTATAGACTTTTCCGTCGTCGCTGACCTCCCAGCTTTCCGCGAGGCTCGGCTGCAGTTCGGTGGTGCCCACCTTAAAGTCAACCAGCCGGTTATAAACCGGAACCGCGCTGGCGTCCACGCTGGTACCGGAGGTGTAGAGCTGAGGATTGAAATTCTCCGGCGATCCTTCGGAGCAGTAAACCAGCGTTTTTGCGCTCACGGCGGAACCAAACGTGAGTGCCGTTATTGTCAGAGCAAGCGTGGTGAGTTTGCGTTGCATAACGTTTTCCTTTTTTAATTTGTCAGCTAATGAATAGCTTGTTGTTTTCCTGCCCATACATAACACTAAAGCCAGATTGCAAACACCTGAAAAAATAAATAAAGAAGGAATCACTATGCCATCTCCACTTGCCAGTCAATTGACCCAGCGCTTCTTCCGCTACCTGGCCATCAGCAGCCAAAGCGACCCGCGCGCTACCACGCTGCCAACCACGCCGGGACAACATGAGATGGCCCGCGAGCTTGCCGACGAGTTACGCCGCCTTGGGCTGGACGATATCGTGATTGATGACCATGCCACCGTCACCGCGGTAAAAAGAGGGAATGTTCCGGGCGCGCCGCGGATTGGCTTTATCACCCACATCGACACCGTGGACGTCGGGCTGTCCCCGGACATTCATCCACAAATTTTGCGTTTTACCGGCGAGGATCTGTGCCTGAATAGTGAAAAGCAGATCTGGCTGCGGGTTGCCGAGCATCCGGAGATTCTCGCCTACCCGGACGAAGAGATTATTTTCAGCGATGGCACCAGTGTGCTCGGCGCCGACAACAAATCGGCGGTCACGGTGGTGGTGACGGTGCTGGAAAACCTGACGCCGGAACATCGTCACGGTGATATCGTGGTGGCCTTCGTCCCCGATGAAGAGGTGGGCCTGCGGGGGGCGAAAGCGCTGGATCTCAGCCGTTTTGCCGTCGATTTTGCCTGGACTATCGACTGCTGCGAACTGGGCGAGATCGTGTATGAGAACTTTAACGCCGCGGCGGCGGAGATTCGCTTCACCGGGGTGACCGCCCATCCGATGTCCGCCAAAGGTGTGCTGGTCAACCCGCTACTGATGGCCGCCGATTACATCAGCCATTTCGATCGCCTGCAGACGCCAGAACACACCGCTGGACGCGAAGGTTACGTCTGGTTTAACGGCATTCAGGGCGATCAAAACAGCACCCTGCTGCAGGCCAGCATTCGCGATTTCGACAGCGAGAGCTTTTTACGCCGCAAACAGCAGATTGGCGACGTCGCTGAACACATTGCCGCACAATACCCGACGGCCAGCGTCGAATTTTCGATTAGCGACACCTACAGCAACATCAGCAATGCCATTGGCGACGATCGCCGGGCCATTGACCTGATGTTCGAAGCCATGGAGAGCATTGGCGTGACGCCAAAACCTACGCCAATGCGCGGCGGTACCGATGGTGCGGCGCTCTCGGCAAAAGGCCTGCTAACGCCCAACTTCTTCACCGGCGCGCACAACTTCCACTCGAAATTTGAGTTTTTGCCGCTGCGCGCCTTTGAGGCCTCGTATCATACGGCGTTACAGCTCTGCCTGCTGGCGGCCCGTTAAACCGGCTTTTGCGCCAGCATGGTGGCAAAACGCAGTTTGATACGGTTGCCGTTGGCATCGGTGCGGTGCAGCTCGCCCACCTCTTCGTTGTACCTGAGGAACGACCAGCCGGCGTAGTAGCGCCGCAGTTCCTCAGGTTTAAAGGCAAACGGGAAGCCAACGGTGCAGGGATAATCGTCGGTGTCCATTGCCGCAACGATCAGGTTGTAGCCGCCCGGTCTGGTGCAACGCTGCATGTTCGCGATGAGTCCCGGAATAGTTTTCGCTTCAAGGAACATCAGTACCACGGTGGAGAGAATAAAGTCATATTCACCGTCGAAGCTTAAGCTATTCAGATCCTTGACCGCCGCCTGGAGATTGCTCAGCTCTTCCTGCGCACGAATGCTCTCCAGATTATTGATGCTCATCGGGTTTTTATCCCACGCCGTCACATCAAAGCCGTTTGCCGCCAGATAGAGGCTATTGCGCCCGTTGCCACACCCCAGATCCAGCGCTTTTCCCGGCGGCACCTGGGTCGCGGCATAGACCACTTCCGAGTGGGTACGGGTCAGCCCGTATTTATCAGTAAAGTAGTTTTCGTCACGGATAGTCATGATAAGTCCTTATTGTTTAATAATGTGGCCCGGTCGACGCGAATCAGCAATTTCCCCCGCAGCAACAGCAGAAACGTGCGTAGCAACAGCAGTCCAATAATCAGATTGGTAAAGATAAACAACGGAATCGATAAGTAATGGAACAAGCCGCTCGGCTGGCTGTGTCCAAGATGCAATCCGGTGCTGGCCAATGCGGAAATACCAAAAGAAAAGCTCCAGAAGGACGCATTGAACGGCTGCCGCAGGTACCACGGCATCAGACGTAGCATAAACAGCAGTTGTAAAAGGCCATAGCCAAACAGCAGTTTGGCGAACGTATCCGCCTCTGCGCCGTTGACGCTGAGCCAGGCGCTGCACGCCACCAGCGCTGGCGCCAGCTGGATACCCAGCGAGGTGCGCATCGCGGCGGGCAGTTCGCCATGGCTGCGTAGTCGTTGCAGAATCACCGGCTCCAGGCTCAGCCACGAGAAGATCCCGGCGCCAAGAAACACCAGCCCGGCATCGTTAAAGCCGAGCGCCCCGCAGGCCATCGCGCTGATGAAATTGTTTGCCACCGTCGGTAAATAGAGTCCCGGCGTGGTGGCATCGCTCGGGTGTTTTCCGCGCCATAGCCCGGCGCTCTGCCAGGCGGAATAGCTCAGCTGGAGCACCACGCCAAGGCTGAACAGCAGCAGCGAGAGCGGGCGAAACCACGGTACGAAGCCGATAGCCACTAACATCGTGGTGGCGGGAAACAGGCTGACAAAGCTGCTGGCAACCGGATGGCGCATCTCCTGCAGCACGCTCCACGGGAAGCGAATGGCCCGGGAGATAAACGCTATCGTCAGCAGCGCCCAAATCATTGCCGCCAGCGCCACCAGACCATCGCCGATAGCCCGACTCACCGGCCAGAGGGTGCTGGCATAGCGCCACGCGAAGCCCATACCGATCGTGCCCAGCACCATGCCAAAATAACCTGCAGGTAAATTCAGGACCTGCCGTTCAAGCGGTTTTTTATTCATTTTATTTATTTTTTCAATTTATCTTTAAGTTGCATTTTAAAAGAACCTTATAAAACACGCTACGGAGATTTTTGCTATGTTTGTGTTAACCAAAAGTAAAAAGAAGCCTTGATAAGAGAAATCTTGATGAACAAATATCGTCTGAGCGACAAGGTTCGCCTGTTTCACTATGAAGAGGACGGGATTAAACATAGCGTAAATCTGCGGCAAATTGTGGCCCTGCGTGATTTCGCCGATGTGCGGGCCGGCAGCGAAGGCGGCTGGCTGGACGATGAGGCGGCGCTGAGTCAGGCGGGCACCTGCTGGATCTACGACCCCAACAGCGCGGTGTTTGCCGGTGCGCGGATCGAAGGTAATGCGCGGCTGACCGGGACCTGCATCGTCAGCCACTTCGCTATCATCCGCGACGAAGCATGGATCGACCACGGTACCATCAGTCATCACGCCCTTATCTGTGACAACGTCACGCTTCAAAACTCCCGCGTTCGCGGCTTCTGCCGCCTTGCCGACCAGGCGCGCATTCTCCCCCACTGCCTGATTATCGCCGCCCAGGGACTGACCGCCGACCGCGATAAATATCTGCAAATCTACCAGCGGGCGACGGTCAGCGCTTCGCGCATCGTTCATCAGGCGCAGATTTACGGGGATGCCTTCGTGGAGCACGCCTTTGTTGAGCACCGAGCGGAAATATTTGACTATGCCCGGCTGGAAGGCAATGAAGAAAACGATGTCTGGGTCTGCGATAACGCCAGGGTCTACGACCATGCGCGCCTGATTGCCGGACGCGCTGAGGATGCGATACCGACGCTACGCTACAGTTCGCAGGTGGCAGAGAACGCCGTGATTGAGGGCAACTGCGTGCTCAAACATCGGGTGATGGTGGGCGGTCACGCCCGGCTGTGCGGCGGCCCGATCCTGCTGGATGACGACGTGCTGGTGCAAGGACATGCTCACATCAGTGGCGATGTGGTGATCGAACATCGGGTTGAAATTACCGACAACGCGCGGATTGAGGCGCTGAACGGCGATGCGATTCATCTGCGCGGTCGCAAAGTGATCAATGGCGCGCAGCAGATTACCCGCACGCCGCTGCTGGGATCGCTGTAGCGCTGTATCCCGCGCGCGCCGGGAACCCCTATCATCAGGAGGCGGGGCTATCGATAATCCGTCCGTAGATATTCTGATCGTCATAAGCGCCGTTCAGATACTCGGCCTGTTTCAGACAGCCTTCGAGGGTAAAGCCATTGCGCAGCGCCACCTGGTTGCTCTTGTGGTTAGCCACCCGGCATTTAATCACGAAGCGCCGGACTTCGCCGCGGCGAGCGTAGTAGTGCATAAAGGCCTGCAGCGCCTGGGAAAGCAGCCCTTGTCCCTGGTGATGTTCATCAATCCAGTAGCCGATGTAGCCGGTTTTATTCAGCGGTTCAATCTGGTTGAACGACAGCACGCCCACCATCTCATCGCGCAAAAACAGTAAAAACATTTTCGCGTAACCGCGCTGGTGCAGCATCACGTTTCCCTGGACATGGCGACGGGTTTCATCTTCGCTGTCGACCGCGGCGGGCCAGCTAAGCGAATGCTGTAACCAGTGTTTATTCTTCTCCACCAGCAGGTGTAAGTCGGTAACGTAACGCTCGTCCACCGCGCGCAGCGTCAGCTGGTCGGTGACCGGGATCGTTTCAGGAACGGTTTTTTTTTCTGCGGACATTACTCTCTCTCACTGCGGGAAAACCCGTCTACGGCACGCAGACGGGCAACCGCGACGGTTACTTCATAACCCGGTCATCAACGTAGTTGCGTTTATCCGGAGCCGGCGGGAAATACTGGTACAGCCAGGTCTCACTGATGGCCTCGCCCTGGCAGCGCAGGAACATGCGCATTTCCACCGGGTCGGTGGAATCGTTGGTCGGGTACCAGTCAAACTGGATGCGATAGCCGTCGAACGGCTCAACGTACAGAATCTCGATCTGCTTCGCTTCACCGTTAGACAGGGTAATCACCGGTTCGATGCCTTTTGGCGCCGCGGCCTTCAGGTCCCCACCGACGAAATCAATGGCAAAACGGCGCGCCCATTTGTCCGGGTAGTGTTCGCCCGGCGCCCAGCCTTCCGGGAAACCGCCCATCCCGGTGCGGGTGGCCATCACCCGGGCCAGCGGAGAACGCACCGGCGGCTGCGCGCTCCAGTACAGGCGATAGCTAAAGTCCAGCTCATCACCGGCCTTGATCGCTTTTTCCGGCTGCCAGAAGCAGACGATGTTATCCAGCGTCTCACCGGTAGTGGGGATCTCCATCAGGCTGACCGCCCCTTTGCCCCACTGATTACGCGGCTCGACCCACAGGCTCGGGCGCTTGTTGTACCAGCCCATGATGTCCTGGTAATGGCTGAAATCGCGGTCAAGCTGCAGCAGACCAAAGCCGCGCGGGTTCTTGTCCTGGAAGGCGTTGAACTGCAGTTTTTGCGGGTTGTTCAGCGGCCGGCAGACCCACTCGCCGTTACCGAGCCACATGGCGAGGCGGTCGGAGTCGTGAATTTGCGGGTGGATGGTGTCGCACATCCGGCGCTCGTTGTTGCCGCAGCTGAACATACTGGTCATCGGCGCGATGCCCAGCTGTTTGATATCTTTGCGGGCGTAGATGTGGTTTTCCACATCCATAATCACCTGCGTCTCCTGGCAGTTGATCACAAATTTATAGGCGCCGGTGACGCTCGGGCTGTCGAGCAGCGCATAGACGGTAAAGACCGTCGCCCCCGGCTTAACCGTCTCAAACCAGAACGAGGTAAAGTCCGGGAACTCTTCCGGGGTATCGGTGAAGGTATCGACCGCCAGACCACGAGCGGAAAGTCCATACTGATAGGTACTGTCTACCGCGCGGAAATAGCTCGCACCGAGGAAGGCGACGATATCGCGGCGTGCCAGCTCCGGCGCTTTAAACGCGCGGAACCCGGCAAAGCCGAGGTCGGTTTGCCCTACCAGCTGTTTGGTGTCTACGCCGGCGTTGTTGTAGTTAAACAGTTCCGGGCGGAAGTGAATCTCCCGCGCCTGCTGGGTTTGTGAATCCAGCGAGAACATGCGCACGCGGCGGCGAAAACCCATGCCGACGTGGAAGAACTGGATGTCCAGCTTGCGGTCGTCAATGTTATTCCACAGCGAATGTCCCGCATCGTACTGAATACTGTTGTAGGCCTGCGGAGTCAGATTAGCCAGTGTTGGCGGCAGGTCGCGCGGGGCGCCGCCCCACGGCTGACGCGACAGGTCGTGGGCCATCGATTGCAAAACGGTAAAGTCAAAACGGCGCGTCATCCCATCAGCAATGCCCGATTCCTCGGCAAGCGCGGCGTTAGAAAAAAGTGAAGCGACTCCTGACGTTCCGCATACGGCGGCAACAGCCATGGAAGATTTGAGAAAACGTCTGCGATTCATGCCTGAGAAAGCGTCCTTCTGTTATGCCAATTGGTCGGCAACGCGACAAACAGATGCGTCGTGAATTTCGCCCACTCTAGACAAAAACGATTGATAATCCAATTGTTGGCGACAGAAAAAGCGTGAAAAAATTCTCTCCACCGAAGCGGACTGGATCCCTCCGCAGGTTTGCCCTGCGGAGGAAAGCGGGTTATTTGACGCTGACGTCGATACCCGGGAAGTATTTCGCCGCCAGACGGGTGATGGTGCCGTCAGCGCGAACTTTGTCGATTGCCGCATCGAGCTGTTTTTTGGTCGCCTCGTCGCCTTTGCGCAGGCCGTAGCCGATCCCGCTGCCGAGAATAGTATCGTCAGCCACCGGTTTGCCGATAAAGCCAAAGCCTTTGCCCTGCGGCTTGCTGAGGAAACCGGCCTGCCCGGCGGCAGACATCACCAGCGAAGCATCGATACGGCCGTTCAGCAGATCTGCCCACGCCATATTTTGATCTTTGTAGGACACCACCGTTACGCCATGCTTCTCCCAGTGCTCTTTGGCAAAGGTTTCCTGAATCGAACCTTGCAGCACGCCGATGGTTTTGCCTTTCAGCCCTTCCGGGGTGGTCTCCATGCCGCTATCGGCTTTACCGACCAGCTGCGAGGGGATGCGATAAATCGGCTGAGTAAAATCAATGCTTTTGCGTCGCTGTTCGGTGATATTCATCGCCGAGTTAATGGCGTCGAACTTCTTCGCCACCAGCCCCGGGATCAACGCATCAAACGAGGTCTCCACCCAGCTGCATTTCAGCTGAGCCGCCTTGCAAATGGCGTTTCCGAGGTCGATATCAAAACCTTCCAGCTCCCCTGCCGTATTGCGGCTTTCAAACGGCGGGTATTCCGCTTCCACGCCGTAGCGCAGTTCGCCGGAGGCAAACGCAGAGAAGGTACACATCATCCCCAAAGCAAGGGTAAGGGCTGTTATTTTCATCTTCATCGTGGGGCTCCTTAACGCGGCTTAACGTGACACAGTGCCTGCGCACCGGCCCGCAACGTGGCTTCATCTTTAGCAAAAGAGAGGCGAATCAGTTTGTTATCCGTACCATCCGTATAAAACGCCGACAGCGGGATCGTCGCCACGCCGTAGTCGGTTATCAGCCGCTTCACCATTTCGCTGTCGCTTTCGTCGCTGAAATGGCTGTAGTCCGCCAGCATGAAGAAAGAGCCGGCGCTCGGCAACAGACGGAACGGTGAGTCAGCCAGCAGCTGGCGGAGTAAATCCCGCTTCTGCTGGTAGAACGGTGCCAGCGCAAGCCAGGACTGGGGATCGGTCATATGCTCAGCAAAGGCATATTGCATCGGCGTGTCGGCGGAGAACATCAGGAACTGGTGCACCTTGCAGATCTCATCCATCAGCGCCGCCGGCGCAACGCAATAGCCGACGCGCCAGCCGGTCACGTGGTAGGTCTTGCCGAACGATGAGATGATGACGCTGCGCTCAGCCAGCTGGGGATGGGTCGCCATCCCGTGGTGGTGTTCAGCGTCAAAAACCACGTGTTCATACACTTCGTCCGACAAAATCACGATATCGGTATTGCGCGTCAGCGCCGCCAGCTGGTCTAAATCAGCGCGGGAAAATACCTGGCCGCTGGGGTTATGCGGCGTATTGACAATAATCATCCGCGTGCGCGGGGTGATGGCGGCGCGGACTTCATCCCAGTTGACGCTAAAATCAGGCACCGTCAGCTTGATAGCCACCGGCGTCGCCCCCTGCAAGCGGACAATCGGCGCATAGCTGTCGAAAGAGGGTTCAAAGTAGATAACCTCATCGCCCGGATGCACCAGCCCACCGATAGCCGAGTAGATCCCCTGGCTGGCGCTGGCGGTAATCAGGACTTCGTGGTCAACGTCATAACGCGTGCCGTACAGGGCCGCAATCTTCCCGGCAATTCGCTCCTTCAGCGCTGGCAGGCCGGTCATCGGCGCATACTGGTTATGCCCCTCCACCATCGCCCGCGTGACCCCGGCAACCAGCCGGGCATCGCAGGCAAAATTCGGCGCGCCCTGAGAAAGGTTGATGGCATTATGCTGAGCGGAAAGTTGACCGATCACGGTAAAAATTGTCGTGCCGACATCCGGCAGTTTGGAGCGCGTGGTCACCGGGGAACTGAGACTCATAGTTAATCCTTTCTCATTTTATTTGCATAACCATTCAATCCAATGCGCTACCCGGCGACAACCGAATTGTTGTCATAGTAGCCATGCATTTTGATCATGCCTTGAGAAAAGAGACGGCCAGCCAGGGCTGGCCGGACGAGAAAACTACTTGCGGGTTAAGGTGTTAAAGCTGGTCATCAGATTGCGGTAATCGGGAATATGGTTGGAAAACAGCGTCCCCAGCCCCTCAACATCATTGCGCCAGTCGCGATGCAGCTCACACGCGGCGCCAAACCATGACATTAACTGCACGCCGGCCTGTGACATGCGATCCCAGGCAGCATCGCGGGTCATCGGGTTAAAGGTGCCGGAGGCATCGGTGATCACGAAGACCTCATATCCCTCTTCAATCGCCGACAGCGCCGGAAACGCCACGCAGACCTCGGTCACCACCCCGGCGATAATCAGCTGCTTTTTCCCCGTGGCTTTCACCGCGTTTACAAAGTCTTCGTTATCCCAGGCATTGATATTCCCTGGACGAGCAATATAGGGCGCATCCGGGAACTGCGCTTTGAGTTCCGGCACCAGCGGGCCGTTGGGGCCGTTCTCAAAGCTGGTGGTCAGGATGGTCGGCAGACCAAAATATTTCGCCATATCCCCCAGCGCCAGCACGTTGTTCTTGAATTTATCCGGGTCGATGTCGCGAACCAGAGACAACAGTCCTGCCTGATGATCTACCAGCAGCACCGCCGCCTCGTTCTTATCCAGACGTACGTAGGGTTTTGCCATGATTGACTCCTCATTTAAACATCAGGTTATCCCGCCAGCCTTTCCGCGCCGGCAGAGGTTTACTGCACAGGTCAAATCATAGTTTACTGGCGGGCTGAGGATTAGCCGGCAAAAGTGGGACGCAGTGTCCCATTCGCTGAACAAAGCGGGCATACTGTCCATGATCAAAATGCATAGCTGGAGATGAGATGTCGCGAAGCGCCCTGCCTTTTCATGCCGTGGAAACCTTTCTGGTCACCGCCAGGCACCTTAACTTAACCCATGCCGCGCGCGAACTCTGCCTGACTCAGGGCGCCGTCAGCCGCCAGATTGCGGCGCTGGAGGCGTGGTTTGGTTTCCCGCTTTTTGCCCGCCACGCGCGCGGCCTGCATCTTTCGCCGCAGGGCAGCGCCCTCTACCCGGAGCTCCAGTCGGCGTTTGGCCGTCTGATCGCAGTGGCAGAACAGGCTCGTCAGCAGCAGACCGTGGTACGCCTGAAGGCGCCGACCTGCGCCATTCGCTGGCTGGTTCCCCGGCTGGTGGCTATCGAGCGGCGTCACCCGGAACTGCAAATCGCCCTGACCACCACCACGGAACATAGCGTCAACTTCAGGACCGAACCCTATGACGCCGCCATCGTCTTCGGGACTCACCACAGCGTCGGCGATCTGCTGTTTGAAGAGGCGCTGACGCCGGTCTGTAACGGTGCCCTGGCGGGGGACAACATGCTAAACGACGTCACGTTTTTGCACCCGACCCGGGATAAGACCGACTGGTCGCTATGGCTGGCGGCATTCTCACCCGAGGCCCCGCTACTGATGCGTAAAAACCAGCACTTCGACACCATGGATCTGGCGATCACCGCGGCCATGCAGGGGCTGGGCGTCGCCATGGCTGACGCCACCCTGGTGGCTGAAGATGTCCGCGCCGGCCGCCTGGCGCGCCCTTTCACCCTAAGCGTAAAAACCGGCGCCAGCTACCGGCTGGTGGTCCGTAGCTCGCAGAGCAAAGCCGACGGTCTGGCGCGATTTCGAGAGGAGCTGGTTAATCCAGCGTAACGTGGTGGCGCATGACCCGGCGAAACAGCGCCAGCCGGGCGCGCATAAAGCGGTTTTCCAGCTTAAATCCGACCCGCTTATGCAGCCCAATGCGCAGCAGACGATCGCGCCCGCGCAGGCTGGCGGGCCAGCGTACCGCCCCCGGCAGTTCGCTACAGCGATGCCCGGCAAGGCGGGCGAAGTTCGCCCAGTAATCGGCGACCTGGGCGGCAAACGCGCGGTCTTCCTCGTCGGCATAGGTGCGCACCGGCTCGGCCAGGGTGAGCGTGTCAAACACATAGGGCACTTCATCGCCGTGCCACGCCCCGTGCGGACAGGTTTCATCGGCGGCACGGGGAACATAGTCAAACCAGTAGCGCCAGCACGGCTGTCCTACCCGCTGCTGGGCCTGCATCACCACATAGCCCAGCGTGGTGAAGGCCATATCGCGGCACACTTCGCGTCCCAGATTCTCATCCCCCTTGACGCCGGGATAGAGCAGTTTGATCAGGCCGAGGCCAAACCGCCGCTCGCGGCGCAGTTTCTGGATCTGCCCGGCGATATCGACGCCGAATACCGCCATCACGCTGGCCTCGTCGCTGTTAGAGCCAACCATCACCGGCATCGGGTGCTGGCGGCCGGCAAAAAACGCCTCCAGCATCGGCTGCGGTAACACCGCATCGCCGACGATCGGTACCGGTCCGGTATTCAGCGGCGCGGTCAGCGACCAGAATGCCTCCGCGGGAATCGCCCGCAGCTGTGCGGCGCTGGCCTGTGGCAGCGAGAAGTGTTCCGCCAGCAAACGCCCTTTCTCCAGCGCGTTTTCTCGCGGCAGATCCGGCAGCGTATAGCCGCTCTGGATGATGGCCTTATGGAACAGTCCGCGGGATTTCGGCGATACCATTAGCGAGAGCACGCTGCGCGCCCCGGCCGATTCGCCAAACAGGGTGACGTTGGTGGCGTCGCCGCCAAAAGCGTGAATATTATCCTGCACCCATTGCAGCGCGGCAATTTGGTCAAGGAGGGCGAAATTATAGACTCGTTCGCCGTCTTCCCCTTCCAGCGCCGGATGGGCGAAGAACCCCAGATGCCCCAGCCGATAGTTGACGGTCACCACCACCACGTCGCGGGCCGCCAGCGCTTTACCATCGTAAGGGGGCAGGCTGCCGGCGCCAATGGTAAACCCGCCGCCGTGCAACCAGACCATGACCGGCAGCGGCTGAGCGCGTCCGGCGGGTGCCCAGACGTTAAGGTAGAGACAATCTTCTGAGAAGCGACCGGGATCGCCGCCGCCCAGCTCGCGGCAGTACTCAATATCTTGCCAGCTGGCGGCGGAGAAGGTGTCGGCCTGGCGGACGCCCTGCCAACGCGCGGGCGGTTGCGGCGCGCGCCAGCGAAGTTCGCCGACCGGCGGCGCGGCAAAGGGAATACCGCGCCAGAGATGAATGCCCTGTTCAGTGATGCCGGATAACGTCCCCTGCCGGGTTTTGACCAGTGGGGTAGACGGGTTCTGCATGACCTGCTTCCTTTTACTGACTGTCGTCAATGATTCATGTCAGCAGAGTACCGGTTTCAGAGCAGACCGCAACGACGTTTACTGCGCTCCTCCGCCTGTTGATAGAGAGCAAACTCGTCCAGCACCGGGCAACCCAACGCCGTTTCAAAGGCGTCACGGCTGGCATTGCCATGGCTGCGGGCCTGAATGTCATTGCCAAGATTTGACTGGAAAATCCCTGCCGCGCTCACCGGTAAAAAATCTTCATAAATAATCGGTTGCGCCACCACCCAGCCGCGTTCGATTAACGGCTGCGGATCGTCGCCGGGGCCAAAGGCATGACGATGGGCTTCCCCGGCGGGGGTCAGGCGATAGCGGAACCACGCCAGCCCCTGCTGACGCAGCAGGAATTCGCTGTCCGGGAACTGGCTGAACACCTCCTGCAGATGGCGCTGATGGTGGAGGTTGTCTTTCCCGACGCCAGCTTCGTTCAGCAAGCGATCGTACAGCGCCCGACCCTTCGGCGTCAGCGCAATCCCGCGTTGCTCTATCTCGCCAAAACGCGCGCTGTGGGTCCCCTGGTGCTCCCCGGCAAACACCACCGGTTCTTCGAGGGCCTTAAAACTGGTCTGGCGCAGCAGAATCGGCACCTCACGACGCGGCGGCCCTTCAATTAATGCCTTCGGTACCATCCCGCACTCCGGCATCAGCGCCTGAACCCGGTCGATATCCAGCGTGCGCGGCGTCAGGTGGTTGATATGGCAGCCGGGGAAGCAGACCACATCGGCAATCAGCCGGTGCTCATTATGCAGCGCATAATAGGTGTCGGCGTCCACCGTTGCGTGGCTGTGCCAGCGGAACGTCTCCAGCGCCTGGTGGACAAATTCCCGAGCCTGCGCCGGCGAAAAGTGGCCCTGCTCTTCGTGCACAGCGATGAGCTCACGACAGCGGGGAGTAAAAATATCGCGCCGGGCGAGGATCGCCGCCGCACGCTGGCGCAGCTCGACGTTGGCAATCAGTTCCAGACGCAGCAGCGAGGTAAAAATACGAAACGGATTGCGCGCCAGCGCCGCGTCATCAATCGGGCGAAACGCGGTAGAGTGCACCGGCACGCCGGCCTGCGACAAATCGTAATAGCTGACGGGGAACATCCCCATAATGGCAAACATACGCCGCAGCGTCGCCAGTTCTTCCGCCGTGCCAACGCGGATCGCGCCGTGGCGCTCGACGTTAAGTCGCGACAGCTCATCGGCATTCGCCAGTTGCTCATGCAGTTTAGGATTATGCTCCAGCACCGCCAGATTTACGTCCGCCACCAGCTCCAGTAACGTCCCGTACTGTGGAACTTCCTGCTGGTACATCGCCGACATTGCCTGCGAAAAGTTTTCCCGAATCTCATCAGCCGTGATGGTGTTCGCCATGATGCCTTACCTCCAGTGAATACTTCCTGGAGTGTAGAAAAGGCCCATGGCAACGGCGGGAAGAATTTACAAATTGTGATGCGGATAACCTGCCTCACTCCTCGGTGCCGTCCTGAGCATAACCGTGGGTTATGCAAAACGACCATTAATTTCACTTTAAATTAACAAAGCATTTACACACACTGTTTCTGGCGATATGACAATAAAAAGCCCTCTACCGATAAAAACGGAGCCACTACCCTATGAATGATAAATGGTCACCGCGCGAGGTTGTGCATCGCGACTATAGCAGTCACCCGCCCGCCTTTGCGCCGGGCTACAAAACCAGCGTCCTGCGCTCACCGCGCAATGCACTGATCTCGCTACAGAATTCCCTGTCTGAAATTACCGGCCCGGTATTCGGTCACGACGATCTCGGGCCGCTGGATCATGACCTGATCCTTAATTACGCCAAAGAAGGTCTGCCTATTGGCGAGCGCATTATTGTCCACGGCTACGTGCGCGACGGCTTCGGCCGGCCGATGAAAAACACGCTGGTCGAGGTGTGGCAGGCCAACGCCGGCGGCCGCTATCGGCATAAAAAGGATCAGTATCTGGCGCCCATCGACCCCAATTTCGGCGGCTGCGGTCGGGTACTGACGGATGAAAACGGCTATTACTGCTTCCGCACCATTAAGCCAGGCCCCTATCCGTGGCGTAATCAGGTCAGCGACTGGCGCCCGGCACATATTCACTTTTCCCTCTCCGGGGAGGCGTGGGCGCAGCGCCTGATTACGCAAATGTATTTCGAGGGCGACCCGTTAATTAAACAGTGTCCGATCGTCAAAACCATTAATAACGACGATGCGGTTCGCACGCTGATTGCCGAACTCGACACCCATGCCGCCGTACCGCTGGATTGCCTCGCCTATCGCTTTGATCTTGTGCTGCGCGGCCATCGCGCCACGCTGTTTGAAAATCGTACCCAGGGGGCCGCCCGATGAAAGACTATTTAGCCGAAACCGCCTCGCAGACCGCCGGGCCCTATGTGCATATCGGCCTCGCCCCCGACGCCGCCGGTTTTCATATCTTTGAAAAGAATTTCGGCCCGCAGCTCACCACGCCGGACACCGAAGGTGAGCGCATTACTATCGAAGGCCGGGTAATCGATGGTTCCGGAACGCCGGTGCGAGATGTGCTGCTGGAGCTCTGGCAGGCCAACGCCGCCGGGCGCTATCACCACCCCGACGATCGTCAGCAGCACAAAAAAATCGATCCGACCTTTCGCGGCTGGGGCCGCAGCTGCTCGGACTTTTCCTCGGGCATCTGGCGCTTTGAGACCATCAAGCCGGGAGCCGTCGTCGGCCGCGATGGCCGGATGATGGCGCCGCACGTCAATTTGTGGGTGGTGGCGCGAGGCATCAATATTGGTCTCAACACGCGGATGTACTTTTGCGACGAGCAGGAGGCGAACCTGACCGATCCGGTGCTGAATCTGATTGAGTGGGAGGTGCGTCGCCAGACGTTGATTGCCCAACGCGAAGTGCGCGGCAGTGAAATCGTCTATCGTTTTGATATTCACCTGCAGGGTGAGAACGAAACCGTCTTCTTTGATATCTGAGTGACTTTCCGCCTGATTTTGCCCCGACCCGGTTCGGGGCGTCTGTTTTTTCAGCAAAATAAAAAATTTGTAATACAAGAGGGCGAAATGTTAATAATATTTTGCTATCAGGTTATCAAATTTCAATAACTTCGCTTGTCACCCACAGCGCTCTGTTTTTAACATCAACTATGGAAAAAAATGGTCTTTTTAGTCAGCGCATTCGCTTGCGCCATCTACACACCTTCGTGGCCGTCGCTCAACAGGGAACGCTGGGGCGTGCGGCTGAAACACTCAATCTAAGCCAACCTGCCTTATCCAAAACGCTCAATGAGCTGGAGCAGTTGACCGGTACGCGACTGTTTGAACGCGGGCGGCTGGGCGCCCAGCTGACGCTGGTCGGCGAACAGTTTCTCACCCATGCGGTTAAGGTCCTCGACGCGCTGAATACGGCAGGCCAGGCGCTCAACCGCAAAGAGGGGCTGAATAACGATGTGGTACGCATCGGCGCACTCCCGACCGCCGCCTTAGGTATTTTGCCCACCGTCATCGGCCAGTTTCACAAGCAGCAAAAAGATATCACCCTGCAGGTGGCGACCATGAACAACACCATGCTGCTGGCGGGCTTAAAATCGGGAGAAATCGATATTGGGATCGGCCGCATGTCTGACCCGGAGCTGATGAGCGGCCTCAACTACGAGCTGCTGTTCCTCGAATCTCTGAAGCTGGTGGTGCGTCCCGGCCATCCGCTGTTGCAGGAAACCGTAACCCTCAGCCGGGTGATGGAGTGGCCGGTCGTCGTCTCCCCTAAAGGCACCATTCCGCGGCAGAATGCGGAAACGCTGCTGCAAAGTCAGGGGTGTAAAATCCCCGCCGGCTGTATCGAAACCCTCTCCGCGTCGCTCTCGCGTCAGCTGACCGTGGATTATGACTACATCTGGTTCGTCCCTTCCGGCGCGGTCAAAGACGACCTGCGCCGCGGGCTGCTGACCGCTCTGCCGGTGCCCACCCAGGGGGCGGGCGAACCGATCGGCATTTTGACGCGCGTCGATGCCACATTCTCTTCCGGCGCACAAACTTTACTCAGCGCCATTCGCAAATCCATGCCGGCATAATGAACGCCGGACAGGGCATCTGATACCCTCTCCGGCATTTGTCGCAGTTAGGTATTCCGTGCCAGAAACCGCCGTACGGTACCCTGTCCGCGGTGGATCTGAAGAGCGGTAAACGGGTGCGGCAGATGCCGATAGGCACCGTAGTACCTTTATCATCAACGCCGGCGGTGCTCATCAGTCTCCGGATCGCGGCGATGACCTCATCGCCTGCGCATTACCGGAACAGAAGTAAGCATCAGGGCCCCGGACGAGGTCCTGACGGCTGGCAACGCATGCGCTTCTGCAATTTGCCCGGCGGCGCTACGCTTGCGCGGGCCTACCCGGACCTACCCGGAACAACGCTTACGCGGTCCTGCCGGAACAGCGCTTGCACGGACCTGCCGCGAACAACGATTACGCGGACTACCGGAACAGTGCTTTTGTAGGTCGGGTCAGGCGTCAGCCGCCACCCGACGGAAGCCAGCGCAATCGCTAAACCATTTTATCTCTGCCCCGGACGAGGTCCTGACGGCTGGCAACGCATGCGCTTTTGCAATTTGCCCGGCGGCGCTACGCTTGCACGGGCCTACCCGGAAACAACGCTTGCACGGGCCTACCCGGAAACAACGCTTGCGCGGGCCTGCCGGAACAGCGTTTGCACGGACCTGCCGCGAACAACGCTTACGCGGACTACCGGAGCAGCGCTTTTGTAGGTCGGGTCAGGCGCCAGCCGCCACCCGACGGAAGCCAGCGCAATCGCTAAACCATTTTATCTCTGCCCCGGACGAGGTACTGATGACTGGCAACACATGCGCTTCTGCAATTTGCCCGGCGGCGCTACGCTTGCACGGGCCTACAGGAACAGCGCTTGCGCGGGCCTGCCGAAACAGCGCTTTTGTAGGTTGGGTCAGGCGTCAGCCGCCAGCCGACGCGGGGGCGTCGCGAACCGCCGCGATGGCTGAGCGGGTATGAAAATCTGCGGCAGAGTCATCTCTGTTTAGCAATAACCCGGGCATCCCCGGGTTATGTTTGGTCTGAAAATCAATTCTCGCCGAAATGAATGACGGTACGAATTGATTTCCCTTCATGCATCAAATCAAAAGCCTCGTTAATCTGCTCCAGCGGCAGGCGGTGGGTGATAAACGGATCGAGGTCGATTTTACCGGCCATCGCGTCTTCAACCATCCCCGGCAGCTGGGTGCGCCCTTTCACCCCGCCGAATGCCGAACCGCGCCATACGCGCCCGGTCACCAGCTGGAACGGACGGGTTTTGATCTCCTGGCCCGCACCGGCAACGCCGATAATCACGCTCTCACCCCAGCCTTTATGGCAGCACTCGAGCGCCGCACGCATCACGTTCACGTTGCCGATACATTCGAAGCTGAAGTCCACGCCGCCATCGGTGAGCTCAACGATCACATCCTGAACCGGCTTATCATAATCCTTCGGGTTGATAAAATCGGTCGCCCCCATCTCTTTGGCGAGGGTGAATTTTTCCGGGTTGGTATCCACCGCCAGAATGCGTCCGGCTTTCGCCTGCACCGCCCCCTGGATGACCGCCAGACCAATCCCGCCGAGGCCAAAGACCGCCACGGTATCGCCCTCTTTAACTTTCGCGGTGTTGTGAACGGCGCCGATACCGGTGGTCACGCCGCAGCCCAGCAGACAGACTTTATCCAGCGGCGCCTGCGGGTTCACCTTCGCCAGTGAAATTTCGGCGACCACGGTGTATTCGCTGAAGGTGCTGGTGCCCATGTAGTGGTACACCGGCTCGCCGTTATAGGAAAAACGGGTGGTGCCATCCGGCATCAGGCCTTTCCCCTGGGTGGCTCGTACCGCCTGGCAGAGGTTAGTTTTACCGGATTTACAGAATTTGCACTCGCGGCACTCTGCGGTATACAGCGGGATAACGTGATCGCCAGGCTGCAGGCTGGTGACGCCTTCGCCAACTTCGACCACGATACCGCCACCTTCGTGACCCAGCACGGCCGGGAACACCCCTTCCGGATCGTCACCGGAGAGCGTAAACGCATCGGTATGACAGACGCCGGTGTGGGTAATTTTGACCAGCACTTCACCTTTTTTCGGCGGAGCAACGTCAATTTCAACAATCTTCAGCGGCTGGCCTGGGCCAAACGCGACAGCTGCACGTGATTTCATAACCGTCTCTTCCTTCGTGATGATTTATTTTAAATAGGATCGTAGCAGATGACCGACTTCCGCCATTCTGGCCGCTCGCTGATCCGGGGTCGTTTCGCCGCTGACCAGCTCGTCCTGGAGGTGGATTTCCACCATTTCGCCCATCAGGCCGTTGGTCGCCCCGCGGATGGAGGCAATCTGCTGCAGAATCGACATGCAGGATTCGCCGGACTCCAGCGCCCTTTCCAGGGCTTCAACCTGCCCGCGAATGCGACGTACGCGGCTGAGCGCGCGTTTTTTGTCTTCAGGTGAATGTGGCACGATGACGCCCTCAGTATTGTATAGGGGGGTATACTATATTTTATTAAGCAAAGTGGCAAACTAAAACGCCGCTTTAAACCGTAGCACAGCGGCGAGCCGTTGAGGTTAGTTGAGCCGGAGCACCATCTCCACGCAGCATAAATCCGCCTTCGCCAGCTTAGACGGCAGCAGCTTTTCGCGCACGGCGACAAAACCATGGCGCAGATAAAAACCGGCCGCATTCGGCGTCGCTTCCAGCGTCAGGCGCTGGAGATTCCGCCGCCGCGCTTCGGCGATGATGGTCGTCAAAATCATTCCGGCGCAGCCTTTTCCGCCCCATGCGGGCAAGGTAAAGATGGCTTCCACGCTGGCCGCGCGCAGATCAAGATAGCCGGTCGCCACCGGGCGCCCACTCTCTTCCTCAACGACAAAAAAGGGGTTGTCGCGCACCGCATGGCGATACCCTTCCGGCATCGTATCCGGCGTCCAGGCCTCGAGGACCGCGGCTGCGTAGCTCTCACGACAGCCGTTGCGAATGGCCTGATTGCGGATGATCCATAGCGCAGGTGCCTCATCCGGCACGGCAAGTCTGACCTTCATGTTGGGCTCCTTTTTCCTCAGTCCGTCTCAGATCTACCACAGCCGGCGGCGAAAGAATAAAAAAACCCCGCTCGGCAGCGGGGTCAGGGGGTCGAGGTGATTAGCGCTTACGCGGCATCATCCGCAGCAGCGTATTATCTTTCCACAGATAGTGGTGCAGCAGCGCGGCCAGCGCGTGCGCGCCAATGATAAAGTAGCCGGTATTCGCCAGCAGGCTATGTACGCCCTTCAGCGTATCCACCAGCTCGAACTGACTTTGCGCCGCAAACGGCATGGTCAGGCCGAAGGCAAACCACGGATTACCACGGTAATACATCATCACCAGACCGACGATCGGCTGGGCGATAAACAGCAGATAGATAATCAGATGCCCCAGATGGGCAAAACCGGTCATCATCGGCGACGGTTTCGGTACAATCGGCGGCGCCGGGTACTTCAGGCGGACCAGCAGGCGCGCGACCATCAACACGAGGATAGCCACCCCGCAGGAAACGTGAATCATATTAATGACCGGACGGTCGCTGCGGGGGAAAAAACCGCGAAGTTCCATGGTGGCATAGGCGCCAACCACCAATAAAAAGACCAGCCAGTGGATACCTGTTTGCAGGCCAGTGTATTTATCGCGCATGGTAAACCCTTAACAAAACTGTGATGCCGACAACATAACGACCTTTCCTGAGAAATTCATTAACTTTTACGTACTTATAAGAAACAATTGCTGGTAAGCATCTATTTTCAACAAAAGCAATGAGTTACTCGTGTTGCCCGTGGCCTGTTCAAGGTCCTTTGCCGCCATTCAACCGCGCCAAAACCGGCTCCCACTCCCGCTGTTATCGCCAAATCTCCCCCATGAATAGCGCCGCGCTCTTTTACTTTATTCCGCAACATATTGATGTACCGACGGATTTATCCTTTTCAGGTCATGTTCTTGCCGCCAGCCCTGCCCCTTTGACGTGACAACGTCACACATCACGTCACCGTCCGGCTGCTGATGTTACGGTTTTTGCTTGCGATGACGACAGATTGCGATAACGGTCCGCACGGCGGCAATCGAGGAGATGAAAAACAATGCCTTAAGCAAAACCGGCTGCAGAGAAGATCCCTACAGGATGGGGGCACACATTAAACAGATTAAATTTTAGCCATACGTGGTACACTGGCGCACATTCATTGAAAGGTTAATCATCATGTCTTTTCTCGATTACGCAATGAAGTTCATCGGTAGCGCATCCACGTCCACCATCACCTGTCCCGTCTGTGGCTTATCATCAACCCAGTCCACCTCTAAGATTCGCTTAAAACAGGCCATGCTGTGCCCCGGATGCAAGGCTATTTTTGTCTCGACACGCTAGCCAGCTTCTTACGCCGACCCACTTAAACCCCGTGTTCTATACTGAATAAAGACCGGCAGCTGTTAAATCCCTGATGCCTCACGCCCATCCTGAGAGAACGTTTCTGAACTGATTTCGCAACTGCTCCTGCGCGTTAATGTCGCATCAGAGCAACGCTATGAAAATGAATCCCCGAGCATGGTTTAGCCGCGCTCACCCCTTTACGAAAATCCCTGGACGGGCGCCATTCCCGGCCAACGACCCGAGCGGTGAAAATAGTCTGCGGCCAGAGCTGTTTTCGGCCCTCCAGATGGAACGTTACGGCCAAAAACTGGCGCATACACATAAGCTGTCGCCGGACAAACTGCCTTACTATCTTCTCAAACGGCTTGGCGATAACGAGGCCGTGATCACCCATAACTGTTATGCGCTCAATGCCGGGAAAAAATCGAGTATTATGCCCGCAGGCGAGTGGCTTCTTGATAATTATTACCTGATTGAGGAGCAGATTCGTATTGTCCGCCAGCACCTGCCGAAAAGCTTTGGCAAAGGTCTCCCCGCCCTGATATCGCCACACCAGTGCCCGCGTATTTACGATATCGCCTCTGAAGCGATTGCCCACGGGGACGGACGCTGGGACGTAGCCAGCCTCACCAGTTATATCGCCGCCTATCAGCAGGTGACGCCACTGACTTTAGGCGAGGTCTGGGCTTTACCTGGCATGCTGCGTCTGTCGCTGATCGAAAACCTGCGTCGTGTCAGTATCGAAGTGGTAAAAGCCCAGCAAGAGCGCAGCCTGGCGGACACATGGCTCACGCGGATTTTCGAATGTGCGGAGAATACGCCCGCCGATTTAATCATGGTGGTTGCCGACATGGCGCGCGCGCGACCGCCGCTCAGCAGCGCGTTTGTCGCGGAACTGGTACGTCGCCTGCAGGGGCATGGCAATGCGCTGGCGCTGCCGTTGACCTGGGTGGACCAACGTCTTGCTGAACAGGGCGTGACGACCGAGGTTCTCATTCACCGCTTCAATCAACAGCTTGCCGCCAGCCAGCTTTCTGTCAGCAACAGCATCGCGGGTTTACGTTTGCTGAGCGAAACAAACTGGGCCGATTTTGCCGAGACGATCAGCGTCGTGGAGCAGACATTGCGTCTTGATCCAGCCGATACCTATTCCCGGATGCACTTTGATACCCGGGATCATTACCGCCATGTCATCGAGATTCTGGCCAGAGACAGTCGGTTCAGCGAGCCCGAAGTCGCCAGGCGGGTGCTGGCGCTTTCCCAGGAAAACGCGCCCGCCACGCCGGGACATCATGTGGGTTATTATCTGGCAGGTGAAGGCCGCGAACAGCTGGAAGTGCAACTCTGCGCTGACACTCCAGGACTTATCCGGCTGCGGCACAGTTTCAACAAAATCCCCTTGTTGTCATGGCTCGGCAGTCTCAGTCTGTTAACGACGGCCGTAACGGCCGGAATCCTGCACGCCACTGCGCAACAGGGAATGGGCTGGATACTGATCCTTTTGGCGGTGCCGCTGATTGTGGCGGTGAGCCAGTTAATCAGCGATCTGCTCAGCGAAGCGACCACCCGTTTTCGCACTCCCCGGCCTTTGCCACGAATGGATTTTTCCGCGGGAATTCCCGCTGACTGTGCGACGATGGTGGTTATTCCCTGTATGCTGACCAGCCACGCAAGCATCAGTCAGCTTCTCACCAGTCTTGAAGTGTGCTGGCTGGGCAATCAGAATGAACACCTCCGCTTCGCTCTTCTCACTGATTTTGCTGATTCAACGGTTGAAAATCCGCCGGAAAACGCCCTGCTGCTCAGGCAGGCCATCACGGAAACAGAGGCGCTTAACCGACGCTATCCCGGCAACCGCCCACGCTTTTATCTTCTGCACCGTCAGCCTGAATGGATCCCGGCACAGGAAACATGGATGGGTCATGAACGTAAGCGGGGAAAACTGGCATTGTTGAACCACTGGTTGCGCCACCCGGCAAACCAGTTTTCCAGTGTCGCCGGGCTGCCTGCGCACCAGTTGCCGGGCCCGATTAAATATGTCATCACCCTGGACAGCGATACGCTTTTGCCACGCGACACCGCGCATAAACTGGTGGCAACCATGGCGCACCCGCTCAACCAGCCAGTGTATGATCCGCTGCGACAGAGGGTCGTCAAAGGGTATGGTATTTTACAGCCGGGACTGGCAGAGGAGATGCCGCGTAACGGACAGGGGCGCTATGCTGCCCTACGCAGCAGCGTACCGGGTAATAATCCCTATTCGATGATGTCTTCGGATATCTATCAGGATCTCTTCGGCGAAGGGTCGTTCGTTGGTAAAGGGATTTATGACGTCGATATTTTTGTCCAGGCCACAGCCAACGCCTGCCCGGAAAATCTGGTTCTCAGCCATGATTTACTCGAAGGGTGCTATGCCCGCTCCGGGCTACTCAGTGAAGTCTTACTCTACGAACAATACCCAAACAACTATCTGTCAGACGTTGCGCGCCGTACGCGCTGGATCCGTGGCGACTGGCAGCTGCTTAACTGGCTCAGCCCGTACGTCAGAAAAGCGGATGGAACGCGGGATAAAAATCCGTTATCTCCGCTCTCCTGGTGGAAGTTATTTGATAATTTACGCCGCAGCCTGGTCGCCCCGTCGTTACTGGTACTTCTTTTTTGTTCCCTGCTCTGGGTTCCCAACCCGCTCTACTGGCTTGGCGCGCTGACGCTGGTGTGGTTATTGCCGGCGGCTCTGAGTATCCTTCACGACCTTCTTCATAAACCCCCTCGTCGCCCGTTGCGGCTACATCTTCCGCTGGTCGCCGCCGGCGCGCTGAAGCGGCTCTCCCGGATCGCACTCAATTTTGTTCTCCTGCCGCACGAGGCCGGATATTCATGCTATGCCATTACGGTGACGCTCTGGCGTCTTGCTATCAGTCAGCGCAATCTCATCCAGTGGGCCAGCCACGCGCCGGACAGCCAGCGGTCCCACCTTTCGGTGCTGCGTTTTTATCGGGCGATGTGGCTTAATGTGGTCTCCGGGGTCGCCCTGGCGATGATGACGTATCATTTTGCCCCACCGCTGCTGGCTATCGCCCTGCCCGTTGCAATGCTGTGGTGTCTGGCGCCGCTACTGATGAGCGGGTTAAGCCGCCAGCCTGTGCGTAAGACGATAGCACTGAATCCGGACCAGAAGCAGCTGCTGCGTCAGACGAGCCGCGAAATCTGGGCCTTCTTTGAGACCTTTGCCACGGCAAAAGAAAACTGGCTTCCCCCGGATAATTATCAGGAAATACCGCAGCCCACCGTCGCACATCGCACCTCCCCCACCAATATCGGGCTCTCCCTGATGGCCAACCTGACCGCCTGGGATTTTGGCTACCTGCCCGGGGGCGAGGTGTTGCAACGCGTGACGCTGACGCTCGACTCGCTGGATAAAATGGAACACTTCCGCGGCCACCTCTTTAACTGGTATGACACCCGCACGCTCGCCCCGCTCAACCCACGCTATGTCTCAAGCGTTGACAGCGGCAATATGGCGGGTCATTTACTGACATTACGCGAAGGCCTGTCCGCGATGCGTTATCAGCCGGTGTTGAACAGCGAGCAGCTGCTGGCCGGGCTGAACGACACGTTGATTATTCTGGAAAAATACTGGGGGCAAAACGCGCCAACCGGTCTGCGGCTGCTGCGCAAGCACTGTCTGAACGCGGTGTCGTTGCCTGCGGGCCAGCTGTTCGGCGAACTGAAGAAAATGCGCGCCCAATGTAACCATCTGACGACGCAGTGTGCTCAGGAAAACCCGCGGGTGGTGCGCTGGACAGCGCATCTTGAACATCAGCTGGTGCAACTGTGCCATGAATGGTCGCATCTACTGGGCTGGTTGCCCCAGACGTATAATGAACCGCAGCTACCGACGCTGAGCTGGCTCGCCAGCGCGAGCTATAGCGGCGAAGGAACGCCTCCGGCATCGGTTACGGCGCTGGCCCGCATGCGGCTGAAGATTCTCACTGAACTTGAACAGCGGTTGAACGATCATGCGAGAATGGATTTTGCCTTTCTGTACAGCGAAGCGACCTGTCTGCTCAGCGTCGGCTATAACTGTGATACCAATACTGCGGATAAAAGCCATTACGATCTGCTGCCCTCTGAAATCCGCCTGACCAGTTTTCTCGCCATCGCGACGAATCAGTTACCGTTAAAAAGCTGGTATGCCCTGGGGCGGCTGTTCACCACCATTGATCATGACACCGCGCTGATGTCATGGAGCGGTTCGATGTTTGAATACCTGATGCCGAATCTGGTGATGCCCACCTGGCCCGGCTGCCTGCTGGATGAAATGAGCCAGTCAGCGGTGAAACGTCAGATACACTGGGGCAAAGAGCGTGGCGTGCCATGGGGGGTCTCGGAGTCCGGCTATCATGCTTTTGATGTTCAGCACAATTATCAGTACCAGGCATTTGGCGTACCGGGCCTCGGTCTGCGGCGAGGACTGGCCGACGATATGGTGATCGCCCCGTACGCCACGCTGCTGGCACTGATGGTCTCCCCGTACAAGGCCTGCGACAATTTGCTCAGCCTGGAAAAAAACGGCGCGCGCGGCGAATACGGTTTTTATGAGGCGCTGGACTATACCCCCTCCCGCCTCGCGACCGGACAACTGTATGCTGTCGTCCAGTCCTGGATGGCGCATCATCAGGGGATGGCATTTCAGGCGCTGGCTCACGTGCTGCTTAACGCCCCGATGACCGAGCGATTCATGTCCAGTACCGCCTTCCGCTCGGCGAGCCTGTTGCTGCAGAAACGCGTCCCGGATGCGGTCGATCTCTACAGCCCGCGCCGTCATTTCGAATCCCATGAAGGGAGAGTCAAACCGGTTCGCTATGAACCGCGTATTTTCAGCGGAGCAGATACCCCGGTCCCTGAAGTGCAGCTGTTGTCCAACGGCCATTACCATCTGATGCTGACCCCTGGCGGCGGCGGTTACAGCCGCTGGAACAATCTTGCCCTCACGCGCTGGCGCAGCGATACGACCCGCGATAACTGGGGAGCATTCTGCTATATCCGCGATTCGCAAACGGAGGAAGTCTGGAGCAACACCTGGCATCCCATCGGCACAGATGCCGATAGCGGCGACGAAGCGATCTTTACCGATGCCGGCGCTGAGTTCCGGCGGACTTTCGGATCGCTGAGCGTCAGAACTCAGATTGTGGTCTCCCCGGAAGATGACATTGAACTGCGGCGGCTCACCCTGGTACACAGAGGACGGCTGCCCCGTGACCTTGAACTGACGACCTATTGCGAAGTGGTGCTGGCGCCCGACGCCAGCGACCGGGCGCATCCGGCATTCAGCAATTTGTTCATTCAGACGGAGATTAACCCCGATCGTGAGGCGATCCTCTGTCATCGCCGCCCGCGCTCGCCGGATGAACAACCCCCCTGCATGCTGCACATGGTGGTCGTGCATGGTAACAGCAGTAAAAGTATATCGTTTGAAACGGACAGAGCCCGGTTTCTGGGTCGCGGCAGAACCCCTTCAGATGCGCAGACAGCCGGGAAAAATGGCGCGCTCAGCAACACCTCTGGGGCGGTACTGGATCCGATACTGGCGATACGCCACGCGATTACGCTGCGGCCGGGACAACCGGTTACGATTGATATCGTCTATGGCATCGGCGAAAGCCGCCAGCAAAGTCTGGCGTTACTGGAAAAATATCGGGATCACCCCATCGCTGACCGTATCTTTGAGCTGGCGTGGTCCCATAGCCTGGTGGTATTACGCCAGATGAATGCCAGTGAAGATGATGCCACGCTGTTTAACCGTCTCGCCAGTGCGGTGCTTTATCCCTGTCAGGAACTGCGGGCCGACGGCCAGATTATCAGCCGTAACCGACGAGGCCAGTCCGGCCTGTGGGGTTGGGCTATATCTGGCGATCTGCCGATAGTGCTGCTCAGCATCACCAGCGAAGAGAGCATCGCCTCGGTCACTACCCTTGTGCAGGCGCACCGATACTGGCGGCAGAAAGGACTGGAGGTCGACCTTGTGATCCTCAATGAGAGTCCCGGCGGCTATCAACAGATACTGCAAAACCAGATTATGGATTTGATTTATGCCCGCTCTGGAGCCAGCCTGCTGGATAAGTCGGGCGGCATTTTTGTCCGCAATGGCGAACATCTCTCCGCCGAAGATAAGCAGCTTCTGATGAGCGTGGCCTGTTTGTATCTTGATGATCGCGCCGGCGGACTCAGTGAACAGCTTAACCAGCGCATTCATACGTTAACCCCGCCGACCAGGCGATTCATTGCGCACACGGCGGTACAGAGAAACCAACATGTCGACTGGACACCGGATAGCGGTAAGTTACGCCACTTCAACGGCTACGGAGGCTTTTCAGAGGACGGGCGGGAGTATCAGATTGTCCTCAGCGAAAACCAGCCGACGCCAGCGCCCTGGTCAAATGTCCTGGCTAATCCCGGTTTTGGCAGCGTTATCTCGGAGGCGGGACAAGCCTACAGCTGGTATGAGAATGCGCATGAGTACCGGTTGACGCCGTGGGAAAACGATCCGGTAAGCGATCGCAGCGGCGAAGCCTTTTATCTGCGCGATGAAGAGAGCGGCGCATGCTGGTCGCCGACGGTATTGCCGGTGCGCGGACACGGTGATTATCTCACCCGCCACGGGTTTGGCTACAGCGTGTTTTCCCATCGTGAAAGCGGGATAGACAGTGAACTGACGGTACTGGTCGCCGAACAGGCGGCGGTTAAACTGGCGATCCTGACGCTCAGTAACAACTCCGGGCGAACACGGAAACTGTCGGTCACCGGCTATGCTGAATGGACGCTCGGAGATTTACGCACCCACACCGCCTCCCATATCGTGACGTATCCCGTCACCCTTTCCGCGGGTTGCGGGGTGCTGGCCAATAATTTTTACGCTGCTAACGGCGGCGAGCGCACGGCATTCTTTGCCGTCAGCGGTTCTTACTGCTCGCTGACGGGCGACCGCCGCGAGTTTATTGGACGCAATGGCTCATTGCAAAGTCCGCAGGCGATGGCACTGCGCAGGCTCTCGGGGAAAACAGGCGCCGGCCTGGATCCCTGCGCCGCAGTACAATCCGCGGCAACCTTAATTGATGGCGATCAGCGGACCTTTATCTTCGTCCTTGGCGCGGAAGAAAACCATAGCCGCGCTCAGGAGACGCTTGCCCGCTATCTCAATGAAGATACCGTCCGCCAGGAACTGAATAATGTTCACCGCTACTGGCATAACGCGCTCGATAAAATCGTGGTGACGACCCCGGATACCACAGTGAATTTACTGGTCAACGGCTGGCTGCTGTATCAGACGATGGCCTGTCGCCTGATGGCGCGTAGCGGATACTATCAATCCGGCGGCGCATTTGGTTTTCGCGATCAGCTGCAGGATACACTGGCTCTCAGCCACGCCGCCCCGGAAAAAATGCGCGAACAAATTGTACTCTGCGCCTCCCGGCAGTTTATTGAAGGAGATGTGCAGCACTGGTGGCATCCCCCGCACGGTAACGGCGTACGGACACGTTGTTCTGATGACTACCTCTGGCTGCCGTTTGCCGTCTGTCACTATGTCGAAACGATCGGTGACCCAGAAATACTGGACCTGAATATCCCTTATCTGCAGGGGCGTCCGCTCTCCGCTGGCGAAGAGTCGGTTTACGATACCCCGGTCCAGAGCAGTAGCGAAGAGACGCTCTGGTTACACTGCGTCAAAGCCATTGAGCACGGATTACAGTCCGGACAGCACGGTCTCCCGCTAATGGGCGCGGGTGACTGGAATGACGGGATGAACCGGGTTGGCATTGAGGGTAAAGGTGAAAGCGTCTGGCTGGGCTTCTTCCTGTACGATATTTTACAACGCTTCGCTTCACTTGCCGATCGGCGCCAGGATGACGCAGTCGCGTCCCTGTGTCGTCGCGAGGCGCTGCGTTTGCAAAACAATCTCGAAGCCTCCGCCTGGGACGGCGAATGGTACCGGCGAGGATATTTTGACGATGGCACTCCCCTCGGGTCAAAAGCTTCGCAGGACTGCCGAATTGATGCGATTGCCCAGAGCTGGTCGGTGCTCTCCGGCGCGGTCAGCCGGGAGCGCAGCGAGCTGGCGATGCAGGCGCTGGATAAGTACCTGGTGGATAACGAGGGCGGATTAATAAAACTATTAACCCCGCCGTTCGACGGCCACGGCCCTAATCCGGGCTATATCCAGGGCTATCTGCCCGGCGTGCGGGAAAACGGCGGGCAGTATACTCACGGCGCCATCTGGGCGGTCATGGCGTTTGCCCGCATGGGGAACGCGGAACGCGCGTGGCAACTATGGTCGATGATCAATCCGATAAACCACGCGCTGGATGCCGATGGCGTGGAAAAATATATGGCGGAGCCCTATGTGATGAGTGCGGATGTCTACAGTGTCGCCCCGCATAGCGGCCGGGCCGGGTGGAGTTGGTATACCGGTTCAGCGGGCTGGGCATATCGTCTGCTGACAGAGGAGCTGCTGGGAATAAAACGCGGCGCGACGTCCTTCACCGTTCACCCGCTGCTGCCGGCCAGCTGGCCCTCTTTTGCCCTGACTTATCAATACCGCGATAGTCAGTATCGCATTACCGTCTCACGTGGCGACGGGCAATACCAGGCCACCCTGGATGGCCTGCTCCTCGCCGACGATACCATTCCGCTGCTGGATGACGGACAGCCCCATAGCCTCGATATCGTTCAGAACTGATGGCAAACAACCCGCGCATTAACGCCAGTCGTTAATGCGCGAATTATTTTGGCCAATATTCATTGGCGCGCTGCATCGAGAAATTATCCAACTTTTATTTGGCTTAGCTATTTGGCTTAGCCGGTTAACTGCGGTGAGACAATATGATTTCGTTATCAATTTCTCCCCGCCGCGTGCAATTGCGCGAGGATCCATTAACGGCTCGTCTTTAGCCTCTTCAGCGCAGAAATATAATAAAAAGAATAACCGTCAAGAAAGGCGTATAATAAATAATACACCCCTCAGAGAATAAATTTATGTCTTACACCAGTGGAATCAGACAGTTCAAAGAAAGACCTGTCCATGTCACTTGCCCCGCCTGTTCCTGCGTAGCAGACCAGAAGGCCGGTAAATTACGCAAAGATGCGATTCTGCACTGCCCGCAATGCGGATTACACTTCCGCCCCTCAGAATGCTGGTGTATTGGCGGCTGAGCAGCAAGTCAATCTCAACCCTTTAAAAACAGCAACATACCTGTTTTACCACGGCGATAAAGGAAAGGCTTATGAAAACCAGAAAAGATGTTTTTATTGAAGGCGATATTCTTGCCAGCCGTCATCCTGGAGAATCGAACCAGCCTTTCTGCATCCATAGGGTAAGGTTTAGCAATGGTAAATATGCGATTATTCGGGCAGCAACAGGGCGATGCTTCATTCCAGGAGAAATGATCCAACGACAGGGTAACGAATGGTTTTACAACCATGTAAAAATTCGTTTGCTCGGCTTTGAATATCTTGATGAAAAAGAATCCGCCAGACAATTTATTGAGTGTTTTTGATATTCATGAACGCGTTATCAGAAATAACATCTGCGCTGTAAACTCACGTCATTAAACCGACGCTGCGTCCGGCGTTTTTGCCACCCGGCCCCCTGGCCTGCTAATGCGCATAAACCGTTTAAAGCACCTTAACGCGTTGGTGGAAAGGATGAGTCCTGCTTGTCGCGCTGATTTATGTCCGAGGCGCAACGGGCGGCGAAGGCCATCAGCAGATTTTTCTTCCGGTCGCATGGTGAGTATAATTCGCCCTCTACATTCACCGATCGCTGCTGGCTCATGGTATGAATCTCAATCGCTTCTGTTATTTACTCCTCGTTTGCGCGGCGACCGCGAGCCTGTTGACTCCGCATCCTTATGTTACGTGGTTCCTGCTCGTCAGCGTACTGACGCTGGTGATTTACGGCATGGATAAAATGGCGGCGCGCAAGGCCTGGCGTCGGGTGCCGGAATCGACCTTGCTGGTCTTCGGGTTTGTCGGCGGATGGCCTGGTGCGATTGTCGGTCAACAGATCTTCCGCCATAAAACGCAAAAACAGCCCTTTAAAACCTACTTCATCATCAGCGTGATAGTGAGTATTCTCGCGACGCTGGCGGTTTATCAGTTCTCTTCGCACTCTGCTTCGACCGTTTCCCGTTCGGTTTTCCCCAACGCGAATGTCTCGCCTTCAGATATTGCCCGTAATGTCAGGCAGTAAGGATTCGATGGCGCTGATAATGCTTCTGACCCTCTGGGGGATAAAGCGGGCGTCGGGATAGACGGCGTAGAGGAAGCGGTCAGGTAAGCGCCACGCGGGTAACACCGGTACCAGCCTGCCGGATTGCACCGCCCTGGCCGCAAGCGGGAGCTGCATACCGCCGAAACCGAGGCCGGATTCAATCGCCTGGCGCAGAGCCTCACTGGTATTGGCCCGGAAAACGGTATTCACCTTCACATCGAGAGTATTCTGACCCGAAACCAGGCGGAGCGGTGCTTCCAGCGGGATAGCGCTGAAGCGCACGTGCGGATGCATCGCCAGCTCGCTGACGGAGTGCAGCGGTGTAAAATCAGGTGCCGCAAAGAGCGCCGTTTCAATACGCGCCAGCACGCGCGCCGCGTGCGTTTGCGGTGGCTCATGGCTCAGCCGCAGCGCGACATCGACCCCTTCAGTAACCAGATCGGCGATGCGGTCATCCAGTGACAGCATCAGATGCAAGCCGGGATTCCTTTTCTGCAGCGCCAGCAGGTGAGGCATAAAAATTTGCCCCAGACCGCTCGGCAACTGCACATGTACCCGGCCCTGAAACTGATGATCGGCAGGGTTCAACCGCTTTTCCGCTTCCCGCATGGCCTCGAGCAAAAGCTGCATATCACGCCGGTAGCTTTCCCCCTGTTCAGTCAGCGCCATCACCCGCGTAGTACGATGCAGCAATACCACGCCGAGCTCCTCTTCAAGCGCCGCAATCTGTTGACTGACGGCAGATTGCTTCATCCCGCTCTGGCGAGCGGCCGCAGAAAAAGAACCCGCCTCGGCGACGCGTAAAAAAGTGGCTATCGCATTAAGCTTATTATTCATTTAATGATTCTGCTTATAAGTGCCATCAGTTTCAGGGGATATGTGTGAAAAAAATAATATATCACACTGTTTCTGTCACCTTCCCTGGAGAAACATGATGAATAAGATACAGCAACAGAAAGTCGCGCTGGTCGCCGGCGCCAGCGGTATTATCGGCAGCCAGCTTGTCAAAACGCTTCTGCGTAATGGCTGGGAGGTCATCGGACTGAGCCGCCATGCCCTCTCCCACCCTGACGGCATTCCGCTGGTCGAGGTTGATTTACTCGATGCCGAGGACAGCGCGCGGGCGCTGCGGCCCCTTAGCAATATCACCCATATTTTTTACAGCGCCTGGGTGAATGCCGCAAACTGGACGGAGATGGTTGCCCCGAACGTTACCATGCTGCGTAATCTGGTCAGTCAAATCGAGGACCGGGCTCCGCTGCAAACGGTCAGTCTGATGCAAGGATACAAGGTCTATGGCGCGCATCTTGGGCCGTTCAAAACCCCGGCGCGTGAAAGCGATCCTGGCGTCCCGGGCTCTGAATTTAACGCCGCCCAGCTCACGTGGCTCAGCCATTTTCAGAGTGGAAAAACGTGGCACTGGAATGCCATCCGCCCTGGCGTAGTGGGTAGCGCGGTGGCGGGCAATACCATGAATCTCGCCCTGAGCATCGCCCTGTACGCCTCGCTGTGCCGGGCGTTGAATCTGCCGCTGCGTTTTCCCGGTTCACCACAGACCTGGCACAGCATCGTTGATTTCACGGATGCCGGATTACTGGCAGAGGCGACCCTGTGGGCGGCAACCTCGCCCGTGGCGCAGAATCAGGCTTTCAATGTCAATAACGGTGACGTCTGGCGCTGGAGCGAACTATGGCCGCAGATCGCACGCTGGTTTGGGCTGGAGGTTGCCCCGCCGGTCAGGCTCTCCTTTCAGCAGTTATTTAAGGACTATCGCGCGCAATGGCGCGACCTTGCCGGGCAGCGGCTGGTGGAGCCGGAACTTTTACGGCTCAGCGACGGCAATTTTGCCGATTTCGTCTTTGGCTGGCATTACGACATGTTTGGCGATGGCAGCAAACTGCGTCGGGCGGGCTTCCCCCGAATGCAGGCAACCGACGAAATGTTTTTCAGTCTCTTCGCGCAGCTGAGAGAGGCACGCATTATCCCCCGATAGCGCGTGGCGCTGAAATACAAACCGGAACGCGCCGGCGTGTTCCGGAGAACGGCCTCCGGGGGAGGTTGCGCGCGACGCTCTCCCGGCATGACCCAGTGAGGGGGCAGATTACCGGCTCAGTCCCGATGTTTTCCTGGCATCATTCGGAGTAAGGTGTTGTCACGCCATATATAGTGGTGCATCAGGGCAGCCGCGGCATGCAAACCAACGATAAAATAACCGGTATTGGCCAGGAATTCATGAACGTCTTTCAGGCTGCTTTGCAGCAGACTGTTTTTCACTGCTGAAATCGGCATATTAATAAAAATAAAGCTCCATTCTTTTTGGCCAAAATAGAGCGACAGAACCCCCAGTGCCGGAAGGATAATAAAAAGGCAATATAAAATAAAATGCATCAACGAGGCGCTGAGTTTCTGCCACTGGGGGAGCGCCGGGACCACCGGTGGTTGCGGAGAAAAAAGCCTGACGACCATTCTGACTAACATCAGAATAAATACGCTGACCCCACAACTGTAATGCGCGGTCGCCATCCAGTAACGACCCGGGGAATTTTTAGGGAAGATCCCCTTAAACTCCATCGCCGCGTAAGTGATGACGATGAGCAGCAACACCAGCCAGTGCAGCGCTATCTGACTCCCTGAATATTTTTTCAATTTTATGTTTCCTTATCGCTTAACGGTCATTCAGGCCATCGCCTGACCGGCGAGAGAACCGGCCCCCATGGATAAAGCCATAGCCATTGCGCTCCAGAACGTGATTCTTATTATTGCCTTCAGCGGTGACGCATTCCCCGCAACCGAGGAGATATAGCCAAGAATGACCAGCGAAAAAAGCGTGGCGAGAATCACGAACGGAAAAACCCGCGTTGCCGGCGCTAGCCAGGCGATGATGACAGGCAGCAGCGCGCCGGCGGAAAAGCTAAACGCTGAAAATATCGCGGCCTGCAGCGGCTGCGCCGAATTGGTCTCCGTCAGCCCCAGTTCTTCCCGGGCATGAGCGTCCAGCGCATCCTTCGCCATAAGCTGTTCCGCGACCCGCTGCGCCAGGGGCGGCTCCAGTCCGCGCTGCCTGTACAGCGAAGCCAGTTCCTGCACCTCTTCCTCGTAATTTGCCGCCAGCTCTCTTTTTTCCTGACTGAGCGCCGCGTGTTCGCTATCCGCCTGCGATGAAACGGAAACATACTCGCCGGTTGCCATCGACATGGCGCCCGCAACCAGTCCGGCCACCCCGGCCAGTAAAATACCCGACGGCGAAGTGCCCGCCGCGGCGACCCCGAGAACCAGACTGGCGGTCGACACGATGCCATCATTCGCGCCCAGCACTGCCGCTCTCAGCCACCCTACTTTGCCGATACTGTGTCGTTCCAGATGCATAGTGGTTTTCCTTGTGATCAGGAAATGAGTCATCCTGGCATGACGGATATATATAAATCAGCTCACCCGTAACTTATTCTTTTATCATTAACCTTACATTAAGATTACGCCAGTATAATCCAGTGCCTGATGTTAATTATTTAAACGGACTGTTTTATGCGAAATGATAATGGGTATCATGAACGTTCAGCCATCGCACAAAAAAGCACATTAATCAGCGCCGCGGTTAATATTATCTTGTCGTTCATGCAAATTCTTAGCGGTATATTTTCTGGCTCTCAGGGTTTAATTGCTGATGGTATTCATTCTCTTTCTGATTTAGTGGCAGATGCGGTGGTGCTGCTGGCAAATAAAAAAAGCCGTAAACCCTCGGACAACGATCACCATTACGGCCACTGGCGATACGAGAACGGCGCGTCATTGATTCTCGGAATGATGCTGGTTGCCGTGGGCGTCGGTATGCTGTGGTCGGCTGCCGGGAAATTGCTGCACCCTGAGTCACTCTCCGAGGTACATGTTACCGCGCTGTGGGTCGCGCTTACCGCTCTCGCGATCAAGGAAACGCTGTTCCGCTATATGCGCAGGGTGGCGATCCGCCTCCAGTCCTCTCTGCTGATGGCCAATGCATGGCATGCCCGTTCTGATGCCGCTTCATCGGTGGTTGTCGCTATCGGTATTACCGGGACGCTGGCCGGCTACCCGTGGTTTGATCCGGCGGCGGCTTTGGTGGTCGGGCTGCTGATCCTGCGCATGGGCTACGCATTCGCGGCTGACGCGATGCACGATCTGATGGACCGCGCGGCGGATAGCGATAAAGAACATGAAATCAAAGCGCTGCTTCTGTCAACACCGGGGGTCGCCGGGCTTCATGATCTGAAAACGCGTAAAGCGGGAGATCTTATCCTTGTCGATGTGCATCTGGAGGTGCCGGAACATCTCTCCGTCCGCGATAGCCATGACATCGCCGTCGCGGCGCGGGAAAGAGTGTTGCAAACAAACGGCATTCTCAATGTCATGGTGCATATCGATCCCTTTTCAGCAAACGCGCCAAATCAGTGCCTGTAGTCCGCTGTTGGGTCTGCTCTTCTCTCGAGGCCGATGGCGCCTGAATGTGCATCGGCGTGATGAGAATGCGGCCAGGACATGACCTGCGCATGCAGCATAAAACGCATCGTCGTTAGCCCAGGGGAAAGGATCGGCAAAACCTGGCGGGCAGAGCGGGCGATATCTGCCCGCTCCGATCACTCAGCGTGATAATGCAAATTCAATGGCCCGCCGAACGGTGACAACCTGCGCCCGGGTACACTCCTGCGGGGAAGTTTTCGCGCTATCGGGATAGACTTCGGTTGTGGTGGTAAACGGCGCGCCGGTTATGGTCGAGCACAGGTGCCAGGCATTATTGTCATACTCAACAATGCCATGACCGATGACCGGATAACCGAGCACGGTCTCCCCAGGCACCGACGGAGCAATGTGCGTCACCTGCGCAACCGCAGAAATCAACGCGCTCTGGAAATCCAGTCTTGAATTGCGCTCGTCGCTGACCAGATAGAAACCGTCAGGAATATTCTCCGGTTTATAGGCCACGCCGTCCCTGGCAGCCCGCGCGGGGCTGAACTCACTTTCGTCCGTATCGGTCGTTTCATGCAAATCAACGTGCACGGCGAAGCGGCCTTGCAGCGGCGAAATGAGCCTCATCAAGGCCTGGGACTCCTCCGCTGCGCCCTCGGGGAAAAATTGCCGGTTAGGGTCGACGGCATCGTAGTTCCAACGGGAAATACGCTCATAGGCCCAGGGGCTGACGCAGGGCGCCACCAGTAGATTGATTTTTCCCGCATACTCATCCTGATATTCAGTCAAAAACGTCAGGGCGCCCATCACGCCGCTGGTTTCATAACCGTGGACGCCGCCGGTAACGAGAGCCACCGGCAGAGTATCGTCCCAGTTTTTTGATTTTGCCGCCCTCAACGGATAAACATCATCGGCGTAACGCAATTCGCCATACTGAATGACATCGAAGCGCTGCTTCAGGCCATCAAGTACTGCGGACACATCGCGCTGATAGCTCCGGGATCGCGTCTGATTCTGCCGCCAGCGTTGTATTTCGACTGCTGTCCAGGGTTGCCCCGGGGTACCGATTGGATAAAACTGATTCAGGGTCATATTTCACTCAGAGAATAAAAGAGAGTATCGGGTGCGGGAAGAGAGGAATGCAGCGCAACTCCCGGAACCGTCGATGAAAACATGTCGGCAATCAGGCCGTTGGCCAATTGCGCCATCTCTGAATTAAAGCACAGATCGCCGCAAGGACAACAGCGACTGAAGGCAGGTCAATACGCGATTCCCGTCGAAGCAGGATGGTAGATGGGGGCGGACAGGGTTTCTGCCGCCCGAGGCGGCAGCGACCTGGGGCAATCCGCCCTCGTGGCAACGGCAGGCAAACTAACCGTGGAGGGAAAGTCCCTTGATCACCTTATCCACCATTTTTTTCGGGCCACGGATCCCGAGCCCGACCAGATCCAGATTCTCCGCATCGGCGCTGATAAACACCTCACGATTGGCCTCATCGTACCCGGTGGCAAACATGGCGTGAATGTAGGGAATAATGGTCACTTCCCGCTCAAGCGCTTTGCGATGCACAACCTGTAATTTTTCCAGCCCGCCCTCAAATATCAGCATGGGCTGGCCAGACATATTGCCATACTGCCGGCCCAGTGAATCGATATAGGGTTGGCCGAGGATCTCGGGAGCCGCAGAGGCAATCCCCGTCGCCAGAAACGCCACCACATTCAGTCGCTGCCATGTCGCTAAATCATCGCGCACGATATAGGCAATCTTCGTGTCAAAGGTCATCAAAATACTCCTGTCTGTACCGCGAAAATATTATCTTCACGTAAGCCCGGGGCATCAGTATAGAACGTTTGAGCAGCGGCTCTGAAAGGCCACCGGCGAGATCCGGTAAGCGCGCCGGAACCAGCGACCCAGATGGCTCTGATCGGCAAAACCGGTCTCTGCCGCAACCTGCGACACCGCGAGGCCTCCGGCCAGCAGCCGTCGCGCGGTGCGCAGGCGCAGCCTGACCAGATAGGCATGGGGCGTCTGCCCGAAGGCCGCCTTGAATTGCCGGCTCAGGCGGAACCGGTCGATACCGCTGATCTCAGCCAGCTCATCGAGGCCGGTATTCCAGGCGAGATGGTCGTGCAGATACTCGCGGACCCGGTTCATCCTGACCAGTGAATCGGTCATCGCCGTCGCCGGCTTCACGGCAACGTGAGGAGTCAGATGCGCCACCAGACGATCGAGGCTCTCATCACACGCCAACCGACCTTCCCCATGATGAATGGCCGCAAACGCCTGCGAGATGGCCATGATCAAGTCGCGATCGTCGGTCAGCGTATGGCGAAAGGCGGCTTCCACCAGAGAAATATCGCCCATGCCGCGCTGACGCAGACTGTCGGACATCCAGCGCTGCGGGATGTAGAGCATGGCATAGGTGAATCCGCTGGGCTGCGGGGCATGGCCATCATGCACGGCTCCCGGTTCGATAAGGATCGCTTTCCCCGGCGTACTGGTATGCACCGCGCGGTGACAGCTGAAGCGCTGTGAACCCTGTAAAGTGACTCCCAGCAGCAGCTCCTCGTGGTCGTGGCTGTCGTAAGCATGGCCTTTAAAGTGCGCGTTGACACTTTCAATACCCGTAGCGGCATCCCGGCGAAAGTCGACCCAATCGCCGGATGTCGCCGGCGGCGTTTTTTCTGACATCATCACACTCTGACAACGTTGACGGGACAATAAGCTTAACAGGGAACTGAGCGACGAATTGGCCTAAAATGCGCCACATATTATCGGGGTTCAGCGGCGCATCGCCCCAGCCACTCTCTCCCGGACGGCGCTACCGGCGCCCCGTTTCAATCAATTTATTTGATGCATTATGTTAAACAAACGTTATTTATTCTCCTCAGGGAATACGTAAAGTAGTGATTATGCCAAACGAGAACCGGCCGGCTTCACCGAGGCCGGCACCCGTCTACTGAACATTCCCTGCAAACCAGGATAAAGACGTCATGAAAAAGATTGGATTTTTGTCATTCGGACACTGGACGCCATCGCCGCAGTCCGCTACCCGCTCTGCCGCTGACGCATTGCTGCAATCCATCGATCTGGCGGTGGCCGCTGAAGAGCTGGGCGCTGACGGCGCCTGGTTCAGAGTGCATCACTTTGCCCGTCAGCTCAGTTCGCCGTTTCCTCTGCTGGCGGCGATCGGCGCCAGAACCCGGCGTATTGAGATAGGTACCGGCGTTATCGATATGCGCTATGAAAACCCGCTGTACATGGCCGAAGATGCCGGCGCCGCGGACTTGATCTCCGGCGGACGCCTGCAGCTGGGTATCAGCCGGGGCTCCCCGGAGCAGGTGATCGACGGCTGGCGCTATTTCGGTTACGTCCCTGGCGAAGGGGAAAATGAATCCGATATGGCGCGCCGGCATTCTGAGGTGTTGCTGGACGTCCTGCGCGGCGAAGGCTTTGCGAAACCCAATCCGCAGCCGATGTTCCCGAACCCGCCGGGTCTGCTGCGCCCGGAACCCTATTCCGCAGGCCTGCGCGAGCGCATCTGGTGGGGCGCCGGTTCGAATGCAACGGCGGAGTGGGCCGCCAGACTGGGAATGAACCTGCAAAGCTCGACCTTAAAAGACGATGAAACCGGCGAACCGTTCCATATTCAGCAGGCGAAACAGATCCGGGCCTATCGCGACGCATGGGCGCAAGCCGGGCATACGTGGACGCCGCGCGTCTCCGTTAGCCGCAGCATTTTTGCCCTGATGGACGATCGGGACCGGCGCTATTTTGGCTCCAGCCATGACGACAGCGATAAAGTCGGTTTCCTCGACGAGAAGACCCGCGCAATTTTCGGTCGCAGCTATGCCGCCGAACCGGACAAGCTGATTGCGCAGCTGCAGCAGGATGAGGCGATTGCCGAGGCGGATACGCTGCTACTGACCGTGCCAAACCAGCTCGGCGTCGATTACAACGTGCACGTCATCGAGTCCATCCTGCAACATGTTGCGCCGGCGATGGGCTGGCGCGACAAATAAGTTTGCCACGTCCACGCCCTGCCCGCCGCTGGCGGAGCACATGGCCTGGAGCAGCCCGCCGGGATGCGTTATCGGCGGGCTGGCGGCTGAAGCTGATAGATCCACGCGGTCACGCGCTGCTCCTCTGCCATCGTCACCTCCACCGCCACCCGGTCGTAGCCCTCTTCGAACTCATCCAGCATCGGCCAGTGCGCGGCAAGTTTATCCGATATAAAGAGATAACCGTCGACCCGGGGCCCCTGTTTATCGAGGACGATACCCGGGAAATCGGCAGCGGCCCCCCAGCCGCGCGCATAAAACGTGCCGTGCACCCAACCCGGCAGCCACTCGCCGCCGATATTTTCCAGAATGGGGGCATTTTCATGGCCCGGACGCAGCGTGCCGTAAACAAATAAACGTTCCATGATTCCTCGTCGCAAAGTCACTCATGCCCGACGGGCGGTGAAAAGGTTCAAAATACGAGGGAACACCGCGCTTAGCAAGATACGGGAAACGCGACTAGCCCGCGGCAGAGAATACATTAATTTTTCTGTAGTGTTTTTCAACCGTTTAGCGGATGGCGAGACTTTCCGGGTTGCCGATTCGCCATGAGTAGAGTATGCCTGGAGTGTCTTATACCCTCAACCTCACTCACTATCCTATCGGAGGCTTTAGATGAGCAAACTAGGGATTAATGGCTTTGGTCGTATCGGACGTCTGGTATTACGCCGTTTACTGGAAGTGAACAGCCCGCTTGAAGTGGTGGCGATCAACGATCTTACCTCGCCGAAAGTGCTGGCCTATTTGTTAAAACATGATTCAAACTACGGGCCGTTCCCGTGGAGCGTTGATTTTACGGAAGATGCGCTCATCGTGAATGGCAAAAAAATTACCGTCTATGCCGAGAAAGAGGCCCGGCATATTCCGTGGACAGCGGTGGGAGCGGAACTGATTGTCGAGTGTACCGGCTTCTACACATCCACCGAGAAGGCGCAGGCGCATCTTGATGCCGGGGCGAAAAAAGTCCTGATCTCCGCCCCTGCCGGTGACATGAAAACCATCGTCTATAACGTCAACGACGATACCCTGACCGCCGATGACACCATCATTTCCGTCGCCTCCTGTACCACCAACTGCCTGGCGCCGATGGCCAAAGTCCTCAACGACGCTTTCGGCATTAAGCTCGGCACCATGACCACCATTCATGCCTACACCGGCACTCAGTCGCTGGTTGACGGCCCGCGGGGGAAAGATTTACGCGCCTCGCGCGCGGCGGCGGAAAACATCATCCCGCACACCACCGGGGCGGCGAAAGCCATCGGGCTGGTTATTCCTGCGCTCAGCGGCAAGCTGAAGGGTCACGCCCAGCGCGTGCCGACCAAAACCGGCTCAGTCACCGAACTGGTCTCCATCCTGGAGAAAAAAGTCACCGCCGATGAGGTCAATCAGGCGATGAAGAAAGCGGCGGAGAACAACGAATCCTTCGGCTACACCGAAGAAGAGATCGTCTCTTCTGACATTATCGGCAGCCATTTCGGCTCGATTTACGATGCCACCCAGCTTGAAGTCGCCGAAGCCGGCGACGTTCAGCTGGTCAAAACCGTTGCCTGGTACGATAACGAGTACGGTTTTGTCACCCAGCTAATCCGCGTGCTGGATAAATTTGCCCACTAGCCATCGCGGCGACGCAAAAAAGCGGATAGCCTGGCTATCCGCTTGTTGGTCAGCCGAAACCGGCGCTTAAGACTGCAAATAGACGACCTGGGTTTGCAGATACTCATTCAACCCATGACGACCGTCGGCACCGCCGATACCCGATTTTCGCCATCCGGCATGAAAGCCCTGCATCGCTTCAAAGTTCTCACGGTTAATGTAGGTTTCACCGAACTTCAGCCCCTTTATCGCCTTCATCGCCACGTTCAGATCCCGGGTATAGATCGAGGAGGTCAGGCCATAGTCGCTGTCATTGGCCATCGCCAGCGCCTCATCCAGGGTGTCAAACGCCACCACCGGCAGCACCGGGCCAAAGGTCTCTTCATGAATGATGTCCATCTCCTGACGCACGTCCAGCAGCAGAGTCGGCGGATAAAAATAGCCCTTGCCCGCTGCCGCGCTGCCGCCCAGCGCCAGACGCGCCCCCTGCGCTAACGCCCTGGCCACTTTCTGTTCGACGCGTTCCCGCGCGGCGGCGTTGATCAACGGCCCCATGGCGATATCGTCGCGGGTAGCCGGGTCGCCAAACTGTACCGCCTTTAAGGCTTCGCCCAGGCGATTCACAAATCGATCGTAAATGCCTTTTTGCACGTAGACCCGCTCCACGCAGTTACATACCTGCCCGCTGTTAATGACCCGGGAATCCACCACCGCTTTTACCGCCAGCTCAAGGTCGGCATCATCCATCACGATAGCCGGCGCCTTACCGCCCAGTTCAAGGCACACTTTGGTGATGTTCTTCGCCGCGGCGGCCATAATCTTCTCGCCCGCGCCGACGCTGCCGGTCATACTGACCATCGCCACTTTGGCATTTGCCGCCAGCTCGTGACCAACGGTTTCGCCGCGGCCCAGCACCAGATTAAACACCCCTTTCGGCAGGCCGATGTCATCGACAATCTGCGCAAATGCGACGGCGTTGTTGGGGGTAAACTCGCTGGGTTTAATGACGATGGTGTTGCCGGTAATTAGCGCTGGCGCCAGCTTGCGGGCGATGAGGAAGAACGGGAAGTTCCACGGCAGAATTCCGGTGGTGACGCCCAGCGCGCGTTTGAAGACGAGGATATTTTCCCCTGGCCGATCGCTCTGGACGATTTCGCCTTCATAGCGACGCGCCCACTCGGCCATATAGTCAAGATAATCGGCGGTAAATGAAACCTCCACCGCCGCCAGCTGCTGGATTTTGCCCCCTTCCGCCACGATCAGCGCGGCAATCTCCTGCGCGCGCTGGCGAATGCCGGCGGCAATTTTCCGCAGCCAGCCCGCGCGCTCAATCGCCGGCAGCGCCTCCCAGGCCGGCTGCGCACGCTCTGCCGCCTCAATAGCCCGCCGGGCATCGTCAGCCGTACCATCGGGGATACGGGAAAGCAGCGCTTCCGTTGCCGGGTTGAGTACATCGATCCAGGCGTCGCCGCGCCCAACCACAAACTGACCATCAATATACATCGGGTGCTGAACGGGTGCTGTCATGGCCTGCTCCTGTAGATTTAGTGTTTTTAACAAGTAACTTATTTGTTAAAAATCTACCCACGCGCAGCGCCAGAAGCAGACGGTCAGCATGATTTTGTGAAACAGCTCATGAAAACGCGCCGACATCACGGCGATAAAGTTACATATTGGCAACAAAAACTGCCCGTTTGCGAAAAACGCGCCGCAAACGGGCAACACTCATCCGGGAGCGCGGGCGTGCAGCGCTTCACCCAGCAGGTTGTCCTCGCTCAACCGTTGTCCGGCTTCGAGGATCCGGGCGGGGATATCCACATGGACGATAAAATCTTTTCCGCGCGGGCCGTATCCCTGGGGGGCATCCAGCAACCGCGGCAGCTCTCCCAGAATCAGCGACAGATAGCGACCGACCGGCCACAGCCCGGCAGCGTCACCGCGAAAAGCCAGCCCGTTCGCCGTATTGCCCAGCAGCGGCGCACAGCCCGGCGTACTGTACCACTGCGGCGCGACCGTCTCGTCCTGCCAGACGCGGGCAAAGGTCGCCATGGTCCGCCGCTGCATCGTCGGATCCTGGAGCACCACGCCAGCGCGGGGAGCGATTCCCGTCGCCGCCAGCATCTCGCGGGTAAAGCGCGCGTTCTCGCCGCAGTTGGTGGAACGATCCTCAACCACGATCCTGTCTCGGGGGATATGCCAGAAACGGTGGGCGATATCGGCGAGGATATGCGCCTCCGGGCGCCCGTCGACCGGCAGCGACCGATAGCGCGGCTCGTTGCGTATCGCGTCGTAAAGAAAGGCCGTGGAGTGGCCAACCCCGCCGCTAATCAGCAGCGGCACCCCGGCGTCAGCCGCCAGCCGACAGGCGGCGTCAATGGTCGGGATCACCGCGTTGCCCGCCAGCACCACAATATCCACCGCCGGCGTCGGCGCCTGTGCGGTAAAATCATCCAGCGCCAGCCACTGGCCCAGGCAGTTGGCCGCCGCCAGCGTGGCATCCGGCAGGGATGGAAACTGCTCACTCATACTCGCTCCTTTCGTGCCATCTCATCCGTCAAGGACGTCGGCCATATCATAAACCGCCGCCCACGGTGGCGGCGAATAAACGGCAATACGTCACTAAAAAAGAACCCACAATAGCGAAAAACGCTGGCCTGCGCCCGAATCATGGCCGCAATGATGCCATTAACGCGCAGAGGCTCGCTAATAATCATGTTGGCCACGTGAAGATCGATAACAGGCGCGGAGGACGGTCGCGGGGGTATCTGGCAGGAACGGCGGGCTTGTCGACAGCCGCCCTCTTCTGTGGCAGCAGACGGAATCCGATGCCTGCGGGCAGGTCATGATTGGCTAAGACCACGCCGACAGCAGACTCGCTGCTGTCGGCGTCAGGTCAGGCGTTCAGCTTCTCCAGCTGCGTTTGCCCTTCCCGCTTCTGTTTTATCTTCCAGAACAGCCACAGCGCCACAAACCACAGCGGCGTCGCCATCAGCGCTTTCAGCGTATCCGGATCGAAGATCATGATAAAAATCGAGAAGGCGAAAAACAGCAGGCTGATCCAGCTCATGACAACCCCCGCCGGCATCTTAAACATCGATTGCTGATGCAGATCCGGACGCTTGTGGCGGTACACCAGATAAGCCACCAGAATCATCCCCCAGCTGAATACCACCATAATCGCCGCCAGCGTCGAGACAATGGTGAACAGCGTCATCACGTTCGGCACGAGGAACAGCAGCAGCGTACCGCTGAGCATGCAGAAGCAGGAGAACAGCAGGCTACGCACCGGAATACGCGTGGTGCGCGACAAAATGCGGAACTGGCCGTGGGCATGTTTCTCTACCGACAGGCCGTACAGCATGCGGGTACTGGAGTAGACGCCACTGTTGGCCGATGACATCGCCGAGGTCAGCGCGACAAAGTTAATCACCGCCGCCGCCGCAGGCAGCCCGGCATTAGCAAACAGCGTCACGAAGGGGCTGGCATCCGGCGAGACGCCAGGCCAGGAAGCCACGGCAATAATCACCACCATCGAGAGCAGATAAAAAATGATAATCCGCAGCGGCAGCGCGTTAATCGCCTTCGGTAAAATCTTCTGCGGGTCACGGGTTTCGGCGGTCATCGTTCCGAGCAGCTCAATTCCGGTAAAGGAGAAGATAGCTATCTGGAAACCGGCAAAGAAGCCGGTGACGCCATGCGGCATAAACACTGTCGGGTCGGTGATGTGGTTCAGCGAAGCTTTCACGCCATCAGGCGAGGTCCAGCCGGTCGCCACCATCCACGCGCCGGTGACGATCAGCGCAATAATCGTAATGACCTTGATCAGCGCAAACCAGAATTCGGCCTCGCCGAACATTTTGACCGACAGCAAATTGAACAGGAACAGAATGCCGAGGGTGCTGAGCGCCGGCATCCAGGCTGACATCTCCGGAAACCAGTACTGCATATAGCTGCCGCACACCACCACATCGGCGATGCAGGTCACCACCCAGCTCAGCCAGTAGGTCCAGCCTAAATAGAAGCTGGCCTGCGGACCGAGATAATCGCCGACGAAATCGGCGAAAGAACGGTAATCAAGCCGGGTGAGCAGCACCTCGCCCATAGCCCGCATTACCATATAGGTAAAAAAACCCACCAGTAGATAAATCACGAGGATTGACGTCCCCGCCACCGCAATATTTCTTCCCGCGCCCATGAACAGGCCGGTGCCGATAGCGCCGCCCAGCGCAATCATCTGAATGTGCCGGGCGCCAAGGCCGCGTTTGAGTTGCGACGGGCACTCCCCGTCGATGGCAGGATTCACCTGCCCCTCGCGTTGATGTTGAGTCATGTCGATTCCTTCAAGCAGGCAAAGAAAGGCATGGCGCGGCTGACTTCAGCAACAAACCGGCGCGTTGCCCGGTTGCCACTCCCGCATTCGGAAATAAGATGTACGGCGCGTGAGCCGGAACAACCCACGTTTTATCCGGCTGGCGGGCAATTTCATACCCGGCAGGCAGCGCGGTGAAGTTGTCAATTTTCGGGTCAAGGTTGAGCGTAAAATCGCTGTCGCTCTTGATGATGCTCTCCTGCACCAGAAAATAGTCCGCCGGCGCTTTGGTCCGCGCAGGTAGCGCAGCGTCGGCAATCAGCGCGCGCACCGTGGCGTCGGTCCCGGCAAACAGACGGAGGTCGTTTTCGCCAAAAGCCAGCACCTTGCCCAGCTCCAGGGTGGCACTTTGCGCGCCGAATTTTTCGCTGGTGTAGTGCGTAAAGGTGCCGCCCGGTTCGGTATGACGCACTATGGCATCCATATCGCTGGCCTGCAGCAGCGCGTAAAACCCGGCGTCATACTCGCCCTCGCGGGCCGGGAGCAGCGCAAACTGGCGGTAGCGCGAACCGCGTATCGCGGTATGCAAATCCAGATGCAGACGGCGCACCTGGCCCTGGCGATCCGCGGTCGCAAAGAAGGCCGCGACCGCCCCCTCCAGCTCCGCCGCACGCCGGGACTCATTCCCCGGCGCCACCGCGAGATGCCGCCCACCGAACAGGCGGTTCAGGTCGTTATGTAAATAGCGGCGACCGGCGCGAATGGCCGGCAGATTGCCGAACACCAGCAGCAGCGCATGGCTGAGCGGCTGTTTACCCTCGCTCAGCGCCTGCATGATCTGCAGCAGGATCTCAATCGGCGCGGTTTCGTTGCCATGAATCCCCGCCGACACTACCGTAGCCTGCGTCCAGGGCGTCTGCGGCAGCAGTTGCAGCACGCCATCGGCTAACCAACTGGCCTCCATCGCCGCCGGAAAAGGCCAACTGCTCAGCTTGCAGTGGAGTAAATCATTGACTGTATTTTCCATTCCCGGCCCCTTAGCGCTGGAAGTCATAGACCGAACCCAGACCTAAAATCTGCGTCAGTTCATCAAGGGCCTGGTAAACCTCGCTCAACAGCTGCGGGTCGCCGAGATCGCTGGCATGCAGACGGTCGCGGTAATGTTTTTCAACCCAGCCGGTCAACTGCTGATAGCGTTCGTCATTCATCAGGCTACGTGGATTCACCGCCGCCAGTTCGTCATGATTCAGCACGACGCGCAGGCGCAGGCACGCCGGGCCGCCGCCGTTACGCATGCTTTCTCGCAGATCAAAGACCGCCACTTCGTTGATCGGCGAAGCGCCGCTGCTGACCAGTTCATTCAGGTACTGCCAGACATTACTGCGCTGGCGACACTCTTCCGGCACCACGATCAGCATCGAGCCATCCGCTTTACTGAGCAGCTGACTGTTGAACAGATAGGAGGCCACGGTATCGTCGAGACTGACCTGCGCCTGGGGCACTTCGACGCTGGTAAACGGGATGTCCAGCCGTGCGGTTTTCTCCCGCAGCGTGTCCAGCACCGCCTGCTGATTTAAAAAAGCATGCTGATGATGGAACAGCACGTGGCGGTTGCTGACCGAAATCACATCGTTATGGAACACGCCGTGGTCGATGGCCGCCGGATCCTGCTGGGCGAATACGGTATATTCCGGATTCAGCCGATGCAGCCGCGCAATCGCCTGGCTGGCTTCGAGGGTCTGGCGGGCCGGATATCTCGACGGCGCCACGCCGCCGCTGGCGCGCTTACCGTAGACAAAAAACTGTACCCCCTGGCGGCCATAGTCGGTGCAAAAGCGGTTATGGTTCGCCGCCCCTTCGTCGCCTAAATCGCCATGCTGCGCCAGCGCGTCGTGGTGGCTAAAACGGGTCTCATCGGCAAAGGTGGCGCGCAGAATCGACGCTGTGGTCGGCGCCTCCTGAGAACGATGCAGCTTGTTGTTCAGGTTGGCGACCGTGAAATGCAGCTTCCCGTCGGCGCTGTCGGCGGAAGGCGATACCGTGGCGGCGTTAGCGGTCCACATCGACGACGCAGAGCTAAATGCGGACAGCAGGTGCGGCGCTTCGACTGCGGCCTGCTGAATCACCTGCGCATCGCTCCCCTGAAAACCCAGTCCGCGCAGAGCGGAAATATTCGGCCGCGGCTGCGGCGGTAAAATACCCTGAACGAAGCCTTTATCGGCCAGGGTTTTCATTTTAAACAGCCCCTGCAGCGCCGCTTTCTTCGGGTTGGATAAGCCGTCGCGGTTGTTTTGCGAGGCTTCGTTGCCGACCGAGAGACCGGCGTAATGGTGCGTCGGCCCAACCAGGCCGTCAAAATTAGCTTCAAAACCAGACATGGTGTCCTCACAGAATCCGTTATCAGAATGACAGGCCAGGCGAGAGGGTCGCCGGTAGCGTCAGCGTTTCGCTGACCAGGGAGGCCATTGGCCACGCGCAGTAATCGGCGGCATACCACGCCGAAGCGCGATGGTTGCCGGAAGCCCCCACGCCGCCAAAAGGCGCTTTACTGGAGGCGCCGGTCAGCGGCTTGTTCCAGTTAACGATCCCGGCGCGTGCCTCGTCGGCAAGCTGCGCAAACAGCGCCGGATCGGCGGAAATGAGCCCTGCTGCCAGCCCATAACGGGTGTGGTTAGCAATGCGGATCGCCTCATCAAAGGTGTCATAGCGGATCACGGTCAACAGCGGGCCGAAGTACTCTTCATCGGGAACATCCAGGCCGGTGACGTCGATAATGCCCGGCGTTAAGACCGTGGAGCGCGGGTCCGGCTGACGCAGGCGCAGCAGGATATTGCCGCCCAGTTCTTCCAGTTTGTCCTGCGCCGCCAGCATCCCCTGCGCCGCCTGAAGCGAGATCACTCCGCCCATAAACGGCTGTGGTTCGGCGTCCCATTTTCCGCTGCGAATCCTCGCGCTGGCCTCAACCAGCCGCTGCAGCAGCGCATCGCCTTCGGCGCCGCGTTTGACCAGCAGCCGACGCGCGCAGGTGCAGCGCTGTCCGGCAGAGATAAAGGCGGATTGAATAATCACGTTCAGCGCCGCGTCGCTGTCGGTCACGTCGGCGACGATCAGCGCGTTGTTGCCGCCCATCTCCAGCGCCAGCATTTTCTCCGGCTGGCCGCTGAGGTAGCGATGGAAATGGAACCCGGTAGAAGCGCTGCCGGTAAACAGCACGCCGTCGATATCCCGGTTTTCCAGCAACGCCTGGCCGGTCTCTTTCCCCCCTTGAATCAGGTTGATAACGCCGTCCGGGATCCCGGCCTGCAGCCACAGCTGCACCGTCAGTTCGGCGGTGGCGGGGGTCAATTCGCTCGGCTTAAACACCACGGTATTCCCGGCAATCAGCGCCGGAATAATGTGTCCGTTCGGCAGGTGACCGGGGAAATTGTAGGGGCCGAAAACGGCCATCACGCCGTGCGGCTTGTGGCGCAGCAGCGCTTTACCGTCCGGCATCGCCGTTTCGCGCTGGCCGGTACGCTCGCTGTAGGCTTCAATCGAGATGCCCGCTTTGCCAATCATCGCCTGCACTTCGGTCCGGGTTTCCCACAGCGGCTTGCTGGTTTCCCGGGAGATAAGCGTCGCCAGCGCCTCTTTTTGCGCTTCCAGCAGGGCCGCAAATCGCTGAACGCAGGCGATGCGCTCCGCCAGCGGTCGGTGGGACCAGGCATAGAATGCCCCGCGCGCCGCCGCGCAGGCCGCCTGCACCTCCGCCGCACCGGCGCTGGCCGCCTGCCACAGGACGGATTGATCTTCCGGAGCCAGTTTGGTCAGCGTTGCGCCGCTCCCCTGCTGCCATTGCCCTGCGATTAACTGTGCATTTATCGCCATGATGTTCTTGCCTCCGGATGTAAAGTCACCGCATGAACCCGGTCGGTTTCATTCACCGCCAGTGCGTCCAGCGCGGCCTGATTAAGTTGCGGTTGATCGTCCGGCGATATCAATACCGCGCGGAACTGTTCGAACTGGTTGTTGGCGACGATAAGCGGCGTCGAGCGCTCCGTCATCAGCTGCATGGCCGGAATATACTGGCTCTCGCTGATGGCCCTGATGGCGTCAGTTTCGGCTTCCAGTACCGGGCCGGCATCAAAAATGTCGACCGAACCGCGCCAGCTGAATCCCTCTTTCTCGAGAATCGCCCGCGCCGGCGAGGTATTGGCATGCACCTGGCCTATCGCTTCGCGGGCGTCATCCGGCAGCAGCGACACGTAAATCGGGTACGCCGGCATCAGTTCGGCAATAAAGGTTTTCATTCCCGTACCGGTCAGCCGGTCGGCATCGGCAAACGGAATGTCGAAAAAGTGATGGCCCAGCGCGTCCCAGAAGGGGGAATTGCCCTGCTCATCGCTACGCCCGCGCAATTCAGCAAACAGATGCGGTGAAAACAGCTCTCTGAAGGCGGCGATAAACAGGAAGCGCGCCTTCGACAAAAACAGACCATTACGGTTTTTCTGATATTCCGGGTCAAGGAACAGCGTGCACAGCTCGCTGTGTCCGGTATGGTCGTAGCTGAGGTTCAGCAACTCCTGATTTTTATATACCCCCAGCTCTTTCGAGGCGCGGACGGTACGCTGCAGGCGGAAATTATAAAACGGCTCATCGAGGCCCACGGCGACTTCAATGGCGCTGACCCCCACGACCCGCGCCAGGCGGGTATCTTCCAGCACAAAGAGGAAGCCCTGCTGGCCGCGCGGCAGCTTACCGGCAAAGGTCTCGACGCTGCGCTGGATCCGCGCGGCCAGCCGCGCGGGGTCGTTGGGTAACGAGGTCATGCCGACCCCCGCCCGCGACGCGAGGCGGATAATATCGTCGAGGTCATCTTGCCGAACGGGACGAAATAGCATCATAAACCGTCTCCCGATTAGCGCGTCAGGCGGGCGACGGCGCGTTCAAGGCGCACGAAAGCGTCCTCAATGTCCGCCAGCGGAATATTGAGCGCCGGTGCAAAGCGCAGAACATCGGGACCGGCAATCAGCGCAATGAGACCCTCTTCCGCTGCCAGATTGGTCAGGGTTTTGGCCTGGCCGCGCAGATGGCTGGCCAGCTCCGCGCCGATCAGCAGCCCCATACCGCGTACCGCACTAAAGAGATCGTAGCGGGCGTTCAGCGCATTCAGCTTCTCGACGATAAGGTCATGCCGCCGGGCGACGCCGGCCAGCAGCTGGTCATCCAGCTGTGCCAGAACGGTATTGGCGACCGTCGCCGCCAGCGGATTGCCGCCGAAGGTGGTGCCGTGGGTGCCTGGCTGGAAAACCTGAGCCCAGGCCTCTTTGGCCAGCATCGCCCCGATCGGGAAACCGCCGCCGAGTCCTTTAGCGCTGGTGAGAATATCCGGCACCACGTTGTAGTGCTGGTAGGCATACAGCGTGCCGGTACGTCCGGCGCCGGTCTGGACCTCGTCAAAAATCAGCGCCGCATCGTGCTGGTCGCACAGTTCGCGCAGCGCCTGCAGGAACGCCGGGTCGGCAGGCATCACGCCGCCTTCGCCGATAATCGGTTCGACGATCACCGCGCAGGTGCGGTCCGATATTGCCGCTTTGACCGCCGCGATATCGTTATAGGGCAGATGGGTAATATCCTGCGGCAGCGGCGCATAATCGCATGAGTATTTCGGCTGCCCGCCAACCGTCACGGTAAACAGCGTGCGGCCGTGGAAAGCGTTCTGGAAGGCGATGATTTCGCTTTTTTCGCCGCCGGACTTATCGTGGGCATATTTTCGCGCCAGTTTCAGCGCCGCTTCATTGGCTTCCGCCCCGGAGTTACAGAAGAACACCTTATCGGCAAAGGTCGACTCCACCAGCGTTTTCGCCAGCTGCAGCACCGGTTCATTGGTATAGCCGTTGCCGATATGCCAGAGGTTATCAAGCTGAGATTTCAGCGCCGCAACCAGCGCCGGATGGGTGTGCCCGAGAGAGTTAACGGCAATACCGCCCGCTAAATCGATATATTCTTTACCCTGCTGATCCCAGACTTTCGAGCCCGCCGCCTTCACTGGAATAAAGGGCGCAGGGGCAAAACAGGGAACCATGTAAGAATTAAAATCTTCACGAGTCATAGAGCCTGACATAACAATTCTCCGGAACGAATATTGGCATTATTCAGTGGGCCAATCATGGTGAGTCGACATTAACAATTCCCCGCGCCTTGTTTTACGGGCGAACGAGCCCGTTGCGATGAAGGTAAATTCACCACAATAAAACAAAGCCTTTTTATATTTATGGGTATTTGTTAACTCTCAGTTAATACCTTGTGTATTGCGTGCCCTCATGCTGGGCCCTGTCGCGTAACAAAGTCAATACCGGCACTGTCATTTTATTCACTTTTTGAAGATCATCAAGATAATGATAAATATGAAAAAATTATTTTACCATTCACTAAAGTGCATAAAATATGCATACAAATGCACAACATGACCGCGTTTTTCGGTGCGTAGTTATGCAATCAAAAAACCAAATTTCTAACAAAAATTTAAAATTCTGAATGCCCGTCAAATACCGGTTTATAAAATTGGTGATAACATTCATTGCACAGAGTTTACTGCTGTACCTATTCCACGGTTTCACACGACATAAATAACATTGAGAACAGGACTCTTATGGAAAAGTTATCTTACGCATCTGAAAGTAGTACATCTCCATGGACAACCTACCTGCGCCAGATCGACCGCGTCGCGCCTTATCTGGGCGATCTCGCCTACTGGGTGGAAACTCTGCGTCACCCCAAACGCGCGCTGATTGTCGACATTCCGGTGCAGATGGATGATGGCACCATCCGCCACTTTGAAGGTTACCGCGTACAGCACAATCTATCGCGTGGACCGGGTAAAGGTGGTGTTCGCTACCATCCAGACGTTGACCTGAACGAAGTGATGGCACTTTCTGCCTGGATGACCATTAAGTGCGCCGCGGTCAATATTCCTTACGGCGGCGCCAAAGGCGGCGTTCGCGTCGACCCGTTCAGCCTGTCAGAAGGCGAGCTGGAACGTCTGACCCGCCGCTATACCAGCGAAATCGGTCTGATTATCGGGCCGCAGAAAGATATTCCGGCCCCGGACGTCGGCACCAACGGTAAAGTGATGGCGTGGATGATGGATACCTACTCCATGAACCATGGCACCACCATTACCGGCGTGGTGACCGGCAAGCCGATTCACCTCGGCGGTTCGCTGGGACGTGAAAAAGCGACCGGGCGCGGCGTCTTTATTACCGGCCGTGAAGTCGCCGGTCGTTCCGGAATTGAAATTGAAGGCGCGAAAGTGGCGCTGCAAGGTTTCGGTAACGTCGGTAGCGAAGCCGCACGCCTGTTCGCCGAAGTGGGCGCGCGGATCGTGGTGATTCAGGACCACACCGCCACCCTGTATAACGAAGGGGGCATTGATATGGCCGCCCTGACCGCATGGCAGGCTGAGAAGAAACAGATTGCCGGTTTCCCGGGCGCCCGTGAAATCGACAAAGATGCCTTCTGGACCACCCAGATGGACATTCTGATCCCTGCCGCGCTGGAGGGTCAGATCACTCGCGAGCGCGCGGAAAAACTGACCTGTAAGCTGGTGCTGGAAGGAGCGAACGGCCCGACCTATCCGGAAGCGGATGATGTCCTTGCCGAACGCGGCGTCGTCGTGGTTCCTGACGTTATCTGTAACGCCGGCGGCGTGACCGTCAGCTACTTCGAATGGGTCCAGGACATGGCGAGCTTCTTCTGGAGCGAAGAAGAGATCAACGCCAAGATGGACCGCATCATGACTGACGCGATCATTCACGTTTGCGAGAAGGCCGCGGACAAAGAGTGCTCTCTGCGTACCGCAGCCTATATCGTCGCCTGTGAACGCATTCTGATGGCGCGTAAAGACCGCGGTATCTATCCTGGTTAAGGATGCCGCAATCACCGCCCGGGCTATAGCCCGGGCTTTTTTTTGCCCGCGCCCGGGCATGCCACCAGCCGCGCCCTTTCCCGGTCCGTTCCTCCCCCTCCCTGCGTGTCTGGTTGTGACGTCTCCCCCCCTGATAAGCGCAGGTAGTGTTAACAACTTTTTAGCATCTGCCCTTGAATTTGGTTTTCCATCAGGAATAGAATCGTTAGAGCTCTAATGATTTTGTCAGGATCGGATACGAAGAAGACTATGGATAACCGCCAGCTTACCTTTTCCCATTTGTTGTATCTCACGGCCCACCACTGGCGGCTGGCGGTCAATCGCCGGCTGAAAGACCTCGGAATGAGTCAGGCCAGCTGGGTCGCGGTGGCGGCCATTGCCCGCAACGCCGAGCCGCTGTCGCAAATTGAGCTGGCCCAGGAACTGGGCGTGGAAAGCGCCACCATCGTTCCACTGGTCAATCGCCTTGTCGGGCTGGGGCTGGTCGAGCGCGTTATCACCGAGCGCGATAAACGCAAACGGCTGCTGGTCGCCACCGAGAAGGGGCTTGAGGTCTATCAACAGGTCAAAGCCGTGGCCGACGCCCTGCGTGAAGAGATCCTCAGTTCCATCAGCGCCGAGGAGCGCGAGCACACTCAGCGGGTGCTGGAAAAACTGCTGCGCGAGCTGGAGAAAAAATAATGCCGCGCCGCGAGAGTAATCCCTATCGCCCTCATGACTGGGCGCCGCATGAGAAACCCGCGCTGCTCGGCTCGCCGTCCACGCCGATTCACAGTCCTCCGAAGCGCATCGCCTATGGTATCGTCGGGCTGCTGGTGTGCCTGACCGGCGCGCTGGGTAATGCGGTCGTGACCGCCAACCTGCAAAACCTGCAGGGGACCTTTGCCGCGTGGTCCACCGAAATCGCCTGGCTGCCCGCAGTGTACGTGATGACCAACGTGTCGATTAACCTGCTGCTGGTGAAATTCCGCCAGCAGTTTGGCCTGCGCGCCTTTACCGAAGGCTTCCTCGTGCTCTATGTGCTGGTGACCTTTTTTCACCTCTTCGTCAACGATCTCAGCTCGGCGATGATGGTCCGCGCCGCCCACGGCATGGTGGCGGCAGCGCTCAGTTCTTTGGGTATCTATTATCAGGTGCAGGCGTGGCCCGCTCGCCATCGTTTGAAAGCGTTGACGATTGGTATTACCGGCTCTTCTCTGGCGATCCCCATTGCCCGCCTGTTCTCCACCGAACTGTTACAGCTTGACGAATGGCGCGGACTCTACTTCTTCGAACTGGGGCTGGCGCTGATCTCCCTTGCCTGCGTTATCGTGCTCAAACTGCCGCCCAGCGATCGGAAAAAGGTGTTCGAGAAAAAGGATTTCATTACCTTCATGTTGCTGGCGCCTGGGATGGCGCTGGTCTGCGCGGTCCTGTCGCTTGGCCGTCTCGACTGGTGGTTTGAAGCCCCGTGGATTGGCTGGTCGCTGGCGGGCGCGGTGGTGTTAATTGTCTCGGCCATTGTTTTTGAGCACAACCGCAGCAACCCGCTGCTCAATACGCATTGGCTTTCCAGCGGCAGTATCCTGCGCCTGGGGTTGATTATGCTGCTTATTCGCATCGTCCTGGCGGAGCAAAATACCGGGGTTATCGGCTGGCTACAGTATGCGGGGCTGCAAAACGAACAGATGGGCACCCTGGCCTGGTCGATTTTCGCCGGCATCCTCAGCGGGATTGTCGCCAGCTGTCTGACCCTCAATCCGCAGCGGCTCTACTGGCCGATCGCCACCGCGCTGGCCTGCATTATGATAGCCTCGCTGCTCGACAGTCAGTCCACCATCCTGACTCGCCCGGAGCAGCTGATGTTCAGCCAGTTCTTACTCGGCTTCGGCAGCGCCTTTTTCCTCGCTCCGGCGATGCTCGCCGGGATCGGCGGCGTCATTGCCGACCCGCGCAACCTGGTCAGTTTTTCGGTGCTGTTTGGCATGAGCCAGAATATCGGCGGCCTGCTGGGTTCGGCTATTCTCGGCACCTTCCAGACCTGGCGTGAGAAGTTCCACTCCAGTCAGTTGGCCGATCAGCTCACCACCCTGAACCCGTTAATTACCGAGCGCCTGCAGCAGTACAGCCAGCTGTACCAAAGCCAGATTGGCGACAGCACCCTGCTGAACGTGCAGGCCAGCACGCTACTGCAAAACGCCGCGACGCTGCAGGCCAATATTCTTGCCTACAATGACACCTATCTTCTGACCGCGGCGATTTCCGCCGGGACGCTGATCTGGGTGTTCTGGCGGTTGATAAGACTGCGTGTTACCGCCCGTATCGCGCTGAAACGCGCGACGGGCAGCAAATAACATTGATAATTTTTACTCTGGAGTCGTTATGAGTCAGCAGGATGCGGCCAGGCAACAGGCCAACACCCGCAATAATATCCGCGTGGTATCTATTTTTACCGCCGCCGCCATCGGCCTTATCGGCGTACTGGCGATTTTGTACGCCTGGCAACTGCCGCCGTTTACCCGGCACAGTCAGTTCACCGATAACGCCTATGTGCGCGGACAGACCACCTTTATCAGTCCGCAGGTCAGTGGCTATGTCACCGCCGTCAACGTGCAGGATTTTGATAATGTCAAACCGGGACAGGTGCTGTTCCAGATTGATGACCGTATCTATAAACAGCGCGTTCACCAGGCGCAGGCGACGCTGGCGATGAAACAGGCGGCGCTGAAAAATAACCTGCAGCAGCGCAAAAGTGCCGAGGCGGTCATTCAGCGTAACGAAGCGGCGCTGCAAAACGCCCGCGCGCAGAACCAGAAAAACCAGGCGGATTTAAAACGCGTGCAGGATTTGACCGCCGACGGTTCACTGTCCATTCGCGAACGCGATTCTGCCCGGGCCAGCGCGGCGCAAGGTTCCGCCGATATCGAACAGGCAAAAGCAACGCTGGAAATGTCGCGCCAGGATCTGCAATCAACCATCGTAAACCGCGATGCGCTGGCCGCCGACGTCGCCAGCGCCGGCGCGGCGCTGGAGCTGGCGGAAATCGATCTGAACAACACGCGCATTGTCGCCCCCACCGCCGGTCAGCTCGGACAAATATCCGTGCGCCTCGGCGCCTACGTTAGCGCCGGTACCCACTTAACCTCGCTGGTGCCGCCGCAGCATTGGGTGATCGCCAATATGAAAGAGACCCAGCTGGCACAAATTCGCATCGGCCAGCCCACCACCTTTAGCGTTGATGCGCTGAACGGTGAAACATTCAGCGGTACCGTACAGAGCATCTCGCCGGCGACCGGCGTTGAGTTCAGCGCCATCTCCCCGGATAACGCCACCGGCAACTTCGTCAAAATCGCCCAGCGCATTCCGGTACGCATTGCCGTGAATGACGGACAGAAGAACAGTTCGCGACTGCGCCCGGGGATGTCGGTGCAGGTCACCATCGATACACGCGAGGGAGCGCAGCCATGATCCGCCCGCTGACTCTCGCGCTGGCCCTGGTCCTGATCGGCTGTCAATCGGCGGACGTTCAGCGGGCCGGGCCGTCATTACAGATCCCGGCCGCCTGGCGTGCCGCTGTCGGGCCGACCAGCCCGGTGGAAGGCGTATGGTGGCGCAACTTTCACGACAGCCAGCTCAATCGCTATGTCGACCAGGCGCTACGCTACAACAGCGATGTCCTGATCGCCCGTGAACGGGTCAATGAGTATCAGGCCCGGGCCTACGCCACCGACAGCACCCTCTTTCCAGCGCTGGATGCCTCATTGACCGGCTCCCGCGCGCGGGCGCAGTCCGCCGCAACCGGCCTGCCCGTGCACAGCACGGTCTACAAAGGCGGATTAACCGCCAGCTATGATGTGGATATCTGGGGCGCCAACCGCAGCGCGGCCAGCGCCGCGCAGGCGAGTCTGGAGGCGCAAAAAGCCGCCGCCGCCGCCGCCGATCTCACCGTCGCCACTTCGGTGGCCGCGGGGTATCTGACGCTGCTCTCGCTGGATGAACAGCTGCGGGTCACCCGGCAGACGCTGAAATCGCGCCAGGACGCGTACAACCTGGCTAAACGTCAGTTTGAGACCGGCTATACTTCGCGCCTGGAGCTGATGCAGGCAGATTCCGAACTGCGTTCAACGCGCTCGCAGATCCCGCCGCTTCAGCACCAGATAGCTCAGCAAGAGAACGCCCTGAGCGTCCTGACCGGCAGCAACCCTGGCAGCATTCAGCGTCAGGATTTCGCCCGACTGACGCCGCTCGCACTGCCGTCCCAGCTGCCCTCCACGCTCCTGAACCGCCGTCCGGATATCGTTCAGGCCCAGCGGCAGCTGATTGCCGCCGATGCCACGCTCGCCTCATCGCAGGCGCAGCTCCTGCCGTCGATCAATTTGACCGCCACCGGTAGCCTGCAGGATCGGACTCTGCCGGACCTGCTCGATAACCCGCTGCGGCTGTGGAGCCTTGGCGGCAGTATTCTCGCCCCGTTGCTCAACCGCCAGGCGCTCAATGCGCAGGTGGATGTGTCGATGGCGCAGCGCAACCAGGCGCTGTACGGTTATGAGAAGACGGTGCGCGGCGCGTTTCAGGAAGTGAATGACAGTCTTGATGCCATCGCCCGCTATGGCGAGCAGTTAAATGAACTCCTCAGTCAACAGGAGGTGGCGCAGGAAACCTTGCGCATTGCGCAGAATCGCTACCGTAACGGCTACTCCTCCTATCTTGACGTACTGGACGCCCAGCGCACGCTGTTCGCTACGCAGATTAGCGTTGTGCAGGTGAAAAACAATCTGCTGCTGGCGCAGGTGGATTTATACCGGTCGCTGGGAGGCGGCTGGTCTGACTCATCAGGGACGTAACGCGGGAAATCGCCTATGCAACAACAATGGTCTGCCGTAGACAGTTATCTGATTGATACTTTAATTCCCCACGATCCGCTGCTCAGCCAGGTGCTGGCGAATAATCAGCGCGCCGGGCTGCCCGCTTTTGACGTCGCCGCGAATCAGGGGCAGTTTCTGGCGCTGCTGGTGCGCATGGTGAGGGCGCAGCGGGTGCTGGAAATCGGTACACTCGGCGGATACAGCACCATCTGGATGGCTCGTGAGCTGCCGGAAGATGGCGAGCTGCTGACCCTGGAGGCCGATCCGCACCATGCCGCGGTGGCCCGAGAAAATCTGCGCCTGGCAGGGGTCGATGAGCAGGTTACGCTGCGGGAAGGTCCGGCGCTGCAGACCCTCGAATCCCTCGGCGATCGCCCGCCTTTTGATCTGATTTTTATTGATGCCGACAAACCCAGTAACCCCGACTATTTACGCTGGGCCTTGCGTTATTCCCGAGCGGGAACATTGATTATCGGCGATAACGTGGTGCGCGACGGCGAGGTGGCGAACCCGCACAGCGAGGACGATCGCGTGCAGGGGGTGCGACGCTTTATCGAGATGATGGCCGACGATCCGCGTCTGACGGTCACGGCGCTGCAAACGGTAGGCAGTAAAGGCTGGGATGGGTTTACGCTGGCGTGGGTGAACGGCTAATCATCCGCGACGCTGCCCGGACAGCGGCGCGACGCCGTTATCCGGGTAAGCAGGTCAAGCGATTGCTTAAACCCCGTCGCCCGCGCCAGCGGGAACGTCCGCAGCTTGCAAATCGTCGCTTACGCGACGATTTGTTCCATAGCCTGCAGCACCCGCTTGTCGGAGATGGGATATGGCGTTCCGAGCTGCTGGGCGAAGAAGCTGACGCGCAGCTCCTCAATCATCCAGCGAATCTCCTGCACATCCGCATCCCCACGCCGCCCCGGCGGTAGCTTATTCAGCCACTGCTGCCAGGCCTGCTGGATGCTCTCCACTTTGAGCATCTGCACCCGGTCGCGGTGCGGATCGATGGCCATTTTCTCCAGTCGTTTTTCAATCGCCTGCAGATAGCGCAGGGTATCCCCCAGTCGGCGGAAACCGTTGCCGGTCACGAAGCCGCGATAGACCAGCCCGCCCATCTGCGCCTTAATATCCGACAGCCCCAGCGCCATGCTCATGTCGACGCGCCCTTTCAACCGCTTATTGATGTTAAACACCGCGGTCAGAATCTGTTCGACCTGTTTGGCTATCTCCACCACCGTCTCATTCAGTTCGGCGCGCACCTTATCGTGCAGTTTCGCGAAATCCTCCTCGCTCCACACCGGGCCGCCCGCCTCATCGATAAGTTTATCGACGCCACAGGAGATACAGTCATCAATCAGATCCAGCACTTTGCCATAAGGGTTAAAATAGAGCCCCAGCTTGGCTTTATTCGGCAGCTTCTCATGCAGATACTTAATCGGCGACGGGATATTGAGCAGCAGCAGACGGCGCAGCCCCTGCCACATCGCCTGCTGCTGCTCCAGCGGATTATCAAACAGCTTAATCGCCACGCTGTCGCGTTCATCCACCAGCGCCGGCCAGGCTTTCACCTTATAGTTGCCGCGTTTTTGCTCGTAGCTCTCCGGCAGTTGACCGAAACTCCAGATATGCAGCCCGCTCTGCTCGATACCATCGTCGGCAACGGCAGAAAGCGTCTCCTGCACTTTGCCCTTCAAGGCCTCTTTTAACTCCTGCAGCGAGCGCCCTTCCGCGAGCTTTTTGTTCTGGTCATCCACCACCCGGAAGGTGATTTTCAGATGATCGGGCACCTGTTCCCACTGCCAGGCTTCGCGGTCGATGGTCACGCCGCTCATACGCCGCAGCTCGCGCTCCAGCGAATCCAGCAGCGGCAGCTCCAGCGGCGTCGCGCGGCCTAAAAACGCCTCGGCGTAGTTCGGCGCCGGCACGAAATTACGCCGCACCGGTTTTGGCAGCGATTTGATCAGCGCGATAATCAGCTCACGGCGCAGACCGGGAATCTGCCACTCAAATCCGGCCTCTTCGACCTGGTTGAGCAACGGCAGCGGAATATGTACCGTCACCCCATCGGCATCAGCGCCCGGTTCAAACTGATAGGTCAACCGCAGCTTCAGGTTGCCCTGATGCCAGAAGTTCGGATAGTCCAGCTTGCTGACCTGCTCCGCCCCCTCTTTGATCAGCATACTCTTTTCAAAGTTGAGCAGATCCGGCGTGTCGCGGCTGGCCGCTTTCCACCACTTATCGAAGTGACGCGCGGAAATAACGTCATGGCTGATACGCTGGTCATAGAAATCGAACAGCGTATCGTCATCCACCAGAATGTCGCGGCGGCGCGATTTATGCTCCAGCTCTTCAATTTCCGTGCGCAGCCTGTTGTTGTCGCGGAAGAAGGCGTGACGCGTCTGCCAGTCCCCTTCCACCAGCGCATGGCGGATAAACAGCTCGCGGCACAACGCCGGGTCTATCTGGCTATAGTTCACTTTACGGGCGGCGACGATCGGCAGACCGTAGACGGTCACTTTCTCCGTCGCCATCACCGCCCCCTGCGCCCGCTCCCAGTGCGGTTCGCTGTATGACCGTTTAAGCAGGTGCTGCGCCACCGGTTCTATCCATTCCGGGTCGATGCGGGCGGCAATCCGTCCCCACAGGCGGCTGGTTTCCACCAGTTCGGCGACCATCGTCCACTTCGGCGGTTTCTTGAACAAACCGGATCCCGGGAAGATAGAGAAACGCGCATTGCGCGCCCCGGTAAACTCCTGCTTATCGTTATCTTTCATCCCGATGTGCGACAGCAGACCGGTCAGCAGCGCGGTATGGATTTCGCGATACTCCGCCGGCTCGCTGTTAATCGGCAGCCCCAGCTCTTTCACCACCTGGCGCAGCTGGGTGTAGATATCCTGCCATTCACGCACCCGCAGATAGTTGAGAAAATCGGTGCGGCACTGGCGACGGAACTGGTTCGAGGAGAGCGCCTTTTGCTGCTCGCCGAGGTAGTTCCACAGGTTCACAAACGCCAGGAAGTCGGACTCTTTATCGTGGAAACGGCGATGTTTCTCATCGGAGGCCTGCTGCTTGTCCATCGGGCGCTCGCGCGGGTCCTGAATCGACAGCGCCGAGGTGATGATCATCGCCTCGCGCACGCAGCCGTGTTTTTGTGCTTCCAGCACCATCCGCGCCAGGCGCGGGTCAACCGGCAGCTGGCTGAGCTGACGGCCCATCGGCGTCAGCTTATAGGCGGTCTGCTGCTCGTCGGTGGTAATCGCCCCCAGCTCCTCGAGCAGACGCACGCCGTCCTGGATATTGCGCTTATCCGGCGCTTCAACGAACGGGAACGCGGCAATATCACCGAGGCCCAGCGCGGTCATTTGCAGGATCACCGACGCCAGGTTAGTACGCAGAATTTCCGGGTCGGTAAATTCCGGGCGCGAGAGGAAATCGTCTTCCGAATAGAGACGAATACAGATCCCTTCAGACACACGGCCGCAGCGGCCTTTACGCTGGTTAGCAGAGGCCTGAGAAACCGGCTCAATCGGCAGACGCTGCACCTTGGTACGATAGCTATAGCGGCTGATGCGCGCGGTACCGGGATCGATAACGTACTTAATGCCCGGAACGGTCAACGAGGTTTCGGCGACGTTGGTCGCCAGCACGATCCGCCGCCCGCTGTGGGACTGGAAGACGCGGTTCTGTTCGCTGTTCGACAGCCGCGCATACAGCGGCAGGACTTCGGTATGGCGCAGATTGAGCTTATTGAGCGCATCGGCGGTATCGCGAATTTCGCGCTCGCCGCTCATAAAGATCAGGATATCGCCGGGACTTTCACGTCCCAGTTCATCAACGGCATCGAAGATCGCCTGCAGCTGATCGCGTTCGGTATCGTCGGCATCTTCAACGATTGGCCGGTAGCGCACTTCCACCGGGTAAGTTCGGCCGGACACTTCGATAATCGGCGCGTGGTTAAAGTGGCGCGAAAATCGTTCCGGGTCGATGGTTGCCGAAGTGATGATAATTTTCAGGTCCGGGCGACGCGGCAGCAGTTCCCGTAAATAGCCGAGCAGGAAGTCGATGTTCAGGCTACGTTCGTGCGCTTCATCGATGATGATGGTGTCGTACTGCATCAACAGCCGATCCTGCTGGATTTCCGCCAGCAGAATACCGTCGGTCATCAGCTTGACCATGGTGTTGTCGCTAACGTGGTCGCTAAAACGAACTTTATAACCGATGCAGCCGCCCGGTTCGCTTTGCAGCTCTTCGGCGATACGGTTGGCCACGGTGCGCGCCGCCAGACGACGCGGCTGCGTATGGCCAATCAGCCCTTTCACCCCGCGCCCCAGCTCCATGCAGATTTTCGGCAGCTGGGTGGTTTTACCGGAGCCGGTCTCCCCTGCCACGATAACCACCTGATGGTCGCGAACCGCCTGCAAAATCTCCTCTTTTTTCTGGCTGACCGGCAGATTTTCCGGGTAGGTAATCGTTGGGCGCGAGGCTTCACGCAGCAGGACTCTCCCTGCGGCTTGTTCGATCTCCTGCGCCATCTCCTGAAGAATAGTCTGCTGGGCTTCAGGATTTTTAACCTTCTTCACGCCATGCAGGCGACGGGAAAAGCGTGACTTATCACGCAGCATCAGGCCATCAAGCCGTTGGAATAGCTGAGAGAAGGTGAACTTTTGTTGTTCTGTCATAGCGTTATCGGGCAGTGCACTGCCGGGAAAAATCTCTTGTGATGTATTGCTGTATATTACCACATCTGCGAATCGCATGCCTTGTTCAAAAAAATTGAATACAGGGTTCGATTTATTGCGCTTTCTCTGTGGCATGATTGTGAATACAGTGTCAACAAGCACCAGGGCATCGACCCGTCAATCTCATATAAGGAAACACCCATGAGCAAAGTATTAGTACTGAAATCCAGTATTCTGGCAGGGTACTCACAATCCGGTCAGCTGTCCGACTATTTTGTTGAACAATGGCGCGAACAGCACGCTGACGATGTTATCACCGTGCGTGACCTGGCAGCCAATCCGATTCCGGTACTGGATGGTGAACTGGTTGGCGCGCTGCGTCCGAGCGATGCCCCGCTGACGCCGCGTCAGCAGGAAGCGCTGGCGCTGTCCGACGAACTGATCGCCGAGCTGAAAGCGAATGACGTGATTGTCATCGCGGCGCCGATGTATAACTTCAACATCCCGACCCAGCTGAAAAACTACTTCGACCTGGTGGCTCGCGCCGGTGTGACCTTCCGCTACACCGAAAAAGGACCAGAAGGTCTGGTTACCGGTAAACGTGCGGTTGTGCTGACCAGCCGTGGCGGTATCCATAAAGACACCCCGACCGACCTGGTCACGCCGTACCTGTCTACCTTCCTCGGCTTCATCGGTATCACCGACGTGAACTTTGTCTTCGCAGAAGGCATTGCTTATGGTCCGGAAGTCGCAGCCAAAGCGCAGTCCGATGCCAAAGCGGCCATCGACAGCGTGGTTGCAGCATAAGATTTCCACTCCCACCGCCCGGTGGGAGTGTTTTTTTCGCCCTCTCCCCATTCCCCTTACGCACCGCCTCGTAGAATGCAGCTGAAGGCGTCTTCGACTAAAATGGCGCAAGCGCTGGAAAGCAGCGTGGATAGCATTAAAGCCGGTAATCCAGGCGACGTAACCCCATGGAACTCGCGGCAAAAGTGCTGGCGGCGATTCAGGCGCACCCTGCACTCTTTCGCGAGCGGGCTAAATATGAGGCCCCCGATGCCCAAGGGCTCTTGTTCAGGATGATGATTTCGGCCGCAGGTTCTCGTCAAACTCCAGCCGTTTTCTCTCCGGCTCGGCTTCTTTTAACGGCTCCACCTGATGCAGCGACTGCTTGCAGCGCTCCACCAGCACCTGGTATTCCCGCGTCCCCTGTTTTTTCCACGCGATTTCCTGCTCGCTTAAGGTGCGGATCGCTTTTGCCGGACTGCCGACAATCAGATGGTTGGCCGGCATCTCCGCTTTCGCCTTCACAAACGCCGATGCGCCGACAATGCTGTTCTCACCGATGGTCGCGCCGTCGATAATCACCGCGCTCATTCCCACCAGCGCGTTGCGGCCAATGACGCAGCCGTGAAGAATTGCCCCGTGGCCGATATGCCCGTCCTCCTCCACCACCGTATCCTGACCGGGGAAGCCGTGCATCACGCAGTTATCCTGAATGTTAGCGCCGTCTTTAACCACAATCCGCCCAAAATCGCCGCGCAGGCTGGCATTAGGGCCAACGTACACGCCTTTCCCGAGGATCACATCGCCAATCAGTACCGCCGTGGGATGCACGTAGCTTTCATCCGGCACAACGGGAGTCATACCGTCAATCTGATAAATCGGCATCAAGCCTCCTTAGGCGCCTGGCAAACCGCCAAAACGCTGATAATAGAGCGGCCCCGGCGCAGGCAGTTCCCCCACCGAGCTTTCCCCTTTTTCGCCGACGAAGGTCAGCGCGCCGGGAGCGACCCGCTGGTAAATATTGATGCACAGCTGGCGCGCGGTTTGTCCGGCCCAGTGCGCAGGCAGTAGCTCCTCCGGCAGCAGCGGATCTTTGAGCACCACGCGACGATAGAAATGGATCAGCAGCAGCTGGATCTGGAAGCAACGTTGCGGCGTTAACTCGTCGGCATCGGCATCGCGCAGCAGCGGTAGCAGCGGGCGAAACAGTGCAATAAAGGTGTCGTACATCGTGTTCTGCTCGGTCAAATGCCAGCACTCTTCCACACGGGCGCGCAGCGCCGCCTGGGAGAGCGCCAATGGCGAATGGGCTTCAAAACAGATCACGTTTTCCGCCACGCCCGCTTCGTGCAGCAGCGACTGGACATCGGCCATTTTTTGCGATGGCGAGGCAAGCAGACTCGGTGCCAGGGCGCCAAAGCCTTGCCACAGCAGCTGCTTTTTCACTTCCGCCAGCTGATTTTTCTCCAGCCCTTCCGACAGCAGCAGCAGCCAGGTCCCGTCCCATTCCGGCGCGCTGGCGCGGTAGATTTTATGCTCCGCCCGGCGCGTCAGACGCAGCCCTTTGTCGCTCAGACGATAGAAACTGCGTCGGCCGATGCGTACCACATCCAGCCACTCCTCTTTGTTCAGCCGGAACAGCGCCGTGCGCACGAACCGTTCGCCAAAGCCCAGCCCTTCCAGCAGCGCGGCCACGCTGCCGAGCCACACTTCTCCACCGCGCTGTAGCAAGGAATCTCCGTACAGCGAGGCGATCAGCGAAGTGCCGCTGATTGGCATCGCTTCGACCGCCTGTTGAATAAAAGTATCGAGTTTACTCATTTGATTCATTCTGTTGTTATTGTTGTCCTTTCTGAATCATAGCACAGGAAAATCCCCGGTAGCGCAGGCTTACCGGGGATCGGGTCTGGTGCCCGGGTCGGCGCAAGCCGCCACCCGGGAAGACTCGGCTTAACCGTTGGCGACGATTTTGCGCAGGTCGGAGACGCGGCAGGCCTTGCCTTCCGAGCGAGGGATACTTCCGCAGTTGACGATGCTAATATCCGTCGAGATCCCGACCATCGACTTAATTCGGTGACGCAGCTGATGGCAGATCTGGCAGCGCTGCTCATGACTCAGCGACAAGCTGCTCTCTTTCAACTCGACGCGGACCGAAAGTGAATCAAGATGGCCGCGACGATTGACTTCCAGCTGATAGTGCGGCGACAGATGCTCGACTTTCAGAATCTCCTCTTCCAGTTGCGACGGGAAGACGTTGACCCCGCGAATAATCAGCATATCGTCACTGCGCCCGCTGATGCGATCCATCCGGCGCATGGTGCGCGCGGTGCCCGGCAGCAGGCGGGTCAGATCGCGAGTACGGTAGCGAATCACCGGCAGCGCCTCTTTGGTCAGTGTGGTAAACAGCAGCTCGCCGTGTTCGCCATCCGCCAGCGGCGTACCGTCGTTGGGGTTAACCACTTCCGGGAAGAAGTGATCTTCCCAGATAGTCGGACCGTCGGCGGTTTCCAGACACTCCATCGCTACCCCCGGCCCCATCACTTCCGACAGGCCGTAAATATCCAGCGCGGAGATCCCCAGCCGACGCTCAATCTCCCCCCGCATCGCCAGCGTCCACGGCTCGGCGCCGAAGACGCCGACCCGCAGCGAGCAGCGGCTGGCGTCGCCGCCCATCTGGCGCTCCAGCTCTTCAATCAGGTTCAGGCAGTAGGAAGGCGTCACCATAATCATGTCCGGCTGGAAATCGCGGATCAGCTGTGCCTGTTTTTCCGTCTGGCCGCCGGACATCGGGATCACCGTGGCTCCCAGGCGCTCTGCGCCGTAGTGCGCGCCGAGACCGCCGGTGAATAGCCCGTAGCCGTAGGCAACATGAATTTTATCTTTTGCCGTACCGCCGGCGGCGCGCAGCGAACGGGCAACGATATTGGCCCAGGTGTCGATATCATTCTGCGTATAGCCCACCACCGTCGGTTTGCCGGTGGTGCCGGAAGAGGCATGAATACGCACAATTTGTTCCATCGGTACCGCAAAGGTATCAAACGGATAGTTATCGCGCAGATCCTGTTTGGTGGTACACGGGAATTTGCTCAGGTCGCTCAGTTCGCGAAAATCCTCAGGATGGACGCCCGCCGCGTCAAATTTACGCCGGTACATCGGCACATTGTCATAGGCATGTTTCAGCGTCCATTTCAGGCGCTGGGTTTGCAAAGCTTGTAATTCGTCACGAGAAGCAGTTTCAATCGGATCTAATTTTGTATTAGTTATCATTTTAGGGTACTCGCAGGTAAAGTCGCTCACACTCGCTCAAGGATCATGGCAATGCCCTGACCCACGCCAATACACATCGTACACAGCGCATAGCGCCCGTTCCGTCGCTGCAGCTCCAGGCTGGCGCTCAATGCCAGCCGCGCGCCGCTCATTCCCAAGGGATGACCTAAGGCGATAGCACCGCCGTTGGGGTTAACATGCTCCGCATCGTCCGCCAGCCCCAGCTGCCTGAGCACGCCCAAGGCCTGCGCAGCAAAGGCTTCGTTCAGTTCGATAACATCCATATCGTTAATATTCAGTCCGGCGCGCTCCAGCACTTTGCGTACCGCCGGCACCGGCCCCAGCCCCATAAACCTGGGCTCCACGCCCGCGGTCGCCATCGCCACAATTCGTGCACGTGGGGTTAACCCCTGCGCCCGCGCCTGCTGTTCGCTGGCGATAATCAGCGCGGCGGCGCCATCGTTCACCCCGGAGGCGTTTCCGGCGGTGACCACGCCGCCTTTGCGAAACGGCGTTTTTAGCCCGGCCAGCTGTTCAAGGGTGGTCTCCGCCCGCGGGTGTTCGTCCTCGCGAACCGCGCTCACCGCCCCTTTCTTGCCAATAATTTGCACCGGCACGATTTCCTGCGCCAGAATCCCCGCCCGCTGCGCTTTCGCCGTCAGCTGCTGGCTGCGAAAAGCGAAGGCATCCTGATCGGCCCGGCTGATGTTTAACAATTCAGCTACATTCTCTGCCGTTTCCGGCATACTGTCAGTGCCAAATTGCTGCTGCATGAGCGGGTTCACAAAACGCCAGCCGATGGTGGTATCAAACAGCTCGGCCTGGCGCTGGAACGGCGCGCTGGCTTTGCCCATCACAAACGGCGCCCGCGACATCGATTCCACGCCGCCGGCAATCAGCAGATCCGCGTCGCCGGCTTTGATGGCGCGTGCGGCAAAGCCGATCGCATCCAGGCCGGAACCACACAGCCGGTTGATGGTGGTGCCGGAGACCGTCTGCGGATATCCCGCCAGCAAGGTCGCCATATGCGCCACGTTGCGGTTATCTTCCCCGGCCTGGTTCGCACAGCCGAAAATCACATCATCGATGACCGAGGGATCGAGACCCGGGTTACGGCTCAGCAACTCTCGCAGTGGAATGGCGGCTAAATCATCGGCGCGAACGCTGGCCAGCGCCCCGCCGTAACGACCAATCGGCGTACGAATCCCATCACAGATAAAGGCGTCACGCATCAGACTTCTCCCGTTATTGTGCCGCCGATGCGGTGCGATTTGCCGCGAAACAGGGCCACAATCTTTTGTTGTTGATTAACAATTTCAATGTCGTAGACGCCGGTCAGTTTCCCCTGCTGCTTCACCCGCGCCGTGGCGACCAGCCGGTCGCCGGCAAACGCCGGACGCAGGAAGTCGATACTGGCGGCAGATGCCACCGCCGCCAGCCCCTGGCTGTTGCAGGCGTAGGCAAAGGCGGTATCGGCCAGCGAAAACAGCTGTCCGCCGTGACAGGTCTGATGGCCGTTAAGCATGGCTGGCGAGACGGTCATGCTCATCTGCGCATAGCCGTCATCCATTTCAATCATCTCGATGCCCAGGGTTCTGGCGCAGGTATCTTTTTCGTACATCGCGCGCGCGTTGCGCCAGGCCTCATTGTTCATTACGCTGCTCCACAAGCGCTTTCTGGCGCAGTAAGGAACCGGGGCGATAACGCTCTTCGCCATAGTGCTGTTGCAGGTTTTCCAGCATGCGCAGCACGCGCTGCCAGCCCACCGATTCGCCCCACGCCAGCGGGCCATGCGGGTAGTTGACGCCCAGGCGCATCGCGGTATCGATATCTTCCGGGCTGGCGACCCCTTTTTGCACCGCGTCGAGCGCTTCATTAATCAGCATGGCGAGGGTACGCCAGACCAGCAGACCGGGATAATCGGCAATCAGCAGCACTTTCTTGCCCTGCTGCTGGAAATAGCGCACCGCTTTGTCGGTCGCCGACGCCGGGTTCGTCGCCGCCGTTGCCAGAACCACGGTGTCACCCGCGCAATAGTCATATACCACCACCGGGCAGCCATACTGCACGCTCAGCGCCTGGGCGGTTTCGCCTTCCGTTTCCAGCACACGAACGTCGTCCAGGGCGATCGTGACCCTGCCGGTGACACTGTCACCTGTTGTATGGACTGCTTTGGCCCCGCAGGTTTCAGCCACAGCGGCCAGCGCCGGCACGGATGCGCTCTCAAGGGGCCAGCGATAGACGCCCTGTCCGCTCTTCTTGCCCAGACGCCCGGCCAGCGCCAGCTCCTGCTGGACCAGCGACGGCAGAAAACGGCGGTCCTGCCAGAACGCGTTAAACACCGAACAGGTGACGGCGAAGTTGACGTCCTGACCAATCAGGTCGGTCAACGCCAGCGGCCCCATCGGGAAACCGCCGCCGTCGCGCAGCGCGGCATCAATCACCGCCGGGGGAGCCACCTGCTCCTCCAGCGCCCGCCACGCTTCGGCGTAGAACGGCCGCGCCACGCGGTTAACGATAAACCCCGGCGTCGAACGGCAGCGTACCGGCTGCTTTCCCCATGCCGTAACGCACCGGCACAGCTGTTCAACCACTTCCGGCGATGTCGCCAGACCACTCACCACCTCCACCAGTTTCATCACCGGCGCTGGGTTAAAGAAGTGCAGACCGGCCACCCGTTCAGGGTGCTTTACATCGGCGGCAATGGCGGTAATGGAGATCGATGAGGTATTGCTGGTCAGCAGCGTTGACGGGGAGCAGATCGCCGCCAGCTGGCTGAAAAGCGCTTTTTTGACATCCGGGCGCTCTGACGCCGCTTCAATCACCAGCCAGGCGTCGGCCAACGCGGCTAACTCGGTGACCGGAACAAGGCGGGAGACCAGCGCATCCGCCTGGTCCGCCGTCAGCTTGCCTCGCGCCACGCGGGCGGCCAGACGCTGACGAATGCCTTCCACCGCGCGGGTCAGCGCCTCGGTGGCGATATCGTAGAGCAGGACAGGATGTCCGGCCGCGGCGGCCACTTCCGCAATGCCGGCCCCCATCGTGCCGGCGCCGATCACGGCGACGGTTTGCAGTGTTTGGCTCATGGTCTATTTCCCGCTGAACTGTGGAGGACGCTTCGCCAGGAAGGCACTGACGCCTTCCCGATAGTCATCGCTGCGTCCGGCCAGACGCTGATAGTCGCGCTCAAGATCCAGCTGCGCATCGAGGCCGTTGGTCTCCGAGACCTGGAGCGCTTTTTTGATAAGCCCCAGCCCGAAGGTCGGCTGCGTCGCCAGATGGCGGGCCAGCTGACGACTGGTATCGGCCAGCTCGGCATCCTCCACCAGTTGCCAGATCATCCCCCACTGAGCGGCCTGTTCGGCGCTGAGCTTCTCACCCAGCAGCGCCAGCCCCATTGCCCGGGCGCGCCCGGCCACTCGCGGCAGGAACCAGCTACCGCCGCAGTCGGGTACCAGCCCCAGCTTGCTGAAGGCCATCACAAAATTCGCCGACCGCGCGGCGAGAACAATATCGCAGCCCAGGGCGAGGGTGGCGCCCGCGCCGGCCGCCACGCCGTTCACCGCGGCAATCACCGGCTTCGGCAGCGCCGCCAGACGGCGCACCAGCGGGTTATAGAAACGCTCAACGGACAGGCCCAGATCCGGCGCCGGACCGCTGGGGTCGACGTTGCGATCATTTAAATCCTGGCCGGCGCAAAAACCGCGTCCGGCACCGGTAATCAGCAGGCAGCGCACGTTGTCATCGCGCTCGGCCTGAGTCAGACAGGCCGCCAGCTGCTGATGCATAAGGTCGTTAAAGCTGTTAAGACGATCCGGGCGGTTAAGGGTAATCGTCATCACACCCTGTTCTACTTCGCTGAGAATAAAAGCGTCCACGATTAGCGTCCTTTAAATTCCGGGGTTCGTTTTTGTAAGAAGGCGTCAATACCTTCGCGGCGATCGTCGGTGGCGCTCAGCAATGTAAACAGCTGGCGCTCCTGTTGAAGACCGGCCTGAAGGCTCACTTCCTGCGCCTGGCGCAGCGACTGTTTCGCCGCATGCAGCGCCAGCGGTGAATGACCGGCGATGGTCGCCGCCAGCTTCAGGGCATATTCGTCGGTCAACAGCGCTGGGGTTATCTCACTCACCAGACCGGCCTGTTGCGCCCGCGGCGCATCAATACTTTCGCCGCTCAGCACCATCCGGCTGGCCAGCGCTTTCCCTACGCAGCGGATCAGACGCTGGGTGCCTCCGGCGCCAGGCATAATGCCGAGGGTGATCTCCGGCAGGCCGAAGCGCGCGTTATCGCCCGCCACCACCAGGTCGCAGAGCAGCGCCAGCTCGCAGCCCGCCCCAAGGGCGTAGCCGTTCACAGCGGCGATCAGCGGTTTCGGAAAGGCATCAATCCGCGCCCACAGACGCGGGCGAATATCGTCCATCGTGGCGGGCAGGTCTTTTTCCGCCATTTCGTTCAGGTCGGCGCCGGCGGCAAAGAAACGGCGGTTGCCGCCGATCACGCAGGCACGGATATCCGGGTCAGACGCCGCCGCGTCCAGCGCGTCGGCAATCTGCGTCAGCAGCGCGTTATTCAAGGCATTACGCGCCTGCGGACGATTCAGGGTCAGCAGCAGGACCCGCTGGTGACGGGCTATCAGCAGATCGCTCATGCCATTCCCCTTGCGTCAAAGTCGACCACCACGTCGCCGCTGGTCGGCAACGCCTGGCAGCTCAGCACATATCCGGCAGCCAGTTCGTCCGCTTCCAGGCTGTAGTTGGCCGCCATCGCCACTTCGCCGCGCAGCACTTTACATTTGCAGGTGGCGCAGACGCCGCCTTTACAGGCGAAGGGCAAATCCGCCCCCTGGCGCAGCGCCGCATCCAGAATGCTGTCATCTTCCGCGGTGAGGGCAATCTGCCGATCGCGGCCGTCCTGACGAATCGTGACGGTGCGGCCTTCAGCCTGCACGCCGGTGGCGCGTTTAGCGCGACTTCCGGGGGTATTAAAGCGCTCAAGATGAATCTGGTTTTCCGCCATCCCCAGCTCGCGCAGCGCCGCTTCAGCTTCATCCATCATCACCGCCGGACCGCAAATAAAGGCCTCGTCGAAGCGGCTGAAATCGAGCAGTCTGGCAGAGAGCGCGCGCAGTTTGTCGCCATCAATGCGCCCCTGCAGCAAATCGCTGTCCATCGACTCCTGACTGAACAGATGCACCACCTGCAGCCGCTGCGGGTAGCGGTCTTTTAAATCCGCCAGCGCCTGACGAAACATCATGCTGCTGCTACTGCGGTTGCCATAAATCAGGGTGAAGCGGCTATGCGCTTCGGTGGCGAGCGTGGCGCCAATAATCGCCATCATCGGCGTGATACCGGATCCGGCGGCAATCGCCAGATAGTCAGCCTCGCGCCCGGCCTGCGGCTGGTAGCCGAAATGCCCCTGCGGCACCATCACCTCCAGCACCATGCCCTGGCAGATATCGCTCTGCGCATAGCGGGAAAAACGTCCGCCGTCGATGGCTTTGACCGCCACGCTGATTTCCGCCGGCGAGCGGCTGCGACAGATGGAGTAGCAGCGGCGCAGCTCTTCCCCGCCGAGGCGGGTTTTCACGGTCAGATGCTGGCCCGGACGGAAGGCATATTCCGCCTGCAGCGCGTCGGGAATCGCAAAGGTAATGGTCACCGCATCGCGGGTTTCCGGCTCCACTTTCGCGACGGTAAGCGAATGAAACGTCGTCATGGCAACCTCAAATACATTTAAAGTAATCAAAGGGTTCACGGCAGCTGTCGCAGCGGTAAAGCGCTTTACAGGCCGTCGAACCGAATTCACTGATCGGCGTGGTGTGTACGCTGCCGCAGCGCGGGCAAACCACCTCATCCGGAAGACCGGCATGGCAGGCGTGCCCCTGCGGCGGGCTGATGCCGTACTGGCGCAGACGCTCGCGGGCATCCTGGTTCATCCAGTCGGTGGTCCACGGCGGGTCAAGCTGCAGGACAATCTGCACCGGCGTATAGCCGTGGCGGGCCATCGTTGCGCGAATCTCCCCCAGCAGATGCTCGGTCGCCGGGCAGCCCGAGTAGGTCGGCGTAAAGCCAATCACCCAGCCTTCACCGTGCGGTGTCACGCTGCGCACCATGCCAAGGTCGGTAATGGTCAGCACCGGCACTTCCGGATCGGGGATCTCACTTAACAGTGCCCAGATAGCGTGGACTTCTGCGGGTGCGATAGCGGCGAGACGTTGCATAGCCACCTCCTGTTACCACTGCTGACCGGGATAAGCGCGTTGCAGATACTGCATTTCCGCCAGCAACGGCCCGAGATGTTCACTGTGCAGTCCCTGTTTGCCGCCGTGGCGAAACGCCGCCTCTTGCGGGATCTGCAGACCGGCATCAAGCAGCGCGGTGTGAACCGTGCTCTGCCACTCCGCCTGCAGGTCGCGGGGGTCAACGGCGATACCCTGCTCAACAAGGGCAATCTCCAGCGCGTCGGCGAGGAACAACTCCCCGGTAAAACGCCACAGATCGTCGACCGCCTGCTGCATTTTTTGCGCCGATACCTCAGTGCCATTGCCCAGACGTTCCAGCCAGCCGCGGCTGAAGCGCAGGTGATAGCGCACCTCCTTGAGCCCCTTGGCGGCGATGGCGGCAATTTGCGCGTCACGACTGTTTACCAGCCGGGTAAACAGCGCCACATGCCAGGCATCGATAAAGAACTGGCGGGCGATGGTATCGGCAAAGTTGCCGTTCGGCTGTTCCACCAGCAGGAGATTGCCGTACTGACGTTCATCCCGGCCGTAGGCCAGGGTATCTTCATCGCCGCTCCCCGCCAGCTCAGCCGCATAGCTGAGGAAGTTGCGCGCCTGGCCCAGCAGATCGAGGCCGATATTAGCCAGCGCGAGGTCAATTTCCAGCTCCGGGGCATGGCCGCACCACGCGCCCAAGCGCTGGGCCAGCACCAGGCCGTTATCACCGAGACGCAGCACATAGGTTGCAACGGGATTGAGGTTGTTCATCGTTGCCTCACATATGTTCCATGCCGTCCGGCACGCTGTAGAAAGTCGGATGGCGATAGACTTTGCTCTCCGCCGGATCAAAAAACTCGCCGCGTTCTTCCGGCTGGGATGCGACTATCTGGCTGGCTTTCACCACCCACAGCGAGCAGCCTTCGCTGCGCCGGGTGTAGACATCGCGGGCATTTTCCAGCGCCATCTGGTCATCGGCGGCGTGCAGACTGCCGACGTGACGATGGGATAACCCCTGCTTGCTGCGGACAAATACTTCATATAACGGCCAGTAAACGTTGCTCATCATGCTTCTCCTTATGCCGCGTCGCGGGAGTGTTGTTTTTGCGCATGCGCCAGCGCGGCTTCCCGCACCCATGCCCCCTCTTCCCAGGCTTTACGCTTGGCGGCCAGGCGTTCGTGGTTACAAATGCCGCGCCCGTTGATCACTTCATTCAGTTCCTGCCAGTTGATTTCGCCAAAGCGGTAGTGCCCGGTCGCTTCATCCAGCTGCAAATCGGCGTCCGGCACGGTCATGCCGAGGATCGCGACCTGCGGTACGGTGTTATCGACAAAGCGCTGACGCAGTTCGTCGTTGGAGTGCAGTTTGATTTTCCACGCCATGCTGCGGGCGCTGTTCGGCGAGTTATCGTCGCTCGGGCCAAACATCATCAGGGCCGGCCACCAGAAGCGGTTAATCGCATCCTGCAACATCTGACGCTGCGCTTCACTGCCCTCGGCCAGCGCCATACAGGCTTCAAACCCCTGACGCTGGTGAAAGCTCTCCTCTTTGCAGATTTTGACCATCGCCCGGGCGTAGGGACCGTAGGAAGTCCGGCACAGCGCCACCTGGTTGACGATAGCGGCGCCGTCGACCAGCCAGCCAATCACGCCGATATCCGCCCAGCTCAGCGTCGGGTAGTTAAAGATCGAGGAGTATTTCATCTGCCCGTCGAGCATCTTCTGATACAGATCTTCCCGGGCGCAGCCGAGCGTCTCCGCCGCGCTATACAGATACAGGCCGTGTCCGGCCTCATCCTGCACCTTCGCCAGCAGAATCGCCTTCCGACGCAGCGTCGGCGCGCGGGTAATCCAGTTGCCCTCCGGCAGCATGCCGACAATTTCCGAGTGCGCGTGCTGGCCAATCTGGCGGATCAGCGTCTTGCGGTAGGCATCCGGCATCCAGTCCTGCGGTTCGATGGCCGTATCCTGCGCGATACGCTGGTCAAAGCGTTGTTCTTCTGTCACGTCATCACCTTTATGATTCCAATAAATTCAACAAATACGCATTTGTGAATCACTTTGTTTTATAAAAGTTACACTCAGGTTAAATAAAACCACAAATTTTGTTTGTGTTTTTTGTGATGATGACGACAAAAAATCGCCACCAGACCGCGACACCGCAGGCCGGAAGCGGCAGGACACGACGCGCCCGCGATCACAATGTTAATAAATTATTAAATAGTCGCTTGCATTTCATGATTCATAAAATAACTATTTATAGAGATTTCACGTAACATATTGGAGATTCACCATGCAGCAGTTAGCCAGCTATTTATCCGGCACCTGGCAGAGCGGTCGGGGCCACGCCCGCCCGCTTCGCCACGCCATCAGCGGTGAGACATTATGGGAAGTCACCAGCGAAGGGCTGGATATGGCACAGGCGCGCCGTTTTGCCATCGACCGCGGCGCTAAGGCGTTACAGGCCATGACCTTTATCGAACGCAGCGCGATGCTGAAAGCGGTAGCGAAACACCTGCTGGCAGAAAAAGAGGCGTTTTATGCCATTTCAGCGCAAACCGGGGCGACCCGAGCCGATAGCTGGGTTGATATTGAAGGGGGGATCGGCACGCTGTTTACCTACGCCAGCCTCGGCAGTCGCGAGCTGCCGGACGATACGCTGTGGCCGGAAGATGAACTGATCCCGTTGTCGAAACAGGGGGGCTTTGCCGCCCGCCACGTTCTGACCTCAAAATCCGGCGTCGCGGTGCATATCAACGCCTTTAACTTCCCCTGCTGGGGCATGCTGGAAAAGCTGGCGCCAACCTGGCTTGCCGGCATGCCGGCCATCATCAAACCGGCAACCGCCACCGCTCAGCTGACACAGGCGATGGTCAAGTCTATCGTCGAGAGCGGACTGGTACCGGACGGGGCCATCAGCCTGATTTGCGGCGGCGCGGGCGATCTGCTTGATCATCTGGATAGCCAGGATGTGGTGACCTTTACCGGCTCCGCCCATACCGGCCAGCAGCTGCGTGTTCACCCTAACCTGGTCGCGAAATCGATCCCCTTCACCATGGAGGCCGATTCGCTGAACTGCTGCGTGCTCGGAGAGGACATTACTCCCGGGCAGCCGGAATTTGCCCTGTTTATCCGCGAAGTGGTGCGCGAGATGACGACCAAAGCCGGGCAGAAATGTACCGCTATCCGCCGCATCATCGTTCCGCAGGCCCAGCTTCATGCGGTCAGCGAAGCGTTGATTGCCCGTCTGCAAAAAGTGACCGTCGGCGATCCGGCGCAGGAAGGGGTGAAAATGGGCGCGCTGGTCAGCCATGACCAGCGCCAGGATGTACAGGACAAGGTGAACGCGCTGATTCAGGCCGGGTGCGAAGTTCTGCTCGGCGGCAAGGCCGATCTTAACGCCGCCGGCGCCTTCTTCCCGCCGACGCTGCTGTTCTGCCCGCAGCCGGATGAAACGCCGGCGGTGCATGCCATCGAAGCCTTCGGCCCGGTTGCCACCCTGATGCCGTATCAACATCGCGAGCACGCGCTGTCGCTGGCGCGCGCCGGGGAAGGCAGTCTGGTCGGAACGCTGGTGACCGCCAGCGGCGAGCTGGCGCGCGAGTTTATCCTCGGCGCCGCCCGTTCACATGGCCGTATCCAGATCCTCAACGAGGCCTCTTCCGTCGAGTCCACCGGTCACGGTTCACCGCTGCCGCAGCTGGTTCATGGCGGGCCGGGTCGTGCCGGCGGCGGCGAAGAGCTCGGCGGTTTGCGCGCGGTAAAACACTATATGCAACGCACTGCGGTTCAGGGCAGCCCGACGATGCTGGCCGCCATCGGTCAGCAGTGGGTTCGCGGCGCCGAAGTCAGCGAGGACCGTATTCATCCGTTCCGTAAATATTTTGAACAGATCCAGCCTGGCGATAGCCTGCTGACCCCGCGTCGCACCCTGACCGAAGCGGATATCGTCAATTTTGCCTGCCTCAGCGGCGATCACTTCTATGCCCATATGGACAAAATTGCCGCCGCGGACTCCATTTTTGGCGAGCGCGTGGTCCACGGTTACTTCCTGATCTCCGCGGCAGCCGGGCTGTTTGTCGATGCCGGCGTCGGGCCGGTCATCGCCAACTATGGCATGGAAAACCTGCGCTTTATCGAACCGGTGAAGCCGGGCGACACCATTCAGGTGCGTCTGACCTGCAAGCGTAAAACGGTGAAGCGCCAGCGTAGCGCCGAGGAGAAAGCGACCGGGGTGGTGGAGTGGGCGGTAGAGATATTCAACCAGCACCAGCAGCCGGTGGCGCTCTATTCCATCCTGACGCTGGTGGCCCGTCAGCACGGCGACTTCGCGGTTTAACCAATGCCTGTCCCCCGCCGTTCCGGCTAACGCCGGGCGCGCCGGGCCGGTACCCGATGCCTCTGCGGAGGCATTTTTTGTGCCCCGCCCGCTTGCTCCGGGCATAACTGGCAAATCTGACAAACAACCTGGCAAGAGCACACAAACGCCAACCGGCCAACCGCTGGTAGGTTAAAGCGAGTAAAGCCGGCATTTCGCAGCGGCAAGCGACAACACAACTCGCCGGCATCATTGGCGTTGCAGACAATCAGCAGGGACGCGTGGTCACCGTAGATGCAACCCAAAGCATGACGGGAATATAAATATAAGATGAGGTCACAATGGCAAATAACTCAATTCGTTCCCCGCGTAAAACAGCCTTAGCCCTGGCCGTTGCGCTGTTTTGTGCCTGGCAATCACCGGTGTTTGCGCACGGCGACGAAGCGCATATGGTCCCAATGGACAAAACGCTGCAGGCGTTTGGTGCCGACGTGCAGTGGGATGATTATGCCCAGATGTTTACCCTGATGAAGGATGGCGCCTACGTCAAAGTGAAGCCCGGTGCGAAAACGGCCATCGTCAACGGTAAGTCGCTGGATTTACAGGTTCCGGTGGTGATGAAAGACGGTAAGGCGTGGGTCTCCGATACCTTTATCAACGATGTCTTCCAGTCCGGTCTTGATCAGACCTTCCAGGTCGAGAAACGCCCGCATCCGCTCAACTCGTTATCCGCGGCGGAAATCAGCGAAGCGGTGACGATTGTCAAAGCCTCGCCGCAATTCCGCCCCAACACCCGTTTTACCGAAATCTCACTGCACGAGCCGGATAAAGCGGCGGTGTGGGCCTTCGCGTTAAAAGGAACCGCCGTTGAGGCGCCGCGCACCGCTGACGTGGTGATGCTCGATGGTAAACACGTCATCGAAAGCGTGGTGGATTTACAGAATAAGAAAATACTCTCCTGGCAGCCAATTAAAGACGCCCACGGCATGGTCCTGCTGGATGATTTCGTCAGCGTGCAGAACATTATTAACGCCAGTGCCGAATTCGCCGCAGTGCTCAAAAAACACGGCATCACCGACAGCAAAAAAGTCATCACCACTCCGCTGACCGTCGGTTATTTTGACGGCAAAGATGGCCTGAAGCAGGATTCACGTCTGCTGAAAGTGGTGAGCTATCTGGATACCGGCGACGGCAACTACTGGGCGCACCCGATTGAAAACCTGGTCGCCGTGGTGGATCTTGAGCAGAAGAAAATCATCAAAATTGAAGAGGGTCCGGTGATCCCGGTGCCGATGGAATCGCGCCCTTATGATGGTCGCGACCGCGTGGCTGCCGCGGTTAAACCGCTGGATATTACCGAGCCGGAAGGCAAAAATTACACCATTACCGGCGACACGATTCACTGGCAGAACTGGGATTTCCACCTGCGGCTGAACTCCCGCGTCGGGCCGATTCTCTCCACCGTGACCTACAACGACAACGGGCAGAAACGTCAGGTGATGTATGAAGGCTCGCTGGGCGGGATGATCGTGCCTTATGGTGACCCGGACGTGGGTTGGTACTTCAAAGCCTATCTCGACTCCGGCGACTACGGCATGGGCACCCTGACCTCGCCAATTGTCCGCGGTAAAGATGCGCCGGCGAACTCGGTGCTGCTGGATGAAACCATTGCTGATTATACCGGCGCGCCAACCACTATCCCGCACGCTATCGCAATCTTCGAGCGTTATGCCGGTCCGGAATACAAACACCAGGAGATGGGGCAACCGAACGTCAGCACCGAACGACGCGAGCTGGTGGTCCGCTGGATCAGTACCGTCGGCAACTACGACTATATCTTTGACTGGGTGTTCCACGAGAACGGCACCATCGGCATCGACGCCGGCGCCACCGGAATCGAAGCGGTCAAAGGCGTTATGGCGAAGACCATGCACGATCCGAGCGCGAAAGAAGATACCCGTTACGGGACGCTGATCGACCATAACATCGTCGGCACCACGCACCAGCATATCTACAATTTCCGCCTTGACCTTGACGTTGACGGCGAGAACAACTCGCTGGTGGCCATGGACCCGGAAGTGAAGCCCAATACCGCCGGTGGCCCGCGCACCAGCACCATGCAGATTAACCAGTACACCATCGACAGCGAACAAAAAGCGGCGCAGAAGTTCGACCCGGGCACCATTCGCCTGCTGAGTAATACCACCAAAGAGAACCGGATGGGTAACCCGGTGTCGTATCAGATTATCCCTTACGCGGGCGGCACTCACCCGGCGGCAACCGGCGCCAAATTCGCGCCGGATGAGTGGATTTATCACCGTCTGAGCTTTATGGATAAGCAGCTGTGGGTCACCCGCTATCATCAGTCGGAGCGTTATCCGGAAGGGAAATATCCGAACCGTTCGATCCATGACACTGGCCTTGGCGCCTATGCAAAGGATAACGAGTCGCTGACCAACCACGATGACGTGGTCTGGATAACCACCGGCACCACCCACGTGGCGCGCGCGGAGGAGTGGCCGATTATGCCGACCGAATGGGCGCATGCGCTGTTGAAACCGTGGAACTTCTTTGACGAAACCCCGACGCTGGGCGAAAAGAAAAAGTAGTTTGTCGCAAGGCCTGAGAGAGAAATCTGCCCGCCACCGGGGGTAACCTCGGTGGCGCTATCGCTTTTAGCACGCTTCTCAGTTCCAGAGCTGGACTTTAAAACGCAACGCCCCAGAGATCCCCGGCACCGAAGGCCGTTTATTGCCTTTGGTATCGATAGAGACACTTTCTACGGGAATCGTGACCTCACAGGCATTATCGGCGATTTGCTGCGGGTCCAGAATAATATCGGCGTTGGAAACCCCTGAGTCCTGCCAGGCATATTTTATCCGCCAGGGGCTGTCGTCATTTGCCGGAGGAACAATTTCAAGGATCAGAGAGTTGCGGAACAAATACCCCCCTTCATAGTGTTCGTTAAACCAGAATCGCTTTTCTATTTCGTAATCGGGAATTTTCACTCCCAGTACCAGGCTGTAGGCCAGAGAGCGCCGGGCTTTATTCACTCGCGCACGCCTGGACAAGAAGACGCTCGAGAGATATTGCGTAGCATGTCCCTGTGTATTCCACTCTTTTTGCGTCACACAGGCAACGGAATCTTCTTCGGCGACACGTCGGGTTAACGACCAGGGTTTACCCCGGGGAGAGGCAATAGCTTCTATCTGATAGATTGCGTCAATCTTATTCGCCTCTCCACCGGCCGCTTTTAGCGCCGCATCCGGAAGACGAATGTCCTTAAGTTCCAACCATATATCCACGCGGACATCGCCAAAAAGAAAGCGTGCCAGATTCTGGAAAGCTTCTTCGCTATTCACAATACCGAAATAGCCGGAATGGGCGCGATAGGTGAAGGCTTTCGCACAAGGCGCGCCGATTGAGCCATCATCATTAAGACCATTCAGCGTAGCATTCTCAATTTTTACCAGACCATCGCTGCCGTTCCCGACAAAGGTTCTCGAGAGTCCGGCGGCAACGTCATAATCAAGGCGATTGGTCCCTACCATAGTGAAAATGCGCGATGAGGGAAGTCGGGACTCAGGGATCAAATCGACCCGTTTATAACGCTGGTACGCATTCTCGAGGTCGAGATACTGCGCCATACGGTCACGATTAAAGTTAGCGACGCTACTTTGCCAGGGAAGATTCGGGATATTAATCTCCGCAAACTCAATCCCGTTATGTGGCGTAGCGTAGGTGAAAAATTTATCGACGCTTCTGGCCATCTGCTGCGGATCAAGCGCCTGATTTTGTAGAAAAGCCCGGCAAACAAGGCCTCCCATCGAGTGGGCCACCAGATAACAGCGAAAGTCGTCGGGCTCCTGCACGCCGCTGTTGGGGTTTGCCAGCAAAAGCTGCCTGATCGTGGCCAGCAGGCTTGACAGTCCAACTGCCGCCGTTGCTATGTCGGGCGTTTTACCCCTTCCCAGTAGCGTGGACGCATCGTCATAATAGCGATACACAATCACCGATTTATCATCCAGGATGTTTCCGGTAGGTTTACCCTCCGGATCCAGCGCCCAACCAGCGTCCGTGATATCCAGTCCCTGCTCAAAAACATCGCTATAACCAAACTCCGAGGCCAGACGAATAACGGGCGATTCAAAATAAAATTTCTTCGGGCGATCTTTCTGGCTCGCAGAGGCTCGCAGCATCGTTGAGCCAAGATTAAAACCATTAAAAGGATCGGCGGTAGTCTCATTAATATCGTGATCAGTCATCGCATAACCACGAACATAAATAATAGGGTAAAAAGGCATTTTCTTATTGGCCATTTTATTATCCTGTAGAATTTAAATATTATCAGGGATGGCGCGAGAGCCCATACAGTCCCTTAAACTTATCATTAGTTGCTGAAGCAACTAAAACTGACCATGAATAATGGAAGATATTCACTTTTGAGGGGTAAGCTCCACGATTACCTTCAATAGCCCACAAAATGCCATCGGCATAGCCTTGAACAATACCAACATGCCCCATCCAGGCAGTCTCTTGCTGCTTTTTAGGATCGACTCTCAACCAACAAATAATATCACCCGGCTGTGGTGGATTGCTCAATGAAGGAGTGTAAGAATAGCCTAATGACTTCATTTTATTATGCAATGCCTGAGCTGATGTTTGATAGCCGAATACCGCAGTTGCTCCCTGGTTAAAACAGTAACTGACAAAGGCCGCGCACCAGCTTTGCCCCTGGTTTCCGTACCCGGCGAAATATTTTTTAATATCAGGACCGTGATTATCCGAACCTTCTTCACCATGGCCGATCTCCGCCTGAGCGACTTTCAGCGCGGCCAGGCCCGCATGGCTTCCCCCTGACGGGGTGAACGTCGGGAGAGTCGGGTGTTGAAGCACAACGCTGTGTTTACCCAAAGCAGCATCGAGAGCCCAACGGGTGTGTGGTCCTACTTTACCATCGACAATTAACGGTTGGCCTGAGGCATCCACGTTGGCCACCTGGAAAGCTTCTACTGACTTTTTTACTACCTGATCAAATTTATCCGTTGGCGCAAGACCGAATGATAGCTTGCGGAGATCGTCAACCAATTGTGCTACCGCCTTACCTTCATCACCGATTTTTAACATAGAGCCCCCGTAGCATTCAGGTGATTTAATAAATTCAGGTTTGTACAACGCATACAATAATTAGCAGCAACATTAATACTCACCAAAAATAAAATCTGGCCTCTCGATTACCTGCTGAGTCAGACTGTTATTTACAATGTTTGCCCGGAGTCATTTTTAATAAATATAAACAGGTTATCTTTAAAATAAGAGGCAGGTCTTGTCATGTGATACCTCGCTCAACGACACGATGAGTTACAGGCATAAATATCCCGGGCAACAACCAGGTCAGAGAATGAAATGAATATCCAGCATAAGAATGGTGCTACGCAAGAATTGCATTTAAACGCAGCGCTACTTTTTATGGTAGACAGCTCTAACAAGAGATCAAGTTTCTATGCTTCTCTTCGCCAAATATATTGGCAGCTTGCACATAGCAGGCTGAGATCAAACACAATTTTGGTGTGACGGTGGGACAGTGAGCAAGCAGATCTCCGCTTGCCAGCGCTCAAGGGGATAACATACACAGACGGCAACCGCGTTGCCAGTCACAGCGGCCAGACCTCGCGGAATGCCGCCTGCTATCCGGCGGCTGCAAGCGCCGCCGCTTTATCCCGTCAGCCCGGCCCGTCGCTGGCGGCTGCCAGCAGCGGAACGATAAGATCGCTCAGCGGCGTCGGAATGCCGTGCAGACGGCCGCGGCGCTGTACCACGCCGTTACGAATCTCCCACTCCAGCGGCCGCCCGTTTTCGCGGTCAATCTGAATCGAGGTACTGAGATCGGGTGGCGCACGATGAAATCCGTCGATAATTCCCTGCGGTACGCTGTCGCTCAGCCTTGCGCCTTCCGCGCGCGCGACAAGCAGGCATTCACGTAAATAGGCCAGCGCGATGTCGTTGATATCGCCACGGGAGAACATACCGGCACGGCGGCCCGTCAGCACCATCAGGCCAGCCACCGCATTTTGCAGCAGCTTGCGCCAGGCGACGGTGGTGAAATCATCGGCGAGATCCACGGCGCAGCGGGTCCCTTGCAGCGTTTGCTGTACCAGCCGGGCCTGCGGCAGATCCGGCAAGGTCAACCGGGGTGTCGCTCGCAGCCAGACGGAGGCATCGGGTTCGCGCTGCGCCGGGAACCACACCACCGCAGGCAACACCGTCGCCCCGGCAACGCGGTCGGCAAACTGCGCCTGCTGTTCGACGCCGTTCTGCAACACACACACCACCGTTTTTTCATCGCACAATGCGCTCAGCCACGCGGAAATCGTAGGGTTCTGGGTGGCCTTGACCGCGACGAAAACCAGCGAAAATGGCCGCACAATGGCCGCCGGGTCGGTCAGTACCGGTCCGGGAAGCGTAATCTCTCCGCCATCGAATCTGAGCAACAGCTGTGCATGAGACGTTCGCCCGCACACCACCGGCGTGCGCCCCACTTCATGCAGCGCCGCGGCTATCGTGGTCCCAATCGCGCCGGGCCCGATAAGGGCAACGGTAGGCTCCTCCGACATCATATCCGCCTCCTGATGATAAGCTCCGCCACGATGGCGGGAAGGCATTAACAGTAGCGATAAATACTGTGATTCAGCAAGTCCTGTTCGTGGATAACGACAGGCACGGCGTTCAATGGCGCTTAGCGGGAAATCGTCAGGGAGACGCTGCCACGATTGTTATCATACATTTGCCACGCATCGTTGGCGTAAGCGTAAAAATAGCCGCTTTTAGCCGGTGTGAACCGGCATCCGCTGCCGATAACCACAATCTCATGCCGCGGCTCAGGCGCGTCGGGTGCGGGATCTGCGTGATTGGCAACTACACCAATCAGAGCGAACCACGGTGCCGTACCGACGCGTCGACTCAGCCAAAAATCCACATCCTGGTTTTTAGTCGCCCCCTTCCATAACGCTTCCAGTTTGTCGGAAACGGAGGCCATAATCTGCGCGGCCTCGCCGGGATAAAACTTACCGTCATCAGTCCCGCCCGCCTCGCAGGGCACCGAGCCATCCAGCCATTTCCCCGTGGCCGTAAAGCGATACTCCACTCCCGCTTCCAGCCAGATCCCCGTTGCATTCCAGCGCTCGCGCGCAAAAACGTCAAAGGTCGCCGGGTGTTCTGCCGTCACATCGGTGACCGGTCGGTAGCGACCGTGGAGCAGCATCGGCTGACTTTGCCGCTGTATCACGCTGGCATCAACATCGGGGCTTCCGGCGACAATCCGCGGTACGCTGCGCGGGCAGGTATGCAGCAGTTTAAAAATGCCGGTGACCGAATCATGCAGCAGTCCATGGGGATCGGGGGCCAGCTGGGCGTCGATACCCGGCAGCAGCGTCAGTCCCAGTCCGGCTGCCTCTGCCATCATCCATTGCAGGGTGATATCCGATAATCCGCACTGCGCGTAGCCGCCGCCGACATCAGCATGCACGCCGGCAAACCAGCGCTGTTTCACCTGCGGGTTATCCGCCACATTGTCCCACAGCGTGGGAATGAAACTTTGCCGCTGCTCGTCCAGCGCCAGCGCATGGCGGGCATGTTCGACAATCGGGCTGAGTGACGTATCGTGGAAGGCATACTTTTTGGGATCATCCAGCAGATTGGCTAACGCCATATCATCGGGAATACCCAGCGCCCCCACCGTTTCCCAGACGCCAATAAAATATATAGGGACGCTCTCCCTGGTCGGATGCCCCGTCGCTACCGAATAAAAAGGTCTACCCACGCTGGCAACGATCGCCGGCGCGCTGCCTGCAGGCTGGCGGTAATCGCTGAAGAGATCGTTGATATCCTCCCAGACTTTATCGTCGCCGGTTCCTGCCTGGCTGGCATTCAATAATTCGCAGCGCGAAATCATTCCGCCTAGACTCCTGACGGTATAAGCTCCGCGACTAAAGCCAAACAGCCATATTTTATCGCCGGGCTGATAGCGGGTCGCCAGCCAGTAATAGGCGCTGATAATATTCTTATCAAGGCCTTCGCCGATGCCGCCGCCGATATAGCGATCGACCACCCCGCCATCGGTACCGACGCCGGAGTGGTAATAGACTCGCTGCTGGGTGTTTTCCGCCACGGCATTCCTGAGTTTGACCACATTGGTCGGCGCGGGTTTTCCATCATCAAGCTGTTGGGGCGTATTCCAGGTACCGTCGCAAAACACCAGTAAGTTCATAGGAACCTCATCGCAGGCTGCGTGAAAAGCGGTCAGGATTGACAAAGTAAAAATAGCAGACTGTACTCGAAGTAAGAGTTCAATCGATAAAATACCCGTGATATCCGGCATCGACAGTCGCTGGCAGGCATTCGTGGGGATTGTTGGCTAACAGCATAATTAACATAATGTTATTACGGGGATAATCATGGGAACAGAAACTCACTACCTCCTCGCTGTCAACGAGTTAGCTAAATTACATTTAGTACCGGCAGAACAAAAACTGGATACAGTTTTTAAAATTTGCACCATGTACAAAGAAAGCATTACCGGTTGGTATAAAAAAGAGGTCAGAAAAAAACGCTTACTCTCTTTATTATTGCTCTCGGTAATCTTAATCATCATGCTAATCATCGGTAGCATTCAGACCCTTAGACTTCCGTTTGCTGCTGATGCAACTGAGAAACTGCAGTTAACTCAATTATCCCTCGCACTATTAACGCTTGCCGTGCTGCTATTTATAGCCGATCGGGCATTTCGTCTCACCGCTGGATGGATAAATTATATCAATACTATTATGGCCATCGAGACACGCTATGCTGAATTTATTACCGAATGGATCAAAAATGATGCCACTTACCTTACGCAAAAAAATAAACATTATAGTCAAGCGGCAGTCATTGCCGCTGCGTTTATTAATACTATTCACCTTGCGCAACAACAGGAGACACACTCATGGTCAACCCAGTTAACGGAAACCATCAAGCAATTAGACTCTTTAATCAATAAGCAACAGCAGGATAAAAAAACAGGTTTCAGCGCCCGGCCCGGAGTTCGAACTCCGGGCGTCAGGCGCTGAGGCGAGAGTCAGTAACGCACGCAGACCGATTTCGTTTCGCACCAGTCGTCCAGCCAGTCCGGGCCAAAGTCGCGCCCGGTTCCGGACTGCTTCATACCGCCAAACGGCAGGTTGGCATCGATAAGCGTATGGCTGTTGACCCACACCGTCCCGGCCTGCAGGCGCTCGGTGTAGCTCAGTGCCTGTGTCAAATCGCTGGTCCAGACGCTGGCGGTCAGACCAAAATCACTGTCGTTAGCCAGACGCAGCGCCTCTTCGCCATCGGCGACGCGCACCAGGTTGACCACCGGACCAAAGACCTCTTCCCGGCTGAGTCGCAGCCCGGCGTCCGGATTAATCACCAGCGTCGGCGCGATATAATAGCCGTGCGTATCCGGCCCGGCCTGTCCGCTAATCAGTTCCGCATGCTGCTTGCGCGCCTCATCGAGGTAAGCCGCCACTTTCTCGCAGTGCCCTTTTGACACAACCGGGTTAATCTGAGTCGTTTCCAGCATCCCCGGTCCCACCTGCAGCGACTTCACCGCCTGTTCAAAACCGCTCACCAGGTTATCGAACAGCGGGGCTTCAATATAGATACGCGAGCTGGCGGCGCAGACCTGGCCCTGATTGAGGAAACTGCCGGTCATCAGCCCTTCGATTACCCACTCCGGGTTGGCGTCTTTCAGCACGATCGCCGGGTTTTTCCCCCCCAGCTCCAGCGTTACGCGGGTCAGGCGGTCGGCGGCCGTCCTGGCGATATGCTTACCGGTTGCGGTGGAACCGGTGAAGCTGACCTTCGCCACCTGCGGATGAGAGGTTAACGCCAAACCGCATCCGGCGCCGCTGCCGGTCACGACGTTAAATACTCCGTCCGGGATCCCGGCCTCGGTAGCCAGCTCGGCAACCCGCAGCAGGGTCAGCGGCGTGGTCTCCGACGGCTTGATGACGATAGAGCACCCTGCCGCCAGCGCCGGCATCACTTTCCACATCCCGATCATCAGCGGGAAATTCCACGGCACGATCCCGGCGACAACGCCGACCGGCTCTTTTCGCGTCCACGCCTGGTAGCGTGCTCCCTGCGGGAACGGAATCGACACATCGAGCGTACGTCCGCTGATTTTGGTCGTCAGTCCGGCGGTATAACGCATCCAGTTCAGCGTACAGCCCACTTCAAATGCGCGAGAAATCTGGATGGATTTCCCCTGCTCCAGCGTTTCCAGCTGCGCCAGTTCTTCGCCGTGCTGTTCGACCAGATCGGCAAAACGCAGCAGGATACGTTCGCGGTCGGCCGGCGTGCGCCCTGCCCAGCTGCGGGCGACGAAGTCGCGCCACGCCGACATCACCGCGCGATCGACATCGGCCGCGTTGGCATCCGCGGTACTGGCGATGGCCTGCCCGGTTGCCGGGTTCCAGACGGTCAGGCGCTGTTCGCTCTGCGACGCCTGCTGGGTGCCGTCGATATATAAGCCATGCTGGCGGTCTAAAAACTGTTGAACGCTGGCAAGCAGCGCTACCTGTGCTGTGGACATATCGCTTCCTTATTGCTCACGGATCGTGAATTCAGTCTACGACGAGGCTGACGATCGCGCTTTTTTCTCTGTGACATTCGTTTGTGCCGCTGTGACAGCCGCCGCAATTCAACATATTGCGGACGCAGAAATGTGCCTCAGGTAATAGTTCTTTCATATACTCCGCGCCTCGCTCTTGTATGCCACCGTGTAAATGCAACAATGCAAAAACATTATGTTTACATGAGACAGACTATGGCGACGGCGGAGCACGGACAGGACTACCAGCGCTGGTTGGCGAAAATCAATCAGGTCTGCGGCCATTTTGCCGCTCGTCCGCTGGAAGGTCGCTTTCATGGGGAGATTGACGCCAGCTATGCCGGCACTCTGAAAGTCAGCACCGTCACCGCCAGCGGCGTCAATCTGTTCCGCACCCGCAACGAAATTAAGCGCAGCAATGACGACTGGTTTTATACCGTTTTCCAGCTCTCCGGCCAGGCGGCTATCGAGCAGGACGATCGCCAGGTGGTCCTCGACGCCGGCGACATCACCCTGATTGACGCATCACGCCCCTGCTCTATTTTCTGGCAGCAGACATCGCGCCAGGCCTCCCTGCTACTCCCCCGACAGCTGCTTGAACAACAGCTGCGCGGCAGTGAGATAAGCATCGCCACACGGCTGGAAAAATCGCTACCGATGGTCCAGCTCAGCCAGCGGCTGTTGCAGGAGAGCATGTGCAGCCCGGAGCTATCGGAAAGTGAGAGCGCCGCGGCGCTGGAGGCCATCGTCTGTCTGCTGCGTCCGATGCTGCATCATCACGACCCCCGGCCATCGCGCAGGGAGAAGCAGTTTCAGAAGATTATGGATTTAATTGATGAGTCCATTCAGGCGGAACATCTGCGTCCGGAGTGGCTGGCCAGCGAGACCGGGATGTCGGTTCGCAGCCTGTACCGGTTGTTTGCCGACAAGGGGCTGGTGGTCGCGCAATATATTAAGAACCGGCGTCTCGATCTCTGCGCGCAGGCGCTGCACAGTGCCCGTGATGACGAAAAGCTGGCGGGAATTGGCTATAGCTGGGGATTCAGCGACCACAGCCACTTCTCGACCGCTTTCAAACAGCGTTTTGGCGTGTCGCCTGGGGAATACCGCAAGCGCTGCCGCTGATTTATACGCCAATGTGCCGTAGACTTGCGTTCCCCCCCGGCGCTATCCGGCCGCCGCTCTCCCAGTTGCTCTCTGGTTCGTCTATCCGTCGCCGGGTGCCCGCCTGACGTCCGCTATGTTCCCCCGGCTGGCCTCGTCCCACGCGTTTCGCCCCGGTTCCCGCCTGACCAGGCTGTGACCCGGAAAAAAAACAAAAGCGTATAAAAAATATAAAATGGAATTTTAATTTCACTAATAATCGTATGGATTTAAAAGCGTGACTCGTATCAAAAATTTAACTTTTAATTCAATAGCTTATTTTTAACACCCTCACAAACCCCATCAAAATTTAACCTTAATTATCAATGATATAAAAACATTATCTTTTCTCACAAAGAGAAATTTGTTTCGTCTCAAACAAAATTAAATGAAATGAAATTTTCAATTTGTGATCTATTTGTGATTTTATTTCATTAGCGAATGTCATATTACCCTTCGATAAAACGCAATCTGTCCACTCTCGGCGGTATGCAAACCCGCAAGCACGGAGGAGACCATGAAGGAAACAGCAAGAAGATTGACCTCGTCGGACGGCAGGGAGCGTTGTCATGCCATTGACTACGTACTGGTCGCGATGGTTTTCCCATTGAAAGGAACGCCGGTGACAAAGAACAACGGGGCGTCGGCAAAACACCTCGTACCGCAGATTGGCTTTCATCGCTGCATAAACGACGGCCACACGCGGTGGCGGATCCGCACAGTCTGTTCTGTGCAAAAGCGCTGTCGGGTAAGCGTGTGAATGTCGACAGCAAGCATCACAGATGCCACACACAATCCAGAGACACTGATAACACACCGTCAATCAAAAACACGCCTCATCGCCCGCTGCTCCTCAGCATAGTGTGATGAAGACGAATAATCGCACCACCCATCTCGTCTCCCTCCGTCATCGTTCGACAGGATAAACCTGTCGCCGCGGGCGAAGAGAAACAGAATGACCGGTGCTGTTAATGAAAATAAAAGGTATGAAAATGTCAGCTATCATGAAACTGAACGTACAGCAAAGAAAGCGGCTTCACCAAATAACGCTGGTGGCAACATTTGGCGGCCTGCTATTCGGCTATGACACTGGGGTTATTAATGGTGCATTTTCTTCACTGAAGCAATATATGGGCCTGACGCCGACGACGGAAGGTCTGGTCATGAGCGTATTGCTGGTGGGCGCCGCTATTGGCAGCGTTTTTGGCGGAACCCTCGCCGATTATTTTGGCAGACGAAAATATCTGCTCTGCCTGTCATTTATTTTCCTTGTCGGGGCATTAATGTCAGCCCTCGCGCCGGATATCACCGTATTACTGATATCCCGTTTTCTGCTCGGATACGCCGTTGGCGGCGCTTCCGTCACAGCACCAACGTTCATTTCCGAAGTCGCCCCCACTGAAATGCGCGGTAAACTCACGGGGTTGAATGAAGTCGCCATTGTTATCGGGCAGCTTGCCGCATTCGCCGTCAACGCCGTGATAGGCATCATCTGGGGCCATCTCCCCGATGTCTGGCGATATATGTTAATGGTCCAGGCTCTCCCGGCCATCTGTTTATTTGTCGGGATGTTGCGCTCTCCGGAAAGCCCGCGCTGGCTGGTGAGCAAAAACCGACATCAGGAAGCGCTGGAAGTATTAAAGCAGATCCGCTCCCCGGAACGTGCGGCGCAAGAGTTCGCCGATATTTCCACCCTCATCAAAGTCGAAGCCGATCGTAAATTCAGTACGCAAAACGCGTTTGTCACCATTCTCAGTACGCCGTGGATTTTTAAATTACTGCTGGTGGGCATCATCTGGGCCGCGTTACAGCAGACCACCGGGGTCAATGTCATTATGTACTATGGCACCGAAATCCTGAGTACGGCCGGCTTCTCTGAAAGAACCTCCTTAATATGCAATGTGCTCAACGGGGTCTTCTCCGTGGGGGGGATGCTGGTTGGGGTGTTCTTCCTTGTTGATCGCTTTAAACGCAAAACCATCATTATTTACGGTTTTGCCATTATGGCGACGCTGCACCTGATCATTGCCGGCGTCGATTACACGCTGGTTGGCGATATCAAAGCGACGGCCATCTGGCTACTCGGCGCGCTGTTTGTCGGGGTCATGCAGGGGACGATGGGCTTTATTACCTGGGTGGTGCTGGCCGAACTGTTCCCGCTGAAATTCCGCGGCCTGTCCATGGGGATTTCCGTGTTTTTCATGTGGATCATGAATGCCGTTGTCAGCTACCTGTTTCCGCTGCTCCAGGCCAAGCTCGGCCTTGGCCCCGTATTCCTGATTTTTGCGGCTATCAACTATATCGCGATTATCTTTGTGGTCACGGCGCTCCCGGAAACCTCGAACAAATCGCTGGAACAATTAGAAGAAGAGTTATCGTCGAATAAATATGATGCGCGGGTGAATAACGGCGCGGAGGTCGCTCACAATGATCGCTAATATTACGCAAGAGAATCTTCACCTTGGTTACAAGGCGAAAAATAAGACCGAAGTCTTGACCCTGCTTGGTGAGGAATTTAAAAAGAAAGGCTACGTTAGCGAAGACTGCATCGCTTTTCTTGCTGAAAGGGAGCGTCAGGTGTCCACCTTTTTAGGCAATGGCATTACGCTTCCACACCTGCCGAAATCCGCGACCAATATCATTCTGAAAACCGGGATAGAAATATTTCAGTTCCCGGACGGTGTCATCTGGGACAGAAGCAACGTCATGTTTATCGCCATTGGCGTGATTGCCAAAGAGAAGGAGCATATTGATGTTCTGAAGGACATCGCCTCTATTTTCAGCGATGAAATCATTGCCAATGCGCTGTCATTGATCTCCAGTAAACAGGACTTTTTGACGATTTTACAACAACACCGCTAACCCTGACGCTAATCGCCGTCCGGCCCCGCCGCCGCTGATGAAAGTGAGTCTCATCAGCGGCCGTTTCTGCCAGGCAAAAGCGGCGGCGCTATTTCCGCAGCCATTTGCCATTCAGTCCCTGAACATACTCCCCCGGCTGCGCCCGGGAGACCAGTTTTTGCCCGGCCATTTTCGCCACCTCATCCACCGGCAGGTTATTATCATCCGCCAGCTGCTGATAGCTTTCGCTCCTGGCCGCGTTGATCTGTTTGACCAGCTCCAGCGTTTCTTTGTCCTGACGCAGCGGCGCCAGATAGCCATTCAGCGTTTCCCCGACCCGCCCTTGCTCCCGGGCCTCCCCCAGCGTCAGCGCCAGCGCCGATGAGCTGAAGAGGCCAAGCGCTAACGCCGCCGTTAACAGTCGTTTTCTCATCGCCACCTCAGAATAGATCGCTACGCGACTTCAGTAACTCTTCAACATCTTTATCCACTTTGATATGAATCTCATGCTCAATTTTGACATTCATATTGATGGTGATCGGCTCTTTTGACGCCGCGATTTCAATTCGTGGCGTACAGCCCGCCAGCAGCATCGTTATCAGCACCGGCGTTAGCAATTTCATCATTGTTGTTCCTTACACTTTTTACTGTCCGTACAGCTGCGCACGGGGAGCACCGCATTTTGCTCAAACCATGCCTGCAAATTGTCGCCAAAACGTAAACTGCGCCACAGGTCAAAAATATTCTCTTCATGAGAATAGTTTAAATGCACCGTATTACTCTGCTCCCCGACGCGGCTGGTTCCGCTGATGGTCGCCTTCAGCGTCAGCATGCCCAGATTATCGAGATCGATGCGCGTCCATGAACGGGAGATCTCCATATAGCGCAGCCAGTTAATCGCCGCACCGGCGGAAATATTGTCGTTGACCATCGCATCCGCCATATCCTTATCAAGACGTAAGGTCATCGGCCCCGGGTTACCCAGCCAGCCATCTTTAATGATCCATTTGTCATTGTTCAGCCACAGCGGCAGCGCGCCGTTGAATGCGCCGGACATGGCAAACTGCTTAATATTTATCGCGCTCACCAGCTCGCTGCTGGAAATTTGCTGCAGACGCAGTAGCGCCGGGTCATGCTGCGGCATCCGCAGCTGCTGCATGGTCACCTTACCACCGAGAATATCCACGCTGACGTTGCTCAGCTGAAGCGGTTCGCTCTCGCTCCACGGCCAGGAGCCCTGCAGATCCGCCGAGAGGTTTTTCGCCGTCACCTGGTTGACGACTTCGCCAATACGCAGCGACACCGGTCGGCGGGTTCCCAGCTGCCAGGTCCCCTGACTAAAACGGAAAGGCAGAACAAAATCTACGCCATTAATCTGATTGTCAGGCATCCAGGCGCTGCCGCCTTTTAAGACGCCGTGGCCGCCGGCTTCAAACCCCTGATCTGCCGCCGCGGAGAAGGCGACCTGCGCATACAGCATTCCTTCACGCAGATTCATTTTCCAGTCTGGCGGCACCAGCGGCTGAAACACGGTTAACGACTGTTTCGGCCACCAGGCCTGGCCCCGCAGACGTTCACCATCCCAACGCCCGGTGACCCGCACGGGACCGATCTTCCTGGCGTGGAGCGCCCCGCTGAACTGAAACCAGGTGGGATCCCGTCCGTCGATCTTGAACTTTAACGTGGAGGGGGGAAGTTCGCTGCCGCTGCTAAAGCTGGTTTTACCCGCGTCCAGCGACAGTGCGCCGGTCAGTTTAGGGTGCTGTTCGCCGCGCAGCCAGTGCACCGGTTCGTCCAGGGTTAACCGCGGCGTGCTGACCAGCATCGTGCCGTACTGCAGCTTATCGAAGCCCGTCGACAGGCTGTTCAGCACAATCGAATTGTCTATCCACGCCCCCGCCCCTTTGACGTCCCACTTCGCCTGCATCGGCGTGAAGCGGCCCTCGCCCCAGTAACGCCACTGCCAACGGCCGCTGTCGGGCATAAAGTTGTCGGCCTGGCCGTCAAGATGCAGCGAGAAGTCGCCCATTTGCTGTTCGTGCGCGCGCAAAATAGCCTGCAGACGGCCGTCCACGCCCTGCTGAGTCACCTTCACGCCAGCCAGCGGCAGACGGACTTCATCTATATTGAGCGAGTCAATGACCCGGCCGCGGGAACGCAGCAGCGCGCCGGGATGGAACGTCAGCGCCGGCGCGGTCAGCGGGCCAGTCAGGTTCGCCGGCAGCACGGCATAAACGATCAGATCGCCGAGCTTGGCCTCGCCGGTTAACTGCAACGGCATGTCGCTGTTGTCCATGCTCAGTTTGCCAGGACCTATCGTCAGTACGGCGTTCCCCTTCCCGCCTTCCCCGTGGGTGAGAACGTTGAGACGACCGCTGACCCGCATCTGCTCGGTGCCCTGTTGCCAGTTGCCAACCGACAAGGCCACGCGGCCGCTCAGCGGATACCCGGCATACTCGGTACTCCAGCGACCATCGCTGATGGCAATTCGCTCCGGGGTGATCTCCCAGGGTAAGTCGAGCATCGGCTGCACATCGCCGCGCGGCGTCACCAGCAGCTGCCCACGGTTTTTCTGCCACTCCAGCTCCGCATCAACCAGTCCTGCCGTCTGCGGGAACGCGAGCATGGCGATCAGATGCCCATCTACCGGCAAACCATCCGGCACCAGCGGCATATGAAATTCGCCCACCAGCTTCACCGGCGCCTGTCCTTCGACCAGTTGCGCGGAGAAGTCGCTCACCGTCAGCGCCTGCCCGCGCAGGCGCGCCTGCAGCGTCACCTCTTTACCGCTGTAGCCAATATCCTGCTGCTGCGGAGTCAATGACATAACCAGTCGTCCCTGCCACTTTTCCCACGGAGAGAGACGCAGGTTCTCAATCGTCAACCAGCTATAGGGAAGCATGGACTGCCATTCCGCCAGCGTACGCGGCGCACCGGATGCCGGCTCACTTTCCGGCAGCTTGCTCAGGCAGGCGCTGTTGATATCAAGTTCGTCAACCTGCAGCCGCCAGCGGCTGGGATGTGAGAGTCGGGCATCGGTTATCCGCGCCAGTTCGCAGTCGCCGACCAGATAACGTAAATCGGGTATACGCAGCGCAGAACGCGTCAGGCGCGGACTGTCATGCAGCGAAATGCGGGTTCCCTCTGGCAGCCAGATCCCTGCCAGCGTAGGTACCCAATGGGTAAGCGTCGACAACAAGGCCAGCGGTAGCAGAATAAGTGCTAACAATAGCGCGATGGCGGCTTTATATTTACCCTTCATGGGCAGTTAATATCCTGATTAAACAAAAGTAAAAGCCGAAAGTAGCGCGTATTGTGGCACGTTCGACCAATGAGTTAAAGTTTCTGTCCCGCTTAAGAGCCTATCTCATCAGGACTATTTTGCTTGTCATTTTGCCCCGGGCAGGGCGCGCAACGATTTATCTTTGAGCGCCCTTCAGAGCGGCCCGCAGGGTGAGAGAAGCGAATCAAATTCTCACCGACACCCTTTACACTCCGCTTTCTCCGCGCTGTTTTGCGCGCAAATTGCCTGTGCCGATAGCCCTGCCGGGATAGATTCTAAGAATAGTTGCTGTGACATCATCGTTATGGTGAATTGTTGCCATTCGCTTATTTAACCGCCATTTAGCCAGCGCCTGTCACACTCGCGGGAATCGTTCAAATAAGTGGGTGGATCCCGTGGAGTTTTTTGTTTCGCTAATTGAGTATGCGCAGCGCCACTATTCATTCCTGCTGCTGCTGGTCTTTCTGCTGACGTTCAGCAAATCCTGTGCCCTGATTTCTCTGCTGGTGCCGGGCACCTCCGGGCTGCTGCTGCTCGGCCCGCTCGCCTCCGGCAGCCTGAATCACTTCTTATTTATGTGGCTCAGCGCCAGTCTGGGGGCAATCGGCGGATTCTGGATCTCCTGGTGGCTGGGACGGCGGCATCAGCATCGTCTGCTACGGCTGCGTTGGTTGCGCGGCGATCGGCTGGCCCGTAGCCTGACCTTTCTCCATCGCCACGGCGAATGGGCGGTGTTTTTCGGCCGTTTTCTCTCTCCGCTTCGCGCCACCCTGCCGCTGGCCAGCGGCGTCAGCGGCACTCCGTTCTGGCGTTTTCAACTGGCCAATGTCAGCTCGGGACTTCTCTGGCCGCTGCTCCTGCTGGCTCCCGGTGCCTTCAGCTTCAGTTTTTGGTAAAATACATTGTGTTTTAAAGAGATACCTCAACTCAGTGATATGCTCTAGAATTAATATTATATCCGCCAGGCTAAACTAATTTTTAATATTTGTACGATTATTTTAAATATGCTACCGTGACGGTATAATCACTGGAGAAAAGTCTTATGAAAATCGCTGTGTATAGTACGAAGCAGTACGATAAAAAGTACCTTCAGCATGTTAATGATACATATGGCTTTGAACTCGAATTTTTCGACTTCCTGTTAACCGAAAAAACCGCGAAAACGGCCAACGGCTGTGAAGCCGTGTGCATATTTGTCAACGATGACGGCAGCCGTCCGGTGCTGGAAGAGCTGAAAGCATACGGGGTGAAGTACATCGCCCTGCGCTGCGCCGGGTTTAACAACGTCGATCTGGATGCGGCAAAAGAGCTGGGTCTGCGCGTTGTCCGCGTTCCCGCCTATTCGCCGGAAGCCGTGGCTGAACATGCCGTCGGCATGATGATGTCGTTGAACCGCCGCATCCACCGCGCTTACCAGCGTACCCGCGATGCTAACTTCTCGCTTGAAGGCTTAACCGGCTTTACCATGCACGGTAAAACCGCCGGGGTGATCGGGACCGGCAAAATCGGCGTCGCCACGCTGCGTATTCTGAAAGGGTTTGGCATGCGCCTGCTGGCGTTCGATCCCTATCCAAGCGCCGCAGCGCTGGATCTCGGCGTCGAGTATGTTGATTTGCCGACGCTGTATGCACAGTCCGATGTGATCTCCCTGCACTGTCCGCTGACGGAAGAGAACTACCATCTGCTGAATCATGCGGCGTTTGAGCAAATGAAAGACGGCGTGATGGTGATCAACACCAGCCGCGGGGCGCTGATTGATTCTCAGGCGGCGATCGATGCGCTGAAACACCAGAAAATCGGGGCGCTGGGCATGGACGTGTATGAGAACGAACGCGACCTGTTCTTCGAAGATAAGTCCAATGACGTGATTCAGGATGACGTCTTCCGTCGCCTGTCTGCCTGTCATAACGTGTTGTTCACCGGGCATCAGGCTTTCCTGACCGCCGAAGCACTGATCAGCATTTCACAAACGACCCTGGATAACCTGCGCCAGGTCGATGCTGGCGAAACCTGCCCGAACGCGCTGGTCTGAAAGTCCTTTCCCTTTTGTGCCCTCCTTGCGCGGGGGGCACATTCAGATAACCCCCACAGAAATTGCCTGCAGTAAAGTTAAACTGTGCGTATTTAACAGATGTGATAAATGTTTTTGGAGGAAAAATGAACAAGTTTGCTGCACTGCTGGCGGCAGGAATGCTGTTATCCGGCTGTGTCTACAACAGCAAAGTTTCCACCGGCGCGGAGCAACTTCAGCACCATCGTTTCGTCCTGACCAGCGTGAATGGCCAGGCGCTGGCGGCAGGAGCCAAACCGCTGGAGCTGAGTTTTGGCGAAGAGATGTATGTTTCAGGAAATATGTGCAACCGCTTTAGCGGTAAAGGCAAAATCAGCGGCGGCGAGCTGAAGGTCAAAACGCTGGCGATGACCCGTATGCTGTGCACCGATCCTCAGCTGAATACGCTGGATAATACGCTGAGCAAAATGCTGCGTGATGGCGCACAGGTTGACCTGACGGAAAATCAGCTGACGCTGGCCACGGCCGATCAGACCCTGGTCTATAAACTCGCCGACCTGGTCAACTAGTAGTTACCGCAGCTTCCGCCCGCTAACGCCTGCTCGCTGCAGCGCTTGCCGTTAGGTAACGCGCACATGCCGATCGCCGAACCATCAAGCTGTCGTGCCACGGACAATGAGCCACCGATCATCGCGCAGTTTGCCTGCCCTGAGCTGCTCATCGCGGCACGCATTCCCGGCGACACGTGTGCCGCTGTCGCCTGTTGAACAGGTTCGCTACTACAGGCCGACAATAATAACGCGGCACACCCTACTAAAAACGCTGCTCGCATCGTCTCTCCCCTCAGAAACTTCCCAAAATAAACAAACCCCAGAATAATAGGCAGCGCAGCGCCTGACGTCGAGAGGCGAAAACCGTATTTATGCGCTCCATTAACATTTCTTAGCAAATTTTCCGCCGATCGTTATCCTGGCAAGGAAAATGATGGACATTCAGCGGGCCATCCATACCCGCGACGAGCGCCGTTGGCCGCTATGGCGGATTGTCACTTTCGCCGTCACAGGGTTGTACGTCTGATGAGGGAAGAGCATCTGCTAATACGCCCGTCGCTCTCACGACCAGGCTGATACCATCCATAACGTTAAAACCCCGCCTGGTGGCAGGGTTGTAATGGCATCCATTTTCCCGGCACTTATCTCCGGAGCGCGGGTCTGCGATGAAGGTTATCCCGATCGGCTATTTGTCCACCCGCCGACGCCGTCATAGTGTTAAGGCTATTAACAGATCGCAATCCCGCGATCGGGTAACCTTTTTTCATTTAAAATCCGGCGTTTTTAGATATACCTTAAAGTCTATTTTCAGCCATCAAAGGGAACGTATAATTTAAGTCCCGGGGGAGACTGCCTCCTTAATTTTGATACAGGAGGCAGGAACCTAATCAAATATCACTCACAGCTCAGGGGGGAGTTTTTACCGCACAAAGTTGAGCCCGCTTTTTTCCACTCTTTTTTACGGCAACGGCTGTCTTTATGCTCTGACCAAATTTGATCAAACCGATCTTTTTGCAGGTCCTGTGATTCAGGCGTCCGTGACCATCGCTTTGTACAAAGGGCTTTTCGGGTAGATTTTTGCATAAAAACTCTCCAGGTTGACTTTTGCTAACCATTCCGTAGTTAATCCAGCAAGCTGAGCTGATATTAGCATCATCAGAAGAGAGTTTATTTCAACCTTTGTTTATCTTTGTAAAGGCAGAATATTAAAATCATATTTACCATTTCAGACCTGGGCAGTGCGCACAATCCTCGCGCACAACCTGTACGCTTCGGTTGTTCCGCGCGGTCCGTGTCCAGACTGGCTGCACTAATTTACCCCAACCTGAACAGACTCTAACCCGTTCAGAGATCTCAAAAACAGAATGACCGTTCTCATCTGCAATCCCTTCAGCAGATGGGCTGTCACCGCGGGGAGCCTGACCGTTATGACGCCTCCCGCCCCATATAAATTTATAATAATCAGTAAGATAAGTTCGATTTCGTTGGTAAAATCTGCCTCTCGGGGGAGAATTCGTGGATCAATTTGTGCACTCGAAAGCCTCACAACTTCAAGGGTATAGATAATGCCCTTATACTAGCCACTATAATTACAGGACCTGTAGCCGTTTGTCGGGTCTCTTCTTTTGCGCAATGTTAGGGTGTCTTCTTATGATTACTATCGACGGTAATGGCGCGGCCGCTTCAGTCGCGTTTCGCACCAGTGAGGTTATCGCCATCTACCCGATTACGCCCAGTTCAACGATGGCGGAACAGGCGGATGCCTGGGCGGGTAACGGGCTAAAAAACGTGTGGGGGGATGTGCCTCGCGTCGTCGAAATGCAGTCGGAAGCCGGGGCCATCGGTGCCGTACACGGCGCGCTGCAAACCGGGGCGCTCTCGACCTCCTTTACCTCATCGCAGGGGTTGCTGCTGATGATCCCCACGCTGTACAAACTGGCCGGTCAGCTGATGCCGTTTGTCCTGCACGTTGCCGCTCGTACCGTCGCTACCCACGCGCTCTCAATCTTCGGCGACCATTCCGACGTCATGGCCGTGCGCCAGACCGGTTGCGCCATGCTGTGCGCCAGCAGCGTCCAGGAAGCCCAGGACTTTGCGCTGATTTCCCATATCGCCACGCTTAAGAGCCGGGTGCCGTTTATTCATTTCTTCGACGGTTTCCGAACTTCGCATGAAATCAATAAAATCACCCCGCTTGCGGACGACACCATTCGCAGCCTGCTGCCTCAGGACGAGATTGACGCGCACCGTCTACGCGCGCTGAATCCGGAACATCCGGTGATCCGCGGTACTTCGGCGAACCCGGATACTTATTTCCAGTCTCGCGAAGCCACGAACCCCTGGTACGACGCGGTTTATGACCACGTTGAAACGGCGATGAACGATTTCGCCGCCGCGACCGGGCGTCAGTATAAACCGTTCGAGTTTTATGGCCATCCGCAGGCAGAACGGGTGATTGTGATTATGGGCTCGGCGATCGGCACCTGTGAAGAAGTCGTGGACGAGCTGCTGAGCCGTGGCGAAAAAGTCGGTGTCCTGAAAGTTCGCCTCTATCGTCCCTTCTCGGCCGCCCATCTGCTGGAGGCGCTGCCGGAAAGCGCCCGCGCTATCGCCGTTCTCGACCGCACCAAAGAACCGGGCGCCCATGCCGAGCCGCTGTACCTCGATATCATGACCGCGCTGGCGGAAGCCTTTAACCGCGGCGAGCGTGAAACCCTGCCCCGCACCATCGGCGGTCGCTACGGCCTGTCGTCGAAAGAGTTCGGCCCGGAGTGCGTGCTGGCTATCTTCAATGAATTACGCGAAGCCCGGCCCAAACCTCGATTCACCGTCGGCATTTATGATGATGTAACCAATCTCTCCCTGCCTCTGGGGGAGAACACCCTGCCATCAGAAGCCAAACTGGAGGCGCTGTTCTACGGCCTCGGCAGCGATGGCAGCGTCTCGGCAACTAAAAACAATATCAAAATTATCGGCAACTCCACACCGTGGTTCTCGCAGGGCTATTTTGTCTATGACTCGAAAAAAGCCGGCGGGTTGACCGTTTCGCATTTACGGGTCAGTGAAAAACCGATTCGCTCCTCCTATTTGATCTCACAGGCCGATTTTGTTGGCTGCCATCAGCTACAGTTTATCGACAAATATCAAATGGTTGAGCGGTTAAAACCCGGCGGAATCTTCTTGCTCAATACGCCTTATGGCGTCGATGAAGTGTGGTCGCGCCTGCCGCAGGAAGTGCAGGCGACACTGAACCAGAAAAAAGCGCGCTTTTATATTGTCAACGCCGCGAAGATCGCCCGCGAGTGCAGCCTTGGCGCCCGTATCAACACCGTCATGCAGATGGCATTCTTCCATTTAACACAAATTCTGCCGGGCGACAGCGCGCTGGCCGAACTGCAGGGCGCCATTGCTAAAAGCTACAGCAGCAAAGGTCAGGACCTGGTTGAACGCAACTGGCAGGCGCTGGCGCTGGCGCGCGAATCGTTGGCCGAAGTGCCGCTGCGCCCGGTTGATGCCTCCAGCCCGAACCGCCCGCCGGTGGTCTCCGACGCCGCGCCGGATTTTGTTAAAACCGTCACCGCCGCCATGCTGGCCGGGCTCGGCGATGCGCTACCGGTCTCCGCTCTGCCGCCGGATGGCACCTGGCCAATGGGCACCACCCGTTGGGAAAAACGCAATATCGCCGAAGAGATCCCCATCTGGAAGGAGGAGCTGTGCACCCAGTGTAACCACTGCGTGGCCGCCTGCCCGCATTCAGCGATTCGCGCCAAAGTGGTCCCTCCGCAGGCAATGGACGCGGCACCGGCCAGCCTGCACTCCCTGGATGTGAAATCGCGCGATATGCGCGGGCAGAAATATGTACTGCAGGTGGCGCCGGAAGATTGCACCGGCTGTAACCTGTGCGTGGAAGTGTGTCCGGCAAAAGACCGACAGAATCCTGAAATCAAGGCCATCAACATGATGTCGCGCCTTGAACATGTGGAAGAAGAGAAAGTGAACTACGACTTCTTCCTCAACCTGCCGGAAATCGACCGCAGCACTCTGGAACGTATTGATATCCGCACCTCGCAGCTGATCAGCCCGCTGTTTGAATATTCCGGCGCCTGCTCCGGCTGCGGCGAAACGCCGTATATCAAACTGCTGACCCAGCTGTACGGGGATCGGATGCTGATCGCTAACGCCACCGGCTGCTCGTCGATTTACGGCGGTAATCTGCCATCCACCCCGTATACCACCGACGCCAACGGCCGCGGCCCGGCGTGGGCAAACTCGCTGTTCGAAGACAACGCCGAATTTGGCCTCGGCTTCCGCTTAACCGTCGACCAGCACCGTCAGCGCGTAATGCGCCTGCTGTCAACGTTTGCCGACAAACTGCCAGCAGCGTTGTACGACGCGCTGCAGGCCGACGCCACGCCGGAGGTGCGGCGTGAACAGGTGGCTGAGCTACGCCAGGTTCTGGCTAATGAAACAGGCGCGAAGGAGCTCTTAACCGATGCCGATGCGCTGGTTGAGAAATCCATCTGGCTTATCGGCGGCGATGGCTGGGCCTATGACATTGGCTTTGGCGGTCTCGACCACGTCCTGAGCCTGACAGAAAACGTCAACATTCTGGTTCTCGACACGCAGTGTTACTCCAATACCGGCGGCCAGGCGTCGAAGGCGACCCCGCTCGGCGCGGTCACCAAGTTTGGTGAGCACGGCAAGCGCAAAGCGCGTAAGGACCTCGGCGTCAGCATGATGATGTACGGGCATGTTTACGTCGCGCAAATTTCGCTGGGCGCGCAGCTGAATCAGACGGTGAAAGCGATTCAGGAAGCGGAGGCCTACCCTGGCCCGTCGCTGATTATCGCCTACAGCCCCTGCGAAGAGCACGGTTACGATCTGGCGCTCAGCCACGATCAGATGCGTCAGCTGACCGCCACCGGCTTCTGGCCGCTGTACCGCTTCGATCCTCGTCGTGCGGATGAAGGTAAACTGGCGCTGGCGCTGGACTCTCGCCCACCTTCAGACGCGCTGGCCGAAACGCTGCTTAATGAGCAACGTTTCCGTCGCCTCAATGCCCAGCAGCCCGAAGTGGCGGAGCAGCTGTGGAAAGATGCGGCGGCGGATTTGCAAAAACGCTATGACTTCCTGGCCCAGATGGCCGGCAAAGCGGAGAAACCGGCCACCGAGAGTTAATCGGCTCTGTTTTTAAGTTTCACCATAAAAAAAGCCCGAATATTCATTCGGGCTTGTCATTTTTATCGTCAAAATAATATCATGCGTGAATATAATATGTGACGATCATAATAAAACCTGACAATAATAAAGGGCATGTAACGCCCACAGAATACGCCCACCGCGTCACGAAGTATAATTTTTATTTAACATACTTCCGCTTAATACATTCATAAAGACTATAACCATCACGGAAGAATTTATTACTCCACACCGATTCGCCCGTATTGCCTTCTTTTACATCCTCAATGCGCTAAGTTAAAAATATCGGCATAATAAACGCCGTTGGTGTGACGCCCCCACCATTAGCCCCCGGCCCATTACCCCGGCAATCATCATAATAACCGTCGACAATTCCCCACGACCGCCAGCAATAAAATTCTCAGCGCGAGCGATGACGATAATCGTTGCATTAAATAGACGGGCATCGCTCTGATTTATTCGCTCACGCCGAATAGTATTCCCGGCGTCTGTGCGCAAGCCAGTTTGCAGCGCGAAGATGACAACATTGATATAAAGTCACTGCGCCTCTGGCATTACTTATCGCCTTGACCGGACCGACCCGTGCCGATACCGGGTTCACCAGCAACCGTCAATCAAATCAAAACAATATCCCTGGAGTATTAAAACCGTTACCCGATAAATGATATATTGCCGGTAAAGCCTGCCGTAAAGGACGCCAGCCATGGATCATCACCCCGTAAAGTCATCCCGAATCGCCTCCATCGCCTATGACGAGGCCTCTGGCATCCTCGAAATCCGGTTTCACGACGATAGCACGCTTCGCTATGAGAAGGTGCCCGAACGCATCTACCGCCTTTTTTTGCAGGTGGTGTCCAAGGGACGTTTTTATGATGGCGTCATCAAAGGGAAATTTACCGAACTCCGGAGTCACTCACGCTAAAATGTGACCCGTCATGGTACATCGCGCCGCCAAATGGCGTACACTTTAAGCGGTTACTTAAACAGGAGGTTTTATGGCCAGAATAATTCTTGTACCTATTGATATTTCTGATAAAGAATTAACTCAACGCGTTGTCTGTCACGTTGAGGCGGAAGCGCGCATTGACGATGCCGAAGTACACTTTCTGACCGTGATTCCATCCCTTCCCTATTACGCCTCGCTGGGGATGGCCTATACCACCGAACTACCGCCGATGGATGAGTTTAAAGCGGAATCGGAGACGCGTCTGAAAGAGATCGTCGCTCAGTTCGCCATTCCTGAAGACCGGGTGCATTTCCATGTTAAGGAAGGTTCGCCGAAGGATAACATTCTGGAGCTGGCGAAAACGCTGCCGGCCGATCTGGTGATTATCGCCTCTCACCGCCCGGATATTACGACCTATCTGCTCGGCTCCAACGCTGCGGCCGTCGTTCGTCATGCCGACTGTTCCGTACTGGTTGTGCGTTAACCCCTTCAGCCCGCCCTCTGGGCGGGCTTTTTATCTCAACATCTGCCAGGCTAAACTACCTGAAATGTGCTGACATCCCCACCGCGAATCCGTACCATACACGCCACAGACTTAGACTGAGCAACGTCCGACGTCATTAATTGCGACCACCCGCCGTGCCGTGGGCAGAGTGCGTGTGCCACACTATGAATTGAGCTATTATTAAATGCTGCAAAATCAAGAAATTAGCAAAAAAGAAAAGTACAACCTCGATAAATTGCAAAAGCGCCTGCGCCGCAACGTCGGCGAAGCCATTGCCGATTTCAACATGATCGAAGACGGCGACCGGATTATGGTTTGCCTGTCCGGCGGTAAAGATAGCTACACCATGCTGGAAATCCTGCGCAGCCTGCAGAAAAGTGCGCCGATTTCATTCTCGCTGGTCGCGGTCAACCTCGATCAGAAGCAGCCGGGTTTCCCCGCGCACATCCTGCCGGAATATCTGGAGCAGCTTGGCGTCGAGTATAAAATTGTCGAAGAAAATACCTACGGGATCGTCAAAGAGAAGATTCCTGAAGGCAAAACCACCTGTTCGCTCTGTTCACGCCTGCGTCGCGGTATCCTGTACCGTACCGCGAGTGAACTGGGCGCGACGAAGATTGCTCTCGGCCATCACCGCGACGATATTTTACAGACGCTGTTCCTGAACATGTTCTACGGCGGCAAAATGAAAGGCATGCCGCCGAAGCTGATGAGCGATGACGGTAAACACATCGTGATTCGCCCGCTGGCATACTGCCGTGAAAAAGACATTGAGCGTTTTTCGCAGGCGAAAGGTTTCCCGATCATTCCGTGCAACCTGTGCGGTTCGCAGCCTAACCTGCAGCGCCAGGTGATTGCCGATATGCTACGCGACTGGGATAAACGCTATCCTGGCCGTATCGAGACCATGTTCAGCGCCATGCAGAACGTGGTGCCGTCTCATCTGAGCGACATCAACCTGTTTGACTTTAAAGGGATTAACCACAACTCAGAAGTGGTTGATGGCGGCGATCTGGCGTTTGACCGGGAAGAGATTCCGCTGCAGCCTGCCGGCTGGCAGCCGGAAGACGATGCCGCGCAGCTGGATGAACTGCGTCTGAACGTGGTAGAAGTGAAGTAACCGACCGGCGTCTCAGAGTCACCTCTGAGACGCGTTATCATCGCTTATTTCAGCAGGCGGACGCGGCAGTTTTTGCCTTTAATCTTGCCGTTCTGCAGCTGCTTATAGGCTTTCTGCGCCACGCTCTGGCGAATGGCCACATAGACATGCGCAGGATGGACGTTAATCTTGCCGATGTCGGCGCCGTCAAAGCCCATATCTCCGGTCAACGCGCCGAGCACATCGCCAGCGCGCATTTTTGCTTTCTTCCCGCCATCGATGCACAGCGTCGCCATCTCTGCGTGAAGCGGTTTGACATTGCCGTTCGTTGGCGCGCTCACCCAGTTCAGCTTCAGCTGCAGCATCTCGGCCAGGATGTTGGCGCGCTGCGCCTCTTCCGGCGCGCAGAGGCTGATAGCCAGACCGCTCTCGCCGGCGCGGGCGGTACGGCCGATGCGATGCACGTGAACTTCCGGATCCCAGGCCAGCTCGTAGTTAACCACCAGCTCCAGCGATTTAATATCGAGGCCGCGCGCGGCGACGTCGGTGGCGACCAGCACGCGAGAGCTCCCGTTGGCAAAACGCACCAGCGTCTGATCGCGATCGCGTTGTTCAAGATCGCCGTGCAGCGACAGCGCGCTCTGCCCTGCGGCATTCAGCGAATCGCAAACCGCCTGACAATCTTTTTTGGTGTTGCAAAACACCACGCAGGAGGCCGGCTGATGCTGGCTGAGCAGCGTTTGCAGCAGCGGGATTTTTCCGCGCTGGGAGGTTTCGAAAAACTGCTGCTCGATTGCCGGCAACGCGTCGACGGAATCGGTCTCAATGGTTAACGGATGGTTTTGCACCCGCCCGCTGATCGCCGCGATCGCTTCCGGCCAGGTGGCGGAGAACAGCAGCGTCTGACGTTCGGCCGGGGCAAAGCGGATCACCTCATCGATGGCCTCGCTGAAGCCCATATCCAGCATCCGATCGGCTTCATCCATCACCAGCGTCTGCAGCGCATCCAGCGACACGGTGCCCTTCTGCAGGTGATCCAGCAAACGACCCGGCGTGGCGACGATGATATGCGGCGCATGCTGCAGCGAATCGCGCTGCGCACCGAAAGGCTGCCCGCCGCAAAGGGTCAAAATTTTAATATTTGGTAAAAAGCGCGCCAGACGACGCAGCTCGCCCGCGACCTGATCGGCCAGTTCGCGGGTCGGGCACAAGACCAAAGATTGTGTCTGGAACAGGGTAGCATCGACGTGTTGAAGCAGCCCCAGACCAAATGCCGCAGTTTTACCGCTACCGGTTTTGGCCTGCACGCGCACATCTTTACCCGCCAGAATCGCGGGCAAGGCGGCGGCCTGCACAGGGGTCATCGTGAGATAACCCAGCTCATTGAGATTGGCGAGCTGGGCAGCGGGTAAAACGTTCAGTGTTGAAAAAGCGGTCACAATTTTTTCTCGAATTAACAGGCACACAAAGGGCAGGCGCGTATCCTCGCAGATCTGCGCCTGCGATGCGACAATTTAATCGGCTCATCATCCGGCGGCGGATCGGGCAGTGGATGCGGGCGCGGCCGGGGATCGGGCACCGGTATGGGATCGTTAGGTTCTGGCGAGACAGGGATGGATGTCAGGGGTTGATAGCGCATGTTGGTTCTCCCGGGAATGAGCGGGTACACCCATTAAGCGTAGAAGCTGCTAACCAGAGAGCAAAAAAAAGCCGACTTAATCAAGTCGGCGTCGTACGAATCAATTGTGCTATGCAGTAATTCAAAAAAGGAAGTAAGACAATATGGAGCGCAACGCCCATCGCTTGACGTTGCATTCACCTGCGAGAGAGATATTGCCCCGAATGGGTGGACGGTTTATTGATTTCGCTCAAACATTACCGGGTTTTCGCCCGATGGACGGCGATGAAAAGCGATTATTTACAGCCATTTACTACGATGTAACCACCATGTAACACCGCCAATGAGAACGACTAACATTATGCAGAAGATAGAAAAGCCTAAATGCCACTCATTGCCGGGGATCCCGCCCAGGTTGACGCCAAACAGACCGGTCAAAAAGGTGCTGGGCAGAAACACCATCGCCATCAGCGACATCGTATAGGTCCGGCGCGACAGCCCCTCTTGCATAATCTGGGCAATCTCATCGCTCATAATCGCCGTCCGGGAAATACAGCTGTCAATCTCATCCAGGCCCCGCCCCAACCGGTCGGCAATATCCTGCATTCTGCGGCGGTGATCGTCATTCATCCACGGCAGGCGCTCGCTGGCAAGGCGGGAGTAAACATCGCGCTGCGGCGACATATAGCGGCGCATGACAATCAGCTGTTTGCGCAGCAGCGCCAGAAAACCACGCGGCGGTACCTGCTGATCCAGCAGGTTATCTTCGAGGTCGATAATCCGGTCATGCAGCTGCTCGATAAATTCGCTGGCGTGGTCGGTCAGCGCATCGCAAATATCCACCAGCCAGCCGCCGCAGTCCACCGGCCCGGTTCCCTCGCGCAGATCGCCGAGCACATCATCCAGCGCCAGCACCCGACGCTGGCGGGTGGAGACGATTAAGCGCTCGTCCATATACAGGCGCATCGCCACCAGCTGGTCCGGGCGCTCATCGGTACTGCCGTTGATGCAGCGCAGCGTAATTAACGTCCCGTCCCCCACCCGGGTGACCCGGGGACGGGTACTTTCCCCGGCTAAAGCATCGCGGACGCTGTTGGGTAACAGCGGAGTGGATGCCAGCCATTCGGCGCTATCCGCGTGGGTATAGTTCAGATGCAACCAACAGGGGCGATCCTTATCGATAGCGTCACTGTCAGTCAGCGGCTTCACTCCGCCCTGCCCGTCGAATTGCCATGCAAAAACCGCATCCGGCACGTTCAATTCCGATCCCTTAATGGCGTCCACCAGACCTCCGTCAGTCAGTACTTATTTTTGCTAGTCTAGCCTGACACATCGGTTAATCAAGGGGTAAAGTCAGCAGGGTGCTGAATTCACTGATGAAAAGCGGGCGAGGAGGAGAATAAAAAAAGAACCCGCCGGCGGCGGGTTATGAGTGCGTTTCATAAGAGTATGTCCAGCCCGCTGAATTAACCACCGCCAGAATGAATACCGGCGGGACGGCAGGCTAGCAGGAGCCGTTCATTTTTTCTCTTCTGCGTACTGACGAGCGTTATCGTGCAAATTTGTACACATGTTGTTATCTCCTTCATGGTTATGAGCAGGATAAGGGTAGACCGCTGTTGCCGTTTTGCAAACCCGCCGCGTAAAAAAGTATCGCCCCGCCTCTGCTTCCCTCCTGAACCGGGTGCAAGGAAGATTTCTTTTCCTGCAAAATGCTGTATTATGCGAGTTATTGCAGCATTTTGCAGGATTTCATCATCATGCATAAAACCGCCAGACAAAAGTACCTGGTTGATCTTATTAGTGAGAATGGGCAAGTCAGCATCAGTGAACTGGTTGAAAAGCTGCAGGTTTCTGCAGACACCCTGCGTCGCGATCTGGCCGATCTTGAAAAGCAGGGGCTGGCGCAGAAGAACCACGGCGGCGCAATCGCACTCGACATTTCCGCGATGAATCGCCTGGGCAGAAACGCCCTGCTGCCGCAGACTAAACAGCGTTTAGGCCGCATGGTCGCCAGCAAAATACCCGCCGGTTCGACCCTCTTTTTAGATGCCGGCAGTACCGTTCTGGCCGTCGCTACCCAGATTCAAGGCCCGATGACGGTCATCACCACTTCCTTAGATATTGCCGCGCATTTCAGCACCCGCCCGGATATCCAGCTGATCATGCTGGGAGGAACATGGGATGTGCGGCAGCGGCTGTTTGCCGGCAGCACCACCCTGGCATTGCTGGCGCGCTATCGCGCCGATATCGCCATCCTCGGCGCCTGCGCTATCCATGCGCAACTCGGTTTAAGCGCCAGCCAGGAGGCCGATGCCGAAATCAAACGCGCCATGCTGGCGGCAAGCACCGAGCACTGGCTGGTCGCCGATCATATGAAGCTGAACCACTGCGAGCCGCATCTGGTGGCCGAATTAACAGACATACATCAGTTATTTTTAGACAAGCCCTGGGAAGAGCTCGGGGATATTAGCGCGCTGCAGGTCAACATTGCTGACGCTCAATAACGTGGAGAGGGTAATGAATAAAGTCATCGCTCGTGAAGGTAAAAACATTAATATTGCGCTGATCGGCTATGGGTTCGTCGGCAAAACGTTTCACGCCCCGCTGATTCAGTCAGTGGAAGGCCTCACGCTGGCGGTCGTTGCGTCCGGCGACGAAGAGAAGGTGAAGCGCGATCTGCCGGATGTCACCGTCATCGGCTCACCCGAACAGGCCGTTCAACACCCGGATATTGACCTGGTGGTGATCGCCTCCCCCAACGCCACGCACGCCCCGTTAGCCAAACTGGCGCTGAATGCCGGGAAACATGTGGTAGTGGATAAGCCCTTTACGCTGGATATGCAGGAAGCCCGCGAGCTGATTGCGCTGGCGGAAGAGAAGCAGCTGCTGCTTTCGGTCTTCCACAACCGCCGCTGGGACAGCGATTTCCTCGGCATTAAACAGGTTATCGAACAAGGGCTTATCGGCAATGTTAAGCACTTTGAGTCGCATTTTGACCGTTTCCGCCCGGAAGTTCGCGTGCGCTGGAGAGAACAAAATGTCCCCGGCAGCGGATTATGGTTCGATTTGGGGCCGCACCTGATCGATCAGGCGCTACAGCTGTTCGGCCTGCCGCAGTCGGTGCAGGGCAATATCGCCACCCTGCGTCAGGGCGCGGAGATTAATGACTGGGCGCATGTGGTCTTAAACTACCCGCAGCATAAGGTGATTTTGCACTGTAGCATGCTGGTGGCCGGCGGCGTATCGCGCTTTACCGTTCACGGAGATAAAGGCAGCGTGGTGAAACAGAAAGCCGATCGGCAGGAAAGTCAGCTGCTGGCCGGAGTGGTTCCCGGCAGCGAAAGCTGGGGGCATGATGACGATAGCCTCGTGGTGTTTGATGCCAGCTCTCAGCCGCACGAAATCCCTTCCCCACAGGGCGACCAGCGCCAGTACTATATTAACGTGCGCGATGCGTTAACCGGCAAGATTGAGAACCCGGTCCAGCCGTTACAAGCGCTGGCGGTGATGGCAGTATTAGAAGCGGCGGTACAGTCGGCGGAATCGGGGACGGTGCAAAGCGTTGCGCTGACCGCAGATGAGCTGGCGGCATTGCAATAATTCGCGTTCCCCCGTGACCTGCGGTTTTGCGCAGGTCACGCCCCGCCGCCCGCGGCTGGTCGCGGCACGCACCGTGCCAGCCCACTCATCTGATAGCTCAGCTTGCCCACCGTTCAGCGACAGTGATGTCAGGCGGATACCCTCGCCCACAGCCAGGTATCGTTTTCGGGTAAATTCTTATCTTTATTCTCCTGCTGACGACGCTCCCTGAAGCCAGCGGTACCTTTTCTGGTAGTTTTTCCCCCGCCTGTATCGCTAAAAAAGCGCGAACGACCAACATTATTTAATAAAATACAATAAGTTATATTCATATTATTTCTCACACCCCCCGGCGGGAACGTTCTCTTTTTCGGAATAAACCTGATTTCCTTTCCTTGACGATAACTGAACAATTTTACATAAATTCACAGTTGTTCATTTATTAACATTGCAAGGATGCCAATGAGCCGCAAAGATACTATTTGCAAAGCGATCGCCTCAGCGTCAGGCCTGTTTTTTCTGCTCCCGGCCCACGCCGCGAGCCCTGACGATCAGTTTATTATTCAGCAGCAGCGTCAGAAGGCGCTGGAACAGCAGCTGACGCCGCCGACGCCGGACGTGCGCCTTTCTGAGCCCTCTTCCAGCTTCGGACGTATCCCTTTCCCGACGGAATCCCCCTGCTTTCCCATCCAGCGCGTGGCGTTGAGCGGCCAGCAAGCGCTCCCCCGCTGGCTGCCGCTGCAGCGCATCGCCGACCAGGCGCAGGGGCATTGTCTGGGGGGCAAAGGGATTAACCTGCTGATGAGCACCCTGCAAAACCGGCTGGTCGATCATGGCTGGATCACCACCCGCGTGCTGGCCCCCTCGCAGGATTTAAAAAGCGGCACGCTGAAACTGACGATTGTGCCGGGTTACGTGCGCCACGTACGCCTGACGGAACAGAGCGACCGCTATATTCAGCTGTATAGCGCCTTTCCGGCGCACGAGGGCAATTTGCTCGACCTGCGCGATATCGAACAGGGGCTGGAAAACCTCCAGCGGCTGCCTGGCGTTGAGGCCAGTATGGAAATTGTCCCCGGCGACAATCCCGGCGAGAGCGATATCGTCATTACCCGCAAGCAGGAGAAGATGTGGCGCCTGGGGCTGTCTCTGGACGACTCGGGCACGGAAACCACCGGCCGCTATCAGGGCGGTGTGACGCTGTCTCTGGATAACCCCTTCTCGCTCAGCGATTTACTCTATTTCTCCGCCAGCCACGATCTCGACGACAACGGCGGCAAGAAAAGCCGCAACTACATCGCCCACTACTCGGTACCGTACGGCTACTGGATGCTGGGGATCACCGGCAGCGACTACGACTATCACCAGACGGTCGCAGGTCTGAACGGCGATTATCGCTACAGCGGCAAAAGTAAAAATCTCGACGTACAGCTCAGCCGGGTCCTGCACCGCAGCGGAACGCAGAAGACGACCTTCACCTATGACGTACTGGCGCGCGAGAGCCGCAACTACATCGACGACACCGAAGTTGGCGTACAGCGTCGCCAGACGGCGGCCTGGCGCGTGGGGCTACAGCATCGTCATTATATCGGCCAGGCCACTCTCGACCTCGGCGCCAGCTACCAGCGCGGCACCCGCTGGTTTGGCGCGCAGCCGGCGCCGGAAGAGTACGTCGGCGATGCCACCGCGCTGAGCAAAATCACTCAGCTCAACGCCCAGCTCGACCTGCCTTTCACCCTCGGTAGCCAGAATTTCCGCTACAACGTGCAGTACCTGCGCCAGATCAGCAACACCCCGCTCACCCCGCAGGATCAGTTCGCCATTGGCAACCGCTGGACGGTACGCGGATTCGACGGCGAACGTACTCTCAATGCCAGCCACGGCTGGTATGTCCGCAACGATCTGGCCTGGCGCACGCCGCTGGAGAACCAGGAACTCTACCTCGGCGCGGACTACGGTGAAGTCGGCGGCTACAGCTCTGATTACCTGATCGGCCAACACCTGGCGGGCGGCGTTATCGGCGTGCGCGGCAACGCCTTCCGCACCGGGTATGACCTGTTTGCCGGAACGCCATTCTCGAAGCCGGATGGGTTCCACACCAGCGCCGTGACTCTTGGCTTCAACCTGAACTGGAGCTGGTGATGCGCGTAGGACAATACGAGATAAAAGCGCCGCTGATATTCGGCGGCGCGGACAACGAAGCCGAAGTGCTGGGGGCCAGCGTGTGGCTATGGATGCATTCGCCGATGCACCGGGACGCCCCGCTGCACGCCCTCCCCACGCTGCTGTTGCCGATTATCAAGCGTCGTCAGTATGTGCTGATTATGGAAAACGAACGGCCGGTCTTTTTTCTTAGCTGGGCGTGGCTCAACCCGGAGTCCGAAGCCCGCTATCTCACCCGCCCGGCGATTGAAATGCCAGAAGCCGACTGGAACAGCGGCGACCGGATGTGGTTTTGCGACTGGATCGCGCCATTCGGCCATACCGCCGCCATGAACGCCCTGATGCGGCAGGACATTTTTGCCGACCACTGCGCGCGAGCGCTGTATCACCGCGGCGAACAACGCGGCAAGCGGGTGGTGATGTTCCATGGCCGCCGCGTCAGCCGCGTACAAGCCAGAGCCTGGCAGCAGGCGCATCCGCTCGCCGTCGATCTGCCGGAAGCGTTTAAAGGACTAAACCATGAATAAGAACCTCTATCGTATTGTCTTCAACAAAGCGCGCGGCATGCTGATGGTGGTGGCGGACATCGCCCGTTCCGGCCGCGCGGGCTCCGCGCGCGCTTCTGCTCCGGGACGGCTTCCGCGCCAGCTGCACGGCAAAGTCAGCGCCATTAGCTTTAGCCTGTGGCTGGCGATGGGCGTGATTCACCCGGCGCAGGCCAACATCGTCGCCGACGCCGGGGCGCCGAAAAACCAGCAGCCGACGGTGATGCAGAGCGCCAACGGTACGCCGCAGGTCAATATTCAGACCCCGTCGGCCGCCGGGGTGTCACGCAATACCTACAGCCAGTTCGACGTTAACCAGCAGGGGGCGATCCTCAATAACTCGCATAAAAACGTGCAGAGCCAGCTGGGCGGCATGGTGGCGGGAAATCCCTGGCTGGCGAAAGGCGAAGCGAAGGTCATTCTTAACGAGGTCAACTCGCGCGACCCCAGCCGGCTGAACGGGATGATTGAAGTGGCAGGGAAAAAAGCCCAGGTCGTCATCGCCAACCCATCCGGCATTACCTGTAACGGCTGCGGCTTCATCAATGCCAATCGCGCCACGCTGACCACCGGCCAGGCGCAGCTCAATAACGGCAGTCTCACCGGCTATCAGGTCGAACGCGGCGAGGTGACCATCGAGGGCGCCGGGATGGACAGCTCGGCCGCTGATTACACCGATATTATCGCCCGCTCGGTGAAGGTTAACGCCGGGCTGTGGGCCAAGGATCTGAAGGTCACCACCGGGCGCAACCGGGTGGATGCCGCCCACGAACGCATCGAAAAAACCGGCGATGACCCGGCAACCCGTCCGCAGCTGGCGGTGGATGTCGCCAGCCTCGGCGGCATGTACGCGGGTAAAATCCGCATGGTCGGCACCGAGAGCGGCGTCGGGGTGCGTAACGCCGGCGCGCTTGGCGCCCAGGCCGGGAGCGTGACCCTGACCGCCGACGGCCGCATTGAAAACAGCGGCACGCTGCGCGCCAGCGAAGACGCCACCGTTCGCACCGCCGGCGAGTTCAGCAACAGCGGCGCGCTGACCGCCGGCCGACATGTTGACATTCAGGCGGCAAGCCTCACCAGCAGCCACAGCAGCGTGCTGGCCGCCGGGGTACAAAATGACGGTAAGCTGGCGGAGAGCGGCGACCTGCGGCTGCATGCCGACGGCCAGCTGAGCGCCCACGGCCAGACGCTGGCGGGCGGGAGCCTGCGCGCCAGCGGCCAGGGGGTGGACGTCAGCGGCAGCCAGACCCAGGGCCAGCGGGTCGAGCTGGACAGCGGCGCGGGTAACCTCCTCAGCCAAAACGCCGAGGTCAACGCCCGGGAGTTGACTCTGCGCAGCGGTCAAACGCTTAACAACGACGGCGGCACGCTCAGCGCCGACGCGATCACCCTCTCCGCTCAGCATCTTTCGAACCACAAAGGCAAACTGGTGCAGACCGGCAGCGGCGCCCTGGTGGTCAAACTGCCGGGTGACATCGATAACCGCGAGGGGGAGATTGCCGCCAATGGCGATATTCAGCTCGCCGCACAGTCTGTTAATAACCAGGGCGGGAAAGTGCTGGCGGCGCAAAACGGCAGCCTGACGGCGCACGCCCGGACGACGCTGGATAACCGCAAAGGCACCCTCGCCGCAGCAGGCGATACCCGGATCGACGCCGGGATCCTCAACAATAACGAGGGGCTGATCTCCGCCGCCACCGGCCGCGGCGACATCCGCAGCGCGCAGGCGGTCAGCAACAATAAGGGCCGTATCGAAGCGGCCAAAACGCAGGCAATCAGCGCCGCCGGGCTGAATAACCAGCAGGGGGTTATCGTCGCCGACGGGGCCACGCTGGCGCTCGCCGACGGCGCCTTCAACAACCAGTCCGGCTCGCTGTACTCGCACAGCGCGCTGGCTATTTACAGCGGCGCGCTCAACAACCAGCATGGTTATCTCGCCAGCAGCGGCACGCTCACCTTCAAAGGGGGCGATGTTGATAACCGCGCGGGCCAGTTCGCCACGGAGCAGACGCTGGACGCCAGCTTCAGCGCCTTCCTCAACCAGGAGGGCAGCCTGAAAGCGCTGAGCGCGATGACGCTGAACGGCGGCACGCTGGACAACGCACGCGGGGTCGTCGGCGCGGGCGGTGCGCTCAATATCGGCGTCACTACCCTCGACAACCGCCAGGGTACCCTGTTCAGCAGCGCAGACGCCCTGCTCCACGCCGACCGACTGGACAACCAGGGCGGCCAACTGGCGGCGCAGCGGGCGCTGACCTTTAACGGCGGGCAGCTGATCAACGATAACAGCGGCCTGATCCAGAGCGGCGATAGCCTGACGCTAACCGCCGACGACATCAGCAACCGCAGCGGCAGCATTATCAGCAGCGCAAACGCCACCCTGCGCAGCCAACAGTTGCAAAACGGCGGCGGAGAGATTCAGAGCGTCGGCGATCTGCTGATCGACAGCGCCCATGGCATCGTGGACAACGTTGCCGGGCTGATACGCAGCGGCGCGACGTTAACGCTCGCGGCCGCCAGGCTTATCAACCAGAATACCTCCGGCGACAATCTGGGACTGGAGGCGCAAACCATCGGGCTCACCACCGGCGCCCTCGATAACCAGGACGGAATCATTCTGGCCGATCGGTCGCTGACGGTGCGCAACAGCGGCGAACTCAACAACCGCAACGGCGGGCTGGCGGCCTCCGGGACGGTGGATATCGGCGGCGATAAACTGGCGCTGTTTAACCAGGATGGCACGGTGAAAGCCGGCGAGTGGCTGCGCATCGACGCGGACAGTCTGGACGGCAGCGGCCAGCTGCTGTCGCTCGGCAACATGGCGCTGAGCAGCCGGCAGTCGCTGAATAACCGCGGCACGATGGTCGCCAACGGCCGCTTCACCCTCACCTCTACAGGGGATATCGTCAACGGCGGTAAGCTGCTGGCGGGCAGCAGCCTCGACATCACCAGCCGCAACCTGAGCAACGGGGTAAACGGCGAAATTAACGCCGGGCAAAACACCCTTAACGTCAGCGACACGCTGTTCAACGCCGGGCTGATTGACGGCGGCTATACGCGGATTAACGCCGGGACCCTCACCAACAGCGGCAGCGGGCGCATCTACGGCAACGCAGTTGGCGTCAATGCCCTCACCTTCAATAACCTGGCGGAAAACGGCACGGCGGCGACCCTCGCCGGGCGCGAGCGCGTCGACCTTGGCGTGCAGACGCTGAACAACCGCGATCACGGGCTGATCTACAGCGGCGGCGATCTGCTGATTGGCGGTGCGCTGGCGGATAACGGCGCGGCCAGCGGCCAGGCGGGAACCATCAACAACCACAGCGCGACGATTGAGTCCGCGGGTGATATGACCCTCGCCGCCGGGCAGATCAACAACATCAACGATCGCTTCACCACCGGGGTGGTGACCGTTTCTCAGGAGCAGGTGACCGAATATCAGCACACCGGCTCCCCCAACCGCTGGAACGCCACGGACGATGGCGTGTTTGTCGACCGCAACTCCGCCGACGGTCTGCGCAATCTGAACACCCCGGACGACACCGGGAGTAACAACGATAACTTCAACCAGTTCGATTATACCCGCACGGTGGAAGAGACGCGGATCCTCGAATCCGACCCGGCGAAGATCCTCGCCGGCGGCAATATGATCCTCACCGGCGACCGCCTGTTGAACGATAAAAGTCAGGTCATCGCCGGCGGCACCCTGGCGATAGCCGGTCTGCAGGAGGTCAAAAACGACGATGTGGCGGGCGAACGGCGGACCACCGACGTTGGTAGCGCCACCCATTACTACCGCATTCGCCACAAAGGGGGCGATGAGCAGGGCCGCGACCGTACCGCCTATACGCCGCCGAGCGAAATTCAGAGCATCTCCCTGAAGCCGGGGCAGCTGATCAGCGGCGGTAGCATCGAGGGCACGCCGCTCACCATTGACCCGCTGACCCCACAGGGCACGGCGGCGGCTATCGGCGTCGCGGGCGCCGTCGCCGGGCAGCACACCGTCTCGCCTGGCGAGCCGGTCACGCCGCCGACGGGCCAGCAGTTTGAGGTGACGCCCGCGGAAGGGGCGATTCGCATCGTCGGCCCGAATACCACCCTGCCGGATAACAGCCTGTTTACGGTCAATCCCGCCAGCGACGTACCGTATCTGGTGGAGACCGATCCGCGCTTCACCAACCAGAAGCAGTGGCTCGGTAGCGACTACATGCAGCACGCGTTAGCCGGTGACGGCGACACGACGCTGAAACGGCTGGGCGACGGCTACTATGAACAGCGGCTGATCCGCGAGCAGGTGGTTGCCCTGACCGGCCAGCGCTACCTTGACGGCTACACCAGCGACGAACAGCAGTTTAAGGCGTTGATGGATCAGGGGATTACCTTCGGCAAACAGTATGCCCTGAAGAGCGGCGTGGCGCTGACCCCCGAGCAGATGGCGCTGCTGACCGGCGACATCGTCTGGCTGGTGAACACCACGGTGAAGATGCCGGACGGCTCACAGCAGACCGTGCTGGTGCCTCAGGTCTACGCCAAAGTCAAACCCGGCGACCTCGACGGCTCCGGCGCGCTGATCGCCGGGAATAACGTCAACATTAAACTCGACGGCGACCTCTTCAACAGCGGCACCCTCAACGGCCGCCGCGTCCTGCAGCTTGACGCCGACACTATCACCAACCGGGCGGGCACCCTGAGCGGCGACGACGTGCGCCTGAACGCCCGCAACGACATCAATAACATCGGCGGCATCATCCAGGGCGGCAGCAGCCTGCAGGCGGTGGCCGGGCGGGACATCAACGCCACCACCACCCTCGCCGACGCCCAGAGCGTCAGCGGCGAGAACCGCTTCAGCCGCACCACTATCGACAGCGTCTCCGGCATCTATGTCCAGGGCGACGACGGCAGGCTGACCCTGCACTCCGGGCGCGATATCACTCTCAGCGGCGCCCAGGTGGTCGCCAGCGGCGAACGCGGCGAGGTGCAGCTGGTCGCCGGGCGCGATATCCGGCTCAACGACGTCACCACCGCCTGGCAGGATAATCTGGTGTGGGATACCGACAACGCCCTCAGCCAGAGCCAGAGCCGCAGCACCGGCAGCGAGGTGACCGGCAAAGGCAACGTCACGCTGAGCGCCGGGCACGACCTCAGCGCCCGCGGCGCCCTCCTCTCTTCCGGCGCGGCGCTGAATCTCGGCGCAGGCAATGACCTCACTCTGGAGGCGGGCGAAAACAGCCAGACGCTGGACGAACGCCACAAGGTCACCGGCAGCAGCGGCTGGCTGTCCAAAACCACCACCCGCACCGAGGACAGCGTGTCGCGGCAGACGGCCCGGGGCAGCGAGCTCAACGGCGACAGCGTCAGCCTCACCGCCGGGCACGATCTCACCCTGCGCGGCAGCAGCGTGGCCGGCAGCGGCGACGTGGCCCTGCTGGCGGGCAACGATCTGCTGATCGGGACTCAGAATGAGTACAGCAGCGAACTGCACCTGAAGCAGGAGAAAAAATCGGGGCTGATGAGTTCCGGCGGGATCGGCTTCAGCTACGGCACCCAGAGCGTGAAAACCACCGACACCGGCGCGGACGCCACACAGGCGGGCAGCACCGTCGGCAGCGTCAACGGCGACCTGACCCTGCGCGCGGGCGAAAACCTGACGGTCACCGGTTCCGACCTGATCGCCGGCCGGGACATGGCCCTCAGCGGCAAAAACGTCGCCATCACCGCCGCCGAAAACCAGAGCCGGCAGACCCACGAGGTGGAGCAGAAAACCTCCGGCCTGACCCTCGCCCTCTCCGGCACAGCGGGCAGCGCCCTCAACAGCGTGGTGCAGGCCACCCAGGACGCCAGGTCCGCCGGCAGCAGCCGGTTGCAGGCCCTGCAGGGCGTGAAAGCAGCGCTCTCCGGCGTGCAGGCCAGCCAGGCCGCGCGTCTGGATGCGGCGCAGGGCAACGATCCGGCCAACAACAATACCGTTGGCGTCAGTCTCTCCTACGGCAGCCAGTCGTCGAAATCGACCCAGCGCAGCGAGCAGACCACCGCCCAGGGCAGCAGCCTGACGGCGGGGCGCGACCTCAGCATCACCGCCCGCGAAGGCGATCTGAATGCGGTCGGCAGCCAGCTGAAGGCAGGTAACGACGTGGCGCTGTCGGCCAGCCGCGATATCACCTTACAATCGGCGCAGAACACCCAACTGCTGGAAGGCAAAAACGACAGCCACGGCGGCACGGTCGGCGTCGGGATTGGCGTGGGCTCCGGCGGCTGGGGGATCAGCGTCTCCGCCAGCGCCAACAAGGGCAAAGGCAGCGAAAGCGGCAACGGCACCACCCACAGCGAAACCACTGTCGATGCCGGCAACAATCTCATCCTCAACAGCGGACGCGACACCACCCTCACCGGCGCCCAGGTCAGCGGCGACACGGTTATCGCCGATATCGGCCGCAACCTGACCCTCACCTCCGAGCAGGACAGCGACCGCTACGACTCAAAACAGCAGAACGCCAGCGCCGGAGGCAGCTTCACCTTTGGCTCCATGAGCGGCTCCGCCAGCGTCAACCTCAGCAAGGACAAGATGCACAGCAACTACGATTCGGTGGCGGAGCAGACCGGCATCTTTGCCGGCAAAGGCGGCTATGACATCACCGTCGGCGAGCATACCCGGCTGGATGGCGCGGTGATTGGCAGCACTGCCACCGCAGATAAAAACCGACTCGACACCGGCACGCTGGGCTGGGGCGACATCGACAACCGCGCCGATTTTAAAACCGAACACCAGAGCGTCGGCTTCAGCAGCGGCGGCAGCATCGGCAGCCAGTTTGCGGGGAACATGGCCAACGGCCTGCTGACCGGCGGGAACAACGAAGGACATGACAGCAGCACCACCTACGCAGCAATCAGTGAGGGTGACATCATCGTACGGGATAAGGACAGGCAACGGCAGGACGTGGCGAACCTCAGCCGTGACGTGGAGCACGCCAACCAGACCCTGTCGCCAATCTTCGATAAAGAGAAAGAGAAAGAGCAGCAGCGCCTGCAGCAGACCCAGCTGATTGGAGAGATTGGCAACCAGGTGGCGGATATCGCGCGCACCGAGGGACAGATTAGCGCCATCAACGCTGGCAAGGCGGAGCTGGCGGCCCGAGGCGTGAACGAGCCGGAGAAAGGCGCCAGCAAGGAGGCCTGGGAACGATATAATGCTCAGCTGGCCGCCACCGATGGCTATAAGGCGGCGCAGCAACAATGGGGCACCGGCAGCAGCGTCCAGCAGGCGATTCAGGCGGCGACCGCCACCGTGCAGGGGCTGGCGGGCAGCGACCTGAAGGCGGCTCTGGCCGGTGGTGCCGCGCCGTATGTGGCGGAGGTTATCGGCCACTACAGCAATCTGGACGATGCGGGTAAGGTCGCCGCGCATGCGGTGGTCAACGCCGCCCTTGCCGCCGCACAGAACCAGAGCGCCCTCGCCGGTGCCGCTGGCGCTGCCACGGCGGAAATCGTCGGCATCATCGCCACGCAGATGTACGGTAAACCGGTCAGCGAGCTGGACGAAACGCAGAAACAGACCATCTCGACACTGGCAACCCTGGCGGCTGGACTGGCCGGTGGGCTGGCTGGTGACAGCAGCGCCTCTGCGGTTTCCGGGGCGCAGGCCGGGAAGACGACGGTGGAGAATAATAATCTGGCTCTGATTGCACGTGGTTGCGCCGCTCTCTCGCCGTGCCGTAATAAGGTTGCAGAGCAGCTACTGGAGATAGGTGCAAAAGCTGGAATCGTGGGTCTTGCCGGAGCAGCCATCAAGGATGTTGCCGATAAGATGACGTCAGATGAACTGGATCACCTGATTACCCTGGAAATGATGGGTAACGATGAGATCACCGGAAAATATCTGAGTTCTCTTCAGGATAAATATGGCTCCGGTAGCGAATCTGGACCAAACATGGGTAAAAACCTCACGGATGCTGAGAAGGCAGAGTTAGGCGGCGCGGGCTCAGGCACGCCGGGAGGCTGGGAACCGCAGGATGAGGAGAAAGCACGGGGTAGTGAGGCAGGCCAAAAACCAGCAACAAGAGAGCAAATTGGGAAATGGTCTATCGACGAACTTTCTGATGGAGCAAAGCACATTGATCCAGCTTCGAAGAAAGGTGATTTAACACTCGCTGGCCGTGCTCTTCAAAAGCATGGGAGCCGTGAAGGAAGTGCTTTCCCATCAGCTAAAGGCAATCCATCAGCGATAAACGAACAAGGCCAGAAAATTGTAGATAGTATTTTGAATGACCCTAATAAATCAGTGGTTCAAAGTAACACAGGGCGTTATGGACAAGTAACTGACATAATATCTTCGAGTGGTCGAGGGTTACGTTACGATGCACAAGGTAAACTTATAGGATTTTTGGAGCCACCTAAATGACGAATAAATTGATTGCACAAATTGCCAGTCTGCCAGATCGAGAAAATGTTGTTTATGAGATCTATTATGGCTCTCATCAAGTCGCAGAAATCTCAAATGAACCGGATATTGGCCTTCGGATTGATATTTTTAATTGTCCTGATGGAGGGTTTTGGAGTTTTAATTTTAAAGAGTTCCAGTCTCTTGTTGAGCAAGCAGAAAAAAATGTAATGTAATGATCAATCCCGGCCCCAGCGCCGGGATCTGTTTATCATCCGTTACAAACAGCCACCGTCCCTACGCCTAATCACCGGCAGATCGCCGGTATCGTTCAGCGCCCCCGGAAACCCTTCTGTAAGCATCCCTGTAAATCGAACCATGCACTTTTAGATATCTAACCTAACGTGTCGTAATGTCCGAGATGTCCCCTCTTATGGCACAAAGCCGTCTACGGTAACGGCCAGTGGCTGCTATGAGCGATGAGCGGACACTATGACTGCATGCAATAGTGATGCGTGAAAATACTATTATTAGAGTGCCTTGAAGATCAGTGGCGATTCAGTTTAGCGGCAGAGGTCCGACTCAGCAGCAAAGTGAGCCCCAATGGATTTAGATGATGATATTAATTTTGTGCCGGTCGGCCTCTCCTACCACCCCAATCATACTATTTACTGTACTTGACTAATCGAAGACTCACCCATAAGTTATACCGGCGAGCCTCAACTTTCACTCTTCTATATTATCGAACCCACCTTCGATATACCATTTTTCTGCCAAGATTTTTTTGTAAAGAGCATATTCCCACGAATCTGGTCTACGATGAACAGTTTCAAACATATGTTCAACTTCTTCTTTAACAGAAACCCAATCTTTAGTTGTCAGGAAACTGGAGAATGTATTTTTTAAATCACCCAATTTTACCAATGCGTTGGAAGAGTAAAGCTCATTCAGTTTTAGCTTTGTAAAATGGCTATGAAGCTTTAGCCTTACTTTTTCATCATATTGTTTATTTGGTAGGCAAACAAAATCTATTTCTATTGGGTCTTTACTTAGAAATATCATTTCAAACCATGTTTCTTTCGAGAAGTCGTCATAATATGGATGTATAAATTGCTTTTTAAGCGAGTTAGGCATCGTATTTTTTTTAGCTTCATTACACCTAGAGCAAATTGGGACAAGATTTTTTGTAAACACAGAAAAAGCATAATAAGTTTGCTTTGGGGCGTGATGGTCAATCGCTGTCACTATGCTTTCGGAGCACATAGGGCATTTTTTATATGGTGAAGATGCTAGCAGTTTATCGTAATAATCTCTACAAATAGCACCTTTACCTACCAAATGCTCAGAGTATAACGACTTCATTAACGCATCATTGAATTTACCCAAAGTATTCGATCTTTGAAGTTTTACAATGTCACCACTTTGAAGAAGAGTATGATAGTCATTATACAAATCCTTTATTAATGGCATTACCGCGTTGTAGTCATATAATGTAATTTTTTCATGTGCAATTGCGCATTTTTTAAATATATCCAGATCATCAAATGCTGGAAGAGTTAAATGTATCATTGTTAACTCTCACTCTTTTTAATACGAATCAGTGAGCGAGCTAGGGCCCTTGCTTCTCCGCCTAACTTCTCATCAAAATGCTTATTCAACGCACCGAAATCACTATAAACCTCAGATGCATCAGTAATCATCTTATAAAAACCTGTATTTACTACTTCGTGACTGAATACTTCCCTTGTTAAGGTACCAACATTCTCTCCGAAAGTTTCAATCTGTGGTCTATTTGCGCTTACATACTTACCCGTCCTGTTTAAAATCCAGGCGCAATCTGAACGAACCTCCTGAAGTACAACGGGTGAGTGTGTCGCTACAATCGCTACACCATTCCTTTCACTCATCAAATGTGAAATTGCACGAATATATGCAGATATAAGAGGTGGGTGCAAGTGAGCTTCAAGTTCATCAATAAGAGTTAAAGAACGATCTTCGGTAACTTCGATTAACTTAGTGATACTGATTAATGTTACTAAATGTCCAGAGCTAAATTTATTTAGAAATCCACGTACCTTATCGCTCCAATCCTGAGCTGTATCATCTATGATAAGCTCTGCGAGGTTAGATATTCCAATTTCCTTAAAAAGAGGATCATTTTCTAAAATTACAAGACAGTCCTTCCATCTTTTTCTTCTCGCGCCTACGAGACATTCTCGCATACTTTCACAGAAATCTTTATGTAAGGTATCGAACGATTTTGGTATTAGTTTTCCATTAACTCGTTCCATCAAACCAATATATTCATACTTTAAGCCGCTGGGTATTTCGCTCGGAGCCACAGGACCAAATTTATCGAAGGGACTATAGGAAAGAAGAGTTAGTGATGTAAAATATTCCGGTTTACTAATCCATTCACCAATATCGTTAGGCACTTGCAGAAGTCCGACGTATTTATCCTCCAGCGCCTTACTTCTTATAACGCCTTTTATAAATCCAGAAAATAAAGTTGTTTTACCAACTCCATTTCTTCCTATTATTGCATGTATATTGCTCGGTGGCATTGTATTCGGGACCACACCAAAACTTAAACGAACTTCTTTGTCTTCATGGTCAGTAAAGGGGAATAAGTATGAAAATCTGAATTCGTTATTATTTTCGTGCCCTTTTGCAAGATTATGCAAACTATCAAATATATGTCTTTCGCTTATTTCTCTAAGAACAGAATGAATCATAGCAGGGTGGGTTCTGAACTTACGATAAATATTCAAGTCATAAGAAACATCTCTCATCCCCTTGAGAATGGCCTTTTTAACACCGGGAGATAATAAGTTTAGAGTTTCATAATAGTTTTCAGTTTGACCTAATGAAAAATAATCATCAGAGAACCCTTCAGAAACATCATCAACTATCGGTTTACAATACGAAATTTTTTCTTCGCTCGATACACACTCTGATTCTGGCTTCATTCGATCTTGGCCAATTTTCACCTCTCCTATTGTGTTATAACGCCCTTGATTATCACTATAAAGAAGAAGGTATTTAGTTTCCCAATAATACCAATCATTCCAACTACTTTTCATTAAATAAACTGTATTATCAAGACCAACTTGAGGTAGTATATCAGCTTTTACAAATTTCAATTTTTTACCCCCCATCAATATATTTTGAAAAAATAAATTATACAAAAATACATGATTTTCCGCTACCAACAGTTTATGTAGGGTTAAAATTTTTAATTTTTTGACTACAAAGCGGGCTTTCTCGTTAGTTGACCATAAAATCATCGCTCAGCTCATAACCAAAATTATCATCGTCTTCGTCACCGCCCTCAATAGATGGCCATTTCACATACCACCCGGCAAGCTCGGCACTGCGAAGAACAAAATAGCTGTCTGCTTCGACGGTGTTAACGGTTCCGGTTGCTGAATCTTGGCGCAAACTACGTATAGTTTCCGCTACCACATCCAGCTTGACGTCGTCGGTAACATTGAGGACCAGACCGTTATCCGGTTCCACTTACCCTCCAGACCGTTAGGGGGAGTGATCTTAATGGTTTTCATCATGCAACTCCTTTAGGGGTCAGTTTGGATATCGGAAATTTTTGTACGTTAAGCGCATTATTTAACCAATGGCGGTGCGTAAACGATTGATTTAACGCCAGTGGCTATCGCTTTTAGGTTCTCGCTCTTACATAAGTTATCCGATTAGACAAAATCGATGGAAAACTGTTAACTGTTAATTGCGCGGGAGTAAACCTCATTGCTATATATAATCCTGTTCGAAAGACAGGCTTGCCATACAACAATTTCCGATATCCAAATTGGCCCCTGTAAAACTCAGCTTACCTGTAAATTTATCTTATAGATAAGGACTGCTCTCCAAAGATTAATACATCAGCGGCGTTAGAAAAGTCCACTTTTGGCACGTAGCGGACTATCAGGCTCGGCTCCGCTCAGTTCATCAGCTTTGTCAGTCGGTCTTAACTCCCTTCCCCTCTCTCTTATTACACGATCTATTAACTAACACACTAATAAATAATAAAAATACTACAAAAATGAGGTGCCATTTTTCGCTAAACTCCATGTGGGACAGATCTGCGGATCAGGGTGAGCGGTAGCCTTGTCTGCTGTCACTCAACGATATGTCATTTATCAGCGTTCACCAACTACAGCGAAACGGCTGGGCGACGGCTACTACGAGCAGCGGCTGATCCGCGAGCAGGTGGTTGCCCTGACCGGCCAGCGCTACCTTGACGGCTACACCAGCGACGAACAGCAGTTTAAGGCGTTGATGGATCAGGGCATTACCTCCGGCAAACAGTATGCCCTGAAGAGCGGCGTGGCACTGACCCCCGAGCAGATGGCGCTGCTGACCGGCGACATCGTCTGGCTGGTGAACACCACTGTGAAGATGCCGGACGGCTCACAGCAGACCGTGCTGGTGCCGCAGGTCTACGCCAAAGTCAAACCCGGCGACCTCGACGGCTCCGGCGCGCTGATCGCCGGGAATAACGTCAACATTAAACTCGACGGCGACCTCTTCAACAGCGGCACCCTCAACGGCCGCCGCGTCCTGCAGCTTGACGCCGACACTATCACCAACCGGGCGGGCACCCTGAGCGGCGACGACGTGCGCCTGAACGCCCGCAACGACATCAATAACATCGGCGGTATCATCCAGGGCGGCAGCAGCCTGCAGGCGGTGGCCGGGCGGGACATCAACGCCACCACCACCCTCGCCGACGCCCAGAGCGTCAGCGGCGAGAACCGCTTCAGCCGCACCACCATCGACAGCGTCTCCGGCATTTATGTCCAGGGCGACGACGGCAGGCTGACCCTGCACTCCGGGCGCGATATCACTCTCAGCGGCGCCCAGGTGGTCGCCAGCGGCGAACGCGGCGAGGTGCAGCTGGTCGCCGGGCGCGATATCCGCCTCAACGACGTCACCACCGCCTGGCAGGATAATCTGGTGTGGGATACCGACAACGCCCTCAGCCAGAGCCAGAGCCGCAGCACCGGCAGCGAGGTGACCGGCAAAGGCAACGTCACGCTGAGCGCCGGGCACGACCTCAGCGCCCGCGGCGCCCTCCTCTCCTCCGGCGCAGCGCTGAATCTCGGCGCAGGCAATGACCTCACTCTGGAGGCGGGCGAAAACAGCCAGACGCTGGACGAACGCCACAAGGTCACCGGCAGCAGCGGCTGGCTGTCCAAAACCACCACCCGCACCGAGGACAGCGTGTCGCGGCAGACGTCCCGGGGCAGCGAGCTCAACGGCGACAGCGTCAGCCTCACCGCCGGGCATGATCTCACCCTGCGCGGCAGCAGCGTGGCCGGCAGCGGCGACGTGGCCCTGCTGGCGGGCAACGATCTGCTGATCGGGACTCAGAATGAGTACAGCAGCGAACTGCACCTGAAGCAGGAGAAAAAATCGGGGCTGATGAGCTCCGGCGGGATCGGCTTCAGCTACGGCACCCAGAGCGTGAAAACCACCGACACCGGCGCGGACGCCACTCAGGCGGGTAGCACCGTCGGCAGCGTCAACGGCGACCTGACCCTGAGCGCGGGCGAAAACCTGACGGTCACCGGTTCCGACCTGATCGCCGGCCGGGACATGGCCCTCAGCGGCAAAAACGTCGCCATCACCGCCGCCGAAAACCAGAGCCGGCAGACCCACGAGGTGGAGCAGAAAACCTCCGGCCTGACCCTCGCCCTCTCCGGCACGGCCGGCAGCGCCCTCAACAGCGTGGTGCAGGCCACCCAGGACGCCAGGTCCGCCGGCAGCAGCCGGTTGCAGGCCCTGCAGGGCGTGAAAGCAGCGCTCTCCGGCGTGCAGGCCAGCCAGGCCGCGCGTCTGGATGCGGCGCAGGGCAACGATCCGGCCAACAACAATACCGTTGGCGTCAGTCTCTCTTACGGCAGCCAGTCGTCGAAATCGACCCAGCGCAGCGAGCAGACCACCGCCCAGGGCAGCAGCCTGACGGCGGGACGCGACCTCAGCATCACCGCCCGCGAAGGCGACCTGAACGCGGTCGGCAGCCAGCTGAAGGCCGGTAACGACGTGGCGCTGTCGGCCAGCCGCGATATCAACCTGGTCTCTGCTGAAAACACCTCGCTGCTGGAAGGCAAAAACGACAGCCACGGCGGCACGGTCGGCGTCGGGATTGGCGTCGGCTCCGGCGGCTGGGGGATCAGCGTCTCCGCCAGCGCCAACAAGGGCAAAGGCAGCGAAAGCGGCAACGGCACCACCCACAGCGAAACCACTGTCGATGCCGGCAACAATCTCATCCTCAACAGCGGACGCGACACCACCCTCACCGGCGCCCAGGTCAGCGGGGACACGGTTATCGCCGATATCGGCCGCAACCTGACGCTCACCTCCGAGCAGGACAGCGACCGCTACGACTCAAAACAGCAGAACGCCAGCGCCGGAGGCAGCTTCACCTTTGGCTCCATGAGCGGCTCCGCCAGCGTCAACCTCAGCAAGGACAAGATGCACAGCAATTACGATTCGGTGGCGGAGCAGACCGGCATCTTTGCCGGCAAAGGCGGCTATGACATCACCGTCGGCGAGCATACCCGGCTGGATGGCGCGGTGATTGGCAGCACTGCCACCGCAGATAAAAACCGACTCGACACCGGCACGCTGGGCTGGGGCGACATCGACAACCGCGCCGATTTTAAAACCGAACACCAGAGCGTCGGCTTCAGCAGCGGCGGCAGCATCGGCAGCCAGTTTGCGGGGAACATGGCCAACGGCCTGCTGACCGGCGGGAACAACGAAGGACATGACAGCAGCACCACCTACGCAGCAATCAGTGAGGGTGACATCATCGTACGGGATAAGGACAGGCAACGGCAGGACGTGGCGAACCTCAGCCGTGACGTGGAGCACGCCAACCAGACCCTGTCGCCAATCTTCGATAAAGAGAAAGAGAAAGAGCAGCAGCGCCTGCAGCAGACCCAGCTGATTGGAGAGATTGGCAACCAGGTGGCGGATATCGCGCGCACCGAGGGACAGATTAGCGCCATCAACGCTGGCAAGGCGGAGCTGGCGGCCCGAGGCGTGAACGAGCCGGAGAAAGGCGCCAGCAAGGAGGCCTGGGAACGATATAATGCTCAGCTGGCCGCCACCGATGGCTATAAGGCGGCGCAGCAACAATGGGGCACCGGCAGCAGCGTCCAGCAGGCGATTCAGGCGGCGACCGCCACCGTGCAGGGGCTGGCGGGCAGCGACCTGAAGGCGGCTCTGGCCGGTGGTGCCGCGCCGTATGTGGCGGAGGTTATCGGCCACTACAGCAATCTGGACGATGCGGGTAAGGTCGCTGCGCATGCGGTGGTCAACGCCGCCCTTGCCGCCGCACAGAACCAGAGCGCCCTAGCCGGTGCCGCTGGCGCAGCCACGGCGGAAATCATCGGCATCATTGCCACGCAGATGTACGGTAAACCGGTCAACGAACTGGACGAAACGCAGAAACAGACCGTCTCGACGCTGGCAACCCTGGCGGCAGGACTGGCGGGTGGGTTGGCTGGTGACAGCAGCGCCTCTGCGATTTCCGGGGCGCAGGCCGGGAAGACGACGGTGGAGAATAATTTATTTGGCGGTAATGAAGAGTCACAGGCTGAGTGGATACGCCAGCACGGAATAGATATGGCGACCTGTAGCACTGCACCATCCTCAGCGAGCTGTCAGAAGGCGATAAACGAACGTGATGCCGTAGGGCTGGCACTGGCTACGGGTAGCGCAGCACTGCTACCGGGTGGTGCTCAGGCAATGTGGGGACTGGGTGCAGGTGCGAATGCAGGTATCAGTTATCTGGCGGATGGTACAATAGACCCGGCAAATGCTGCTATTGCTGGCTGGGTGAATGTTATCAGTATGGGTAATGGCCTGGCGGGTACCGTGGGCTGGAATGCTGCAGGTGGCGCGTTTGGAAACTGGCTGGATGGGAAAGATCCATTATCTGGTGCTGCGATGAGTGGAGGTACATCGGCAATAGGTTATGGTGTAGGAAAGGTTATTCAAGGGCCACTTGAGAAAGTAATTAATCCTAACTGGAAAAACTGGGAATGGACTGATGTTGGCATGGGGATCAGCAAGCCTCTACCACTAAACCCAACGCCTGGAATTGCTGGAAATATAGGCTCTTCAATTGGTTCCGAAGGATCAGGAGCTATAATTCAGGATCAGATAAAAAACCAACAAGAGAAGAAAAAATGAAGTATCAATCCCTCCTTCAGCGTTTTTTAATGACGGTGCTGATATGGTTTTTCGCTATATTTATCATGGCATTAGCAATATTTTTCTCCATCAGAGTATTTGCATTTTATTGGATCGGTGGTGATTTTTTATTCTCTTATGTTGATATTGTTAGAGCGTTAAAAATAGCTGTGTATTGCTCTCTGCTATGTAGCTTAGTGAGCTGGGTCTTATATCGAAATAATAAAAAAAATAATAGATAAGAGGATGAATCCCGCCCTTTACCGGCGGGATTTTACTTTATACGCCTGCCAGTTAACGTCTTGACACTGGCAACGCTGGCGGCGGGGCTGGCTGGTGGCAGCAGCACCTCTGCGGTTTCGGCGCACAGGCCGGGAAAACGACGGTGGAGAATAATTATTTGAGCGAGAAGTACAGAGCCGCCACTGCGGATGTCGCCCCAGCAGCTATCTGAACGTCCGTCATCGCTAAAGCCATCGATGGCACAGATGATTCCAGCAAACTCAGCAAAATACAAAAGCAAACAGTGTCTTCGATAAGTGCGCTGACAAGCGGTCTGGCCGGGGGAGACGCAAGATTATTCATAAAGGCACACTGTTTTTCCGCCAGCAGTAGTGGCATTGATGGTATGTATCCCCTGCCCTCCGCAAGAACGGCAGGCAGTCGAACACCACCTCCCATCCCCTGGACACCGTGGTGAGTCAGATGGTGCAGGCAGCGAAGTGAACTGCAACACTAAAGGGCAGCTATGAGCGAACAGCGGACCTTTTGTTTGAAATAGCTATTCAGACTGGCACTATCTCTCAAAAGCCCTAGCCATTTTTAATGAAGGAGTTCACATGCTAAAGGTCATCGCCGAAGATTTTATCAAAACCGAGTGCGTCGACACGGTTCTCCCTTTATACCGCGAGCTCATCGCGGCAACGAAGCGAGAGCCTCTGTGTATTGCTTATGATTTGTACCGGGATGAAAAGGATCCGGGGCATTTTATTTTCATTGAAGAGTGGCCTGACCATACGGCACTTGATGCGCACTGCGCCAGCGAGCATTTCACTCGGCTAGTACCTTTGATTGACCAATATGCGCGTAAAGCTGCGCAGTACATCCTAATGAATAGTTTGGTGGATCCTGAGAGATAAAGCCCTTTTCTGACGCAGGAAGGACAAACTAAAAGAGCTTAAGGTCCGCTGTGAGCGAGGAGCGGACACGGGAATAGTTTTCAATAATGATCAGTACGTATTGAGCAGAACTAAATGCTCACGATATGCTTTAATTTGACGGACATCTATTCAAATGCTGAAGAATTTCTTCACTAATATCAAAGATGCAGTCTAAATGCTTACTGTGCTCAATAATTCTACTATGTAAATTCGGGTTACCACATCCTTCTACAAACTCTGACATTTGTCTTGCATCAAATAGCTCATCCTTTTCAGCTATCAGAACAGTTACAGGTAATGGCAATGCTGCAATTTGCCTTGCAGGTTGACGCGGCGTCAAAGCATTCGCCATATTCACGCTGTATCGCTGAACAAATTCAGGTCTTAATAGCATAACCTCATTGGGAAAATTAAGAGTAACTGCATTACGGTTACCGCATAGTAATCCCATACTGAGCGCATTTAGTACGAAAGGCCACTTGCTCACCGACGCGAATGGAACCATTGTTTTTCTGCAAATTTTAGCTGGTGCAAAAGGCCCAAACTCAGGCGCAAGTAAAATCAGGCTGTCACTTTGTTGAGAGGGGGTGAAGCGAGTAAAATAATTGATCAACATCCCCCCTCCGCTTGAATGGCCAAGCAAGTGAACTCTTGCCCAGGGGAACTTTACGCGAACATGTTCAAGAACAGTGTCGATATCCTGCCAGACCTGCTCCGGATTAGAAACGCTACCTTTGTTACCCAATGAGCGCCCGTGTCCACGGATATCTATGAGGCATGTACAAATAGCTCCATGATGACTTATCTGATGAGCAAGCATATCGTAACCAGCATCTGAGTTGACTCCACCACCGTGGTAAACGATAAGAATATCCTCAACTGTGCTTGCGGGTTCAAAGATGCGAATGTTTAGTCCTGCTATCAAATATTCAGCCACATTTTTAGCATGTGGTAATAAAGTTCTGAGTTGTTTATAGCGGTCGTTAAAATTTATGAAATCAATCACGTCAAAAAATCCATGCAGATGAAGATCGGTATCCTAAGAATGTATTGCCCAAAGTATGCACTGTTTTTTTCTTCAGAACTCATACTGAGCGGATTTTCTTCAAAAAAATACCTCCTAACTTCTTTCTTGGTCCTGATCTTCAACTTCCGCTCTTGGCACGTAGCGGACTATCAGGCTCGGCTCCGCTCAGTTCATCAGCTTTGTCAGTCGGTCTTAACTCCCTTCCCCTCTCTCTTATTACACGATCTATTAACTAACACACTAATAAATAATAAAAATACTACAAAACTGAGGTGCCATTTTTCGCTAAACTCCATGTGGGACAGATCTGCGGATCAGGGTGAGCGGTAGCCTTGTCTGCTGTCACTCAACGATATGTCATTTATCAGCGTTCACCAACTACAGCGAAACGGCTGGGCGACGGCTACTATGAGCAGCGGCTGATCCGCGAGCAGGTGGTTGCCCTGACCGGCCAGCGCTACCTTGACGGCTACACCAGCGACGAACAGCAGTTTAAGGCCTTGATGGATCAGGGGATTACCTTCGGCAAACAGTATGCCCTGAAGAGCGGCGTGGCGCTGACCCCCGAGCAGATGGCGCTGCTGACCGGCGACATCGTCTGGCTGGTGAACACCACTGTGAAGATGCCGGACGGCTCACAGCAGACCGTGCTGGTGCCGCAGGTCTACGCCAAAGTCAAACCCGGCGACCTCGACGGCTCCGGCGCGCTGATCGCCGGGAATAACGTCAACATTAAACTCGACGGCGACCTCTTCAACAGCGGCACCCTCAACGGCCGCCGCGTCCTGCAGCTTGACGCCGACACTATCACCAACCAGACGGGCACCCTGAGCGGCGACGATGTGCGCCTGAACGCCCGCAACGACATCAATAACATCGGCGGCATCATCCAGGGCGGCAGCAGCCTGCAGGCGGTGGCCGGGCGGGACATCAACGCCACCACCACCCTCGCCGACGCCCAGAGCGTCAGCGGCGAGAACCGCTTCAGCCGCACCACTATCGACAGCGTCTCCGGCATCTATGTCCAGGGCGACGACGGCAGGCTGACCCTGCACTCCGGCCGCGATATCACTCTCAGCGGCGCCCAGGTGGTCGCCAGCAGCGAACGCGGCGAGGTGCAGCTGGTCGCCGGGCGCGATATCCGGCTCAACGACGTCACCACCGCCTGGCAGGATAATCTGGTGTGGGATACCGACAACGCCCTCAGCCAGAGCCAGAGCCGCAGCACCGGCAGCGAGGTGACCGGCAAAGGCAACGTCACGCTGAGCGCCGGGCACGACCTCAGCGCCCGTGGCGCCCTCCTCTCCTCCGGCGCAGCGCTGAATCTCGGCGCAGGCAATAACCTCACTCTGGAGGCGGGCGAAAACAGCCAGACGCTGAACGAGCGCCACAAGGTCACCGGCAGCAGCGGCTGGCTGTCCAAAACCACCACCCGCACCGAGGACAGCGTGTCGCGGCAGACATCCCGGGGCAGCGAGCTCAACGGCGACAGCGTCAGCCTCACCGCCGGGCACGATCTCACCCTGCGCGGCAGCAGCGTGGCCGGCAGCGGCGACGTGGCTCTGCTGGCGGGCAACGATCTGCTGATCGGGACTCAGAATGAGTACAACAGCGAACTGCACCTGAAGCAGGAGAAAAAATCGGGGCTGATGAGCTCCGGCGGGATCGGCTTCAGCTACGGCACCCAGAGCGTGAAAACCACCGACACCGGCGCGGACGCCACTCAGGCGGGCAGCACCGTCGGCAGCGTCAACGGCGACCTGACCGTGCGCGCGGGCGACAACCTGACGGTCACCGGCTCGGATCTGATCGCCGGCCGGGACATGGCCCTCAGCGGCAAAAACGTCGCCATCACCGCCGCCGAAAACCAGAGCCGGCAGACCCACGAGGTGGAGCAGAAAACCTCCGGCCTGACCCTCGCCCTCTCCGGCACGGCCGGCAGCGCCCTCAACAGCGTGGTGCAGGCCACCCAGGACGCCAGGTCCGCCGGCAGCAGCCGGTTGCAGGCCCTGCAGGGCGTGAAAGCAGCGCTCTCCGGCGTGCAGGCCAGCCAGGCCGCGCGTCTGGATGCGGCGCAGGGCAACGATCCGGCCAACAACAATACCGTTGGCGTCAGTCTCTCTTACGGCAGCCAGTCGTCGAAATCGACCCAGCGCAGCGAGCAGACCACCGCCCAGGGCAGCAGCCTGACGGCGGGACGCGACCTCAGCATCACCGCCCGCGAAGGCGACCTGAACGCGGTCGGCAGCCAGCTGAAGGCCGGTAACGACGTGGCGCTGTCGGCCAGCCGCGATATCAACCTGGTCTCTGCTGAAAACACTTCGCTGCTGGAAGGCAAAAACGACAGCCACGGCGGCACGGTCGGCGTCGGGATTGGCGTGGGCTCCGGCGGCTGGGGGATCAGCGTCTCCGCCAGCGCCAACAAGGGCAAAGGCAGCGAAAGCGGCAACGGTACCACCCACAGCGAAACCACCGTCGATGCCGGTAACCGGCTCACCCTCAACAGCGGGCGCGACACCACCCTCACAGGCGCCCAGGTCAGCGGGGACACGGTTATCGCCGATATCGGTCGCAACCTGACGCTCACCTCGGAGCAGGACAGCGACCGCTACGACTCAAAACAGCAGAACGCCAGCGCCGGAGGCAGCTTCACCTTTGGCTCGATGTCCGGCTCCGCCAGCGTCAACCTCAGCAAGGACAAGATGCACAGCAACTACGACTCGGTGGTGGAGCAGACCGGCATCTTTGCCGGCAAAGGCGGGTATGACATCACCGTGGGCGAGCATACGCAGCTGAATGGCGCAGTGATTGGCTCGACGGCGACGGCGGACAAGAACCGCCTCGACACCGGCACGCTGGGCTGGGGCGATATCGACAACCGCGCCGATTTTAAAACTGAGCACCAGAGCGTCGGCTTCAGCAGCGGCGGCAGTATCGGCAGCCAGTTTGCCGGGAACATGGCCAACGGCCTGCTGACCGGCGGGAACAACGAAGGCCATGACAGCAGCACCACCCACGCGGCAATCAGTGAGGGTGACATCATCGTACGGGATAAGGACAGGCAACAGCAGGACGTGGCGAACCTCAGCCGTGACGTGGAGCACGCCAACCAGACCCTGTCGCCGATCTTCGATAAAGAGAAAGAGCAGCAGCGCCTGCAGCAGACCCAGCTGATTGGCGAAATTGGCAACCAGGTGGCGGATATTGCGCGCACCGAGGGACAGATTAGCGCCATCAACGCTGGCAAGGCGGAGCTGGCGAAGAAAGGGATCACCGAGCCGGAGAAAGGCGCCAGCAAGGAGGCCTGGGAACGATATAATGCTCAGCTGGCCGCCACCGACGGCTATAAGGCGGCGCAGCAACAATGGGGCACCGGCAGCAGCGTCCAGCAGGCGATTCAGGCGGCGACCGCCGCCGTGCAGGGCCTGGCGGGCAGCGACCTGAAGGCGGCGCTGGCAGGCGGCGCGGCACCGTATGTGGCGGAGGTTATTAAGCAATACTCACCGAATGAAACCAGCCGGGTAATGGCTCATGCCGTCATGGCCGGGGTTGCGGCTGAATTACAGGGAAACAGTGCAGCAGCAGGCGCTGCGGGCGCCGCAACGGCGGCTATCGGAACATCAGTGATAGCGAAAGCGCTGTATGGTACAGATGATTTCAGCAAACTGAGCGAAACACAAAAACAAACGGTGTCTGCGCTAAGCACGCTGGCAAGCGGTCTGGCGGGCGGGCTCGCCGGGGGGAGATACAAGCGGTGCAGTGGCAGGCGGCCAGGCCGGTAAGAACACATCAGAGAACAATGATATGTTCAGCCTGCCATCCGGGCTGAATGACTATGGCGCTGCAGCAGCTTCCTGGTATCAGTATGCAGTAGATAAAAACCTGACGCCGGAACAGACACAGTCTGGACTGGATAAACTGGCTAAAGGTGACCTGCCTGAAGGTGCTAACATCACAAAAGTGATTGTGGATGGCTATAAGGATGGGGTACTGATTGCGGGAGCCGCGTATTTAGGACCTGCGGCGTCGATCGGTAAAGTTGTAGGTGGTGGAGTTATTGCAGAGATAGCCAACGGAAGCTACCAGTGGTTCGACCTGAATCAACCGGGCAATGAAAACAAAAACTGGGACTGGAAGGGCAGTGTCAGTGCAGGCATTACAGGTATGCTCGCACCAGGAAGAGCTGTCGGACAAAATGTCGGAATTGCTGCAGGAGGTGCTTTCTTTACCGATGGTCCGGATGTTGGTTCTATTGGAGGGGCAGCTATAGGTTCCTGGGCCGGCGGGAAGTTTGGTGAGTTAGCTCCAGGGTTTGTGAGTTCAGTATCAGGAAAAGAAATCCCTGGTTTTATATTTGACGCGACAGGTTCCTTCGGTAGTGAAATTTTGGGTGGATATGTAAAAGATGCAGTAAATGGCAGCCAGCCTTCTTCCGAAAGGCAAAAGGAGATAAAGGAATGATTCCTTATATTAAGTTATTCATATATTCATGTGTCTTTTGCATTGTACTTGGCTTCTTGCTTATAGGTGGGGGGGCATTATTTATTTATATAATAAAAGGATACTTCTTTTTTCCTGTTTACCATGTGGAAAGGATAGTTGTGTTTGGGTGTATAGCTGGCTCTGCGATTACACTGGCCACAATAGTTTTTAATCTGATAGATAAATTTAACTGTCGTAAAAAGCCACCTTCAGATCCGGATTGATCTTCACAAAAATCCCGGCCGCCGAGCCGGGATTTTACTTTAAAAGTCAGTCACTGCTTCGTTTCAGGCAATCATAACGGGGTTTATCCCGCCAAATGTCCGGAATATCTGTGTAAGTATCCCTGTAAATCGAACCATGCACTTTTAGATATCTAACGTATCGTAATGTCCGAGATGTCCCCTCTTATGGCACAAAGCCGTTTACGGTAACGGCCAGTGGCTGCTATGAGCGAGAAGCGGAAGTTAGTACTTATCACACAAATCAGGGTCATGTATCCAATAGGCGATATTCCAGAACCGTATGGGTAACAAGATTTATACTTAATTCCAGATATTCCGGGATTAGGAGCTTACCATGGGGAACAACCTGTATTTCTCACTGCTTCGTTCTATTGTTCATCTTGATCCGATACAACTTAAGTGTGCTCAGGAACACCGTCGTCACCAACTCCGGCATGATCAGTGGTGGATTGATAAACCAAAGTGACGATACATCTGTGTTTTCCGGATGCGAAAGCACGCAAGATGGCGTTGGAGAAAATGGGTGCTATTTAAGACGGGAACCAAACCCTGGCGTGCCTCGCAGGCTATGTAATCAAAACTTAATCAAAGAGAAAATCATGAGAAAAATAGTTTCGTTTGTTCATGTGTCGCTGGATGGTTTTGTCGCTTCTACCGCTGAGGGCCCGGCGGGTCTGGCCTGGATAAGCCTGAGCCCCGACTTGTTTGAATACGTGGAGCAGCGGATTCAGCAGACCGACACCGCCTTATATGGGCGCACCACCTACCAGATGATGGAGTCGTACTGGCCAACTGCTGCCGATAATCCTGACGCCAGCCCGCATGACCATGCGCATTCGCGTTGGTATAAATCTGCCCACAAAGTGGTGTTGTCGAAAACCCTGTTGCAAAAAAATCATCCTGATACGCAAATTATCAGCAGCCATTTAAGCGACGAAATCCACAAGCTCAAGCACAACGCGGGCAGCGAAATCTTAATGTTTGGCAGTCCCTCAGCGACTCACGCGCTAATGTCGGAAAACCTTATTGATGAGTATTGGCTATTCGTCAATCCGATTCTGCTGGGGCAAGGCATTCCCTTGTTCAAAAACATAAAAGACAGAACCTCACTCATGCTGGTGAATAGTAAAATTTTCCCGTCGGGCGTAGTGTGCCTGCGATATGAGGTGAAACGAAATCAATAATGCAAGGTTCTGATAGTTCTGCAAGAGGAAACAACGCCGAACGGCTGCATTTCTGCGAATGTGCAGCCAATCGATGTTTTGCGGTTTGCGATCTACCCTAACTGGCAATTTCACCTAAGGGTCAGCAACACCCGCTTCTGGCACAGAGCGAACAGACTAGCGGGCTGTCAGATCAACTGTGAGCAAGAAACGGCCCCTGAATAGTTTAAATATACCAGCCAAAGCCGCTACTTTTAACGTGTAAACAATCAAGGGATTAAGACGTTGAAAATTGACTGGACTGGTATAGCGCCTTACTCGATCGCAAGTTCATGGATTGGATCCGCGATGATACCAAAAATAAATTAGGGTGACGTGGTAGATAAGTGGAAACGTAGACAAGGGCTATGAAGGAACCTTCCCCTTCCATGTAGGCTGGAAAAACGTCCATTCTGCTATGAGCGAGGTGCGGAAGCGAGTTTAACGGTTTTTGCCCACTCAGTATGTAGTATCTAAGGCCCGACTTTCTGCAGGATAAATATTTATTGAAATCGGTATTTACTCAGTGCTACAAGAACAGAGCAGTTTTTATAATTACTGCTCCAGATGTTCAACGAATACAAGAAGGTCAGAAAATGCTTAAGTCACTTCAGCCAACAACCACAGTTACTACCACCGGCACCTTCGGCGGTGTGGGCGTATCTGTGACAGGCTCCTGACAAAACAGATTCTGAATCCCCGCCAAACCGGACGGGGAAGAAAATATCTCCGTTCATAACGTTCTGAATGGAGACACATCATGCTTTTATCCGAAAATGCACTTTTAGTTATCGATATGCAGCAGGGGCTTTTCCGTGGCCCGGCTTCCCCACACTCCTCAGACACCGTTCTGTTGAATATCCGTCTGCTGATTGAAAATGCGAGGCAGGCTCAGGTGCCCGTTTTTTTTGCCCGCCACATCGGACCCGATGATTCCCCATTCTCAGAGCAAAGTCCGTTAACACAACTGATACCCGAGCTGAACGTAAACGCTGAACAGGATATCGTGTTTATTAAAAAGTATCCCAGCTGCTTCCGTGATACAGAGCTTCAGCTTCAGCTCAGTCTGCGAGGTGTTAAGCAACTGGTTATCGCCGGTATGAAAACAGAATTCTGTGTGGATACTACCTGTCGCGCAGCGCCAGAGCATGGATTCAGGACTGTGCTGATTTCAGATGCGCATACGACAATGGATAACAAATATTTGTCAGCGAGTGAAATCATTGCCCATCACAACGTTACGCTGGCTGGACCGTTTGTGACACTCGCAACCGCGGCTTGCTGGAGTTTTCATTCTGAGAAATGAGCCTGAACCTGGAGCCACCCCCGCGGTGGCTAAAATGTCCAACGTCCCCTCCTGGCGCTTAACCGCCAGGCTGAAGGCCCGTACAGTTCAGCTATGAGCGAGAGAGAAGCGGACCTTCGCTTATATTTGGCAGGCGTAGGGTTATGTTTAAGTTAGCATCTAAGAACCTACTGTTCCTGCGGACCTGCGCTAAAACAATATCATTATCTATACCTCTTCTCATGCGCAGATAAGCCTGGCAGTCACATCAACACTGATAGCTGCAATTTATATTTGCGAACCACCTTCTTACCGCGCTCTTTAAAACTCTTTCTACCTATTTTCACCCTTCCGTTATGAAAAATGAAATTTTATCCAGCTTCATTATATCGCACTGAATAAAATTACAGTATATATTGCATAGCCATTGTTGATTATTGCTAAGTGGATTCAGGAAATAATATAATTTCATGTAACGTTGCCTTATTCATAAGAACACACCGTTTTTCTGCCAGTAGTCGCGGCATTAATGATACGTATCCCCTGCCCTCCGAACGAACGGCAGGCTGTCGAACACCTCCGCCCATCTTCTGGGCACTGTGGCGAGTCAGATGCGCTGTATTAACCAATGGGAGCAGTTCAACTTAAGCATGTACGCTTACTTTGTACTAAAATGCTTATCCAACAGATGCTTTAAGATATCGTCTCAGGATTAAGATGGATTTATCAGCATGACCAGAACAGAAAGGCTTCTCGAATTACTACAGATATTAAGGGCGCAAAGATATCCGATCACTGCATCCACTCTCTCTATAAGATTAGGAGTAAGTGTGCGCTCTCTTTACAGAGATATAAAAACGCTACAGCATCAAGGAGTGTGTATTGAAGGTGGTGCTGGAATTGGTTATATCGTTAAGTCTGACTTTCATTTGCCACCCTTAAACCTTACTCATGAAGAAATCAATGCTATTACACTTGGGTTAAATTGGGTATCTCATAATACGGATTATGATTTCAAGAATACCGCAAGGAATGCACTTGCCAAAATACACGCCGTCATTCCTGGTGAATTAAAGAATCTTATTGAGAGTCAATCCTATCTGATCGGTCCTTCAGAAAATAATGAGATGTTTTTTGAAGATATCCGCAATGCTATTAAAAAGCGAAAGAGAATCAAAATAAAGTATTGTGACAAGAAAGATACTTACTCTTCTCGAATCATATGGCCCATCGGATTGGTATATATGGAGTCCTGCTGGCTTTTGGTTGCATGGTGTGAGATGAGAAATGATTTTCGTCATTTTAGAACTGACAAAATTGAAGAGATGGTACAACTGGATTCCATATATAGTGAAAGCAGGACGGTTTTATTGAAAAAATGGAGAATAAAAGAAGGAATCAGCGAGGAGAAAGAGTACTGACAAAAACTGTCACAGCTAATTTGTATACTACCCCAGATGAAAGACTCAATTCTACTTCACAGGGGGAATTATGAATTTCCAGAATAAAGTTGCTGTCATAACAGGAAGTACTGCAGGTATAGGTCAGGCAGTCGCAGAGCAATTACACAAATATGGAGCTAAGGTCGTTATTGTATCCCGCTCGTCAGAGCAGGCTAAACAACAAGCGAAACGATTAACCTCACAGGGACAGCAGGCGCTGGGGATCGGATGTGATGTGTCACAACCCGAACAAGTACAGAAAATGATAGATGAGGTTATCAAACATTTCGGCAGACTTGATTATGCTGTAAATAATGCAGGCCTAACAGGTGAACATGGTAAAAACATAACAGAGCAGACAGTTGAAAACTGGGATAAGGTTATTGCCACCTCATTGAGCGGCGTTTTTTACTGCCTAAAATATGAAATACCTGAGATGATGAAATTTGGTGGTTCTATCGTTAATTTATCTGCAGTAAATGGTCTGGTTGGCATTCCAGGATTAGCACCTTACACCGTGGCTAAACATGGTATAATCGGTTTAACCCAAACCGCAGCGTTAGAGTTTGCAAGTCAAGGCATTCGAATCAATGCAGTCGCTCCCGGCTATGTCCAGACCCCACGAATGACTGAATTTCCTGAAAATATCGTACGTAGTTTCGCAAATAGCCACCCTATGAAAAGGATGGCAAAAATGCAAGAAATAGCAGACTTCATATTGTTTTTGCTTTCAGACAATTCAGCGTTCTGTACCGGAGGAGTTTATCCAATCGATGGTGGTTATTTAGCCGAGTAAAATCCCCCTACAGCCTTTTTAAACTGTAAGAATTTCCTTAATAAAGTGGCAGGATCAATGGGAGCGTTAGAATATATAGTTAACGCTTCCGTTGCGGGGCTATTGATAACAATATTCCCAGTATGGATTAACAGGAGTATAGATGATTGACTCTCCATTGGTTCATACATCATGCCATTAACAACGTCCGCTTCAGGCACGGAGCGGATGAGTTAACTGAGGTGAAGGTCCGCTGTGAGCGAGGAGCAGAAGTTCGCCCTCAGCCATACCGCTGAAGATCTCTAAAAGGAAATGGTTGGGATGAGCAGGAAACTTCCCCCCCCTAAGGTATGGGGTCATACTGCGCGTGGCTTAGTGATTGGAAAAAACAAAAAGTTAATCCAGTAAACCTCTAAGTTACCGAAGACAAGAGCAGTAACATGGTTTATAAATCACTCACTATCGTTATCATCGAAAGGAATCCAATGAAAATTCTTGAGAAGAAAACCAAACATCATTATGTATGGGCTCATTACCTTCAGGATTGGACAGTTGATGGAACCAACATTTACTACATCACAAAGAAATCTAACATTGCATCTGACAGTGTCAGAGGTCTGGGACTTGAAAAAGATTTCTACAAAATGGGTATGTTGAAGGAAAGCGACAAAGAACTCATAGCTCTCTTCACAAACAAATGTAATGAGACATTAAAAGAACTTCATTGGAATTTTGTGAATATGATATTCGAGACACAGAAAATGGTCTCCTTATTATCACCTGCTTATAATGCAAAACTTGGAATAAACTTACAAGATATTATACAGAGCAATGTTTTCGAAAATTATTTGTCCGAGCAAGAATCGAGCGCCATAAAAATTTTAAGTGAATTAAAAACAGGAAACTTGCTTCCTTTGGATGATAAAGGCACTTACTATGGGTTTTGTTATTTCTTAGGGCATCAATTTTCTAGGACACAGAAAATGAAGCAATTATTAATTCTGTCACTGGATAAGATTCCTGGCCAAGCACACATCCGGGATCGTCTAAGGGATTTTTACAATAGAAACTGGTGGTTTATGTGTTCATTTATGGCAACAAACCTTTCTTATGACATGTCCTTGAACAGCAGCAGAAAAGTCATTCTGCTTGAGAACAAATCCAGTATTGACTTCATTACATCTGATCAACCAGTGATAAATCTGAATCCAGAAGGAAGTGAAGGTGAATTTGTTGATTATTATTACCCATTATCTCCTAGTAAAGCGCTATTAATAAATACCAGTGGGGTTAAATATTTTTCGAGCAATCATCTAAGTTACGATGAAGTACACATGCTCAATACTAAAGTAGCACATTCCTCTTGCAAAACTATATTTTCGAGAAACAAAGAAACCGTTAGGTTATATAAGAAGGACTTCAATCAACGAAATTATTTAGCTTTTACATTACAGATTGCAGACTGAACAAATTGTAACTGAGAGGGCGTACAGTCAAGCATCCCCGCTGGTGATGATGGCGGGCGACAACTTTTGATAACTCACTCCCGTCATCGCCTGACTGAGCTGTTTGCGGCTGATTAACATATTGTGATGTAACAACGTCTGCTCCTGGCACAGAGCCGTCTACAGTAACGGCCAGTGGCAGCAATGAGCGAGGAGCGGACGTTGAATTTCTAGTCAAACTGACGGGAAAACGTCCAGACACCCTCTGGTGACGTGTGAAAGCAGCCGATACTCACGCAACATAAGTGAAATGACCTCCCCCCCATCCTTTTCTGTCCGAAAAGTGGACAACATCCGCAGGACGTATTTACGCAACCCGCGGCGTTAACCTCTTAACCTCTTATGACACCTGGTCTCTATCAGGCTCCTTCCCCTGGATTAATGTTAACGTTAACCATTGTGATTAACATCACGTTCGACAGGTTGTATTGCGGCGAACTTAATAGTAATAATAAACCCGTAGTTATTTATCCATGCCGTTCAGTCAGCGTCAATATGATATCTATGCTGAGGTTTTTATCATCAAGAAAAGAAATGTACCTGAAGCCGTAAATTAAATAATAGAAATCATACCGCTGTCTCTATCAGAGCCGATTATTATATTGAATCTGGCCGCCCTGCCATATCACTAGCGGGCCTTGAAGACGATGATAGCGTTACAGGATTCTGTTTACTAAAATAAAAATATTGTGACAAGGTAATAAACATGAAGGATTTTTCATTTTTAAAAAATGAATATTACCGCTATGCCTCCGGTTATTCATTTCTGTTTTTTATCGCCTGGTCGCTATGGTGGTCTCTGTATGCCATCTGGCTTAAAGGGACAATCGGTCTCACCGGCACGCAGCTTGGAACCCTGTACTCCGTCAATCAGTTTACCAGTATGATTTTTATGATTGGCTACGGAATAATCCAGGATAAACTCGGCCTCAAAAAGCATCTGATCTGGCTCCTGAGTGTCATTTTAGTTCTCACTGGTCCGTTCCTGATTTATATATATGAACCGCTGCTGCGGCACAACTTCTCGTTAGGTTTAGCGATCGGCTCATTGTTCTTTGGTATTGGCTACCTCGCCGGTTGCGGGTTACTGGATAGTTTCACTGAGAAAATGGCACGGGCATTTTGCTTTGAATACGGTACCGCCCGGGCGTGGGGCTCGTTTGGCTATGCGATTGGAGCCTTACTCGCCGGGATCTTTTTCGCCATCAATCCGCACATTAACTTCTGGCTGGTATCGCTGTTTGGTGTGTGCTTTATTATTATCAATATGTTATTTAAAAGCGAACAAACGGCCAGCGGTACTCACCACCTTGAAAAGGTGCACAAAGACGATTTTATCGCCGTCTTTAAAGATATTAAATTCTGGATTTTCGTGCTGTTCATCACCGGGACCTGGTCATTCTATAATATCTACGATCAGCAGATGTTTCCCGTGTTCTATGCCGGGTTGTTCTCATCCGTCGAGACCGGGACCCGAGTCTACGGCTATCTGAACTCCTTCCAGGTGGTGCTGGAAGCCATCGGAATGGCCGTCATCCCCTTCTTTGTAAACAAGGTGGGAGCGAAAAAAGCGCTGATTGCAGGAGGCATGATCATGATCTGTCGCATTCTGGTGTCAGCAACCTCAGAAAGCCCTTACATCATCTCGCTGATTAAGCTATTTCATGCGATTGAAGTACCGCTGTTTGTGATCTCGGTATTCAAATACAGCGTGTCCAACTTTGATTCTCGCTTATCTTCCACCATCTTCCTCGTGGGATTCCAGATCGCCAGCTCGCTGGGTATCGTGTTGTTATCGATCCCGGTGGGGATGTTGTTTGATGCGTTTGGCTACCATTTTGTATTCTATCTGTTCTCCGCCATCGTCTCGGTGATTCTTCTGTTTGGCGTGGTCTTCCTGAGCAATGGACGTAATACAGGCCCACGCAGTGCTGTGGTGCAAAACGAAACCTTATAATATTCGCGAGGCGATGTCGCCGCAGACATTGCCTTTTTCTTTGTCGTTTATCGATGGATAGTGTATCAGGAAAAATCCGTATCTCATTGAAGATGCAAATTTTTCCTGGCAAAGCTGTCAATAATGAGGCTTTTACAACGGTATATTTCACTTATTTTTGTGGCATTCAGTTTATGTAAAATAATATTGACATAAGACTGAACCGTTTTTATGGAGATTAGCAGGCGGCGGGAAATTTCCACCAGCGAGTAGCCATTTAAAATCAGATGGATGATATGCGCTTCTCTTTTGGTAAACGCCAATTTTTCCCTCTTCAGATGAATCCGCATTTTTTTAAAAACCTGCCTTATCATCAGATATTCATTACCTGTTAATTCGGTATCAATGAATACCGCTTCGCGACCTGTCCCCCTCATTCCTGACCGCGGTTTTAATAAAAAGATGATATTGACTGGTGAAATGTGCAGATGTTTGAGACGCCCGGCATCGCAGGTTTTCAGCTCTGACTCCACAATCACCACATCGCTGTTGCTGAAAGCAATTTCGGTGATCCGGGAAAATAAAACCCTGTTGACGGAGAGGCTGTTGTCGCTAAACATACATTTCAGACCTTCAAGCATGAAATTATTATTGGTAACAACATAGATATTCATAGAGTCCCCGCAGCAATAACCTTTTGCGAATCGTACCGATCCTTACGTTCTGACAAAGTGACGCCTGGACTGGTGTCGGCGTAGAAGTGAATTTCATCGCCGGTTAACTGTGACGTACCCCGGCTCCCCGGAGTACGTCAGTTGCTCTAGTGGTGCGCTGCTAGCACGCTATTTACGATTTCCACCGCTTCTTTCTCGATCTGCTTACGATGTGCTTCACCGAGGAAGCTCTCGCAGTAGATCTTGTAAGCGTCTTCCGTACCTGACGGACGTGCGGCGAACCAGCCGTTGTCGGTCATCACTTTCAGACCGCCAATCGATGCGCCGTTGCCCGGCGCGGCGGTCAGACGTGCGGTGATCGGGTCACCGGCCAGCTGGCTGGCGCTGACCATTTCCGGCGACAGCTTCGACAGCGCCGCTTTCTGTGCGGAAGTGGCCGAAGCCTGCAGACGGTTATAGCTCGGCGCGCCGAAGCGGGCGGCCAGTTCGTCGTAGTGCTCCTGCGGGTTTTTACCGGTGACGGCGGTGATTTCTGCCGCCAGCAGGCACATGATGATCCCGTCTTTGTCGGTCGACCACGGGGTTCCGTCAAAACGCAGGAACGAGGCGCCCGCGCTCTCTTCGCCGCCGAAGCCGAAGCTGCCGTCGAACAGACCGTCAACAAACCATTTAAAGCCCACCGGCACTTCCACCAGCTTACGGCCGAGGTCGTTCACCACGCGATCGATCATCGCCGAGGAGACCAGCGTCTTACCGACGGCGACATCCTGGCCCCACTGCGGACGATGCCGGAACAGGTAGTTAATCGCCACCGCCAGATAGTGGTTCGGGTTCATCAGACCTGCCGGCGTGACGATGCCGTGACGGTCATAATCCGGATCGTTAGCGAAAGCCAGATCGAACTTATCGCGCAGCGCCAGCAGCCCTGCCATCGCGCACTCCGAAGAGCAGTCCATGCGAATGGCGCCGTCTTTATCAAGGTGCATAAAGCGGAAGGTTTGATCGACGTGATCGTTGACGATGGTCAGATCCAGCTTGTAGTGCCCGGCGATACGCTTCCAGTATTCGATACCGGACCCGCCCAGCGGATCGACCCCGAGCCTGAGGCCGGCTTTCTGAATCGCCGCCATATCGACGATATCCGCCAGTCCTTCAATAAACGGCTGCACCAGATCCTGCTCTTTGACATGACCGGATGCCAGTGCCGCGTCGAGGGAGAGGCGCCTGACGCCCTGCAGACCCGAGGCCAGCAGTTCGTTAGCGCGATTCTCGACCACTTTGGTGACGTTGGTATCCGCCGGGCCGCCGTTCGGCGGGTTGTACTTGATACCGCCATCTTCCGGCGGGTTATGCGACGGCGTAATCACGATGCCGTCCGCCAGCGGACCGCCTTTTTTGTTGTTCACCAGGATGGCATTGGAAATGGCCGGCGTCGGGGTGAAACCGTTGTTTTCCTGCACGATAACATCAACGCCGTTGGCTGCCAGCACTTCAAGAACCGAAATAAAGGCCGGTTCGGAGAGCGCGTGGGTATCTTTACCTACGTAGCAGGGACCGGTAATCCCGTTCTTCGCGCGGTCTTCCGCAATCGCCTGAGCGATCGCCAGAATATGCTGCTCATTGAAGTTATGGCGCCCTGCGCTGCCACGATGGCCAGAGGTGCCAAACTTCACCGCATGCTCCGCGTTGCCCGCTTCCGGCTTCAGTACGTAGTACTGCGCGGTCAGCTGAGCGACGTTAATCAAATCACTCTGTTGCGCAGGCTCCCCTGCGCGTTTACTGTCCGTCATTTTTCTCTCCTGTCATATCCGTCAGGCTTATTAATGTGTTTCTGCTGGGTCGCTCACCGATGGTGCCCCCCTTTCCCCCGGCGCTCCCGGAGGCGTGAATGTGGCCTAGAGCTGCGTTTTGTCGATATACCAGATCTTTTGCGCATACTCCCGCACCGTACGGTCCGATGAGAAATAGCCCATGTTGGTAATGTTGTGCATTGTTTTGGCGGTCCACTCTTCCGGGGTTCGGTAGAGCGCATCCACCCTGTCCTGACAGTCAACATAGCTGCGGTAATCGGCCAGAACCTGATAGTGGTCGCCAAAGTTAATCAGCGAATCCAGCAGACCGCGATAGCGGTCCGGCTCCTGTGGGCTGAACACCCCGGTCCCCATCTGGGTCAGCGCCTGGCGCAACTCTTCATCATGGTCGTAGTAATCATGCGGCTGGTAGCCGTTGCTGCGCAGCGCCTCAACCTGTTCGGCGGTATTACCGAAGATAAAGATATTCTCCTCCCCCACGTGCTCCAGCATTTCAACGTTGGCGCCGTCCAGCGTGCCAATAGTCAGCGCGCCGTTGAGGGCGAATTTCATGTTACTGGTCCCGGAGGCTTCGGTCCCTGCCAGCGAAATCTGCTCAGAAAGATCCGCGGCCGGAATGATGGTCTGCGCCAGACTGACGCTGTAGTTGGGAATGAACACCACCTTTAACTTGTCGCCGATCTGCGGATCGCTGTTGATGACTTTGGCTACATCGTTAATCAGATGGATTATCTGTTTTGCCGTGTGGTAAGCGGATGCGGCTTTGCCGGCGAAAATCACCACTCGCGGCACCCAGTCGGCCTGCGGGTCAGCCTTGATACGGTTATAGCGGGTGATCACGTGCAGCACATTCATCAGCTGGCGTTTGTATTCGTGAATGCGCTTAATTTGCACATCAAACAGCGCCTTCGGATTAACCACCACCCCCAGCTGGCGGGCAATATAATCGGCCAGCCGCTGTTTATTCGCCAGTTTGGCTTCGCTGACGGCCTGGTTAACCAGCGGATAATCCTGATATTCCCCCAGTTCACTCAGCTGGCTTAAATCTGTGCGCCAGGTCTGGCCAATATAACGGTCCAGAACCCCGGAAAGGGACGGATTAGCGGCCGCCAGCCAGCGGCGGGGCGTGACACCGTTGGTGACGTTGGTGAAGCGTCGCGGAAAGATTTTGGCGAAATCGGCAAATAGCGACTCCACCATCAGCCGGGAGTGCAGTTCCGACACGCCGTTAACCTTGTGACTGACCACTACCGCCAGCCAGGCCATCCGCACGCGGCGACCGTTGGACTCATCGATAATCGAGGTCCGGCTCAGCAACGCCATATCATCGGGATAGTGCTCCTGCATCGTTTTCAGAAAATAGTCATTAATCTCGAAGATAATCTGCAAATGACGCGGCAGGATTTTCCCCAGCATATCGACCGGCCAGGTCTCCAGCGCTTCGCTCATCAGGGTATGGTTGGTGTAGGAGAAGACCCGACAGGTCACCTCAAACGCGTCATCCCAGCTGAAGCGGTGTTCGTCAATCAGCAGACGCATCAGCTCCGGGATCGACAGCACCGGATGGGTGTCGTTGAGGTGGATAGCAATTTTATCCGCCAGGTTGTCATAGGTTTGATACAGCTGGTAATGACGGGTGAGGATGTCCTGTACCGTCGCCGAAACAAGGAAATACTCCTGACGCAGGCGCAATTCACGCCCGGAATAGGTCGAGTCGTCCGGGTAAAGCACGCGGGAAACGTTCTCAGAGTGGTTCTTATCCTCCACGGCGGCGAAATAGTCCCCCTGGTTAAATTTACCGAGATTAATTTCACTGCTGGCCTGGGCACTCCACAAACGCAGGGTGTTGGTGGCATCGGTGTCATAACCCGGGATAATCTGATCGTAGGCCACGGCAATAATTTCTTCGGTTTCCAGCCAGCGTGAGTTTTTGCCCTCATGTTGAACACGTCCGCCAAAGCGCACGGTATAGCGGGTTTTATGGCGCTCGAATTCCCACGGGTTACCGTACTCCAGCCAGTAGTCCGGTGACTCCATCTGCCGGCCGTCGATGATGTTTTGCTTGAACATACCGTAGTCGTAGCGGATACCATAGCCGCGGCCTGGCAGCCCCAGTGTGGCCAGGGAATCGAGAAAACAGGCCGCCAGACGACCGAGACCGCCGTTGCCCAGCCCCGGATCGTTCTCCTCATCAATCAGCTCTTCCAGATCCAGCCCCATCCCTGCCAGAGCCGTTTTCACATCCTCATAGATGCCCAGCGACAGTAAGGCATTAGAGAGGGTTCGGCCGATGAGAAACTCCATCGACAGATAATAAACCTGCCGGGCCTGCTGCGAGATCCGCGCCCGATGCGCCCGCAGCCAACGTTCTACCAGCCGATCGCGCACGGCGAACAGCGTGGCGTTGAGCCATTCATGCTTATTGGCAAGTGAGGGATCTTTACCAAGAATAAACATGAGCTTATAAGCGATAGCATGCTGTAGCGCTTCTTCATTCAGACTGGGTGAAATATAACTTAAGCGTGGTTCCATTTTTCTTATCCGTAGCAATTAAATAATACGCTGATACAACTGGTGGAAAGACTTAGCGGCAATCTGCCAGCTAAAATCCATGCTCATTGCCTGACGTTGCACGTACCGCCACAGCGATGGACGGGACCACAGGACAAAGGCCCGGTGGATGGCATGTAATAGTGATTCAGTCTCGCTGTCGGTAAACACAAATCCGCTCGCGATCCCGTCAGCAAGGTTTTCGAGCGAACAGTCGGCGACGGTATCCGCCAGTCCGCCGGTGCGACGAACCAGCGGCAATGTGCCGTAGCGAAGGCCATAGAGCTGGGTCAGACCGCAGGGTTCAAAACGGCTGGGCACCAGGATGACGTCGGCGCCGCCAATCATCTGATGCGACAGCGCCTCGTCGTAACCGATCCGGATACTCACCTGCCCGGAGTATTGCGCCGCAGCGGCAAGAAAACGGGCCTGCAAATCCGGGTCGCCGGATCCCAGTAGCGCCAGCTGCCCTCCCTGCGCAATGATTCCCGGCAGTGCGCCAAGGAGCAGATCCAGCCCCTTCTGGCTGGTGAGCCGGCTCACGACGGTGAACAACAGCGCCCGGCCGTCCTCCTTCAGCCCCAGCGTCGTCTGCAGCTGCTGCTTGTTCTTCGCTTTCTCAGCCAGCGAGTTCCGGTCGTAAGGCGCAGCCAGCAGCGGATCGCGGCGCGGATCCCAGATGCTTTCGTCGACGCCGTTAAGGATCCCCGACAGTCGCCCTTCCCGCTGACGTTGCCGCAGCAACTCTTCCAGACCGAACGCGTACTGCGGTTCGGTAATTTCACGGGCATACGTCGGGCTGACGGTGGTGATATGGTCAGCGAAATAGAGGCCCGCCTTAAGGAAGGAGATCTGTCCTTTAAACTCCACCCCATGCATCTGGAAGAATGACCACGGTAAAGCGATCTCCGCCATATGCCGGGCGAGGAACAACCCCTGATAGGCAATGTTGTGCACCGTAAACACTGACCTGGCGGGGTTGCCGCGGGCGGCCAGATAAGCCGGCGTGAGGCCCGCATGCCAGTCATGGGCGTGGACGATTTCAGGCCGCCAGAACGGATCCAGACCGCCAGCAAGCTCGGCCGCGACCCAACTCAGCAGCGCGAAACGCAGGACGTTATCGGGATAGTCCTGCATCTGCGGGTCATGATAAGGATTACCCGGTCGGTCATAGAGATGCGGGGCATCAATCAGATAGATGCCCACGCCGTTAAAGTCGCCAAACAACAGCGTCATCGGCCCGGCGAAGGTCTCCCTGCTGGCCACCACCTGCGGTTCCCCGACTCCGTCGCGGATCGCGGGAAACCCCGGCAGCAGCACGCGGGTATCCACGCCCTCGGCTATTTGCGCCGCCGGGAGAGCACCGGTCACATCAGCCAGCCCCCCCGTTTTCAACAGAGGGAACATCTCCGCTCCTACATGTAAAACTCGCATGGATGCTCCTTAATTATTCAGGCATGAAGGCGACGCGATGCCAATGACGGCAATCACAGCTGCGGCAGCTTTTATTTCCGCCAACGGCTTCATAGTTCAAGTCGGTTCAGCATTTCCTGGGTAACGAGGATGATCCCCTCTTCCGAACGATAAAAACGCTGCGCATCCTCAACGGCATTTTCGCCAATCACCATTCCCTCCGGAATAACACATCCCCTGTCGATCACGCAGCGTCTTATCCGGCAGGAGCGACCGACCCAGACGCCCGGTAATAAAACCGACGAATCAATATTACAAAACGAGTTAATGCGAACTTTGGAGAATAAAACCGACTGCACCACCACCGAGCCAGAAATAATACAGCCACCGGAGACCAGAGAATTCATGGTCATACCATGACTGCCGGAACGGTCCTGAACAAATTTAGCGCTGGGTAGCGACTCGACATAAGTCCGGATAGGCCAGTTACGATCATAAACATCCAGTTCAGGTACCACAGAGGCTAAATCCAGATTCGCTTTCCAGTACGCCTCCAGTGTTCCGACATCGCGCCAGTATGGCTCGGCATTATTATCGGACTGTACGCAGGAGCGCGGGAACGGATGCGCATACGCTTCACCTGCCGCCGTTATTTTGGGAATAATATCTTTGCCAAAATCATGGCTGGAGCCTTCATCCCGATCGTCTTCTGCCAGCAGCTGGTAGAGATATTCCGCATCAAACACATAAATGCCCATACTGGCAAGCGAGCGGGTTTCATCGCCAGGCATGGTGGGTGGATTAGCCGGTTTTTCAACAAATTCAATGATTTTGTCATTCTCATCCACGGCCATGACGCCAAACGCGTTTGCCTCTTCAACCGGGACCGGCATGCAGGCCACGGTGCAGCGCGCCCCTTTTTCAACGTGATCGAGCAGCATCCGCGAATAATCTTGTTTATAGATATGGTCCCCGGCCAGAATAACGACATATTCCGCATCATAGCGGCGGATAATATCCAGGTTCTGGGTCACAGCATCCGCCGTCCCCCGATACCAGTTCTCCCCATGCACCCGCTGCTGCGCCGGTAATAAATCCACGAACTCATTCATTTCTTCGTTAAAGAATGCCCAACCGCGTTGAATATGCTGCACCAGTGAATGCGACTGATATTGTGTAATAACCCCAATACGTCTTATTCCTGAGTTAATACAATTTGATAAGGCAAAATCAATAATTCTGAATTTACCGCCAAAATGCACCGCAGGTTTTGCGCGAATAGTGGTCAGGTCTTTTAATCGGGTTCCGCGCCCGCCGGCGAGGATCAGGGCCACGGATTTAAGCGGTAACTGGCGCGACAGCATTACGTTGTCAGTATATTCAATTTTACTCATAATTATGTCCTGCTATTTAATAAAAGCCATAAAAGAAAATAATGAAGAAAAAGCCTCACTCTTCTGCAAATGAATTCAGAAGTGATCACCTCCGGTAATAAGTAAACTGCAATAGATCGACTGCGTGTTTTATTGACCAGCAGACTCCCGCACCAGCCAGATTGTCGCCAGCGGCGGCAGCGTCACCGACAGCGAATGCTCCCGCCCGTGGCTGGCGATTGCCTCGCTTGCCACGCCGCCGCCGTTGCCGGTATTGCTCCCGTGGTAGTGCATCGAGTCGGTGTTCAGCTCTTCACGCCAGCGCCCCGGCTGATTAACCCCGAAGCGATAGCCGTGACGCGGCACCGGCGTGAAGTTGCTCGCCACGATTATCTCGTTCCCGGCTTTATCGCGACGGACAAAGATAAATACCGACCGTTCGTGATCATCGACAACCAGCCACTCAAAGCCGTACGGGTCAAAATCCAGCTCGTGCAGCGCCTTATGATGACGATAGGTATGGTTCAGATCGCGCACCAGACGCTGCACCCCGTGATGCCAGTTGTCGTCCCCTTCCAGCAGATGCCAGTCGAGGCTGGCGTCGTGGTTCCACTCCCGTCCCTGGGCAAATTCATTGCCCATAAACAGCAGTTTTTTCCCCGGGAAGGCGAACATCCAGCCGTAGTAGGCGCGCAGGTTGGCGAACTTCTGCCAGGCATCGCCGGGCATGCGGTCAAGAAGCGATTTTTTACCGTGGACCACTTCATCATGCGACAGCGGCAGGACGAAGTTTTCGGTGTAGTTGTAGAGTATCCCGAAGGTCATCTTGTCGTGATGATGCCGACGATGGACCGGGTCGAGTTGCATATAGTCGAGGGTGTCATGCATCCAGCCGAGGTTCCATTTGAACCAGAAGCCGAGGCCGCCCGTCGACGCAGGGCGCGAGACACCGGCAAAATCGGTGGACTCCTCCGCCATCGTCACTGCCCCTGGCGTCTGCTCGCCCAGCACCCGGTTGGTATTGCGCAGGAACTCGATCGCTTCGAGATTTTCCCGGCCGCCGTACTCGTTGGGCACCCACTCACCCTGCTTGCGGCTGTAGTCGCGGTAGATCATCGACGCCACCGCATCCACCCGCAGCGCATCGATGCCGAAGCGCTCGATCCAGTACAGCGCGTTCCCTACCAGGAAGTTGCTGACTTCACGGCGGCCGTAGTTATAGATCAGCGTGTTCCAGTCCTGGTGATAGCCTTCGCGCGGGTCGCTGTGTTCATACAGCGCGGTGCCGTCAAACAACGCCAGGGCGAAGTCATCGGCCGGGAAGTGGCCCGGCACCCAGTCGAGGATCACGTTCAGGCCCGCGGCGTGCGCGGCATGGAGGAAATAGCGGAAATCTTCCCGGGTACCAAAGCGGCGGGTCGGCGCGTACAGCCCGGTGGGCTGATAGCCCCAGCTGCCGTCGAACGGATGTTCGTTAACCGGCAGCAGCTCGAGATGGGTGAAGCCCATCCACTTCAAGTAGGGCACCAGCCGATCGGCCAGTTCGCGGTAGCTCAGCCAGAAATGGTTATCGGTATGACGACGCCAGGAGCCGAGGTGGACTTCATAAATCGAAATCGGTGCATCAAACTGGTTGGCCTGCTTACGGGCCGGCGGTTGCTCCACTTTCTCCGGCAGGCCGCAGATAAGCGAGGCGGTTTCCGGGCGCATCTGCGCTTCAAAAGCATAAGGGTCGGATTTCACCCGCAGGTGCCCGTGGGCGTCAATCAGCTCGAACTTATACAGCTGGCCGTTGTGCGCGCCGGGAACAAACAGCTCCCAGATGCCAGACTCTTTGCGCAGGCGCATCGGGTGGCGACGGCCGTCCCAGTAGTTAAACTGACCGACCACCGACACCCGACGGGCGTTCGGCGCCCAGACGGAAAAGCGCGTCCCGGTCACCCCGTCCATGGTGTCGGCATGGGCGCCCAGGGTTTCGTAGGGCCGTAGATGGGTTCCTTCGGCGAGCAGCCAGGCATCAAGCTCCTGCAGCAGCGGGCCAAAGCGATAAGGGTCGTCAATCAGGTTTTGCTGGCCGTGCCAGGTGACCGCCAGCTGGTAACGAAAAGCATTTTTTCGCCGCGGCAGAACGCCGCTAAAGAATCCGCGTGAATCGAGGCATTCGAGCTTGCCAGCTTTACGCCCGGTTTTCGGCTCAATCACCCATACCTCGGTGGCATCGGGTAATAATGCGCGCACTTCCAGACCAGCAGCGGTTGAGTGCATGCCAAGCACAGAGAATGGATCGGAACAATGACCTGCGAGCAGTGCTGAAATCGCACTTTTTTCATTATAATCAGACATGTCAGTCACCCTACTATCATCCTGCGGAAAGAATTAAAACGCCTCTTTCTGCTTTATTGATCCGGTAATATTCCGCTGCAATGCTGCGCATCGAAATATCAACACGTTATTCCAGAGCCTTAAGACATGTCGGTCGTCCACAAATATAGAGTGATTAACCTCCTGAAAAGTGAATTAAATGGGCCGTACGCTTTTTGTATTATCTGACTCCAGAATAATTACTCCTGATTTTCTTTCTGTGAGTAAGTACTCATTTCTTTATGAATTGAAAAACTTATTTTTAAGTTATTATCAGAGGGGCAGCACCCTTAATGGCAACACCACTCGAATCTCATACAAAAAAATGAAAACAGGCCGCCTGAGTAGAATAAAAAACCTTTTAACCGCGCATTCAATAGCATTTATAACTGGTTGATGGGGCGTGCGGATACTCTGGAAACGGCAAGAACTCTATGCTAGAATTTTTTCGGATTTTTTTGACGGCCTCTCAGTATACTCAGTACTCAGGCAGTTCGCGGAAAGCCCCTTCCTTTTAAGCACGGGATGCAAAGCGGAGCCTCCGACAGGACGCCAGTGAAGGCGATTTGGCTCTTCAATTTATTATTTGCTCATCACTTCCAACGCAGTAAGGCGGTGGCCAGAGCGCTTCTGATTTCCACACGGGTTTATGCCATTCGGGTCGTGTCATTTGATCTTGCGACGGCTAACCCCCTTTCAAGCTGTTAGCTTGCTGATAGCCGCTTTTGGGGAGGAGTTAATCAGCAGATGCGCGTGATCTCGCTCGCCGTCCATTTCAACCAGCTCAACATCAAAATCAGCGCCCACACTGGCAAAGTATTTGCATAGCTTTTCGATGGCATCCAGATTAAATATATTCCGTCGATATTGGCTAACAAACCGCGCGGTCGGGAATGTAAAGAATCAGGGAGCAGTATGGCGTTTTTTTTGCACTGGGTTTATGCGCTTTTTTTTTTATGCATTTGGCCTGTTGGTTTTATTAATAGCTGAAACCGTCAACCGAAAGAAAGTAAAAAAGGAGCGGACATGGATATAGTCCGCGAATTGATCGCAATTTAAATCTTTATATTGAATGTCGCAGTGGTGATTTTAGTAAAAACGACGACATGTGAGTCAGGACTGCTGTGGTGGTGCAAATTTTGCAGCAATCATTTGAGATGTGGGTTGCATTCCCCCCAGACTCCACTGCTCAGGCTCATGCTCATCAATCCGGATCCATACCGAACGCCGAAACTCCGGATCACCTTTCCCCTCAATTTCAACAATGAGGTCAGTCATACGACGTAACAGCTCATTTTTTTGTTCCGAACTCATAATTCCTTTAATGGTTTGCACATTTACGAAAGGCATATTATTCTCCTTAAATATCTGGGTCTAAAAATCATACTTATGGTAGAAGGCAAAAGAACACATGTCAAAAGATAATTCATTACCCTACTTGTCACCTGAGCTTTGCGGGCTAGCAGCGGCGGCGGAACTACTTGGAGATCAATGGGTGTTGTTGATCCTAAGGGAGGTTTTTTACGGGGTTACTCGCTTTGAAGCGATGCGTTCTCATACAAAAATGACGAAGCAGACATTGGCAAACCGATTAAAAAAAATGACTGAGCTCGATTTACTTTGCAAAATCCCCTATCAAGAAGAAGGCTCACGTGAGCGCTATGAGTATGTACTCACGCCAAAAAGCCGCAGTTTGGCGCCGATCCTTTTTTCCATAATGGAATGGGGGCATAAAAACCTATTGCACGATGAGCCGCATATTTCTTTAGTTGATAAGGAGAAAGGGGAATTAGTATACAGCGCTTTTATCTCAGCAACGGGGGCAGTTGTTGATGCTAAAAATATCCAGATAGTTCCTTTTAGACGTTAATTGCCACTAAGAACCTTTTTTAGGAAGAGATGGGCGTCGCCCTTGTACCTGAATCCGCCCTGCCGGAAACGTTGCGCAACCTCTGCGTAGTGCCTGTGACACCCGCTATACACCGTGAATTTGGGCTGGTTTGTTCGTCATCCGGAACCTCTTCTGATGCAACGCAGGCGCTACTTAATGCACTACGTAAACGAGGATGAACCATCAAGAGTTAATCATTTCGCCTTGCTAAACGACCGCTCCTGGCACGGAGCCGACTATCAGATTCGGCCCCGTTCAGTTCATCAACTTTATCAGTCAGTCTGCCTGGCTCCCGGGCAGCATGCTCCTTCCTGAGCCGTCATTTTATAACACACCCAGTTGTTTCATCAGAGCCAGGTTATCTTCAAGATGCCAGTTGGCGATGATTTTATTATTTCTGACCTGATAGATATCCGTTGCGATAAAATCAACCTGCTGGCCCTTACCTTTCAGTTTGCCGAAGGTTCCCGTGAAATGTCCGCGGAAATGCAGATGTGATACGACTCGATCGCCTGCAACAATCATCTGCTCAACCTCGCAACTCAGATCCGGGACAGCGGTACGGAAGGCGCGAGAGGCCAGAAGTGCGCCTTCCGGTCCCTGTTTGCGGCCCTCAGGCGGCGTCTTATCGACAAAATTATCGGCCAACGCCTCACGGGCCAGAGCTTCATCACCCGTATTCCAGAATGTCGCGTAACGTCTCGCGACGGTTTCAAGCGCAGCCTCGCGAGCTGATAACAGGTTGTTTTCCGCAATCAATTCATGGGGTTTCACCAGCTCAAGCGGTGCAGAAAACGCAGCGCTGGCCACGGATAGCAGCATAAGCGCCACCAGCCGGGAAGGATAAATCGTCAACTTTTTCATAAAAAAGTCCTGTGTGTTGCCTCAAAGAAACAGGTGACCCGGGCACATTCAACCGCTTGCGGGTAAAACGTGAGGATTAGTGAATCAGCGCGCCGCCTTCGATATCCAGCAGGGTTCCGGTGACAAAGGGATTGTCCATCACGAACAGATAGCCTTTTGCGATGTCCTCTGCCCGCCCGAAGGCTTTTGCCGGCAAATTTTCAGCGGCAGACGCAAGCAATTTTTCGCGGGCAGCAGGATCCATGCCTGCGTAAGCCTCGGTATCCGTCAGCCCCGGACTCACCGCGTTGACCCGCAGCGGAGAAAGCTCCTTCGCCAGCACCTTAACGGCTGACTCCAGGGCCGCGTTCATAGTGGTCTTGACGATAGCGCCCGCGACAGTGCGGCGGGAAACAAAGCCGCTGGTCAGCGTCAGGGTACCCCGGGCCTTAATATTTTTACTCAGATGCCTCGCGACATGGATACTGCCCCAGAATTTGGTATCGAAAGCCAGTCGGGCCTCGTTAAGATTCAGTGAAGCGAGCGCCCCGCCGGGTGCCTGCGATCCCGCCGTCACAATAATGTTATCTACCTCTCCGAGCGTCTGGCTAAGCTGGATCACCTCCTCCTCTTTGCTGATATCAAGGACGACAGTATCCACAGATGCGCTTTTCTGGCTCAGTAACTGTCTGGCCCGCGCCAGCTTTTCACTGTCCCGTCCGGCAAGGATCAGGCTTTCTCCCTGTTCAGCCAGAGCACTAGCCACAGCAAAGCCAATGCCGGAAGTCCCGCCAATAATTAATGTTTTTTTCACCATCACTTTATGCCTCGTCGGTTTTGTAGCACGGATAATCGGTATAGCCTGCGCTGCTTCCGCCAAAAAGCGTGGCGGGATTGCTTACCGTCGTTAATGGAAGGTTATTCCTGAGCCGGTACTGCAGGTCAGGGTTGGCGATGAACGGGCGGCCAAAGGCAAACAAGTCGGCCAGCCCCGCCTTCAGTAGTTTGTCCACTTTGTCCTGGGTATAATTTCCGGCGACAATGAGAGTGCCGCTAAAGGTGGCGCGTAATGCTTCACGAAAATCAGCAGGAACCTGAGGCGCATCGTCCCAGTCAGCCTCTGCCAGATGGATATAAGCGATACCTTTCTTTTCGCACCATGCAGCCAGCGCGAGGATCGCGTCAATCACCTGCGGGTCGTTCATTCCGCGCTGGGTGATGAACGGGGAAAGGCGTATGCCCGTGCGCGTCGCGCCGATGGCGTCGCTGATGGCTTCCAGCACCTCCTGCGCAAAACGGATCCGGTTAGCCAGGCTGCCGCCATACTCATCGGTACGTTGGTTCGATGTCCGGCGAAGAAACTGATCGATCAGATAACCGTTACCGCCGTGCACCTCAATACCATCAAAACCGGCGCTAATGGCGTTTAACGCGGCCTGCCGGTAATCAGCAATTATCTGCTGAATATCGGCATGCTCAAGTGCCCGCGGCTCCGGACAGTCGACCATATGTCCTTCCCCCTGCTCATCAACAACCCATACCTGAGCATCCGGCGCGAGCGCAGAGGGCGCGACAGGTTTGCCATCTGCATGGAAACCCGCATATGACATGCGCCCAACATGCCAGAGCTGGGAAAAGATAATGCCTCCTGCGTGGTGAACGGCTTCTGTGCTCAGCCGCCATCCTGCAACCTGTTCAGCGGAGTGCAGACCGGGTGTCCAGGAGTACCCCTGCCCCTGAGGTGAAATCTGCGTAGCTTCCGTAATGATCAAACCCGCGCTGGCGCGCTGCTGGTAGTACGCCGCCATAAGTGCTGAAGGCACGTTTCCCGGCTGTAACGCCCGCGCCCGGGTCATTGGCGCCATCACGATCCGGTTTTTCAGGCTGAGAGTCTTCAGCTGGTAGCTATCAAAAAGTGTACGATTTTCCATTTTCTATCCCCCGTAATGAATTGTTGAAAATACTTTACGTGGTGAGAGATATTTTGATAATGGCATTAAAATATGATTGTCTTTTCAGGATTACTGAATAATGGGAAAGCTTGAAGATATGGCTCTGCTGGTTGCAGTGGTGGAGGCAGGCGGGCTTTCAGCCGCTGGTCGCCATATGGGACTCTCGCCGGCCACCATGACCGCCAGGCTGAAGGCGATTGAAGAGCGTTATCAGACCCGTCTATTCCACCGCTCCACTCGCGCCATTACCATGACTCGTGCCGGTGAGGAGTTCTATCACGCTGCACTGCGCGTACTGGATGAAATGAACCATGCTGAGTCGCTACTTACGCAAAAAGAAGGGGTGCTCAGCGGTAATATCCGCATTTCGGCCCCCTCCGATTTTGGCCGACAGTATCTCAGCCCGGCCCTGCTCGATTTTTCCCGGCTGCATCCGGCAGTGAAAAGCTCGGTATACCTGGGCGAAAGCGTCAAAGATCTGGTAGCCAATCGTCTGGACATGAGCATTCGTTTCGGAAACCTGCCCGACAGCAGCCTGGTCGTCAGAAATATCCGCCCGAATCATAGGGTTCTGGTCGCCTCAGCCCACTATCTCCGGGCGGCAGGCACACCAGGTTCCATTGAGGATTTACACAACCACCGATGCCTGGCGCTGGAACTGCGCGGAAGGGTCATGAACGAATGGCGTTTTGAGCACGACGGTAAACAGAGCACATTGCGCTTTACCCCAGCCATGGTATGCGACGATGGCGCGCTACTCCGCCAGTGGGTGCTGGCGGATGCGGGTATTGCCAGTAAGTCATGGTGGGATGTAAAGCGTGATGTGGAGCAAGGCAGACTGCAACTGTTGTTTGCTGAAAGTTTTATTGGGTTTAGCCGCCTTGATAAAAAAAATGTCGGGCTGCAATTTGTCTACCCGCAGCGACGGCTGCAGCCGCTGCCGGTTACCGCCTTCACCCAGTTCTTTATCGACTGGCTGGAAAATGAGTAGAAATCGACGGCCTGCTCCCCGTATTTTAATTCACCGTTACGTTACCTGGCTCGAAGCGCAGAGAAAGCAAGGCCATAAGATCCGCTATGAGCGAGGAGCGGAAGCTGAAGTTCACGTGCTAACTGAAGGACAACTTCCGAAGTCGCGGCTGTTCATTTAGGATTTTACGAACAGACTCATTATCCCCACTCCCAGGGCGCTATAGAAAAGCAACTGATACAGATTAGTCGGCACTTCTATCCATTTTCGAACGATGCCCAGCGCAACCACGACCAGCGCAGCAGGATAAATGGCGCACAGCACGGGAACCGCCATTTCGGTGAGAGAGTTCAGTCCCAGCACGGCAAGTGCTGCTGACACCATCAGGGATAGCGTCACCAGCAGCCCATAAGACGCGCCGGTCGTCTGGTTGAAATAGCGCGCCGTTCCGGTCGTCAGACCAATAGCCGTGACCAGACAGGCCAGGGTAATGATCGCCGCCAACAGCACCTGACCATAAACGCCAAAAACAGTTTCGACATAGGCGCTCATCACCTGCATACCGTTCATTGCGCCCTGCACCGGACTATGGGACCCCATCGACAGATAGCAGATATAAATCACAGCCAGACCTGCGGCAGCGATAAAGGCTGCGGCGGTGGAATGAGTGAAGATACCCCGCGGATGGTTGACCCCCCGCTCCTTGAGCGTATGAGTGATAATGGCACCGAAGCATAGCGCACTGATCACATCCAGGGTTTGATAACCGTTGACGAATCCTGTACCGAACGCGCGAGTTTCATACGCGGCTGTTGCTGTTGTGAGTTCGCCAATAGGGTGTAACCAGGCACACACGCCGATAAAAATCAGGGCACTTATTTTAATCGGCGAAAGGAAGAAACCGACAATTTCCAGTAGTTTTCCCGGTTTTGCCAGCGTCGCGCCAGCAAGGCCAAAGAAAGCGGCGGAAAATATCATCTTCTGCATCAGGGAGCTACCCGTGCCGTCGGTGATGACTTCGTAGCTAATCGTCGCGGTGCGCGGCGTGCCAAAGAACACCCCCAGTGTTAAAAAGCAAATGCCAATAAAAATCAAGCCCGGCCATTTGCCTAAGGGTTTCGTTAATTCCGCAATATCACCGCCATTAATGGCAAGGGAAATAATCGCCAGCGCCGGGAATAAAACCGCTGTGATAATAAAGCCAAAGCCTGCATTAAAGGCGTTTGCGCCCGCCTGCATGCCGACCAGCGGCGGGAAAATAATATTGCCTGCGCCCAAAAAAAGCGCAAGTGTCATCCCGCCAAGAGCCATTGTCTCTGGCAATGAAAGTCTGGTGTTTGCTGTCATTATTAACTCTTATTATATAAATATCATACTCTGGAAGGCGTGGTCATTATCTGCCCGGTCACCGTTCCGGTCATACATCGTCATTACAACTGGAATATCCCTTCGATGGTCATGCGTGCGAAACCGTGCAGTTCCACGCGCCCGTCATCGCGAACCACACAGCGCAACGCCCCTTTACGCTTCCCGCCTTGTTGAGCGGTCAGAACATTTTTCCCCGTACGCGCCGCCCAGAACGGAGCGAGGAAGGTGTGTGCCGATCCCGTGACCGGATCTTCGTTCACGCCGACCTGCGGGCCGAACCAACGGGACACAAAATCAAACTGGTTATCAGCGGCGGTCACGATCACGCCGCGGGTGTCGAATACAGCCAGCTTGTTGAAGTCAGGATTAAGCCCGTCGATGATGGTTTTGTCATCGACCAGTACAATCAGATCGTCCGATTTCCACACCCCTGTAACGCCGCCGGTAATGCCAAGGGCTTCCAGAAGTCCGTCAGGCGTATCAATCTTCGTGACCGATTTAGCCGGGAAGTCCATGCACAGCTCATCCCCGTTCTTACTCACCGTCAACAGGCCGCTACGGGTGTGGAAGCCGATAGTCTCTTGTTGGTAGCCAAGCTTGTTGAACAGCACCCAGGATGCTGCGAGAGTGGCATGACCGCACAAATCCACTTCAACCGCAGGCGTACACCAGCGCAGTTGATACCCCTCCTCGACCGGCACAAAAAAAGCGGTTTCAGAAAGATTATTCTCCGTGGCGATGGCTTGCAGAACATCATCAGGCAGCCACTCAGTTAACGGGCAAACGCCCGCCGGGTTGCCGCCAAAAGGTTGAGTGGTGAAAGCATCAACCTGATAAAAAGGAATTACTGCGGTGTCAGGCTTTGTCATTTAATTTATCCAGATAGTTGTAAACGGTGTACCGGGTGACACCCAGCGCTTTAGCGACGTGATTAACGCTGCCTTTAATCTTGAAAAAGCCCTGAGCATGTATTTCAGAAATAACCCGCTTTCTGAAATCGATTTTACTTTCTGAACCCGTAGGTCTGAATTTCGAAATAACCTCATCCAGGGATTTATCCTGAATATCACCCAGCGGATTTTCTGGTGTTTCAGCCGCGGCGGCCGGATGGAGTAAATAGTCCAGATCGCGTTTGAGTTTTAACACCACGTCCATATCGACGTTAATGCAGAAAGCGACTAACGGCACGCCGTCATCGCTGTAATAAATCGTCGATGCGCTATTCAACGTGGTGCCAGAGAGTGTGGTGGTGGTATATCCACTGAATACCTGACTGGGAACACGCTTCGAGGCATCCAGTAAGCCTAAGAATCCCGTGTCATTTTCCGGGCCGGACAACAGCGCATCACCGGCTTTCCTGCCGCTGACGTGTCCATTAATGATGTTTATCACGGACGCTTCGGGACGGGTAAGGTCATGCAGCACCGCTTCTGTGTTTAAGGGAAGCGTGGTTCTCAATGCTTCAAGCGAAGCCGTCAGAATAGTGATTAAACGTTCACGTTCGTCTTTCATTTTGCTCTCCCCATCAGACTACGGCCTGGACTTCTATTTCGACGTCTAAATCAAAAGCAAGGCGGCTGGTGACAACGCTCCTTGCGGGGAAACCTTCCGGGAAGAACGCGCTGTAAGCGGCATTGAATTCGCTAAAGTGCTCCATGCTGCTTAGCCAAACCTGGACTTTCACAATGTTGTTCAGCGTGGTATGCGCTCGCGCCAGAGTTTCCCGGATGGCATGCATGATATGCCGGGTCTGCTGGGCGACAGAGCCATACAACGGCTCACCTTCGGGGCTCATGGCGACGTGCCCGGAAAGAAAAACAAACCCGTTCACCCTCACGGCGTCTGAAAAGGGAAACGGTTTGGTCGTGGGGTAGCGTACGATAGACATGTGTCAGATTTGCCCTAAAGAAAGTTGAGTAGCACGGTAGCATGACTTCATTTGCAATTAAACAAAATTATCATTTTAAACATTTGTTGATTTTATCACGGTCATTTATCTCCCCTCGCTGAGCATCGACAGATATTTTGTTGACGGGACTGGACATGCCCTGAACCCTGTTTGAGTACTCTAAGTCCGGGCATGCCCGCCTCTGGCACGAAGCGGACGAGTTAACTGAGTGGAAGGTGCGCTCTGAGCGAGGGGCAGATCAGACGTTGCCGCAACGGGAGATTTCGCTCCCGGATGTTAAGTCGCTGGAGTGGGACTGCAGCTTTTGCCGTCAAAATCCTTTATGCTGTGCCAAACTCCTGTACAGGGTATGACCATGATAATAGTAGAGAAAGCAGACCCGTTAGATGCAGAATCTCATCGGTTAATCGAAATGCTGTCATCAGAACTTGCCGCTATTACCGGTGATAATGGCAAAAGCCATTTTGCCATTGACGCAATAAATGGCGACAATTCATTATGGGTCCTGGCAAGGAATACTCGTGGCAATGCGATAGGATGTGGCGCTATCAGGCCAGTAACACAACATATAGCTGAGCTTAAGAGGATGTTTTCAGACCGAAGCGAGCCTGGTGTTGGCCATGCTTTACTCCGTTTTCTGGAAACATCGGCAAGGGAGATGGGATACAGCGAACTCTGGCTAGAAACCCGGCTCATCAATCATAAAGCTGTCCGTTTTTACGAAAAAAATGGATATGTCCGTATTGAAAATTATGGTCCCTACATAGGCAGGAAAGAGGCCGTTTGTTTCTCAAAGGCATTGCATTAATGGCGTCCTATGTCCGCTTATGGTTGAAGGAGACAGATTGCCTTCATGGGTGCAAATATTCCTCGTGAATTTTTATGATGGTACTGTGGTTATGTTTTCTGTTCCCTTCCCTGTTATTACTTTGTTTGCACTATTGTTTTTAATAGTCGTTGCGCTATTTCCTGAAAAAAATCGCCACAGCGGTACCCTGCGTTTTCTTATCGCCTGCACAGTCCTTCTTTCTGTAAGCACGCTGCGCTGGGAATACGAGTCATCCATGCTCAGGAATATTCAATCCGTCCTGGCAATACTTCTGCCCCCTCTCGCATGGCATAGTTTCATCTCAATGACTGAAACCAGTAAGCAACGTCGCTGGCTAGTGCTGCTTTTACCCCCGACCATTGCATTTTTGATCAGGATAGTTTGGCCGGTTGCGACTGACTTCATCCTGTTTATCCTGTTTATGGGATACGGATATGGTCTCTTTCGTATTGCATGGCAGGGGGAGCATCACTTCACGCTGAACCGACTGGCGGAGTCAGCACATACGGTAAAGATGGCTTTTTTCGCCGGCAGCTTTCTGTGTCTATCTGCGCTGACAGATCTTGCGATTATATTTGACTTCAACATCACCGGTGGAAAACAGGCCCCGGGTATGATTGTCATTTTCCAGATGACGCTGCTTCCTCTCATCGCCGCGGCGATTGTCAGCGCGGGAAGGACAACGGTATCAGGAAATGATAACCGGGAAGAAACGCCCCCCGAAAGTGTTGTGAGATCCTCAGGAGAGTTTGAGGCGATTTATCGCAGACTCGAGAAACAAGTCCGTGAAACACAGATTTATCTTAATCCCGATCTGACGCTGAGTGTTCTGGCCAGAAAAACAGGCATACCCGCGCGACATCTTTCAAGCGCAGTTAATTCTGTGAGTCAGTGCAATGTATCGCAGTGGATCAATGGCTTCAGGATTGAACGGGCAAAGGAGCTGCTGTTAAACCCCCTGCTGCCCGTGACGGATATAATGTTGGAGTCGGGATTCACCACTAAATCAAATTTTAATCGTGAATTTCTGCGCGTTTGTGGTGTGTCACCTACTTTGTTCCGGCAGAAGATGCAGTGTAATCAAGCGAAGAATTCAGGAACTCACTGATCTTACGAACCAGATTTTGATGAATACTCGATCTCTTTGCATGGGGGCCATCCTGGCAAACAACTTCATCGCCAGGTGATTCTTCGTTCAGGAGATTTTCAGCACCGGGTTTACAAAGCTGCATAAAACTGAAATGTGTTGCGCCTTCGACGATCTCATATTGCCTCCAGCCTGGGTTCATTTTGGCAGCCAGATACCCAGACTCCTGTCCTGCAGGTAATTCTGCCAATCTGTCCGCCTGTGCGGCTAAAATCAGGACTGGAATGTTAATAGCATTCAGACTCTGAGGGGTAAACCCCGGCGCTAATCCTGAGTCAAGAGAGACAACAGCCCGGATCCTTGCATCCCTGTTATTTGCGGATATTTTTTCCACGGAAAGCGCGTCATTAATGCCCAGCTTTTCTGTTAACCGGCAGTCGCCGCGTTTGGGATGGTTTTGACAATCGTTGATAAACAAGGAAGGGTTAAATCGCGCACCCGCTAGCGACATGACTGTCCATCCGCCCAGAGAATGCCCTAAAGCCGCAATACGCTCCTTGTCCGTTGCCCCGAAAAGTGCCGGGGAGTCGATGACGAAATCAATAACCCGGGAAATATCGTGCGGACGTCGCCACAGCTTTTTAGCCTCTGGAGGATTCTGATCAAATGTAGTCGTGCCTGGATGATCCGGGGCGGCAACAATATATCCCTCTGCGGCCATCGCCGCAGCAATCCAGGACAGATTCCGCCAGTTGCCGTTGTATCCGTGCGAAATAACCAGGAGAGGATGTGCTCCAGGTAATGGTGGCGCATCGGGGTTCACCATAACGCCAACAAAAGCGGGATTACTTCCTGTATTCACTGTTCTTCCCTCAGAAGAGGCTGGATACCACACCGTCACATTTAGAGTTTCCGACTTTGGGTCTGATAACTTTATCTGACGAAAGCCTGGAGATGCCTGTACTTGTATGACGTAAAAGAAGACAGACAATAAACAAAAAACGCGTATGCACATCATAATATTCCTGTGGAGATGAATTTGTGCAACTTGTATATATCAGGTTCGGTATCCGGGCGTCCTGGAACACGATTGAGGTCGTGAATTTGGTTTTTTTCAGCATTTTACATGTACATCTCTTACATCAGAGTGTCTGAGTGTCACTCCCAATGCATTAAGCGTTGTTGCTATGTAGTCGCTAAATTGAGATATCCGTCTTGGGGATGCGGACGTTTTCCTGGACGGGTTATGTTGTCAGCAACAGGTGCTAACGTCTGGTGGGGCGAATCATGACTACTATTCTGTGATCTTTTCCCGGTTTCCCTTTTTCATAGCGCCATTCATTTTTCATGATACTGATGACTTTATGTTCAAACTCCGGAGTAGTTGTCGATTCAAGGATTTGTGTATTCTGAACTCTTCCGTTTGCATCAACATCAAACTGTACCCGCAGGGCACCCGGCAGTAGCTTTCCGTTCTTATCGTGAGCGGTGATAGCTGTAGTTGCAGAGGAAGTGCTGCCAGAGGGTGTGCTGTCGCTGGCCTGTGTACCAAAGCAGACAGCCAGAAGAAATGGCAGGATGAGAGTGAGTAGTCTGATAGATTTCATAAAGCGTCCATGTCTTAAAATTAACCATATGATAGATATCCTTAATGGTTAAGTACACAGCCAAACAACCCAATGAAGATGGCACAAAGAGGCAGCGAGATAGTCAGCGCCTGCATAGCTGTATCGACGCAATTCGCCTTGCTTTTAAGGGCAACCTGCAGGATTTGCTGCTGACTCATCAGTCATAGTGTTCTTCACCCCATACCGCTATCCGTTTCGCTGCTAACATCAGGCTTAAAAAATTGCGAAGAACTCTTTGCATGACTGATACCGCAGCAAATGAGATAGCGCCACACTTACCCTTACTCTTTGAAAATGAAGCCAATGGGATTCTTCAGGATCCGATCGGTGCGGGGATCGTGCTATATTTGTCACATGGGTCTGGCTCTCACCGGCACTGGCTTTTACTCCTTTGCTGGCGCGCTTATCTTCTTTGGTCCAGGCTGGAACTTCCTGTACCTGCCCTTGTTACAACAACATTCAGTTCTGCTGAAAAAGGTCTGGCTCAGGCTGCGAAACCGATCTGCCAGCGATATCGGCTCTGGCAGATAGGTTTGGTCTGCTTCCAGGTCAAGCTGAATGCGAAAGCGGTGATGGTGGGTTCAATCAGCGGTAAATCACCCACTGTAACGAGTATGACCGGGAGCAACACAACGCGCGTCAGTCCGCCTTCTCGCTCAGCTTCTCACGCATAAACTCAATAAAAACCTGCGTTTTCGCAGGGAGCAGTCGCGTTTCAGTCAGAGCATAAACCGTGACCGCTTCAGCCTTCCAGTCAGGCAATACCCGGGTCAGTTTATTATCCGCAACGTCTTCCCCGACAATTTTGTCAGGCAAAATCGCAATACCTGCTCCCATTGAGGCAAAACGACGCATCATACCAATGCTGTTCATCTGAAAGCGCCCGGAAGTTCTGATGCTAATCCGGCTTTCTTCGCGATATAAGTGCCAGTGACCGGACTTATCCTGCCGCATACCAATACATTCATGATCCGTCAGCTCATCAGGGTTACCGGGATTGCCATTCTGAACTAAATAGTCGGGGGATGCGTAAAGGCTGCGTGAAAGCGACCCGAGCTTGCGTGCAATGAGGCCGGAATCGGGCAGACTCCCCATGCGAACTGCCAGATCATAGGGCTCCGACACCAAATCAACATTTCTCGGCGTTAAATCAAAATCGAAGCTGATACCCGGATAGCAGTCCGAGAACGCTTTAATCAGCGGCGCGAGAATCACCACCGCAAAATCGGCCGGCAAAGAGACTCGCAGCATACCCTGCGGCTGAGCCAGGAGAGAACCCAGCTGCTCATACGCCAGACGTGCTTCATCAATGATGCGCCGGCTTCGTTCGTAATAAATCTGACCGGCTTCGGTCAGTTCAATCTTGCGCGTCGTCCGGTGTAACAGCCTGAGGCCGATAAACTTTTCAAGCTCATTTATTTTACGCGACAGCGTGGAATTTGGCATGCCCAGAGCCTGAGCTGCGCCACGAAAACTGCGCGCTTTGACAACTTCGACAAAGTAGGACATGTGGTTAAGAAGTTCCATGTTTATTGTGCCATGAATGGAATATTCAATTCTGATTTTAGCTATTTATCCCAAAAATTAACAGGATATACTTTAAATATTCGCAGGGGAAAACCTGCATAACCCCTGACAAATACTATATACGTCAGTCAGTTAACCAAAACCCACAGGATTAATTTTATGAGCTTTGAAAAATTCACCTCTGACAATGCCGCCATGCTGTTGATTGACCATCAGGTCGGCACCATGGGCTGGGCTAAATCCATGGCGTTTGACGAACTTAAACGCAATGCGCTAATGCTGGCTAAATCTGCCGCCATTCTGGATATGCCGGTGGTTCTTACCTCAAGCATGGAAGAATATGCGCAGGGGCCGCTGCTTGCAGAACTGAAAACTATTCTGCCAGAAGAATTTGAAGCACGAATCAAACGCATGGGCATTGTTAATGCCATGGACGATGAGAACTTTGCCGCCGCGGTTAACTCTACCGGCAGAAAGAAACTGATTATTGCAGGCGTAACTAACGATGTCTGTACGGTCTACCCGGCGCTGTCGCTGGTTGCAGCCGGGTTTGACGTACAGGTTGTTGCGGACGCCGGTGCCTCACCAACCAAAATGGCTGATGACATTGCGCTACGCCGTATGGACAAAAATGGCATTACCCTGACGACAACTAACCAGCTAATTGCTGAGCTGGCAGGAAGCTGGGCAACACCTCAGGGGGAGAAATTAGTCCAGGTATTAATGGAATCCTTTCAGTAATGAATAAGCCAGCAGCCTCGTGCGGCAGCGCTTTACGCCTTCCGTGCGGGTCTGCCTTCCCGGATAAGAGAATCACAACAATGCTTAAAATTGAAAACAGCAGAAAACAATCGCATGGCTCTGGCGGGTTCGGTATCGATATCCTCTGGCCGGGAATGGTACAGAATTCAGATGACAGTGGTATTGGGGCAATTGGCCGTATTGACCAGGCAAACGTAAAAGCGGGAACGGTCATTCCCATGCATCCGCATAAAGATGATGAAATTCTCACTTACATGCGTAAAGGCAGAATGCTGCATCTGGACACGGTCGGTAATGAGGAAGAGATTACTGATACCCGACTGATGCTCATGAACGCCGGACATACCTTCCAGCATGAGGAACGCATTCTGGGTGAAAAAGGTGAATCAATGCAGTGTCTGCAGATTTTCATTCGCCCCTCAGAAACCAACCTGACACCTCAGGTTCAGTTTCATGATTTCGGCACGCCTTACAGTGACAATAACTGGCGGCTGATTGCCGGCCCTGAAAACGCACCGTTAACTTTTCGTTCTCAGACGTGGGTACAGGACGCGCGGCTTGCTGAAGGTAGCGAGCTGACGCTGCCGGCGGTACCGGTCAGTAGCGCGGTGCGCCTGTTATATGTCTTTGAGGGCGCAGCCCGGGTTGGTGAAATCGCCCTAAATACTGGAGAGAGCATGATTATCGAAGACGGCGACGTTCACACCGTCATCGCGCTGGATACCACTGATCTGGTGCTCTTCACCACTGATCCCGCGGCAAAAGTATTCCGTGGCGGTATGTTCAGTGGCAATATGCGCCCGCACCGGTAAAGGTATTTATAAAATTTCACAGCAGCTCAGTCATTCTTTTCAATTGACAAGCAGAATACAGCACTTTGAATTTTTCACTCACCGACGTTGAGTGATGTTTATCACCCGGAATCCGGATATTACTTTTTAATTTTAATTCAATATTAAAAACATCATGTATTACTGAAATTTTTATGTCTCCAGTCAGCATACTGAACACCTGCATTAATTTTTTGTTCTTTATTAATACCGCGCTGTTTTACCGACCTGACTTTTTATCAGGCTACAGGAAAAGAAAAATGGATAAAATATTTACCCCGTTCAAACTCGGGCAGTTAACGCTGAATAACCGTCTGGTGATGGCCCCCATGACCCGTAGCCGTGCTGAATATGACGGTACGCCGGCTGACATTGCGGTTGAATACTACGCACAGCGCGCCGGGGTGGGCCTTATCGTTGCAGAAGGGACGCAGCCCAGCGATGACGGACAGGGTTACTTAATGACGCCCGGTATTTACACCGACGCACACGTGGCGGGCTGGAAACAAATCACGTCAGCCGTTCACAATAAGGGCGGTCATCTGTTCATCCAGCTTATGCATACCGGCCGCATGAACCATCCTGACAATACGCCGCACCATCGTCAGGGCGTGGCGCCTTCCGCTATTGCCCCCGGCGTACAGATGTTTACTGCAACCGGCATGCAGGATATTCCGGTGCCACGCGAACTGACAACGGAAGAAATCCGCAGCACGGTTGCTGATTTCCGTTATGCGGCACGGCGTGCTGTTGAGGCTGGTGCCGACGGCGTGGAAATCCACGGCGCTAATGCCTATCTGATACACCAGTTTTTAGCACCAAGCGCCAACCAGCGCATCGATGAATATGGCGGCTCCATTGAGAACCGTGCCCGTTTTGCGCTGGAGGTGGCGGCAGCCATTGCAGAAGAGATTGGTGCAGACAAAACCGCGATCCGTCTTTCCCCGGGCAGCCAGATTTGGGGTATTAATGAAGGTGAGGAAGGCCCGGCGCTTTATCGTTACCTGGTTGCTGAATTGAATAAGCTCGGACTGAGCTACCTGCACATTATGCACATGGGCAATGAGGAACTGCTGGGTGAACTGCGGGCGTTATGGACGCAACCGCTGATCCTGAATCGCCCCGGGAAAAGCAGAGAAAACATCGGTGATGATATCCAGTCCGGTCTTGCCGAACTGGAATCTTACGGCCAGATGATTCTGGCTAACCCGGACTTTCCAGAGCGGGTGAAAACAGAGGCGCCGTTGAACAGCGCAGATCCGACGACCTACTATGGCGGTGGTGTCAAAGGATATACTGATTATGCCAAAATGTAGTCAATTTATTATGCCCTGAAAGGGCGTAGCAAGCCCCTTAAAAAGAAGTCTCTGCCAGTCGTGGGAGATTGAAAGCCAAACACAATAAGACAGAACCAAAACCAGATGAAAACCACGCCCACAGGGCGTGGTTTTCAGTTGGCAATAAAAAAGGATATGTCTTTAGGCATATTTTTTACTATCACCGTCCAACGATATCGCGCTTGTCTTGCGGGGTGATGGTCTTCATTAGCCCCACTACTTAAACTGTTTCCAGTTACCCACACTTATACTCACTCAATGAGTCACTCGAATATTGACGAGTCCGGCCGTTGAACCCACGGCACAAAGCGGACAGAAGTAGGACTTACTGTCTGCTTTGTGCGAGGGGCCGACCTTAATGTTGCACATCCATAGGCTAGTTTGTAATCGTTTGAATTACTTTAACAGAAGCCGTATTCCCAGAAAGGCCATGACTCCCCCGCTTAATTTATCGATGAACTTACGGTATTTAATGTAAGTCTGACGCGGCCCGTCCGTTGATAATACGCATGCTACGACTGCATACCACAGTACATCAATAGCGAAAGCCATTAAGGGCAGGATAATATACATGGCAGGCTGAATGTTTTTACTAAGCGCGGCGGAAAAAATACTGGCAAATACCAGAGCGGTATGCGGATTACTAATTTGCGTGAATACGCCAGTGAGAAAAGCTTTTGAGGCGCTGACTTCCTCTGTCACGGCAGAATCGATAAACTTGTTTGCAGGACGCCGAAAGATTTTTAACGCAAGCCATAACAGATATAAACCACCGGCAATCTTCAGGCCTGTGTAAAGCGATGGAACCAATGTCAGCAGAGTGTGAAGGCCCGCTAACGCGATGGCGGCAAAAATAAGCGCACCAAAACCCATTCCGGCCGCCACAGATAACGCCGTCCGTCTTGAACTGGACATGGCCGTGCGGGCAACAAGAAGAAAGCTGACTCCCGGGCTCATAGCGCCAAAAAGGATAGCAACGCCAATCGCAGAAAGCGCAATCAAATCATTTGTCATTCATCTTCTCCCTCATACTAAACGTCAGCCAGTGTCGAACCACACATCTCATGAATCGCTCCCAATTGTCACCATAGCACAACGTCAGCAACTTCCGCCTCTGGCAAAGAGCGGACTGGACATGGCGTTTAGTTCTGGCGTGTAGTCAATGTGGGTTTTCGTTTCATGGCAACGTCCCCTCTTCTTGAACAATAGCGTGGCATCGAGCCGTTGAGCTCACAGCGAAATACAGGCGCTGGAAATTCATTTTACCAACGGGACCCACTGTCGCGACTCAATGCCGCCTTATGTTGCTAAGGAGATATTGCTCAATTTCTGATGCATGAAGTCAATGAGCGCTCTTGTTTTAGCGGGCAAGTAACGCCGATCGGAATAAAGGGCGAACAATTGCAATGGGGCTGGCGATTGTTCAAACTCAATCTCGATTAACCGTCCATCGCTAATGTAGGGTTGGCAGGCTTGTTTCGATAGGATTGCAAAACCCACGCCTGCTACCGCAGCGCGTCCTGCCATCTCTCCGCTGTTTACCCGATAATGCCCTTTAACCTTAATTGTCTCGAATCCCCCCTTCATATTGACAAACTGCCAGGGGGCACCTTTCAGCGCACTTACCGTTGTAATGCAGGGTAATTCTTCAAATTGCCGAATATGAGAAGGGGTGCCATAGCGCTGAATGACGGAGGGGGCTGCAACAATGGTGCAAGGGATAGTCACCAGATGCCGGGCTATGTAGTCACTGTCATCCATCTGACCACGGGTAATAATAATAGCTAAATCCAGATCATCTCTCAGGGATTCGAGGCCTGACAAATTTGTAACACAGCTGATCTCCAGGTCCGGGTACTGACAGGCGAAATCGGCAATAACAGAACCCAGCAATGCAGGACCTATTTCATTGGGAATACAGATGCGTAGTGGCCCCTTGAGCTGCATTTGCCGCAACGTTAGCTCGGTCTCAGTTTGTTCAAGCGCCTCCAGTAGTGGCTTCGCGCGGATATAGAGCAGGTGCCCCGCCTGGGTGAGTTTCATATGTCGGGTGCTACGCTCAATAAGCTGAAGATTCAGTTTTTCTTCTAACTGAGAAATACAGCGACTCACGTTTGATGCCGGCATTGCAAGGACTCTTGCTGCCCCAACGAAACTTTCTCTTTCAACCACCGCGATAAACACTTTCAGTGTATTAAAATCAAGCGCTGAACGCATCAACTATCCCATATTTGATAATAATAAGTGCCATTTTTACCATCTAATGAACATCATTGATAGTGGTTAAACTCGGATATCTTTCAGCCACAGGTTGCTTACTATGACACTGGTCACACAGACGTTTAATCATAAAACCCTCATGCGGATAGCCATTGTAATGGCTTTTGTCCAGTTCACTAATGCATTGGAATATATGGCGTTAACACCCGTTTTTGCTTTTATGGCCGAGGGGTTTTCGGTTCCTGTATCATTTTCTGGCTATGTCTCTGGTATGTATACGCTGGGTGCAGTGCTTTCTGGGATCGTTGCTTTTTATTGCATCGATCTGTTTAATAAAAAACAATTCTTGCTCACGAATATGGTGCTATTGGGAGCACTAACATTTTTGCCCACCCTCACTACTCATTTTGACATTCTTCTGGCACTGCGATTTTGCGCAGGAGCGGTTGGTGGTACGACAATGGGTGTGGGTATGAGTATTTTAATAAATTATGCCCCGGCAAACTTACGTGGAAAAATGCTGGCAACGGTAATTGCGTCATTTTCGCTGGTCAGTATCGTCGGCATGCCAGCGATATTATTTTTATGCACGCACTATGGTTGGCATACTGCGCCAGGGTTAATCAGTTCGCTTTGTCTGTTATCTTTACCGTTGATAATATTTATTATCCCTAAGGATACGGCCCCATCAGGCGTGAAGAGGAATCTATCTATTGATGCTCAAACCTTACTTTTCGCCTCTTGTACTGCCCTTGTACAATTCAGTCCAATGCTGATCATTCCCATTTTGGCGCCCTTAATGACGCAGTATATGGGCGCACAACAAAACCTATTACCTTTATTGTTCTTAAGTGGCGGGATAGCCGGTTATCTGTCTACAAAAATAACAGGCATGCTGACATCGCGTTTATCTGCTCTGATGCTGGCAACAATTTCAACTCTGTTCCTGGTGGCAAGTTTGCTGATTCCGGCGATGGGTTATCATAATGTATTTCTATTTATAACCTTATTTCTTGGCGCTTCATACAGTCGGCTGGTTTGCGCGTCGTCGGTTGCTGTCCAGTATCCTGAGGATGAACAACGAGCCAGCTTTACTTCACTACAGACAGCCATGATGTACCTGATAACAACTCTCGCATTCTTTCTGTCTTCCTTATTACTACCGGACCAAGGAATAACAACGCAAAATCTGAACAGACTGCTGGTTGTCAGTGCATTAGCCGCCTCTGTATTTCCCGTAATGGTCATAATACTTCAAAAGAAACTGGCTAAACGCACTATCCCGTCTGACCACTTCATCATTGATTAGCATAACGTCCGCTCCTGCCGCGGAGCGGACCGTCAGACTCTGCTCCGTTCGGTTTCAGGCTGTCTGCCCCCCTTCCCCATAGACGACATCCCGGCTTCCCCTGCCTTTTATGACACGAGTCATTAACTAACACGCTAATAAATAATAAAAATACGACAGAATGAAGGGACCAGGCACAATGCGATTGTTTATTGGCATAACGTATGGCGCTCCGGCAATCAACCCCCTTAGCGCCCGCTCAATTCGCTTCCGTCACGCTCTTACCCACCCCGGCCCCTGCACCACCGTTTTGCGCTAAGCCGTGTCACCCCATATTGGTCTATCGCCTGTGTACCCTAACGCCTGCGCCATGAATCTGCTGAGAGATCGTTTTTTAAGTAACTTGCATTTTGATAGTTACTATGTCAATTTGCTCCCGAAAGCCACCTATCTATCCGGGCCAGTCCATGAAAAATGAACCGCTTTGCCACGCTCCCTGCCCCATCGCCCGTAGCCTTGGCCGCATCGGTGACAGCTGGAGCATAATGATCCTGCGCGACGCCTTCGCCGGCTTTACCCGCTTTGACGAGTTCCAGAAAAGCAGCAACGTCGCGCCGAATATTCTTTCACGCCGCCTGAAGGCGATGGTAGACGACGGCCTGCTGGAGAAGGTTTGCTACAGCAGCACACCGCCGCGCTACGAATACCACCTCACACAAAGCGGCCGCGACTTTCGCATGGTACTGCTGGCGCTGGCGGAATGGGGTAACCGCCACTTCTCACCCGAAGGCCGTCAGATGCAATTGGTGGAAAGTGAAACCCAGCGGCGCGTGGAACCGATCCTGGTCGATAAAGCGACCGGCGAAGAGATTATTCCGGGTAAATACACCATGGTGCCGGGACCCGCCGCTTCGCCGATGATGAAATACCGTCACGACTATCTGTTGCGCAAACGCGAAGGCGATAGCGGGCAAAAATTCCAACCCGAACCCTACCGGGATGCCAGCAATGAACCCGGCCAGTAAGAAAAGCGCCTTCGTCCTGGCGGCACTCGCCGTCGCCGCACTGGCGGCAGCGAGTTACGGCGCTTACTGGTGGCATACCGGGCGCTTTATCCAGACCACCGATGATGCCTATGTTGGCGGTGATATTAGCGCCATCTCCAGCAAAATCTCTGGTTATATCCAGCAGCTGGCGGTGCAGGACAATATGGCGGTGAAAAAAGGCGATCTGCTGATTCGCATCGACGACCGCGATTACCGCGCCGCACGGGCAAAAGCCGTCGGAGAAGTGGCGGCGCAGCAGGCCGCGCTGGCCGATATCATTGCCACCCGCCAGCTACAGCAGGCGACGATTGCCGCTTCTGCGGCCTCGTTACAGGCCGCCGCCGCGGCGGCCGAAAAATTGGCTAACGACAACCGGCGCTATAACGCCCTGGCCGCGTCGAGCGCGATTTCCGCACAAATCCGCGATAACGCCTCCGCCGATTACCGCCGGGCGCGCGCCGAGCAGGATAAAGCAAAAGCGGATAAAACCGCCGCCGAACGCCAGCTGGCGGTGCTGGATGCCCGCCAGCAACAAACCCTGGCCGCCCTGACCCAGGCCCAGGCTAACCTCGAGATGGCCACGCTGAACCTCAGCTATACCGAAATTCGCGCGCCGTTCGATGGCGTGATTGGCAACCGCCGCGCGTGGTCCGGTTCGTTCGTCAGCAGCGGCACGCAGCTGCTGTCGCTGGTTCCCGCGCACGGCCTGTGGATTGACGCCAACTTCAAGGAAAACCAGTTGGCGCATATGCGTGCCGGCCAACCGGTAACCATCGTGGCCGATGTGCTGCCGAACCGCACCTTTAAGGGCCATGTCACCAGCCTGGCACCGGCGACCGGCTCACGCTTCAGCATTCTTCCTGCGGAGAACGCGACGGGGAATTTTACTAAAATCGTTCAGCGCGTACCGGTTCGCATTGCGCTGGAAGGAGAAGGGGCAAAACTTGACGTACTGCGCCCAGGGCTATCGGTAGTCGTCACCGTGAACGAAAAGAGCCGCCGATGAGCACCGCTCAGGCGCTGTCCGTCCCGCAGGGTCTGTCGATGCCGATGACGCAGAAAATCTTCGCTTTCGCCAGCATGTGCGTGGGCATGTTTATCGCGCTGATCGATATCCAGATCGTGTCCGCCTCGCTGCGGGATATCGGCGGCGGCCTCTCGGCGGGCGACGATGAAACCGTCTGGGTACAAACCAGCTACCTGATCGCCGAGATCATTATTATCCCGCTTTCCGGCTGGCTGGCGCGGGTCATGTCGACGCGCTGGCTGTTTGCCGCTTCCGCGGCGGGCTTCACGCTGATGAGTCTGCTGTGCGGCTGGGCGTGGAACATTCAGAGTATGATCGCCTTCCGCGCTCTGCAGGGGCTGGCGGGCGGATCGATGATCCCGCTGGTTTTCACCACCGCCTTCGCCTTTTTCCAGGGTAAACAGCGGGTCATCGCCGCCGCGACGATCGGCGGCCTGGCCTCCCTGGCCCCCACGCTTGGCCCGACGGTGGGCGGCTGGATCACCGAAAACTTCAACTGGCACTGGCTGTTCTTTATCAACGTTATTCCGGGGATTTACATCGCGGTTGCCGTACCGCTGCTGGTGAAAGTCGATAGCGCTGACCCCTCGCTGCTGCGCGGTGCCGACTACCTCAGTATTCTGCTGCTGGCGTTATCGCTCGGCTGCCTGGAATATACCCTCGAAGAAGGCCCGCGCTGGGGCTGGTTTGACGACGCCACCCTGACGACGACCGCCTGGGTCGCCCTGCTGTGCGGCGTGGCGTTTATTATCCGCACCCTGCGCCATCCGCAGCCGGTCATGGATCTCCGGGCCCTGCAGGACCGAACCTTCAGCCTCGGCTGCTATTTCTCGTTTATGGCCGGCGTCGGCATCTTCGCCACCATCTATTTAACCCCACTGTACCTCGGTAGCGTGCGCGGTTTCAGCGCCCTGGAAATTGGCCTGGCGGTATTTTCCACCGGCCTGTTCCAGGTGATGTCGATCCCGTTTTATTCGTGGCTCGCCAACCGCGTCGACCTGCGCTGGCTGCTGATGGCCGGGCTGATCGGCTTTGCGATGTCGATGTACAGCTTTGTGCCGATAACCCACGACTGGGGTGCCGACCAGCTGCTGCTGCCACAGGCTTTTCGCGGACTGGCGCAGCAGTTTGCCGTCGCGCCTACCGTAACCCTGACGCTGGGCAGCTTGCCTCCCGCGCGCCTTAAGCTGGCCTCCGGGCTGTTTAATTTAATGCGCAATCTCGGCGGCGCCATCGGCATCGCCCTGTGCGGAACGGTGCTTAACGACAGGACCAATTTGCATTACAGCCGCCTGGCGGATCATCTGAATAACGCCAACCTGGCAATGAGCGATTTTGTTCAGCGCAGCGCGGCAAACCTTGTCGCTCAGGGGATCTCCCCGGATGCCGCTCATACGGCGGCGCTGAAAAATCTTTCCGCACTGACGCTGCGGGAGGCACGAACACAGGCATTTTCCGATGCTTTTTACCTCATCATGATCGGTTTTTTGATTGCCGCGCTGCTGGTTCCCTTAATGAAAAAGCCGCCGGCACACTGATATTACAGGAGAGTTGATTATGGGCGTTTCAGCTAAACGCATTGTCGTGACCGGAATGGGGATTGTCAGCCCTCTGGGCTGCGGCGTACAGCACGTCTGGCAGTCGCTGCTAGCAGGTAAGTCAGGTATTACCAGGCTTAGCGAGCAGATGGTCGAAGACATTCCCTGCAAAGTGGCCGGGCAGGTTCCGTCCATCGAACGCGATCCGCTGCACGGTTTCGATCCGCAGGCGACCATCCCGGCCAAGGAACGCAAAAAGATGGATCGCTTTATCGAATTTGCGCTGGTTGCCGCGCGTGAGGCGCTAACGCAGGCCGGGTGGTCGCCTGCATCAGCGGCAGAACAAGATCGCACCGCAACGGTAATCGCCACCGGGATCGGCGGGTTCAGCGAGATCGCCCATGCGGTACATACAACGGACCAACGCGGGCCGCGTCGCCTGTCTCCGTTCACTATCCCCTCTTTTCTTGCCAACCTGGCCGCCGGACATGTGTCTATCGCCCACGGTTTCCGTGGCCCCATCGGCGCGCCGGTCACCGCCTGCGCGGCAGGCGCACAGGCCATTGGCGATGCTGCACGGATGATCCGCAGCGGCGAGGCGGATATCGCCCTCTGCGGCGGCGCAGAAGCGGCAATTCATCGCGTTAGCCTTGCCGGGTTTGCCGCAGCAAGAGCGCTCTCCAGCGCATCCAATGACCAGCCGGAAGCGGCTTCCCGCCCCTTTGACCGCGACCGCGATGGTTTTGTGATGGGAGAAGGCGCCGGGCTTATCGTGATTGAATCGCTGGAACACGCGCTGGCGCGCGGCGCCACCCCGCTGGCAGAGCTGGTCGGCTACGGCACCAGCGCCGATGCTTATCACCTGACCGCTGGCCCGGAAGACGGTAACGGCGCGCGTCGGGCCATGGAAATGGCCATTCGTCAGGCGGGGGTGGCAGCAGAAGAGATTGACCATATCAACGCCCACGCCACCTCGACTCAGGTCGGAGACAAAGGCGAACTGGCGGCGATAAAAAGCCTGTTCACCACGCATCCCGTCGCCATTACGTCAACGAAATCAGCAACCGGCCATCTGTTAGGCGCGGCCGGCGGGATTGAGGCCATCTTCACCATTCAGGCGCTGCGTGACCAGGTGGTACCGCCGACGCTGAACCTGCATCACCCCGATGAAGACGCGGAAGGCCTGAACCTGGTGGCGCGGGTGGCCCGCCCGCAGAAGATGCGTTATGCGCTGTCGAACGGTTTTGGCTTTGGCGGCGTCAACGCCAGCCTGCTGCTGAAACGCTGGGAATAATGGTTCCGCTCCCCTTCTGGCAATCGCCGGCGGGGGAGTTCCATCAAGGCAAAACGCGCATTGATACTCACGGTCTATTTCGGCTTGTTGATGCTTAAGTTTTCCCCGCGTCTTTCTCGAGGGCGTTACCGCCGCGTAGCATCGGCGTCGACTGGCGGCGGGCCGTCGCCGGTTTTGGCGGGTAGCGGCGGGTACGGCTATGGCAGGAAGCACGTCGCCATAGCCGCCGTGGCGCCCTCTTCCACGCCGATGTCGGCGGGCGCCACCACACTTCATGCCCTGCTGCAGATGATGACCGTCGCCCCCGGATCCCCAGATGGGCCAGCGCGGTTTTAACCTTTAGTGTGAATCTCAACGCAGGGAACACAGTCCGTTTGCGCAGCCTGTTGGTAAATAATATCGTGGGTGCCGACGCAACCAATTGTTCATCTGCCTTGCTGCCGATTAAAGCATCCATCACTCAGTTGAGGAGCCAGACCATGCCTGATAATCATCCGGACTCACAGCATATACGCTGGCAACAGGAAATGGCGTCACGACGTGGTGAGATCAGGGAGAAAATCAGAGCCTATACCGGACGGCGTGAACAGATTCTTTGCCCCTTTCCCGGCGTGAGCGTTGTGGAATTACACCGCCCGATGCCCCCCTACGCTTGTCTCTACCAGCCCAGCGTGTCGCTGATTCTTCAGGGGGAGAAGCGCGTCAGTCTGGGCGAAAAAACCTATGCCTATAATGAATCCCACTTTCTTCTGACCGCCGTCAATTTGCCGACCGTCGCCGAAGTGATGCAAGCCAGCGCTGAACAACCGTTTATCTCGCTGCTGCTCCAGCTGGACTTATCTCTCGCCCGGGAAGTGATGATCGACATGAAACAGTACGGCAATGACGCGGAATACAGAGATGAGGGAATGTCGCTCGGGCCGGCAGACGGCCCGCTGCTTGATGCGCTGCTACGCTATCTGAACGTCAACGAACATCCTCAGGATAAAGGCTACATGGGTAACCTCATTCAGCGCGAAATACTGTATCGCATTCTCACCAGCCCGGCGGGCAGGACCTTAAGAGAAACCGTATTGACCGGCTCCAGCGGGCAACGGATATCCGTGGCCATGGACTGGCTACGCGATAACTATGCGCAGCCGTTAAAGGTCGAAGCGCTGGCGCGGATTGCCGGTATGGGCGTCTCCACGCTGCACCACCATTTTCGCCGCATGACGAACATGAGCCCACTGCAGTACCAGAAGCAGCTACGGCTTCTTGCAGCCAGACGGTTGTTATTGTCGCAAGATGCGGATGCCTCGACGGCGGCGATAAGCGTAGGGTATGAAAGCGTCAGCCAGTTCCACCGTGAGTACAAGCGTCAGTTTGGTATCACGCCGATCGGCGATAAAGCCCTGTCGCTGGCGGCCTGGACAGGGCGCCCCTACTGAAGATCAGCGTACAGGCTGACACCGGTTCGCCGATGTCAGCCGTCCTTATCAGGCCGACAGCGAGGCCATATCAATCACGAAACGGTACTTCACCTCTCCCCGCTCCATGCGTTCAAATGCCTGGTTAATCTGCTGTATCGGGATGATCTCGCACTCCGGGTAAACCCCTTTCTGCGCGCAGAAATTCAGCATCTCCTGGGTTTGCGCAATGCCGCCGGAAGGTGAGCCGGTAATGCGGCGGCGCCCCAGGATTAGCGGTAAGGTGCTGAAACCCTCCATATTCCCCAGATTGCCAACAATCACCAGCGCCCCTTCGATATCCAGCAATGGCACGTACGCAGAGAGATCGTGCCGGGTGGGGATCGTGTCAATAATCACGTCGAACGAGGAGCCTGCCCGCTGCATATCCTCTGCTGATGTCGACAGTAAAACATGTTTCGCCCCCAGCTCATGCGCCTCCTGAGCTTTTGCCGCACTACGGGTAATCACGGTGACCGTAGCGCCCAGCGCCTCTGCCAGACGTACGGCAAGATGCCCCAGGCCACCGATGCCAATCACCCCGACGCGTGAGCCCGGCCCCACATTCCAGGTGCGCAGCGGGGAGTAAACGGTAATACCGGCGCACAAGAGCGGCGCGGCGCGGGAAGGATCGAGCGCTTCCGGTAGATTTAAGACAAACTCTTCTCGTACCACGATATGTTTCGCATAGCCGCCATAGGTTATCTCACCTGAAATGCGATCGCGGCCGTTGTAGGTCACCGTCGGAAATTCGCGGCACATCTGCTCTTCGTGTCGACGGCACTGATCGCACTCCTGGCAGCTGTCGACTATCGTCCCGACGGCCACCATTTGCCCGACCTGATAGCGGTTCACTTCACTGCCAACCTCAGTCACCCGGCCAATAATTTCGTGCCCGGGAACGCAGGGGTAAACGGTCGCCCCCCACTCTTTCCAGTCATCCCGGGTTTGATGCAGATCGCTGTGGCACACCCCGGACCACAGGATCTCAATCGCCACATCATTCCTGCGCAAGGCGCGTCGTTCAAAGCTGAAGGGAACCAGCGGAGTGGTGGCATTAAGTGCGGCATAACCCATCGTTTTCATAGCTGCTCCTGTTGTGCATTAACCTTGCTGAACTGTAGCGGCCAGATGCACAACCCGGTGAGCCCGATCCTGCCTGATGACTGCCTATTACTCTTGAGCCGTGAATATCCGTTCGCGGGAAGATATCGCCGGGCTTATCTCCTGCGACGATATGCAGGGACCTGGCTGAGTAGCGCCGATGGCGGGCGCGTATGGCGCTTCACGCGCAATGTAGCCGGGAACATCGCAGGAAATAAGAGCGGGAAGAAAGGCGCTGGCCGAGTGGCTTTTTTTAACCCCAGTCAATGGTGACGGAGTTGTGAACTGATTTGATCCTCCGCCTGAAAGCCATCCGAAGTGAATGATTCACTCGCTCGAGAACCAGCCTGTCACCTCAGGTTCATCGTTTTCATTCCCTGCTCCGGATCAGGTCTATGAATTCCATTCATAGCGCCTATTTAATCAGCGTAATTATCTTTAACCGCATCTTCGTTAATCTGGGGATATCGGCTGAAGACACAATATGAAATACAGCAGGAAAGTAGCTACCGCTGATGAGAGTACCCCAGCCTGCGCGGCTGGGGCGTCATCGGAGGCTAACTAAATATGCTTATCGAAGAAGACGTCTAATTTTTGCATTGCCTGGTCAACGTATTTAGGCACCCAATACGTTTCAATATGGGTAGCGCCATCGATCAAGAACAGTTCTTTATCCTTCGTACCGCTGGCTTTCGCAAACGCATCTTCAGTCATATAGAGCGTATCGGCTTTTGTACCGGCAATCATCAGCAGCGGTTTATTGATGAGATTGATATGGTCCGTTACGTCAAAGCTCATCAAATCCAGAAGGCTGCTGGTGGTGTATTTAAACGTGGAGTTCGGGTGCGCGTGGGTTTTCCAGTAGTACTCGTAGCCCTGGCGATACAAGGCAAAAGGTAATTTAGCAATCTGTTCATCAGTCAGGTTGGCATCGCCGGAGTAAAGCACTTCGCCTCCGGCTGCTTCCTGAGCGCGAGCGTCAGAAGCCTGCTGAAGCCGCTGCTGGATAGTCTCCAGCTGTGAATCCTGCATACCGTTGCGGCGCACAAGACCTGAATTAAACATGCTGATAGTTGCAATCGATTTGAACCGTTTGTCCGTCTCGGCGGCAACCAGTGAATACCCGCCGCCACCGCAAATGCCAAGCAGGCCAAGGCGGGAAGTATCAACCCCGGGATACTGGCTGATGTAATCCGCCATACCGTGGATATCCTCGATACGATTTGCCGGTTTATCCACGCTGCGAGGCATCCCACCGCTGGCGCCCTGATACGCGGCGTCGGCGGTAATCGTGATGTAGCCCTGCTCAGCGAGACGCTGGGCATACAACCCGGCGACCTGTTCTTTTACACCGCCATTAGGATGTGCGACTACCACGGCAGGGTATTTTTTGGCGGGATCGTAGTTAGCTGGCGTATAGACGTTGGCAGCAATCTGGATGCCGTGCAGATCGTATTTCACCGGATGAATATTGACCTTGCCTTTGACGTTCTCAGTAATGGCACCGTCATAGGCCAGTGTGAATGGATTTTTCTTGTAATCAGCCGCATTGACTGAGGTCACTCCGGCCATTGCCGTGAGTAGCATGGCACTGATAAGCGTGAATTTCATGGTCTCTCCCGATGAGTGTCGGCCTGGTTATACAGGCTCGCGAAATTAAATATGCAGCCTCAGGTTAGGGAGAACAGGCTGTCAGCTGCGTGACCGAGAAATAACATTTTTGTCAGGAAGCGGCCGGGATGGGGAAGTGTTCCTGACAGCGCTGTCAGGTAAGCGTCAGCTTTATGTTGGCTAGCAAGGAGCAGAATGATCTCGCTTAAAGGAGATTCATGTTCAATTTTCTGAGAAACGGAGCGATCAATGAAAAGCCAGAATGCCCCAACAATGCCAGAGCGGCGCAAGCTATTAGTCGCCGGGGCGGGTATTGCCGCCGCCTCGCTGATTCCCCACGTATCGGCGGCGAGCCAATCCTCTCAGGTCGATTCATCCAGACAATCCAGCCAACGCAATGCTGCTCCGGGTAAGCGTAAACTCGGGAAGCTGGAAGTTTCTGCCGTCGGTCTGGGCGTGCAGAACATGAGTCGCAAATACGACACGTCCGTTCCCTGGCGTCCCGAGATGATCAATGTTATCCACCGGGCATTTGATGAAGGTGTGACGTTCTTCGATGCCGCCGAAGCCTACGGCCCGTTTGAAGTCGAAAAAATTCTCGGAGAAGGCGTCGCCCCGTTCAGGGACAAAATCGTTATCGCCACCAAGTTTGGCTGGAACATTGACCAGCAGACGGGTAAGCGTCTGCCGGGCCTTAACAGCAGGCCGGAGCATATCAGGCAGGTCGTCGACAATATGCTCAAACGCCTGCGTACCGATCGCATCGACTTACTGTATCAACACCGTGTTGATCCGCAGATCCCGATCGAAGATGTCGCCGGTGTGGTGAAAGATTTAATGGATCAAGGAAAAGTCCTGCACTGGGGTCTGTCTGAAATGGGTATCAACACGTTGAGACGCGCCCACGCAGCATTACCCGTGACCGCCGTACAAAGTGAATACTCCATGCTCTGGCGCGGCCCTGAGAAACAGGTGCTTCCGGTGTGTGAAGAGCTGGGCATTGGGTTCGTGCCATGGAGTCCACTCGGCGTGCAATTTTTAACCGGCTGGATTGATGAGAATACCCGGTTCGCTACCGGTGATTTCCGCGCGACAGAAACGCGCTTCTCGCCTGATAACCTGCCACACAACTTACCGCTGGTTGAACTACTGAAATCCTGGGCAATAAGAAAAAATGCCGCGCCGGGACAGATTGCGCTGGCATGGCTCCTGGCCCGTAAACCCTGGATAGTTCCCATCCCTGGCACCACCAATAAAGACCATATGCGGCAAAACACAGCGGCTAGCGGCGTGTCGCTGACCGCCACGGAGATGACCGAGCTCACTCGCTCACTGGATACCATCACTATTCAGGGTCAACGTCTGCCGGATGCCGTGCAGGTTTATTCCGATGTTGAAGCACCGTTGCAAAGTTAAGAGGAAATCCCGTTATGCGCCTGTTGTTAGTCGAAGATGAAGAAAAAACGTCAACCTATCTCAACCGTGCGCTGGGTGAGTCCGGATTTACGGTCGATATCTCCGCCGATGGCGCGGAAGGCCTTCATTACGCGCTGGAGTTCGATTATGACGCCATCATTCTTGATGTGATGCTGCCGGGGATGGATGGCTACCGGGTACTCGAGGGGGTGCGAGCCGTCAAACAGACGCCGGTGCTGATGCTCTCGGCACGGGGATCGGTCGACGAACGGGTCAAAGGGCTTCGCCTTGGCGCTGATGATTATCTCCCGAAACCCTTTTCGCTTATTGAACTGGTGGCGCGTATTCAGGCCCTGGTGCGGCGCCGGGCTGTGGATGGCGCAGACATCACCCAGCTGCACATTCACGATCTGCATCTCGACTTACTGGCTCGCCGGGTATTTCGCGCCGGAACGCGACTGGAACTGACCGCGAAAGAGTTTTCCCTGTTGAGCCTTCTCTCCCGCCATCAGGGAGAAATTCTGTCAAAGATGATGATTGCTGAGCAGATATGGGACATGAATTTTGACAGCGATGCCAACGTGGTTGAAGTCGCCATTAAACGTCTGCGCGCCAAAGTGGATGCCCCGTTCGACATTAAGCTGCTTCATACCGTCCGTGGCATGGGGTACGTCCTTGAAGTCCGCGCTGAATAAATGAAGGGGATAAGCATGCTTAAGCGCTCCATCTCAGTCCACCTGGCGCTGATGTTTGCCCTGTCCGCGCTGCTGATTGTTTCCGTTATCGGTATCCTGCTAAGAAGCTCCCTGCATGACTCTCTGCAAAAGCAGATGCACAATGAGCTGTTGTTCCGGGAATCATTGATGAGTCCATGGATCACCGCCCGCACCTCGGCTGACGGCTGGTCGACGCTGGCCAGTAAATTTACTCTGTTAACCAATTCTGAAGGTGAGCGCGTTCGCTACTGGATAGTGAGCGATGACCCGCGCTTTAGTATAGGGGGAACGCCGCCGCTGGGAGTGCAGTGGCCCGTTTTACAAGAGGGGTTTAATCGCGTGCCCGGCGCATCGGAAGGCGCATGTTCACTGTTCCTGTTAGTCAAAACCATCCCCGCCAACGGTGAAAGGCCGGAGCTGCGCTACGTGGTTGCCATCGACTCCACGCCGTATATGGGCACTCTGAATGCCTTCACGCGTACGCTGCTGATTATTGCCGCCCTGGGCGTAGCGATCGTCGCCCTGCTGGGATATGTCGTTTCAAGGATTGGTCTGCGCCCGGTGGGGATGCTCAGTAAACAGGCACAACATCTCGCGCCGGTGGACCATGGCCAACGCCTGAATACCCGCGCATTGCCCGAAGAGCTACAGCAGTTAGCCTCATCTTTTAACGGCGTATTAGCGCGTCAGGAAGTCGCCTGGCGACAGCTTGAAAGCTTTAACGCCGATGTCGCCCATGAACTCCGCACACCGCTGACGAACCTGATTGGTCAGACGCAACTGGGTCTCTCACGCCGACGCTCGCCTGATGAGCTGGAAGAGTTACTGGGTTCAAATCTCGAGGAGCTGGAGCGAATGACGTCTATCGTGAACGACATGCTGTTCCTGTCCCATGCCCATGCGGGTGAACATGCTTCCCAGCTTACGCAGGTGTCCCTGCGGGAAGAAACCCTGAAAACCGCGGAGTATGTTGAGCCCTCTTTTGCAGAAAAACAGCTTTCTCTGGATGTTGAGGGCGATGTCACCGCGCACATCGACCGGCGGCTGTTCCACCGCTCGCTGGCCAATTTACTGGAAAACAGCGCAAGACACTCCCCCTCCACTAGCACGGTTACGGTGCGCCTAAGCGAAAAAAACAATCAAGCCTGTGTGGCAGTTTCTAACCCTGGCGATGCGATAGCACCAGAGCACTTACATCGGCTTTTTGAACGGTTTTATCGTGTCGACACCTCCCGGGCCAGGAGTGATACCCATCATGGGCTGGGCCTGTCGATCGTGCGTGCCGTTGCCATTATGCACCGGGGAGATGTCTTTGCCCGCAGTGAAGGTGGCATCAATACCTTTGGGCTGACGTTTGCTAAACAGCCTGACGCTATCCGAACAGAGGGACTGATTTCAGAGACAAAATCGGGACGCCAACGCGCTAAACCTGCTGACGAAATTGTCAGAGAGCCGTCAGTCTGATGTCAGGCTACTTGCGCCAGAATCACCGCTCAGACTCACCACTGCTGATTGAAGGAAGGAAACAGTGAGAATAAACAAGTTATTTAGCGGGTTTCTGGCGATAATTGTCACGGGGCTTCTGGGACAGCCCGCGTTCGCAGCAGAGAATTCATCCGCTCAGTCCCGCACGCTGATTATCTACTTTTCACAACCCGAGGAAATGAAACCTGATGCGGCGGATGGTTTTTCCGGGGCCAGCGTATTACAAAAAAATACCCCAGAGACCGGCAGCACGCAGTTTATTGCGCAGCTGGTTCAGAAACAGACTCACGGCGACCTGTTTCGCCTTGAAACAACCAGCGCCTACCCTCGCCAACATGATGCGCTTTTACGCATTGCCGAAAAGGAGCAGCAAACTCAAGCCAGGCCCGCGCTAAAAACGCCGCTCCCCGCTCTCAGCGATTACGACACCATTTACGTCGGCTATCCCATCTGGTGGTATACCATGCCAATGGTGATATATAGCCTTTTTGAGCAAAATAACTTTGCCGGTAAAACGGTCATCCCCTTTACCACCCATGGTGGCAGCCGGTTAGCCGACTCCCTACGAGAAATTGCCCGCATGCAGCCGCAGGCCAAATTAGTCACTCGCGCGCTCTCGATCTCGCGCAACGATATTTCAGATCCTGACGTACCCGCGCAAGTTGAGCAATGGGTAAAACAAGTCCAGCCGCAGCGTTAAGCCATCGACATGAAGAAAATTTATATTTTTCAGGTGATGCAGGATACGCTAATGACGTTACTTCTGCTGGTGCTGATGGGGTTTCATCTTCAGGATGAAATCGTGCATGAATGGGCGGGGATTATTTTTTCACTGCTCATCATGTTGCATTTATATCTTAACAGACATCGCTTGTGGTCATTGTCGGCGAAAATGCCTTTAACCATGCGGATAATTAACAGAGTCATTAATGCTGTGACATTCGCTGTTATCCTGACCGCTATTGTCTCTGGCATGATGCTGTCCCGACATATCCTTCTGGACCTGCCGTTCCACAACCCGGCAAGCTGGGTCAGAAAAGTACACATGACGTCGGTCCACTGGGGAATGCTCATTCTGGCGCTGCATATCGGGTTGCACTGGAAAATGCTGGCAACCTTTTTCTGTCGGCTCCTGAACATCGCCGACGACTCACGCTTTGCAAATGTCATTATGCCGGGGATTTTTTCGCTCATCGCACTACTGGGTTTATACTGGCTTCTGAATCTGAACTATCTCAACTATTTGTTGATGAAGGTTGATTTCTCCTTTTTCGATTACGACGAATCCCCCCTTCTGTTTTATTTACGCTATCTGGCTATTATTATTTTATTTTCATTAATGACACGCTTTTTGCTTTGGTGCCTTATTTTTAGACAGTACAAAGCGCTGTCACCATAATTGGGGTTAACTGACAGAATTGTCAGGGGGTCGTCAGCCTGACGACATGTCACCCTTATTACAATCATTGCAGGCCATCCCCCTCATTGTAGATAAGGACGCTTTGCATGATCGGACATTTACGTTACCTCGGGCTGTTACTGCCCCTCTTCACCTTTTCATCCTCGGCAGCGGAGCAAAATCCCGCTGTCCAAATCGCCCCCGCCGGAAGCCAGAATGCGGTGTATGGGCCAGCGGAGAATTTTACCGGTCGCGTCAGGGTTGATCCTCTTTTCAAACCTGATAACGAAATTAGCGTTTCCGGGGCTTATGTCACCTTTGAACCGGGAGCCCGCTCCGCCTGGCATACGCATCCGGCAGGTCAGCGGCTGATCGTGACCTCGGGTGTTGGGCTCACCCAACAAGCAGGTCAGCCGGTGCAGGTCATCCGCACGGGTGACGTTGTCTCTTGCCCGGCGGGCGTCAAACACTGGCACGGGGCTGCCCCCGGTAGCGCAATGACGCATCTGGCGATTACCGGGATTGTGGATGGCAAAAGCGTTAACTGGATGGAGAAAGTGACAGATGAACAATACCACGCCCATTAAGACATTAACGGCAGCGCTACTGCTGACCTTTGGTTTTGGTCTCACGGCACATGCTGCGCCCGTCAATAAAGGAGCCTCAGAAATGAACCAGCCATCAACCGTTTCAGATACGCTGTCAGCTCGCCAGCAGGCCATCCCGTTGATCGCGGCATCGATGGCCAGCAGTCAGATGGACAAGCTGAATGCGGCACTGAATCAGGGGCTTGACGCCGGGCTCACGATAAACGAAGCCAAAGAGATTCTCGTCCAGCTCTATGCCTACACCGGCTTCCCTCGTAGCCTGAATGCACTTAGCGAACTGATGAAGGTCATCGAAGCACGCAAACAACGTGGCATCGAAGACGTTGAGGGTAAAGAGCCTGTCGCCCCCGTCCCCACCGGGGAGGAACTTCGCCGGGTCGGGACCGCGAACCAGACCAAAATCTCAGGCGCGCCCGTCCAGGGGCCGCTGTTTGATTTTGCGCCGGTCATTAATCAGTTTCTGCAAACGCATCTGTTCGGCGACATTTTCGCCCGCGATAACCTCGACTGGCAGAGCCGCGAGCTGGCAACGGTTGGCGCATTAGCGGCCACGCCGGGCGTTGAAGCCCAGCTGCTATCGCATACGCGAGCCAGCATGCGGGTCGGCCTGACCGCCGCGCAGCTGCGCCAGCTGGCACAGGTTCTGCGTGAGCATGGCGAAAGTGATGCGGCTACGCGAGCGGAAAAGGCGCTGCAACAGGCGCTCGCAAACCATTAGGAGTTGGCTATGGAGCATGATCCCCACCGCAGAATGTTAATCACCGCACTTGCCGGGCTGACGCTGGCGAACGTCTCCCTGGCATCGGCAGCCACCGGAAACGCGAACGTGCAGGGTAAAAGCCGTGTTCTGGTGGCGTACTTTTCCCGCAGCGGAAATACACGGGTGATTGCCGGCGTCATTCACCGCAACCTGAATACCGATCTGTTTGAAATTGAACCGGCTACGCCTTATCCGGAAGACTATTTCCAGACCGTGGAACAGGCGAAAAATGAGCGTGAGCGAGGCGTAAAACCCGCCTTAAAAAATCGCGTCGCAGATATCTCACGCTACGAGACCGTGTATTTAGGTTTTCCCATCTGGGGGACCAGCGTGCCGCCTGTAGTGCAGGCATTTCTCAGCAGCCATAACCTTGCGGGCAAATTACTGATCCCCTTCATTACTCACGGCGGCTACGGTAAAGGAGACAGCGACGACATCCTTACCAGCCTGGCCCCAACAGCCCGTCGGGAAAAACCGCTGGTCATTGAATGCGACCAGGAGCGAAGAACCACAGAAACGGTCAACAGCTGGTTAGAAACCCTACGCGGCTAATCGTCCGCATTTATGAGTCGGACAAATAGGGGCAATCAAGGCTGCTAAATAATTCACTCCGGCCATTCAGATATGATTGAACGGCAAACATAACCGAGGATGTCATTTTGAAGACAATAGTAAAAACGCTGGCCATCTGCGTGATGGCGAGTGGCCTGGTGGCTCAGTCGGTATACGCCGGGCCGCTGGTCATTCAGGAACAGGGAAGCTTTTCTGCTGGTGGCACTATCATCACCGCTCCAGGAACATTTGACGCGAAAAAGCCGCTGGATTCAGCTGGCCAAACCTATCATGGCGATCATGCCTCCGTGTTCTACCAAATTCCGGAGAATCCGCATAAATACCCTATTGTCATGCTGCACGGCGCAGGTCAGTTCTCCCGCACCTGGGAAAGCACCCCGGATGGTCGTGAAGGGTTCCAGAACATATTCCTGCGTCGTGGATTCTCAACTTATCTTGTCGATCAGCCGCGTCGGGGCAGCGCCGGGCGCACGACTGTAGAAGGTACGGTTACGCCAAAACCGGATGAACAGATGTGGTTTAATCAGTTCCGCGTTGGCGTGTGGCCAGAGTATTTTAAAGGCGTTCAGTTCTCTCACGACAAAGAAGCCCTGAATCAGTATTTCCGTCAGATGACCCCGAATACCGGGCCGTTTGATATCAACGTTATCTCTGATGCAATGTCCGCCGTCGTGGATAAATCCGGCCCGGCTATCCTCTTCACCCACTCTCAGGGTGGCGGGCCGGGCTGGTACACGGCGATGAAAAACGACAAGGTCAAAGCTATTGTCGCCTTCGAGCCTGGCAGCAGCTTTGTCTTCCCGGAAAAAGAACTCCCTGTCCCTATGCCAAGTGCGTTCGACACGCTGAAGGGTGAGCCTGTGCCGATGCAACAGTTTATGGCGCTGACTAAAATCCCGATTCTGATTATTTACGGCGATAACATCCCGGATAAACCTGTCGCCATGCCCGCGCAGGACAGCTGGCGCGTACGCCTGGCGATGGCTCGTGAGTGGCGTGACGTGGTGAACAAGCATGGCGGGGATGTCACTGTGACGCATCTGCCTGAGACAGGTATCAAAGGTAATACCCACTTCCCGTTCTCTGACCTCAACAATGTGCAGATTGCTGATTTAGTGAGTCAGTTCCTGAAGGAAAAAGATCTGCAATAACAAGAGGGGGTATTGAGCCTTTATTATTGAGGGCTCAATACACACATCAGAATTAAAAAATGGACAACTTTTGGTGGAAAGGTGTTGAACGTGACGGCCGACCTTGAGCAAAGAGCGGGCTTTCAGATTGTCATTGAACAGCAAATGAGAAGTGGGATGGTGACTCAGCTGCCCGGCGTTGCCAGCATCTCATACGCTCAGTTCAGCAATAGCCAACTCAGCAATTTCAACCTGGACTGAAATACGATCATTGCATTCGAGCGACCATGCCGCTGAGAGCCCGCACCATGCAATTATCCACTGCAGAAGTCGCTCTCTATTGATTCCCGACATCTCTGTGACGATCTCAAGTCGCTGTTTAAAAATACCCGGTACTCTTGCAACATAATGCTCAGGATTACCAAGATCCGGATTGGTGAAAATATTAGCAAAGTCGAATCCTCGTTCGCCTTGTAGCCCTTTGGGATCAATGGCCAGCCAACCAGATGATGCGAAATCAAGCACGTTATCGTGATGCAAGTCACCATGTAATACAACGACGTCTTGCGCAGAGGAGAGCAGTTCCTGGGAGATCTCTGCGCACTGCGCCAGAATACCTCCATGCGCAAGGGCTGCGGGTTTTAGCGAAGAAAACCAGCGATGGAGAGGTGTAAGGTTTGGCAAGGGTTTATCTGACTTGCGGTGAAGCCTGTTCGCAGTTGCACACAAAATATGACAGGCTTCATTGTCTTGACCATTTCTGGACATCATTGACAGTGCTGCCGTTCCCGTAGCGCGAGCGAGTAGAATAGCTTCTTTTTCATAAGCAAGAACCTGCGCTGCACCGTTACCTTCCCACCATGCCATCAGTGAGTTCCCGGTTTGCTCATCCGCATCATCAGTCACTTTCAGCATAGCCTTAATACCCTGCGTTGCTGTTTTTACCGGGAGCAAGGTTGATGTATGCGTTATAAATTTCTCGCCATCCGGAATGAGTAACCAACGATTTAACCAAAAACTTAACGTGTCTGTATCCATCGATATTCCTTTAAAATCCTTATTGCCGCCGGGCGTGCTGAGGCATACATCCGAACTATATTAACCTATGGATCCCGATATTCCCTGAAGTTGTACTGTGGATTGAGAACGTCCATTTCTGGCACAAAGCAGGGACCTGGCAAGCTGCTGTATCAGAACGGTTGCTCACGCTCTATTTATCGCGGCTGGAGTCACGCAAACCGCTCTTCCACAATGCCCGCCGTCAGGACGGTTAAAAACTTTTAAGGCATAATAGAAACGCTGGCGGATAACCCTGCAACCAGTTCAATTCCCTCCGGTATCTTATCTAACTGGATACGTACAGGTACTCGCTGCGCAAGTCGTACCCAGCTGAAGGTGGGATTGACATCCGGCAGCCCAAGCCCGCCCGTCTCGTCATTGCTATCATCGATTCCCCGGCCGATACTCTCCACATGCCCCGTGATGGGCGGCTCGAACCCCATCAGCGAAATTTGTGCGGCGTTCCCGATACGAATATGACGCAGTTTGGTCTCTTCAAAATAACCCACCACCCAGAAACTGTGCGCATCGACAACGGCGACCTTTGTCTCTCCCACCGTGGCGTAGTCGCCTGGGCGAAGTCGAAGATGCGTGACGTAGCCGGCAACCGGTGCGCGCACGGTAGCATGAGATAAATTAAGCTGCGCCAGTTCCAGCGCAGCCATCGCCCCCTGATAATTGGCCGCCGCGACGCGTGCTGCACTGCCTGTTTGCTGGATGTCCTCGCCGGAGATGACCCCTTTAATGAGCGCTCGTCGCCTGGCCGCATCCTGGCGCATCAGCATCTCATGACGTTTTGCTTCAACGTCGGCCTGCGCGCTGAGCACGGCCAGCGTCAGCCAGCGCGGGTCGATAGCATAAAGCACGTCGCCCTGGTTAACCCACTGATTATCCCGGACAGCCACGCGGCTCACCGGCCCGGAAACATCCGGCGCAATCTGCACCACATCTGCCCTAACCCGTCCATCGCGAGTCCAGGGCGTCTGCGCATACTGTTTCCAGAAAATAAACGCCACGCAAGTCGCCACCGCCACTGCGATTAACGTCAGCGCGTAACGACCGAGCAAACAGAGTAAAGGTTTCATGCGAATAACCCCAGTGTGGTCAGGCCCTGCAAAAGCAGGAAAAAGGTCACGATATAGGTTGAGACATCAAGCAACGGGCGTAAGGGCAAACGCCGGTAAAGTCTGCTGAACGAAAAAAGCGGCACGAGTAACAGCGTACAGACCAGAGCGATAAGCGCGGTCAGCAGCAGCCCGGGGATAAAAACACCGCCGATATTGATGTCATTTATCATGAGTAGGTTCCTTGTTCTGTGTCCGTAGCGCGCAGTGCAGATCAACCAGCCGGTCGACAAACTGGCATGACTGTTCATTTGTCGCGGGCAAGCAGAGAGCTGCCATTACGGCAAGACGCTCGCGTAAGACGGCGGTTTCCGTTGTACCGGTCAGATGATAAAGCACCTCGTTGATCTCGCTGCCTGCGGGCGTATCGCAACGGCGCAAGCGCATCACACAGAGACCAATGCGCAGAAAGTGTACCAGGCTCTCAAGCGCCCGTGCGGATGACGGCCCGCTGCGCGGCAAGCGTGGCAGCAACAGCGCGGCCCGGTCGATCATCAGATTGGTCCAGTGCGTTTCATCGCCTTTAAACACGCCGTTCACGCTGCGGCGAATATCGCGTTGGCAAAGTTTTAGCAGGCGGTTTATTGCCGCGTCCGCCTGCACGGTTTGCAGCAGACTCATGCCGATAACCGCAAAGCCGGTCGCGAAAAACAGAGCGATAGCGGTGTTGGCCGCATCGGCGAAGTCGCCGCTGTAGCGTGCGCCCAGTTCGCATAGCACAGGCAGCGTCAGGGTAATCCCCATCGCCATAAAAGTCGTGGGCGGCCGCGCCTGCAGTGACCCGGCAAGCAGATAGACCGGGGCAAGCGCCGCCACCAGCACCGGGAAATCGCTGAGCGGGGGAAGCAGCGCGAAGCTGTAGATAAGGCTTATCAATACGCCCCAGATGGAGCCGATAATGTATTTGACAATATGCGGGGCCGGCGTATCGAAACTGCCAAACAGCGTGCAGCAAACCCCAAGAATCGAGACCGCCGTGCCGCCGTCGGGCCAGGCGGAGTAAATCCATAGCAGACAGCCGCCCAGAATGATGACAAAAGCGCCCAGCGCCGTTCGGGCGGCACTGAGGGCATCGCGATGGAAAACATACCCTTTCGCCGCATGATCTTCTGCCTGAATGGGGGCGGATTTGGCGTGATGGATGGCATCCGAAAGACGCTCACACTGTTGCAGGAGGGTCATCAACTCAACGATATAGCGTAAGAAATTCACCCGCAGCGCCTCCTCAAACGTCAGCGCCTGCGCAGCGTGCCGCTGTGCTAACTGCGCGCTGCGTTGTTGAAGCGCATCCGCTGTTTTTTTGCGTTTCCCGGTATCGTCACAGGTCAACCAGGCCTGAACATCATCCAGCAGCGTCTGTATATCGGCGGGCATCTCCGCGATCGCCTGTAAACGATCGCATAATTCGCCGTTGACAATAACTAACCGCGCCAGCCTGTCATGGAGCGCTTTCCTGGCCTGGCGGACCGGAACCGAAAGCGCAAAATCATACGGGATGTGGTGGCTGACGCCCTGCAGGAACTGTAGCGCCAGCGCCAGATGCAGCGGTTCTGACTGCGCGTTGGACTTGCCCGCCAGAGTGTCGGCAATCCGCTGACGCGTGGCCTGCAGCGTCTGCGCTAATTTGCTGTTAAACAGCCCTGATATCCGGGTAGGCAAAATATACCGGTGAATCAGCGCGGCGCAGACGATGCCGATGGTTATCTCCTGTAGCCGAATGATGGCGATGTTAAACACCGTGCCGGGGTCAGAGACGGCAGGAAAACCAATCAGGCTTGCGGTATAACCGGCCAGTACAAAGGCATAGGCGCGGGGCGTGCGTTCAAGCAGGGATAAATAGAGGCAGAAGCTGATCCAGCCTGCCAGAATCACGCTGCATAAAATCGGCGTATTCACAAACGTGGGCACAATCAACACCGTGGCCCCCGCGCCGGCCACGGTCCCTGCCAGGCGATATAGACTCCTGCTCAAAGACGCGCCCACCGAGGTTTGCGAAACGATATAGACGGTGATGATGGCCCATGAGGGCCGTTCAAGGCCAATCGCCAGGGCAATGTAATACGCGAGCATCGCGGCGACAAAACTCCTGACGGAATAGAGCAGCGCATGGGCGTCGCTCAGCAGCGCGGGTGAGGCTATGCGGCCTGACCAACGGCTTATCGCGTGCAAAGCACGACTATGATGGGGAGTGAATTTGCTCATGCCGGGAATTATTCCCGCTTTGCGCTTGTCCTTAAATACTCTATTCTGTCAAAAAATACCTAAATGTTGCCAATGAGATGCCATCCAGACTTGCCCATACCCTGTTTGATCCCGATAGCACGCCGAGCCCGGCCGTCGCGCGGCATATTGATTTCGTTGATTATGCAGCAGAAGTGCCGGTTCATACGCACCGCAAGGGGCAACTGATTGTTGCCCTGTATGGGGCAGTGATTTGTCGCGCGGAAAACGATATCTGGATAGTGCCGCCGGATTGCGCGGTGTGGATCCCCGGCGGGATCCCCCATAGCGCCAAAGCGACCTGGAATGCGCATCTCAACTATTTGTTTATTGAACCCGGCGCCGCCGCGCTGCCGGAAAAATGTTGCACGCTGGCAATTTCTCCGCTGATTAAACAGTTAGTTGACCGCTTAACGAATGAGGGGGTTGATTACGTAGCGGAGAGCCATGCTGGCAGGCTGATCAGAGTGACGCTCGATGAACTGGCCACCATGCCGCAGCAGCAATTGAGTCTGCCGGTTTCGGCACACCCTAAGATCCGCGCCATGGCTGATGCGCTGGTCAGCCACCCGGAGGATCGCAGCACGTTTAAAGCCTGGGCGAAACGGCTGGCGCTCAGCGAGCGTTCATTAGCACGCCTGATGCTGCGCGAAACCGGGCTGACCTTCGGGCGCTGGCGTCAGCAACTGCATTTGATTATTGCCCTTCGGGAGCTGGCAAGTGGGGTATCGGTGCAAAATGTCGCGGCTAATCTGGGGTATGAGTCGGTAAATGCGTTTATCACCATGTTCAGAAAAACGATGGGTAGCACGCCCGCGCACTATTTTGCCGGTCGAAGAACGGCAGCTCCCTGAGTGACGCGCAGGCTGGATACGGCGGTGCCATGTCCGCGTCTGGCACGGAGCGGACGAGCAGGCTGGGCTGAAGGTCCGCTATGAGCGAGGAGCGGATATGCCGCCCCTCTTCCATGAGGCAGCGGATTTAGTTCCTGAGGCAACAGACTTCAGCAATTGTCTATTTATCGTGGGCAGACGCAAACAGCAGTTGTTGTTATTCTTGTATCTTAACGACAACTTTGCCCTTCGCATGTCCCCCAGCAAGATAGTCAAGAGCATCCTTTGTCGCTGCAAAGGGAAAAACCTTGTCGATCACAGGGATGATGTGTTCCGCTTCTGTGAGTTTGCTTATTTGAGTTAATTGAGCGCCATCAGGTCGAACGAAGAGAAATGAATAGGTCAGGCCCCGTTTTTTCGTAAGACGTATAATCTTACGGCTCATCAGCCCGAACACAAAACGCAGTAAGAAGTTCAATCCCCGGGCCTGTGCGAACGCGGCATCTAACGGCCCGATGAGAGAAATAATCTTTCCGCCAGGTTTAAGAATTTGAGTGGACTTTTCAATCACATCCCCCCTGAGGGTACCCAGAACAATATCGTAGCCACTCAGCACGTTATCGAACGCCTGCTTTTTATAATCAATCACCTCATCGGCCCCAAGACGGCTTACCCAGTCAACATTCTCTGTACTCGTTGTCGTTCCCACGTTTGCGCCCAGGTGCTTCGCCAGCTGGATGGCAAAGCTGCCAATGCCTCCGGAACCAGCGGGTATAAAAACGTTCTGACCAGGCCTGAGCCCGGCACGTTCTGTCAGCGCCTGCCAGGACGTGAGGCTCACCATCGGTAACGAAGCCGCTTCTACGAAACTCAGATTTGCGGGTTTCAGGGCCGCAGCGTTTTCAGGGACTCGTGCAAATTCGGCAAGGGAGCCTGTTCCCGTATCGAAAATACTGGCAAAAATTTCGTCACCCGGGATAAAACGGGTTACACGAGCCCCCACTGCAACGACGACCCCGGCCAAATCACTGCCCAGCGTCGCAGGGAGTTTAAAATGCAATACCGGCTTAAACATTCCGGTTGGGATCATGTTGTCAATCGGATTAAGGCCAACCGCGTGTACCTTCACCAGGATTTCATCAGCGCCGGGGGAAGGAAAATCCACGACATCGAATCCCAGCTCAGGGGATTTACCATAACGTTTAAACGTAAAGGCTTCCATCGTTCTGCTTTTCATTTGTTCTTTATCCTTTGGTATTTGCCAGTAACATTTTTCGCAGGGGCCCTGTTGCTGAGTAAAAAGGCGGCGCCCAGCAACAGCTCGATTAACACGGCAAAAAGGATCTGCCCGCTGACATGCCCTTCGCGCCATTCAGCGATGCCCAGCACGGCTGAAATAATCGCTATCGTGCTGATACCCGCGGCCAGAGCATAACGGGTCGGGGAAGGCCCGGCATTTCTGGCCAGGAAACACATAACGCTTATTCCTGCAAAGAATGCGGCCGCGCGGCGACAAATAACGTCGGTACCCGGTGTTGGCTCAATGCCCCATTGCGTTAAAAGCTGCTCCGGGAAAAACATCCATACCGTGGCCAGGATGAAAAACAACACTGCAGTCAGAACAGCCAGTTGAGAAAATTTCATTTTTACTCCTTTGCATCCAGCTGAAGACTTTTACGCACGACCTTATCCAGGAATGAAGCAGGCGCGAACCTGAGGAGAAAATTCAATTTACCGGCCAGCGTTCCCGCCGTGTAGCGCACTTTTGGATGTAAAGCCTGAGCGGCTTTAACCACCACGTCACCTACTATCTCAGGGCTTTCCGCTTCGGCCATTGCCTTGCTAAGCACTTTCGCCAGCTTAGCCCGGATCAGGTCATACTCTTCAAGCCTGGCGTCCGGCTCTATAGTATTGGCTTCAAACTGTGTTTTCATGTAAGCAGGTTCGATGACAGAAACCCGGATACCCTGCGTGCGTAATTCATGATCCAGTGCCCCCGTATACCCCTCAACCGCATACTTACTGGCAGCATAAAGTGCCACATACGGAAACGGAACGACCCCAAGTATCGAGCCGATGTTAATAATGCGCCCACTGCCCTGGCGGCGCATGTGAGGGATCACCGCCCGGGTCAACCTGACGATGCCCAAAAAGTTGGTGTCGAACATATGCCTGGCCTGTTCGACAGAACTTTCTTCCGCCGCCGCCGGAGCGATCCCAAAGCCTGCATTATTCACCAGAAGATCTATCCGCCCCTCCAGACGCAGCAACTCCTCAATGGCGGCCCCGACAGAAGCGTCGTCCGTCACATCAAGCGCCAGTAACGGAAACGGATGCTTTCCCGCCAGGGCGCCACGCCGGCTTGTGCCATATACCGTATACCCCGCCGCTAAAAGTTTAATTGCCGACGCTTCGCCAATACCTGAGGACGCGCCGGTAACCAACGCTACTCGTTTTTTTGTCATGCTGAATAAGGCCTTCATGATTTGTTTGAGGTTTCTCATCGCTGCTGAGAGGAAACGCTATAAGGGATTTATATCGGGTTTACTTCTCTGCAGAACAGCCGGAAGACCGTTCTGCAGAGTGCACCTCATCGACTAAAGTGCTTTATATCGTGCGGCAGCTTCATCTTGCTTGATGTCAGAAAGCAGAGCCTGACGCGAAGCATCGAGGGTGTCCCAGCGTGAAGCATTATGTAACGGCGGGATGGTGACGAGCTCACGGCGATCAAAGCCAACCAGTGCGGCATCCACCAACTCGCCCACTTCCATGAATTTTGCCGAGTTACTGATATCGATACCCGCACGGTCCCAAATTTCTGTGTAAGTGCCGGCAGGGAGCACCGCCTGGATATAAATGCCCTTAGACGACAGCTCTACATTCATTCCCTGGGACAGGAAAAGCACAAAGGCTTTGGTTGCGCCGTAAACCGTCATGGCAAATTCCGGGGCCAGGCCTACGACGGAACTGATATTAACGATCGAGCCTTCACCCGCCTGCACAAACCGTGGCGCCACGGCACTGGCCAGTCTGGTCAGGGCAGTGACGTTAAGCGCGATAAGGCTTTCTATCGATTCAGGCGTCTGCTCTGTAAAACTGCCAGACTGCGCGATACCCGCGTTATTGATAAGAATGCCAATCTGCGTGTCTTCACGCAGGCGGGCTTCGACCTGGGCTAAATCACTCGCTTGCGTGAGGTCGGCAGGCAAAACATCGACAGAAATGCCATTTTCCTGTCGCAGACGATCGGCCAGTATTTCTAACTTCGCTTTGTCACGTGCAACCAGAACAAGGTCGTGACCCCGGCGGGCAAACCGTTCAGCGTAGACAGCACCAATACCCGTGGAGGCACCTGTAATGAGAACTGAAACTTTAGTCATGTTGATCTTCTTTAATAATGTGTAAACAGAATTCGCACTGCGCGATGTATGTAGAACCGTGACACCACAGATCTACTTGCTGGTCTCGGCAAGCGACGGATAATCGGTGTAGCCTTGCGCGCCACCGCCATAAAGTGTTTCAGGATTGAGTGGGGCCAGAGGCGCGCCCGTCTTCAGTCTTTCGACCAGATCCGGATTGGAGATGAACGGGCGACCAAACGCGAACAGATCGGCTTTGCCTTGCGCAAGTTGAGTGGACGCCAGTGCCAGGTCATAGCCATTGTTGCCGATCCAGGTGTTTTTAAAGCGCCGGCGTAGTGCGTCGTAATCGAACGGTGATACATCTCGCGAGCCGCCCGTAGCACCTTCAACCACATGGAGGTACACAATACCTAATGCATCGAGTTGTTCAGCGAGGTAGTCATATTGTGGCTGCGGATCACTGCACGAAATCGCATTAGCAGGTGAAACCGGTGAAATGCGTACGCCAGTGCGTTCTGCGCCGATCTCATCCTTTACGGCCGCCGTGACTTCCAGCAGCAGGCGCGCACGATTTTCGACAGAGCCGCCGTATTCATCATTACGCTGGTTTGCGCCATCTTTCAGGAATTGTTCCAGCAGATAACCATTTGCACCGTGGATCTCAACGCCGTCAAACCCGGCGGCAATGGCATTGGCGGCAGCTTTTCTGAAATCGTCGATAATCCCCGGTATTTCCTGCAGCTCGAGCGCACGTGGTTCAGAGACGTCCGTAAAACCGTTGTTCACAAAGGTCTTGCTCCCGGCACGGATGGCGGACGGGGCGACCGGCGCCGCGCCACCCGGCTGTAAATCGACATGCGAAATTCGTCCTACGTGCCATAACTGTACAAATATGCGCCCACCTTTGGCATGCACCGCATCAGTCACTTTGCGCCAGCCATCGATTTGAGCCTGTGTATAGATACCCGGCGTATCCTGATAGCCCTGCGCCTGTGCGGAGATCTGCGTGGCTTCAGTAATCAACAAGCCTGCTGTTGCGCGCTGGGCATAGTAGGTCGCCGCCAGTTCGTTGGGAACCAAACCGGCTCCGGCCCGGTTACGCGTCAGCGGTGCCATCACGATATGATTGGCAAGTGTTATTGGCCCGAGATCATAAGGTTGAAATAATGTCGTCATGTTTATTCTCTTGCTAAGTGGTGAGTCAAAGGTCAATTTAATGATGATGATCATAATCTATAAAGTCAACTGGTTTGATTATGATCATCATCAATGTATACTTAGACCCTATTTTTGAGAGAGGTAGCAAAGCATGAAAGTGTCAAAAGAGCAGGTTCGGGAAAACCGGACACGCATTGTTGAAACGGCTTCAAAACTTTTTCGTGAACGCGGTTTTGACGGCGTGGGCGTTGCAGAACTGATGTCAGCGGCAGGGTTAACCCACGGCGGTTTCTATAAGCACTTTGGCTCTAAGGCTGATCTGATGGCGGAGGCAATGCACTGCGGTTTTACGCGTTCTGCAGAAAGCACGGCAGGTGTGGACCGGGAAAAATTTATTGAATACTACCTCTCCCGACCCCATCGCGATGATATGGGAAAGGGCTGCGTGATGTCGGCACTTGGTGCTGATACAGCCCGGCAGTCTGAATCAATCAGGGAGACGTTTGCGGCCGGAATTGAACGTCAGTTGGCAGTTTTAGAAAATGAACATGAAACGCGCGCAGACCTGATAGATACCATCGCGCATCTTGTCGGCGCTCTGGTACTGTCTCGTGCATGCCCGGATAATTCCGCTCTGGCTGATGAAATTCTGGATGTGTGCCGCACACGTCTTATCAGCCATGACGCCCGTAAGGATTGAACTTGCTGTTACGGAAAATTTTCCTGTGGTGTGAATTTAAATAAATCGCCAACGTCTACTCCTGGCACAGAGCAGCCGTTCTGACCGAACGTGGTCATAAGAACGAAGTTATGCGCAAATTTTGTTGGCGATGGTGAAGTGATTTGCGAACGGTCGCTATGCTTTGCGAAATAATAAAACCCATCAAGAATGGCTGGTGCCGTATTGTGCGCTGTCACACTGTGACGTTAAAACTGCGTGACGCCAGCCGTCCATTGAAAACCCGCCGCCTCGGGGGATTTGACGGTGTGATATCAGCTTTAAATCTGCGCCATACCGCCGTCAACAAACAGTTCTATAGCATTGATAAAACTGGCGGCATCAGAGGCCAGAAACGCAACGACTTTGCCGACTTCCGCTGGCTCACCAATCCGGCCTAACGGAACCTGCGCCGCCAGTGCATCAAACAGGCCCTGACGCTGTTCCTCGGCAACCAGCCCCCCTAATCCAGGCGTTTTGACCGGACCCGGACTCACGACATTCACCCGAATACCACGCCCCTGCAAGTCCAGCGCCCATGAGCGAGCAAAGTTTCGCACTGCGGCTTTGCTGGCGCTATACACGCTAAAGTTAGCCGTCCCTTTTACCGAAACGGTGGAAGCGGTGAGGATAATGGATGAACCGGCACCAAGCAGTGGCAGTGCTTTCTGGACGGTGAATAATACTCCGCGAACATTCGTCCCGAAAATCCGGTCAAAATGTTCTTCGGTTATGGCGCCCAGTGCCAGCATATCTCCGCCACCGGCGTTAGCAAACAAAATGTCCAGACGCCCCGACTCTTCTGCTATCTGTGCGTAAACCTTATCCAGGTCCTCAAGACGGGAGACATCGGCCCGAATCCCCTTAGCCGACGTGCCGATCAACGCGATGGCCGCATCAAGTTCCTGCTGACGACGTCCGGTGATGTAGACTTTTGCCCCCTGCGCCGCCAGTTCCTGAGCACTGGCAAGACCGATTCCTGTGCTGCCGCCCGTGACCAGGGCAATTTTGTCTGAAAGTGGTTTACTCATTATTCATATCCTCGGCGTTGTTTCGAATTGGCCGTCATTCAGCCTGTGAACACACTCTAGCCGCAGAGAAATTATTGATAAATTAGCAAAGATGGAAAACACTCTTTCTACAGGTGAATAATCACATGCCTCATGGAGAAACAGAATGTGGATCAGTTAATGGCTATGCGTGCGTTTACTCGGGTGGTGGAAACCGGCAACTTTACGCGGGCAGCGGATTCACTGAACCTGCCGAATGCCACATTAAGTAAGCTGGTTAAATCACTGGAGGCCCACCTCGGCGTGCGTCTTTTACATCGTACGACCCGGCGCGTCGTCGCAACGCCAGAGGGTCAGGACTATTATGAAAAAGCCTCGCGGGTACTCATTGATATTGAGGAGATAGACACTTCGTTTAGCACCTCGCAGATCAAACCTAAAGGGTATCTGCGTATTGATGTCGGCGGTTCTACCGCACGTGAAGTCCTGATCCCGGCGTTACCGGATTTTTTGCAGCGCTATCCGGAAATCAAAATCGATTTAGGCGTGTCCGACAGGCCGGTGGATCTTATTAGCGGAAATGTGGACTGTGTAATCCGTGGTGGCTCTCTCGATGACTCATCGTTGATCGCCCGTCATATTGGTGATGCCGCGATGGTGACCTGCGCTACGTCGGGATACCTGAAAGCCGCTGGCGTACCTGCGCATCCGGATGAATTAAGAAATGGACATAAGCTGGTGAGCTATTTGTCTCCGCTGACGGGCAGAGCCTTTCCTTTTCGCTTTATTGTAGAAGGTGAAATGCGGGAGATGGAGACGCAGCATTACATCGGGGTTAACGAAAGTAATGCGCATTTGGCTGCAGCCGTGGCCGGGATGGGAATTATCCAGACCTTTTGCTATGCGGCGAAAGATGAACTGAACAACGGCACACTTGTTGAGATCCTACAGGCATGGCGTCCCGCGAGTTATCCTTTTTATGTCGTCTATCCGCAGAACAGGTACATGACGCACCGGTTACGAGTGTTTATTGACTGGCTAACCGAGGTATTCCCAGCGGCACTGCGCGGTTACCGATAAACATACCTCTGACGATCCAGAGGGGGCGCAAAAGATACACCAATTGCTCTTCTATTGATACAGCGGCTTGTACACTTTCCCTTTTCGCAAGTGCAGCTTTCCACGCTGAAGCCCCTCAAAAATCGCCTCAGAGACTGATGCATCGATGATGGAGAAGTAACGGAAAACAGGAGTCTGGACCGCATCAACCATACTGAATTCTGCACCAGAGAAATAAGGTCCGAGGCTCAATTCAGATTCAATACGTTCAAGCTGCTCACGTAACACCGCGCGTTTGCTGTCTGCAATGGCCTGATCCGTCGCATTTAAAAATTGCCACGCATTTCCAGGCATTGATGTAGAGAACTCGATCCATGCGCGCTGTCTGGCTCTTACTAATGCATCGTCAGCATACATCGAATCACCGTCCTGTGTTTCATTAAGGTACTCGCAGATCACCATGCTCTCGAAAATAAGAGCACCGTCACCATTTTCCTGACGCACTTTAAGTAGCGGCACCTTGCCAGTGGGTAACAGAGCAAGAAACCAGTCAGGTTTTGCCGATAAGCCTATTGACGCGTTCAAATAGCACATTTTTCTCGAGAAGAACGATCGCTGAACGCTGCACAAAGGGACACAGTGGGTGGCTAATAAGTGTCAGGTCACAGGTAGACATCTCAGACTCCAGATAAAAAGATAGCCCGCCGCTGTAAAAGGTGACGGGCTTGATGAATTGGAAATTTCATTCTGGTGGCTTAGATTGAAACGCCGCCGTCGATGATGATTTCTGAACCCACAGTCCATGCAGACGCATCAGATGCAAAATAAAGAACCGCTTGTGCGACTTCCTGAGGCTTTCCAAAACGGCCGGCAGGGATGGTTGCAACGATATTTTTCATCACTTGATCATGATATTCCTCTGGGATCCCCGCCTTATCGTAAAGCGGAGTATTAACAGGGCCAGGGCTCACTGCGTTGATACGGATCCCACGAGAAAGTAACTCGTTGGAAAGCGTTTTCGACATGTTCAGTAATGCTGCTTTGGTGGAGCCATAAACTGATGAGTTCACTGGTCCCGTGTGAGCATTAATAGAGGTATTAAATACCACTGATGCAGAGCTCGTGAACACTGGCAGCAGCGCCTGCATCAGGAAGTAAGGACCTTTAACATTGATAGCATAAATGAGGTCGAACTGCTCTTCTGTCCATACCTCAATTGGCATATACAGTGATATACCCGCATTCAGGAAAGCAATATCCAGTTGTCCAAAGTGTTCCTGAACTGTCTGAGCCAGAGCTTTCTGTGCGTTAACATCAGCGGAATCAGCGCTCACGACTAACACATCATTACCCAGTTCTACTTTAGCCTTTGCGATAGAATCAGGGTTAACACCAGTAACAATTACGCGTGCACCTTCTGCAACAAACAGCTTCGCTGTTTCAAGACCAATACCACTTGTTCCACCCGTAATCAGTGCGCGTTTACCTTGTAATCTGGACATCTGAAAATCTCCTGTTGGCTTTAACAACCGATCGGCGAATGACCGATTTGATAGCCACTATATGCTCATGCTTTTAGAGTGATAAGATTGTATTTTTAAATATGTTTCATGCATTAAATGCATAAGTGGGCCATAGAATGGATAGATTACTTTTGATGACATGCTTTGTCCGTACAGCTGAAACAGGCAGCTTTTCCGCAGCCGGCAGGGATTTAGGCTTAGGGCAACCGAACGTAAGTCGTCATGTTGCAACCCTCGAAGAGCATTTGCAGACCAGATTACTTCACAGATCAACCCGCAAGCTTTCCCTGACTCCTGAAGGAGAACGTTATTATCTGGAAGCAAGGCGTATTCTGGAAGCCGTCGAAGAGTCAGAGTCTTCTTTCAGAGGAAATGTTACACCCACAGGGCTATTACGTGTTGCCTGCCCCACAGCACTGGCTCATACATTCTTAGTCCCGCACATCTCAGATTTTTTAGAACGCTACCCTGAGCTAACACTCGATCTACAGATTAATGACCGCTATATCAATCTTGTTGATGAAGGAGCTGAGCTGGCAATCCGCATTGGACACCTGGAGGACAGTGCTATGCGTGTCCGCAGACTTGGCATGTTTGAGCGAGTCTGTGTTGCCAGTAACAAGTACTTAGCAAAACATGGAACTCCTCATACCCCCGAAGATTTAAAAAAACATGATTGTTTGATCTATACCTTGCTAACAACAGGAGCTACCTGGAGATTTCAGGATATCAATGTTCCTGTTTCTGGTCGGCTCAGGGTCAATTCACCGCAAGCAGTACAGAAATTTGTCAATGCAGGGATTGGGATCGCACAGGGCCCGGAATGGCTGTTCAAGGAGGGACTGGAAAATGGCAACTTACAATTATTACTGACTGATTACACTGCATCGCCCGTTCCCATTCAGGCCGTTTATGTTGCTAGTCGACTTTTACCAAAACGGGCGATTGTGTTCATGGATTTTGTTGCTGAGATTTTTGAAAAAAATCCCGACTTCAAAGTTCAGAATTCAATGAAATGAACCTGAGATAACGAACTGACATGTTCCCCAATAATTAATGCAGTGTAGCGCTAGCAATGTCTGCTTTTGGCACACAGCGGACGAGCTAACTGAGATAAAGGTCCGCTTCGAGCAAGAAACGGACCTTTGTCATTCTGGCGTAAAATTCGCCACGTGGTCAGATGATAGCAATACCTCTTTCTGAGGGTTGTCATGAAAAGTTTTGCACGTTCGGTTTTCTACAGGCCCGGCAGACTGCCGGTCCAATAGAGGGATTATTTCAGTTCCAGTGCTCTTATCACCCCGGCAATATCCGCAATATCCCCCGCCGACAGTGGCTGAAGAGGTCGAGGCAAACAATCCGTGTCAGTCAGCCCAAGCACGCCTGCGGCGGCGGCAATAACCCGGATACTTCCTCTATGTTTACGGAAAAGCGCCCACAAAGGCTCAAGGCGGGTTATCAGGGCCGTGACGCGCTCATGCTCGTTCGCCGCCGCGGCTTCAGTGATTTGTTTCGCCGTCTCCGGGAACAAACCGCCGCTCACGGAGTACCAGACTTCGCAGCCGGCGTTTAATCCCAGCCCGGCATAAGCATCTCCACTGATACCGATGGTTACGCCAGGGCGCAAATGTTGACGCAACGTCCCTACCCGCTCAGCCGCTGCTGCCGGGCTATCAGGGACGCCCGGGATCTTAAGCGAACGCACACCCTCCAGTGATGAGAGAAGGCCATGCAGTTCATCCGTAAAGGTAAAATGCGTGGTGCCCGGATTATCATAGATGCATACCGGTACAGACACATGCCGGGTAACGGTCTCAAAGAGTGCGAAGACTTCTTCGTCACGGAGCGACTGGTAGCTAACCGCCGGGAGCAGCAAGGCATCTGCGCCTGCCGCTTGCGCATCGTCTGACAGATGCAGGATGGCATCCGTGCTGACAGCCCCCACACAGACCATGACAGGGATATCCCCGGCATGCTGTTTTGCCAGAGTCGCTACGCGCTGGCGTTGCTCTCGGGTCAGATACGCATAGCTACCGGTTGACCCCAGGATCCCCATAGAATCAACCCGAGCTTCTGTAAGGCGGGAAAGAATATGACTGAAGCCCTTTTCGTCCACGCCGCTGGCGGTGATTGGGGTTAACGGGAACGCAGACAAGCCGGTAAACATAGTGTTTCTCCTGAATGATATTACTGGCGTTGCTCTTCGATGAGAGCAACAGCAAACCACAGACCTGGCATCATTTTTTCAAGACCGTCAGTCAGCATTTTCCCGGCGTCGTAAAGCTTCTCCAGCGGCATCTGCGGCAGATTTTCCAGAATAAACCACATGTGTTGAGCCTCCACGCTTAAGCGGGTTCTTACCCCCTGTCGCCAGTTCCAGCGGCGGCAGGTTACGCCTGAATCATCGCGCCAGATAACTTCATGTTGTGAAGGATATTCAACGGCGGTGTCCCCCTCTTTTACCGTATCAAAAGGCTCAGTGCCTTCTGCCACAACCAGACGTGGCGACCCCTGATAGGCAGCAATGTTTTCGCCACCAACCGGAATGGCGTAGCGGAGACTAACGGCGTTATAAAGATCAACGATGGGATCGAGCGCTGGCATCGTACCGTCACGTAATACGCGCTTACGTAACGCGTCAGCTGAACAAGGGGTGCGTTTGGGTTTGGCACCAAACTTCTGGAAAACCTCGGCCCATGCGGCCAGATGAGATTCCGCCCATTCAGGCTCACCGGCCAGAACCGCTTCACATGCCTCCCGCAGCGCCGTTTCTCCAATATCAGGGTTCAGCACCGGCGCCGCTTTTACGTAGATACTGAGCGCCCGAAAGCCGGGAGCAATACGATAAATTTCAGGGGCAATTGACGGAGAGACTGTTAACACGTGATAATCCTGTAATGACCAATTTAATCCATAATAATGACCGATGACCAAAAAAGTCAATTTAATGACCGACGCAAATGCTATCGTCAGCACCGTGAATGAAGCCGTATCTCAGCGGATTAAGCTGTATCGTAAACAAAAGAAAATATCACTCGATGAACTGTCCCGTCGGGCGGGCGTCAGTAAGGGGGCGCTGGTTGAGATTGAGGGATGCCGGGCGAATCCCAGCATTGCCCTGTTATGCCGGCTGGCTGCCGCGATGGGAGTTTCGGTGGCTGACTTTGTGGATGTCAGTGCAAAACCGACGGTTCATCTCATTGCTGAAGATGAGATCCCAGAATTGTGGGAAGGTGAAAAAGGCGGCAGAGCAAGGTTGCTGGCAGGATCTGGTGGCCCTGAGATGACAGAACTCTGGATGTGGGAAATGCAGGCGGGAGAAAAGTTTGCTTCACCCGGCCACCCGGCAGGGACGCTTGAGTTGTTTTATGTCCAGACGGGTACGCTCACCCTTGGCGTACAGGACCACCTGTATCTGGTGAAGACCGGTTGTTCGGCAACGGCCAGAACGGACGTTCCTCATTTCTATGAAAACCGGGGAGAGAGCCCATTGGTTTTCATCATGACAGTACATGAAAAAGCATCCTGAGTGTTGCCCGGTACAGAAGCCAACCCTCGCCAGTAAGGCTTGTCTCATCACAAATAAGTGCAGAAGGATACGTTCAGTGAATAATCAGCATCTGAGTTTTACCAAAGATAAATTTACTGTCACAACCGATCCCGCTTTTTTTCAGCTGGACGCCATTCACGATTACCTCTCACAATCGTCCTGGGCTCCTGGTATTGATATCGAAACGGTCAGGTTATCCATCCAGAACAGCCTTTGTTTTGCGCTTCTGGATGGAACAAGACAAATCGGCTTCGCCCGTCTGGTCACCGACTATGCCACTTTTGGTTATTTGTGCGACGTCTACGTGCTGAACGATTATCAGAAAAGTGGTCTTGGCCGTTGGCTGATTGAATGCTGTCACGCCCATCCGGTGATGTCACGTCTGCGGCGGATAATGCTGGTAACCGACAGTGCGCCCTGGCTATACCAGAAGTTGGGGTATAGCCCGTTGAACCGGCAAGATTTTGTCTGGCAGATCAATCGACCAGACATTTATCGTAAACCCGGGCAAAAATAAGCGGCGGTACCCACTCTATTTACCCGATACAGCGGCAGCCATGCATATTATCGTCACATGTTAGCCCTGTTAAAAAATGCTTTTCCGAGAGTAATGACCACTGTTAATCCGTAGGGCAAGTCCCTCTGCCGCAGAAGAACTTGCCATAATCCCTCCCCTGGTAAAGGAGTTGCACAACAACTTATGCGGAAGTGCTTTGCTGAATTTGCGTTAGCTGAACACACATTGCGCCGTCCACTTTTGATAAAAAACCGATTGCTCCCCCTCTAAATTAATGAACAAATCTAATAAACCCTAGCTAATTACCCCATCTAATCGAATAAATCGCATTGCGTTATGCTTTTCCTACACAACAGCTGAAGGATAACGTCATGCAAACTGTAAAACTGAACAACGGGATTGAAATGCCCCTGCTGGGCTTTGGTGTGTTTCAGATGTCTGATGCCGCTGAGTGCGAAAGAGCCGTTATTGACGCCATTGATACGGGATACCGTCTGATCGATACCGCCGCGTCTTACCAGAATGAAACCCAGGTCGGGAACGCACTGAAACAGACCGGTATTGCACGTAACGAACTCTTTGTCACAACCAAACTGTGGTTGCAGGACACCCATTACGAAGGCGCTAAAGCACAGTTCGAACGCTCGCTGAATCGACTGCAACTTGATTACGTTGACCTGTACCTGATTCACCAGCCTTACGGTGATGTCCATGGGGCCTGGCGTGCCATGGAAGAACTGCAGCAGGCAGGCAAAATTCGCGCCATTGGCGTCAGCAATTTCCACCCTGACAGACTGGCCGACCTTATCGCCTTCAACAACGTTGTCCCAGCGGTAAACCAGATTGAAGTTAACCCCTTCAACCAGCAGCTGCATGCGGTTCCATGGAATCAAAGCCGTGGTATCCAGCCGGAAGCCTGGGCACCGTTTGCAGAAGGTAAAAATGGTCTGTTCCAGCATCCGGTGTTAACGGCGATGGGTCAGAAGTACGGCAAGAGCGTAGGCCAGGTTGTGCTGCGGTGGATCTTCCAGCGAGGCGTCGTTTCGCTGGCGAAATCAGTACGCAAAGAGCGCATGGAAGAGAACATCAACATTCTCGATTTTGAACTCAGTTCTGAAGATATGCTGCAAATTGCCGCCCTTGATACCGCAACCAGCGCCTTCTTCTCTCACCGCGATCCGGCGATGGTGGAATGGCTGACCGGTCGCAAGCTGGATGTTTAAGCCGCAATAAAAAGAGGTATTTATTCAATGCAAAAACGTTATCTGGGTAAATCCGGACTCGAAGTCTCCGCCCTTGGACTCGGTTGCATGGGCTTAAGCCACGGCTACGGCCCGGCGACAGATACGCGTCAGGCGATCGAGCTTATTCGCGCAGCGGTTGAACGTGGCGTCACGTTCTTTGATACCGCCGAAGTGTATGGCCCATATCTTAATGAAGAGGTTGTCGGTGAAGCCTTAAAACCGTTTCGTGATCGTCTGGTCATCGCCACCAAATTTGGTTTTACCTTCGGTGCGGACAACAAGCAGCAGATTTTAAACAGCCGCCCGGAGCATATCCGTGAAGCTGTTGAAGGATCATTACGCCGTCTTAAGACTGATGTCATTGATCTGCTGTATCAACACCGTGTCGACCCGGATGTCCCCATTGAAGATGTTGCGGGAACGGTGAAAGACCTGATAGCTGAAGGTAAAGTCAAACATTTCGGTCTCTCCGAAGCGGGGGCGCAGACCATTCGTCGTGCGCATGCTGTACAGCCTGTCACTGCCCTGCAAAGTGAGTATTCCATGTGGTGGCGCGAGCCTGAGCAGGAGATCCTGCCGTTGCTGGAGGAGTTGGGCATTGGTTTCGTGCCCTTCAGTCCATTAGGCAAAGGCTTCCTGACGGGATCGATTAAGCCAGGAACCACTTTCGGGAAGGATGATTACCGCAGTACCGTGCCGCGTTTCGCCGAACAAGCGATGGCAGCCAATGAAAAGCTGGTTTCGTTGTTGGGTGAACTGGCAGCCGGGAAAGGCGTAACGTCTGCGCAAATTGCACTGGCATGGTTGCTGGCACAAAAGCCGTGGATTGTCCCCATCCCGGGCACCACTAAACTGCACCGGCTGGAGGAAAACCTCGGCGCTGCCAACATCGTTCTTTCGCAGGATGACTCACGGCAGATAACCCAGGCGCTGGAAACGATTAAAATCGTCGGCGAACGTTACTCCCCTGAGCATCAGGCTCGCGTGGGCCGTTAATACCCGGACGGGTCTACGGACCCGTTATTCCTGGTAGCGAAGGGCATCGATCATCAGCGCAAAAGCGGGCGGATGCTGCTTACGACTGGGGTAGTAAAGATAATATCCGGGGAAAGACGGACACCAGTCCTGCAGAACCTGAATAAGCTCTCCTGACTTTATATAATCCTGCACCCTGTCTTCAGGTATACAGGCGATGCCAAAACCGGATAAAGCCGCATCAATCCTTTCCGCCTGCAGATTAAAGGTTACCTGCCCTTCCACTCTGACCCGCAACGGTTTCCCTTCCTTCTCAAACTCCCAATGATAAAGTCCACCGGCCGTCGGCAGGCGCATATTGATACAGCGATGATTTTGTAGCTCGTGAGGCGTGTCAGGCACGGGATTAGCGGCAAAATATGACGGCGCGCCCACCACAGCCATGCGCATATCCGGCCCAATCCTCACGGCGATCATGTCTTTATCCACGCTTTCGCCCAGACGGATCCCGGCATCAAAACGCCCTTCAACAATATCGACAAAGCCGTTATCAACCACCAGTTCGAGATTAATTTCCGGATATTCCCTGAGGAAGGGTTTTAACTTCGGCCATACCAGACTTCGCGCGGCATGCTCCCCGGCGGATAAACGGATATTACCGGAGGCGGTGCCATTAAGTTGCACAAGCGATTCCAGCTCCTGCTCAAGATCGGCAATACGGGGTTCAAGGCAGGCAATAATTCTCTCACCGGCTTCTGTAGGGGCAACGCTTCGGGTCGTACGGGTCAGAAGACGGATATTTAGCCTTTCCTCCAGCGCTTTCATCGCATGGCTGAGTGCCGACTGAGAAACACCCAGTTTACCCGCTGCTTTGGTAAAACTCCGCTCTCTTGCGACGACAAGAAAGATTTGCAGTTCATTGAAGTTTTCTTTGAGCATTGGCGATTTCCTTATGGATGCATTCCCTTCGCAGCGCACTCATGAAGGGTGTTCATAGACGCAATTATTTTAGCCCCATTACTGACAATAATGATAATTGATATTCTGGCCGTATCGAAAATAAATCTGAATTATCAGAAGGTTTATCATGAAAATACTCGTTGCCGGAGCGACAGGAAGTATAGGTCTGCATGTCGTAAATACCGCTATTGATATGGGCCATCACCCCGTGGCTCTGGTCAGAAATCGACGCAAAGTAAAACGGCTTCCTCGTGGCACGGATATTTTCTATGGCGACGTTTCCATGCCCGAAACCCTCAGCGATTTGCCGAAAGATATTGATGCCGTCATCTTCACTCTCGGTTCCGATGGCCAGGGGCGTATTGGGGCCAGAGCGATAGATTACGGCGGTGTACGTAACCTTTTGCGAATGTTCAGGGATACCCCTGTTCGCATCAGCTTAATGACCACGATTGGCGTGACTGAACGACTCAGCACCTGGAATCAACGGACTGAGGTTCATGACTGGAAAAGACGCGCCGAACGTCTGGTCAGGGCGAGTGGCCATCCCTACACCATCGTCAGGCCCGGCTGGTTTGACTACAACAATGATGATGAGCACAAAATCGTTATGCTGCAGGGCGATCGACGCCATGCGGGAACGCCGGAAGATGGCGTGATATCCCGAGAGCAAATCGCCCGGGTTCTGGTCAGCGCCCTGAGTAACGATGCGGCAAAAAATAAAACGTTCGAACTGGTGGCTGAACGAGGGGAAGCACAGCAGGATCTCACCCCTCTGTTTGCCGAGCTGCAAACGGATAATCGCCAAAAAAATGATGGGATTTTAGATATGGACAATATGCCCCTCAGTGAAGAACCTGAGTGCATTATTAACGAGCTGAACCAGTATGCACACAAGCTTAACTAAGCTAAAACCCTGACAATTTTGTCATATAGCGGTCAGCCTGATGACAGCTTAGATCTGTATATTTAAATATCAAGACGGAGGACGTTCCTTCTGACAGAAGTCCCGTTTTAACCATATCGTTTAAAAGAGGTGTTAAATATGAAAGCACGACTGATTACGACATTGTTCATGGTATTTATTTCAGTGAATGCCGCCTCTGCAGCTCAGGAAATTAGTCATGCAGATGGGAAAGAAAAGATAGGTGTAGTCTCGGCCAGCAATGCTTATACGCTTGATGAGTTATCGAGTGCGCTTTCTCGTAAGGCTGACGAGCAAGGTGCAACATCATTCAAAATCCTGTCCGCGACGGGAAATAACAGGCTACACGGAGTTGCCGAAATCTATAAATGAATCATTAGCATTCTGTAAAGGATGTGTCATAAACCTTTTATTATGAGCATCGATTTATGTTCAGAACAGAAGACATCATCGATGAGATAACCCAATGGATTGATTCAAACTTACACAAACCGCTGAGGATTGAGGATGTTGCTGCCCGGGCAGGATATTCCAAATGGCATCTTCAGCGGATTTTTGTACAGGTAAAAGAAGTGAGTCTGGGGAAATATATCAGAGATAAGAAACTTAGACTGGCGGCAAAAGATCTTATCGAGACTAATGAGCCCGTGATCAGCATCGCCTGTAAATATGGATTTGACTCACAGCAGACCTTTACGCGAATTTTTTCTAAAAATTATAAGCTGCCACCATTAAGGTATCGACACGCCAACAGGACAAAATAATAGCACGACGTGAACCATTCCAATTTTCTTCATATCACGCGAATAGAAATTTATTCCAGCGTCTGCGTCTTCAGCCATTGCACATCAGCAGAAAACAGACCAGAAGCCGATCGCTACCGATCCGCACATAACGCCCCGGGGCTGCCAACGTCGCCAGATAATCCCCCTTTTCAGCAGTCGCCTTCAGGCTGCGGATATTGAAATGCAGAATCTGAGTGGGCCCCCCGGCATGTGAGCCCCCTCCTCCCCGGCCTTGTGCTGCTGATTGCAGAATGCGGTTCTGTCGGTAACTCTGCGAAAATAAAAGAGTGCGTTTCTGTGGCCCGGGAGGTATGGGGGATATCACGCTTTCGCCTTTGCGATATAAGCCCGTAACCCCTCAGCAAGAATATCGAATACCGTTTTACAGGCCTTGCTGTGGCGAAGATCCTCATGCATTACCAGCCAGGTATCGAGATGAAAGGCAAAGAAATCAGGCAGCAATCTCTGTAACTGCACAGGAAAATCGGCCAGTTGAACCTGACATATACCGATGCCAGCACCTGCGCGAATCAGGTTCAACTGCGCCACATCGCTGTCAGTGCGCACGGTAAATAGTTCACGATGCAGCTGAGGATAGTGTTTCAGGGCCTGTAAAATAAATGGCGTTGTTTTATCAAAACCCACCAGCGTATGCGTGAACAACGCCTCCATACTTTCCGGTGCGGCATGCCGTGCCAGATAGGAAGGTGCGGCATGCAGACCAATTTCGATACTGCCCATCCGCCGTGCAATCAGTTGCTCCTGCACCGGCGTGGTCATGCGTACTGCAATATCCGCTTCCCGGTTCAATAAATCCTGAATCCGGTTAGATAAAACCAGTTCAATTGTAACCTGCGGGTAAGCCTCTTTAATTTGCGCAATGAGGGGAGGCAGAACTTCTGTGCCGATAATTTCGCTCGCCGAAACACGCACCACGCCACGCAATCCGGCGGTGCGGGTGCTGAAGCTGGCGGCCGATCGCTCAATCATACTGGCCGTGTTTTCCATTGCTTGCGCATGGCCTTGCAGCGCGACGGCTGCATCCGTGGGCTGCAGGCCCGTCTGAGAGCGTGTAAACAATACCAGACCCAGTGCTGATTCCAGCGCCGCCACGTGGCGTCCCGCGGTGGGCTGGGTAATGGCAAGCATACGGGCGGCCCCCGACAGGGAGCCTTCTTTCATCACCGCCAGGAAGGTTCGATACCATTCCCATGGAATGTTTAGCTTCATACAAAAATGCATACCTGCTCTCTGATGTCATGCAATTACATTTAGCTCGCGCAAGCACTACGCTGTCAAGCAGGCATCCGGCAGAGGTAAGACGATGAAAAGCAAAAACAAGGTACTCATACTCGGCGCCACAGGCGGGATCGGTGGAGAAATCGCCCGTCAGCTCGTCCGCGATCAATGGGATGTTCATGCATTGCGCCGCCACGCCCCGCAGAATGAAGAGCACGGAAGTATAACGTGGATAAGCGGTGATGCGCTGAATGCAGAGCAGGTCGCGTCTGCCGCGTCAGCGTGTAGTGTGATTGTCCACGCCGTTAATCCGCCGGGTTATCGAAACTGGGAACAACTGGTTTTGCCAATGTTACATAACACCATCCATGCAGCGGAGCGAAATGGTGCATTAATCGTTCTCCCGGGCACCGTTTACAACTACGGTCCGGACGCCTTTCCTCTCTTGCGGGAAGACGCGCCCCAAAATCCCGTCACCCGAAAAGGGGCTATACGGGTGCAAATGGAGAAGGCGCTGTTAGCCTACGCGCAGCGTGGCGGGAAGGTGCTGATTTTGCGGGCAGGTGACTTCTTTGGCCCTGACGCAGGCAATAACTGGTTTTCACAGGGATGGATCAAACCGGGACAACGCCCGCAGATAATTAAAAACCCGGGCAAAGCCGGGACAGGCCATCAGTGGGCCTGGCTGCCGGACGTTGCCAGGACCCTGGCAGCGCTGTTAGCGCGTCGGGATCAACTCGAACCGTTTGCCTGTTTTCATATGCGTGGACACTGGGATCCCGATGGCACGGCGATGGCCGCAGCCATACAGCATGTCGCGCAACTTGCCGGGGTTAAAGCGAAGGTAACCTCGTTTCCCTGGTGGCTCATCTTTGCGATGTCCCCTTTCAATACCACGCTGCATGAAATGCTGGAGATGCGATATTTGTGGCAACAGCCAATACGGCTGGACAATACAAAACTGATCGATTTTCTGGGCCACGAACCGCATACCCCACTTATTGAGGCCGTACACCAGACCTTAATTGGTCTGGGCTGCCTTAATCATGCGCCAGAAACGCCTTCGTGAACGGGTCAGCGCAGTATTTTGAGTTCTCTCCTGGCCCGAGACAGGCAGCGCCAGAGAACATGCCGTTTTCCTGGATCGAGGCGCGGACCGGCAGGAGAGACGCACGGCTTAATCCGGATAAATATTGTACGGATTGCGCGAACATGCGCCGCAAATTGCCCATCCAGCTCTCTTTAGGTGGTATGGTGATATTCTGTGGTTAAATGAGGGAAAGCTTATGATTGTAAGGACCTGGCACGGTTGTGTTCCGCTTAAACACGCAGAAGGTTTTGCGAATCATCTTCAGAGGACGGGCGTGGAGCACTCAAGGAGTATCGAGGGGAACAGAGGTGCATTTGTGCGCAGGGAAACCCAGGGCGATCGGGAGCACTTCTTTCTGGCAACTTACTGGCAGGATTTACCGTCGGTGAAAGCCTTTGCTGGAGAAAACTATCAAGTCGCGGTTACTTATCCAGATGATGAAGAATTTGAGCTACTTTCCGACCCCTACGTCTTTCAGCATGTTGTAGAAGCCATTTCACCGCTTTAGCTCCATTTCCGGGGCAACCTTATCGGTAACCCGGAATGGTCATCATCTTGCAAAAATTCGACTTCTCAGCGTTCACTTTTGGCACAAGCGACAGGTACTGCCCTGAGGATTATCACTTAACCGTGAGCAGATCGGCATATCGCGTGGTGTATCTCGGCGAAAGCATTTCCCGTTTCATCCGCCACTGCGGCTGAATACCCTGCCCGGCGAAATAAAGCGTTTCGCGCCCCTCTTTCGCATTAAGACGATCCAACACCGCCATCAGCTTCTGGCTGTTGTGTCGCGGCGCATTTTCATCGAACAGGTTAAGCTGCGCCACCCCCTGGCTATAAAAGTCACCCAGCATAACCCCCCCTTTCTGATAGCGCAGGCCATCTTTCCAGATGGCATCCAGACAGCGTATCGCCGCACCGATAATATCCCGGCTGTCCTGGGTCGGCGTCAGCAGTTTAAAGGATGCGCTGTTGCTGTAATACGGCTCGTTGCGCGCAAATGGCGAGGTTTTAACAAACGCGGAGATAAAGCGGCAATATTGATGCTCGCTACGCAGTTTCTCCGCAGCCCGAGCGGCATAGCTGCAAATCGCCTGCCGCATCTCCTCATATTCCATGATGTAGTGGCTGAAGGAACGGGAGCAGATAATCTCCTGTTTGATCGGGGCGAACTCTTCCAGTTCAAGACATGGCTCGCCGCGTAGTTCGCGCACGGTTCTCTCCAGCACAACGTTGAAATGCTTTCTGATAAAGCGAATATCGGTGTCTGCCAGCTGCAGGACGGTCTTGATGCCCAGCCCTTCCAGTTTTTTCGCAATCCGCCGGCCTACGCCCCAGACGTCACCGACACATAATGCCGCCATGAGCCTCCTCTGACGCTCAATATTTGACAGATCGACCACCCCTCCGGTCTGCCGTTGCCATTTTTTTGCCGCATGGTTCGCCAGTTTGGCCAGGGTTTTGGTCTGGGCGATACCCACCCCAACCGTCAGATGCGTGCGTTGCAGAACCGTGGCTCTGATTTCGCGGCCAAACTCTGTCAGATCGCGACAGTGGCGCACGCCGGTAAGGTCACAAAAAATCTCATCAATAGAGTATATTTCGCAGCGGGGAGACATCTCCTCGATCGTGGTCATCACCCGATTGGACATGTCCGCGTAGAGTTCATAGTTGCTACTGAAGCAAACCACCCGGTGACGCCTGAAAAGATCCTTCAGTTTGAAGTACGGTTCGCCGGTTTTCACCAGCGATTGCGCTTCGGCAGAACGCGCAATAACGCATCCGTCGTTATTGGATAACACCACCACGGGCCGCCCCTTCAGGTCCGGGCGAAAAACGGTTTCACAAGAGGCATAAAACGAATTCACATCGCACAGCGCAAACATGATCAGCTCACCGACTTCACGATGTAGGTCACCACCCCGAAAATGTCCAGCCGATCTTCGCGGCCAATCACGATCGGGGAATAGGCGCTGTTTTCAGGCTTAAGCATCGCCACGGGATGCAGCTGCAGGCGCTTAACGGTAAATTCGCCATCGACCGCGGCAATAACGATATGGCCATGCTCAGCCTTACGGGAGCTATCCACCACCAGCAAATCCCCTTCGCCAATTCCGGCGTCGATCATTGAATCGCCGGTGGATTTCACAAAATAGGTCGCGCTAGGGTGCTGAATCATCAGTTCATTCAGGTCAATGCGCCGCTCGACATAATCCTGTGCCGGGCTCGGAAAGCCGCATGGCACAAGATCGCTGAACAAAGGCAACGCCACTATCTGGCGTAGGTCGGCAGGTGTGAAAAACGGCATGATAACCACCATTAAAAATACTGTATACATATACAGTATTATCAATCGATGAGAGAAATCAAGGGCTGCTGGCGTGATAACGGAGTACTGGCCGCGTATCCCTCTGATTTAATAACGACTCTTTCTGCTTAAGGGAAAGCTCTGGTTTACAGGGCAACCGTGAGAAAAACCGGACGATAAAGCAAAGCGACGGTCACCGGCCAGCGCGCGAAGATATATCACTCGTCAGATGGCCTCTGCCTGCCCACCACAAACAAGAGCACCGGCAGACGAAGTGACCAGAAAATTGGCAAAGAGTAAGTCGCATCTCTGGAAATTTCCGCCGATTGGGAGGAGGATAGTCTTTGTGCAACCGACCGTTATGGGCCATCGCTATCCCCATCATACCGGCGATGTACCCGAGATACTGAACTGGAGATTCTTATGTATTACACGTTAGGAGATACCACCCTCCACTTTTATCGCTATCAGTGCCGCTTCTACGTCGCCCATTGGGACGGCGGCAATGTCATGAGCGATAAGTTCAAGCAGTTCATTGAGTTGATTACCGAAAAAACCGGTATTGATTCTAAGCGCGTCGAAGCCGTTGCGCGGGACTACTTCAATAACGTGGATTGACGCCGGTCGGAATCCGCATACGTCATACGTCTTTATTTCTCATTCGGGCACAGCCCCCCGGTGAGCGTTTACCAATCAACAGCCCGCCATTACCCGCTCGCGGAGGGCTGTCGCGCGCGATCCACGCGCGTATTGTGCTAAACAGTCCACTTCAGCAGGTCTCCCACGAGGCCTGCAGCCGCATTTTTGACTAAAGCTTCCGCCACGCCGCACGATTGCCATTTCCAGTGAGTTATTAATCAGATATCACCTGCTAGCGGCCTCTTTTTCTGCTTATCTGCCTCACAGACCAACCACGGTGTATCCGATGTTTTTGAGCGAAAAATCCATTATCAATGACCATATAATGCTACGCCATCGGGGCGCAATTGGCATAAAATCTCGCACCAACAGAGCAAACAGAATTAAAAAAACTTTTTTCACATTCCATTAAAATATTTAGTTAGGATTTTTCTTAATCCTGGAGTAGATTCGCTTTCATAAAAGCAAGAATATCCATGAACTTCTCGGGGACTAAACCACATGGCAAACTTATTCTTTTTAGTATTAGCTATAGTACTGCTTCTGGTTGCTGTTTTTTCTCTCGTTTCCTATATCAAAGACAGAAAAAAGCAGCAGTTTACGTTCAAAAAAAGGCGTTAATAACAAAGCCACAACAGGAGAGGCACGCATCTGTGAACTTTCTAAAGTGAATTTAACTTAATGATCGAGAGTCTGACATGGCTAGTTTAACGCGATATCGCGTCAAAGATTGACGTCGCTTTAAACGCACAGGTCATGAGTTTTAGCAAAATTACGCATAAGCAAATCCAATTAATAATATTGCATTAATAAGATTTTAATTTCTCGTGGGTTAAGCAAGATAGTTATTTAGCGACCTTATCAACACCGACGGTATGATTGGTGCTGACAGGCCGTGCCGCGAAATTAAAATGCTGTTTGTCCTCACGGTGGTCTGCTGCTGGCCACCTGAGTTCACCCGCCGGTGTCATCCCTCCGCCCCCTTCCCGAGACATTAGCAAGACAGAGCCGGCCAAATCCAGTCAGGTCGGTCTGACCTTACCGCAGAGTGGTCAACGCCGTATCGCCGGTCTTATATGATGTCATTAACGTGCCCATTTCTATCTCCTTTCGTCATGAGAAAGAGCATGGTACTCGCGACACCATTCGCGATGTCATAAGAGAATCCCGGTGTATTCCAGGCACAGGCGCAATCAATTCTCCCCTGTCGCATCGACCAGAGTGAGTTCAGGCATATTTATCACCCATGCTATTTCACACTCCGACACAATTGTTACCCACAGCAATGCCCTTGCACATTATCTTTACCGGTATTGACTAAGCCTGACCGTCGATTCATAAAACAAATCATAAAATCAAGATAACGCTCACTCCCCATTTTTTATCAACCCCAGAAATATTATTTTCCTCAACACTGCTCTCTGACTAGCGGCAGACATTTTGTTTAAAATAAACCAAAACAAACTATTACAACGTATTAATTCATTGTTTAATAGGATTTTTCTTATCAAAGCAAGCCTGTATCTCATTTTTGCCACACCTCTTGCAAAGATAATCTTAGTGAAATATCTTAGCTGCAATGCATTAACAAAAGAAAAGTTATAAAAAACACAACATTATCATATCCTGCCCTGACTATTGACTGTGAATACTAATGACTAAAATTTTACTTAATATAAAAAACATTTATTTCAGACTTGCTATGATAAAATTAATTGAAGATATCATGGCCGAGAATGAAAACATCACTTATGATTTCACCTACAATATAAAAAATATCAGCGCCGCCGATATCATCATTACAGAAATGGTCGCGGGCGAGTTTTCCTTATGTCATGACACGCTAAATAACAGAGGCGATGCCGCGAGAATTTTCATCATTCATCCACAAAAGGGACCCATTATAAAAAATCCGCTCCCCAACTGTATTAAAGGTTCTGTTTTTATTTACGAAAAAGATTTGCTTATCAATATCAAAAAGACCATTGCAAAAGCACTGGATGTTAACAGTATAAAAACCACAGATGAATCAGCATCATGTAGCCTCAGAAGGTGTCTTGACTGCCAGTGTAAATCAGTCACCGCGATACAACTAAAAATTCTCTATGCCACCAGTATCGGATTAAATACTTCCGATATTGCCAAAAAATTAAGCATGAACTATAAAACAGTATTTTCACACAAAAGAAATGTAATGAATAAATTTAACCTCGCCAACAAGCAGGAACTGCAAAAATTTGCCAATCTGTTTGCCAGAAAAAGAAGTGAGTCATAATATGGCCTGCGTCCGTGCTAATAAACGATGAATCAGAGACGCATCTGGCTTTTACATCATATTAATAATATATATCGGTTACACTCTAAAAAAGTCATAGTCTTCCGCTCCTGTCCCCTGCGCGACGCTAACATAGCGGTAATGAGCCCCCTATATGTTGATATTTATACTGTTGCTGCGACAAGATCAGCATGGGCCTGCGCAAAAGGGAGATGTCTCCCCCCTCTGACACAACGTCAGCACGTGCCGTCAGTCCATCAAAAACAGGGCGCGGATAACCGCGCCCTGTTAAACGGTGCTGAGGTAACAATTACGGGTGCTTTTCGATATACATCGTACGGCTATAGGCAACATCTTCCGGGTTATTAATCGGATACCCTTTCAGCCACGGCTTAATCAACCGCCCGTTGGTATACTGGTAAATCGGGGCGATAGGCGCTTTACTCATGATGATTTTTTCCGCCGCATTGTAATCATCATTGCGCGCTTTCTCCGAGGTTTCCAGCGCCGCCTGGCTCAGAATCTTGTCATAAGCCGGGTCGTTAAAACGGGAGATATTCCCGCTGTGGGTCGAGGTCAGCAGCGACAGGAAAGTGGAAGGCTCATTATAATCCCCTACCCATGAAGCGCGAATCACATCAAAATTGCCGGTATTGCGGCTATCGATATAAGTTTTCCACTCTTGATTCTGCAGCTTCACATCCACGCCGAGATTCTTCTTCCACATCGAAGCAACCGCAATCGCGATTTTCTGGTGGTTTTCCGAAGTGTTATACAGCAGCGTCAGCTGCAGCGGACGACCGGGACCGTAGCCTGCCGCCTGCAATAACGCTTTGGCCTGAGCATTCAGCTCGGCCTGGCTCATGCTTTCCATCTGCGACGGCTGCGGTGTAAACCCGGCGGTCACGTCCGGCGTAAAGTGCCAGGCCGGTTTTTCGCCGGTTCCCAGTACCTTCTCCGCCATCAGACGACGGTCGATAGTCATGCTCAGCGCCAGACGCACGCGCTCATCGGCGGTAGGACCTTTCTGGGTATTAAAGGCGTAGTAATAGGTTCCCAGCTGCGGCGGCGTATACACCTGACCCGGAATATCCTTCAGCAATTTCTGATACAGATTCTTCGGGAAAGACTCGGTGATATCAATATCGCCGGCCAGATAGCGTTTCGTTGCCGAGGATTCCTGATTGATCGGGACAAACGTCACCTGCTGAATGACCGTTTTCGCATTATCCCAATAGTGACTGTTTGGGACGACCACCAGTTTTTCGTTAACCACGCGATCTTTTAAAACGTAAGCGCCGTTGCCGATAAGATTGCCCGGACGCGTCCAGTTGGCACCGCTCTCCACGTTGGCTTTCTGTACCGGATAAAACGCGAAGCTGGCCGTCAGGTTACTGAACCACGGCAGCGGTTTATCCAGCTGCACGCGCAGGGTACGCGCATCAACGGCGGTGACGCCCAGCGTCTGCGGCGCAGCTTTACCGTCGATAATATTTTGCGCGTTGCTGATCCCCGCCAGCGCGGCGAACCAGGCGAAAGGCGAGGTGGTTTTCGGGTCGACCAGACGCTGCCAGCTATAAACAAAATCCTCTGCCGTCACCGGTGAGCCATCGGACCAGCGCGCGTTATCGCGCAGCGTAAACGTCCAGACGCGGTTATCATTACTCTGCCAGCGGGTCGCCACGCCAGGGATAATATTGCCTTTCGCATCCTGGTTGACTAAACCTTCAAAAAGATCGCGAATCACCTGAATTTCCGGCAGACCAACGGCTTTGGCGGGATCTAAGGATGCGGGTTCATCTTTAATATGCCGTACCAGCATCTGCTTTTCGGCTAATACGGTTCCCTGGGGGACATCCGCCGCCCAGGCAAGAGAAGAAACGCTGGCTAACCACAGCGCGCCGCATGTCAATGTGACAGGATACTTCATGAGATCCCCTTTAAAATAAAAAAACCAGAGCTGGCAGAGCGATAATTATTTGTTTCATCACCTGAAATTGCAAACGGCTTGTGATAGAAAATTGACCTGTCTACTGATTTAGCCGCCTCAGGAAACTATTTGATTCCGGGAGGCTTTTACACAACACTGCAGAAAATAACCTGCTAACAGGATGCCCTATGCCCGTTTCCCGTCCTCGCCCCCTACGCGGCGCCTTTCCGCCCGGTACGCAGCGCTATGGTCAGTCACATCTTGGCGCGCCGCTGCTCTGGTTTCCCGCCCCGCTGGCGGACAGCCGCAGCGGCCTGATTCTTGCCGGTACCCACGGCGATGAAAACTCATCGATCGTGACGCTCTCCTGTGCGCTGCGTACCCTGAAGCCGGAATTACGCCGCCATCACGTCGTGCTGGCGGTGAATCCCGATGGCTGTCAACTGGGGCTACGGGCCAACGCCCGCGGCGTCGATCTGAACCGCAACTTCCCCGCAGCAAACTGGAAAGAAGGGGAAACGGTGTATCGCTGGAATAGCGCGGCAGAACAGCGCGACGTGGTACTGCTGACCGGCGAAAAGCCCGGTTCAGAACCGGAAACGCAGGCACTGTGCCAGCTGATCCATCAGATCCACCCGGCATGGGTTGTCTCCTTCCACGATCCGCTGGCCTGCATTGAAGATCCCGGCCACAGCGAGCTGGGACAGTGGCTGGCCGAGGCTTTTGCCCTGCCGCTGGTCGGCAGCGTCGGTTACGAAACCCCCGGCTCTTTTGGCAGCTGGTGCGCCGATATCGGCCTGCCCTGCATCACCGCCGAGTTTCCGCCCGTCTCGGCCGACGAAGCGACGGAAAAGCATCTGTCGGCGATGATGGATCTGCTGCGCTGGCACGCTCAGAGATGAAGCACTCCGGTGCTGAAATGCAGCGCCGGCTCAACATCCACCGCCAGCCAGGTCGGGCCATCCAGATCGGCGAAACGCGCCAGCGGCGCGAGCGGGAGCGCCGCGGAAATGGCCCGCGACGTGCAAAGCATGCAGCCCAGCATACGTTCAAACCCCAGCTCCCCGGCCTCCTGCGCCAGAAACAGCGCTTCGGTCAAGCCGCCGGTTTTATCCAGCTTAATATTCACCATCTCATAGCGCCCGCGCAGCTGCGGCAGGCTATCACGGGTGTGGCAGCTCTCGTCGGCACAGACAGGCAGCGGGTGAATAAAGTTTTCCAGCGCGTCATCGGCGTCCGCCGGAAGCGGCTGTTCGAGCATGGCCACGCCGATATCCGCCAGCAGCTGACAGCGCGCCGCCAGGCCATCGCCGGACCAGGATTCATTGGCATCCACTATCAGCGTCGCCTCTGGCACCACGTTGCGAATGGCAATCAGCCGTTCGCTGATCAGATGATTATCCAGTTTCACCTTCAGTAGCCTGGCCCCCTTCTCCCACAGCGCGGCGGCGCTGGCCGCCATCTGTTCAGGGGTACCGATCACCACCGTCTGCGCCGTCACCACCCGATTGGGGAGTCCGATCCCCAGCAGTTGCGGAATCGTCTTCCCGACGCGACGGGCCTGCAGATCCCACAGTGCGCAATCTACGGCGTTGCGCGCTGCCCCTGCCGGCAGCAGATGCTGGAGCTGTTCGCGGGTTATGCCGCTTTCCAGCTGCTCGCCAATGGTGAGGATCTGCGCCATGACTGACGCAATGCTCTCCCCATAGCGCGGGTACGGCGTGCACTCTCCAACGCCTTTTACGCCGTCCTCTTCAATTTCCACCACCACCACCTTCGCCTCGCTGCGACTGCCGCGGGCAATCACAAAAGGCGTATGTAACGGCCAGGCTTCTTCGTACACTCGCAGGTTTCGCATTCCCAGGTTCCTCCAGGGGAAACATTAAATAGGATTTGCCGTGCCGATAACGGATGTCATACACTATCCGTGACGTTAACTATATGTAAACAGGAAGATAAACATGTCACAAACCGTGCATTTCCAGGGCAACCCCGTTTCTGTTCAGGGCACCATTCCGCAGGCTGGCGCTACCGCGCAGCCGTTTACGCTGGTCGCCAAAGATCTCTCTGACGTCGCGCTGAGCCAGTTCGCCGGCAAACGTAAAGTACTGAATATTTTCCCGAGCATCGATACCGGCGTTTGCGCGGCATCGGTTCGTAAATTTAACCAACTGGCCTCCGAGCTGGATAACACCGTTGTACTGTGCATCTCTGCCGACCTGCCGTTCGCTCAGTCTCGCTTCTGCGGCGCGGAAGGTCTGAACAATGTCGTCACGCTGTCCACGCTGCGCGCACCGCAGTTCCTGGCCGATTACGGTGTCGCCATTGCAGCCGGCCCGCTGGCCGGTCTGGCCGCGCGTGCGGTGGTCGTTGTTGATGAAAATGACCAGGTTGTTTACAGCCAGCTGGTGAACGAAATCACCGAAGAGCCGGACTACGATGCGGCCCTGGCTTCGCTGAAAGGCTAAGACCATAAGCTATCCCGGAAAATGGCGTCACCGCCAGCCTTCCGGCTACGTTAAGCCTCCGCTATGCGGAGGCTTATTTATTTCTGCGGCGCATAACGTGAAATAAAACGCGCCATCATCGGGCCGGTCAGCAAAATGGTAAACAGACGCAGCGTCTGCATCGCCATGATAAACGACATATCCGCCCGCGTACCTGCGGCAATAATCGCCACCGTATCCAGCCCGCCGGGGCTTGTCGCCAGATAAGCGGTCATAAAATCGAGCGGCAGCACCTGGGTCACGCCCAGCGCCAACAGCGCACAAACCACAATCAGGCCGATAATGGAGGCGATAATCTGCGGCAGCGTCTTCAGGGCCAGCAGGAAGATCTCTTTATTAAACTTTAGCCCAACGCTCCAGCCAATGGCAGCATACGCCAGCGCCAGCAGCCATTCAGGCAGTTCCAGCATCCACCAGCCCTCCCCCTGCACCACCGCGCCCGCCAGCATCGGGAATAACATCGCGCCGGACGGGAAACGCATCCTCAGCCCCAGCCATCCCGCAACCATCGTCAGCAGCAGCGTCCACGGCAGCTGCCACGTCAATGGCGGAAACCAGACGATCTGCTGGGTCAGCGCCTGCGCATCGCCGCCCAGGGCAAAACGTACCACCAGCGCCGCCGCACCCGCGACAAACAGTACCCGCAGATACTGCATCAGAGCCACCAGCCGCACGTCGGCGCCGTACTCCTGCGCCATCACCACCATGGCCGACGCTCCGCCAGGCGAACTGCCCCACGCGCCGGTCGCGCCCGGTAGCGCGCTATAACGCACCAGCAGCCATCCCGTCAGCGCGCTGACGGCAAGCGTGGAGAAGAGGATAAGCAGCACCAGCGGCCAGTGCCCGATCAGGACACTAAAAATAGAGGGGGTCAGCGTGCGGGCGATCATGCAGCCGATAATGGCCTGAGCGGCAATAAAAAACGGGCGCGGAACGCGAATGTTCGCCCCGCGCAGACTCAACGTTATCCCGGCGATCATCGGCCCCAGCAGCAATGCCGCAGGCAGGTGCAGACCAAACAGGACCCCAGAGAGTCCGGCAGAGAGTCCCAGCAGTTTCATCCACTGAAGCAGATGACCCGGTGAAGTTGACATCCGTATTCCTGGAAAAAGATGAAGAAAACTGAGTATATACAGAAGCCGGCGACAGGCAGAAGCCTCTATGGCACCCGGTTGTCACCGGCCGCCTGAGCCGCCGGTGATTGCGCCTACTCTTCGCCTTTCTTCTGGCTCAGACCGTATTCACGCAGCTTGTTGGCGATCGCGGTATGCGATACGCCGAGGCGCTTCGCCAGCTTACGCGTGCTCGGGAAGCTGCGATAAAGCTGGGTAAGTACCGAGCGTTCAAAGCGACGCGTTATATCATCCAGCGACCCTTCCATCGCCTCTTCGCCAACCGGTAGCGAAGCCACATCGTGATCCGGCAACAAAATATCCTGCGGGCGCATCTCATAGCCTTCGAGCTGGGTCAGCGCGCGATAAACCGCATTCTTCAGCTGGCGAACGTTGCCGGGCCAGCTATAGCGGGTCAACACCGTGCTGAGGTCGGCGGAAAGCTTCGGTCGCGGGATCCCCTGCTCGTCGGCAAACCGTGAAACAAACAGCTCCGTCAGCGGAATGATATCCTGCGGACAGTCGCGCAGCGGCGGCAGGTAGAGGGTGAGCACGTTGAGGCGGTAGTAGAGATCCTCGCGGAATAATCCCTTCTGCACCAGCTCCAGCAGATTTTTCTGCGTCGCGCAGATGACCCGCACGTCGACGTGAACTTCATGATCCTCCCCGACGCGCCGGAAGGTGCCGTCATTGAGAAAACGCAGTAGCTTGGTCTGCATCCGCGGCGACATTTCGCCGATTTCATCCAGCAGGACCGAACCGCCGTTCGCCTGCTCAAAGAAGCCTTTTTTACCCTGAATGGCGTCGCCAAACAGCTCGCTTTCCACCGCATCTTCCGGGATGGAGCCACAGTTCAGCGCCAGATAGGGTTTGTTCGCCCGCGGACTGGCCAGATGGCAGGCGTGGGCGAATAAATCTTTGCCGGTTCCGGTATCGCCGACGATCAGCAGCGGCGCGCTGAGCATCGCCAGCTTACGGGCCTGCTCGACGACATGGCGCATTTTCGGGCCGACGGCGAGGATTTGACTGAAGGCACTGGTGTCCTGCGTCGTCATAGTTTGCAGCTGACGCCCCATACGGACGGTGGAACGCAGCATCGCCACCGCGCCGGTCAGGACCCGTTCGCCGTGTTCGCCTTCAAGGTAGACCGGGGTGATTTCCAGCACGAAATTCTGACCGTTAACCACCACATGCTCGCTATGCGACTCCTGCGGGCTGCTCTCCAGCCAGCGCTGGACGTTAAAATCGGTAATTAACTGAGCGACCGGATGATTGCGCAGCCGCTCCTGGCTCTGCGCAAACAGCTGGCAGCTGGCGGGGTTCGCCAGTTCAACCTTACCTTTGGTGTCCAGCGACAGCACCGGTTCCGGCATCGCCACCAGCAGCGCGCTAAGCGCCAGGTGTTCACGTTCCGACGGCATCCACGGCACGGTACGCACGTCGGTCACGCCGGCGATCCGACGGATTTCCGCCATCAGGCTGCTGAAGCTGGCGAACTCCAGCTCGGCAAAATTAAGATAAATTCGGCCAATGGGATCAATGTCGATGCCGCGCAGATCGATACCGCGGAGCACCAGCAAATCAAGCAATTCACGAGTCAGACCAAGACGGTCTTCACAAAAGACTTCAAGACGCATGGGAGTATTCACCCTAAAAAGGCCAATGACGGATGAATAATAGGACAGTTATTTGCTGGCGTGAAGATAGCTGTCAACAATTATTGACAGCATGGCGGAAAAACGGCCGTTATGGCGTAAAGATATCCGTTCAAAGCCCCGGCAGTCGGGGGAGCGACGTTAAAACCGCCGGTCGCCCGGCGGTTATCAGAAGGCGATCAGGGCTGCGGGCCGCTTTTACTTTTTTGCAGCGTCTCTTTCAGCTGACCAATCAGTTCACGACGGAAATCGCCCAGCCGCGGTTTATCGTCAGCGATCCACGGTAGCGGGCGGCACAGCTCCATTGCCTTAATCCCCAGACGCGCCGTGAGCAGTCCGGCGCCAATCCCCTGCGCCGCACGTGCCGAAAGTCTGGCCGCCAGGTCCTGCGACATCCAGTCCATGCCCACTTCCCGCACCAGTTCGCTGGCGCCGGCAAAGGCAATATTCAGCAGCACCAGGCGGAACAGACGCAGGCGGCTGTAATAACCCAGCTCAATGCCATACAGCGTGGCGATGCGGTTGATCAGGCGTAAATTACGCCAGGCGATAAAGGCCATATCCACCAGCGCCAGCGGGCTGACGGCAATCATCAGCGTGGACTCCGCCGCCGAACGGCTGATTTCCCGCCGCGCCTGGGCATCCAGCACTGGCTGCACCAGCTGCGCATACAGGCTGACCACTTCCCGGTCGTTTTGCGTTTCATGAATCGCCGCATACCAGCGCTGCAGCGCGGGATGCGCCTGATCCAGCCCGGCCTGCTGCGCCAGTTTCTCGCAAAACGCACGCCCTTTTCCGACCGCGTGACTGTGCATCAAATCCCGCGCCTCATCGCGCTCGTGGGCCCGCTGGCGCAGACGCCACAGCCGCCGCCATTCGGTGGCGACCGACCCGACACCGGCGCCGACAATCAGCGCTCCCGCCGCACAGCCGCCCAGCGCAATCCAGTCCTGGGTTTGCCAGGCGGTCATTGTCCACTGTACGCCCTGCGCCACGACGCTGACGCCAAAAATAGCCAGACCGGCGCTGACCATGCGTCGCCATAAACTCCGTTTCGGCCGCAGAACCGATTCGACTACCGCTTCTGCCGCCCCCTCGTCTTCCTCCAGCGCGTCGACTCGCGCCGGGGCAAATTTCGCCGCCTCTGCGCCGTCAAAGGCGCGGGCCGATTTCAGCGCTTCCATTTTCTCCGCTTCCAGCGGACCGTCGAAATCGATACGCGGTTTTAAGGGTTCGCTCATCGCAATTTATCTCCGATCAAAAATTCAAGCGCGGCATCCAGGCGAATATGCGGCAGCGGCTTATCGACGTCCATCACCTGCGGACGGAAATTCTCAAACTGAAACCCCTGCTGTTGCCAGAACGCCTGACCCGGCAGCCGCGCCGGAACCTCTCCGGGGTAGACGGTCAGCGGCTGACCGTCGCTCAGGCGATTTCCGCGCAGCGCGGGAATCTTCTCGCCGTTAACCTCAATCAACCCGCTCTGCGTCGCCTGGATCGATGCCAGCCCCAGACAATCCATACTGATGCCTTCGAACGCGGCGTTCTGCCAGGCGTCCTGAATCAGCTGCTGCAGCAGAGAAACCATATTGCCGTGCTGATCGACGGTGACGTGATCGGCTTTGGTGGCGGCAAACAGCAGCTTGTCGATCACCGGGGAAAACAGACGGCGGAACAGGGTTCGCTGGCCATAATGGAAGCTCTGCATCAGCTGAGTCAGCGCCAGGCGCATATCGTTGAAAGCCTGCGGGCCGCTGTTCAGCGGCTGCAGGCAATCCACCAGCACGATCTGGCGGTCAAAGCGCAGGAAGTGGTCTTTGTAAAAGCCCTTCACCACTTTTTCGCAGTAATATTTAAAGCGTTCGCGCAGCATTCCGGCGTTGCTGTGTTTATCCGCCTGGGCCAGCTTCGCTTCGCCGATGGCGTCGACATCCGGCCAGGGGAAAAACTGCAGGGCCGGCGCCCCGGCCATATCTCCCGGCAGCACAAAGCGCCCCGGCTGAATAAAGTGCAGTCCTTCTCGTTTGCAGGCATGCAGATACTCCGTCCACGCGGCGGCAATCTCCGCCAGACGGTTTTCATCCGCCGGCGCCAGCGGATCCAGCCCGTCGCAGAGCTGACGCCAGCGAGCGGACCACGCCTCACGCTGCCCTTGCAGCAGGCCGGTCATCTGCCGCGACCAGCTGAGGTAATCCTGCGCCAGCATCGGTAAATCAAGCAGCCACTCGCCCGGATAATCGACGATCTCCAGGTACAGCGTGGAGGTCTCTTTAAAATGGCGGAGCAGCGATTCGCTGGAGCGGTAGCGTAGCGCCAGGCGAATTTCGCTTACCCCGCGGGTCGGCGTCGGCCAGACCGGCGGCGAACCGTACAGCTGCGCCAGCCCTTCGTCATAGGTAAAACGCGGAATGCCGAAATCACGCTGCGGAACCCGTTTGACGCCAAGCAGGCGCTCTTCTCTCACCGCGCTAAGCAGCGGCAGGCGTGCCCCGGAGTGAATATTCAGCAGTTGATTGACCAGCGCGGTGATAAAGGCGGTTTTACCGCTGCGGCTCAGGCCGGTGACCGCCAGACGCAAATGGCGGTCAACGCCACGGTTCACCAGCGCATTGAATTCAGTTTTGAATCGCTTCATTGCCATCCTGTTATGCTCTGAAGGAAAGTGCTTTGATTATAAGCTATTAGGTGAGGATAAGTAGAAAGATTCCCGCCAGTGCTGCGGGAGATTGACGGCTGATGGCATTCACCTCAGTCGCTGCGCGCCAGGCGCGCGCAGGAGTGCCTGCGCGACCTCACCCGTCCACCCCGTGGACGTCGCAACGATACGCCTGGCGCATCGCCTCGATAAATCATTTCATCCCGCGGGCAAAACGGTTGGCCAGACGGCTGAGCAACGGCTCCAGCGCCACCGCCAGCAACATTTTTAACGGCCGACGCGCCACCGATTTCACCGCCCAGCCGGCAACGCCCGCCGGGCCATAACGTAACGCGGTCAGCAGAACCAGCTTACCCGCGATTTTCAGGCCGGGTTTCACTTTTTGCCCTGCCTGCTGCCATTTTATGTTCATGCGTGACCTCAGATTTCAGTTAGAGCTGGCGAAAACGGCTGCGTAACGTAAAGGTATCCGACGTGACATAGCGTTCCATTTCGCGCAGGCGGCGTTCGCTGGCCGCCAGTTCTTGATCCGCCGCGGCCAGCAGCTCACCGCTGGTCGGCATTTTCTCGCCGTACAATTCACTTTCCGGCATCGGGTCAAGAGCGAACGTCAGGATGATGTACGCCACCACCACAAAGAAAAACAGGCCAAAGATCATCGCCAGTACGGTAATCAGTCGTACCAGCTTGACCGGCACATCCAGATACTGCGCGATACCGGCGCAGACGCCTTTTACCATGCCGTGCTGCGGCACGCGCCACAGTTTTTTATTCAGATCCAGTCCGCCCATTATTTGTCTCTCCAGTTCGGATGTTCGGCATCAAGAATGTCTTCCAGCGTCTGAATACGTTCGCGCATGCGCTTTGCATCGTCGGTCAGCTGCAGCAAACGCTGCTGTTCATTCTGCGATAAGCTGCCGCTCGCGGTGCGGTTGTTGTAGTGCAGCCAAAGCCAGACCGGTAAAACGAACAGCACAAACAGCGTCAGAGGTATGGCAATAAAAAGCGTACTCATGTGTACTCCTTACGGTGAGTGAACGGCGGCGCATAGCAGCGCCGCAACGCATTATCCTTCAGAACGTCGGGGCATCGGCTCACGACCGGCTTTAGCTGCGCCCGCCCTATCCGGCCCGCCAGTTCTGAAGGCGCTGGCCTCTGCCATTAGTTGTTTTGGTTCATTTTGCTTTTCAACGCCGCCAGCTGGGCGCTGATTTCATCATCCGCTTTCAGGTCGGCAAACTGCTGATCCAGCGTTTTCTGTTTACCAAAGCCATGGCTTTCCGCTTCGGCTTCCATATGATCGATGCGGCGTTCAAAGGATTCAAAACGCGCCATCGCTTCATCAATTTTACCGCTATCCAGCTGACGACGTACATCGCGGGAAGAGCTGGCCGCCTGATGACGCAGTGTCAGCGCCTGCTGGCGAGCGCGGGTTTCGCTCAGTTTATTCTCCAGCTCACCAATCTCTTTTTTCATCCGCGTCAGCGTTTCGTCAACCATCTGCGCTTCATTTTCCAGACTGCCGATAAGGTCGGTCAGCTTTTGTTTTTCGATAAGCGCGGCACGCGCCAGATCTTCTTTATCTTTACGCAGCGCCAGTTCAGCTTTTTCCTGCCACTCGGCCTGCTGGGCAAGCGCTTGTTCAATTCGGCGGCTCAGCTGTTTCTTTTCCGCCAGCGCACGCGCCGAAGTTGAACGGACTTCGACCAGCGTATCCTCCATCTCCTGGATCATCAGACGCACCAGCTTCTGCGGATCTTCCGCTTTCTCCAGCAGGGAGTTGATGTTGGCGTTCACGATGTCGGCAAAACGAGAAAAAATACCCATAACGTTGATCCTCATAGTTCTGATTTCAGGCCGTGGCCTGCGATGATACTTACGCTGATTAATACAAATCCTGTGCCAACTTTTTATCTTATTGATTTTAAAAGGGGTGGTTGTTATCTGCACAACGGGTTGCTACAGTAGCCTGGTGAATCACACGAATAAATGGCGAATTTCATCATGGCGGAATACAAGGACAACCTGCTCGGCGAAGCGAACAGCTTTCTCGAGGTGCTGGAACAAGTGTCGCGGCTGGCGCCACTGGACAAACCGGTGCTGGTTATTGGTGAACGCGGTACTGGTAAAGAGCTTATCGCCAACCGCCTGCACTTTCTCTCTTCGCGCTGGCAGGGACCGTTCATCTCCCTCAACTGCGCGGCGCTGAATGAAAATCTGCTGGATAGCGAACTGTTTGGCCATGAAGCCGGCGCCTTTACCGGCGCCAGCAAGCGTCATCCGGGGCGCTTTGAGCGCGCCGACGGTGGAACCCTGTTTCTGGATGAACTGGCGACAGCGCCGATGCTGGTCCAGGAAAAGCTGCTGCGGGTGATTGAATATGGCGAACTGGAGCGCGTGGGCGGCAGTCAGCCGCTGCAGGTTAACGTGCGTCTGGTTTGCGCGACCAACGCCGATCTGCCGCAGAGGGTTGAGGACGGCCATTTCCGCGCCGACCTCCTCGACCGCCTCGCCTTCGATGTGGTGCAGTTGCCGCCGCTACGCGACAGACAGAGCGACATTATGCTGCTGGCGAATCAGTTCGCTATCCAGATGTGTCGCGAACTGGGGCTGCCGCTGTTTCCCGGCTTCAGCGACCGCGCCCGCGAAACGCTGCTCGGCTACCGCTGGCCGGGGAATATTCGCGAGCTGAAAAACGTGGTGGAGCGCTCGGTGTATCGCCACGGGACCAGCGACAGCGAACTGGATAACATCATCATTAATCCTTTCCATCAACATCAGCCGCTTCAGTCGCCCGCCGCAGACGTTGCCGCGCATCCCACCGGACCAACGCTGCCTGTGGATCTGCGGGCCTTTCAGCAGGAACAAGAAAAAAACCTGCTGCAGACGAGTCTGCAGCAGGCGAAGTACAATCAGAAACAGGCGGCGGCGCTGCTCGGGTTAACCTACCACCAGCTGCGGGCACTGCTCAAAAAACATCAGCTGTGAGAGCTATGCGGCAGCATCAGGGCGCTGACCACCGTAGCTCCCAGGCACATCGCCGCGTTAAACCACAGCGCATACTGCGCGGCGCTGGCCATACCGAGCGGTAAAAACAGCGCAAAAAGTGACGCTGTCACCGCAATGCCCATCGCCCCGCCGAGCGAGCTGCCCATTTTGTAAATCCCCGAGGCGACGCCCACTTTGTTTTCCGGCGCGTTCACTACCGCCGTATCGGTAGACGGTGTCGCATAGCACCCCAGCCCGAGGCCAAACAGCACGTTGCTGAGAAAGACGGTGACGATATAGAGCGACTTATCGAGAAAGGTGCAGGAGATAAGCACAATCGCCACCGCGGTTAACAGCGGCCCGGTCATCATAGGCAGCCTGGCGCCGTAGCGCTGCAGCAGCTTTTCCCCCACGCGGATCATCGCCAGAACGGTCACCAGATAGCCCAGGGTCATGCCGCCGGTCTCCAGCGGGGTCATATTGTGCCCTTTTTGCAGCCAGATACTGGTGATCATCATCGTGCCAATCGCGCCGTTAAGCAGAAAGTTTGACAGTACGGCGGCGCTGTAGGCCCGGTTGCGAAACAGCGCAAAATCAATCAGCGCGGCATCCCCTTTGCGCAGGCCGCTGCGGATGAAAAACCCTGCCGCCAGCAGCGAACCGGCAAACATCGTCAGCGACAGGCCGCTGCTCCAGCCCCAGCCGTGCCCTTTGCTGATAAACAGATTCAACAGTACCAGCGAGGCGATCAGGCTCAACAGACCGCTGATATCCAGCTTTTGCTGCTGCGCGCCGGCGCTACGGCTTTCCGGCGTGCCGCGCAGCAGCATCAGCGCCACCAGCGCGACGGCAATGGAAAAGACGAAGATCCAGCGCCAGCCGAGACCGGTAGCGATGGCGCCGCCGACGAATGAACACAGCCCGCTACCGCCCCATGAACCGATAACCCAGAAGCTTACTGCGCGCTGGCGGGCCTTGCCTTCATACCAGGTTTTGATCAATGCCAGGGTCGCGGGCATGATGCAGGCCGCCGACAGCCCCTGTAAAACCCGCCCGGCGAGAAACAGCCATGGTCCCTGGGCCACGATCAGCAGCGCACTACCGGCAATACTCAATCCTAAGCCGATATGGGTCATGCGCATCCGGCCAAATTTATCCGCCAGCCCGCCGCTGGCGACAACAAAACAACCGCTGAAAAGTGCGCTGAGGCTGACGGCGAGCGTCAGCGTCTCAAGGGAAATATCCAGACTGCTTTTCATTGCCGGCACGACGTTGATGACCGACTGGGCAAACAGCCAGAAGGTCAGCACGCTCAGCACGATGCCCGCCAGCAAACGATCGGTGCCGACAAACGGGGTGTCGGTCAGAGATACGGAGCTCATAATAGGGTCCTCCCGGTCGCGGGTCGTTAGCGCAGATAATGTTCCGTCAGGCCGCACCACAGCGCCGCGCCCTTGAGCAGGATCTCGTCGTTAAAATCATATCCGGGATTATGCACCATGCAGCGATCGGCTTCGTCTCCGGCGCCGATAGTGAAATAACACCCGTTCGGATTATGTTCGAGCATAAAGGCAAAATCTTCGCTGCCCATAAACGGTTTCACCTCCCCGACCTGCGCTGCGCCAAACAGCGATGTCGCCACCTCGCGCACCATCTGATTCGCGGCGGGATCGTTTTTCAGCACCGGGCTGCCGTTGACATGGGTTAAGGTGGCCGTGGCGTTAAAGCTTTCCGCCTGGGCAACGGCAATATCATGGATGCGCTGCAGGACCGTTTCACGTACCTGCTCGTTCAGAGTACGGACCGTCAGCTTCATCAGTACCTTATCGTTGATAATGTTTGGCGCATGCCCCGCCTGAATACTGCCGACGGTCACCACCGCCGGTTCAAATGGCGTGATATTACGCGAAACGATGGATTGCAGCGCCAGCGTGATGTGACAGGCAACCAGCGTGGCGTCAACGGTATGCTCCGGTACCGCCCCGTGCCCGCCCACCCCCTTGACCTCAATATGCAGGGTATCGGAGGAGGCCATCATCGCGCCGTCGCGCAGACCAATTTTACCCACCGCCTGCCCCGGCATATTGTGCAGACCAAAGATCCGGTCGCAGGGGAATTTGTCGAACAGGCCGTCTTCCACCATGACCCGCCCACCGTACAGCAGCTCTTCGGCGGGCTGAAAAATCAGCTGTAGCGTGCCATTAAACTGCCGGGTGCGCGCCAGATACTCGGCGGCGTAGAGAAGCGTGGTGGTGTGCCCGTCATGGCCGCAGCCGTGAAAACGGCCATCGACCTGACTGGCCCAGGCTTTACCGCTCGCCTCCTGCATCGGCAGCGCGTCCATGTCGGCGCGCAGACCAAGGCGACGCTGGCCGCTGCCGACGGTTAACGTCCCGACCACGCCGGTTCCCGCCAGACCACGATGCACCTCATAGCCCCATGAGGCCAGCAGGCGTGCGACTTCATCGCTGGTTTGATGTTCTTCGAAGCCGATCTCCGGCTGCTGATGGAAACGGCGACGCAGGGCGATAAACTGCGCTTCATTAACCTGTAATGCCTCAATAAGTGGATGTGTCATTTTTGTTATTCCTTCATTGGGTTTGCGCGACACTTCCGAGTTTATGCGGTTAAAAAGCCCACGATGCGCTGTTTTTTGTTTTATATTGACGGATTATTCATGAGTACTTTTCATACAAATCGGTTATGACAAAAAATAACCTGTTATTTTTTGTCTTTGCGGGGGCGTTACGGTGGAACACCATTCAGGCGATTTTAGCGTCGTGGTTCGCGATGTTCGTCAGTACAGTCAACAGGATAGCGATGCCTTAACGTTGCTGTGGGTGCTGGAAGGCCGCGTCGGGCTGCATGACGGCGAACTCCGCCAGCAGTTGGATACTGACGACCTGGCGATAGTGAACCGTCATCAGCGCTGGAGCCTGACCGCATCCGCCGCCAATGCGGTGATGCTGCTGACCCTGCCTTACGGCTGGCTGACGCGTCTTGACGGTGATTTTTTCGCCGTCGACTACCAGGTCGCGGACGCAACCCGCGATGCCGATGATAACCTGCGCCATCTGATGCGCCAGCTGTTGGTCATTGAACTGGTAAATCACCAGTCCCGCTACCGCCTGGAAGCCAATCGCTGGCTCAGTGAAATTGCCCTGCTGCTGGCCACTCGCTATACCCGGCCCGTCATCGCCAGGACACAGCGCGGGGCGGAGAAGTGGAGCCGCCGCATTGCCCGGGTGGTGGCGCGGATCGAGGCCAACTATCAGCAGCGGCTTTCGCTACACGATGTCGCCGCAGCGGAATTTGTCTCCGAAGCCTGGCTATCAAGGCTGTTTCGCAAGGAGGTCGGCGTAAGCTTTGTGCAGTACATTACCGCACTGCGTCTCAACAAGGCGGCCGAACAGCTCCTCACCACCCGCAAGTCGGTGCAGCAGATTGCCCAGGAGCAAGGGTTCGCCAGCACCCGCATCATGAGCGACCTGTTTAAACGACTGCATGAACTGACGCCGCGTCAGTTTCGCCAGCAGCATCCGCAGAGCCACCCGGAATCCACCCGCTCACGCATCGGTCAGGCCGATATCTGGCAGCCGGTCGCCGTGGAGCGCCTCTATGCCCGGCTGAGTGAGCCGGAGAAAAACGGCTGGGATAATCCTCCGCCGCGGCTGAATCCGCAGCAGACCCGCCAGATTGATCTGCGTCAGCTGCCGGGCCGGGCCGCGCCATTACGCCATACCCGAATCGTGGTCACCGTACGCGAGCTGGATGATTTATTACGTGAAGATGTCCGCCGCGAGCTGGAGCGGCTGCACGATACCCTGCCAGTCTATGCGATTGATATTAATGACCCGTTTCTCAGCAGCAGACTGTTCGCCACCGGTTGGGATGACCCGCAGATGGCAGGCTATGCCTGCTGGTACCAGCTGCAGCAAATTTTCAGCTGGCTGGCCAATATGGGCTGGGGGTTGATTTTGCATACCGGGCTGACCACCCGCTGCGATCTGCTACAGCGTTTTTTACGCCTCGCGGCCAATCATTTCCCCCCGGCGACGCTCGCCAGCTGGCGATTTGTCTGGCACTGGTCACCCCAGGCCAGCGAAGAGGCGCGCCAGCACGCCTGGCAGCAGCAGCGCGATACGCTGCGGGCGATACTGCCGCAGCCGCAGCTGGGGATCTGGCATCGCTTCCCGGAGAGCGCCATTGGCAAAGACGCACTGCTCCGTTCGCCGCTGTTGAGCGAAGCCAGCTTTCTCGCCTGTCAGGCTGATGCAAACGAACTGCTGGATCTGGCCCAGCTCGATAGCAGCAGACTGGCCGCCAGCGAAAACTACCCGGTACATAAACTGCGCCAGATCCACAGCGCCCTGCGCCAGCGCCAGCTGTCGCTTCCCGTCTGGCTGCTCTCCTGGAATACATTGACCGGCAACACCCGCGACACCAACGGCCGTTTCTTTCGCGGCGCGCTGTTGATGGATAATCTGCTGGGGCTGGCGGATCAGGTATGGCTGGCCGGGTTCTGGCTCAACTCAGGCCTGCAGGGCGAAGCGCGGGCGAACGGTAAGCTGGATACCTCGAGCCTGGCGCTGCACTATCTGCACGGCCTCCCGCGCCCGGTTTACTGGGTGCTGTGGCTCTGGCGACGGCTGCGTGGTGAGGTGCTGGTGAATGACAAAAACCTGCTGCTGTTACGCCACGGGGAACACTATCAGCTGCTGTTACGTAATACGGTGGTGTTCAACCCCTGGCTCTCCAGCGAAGAGGCTTTTATCCAACGCTTCAGTCAGCCCTATAGCGTGCAGCTATCGGGGCTGGAGGGCCGCTGGCGGGTTAAACAACATCTTTTCGATCGCCATCACGGGGCGTTATTCCCGCTTTTTGACGCCTTTCGTAGCCAGAGCGGGCCGGACGAAGAGGATTATCACTGGATAATGCACAAAGCCCGCCCGGCGCTGAGCGTCTCAGAGGAGCGGCCAGAAAACGGCTGGCATGTCGTCGACTCGCTGGAGAGCAACGCCCTGGTTCTCTACGAATTTACCCCGATAAGTGACTAACCTCGCCACCATCAGATGACGGCTTGCCCTGTTTGACCCAGGCATCGACTTTCACCCGGCTCGCCTCGCTAGCCGGGTTAAACACCATCATGTTGAGGTCCGGGCGACCGTCAACGGTAAAGGTGGAAAACTCCAGCTCAATCATACCAAGCTGCGGATGATGCATGCGCTTAAAGCCTTCGCCCTGCCCGGCCACATCATTGCTACGCCAGAAGGCGTCAAATTCCGGGCTCTGACGACTGAGCTCGGCAATGAGTCGTTCGTTTTCCGTCGATGCTCCTGCCCGGGCAACATCAGCACGAAAGGCGCTGACGATAAGGCGGGCTACGGATGACCAGTCTTCCAGCGCGCTGCGCGCAGAGTGATTGGTAAACAGGCGCCGGAGAATATTGCGTTCGGCGGGCGGTAGCCGACCGTAGTCGGTCAGGACGCGGGCGGCGGCATCATTCCAAGCAATCACGTCCCAGGCGACGGTTTTAACGATTGCCGGAACGGGGAGCGCATCCAGCACCCGCTGTAAACGCGGGGTAATGTCGTCGGAGACAATCAGCCGGGTTTCCGGCGGATGACCAAATGCCAGAATAAACAGGTGTTCACGCTCCGGCGTGGTCAGTCTCAGGCCACCGGCAATACGGCCCAGCACTTCGCGGGATGGCGCTCCGCCGCGCCCCTGCTCCAGCCAGGTGTACCAGGTGGGGCTGATATTGGCCAACTGAGCAACCTCTTCGCGCCGGAGCCCAGGCGTGCGCCGACGGCCTGGCGTAAAGCCAAATGTTGCCGGATCGAGCCGTAAACGCCGCGCCCGCAGAAATTCACCCAATGCATACGTTGAAGAGTCGCTCATGCTCAGCCTGTTAGTCTTTATACCCTGATAATGTCTCTACTTTTATCGTATCGCGTTAAGACTACCATAGCCTGGATACTCATTCTGGAGGCAGGTTATGCGAATTTTTCTCACCGGCGCGACCGGATTTATCGGCTCGCGTATTCTCAACGAACTGCTGGCCGCCGGACACCAGGTCACCGGCCTGGCGCGTTCAGAGGCCAGCGCCCTAGCGCTGCAGACGGCAGGCGCAGACGTGCAGTACGGAACACTGGAAGAGCCGCGCTCGCTGCTGGAAGCGGTCACCCGCTGCGATGCGGTGATCCACACCGCTTTCGATCATGATTTCAGCCGCTTTGTGGAAAACTGCGAAAAAGACCAGCGCATTATTCTCGCCATCGGCGCGGCGTTGCAGGGGAGCCGGCGGCCGCTCATCATCACTTCCGGTACCGCCATGGGTGACATCGGTAACGGACTACCCGCCAGTGAAATGCACTTCAATTCCGCGCACCCGAACCCTCGCGCCGCCTCAGAGCGTGCGGGAAACCGGCTGCTGGATGCCGGGGTGGATGTCCGGGTGGTGCGACTGCCGCAGGTGCATGACACCACCCGCCAGGGCTTATTGACCTATTACATCGCGCATGCGGCAGAAAAAGGGGTCGTGGCCGTAGTCGGCGACGGGAATAACTGCTGGTCGGCCGCACACATCAGCGATGTTACCGCGCTGTACCTGCGGGTGCTGGAGCAAGGTCTGGCCGGCAGGCGCTATCATGCCGTTGCTGAAGAGGCCATCCCCTCTCTGCGCATCGCCGAGGTGGTGGCGGAGAAATTGCACCTGCCGTTGCAGTCCCTGAGCGCCGATCGCGCGGCGGCCCACTTTGGCTGGTTTGCCGCCTTTGCCGGAATGGATTTACGCGCCACGTCCGTCTGGACCCGCCAGCAGCTGAACTGGCAACCCACCGGTCCGGGCCTGCTGGACGATCTGCGTCACCTGAATCACGACAAGTGACAACGTCACTAAAACGATGACCGTATGCTCAGCGCGCCTGGCCCGGCCGCCCTTTTATCTCGCGCCCGGATATATTTGTCAGACAAAATTGATGGGCCACGCATTTTCTCCGCCGGGAGCGGAATAAGGTAGTTGCGGTACTCCATCGAGGATAAAACCGTGAAAAAATTACTGATATGTTGCCTGTCTGGCGAGACAGCGAACATCTTAGCGAAGAAAATGCAAAAAATAGCGGATGCGCAGGGTCTGAATCTGTTAATTAGCGCCGTAGGCCTGGAGAATGTATTTAGCGTTGCCCCGGCCTATGACGCCGTTTTAGTGGCGCCGCATGTTCAATATAAACGGGATGAAATCGCTAACGTGCTGCAAGACAAGCAGGAGATTGCGGTTATTGAAAGCCTGCCCTACGCCGCATTCAACGGCGACAGCGTGCTTAAATTTGCGCTGGTCAATCTGTCCCAATCGCTCACCTGACAGAGCATGAAACTATGCGGGCAGGTCGCAGATGGCCGGCCCGCATTATCCCGCCTCGCCAGCATTGCATGACAACCGGCGCGCCCGCCCCGAGTTAATTATTTGTAACTGGTAAGATGTGCCAATGTGAATTATAGTCTGCGCATCATCGTTCAATGGACTGAAAACGCACATGATTCCGGTTAATATTCATACTCTTAGTCGCTATGCGGCCCATGTCAGCTTGACCCACACGATGAAAAACCATCGGTCGCCCGCCCTCTCCGTAATGATGATCTTCTCCGATTTATGTATCCGTTCAACCCTGGACTCCTACAGCGAACAGGGCTGGGAAATTAGCGAGAAGCGCAGCGGGCTGGTTCTGCGCAGCTTTGTCGCCACCCATCGCGGTGGGACGGCGATCGAAATCACGCCGAAGGATTATATCGGTCGATATAACCGCTTGCTTCCACTGTAAGCGCCGGTGAATTAACAGCTAACTGGAGAAAGTGGCAATAAAAAGATACCATGTTTCATTATCCGCCATACACCGCATGAATATGCTGAGAAGCGCCTAAAAGAGCACCATACCCTCAGGTTTTTGATGAATATCAATCCATAGTCCCCTTTGCAGCATCACGATCGGCGCGACCCGTGCTCTCGTACGCTTTGTCCGTTTATTCAGGGAGATGGAGGATAAAAACGCCTGGTGGTTTTACGAGGTATACTCGAAGTAGCGGTGTGGTATGCATTCGAACCTGCGGAACAGCACAACGGCGCAGCCGTCGTGATATTGTCCCTGTGAGCGTTGAAGGTGATGGAATATGTCATTCAATATTAATAAGATAGAGCACCGCTCTATCATCATAAAAACATTATGCGCCTGAAAATATCTTCTCTCCTGGCGGTAGCGTCGCTGCTGTGCGGGCAGGCTCTTGCCGCGCCCACGTTGCCCGCGAATGCCGATATTCGCGATAGCGGCTTTGTTTACTGCGTCAGCGGGCAGGTTAATACCTTTAACCCGCAAAAAGTCAGCAGCGGTCTGATTGTCGACACCTTAGCCGCCCAGCTGTACGATCGCCTGCTGGATGTCGATCCTTATACCTACCGTCTGGTTCCTGAGCTGGCCGAAAGCTGGGAAGTATTGGATAACGGCGCGACGTACCGCTTCCATCTGCGTAGCCACGTCCCTTTCCAGTCGACATCGTGGTTTAAACCCACCCGCGCCTTTAACGCCGACGATGTGATTTTCACCTTCAGTCGTATTTTTAACCGCGACGATCCGTGGCACAGCGTCAACGGCAGCAGCTTCCCTTATTTCGACAGCTTACAGTTTGCCGACAGCGTTGAAAGCGTGCGCAAGCTGGACAACCAAACCGTCGAATTTCGCCTGAAGCGCCCGGATGCCTCATTCCTCTGGCACCTGGCGACCCACTATGCGTCGGTCATGTCTGCAGAATACGGCGCGCAGTTGATCAAAGCCGATCGTCCGGAACAGCTTGACCGTCAACCGGTTGGTACCGGTCCGTTCCAGCTTGAAGAGTACCGCGCCGGGCAGTACGTGCGCCTGCAGCGCCATCCGGACTACTGGCGTGGCAAACCGCTGATGCCGCAGGTGGTCGTCGACCTCGGTTCCGGCGGCACCGGCCGCTTGTCGAAACTGCTCACCGGGGAGTGCGACGTTCTGGCCTGGCCTGCCGCCAGCCAGTTGACCATTTTACGCGACGATCCCCGTCTGCGTCTGACCCTACGTCCGGGAATGAATATCGCCTGGCTGGCGTTCAATACCGCCCGACCGCCGCTGGATAAACCGGAAGTTCGCCATGCGCTGGCGCTGGCTATCAACAACCAACGCCTGATGCAGTCTATTTATTACGGTACGGCGGAAACCGCCGCGTCAATGTTGCCGCGCGCCTCGTGGGCCTACGATAACGACGCTAAAATTACCGAATACAACCCGAAAGAAGCTCGCGAGCGGCTCAAAGCACTGGGGCTGGAAAAGCTGACGCTCAAGCTCTGGGTGCCCACCAGCTCGCAGGCCTGGAACCCCAGCCCGCTCAAAACCGCCGAGCTGATTCAGGCGGACATGGCGCAAATTGGCGTGAAGGTCATTATTGTGCCGGTCGAAGGCCGTTTCCAGGAGGCCAGACTGATGGACATGAACCACGATCTGACGCTCTCCGGCTGGGCCACGGACAGCAACGACCCGGATAGTTTTTTCCGACCGCTGCTGAGCTGTGCGGCCATTGCCTCACAGACTAACTTCGCCCACTGGTGCAATCGCGAATTTGACGAGGTGTTGCAAAAGGCCCTGCGCTCGCAGCAGCTGGCGTCGCGCATTGAAGCCTATAAAGAGGCACAGCATATCCTGGCCCGCGACCTGCCGGTGCTGCCGCTGGCTTCATCGCTGCGTCTGCAGGCCTACCGCTATGATATGAAAGGTCTGATACTGAGTCCGTTTGGCAACGCCTCCTTTGCGGGCGTCTCGCGGGAGAAAAAAGAGGAGGTGAAAAAACCATGATTATTTTTACCCTGCGCCGCCTGCTGCTGCTGCTGGTCACCCTCTTTTTCCTGACCTTCGTCGGCTTCAGCCTGAGCTACTTTACGCCCCACGCCCCGCTGCAGGGCGCCTCGCTGTGGAACGCCTGGCAGTTCTGGTTCAGCGGACTGTTGCACTGGGACTTCGGTGTCTCCAGCATTAACGGCCAGCTGATTTCTGAACAGCTGAAAGAGGTTTTTCCGGCCACCATGGAGCTGTGTATCCTCGCATTTGGCTTCGCGCTGCTGGTGGGTATCCCCGTCGGTATGCTGGCGGGGATAATGCGCAACAAGTGGCCCGATACGCTGATCAGCGCCCTCGCGCTGCTCGGCTTCTCGATTCCCGTGTTCTGGCTGGCGCTGCTGCTGACGCTCTTTTTCTCTCTGACCCTCGGCTGGTTCCCGGTCTCCGGGCGCTTCGACCTGCTGTACGAGGTGAAAACGGTGACCGGTTTTGCGCTGATCGACGCCTGGCTGTCTGACTCGCCGTGGCGCCATGAGATGATCGTCAGCGCCGTACGCCATATGGTGCTGCCGGTGCTGACGCTGGCGGTCGCCCCCACCACCGAAGTGATCCGCCTGATGCGCATCAGCACCAGCGAAGTGTATGACACCAACTACGTGAAGGCGGCGGCCACCCGCGGCGTGTCGCGGCGGACGATTTTACACCGCCACGTTCTGCACAACGCTCTGCCGCCGGTGATCCCACGTCTTGGGCTTCAGTTTTCCACCATGCTGACCCTGGCGATGATCACTGAAATGGTCTTCAGTTGGCCGGGGCTCGGTCGCTGGTTGATAAATGCGATTCGCCAGCAGGATTACGCCGCCATTTCGGCCGGCGTCATGGTCATTGGCGCCCTGGTGATTACCGTCAACGTGATATCAGATATTCTGGGTGCGATGGCTAACCCGCTGAAACATAAGGAATGGTATGCCCTACGATAGCGTGTATCTGGAAAAGCGTCCGCCTGGGGCGCTGCGTACCGTCTGGCGAAAATTCTACGGCGACACGACTGCGATGATCGGCCTGTACGGCTGCGCCGGTCTGGTGCTGCTGTGCGTCTTCGGCGGCTGGTTTGCCCCTTATGGTATCGATCAGCAGTTTCTTGGCTACCAGCTGTTGCCGCCGTCATGGTCGCGTTATGGCGAAGTCTCGTTCTTCCTCGGGACCGACGATCTCGGTCGCGATGTGTTGAGCCGTCTGCTGAGCGGTGCGGCACCGACCGTCGGCGGCGCTTTTGTCGTCACCTTCGCGGCGACGCTGTTCGGCCTGGTGCTCGGCGTCGTTGCCGGCTCAACCCATGGCCTGCTGTCGGCGATGTTGAACCATATCCTCGATACCCTGCTGTCGATTCCGTCGCTGCTGCTGGCCATTATTGTCGTGGCTTTCGCCGGGCCGCATCTGAGCCACGCGATGTTCGCCGTCTGGCTGGCGCTGCTGCCGCGCATCGTACGCTCGGTCTACAGCATGGTGCATGATGAGCTGGAAAAAGAGTACGTCATTGCCGCCCGTCTCGACGGCGCATCGACCTTAAATATTCTCTGGTTTGCGGTGCTGCCGAATATCGCCTCCGGGCTGGTCACGGAGATCACCCGCGCATTATCGATGGCGATTCTCGATATCGCTGCCCTGGGCTTTCTCGACCTCGGCGCCCAGCTTCCTTCCCCGGAATGGGGCGCGATGCTGGGCGACGCGCTGGAGCTGATTTACGTCGCGCCATGGACGGTGATGCTGCCCGGCGCGGCGATTATGATTAGCGTCCTGTTGGTCAACCTGCTGGGCGACGGGATCCGCCGCGCCATTATCGCCGGGGTGGAATAATGCCGTTACTTGATATTCGCAACCTGACCATTGAGTTCAAAACCAACGAGGGCTGGGTCAAAGCCGTCGACCGCGTCAGCCTGACCCTTGCGGAAGGTGAGATTCGCGGCCTGGTGGGCGAATCCGGATCCGGTAAAAGCTTGATTGCCAAAGCGATCTGCGGCGTCACCAAAGACAACTGGCGGGTGACCGCCGACCGTATGCGTTTCGATGATATCGATCTCTTACGCCTTTCCAGCCGCGAACGCCGCAAGCTGATTGGCCACAACGTGTCGATGATTTTTCAGGAGCCGCAGTCCTGTCTCGATCCGTCGGAGCGTATCGGCCTGCAGTTAATGCAGAATATCCCCGGCTGGACCTTTAAAGGCCGCTGGTGGCAGCGCATCGGCTGGCGAAAACGCCGGGCCATCGAACTGCTGCACCGCGTCGGGATTAAAGATCACAAAGACGCCATGCGCAGTTTCCCCTACGAATTAACCGACGGGGAGTGTCAGAAGGTGATGATTGCCATCGCCCTCGCCAACCAGCCGCGTCTGCTGATCGCCGATGAGCCGACCAACGCCATGGAGCCGACGACCCAGGCGCAAATTATCCGCCTGCTTACGCGTCTGAACCAGAACAATAACACCACCATTTTGCTGATCAGCCACGATATGCAGATGCTCAGCAAGTGGGCGGATAAAATCAATGTGATGTACTGCGGACAAACGGTAGAAACGGCGCCCAGCGAAGAGCTGGTGACAACGCCTCATCATCCGTATACCCAGGCATTGATCCGCGCGATCCCGGATTTTGGCAGCGCGCTTCCGCATAAAAGCCGCCTGAATACGCTGCCGGGAGCCATCCCCCTGCTCGAGCAGCTGCCGATCGGCTGTCGTCTCGGGCCGCGCTGCCCCTACGCGCAGCGTGAATGCATTGAAACGCCGCGCCTGACCGGAGCCAGAACTCATCTGTATGCCTGTCATTTCCCGCTAAACATGGAGAAAGAGTGAAATGGTCGAAACATTGCTCGAAGTCCGTAATCTGAGTAAGACCTTTCGCTACCGTACCGGCTGGTTTCGTCGTCAGATGGTGGAAGCGGTGAAACCGCTCAGTTTTACGCTGCGCGAGCGCCAGACGCTGGCGATTATCGGCGAGAACGGCTCAGGAAAATCGACGCTGGCGAAAATGCTGGCGGGCATGATCGAGCCAACATCCGGCGAGCTGTTGATTGACGATCATCCGCTGACGTTTGGCGACTACTCTTTCCGCAGTCAGCGTATCCGCATGATCTTTCAGGACCCTTCGACCTCGCTGAACCCGCGGCAGCGTATTTCGCAAATCCTCGACTTCCCGCTGCGCCTGAATACCGACCTCGAACCGGAGGCACGGGAGAAGCAGATTATTGAGACGCTGCGAATGGTCGGCCTGCTGCCGGACCACGTGAGCTACTATCCGCATATGCTGGCTCCCGGCCAGAAGCAGCGTCTGGGCCTCGCGCGCGCGCTGATTCTGCGTCCGAAAGTGATCGTCTGTGATGAAGCCCTGGCGTCGCTGGACATGTCGATGCGTTCGCAGCTGATCAACCTGATGCTGGAGCTACAGGAGAAACAGGGGATTTCGTATATCTACGTGACCCAGCATCTGGGGATGATGAAGCATATCAGCGATCAGGTCCTGGTGATGCATCAGGGCGAGGTCGTCGAGCGCGGCAGCACCGCCGATGTGCTGGCGTCACCGCTGCACGACCTCACCCGACGCCTGATTGCCGGCCACTTTGGCGAGGCGCTGACCGCCGATGCCTGGCGCAAAGACGGTAAATAATCATCGGCGCCGGCAGCGGCTCAGTCGGCTCTAGTCCGGGAACACGCTCTGCGTCGGCAGCACGCGACGATCAAAACGACGCAGCGCGTAGTAAAGAACCCCGGTCCCGAACCAGCCGATAATCCAGGAGACATCGTTGCCGGCAAACAGCCACGTCAGCGAGCCGTGATACAGCGGGTTCTCAATAAACGGCAGCTGGATAAGCACGCCGACGATATAGACCGCGATCGCGTAGAGATTCCAGTATCCGTAACGCTGTTGCGGATCGGACAGTGCGGGAATATCCACGGCGCCCGCGGAGATCAGATAGTAGTCGGTCAGACCGATCGCGCTCCACGGGACAAAAAACGCCAGCAGGAAGAGCAGGAAATGGGTGAAGTTCTTTAAGAACGCGGGCTCGCTCAACAACGCAATCACGCATGAGATGGCCACCATCAGCACCACGAAGAGAATGCGCACCCTCTTCGACAGCGCAGCCTGACGACGAAATCCGGAAACGATGGTGCTCAGCGACATAAAGCTGCCGTAGGCATTCAGGGTGGTGAAGGTGATTTTGCCAAAGCAGATCGCAAAGTAGATCACCATCGCCATCAGCTGGCTTTTGCCTAACCCGACGATAAAGCTCACTTCATGACCGGAAAACGCGCTGCCGGCGATGGCCGCTGTCAGAACGCCTAGCGTCATCGATGCCTGCGTGCCCAGCACCGTCCCGCTAAAGACGCACAAAAACGTTTTCGCGCCCGAGACATTACGCGGCAGATAGCGAGAGTAATCCGAAACGTAGGGGCAGAATGCAATCTGCCATGACGACGATAACGACACGGCCAGTAAAAACATCGGCAGTGAGAAATGGTTATTCTGCGCGATCGCCGGCAGATTGGCAGACAGCAGCAGCGTCACAAACAGATAGACAAACGCCAGCACCCCGACCACGCTCGCCACTTTGCCCAGCTTATGAATGACGCGATAGCCCAGCACGGCAATCACAATAATGATCGTGCTGAACAGCAGCATACCGGCCACGTCAGAGATCGACAGCAACCTTGCCATCGCCTGACCGGCCAGCACGGTACCGCTGGCCGAAAAGCCGACATACATCACGCACACCAGTACCAGCGGCACCACGGCGCCAAACACGCCAAACTGCGCCCGGCTGATGATCATCTGCGGCAACCCCAGGCGCGGCCCCTGCAGCGCATGCAGCGACATCACCGCCGCGCCGAGCACCTGCCCCACCAACAGCCCAATCAGCGACCAGACAACATCGCCTCCCAGCACCACCGCCAGCGCACCGGTGACGATGGCGGTAATCTGCAGATTACCGCCAAACCACAGCGTAAACTGGCTAAAGGGATGTCCATGGCGTTCATGATCGGGAATATAATCGATCGACCGCGATTCCGTTATCCCCTGCTCGCGATGGGCTGACTGGCGGTCGGCTGGTGAAAAAGAAGACATCGTTTCCCCGCTATAGCTTATTGTTATTGATGTATTTTATTTTTATATTCTGCTGTTATTGACCGTTCAGCCGCTATGCCAGCCAGTCTGCCCGATGGCGCTTGATGGTCGCGACCGCTTTGCCTATTTCTGGCGCCAGCCAGCGATCGTCTTCCCATGTCGCCACGCTCTGTCGCAGCAGCGCCAGCGCGTGACGCGTGCCGGCTGCCAGCATGTCCTGAGCATGAAACTCCAGCCCTTGAGCGGCCAGCAGATACTCGATTGCCATAATTTGATACAGGTTAGCCAGCAGGCGCTGTAGCTTTAGCGAAGCGCCGGTCCCCAGGCTCAGGTGATCTTCCTGCAGCGCCGAGGTCACAAAATTATCGAGCACCGCCGGCTGCGCCAGCTGCTTGTTCTCCGCACAAAGCGAGGCCGCTACGTACTGGGCGATCATCATGCCGGAGTTCACCCCGGGTTTGGCCACCAGGAATGCCGGCAGGCCGCTGATTAGCGGGTTAACCAGACGATCCAGACGCCGCTCGGCGATAGCGCCCAGTTCAGCCATCGCAATCGCCAGCACATCACAGGCCATGGCGACTGATTCCCCATGCGGATGCGCCTGCGACACCACTCGCCAGTTCTCGAGGGTGCCGAGAATCAAGGGATTATCCGTGCAGGCGTTCAGCTCGGTGTTAATTTGCCGCTCGGCATGAGCGAACTGATCGCGGCAGGCGCCGTGCACCTGCGGCATAGAACGCAGACTGAGCGCATCCTGGGTGCGTATCCCCTGGCTGGCGCTCAACAGCGGGCTGTCGGCCAGCAGCTGACGTAATCGGGCTCCGCTCTGCTGCATTCCAGGACTGGCCTTCAATGCCAGGATCTCGGCGTCAAACGCCACGATTTGTCCACGCAGAGCTTCAAAACTCATTGCGCCGGTGACATCGGCCCAGTCCAGCAGTTGGCTGGCATCGTCGAGGGCCAGACAGGCCATCCCGGTCATACACGGCGTCCCGTTGACCAGGCTTAATCCCTCTTTCGCCCCTGGCGAAATGGGGGCAAGTCCCGCCTGTGCCAACGCGTCGGCAGCCGGTACCACCCGCCCCTGCCAGCTCACCTCGCCGATCCCCATCAGCGCCAGACCGATATGCGCCATATGCGTCAGATAGCCCACCGAACCTTGCGAGGGCACCTGCGGCGTGATTTGCTGGTTCAGAAAGGCGAGCAGCTGGTGCACGATGGCGCAGGAAATCCCGGATTTGCCATGGCTGTAGTTGGCGACGGCGGCGCACATAATGGCCCGCGTCTGCGCGTCGTCCAGCAGAGGACCGACGCCGCAGGCGTGGCTCAGCAGCGTATTGCGCGATAGCTGGCTCAGCTGCTCTTCGGGCAGAGTGATATTGCACAAGGCCCCGAGGCCGGTATTAATCCCGTAGGCTATCTGCCCCGCGTCGATAATATGCTGAACAATCGCCCGCCCCTGTGCGATGCGCTCCCAGGCGCCGGCGCTGAGCGCCAGTTGCGCCTGGCCTCTGGCGACCTGCACGACATCCTGCCAGCATAACGGGGCGTCGCCCCACAGCACCTGTTGATTCATACGGATTGTCCTGGTTGATGATGGCTGGAGATAAACTGTTGAAAACGCGGCGACCCATGCGCGCCGAAAAGCGCCTCCGGCGGACCGTCGCAGTCAATAGTGCCTTGATGCATAAACACCACGCGGTTGGAGACATGGCGGGCAAACCCCAGCTCATGCGTGACCACCAGCATCGTGCGCCCCTCTTCCGCCAGGCTACGCATCACTTTCAATACTTCCCCCACCAGTTCCGGATCTAACGCCGAAGTCGGCTCATCAAAGAGCATGACCTCCGGATCCATCGCCAGCGCCCGGGCTATCGCTACGCGCTGTTGCTGACCGCCAGAAAGCTGGGCCGGGTAAAAATCCTTGCGGTTCAGCATGCCGACGCGGTCAAGCAGCTGTTCTGCCTGTTCAATACACTCCTGCTTGCTGCGCTTCAGGACATAATGCGGCCCTTCAATCACGTTTTGCAGCACCGTCATATGCGACCACAGGTTAAAGCTTTGAAACACCATCCCCAGCCGCGAACGCAGACGTTCTATCTGCTTAGGATTGGCCGCTAACCGGTGGCCGCGCGCATGGTGCTTCATCTCAATGGTTTCACCCCCCACGCTGACCACGCCCGCATCGGGTGTTTCCAGCAGGTTGATGCAGCGCAAAAGCGTACTCTTACCTGAACCGCTGGCGCCCAGAATCGAGATCACATCGCCTTTTTGCGCCTGGATAGAAATCCCCTTCAGCACATCAAGTGAACCAAAGGATTTATGGATATCGCTGACGGACAGCGTCACGGGACGAGGATCGTGCATACTATTCTCCTTTGGTGGCCGGTTTGAGTGCTACGGTGGCAGGGGTTTGCCGGGTATGCGGCGTCAGACGACGCTCAAGCAACGCATAAAGCTGCACGATGATAAAGTTGAGCAGCAAATAGATAACCGCGGCGCAGAGAAAGACCTCCATCGTCCGGTAGGTTCTCTGGATAATTTGCTGCGCCACGCCGGTCACATCCCACACCGTCACCAGACTGGCCAGCGCGGTGGATTTCACCAGCAGAATCGCCTCGGTCGAATAGGCCGGCAGCGCATAGCGCAGCATCACCGGGGCGATGATGCGTCGCAGCAGCAGAAAACGGGACATCCCGCAGGCCTGTCCGGCTTCAATCTGACCAGAGGGCACCGCCAGCAGCGCGCCGCGCAGGATTTCAGCGGTGTAGGCGGCGGTGCACAGCGCCAGCGCCAGCACCGCGCAGATAAACGGCTCGCGCAGCAGCGGCCACAGAAAACTGTGGCGAATCACGCCAAACTGTCCCAGTCCGTAATAGATAAGAAACAGCTGGATCAGCAGCGGCGAACCGCGAAACAGCAGAATATAGCCTTTAGCAAAACTGCTGAGTAGCGGCCAGCGGCTCATGCGCAGCGCCAGAACCCCCACCGCCAGTACACCGCCGCAGAGAAAAGAACAGATAAACAGCCCCAGCGTAACCGGCAGCGCGGCGCAGAGCTTCAGGAACGTATCGCTGAGAAAGGCAACGTCGATAAACATAAACTCTCCTTAAGCCTGAGCCGCGGCGCGACGCAGCCAGGCGCGATTCAGGCGAAGTTCCGCCCGAATAAACGCCCGGTTGGACACCAGGGTGAGTATCAGGTAGCAGCCGCCGCCAATCACATAGAACAGGAAGTATTCGCGGGTGGAGCCGGCGGCAATCTGGCTGGCGCGCATTAACTCCGCAATCCCCGTCACCGAGACCAGCGCCGAATCTTTGAGGCTCATCTGCCAGACATTTGACAGCCCAGGCAGCGAATAGCGGGCAATCTGCGGTAGCATGATGCGCTGAAAAATCCGCCAGCGCGGCATGCCGATTGCCGACGCCGCCTCGACTTCACCGGGCATCAGCGCCAGGCGCGCCGCGCGGTAAACTTCAGCCTGATAAGAGGCGGAAATTAAGCCGATAGCCAGCGAGCCAATCAGAAACGGCGGCACCTCAATAAAGCCATCGGCGCCAAACAGCTGACCAATCGCCGAAACCAGTCCAGAACCACCAAAATAGAACAGGTAAATGACCAGCAGTTCAGGAATGCCGCGGAAGACAACCGAATAGGCGGAGCCGAACCAACGCACGGGGGCGTGTGGCGACAGCTTTGCTGCGGCAATCATGCCGCCGACCACCGCGCCGACCGCTAACGCGGCGAGAGACAGCAGCAGCGTGGTCAGCGTCGCGCTCAGAATGAGCGTGCCCCAACCGTTCTCACCAAAACTCAGCAGACTAAGCATCTTCAACCTCACTTATGGCGTGACATCGCTTTTAAACCATTTTTCGCTCAGCTTTTTCACCGTTCCGTCCGCCAGCGCGGCCTGAATCGCGGTATCCAGCTTCGCTTTTAAATCGGCATCGGCGTGACGAACGCCCATCGCTTCGCCCTCGCCCCAGATGGGGCCACTCAGCTGCGGGCCGCTGAAGTTAAGGTTGCTGTTTTCCGGACGCGCAAGCGTGGTGTTGGCGAAGGTAATATCGTCGAAGACGGCATCAATACGTTCGGCCTGGAGATCCAAAATAGCGTCCGCTGAATTGCTGTATTCCCGAATATCGGCCACATCTTTGAAGTATTTGTCGATGAACGGGGTATACACGGTGCCGGAAGCGATACCGATCGTTTTCCCTTTCAGGGCCGCTTTTAATGGCGCAATCGCCGCCTGAATCTCTTTTTCATCATCGTTAAGCTTGATGGTGTGGTTGGCCCCGCTCGCCGGCGGCAGCAACGTGCCTTTTACCGCGATAAATGACGCCGGTGTTGCGGCGTAGGGGATCGTGAAGGAGACCACCTGTTTTCTTTCCGGCGTAATGACGATGGCATCCATAATCACATCGTATTTTCCGGCGTTGAGTCCGGCGATCATTCCGTCCCAGTTTTGCACGACCAGCTTGCACTCCATGCCCATGCGCTGGCAGAGATTGGCCATCAGTTCCGGTTCGAAGCCGCTGAGCTTGCCGCCCGGCAGCGTCAGGTTCCAGGGTTCATAACCCCCTTCCGTTGCGATGGTGATGGACTTCCACTCTTTGGCATTGGCCGAACTGCCGCAGAGCAAGAGTCCTGAAAACAGGGTTGTCAGACAGACCTGGCGAAAAGTGATGCTCTGCTTCATGATAATTCTCCTGATTTCATTTAAGTCATGCCGCTCTGGCGGTGCCAGCCGGGCGTAAAATTCAGATGACAGAGCATGTATATACAAGCATTGACAAATCAGCACACCCTCCTGATGATGGATTTGTGAGCTGCACTGTAAATAATTTGTAATCGAATTGAAAACCAGGTGTAGCTAAAAATTTACACAAAGCGACAAGGCGATGGTGAAACTGCGATGATAACTCCCTTTAACTTCTCTTCCCTGCCGAGGACTCCGTGGAAAAACGGCGGCGGCGAAACGCGTGAAATTGTCAGCGTGCCCTCGCCTGACTCCGATGCCCCGTTTCTTTGGCGAGCCAGCGTGGCCACGCTGGAGAACGACGGACCGTTTTCCCGGTTCAGCGGTATTGACCGGGTCATTACCTTAATTGAGGGACAGCCGCTCTGGCTGCGCGGTGACGGGATTCATCATCATCTGAGACGCTGGGAGCCGTGGGCATTTTCCGGCGAATGGGCGCTGGGCAGCGAAGGCATTGCCGCGCCGGGGCTGGATTTTAACATTATGACGCAACGTACCCGCGCGGCGGCGCAGGTCAGCGTAGTCTCCGGCGAACAGCATCCCGGCAGCGAAGGCATTGCCTGGGTACTTCAGGGATGCTGGCAGCTTGCCGGCGAACGCTATGACGCGCGCTCAGGGCTCTGGTGGCAGAGTCAGTCGCCCGGCGCCCTGATTCCGCTCTCGCCTGATGCCCGGCTTCTGCTGGCCGGCATAACCCGTCGTTAGCCGACTCAACGCCGGGCAAGAGGCGTAAAACGAGCCTGATATCCGGTGATATACTGGAGTGTGTCCAGCCGTCATTACGCGTTAAGGCACGAAAATATCGTGACACAAGGGGTCGTCAGTGGGATATAATTCTCGGCTAAATTTGAGTTATTTTGAAATAACAACCTTAACCCCATGATTGTTAAAGTAAAAATAAGCAATAACGATAAGGATTAAAGCTATGGGTTTTCTTTCCGGTAAGCGCATTCTGGTCACTGGCGTTGCCAGCAAACTGTCCATCGCCTACGGTATTGCGCAAGCAATGCACCGTGAAGGGGCTGAACTGGCGTTCACCTATCAGAACGAAAAACTGAAAGGTCGTGTGGAAGAATTTGCTGCGGCACTGGGTTCTGACATCGTACTGCCGTGCGACGTGGCTGAAGATGAGAGCATCGACTCTCTGTTCGCTGAACTGACTAAAGTCTGGCCGAAATTTGACGGCTTTGTTCACTCAATCGGCTTCGCGCCGGCTGATCAGCTGGACGGCGACTACGTCAACGCGGTCACCCGCGAAGGTTTCAAAATCGCTCACGATATCAGCGCCTACAGCTTTGTGGCGATGGCGAAAGCCTGCCGCGGTATGCTGAACCCGGGTTCCGCCCTGCTGACGCTCTCCTACCTGGGCGCAGAGCGTGCGATTCCTAACTACAACGTTATGGGTCTGGCAAAAGCCTCTCTGGAAGCGAACGTGCGCTACATGGCGAACGCGATGGGTCCGGAAGGCGTGCGCGTCAACGCCATCTCTGCGGGTCCAATCCGTACGCTGGCAGCTTCCGGCATTAAAGATTTCCGTAAAATGCTGGCGCATTGCGAAGCGGTTACCCCGATTCGCCGTACCGTGACTATCGAAGACGTGGGTAACAGCGCAGCCTTCCTGTGCTCCGACCTGTCTGCCGGTATCTCCGGTGAAGTCGTTCACGTCGATGGCGGTTTCAGCATCGCGGCAATGAACGAGCTGGAACTGAAATAAGTTCCGTTCCCTCCTCACCCCGTGAGGAGGGATTGCCATCGCGGCATCCCGCTCTTCCCTGCATTCCCTGCATTCCCTGCATTCCCTGCATTCCCTGCATTCCCTGCATTCCAGAGACCTACATTCACCCCTGTTATTCCAAACAGCTATTTGTTAGCACGTATCAATATTTTCTCCCGCTTCAGGGTTACGCCAGGATAGTTATGCATATATGGCCCACGGAAGTGCGGCTCGCCACATACCGATCAAGGAACGCCCATGGAGCAACGCCGCGTTTATGGCAAAAACCACTGGTATCATGAAACCCAGTCAACAATCTGCCCGGTGGATGTGCTGCCGCTCGTCCCTGAAGCCGCCCATGTCGAAGATCGCTTTTTACTCGATCTGACGTTACCGGAAGAGTGGCTGCGCGCGCATGCGGGCTGGCTGGCCCCAGCGCGATGTCTGGCCGATGCGCTCTTCCCTGCCTCCGTCGTCGTCAATCGCCTACAAACCGTTAGCGCTTATGACCGTCTGAGCACGGCGCTGACCGTCGCTCAGGTGTATGGCGTGCAGCGGCTGTGTAATCACTATGCCGCCCGACTGGCGCCGCTGCCGGGACCGGACTCTTCACGTGAGAGCAACCGCCGGCTGGCGCAAATGACCCAATATGCCCGCCAGTTGGCCGGTTCGCCTTCGGTCATTAACACCCTTTCCCGCAGCCAGCTGGATGAGGTCGGATTAACCAGCCGCGATATGATTCTCATTAATCAAATTGTGGGCTTTGTCGGTTTCCAGGCGCGCGCAATTGCCGCGTTTCACGCCAGCCTCGGCTTTCCGGTGCGCTGGATGCCCGGCATGCCGCAGCAGGAAGATGCGCCGGCAGACGATTTTGCGATCGGTCAGTTGACCTGGACACCTGATATCAACGATACCGATCTCCGCTATGCCAATGACGAGCGCCAGGCGCTGCTGGCCGACTGGCTACCGCATCCAGGTCTGTCTGAGCTGGCGCCGCTGCTTGCAGCCCACGAAACCATACTCAAAGCCCAGCACCAATTACTCGCCCAGTTGAGCGTGAATCAGCCTTTTGCTTCGCTGGTGGCGCTGATGACCGCGCGCATCAACGGTAGCGCCAGCTGTTTTAACGCCTGGGCTGAAACCGGGTCAGTTTCCCCGCTGCTTACTGAGACGTTACGCAACGATGAGCGCGCGCCAGAAGCCTGGGAACAAAGCCATCCCACCGAGCGCATCATCCTGCAGGCGGTACAGCTTTTAACCCGGGCGCCCGACCGTTTCAGCGCGGCGCAATTAACGCCCCTCGCTGAACATGGGCTTTCCCATGCGCAGATTATCGATATTCTGGCGTGGAGCGGCGTGTGTGGCTGGATGAATCGTCTGAAAATCGCCCTCGGGATGGTTCGTCAACAGACGTAAAATGCCAAACATCGCTTGCTGCAACAGGCATTATCGCGTAAAAATGTCAGCCGCTCTTTTAGCCACGAAAATACCTAATTATGTTTCAGGACAACCCGCTGCTAGCGCAGCTTAAACAGCAACTGCATTCCCAGACTCCTCGTGTTGAAGGGGTCGTTAAGGGGACGGAAAAAGGTTTTGGCTTCCTCGAAGTTGATGCGCAGAAAAGCTACTTTATTCCGCCGCCGCAAATGAAAAAAGTGATGCATGGCGACCGCATCAGCGCCGTGATCCACACTGAAAAAGAACGTGAAAGCGCCGAGCCGGAAGAGTTGATTGAACCTTTCCTGACCCGTTTCGTCGGTAAAGTGCATAAGAAAGATGACCGACTGTCGATCGTTCCCGATCATCCGCTGCTGAAAGACGCCATACCCTGCCGCGCCGATCGTAGCGTGAGCCATGATTTTAAAGAGGGTGACTGGGCCGTTGCTGAAATGCGCCGTCATCCGCTGAAAGGCGACCGCGGCTTTTATGCCGAATTAACCCAGTTTATTACCTTCAGCGACGATCATTTCGTTCCGTGGTGGGTTACCCTGGCTCGCCACAATCTGGAAAAAGAAGCCCCGGACGGCGTTGCGACCGAGATGCTGGATGAGGGTCTGGAACGTCGTGACTTAACGGCGCTGGACTTCGTTACCATCGACAGCGCCAGCACCGAAGATATGGACGATGCGCTGTATGTCGAAGCCGCCGCCGACGGCACGCTGCATTTGACCGTAGCGATTGCCGATCCGACCGCCTGGATTGCCGAAGGTAGCAAACTGGACAAAGCGGCAAAAATTCGCGCCTTCACCAACTATCTGCCGGGCTTTAACATCCCGATGTTGCCGCGCGAGCTGTCTGACGACCTGTGCTCTCTGCGCGCCAACGAAGTGCGACCGGTCCTCGCCTGCCGCATGATCCTGACGGCTGACGGTACGATTGAAGACGATATCGAATTCTTCGCCGCGACCATTGAGTCAAAAGCCAGACTGGCCTACGACAACGTCTCTGACTGGCTGGAAAACACCGGCAGCTGGCAGCCTGAGAGCGAGTCTATCGCTCAGCAGATCACACTGCTGCAGGATGTCTGTCTGCGCCGCAGCGAATGGCGTAAAACCCATGCGCTGGTGTTCAAGGACCGTCCGGACTACCGTTTCGTGCTGGGTGAGAAAGGCGAGGTGCTGGATATCGTTGCCGAACCGCGCCGCATCGCCAACCGCATCGTCGAAGAGTCAATGATTGCGGCAAACATCTGCGCGGCCCGCGTTCTGCGCGACAAGCTGGGCTTTGGTGTCTATAACGTGCATACCGGCTTTGATCCGGCCAACACCGAACAGCTGGCCACGTTGCTGAAGACCCACGACGTCCACGTTGATCCGGTTGAAGTGCTGACGCTCGACGGTTTCTGCAAACTGCGTCGCGAGCTTGATGCCCAGCCGTCGGGTTTCCTCGACAGCCGCATTCGTCGCTTCCAGTCCTACGCGGAAATCAGCACCGAACCGGGTCCGCACTTCGGCCTTGGCCTTGAAGCCTATGCCACCTGGACCTCACCGATTCGTAAATATGGCGACATGATTAACCATCGTCTGCTGAAAGCGATCATCAAAGGTGAAACGGCAACGCGTCCGCAAGATGAGATTGCCGTACAGATGGCCGAGCGCCGTCGCCTGAACCGCATGGCCGAACGCGATGTTGGTGACTGGCTGTACGCCCGCTATCTGAGCCCGCAGGCAGGTACCGATACGCGCTATGCCGCGGAAATTATCGATATCAGCCGGGGCGGAATGCGCGTTCGCCTGGTGGATAACGGCGCCGTAGCCTTTATCCCGGCGCCGTTCCTGCACGCCGTTCGTGATGAGCTGGTCTGTAGCCAGGAAAACGGTACCGTGCAGATCAAAGGCGAGACCGTCTACAAAGTTACCGACGTCATCGACGTCAAGATTGCCGAAGTCCGGATGGAAACCCGCAGCGTCATCGCGCGTCCGTTCGCCTGATAGCCGTCTTCAGCGGCTCCCGTTATCGGGGGCCGCTTATTTTTCTCCCGCGTGGTCTGATATTGTCCCGTTTTTCCTCGTTTTCCTGACTATCTATCGCAGATGATTTACGTTGTGCGTTTTTTTCTCTTCTCTTTTTCATCTGTTTTTTGCATCATTGATTTCATTCGTTTTTGTAACCAGGATAATGCTATGTCTGATCTGAATGCCCGCCTGCTCGCCCAACGTATCGATACCGTGCTGGATATTCTGGTTGCCGGCGATTATCACTCTGCGATTCATAATCTGGAGATCCTCAAAGCGGAACTTCAGGCGCTTTCTGCCGATGAGCCGGAAGCGAAACCCGGCCAACCCAAAGCGCCCTGGGAAATCTGATTGCCCATATCGCCACAATCGATCAATGATGTCGATTGTCAGCCAAAATAGCCCCCTAACTGTGATGTTGCTATGAACGCCCGACAACAAAGTATTTTACAAATGGTCATCGATAAAGGCCGCATGAGCGTGGCCGATCTCGCGAAAATGACCGGTGTCTCTGAAGTGACGATTCGTCAGGATTTGAATTTACTGGAAAAGCAGAGCTATCTGCGCCGGACGCATGGTTTCGCCGTACCGCTGGATAGCGAAGATGTCGAAACCCGTATGATGACCCATTTCTCGATCAAACGTGAACTGGCTACGCGCGCCGCTGAGCTGGTCAACGCCGGTGAGACGGTATTTATCGAAAACGGCAGCTGTAACGCCCTCCTCGCCCGTACGCTTGCCGAGCGCGGCGACATTACCATCATCACCGTCAGCAGCTATATTGCGCATCTGCTTAAAGAGACGCCTGGGGAGGTCATTCTGCTCGGCGGAATCTACCAGAAGCGCAGCGAAAGTATGGTCGGCCCGCTCACGCGGCAGTTTATTCAGCAGGTCCACTTCAGCAAAGCATTTATTGGCATCGATGGCTGGCAGCCGGAAACCGGGTTTACCGGCAGGGATATGATGCGCGCGGATGTGGTCAATGCGGTCCTTGAAAAGGGCTGTGAGGCGATTGTCCTGAGCGACAGTTCGAAGTTCAGCGTCGTGCACCCTTATCCGCTCGGTCCGGTGGCGCGTTTTAGCCGCATTATTACCGACAGCAGTCTGCACGATGATGCCCGCCAACAGCTGACAGAAAGCGGGCTCACCGTCGATATTGTCAGTTTTTCCTGAATTCATCCCGACTTTCTTTTTCACCCGGCGTTTTTTCTACCCCGCCGCCCACTCGCGTGGGCGCAGGCCGCATGAAGCCCTGTCTGAGAGTTTTCCGAGACCGCAATTAAGAGTTTTTACCTGCCGGTAAAATTAAAAAAAAGTAGAATTAATGTTAGCGATATAACAGGAAGTGACTATCACCCGCGTGATTAAAGTAACACCTGCGCAACTTAAGTTTCATGGAATAGCCCTTAAAATCTGGCATCACGCTATGCTTTAAGGAAGTTGTATCCATGAATAGATTATTCAGGAGAAAATTATGATGACTTCAATGAGCAAAAAAATGGCTGCAGCTGTTCTGGCCGTTACCGTAGTAATGTCTCTGAGCGCATGTTCCAACTGGTCCAAACGCGATCGTAATACCGCAATCGGTGCCGGCGCAGGCGCACTCGGCGGCGCAGTATTAACCGATGGCAGCACCCTGGGCACCCTGGGCGGCGCAGCGGTTGGCGGGATTATCGGTCACCAGGTTGGTAAATAAGGCCTGAACCGGATCAACGATAAAAATAATCCGCATCGGTAGACTTACAGACTTACGCACCGGCTAAAAATCAAGGCCACGGTATTTACCGTGGCCTTGTTGTTCATTAACCGCCGGCCAGCTTAACTTTCATGCCTTTGGCTTCCAGCAGTGATTTAAGCAAATCACGCTTATCGCCCTGAATTTCAATTACGCCATCTTTCACCGACCCGCCGCAGCCGCACTTCTTTTTCAGCTCAGCGGCCAGTTTTGCCAGCGCATCATCATCCAGGTCAATACCGACGATCAGGCATACGCCCTTCCCCTTACGGCCGCTGGTCTGACGCTGAATGCGCACCACGCCATCGCCTTTAGGGCGCTCAACCACCGCCCTGGGTTCGTCAATACGGCCGCTTTCCGTCGAATACACCAGGCGACTATTGGAATCGGTCATTATGCCCCCTTAGTCAGTGACGCATTGATACTGCGTAAGGTCGCCGCCGGGTCCGCAGACTGAGTCACCGGACGACCAATCACCATATAGTCTACGCCGGCTGCCTGCGCCTGTTCCGGCGTCATGATGCGGCGCTGGTCTCCGGCATCGCTGCCCTGCGGGCGAATTCCGGGCGTCACCAGCTTAAAGGCCTGCCCCAGCTCCTGCTTGAAGCGCGCCGCTTCCTGCGCAGAACAGACCACGCCGTCCAGTCCACAGCGCTGCGTTAACGCCGCCAGTTTTGCCGCATGATCGGCCGGAGAAAGCGTGATACCAAGATCCTGGAGATCGCTGGCTTCCATGCTGGTCAGGACGGTCACGGCAATCAACAGCGGCGCATCCTGGCCAAACGGGAGCAGCGCTTCGCGTGCTGCGGTCATCATTCGCGCACCGCCAGAGGCATGAACATTGACCATCCAGACGCCCAGCTCTGCCGCAGCGGCTACCGCGCGCGCAGTGGTGTTCGGGATATCATGAAATTTCAGGTCGAGGAAGACCTCAAAACCACGCTGATGCAAGTCGCGAACAAACTGTGGCCCCAGCAGCGTAAACATCTCCTTGCCCACCTTCAGGCGGCAGTCGCGTGGATCAATGCGGTCAACAAAGGCCAGCGCTTTGTCGCGGTTATCATAATCGAGCGCAACAACAACGGGAGAGGATGTGACAACGCGAGGCGAAGATGAAGCAGTAGACGTCATGACCAGACCTTAATTGTTGATGGGCGCCGTTTTGGCGCAAAAAAGGTAAACGGGCAGCATTCTACCTGCGATGAAGGGAAATTGACAGGCTGCTTTTTGCCGCCTGCCGGGCGATGGCAGCGCTGGCGTTACAGGGAGCAAGCGTTAAAAACCGATAAGTATGTTGTAACTAAAGTGCGGTTTTTTAAAAAACTATTGTCCGTCGAGACCGCGAATCGGTTTAATCGTTGACCACGAACGGCAGGACGGGCAGTGCCAGTACAGGGTATGAGCGGTGAAGCCGCACTTTTGACAGCGGTAGCGCGGTTTACTGCGGACCTGCTCCCCCACCATATTGCGCAGCACGCCAAGGCTCTCCTTCGCGCGCCCCTCTTCGGCTTCATTGAGGTGGTAGTCCATCAGCTTATGGAAGACCCGCATCGTCGGATGTCGCTCCAGCTGACGAGTAACATAGCTCTGCGCAGCCTCCACGCCTTCGCGCTGTTCGAGAATTTGCGCCAGCATCAGCTCCGCGGTTGCCCCGGTGTTTTCATCAACGCAGCGGCGCAGGAAGAGCTCCCATTCATCGGGTTTACCCAGCTGCTGATAGCAGGTCTGCAGCATGTCGAGCGTTTCGCCCACCAGCTCTTTATCCTGATTGATGACCCGCTCCAGGCTCTCTACCGCTTTTGCGTAATCGCCCTTCTCCATCCATACCCGGCCCATCATAATCGACACGCGGGCGCTGTTGCGGTCAGCCGCGGCCCCTTTTTTCAGCAGCGACATCGCTTTATCCATATCGCTGTTCGCCATCTGCTGCAGCGCGAGCTCGCACCAGAAGTTGGCAATATCACCCCGGTGTTTTTCTTTACCCAGCTTCACTAACCGCTCGGCAACATCAATAGCCGACTGCCAGTCGCTGGTGGCCTGATAGATTTGCAGCAGCTGCTGCAGCGCGCTGAGGCGAAAATCGGTCTCATCCACCAGTTGCTTGAACATATCTTCCGCGCGGTCGTAAAGACCGGCGGCCATGTAGTCGCGCCCCAGTTGCTGAACGGCCAGCAGCCGCTGATCGTAGGTCAGCGAGGCGCTTTCCATCAGGCTCTGGTGAATACGGATAGCCCGGTCAACCTCACCGCGGGAGCGGAACAGGTTACCCAGCGTCAGGTGGGCCTCAACGGTACCGGTATCCTCTTTCAGCATGTCGAGGAACAGATCCACCGCTTTATCCTGCTGGTTGCTCAGCAGGAAGTTTACCCCGGTCACGTAGTCACGCGACAGGCGGTTAGCGTCGTCCTGTTTGGACTGTTGTGCACTTCTGCGCCCCATATACCATCCGTAAGCAGCGGCAACGGGCAAAAGCAGAAACAACAACTCCAGCATAAATGATTATTCCTTCACCGCAGGAACACCTGCGTCGGCCGGCACGGCGTTGGTGGGCGCAATCTGATGTTCAAGACGCTTGATTTTACGTTCAGCGCGAACCAGAGAAACGCGAACCCGCAGCCAGAAAAGGCCGCAAATCAGCCAGCCAATAGCAAACCCTGCGGCAAAGAGTACTGCCAGCAACGTCGAAATACGGAATTCACCCTGCGCGAGCAAATAGTTGAACGTGACCAGTTGATCATTCTGTGCACCTAACGTCACGGAGATGACGAAGATGGCTAATACCAGTAAGAAAATCAGTAAATATTTCACACTACTTCCCGTTTTGTGGGTTGAGCGAAAAAATCCCGCGTTCAGCCCTATAAAGTATCATTTTCGCTGCAGCGGTGAAATGGAAAAGCATGACACCCTGTCAGGATATGCGTCCGTCTGGCGCGAAAATCAACGTTATCCCTGATTTATCGTCCGTGTCTTAATCTCCTGCGCCTCTTCTCCCGGCGGCGTAAGCGGACCGCACAGCCGCTGGGTGAGCCAGGTGGCCAGCGTCACCAGCAGCCCGGAAATAAGCGTGGCGACCAGCAAATCTTGCGGCCAGTGCATGCCAAGCGCCAGGCGGCTGCCCATTACGGCCGTCGCCCACGTCAGCAGCGCGGCGATGGTCACCCAGCGTCGCCGCGGCCACAGCAGTCCGACACCCAACAATGCCCAGCTGGCTGCAAACATCGTATGCCCGGACGGAAAAGCAAAACCGGTCTCTTTCTGCCAGTGCTTGCGCAGGAATCGAGGAATATCCTGCTCTTGCGCCAGCTGCTCATGCACCAGTTTAGCGCGTTCTTTGCGTTTTAACGCGTAGAATTGATCGACCGGCATCTGACGGGTCTTTTCCAGCCAAACCACAAAAGGACGCGGCTCCTGAACCTGCTCTTTGATCCAGGATTTTATGCCCTGCCCCAGCAGAATCGCCGCCCCCAGAATCACAAACAGCATCACCGCGGCGCGCAGACGAAAACGCAGACACCACAGAAACCAGCCGCATAAAACCGTATGGGTGATGATGCCCCACGGCTGGGTCACGCTTTCGGTCACCCAATAGAGCAGTTTTAACCACGCTTGCGGAAGGTCTGGCTGCCACTTCCAGCCGGATACCCACACCATGCCGGGCATAATCATAAGCAATGCCGCACCGATGGCGGTTCGTCTGGCGATCGACAGCATCTTATCTCCTTATCTCTTCTTCCGACTATCATAACGGAAAGTGGTGCGTTTGTGCGCTTTACGCGCAGGCAGCCGTGCGTAATTAGGAGAACGTCGCGCCACTGTGGCAAAATAGCGCCAAACAGAAAGCACATTCAGGTGCTGACAGAATCTGGAGAATCACATGCAGCTTAAACGTGTGGCAGAAGCCAAACTGCCAACCCCCTGGGGCGATTTCCTGATGGTGGGATTTGAAGAACTGGCAACCGGGCAGGATCATGTCGCGCTGGTCTTCGGCGATATTTCGGGCCAGTCCCCCGTCCTTGCTCGCGTACATTCTGAGTGCTTAACGGGCGACGCCCTTTTTAGTCTGCGTTGTGATTGCGGTTTTCAGCTCGAAGCGGCGCTGTCGCATATTGCCGAAGAGGGGCGCGGTATCCTGCTGTACCATCGTCAGGAAGGCCGCAACATTGGCCTGCTGAATAAAATTCGCGCCTACGCGTTGCAGGATCAGGGCTATGACACCGTGGAAGCCAACCATCAGCTGGGCTTCGCGGCAGACGAGCGCGACTTTACGCTGTGCGCAGATATGTTCAAACTGCTCCACGTCGACCAGGTGCGTCTGCTGACCAACAACCCGAAAAAAGTGGAAATTCTCAGCGAAGCCGGGATTAATATCGTTGAACGCGTGCCGCTGATTGTCGGGCGCAACCCGAAAAACGCCCACTATCTGGACACCAAGGCCGCCAAAATGGGGCATCTGTTGAATAAATAAATCGGCAGAAAATGAAGGGCCAGCGCTTGCTGGCCCTTTTTTTTTACAGCATGTTGCGGATCACATAATGCAGAATACCGTCATTCTGATAGTAGGTCAGTTCGGTGGCAGTATCGATGCGGCAACGGCAGTGGATCACCTCTTGTGTACCGTCCGTCCGCGTCAGGGTCACCGGAACCGTCGCGCCAGGCTGCAAGGCCTGCAGATTGCTGATATCTATCCGCTCCTCGCCGTTCAGCCCCAGCGTTTTACGCGTGACGCCCTGCGGGAACTCCAGCGGCAGGATCCCCATCCCGATCAGGTTGGAACGGTGAATACGCTCGAATGATTCGGCGATCACCACCCGCACGCCCAGCAACCGCGGGCCTTTCGCCGCCCAGTCGCGGCTGGATCCTGAGCCGTACTCTTTCCCGGCCACCACCGCCAGCGGGATCCCCTCATTTTTATAGCGCATTGCCGCGTCATAAATCGCCATCGGCTCGCTGCCCGGCAGATGTCGGGTCATCCCCCCTTCCACGCCCGGCACCATTTCGTTGCGAATACGGATGTTGGCAAAGGTGCCGCGCATCATCACCTCATGGTTGCCGCGGCGGGAACCGTAGGAGTTAAAGTCAGCGCGCGCGACGCCGTGTTCCTGCAAATAGCGTCCGGCCGGGCTGTCCTGCTTGATACTCCCGGCAGGAGAAATGTGGTCCGTGGTGACCGAATCGCCGAGCATCGCCAGAATACGCGCGCCGTGAATATCTTCCACCGGCTCAGGCTGAACCCCCATCTCGTCAAAGAATGGCGACAGGCGAATATAGGTCGAATCCTCCTGCCAGTCGTAAGTATCCGAGCGATCGACGTGAATGGCTTTCCATTCTGGCGTTCCTTCAAACACCTCCGCGTACTCTTTGTGGAACATGTCGGTTGTGACCTGCTCAACCGCCTGGGCGATCTCAAGGCCGCTCGGCCAGATATCCTTCAGATAGACCGGCTGACCATTTTTGCCGGTGCCAAGCGGATCGCGGGTCAGATTGACGTTCATATTCCCGGCCAGGGCGTAGGCCACCACCAGCGGCGGTGATGCCAGCCAGTTGGTTTTCACCAGCGGATGAATACGCCCTTCGAAGTTACGGTTACCGGACAGCACCGCGCCGACGGTTAAATCCCCTTTTTTGATCGCCTCTTCGATCGGTTCCGGCAGCGGGCCGGAGTTACCGATACACGTGGTACACCCGTACCCGACCAGGTTGAAACCCAGCGCATCGAGATACGGCGTCAGCCCGGCGTGGGCCAGATAATCGGACACCACTTTAGATCCTGGCGCCAGAGAGGCTTTAACCCACGGTTGCGGCTTCAGACCCAGCTCAACGGCTTTTTTGGCCAGCAGGCCGGCGGCCATTAGCACGCTGGGGTTGGAGGTGTTGGTGCAGGAAGTGATGGCGGCAATCGCCACCGCGCCGTCGGGCAGCGAATATTGCTGTCCGTTCAGCGTATAGTCGACCGGCTGGCGCTGTTTTTGCGTCAGGTTAACCTCCAGCTCGCTGCTGGCGGCGAAGGCTTTCGGCACGTCGCCAAGCGCCACGCGGTCCTGCGGCCGTTTTGGCCCGGCGAGACTCGCTTCGACAGTTCCCATATCCAACGCCAGGGTACTGGTGAAGACCGGCTCATCGCCCGTCTGACGCCACATTCCCTGCGCTTTGGCATAGGCTTCCACCAGCGCCACCTGTTCATCGCTGCGCCCGCTCAGACGCATGTAGCTGAGGGTTACCGCATCAATCGGGAAGAAGCCGCAGGTGGCACCGTACTCAGGCGACATATTGGCGATGGTCGCGCGGTCGGCCAGCGGGAGCGAATCCAGGCCATCGCCGTAAAACTCAACAAACTTACCCACGACGCCGTGCTGACGCAGCATCTGGGTGACGGTGAGCACGAGATCGGTGGCGGTAATGCCTTCACGGAGCTTACCGCTCAGTTTAAAGCCCACCACATCCGGGATCAGCATCGAGACCGGCTGACCCAGCATTGCGGCTTCCGCTTCAATACCGCCGACGCCCCAGCCCAGCACGCCCAGGCCGTTGATCATCGTGGTATGCGAATCGGTACCGACCAGCGTGTCGGGCCAGGCAACCCATTCGCCGTTTTGCTCTTCACTCCAGACCGCTTTGCCAAGGTATTCGAGGTTAACCTGGTGGCAAATGCCGGTACCCGGCGGCACGACGCTGAAGCGGCTGAACGCCTGCTGTCCCCAGCGCAGGAAAACATAACGCTCGTGGTTGCGTTCCATCTCAAGACGGACGTTTTCTTCAAACGCATCGTCATTACCGAAGCGATCGACGGTGACCGAGTGGTCGATAACCAGGTCCACCGGCGACAGCGGGTTGACCTTCGCCGTATCGCCTCCCAGGCGTTTGACCGCCTCACGCATTGCCGCAAGATCCACCACCGCGGGTACGCCGGTAAAATCCTGCATCAGCACGCGCGCCGGACGATAGGCAATTTCCCGGTCAGCATGAGCGTGTTCAAGCCAGCCTGCCAGCGCATGAATATCTTCGGCGGTGACCGAGTCACCGTCCTGCCAGCGCAGCAGATTCTCCAGCAGAACTTTAAGCGATTTGGGCAAACGGGTCAGATCGCCCAGTTCTTTAGCGGCCAGCGGCAAGCTGTAGTAATGGTAGGTTTTATCTTTGACCTGTAGCGTATCCTTACTGGCTGCTCGTAGGGTTGACGACATAGCTCCTCCTTTATCACAGGGATGGCATGCCCTGATCCTCCTCAGGGTTAATATTAAAGATAACACATACCAGGCATAACACTTTGATAACAACCCAAATTGCTAAAATCGGTAAAATCACCAGGGACAGAAAAGCTGAATAACAACAGGGGAGAATGTTGAAAGAGATTGATGGATCGGATAGAGAGCGGATGAAATTTATACGAGAGAGCAAAAGAAAAAGAACTAATCGCCGGTGGATTGACGATTAGTTCAACAGAATGGATTATTGATGAAAAAAAACCGTGGCGAAATAACTCCTCCTTGTTGCCGTTAGTATATTAAAGTGAATAATTCGTTGCGATTTCTCCGTCATAAAAATGACATATATTCATATTCAGAAAATGCAGACTCAGCTGATGATCCAAACGTTACAGACGACGAGCGCGATGATACTCCAGAACATCGCCAGCCCAAGAATGACGGCACTCCAGGCCCTACTCCTTAACACAGGATCAATCTCCGTTTTGTCACTTTCCTGTGACATCGCAAACTTCATATAATCGATATCACTAATCATTTTATCACCACCAATCGCTAAAATTATCAGGTACGATTAAATCTTAATTATGGCTGTTCGATTAATCCAGTTAATTCTCTTAGAAATGGATATCTTTGACCATTATTTTGATCGCGATAGGTATATTTGAAATTGTGGTACGAGGAGTTAACGAAAATTGTGATTTATACGAGGTTTAGCGCTTCGATTATCGGCCATAATAGGTTTTGGCATCCCCGCAAGGATGCCATTATTATTTATAAGTCTACTTTTCTGGCAGTTTAATATCTTTGAACATCGCCTCGATATCTTCATTCGAGCGCAGAGCCACCGCGGTATCCACCACATCTCGCGTCAAATGCGGCGCAAAACGCTGAATAAAATCATACATATAGCTGCGAAGGAAGGTGCTGCGGCGGAAACCTATCTTCGTGGTGCTGTGGCTGAAAATACCGTTAGCATCAAGCTTCACCAGGTCGGGATCGGAGACCGGATCCACCGCCATGCTGGCAATCACCCCGACGCCAAGGCCAAGACGGACGTAGGTTTTGATAACGTCAGCATCGGTGGCGGTGAAGACGATACGCGGCGTCAGCCCGGCGCGGTTAAAGGCGGTATCCAGCTCGGAGCGGCCGGTAAACCCAAAGGTATAGGTGACCAGCGGGTACTGGGCCAGCTCTTCAATCGTCACCGAACCCCGGGAGGCCAGCGGATGTTCAGGCGTCACGACAATCGAACGGTTCCAGTGATAGCACGGCAGCATGACCAGATCATCATAGAGATGCAGCGCTTCGGTGGCGATCGCGAAATCAGCATTCCCCTTTGACACCGCTTCCGCAATTTGCGTCGGCGATCCCTGATGCATATGCAAAGAGACGCGCGGGTAGCGCTCAATAAAGCCTTTTATCACCCCGGGTAACGCATAGCGGGCCTGAGTATGGGTGGTGGCCACATACAGCGAGCCTTTGTCGGGCCAGGTATGTTCGCCGGCAACCGACTTAATCGCATCGACCTTCGACAGAACTTCGCGGGCGATGCGGATGATCTCCTGACCTGCCGGCGTCACCTGAGTTAAATGTTTGCCGCTACGGGCGAAAATCTGAATACCGAGCTCATCTTCCAGCATGCGTACCTGCTTGCTGATACCGGGCTGTGAGGTATACAGGCCTTCGGCAGTCGAGGAGACATTCAGATTATGGTTAACAACCTCAACGATGTAGCGGAGCTGCTGTAGTTTCATGGCTGATATCCGTTAACGCGTAAAATGAATTCGTTCATACACTTTACGTTCAGGCCGCCTGCCGGCAAGCTGCACGTTTGCCGTCCCTGCGACTCGCCGTTATGGCGCCACAAAGCATCCTGAACACGATGATGTATAAGACGATTTAATAATAAAAAAGAGATTAGCTATAACCACTATATCATTTATATCTACAGTGTATAGATACTAACGAAAAATAATAAGCTGGTTATAAGGCCGCCGTCCGGCGTCAGAGGATGGCGAATAAGGCAGGAAAATCAGTGAGAAAAAGGGCCGCATCGCGGCCCTTCACGGAGAGAACTACGCTTACTTCTTCGCTTCAGTCCATTTACCGTCGATATAGAAGGCGGACCAACCGGTCGCTTTGCCCTCTTTCTCTGACGCTACGTACTGCTGCTTAGTTTTACGGCTAAAACGCACCAGCGTTTTGTTACCGTCGGGATCCTGCTGCGGCGCGTCGGCCAGATAACGCAGTTTCTCCGGCAAACGATCGCGGAAGCGATACAGCTCTTCCACCAGCGGCGCACGCGTTTCACGCGATTTCGGGAAGGTGTTTGCCGCAAGGAAAACACCTGCCGCACCATCACGCAGAACAAACCAGGCGTCCGACTTCTCACACGGCAGCTCCGGTAACGGAACCGGATCTTCCTTCGGCGGAGCGACTTCGCCGTTACGCAGAATTTTGCGCGTATTCTTACATTCGTCGTTGGTGCAGGCCATGTACTTACCAAAACGCCCCATTTTCAGGTGCATTTCAGAGCCACATTTTTCACACTCAACCACCGGGCCGTCATAACCCTTGATGCGGAACTCGCCCTCTTCGATCTCATAGCCATCGCAGGTTGGGTTGTTACCACATACGTGCAGCTTGCGCTTAGGATCGATAAGGTAGCTGTCCATCGCCGTACCGCACTTCTGGCAACGACGCTTGGCACGCAGCGCGTTGGTTTCGGCATCGTCGCCTTCCAGCACGTTGAGCACTTCGTTTTCCGGCACCAGGTTAATGGTGGTCTTGCAACGTTCTTTCGGCGGCAGCGCATAGCCTGAACAGCCAAGGAACACCCCGGTGCTGGCCGTGCGAATCCCCATCTGACGACCGCAGGTCGGACAGTCGATGCTGGTCAGCACCATCGGGTTCGGCTGCATGCCACCCTCTTCCGGATCCTTCTCCGCCGTTTCCAGCTGAGTCGTGAAGTCACCGAAGAAGTGGTCCAGTACCTGACGCCACTCGGCCTGGTGATTCGCCACCTGATCGAGGCGGTCTTCCATTTGCGCGGTAAAATCGTAGTTCATCAGATCGCGGAAGTTCTCTTCCAGACGATCGGTGACAATCTCACCCATTTTCTCGGCGTAGAAGCGGCGGTTTTCCACCCGCACGTAGCCGCGATCCTGAATGGTCGAAATGATCGACGCATAGGTAGACGGCCGGCCGATACCGCGTTTTTCCAGCTCTTTGACCAGCGATGCTTCGCTAAAGCGCGCAGGCGGTTTGGTAAAGTGCTGTGCCGGAGTCAGTTCGACCAGGCTCAGGCTCTCGCCCTGGTTGACGACCGGTAAGGTCCGATCTTCATCGCCTTTACGCAGCGCCGGCATCACTTTGGTCCAGCCGTCAAAACGCAGGGTACGACCGCGCGCTTTGAGTTTAAAGTCGCCGGCTTTCACGGTCAGCGTGGTGGAATCGTACTGCGCCGGCGTCATCTGACAGGCAACAAACTGGCGCCAGATCAGCTGATACAGTTTCAGCGCGTCGGCTTCCATCCCTTTAAGGTCTTCGGCCATCACGTTCACGTCAGAAGGACGAATCGCTTCGTGCGCTTCCTGTGAGTTTTCTTTGCTGGCGTACTGGTTGGCGTTCTCTGGCAGATATTTTTTGCCGAAGTTATCGCCGATATAGCCGCGAACCATACTCAGCGCATCCTGGCTCAGGTTCGTTGAATCGGTACGCATATAGGTGATGTAGCCGGCCTCATAGAGGCGTTGCGCCATCATCATGGTTTTCTTCACCCCGAAGCCCAGGCGGGTGCTGGCTGCCTGCTGCAAGGTCGAGGTAATAAACGGCGCGCCAGGCTTGCTGCTGGTCGGTTTGTCTTCACGCTCCAGCACGCTGTAGCTGGCTTTCTCCAGCAGCGCAACGGCAGCCATGGTTTCATCGCGGTTAACCGGACGGAACGGCTTGTCGTGCTGATGCGTCACCTGCAGCGGCAGAGCATCGCCACCCGGCGTGGTGGTGCTGGCGTCGATTTCCCAGAACTCTTCCGGCACGAACGCTTTAATTTCGCGTTCACGCTCCACGACCAGGCGTACAGCAACCGACTGGACGCGACCTGCGGACAGACCGCGGGCAATTTTTTTCCACAGCAGCGGGGAAACCATATAGCCCACGACGCGGTCCATAAAGCGACGCGCCTGCTGGGCGTTAACGCGATCGATATTCAGCTCGCCCGGCTTCTCAAAAGCCTGACGAATCGCATTTTTGGTGATTTCGTTGAACACCACGCGGCTATAGCGTTTTTCATCTCCACCGATCACTTCCCGCAGGTGCCATGCAATGGCTTCCCCTTCGCGGTCAAGGTCGGTTGCGAGATAGATGTGGTCGGCTTTTTCCGCCAACTGCTTGAGTTCTGAAACTACCTTTTCTTTACCCGGAAGTACTTCATACTGAGCATCCCAGTCATGCCATGGGTCTACACCCATACGATTGACCAGAGCGCTACGTTCATCCTTTTTAGGCTTTTTAGCCCCTTTGGTGGAGGTAGAGTCGGCGCTCTTTTTGGAAGCTGAGCCACTGGTCGGCAAATCGCGGATATGACCCACGCTGGATTTCACCACGTAGTCATTACCCAGATACTTATTGATCGTTTTGGCTTTTGCCGGGGACTCAACGATAACGAGAGCTTTACCCATATTCACCTTTACCTAATTTGATTCATCCAGGAATACATCGCACATTTTGATTCACCATCCACTGACGACGTACGTCAAATGTTGCGACGCCGTCGATGGATATCAACCCTCTGCACGTCCAGTTTCACATCCATAAAACCAGATAGCTGAGTTTACTGACTTTTGCTCGTCAGGTGACATAGCACGAAGAATTTTTGGCCGAATGTCAAGCAAATCTGTTGCCAGATCGCCGAAAGCGTCACACTGTACCTGATAAAATTCGTTACGCAACTTTATTAGCATGCAAAAGCAAATCCTGCCAGTAAAGTCCTGTTTCTTAGAGCTTTGCCATTAACCCTGTACTCTGAATGGAAAATTTGCCCCATCTCGCCGCGCGGCGTAAACTACCGGACGAAGAATTACAGGAGTCACTTATGCAAGGTACAACCCAACCTATCGATCGCCAGTCGCTGCTTGAAATAGCCAACAAACTCATTCGTGAACATGAAGATACGCTAGCCGGGATCGAAGCTACTGACGTCGCTCAGCGTAACGGCGTTCTGGTATTCAGCGGCGAGTTTTATCTTGATGAGCAAGGCCTGCCGACGGCGAAGAGCACGGCGGTATTCAATATGTTCAAATACCTCGCGCACGCGCTGTCAGAAAAATACCATCTGACCGATTAAGCCCTCTTATATTTAGCGGGCATAAAACGCCAACGCGAGGCAGTTGCCTCGCGTTGTTTTGTTCACCTGCGCTGATTACATCAGCGGCTTTTCCCCTCGCTGCCACCAGCGTAGCAGCAGACGGTCGGCGCTTTCGGCGGCGCTACCGGTAAAACGGTCGAGCATTTTTTTACGTTGCTGGTAACGAACGCCGATGACATCATGATTGTCGATCAGCCCCAGAAGCAGTTCGTCACTGGTTTCGACCAGGTCCACCAGCCCTTTCTCCAGCGCCTGAACGCCGTACCAGTGTTCACCGGTAGCAACGGCCTCAATATCCAGCGAAGGCCGCATTTGGTGGACAAAATCTTTGAACAACTGATGAGTCTCATTCAGGTCTTCACGGAACTTACGCCGACCTTCGTCAGTATTCTCACCCAGCATCGTTAAGGTCCGTTTGTACTGCCCGGCGGTATGCAGTTCAATATCGATATCTTTGTTCTTCAGGAAGCGATGCAGGTTAGGGATCTGCGCAACCACGCCGATAGAGCCCAGAATGGCGAACGGCGCAGCCACGATTTTGTTCGCCACACAGGCCATCATGTAACCACCGCTGGCCGCGACTTTATCCACCGCTACGGTTAAGGGTATTTGCTTATCTCGCAGACGCTGCAGCTGTGATGCGGCGAGGCCATAACCGTGGACCACTCCACCGGGGCTTTCCAGACGGAGGATCACCTGATCGCGCGGTTTCACCGCCGCCAGGATTGCGGTGATCTCTTCGCGCAGGCTGGCGACTTCGTGGGCGTCCATACTGCCTTTGAAATCCAGCACCCAGGCACGCGGCTTGCTGTTTGGCTCCGTCGACCCGAGCTTAGCCCGCGCCCTGGCCGCTTTCGCCTCCTGCTTGTGCTTTTTCTTTTGCGCTTTGTGCCACACTTTTTGCTGCGGACCATCAAGCAGCGCGACCGCCAGCTCTTCCCGCATCTCTTTGTATTGCTCGCTGAGATTGGTTACCCGCAGTTCCCCGCGCTGTTTCTTCCGCTGGGTCAGGTTAACGATGAGGGCGGTAATAACCGCAATGGCGACGACAACGGTCGCGATTTTGGCCAAAAACAGGCCATATTGAGCAAGTAATTCCACGTATTCACCTTGTGCAAACCACTGACGTTGAAGCACAGTGTACATCAGCCCGCGTGACGAAGTCTCTGCGCTTTGTGTGGTGCGCGAGGCCCCTTCCCGTTTTTTTCAGCGACGATGAAATCGTTGCAAGATGTTCATTCCGCAAAGAGTTTCCCTTTCGCTGATTGCAATGCCCGGCTGTTTCAGGCATAAAACGCAAAAGTATGAGACCGAATACAACGCGCGATCGTCAGCAGATTGCCTAAGGAGTCGCCGTGCACTATCAACCGCAGCATCATTTATTAAAAGATCGCATTATCCTGGTTACCGGCGCCAGCGACGGTATCGGCCGCGAAGCCGCATTGACCTATTCCCGCTACAGCGCAAGCGTTGTGCTGGTCGGACGTAACGAAGAGAAACTGCGCAGCGTGGCGCAGGAAATAGACCAGGCCGGCGGGCTTCCGGCACGTTGGTTCACGTTGGATCTGTTAACCTGCACGCCGCAGGAGTGCCAGCAGCTGGCACAGCAGATCGCCGTCCACTACCCGCGCCTCGATGGCGTACTGCACAATGCCGGTTTGCTGGGCGATGTCTGCCCGATGGATCAGCAAAAACCGGAAGTCTGGCAGCAGGTGATGCAGGTCAACGTCAACGGCACCTTTATGCTGACCCAGGCACTGCTTCCTTTATTACTCAAGTCGGAGTCGGGTTCACTGGTCTTCACCTCTTCCAGCGTCGGCCGCCAGGGACGCGCTAACTGGGGCGCCTATGCGGCCTCCAAGTTTGCCACAGAAGGGATGATGCAGGTGCTGGCCGAAGAGTACCAGAGCCGTCATCTGCGGGTTAACTGTATCAATCCCGGCGGAACGCGCACCAAAATGCGCGCCAACGCTTTCCCGACGGAAGATCCGCAAAAGCTCAAAACCCCCGCCGATATTATGCCGGTTTATTTATGGCTAATGGGCGATGACAGCCGTCGCAAGACGGGAATGACCTTCGATGCCCAGCCAGGGCGTAAACCAGGAATTGCACAATGAGTGATGAACGCTACCGTGAACGCCAGCAGCGGGTAAAAGACAAAGTTGATGCCCGCGTGGCGGCAGCACAGGAAGAACGCGGCATTGTTATCGTGTTCACCGGTAACGGAAAAGGCAAAACGACGGCCGGTTTTGGTACCGTCACCCGCGCTATCGGGCACGGAAAAAAAGCGGGCGTCATCCAGTTTATCAAAGGCACCTGGCCCAACGGCGAGCGTAACCTGCTGGAACCGCACGGCGTAGAGTTTCAGGTGATGGCCACCGGGTTTACCTGGAATACCCAGGATCGTGAAAGCGATACGGCGGCCTGCCTTGCCGTCTGGGAACACGCGCAGCGGATGCTGGCCGACGAATCCCTGGATATGGTGCTGCTGGATGAGCTGACTTACATGGTGGCGTACGACTATTTGCCGCTTGAGACGGTACTCACCGCGCTGCGCAATCGCCCGGTACAGCAGACGGTGATTATCACCGGACGCGGCTGCCATCGGGAGATTATCGAGCTGGCCGATACCGTCAGCGAACTGCGGCCGGTTAAACACGCATTCGATGCCGGTATCAAAGCCCAGATGGGGATTGATTACTAAGCGTCAGCCGCTCCAGCAGCGCATGATTCAGCGGTAGACACAGGCAATCCTCCCCCAACGCCAGCGCGCTTTCAATCATGTTCTGCCGCGAAACAAAGCGCTTACGGTATTCCGTAGGCGTCAGACCACAGTATTTATTGAAGGCGGCAATCAGGTACTTATGCTCCTGAAAGCCGCAGCTGTGGCTGATTTCGGTAATTGGCGTACGGGTATCGCGCAGCAGCGTTCTCGCCTTATTCAGCCGGACCAGGGTGAGATACTCTTTGAAATTATGCCGGCTGACCTTTTTGAACAGACGCGAAAACCATGAATAGCTCATACCGCTATGATTCGCCACCTCGCTCAGGGTCAGCGGCTGGTCGAAGTGCTGATTAATAAAATCGATCCCTTTCTTGATCATCGCCTCTTCGCGCAGTGAACTCTCCACCTGGGTGGCCGGTTCTCCGGCCTGTACCAGCGCATCGAGCAACAGATAGGTCATCGCGATACGCTGGAACGGCGCGCGATTATCAATCAGTTGAGCCAGCAGGTCGCAAAGGCACTGCTGTACCTGTCGGTCTGCCGCGCTCTGGCGGCGCCCTCGAGTACACCAGGTCAGAACCGGCGCCGGGTGCAGCTCATCGAACAGACCGGGGGAAAACTGGACGGTCACCAGCGAACTCCCCGCCGCTTCCGCACGCAGCGAGTGCACCGCCTCGGCGTTGATGTAGAGCATGTCCCCCTCAACCATCTCCACGCTTTGCTGGCCGACGACAATAGAGAACCGCCCGCTCAGAACGGTGATAAGCTCTGGCGCCGGGTGCCAGTGAGGTTCGCAGTAGCGCACCTCGGCCGCAAAGACATTTAGCTTTTCAGCATCAAAGGCAATCAGCTCATAGCCACTGTTCGCCGTATGGCGCCCGGTCTCTGTCGCCGAACGTGGATGTGTCACGGAAAATGGAAACACGCATCATCTCCTGTCACGGGACGATTATTCCGTCCCTTTAAGCGCGGCATTCAGCTCATCGCGGTCAATATCAAGCGCTAAAAACTCCGTCAGCGCGATCAGCAGCCCGCAGAACAGGTCCGGTGCCAGTTGGATCAGTCGTTCGCGGATTTGCGCCGGCGGCCGCTGACTCTTACGGGCAATCAGCGCCACCACCCGCGCGAACGCCTCCGGCTGCTGGATTAACTGCTGCAACGAATTATCATCACGTAGCGGGACATAGCGCGGCGGACAATCTACCTCGACTTCCGCACTCAGCGCCTGATCGCGAGAGGAGCTACCCAGCCGAATCTGCCAGCGCCCCGGCGTCACCACCCAATCCGCCAGCCCTGGATGATAGCAGGCAAGCTCAGCGACCGGCAGCTGCAGCGTGACGCGGCGAGTTTCTCCGGCAGCGAGCGACACCTTACAGAACCCTTTCAGCGCCTGCTCTTCACGAATCAACTCCCCGACCGGCGCGCTGACGTACAGCTGCACGATCTCTTTGCCTTCGCACTCGCCGCAGTTGGTCAGATCGAAAGAGACGGTGAGGGTCTCATCAGCCCCGACGCGCGACGCCGAAAGCCGGATATCGCGATAGGCAAAGCGGGTGTAGCTCAGGCCGAAGCCAAACGGAAACCGCGGCGTCATGCGGCGTTTATCATAATAGCGATAGCCGACAAACAGTCCTTCGCCATAATGATGACGCAGGTTTTCCCCGGGATAATGCAGCCAGGCGGGCGTCTCTTCAAGGGTGTCAGGTACTGTGACCGTGAGTTTGCCGCAGGGATTACGTTTACCGAACAGAATCTCGGCCACCGCCCGGCCCATCCCCTGCCCGGCGAAGAAGGTTTCCAACAGCGCTTTGCACTCAGAGATCCACGGCATCACCACCGCATCGCTGTTCGCTAGCACCACCACGATATTGGGCTGAACCGTTGCCACTTCCCGAATCAGCTGCTCATGTACCGCCAGAATGTTCAGATCCTGACGATCGCCGTTTTCACCGTCTTCGCCGACGGCGGTACTGACAAAGATAATCGCCACGTCCGCCGCCTGAGCTACCGCTCGCGCTTCTGCCAGCGCCTGCGGGTCGCTACGCAGGTCGTCCGGGGCGCCAATGGCCCAGGAGACGCTAAAATCATCCCCGGCGAGGTCAAAAATTTCATCGAGCGGGCGATCCAGCATCCAGGGCACCGTGGTCGCGCAACCCGATCCCTGAATCACCGGTTCCTGCGCCGGTTTGCCGAGAACGGCAATCCGGCGGGTGCATTCCGCCCGCAGCGGCAGCAGGTTATCGTCATTCTTCAGCAGGACGATAGATTCTGCCGCCAGCTGCTGCGCCAGCGCATGATGCGCCGGGAAATCGGCCTGCGTTTGCGGGCGACGATGGCGCTGAACCTTATCCAACAGCGTCAACATCCGCAGACAGGCGCGATCGACAACCGCCATCGGCACTTCACCGGCATGAATGGCCGCCAGCAGCGTCTGCTTGTCGCGGCGGGTTTCCGGCATCGCCAGATCGTTCCCCGCCAGCAGAGATGCCGGCCGGTCTTTAATGCCATACCAGTCGGACATCACCAGCCCATCGTAGCCCCACTCATCGCGTAATACCTGGGTGAGTAAAAAAGGATCCTGCGATGTCTGCACGCCATTAAGCCGGTTATAGGAGGACATCACCGTCCACGGGCGGGATTTGGCGATGGCCCGCTGAAAACCGGCCAGATAGATTTCGCGTAGCGCCCGTTCGTCGATGATCGAATCCATTTCGGTACGCCGGTATTCAGAATTATTCGCCGCAAAGTGTTTCAGACTGGCGCCAACCCCTTCCTGCTGCAGACCGTTGATTAACGCTGCGGCGATATCCCCGCTGACTACCGGGTCCTCGGCATAGTATTCGTAGCCTCGTCCGGCCAGCGGCGTACGGCGAATATTGATCCCCGGTCCCAGCAAAATCCCTACGCCCATTTGCTGACATTCGCGTCCCAGCGCCTGCCCCATCTGATACACCAGGTCTACGTCCCAGCAGCAGGCCAGGCTGGATCCGTTGGGGAAACAGGTCGCCGGCAACGAAGGACTGAACAGCGCTTCGCTACCGCCCTTTGCCGCAGGCTCTTCCCCGTTGACCCGGTCAGCGGTCTGCGTGATCACCGAGATAAAGTCGTCCATACTCCATTTTTCGTCGCCGTCGATCTGCGCGCTGCTGTAGCGCACGCCGTAGGTGCCGTCGGTCATCACGATATCATCGATGCCATGCTGTGGCAGGGATGCCGTCCGCCACAGCCCGCTCCCGGTCAACAGCGCAACTTTCTCTTCTGCGGTCATCGCCGCGATAAGGGTATTCAATTCGGTATTCATCTCTGGCTCCCTGAGGTTAAAGCGCATTCTGTTTACGCAGGCTAATTTTGTGAACAATCTCGCGATACGTTTTTTCATCCAGCGAGTAACATGCGACAAATATCGCGCTGATGGCAAACATTGCCCCGGGGAATAACGTCATCAAAATATTAATCCCGTTAATTGCGCTGGCACTAATATTGCCGGCATCATATTGATAGTAGTCCAGCATCCAGCCCGCGCAGCCGCCGCCGATCGCCATCGCAATTTTGGTAATAAAGTTAAAGAAACCATAAATTGCGCCTTCGGTACGTACACCATGATGCCACTCGGCATATTCCACGGTATCCGCAATCATTGACCACATGGCTACAAAACCCATCCCCAGCGTAATACTGTAGAGACACACCCCGGTCATAATCAGCCACAGGTTATGCCCGGCAACAAAATACTGCATCAGCACCCCAAAAATGCCGATTAGCAGCGCCACCAACGCCATTTTCTTTTTGCCCATCAGCGCTATCGCTTTTTCTGAAATAACGGTGCCGACAATATAGGCGCCAGACTGAATCAGGAAAAAGGTGGCGGTATAGCCTTCACTGCCGATAATGTACTTAATAAAATAGATCGCAATCGCCATCCACACGGTATAGGCAATATAGAAGAATACCGTAAACAGCGATAAATTAAGCAGCGGCGCATTCCCCATCACCGCCCGCAGCATTTCCCGCAGCGATGGCGCCGGAGTCTCTTCCTCTTCACCCACCCGTTCACGGGTCATGCCGAAACAGGCGAGGAACAAAAAGGTTGCCAGCAGCGCAAAGCAAGAGACCGCGAAGACATACCCTGATTGCTTATCGGTGAAGGGCGAGATCAGCATATCAGCGGTGGTTGAAACAATGAGATAACCGACAATCGCCAGCACAAACCGATATACCGACAGCGATGAACGAGATGCTTCATGTTGCGTCAGACGATTGGTTAGCGCCGAATAGGGGGTGTTGACCGAGGTATATGCCAGGCAATACAGCGTATAAGAGATCAGCGCAAAATAAAATTTCGCCTCACCACCGAAGGGGACAAAGCACAACACCGTTAAAAACCCTAACGGTATCGCCCCATATAATAACCAGGGACGCAGTTTGCCATATCGGCTGTGCGTTTTATCAATCGCAAAACCGATCAAAATATTAAAGATGGCATCAATGACCCGGGCTATAACAAATATCAGACTGGCCTGCACCGCGCTGATGCCGTAAATATTGGTATAAAAAAACAGTAAGAACAGAGAGACAAAGCCGAAAGATAAATTGGAAGCAAAGTCACCAAAGCCGTAACCTATTTTCTCTTTCACGCCGATAACCACATAGCTTGCCGATAACTTTCCTGCTGTATCCATTTTTTGGCTACCTGTTATTGTAATCAGTGTCGACAGTATATGGTGATAGCAGAAACCGTACTTTGCGTTATTTGTCCGGGCGTTTCCTGTTTTTTGTCTTTATGCAGAAGTGTGAAAGGAATCACATGCAAGGAGGGTAGCGCAGAGAAATCCGGCGGGTGCCCGCCGGATTTATTCAGATTAGCCGTTGCTACGGCTGCCGCCCGAACGGCGGTTGTTGCTGTTCCCCACCTGGGAATGGCGTTTCACCGCGCGACGAATTTGATTCGCCTTCATGCGGCGGCGATCTTTCTCTACCGCGACTTTCGAGGTGGTTTCCGCAGGCAGTTCAACCAGCTCACGCAGGTAGTTGGTTTGCGCCAGATCCAGCTCGGTATAACCGCCGCGTGGCAGGCCTTTCGGCAGCGGAATATCGCCGTAGCGAACGCGAATCAGGCGGCTGACCTGCACGCCAACCGCTTCCCAAAGGCGGCGTACTTCACGGTTGCGCCCTTCGGTCAGCGTGACGTTGTACCACTGGTTAATCCCTTCACCACCGGCAAACTTAATCGTTTTAAACGCCGCCGGGCCGTCTTCCAGCTGCACGCCGCGAGACAGCTGACGCAGTTTGTCGTCATCAACCTGACCGAACACACGCACGGCATACTCACGTTCCACTTCGCGGCTCGGGTGCATCAGACGGTTTGCCAGTTCGCCATCGGTCGTGAACAGCAGCAGACCGCAGGTGTTGACGTCCAGACGCCCCACCGCAATCCAGCGCGCGCCGCGCAGTTTCGGCAAACGGTCAAACACCGTCGGGCGGCCTTCCGGATCGTTACGCGTACAGAGTTCGCCTTCCGGTTTGTAATAGGCCAGGACGCGGCAAATCTGCTCAGCGGACTCTTTCACCGAAATCAGATGACCATCGATACGAATTTTTAAACCAGGAACCACTTCTACACGATCGCCGAGGGTGGCGACTTTACCATCGACGCTGACGCGGCCAGCTTCGATTTTAGATTCAATTTCACGGCGGGAGCCGTGGCCAGCGCGGGCCAGCACTTTCTGTAATTTCTCGCTCATTGAGCTTCCTTAAGGTGTCGCCTTCCCAGGCGTCTGGTATACTTTATAAAACAACAGGTTAATAAATTCCATCACCTGTTGTTGGGTCAATACTTTTGTCCCGAAGGGGCACCACAGCCGACGCCTGATAACCGTCACGACTGAGACACGCCTGCAAACGTGGTCGCACATATTACACTAACTTCGAAATGAATGCTTCTTCAGGTTATATTCGCCCCGACTGCGGGTATTAGCGGTCACAGATGGGCTGCATTTATTATGCACCACACGCAGCCATTTATCCCTGTCCCACATCGAAATCCTGCGCAATGCAGAAATAAAATGGCGCAAGTTCGTCGCCCGTCAATTCTGTCCGCCGGACCACTCGACCAGCATCATGGCAATCTCCCCTCTGAGACTGCGGCGCCCGGTCACCGCCTCAACGCTCCCGCTGCCGGTAATAATGCTGCGCGAGCGTTTGCCTGATCCTTTCCGGCGCGTCTCCCTGACGCATCAATGTCAACAGCGTCTGCATGATCGGTAAAACGTGGCGCAGATGCAGCATGTAGCCGTCGCAGAAATAATTCTTATTGGGTCGTCCATCGTCGGAAAGTGTGAAACGGTGTTTCGGACAGCCGCCGTTGCAAAGCGGACGGAACGAACAGCTAAGGCATTCGCGGCCGAGGTGGGTCCGCTTACGTTGGGCAAAGGCGATATTCTGCGCCGAGTTAACCAGCGCGGAGAGACTATTGTGGTTGATGTTGCCCAGCTTATGCTCGGGATAAACGAAATGGTCGCAGGAATAGATATCGCCATTGGACTCCACAATCAGATTGTCGCCACAGGTTTCGTTCATCACGCAGGAGCCGGATCTGCCAGCCATTTTTGCCAACGTCTGCTCGAAGTTCATCACGAAAACGCTTCCCATATCGTCTTGTACCCAGCTATCGAAGATAGCGTTGAGGAAGCGCCCGTACGCGTTGGCCGCGACCGACCATTCTGTCACCCGGCACTGCGCGGAAAAATCAGGGGAAATCAGCGTCAAACCGTTGGCATCGGGCTGTGCGGCTCGCCGTTCCACCAGCGGAATAAACTGCATATAGCGACTGCCGATCTGCTTAAGAAAGCGGTAGATTGCCAACGGCCGTTTGACGTTTTCCGCATTCACCACCGTCAAAGTATTGAACTCCACATGGTGCCGCTTCAGCGCCTCCAGGCCGCGGATAACGGCGTCAAAGGTGCTTTTCCCGGCGCGCGTCCGGCGATACGCATCGTTGCTGAGACGATCGCCGTCGAGGGAGAGACCAACGAGAAAACCGTGCTGTTTCAGGAACCGGGCCCAGTCATCATCAAGGTTAATTCCGTTGGTCTGAAAAACATTGCTGATGCGCTTCCCGCCGCGGTAGCGCTCCTGTAATCGCAGCGCCTCGCGGAAAAAGTCAATCCCGAGCAGGGTCGGCTCGCCGCCCTGCCAGTGGAAATCAACCGTTGGCGCAGGTTGGCTGGCGATATTTTTCCGCACGTAGTTTTCGAGCGTCGCGCCGTCCATTTTCCAGTGGGCCTGCCGCTGCGGATAGAGCCGCTGCTTTTCCAGGTAGTAGCAGTAGGTGCAGTCGATATTGCACACCGCTCCTGACGGTTTCGCCATCAGCTGGAAGCGATTGATATGATGACTCATAGCCCGAGATAACTGATAACCGCGGGTTTCGCCGGTTCGCCGCTGCGCGTCGTCACCCCATCCAGCCAGCTATCCAGCAGCTGCGGACGGCGTTTTAACTCTTCGCGCGCCGCCTCCTGCGCCGTTTGCTGCTGGTCCAGCATACGGGCAATCACCGCGTTTTCCAGCCCGACGTCAAAGGTCAGCTGACTATAAAAGCGATTCAGATTCGGACATTCAGCAGCAAAATTCTTGCGCGTCACCGTATTCACCGTAGCGCTGCCATAGTGGGCGCCAAAGTACTTGTCGCCGCCGCTCAGGTAGACCAGCCTGAAGCGTGTATTCATAGCGTGCGGCTCCCAGCCCAGGAACGCGATCCACTGTTGACGTTCCACCGCGCGCGCCACCTGCGCCAGCATGCCGCTTTCGCTGGACTCCACCAACGTCCAGTTTTGCAGGGCGAAATCATGCGCGTCGATCATCTTCTTCAGACTGAGGTTAGCCGGCGCCCCGGGGGCAATGCCGTAAATTTTATGGCCGAACTTATCAGCAAATTTTTGCAGGTCGGAGAAGTCTTTTACCCCTGCGGCGGCGACGTAATCCGGTACGGCGAGCGTGAAGCGCGCGGCCGGGAGATTGCTGCCGAGCACCTTAATCGCGCCATCGGCGGTGAACTTACCGATCACCGGCGCCTGCGCGGGCATCCAGTTGCCGAGGAATACGTCAACCTGGCCGGTTTTCAGCCCCTGAAACGCCAGCGCCACCGACAGGTTTTGTACTTTTTGCCGATAGCCCAGCGCATTCAGTATCGTCCCGGAAAGGGCATTGGTCGCCGCAATATCGGTCCAGCCCGGATCGGACTGTGTGACGGTGGCGCAACGCGCGTCATCGGCGGCGAAGCCACTCAGCGGCAACCAGCCGGCGGCCGCCAACAGCATCAGTCGAGTCATGCGTTTCATTTTCATTATCATTCCTGGTGTTTCGCGGGAGAAGGATAGCGAGCGAACGCCTCTTGTTCATCCAGCGTTTGATGGTTACGGATATAGCGTGTCGATGCGCGCTGAAACGGCTGATAGTCCCAGTCTGGAATGGCATCCCGTCCGGCGACCTGGGTTAAAAACAGGCGTTTTTGCTGACTGGCGAGCACCTGGTGATAGAGGGCATCAAGATCCCAGCGCGCCGCGATTTCATCGACGAACGCCTGCGCGACCGCTTGATAATTGTTATTCGTCGCCAGATTCACCCGCTCGTGGGGATCGTCGCGTAAATTGAACAGCTGCGGCGTCTCACTGACTGAATGAATATATTTCCACTCCCCCCGGCGAAACATCAGCATCGGCCCAAGCGCGCCTTCGGCCAGGTATTCGCTCACCGCCCCGTCCGGCCCGGGTAGCCCCTGTAAATGCGGCACCAGACTGTTGCCATCCAGCGGAGCGATAGCCTGCGCTTTGCGATCTTCGCCGCTGGCAAGCTCGACAAGCGTAGGCAACAGATCCACCAGCGAGACGCTTTCGCTGACCCGACGGGGCGCGAAGCGCGTGGGGTTATGCACGATAAACGGCACGCGTACGGCGTTCTCGAAGAAGTTCATCTTGTACCACAGGTCACGTTCGCCGAGCATTTCGCCATGGTCGGCAATCACCATAACCACGGTATTTTCGGCCAGCCCCGTTTCTTCGAGGGTGCGCACCATTTCGCCAAAGCAATCATCAACGTAGGCCAGAGCGCCGTAGTAGGCATGACGGGCGCGCCGAATATGCTCATCGTGGATTAAGCCCGGTTCCAGCTGATACATGGCGCGCATCCGCGCCGAATGCGCATCGTCTGCAATATCGTTGCCGCGCGTAACCGGCATATCGATGTCATCTGGCGAAAAACGATCGAGGTAGCGTTTGGGGATCGCGAAAGGATCGTGGGGATGCGTGAGCGACAGGAGCAGCATAAACGGCTGTTCATCGGGGCGACGGGCGGCGTCATACAAGCGCTGGCGGGCGAGGAATAAGGCCTCATCATCAAAATCAAGCTGGTTGGTACGCACGCACTCGCCTGCTTCCAGCACCGAACTCATGTTGTGATACCAGTCGAGTCGGCGTTCAGGATGTTTCCAGTCCGGCGTCCAGCCAAAATCGGCGGGGTAAATGTCCGTCGTCAGCCGTTCGTCAAAACCGTGCAGCTGATCGGGGCCGCAAAAGTGCATTTTCCCCGACAGCCAGGTGCGGTAGCCCTGTTCGCGCAGATAGTGGCAAAAGGTTGGCGAGTCGGCATGGAACTCGGCGGCGTTGTCATACACCTGATTACGGGAAATATACTGCCCGGTCATCAACGATGCACGCGATGGCGCGCACAGCGGACTGTTGCAATAGGCGGAATCAAATACCACCCCTTCGCGAGCTAATTTATCTATATTTGGCGTCAGACTAACGTTATTGCCATACGCTCTTAAGGCGCTGGCCGTTAACTGATCGGCCATCAGAATAACGATATTCGGTTTATTTATAAGCATGACCTTTCCGCACAGTAAAATAATTAATAAAACGTGTTAGCCTTATCTCATGTATCAACAGGCCCTGTGAAGGGGCTATTTTTTTATCATGACATAAGGTGAATTTATGGCAGGAAAATTACAGCTTCCGCCTTTACAGGCGCTAGTGGTATTTGAAGCGGCGGCGCGTTTAGGTAATTTTACCGCCGCCGGAAATGAACTCGGACTATCGCAGCCGGCGGTCAGTCAGCGTATTCAGATGCTGGAGAATCTGATTAATTCACCGCTATTTGAACGCCGTCATCGCGGCGTCCAGCTCACCGAATCCGGCAATAGTCTGTATCTGATCGTCCGCAATAGCCTGCTGGAAATCAGCGAGCAGTTCGAACGCACGCGTCTGCAGCGTAATGTCCTGCGTATCGACACCGATATGGGGTTTGCCAGCTACTGGCTCTTACCCCGCATGGAGAGGCTGCAAGCGTTAATTCCGGGGGTGGAGGTACAGATAACCACTTCGCCCAACGACTATAACTTTCGCGATAGTAACGCGGATCTGGCGATCTATTTTGGCCACGGAAACTGGGCCGGAACGCAGAGCCAGCGGCTGTTCCCTGAGATTGTCATTCCTGTTTGCAATCAAAAGATTAAGCAAGAAATGGCGCCGGTCTCCACCCCCGAATCTCTGCTGGATTATCCCCTGCTGAAGCTGCCGGAATCCCGGCCCCAGCGCTGGATGACGTGGGACGACTGGTTCCGCCAGCATCAGGTATCCGGGCAAAATCATGCCGCCTCCCGGACCTTCAACGCCTATTCCCTGGTGATCCAGGCGGCGCTGGAAGGCCAGGGGATCGCCCTCGGCTGGCAGCCGCTGATCGCGCCGTTTCTTGCCAGTAAACAGCTGGTGCAATGCGGGCCGATGCACCGTACCGAACGGGGATATTATCTGATTTCCGCCAATGCTAAACCGGTCTCGGCGCAGCAGGAAAAAGTCAAAGCATGGTTATTGGATGAAGCCTGGAGTTTTCACGCTTCCGGTCATCTAATACCAGAAAATAAATAAGCTAAGACAGAAAAGGCATATTGATTTGACGAAATAGATTAGCGCGCTCGACGGTTTTATATGTTAGTTTTTTAACGCCACCCTAAAATAAACACGATGCCATGTTACAACCTATATTTGAGTTACAATCCGTTAATAAAAATTATTATTCCAGCGATAATACACGTTTTTTCTTAACAGCGCCAAAAAGCGCGGCGATTAATGCCTTGAGCGATATCAATTTAGAAATATATCGCGGAGAGATTTTTGTCATTGTCGGTCTTTCCGGCTCCGGTAAGTCGACATTGCTGCGCACGCTTAACCACCTGCTCCCGGCCAGTTCCGGCTCGGTGATTTTCCAGGGTAAAACGCTTTCCGCGCTGCGGGAATCCGAGCTGATCGCCCTGCGCCGCCGCCATATCGCCATGGTTTTCCAGTCGTTCGCGCTGTTTGATGAACGCAGCGTACTGGATAACGTCGCGTTCGGCCTTGAAGTAGCCGGCGAATCCCGGGATCTGCGCTACCGAAAAGCGAACGAGATGCTGGCAAAAGTCGGGCTTGCCGACGTTGCCGAACAGTACCCGCCTCAGCTCTCCGGTGGCATGCAACAGCGGGTCGGGCTTGCGCGCGCGCTGGTCATGGACCCCACCGTGCTGTTAATGGATGAAGCATTTTCCGCGCTCGATCCGATTATTCGCCGTGAAATGCAGACGCTGCTGCTGTCGCTACAGGCACATTCCCGGCGCACCATCGTCTTTGTCACCCACGATATGGAAGAGGCGCTGCGCCTCGGAACGCGGATTGCGATTATGGAAAAAGGCAGGCTGGTGCAGGTTGGCACCGCGGAAGAGCTGATAAACGCGCCGGCGACCGCGTATGTGCAACACTTTTTCTCCGGGGTCGACGTTTCGCGCTGGCAGCTGGCCGAAAGCTATGCCGATATCTGGACAACGCGTCAGGAGCCATCATGAGCTACCCCCTCGATTTTAGTCGTCAGATTGACGATGCAGTACAACGCCTGCTGGCACACGCCGGCGGCGGATTTGACGGTTTTGCCGGGGCTATCGACCGCTTTGCCGGGGGCCTTGAGAGCGTGATAAATGCGCTTTCGCCGTGGGGGCTGGTGATCATCGCGGTCTGGCTGGGCGCATGGCGGATTGGCAAAGGTTTTGCGCTGTTTGCCCTGCTTGCTTCGCTGTATATCATTTACAGCGGCTACAGCGAGCACGCTGCGGTGACGCTGGCGCTGACCCTGTCATCAACGTTTTTCAGCCTGCTGATCGGCATTCCACTCGGGATCTGCAGCGCGCGACGCGCGGCTACCGGCAGGATCATTCGCACGGTGCTTGATTTTATGCAGACCATGCCCGCCTTTGTGTACCTGATACCCGCGACGATTTTGTTCGGGCTTGGCCGCCCGCCAGGGATCTTCGCGACGATTCTGTTTTCTATGCCGCCGGTGGTGCGTCTGACCGATTTAGGTATTCGCCAGGTCAACGCTTCGCGCATCGAAGCGGGCATCGCCTTTGGCTGCACGCCGTGGCAGTTGCTGTGGAAAGTGCAGTTGCCCGCTGCGCAGCCCTCGATTATGGCCGGCATAAACCAATCGATCATGATGGCTATGTCGATGGTGATTATCGCGTCGATGGTCGGGGCCGGCGGGCTGGGTAACGATATTTTGAGCAGTATCCAACAGCTGGAAATTGGCACTGGCCTACAGAGTGGTTTCGTGGTGGTGCTGATTGCCATCCTGCTGGATCGGCTGTCGGCAAGCTTTGCAAGACGCGACGGCCCCCCTGGCGCCAGAAAGACGATGCTTCACGGGCTGTTTCGACTCAGAGCGAAATAGCGCGGCAGTCCTGCATCAGGAATGGGGCAAGCTCATCGCGACCCCGGCAGCCGGGGTCGCGATGCTGCCGGGGAATACGTAGTCCGTTACTGGAACGGTTTAACGTCGCCGACGCCTTCACGCAGCACGACCGGCGCGTCTTCGGTCAGGTCGATGACGGTGGTAGGCTGCTGGCCAAGATAGCCGCCGTGGATAATCAAATCCACCAGCTTCTCCAGCCGGTCTTTGATCTCTTCCGGGTCGGATTCGGTGAATTCGCTACCGGGCAGCATCAACGAGGTCGACAGCATCGGTTCGCCGAGCGTCTCCAGCAGCGCCTGGGCTATCGGGTTCGACGGCACGCGCATCCCGATGGTCTTACGCTTCTCCTGCAGCAGGCGACGCGGTACCTCTTTGGTCCCCTTGAGGATAAAGGTGTAGTTACCCGGGGTGTTATTTTTTATCAGGCGAAACGCCACGTTATCGACAAACGCGTAGGTCGACAGCTCAGACAGGTCGCGGCACATCAGCGTAAAGTTGTGGCCATCAGGCAACTGACGAATGCGGCAAATACGCTCCATCGCGCCTTTATCTTCAATCTTACAGCCCAGCGCGTAACCGGAATCGGTGGGATAAACGATCACCCCACCCTTACGCACAATCTCCACCGCCTGGTTAATCAACCGTGCCTGCGGGTTGTCCGGATGGATATAAAAAAACTGGCTCATACTTCCCTCTCAATTTTATTCTGCGGCCGTTTCCCAGCTGTGCCAGATCCCTTCTACGCCAGCGGGTAGCCAAAGTTTGCGGCCCAGTTCGATCCACGGACAAGGCTGATGAAAATCAGATCCTTGTGAACCCAGAAGACCAAACTGCACGGCGTACGCGGCAAGCTGCGTACGTTCATGGGGCGCCTGCTGGCATTGCGCCAGTTCCATCGCATCGCCACCCTGCTCGCTGAAGTGGGCCAACAGCCGTTTCAGCCACTTGGCGGAGAGGTCGTAACGCCCGGGATGGGCGATAACCGCTTTGCCGCCAGAATGATGAATGACATCAATCGCTTGTTTTATTGTACACCACTGCGGCGGAACGTATCCGGTTTTCCCGCGGGCGAGATATTTTTTAAAAACATCGGCAATATTGCTGGCATAACCGGCTTCCACCAGGAAGCGCGCGAAGTGTCCGCGGGTTACCGCGCCGCCGTCAGCAAGCTTCATGGCCCCCTCCCAGGCGCCTGGAATCCGCGCTTTCTCCAGCCGCTCGGCGATCATCTGTGCGCGCAGCTGGCGACGCGCCTTCTGCTCTTCCAGAAGCGCGCTCAGTGCCGGGTGCGCAATATCAATATTCAAACCGACAATATGAATCTCGTGGTTTTCCCACAATGTTGAAATTTCCACCCCGGTCACCAGCGTGAGCGGTAAACCGGCGCGGGCGATTTCGGCACGCGCGGCGGGAATCGCCGCAACGGTATCGTGGTCGGTAATCGCCAGGGTCCCGACGCGCATCTGGTGAGCGCGATGAACCAGTTCTTGCGGAGTCAGCCGCCCGTCAGAGGCGGTGGTGTGGCTGTGCAGATCGTAAATCACTGCGTAATGGGTGTCGCTCAAAGAGACTCCTGCTGGACATGGACTTAAATTAGCGCATTATCATAACGACTCGCGGAGAAAATCTGCAAACAGGGGTTGACTTTATTCCTCTGGACTAGTTAACTAGTACGCAAGTTCACATGAAGGGGTATCACGATGAAAACGCAATTTATCACTCTGCACGGCTGGTGGCGCACCTCCTGATATCGGGCGGCGTGATCGCGTTTTGCACTCAGCATACAGATACCCGGCCCGCCAATGAGCGGGCTTTTTATTGGACAAATTATTATACCGAAAGGCGAGAACAATAATGCAAACATCAAAACCGGCACTCGAGCTTCTCACCAGCGACGCCATCTATCGCGAAAACCCCACGGCGCTGTTTCACCAGCTGTGCGGCGCTCGCCCGGCCACGCTGCTGCTGGAATCGGCGGATATCGACAGCAAAGACGATTTAAAAAGCCTGCTGCTGGTAGACAGCGCGCTGCGCATCACCGCGCTAGGTGACACTGTCACTCTGCAGGCGCTTTCTGCTAACGGCGCGGCCCTGCTGGATTTACTGGATAATACTCTGCCTTCGGGCATCGACAATCAGCGCCAGCCCAATAGCCGGATCCTGACCTTCCCGCCTGTCAGCGCGCTGCTGGATGAAGATGCCCGCCTGTGCTCTTTATCCGTCTTTGACGCCTTCCGTCTGCTGCAGGAACTGGTCACCGTTCCGCCGGACGAGCGCGAAGCGATGTTCTTTGGCGGCCTGTTTGCCTATGACCTGGTAGCCGGTTTTGAAAATCTGCCGCCGCTGGAAAGCGACACCGCCTGCCCGGACTACTGTTTCTACCTGGCCGAAACCCTGCTGGTTATCGACCACCAGACCAAAAATACCCGTATCCAGTCGAGCCTGTTCACCCCGCTGGAGAGTGAAAAACAGCGTCTGACCCAGCGTATCGCCCAGCTTCGCCAGCAGCTTAACGAGCCGCCTGCGCCGCTGCCGGTGACTAAAGTTGAATCGATGACCTGCGACTGCGATCAGAGTGATGAAGAGTACGGCGCGGTGGTACGCAAAATGCAGCGCGCCATTCGCGCCGGTGAAATCTTCCAGGTGGTGCCGTCCCGCCGCTTCTCTCTGCCCTGCCCGTCGGCGCTGGCGGCCTACGACGTCCTGAAAAAGAGCAACCCAAGCCCGTACATGTTCTTTATGCAGGATAACGACTTCTCTTTATTTGGCGCATCGCCAGAGAGCTCGCTGAAATATGACGCCCTCAGCCGCCAGATTGAGATCTACCCGATTGCCGGTACCCGCCCACGCGGCCGCCGCGCCGACGGATCGCTGGATCGCGACCTCGACAGCCGTATCGAACTGGAAATGCGCACTGACCATAAAGAGCTTTCCGAGCATCTGATGCTGGTTGACCTGGCGCGTAACGACCTCGCGCGAATCTGTACGCCGGGCAGCCGCTACGTCGCCGACCTGACCAAAGTTGACCGCTACTCCTTTGTGATGCACCTGGTGTCCCGCGTGGTTGGCGAACTGCGTAGCGACCTCGACGTCCTGCATGCCTACCGCGCCTGTATGAACATGGGCACCCTGAGCGGCGCGCCGAAGGTTCGCGCCATGCAGCTTATCGCCGCCGCCGAAGGCAAACGCCGCGGCAGCTACGGCGGCGCGGTGGGCTACTTTACCGCCCACGGCGACCTCGATACCTGCATCGTGATTCGTTCTGCCTATGTGCAGGACGGCATCGCCACCGTCCAGGCTGGCGCCGGTATCGTTCTGGATTCAGTGCCTCAGTCCGAAGCGGATGAAACCCGCAATAAAGCTCGCGCGGTGCTGCGCGCAATCGCTCAGGCCCACCACGCTAAGGAGACTTTCTGATGGCCGACATCCTGCTGCTCGATAATATCGACTCTTTTACCTATAACCTCGCAGACCAGCTGCGCGCGAACGGCCATAACGTGGTGATTTACCGTAACTCGGTGCCGGCGCAGACCTTAATTGAGCGCATTGGTACCATGGATAATCCGGTGCTGATGCTCTCTCCGGGCCCGGGGACCCCCAGCGAAGCGGGCTGCATGCCGGAGCTGCTGACCCGGATGCGCGGCAAACTGCCGATCATCGGTATCTGCCTCGGTCATCAGGCCATTGTTGAAGCTTACGGCGGCTACGTCGGCCAGGCTGGCGAAATCCTGCACGGCAAAGCCTCCAGCATCGAACATGACGGCCAGGCGATGTTTGCCGGGCTGACCAATCCGCTGCCGGTAGCGCGTTATCACTCGCTGGTGGGCAGCAATATTCCGGCCGGGCTGACCATTAACGCCAACTTTAACGGGATGGTCATGGCGGTGCGTCATGATGCCGACCGCGTCTGCGGCTTCCAGTTCCATCCTGAGTCGATTCTCACCACCCAGGGCGCACGTCTGCTGGAGCAGACCCTGGCATGGGCGCTGCAGAAACTCGAGCAGACCAACGTGATTCAGCCGATCCTCGAGAAGCTGTATCAGGCCGAAACCCTGAGCCAGCAGGAAAGTCACCTGCTGTTCTCTGCGGTGGTGCGGGGAGAAGTGAAACCCGAGCAGCTGGCTGCCGCGCTGGTGAGCATGAAGGTGCGCGGTGAACAGCCGCAAGAGATTGCCGGCGCCGCCACCGCCCTGCTGGAAAACGCCGCGCCGTTCCCGCGTCCGGACTACCTGTTCGCCGATATCGTCGGTACCGGCGGCGACGGCAGCAACAGTATCAATATTTCAACCGCCAGCGCCTTTGTGGCGGCGGCCTGCGGCCTGAAAGTCGCCAAACACGGCAACCGCAGCGTATCGAGCAAGTCGGGCTCTTCCGATCTGCTGGCCGCGTTCGGTATCAACCTGGATATGAATGCCGACAAGTCCCGCACCGCGCTGGATGAACTGGGCGTCTGCTTCCTGTTTGCGCCGAAGTATCACACCGGTTTCCGCCATGCGATGCCGGTTCGCCAGCAGCTGAAAACCCGCACGCTGTTCAACGTGCTCGGGCCGCTGATTAACCCGGCACATCCGCCGCTGGCGCTGATTGGCGTCTACAGCCCGGAACTGGTGCTGCCGATTGCCGAAACCCTGCGCGTGTTGGGCTACCAGCGGGCTGCGGTAGTCCACAGCGGCGGTATGGATGAAGTGTCGCTGCATGCGCCGACGGTGGTCGCTGAGTTGAATAACGGGGAAATCAAAAGCTATCAGCTGACGGCCAATGACTTCGGTCTCACACCTTACCATCAGGAACAGCTGGCTGGCGGCACGCCGGAAGAAAACCGTGACATTCTTACGCGCTTGCTACAAGGTAAAGGTGAAGCCGCTCACGAAGCCGCCGTCGCCGCCAACGTCGCTATGCTGATGCGCCTGTACGGGCACGAAGACCTGAAGGCCAACGCTCAGCAGGTGATCGACGTGCTGCGCAGCGGAGCGGCCTATGACAGAGTGACCGCATTAGCGGCAAGAGGGTAAATAATGCAGACCGTTTTAGCAAAAATCGTTGCCGACAAAGCGATTTGGGTAGAAGACCGCAAACAACAGCAACCGTTAGCCAGTTTTCAGAATGACGTCGTCCCGACTCAGCGTAATTTTTACGATGCGCTCGCCGGTACACGCACCGCGTTTATTCTGGAATGCAAAAAAGCGTCTCCGTCGAAAGGACTGATTCGCCAGGATTTTGACCCGGCGACCATCGCCGGCGTCTATAAAAATTATGCCTCGGCCATCTCCGTCCTGTGCGACGAGAAATATTTCCAGGGCAGCTTCGACTTTCTGCCGATCGTCAGCGCCATCGCGCCGCAGCCGATTCTGTGCAAGGATTTCACCATCGATCCTTACCAGATCTACCTGGCGCGCTACTACCAGGCCGACGCCTGCCTGCTGATGCTGTCGGTGCTTGACGACGACCAGTATCGCCAGCTTGCCGCCGTGGCCCATAGCCTGAACATGGGCGTGCTGACCGAGGTCAGCAATGAAGAGGAGCTGGAGCGCGCCATTGCGCTGAAGGCCAAAGTGGTCGGGATTAACAACCGCGACCTGCGCGATATGTCGATTGATCTGAACCGCACCCGCCAGCTGGCGCCGCGCCTGGATCATGATGTGACGGTTATCAGCGAATCCGGTATTCATACTTACGCCGAAGTGCGTGAACTCAGCCATTTTGCCAACGGTTTCCTGATCGGTTCCGCCTTGATGGAACAGGCGGATCTCGATGCCGCCGTGAAGCGCGTGCTGCTCGGCGAGAATAAAGTCTGCGGCCTGACCCGGCCTCAGGATGCACAGATCGCCTGTGAATCCGGCGCAATTTATGGCGGGCTGATTTTTGTTCCCTCCTCGCCGCGTGCCGTGAACGATGCCCAGGCGAAAGAGATTATTCAGTCCGCTCCGCTGCGCTACGTTGGCGTCTTCCGTGACGCGCCCATCGAGGTGGTCGCCGCCCGGGCAGAACAGCTTCCGCTGGCGGCGATTCAACTGCACGGTAGCGAAGATCAGACCTATATTGACGCGCTGCGTGCGGCCCTTCCGGAGTCGGTGCAAATCTGGAAAGCCCTCAGCGTCAGCGACACGCTACCCTCACGTCACTTCACCCATGTCGATAAGTATGTTTTCGATAATGGCCAGGGCGGTAGCGGCCAGCGTTTCGACTGGACGCTGCTGCAGGGCCAGGACCTGCGTAATGTCATTCTGGCAGGCGGCCTGGGTGCCGATAACTGTGTAGAAGCTGCGAAAAGCGGCTGTGCCGGACTCGATTTCAATTCAGGCGTAGAGTCGCAGCCGGGTATTAAAGATCCCAGCAAACTGGCTTCGGCGTTTCAAACACTGCGCGCATATTAAGGAGCAATAATGAGCACTTTACTTAATCCCTATTTTGGCGAATTTGGCGGTATGTATGTCCCGCAGATTCTGATGCCTGCCCTGCGCCAGCTGGAAGAAGCGTTCGTCAGCGCGCAGAAAGATCCGGCGTTTCAGGCGGAATTTACCGATCTGCTGAAAAACTACGCCGGTCGTCCCACGGCGCTGACTAAATGCCGTAACCTGACCGAAGGGACCCGCACCACGCTGTATCTGAAGCGCGAAGATCTGCTGCACGGCGGCGCGCACAAAACCAACCAGGTGCTGGGTCAGGCGCTGCTGGCTAAACGAATGGGTAAAACCGAAATTATCGCCGAAACCGGCGCCGGCCAGCACGGCGTAGCATCCGCACTCGCCAGCGCTCTGCTCGGTCTGAAGTGCCGCATCTATATGGGCGCAAAAGACGTCGAACGCCAGTCGCCAAACGTGTTCCGCATGCGTTTAATGGGTGCCGAAGTGATTCCGGTGCACAGCGGTTCCGCCACGCTGAAAGATGCCTGTAACGAAGCGCTGCGCGACTGGTCTGGTAGCTACGAGACCGCGCACTATATGCTCGGTACCGCGGCGGGCCCGCATCCGTTCCCGACCATCGTGCGTGAATTCCAGCGCATGATTGGCGAAGAGACCAAAGCGCAAATTCTCGAAAAAGAAGGTCGTCTGCCGGATGCGGTTATCGCCTGCGTCGGCGGCGGATCCAACGCTATCGGGATGTTTGCTGACTTTATCGATGAAACCAACGTCGGTCTGATCGGCGTCGAACCTGCGGGTCACGGGATTGAAACCGGTGAACACGGCGCGCCGCTGAAGCATGGTCGCGTTGGCATCTACTTCGGTATGAAGTCACCGATGATGCAAACCGCAGACGGCCAGATTGAAGAGTCCTACTCCATTTCCGCCGGTCTGGATTTCCCGTCCGTTGGCCCGCAGCACGCTTTCCTCAACAGCACCGGCCGCGCGGATTACGTGTCGATTACCGATAACGAGGCCCTGGAGGCTTTTAAAGCGCTCTCCCGCCATGAAGGGATTATTCCGGCTCTGGAGTCCTCTCACGCTCTGGCGCATGCGCTGAAAATGATGCGCGAAAACCCGGAAAAAGAGCAGCTGCTGGTGGTTAATCTGTCCGGTCGCGGCGACAAAGACATCTTCACCGTACACGATATTCTGAAAGCGCGAGGGGAAATCTGATGGAACGTTATGAGACGCTGTTTGCACAACTGAAAACCCGCCGGGAAGGCGCGTTTGTTCCCTTCGTCACCCTCGGCGATCCGAACCCTGAGCTGTCGCTAAAGATCATCGATACGCTGATTGAAGCCGGCGCCGACGCCCTGGAGCTGGGGATTCCGTTCTCCGATCCGCTGGCGGATGGCCCGACGATTCAGGGCGCAACCCTGCGCGCCTTTGCCGCTGGCGTTAACCCGGCGCAATGCTTTGAAATGCTGGCGGCGATTCGCCACAAGCACCCGACTATCCCGATTGGCCTGCTGATGTATGCCAACCTGGTATTCAGCCCGGGTATTGACGAGTTCTATGCCGAGTGCGCACGCGTCGGCGTCGATTCGGTGCTGGTCGCCGATGTCCCGATTGAAGAGTCCGCCCCGTTCCGTCAGGCGGCGCTGCGCCATAATATCGCGCCGATCTTCATCTGCCCGCCGAACGCCGATGATGACCTGCTGCGCCAGATTGCCTCCTGGGGCCGCGGCTATACCTACCTGCTGTCACGCGCTGGCGTTACCGGAGCGGAAAACCGCGCCGCGCTGCCGCTGCACCACCTGGTGGAAAAACTGGCCGAATATAACGCCGCTCCGCCGCTGCAGGGCTTTGGCATCTCCGCGCCGGAACAGGTGACCGCCGCGCTTGAAGCCGGTGCGGCCGGGGCGATTTCCGGTTCGGCGATCGTGAAAATTATCGAGCGCAACGTTAACGATCCGCAGACCATGCTGGCTGAGCTCAAAGCATTCGTGCAGAGCCTGAAGGCGGCGACACGCTAATCGAACGCGGCATACGGTAACGGCTTTAAGCGAAAAGCCGTTACTAGCGCTGTTTACCCACTCCATTCAGCGCTTCCATCACGGGACTCAGCAGGTAACTCAGGATTGTTCTGCGTCCCGTTTTTATTTCACCGGTAACCTGCATCCCCGGTTCAAGAAGTTTTTCCTCTCCCTCCACCATCAACGTTCGCTGTTTCAGGGAAATCACCGCCCGATAAACCAACCCCAGCTCCCGATCTTCAACGGCATCGGCCGAGACCTGCCGAAGTTCACCCGTCACCCACCCATAGCGGGTGAAGTCAAAGGTACTGATTTTCACCGCCGCCTTTTGCCCGGGCCGTAGAAAACCGACGTCCTGGTTCCTGACCATGACTTCCGCTACCCGTTCACCGCTATCGGGAACGATCTTCAGCAGCTCCTGCGCCGGCTCCACGGCGCCGCCGGCATCCCTGAAGACCAAAGACTCCACCGTTCCGCTAACCGGCGCGCGCAACAGGTATTGTGCGCTCAGGGACTGGAGCTGATTGAGCTGGGTTTCCAGCACCCGGTTTTCATCGCTGCGCTCCGCGCTCTCTTTGGCAAGGGCATGGGTTTTATCGGCCGTTCTGGCCTGCGCTTCTTCATCTATCTGATGGAGGCTGTCACGCACCTCCTGTGCGCGGGTTTCTGCGGCCACCACCCGATGGCGGGACTCGGTATATTTTTTCCCGCTCTCCAGCAGGCTGTCCCGACTGGTGAGCTTCTTCTGATACAGCGCTTCCAGCGCCTGATATTGTTCTCTGAAAAGCGGCAGCAAATTTTCAGCCAGCGCTTTTTCCACCTGTCCCTCGGCCAGCTGCGCCAGCAGAACCGCTCTTCGGCTGTCAAACACTGCTTTTTCACGGCGATCCGCCTCGATTTCCGCCGTTAGCCGTAACGCCGCCTGTTCAGCCAGCGCAACATCCTCTTGTAGATAGGCGGGAGGAAGCTGGGCGGTAACGCTCCCCTGATGATAATAACGGTTAAGCAATGTCAGACGCGCAATATGATACCGGTTAATACGCTGGCGCAGCCGGTTCTCTTTGATTTGCGCCTGCAAATGACCGTCGTTAAATTTGATCAGCGGCTGGCCCTGGGCCACGTGCATCCCCTCCCGCACCATCACCGCCGCGACTTCAGCGGTGACCGCGGCATTCACCGGGCGCGACAGTTCGCTCACCACGATTTTCCCCTGCGTCACGGCAACAATATCAACCTTACCCCAGGCTGCCCATAAGAGCGCCGCTGACATCGTCAACATCACGCACCAGATGATGCCCCTGCCCGCAGGCGAAGGCGGCGAATCCTGAACCTCCAGCACCGCGGGGAGAAATTCCCGGTAACGCTTCATCCGGTCATCCCCTGCTGTAGCGCATATAAACGCGCGTACAGACCATTCCCGGCAAGCAGCGCAGCATGCGTTCCCTGCTCGCCGATACCGCCCCTTTCCATCACGATAATACGGTCGGCCAGCCGCACGGTGGACAAGCGGTGGGCGATAATAAATACCGTCCTCCCCCGACAGATTTCCGCCATATTGTGGTGAATAATCCGTTCAGATTCGTAGTCCAGCGCGCTGGTGGCTTCATCGAGAATCAATACTTTCGGGTCAGTTATCAGCGCACGGGCAAGGCCGATACGTTGTTTCTGCCCGCCGGAAAGTTGCCCGCCGTGTTCGCCAACCGGTGTGTCATAGCCCATCGGCAGTTCACTGATAAACTCATGGGCGCCGGCCAGCGCGGCAGCGGCCATCACCTGCTCCTGCGAGGCATCGGGTACGGCAAGGGCGATATTTTCCCGCAGGGTGCCGGAGAAAAGCTGAGTTTCCTGTAACACGACGCCAACCTGACGGCGCAACCATTGCGGATCGGTATGAGCGATATCCGTGCCATCGATAAATATCTGGCCTACCGAGGGTAAATACAGCCTTTGCATCAGTCTCGCCAGCGTACTCTTACCCGAGCCCGAGCGCCCTACGATGCCAATAACCTCGCCTGGCCGCACGGATAGCGTCACGCTGTTCAGCACCTGAGCGCCGCCGGGATGGTAGGCAAAGCTGATCCCGGCGAACCTTACCGCCCCCTGCATTTGGGCGAGAGCGATGCCGCTCGCAGGCTGTTGCTCGGTAGGCATATTCAGAATATCCCCCAGCCGTTTGATGGAAACCGAGACCTGCTGTATGTCCTGCCATAGCTGTACGAAGCGCAGCACCGGCGCGGTAACCTGGCCGGCAAACATGTTAAAGGCAATCAGCGCGCCGACCGTCATGTCGCCCTGAATAACCTGCTGCGCGCCGTACCACAGGATCGCCACGCTGGTTGCCCGGCTAATAAAGCGGGAAATCTGCCCGGCTATATTCCCCAAATTCTGCGTTCTGAAGCTGCTACTGACAAAAGCGGCGATTCGGGTATCCCAGCGACGGACCATATGATGCTCAACCGCCATCGCTTTCAGCGGCTCAATCGCCGTGATGCTCTCCACCAGAAAAGCCTGATTCTGCGCTCCCTGACGAAACTGTTCGTTGAGACGACGGCGCAGAGATGGCGTGATAACCGCCGATAAAATGGCGTAAAAAACCAGCGAAATGATGACGATAAGAGTCAATGGGATACTGTAGAACGCCATGACGACGAAAAAAATCACCATAAAGAGCAGATCGGTACAAAGCGTCAGAGCGCTGCCGGTGAGAAATTCCCGTACCGTTTTGAGTTCGTGAACCCGTGCTACGGTAACGCCTGCCTGCCGTTCCTTAAACCACGCCAGCGGCAGCGCCAGAAGATGACGAAAGAGCAATGAGCTCAAGGTGACATCAATTCTTTGCGCGGTATGTGCCAGCTGGTAAGTTCGGAGTCCATCCAGCACGACTTCAGCAACGGTAATACAGAGCATTCCCAGCGCCAGGACGTCCAGCGTCGTCAGACTCTGATGGGCCAAAACCTTGTCGACCACAACCTGGAAAAAAAGGGGGGTGATTAATGCCAGCAATTGAATAAAAAATGAAGCCAGCAAGACTTCACCAACCAGCCTGCGATACTGCATAAATGCCTGCCAGAACCAGCGCAGATTGAACTCGTTGGCCAGCTTTTCCACAGAGAAGCGTTGGCTAAATAAAAAACCGCCGACCCTGGCCCCCTCCACAGGCGAGTACACGGAGGATTGCGGCCGATCGATCTCCTGAACCAGCCATTGCCCGTCCTTAACCGCCAACAACACGCTATATCCCCGATCGGGTAAATGAACCAGCGCCGGCAGAGGTAAGCGAGAGGTGACGTGCAGGCGGGGATAGTAGCGACAACGAAAGCCACAATGGCGGGCCGCACGCACCAGTTGCAGGGTGATGTGATGTTCCGCATCGACAAAAAATTGCTCACGCAGGGCGCGGATATTCACCGCCGTACCGTGGTAGCGGGCAATCAGCCGCAGCCCCTGCCATAGATTATCATCCGATGACATAACGCAGCTCCACTAATAGCCAACGGCTGTTCGCCAGTTTTCCGCCGTCGTTTGCGCGGTAGCCAGCGGTATAGCCACCCCGGCATCGTCCGCATCATCAACGTCGCCCGAGGCCAGAAACTGGCAGATCTCCTGCTTCAACAGCGCGATGTCTGCCGTGCTTTCCGCGGTGTCCATGACCGGTAAAGGAATATTGTGTTCGATATAATTCAGCACATCCTCCGGCAGCCATAGCGTGTCGTCGGCGAAGACAATCTGCTCCACCTGATAGTAGTCCAGACTGAAGTAACCCCGGATAATCACGCTGTCCGCCCGGTCGCGGAAGTTGAGCACCAGACTGTCATAGCCCTGTACCCGCTGCCGGGAGAGCACCGCCTGCTCCGACAGCAGCCCCTCCCCGAGCCGCAGCGTGTCCGTCCCGCTGCTCTCGATAATCGTGTCCTGCCCGTCTCCGGCGTTAAAGAGGTAAATATCGTTACCGCTGCCGCCTTTCAGGGTGTCATTCCCCGTGCCGCCGCTCAGCAGGTCGTTGCCGAAGCTGCCGTCAAGGGTGTCGTCCCCGGCCTCGCCGTACAGCGCATCATTGCCGTTGTCCCCGGTCAGCATGTCATTTCCGCCCCCGGCGTGGATCTCGCTCCCCTCCCGGTAGGCCTGCAGGCTCTGCGCCGCCTCCGTTCCCGCCAGCAGCATCGCCTTCACGGCGGCCACGTCCCATACCGTACCGTCGGCGAAGGCGATCTGCTCCACCTGATAGCTGTCCAGGCTGAAGTACCCCTGGATAATCACGCTGTCCGCCCGGTCGCGGAAACCGAGCACCAGGCTGTCATAGCCCTGCACCCGCTGCCGGGAGAGCACCGCCTGCTCCGCCAGCAGCCCTTCTCCCATCCGCAACGTGTCCGCTCCGCTGCTCTCAATAATCGTGTCCTGCCCGTCTCCGGCGTTAAAGAGGTAGGTGTCATCCCCGTATCCGCCCTTCAGCAGATCGTTCCCCGTGCCGCCGCTCAGCAGGTCGTTGCCGAAGCTGCCGTCAAGGGTGTCGTCCCCCGCCTCGCCGTACAGCGCATCGTTGCCGCTGTCTCCGGTCAGCACGTCATTCCCGCCCCCGGCGTGGATCTCGCTCCCCTCCCGGTAGGCCTGCAGGCTCTGCGCCGCCGCCGTTCCCGCCAGCAGCATCGCCTTCACGGCGGCCACATCCCATACCGTGCCGTCGGCAAAGACAATCTGCTCCACCTGATAGCTGTCCAGGCTGAAGTACCCCTGGATAATCACGCTGTCCGCCCGGTCGCGGAAGCCGAGCACCAGGCTGTCATAGCCCTGCACCCGCTGCCGGGAGAGCACCGCCTGCTCCGCCAGCAGCCCCTCCCCGAGCCGCAGCGTGTCCGTCCCGCTGCTCTCAATAATCGTGTCCTGCCCGTCTCCGGCGTTAAAGAGGTAGGTGTCATCCCCGTATCCGCCCTTCAGCAGATCGTTCCCCGTGCCGCCGCTCAGCAGGTCGTTGCCGAAGCTGCCGTCAAGGGTGTCGTCCCCCGCCTCGCCGTACAGCGCATCGTTGCCGCTGTCTCCGGTCAGCACGTCATTTCCGCCCCCGGCGTGGATCTCGCTCCCCTCCCGGTAGGCCTGCAGGCTCTGCGCCGCCTCCGTTCCCGCCAGCAGCATCGCCTTCACGGTGGCCACGTCCCATACCGTGCCGTCGGCGAAGACAATCTGCTCCACCTGATAGCTGTCCAGACTGAAGTATCCCTGGATGATTACGCTGTCCGCCCGGTCGCGGAAGCCGAGCACCAGGCTGTCATAGCCCTGCACCCGCTGCCGGGAAAGTACCGCCTGCTCCGCCATCAGCCCCTCCCCGAGCCGCAGCGTGTCCGCTCCGCTGCTCTCAATAATCGTGTCCTGCCCGTCTCCGGCGTTAAAGAGGTAGGTGTCATCCCCGTATCCGCCCTTCAGCAGATCGTTCCCCGTGCCGCCGCTCAGCAGGTCGTTGCCGAAGCTGCCGTCAAGGGTGTCATCCCCCGCCTCGCCGTACAGCGCATCATTGCCGTTGTCCCCGGTCAGCACGTCATTTCCGCCCCCGGCGTGGATCTCGCTCCCCTCCCGGTAGGCCTGCAGGCTCTGCGCCGCCTCCGTTCCCGCCAGCAGCATCGCCTTCACGGCGGCCACATCCCATACCGTGCCGTCGGCGAAGACAATCTGCTCCACCTGATAGCTGTCCAGACTGAAGTACCCCTGGATGATTACGCTGTCCGCCCGGTCGCGGAAGCCGAGCACCAGGCTGTCATAGCCCTGCACCCGCTGCCGGGAAAGTACCGCCTGCTCCGCCATCAGCCCCTCCCCGAGCCGCAGCGTGTCCGCTCCGCTGCTCTCAATAATCGTGTCCTGCCCGTCTCCGGCGTTAAAGAGGTAGGTGTCATCCCCGTATCCGCCCTTCAGCTGGTCATTTCCTTTTCCTCCCCACAGCACATCGTTCGTGTTTTTGCCCGTTACGACATCCGCATTGTCACTGCCGGTAAATGTCAACGCCTCAGGAATACCTAATCTCACCCGGACATCTGCAAAGGATGGCAGGTATTCCATCCAGGCATACAGGACATTACTCACCTGCAGATAGCGCCCCATGTCCGTCTGCATCAGAGTATTCAGATGCGCCTCAAATGCCTCAAAGTTCAGCGTCAGACCGCTGAGATCGGGGCTTAGCTGCAGATGAATAAAATCAAAATCGCTGGCATATACTGTTGTGGCCAACAGGCAGGCTTCGGTATAGGCAGCAAAACGGCGGTATTCATCCTGTAATAAGGCCGCAGCGCTGCTCAGAGGGTTAACCGTACCGTTAACCGTGTTCCGGTATCCCCTACCAGCAGCGGTTTCGAGAACCGCAAGCTGTCGGGCATCGATATAGCTCCCGCGACTGTTTTCAGCGATATCCGCTACGCCTGCCCAGGTAAAAAGGAGCTTTTCGATGAGGCCAGACGCTTTAGCGGCCATGGGATCGGCCACAAACTGCTGAACCAGTGCGATAAGTTGCGGATTAAGACTCATTGCCGTATGCAGGTCGGCCATATTGCCAAACCCGCGGATATACGGTAGAGCCTGAATTTCAGCGGACAGGGTCACATCGCCTGTGTAGCGTGAGTATCCTTTGTTGGCCGCAAACCAGACGTCCGCCGATTGGCCGACAGCGCCATCTGAACGCGTAATGGTGCTGGTTTGCCGGTGGGCATTCCCCTGTTCATCAACATATTGTGACGTGCTGTAGCCGGTGCCAATGGCGGCCACACCGGCCTCTTCAAGGGAAAGTAACTCTCCTTCGTCAACCCGGCCGTTACTGTTCCCATCCTGCCAGATGCGCAATGACGCCCAGATAGCGTCATCACTGTTCAACTGCCCGTCTTTATTTTCATCCAGCTCCTGCAAAGCCTGATAGCCATTGGCCGCCAGTTTGCCACTTTTTAGCAGCGTATTATTGCCAAAGAGTTCACTGCCGCTATCAATCTGCCCGTTGCCATCACGATCGAATATCAGCAACCCATCGTCCGGAGCCACCCAGCCGGTGTTTTCCGCAAACTGGTTGCCATCATGATCGAAGAAAACACCGCTGCTGACGGATAAGGTTTCGATGCCATCGCCGTCGAGGTCAATAATAATGGGACTGGCCTGGTTTTCCGCACAAACCAGGCCAGGCCCCATCACCGGATCCATAAAACCTGGCGTAAATAAATTCACCCCACCGATATTGATGGGGACAGGGCAGCCCTGAAGTAGCTGTTCGATACTGCTCATCAGCGTATCCAGCAAACTTTTATAATGCCCGATGATCTCGCCAAAATAGCTCCCCGGATAATTATCGCTCCCGGCGACCTCACCAAAGAGCGAATAAACCGATTCACGGGTGGTATTCAACCAGCTTTCCGTAAGATTAAGTAATTCGTTCGCCAGCGCGGCCTGTTCTCCAGGTATTGATTCAGCTGTGCTCCCGAAGAGCTCTGTGATTTTGTCGCGGATGCTGTTATAGGTATGGCTGACGGCATTATCAATCACGTCTTTTGCATCGAGGACATCTTCCACCAGGTCATTCATCGTGTAATCATTATTGCCATTAATTTTTGCAGCGACGCCGAAAGGCGACTGAACTGAATCCAGAAAATCAATGCCCGCGCTTTTAAGGATAAAACTGGCAGCAGTAGTACAGTTAAAATCACTACCATCACCGTCCGGAATAAGATCGTAGAGCGGAGGGGATGTTTTAAACTTGCTGATAGCTTCGGCCATACTGCCGTATTGCTCTGCCGTTATTCCAATAGTTAACTGTTCAGAGGAAACTCTTTGTTTAAGATAATCATCGCCATCCAACGAACCTTTGTTATTGAAATAACCAAGATCAGTAGGCGTAAATCCAAAATAAACCACTTTACTACTTCCATCACTGAGTTCCAGCCATGTATGAACCGCACCCTGCCCATTAGTAAACAGGGAGTCATTTTTAATAGTTACAGTGTATGACATAAAATCATCCTAATTTTATTACTTACCATAATGACGTCTAAAAAGTAACGTATAGCTGGAAAAATCCGCGCCAGAACTATAAAGCTCCGGAATTATAATGTAGGACCCAGTGTCCATCTTGCGTAAGTAATCATAACCTACACCGCTATTCTCTAATAATGGCTCAATGTCGGGATAAGCATCAACCTTCGGTACCAATATTTCATGCAAGAGTTCCCCGGTATGAGCGTCATAAATACGGATCGTCCCAGTCAATTCATTTTCTAAGTAAGATCTGATCCTCTTAAAGGCCCTATTAAAAACAACATCTACTACCTTGACGTCCTCCAACGTAAACTTAGTTCTTCTTTTCCGTGGACTACCTGTATCAAAGTAAATCCCCACGATATAATCCCCAGACTTTTCCACCGTAACATAAAGCTGATTAGGAGACAGTTTTCTTAATGGCTTGTTACCAGCGTCCCCCTCTGCTGTGGATTGCGCCACTGCCGCACTGGATTGATCCGCGCGGGTATATGGCGATATGGCCAGGAGAAATAATCCGGCCAGAACAGCAACAATACGCCAGCATTGTTTTGTGGGAAATATTTTCTGGTGATAATCAAACGGCCTTTGCAGAGAGATGAAAAAGAGCGGGTGCTGCATATAAAACCCTTATGTTTGCCAATGTTAATTTAATGGGTTTTATTTACTCCAGATCTTCAATGAGATCAAACAAAATTAGACGATAATTTTATTTCTATAAAATTCAAGATATTAAATCACTGACGCAATACAACGACGAGAATATATCCATTCATTACATCTATAAAATAAAGAATGGCATTCACTAAATAAACCAATGAACGAAAACCACGCTTTTATTTCATCATAAATAATATAAAAACCTTATGTTTTTATCTTTTCCATTCGCCACCTTGATAAATCAAAACCTCTGTTTCTGGATTTCATCACAAGCCTTGCCTTTATCATCTAATCCGACAAAATGCTCAGCCACAATCCCCGCTGTTTTTTCACCAACGGATTATTATTACGGCTGAGGAATACGCCGCAACAAGATGGGGACTGCAATGCCAACAATCTACAAAACCGCAGATCGGTTACAGACATTTGTCCAGATGTTGCAAGCGGCCATCTGACGGCAGAATCTTCTCTGCCGTCAATATCGACACCAGAGGACTACTTCCTCTGCAAGCTGTCAGCGTATTTGCGCGTCAGGCGAAACAGCGCCTCTACCTCTTCCTCAGCCCACTCTGCCAGTACCTGATTCATCAGCCGTGTCCTCGCTACCGCGATGCGTTCAATCACAGTTTTTCCCTGCTCGCTCAAGGTGACTTCGCTGATCCGCCGATCCTGGGCATTAGGTTGTTTGAGCGCCAGTCCCTGCACCTCCAGTTTTTTTACCTGACGACTGACGGTGGTGTAATCGCGCCCCAGGCTATCCGCCAGTTCCACGACCCCTACCGGCCCGTAACGTCCGATGGCCACCAGCAGCGGAAACAGAATTTGATCGATTTGGACATCTGCGGCCTGAAGCAGCTGCTCATCACGAACGGACTGGTTCATCACGCTAATGATATCGAGCAACGCGCCGTGGAAATCGGTAATGTCGTAATTATTATGTGCATCTTGCATATATTTTTTAACCGGGTATAGTGCCGTTATCTATTATGTGCATTTTACACATAATTGCCTTCAGGAGATAACATTATGAAAGCAGCCGTAGTTTTCGATCTGCAGCAGGGCCCTGTCTGGGCCGATTTTACCGATCCGCAGGCCGATGCCCATCACCCCCTGGTAAAAGTGAATGCCGCCGCCATCAGCCATGTGGTGAAAGCTCGCGCCTCCGGTAAGCATTACAGTTTCGACGGCCGGCTGCCGTTTGTGGTCGGCATTGATGGCGTCGGAACGCTGGCCGATGGGCAGCGGGTCTATTTTGCCTTTCCCACTGCGCCCTGGGGCAGTATGGCGCAGTGGGCGCCGGTCGCCGTCGAAAACTGCCTGCCTTTACCAGATGACCTGGATGATATCACCGCCGCCGCGATGGCAAATCCCGGAATGTCCGCCTGGGCCGCGCTCGTAAAGCGTGCCGGACTGGCCGCCGGAGAGAGCGTACTGATCAACGGCGCAACCGGCAGCGCCGGTCAGCTTGCTGTGCAGATTGCCCGCTTCCTCGGCGCAAGAAAGATCATCGCCACCGGTCGGAATACGCAGATGCTGGCCGCCCTCGGTGCCGACGTCTGTATCGACTTAACGGCAGACGATCCAACGCTACAGGCACAATTCAGCGAGCAGGCGGCACAGCAGGTTGATGTGGTGGTGGATTATCTATGGGGCCGCAGCGCCGAACTGATGCTGCCCGCGCTGGCGAAACACAGTCCAGGCAACGCACCGGTGCGCTACGTGCAGGTGGGGTCGCTTTCCGGCGCGGAAATTGCGCTCAACGGCGCGGTGCTGAGAGCGGCCCCGCTACAACTGATGGGCAGTGGTATCGGTAGCCTGTCGATGCCGCAGCTCCTGGCGGCGACCGGCGAAATGCTGCAGGCCGCCGTTGCTGGCGGTTTTACCATCGCCACCACCCCGCTTGCGCTCAGCGAAGTGGCGAACGCATGGCCGCGCGACAACAGCCAGAAACGTACCGTTTTTGTGATTAATTAAAAAAATCGCTTCCGCACAAAAGATGGGGTTGATATCTTAGATGAGAACTATTATCTTTCTCATTACCGAATAGTTGAGAAAAACACTCAGGTATTCGGTACGACATTGCTCACATTGCTTCCAGTATTTTTCGCCCGCACTTGTGCGGGCTTTTTTTTGCCATCATGCCACCTGCCGACAAACGCTCAACACCTGCTGGCGCAGCCAGCCATGACCGGGGGCAAGCTCCTGACGCGGATGCCACATCTGCGAGACGGTAATCTCCGGTGTGCTGACCGGCAGTTCAAACGCGACGATGCCCTCCTGCATGCCATGACACAGACAAGAAGCCGGGACCAGCGCCACCAGCTGCGAGTCTCGGGCAACCGCCAGCGCAGCGGTAAACCCCGGCACCACCGCCGCAATTTTGCGGCTCAGACCCAATTCCGCCAGCGCGTCATCCACGGGCCCACGGACCATCCCATGGCGGGAAACAATCACATGCTCGCAGGCGGCATAGCGCTCGGGAGTAATTTGTCCGCCCTGCGCCAGGGGATGTGTTGGAGCCAGTACGCCAACAAAACGATCGCGAAACAGTGCCTGCAGCCGAATTTCCGGCCCCATATTTTTCAGCACCCCAATCTCCAGATCCACGCTCCCGTCGCGCAGAAACTGCGGTCCTTTTTCACTTTTGGCGACGAAATTAAGCTTCACTCCCGGCGCCTGCGCCGCACAGGCACAAATTAATGCCGGGCCAAAAGCTTCGACAAACCCCTCGTTGGTACGCAGAGTAAAGGTTTGCTCCAGCGTCGGAAGATGAAGCGGCGCAGCGGAGTTGTTGAGCACCGAACGCATCTCAGAAACTACGTTTTGCGTTCGCGCTTTTAAGTTTTGCGCATGCGGCGTTAAGACCATTTTGCGCCCGGCTCTCACCAGTAACGGGTCACCGGTGACCTCACGTAGACGGGTCAGGGTGCGGCTCATCGCCGAGGCGCTAAGCCCTGCGCGTCGCGCCGCCCCCGCCACGCTCTCTTCCGCCAGTAAAATATCCAGCGCCACAAGTAAATTAAAATCGGGATCGGTCATTTGCGTTCCTGGGTTCAGTCATGGCGTCTGCTGCATCTTATTACTGCAAATGCTGCGCCTTCCGCCTGATATGTCCTATGACTATAGTCATGGACTCACGCTTTGCTCAGGGAGTTTTATTATGACCACGATCGTTCGCCCTACCGTCCTGATTGTCGGCGCTTCACGCGGTCTCGGCCATGCGATGGCCGCTGAATTTCTGCGCCATGGCTGGAATGTGATCGGCACCGTACGCGATATTCAACCCACCACCCCGCTGCATCAACTCGCGCAGGAAAACCCCGATCGGGTACGTCTGGAAACGCTGGATATGTGTGACAATGACCAGTTGGCCGCGCTGGATACAAAGCTCTCCGCTGACCGCCTGGATATGCTGTTTGTTAATGCGGGCACCACCAATCGCGATCCGACGCAGACCATTGGCGAAGTCTCCACCGCGGAGTTTATTGCGGTAATGCTGACGAATGCCCTTGCGCCAATGCGGGTACTTGAACGCCTTCAGCACCATGTGACGCCGCAGGGCCTGCTGGGGGCGATGTCCTCAGGCCAGGGCAGCCTGACCAATAATCTCCGCGGCCAGCGCGAGCTCTACCGCGGCAGTAAAGCAGCGCTGAATATGTTTATGCGCAGTTTTGCCGCCCGCTCGACATCACGTCCGCTGGTGGTGATGGCGCCGGGGTGGATTCGTACCGCGCTGGGTGGCGATGACGCGCCGCTGAGTATCGAAGAGACGATTCCTCATCTGGTTAACGTGCTGCTGGCGAAACAGCAGAGGCCTGGTCTGGAGTACCTGGATTATCAGGGCAGAACCGTGCCGTGGTGATCCCGGATAGGCCAGCGCGTCCTCCGCCTTGAAAGAGCCTGGGACGATTATCCCGCAGAACGCATCAATTCCCATCGTTCCAGGACATCGGTGTTAAATTTGACGCCGAAACCTCTATCGTTAAGAAACCCGCCTTATATCTAAAAAAGACAGCAGCAGGAATGAATGCTAAATAGATATAAAATAAATCGCAAAAAAGAATCCCAACTATCATGTTTCCTTCTTAAAAAACCACACAACAACTTTTAACAGAAAATAAATATCCTTCAGTTTGTTATTTCACTCACAAAAAAAGCTTATGAAACCGTCTATCTTCAGAAAAAACACAATCTGTGCTTTATCCTGAACACAAATAGAGGTCATGAGGACGCCCATTATATGAGGAAAGGAGAAAACGAAAAGATAGCATCCCGCCTGAAAGAAGCGCGAGGAATGCGAGGGGTTTCACAAAAAGCACTAGCCGAGATGTGTGGCTGGGCTCAGTCACGCATTGGCAATTATGAGTCAGGAATACGCCGTATCGACGTTAATGATGCAATAACTTTATCCAAGTATTTAGGTATGGAACCTTCTGAACTAATGTTTGGGAAAGATGACAGCACACCCCATTTGCCATGCAGTGATGAGAAAAAATTACTGTGCATATTCAGAAAGTTACCAAAGAACGAACAAAGAAAAATGCTACGAGCATTTAACCGCAGATTAAAAGAAATTAATGAGTATGTTGAAAAATAGCTTAAGGGCTGCCATCCACATTAAACGCCCTTTTAAATCTACTACACATGCAAAGGTAACTGATGGTAATGGAAAACTTCAAATTAAGACTTAAAAATCACATTGAACATGTCAAAAATGTTGGTATTCATTGCACAACTGAAGAAACGACCAAACAGGCGTTGATATTACCATTTTTGGACACTCTTGGATTTAATTCATATGATCCGCAGAAAGTGAAAGCAGAATATGGTGCTGACTTCCCGGGTGTAAAAGTGGGAGAAAGAGTCGACTATGCTCTCTTTTGCCAGGGTGTGCCGGTCATGTTCATTGAAGCAAAGGCCTTTAAAGAGAGAATTGATAACCACTGCCCACAACTTTCACGCTACTTTAACTGTACTCCAGAGGTGACAATTTCAGCGATAACAAATGGATTAGAATGGCGTTTTTTCACTGACCTCCAGGAAAAGAACATCATGGATCCAACACCATTCTTAAGAATTAGAATGGACAGCATTACTGACGCAGATGCCGAACAACTATTTAGGTTTCGCCATGATAAATTTAAACCTGAGGCGCTAAGGACTCTTGCTGAAGAAAGTGTATACATCTCAGCCTTCTCTAAAGTCATAAGCTCTAGCATGAAAGATATTGATTCTGAATTTGTAAGATATGTTGCATCGCGTGCAAATATTGGTCGCCAGCTCAACCAGAGATTTATTGACTCAATCACCCCTTTGGTAAGAGAGGCGGTACAACGTTCAGTTAGCGCCATGGTGGTATCCGGTCTTTCTGCAAATGCGCAAATCGCCGACGAAACAACGACTAAAGAAATCAGTGAGGTCACGGTCACTGACACCGCAGTCGACCTGGTTGACCCAGACAACCCTAATATTGTGACAACGCCAAATGAGCGTTCACTTTTTGAAAAGATCGTGTCAATAATAGGTGCCGACAAAGATATTCAAGCTAAAGACACGGAATCATACTATGGTGTTCTTTATCAGGGGAAAACAAACAGATGGATCGTGCGCTATTATGATAAAAAAAGTCGCTCGTCCATACAAATACCTATTGAATTAACACCTATAGCAATCAATGAAATATCACGTGCACGACTTGAGCATGATGGGACGAGAATATACCTCGACAAACCCGAGGATATTCTAAGGATATCTGGGTTGATATTAGACGCACTCCAGTATGTAACTAATGATGAAAACTTCAAAAAGAAAAAAAATGAGACTACTTGAAATACACTCAATCCCGCGATATGCGGGATTTTTTAATGATGCCTTCTGCATAGTTAAAATCGTCAGGTGTCGCTGGCACAACTAGTTGTGACATCAACATCTGCGGTTTCGTCACTCACGCCGGAAAAATCAGACTGCCACGGAGTTATCACTTAATATAGGAGTCCAGTACTTTCAAAATAACCTCCAGATCTTCTTCTCGCTTCGCCTCGTCCCCTTCATGAACAATGTGCTCGACCAGATGGCCTTTAATGACCTCACGCATTAATCCATTGACCGCCCCGCGTATTGCGGCGATCTGTTGAAGCACGGCGGCACATTCATGCGGTTCATCGAGCATTTTTTTCAGCGCAATGACCTGCCCCTGAATCTTGTTGGTGCGGGCTTTAAGCTTTTTTTGATCGCGGATGGTATGCGACATGCTGCAATCTCCCATGGAAAAGTCGTGGCTGATTCTACCATTACGATTCTACTGGGGGGTAGTATTTAGTACTGGGGGGGAGTAGAATCCAGACACCTTCCACGACCCAGAATTCGACTCATGACCGACTTTACAACACTACTTCAGCAAGGAAACGCCTGGTTCTTCATTCCAGGCGCGGTGCTTCTCGGCGCACTTCATGGGCTGGAGCCAGGACATTCAAAAACGATGATGGCGGCCTTCATCATTGCCATAAAAGGCACGGCCAGACAGGCTGCCATGCTCGGACTCGCGGCCACTCTTTCACACACCGCCATCGTCTGGCTGATTGCTTTTGGCGGAATGTATATCAGTAACCGCTTTACCGCCGAATCGGCTGAGCCGTGGCTGCAGTTGGTTTCTGCCATCATCATTCTCGGTACCGCCGTCTGGATGTTCTGCCGAACCTGGAAGGGAGAAAAAAACTGGCTGACCAGCCAGCAGGAAAGCGAGCGGCACCATCATGATGAATCAAGACTGATCGATACCGGTCATGGCGAAGTGGAACTGTCCATTTTTGAAGAGGGTCAGCCGCCGCACTGGCGTATACGTACGCTCAGCGGAAGAGAATGGGATGCCGGGACTGTTTCGTTAGTCACGCAGCGAGAATCGCCCGCTGGTACGCAGTCATTTGCTTTTGTCGATTGCGGTAGCTATCTGCAGTCAACATCCTCCATTCCGGAACCACATGATTTTCGCGTTCGCCTGTCGCTGGGACATCGCGGCCATGTCCATGATTACGACCTGGAATTTTGCGAGCATGAACATACGCACGATCATACGGAACTTGAAGGGCTGGATGTCGATTCCACAGCGTACCGGGATGCGCATGAGTTGGCCCACGCGCACGACATAGAAAAACGGTTCACCAATAAAGAGGTCACCAACGGGCAGATTTTACTCTTTGGCCTGACCGGCGGGTTAATCCCCTGTCCTGCGGCCATTACGGTAATGTTGATTTGTATCCAGATCAAAGCCCTGGCGCTGGGCGCAACGCTGGTGGTGAGTTTTAGTATTGGACTTGCCCTGACGCTGGTGACGGTGGGCGTGGGGGCTGCAATCGGCGTCCGTCAGGTCGCCAGACGCTGGGACGGTTTTCATACTATTGCCCGCAGAGCCCCCTATTTTTCAAGCCTGCTGATTGCCGCGATGGGTCTCTATCTGGCTATCCACAGCGGGATCGTCCTGCTGAGCTAATCCTGTTCATCTTGTTCCTCTTCTTCGCGCTGAGTATCAAGAAGAGGAACAGGCTGACTGACCATAACCCCGCGGATTAATAGCCGCCTTTATCCGCTCGATTCTCGCCTCTTTTCCGTATTTATCTGTTGTTTGCATGGTACCGTCCGTCACCTAAGTACAACCCGTTACCATCACACTCAACAGTCATGCAAAGCTGTATCTTTGCTCTCCTTGCATCCCTCGCGGCAAAATTCCCCGGACAGGCAATTCATAAGCGATTATTAGACAAAATAACTGACCATCATCAGGGGGCTCGCTTGTGCGAAGCGGCATAACGTCACAGGGGATAACTGAGAGGGTCCGTAGGAAATAAAAAACTGGTCATATCATGACCAGTTTTTTAGAAGGGGTTTGCAGAAGAACTCAGAACCGGTAGCCGGCAGAGAACATAAACACCCACGGATCGATGCGAGTACTGACTTTCTGGTCCACGCCGCCGGCTTTAAATTTCACATCGGTGTCGATATCCATGTACCACAGCGACATGTTCAGCAACCAGTCGCGGTTAATCAGGTAATCCAGCCCCACCTGACCTGCCGCTCCCCAGGAGTCTTTAAGACTCAGATCGCTCAACCCGGCATTTTTACCGGTGTCATTAAAGTCGGCATTAAAGAAGGTGGTGTAGTTAATACCTGCACCGATATACGGGCGTACTTTGCTCTGGGCATCGCCGAAATACCATTGCGCCATCAGCGTTGGCGGCAGCTGATTCACGGTGGCGATGGTCCCGGTCGGGCCAGTGCCAACCTTGTGACGGAATGGCGTGGCCGCCAGTAGTTCAACGCCGATGTTGTCCGTCGCCATATAGGTGAAGGTCAAGCCCAGCTGCGTGTTATTACTGACGTTAAACCCGCCCAGACTGCCTAACACGTTATCAGAACCTTCCGTCGGTCGAACGGTGGCCGAACCCGCACGAATAAAAAACTCTCCGGCTTCATGCGCCCAGACGCTGCCGGAAAGGGTACTCAAAATAATGCCAACCGCTGCTAACTTTTTCATATCCACTTCCTCATTATGGTTATTCAGCGCGGGCTAATATACCCATAACGAGTTACCTTTGATCCGTTCTCGATCACATAAAGTTGTGAGATTTAACATTTATTGATCCAGATTAATTTTTACTTTCATGGCGATACCAAAAAACTCACATTCACATCAATTTTCACTTTCCGGGCAGCGAAAAAATTTTTCCCCGCCCCTTGCCGCCTTCGATGCGTCTGGATAATTTATCTGCCGACAATCTGTGTTGATGCGTTTTTATCAGGTGTAATCATGAGTGAAATCAACCCGTGCATGACGTGCGGTGCCTGTTGTGCGTATTTTCGAGTCTCTTTCTACTGGGCGGAAGCCGACGATGCCGGCGGCGTTGTGCCGACGAAGCTTACCGAGCCGCTAACCCCTTTTCTGCGCTGCATGAGCGGCACCAACCAACGACAAAGCCGCTGCGCCGCCCTCAAGGGGGAAATCGGCGAATCGGTGCACTGCTCAATTTATCAGCACCGCCCCTCTCCCTGCCGCGAATTCGCCCAGTCCGGTGAAGGCGGCGAGGTAAACGAAGCCTGCAACCGGGCCCGCGCCCGCTACGGCCTGCCGCCGCTCATCCCTCTTTACAAAGATATACTTAGCCTGACAACGGCAGAGGCTGCTACCCACGAGGGATTTGCGGTACAATCGCCGGCTAGTTAACACCTGCAATACTCAAGGAGAGTGCATGTCTATCACGGCGAAGACCGTCTACCGTGACACGGGAAATTTTTTTCGTAATCAGTTTGTCACCATTTTACTGATTGCGTTGTTATGCGCGTTCATTACGGTAGTCCTTGGCCATGCTTTTTCACCCAGTGAAGAGCAGCTCTCGATTCTGAGCGAAGGGGATAATCTGGCGGGGAGCGCCGGGCTGTTTGAGCTGGTGCAAAACATGACCCCGGAGCAACAGCAGATCCTGCTGCGCGCCTCGGCCGCATCGACCTTCTCCGGTCTGGTGGGTAACGCCATTCTGGCCGGCGGCGTGCTGCTGATGATTCAGCTGGTCTCCGCCGGACAGCGGGTCAGCGCGCTGCGCGCTATCGGAGCTTCTGCGCCGGTACTGCCAAAGCTGCTGCTGCTGATCCTGTTCACCACCTTTGTGGTGCAGATGGGGATGATGCTGGTGCTGGTGCCGGGCGTGCTGCTCGCTATCGTGCTGGCTTTTGCCCCCATCATGCTGGTGCAGGATAAGCTGGGGATTTTTAACGCCATGCGCAGCAGTATGCGTCTGGTGTGGGCCAATATGCGTCTGGTCGCCCCGGCGGTGATTGGCTGGCTGCTGGCGAAAACGCTACTGCTGCTGTTTGCATCCAGCTTTGCGGTACTGACGCCGAACGTCGGCGCGGTGGTTATCAATACGATCAGCAATCTGATCTCTGCACTGTTGCTGATCTATTTGTTCCGCCTGTATATGCTTATCCGCAACTAAATTAACCTGGGCCGGGACTCTTCCGGCCCTATCTGAACGACGGGTCCGATGTATGAAGCAGTTTCTGGATTTTTTACCGCTGGTAGTCTTCTTCGCCTTCTACAAGCTCTACGATATCTACGCCGCAACCACCGCGCTGATTATCGCCACCGCTATCGTGCTGATCTATACCTGGGTACGCTATCGTAAAGTCGAAAAGATGGCGCTGATTACCTTTGTGCTGGTTGCTGTATTTGGCGGCCTGACCATTTTCTTCCATAATGATGAGTTTATAAAATGGAAGGTCACGGTCATCTACGCTCTGTTTGCCGGCGCTTTGCTGTTCAGCCAATGGGTGATGAAAAAGCCATTGATTCAACGCATGCTCGGCAAAGAGCTGACCCTGCCGCAGCAGGTCTGGTCGCGTCTGAATCTCGCCTGGGCGCTGTTTTTTATTCTCTGCGGTCTGGCCAATATCTATATCGCTTTCTGGTTGCCGCAGAATATCTGGGTCAACTTCAAGGTCTTCGGCCTGACGGCGCTGACGCTGGTCTTCACGCTGTTGAGCGGCGTGTACATCTATCGCCATATGCCGCAGGACGATAACCACTAATCAACGGCAAGCCGGGGGTATCGCTTTTGCCCCCGCTCTCCTTTGCGTTGCGTATTCCCCTCTCCTCGTTTTCAGCGCTTGCTCTTGAGACTCGCGTTATTTGCCGTTTTCCTGACCCGCGTCTTGCGTAGAAAACCGTTCAGTAAGCGCACTCACCTGTATCCGTCTGGCGGAACTGCGGCCTGGCATCAGCGGCAAACGTCCACCGAGTCTGAGACGAAAGAAGACAAACACTGGCCCCGATAACCCACCCACTCTGCGCCTTATTCCCCGCGGCGCCGACAGCTATCTCCTGCAGCCGACGTCAATCCCGCCCGTTTATTCACCATTTCTGCCATAACCCGGGAAAATTGCGCCAATTGTGAGGATTTGATGAAGATTCATTTGCACACATTGAAATGATAATAATTATCATTGATATTCGCATTCTCAATTTTTAACGCTTTGATATGGATATTTACAATGAGATCGCAGAACTATTATGCCATTACGCCCCTCGCGCTGGTATTTGCAGGCTTTCTGACGCCCGACGCCTTTGCTGACGAGGTTGAACGCGATACCGAAACTATGGTGGTACACAGCACGGCTGAAGAAGCACTCAAGCAGCAGCCGGGGGTATCTGTCATCACCGCTGAAGATATTGCCCGGGATCCCCCGGTTAACGACCTGTCGGAAATCATTCGTAAAATGCCCGGCGTCAATTTAACCGGCAACAGCGCCAGCGGCAGCCGGGGCAACAACCGGCAGATCGATATTCGCGGAATGGGGCCGGAGAACACCCTCATCCTGATCGATGGCGTACCGGTCACCTCCCGTAACTCGGTACGCTACAGCTGGCGCGGCGAACGTGATACCCGCGGGGATAGCAACTGGGTGCCACCGGAGATGGTCGAACGCATTGAAGTTCTGCGCGGCCCGGCAGCAGCCCGCTACGGATCCGGTGCCGCCGGCGGCGTGGTCAATATCATTACCAAACGCCCCACCAACGACTGGCATGGCTCGCTATCGTTTTATACCAACCAGCCGGAAAACAACAAAGAGGGGGCGACGAATCGCGCCAACTTTAGCCTCAACGGACCGCTGGCCGGCGATGCGCTGACCATGCGGCTGTACGGTAACATCAATAAAACGGATGCCGACGCCTGGGACATCAACCATGCGCAAAATGGTTCGTACGCCGCCGGTCGCGAAGGGGTGCGCAACAAGGACATCAACGCCCTGCTGTCATGGAAACTGACGCCGCAGCAGATTGTCGATTTTAACTACGCCTATAGCCGCCAGGGCAATATTTACGCCGGTGATACCCAATACAGTAACGGCAACCTCAGCCCCGATGGCCTGGTCAGCGAGCTGTATGGCCATGAAACCAACCGTCTGTATCGCCAGTCCTGGGGGCTGACCTATAACGGAATCTGGGACTGGGGCCAGTCCAAAGCCGGAGTCTATTACGAGAAAACCAATAACACTCGTCTGCAGGAAGGTTCTACCGGGCGCGTAGAAGGGATGATCAACAGCGATGAGTACGCCACCAGCCGCCTTGAATCCTGGCGTTCGACCGGCGAGCTGAATCTCCCCTTCCACTGGCTGGCCGACCAGACCCTGACCCTCGGGATGGAGTGGAACCGCGATGAACTCAACGACCCCGCCTCCATGCAGGCAACCAACGTCAGCGGCGAGACCATCCCGGGCACCTCAGGCGAGGCCTCCCAGCGCAGCACCACCAACAGCGCGACCCTCACCGGCCTCTACCTGGAAGATAATATTGAGGCGATGCCGGGCACCAATATCATCCCCGGACTGCGTTTTGACTATCACAATGAATTTGGCAGTAACTGGAGCCCGAGCCTGAACCTGGCGCAGGAGCTGGGCGAGATGTTCAAAGTCAAAGCCGGCATTGCACGTGTCTTCAAGGCCCCAAACCTGTACCAGTCCAGCGAAGGCTATCTGCTGTCGACCCGCGGCAACGGCTGCCCGAACACCATCAGCAACGGCAGCTGCTACCTGCTCGGCAACCCGGACCTCGATCCGGAAATCAGCATCAATAAAGAGCTCGGCCTTGAATTTAACCTCAACGGCTATAACGCGGGGGTAACGTGGTTCCGTAACGATTATAAAAACAAAATCGTCTCCGGTACCGATGTGCTGGGCTATACCTCGAGCGGCAACAATATTCTGCAATGGCAAAACGGCGGCAAAGCGGTCGTCGAAGGGCTGGAAGGCACCCTGCTCATCCCGATTGTGGCCGACACGCTGGACTGGCGAACCAATGCGACCTATATGATCAAATCGGAGAACAAAGATACCGGTAATCCGCTGTCGGTGATCCCGAAATATACGATTAACACCATGCTGGACTGGCAGGTCAACAGCAAACTTTCGGCCAACGTCAACTGGACGATGTACGGCCGCCAGAAACCGCGTCAGTATGCGGAGATCCGCAACGAGACCGGCACGCTCGCCACGAATGAAGTCGGTGCCTATTCCGTTGTCGGTATCGGTGCGAACTACCAGCTGTTGAAAGATCTTCGCCTGAATGCCGGCATCAGTAACCTGTTCGATAAGCAAATTTATCGCGAAAACGCGGGCGCTTCGACCTATAACGAACCCGGTCGCGCCTATTACGCCGGCGTCACCCTCTCCTTCTGAATACCCACGCCCGCAGCCGCGGGCGTATTCCCCTGTTTTCTCCCTGCCATTTTCATAGTAGCATCGCGCTGATCTTCTTTGACCAGCACAGAGTACAGAATGACAACAACAGATCTCACCCCGAAGGGCGAAATGGTTTTACGCACCCTGGCTATGCCAGCGGACACGAACGCCAATGGCGATATTTTTGGCGGCTGGTTGATGTCGCAGATGGATATCGGCGGCGCGATTATGGCCAAAGAGATTGCGCAGGGTCGCGTGGTGACCGTGCGCGTTGACGGAATGACCTTTTTACGGCCGGTGGCCGTGGGTGACGTGGTGTGCTGCTACGCACGCTGCGTGAAACGCGGCAACACCTCTATCACCATCAACATCGAAGTGTGGGTGAAGAAAGTGTCGTCTGAGCCGATTGGCCAACGTTATAAAGCCACGGAAGCCCTGTTTATCTACGTGGCGGTCGACAATCAGGGTAAGCCGCGCGCGATACCTGGCGAATAAAAAGTGCCCGGCGTGCCGGGCCATTTTTTACAAAAATCCGAGCAGCGAGAAGAACACATAGCCAAGAACAATCATGACAACCGGCAGGATATACAGCGGGAAGTACTGCACCAGAATCGTATGGCGAGGTACCACGATACGCGCCGCAATTTGCTCACGGCTGAGCCCTTCTGGCCCCTTCGCCTGTTCAAGAATCAGCTGATCTTCAACTCCTTCACGCAGGAACCTGGCCTGACGGCTCATGCGCGCGCCTGACGCCTGCAGCGCCATGCCGACAAACACCAGGATATAGATAATCCAGAAGCCAATATTCAGGCTGTGTTTAAAATCCGGCAGCGGCGAGTTGTACCAGAAAAAGTTGAGGAACGGCGTATTGAAACGCATCATTTCAATCATGACGTGCGCAAAATCCATCAGTACCGCATCAATGCCCGGTTTTTTTTCGCTGTGTTCGTACATAAACTTCAGTACCGAAATTAGCGTTGAAATCACCGCGGGTATAAAAATAACCCACCCTAAAATACGTTTAAGTACTGCAATGCGTCCAGCTTGTTGATACGTCATGGATTCCCCTTGTTTAAGACGCCTTAATCACCGTCTAAGTCTACCCTCAGCGGCGAATTTCGCCCAATAATGCGCGGTATGATATACCATGAGGACCAATTCGTTATCTACTTGCGCTACAGGAGAAGGACTTATGTCAGCCAGGCGACAAATTCATGCCGCTATTTTCGATATGGATGGATTACTGATTGATTCCGAGCCGCTATGGGATCAGGCGGAGCTGGAGGTCATTGAAAGCCTCGGGGTCGATATCAGCCGCCGCGATGAGCTGCCCGATACGCTGGGACTGCGCATCGATTTAGTGGTGGATCTGTGGTTTGCCCAGCAGCCATGGAAAGGCGCGGATCGCGCTGAAGTCACCGCACGGATTATCAACCGCGCGATTGAGCTGGTTGAAGCCTCCCGCCCTCTGTTACCCGGCGTACGAGAAGCCGTCGCCTTGTGTAAGGCACAAGGGTTGAAAGTGGGCCTGGCATCGGCCTCGCCGCTGCGAATGCTGGAAAAGGTCCTCACCATGTTCGAGCTGCGCGAGCAGTTTGACGCCCTTGCCTCCGCAGAATCACTGCCGTACAGCAAGCCCCATCCTCAGGTCTATCTCAACTGCGCCGCCAGTCTGGGCGTGGACCCGATGGCCTGCGTCGCGCTGGAGGATTCGGTCAACGGAATGATCGCCAGTAAGGCAGCCCGCATGCGCTCTATCGTCGTTCCGGCCGAGGAAAATCGCCACGATCCGCGTTTTGTGCTGGCAGACGTGAAGCTTACGACGCTGGAGTCACTCAGCGCCAGCGAGCTCTGCGGCCTGCTTTCCGACCAGCGATCGGCGCACAGCGGTTGAATCATCACAAAAATAAAACGATGTTTCATTTTTAATTGTTTTTCCGCTCAGCACCCTCTATGCTTGAAAAAACGGCGTTATTAAACGCATAAATCAGCAGACAGAGGTGCATATGGTACTTAACACCTTCGACCTGACGGGTAAGGTCGCCATCGTGACGGGATGTGACACCGGGTTGGGCCAGGGAATGACCCTGGCCCTTGCCCAGGCCGGCTGCGATATCGTCGGCGTCAATCGCAAGATCCCACATGAAACGGCCGAACAGGTCCTGGCGCTCGGGCGTCGATTCACCGCCATTCAGGCTGACCTCAGCCGCCAGGATGCTATCGCCGACATCGTCGCGCAAGCCGTCTCCGCCATGGGCCGGGTGGACATTCTGGTTAATAATGCCGGTACAATACGCCGCGCCGATGCGCTCACCTTTAGCGAAAAAGAGTGGGACGACGTCATCAATCTCAACCTCAAGTCGGTGTTCTTTTTATCGCAGGCGGTCGCCAGGCAGTTTATTCAGCAGGGCAGCGGCGGAAAGATCATTAACATCGCCTCCATGCTCTCGTTTCAGGGCGGGATTCGCGTCCCCTCGTATACGGCCTCAAAAAGCGGCGTGCTCGGTTTAACCCGCCTGATGGCCAACGAATGGGCCGGGCAGAATATCAACGTCAATGCCATCGCCCCCGGGTATATGGCCACCGATAATACCCGGCAGTTACGCGATGATGCCGATCGCAGTAAAGAGATCCTCGACCGTATCCCGGCCGGGCGCTGGGGCGTCCCGGATGATTTACAGGGCCCGGTGGTGTTCCTGGCGTCGTCGGCTGCGAATTACATCAATGGATATACGCTGGCGGTTGATGGCGGCTGGCTGGCACGTTAATAGTTTTGTGACAAAGAGTTACACCGTCACCTCTTTCACACACTGTATAAAAACCCTATACTGTATGAATTGACAGTTTAGGGTTTTTATCATGACGGCGGAAGGTCATCTCTTCTTTTCTATCGCCTGTGCGGTATTTGCGAAAAATGCGGAATTAACCCCCGTACTGGCACAGGGTGACTGGTGGCATATTGTTCCCTCAGCGGTACTGACCTGCCTGCTGCCGGATATCGACCATCCGAAGTCCTTTCTCGGGCAGCGGCTAAGCTGGATATCGAAGCCCGTCGCCCGCGCCTTTGGCCACCGCGGGTTCACCCATAGCCTGCTGGCGGTTTTTGGCGCTATCACGCTGTTTTATCTGAAAGTGCCGGAAAGCTGGTTCGTGCCCGCCGATGCCGTGCAGGGGCTGGTACTGGGCTATCTCAGCCATATTCTTGCCGATATGCTCACCCCGGCGGGGGTACCGCTGCTGTGGCCCTGCCGCTGGCGCTTCCGCCTGCCGATCCTCGCGCCGCGTAAAGGCAACCAGCTGGAGCGGGCGCTGTGTATGGCGCTGTTCGTTTATGCCGTATGGATGCCACAAACTTTCGCAGAGAACAGCGCCGTGCGCTGGTCTTCGGGGATGATTAATTCACTGCAGATCACCTTTAATCGTTTTATTAGTCACCAGACCGGACGATAAACAGGCAAAAGAATCAAAATAGTTATAAACCATTCCATTTGAATATAAGTAATGAATTCCTCTTCTGCTAACCTTGCGCCATTAGAGCTGGTAACAGACCAGCCGGATAAAAACCTATCAGGAGAACGGGGATGAATTTTCCATTAGTAGCGAACGTTATCGTGTTCGCGGTTTTGCTGTTTGCGCTGGGGCAAACCCGCCACAAACAGTGGAGCCTCGCCAAAAAAGTACTGCTCGGCCTCGTCATTGGCGTCGTGTTCGGCCTGGCGCTGCAGTTGATTTATGGTTCCGACAGCCAGGTGCTGAAAGACTCCATTCAATGGTTCAATATCGTCGGTAATGGCTATGTCCAGCTACTGCAGATGATCGTCATGCCGCTGGTTTTCGCTTCTATTCTCAGCGCCGTTGCTCGCCTGCATAATGCCTCACAGCTGGGAAAAATCAGTTTCCTGAGCATCGGTACCCTGCTGTTCACCACGCTGATTGCAGCGCTGGTCGGCGTGCTGGTGACCAACCTGTTCGGCCTGACGGCCGAAGGTCTGGTGCAGGGCAGCGCGGAAACCGCGCGTCTGAATGCGATTCAGAGCAACTATGTCGGTAAAGTCGCCGACCTGAGCGTACCGCAGCTGATCCTCTCTTTTGTACCGAAGAACCCGTTTGCCGACCTGACCGGTGCGAACCCGACCTCGATCATCAGCATCGTTATCTTCTCCGCCTTCCTCGGCGTCGCGGCGCTGAAGCTGCTGAAAGATGACGTTGAAAAGGGCCAGCGCGTCCTGACCGCCATCGACACTCTGCAGAGCTGGGTGATGAAGCTGGTACGTCTGGTCATGCAGTTAACGCCGTACGGCGTGCTGGCGCTGATGACCAAAGTGGTGGCCGGTTCCAATCTGCAGGACATCATCAAGCTCGGCAGCTTCGTGATTGCCTCCTACCTTGGCCTGGGCATTATGTTTGTGGTTCACGGTCTGCTGCTGGCCATTAACGGCGTGAGCCCGCTGAAATACTTCCGCAAGGTGTGGCCGGTACTGACCTTCGCCTTCACCAGCCGCTCCAGCGCCGCATCGATTCCGCTGAATGTCGAAGCGCAAACCCGCCGTCTGGGCGTACCGGAATCCATCGCCAGCTTCTCAGCCTCCTTTGGCGCGACTATCGGTCAAAACGGTTGTGCAGGTCTCTACCCGGCGATGCTGGCCGTCATGGTTGCCCCGACCGTCGGTATCAACCCGTTTGATCCGCTGTGGATCGCCACGCTGGTCGGCATCGTCACCGTAAGCTCCGCTGGGGTTGCGGGGGTCGGCGGCGGCGCAACGTTCGCAGCGCTGATCGTCCTGCCGGCCATGGGCCTGCCGGTGACGCTGGTAGCGCTGCTTATTTCCGTCGAACCGCTGATCGACATGGGCCGTACGGCATTGAACGTGAACGGCTCAATGACCGCCGGTACTCTGACCAGCCAATGGCTGCGCCAGACCGACAAAACGATTCTCGACAGCGAAGAAGACGCCGAGCTGGCGCATCGCTAAGCTAACGGGCACAAAAAAACCGCAGATAGCTATCTGCGGTTTTTTTTTATTTCTCTCTACCCTTTCATGAGGTAATTTCGCCTTCCTGGCGCATCTGCATGGCCCAGCGCTGCGCCGCTTCCGGGACGCTAAACGCTGGCGAACGGCGGAAATGTTCACCCATCAGCACAAAGGCGACATACTTGCCGCGCAACAGCCACACATCGCGAAAACCGTCCATTTTGACGGCGTGTTCCGGAGGGGCGGGTTCCACCCGAGGCACGTAGCTAATGACAGGGCGGTTTTGTTGGCGAAGTGTTTTCATAACCAATAGATTCACTAAACAAAGCGGGAAACAGAAACGGCTATCATAGCCGATTGCCCTGCCTTTCGTCGCCCCTTACGTGTGTTCTGCCGCCGGGCGATAGTTTTCACGCCTCCAGCCGGCTCATCTGGTGAGATGTTCTATAGTTAGAAGGGTTTTGGTAGCGCAACGACCATTTTTCAGTAATGAAAACAGGAGACGAGCAATGTCTGATAAGAACCATAAACCACAAAACCACAAAGCGCCTCACGACGCCAGCGAAGCACAGCCCGGTCTGGACGCTCTGGCTCCGGATGATCAATCATGGCGCCCGACGCCGCATCCCACGGCGCCTGGGGAAGAACCCAGCGCACCGGGAAGCCTCAAAGCGCCCGATATCCACAGCAGCAAACTTGACGCGCTGGCGCAGCAGCGCAAAGACAGCGAAAACGTCCCCCTGACCACCAATCAGGGGGTACGTATTGCCGACGATCAGAATTCGCTCCGCGCGGGGAACCGGGGACCCACGCTGCTGGAAGACTTTATTCTGCGTGAAAAAATTACTCACTTTGACCATGAGCGGATCCCGGAGCGCATCGTCCATGCGCGCGGATCGGCGGCGCACGGCTATTTTCAGCCCTACCGCAACCTGAGCGACGTCACGAAAGCCGATTTTCTCTGCGATCCCGCGAGGAAAACGCCGGTATTCGTACGCTTTTCTACCGTCCAGGGCGGCGCCGGCTCGGCCGATACGGTGCGCGATATTCGCGGCTTCGCCACCAAATTTTATACCGATGAAGGCATTTTTGACCTCGTCGGGAACAACACGCCGATCTTCTTCATCCAGGATGCGCTGAAATTCCCCGATTTCGTTCATGCCGTGAAGCCTGAACCGCACTGGGCTATCCCGCAGGGACAAAGCGCCCATGACACCTTCTGGGATTACGTCTCGCTGCAGCCGGAAACGTTACATAACGTGATGTGGGCGATGTCCGACCGCGGCATACCGCGCAGCTATCGCACTATGGAAGGATTTGGTATTCACACCTTCCGCCTGATCAATGCCGACGGTAAGGCCACCTTTGTCCGTTTTCACTGGAAACCGCTGGCCGGTAAAGCCTCTTTGCTCTGGGATGAGTCGCAAAAGCTGACCGGTCGGGATCCGGATTTCCATCGCCGCGATCTGTGGGAAGCGATAGAAGCCGGCGATTATCCGGAGTATGAGCTGGGTCTGCAGCTGATCCCGGAAGAGAATGAACAGGCGTTTGACTTCGATCTGCTGGATCCCACCAAGCTGATCCCCGAGGCGCTGGTTCCGGTACAGAGGGTCGGGAAAATGGTGCTTAACCGCAATCCGGATAACTTCTTCGCCGAAAACGAACAGGCGGCGTTCCACCCAGGCCATATCGTACCGGGGATAGATTTCAGCAACGACCCGTTACTGCAGGGCCGCCTTTTCTCGTATACCGATACGCAGATTAGCCGTCTGGGCGGGCCTAACTTCCATGAAATCCCGATTAACAAACCCACCTGCCCGTATCACAACTTCCAGCGTGACGGCATGCACCGGATGGATATTGATACCAACCCCGCCAACTACGAGCCAAACTCGATCAATGATAACTGGCCGCGCGAAACGCCACCGGCCCCTAAGCGCGGCGGTTTTGAGTCGTACGCCGAGCGCGTCGACGGTGAGAAAATTCGCCAGCGTAGCCCCTCGTTCGCCGAGTATTACGCCCACCCGCTGTTGTTCTGGCGCAGCCAGACGCCGGTTGAGCAGCAGCATATTATTGATGCCTTTAGCTTTGAGTTAAGCAAAGTGGTCCGGGTATGGATCCGCGAACGGGTGGTTGACCAGCTGGCGCACATCGATATCCCGCTGGCGCAGGCCGTTGGCAAAAATTTAGGCATCACGCTCAGCGACGAGCAGTGCAAGATCACGCCGCCGCCGGACGTTAACGGGGTGAAAAAGGATCCCAGCCTGAGCCTGTATGCTATCCCCGGCGGGGAGATCAAGGGCCGCGTCGTCGCCGTGTTGCTCAACGATCGCCCGGTAGCGCAGGATGTGCTGACCCTGCTGCAATCCCTGAAGGCGAAAGGGGTTCATGCCCGACTGCTTTATTCACGGATGGGGGAAGTGATTGCCGATGACGGCACGCGGCTGCCCATCGCCGGGACCTTTAGCGGTTCGCCGTCGCTGACGGTCGATGCGGTCATCGTCCCGGGCGGCGACTTGTCCCTTCTCAGCAACAGCGGGGAGCTGCATTACTACCTGCTGGAGGCCTATAAGCATTTAAAACCGATCGTGCTGGCGGGCGACGGACGCCAGTTTAAGGCCCTGCTGCAGGTCGCCAGTCAGGGGGAGGAAGGCGTTGTCGAGGCAGACGTCATTGACGCTCCGGCGATGGATACGCTGTTCACGCTGATGGCGGCGCATCGGGTGTGGTCGCGCGCCGGTAAAACGGCGACTATTCCGGCCTGACAGAAAAGGACCGCGCGGGATCCCGCTCGCCGGATGTCCGGTGAACGGGCGCAATCAGGGGAAGCCGGGCGCTTCCCCTCCACCCGCGTTAAACGTCGCGGTAGGTCCCTAAACGGTACCCGCGTTCGGCAACCGCATACTTGAGTGAGGCCGAGGTCAGCACCTCCAGCTCTGCCAGCCGCGGGTAGCAATAGGCGCTGCCCATGATGGTGTTATCAACAAACGCCGGGTGGCACATTACTTCCAGAGACGATTCGCCCCGCTGGATAGAGGCATCCAGGGTTTGTAAAAACAGCGCCTCCGAGATGGCCTCGCCGTAGAACTCACTGGCAAAACCGTCGCTGCTGCGCGCAGCATCCTGCGCCAGTTTGTCACGCTGAGCGAGCTGACGGTCAATACGCAGTGCCACCCCCTTCTCGCGCGCAAATGCGGCAACAATGGGATAAATCCGGGCGATCATATGCACATGGTGATGGCTGTCGATATGCGTCGGCTCGCAGCCAAACAGCTCGATAAACCGACGATACTGACACTCCAGCTCATGCGCGATTTCATCCAGCGGCAGGCTATCCTCTTCCGCCATTTGCCAAATCCACTTCCCCAGGCGCCCCTCGCGGGTCAGCCCCGGCATCGCCGACAAGGGTTCCCCCAGAGTCAGGACAAAATGCATCCCGACCCCCAGCTCCGGCACGCAGCGGCTCAGCTGGGCCGCGTGGCTAATCGCCGCCCCGTTAACCAGCGCCGTTGTTGAGGTGACCAGGCCATTTTTACAGGCTTCAATAATGCCGTAGTTCTGACCTTTGCTCAGGCCAAAATCGTCGGCATTAACGATTAACACGCGTTCCATCAGCTCTCCCGTTACGCTTTCAGTTTCTCGATTGTCGCGGCAAAGTTGGGCAGCCACTTTTCGTGCGCGAGGATCATTTCGCGTGCCAGCTGCTCAGCATCGCGGTCAGAGTGAATCAGCGGGCTCAAATTGAGCGCCAGCAACACATCGTCCAGCTCACCGCTCATCGCCGCCTGGCTGGCCGCCACTTCGAAGCCTTTGATGGTATAAATCAGCCCCAGCACTTTCTCATCGAAATGGGTGATGCGCGGTGTCGGCGTTGCCCCTTCGCGCCCCAACGTACAGGTCATTTCCACCGCCCAGTCCGCCGGAATATTATCAATATGGCCATGATGCGGAATGTTAACGTAGTGCTCGGCCTGCTTGTCATTGTAGATGGCGTTAATCACCTCGCAGGCCGCATCGGAATAATAGGCGCCGCCGCGCAGCTCCAGCTCTTTCGGCTTCACATTCAGATCCGGATTTTTGTACAGCTCAAACAGCTGTTTTTCCACCTTCTGCACCACCTGGGCGCGCGCGCCGCCTTTGTAATACTCGCCCATTTCGATGGCCAGCATCTCTTTAGGTTTAAAGTAGTAGAGCAGATAGGAGCACGGAATCAGGCGCAGCGAGCGGATCAGCCCTTCGCTGAACGGTAAATCGAAGATATTTTTCACCGAGTTGGCGCTCAGGGTACCGGAGGCAACGCCATCGAGCAGTTCGTCGAAGCGCGATTTGCCATTCACCAGCACATCGCGAACGAACACCAGGTGATTGAGACCAAACAGGTCGATATGCAGTTCATCTTCCGGGGTCAGCTGCAACACATCGGTGATAAACATTTTCATGCCGATCGGAATATTACACACGCCGATAAAGCGCTTAAAGTTGGTGTGGCGATACACCGCCTCGGTAACCATCCCCGCCGGGTTGGTAAAGTTGATGATCCAGGCATCCGGGCAGATCTCCTGTACATCCTTCACGATATCAAAAATAACCGGAATGGTACGCAGACCTTTAAACAGACCGCCGGCGCCGTTAGTCTCCTGACCGAGATAGCCGTGACTGAGCGGAATACGTTCATCTTTTTCACGCGCCTTCAGCTGGCCAACCCGCAGCTGCGTGGTGACGAAATGAGCCCCTTCCAGCGCGGCGCGGCGATCCAGCGTTTTGTAGACTTTCATCGGCACGCCCGCTTTTTCCACCATACGCTGGCACAGCGCATGGATAATATCGAGTTTCTCCTGCCCTTCTTCTACATCAACCAGCCACAATTCTGTTACCGGCAGTTCGTGATAACGTTTGATAAACCCTTCCAGTAATTCCGGGGTATAGCTGCTGCCGCCGCCGATAGTGACAATTTTTAATTTCTGGCTCATTATATTCTCCCTTGGGGCACTACGAATTGTACGTAGCCCACCCTCCGCCTGGAGACGGAAAGTTAAATTGAATATGTCCTGGCGCGGAACACTCCGCTCCGGTTAATTAATGCTGGTCAGTTGTTTTCGGTAATTGCTTGGCGTAAACGAAGTCAGCTTCTTGAATGTTTTAATAAACAGACTTGGGCTACTGTACCCCGATTCGTAAGCAATATCGGTTACCGAGTAGTTGGTGATTTCCAGCTGTTTCTTGGCGAAATTGATGCGAATATCATTAATAATCTGCATCGGCGTTTTACCATAATAGCGTTGGGTTGCCCGGGTTAAATATTCCTGCGTTTTCCCGGAGAGCGCGACCATATTTTCCAGCGCGCCTTCGCCAAACTTCAGCTTATCGTGCATATCTTCGACGGTATTTTTCAGCCATTGCGGAATGACATCCTGCACCGGCTCCTCGCGATAATGCCGTAAACGGTTAATGGTATAAAACGAGACCAGCTCAATAAATTCGTCAAACTCAGTTTCGCGAAAGTTCAGCGAAGCGATAACCGACTCGATGTAGCTGAGAAAGGTACTTTTTACCGCGTAGACCTGCGAAGCAACCAGACCAAACGGCAGCAGCGGCAGATAGTGTTTCTCAAAGAAACTTTTGCTGATGCCGACGTTAAGGATGCGAGTCGCGCCAAAAGCATAAAAACTCTGGTGGTGCGACCCCATCGGGATAAAGACAAAGTCCCCGCGCTCCAGCAACACCCGTTTGCCATTGATTTCCTGATAATAGCGCCCGGTTAAAACGATGGTGTACTCGTAATAATCATGCTGGTGAAGCCCGCTTACGCTCTCCGTTTTGTTGTAGATAACCACATGAAAATTTTTCCCGTTGAAAAGCTGTTGTTCCCGTGCGGTACTGATTTCGGTGGTTATCATCTTTGGCTGCCTCATCGTGTTGATGGCCTATTGTACCTTCTCATGCAGCTCAATCAATTCGGCAACCAGCTCACGCGCCAGCATTGAGGTCATCAGATGATCCTGCGCATGAACCAGTACCAGACTGACCTTCATTTTGCCTTCGCCTTCATCGCTTTCAATGAGCTGTGTTTGCACGCGATGCGCTTCGCTGAGCGCCATTCGCGACTGCTCCATCATGTTTTTAGCGGCGGCGAAATCTCCCTGCTTGGCCTGCTTAAGGGCAGCATATGCCAGGCTACGGGCCTGTCCGGAGTTGATAATCAGCCCCATCACCACCTCTTCGAGGTCATTCTCAGGTGCGTCAACCGCTTCGATATTGTCCAGATCAAACATAGTATTTCCTCATTTCTCAGGCGGTACGGGAAAGCTCCCGTACCGCTCGACATCAGAATTTCAGCGCGTTAGCGATATCTTCTTCGCTTTCCTGCTCTTCAATAACCGCCTGTGCCTTATTGGAGACCGCGACGAACGGCAGGTAAACCAGCACCGACACACACAGGTTGAACAGCGCCACGCAAAGTGCGGCGATACTCCCGTTACTGTTAAAGAACGCCCCGAGGCCGGTAGGCATGGTCCACGGCGCCAGATTGGTCACCGGCGGGATAATCCCCATCGAGTAAGCAGCCAGCGTAATCGCCGCCAGAATCGGCTGAATCAGGACGAACGGGATAAACATCACCGGGTTCATGATAATCGGCAAACCAAACAGAATCGGCTCGTTAATCTGGAAGATGCCTGACGGCAGCGCCAGTTTCGCCACCTGGCGGTGATCTGCGCGGCGTGAGCCGATGAAGATGGCGATAATCAGACCCAGCGTGGCCCCGGAACCCCCCAGCAGGATATAGGAGTCGAGCATCGGCTTGGCCCAGAAGTGGAACTCTTTGCCCGCAGCGATAGCAGCTTCAACGGAACCGTACTGGTTGTACAGCGCGATGTTTTCCAGCGCCCACGGGGTCATGATGCCGTTGTCCAGTGCGGTCAGCGCCAGAGACCCGTGTACGCCGAAGAACCACAGCAGGGAGTTAAAGATAACGTAGGCCCATCCCACCACGCTGCCCATCGACGCCAGCGGTCTGGAGATGGAGTCCATGATGATCTGGTGGAAGTTGCTGCCATGGTTGGCCAACAGCCAGGAGATAATGCCGAATACGGAGAGGATCAGGAAGCCCGGGATCAGCGCTGAGAATGAGCGTGATACCGAGGACGGTACGCTGTCCGGCAGGGTAATAACCCAGTTGCGACGGATAACAAAGGTGAACATTTCCGCCACCAGCAGGCCAATAATCATGCCCGAGATAATGTTTGCCCCACCCAGCCAGTTTGCGCCGACCGCATAGGCCTCGCCCACGCTGTAAGGTGTAACGGTCATAAAGGCAGCGACCGATAACAGCCCCGCAGCCAGCGGATCGACTTTACGCTCTTCAGCCAGCGCCATGCCAATAAAGAACGGCGCCATCAGCGACATTATCCCTAACGTCCCGTTATAAACGTTGCCGCCGATAGCCTTAAAGCCATTTAACGTTTCAATGGTCGAGCCATCCAGGCGAATACCCATTGAATAGAAGAAAGACCCCTCACCAAAGCTCAGAAAAACGTTGTTGATTAATACGAACATGGCCCCCGCGAGGGTCAGCGGCATTAATTTAATAAAGCCGTTTTTAATCGCATTAATGTGCGGTTGCTTTCCTATTTTAACTGCAAAAGGAAGGAGTACCTTTTCAAGCGAGTCAATCACTTTACTCATAGCAAATACCCTTAAAAGCCGTAATCGAATCATTACGGCATAGATGTATGAAATTACTCTTTGACGGGAAAATAAACTCTCACCTTTCGCTATGCCGAAAATCAGATAATGCTTTAGCGCACTGTTGACTCAGCGAAAACCAAAAAGATATTGAGTTTTAAAATTAAATTATTGTGCAGCAGCTTTCTTAATGGCCGCAACGGCCGCTTTTAGTACACCTAACCCATCGACTTTGCCATAAAGCACAGAGTCGATAACTTCCACCGGCTTATTCGACAACAGCCGCTGAATTTCCGGAAGCATATACGCAATTTGTGGACCTAATAATACGACATCGGCTTCAGGGCCTTTTTCTCCAGCAAGTGTCTCAGGATAGGCCTCAATGATGACCGGCACTTCATATTTTTCCGCCTGTGCACGCATTTTAGAGACCAGCAGTGAAGTAGACATTCCAGCCGAGCAAAACAAATAGATGTGTTTCTTTTCCATGAGCGCTTCCTCAATTTGTGAGACCTGGCGGCTTCAGTAGCACCTTCTGTCTGAAAGCCGGCGAAGACAGGTAATCATTCAATTAGTATTGTTTATGCATTGAGTATACGGCATCGTGCGGGGCCTGGATAATTCCTGGTTAATCAAAATTGTCTCTCATTGACCTCGTGTTTTGACTACCCTCACATTTCCCCCAAATAATTCGCGCAATTAAATAAGCATTAGCCATCATAAAAAAACCCGACCAATGGTCGGGCTTTCGTAGATCTCAGCATGTTGCATTACTTGCTGTTGCGCGGGTCGGTATCGTACTCCGCACAGGTCTGGTAGCCGGAGTTCATGACGCGACCGGTATCGTCGAGGGCAACAAAGTAGGTCTCCAGTTTACCATCTCGTTGACCCAGGATATAGGTCTGACAGGTTCCGCGTGCGTGGATCATGGTGACCTCAGAAGAAGGTTTACCGGCAATCTGTAAAACCTGTGACCGGGTCATCCCTTTTTTGACATCTTTGACGACCGGTTGAGTGAACTGATCGGCGGTACGATCGTAAGCCGTACAACCTGCCAGCATGGTCAAAACTGCTGCTGCGCCCAGAAATCCTGATAAATTCTTGTTCATATTGCGTCCTCTTTTATTCTGCGTGTTAATAAGCCTGGAATAAATACCGTTATTTTTCAAGCCGAAGGTACAAAAGGGGCAAATTTAAGCTCTTTCTAATAAAAAAATCCTATGTCATTGATTGCTTTCTTTTGCACCACTCAATTCTGTGATCCTTGTCGTTTTCCCGGCAAAGAGGTAGCTTTAACCCTTACTGGCAGCCAAACAGATTCACTTTCCGGAGGGCGCGATGACGCTACAACAAGAAATTATTCAGGCGCTGGGCGCAAAGCCCCAGATCGATGCTGAGGGTGAAATTCGCCGCAGCGTGGACTTTTTGAAGTCGTACTTGCAGACCTACCCTTTTATTAAGTCACTGGTTCTGGGAATCAGCGGCGGCCAGGATTCAACCCTGACAGGCAAACTTTGTCAGCAGGCGATCAATGAACTGCGTGCCGAAACCGGCGATGAAAAGCTGCAGTTTATTGCCGTACGCCTGCCTTACGGCGTCCAGGCGGATGAGCAGGATTGCCAGGATGCGATCGCCTTCATCCAGCCGGATCGGGTGCTGACGGTGAATATTAAAGGTGCCGTACTGGCCAGCGAGCAGGCATTGCGGGAAGCCGGTATTGAGCTCAGCGACTTTGTTCGCGGCAATGAGAAAGCCCGTGAACGCATGAAAGCGCAGTACAGTATTGCCGGGATGACCCACGGCGTGGTGGTAGGCACTGACCATGCGGCTGAGGCGATTACCGGCTTCTTTACCAAGTACGGTGACGGCGGCACGGATATCAACCCTATCTTCCGTCTCAATAAGCGCCAGGGTAAGCAGCTGCTGGCGCTGCTGGGCTGCCCGGAGCATCTGTATAAGAAACTGCCGACCGCCGACCTGGAAGACGACCGCCCGTCTCTGCCGGATGAAGCTGCGCTGGGCGTGACCTACGACAATATTGATGACTATCTGGAAGGCAAAACGCTGGATGCGAGCATCGCCAGAATTATTGAAGGCTGGTATCTGAAAACCGAACATAAGCGCCGGACGCCGATCACCGTTTTCGATGACTTCTGGAAAAAATAACGCGTTCCCCGCATGTCTCTGACCCCGGCCCTCGCCGGGGTTATTTTTTGCACTTTTCGCTACCTGAACGCCCTGCTATACTGGATAAATAACCAGCATCAGGAGCCCGTGTAGTGAGAAGGCAATCTGCCCCGCGTCTGGAATTCGACGCCGCGGCTATCTATGAATATCCCGAACATCTGCGTCCGTGGGTGGAGGCACTGCCTAATCTGCCGGGCGTTTATCTGTTTCACGGCGAGAGCGATACGCTCCCGCTGTATATCGGTAAGAGCGTGAATCTCCGCAGCCGGGTGCTGTCGCATCTGCGTGCCCCTGAAGAGGCGGCCATGCTGCGTCAGGCGCGGAGCATCAGCTGGCAGCGTACCGCGGGAGAGCTGGGGGCGCTGCTGCTGGAGGCGCAGCTAATTAAAGAGCGCCAGCCGCTGTTTAATAAGCGCCTGCGGCGTAATAAGCAGCTCTGCTCGTTGCTGTTGGAAGACGCACGCCCGCAGGTGGTGTACGCCCGTGAGGTGGATTTCTCCCGCCAGAATCATCTGTATGGCCTGTTCGCAAACCGGCGGGCGGCGCTGCAGGCGCTGAAAACCCTCGCTGACGAGCATCATCTTTGCTACGGGCTGCTGGGACTGGAGACGCTCACTGCGGGGCGCGCCTGTTTCCGGCACGCGCTGGGGCGCTGCGCCGGCGCCTGCTGCGGCCGGGAAAGTCTTACCGCGCATCATGAAAGACTCCGCGCCCGGATGGCGCAGCTGCAGCTGGTGTGCTGGCCGTGGCCTGGGGCCGTCGCGCTGGAAGAGAAAGGCCCGGACCTCACCCACTATCACGTCATTCATAACTGGCTGTGGCTGGGATCGGTCGAGACGCTGGAGCAGGCGGAGACCTTAACGCGCCAGCCGGCCGGTTTTGATCATGACGGCTATAAAATTCTCTGCAAACCGCTGCTAAGCGGCCGTTTTACGCTGCATCCGCTCTCCCCTCGCTAGCACAAAAAAAACCGCCGGTCCTGCCCAATGCCTGACGGCGTATGTTGGGCAAGACCGGCGGTCTTCATTCAAAGCGCTGAGTTATTCAGCTGGTGCAGGCATTTTACCTTCTGGCGCTTTGCGATCTGTCAGATGCTTCTCAAAATTCGCATTGAACTGTTTTTTCTGTTCCGGCGTCAGAATGTTGTAAATCTTGTTCTGGGTTTCCATACGGGAAAGCGCCATCGCTTTATGCTGCGCTTCCATTTTATCGATCTGCGCTTCCGCTTTCGCTTTATCGAAGGTATCGCTGGCGATCAGCTCATGCATCGCGCGGCGTTCGTCGAGGGACGGACGTTTCATGTTCTCACGCTGGCCCTTCATGATGTCGCGGATCTGCTGTTTTTGCGCATCGGTCAGGTTCAGCCCTTTGAACATCATTTCGTGCTGGCCGCCATGCATTCCTTTATGGTGCATCATCGGTTTGCTTTCGGTCTGAGTCGCGGTGGTATCAGCAGCGTGAGCCAGGTTAGCCGCACCCAGAGCCAGTGTAGAGGCAACAAACAGAGCAGTAATCTTCTTCATATCCAGTCCTTACTTTAAGTTATTCTTACGGCGTGTTGCCGTGTTGACGAGATAAACTTTACGACGTTTATCGTCAATTAGTCAGAGCAAGAGTAAAACAATGAAAGTGTAAAAAACATTTTCTCACCAATTGTGGAGAAAATAAGGAAATTAAGGAGAGAATTGCAACAGAAAATATATAACACATTGTTTTTGATTGGTTTTGATGGATTATAAAGCAGCGAAGATTAAAAACAAAGCATTTATCCAGGAATAATCTGCAATCAGGTACCAGCGCACGAAAAAATAAGATTACGCGCACAAGATGACTATGCAAAATTAAACAGCCGCCCGAATGAGCGGCAGAATATTCGGCTAGCGGCTACGGTAAACGCTCCAGCATCAACCCGGCCCGCAGCCCGCGCGCCACAGACGGGTTAGGAAACAGAACAAACTCCTGTGCCTTTTCTACCACATAGCGGGTATCGCCATCTTCAGCAAGCAAGGTTCCGCCAGGAAAGGCGGTAAAATTGAGCGTCTGATCCGACATGTAGAGGCGAAAATTATCGCTATGACGGGTAATTTGCTGCACCACCCGATAGCGCAGCGGCGCCGGATCGGCGTCAACTACCGTCAGGTCGCCCACCAGCAAACGCATTAGCGCCCGTTGGGTGACGTTAAATTGCGCCAGATCGTTAGCGCCAAACGGTAACGCCTTACCGAGCTCCAGGGTACAGGAGAGCGCAGCAAAGCGTTCGCCGCTGAAATGGGTGAATGTCCCCGCGGGCTGCTGATGGAAGACCAGCGCCTCCAGCCCGGCGCCCCCCAGCCAACTTAAAAACCCCTCATCCCACGGGGCTTCCCGCGCCGGAAGTACGCCAAAGCGCGTATGCAGCGATCCGCGTATCGCGGTATGTAGATCGAGGTGCCAGCGGCTGCCCGTTCCGCTACCATAAAACCGCGTCAGTACCTGCTCCAGCTGACGCGCTCTGGCCGTTTCGTCGCTGACGGGAAAATGCTGCCAGCGCCCGCCAAACATCCGGTTCATATCGCTGTCCCGGTAGCGCTTATTTTCCCGCAACGCGAGCGGGTTGCCAAAGATCACCAGCAGCCGCCAGTGCAGCGGCAGCTCACCGCTAAACAGCTGCTGTAGCAGCAGATGGGTCATCTCCACCGGTGCGGTTTCATTGCCGTGGATACCCGCGGACAGAACCAGCGAACGCTCGCAGCGCGCATGCGGAGTCAGTTGCAATACCCCGCAGTCCAGCCAGTGCCAGCGAAAATGCGCCGTTTCGCCATGAAAATGGTGGGGCAAACGTCCCGCCAGAGTTAATGCCAGAAAGTCGTCCACGACGCCTCCTTGATAACGAAAACAGAGTCACAGCGACTGCTGGAACGGATAAACGGAACCCAGCTGCAGGATTTGGGTCAGCCGATCGAGAGCCTCGCGACCTTCGCTCAGCAGCTGTGGATCCGCCAGATCCGCCTGGGTGAGACGATCGCGATAGTAACGATCGACCCAGTCATTGAGGGTCACAAACAGCGCCTCGTTCATCAACACCGCCGGATTCACCGCCCGCAGCTCCTCCTCCGTCAACACCACTCGCAGGCGCAGACAGGCCGGTCCCCCGCCATTCGCCATACTTTCGCGCAGATCGTAAACCTGCAGTTCATCAATCGGGTTGTCTGCGGCCAGAAGCGTGTTCAGGTAGCGCCAGACGCCAGGATGCTCCTGCGCCTCCCGGGGGAGGATCAGCCGCATCGTTCCATCGGGCTTACTCAGCAACTGACTGTTAAACAGATAGGTCGCCACCGCCTCTTCGACCGTTACCGCGTGGGTCGGTACGATAACGGGCGTAAATCCGGCAACCTGCCCGGCAAGCTGACGCATCAGCTGCGGCTGATCGACGAACGCCTGTTCATGGCAAAACAGCACCTGGCGATTACTCACCGCAATCACATCGTTGTGAAACACCCCTTTATCAATCACCGCCGGATTCTGTCGGGCAAAAATAACCTGCCGCGGGTTAACCTGATTCAGGCGCGCAACCGCCTGACTGGCTTCCAGCGTCTGCCGTGCCGGGTAGCGCCGCGGGCTTTCCCCCTCGCCCCCCTGCTGGCGGCCGTAGACAAAAAGCTGCAGGCCCGGCGCGCCATATTCGCCGCCGAGGCGATTATGGTTCGCTGCCCCTTCATCGCCAAACAGCGCCACCTGCGGCAAGGGAGGATGGATGGCAAAACGCTGCTCATCGGGGAAGATCGCGCGCAGCAGCGCTTCGGTCGTCGGCGCTTCGCTGGCGCGGTGGAATTTATCGTTCAGATTGGCCACGGTCAGGTGAACCCGGCCATCCAGCGAATCGGCCGAGGGGGAAACCGTCGCCGCGTTAGCCACCCACATTGACGAAGCCGAGCTCACCGCCGACAGCAGGTCCGGCGCCTGACGGGACGCTTTCTCGATCACCTGCGGATCGCTGCCGCTGAATCCAAGCCGGCGCAGCAGGGAAACATTCGGCCGTTCCTGTGGCGCAATGACGGCCTGAGGATAGCCCGCATCCGCCAGCGCCTTCATCTTTTTCAGCCCCTGCTTCGCCGCCAGCTGTGGATTCGATACCCGATAGCGATGCCGTGTCGACGCCTCATTGCCAAAGGAGAGCCCGGCGTAGTGATGGGTCAGACCGGGAAGCCCGTCAAAGTTGACCTCAAAGGCTTTCATCGTCCGCCACCTCGCAGGAAGTCGAGACCGGGACTGAGGGTCTCCGGCAGCGTCAGTTCCGGCGTTTCGAGACTTGCCATCGGCCACGCGCAATAATCGGCCGCGTACCACGCTCCCGGACGGTGGTTACCGGAGGCCCCAACGCCGCCAAACGGTGCGGTGCTGGCGGCGCCGGTCAGCGGTTTGTTCCAGTTAACAATTCCGGCCCGCGCCTCCAGCAGCAGACGGTCGAATTTCTCGCGCTCGGCAGAAATCAACCCGCAGGAAAGCCCAAACCGGGTGGCATTCGCGAGGGTAATCGCCTCATCAAAATCGTCATAGCGCCAGACGCTGAGCAGCGGACCAAAAACTTCCTCATCGGCCACTTCCGCCACCGTCGTCAGCTCGATGATTCCCGGCGTCAGCAACGAGGTTCCGGCCCGCAACAGCCGCGGCTCCAGCAGCGTTTTTCCGCCTTTAGCAACGTGCCCGAGCCAGGCCTGATGAACCTTTTGCGCCGCCTGTGGCGAGATAAGCCCGCCGAGGAACGGCTGCGGCGACGCATCCCAGGCGTCGGGCACCAGTGTTTGTGACACCGTCACCAGACGTTCGAGAAACGCATCGCCCTTATCCCCGCGCTTCACTAACAGGCGACGAGCACAGGTACAGCGCTGTCCGGCGGTAATAAAGGCCGATTGAATGGTCAGATGTACCGCCGCATCAATATCCTGCGGGTCGTCGACAATCAGCGGATTGTTGCCGCCCATTTCGAGCGCGAGAATCTTTTCCGGCTGGCCGGCGAGCTGGCGGTGCAGCTGAAAGCCTGTCGCCGAGCTGCCGGTAAACAGCAGCCCGTCAATATCCGGTTGGGCGCTTAGCGCTTCGCCGGTTTCCCGTCCGCCCTGCAGCAAGTTCAGTACCCCCGGCGGCAGTCCCGCCTCGGCCCACAGCCTCACCACCGCCTCGCCGCTGTGCGGCGTCAGTTCGCTGGGCTTAAACACCAGCGTATTCCCCGCCAACAGCGCCGGCACAATATGCCCATTGGGCAGATGGCCGGGAAAATTGTATGGGCCAAACACCGCCAGCACGCCATGCGGACGATGGCGCAGCGTCGCCGAGCCGTCGCCCATAGCAGTCTGCGACTCACCGGTACGGCTATGGTAGGCCTTCAGGGAAATGGCGATTTTGTTGATCATCGCGCTGATTTCCGTTACCGCTTCCCACTGCGGCTTACCGGTTTCCGCGGCAATAACGGCGGTTAACGCTGTTTTGTTCGCTTCCAGCAGCGCGGCAAACTTTTCCACTATCGCCTGACGGACGCTGAACGGCTGTCTGGCCCACGTCGGGAAAGCCCGTCTCGCGGCACTGACCGCCAGCGCCACCTGCCCGGCGTCGGCGTCATTACCCTGCCAGAGCAGCGCCTGGCTGACCGGGTTGGTTTTTGTCCGCGCCGGTCCGTGTCCGCTCTGCCAGTCACCGTTGATCCATAAACTCATGATTTTTTCTCCTCGGGAATCAGACGCACCAGTCTCACCCGGTCGCCGACATGGCATTTCAGGGCATCCAGTTCGCGCGCACTTAACAGCAGGCGATCGGTATCCGGATCGGCGTGCACCAGCAGCGCGCGAAACTGCAGATACTGCTCGTTAGCAACCAGGCATAGCGGCCATTCCCCCGGCGCGGCCTGCCCTTCAGCTACGGTCACCAGCCGGCTTTTACGAATCGCCCGCACCCGGTCAATGTCGCACTCCAGCGTCGGCCCACCGTCGAAAATGTCGATATAGTTGCGGTAGCGAAACCCTTCTTTCTCCAGCACCGCACGTGCCGGCGCCGTTTGCGGGTGCACCTCGCCGATCACCGCGCGCGCCTCATCGGATAAAAAGTCGATATACAGCGGATGCTTCGGCATCAGGGCGGCAATAAAGGCTTTTTGCCCGGTCCCGCACAGGTAATCGGCACGGGAGAACTCCATAGCGAAAAAGCGTTTGCCGAGGCTTTCCCAGAACGGCGAATAGCCATGTTCATCAATCACGCCGCGCATCTCCGCCACGACTTTTTCATTAAAGTGCTCGCGGAACGCGGCCATAAACATGAAGCGCGATTTCGACAACAGATAGCCGTTGCCCTCTTTACGCCAGGCCGGGTCGAGAAACAGCGTGCACAGCTCGCTGCTGCCGGTGTGATCGTTGCTGAGAAACAGTGTCGGCAGCGCGTTGTAGACATTCAGCTCTTTTGAGGCATGAACCTGCGTCCCCACGCGGTAGTTGTACCAGGGATCGTTCAACCCCACCGCAACTTCGATAGCGCAAATCCCCACCACCGCGCCGCTGCTGGTCTCTTCAAGCACGAAAACATAGCCCTGTTCGCTTTTTGGCAGCTCCCCTCGCCAGGTTTGCTGCGAACGTTCAATCCGCGCCGCCAGCGTCTTTTCATCGGCAGGCAGCGATGTCAGGCCGCCGCCGGTTTCACCGGCCAGGGTCATCAGACCGGCCAGATCTTCGGCGACTACAGGACGAATCACCATCATGATGACGCTCCCGCGAGGAAGTGTTGGCAGGCCAGCTCAAAGCGATCCAGCCCGGTTTTGACCTCTTCCTCACTCACAATGAGCGCCGGAGCGAAACGCACCACGTTCGCGCCGGCAATCAGAATCATCAGCCCCTCTTCCGCCGCCTGGGTACTGATGGCTTTCGCCTTTCCGGCCCAGGCATCATTGAGGACGCAGCCGATCAGCAATCCCAGCCCCCGGATCTCCTTAAACAGGCCGTAGCGCGCGTTAATGGCGTTCAGTCGCTCGGTAAACCACTGGTGGCGCTGCTTCACGCCGTTCAGTACCGCCGGCGTATTGACGATCGACAGCACTTCGCCGGCCACCGCGCTGGCCAGCGGGTTACCGCCGTAGGTGGTACCGTGCGTCCCGACGGTCATGACGCTGGCGCAGGCTTCCGTTGCCAGCAGCGCGCCAATCGGGAAACCGCCGCCCAGCGCTTTCGCCGTCGACAGGACATCCGGCGTGACGCCATAGTGCATGTAGGCATACAGCTCGCCGGTGCGACCCACTCCGGTCTGGACTTCATCAAAAATCAACAGCGCATGGTGGGCATCGCACAGCTCACGCAGGCCGCGCAGGAAAGCCGGATCGGCGGGCACCACGCCCCCTTCGCCCTGCATCGGCTCGACAATCACCGCGCAGGTATTGTCATCGATAAGCGCCCGGGCGGATTCGAGATCGTTATAGACAGCATGCTGGATCTGCGGCGGCAGCGGGGCAAAATCCTGGGAATAGGCCGGCTGGCCGCCCGCAGAGACGGTAAACAAGGTGCGACCGTGGAAGGCATTTTTGAACGCGACGATGCCACTTTTATGGCTGCCGAAACGGTCGTGAGCATATTTGCGCGCCAGCTTCAGCGCCGCTTCGTTAGCCTCTGCGCCTGAGTTACAGAAGAAAACGCGATCGGCGAAAGTCGCATCGATCAGCTGTTTCGCCAGCCGCAGGACCGGCTCATTGGTATATCCGTTGCCGGTGTGCCAGAACTTTCCTGCTTGTTCCGTCAACGCGCGAATGAGTTGGGGGTGAGCGTGTCCCAGGGCATTCACCGCAATGCCGCCGGCAAAATCGATATACTCTTTTCCCTGCTGATCCCACAGGCGTGAACCTTCACCGCGTACCGGAATAAAAGCCGCTGGCGCGTAGACCGGCATCATCCATTCATCAAAATTGTTACGCGTAATTGACTGAGACATATCGACCTCTTCCGGTAAATAAAAAGTATGAATAATGTTAAAAATTATGGGTTATTACGCTGTAAATGTAGATTGCACGCTTCGTGCCAGCCAGAGGGGAAAATGCATAAATCAGAATCAAATAAGGAATATCAATAGGTTACGATTTCATTTTATGCACAATAAATGCATAAATAGTGAATAAATATCCTATCTGTCGGCCATAACAGTGAATAAATCAGATAGTTTATGCATCCGTAAGATATAATTCTGTATTTGTGATCCTCTACGAAATTTATTGTAGATATCCGCCCTTTTTTAGCGCAGCCTGCGCCGGAATGGTGCACGCTGGTTACGCCAGCGCCGCCAATCAGAACAACAGGCACAATAAAATGCCTTCGGGCAGCCAGCCCGGCGAATTTCTGCTACCATCCCTGCACTATTCACCTTGCACAGTGGCAGCGACTATGAAATTTCTCTCTTTTAATATCAACGGCCTGCGTGCCCGCCCCCACCAGCTGGCCGCCATCGTCGACAAACATCAGCCTGACGTCATTGGCTTACAGGAAACCAAAGTACACGACGACATGTTTCCGCTCGAAGAGGTGGCAAAGCTCGGGTACAACGTGTTCTACCACGGTCAAAAAGGGCACTACGGCGTGGCGCTGCTGACTAAAGAGACGCCTGTCGCCGTACGCCGCGGCTTCCCCAACGATGGCGAAGAGGCCCAGCGCCGCATCATCATGGCGGAAATTCCGTCCGCCTTCGGCAATGTGACGGTGATCAACGGCTACTTCCCGCAGGGCGAAAGCCGCGACCACGAAACCAAGTTCCCGGCAAAAGCGGCGTTCTACCAGAACCTGCAAAACTATCTTGATAGTGAGCTGAACAAAGATAATCCGGTGTTGATCATGGGTGATATGAACATCAGCCCAACCGACCTCGACATCGGCATTGGCGAAGAGAACCGTAAGCGCTGGCTGCGCACCGGTAAGTGCTCATTCCTGCCGGAAGAGCGGGAGTGGATGGCGCGGTTGCTGGACTGGGGTCTGGTTGACACCTGGCGTCAGGCCAACCCGGACAACCAGGATCGCTTTTCATGGTTTGACTACCGCTCCAAAGGCTTTGACGATAACCGCGGGCTGCGTATCGACCTGCTGCTGGCAAGCTCTCCGCTGGCGCAGCGCTGCGTAGAAACCGGTATTGATTACGACATTCGCGGTATGGAAAAACCGTCCGACCATGCGCCGGTCTGGGCCACCTTTAAACCGTAACGCGTTTTCTCCGTCGACTCTCCCGGCCTGACGGCCGCGGAGAGTCCGCTTATCCTGAGCAAAATCAATAAATCTGCGGTAAGACATTGTTGTAGTTCGCCATTTATTATACTGTCGCGCACGCCCTGGCGACCGGGGCGGAGGTTCACGGAACGCGGTTAAAACAGGAGACCCCCATGCAAAAGAAGCCGTCATAAAGCGGAATCTCAGCTGCTGCTGATTCTCGCCCTGCTCTGCGCCGCGGTGGCGATTATCTCCTTCTCCGGCTTTGTCGATCTGGTCACCCACTTCCGCCATCTCCAGTCGCTGATTCAACACAGCGGCCCGCTCGGCTGGACGCTCTATGTTGCCTTATTTATCGTCGCAACCCTGTGCCTGATCCCGGGCAGTATCCTGGTGATGGTCGGCGGCGTAGTCTTTGGCCCGGTATGGGGCACCCTGTTATCGCTGTGTGCGGCCACGCTGGCCTCGGCACTCTCTTTTTTGCTGGCCCGCTGGCTGGGTCGGGATCTGCTGCTGACATATGCCGGACATACCGCGACCTTTCAGGCTATTGAACGCGGTATTGCCCGCAGCGGTACTGATTTCCTGATATTTACCCGCCTGGTGCCGCTGTTTCCGTACAACATTCAAAACTATGCCTATGGCCTGACGGCCATTCCGTTCGGCTCATTTATGCTGATATCGGTCCTGACGACCCTACCGGGGCTGTTTATCTATACCCTGATGGCGAGCGAACTGGCCAGAGAGGGCATTACGTTGGGGTTTATACTGAAACTGAGCCTGGCCGGCCTCGCCTTATTTAGCCTCATTCAGGGGGCCAAAACCTTTGCCCGGCGGCGGCAGATCGATCCCGACACGCTGCAGGTTAGCCATGAAGAAAAATAACGCCCGTCTCATCTGGTATGGTCGCGCGGCGCTGGTCATCATCGCCGTCGCCGCGCTCGTCGCCTGGTGGCGTATCCCCGCCGTGAATGCGTTTATTCAGCACAGCCTGGCGGCTTTTTCCGCATTAGATCAGCACGCCATTGAGCGCTTTATTCACGCCTACGGACCGCAGGCGGCACTGGTTTCCTTTGCCTTAATGATCCTGCAGGCTGTCGTGGCGCCGCTCCCCGCCTTTCTGATCACCTTCGCCAACGCGTCATTGTTCGGCGCCTTCTGGGGCGCTGCGCTTTCCTGGACCAGCGCCATGGCCGGCGCCGCGCTGTGTTTTTTTATCGCCAGAGTGCTGGGCCGTGAAGCGGTTGAAAAGCTGACCGGAAAAACGGTGCTGCGCAGTATGGACGCCTTTTTCGACCGTTACGGCCAACAGACGGTGTTGATCTGTCGACTGCTGCCGTTTGTCCCCTTTGATCCCATCAGCTATGCGGCGGGTCTGACGTCGATTCGCTTTCGCCAGTTTATGTTTGCTACCGGCATCGGCCAGTTGCCCGCCACGCTAGTGTACTCGTGGGTGGGCAGTCAGTTAACCGGCGGGACATTCTGGTTTATTAGCGCATTATCGGTTCTGTTTGCGCTGATGCTGATTATCTTTATAGCTAAAGCCTGCTATCTCGAACGTCATAAGAGGAAATCCTGATGAGGTTGCCGCCGCTGCGCACCATCCCCCTGATCCTGCGCCCGCAGGCCTGGCTGCATCGTCGTCACTATGGCGAGGTGCTTAGCCCTATTCGCTGGTGGGGGCGTATTCCGCTGGTCTTTTATCTGGTGTCGATGTTTGTCGGCTATCTTGAACGCAAGCGTTCGCCCCTTGATCCGGTGCTGCGTGCACTGGTCAGCGCCCGCGTCGCTCAGATGTGTCTATGCGAATTTTGCGTGGACATCACCAGCATGAAACTGGCTGAACGCACCGGCAGCGACGATAAACTCCTCGCCGTTGCCAGCTGGCGCCAGAGCCCGTTGTTCAGCGAACACGAACGTCTGGCGCTGGAGTATGCCGAAGCCGCCAGCCTTACGCCGCCAACGGTCAACGATGCGCCGCGCGGCAAACTGATGGCGCGCTTTGATGCCCAGGCCCTGACCGAACTCACGGCGCTGATCGGCTTACAAAATTTGTCGGCACGGTTTAATTCCGCGATGGCGATCCCGGCGCAGGGCCTGTGCCAGATCCGCCAGCCAACCTCTTCAGAAGACGCCAAATCATAAGGAGCGGATCATGCGCTACTGTTTACTCTGGCTTGCGGCGCTGCTGTGCGCCCCGCTTGCCGCTCACGCCGACGATAGCTGGCAACAGATCGCTCGCCAGGCCCACGGACAGACGGTCTGGTTTAATGCCTGGGGCGGCGACCCGGCGGTAAATCGCTATCTCGACTGGGTCAGCGCTGAGGTGAAACGCGATTATGCTATCGACCTGCGCATTGTGCATATCGCCGATGCCGCGGATACGGTAAAGCGCCTGCAAACGGAAGCCCGTGCCGGGCGCACGCATAATGGCTCCGTCGATCTGCTGTGGGTCAACGGCGAGAACTTCCGCACCCTGAAAACCGCCGGCCTGCTGCAAACCGGATGGGCGGAGACGCTGCCAAACTGGCGCTATGTTGATACCCGCCAGCCGGTGCGTGAAGACTTCTCCCTGCCGACCGAAGGCGCAGAGTCGCCGTGGGGCAGCGCGCAGCTCACCTTTATCGCCCGACGTACGCAGACGCCGACGCCGCCTGACAGCCCGGAGGCGCTGCTGACCTTTGCCGCCGCGCATCGCGGCGAGGTCACCTATCCGCGTCCGCCGGACTTTACCGGTACCGCCTTTCTCGAACAGTTGTTGTCTGACCTGACGGAACGCCCGGACGCGCTGCGTCTCCCCCCGGACCCGCAGACGTTTGCCGCCGTCACCGCACCGCTGTGGCGCTATCTCGATAGGCTTCATCCCCTGCTGTGGCGGGAGGGGCGCGACTTCCCAACCTCGCCGGCCCGCATGGATGCCATGCTGGCGAACGGCACGCTCCGCCTGTCGCTGACGTTTAACCCGCTGCATGCCCGGCAAAAAGCGGTCAGCGGCGAGCTGCCGAAGGACAGCTATGGCTTTGGTTTTAAGCGCGGGATGCTCGGCAATGTGCACTTCGTGACCATTCCGGCCAATGCGCGCGCCCCGGCGGGCGCCAAAGTGGTGGCCAACTTCCTGCTCTCCCCGGCGGCACAGCTGCGTAAAGCCGATCCGGCGGTGTGGGGCGACCCCAGCGTGTTAAACCCGCAGAGCTTACCCAACGACCAGCGCCAGGCGCTGCAGGCGCTGACTCCACAGAACCTGCCGCCGGTACTGGCGGAACCCCACGCGGCCTGGGTTGATGCCCTGGAGCAGGAATGGCTGCGCCGTTACGGTACCCACTGATTCTGCTGGCCTGGGGAATCATGGCGCTGATTTACCTGCCCGTCTTCCCGGCCATTGCGCTCATGATCGCCCCGGCGTTCCGCCTCGCCTGCTGGCAGGCGCTGTTCGCCGATCCTCAGATTTGGCAGGCGCTGGCGGCGACCCTGATCTCCACGCTCCTCGCGCTCGGCGGCGCGCTGCTGATAAGCCTGACCCTCGTCGCCGCGCTCTGGCCTTCCCGCGGCTGGCGTCAACTGGCGGGACGCCTGCCGCTCCTGTTAGCGGTGCCTCACGTCGCCTTTGCCACCGGCGCGCTGCTCCTTTTCGCCGAAGGCGGCGGGTTGTATCGCATCTGTTCCGTTTGCTCTCCGCTGGCCGATCGCTACGGCATTGGTCTGGGGCTGACGATGGCCATCAAAGAGAGCGGATTTTTGCTGTGGGTGATCTACGGTCTTCTGAGCGAAAAGCGTCTGGCGGAGCAGGCCACGGTCCTGAAAAGCCAGGGATACGGCCGCTGGCAGTGTCTGAACTGGCTGATATTGCCGACGCTGTTGCCTTCACTGGCTATCGTTCTGGTGGCCACCGCCGCGTGGAGCCTGTCGACGGTGGATGTCGCGCTGGTGATCGGGCCGGGCAACCCGCCTACGCTTGCCGTACTCGCCTGGCAATGGTTAAACCAGGGGGATGATATGCAGCAGGCGAAAGGCGCCCTCGCCAGCCTGCTGTTACTGCTCATACTCGGAGGGTTGCTGGTTTGCGCCTGGGGTGGATGGCGTCTCTGGCAGCGACAGATCCCTGACCTGCGAGGTATTCGTCGTCCGCAGCCGCGCGCCCTCGCCGGACGGCTGCTGGCAATCGGCCTGCCGTTGAGCGGTCTGCTTTGCGCGCTGTTGCTGGCGGCGCTGGCGCAGAGCGCCTCTGCGCTAAACGATAGCCTGGCGAACAGCCTGGGGCTGGCGCTTCTCGCCTGCCTGGCGGGGGCGCTTATCTGCCTGCTGTGGCTGGAGTGCGGCCCTTCCCGCGGCGATGGCTGGGTCTGGCTACCGCTGGTTCTGCCCGCACTGCCGCTGGCCGACGGCCAGTATCAACTGGCGCTGTATACCTGGCAGGATGGGCAATTTGCCACCGTCTTGTGGGGCCATCTGCTGTGGGTAGTGCCGTGGATGCTGTTTGTTCTGCGTCCGGCGTGGCGTCACCGCGATCCGCGTCTGGAACTGGTAGCGCGAACCCTTGGCTGGGGGCGCTGGCAAAGAGTCTGGCGGGTAAAACTACCGATGCTGGTACGCCCGCTGCTGATGGCGCTGGCCGTCGGCTTCTCGGTCAGCATTGCCCAGTATCTGCCCACCCTGTGGCTGGGGGCTGGGCGGACGCCGACATTAACCAGCGAAGCCGTGGCGCTCAGCAGCGGCGGCGATACCTCAACGCTCGCCGCGCAGGCATTATGGCAACTGCTGCTGCCGGCGATTGTCTTTTCCCTGACCGCCCTGCTGGCCTGGCTGGCAGGCCGCTATCGACGAGGATTACGCTAGTGCTCACCGTAAACAACCTGACCCTGACGCTGCATCATCGTCCCCTGCTGCAGGAAATCGCATTTTCCGTCTCGCCGGGAGAAGTGCTGACGCTGATGGGGCCATCCGGCAGCGGCAAATCCACGCTTTTCGCCTGGATGATTGGCGCGCTGGAGGCCCCTTTTCATGCCAGCGGCGAGCTGTGGCTCAACAACGAACGCTGCGATGAACGCCCCACTGAGCGGCGGCGGATTGGGATTTTGTTTCAGGATGCGCTGCTGTTTGACCATTTCAGCGTCGGGCAAAACCTGCTGCTGGCGCTGCCGGCAGACATCCGCGGCGCGGAGCGCAAAATTCAGGTGCAGCAGGCGCTGGAACGGGCCGGACTGGCCGGGTTCAGTTCCCGCGATCCGGCGACACTCTCCGGCGGCCAGCGCGCCCGCGTCAGCCTGCTCCGCGCGCTGCTGGCGCGCCCGCTGGCACTGCTGCTGGATGAGCCGTTTAATCGCCTGGATGCCGAACTACGCGCCGGTTTTCGCCGCTGGGTATTTGATGAGCTGGCGCGCCTCGCCATTCCGGCGGTGCTGGTGACTCACGACAGTGACGATATTCCCGACCGCGGCCGCTGTCTGAATATGCGCAACTGGCAATGAAAACCCTGCTAACCTGCGTTATCGCAAAGAATTCCCGCCGGGAGCAGCGGAAAATGTGCGCTCAATTTTCTCTTGTCGGGCATTTCGATGAAACGTGTTTCTCAATTGACCGCACTCGCCCTGCTGATCGGGCTTGCTGCTTCCACCTCCTTCGCCGCTGAAACCATGCCAACGCTGACGCTCTCCACGCTCCAGGGCCAGCACGGTATCGCGATTGATACCCGCCCGAGCGCGTTCTACAACGGCTGGCCCCAACAGGCCAACGGCCCGCAGGGTCACGAACCGCAGGCGCTGAATCTCTCCGCCAGCTGGCTCAGCGCCATGAACGATGAACAGCTTAGCGCGTGGGCCAGACAGCATCAGCTGCAGGCCGAGACTCCCGTCGCGCTGTACGGCAGCGAGACAGACAACGCGAAAGTCGCCTCGCGCCTGCAGGCCGTAGGGTTTACCCATCTCAGTACCCTAAGCGATGCGCTGAGTCAGCCCGATCGCCTGCAAAAGCTGCCGCACTTTGAGCAACTGGTTTACCCGCAGTGGCTGCACGATCTGCAGCAGGGTAAAACGGTAGCCGCCGCACCGGCCGGACAGTGGAAAGTGATTGAAGCGGCCTGGGGCGCGCCAAAATTCTATCTGCTGAATCATATTCCCGGCGCCGGATATATCGACACCAACGAGGTCGAAAGCGAACCGCTGTGGAATAAGGTCTCCGATGCGCAGCTGAAAGCGCTGCTGGCGAAACAGGGTATTCGTCATGACACCACGGTGATTCTCTACGGCCGCGACGTCTACGCCGCCGCCCGCGTGGCGCAGATTCTGCTGTATGCCGGGGTGAAAGATGTGCGTCTGCTCGACGGCGGCTGGAAAAGCTGGTCCGATGCCGGTCTGCCGGTCGAACGCGGCATGCCGCCGGAACAAAAACCGGCGCCAGACTTCGGCGCGCCGATCCCCGGTCAGCCGCAGCTGATGCTGAACATGGAGCAGGCGCGCGCGCTGCTCCATCGTCAGGATGCGTCGCTGGTCAGTATCCGTTCGTGGCCGGAGTTTATCGGCACCACCAGCGGCTATAGCTATATCAAGCCCAAAGGCGAGATTGCCGGCGCCCGCTGGGGGCATGCCGGGAGCGACTCCACCCATATGGAAGACTTCCACAACCCGGACGGCACCATGCGCAGCGCGGAGGATATAACCGCCATGTGGCGACAGTGGAATATTCGTCCCGATCAGCAGGTGTCGTTCTACTGCGGCACCGGCTGGCGCGCCTCAGAGACCTTTATGTACGCCCGCGCGATGGGCTGGAAAAATGTCTCGGTGTACGATGGCGGCTGGTACGAATGGAGCAGCGATCCGAAAAACCCGGTGCAGACCGGCGTGCGCGGTCCGGATAGCAGCCAGTAACCGTGTTATACCTGACGCTGAAGCTGCTTCAGCGTCAGGTAGCCGCTGTAAATACGGGTGGCGGTGGTCAGCCAGCACAGTGCGCCGAACAGCCACGCCAGCCAGGCGAAATGCGCGGGAAACAGGCAGCACAGCACGAACAGCAGGATGGTTTCACTCCCCTCCGTCAATCCCCCGAGATAGTAAAACGATTTATGAGCGTAGCCCGGGTTGGCTATCTGATGTTTGGCCGCCAGCGCGGCAAAGGCGAGAAAACTGCTGCCGGTTCCGATAAAAGAAAAAAGCAGCCAGCCTCCGGCCACGGCGTTTTGCGCCGGATCGGCGATAATAAACCCGAACGGTACCAGGGCATAAAACAGAAAATCGAGGGAAATATCGAGAAATCCCCCCGCGTCGCTCAACCCGCGGCGACGCGCCAGCGCGCCATCTAACCCATCGAGAAGCCGGTTCACTACAATCGCCGCCAGCGCCGCCCCGTACCAACGAAGTCCCAGAAACGGCAGCGCCAGAACGCCAATGGCGAAGCCCGTCAGGGTCACGCCGTCGGCTGAGACGCCGAGGCGATCCAGCCGCGCGGCGCAAACATTGAGCAAGGGTTTCAGGCGAGGATGCAGATGACTATCGAGCACAACATATCTCCGATGGGCTAAAGGTTGTCTGGCAAAGACAAAGGCGGTGATAATAGGCCATTATCCTGCCCGGAACGATGATTCAGATGCAAAAAACGCTTGATGTTGTAGCCGCCATTATTGAACAGGATGGCAAAATTCTGCTGGCGCAGCGCCCACCCCACGCCGATCAGCCCGGCCTGTGGGAATTTGCCGGCGGCAAAGTGGAACCCGGCGAGAGCCAACCGCAGGCGCTTATCCGTGAGCTGCAGGAAGAACTTGGTATCACGGCGGAGGTTGAGCGCTATATCGCCAGCCATCAACGGGAGGTCTCCGGCCGCCTGATTCACCTGCACGCCTGGTGGGTGGCGCGCTTTAGCGGCCTTCCCACCGCCCACTATCACCGCCAGCTGCGCTGGTGCACGCCGCAAGAGGCCCTCGCCTTCGACCTTGCTCCGGCAGATATTCCGCTGCTGAACGCATTTATTGCCCAACGCACCGCCGATCTTCCCCGTTAATTCCCTGCCACTGGCGTCATCGTTTTTAGTTATGACTGACGCCAGATTATAAATTTTCCTGTCTGGATAATTTTTCCTTGCTTGCCTGATGATTGCCGGTGTTATAGTCGGAAAATCGGTCTTTTCAAGGGCCGAATAATAAAAAAAGAGATACAAAATCATTCAGATTGCATCGGGCGGCCGCAGAAGCGCTCCCAAAGCGGGCAGCGAGGCAATCTGTAACGTGACGCGTATACATGCAACCACAACCATAAGGGGAAATTATATCTATGGATCAGATGTGCACTCTGGAAAGCTTTCTCACCCGCGTTCAACAGCGCGACCCGCATCAAACCGAATTTGCTCAGGCCGTCCGTGAAGTTATGACCACGCTGTGGCCTTTCCTTGAGGAAAACCCGCGCTATCGCCAGCTCTCTTTGCTGGAACGTCTGGTTGAACCAGAGCGTGCTATTCAGTTCCGCGTCGTCTGGGTCGACGACCGTAATCAGGTTCAGGTTAACCGCGCGTGGCGCGTACAGTTCAACTCGGCAATTGGTCCGTATAAAGGCGGCATGCGTTTCCACCCATCGGTTAACCTGTCGATTCTCAAGTTCCTCGGCTTTGAACAGACCTTTAAAAACGCCCTCACTACGTTGCCAATGGGCGGCGGAAAAGGCGGCAGCGACTTCGATCCGAAAGGTAAGAGTGACGGTGAAGTGATGCGCTTCTGTCAGGCGCTGATGACCGAACTGTATCGCCATTTGGGCCCGGACACCGACGTTCCGGCAGGCGATATTGGCGTGGGCGGCCGTGAAGTCGGCTTTATGGCCGGGATGATGCGTAAACTCTCCAACAACAGCGCCTGCGTGTTCACCGGTAAAGGGCTCTCCTTCGGTGGCAGTCTGATTCGTCCGGAAGCGACCGGCTACGGTCTGGTGTACTTCACCGACGCGATGCTCAAGCGTCACGGCCTGGGCTTCGAAGGGATGCGGGTGGCGGTTTCCGGTTCCGGTAACGTGGCGCAATATGCTATCGAAAAAGCGATGGCCCTCGGCGCCCGCGTGATCACCGCCTCTGACTCCAGCGGCACCGTTGTCGATGAAGCCGGCTTTACCCCGGAAAAACTGGCCCGTCTGTGCGAAATCAAAGCCAGCCGCGACGGCCGCGTTGTCGACTACGCCCGCGAGTATGGTCTGACCTACCTCGAAGGCAAACAGCCGTGGTCCGTTCCTGTGGATATCGCGCTGCCTTGCGCCACGCAAAACGAACTGGATGTCGATGCGGCGCGCCTGCTGATCGCTAACGGCGTGAAGGCCGTTGCCGAAGGCGCTAACATGCCGACCACCATCGCCGCCACCGATCTGTTCCTCGAAGCGGGCGTGCTGTTCGCGCCGGGCAAAGCTGCGAACGCCGGCGGCGTCGCCACTTCCGGCCTCGAAATGGCGCAGAACGCAGCCCGTATGAGCTGGAAGGCCGAGAAGGTCGACGCCCGCCTGCACCACATCATGCTGGATATTCACCACGCTTGCGTTGAATACGGCGGCGAAGCGCAGCAGACCAACTACGTCCGCGGCGCCAATATCGCCGGTTTTGTCAAAGTGGCCGATGCTATGCTGGCGCAGGGCGTCATTTAAGACGTCGTGGTTCTCTGCCGCCGTCCCTTAACCCCCGGGGATGAGCGGCAACCATAAAAAAACCCGGAAGACCGGGGTTTTTTTATGAGTTTTCCGTGGCGGAATCCGCGGCGGGCTTCTTGTCTTTCGTTTTCGCTTTGCTTTTACCTTTGCTAAAACTCTTTTTACCGCCGCCCGGGGCGACAATGCCGCGGAACTGACGCACCGGCGTACTCCTGGCCTGCTCAATCAGCTGATAAAGCGTGCCGACCAGCGGCTGCATAAAGTCCTGATAACGGCACTGCTTCTCGCTGATTTGCGTCAGTACCGACTCCCAGTGAGCGGTCATATCCGGCCGCGCAGCCATCTCCGGCAGGGAGTGAATCAGCGCGCGTCCGGCATCGGAGGAGTGAATATAGCGTCCCTTTTTAACTAAAAAGCCCCGCTTAAACAGCAGCTCGATGATCCCGGCGCGGGTCGCTTCCGTACCCAGACCGTCAGTCGCACGCAGAATCTTTTTCAGTTCTTTATCCTGCACAAAACGGGCAATCCCGGTCATCGCCGACAGCAGCGTTGCATCGGTAAAATAGCGCGGCGGCTGAGTTTGCCGCTCCACCACCTCGCCCTTTTCACACAATAGCTCGTCGTCTTTTGCCACGACCGGCAGCGGGGTACCGTCGTTCTCTTCATCCCGCTCTTTGTTACCCAGCAGCGCGCGCCAGCCGGCTTCGGCGAGGAAACGCGCTTTGGCGACAAATTTGCCATTGGCAATATCAAGATCGATCTGACACTTGCGGAACACCGCATCCGGGCAGAACTGCATCAGATACTGGCGCGCAATCAGGCTATACACCTTCTGTTCGTTATCGGACAGTTTCACCTGACTGCTGCGGGCGGTCGGGATGATCGCATGGTGCGCATCAACTTTTTTATCGTCCCAGCAGCGGTTGCGGATTTCCGGATCAACCGCCGGCTGCGGCAACAGATCCGCCGCATGAACCCCGATGGCATTAAGAACCGCATGCCGACCGGCAAAATGCTCTTCCGGCAGATAGCGGCTGTCCGAACGCGGATAGGTAATCAGTTTGTGGGTTTCATACAGTTTCTGGCAGATATCCAGAACGTTTTGCGCGCTAAAGCCAAAGCGCTTCGCCGCCTCAATCTGCAGCGTCGAAAGCGAAAACGGCAGCGGCGCCGGCTCCGAATCTCGCTTATCGTTGTAGGCGGTCACCCGCGCTGGCTGGCCCGCAATGCGCGCCACCACGTGTTCGGCCAGCGGACGATGCAGCAGACGCCCCTCTTCATCCTGATACGGTTCGCAGGCATCGCTCGGCACCCAGGTGGCGACGAAACGCTCATCCTTCGGCGTCACGATATGCGCCTTGACGTCAAAGAAATCTTTGGCGACAAAGTTCTCAATCTCTTCGTCACGCCGCACTACCAGCCCCAGCACCGGCGTCTGCACCCGCCCGACCGACAGTACGCCCTGGTAACCGGCATTGCGGCCGAGCAGCGTATAGGCGCGGGTCATATTAATCCCGTAGAGCCAGTCAGCGCGGGCGCGGGCCAGAGCCGAAACGCATAGCGGAATAAACTCGCTGTTAGCGCGCAGGCGAGATATCGCCCGCTCCACCGCCTGCGGGTTGAGATCGTTAATCAGGCAGCGCTGAACCTGCTGGCGCTTTTCCGGCGCCAGCTGCAGATAGTCGAGAACTTCGTCGACCAGCAGCTGTCCCTCTCTGTCCGGGTCACCGGCGTGAATCACCTCCTGCGCATCGCCCAGCAGACGCTTGATGACGTTGAGCTGTTTGGTCACCGACGGTTTTGGCTGCAGCTGCCACTTTTCCGGCACAATAGGCAGGTCGAGCAGATTCCAGCGCGCATAGCGCCCGTCATAGACGTCCGGCTGAGCCTGCTCGAGCAAATGGCCGATACACCAGGTGACCACCTGCCCGTTACCGCACTCAATATAACCATCACCTTTGCGATGCGGTTTGGGGAGCACGTCGGCGATGGCGCGACCGAGACTGGGTTTTTCCGCAATAAACAACCGCATGTAATCAACGGATCTCGATCATGGGACGTCCGCCGCGTGCGGTCACCAGCTCGCCGATGGCGGCAAGCTTAATTCCGAACTCTTCGGCTGCGGCACGCACTTCGGCTTCCGCTTCCGGCGTCACCGCCAGCAGCAGACCGCCGGAGGTTTGCGGGTCACACAGCAGATCGCGCCACGCTGCCGGCATGTCGCCCATCAGATGGCCGTAGCTGGCAAAGTTGCGCCCGGTGCCGCCGGGAACGGCGCCCGCCGCAATGTACTCTTCAACGCCCGGCAGTTTCGGGATATCCGCGTAGTTCAGTAGCGCCTGAACACCCGCGCCGCGACACACTTCGCTCAGATGACCCAGCAGGCCGAAACCGGTAACGTCGGTCATCGCTTTTACGCCGCCGATGGTGGCAAAGGCCGCGCCGGCGAGGTTCATCTGGCACATGGTTTCCGTTGCCAGCCCCTGGTGCTCCGGTTTGAGCAGCGATTTTTTCTCTGCGGTGGTCAGCACGCCAATGCCTAGCGGCTTGGTGAGATAGAGTCTGCAGCCCGCCTCGGCGGTGCTGTTTTTCTTGATCCGCTCGGTGGGCACCACGCCGGTGACCGCCAGACCGAAAATCGGCTCCGGGGCGTCAATCGAGTGGCCACCGGCCAGGGAGATACCCGCCTGCTGGCAGGCAAAACGCCCGCCGTCCACGACTTCGCGGGCAATTTCCGGCGCCAGGGTATTAATCGGCCAGCCAAGAATGGCAATCGCCATAATCGGTTTTCCACCCATCGCGAAAATGTCGCTGATGGCGTTGGTGGCGGCGATACGGCCAAAGTCGAACGGGCTGTCGACTATCGGCATAAAAAAGTCGGTGGTGCTGATGATCGACGTCCCGTTGCCAAGGTCGTAAACCGCCGCATCATCACTGGTCTCATTCCCCACCAGCAGGTTCGGATCGATAAACTTCGCCCGATCGCTCTTCAGAATAGTTTCCAGTACTTTAGGGGAAATTTTACAACCACAACCGGCTCCGTGGCTGTATTGCGTTAAACGAATAGCTTGCTCGCTCATGGACATCTCCTGTCATTGCAATCCCGCTATGGTAGCGCTCAAACGCCAAGGTGGTAAGTATGACAGTCCGAAATCGCGAATGGTTGCTCATTAAGCAGACAAATAGACGATTTTGCGATGGACAACCCTCTTGACCGCGCTATTTTCACTGTCGCTGAAAGTCCGATGAGGTTCAGGATTATCAGACATCTCAGACAAAATGCGGATCGGCGGGACGGTAAAAATCAGCGCCTTCCATCGCGAAATTCTGCGCCCGGGATCCTGCCGCCATTTTCACGCTTAGCGGGCCAGCCTGCCACCGAGCGGCAGCGCGCCGCTATGGCGCTTCTCGACGTAGCTCAAGCGTAAAATCATAGTAATCATTCAGGCACCAGGTCCGGGTGTATTCCACGGGCCTGTCATCGTAGGTGAAGCCAATCCGGGTCACCAGCAAAAGCGGCTCATCTTGTTTGATGTTCAGATAGTAAGCCAGCTGACTGTCCGTTGATACGGCCCTGAAGTGCTGAGTTGCCCGCAGTACCGGTGAGCCTTTGGTCTCCAGGTACTGATAGAACGATTCATCCATTTCGCTGATTTTATCCAGCAGAAGCGCCGGCAAAACCGCCGTCTGCAAAGAAACGGCGATACCGTTAATTTTTCTGAGCCGGGTCAGTTCGACAATTTCACTTTGACCTTCTGTCAGTTGCAGAGCATGGCGCTCCTCCTGGGTTGCTAACCGCCGCAGATATCCCACCAGCTCGCTTTGTGCTGTGCCTCCGCTCGCTGCCGCCATTTCAGTAAAACTTTCCAGCGACGGCAGGGACTGGCGCACATGCGGAGCCACGAAGGTCCCGGATCCCTGATTGCGAATCAGCACCCCCTCCTCCAGCAACTGCTGTAATGCTTTTCGGGCTGTGCCTCGCGCAATATTCAGCATCTCTACCAGCGCCCGTTCTGACGGCAGAACATCGCCAGGACGAAGCCGGCCTTCAGAAACGGCTAACTTAATGGCATTCACCAGTTGCATATATAGCGGCAACGCGCTGGATTGATCGAGATAAAACCCGGGATGCGAAGTTGTGTTCATCGTCTCTCTGCGCAAGTGGTAACTGGTCCAGTTTCTGTGAACCAATTCTTAACCAGGAATCGCTCGTTGTCATCCTCAAATCAGCGACAGAGAAAAGCCTCTCAGATCACAAAATGGCCATTTTGTCGTAGGCAGGATCCATTTTTATTCTGTATGGTTCACTAATGGTACATAAGTGGTTTAGTTTTAACTGAACCAAAGATGGCTGATGATGACTGAGGTAAATTGATGCAGGGAATTTTTTCCGCCAGCATGCCGCCGCGGGTCGAGGCGCTGATACTGCCTGCTCAGGCCGCAGGAAAAATCAGAGAACTGACTCAGCAACGAGGCATATATCAATGACAACTAAACGTTTACTGGACTGCTGTGCTTCCGATTTTGTGTCGATGAATAAAGCGCAGCTGCTGTATGCCATTCGCGCCAGCGAAGGCCGGGTCATGGTCAGTGAATCTATCGCCATCACTCAGCCATTGCTGAACAATGTTACCAATGCCGAGCTTGCCGCATCGCAGGGCGCGGATATCCTGCTGATTAATATGTTTGACTGTGAAAACCCGCATATTGAGGGGTTGCCTGCCGATATCGCGCCGGAAAAAACGCTGCATGAACTGCAGCGCCTGACCGGGCGTATTATTGGTGTCAATCTGGAGGCCGTAGACCCGGAATTTGCGGTTGCCCATGACGATATCTGGAAAATGAGACCGGGGCGCTCGGCAACGGCTGACAATGCCCGTAAGCTGGTCGCCATGGGGGCGAAAATTCTGGTGTTAACGGGCAACCCGGCTAACGGAGTCAGCAACCGGGCGCTGGGGATCGCCGCCGAAGAGATTCGCCAGGCGGTGGGCGACAGCGCGGTGATTATCACCGGGAAAATGCACGGTGCGGGAGTGGTGCGTGAAAGCGGCAGCAGCATTATCAGCGAGCAGGATGTTAGCTGGTTCGCCGCCCAGGGGGCGGATATTGTGTTGCTCCCGGCCCCAGGCACGATACCGGGAATGAGTCAGCAACGTGTGGCATCGCTTATCGATACGGCGCATGCGCATGGCGTGCTGGCGATGACGGCGATTGGGACCTCCCAGGAAGGCGCTGATGTCGGCACCGTTCGTCAGATAGCGTTGATGAGTAAAATGGCGGGCGCCGACCTGCACCATATTGGCGATACGGGTTATATGGGGATGGCATTACCGGAGAATATTCTGGCCTACAGTATTGCTATTCGTGGGGTCAGGCATACCTACACCCGCATCGCGCGTTCGGTTTATCGGTAAACAGGTATCAACGGTACCTGAGTCGTCTCTCATCCGGCAAAAAAACGCGCCGGATGAGAGAGTTTAGCGTCTATCCCGGCAGGCGTTATTGGCACAGGCAGGTTGCACACGGGCCGCCCTGAAAGGTGAAATCGTTGTCAGCGTTGCCCGGGGCAAAATGCTCCGCAAAATAGCCCTGAGGAGACAGACTCTTAATTTCAGCAAAACAATGGATCTTAATGCGTCAGTTTCGCTCCATTGTCCCCCTCCACCACAATAAGGATATCTTGATGAAAAAGCGTGTACTCGCCCTTTGCCTTGCCAGCCTCTTTTCAGTTAGCGCCTTTGCGCTGGTTCCCGCCGGCAATGATGCCACCACCAAGCCCGATCTCTACTATCTGAAAAATGCCCAGGCCATTGATAGCCTGGCGCTGCTGCCACCGCCGCCGGAAGTGGGCAGCATTGCGTTTTTAAACGATCAGGCGATGTATGAGAAAGGCCGTCTGCTGCGCGCCACCGCCCGCGGTAAGTTGGCGGCAGAGGATGCCAACCTGAGCGCGGGTGGCGTGGCCAACGCCTTCTCCGCAGCATTCGGCTCCCCGATCAGCGAAAAAGACGCCCCGGCGCTGCACAAACTGCTCACCAACATGATTGAAGACGCGGGCGATCTGGCGACCCGAGGCGCGAAAGAGAAGTATATGCGTATTCGTCCGTTTGCCTTCTACGGCGTGTCCACCTGCAATACCACCGAACAGGATAAGCTGTCGAAAAACGGCTCCTACCCTTCCGGACACACCTCTATCGGCTGGGCGACCGCCCTGGTGCTGGCCGAAATCAACCCGCAGCGCCAGAATGAGATTCTCAAGCGCGGCTATGAGCTCGGTGAAAGTCGGGTGATCTGCGGTTACCACTGGCAGAGCGATGTTGACGCCGCGCGGATTGTCGGCTCGGCGGTGGTTGCAACCCTGCATACCAATCCGGCCTTCCAGCAGCAGCTGCAAAAAGCCAAAGACGAGTTTGCGCAACAGCAGAAATAGTCGGCGCGACAGCCCGGCGGTTCACGCCTGCCGGGCTGTTCTGACTCTGCGTTGCTCAGAAACGGACCACAAACGGCGCGGTGTCCGGCAGAGAAACGGTCGTGGAGGCTTTAAGCTGCGGCGTTCCCAGATAGAGAAAACCGACGATTTTATCCTGCTCGCGGCAGGCAAAACCTTCCCGGACGATCGGGCTTTCGGTCAATGCGCCGCTGCGCCAGATACCGTTAAAGCCCTGCGCCAACGCCGCCATCTGCATGGCCATCACGGCGCAGCCGGCCGACATTTCCTGCTCCCATTTCGGCACCTTCGGGTGATCTTCGCAGCGGGCGACGACGGTGATAATCAGCGGAGCGCGGAACGGCGCACTGCGGGCCTTTTCAATACCTTTGTCATCCTGCCCGGCCTCAATCGCCCCTTTCTCCAGCAATTGACTGAAGCGTTCACGGCCTTCATCAGAAATAATAAAGAAACGCCAGGGTTGCAGCGTCCCATGATCCGGGGCGCGCAGTCCGGCGCGGAGAATGTTTTCCAGTTGTTCACCGCTCGGTGCCGGCTCTGCAAGACGAGAAGCGCTGCGGCGGTTTATCAGTAGTTCGAGAGCATCCATCTGTGTAACTCCTGTGATGTCATTTTGCATAAAATTAACATGCGCAAGAATTTTGTTACAGCACGACCGGTGATTCCTGCTGACAAGCGTCAGCCGTCTCTTTAGGATAACCAGACGCGGCAACCCATGCGGTTAGCCCATTTTTAACAATGTTAGGGAGAATACATGCGAACTCTTTGGCGGCTGCTCGCCGGATTTTTTAAATGGACATGGCGGGTACTCAACTTTATTCGCCAGCTCGCACTGAACGTGGTTTTCCTGTTGCTGGTTCTGGTTTGTGTCGGTATCTGGGCACAGTTCAGCAGCACCACAACGGAACATACCGCTCGCGGCGCGCTGCTGATGGATATCACCGGCGTGGTGGTCGATAAACCGTCCGCCAGTAGCAAACTCGGCGTGATCGGTCGTCAGCTCTTTGGCGCCAGTTCCGACCGTCTCCAGGAAAACTCGCTGTTTGATATCGTACAGACCATTCGTCAGGCGAAAGATGACCGCAATATCACCGGTATCGTCCTCGATCTGAAAAATTTTGCCGGCGGCGATCAGCCTTCAATGCAGTATATCGGTAAGGCGCTGCGCGAATTCCGCGATAGCGGTAAACCGGTGTATGCCGTGGGGAGCAGCTACAGCCAGGGGCAGTACTATCTGGCAAGCTTCGCCAATAAAATCTGGCTTTCGCCGCAGGGTGAGGTCGATCTGCACGGTTTTGCCACCAACGGCCTGTATTACAAATCTCTGCTCGACAAGCTAAAAGTCTCAACCCACGTTTTCCGCGTCGGGACCTATAAATCGGCGGTCGAGCCGTTTATCCGCGACGATATGTCGCCTGCCGCCCGTGAAGCCGACAGCCGCTGGATTGGCGAGCTGTGGCAAAACTACCTCAATACCATCGCCGCTAACCGCCAAATCACGGCTCAGCAGCTGTTCCCTGGCGCTCAGGGACTGATTGACGGTCTGCGTAAAGTGGACGGCGATACGGCGCAGTACGCGCTGAACAACAAGCTGGTAGATGAGCTGGGTACCGCCACCGACGTGGAGAAGGCGCTGACCAAACAGTTCGGCTGGAGCAAAGCGGATAATAACTATCGCGCGATCAGCTATTACGATTACAGCGTGAAAACGCCGTCTGACCAGGGCGCTACCATTGCGGTGATCTTCGCTAACGGCGCGATCATGGACGGCGAAGAGACGCCGGGTAACGTCGGCGGAGACACGACCGCCGCACAGATTCGCGATGCCCGCCTCGATCCGAAGGTGAAAGCGATTGTCCTGCGCGTCAACAGCCCGGGCGGCAGCGTCAGCGCCTCGGAAGTGATTCGTGAAGAGCTGGCGGCGGCGAAAGCCGCAGGTAAACCGGTGGTGGTCTCCATGGGCGGCATGGCCGCTTCCGGCGGCTACTGGATCTCAACGCCGGCCAACTATATCGTCGCCAACCCAAGTACCCTCACCGGCTCGATTGGCATCTTCGGCGTCATTAACACCGTCGAAAATACGCTGGATTCGATCGGCGTCCATACCGATGGCGTGGCGACGTCGGCGCTGGCCGATGTCTCCACCACCAAATCGCTGCCGCCTGAGGTTCAGCAGCTGATGCAGCTGAGCATCGAAAACGGCTACAAACGTTTTATCACGCTGGTGGCCAACGCGCGTAACAGTACGCCGGAGAAAATCGACCAGATTGCCCAGGGCCATGTCTGGACCGGTGAAGATGCGAAAGCTAACGGGCTGGTTGATAGCCTGGGCGACTTTGACGACGCGGTGGCAAAAGCCGCGGAGCTGGCGAAGCTGAAACAGTGGCATATCAACTACTACCAGGAAGAGCCGACGTTCTTCTCAATGGTGATCGATAGCCTGACCGGTTCGGTCCGCGCGTCGCTGCCAGCGGCACTGCAGGCCTGGCTGCCGGCGCCGGTTGCCGCCGCGGCCAATGCCGTCAAGGCTGAGAGCGATAAGCTCGCCGCGTTCAACGATCCGCAGAACCGCTACGCGTTCTGCTTAACCTGCGCCAATATCCGCTAATTCCTCCATCTGGCCCCTCTCCCCCGACAACGTCAATGTTGTCGGGGGAACACGCGCCCCAACGCACCTGCAACTTGAAGTATGAAGGGGATTGCGCTGTATTTTTTTAGCGGTCACCTTATACTGCGCCTGTCTATGTACAACCTAAGCGATGATATGCAAAAGAAATCGATTTACGTTGCCTACACCGGTGGGACCATCGGTATGCAGCGCTCAGAACACGGTTATATTCCCGTTTCCGGCCACCTGCAGCGTCAGCTGGCGCTGATGCCTGAGTTCCACCGTCCGGAGATGCCGGACTTTACGATTCATGAATATGAACCGCTGATGGACTCTTCCGATATGACGCCAGAAGACTGGCAGCACATCGCCGACGACATCCGCGCGCATTACGACGAGTACGACGGCTTTGTTATCCTGCACGGCACTGACACCATGGCCTTTACCGCCTCAGCGCTGTCGTTCATGCTCGAGCATCTGGGTAAACCGGTTATTGTGACAGGGTCACAAATCCCGTTAGCCGAGCTGCGCTCCGACGGGCAGATCAATTTGCTGAATGCTCTGTACGTTGCCGCTAATTACCCGATTAATGAAGTGACGCTGTTCTTCAATAATCGTCTCTATCGCGGCAACCGCACGACCAAAGCTCATGCCGATGGTTTCGATGCCTTCGCCTCCCCTAATCTGGCTCCTTTACTGGAAGCCGGGATCCACATTCGTCGCCTCGGCACGCCGCCAGCGCCACACGGCATCGGCGAGCTGATTGTGCATCCCATCACGCCGCAGCCAATTGGCGTCGTTACGATTTATCCGGGCATTTCTGCCGATGTGGTGCGAAATTTCCTGCGTCAGCCGGTGAAAGCGTTGATTCTGCGCTCCTATGGCGTCGGCAACGCCCCGCAAAACGGCGAGTTCATCCAGGTTCTGGCGGAAGCCAGCCAGCGCGGGATCGTGGTCATTAACCTGACCCAGTGCATGTCCGGCAAGGTCAATATGGGCGGGTATGCCACCGGTAACGCCCTCGCCCAGGCAGGCGTCATCAGCGGTTTTGATATGACCGTTGAGGCCACGCTGACCAAGCTACACTACCTGCTGAGTCAGAATCTGAGCGTCGATGAGATTCGCAACCTGATGCAGGAAAACCTGCGTGGCGAACTGACCCCCGATGAGTAAGGAGAACCGATGACGAATCGCGCACTACTGCTGGTCGATTTACAAAACGATTTTAGCGCGGGCGGCGCACTTGCCGTACCGGAAGGTGATAGCACCATAGATATCGCCAACCGACTTATCGACCACTGTCTCGCCCGCGGCGAAACCGTTGTCGCCAGCCAGGACTGGCACCCGGCAAACCACGGCAGCTTCGCCAGCCAACATCAGGTCGAACCTTATACCCAGGGACAGCTCGATGGCCTGGCGCAAACGTTCTGGCCCGATCACTGCGTGCAGAACGGCGAAGGTGCGGCGCTGCATCCGCTGCTGCAGCAGCAGGCGATAGCCGCGGTGTTTCATAAAGGGGAAAATCCGGCGATCGACAGCTACAGCGCATTTTTTGACAACGGACATCGGCAAAAAACCCGGCTTGATGAGTGGCTGCGCCAACGCGATATCACCGATCTGATCATTCTTGGGCTGGCGACCGATTACTGCGTCAAATTCACCGTGCTGGATGCGCTGAATCTCGGCTATACCGTCAACGTCATTACCGACGGCTGCCGCGGGGTCAACCTCCAGCCGCAGGATAGCGCGCACGCCTTTATGGAGATGGCCGCCGCGGGCGCTACGCTGTACACCCTCGACGACTGGCTGGAAACTCAGGCTTAAAACAGGCCGGCGGGAAAACCTGCCGGCCTGTTATCTCAAACCAGAGTTGAAATCTCTTCCAGCGAAACCTTGCGCGTTTCGATGCCGAAGCAGAACAGAATCAGCGCACAAAGCACCAGCATCACGCCGAGGACGATAAAGACCGTAATCGAGCCGTAGCGGGTCAACAGAATGGCGACGCCGTAGGGCGTAAATACGGCGACAATTCTCCCCACCGCGTTAACAAAGCCCGAACCACGTAATCGGAGATGCGTTGGCCACAGCTCCGGTACATACACCGCCGAGGCAAAGCAGACATACATGTACAGGAAAAAGATCATCACCAGGCCGTAGCTCAAAATAGCCCACTCTTCTGTTTGAATGGAATAGAAGTACCCGAGCATTGCAATAATAATCAGCAGGGATGAGCCAAATAATCGCCGCGGAAAACGGTCAATAATCAGTGCAGCAATAAATATCCCAACCGGCGCGCCAATCATAATAATCGCGGTCATCAAGATAGATTTTGTCACGTCGATCCCCGAATTGACAAAAATCGTCGGGATCCACACCGTAATGGTATAGAGCGAAATATTCATGGCGACAAGTACCGTGATCGCCACCAGCGTTCGCCGCAGCATCTGGCCTTTAAACAGTAGCCAGAACGACCCGCTTTCCACGCCCGGGTCCGCCATATGGCCAGCGCTGTGCCAGGCGGGCAAGGTGATTTTTTTCTCTTCCTCGATTTGTGACTCCACCTGCAGGAGGTGCTTTTCCGCCGCGCTTCGCTGTCCTTTGCCCGCAAGCCAGCGAGGAGATTCAATAAAATATTTCCCCGACAGATACCAGGCCAGCAGCATTGCCGCACCGCCAAGCAGGAACATCACCCGCCAGCTTAAAAAGGCAATAACCACGATGCCAATTGCCGCCGATAGCATTGGCGACCAGTTGCCGACAAATGACAGCCGGGCAGACCATTTCCCGCGCACCGCGGGAGGAATAAATTCGGTAAATGAGGCATAGCCCACCATAATTAGCGCCCCCATTCCAGTGCCCATCAAACAGCGGAAAAAGATAAGCCAGTACATGTTGGGTACAAAGGTTGCCGCGCAGGCAGAGATCCCGACGATCAGTAAATTCACGCGAAATGCTTTACGTCGTCCGAGATAATCGCCAATAAACCCACCGGCCAGCGACCCGAGAAAGTAGCCAAACATCAGTGCCGAGGTGAATGCCGCATTGAGGTAATTATTTGACCAGCCGTTACTGACTAACTTGGCCAACACCACGTTACCGGAATAGCTGAGAAAGCCAGTGATTAATAAACTAAAACTAATGATACCGAAAATACGAAAATGAAATCGGGATAAGGGTAAGCGATCTAATCTTGCGCCGATAGGGTCACATTGTTCCATCTGGATGCCTCAAATTCAGCTAAAATATAGAATATGGCGAGCGCAGCAGAGTCATTTTCCCCGCGCCACCATCATCATTAAATTTTTATGGCATGATCCAGGTACAAGCTAAAATAATATCGACACGACCAACCCTGGAGTTAATAAACGAGTTGAATATTATTTTCTTTACAAAATGCAATCCACTCTGCACCCGGAGCCTTATTGGTTATAAGATAATTAATATGGCTAAAATCCACGAGTTGGACGAAAGCTTTACGATCAAATTTTGAATGATCGACCAGCAGAGCCACTTCCGTGGCCTGGCGGATCATGGTTTTCTTGATTTCTGCTTCCGCTTCGTTAGAGTCAAGCGCCCCGCTCTGCATATCCAGACCTTTGCAGCTCATCACCATAATATCAACATGATAACGACTAATAATTTCCTTAGTGATCCTTCCCTGCAGTGACAGCGTATTCTTATTCAACTCGCCGCCGGTAGAAACCACGTTGATTTCAGACTGCGCCAGCTCATGAAAGGCTTCAGCCGAGTTGGTTAGCAGCGTGAGATCGTTGCGTTCCTTCAGCAGCTTTAATAATTCCATCGCCGTACTGCTGGAGTCGGCAGCCATAGTAGTTTTATTTTTAATAAATGGTAATGCATTACGAGCGATGGTCTGCTTCTCTTCTAAAAAAGACTTTGCACGTTTATAAAAATGAATATTGTCGGACAACGCGGTAGTATTTAATACCGCACCACCATAGGTTCGGGTCAAAAAACCTTCATTTTCTAGTTTTTCCAGATCGCGGCGAATGGTTTCTTCAGTAACCTGAAAAATTGAACTTAAATTAGAAACCGCCACCCTCTTATCGTTCGCAACCATTTGCTTGATGGTCTGAATTCTGTCTTTTGCCGCCACGATGACACCCCTGTTTCCTGCAAAGTAATAATAAGACCCAAGTATCTCACAGACTATATTTACTTTCAAAAAAACATGTCTGAATCACAGATTTTAATGTTATTTCACACAGAAACAGAGGTCAATACATCAATCTTATTTCGTCTCCAACGCTTCCGCCATTCGCCTCATCAACAATGAGTCCTCATCGGTCAGGGCAATGGTCAGGGCGTCGACATTTTCACGCACCTGCTCTGGCGCCGTTGCGCCGCTCAGCAAAGTGATTAAAGCGCTTTGCTTTAAAATCCACGCGAGCGCCAGTGCGGGGATAGTACAGCGATATTTATCACAAAGCGGCTGCCACTGCTCAAGCATATCAATCACCCGCAGCATGTTTTCACGCTGGAACCAGACTTTATTGGCCCGCGCACCGCCCGGGATATAATCTCGCGCGATAGTGCCCGTCAGCAGCCCCTGCTCAAGCGGTGAATAGACCTGTAACACGATGCCATGCTGCTCGCATAACGGCAGTAGTTCTGCTTCCAGCGCTCGATCGAGAATGCTGTACTTAGCCTGCACGATATCCAGCTCGCCATGCCTGAGATACTCCCTGATATGCCCGGCATCCACGTTAGCCGCACCAATTGAACGTATTTTCCCCTCCTTCTTCAGCTCGTTTAGCGTGCTGACGGTTTCAGCAATCGGCGTAAAAAAGGGTTCAACCGACTGCCAATGGGTCATATAAATATCGATGCTTTCGATGCCAAGTCTTTGCAGGCTGGCATCCACCTCCTCCCGAATCGACTCGGGGGTAAGGTTTTTATACAGCTGGCGATCGCCGACTTTATTAAACAGACTGCCCGTACGCTCCCAGACAATACCGCATTTGGTTTCAACCACGATCTCGCTGCGCGGCAGGTGCTTCAGCGCCTGACCGACAATGACTTCGCTGTTACCGAAGTTGTAGCCTGGCGCGGTATCAATCAAATTAATGCCACAGCGATGCGCCTCAACAATGGTGTCGATACAAATCTGCAGGTCGAGATCGCCGTTCCATGCCGGGCCGCCGCCAATGGCCCATGTCCCTAATCCCATGCGAGAAAGCGTAATATCCGTACTGCCTAAAGGAATCATATTCATCTGCCGCTATTACCCTTCGTATTCGTCGAGAAGTTGTTCAACCAGCTTTCTGTTTTTCACGCCCGTCGTGGCGCCCACGCTAAGCACCGAGATCGCAGCCGTTGCGTTAGCAAACAATGCGCACTCGCGCAGCGGCTTACCTTCAAGCAGCGCGGAGATAAATCCCGAGGCAAAGTTGTCCCCCGCGCCGATGGTGTCGAGGGCGGTAATTCCTGAAACCGCCGGAACCTCCATCTTCATATCAGCACGCTTAATAAAGCAGCCTCTCTTGCCGGTCTTAATGACCACCGTTTTCACGCCGCAGCTCAGGAAACTGTCGGCAATCTCATTCAGCGTCTCTTTGCCGGTGAGCAGTTTTGCTTCGGCAAAATTGGGAAACAAATAATCTACGTAGCTCAGCGCCTGTCGAATATCTTCCAGCGTTTCGTTAAGCCGCGGCTTAATCATATCGGCACAAATAATTAATCCGTGCGCTTTCGCCTGAATGAAAATCTCCGTTAACGCTTTACCGTCGAGCAGCGGACTATTAAAAATACTCGCCAGCGACAGCAGCTTTGCCTGAGAGAAGCGGTCAAAATCAACATCATTAATATTCAGCTTCCACAGACTGCCGTTGCGGTTAGTCACAAAAGTACGCTCGCCATCAGCGGTAACTAAGCCCACGTTGATTGAGGTATCAATTTCGCCATCCTGCCTCAGACTGTGAATATCAATATTCTCACGCCGGCAGTGCTCTACTATAAAATGCCCGGCAGCGTCATCCCCTATCCGGCTAATTAACGCGGTACGATGACCAAGACGAGAAATAATAGTCGCTTCATTAATTGCGTCTCCCCCGGTGGTCATGGCGATTCGTTCTAAAGGATAAGAGTCGACATCAAAAATATTTTTACTCACCGGCTGTAAGGGAATATCAACGATTGCCGCCCCTATACAAATAACCTCGATATGATCCATATTGTCATTCCGCTTTACCGTCAGAGCCAAACAGTTTGATTTTCTCCAGCGCGCGCTGTTTTACCGCTTTGCGGACTTCGCGCTCAACGTGCAGGAAAGGCTGATTCTGGTTCTCCTGCACAGCCGACATTGCCGCCTGACACAGTTCAGTGTGGATATTGATTTTCGAAATACCTAATGAAATGGCCTTCTTAATATCCGCATCGCTAATGCCGGACGCGCCGTGCAGAACCAGCGGCACGGAAACCGCCTCGCGCACGCGTTTAACCACATCAAAATTCAGTTTCGGTTCAGAAGTATAAACGCCGTGCTGGTTGCCAATCGCCACCGCCAGTGAATCGCAGCCGGTACGCTCGACAAATTCCGCAGCCTGATCCGGGTCGGTATAGTGATAGCCCGCCAGCGCTTCTTCGTAGACCGTTTCATTCCCCACGTGCCCCAGCTCCGCTTCGACCGGAACACCCAGCGGATGGAAGTAGTCCACCGCCTCTTTGGTCAGGCGAATATTCTCTTCGAAATCAAAGGCGGATGCGTCGCGCATCAGTGAATTCATGCCGTGGGCCCAGGCGTTGTGGATAATCTCCATACTGCGCCCGTGATCCCAGTGGGTGATCACCGGTACCGAAGCCTTTTTCGCCATAGAAACCATCATATGCGAAAAATCTTCAAACGAAGTATTTCCCACAAATCCGGTGCCGAAAGAGATAATCACCGGTGATTTAGACTCTTCCGCCGCATCAATTACCCCCATTAACATTTCTGCATTCCACACGTTAAAGTGGGCAATCGCATAATGTTTATTCTGAGCATCGTTTTCCCAATATTTAATATCTGCCAACATGGTTGTTTCTCCCTTTCCAATAAATTAATGATTAACTTTAATAACGCCTTTAATAATTTCGCGTTTGTTGTTAACGGATTCATCAAACGCGCGCTGAACATCCTCATAATCGTAAATATGTGTCACCATCGACTTCACATCGAAACGCCCGGAAGAGATAGCTTCAATGGTGACCGGATAGCGGTTGGCATAGCGGAAGACAGTCTGAATCGAAACTTCACGGTTAATCTTGAGGAAGTTAATCGCTGAATCGCCGGGAACCGTACCGACGATCATGATTTTTCCCCCACGCATAACCAGATAGGGTGCCTGCTTAACGGTGATGGCCGAACCGGCAGTTTCGAAAACGATATCGGCCCCCATCTCGCCGGAGAACTGCTGGCAGCGCGCAAGGGTGTCCTCGTTTGCCCCGTTGATAACGGTTTTGGCCCCGAGCTTCCCGGCCATGGCAAGGCGTTTATCCAGCACATCAACGACAGCGATGTCGGTTGCGCCCATGCACTTACACGCCTGGAGGGTCATTAAACCAATACAGCCTGCGCCAAGAATAACGATCTTCTTACCCGGCTTAACGTCCGCCAGCATCGCAGCGTGCATACCGACCGCAGCGGGTTCCACCAGCGCCCCTTCCATGGTGTCCATGTTATCAGGTAGCCTGTAAGTGAAGCTCTCTGGATGGCACAGATAGTGGGTTAGCGCGCCGCGGTAATTAGGTTGCGTGGCCATAAAGTCAACGTCGGGACAAATATTATATTTCCCCTCCAGGCAGTAGCGGCAGTGGCCGCACGGCACGCCGGGTTCAATATTCACCCGGTCGCCCGGCTTAAATTTGCTAACACGATTTCCTACCGCCACCACCGTACCGGCGCATTCGTGCCCCAGGCCAATTTCCTGATGGGGATCTTTCGGCGGAATAAAGGGGCCGGACTCAAACCCGTGAACATCTGAACCGCAAATACCGACGTATTCAATTTTGATCAGCACTTCATGTTCTTTGGGCACCGGGATATCGGCAGCAATAATTTTCATTGTGCCCGGAGTTTGCAATATCGCTTTCGAATTTTTCATTTTATTTCCTGTGAATATTATTTACTGGTAACTGCATCAATACCGAGACTTTCGACAGAGACGCCTTTGGTTTCAATTCCGATAGTAGCGATAGCAATAGCGACAATAATTGAGACGGCCCCCAGTAGCACAAACACCCCCGTCACGCCGTAAGCGCTAAGCAATACCGCAACTGCATAGGGCGCAGCGATACCGCTGATTCGCCCGACCGCGTTCGCCAGGCCAGAACCGCGGAGCTTCGCTTCGGTTGGCCATATTTCCGGGACATAAACCGCAGAGGCGTAACAAACGTACATATAGACAAAAGTAATCAGGAAGAAACCAATTAACGTAATAAACAGCATGCTAGTTTGCAGCGAGTAGATATATCCCAGGACGGCAATTAACACTAACAGTCCCACCCCCATGGTCTTTCTGGGTATTTTATCCATCACCAGCATGGCAATAAAAATCCCGAACGGTGCGCCGAACATACTCATGGTATTTAAAACAATAGAGTCTTTCAGATTAATTCCCTGGGTCATAAATATCGTCGGCAACCAGTTAATCAAGGTGTACTGCACGACATTCATGGCAATCAGTACGAAGGAACCTAAAATAACCCGTCTGAGTAATACGCCCGTTAACAAGGCCGAATAGGGAACGGCACGCGGCGGTTTTCCGTCATCTTCGAGAGCCACCGGCGGCAGCGGCTTGCCCGTCTGCTGAACCACGCCCTCTTCAATGGCCAGCATCACCTTTTCAGCTTCCGCATAGCGTCCGCGAGACTCCAGCCAGCGGGGCGATTCAGGGAAACTGCGCCAGGCAATAACGGTGGCAATCAGCGACAGCACGGCAGGGATCAGCAATTGCACGCGCCAGTTCCATTCAGCGCTAATTAGCGGCGTTAATCCCATTGCAATCAGTGAACAGAGTGGATAGGACCAGTTGCCGATGAACGAGACCCGACTGGACCAGGTGCCACGATTTCTACCGGGCATATACTCAGTAAAACCGGCAAATAAGGTCACCAGCAGCGCGCCTAATCCCACTCCCATGACAAAACGGCAGGCGATCAGGAAGTTCATATTCGGGGAAAACGCCCCGACGACCATGGCAATAATATGAATCGCTTCATACAGAATGAACGCGTTTTTACGGCCGATCTTATCGCCAATGATGCCGCCGCCGAGCGCCCCAAGAAACATTCCCGCCGTCGTCATGGCGGAAAACGTAGCGGTAGTAGAATTATCAGTCCAACCGAGTTCTTTTAACTGCGCAAGAATTAACCCGCCGACGGCATTACTCCAGCAGACCAGTAGTCCGAAAGCGACCATGGCAAACATCGTAGTGTGCCAGCGACAGTCAGGCAGGCGATCCAGCCTGGCGCCGCAGTGCGGTTTTGCTATCTGTTCCATCCGAAAACCTTCCTTAATATGCCCTGAATAATTCGAGTTGAAGGAAGGCGGCAATTGAACGAAACCCGATGAGCTTACGGTAGTAAGTTATTCGGGTGAGCGAACGCAGCCAGCACACCTGCAACTTGCTGTATGACGGGTATAAATGGATTATTTATCAAAGTCGTAAGTCATAATGACCTTAATCGCGGTTTTATCGACCATGGCGTCAAAACCTTCGCGCCATTGCGACAGGCCAATGCGGTGAGTAATCATCGGCTTGACTTTGATCGCGCCGCTGGCGAGCAGGCGGATGGCGTTGCGCCAGGAAGTGGAGTCATAGGCCATATGGCCAATAATGCTTTTATTCCAGGCGGTGATGTCGTTGATGGAGAAGTCCAGCGGTTTGAAGCCCATACCCACGCGAACCACTTCACCGTTTGGACGCAGCATTTCTATAGCTTGTTTGAGGGCAATATTGGCGCCCGAACATTCGATGACCAGCCCCAGATTGTCTTTACCGCAGATATCCTGACAACGCGCGACCACATCTTCGGTCGAACCGTTGACCACTGCCGTCGCGCCCAGCGCTTTAGCAATCGGGAAGCGCACCGCCACATCCTCTTCCAGCCCAACCATCACGATATTGACGGCCCCCATAATGCGCGCCATCTGTACGGAAAAGAGCCCTAATGGGCCGGTACCGAAAACCACGACATCCTGACCGGGAAGAAATTTGGATTGCTGGGCGATAGATTTGTAGGCGTTGCAGATAGGATCCAGCACAGCGGCTTCTTCATAATCAACACCCTGCGGGATTTCCCACAGCGCATGGCGGTGAATTTTGAGGATTTCCCCCGGTACCAGGCAGTATTTCGAGAAGCCGCCCCCCCAGGTATTGTTGTCCAGACCGAGGTTGACTTTTTCTGTACAACACAGAAAATCACCTTGTTCGCAGGCAGGACAAACGCCACAAACGTGTCCGCTGTTGTCAGAAACCACCCGCTGACCAACTTTCCAGTCTTTAACCTTGTCACCCACTCGCACAATTTGACCGGCGAATTCGTGACCACGAACCGAGTTGAATTGATCGGATCCGCTATCAACATTGTAGTGTTTCATGTCCGCGCCACAGATGGCCGCTGCTTTGATTTCAATCACTACGTCGTCCGGGCCACACTTTGGTTCTGGTACGTCAATCAACTTATAGCCGCCAAAGGCCTTACCAAATCTTGCCAGTGCTTTCATTGCCTCTTCCCTTATGTTTGGTGTGCTTCAGTGACAGCAATACTTAACCACAAAATCTTTAAGGTCAATGTGAAATCTTTAAAAGGCAGATATTGATCTGCTTTTCACAACTTAGATCACAAATACGCCTGCGCAGTTTCAGGGAATGACGCAAGAGAGGGACGGCTATCGCAACGCTCATACAGCCGTGAACCTCTTCGCAGTTTTACTCTGCGGAAGATGCTAGTCTTTACTGGCTGTTTTTTCGCCACGCCATTTACGTGGCGTGTTTGTTTTTCAATGTCACTTTTTTAAGTCAAAGAGGATCTGATATGAAGCTTTTGCCTTTACTGGCAGCATTACCCCTGCTCTGCGCTTCCGTGGTCTCCGCCAGCTCCCTGATGTCCGTCGGCTACTTTAACGGCGGCGGCGACGTTACTGCCGGTCCCGGTGGCGATATCGATAAGCTGGACGTGCGGCAGATAACCCATCTCAACTACTCGTTTGGTCTGGTCTATAACGACGAAAAAGACGAAACCAAGGACGCTTTAAAAGATGCCAGCAAGCTGCATCAGATTTGGCTGTCGCCGAAAGTAGAGGCTGATCTGCAGAAAATCCCGACGTTGCGCCAGCAGAACCCGAATCTGAAAGTCCTGCTTTCCGTCGGCGGCTGGGGGGCGCGCGGATTCTCCGGCGCAGCGGCGACGAAGGAATCCCGGGCGGTGTTTATTCAGTCCGCGCAGGAGATTGTTGAAAAGTATGGTCTGGATGGCATCGATCTCGACTGGGAGTATCCGGTCAATGGCGCATGGGGACTGGTCGCCAGCCAACCGGCCGATCGCGATAACTTCACGGCCTTACTGAAAGAGCTGCGCGCGGCGTTTGGGACGAAGAAACTGGTGACCATCGCCGTGGGCGCTAACGCAGAGAGCCCGAAAAGCTGGGTGGATATCAAAGCGATTGCTCCGTCGCTCGACTATATCAACCTGATGACTTACGACATGGCCTACGGTACCCAGTACTTCAACGCCAACCTGTACGATTCAACCCGCTGGCCGACGGTAGCGGCTGCGGATAAGTACAGCGCCGATTTTGTGGTCAACAACTATCTCGCCGCCGGTTTAAAACCGAGCCAGATGAACCTGGGGATCGGCTTTTATGGCCGGGTGCCAAAACGCGCCCTTGAGCCGGGTATCGACTGGACGAAGCCGGATGCGCAAAAAAATCCCGTCACTCAGCCGTGGTTCGGACCACAGCAAATCGCCCTGTTTTCATCGCTGGGCTTTGATCTGACTAAAGACACGTACGTGAAATATAACGACATCGTCGAGAAAATGCTTAACGACCCGCAAAAACGCTTTACCGAACATTGGGATGATGAGGCGAAGGTGCCGTGGCTGTCGGTCCAGTCGGCAGACGGCAAAGCGCTGTTCGCATTGTCGTACGAGAATCCGCGTTCGGTGGCGATAAAGGCTGATTACATTAAGCAAAAAGGTCTGGCGGGGGCTATGTTCTGGGAGTATGGCGCCGATGACCACAATCAGCTGGCGAAGCAGCTCGCGACATCGCTTGGGATTAAACATTAATCGGCGATCGGCCGTCGGGTGATAGAGCGGCGTCTTACCCGAGTTGTCAATTGTCACAACCTTGCCCGGTAGCGGCGTTGCCTTACCGGGCCTACGTCATTCAACCTCAGGCCCGGAAGAGTGACTTAACGGGCCTGCGCTATCCAACTACAGGCCCTGAGCCGGGCATCAGGCGCTGGGCTACTGCATTTTCAGCGTTGCAATCGGTTTGGGCGCGATGCCAAAATCTTCTTTCAGCTGCTGCTTGCTCTTCATCACCATCTGGCCGTTGGTGTCGATGGTCATGTGCTGCGCGTCGCTGTTATGTCGCGCCTGATAAAGCATCACCAGCTGCAGGCTGTTCTCTTTCTGCCCGGAAGTTAAGGCCACACCATCCGGCCATTTTCCCAGCTCCACCGCCGTCGCCAGGCGCTGATACACTTCCGGCGTCATACTGTCTATTATTTGCTCGATTTCCATGGTCCGCTCAACTCCGCACTGGAATAATTTGCTGAATCGTTTCTTTAGCCTTTAATCTGCTCGCCATTATCGTCGTCATTGAAGCTTAATGAGGCCGAATTGACGCAAAAACGCTCCCCCGTCGGCTGCGGTCCATCGGGAAACACATGCCCCAGATGCGCATCGCAGTTTCCGCAGCGAATTTCAGTGCGCTGCATACCGTGAGAGTAATCGTTCAGATAGCGAATCGCCTCCTCGCTTACCGGCTCGTAAAAGCTCGGCCAGCCGCAGCCTGAATCATACTTCGTTTGCGAGTGAAACAGCGGCGCGTCGCATACCAGGCAGTGGTAGACGCCGTCCCGTTTGTTATGGAGCAGTCGTCCGGTGAACGGCGGCTCAGTACCGTGATTCTGCGTCACGTAAAACTGCATCTCGCTCAAATTTTTTTTGAGCTCGTCCGAGGAGGGTTTATTCGCCATGTGCTTGCTTCTCACTGTGAAAGGACAACTTTACGCCTCGATTCTAACAAAACATTAACAATGAAGCGTGGACTTTTGTTCTAAACTTATTCGATGCCAAAAGGCAGCCCAGATAATTGTGATTAACATCACATTTTTATCTTTAACGCCCTTTAAAATTCCGGGCGCGGCCCCAATATGGAATTGGGCTCAAAGGGAGAGTGAGGCAAAACATTCGAGCAAAGGTATGCTCAGGATTGATTTGTCGCAATGATTGACACGATTCCGCTTGACGCTGCGTAAGGTTTTTGTAATTTTACAGGCAACCTTTTATTCACTAACAAATAGCTGGTGGAATATATGACTATCAAAGTAGGTATCAACGGTTTTGGCCGTATCGGTCGCATTGTTTTCCGTGCTGCTCAGGAACGTTCTGACATCGAGATCGTTGCAATCAACGACCTGTTAGACGCTGACTACATGGCATACATGCTGAAGTATGACTCCACTCACGGCCGTTTTAACGGTACCGTTGAAGTGAAAGACGGTCATCTGATCGTTAACGGTAAAAAAATCCGTGTTACCGCTGAACGTGATCCGGCTAACCTGAAGTGGAACGAAGCAGGCGTTGACGTTGTTGCTGAAGCAACTGGTCTGTTCCTGACTGACGAAACCGCTCGTAAACACATCACTGCTGGCGCGAAAAAAGTCGTTCTGACTGGCCCGTCCAAAGACAACACTCCGATGTTTGTTAAAGGCGCTAACTTTGACAAATACGAAGGCCAGGACATCGTTTCTAACGCATCCTGCACCACCAACTGCCTGGCTCCGCTGGCTAAAGTTATCAACGACAACTTCGGCATCATCGAAGGCCTGATGACCACCGTTCACGCGACCACCGCTACTCAGAAAACCGTTGATGGCCCGTCTCACAAAGACTGGCGCGGCGGCCGCGGCGCAGCACAGAACATCATCCCGTCCTCTACCGGTGCTGCTAAAGCCGTCGGTAAAGTACTGCCAGAACTGAACGGCAAACTGACCGGTATGGCGTTCCGCGTTCCGACTCCGAACGTATCCGTTGTTGACCTGACCGTTCGTCTGGAAAAAGCAGCGTCTTACGAAGAAATCAAGAAAGCAATCAAAGCGGCTTCTGAAGGCGCAATGAAAGGCGTTCTGGGTTACACCGAAGACGACGTTGTTTCTACCGATTTCAACGGCGAAGTTTGCACTTCCGTGTTCGATGCTAAAGCAGGTATCGCACTGAACGACAACTTCGTGAAACTGGTTTCCTGGTACGACAACGAAACAGGTTACTCCAACAAAGTTCTGGACCTGATCGCTCACATCTCCAAATAAGTTGAGATGAGACATTGATCCAAAAAGGCGACTTCGGTCGCCTTTTTTTATGGCTTCACGTTTACGGCTAACCTTTAGGATTGCACCATGATTAACAAAATTTTTGCTCTCCCGGTAGTTGAACAACTTACCCCTGTCCTCTCCCGCCGCCAGCTTGATGAGCTGGAGCTTATCGTTGTTGACCATCCGCAGGTGAAAGCCTCCGTTGCGTTTCAGGGCGCGCACCTGCTCTCCTGGAAACCGGCTGGCGAAGAAGAAGTGCTGTGGCTCAGCAACAATACGCCATTCAAAAACGGCGTGGCCCTGCGCGGCGGCGTGCCGGTTTGCTGGCCGTGGTTCGGCCCGGCGGCGCAACAGGGTTTACCGTCCCATGGCTTCGCCCGCAACCTGCCGTGGGCGCTGAAAGGCCACGATGAAGATGAAAACGGCGTGATGCTGACCTTTGAACTAAAAAGTAGCGATGCAACCCGCAAATACTGGCCGCACGAATTTACGCTCTATGCGCGTTTCAAGCTGGGTAAAACCTGCGAGATCGAGCTGGAAGCGCACGGTGAATTTGAAACCACCTCCGCACTGCATACCTACTTCAACGTCGGCGACATTGCGGCAGTGAAGGTCAGCGGTCTGGGCGACCGTTATATTGATAAAGTGAAAAATGCCGAAGAAGGCGTATTAAGCAACGGAACAGAGACCTTCCCTGACCGTACCGACCGCGTCTATCTGAATGCCGAAGCTTGTAGCGTGATTCACGACGCTGCGCTGAACCGCAACATCGATGTTGTCCACCACCACCACAGCAACGTAGTAGGCTGGAACCCAGGCCCGGCGCTCTCCATCAGCATGGGCGATATGCCGGATGACGGGTACAAAACCTTTGTTTGTGTCGAAACCTGTTGCGTCACCGAAGCGCAGAAAACCAGCGAAGAGAAACCATCTCGCCTGGCGCAAACTATCCGCGTGGTAAAACGAGGCTAGTCCCTTCCACTCCCGATTGCCGGGAGATGAGGGATTAAAGACAGGGCGATATCGCCCTGTTTTGTTTGCTGACACTCGTGACGTTTTTCCGTTACCAGAATCCCACCAGTTTCATCCACGCGCCCCCCAACACTAACCAGATAGCAATAGAGGCCAGCGATACCACGAAACTGACTCCCCACCACTGCCCTGTCGTGTTATATCCCGAGCCAAACAGCGCTGGCCCCGGGCCCCCGGAGTATTGCGTGAGCCCCATCGACAAATTAGAGGTATACCCCAGCACCAGCGCGGCAAAAAGCGGCGGTACGCCGACGGAAACGGCCACGGCAAGAAACGCCAGATACATCGCGGAAATATGCGCCATCGCCGACGCGAAAAAATAGCGGGTGTAGAAATAAACCACGACAAGCAGCAAAAAAACCGTTATCCATTCGAAGTGACCGACATAGCCGACAATTCGCTCAGATATCCAGCTAATCATGCCGTACTTATTGAGCGCATTTGCCATCATCACCAGTACGGCAAACCAGAACATGGTGTCCCAGGCCGTTTTTTCTTCAATAATATTCTTCCACGACATGATGTTGCTGATAAGCAGCACCATCAGCCCAATAAACGCCGAAAGCGTCGCGGGAATCGAAAAGAAAATATCACCGACGGTCCATAGCAAGATCAGCAGGACAAAATCAAACGCCAGAATTTTTTCTGCCAGCGACATCGGTCCCATTTTGCGCAGCTCTTCCCGGGCAATCGATGGTATCTCCGGCGTCTTCTTCAACTGCGGCGGATAAATCGCGTAAATCACCAGCGGCAGCAGGATCAGTGAGACAATCCCCGGAGCGATGGCCCCGACAAACCACGTCGTCCAGGTGATCTCTATTCCCTGGCTTCTTGCCAGTTCGGCGACCAGCGGGTTACCCGCCATTGCCGTTAAAAACATGGTGCAGACGATGGCATCGATCTGTGAAACGCAAATCATTAAAAAGGCGCCGGCTTTTCTCGCCGTCGCGCCAGGTTCTGACTGGTACGCCGTGGCAATGGACTGCGTAATCGGGTACATAATTCCGCCGCCCCTCGCTGATGCCGAGGGGATCCCCGGTCCGAGGACGACATCTGACAGCGCCAGTCCATAGGCAACACCCAACATGCTGGAACCGCATTTAGAAATAAACCACAGCGCCACCCGCTTACCCAGCCCGGTCTTGATCACCGCCCGGGAGATGAACATAGCGATACCAATCAACCAGATAGTACCGTTGGCAAATCCGGATAACGCCGCAACTTTGTCGCTTTTACCCGGCGAGAGAGGCGTCACGCCCAAAAACGCGGAGACGATCAGCGCAATCATCGTCACCGCCCCCATCGGGAGCACCTTAAGAATGATGGCAAAGATAGTGGCGGCAAAAATGGCAAACATTTGCCATGCGTGGAGGGCGAGTCCATCAGGCGGCGGAGTAAACCAGATAATAACGCCGAAGAGTATCGTGAGAATCGCTTTCCACAGCGGGAAAGCCAGCTTCACATCCAGAGGCTTGTTCAGTTCAGTCATGTAAATCTCCTTTTTCTTTTATCTTTAAGGAGATAATCACCACTGAACCTTGATTTTCATCAACTAAGCGCCAGTGTTTTGGCGAATAATTGTTCTTTACACCATATCGAGCGGGACTTTTTTGCCCGGCGCGGGAAAGGCATTATCCAGCTGCGCCAGCTCCTGCACGGTGAGCGTTATCGCCAGCGCATCGGCATTTTGAGCCACATGTTCTACGCTTGCGGCTTTCGGGATAGCCATGACGCCCGGATGACTGATGACCCAGGCCAGCAGAATTTGGGCCGCGCTCACCCCTCGCTGTTCAGCAATATTTTTCACAACGCTGTGATTTAAAAGTCCATCGCGCAAGCGTCCGGCCTGAGCCAACGGGCTGTAGGCCATTACCGGCAGCGACCGTTGCTGACACCACGTCAGCAGGTCATGCTCAATTCCCCGCGACGCCAGGTGGTACAGTACCTGATTGGTCGCGCACCGTTGGCCACCGGCAACCTGCCACAGCGCCTGCATCGCGGCAGTATCGAGATTCGATACGCCCCAACGGCGAATTTTTCCCTGCGCCACCAGCGTCTCCATGCCCTCAACGGTTTGCGCAAAGGAAAATTCGCCGGCCCAGTGCAGCAGGTACATATCGAGGTAGTCGGTCCCCAGGCGGCGCAGGCTGGCTTCGCAGGCATCCATCATCTTCTGTCCAGCGGCATGCCACGGATATACTTTGGAGACCAGTACGACGCGATCCCGCAGGCCGCGAATCGCCTCTCCGACCACCTCTTCCGCACCGCCATGCGCGTACATTTCAGCGGTGTCGATGACCGTCAGCCCGCGTTCCACGCCCGCTCGTAGTGCAGCAACCTCCTGCGCGCGTCGGGCCCTGTCTTCACCCATATACCAGGTGCCCTGCCCGATGGCAGGAACTGCCGCACGATCGCCAAAAGATACCGTTTTTTCCATCATCGCCCCCTTCGGTTATGTCATTGCACCACCGTAATGCAAAACAGGGCGCGACGCCCTGTTTTGATGCACGAATTTCTTCGTTATGGTGCACGATCGTCTGCTCGACGAACGCGCTCGTGTTCAATCAGAAGGTGTAGGTAATCCCCGTGGAGATCAGACCGCTCCAGGATTTGTCCACCATCGGGCTGTCGGTGATTTCATTAGACAGGCGGGTGTAACGCGCCGCGCCATACACGCTCCAGTCGCCGAGGAAACGGTAGTTAGCCGACAGCTCAAGATACGGGTTCCAGCTGCTATCCGGGTCGTAGCTACGCATGCCGCTACGATTCGACTCATGCTGTGAAACGCCGTAGTAGTATTCGTTCTGGTTATCGCTGTTCCACTCCAGGCCAATCCCCGGCGTCAAGGTCAGGTTGCCGTTGGTATAGCGATAAAGCCAGGCCGTATCCCAGGTGATACCGTTGCTGTTACCCAGCGTGTCGCCCGCAAGCGTAGTACGCAAGAAGCCGTACTGCGTGTTGTGGACATAAGAGAGCCCGGCCATCATGGTTGTTTTACGGCGATCCAGCTTGCGCATTTGCTCACTATCGCTGTCGCCCGGCTTGAAGTACATCGGCGACCAGTAGGCGGTCACGGACAGCTTATCGGTGTTGTCATTCCACAAATAGTAGCCGCCGCCGAGACCACGAAACCAAAAGCTGTCGCTCTCATAGCTAATTGCCGGGACGGGGAAAACATCGGCATCGTATTGTTTATAAGGGTTCTCGACGATACCCACGCCGGCCCCTAACGTAAATTTCCCTTCCGCGTGGGCAGCCGAAACAGAGGCCGCAAGGCACACGCTGAGTGCCAGAGGTTTGATCTTATTCACAATCCATATTCCCGTTTGTCAATTAATACGCCGGGGCAGTTTACCGTCGTAGGCCTCATGCCTCAAATTCTTTACCCGTCATTACATAAACCATTCAATTTCTCATCGCCAGATGACCATAAACTTGCAGCCGGATGACAGCACCATGACGCGGCCTGGCAAGACGTGCGAAAAAGCGCCTTTTTTCCGGATGAGTTATTGATATGTCATTGAAATTGATTTTTGACGGCATGCAAGTTTTCTAAATGCATCTACGCTTTAATTTAGAAGAAGTGATTTTAGCGCACGTTGTCTGTGTCGCTTCGACAACCTGGCATAAGGGTTGCTGGAGAATCGATGAACGTCGCGCAGTTTACCTCTTCCGGGAGCTCCCACTATTCATATGAACGGCTCTCAACTTGTGCTAAAAACGAAAGGACGGCATGCCATGAATATATTCGATCACTATCGCCAGCGTTATGAAGCTGCCAAGGACGAAGAGTTCACACTGCAGGAGTTTCTTACCATCTGCCGGCAAGATCGCAGTGCTTATGCCAACGCGGCAGAACGGCTGCTGATGGCCATTGGTGAGCCAGTCATGGTCGACACGGCCCTGGAACCCCGGCTGTCCCGTCTCTTTTCAAACCGGGTTGTCGCGCGCTATCCGGCATTTGAAGAGTTTTACGGTATGGAAGATGCTATCGAGCAGATCGTCTCTTACCTGAAACACGCCGCACAAGGTCTGGAAGAGAAGAAACAGATTCTGTATCTGCTGGGCCCGGTGGGTGGGGGTAAATCGTCGCTGGCTGAACGTCTGAAATCCTTAATGCAGCGTGTACCTATCTATATCCTGAGCGCCAACGGTGAACGTAGCCCGGTCAACGATCATCCGCTGTGCCTGTTTAACCCGCAGGAAGACGCGCAGATTCTCGATAAAGAGTATGGCGTGCCTACCCGTTATCTCGGCACCATTATGTCGCCGTGGGCGGCAAAACGCCTGCATGAGTTCGGTGGCGACATCACCAAATTCCGCGTGATCAAAGTGTGGCCCTCTATCCTTGAGCAAATTGCCATCGCCAAGACCGAACCGGGTGATGAGAATAACCAGGATATCTCCGCGCTGGTCGGTAAAGTGGATATTCGTAAACTGGAGCATTATGCCCAGAACGATCCGGACGCCTACGGCTACTCCGGCGCCCTGTGCCGCGCCAACCAGGGGATTATGGAGTTCGTCGAGATGTTTAAAGCGCCTATCAAGGTGCTGCATCCGCTGCTGACCGCGACCCAGGAAGGCAACTATAACGGGACCGAGGGCATTTCGGCCCTGCCGTTTAACGGCATTATTCTCGCCCACTCCAACGAATCCGAATGGGTGACCTTCCGTAATAACAAAAACAATGAGGCCTTCCTCGACCGCGTGTATATCGTCAAGGTGCCTTATTGCCTGCGCATTTCCGAAGAGATGCGTATCTACGAAAAACTGCTTAACAACAGTGAGTTGACCCACGCGCCGTGCGCCCCGGGGACCCTGGAGACGCTGTCGCGCTTCTCAATACTGTCGCGACTGAAAGAGCCGGAAAACTCGAGCATTTACTCCAAAATGCGCGTGTACGACGGTGAAAGCCTGAAAGATACCGACCCGAAAGCGAAATCCTATCAGGAGTACCGCGATTACGCCGGCGTCGATGAAGGGATGAACGGTCTGTCCACCCGCTTCGCCTTCAAAATATTGTCACGCGTGTTTAACTTTGACCACGCCGAGGTCGCCGCGAACCCGGTCCATCTGTTCTACGTCCTGGAACAGCAAATCGAGCGCGAGCAGTTCCCGCAAGAGCAGTCGGAACGTTATCTGGAGTTCCTCAAAGGCTATCTGATCCCGAAATACGCCGAGTTTATCGGTAAAGAGATTCAGACCGCCTATCTTGAGTCCTACTCCGAATACGGGCAGAACATCTTTGACCGTTATGTCACCTATGCGGACTTCTGGATTCAGGATCAGGAATACCGCGATCCGGACACCGGCCAACTGTTTGACCGCGAGTCGTTGAACGCAGAGCTGGAAAAAATTGAGAAGCCGGCCGGGATCAGCAACCCGAAAGACTTCCGTAATGAGATAGTCAACTTCGTCCTGCGCGCCAGGGCTAATATCAACGGACGGAACCCGAACTGGACCAGCTATGAAAAACTGCGCACGGTTATTGAGAAGAAAATGTTCTCCAATACCGAAGAGCTGCTGCCGGTGATTTCGTTTAACGCCAAAACGTCCACCGACGAGCAGAAAAAACACGACGATTTTGTCGATCGTATGATGGAGAAAGGCTATACCCGTAAGCAGGTCCGTCTGCTGTGCGAATGGTACCTGCGCGTACGTAAATCATCCTGATAACGGAAATTGCCCGGCGGCGCGTTGCCTGCCGGGCCTACAACAACAGCGACCTGTAGGCCGGGTAAGCTCAGCGCCATCCGGCATTTCCGTCGCAGCGTAAGGTTGGCAATTGCAGCACAGGAGGGCATATGACCTGGTTCATAGACCGGCGCCTGAACGGAAAGAATAAAAGTGCGGTGAATCGCCAGCGCTTTTTGCGCCGTTATAAGGCGCAGATTAAACAGTCCATCTCCGAGGCGATCAATAAGCGTTCAGTGACGGATATTGACAGCGGAGAATCCGTTTCTATCCCGACGGATGATATCAACGAACCGATGTTTCATCAGGGACGCGGGGGGTTGCGTAACCGTGTACATCCGGGAAACGATCACTTTGTACAAAATGACCGCATCGAGCGGCCTCAGGGCGGCGGTGGCGGTGGCGGGAGCGGCCAAGGGCAAGCCAGCGCCGACGGCGAAGGCCAGGATGGTTTTGTCTTTCAAATATCGAAAGATGAGTATCTGGATCTGCTGTTTGAGGATCTCGCCCTGCCGAACCTGAAGAAAAATCAGCAGCGCCAGCTCACCGAATTTAAAACTCACCGGGCAGGCTTCACCGCCAACGGCGTGCCGGCCAATATCAGCGTGGTGCGATCCCTGCAAAACTCGCTGGCGCGACGTACCGCGATGACGGCGGGCAAGCGTCGCGAACTACGGGCGCTTGAGGAGGATCTGGACACAATAGCCAAAAGTGAACCGGCGCAGTTGCTGGAAGAGGAGCGTTTACGTCGGGAAATCGCCGAGCTGCGGGCAAAAATCGAACGCGTGCCGTTTATCGATACCTTTGACCTGCGTTACAAGAATTACGAAAAACGCCCGGAGCCTTCCAGTCAGGCGGTCATGTTCTGTCTCATGGATGTCTCGGGCTCGATGGATCAGGTCACCAAGGATATGGCTAAGCGTTTTTATATCCTGCTGTATCTGTTCCTCAGCCGGACCTATAAGAACGTTGAAGTCGTCTATATTCGCCACCATACGCAGGCCAAAGAGGTGGACGAGCACGAATTTTTCTATTCTCAGGAAACCGGCGGCACTATCGTCTCAAGCGCCCTGAAGCTCATGGATGAGGTGGTTAAAGCACGATACGACCCGTCGCAGTGGAATATCTATGCCGCACAGGCCTCGGACGGCGATAACTGGGCGGATGATTCACCGTTGTGCCATGAACTGCTGGCTAAAAATATTCTGCCGGTGGTGCGTTACTACAGCTACATAGAGATAACCCGCCGCGCGCACCAGACGCTGTGGCGCGAATATGAGCATCTGCAGGAAACCTTTGAGAACTTTGCTATGCAGCACATTCGCGACCAGGAAGATATCTATCCGGTGTTCCGCGAACTGTTCCACAAGCAGGGTTCCGAGGTCAGAAACTAGCCAATAAAAACAGTCAGTTACATTAAGATCCTGACTGTTTTCCTTGAAGGCTGGCCGTTGAGTATTTGCGCGTCAATTCCAATAATGACGTTTGAATAAGCCTGAATCAGTGTCTGACTGGAAGCGACTGCCACTATGCGCCTTACCGCCCACCTCTACGTTCGTCTGCCCCTGCTGATTTCTATCGTTCTGGGCGTCGTCTGTTTTTTCTTGCTTCCGGCACACCTGGGGACCTTGCAAAGAGTGCTGATCGGCTGGAATACGCTGGCATGGCCTTATCTGATTTTTATCTGGATCCGCATGTTGATTACTGATGTATCGGGCATTCAGCGCATTGCCCGATTACAGGACCAAAGCGCGATGCTCGTGCTAACGATAGTGATTGTGGCCTGTGCGGCCAGCATCGTCGCCATTTTAAGCGAACTCTCCGCGTTGAAAGAGCTCTCCGGCACGCCGCGCGTAGTGCATCTCTTGTTGACGGTGGCAACCCTCATTGTCTCCTGGGCCCTCCTGCCCAGCTCTTTCGCTATGCACTATGCCCATCAGCACTACCTGCATCGGACGCAGGACGTCACCCCGATGATATTTCCTGAAAAGCCGGAGGACCCTGGATACTGGGACTTCCTGTACTACGCGTTTACGATTGCGGTGGCCTCGCAAACCGCCGATGTGGCCACCGGGACAACCGGGATTCGTCAAATCACGCTGCTACAATCGGTTATCTCCTTTGTGTTCAATCTCGCGATACTGGGTCTGTCGGTCAACGTCGGCGCAGGTCTGCTGAATTAGTCCCTCCGGATCCCGTTTCAACTGGCGCAACCAAAGCCGACTGTCGTTCCAACATGACGCGGCGGAGGCTGCCCTTCCCCCAGCCCCCTCTCCCAAGCGGCTCCTCAGGGTCAGCGTTATCTTTAAAACGCTTATTTTTGTGCGTTAGTCCACAATTTAATATTCCGCAAGGGCAATATTTACTTTTAAATAAATGTGCTGTTTTAGAGCCGCAGGTTACACCATACACTATGCCTGAACGTGCAATAGCGCCTGAAAATTAATATTCTTTTATAGCAATTAAAATATTTTACCTTTTAACCGCCACCAGCAGCGGCTGAAATTTAATAATTAAATCCCGTGCAATTTGTTACGGAAATTATATTTTAAAACACCAGGAATTAATTAATGAAAAAATCTTTATTGCCCCTTGCCATTGCGTCGTCACTTTCAATGGTGTCCACAGCCGTATTTGCAGATGATAAAACAGATGCCCCATCCAAAACCGTTACCGCCACCGACACCTTAGCTGGCATTGATTTTTATGGATATTTCCGTTCAGGCATGGGGGCCAGTGACGGCGGTGGTTCGATGAAAGACGCGACCGGCGGCAGCTTCGAGAAGAATAAACTTGGCCGTCTGGGTAATGAATTTGACACCTACGCTGAAGTTGGCTTTGGTAAAGAACTATATCGTTCAGGAAGTCAGTCTGTATATATTCAGACGATGATCAACATGTACGACGGCGATACCAATAGCAGCCACGAAAATAAGTTCGGCTGGGAAAATATGAATATCCAGTTCCGTAACTTCATGGGCCTTGATGAAACAACCTGGGCGGGTATTCGCCAGTATAATAAATACAGTATTGACGCCAACGACTACGATTACTGGAACCATACCAACGTCGGCGGCGGTATTGAAAAAATGAGTCTCGGTCAGGGGAAACTTTCTGTCGCATTCTTACATCGCGATATTGATGAAGATCTTTCTGCCTTTGCCGAAGGCGAAGTGGACGCTCAGCAGCTGATCGATTCCAATCAACTTGAACTCATGTATGACAGCCAGCCTCTGTGGGATGGCGCAACGTTAGCGGTGGGTTATAAATATCTCCACGCAGATGCTAACGATGAACAAGTCGAGCGAGCCAACCACGATTATGTCGATGGCCAAACCGCGATGGTGGTGTTGAAACAGCAGATCTTCGACAAAGGCGTTAACAATACGGTTATCCAGTATTATGGCAAAGGCTCTGCCCTGCAAGGCGTGACCTTCGGCGCTGCGGACACGCTCAATGGCACGGTTAAAGAGGGTGAAGGTTGGGCACTGCGTAACTACGGCACCATCCCGGTTGCCGCGGATTGGGATGTCAGCCATGCGCTGAACTATGCTGCCGCCAACGATGTTGAGCTGTGGAATGGTGATAAGGGCGATGCATCAACGGCGTCCGTCAGCGCGAAAGTGACCTATCACTGGTCTGATTACACCCGAACGTATCTTGAAATGGGTTATTTCGACGACAAGAAAACGGTTAACGGGACTGACTACGATCGCAGCGGTGCAAAATACACCCTTGCTCAGGCGCTGTCCTACGGTCGCGATAAGCCAGAATTACGCGTATTCGTCAGCCACTACGATAGCGACCGGGATAACTGGACGGATGCCAGCGAATCGTCCTTCAATAATGGTCTGGACAACGACACCTGGGCTGTGGGTATTCAGGCTAACGTCTTCTGGTAATCATGCACTGTCTACTGCGGGCGACTGGCATAAGCTGCCCGCAGTCGGCAAACCGGCGAAGGGTGCTGTCTGAGCGAATGCGCCGGGCAGCACAGTCGCAGTAATAAGCCAGACCTGAACCTGTCAGGGCTGCTCAGACAGCCCTGTGCCAGCAGGAAAGATGGCTGATTTTATGACTTCTTATTGAGCATCGATTTTAAATCCGCAAAGGGATTATAGGTTGCGGCGGCTACATCCTTTTGCGCATCCTCCCCCGCTACCACTCGCGTGCCGTACTGGTCAGCCTCGGTGTATTTGGAGTGCTCATGGTCGTGGCAGTACAGACACAATAACTCCCAGTTGCTGCCATCTTGCGGATTATTGGTATGGTCGTGATCGATATGGTGAACCGTTAATTCGCGCAGGTTGGAATAGACAAACTCCCGCGAGCAGCGCCCGCATACCCACGGATAGATTTTTAATGCTTTTTCGCGATAGCCGCTTTCCAGCCGGGCATAGTTTTTAGGGATCAGAGCCATTGGAGAGGTTACCTGTTACAAAGAGATAATGGGTTAGATAGTACCTCCAATCGGGTCCGCAAGGGAACAGAAGGCCTGATGAAAGCGCAACAGGCAACGGGCGAGAGTCTGGAAGCAAAACGGTGAGGCGCTCCCCGTTGGCCGGCCCTTCCGCCGGATTATCCCTGTGGCGTAAATCCCCCCTTTTTGACTCCTGCTATTGTGCTGGTTGACCGGGAATCTGGTGCATAAAAAAGCCAGCGATCTTGTATCGCTGGCCACGTGATGATGCCCTGCTGCCGGACGTACCCTCTGCCAGCAGCGACGATTATCGATCGTTGAGACCATCCCGCCCGGGCTCTTTTGCCAGCACGCCACCTTCAATCTCACTCATAATCAGACTGGCCAGATTCTCCATGTGATGGACCTTGCCGCATTTGACAATGATCTGCCGCGCGTTGTCATATCCCGGCGCCCACAATCGGTTGTTCATGCGCACATCTTTATAGATAGCCACCAGCGGTTTTCTCCACGCTGCCGCCATATGGACCACCGAGGTATCCGGTGAGATAACCAGATCGGCATCGGCAATCAGCGCCATGGCGTGATGCAGCGTTTTGAAAGGGTTAATGCGAACCTTTTCTGGCAGCGGGAGTCGGATCTCATTGCGGTGATCGAGCAAAATGATCTGTACATCGGGATAGGCCTTCTGCAGTTTGCCGATGAGGGATGACAACTGCGCCTGCGACAGGCTGCGGTCCGGATGCCCGGCAAAAATATTAATGATGACTTTTCGCCCGACAATCCCCGCCAGATACTGCCGGGTTTGCTGATAAATATCTTCTGGAATATGGAGGTCATAGCGCTCCAGATGTTTTTTATCCAGATTCAGATGCTCGGCGATAAACGTATAGGTTTTGCTGACATGCCAGTTTTCACAATCAAAATCAAAGGATTTTGAATAGTGATTAATAGATGCCCATTTATTAAACCCCAGGACCGACTTTGCTTTTATTTGCCGCAATAACAGCATCCGGTGTATGGGCATGTCGAATAAAGAGGGATCGATAACAATGTCATACTTATTATTCGCAAGCTCATTAATAACGGACTCAGGAACATTATGGGTAAATTTATGCAGGAAATCACCGGAGGCTACATTCTCAGCCTCATAGATCCGGCGAATGCCCGGATGATACCGCATCACCTGGCTATTCGATTTTGTCAGCAGGAAATCCACGATAAATCCAGACTGATGAAGGCACTTAACCAATGCGGAATCGACAACCACATCCCCGATAGCGCCTTCATTGCGCATCAGCAGCACCGTTTTTGCCGATGACAAATCCGGCTCATGACGCGCAGGGCTATCCCACAGCGTTTTTGCGATATAAACCCGTAAGGCGTTACGCACTCTTTTTGTAAAATAATTACGGCGCCTGTTAAGTTCCCTTATTTTTTTAAACTTCTTCGGGGATACCCGCACCGCTGTGTTATCTATCATCATATCCTCGTAACCACAATTAACCGCACTACTATCGATTTTGTTAAGGACTCAATAAAATGAGAAAAGTTCTATTGCTTAATAAATTCTTTCCATTTTGTCGTGAGGAGTGCTTTGGCCAGCGATAAATTGAAGAGAATTTGCTTAAATTATGAATTAAATACGAATAATCCGATGAGAAGATATGAATTGGCCCTCACCGTTCGCGGAGGTATTGATCGTTGAGCATCATGTCGTTTATCCCTCTCCTCTCAGGTCCACATTCACCGCGCAAGCAATCAGAACAAAATGCTCCTACGGGCTCCGTGGGTTCTCATCAGGCGTGAAGAAGATTATGCTGACGGCTTTGTCATGCTGGAAAGATTGAGATGAACATGCCGGAAAAACGCAACACCCACCGTCAGCTGCTCGCGCTGCTTGAACAGCATCAGGCACGCTATCGCGTCGTAGAACATCAGGCCGTGGGGAAATGTGAGGCCGTGTCGGAAATTCGCGGTACCGCTTTGGGCCAGGGCGCAAAAGCGCTGGTCTGTAAAGTCAAAGGGAACGGCGTGAACCAGCATGTGCTGGCGATCCTCGCCGCCGATCAACAGGCAGACCTGTCACGCCTGGCGCAGCATATCGGCGGCAGCAAGGCGTCGCTGGCCAGTCCGGCGGAAGTCGATACGCTCACCGCCTGCGTTTTTGGCGCCATCCCTCCGTTCAGCTTTCATCCGGACTTGCGGCTGATTGCCGATCCGCTGCTGTTCGATCGCTACCCTGAAATTGCCTTTAACGCCGGCCAGCTGGATAAATCCATTATCCTCAACACCAGGGATTATCTACGCATCGCCCGCCCGGAGCTGGTCGCCTTTCGCCGCGAAAGCTGAGGTGTGATAGTACGCCGCCACGTAAAATTGTGCAGATGCCTGAATACGCGGTCGTTCGTCAAAAAAAGCCTGTCTATTCACGCTATTACGCGTAAAGTAGACAGGCTTATTATTTTGGCAAGGATCTCCCTTCATGTTCGATACAACCCTGTTTATTCTGCTGGGGCTGGCCGCGCTGGGTTTTATCAGCCATAACACCACCGTGGCCATTTCTATCCTCGTTTTAATCATCGTTCGCGTCACGCCGCTCAACGTCTTTTTCCCGTGGATTGAAAAACAGGGGCTGACGATCGGTATTATTATTCTGACCATTGGCGTCATGGCCCCCATTGCCAGCGGCACGCTGCCGCCGTCGACGCTGCTGCACTCGTTCGTTAACTGGAAGTCGCTGCTGGCGATTGCGGTGGGCGTATTCGTCTCATGGCTGGGCGGTCGCGGCGTGGCGCTGATGGGGTCGCAACCGCAGCTGGTCGCCGGGCTGCTGGTCGGCACGGTCCTTGGCGTAGCGCTGTTCCGCGGCGTACCGGTTGGCCCGCTGATCGCCGCTGGCATCATTTCACTGTTTATCGGGAAGTCGTAACCAGACTCGCCAGGTAGCGCCCTGGCGTCTGGCCCAGCCCCTTTTTAAACATCGTAATAAACGCGGTCGTCGAGTCATATCCCAGCGTTTGCGCGGTCTGCTGGACCGTTTGCCCGCGAATCAACATCTGCAGGGCCAGGATCAGCTGCAGCTGATGTCGCCAGCGGCGAAAGCTCAGCCCGGTCTCACGCACCACCAGCCGCGCCAGATTCCGTTCGCTCATCGCAAATTCCGCCGCCCACTGCCCCAGCGTCTGCCAACGGGCCGGATCAACCGCCATGAAATCCGCCATCTGGCGAATCTTCGGATGGGGGGAAACCGGCAACTGCAGATGTTCCTGCGGCTGTCGTGGGAGCTCATCGAACAGCACCTGTACCAGCCGTTGAGTAGTCGGATGGGCAAACGCCTCCCCGTGACGTCCGGCGAGGGTCAGGATAAGCTCGCGAACCAGGGGAGAAATTTTTAAGGTACAACAGTGCGCCGGCATTGGCGCAGCATCCGGTTCAATAAACAGAAAACTGATTTGCGCCCCCGGCGTGGCGCGGTTGCTGTGGGGCATCTGACCCGGTACCCACACCGCGTACTGCGGCGGCACCATCCACATAGCGTTCTCCACCTCGCAAGTGAGCGCTCCATGCAAGGCGAGGATCAGCTGGCCTTTGCGGTGCTGATGGCGAGGGATGAACTGCTCGTCCTCCACCACCTGAATGCGAAAAGCGAGGGCCGATTCATGGCCGCTGTCCGGATCGTAGCCATCCAGGCCAAGTCCTATCATGATTTTGTCCGATATTAGCGATAATCTGTCATTTTAGCTTGATTTAAACCATCGGCAAACGCGCTATTGTAGCCGCCCTGTTTACTCGTCAGAGATTGCCATGAGTTCTGTTCTGCCTTCTACCGGCCGCCGTCATCTGCTGCTGATTGCCGGGATTTTATTGATTGCCTCCACGCTACGCGTGACTTTTACCGGCGCAGCCCCGCTGCTGGACGCCATTCGCGCGGACTATGGTCTCTCCACCGCACAAACCGGGATGCTCACCACATTGCCGCTGCTGGCCTTTGGCCTGGTATCGCCGCTGGCGGCAGGGGTCGGTCGCCGGCTAGGCATTGAGCGCAGTCTGCTGGTCGCGTTAGTCCTTATTTGTCTGGGTATCGGATTGCGTTCGCTTCCTTCCACCGCCTTATTGTTCGGCGGTACGGCGATCATCGGCTGCGGAATTGCGCTCGGTAACGTTCTGCTGCCAGGTCTGATCAAACGCGACTTCTCACAGCATGTTGCCAGGATGACCGGGGCCTACTCGATCACTATGGGCGGAGCGGCCGCGCTGGGTTCAGCCATGGTGGTGCCGCTGGCGCTGGCGGGTTTCGGCTGGCACGGCGCGCTCTTGATGTTAATGGTCTTTCCGCTGCTGGCGCTGCTGGTATGGTTACCGCAAACGCGCAAGACCGCGACTGCGCCGCTCACCGGTTCCGGCGCCATGCACAATCGCGGAATCTGGCGCTCCGCGCTCGCCTGGCAGGTCACGCTGTTCCTCGGCATCAACTCGCTGGTCTATTACGTTATTATTGGCTGGCTGCCGGCCATTTTGCAGAGCCTTGGCTATAGCGAGGCGCAGGCGGGCTCTCTGCATGGTTTGCTCCAGCTGGCCACCGCGGCCCCCGGGCTGGCGATTCCGCTGGTTCTTCATCGCCTTAAAGACCAGAGCGCCATCGCGGTCATTGTGGCGCTGATGTGCGCCATCAGCGCCTGCGGGCTGTGGTTCTGGCCGGGACAGGCGGTAGTCTGGACGCTGATCTTTGGTTTCGGTTCGGGGGCGACCATGATTCTGGGATTGACGTTTATCGGCCTGCGCGCAAACTCTGCGCACCAGGCAGCGGCCTTGTCGGGGATGGCACAGACCATCGGATACCTGCTGGCCGCCTGCGGACCACCGCTCATGGGGAAAATTCATGATGCCAACGGCGACTGGCAGATCCCGCTTATCGCCGTGGCGCTGATTTCAGTCGTCATGGCGCTGTTCGGCGCACTGGCCGGACGCGACCGGGAGATAAACGGATAGCGCTTTGATAAGCCGCCATTACGATGGCGGCAATATTTTCCTGCTCGCCCGCGCCGCCGGGGTGATACCGGCAATGCGGACTCAATCCAGTAAGATTAACCGGCGCTGAGATTACTGGCTTGCGGCATGTAAAAACGCCTGCACCAGCGGTGCGGGACGCCCTTCGAGGGCATGACGTTCATGCTGAAACAAGGTCGCCACAAAGAACGGATGTGTGACCAGTTCCACCGCGCGAATCTCCCCCTCTTCATCCCATCCGGTTACCCGCAGCTCCCCCTGCTCCAGTTCACGGGCAAAGCTGTCGGCGATACCGTAGTTGCAGTGGTAGCCCTCTTCAATATGATCGCGACCGTACGCACGGGCAATCAGGGTATGAGCGCGCAGCTCAATGGTGTCCGACTTTTCAACCAGCGAGCAGCTGAGCGGCGCTATCACCATCCGTCCTTCGGTATCGGTTTCAGCATGTGCCGCATCCTGCCAGCCCATCACGTTTCGCGCATATTCGATTATCGCGTGCTGAAAACCACCGCAGGTTCCAAGGAAAGGCACGCTGTTTTCGCGCGCGTAGCGAATGGCGGTAAACGCGCCTTCGGCATTTTCGTACGGACTGGCGGGCACGACCCAGATAGCAGCGTAATCCACCAGCGCATCGGCATGATGAATATCACGAGTTGCCAGCCACTCATAGCGCACGGGCAGCTCCAGCACGGCAGCAGCATCGTCGATAGCCAGGGGGATAGCTTTATGGGCAATCACGTCAGGATTGTAGTCGCCAACCAGGGCAATACGCAGGGGGGTGTTCATAGCAGGATCCTTATGTCAGAGCGATTTTCGGGCAACACAAGGAGCCTCAGATTAGCGATCTCCGTCGCGGAACACAACCCCTGTTTTCACCACGGCAGAAGGCCATTCGTGCTTTCGGATTGCTTTGTGCGCGGGTAATTTCCCCGCGCAGGCGCTATTGTATAGCGCCGAGGAATAATGATGGACCGCCTATGAAAAGCAAAATTTTGGTCAGCGCCTGCCTGATGGGTTTTCAGGTTCGCTATAATGGCAGCCAAAAAGCGCAGCTTGCCGACGCGCTGGCGCGCTGGCAGCGCGAAGGTCGGCTGGTAATTCATTGCCCGGAGCTGGCCGCCGGGCTGCCGGTCCCCCGACTGCCGGCCGAAATCCTTCACGCCCAGGGCGCGGATGTCATGCAAGACCGCGCGCGTATCATTGAAAGCAACGGTCAGGACGTCACCCCGCACTATCAGCTGGCCGCATGGCTGGCCCTGCGCGCCGCACAGGAAGCCGGCTGCGAGGCCGCGTTGTTAACCGATGGCAGCCCGACCTGTGGCAGCCAGTTTATTTACGACGGGACGTTCAGCGGGCAGCGAAAGCCGGGCTCAGGCGTGGCGGCGGCGCTGCTGCGTGAACACGGAATCGCCGTTTTTTCCGACCAACAGCTGCCCCAACTCCTCGCCTGGATGCAACAGAGAGAAAATAGCGATGATTCACTGTAAACGCGTTTATGATCCGGCAGAGGCCGGCGACGGTTACCGCGTCCTGGTCGACCGACTCTGGCCGCGCGGGATGAAAAAAGAGGCTTTGCGCTACGATGAATGGTGCAAATCGCTCTCGCCCTCTTCGGCGCTACGTAAAGCGTTCCACGGCGAGGCGATCGATTTTGCCAGCTTCAGTCAACAGTATCGCCAGGAACTCGACGCCCGGCGTGACGAAGGATTACGTCTCGCCGGGCTGGCTCGCCAACAGCCCTTAACCTTGCTGTATGCCGCCAAAGATACCCGGCAAAACCATGCGCTGGTGCTGGCTAACTGGCTTGAGAATCTACCGGTTACGGCTTAGCGGGGTGATCCCGGCGCCACAGTTCCCATTCATCGAGGGTTTCCCCGCCGGGCAGCTTACAGTCGCTGCGCACGCCCTGCGGCGTCTGAACCGGAATCAGACTACCGCCTTTTTGCGTACAGTAGACGGAAGCCGGGTTGGCCATGCCGATAGTCTGCGGCGGCGGCGGGGCATCTTGCGGCTGCGGTTGCTTCGCGCATCCGGCCAGGGTCAGCGGCAGTAGCATTATCATCCACTTCATTTCTGCTCCTTCTTTGCACAGAGCAGGTATTTGCCCTGATTCTTCATGGTTTCTCCATTTTAACTACACTTTTGCCCCGTAGAGTAGCGCTTGTTCTCGAACTGACCAGAGAACAGATCATTCCATAATCAATGAGTTTTCCCCGTCGCCCCCGACGGGGCTTTTTTTCCCCGCTGCGATCGCAGGTATTCCCTTCATTAATGTGTTAAATTTGTTGTATCTATGTTTACTCTTCGTTGGTAGCCGTTTTCCAGCATAAATGACTGACGGCCCCACCCACGATCGGGAGCCGTACATTCATGTCAGATTTTATTCTTGCTCGCGTCTCGCAAACGCTCGCCAATGAACATTCCCTCGAAATGTTAGTCAGGCAGCTGCTAGAGATGCTGGAGCTTGTGACCAGAATGGAGTCGACTTATCTGACTCGTATTGATTTAAAAGCGCAGCGCCAGCTGGTCCTGTACGCGCATAACAGCAGCGAAATGCAGATCCCGGAAGGGTTTTCGGTGCCGTGGAATGAGTCGCTGTGTAAACGTGCAATCGATGATAACTGCCAGTTCAGTAACGATGTCAACACCCGCTGGCCGTCGTGCATCGCCGCTCAGGGCATGGGTATTATCACCTTCTTCAGCATTCCCGTGCGCCTCGCCGACGGTTCGCTGTACGGCACATTGTGTGCAACCAGCCGCAATAAGCAGCCCTATAACCTCGAAGGCGAGCAGGTGATGGAGCTGTTTGCTAACTTAATTTCTCACTATATTGAGAAAGAGACGCTGGTTGATCAGCTTCGCGCCGCCAACGTCGCGCTGGAAATGCACTCCTATACCGACGAGCTGACCGGCTTAGCCAATCGCCGGGCGCTGTTTAAGCATCTGTCGTCAATGTTTCCCCGCGAGCGCGAACGGCAGCGCAATCTGCTGATGATCTTTATCGACCTCGATGATTTTAAAGCGATCAACGATCGCTTTGGTCATCAGTGCGGCGACAGCTTTTTGATCCAGATTGGCGAACGGCTGAAGGCGAATATTCGCCAGGGAGACCTGGTGGGGCGTCTGGGCGGCGATGAGTTTTTGGTCGTCGGCACCGAACTGGACACTGTGCAACAACAGTCCTTTGTTGCGACCCTGCGAGAGGCCTTACGTGGAGTTTACTTTCTGGGTGAACACCGAATTAACTATCCCGGTGCCAGTTTTGGCGTCACTGAGGTGAATCCGCAGATTCAGGATGTCGAAAGTGCGCTGCGCGCTGCGGATGATGCGATGTATCAGGATAAAAAGTCCCGTCGGCGCGATTCCTTTCTGAATATTGATTAAAACCTGACGGCGATATCCAGTATGATAGCGAGGTTTTCCGGTAAGCTGTGGCGATGTAATGCAACGGCTTAATGGTTTTGTGGCAGGACAGGTCATATTTTTAGCTTCAGGGGTAACATCATGAGATTGGGTATTCTTTTCCCGGTGGCCATTTTTATCGTCGCCGTTGTTTTTCTCGGTTGGTTTTTTGTCGGCGGCTACGCGGCTCCGGGCGGCGCGTAATGAAAAAAAGTACCATTCTGATGATTATCATCGCGATCGTGGCCCTGGCCGGCGTTCAGTTCGGCTGGTGGTAGCGCCTGCGGCCGGGGATCATTCGTCAGAGCGTTATTGCGGAGTTATCCTATCCACTCAATAAGTTAACGCTATACACTCACTTCATCAGCCGACTCCGCAAGCTCTTTGCCCGCGGACGGTGGACAACGGAGAAGTGAGAAATGAAAAAACCGATCGTGTTATCGTTGATTCTTGCGCTATGCACGCTGTTATCGGGATGTATTGTTGACGACGGCTATCACCACAGGCACCACCACCATCATCATTATGACGGCCGCGGCTGGTGACGGAAGGGTTAAACAGGGCGAATGCGCGTTCGCCCCATAGTCTTAGTCCTGACGGTCAGAACCTAAAAAGAAGAAACCCAGCGGGATGGAAAACAGCAGCGTGAACACGATGCTGTACACGGTCACCATCGCCCCCTGCAGGAAAAACATCGATGTGCTCCATTCGGAGTACGGCATATTGTATTCGCTAACGACCCCGCCAAACGTTGCGCGGCCCACCACGGTAAGCGCGATGGCAAACACAATCCCTATCGACAAGAAGAATTTCTTGCTGTTTTTGTTACTGATGAGCTTTTGCAGAATCATCCGGGTTCCCTTTTCTCTGACCGATAATCGGCTGTATATGTAACATTAATGCAATAAAAACTGAAGGGTTTTTGTTACAAGCCAGAGGATATCGCTATCAGGCCGGAATCACGACCGGCCAGCGGTTTACGATTGCAACGTTGCCAGACGCGCAGCAAAACCGACAAACACCAGACCAATCAGACTGTTGCCGATTTTTGCCAGTTTCTTTCTGGTCTTCACGTAGCGCGTCACGAACGAACCGGACAGGATCAGGAAGCTCATGTACATAAAGCTAATCACTTCCAGCGTCAGCGCGAGGATAAAGAACGCCAGCCCGGGCGTTTTCGCGCTAACGTCGATGAACTGCACGAAAAAAGAGACATAGAAAAGAATGGCTTTGGGATTCGTCAGGCTAAGCGTCAGCGAGCGTTTCAGAATCGCGCTTCCCGGTTCAGCTCCGGCGTCCGCGTGCCCTTCCCGCTGGGTCAAAACGGAATAGAGCATTTTGCCCCCCAGCCACAGCAGGTAAATCGCCCCCAGATAGCGAACGATATTAAACAGCACCGGCGTGGTCTTAATCAGGGTCGCGACGCCGGCAAACGCCAACAGCATCAGCACAGCGTCGCCGATAAACACGCCAGCCGCCGCCAGATAGCCCTTTTTAACGCCGTGCGCAATACCGGTTTTCAGAACAAAAAAGGTATTAGGGCCGGGCACCAGGATGATAAAAATAGCCCCGACCAGATAGGTCAGATAATTCAACACACCAAACTCAGCGAACACGCTGCACTCCTTCGCTTTCAACAAAAAACATGATCGCGCTCACGTTAACGCAACTGCCGCGATTTTGAAAGCGCTTACGGTGCTTGTTGGCTTAGTAGAGTGAGCCCTCGCCCAGCGGGCGGGTTTTGAAACGCCGATGTACCCACAGATATTGCTCCGGCGCGCGCAGAATCTCTTTTTCAATCACCCGGTTGATGTAGCTGGCCGCATCCTGTTTATCTTCACCAGGATAGTCATTCAGCACATCGCTGATGTACAAGGTGTAACCTTTCCGGTCCATCTTGCGCACCATACTGATGCTCAGCATCTTCGCACCGGAGAGACGCGACAGGACGTAGGTACCGTTTGTCGTCGCCGCCTGAGGGACGGAGAAGAACGGCGCAAACACGCTGCCTTTCGGGCCATAATCCTGATCCGGGGCGAACCATACCGCTTCGCCGGCTTTCAGCGCGTGCACCAGACCAGATAAATTACGGCGATCGATCATCGCTTTATTCGAACGCAGGCGTCCGCGGGTTTGCACCCACTCCATCAGCGGGCTGTTGTGCGGGCGATAGGTCGCCATCATTGGCCGGCACAGGCCCATGGTACGGCCACCGAGTTCCAGCGACATGAAGTGCACGCCAACGACCATAACGCCCTGCCCGGCGCTTAATGCTTTGCTCAGATTCTCAAAGCCTTCAACGTCGAACCATTTTTTAACCCGCTCGTCGCTCCAGAACCAGGCCATACCGGTTTCGATAAGCCCCATCCCCAGCGACATAAAATTCTGCTCAATCATCTTATCCCGCGCTTGCGGCGACATGTCCGGAAAACAGAGTTCAAGATTGCGGCGGGCAATATGTTCGCGGCGCTTAAGGAAGCGGCGCGACGCCTTTCCTGCGCTGGTGCCGATGATATGTAACAGAGGATAAGGCAATTGCACGATTAACCAGAGAATGGCCAGGCCAAACCAGGTCCCCCAGTTGCGAGGGTGCAGAAGACTTTTATTAAAAGCGCAAGGCATGATTTTTCCTGTAAACGTCTATAAATGAGTAGCGCTTAAGGAAAAAACGAAGTCCATTCATCAGTCGTTAGGCGGTACGTATAGCAACTATGACAATAGTAATCCGGCTAAATTCACTCCGGCAAGTAAAAAACATCCCCGCGGTGAAAAAAGCATAATACCCTCACAGTTGTAACAGAATGTAAAATAAAAAAGAAGATCTCATTACAAATATTTACTATGGCAACCCTTTTCTCGCTAACTATTTCGATTCGCTGATTGCACATTATTAAATCAATTTGTACTTTTCAGTATCATATTGCTTCGCAACCCCTGCTGTCACTGGCCGGCGACATCCTACCGCCCTCTCATCCTGCGCGCGGCGGCGCGGAGGTAAAAAGTATAAACGTTGCTAAAGAATCGCGGCAATCAATATAACGCTTCTCCATATATCAGAGTCATAACCTATGAAATAGCATGCAACGTATCTTTTCATTCCTTTTCTATATATCAAATAAGAATCACCTTATTTTATAATTCCGCGCAATATCTGGCGCCTTCAGAAAATAAATCGCACATCATTCGTTTGTAACGAACAATTATCATTTTTTATCCCCCAATCTTCGCCGATCAGCCGCCCGTAACGCAGGCCTGAGAGCGGATACCGTGAAATCAACAATATTTCTCAATCGCAACAGTCACTTATTGAAATTATTGTTCGCGCGGCCCATTTTTGCGCCGCCTTTTAATTGTAATGATAACCATTCTCATATTAACATATCACTATTGATAACCTGTTCTGAACCTGCTCATGTCTCAGCTTTCCGCCGCCACACCGTTCACGCTCGCCTCGCTGTATCAGGCCCATCACGGCTGGCTGACAACCTGGTTAACCGGCAAGCTGCAATCCGCCTTTGACGCCGATGATGTCACTCAGGATACCTTTCTGCGCGTCATGGGCAGCGAATCTCTGCCCGCTATCCGCGATCCTAAGTCCTTCCTGTGCACCATCGCCCGACGGGTGATGATCGATCTGTTTCGCCGTAACGCGCTGGAACGCGCGTGGCTGGAGATGCTTGCCCAGCTTCCGCAGGCCATGGTCCCTTCGCCGGAACTACAGCACATCCAGCTGGAGACGCTGCAGCAGGTCGATGCCATGCTGGATGGCCTGAGCCGCAAAGCCCGCGCGGCCTTTTTATTTTCGCAACTGGAGGGGCTGACGTATGCCGAGATTGCCGAACGCCTGATGGTCTCGGTCAGCTCAGTGAAAAAATATGTCGCCAGGGCAACTGAGCACTGCCTGCTTTTTCGCCTGGAGAATGGCCTGTGAGTTCCGCATTAACCGAATCCCGTCGCCTGGCCCTGCGTTCCGCATCGCGCTGGTACGCGGTATTAAGCGATGGTCGCGTCAACCCACAGCAAGAAGCCCGCTGGCAACAGTGGTATGAACAAAACCGCGATCACCAGTGGGCGTGGCAGCAGGTCGAAAACCTGCGCCAGCAGATGGGACAACTTCCCGGCCCCCTTGCCAGCCGGACGCTCAACGACAGTCGCCTGACGCGTCGCCAGGTACTGAAAGGGCTGATGCTGCTGGTCGCCGCCGGCGGCGGCTGGCAAATGTGGACCAGTGAACTGGCGGAAGGATTGCGCGCCGATTACCGCACGGCAAAAGGCCTGCCGCTGCGGCAAACCCTCAACGACGGCACTCTGCTGACGCTCAATACCGACAGCGCCGCCGATGTGCGCTTTGATGATCGCCTGCGCCTGGTTCGCCTGCGCTACGGCGAAATTGCCGTTACTACCGCCCGTGACCGCCGACAGCGACCGTTTCGCGTCCAGACCCGAGATGGTTTACTTACCGCGCTGGGCACCGAATTTACCCTCCGCCAGTTTCCCCGTGACACGCGCCTGACGGTGCAACAGCACGCTGTCGAGGCGGTGCTGTCAGGCGGACAGCGCAAGATTGTCCACGCCGGCGAGAGTCTGTGGTTTACCCACGACACCTTCTCCCACCTTCAGCCGCTGAATGGCAGCGACGTAAGCTGGACACAGGGCGTCCTCAGTTTCCGCGATCGTCCCCTGCATGAGGTGCTCGCCACACTCTCCCGCTATCGCCCGGGGATCTTGCGCTGCGATCCCGCCGTCGCCGGTTTACGTCTGAGCGGCACCTTTCCACTGGGCGACACTGATGCGATTTTGCGCATCATCGCGCAGACCCTACCGGTAAAACTGCAGTTTGCCACCCGCTACTGGGTCACTGTCGTCGCGGCCTGAGAAAAAAACAAAAAATTAGCCTTCTCCATTGTCCCTTTTCACCTGCTCGTTCGACTTAACAGGTGATGACAACCAAAAACGATTGTGGAGAACACATGACGCCTTTACGCGTATTACGCAAACCGATGCCTCTGGTGATGGCAATCCGTTTAAGCCTGCTGCCTCTCGCGGGGCTGGTCGCGGCCCCCACATTGGCGGCAACGCAGTTTGACATTGCCGCCGGGGATTTAGACAGCGCCCTGAACCAATATGCCGCCCGCAGCGGTATTACGCTCTCGGCGGACGCCGGCCTGACTCGCGGAAAACACAGCGATGGCCTGCACGGCAGCTATGAGGTGGAAGACGGTCTGCAAACGCTGCTCGACGGTAGCGGGCTGCAGCTGAAGTCTCTGGGCAATCAGGCCTGGACGCTGGAGCCGGCGCCTGCGAATACGGAATCCACGCTGACGGTGGTCGGCGACTGGCTTGGCGACGCCCGGGAAAACGATGTTTTTGAACATGCTGGCGCCCGCGATGTTATCCGCCGCGATGATTTTGCCAAAACCGGCGCCACCACCATGCGCGAAGTCCTGAATCGCATTCCCGGCGTCAATGCTCCGGAAAATACCGGTACCGGCAGCCACGATCTGGCGATGAACTTTGGCATCCGGGGGCTGAACCCACGCCTCGCCAGCCGTTCTACGGTACTGATGGACGGTATTCCGGTACCTTTCGCCCCCTACGGTCAACCTCAGCTATCGCTGGCGCCGGTATCGCTGGGCAACATGGATGCTGTAGATGTGGTTCGCGGCGCAGGCGCCGTGCGCTACGGACCGCAAAACGTGGGCGGCGTAGTGAACTTTGTCACCCGGGCCATCCCGCAGGATTTTGGCATAGCGGGCGGCGTGGAAGGTCAGCTCAGCCCGACCTCCTCGCAGAACAATCCCAAAGAGACCCACAACCTGATGCTGGGGGGGACCGCCGATAACGGACTGGGGGCTGCCCTGCTCTATTCCGGTACCCGCGGCAGCGACTGGCGTGAACATAGCGCCACGCGCATCGATGACGTGATGCTGAAAGGCAAATATGCGCCAAACGCGGTGCACACGTTCAACAGCTTGCTGCAATACTACGATGGTGAAGCCGATATGCCCGGCGGCCTGTCCCGCGCCGATTATACTGCCGATCGCTGGCAGTCCACCCGCTTAAAAGATCGCTTCTGGGGACGACGTCAGCTTGCCAGCCTCGGCTATCAGTTCCAGCCGGATGCACAGCACAAGTTCAACATTCAGGGCTTCTATACCCATACGCTGCGCAGCGGTTATCTGGAGCAAGGGAAGCGCACCACGCTTTCCCCGCGTGAATACTGGGTGCGTGGTATCGAACCGCGCTACAGCCAGAGCTTTATGCTTGGCGCTTCCGCTCATGAAGTCGGCGTCGGCTATCGCTACGTGAATGAATCCACGCACGAGATGCGCTACTACACCCCCACCATCAGCGGCAAGTTGCCCGACACCGCCAGTCCGTACGACCGCGATACCCGCTCTGGCACCGAGGCTCACGCCTGGTATATCGACGATCGTATTGATATCGGCAACTGGACGGTCACGCCGGGCATGCGTTTCGAACATATTGAGTCTTACCAGGATGACAGTCTGAAAGGCACCCGTCAGCAGGTCAGCTATAACGCCCCGCTGCCGGCGCTTAACGTACTTTATCATCTCACCGACAGCTGGAATCTTTATGCCAACACAGAAGGATCGTTCGGTACCGTACAGTACAGCCAAATTGGCAAGGCTGTGCAAAGCGGCAATGTGGAACCGGAAAAAGCCCGTACCTGGGAAGTCGGTACTCGCTACGACAACGGCGCGCTGAGCGCGGAAATGGGACTCTTCCTGATTAACTTCAATAATCAGTACGACTCCAACCAGACCAACGATACCGTCACCGCTCGCGGTAAAACGCGCCACAGCGGACTGGAGACGCAGACGCGTTACGACCTTGGCGATCTCAATCCGCAGCTGGAAAATCTGTCGGTCTATGCCAGCTATGCCTATGTCAACGCCGTCATTCGTGAGAAAGGCGATACCTACGGTAACCAGGTGCCTTTCTCACCCAGACATAAAGGTACGCTTGGCGTGGACTACAAACCGGGTAACTGGACGTTCAACCTCAATAGCGATTTTCAGTCCAGTCAGTTTGCAGACAATGCCAACACCGTGGCGGAGAGCGCTGACGGCAGCAACGGCCGCATTCCGGGCTACATGCTGTGGGGCGCCCGCGTCGCCTATGATTTTGGCCCGCAAATGGCCAATCTCAACCTGGCATTCGGCGTGAAAAACATTTTCGACCATGAGTACTACACCCGCTCATACGACGATAACAACAAAGGCATCTATGTCGGCCAGCCGCGGACCTTGTATCTGCAAGGTGCCATGACATTCTGATGACGACCTGGGGGTGAGCAAAAGGTTGTGCGGGTATTCCGTCACCGTCCCGCCATAGGGCGGTGACGGTGACGTTTTAGCACGCCTTTCAGCCTTGATGCCGACGTTTGGCGCTGTAAAGGCGTCTCGCCCCCGACAACTCGCGAGGAAACTGCGTCTCCGTCAGCGGCGGCCGGCAAGCGTTCATCACCCCATCACGCATCTTGTTCTAAAATTCGTTTTGCCGACGATCGAATCAGATATGTATCATCCCGGCAGCGAGATAACGCAAGTGGCTCACGACAATGTATTTTCTTTTTATGAGCAAAATGATTAACTGACGTCTGTTAAAAACTTTTTCACGCTTTTATGCGTCTTTGTCGCCATGCATTTCGGGCTTGAGTATTGCTATAAATGAAATTATTTCGGGATTTACTCGCCGATCATTTCGCCACGTACTGGCGTCTCTACCCTCTGCTGGCGTTATCTGGATACAGACCACCGGAATGAGCCGATATTATCCCAATCACGCGGATGGAGAAAAACGATGCGTCTCGCCTTAAAATCAGCATTGATGCTAACCACGCGCGTTATACAGATAATCAACCCGGAACTTCAGTTGCATATGCAACGCACGGCGCTAATTGCTCTCGAGCTCGCGTTAGCTCTGGAACTGCCGCGGTCGCAGCAGCAGACCATATTTTGCGCCGCACTGCTTCACGATATTGGCGTGCTCGGGGATAAGCGAATCGTCACTTCGCTGAATGACATTGATAATATCGAAGACCCCCACCAGCATCGGGGCGCCGAGATGCTCGGCGGCTTACCCACCTTCGCGCCTGTTTTGCCTGTTATTCGCCATCACCACTTTAACCCGGCGTATAAAGGTAACCTCGAAGAGCATATCGTTTTTTTTGCCGATGCTTTTGAACGTCTGCTCTCCAGCGGAAATATCACCACAGATCATCACCCCGACATTATCATCGACACCTTTCGCACATCGCATCATGAGATTGATCCGATGCTCTGTGACACCGTCTGCCAGCTCGCGCAAAAAGAGCATTTCTGGCTGCATCTTCATCCCGGACATATCCAAAGGATGCTGGAGATCATCGGCCCGATTAACGAGCTGTACATCGATATCGACGGGCTGAAAGATATTTGTTTGTTAATTGCCAAAATTGTCGATACCTACAGCAGCTTCACCGCCAGTCACAGTATTATGGTCGGCGAAATATCCTGCCTGCTGGCAACCTATATGCATCTGCCGGAAGAGGAGTGTAAAAAAATCGAGATTGCCGGCTATTTGCACGATATTGGTAAAATTAATATCCCGTTGGATATCCTGGAAAAGCAAAGCGAACTCACGCCTGATGAACTGCGTCAGGTGCGAGAGCATAGCTATATGACCGGTGAAATTCTCAGCGCCTTTAGTGAACTCGGTGAAATCATTAACTGGGCGGCCAACCACCATGAAAAACTCGATGGCAGCGGCTATCCGCTGCATCTGAATCAGGATTATCTGCAACTCCCTGACCGTATCATCGCCATTGCCGATATTTTTACCGCCCTGACCGAAGATCGTCCCTATCGCGTTGCCATGCGTTATCAGGATGCATTACAGCTGATAGAGAACGATGTTATAAATGGCGCCCTGGATAAAGATGTTTTTTGTACGTTATGCCAGCATGCCGACACGCTACATAGCACGATTATTCGGAAAAAACGCGACTAACCCTCTGCCCGCAAATGGGCAGAAGCGGGTTCTATAATTAGACGTAACGTCATTTGTTCATCTGCATGCAAGGAAAATTCGGGTGAGAATCTCCACCATGACCAACTGGGCCTACGGGATCACCGTTTGCCTGACCATCACTTCCGGTATTGCCATGCTGATGGCGTCCAACGCGGAGACCGCCGAACGCCAGGTCGTACAACAGCGGCAGATCTTCGACCAGCTAACCGAAACGGTTGAAACCGAGAGCTGGGAATTATCCGACCTCGCTCGCGCTTACGTCATTAACAAAAACCCGGATGTGTTACAGGAATACCGCCAGCAGGCCCGTTCGCTGACGACAATAGAGCACCGGCTGGAAAAGCTGAAAGATCGGGGAGCGACGCCGCAGGAGCTGATGTTGCTGCGCGAGGGGCTGCAGATAGCGGATGAGCTGCAGGATGAACAGCAGGCCGCGCTTGCCAGTATTGAACGTGGAGCAGACAGCGAGGCGCTCACCCTGCTCTACGGCAAGCCTTATGAACAGGAGCTGGAACGGGTACAGACCCAGATCGATCACTTCCGCCTTATGCTGGAAGGCCGGGCCGCCAGCGCCATTGCGCAAGCCACGGAAAAATCGCACACCTGGCGTACGTTATCAGAAATAATGGTCGCGCTGACGGCGCTGATGTTCCTGTTTGTCCTCGGATTTATCCTGCAACGGCGGGTATTGTACCCGGTTGTTCGTTTAAGTGATGTGGTACAACGTCTTGCCTCACAGGATTATGCCGTCGAAGCCCCCCAGTTCACGCAGATCGATGAGATTGGCGATATGGCCCAGGCGATCCGTATTTTCCGCGAAAATGGCCTGGCGCGTCAGCGTCTTGAGCAAGAGCGGGATGCCGACTGGGCGATTCGGGAACTGCTGGCGCGCATGACGCAGCGTCTGCAAGGCTGCGAATCTTTTGACGATGTTATCAAGGTCGCCGAGCTCTTCGCTCCGAATATCGCCCCCGCAATTCCCGGGCGCCTGTATGTTCTCGAAACCAATCCCTGGCAGTTGCGCTGTGTGGCTCAATGGCTCTCGCCGCCGGATGAACCCGAGGTCTTTTATCCTGACAACTGCTGGGCCGTGCGCCGTGGATTAAGCCATCCGCCGGTCAATGGTGAGCCTGACATCGCCTGCACCCACCTGCCCGACGCCTGCATTCATCAATCGCTTTGCGTGCCGCTGGTTGCGCAAGGAGAAGCGATCGGCCTGCTCTCCTTCAGGAATGTCACTCCCGCCACCGCCCCTTCTCGCGCCTATCTGGAGCTGATGGCCGAAGCGCTGGGTCTGGCGCTGGCAAACCAGCGTCTGCGCAGCGCGCTGCTGGAGAAAGCGCTGTTTGATTCGCTGACCGGGCTGCGTAACCGTCATCATCTGGATGATGCCCTGCATACGCAAATCAATCTCGCGGTGCAAAACCATGCTCCGCTGAGCTGCCTGATGATCGATATCGATCACTTCAAAACGATTAACGATCGGTATGGTCATGAAGCCGGCGATCTGGTGATCAAGAGCGTGGCGGTCATTGTCCAACGCGCGGTACGCGACAAAGGCATGGCTTTTCGCTACGGCGGCGAGGAGTTTCTGGTGCTACTTGCCGGCGCCAATGAAGAGACGGCCCGGGCCTGCGCAGAGGAGATTTACGACAGTGTCCGCAGCCTGACCCTGCGCGATGGTCTCACCGAGATTGGCCAGGTGGATGTCTCAATCGGCATTGCCAGCTTCCCGCAGCATACCCAGAGCGACAGTCTGCTGCGAGCCGCGGATGCCGCACTTTACCGGGCCAAAGAGCAGGGGCGCTCCCGGATAGTCAGTTTCGGCATGCTGAAATCCGACTAAACGCCATACGGGGATAAGCTGTCTGCTTATCCCCGCAACAGCAAATGGGTGGCTATCCCCCATTTCACCAGCGATAACCGACCTTCCGCGCGCTCCAGAACCGAGTAGCTGCCATTCAGATGCGCATAGCGGGGAAAGTTCTCCGCACCATGGCCGTCAAGCGTAGAGATAACCGCCTGCATGACCTGGCCATGAGAAACCACGCACACGCACCGGTCCCCCGCCTCACCGGCTTCAAGCAGCGCCGCTGTTGTTCTGGCGACGGCAGCGGCCAGCGACTCGCCGTGCGGTGGCGTCACGTGCGGATCGCCGGAGTAGATCGCATCGAACAACCTCCGCTGCTCGTCGTTGAGCTGCGAGTAGACCGTTCCCTCTAATGGCCCGAAGCCCCGTTCAATGAGCCGCGCGTCAAAACGGATAGGACAGGCAAAATGGGCCGCGATCGGCGTGGCCGCCGCGACGGCGCGACCTGCGGGAGAAGAGACCACCCGATCGATCTTCTCACCGTCAAGCGCGCGGATCAGCGCCGCAATTTGTCTATGCCCGCGCGCGGTTACCGGGCTATCAAGGTGCCCCTGCAGGCGGTTAACGCCATTCCATTCAGTTTCACCATGTCTTACGAGCAATATTTTCATTAGCAGCATCGGGTTACCCGTTATCGGGCAACATTACCATCCGTCGGGAATAAAAAGAAAGCGATGCCCGGCCCGGCTTTCCCTGACGCGCACTCCGTGACGGTCAGAGCACCCGGCAGGACAGAAAATCAGACCGCTGCACTCAGGACGTTGTCCGCGTTCTGATCTCCACAACGCGGATGGCAGATAAAATGAAATAAGGATGATATGATCTTCGGCAAATGATACCGGCATTAACCTAAGGGCCTACTTAATGAATAATGAAATACCGCTAAAGTATTATGACATCGCCGATGAGTACGCGACGGAATGCGCAAAGCCGGTCAGTGAATCAGAACGCGAACCTCTGGCGCACTATTTTCAACTGCTGCTCACTCGTCTCATGAACAACGAGGAGATCAGCGAAGAGGCCCAGGCAGACATGGCGCGCGAAGCCGGTCTCCCCGCGGATCGTATCGATGAGATCGCGATGTTCCTTAATCAGTGGGGCAATGAGTAGCCTCAGCAGGGCTCTCTGGCCAGGATAAACGGGCGTGTTGTTATTCTGACGCACGCTATTCCCCCTCGCATAGCCAAAATTTATCGTCCAGACTGAAAGCAAAGGCGTGGTCTGCGCAGGCGTTGTGCATTACACTGCGCGCTGCAAAAATTGAGTTAATACACGATTAAGTAGGTGGTAACGGCGATGAACGGAACAATCACAACCTGGTTTAAAGATAAAGGTTTTGGATTTATCAAAGATGAAAACGGCGATAACCGCTATTTTCATGTGATTAAGGTCGCCAATCCTGATCTGATTAAGAAAGATGCGGCGGTGACCTTCGAACCCACCACCAATAACAAGGGTTTGTCAGCTTATGCGGTGAAAGTGGTGCCGGAAAGCAAATACATCTATATCGCCGGCGAGCGCCTGAAGCTCACGTCGATCAAATCCTACCTGGTCTACAGCGAAGAAGTGCCTGCCGATACCCGCATTGATAAAGAAAATGCGGTGCTGTCCGTGGGGATCCTGATGAGCAGCATCAAGCCGAAATCCGACGTTAAGCCCGGTGACATGCGTTCGCTGAAAAAACTGGCGATCACCACTTTTCAGGGAACGACATTGATCTTCTCAGAAGATGAGATTGACATTGATGCCACGGTGAAACTGCTTAAAGTCTGATTGCCTTCTGACCGCCCCTGGGCCGACATTCTGCCGCTTTCTGCCGCAGCCTGGCGGCCCTTCAAACCGCTCTCCATACGCCTGCTCTTGCCGCCGGTTCTGCGACTGCATTGCAATATGGCGGCCATAATGCAAGCCCTGTGCGGCGTCCATTGGGGCCGACCTCCGGTTAACACAGCGTGGGGATGTGTTCATTGATGCCATGATTGGCCGAATGGCACAAATGGAAAGATGCCCCTCCCGCCTCCTGTGCACAATCACTTCCGTGTTCATGCTTGTCACTCACAAGGAGTCAGTTGATGTTGAGAGGTAAAAGAGCCGTTATTACGGGCGGAGGAAGCGGATTTGGGCAGGCGCTGGCCGTCTGGCTGGCCCGCGAAGGGGTCAGCGTCGATTACTGCGCCCGGCGCCCGGCGGATATCCAGGAAACCAGCGCTCTGATCGCGGCGGAGGGCGGGACGGCGCAAGGATACCTGTGTGATTTAGCGCAACCGGCATCCATTGCGCAGTTTTCGGCGCAGCTATTACAGTCTGAGACGCCGGTGGATATTCTTATTCTTAATGCGGCGCAATGGTTGTCCGGCAATTTAGACGATCGCTCGCCCCCGGAGATCGTCGATACCCTTCATTCCGGGTTAACAAGCTCGGTGTTGTTAGTTCAGGCGTTATTACCGGCATTAAGACGCTCGGAGCAGGCGGATATTGTATCCATGATCTCCGCCTGCGGTATCCCGCACTTTACCGATTCAATCGCGCATCCTGCTTTCTTCGCCAGCAAGCATGGTCTGAGCGGGTTTACCCAGACGCTCTCGCACCAGCTGGCGGCTGAAAACATCCGCGTCACCGGGCTGTATCCGCCGGATTTTGAACTGAGCGGTTTAGACGAACATGTCGACGATAGCGTCAAAATGGGCGAACGCCTGCTGAACGGGCGATCGGTCTGGGAAACCATTCGCTTTGTCCTCACTCAGCCCCGCAGCTGTCATATCAGCACCCTCTATTTTCAGGGGCCTACACGGGAAGATCTCGCGCGCAAGAGCCGCCTGCGCGAATAAGTACAACGTTCGACGCAGGACTCTCCGCCAGCCTTGGCGCAGTGAGGCTGCTCTTCGACCATGAAGATGACTCATGTTGTAATGAAATTATGTCGCTTTCACTCATCCAGGGACTCTGGCATAAAATATGTTCTATTAATCAGAGACAATATGATGATTACTGAATGACATAACCAGATAAAAAGAAAGGATATGCTGGGATTCAGGGAATACATTCAGTTTTCATATCAGACTTAGGGTGCACCATCGCGATGAATAAAGATTTTACTTTTACGATTAAGCGTAGTTGTTTTGACGCGCATTATAACCCCGCTGAAAATACGCGAATTACAACCAATTTCGCGAATTTGGCCAGAGGGGAAAACCGCGAGGACAACTTACGTAACACGCTGACGATGATTGACAATCGTTTTAATGCGCTGGCGTACTGGGATAACCCACAAGGCGATCGTTATTCTGTCGAACTTGAAATTATTTCAGTTGAAATGACACTCAATGACCAGCACCGCAGCGGCAGCTTTCCGGTCATTGAGATCTTAAAAACAAACATTCTCGATAAAAAAACGCACGAACGTATTGACGGCCTCGCCGGGAATAATTTCTCTTCTTACGTACGCGATTATGATTTTAGCGTGCGGTTGTTAGAGCATAACAAACAGCAATCCGCATTTAGCATCCCGGATGATTTTGGTGAGTTACATGGCAATATCTTTAAACACTTCGTTAGTTCTACTGTATACCAGCAGAACTTTAACAAACCGCCGGTAATCTGCCTCAGCGTATCGAGCAAAGACACCTATCAGCGGACGGGAAATCAGCATCCGGTATTGGGTATCGAATATCAGCAAAATGGCTCGTCGTTGACTGAACAATATTTTTCCAGGATGGGATTAAAGGTTCGCTATTTTATGCCGCAGAATAGCGTTGCACCGTTAGCGTTTTATTTTTCTGGGGATCTGCTTAGTGATTACACTAATCTTGAGCTTATCAGTACCATCAGTACGATGGAGACATTCCAGAAAATTTACCGGCCTGAAATTTACAATGCCAATGCCGCCGCAGGGCAATATTATCAACCGAACCTGAATCACCAGGATCATTCATTAACAAAAATTGTTTATGATCGGGAAGAACGCAGCCAGCTGGCGATCGAGCAGGGAAAATTTACTGAAGAGCATTTCATCAAGCCTTACCAGAATATTCTTGAGAAATGGTCTGCTGGCTACGCGCTTTAATTTACCGAACATACAAGGCTTTCTATTATGAAAAAATTATTACCCACCTCGACGGCTGGCAGCTTACCTAAACCTTCCTGGCTGGCAGAGCCTGAGAAACTATGGTCGCCCTGGAAATTACACGATCAGGAATTAATTGAAGGGAAAAAAGATGCGCTAAGCCTGTCCCTGTATGATCAGCTACGCGCAGGAATTGACATTGTCAGCGATGGCGAGCAAACGCGCCAACACTTTGTCACCACCTTTATTGAGCATCTCAGCGGCGTGGATTTTGAGAAACGCGAAGTGGTGAAAATTCGCAATCGCTATGAGGCGAGCGTGCCGACGGTCGTGGGTGAAGTGGCGCGTCAGAAGCCGGTTTTCGTTGAAGATGCCCGTTTTTTACGTCAGCTGACCCGACAACCTATTAAATGGGCCCTGCCAGGGCCGATGACGATGATCGATACCCTCTATGATAACCACTATAAAAGCCGTGAAAAGCTGGCCTGGGAATTTGCCAAAATTCTCAATCAGGAAGCGAAAGAATTAGAGGCGGCGGGTGTCGATATTATCCAGTTTGATGAGCCGGCATTTAATGTCTTTTTTGATGAGGTGAATGACTGGGGGATCGCTGCGTTAGAAAGAGCGATTGAAGGACTAAAATGTGAAACGGCGGTACATATCTGCTATGGATATGGTATCAAAGCCAATACTGACTGGAAAAAGACGCTGGGGTCAGAGTGGCGCCAGTATGAAGAGGCGTTCCCAAGGCTGCAAACATCGAATATCGATATCATCTCGCTGGAGTGTCATAACTCGCGTGTCCCCATGGACCTGCTTGAGCTGATTCGCGGCAAAAAGGTGATGGTGGGCGCGATTGACGTGGCAACCAATGCTATTGAGACCCCGGAAGAGGTCGCCGGTACGCTACGTAAAGCGCTTGAGTTTGTCGATGCCGATAAGCTTTATCCTTCGACCAACTGCGGGATGGCGCCCCTCTCTCGTCAGGTCGCCAGAGGCAAGCTCAATGCGTTAAGTGCAGGCGCAGAGATCGTCCGCAAGGAGCTGCTGGCGAAATAACGTCAGCGGAGTCAGCGCGCTGAAAGAGAAGTCCGGGTCAGGCGTTCGGATCGCTATCCAGAACCCTGGCCGGAACGAACAGCGCGCAGCAGGACCGAACATAAAGCCTGAAGCCCCGCGCGTTCATCTCCCCTTTCACCGCCGTGCGGCCCGTCGGAATACGTGACTTTTGTCTGCCTCCACGAGCATTAATCGGATAACGTCCTGCTCATATTGATTCCCGTCACCCAAAAGCCGGCAGACGCGTAGACGTGGCGGGCTCGTTGGTTATCTCCGGCCACGCGAAGTCGAATCTGTTCAATCCCCTGCTCTCGCATCTCCCGCTCAAAAGCGCGTAGCGCCTGCGTGCCCAGCCCCTGCCCCTGGCAGGCGTTGAAGATATAAAAATCAAAGATGAACACGGTTTGCGTGGCGGTATCGGGTTTATACCAGAGGTAACCGACGTGCTCGTCGCAGTGGTCTGCCTGGTTAAAGAGACACAGCAAAACCTGCCCGGGCGTATTCACCCCCTCAGGAAGATCCTCTGCGATTTCACGCTTCGCTCTTGCCAGCGAATCCTCCGCGCTAAGCCGATAGTTGGCGGCAATTTCACGCGCGTAATCCGCAATAAAGTATTCCAGATATGCCGGGTATTCTTCTTCGCCCATCGGGCGGAGCATAATCATTGATTCATCCTTTGATAGGGAGCGACATTTTTCGCAGCGAGACGATGCATTCATCCCTTTCAGCGACGCGGCCATTCATAGGCACAGATGACGAACGGCAAGGCCAGCTACCACATTAAATCATCAGGCACTTTGAAATCAGCATACGGATCGTCTTCATCCTGCTCTTCCTGGCTGAGCGCGCTGTGTAACACAATGCTGTCCGCATCGCGCTGCGCAATTTTATCCGCGACGTTAGCCGGAATAATCGCGTATACGCTCTCGCCGCTGCTGTCTGTCACCAAACGCGCGATCGCGAGACGGCCGCTAATCAGTTGAGCCTGAATCAGCTTATCGACAAAAATTTTTTTAATGAGATTGTTGTCGGTAAAGTTAAAGCCAATGTCGCCTTTTGCCGGAACAATCCGGTTCATTTCAATCAGCTGCTTGACCTGAGCTTTATATTCTTTGGCTAAAGCGGCCTGCTTTTGCTGTTCGCCCAGCAGCTTATCGCGTTCGAGCTGCGCTTTTTTGTTTTCTTCCACCGCCTCTCGCGCTTCACGCGCCTGTACCCGTGATTTTTTGGCCGTTCTTTGCACTTTAGCGACCTTTTTGCTGGTCACCAACCCGGCTTTCAGCAGCTGCTCTTGTAAGGTGAGTTTTGTCATTTCGTCTCTGAACCCGTTGAGAAATTTCTGCGATTATAGCGGGAATGTTGGCGGCTATACCAGGACTGCATCGCCGGAAGGCGGCCTGGTTTATGGAAGACGCCGCCCTTACAGGTAGAGGGAACCATAGCGGCTATGAGCGAAAATAGACATTGGATATAAGTGAGCAGGAGTTCTCCTGAATGTTTTCAGCGCCCGTTATTATCATTCTGGATTCATTTCGTATGCAGATTTCTCACCAACGTTTATCTGCAAACAAAGTTCCTATTTCCCTCGGCCAGTTTTTAAGACTGGCGGAGCCTGGCCTAGTATATGATCCGGTCATAATCAGCAATAACTGACAGAAGACCTGAACTATCAAGTTCACATATGTGTAATAACTTACCCCGACACATCGCGCGAAATATTTGAAAATCTACCATGGTATTTCTTCAGGATGACTGAAAATAATCATCTGGGCTAATGAGTTAGAAAAAGTAAACTCAGGAGAAAATCTAATTAGAGGGCGGGATCGCACAACTGATATAAATTAAACGATAGTTTAGTTTACTAAACTAAAACAGAGAACGCCTGTCGGTGTTCTCTTTCTGAAGGCAGGTCAAGTGGGGTATTCATTTTTGTTAGCAGCTGCAGTGGCCGAGAGCCAGTCCCGAAACCGTCGGCTTATTCGCTGTAAAGTGGCCGATTCGTGATACACCAGGTAGTACGCTATCGGTGAATCAATGGCCATCCGCAGCGGATTGATAAGCGTCCCGTTTTTCAGTTCTTCCCGGATCAGCTCGTCGCGGATAAGGGCTATACCTTTCCCTGCTAGCGCCGCCTCCAGTACGCCATTCGAATCGACAAAAACGGGACCTTTATCGGTATCGGCACCAGCAATACCCACTGCATTAAACCAGAGAGCCCAGTCCATCCGGTGTTCATCATGCAACAGCGTATACCGGGTGATATCAAACGGCGAAGAGAGTGGTTGCTCCTGAGGGACAAGACTTGGGCTGCATACGGGCCTCAGCCGGTCGTTCAGAAGACATTCCGATTCCAGACCGGGATAATAGCCGGTGCCGTGTCTGACTGCAAAGTCGATCCCTTCTGACAATAAATCAACCCGCCGGTTAGTGGTGCTGATTTGCACCTCCACACCGGGGTTCTCCTTTTCAAATTCTGGTAGTCGCGGCAGCAACCACAGGATCGCAAAACCGCTGGTGCAACTGATGGTAATTTTATTCGACTTCCCTTCATTCATCAGCCGCTGCGTCGCTTCTGCTATCTGACTGAACGCCGGGCGGATTGCACGCAGATAGATCCGGGCTTCATCGGTCAGTTCAAGACTTCGTGGACTCCGGATAAAAAGACGTATGTGTATCATGCCTTCCAGTTTTGCAATCTGCTGGCTGACCGCACTAGCGGTGACGCACAATTCTTCGGCCGCTTTTTTCATGCTTAAATGCCTGGCGGCCGACTCAAAGCACATAAGTGCATGTAAAGGAGGAAGTTTCATAATCTGCCTGAACCTATGCATTAGTTAAACTGAATTATAAAAGAAAAACTTGTTTGTGTGTTTGCTGACATGCCTTTAAAGTTTTTTATGTTTAAGTTTTATTAACCAAGATTATATACGACATTTTTATTTTAATAGAAAGAGGAGTTAAAATGCGTGTGGCCGATTATATCCGATTATTACTTCTTGCCGCCATTTGGGGAGCTAGTTTTTTGTTCATGCGAATTGCCGCACCTGAATTTGGTGCGATAAACACTGCTTTTTTACGTGTTTTTTTTGGCTTTAGCGGGCTTGCAGTTATTTTATTCACCCTTAAATCTTCATTTAATTTTGAAGATAAGTTCAAATCATCTATTATTTTAGGGGTAATTAATTCTGGCTTGCCTTTCTTAATGTATTGTCTTGCTGCAAGATGGTTGCCAGCCGGATATTCAGCTATTCTCAACGCAACTACACCATTAATGGGAGCATTGCTTGGATTTACTTTCTTCAGTGAAAAACTGACAACACGAAAATGGGGTGGTGTGTTACTTGGGTTGGTCGGGATAATAGTCATCACCAGCGTCGGAGAGTCTCGTTCTACGAATGAAACTATCGCTGGCGTTGTGGCATGCCTTGTGGCTACTGCATGCTATGGTATAGCTGGTTTTCTCACCCGTCGCTGGATCTCAAATAAAGGTGGGCTGGATCCAAAGACTGTCGCCTTCGGCAGCCAGATCGGCGCGACTTTATTTTTACTGCCTTTTTTTATCTGGAGTACCACAACCGGGCCGTCAGTTCACTGGCTGCAGGGAGATGTATGGGCGAGCATTCTCGCCGTCGGGATAGTTTGTACTGCTTTTGCTTATATTTTGTATTTCCGCCTGATCGCTGATATTGGTCCACTGCGCTCACTGACTGTCACCTTTCTGATCCCACCATTTGCGGTGCTGTGGAGCTATCTGGCGCTGGGTGAAACCATTAATGAAGGGTTTATTATCGGTGCGTTAATAGTGTGTATTTCTGTGTGGTTGGTTGTCAGTCCGGAAAAAATTCCGACAGATATAAAAAACAAAGCGGCAAAATAATACACTGGTTGATGACCAGGCAAGAATTACTCGAGCAGTTCAGCAACAGCTGCTCGTATCCGCCGTATCGGTTATCTCCTACCGGTAGTTGTTCCACATCTTAATTCTTTACAATAGCAGAATCCGCAGATTAGTCTTACCTGCGAACCTTTCAGCCGACAAAGCGGCTGAAAATTGAGAACGTAGATATCTGGATTTCCTTGTCCAGTCTGCCAGATAGCAATCTGGTAATGTGCCGTTGGGAAAATCGCACATTTTATTGTCTGAGAACCACTTTTGGTAAAATCCGGGCCGGCAAGCCTCTGTTCATAAAGCAAAACCGAACATTCACAATTTGAGCGCATTCACTTCTGACCATCATGGCTATTGGCTATGCCCACTGACCACGACTCTATTTCGTCCTTGTCGTTTAGCCTGATATAACGCGGAATCAGCTGCCATGAGGAGTCGCTCGTAGTCACCCTCATAATCTTTTAGCCCCGCAACACCGATCGAGACCGTAAGGTGCCCTGCCTCAGAGAACTCGGTAGCCGATATGACCTGGCGGATCCGCTCGGCTATCGCAGCAGACCCGGCGAGCGTGGTTTCCGTCAAAAGGATAACGAACTCCTCTCCACCAAAGCGGCTGATAACATCCTCTTTTCGGCATGTCAGTCTGAGTAAATCCGCCGTATGAACCAGCACGTCATCACCCGTACTGTGTCCGAACCGATCGTTAATAGCTTTAAAATGATCGATATCTACTGCAATCGCGCACTGATTTTTCAGGTTCTTGATATAAGTTAATTGCTCATAGAAACCACGCCGGTTATACAAACCCGTCAAAGGATCTGTCATCGCCTCATCACTGAGCGCTGCAAATTGGGCAGAAACTAAACGAAAACGTTTTTCCATCGCCTCTCTGAGTAAATAAGCTTCCTGGTACCAGGCCCTGATGGAAGAGAGTTTCTCTGGCGACGTGAGACTGTCATTGGTCTGAACCAGCCGCGCAAGCTGCTCCAGTGGTTTTGCGATACGTGACGACAGAAAAGCCACCCCTGTCGTAATAAAGAACAGGATAGCCAGCACCAGTCCGGAAATTTTCTTCACCGTATTGAACAACATACTGGTGACAACCTCTGACGGCGTCGACACAATAATATTCCAGTTAGATTTCTTAAGACCCGCATAGCCAACCAAATAATCTCGTCCGGCAAAAGAACCGTTTAAGTTGTTGCTCATATACGTTTTCAATTGTGGCGTGAGATTGACGGGCGACCTGGTCATCGTGGGAGCAGTATTGAATATAACTTTGCCATCGCGATCGACAATAGTTACAGATACATTATCTTTATAAAAATGAAGGCTAATAATATCACTGAGCATACTCTGTTTTTTCAGATAAATACTTCCGCCGAGATAGCCCAGATAGTGGCCATCCGGCGAACGGAGTGGATGCGAGAGCATTATCATGTCATTTCCGGCAATCGACGTGAATGGACCAGAAATCAGCGGTTTTTGAACAGCCAGAGCATTTTGGCTTGCTGCGGAATGTACTCTGACGCCGGTCAGTGCGGGCAGGTAAGGTGAAGTGGCAATAATCGCAGCCTTAGCGTCAACAACCCCAACAGAGTTAAATACGGCTGACCGGAGTCGCAGACGCTCTACCTCATACCTGGCCACGGATGCATCGGTGCTATGTAATTCAGAAGCTGTCCAGGCTAATTCACGTTGGGCCATGGCCAGATACCGGTCTGTCGTATCAGCAATTTTCATCGCGTAGGCCAGGTTGCTCTCAAGGAGAGAATCTTCTATTTCTTTCTTTTGAAAGAAATAGATACCGCCAAGGAGAAGAAAAGTTGTCAGGATAACTCCCCCTGAATAGAGAGCGATAAGCAGGGAGAGGAGAAACGGTTTTTTTTGAAACATTTTTCACCTGTATTTCAGAACATCCTGGCGACCCGCCGTCAATTTCCCGCAGGAAAAGTATCTTACGTAGCCGGCGCAACCCACTATGGGCTTCCCTTCTGACAGGATTTTCATTGCTGCTGTTTTGCCTTCATAGACAACCTTCACGTGTCCATGTGGGGATGATAGCAAATACCTGAGCCGGTATTGCCACTACACCTGTTTTAGCTTCATGCCCTTTTTGATAGTTGCGCTTTCCTGGTTATCAGCCGGTGCTCTTCCGGCGTCACATTCTGCGTCGCTGTACCCGGTTTAATAAGTTCCAGCGTCACGGCATACGGCCAGGGTCAGCGGGCTATGTTCGGGAACGTTATCGCCCGGTAACCACGGTTTATCATGATGAGTCCAGCCCACTCCCCCCACAAAGTCGGGATATGCAATCTGAGGGGGTCAAGAAGATTGGTGCCCAGAGTAATCAGCGATAGCAAACAAAAATATCCATTTTAACGACTCCATGGGGGAATAAGGGAGCATAGGTTCAAATGTAAGGCTGCAGGGCGGAAATAATGAGGCCTGCAGCAAAACACATGAACAGCACTCCGCCGGTTTTATTGAGTTTACTGAAGAGATTACCGGAAGACATCTTCATCTTTACGGAGTGTGCGAAAAGCCCGTAAAGCGTGTGGATGACGATCACCAAAAGACAGAAAATACCCGATAGTATCGAAAACTGGGGGACAAACGGCTGCTGCGGGTTAATAAACTGCGGGAACAGCGCCATAAAGAAGACGATGGGTTTGGGATTCAGCAGAGAAATCAGCAGACCCTGGCGAAAGCTTTGACTGGCGGATGGCGCGACATCGGTTCCCGGTATGGCCGCGTTATTATTCATCGCACGGGGTAGTGAACGGAATAATTTGCTCCCGAGATAAATCAGGTAAGCGGCTCCGATGATTTTCACTGCCAGCAGGGCCAACCGGGAAGTGGTAATGATCACCCCGACACTGCTGGCCGCGACGATCGATATCACCCCCATTCCTGCGGCCACACCGATGATCCCGGCCATGGCATGACGCAAGTTATAGTTCAGGGTGTTCGTCAGGGTGAATAAAACGCCCGGACCGGGGCTGGCGATGGTCAGGCTGGCAATAAGAATATAAAAAGCGATCTGTTGCATGAGGGGATATCCTGTCAGGTGCAGGGGTGCCTCTGCCCCCCGGTAAGATCAGCGGGAATTATCCCGATATGATGAGTCGACAAATAAGGTGCTATCTGACAGGCACTCACTGGCAGCGTAAATTTCCCACCGGCGCCAGACCCTCTTTTTCAGCCGTATTCATGATAAAACACGGCAATTAATATACTAAAATTTACTCTATAGTAACATTTTATTCTTGTCATCAAATTTTATTAATGCTTTATACATCAATTAATTAAAATTAATATCATTCAAATTTTGCACCATTTGATGATATTTCAAGCACAAGAAGTGACAATTAAGTCTCTTTCTGGACCAGGCATGATAAATGACCCGGGTTTCATTCTCATATTTTATGTTATTGATTATTGCAACCTCCGAAAAAATCACTGCATTTAAGCCTGACAGACCGTTATTGCAGGAGGATATTCTGAATTTTTCTTTGCGGCCCGCGCAGTCGCGATCGCGCCAGCAATGAGGTCATGGCGCTACAGGCACAGCGTTCTGCCGCTGCCGATTTGAGAACCGCTTTCAGGATGCTCGTAAACATCCGGCATTTTTCGTGCTTAAATGCGGTGGAGATCAACACGATCTCCCGCAGTATTTTACCATCCTCATTCAAGGCCTTACTGGACATACCGTGTAGGCTGAGACTGGAACGCATGGCAACGAAAATGACCGCGAAACCGGTTGGCTTCGGATACATTTTATTACTGCTGAACTTTATGGCATGGCCGCCACACGCTCTCAATGACTTTTTTAAATTTAAAACCGACATCAGTAAACAATTTATCTATTTTATAATTAATAATAACATTATGTAATTAAGCTCATTGCACCAGAGAATGATAACTTTGCTTGCGGACGGTGCAGAAGCGCCATGAATAACAGGTCCCCCCCTTTTTTTTATGGCACCTTTTTTGCTTTATTTATTACTCACGTCATGGAGAGGCAATACATATAGCGTCCTGAGTGAACGAATGACGAATGGAATCTTAAAAATGTATACAAGGAGCTTCGCGTTGAGAAAGACGCCCGCCTGCAACCGCTTCTCTTTGCTCTTCCCGGTCCACTCCATGAGACTTAGGCTCAGGAGCCGCCGCTTGACTTCCGTTAAGTTCATCCCTCCAGGAGGGCATCATGCGATACATACCAGGCCGTATACCCGCTATCCTTGCGGTCAGTAATCTGTTTTTTACCTGTGCTGTCTCTGTTGACCTGACCATTGCCACCCTGGTGGGTTATCAGCTGGCCCCGTCTGATGAACTGGCCACCGTTCCATTTGCGCTCATCACTGTTGCCGGCGCGTTCTCGAGTCTGTTTGCTGCCGGCATGATCGGGCGGGGAAACGAAAAACTCGCGTTTATGCTGGGGTCTGTATGCGGTACAGCGGGCGGATTATTGTCTTTTCTCGCTGTGCTGAAGGGCAGTTTTTTACTTTTTTGCACCGGCTGCTTTCTTGTGGGGGTCTATCAGGCTTTCAGCCAGTACTATCGCCTGGTTGCCGCCGATCACTCCCCGCCGGAAGTGAAGGGGCAGTCTATCTCTCTGGTCATGATTGGCGGTGTTGTGGCGGCAATCCTCGGGCCACTGTTGACGATTATTGCACGGGATGTTCCCGGGCTACCTCGCTTTGCCGGTGTTTATCTCGTGGTGGCGGCACTGGGTATTATGTCGGCACTTAATCTGGCGCTGTTCTTCGGCCGATCAAAAAAATATCCCTCTGCTCCGGACACCGCGGCTCCCCCGGTACGGTCACCGACCAGCCGGGAGCTAATGAAACGTCCGGATTATCGTACTGCCTGGTTTCACCTGGTCGTTGGCTCGTTGGTGATGCTTTTTCTCATGACGGCGGCCCCTCTCTCCGTTACGCACCACCATTCAATGAATGATGGCGCCCTGGTAATTCAGCTGCATCTGCTGGGAATGTATGTCCCTTCACTGTTTACCGGTCTCCTGATACGAAAAGTGGGGATCACCGTGCTGTTATATGCCGGGATCGCTCTCAACATGTCAGCCATCATGGTTAACCTGACCGGGGAAACGATGCTGGCTTACGGCTTAAGTCTGCTTCTGGTGGGGGTCGGATGGAATTTTATGTTTGTGGGCGGTTCTACGCTGCTTAGTCTCTCTTATCGTGATCATGAGCGAAAAAAAGCGCAGGGTCTGGCCGAAACCAGCCGCTTTATTTTCTCCGCGATCGCCACATCAGGGGCGGGGGTGATGCTGGCATTGCTGGGCTGGAAACTGCTGGGCCTGATGATGTTACCTGTTTTACTGATATGTCTGGTATCCACCTGGCAGTATGGTCATGCTGTCAGGAAAGAACGCGCGACAGCGTCGCGGAGTGCTGAAGACGGTTCTTAAATCCGCTCGCGCCGCCCAAATGCAACATATTCGGCTGGCGGTCAGTTTCAGTGTTGGGGAGGTGCCACTTGCGCAAGCATGAGGTGAGCATTATGCGGACGCGGCGAGCCGCAAATGATCAAGGTATGCAGTAGCTGTTTTCGCATTACGCGTGTTTAGCAGGGCTGCTGATTTGATACACAGATGCTCCCTCCCGTAGACAGATGTGCCGGGATGACCGGCAAGACAGAAAGGTGCTATGCGTCAAAAAAGAGTGTATCCCCGCAGGAAAGGCGATATTTATCCTTAAGCCACAGTCTGCCCCATCGTCCCGTGCAGTGGCATCCCATGATTTTTTCAGGCTTTATTTCCCTGAGAAACTTCATAAGATTGATCAGTTTTAATGGCGACGCGGTACGCAGGTGCAGTCCGCCGATAACGGCATAAACATTCTCTTCCGGCGTAATATTCCGGCAATGGCGAATCGTGTTCTCCAGCCCACGGTGACCGCATCCGGTAATAATGACCAGGCCACGGGAGGAGCGCCAGATAAGGGCCCCTTCATCAGGCACATAATCAAGTGCTCCGGTACGGACATCGGTAATACCATATGCAACGGGCTTTTCGACGGGAATTTCACCTGTCCAGGTAAAGCGTTTTCCCACTGCGTGCGGGCCTTTACTGAACAGCACATTTTCGCCGGTGAAATTAAGGTGGCGTGAAAGCTTTTTGACCGGTATTGCCTTACCGGGGACTCGTACACAGGCATATCTTTCCCGTACAACGTCAGGATGACAGATAATCCTGGTACCTGAATTGAGCCAGTTGACGCCGCCGATATGGTCATAGTGGCCGTGCGATAGCACCACCGCGCTCAGATTCGACAAAGGTTCATTCATCAGCCGGGCGTTGCGGATAAATGTTTCATCCGGGCCGGTATCAAACAGTATCCGGCTGTCTCCGTCATCCAGCAGAATACAGAGCCCCGCGCGGGGTTGCATACCGGTGATCTCCTCCCTGAAAACAGTATCAAATGGTAATGCTGCAAAATTGGATTAATGAAGCCCGAGAACATTGGGCAGAGTTCCAGCCAACTAAATTCGCAGAAATGAAGAAGGCCGGGACGCTAGAGGACGCCCTTCAGGACGCAGCAATGTGGACGTCCGAGGAGATGGACTAGCTGGAGAACGCGGGCTTCTACTAACACGAGGCGTGGGAGATGACGCGCGAGAAATACCTGTTTCCGCCCGAAGAACAGGTCCTGAAGGACAAGCAGGACAGAGAGCCGTTCTGCAGTGCGGCGCTGAGGGACGTACTGGCGATGCCGCTCTACGACGAGGACGAGGGCCCCTCCCAATATCAGGACTGACCGCGCAGGAAAAACCGGCCGACCTCTTCACCATCGACCCCGCCAGCATAGGCAGGGCGGGAAAAAGGCCAATTACCGCGATAACATTGCCGCCATCCGACTGCTGAAAGAGCTGGAGATCGGCAACCGGCAGGCGACGGACAGGCCGTGCTCGCCAAATACGTAGGCTGGAGCGGCATCCAGGAAGCGTTTGCCCGCACGGATGGTACGGCCACCAGCGGCTGGGCGAAGGAAGTCGCCGAGCTGAATGACATTCTGCAACCGGCCGAGATGGGTGCAGCTATAGCGTCCCCCCGAAACGCTCACTACACCAGCCCGCAGATCGTCTCCGCCATGTGGCTTGCAAGCGTTTGGTGAACACGTAAAGCACAAGTGACAGAAATCCTATCAATTGCTGATAGGACTGCTGCGAACGACACCGGTGAATCGGCGATACAGCCCCACAAGTCCGTAAATCGACAGAGGCTGACGGTGTCCACCTTAGATGGTGTAGCTCAGTGGTAGAGCGGTTGACTGTTAATCAACGGATCGGTGGTTCAAATCCGCCCACCTCGCCACAACGGTAAGGGTATTTGGACGACAGTAAGGAAGGCGCGCTCTTTGGCTGTTCGCGACGGTTCTCTTTCCCTGAATGCCCTTACCGTTGTGATGAATTGCAGCTCGTTGAAGCAACCATAAGATAAGCATCTGGACGGAGGATAGGGAGCATGGCGCCCAAGAGGCCTTGAAAACCGTCCCATTGCGAAAGCGATGTTGTTATTGAAAAGGCCCATTTTTCTGGGCCTTTTCAATTTTCACCATGTCCATGAGAGCGGTTGGTTATCCTTTTGAGTAAAGGCATGTTGCATGGGCCTTTGCCATCGTCAACACGGAAATACAGAGCACCGACTAATACCACTTTAATAAGTCTCCGCGCCAGAAAAACGTATTTTTTCTCCTCTTGGTTCTCCGTCAATAAATACTCCCATACCTACTTGACATTGTCGGCCTGGTTCGCAAGCTACAACATATTCTGCATATAGATATATATAATCTTCCGCCCACTCCCAATCTGAGCCACTGATTATTTTATAGACAATGTTATTTGACATATCTCCCACCTTAGTAGAATTTCATACCTTTTCCTATAGGGAATTGTCGTTTGAACACACCAAAAAGATAACTAGCTTTATCCTTTTGAAGAAGTTCGCTCCGTTCTTTCGTCCCGTCTACGATGTGCTACAGAAGCGCCTAGATGGCTCATTTCTCGAATACTGCTTAAAGCCAGAGGTGGCCAAAGTGGAGATCGCGCCCTTCGCATACATGCGCGGTCGCACGTTCGAAAATGCTGTGGTCATCCTCGATGACGCCCAAAACGTGACAGTGTCATAAATGAAGATGTTCCTGACCCGGATGGAAGAGAACGTAACGGTCATCGTTAATGGTGATGTAACCCAATGTGACCTGCCAGGTAATGTTAAATCCGGCCTTGAGGACTCACTGGAGCGGTTCGAACCGTCCCGTCAGGTTGTCCTCGTTGAGTTCACGGCCGAAGATTGCGTGCGATCTGAGCTGTGTAAAGTGGCGCTTCAAGCCTATCTGTAAGGAAAATATGATTGATATGGAAACCGAGAAAGACTTCTTACCTCTGCCGTTCGGTATAGCCTACTACTAACCAGCAAGTTCAGAGATCGGCCGCCCCCCCAACCCATCGACGCTAAGCAATTGAAAAAAATAATTTTGTAATTTATGGCCGAGATAATTGTTCCTTCTGTAATCGAGCCGTTGAGCTGGCAAAGCAGCTGCAGGGCCATGGATACGGCGAATACCCGTATGTTGACATTATCGCTGAAGGGATCGATAAACAAAAGCTGAGTGACATGGTTGGGAAGCTGGTAGAAACCATTCCCCAGGTGTTTTTGGACGATGTTCCAACCGGCGGGTACACAGAATTTGCTGCTTTCGCAAGCACTCTGTAATACAATACGGCTCTGTTTGGGGCCGTTTTGGGCACACAAAACAGCCAGTGATCCAGTCAAAATGAGCGACATCGCCAAATACGCGGCAGCCTTCCAGAAATTAACAACCCCGTAGTTACCAGCAGTTCCATGCCATTATCAGACGTAGCGTGATGCAATTACGAGATTTTTATATTTTTAGGTACTTATTCTAGCTTTTTCGCGTATACATAAATACACAATAAATAAGGGTACAGACAGCGGCATGCAGAACAACCACACAATAACGAACATGCCAAATACACCGCTGTTCACGCCAATGTGACGATCCCAAAAGTCTTTGGTCATTATCTTAAGGGCTAATTTCTCCGAAGTATAATATGAGAATGGGTACAGGGAGGCGCTTAAAACAAGATATGCAACCACAAATGACATATAAGGAGCATAGGGAGGAAAAATGTGCCCGTTATTCATATCGCGCACTATAAAATAGAGCAGATAGCCATATCCACACCATCCCCATAAGCAGTACCGTAAATAATATTTTAAGGTCATCATCTATGATCCCTTCATATACCATTAAAGCTATCATATCACGATGAGTAAGTATCCGCTCCTACTACGTTTTACAACACATCGTTTGGTCTTCGAAAACTGCCGATTGCTCTCAATATGAGAATTCACATATTACGAAGATGGTCAAACAAGATTTCTTTAAGCGTTTACCAACTTTGTTGAAGCCGGTATTGATGCAGCTGCGCTTAGTAAGCTGGTAGGGAAACCGGTTCGAACGGTTCCGCAAATCTTCATTGAGGGCGATCCGATTGGCGGATACAATGAACTTGCAACATTAGCTATGACGCTGTAACTTGAAAAGGTTCCATAAGGGAGCCTTTTCAATATAACGGAGCACACAGCATGTATAAAGATGAATGGGCAGATGCTATCGCAAGAACAGAACGATTAGGTTTGAGCGATGGGATACCATTTATAGAAATGGAAAATCGTAGGATACTTAATGATAAAAATATGCGAAAAATAGTGAAGGCTCTCACTCAGGTAATAAAACCAGAGCTGGGGTTTCGACAACTTGCCAACGAATGCGTATTTATTCATTTCATGGCTCGTGATGATATTGAAAAATGTATTTCCCTACCAGTTTTTTTAACTTTGGGCTGGGTCGAAACCACCTCTTCTGAAGAATCTAATTTATATGAATTTACAGAGCACGATATACAACATAAGCTAATTCATGGGCACCACTCTCCAACAATGGACATTCACGCCTGGCTAACACTTCCAAGCTATGAAATCATAGACTTGACCCTTAGTACAACGTTTGCTATTAATAATAATCAGCCTGAAAATGCCGGAATATTTATCGCAAAGAAAGCTGATGATGTTACGGGTCTGATTTATAGGCCCATGCTGGTAGGGGATGAGTATTTGAAGCAGATAGGTGTAAAAATATAATAACCTTTTCCTTTAGCAGATCATCTTTACGTTCGAGTTATAATAATTAAAAAGGTGAGATGCATGACTGTATTTACACAAAAGAAGGATAATGAAGTGCCTGAGAAATGCTCATTCCTAAATGGCACAGGACCGCGATAGCCCCTTGCTCAGAGAGAAGGATGAATTTGGTTTCGATAAATGATAAAGCCCCATCTGGGGCTTTATTTAACTTTCTTTTCGTAAGCATGCCAGGGGTTCGATATATATGGTGTGACAACTTTTAATTCTTTGGGATCGAAGGGTTTTTCAAGTCCACGTTCGAGATTGACCAAAACGACTTTCATATCACTTTCGGCGTTATATTTGATACCGCCGCTTTTTATTACCGTGTATTTTGCTGCAGCATGTGCGTTAAGGAATTTGAGATCGCCAAAAAGTTTGGCTGTTGCTGGCTCAATAACGCTCAGTTTTCTCATTTCTTTAAGTGTGGCGAGACTGGCGTCAACATCTTGTTTCGTTGCGTCATCCATTTTGCCTTCTAGACGGGCTTCCCGGGCACGGAGCATACGAGCTGCACGTCTATCCAACGCAACCTGCATTGACGCAGAACGTTTAGTAGCATTTTGGCGTTCGTAAGACATAACCCCTCCTGTCAGGATCCAGTCCAGTTTCTATTGTGAAGCCGTGTCCTAAGTGTCTTGCGATAAGTCGTTTGTACACAGCTTCTAATTTGTCATTATCCGGCAAAAAAACGTACATTCCAGTCTTGAATTCATTATAGTGGTCAAGAATAGCTCTTTCAACTGTCCTCACGACGCTTACAGCGCTTACTGCACCTAACTCTGGACGCTCGAAATAGGTTCCATTTGCCAGGTTTTCCGCTAAATCAAACGAGATTTCCCAGCACCCATTAGGACTAAAAATATAGCCTTCTGGGAAAATCACTGAGGAATCAACTAGATTGAACTCTGAAATGCTCTGCAAGTTCAGCTCGTACTCATGGCCATTTGAGAAAAAAATAGCCGTATGGACACGAGAGTAAGCCGAGAACCTCATGGTTCTAAACTGTGTAACCATCTAAAAAATTTCCTTTTTACATAGTTTAACGCTAAACCACAGTATTTTACGATCAAAATTTACCAATAAAATGAGAGCCTATTACACTGGCAGAATGATTAATTTTTAAAAATCACCCTTTTTATGATTCCATACTTGGTAGGTATGGAATTGTAAATATCCCTGCAAAACGAACCATTCGCTTTTAGAGATCTTCCGACATATGACCGGGATAAAGACTGGCTCGTTGTAGGTCAAAAAGCAGTATGATTTTAAGCCAGTTTTGGGGAAAGATTTTGAATGATCGTAAAAAAGGGAGCCATGAGGCTCCCTTTTATCTTTAATCAGCCATCACTGATTACATATTCGCGATGATCGCGTCGCCAAACTCGCTACATTTCAGCAGCTTAGCGCCTTCCATCAGACGTTCAAAGTCATAGGTCACGGTCTTGGCGGCGATAGCGCCTTCGGTGCCTTTAACGATCAGGTCTGCGGCTTCGAACCACTGCATGTGGCGCAGCATCATCTCAGCGGACAGAATGATAGAACCCGGGTTCACCTTATCCTGCCCAGCATATTTCGGTGCTGTACCGTGGGTCGCTTCGAACAGCGCACATTCGTCACCGATGTTCGCGCCCGGTGCGATACCGATACCGCCAACCTGAGCTGCCAGAGCATCAGAGATGTAGTCGCCGTTCAGGTTCATACAGGCAATGACGTCATACTCCGCCGGACGCAGCAGGATCTGCTGCAGGAAGGCATCGGCGATCACGTCTTTGACAATGATCTCTTTACCGGTATTCGGGTTTTTAACCTTCTGCCACGGGCCGCCGTCGATCGGTTCACCGCCGAACTCTTCGCGGATCAGCTGGTAGCCCCAGTCTTTAAACGCGCCTTCGGTGAACTTCATGATGTTGCCTTTGTGTACCAGGGTCAGCGAATCGCGATCGTTGGTGATAGCGTATTCCATAGCCGCGCGAACCAGGCGTTTGGTACCTTCTTCAGAGCACGGCTTGATGCCGATACCGCAATGTTCCGGGAAGCGAATTTTCTTCACGCCCATCTCATCACGCAGGAATTTGATCACTTTTTCTGCTTCAGCAGAGTCCGCTTTCCACTCGATGCCCGCATAGATGTCTTCGGAGTTTTCACGGAAGATAACCATGTCGGTCAGCTCAGGGTGTTTAACCGGGCTCGGAGTACCCTGGTAGTAACGAACCGGGCGCAGGCAGACGTAGAGGTCCAGCTCCTGGCGCAGCGCAACGTTCAGAGAACGAATACCGCCGCCAACTGGCGTCGTCAGAGGGCCTTTGATAGCAACACGATAGTCACGAATCAGATCAAGAGTTTCGGCAGGCAGCCAGACGTCCTGGCCATACACCTGGGTCGATTTTTCGCCGGTGTAAATTTCCATCCAGGAAATTTTACGCTCGCCTTTATAGGCTTTCTCAACGGCGGCATCCACCACTTTCAGCATCGCCGGAGTCACGTCAACACCAATACCATCACCCTCGATAAACGGGATGATCGGGTTGTTAGGGACATTCAGTTTGCCATCTTGCAGGGTGATTTTTTGACCTTCCGCCGGAACTACTACTTTGCTTTCCATTAACCTCTCCTTCGAGCGCTTCTGGTTCTGCTCTTCCTTTTCACACTAACCGAGCGTTGGCTTTATCCGCCCACTCCGCCACCGGGTCATCCCGCTAACCGGAGATTCGCGTCCGTGCCGCTTTCTAGTAGCGCGAATCAGTTTGAGCAATATTTTTGTTAAAAAATTGTGATGAGCATGTCAATACTACCTGAATGTTTGCGTCCATGAAAGGCATTCGTAATTAGGCTATAATGCGGCAATTGTCAGGATCTGAAAATACCATGCAGAAAACTTCATTTAGAAAACATCGCGTTGAGCGATTCAGCTCACAACAAGTCGCCAGACAACGCAAAGAACACGCGCCAAAACGCGTGATCTTGTTCAATAAACCCTACGATGTGTTGCCGCAGTTTACGGATGAAGCCGGACGCAGCACGCTGAAAGATTTTATTTCAGTCTCCGGGGTCTACGCTGCGGGTCGTCTTGACCGCGATAGCGAAGGGTTGCTGGTGCTGACCAACGATGGCGCGCTGCAGGCCACGCTGACTCAGCCCGGCAAACGCACCGGCAAAATTTACTACGTTCAGGTTGAAGGCCTGCCATCAGAAGATGCGCTGGCCGCGCTGCGCGCAGGCATCACGCTCAACGATGGTCCTACCCTGCCCGCTGGCATTGAGCGGGTCGCTGAACCGACCTGGCTGTGGCCCCGCAACCCGCCGGTCCGCGAACGCAAATCCATACCCACCAGCTGGCTGAAAATCACCCTGTATGAAGGACGCAACCGTCAGGTGCGACGCATGACCGCACACGTAGGTTACCCCACACTGCGGCTTATTCGTTACGCCATGGGCGGCTATACTCTCGACGGACTGGCCAACGGCGAGTGGCGCCAGGTCGGCTAATCACACAAGGAACGGGAAGTATGTTTAAACCGCACGTCACCGTCGCCTGCGTCGTACACGCGAAAGACAAATTTCTGATCGTTGAGGAAACCATCAACGGCAAAGCGCTGTGGAATCAGCCGGCAGGACACCTCGAAGCAGATGAAACGCTGGTGCAGGCCGCCGAGCGAGAGCTGTGGGAAGAGACCGGCATTCGCGCCACGCCGCAGCATTTTATCCGCATGCACCAGTGGATTGCGCCGGACAATACGCCGTTTTTACGCTTCCTGTTCGCCATCGAACTTAACGATACGTGCGCCACGCAGCCGCATGACAGCGATATCGACCGCTGCCTGTGGCTGAGTGCGCATGAGATCCTGACTGCGCCAAATCTGCGCTCCCAGCTGGTTGCTGAAAGCATCCGCAGCTATCAACAGGACCCGCGCTACCCGCTGTCATTAATTGGTGCGTTTAACTGGCCGCTCCTGGGGGGTGCCTGAGCCGCTCGTGCGTGCTAGAATATGCCGCCTTGAAGTTCAATGTGGTGAATATTCCAATGTCAGAAAGCCAAAAAAAAGTGATCGTCGGCATGTCCGGCGGCGTCGACTCCTCTGTTTCTGCCTGGTTGCTGCTTCAGCAAGGTTATAAGGTAGAAGGCCTGTTCATGAAGAACTGGGAGGAAGACGATGGTGAGGAATACTGCACCGCCGCTGCCGACCTCGCCGACGCGCAAGCCGTCTGCGATAAGCTCGGGATTGAGCTTCATACCGTTAACTTTGCCGCAGAGTACTGGGACAACGTATTTGAACTGTTCCTCGCTGAATACAAAGCCGGACGCACGCCGAACCCGGACATTCTGTGCAACAAAGAAATCAAATTTAAAGCCTTCCTGGAGTTCGCAGCAGAAGATCTGGGCGCCGACTATATTGCGACCGGTCACTACGTGCGCCGTGCCGATGTCAACGGCAAAAGCCAGCTGCTGCGCGGCCTGGACGGCAACAAAGATCAGAGCTACTTCCTGTACACCCTTAGCCATGAGCAGATTGCCCAGAGCCTGTTCCCGGTTGGCGAGCTGGAAAAGCCGCAGGTGCGCAAGATCGCCGAGGATCTGGATCTGATCACCGCGAAGAAAAAAGACTCTACCGGGATCTGCTTTATCGGCGAACGCAAATTCCGCGAGTTCCTCGGCCGCTACCTTCCTGCTCAGCCGGGCAAAATCGTCACCGTTGACGGCGACGAAATCGGCGAGCATCAGGGTTTGATGTACCATACCCTTGGCCAGCGTAAAGGCCTCGGCATCGGCGGCACCAAAGAAGGCAGCGAGGACCCGTGGTACGTTGTTGATAAAGACGTCGAAAACAATATTCTGGTCGTAGCTCAAGGCCACGACCACCCGCGTCTGATGTCCAGGGGCCTGATTGCCCAACAGCTGCACTGGGTCGATCGCGAGCCGGTTAAAGGCACTCTGCGCTGCACGGTGAAGACCCGCTATCGCCAGACCGATATTCCGTGCACCGTGAAAGCTCTGGATGACGACCGCATCGAGGTACTTTTTGACGAACCGGTTGCGGCGGTGACGCCGGGCCAGTCGGCGGTCTTCTATCTTGGCGAAGTGTGCCTCGGCGGCGGCGTGATCGAGCAGCGTCTGCCGCTGCAGTCCTGACAGACAGTTTTTACCGCCGGTGAGACAAAACCCTCCCCGACGGTTTACAAGGAGTAGGTGTGGCGAAGAATTATTATGACATCACGTTGGCGCTGGCGGGCATCTGCCAGGCCGCCCGTCTGGTTCAGCAGCTGGCGCACCAGGGCCATTGCGACAGCGATGCCCTGCACGTGTCGCTGAACAGCATCATCGATCTCAACCCGGATTCAACGCTGGCGGTGTTCGGTGGTAGTGAAGCCAATCTTCGCCTCGGGCTGGAAACGCTGCTTGGCGTACTCAACAGCGGCAGCCGCCAGGGTCTCAATGCTGAGTTGACCCGCTACACCTTAAGCCTGATGGTGCTTGAGCGTAAGCTTGACGGGAGCAAAGGGGCGATGGATACCCTTGGCAACCGCATCGCCGGCCTGCGCCGTCAGCTGGAGCATTTCGATCTGCAATCAGAAACGCTGCTCAGCGCCATGGCGGGGATCTACGTTGACGTCATCAGTCCGCTGGGCCCGCGTATTCAGGTGACCGGCTCCCCCGCCGTGTTGCAGAGCCCGCAGGTTCAGGCCAAGGTCCGCGCCTCGCTGCTGGCAGGCATTCGTGCCGCCGTGCTCTGGCACCAGGTGGGCGGCGGACGCATGCAGCTCATGTTTTCTCGTAATCGTCTGGTTAACCAGGCAAAACAAATTCTTGCTCATTTAACCCCGGAGTTGTGATCTATGGAATTATCCTCACTGACCGCCGTTTCCCCTGTCGATGGACGCTACGGCGATAAAGTCAGCGCGCTGCGCGGTATCTTCAGCGAATTCGGTTTGCTGAAATTCCGTGTACAAGTCGAAGTACGTTGGCTGCAGAAGTTAGCCGCGCACGCAGCGATCAAGGAAGTTCCTGCTTTTGCTGCTGACGCAAACGGTTTCCTTGATAAAATCGTTGCCGACTTCAGCGTTGAAGATGCGCAGCGCATCAAAACCATCGAACGTACCACCAACCACGATGTGAAAGCGGTAGAGTATTTCCTCAAGGAAAAAGTGGCCGATATCGCTGAACTGCATGCGGTATCTGAATTCATCCACTTCGCCTGCACCTCCGAAGACATTAACAACCTCTCCCACGCGCTGATGCTGAAAACCGCGCGCGATGAGGTGGTTCTGCCGTACTGGCGCAAGCTTATCGACGCGGTGAAAGAGCTGGCGGTTCAGTATCGCGATGTACCGCTGCTGTCCCGAACTCACGGTCAGCCGGCCACGCCGTCCACAATGGGTAAAGAGATGGCTAACGTCGCTTACCGTATGGAGCGTCAGTATCGTCAGCTAAACCAGGTGGAGATTCTGGGTAAAATCAACGGCGCGGTGGGTAACTATAACGCCCACATCGCGGCGTATCCGGAAGTGGACTGGCACCAGTTCAGTGAAGAGTTTGTTACCTCGCTGGGCATCCAGTGGAACCCGTACACCACGCAGATTGAGCCGCATGACTATATTGCCGAGCTGTTCGACTGCATCGCCCGCTTCAACACCATCCTGATCGACTTCGATCGCGATGTGTGGGGCTACATCGCGCTGAACCACTTCAAGCAGAAGACGATCGCCGGTGAAATCGGTTCATCCACTATGCCGCATAAAGTGAATCCGATCGATTTCGAGAACTCCGAAGGTAACCTCGGCCTGGCTAACGCCATGATGCAGCACCTGGCGAGCAAACTGCCGGTTTCCCGCTGGCAGCGCGACCTGACCGATTCAACCGTACTGCGTAACCTCGGTGTCGGTATCGGCTACGCGCTGATTGCTTATCAGTCGACCCTCAAAGGTGTCAGCAAACTGGAGCTGAACGGCGATCGCCTGCTGGACGAGTTGGATCATAACTGGGAAGTGCTGGCTGAGCCGATCCAGACCGTGATGCGCCGCTACGGCATCGAAAAACCGTACGAGAAGCTGAAAGAGCTGACCCGCGGTAAGCGCGTGGACGCGGAAGGGATGCAACAGTTCATCGACAGCCTGCCGCTGCCGGAAGACGAGAAGGTTCGCCTGAAAGCCATGACGCCGGCCAACTACATCGGTCGCGCGACCACCATGGTTGACGAACTGAAGTAATCGCTTTGTCTCACCTTCCTCCGTGAATCGGCGGAGAGTGCGTGAATGCAGAGAAACAGATGGCCGGGAATCATTCCGGCCATCAATTCGTCAGGGCGATGACCGTGCCCGTCACGCGCCTTAGTTCACTTTTTCGTCACATCATCCATCGATGTGCCGCTTTTCATTTTTGCCTCATTTTTCATTTCATGTTTTTTTAACTCAGCCTGAGTTTTACACCCCTCCTTCACTTGTGCACCGCTGACGGCTCTGCAGTCATCGATGATGTGATCCGGATTTTTTAGCTGCTCTTTTTCCGCCTGTTTTTCTGACGTGCTGCTGGCGGGGTTTTCTGCCAGGGCTGATGAACAAAAAACTAAGGTTAAACATGTGGTTAGCATCAACGAAGCGCGTTTCAACTCATTCAGTCTCATACGTGAACTCCATGTGTGGGGGGATGCAGAGATAATCATCACTAAGGATATACGATCATTCGCTAGTTGCCCGGTCGTTGACGGATAATCATCCTGGCCAGACCCACCAAATTATCAGCACAATGCTCGTCGAAGTGGAAACACGAAGATAAACTTGCCAATATATGCCCACGGTATGCCCCTTTCTCGTACCGGATGTATATCGGGCGCTGGCGCTACCTCCCTCTCTCCACCGGCCTGGCAGGCCAGAAAATGGGGACGGCAGGTGAAGTTATAACGCAAGCCTTTCATTTACAGCCGTTTAAATTCAGTATATCTATTCAGCGCTACACTACTCGAAACCAAAATAAATGGGAGAAAAGGCATGCGCGTGCTCGTCGTTGAGGATAACGCTTTACTGCGCCATCACCTGAAAGTTCAGCTCCAGGAATTAGGCCATCAGGTGGACGCAGCAGAAGATGCAAAGGAAGCCGATTACTATCTGGGTGAACACGTGCCGGATATCGCCATTGTCGATCTGGGCCTGCCCGACGAAGACGGTCTTTCGCTGATTCGCCGCTGGCGCAGTCATGACGTGTCGGTTCCGGTACTGGTATTGACCGCCCGTGAAGGCTGGCAGGATAAAGTCGAGGTGCTGAGCGCCGGTGCGGACGACTACGTCACCAAACCGTTCCATATTGAAGAAGTCGCTGCCCGGATGCAGGCGCTACTGCGCCGTAACAGCGGCCTGGCATCACAGGTTATTTCCATTCCGCCTTTCCAGGTTGACCTGTCACGCCGCGAGCTGTCGATTAACGAACAGCCCATCAAGCTGACCGCATTTGAATACACCATTATGGAAACGCTGATTCGTAACCGTGGCAAAGTCGTCAGCAAAGATTCATTAATGCTCCAGCTCTACCCCGATGCTGAACTGCGCGAAAGTCACACCATCGACGTACTGATGGGGCGGCTGCGGAAAAAAATTCAGACTCAGCACCCGCATGACGTCATTACGACCGTGCGCGGCCAGGGCTATTTATTTGAACTACGCGAATGAAAAGTCCGCTACGGCATATTTTGCCGCTTTCATTACGCGTGCGTTTTCTGCTGGCGACGGCGGCAGTGGTGCTGGTGCTTTCGCTGGCCTACGGCATGGTGGCGCTGGTGGGCTACAGCGTCAGCTTTGATAAAACCACCTTTCGCCTGCTGCGCGGCGAAAGCAACCTGTTCTATATGCTGGCAAGGTGGGAAAACAACCACATCGACGTGGATATCCCCGAAAACCTCAACATGCAGAGCCCAACGGTTACGTTGATATACGATGCCAAAGGCAAACTGCTGTGGATGCAGCGCGATGTCGCCTGGCTGGCAAAACGTATTCAACCTGAATGGCTGAAAAGCAACGGCTTCCACGAAATCGAGTCCGACGTTGACAGCAGCAGCATGCTGCTGCGCAACAATCAACAGTTCCAGGAGGAGCTGGACGCCCTTCGCCAGCAGGATGATGGTTCAGAAATGACCCACTCGGTGGCGATCAATATCTACCCGGCAACCGATAAGATGCCGCAGCTGAGCATCGTGGTGATCGACACCATTCCTGTCGAGCTGAAACGCTCTTATATGGTCTGGAGCTGGTTTATCTATGTGCTGGTTGCCAACCTGCTGCTGGTGATCCCGCTGCTTTGGGTGGCGGCCTGGTGGAGCCTGCGCCCCATCGAGTCGCTGGCAAAAGAGGTCCGCGAGCTGGAAGAGCATCACCGCGACATGCTCAACCCGAATACCACCCGCGAACTGACCCGACTGGTCAGCAACCTTAACCGGTTGCTGACCAGCGAGCGCGAGCGCTACGACAAATATCGCACCACGCTGACCGATTTGACCCATAGTCTGAAAACGCCGCTGGCCGTGCTGCAAAGCACCCTGCGTTCTTTGCGCGGCGAAAAGATTGACCTTAATGAAGCAGAACCGATCATGCTGGAGCAGATCAGCCGCATCTCGCAGCAAATCGGCTACTACCTGCATCGCGCCAGTATGCGCAGCGGCGGTACCCTGCTCAGCCGCGAACTGCACCCCATTGCGCCGCTGCTCGACAAGTTGACCTCGGCGTTGAACAAGGTTTATCAGCGCAAAGGGGTCAATATCAGTCTTGATATCTCTCCGGAGATCAGCTTTGTCGGCGAACAGAATGATTTTATGGAAGTAATGGGCAACGTGCTGGATAACGCCTGTAAATACTGCCTGGAATTTGTCGAAGTTTCCGTGCGTCAGACCAACGACAACCACCTGCATATTCTGGTGGAAGATGATGGCCCCGGCATCCCGTTAAACCAGCGGACTGCCGTATTCGATCGCGGGCAACGTGCCGATACGCTGCGGCCAGGCCAGGGCGTGGGACTCTCCGTCGCCCGGGAGATCGTTGAGCAATACGATGGCGACATTCTCACCGGCGAAAGTCTGCTCGGCGGAGCCTGCATGGAGGTGGTTTTTGGCCGCCAGCTGCCCGACGATACGGAAAGCTGAATCGCCCCGCTTCCCACGCCTGGGCAAACTCTGTGACTACGAAGCACAATCGCCGTCAACAAAGAGGCAGTTTGAAGCATGGCGTGTATAATCCCAAACAGACACCTGCTGTGGAATAAATAAAATGGATTATCAATTAACGCTTAACTGGCCTGACTTTATCGAACGCTACTGGCAAAAACGCCCGGTAGTCCTCAAGCGCGGCTTCGCGAATTTCGTCGATCCCATTAGCCCGGATGAACTGGCCGGGCTGGCGATGGAAAGCGAAGTCGATAGCCGCCTGGTCAGCCATCAGGACGGGAAATGGCAGGTCAGCCATGGTCCTTTCGAAAGCTACGACCATCTGAGCGAAAACAACTGGTCGCTGCTGGTGCAGGCGGTGAATAACTGGCACGAGCCGACGGCCGCGCTGATGCAGCCCTTCCGCGCTCTCCCCGACTGGCGTATTGATGATCTGATGATCTCTTTCTCCGTGCCCGGCGGCGGCGTAGGTCCCCATCTCGATCAGTACGACGTGTTTATCATCCAGGGAACCGGCCGGCGTCGTTGGCGCGTGGGCGATAAAGTCCCGATGAAGCAGCACTGCCCGCATCCAGACCTGCTGCAGGTGGATCCGTTCGACGCCATCATTGATGAAGAGATGGAGCCGGGCGATATTCTCTATATTCCGCCGGGATTCCCGCACGAGGGGTATTCCCTGGAAAACTCGCTGAACTATTCGGTAGGCTATCGCTCGCCAAATGCCCGCGAGTTGTTCAGCGGCTTTGCCGACTATATTCTGCAACGTGAACTGGGTAGCCAGCGCTATGTCGATCCGGATGTGCCTTCCCGCGATCATCCGGCGGATATTCTGCCAGCTGAACTCGACCGTCTGCGCGATATGATGCTGGGGTTGATTAACCAGCCAGAGCATTTTAAGCAGTGGTTTGGGGAGTTTATCACCCAATCCCGCCATGAGCTGGACGTCGCTCCTGCTGAGCCGCCGTATCAGCCTGATGAGATTTACGACGCGCTACAACAGGGCGATCGCCTGGTGCGGCTGGGCGGGCTGCGCGTACTGCGTATCGATGGCGAGGTGTTCGTCAACGGCGAGAAGATTAATTCGCCGCACCGTCCGGCGCTGGACGCGCTGGCCACGCATCTGTCGCTTAACGCGGAACATTTTGGCGATGCGCTGGAAGATCCATCGTTCCTCGCAATGCTTGCCGCACTGGTCAACTGCGGCTACTGGTTCTTCGAGGACTGAGCCGCGAGATGCCCGGTGGCGGCTCACGCCTTACCGGGCCTACGGTCCCGGCTCCGGGATTATGTACCACACCGCATATATTGCCCGGTGGCGGCTCGCGCCTTACCGGGCCTACGGTCCCGGCTCCGGAATTATGTAGCGCACTGCATATATTGCCCAATGGTGGCTCACGCCTTACCGGGCCTACGGTCCGGGCTCCGGGATTGTGTACCACACCTCATATATTGCCCGGTGGCGGCTCGCGCCTTACCGGGCCTACGGTCGGGCTCCGGGATTGTGTACCACACCGCATATATTGCCCGGTGGCGGCTTACGCCTTACCGGGCCTACGGTCCGGGCTCCGGGATTGTGTACCGCACCGCATATATTGCCCGGTGGCGGCTTACGCCTTACCGGGCCCACGGTCCGGGCTCCGGGATTATGTACCACACCGCATATATTGCCCGGTGGCGGCTCGCGCCTTACCGGGCCTACGGTCCGGGCTCCGGGATTGTGTACCACACCGCATATATTGCCCGATGGCGGCTCGCGCCTTACCGGGCCTACGGGATGAATGTGAGTCTGGATTCTGTAGGCCGGGTAAGGCGTGAGCCGTCACCCGGCGTTCTGTTTGCGCTCTCCGGCGTCAAAATCGGCAACGTCCCCAGCCCAATCCGGCGGATACAACCCGAGGCTCACATCACGATGAAAAGTTGAATACGGCCAGTCAATCACCCTCTTCACATAGCCATGTTTCACCGGATTGATGTAAACGTAATCCATATGCCGTCGGTAATCGTCCTCATGACGGATCGCATGTTCCCAGAAACGGGGCTGCCAGACCTCGCGCATTCCCAGTTCGCGGGTGAATGTTTTTTTAATATCCCGCCAGCGTCCCGAATAATCGGTATCGCCTTCCGGTAGCGTCCAGATAGCGTGCATATGTTCGGGTAAAATAACCCACGCGTTAATCAGGAAGGGCTTTTTGCGTTTAATATCAGCTGTCACAGCGCGAAGTTGAGCGATATAGCGGGTCAAAAGATCGCTTTGCCGATTTCGCAAATTGACGGTAAAGAACCAGGTGCCGCCAGGGATATGGCTGCGGTGGTAATTTGACATCAGAGGTTCCCTCCCCTTCCGCAGGTGCAGGTACGCAGTCTTTGCGAACCGCACGTTCGGTATTGCCCGGTGGCGGCTTACGCCTTACCGGGCCTACGGTCCGGGCTCCGGGATTATGTACCGCACCGCATATATTGCCCGGTGGCGGCTCACGCCTTACCGGGCCTACGGTCCGGGCTCCGGAATTATGTAGCGCACCGCATATATTGCCCGCTGCGGCTTACCGGGCCTACCAATAGCCCGGATAAGCACCGCGCTATCCGGGAGTTCTTCGGGATCAGGCGCCGCGTTTTGCCGTTAGCTCCGCAATCCGCACAATCACCTGCACCGCCTTCTCCATCCCCTCCAGCGTGACGAATTCATGCTTGCCGTGATAGTTATAGCCGCCGGTAAACAGGTTCGGACAGGGTAGCCCCATAAAAGAGAGCTGAGCGCCGTCGGTGCCGCCGCGAATCGGCTTCATTTGCGGTTCAATATCGCAATCCACCATCGCCTGGCGGGCAATCTCCACGACGTGCGGGTGCGACATCACTTTTTCATGCATATTGTAATAGCTGTCTTCAATCACCAGCTCAATATAGCAATCCGGATGCAGCCCCTTACCGACCTTTTTGGCAATTTCCATCATTTTGCGCTTGCGGGCCTCGAACTGCTTACGGTCAAAGTCGCGAATGATGTAGTGCATTTCTGCCCGGTCAACGCTGCCTTTCATGCTCGCCAGATGGTAAAAACCTTCGTAGCCTTCGGTCGTCTCCGGCACCTCATCGGCAGGGATTTCCGCATGGATCCGTGCCGCCAGCGACAGCGCATTCACCATCACCCCTTTTGCGGTGCCCGGATGGACATTGTTGCCCACGATCTTAATGGTCACCGATGCGGCGTTGAAGTTTTCAAACTCCAGCTCGCCCACTCCGCCGCCGTCAACGGTATAGGCCCAGCGGGCGTCAAACGCGGCGACATCAAAGTGCTTCGCCCCTTTCCCGACCTCTTCGTCAGGCGTGAAGGCCACGCGAATATCGCCGTGAGGAATATTTTTCGCCTTCAGCGTCGCCAGCGCGGTCATTATCTCGGCGATACCGGCTTTGTCATCGGCGCCAAGCAGCGTTTTGCCATCGGTGGTGATCAGCGTTTGCCCAAGCAACTGGTGCAGTACCGGGAACATCACCGGTGAGAGCACTTCATCGCCAATCCCAAGCGCGATATCACCGCCACGGTAGTTTTCAACGATTTGCGGGTTCACGTTTTTGCCGCTGAAATCCGGCGCCGTGTCGACGTGGGAAATAAAGCCAATGGGCGGAATAGCGCCGGCAACGTTGGCCGGAAGGGTTCCCATTACCGTCCCTTTCTCACTTAGCGTCACATTAACCAGTCCCATTTCTTCCAGCTGCGCCTGCAGCAGGCGTAACAGCTTCCACTGACCTTCCGTGCTTGGAACCTGACGCACGCCAGGCTTCGACTGTGTGTCCAGAGAAACGTACTGTAAAAAACGCTCAAGCAATTTATCCATGTAGCCACCCTCATCTTTTGTGACAACATTATTCATAAGCCCGAATATACAAATATTGCGTCAGGTCATTTTTAGCCCGGCAAATAAAAATTTAATACATGAACCGGCGTATTGTTGTAAAGGTCGTGTATCCGTATGAGACAGGCATTGGCGATCGCAAGCGATTGCCGTAGAATGCTGGCCCTCGTTTATTATGCGCAACCGCAAAGGTGGTTAACCACAAACCCCGCAACGGTCAATCGTCCGCTGCGTCTACATGGGACAGAGTTAAAAATTGAATATACAACCGCGTTCGCTTTCGCCGCTGGTGCAACTGGCGGGAATTCGCAAAAGCTTTGATGGAAAAACGGTTATCTCAGATCTGAATCTGACCATCAACAACGGTGAGTTTCTCACCCTGCTTGGCCCCTCTGGCTGCGGTAAAACCACCGTTCTTCGTCTTATTGCCGGGCTTGAAAACGTCGACAGCGGGCGAATTCATCTCGAAGATCAGGACATCACTCATGTTCCGGCGGAAAACCGCCACGTCAATACCGTTTTCCAAAGCTACGCTCTGTTTCCCCATATGAGCGTATTCGAAAACGTCGCCTTCGGTCTGCGGATGCAGAAAACGCCGGCGGCGGAAATCACGCCTCGCGTCCTCGATGCGCTGCGCATGGTCCAGCTGGAGGAGTTTGCCCAACGCAAACCGCATCAGCTCTCCGGCGGTCAGCAGCAGCGGGTGGCTATCGCCCGGGCGGTGGTCAACAAACCGCGCCTGCTGCTGCTAGATGAGTCCCTGTCGGCGCTGGATTACAAGCTGCGTAAGCAGATGCAAAACGAGCTGAAGGCGTTGCAGCGTAAGCTGGGCATCACCTTCGTCTTCGTCACCCACGATCAGGAAGAGGCCCTGACCATGTCCGACCGCATCGTGGTCATGCGCGATGGGAAAATCGAGCAGGACGGCACGCCGCGTGAAATCTACGAAGAGCCGAAAAACCTGTTCGTCGCCAGTTTTATCGGCGAGATTAATCTGTTTAATGCTACGGTCATTGAACGCCTTGACGAGCAGCGCGTCCGCGCCAGCGTTGAAGGCCGCGAATGCAATATCTACGTCAACTTCCCCGTCGAGCGGGGTCAGCGGCTGAACGTTCTGCTGCGCCCGGAAGATCTGCGCGTCGATGAAGTCCACGACGGCAGCGACGCCGACGGACTGATCGGCTACATTCGCGAGCGCAACTACAAAGGCATGACGCTGGAGTCGGTTGTCGAACTGGAAAATGGCAAAATGGTGATGGTCAGTGAATTCTTTAACGAAGACGATCCGGACTTTGATCACCCGCTTGACCAGAAAATGGCCATTAACTGGGTAGAAAGCTGGGAGGTTGTGCTGGCTGATGAAGAACACCAGTAAATTCCAGAATGTGGTGATCGCCACTATCGTGGGTTGGCTTGTGCTGTTTGTGTTCCTGCCCAACCTGATGATCATCGGTACCAGCTTTTTGACCCGCGACGACGCCAGTTTCGTCAAGATGGTCTTCACGCTGGATAACTACACGCGCCTGCTGGATCCGCTCTATTACGACGTGCTGCTGCACTCGCTCAATATGGCGCTGCTGGCGACCCTTGCCTGTCTGGCGCTCGGCTATCCTTTCGCCTGGTTTCTGGCCAGGCTGCCGGAAAAAGTGCGCCCGCTGCTGCTGTTTCTGCTGATCGTGCCGTTCTGGACCAACTCCTTGATCCGTATCTACGGGCTGAAAATCTTCCTCAGCACCAAAGGGTATCTCAACGAGTTCCTGCTGTGGCTGGGAGTGATTGATACGCCGCTGCGCATCATGTATACCCCGTCTGCGGTCATCATCGGACTGGTCTATATTCTGCTGCCGTTTATGGTGATGCCGCTGTACTCCAGTATTGAGAAGCTGGATCGTCCTCTGCTGGAAGCGGCAAGAGATCTGGGCGCCAGCAAGCTGCAAACCTTTATCCGCATCATTATTCCACTGACCATGCCGGGCATTATTGCCGGCTGTCTGCTGGTGATGCTGCCGGCGATGGGGCTGTTCTACGTCTCGGATCTGATGGGCGGCGCCAAAAACCTGCTGATCGGTAACGTGATTAAGAGTCAGTTCCTGAATATCCGCGACTGGCCGTTTGGCGCCGCGACCAGCATTACGCTGACGCTGGTGATGGGCCTGATGCTGTTAATTTACTGGCGCGCGGCGCGTCTGTTGAATAACAAGGTGGAACTCGAATGATCGGTCGACTGCTGCGCGGCGGCTTTATGACCGCCATTTATGCTTACCTGTATATTCCGATCATTATTCTGATCGTCAACTCGTTTAACAGTTCGCGCTTTGGTATTAACTGGCAGGGCTTTACCACTCAATGGTATAGCCTGTTGATGAACAACGATAGTCTGCTGCAGGCTGCACAGCACTCGCTGACCATGGCGGTGCTGTCAGCCACCTTTGCAACGCTTATCGGGTCGCTGACCGCCGTCGCGCTGTATCGCTATCGTTTTCGTGGTAAACCGTTCGTCAGCGGGATGCTGTTCGTGGTGATGATGTCGCCGGATATCGTCATGGCCATCTCCCTGCTGGTGCTGTTTATGCTGATCGGCATTCAGTTGGGGTTCTGGTCGCTGCTGTTTTCGCACATCACCTTCTGCCTGCCTTTCGTGGTGGTGACGGTCTATTCGCGCCTCAAAGGTTTTGATGTGCGGATGCTGGAGGCGGCGAAAGATCTGGGCGCCAGCGAGTTGACCATTCTGCGTAAAATTCTTCTGCCGCTGGCGCTGCCTGCCGTGGCCGCCGGATGGCTGCTGAGCTTTACGCTGTCGATGGATGATGTGGTGGTGTCGTCATTCGTGACCGGCCCGGGTTACGAGATCCTGCCGCTGAAGATCTATTCGATGGTCAAAGTGGGCGTATCGCCGGAAGTGAATGCCCTGGCGACGATTCTGTTAGTTCTGTCGCTGGTGATGGTCATCGCCAGCCAATTGATTGCACGTGATAAAACTCAGGGGACGTTAAAATGAAAAAATGGTCACGCCACCTGCTCGCAGCGGGCGCTCTGGTAATGGGTATCAGCGCCGCGCATGCGGACGACAGCAAAACGCTCTATTTCTATAACTGGACCGAGTATGTGCCGCCGGGTCTGCTGGAGCAGTTCACCAAAGAGACCGGCATCAAGGTTATCTATTCCACTTACGAGTCGAATGAAACCATGTACGCCAAACTCAAAACCTACAAAGACGGCGCCTACGATCTGGTAGTGCCTTCCACCTATTTCGTCGACAAGATGCGTAAAGAAGGGATGTTGCAGAAGATCGATAAGAGCAAGCTGACGAACTTCAGCAACCTCGATCCGCAGATGCTGAACAAACCGTTCGATCCGGGCAACGATTATTCCATTCCCTACATCTGGGGCGCCACCGCCATTGGCGTCAATAGCGATGCTATCGACCCGAAAACCGTCACCAGCTGGGCCGACCTGTGGAAACCAGAGTATAAGAGCAGCCTGCTGCTGACCGACGATGCGCGGGAAGTGTTCCAGATAGCCTTACGTAAGCTGGGCTATTCCGGCAATACCACCGACCCGAAAGAGATTGAAGCCGCCTACAACGAGCTGAAAAAACTGATGCCTAACGTCGCGGCGTTTAACTCCGATAATCCGGCCAACCCGTATATGGAAGGGGAAGTGAATCTCGGCATGGTGTGGAACGGTTCGGCATGGGTTGCCCGCCAGTCGGGCACGCCGCTCGAGGTCGTCTGGCCGAAAGAAGGCGGGATCTTCTGGATGGATAGCCTGGCGATTCCGGCGAATGCGAAAAACGTCGACGGCGCGCTCAAGCTGATTAACTTCCTGCTGCGTCCGGAAGTGGCAAAACAGGTGGCGGAAACCATCGGCTACCCGACGCCAAATCTCGCCGCGCGTAAAATGCTCAGCCCGGAAGTCGCCAATGATAAGTCGCTCTACCCGGATGCGGACACTATCGCCAGGGGCGAATGGCAAAACGATGTGGGCAGCGCCAGCACCCTGTATGAAGAGTATTATCAGAAGCTAAAAGCGGGCCGTTAATCCCGTCAGGCGGAGCCCCGGCTCCGCCGTTGTTTCGTCCTTCCCCCGCTCTACTGCGCAACACTGACACTCATACCAGCGCAGAATTTCCGCCACGAGGCTAATCATGCTGGCGACGGTATGACTGCTGCCGAGGCGGGGCAATCGGGTCGCCATTATCATCCCGCGTAAGCCGCCGGGTGCGGCCATTCCTCCGCGATTCAACTCTGGGTATTAGCACCCGCACGTTGATTGAGGCACCCGGAGGCCGGCTTATCCCGCATCGCGCCCATCCGCCATCAGAATCTGACCAAACTCGGCGCGCAGCCGGTTTTTCAGGACTTTACCGGTGGCGCTGACGGGGAGCGCATCGATGAACAGAATCCGGTCCGGAAGCTGCCATTTCGGCACTCGTGTCTGGTACCAGGCCAACAGCTCCGGCTCTTCAATTTCGCCATCTTCTGCCCTGACACACAGCAGCACCGGACGCTCATCCCAGCGCGGATGCTGCGCCGCAATCGCCGCCGCGCTGCGAATCGCCGGATGGGCAAGCGCAATATTCTCCAGCTCGACCGTTGAGATCCACTCTCCGCCGGACTTAATGATATCTTTCGCCCGATCGTGAATCACCAGGTAGCCATTCTCATCAACCGTGCCAATATCACCGGTGTCGAACCAGCCGTCATCGGTCAACGCGGTATCGGGACGACCGTAGTAATTTGCCGCCACCCAATGGCCGCGCACCTGTAGATAGCCCTGACTTTCGCCATCGTTGGCCAGCGCCTGGCCCTCAGCATCCACCACCCGCAGATCGATGCCAAAAATGACGCGCCCCTGACCGTGCCCCAGTTTTTGTTGTGCCTCCTGAGGCAGGGCTTTATGTTTGCTCAGCGGCGTGTTGATGGTGCCGATGGGCGAAGTCTCGGTCATCCCCCAGGCATGAATCAGCTCAATACCATAATCGCGGCGGAAGACCTCAATCATCGACGGGGGCAGCGCCGACCCACCGACAAAAGATCGTTTAAAACAGGGCAGGCGAACATCCGATTTACGCAGCGCGGCAAGCAATCCTGCCCAGATGACCGGAACGCCGAAGGCGACGCTGACCTGCTCCTCGCTCAACAGCCGCAGCAGGCTGTCGCCGTCCAGATTCGGCCCCGGCAGAACCAGGCGAGCGCCGGCCATCGCGGCAATAAAAGGCGTGCCCCAGGCATTGACGTGGAACATCGGCACTACCGGCAACAGCGTGTCCTGTGCCGAGATACCGGCCGCATCCGGCTGATTGCCGCTCAGCGCATGCAGTACCAGCGAGCGGTGGGTATTCAGCACCCCTTTCGGCTTGCCGGTGGTCCCCGAGGTATAGCACAGCGACGCCGGCGAATGTTCGCTCACCTCGGGCCAGCGATACGCCGGATCCGCTGCAGCGATCAGCTCATCAAAAAACAGCAGCGAGTCCAGCGCGGCGAGCGCCTCTTCATTCCGCGGCTCCAGCAGAACAAAATGCTTTACCGTTGGCAACTGGGGCCGCAGCGCGCAGATAAGCGGCAGAAAGGTGTCGTCGAAAAACAGAATCTCGTCCGCGGCATCATTGATGATAAACGCGAGGTGTTCCGTGGACAGGCGTGGGTTGATGGTATGCGTCACCCATCCCCCAGCACTGATGCCAAAATAGATCTCCAGATGGCGGCGATTATTCCACGCCAGCGTGCCGCAGCGGGCGCCTGTCGGGAGCCCCAGCCGGCTCATGGCGGAAGCCAGACGCAGGGCGTTATCCGCCACCTTTCCCCAGCTACTGTACTCTCTTCCCCCTAACGTCCCGACCGAAACAATTTCCGTATCGCTATGATAGCGCGCGGCATGCTCAATGAGCGTCCGGGTCGTTAAATCCTGATACATCATCGGTGGATGCATGGCTGTTACTCCGCGACAGGCTGATATGTTGTGTAAGTGATGCGGTCCGGTGTGCACCCGAACTCTCACTAAATCTGGCAACAACCCGGGCAGCCAACCAAAACAGATGTGCAAAATTTAGCGTTCACGCACAAGAATCCTCGTCTGGCAGCGGGGAATGTGATGGGAAATGGCTTTTCACGCGCGGCGGCAGCGCGCAGAAGAGGGGCCGATGAACGGCGGGCGCAGTGAAGAATGCGCGAGTGGTACGCTCGTCGCATTCAACTCGCGCCGGCGCAATGTTTCAGTTGCCAGGCTCTGGCTGCGGGGCCGTAAACTTATATCCTTTTCCCCATACCGTCAGAATAAACTCCGGCTCCGCCGGATTATCTTCTATTTTCATCCTCAGCCGATTAATGTGCGTGTTGACCGTATGCTCATACCCTTCATGCTGATAGCCCCACACCTGGTTGAGCAAACTGATGCGGGAAAAGACCTTATCGGGATGCCTGGCAAAGAACCACAGCAGGTCGAACTCGCGCGGCGTCAGGTCAAGCGCGAGATCGCGCAGACGCGCTTCGCGCGCAAGCGGATCGATGGTCAGCCGGTCAATGTGCAGAATGCCGGCGTCCTGCATCAGATTCTGGGCCATGGCCTCCTGACGACGGAAGAGCGCCTTCACTCGCGCCACCAGCTCAAGCATCGAAAAGGGTTTCGCGAGGTAGTCATCTGCCCCGAGTTCCAGCCCCAGGACACGATGGACTTCACTTGCGCGCGCGCTGATTATCACTATCGGCATGTAGCTTGCCATGGTGCGGGCATGCCGGCAGATCTCCAGACCGTCGATGCCCGGTAACATCAGGTCGAGGATCAGCGCGTCCCAGCCGCCCTGCCTGACCATCGCCAGCCCGCCGGTGCCTTCAGCAGCATGGCTGATTTCATAGCCCTCCTCGCATAAATGCAGCTGCAGCAGCTCCGCGATATTTTCATCATCTTCAATAATTAATACTTTTTTGGGCTTCATCGCTGCCGCCTTATTGCGTTCTGTCAGAGACAGTTTAGACGACATTCACATCGCGAGTTATCACATTTAATTTAACTTTTCGTGATACATCGGCGAACAGATTCAGGCCACACTGTTATTAACGCAATAACCGGGAATATCATGATGAACAGTCTCTCAAATCAGAGTAAGCCCGCGACCATTCATCCTCTGTGGTTAAGAATTTGCCACTGGGTTAATGCGCTTTCGATATTAATTATGGTGACCAGCGGCTGGCGTATTTATAACGCATCACCGTTGTTTAATTTTGATATTCCGGATGTACTGACTCTTGGCGGTTGGCTGGCAGGCGCATTGCAATGGCATTTTTCAGCAATGTGGTTGTTTGCTCTTAACGGTGTATTTTACCTGCTGATGAATCTTGTCAGCGGGCGCTTAAAAAAACAATTCTGGCCTCTGTCGCCGCAAGGAGTAATTGACGATTTTATTTCCGCACTACGCGGCAGGCTGACACATGACAATCCCGGCCATTATAACTACGTCCAGAAACTGGCCTATCTCTTCGTCATGCTCGATAGCATTATTCTGGCGTTATCCGGCCTGGTTATCTGGAAGTCGGTGCAGTTTCCGCTGCTACGAATCTTACTCGGGGGATATGACAGCGCACGGGTGATTCATTTCTTTGCGATGTCCGCACTGATGGGATTTGTCGTTATTCATCTGCTGATGGTGCTGCTGGTCCCGAAAACGTTACTGGCCATGCTCCGCGGACGATAAGGAAAATACAGTGAACAATCATAAAAATTCATTCTCCGCCGCCGACAAGGCCATCGTAGTCCAGGAGGCGAGCCGGGAAATTAACAAGCGGCTCTCATCGGAAGGTCGTCGCCGCTTTATCAGGCAGGGGTTAACTTTTGGCGGTCTGATGCTGTTAAGCGGTTGCGATATCAGCAATAACAGCGAGGTCGAAACAACCTTAAGCCAGATCTCACAATTTAACGATCGTATTCAACGCTGGTTATTTAATGCTAATAACCTTGCGCCGGTTTATCCCGAAAGTATGATCGCTCGCCCTTTCCCGTTTAATGCATTTTACAGCGAGGATCAGGCGCCCGCGATCGACGGCAGCGATTATCGTCTTGAAGTTTCTGGATTAGTGGCTGACAAACGCCCATGGACACTGGCCGAACTGCATAAGATGGCGCAGGTCAGCCAGATCACGCGACATATTTGTGTGGAAGGATGGAGCGCCATCGGTAAATGGGGTGGCGTTCCGTTTGCCCTATTCCTCAAAAGTATCGGCGCCGATCTGAGCGCCAGCTACGTCAGCTTTCGCTGTGCTGATAATTATTATACCAGTATCGATATGGCCACTGCGCTCCATCCGCAGACGATTATGGCATTAACCTACGATGGCCAGATATTACCGCGTAAATATGGTTTCCCGATGAAGTTAAGAATTCCGACCAAGCTCGGTTATAAAAACCCGAAGCATATTATGTCAATTGAAGTCACCAACCGCTACCCCGGCGGCTACTGGGAAGACCAGGGTTATAACTGGTTCGCCGGTAGTTAATTCGTGGTCGTCATCATCCGTTATTCATACAACATGAAGGAATTGCAAAATGAAAAAGATTAATACATTACTGATGTGCTCTGCTTTACTTTTCGGTATGTCCAGCGCCTACGCTGCCGATAATATGGCCAAAGATAACATGGGCAAGATGTCTCACGACTGCACAAAAGATGGCATGAAAAAAGAGTGTATGTCTAAAGATGGCATGTCGAAGGATAAAATGAGCAAAGACAGCATGGCCAAAGATGCCATGTCGAAAGACAAGATGGGCAAAGACACGATGGGTAAACAATAACCGCGCAGCCCGACGACGAGGTCAAAGGGGTGGCCTGCCGGTTGGGCAGGTAACCCCTTTTTATCCCCTCATCCTGCCACCGCAGGATCGCCAGCAGGGGCCCTCGAAACACCGGGAAACCGCTCTCCTCCGACCTGAGCTTTAGCAATCAAAGCCGTAGCGTTACGGGATCAGAGATCTTTCAACAGCCGGTCGACGAATGCCGGAACAACCTCACTCGCCAGACCGTAGTGTTTTTCGGCAAATTCGCTGCCGACCTGGCTGGGCTCGAGGTTAAGTTCCACGGTATGCGCCCCCTGCAGACGGGCTTCGTGCACGAAACCTGCCGCCGGGTAAACGTGCCCGGAAGTGCCAATGGCGATGAAGATATCGGCATCGGCCAGCGCGCTGTAAATGTCATCCATCCCCAGCGGCATCTCGCCAAACCAGACCACGTGCGGACGCAGCGGCGCCGGGAACTGGCAGCAGTGGCACTTATCTTCCGCCGTGACGTCTCCGGTCCACTCCAGTACCTGTCCGCTCCACGAACAGCGCACCTTCAACAGCTCGCCGTGCATATGAATCACCCGACGATTTCCCGCACGTTCGTGCAGGTTATCAATATTCTGGGTAACCAGCACAAATCGATCGCCCAGCGCCGCTTCCAGCCGCGCCAGCGCCTGATGTGCCGCATTCGGCGCTATCTCCGGGCTTTGCAGCTGCCGGCGACGGGCGTTATAAAACGTCTGCACCAGCGCAGGATCGCGGGCGAAGCCTTCCGGCGTCGCCACATCTTCCACCCGGTGCTCTTCCCACAAACCATCGGCCGCGCGAAACGTTTTAATCCCGGACTCCGCCGAAATGCCCGCGCCGGTCAGCACCACAACCCTGGGTTTATCTGTTGTTTCCACAGCCGCCTTATCCTCTTTAAAAAAAATCCGCTGGCGCAGACGTTCACGCAAGCGACGTTTATTGCGACGAAAACGGCTCAATCGGTGTAAGCGGCGCGACAACATAGCTCCCCCTGTGGTTAATGAGTCAAATGAAGGAAGGCCGCACCGCGCATGCCTCCGGCATCGCCATGGCGCGCACGTTCAATACGCGGCACCCGGGCAACGGGAAGTAAATGTCGCGGCAGGCGTTGCGCCAGCCCTTCGCTTATGGCAGTAAAGTTAGACAATCCTCCGCCAAGCACCAGCAGATCCGGATCAACAATCGTCAGAATATTACCCAGACAGACCGCCAGCAGGTCAAGATAGCGCTCGACGTGCTCGTGCGCCCGCGCATCGCACTGCTGCCAGAGCGCCACGATTTCGGGAGAGGTTAAGGTGTGTTGATAGAAATGTTCATAGAGCCAGGCAAAACCGCGGCCGGAGAGATAGTTTTCAATGCAGCCCAGCTGACCGCAGCCGCAGCGGGTGAGCGGGAAATCACGCCCCACGACCTCCAGCGCATCTACCGGCAGCCGGATATGGCCAAATTCACCGGTAATATAGCTATGTCCGGTAATCGATTTACCGTTGAGGACCAGGCCGCCGCCCACCCCGGTGCCGAGAATCAGCCCCATCACCAGCGGGTATTGCGTAAATTCATCGTCCCAGGCTTCGGAGAGAGCAAAGCAGTTGGCGTCGTTATCCAGACGGACTTCACGCCCGAGCCGGGCGCTCAGATCGCTGCGCAGCGACTGGCCGCTGGCAGCGGGGACGTTGGCGGCATACAGCGTGCCGTCCGCGGTTTCCGGCATCCCCGGAATACCAATCCCTACCGTCCCCTGACAGTCAAAGCGGCCGTCAGCTTCACGGACCAGCGCCTCTACCGCCTGTAGAAAGTCGGCATAACTCTCCTTCGGCGTGGCAACGCGTTTTTCCCACTGCAATCGCCGCGCTTTATCAAACACGCCCAGCGCTATTTTGCTGCCGCCAATATCAAATCCGTAGTACATAGCCATTCCTCTTTACTGACCGAAAAGGTCAGGACGTAAAGAGTGGATAACAGAGATTCTTGTAGGTCCGCGCAAACGAAGCGCCACCGGGCGCAATGTCAGGTGGCAGCTTCTCCTTACCCGACCTACCGGTTCATTCCCCGCAATCCACTGAATTACTGGCCACTCAGCACCCTCGCCGGGTCAATGCGGCTGGCGCGGCGGGCGGGATACCAGCTGGCCAGCAAACTCAGCAACAGTGCCGTCACCAGCACATAAATAACATCCAGCCAGTGCAGTTCAGACGGCAGGAAGTCAATAAAATAGATGTCGCCGGACAAGAATTTGTGCCCGATCAGGTATTCAAGGCCGTTGATGATGGACGTCAGATTTAGCGCACAAATGACGCCGATCGCCACACCAATCAGGCTCCCGACCGAACCGGCAAGCAAACCATACCAGACAAAAATGGCGCGGATCAGGCCATCTTTCGCCCCGAGCGTACGCAGTACCGCAATATCGCTGCTTTTATCTTTCACCGCCATCACCAGGGTGGAAACGATGTTAAAGCAGGCCACGCCGATCACCAGCACCATCGCGAGGTACATAATGGCGCGGATCATCTGAATATCACGATACATATAACCGTAGGTTCCGATCCAGCTCTTGATGTAAACGTAGCTGTTGGTCACTTCGCCGGCATCACGCACCAGCGTATTGGCGTGGAACACATCGGTGACTTTAATCGCAATCCCGGTCACGCTGCCAGCCATATCCAGATACTGTTGGGCATCGCTCATCGGGATCATCGCAAAACTGTGATCGAGCTGGCCGCTGAGCTGCAAAATCCCGGTCACATGCAGCCTGACGCGTTTCGGCTGCAGGAGCTGATGCTCGGAATCAGAGTTGGGGATCATGATGGAAACCCAGTCGCCCTGCTTCACGTGCAGCGCATCCGCCACCCCTTTACCGAGAATGACCTGCTGTTCGCCGGCTTTAAAATTAGCCCACGCGTTATTCTGGACAAACTGAGGCAGCGAACTCAGGCGGCTTTCCTGCTGCGGATCGACACCCTTGACCTGAATGGCGCGCATGTTGCTACCGCTCTCCACCAGCCCGGTGAAATTAATGTACGGCGCCGCGGCAACGATCCCTTTAACTTTTTCCACCTTCGCCAGCGCGTCGTTCCAGTTGGTCCACGGCTGCTTTACCGGCTCGATTTCGCCATGCGGAACCACCGCCAGAATGCGGTTGTTCAGCTCACGTTCAAAACCGTTCATTGCGCTGAGGCCGACGATCAACACCGCCACCCCGAGCGCAATCCCGATGGTTGAAATCACCGAAATCAGCGACACCATGCCGCCACGTCGCCGTCCGCGGCTAAAACGCAGGGCAATCAATAACGATAACGGAGAAGTCATTACCTGGCCCCCATCAGGGTCAGTTCCGCGTCCAGATGGCCATCACGCATCTCCAGCTGGCGGTTCATCCGTTTGGCCAGTTGCAGGTCGTGGGTCACCACCAGAAAAGCGGTGCGCTGGGCAACGTTCAGTTCCCCCAGCAGCTGAAAAATACTGTCGGCATTGCGGGCATCGAGGTTACCGGTCGGTTCATCCGCCAGCACCAGCCGGGGCTTGTTGACCAGCGCCCGGGCAATCGCCACCCGCTGGCGCTCGCCGCCGGAAAGCTCTGACGGGCGGTGGTTGCTGCGGTGTTCCAGCCCCACGGCATGCAGCATCGCCTTAGCCTGACGTTCAATATCCGCTGCTTTCTGTTTGCCAATCAGCAGCGGCATTGCCACGTTTTCGAGGGCGGTGAAATCCGGCAACAGGTGGTGGAACTGGTAGATAAAGCCCAGCTCACGGTTACGCAGGTCGGCTCGCGCGGCTGCGGAGAGCCGGTTCATCGACTGCCCGGAGAAAATCACATCGCCGGAGGTCGGCGTATCCAGCCCGCCGAGCAGATGGAGCAACGTACTCTTCCCGGAACCCGAGGTACCGACAATCGCCATCATCTCCCCTTCCTCAATGCTGAAGCTGACATTATGCAACACGTCGGTTTGCACACTGCCTTCCTGATAGCGTTTGCACAGATTGTCGCATTGCAGCAGGATCTTATTCATAACGTAAAGCCTCAGCGGGTTGAGTGGCGGCAGCGCGCCAGGAAGGATACAACGTAGACAACAATGCCAGCACCATGGCCACCAGTACGATAATCGTCACCTGTAAAGGCTCGATGGCGACCGGTAGCGCAGCGCCGTCAAGGAACGCGCCGATAATCGGCATTAAATTATTTAACTGGCTGGCGAGCAGTACGCCGAGTGCGGCGCCAAGCAAGGCTCCGACGATCCCGGCGCTGGCCCCCTGGACCATAAAGACCAGCATAATCTGTCGCGGGGTCAGCCCCAGGGTTTGCAAAATCGCCACCTCGCCCTGTTTTTCCATGACCATCATCCCCAGCGAGGTAATGATATTAAACGCCGCGACGGCCACAATCAGGCTCAGCAGCAGGCCCATCATATTTTTTTCCATGCGCACGGCCTGGAACAGCTCGCCTTTCCGCTCGCGCCAGTCCTGCCACTTCGTTCCCTGCGGCAGCGTCTGCTGGCTGAGGGTATCCACCTGTAAAGGCTGGCTCAGCCACAGACGCCAACCGGTAATGTTGCCCAGCGGGTAGCGCATCAGGCGCGAGGCATCGTCGATATTGGTCAACATCTGATAGCCGTCCACTTCACTGTTGGCGGCAAAGGTGCCGATCACGTTAAACAGGCGTTGGCTGGGCACCCGCCCCATTGGCGTGAACTGACTGGCTGAAGGCACCATGACGCGAATCTGGTCGCCGCGGTTAACCCCCAGTTGACCGGCCAGCTGTTCGCCAAGAATGACGTTATATTTGCCGGCCTGAAGATCGCTTTGCTTCACGTTAACGAGATAGGGAGTGAGCGGATCGTTTTGCGTCGGGTCGATACCCAGCATCACGCCAACTGCGACGCTGCGGGCGCTTTGCAGCACCACATCGCCGGTCGTTAATGGCGCTATGCGCGTGACGCCCTGTAACTTGATGGCGCTTTCCGGCAGCTGCTGAGGGTTCACCGAGCCCTGCTGTGCGCTAATCATGGCCTGCGGCATCAGCCCCAGGATGTTGTTCTGCAGCTCGCGCTCGAAGCCGTTCATGACCGAAAGCACGGTCACCAGCGCCATCACGCCAAGCGTAATGCCGATGGTGGATAGCCAGGAGACGAAACGACCGAAGCGGTCGGCTGCGCGCCCGCGCATGTAGCGAAGGCCGATAAAGAGTGCGGCAGGTTGGTACATGTAATCCATCTGGTTGCTGATAGCCGATGCACGAGTATATATGGCATAGCACAACGCGTAAATCACTGAAACGGTAAGTTTTTGTCGCGTAATAAGAAAAAAGTAAAGATAAATCAAATGGATATTTGATTAGTCAGCGCTTATCTATCAGAATCTTTCACCGTAGCGGCCCCTCTTACCGTCAATCAGGTTGGCGAATACGGGTCAATCGCGGATAATCATCAACATTGAATATTAGCGATTTGCCCTTATATACCGGTCATACTGCAAGCTGCATGTGCATTGGCGACGCTGGTTTACCCGAATCACTTACCTGCGTAAGCTCATCGGGCAGCAATCGGCAAAATGAGGGACCTCTTTGTCCCTTGCCAGAGGCATCGTCGACTGTTCAGGTTCGTTTCTGACGAATTTGTCGCTCACTTGCCGCGTAACCTGGCCTATGGCCTTGCCCCTTCGGGGTCAGTGCAAGCGCTGTTCAACAATGCCTGAGGTGTTTTTGAGCAGCAATTCGAATATTTAGGGTACACATATAGAGCGAATCAAGAAGGGATCCTGATAACAGCTATGCCTCAACAATACCGATACACACTGCCGGTCAAGCCCGGCGAACAGCGGCACCTCGGTGAATTAACCGGCGCGGCTTGTGCCACGTTGGTTGCGGAAATGGCCGAGCGCCACGGTGGGCCGGTTATCCTCGTCGCCCCCGATATGCAAAATGCCCTGCGCCTGAACGATGAAGTTCGCCAGTTTACCGACAGCATGGTGACAGGCCTGGCAGACTGGGAAACGCTACCTTACGATAGCTTCTCGCCGCATCAGGACATTATCTCTTCCCGCCTCGCCACGCTCTATCAATTACCCACCATGCAGCGCGGTGTACTGATCGTGCCGGTCAGCACCCTCATGCAGCGCGTCTGTCCGCATAATTTCCTCCACGGACATGCGCTGGTGATGAAAAAAGGCCAGCGTCTGTCGCGTGATGCCCTGCGCTCTCAGCTGGACAGCGCCGGCTATCGCCATGTGGATCAGGTGATGGAGCACGGAGAGTATGCCACCCGCGGCGCCCTGCTTGACCTGTTCCCGATGGGGAGCGAGCAACCCTATCGCCTCGACTTCTTCGATGATGAAATCGACAGCCTGCGCCTGTTCGACGTCGACAGCCAGCGTACGCTGGAAGAGGTGGCCGCCATTAATCTGCTGCCCGCCCATGAGTTCCCGACCGATCAGGCGGCGATTGAGCTGTTTCGTAGCCAGTGGCGCGATCGCTTTGAGGTCAAACGCGACGCCGAACATATCTATCAGCAGGTCAGTAAAGGGACATTACCGACCGGTATCGAATACTGGCAGCCGCTGTTTTTCAGTGAGCCTCTGCCGCCGCTGTTCAGCTACTTCCCGGCGAACGCCCTGATCGTGAATACCGGCGATCTGGAAGCCAGCGCCGGGCGTTTTCAAAACGAAACCCGCGCCCGCTTCGAAAGCCGCGGCGTCGACCCGATGCGTCCGCTGCTGCCGCCGGAACAGCTCTGGCTGCGGATTGACGAACTGTTCAGCGAGCTGAAAAAATGGCCGCGCATTCAGTTAAAAACGGAGCGTCTGGCCGAGAAAGCCGCCAACATTAACCTCGGTTATCAGAAGCTGCCGGACCTCTCTGTACAGGCGCAGAACAAAGCGCCGCTGGACAATCTGCGCCGTTTCCTTGAAGCCTTTACCGGCCCGGTCATATTCTCGGTTGAGAGCGAAGGTCGCCGGGAAGCGCTGGGCGAAGTGCTGGCGCGCATCAAAATTGCGCCAAAACATATTCTGCGGCTGGAAGACGCCACCGGCAACGGCCGCTATTTGATGATTGGCGCCGCCGAACATGGGTTTATCGATAGCCAGCGTGATCTGGCACTGATTTGCGAAAGCGACCTGTTGGGCGAGCGCGTGGCGCGCCGTCGCCAGGATTCACGCCGCACCATTAACCCCGACACCTTAATCCGTAACCTGGCGGAACTGCATATCGGCCAGCCGGTAGTGCACCTGGAGCATGGCGTTGGCCGTTACGCCGGTATGACCACGCTGGAAGCCGGCGGCATCAAAGGGGAATACCTGATGCTGACCTACGCCAACGAGGCCAAACTGTACGTACCGGTGTCATCCTTGCATCTGATTAGCCGCTACGCCGGCGGCGCAGAAGAGAGCGCGCCGTTGCATAAACTCGGCGGCGATGCCTGGGCGCGCGCGCGGCAGAAAGCGGCAGAAAAAGTGCGCGATGTGGCGGCAGAACTGCTCGATATTTACGCCCAGCGCGCGGCGAAATCGGGCTTTGCCTTTAAGCACGATCGCGAACAGTACCAGCTGTTCTGCGACGGTTTCCCCTTTGAAACCACCCCGGATCAGGCGCAGGCAATTAATGCCGTTCTCAGCGACATGTGTCAGCCGCTGGCCATGGACCGCCTGGTCTGCGGCGACGTCGGCTTCGGTAAAACCGAAGTGGCAATGCGTGCCGCCTTCCTGGCAGTGGAGAACCACAAACAGGTCGCGGTCCTGGTGCCGACCACCCTGCTCGCGCAGCAGCACTTCGATAACTTCTGCGACCGCTTTGCCAACTGGCCGGTACGTATTGAAATGCTGTCGCGCTTTCGCAGCGCGAAAGAGCAGGCGCAGATTCTTGAACAGGCCGCCGAAGGTAAAATCGATATTCTTATCGGCACGCATAAGCTGCTGCAAAGTGAAGTCAAACTGCGTGACCTTGGGCTGCTGATCGTCGATGAAGAGCATCGCTTCGGGGTTCGCCACAAAGAGCGAATCAAGGCGATGCGTGCCGATGTCGATATTCTGACGCTGACCGCCACACCGATTCCACGAACGCTGAACATGGCGATGAGCGGAATGCGGGATCTGTCCATTATTGCCACCCCGCCCGCCCGCCGTCTGGCGGTGAAAACTTTCGTCCGGGAGTATGACTCGCTGGTGGTTCGCGAGGCGATTCTGCGTGAAGTGCTGCGCGGCGGCCAGGTCTACTACCTCTATAACGACGTGGAGAATATCCAGAAAGCGGCGGATCGGCTGGCGGAGCTGGTGCCGGAGGCTCGTATTGCCATCGGTCACGGGCAGATGCGCGAGCGCGAGCTGGAACGGGTGATGAATGATTTCCACCATCAGCGCTTTAACGTACTGGTCTGTACCACCATCATTGAGACCGGGATCGATATCCCGACCGCCAATACCATTATCATCGAGCGCGCGGACCATTTCGGTCTGGCTCAGCTGCACCAGCTGCGCGGACGCGTCGGCCGTTCGCATCATCAGGCCTATGCCTGGCTGCTGACGCCGCACCCGAAAGCAATGACCACCGATGCGCAAAAGCGTCTGGAAGCCATCGCCTCGCTGGAGGATCTCGGCGCCGGTTTCGCGCTGGCCACGCATGACCTGGAAATCCGCGGCGCCGGCGAGTTGCTGGGCGAAGATCAGAGCGGGCAGATGACCACCATCGGTTTTTCGCTCTATATGGAGCTTCTGGAGAATGCTGTCGATGCGCTGAAAGCCGGACGCGAACCTTCGCTTGAGGATCTGACCAGCCAGCAGACTGAAGTTGAGCTGCGTATGCCTTCACTGTTGCCGGACGACTTTATTCCTGATGTGAATACCCGACTCTCGTTCTACAAGCGGATTGCCAGCGCCAGGAATGAGCACGACCTGGAAGAGATTAAAGTCGAACTGATTGACCGCTTTGGCCCGCTACCGGATGCGGCGAGAAACCTGCTGGATATCGCCCGCCTGCGTCAACAGGCGCAGAAGCTGGGTATCCGTAAGCTGGAGGGCAATGAGAAAGGTGGCGTGATTGAGTTCAATGAAAAGAACAACGTCAACCCGGTGTGGCTGATTGGCCTGCTGCAAAAACAGCCTCAGCACTTCCGCCTGGATGGCCCGACGCGGCTGAAGTTCATGCAGGAACTTGGCGAGCGTAAAACGCGGATGGAGTGGGTTCGCCAGTTTATGCGTCAGTTAGAAGAGAACGCAACCGCTTAATCGCAGCGCGGAGGCGGTGCCCGTCACCGTCTTCCGCGCCTTTTTCTTCCTTCACGGTCACACCCGGTAAACTTTACAAACATTTTGCAATTCACCAGGGTTTCCCCACAGAGACCCGCGCGATAATCCCCGTCTGTTTCCTCATAAAAAATAACCACTTATTTATTATGGCTACTTTCGTATCGCGTTTTTCACTGTGGCTGGCAATGGCGGCCGTTGCTGGCGTCCTGGCCCTCCCTGCCCGCGCCAATACCTGGCCCTTACCGCCTTCAGGTAGCCGCCTCGTCGGGCAAAATCAGTTTCACGTCGTCCAGAATGACGGCGGTTCGCTGGAGGCTATCGCCAAAAAATACAACGTGGGCTTTCTGGCATTGCTTCAGGCAAATCCCGGCGTCGATCCTTACGTTCCGCGTGCCGGCAGCGTACTGACCATTCCGCTGCAGACCCTACTGCCGGAAGCGCCGCGCGAAGGGCTGGTGATCAACCTCGCCGAGCTTCGCCTCTACTACTACCCGCCGGGGAAAAATGAGGTCACCGTCTACCCTATCGGTATCGGCCAGTTAGGAGGGGATACCCTTACTCCGACGATGATCACCACCGTCTCCGACAAGCGCGCAAATCCAACCTGGACGCCGACGGCGAATATTCGCGCACGGTATAAAGCGATGGGAATAGAACTCCCGGGCGTAGTACCTGCCGGGCCGGATAACCCGATGGGGCACCATGCTATCCGCCTTGCGGCCTACGGCGGCGTCTATCTGCTGCACGGCACGAATGCCGATTTTGGCATCGGAATGCGCGTAAGCTCCGGCTGTATCCGCCTGCGCGATGACGACATCAAAACCCTGTTTAACCTCGTTACCCCAGGGACGAAAGTCAATATTATCAATACGCCAGTAAAAGTCTCCGTGGAGCCTGACGGCAGGCGTCTGGTGGAAATCCATCAGCCGCTGTCCAAACACTTAAATGACGATCCGCAGACGCTGCCGATAGTCCTGAATAGCGAGATGTCGGCGTTTAAGCAGGCCGCGCAGACCGACCAGACGGTGATGGATCGTGCGATGGCGCTGCGTTCGGGTATGCCGATTGACGTTACCCGTCATCACAATACTGGCGAACAGTCATTGTAAGCGCTTAGACAGAAATAAAAAAACCGCCCCGGGGGGCGGTTTTTTTATGGGATAACAAACGGGGTAAAACGATAGTGCGACGCTTCGCGGTTTCATAAAGGGGTGAAAACCGCGTCACGTAAGTGGCATAACAGGGAACAACTTACTGCTCGCGGCCTGATAAAGGGGTCAGGGGTCGCGTTTTGTCAGTGGCATGACAGGGGTAAAACGAAACTTATTTGTAGATAACCGCAGTGCCATGCAGGGTGTTTGGACCCGTTACTGAGGTGATACGGAAAGAGGTGGCGCCCATTTCTTCCGCTTTCTGCGCCAGCTGGTCTTCCAGCGAGCCCAGGTTTGTCCCGGCGGAGGCAGAAACGGTACCGATTTTGTGTTGGCCGGCAGGTGTGGACTGCACTTCAACAGCCGCGAAGCTGGCGAAAGAAAGAGAGCTCAGCACGGCGGCAAGCGTCAGCGTTTTGATGTTTTTCATGATTATTATACCTATGCAGATGATTTTTTTAGTAGGGTCGTAAGAATTAACTTAACGATCGATAGGTAAATAATAATGTGACCTATATCACACGTCAATGAATTTTTATAACGATCGTTTATTTATTTATAAACAACTTAAAATTCATACATATATGAATTATTTATTTTTGCGGGTTCAGCGCTGGAAGGTTGTAAGGTTTATTTTTATAATGCCTCTTCAACAAACCAACATAGGTACAGCGGCATCATGACAACTGACGTTCAAAGTTGCACAAAAAAAAGCCGTGGCCGACCCAAAGTGTTCGACAAGGAAGCGGCGCTGGATAAGGCTATGGCACTTTTCTGGCAGCACGGCTACGAGGCAACTTCTCTTGCCGATCTGGTGGAGGCGACCGGGGCAAAAGCACCGACGCTGTACGCTGAGTTCGTCAACAAGGAAGGGTTATTTCGCGCGGTTCTGGATCGCTATATTTCACGTTTTGCCGCCAGACATGAAGCGCTGTTGTTTGCCGAAGAAAAATCAGTTGATCAGGCGCTGCGAGACTATTTCACCGCCATTGCCACCTGCTTTACCAGTAAAGACACGCCGGCAGGCTGTTTTATGATCAATACGTCCGCGGCGCTGGCGGCATCATCTACCGCGATCGCCAATACCATTAAGTCGCGGCACGCGATGCAGGAACAAACGCTGACCCAGTTCCTCCAGCAGCGGCAGCTGCGCGGCGAACTGCCGCAAAACGGCGATGTGCGACAGCTGGCGCAGTTCTTAAACTGCGTGTTGCAAGGGATGTCCATCAGCGCACGCGAAGGGGCTGATTTCACCAGGCTGATGCAAATCGCCGATACCACCCTGCGGCTGTGGCCGCAAATCCTCCAGCACTAATCTGCGCTTCCCCGGTGACAATCGCCACCGGGTTTTCCCCTGTCTTTCCTGATTAACCCCAGTTTTACTCATGTTTTCACACTGTTACGTATCAATTTTGTTGTAAATGATATTGATAACAATAATCACTACGTGCAAAATCCGCTTTTAAGTTTTTCTGCTTATTTCCATCTGTAACAACCGATGCGCCCGCATCGAACACTAAAAACAACATGACTGCAGTTAACTCATAAAAGGAATGCGTATGAACAAGCGTCTCTGGGTGCTTAACCCACTGCTGCTGGCCACCGCCCTGCCCGCCTTTGCCGCGCAGGCGGAAGAAGAAAACATTATCGTTAGCGCCAACCGAACTCACCGCACCGTCGCCGAAATGGCGCAAACCACGTGGGTTATCGAAGGTCAGGAGATAGAACAACAGGTTCAGGGAGGAAAGGAGTTCAAAGACGTCCTGGCCCAGTTGATTCCCGGAATTGATGTCAGCAGCCAGGGACGAACCAACTACGGAATGAACATGCGTGGACGGGCCATCGTGGTGCTGATCGACGGCGTTCGCCTCAACTCTTCCCGTACCGACAGCCGTCAGCTCGACGCTATCGACCCGTTCAACATTGAGCATATTGAAGTCATCTCCGGCGCCACTTCGCTGTATGGCGGCGGCAGTACCGGCGGCCTGATCAATATCGTGACCAAAAAAGGGCAGCAGGAACGCCAGGTGGATCTGGAATTAGGCGGCAAAAGCGGATTTGCCAACAGCAACGATCACGACGAACGCGTGGCGGCGGCGGTCAGCGGCGGCACCGACCATGCTTCCGGACGGTTATCGGTGGCTTATCAGCGCTTTGGCGGCTGGTATGATGGCAATAACGATGCGCTGGTCCTCGATAATACGCAGACCGGCCTGCAGCACTCGGATCGCCTCGATGTCATGGGCACCGGCACCATCAACATCGACGATAACCGTCAGCTGCAGCTGGTGACGCAATACTATAAAAGCCAGGGCGATGATTACGGCCTGTATCTCGGCAAAAACATGTCGGCCGTCACCGGTGAGGGCAAAGCCTATACCACCGACGGGCTTAATTCCGACCGCGTTCCTGGTACCGAACGGCATCTGATTAGCCTGCAATACTCCGATGCCGATTTCTATGGCCAGAATCTGGTCAGCCAGATCTATTATCGCGACGAGTCGCTGACCTTTTACCCCTTCCCGACGCTCACCAAAGGTCAGGTCAGCAGCTTCTCCTCATCTAAACAGGATACCGATCAGTACGGTGCGAAAATTACCCTCAACAGCCAACCGCTTGACGGCTGGGATCTGACCTGGGGGCTGGATGCCGATCATGAGACCTTTAATGCCAACCAGATGTTCTTCGATCTGAACACTTCGATGGCGTCAGGCGGCCTGCACAACGAGTCAATCTACACGACAGGACGCTACCCGGGCTACAGCATTACAAACCTGGCGCCGTTCCTGCAAAGTAGTTATGACCTGAATGATATTTTCACCCTGAGCGGCGGCGTGCGCTATCAATGGACGGAAAACCGGGTTGATGATTTTGTCGGCTACGCCCAGCAGCAGGATGTCGCCAGCGGCAAAGTGAACTCGGCCGATGCCATCCCGGGCGGTAAAACGGATTATGATAACTTCCTGTTTAACGCCGGTATTGTCGCCCACCTCACCGACCGCCAGCAGACCTGGTTTAACTTCTCGCAGGGCGTCGAGCTACCGGACCCGGGTAAATACTATGGTATCGGCAAATACGGCGCGGCGGTCAACGGCAACTATCCCCTGCTGTCGAGCGTCAACGTGGGTGATTCGCCGCTGCAGGGGATCAAAGTCAACTCCTACGAACTGGGCTGGCGTTACACCGGCGATAACCTGCGCACGCAGCTGGCGGCATACTACTCCACCTCGGACAAAACCATTGTCGTTAACCGCACCGATATGACGATCGACGTCCAGTCCGACAAGCGGCGTATTTACGGCGTGGAAGGGGCCGTCGATTACTTCTTCCCGGATAGCGACTGGAGCACAGGTGCGAACTTCAACGTGCTGAAATCTCAGGTGAAGAGTGACGGTAGCTGGCAGAAATGGGATGTGACTCTCGCTTCGCCATCTAAAGCCACCGCCTGGGTCGGCTGGGCGCCGGATCCGTGGTCGCTGCGCGTGCAAACCCAGCAGGTATTCGACCTGAGCGATGCCAGCGGTAATAAGCTCGACGGCTATAATACCGTAGACTTTATCGGCAGCTATGCGCTCCCGGTGGGCAAACTGACCTTCAGCATCGAGAACCTGCTGAACGAAGACTATGTCACCATCTGGGGACAGCGCGCCCCGCTGCTCTACAGCCCGACCTACGGCAGCAGTTCACTGTATGAATACAAAGGTCGCGGCCGTACCTTTGGCCTGAACTACGCCGTCAGCTTCTGATAAAAAAAGCCCCTCAGCCTGAGTGCAGGAGGGGCAAATAACAGTCACGTCTTTTTTACGCTTTGTTGTTGAGGACCAGCTGGCCGTTACTGTCCAGCGGAATCTGCGTCCCGGGATCGTGTTCCATGCGGATTTTTCCCTGCTGTTCGCCAATTTTGTAGGTCACATCGTAGCCCAGCATTTTATCCGACTTGTCATACACCGTTTTACAGCGCTGCTGCGTGGTGGTGTAGGTATCCCCTTCCTGCATCGAACCCTGAATCTGGTTACCGGCGTAACCGCCGCCCAGAGCGCCCACGACGGTCGCCACGCTGCGACCACGACCGCCGCCAAACTGATGGCCGATGACCCCGCCGGCAACGGCGCCAAGAACGGAGCCGGCGATGCGGTTTTCATCCTGCACCGGACGACGATGGGTCACGGTGACGTTACGGCATTCCTGACGCGGAGTTTTTACGGTCTCTTTTATCGGTGTACTGGACACCACTTGCGCATATTGCGGGCCACGATCTAAGACGTTAAGACCAGCGACAGCTGCAACACCCAGCGCGGCAGCCACGCCAATCCCTATACCCGCCAACATTGATTTATTCACGGGGTATCCTCCCTTGTTGCTGATAGAAACAATTTTGCTATCGACCCGGGGACCTTGCAAATGAGAAAGCGGATGAAAAATGCGGGGAAAAGCGGCAAACGGAGTGGATTCAGAGGAATCCGAGATGTTATGCGCGAAATGGCAGACAGAAATTCTGTCATTGAGCCGGCAAGGAGATTACCGGCTCAATGTTCACCTTGTTACCATCCCAAACGGGCCTGGCGGCACAATCCGGGAACGAGGCAAACAGACTATCAGTGCAGCTTCAGACGGGGACGAATGATGCGGTTGATGCGCCCTACCAGCATCATCAGACCGGTCTTGCAGTAGCCGTGCAGCGCAATCTGGTGCATACGGTACAGAGAGATATACACGAAACGCGCAATACGTCCTTCGACCATCATGGAACCGCGCATCAGGTTGCCCATCAGGCTCCCCACGGTCGAGTAGTTGGAGAGCGAAACCAGCGAACCGTGATCTTTATAGACGTAGGGCTTCAGCGGCTTGTCTTTCATCTGCGCCAGAATATTATTCAATGCGCAGGTCGCCATCTGGTGAGCCGCCTGGGCGCGCGGTGGCACAAATCCACCTTCCGGACGCGCGCAGGATGCGCAGTCGCCGATCGCATAAATATCCGGGTCGAGCGTCGTTTGCAGCGTTGGCTGAACCACCAGTTGGTTAATACGGTTGGTTTCCAGACCGCCGATCTCTTTCATAAAGTCCGGCGCTTTGATCCCCGCCGCCCAGACCATCAGGTCGGCATTAATGAACTCGCCGTCTTTGGTGTGCAGACCGTTGGCATCGGCGCTGGTCACCATGGTTTTCGTCAGGACGCGTACACCAAGCTTTGTCAGTTCATTGTGAGCGGCGCTGGAAATACGCGGCGGCAGAGCAGGAAGAATGCGCTCACCCGCTTCAACCAGAGTCACGTTCAATGCCTCGTTAGTCAGCCCTTTGTAACCGTAGCTGTGCAGCTGTTTCACCGCGTTGTGCAGCTCAGCGGAGAGCTCAACGCCGGTAGCCCCGCCGCCCACGATCGCGATATTGACTTTGCCGTTGGCGCCGAGGTTAGCCGAGTATTTCAGGAACAGGTTCAGCATTTCCTGATGGAAACGGCGTGCCTGGTGCGGGTTATCAAGGAAAATACAGTTCTCTTTGACGCCCGGAGTATTAAAGTCGTTAGAGGTACTGCCCAGCGCCATCACCAGCGTGTCGTACGGCAGCTTACGCTCGGCGACCAGCAGCTCGCCCTTCTCGTCACGCAGCTCGGACAGCGTAATGGTTTTCGCTTCACGGTTAATATCCGCCACTGAACCCAGCTGGAACTGGAAACCGTGGTTGCGGGCGTGGGCCAGATAGCTCAGCGCATCGACGCCTTCATCGAGCGAACCGGTCGCCACTTCATGCAGCAACGGCTTCCACAGATGGCTATGATTACGATCCACCAGCGTGATTTTCGCTTTTTTGCTACGCCCCAGCTTTCTCCCCAGCTGAGTCGCCAGTTCCAGTCCACCGGCACCGCCACCTACGATTACGATTTTTTTCAATGGTGTAGTCACGAGACCCCCTAAAAATATTAACCAATTGTTAATTAAAAGTTATATAAATAGCTCTTATTTAACAACAAGTTACAGCAGTGAAACCATTCAGCGAAATTGAGAATACCATGAACGGGTCATTGGTCATACCAAAATTGATATGCATCAAGTTTTACCGCCTGTTTTTTAACCATGCCATCCCTGGCGCCATAAAAAAAGCCCGCCGTATTCACATACGGCGGGCCGGAGTCCAGGAGCGGTTCAGCCTAGCGTCTTAAAGGCTTTTATCCGCTGCAGATGGGGGGAGATGTTTTTGAATTTGTGGGTCTGCTCATTATCCCAGATGATTTCATAGTAGTGATGCAGCAGGTCAGCGGAACGCTGGCTGTCCAGCGCTTCGTCCTGGCGGGAGAGTATCACCAGACAACGATCGCGGTTTTTCTCGCGGAAGTTGTTGACGCACTTGGTCCCGATATCAGCATACTCTTCAGGCCTGTCGATCTTACCTTCCATGTTTTCTGCGGGAAACAGATTGGGGTTAAAAATGGCCTGACGCACATCGCAAAGGAAACCGATCCGTTCCGCCCAATAGCCGCCCAGACCGACGCCGCAAATCAGCGGCCGATCGTCAGTATTAAGCTGCAGCATTTTATCGACTTCTTTTAACAAGTGCTGCATATCATGTTTTGGGTGCCGCGTGCTGTAGCTTATCAGACGCACATCGGGATCGATAAACTGCAGCTGCAGCACTTTCTCATGGTTTCCGGGACTGTTTGAGTCAAAACCGTGTAAATAGATAATCATCGCATCCTCACCAGACTTCAGGTCAATTACGCAGACTTCGCCTCTTGCCAACGCGCGTGGAGCTGCTCCAGCTGCGCATTAACCGTCTTCCAACGGGCAGAATCCCTTAACTCCTGACGGGTAAATGAACCTTTATGATACAATTTCGTAACACGCTCTGCTTTGATCGGCGACAGGTTATCCAGCACGCTGACCGCACCCTTACGATTATTGCAGACCAGGATCATATCGCAACCTGCATCCAGCGATGCCTGCCCACGTTCGGCATAACTGCCCATGATCGCTGCCCCTTCCATCGACAGATCGTCAGAGAAAATGACCCCGTCGAAACCCAGCTCACCGCGCAGCACCGTCTTCAGCCAGTGCGCTGAACCGCTGGCCGGGCGCGGATCCACATCGCTGTAGATAACGTGGGCAGGCATAATGGCATCGAGACGATTTTCCGCCACCAGGGTGCGGAAAACCGCCATATCCCGGGCCCGAATCTCAGCTTCAGCGCGCGGATCTCGCGGCGTCTCTTTATGCGAATCCGCGCTCACAGCACCGTGTCCAGGGAAGTGTTTCCCGGTGGTTTTCATCCCCGCCTCGTGCATACCGTCGATAAAGCGGCGGGCGATGGCCAGCGCTTTATCCGGATCGTCATGATAAGCGCGTTCACCGATCGCGGCACTGATGTGGCCGACATCAAGAACCGGCGCAAAGCTGATATCGATATCCATCGCGATCATCTCGCTGGCCATCAGCCAACCGGCCTGAGCCGCCAGCGCGCCGCCCTCTTCCATCCCCAGCAGCGCCGCAAAAGATTGCGCGGCCGGCAGTCGGGTAAACCCCTCGCGAAAGCGCTGTACGCGCCCGCCTTCCTGATCGACGGCCACCACCAGATGATTGCGCGAAGCCTCGCGGATCTGGCGCACCAGTTCCCGCAGTTGGGCCGGATCGTGATAGTTGCGGGTGAATAAAATCAGCCCGCCCACCAGCGGATGGGCGAGAATCTCACGCTCTTCCGCATCCAGTTCAAACCCTTCGACATCCAACATTACCGGACCCACACTGACCTCTCTTATCCTTTTCATTCTTTGTCTAACTGACACCATGTTTCATCTGCCAGCGTGATAAATTGCCGGTCGCCGGTCTGCTGCCAGCGGCGTTCATACCAGCCCGCCATCAGCAATATGACCCAAGGACGCCAGCGTTGTACCTGCCGCCACAGCAGCCGCTCATCAATACGCGCCAGCCGGGCATATGCGGTGACCAGCTGGCGATGCGCCGCCGGCGCAATCCACACCGCGGCCAGCTCCAGCGCAATGTCGCCGTCGCCCGCATATTCCCAGTCGATCAACCGCAGCCCCGCTTTCGTATGGACAATATTGCCGGCATGCACATCCATATGTAACGGCGCCAGCCGCAGAGGACGAGGCTCGCCGCGCTGCAACAAACGTTTATGCCAACGCAGCCACAGCGGCGTACGCCGCGCAGGATCACAGGCCAGCCAGTAGCGTTCAAGCAGCGGCGCCAGCGCCACATACCAGCCCAGACGCGACTGCCGGTGCAGATGATACAATAACCCTGCCAGCTGCGGGCACTCCGGAAGCGTGCTTTTCATCTCGCCATCGCAATATTCCGCCACCAGCCAGCCCGGCGAATAAAAAAGCGGCGCGGGGACGACGGTCTTCGGCAGGCGAGACAGGGTGCGGTACTGACGGAGGAAATCACGGGCGGGAGCGTCGGGGTCGTGCGGCTGGCGCAGGACCAGCCGCCGGACGCCGTCGCTGATAATACAGCTGCCGCCGCTCAGGCCATTCTGGCCCAGGCCGGCGACAGGTGAATAGCGGGGGAAAAAGCGCGACAACACCTCATCGCGCGTCAGTTTACTGTTGCTGAACGGCACCTTTACCTGACCAAATAATCTCGCCAGTCTGCACCAGCATCAGCTGCATTTTCAGCTCAGGTGAATTGACGTTGCCGGTCGCATTCGAGTACAGCACGTACTGAGCTCCCACGGTACGGGCAATCCCCATCGCTTTGCTGCGGCTGCCGAGACTATCCTGAGGGGATAAACCCAGCTGCTGTTTTGCCACTCCCAGCTGCTGGGCAGACACCAGCGTAAATTTGCCATTGCCGCTCAGGGCATTGCGCAACGCCGTCGTCGCCTCTCCGGCGTTCAGCGTGCCGTTGGTGCGGTTATTCACACTGTCGACCAGCAGAATACTGCCCGCATTGACGCCGCCCGCCTGCAGCATTTGCCCCACCATCGGCTGTACCGCCGCATTCCAGTCATAATGACGCACGCGCGGCGCTGGCTGTGCCGGCGGCTGCTCGTGTTCAATCGGCCCTGGCTGCTCCGGAATAGTCGGAACCGTAGGTACGGTTGGCACCGTCGGCTGCGGCTGCGCGGGCTGGGTTGGCTTCGGCTGCGCCTCCTCAACGGGAGCGGGCTCCTGACGTTGCCCCACGCACCCGGCAAGGAATATCGCCAGTGCCGTGATTAACGCGTAGCGACACATTTTAATCATTACAATTACCCCTTACAGATAAAGATACAGGCGGGCCTTATGTGCCCCCAAAATATTTGCGCTACCGTACAAGGTGACAGAAGAGTGCGCAGGCACCGTGATACTCCGGGCCGGCTCCAGCGGATGCATTTCCAGTCCTCTGGCGTCATACCAGAAGAAGCGGTAATGCACGGTGATCGGTTCCTGTCGTTCATTAAACAGTCTGGAGGTGGCGGTTGCCTGAATCTCTGAGGCCGTGACCTCTGGCGCATCGGCGCTGATGCCCGCCGCCAGCACGTTGGATTCCATCACCAGAGTCTGCTGTTCACCAACGGGGATTTCCGCATGGGAACCGCACCCGACCAGGAGCACAGCCGCCAGAAGCGGGCCGAAATGAGCTGCGCGCATCGATTAACCTTTGTGAGCCAGCATCGGGCCTAGCGGGCGACCGCCCAGCAGGTGCATGTGGATATGGTAGACTTCCTGGCCGCCGTGGCGGTTGCAATTGACAATCAGACGATAGCCATCGTCAGCAAGACCTTCATCACGCGCAATTTTTGCCGCAACGGTCATCATGCGCCCCAGCGTCAGTTCATGTTCAGCGGTCACATCGTTGACGGTAGGAATCAGGATATTGGGGACAATCAGAATGTGGGTCGGCGCCTGCGGGGAAATATCGCGAAAAGCGGTCACCAGTTCATCCTGATAAACCATATCCGACGGGATCTCCCGGCGAATGATTTTGCTAAAAATCGTTTCTTCTGCCATGACTGATTCCTTATTAATTTTTATACCGTGCTCTGGCCTGCCTCTGCAGATAAACGCGGATGCACAGGATTCGCCTAAGAGTATGAGCGAGTTACTCCCTCTCTTTCAACCCGAATGCGCTTTTTCTTATGTCGCGACGGTGATAGCTGCTGATGGATTAATCATATTGCGGCTTCAGGCTTTGCGCCGGGCTCGCTTAAGGGCCTTTTTGGCACCACCGCGGGTATCAAAGGCTGATGCCCACATCTCTTTTATGCCTTAATACGTACCCCAGGTTTCAGCCGGCAGATTGAGAACAATAAAAAAGGCAGCCATTCGGCTGCCTTAGTCTCCCCACATCACGACTTAGTTGCTGCGGATGTACTCATCCATTTCAGTTTTCAGGTTATCGGATTTGGTCCCGAAGATGGCCTGAACGCCTGAACCTGCAACAACCACACCGGCAGCGCCCAGTTTTTTCAGGCCAGCCTGATCAACTTTCGCTACGTCGGCCACGCTGACGCGCAGACGGGTGATGCATGCATCAAGGTTAGTGATGTTGTCTTTACCGCCGAACGCTGCAATCAGTGCCGGAGCCATTTCGCTGGTCGCACCGGCTTTGCTGTCTTCAGTCGTATCTTCACGACCCGGAGTTTTCAGGTCCAGAGCTTTAATCAGCACGCGGAAGATAACGTAGTAGACGATGGCATAGCAGATACCGACGATCGGGAACAGCCACAGTTTGCTGCTGTTACCAGACAGTACGATAAAGTCGATCAGACCGTGAGAGAACGACGTACCATCACGCATACCCAGCAGGATACAGATCGGGAAGGCCAGACCGGCAAGAATAGCGTGGATAACGTACAGAATCGGCGCAACGAACATGAAGGAGAACTCGATCGGCTCGGTGATACCGGTCAGGAACGAGGTCAACGCTGCGGAGATCATGATACCGCCCACTTTCGCGCGGTTTTCCGGCTTAGCGGAGTGCCAAATCGCGATAGCAGCAGCCGGCAGACCGTACATTTTGAACAGGAAGCCGCCGGACAGTTTACCCGCAGTCGGGTCGCCTGCCATATAACGAGGGATATCGCCGTGGAAGACCTGACCTGCCGCGTTGGTGTATTCGCCAATCTGCATCTGGAAAGGAACGTTCCAGATGTGGTGCAGACCAAACGGTACCAGGCAGCGTTCGATGAAGCCGTAGATACCGAACGCCACAACCGGGTTCTGGTATGCCGCCCACTGCGAGAAGGTCTGGATAGCAGTACCGATCGGTGGCCAGATGAAGGAGAGGATCACGCCGGTGAAAATAGCGGCGAGACCGGAGATAATCGGAACAAAACGCTTGCCCGCAAAGAAGCCCAGATATTCAGGCAGCTTGATGCGGTAGAAGCGGTTGAACATGTACGCTGCAATCGCACCAGAGATAATACCGCCGAGTACGCCGGTATCAGCCAGGTGTTTGGCCGCAATTTCTTCAGCAGGTAAATGCAGAACCAGCGGTGCAACGACCGCCATGGTTTTCACCATGATGCCGTAAGCAACAACGGAAGCCAGCGCAGATACGCCGTCGTTATTGGTGAAGCCAAGCGCCACACCGATAGCGAAGATCAATGGCATATTGGCAAAGACTGAACCGCCTGCTTCTGCCATAACGTGGGAAACAACGGCTGGCAGCCAGCTGAAGTTTGCGGAACCGACGCCCAGCAGGATACCTGCGATAGGCAGCACGGAGACCGGCAGCATCAGCGATTTACCGACCTTCTGCAGGTTAGCAAATGCATTCTTAAACATAATTGAGAGTGCTCCTGAGTATTTGGTGCTTTTTACGTTTTCACGCATTGGCACGGGGGGAGAACCGTGCCGTGGACAGGACATCTAAGCGCCCTTTATTTATTACACAGAGTAAAATAATTGACGGAATCATTGTTTGACGGCTATCACGTTTCAATCAGTCAGCGTTGAAAAATTTACACCAACTTACATAATCCGTTTCTGGATGTTGCAAAAAACCCTTCACCGCCCATTTTGTGGCGGTGAACTTTACTCGCTTTACCTATTAATTACGAGCCTTAAAATAATAGAAAGATCGGCAGGTTACAGTCTGGCGGGGTCAATGTGGAACAGGCTGGCGAAATTTTGCGTGGTCTGTTGCGCCAGCTGCTCAAGCGAAACCCCCTTCAGTACCGCCATGTATTCCGCAACATCGCGTACCATTGCCGGCTGGTTCTCTTTGCCGCGATGCGGGACCGGCGCCAGGTACGGCGAGTCGGTTTCCACCAGCAGGCGGTCGAGCGGAACATAGCGCGCGGCATCGCGCAGCTGCTCGGCATTACGGAAAGTGACGATCCCGGAAAACGAGATATAGAAACCCATATCCAGCAATTTACCTGCCGTCTCCCTGTCCTCAGTGAAACAGTGTAGTACGCCACCGCAATCCGTCACTTTTTCTTCCTGCAAAATGGCCAGCGTGTCGGCGCGCGCATCGCGGGTATGCACGATAACCGGCTTGTTTAACTCGCGGCCAATGCGGATATGATCGCGGAAGGAAGCCTGCTGGCGGGGTTTGGTTTCCGGCGTGTAAAAATAGTCCAGCCCGGTCTCCCCCATTGCGACAACCCCCTCTTCCGCCGCCAGCTTACGCAGCTCGTCAACATCGTACTCTTCATCCTGATTGAGCGGATGTACGCCGCAGGAGAAAACCACATTGTCGCGCGGTCCGACAAGCTCACGCATTCCACGGTATCCCGGCAGCGTCGTGGCCACCGCGAGGAAAAACTTCACGTCACGGGCCGCGGCTTTTGCCAGCACATCGTCCACGTCTTTGTGCAGCGTTTGATAATCCAGACCATCCAGATGGCAGTGGGAGTCGACTAAAAACATAATGTCTCGCTCAGAGGTGGGATACGGGAAGTACCGTCCCAGGTTGCAGGTAATGTTCCCAGCGCAGAAGGCGCTCGGTTAGCAGCAGTTCGCGGTTGACGCCAACCACGTTCAACAGCTGGTCCCGGCAGGCGCTGACGTCGCGGGCGATCGCCTGCAAACGGGCGGCAGGCAGCGCCTGCGCCAGCTGATTGACCAGCGTCCAGGCATCAGGGTTACTCACCAGCGTGATGCCCTGTTGCCGTTTTTGTGCATCCAGCAGCAGCGATGCCAGCCAGTGCAAACGAACCGCGGCCTGTTCGTGATTCAAAATCGGCAGCAGCGCCAGCCAGTCGCCGCTGCTTAAGACGCCAGCCAGCGTCTGGGTAAGCTGCTGCCGGGAAGCCCAGTGACTCTCCTGCAGCAGATCCAACGCCGCTGCTGGCGCATTCGCGCTCAGGCGCAGCGCAGAGAGCAGCGTCTCCTGAGGCATTGTCACCTCGCGTTCCAGCCACGCCAGCCCGTAGGACTCTGACGGCGGCGCGAGGTGATGGAGGCGACAGCGGCTGCGCAGCGTGGCCAGCAACCGCGCGGGCTCCTGACAGGCGAGGAAAAACCAGGTATTTTCCGGCGGCTCTTCCAGCGTTTTTAACAGGGCATTTGCCGCCGCATCCGTTAACAAAGCAGCATCGCCTGCCCACACCACTTTGGCGCCGCCAAGACGGGAACGCTCATAAAGCTTTTCGTTAACATCACGCACAGCGTCAATACCGAGGGCGCTTTTGCCTTTTTCCGGCGCCAGGGTGTAGTAATCGGGGTGCGTGCCAGCCTGCATCAGCTGGCAGCTATGGCACTGCCCGCAGCTTTTATTTCCTTCCGGCTGTCGGCACATGAGATAACGGCACAGCGCGTAGATCAGCGCCTCCCCTCCCATGCCAGGCAATGCCTGAAGCAGTAACGCATGGTGACCCCGTCCAGCCTGATAGCCGGCGACTAATTGTTCAAATGACGGGCGTAACCACGGGTACCATTTCATGCGCTTTGCTCCGCGACCCACCGGCGGATAACCGCCTTGATATCACTTGCGACGGCTTCCAGCGACTGCGTCGCATCAATGGTGTGAATAGTCGGATCCTGTGCCGCCAGCTCAAGGTAGCGCGCCCGGGTACGATTGAAGAAAGCCAGCGATTCTTGTTCAATGCGATCGAGTTCACCGCGCGCGCGCGCGCGCTTCAACCCCACCTCCGGCGTCACATCCAGATACAGCGTCAGGTGCGGGCGAAAATTACCCAGTACCGCATCACGCAGCGTAGCCAGCATCGTCTGGTCGATACCGCGACCGCCGCCCTGATAGGCCTGGGTCGACAGGTCGTGGCGATCGCCGATGACCCATTGACCGCGAGCCAGAGCGGGTTTGATCACCGTCTCGACCAGCTGAACGCGGGCGGCGTAAAACATCAGCACTTCGGCTTTGTCATTAATGACTTCATCGCCGGTGGACTGGATATCCAGCACCAGGCTGCGCAGCTTCTCGGCCAGAATAGTGCCGCCCGGTTCGCGGGTAAACACCAGATCGCTGATACCTGATTCCTGCAGCGCCTCCACCACCAGATTGCGCGCGGTGGTCTTCCCTGCGCCTTCCAGGCCTTCGATAACGATATAGTTACTGCGCATTTTTTTCCTTAAGTACTTTCAGATAATCCTGCACCGAGCGGTTGTGGCTGGCCAGATTGGTGTTAAACGTATGCCCACCCTTACCATCGGCAACAAAATAGAGATAGGGCGTTTTCGCCGGGTGCGCCGCGGCGTTCAGAGAGGCTTCTCCCGGTGCGGCGATGGGCCCCGGCGGCATACCGCCGATCACGTAGGTATTGTACGCCGTCGGCGTCTCCAGATCTTTGCGCGTCAGCTTGCCAGTATAACTCTCCCCCATACCGTAGATAACGGTCGGGTCGGTTTGCAGACGCATACCAATCCGTAGGCGATTGATAAATACCGACGCCACGCGGTCGCGCTCTTCGGCAACCGCCGTCTCTTTTTCAATAATGGACGCCATGGTCAGCAGCTGGTTCTGATCTTTGTACGGCAGATTATCCATCCGCCCTTCCCAGGCTTTTTCGACCTGCGCGACCATCTTCTGATGCGCGCGCTTGAGGATCGCCACATCGCTGGTATGGGCGGTATACATCCAGGTATCCGGCCAGAACCAGCCTTCAACCCAATCCGCATGCTCGAGGTTAAGCGCCTGGGCGACGGTTTCGTAGCGGTCATCTGTCAGCGTATGTTTGATATACGGCGCATCGCGCAGCTGACGCAGGTAGTCGCTCACCCGCATCCCCTCCACAAAGCGCAGCGGGAACTGGGCCTCTTTGCCGCTGCCCAGCAGTTGCAGCATTTCCCGCACCGTCATGTCCGGCGTAAAGCGGTAGGTACCGGCTTTAAAGTGGGATAATTCAGGCTCAAGACGCAGCAGCCACTGGAATACGCGCGGCCGGTTGATCACCTTATCGACGTACAGCTGCTCACCCAGCGCCATGCGCCCGGTACCGGCCTCTAAGGTGAAGATCGTCTCTTCTTTAATCAGCAGCTTGCTCTGTGCAAGCTGACGAACTTTCCAGATGCCCGCGCCTGCAGCAATGCCCAGCACTACCAACAACAGCAGGATAAAACGTAACATTTTCTTCATGACTAACCAGACAGCTCACACAGTGGGGCTAAAAAATGATAAAGCTCTCGCGAGGACCAGCATGTCTCGTCCCAGCGGCGAACCGGTACCAGCGGCATCAGCGCATTGCATATCAGCACTTCATCGGCATCACGCAACGCATCCGTACCCGCAGTGACTTCGACAACGCGAAACGGCGATTGTGCCAGTTGCGCGATGCAATGCTGGCGCATAATGCCATTGACCCCGGCATGATCGAGACGTGGCGTAAACACATCCATCCCCTTGCGCCAGAACAGATTCGCGGCACAGCATTCCGTAAGCCACCCGTCGCTGTCAAGAACCAGCGCCTCATCGGCGTCCGTCTGCTCAAGATGAGACCGGATCAACACCTGTTCCAGGCGGTTCAAGTGCTTCAGCCCGGCCAGCGCCGGATTACGTCCCAGCCGAACCGGGCTTAGCGTCAGCGCAACGCCGGTTTCTTGCCAGCGCGCATAATGCGCCGGATAAGCCGAAACGCTGAGGATACGTGTGGGAGCCTGACAGCTCGCGCCGCTGTAGCCGCGTCCGCCTGCACCGCGCGTCAGAATGACTTTAAGCACGCCGTCATCATGCGCCAGCGCCAGGTGCCGCATTTCCTCTTCCAGCGTTTGCCAGCGGGTGTAGGGAATCATCAGTTTTTCGCAGGCCTGCTGCAAACGGCGAAGGTGGGCTGGCAACATCTGTACTTTACGTCCCGCAATGCGTGCGGTGGTAAAGCACCCATCCCCAAACTGAATGGCCCGGTCATTAGCGGCCAGGGTGTCCCGTTCAATGCCATTAATCAAGAACATAGCGGCTCCTTATCGGTGGCCTGTCAGTGTCTCAGGATGAATTACGCAGGACAAGCAGAGAAAGCTGAAGAAAAAAGAAGGCCCGCATTTGATGCAGGCCTGAGTCAGGATTTAGCGGCAAGCGCGACGGGCTTAGATCTTTTTAAAGATCAGTGAACCGTTGGTGCCACCAAAGCCGAAGGAGTTACACAGCGCGTACTCCATACCGGAAACCTGACGCGCTTCGTGTGGAACGAAGTCCAGGTCACAACCCTCATCCGGATTATCCAGGTTGATGGTCGGCGGAACCACGCCATCGCGCAGCGCCAGGATGGAGTAGATCGATTCTACTGCTCCGGCAGCGCCCAGCAGGTGCCCGGTCATTGATTTGGTTGAGCTGACCATCACGCGGCTTGCGGCGTCACCGAAGACAGATTTAACCGCCTGCGCTTCTGCTTTATCGCCCGCCGGCGTCGAGGTGCCATGCGCGTTAACGTAAGCAATCTGGCCCGGTTCAATCCCTGCATCGCGGATGGCATTCACCATCGCCAGGGCCGCGCCGGCGCCGTTCTCCGGAGGAGACGTCATATGGTAAGCATCGCTGCTCATACCAAAGCCGACGATTTCCGCGTAGATTTTCGCGCCGCGTTTTTTGGCGTGCTCGTACTCTTCCAGCACCACCATACCTGCACCGTCGCCCAGCACAAAACCGTCGCGATCTTTATCCCACGGACGGCTTGCCGCCTGCGGATTGTCGTTGCGGGTTGAGAGCGCACGCGCGGCGCCAAAGCCACCCACGCCAAGCGGGGTACTGGCTTTTTCCGCACCGCCGGCCACCATTGCATCAGCATCGCCATACGCAATCATACGCGCAGCCTGACCAATATTGTGTACGCCAGAGGTACAAGCGGTCGCGATAGAAATACTCGGCCCACGCAGACCAAACATGATGGTCAAATGCCCGGCCACCATGTTAACAATTGTAGACGGTACAAAGAACGGGCTGATCTTCCGAGGTCCGCCGTTGGTTAACGAACTGTGGTTTTCCTCGATCAGGCCAAGACCGCCAATACCGGAACCAATAGCGGCGCCGATGCGGGTTGCGTTCTCTTCCGTTACTTCAAGACCAGAATCCTGCATGGCCTGAACGCCAGCGACAATTCCATATTGAATGAAGGCATCCATCTTGCGCTGTTCTTTGCGCGAGATAATGTCATCACAGTTAAAATCCTTTACTAAGCCAGCAAATTTTGTTGCATAGGCGCTAGTATCGAAATGGTCGATCAGGCTGATGCCACTCTGACCGGCAAGGAGAGCTTTCCAGGTAGACTCTACGGTATTGCCGACAGGAGACAACATGCCCAGTCCGGTCACAACTACACGACGCTTAGACACGGTTGTCCTCCAGGGAGGGAAAATAGATTCTTGTGGGACAAAAAAAGATAAAACTCAGGCGGTCGAATGACCGCCTGGAGATGTTCACTTACGCCTGGTGACCGTTGATGTAATCAATGGCAGCCTGAACAGTGGTGATTTTCTCAGCTTCTTCGTCCGGAATCTCAGTATCAAACTCTTCTTCCAGAGCCATTACCAGCTCAACGGTGTCAAGAGAATCAGCGCCCAGGTCTTCAACGAAGGAAGCATTGTTGGTAACTTCTTCCTGCTTAACGCCCAGCTGTTCGCCGATAATTTTCTTAACGCGTTCTTCGATAGTGCTCATACTCTTAAATTTCCTATCAAAACTCGCTTTCGCGATGGTTTTCGTAGTGTATAAAATGTTGAAAAATTTGCAACTAAATCCCGGCAGGTCTTACCACGATTTTACGCTATTTTGCGGGTGTTTGCCCTCAGAACGCAAATCATTTTGCACAAAACCGCATTCGGGATCGCACAGACTGCGCGGTTCCTGAGCGTTTTGTGCAAATCTCGGTCAGACCATATACATTCCGCCGTTGACGTGCAGGGTTTCACCAGAGATGTAACCTGCTTCGTCAGAAGCTAAGAACGCAACCGCACTGGCGATTTCTTTTGCATCGCCGAGGCGACCCGCAGGAACTTGCGCCAGAATACCCGCACGCTGATCTTCAGACAGCGCACGCGTCATGTCCGTTTCAATAAAGCCCGGAGCAACAACGTTAACAGTAATACCGCGGGACGCGACTTCACGTGCCAGCGATTTACTAAAACCAATCAGACCCGCTTTCGCCGCAGCGTAGTTGGCCTGACCAGCATTTCCCATGGTACCGACCACAGAACCGATAGTAATAATGCGGCCGTGACGCTTTTTCATCATAGCGCGCATTACTGCTTTTGACAGACGGAAAACTGATGACAGGTTGGTTTCGATAATATCGTTCCACTCATCATCTTTCATTCGCATTAACAGGTTATCACGAGTAATACCGGCATTATTAACCAGGATATCAACTTCACCAAACTCTGCGCGAATATTTCCCAGAACAGATTCGATAGATGCCGGATCGGTCACATTCAACAGCATACCTTTGCCATTAGCACCGAGGTAATCGCTGATCGCCTGCGCACCGCTCTCGCTGGTGGCCGTGCCGATCACTTTCGCGCCACGGGCGACAAGCGTTTCTGCGATTGCGCGGCCAATGCCGCGACTTGCACCGGTAACCAGCGCGATTTTTCCTTCAAAACTCATGGTATTCCTCTTTTATTGCTCAAGCGCCGCAGACATCGCTGCTGGCTCGTTAAGCGCGGAAGCGGTCAGGGTGTCAACAATACGTTTGGTCAGACCGGTGAGGACTTTACCCGGTCCCACTTCATACAGGTGTTCTACGCCCTGGGATGCCATAAACTCAACGGTTTTGGTCCACTGAACCGGGCTGTACAGCTGGCGAATCAGCGCATCGCGAATCGCGTCTGGCGCCGTTTCACACTGCACATCAACGTTGTTCACCACCGAAATAACCGGTGCGTTAAAGGTGATGTTTTGCAGTTCGACAGCCAGTTTTTCCGCCGCAGGCTTCATCAGCGCGCAGTGGGACGGGACGCTCACCGGCAGCGGCAGCGCACGTTTAGCGCCGGCAGCTTTACAGGCAGCACCGGCACGCTCAACGGCTTCTTTGTTGCCGGCAATGACCACCTGGCCCGGAGAGTTAAAGTTGACCGGAGCCACGACCTGCCCTTCGGCGGACTCTTCGCAGGCTTTCGCAATAGACGCATCGTCAAGACCGATAATCGCTGACATCGCGCCGGTCCCTTCCGGGACCGCTTCCTGCATAAATTTGCCGCGCATTTCGACCAGACGCACCGCGTCGGCAAAATCAATCACGCCGGCACAAACCAGCGCGGAATACTCACCCAGGCTATGACCCGCCAGCAGAGCCGGGGTCTTACCGCCCTGCTGCTGCCAGACGCGATACAGCGCCACGGAAGCAGTCAGCAGCGCAGGCTGGGTTTGCCAGGTTTTGTTCAGCTCTTCCGCCGGGCCCTGCTGAGCAAGCGCCCACAGATCGTAACCCAACGCCGCAGAGGCTTCACGGAAAGTTTCTTCGATAACCGGATACGCCGCTGCCATGTCAGACAACATGCCGACCGTCTGAGAACCTTGTCCCGGGAACACAAAAGCAAATTGCGTCATGTCTAAATCCTTATCCTAAAAACGAACCAGCGCGGAACCCCAGGTGAAACCGCCACCAAAGGCTTCCAGCAGAATCAGCTGACCACGCTGGATGCGGCCATCGCGCACCGCTTCATCCAGCGCACAGGGAACGGAAGCCGCGGAGGTATTGCCATGACGATCGAGCGTCACCACCACGTTATCCATCGACATCCCCAGTTTTCTTGCCGTCGCGCTGATGATGCGCAGGTTAGCCTGATGCGGTACCAGCCAGTCCAGCGCCGAGCGATCGAGATTGTTAGCCGCCAGCGTCTCATCGACAATATGCGCCAGTTCGGTCACGGCAACTTTAAACACTTCGTTGCCCGCCATCGTCAGATAGATCGGATTTTCCGGCTCAACGCGATCGGCGTTCGGCAGCGTTAACAGCTCGCCGTAGCGGCCATCCGCATGCAGGTGGGTGGAAATGATACCCGGCTCTTCAGAAGCGCCCAGTACGACGGCTCCCGCGCCATCACCAAAAATAATAATCGTCCCGCGATCGCCAGGATCGCAGGTACGCGCCAGAACGTCAGCGCCAATCACCAGCGCGTAGTCCACGGCTCCGTTTTTCACGTATTGATCGGCGATGCTCAGTGCGTAGGTAAACCCTGCGCACGCCGCCGCCACGTCAAAGGCCGGGCAGCCATTAATACCCAGCATAGACTGAATCTGACAAGCCGAACTTGGAAATGCGTGAGTACCCGAGGTGGTCGCAACAACGATCAGACCAATTTGCTCCGGTTTAACACCCGCCATATCCAGCGCATTTTTTGCCGCTTCAAAACCCAGCGTAGCAACGGTTTCATTCGGTGCAGCAATACGACGTTCACGGATACCCGTACGAGTAACAATCCACTCGTCGGACGTCTCTACCATTTTTTCCAGGTCGGCGTTAGTACGCACTTGCTCGGGCAGATAACTGCCGGTACCAATAATCTTCGTATACATGTACGCTCAGTCACTCTTGGGTAATATACCCGCCTTGTTCAAACCGCTGGGCGTCAGCCTTCTTCGTTCGTCCCGCTTTGCTGCCGGGAGTTCCCGTTTCTGTCGCCCGTGGGCAGTTCGAAACCTGCTGGGTATAAAGATTCCAGGCGAGCGGCGATCCGCTGAGGAATTTGCCGCTGCACCGCCTGCACTGCCTGCTCTATCGCCACGCTGAAGGCGCGCTGATTGGCAGCACCGTGACTCTTAATCACGGAACCGCGCAATCCTAACAGACAGGCGCCATTATACTGGTCGGGGTTGAGGTGACTGAATCGCCTTGCCAGGCTTTTTTGTAACCAACGCTTCAATAACAGCAGCCACCACGACCGTTTTTTGCCCTCACCCTGTGATTTCAGCAGCGAGAGGAACATTCTGACAACACCTTCCATAGTTTTTAATGTGACGTTGCCCGTGAATCCATCACAAACCAGCACATCGGTTTTGCCCGTCAATAGTTCGTTGGCTTCAAGATAGCCGATATAGTTCAGCGACGGCAGTGTCTTCAGCACCGCAGCGGCATCGCGGATACTGCTGAGGCCCTTCATCTCTTCTTCGCCGATGTTCAACAGCGCGACGCGGGGGTTCTCAATGCCGACCACTTCTTCGGCCAGTACGGCGCCCATGACCGCAAACTGCACCAGCATCGTACTATCGCAATCCACGTTGGCGCCCAAATCCAGCACCACCGTTTTGCCCTTTTGCTGATGCGGTAACACCGTCACCAGCGCCGGACGCTCAATCCCTTCAATGGGTTTGAGTAATAACTTGGCCAGTCCCATCAGCGCGCCGGTATTCCCCGCGCTGACGCAGGCTTCCGCCCGCCCTTCTTTTACTAACTCCAGCGCCACGCGCATTGAGCTTCCGCGGCTACTGCGGATCGCCTGAGCGGGCCGCGCATCACTAGCAATAACTGACTGCGCAGGGATCACCTGCAGACGCGAACGTTGTTCGAAATCAGCTTTGGCAAGTAATGGCGTGATGGTGTCGGGGTCGCCGACTAAAAGAAGTGTGAGTTGCGAATTAGAGTTCAGTGCCTGCAGTGCTGCAGGCACTGTCACGGATGGGCCAAAATCACCCCCCATGACATCTAACGCCAGGGTTAGACGTGTCAAGATATCGTCGCTGCCCGGTTCGGTTATTCCCCAGTCACCTGGGGAAATCCTCGCTAAGCTTCATCACGCTCATACTCTTTGTCTTTCACGCTGCAAGTATATTGACTGCGCTCGTTCATCCCAGTCACATAGTTGTCTATGCTGCCGGCGATGTTCTCGCTTACGCCTCTTGCCGCGCGAAATCCATGGAGTCGTGCGTGATTACTTAGCGATAACCTTGCGACCGCGGTAGAAACCGTCGGCAGTGATGTGGTGACGCAGGTGTTTCTCACCAGAAGTTTTGTCTACAGACAGGCTGGTGACTGCGGTCAGAGCGTCATGGGAACGACGCATGCCACGTTTGGAACGGGTTGGTTTATTCTGTTGTACGGCCATGGACCTTACTCCTCAATTACTTATGCTTTAAGCTGGCTAATACGGCAAATGGATTTGGTTTTTGTGCCTCTTCAGGCAGTTCACCAAAGACCATGTCCGCGTCGGACACTTCACAGTGTTCAGAATCATGCACCGGAACTACAGGCAAGGAGAGAATGACTTCATCCTCAACCATCGCTTGCAGGTCGATTTCACCGAATTCGTTAACCTCAATCGGCTCATACGCTTCCGGCAGTGCTTCGGCCTGTTCGTCATTTCTGACGGGGCTAAAACAATACGTGGTGTGGACATGATGGGGGAACGGTTTCCCGCAACGCTGACATTCGAGGGTTACTGATACCTTTGCATCGCCGGTAATAACGGCAAGGCGCTGATTATCAATAGCGAACGACATGCTGCATTCCACATCGCTGTCCACGCTGACTACTGAATCGGCTACACGTTCAACCTGATCACGGGCATAGATACCTTCGTAATCGAGGCGTTTTTGAGCCGTGCGAACCGGATCGAGAGTCAGGGGTAATTTTACCTTTTGCATAGGGCGCGCATATTAACTTTGTAATGTCATAGAGTCAAAGAAAAAGGCAGCCTCAGGTTGCCTTTCGCCATTTATTCGCACACATTGCGGCCCATAGTTTAAAATGATGCTCTTAGAAGCGCTATATGTGGATGAAAAAATATGTCTGAACTTATCCTGGCGTCGACCTCGCCGTGGCGGCGAATGCTGCTGGAAAAACTGGCCATGCCGTTTGACTGCGCGGCGCCTGATGTGGATGAAACACCCCACCCCGGCGAATCTGCCCGTCAGCTGGTGGTCCGTCTGGCGCAGGCAAAGGCGCAGGCTCTTGCCGAACGCTATCCCCGGCACTTAATTATCGGATCCGATCAGGTTTGCGTCCTCGATGGCGAAATTACCGGCAAGCCGCACAGCGAAGAGAATGCGCGCCTGCAGTTAAGGAAAGCCAGCGGCACGATTGTGACCTTTTATACCGGACTGGCACTTTATCATTCCGCCAACGGCCATCTACAAACCGAGTGTGAACCCTTTGATGTCCATTTTCGCCATTTAAGCGACCAGGAAATAGACAATTATGTGCGCAAAGAGCGTCCGCTGCACTGCGCCGGGAGTTTTAAAAGTGAAGGTCTGGGCATTACCCTTTTCGAGCGACTGGAAGGACGTGACCCGAATGCGCTGGTGGGCCTGCCGCTGATCGCCCTGTGTCAGATGCTACGCCGGGAAGGCTGTAATCCGCTGTTGCGCTAGCCGTTTATTCTGCCGGGCCGGAACCGCCGTTCTGGCCTGCTGCTCTACCCTGGTTTTTTTCCGTCTCAGCCAGTCATCTCATTTCCCCTCTTAGCGACTGAAAATAACCGTGGACTCACTCACGCGCCTGGCCGCGGCTGTCTGTTACCCTGCCAGCCTGATGTTGCTCATCACCGTGGGGATGGGGCAGACTGCCGGCCTGTTTATCCATCCGCTGATGGGCGAAACAACACCACTATTGCCGAAGTCAGGATGGCGCTGGCGACAGGTCAGTGGCAGTGGGGAGCGAGCCAGCCGCCGTCTGGCCTGGCCCGGAGGTCTGGCGAACGGCAATCCTGATGGGGTGCGGTATGGGATATCGCGCTGGCGCGGCGGGTAAATTTACCCATAAAGGAGAAAAACGTCGCGGTGAATGCTGGCACAGCGACGCAGCAGATGACAATGGCGGACTCAGCGTCCGCCGGGACGATCATTTACTATTACGTAGCACCTGCAGGCAGCGCTTCAGCTGGTTATCCAGCGGCGCTTCGACACGCATCACTTCCCCGGTCCCCGGATGAGTAAATTTCAGCGCGGCAGCATGGAGGAACAACCGATTCAGGCCGGTGCCAGCCAGCTGTTTGTCAAACTCGCGGTCGCCATAACGGTCGTCAAAGGCAATGGGGTGGCCCGCATACTGCGTGTGAACGCGGATCTGGTGCGTACGCCCGGTCACCGGACTGCAGCGAACCAGCGTCGCGTGCGTATAGCGCTCTTCAACCTTAAAGCGCGTCTCCGACGGTTTTCCTTCCTGACTGACGCGAACGATACGTTCGCCGCTCTGCAGAATGTTTTTCAGCAGCGGTGCCTGCACCACTTTGGTGTGCGACTGCCACTGCCCGCGCACCAGCGCCAGATAATCCTTCTGCATCCCCTTTTCGCGCAGCTGTTCATGCAGCGAACGCAGCGCGGAACGCTTCTTCGCGACCAGCAGTACGCCGGAGGTATCGCGGTCAAGGCGGTGAACCAGTTCGAGGAAACGGGCTTCCGGACGCAGCGCGCGCAGGCCTTCAATGACGCCGAAACTCAGGCCGCTGCCGCCGTGCACCGCGGTACCGGAAGGTTTGTTCAGCACCAGAATATGGTCATCTTCATACAGAATCACGTCGGCCAGCGCCGACACTTTCTGCAGATGCGGGGAGACGGCTTCTTCTTCACGCTCGGCAACCCGAACAGGCGGAATGCGGATTTCGTCGCCGGCTTCCAGCTTGTATTCCGGCTTGACGCGTTTTTTATTCACCCGCACCTCGCCTTTACGCAGGATGCGATAAATCATGCTCTTCGGTACGCCCTTTAGCTGCGTACGCAAAAAGTTATCGATGCGTTGCCCCGCTTCATCGGCGGTAATGGCAACCATTTTTACGCTTGGAGTCTCAGTTTTCATGGTGCGCGATTCTAAATAGCCCGACGCATTAGCGCCACTCATTTTTATATGCTTATATTTATCATTATCCGGTTTTCATTGAATGCTTCATCGGCGTTTTGTTTGTTATTAGAACAATCTGTATGCGCTGGTGAAAAAACTGTGAGTAACCGGGTGATAAAAGGTAAAAGTCAACTTGCTATAACAAGGTTAGCAATGGAATAATGATGCCGTTTTCCGTGTTGAATCTTGTTAGAACAAGAAATTAGCGGAATGACCAATTTTGTCTGACCGATCATCCACGCAGCAATGGCGTAAGACGTATTGATCTTTCAGACAGTTAGCGGGCTGCGGGTTGCAGTCCTTACCGGTACAGGCCTCTATGGATTTCACGTCGCAGGAAGGCGTCGACTCCGGGTATTCCCGGGTGCTCTACTCAGTCCGCTGATTGAGATGAGCGGGTTAAGCCACTACATCTGTAACGTGAAAGACGACGAGATATACGCAAAATTATTCAGGATGCGCCAAGGCGGCGAAAGAGAGAATCTCCGGAACTGACATCATCAGTAAGTCAGCAACAGGGGTGAAACGAGCAAGCCGACGCAGAAGCAACCTGGAAAATGACGCGTATAAATGGAATCTTCTCTGGTGATACATCCCAGGCTGTTCCCCTGCTAATTGCGCTGTGTTTCCGTTTGAAATACAGGCGACCGACACTCTGCGCCTCTTAAGCGCGCGACAACCGTGAGGTTGGCGACGTGAAACAGACACGAGGCCATCGGTTTCCCCCGGCAAGGCAATACTCTGCCCGCAGCTTAGTCGTCAATGTAAGAATAATGAGTAAGTTACGATGAAAAGAATGTTAATCAACGCAACTCAGCAGGAAGAGTTGCGCGTCGCCCTTGTTGATGGGCAGCGCCTGTACGACCTGGATATCGAAAGCCCCGGGCACGAACAGAAAAAAGCGAACATCTACAAAGGCAAAATTACCCGTATTGAACCTAGCCTTGAAGCCGCGTTTGTTGATTACGGCGCCGAGCGTCATGGTTTCCTCCCCCTCAAAGAAATCGCCCGCGAATACTTCCCTGCTAACTACAATTCTCATGGTCGTCCGAATATTAAGGATGTTCTGCGTGAAGGTCAGGAAGTGATTGTTCAGATTGATAAAGAAGAACGTGGCAACAAAGGCGCCGCGCTCACCACCTTTATCAGCCTGGCGGGTAGCTATCTGGTACTGATGCCGAACAACCCGCGCGCGGGCGGTATTTCACGCCGCATTGAGGGTGACGATCGTACAGAACTAAAAGAAGCGCTGGCCAGCCTTGAACTGCCGGACGGCATGGGGCTTATCGTGCGTACCGCGGGCGTCGGCAAATCTGCCGAAGCGCTGCAGTGGGACCTGAGCTTCCGTCTGAAACACTGGGAAGCAATCCAGAAAGCCGCTGAAAGCCGCCCGGCGCCGTTCCTGATCCATCAGGAAAGTAACGTCATCGTGCGTGCCTTCCGTGATTACCTGCGCCAGGACATCGGCGAAATCCTGATCGATAACCCGAAAGTGCTTGAGCTGGCTCGCCAGCACATCGCCGCACTGGGCCGCCCGGATTTCAGCAGCAAAATCAAACTGTACACCGGTGAAATCCCGCTGTTCAGCCATTATCAAATCGAATCGCAGATTGAGTCCGCCTTCCAGCGCGAAGTGCGCCTGCCTTCCGGCGGGTCAATCGTAATCGACAGCACCGAAGCGTTAACCGCTATCGATATCAACTCCGCTCGCGCCACCCGCGGCGGCGACATCGAAGAAACGGCATTCAACACCAACCTGGAAGCAGCCGATGAGATTGCTCGCCAGCTGCGTCTGCGTGACCTCGGCGGCCTGATTGTCATCGACTTCATCGACATGACGCCAGTACGCCACCAGCGCGCGGTGGAAAACCGCCTGCGCGAAGCGGTGCGTCAGGATCGTGCGCGTATCCAGATCAGTCATATCTCTCGCTTCGGCCTGCTCGAGATGTCGCGTCAGCGTCTGAGCCCGTCGCTGGGTGAATCCAGTCATCACGTCTGCCCACGCTGTAGCGGTACCGGCACCGTTCGTGATAACGAATCCCTGTCGCTCTCTATCCTGCGTCTGATTGAAGAAGAAGCGCTGAAAGAGAACACCCAGGAAGTTCACGCTATCGTGCCTGTGCCGATTGCGTCCTACCTGCTGAACGAAAAACGTGCTGCGGTGAGCGCCATCGAAACCCGCCAGGGCGACGTGCGCGTGATCATCGTCCCGAACGATCAGATGGAAACCCCGCACTACTCCGTGCTGCGCGTACGTAAAGGCGAAGAGACCTCTACCCTGAGCTATCTGCTGCCTAAACTGCACGAAGAAGAGATGGCGCTGCCTGCTGACGAAGAACCGGCCGAGCGTAAGCGCCCTGAGCAGCCGGCCCTGGCCACCTTCGTGATGCCGGACGTCCCGCCTGCGCCAGAGCAGGAAGTTCCTGTTGCCGCACCTGCCGCCGCAAAACCAGCGGTAGCCGCTGCTGCGCCAGCGCAGCCTGGTCTGCTCTCCCGCTTCTTTGGCGCCCTGAAAAACATCTTCTCCGGCGCAGAAGAGACGAAACCGGCAGAACCTCAGGTAGAGAAGAAAGCCGAAGAGAAACCGGAACGTCAGCAAGAACGTCGTAAACCGCGGACCAACAATCGCCGCGATCGCAACGATCGCCGTGATAACCGTGATAACCGCGACGGTCGTGATAACCGCGATAACCGTGCTGAAAATACCGAAGGCCGTGAACCTCGTGAATCCCGCGAGGAAAACCGCCGTAATCGTCGCGAGAAACAGCAGCAGAATGTCGAGCCGCGTGAATCTCGTCAGACGGTGACCGAGGATGCAGAAAAAGGTAAAGCGCGCGATGAGCAGCAGCCGCGTCGTGAGCGTAATCGTCGTCGTAATGACGAGAAGCGCCAGGCTCCGCAGGAAGCCAAAGCACAAACGCGCGAAGAGCCAGTAGTTCAACAGGAAGTCGAGCAGGAAGAACGCGTTCAGACGATGTCCCGTCGTAAACCGCGTCAGTTATCCCAGAAAGTTCGCATCGAGTCTGCGGTAGCTGAAACGGCCGATCAGGTTGTTGAAACCGTGCCTGCGGTCCAGCCGGAAGCGGTCGCTCCGCGCACGGAACTGGCGAAAGTCGATCTGCCTGCCGTCGTTGAAAGCAACGGCGACCATGACGACAACAACGAGTCTCGCGAAGCCAACGGTATGCCGCGTCGCTCCCGTCGCTCGCCGCGTCATCTGCGCGTCAGCGGCCAGCGTCGTCGTCGTTACCGCGATGAGCGTTACCCGACCCAGTCGCCGATGCCGCTGACCGTAGCCTGTGCATCCCCGGAAATGGCGTCAGGTAAAGTGTGGATTCGTTACCCGGTTGTCCGTCCGCAGGATCAACAGCAGGAAGAACAGCAGATTCAGGCGTCCGTTACTGAAACTGTCGCTCCTGTTGCTGTCGCTGAAGCCGCCATTGCAGAAGTGGTCGCCCCGGCGGTTGCCGAGGCGGCGCCTGCTGCCGCCGAACAACCTGTCGTAGCCGAAGCAACCGCCGCTGAAGCCGCGCAGACTGTTCAGCCGGAAGTCGCCCGCGAAACCGAGGTTGCGCCGCAGGATGCTATCGCCGCAGAAGCGCCGGTTGTTGAGGCAGAAAGCGGTGTTGCGCCGGTTGCTGCAGAACCGGAAACGGTAGCAGTAGAAACAGCAGCTGAAGCCGTTGTTGAGGAATCTGCCCCGGTTGTGGCACAAGCAGCTCCGGCACCGCAGGTCATTGAACCCGCGCCGGTGGTTGAAGCTACTCCGGTGGTTGAACCCGCCCCAGTGGTTGAAGCCGCTCCGGTCCTGGAAACAGCGCCGGTCGTCGAATCAGCGCCTGCTCCGGTGGTGGTCGCCACACCCGCGGCGGCGGTTATCGTGTCTCATCGCCACGCGACCGCCCCGATGACGCGTGCCCCGGCGCCAGCCTACGAGCCAGAAGCGCCGCGTCACAGCGACTGGGTTCGCCCGTCGTTTGCCTTTGACGGCAAAGGTGCGGCAGGCGGCCACAGCGCGACTCATCAGGCGACGGCGGAACCAACCCGCCCACAACCTGCCGAGTAAACGCGGTACGGCATCAAAAAACCGGCCTCTGGCCGGTTTTTTTATTCCCCCTCCGGGCGCTGCATCCCGGCAACCTGCGGCATCACTTCGCGCATCAGGTCGAGAAACTTTCGTAGCCGGGTCGGGTAATAACGCGCCCACGGATAGACCAGGTGGACCGGCAGCGAAGAGGCCCGCCACTGCGGAAATAGCTCAACCAACCGACCGGCGGCGATATCCTCCGTCACAGCCCAACTCGACACGATAGCAACCCCCAGCCCCGCCAGCGCCGTATTACGGGCCACATACACGCTATCGGTGCTCAGACAGGGCACAATACCAAACGATATCTCCCGGCTATCCTCCTGATGCTGCAACTCCACTTCATGTTGATAAAAGGTACTGATGGCCACCCACGGCAGCCGCGACAGATCCTCAGGCATCGCTAATGCCGGATAGCGTGACAACAGCTGTGGGGCAACCACCAGACTACGCGGAACTTCGGCCAGTAGCACCGACACCGTGGCCGGGTCAACTTCAGCGCCCACCCGAATCGCGCAATCGATATTGTCACTGAGAAAATCGACGGTTTTGTCATTGAGCATCCACTCCACCGCCAGCTGCGGATAGCGTTGCAGAAAACTGACCAGCGGCCCCAGCAGCTGCTGCTGACCAAAGGCATGAGGCGCACGCACGCGCAGTACCCCTACCGGCCGATCGTCAGCAATACTCATCTCGTCCTCCAGCGCCAGCCACGCATCCACCACCTGACGCGCGTGCTGATAACAGCGTTCACCATCATCGGTGAGCTTCATGGCATGCGTTGTACGCAGGATCAGTCGATTACCGAGCATGCTCTCCAGCGACTGCAGACGGCGGCTGACCGTCGCCTGAGTGGTATCCAGCTGCCGTGCCGCCGAAGAGAGTGAACCGGCCTCGACAATTCGAATAAAGGTCCGCATCAGTTCAATGCGGTCTATACGCTCCTGCCTCTTCATTATCACTTTCTCTATACGTTAAACGTATAACCGTTTTACCACCACGCTATCTACCGCGCCAGCGGCATTCGGGGAAGAATAGCGCCATCTCATCTACGAGGACTTCATCATGACCCCGACTCCACTATCCTCCCGCGAGGCAGGCTGGATTATTTTTATACTCGCTCTTGGCGCTGGTTTTAGCGTTGCCTCTATTTATTACGCCCAGCCCCTGCTCCCGCTGATGGGCGCCAACCTGCACCTGAGCGTTGAAGGGATGGGCCTCGTCCCGACCCTGACCCAGGCCGGCTACGCGCTGGGCATTCTGTTTCTGCTGCCGCTCGGCGATCGCCACGACCGGCGGACGCTGATTCTACTGAAAAGCGCGGCGCTGGCGGTCCTGCTGCTGCTGTGTAGCCTGACGGACCAGCTCACTTCACTGCTGGTGGTCAGCTTATTGATCGGGATGGCCGCGACAATGGCGCAGGATATTGTTCCGGCAGCAGCGATTCTGGCCCCGGCGGGTAAGCAGGGGAAAATGGTCGGGACGGTGATGACCGGTCTGCTGCTGGGAATTCTGCTCTCGCGGACCGTCAGCGGACTGGTCGGGGCGCTGTTCGGTTGGCGGGTGATGTATCAGGCGGCAGCTCTGAGTATCGCTCTCATCGGCCTGCTGATGTGGCGTATTCTGCCCCGCTTTGCGATTCCCTCAACGCTAAGCTATCCGCAGCTAATGAAATCGATGGCGCACCTGTGGCAACGCTATCCTGCGCTGCGACGCGCGGCACTGGCCCAGGGCTTTTTATCCATCGCCTTCAGCGCCTTCTGGTCAACGCTGGCGGTGATGCTGCTCGCACATTATCAGATGGGCAGCGCCGTGGCCGGGGGATTCGGCATCGCCGGTGCGGCCGGGGCCCTTGCCGCCCCGCTGGCGGGCGGACTGGCCGATAAATATGGCGCGGGAAGGGTCACTCAGCTAGGGGCCGGACTGGTTACCCTTTCTTTCGCCCTGATGTTCCTGATGCCGCTACTGCCGCCACATGGTCAGCTGCTGCTGATCGGCCTTTCGGCGATCGGCTTCGATCTCGGTCTGCAGTCCAGCCTGGTCGCGCATCAGAATCTGGTTTACAGCCTCGAGCCGCAGGCTCGCGGTCGCCTGAATGCCCTGCTGTTCACCGGCGTGTTTATTGGTATGGCGCTCGGCTCAGTACTCGGCAGCCGGCTATACGTGGTCGCCGGCTGGAACGGCGTCGTTGTCCTGGCCGTAGTTACCGGCGCGATTGCGCTCGCGATTCGCCTGCGGGAAAGCGCCCGTCTGGCATCAATAGCGCGCGCAGTGCGATAAAAAAACCCGCGCCGCAATGCGGAACGGGTCTCTTTCAATCCGGCGTATGGCGTCAGGCCGTACGTCGGGCAAACTCTTTAACCCGGAAGCCCAGCACCATTAAGGTGGCAAAATAGGCCACCACGCCCGCGGCCACCACCGCCATCAGGCGCAGCAGACGGAACGGCATCGAGCCCTGCGACCACTCCGGCATGAGATACATCATGCCCAACAGCGCCGCCGACATCACCAGCACCGCAACCACCAGGCGCAGCAGGAAGGAGAACCATCCAGGCTGCGGAGTAAAGATCTTTTGCTTACGCAACTGCCAGTACAACAGACCGGCGTTAAGGCAGGCCGCCAGGCCGATAGACAGCGACAGCCCGGCATGCTTCAGCGGGCCAATAAAGATCAGGTTCATCACCTGGGTCATAATCAGCGTAACGATCGCGATTTTTACCGGCGTTTTAATGTCCTGCCGCGAATAAAAGCCCGGTGCCAATACCTTAACGACAATCAGTCCCATCAGTCCGACGGAGTAAGCCACCAGCGCGCGTTGGGTCATCGCCGCATCAAACGCGCTGAATTTCCCATACTGGAACAGCGCAACGGTGAGCGGCTTCGCCAGGATCCCCAGCGCCACGGCGCTGGGCAACGCCAGCAGGAAACACAGACGCAGCCCCCAGTCCATCAGGCGACAGTACTCATCATGATTACCGCTGGCAAAGCTTTTTGACAGCGATGGCAGCAGAATAGTCCCCAGCGCCACGCCAAGGACCCCGGACGGAAACTCCATCAGGCGATCCGCGTAATACATCCACGACACCGAACCGGACACCAGAAACGAGGCAAAGATAGTGTTGATAATCAATGAAATCTGGCTAACAGAGACGCCGAGGATCGCCGGCCCCATCTGTTTGACCACCCGCATTGCGCCGGCATCTTTCAGGTTAATGCGCGGCAGAACCAGCATGCCAATCTTTTTCAGATGCGGCAGTTGATAGGCCAGCTGCAGCACGCCGCCGACGGTGACCGCCCACGCCATCGCCAGCATTGGTGGGTGGAAATAGGGCGCGGCAAACAGAGCAAAACCGATCATACTGACGTTGAGGAACGTCGGGGCGAAGGCGGGAACGGAAAAACGGTTCCAGGTGTTGAGAATCGCCCCGGCTAACGACGCCAGTGAAATCAGCAGAATATAAGGAAAGGTGATGCGCAGCAGCTGGGTGGTCAGGGTAAATTTATCCGGGCTGTCGGCAAAACCGGGCGCAGTGACGGTAATCACCCAGGGCGCCGCCAGCATTCCAAGAACGGTAACGACCGCCAGAACCAGCGTCAGCAGGCCAGAGACATAGGCCACAAACACGCGGGTCGCATCTTCGCCCTGCTTGCTTTTATATTCGGCAAGAATGGGTACAAATGCCTGAGAGAAGGCCCCTTCAGCGAAGATACGGCGCAGCAAATTCGGTAATTTAAACGCGACGAAAAAGGCGTCCGTCGCCATCCCTGCGCCAAAAATTCGGGCGACGATAGCATCACGCGCAAACCCCAGAACGCGTGAAAACATGGTCATCGAACTGACTGCTGCCAGTGATTTTAAAAGGTTCATTAACGTGTTATTCCACAACCCTGAAGTAAAACGCCCGCGATTGCGGGCGCTGGAAAGTGGCGATAGTCTACCGGGTTCGTCATGAATTACTACTCCCAGATGTTACAACCAATTATTCACTCATTGCCTCGCGCCAGAGTTTTTCGACCACCCGTTGGGCCAACAGCGCCTGTTCACCCGCAGTTTCCGGAACCGTCTGATTTTGCACGCATTCGATGAAGTGGCGCGCGCAGCCGACAAACCCGCGTTGCTCCAGCGTGGTTTGCCAGCCCGGAACCGGGCGCATAATCACCCCCTGACCGCGCTCTTCCTGCCATTCGCGCATATCGCAGACGGCGTACAGGCCGCCGTCAGTTACGGCCTGCACCCACTCCCGCTGACTACCGGCACGCCGGTGCATACTGGTGGTGACCTCCAGTTGAGGCGTGCTGAAGTGGTGTTCGGCATAGAGCATTTCGCCCTGGGCCGTGGTTTGCAGCGAGCCGCCGCTCAGGCGCGCGGTACCGCCCGCCAGCCACAGCGCAGTATCCACCACATGCAGATAATCATCCAGCAACGTAAAACGCAGATCGTGGCCGACGCTGTCGCTGCGATGTTTATCCATGCGCAGCGATGCGGCGCTGCCCATCTGCGTTTTGAGTTCACGATACAGCGGCGCAAAGCGACGGTTAAAACCGACCATCAGCGTGAGCTTGCGGCGCGCCGCCAGTTCGACCAGCGACTCTGCCTCATTCAGCTTGTCGGCCAGCGGTTTATCCACGCACACATGCACCCCGGCATTCAACAGGCGGCTGACCACCTCAAAATGGGAGGCCGTTGAAGTATGCACAAAGACCGCATCGCACTGCGCCGCCAGCTGCTCCAGCGAGTCGGCATAGGGAATGCGCCAGCCCTCACAGATACGCAGCGCTTTCTCTTTACCCGGCGACCAGGCCGCCTGCAGCGTCCAACCGTCTGCGGCACCCAGCACCGGCAGCCAGGCCTTCTGCGCAATGCCCCCTAACCCCACCACGCCAATGCGTAATTTCGCGGTCACGATTAATCTCCCAGGTGAGCCAGCAGCGAGGCCAGCCGTTCTTTCAGTTCCGCGACTTCGCCTTCCAGCGCCTCAACCCGCGCGAGAAGATCATCGGCCGGCGGCGAGACGGCCTCAACGGCGGTAATAAGCGAGTCCATATCATCGCAGAACAGGTGCATATAGCGGGATTCTCGCTTCCCGGGCTCGCGCGGCAGACGCGCGACGAAAGGCCCGTCATCCCGGGTTGCCAGCGTTTCCAGCACGCTCTCCACTTCCGCCATATCGCTAAAGTCATGTATTCGCTGCGCCCGGCTGCGCAACTCGCCCGGGGTCTGCGCACCGCGCAGCAGCAGCGTTGTCACAACCGCCACTTCCGCCGAAGACAGCTTCAAATCGCCAAATTCGGAATTACAAAAGCGCTGTTCGTATTTGGTTACCCGATTGCCGAAACCGCTGACGGTACGCAGGTAATGGCGTTTGACCAGGGTATCCAGCAGATCCTGAATATCACTTTCGCTGAGCGACATCACCGGCTCACGGTTAGTTTTCTGATTGCAGGCGGTCACCACCGCATTGACCGACAGCGGATACTGCTCAGGCGTGGTAACCTGTTTTTCCAGCAAACACCCGATGACGCGCGCTTCGTGTGCGGTTAACTGATATTTCATGCTCTCTCCTCAGCGACCCGGAGTCCAGTCCGGTGTCGTCAACGCCGTCAGTACATGGTCACGCCACTGCCCGTCAATCAGCAGATAATTTTTGGCGTACCCCTCTTTTTCAAAGCCAAGACGAGCGAGTAAATCGCCGCTTCGTTGATTATGCGGCATGTAGTTGGCCATGATGCGATGGATATGCTGCGTGCGCTGCATATAGCGAATTGCCGCGGTCAGGGCCTCAAACATCAGCCCCTGGCCTTGCCACTTCTCGCCAATGGAATAGCCAAGGTAGCAGGCATGAAACGACCCGCGGACCACATTGGAAAAATTTGCCACGCCGATAATCTCTTTCTCTTCCGGATCGAGCAGCGCAAAATAGAATGCCGAGCCCTGCTTATGAAACTCGGAAATCATCGATAAACGCGCCTGCCAGCCAGAGGGGTAGCAGTGGCTGTCGTCGCGCACTGGCTCCCAGGGTTTTAAGAACCCTTTATTCTCCGCGTAATAATCGGCCAGACGCCAGGCGTCACGATCGTATACCAGCCGCACCACCAGCCTGTCCGTCGTCAAACGCACCTTCGGTACGTTACTGCGATAGCCAAACATTCCCTTCTCCTGTTCCCCTGACTGATTACCTGCTCCCTTCACTATACCTGTCCTGAACGGTTGTGTGAAAACAGCAACATACCATTTTCTGCACCATCTCCCTTTTTCGATGAATAGACTCAATCGATCTTGCATTTTGATAAAAAAATATTGTCGCAAGGATGCTGGGAAAGTCAGCATCTTCCCCGCACACTATCCGGGTAACTCTTTATTTTCCCTGGAGGGGAAATGTCCCGCGTATCGCAGGCAAGGAGCCTGGGTAAATATTTCCTGTTGGTCGACAACATGCTGGTGGTTTTGGGCTTTTTTGTCGTCTTCCCGCTGATTTCTATTCGCTTTGTTGACCAGATGGGCTGGGCGGCGCTGATGGTCGGGATTGCGCTCGGCCTGCGCCAGCTGGTGCAACAAGGATTAGGCATTTTTGGCGGCGCGGTCGCCGATCGCTTTGGCGCCAAGCCGATGATCGTCACCGGCATGCTCATGCGCGCGGGCGGTTTCGCGGCGATGGCCGTGGCCCATGAATCGTGGGTGCTGTGGCTCTCCTGCATTCTCTCCGGGCTCGGCGGCACCCTGTTCGATCCGCCGCGCGCCGCGCTGGTGGTCAAGCTGGTGCGCCCGCATCAGCGCGGGCGGTTCTTTTCGATTCTGATGATGCAGGACAGCGCCGGGGCGGTGATCGGCGCCCTGATCGGCAGCTGGTTGCTGCAATATGACTTCCGTCTTGTCTGTAGCGTGGGCGCGGCGTTGTTTGTCGCCTGCGCCGCGTTCAACGCCTGGTATCTCCCGGCGTGGAAGCTTTCCACCGTGAAAACGCCGGTTCGGGAAGGACTGGGCCGGGTACTGCGCGATAAGCGCTTTGTCACCTACGTTCTGACGCTCACCGGTTACTACATGCTGGCTGTCCAGGTGATGCTCATGCTGCCCATTATGGTTAACGACATCGCCGGTTCACCGACCGCGGTAAAATGGATGTATGCCATTGAAGCCGCTATATCGTTAACCCTGCTCTACCCCATTGCCCGCTGGAGCGAACAGCGCTTTCGCCTCGAGCATCGGCTGATGGCCGGGTTACTGGTGATGACCATCGCCATGCTGCCCATCGGCTTGACCAGCAACTTACAGCAGCTGTTTACCCTGATTTGTATCTTCTATATTGGATCGATCGTTGCGGAACCGGCGCGGGAAACGCTGGGAGCCTCTTTAGCCGATGCCCGGGCGCGAGGCAGCTATATGGGCTTCAGCCGGCTGGGGCTGGCCTTTGGCGGCGCGTTTGGCTATGCCGGCGGCGGATGGTTGTTCGATGCGGGTAAAGCGCTGAATCAGCCCGAACTGCCGTGGCTGATGCTGGGGATTATCGGCCTGTTTACCTTCCTTGCCCTGTGGTGGCAGTTCAGCCAGAAGCGGTCGACATCCGGCATGCTGGAGCCACGTACCTGACCAGAGGTTTAACGTAAGGCCTGTTTTCAGCATTTTCCGGCTAGTGCGTCGAATGCTGGCAGGCCATACTGCTTTATGTCAGGATAAGTCCTGGCATGACCGTTAAGGAATCTAATGAAAAAGATGTTTATCGTGGCCGCGCTCATTGTCAGCGGCCTTCTGAGCGGCTGTAACCAGCTTACGCAGTATTCAGTTAGCGAGCAGGAAATTAACCAGGCGCTGCAGAAACGTAACCATTTCGCCAAAGATATCGGCCTGCCGGGCGTGGCGGATGCGCATATTGAGTTACACGATCTGACCAGCGCGATTGGCCGTGAAGAGCCGAATAAAGTGACGCTGAGCGGCATTGCCAACCTGGATCTGAACTCGTTATTCGGCAACCAGAAAGCCACCATCGATCTGAAGCTCAAGGCGCTGCCGGTCTTTAATAAAGAGAAAGGCGCGATCTTCCTGCAGGAGATGGAGGTCGTAGAGGCGAAAGTGTCACCTGAGAAGCTGCAATCCGTCGTGCAGACCCTGATTCCCTACCTGAATCAGTCTCTGCGTAGCTATTTTAACCAGCAGCCGGCCTACGTCCTGCGCGAAGACGCCAGCACCGGCGAAGCGCTGGCGAAAAAATACGCGAAAGGCATCGAGGTGAAACCGGGCGAAATTATCATCCCGTTCACCAATTAATACGACGGGCGCTGCGGCGCCCGTTTTTTTACGGAAATTGATGCAAAGGAAAACGTTTACGCTTATCCTTAGTGCCCGGCAAAAACAGCCCTGATGACTGACCCTATTAGCCGGAGCTTTCCATGACAGCACAATCCCAGGTATTGAAAATCCGCCGCCCTGACGACTGGCATATCCATCTGCGCGATGACGATATGCTGAAGACCGTCGTGCCTTACACCAGTGAGTTTTATGGCCGGGCGATCGTGATGCCGAATCTGGTGCCGCCTGTCACCACCGTTGAAGCGGCGATAGCTTATCGCCAGCGCATCCTCGACGCCGTTCCCGCCGGGCACGATTTTACGCCGTTGATGACCTGCTACCTGACCGATACGCTCGACCCGGCAGAGCTGGAGCGTGGATTCCACGCTGGCGTATTCACGGCGGCAAAACTCTACCCGGCCAATGCCACCACTAACTCCAGCCACGGCGTCACCAGCATCGATGCCATCATGCCGGTGCTGGAGCGCATGGAAAAACTGGGCATGCCGCTGCTGGTTCACGGTGAAGTCACCCACGCCGAGATTGACATCTTCGATCGCGAAGCGCGCTTTATCGAAACGGTAATGGAGCCGTTGCGCCAGCGTTTACCTGGCCTGAAAGTGGTATTCGAACATATCACCACGAAGGATGCCGCCGAATACGTACGCGACGGTAACGAACTGCTGGCCGCGACCATTACTCCTCAGCACCTGATGTTTAACCGTAATCACATGCTGGTTGGCGGCGTGCGCCCCCATCTTTACTGCCTGCCGATTCTGAAGCGTAATATCCACCAGCAGGCGCTGCGTGAGCTGGTTGCCAGCGGCTTTAGCCGCGCGTTTCTGGGAACCGACTCCGCTCCGCACGCCCGCCATCGTAAAGAGGCCAGCTGCGGATGCGCCGGTTGCTTTAACGCGCCGACCGCGCTGAGCAGCTATGCCACGGTATTTGAAGAGATGAATGCCCTGCAGCACCTCGAAGCGTTTTGTTCACTCAACGGCCCGCGCTTCTACGGCCTGCCGGTGAATGACACCTTTGTTGAGCTGGTGCGCGAAGAGAGCACCGTCGTTGACAGCATCGCCCTACCGGACGATACCCTGGTGCCTTTCCTTGCCGGTGAAACCCTGCGCTGGACGATGAAGAAATAAAAGCACTGCCCCTTGTTGTAAAGGTAAATCAGATACTGTATAAATAAACAGTATATTACACAGGGGGCAATTATGCGCATCGAAGTGTCTATCGCCAAATCCACAGCCTTACCGAACGGCGCCTTAGAAGCGCTAAATAACGAACTCTCCCGACGCATTGAACAGCAGTTCCCGGCTTATCCAAGCCAGGTAACCGTACGCTTTGCCGCCAGTAACAATTTGTCCGTCATTGGCGGCCTGAAAGAAGATAAAGACCGGATAAGCGAAATCCTGCAAGAAACCTGGGAAAGCGCTGATGACTGGTTTGACCATGACGTATCCTGACGCCTCTCTGGCGGCATACCGCGGCAGAGTGGCGCTGACTCTGAACAAACAGAGCAGGCCAGTCTGAAGCAAAAGCCGCCGGAACATCGCGCCGGGTACAGCAAATTTAATTTGCTCCCTCATTGTGCTTTTTTTTGCCGGGTCGCCCCGGCTTTTTTATCCCCGTGTCAGTCTCAGACTTTTCTTCTTTCTCCTCATTATTTCCTTTAAAAATAACGATGCGCGGCACTAAGTTTGTGCAAAAAAGCACCAAACAGATGAAAGTTCGCCCTGTTTAATTTAATTTCTCGAGTTTATTCTTAACACCTGATATAATTAACTTGCTTCAAAAAATATGCATTAAACCTCGAGAATTGTTGTCTTTTAACATATGAATAAGGGGTTATGATGGAAAAGAATAATGAAGTCATCCAGACCCATCCCCTCGTCGGATGGGACATCAGCACCGTTGATAGCTACGATGCAATGATGTTGCGCCTGCACTACCAAAACCCCACTCAAGAAAGCAGTAACGAAGCTGAAATTGGCCAGACGCTATGGCTAACGACGGAAGTCGCACGTCAATTTATTTCTATCCTGGAAGCAGGTATTGCGAAGATAGAATCAGGTGAATACCAGGCAAACGAGTACCGCAGGCATTAATGATTATGCCGCGATCGATATATGCTAACTCAACAGGCACCTGCGGGTGCCTGATTTATTTTCGGGCTTGTATATATGCAGGTTGTTAATTACCCTGCTAATAAAGCAAAAAACCGGAACAGACCATGCAATACGACCTCATCATTATCGGCAGCGGCTCCACTGGTGCCGCTGCCGGCTATTATGCCCGCCGGGCTGGACTCAACGTGCTGATGACCGACGCGCACACGCCTCCGCATCAGGAAGGCAGCCATCACGGCAATACGCGCCTTATCCGTCACGCCTACGGTGAAGGAGAGAGATATGTCCCGCTGGTGCTGCGTGCGCAGACGCTGTGGGATGAGCTTGCTACCCTCAGCGGCGAGGCCGTCTTCGAACGTACCGGGGTGATTAACCTCGGCCCGGCAAACTCGACGTTTCTCAGCAACGTTGCGCACAGCGCCCGACAGTTTCAGCTGGATGTTGAAGAGATGGATGCCCCAGCTATCATGGCCCGCTGGCCTGAGATTCGCGTACCGGAAGATTATCGTGGCCTATTCGAACCGGCATCAGGGGTTTTACGCAGCGAGCTGGCCATCGAAACCTGGATACGCCTCGCGCGCGAGGCGGGCTGCGCTCAGCTGTTTAATTGCCCGGTTACCGCCATACACCATCACCCGGATGGCGTGACAATCGACACCGCCGATGGCAGCTACAGCGGCAAGAAACTGCTGGTCAGCGCCGGTACGTGGGTAACGCGTCTGTTGCCCGACCTGCCAGTCCAGCCGGTGCGCAAAATCTTCGCCTGGTTCCAGGCTGATGGACGTTACAGCACTAAAAACCACTTCCCGGCATTTACCGGTGAGCTGCCGAACGGCGATCAGTTCTATGGTTTCCCGGCGGAAGACAATGAACTGAAGATCGGTAAGCACAACGGCGGGCAGCCGATCTCCGCGCCGCAAGAACGCACGCCGTTTGGCGCGGTGGCCACCGACGGCTCCGAGTCGTTCAGCTTCCTGCGTAACGTTCTGCCCGGTATCGGCGGCTGCCTGCATGGCGCCTCCTGTACCTACGATAATACGGCGGATGAAGACTTTATTATCGACACCCTTCCCGGCCATCCTGATACGTTGCTGATTAGCGGATTAAGCGGCCATGGTTTCAAATTCGCCCCAGTGCTGGGAGAAATTGCCACGCAGTTTGCCCTGGGAGAGACGCCAGCCTTCGACCTGACCCCGTTCTCGCTGGCACGCTTTCAGCGATAGTTGGCCGCTGCGCGCGGTCCTGATTTGCGCAATAAAAAACGGCCTCAGAGGAGGCCGTTCATCACAGAGAGAGTTTATGCGTCGCCTGTACGATTTACTGGTCAACAACGTCCGCGAGCACTTTATGATTTATCTCGCACTGTGGCTGCTGCTGGCGATCGTTGATCTTATCTGGTTATGGTTTTTCTGAGGTTTCAGGGTCCGGGATCCCCAGCTTCGTGTTCAGGCGGCCGCGAGATTTGTTGAAGATCTTATTGCCGTTTTCTCGTCCGGCGCGCAGCTGACGCTGCTCCTCTTCCGGCAGCTTATGCTCTTCCATGCACGCCTCGCTACAGCAGCCGGCAAACTTCTCGGCGCAGCTCGGGCACTGGATAAACAGCAGATGGCAGCCGTCATTCAGGCAGTTAGTATGGCTATCACACGGGGTGCCGCACTGATGGCAGTGGGCAATCACGTCATCGGAAATCCGCTCCCCCATCCGCTCGTCAAAGACAAAGTTCTTACCGATAAAGCGTACCGGCAGCCCCTGTTCACGCGCACGACGGGCATATTCAATAATCCCGCCCTCAATGTGCCAGACCTTACTAAAGCCGTTGTGCTTCATCCAGGCGCTGGCTTTTTCACAACGAATACCGCCGGTGCAGTACATAACGATTTTTTTATCTTTATGTTCCTGCATCATCTCGACCGCTTTCGGCAGCTGATCGCGGAACGTATCCGCCGGGATTTCCAGCGCCTGCTCAAAATGACCCACTTCATATTCGTAGTGGTTACGCATATCGATAAACACCGCATCGGGATCATCCAGCATCGCATTCACTTCAGCCGCTTTCAGATAATCACCAACGTCTGAGGCATCAAACGTCGGATCATCGATCCCATCCGCTACGATACGATCGCGGACTTTCAGGCGTAGCACCCAGAAGGATTTTCCGTCATCGTCCAGAGCAATGTTCATCCGCAGGCCATCCAGCGCCGGGTCGAAGGCGTAGAGAAACTCGCGTAGCGCGTCGACCTGACTTTCTGGCACGCTGATTTGTGCATTGATCCCTTCGTGGGCCAGATAGATACGACCAAACACGTTTAATTTGGTCAGGGCAATCCACAATGCATCGCGCGTGGCTTTTGGATCCACGATGGTGAAATATTTATAAAACGAGATCGTTGTACGCGGTTCGCTCTCAGCTAACATCTGCGCTTTTAACGTCTCATTTGAAATGCGGTTATGTAACACTGGCATGGTGTACCTGCTCGACATAGGAAATGAGGTAAATAAACGGCCGGCATCATATAGCAAACGACGTTAATTTACATCCCCACATTTTGCGCTACATTCATTTCACTCCCGTTGGTTCACGTTTAACAATAAATGCCAACTGGGACCGCCGTTTTGGCTGAAGCATGAAAAAATGCGATAATAGAATGAGTTGCTTATTTAAACAGGTATGAGATGACCCATTTACCTAAATTTTCCGCGGCGCTGCTGCATCCGCGTTACTGGCTGCTTTGGCTAGGTATTGGCCTGCTGTGGCTGGTTGTTCAGCTTCCCTATCCGCTGATTTACCGCCTTGGCAATGCGATTGGCCGCCTGGCAATGCGCTTTATGAAACGCCGCGCCAAAATCGCTTACCGTAACCTGGAACTTTGCTTCCCGGACAAAAGCGAAGATGAGCGCCATCAGATGGTGGTGCAAAACTTCGAATCGGTGGGAATGGGTTTAATGGAGACCGGGATGGCCTGGTTCTGGCCGACCCGGCGTATTGCGCGCTGGACCGACTCTATCGGCGTCGAGCATATCCGGGAAGTTCAGGCGCAACAGCGCGGCATTCTGCTGATCGGCATCCACTTCCTGACGCTGGAAATGGGGGCGCGGATGTTTGGCATCAACGAACCCGGCATCGGCGTCTACCGTCCGAATGACAACCCGGTCATTGACTGGCTGCAAACCTGGGGCCGGCTGCGTTCGAATAAAGATATGATCGACCGTAAAGATCTGAAAGGGATGATTCGCGCGCTGAAAAAAGGCGAAGTGATCTGGTATGCGCCGGACCACGACTACGGCCCGGCCGCCAGCGTATTCGTGCCGCTCTTTGCCGTCGATCAGGCGGCAACGACGTCGGGGACCTGGATGCTGGCAAAGATGTCGAAAGCCTGCATTGTTCCGTTCGTTCCGCGGCGTAAACCCGACGGTAAAGGTTATGAGCTGATTATTCTGCCGCCGGAGTGCGATCCGCCGCTTGATGATGCGGAAACGACCGCTGCCTGGATGAACCGCATCGTCGAGAAATGCATCCTGATGGCGCCGGAGCAATATATGTGGCTGCACCGCCGCTTTAAGACCCGCCCGCCCGGCGTACCTTCGCGCTATTAAGTGTGCTTCCTCCGGCAGCCCGATACTGGCCGGAGGCACCTTTCCGCTTTAGCTTTAAGCGCTCTCCACCATTGCGATGATCGTTACTCAGGCGCATAATTAGCAGGCTCACCTTTTCTTTTTTTGTCCTGCATCGCAGGCCCATGGAAGCCTATGTCGTCTGCAGATAGTCCGATTAACTGGAAACGAAATCTCACCGTCACCTGGCTCGGCTGTTTTTTGACCGGCGCCGCCTTTAGCCTGGTCATGCCCTTTCTCCCGCTCTACGTCGAGCAGCTTGGCGTGACGGGCCACAGCGCCCTGAATATGTGGTCAGGACTGGTATTCAGCATTACCTTCTTGTTCTCCGCCGTTGCCTCTCCTTTCTGGGGCGGTCTGGCCGATCGCAAAGGGCGCAAAATTATGCTGCTGCGCTCCGCGCTGGGGATGGCTATCGTCATGATGTTGATGGGGCTGGCGCAAAACATCTGGCAGTTTCTGATACTACGGGCCTTGCTGGGGCTGTTGGGGGGGTTTATTCCCAATGCGAATGCCCTGATCGCCACCCAGATTCCTCGCCAGAAGAGCGGCTGGGCGCTGGGCACGCTCTCCACCGGAGCCGTGAGCGGCGCGCTCCTTGGCCCGCTGGCGGGCGGCTTTCTTGCCGACCACTGGGGACTGCGCACCGTCTTCTTTCTCACCGCCAGCGTCCTGCTCGTCTGTTTTATCCTGACGCTGTTTTTCATCCGCGAGCAGTTCGTCCCGGTCGCGAAGAAAGAGATGCTTAATGCCCGGGATGTCTTTTCGTCCCTGAAAAGCCCAAAGCTGGTCTTGAGTCTGTTTGTCACCACGATGATTATTCAGGTCGCCACCGGCTCAATCGCCCCGATTCTGACCCTCTACGTACGAGACCTGGCCGGAGACGTCGGGAATATCGCCTTTATCAGCGGAATGATTGCTTCAGTCCCGGGCGTGGCGGCGCTGATCAGCGCCCCGCGCCTCGGTAAGCTCGGGGATCGTATCGGGCCGGAAAAAATCCTTATCGTCGCGCTGATGGTCTCCGTTCTGCTGCTGATTCCGATGTCGTTCGTCCAGACCCCGCTGCAGCTGGCTATTTTACGTTTTCTGCTGGGTGCCGCCGACGGCGCGCTGCTGCCGGCCGTCCAGACGCTGCTGGTGTACAACTCAACCAGCCAGGTGGCCGGGCGCATTTTTAGCTATAACCAGTCATTTCGCGATATCGGCAACGTCACCGGCCCATTGATCGGCGCATCGGTGTCTGCCAGCTATGGTTTCCGGGCGGTCTTTTTTGTCACCGCGGCAGTCGTTCTGTTCAACGTTATCTATTCCACCCTTAGCTTGCGACGCCCTTCCGCTGATGAACGCGCGCAGAACGCGGACTCGGGCGGCCGTTCGGTAAATTAAGTTCAACAGCGCCGCCTTCCCCTTGACGCAACGCTCGCCGCCTTCTATAGATTGAATCGTGTCCATTTTTCATTCTTCTTAGGGGGTTATCTATGCCAAAGGATTCGATTTTCTATGCCACGCTCGAAGAAGCTATCGATGCGGCCCGCGAAGAGTTCCTGGTCAATAATCCGGATAGCGACGAGGAGAGTGCCAACGTTGAGCAGTTGAATATCCAAAAATACGTTCTGCAGGATGGCGATATCGCCTGGCAGGCCGAATTTTTTGCCGACGAAGATGAAGAAGGCGAATGCCTGCCGATGTTAAGCGGCGAAGCGGCACAAAGCGTTTTTGACGGTGACTATGACGAGATAGAGCTGCGTCAGGAGTGGCTGGAAGAGAATACGCTGCATGAGTGGGACGAAGGAGAATTTCAGCTGGAACCCTCTCTGGATACCGAAGAGGGTCAGACTGCCGCCGATGAGTGGGATGAACGCTGATTAGTTATACGGACCGTGGCTGGCATCAAGCGGCAACAGCAACGTATCGAACACCAGCGAAAAAGGCAGATCGAGAATGGTGATGTATCGCCATGACGAATCGCGCACATCCCACTGCACTCCGGGGTAATACTGATTCCCATGCCCCTGCCCCGGCACCGTGCGGCTAATAATACTGCCGCAGCCGCTGAGCAGCAGCGCCATGGCGATAACCAGTAAAATTCTCATCTGCTACCTCAATTCTCAGATAAAAAAATACCGGCAATATTGCCGGTATTTTCCTTCACATACCGCTTATTTCGTTTTCAACGCCAGCGGGTTGAGCGTCACCTGCTGATAGGCGCTCACCCACGAAGAGTATTTCTCCGGCGCGGCCCACACGCGATAGTGCAAACGTGACAGGGTGACCGGGTCGCTCAACAGCACCAGACGACGGTCGCGATTGAGTTTGTCGGGCGTCTCGTTCAGCGCCTGTTCAACGTGACGTTCGCGGGCGATATCCAGAATTTGACCGTGGCGGTGACGTGCCGTCGCCATTGCCGTCGCCAGCGCGTTGAAGGACGGGTTAAACACGGCGTGCATAAACCCATCGTCAAGGGAACGCTGACGGTTCAGGGTCAGATACGCATCGGTATCCTTCAACACCTGCGGCGGGGAATACTCTTCCGGGATCAGGAACAGCTTCCAGCGTTTGGTGCGCAGACCCACGGTAGCCCGACTGGAAATCACCGACACGAACGGCGACAGGATCAGCGAGAAGACAATCGGCGCCAGCCAGAACAGGAAACGCAGATCCAGCCACGCCATCCCGACCGCCCACACCAGCCCCAGCAGCAGCTGCGAACCATGGCGCATAAAGGCTTCACCCCATGGGGTGGAGTCATCATCACGCTGCGGAGAGTTCCACACCACTTCCCAACCGAGGAACGCGCTGACCACAAACACGGTGTGGAACAGCATGCGCACCGGCGCCAGCAGTACCGAGAAGAGGACTTCCAGCAGCAAAGAGAGCGTGACGCGAATAAAGCCGCCGTACTCTTTTGAACCTTTGCACCACACCAGAATAATACTCAGCAATTTCGGCAGGAACAGCAGCACCATTGTCGAGGCGAACAGCGCAATCGCCAGCTCCGGACGCCACTGCGGCCATACCGGGAACAGCTGCCGCGGCTGCAGGAAGTACTGTGGCTCAGTCAGCGCATGTACAACCTGTAGCGCGGTCGACAGGGCGAGGAACATGAACCACAGCGGCGCCGACAGGTAGGACATGACGCCGGTCAGGAACACCGCACGGTGCACCGGGTGCATGCCTTTGACCAGGAACAGACGGAAGTTCATCAGGTTACCGTGGCACCAGCGGCGGTCACGCTTCAGTTCGTCCAGCAGGTTCGGCGGCAGTTCTTCATAAGAGCCCGGCAGATCGTAGGCTATCCACACCCCCCAGCCGGCACGACGCATCAGCGCCGCTTCCACGAAGTCGTGCGACAGAATCGACCCGGCAAATGAACCTTCTCCCGGCAGCGGCGCCAGCGCGCAGTGCTCGATAAACGGCTTCACGCGAATAATGGCGTTGTGGCCCCAGTAGTGGGATTCGCCAAGCTGCCAGAAGTGCAGGCCGGCGGTGAACAGCGGACCGTAAACGCGGGTCGCAAACTGCTGGCAACGGGCATACAGGGTGTCCATACCAGAGGCGCGCGGCGAGGACTGGATGATCCCGGCATTCGGGTTCGCTTCCATCAGACGCACCAGCCCGGTCAGACATTCACCGGTCATCACCGAGTCAGCATCCAGCACCACCATATAGCTATACTGGCTGCCCCAGCGACGGCAGAAGTCATCGATGTTACCACTCTTACGCTTCACGCGACGACGACGACGGCGATAGAAAATCTGCCCCTCGCCCTGCACTTCCGCAATCAGCTCCATCCACGCTTTCTGCTCGGCAACGCAGATATCCGGGTTGTAGCTGTCACTCAGGATATACACGTCGAAGTGCTGCTGTTGCCCTGTCGCCTTCACCGACTCCCAGGTGGCACGCAGGCCAGCGAATACGCGATCGACGTCTTCGTTACAGATCGGCATGATCAGCGCCGTACGGTGTTGCGGGTTAAGCGGTTCATCGCCGACGGTTGAGGCGGAAATACTGTACTTATCGCGCCCCATCAGCAGCTGCAGGAAGCCCATCAGCGCGGTCCAGAAACCGGCCGAAACCCAACAGAAAAGGACCGCGAAAAGGATCAGGATCCCGGTTTGCAGCATATACGGCAGCAGCTGCATGAAGGAAATCCACAGATTCTGCCCGACCATGTCAGCCGGGTTGATGAGCGCCCATCCCTGATACGGCAGGATGGTTTTCATGTACCAGGTTGCGACAACGGTCTGCGCCAGCGTCAGCAGCAGCAGGATGTAACGACGGATGGTCCCGACGGTACGCCACTTCTGCTCGCTCTCCTGCTCTTCTTTGGTCAGGCGAGAAAGATAGCGCGGGGTGACATCACGTCCGCGTAGCCGATCCCAGAAACGCCCAACCGGGTTGGTGCGCCACGGGTCCGGGAACATTGAGGAGCGTTTTGCTTTCGGCATTGCGTTGAGCTGAGTACGCCCTTCATCATCTTTTATCAGCTGGTTACCGGCCAGGGAGTCTGGCCAGCTATGTTCCAGTCGGGATTTCACGGAACCCAGTGGGGAATCGTCTTCACGAACAAAAGCATGATGATCGGCGTCCAGCGCTTCATGTACGGCCTGCAGGCTGGTATCAGGCAGCGCGGCTTTTTCAGCCTCAGACAGCGGCAACGCGTCAATGTACTTGGTTATCTTATTCATTGGCAGGCAGCTGATAGCTCCAGGTTTCACTCAGCGTCTGGTCAGCATTGACCAGCGCAGCGCGCATTTCCGTGGTTTTCTTCGGATCTTTCACCTTCACACGCAGAACCATACGCCAGCCCTTGGTGACTGGGTTATAACGCACGGTATTCTCAACAATTTCCGCGTTATCACCGATGCTCGCCTGCGCCGTTACCGGCGTATCTGACGGCATTTTTTTCATTTCAGCGCCGGTGAAGTCAACGATAAAGGCAATGGTGCCATCCGGCTGACGAATCAGGTTCGACTGCTTCACATCACCGGTAGAACGGCGGGTCTGCATCACATAGGCGTTATCCGGCGCGTGCAGTTTGTCTTCATCGCGGCTGAAGGTAATCGAGTATTTGAAGTTCATCTCCTTACCCGGTTCCGGCAGCTGATCCGGCGTCCAGTAAGTCACGATGTTGTCGTTGGTTTCGTCGTTGGTCGGGATTTCAACCAGTTCGATTTTCCCTTTACCCCAGTCGCCTTTCGGAGTGATCCAGGCGCTCGGGCGCAGATCGTAACGGTCGTCGAGGTCCTCAAAGCGCGAGAACTGACGGCCGCGCTGCAGCAGGCCAAAGCCCTGCGGATTTTCCATCGCATAGCTGCTGACGGCCAGATGCTTCGGATTGTTCAGCGGACGCCAGATCCACTCGCCGTTACCGGCAAGAATCGACAGGCCGTTAGAATCATGCAGCGCCGGACGATAGTTGGTCGCCGGAGAGGGTTGATTCGGCCCGAACAGGAACATGCTGGTCAGCGGCGCAACGCCGAGCTTGCCGACTTTGTCACGCAGGTACACTTTAGACTGCACATCAACGACGGTATCGCGGCCCGGCATAATCACAAAACGATAGGCGCCGGTCGCACGTGGGGAGTCAAGCAGTGCATAAATAGTCAAACGCTTGTCCGTGGCTTTTGGATGCTCAATCCAGAACTCACGAAAACGAGGGAATTCTTCGCCGGAAGGCAGCGCGGTATCGATAGCCAGGCCGCGCGCGGAAAGCCCGTACACCTGGCCCTGGCCCAGAACACGGAAGTAGCTGGCGCCGAGCATGCTGACGATTTCGTCGTTCTTATCTTTGCTGTTGATCGGGTACAGTACTTTGAAACCGGCGAAGCCCAGGTCTTTCACCGTATCTTTATCATGCTGGACGCTGCCAAAATTAAAGTAATCCGGATTATATTTAATCTTACGCACGCTGCTTGCCGTCACTTCGTTAATGGTGACCGGCGTGTCGAAGTACATGCCCTGATGATAAAACTCTAGTTTGAATGGGGTTTTCTGATTGTTCCAGTAAGCCTTATCGTGATTAAACTGGATTTGCTGGTAGTCCGCGTATTTCATGTCGCGGAAAGCGGAGGGCAGGTTGCTCTTCGGCGCTTCATAGCCTTTCCCGGCTAACGCTTTGGCCTGTTTTGCAACGTCATCAATGCTAAACGCCCATGCAGATGAAGTACACAGGGACAACATTACGGCTGCGCTTAACCAGCGCATTTTCATCATCTGTGGTTTAAGTTTCATATAAGTAAGCACTTCCCCCTTTGTGTGCTTAAATCGATCCGATCTATTTTAATGGTAATTCAGGCAATCCGACAACATAATCCCTGCTTTGTTCACCTTAGCGGCGCAGGTAATAGGCAGTTAACTGTCACATTGGTACTTTACGTACTTATCCTGGAGACAGGTATCCAGAGTTGATGTAGGGTTGTTGAGAATTTAAACGTTATCACGTTGAGTGATAAGACGAATTGTCCGAGAATGTAGTGATATTGTATGAATAATACGCCAGTACAACGTGAATATTTCTTCGATAGCATCCGCGCCTGGCTGATGCTACTGGGGATCCCTTTTCATATATCACTGATCTATTCCAGCCACAGCTGGCATGTGAATAGCCTCGAGCCCTCCTGGTGGCTGACGCTGTTTAACGATTTTATCCATGCTTTTCGCATGCAGGTCTTCTTTGTCATTTCTGGCTACTTTTCCTACATGCTTTTTTTACGTTATCCGCTGAAGAAGTGGTGGAAAGTGCGCGTTGAGCGTGTCGGCATTCCTATGTTGACCGCCATCCCTCTGCTGACGCTGCCGCAGTTCATCATGCTGCAGTACGTTAACGGCAAGGCCGAAAACTGGCACACCCTCTCGGGTTACGACAAATTCAATACTCTGGCGTGGGAACTGGTTTCTCACCTGTGGTTTTTACTGGTGCTGGTAGTGCTGACGTCTCTGGGCGTCGTGCTGTTTCGGTGGCTGACCGGCCGCCGCTCAGGCAAGGCGTCAACCTTTGGTGACACCGTCACATTAGGTCAGCTATCGATGATTTTTCTGGCGCTCGGCGTGCTTTACGCGGTGATCCGCCGCTCGCTGTTTGTCCTTTATGCCCCCTTGCTCAGCAACGGCCTGTTTAATTTCATCGTAATGCAGACTCTGTTTTACCTGCCCTTCTTCATTCTTGGCGCCCAGGTATTTATCAATCCGCGCTTAAAAACGATGTTTACCACCCCGTCGCCATGGTGCTTCGTCGGCGCGCTGCTAGGCTTTATCGCCTATCGCCTGAATCAGCAATATGGTTCCGGTGATGGCTGGATGTATGAAACCGAGTCGGTCATTACCATGGTACTGGGTCTGTGGATGGTGAACGTGGTCTTTTCTCTCGGCCACCGTCTGCTGAACTTTCAGTCGGCGCGGGTGACCTATTTTGTTAATGCTTCACTGTTCATTTATCTGGTGCACCACCCGCTTACCCTGCTTTATGGCGCATGGCTGGCGCCAGCGATCAAATCCAATGCGCTGGGGTTTATTGCTGGCTTAGTCTTCGTGGTCGGTATTGCGCTGGTGCTGTATGAAATCCATCTGCGCATCCCCCTGTTACGCTTTCTCTTTTCGGGGAAATTCCAGCCGAAAGCGGCTAAGACTCAAGTGTCCGCAGGCTGATCGCCCGCCCGCTCGCCTGCAGATGTCAGGCGGCGGGTGGTCGGGGTGCGCCCACTTTCACGCACCGCGGCGGGGCTCAAGCAAGCGCCGATAAATATCCGCGGTCTCCTCATCGAAACAGACAAAGCAGACGCGCTCCAGAGGGTTGTAACGCGTCAGAAAGGCGCTGACCGTCTGCACGGCGATTTCCGCCGCCGCCTGCTTAGGATATCCATATACCCCGGTACTGATGGCCGGGAAGGCAATCGAGCGGTAGCTGTTCGCCGACGCCAGCTGCAGGCTGTTTCGATACGCATCAGCAAGCAGTTCAGCCTCCTGATGACCGCCGCCGTGCCAGACGGGCCCGACGGCATGGATCACCGCGCTTGCCGGCAGCTGACCCGCGGTAGTAATCACCGCATGACCAGGAGGGCACTCGCCTTGTTGTTGCCGGACGACCTGACAAGCGGCAAGGAGCTCCGGCCCGGCTGCACGATGGATTGCGCCGTCCACGCCCCCGCCGCCAAGCAGCGAGGGATTGGCGGCATTGACGATAACATCGACGTCAAGCGTAGTGATGTCGCCGAGAATAACCTCAGGTTTAACAGTCATTTCGCCTCCTGTCGGCAAACGTCTTTACATAAAGCATAGTGGGTAATATGGCACGATAGCCCGCCCGACGAAAGTCCGGGAAGCTGCGGCTGGTTATAACCTGTCCGGAGGATAGCAAGGCTATGTTGCGGGTTAATATCTCTTGACGTTGCGGTTTCGTCGCGGGGCTCCCCCATGAATCGGGCCGACGGGCCACCGGTCTGAACAGCCAGAACAGTACAGGCAGAAAGAAAAACAGGACCTGAGGTCCTGTTTATTATGCGGGCGAAATCAGCTTATGCCTGGTCGGGCGTTTCGTTCACTAATGGGGATTTGTTTTTCCGCGCACGCGCGGCCAACCATAGCCCGCAATTTTTCATCGCGTAACCAAACACCAGCCCTAGTGCCAGCGAAGGTACGACCAGCCGCCAGTTACCGTCGCCGGCAAACGTGGCGCAGGCGCCAATAAAAGTGCCTGGGACAAAGGAGAGCAGCAGCTGACGAGCCTGAATACACATCAGGAACGCCACGCCCCCGGTCATCATATAGCCGAGGATTTCAAGATGCGGCGCCAGCGCGCTGCCGTAAATAATAACCAGCGCCCACACCACACCGCTCATTACCGTACAAGTTGAGATCAGCAACCCTTTTAGCCCGCCCTGCGGGCAAGCGAAATAGGCCGTGCAGCCCAGAAAGCCTGCCCAGCTCAACAGGCCAAGCGCGACCGCCACCCATCCCCAGATTCCGGAGAGAATGCCTGTCGTTATTGCGATTGCGAGGAGTATGTTCATGGCGCGTATCATAGCAGATACGCGCCCGCCAAATGAGATCTGAAGCACGTTATATGCAAGATCATACTTTTCATTGCAACAAAAACGTGACCAAAGTCACGTTTATTCTTCCGCTTCTTCCTGCAGTTCATCCCACATGGCGGAGAGCGCTTCCCGCGTCAGAGGTGCCATCGTCCGCCAGAAAGGGGTACCGGCATGCGCCTCGACTTTGCCGAGGAAAACCCCGCACCACGGCAGAATGTAGTCAGCAAACAGCGTTTCCAGCGTTTCGCTTTCCTCTTCCGTAGGATGATCTTCAAGCCAGGAGGCGGCCAGCAGCAGTGACCCAATGTGGTCGGCCTGACCTTCTCCGCTCGGGATCCCGTGCTCGCTGAAGAAACCGCGAACTTCAGCTTCGCTTGCCCCGTCAACCCACGCGCTACGATAAGGAGGAACGCTGCACTCTTCACCGACAAACAGCGCATTGTAATCGGCGGCCAGCGGTTGCACGTCGCAGCTTTTTTGCAGACGTTCCAGCAGCTCATCCTGCTCCAGCGGCCAGCTCGCCGCCAGCTTCCCTTCACGGATCAGGGTAAACAGCGGGACCAGCAGCGGATCCTGCGGCTGACGGTAGTACAAAGAGCCCAGTACGCGGCAGAGGATTGAAAACTCGTTCATTCAATTTTTCCAGTTATTCATATTAAAGATCGGCAAATTCAGGGATCGCCGGCATCCCGCGAGACTCAAGGAAATTCAACAGCCGACGCGGGGACACGTTAAGGATCCGCTCTTCGGGGAAGTGCACATCATCGAGGATCTTACGACACTCTTTGAACTCGCCGAGCGTAAATGCGGTATGCGAATCCGATCCCAGCGCGACCCAACCCCCGGCATCGCGTACGGCGGCGGCAATCGCCCGGCAGTTATCTTCGCTGCCCACACGTGACGAGACGAAGGATGAGTTGTTGATTTCCAGCGCCACCTGGTATTTTGCCGCTGCGGCGGCTATCGCCGGAATATCGACGGGGTATTTCGGATTACCCGGATGGCTAATAATATGTACCGCGCCGCTCGCCATCGTGGCGATCATCGCTTCAGTATGGGTGGCTTTATCCTGCGGCGGGAAAACCGGCTCATGGAAGCCCGCAATAAACAGGTCCAGTGAGGTCAGCATCGGCCCGGTGCAGTCAATTTCGCCCTGGGTATTTTTTATGTTGGCTTCAATACCGCGTAAAATACCGACGCCGTCAACCATCCGCGGCCAGATGCGCATATTGACGAAATGCCAGTAGTGCGGAGCATCGGCCATATCCGGACCATGGTCGGTAATGGCGAAAAGTTTGATCCCCTTACGCTTTGCTTCAGCAATATAATCGTGCAGGGTACTGTAGGCGTGGGTACTGGCGACGGTATGCATATGCAGGTCAACAGGATACATCACAATCTCCTTCTCTGTTTGTGGCAAGAATAGCAGGAATCAGGACGCATGATTAGCAAAACCCCGCCACAGCGGGGTTTTCTCTTAGTAGCCGCGCTGACGGTCGACCTGCCCGTTCACCGCTTCCCCGCGCTCCAGCCGACCAATGGTGCCGGCAATATAGGCGATCGCTTCCTGCGGACGCGTGACTGCAGCGACATGTGGCGTCATCGCCACCCGAGGATGCGCCCACAGCGGGCTTTCCGCCGGTAATGGCTCGCGGCTGAAGACATCCAGCATCGCGCCTTTAAGCTTACCGCTATTCAGTGCCGCCAGCAGATCCGCTTCGACCACGTGAACGCCGCGTGCCAGATTGAGAACATAGCTGTTATCCGGAAGCTGCGCCAACAGTCTCTGGTTAATAATGCCGACGGTTTCCGCCGTGTTCGGCAGCAGGTTGATCAGCACCCGCGTAGCGCCAAGGAAGTCGCCCAGCTCCTCCTGACCGGCAAAGCTTTGTACCTGAGGCCAGGATTTACGACTACGGCTCCAGCTCCGCAGTGGAAACCCCCATACCTGCAGCGCTTCCGCCACTTTCGAGCCGAGCACGCCCGCGCCCATTATCCCGATGGTAAACTCTTCGCGACGATAGTCCTCCAGCGGCTGCCAGCGGGCCTGCTGTTTTAAAGCCTGGTAATCGTCGAAGCGACGGAACCAGTGCAGCACCTGACTCACCGCATACTCTTGCATCTGCTGACCCATTCCGGTGTCTTCGAGGCGAAAGAGTGGAATCGACATCGGCAGCATTTCCGGGTGTTCACGGAGTTTACTCAGAATAGAATCGACGCCAGCGCCGAGAGCAAAAACGGCTTTTAAGTCCCGTCCCTGCAGCATTTCCACCGGCGGATGCCAGACCAGCGCATAGTCCGCATGCTGAGTATCGCCGGATTTCCATTCACGTACGCGCGCCCCCGGCAGCTGCTTTTCCAGCTCGGCAATCCAGTAAGCGGTATCAAATGTCGGGTGATAAAAGATTATGTCCATCATGGCTCCTGATCGCGGGCGCGGGTTGCAGGTTGACCCTGGCGCCGTATTTTACTTATTGTTTTCTATTGGATTGCCAGCATAGCAAATTTCATTTTTCTATCGAATAAAAAGCGGGTGGCGACAAAAAAAACGATTGTCGCGCATTAAAAAAGCAAGTTGCGCGAAGTTTGTCTAAATACGCTGTTTTTTGAAAAAGTTGATTGACGAGAGATACGTATTTCCCTAAATTAGCGCCCGTTCCCGGCAACAACGGGAGCGACAATATGGTGAGGTGTCCGAGTGGCTGAAGGAGCACGCCTGGAAAGTGTGTATACGGCAACGTATCGGGGGTTCGAATCCCCCCCTCACCGCCATATTTAAAGAAGAGCTCGCATGAAAATGCGGGCTTTTTTTGCATGTTGCACGCCTGCGGGGGGATGAGAATCCCCGACCGGGGTTCGACAGCTGGCGACAGCCAGCTGGACAGACTGAGAGCGTAGCGAACAGGCTGCCCGCAGGGCGAGCAAAGCGAGTCAATCCCCCCTCACCGCCATATTTTAAGAAGAGCTCGCATGAAAATGCGGGCTTTTTTTTGCATGTTGCACGCCTGCGGGGGGATGAGAATCCCCGACCGGGGTTCGACAGCTGGCGACAGCCAGCTGGACAGACTGAGAGCGTAGCGAACAGGCTGCCCGCAGGGCGAGCAAAGCGAGTCAATCCCCCCCTCACCGCCATATTTAAAGAAGAGCTCGCATGAAAATGCGGGCTTTTTTTGCATGTTGCACGCCTGCGGGGGGATGAGAATCCCCGACCGGGGTTCGACAACTGGCGACAGCCAGTTGGACAGACTGAGAGCGTAGCGAACAGGCTGCCCGCAGGGTGAGCAAAGCGAGTCAATCCCCCCCTCACCGCCATCTTTAAAGAAGAGCTCGCATGAAAATGCGGGCTTTTTTTTGCATGTTGCACTACCAGGGGGGGATGAGAATCCCCGACCGGGGGTCGACAGCTGGCGACAGCCAGCTGGACAGACTGAGAGCGTAGCGAACAGGCTGCCCGCAGGGCGAGCAAAGCGAGTCAATCCCCCCTCACCGCCATATTTTAATAACAGCTCGTACTTTTCATTTACCCGCCGGGAAATCACTCCTCGCGACCAGGGCGGTGACGCATGGCTAAGTCGCTGCCACCCAACTAGCCCTGTCTGGGCGGTTCACCTTCTAACGCTCATACGTGTCATTTTCTGTCTGAGTGAGGGTCGGCGCGTTCACCGTGACCTGATCAAACCGCAGCCTCTTCACCCCGGCTATTTTGCCAAATTCTGTCGCGTCGATATCAATGGCGCTTAAGGTCAGGCCGTCAATCGCCTGCTCCGGATAACCTTCAATAAAGAACGCACGGGAAAAGCCCTCCTGCTGCCCGCGGCGGGCTGAAATATCGCTAATCTCAATGGCGGAGACCCGCGTTAAACCGGCCTCGCCATCGACGCCTTCAGCCAGATCGCGCCAGTGAGCCGGGGCATCGGTAAGATCGTCCCGCGCACCGTAGCTATAAAGTGGGAACCAGTTCAGTTGGATCATCAGCGGAAAGGTGACATCCAACAGGTCGAGATGGCGGACCGTAATGTCACGAATAAACCCACCGCGATTACGCGCCGATTTAATGCGAAACCCAACGCCGGTACCGCGAAAGCGGTTCTGTTCGATGGTAATGCGTTCAATGCCGCCGGAGGTTTCGCTGCCGAGGGTAATTCCGGAACCGCGTAGCAGCGTGCAATGGCGAATCACCACATCCCGCGACGCTCGTCCCTTCAGCGCGGCCGCTTTTCTCCGCCCTGCCTTCACGCAGATATTGTCATCATTGCAGGAGACGGTACATCCTTCTATAAGGACCTGTTCGCATGAGTCCACGTCAATTCCGTCGGTGCTGGGGCCCGCGGAATTAGCAATCGTCAGGTTCTGGACGCGCAGACGACGTGAATAGCACAGGTGCAGATTCCAGAAACCTGACTCGCGACTGGTGAAATCCTGTAACAGGATAGTATCGCTCTCGTAGACCACAAGATTGCGCGGGCGCTGACAATCATAATCGACCACCCAACGTAGCCCCTGCGCCGCGTATGTTTGCAGCATGCCGCCGCGGCCGTCGCGCCCCCAGAAAGCCTCCCACCAGATGGTCCCCTGACCATCAATAGTCCCCGTCCCGCTGATCTGGACATTCTGGCAGCGATGAATATTGATGATACCTGCCGGCCAGGGCATATCGATACCGGCCACCCGCGTAGTCACCAGAGGGTAATCGGCAAGATTCTGACTGCCGAGTAATAGCGCATCTTTGGCTAAATGGAACGTCACATCGCTTTTCAGAAACAGCGCTCCGCTGAGAAAGCGTCCGGCAGGGATCAGGATCGTGTCGCCGGTTCCGGCGCTATCAATAGTTTGCTGGATAGCGGATGTTGCCAGCTGCCGGGCCTGCGGATCTGCACCAAAGTCGAGAATATTGAGGATTGCCATCGTTATCTCCTGTTCCAAAGCCCCCCGATCATAATTGTTTATCACCGGGGCGACCTTTACATAGATGCCAGGCGTCGTACGTCGATGGCAATATCTGCATAAAAAGCGCTGCGCCGATCGCATTTCATTAATGGCTAAAAATTAAGGCATCGAATAAAAACCGCATCGGCGTGCATGCTGAGATGCCTGACGCAAACAGCGGCCAGCGAGAACATATCCGCAGAGAAACGGAACCGACAATAACGCCTTATTCTTCCTGACAATGGTTTGCTTCAATGTTCATTTCAAAAGATGAAGCGCATCACTTCAAACAGGAGCAGGTAGATAGCATTTCTGTGGGCGCATCCGGAGGTGAAAGATCATCCCGCCATGATTGCTGTATGATAAATATCAAAACATATATGATAAATTATTGAAGGCTGTCATACCTTATCAGGCCGCAGAACCTTAGAATCAGTCAGACATACCGGGAGCACCATGCGCCGGGTACCGTATTATCACCCTGATTTTATAAGGATAATCTGATGTCTGATATCGTCACCTGGGGCGTACTGGGCTATGCCCGGATAGCCCGACAATCCGTTATTCCTGCCATCGAACGAGCGGAAAACGCCCGGCTACTCGGAGTTGCCTCGCGCAATTCTGACGGATTACCCACGGATCAGTGGGAGAGAACCTATGCCAGTTATGCCGACCTGCTGGCAGATAGCGATATTCAGGCGGTTTATATCCCCTTACCTAATTCGTTACATAAAGAGTGGGTTATTCGGGCGCTGGAGGCGGGTAAACACGTGTTATGTGAGAAACCGCTGGGCTTAGATGCCGCTGAAGTGGCCGCTATGCAGCAGGTCGCAAGCCAGCATAACCGTATTCTGATGGAAGCCTTTATGTACCGCTACACTGACCGGATGCGGGTGGTAAAAGAGGTGCTGGACGGCGGGGAATTAGGTGAATTGCGGCATATTAATGCCTCCTTCCGCTTCCTGCTGGATCGGCCCAATACCATCAAGATGCAAGCCGAACTCGGCGGTGGCGCCCTGTATGATGTGGGATGCTATCCGGTCAACTTTCTCGGGATGGTCACCGGGCGCCTCCCGCAACGTTGCCAGGTGCTGAGTGAGATACAGCAGGGCGTGGATACCAATTTATCGGCGCTGTTGCAGTATGACGATGGACTGATTGCCAATATTCACTGCGGTTTCAACGCATTCGGGCGAAACTATGCGGAAATCATCGGCGACAAAGGCCTGCTCTGTGTCGACACGCCTTTTCTGGATGATGCGGAAGAAATATATCTGCATTCCGCTCAGGGAGTACGCGTGCTTTCCGTCGCGCAATCGGATCGCTATCAGGCGGAAATCCATCACTTTTCCGCCGCCGTGCTAAACCAGCCCGCACGGCTGATATCGCCCGAGGAAAGCCTACGGAATATGCAGGTGCTGGATATAATTCGTCACGCCCAATTCCCCGGCTGATCCGCAACCATCAACGTTGACGCCGTGAGTACGCCTCATCAATGCTTCATATCAAGCCACACGGCGTGTGGCTTGAGTGATTATTTTCCGCATGTTTTATCCCCCCCGTCCCTTTGCAGCGAATAGATTCACCTCCTGCAACATTGTCGCCGCACCTGACCCTGACCAATTCCGGGGAAATTTATTATGAACACGCGAGGCGGATCCTGGCCGATCTGGAGAGAGGATGGCGCAATCTCAGCGCGACTTCTCCCTGGTCGTCGGACATCAAAAAAAGTCCGCGCCTTCGTGGATTTTCTTACGGAACGGTTTGGTTCTCCTCCCTATCGGGAGCGTACCGGGGACCGGTCATGCCATCCTTTCACTGGAAACAATAATCAATATCCGGGGTTTTATGTTGTTATTGCTTCTCTTCAGGGAAATGTTCTTTGTAGAGAGAACGCAACCAGTCGATGAATACCCGCACTCGGGGCGACAGCTGCCTGTGCTGTGGATAGAGTGCCGAAAGTGACATTCCCGGACTTTGCCATTCACTCAGCACCTCGACAAGACGCCCTTCTTCCAGCGCATCCGCAACATGGTAGCGAGGTAACTGTACCAACCCACCGCCACGAAGTGCGCAAATAACATAGTTTTCCGCATCATTAACCGTCAACCATCCCTTTGGTTGATAAGCCTGCTTTTTACCATTAACAAGAAGTTCAATTGGATAGTTAGTCCCCCTGCTGGTAGAGAAAAAATTCACACACTGGTGCGACATGAGATCGTCTGGTGAAAGAGGTCTGCCATGCTGCTGCAAATACGTCGGACTGGCACATATGACTTGCGGCATGGTGGCTAAATGGCGTGCGACCAGTGACGAGTCGTGCAATTTACCCGCACGGACAGCACAATCGACGCCTTCACGAACCAGGTCAACCAGCCGGTCACCGCTACTGATAACCAGTTGTATATCCGGGTATTCAATATGAAACTCGTCAATTCTCGGCAAAACAATCCGCGTTGCGTGAGCGCCATGCAGATCAACGCGCAAAATACCGCGTGGCCGCACGATGGTATGACGCAGAGAAGATTCGGCATCATCCAGTTCTGAGAGGATATGCACGCAGCGTTCATAAAAAGCCCTGCCGTCCAGAGACGTTCGTACATGTCGGGTCGTGCGTTCCAGCAATCGACACTCCAGATTATTTTCCAGCGCTTTTATCGCGTTGCTTGCAGTGGCTCTGGGGATCCCCAGCTGGTCAGCGGCCTGACTGAAACTCTCCAGTTCCACAATCCGGGTAAAGAGCAACAGGGTGTCAAATTTATCCATCGGAGCGGCCCTTCCCTCAACCTATTATTAATTTAAATGGAATTATAATATCAATTTACCCAACTTTATACTTCCAGATAAAACACTAATACTTGCATCACACCGTGGTTACACGGGTGACTCATCAAACAACATCTGGAGAAGACAATGAGCGTAACGAATAAAACAGCTCTGGTGACCGGCGCATCACGCGGTATAGGTCGTGCAATTGCTGAACGCCTGGCACAGGATGGATTTTCGGTGGTCGTTAACTACGCCGGCAATGCTAATGCAGCTCAAGAAACGGTTAAGGACATTATCACTAAGGGTGGTAAAGCGGTCGCCATTCAGGCTGACGTCTCCAGCGAAGCGGATGTCGGCCGCCTTTTCAGTGAGGCCAAAGCCGTAACCGGTCATCTGGATGTGGTGGTACATAGCGCCGGTGTTATGCCGATGGCGAAAATCACGCCAGCTGGCCTCGCTGACTTTGACAAAGTGATTCACACAAATCTACGCGGCGCGTTCCTGGTGCTGGCTAACGCAGCGGAGTCCGTTAGCGAAGGCGGGCGCATTATCGCACTGTCCACCAGCGTTATTGCAAAATCTTTCCCGGCATATGGCCCGTATATCGCATCCAAAGCAGGCGTTGAAGGTCTGGTACATGTCCTGGCGAACGAACTCCGTGGCCGCGATATTACCGTAAACGCCGTCGCGCCAGGCCCCACCGGGACCGATCTGTTCTTTAACGGTAAAAGCGAAGAGCAGATCAGCGCCATTGCTAAACTGGCGCCGCTGGAACGTATTGGCACGCCGGAAGAGATCGCCAGTGTAGTGGCCACGCTGGCTGGACCGGATGGCAGCTGGATCAACTCCCAGGTCATTCGTGTCAACGGCGGTTTCGCTTAAATTCCACCGTGATGCGGATAACATCCTATCCGCTATCAGGAGATCATCATGCAACAAGTCATTCTGATTACCGGTGCTTCCAGCGGCTTTGGCGCGCTGGCCGCCCGTGCATTCGCCCATGCGGGTCATATTGTCTACGCCAGTATGCGGGATACCGCAGGCCGTAACGCTCCGCAAGTGCAAAGCACGCTTGAATACGCCAGGCAGCATAATGTTGATTTACGTACCGTCGAACTGGATGTTCAATCACAGGATTCCGCAGATGCCGCCATCGCGCAGATTATCGCCCAGGACGGGCGGCTGGATGTGGTGGTACATAACGCGGGACATATGGTCTACGGGCCAACTGAAGCGTTCCTGCCGGAACAATTCTCACAACTCTATGACATCAACGTTCTGGGCACTCAGCGAGTAAACCGCGCAGCCCTGCCGCAGTTGCGTAAACAAGGTCAAGGATTGTTACTGTGGGTCGGTAGCAGCAGTACCCGCGGCGGCACGCCGCCGTACCTGGCACCTTACTTCGCGGCAAAAGCGGCGATGGACGCCGTTGCGGTAAGTTATGCTGCGGAACTGGCACGCTGGGGGATCGAAACCTCCATTATTGTGCCAGGCGCATTTACTAAAGGCACCAACCACTTCCTGCATTCCGGTAAGCCAGCAGATACTGAACGCGAACGCGAATATACCGAAACCGGTCCAACCGCAGGTCTTGGCGATGAAGCGCTGCGCGGCCTCGCCGCCTGCGAACCAGAAGATGCAGATGTTGCTGAAGTCGCAGCGGCAATGGTCGATATCGTTAATACACCTTATAGAACACGTCCATTCAGGGTACATGTCGATCCATCAGATGATGGCGCCATCGTTGTTAACGCGGTAGCCGATCGTATCCGCAAAGAGTTTTTACAACGCATTGGATTAGGGGATTTATTAACTCCCCATAGCCATGAATGATATCGCCGAGGGCCGGAGAAACTCCGGCCGATTACCCCTCTGCTGAGGAAGTACTGGCTATGCGAACCTTGCTATTTTTGGCTACTGGTTTTCTGTTAGCAGGCTTATGTCGCCTGCTGGTTCGATTATCTCTACCGGTTTACCCACCAGCTCCCGGCATATTTCCCATTCTGTTTTCCGTGCTGTGGTTCGGTCTGGCAGCAGCTAACATGATCCTCGGCGTTACCAGAGCTGGCTATAGCGCCCTGGAAGAGTTGCCGATTTTCCTGTTAATATTTTTTCCGCCGGTTTTAGTCGCGTTGTGGCGCTCGGATAAATAACCCGTTATGAACGCATACCGTAAAATAAATATTCATCATGTCTCAGCCCGGTGTATTTTGCTTCTATTTTTCAGCATATTTCTCAATGCCTGTGGAGACCCTACAAGGACTCATTTTGTGGATCATAATGCTATGAACCAATCCCTTGCCATACCTGTGAAAAACTTTATCACCGCAACGAATAACCATGATACAAAAGCATATCTTGCTCAATTTACTTCAGATGCAGAGATCACCGACTGGGGCCATCACTACCAGGGAGCGAAGGGTCTGCTTGACTGGAACACCACCGATAACATTGGGGTAAATGCCACAATGAAAGTTATTTCGGTCAATGCAATTGAGCGTGATGGTTTGTCTGGCCAGGCTGTACAGATCAATGTAAAAAGCGATAAGTTTAATGGCTGCGGACTCATGCAGTTCTACCTTGAAGGTAACCTTATTCGTCGAATCGTTATTGAACCCTGACTCAGCAGGATAAATTCGCAGACTGACCCACGGCGAGGATTAATTTTACGGCTATCCCACGAACCATGGCGCTGAAAAGCCTTAATCCGAAAATGAGTCATTCCGCGCATTTTTGCCGAAAATGGCTGCCGCGTAGAGTACACCACGTGAATTGCGCCAGGCAAAACGGGTTCCGGGTCTGATTTAACACTTCCTGTTTCCCACGAGCCTCCCCATCAGAGGTAAGAATCGCGGTAGACATTTCAGGATGACGATCTCTGAAAACTCCCCATTGATTGCGGATCTCGCTGATAGCATCCGGATCGAAAACTATGTCATATATTACTGGCTTTAACAGGATAACAACTGATTTTGTCAGACCAACCAACCCGTATAAATTTTATATATCATATTGTTAGCATGATAAAGAGGCCATCAAGGCATTCGTACATTGCGGCCCGCTCAGCGCATATTTTAAGAGAGCTCGTACGCGGTCACGGGCTTTTTTCGTATATTGCGCAGGTCGGGGGGATGCGAAGCCCCGACCGGGAGTCGACAGAACTGTCTCGCCTACACCACGCCGGCAAAAGATCAATCCTCTTCCATTCGCTGATATTCTTCACTCAGAAAATCTACCAGTGCTCGCACCGATGGCAGCATACCGCGGCGAGAGGCGAAGACCGCGTGAATCACTTCCCGCTGCGGTTGCCATGCATCGAGTATCACCTCCAGCTCACCGGCAGCCAACTGGTCGCGGACCATTAACAGCGGTAGCTGAACCACTCCGACGCCCGCTATTGCAGCCTCGCGCAGCGCCAGCATATCCGTCGTCACCATACGCGGCGTGAAGTAAATTTCCGCCCGCGCCCCCCCTGGTCCTGTCAGTTGCCATTTATGCTGATGCCTGCCGGCCCCAAGACTGAGCCCAGGCCACGCGCTCAGTTCTGATGGCACCTGAGGTCGCCCCATGCGTGCAATCAATGACGGGCTGGCCACCAGCCGATGCCCGCGATCGGCCAGCACACGCATCACCAGATCGCTGTCATCAAACGGTCGCGGGCGTACGCGAATCGCGACATCGACCCCTTCTCCAACAACATCAACCCGCCGGTTCGTTGCCTCCAGCAACACATTCACCCCAGGGTAACGCAGCATAAACCGCGCCAGCATTGGTCCGATATGCGCATGTAATAAGGTCACCGGGCAGGTGAGCTTCACGCTACCGCGCGGTTCCGAACGCAATGTTTCCACTGCCTGTTGCGCCGCTTCAGCCTCTATCAACATCGCCTTGCAGTGCCGGTAGAACGTCTGCCCGACTTCAGTCACCACGAACTGTCGGGTCGTACGATGAATTAAGCGCACGCCAAGCCGTTCTTCCAGCTGCGCTATCCGGCGGCTTAACTTTGATTTGGGCTGATCGAGCGCCCTTCCTGCAGCAGCGAATCCTTCATGATCCACCACCTGCACAAACCAGGCTAAATCGTTGAGATCCTGCATCCTTCCCCCACTGTTCCATTTTTAGAACAGTATAGGTCATTTTTGCTATCTACCGGCTTATAGGTCGCACATATAAGCTTATTGACATCAGAAACAGACACACAGGAGAGCACAATGAAACAGATTACAGGTGTCTATACCTCCCCCGCACAGCACTGGGTGGGCGACGGTTTCCCGGTTCGCTCGCTATTTTCTTACCAGACACAGGGCGAACAGCTGAGTCCTTTCCTGCTACTGGACTATGCCGGTCCACACTATTTCCCGGCGGGAAGCGGTAAGCGCGGGGTCGGTGAACATCCGCATCGCGGATTTGAAACCGTGACCCTCGTCTATTCCGGTGAAGTTGAACACCGTGACTCAACGGGCAAAGGCGGCATCATTGGCCCAGGCGATGTGCAGTGGATGACCGCAGGTGCCGGCATTCTGCATGAAGAGTTCCATTCGGCGGAATTTACCCGCACCGGCGGGGAGCTGAAAATGATCCAGCTGTGGGTCAATCTGCCAGCCAAAGACAAGATGACCCATCCTGGCTATCAGAGCATTACGGCGGATGTCATTCCTGATGCCGCCCTACCGGATGGCGCCGGTACTCTGCGGGTGATCGCCGGCAGTTACGGTGATATTGCCGGACCTGCGCATACCTTCTCGCCGTTGAATGTCTGGGATATGCAGTTAAATCACGGCCACGACGTGACGTTCACGCAACCTGATGGCTGGAGCAGCGCGCTGGTGGTTTTCGAAGGAGAAGTCAACGTCAACGGCAGTGACAATGCCCGTGAAGGCCAGCTGGTGGTGTTAAGTCAGAAAGGAGAAGCGATTCATCTCCACGCTACGGCTAACGCCAGGGTACTGCTGCTGGCTGGTGAGCCGTTACAGGAACCCATCGTAGGCTACGGCCCGTTTGTGATGAACACAAAAGCCCAGATCGCAGAAGCCGTGCGGGATTACAACAGCGGCCGCTTTGGCCAAATCTGAAACTACAGAGGTAAATAAGATGTCTGCTCCAGCAAACTTTAACGACTCCCGTCCAATGATTGATGTGAACGATACTGCCATGTTATTGATTGACCATCAAAGCGGCCTGTTCCAGACCGTGGGCGATATGCCAATGCCTGAACTGCGCGCTCGCGCCGCCACGTTGGCAAAAATGGCCTCTCTGGCAGGACTCCCGGTGATCACGACGGCCTCGGTACCGCAGGGGCCGAACGGGCCGCTGATCCCGGAAATCCACGAAAATGCGCCTCACGCGCAATACATTGCGCGTAAAGGCGAAATCAACGCCTGGGATAATCCGGATTTCGTTGCCGCCGTGAAAGCTACCGGACGCAAGACGTTGATTATTGCCGGCACCATTACCAGCGTCTGCATGGCGTTTCCCTCTATCGCCGCAGTTGCCGACGGCTATCGGGTTTTCGCCGTCATAGATGCGTCCGGCACCTACAGCAAGATGGCGCAGGAGATCACTCTGGCACGCGTGGTACAAGCTGGCGTCGTGCCGATGGATACCGCGGCGGTGGCTTCCGAGCTCCAGCGCAGCTGGAACCGTCCGGATGCTGCGGAGTGGGCGGAGGTGTATACCAAAATCTTCCCGGCCTACCAGCTGCTGATCGAAAGCTACAGTAAAGCTCAGGATGTCCTGAAGAATAGCGAACAGCTTGATTCTCAGCGTTAAAACTGCTGCCCTGACGGTTTTCGGCTGGCGTAGTGTTCATTGCTTGACCGAACGGTAAAGAAAGAATAAATACTGCTTGACCGTTTTAGCGCAACTCCCTATAGTAGCGCCCCGTTGCCCACCCAGGGTGAGCAGCAAAACAATATGGTGAGGTGTCCGAGTGGCTGAAGGAGCACGCCTGGAAAGTGTGTATACGGCAACGTATCGGGGGTTCGAATCCCCCCCTCACCGCCATATTTAAAGAAGAGCTCGTACGCAAGTACGGGCTTTTTTTTTGCATGTTGCACCACCAGGGGGGATGAGAAGCCCCGACCGGGGTTCGACAACTGGCGACAGCCAGTTGGACAGACTGAGAGCGTAGCGAACAGGCTGCCCGCAGGGCGAGCAAAGCGAGTCAATCCCCCCCTCACCGCCATATTTTAAGAACAGCTCGTACGCAGTCACGGGCTTTTTTTTGCATGTTGCACGCCTGCGGGGGGATGAGAATCCCCGACCGGGGTTCGACAGCTGGCGCAGCCAGCTGGACAGACTGAGAGCGTAGCGAACAGGTTGCCCGCAGGGCGAGCAAAGCGAGTCAATCCCCCCTCACCGCCATATTTAAAGAACAGCTCGTACGCAGTCACGGGCTTTTTTTTGCATATTGCATGCCTGCGGGGGGATGAGAATCCCCGACCGGGGTTCGACAGCTGGCGACAGCCAGCTGGACAGACTGAGAGCGTAGCGAACAGGCTGCCCGCAGGGCGAGCAAAGCGAGTCAATCCCCCCCTCACCGCCATATTTAAAGAAGAGCTCGTACGCAAGTACGGGCTTTTTTTTTGCATGTTGCACGCCTGCGGGGATGAGAATCCCCGACCGGGGTTCGACAGCTGGCGCAGCCAGCTGGACAGACTGAGAGCGTAGCGAACAGGCTGCCCGTAGGGCGAGCAAAGCGAGTCAATCCCCCCTCACCGCCATATTTAAAGAAGAGCTCGCATGAAAATGCGGGCTTTTTTTTGCATGTTGCATGCCTGCGGGGGGATGAGAATCCCCGACCGGGGTGCGACAGCTGGCGCAGTCCTGCGAGCATCAGGGATCGCGCTGCGAGCAGGCCTCTCTTCCCCGCAGCAGATCCCCGTTGAAAGCATCATCAGTCATAAACCATAAACAGATTAACGGTGCCGCTGACTGGCCCGGTATAATTGACGGCAGATCGCGTGATCATTGCTCGCTGGATATAGCGTGCCTGGAAGGTTATCGGCACAAAACTTGTCGATGGCACAGCAAACATCTTATCCCCCCCCACAGACGTGGCCCCCGAACCATAACTCCCAATATTGACGGCCGACCCGTTGACATCAATATGGTTACCGTTGTACCGCAGCTCAATTTCCAGCCCATCAATTTTATGTCCACCGGCGGCATCGTAAAGACCAATGTTACTCACCGGAAGAGGCGACGCTCCCGCATCTTCAAATCGCATTCGGATATTCTCCGCCATCCCATTACACTCCAGTTCCACCGGAACCGGAACATCAGGCCCGAAGGCAGGGGCTCCCTCTCGGGAAATGGTGTTGGCATCCCACGTTCCCATGTTGACCGAATAATCCGTTGGACGCTGTGAGCTCAGTTTGCAGGTCGGCCGGACCAGCGTCACCCCCGTCCCCGTCAGAAAATGGATGGAAGGAGGCAGGACAACACTCGCCGAACCCGATGGAGATGGCGTTATCCACGAGTTAAACAGATGACTGAAGGAGACTGGACCATAATTCTCTACATAACCGGTTTTAATCAGTTCAGCCCGCAGGGAAATCGATAAACTCCGTGTTGGAATATACCAGAGGGTCGTTCCATTTTCTGTACGCGACCGCAGCATACTCATGGCCAGAGCCGCCTGCCCTACGGTAGGGCCAGCATACGGATACTCCACACCACTTGCGGCAAATACAGCTGAACCGGAAGAGTCACCAAACCCGGCCAGACGAATATAGGCAGGCGTATCAATCCCGTTCCCTAGGTCCGGCGTATCTGACTGTACATAAAACCGAATACCGATACCGGGGACGGTGGTGTTCAGGATCCCTGAATCCACTAATGACCCCGCAATATTATATCCCATAACGGTGAGGCTGCTTGAATTGGCAATAATCCCGCCATATGAAGAAGAGACGAGCGGGGTCGTACCTTCAATACCGCTCCCGCTACAACTCACCGACAGAGGGACATTTAAGTCAGCGTAACTCCACGAAGCAAGAATCGTTCCTGCCGGTACCGAGTTATCGGCAACAACGGAACGGGGAACAGAAAAAGGCTGATTATCCGGATAGGTGTAAGAACATTGTCCTGCCAGTTTATTCACATTAGGGTCACTGGCGGATGACCAGACGTAACTGATGGTATACGTCGTTGCCCTCGTTACTGTTGTAGTAAACATAAGCACGACAGCCATCAGAAAAAGGGACAGACCCCTTATTCTGATGAGTACGATACATGTGCCTGCCGCCCTCTTCATGGTATTAGCTCCGCCCGGTATTCTTCACCCGCACCGCCCCAGTCATGGATCCCACTCCAGGTCACGGTCACGCTGGTATGGTTAACTGAAGCAGGCAGACGGTAACGTTCGCTACCAAACGGCGGAGGCATACGATGGCGATCCTCCAACGTAATCCCCTTGCCGGCCCCCACACTCAGGCGGGCAAAGCTGACAAAATAAGGCGTGGGATTGCTTGCTTTCAGCCAGACGGCATTACCGTCTTTCTCAAGACTCCAGCGAATTTGCTTTACCGCATCGCGGGCACCGGCAGAGTTAAGTCCGTCAGGACGGACAAAAACTTTAAGTCTGCTGCGTACGGCAATCACCAGCTTATTTGCACTGCCGGCTTTTGGCGGTATTTCCTGCAGCGATAGCCAGTATGCGGACTCTCTGTCCTTCGCAATCCCTCCCCTCAGAACCACGAGTCGGAATTTCCCCTGTTTTTTAGCCTCAAGCTTCATCACCGGCGGAGTCAGCACCAGCGGAAGATCATTGTCATTCCCCCGAAGATCTTCTAACCAGGCCTGCACCATATAGGTCTCCTGGCTGTCATTTATCACGTCTACCGGAGTTTCTCTGTCCTGTGCATAGGCAACAATGCGTGTCAGTTGCGGCCTGACGCCGGCTGTCGCCGTACCGGCGAGGAAAATGACCGTCAGAAGCCCGGTGATATATAATTTCAGCAATTTCATTACGTTACTCTTTTTATGCAGTTTCATGGTGAAGAATCAGAGACACTCCGCTCTGATTTTTTTATGCCAGTTATCGGGTTTAAGCTGCTCTTCAGTGGGTGCGGAAAGCGCAATCTGGCATCGTTCTTCAGGCCGCTGGCCCCAGATAACATTCAGTACCTGCGCCCTGTGGGTATCCAGCCCGGTCAGCCAGACAAGTCCTTTCTGACCCACGATACCGGCCTCCTCGGTCTCATTAACACCGGGAGCACTTTCGGTGTACGCCAGCGCACCCAGCGGAATACTTTTTCGGCTGTAAATTTCCACCAGCGCTCTTCTACCCGACCGGGTGGCAAACCGGAGCAGCACGGCGGCACCTTCTGTAGGGACGATTTTGCGGGACGACTCCTGCAACTCAGCACCATCAGACTCCCCGGCGTCCAGGTTAATCTGGTTATAGCGATAAGGCGTCAGCCAGGTCACCACCGCCCGGCCAGCTGAATCGGTCCGGGCATTATTGATACCGGAAACCCTGATATTTTCCGCGCCAGGGGTTTCAACAATCGCCACGGTGTTACCCAATGGCGGCGACATAATGACCCCTCCGCGGTACAGCGTCACACCGCCGGACATCCCGGCGGAGTACTGGCGATAATCCCTTGCGTGGCTAATTCCTGCGGTGATATTTGCCCTGCTGCTATTCCAGCCCAGAGATCCTGACTGACTGTATTCCCCCTGAGTATCCCGCTGGAGACTGGCCGAATAACTGAAGTCGTTGCCAGCGCTGTTGCCCGCATACCCCAGAGACTGGCCGTACTGGTTGTTTTTGTTGCGGCTGAGACCATAGCTCAGAAAACCAGCATCCTGCCTGGCGGGGAGCCATACTGACAACGGCAGACTGAGGGAAAGAGTGAGTTGATTATCGCTGAGACGTTGGTAACGATTATGCGTCAGGGCCAGGGATACGCTGGCCGAACCGACGGTGGTACCCGCTCCGGCACTCAGCGAGCTGTTTTTATCCCCCGTGCCGTAAAAGCTTTCCTGACTGATGGTCATATACAGATTGCCGACAGAGTTCATATTCTGGCTGACGGTCATCTCCATCCGGTTACGCCGGCGCCTCTGCCAGGTCGTCGTATCCGGAGCATACCCGTCAATCCAGCTCTGGCTCTGACGTGCAAGAAATTCCCCGGCATCAAGAAAGGACTCGGACTGATACTGGTAGCCCAGCAGTTGCAATGATGTCCCGGTGACATCAAACTGACGGGCATAAAGCAGCCTGGCTGCCGTACCTTCGCGCTGGCGGTTATCTCTCCAGGTTTCGCTGTGGCGGGCATACGCCAGGTCGGCAGAGAAAGCCCCGATTGCACCGATATTCCATGCCGCTCCCGAGGAGAACATCTGATAATTTTCAGTCATCACAGATGCACTATTCAGGGTGAAATGTTCAAAACCGTATTCCAGAGTGCCGGATAACAGCGCAGGTTCGGATGTCCCACCGTCCGGACCGCGCCAGGTACCGGCGGCCAGACTGTAGCGTATCGAGCCGGCACGAATCATGCCCGGCAGGGCCGTATAGGGAACCCGGAAGGACTGAATTTGCCCGTCCGATTCCTCCACCATAACGTCAAGATCGGCCCCCACCTGAGCGGTATACAGATCATCAATTGCGAATGCGCCAGGGGTCAACAACGTGCTGTAAATCACCGCATCACGCTGGCGCACAGTCAATCTGGCGTTAGTGCGCGCCACTCCCCGGATAACCGGTGCATAGCTGTACTGGTTATCGAGCGACATGCGTTCACTGGTTGCCAGCGAGATCCCCCGCAGAGGGATGGCTCCGGTCATCGTGCCTGAGGTTCGGGTGTAGATTTCACCTACCTGCAGGCTGCTGCGCAGTAACGCAATATCACGTGCCAGATAGGCTCTGTCATGATTGGATTTCCACTGATGCCGGTCATTACGATAAAACGAATCAATACTGTAGAGACGCCATGGGCCGGCATTTCCCGTGGTATTCAGGCTAAGCCAGGCACTCTCAGTGGTACTATCATCTACCTTCCAGCCCGGTCCGGATGCCCCCTTCAGCCGTGACGAGTAAAAATAGCCGCTGTAGGATGAGCGCAGACTGGGAGTGCCGTGATCCCATTCAGCTGGCGAGATCATGGTGAAGCGCTCGTTGTCCATGGCCTCCTGCGGTACGGTAATGTTCAGCACCTGGTGGGTGTGGTCATACTGAACAAAAGCAGCAGGTATTCGCAGCGCGAGATCTTCACAGCGGGAAGGCACGGAGGTTTCCGCGTCAGACGAACCAGCCGCTTCCCCTTCGCGGGTTTCCCAGCCGGAATAGTGGCTAACCCTGATGCCTGAGGCTTTCAGCTGGCGGTATGAAAGACAGGGGATAACCTTGTTATTGCCATTGCTGACGAAGTCAATTTCGGTCTTTTCCCGTAACCGATCGTTAATAACGATATCAGTCAGTCTCCTCCCGGGCATAACAGGATCCTGGTACATAAAAACATCCTGAGATACACCGTTTTTATCGCGCCGCAAAAACGCTTCCTCAAAATCGTTTCCGGCAAAAACACTGACGCTGACACTACTGAAAAGCACCGGGAGAATCATCGATATCCGGGATACCTGACTCCGTGGTTCTTCCGTGTGAATACAGCGCAGTAAAAAACGATACATATAATGATATTCCCCGGTATAGCGCGGTAGAAACCAGATACTGTCGTTACCCAGAAAAGCCGGTCGACCCGGCTTTAATCACAAATACAACAGTTATTCCGTATTATCAGAAATAGGAAATCACGTAGTCGGCAATGCCAGTGACAGGACCGGGGGTGACGGCTGTGCTGAGGGATTTGTATGCCGCCAGATAATTAAGAGTGACCGGACCGGCCGCCGCGGTAGGGAGCGCGGCACCGGGATCGAGCAATGTGCCACCGTTCAGATGAACCGGTGCACTTTGCGCGGTCAGAATCGCAACTGCCACGTCGGCCGCACCGGAAGGGGCGGTATTGCCCATTACCGTATTGTCTCCGGCAGCCGGAGAAGCGGTAGAAAACGTTGCGCGCACGCTGTTCAACGAACCGGCAGCCTGACATCCGGTCAGCTGAATGGTGAATGCGGTATGTCCGGCATAGGTACCGGCCAGGGCGTTCAGCGTGTCGGCAGATACCGGAGGAAGGTTAACGGTTGTGGTACTCCCGGCAGTCCCTCCAGCCGGAGCCGCCCCAACAATGGTGGTACAGGCGCTCGATGTTACTGTTCCCTGAAAGTTGATGGTACCGTCGGCAGCGTTTGCATTGGCTGACAAGCCCCCCACAATCACGAAAGCGGAAATTAAGGCTTTATATAAAGTATTTCTTTTCATACAGGTCCCTTTACTACTTAACTATGAATAATATTCACCTTTTGACAGATGATGTTGAGATGGCGGTACTTCAGCTTTCGTTACGTTATGCCTCCTTAATAAGGTCAATATGTCTCTGCAGAGAAGAACTTCATGATCCGTGGTTCCGGTAAGACCGCACCTCTTCAGCAATGCCGTTCGCTGGTAATAGAGTTTTTTCGCGGTCCAGCCCGTCGCCATGACCAGTTCATTAATTGTTTTACCGGACGTCAGAAACCCTATTGTTTCCATATGTTTATCGGTGATATTTCTTTTAGAGTATGTAGCGGTTTCCATTTTCTTCAGGAGAATAAAGAAAGCATCTTCTGTTACAGTACTATTCAGGACCCAGGGTAATGAACCCGTCGTTTTTTCAGATACTGTAAAAAAAGGCATAAATAATATTCGCCCAAACAATACGCATGATAACTTCAGTACATTCTGCCTAAGAATAATATCATTGAGTGCACAAACCAGCACATCACCAGGTTTCAGATGACCATTGATATCACGCATCAACTCCAGCGTAGACTGCTCACAGCTGTAATATATAAATGCAAACAACCCCTTCCGGTTAAATAGTCCTCTGACCCCCAGGAGAAAATATAAATTATCTGATACAATATGATATCGCATTTTCTCTCTGTTTATTCAACGCACACGAAATCAACGTGTCAAACAGACACATTCAAAATTGTTTAGTATTGTTTTCTTACACCTTTATTTAAATCATACCACCCAAATTTTTCCTAACAGTTTTTAACTCAAATCAACATGGGTTTTGATAGATAAAACAAATCATTTTTCAGCCTGTAAGCGCCACTGTATTCCAGGCCAATGATTAAATATGAAGTTTTCATCATTGTTTTTTTGAGGAAAAATCTTAATAAATAATGAGCAACAAAAAAATAACTCTTTGTTTATGCGATTCATTATAAAAATGACTTGATTTGAATCAATAAACAATCATTAGCGACTTTAAATAAAATGGCAACCTCCCCTTTAGTGACGAATAAGCAATCAGGCCCTCTCTGGTAGAGCGTCTCAGACATGATGCACGCTGAATTTTAGAAAAAAACCTCTCCGCTACAGAAAATTGCCAGCGCCGGCATAGGAATATTCCCCAATTCTTAGCGGACTAACCAATGTAAAGTTAAATAAAGTTATTGTCAGAAATATCTTTCCCGCCCCCTGTTTATAAATAAAGCCAGATGACAATCATGTGCATTTCATATGCGACAGAAATTAAACCATCTAATAAAAATCACAAAATCACATAAACTATCAAAACCAACATTTTGATAGTTTATTCCTATTGAAAAGTATCCCGCGGATCTTTTTATTAGCACGCATGTAACATGAGGAAATTTAATTTGTATATAATTCAATGATCTTCACTTCAGAAATACAGCACCACCGCAATGATTTCGTAAGTTAATTATAATAGTTGTAATATTTATAAAACAAACTAATTTGCTGGTGTTTGAATTCCGTTTAAGTTTCAAATCAAGCCAAATCTCAGTGTGAATGAAGCGGGCCTGGCAGAAAAAGTCAGACCCATAATGCGGGGACAGGATCATGCAATATCATGACGACAACGAAGTCGATTGTAGGGGTTTGTCACGCGTGGTCGCCGTATAGTTAAAAAGCGTGTTAGTAGAACCTGTACTATTTTTTTCACGATATAGCAGATTTGGTCCTCAAACAGTCGAGTGGATGACCGTCCCCTTATTCAGCTTTTCGCGAAGCAAAGTGGTGGCGTGAGTGCAGTATTTTCCTGCATTGCCATTGCCACTTCTACCCTGCTAATTGAATCAACACCAACAGCCCTTTTGTTAATACCAATGTCCGGAGTGTTAATTATATGTATGCAGCGGTTGCAACGCAGTTCTGCTTTAGCCCATCAGATACGGAAAGTTTTATCTTAAGTTTGTTTATCTCAGGTTTACCCGACTTCGTTAATATTAGAATTAAAATCTGAAGCATTGCCCCACCTCAGTGTTGATATATTTACTCCTTAAAGAGGATGTCAAATAGCGGAGCGCAGCATAGCAGGAATATCTGTTCTTATGACCGATGGCGCAATGATACGTATCCTTAAAAGGAATAACCTTTATGCGGAAAAGAACTGTTCTTGTGGTCCCCTTGTTGATTGCCGGCTGCGCATCGCTTCAGCCGTACGGCAAGGATACTGAGGTCACCCAAAGCTACTTTTACAAGGATTCAGCAAAACCCAGAGCGATATACTCTTGCATGCAGGATAAGCTTTTTTCTCAGGGATACCTTCTGGAGTACGGAAAACTCAACAATGAAGTCGGCGTAAATCGTTTTGACGTGACGCGTCATGCAGAAAGCGTTGCCAGCCTTGAGATCTACACGGGCGGTTCATCGGTATCAAGCCAGGCATTTGCCAAAAGCCACCGTGTTCGCAAAGACCTCGATACCGCGCAGTCATATTGCGTGGAACATACCGGCCACAGTTCCTCAATGGCTGCCGCGATCGTTGAAGGACTATGGGAGGGGCTAAAATAACACCCGGCCCCTTCAGGGGGGGGCCAGACTTAAGGCACAAAAAGGTGGATATGCGTACCACCTGGTCGTCTGCCGAAAGTCCGTACGCAGCCACGTTTTTTCCGCCTACCGCATCGCCCTGACCGACGGCAGCGCGAATGCCTTTTCCTGCGGTCGGCATTCTTGCCTTGCCCGGACCCTTTTACCCCGCGTTGCCTGTAGATTGCGGCCGCCGACAAACTTATACTTGGCGCACAATTTTCACTCTAAGGTCTGGACATGACGTTCTCTTCTCCACTTAACAAACGCGGCGTCACGCCGGCGAAAGCGATGGTCGCGGCGATCAGCGGCTACGCAATGGATGGCTTTGACCTGCTGATCCTCGGTTTCATGCTGCCTGCGATCAGCGTTTCGCTGGCGCTCAGCACTTCTCAGGCCGGTTCCCTCGTGACCTGGACGCTGATTGGCGCGGTACTGGGCGGGATTTTTTTCGGTCATCTCAGCGACCGCCTGGGCCGTATTCGCGTCCTGACCTTCACGATCCTGATGTTCTCGGTCTTTACCGGCCTCTGTGCGGTTGCGCAGGGTTATTGGGATCTGTTGGCCTATCGAACTCTTGCAGGTATGGGGCTAGGCGGCGAATTCGGTATTGGCATGGCGCTGATTGCTGAAGTCTGGCCCGCCAGCAAACGCAATCGCGCCTCGGCATGGGTCGGTATCGGCTGGCAGCTTGGCGTGCTGCTTGCCGCCTTTATCACCCCTCTCCTGCTGGATATCATCGGCTGGCGCGGAATGTTCCTCGTTGGGCTGCTGCCCGCCCTGGTCTCATTTGCCATTCGCCGCGGCATGGGGGAGCCCGACGCGTTTACCAAAGATATCGCAGTCACCCAACAGGTCTCCTTCACGACCCGTCTCCGGATGCTGTTTGCTGACCGCGCCACCTCGAAGGCCAGTATCGGGATCCTCATCCTCTGCTCGGTACAGAATTTTGGCTACTACGGCCTGATGATTTGGATGCCCAGCTATCTCTCCTCCAGTTTTGGTTTTTCGCTCACCAAATCAGGACTCTGGACCGCGGTCACCGTCGTGGGGATGACCTTCGGCATCTGGCTGTTCGGCGTGCTGGCGGACCGTTTCGCCCGCTGGAAGATCTTTCTGATTTACCAGGTTGGGGCCGTCGTGATGGTCATTATCTATGCCCAGCTGCGGGACCCGACCCTGATGCTGTTTACCGGGGCGGTAATGGGAATGTTTGTCAACGGCATGATTGGCGGCTACGGGGCGCTTATTTCTGATACCTACCCGCTACAGGTCCGCGCTACGGCGCAGAACGTGCTGTTTAACCTTGGTCGCGGCGTCGGTGGTTTTGGGCCGCTGGTGATTGGTCTGTGCGTCAGCCACTGGTCGTTCACCGCTGCCATCACGCTGCTGGCCCTTCTGTATCTGCTGGATATTTTCGCCACCCTGTTCTTACTGCCGAAAACGCAGGGCAGCGAAGATGCGCTGGGCGCGATAGGTTAACAGGGGTTAGCGCTTCGCTGCCGGCCTCGTCGCCGCATCAAAATAACAAAGCCCGGGTTTCCCCGGGCTTTGCACACAAGATAGCGATCAGTAGTAGGCTTTCAGCGTTCGCTGGCAGAGCATCGAACGGACGCAATCATCGGCGGTAAAACGCACAATGCCGATCATCTCGTCTTCCTCAAAACGCGCCAGCGCATCGACCAGCCCGGACTTCACGCCAGAGGGTAAATCACACTGGGTAATGTCGCCGTTCACGATGACCGTCACGTTTTCCCCGAGGCGGGTTAAAAACATTTTCATTTGCGCAGCCGTCACGTTCTGGGCCTCGTCCAGAATCACCACGGCATTTTCAAATGTACGTCCGCGCATATAGGCGAACGGCGCGATTTCCACCTTGCCAATTTCCGGTCGCAGGCAGTATTGCATAAAGGAAGCGCCCAGCCTCTTCACCAGTACGTCGTACACCGGTCGGAAATAGGGAGCAAACTTCTCGGCGATATCTCCCGGTAAGAAGCCGAGATCTTCATCGGCCTGCAGAACGGGACGGGTAACAATAATCCTGTCCACATCTTTGTGAATCAGGGCTTCGGCGGCTTTTGCTGCGCTAATCCAGGTTTTACCGCACCCGGCTTCGCCCGTTGCAAAAATCAGCTGTTTATTGTCGATGGCATTCAAATAATGCGCCTGAGCGTCATTGCGCGCTTCAATTGGGGAAGTATCACGGCTGTCCCGCGCCATGCCAATTGCTTCTACGCCACTCATTTGCACAAGCGATGTGACCGATTCTTCTTCGCGTTGCTTATGGCTGCGCGAATCGCGTCTCAGCACACGTTTTGCCTCACGACGAGCTTTGATCACTGCTTTTTGTCTTCCCATGGATAGCACCTTGCGTTGTTGGTTTACATCACACGCGTCAGCATCGACGCGATTATGCGCACAAACGATTGAGGTTTGGCTTCCTTTTAAGCCATTGCTTGCCGGTTGAATTGACAACGAGTCACGGCTACGCGCACCGCGTACCCGGTCAGGGTTCGGATGTTCTGTGGGGGTGGAAAGAGGTGAATTTACGCTGACGAAATCGCTGCCGGAGGTTTTCCCTCCGTGCTGAAGAGTACGGTGTGTTGTTTTGCGTTGTCCGGTACAGGACCCTACCATTCGCGATCTCCATAGTGAAACGACATCACTGCCGGGAACTACCGCGTCTGTAATAAGTACATCAAAAATTATTCTTAATGCAACTTATTTTTTACATAGACGCAACAAATATTTCCCTGTACAGCTGGAGCGAGTTTCCGTCATTTAGATTACAGAAAAATAACACAAGGCAGGAAATACAAAAAAAGAATGGAAAAACAGCAGAAACGCCCTGCCCTTACGGGCAGGTGCGTCAGGCTTCAAGCAGGGATTGCGCCAGGAAGTGCTGGCTGTCGATAACGCCCGGTAACACAAAGAAGTAGCCACCGCCGATAGGTTTGACGTACTCCTCCAGCGCTTCGCCGTTAAGGCGTTTTTGCACCGTCAGGAATCCCTTCTCCAGATCATGCTGATAGCAGACGAACAGCAGTCCCATATCCAGCTGCCCGGAGTTGGTTACGCCCAGCGAATAACTGTAGCCACGACGCATCATCAGACTGGACTGCGTCTGCGGTGTCCGCGGGTTCGCCAGTCGAATGTGGCTGTCCAGGGCAATAATATCGCCGTCAGGATCCCGGCTGTAATCCGGCACGTCATGCTCATGCTGCATGCCCAGCGGCGCGCCGCTGTGCTTATCGCGCCCAAAAATGGTCTGCTGCTCTTTCAGCGGGGTGCGATCCCAGAATTCCACGTGGAACTGGATGATTCGCGCCGCCTGATAGCTGCCGCCGGTTGCCCATGCCGGCTCACCCTGATCGGCGGTCACCCATACCACTTCATCCATCAGCGCCTTATCGCTGCTGACCGGGTTCGCGGTGCCGTCTTTAAAGCCCAGCAGGTTAACCGGCGTCTCTTTGCCTTTACTCCGCGCGGCGCTATCGGAAATAAACCCTTCACGCTTCCAGCGGACGCTGAGCAGATCCGGCGTATGTTTAATCACATCGCGCAGCGCATGGATAACCGTATCCTGAGTATTGGCACAGATTTGCAACAGCAGATCGCCATGGCAGAGCGCCGCATCCAGCGAATCGTTGGGGAAGCGGGTCATTTTTTGCAGCTTTTTCGGCGCCTGGTCCGCTAATCCATAGCGCTCATCAAACAGCGAATGGCCAACCGAAACGGTGACGGTCAGGTTATCCGGGGAGATCCACGCTCCGAGGATCCCCGAATCCATCGGCGGCAGGCGCGGATTAGGCGTGTCCGGCGCCGGCCCCCCTTTGGTCAGAAAGGCGATGCGCTGAGTCAGCAGACGAAACAGACGCTCCAGGTCCGCTTTATCGCTGGCCAGCACATCAAAGGCCACCAGCATCATCGATGCCTGCTGCGGCGTCAGCACGCCGGCCTGGTGCTGCCCGTAAAAAGGCTGCGCCTCGGCCCGCGCGTCCGGCGACAGCACACCCGGAGAGCTGCTGCCCTTCGCCGCGTGTGCCACCGGACAGCCGCCGGTAATAGCCAGCGCGCCGCCAAGCGCGCCGATCCCTTTTAATAATCGACGACGTGAAGGCTCATTCACGTCAGATTGCTTCTGTTCTGCCATCGACTTAGTCCAGCCCAAGGATCCCGCGCAGCTGAGACAGATCTTCCGCCAGCGTGGTGATCGGCCCTTTTAACGCATTACGATCCGCATCCGTCAGCTTGTCATACGTTTCGAAGCCGTCTTTAGTGCGGTATTTGCTGAGGATAGCGTCAACTTTCTTGAAGTTAGCATCCACTTTCGCCAGCAGCGCGCTGTTCTCTTTTTGCAGCTGCGGGCGCAGCAGGTCAACGATCTTCTGCGCGCCGTCGATGTTCGCCTGGAAGTCCCACAGATCGGTGTGGCTGTAGCGATCTTCTTCGCCGCTGATTTTGCTGGCCGCGACTTCTTCAATCAGGCCCGCCGCGCCACCCACCACTTTCGACGGCGGGAACGCCAGTTCGCTGATGCGTTTTTGCAGTTCAAGCACATCGCTGTTCAACTGGTCGGCATACTTTTCCATCCCCTTGACGCTGTTGTCGCCAAACAGGGCTTTTTCCAGACGGTGGAAGCCGGTGAATTTCGGGTCTTCGGCTTTTTTCTCGTAATCGTCTTCACGCGCATCAATACTGCCGTCCAGATCGGAGAACAGTTCTGCGATCGGTTCAATGCGCTCGTAGTGCTGACGCGTCGGAGCATACAGCGCTTTCGCTTTTTCAATATCGCCCGCTTTCACCGCGTCGGTGAAAGCTTTCGTACCGCTAACCAGCTGTGCGGTTTCCGCCGTAACGTAGGCTTTATAGGCGGTGATCGCCTCGCCAAGGCTTAACAGCGCATCGGCTTTCGCCGCATCTTTGGTGGCGGCGCCGGTCACGATCAGCTTGCCTTTCGGGTTGGTCAGCAGACCGCAGGTCATGTCGTATTCGCCCGGCTGCAGGTTCGCCGTCAGCTTTTGCGTAAAGCCTGGCGCAATGTTCTCGCGCTCTTCCACGACCATCACGCCTTTGAGAATCTCCCACTCCAGCGCTTTCTGACTGTGGTTTTGAATAATGAACTGCGTTTTCCCCGCTTTCACGGTGACGTTCATCGGCTCACACTGTTTGTCGTTAACGGTGACTTTTACCTGCGGGATATCCGCAGCCTGAGCGTAGAAGGCAGAGCTGAACAACGCTGCGACGGCAAGCTGCAGCGCATTACGGCGAAAATGAATCATCATGATCATCCCTTTCGGTAAGTATGTTGTAACCATAATCCTGCGGCGCCCTACTTAAGCGGAGCGGTGCGCGAGGTTGCTGTATTGTTACGCGGCGGCAGCGCAAACAGCACCAGCGCCGGAATCAAATAGATAAAGTAGACCGCCACTTCACTGACGGTAGGCGTCTCCTGGTAACCGAAGATCCCTTCGAGCAGCGTGCCGAAAAGCGTGTGGGTCGACAGCACGCCGCTCAGGTCAAACGCCACGTCCTGGAAATGGTTCCACAGACCGGCTTCATGAAAGGCGCGAATTGCCCCGGCAGCCAGCCCGGCCGCCACCAGCAGAATGAACAGACTGGTCCATTTGAAAAATACGCCGAGGTTAAGGCGGATCCCGCCCCAGTAAAGCAGGAAGCCGAGGACAATCGCGGTAGCCAGTCCCAGCATCGCCCCGAGCGGCGGCCAAATTCCGACATCCTGCTGGAATGCCGCCAGCAGGAAGAACACCGACTCCAGCCCTTCCCGCGCGACGGCGAAAAAGACCATCATGATCAGCGCCCAGCCGTGATGATTACCGCGCTGCAGAGCATTATCCACCGCCTGTTCCAACTGCTGCTTCACGTTGCGCGAGACTTTACGCATCCAGAACACCATCCAGGTCAGGATGCATACCGCCACCAGCGCCACGATGCCTTCGAACAGCTCCTGTTCCCGCTGGGGAAACTCGCCGGTCGTTTCGTTGATAAAGATCCCCAGGCCCAGGCACAGCGCCGCCGCCAGGATAACGCCAATCCACATGACGCCAATCCAGCTGCCGCGCTGGGTGCGTTTGAGATAGCTGGCAATCAGGCTGACAATCAGCGCCGCCTCCAGCCCTTCGCGTAACATAATGAGAAATGGAACAAACATGCCGACACCCTTCAATGTGAATCGCAGTCAGTGGATGCAAAGATAAGTAAATATTTCTGATAGTGATTATCATTACAATAATCAGAAACACAAGTGAAATGTAGAGAGTTTGGTGACGAGTTGTAAATTAATTGCTGTAAAATAATCACTTAGGGGATTATCTGTCTGCGTCGCGTTCGGCCAGCCGGCGCGGCGGTTTTTTCGCTGCAGATATTTACCAGGTTGACCGGCTGTGGCTAAATAGCGGCCTTATTGACCTGCGAAATGAACAACATGACACAATTCTTGCACTTCCTGCTGGCGCTGGCGGTTATCCTCGGCCTTGCCTGGCTTGCCAGCTATGACCGACAAAAAATCCGCGTTCGCTATATTATCCAGTTAATTATCATTGAAATTGCGCTGGCATTCTTTTTCCTGCATGCCGAAAGCGGTCTGTGGATAGTTAAAAATATCTCTGGCTTTTTCACTTCGCTGCTCGGCTTTGCTGCCGAAGGCACCAACTTTGTATTTGGCGGCATGAGTGAAAAAGGGATGGCGTTTATTTTCCTTGGCGTGCTGTGCCCGATTGTCTTTATTTCGGCGCTGATCGGTATTCTGCAGCACTGGCGCATTCTGCCTGTTTTCATCCGCGTGATTGGCACCCTGCTCTCCAAAGTCAACGGCATGGGTAAACTGGAATCCTTCAACGCCGTCAGCTCGCTGATTCTCGGCCAGTCGGAGAACTTTATCGCCTACAAAGGCGTGCTGGGCGACCTCTCCTCACGTCGGCTGTTCACCATGGCAGCCACCGCGATGTCCACGGTATCGCTCTCCATCGTCGGCGCCTATATGAGCATGCTCGATGCAAAATATGTGGTCGCGGCGCTGATCCTGAATATGTTCAGCACCTTTATTGTGCTGTCGATTATTAACCCGACGCGTCCGGGTAGCGAAGAAGAGATTAAGCTGGAGAAGCTCCACGAATCACAAAGCTTCTTCGAAATGCTCGGGGAATATATTCTTGCCGGCTTTAAAGTAGCGATGATTATTCTGGCGATGCTGATTGGCTTTATCGCCCTGATCAGCGCCATTAATGCCCTGTTTGCCACGCTGTTTGGCCTGAGCTTCCAGCAAATTCTTGGCTATGTATTCTATCCGCTGGCCTGGCTGATTGGTATTCCGCTCAGCGATGCATTGAACGCCGGAAGTATTATGGCAACCAAGCTGGTGGCCAATGAGTTTGTGGCGATGATTGAGCTGCAAAAAATTGCCGCCGGCATGACTCCGCGTGGACTGGGCATCCTCTCGGTCTTCCTGGTCTCTTTCGCGAACTTTGCCTCCATCGGCATTATTGCCGGGGCCATTAAAGGGCTGAACGAACAGCAGGGCAATATCGTCTCCCGCTTCGGCCTGCGTCTGGTCTACGGCGCCACGCTGGTCAGTCTGCTTTCCGCCAGCTTTGCCGGCCTGGTGCTATAGAAGAGATACGGCGGGGACTTCCCCGCCGTTTTTTCAGAAGTGAACGCAGACCGGTTGGTCCACGCGCATCACCGACTCCTGGGCAAAGCGCGATTTATAGAGGTTACGTAACGCCTCGATCCCCTCTTCGCTGCCACCGTCTTTACCATGAATCAGCATCAGCGCTTTGCTCTGCTCGCGGGCCACGCTGCCATCATTCCCCAGCCACTGGCCTCGGGCGTCAAACACCGTTAATCCCTCACGAAAACGCGGCGTGACGTCGCGGTCAACAAACTGCTGCCACTCCTGGTGGGTGATATCTTTACCCGCCGGGCGGCTTAAACCGAAATAGAGCGTGGTCTGCACCATCGCATTCTCTGCCGGGCATACCGCTGCCGTGGCAACCGGCGTACTCTTCTTCGCCGGTGCCACGCAGCCGCCAAGCAGCCCTGCCATCACCAGCACCAGCGCACCCTGTCTGAACGTCATTTTGCTATCCTCATTGTTTTTTGTGCCCCCGATATCAGCGTATTTTCATGGAATTAGCAAGAGGTGGGAGCCGTGCCCGGCGCCTGGCCGGCTTTCAGCCACAAAAAAGCCCGCTGAACGCGGGCTTGATTAACCGGTCGTGAGTTTACTCGGCGGTAGCCGGTGTCGGCGGAGCCGAATGATAATGGGCGTCCGCTTCGGCAAAGCGTTGCTGCATGGATGTCGACGGGGCTTTGCCCAGCAGGCTGAAGACCACGATGCCCAGACTGCCAAAGATAAAGCCAGGGATGATTTCATACAGGCCCAGCCAACCGAACTGTTTCCAGACAATCACCGTCAGCGCGCCAATCACCATCCCGGCCAGCGCCCCGTTACGCGTCATCCGCGACCACATCACCGAGAACAGTACGACCGGACCAAACGCGGCACCGAAGCCTGCCCAGGCGTAGCTCACCAGACCCAGCACGCGGTTGTTCGGGTTTGCCGCCAGCGCAATGGCGATCAGCGCCACCACCAGGACCATCGTCCGTCCGACCCACACCAGCTCTTTCTGACCGGCGTTTTTGCGCAGAAACGCTTTATACAGGTCTTCGGTAATCGCGCTGGAGCACACCAGCAGCTGACAGCTCAGGGTGGACATCACCGCCGCCAGAATCGCCGACAGCAGAATACCGGCAATCCACGGGTTAAACAGGATTTGCGCCAGTTCGATAAACACGCGCTCGGAGTTCTGATTAACCGCGCCGGCCAGCGCCGGGTTATTATTGAACCATGCAATACCGAAGAAACCGACCGCCACGGCACCCGCCAGGCAGAGAATCATCCAGGTCATACTGATGCGACGTGCGTGAACGATGCTGTGGTGCGAATCCGCCGCCATAAAACGCGCCAGAATATGCGGCTGGCCAAAGTAGCCCAGGCCCCAGCCCATCAGCGAAATAATCGCCACAAAATTCAGTCCTTTGAGCATATCGACATTTTCAATGCTCTTCTGCTTGATCACTTCCAGCGATTCACCAAAGCCGCCAACGGAAATAATCACCATCACCGGCGTCAGAATCAGCGCAAAAATCATCAGGCTGGCCTGTACGGTATCGGTCCAGCTTACCGCGAGGAATCCGCCGACGAAGGTATAAATAATCGTCGCCGCCGCACCGGCCCACAGCGCCGTTTCATAGCTCATGCCAAAAGTGCTTTCAAACAGACGGGCACCGGCAACAATCCCGGAGGCACAATAAATGGTGAAGAACAGCAAAATAACCAGCGCCGAAATAATACGCAGCACGCGGCTTTTATCTTCAAAGCGCCCGGTAAAATAATCCGGTAAGGTCAGCGCATTATTATTTACCTCGGTGTGTACGCGCAGACGACCGGCGACCAGTTTCCAGTTAATCCATGCGCCGAGCGTCAGACCAATGGCAATCCAGCTCTCGGAAATACCGGAGAGAAATATTGCGCCGGGCAATCCCATCAGCAGCCAGCCGCTCATATCGGAGGCGCCGGCGGAGAGCGCCGTCACAAATGGCCCGAGACTGCGGCCGCCGAGAATATAATCATCAAAGTTTTTTGTCGATCGCCAGGCAATAAAACCGATCAGTACCATGCCAAATATATAAATAATAAAAGTCACCAACATGGGGGTGCTAATAGCCATGTAAAATCTCCAGATTCTTTTGTCGACAACGTCCTGCTTTGTCATTTTATTCCACTACCGGAACGGGGTAGTGGCACAAGGATTGTATTGGGCGACCGTATCCTGACGGAAGCGTCGGCATTTCACAAACGATTTAACACAGCATTTACACTAATTTTTGTCCGTACCAAACTTCATTTTGTTATAGGTTGCACTCTCTCACGTTTTTATTGGTTGCACCTTGTAAAACTGTTAACTGACGCATAAAAAACCCCAGCGCAGAAAGGTTAATTTTCCGTTACATCCACCATCTCAATTAACAACTCACTCATTTCTCAGCTTGCTACACAGGTCACGATTAACAAGGTTGCACAAAGTTGCAACATAGTAGATATTTTCGCGTAACCGCAAAAAAGAACAACGATTCATAACAGGAGTGATAAGCATGGGCACCACCACCATGGGTGTTAAGCTTGACGACGCGACGCGTGAACGCATCAAGTTCGCCGCGAGCCGTATTGACCGCACGCCGCACTGGCTGATTAAACAGGCCATTTTCAACTATCTGGAAAAGCTGGAAAACGACGAGACGCTGCCCGAGCTGCCGGCCCTGCTTGCCGGCGCCGCCAATGAAAGCGATGACGTCAGCAGCCCGGTCGATGAGCCGTGGCAGCCATTCCTCGAATTTGCCGAGCAGATTCTGCCGCAGTCCGTCACCCGGGCCTCGATTACCGCCGCTTACCGCCGGGCAGAAACTGACGCCGTCCCTATGCTGCTGGAGCAGGCGCGCCTGCCGCAGCCGCTGGCTGAACAGGCGCATAAGCTGGCTTATCAGCTGGCGGAGAAACTGCGTAATCAAAAAACCGCCAGCGGTCGCGCCGGCATGGTGCAGAGCCTGCTACAAGAGTTTTCGCTCTCTTCACAGGAAGGGGTGGCGCTGATGTGTCTGGCGGAGGCGCTGCTGCGTATTCCGGACAAAGCCACCCGCGATGCCCTCATCCGCGACAAAATCAGCAACGGTAACTGGCAGTCGCACATCGGCCGCAGCCCGTCGCTGTTCGTCAATGCGGCAACCTGGGGCCTGCTGTTTACCGGCAAACTGGTCTCTACCCATAACGAAACCAGCCTTTCGCGCTCGCTGAACCGGATTATCGGCAAAAGCGGCGAACCGCTGATTCGCAAAGGCGTCGACATGGCGATGCGTTTGATGGGCGAACAGTTCGTGACCGGCGAAACCATCGCCGAAGCGCTGGCCAACGCCCGCAAGCTGGAAGAGAAAGGGTTCCGTTACTCCTACGATATGCTGGGCGAGGCCGCGCTCACCGCCGCCGATGCTCAGGCCTATATGGTCTCCTACCAGCAGGCGATCCACGCGATTGGCAAAGCCTCTAACGGCCGCGGCATTTATGAAGGCCCGGGGATTTCGATCAAACTCTCTGCGCTGCACCCGCGCTACAGCCGCGCACAATACGATCGGGTGATGGATGAACTGTATCCGCGGCTGAAATCATTGACCCTGCTGGCGCGTCAGTACGATATCGGGATTAACATCGATGCCGAAGAGGCCGATCGCCTGGAGATCTCCCTCGACCTGCTGGAGAAGCTGTGCTTTGAACCAGAGCTGGCCGGCTGGAACGGAATTGGCTTCGTGATTCAGGCCTACCAAAAACGCTGCCCGTTCGTCATTGATTCCCTGATTGACCTCGCCACCCGCAGCCGCCGTCGCCTGATGATCCGCCTGGTAAAAGGCGCCTACTGGGACAGCGAAATCAAACGCGCGCAGATGGACGGCCTCGAAGGCTACCCGGTGTATACCCGCAAGGTGTACACCGACGTCTCCTACCTCGCCTGCGCGAAAAAGCTGCTGGCGGTGCCGAGCCTTATCTACCCGCAGTTCGCCACCCACAACGCCCATACCCTGGCAGCCATTTATCAGTTGGCCGGGCAAAACTACTATCCGGGCCAGTATGAGTTCCAGTGCCTGCACGGCATGGGCGAACCGCTCTACGAACAGGTAGTCGGCAAGGTTGCCGACGGGAAACTGAACCGTCCGTGCCGAATTTATGCGCCGGTCGGGACCCACGAGACGCTGCTGGCATACCTGGTACGCCGCCTGCTGGAAAACGGCGCCAACACCTCCTTTGTTAACCGTATCGCGGATACTACGCTGCCGCTGGACGAGCTGGTTGCCGACCCGGTCAGCGCCGTGGAAAAACTGGCCCGGCAGGAGGGTAAGGCCGGCCTGCCCCATCCGAAGATCCCGCTGCCGCGCGATCTGTACGGCAAAGGCCGCAGTAACTCCGCGGGCCTGGATCTGGCCAACGAACACCGTCTGGCCTCCCTCTCCTCCTCTCTGCTGAACAGCGCATTGCACAAATGGCAGGCGCTGCCGGCGCTGGAGCATCCGGTGATGGCGGGCGAACTGCAGGCGGTGATTAACCCGGCCGAGCCGAAAGATATCGTCGGCCACGTGCGTGAAGCCCACCCGGAAGAGATTGAACTGGCGCTGACCAGCGCAGTCAATAACGCGCCTATCTGGTTTGCCACCCCGCCGCAGGAACGAGCGGCGATCCTTGAACGCGCGGCGGTGCTGATGGAAGACCAGATGCAGACGCTGATCGGCATTCTGGTCCGTGAAGCCGGTAAAACCTTCAGCAACGCCATCGCCGAAGTCCGCGAAGCCGTTGATTTTCTCCACTACTACGCCGGTCAGGTGCGCGACGATTTCGATAATGAAACCCACCGTCCGCTGGGACCGGTAGTTTGTATTAGTCCGTGGAACTTCCCACTGGCGATTTTCACCGGTCAGATTGCCGCCGCGCTGGCCGCCGGTAACAGCGTGCTGGCGAAACCCGCCGAACAGACGCCGCTGATTGCCGCTCAGGGCGTAGCGATTCTGCTGGAAGCCGGCGTTCCGCCGGGCGTGATTCAGCTGCTGCCGGGCCGCGGGGAAACCGTCGGCGCCGCGCTGACCACCGACGAACGCGTTCGCGGCGTGATGTTCACCGGCTCCACCGAAGTCGCCACGCTGCTGCAACGCAATATCGCCAGCCGCCTGGATGCACAGGGTCGCCCGACGCCGCTTATCGCCGAAACCGGCGGGATGAACGCCATGATCGTCGACTCCTCGGCCCTTACCGAGCAAGTGGTGATCGACGTGCTGGCCTCCGCGTTTGATAGCGCCGGGCAGCGCTGTTCCGCCCTGCGTATTCTCTGCCTGCAGGAAGAGATCGCCGACCATACGCTGACCATGCTGCGCGGCGCAATGGGCGAATGCCGGATGGGCAACCCTGGCCGTCTGACGACCGACATTGGTCCGGTCATCGATGCCGAAGCCAAAGAGAATATTGAACGCCATATTCAGAGCCTGCGCGCCAAAGGCCGCACGGTGTTCCAGGCGGTACGGGAAAACAGCGAGGATGCGCGTGAGTGGCAAAGCGGGACCTTCATTCCGCCGACCCTGATCGAACTCGAGAGCTTTGATGAGCTGAAAAAAGAGGTCTTTGGTCCGGTGCTGCACGTGGTTCGCTATAACCGCAACGAGCTGGATCAGCTGGTCGAGCAGATTAACGCCTCCGGCTACGGTCTGACCCTCGGCGTCCATACCCGCATCGACGAAACCATTGCTCAGGTCACCGGCAGCGCGAAGGTCGGCAACCTGTACGTTAACCGCAATATGGTTGGCGCCGTGGTCGGCGTGCAGCCGTTTGGCGGCGAAGGTCTGTCGGGGACCGGACCGAAAGCCGGCGGCCCGCTGTATCTGTATCGTCTGCTCTCCAGCCGCCCGCAAAACGCCGTGGGAACCACGCTCGCCCGCCAGGATGCGGAACGTCCGCTGGATGCGCAGCTGAAAACCCTGCTGGAAAAACCGCTAAACGCCCTGCAGCAGTGGGCCGCCGGTCGTCCTGAACTGCAGGCGCTGTGTCAGCAGTACCGTGAACTGGCGCAAGCCGGTACCCAACGTCTGCTGCCGGGTCCAACCGGCGAGCGCAATACCCTGACCTTTATCCCTCGCGACCGCGTACTGTGCGTGGCGGATAACGAGCAGGATGCGCTGATTCAGCTGGCGGCGGTCACCGCAGTCGGCTGTGAAATCCTGTGGCCGGAGAGCGCTCTGCATCGCGAGCTGGCGAAGAAGCTGCCGCGCGAGGTCAGCGAACGTCTCCACTTTGCCAAACCAGAGATGCTGACCGCTCAGGCTTTCGATGCGGTTATCTACCACGGCGATTCCGATCAGCTGCGGGAACTGTGTGAACAGGTGGCGGCACGCGACGGCGCGATTATCTCGGTTCAGGGTTTCGCCCGCGGTGAAAGCAACCTGTTGCTGGAACGCCTCTATATTGAACGCTCGCTGAGCGTCAATACTGCGGCGGCAGGCGGTAACGCTAGCCTGATGACCATCGGCTAAGGGTCTGTTGCGACCGACATCCACGTCAGCTGATGACACCGGACGCCGGCTGTGGTTAATTAAAGCTCCCCCGACGGGAGCTTTTTTTATGGGAGTGGACCAATGAAACGAACTTTAATTGCCCTCGCAGCCCTGCTGGCAAGCGGACAGGCGCTGGCGGACGAATGTGCTAACGCCGGCAATCAGGCTGAGTTGAACCAGTGTACGGCAGCACAATATCAGGCGGCCGATAGCAAGCTGAATCAGACCTATCAGGAAGCGCTGAAACGCGCCGCGGGTAAACAGCAGGAACAGCTGAAAAAAGCGCAGCTGGCGTGGATAGCGCTGCGCGACGCCGACTGCACCTTCCTCGCTTCCGGCGCCGAAGGCGGCAGCGTCCAGCCGATGCTTATCAACCAGTGTATGGCAGACAAAACCGTGGAGCGTGAATCGTTCCTTGCTTCGCTGCTGCAGTGTGAAGATGGCGACCAGAGCTGCCCGCTTCCCCCCGCCAATTAACGTACCCGGATACCTTCAATGATCATCCGCTGGACGTTCTCTACGGTTTGTTGAAAAAACGCCTCGTCGCGCAACGTTGCGCCGGTGACCGCCTCAATCTGCGTGGCAAAATCGGCGTAATGTTGAGTGGTGGCCCAGATCATGAAGATCAGATGCTGAGGGTCGACCGGTGCCAGTTTCCCGCTATCGACCCAGCCAGAGACAATCGCCGACTTTTCATCCACCAGCGCTTTCAGATCGCCGGTCAGCTCGCCCATCAGCAGCGGCGCGCCCTGTAGCATCTCCAGACAAAACAGCCTGGAGGCCTGCGGATAATCGCGCGACACCTCCAGCTTGAGGCGAATATATTCGCGGATAGCGACCAGCGGGCTGATATCTTCGCGAAACGCCCTCAGCGGCGCCAGCCAGATGGTGAGGATCTGCTGCAGCACGGCGACATACAGCGCCTCTTTCGACGGGTAGTAATAGAGTAGATTCGTTTTCGATACCCCGGCCAGCTCTGCAACCTGCTCAAGCCGCGTACCGTGGATACCAAACTGGGAAAATGCGTCCAGCGCAGCGGCCAGGATAGCCTCTTTCTTTGCGCTCACCGCCTGCGAACGCTTCCCGGTTTTTTTCACAGCGCCCTCTGCCATCATCATCTCCTTCTTTCAACGCCATCAGCATAGCAAAAGCCCAACCTTGACACGACCTTATGCACCCCAATTGCGCATGACTGCCGTTTTTTCGTGCACTCATTTTGACCATTTAGTCCACTTTTATCACCTTCATTTTAAGCAACCAATACGCAACACATTAATAACATTGATTTTTGCAAAACTGGCATTCCCTTTGCTTTAGCTTTCTGGCGAGGTGACCCAGGAGATGCAGGATGCAGCACCGCGCGCCTTCTTCGTCAACGATTGCAGAGAGGTACGTATGAAAATTGGTGTCTTCGTTCCGATTGGTAATAACGGCTGGTTGATTTCAACCCATGCCCCGCAGTACATGCCGACGTTCGAACTGAATAAAGCGATCGTCCAGAAAGCGGAGCATTACCATTTTGATTTTGCGCTGTCGATGATCAAACTGCGCGGTTTCGGCGGCAAAACCGAGTTCTGGGATCATAACCTCGAATCTTTCACCTTAATGGCCGGCCTGGCCGCAGTGACCTCGCGGATCCAGATCTACGCCACCGCCGCGACGCTCACGCTGCCGCCGGCCATTGTCGCCCGGATGGCCTCCACCATCGACTCTATCTCCGGCGGCCGCTTCGGCGTCAATCTGGTGACCGGCTGGCAAAAACCGGAATATGAGCAGATGGGCATCTGGCCCGGCGACGATTATTTCGCCCGCCGCTACGACTATCTCACCGAATATGTCCAGGTACTGCGCGACCTGTGGGGCACCGGGCGCAGCGACTTTAAAGGCGACCACTTCACGATGAACGACTGTCGCGTCAGCCCGCAGCCGTCGCAGCCGATGAAAGTGATCTGCGCCGGGCAAAGCGACGCGGGCATGGCCTTCTCCGCCCAGTATGCCGACTACAACTTCTGCTTCGGCAAAGGGGTCAATACCCCGACCGCCTTTGCGCCGACCGCCGCGCGCATGATGCAGGCGGCGGAAAAGACCGGTCGCGACGTGGGCTCCTATGTGCTGTTCATGGTCATCGCCGATGAAACCGACGAAGCGGCCCGCGCCAAATGGGAGCACTACAAGGCGGGAGCCGATGACGAAGCGCTGGCCTGGCTCACCGAACAAAGCCAAAAAGACACCCGCTCCGGCAGCGACACCAACGTCCGCCAGATGGCCGACCCGACCTCGGCGGTCAATATCAATATGGGAACGCTGGTGGGCTCCTACGCCAACGTCGCCCGAATGCTCGACGACGTCGCCTCCGTCCCCGGCACCGACGGCGTCCTGCTGACGTTTGATGATTTTCTTTCTGGCATCGATGCCTTTGGCCAGCGCATTCAGCCGCTGATGCGCTGCCGTGACCATATTGCCACCGTTACCCGCGAGGTTGCCTGATGATTACGCTTTCCGCCCGTCCGGAATCCCTGACCTTCCCGGCGCAAAATAGCGCGCTGATCGTCGTCGATATGCAAAACGCCTATGCCAGCCAGGGAGGATATCTCGATCTTGCCGGGTTTGATGTCTCCGCCACCCGGCCGGTTATCGACAACATTAATACCGCCGTTGCCGCGGCCCGCGCCGCCGGCATGCTGATCATCTGGTTCCAGAACGGCTGGGATGAGGAGTATATGGAAGCCGGTGGCCCGGGCTCGCCGAACTACCACAAATCTAACGCTCTGAAGACCATGCGCCGTCGTCCTGAACTGCAGGGCAAACTGTTGGCTAAAGGCGGCTGGGATTATCAACTGGTCGATGAGCTGCAGCCCCAGCCCGGCGATGTGGTGCTGCCGAAACCGCGCTACAGCGGCTTTTTCAACACTCAGCTGGACAGTATTTTGCGCAGCCGCGGCATTCGCCACCTGATCTTTACCGGCATCGCCACCAATGTTTGCGTGGAGTCCACCCTGCGCGACGGCTTCTTCCTCGAGTATTTCGGCGTCGTGCTGGAAGATGCCACCCACCAGGCGGGCCCGGCTTTCGCCCAGCAGGCTGCACTGTTCAATATTGAGACCTTCTTTGGCTGGGTCAGCGACGTCGCCAGCTTCTGCGATGCGCTGGCCCCGGCCGCCCCGCTATCTTTCCCGGAGGAGAAACGTTATGCCTAAACAGGTGATTATTCCGCCCGGCACCACCACGCCGATTGCCCCTTTCGTCCCTGGCACCCTGGCCGATGGGGTGGTGTATGTCTCCGGCACCCTGCCGTTTGACAAGCAAAATAACGTGGTCCACATCGGCGACCCAAAGGCGCAAACCCGTCACGTTCTGGAAACGATCAAAACGGTGATCGAAACGGCGGGTGGCAGCATGGAGGATGTGACGTTCAACAGCATCTTTATCACCGACTGGAAAAACTACGCCGCGATTAACGAAGTCTATGCCGAGTTCTTCCCAGGGGATAAACCGGCGCGCTTCTGCATTCAGTGCGGGCTGGTCAAGCCGGAGGCGCTGGTAGAGATAGCGACCGTCGCCCATATCGGAAAAGCAGCATCATGAAACTGAATATCTCCCCGCCCCCCTTTGAGGGTGCACCGACGGTCGTGCTGAGCGCCGGCTTAGGCGGTGCGGGCAGCTACTGGCTGCCGCAGCGCGCGGCGCTGGAACAACGGTATCAGCTGGTGAGCTATGATCAAAACGGCACCGGTGAAAACGCCGGGCCGCTGCCCGCCGGCTACAGCATGGCGACCATGGCGCAGGAGCTCAATCAGGCGCTGCAGGCGGCGGGAATATCCCGCTTTGCCCTGGTGGGTCACGCCCTGGGGGCGCTGATTGCCCTGCAGCTGGCGCTGGACTTTCCGCAGGCGGTCAGCGGCCTGGTGTTGGTCAACGGCTGGCTAACCCTGTCTCCCCACACCCGCCGCTGTTTTCAGGTACGCGAGCGTCTGCTGCACGCGGGCGGTGCCCAGGCGTGGGTCGAAGCACAACCTTTATTTCTCTACCCGGCGGAGTGGATGGCCGCGCGGATGCCGAGGCTAGAGGCGGAAGATGCTCTCGCCCTCAGCCATTTTCAGGGCAAGGAGAATCTGCTCAAGCGGCTGCAGGCGTTGAAGCAGGCCGACTTTTCTCGCCGGGCGTCCGCCGTGGCATGCCCGACCCTGATCGTCAGCGCCCATGACGATCTGCTGGTTCCTGCCTCCTGCTCGCGCACGCTACAAGCGGCGATAGCGGGCAGCCAGCGGGTCGAGATGGCCTGGGGCGGCCACGCCTGCAACGTGACTGATGCCGACACCTTCAACCCTATTTTATGCAACGGGCTGGCCGCCATGCTGGCCTGATATCAGGAGAATCTATGAGCGAAAGCATTAGCCAAAGCGCGCGCGACAGTCTGTTTACTCACGCCCGTACCCACAATGGCTGGCTGGATAAACCGGTCAGCGATAGCCTGCTGCACGAAATATACGATCTGATGAAAATGGGGCCGACCTCCGCCAACTGCTCCCCCGCACGGATCCTGTTTGTCCGCACGCCGGAAGGAAAGGAGAAACTGCGTCCGACGCTCTCCAGCGGCAACCTCGAAAAAACCCTGCGCGCGCCGGTGACCGCCATCGTGGCCTGGGATCGCGCCTTCTACGATCGCCTGCCGACGCTGTTCCCCCACGGCGATGCCCGCAGCTGGTTCACCTCCAGTCCGCAGCTGGCGGAAGAGACCGCCTTTCGCAACAGCTCTCTGCAGGCGGCATATCTGATTTTCGCCTGCCGCGCCCTTGGCCTGGATACCGGCCCGATGTCAGGGTTTGACCGCGACAAGGTTGATGCGGCGTTCTTTGCCGACAGCGGCTGGAAGAGCAACCTGTTGATTAATATTGGTTATGGCGACACTGCCAAACTGTATGGCCGCCTGCCGCGCCTGTCCTTTGATGATGCCTGCCAGCTGGCGTAAGGAGCCACTATGTCCGTAGCGGATAAACAGAGTTTTCGTGACGCCATGGCCCAGGTCGGCGCGGCGGTCAACGTGATTACCACCGATGGCCCGGCGGGTCGCGCCGGATTTACCGCCAGCGCGGTCTGTAGCGTCACCGATACGCCGCCAACGCTGCTGGTCTGTCTCAACCGCTCCGCCTCGGTGTGGCCAACCTTCCGCCAGCACCAGGCGCTGTGCGTCAACACCCTGGCGGCTGGCCAGGAGTCGCTCTCCAACGTCTTTGGCGGTAAAACGCCGATGGCGGAGCGTTTCGCCGCCGCCGAATGGCAAACCGGTCTCACCGGCTGCCCGCGCCTGGTCGATGCGCTGGTCAGCTTCGATTGTCGTATCAACCAGATAGTCAGCGTCGGCACCCACGACATTTTGTTCTGTGAAGTGGCCGCCATCGTCAGACATCCAGAGCCGCGCGGGCTGATGTGGTTCGACCGCGGCTACCACACGCTTATGCGTCCAGCCTGTTAACTTCAAACCCGGGATATCATCATGGCACTTTTCGATTTTCCTCGCTGGCAGTTGACCTCCCCTTCCGCCGCGTCCGGCGTGGTGGCCCCCGATGAACGCCTCTCCGTCGGACAAACGATGGTCATGGGCGTCCAGCACGCGGTCGCCATGTTTGGCGCCACCGTGCTGATGCCCATCCTGATGGGGCTGGATCCTAACCTGGCGATTTTATTGTCCGGTATCGGCACGCTGCTGTTTTTCCTGGTAACCGGCGGTCGGGTGCCAAGCTACCTGGGCTCCAGCGCCGCCTTCATCGGCGTGGTTATCGCCGTCACCGGCTTTAATGGTCAGGGACTCAATCCGCACCTTAGCGTCGCCCTCGGAGGAATTATCGCCTGCGGCCTGGTGTATACCCTGATTGGCGTGGTAGTGATGAAAATCGGTACCCGCTGGATTGAACGACTGATGCCGCCGGTGGTGACCGGCGCGGTGGTGATGGCCATTGGGCTCAATCTCGCCCCCATCGCCGTACACAGCGTCTCCGCCTCCGCCTTCGATGGCTGGATGGCGGTGCTGACCGTACTCTGTATCGGACTGGTGGCGGTCTTTACCCGCGGGATGATCCAGCGGCTGCTGATTCTCGTCGGCCTGATCGTTGCCTGCGGGCTGTACGCGCTGCTGGCGAATCTCCTCGGGTTGGGTAAACCGCTCGACTTTACCTTACTGCACCAGGCGGCGTGGTTCGGGCTGCCGCACTTTACCGCCCCGACCTTTGACGGCCAGGCGATGATGCTGATAGCCCCGGTGGCGGTGATTCTGGTGGCGGAAAACCTGGGGCATCTGAAAGCGGTCGCCGGCATGACCGGACGCAATATGGACCCTTATATGGGACGGGCGTTCGTCGGTGACGGGCTGGCGACGATGCTCTCCGGCGCGGTAGGCGGCAGCGGCGTGACCACCTATGCGGAAAATATCGGCGTGATGGCGGTGACCAAAGTCTATTCCACCCTGGTGTTTGTTGCCGCCGCGCTGATTGCCATTTTACTCGGCTTTTCACCGAAGTTTGGCGCGTTGATCCATACGATCCCCGGGCCGGTTATCGGCGGCGCGTCGATCGTGGTCTTTGGCTTGATTGCGGTCGCCGGCGCCCGTATCTGGGTACAGAATCGGGTTGACCTGAGTCAGAACAGCAATCTGATCATGGTGGCGGTCACGCTGGTGCTCGGCGCCGGAGATTTCGCCCTGTCGCTGGGCGGGTTTACCCTTGGCGGGATCGGAACGGCCACCTTTGGCGCGATTTTACTTCACGCGCTGCTGAACCGCCGCGCACGTGAAGCAGAACAGCCCGACGTCACCCCCGTTTAAAACGCTACGCTTACGGGGCGGCGAAGAACGTGTCGCCCCACAATCTCATGCGCTGCCAGGGGGGCTCGCGACAGGCAATAAAAACCGCCGGCGGAGGCCGGCGGCGAGGAGGATGTGGCGGGTGCCGAGGAGAGTAGAGCCACATCGAACACAGTCAGCCGGGCAGGTCAGCTATGACGATTGCCGTGACTGTTTTTCCCCCCTTTTTTGCCGGCTTCCGAGGCGCGCTGAGGATCGTTTTTGAAGTTCCCCCCGCTATGCTGGCCACCCTTACGACCTGCTTCTGATGCTCTTTCACGATCCTCAGCAAAGTTGCCGGAACCGCCACGATGGTTTGCCATCACTGACCTCCACTTGGTTAGACATCATCTTGCATTGCGTACAATACGAGGCCGCGACTCAGCGGCATATGGCATGGCCATTTTTCGTATTGCGTGCTGTTAAGCGTAGTGAAGGAAACTCATTCACCAGACAAATAGTAACATTCTGTAATAATTTGACGGCCACAACGGATTTACCGCCGCCCGCGCCGCGCTAAGCGTCTCTTATGGCTGATGAAAAGCGGGCAGATAAAGATGTTTCTTTTTGCGACAAACGCGTTCTTTGCAATTTTGTTATAAATCAAATAAATGATTGTTAGATTTGCACTCTTAGCCAGAGGCCTTATCTTTAAAGGTAGCCAGTCGTTTGGCTGGTCTCTAACGCAACCGAGGAGTGATGCAAATGGCTAAAATTCTGGTGCTTTATTATTCAATGTATGGACACATCGAAACCATGGCTCACGCTGTCGCCGAAGGGGCGAACAAAGTAGACGGCGTTGAGGTGGTCGTGAAGCGCGTGCCGGAAACTATGCAAGCTGAGGCGTTCGCCAAAGCAGGCGGGAAAACGCAGAATGCGCCCGTCGCCACGCCGCAGGAACTGGCAGAGTATGATGCCATCATCTTTGGTACCCCCACCCGTTTCGGCAATATGTCCGGACAAATGCGCACCTTCCTCGATCAGACCGGCGGCCTGTGGGCATCGGGCGCACTGTACGGCAAACTGGCCAGCGTCTTTAGCTCTACCGGTACCGGCGGTGGACAAGAGCAGACCATTACCTCTACCTGGACCACGCTTGCCCATCATGGGATGGTGATTGTCCCTATCGGCTACGGCGCCCAGGAGCTTTTTGATGTGTCGGCGGTGCGCGGCGGCACACCGTATGGCGCAACCACTATCGCCGGCGGCGATGGTTCTCGTCAGCCAAGTCAGGAAGAGCTGGCGATCGCCCGCTATCAGGGTGAACATGTCGCAGGACTGGCAGTTAAACTACACGGCTAACCTTCAGCAGGAGGATTTGCATGCCAACTCAAGAAGCGAAAGCCCACCACGTGGGTGAATGGGCTAGTTTACGAAATACCTCTTTAGAGATCGCCGAAGCGATTTTTGAATTAGCCAAATACGATGAAAAGCTAGCAGAGAAAATTTGGGAAGAAGGCAGCGATGAAGTGCTCTCTTTGGCCTTCGCGAAAACGGATAAAGACGCCCTTTTCTGGGGCGAACAGACCATCGAGCGCAAAAACGTGTAACCCGGAGTGCCCGGCGCATGACCGGGCCAACAAAACAAGACCCGGACCGACCAGCCATGGCCGGTCCGTTTTTTTTATTTCGCCGCGTCGTTCATCACCTGCTTAAAGGTCTCCATCGGACAGAAGCCGTTTGCATCCACCGGACAGCCGTTCAGCGCCAGGGTCACGCGCTGCGGCGGGGATTGCAGGGTTAAGGTTTCGGTATTGCGCAGCTGCGCCGTGCTTTGATACACATACTCAATTTTCATCAGCTCACGGTTGGCGCCGCTATCATGCCAGCGCTGGAAAACAATTTTCCCGCCGATCGGGGTCCGTTCATACTGGTCATGCAGCTGATAAGGTTTGAAGTCTAACGCCGTCAGCAGTGAGGCAATATTGGAATCGTGCCCCACCAGCAGCGTCACTTTCGCCGCCTGAGCGGGATCGCTGACCAGCGCTTTATCGATATATTTCACCAGCGGTTTAGCCACGTTGCGCGCCACTTCCGCCGAGGTGAACAGGCTATCCTGATAGCCGTTTTTCAGCTTCGACAACACCTGCCACTGTTTGTCGGTTTTTATCTCGCCCCACGCCACCTGATCCAGCGGATACCCTTCGTAATACTGCAGCGTGAAGGCATCAACCAGCGAGTTGCCCACCTTTAACGGCCCGGAAACGCCCGGTTCCTGCTGATATTTTGCGCTGAAGGTATCCTTGCCGTCGCTCAGCGAGCACTGCTGCTTCTCTTTGCAGGACGGTGAATTTTGATAGTCCGTCATCACTTCGAGTAGCTTGTAGCTGTCGGCCAGCTGCATGGTCTGCCGCTCTTTTTCCATCGCCTGTACGGCTTTTTCGCTGAAGGCGGCAGAATCGTCGGTAATCACCGGATTAAACGTCGGGTCCATGGTGCCCATTTGCGGCTGGTGATGAACCGTAACCCCACAGCCGGGGAACGCGCCGGTTATAAAGAACTGCGCAGTCGCCACGGTACGTTGCAGGCTGTTGGCGTAGGCGTAAACGCTATTCTCCGCCGGACACTCGCCGCGGGTGACCAGCCCCTGCTGCGCCAGCCATTCGCGCATATAGTGCCCCATATAGACCTCAAGCACGCCGCCCTTAGTGGTCAGTTGACCGCCGGGCACATCCCACTCCGGCCATGATTTCGGCGTTGACTGCTCCAGCACGCTGCCGTTGTTGGCCAGCGGCGCGCGCAGGTTGTGGCGACTCATGATCAACACCTGCTGTAGCTGATAGCCCTGCGGTGCCGTCTGTTCCTCTGCCTGGGCAGCCGTCGATAACAATACGGCGCCGGCTACGACGCTGGCGAGTAGATTCTTTTGCATCCCTTAATCCTCAGTCAGTGATTATCATCGCTTTCATTGTGACAAATTGATGACATTTTTCCGCACGACGGCTCGCAAACTCACGCAACGGGAGAAACTTTTCGCAGCCCGGGGAAATAGTTTTATAATAAAACAACTGAAGCCACAGGAGCTCTCGTGAAACGTACTCGTCTGGAAAACAGCAGTTGCCCCATTGCCCGCTCACTTGACGTCATTGGCGACTGGTGGTCGCTACTCATTGTCCGCGATGCCCTGGGGGGGACCCGGCGCTTCAGCGAATTTCAAAAGCACCTTGGCATTGCTAAGAACATGCTCGCCGGGCGGCTAAAAATGCTGGTGGAAGAAGGTATTCTCACGATGCAGCCCGCTTCGGACGGTAGCGCGTGGCAGGAGTACGTGCTTACCGAAAAGGGGCGTGGGCTGCAAACTGTGCTGGTGGCGCTGGCGCAATGGGCCGACGAGTATCTGTTGACGCCCGACGAACCCGCCACCGTGTTGATTGATAATCTCACGCGCCAGCCGCTGCGCAAGCTGGTGCTACAGTCCGCCGATGGCCGGACGCTCCGCCCCGACGACATTACCGCCAGACTTCCGCTAACAGACTGATTTTAATAATTATTACTTTTTAATCATTCCTCATAATAAAATAACCTCCGTCAATTGGTTGCATTATTAAACCATTTAACGCATGCTGAATTTGGTTTAATAATGCAACCATATTACTTGAGGTAACTCCATGACGACCCCTTCTTATACCGCTTTGATTACCGGCGCATCTTCCGGCATCGGCGCCCTCTATGCCGAACGTCTCGCCGCTCGCGGCTATCACCTGATTCTGGTCGCACGCCGGGAAGAACGTTTGCAGGCCCTCGCCCAAGAGCTGCAGCGCCAGTACGGCATCCGGGCCGACGTACTCAAGGCAGACCTGAGCGAAGAAAGCGGTATCCGCGCCGTTGAAGCGCGCCTGCAATCGGATCCGACGATTGCGCTGGTGATTAACAACGCTGGCACGGCGAAAATGGGAGGGTTACTGACCACGGATGTGCGCGAACATCAGATGATTCATACCCTGAATACCACCGCTCTGCTGCGCCTGAGCTATGCGGCGTTGGCCGCCTTCAGCCCGCGAGGTCAGGGGACGCTGATCAATATCGCCTCCATTCTTGCGCTGCATGCGCTACCGGGCAGCGCCGTCTACAGCGCCAGCAAGGCGTGGGTGCTGAGCTTTACCCGCGCGCTTCAGGAGGAGTTTTCCGACAGCGGTTTGCGTATTCAGGCGGTGCTTCCGGCGGCAACCGCGACGGATCTGTGGCCCACCTCCGGCGTCGCTCTTGACGCACTGCCGGCAGGCTCGGTGATGACGACGGAAGATCTGGTGGACGCGGCGCTTAGCGGCCTTGATCAGGGCGAAAATATCACCCTGCCGCCGGTTCACGATCTGGCGCTCTGGACCCATTACGACCAGGCGAGGCTCGCGCTGTTCGGCAGCGCACGCACCGGCCAACCGGCGCCGCGCTATCGCCGGGCTTAACGTTTGAGCAGGTGGCCGTGCTGACTCATCCACTCCGCCAGCGGCTGAAGTGCGCTGCGCATCGACAGTCCCAGGTCAGTTATCTGATATTCAACGCGGGGGGGAATTTCGGGATAGACGCAGCGCGACACCAGCCCGCGCTGCTCGAACAACCGCAGCTGGCGGGTCAGCTCTTTTTGCGTAATCGGCGCCGCCGCGCGCAGCAGTTCGCCGAAGCGCACCGGCGCATTAAGGACAATCAGCCGGTAGAGAATCGGGATCGCCCACTTCCCGGCAATCAGATTAACAAAATCGGTCATCGGGCAAGCATGCTGCACGAAATTATTTTCCCCGACGCGCGCCGCTGTCTTCGCCATAGCACACCTTTCGCCTCATTAGTATCCAATTGGTACCTGGTATCCTTTGGATACTAAAGCTTTTATAGTCCCTTTTCCACATCACTATCAGGAGAAGGTAATGGGACGTTTAGCAGGAAAATATGCGCTGATAACCGGCGGGACCAGCGGGATTGGTCTCGCTACGGCGCAGACGTTTATCGCCGAAGGGGCGCAGGTGGCGGTGACAGGGCGCAATCCGGTCGCCCTTGAGCAGGCGCAGGCGCTACTGGGTAACAATGGCTGGGTCATCGCCGCCGATTCCGGCGACGCCGCCGGGCAGCGCCAGCTGGCCGCAACCCTCACCGACCGCTGGCCGCAGCTGGATGTGGTGTTCGTCAACGCCGGTGATGTCACCCATGCCTCCTTCGGCGACTGGCGCGAAGCGGAGTGGGATCGATTGATGAATATCAACCTGAAAGGGCCGTTCTTCTTGCTGCAGGCGCTGCTGCCGCTGCTCGCCAACCCGGCGTCGGTCATTCTTTGCGGATCGGTCAGCGCCCATATCGGCCTGCCCACCAGCAGCGCCTATGCCGCCAGTAAAGCCGGGCTGCTGTCGCTGGCGCGTACCCTGTCGGCGGAGCTGCTACCGCACGGTATCCGGGTGAATGGCCTGAGTCCGGGCCCCGTGCGCACCCCGGCGCTGGATAAACTCGGCCTCAGCGCCCAGGCCTTGAGCGACCTGCAGGAGGAGATCAAAAACCTGGTGCCGCTGGGACGGATGGGCACGCCGCAGGAGCTGGCCAACGCCGCCCTGTATCTGGCATCGGATGAGTCCAGCTACGTACTCGGCAGCGAACTGCGGGTGGATGGCGGCACGGGAAATCTCTGAGCCGGCGGCGGCGGGCGTTACTCCGGTAGCGGTACCGCCGCCAGCGTGCAGATCGCCTCATGCTCGCCGCCGCGACGATCGACCATCACCACTTTGTCCCCCGCTTTTTTGCCTTCACAGGGTTTTAGCACCTGATCCATGATTCGTTCGCGGGTTTGTTGGCGATCTGACTCCGCTGCGCCGGCAAATGAAGTCAGGATAAGAGTCAGCCCAACCAGGCCGACGATATGTTGATTACGCATGCATTACTCTCAGACAATTCTTACTCAAATGCAGGGTATCAGCCCGCGGGCCGTACGTCTGTAAAATCACTTAACGGAGTGTTACCCGACCGACGAAACGGCGCTTCAGACCGGTCAGTATGATTTTATCATCCTGATTTTTTTCGATTTTAACCGTAAAACGAGTCATATTTCGGACACATCCTGATGCTATCTTACACGTAACTTAATAGAGTTCATGGTTTTCAACTCAAGCCCAGGATCGCTTATGTCCAGTATTATTCTCATTGTTGTCGCGGTCATTTTGCTGGGAGTGGCGATTTACAGTCTGGTGTCATACGTCAAAGAACGCCGCGCCAGCCAGCTCCCGACCCATAAGAAGAAAAAATAGCCCCTCCCGAGGTACCACGTTGCGCCACGACGCATCCAGGAAGAATAAAAGCAGGCGTTATGCCTGCTTTTATTCTTTACTTCCTGTTCAGTCTGAACGGTTACGACTCCCAGGCCTGCTCCGCTTTACGGGCGTCAAACTGCGGCGGAGGCTGACGGAAGCGACGGGTCAGCCAGGTCAGATACAGCAGCCCTAACGCCGCCCACACCAGACCCAGGGTCAATGATGTTGCCTCCAGGTTAACCCACAGGACCGCTACCGTCGCCGCGCCAATTAGCGGCAGAATCAGGTAGTGCACGCGATCCTTCCACGTTTTGTTATAGCCTTTACGCCGCCAGAAGTGGTTGAACACTGACAGGTTGACGAAGGTAAACGCCACCAGCGCGCCAAAGTTAATCAGCGCCGTCGCGGTCACCAGATCAAAGAACAGCGCCGACATCGCCACCACGCCCACCATCAACACGTTGAGGGCCGGGGTCCGCCATTTCGGATGGACATAGCCAAAAATACGCTCCGGAAAGACGTTATCGCGCCCCATGACATACAGCAGGCGGGAGACGCTGGCGTGCGACGCCAGCCCCGACGCCAGCGTGTTGACGAAGGTGGTACAGAGGAAAATCGACTGGAACAGTTTCCCGCCGACGTACAGCGCAATTTCCGGCAGCGCCGCATCCGGATCCTTAAAGCGGCTGATATCGGGGAAAAAGAGCTGCATAAAGAAGGAGGCGACGATAAAGATAATCCCGCCATAGACCGCCGTCAGGAAAATGGCTTTCGGAATGGTGCGTGCGGCATCCGGCGTCTCTTCCGACAGCGTGGTGACCGCATCAAAACCGAGGAACGAGAAACAGACAATCGTCGCCCCGGTGATAATCGGAATCAGATGGGCATTCTGGCTGATAAACGGTTGCAGCGACCAGACGGTCCCGACCCCTTCACCCTTATGCAGCCCCTGCACCACCAGGAAAATAAAGACGACCATGATCGCAATCTGCACCAGCACAAACAGCGTATTGAAGTTGGCCACCAGATTGACGCTTTTGATATTCGCCGCGGTCAGAATCGCCACAAACCCCACCACCCACACCCACGGCGGAACTTCCGGAAACAGCGCCGACAGATAGATCTTCGCCAGTAGCACGTTGATCATCGGTAAAAAGAGATAATCCAGCAGTGAAGACCAGCCCACCATAAAACCCACGTGCGGGCTGATCGACTTCTGCGCATAGGTATACGCCGACCCGGCCTCCGGGAACTGTCGCACCAGCTTACCGTAGCTGATGGCGGTGAACAGCACCCCGGCCAGCGCCAGAAGATAGGACGCGGGAACGTGGCCGTTACTGATTCCCGAGACAATACCAAAGGTATCAAACACCGTCATCGGGGTGAGATAGGCCAGCCCCATCATCACCACCTGCCAGAGCTTGAGCGACTTGCGCAAACGCGGTTTCCCCGCCGCGGATGAGATGTCGAGAGAAGTGTTAGCAGCCATAGTTATACCCCCCCATGTAAACGTGGGTTTGCGGGCGCAATGACCGGGTAACAAACCTGCTTAGCAAGGGGGTAAGGCATAAATAATCGGTTAAAACGTTTCGGCATACGGCGGTTGATTTCGCGTTATTACGGCATGCATCGCGGCCTTCATGGCCTCCTTCTCCCTGCGGATATTTGAACATCGGCGTCATCTCTTACCTCGTCACACACTGTGTCGTTAACTGAAGCCCCGTTATCGCCTGCGCTCCTTTACGCGACATCCGGGAAATGGCTGGACTCCCAGCAAAAACGTCCGACCAGGCTCCGCTCAGGCCGTATGATGCTACTTGTCTATCAAATCTACAGGCCCCTTGCGGGGCGGCAATCAGGCGTTTTTCAACATCCACTCAATTTCTGTTTCTGTGATAAGACGCTCAAACTGCAATAATTCGTCATGTTTACAGGCGTGGTAAACGTGGCAGAAACGTTCCCCCAGGCGCTCACGCAGGCTATCGTTTTGCATAAACTCCCACAGCGCATCGCTTTGACGGATCGGGAACGGCAGCCCTTCCTGCTCCAGACCGTTGCCTTCCACCTCTTCCTGCAACGGCAGCGTATTGTCCAGACCGTGCAAGATGCCGGCAAAGATCGCCGCCATCACCAGATACGGGTTGGCGTCGGCCCCCGCCACGCGATACTCCACCCGGTGATTCTGGCGATCGCCGCAGGGGATCCGCAGCGCCACCGTCCGGTTGTTATGCCCCCAGGAGGCCTGCGTCGGCACATACATACCCGGCTGGAAGCGGCGATATGAGTTGACGTTTGGCGCCAGCAGCGCCATCGACGCCGGCATCAGGTCAATCATCCCGGCGAGCGCGCGTTTCAGCAGCGCAGAATCTTCGCCACTGGCATCCGCGAGAACGTTTTCGCCCTTGTTGTTTTGCATGCTGATATGGATATGCATCCCGCTACCGGCATGCTCTTCATAAGGCTTGGCCATAAAAGTGGCATGCATCTTATGCTTCTCTGCCATCAAACGCACGAGGCGTTTTAACGCCAGAGCATCGTCGCAGGCATCCAGCACGTTATCGGTGTGATGAAGGTTGATTTCGAACTGACCCGGCGACGCTTCCGCCACCGCGCCATCGGCCGGAATCAGCTGCAGCTGGGCCAGCTCATCAATGTCGTTGAGCACGTCGGCGAAGTGGTTGAGGTTATCCACGGAGTAGACCTGGCTTTGGGTGTTGCGATCGCCGGTACCCGGCGCGCAAGGCGGCTGGAGATAGCCTTCCGCATCGCGTTTACGATCGAGTAAATAGAACTCCAGCTCTACCGCTACCACGGGGAACAACCCACGCTGGCGCAGCTGCTGCCAGAGTCGATTGAGAACGTTCCGCGGCTCAACGTCAAAGGGAGCGCCATCTTCATCAACCATGGTCAGCTGCAGCTGCGCGATAGACTCCGGGTCGGCGGCAGAAGGGGTTAAGGTGCCCGGTACCGGTACGCAGGTACAGTCCGGTTCCCCCATCTCCTGGCCCAGACCGGCCTCTTCCACCACATTCCCCAGAATATCCATGGCAAAAACGGAGGCCGGGAAGTAGCACCCTTTTTCCAGTTTGCTCAGGCTGGAGACCGGGATGCGCTTACCGCGGAAACAGCCGTTCAGATCGGTCAGCAGCACATCGACGTACTGCGTATTCGGATACTGCTCAAGGTAGCGCTTCACTTCCCAGGTGAATGCGCTGCCCCGTCTCTCTTCTGACTGCTGAACAAAATTCTCAACTTCTACAATATTGGTTTCCATCATTCACCGCCGTTGTGTTGGTTTCGGAGCCGGGCTTTCTTGCCGTTAAATATAATGTCCACTATTCGAATGTGTATGCAAACAAAATGTTTGTCAAATGTTAAATTAAGTTTGCAAACGGCAATTCTCACTGCTAGATTGAGAAAATATTGAACGATATGGCCATTTAAAGCGCTAAACGGTCATAATTTAGTCCACTTTGTGAGGGCGATCATGGAAAATATAATGTACAAGCCAGTTATTGGTGTCGTGATGTGCAGGAACAGGCTGAAGGGTCACCAGACCCAGACCCTGCAAGAAAAATACCTGAATGCAATAATTAACGCCGGTGGATTGCCGATTGCCCTGCCGCATGCGCTGGCCGAACCGGAACTGCTTGCCGCGTTGTTACCGCAACTGGACGGCATTTACCTGCCGGGCAGCCCCAGCAATGTGCAGCCGCACCTTTATGGTGAAAACGGCGATGAGCCTGACGCCGATCCCGGGCGTGATCTTCTGAGCATGGCACTGATAAACGCCGCACTCGAAAGGCGCATCCCCATTTTCGCCATCTGCCGTGGGTTACAGGAACTGGTTGTCGCCACCGGTGGGACTCTGTATCGTCGTCTTTTCGAGCAGCCGGAGCTCCTCGAACATCGCGAAGATGCGGAACTGCCGGTAGAGCAGCAATATGCGCCGTCTCACGAAGTACAGGTTCAGCAAGGAGGATTACTTTCACAGTTAATACCGGGCTGCAACACGTTTTGGGTAAACTCGCTACATGGGCAGGGAGCAAAGACATTAAGCTCGCGTCTGCGCGTCGAAGCCCGTTCTTCCGATGGGCTGGCAGAAGCGGTCAGCGTCAATGACCACCCCTTCGCGCTGGGGGTACAGTGGCATCCGGAATGGAACAGTAGTGAATACGCCCTGTCGCGTTTGTTGTTTGAAGGTTTTATCACCGCCTGTCAGAACCGCATGGCTGAAAAGCCGCGGCTCTGACCATTACAGTTAAGGAAATGCAAATATGAGCGATGACGGACTGGCGCCAGGAAAACGTCTGTCAGCGATCCGCCAACAGCTGGGTCTCTCACAACGTCGTGCCGCCGAACTGTCTGGGTTAACACATAGTGCCATCAGTACCATAGAACAGGACAAAGTCAGTCCTGCCATCAGTACGCTGCAAAAGCTGCTGAAAGTTTATGGGCTGTCGCTCTCGGAATTCTTTTCTGAACCAGAAAAACCTGATGAACCGCAGGTGGTTATTAATCAGGATGACCTTATCGAAATCGGCAGTCAGGGGGTTTCGATGAAGCTGGTGCATAACGGAAATCCGAACCGTACGCTGGCGATGATTTTTGAAACTTACCAGCCTGGAACCACAACCGGGGAGAGGATCAAACATCAAGGTGAGGAAATTGGCACCATACTGGAAGGTGAAGTCGTACTGGTCATCAATGGTCAGTCGTATCATCTGGTTGCTGGGCAAAGCTATGCCATAAATACCGGCATACCGCACAGTTTCAGCAATACTTCGGCCGGCATTTGCCGAATTATCAGTGCCCATACCCCCACCACATTCTGATTTTTTAGCCTGAGCAGGTTTCAGGCTTTCTTCTGGCCTGCTCCGTCGGATGCCCTGTTTCCGGCGGAGCGAAGAACACGCAAATAATACGCAGCGTAGTGCGGAATCTTATTTCCTGCTGGCCGCAATAATACGCGCAAATAAAACGCGCTAAAGACGGTATCTGACTCCGGGGACGCCCTGCGCCCTGTGCTGTCTGAAATGCCCACTATTCGATTATGTGATTAAGGAGTCTTATATGGATTTCAAACATCTGGCCTGGTGGCAGGATAAAGCGAAAAGCATGGAGATTGAAACGCGGTTATTTATTAATGGCGAATACTGCTCTGCTGTCGATAATACCACGTTTGAAACCATCGACCCTGCCGCCCAGCACACGCTGGCGCACGTCGCCCGCGGTAAAAAGGCCGACGTCGACCTCGCCGTTCAGGCCGCGCGCCGCGTCTTTGAATGCGGCGACTGGTCACAGGCATCACCCGCGAAGCGTAAAGCGGTGCTCAATAAGCTGGCGGACCTGATGGAAAGCCACCGTGAAGAGCTGGCGCTGCTGGAGACCCTCGATACCGGAAAGCCGATCCGCCACAGCCTGCGCGACGATATCCCCGGCGCTGCCAGGGCCATCCGCTGGTATGCGGAAGCCATCGACAAAGTGTATGGCGAAGTCGCGCCGACCGGCGTCAATGAGCTGGCGATGATCGTCCGCGAACCGGTAGGCGTGATTGCCGCCGTGGTCCCGTGGAATTTCCCGCTGCTGCTGGCCTGCTGGAAACTCGGCCCGGCGCTGGCTACCGGCAATAGCATCGTGCTTAAACCGTCTGAGAAATCACCGCTCACCGCCCTGCGTCTTGCAGGCCTGGCGAAAGAAGCCGGGCTGCCGGACGGTGTGCTGAACGTGATCAGCGGTTTTGGCCATGAAGCGGGCCAGGCCCTGGCGCTGCACCCGGACGTCGAGGTCATCACCTTTACCGGCTCCACCCGCACCGGCAAACAGCTGTTAAAAGATGCCGGCGACAGCAATATGAAGCGCGTCTGGCTGGAAGCCGGCGGTAAAAGCGCCAATATCGTCTTTGCCGACTGCCCGGATCTGCAAAAAGCGGTCAACGCCACCGCCGGCGGCATCTTCTACAACCAGGGCCAGGTGTGCATCGCCGGGACCCGCCTGCTGGTTGAAGACAGCATTGCCGATGAGTTCCTCAGCCGTCTGCAGGAGCAGGCTCGCCTCTGGCAGCCGGGCAACCCGCTCGACCCCAACACCACCATGGGCATGTTGATTGATAACACCCATGCCGACAGCGTCCACAGCTTTATCCGCGTGGGTGAGAGTCACAGCACCTTACTGATCGATGGGCGGAAAAATCCGTGGCCGGCCGCCGTCGGCCCGACCATTTTTGTCGATGTCGATCCGGCCTCTCCTCTGAGCCGGGAAGAGATTTTCGGCCCGGTACTGGTGGTTACCCGCTTCACCTGCGAAGAAGAGGCGTTACGGCTTGCCAACGACAGCCATTACGGCCTGGGCGCCGCGGTCTGGACGCGCGATCTTTCCCGCGCCCACCGCATGAGCCGGCGCCTGAAAGCGGGCTCCGTTTTTGTGAACAACTATAACGATGGTGATATGACCGTCCCGTTTGGCGGCTATAAGCAAAGCGGAAACGGACGCGATAAGTCTCTGCACGCGCTGGAAAAATTCACCGAACTGAAAACGATTTGGATGACTCTGGAGTCTTAATTATGACCGAACATACCACCAGTTATTACGCCGCCAGCGCCAACAAATACGCACCGTTTCCGACGCTGAGCGAATCCATCAGCTGCGATGTCTGCGTGGTCGGCGGCGGCTACACCGGCCTCTCTTCCGCCTTACATCTTGCCGAAATGGGCTATGACGTGGTGCTGCTGGAAAGCGCCCGGATCGGCTTTGGCGCCAGCGGGCGCAACGGCGGCCAGCTGGTAAACTCCTACAGCCGCGATATCGACGTGATTGAAAAAACCTACGGACCGGACGCGGCAAGAATGCTCGGCAGCATGATGTTTGAAGGTGGCGAGATCATCCGCGAACGTATCCAGCGCTATCAGATTCAGTGCGACTATCGTCCCGGCGGCCTGTTTGTGGCGATGAACCACAAACAGCTGGGAACCCTGGAAGAACAGAAAGCGAACTGGGAGCGCTACGGTAATAACCAGCTGGAGCTGCTGGACGCCAATGCCATCCGCCGCGAGGTCAACAGCGATCGTTACACCGGCGCCCTGCTCGATCATAGCGGTGGTCATATTCATCCTCTGAATCTGGCCATCGGCGAAGCGGATGCCATTCGTCTGAACGGCGGACGGATTTATGAACAATCGCCGGTCACCCGTATCCAGCACACCAGCCCGGCAGTGGTGAGCACCGCCAAAGGCCAGGTGACCGCCCGCTACGTGATCGTCGCCGGGAACGCCTACCTTGGCGACAAAGTGGAGCCGGAGCTGGCCAAACGCAGTATGCCGTGCGGTACCCAGGTGGTCACCACCGAGCCGCTGTCCGAGGAGGTCGCCCGCTCGCTGATCCCGAAAAATTACTGCGTGGAGGACTGCAACTATCTGCTGGACTACTACCGCCTGACCGGCGATAACCGTCTGCTGTACGGTGGTGGCGTGGTCTACGGCGCCCGCGATCCGGACGATGTTGAACGCCTGATCATGCCGAAGCTGCTGAAGACTTTCCCGCAGCTGAAAGGGGTGAAAATCGATTATCGCTGGACCGGCAACTTCCTGCTGACGCTTTCGAGGATGCCGCAGTTCGGTCGCCTGGACAACAACATCTATTACATGCAGGGCTACAGCGGCCACGGCGTCACCTGTACCCACCTCGCCGGTCGGCTGATTTCCGAGCTGCTGCGCGGGGATGCCGAGCGCTTCGACGCCTTTGCCAACCTGCCGCACTACCCGTTCCCGGGCGGACGAAGCCTGCGTATTCCGTTTACCGCAATGGGCGCGGCGTACTACAGCCTGCGCGACCGCCTCGGGGTGTAAGCCGGTACGCCGCCTGGGGTCGATAACTGCCGCCGGGTTCGTTGATCCCGCGCCCGGCGCGCCTTCGACGGCGCCAGGGCACCGTTTACTGGCGCCGGCTGTTTGACCGCACGCCCGGCAGCACCCGCCGCCGGGCGTGTTCTCGTCTTACGCATCAGGTTTCGCGGCTCACGATGCATTGCTGTGGATAGTGCTGCTGAAAGTAGTGGCGTAAAAACTCTACCGTGGCCCGGATTTTCGCCGAGGTCGCCAGCCGCGACACATACACCGCCCAGATATTGGCCGGTTGAGAATATTCCGGCAGCAGATGCACCAGGTGGCCGCTGGCGATGTTGTCACGGACATCCCACCACGAGCGTAGCGAGATCCCCTGCCCGTCCAGACACCACTGATGCACGATCTCCCCGTGGTTAGAGGAGAGCGGGCCGGTCACCTTAATGGCCTGCTCCCCCTCTTTTCCGTGAAGCTGCCAGACGCCAAACGGCCGATCGCGCTCTTTAATCACCAGACAGGGCAAGGTCGCCAGATCGCTAAGCTGCCTGGGCTGCGGATAGCGGGCCAGAAACGCCGGCGAAGCGCAGAGAATCCGCTGATTGGTCGCCAGTTTACGGGCAATCAGATTGGGGGCGATATCGTCACCCACGCGAATATCGAGATCGACGCCTTCATTCACCAAATCTACCAGCCGGTCTGCAACATCAAACCGCAGCTCCAGCTGCGGATACTGACGAGCCAGCGCCGACAGCGCCGGTGCCACCACCCGGCGCCCAAAGCCAAAGCTGCTGATAATCTTCAGCGTCCCCTGCGGCACCTGACGCACATCGGACAGCTCATCCATCATCTGGTCGACGTCCTGCAAAATGCGCTGCGCCCATTCGTAGATGCGCTCGCCCTCTTCGGTAATCGTGACCCGCCGGGTGGTGCGGTGCAGCAGCAGCACATTCAGCGTCTGCTCAAGCAACGCAATGCGCTTGCTGACAAACGCGGGCGAAACGCCCAGCTCTTCGGCGGCTGAGGCAAAACCGGCGCGGCGGGCAACCAGCATAAACACGCGTAAATCATTTAGCAGCGGCAGATTATTCATGAACTGTGTTTTATGTTTCACCAGTTAGCGTGATTAATTATGAACCAGTCAATTATAGGATAGAAAGGAAGTCAATTTTCATCGCTGATAAGTGAGAACCGGTATGAAGAAAACCTGTCGTATTGCCGCCATCCCAGGGGACGGTATTGGTAAAGAAGTTCTGCCTGAAGGTATTCGCGTATTACACGCCGCGGCGGAACGCTGGGATTTGTCATTAAGCTTTGAACAGATTGAATGGGCCAGCTGCGACTATTACGCCCGCCACGGCAAAATGATGCCGGACGACTGGCATGAGCAGCTGAAGACCTTTGATGCTATCTATTTTGGCGCCGTCGGCTGGCCAGAAACCGTCGCGGATCACGTCTCACTGTGGGGCTCGCTGCTCAAGTTTCGCCGCGAGTTCGATCAGTACGTCAACCTGCGCCCGGTGCGCCTGTTTCCCGGCGTTCCCTGCCCGCTGGCGGGTAAAAAAGCCGGCGATATTGATTTCTACGTGGTGCGGGAGAATACCGAAGGGGAATACTCCTCGCTCGGTGGACGCGTGAACCCCGGGACCGAACATGAGATGGTGATTCAGGAGTCGGTATTCACCCGCCGCGGCGTAGACCGGATCCTGCGCTACGCCTTTGAGCTGGCGCAAAGCCGCCCGCGTAAGACCCTGACCTCCGCCACCAAATCCAACGGGCTGGCCATCAGTATGCCCTTCTGGGATGAGCGCGTAGAAGCCATGGCCCGGGAGTACCCTGACATCCGCTGGGATAAACAGCATATCGATATCCTGTGCGCCCGCTTCGTCCTCCAGCCGGAACGCTTCGACGTGGTCGTCGGCTCAAATCTGTTCGGCGATATCCTCTCCGATCTTGGCCCGGCCTGTACCGGCACTATCGGCATCGCCCCGTCGGCGAACCTGAATCCGCAGCGCACCTTCCCGTCGCTGTTCGAGCCGGTACACGGCTCGGCGCCGGATATTTATGGCCAAAACATCGCCAACCCAATAGCCACTATCTGGGCCGGCGCCATGATGCTGGATTTCCTCGGCGCCGGCGACGCGCGCTATCAGGCGGCGCATGACGGTATTTTACTGGCCATTGAGCAGGTTATCGCCAGCGGGCCGAAAACGCCGGATATGAAGGGGAATGCCTCGACCCGGCAGGTCAGCGACGCCATTTGCCAGGCGATTTTGCGCTAACCCGCCTCCCCGGCGCCGTACCGCCGGAGGAACTACAGCTCCAGCTCGCGCTGCAATAACCCGGCGATGGCCTCGCTGCTGTCGGCGGTGACCAGCGCGTGACGAAACGCCTCATGCATAATGCGCCGCGCCAGGCGAGAGAAGATGCGCATATGCTGATCCCCGGCGGCATGTTTGTTCAGCGTCAGCATAATCACAAATTGCGCTTCGTCATCTCCCCACGCCACCGGCCGTGCCAGGCGAGCCACGCTGATGGTCGACTGCTCAATATGCTCCGACTTGCTGTGCGGGATAGCAAAGCTGAAGCCCAGCCCGGTGGAAAATACCGCTTCGCGCGCCCAGAGGTCGGCCTCCAGCTTACGCGGGTAGCGGCATCGCCCCGCCAGCAGCAGATTGTCGGTCATGCCTTTCAGCACCTCTTCTTTACTGCGCCAGTCGCTGTTTAAGGTAATGCACTGCGTGGTAATCAGCGGCGCGTCCTGCTGAGCCATGCGGAACTGGGCCAATAAGTGTTCCACCTCCAGCGAGGTGCGACACTGCATGGCCTGGTTCAACAGCTGGCGACAGGCCCGGCTATCCAGCCGGGCCAGACGCGCTTTCGTCGCCGGTATTGCCGGCGCGCTCATGCTCAGTTCATCCAGCCCAAGCCCCACCAGCAGCGGCAGCACCGAACCTTTCGCCCCCAGTTCTCCACACAGGCCAATCCATTTCCCCTGGCGATGTACCGCCTGCACGGCGTAGTCCAGCGCGCGCAAAAAAGCCGGGTTGAGGCTGTTGTAGTGGCGCGTGACCTTACTGTTATCACGATCCACCGCCAGCAGATACTGCGTCAGGTCATTGCTGCCGATACTGAAGAAATCGATCTCTTCACAGCACTGGTCGATGATAAACATCACCGATGGCACTTCCAGCATGATGCCAAACGGGATCTTCTCATCGAACGGAATATGTTCATCGCGCAGGGATTGCCTGGCTTCGGCCAGCTGATCTTTCACCCACAGAATCTCTTCCATCGAGGAGATCATCGGAATCATAATTTTCAACGAGCCGTGCGCCGAGGCGCGCAGAATCGCCCTGAGCTGCGTGCGGAACAGCGTCTGGTACTCTTCGTAAATTCGCACCGCGCGATAGCCAAGGAAGGGGTTGTTTTCCGCCGGGATATTGAGATAGGCCACCGGCTTATCGCCGCCGATATCCATGGTGCGAATGATAATGCTGCGGCCGTTCGCCGGTTCCAGCGCCTGGCAAAAAATATTATAAAGTTCATCTTCGGATGGCGCGCCGGGCCGGTCCATATACAGCATTTCGGTACGGAACAGGCCCACCGCCTGCGCGCCGTTGCCAAACGCCGCGGCGGCTTCAACGGAGTGGGCAATATTGGCCGCCACCTCCAGACGCAGGCCATCTTTTGTGACCCCGTCTTTATCAAACCACGCCTGCTGTTGACGACGTAACTGCGCCGCGGTCCAGGCCTCCTGTTGGTAGTAGCGCGCCACCGCTTCATCCGGATTAACCACCACCAGCCCGGCATTGCCGTCGATAAATAGCGGTTGCCCTACCCACGGCAGCAGCGCCGCCATCTCCACGCCGACCAGAGTCGGAATATTAAACGAACGCGCCAGAATCACGGTATGCGAAGTGGTCCCGCCGCCGCTCAGCAGCAGGCCTTGCAGCAGCGTTTTATCCAGCTCAAGAAACTGGCTGGGCGTTAACTCATCGGCAAGACAAATCGCCGGGACGGTCAGCTTACCCGGTGCCGGGAAGCGGGACTCACCGTAGATGTGCTGCAGAAGCTGGAAACAGACATCGCGTACGTCCAGCACCCGCTCCTGTAAATAGCGGTTGCCGGAGTCGTGGAACTGAGCGCAGAAGTGCTCGCCGCTGGCGACGATCGCCTGAGCACAGCTCAGGCCGGTCAGCAGCCCGCCCAGCAGATGCTGGCGTAGAGAAGCATCCGTCGCCAGCGAACGATGCGCCTCCAGAATGGCGCCGGCGGTTCCGTCGTTATCCAGCAGCCGCAGCTCGATATTTTTAACCAGCAGCAGCAATCCTTGATCCAGCAGCGCCTGCTCATGCTCAATACTCCCGGCAGCAGGCAGCGGGCCCGGGTTGCGCAGATCGAAAGATTTCAGCCGGGTGAGCGTGCCCCCGGCGCTCCCGGCACACACCGGCCGGCCGTGAAACAAAACAGGATTCAGTCGGGACAGCGATTGCGGAACCGGCTGTATCTCTATACTTTCCGCCGCCGGCAACGGCGTATCGCAGTGCGGAAATTCATCCTGAATAAATGCCGACAGCGCAGCAAGCGCCCGCTGCTCATCCTCACCGCTGATCGTTAACTGACACTCGTCGCCCCGTATCGTGTTGGTTGCAATAATGGCCAGTGCGCTTTTCGCATTGCCGCGCAGGTCGCTGCGCGTATTCCACCAGTCAACAGAAGACGAAAAGGTATTGCATAGCGTTTCCACCAGACTGGCGGGACGGGCGTGGACGCCATTTGGCAAATCACAACGGAATTTAATGACCTGGGCCATTGGCTTTCTCCTGAGCAAGACATCATTGCCTCAACGGTAAAGAAAGCGCGCGGCAGGGACTACGCGAGAAAAGAGTGAATTACTGGAAAATTGTACACAGAGATCTTTTTTCTGCTCCGCCTCACAATTCTCTCTTTTTGTCGCAACATGACCCTGTAGCACTTAAGATTTGAGGTGGATCGCAATTTCACGCGCACCTTACAAATATCCAGTAAATGCACTTTTTCTCTACTGTTTTCTCCCCCGCCATTTTCCTACTGTTGAAGCAACAATACTGTCACGAGCGCAAGCGCGCTCAGGAGCAAGCAATGAACGAACTGGTGCAAATACTAAAAAATACACGCCAGCATCTCATGACCGGCGTCTCACATATGATTCCCTTTGTGGTCTCCGGCGGGATCCTCCTCGCCGTTTCGGTCATGCTGTACGGCAAGGGCGCCGTGCCCGATGGCGCAACGGATCCCAACCTGAAAAAACTGTTTGATATTGGCGTCGCCGGACTGACCCTGATGGTGCCTTTTCTGGCGGCCTATATCGGCTACTCCATTTCTGACCGTGCGGCGCTGGCCCCGTGCGCCATTGGCGCGTGGGTCGGCAACAGTTTTGGCGCCGGCTTTTTCGGCGCCCTGATCGCCGGGATGATCGGCGGCCTGGTGGTTTACTACCTGAAGAAAATCCCTGTCCACAAAGTGCTGCGCTCCGTGATGCCCATTTTTGTTATCCCCATTATCGGCACCTTTATTACGGCCGGGATCATGATGTGGGGGCTGGGTGAACCTATTGGCGCGCTCACCGCCAGTCTGACAACCTGGCTACAGGGCATGCGCGAGGGCAGTATCGTGCTCCTCGCCATCATCATGGGGCTGATGCTGGCTTTCGACATGGGTGGCCCGGTCAATAAAGTGGCCTACGCCTTCATGCTGATCTGCGTCTCCCAGGGGGTTTATAGCGTGGTGGCTATCGCCGCCGTCGGGATCGCCATTCCGCCGCTGGGCATGGGGCTGGCGACGCTGATGGGGCGCAAATACTTCACGCCAGAGGAGCGCGAAACGGGCAAAGCCGCCCTGGTCATGGGCTGCGTTGGCGTGTCGGAAGGCGCAATCCCCTTCGCGGCCGCCGACCCGCTACGCGTCATCCCGTCCATCATGATTGGCGCCGCAAGCGGCTGCGCGACGACCGCTCTGCTCGGCGTTCAGTGCTACGCCGGCTGGGGTGGACTGATTGTCCTGCCGGTGGTTGAGGGTAAAGGCGGGTTCATTATCGGTCTGCTGGTCGGGGCATTTGTCAGCGCCGCCTGCGTCATCGTACTTAAAGCCCTCACGAAGAAGAAAGCGTCAGCAGCCAAAGCCGATGACGAACTGGATCTTGATTTCGAAATTAACTGAAACCGCAGAAGGAAGAGTTTATGACCAGGATTATCGCCGTTACCGCCTGCCCGTCCGGAGTCGCACACACCTACATGGCAGCGGAGTCGCTGGAGAGCGCCGCCAGAGCCAAAGGCTGGCAGGTCAAGGTGGAGACCCAGGGCTCCATCGGTATTGAGAATGAGCTGTCGGCAGACGATGTCGCCAGCGCCGATATCGTGATTCTGACCAAAGATATCGGCATCAAGAGTGAAGAGCGTTTTGCCGGTAAAACCATCGTTCGCGTCAATATCAGCGATGCCGTGAAGCGGGCTGACGCCATTATGAACAAAATCGACAGCCATCTTTCGCAGAAAGCCTGAATACCGTCACGCGCAGCGACGCTGCGCAAGACTCAGCGCCTCGCTCCACGAGCGTCATCGTGACCGGCAGTCCGTGCGTGAACCGCGTCGCGAATTGCCTCAATCCGCGCGTGGAGAGGGCGTTCACATGGAGTTTGTCATGACCAATCGTACCCAACGCTTAATAGCAAGCCTGTTCGCTCACCCCCGGGAAATCTCGCTCGAACGCGCCCTGCTCTATACCGAAAGCCACAAACGCACCGAGGGTGAGCCGACGATGATTCGTCGGGCGAAGGCCACCGCCTGGATCCTTGACCATGTACAGATTTCGATTCGTGATGATGAACTGATTGCCGGCAACCGGACAATCAAACCGCGCGCCGGCATCGTCTCCCCCGAGATGGACCCCTACTGGTTACTTAACGAGCTGGATCGCTTCCCGGTCCGTCCGCAGGATCGCTTCGCCATCAGCGACGAAGACAAACGCATCTACCGTGAAGCGCTGTTCCCGTACTGGGAAAAACGCTCGATGAAAGATGTCATTAACGCACAGATGACCGACGAGGTGAAAGCGGCGGTACGCACGCAGATTTTCAGCATCAACCAGACCGACAAGGGCCAGGGACACATCATTATTGATTATCCCCGTCTGCTGAATAGAGGACTGGCGGCGCTGACGGTGGAAATGAAAACCCTGGCCCGGCAGCATCCGGAGAACGATTTTTATCAGGCGGTGCTGATTTTACTGGCGGCCTCGCAGCGCCACATTTTGCGTTACGCCACCCTCGCCGCTGACATGGCCCGCCGCTGCAACGATCCGCAGCGACGCCAGGAGCTGGAGGCGATTGCCGCTCATTCGCGTCATAACGCCGAGCATCGCCCGGAGGATTTCTGGCAGGCCTGCCAGCTGTTCTGGTACATGAACATCATTCTGCAGTACGAGTCCAACGCCAGTTCGATTTCACTTGGCCGTTTTGACCAGTATATGCTGCCGTTTTATCAGGCGTCGTTAACCCGCGGCGAGGATCCCGCGTTCCTGAAAACGCTGCTGGAATCGCTGTGGGTCAAGTGCAACGATATCGTCCTGCTGCGCTCATCCAGCAGCGCCCGCTACTTTGCCGGCTTCCCGACGGGCTATACCGCCTTGCTCGGCGGCCTGAGCGAGACCGGGCGCAGCGCGGTAAACGTGCTCTCCTTTCTCGCGCTGGATGCCTATCAGAACGTCCGTCTACCGCAGCCCAATCTCGGGGTGCGGGTCAACGAACTGATCGACCGCCCGTTCCTGCACAAAACGGCGGAAACCATCCGCTTAGGCACCGGGATCCCGCAAATTTTCAACGACGAAGTGGTGGTTCCGGCCTTTCTCAACCGCGGCGTCTCGCTGGAGGATGCGCGAGATTATGCCGTCGTGGGCTGCGTCGAACTCTCCATCCCCGGCCGTACCTATGGGCTGCACGATATTGCGATGTTCAACCTGCTGAAGGTGATGGAAATCGTGATGCTGGAGAACGAAGGTAACCCCGATATCAGCTGGGACGGGCTGATTCAGCAGATCCGCGAGAAGACCCGCTACTACATCAAGCTGATGGTCGAAGGCAGCAACATTTGCGACCTCGGCCATCGGGATCAGGCGCCGGTTCCCCTGCTCTCCTCGTTTATTCAGGATTGTGCGTTGCACGGAAAGGACATCACCGAAGGCGGCGCGCGCTACAACTTCTCCGGCGTGCAGGGGATTGGTATCGCCAATCTCAGCGACTCCCTGCATGCGCTCAAGGGGATGGTCTTCGACCAGCAGCGCATGAGCTACGACGAGCTGATTCAGGTCCTCAAGGCCAATTTCCAGACGCCGGAAGGCGAGAAAATCCGCGCCCGCCTGGTTCACCGCTTTGAAAAATATGGCAACGATATCGATGAGGTGGACAATATCAGCGCCGACCTGTTGCGCTTTTACTGTAAAGAGGTTGAGCAGTACCGCAACCCGCGCGGCGGGCATTTCACCCCCGGTTCGTATACCGTCTCGGCACACGTCCCGCTCGGCTCAGTGGTCGGCGCAACCCCGGATGGCCGCCTGGCCGGCGAGCAGTTAGCCGATGGCGGTCTGTCGCCGATGGTCGGCCAGGATTCTCAGGGGCCAACGGCGGTCCTGAAATCGGTCAGCAAGCTGGATAACTACCTGCTCTCCAATGGCACGCTGCTGAACGTTAAGTTCACCCCGGCGACCCTGAGCGGAGAGAGCGGGCTCAACAAGCTGGCCGATTTCTTACAGGCTTTCACCAGCCTGAAGCTACAGCATATCCAGTTTAACGTGGTCAACGCACAGACGCTGCGGGAAGCGCAGCAGCACCCTCAGGATTTCGCCGGCCTGGTGGTACGCGTCGCCGGCTACAGCGCCTTCTTTGTGGAGTTATCGAAGGAGATCCAGGATGACATTATCCACCGCACCACGCATCAACTGTGACGTTATCGAGACGCGCGCCGACCGGGCGCGCATTTTCAATCTCCAGCGCTACTCGCTCAACGATGGCCAGGGGATCAGAACCGTCGTCTTTTTTAAAGGTTGCCCACACACCTGCCCGTGGTGTGCCAACCCGGAATCCCTCTCGCCCAAAATTGAAACCGTGCGCCGGGAAAGCCGCTGTCTCCACTGCGCGCACTGCCAGCGGGACGTCGAAGAGTGCCCTTCCGGTGCATGGGAGCAGATTGGCCGCGATGTCACTCAGGAAGCATTGCTCAAAGAGGTGCTGAAAGATGAGATCTTTTTTCGCGCCTCGGGCGGCGGCGTCACACTATCGGGCGGAGAGGTGTTAATGCAGGCCGGGTTTGCCACCCGCTTCTTACGCGCGTTGCGCCAGTGGGGGATCCACACGGCGATAGAAACGGCGGGCGACGCCGCCTTCAGCCGCGTCTACCCTCTTGCCCAGGCGTGCGACGAAGTGCTGTTTGATCTGAAAATCATGGATCCCGGGCAGGCCAGAGAGCAGCTCGCCATGGATCTCCCCCGGGTGCTGGAAAATTTCCGCCGGCTGGTGGAAAATGGCATTCACGTCATTCCCAGAGTGCCGCTCATTCCCGGCTTTACCCTGTGTGAAAAGAACTTCAGCCAGATTCTCTCCTTCCTGGCGCCGTTTGCCCTGTCTGACATTCACCTGCTGCCGTTTCACCAATATGGCGAGCCGAAATACTCGCTGTTGGGCAAGAGATGGGCGATGGCAAAGGTCGGTGCGCCATCGGCAGCAGAAATGAACCGATTCACTCTCATGGCTGAACAAGCTGGTTTTCGCGTAACTGTCGGTGGCTAATGCCCGGAGGATGCTATGGTTCTCAAGATCGTTGCGGTCACGGCCTGTGTGAGCGGCGTGGCCCATACCTATATGGCGGCGGAACGTTTACAAAAAGTCGGCCACCACGAAAAGTGGCAGATCAAAATCGAAACCCAGGGCGCGCTGGGGATTGAGAATAAAATTACCCCCGACGATATTGCCCAGGCCGATGTCGTCCTGCTGGTCACGGATATTGAAATCGACGACGCCAGGCGCTTTTGCGGTCAGCGTACGATTAAAACCAGCATCAAAACGTTTTTACTCCAGCCGCAGCACATCGCTGAAGCGGTAAAAAGCATCATGAAAAAGCCGATCGTTTATTTAGATATCCCCTGAGAACGGCCTGCTCATTCCACTGCCTCCCAGGGAAGACGAACCGCTAGCGTCTGCCGGGTTGTCGCCCGGGAGCCTCTCCCCGGTGGCGCTACGCTTACCGGGGCTACAGCCGGTGCACACCGTAGCCCCGGCAAGGGATTTACCCCACTGCCCGGGAGTCTCTCCCCTCTGGCGCTACGCTTACCGGGGCGACAGCCGGTGCCACACCGTAGCCGGGCAAGGGATTTACCCCGCCGCCAGGGAATCTCTCCCCGGTGGCGCTACGCTTACCGGGGCTACAGCCGGTGCGCACCGTAGCCCGGACAAGGGATTTACCCCGCTGCCCGGGAGCCTCTCCCCGCTGGCGCTACGCTTACCGGGGCGACAACCGGTGCACACCGTAGCCCGGACAAGGGATTTACCCCGCTGCCCGGGAGTCTCTCCCCGCTGGCGCTACGCTTACCGGGGCTACAGCCGGTGCACACCGTAGCCCGGACAAGGGATTTACCCCACTGCCCGGGAGCCTCTCCCCGGTGACGCTACGCTTACCGGGGCGACAGCCGGTGCACACCGTAGCCGGGCAAGGGATTTACCCCGCCGCCAGGAAGCAACCGTTTCGTAGGCCAGGTAAGGCGTAGCCGCCACCTGGCAAAAAACGGACACCACGGCGCACCGGGTTACTCCACATCCAGCAGCCATTTTTGCGCCGGCGTCAGGCGGCTGGCGGTTTCCGGCTTTAACCAGAGCCGCTGGTCCTGCTGCGCGCTGTCCTGGCGGTCAATGTATAAACCGTGCAGCACCCGTCTTCTGCTGCCGGTGATATTGCAGGTTCCGCCGTGCCAGGTATGCGCGTTATAAATCATCACGCTCCCCGCCGGGGCGGCAAACACCACCTCATCCGGGTGCGGCAGTTCAGGGTCGCTCAGGACCTCTTCGGGCAGTTCCGGACGCAGATGCGTACCGGGAATAATTCGCGGGGCGCCATTCTCGGCGCTCAAATCATCGATTGCCCAAATGGTATTGACCAGATGCACTTTGGGAAAATCGGGACGCGGTTTTTTCCAGTCGGCATGTAGAGGCTGGTGGCCGCCGTTAACCAGCGCCTCGCGCGCATTCAGGCTGGACACTTTAAAGTCGCCCTGAAAAATATAGCGGCAGGCCGACAGCACCAGCGGATGGGACCACACCTTCTCCCAAATCACCCCTTTATTCACCAGATTGGCAATACGCGTCGCGGTCGCCTCCTGATGGTGTTCCATGGCCAGGTTATCTCCCTCGCTCTCGACAAGCGCATCGATGAGCTCGCGCATCGCCGCTAGCCATGCCGGGTCGGCCAGATGATGCACCACGGTATAGCCAAGCGTATCCAGCTCCTGTTTCATTTTGGCGGATAAGGCGATGTTGGCGCCGAGGGCATCCAGATAGACAGCAGATTGATGTTCCATATTTCCTTTCCTTAACCTTTCGATAACACGAAATAAACTCTAATCGTCGGCCAGGGGAAAAACATGAGGCGATTCCTACGAAAAACTGGACATCCGTACGCGGGGAGACAAAGTGTGATGATCATCAAACTCTGAGCTTCGGGCGGCCGCAGGCCGGCTCCGGGCGCTCAATCGGGCGATCTAAAAGAGATCTGCGGGTATTAAATAGATTATATTCAACAGGATAACAGTTCGCTCTCGGGGTGAAGGGATGATTGAAGATCTGCCGGGTATTTTAAATCGTCTGGTCAATCAGAAGGACAGGCTGCTGGTCAGGTTCCCGGAACCGGATATTTCTGTCCCGGAACTGGCCTATCAGGTCGCGTTTCCGCGTCTGGAAATTGTGCTGGAGGGGGAGCTGCGGGAGAACGGTTTACCCTTGTCCGATATGGTGCTGTCGACATCACAGGTGCTTTATGTTCAGGCGGGAAAATGGACCTGTCCGCAGTGGACCGGTCAGGCATCGACCTTAAGTATTTTATTTGGCAGGCAAAAGCTGGGGTTTTGCATCCAGCACTGGGACGGTAAACGGCTGCGAACGGAGAAACAGAGCGTCGCTCGCCTGGGACCGCGCGTGGGCTCTTATCTGCTGCTGGCGCTGAACGAAATATGTCTGCAGCCAGACCCGGTCACCGCCCGGCTGGTGGTGTCGGCGCTGCTGAGCCACTGCCTTGAACAGCTGGTCGGCCTGGAGATGCGGGTCAGCCGTAGCCGCGACCTGTTTATGGCGGTACAGGATTATCTGGAAGAGCATCTCAGCCAGCCGTTAACCCGCGAATCGGTGGCGAAACGTTTTCATATCACCCCCAACTACCTGTCGCACATTTTTCAGAAGTCGGGTTCCGTCGGCTTTAACGAATACCTGACCCGCGTCCGGCTCGAGCAGGCCAAAAAGCTGCTGCGGGGTTACGATTTAAAAGTCAAAGAGATTGCCCATAACTGCGGTTTTGTCGACAGTAACTATTTTTGCCGGGTGTTTAAACGCTATACCGAACGCTCCCCTTCTGAATATCGCCGCCATTGTCGCAGCGCGCAGCAGGGATAGCGGCGGCCTCAGGATGTGGCCCACTCGACGCGTCCACGGCCGTTATGTTTCGCCTGGTAGAGCGCTTCATCCACCTTCTTAATAAACGCATCCTGCGCTTCACCTTTTTCACGCATGCCGACGCCAATGCTGACCGACAGCGGATAATCATGATTAATCAGAATGGAGCGGACATTCTCCAGAATGGACTGCGCCAGGTTGCGCACCTCTTCGGCCGGCATCCCGTCAACAATAATGGCAAACTCTTCGCCGCCAATCCGGGCCGGCAGAATTTTATCGCTGGTTAATTTTGCCAGCTGTTTACCCAACGCAAATAGCACCTCATCGCCCACCAGATGGCCGTAGGTATCATTGATGTTCTTGAAAAAATCAATATCCAGAATCATCAGCGCCAGCTGGTGGCCCTGTTTTTCCCGGATGGTATCAATGAAAAAACGCCGGTTAGGCAGTTGAGTAAGCTCGTCTTTTAACGATTGAGAACGCGCGTCGACGTACAGCACGTTAATACGCTCGATAATTTTGTAGATACCGATGGTCGTCAACAGCATGCCGGAAAGACGGAGCAGATCTTCGCAGTAATAGCCCATCCATTTCGGCTGGACAAATATTTCGTCCATTACATCAAAGGTACAGCCGGCTATCCAGAGCAACAGCCCGTAGCGCACCCAGTTTACCGCGACATAACTCATTCTGACTTTTGCCGAAATCCATAACATAAACACCAGGAACAATAAGGCTAACAGATCAATATACAGCCCGGCGTTGGCGAAGATAACGTCCCAGGGACCTAATGGTTTCGAAATCACAATACACAATGCGGAAACGGCGATAATTATCAGTAATGCGGAGAAAAGATTCATCCCGGAACGGGAGGACTGCGTCTGTATATTAATACTCTGTTCTGAATTCAGCATCGGCATGTCTCTCGTCAGCAGCATATCTTTTCACAAGTAGCATAACAGTCGGGGAATTTTCAGCGAATAAAAATGATGATTATCTGAGGGTTAAAGGCGTCATCGATGCTTAACAAGAAGAGCAGACTGACCCCGCGGAATGATTCCAACTGACTACCAATCCATGGCGACGAGGTCAGTGCCGCGGATGGTATAGAGTTCATCATCCGCATATTTAGCACTTTGTGCTACTTTCGGGTAAAAATAGCCCGTCACTTCGGTCAATCAGCCGCCGATCAGCGGCCCTCAGCGCGGCGCCGGCGCAGAAGAAGCCGCTAGTGCGACCGCGCGGGACGGCTTATGCGTTTTCGGCCAGCGCCCGCGTCGCGCGGCGAAACGCCGCAATAGCCAACGCCACATCCTGGCAGGTAACGGATTCCGCCGGGTGGTGGCTGACGCCGCCTTTGCAGCGCACAAACAGCATGCCTACCGGCCAACGTTCGGCGATGGCGATCGCATCGTGCCCGGCGCCGCTCGGCAGGGACAGCGAGCGCCCCTGAACCTCGGTGACGGCTTGCGTCAACACCGCCTGTAGCCGCCGATCGCAGGCGGTCGCGGCGATGTGGTAGAACGCTTCGGCGGCAAAGCGCAGATGGCGACGGGCGGCTATCGCCAGCGCGGCATCCAGCAGCATGGTGAGCAGCGCGTCGAGCGGACCATCCTGCGGGCCGCGAATATCCAGAGTCAGCGCCACCTCGCCGGGAATGACGTTAACCGCGCCCGGGGCGCAGCGCAGCGTCCCCACCGTAGCCACCAGGTTTCCCCCGTGCTGCCGGGTTGTCGTCTCAATGAGGACCATCCATTCGGCGGCGGCGGCCAGCGCATCCCGACGCTGGCTCATCGGTACCGTTCCGGCGTGGCCCGCTTCGCCGGTAAAACGGCAGTTCAGGCGGCGGGCGCCGTTGATGGCCTCCACCACGCCGAGCGCCAGCTCCGCTTGCTCAAGGCACGGCCCCTGCTCAATGTGCAGCTCGAGATAGCCGGCGATATCCGCCGTCGGACGCGCCGCCAGGCCGACTCGCGCAGGATCAAGTCCGGCCTGTGCCATCGCCTGCGCCACGCTGATCCCCTGAGCATCGGTCTGCGCCAGCCAGCTCTCCGGCCAGCTTCCCGTCAGGCCGCGACTGCCCAGCAACGTGATGCCAAAACGGGTCCCTTCTTCATCGCAGAAACCGACAATCTCTATCGCTTTCGCCAGGCGAAGCCCCTGCCGATGCAGGTTTTCCACCACGTCAATCGCCGTAAGCACTCCCAGCATGCCGTCATAGCGCCCGGCATTGCGTACCGTATCCAGATGAGATCCCAGCAGAATTGCCGGCGCCCCCTCCTGCTCGCCTTCATAACGCCCGCAGATGTTCCCGACGCTATCCTGCCAGACGGTCATTCCCGCCTGCGTCATCCAGCGCGCCACCTGCTGATTGGCCTGCAAATGCTGCGGCGAGAGATACACCCGGGTCAGCCCTTCTGCCGTTTCGCTGATCGCGGCCAGCTCATCGGCGCGGGCCATCACCCGCTCCGCGGCCGCCATCATCTCCGCCTGCTGGCGTGTTGATTGATTCATCGCGCACTCTCGCTGCAATAGTGATCCCACGCCGCCTGCATCGCCGCTCCCTGGGTGGTAGAGAATTTCAGGTAATTCAGTACCGACTCCAGAGCGCTGAGCGTGGTCAGCACGCAATCTTTCCGCGCGTTATAGCCCATGGTGCCGATGCGCCACACTTTGCCATGCAGCGGGCCAAAGGAGGTGCCGATCTCAATGCCGAAATCTTCCAGCATTAGCTTCCGTACCTGGTCACCGTTGATGCCCTGCGGAATCACCACTCCGAGCACATTGTTCATCTTATGTTTCAGGTCGCCAAAGGTCTCCAGCCCCATCGCCTGAATGCCTTTGAGCAGCGCATCGCCATGCAGCTTATGTCGGGCGATCCCCCGATCCAGCCCCTCCTGCAGGATCAGTCGCGCGCATTCGCGAGCGCCAAACAGCGCCGATGTGGCCTCGGTGTGGTGATTCAGGCGCTCCGGCCCCCAGTAGTCCATCACCATGCCGAGGTCGAAGTAGTTGGAGTAAACCATCTCATCCACGCCATCAAGATGGGCGTCGGTACGAATGCCCTCCTCCACGCATTTGCGGCGGCGAATCACCTCCTCCATGCGCGCGCTGAGGGTAATCGGCGAGGTACCGGACGGGCCGCCGAGGCATTTCTGCATCCCTGCGGATACCGCATCCAGCCCCCAGGCATCGGTCTCCAGGGCATTGCCGGCCAGCGAGGCGGTAGCGTCGGTGTAAAACAGCACCTCGTGACGGCGACAGATATCGCCCAGCTCCGCCAGCGGCTGGAGCATGGTGGTCGAGGTGTCGCCCTGCACCGTCAGCAGCAGGCGCGGACGCACGCGTTTGATGGCGTCTTCAACCCGATCGGGGGTGAAGACTTCGCCCCACGGTACCTCGATAGTGTGAACCTCGGCGCGACAGCGGCGGGCGATTTCGCACAGCAGATGGCCGAAGCGGCCAAATACCGGCACCAGCACCTTATCGCCAGGGCGAATAGCCGACACCAGAATCGCTTCGATTCCCGCGCGCGAGGTGCCGTCCACCAGCATCGTCCAGCGATTTTCGGTCCGGAACACCCCGCGGTACAGCGCCATAACCTCATTCATATAGTGGGTCATCGCCGGATCGTACTGACCAATCAGCTGGCTCGACATGGCGCGCAGCACGCGCGGGTCGGCGTTAATCGGCCCCGGCCCCATCAGCAGGCGCGGCGGCGGGTTGAGTTGCGAAAATTGAGCGATATCCATTTTAGAGTCCTTTGATTAATTCAGGCCGCGAACGGAGGAGATAAACTGCTTCAGTTCATTGGTCTGCGGGTTGGCAAACAGCGTTTTACTGTCACCCTGCTCCCAGACCCGTCCCTGATGCATAAACACCACCCGATCGCCCACTTCACGGGCAAAATTCATTTCATGGGTGACGAGAATCAGCGTCATTCCCTCGGCAGCCAGCTGCTCGAGAACCTTGAGCACTTCGCCCACCAGTTCCGGATCCAGCGCCGAGGTAATCTCGTCACACAGTAACACTTTTGGCGACATCGCCAGCGCGCGGGCAATCGCCACCCGCTGCTGCTGGCCGCCGGAGAGGCTCGAGGGATAATAGTCCAGCCGATCGCCAAGGCCGACCTTCTCCAGCATCCGCTGCGCCAGCTCACGACATTCGGCGGCGCTTTTTTTCAGCACCCGTCGCGGCGCCAGCATCACGTTCTCCAGCGCGGTCATGTGCGGAAACAGGTTAAAATTCTGGAACACCATCCCGACGGAACGGCTGATCTCGCGGGCCTGCGAATCGCGGTCGGTAATGGTCATGCCGCCCAGCTTAATGCTGCCGTCCTGATACCCTTCCAGCCCGTTGATGCAGCGCAGCAGCGTGCTTTTCCCCGAGCCGCTACGGCCAATAATCGAAATGACCTCGCCCATCTCGATGTCCAGATCGACACCTTTGAGCACGTGGTTGTCGCCGTAGTACTTCTGCATCTGATTAATGGTGATGAGAGGCATTGAATTTATTCTCCAGATAGCGGCTGTAGCGGGACAGCGGGTAGCACAGAATGAAGTAGCCCAGCGCCACCAGCGCAAAGACTTTAAACGGCTGATAGGTCACGTTGGTCAGCATCGTGCCAGCTTTGGTCAGTTCGACGAAGCCGATAATCGACGCCAGCGCGGTGCCTTTCACCACCTGCACCGCAAACCCTACGGTGGGCGCAATGGCGATACGCAGCGCCTGCGGCGCAATGACGCGAAACAAGGTCTGGGCGAAACTGAGGCCCAGACAGCGCGAAGCTTCCCACTGCCCTTTCGGCAACGCGCGAATGCTGCCGAACCAGATATCGAGTAAAAAGGCGCTGGTGTAGAAGGTCAGCGCCAGCGACGCGGCGGTCCACGGCGAGACGTCAATGCCGAACAGCGCCACGCCGAAGAAGGCCAGAAACAGCTGCATCAGCAGCGGCGTCCCCTGAAACAGCTCGATATAGCCGCGAATCAGGCGCTTAACCTGGCGTCCGCCGGTGAGGCGCAGCAGCAGCAGCGGCAACGTCACCAGCGCGCCGCCAATAAACGCCACCAGCGACAGCAGCACCGTCCAGCGGCCGGCCAGCAGCAGATTGCGAATAATATCCCAGTCAGTAAAGGTGACCATCATGCCTGCACCCCCAGCCATTTTCGCCCTGCCGCCATCAGCAGCTGACGCATGGTTATCGAAAGCACTAAGTAGATCCCCGTCGTCACCAGATAGACCTCAAAGCTCAGAAACGTCCGCGACTGGATCAGGTTGGCGGCAAAGGTCAGCTCTTCATAAGAGACCTGCGACACTACCGACGATCCCAGCATCACGATAATGCACTGACTGACCAGCGCCGGGTAAATCCGCTGCAGCGCCGGCGGCAACACCACCCGAATAAAAGTCTGCGTGCGGCTCAGCCCCAGCACACGCCCGGCCTCCCACTGGCCTTTTGGCGTCACCTGGATCCCGGCGCGAACGATCTCGGTGCTGTAGGCGCCAAGGTTGACCACCATCGCCAGCAGCGCGGCTTCGCCTGCCGTCATCTTCAGCCCGAGGTTAGGCAGACCGAAGACGATAAAGAACAGCTGAACCACAAACGGCGTATTGCGGATAAGCTCCACGTAGCCGCCCCACAAACGGCTGAACCAGGATGGCCGCCCGCTACGAATAGCGGCGCCGAAGATGCCGATAGCCAGGCCGCCGACCGTCGCCAGTACCGTCAGCTGAACCGTCACCCACAGTCCCGCCAGCAGCTCCGGCCAGTGCGGCCAGAGCGCAGAAAAATGAAGTTGTTCCGTCATTCACTGGCCTTATGCGGAAAAGTCGGCGGGCAACGGCGCTTTCAGCCACTGCTGAGACAAATTGTTCAGGGTACCGTCTTTAATTCCCTGCTCGATCAGCGCATCGACTTTCGTTTTCAGCGCCGGCTCATTCTTTTTCAGACCAATCACGCACGGCGAATCTTTCAGCATAAAGCTCGGCACCGGCGCTTTAGCCGGGTTTTGCCGGGAAATCGCCGCCACCACCAGGTTACCGGTCGCCACGTACTGCACCTGGCCTGACAGATAAGCCGACAGCGTGGTGTTGTTGTCTTCATAGCGTTTAATCTGCGCCTCTTTCGGCGCAATGCTGGTCAGCACCATATCTTCCACCGCGCCACGGGTAACGCCGACGGTTTTGCCGCCGAGCGCCGCCGCATCCTTCAGCTCTTCCCCTTTCGGGCCGAATACGCCAAGGAAGAACGGCGCATACGGGCGGCTGAAATCAATCACCTTCTCGCGCTCCGCATTTTTGCCGAGGCTGGAGATAACCAGATCCACTTTATCGGTTTGCAGATAAGGCACCCGGTTGGCGCTGGTCACCGGCACCAGCTGCAGCTTGAGCTTCATCTGAGTGGCAAGATAACGCGCCATATCGATGTCATAGCCCTGCGGCTGGAGATCGGTCCCCACCGAACCAAACGGCGGGAAATCCTGCGGAACCGCAATGCGAATCACGCCGCGCTTTTCGATATCCTGCAGCTGGTCGGCTTTCGCCGCTGTGATTTGCGTGAACAGACAAGCGGCCCCGGCCAGTGCGATCAGCAATTTTTTCATGATGTTTACCCGTTACGTTAGTATGAAACAAAAGATTCTTTAAATAAACTTCTGCAACTAATGTGCCAGATACAAAAAATAGGAGGGTCACAGCGCAAAGCGCGAGAAAAGAGAGAAGAAACAGGAGATAGCGGAAAACAGCGGGGAAACGGAGTTCATTCCCCCACTATTTTATTGCACCATAAAAGAGCAAAGCACCAGCCTGAGGCCCCATTATCGTTGCTCAAGCTCGTCCAGCTGCTGATAAAGGGTGGCGATATCGTGGATGCGCGGGCGGCCTTTATCGAGAATTTCGTGCAGGAACGCATTCGCCAGCAGGTTGATCAAGCTGTTTACCGAACTGTAGCTGTCATAGGCCGAGACGCTATCCAGGGGAGCACACAGCTGCCAGCGGGACAGCGGAAACAGGCTGTATGCCTGCGGTTCGCAGATCAGCAGTACCGGAATACCGCGCTGCTGGAGCTGTTGCAACAGCGGGCGAATAATGCGCGGACGGCGGCGAAAGGCCATGACCACCACCAGATCGTCCGCCGTCAGATCCACCAGTTCCTCGCTTAAGCTCTGTCCCGGCTGCGGCAGCACCTGCACCTGCCCGCGCGCCTGCAGCAGCTGCTGGCGCAGGTGCAGCGCCACCGGCCAGGAGTTGCGCATTCCGATGATCGCAATGCGCCGGGCGTTGACCATCCCGCTAATCGCCTCGGCAAACTGCTGCGCATCGAGCGCATTGACCCACTGCGTCAGATTCGCCATTTCCTGCTTATAGTGCCGCGCCAGCAGCGTGTTCCCCTGCACCGCATCGCGATGATCGGTCAGCGGCATTCCGCTCTGGCGCAAGGTGCGCAGCTCATCGCGCATATCCTTATATTTTTCGTAGCCCAGCCGCTTAAACAGACGGCTCACCGTGGCTTTTGACACCCCGCTCAGCTGCGCCAGCTCAGCGCTGTTATAGCTAATCAGGTCGTCGAAGTGATCGAAAATAAAATCCGCCACCCGCTGTTCCTGAGGCGACAATGAGGCATATTGCCCTTTCAAGCGTTCATCCAGTTGTTCCATACAGCCTCTGTAACTTTTGTTTCATCAAACTATACATGATGAGAGCGCTTTCATAATGCATGCCAGTTTAAGAAAAAGGGCCGCCCCTCCCGACGAATGAAACTTTACGCTCAAAGTGGAACAGCTTTTGCAGCGCTGACATCACCTTTGGATCATGAGGACAACCCATGCAGAGTAATGTATCCGCCCACGGAATGGCGGTCGCCCCGCACCATCTGGCCAGCCAAAGCGCGGTTGCCGTGCTGCGCGAAGGCGGCAGCGCGATAGAAGCCATGGTCGCCGCGGCGGCCACCATTGCGGTGGTTTACCCACATATGAACGGCCTGGGCGGCGATGGCTTCTGGCTTATCGTCCCGCCGGAGGGCGAACCGATAGCCATTGACGCCAGCGGCGCAGCGGGCTCGCTGGCCACGCCGGAAGCCTACGCCGGGTTGGCGCAAATTCCGCACCGCGGACCGCAAGCGGCGCTGACCGTCGCCGGGACCGTCAGCGGCTGGGATGAAGCGCTGAAGGTGTCGCAGACGTTAACCGGAAAAGCGCTGCCGCTGGCGCGCCTGCTGGAGGATGCGATTCGCTATGCCGCTGACGGCACGCCGGTGACGGCGTCCCAGTCCAGCGCCAGCGCCGGAAAACTCGCCGAACTCCATGACCTGCCAGGGTTCGCGGAGACCTTTCTGGTCAACGGACAACCGCCGGCCGCCGGCAGTCGTTTTCGTCAGCCCGCGCTGGCATCGACGCTTAAGCAGCTGGTCGACGATGGCCTCGACAGTTTTTATCGCGGCCCGCTGGCCTGCCGTCTGGCTGCGGGGATGGCGGCCTGCGGGCTGCCCATCACCCTTGCCGACCTACAGCAGCATCGCGCCCGTCGCCCTGCGCCGCTGAAGCTTCAGCACCAGCACGGCGAACTGTGGAATCTGGCGCCGCCAACGCAGGGACTGGTCTCGCTGGCGATCCTCGGGATTACCGACCGGCTGGCGATGCACGATGCCGATGACGCGCAGACCGTGCACCGTATCGTCGAGGCCACCAAGCAGGCTTTTGGCCTGCGCGATGCCCACATTACCGACCCCCGTCATCTCGACGTGGATATTCAAAGCCTGCTCGACCCGCAGGCGCTCCAGCAGTTGGCCGATAACATCGACGATCGGCAGGCCGCCCCCTGGGGGGCGGGAAAAGGCCCCGGCGACACCGTCTGGATGGGGGTGATGGACAGCAGCGGGCTGGCGGTCTCCTTTATTCAAAGTCTTTATCATGAGTTTGGCAGCGGCGTCGTACTGCCGGATAGCGGGATCGTCTGGCAAAACCGCGGCGCCTCGTTCAGTCTCGACCCCGCACATCTGCTGGCGCTGGCGCCAGGCAAACAGCCGTTTCATACCCTCAACCCCGCCGCCGCGCGCCTCAACGACGGCCGGGTCATGGTATACGGTTCGATGGGCGGGGATGGCCAACCGCAAACTCAGGCGGCCATTTTCACCCGCTACATCCTGCAGGGCATCCCGCTGCAGGAGAGTATTTCGCGCCCGCGCTGGCTGCTGGGCCGAACCTGGGGACAAACCTCAGATTCTCTGAAGCTGGAAGGCCGCTTCGCGCCGGAGAGCATCGCCCGTCTGCGGGCGCTGGGTCATGACGTGGAGGTGCTGGCCGATTATAGCGAAGCCATGGGGCACGCCGGCGCCATCGTCCGTCATCCCAACGGCCTGTTTGAAGGGGCGTCCGATCCGCGCAGCAACGGCGCCGCCGCCGGTTATTAGGAGACGAACATGACCCATAGCGTAAACGACTGGCGCGCTTATCTGGCGCAAATGGAACACCTGCTGGCACTGGAGCTGGACCACACCCGCCGCGCTGAGCTTCAGCTACAGTTCTCCCGCATTGCCGCCATGGCTGAGCCGCTGATGGCCTTTCCGCTCGATGAACGCCTGGAGATTGCCGGAGTGTACAAAGCATGACCCTGACTGAGATGACGATTGCTGATATTCAGCGCGCGCTGGCTGACGGTGAGCTGAGCGCCAGAGAGATTGCCCGCCGTACTCTCGACGATATGGCGCAGGTTAACCGGCGAATTAATGCCTGGACGCAGATCACCGAACGCCGGATGCTCGCCGAAGCCGACCAGATTGATGCGCTGCGTCGAACCCGCCAGCCGTTACCGGCGCTGGCGGGGGTTCCCTACGCGGTAAAAAATCTGTTCGACGTTGCCGGGGAGACCACACTCGCCGGCGCACAGCTGTTCAGCGACCGCCCGCCTGCCGTCAACGACGGTTGGGCGGTACGGCAGATCTGCGCGGCAGGCGGTCTGCTTAGCGGAATGGTCAATATGGATGCCTACGCCTATGGGTTCACCACCGAAAACAGCCACTATGGCGCCACCCATAATCCGCACGATCCGCAGCGCATCGCCGGCGGCTCTTCCGGCGGTTCGGCGGCGGCGGTTGCCGCCGGGCTGGTTCACTTCTCTCTGGGAAGCGATACCAACGGCTCAATCCGCGTCCCGGCCTCCCTGTGCGGTATTTTTGGCCTGAAGCCGACGTTTGGCCGCCTGTCGCGTGCGGGCAGCCATCCGTTCGTCGCCAGCCTCGATCACATTGGCCCGTTTGCCCGCTGCGTCGACGATCTGGCGGCGGTCTACGATGCCTTACAGGGGCACGACCCCGACGATGATGCCCAGGCGGACGAAGCCGTTGCCCCCACTCGCCAGCGGCTGGAACGCGCGGCGGAGGGTCTGCGCTGCGGAGTGCTTGGCGGCTATTTCAGCGACTGGTGCGATAGCGACGCCCGTGCCGCGGTGGCCCGCGTCGCGCAGGCCCTCGACGCCCGGGAAGAGCATCTGTTCCCCGAGGCCGAACTGGCGCGTTCGGCGGCGTTTATCATCAGCGCCTCCGAAGGGGGCAATCACTATCTGCCGGCGCTGCGGCGTGAGCCGGCACGCTTTGAACCGAACTCGCGCGAGCGTCTGCTGGCCGGGGCGATGATTCCTGCGGCCTGGTATCTTCAGGCGCAGCGTTTTCGCCGCCATGCCCGGCAGGCGATAAAATCGCTGTTTCACCACGTCGATGTACTCATCGCCCCGGCGACACCGTGCAGCGCCACCCTTATCGGCCAACAGACGATGACGATCAACGGCGAGATACTGCCCGTTCGCGCCAGTATGGGCATACTCACCCAGCCCATCTCGTTCCTCGGCCTGCCGGTGGTCACGGTCCCGCTGCGCACGGCATCCAACCGACCCATTGGCGTGCAGCTGATTGCCGCGCCGTTTAATGAACAGGCCTGTCTGCGCGCTGCGCGCGCTCTGGAACACGCGGGCATCACCGAGGCCCGCCCTGCGGAGAGAGCATGATGATCAATCAGGATAATATTAACCGGCCGCGCGTTCTGGCCGAGGTAACCGCCGCCTTTTACCGCTACGAAGAGGCGCTGGTCAGCAACAACATTGCGGTGCTGGATGAGCTCTTCTGGCACGATAAACGGACGGTGCGCCTGGGAGCCGGCGAGAACCTCTACGGTATCGATGAAATTCGCGCCTTTCGCGCCGCCCGTCCGGCAGCGGGATTGCAGCGCGAATTACGCCACACCGAGATCGTCACCTTCGGCGAGGATTACGCGGTGTGCAGCACCGAGTTTACCCGCGCCGGCAGCGAGCGGATCGGCCGCCAGCAGCAAACCTGGGTCCGTTTTCCGTTTGGCTGGCGGATTGTTGCCGCGCAGGTCAGCCTGATGAGCTAACCCGGCGCTGAGCCGGGCTACCCGGGAACGGCCACTATTCCCGGAACGGATGGACTTCGCGCCAGTGGGTGGCGATCTGCTGGCGCGTACAGACCCAGACCCTCTCGTGCTGCTGGACATAATCGAGGAAACGCTGCAGGGCGCGGAAGCGCCCCGGCCGGCCAAGCAGGCGACAGTGCATGCCGATAGACATCATCTTCGGCGCTTCTTCCCCCTCTTCATACAGCACATCAAAACTGTCTTTGAGGTAAGTATAAAACTGCTCGGCGGTGTTGAAGCCCTGCGCGGTGGCAAAACGCATGTCGTTGGCGTCGAGGGTATAGGGGACAATCAGATGCGGCTTGCGCGAACCGTCGCCGCACTGCACCTCGGTCCAGAAAGGTAAATCATCGCCATAGTAGTCGCTGTCGTAATCGAAACCGCCGTGTTCCACCACCAGCCGTCGCGTGTTGGGGCTATCCCGCCCGGTGTACCAGCCGGTTGGCGGCTTGCCGAACAGGTCGGTTAAGACGTGCACTGCCTTATGCAAATGCTCGCGCTCCATGTCGCTATCCATATGCTGATAGTGGATCCAACGCCAGCCGTGGCTAACCACGTCGTAGTCGGCGGCTTTGATCGCCGCGACGATATCGGGGTGACGCGCGAGGGCCATCGCCACCCCGAACACCGTCAGCGGCAACCCGCGTCGGCTGAACTCCTGATGGATGCGCCAGAACCCGGCGCGGCTGCCGTACTCATACAGCGAGTCCATCGACATGTGCCTGTCCGGGTAGCTGGCGGCGCCGATTATATCGGAGAGAAACTGCTCGGAACCGGCGTCGCCATGCAGAACATGGTTTTCCGCCCCCTCTTCATAATTGAGGACAAACTGCACGGCAATGCGCGCCTGGTTCGGCCACTGCGCGTGCGGCGGTTGACCGGCGTATCCTCGCAGGTCGCGAGGGTAATTCTGTGCTGCTGACGTCATCTCCCACCCCTTAAATTGAAAATGTATTGAATACCTGAAATTTACCGCTCAGGGTTTTGGCTTCCGGGAACGCTAAGTCCCCGCGTTTGCTGGTCGACAGACCCAGCGCCACCAGCGACTCCACCATCTTCACCGCCGCGCTGACGCCATCAATGACCGGCACCTGCAGTTCGCGGGTCAGCTCCTGGGCCAGGGTGGCCATTCCGCCGCAGCCCAGCACGATGGCGCCGCAGCCATCCTCTTTTAATGCCTGGATACAGCGCGCGCGCACCTTCTCCTGCGCCACGCCGCTGCCGTCTTCCAGCGCCAGCACCGGCAGATCAATGGCGTGCAGACCGGAACAACGGTCGTAGAAGCCATATTGGTGCAGCAGATGACGGGCGATAATCAGCGTACGCGGCAGCGTGGTAACAATGGAAAAGCGCGTGGCGACCAGCGTGGCCAGATGCATCGCCGCTTCGGCAATGCCGATCACCGGCCCCTGCGCCAGCTCGCGGGCCGCCAGCAATCCCGGATCGCCGAAACAGGCGATCACGTGGCCCGAAACGCCCTGCTGGCGGCCGGCCTGAATCTGCTCCAGCACGCCGACGGCGGCAATGGCCTCATCAAAATGGCCTTCGATGGACGGCACCCCTTCCCGTGCCGAGACCGCCATAATCTCGGTCCCCGGCGTCGCCGCCATGCGGGCGGCGGTGGCGATGGTGTCGGTCATCCCGGGGTTGGTGTTGGGATTAATCACTTGTATACAAATAGCGGCCATCAGGACTCCTTGTCGCCGGCAAACAGCCGGGCAAAATCAGGCAGGCATTCACCAGCCCGCTCAAAGCAGAGGCTGGCAACGATATGTTCAAAATGGTGCGTTAACGCCGCGCTCAGGGGCGGCAGCGCTTTTTGCCGCAGCAGCTGGACAAGCTGCTCGTGATCGTCGCAGCGGCAGCCCTGACGCCACGGCGCTCCCCATGCCGCAATCACTAATGAAGAGCGCTGACTCAGGCGGGTCACCATTTCGGTGAGGACCTGATTGCCGGAAATGGCCTGCAGCTGAATATGAAATTCGGCGGAAAAGCGAATCGCCGCCGGGCCATCGTAAGCTTCATGCGCCTGCTGCTCCTGGCGGATAATCGCCTCCAGCGCCGCCAGGTGCGGCGGCTGGCAGCGGGCGATCACCTCGGGCAGGTTCGCCACCTCCAGCAGCGCGCGGGTGCGGAAGATCTCCCGCGCCTCTTCCACCGTTGGGCTGGCCACCTGTGCACCACGTTTGGGCGTTAATGTCACCATTTGCACAGCATTGAGTCGTTGCAGCACCTTGCGGATCCCGGTCCGGCTCACGCCGAAGACCTCGGCCAGCGCCTCCTCCGGCAACTTGCTGCCCGGCGGCAGCTGATGCTCCACGATGGCGGTCAGCAGGGCCTGATAGATGGATTCATCCTTGTCATGCAGCGCTGGCGCGGCCTGCTGACGGTTTTCATTACGCATTCACCCACTCCGGATTTTACTTTTCGATAGCCAATCGTATACATAAAATAAATTTCTTGTATACAAGATTAACGATTCTGGCCTGAATCCTGCAACAGCCTCAACCAGTAACGTAAAAGGGTTTTCATTCAGAGGAGCAGGTTTCATGCCAAACAGACAACATACCCATCAGGTTAAGGCCGCTGACTCCACCGTCGGCTACAGCCCACGGCTGTGTAATGAGGATCTGGCGCCGACGCGCGACCAGAACTGGAGCTGGTACAACATCTTTTCTTTCTGGATGTCCGACGTCCATAGCATGGGAGGCTACGTGGTGGCGGCGAGCTTCTTCACGCTCGGGCTGGCCAGCTGGCAGGTGCTTCTCTGCCTGCTGGTAGGAATTTGTATCGTCCAGCTGTGCGCCAACCTGGTGGCGAAGCCGAGCCAGATGGCGGGCGTGCCCTATGCGGTCATCTGTCGTCAGGCGTTTGGCGTCTTTGGCGCCAATATCCCGGCGGTGATCCGCGGGCTTATCGCCTTCGCCTGGTACGGCATCCAGACCTATCTGGCGGCCAACGCGCTGATGCTGGTGCTGCTCAAGTTCTGGCCTTCGCTGGCGACATTAACCGAAGCCACTTTCCTGGGTCTGTCGCACCTCGGATGGCTCTGTTTCGCCACCATGTGGCTGCTGCAGGCGATGGTCTTCTGGCACGGAATGAGCGCCATTAAGCGCTTTATTGATATTGCCGGACCGGCGGTCTACGTGGTGATGCTGGCACTGGCGGGCTGGATCGTATACAAAACCGGCTTTGACGGTATTTCCTTTACCCTGGCCAGCAAATCGCTGACCGCCGGCGAGCAGACCTGGCAGATGATCACCGCCACCGCGCTGGTGGTCTCCTACTTCTCTGGCCCGCTGCTGAACTTCGGCGACTTCTCGCGCTACGGCAAAAGCATGGGCGAAATCCGGCGCGGCAATCGCTGGGGTCTGCCGTTTAACTTCCTGCTGTTTTCGATCGTTACCGTGGTGATTGTCTCCGGCACCCAGTCGCTGTTCGGCCGGATGATCACCGACCCGATTGAAACCGTCAGCCGCGTGGGGAACGATCTGGCGGTCGCCATTGGTCTGCTGACGATGATCACGGCCACCATCGGGATCAATATCGTCGCCAACTTTGTCTCACCGGCATTTGATTTCTCCAACTGCTCACCGCAGAAAATCAGCTTCCGTACCGGCGGCATGATCGCCGCGGTCGGCTCCATTCTGCTCACGCCGTGGAACCTGTTTAACTCACCGGAGCTGATCCACTATACGCTGGATGTTCTGGGTGCCTTTATCGGCCCGCTGTTTGGTATTCTGATTGTCGACTTCTACCTGATTAAGCGCGGCCAGGTGTCCGTTGACGACTTGTTTGATGCCACGCCGCAGGGCCAGTACTGGTATCGCAACGGCTTTAACCCGAAAGCCATCGCGGCGTTGATCCCGTCGGTGGCTTTCGGGCTGGTGATTAGCTTTATTCCGGCCCTGCATGAAGTGGCGAACTTTAGCTGGTTTATCGGCGTCTTCCTGAGCGGCGCGGCCTATCGTTGGATCGCCCGCGACGATCGCGCCCCCGCCGCATCGCGCTTTACCTCCCGCCCGCTTGCCCAGAAAGAGTAACGCCCCTCTTTGCCGCGGCACCGCGCCGCGGCATCTCCCTTCCGACAAACTGGCATTATTTTTGCTCAATACCCTTGCCCCTATCTGGAACAAAGAAGGTTGTCCTGATGATTGAGTACCACACCGCCGTTCGCGGCGCCTTTTTCGATATCGCCCACATCGCCGACAGCGCCGACGATATCGCTCGCCATGCGCGCTACCTTGATGATGGCGTGCTGTTTATCCAGCAGGGAAAAATTCAGGCGCTGCTACCGTGGCAGGAGGGCGAACAGTACCTGCATCCGCAAACAGGCTATCTCGATTTGCGCGGACAGCTGTTACTCCCCGGTTTTGTCGATGCGCACGTGCATTATCCGCAAACTGAGATGATTGGCGCCTTCGGCGAGCAGCTGCTGGAGTGGCTGACCACCTACACATTTCCGGTGGAGAGTCAGTTTTGTGATGAAGAGTATGCCGCAGAGATCGCGCAGTTCTTTATCAACCAGCTGCTGAGCCACGGCACCACCACCGCGCTGGTGTTTTGTACCCTGCATCCCGAATCCGTCGATGCGCTGTTCAGCGAAGCCCTGCGGCTGAATATGCGCCTGCTGGCCGGTAAAGTGATGATGGACCGCCACACCCCGGACTATCTGAGTGAAACGGCGGAGCAGAGCTACCGGCAAACCCGCGAGCTCATTCAGCGCTGGCACCATCGGGGCCGCCTCGGCTACGCCATCACGCCGCGTTTTGCCCCCACGTCGACGCCGGAGCTGCTGACCGCGGTTCAACGCCTGCGGGAAGAGTTCCCGGATACCTGGCTGCATACCCACCTGAGCGAAAATCTCAATGAGATAGCGTGGGTAAAAAGCCTGTGGCCGGAGCATGAGCACTATCTTGATGTGTATCACCACTATCGCTTAACCGGCCAACGCAGCGTATTTGCCCACGGAGTTCACCTCGCCGATGCGGAGTGGCGATGCTTGCACGAGACCGGCTCGGCGCTCGCCTTCTGCCCGACCTCAAATCTGTTTCTCGGCAGCGGTCTGTTCCGCTTGCCCACCAGTTGGCAGCAGAAGGTGCGTATCGGCATCGGCAGCGACGTCGGCGCGGGGACGACTTTCAGTATGCTACGCACTCTGGGCGAAGCCTATAAAGTGGCGCAGTTGCAAAGCTATCGTCTACGCGCCAGTGAAGCCTTTTACCATGCCACGCTGGGAGGAGCCCGGGCGCTGTCTCTCGATGAGAAGATTGGCAACTTCCAGCCGGGAAAAGAGGCCGACTTTGTCGCCATCACCCCTGGGGTGACGCCGTTGCAGCGGCTGCGCCTCTCCCGCTGTCAGGATATTTACGAACAGCTGTTTGTCCTGATGACGCTGGGCGACGAACGCAATATTCACCAGACCTGGGTCAATGGCGAGTGCGTCTGGCACACAGAGGCGGAATAAGTAAGCCCGGCTCGCTGCCGGGCGTTGGCACGCTCAGCTCCCGCGATAGGTTGACCAGCCGCCGGGGGCAATCAAGAACGGCAGATGGAAATGCTCATCCGCCTCTTCGGCAATCGCAAAATCAATCTGCGCGCACAGATACAGCGTCTCAAGACCGCCGCGGGTGAACCAGTCGCCAATATCCGCCACCAGCCGATAGCGGCCGGCGACCAGCTTGCCCGGCGCCAGCGACGCGATGCGACCATTCGCATCCGTGATGCCGCTGGCGATAGATTGCCCTCCCCGCAGCAGGTTGACCACCACCCCCTGTGCAGGCTTGCCGGTGGAAATATCCAGAATATGGGTACTCAACGTATTCATTCGCCAATGACTCCCGTTAGTCGTAATAACGTAATTTCACGTAGCTGCGCCAGCGCGCACGCAACCTCTTGCGCCGCGTTGTGGGTCAGCCGTTGCGTCAGCGCCTGCAGTATCTCCTCCCCGCTGCGACCTTTGGCACGAATCAGGAACACCCGGCCAAAGCGCGCTTCATAGCGGGCGTTGCCCTCCGTTAACGCCTGGATGAGCGACGCATCCCGATCGTTGACCGCCGCCTGTTCCTGTCGCGACAGCGCGGCATGTCCGTGCCGGGCGGCGGGTTTTTCGCCAATGCGCGGATGCGCGCTTAGCGCCAGATCCAGCTCCGGTTCGCCCCACGCCAGCGACTTCTGCTGCGCCACGGCGTGCAGCGTCGCCAGGTTCGGGTATGGCCGGGCCTGCACCAGCGCCGTCACCCAGGCGTCAATCGCCACGCACGGCTCCAGCAGATGCGCGGCCTCGTCGGCTGGCAGTTGGTTAAAGTCAGTAAGCGGGATCATTGTCCCTCCTTGCCGCCGCCGCGCGTTGTCCGCGTGATAACAACCCATGCAGGGGCGTCGCCCGTCGTTGGCCACGCGGACAGGGCCCCGCGCCATTGTCCATTGCCCAGGCCGTCAACTGACCGCTGTTGTTGTTTTGCAACATCTCCATTCCCCCGTTTCACCTCAACGTTGTCTGCACAGTGCACAAAGCAGGCCAGAGTGGCGCCGCGGGCCGCCCGTCAATAGCGAAGATCAATAACTAGTTGTTTATTAATGATAATTACTCGATATCGCTGTTACCTGCCCGCTCATCTGTCGTGCGCCGTTGATGAAACTTTCGATTCCATCATTATCATTAAGAAATTTTTAGTTCAGAAAATGGCAATTGCCACCCTCTGACGCACCAGATAAGTGCAAAACCTCGCCGTATTGTCGCCACAAGGCCGATTTTAGTGCTTTGCGCAAGCTGGTACGCAAATTGCTCACCTCCCTGATGACGCAATATAAGGAGAACAGCATGAAAGCATTAGTGATTGGTGCCGGTATCGGCGGCCTGAGCGCGGCGGTAGCCCTGAAGAATGCGGGAATTACCTGCGAGGTGTTTGAGGCGGTGAAAGAGATAAAGCCGGTCGGCGCGGCGATCTCCATCTGGCCAAACGGCGTGAAGTGCATGAACAACCTCGGCATGGGCGAGATCATCGAAACCTACGGCGGCCCGATGCACTTTTTAGCCTATAAAGAGTATCAGGGCGGAGAAACCCTGACCCGCTTTAGCCTCGCTCCGCTGGTTGAACGCACCGGTGGCCGCCCCTGCCCGGTGTCACGCAGCGAACTGCAAAGAGAGATGCTCGATTTTTGGGGACGCGAGGCGGTGCAGTTTGGTAAACGGGTGACTCGCGCGGAAGAAAACGCTGACGGTGTCACCGTCTGGTTTAGCGACGGGAGCACGGCCCACGGTGATTTTCTGATCGCCGCCGACGGTAGCCACTCGGCGCTGCGCCCCTATGTACTTGGCCATCAGCCCGAACGCCGCTATGCGGGTTACGTCAACTGGAACGGACTGGTGGATATCGATGAGAGCATTGCGCCGGCGGATCAGTGGACCACCTTTGTCGGCGAAGGCAAACGTGTCTCGCTGATGCCGGTGGCGCATGGCCGTTTCTATTTCTTCTTTGATGTTCCGCTGCCTGCCGGTCTGGCCGAAGATCGGCGCACCCTGCGCGACGATCTCAGCCGCTACTTCAGCGGCTGGGCGCCAGCGGTGCAAAAACTGATTGCCGCCCTGGATCCGCAGACAACCAACCGTGTTGAAATCCATGACATTGAACCCCTGGATACCCTGGTTCGCGGCAAGGTCGCGCTGCTCGGCGATGCCGGTCACAGCACGACCCCGGACATCGGACAGGGCGGCTGCGCGGCGATGGAGGATGCGGTGGTGCTGGGCAATATTTTCCTGGAAAATCGTGAGATTGTTTCCGCGCTGCGGCAGTACGAAGCGCTGCGCTGCGCGCGCGTACGCGACCTGATACTCAAGGCGCGCAAGCGCTGCGACATCACGCACGGGAAAGATATGGCCCTGACCCAGGCGTGGTATCAGGAGCTCAAAGAGGAGACCGGGGAGCGAATTATCAATGGCCTGTGCGAAACCATCCAGGGCGGCCCGCTGGGCTAACCTCCGCCGACGGTTTGCATCTCCTCCATCACCGCCGTCAATTTTTGAATCGCCATTTGCGCCGGGCGAGACAGCTGGCGCGATGGCGCCGTACACAGCGCCAGCGTCAGCGGCCGCAGCAGCTTATTGCGCAGCGGAACAAACGCCAGCTGGCCGCTTTTCACCTCATCCAGAACATCCAGCAGGCTCAGAACGGTCACGCCGCTGCCTTTCAGCACCAGCGATTTAATCAGCCGGATATCGTTACAGCTGATGCTGTTGGCCGGGCTAAAATCATAATGGCGATAGAGCAAGCCGACGCGTTCGTGCACAATCAACGGAGCGCCAGGGACAATATGGCGCTGCTGGCTGAGCTCCCCCAGGGAGAGCGCGGCCGCATCCGCCAGGGGGTTATCCGGGCGCATGACAACGCCCATTTCCAGTTCCACAAACGCCAGTACGCTCAGCCCCACCTGGCCTTCCGGATCAAGAATCAGGCCGAAATCGAGATCGGCCTGACGAACTTTTTCGCTGACCGTATGGCTGTCGGCCACCTGCAAAACCAGTTCCAGCCAGTCCCAGGTGCCGATAATATCGGCCAGCGCCGCGGCAAAGCTTCCCTCCGCCAGCGCCTGCACCATCCCCACGCTGACCGTTCCACGCTTCAGCCCCTGCAGCTCATCAAACTTTTGCCGGGTCAGGCGAAACTCTTTTTGCCAGCGCAACAGATTGTCATACAGCAGCTCGCCGGCGGTCGTCATTCGCAGCCCTTCCGGCAGACGTTCAAACAGCGGCGTACCAAATGCCTCTTCGGCCTGCAGGATCTGGCGATTGATCGCCGAAGCCGAAATATGCAGCTTTTCAGCGGCCCGACGCAGGCTGCCGCTGCGGGCGACTTCAGCAAAATAGAGCGCAAAACGCGAAAACGGACTCATGTCTACCCTGTCCTCTTTTTTGCAACGGGTTAGTGAATTAATGCTGATGGATGTCAACACCCTAATATGACAACAATAAACTCACAACAATTAAACAAATGTATTCTGTGAGCAGGAAGGAAAATCATGAACAGAGCCGCGCCAACGCCCCCCGCCCATTGCACTTTCGATCCTGAAGACTGGCTACGCCTGGCCCGCTGCTGGCATCCGGTCGCCCGTGCCGAAGATATTGGCGCCGCGCCGGTGAAAGCGGTGCTGCTGGATGAACAGCTGGTTATCTATCGCATTAAGGGCCAGGTCGTGGTCGCGCGCGACGTCTGCCCGCACCGCGGCGTGCCGCTGACGCTGGGCTTCCATGATGAAGAGGGGATCGTTTGTCCCTATCACGGCCTGCGCTTCGGGGAAGATGGCCTCTGCAACCGCATTCCCTCAAGCCCCGATCGGCCGGTACCGGCGAAACTTAATCTCACCTGCTACGCGGTCGAGGAGCGCTACGGGCTCATCTGGACCTGCCTGGCTTTCGATGCGGAAAACCCGATGCCGTTGCCCACCCTTCCCCACTGGGACGATGAGGGCTTCCAGCAGATCAACTGCCCGGCCTTTGAAGTCAACGGCTTTGCCGGTCGCCAGGTCGAGGGATTTCTCGATGTTGCCCACTTCGCCTGGATCCATACCGAGACCTTCGCGGATCCCGATAATCAAGTGGTTCCCGACTATACCCCGCAGGAAACCCCCTTTGGCTTCACAGCCGATTACTGGAGTTCGGTCGGCAATTACCCGGCCAGTTCTGAATTTCGGGCCCCGGACGGCTTCCAGTGGCTGCGTCATTTTGAGTTGCACCTGCCCTTTACGGCAACCCTGACCATCCATTTCCCTGGCGAGGCCCGACTGGTGATCATGAATGCCGCCTCACCGGTATCATCGCGGGTGACCCGAATGTTTGCCCCCATTGCGCGCAATTTTGACCTGCATGTGCCGGTGGAAGAGGTACATGCGTTCAACCTGCGCGTGTTCGAAGAGGACCGTCTGATGGTGGAGACTCAACGTCCGGAACGGCTGCCGCTGGACTTAACGCTTGAGGCGCACATTCCCGCCGATCGCAGTTCAATCGCCTATCGTCGTAGCCTGAAGAAAATGGGTTTTGGTGAGTTTTTCCTGGTGTAAAGGGAGAAGAGTGATGAGTGATGTACTGAAGGTCGTTGTCGATGGCCTGTGGCGCGAGGGGGACAAAAGCCTCGCCATCAAATTGTTAGCACCGGACGGTAGACCGCTTCCCGGCTGGCTGCCGGGGGCACATATTGACGTTCACCTGCCCTGCGGGATAATTCGCCAGTATTCGCTTACCGGCCGCCACGCCGAAGCGGGCGCCGACGCTTACCTGATCTGCGTGAGTCGGGAGGGCGCCTCCCGCGGCGGGTCACGCTATATTCATGAGACGCTGCGCCCGGGCCAGACGCTGCTTATCTCTCCGCCGCGCAATCTGTTTGCGCTGCAGCCTGCGCGACAGGTTACGCTGCTGGCCGCCGGCATTGGCATCACGCCGCTGTATACCATGGCCCTGCATCTCGACGCGGCGGGCACGCCGTTTGAGCTGCACTACTACGTTAAGCGTCGGGAAAATGCGGCCTTTGTCGGCGAAATGGCAAAAATCATCAGCCATGGCACCTGCGTGGTCCATTGTTCAGATGAAGGGCAAAGTCCGCGCTCGTCGTTGGCTGATACGCTGGGCGATGCGCGCGCCGACCACCATCTGTATCTCTGCGGCCCGTCGGGTTTTATGGATACCGCCCGGCGAATTGCGGCGGAGAAAAACTGGCCCGAGGCGCAGGTTCACAGCGAAGCCTTCCAGCCGCTGAAGGCCGCCGCGACGAGCGATGATCAGGATACGTTTACCGTCACCCTGGCGTCGTCGGGCGAGACGTGGCCGGTTCCGGGCGATAAGACCATTGCCCAGGTGCTTCAGGAACATGGCGTCGCCGTGCCGCTCTCCTGCGAAATGGGGATGTGCGGCGCCTGCCTGACGCCGCTGATGGCCGGTGAGGCCGATCATCGTGATACGGTACAGTCAGAGGCCGAGAAATCTGCCGCCGCGCAGCAGATAGCCCTGTGCTGCTCGCGCAGCCGCTCGGCAAACTTAGTCATTGATTTGTAATTTTTGCCCTCTCCGGGGTCTGATGATAGCGCACCACAGGATCTCAGACGCCGGGCCTGCCCCTCTCCCGCCGGTAAAATAAAATTCATTTAAATCAGCGACATATAAAATCATGCCATTCATTCATAATTAAGATAAAAATTATTCATTTCCTTTCTGAATCAATCACCGCCATATTTGTATGACAAATAACTCCACAGCGAAACGGGCCGCGCTGATATCATGGTAACGACACTGCAAGAGAAACAGGTTCAGGCGCAAAGTCTACAGGAGCGGGGATTATTGCGGCGTGCCTTAGCGCTGTGGAACGAAATCGCGCGACACGGCGACAGCGAACTGACGCCGATAGCCCGCCACAAACAACAGGAGATCGCCGCGCTGCTGACGCAGCAAAAAGTAGAGAAAGAGGCAGCGAAATATCACTGCCGATCCCATATCGACGCCGATCGGGAATGGATTATGACGCATCTGCGTAACGGCATGAAGCCGAGGGAGATTGAAGGGTTAACGCGGCGTTCCAGCGCGTTTATCTACCGCTGCAAAAAGCTGCTGGCCGGAGAATAACCCCGGGCTCCAACGATAGCTGACCAGCTTTCTGGGTATTGCAGCCTGTGCCGCCGTTTCCAGACAGGTGTTCAGGAACCCCCGAAACACCAATCATAATATGGAGTTGTATCCGAGTCTTCGCCAGCCAGCTCCTGGCTGGCTTTTTTTCACCGCCTGAATGCGACCATGGCGGCTTACTTTCCGGGACGTTTTTCATTCAGCAGCCGGGCGTATCTGGCCCTGTTTTCTTCATACAGCGCGTTAAACGTCTGCCGATTTTGGGGATCCATTCCCGCCAGCATCGCCTCCTGTTTTTCCTGACGCTGGATACGCTCCTGCACCGATTTCAATGCGGCTTCCATAGCAATCAGCTCTCCGGAGAGGGCGCTTTCCAGCATTGAGCGATACAAATACTCGCGTGCCAGCGTTCCGAGCGCATTATTGGCCTGGTTGATGGCGTCGTGGGTTTTATTAAGGGATTCGGCAACGGCGGCCAGGATTTTGTTCTCGTTCATTTTTTCGTCTCCCCGACCGACAGCAATGCCAGCGTCTCCGTCAGGCTACGGTGAAACATTTCGCGCTGGGTAATGGTCATCGCATCCACCGCTTTTTTCACCGCCTGGAGGCGGGCGTAATAGTCGCCCATCACCGCTTCGCGAATCGCCTGCTTACGCGCCTGCGGTATATCGTCAAAGGTCTCTGCCGCAGAAGCGGTCGGCACAGGGATATCGCCATTGGGTAGTTGACTTGCCATCATCGCTCCTGATTACTTAGAAAAGAGACATATTGCGGAGATCGCCATCGCTGGTGTTGTGAATGGTGAAGCGTTCGATCAGTGCGATGAACGCATCTCGCGGGGGAATTGCCGCTGTTAACAATTGCCGCTGGCGTAGCGCACACCACAGCGCCACGGAGTAGGCCTGGCAGTTGACCGATTTCATGGGATTAAACTCGATGTCGGTAAAGGCCGAATAGTTCAGCACCTGTTCTTTACAAGGCGAGTGGTACAGCGCATTGAGATACAGCCAGTCATAGAAGGCGGTTTTCGGCTCCAGCGGCCAGATAACCGGTTCACGCGCCTCAGTGGGCTGAAAGGAAAAGTGGGCTAAGCGACCCGACGTTTTGAGCAGTTCTGCGCGCCTGGCCTCTTTTGGCGCCTTGCGCATCAGCTCGCGAAAGGGCCCGCGTAACGTTCCGCTATCGGTAAACACTTTCGAAGACTGGAACAGCGATTCTACGCTGATAAATTGTCCGCCGAGGCTACCGACGCCCATGTTAAAGGCGCTGAGCTGAACGCCCAGTGCATCCGGAGATTTACTGGATACTTCAAGAATCTTTGCTCCCGGCGACATCTGCGCGTAACCGTCATGCAGCGCGGCAATCGACTTTTGTTTCTGACTGACCGCCAGACCCGGTGACCAGCTGAAATCCACGTTAACGATGTCCACCAGCGCCTCCCCTTCTCGGGTCGGGATAAAGACGGGACGAACGGCCATAAACTCACCTGAAAGAAAAATGTGAAGGATCAACCACGATGTTCACCGCATAGTCGCGTAACCACGGCGGGATCTTATCCGCGGAATAAAAAACAACGTCACTAATAAACCAGGCGGGAATCTCGCCAGAATATAAAATTTCGGCCTGGATATCATACGGACGATCGCCGGAATCTTCATGATTATCACCGCAAAACATCGCCTGGAAAGCCTGATGTTTTTGCCGCTGCTCCACGCTGATAGCTCTGACGGACGAAGACGCCGCGTTGCGGTGGCAAAAAATGGCCCGCTTGAGCAAAGCCCGATGATCGAATGATGGTTGGGTGGGTCCGCTAATCAACTCTTTTTTTATTTTGAGGATTACCCAGTCGCGATCGCGCAGCCCGTTGGAATATTTGTAGAGCATTTTTTTATTCACCTCACCTAACGAGAGGGAAATAGCATCTCGCACCCCTTCCAGCCGCAGTTCGTCATTATAGTGAAAACTGTGCCCGCCCTCTTCGAGTCTTTGGCGGCTAATAATCCCAGATTTAAATATGCTTCTCAGATTTGACAAATGACTAAAGTGATACAGCGACGAAATATTTCGCCGCCGGGTGGAGGAAAAATCAATGACTCGTGCCCAGTTAAATTGCTGAATCGCATAGAAGGGTTTATTCGCAATTAAGCGCATGAAATCATCGTGGACATCGGACATATAAGCCGGTGCCAGGTGAGTTAACCCCGTAATTGCATAGCGCGTTAACATATATTCTTTAAAGCCGTCGATATACATAATAAGATTCAGCGCTTCCGCCATCGTAATACCGGGCGCAGTATTATTTACATCGACCATTAACGGGCGCGGCGCTTTGTCATCCGTCGGTATGTCACCCAAAAGCATTCGCGGCTTCGTCAGCGGCTTGAGCGGATCAACCTGCCGGGTACAGGCTTTCCGTTTTTCAACGTCAACCAACGGTTCGGCTACCCGACTACCTGTTTTAGTAGGGGGCGTTTCTTTTTTCTTTATTAAATTGCCGATAACAACCAGAACGAAAAAAATGCCAATCACAGTCCACATATGAACTCCAGCACAATCATTATTCTATTATTTTGCATTACCGCGCACGCCGTTACGCTTCACCGATAGCAAAGAGGAAGTGCGTGTTATCTTATTCGTATTTTTAGTTATTCAGAGGGCCCACGGCACGTGCAAAGGATGAAGGACGACTCACATTAATCGATTCATTCAGTTAACTCAAGGGTTAACGGTTGCCTGTACGCCGGCATGACGGGCGCGGAAATGCGGCGTGGATAGCGGACAGAGATCCGGACGCAGCATTTTTAGCCGCCAAACCGTGCGTGTCGATATTATTCATCCACGTCACGGTCGCCGGTAGAATAAATGACGCCAGAAATAGCCTGGCGCGATCTTTATTTATTAAGGAATAAATACCCGCCCTTTCCCGCTGACCTCAATATGTACCCGGCGGCCCGGTACCCAGTCCGCCCGGCTAACGGTTTTCAGGGTCAGCGTCTGCTGGGCGATCGCCAGCGTTAAGGTCGACAGATGGCCGGAAAAATCAACGTCGAGGATGGTGACGGCACTCTCCTCATTCTGGCAAGGCGTAATCATCAGCTGTTCCGGACGCAGCATCACCCGCCCCTGCCCCGTCGCGTCGTCATTATCGGTAAGCAGCGCGCCAATCGCGCACTGCGCCCGCCCGCCATGAAGCTCGGCAGGCAGCACCAGCGCATCGCCCAGAAACAGCGCCGTGGCTTCATCGGCGGGCCGCGAATAGACCTCAAACGGGGTGCCCACCTGGGTAAAGCGCCCCTGACGCATGACCGCGACCTGGCTGGCAAACGACAGCGCTTCATTCTGGTCATGGGTCACCAGAATCGAGGCGACGCCGGCCTGGGCAAGCAGGTCTGCCGTCGCCTTTCGCGTGGTGGCACGAAGCCCGGTATCGAGGGCGGAAAAAGGTTCATCCAGCAGCATCAGCGATGGCCGCTGCGCCAGTGCCCGGGCGAGGGCCACGCGCTGCTGCTGGCCGCCGGAAATTTCATGCGGCCAGTGCGTGGCCAGCTGCCCATCCAGCGACACCATCTCCATCAATGCCGCGACCCGACGGCGCTTCTCCTGCCGGGAGCAATCTAAGCCCCAGGCAATATTGTCGGCGACGTTAAGGTGCGGGAACAAAGCTCCCTCCTGCGGAACGAAACCGATGCCGCGCTGATGGGCGGGAATAAAAACCCCCTCATCAAACAGCGTCCGGCCCTGCATCACGATGCGCCCGGCATCCGGCGTTTCAAAGCCGGCGAGAATACGCAGCAGCGTTGTTTTCCCGGAGCCGGACGGCCCGACGATGGCCGTCCGGCTGCCGGGGGCCACCGACAGAAAAAGGTTATCCAGCACCTGCACATCGGCAAAAGATTTTGAGATAGCGGTTAATTCCAGCATTTACAGACCTGCAATTTTTTTCGACTGGTGATAGAGCACACCGGTCAACGGTAGAGAAATCGCGATCATCAGCATCGCGTAAGGCGCTGCAGCGACATAATCTATCTCGCTGGTTAATGCCCAAAAGCCGGTGGCCAGCGTACGGGTTCCCAGCGGTGAAAGCAGCAGCGTCGCGGTCAGTTCGTTGCTGACGCCGAGAAAGACCAGAGCGGCCCCGGCCGTCGCCCCCGGCGCGGCGAGACGCAGTGTGATGCTCCACAGCGCCCGCCCCGGGCTTCTTCCCAGACTCCGCGCGACGTTTTCCAGCTCCACCGGCGCCTGGGCGATTCCCGCGCGAAGATTGATCAGCGCACGAGGCATAAACATCAGCAGGTAGGCCAGAAACAGCGTCACTTCGGTCTGATAGATGGGCCGGGCGTAGTGAATGGTCACCGTAACCAGCGCCAGCGCGGTCACGATACCCGGCAGCGAACTGGTCATGTAATTGCACCCTTCAAGCAGACGAAACAGACGATGCGGATAGCGAATCCCCAGCCAGGCGATGGGGATGCCGCAGGCGGTCGTCAGCAGCGCCCCGCTGGCCCCCAGCATGAGCGTCTGGCGAAGAGAGAGCCACAGGTCGGCGTTCATCCAGTTTTCAAGGCCTCCCAACCACAGCCAGCGGCACAGCACCATCAGCGGTACCCCTAGCGCCAGCAGCACCAGCGCACACAGCAACGACTGCGCCGCGAGGGTCGCCATCACGTTCATCTGTTTGCGTTTCTGCTCCCGAGCGGCCCCGGCGCCAATACGGGCATAGCGCGCTTTGCCCCGGGTGACGCTCTCCAGCAGCAGGAACGCCAGGCAGCATAGCGCCAGCACGCCGGCCAGCATATTTGCCGCCGGGCCGCTGAACGTGGACTGGAACTGGTCATAGATCGCGGTCGTAAAGGTGTCGAAACGGATCATCGCATACAGGCCGTATTCCGCCAGCAGGTGCAGCGCCACCAGCAGTGCGCCGCCGCAAATGGCCAGCTTCAGCTGCGGCAACACCACGCGGAAAAAAACCAGCCACGGCGGCGTACCCAGCGAGGCAGCAACGTCTTCCAGCGTCGGATCCAGGCGGCGAAGCACCGCCGCTACTGGCATATAGATAAAGGGATAGTAGGCAAGCACCGAGAGGAACACGCCGGAGGAGAGGCCGTGCATCGATGGCACCGCGCTGACCCAGGCATAGCTCTGAACAAACGCCGGTATCGCCAGCGGGGCAACCGCCAGCGCCGACCAGACCTGCCGCCCCGCCAGGGTCGTGCGTTCAGTCAACCACGCGACCGTCACACCGAGCGCAATGCACGCCGGTACGGTCAGGGCGCTGAGCCACAGCGTATTGCTGAGCAGCTCCCCGACGCGCGGACGGAACACCAGCGCCTTAATGGTCTCCCAGCCGGTATCAATACCCACGGCAACGACAAAACCCGGCGGGAGGAGGGCTAATAATGAAAACAGTACCGCTAATGCAACCATCGGAAATGCAGGACGCCTGCGCTCGGGCAGGCGTCGTACTTTTTTTCCGAGTGTAATACTCAGACCAGACATAAGGTATTCACTTCACCGGAGGGATCACAGCAGGCCAGCTTGCGTCATCAGTTCGATAACTTTTTTGCTGTTCAGCGAAGAAGGCTCGACCTTTGGTGCATCCAGCGCTTTCAGCGGCGTCAGTTTCGGGTTAGAGGCGGCATCAACGCCCACGGCATATTCAAATGCATTATTGGTTCTCAGCTGCTCCTGGCCCTGCTTGCCGGTGATCCATTTGATGAAGGCCTGGGCCTGCTCTTTGTGTTTGCTGGAGGCCAGCACGCCACCGCCGGAGATACTCACGAAAGCACCCGGATCCTGATGTTTGAAGTAGTACAGTTTGGTGTTTTTGCTGTTCTCACCCGTTTTGGCCTGATCGACAAAGCGGTAGTAGTGGTAAATCACCCCGCCATCAATTTGCCCGGCATTGACAGCCTTCATCACGGTGCTGTTGCCTTTATAGGCCACGAAGTTGGTTTTCATCGCTTTGAGCCAGTCCAGCGTGGCTTTCTCGCCCTTCAGCGCCAGCATCGCGCTGACAATGGCCTGGAAATCAGCACCCGATGGCGAAGCGGCCCAGCGCCCTTTCCATTCCGGTTTCGCCAGATCCATCAGAGAATGCGGCAGCTGAGATTCACTGATTTTTTCCGGGTTATAGACAAAAACGGTGCTACGCGCGGCAATGCCGATCCAGCGGCCATGCTCAGGGCGGAATTCCGGCGCGACCTGGCTTAAGGTGTCGGCATTCAGCGGCGCGAATAATTTTGCATTGTCGACCAGCACCATAGACGGGGAGTTTTCCGTCAGGAAAACGTCAGCCGGTGAAGCCGTGCCTTCCTGCACCAGCTGATTTCCCAGCTCGCTATCGCCGCCGTTACGCAGAGTCACTTTAATACCGGTTTCTTTGGTAAAGCCATCCACCCACGACTTGACCAGATTTTCATGCTGCGCGTTATAGACAACAATGCCTTCACCGCTTTCGGCCGCCAGGACCTGAGGGGCAAGAAACACCGAAGCAGCGACGAGCGCGGCGGAGCAATAAGACGACAGGCGAAAATTCATGTGCTAATCCTTAGTATTGATGGACAAATGGCCGCCGATAGCCTGGCCGGAAAGGATTAAAACACAGAGAAATAGGAATGATAATGAAAACAATTCCCATAAAATAAAAATAGTTAAAAATACTGCCCTGCATAGCTTTCTTATCTGAAAATGCTTTATTTAAAACAATGAAAAATGAAAGATTAAAACAACCTTAAGAAAGGTTCGTTTTTTCGCAGAGAATATGAAAAATATGATCTCAGTTGCATTTCTGCCGCGAACAAAAATCCTACACCATCCGTTTAGCCGACGCCAGCGAGCGCGAATGTGCGCCACGAAAGCGGCAGGTCTTTCCACTGACGGCATGCTCCCCCGGACAGACAACGAGCGCGGCGCGTGAAATGGCCAGCATTTTGTTTTGCCACCGGGCTGGCATTTACGGTGGCGTAATTCAGCATCCCATAATGGATCTTTGTCACGAGGGTTAATATGAATATTTATCAGGCGCAACCCAAGGATGGGGATAAAATCCTGCCCCTGTTTCTGGCATATCGCGAATTTTATGATGTCGCGACATAGCGCGAACAGGCGCGTGATTTTATTCTGCAGCGCTTACAGCTTAATGAATCGACTATTTTCTTTGCTCAAATGGCTGACAAAGTCGTGGGATTGACGCAGCTGTATCCGCTGTTTTGCTCATTAGAAATGAAGCGTATCTGGTTACTGTATGACTTTTTTGTTGATCCTTCTTCCCGTAAACAAGGAGTTGCTGAAGCGCTTATCGCCCGCGCCGGGCAATTAGCCAAAGAGTCCGACCCGGCGTTTATTATGCTCAGTACCGCAACGGATAATACGCAAGCGCTGTATGAGAAAAATGGCTTCGTACGCGACACGGATTTCTACGTCTATAATAAGATGTTAAATAAATAACCGCTCTCGCGACCCCGATAATATATCGGGGTCGCGCGCCCTGCACGCTGCTGGCGAGCAAGGTAGAGCAGATGCCCTGAAAGCTGAGCATCGAATGATGCGTAGAGAACCCACCGCCAAATATCGCGTGGCTCCCGTGCGGCAACGGCTGAAATAATGCAGTTGCCAACTTGTGCTTCCGCTGGCGTTGACGGTTCCCCGGCCACACCGGGAGAGGCGCGACGCGCTAATCGGGTCGATCTTTGTTTTGCTGCTTCATACCGGGCGCAAAAAGAATTTCGTGGGTGTTTTACCCTTTCCGCTGGCGAGTCGTTCATGAGGCTGGGGTTTTTGATTATCGACAATCACCATTTTGTCGCTATCTTGACGTTCCAGCACCAGATAAATATGATCATAACCATGATGAGCCGTCGGGCCGCAGGTAGAACCGACATCTCCCGCTTGCTGTTGACCAACAGGAATTTTTTCCCATTTTCTTTCATCGTGAAGATAGTTGCCCAACGCTAATGCTTGCGTAATATCGGGAACGGCAATCCCACCTTCCTGCAATAGATTAGCCAGATTTAGCGCACAGCCATCATGTGGCCAGCTCTCATGGGTTAGCTTAAATAGCTCACGCGCGGCGACCTCCTGTACTTTTTCATAACGAGCTGGCGTTCTGGCAATATTCATCACCTCGATCATTTTCTCTTTGTCGCTGAGCGGCCCGATACCTGCCGCGAATAGCGTCTGGGAAGCTATTCGCGGCGAGAGAAATGTCTGAAATTCCTCTACGGCATCGCGTCGCACATGGGAGATAACCTTACCCGGGTCTTTTATCGTACCGCACCAGGCGGTGCTGATACGCAATAGTCGGGCACAATATTCCACGGCCAGGCTGTGGTCGGTTTTCATTTTAGTAATGAACGTTTCAGCCGTGTCTATCCCATGCCGTTTGGCAAAATCCAGCAGTGCCGATTGCCTGGTGCCAATACTGTCAAATGAGACCTGGAAGGCTCCGGTCTCTTCGCTTTCAATGTGAGTCCGGGAATGATGATTTCTCAAATCGACGCCAGCTTCCCAGCGCCAGTCCGATTCAAACCCCGCCTGCACGCGAAGCACTTCACACATCACTGCTTTTCGGTGTTGAAGACTGGTGTAAGGCCCAAGCACCCCTTTCATGACGGCATAGATATCATGAAGCTCATTTTCGGCAAAAACATCATCGGGTAAAGCATCCAGAGTCTCGACCAGTTGTTGCAGAAACTCACTGGGCGGGCGACCATGTTGCGCGCTGACAGGATAGCGGGTCGTGATGAATATACGTTTGTTCATAGTCTCCATCATATTCTCCTTCATGGGTTTATTACTGCAGAGACGCTGTTTTGCCTCTATTTATTTGAGGATAAGCTCTGAAACAGAGAAGAGAACTTATTTACCAGGTATGGTGCAAATAATGTCATCCCGGCAGACAGGAATTTAATAATCTCACCAACGGATTCAGGACTTGATATTTCACCAGTCATACCATAATCAAGTAATATTAAGGACCCAAAACCAACAAACATAAACAAAATAACCAGCATCCCTATCAGCGCAATCAACCGACTCGAACTGGCTTTCATGACTGTTTCCAGAACAGGTTTACCTGCTGCGTCGTAAAGCGGTGTTTTTGTCACGCTATCAATGCCATTTTTTGTTTCCTTAACTTCCGTGACGGCAGATAACGCCACATCTTCAGAAAGCGCATCGGCCAAAGACCATTCTTCAGGAAGAGCGTTGCGGATCACTAAAATAGAAATCAGCGTCCCAAAGATGACAATAAAAAGTATTATAGATGAGAAAATAAGTCTGTAATTCTCGCCACACAGATGCTGCCCCTGCACTGAGGGTTCCCCGGCCAGCACGGCAGCAGAAAAAAAGAGTAAGAATATTGCATGTGCTGACCAGTATGTTTTGAGAGAAAACATAAATACACTCCTCATCAATATCACTTTCATTTATTATTGACATGCGAAGACAAAGTCATTCATATAGATACATCCTTTGCAACAGGATGTTATCTCGCTTATTTTTGCCATGCCGCTGTTCCGTGCTTCGCGACCTATTCAGAACCACACGCCGAGAGCAGTAATGTCAGAATGATGAACGAAAGAAGTTTCAGGATATTTTTCATGCAATTCCAGACAAAAAAATATACCCTGGCATTCTAAAAACAGCAGGACTGTCGGACTAAGCTAAAACATCATTACCGCATCCCGTAAACAGACACCGATATGCCGCTGGCATTAATGAAGATAAGTAAAATCTGCCCGGCCGTATAAGCATGAGTATAATGGCGATAATGCAATTCTCACTCATTCATATGAAGGAGTAAGTGAAATAAATCAGCCGTGAATGGCCCGGATAATAAGCAGCAATTCGGACTGATTTCGGGTATGCGTTTTCCGGTACAGCGCACTGAGATGAGTTCTGATGGTAGTGATGGATACGCCCAGATGTAGGGCGCATTCAGCAGGGGTCATCCCCCTGACCAGCAGTTCAGCCACCGCATTTTCGGCGGGTTTGACATTAAACACCGCCATCAATGCGCTACCGCTGAAGAAAGGCTCGGGAATGATAATGCAGGCTACCCCGGGAATACGGGAAGCCGGAAGAACCAGAATCGGTTTTGCCGGGCGTCTGGCGGTGTAGCATAATCCTGCCCGGGGTGGCTCCGCGGTTCGCGTGGCCTGTTCGATGGCATGTTTCAGTTTTTTGTTGTCGGTATCCAGACTGAGTGTATCAGCGCCGGCAGACCAGGCTAACCGGACGTTCGCACGTTGGTAACTTTCGGCATGGGCACTGGCGTAAAGAATTTTCCCACTACGATCCACAAGCCAGACCGGGTAAATACCGTTGTCCATAATGGCAGTTTGATACTTAATCGTGTCACGAAGTTGCTCAAATCTGGCGTGAAGCTGGCTGGCGGTCATTAAGGCCGGGATGAGGCGCTGAAACAGGTCAAATTGTGCAGACTGCGGATAGACGGCATCGTTGGCTGTCATCAGCGATAAATAGGTGGAATAACCATTGACGGTACACAGCTTGACACTGGTCAGATAATTCAGGTCATTCGGGTGATGAAATTCATTGTAATAAATGCTGTTCGCAATAAATTTATCGCCTAAAAACTCCCTGTCCCGGTACATCTGTCCGACAGGCAATCCCGTCAGTATTTTCTCGGCAGGGTCAATGGCCAGAAAGACATCCCGGTAGGCCGTAACTACCTTTTCTTCAAGTAGGAATGAATCCGTCATCAGATGCGCATTACCTTTATCATAAAAAAGTAATGCCGCGTACTGATGACCGGTGAGGAACGACAGCTTCTGCAGCGCGAGTTTCCACAGCTGGGGATCCAGCGTGGCCATCAGGATAGTTTCCAGGATCTCAAGATAAATTCGTTCCGGATCGGTGGCCATAACAACACCTGTTACTCAGTGTTTAACCTGCCTGGACGGCACATGATGCCTGCATAGTCATCATAGACCCGGAAGATAAATCGTGGCAAACCCGGCGCAACAAGTTGGCAGGGAAATTCGTAACATGATAGAGAGGGCCAGGCAAAGGTCATTCCTGATGTCGAAGACAGCCGGGAAGAGAAACAACTCTTTAGTGGCCGCAAACCGCACTACATATAGCAACGGATGACAGGAAGGTGAAAAATTTTGCTGCCTTCAACGTCCTGCCACTGAAAAAAGCGGGGAATAAACCCGCCATCGCAGGACGTGGAGTGAAAGCCCAATGGGTTTTACGCAGCCAGCTATGGCGCAAGACATCTGGGCGGTCACATTATCCGGCAACGGCAAATAGTCTGCGCCAGACAAATGTTCTCTCTGCTCAGCCAGCGATAGCCCAGCGATACCCCAGCGATAGCCCAGCGATGGGTGAGTCACTCCCCGCCGCAAGCGGCATGAGCGCTTTGGCTGAAATGGGTATGGAGTCGGTGCGGTTTTCTGCCCTTGATTCCGTCTGACCCGTAGCCGATCGCCGGTCAGCAAGCGCGGGAAGAAAAAAAACCCGCAGAGATAGCGCGGGTTGATTCAAATTCAAATCCATTGCGTGCAAGTAACATCACAATAACCGGACGTTATTTTATGACTTGCATCACAAAAATATCACCCCCTGTTCGGGGGGGGCGCCTGACGTCTCACCTCCCCCTCTTTGGCCGTGGCGCTCGCGATGCGAAGCACTACCGTTTACGCCTGTTGTCGTGCCGAATGGGGCGGAACCTCAGGACGGATCCGGAACCAGATAGCATACATCGCCGGCAAGAAGACCAGCGTCATGATGGTGCCCCCTAACGTTCCGCCAATCAGCGTATAAGCGAGGGTTCCCCAGAACACCGAATGGGTCAGGGGAATAAACGCTAGCACAGCGGCCATTGCCGTCAGTAGCACGGGCCTCGCCCGCTGTACCGTAGCTTCTATCACCGCATGGTACGGATCGAGGCCTTCCCTCTCGTTATGATGAATTTGACCGATAAGAATCAGCGTATTACGCATAAGAATGCCCGAAAGCGCGATCAACCCGACCAGGGCATTGATGCCAAACGGCTGATTGAAAAGCAGCAGCGCAGGGACCACGCCGACCAGCCCCAGCGGAGCGGTAAGAAACACCATCACCATGGCCGACATGGAGCGTACCTGCAGAATGATGACCAGCAGCGTCAGGGCGATCATAATGGGGAATAAAGGCGCCATCGCCCGAGTGGCTTTGCCCGATTCCTCAATCGAGCCCGCCATATCGATACGGTATCCAGGGGGGAGCGAATCAACAATCGGCTGTAGCTGTTTCATGATGGCGGCAGAAACGTCCGGCGGCTGAAGGTTGTCGGCAATGTCACCGCGCACGGTAATGGTCGGCGTTCGATCGCGACGACGCAGTAGCGGGTCTTCCATTCTGACCTCAACCTTTCCGATTTGTGCGAGAGGAATGCGCTGCCCCGCATTGCCCACCAGGGTAAACCCCTCAATTTTCGCCGGGTCCAGGCGTATATCACCGGCGGCGCGCCCCGTGACCTGCACCGAGCGAATATCTTCCCGTACCGAGGTAATGGGAATTCCCGATAACAGGAACTGGAGCTGTTGGGCCACGGCATTCGACGTTAAACCGGTTGCCTGCAGACGGTCCTGATCGAGGGTGAAATGTAAGGCGGGTACCTTCGGCCCCCAGTCGGTATTAACGGTCCTCATCATCGGGCTGGCCTGCAGCACGCTCTCAACCTTATCTGCGATGTCGCGCAATTTATCGCTATCTGGCCCCATTACCCGCCATGCCACGGGGAAAGGTGAATACGGGCCAAACACCAGTTGCGTTACGCGAACGCGCGCTTCAGGCGCCAGTCCGCTGGCGACGGCTTCCCGCAGCCGGAGTTTGAGCGCATCGCGTGATTGCTGGCTGTCCGTCAACACCACTATCCTGGCAAACGACGGGTCGGGTAGCTCGGGGGCCATCGCCAGATAAAAACGCGGTGAGCCCTGGCCAATGTAGGCGGTCACCATTTTCGCTTCCGGCTGTTTTTGCAACCACGCCTCTATTTTGGCCGCCGCTGCGCTGGTCAGCCCAATAGAGGTGCCATAGGGCATCTGCACTTCGACCAGAACTTCCGGCCGGTCAGAGGTGGGGAAAAATTGTTTTTTCACCAGCCCCATTCCGAGAACGGCCAGAACGAAAATCGCGACGACGGACCCGGCCACACCCCATTTGCTTGCGATAACGCGGGCCAGCATACGGCGGAAGCGGTTATAGCGCGGCGTGTTATAGATAGCGGCATGGCCGCCTGCCACTTTTGCAATATCCGGCAGCATCTTCACGCCCAGATACGGCGTGAAAACAACCGCAACCAACCACGAGGCGATCAGGGCAAGACCGACAATCCAGAACATATTGCTGGTGTATTCTCCAGCGGTAGACTGCGCAAAACCATTAGGCATAAAACCAATGGCGGTCACCAGAGTTCCTGCCAGCATTGGCGCGGCGGTATGGCTCCAGGCGTAGGCCGAAGCTTTAATTCTGTCGTAACCCTCCTCCATTTTCACCACCATCATTTCGATGGCGATAATGGCATCATCGACCAGCAGGCCGAGAGCAAGAATAAGCGAGCCCAGGGTGACGCGGTCAAAGTTGATACCGGAGGCTTCCATCACCACAAAAACAATCGCCAGCGTCAGGGGGACCGCCGCCGCGACCACCACGCCCACGCGCCACCCCATGCTGACAAAACAGACCATCATCACGACCAGCAGGGCGGCGAAGAATTTGAGCATGAACTCGTCGACCGACGCACTGATATTCACCGACTGATCGGTGACTTTCGTCAGGGTCATCCCCAGCGGCATAGCCGCATTGATTTTTGCCGCTTCGGCATCCAGCGCTTTACCTAACGCCAGGCCATTCCAGCCTTCGCGCATGACAATACCGAGCAGCAGCGCCGGTTCAGACTGGTTACGAATCTGCAGAGTGGGAGGGTCTTCATAACCGCGTTCAACCGTTGCCACGTCGGACAGCTTGAGCGTTTTGCCCTGAGCGATAAATGGCGTATCGCGGATCTTCTGCAATTCATCGAAAGCGCCATCGAGGCGGATAAAGATCTGCGCGCCGCGAGTCTCAATTGAACCCGCCGGGGTTAAGACGTTCTGGCTGTTAAGCGCATTGAAAATATCCTGCGGAGAGAGCCCTATCGTAGCCAAACGCGCATGCGAGAAGGAGATATAAATGCGTTCCGCCTGCTCGCCGATAATATTGACTTTCTTCACGCCAGGGACGTGCAGGAGCTGCTGGCGTAATGTTTCGGCATCACGAACCAACAGGCGCTGCGGCTCCCCTTTCGCTTTCAGCGCAAAAAGCGCGAAAGTGACGTCGGAGAATTCATCATTGATCATCGGCCCTATCACGCCGGCGGGGAGATTTTTGGCTTCATCCCCCAGCTTTTTTCGCGCCTGATAGAACTCTTCCTGCACCTGGGATGGCGGCGTACTGTCCTGTAATGAGAGCGTGATAAAGGCCATGCCGGGGCGGGTATAGGTTTCCGTACGGTCATACCATTTGAGCTCCTGCAGACGTTTTTCCAGCGGCTCGGCAACCTGATCCTGGATTTCCTGCGCGGTCGCCCCGGGCCAGACGCTGATAATGGTCATCTGCTTGACCGTAAAGGGCGGATCTTCCGCTCGTCCAAGGCCAAAAAACGAATAAATACCGGCAATCGTAATCAGAATAATCAAAAACAGGGTGATCGAGCGCTCGCGCACCGCCAGCGCGGACAGATTGAAGCGTTTTGCGCTCATGGTTTGCTCCCCGCATGGGCAGCATCGCGTTGTTCAGCAAGTCGCACAGCCTCGCCTTCGTGCAGAAGATGCGCCCCTAGCGCCACAATCTTCTCGCCCGGCCGCACATCGCCAGTCACCTGCACAGCTTCCGCACCTACGCTTAGCACCGTTACGGGCTGCCAGACGACCTTGGTTGGCGGTGTAGAAATCCGCCAGATACCGGGCCCTTTACCCGAATCGTACAGAGAAGCCAGCGGAACCTGCATCACCGGGCGTTCCCCGCTATTTTTTTGAATTTGCAGCGTCACGGTCGACCCCAGCGGAGCGTTCGCCAGCGGGCCTTCCAGCACGTACCGCGCCTCGAATGTGCGGGTCGCAGTATCAGCCGAATCCGAAAGCAGCCGCAGTCTGGCGATAACAGGCTCGGTTTCGTTGCCATAGCGCGTAGCCTGAGCTTCGCTGCCGATGGCGGGACGCAACGTCTCCGGGAGCTGCACCAGCGCCTCACGCTGCCCCGCTCTCGCCAGCCGAATCACCGCCTGTCCGGCGCTGACGACCTGACCGGGTTCGCCGAGCGTCTCCATCACCACGCCGTCGGAATCGGCCAGCAGCACGGCATAGCCCGTCGCGTTTTGCGCCACGTTTGCCTGAGCCTGGGCGGCGCTGAGCTCCGCTTTAGCAGAATCGGCCGCCGCTTTAATCTGGTCATACTCTGACGCGGAGACGGCGCCAGAGGCAACGAGGCCACGATAGCGCGCCTCATCACTGATTGCTTTTCTTGCGCGTGCCCTGGCGGCATCAACGGCCTGTTGCTGCGCCAGCGCCTGCAGCTTCAGGTCGACAGGGTCCAGTCGCATCAGCGGCTGACCCCGTTTAACGGTCTGGCCTGTATCCACAAAGCGTTCGAGGATCTTACCCTGCACCCTGAAACCAAGATCGCTTTGCGTTCTTGCTACCACCACGCCAGTAAAGGTCCGGGAAGTATTGTTCGCGAGTTCAACGGACGCGGCTCTGACAAGCGGCGGCCGCGTGCGCGGATCGTCATTAGCGGAATTGTCGCCGCAGGCCCCCAGGATGAACGGCAGGAGGCAAACGGCAAAACGGGCTGAATTAAGCCTGAGCATGGGAAACCCTTAATAAAATAACAGGACAGTTTCCGCATTCTCAGACTAGTGACCAATAAAGTCAATGGTCACTAGTCAGGGGGCGAGGCTTCTTAAAATCAGTGAGGAAAGCAGCACCGCTGCTTTGGGAGCCGCTTCGAGATTAAACTGCAGCTGAACGGGGTTAACGAAAGGACACATCACCAGATATACCGCGTGCGTGGCTTCGTCCAGCGGCGTTTTCCTTTCAAACTCCCCGTTCTTCCTGCCTTCAACCAGAATACCCTCAATCAGCTTGATCAGATGTTCTGCATACTTTTCCGTAGAAGGCCACTTATCCCGCGCGGCGACGGCGGCAATATCGTAAAGCTTGCGATCGTGGAAAAACAGTTCGCTCCCCGCTTCGGTGAGCGCCCCGAAAAGACGACGGAGTTTCTCGCTGGCTGACGGCGCATCGGCAATTGCGGCATCGACCGCCTCCATGATCAACGACAGGCGGTTAGCGCAGATCACCTCGCCGATAGCCTGTTTGGAATCAAAAAACTTATAGATATAGGACTTTGAAAAACCGATAGATTTAGCAAGCTCTGCCACGGTGGTTTTTTCGTAGCCGTAATGGCCGAAATGCTCAAAAGCCGCTTCGACAATTTGCTCTCGGACGCTGTGATCAAGTGGACCACGTGATGGTGGGACGTTCATATTCTTAGTCATTTTTTCAGCTTAGCGTGATAGCCATTGATTGACAACTCATGACCAAATTAGAATTTAGTCACAATTCCGGCTAGTTTCAAGGTCGCGCAATGTTATCCTCACCGGCGACGGCACCAGGGCAGTGCATCTGTTTACTGCGGGAGGTGCCGGCGGATCGGTTCGGATGCTCCAGTACCGAAATTGTACCAGACAAATACCTTTGCCAATAAAAGCCCTATATGAAAGCTTATCTCAATGGCAGAAGTGAATGCCACCACGGGAATGGCCTCTGCTTTTAATCAATGTGTACAAGCAGTACGGCGCTGCGTTGCAATCTATCCATAACAGATAGTTCCCAGGGAGGGTCATTGCGACCAGGCAAGATATTCACTATCGCTGAGCAGACGGTCTGCTTTTATCGCCTGCTGTCAGGCTTGCTCAACAGGTGATGCGGTGAAACGGCGAATAGACAACGCCGGAACTCAGTTCGCGGCCCCGGCGCAGCAGGGTAAAGAGAATGGCGTCATACGCGCCTCACAATGTAGGCGATGTGACTGATAGGGTAAACGACCCCAAAGCAAAAAGGGGTTACCTTTCGGTAACCCCTTTTTTTATTTGGCGGAAGCGTAGAGATTCGAACTCTAGAACCCTTTCGGGTCGCCGGTTTTCAAGACCGGTGCCTTCAACCGCTCGGCCACGCTTCCAGAATGACGCGCACTATAAACATCTCTTAGCGCCATGTAAAGCAGGAATTTATCGAACGCGAAGGTTTCTCTCTCAATGGCGCAAAAAACGAGCAATACGCTAACATCGTTATTTACAGCGGTGCTCATAGAGAAGGTTCGGCGATATGAAAAGGGTCAACACCTTAGCTATTCTGGCGTTTATTTTATTGATCCCGCCTGAAGCATCGGCTCAATATCCTTCATTTGCGGCATTCACCCCACCGTCGAAAGAATATGTGGTGCAAAGCGATCTGATTGAAGTCACTAACTTACCCAAAGTACCTGCACAGGGAGGTCGGGGGATCTGCTACGCCGCCTCTGCGGCAGTGGTGCTTACTGCGGAAAGCTGCCTCAAATTACATGAGGATTGTACTCGCTATACGCCAGACAAAATCTTTTCACCTTACGGGCTGGTAAAACCTTTTGGCGAAGAGGATTCAAGAAGTCATGAGCCTCTTGCAGATGAAGGCGGGAGTGCAATAAATGCTTTAAATTATGCAGCCTATGACGCGTTCGGTAACCCATCACTTGAGTGCTCGTCAAAAGATAAAACGATGCCTGATTTCGCCACTAGCGATGATGGTGGCATTCGGGAATATACGATGTGGAATCAGGTTTATAACATTTACAAAAACCTCACAAATACCGCTCAAAAAACAGACTTTAATTGTCAGGCGTGCATTGAGGATTTTTTTAATACTCACCAAACAGAATTCTCAACATTAAAGAAAATATTCCCCAATATAAAAGAGCAGTCGGTCAGTTTTCTCAGGCTCATGCGGGAACCCACTTATCGCGACTTCGTCGTTAAACTTACCGTGCCGATAAAATGCCACCGGGTCGCGAATAAAGTGTGGCTTGAGAACGCCGGAAAGGTGGATGTCGCGGTTTATCCGCCAGCGGGAGGTGACACGACAACACCTGGCAGTTCGGGAAAAGAGACCGGACAGAATAAAAAACCAGGACACGGTAACTATAAAGAAGCCATCGCGGTCATTAAAACGGTACTCAACAGCGGCAGGCCGCTGGTGTTAGAAGGTATTTGCCTTGATAAAAATACAAAAGGCAAAAAATGTCTGGTGCTGCATACCGTTGTCATTAGCGGTAGCAAAACGCTCTGTGACAAAAAAAATCAGTGTCTGGATGTTCTGAAGGTTATCAACAGCTGGGGAGACTCCTGGCAAAAAGAAGTCAATGATGGCTGGGTGCAAGCAAAGCCTCTGCTGGATAGCACACATTACGCCGAATATATGATGGGCTGGCTCAGCGACAAAGCCCAGGCCGGACAGGAAGACTCCAGATAATACACAAAAAAAATCCCGCGATACTTCTATCGCGGGATTTTTCTGTATCTGGCGGAAGCGTAGAGATTCGAACTCTAGAACCCTTTCGGGTCGCCGGTTTTCAAGACCGGTGCCTTCAACCACTCGGCCACACTTCCGTAATGAGGCGCACTATAAACAGCTACTTGCGCCGTGTAAAGTCAGGAGCCGTTCACTTGCTTCAAAAATAGCCAAAATGCTGTTAATCGATTGAACCAACAGCAGATTGACCATTTTTTCAGCACGAAATCTGCCCCTGGGCGTTAGTGCTTTTTGATGTACATATCTTTGGTGAAGTAGTATCCCAGCTTATCAGGCGTAAATCCCCCTACCCACGGTTTCACCAGGTGCGTACGGACATAGTGATAAACCGGAACCGCCGGCACATCTTTCGCCAGAAGATCCTCTGCCTGCTGGTAGTACTTACCGCGCGCCACCCCATCCGACGCTTTGGCGGCGTTCTTTAAGGCTTCATCATAGGCAGGATTACTGTACTGGCTGGTATTCTCACTGTCGCCGGTGCGGAAATTGTTCAGGAAAGTGGCGGCATCGTCATAATCGGCAATCCACGCATAGCGCACGGCGTCAAAATTGTGCGTGTGCATGGTGTCGAGCATCGTCTTCCACTCCTGGTTTTGCAGCTTCGCCTCCACACCAAGGTTTTTCTTCCACATCGAACTGGCGGCAATCGCCACGCGCTGGTGTGATTCCGAAGTGTTGTACAGCAGATTAAACACCAGCGGGTGACTATCCGAGTACCCCGCTTCGCTCAGCAGTTTTTTGGCTTCGGCAAGGCGCTTATCGCGTGGCCAGCTGGCGTAATCTGGATTTTGCAGTTTTACGCCGCCGATATCAGGCTGGCTAATCAGCCAGGCCGGGCGTTGTCCCTGCCCCAGTACTTTTTCAGCAATGATGTCTTTATCCAGCGCCATGTTCAGCGCCAGCCGGACTCGCGGATCGTTAAATGGCGGCCGGGTGGTGTTGAACTCATAATAGTAGGTCGCCAGCTGCGGCGACACGTTCAGCTGATCGCCCATGGTCTTTTTAAGCTGCGCGAACTGGTTAATCGGTACCGTATAAACAATATCGATTTCACCCGCTTTATAGCGGTTAACGTCCGCCGCCTCTGAATGAATCGGCAGCCAGGTCACTTTATTAATTACCGTATGCTCATTGTCCCAATAGCGCGGGTTACGTTCGGCCACGATGCGCTCGTTAACTACCCACGCGGACAGCTTATACGGACCGCTGGTCACGATATGCTCCGGTTTGGTCCACTGCTCGCCAAAGCGGTTTACCAGCACTTTATCAATCGGCACCAGCGAAGGATGCGCCAGCATCGCTAATAACGCCGCGTTCGGCTGCGTTAATGTGACTTCAAGCGTCGCATCATCAACCGCCTTCACGCCCAGCGTCTCCGGCGCTTTTTTCCCCTCGGCAATTTCCTGCGCGTTCGCAATATGCATATTGCCCGGGTAGCTGGAATAAGGAGATGCCGTCAGAGGAGAGACCAGACGCTGCCAGCTCCAGACAATATCCTGCGCGGTGATGGCGGTCCCGTCAGACCAGGTAACGCCCGGACGTAAATGGAAGGTCCAGACGGTGTTATCTTTATTTTCCCACTTTTCCGCCAGCCGCGGCTCTATTTCACCCGCCGGCGAGACGCTGACCAGCCCCTCGAAAAGATCGCTGATGATATTAAACTCAACGTCACTCTCGACCTTATGCGGATCCAGTGATGCCGGCTCGCTGCCGTTATTTCTCACCAGCTCCTGCTTCTCTGCCAGCACCGTCCCCGGGGGAACCTGAGCGGCAAATATCGTGGCCGTCGTGCAGAGTAAACCGAGAGCCAGCAATGCTTGCGTGATGTGATTGTATTTTTGTGATTTCATATCCCTTGCCTTTATTACGCTTCGTTTGTACCCTCTCCACACTTAGCCACAGAACGGCAATAACGCAATATTTTTCAGTAACCTATCAGATTCCGATCGGGTTCCTGAAGCCAAACGCACAAACACACCACCTTTCCATTATTTATTAGAATAATATGCTGCGTGATTGCGTTGGGGTCTAAGTAAAGATGGGTAAAAGCACTATGGCTTCCGTCGCGGTTTTTTTATGCTTCATTATTAATTACATCTGTCATAAGAGAGTGACTCATGGATCGTATTATTACGTCGTCGCGTGACCGTTCATCGCTGCTCAGTACGCATAAAGTTCTGCGGAACACCTATTTCCTTCTCAGTCTGACGCTGGCATTTTCCGCCATTACGGCAACGGCCAGCACGGTGCTGATGCTGCCTTCTCCAGGGCTGATTCTGACGCTGGTGGGTATGTATGGTCTGATGTTCCTGACCTATAAACTGGCCAATAAGCCGACAGGTATTCTGGCGGCCTTCGCCTTTACCGGCTTCCTGGGGTATATCCTTGGGCCAATGCTCAACGCCTATCTGTCTGCGGGCATGGGTGACCTGATTGGTCTGGCGCTGGGCGGTACCGCTCTGGTGTTCTTCTGCTGCTCGGCCTATGTGCTGACCACCCGTAAAGACATGTCCTTCCTCGGCGGGATGCTGATGGCAGGCGTAGTGGTGGTTCTGATCGGTATGGTGGCTAACATCTTCCTGCAGCTGCCGGCTCTGCACCTGGCCATCAGCGCAGTGTTTATCCTGATTTCTTCAGGCGCAATCCTGTTTGAAACCAGCAATATTATCCGCGGCGGTGAGACCAACTATATCCGCGCTACCGTCAGCCTGTACGTGTCGCTGTACAACATCTTCGTCAGCCTGCTGAGCATCCTTGGCTTCGCAAGCCGGGACTAACCTCTGTCGACGCTGTGCTCAGGCCCCGCTTATGCGGGGCCTTATTTTTTGCTACACTGCGGCCAGTCTGAACGGTATGTGAAGAATTATGTTTATCTTTGAAGGCAACGAAATTGAGACCGATAGCGAAGGCTATCTGAAAGAGACGACACAGTGGAACGAAGCCATGGCGGAAGTTATCGCCGGGCAGGAAGGCATTACGCTCTCCGTTGAACACTGGGAAGTGGTGCGCTTTGTGCGCGAATTTTATCTGGAGTTCAACACCTCGCCCGCCATTCGCATGTTAGTGAAGGCGATGGCGAATAAGTTTGGCGAAGAGAAAGGCAACAGCCGCTATCTCTACCGTCTGTTCCCGAAAGGGCCGGCCAAACAGGCCACCAAAATTGCCGGCCTGCCTAAACCGGTGAAGTGCATTTAATAGAGGATGGCAAATTTTTGCCACTCTCTGGTGGGTTGATGAGGCTCGGTATTGACTCTGTCAACCCGCGCACTGCGCGGCCCGCCGGCTTTTAGCCAGGCGATAAGTGCCGCAACCTGGTCTTCCTCCCCGCAGGCCAGCACCTCCACGCTGCCATCATCAAGATTACGAGCATAGCCCGTCAGCCCCAGGCGTAGCGCCTCCCGCTGCGTCGAGTAGCGAAACCCCACGCCCTGAACCGAGCCATAAACCCATGCCATTGTGCAGATTGTCGCCATCGTTACGCTCCTTTTTTGGCCTGCCCTGATGCACAGAATAGCAAATTCTCGTCAGCGTACATGCTTCGGCAACAGGCCATAGTGCTGACGAAAACGCGCGGTAAAGCGTGACCCGGACTGATAGCCGCTGTTGAGCGCGATCTCGCCTATGGGTAGCGACGTTGACTGCAGCTGGCCTAAGGCGTACGCCATGCGAACCTCTTCAACGATCAGACGAAAGCTTTGCGATTCCAGCTGTAAACGGCGGCGCAGCGTCGATTCCCCCAAAAACAACATCTTTGCCACCCGGGGAACGCTCCACGCCTCCGCCGGCGACAGCATGATAATTTGCCGTACCTGGCCGGTCAGATCCTGCTGTCTTTCGTTTAACAGCGGTCCGGCATATCCCGCCTGCTGCAACGCCAGCAGCAGCCCCATCGTCTGGTGATGCTGCAGTTCCGTCGATAGTCCCCCACGCACTGCTTGCAACACGTTCTGCCACATAAACGACAGCTCAGGAGTCATCGGCGCGCAGAGTGATGTCAGCCGGCCGGGCGGCGGCTCGCTCATGTAACGTGCTTTAAAATCCGCGAGCAGGTCGACGGTCAATGAGAGCAGGTCAGAACAAAATAGCCCATTGTCCGGCTGATTAATGACCTCGAGCTCAACGTCGGCGGGCAAAATAATCAGCTGCTGCGGGGTGGCCTGCATCTGACTGGCCCCCTGCACGATGATTTTACTTCCTCGATTGACCCGACACAGCGCAGGCGAAAAAAGCCTGACGCGATGCAGTTTATATAATCGCCGGGAGGTGATTTCCGCCGCCGATAACGCGTTATGCTGAAAGTGAATATTCCGCATTTGAGCTCTCTGTCTGTCGTTTAGCGTCCTGACATGGCCGTCAGCTGGGCGCTGGCGATAGCATGGCTGCGCAGCATAAAGCCCACCAACGCGCCGCTGGCCTGTGCATCAATCGGTAATGTCGCCGTATTCAGCGCCCATACCGTAAAGTGGTAACGATGAGGCTTATCCCCGGGCGGAGGACACGCTCCGCCAAAGCCCGCATAGCCGAAGTCATTCCGCCCCTGCACGGCGCCTGCTGGCAGTTTAGCGTTGTTTTTATCTCCGGCACCAGTCGCCAGACTGGAAACCGTCGGCGGTATATTCACCACCGTCCAGTGCCACCACCCGCTCCCGCTGGGTGCATCCGGGTCGTAGGCGGTCACCGCAAAACTGCGGGTACCCGTCGGCGCATGTTCCCAGGTCAACTGGGGCGAGACATTCCCCCCGCGACAGCCAAAACCATTAAACTGTTGGGATGTCGCCAGGCTGTCGCCTTCGCGCATATCGCTGCTGGTGACGCGAAATGGCGCTGCTGCCGCGCTGGTACTGATAACCGCAATCAAGATTGTCGCTAACCGGGATCCTGTTTTCATCGTGTTTTCCTCCGTTGGGTGAGGAATCACTGTAAGATCCCGGGAAGGTTTTTATTGTGCCAAAGCGCCGGCATTTTGTGCCGAAACGCTCACCTGTCGGCGCAGGTGGAATGATGCTTGCGCCGGTCACTTGTGCTAACCTACGCGCCATTTTACGGTGCGACATTCCCGTTGCTTAAAGGTAGCTCCATGACAGATTCCATTTTCCCCCGCTTAGTGTTAACCAAAGGACGCGAGAAATCCCTGCTGCGTCGCCATCCGTGGATTTTCTCCGGCGCCGTCGCCCGGATGGAAGGTAAAGCTCGTTCCGGTGAGACCATCGATATCGTTGATTCGCAGGGAAAATGGCTGGCCCGCGGCGCGTATTCGCCCTCTTCGCAGATCCGCGCTCGCGTCTGGAGCTTCGATCGCAATGAAGCTATCGATAACGCTTTTTTCGAGCGTCGTCTGCAGCAGGCTCAGACCTGGCGCGAATGGCTGGCGGCCCGCGATGGCCTTGATAGCTATCGTCTGATCGCCGGAGAATCCGACGGCCTGCCGGGCGTGACCATCGATCGTTTTGGTAACTTCTTCGTACTACAGCTGCTGAGCGCCGGTGCTGAATACCAGCGTGCCGCCATCATCAGCGCGTTGCAAACGCTGTTTCCGGACTGCTCTATCTACGATCGGAGCGACGTCGCGGTGCGTAAAAAAGAGGGACTGGAGCTGGCTCAGGGTCCCGTCGTCGGCGAACTGCCGCCGGCCCTGCTGCCGATTACCGAGCACGGTATGCAGCTGCTGGTAGATATTCAGGGCGGCCACAAAACCGGTTACTACCTCGACCAGCGCGATAGCCGTCTGGCGACCCGCCGCTATGTCACCGACAAGCGCGTTCTTAACTGCTTTTCCTACACCGGTGGTTTCGCTGTTTCCGCTCTGATGGGCGGCTGCCGCCAGGTTATTAGCGTGGATACCTCCCAGGAGGCGCTGGACGTTGCGAAACAAAACGTAGAGCTGAACAAGCTGGACCTTTCCAGAGCGGAATTTGTTCGCGACGACGTCTTTAAACTGCTGCGTAAATATCGCGATCAGGGGGAGAAGTTTGACGTTATCGTCATGGATCCGCCGAAGTTCGTCGAGAATAAAAACCAGTTGATGGGCGCCTGCCGCGGCTATAAAGATATCAACATGCTGGCGATTCAGCTCTTGAATCCCGGCGGTATCCTGCTGACCTTCTCCTGCTCGGGTTTGATGGCGACCGATTTATTTCAGAAAATCATTGCCGATGCCGCAATTGATGCCGGACGTGATGTACAATTTATAGAACAGTTCCGTCAGGCTGCCGATCACCCGGTGATTGCAACCTACCCGGAAGGGCTGTATCTGAAAGGGTTTGCCTGTCGCATCATGTAACTTGAAAAGCGGAACATTGCCCGCATATAGCAGGTAATAACGTTTCCCAGGAGGTGCCTATGATTGCCAGCAAATTCGGTATCGGCCAGCAGGTTCGCCATACGCTATTGGGCTACCTCGGCGTGGTTGTTGATATCGATCCCGTATACTCGCTCGCCGAGCCGGAAGAGGATGAAATTGCAGCCAATGACGAACTGCGCGCGTCGCCCTGGTATCATGTGGTCATGGAAGATGAGGACGGCCAGCCGATCCACACTTATCTTGCGGAAGCGCAGTTGAGCGGTGAAGCCAGCGACGAACATCCGGAACAGCCGTCGATGGACGAGCTGGCCAGAACGATTCGCCGACAGCTGCAGGCCCCGCGGCTACGTAACTGATGTAAAAAAACCCCGCTATCGCGGGGTTTGTTATTTACTTCGCCAGCCCTAAACGCGGTATTTCAATCGCCGGGCAGCGATCCATCACCACATTCAGCCCAGCCTCGCGCGCCAGTACCGCCGCCTGTTCGTTAATCACGCCCAGCTGCAGCCACAGCGTTTTCGCACCAATGGCGATGGCCTCCTGAGCAACGGCCAGCGCCGCATCGGAGTTGCGAAAGACATCGACCATATCCACTTTTTCCGGCACATCGCCAAGGGTGGCGTAGCCTTTCTGCCCCATCAGCGTGGTACCAGCGACTTTCGGCGCAACAGGGATAACGTGATAGCCCTGTTCAAGAAGGTATTTCATCACCCGATAACTTGGGCGATCCGGTTTGTCACTCGCCCCCACCAGCGCAATCGTCTGGGTTGAGGTGAGAATGCCTGCGATATCGTTCTCTTTCATTTAATCCTCCACTCTTTAGCCCAAGTGTATGCTTATCCGACTGAACGGGCCATGCATCCTGACTTACGGATACGTCAAAAATTTTCACCCGGATGCTTGCAGCAACAGTCACTTCCAGTAATCTGTCTGCAGGTCAAAATGTGGAATAAAAATATGGAACTGACGACACGTACGTTACCCGCACGCAAACATATCGCGCTGGTTGCTCACGATCACTGTAAAGATATGCTGATGAAATGGGTTGAGCGCCACCAGCCGCTGCTGGCCCAGCACGAACTCTATGCAACCGGCACCACCGGTAACCTTATCTCCCGCGCAACCGGGCTGGAGGTTAACGCGATGCTGAGCGGACCGATGGGTGGCGATCAGCAGGTCGGCGCGCTAATTTCGGAAGGTAAAATCGATGTGCTGATTTTCTTCTGGGATCCGCTCAACGCCGTGCCGCACGACCCGGATGTCAAGGCACTGCTGCGCCTGGCTACGGTGTGGAACATCCCTGTAGCCACCAATGCCTCAACGGCCGACTTTATTATTCTGTCGCCGAACTTCGCTGAACCTCTCGATATTCTGATCCCGGATTATCAACGTTACCTCGCCGACCGGCTGAAGTAATCCCGGCCGGCGGCCCGCCCGCCGGCACTTACGGTTTTCTCGCCACCGGCACATCCAGATCTTCTAACATTTCGACAAATGGCGAAGGCCGCGCTTTGTTGAACAATAGCCAGACGCGAAGCCGGGCACGCGTGATAGCGACATAGAGCAAACGTCGCTCTTCCGCATCCGGAAAATCCTCCGGCTGCGGCAGCAGCGCCTGCTCCATAATGGATTCACGCGCCGGGGCCGGAAACGCATCATCACCATCCTGAAGTCCCAGGACAATGACATAATCCGCCTGCTGACCTTTACTGGCATGGATGGTCATAAAATCGAGCTGCAGATGCGGCCAGCGCGTCGCCGCTTTTTCCAGCGCCTCAGGTTTCAAATGATGGTAGCGCGCCAGCAATAAAATCCGCTGCTCCGGTTTCGCGTAGCCGCTGAGCTTATCGAGGAGATCGTCGAGCTTATCGTCCGCCAGCAACGTTACGGCTTTCTTGTCTCCGGCCGTCAGGCTGTTCAATGGTTTACTCAACTGATGCGGGTTTTGTTGTATAAAGCCGTTCGCCACCTCCCCAATACGCCCGTTAAACCGGTAGGTGGTATCCAGCGCGCAGCAATCGCCTTCGCCAAAATAGTGATTAAATGCGGTGGTCAAAGAGAGTTGTGCCCCGCTAAAGCGATAGATAGCCTGCCAGTCATCGCCAACGGCAAATAACGTCGCCTGCGTGTTCTGCCGACGCAGCGCAGCAAGCAAGGCGGCGCGCTGCGGCGAGATATCCTGGAACTCGTCGACCAGGATATGTTTCCACGGGCTGACGAAGCGTCCTTTATCCAGAATATTAATCGCCTGATGTATCAACCCGGAAAAATCGACCGCGCCTTCGTCTTTCAGCGCCGTTTTCCACGCTTTTAACAACGGCGCCATCAGCTTAACGCGCTTACTGAACAGGTCGCGCACCTCTTCCGGCGCGCCGGCGATCATCTCCGCCTGCGATCCCCCGTGCATTCGCATCAGACTAACCCAGCGATCGAGGCGACTGGCCATCCGTCGCTGAATTTTTTTATCCTGCCAGAATTCGCCGTCCGGCACCTGCCAGCCCATCTCTTCTTCCAGCCACTGCCGCCACCCCTTGGCCTGCGCTTTTTTCTCCTGACACTGCTGGCGCCAGTTTTTCAGCAGCAAGGTCTGGCGGGCCGTGCTGTCGCTCTCCAGCTTGCTGATGTTCGGCACTTTTTTGCTGCCCTGCTGAATAATATGCAGTGCCAGAGAGTGAAAGGTACGCGCCGTAATTTCTTCTGAACCCAGCCGTTCACGAATACGCTCATCCATTTCCTGCGCCGCCTGGCGGCCAAATGCCAGCAGCAGAATCTGGTCGGCGGCGGCTTCTCCCCGCGTTAATAACCATCCGGCTCGCGCCACTAGCACGGACGTTTTGCCGCTTCCGGCCCCGGCAAGCACCAATAAAGCGCGCTCGCCGTTGACCACCGCCCGCGCCTGCGCAGGATTCAGCGGAGAGGTTTCGACGCTGGTAAAAAATCCGCGATACTGCTCCAGCATCGATTCCGTAAAAGCCTGATTATGAGCCAGCCGGGCCTCTTCGGTATCGGCCAGCCAGCTTTGGCACTGCCGCCACAGCTCACGACAGTTCTCGAAAGCCTCAAGACGGCTGGTCGGCATTGGCAGACCGGTCAACGCACGACGAATCTTCACCTGAATGTCAGTAACCTGCTGACGGGTCAGCCACTTGCCTTCGGCGCTGGCGCGGGCAACCTCCTCCAGCTGCTGCTGGAGAACACCGGCGGCAATACAGCTCATTTCCGCGCTCCACTGCTGCCACAGTGTATTCAGATGATGATAAAAACGCTGCGTTTCATTCCACTCGGTGCCGTGTAAACGCACGACTTTGCTGTCCGGTAAAACGAACTCCAGTTCGCCCCAGACCAGGCCGCGCTTACATTGAACTGACAATAACTGATTGAAAGGGATAAGATACTCATGGTTATCACCCGAGACTTTTACTCCCGCGTTTAGCAGTTGCACCCGGTCGTAGGGATGCTGTGCCATACGTTTGCCCAATGTTGTCGCTTTAAGTTCCATATCATGCCGAATTTCAATCAGGTTGGATGTTTTTAAGTTTAACCGCCAGCGACCAGGTGCTCCAGCGTAAAAAACGTTACAATGGTCAGGACTTATTATCTCCAGGACTGAACTGAGGGTTTATGCGTACCATTCTGAATATTTTGAACTTTATCCTTGGCGGTTTCGCCACCACGCTGGGCTGGCTGCTGGCAACTCTGGTCAGCATCATCCTGATCTTCACCCTGCCATTAACCCGCTCATGCTGGGAGATTACCCGACTCTCCTTGCTGCCTTACGGTAATGAAGCCATTCATGTCGATGAACTTGAACCGCAAGGCAAAAATAGCCTGCTGAATGCCGGTGGCACGATTCTGAATATTTTGTGGTTTATCTTTTTTGGCTGGTGGCTGTGCCTGATGCATATTTTCAGCGGCATCGCCCAATGCCTGACCATCATTGGCATCCCGGTCGGTATTGCCAATTTTAAAATTGCCGCCATTGCATTATGGCCGGTGGGACGTCGAGTGGTTTCCGTCGAAACAGCTCGCGCCGCGCGTGAAGCGAATGCGCGTCGTCGCTTTCAGTAACCGGACGGAACACGACCATGCTTAGCCCCTTGCTACGCCGTTATACATGGAACAGTGCCTGGCTATATAACGCCAGGATTTTTATCGCACTCTGCGGCACAACCGCCGTTCCATGGTGGCTTGGCGAAGTCAAACTGACCATTCCCCTGACGCTGGGCGTGGTGGCCGCGGCATTGACCGACCTCGACGATCGTCTGGCCGGCCGGTTGCGCAATCTGGCCATCACGCTAGTGTGTTTCTTTATTGCTTCCGCTTCGGTGGAGCTACTGTTCCCCTGGCCCTGGCTGTTTGCGCTTGGGTTAACCGTATCGACCACCGGATTTATCTTGCTCGGCGGTCTGGGGCAGCGTTACGCCACCATCGCATTTGGCGCCTTGCTGATCGCCATTTATACCATGCTGGGGGTAACGCTCTACGATCGCTGGTATCTGCAGCCGTTCTTTCTGCTGACCGGTGCAGTCTGGTACAACCTGCTGACCCTCTGCGGACACCTGATTTTCCCGATTCGCCCTCTTCAGGATAATCTTGCGCGCAGCTATGAACAGCTGGCGCATTACCTGGATCTTAAATCCCGTCTGTTTGACCCGGATATTGAGGATGAGAGCCAGGCGCCGCTATATGATTTAGCCATTGCCAATGGTCAACTGGTGACGACGCTCAATCAGACCAAGGTCTCTCTGCTGACGCGTCTGCGCGGCGACCGCGGCCAGCGCGGCACCCGTCGCACATTGCAATACTACTTTGTTGCTCAGGATATTCACGAGCGCGCCAGTTCATCGCACATTCAGTACCAAACGCTGCGCGATCATTTTCGCTATAGCGATGTGATGTTCCGCTTCCAGCGCATGCTGTCGATGCAGGCGCAGGCATGCCAGAAACTGTCCCGCGCGATTCTTTTACGCGAGCCCTACCAGCACGATGCCCATTTCGAGCGGGCATTTATGCACCTTGATGCCGCCCTCGACCGCGTGCAGGCCAGCGGCGCTCCGGCTGAACAGATGAAAGCGCTGGGCTTTCTGCTTAACAATCTCCGCGCTATCGACGCTCAGCTGGCAACCATTGAGTCGGCGCAAAGCAGCAGTGCCCCGGCGAACAGCGCAACCGAAAACCTGCTCGCAGACGACGGACTTAACAGTTTCAGCGATATTTGGCTGCGGCTGCGCCGCAACATGTCGCCAGAATCGGCTCTGTTCCGTCATGCGGTCAGGATGTCATTGGTCCTCTGTACCGGCTATGCGTTTATCCAGTTCACCGGCTTAAACCACGGTTACTGGATACTCCTGACCAGCCTGTTTGTCTGCCAGCCGAACTATAACGCCACCCGTCATCGACTCGCGCTGAGGATTATCGGTACCCTGATCGGGGTGGCCATAGGCCTGCCGATATTACTGCTCGTGCCATCGGTTGAAGGCCAACTGCTGCTCATTGTTCTGACCGGCGTGCTGTTCTTTGCTTTTCGCAACGTGCAGTATGCCCACGCGACGATGTTCATCACCCTGCTGGTTCTGCTGTGCTTTAACCTGCTAGGCGAAGGTTTCGAGGTCGCGCTGCCGCGTATTTTCGATACGCTGATTGGCTGTGCTATCGCCTGGGCGGCGGTGAGCTTTATCTGGCCAGACTGGAAGTTCCGCAATCTGCCACGGGCGCTGGATCAGGCTATCAACGCCAACTGCCGCTACCTCGATGCCATCCTCGAGCAATATCACCAGGGACGCGATAACCGCCTGGCCTATCGCGTTGCCCGTCGCGATGCCCATAGCCGGGATGGTGAACTGGCATCTGTGGTATCAAACCTGTCGACGGAACCGCGGGCTAACTCAGCCATGCGCGAAACGGCATTCCGTTTACTTTGCCTGAACCATACCTTTACCAGCTATATTTCCGCACTCGGTGCGCACCGGGAAAAACTCACGACTACGGAAATTCTCGCCCTGCTTGATGATGCCGTCTGCTACGTTGATGATGCGCTGCACCACACGCCTGCCGACGAACAGCGGGTGCAGCAGGCGCTTAATAGTTTGCAGACCCGGATCCAACATCTTGAGCCCCGGGCTGACAGCAAAGAGCCGCTGGTGCTGCAGCAAATTGGTCTGCTGCTGGCGCTGTTGCCGGAAATCTGCAGGTTGCAAAAGCAGGTTGCGGTTCAACCCGAGTAAAGATCGATATTTTTGTGCTGGCTGCCGGCCCATACCTTAAGCTCCTGACGCCGCTGCGTCGGGAGCGCTGCGGAATGCACCCCGGCAATAGCCCCTTCCAGCGCATAGAGAACATTCAACGTAAGTGCTTTGTTTGATTCCCGCAATTTCAACCAGACTTTCTCCGCACCAAACTGACGGAGCATTTTTTCATCGCTCACGCCTGCGTTAATCAACAGCAGCTCCATATGAAAACTGATATTCGGGAGATCTTTTAATCTTCCGGACGCATGCTGTAGACGCTTTTCATTGCGTGCACTTTGTAATGAGGACGCCGACAGATTGAAAAGCGTTTTACTATCACCCCAGAGGGTCTCGTCAACCTGATAATATTTCAGTAAGACCGGGCGACCATTTTTCCGCATCGTCAAGAGTGGAGTGGCATGCACAACGCGATATTCCGCGCTCTGCTCACAAATTTTAAGATAGATTTCGCCCTCGGCGACCATGGCAAAAACGGTATCGTCTATGGCAAGGCTATAGCCGCCAAAGAGCGGGCGACAGCTTATTTTGCCGAGTGGAGATAAACATTCCTGGAGTTGATGGAACCGTAAAGATGACATTTTCTTCATGATTATTCCTTTGTTAATCATGTAAATAGAAGATTATTTGTTAACGGATCCGTTAATATAGAAAATAAGTGACTTCGTATATTGCAGCAAGATGATTTTTACACTGTTCAACATTTAATCATCATTTTGCGAGGGGCTTTCAGAAAACAGTCTGGCGGGAATACCCGATATATAAGTAATAAATACGCCAGCCCTGCTCACTGAAATGCCGGTGAATAGTTTGTCAAGCCGCATGGTAAACCTGGGCAATGTGCATATAGCGATGGGCCAGGCGCTTGGCTTGCGCCACGACGATTGGTGATAAGAATCGCGCTCTCCGCTCTCCCCACCAGAACGGTCAGGCGCGGAATCGACAAAAATCATGTACAATTTTCAACCAATGAAGCGATAAATGAGGTTGATCTTTTCCCCTGCTGGATATACTGTATATTCATACAGTAACCCACAGGCGGGATAGACTATGTTTACTTCAGCTTACGCAAATCGTTCATCACTGACTTCTGCTTCAGTACGTCGCCCTTCACATGACGTTGTCGAACAACCGGCCAGCGGGCTGATCAGTGAAATTGTCTACCGTGAAGATCAACCGATGATGACACAATTACTCCTGCTACCTTTATTACAGCAGCTCGGCCAGCAGTCTCGCTGGCAGCTCTGGCTGACGCCGAAGCAGAAATTGAGTCGCGAATGGGTTCAGTCTTCCGGATTACCGCTGTCGAAGGTTATGCAGATTAATCAGCTCTCCCCTTTCAACACCGTCGAGTCGATGATCCGCGCGCTGCGCACTGGGAATTACAGTGTGGTGATTGGCTGGCTGGCAGATGAGCTGGCGGCAGAAGAGCATGAACGCCTGGCCATTGCCGCACAAGAGGGTAATGCAATGGGGTTTATCATGCGGCCGGTTGGAAATACGAACCAGGCTGGGAGACAACTCAGCGGGCTAAAAATTCACTCGAATTTGTATCATTAAGCCAAATTAGGATTAATCCTGGAATTTTTTTTGCTTACAACAATACCCTTTTTAAAACAGGGTGATTTGTAGCGGAATGCCTGTCTGATGCGGTTTCGCGGCTTTATTTGGTGAATAAAAATTAACCATATTTGTTAAATCTTGTGTACACAACCCTTTTTTTTCATATGCCTGACGGAGTTCACACTTGTAAGTTTCGAACTAAGTTGTAGACTTTACATCGCCAGGGGTGATCGGCTTACGCTGCATGTATCAGCATAGTTAACAACAAGTCACGCCCCGGGTGAAGGATTTAACCGTGAGGTCTTTTGTAACTTCATGGCGAATTTTGGATGATAATGAGGCGCAAAAAATGAAAAAGACAGCTATCGCGATTGCAGTGGCACTGGCTGGCTTCGCTACCGTAGCGCAGGCCGCACCGAAAGATAACACCTGGTATGCAGGTGGTAAACTGGGCTGGTCCCAGTATCACGATACCGGTTTCTACGGTAACGGTTTCCAGAACAACAACGGCCCGACCCGTAACGATCAGCTGGGTGCTGGTGCGTTCGGTGGTTATCAGGTTAACCCGTACCTCGGTTTTGAAATGGGTTACGACTGGCTGGGCCGTATGGCTTATAAAGGCAGCGTAGACAACGGCGCTTTCAAAGCTCAGGGCGTTCAGCTGACTGCTAAACTGGGTTACCCGATCACTGACGATCTGGATATCTATACCCGTCTGGGTGGTATGGTCTGGCGTGCAGATGCTGACGGCAACTACGGTTCTACCGGCGTATCCCGCAGCGAACACGACACTGGCGTATCCCCGGTATTTGCTGGTGGTTTAGAGTGGGCTGTTACTCGTGACATCGCTACCCGTCTGGAATACCAGTGGGTTAACAACATCGGTGACGCAGGTACCGTTGGCGCGCGTCCTGACAACGGCATGCTGAGCCTGGGTGTTTCTTACCGTTTCGGTCAGGAAGAAGCAGCTCCGGTTGTTGCTCCGGCACCGGCACCGGCTCCGGAAGTGACGACTAAGCACTTCACTCTGAAGTCTGACGTTCTGTTCAACTTCAACAAATCTACCCTGAAACCGGAAGGTCAGCAGGCACTGGATCAGCTGTACACTCAGCTGAGCAACATGGATCCGAAAGACGGTTCTGCAGTGGTTCTGGGCTACACCGACCGTATCGGTTCTGACGCTTACAACCAGCAGCTGTCTGAGAAACGTGCTCAGTCCGTTGTTGATTACCTGGTATCTAAAGGTATCCCGGCTGGCAAAATCTCCGCACGTGGTATGGGTGAATCCAACCCGGTTACCGGCAATACCTGTGACAACGTGAAAGCTCGCGCTGCACTGATCGACTGCCTGGGCCCAGATCGTCGCGTAGAGATCGAAGTTAAAGGTTACAAAGACGTAGTAACTCAGCCGCAGGCTTAAGTTTTACTACCGATAAAAAACCCCGCTTTTGCGGGGTTTTTTTTGGACTTATTTCTGGCATCAACACATAGCCTGCCCGATACTGTCTCGCCCTGTCCTCTGCAGCTACTCTTTCCCCAACAGCACCTGTAAATCATGCTTCAGGCTGGACATTTTACTGGCGTACTTCTCTTTATGCTCGGCGTCTTCAATCAACTGTACGATGGTTTCAGACAGGGTTTTTCCACGCCGCTGCGCGAGTCCCGCCAGGCGCTGCCAGACGATAAACTCCAGATCGATCGATTTTTTACGCGTGTGCAGATGCTCAGCGTTGAAGTGCCGTTTCCGACGCGCGCGGATTGTCTGCTTCATCCGGTTCATTAACTCCGGATTCATATGCTGCTCAATCCAGGTATGCACCAGAACAGGTTCATTTTCGAGCGTCAGTAAGACATCGACCGCGGCTTTCGCTGCGCTGGCTTCAATGTAGCGGGTAATCAGCTCACCTTCCCGGTGCTTTTTTACCAGATATTTCCATTTCCAGCCGCTTTCAAGATTTTCCAGTTGTTGATATTTCATTGCGATCTCAATGTGACCGTGTAACTCATTTCAGGATATCAGTTTTTTCCCAATGTGCTGAGAATAAATCATCATTCGTGATGCAGGTAACCCGGTAATCATCACGGCAAACGCAATCCCCCGTGTGCTCAGACGCAGCATCAGGTATAATCGCGCGTTTTACATCTGACTAAAAAACAGCGACTTTGACCATTACGAAACTTACCCGAAACGACCTTGCTCCTGATACGGAAAGTTATCAGGCGCTGTTTGCACAAGCCGATTTAGCTCAGGCAGAAGATGGCCTCTCCGGCGAACTGCAGCCCCGTTTATTCTATGGTCTGGAGCAGCTTCTGGTGACTCCGACCATCTCGCCATTCATGCTGGTGAAAGCCCCGGAAGAACCGGAGTACCTGCAGTGGCTGGCGACGGAAACGCGAACCTTACATGAGCCTGCCGCACCGCTCTACGGTGTGCGCTATCAGGTCAATGGCGGCAACGTCACCCTCACCCCGGCTAAAGATGCCGACGATAATTTTGCCAGCTCCGCACCGGTTGAATCTGCCGACTGGATAGAAGCAGAGCAGCTCTTTGGCTGCGTACGGCAATTTAACGGCGAAATCACTCTCCAGCCAGGTCTGGTGCACCGGGCCAACGGCGGCGTACTGATTATCTCTCTGCGCGCGTTACTCGCTCAACCGCTGCTCTGGATGCGCCTGAAAAGCATGGTCACCCGCCAGCGCTTTGACTGGCTGTCCATTGATGAGTCTCGTCCTCTGCCGGTCGCGATTCCCTCTATGCCGCTCAGCCTGAAGGTGATTCTGGTTGGGGAGCGTGATTCATTGGCCGATTTCCAGGAGATGGAGCCCGAACTCTCCGCTCAGGCGATTTACAGCGAATACGAAGAGAATCTACAGATTGCCGATGCGGATACGCTCAAACTGTGGTGTCAGTGGGTCGGGAAAAACGCGCAGCAGCTCGGACTACCGGAACTGGCCGCTGACGCCTGGCCCCTGTTGATTCAGGAAGCCGCGCGTTATACCGGCGATCAGGAGACATTACCGCTGTGCCCGCTCTGGATAGCCCGTCAGCTGCGAGAAGCAGCGGCGTTCTGCGAAGGTGGGCAGATCACCGCGGAAGAGATGCAAACCATGCTGGCCCGGCGCGAGTGGCGTGAAGGCTATCTCGCCGAGCGGATTCAGGATGAAATCCTGCAAGAGCAGATAATGATTGAAACCGAAGGCGAATGCATCGGCCAGATTAACGCCTTGTCGGTCATCGAATTCCCCGGACATCCGCGTCCGTTTGGCGAACCGTCTCGCATCAGCTGCGTCGTACACATCGGTGACGGTGAGTTCATCGACGTTGAACGTAAGGCGGAGCTGGGTGGCAACATCCATGCCAAAGGCATGATGATCATGCAGGCGTTCCTGATGTCCGAGCTGGAGCTCGAACAGCAGCTCCCCTTCACGGCTTCGCTGACCTTCGAACAATCCTACAGTGAAGTCGACGGCGACAGCGCCTCGATGGCCGAGCTATGTGCGCTAATCAGTGCTCTCGCCGGCGTACCGATTAATCAGAGCATTGCCATTACCGGTTCCGTCGATCAGTTTGGTCGCGTGCAGCCGGTAGGCGGCCTTAATGAGAAGATCGAAGGCTTTTTCACCATTTGCCAGCAGCGCGGATTAACCGGTAAGCAAGGGGTCATTATTCCTGCGGCAAATATCCGCCACCTGAGTCTGGCAGCAGAACTCCGGCAGGCCGTCGCTGACGAGCAGTTTTTCATCTGGGCGGTGGAAGATGTCACGGAAGCGCTGCCGGTTCTGACCCAGCTGCTATGGGATGGCGAAGGGCAAACTTTACGGCAAACCATCCAGGAACGGATCGCGCAGGCGACGCAGCAAGAGAGTCGTCATCGTTTTCCGTGGCCGCTACGCTGGTTAGGTGGTTCAGGTTCTAACTGATCGGACTTGTTCAGCTTACACGTGTTAGCTATCCTGCGTCCCGAACTCAAAATAAGGCTTACTGAAAACATGGTAGATAAACGCGAATCCTATACGAAAGAAGACCTTCTTGCCTCTGGCCGTGGTGAACTGTTTGGCGCAAAAGGCCCACAGTTACCCGCGCCGAATATGCTGATGATGGACCGCGTCATCAAAATGACTGAGACGGGTGGTAACTACGATAAAGGTTATGTTGAAGCAGAACTCGATATTAACCCGGACCTGTGGTTCTTCGGTTGCCACTTTATCGGCGATCCGGTTATGCCTGGCTGTCTGGGGCTGGATGCCATGTGGCAGCTGGTAGGCTTCTATCTGGGCTGGCTCGGTGGCGAAGGCAAAGGCCGCGCGCTGGGAGTTGGCGAGGTGAAATTCACCGGCCAGGTACTGCCGACGGCAAAGAAAGTCACTTACCGTATTCACTTCAAACGCGTTGTTAACCGTCGTCTGATTATGGGCCTGGCGGATGGTGAAGTGCTGGTTGACGATCGTCTGATCTACACCGCAAACGATCTGAAAGTGGGTCTGTTCCAGGATACGTCCGCATTCTGATAAGCAGCAATGCTTGAAAAAGGCGAAGCCCCCGCTCTGCGGAGGCTTCTTTTTTTAAAGAGACAGTCAGGCAGTTTGTACCCTGTCCTCCATGGCTTCTCGCCAGCCTCCTAGCCAGTAGGACCTTTGGTTCAAGGTCTGGTAGGGACACATTTCTTTCGATCTTCCGGTTATCCCGGCCTGGTATCCACGTTGATGTGCCCGTTCCAGGCGATCTCGTTTTTGTCTCTTCATGCCTCGTTTCCCTCATTATTTGATCTGGTGGAAAAGAAAACAGTGGTCACTAAATATGCAACCACGGTTAACGAATACCGCGAATCAGAGGCAACGTCAATGCGCAAAATTCACGCCATTGTCATAATTGTGAGCTACATGAAAATTCATTTGTACAAAAAATGTGAACCGGCACAAGTAACGATCTGACGAGACAAATAAAAAACCGCGGGGGTTTTTCAGTCCACCGCGGCGCTTCATTTTCATTCATTTTACTTATGGCAGGCGATTCAATTCGCTGGCAATTGCCGTGGCTTCCTGAGACCAGGCCTGAGCCAGAGTCTTCACCATCGCATCATAGCCATCCTGCTGCTGCTTAAGCTCAATATTGAACGGGCGCTTGATCAGCTGACCCTGGTGCTTCAGCAACCACTCACCGCTAACGATGACCCGGCCATCGTAACGGCCATGGAAGCCATTAACCGCCACATTGAGCGTATCCTGTTCGCTGCCCAGAGGCTGCGAAGCAACCACCCAGCCCGGAAGCTGAGCACTCAGATTCGCCACCAGCGTGGTACGCAGCTGCTGATCGAGCGGGCTGGCCCACAGATTGTTATTGGCAATGACATACTGCACGTCACTGGTCTGATAGACCACCCCGTTGCCCGCCAGATAATCCGGGATGCTGACCTGTTCAACCCACAACAGGTTTTTGCTTTGGTGGGCGGCGCTTTGTGCGCCGCTTTGTGCAACCGGAAGCTGATAGTAGGTTTTATTTTCCCCACTGCTGCAGGCCGCCAACGCGCAGGCCGCAGCCACAATTAGCCATTTTTTCATTATTTTGCTCCCTTCGGCTGAGGATCTTTCTTATCCTTGGCCTCGAATACCAGCGCATTGCTCTTATCATTGAGCGTTTTCAGTACCGGCTGCAGTTCGCGAAGAACCTGATCCAGTCGCTGCATATCGGCCACCATTTTATTGTATGCCGCCGAGCCAGGCTGGAAGCCCTGCATACTGCGGTTCAGTTCGCGCAGCGTATTCTGCATATCGCCAGGAAGCTGCTGCATTGACGGGCTTGCCGCTATCTTGTTCAGGCTATCCAGCGTGGTCTGAACGTGCTGCATCGTTTTTTCACTTTGCGCCAGCGTGGTGGTCGCTTGTTCCAGCAGCGGGTTTATCGGCAGGTTGTTAATCTTATCCAGCGCTTCCATCAGACGCTGCTGGATCTGCGCCAGACCACCGCTGATTGTTGGAATGATCGGATAGCTTCCAAACTCCTGAATCTTGCCGCGCGGAGGCGCCTTCGGATAGAAGTCGAGATCGATATACAGCGCACCGGTCACCAGGTTCCCTGTTTTCAGCGATCCCCGCAAGCCGCGATTAATCAGATCATCAATATGCGTACGGATATTTGGATCGCCGCCGAGCTGACTGATCAGCCGTTCTGGTTCAATACGGACTTCCACCGGGATGCGGTAGTCTTCATTCAGGTGCTGATACAGTCCTGGAATAAAGAACGGCACTTTCCCGACGGTACCCAGGCGAATTCCACGGAACTCGACCGGAGCTCCCGGCTGCAGCCCGCGCACTGAGTCTTTAAAGAACATGACGTAGTCAATATGCTGGGTAAAGACTGAATCCTGAATGCTCTTCTGATCGTCAAAGAGATGGTAGCCCGTTTTGTTCGCCACCGGCTCGCCCATATCCAGACCTTCCGGGATATCAAAGCTGACGCCGCCGCCGAACAGGGTCGCCAGCGATCCCATCTCCACGCGCATCCCGGATGAAGAAAGATCGACCGCAATACCGCTGTCTTTCCAGAAGCGGACGTTGGTTGTGACCAGACGATCGTTGGGCGCATTGATAAACAGCTGATAGGTGATCCTGCGCTTTTGGGCATCAAAGGAACTGGTTTCCACCGATCCAACGCGATAGCCACGGAAAAGTACCGGATCGCCAGGCGACAGCTGACCCGCTTTATTACTCTCCAGCAGGATACGGATCCCTTTGGCATCCGGCGAAGCCAGCGGCGGAGAATCCAGCAGCGGGAAACGGGCGGGTTCCCCACCTTTCGTCCCCGGCTGCAGTTCAATATACGCTCCTGACAGCAGCGTGCCGAGTCCACTGATCCCTTCACGTCCTACCTGCGGTTTGACGACCCAAAAAACGGAATCTTCATGCAACAGTTTCTTCATGCCGGCGTTCAGCCGGGCTTTAATCTCTACGTGCGTCAGATCGTCGGTCAACGTGGCGCTCTCGACTACCCCCACATCCACGCTGCGGCTTTTAATCCGGGTTTTCCCCCCTTCAATCCCTTCAGCGTTGGTGGTGATCAGCGTCACCTCCGGCCCTTGATGGCTGTAGTGATAAAAAAGAATCCACGCGCCGATTAGCACAGTGACGATGGGGAAGATCCACACGGGTGACCAGTTCTTCACCTTTTGCACTTTCGCTTCTCCGCTCTTATTTTCCATGCTGCTGCATTTCCTCATGGCTTGAATCTGGTTCACGGTCCCACAACAAACGAGGGTCAAAGGTCATAGCTGAGAACATTGTCATGACAACAACGAGCGCAAACATCACCGCCCCGATCGCAGGATAGATACTCATCAACCCTCCCATGCGCACCAGCGCCGAGAGCACAGCGATGACAAAAACATCAATCATTGACCAGCGGCCAACAAACTCCACAATTTCGTAAATCAGGTGCATGCGCTCCGAATCACGCTGCCCGTTACCGTTAGCGTTCCAGCACAGCCAGGCAATGGCGAGCATTTTCAGCGTCGGTACCATAATACTGGCAATAAATATCACCAGCGCCACCGGGTATGAACCTTCACTCCACAGCAGGATCACCCCTGCCATGATCGTTGACGGCAATTTATCGCCCAGTAAATCGGTAATCATGATCGGCATGATATTAGCCGGCAGATAAAGGACGCATGAGGTCAGCAGCAGGGCCAGCGTCCACTGCAGGCTATGTTTGCGTCGCGCGGTACCTTTTGTCTGACAGCGGGGACAAACGGCTTCATCAGCGGGCAAAACCGCGGTACAGCACGAACATGAACGGAGTCCCTGGCGGATCCCCGTCACGCCGATCTTCAGCGGCTGCGTCACCGCCGGCATCGGGGCAATATCGTCCCACAACCAGCGTCGGTCTACGCACTGCAGCGCTCGCAGCTGCAGCATGCAGAACAGACACCAGGGAGCGAAGCTTAAGCCGACGCCGATATCACCGTATGCCATCAGCTTGACGAAGCTCACCAGCACCCCGGCGAGGAAAATCTCCGCCATTCCCCAGGTTTTGAGGTGAAACAGAATGCGCGCCAGAAACGCCTTTAACGCGCGCGGCATATGGATGCGGTTGACCAGTAGCAGAATGGTGACCAGACAAAAAGCGGGCACCAGCTGTACGAAGAGTAAAAAGAAGGTGCCGAGGCTGGCGTAATCTTCGCTAAACAGCACCCCGGGGATTTCCAGCAGCTTGATTTCGCTGCTGAGACCGCTCACCTGCATATCCACGAAGGGAAACAGGTTGGCCAACAGCAGCATAAACAACGCCACCAGCGCATAGGCTGTAGGACGCTGCCGGGGCGCGTCCCACGAAGTTGTCAGCGTCGTGCCACAGCGCGGGCATACGGCTTTCTGGCGATGCTCCAGCTGCGGCAAAGCCACCAGCAAATCACATTGTGGGCACAGAATATGCCGCGCAGCATGATGATGATCGCACATGAAAACTCCTCAGCTTATGCGCCGTTTTTTAATCCTTCGAGATATTCCCAGCGTTCAAAGGCTGTTTCCAGCGCCTGTTCCGCCTCGGCCAGCTGTGCCAGCACCTGCTGCGTATGATCATGGGACTGGCCAAAGAAAGAAGGATCGGCAACCTGTTCCTGCAGCGTTTGCAGTTGGGTTTCCAGTTCTTCGAGCCGTTGCGGCAACTGTTCCAGTTCGCGCTGCAGGTTATAGCTTAGTTTGCCTGACGCTCGTTTGACACTTTCTGCTTTCGGTTGAGCAGCTTCTACCGCTTTTTTGCTAATCTGCTGCTTTTGCGCCAGATACTGCGCTTGCTGACCGCGGGCGTCGTGATAGCCGCCGACGTATTGCCCGATGCGCCCTTCCCCTTCGAAGATCCAGCACTCGGTAACGGTATTATCGACGAATTGACGGTCGTGGCTGACCAGCATCACGGTACCCTGATAACCGTCGACCAGCTCTTCCAGCAGCTCGAGGGTCTCGACATCCAGATCGTTTGTCGGTTCATCGAGGATCAGCAGGTTGCTCGGCTTCAGGAACAGACGCGCCAGCAGCAGGCGGTTACGCTCACCGCCGGACAGCGCGCGCACCGGTGTCATCGCGCGTTTCGGATGGAACATGAAGTCCTGCAGGTAGCCCAGAACGTGACGCGGCTTGCCGTTGACCATCACTTCCTGCTTGCCTTCCGCAAGGTTGTCCATCACCGTTTTATCCGGGTCAAGCTCCGCGCGGTGCTGGTCGAAGTAGGCCACTTCCAGCTTGGTCCCGACGTGAATACGCCCGCTATCCGCCTTCAGCTGACCAAGCATCAATTTCAGCAGCGTGGTTTTCCCACAGCCGTTTGGACCAATCAGAGCGATTTTGTCACCGCGCTGGATCTGGGCGCTGAAATCTTTAATCAGGACCTTGCCATCAACCTGGTAGTTGACGTTCTCCATTTCGAAGACAATCTTACCCGAGCGAGCAGCCTCTTCGACCTGCATCTTCGCGCTGCCCATCACTTCACGGCGCTCGCCACGTTCGCGGCGCATGGCTTTCAGTGCCCGCACGCGCCCTTCGTTACGGGTACGACGCGCTTTGATCCCCTGACGGATCCACACCTCTTCCTGCGCCAGTTTACGATCGAATTCCGCATTCTGGAGCTCTTCGACGCGCAGCGCTTCTTCTTTATCCAGCAGATACTGATCGTAGTTCCCCGGGTAGGTCACCAGCTTGCCGCGATCGAGATCGACAATCCGCGTCGCCATGTTGCGAATAAAGGAACGGTCGTGCGAGATGAAAATAATGGTCCCTTTGAAGGTCTTGAGGAAACCTTCCAGCCAGTCAATGGTTTCAATATCCAGGTGGTTGGTCGGTTCATCGAGCAGCAGCACGCGCGGCCCGCTGACCAGGGCACGGCCGAGAGCCGCTTTACGCAGCCAGCCGCCGGAAAGCGAGGAGAGCTCGGCGTTGGGATCGAGATTAAGCTGCTCCAGCACTTCGTTAATACGGCTATCGAGCTGCCACAGCCCTAAATTATCCAGTTGCTCCTGCAGACGCGCCAGTTCATTCAGGTTCTTGTCGCTCGGGTCGGTCATTACCAACTGCGAAACATCGTGATAGCCTTTGAGGTAGGCCGCCTGCTCGGCGATACCTTCCGCAACGAAATCATAGACGGTTCCGGTCACATTGCGCGGCGGATCCTGCTGCAGTCGCGCGACCACCAGATCCTGCTCATAAATAATGCGCCCGTCATCCAGCCCCTGCTCCCGGTTAAGGATTTTCATCAGGGTGGATTTGCCCGCGCCGTTACGCCCGACCAGACAGACGCGCTCGTTATCTTCGATATGCAACTCGGCATTATCCAGCAGCGGAGAGTCGCTGAAGGAGAGCCAGGCACCATGCATACTAATTAATGACATTCTTTATTCCTTTCAGGCTGCAGTAATCAGCCAGCAGTTGTGGATCTGACGGTTACGGGCGAAATCCTGAGACAGCGTTTTTTGGGTAATTTCTTGCGCTTTCAGCCCCAGTTGCGCCAGCCCGTCATGATCCATACGGAAACCGCGTTTGTTATTCGAGAACATAATCGTGCCGCCTTTGCGCAGCAGACGTTTGAGATCGGTCATCAGACGCAGATGGTCGCGCTGCACGTCGAAGGCATCTTCCATGCGTTTTGAGTTAGAGAACGTCGGCGGATCGATAAAGATCAGATCGAACTGTTCATCGCTCTCGCGCAGCCAGCCCAGCACGTCAGCCTGCATCAGACGATGCGCGCGTCCGGTTAAGCCGTTGAGGCGCAGGTTACGTTCGGCCCATTCGAGATAAGTACGCGACATATCGACGGTGGTCGTCGAACGCGCCCCGCCAAGGCCGGCATGAACGCTGGCGCTGCCGGTGTAGGCGAAGAGGTTGAGGAAGTCCTTGCCTTTACTCATCTGGCCCAGCATGCGACGCGCAATACGGTGGTCAAGGAACAGACCGGTATCCAGATAGTCGGTCAGGTTGACCCACAGACGCGCGTTATACTCCTGAACCTCGAGGAAATCGCCCTTCTCGGCCATTTTCTGATACTGGTTTTTCCCTTTCTGCCGCTCGCGGGTTTTCAACACCAGCTTATTCGGCGCAATGCCAAGCACGGAGATCGTTGCCGCGATAATATCGAACAGACGCTGACGCGCTTTATGCGCATCAACCGTCTTCGGCGGCGCATACTCCTGTACCACAACCCACTCGCCGTAGCGGTCGATCGCGACGTTATACTCCGGCAAATCGGCATCATACAGGCGGTAACACTCAATCCCTTCCTGACGCGCCCATTTCTCGTATTTCTTCAGATTTTTGCGCAGACGGTTAGCGAAATCTTCCGCCAGGGAGACCGCGCCGCTGCCGTCGTTTTCCGCCAGATGGTAGTTCTTCTGTACGCAGTCCAGCGGGCCATTCTTGGCTTTAAACTGCTTGTCTGCGCGCAATTGCAGGCAGCTCAGAAGCTCCGGCGAAGCGCTGAACAGCGACAGGTTCCAGCCGCCAAACTGGGTTTTCATCGTCCGCCCAAGCAGGCTATGCAGGGCAATCAGCGCCGGCTCGCTTTCAAGACGTTCGCCGTACGGCGGGTTGCTGATAACGGTTCCGTACGGGCCTTTTGGCAGCGGATTGCTGAGTTGGGCGACATCTTTCGCTTCAAATGCGATCAGTTCGCCGACGCCCGCGCGACGGGCGTTGCTGCGCGCGCGTTCAATGACGCGGGCATCGACGTCAGAACCATAGAAACGCGACTCATAGGCCGCCAGCCCTTTACGTGCTCGGGTCTGCGCTTCGGCCTTCACCTCTTTCCAGACCGCGTCATCATGCTGCAGCCAGCCGTTGAAGCCCCAGTGACCGCGATGCAGGCCCGGCGCACGATCGGTCGCCAGCATGGCGGCTTCAATCAGCAGCGTACCGGAACCGCACATTGGATCGAGCAGCGGCGTCCCCGGAACCCAGCCAGAGCGCATGACGATCGCCGAAGCGAGCGTCTCTTTGATCGGCGCCATGCCGGTGCCGTCGCGGTAGCCGCGCAGATGCAGACCTTCGCCGCTAAGATCGAGTGAAATGTGCGCCGTTTCTTTATTCAGCCAGACATTAATCCGCAGATCGGGGTTTTCACGATCGACGTTGGGTCGCGGCAGATTTTTACGCGTGAAGCTATCGACGATCGCATCTTTAACCTTTAACGCCCCGTACTGACTGTTGCGAATCTCATCGTTCAGCCCGCTAAAATGGACGGCGAAGGTGGCGTCAGGGGTGAAAATCTCCGTCCACGGAATGGCCTGCACACCGAGGTACAGATCCAGGTCGCTATACACGCTACACTGGCCCAGCGGCAGCATGATGCGCGAAGCCAGTCGGCTCCACATCAGGCTTTGATACAGCAGGCGCGTATCTCCCTGAAAATGGACCCCGCCCTGGACTACCTGGCAGTCCACCGCGCCAAGTGCTTCCAGTTCAGTTTTTAACAGCTCTTCAAGGCCACGAGCCGTACTGGCAAACAGAGAATTCATATCGTCACTTTTACTAAAAGAAAATTGTTGCGCATTATAGCCAATATGCGCCTCATGTCATAAAGTTAAAGGCTTATTTTTAAGCCCAGAGGCAGCGCATGCTAACGCTATCGCGACTTTTTATTCATCCCGTCAAATCCATGCGTGGAATTGGTCTGACGCACGCGTTTGCCGATATCAGCGGCCTGGCCTTCGATCGCGCCTTTATGGTGACGGAAACCGATGGCACCTTTATTACCGCCCGCCAGTTTCCGCAGATGGTGAAGTTTACGCCATCTCCGCTGTACGACGGTATTCATCTGACGGCGGTAGACGGCAGCAGCGCGGTGGTGCGCTTCAGCGATTTTTCGGCGCAGGAGGAGCCTACCGAGGTATGGGGGAATCACTTCACCGCGCTGATCGCTCCACCATCGGTCAACCAGTGGCTCAGCGGTTTCTTTAACCGCGATGTTCAGCTCCGCTGGTTAGGACCCCGCCTCACCCGGCGGGTGAAGCGCCACGATGCCGTCCCACTCACCTTCGCCGATGGTTTCCCCTATCTGCTGGCTAACGAAGCCTCACTGCGCGATCTGCAAAAACGCTGTCCGGCCAGCGTGCGAATGGAACAGTTTCGCCCTAACCTGGTGGTGACCGGTGCGGCGGCCTGGGAAGAGGATACCTGGAAAGTGATTCGCATCGGTGACGTGGTTTTTGACGTAGCAAAACCCTGCAGCCGCTGCGTGCTGACTACCGTCAGTCCGGAACGGGGGCAAAAGCATCCTTCCGGTGAACCGCTGGCCACGCTGCAGCGGTTCCGCACCGCGCTGGATAGCGGCGATGTCGATTTTGGACAAAACCTGATTGCCCGCAACAGCGGCGTAGTGCGCGTGGGCGATGAAGTGGAAGTGCTGACTCGCGGCCCGGCAAAAGCCTATGGCGCAGGCGAGAGCGACGATACGCCCGCGGTTGTCGCACAGCCGGATGCCGTCATTGAAATTGAATGGCAGGGGCAGCGGTTTAGCGGCAATAATCAGCAGGTATTGCTGGAGCAGCTGGAGCAAAAAGGCATTCGAATCCCCTACTCTTGTCGGGCGGGGATTTGCGGCAGCTGCCGCATCAGACTGGAAGAAGGCGAGGTCAGCCCGTTGAAGAAAAACGCGGTCGCTGACGATGGCACGATTCTGTGCTGTAGCTGTATACCGAAAACGGCCTTACGGCTGGCGCCTTAGCGCGCTTTAAACCGCCTGACCCAGGCTGTAGCTGGTCATACCCTGTGCCGGTTGCAGCCTGTCGTTCATGATTTTAATCACATCCCCCAGCTGCATGACTCGCCCGGCGACCGTCACGCCCGGCTGAGCCAACAGACAGAGCGCGGCATTTTCACCCGGCTCAACCACCAGCAGATTAACCTGCTGTCCGCTATCGCTGAGCCAGGCGCTGGCGGCATCGCCGGTGGCAGGCTGCCAGGAGACTTCATGTGTTGTGAAGTGCCAGCTCTTTGGCATCTGCGGTTTCAGGAAGCGAATGGCGACCAGCGCATTGAGAACTAATTCCGCGCGCTGCTCTTTCGATAACTCGATATCGCGACATTTTTCTTCAAAAGAGAAATACAGTGCGGCATCGTCGACACAGAATCCGGAAGGTGAGAAGGCATCGGGCGTCAACATCCGACGCGCAAACCGCGAACGGAACAACATACCATTGGCCAAATCGAGCATCATACGATCGTGCTCTTCATCGTAATACCAACGCCAGTTATCGTCAGGTTTAATTCGCATCGTTCCCCCGTCCTCTTTCCCGTGCATCTCTTATGCAATAGCATCCTGCAACAGAATAATTTCCAAAATTAAGAAAAGACTAAAATGTCTAAATAAGCAACAATGAAGGAATATAAAACAACCAGGGCCGGAAATAAAGCCCTGGGGGGGATCAGAGGAGGAAAAGATTAGATATGGGTAACAATTTCTTTAATCAGCGGAGGGCCTTTAAAAATAAATCCGGAATAAATCTGGACAAGGCTTGCACCGGCGGCGATTTTTTCCCGTGCGGCGATCACCGAGTCAATCCCTCCGACTCCGATAATCGGCAAACGACCGTTTAATTCTGTCGCCAGCATACGGATAATTTCCGTACTCTTTAATTGTAATGGACGACCGCTGAGGCCACCGGTTTCATCACAGAATTTCATTCCCTGGACCAGCGAACGATCGAGAGTAGTATTGGTGGCAATGACCCCATCAATATTATGACGAACTAAACTATCGGCCACCTGGATCAATTCCTCAAGAGAAAGATCCGGGGCGATCTTCACAGCGACTGGGACATATTTCTGATGCTTTTGCTGCAGCTCAAGCTGCTTATTTTTAATACCAGAGAGTAAATCATCCAGGGCATCGCCGTATTGTAAGGTACGCAGCCCTGGGGTATTCGGTGAAGAGATATTAATGGCGATATAGCCGGCATACGGATAGACTTTTTCCATACAAATCAGATAATCATCTTTACCCTGCTCAACCGGCGTATCTTTATTCTTACCGATATTAATACCGAGAATACCGTCAAAATGCGCCTTTTTAACGTTCTCAACCAGGTTATCAACGCCGTGGTTATTAAAGCCCATGCGGTTGATCAAACCTTCGGCATCCACCAGACGGAAGATCCTCGGCTTATCGTTCCCCGGCTGCGGACGCGGCGTTACGGTACCAATTTCAATGGAGCCAAAACCCATGGCGCCGAGCGCATCAATGCACTCGCCGTTCTTGTCCAGCCCAGCGGCCAGACCCAGCGGATTTTTAAACGTGAGACCCATGCAGGTGACCGGTTTGGACGGCACCTTCTGACGGACCAGCATTTCCAGCGGCGTACCTGATACGCGACGTAATTGTTGAAAAGTAACTTCATGAGCGCGCTCAGGATCGAGCTGAAAAAGGGCTTTACGAACGAAGGGGTAGTACATGAACTCTCCTGGATTCCCGGTGTGCAAACCGGGGGCGTATTATGTTCGATTGACGCCTGAAAGGGAATTGACCTACGACAAAAAATCTCGCATCCAACGCAAACGTTTACTTTTCGCCCCCGCGTTATGCAATTTCTGACAAAACAAGGGTGGAAAAATCATTTAGGGAAATAAATCGGCTCTGTCACACTGCCAGAAAATGTTATCAATTATAGATAAATGCAAACATTTGGTTATAAGGAGAGAGAAGATGCGTGTCATTACACTTGCGGGCAGTCCGCGTTACCCTTCCCGTTCCAGCGCGCTTCTGGAATATGCCAGAGAGACGCTCTCCGCGGCAGATGTTGAAGTCTGCCACTGGCATTTGCAAAATTTTGCTCCGGAAGACCTGCTGTATGCCCGCTTCGATAACCCGGCATTACATACGCTGAATGAACAGCTGGCAGGCGCCGATGGGCTTATCATCGCTACCCCGGTCTATAAGGCCTCTTTTTCCGGCGCGCTGAAGACGCTGCTCGACCTGCTCCCGGAACGGGCGCTGGAGGGGAAAATCGTCCTGCCGCTGGCCACCGGCGGCACGATCGCCCACATGCTGGCGGTGGATTATGCGCTGAAACCGGTGCTCAACGCCCTGAAAGCGCAGGAGATTCTGCACGGAGTATTCGCCGACGATAGCCAGGTCACCGACTATCAACATAAGCCGCAGTTTACGCCTAATCTGCAGGGACGCCTCGACCTGGCGCTGGAGACCTTCTGGCAGGCGCTGCACCGCCCGACCAGCCGCGCTCCCGCGCTCAAGACCCTCCGCGGGGTGGAACATGCCTAACCTTTTCAGGACCCTCGCGCTGAGCGGGTTGCTGACGCTATCGGCCCTGAGCCATGCGGCACAATCCGCGCCGGACGCGCTGCGCATCGGCTACCAAAAAGGCAGCGTCAGTATGGTGCTGGCCAAAAGCCATCAACTGCTGGAAAAACGCTACCCGAACAGCAAAATCACCTGGGTAGAATTTCCCGCCGGTCCCCAGATGCTTGAAGCGCTAAACGTCGGCAGCATCGATCTGGGCAGTACCGGCGATATCCCACCGATTTTCGCCCAGGCCGCCGGTGCCGATCTGGTTTACGTCGGCGCGGAACCCCCGAAGCCAAAAGCGGAAGTGATTCTGGTCGCGGAAAACAGCCCGATCAAAACCGTCGCTGAACTGAAGGGCCGTAAGGTCGCGTTTCAGAAAGGCTCCAGCTCCCACAACCTGCTGCTAAGGGCATTACAGCAGGCAGGACTAAAATTCAGCGATATTCAGCCCGTTTATCTTGCCCCCGCGGACGCCCGCGCGGCGTTTCAACAGGGCAATGTTGATGCATGGGCTATCTGGGATCCCTACTATTCAGCCGCTCTGCAACAAGCGAGCGCCCGGGTGCTCAAAGACGGAACCGATCTGAAACAAACCGGCTCTTTCTATCTGGCTTCGCGCCCCTATGCAGAAAAGAACGGCGCCTTTATTAGCGGCGTGCTCGACACCTTCAGCCAGGCGGATGCCCTGACGCTGAGCCAACGCCCGCAAAGTATTACCCTGCTGGCCAAAACGATGGGCCTCCCTGAAACGGTGATCGCCAGCTATCTGGACCATCGGCCGCCGACCACCATCACTCCCGTCAGTGCCGAAACCGCCGCCCGGCAGCAGCAAACGGCCGATCTGTTCTACGAGAACAAACTGGTGCCGAAAAAAGTCGACATCCGTACCCGCATCTGGCAACCCGCAACCGCACAAGGAGCGAAATCATGAGTCTGAATATGTTCTGGTTTTTACCGACCCACGGTGATGGTCGCTACCTGGGGACTGAAGAGGGTGCCCGCCCGGTGGATTACGGCTATCTGCAGCAAATTGCGCAAACCGCGGACCGCCTCGGTTTTACCGGCGTCCTGATCCCGACCGGGCGCTCCTGCGAAGATGCGTGGCTGGTTGCCGCTTCAATGATTCCCGTCACCCAGCGCCTGAAATTTCTTGTTGCCCTGCGCCCGAGCGTGACCTCTCCGACTGTCGCCGCCCGCCAGGCCGCTACGCTCGACCGCCTGTCCAACGGTCGGGCGTTGTTTAACCTGGTGACCGGCAGCGATCCGCAGGAGCTCGCCGGTGACGGAGTTTTCCTCGACCATACCGAACGTTACGAAGCCTCTTCTGAATTTACTCATATCTGGCGCCGCCTGATGGAAGGCGAAACCGTGACCTTCAATGGAAAACACCAGCGGGTACGCGGTGCGAAGCTGCTGTTTCCGCCCCTGCAGCAGCCGCGCCCGCCGCTCTACTTTGGCGGCTCGTCCGACGTGGCGCAGGATCTCGCCGCCGAACAGGTCGATCTCTATCTCACCTGGGGAGAGCCCCCGGAGCAGGTGACGGAAAAAATCGCCCAGGTGCGTGAAAAAGCCGCTCGTCACGGTCGTACGGTCCGTTTCGGTATTCGTCTGCATGTCATTGTCCGGGAAACCAATGAAGAAGCCTGGGAAGCGGCCGAAAGCCTCATCTCGCATCTGGATGACGACACCATTGCCCGGGCGCAGGCCGCCTTTGCCAAAACCGACTCCGTCGGACAGCAGCGGATGGCCGCGTTGCACAACGGACGGCGCGACAAGCTTGAAATCAGCCCTAACCTGTGGGCCGGCGTCGGGCTGGCACGCGGAGGTGCGGGAACCGCTCTGGTCGGCGATGCGGCTACCGTAGCCGAACGCATCAATGAATATGCGGCACTGGGTATCGATAGCTTTATCTTCTCCGGCTATCCGCACCTTGAAGAAGCTTATCGCGTCGGCGAACTGTTGTTCCCGCTGCTGGATGTCAATATCCCGTCGATTCCGCAGCCGCAACCTCTGCACCTGCAGGGCGAGGCGGTGGCCAACGAATTTATCCCGCGCAAAGTCGCACAAAGCTAAGGAGCACATCATGGCTACGTCTGCGCAAAAACTGCTGCTGCGGGTTGCCCCCTGGCTGCTGCCGGTGGGGACCGTCATTATCTGGCAGCTCGCCTCTTCCGTCGGCTGGTTATCCACCCGCATCCTCCCCTCTCCGGAGGGGGTGCTCAAGGCCTTCTGGACGCTTTCCGCCAGCGGCGAACTGTGGCAACACCTGGCCATCAGTTCATGGCGTGCTCTGCTGGGCTTCGCCATCGGCGGTTCCATCGGGCTGGTGCTGGGCCTGATAAGCGGATTGTCGCGTTGGGGAGAGCGTCTGCTGGATACCTCGATTCAGATGCTGCGTAACGTCCCGCATCTGGCGTTGATTCCGCTGGTTATTTTATGGTTCGGCATTGATGAAAGCGCCAAAATCTTCCTCGTCGCGCTGGGGACCATGTTCCCAATCTACATCAACACCTGGCACGGCATTCGCAATATCGATCGCGGACTGGTGGAAATGGCGCGTAGCTATGGCCTGTCCGGCTTCGCCCTGTTCCGCCATGTGATTCTGCCGGGGGCCCTGCCCTCGATAATGGTCGGCATCCGCTTTGCCCTCGGGCTGATGTGGTTAACGCTGATTGTGGCCGAAACCATCTCCGCTAACGCCGGCATTGGCTATCTGGCGATGAATGCGCGGGAGTTTTTACAAACGGATGTGGTGGTGGTCGCCATTATTCTGTATGCCATTCTTGGCAAACTGGCCGACTTCAGCGCGCAGCTGCTGGAACGCGTCTGGCTACGCTGGAACCCGGCTTATCATCTTCAGGAGGCCAACGCATGACTACTGCCCGTCTGAACCCAGGGATCCCGCTGTTGCTTAACGGCGTGACCAAACGCTACGGCGAAAATACCATTCTTAACGCACTGGATTTACATATTCCGACCGGGCAGTTTGTCGCGGTGGTCGGGCGCAGCGGCGGCGGCAAAAGTACCCTGCTGCGTCTGCTGGCCGGGCTCGAAAAACCCAACGCTGGCGAGCTGCTGGCCGGCTCAACGCCGCTGGCACAGGTCCAGGAAGACAGTCGCATGATGTTCCAGGACTCGCGGCTGCTGCCGTGGAAATCGGTGATAGACAATGTCGGTCTTGGACTGAAGGGCCAATGGCGTGATGCCGCCCTGCAGGCGCTGGCCAGCGTTGGCCTGGAAAACCGCGCCGGCGACTGGCCGGCTGCGCTCTCCGGCGGACAAAAACAGCGCGTTGCGCTGGCCCGCGCGCTGATTCATCGTCCTCGCCTGCTGCTTCTCGATGAACCGCTGGGTGCGCTGGATGCGTTAACCCGGCTGGAGATGCAGGATCTGATCGTCTCGCTGTGGGAGGAATACGGTTTTACCGTACTACTGGTGACGCATGATGTGAGTGAGGCGGTGGCCATGGCTGACCGGGTGCTGTTGATTGAAGAAGGGAAAATTGGCCTCGATGTCGCCGTCGATATTCCACGACCGCGGCGGACCGGATCGGCCAGACTGGCTGAACTGGAAGCCGAGGTGCTGAACAGAGTGATGAAACGCGGTAAGAGCGAATCGGCGCCGCGCTTATTGAGCCACGGTTAAGCCAGCCCGGAGATCTCCCCGGCGGGGCGGTGCCTGCCGGGGCGACGGCCCGAGGTTGTGAATAACCCGGATAAGGCGCATCCGCGCCGTTATCCGGGAGTCCTGCCCCGTTACGCCAGCGCCTTACTGATTTTCTCGAACAGATCCCCGGAGAGATTCTCCAGACCTTTCAACTGCTCCAGCGCCGCGCGCATCAGCGCCTGGCGTTTAGCATCGTAGCGTTTCAGTCGAATCAACGGCTCAATCAACCGGGACGCCACCTGCGGGTTGCGGCTGTTGAGTTCGGTCAGCATCTCCACCATGAACTGATAGCCGCTGCCATCTTCGGCGTGGAATGCCGCCGGGTTACTGCCGGCAAACGCGCCAATCAGCGAGCGTACGCGGTTCGGGTTGCTCATACTAAACGAGCGGTGATTCAGCAGGCCGCGAACCGTCTCAAGAACATTGTCCGCCGGGCTGGTGGACTGCAGGATAAACCATTTATCCATGACCAGGCCGTCCTGGTGCCATTTGTCGTCATACTCCTGCATCAGGGTATCGCGGCAAGGCAGCTGCGCGGCGACCGCGGCCGACAGTGCAGCCAGCGCGTCGGTCATGTTGTCGGCCTGATGATACTGGGCGACGACCAGCTTATCCGCCAGCGCAACTTCACCAAACGCCAGATAGCGCAGGCAGGTATTGCGCAGTGAACGCTTGCCGATATCGGCGTGTTCCACGCGATAGCTCGCCAGCTTGTTGACGTTGTAAACCGCGAGGAACTCGTCCGCCAGCTCTTTTGCAAGCGTGCGGGTCAACGCTTCGCGAACCGCCGCAATGGCGATCGGGTCGATTATCGCAAACAGCTCAGCGATTTCATTGGCGGAAGGCAACGTCAGAATTTCAGCCGCCAGCGCCGGATCGATCTTCTCATCCAGCAAAATCGCACGGAACGCATCGGCGACGTGAACCGGCAGCGACAGCGGCTGGCCCTGCTGATGGCGGTTGACGTTCAGCTTGATGTAGGTTGCCAGCAGGCTCTGCGCGGCATCCCAGCGGGAGAAGTCATTGCGCGCGTGGCGCATCAGGAAGGTGAGCTGCTGGTCGCTCCATTTATATTCCAGCTTCACCGGGGCGGAAAACTCACACAGCAGCGCCGGTACCGGCTGGAAGTAGACGTTGTCGAACACAAAAGTCTGCTCGCTCTGGGTCACATTCAGCACGTGATGCACCGGATGGCCCCCTTTCTGCAGCGGGATCACCTTCCCTTCGTTATCATACAGTTCGATATCGAAAGGAATGTGCAGCGGCTGTTTCTCCGGCTGTTCCGCGGTCGGCGGCGTACGCTGGCTGATGGTCAACGTATACTGCTCGGTTTCCGGATTGTAGTCGTCATGGACGCTCACCACCGGCGTGCCGGACTGGCTGTACCAACGACGGAAATGCGACAGGTCGACGTTAGAGGCATCCTCCATCGCCTGGACAAAATCGTCGCAGGTGGCGGCGCTGCCGTCGTGGCGCTCGAAGTACAGCTGCATCCCTTTCTGGAAATTCTCTTCGCCCAGCAGCGTATGGAGCATGCGGATCACTTCGGCGCCCTTCTCATACACCGTCAGGGTATAGAAGTTATTCATCTCGATAACGCTATCCGGGCGTATCGGATGGGCCATCGGGCTGGCATCCTCAGCGAACTGCAGACCGCGCATGGTGCGCACGTTGTTAATCCTGTTCACCGCGCGCGAACCGAGATCGGAGCTGAACTCCTGATCGCGGAACACGGTCAGCCCTTCTTTCAGGCTCAGCTGGAACCAGTCGCGGCAGGTCACGCGGTTACCGGTCCAGTTATGGAAGTATTCGTGGCCGATGACGCGTTCAATATCGAGATAATCTTTATCGGTTGCGGTATCGGTACGGGCCAGTACGTATTTGGAGTTAAAGACGTTTAGCCCTTTGTTCTCCATCGCCCCCATATTAAAGAAGTCGACGGCGACAATCATATAGATGTCGAGGTCGTACTCGAGACCAAAACGGGTTTCGTCCCATTTCATCGAGTTCTTCAGCGAGGTCATCGCCCACGGCGCGCGGTCGAGATTGCCGCGGTCAACGAACAGCTCCAGCGCCACTTCACGTCCGGAACGGGTTTTGAAGGTATCGCGCAATACGTCGAAGTCGCCGGCCACCAGCGCAAAGAGATAGCACGGTTTCGGGAACGGATCCTGCCACTGGATCCAGTGACGACCGTTATCCAGCTCGCCCTGCGCCACGCGGTTGCCGTTGGAGAGCAGGAACGGGTATTTCGTTTTGTCGGCGATAATTTTGGTTGTGAAGCGGGCCAGCACATCCGGACGATCCAGGTACCAGGTAATGTGACGGAAACCTTCCGCCTCGCACTGGGTGCACAGGGCTTCGCCAGACTGATAGAGACCTTCCAGGGCCGTATTCGCCGCCGGGCTGATTTCATTGACGATGGTCAGGGTGAAATGTTCCGGTAATCCGCCGATCGCCAGCTGGTTATTTTCTTCTTTATAGTTGCTCCACGGCTGGCCATCCACCTGCAGGGAGACCAACGTCAGGTCTTCGCCATCCAGACGCAACGGCGCATCGGACGCCGCCGCGTGACGGGAGACTTTGCTCTCAGCCGTAACCACGGTTTTCTCGGCATCCAGGTCAAAGGTCAAATCGATATCGCTAATCAGATAATCCGGCACACGGTAGTCGTGGCGGTATTTGGCTTGGGGCTGTTGTGTCATAAAAAACCTTTAGCATGTTCCATAAAGTGTCAAACCCAGTCTATTCCTGTTGCGTAGATCGCGCTATGCAGAATCTTCATCTTTTCAACGCTAAACACGAAAATTGCTACATATTGATAACACAAGAGGCACGAAATGCGCTCGACCCGGTGCAAAGCTTGTGGTGTGATCCCTGTTCAATATATTAAACTAGGCCTCGCAAATGACCGTCAGCGTCGCCATCGACCGTCACTGCGGGACAGAGTCGGGTAATAAAGGTATACTCCGCCTCCTTTTTTCTGCTTCGGTTTTTGATGGAAACGCTCCAGTGAGAGGACGCTACTGCGCACCATGACACAATTCACTTCTCCTGTACTGCACTCGCTGCTCGATACGGACGCCTACAAGCTGCACATGCAGCAGGCTGTCTTCCACCGCTACGGCGATGTACACGTTGCGGCGGAGTTCCGCTGCCGCGGGGACGATCTGCTCGGGATCTACGCCGACGCAATTCGCGAGCAGGTTGAAACCATGCGCGACCTGAAGCTGCAGGACGATGAATATCACTGGTTGTCTACCCTGCCGTTCTTTTCCCAGGATTATCTCGACTGGCTACGCGACTTCCGTTATGACCCGGGCCAGGTCACCGTCAACAATGAAAACGGCAAGCTGAATATTCGCCTGTCCGGTCCATGGCGTGAAGTCATCATGTGGGAAGTTCCGCTGCTGGCGGTGATTAGCGAGCTGGTCCATCATTATCGCTCGCCGGAAATCAGCGTCGATTTAGCGCTGGAAACCCTCGAACACAAGCTGGCTGATTTTGCGCAACTCACCGCCGACCTCGATCTCAGCCACTTCCGTCTGATGGACTTCGGCACCCGCCGTCGCTTCTCGCGTGAAGTGCAGCAGGCCATCGTCGAACGTCTGCAGCAGGAGCCGTGGTTTATCGGTACCAGCAACTACGATCTGGCTCGCCGTCTTCATCTGACGCCAATGGGCACTCAGGCGCATGAATGGTTCCAGGCGCATCAGCAAATCAGCCCCAGTTTAGCCAACAGCCAGCGCGCGGCGCTGGCAGCCTGGCTGGAAGAGTATCCTGACAAACTCGGCATCGCCCTCACCGACTGCATTACCATGGACGCTTTCCTGCGCGATTTCGGCCCGGAGTTTGCCAGCCGCTACCAGGGGCTGCGCCACGATTCCGGCGACCCTGTCGAGTGGGGCGAAAAAGCCATCGCGCATTACCAGAAGCTGGAGATCGACCCCATGAGTAAAGTGCTGGTCTTTTCCGATAACCTCGATCTGGCAAAAGCCGTCGATCTCTATCGCCACTTCTCTTCGCGGGTCAATCTGAGCTTCGGCATTGGTACGCGTTTAACCTGCGACATTCCACAGGTTAAACCGCTAAACATCGTGATAAAGCTGGTGGAATGTAACGGTAAGCCGGTCGCGAAACTCTCCGACAGCCCGGGGAAAACTATCTGCCACGACAAGGCGTTTGTCCGGGCACTGCGTAAAGCCTTTGACCTTCCGCCGGTGAAAAAGGCCAGTTAATCACCACATTCATCATCGCAAGGAGCCGCTCTGGCTCCTTGTTCTTTATTTATTTCCGAAAACTCCCCTTGATGGTGCGAAATCTGCTTGTCTGATGGAAGATGACAGGTAACATAGATATCCCCCATTATCGGGGGAAACAGATTTTTTTATTGGACTACGAATAGAGAGACTATTATGAGCGTTGTGCCTGTAGCCGACGTACTCCAGGGCCGTGTTGCCGTTGACAGCGAAGTCACCGTGCGCGGATGGGTACGTACCCGCCGAGATTCAAAAGCTGGCTTTTCCTTCCTGGCCGTCTATGACGGTTCCTGCTTTGATCCTGTACAGGCCGTTATTAATAATTCTCTGCCCAATTACAATCAGGAAGTGCTGCGCCTGACCACCGGCTGCTCGGTCGTCATTACGGGTAAAATCGTGGCATCTCAAGGCCAGGGTCAAAGTTTTGAAATCCAGGCCAGCCACGTTGAAGTGACAGGTTGGGTAGAAGATCCGGATACCTATCCGATGGCCGCTAAGCGTCACAGCATCGAGTATCTGCGTGAAGTTGCGCACCTGCGTCCGCGTACCAACCTGATTGGCGCGGTCGCCCGCGTGCGTCATACCCTGGCACAAGCGCTGCATCGCTTCTTTGATGAGCAGGGCTTCTTCTGGGTTTCCACGCCGCTGATTACCGCCTCCGATACCGAGGGCGCGGGTGAAATGTTCCGTGTCTCTACGCTGGATCTGGAAAACCTGCCGCGTAACGATCAGGGCAAAGTAGATTTCGATAAAGACTTCTTTGGTAAAGAGTCGTTCCTGACCGTATCCGGCCAGTTGAACGGTGAGACCTATGCCTGTGCGCTGTCTAAAATCTACACCTTTGGCCCAACCTTCCGCGCCGAAAACTCCAACACCAGCCGCCACCTCGCGGAGTTCTGGATGCTGGAACCGGAAGTCGCGTTTGCCAACCTGAACGACGTCGCAGGCCTGGCGGAAGCCATGCTGAAATACGTCTTCAAGGCGGTACTGGAAGAACGCGCGGACGATATGAAGTTCTTTGCCGAGCGCGTGGACAAAGAAGCCGTTTCCCGCCTGGAGCGCTTTATTGATGCCGACTTCGCTCAGGTCGATTACACCGACGCCGTCACCATTCTGGAAAACTGCGGTAAGCAGTTTGAAAACCCGGTTTACTGGGGCGTGGACCTCTCTTCCGAGCACGAGCGCTACCTGGCTGAAGAACACTTCAAAGCGCCGGTCGTCGTGAAAAACTATCCGAAAGACATTAAGGCGTTCTATATGCGCCTTAATGAAGACGGTAAAACCGTCGCCGCCATGGACGTTCTGGCGCCTGGCATCGGTGAAATCATCGGGGGTTCCCAGCGTGAAGAGCGCCTGGATGTGCTTGACGCGCGTATGGCGGAGATGGGTCTTAATAAAGAAGACTACTGGTGGTACCGCGACCTGCGTCGTTACGGCACCGTACCGCACTCCGGCTTTGGCCTGGGCTTTGAGCGTCTGATCGCCTATGTCACCGGCGTACAAAACGTGCGTGATGTGATCCCGTTCCCGCGGACTCCACGCAACGCCACATTCTGATTAATTTTTCTTATCATTGCCGAAGGCCAGCGTAAGCTGGCCTTTTTTTATGTCAGGCTCTGTTAATGAATATCAAGAAATTTAAACATCAACCCTTCCAGTTCACATTTATGTTACTCACTATTACGACTTCTTCTCATCCCGCAAACCGCACCTTATGTTCATTCATCGACGAAATGCCTGATAATTTTGTTCATTTTTTAACCTCACGCAGCACAAGATGTAAAGACAAATGCTGAGCGAAAAAAAAGCGAAATGCAGACATAAAATGCACAAACGGGTCTTTATCTAAATTAATCATAATTAATTCATATAGATATATATAGTCTGTTTGTTTTACGAGCAAAGTGGAACGGAATTTTGATTGAGTTCACAAAGTTCCAGAAAATACACATTTAGTTACATACTTTTTCTTATTGTTACTCATATGCGACATTGGTAGCATTTTCCGGCTAGCGAAACGCTGGCGCGGATGGAAAGATGCCTTCAGACACCAAACTATCATCAATAGTTCTGTAAATTTTTATTGACGGAATTTATTGGCGGCAGTGGCAAGTGTTCATATAAAAAATATTAATGAGGGTAATAAATAATGATGAAGCGCAATATTCTGGCAGTGGTAATCCCTGCCCTGCTGGTAGCCGGCGCAGCTAACGCTGCAGAAATCTATAACAAAAACGGCAACAAACTGGACTTCTACGGGAAAATGGTTGGTGAGCACGTCTGGACCACCAATGGTGACACCAACAGCAGCGACACCACCTATGCACGTATCGGCCTGAAAGGCGAAACCCAGATCAACGATCAGCTGACCGGTTACGGCCAGTGGGAATACAACATGGATGCGTCCAACGTTGAAGGTTCCCAGGGTACCAAAACTCGTCTGGCCTTCGCGGGTCTGAAAGCGGGTGAATACGGTTCATTCGACTACGGCCGTAACTACGGTGCTATCTACGACGTTGAATCCGCAACCGATATGCTGGTTGAGTGGGGCGGCGACGGCTGGAACTACACCGACAACTTCATGACCGGTCGTACCAACGGCGTAGCGACCTACCGTAACTCTGACTTCTTTGGTCTGGTTGACGGTCTGAGCTTCGCGCTGCAGTACCAGGGTAAAAACGACAGCAGCCGTGCTATCCAGAAACAAAACGGCGACGGCGTCAGCACCTCTGCGACCTATGCATTTGACAACGGTGTCGCGCTGTCTGCAGGTTACGCCTCTTCTAACCGCAGCGTCGCACAGAAAGCTGACGGTAACGGCGACAAAGCTGAAGCATGGGCAACCTCCGCTAAGTACGATGCCAACAACATCTACGCAGCAGTCATGTACTCTCAGACCTACAACATGACCCCGGAAAACCAGGCGAACTACTTCGCTGGCAAAACTCAGAACTTCGAAGCCGTTGCTCAGTATCAGTTCGACTTCGGTCTGCGTCCGTCCATCGGCTACGTTCAGACTAAAGGTAAAAACCTGCAGGGTCGTACCGGTTTCTCCGGCGGCGATGCTGACCTGGTTAAATACATCGAAGTGGGTACCTGGTACTACTTCAACAAGAACATGAACGTCTACGCAGCATACAAATTCAACCTGCTGGACGACAACAGCTATACCGAAACTGCTAAAGTGGCCACCGATGACCAGGCTGCAGTCGGTATCGTTTACCAGTTCTAATCAGTACACCCCTTCGTGATATGCCTAAAAAGCAGGACTTCGGTCCTGCTTTTCTACATTACTAAGATAAAGATCGTAACTTTCGAAAACCTTCTCGCTTTTTGTCGCAAACGGTTGGCAATTTGTAAATCTCCCGTTACCCTGATAGCGAAATCCCCTCAGTAATCACAATGGAACCTCGTCATGTTTGAGAACATTACTGCCGCCCCTGCCGACCCCATTTTAGGACTGGCCGATCTGTTTCGTGCCGATGACCGCCCGACTAAAATTAACCTCGGGATTGGTGTTTACAAAGATGAAACGGGTAAAACCCCGGTCCTGACCAGCGTTAAAAAAGCAGAACAGTATCTGCTGGAAAATGAAACCACAAAAAACTATCTGGGTATCGACGGTATTGCGGAATTTGGTCGCTGCACCCAGGAACTGCTGTTCGGTAAAGGAAGCGCCATCATCAGCGATAAGCGCGCACGTACCGCCCAAACCCCTGGCGGCACCGGCGCCCTGCGCGTTGCCGCTGACTTCCTGGCGAAGAACACCGCAGTAAAACGCGTCTGGGTAAGCAACCCGAGCTGGCCGAACCACAAAAGCGTCTTTAATTCCGCAGGCCTGGAAGTTCGCGAATATGCCTATTACGATGCGGCCAACCATACCCTCGACTTCGACGGTATGCTGGCAAGCCTCAATGAAGCCCAGGCGGGTGACGTGGTTCTGTTCCATGGCTGCTGCCATAACCCAACCGGTATCGATCCTACGCTGGAGCAGTGGCAGCAGCTGGCGCAGCTGTCCGTTGAAAAAGGCTGGCTGCCGCTGTTCGACTTCGCCTACCAGGGCTTTGCCCGTGGTCTGGAAGAAGATGCCGAAGGTCTGCGCGCGTTCGTTGCGCTGCATAAAGAGCTGCTGGTTGCGAGCTCCTACTCGAAGAACTTTGGCCTGTACAACGAACGCGTGGGTGCCTGCACGCTGGTTGCGGCAGATGCCGAGACCGTTGACCGCGCCTTCACTCAGATGAAGTCGGCAATTCGTGCGAACTACTCCAACCCGCCTGCGCACGGTGCGTCGGTGGTGGCGACGATTCTCAGCAACGATGCACTGCGTGCTATCTGGGAACAAGAGCTGACCGATATGCGCCAGCGTATTCAGCGTATGCGTCTGCTGTTCGTCAATACCCTGCAGGAAAAAGGGGCCAGCCGCGACTTCTCTTTCATCATCAAGCAAAACGGCATGTTCTCGTTCAGCGGCCTGACCAAAGAGCAGGTGCTGCGTCTGCGTGAAGAGTTCGCGGTTTACGCCGTGGCTTCCGGACGTATTAACGTTGCGGGCATGACGCCAGATAATATGGCGCCACTGTGTGAAGCGATTGTCGCCGTGCTGTAATCTCGCAGCCGACAAAAAAAGGCCGCTTCCGCGGCCTTTTTTATATCCCGTCACGGTGATTACCAGACGGGCATTTCATCCTGCAGGAAAGGATTGTGCAGACGCTCATAGCCCAGCGTCGACATCGGCCCGTGACCGGGAATAAACGTCACGTCATCACCCAAAGGCAATAACTTACGTTTAATCGCATCAATCAGCTGACCGTGATCGCCGCGCGGGAAATCGCTGCGCCCAACGCCACCTTTAAAAATCACATCGCCGGAAATCAGCAGCCGGGAAGCATCATCAAAAAAGACCACGTGTCCTGGCGTATGCCCGGGACAGTGCAGCACCTGCAGAGAAATGTTCCCCACGCTGACGACGTCGCCTTCATTGAGCCAGCGGTCCGGCTGCAAGGGCTGGCAATCCTCCAGACCAAACATCCGGCTTTGCGCCGGCAGACCTTCCAGCCAGAACTCATCTTCTTTTTCCGGTCCGATAATCGGCACGCCATAGTGTTGTGCCAGTTCGGCCGCCGCACCAACGTGATCGAGATGACCGTGGGTGAGCAAAATCTGCATCAGGCTGACGCCTGCTGCCGCAACTTCCTGTTTGATTCGCTCAGCGTCACCGCCGGGATCGACCAACGCGGCGAGCCGGGTTTGCTCGCACCAGATTAAAGAACAGTTCTGAGCGAACGCGGTAACCGGAATAATACGATAGTTCATGATGCTCCTTTCGTTACCAGTGCCTGACCGGACCGGTATCAATATGCACAAAGTTGCTACGTGGGTAGTATCCTACACCACCTGCGCCCATAGATAACGCCGCTTTGCGAACATTGCTTAACGAAATGCCTTCTATGTGGAAATCCATTGCCTGTCCCTTGGTGTGATAGCTATGTTTCGCCACACCACGGCTTCGTGCACGGAGCTCGTCATTGGTATCAAGGGAACGATAGCCTGAGATAAGCTGAACAGGTTTATTGGTACCAAGTAATCCCTGCAGACGATAGAGTTGATCAAACAAACTCGGATCGATTGGCTTAATTTTATTCGCGCGAAAATCACGGAAAAAATGGTTAAGCCTTGCTAATTCATCCTGAATATAGCCTCTGCCATCGAAAAACTCCGCCTTGAGTGATTCACCAGTATGCAGGTTATTCAACGTCAGAATACGCGGTCGGGGGGTCGAGAGGGTAGCAAATGCCGGCGCAGGCAGAATGGCGGCAGCACCGAGCGCAGCCCCACCTAACGCCAGCAATTTGCGGCGATTAGCGTCAAATTTGTCCATGATAATCAGGTCTACAAGTAAATGAATCGAATATATGCACTTCTGGCGCACGAAAGGCACCTTACCGGGCATTATTGCCAACGTCAAGGTAGCCTAACCCCAGTAAATACGGGCCCTGTAGAGGAACAGGGCCTGTTTTCACTGAGAGTTAGGACAACGAAATTCGTTGAACTACTTCATTTACCTGATTAATTGTTCTGCTTTCGCCAGAATTTGTGCGCCAGATCGCGCGGTGAGATCGTAATTGTAAATATCTGTGCGATATTGCATGCCGCCATCCGCATCGACGAAGGCGGTCAAGTAATAGAGATTGACCGGGATATTCTGGCGGATATTGACATAGCGGGTATCGCCCTGCTTGAGCGCATCGGAAATCCGCGTGTCGTTCCAGCCGGCATCCTGCAGCAGCATATTCGCCAGCTCCGAGGCTTTGTTGACCCGCACGCAGCCGGAGCTTAAGGCCCGCACGTCTTTCTGGAACAGATTGTGGTTCGGCGTATCGTGCAGATAGATAGCATCGGAGCTGGGCATATTAAACTTATAGCGCCCCAATGAGTTACGCGCGCCAGGCGCCTGCTGAAAACGGAACGGCAGATTGTTTTCGGTGATCGTCGACCAGTCAACCCGATACGGGTCGATAGCCTCTTTGCTGTTCCAGCCGCGCATCACGGTGTAACCATGCTGCTCAAGATAGCCCGGATCGTTACGCACCTTCGGCAGGATATCTTTGCGCGCCAGCGTCGGCGGTACGTTCCACGGCGGGTTAACCACCACGTTGTTTAGCGCGCTGCTCATCATCGGCGTTTTACGATCCGGCCGCCCGACAATCACTCGCGATGCCAGCACCTGGCTACCATCCTGGTAATAGACCAGCGAGAAGGCCGGAATATTGACCATGATGCCGGTAGACAGTTTTCCCGGCAGCAGACGCAAGCGCTGAATGTTCAGCGCCAGCACGCCGGCGCGCTGGGCCGCGGAAACGTTGAGCCAGTCACGGGTGGATTGACCAATCACGCCATCGGCGCCCAGCCCCTGCCAGGCCTGGAAGCGCTTAACGCCCTCAACAAGCTGGCGATCGTAGACGCCGCGCGTCGCGGTTTTACTCTTCTTCCCGGCAGAAGGACTGACAACATCCCCCGGCAGAGCAATTTTCGCAGAATCATCAAGCATACCGTTGCGCTGTAAAATTTCGCGCAGCGCGCCAATGTCGTTACTCCACTCTCCCGGACGTAGCGACGCGTTGCTGGTCAGCTGCGGCCACGGACGGGAATCGGCCACCAGCGCCAGCAGCGCCCGATGCATCGCCTCATACTGCGGATGCTTCGGCGCCAGTCCGGCAATAAACGGCACCAGAGAGCCATTATCCAGCGCCAGCTGCCACTGGTTAATCACCGACAGCGGCGGGGTCGCCATGGTGTACGGCTTCGTTCCGTACAGCCAACGGTTCCCCTGCACCGGAATACCGCTGATAAAATGCAGGTATCCCATCATGGCGTCGGAGAGCACGATGTCGCGAGCCATACCGCTCACCGCCGGATCGGTCAGCAGACTTACCCAAGTGGTAAATTGCGGCTGAAAACCGGCGATGGCGACCTCAGCCAGCTGCTGCTGAAAAGCCTGAACCGCCCCGCGGTTCTCCCACATCGGCTTCATATCTCTGGCCGCATAGAGCGACACCAGCGGGTTCATAAACACGGGCTGATAGCCGGCCGGCAGCTGTGCCGTTATCGCGGCGCGACTTTTTTCTGCGGCGCCGGCAGCCAGCGGCTGTTCCCCGGCCATTTTCGCGACCGTCGCGGACTGACCATCGCTCTGGGTAAGCGCAGACGACAGCTCCCCCATCGTCGCAGAACTGTCTGTGGGTACGATTTCAGGCTCTTCGGCCTGGGCATTAAACAGTGGAGCAAATGCAAATGCCAGGCTCAAACTCAGCGCTGACAATTGACGACCATAGCGTTTTTTTAGCAACATCCCTTGCCCCCTGTTGTCACATTGCCGCCCGTAAAAACGGGTTTTACTCTCAGTATATAGAGGCGCAAAAGCTTTTGCCTCCCCAAATGTAAAGAAGTTTAAAGATTATAAAGCGTTAACTTAGCGAATCCGATAACAAAAAGGGCGACATCAAGTCGCCCTTTTATCTATCGATCGATGACCGCTAAGAGGCATCCGCCGTTCCAGGCAGCGTTTCCGGCAACTGTGCGGCAAAACCGCGCAGCCCGACAACGTGGACGTGTTCGTGATTATTAAACACTTTACGCACTAGCTTATAGGTGGTGCCTTTTTCCGGGCTAATGTTTTCCGGCGCCGCGATAATCAGCTGCATCTCCAGACGTTCGCACAGCTCGAACAGCGTGGCGATAGAGCGGGCATCGAGACGCGCCGCTTCATCAAGGAACAGCAGACGGCACGGCGACAGGTCTTTGCCGCGCAGGCGACGAGACTCATCTTCCCAGCTCTGTACTACCATCACCAGAATCGACATCCCGGTACCGATAGCTTCCCCGGTGGACAGCGCGCCGGATTCTGCGCGCAGCCAGCCGTCGGAGCCGCGGTTGACTTCCACTTCCATCTCCAGATAGTTGCGGTAGTCGAGCAGCTCTTCGCCGATGGTCTGCGGCGTGCGTTGCCCCATATCGATCTGCGGGTTCAGACGCTGATACAGCTTCGCCAGCGCTTCCGAGAAGCTCAGGCGGTTGCTGTTAAACAGATCCTGATGCTGCTCGTGCTGTTCGGACAGCACATCAAGCAGCGTCGAGTGGGTTTCCCGCACGTTGACATTCAAGCGCACGCTGTTGACCTGGCCGAAGGAGACGCTTTGCAGCCCCTGGTTGAGCATCCGGATGCGGTTCTGCTCACGCTGGATCGTTTTGCGAATAATGTTGGCCACGCTGCGGGAGCTGATGGCCAGCTTCTGCTCGCGGTTGGTCAACTCTTCCGTCAGACGGCTCAGTTCGATTTCCATCTGCTCAATCGCTTCTACCGGGTCGTCGGTGCGGATAATATCCTGACGGATACGCTCGCGCAGATGCTGGTAGACAGCGACAAAGAACTGAATTTTACGTTCAGGACGTTTCGGATCCTCGGAAACACGCAGCACATCGCGCAGATGTTCGTTATCCGATACGGCCAGACGCAGCGCACCCAGCGCTTTATCCGACATCGAGCGTAGCTCGTCAGCGGAGAGGTAGGCCAGCTCGCGGCGATGCAGACGACGTTGGACCCCGTTATCTTTCACCAGCCGCATAACCGCACACCAGCCCGCCTTGGCGCTCACTACCTGCTCACGCATTTCGCAGTAGTCGCGCTCAAGTTTACGCAGCCTGCGGGTCAGGTTGTCCATTTCGGCTTCACAGAAAGTCAGCGCTTTTTCCAGCTGATTCCGGCGTGAGCGGTTGTTGCTTAACTGCGTATGCAGCTGATCGCGGCGCGCACGCGCACGCTCTTCCGCACCGCTGTCGGCGCGTACGCCGATATCCTGCAGCTCTTTGTACAGATCGCTCAGCAGCTCTTTTTTGGTATCAAAGGAGCTTTTCAGCGACGCCAGCACCTGATTGTACTGGTTCAGCTGCGCGGAATGGGTACGCATCGCGTCGCGGGCGCGGCTGCGTTCAGCCTCCGCCTGCTCCAGGCGCTGACGCAGTTTTTCATTGAGATCGCTGTTGCCGTTCAGCATTTCCGCCGAATCGGAATAGCTGAAGTGGGCACGACGCTGAACCACTTCGCTCAGCGCAAACGCCTGCTGACGTGCATCGCGCTGCATCTGCTGCGCATAGGCATAGTCTTCTTTCAGCTGTTCAAACTGTTCCGGGTCGCTCTGCAGGACGGAAACGATCGGCTCCAGTTTCGCCAGCTGATTGCCATACTGTTGAATAAAGCGCGCCGCTTCCTGGGCTTCATCCAGCCGTTCCTGAATTTCGTCAACGCGGTCGGCCAGCGTATCGTCCGCCAGCAGGTTAAGGCGCGGCAGCAGGCGGTTAAGGGCAGAAACCCCCTCTTTCGCCTGCTCAAACTGCACCCGGTTCTGCTGGTTGTCGCTTTCGTGCGCGTTGAGCGCGCGCTCCAGCTCGCCGCGGCGGCTGTTGAGCTTACGGATCTCTTCTTCCGGATCGTCTTCAAACGCGACGGCCAGATGGCTGCCGATAAAGCGGCTGAAGGCCTGGTGCTGACGCTGCGTTTTCTGCACGTCAAAAGAGAGGGTCGCAAAACGCTCTGACAGATCCTCACGCTCGGCATGCAGACTCTCGATGCGGCTTTCACGCGCGGCGCGGCCAAACAGCGGCAGGGTCGGGAAACGCGAGTAGCGCCACTGGCGATCGGCTACCTTAACGACAACCGCTTTTTCCAGCTCATCGACGCTGAATACGCTGTCATCGAAGGATTGCGGATCGCCCTCGATCAGATAGAGATCTTCCGGGCAATCTTCCAGCCCTTCCAGCTGTTCGGCGATCTGCGCCAGATTGGGTACCACGATCGCGTGACGCGACGGGCCATACAGCGCGGAAAAGTACGGGGCGTCTTCAAGGCTGACATCGTCATAAATTTCCGACAGCAGTACGCCACCAAAACGTTCAGCCAAGGCGTTCAGACGGGGATCTTCAGACCCTCCCGGCTGGCTGAGGCGCTCGATCTCTTCGTCGATGGCGCGTTTACGGGCGCCCACTTCGTCACGTTCGACGATGGCTTCGCGCTCGCGCTCCAGCAGCTGCTGGAGATATTCAGTGACATCCTGGCTTGATTCAAACTGCTCACCGCTCTGCTCGCAGAGCTGGTTGAGGCTATTTTGCGCGGCCAGCCAGATCGGCGCCCGACGCAGCAGAGACTGAGTGCGCGACTGCAGCTGCTCCAGTTCCTGACGCAGGTTCATGCGCTGTTCACTGGCAGAAGAGACGCTGTCGGACAAGGAGGCGATGCGCGCTTCCAGCTCCTGATGCAGCGCTTCCAGATCGTCGATCTCGTAGCGTTTACCCTGACGCTTGCAGAATTCACTCAGCTGGCGTTCGGCATCCTGCTGCTCGCGCAGACGTTGTTCCAGCTCGGTCAGACGGCTGCGCAACCCTTGTGCCTGCCCGGCGAGGTGACGCTGATTGACGCCATCGCGCAGCAGCTCGCGCGCCACGTCCCAGGCCTCATTACGCGCCAGCGGGCCGTTGATGGCCGCCACCAGCTGGTAAGCCTGCTCAAACTGACCGTGGGCGGTCTGCGCCACGCTCATTTTTTGTTCCAGCGACAGCATTTTTTCCGTCGCTTCTTGCTCTTTGGCCTGGAATGTTTCCAGCCATTCGTCGGCGCTTTCCGGCGTTAAATCCGGTAAATGACACAGCGCCTTCGCACGTTCCAGCGCCTGCAGCGCCTGGTTGTACTGAATGGCACGGGTCTGCTGCACATCCAGCGCCTGCTGGTAGTCGGCGAGCTGGCTTTTCAGCTCATCCACTTCCAGTTCAGCGGCCTCTGCGCGGGCTTCGTTCTCTTCCTGCAAATCGGTCGCTTCGGCGACGACTTCATTCTGCTCTTCAAGACGAATCTGCAGTTCATCGAGATCCGCTTCATAGCGCTCGATTTTTTCCTGCTGGCGCAGCGCGGTTTGAACCAGATTCAGGTGGTCGCTGGCCGCCTGATAATCGGCTTCCAAATCGCCTTCAGCGCCGTTATGTTCCTGCAGTTCACGGGCCATATCGACGTGCTTATACTGCTCTGCCGCCAGCTGCGCCCGCGAGGTAAAGAGATCGCGACGATACTCCAGCGCTTTGTCCAGATGCACGCGACGTTCGTTGGCGTGACGCATATAGTCCGCCGCAACATAGTTCGTCGCTTCGCTGATCAGGTGTTTAAACAGGTCGCGATCGGACTGGGTGACGCGAATGGCTTCGAGCGTCATGCGGTTTTCGCGCAGCGCGGCTTCCATATCCTGGAACGCTTTACGCACGCCGCTGTTTTCCGGCAGCAGGTAGTCGCGCAGCGAGCGGGTAATGGTGTTGGAGATCCCGCCGTACAGCGAGGCTTCAATCAGGCGATAGTATTTGCTGCGGTCGGAGGCCGAACGCAGACGACGCGCGACAACGCCCAGATCGAACATCAGCGAGTGATAATCGGTTATCGAGTTGAACTGCTTGAACTGCACCCCTTCCATCTCTTCAAGCTTGTCTTTCAGCTCGTTGAGGCTCAGCACGCGCGCCTGGCGCTCGTTAAGGGTTTCCGTCAACAGCTGGGTCGGCTGAATGGACATCGGCAGTCCCTGGATAGCAAACGGCTTGATATCCACTTTACGATCGCGACCGGCGATCTGCTGCAGGCGCACGCCCACGACCACGCGCTGGTGGTGCGAGTTGACCACGTCCAGTACCGAATAACACACCCCGGCCCGCAGCTTCCCGTGCAGACCTTTATCGCGCGAACCGCTGGTGGCGCCCGCTTCGGTGGTGTTACGGAAGTGCAGCAGGGTCAGATCCGGAATCAGCGCCGTGACGAAAGCCGCCATGGTGGTCGATTTCCCGGCGCCGTTGCCGCCGGAGAGGGTGGTGACCAGCTCATCCAGATCAAAGGTGCGGGCAAAAAAACCGTTCCAGTTAACCAGCGTCAGCGAGCGAAATTTACCGCGTTCAATCATTACTCTTCCTCCCCGCTATCCGGCTGATTCTCTTCATTCTCGTCATGGAGCCGCAGATGGTTTTCCAGCGCCATCGCTTCGCCGTCGCGAATCATGCGCAGCTGCGCCTCACGCGGATCGTCGCCGACGCGAACGTCAGCACCGAAGCGGAAGACCGACTCGGTGATACGAAATTTGCTGCTGTCATGGCCCATAAACCAGACCATGCCCAGGCGGCGCAGACGGTTGAGCGACGCGCGCATTTTTTCCTGCAGCTTCTGGCGGTCGAGATCGGACCCGGTAGAACGGTTATTCACCAGCTTCAGCAGTTTAGCCTCGTCCGCCAGGGTCAGAAGCTCGTCGTAAAGCTCCTGCTGGGTAAAGATCTCTTCGTTGGCCAGCCGTTCCGGGCTGAGATAGAGGTAGCAAAGAATTTTGCCGACCATCATATCCAGCTCGGAGAGCACCGAGCGCGGAATCAGCGTCGTGGAGCGCGGGCGCAGATAGAAAAACCCTTCCGGCGCGCGAATCAGCTCAACGTTATAACGCGCGTAAAACTCTTCCAGGTAATCCTGGAAATCCATCAAAAATGCGTGATTATCCAGTTCGTCCAGGCCGATATGACGGCCTGCTCGCAGGGCGCTATCCAGCGCCGGAAATAACGGATTGCCCAACGCCAGCGCCAGTTTAACTGGCATCACTTGTTCAATATTTGTCGATGACATGCGCCTGTACCTTGGCTCCGTAATCATTAATCGGCTGCCATTTTGCCGGCAGTCCGGTGAAATCTGCTTGTGCGACGCCCAGGCGTACCGCCTGATCGACGACGATTCGCGCCACATCAAAATGGCGAGCTCGCGGATACTGCGCCAGATATTCGCGCACCACCAGACCAAGGTCCAGCGGGACGCCTTTGTCTTTGTAAACCACCAGCTGCGCTTCAATTAGCGCGGCGAGCTGCTCGCGAATTTCGTTAAACTCTTCGTATTCCAGATCCGCCGGGAGCTCCCCGGTGACCTCTTCGTCACGCAGCGCCATCTCTTCATCGCGCATATCCAGCAGACGATCGGCGCTGGCGTGAGTCAACGCCCACGGGGCGTCAAAGTAGGTCTGGATCGACTGACGCAGACGCTGGGCGAAGACACGGTTTTTATCCATATCGATAGCGGTACGGATAAATTTGTGCACATGGCGATCGTAACCGATCCACAGGTCGATAGCCTGCTGCCCCCAGCTGACGATACGGTCCAGTTTACTTTGCAGATCGAAGACTAAGCGGTCGACAAAATGCAGGTCGTCGCGCGCAATTGTCGCATCCTGAATTCTCAGCAGGTTAGCCTGCAGTTTATCACCTGCGGCATCCAGCGTATCCTGCAGCTCGCGCAGGGTGCCGGAGGTTTCTGACAGCAGCAGCTCACAGCTGGAGATCGCCGCGCGCCAGTCTTTGTTCAGCAGCTGAGCGATATCATCTTTGACCAGCTGCTGCTGCTCATCCATGATGCGCTGCGTCAGATCGATACTGTCGAAAATCTCCGCAACCGAATATTTCAGCGGCGCAAAGACGTTGCGATGCCAGTGAAACTCATCGCCGCCCTCTTCTGCCGAGTCGGCTGCGCGCTTGAGCTCGCCGGCGACGATCGACAGCTGCATCGACAGACGCAGAGTGGAAAATTCGCGTTGCCGAATATAGTAGTCGGTAATACCGATACCCAACGGCGTCAGGCGATAAATCGCGTTGCCTTCCGTGATTTCGCTGGTAAAGCGGTTCAGCAGACGTTGGCGCACCATATCATTGATCGCATTATTGGCGCGCTGGCTGATGGTTTCGCTGGTCTGCTCAAACGCATCACTGACGTGGCGGAACGCATCCACCAGTTCTCCCTCGGTCATTTCCCCTTCGAGCCGCTCGCCGTTCAGCGTAGCAACCGCCAGCAGAAACGAGAGTCTGTCTACCGGCAGCGAAATAGAAAAATCATTTTTTCTGGCCCAGGCAACCAGTTCGGGGACTGTCTGGGAAAATTCACTCATAGTTTATCCTTGCATCTGCGGCTTAAGCGCTGTGACATGAATGTAGCGACCCAGGCTGATATACGGCTCCTGGCGACAGTAGCGCGTCTCCAGCTCCAGCAGCGCCGCAAAATTGTCGCGCTGTTTGCGTTTTTCACGCAGATAATCATGAAACACCCGCACGCCGGTCTTACCGGTAATGTGCCAGCCCTGCTCTTCCAGCCAGCCATAAACCTGCTGCGGGGAACGCGGATAGTCCGGCGACAGCGTACGTTTTTTCTTTTTCGGCATGCCGAGTTGTACGTAGTCGAAGTTCCCGACGACCATGTTATGCATCAACAGACCGTTAGCATTGTAGAACATTAACGATAACGCACCGCCGGGTCGTAAAACCGACCACAGCGTACGCAGCATCTCCTGCGGCTCGGCCACCCACTCCAGCACCGCATGAAACAGTATCAGATCGACCGGGCTTTCCAAATGCTGCGCAATATCCTGAGCGGCGCATTGTACAAAATGCATGTTGTCGATCACACCTTTATCGGCAGCAGCCTGCCGGGCGCGCGCCACCATTTCAGCCGAAAGATCGCATAACGTCACATGGTGGCCCATTTCCGCGACTTTTACCGCCGTTTGCCCTTCGCCGCCGCCCGCGTCAAGAACCCGAAGCGGCCCAGGCCCCAGCTGGCTCAACAGCGGTTGCAGATCCTGCCACAGAATGGCCTGACGCAGTTCGCCCTTGGTGGTGCCGTAAATATTGCGCGAAAACTTTTCAGCCATGTCATCGAAATTACGATCTTTCACGGACGGATCCACCTGCCAACACAAAGCCGCTATTTTGTCATACCCACGCTGAGAATGAAGCGATCTGTTATAAGATCCGGACATAACTTTGGTTATATGGTTAAAAAAGGACCCATCTGGCATGCTTTTTACACTGAAAAAGTATTTAGGCGGCATGATGCTGCCGCTTCCCCTGCTGCTGTTGCTGATGGCGGTCGGCATCGCGTTACTGTGGTTTAGCCGTTTCCAGCGTACCGGCAAGCTCTGCGTCAGCCTCAGCTGGCTGCTGTTGCTGCTGTTGAGCCTGCAACCGGTAGCCGATAGTTTGCTCAAACCAATCGAAGATAAATACCCGACGTGGCGCAATGCAGAGCGCGTGCAGTACGTCGTCGTACTTGGCGGGGGCTACACCTGGAATCCGGAGTGGGCGCCCAGTTCAAATCTCATCAACAACAGCCTGCCGCGGCTGACGGAGGGAATCCGCCTGTGGTATGAGAATCCGGGCGCGAAACTCATCTTTACCGGCGCAGCGGCGAAGACGAATCCCGTCAGCACGGCAGAAGCCGGCGCCAGAGTTGCGGAGAGTCTGGGGATACCGCGCAGCGAAATTATCGTTCTGGATAAACCCAAAGATACCGAAGAGGAAGCCGAGGCGGTGAAACAGGCCATCGGCGATGCGCCGTTCCTGCTGGTAACTTCCGCATCGCATTTACCCCGGGCGATGATTTTCTTCCAACATGTCGGGCTAAACCCGCTGCCGGCGCCCGCCAATCAGCTGGCGATCGCGTCACCTCTCAATCCGTGGGAACAGGCGATCCCTTCTCCCGTCTGGCTGATGCACAGCGATCGCGTCGGCTACGAAACGCTGGGACGCCTCTGGCAATGGTTAAAAGGCAGCTCAGGCGAGCCAGGGGAGGATTGATTTAGCGGCCAGGTCAAACCGGGCGCGGTCAAAGCGCCCGGTATTGACGAGATTATCCACCTCATCCCACAGCAGATAGAGCCAGCGTCGCCACAGGAAAGATTCAGCCACCGGCGCACGGCGCAGATAGTGCCACAGCAGCTGCTCCGCCTGCCCACCGTCGGACAGGCGAAACAGTTCATATTCTCGCGGCGCCCACAACATCATGCCCGGCCCGACCATCGCCAGCAGCTGATCGCTACGCGCATCTTTCAGCATACTGCGCAGCGTGAAGCTGCCGTGGACCAGCACACAGTTATCATTAAAGTCTTTCAATAAATCCGGAAGGCACTCGCGGGCGCGGAACAGAATCCGTTTATCCTGCATCGTCAGGCCGGTATCCTGATACAAATTAAGGGTACTCCACAGCATCTCTACCCGCTGGCGGTACCAGTGCGGCCACAGGTTTTCCTGGGTGCTGTCCACCATGCCGACGCAGCCGCCGCTATCGTGCCGGTGCCAGGCCAGAAGAGCTTCCACGATCTGCTCCTGCAGCTGTTCCCAACGCTCAGGCGTACGGGCCGGCGCTTCCGCAGAGACTCCCCGCAGCCGCTCAATCAGCAACACGTCCGGGCCTGGATGCTCTTCATGCGTCAACACCCCATAGACCACCGGCATGCGCGCGGTACCGCTGCGCGCCAGCATGGAGATTTTCCACGCCAGCTGGCGGGCAACCCCGGGCGTGGTAAAGCTTCTCGCCAACAGCGGCAGCGGGTTTCCCTGCGCGTCATACAACGACCACAGCGCCGAGGAGGGTTTCTCGCTGATACACTCCACGCGGCTCAGTTTTTCTCCCAGCAGGTGGCTAAGTTCGGTTCGCAGCTGTTCCATCTCTGATTACCCCTGTGAATACTACTGGTTTTATAATGAGCGCCAGCCGCAGGGATGTCATCAGGTGAGATCAAAAAATTTGGGGAAAAAGTATGGAAAAATAGCTTGAGGATATCCCCTCACGACGGAGGGGATGAACGGATTAACGCAGCTCTGCGCGCACGCGCTCCAGATCTTCTGGCGTATCGACACCGGTCCCCGGGACAACTTCGGCCACCGCGACATGGATTTTTTCGCCGTACCACAACACCCGCAGCTGCTCCAGCATTTCGATCTGTTCCAGTGGACTCGGCGCCCAGCTGACGTAGCGACGGATAAAGCCGGCACGATAACCGTAAATACCGATATGACGCAGCAGAGAATCACCGATAGTCTCGCGTGATTGCGCAAAGCGATCGCGATCCCACGGAATGGTGGCGCGGGAGAAGTAGAGCGCATAGCCCTGCGCATCCATCACCACTTTCACAGCATTCGGATTAAATGCTTCCTCTGCGTCGTGAATCGGAACGGCGAGCGTTGCCATGCCGCAGGTATTGGCCGCCAGATTCTCAGCCACCTGGCGTACGATCGCCGGCGGGATCATCGGCTCATCGCCCTGGATATTCACGATGATCGTGTCATCACTGAAGCCGCACTTTTCAACAACTTCGGCCAGACGCTCGGTCCCGGATTGATGGTCCGCACGGGTCATGCACACTTCGCCGCCGGCAGCTTCGACCGCACGCGCAACATCGTCATGATCCGTCGCGACGATAATACGATCGGCCCCGGATTCGCGCGCGCGCTCCAGAACATGAACGATCATCGGCTTACCGTTGATATCCTGTAGAGGCTTGCCCGGCAGACGCGTGGAGGCAAAACGCGCAGGAATGATGACCACGAAACTCATGAATGGCTCTCTCCCACGGCTAGTGCGCGGGCTTCGGTTTCCAGCAAGACGGGAATGCCTTCACGGAAAGGAAAGGCCAGGCTGTCAATTTTGCAGATCAGCTCTTGCTTATCCTGGCTGTAGTAGAGTTTACCGTTGCAGACAGGACAGGCGATGATTTCTAGTAAACGGTGATCCATGATTCCTCCTGATGGACCGAATAGATTCCGCAGCAGCATATCACATGATGGCAAACTCAGGGATCCGTTTGCGGCAAAGGCTGAGCGGGGTCTGGCCTTGTTCAGGCCGGGGAAATCTCCCAGCCCTGCTGACGGTCAGAGAAAAGCCCCGGCGGCAGACGACCGAAGGTTATACGTTGAGCCGACTGCCAGAGAGCAAACTCTTCAATCGCCCGGTGCAACCCTTTCTCCAGCCCCGAGGTGACCCTGACCCCTTCTTCCAGCCACAGCGAAAAAACCTCCAGAACTCCGGTTTTCCGATGCACCTTGCTGTCCATTCTGCCCACCAGTTTTCCCTGGTGCAGCAGCGGCAGAACAAAGTAGCCATACTGACGCTTCGGCGCCGGCGTGTAGCACTCGAGGCGATAGCTAAAATTGAAGAGTTGCTCAGCGCGTTTACGGTCCCAGACTACCGGGTCAAATGGCGAGAGCACCGCGCTATGGCTGGCGGCGAGTTTACCGCCGGGCGCCGATTCCAGCTGCCCGAGCGCTTCGTGGTGGAGCCACATGTCGCCCAGTTCCTCGACCTTCACCGGGACCACCATGCCTTCCTCCTGCCAGTTCGCCAGCAGCGTCGATAAAGCGGGCTGGCGGAGCCGATAGTAATCAGCCAGCCACTGGGGGCGAAAAATGCCGAGGCTCCGGGCACTGTTGCGCAGCATTAACGCCTCCGCCTGCGGCTGCGTCAGCGCATCGCGCTCATCGTCCCAGTGCGGCATCACGCGATGCGTCAGGTCATACACCCGCTGAAAGTTACGCCGCTCCACGACCATCACTTTACCTGCGGTAAACAGGCCTTCCAGATGGCGCTTGTGCGGTTTCCATTCCCACCAGCCGCTGGCGCCTTTGCGCGGATGTTCAAAGTCAGCCGAACGAACCGGACCATTCTGCGCGATATGCTCCAGCAGCAGCTGAATATCGTCCGCATGTTCCGTCATCCATGCCTTGTGATACTTCCAGCCCATATTATCGGGCGTCAGCATGCGGTGGCGCACCAGGGCAAAGTCGCTACGGGGCAGGAAACAGGCTTCATGAGCCCAGTATTCCATCAGCTCCCCGCTGCGCAGGGCGTCCTCCAGCCAGCTTTGCGGATAGCGACCAAGACGACTAAAAAGCACAAGATAGGGGCTGCGGGCAACGACGTTGATGGTATCGATTTGCAGCAAGGACATCTGCTGAACAGTTTGCAGAATATCGCTGGCGCGGGCACGTCGCCGGGGCTTCTTCAGCAAGCCCTGCGCCGCAAGGTGGAGATGACGGGCTTCTTTAAGCGACAGTTGTAATACCGACATGCAGGTTCTCCGTAAAGGACTCCGGCACAGCGTTATTGAAGCGAGCGTGGCAGAACTAACGTTGCGCCAGCGTCACCAGTTCCGTCAGCAGCTGCTGTGCGCGTTCATCCGTCATTATGGCGTCGACAGGTAAATACCACCAGTTTGATTCGGCAAACCCGCGACATTTCACCGCATCTTTCTCGGTCATCAGCAGCGTTTGCTGTGGGTTCACAAGGGCGGAAACGCTCGCCTGAGTCAATGCCTGGTGATCGGCAAGCGCGACGGTTTTTACCGGCAGGACGCCGCAGCTTTCCAGCGTGGCGAAAAAGCGCGGGGGATGGCCGATCCCGGCCATGGCAACGACATTCTCGAAAGAAGCCACGTCACGCCGTTCGCCGCTGCGTAAATTCACCGCCAGTCCGGGTCGCAGCTGCATGGGGATCTCCCCCGCCTGCGCGACGCCGCCGTTAACAATGATGGCGTCGACGCTACGTAAACGTGACGCGCGTTCACGCATCGGCCCGGCCGGTAGCCACCAGCCATTGCCAAAACGGCGCTCGCCATCAATCACGACAATTTCTTTGTCCCGTGCCAGTTTGTAGTGCTGCAGGCCATCATCGGTGATGATGAGCTGCAAATCATGTGCATGAAGCAGCGCCTGTACCGCCTCACGACGCTCTGGTGAGACCGCAACCGGCGCGCCGGTGCGTTGAAAAATGAGTACCGGTTCATCGCCGGCTTCCGCGGTACTGGTGTCATTGCTGAGCAATAATGGATAGCTCGCTGCTTTCCCGCCATAGCCACGGGAAACGACGCCAACGCGAATACCGCGCTGCTGGAGCTGTTCCACCAGCCAGATGACCACCGGCGTTTTGCCGTTGCCTCCGGCGGTGAGATTCCCCACCACCGCCACCGGAACCGGTGCTCGCCAGGCTTTCTTCAGCCCCAGCCGATAGCTGAGACGAATCAGCCCGCTCACCAGGCCATAGAGCCAGGAGAGCGGCAGCAAAAGTCGCCATACGGGCGACTCACCGGACCAGATACGCGCAATCATTGGCCAAACTGCATCTTATGTAGCTGAGCATACACGCCGCGATGTTCCAGCAGATCGGCATGGCTACCGCGCTCGACAATGCGGCCATCTTCCACAACCACAATTTCATCGGCTTGTTCAATGGTGGAAAGACGGTGGGCAATGACCAGCGAAGTGCGGTTTTTTTGCAGTTCATCGAGGGCAGCCTGAATCGCGCGTTCAGACTCGGTATCCAGCGCCGATGTCGCTTCGTCCAGAATCAGAATCGGGCTGTTACGCAGCAGCGCACGCGCGATGGCAATACGCTGGCGTTGACCGCCGGAGAGCAGTACGCCGTTCTCCCCGATAACGGTATCGAGGCCATTATCCATTTTGCTGATAAAGTCCATCGCGTAGGCCATACGCGCCGCTTCTTCGATCTGCTCGCGGCTGTACTCTTCCGTGCGCGCATAGGCAATGTTGTTGGCCACGGTATCGTTGAACAGATGCACGTTTTGCGACACCAGCGCCACCTGGTCGCGCAGGGATGCCAGAGTGTATTCACGCAGATCGTGGCCATCCAGCAGAATCTGACCGTTATCGATATCATAAAAACGCGTAATCAGGCTGGCGATGGTCGATTTACCCGACCCCGAACGCCCGACCAGGGCGACCGTTTTACCTTCCTGGATGTTGAGGTCGATATTTCGCAGCGCCGGCGTTTCACGGCCCGGATAGGTAAAGGTGACGTCTTTGAATTCCAGGTTGCCCTTCGCACGCTCGATAACCAGCTTGCCTTCGTCTTTTTCCTGTTCGGAATCAAGAATCGCAAACAGCGTCTGGCAGGCGGCCATCCCGCGCTGGAACTGAGCATTGACGTTCGTCAGCGATTTCAGCGGGCGCATCAACGCAATCATTGAGGAGAAGACGACGGTGATGGTACCGGCAGTTAACGTTTCCATGACGCTCGGGAAGCTGGCGGCATAGAGGACAAATGCCAGCGCCAGTGACGCAATCAGCTGAATAACCGGGTCAGAAATAGACGACGCAGAGACCATTTTCATCCCCTGCAAGCGCATTTTGTTGCTGACCTTATCAAAACGTTTGGTTTCTACCGCCTGACCGCCAAACATCAGCACTTCTTTATGCCCTTTCAGCATCTGCTCTGCGCTGGTGGTGACCTGACCCATGGTGTTCTGCATATTCTTGCTGATATTACGAAAACGCTTCGATACCACGCGAATCGCCATGGAGACGATGGGGGCCAGGACGATCAGAATCAGCGACAGCTGCCAGCTGTAGTAGAACATCATCACAAACAGGCCGATGATCGAGGCGCCTTCACGCACGACGGTAATCAAGGCGCTGGAAGAGGATGACGCAACCTGTTCGGAGTCATAGGTGATACGAGACAGCAAGGTACCCGTGGACTGTTTATCAAAGAAGGAGACGGGCATCCCCATCATGTGGCTGAACAGACGGCGGCGCATCGTCATGACGACTTTGCCTGAAACCCACGAGATACAGTAGCTCGAAATATAGCTGGTGACGCCACGCAGTAACATCAGCCCAATCACGACCAGCGGCATCCATAGCAGCACTGAGCGATCCGTTTTACCAAAACCATCATCCAGTAACGGTTTAAGAAGCGATAGCATGAAGGTATCACTAGCGGCGTTAAAGACTAACGCAACTGCCGCGACGATCAGTCCGGTTTTAAATGGCGCAATAAGTGGCCAGAGGCGGCGGAAGGTCTGCCACGTGGAGAGATCTTTATCATTCTGCATTCAATAAACCAGCTTATGTTGAAATAGCCGCATATTCTACCCGTTATCCACGGTCTCGCCAAACCACTGATGATACCAACGCGGTAAAAGTTGATCTCGTAAGCTTTGGATTTGCCAACCTTCTGTAGAAAAAATAACCGTAATTTGTCCCTGATGCGGCGTATCGAGCCATCGATAGCCCTGCTGACGGTAGCGCTGTACCACTTTGGCCGCAGGCATACGCCAGGTATTATATCGCGAGGCCGACGCCAGCGCCGCCGCACCTCCGGTTCGCTGCAACAGTGCCAGCGAAGAAGAGGTATTGCTGCCATGATGCGGAACCTGGATAAGTGTAGACGCAAGATGCTGCCAGTAGTGGCTCATCATTGCCCGTTCCGCCGGAATTTCAATATCCCCGGTCAGCAGAATGCTCTGCTTTCCGTCATCAATACGGACCACGCAGGAGCGGTTATTGCCCGTCATGCCGGAATCCGGCAGCGGCCACAGCACGCGAAAAGTTAATCCACGCCATCGCCAGCTTTCGCCTCGCCGACAGGGAAGATGTCCCTGCCAGCCCAGCGGACTGCGGATCCAGAGCTCAGGCCAGGCCTTCAGCAGCGAATTGAGACCACCGCGGTGGTCAAGGTGTTCATGGCTCAACAAAACGCCCTCCGGACGCAGGTTATGCCAGCGTAGCCAGGGAATAATAATCTGCTGACCGCTGTCGCCATCGGGCCAGGCCAGTCCGGTATCATACAGAATTGCCGCCCCCTCCCGCTCAATGACCATGGCCAGCCCCTGCCCGACGTCCAGCATCGTAACCCGCCATTCATCTTTCACTCCGTGACGCCAAAAAGGCCAGCTCAGCAGCAGCGTACTGCTAAGACAAAGCGCCGGTAGCGAACGCCAGGCATGAAAACGCCATACCAGCAGCATCAGCCAGGGCAATGCGCTGAGCCCCGCCCAGCGAAAATCCAGACTGAGCCAGCCCTGCGGCAACAGACGCAAAAACCAGAATAATGCTGCCAGCAGTCGGTCTGCCAACCACCACACCGTCATTTCAACCCCGACAGGCCCGCTGAGATGCAGCAGCATCGCCAGCAGAATAGCGGGAACAACCGCAAAGGTGACCAAGGGTACGGCTATCAGATTTGCCGCCCAGGAAGTCAGGCTGATGCCGTGGAAAAGGAGAATCTGAATCGGCAATAGCAGAAACATCAGCCCAAGCTGCAGATGGCCTATAGCGAGCACTTCGCGCCATGGCCAGCGCCACGCATGCAGCTGCAGCGGCACCAGCTGATACCAGAAAATCAGCGTTGCGACGGCGAAGATGGACAGCCACAAACTATCAGACAACACCGCCAGCGGATCGGCAAATAAGATCGCGCCAATACAACAGAGCCAGACCTGCCAGGACGACCAGCGTTTAGCAGATAGCCGTAGGCCCACCACGCAGCTCAGGGCTACGCAGGTCCGCAGCGCAGGCGGCTGCATACCGGTCAGCCAGGCATAAAATAGCGCGCAGGCCAGACCGACAAGTAGCGGCATTCTCCAGCCAATCCATCGGCACGGGAAAAAGAATTGCAGGCCCCGAACCACCAGTCCGCCGAGTATGGCGCCTAGCGCAATATGCAAACCCGAGATCGCCATCAGGTGCGATGTACCGGTCTCCTGCATCAGACGTTTGATATCCCCCGGTACAACCAGTCTCTCCCCCATGCCGAGCCCGAGTATCACCGACTGCCAGGGAAAAGCGTCCAGAGTGCGTTCCAGCGATGCCAGATAGCGTGCGCGGTAGCTGCACGTCGGATCTGATGCTTCAGCCGACGTAAAGCGCCCGATTAGCGAACGATGTTGCGCCAGGGCAAAACGCTGGCCGTCAAAGCCCCCTTCGTTGAGCTGGCTATGGATGGGGCGAAGACGAACGGTCATCTTCCAGCGCTGCCCGGCACATGGCAGGCCAGGCAGCGCGTTACCATAAAGAGTCACCCCTGGCGCTGGCCATAGCCTCTGCCCGTTGAAACGGAGAATATTTCCCTGGTAGGTGGTCTCCCCTTCGACTGCCGTTAGCTTAATCTCAACCTGCCGGTTGCCACCAGGTAGCACCTGCATCGGCCACAGCACCTGACGTGCGCTCAGCACGCCCCAGGCAAAAAACAGCATGGTCAAAGCCAGGTAACGTGCTGGCCCCCAGCGGTAAAACGCTATCAGGATAGCACCACCGATAATAACCTGAACGGTGAGCGGTGTGGGCAGTTCTGGCAAGAACAACAGTGGGCAGATCCCGACAACCACGCACCCGGCAAGCTGTGATAAACGCATGTCCCCTCCCTGTTGACGGAGAGTATCGCGTGAAAGCTAAAGGTCGTCAGCGGTCGGCGGGCGGGTATGGATTTCGGCTTCCGAAAAACCTACGGGGTTGCAGCAAAACGAAGATGCTGCCGTGAGGCGGGGCAAACCAGAGACATAAAAAAAGCACCGCAGAGGTGCTTTTTTTATCATCGGAGTACGTTGTCGCGGCTCTGCGAAACTTACTCTTCGTAAATATTGGCGCGGTCGCGTAATTCTTTCCCTGGCTTAAAGTGCGGAACGTACTTACCTTCCAGTTCAACTTTATCGCCGGTCTTCGGGTTACGCCCGGTGCGAGGTGCTCGATAATGCAAAGAGAAACTGCCGAAACCGCGGATTTCAATGCGCTCACCTTGAGCAAGCGTTGAGGCCATATGTTCCAGCATTTCTTTAACAGCATCTTCGACCGCTTTCGCAGGAATGTGAGATTGCTGGCTGGCAAGTCTTTCTATCAATTCTGACTTGGTCATTATTCCTCCGGTTTCCTTCAAGGCAAAATTAGCTAACTGCTTTAAACAAGGGCGGCCGTAGCCGCCCTTTGTGCTTGATTACAGGACGAATCCTGCAATCTGTCAAGTAAACTCGTCGTAATTCAGGTTGTTGTAACCTGAATGACTAAGATTACTCGCCTTTAGCTGCTTTGAAAGCTTCAGCCATTGCGTTGTTAGAGAAGTTTGCATCTTCCTGTTTGTTAACAGTTGCGATGGCATCTTTCTCATCAGCTTCGTCTTTAGCACGAACAGACAGGCTGATTGCACGGTTTTTACGATCAACGCCGGTGAATTTAGCTTCAACGTCGTCGCCAACGCTCAGAACCAGAGTTGCATCTTCAACGCGGTCACGGGAAGCTTCAGAAGCGCGCAGGTAACCTTCAACGCCGTCAGCCAGTTCTACGGTTGCGCCTTTAGCGTCAACTGCAGTGACTTTACCGTTGACGATTGCGCCTTTCTTGTTCAGTGCAACCCAGTTGTTGAACGGATCTTCTGCGAGCTGTTTAACGCCCAGAGAGATACGCTCACGCTCTGCGTCAACCTGCAGAACAACTGCTGCGATTTCGTCGCCTTTTTTGTATTCACGAACTGCTTCTTCGCCTGCAACGTTCCAGGAGATGTCAGACAGGTGAACCAGGCCGTCGATGCCGCCGTCCAGGCCGATGAAGATACCGAAGTCAGTGATAGACTTGATTTTACCTTCAACACGGTCGCCCTTGTTGTGGGTTTCCGCAAACTGCTGCCACGGGTTGTTTTTGCACTGCTTCAGACCCAGGGAGATACGACGACGTTCTTCGTCGATATCCAGAACCATAACTTCCACTACGTCGCCAACGTTAACAACTTTGGACGGGTGGATGTTTTTGTTGGTCCAATCCATTTCGGAAACGTGAACCAGGCCTTCAACGCCTTCTTCGATTTCAACGAAGCAGCCGTAGTCGGTCAGGTTGGTCACGCGACCGGTCAGTTTGGTACCTTCCGGATAACGCTTAGCGATAGCTACCCACGGATCTTCGCCCAGCTGTTTCAGGCCCAGAGATACACGAGTACGCTCGCGGTCGAACTTCAGCACTTTAACAGTGATTTCGTCGCCAACATTTACGATTTCGCTCGGGTGCTTAACGCGTTTCCACGCCATGTCGGTGATGTGCAGCAGGCCGTCAACGCCGCCCAGATCAACGAATGCGCCGTAGTCAGTGAGGTTCTTAACGATACCTTTGACTTCCATGCCTTCCTGCAGGTTTTCCAGCAGCTGATCGCGTTCTGCGCTGTTTTCGGATTCGATAACGGCACGACGGGAAACAACAACGTTGTTACGCTTCTGGTCAAGCTTGATGACTTTGAACTCAAGCTCTTTGCCTTCCAGGTGCAGGGTGTCGCGAACCGGACGAACGTCAACCAGGGAACCCGGCAGGAACGCGCGAATACCATTCAGCTCAACAGTGAAGCCACCTTTAACTTTGCCGTTGATAACACCGACTACAGTTTCAGCTTCTTCGTAAGCTTTTTCCAGCGTGATCCAAGCTTCGTGACGTTTAGCTTTCTCACGGGACAGCAGGGTTTCACCGAAGCCGTCTTCTACTGCATCCAGAGCAACGTCAACTTCGTCACCGACCTGGATTTCCAGCTCGCCCTGGGCGTTTTTGAACTGCTCTGCCGGAATGGCAGACTCAGATTTCAGACCGGCGTCAACCAGTACGATATCTTTGTCGATAGCAACAACAACACCACGAACGATGGAACCCGGACGGGTTTCGATTGTTTTTAAGGATTCTTCAAATAGTTGAGCAAAAGATTCAGTCATGTTTAATCTTCAGGTTTCATATTTAACGTCCACCTGGCTCCGTGCCGGATGGGGTTGTTTAACATACCCGCTAACACTCCATTGCTGCGGGGGTACTGCTATAATTCTGAGGCCGTTTCGCTTCACCGCTTAGCGGTCAGGCGACTGCCAGTTTTTCGCGCGCATAGTGTAGCGCTTTTTCAATAACTTGCTCAATGTTTAGTTCAGTAGAATCGAGAACTAAAGCATCAGCGGCCGGGACAAGCGGCGCTACGCTGCGATTACGATCGCGATCGTCGCGCTCTTTTATCTCGGACAAAAGACGTTCAAAGTTAACACTAAAGCCCTTTTCCTGCAACTGCAGCATACGCCGATGGGCGCGCTCTTGTGCGGATGCATCAAGGAAAATTTTCACTGGCGCATCGGGAAACACGACGGTTCCCATATCGCGTCCGTCGGCAATCAGGCCGGGCAGTTCACGAAATGCGCGCTGACGACGAAGCAACGCTTCGCGCACGCGGGGAAAAGCGGCAACTTTCGATGCGGTATTGGCCACTTCCTGAGTACGAATGGCGGCGCTGACGTCTTCGCCTTCAAGAATCACTTCCAGACTGCCGTCGGTGGAGATAAACCGCACATCCAGGTGCGCCGCTAACGGTACCAGCGCCTCTTCAGATTCGACATCAACATGGTGATGCAGCGCCGCGAGGGCCAGAACACGATAGATGGCCCCGGAATCCAGCAGATGCCAGCCCAGCGCTTCCGCCATTGCCTTGCACAATGTGCCTTTACCTGCACCGCCAGGCCCATCAATGGTGATTACCGGAATATTTGCCGTCATCTTTTTCTCCTTCAGCAAGGCGCATAGAATATAAACGCCGCGCATTATACGCATCTCTACGCCGGAAAGTGAGCATTGCTTGCAAATTACGGACTACCAGAAATGAAACGCAGAAGAATTGCGCAATTATAGCGGGCTGACGGAGCGCCAGCCCGGAAGATGACAATATTTTACTTTTTCGTTTTGCTTTTGCGAAGGCGAACGTTACGCCAGCGTGCTGATCCGCGCCAGCTGCCCGAAGTAATCCGGGAAGGTTTTCGCCGTGCATTTCGGGTCAAGAATAGTCACCGGCGTATCAGACAACGCCACCAGCGAGAAACACATTGCCATACGGTGATCGTTATAGGTGCCAATCTCGGCAAACTGCAGCGTCAGCGGAGGCGTAATGCGAATGTAATCCTCTCCCTCTTCCACTTCGGCGCCCACTTTACGCAGTTCGGTGGCCATCGCAAACAGACGGTCGGTCTCTTTGACGCGCCAGTTATAGATGTTGCGTAGCGTGGTGGTGCCCCTGGCAAACAGCGCCGCGGTGGCGATAGTCATCGCCGCATCCGGAATATGGTTCATATCCATATCGATAGCATTCAGCTCGCCGCGGGTACAGGCAATATAATCCTCACCCCAGGTGACGGTCGCCCCCATTTTTTCCAGGACATCGGCAAAACGAATATCGCCCTGCACGCTGTTGCGGCCGATACCGGTAACTTTTACCGTTCCACCTTTGATGGCGCCGGCAGCAAGGAAATAAGATGCCGACGAGGCATCCCCTTCGACCAGGTAATCACCCGGCGACTGGTACTGCTGATTGCCGCGGACAATAAAGCGCTGATAGGCCTGATTTTCGACCTCAACGCCGAATGTTTTCATCAGATGCAGCGTGATGTCGATATACGGTCTGGAAACCAGCTCGCCTTTAATCGCGATGACGGTATCCTGCGGCGCCAGTGGCGCAGCCATCAGCAGCGCGGTCAGGAACTGGCTGGATACGCTGCCGTCCACTTCAACGTCGCCGCCGGTAAAGCCGCCGCGCAGGCGCAGAGGCGGATAGTTTTCCTGCTCCAGATAATCAATCTGCGCGCCGCCCTGGCGCAGAGCGTCAACCAGATGGCCAATCGGGCGCTCTTTCATGCGCGGCTCGCCGGTCAACACGATATCGTTGCTGCCCAGACACAGCGCGGCGGCCAGCGGACGCATGGCGGTACCTGCGTTACCGAGGAACAGCTCCAGCGCACTGCCGGCCTGCAGCGGCCCACCGTTGCCGGTCACTTCACAGCGGGTACGGTCAGAAGACAGAACATAATGAACTCCCAGGGCGCTCAGGGCATTCAGCATATGGCGTACATCGTCGCTGTCCAGCAGGTTGGTCAGCACCGTGGTGCCACGGGCCAAAGCCGCCAGCAGCAAAGCACGGTTAGAGACACTTTTTGACCCGGGCAGGTTCACGGTGCCATCGACTCGCGCAATGGGTTGTAACGTCAGGGATTCCATCAAACTTAACTCTCAAACAAACAGAATAAAAACCCCGCAGACCAGCCGCGGGGATGAAAAACAGGAGGATGATTAGCCGTGGCGGCGTTCAAAATCCTGCATAAAGTCGGTCAGTGCCTTCACGCCCGCCAGCGGCATCGCGTTATAGATAGAGGCACGCATGCCGCCCACTACGCGGTGGCCTTTCAGTGCATGCAGACCTGCGGCAAAGGACTCTTCAAGGAACAGTTTATCCAGCGCACTGTCGGCCAGCTGGAACGGGACGTTCATACGGGAACGGTTAGCCGCTGCCACATCGTTACGATAGAAGCTGCTGCGGTCGATCGTACCATAGAGCAAATCGGCTTTTTGCTGGTTGATTTTGTCCATAGCCGCCACGCCGCCCTGCTCTTTCAGCCACTTGAACACCAGACCGGCCAGGTACCAGGCAAACGTCGGCGGGGTGTTAAACATGGAGTCGTTGGCATCCAGTACGGTGTAGTCGAGGATTGACGGACAGGCGATGCTGGCTTTACCCAGCAGGTCTTCACGTACAATCACCAGCGTCAGGCCCGCCGGACCGATATTTTTCTGTGCGCCCGCATAGATAACGCCGTAACGGCTGACATCAATCGGGGCAGAGAGAATCGTGGAGGAGAAATCCGCCGCAACCACGACGTCGTCAGCAAAATTCGGCGTTTCATCAATCGCGATGCCGTCGATGGTTTCATTCGGACAGTAGTGCAGATAGGCCGCGCCTGGCGTCAGCTGCCATTCGCTCATCGGCTTAACTCCGCGCAGGCCGTCAACCGTGATTTTCGCGTCAATGGCATTCGGCGAACAATATTTTTTCGCTTCTTTAATCGCGCTTGCCGCCCAGTAACCGGCATCGACATAGTCAGCGGTGGTTTTATCACCCAGCAGGTTCAGCGGAACGCCGGCGAACTGACCGCGACCGCCGCCGTGGCAGAATAATACTTTGTAGTTGGAAGGGATATTGAGCAGATCGCGAAAATCCTGTTCTGCCGCCTCGGCCACCTGGATAAACTCTTTACCACGGTGACTGATTTCCATGACCGACGTACCCAGACCATGCCAGTCACACAGCTCCTGCTGTGCCAGTTTGAGAACTTCCGCCGGCAGCATTGCCGGGCCCGAACTAAAGTTATAGACCTGAGCCATTTCCCCTCACCACGTTGCTATGTTGTCTGTCCGCGAACCATCGCGGGCATAAGTTATTCCTGTGGCTATCGGTTTTATCATTCAGTGACACGCACCGCAACGAGTAAAACTAAGCAGCCACGAAATGTGGCTGCCGTCACACAAAAGAATCTGCCGGCTTGACGTCATAAAACCGACATAATTGCTGTCAGGTGACTCTTTTCGCCCTGCTGGCCCGCGACCATTCTGCATTTGCGCAGCGCGGACATAATTGTTTATCCCCGGCGCGGAGCTTAAGAACTGCGCTACAACGTACGCAGGCATATTCATCGTCGCGCGGAATGGTGGCGAAGCTTGCATTATGGGGCGGAGGTAAAATAGACAGACCGGCTTTGACGTCCCGATCCGCATAGTAGTAGAGACTAATTTGCCCGTTCGTTTCCAGAATAGCCAACCGGACCTGTCCCAGCTGTTCGACGCCGTTGATCCGCAGTTCCATAAAAAACTCGAATTCGGTCATGTTTTCCGCCTGTAAATTCTTCCAGGCCAGTTCCCCCTGTTCGATGACCGGGATCGGTTTACCCTCAAGCAGGTTCTCCAGCGTCTCGCTTTTGCCCATCAGCCACATAATCAGCCGGTAAAGCAGCGCCAGAGTGACAAAAACCACCAGCACCGGCAGCATCGGGACATCGTCATAGAAAGCGACATCCCCCGCCGCGGAACCGAGGGTCAGGATAATGAGGACTTCAAACAGCGACATCTGCCGCACGCCGCGTCGGCCGGTGATTTTGAGAAAGATAAATACCAGGACAAAGGTGTATACGCTCCTGAGCGCCACCTCAGCCAAAAAATCCACTGGCACTTTATCCAACGCCATACGATGCCAATCAAATGCCTTCATGGTTAACGCCTGTACAGTTATCGGGTGTCAGTAAGGATAGCCAGACGATGGAGATAGCGCCGGTCATCTAAAAGCCGTATCATTGCGCGCTTTACGTACGATAAAAGTGATCGCCATGACTCAAACGTTTATTCCCGGCAAAGATGCCGCCCTGGAAGATTCCATCGCTCGCTTCCAGCAGAAATTGCTCGACCTCGGATTTGATATTGAAGAGGCCTCATGGCTGAATCCCGTACCGCACGTGTGGTCAGTACATATCCGTGATAAAGAGTGCTCGCTGTGTTTCACCAACGGCAAAGGGGCGACCAAAAAAGCGGCGCTGGCTTCGGCTCTTGGCGAATATTTCGAGCGTCTGTCCACCAACTACTTTTTTGCTGACTTTTGGCTGGGCGAAACCATCGCTAACGGACCGTTCGTCCACTATCCCAATGAGAAATGGTTCCCGCTGACTGAAGACGATGAGGTGCCGGAAGGTCTGTTGGATCCTCGTCTGCGCGCATTTTACGATCCTGACGATCAGTTGACCGCCAGCATGCTGGTCGACCTGCAGTCGGGCAACGACGAACGCGGCGTTTGCGGCCTGCCGTTCACCCGCCAGTCCGATGGCGAAACCGTCTATATCCCGATGAATATCGTCGGCAACCTGTATGTCTCTAACGGTATGTCAGCGGGCAACACGGCGAACGAAGCGCGCGTTCAGGCGCTGTCGGAAGTCTTCGAGCGTCATATTAAAAACCGCATCATCGCGGAGAGCATCAGCCTGCCAGAAATTCCGGCAGAGGTCATGGCGCGTTATCCTGGTGTGGTGGAGTCCATCAATAAGCTGGAAGCCGAAGGTTTCCCGATTTTTGCTTACGATGGCTCGCTGGGCGGCAAATATCCGGTTATCTGCGTGGTGTTGTTTAACCCGACGAACGGAACCTGCTTCGCCTCTTTCGGCGCACATCCGGACTTCGGCGTCGCCCTGGAACGTACCGTCACCGAACTGCTGCAAGGCCGTAGCCTGAAAGACCTTGATGTCTTTACCCCCCCTACCTTCGATGACGAAGAAGTGGCCGAACACGCCAATCTTGAAACCCACTTTATTGATTCCAGCGGTCTTATCTCCTGGGATATGTTCAAACAGGATGCCGACTACCCGTTCGTCGACTGGAGCTTCTCCGGCACGACGGAAGAAGAGTTCGCCACCCTGATGGCTATCTTTAAAGAAGAAGATAAAGAAGTTTACATCGCCGATTATGAGCACCTGAGCGTCTACGCCTGCCGCATCATCGTTCCGGGAATGTCAGACATTTATCCGGCGGAAGATCTGTGGCTGGCCAATAACAGCATGGGCAGCCATCTGCGCGAAACCCTGCTCTCCCTGCCGGGCAGTGAATGGGAAAAAGAAGATTATCTGGCGCTGATCGAGCAACTGGACGATGAAGGGAATGATGACTTCACCCGCGTACGCGAGCTGCTGGGCCTGGCGACGGGCAAAGACAACGGTTGGTATACGCTGCGTATTGGCGAACTGAAAGCCATGCTGGCGCTGGCCGGCGGCGATCTGGAGCAGGCGTTGATCTGGACGGAATGGACCATTGAATTCAATGCGTCTATCTTCAGTGCGGAACGCGCAAATTACTACCGCTGCCTGCAGACGCTGCTGCTGCTCAGTCAGGAAGAAGAGCGCCAGCCTCTGCAGTACCTGAATGCCTTTATCCGTATGTACGGCGCTGATGCGGTTGAAGCCGCCAGCGCGGCGATGAGCGGTGAAGCGCCGTTCTATGGCCTGCAGGCGGTAGATAGCGATCTCCAGGCTTTCCCGGCCCATCAGTCTTTACTGAAAGCCTATGAAAAACTGCAGCGGGCAAAAGCGGCATTCTGGGCTAAATAAGGCTTCATTTTACTGCCAGCCACATTATTTACGGGGTCGATAAAGACCCCGTTTTTCATCGCTAAGTAGACCCGCGCTAATTTGTGGTTGCAACGTTAATTTACAGTAAACTTTTTTTACGCATCAGCTTGGGATTGTTAATTTTAATAAAAAATACCCCATTTTAATTAACCGTCCGGAGCGGCCCAAAATGAAAAAAATCAACATAAGTTGTAAATTTTAAAATTTATTTTTTTCATCTAAAACAATCATTTATTTCCATAATAAGTCAAAACCACACATATTCAGGGCTTATAGTTCCGGTGGGATATGATCTACATCAATTTCCCTTCTATAATGCTTTGTTAGTATCTCACCGCCAACTTTTATAAAGAGAGAGTTAGTGTGAAAGCTGACAACCCTTTTGATCTTTTACTCCCTGCAGCCATGGCGAAAGTCGCCGAAGAAGCAGGTGTCTACAAAGCGACAAAGCACCCGATGAAGACGTTTTATCTGGCGATTACCGCTGGTGTTTTCATTTCCATTGCTTTTGTCTTCTATATTACGGCGACAACCGGCACTGCCGCGATGCCTTTCGGGATTGCTAAACTGATCGGGGGGATCTGCTTTTCACTCGGCCTGATTCTTTGCGTCATTTGCGGTGCCGACCTGTTTACCTCCACCGTTCTTATCGTCGTGGCGAAAGCCAGCGGACGAATTACCTGGGGTCAACTGGCAAGAAACTGGCTCAACGTCTATGTTGGTAACCTGATAGGCGCACTGCTGTTTGTATTGCTGATGTGGTTATCTGGCGAGTATATGACCGCCAACGGTGCCTGGGGCCTTAACGTCCTGCAAACCGCCGACCACAAAATGCACCATACATTTATTGAAGCCGTGTGTCTGGGGATCCTGGCTAACCTGATGGTCTGTCTGGCAGTGTGGATGAGCTACTCCGGCCGCAGCCTGATGGATAAAGCCATGATAATGGTTTTACCCGTGGCTATGTTTGTTGCCAGCGGCTTTGAGCACAGTATCGCTAACATGTTTATGATCCCGCTGGGTATCGTAATCCGCGACTTTGCAAGCCCGGAATTCTGGACCGCTATTGGTTCTGCTCCGGAAAATTTCTCTCACCTGACCGTGATGAACTTCATTACTGATAACCTGATTCCGGTAACTATCGGGAACATTATCGGCGGTGGTCTGCTGGTTGGGTTGACATACTGGGTCATTTACCTGCGTGGCGACGACCCTCACTAAGGGCCGTTTCAGGCAGTAAATAAAAAATCCACTTAAGAAGGTAGGTGTTACATGTCCGAGCTTAATGAAAAGTTAGCCACAGCCTGGGAAGGTTTCGCGAAAGGTGACTGGCAGAAAGAAGTCAACGTACGTGACTTTATCCAGAAAAACTATACCCCGTATGAAGGCGACGAGTCCTTCCTGGCTGGCGCAACTGAAGCGACAACCAAGCTGTGGGACAACGTTATGGAAGGTGTTAAACAGGAAAACCGCACTCACGCGCCTGTTGACTTCGACACTTCCCTCGCATCCACCATCACTTCTCATGACGCGGGCTACATCAACAAAGCTCTTGAGAAAATCGTTGGTCTGCAAACTGAAAAGCCTCTGAAACGTGCGATTATCCCGTTCGGCGGCATCAAAATGGTTGAAGGTTCCTGCAAAGCGTACGATCGCGAACTGGACCCGATGCTGAAAAAAATCTTCACCGAATACCGTAAAACCCATAACCAGGGTGTATTCGATGTCTACACCAAAGACATTCTGAACTGCCGTAAGTCTGGCATTCTGACTGGTCTGCCGGATGCGTATGGCCGTGGCCGTATCATCGGTGACTACCGTCGCGTTGCGCTGTACGGTATCGACTTCCTGATGAAAGACAAATACGCACAGTTCCTGTCTCTGCAGTCTGACCTGGAAAACGGCGTAAACCTGGAAGCGACTATCCGTCTGCGTGAAGAGATCTCTGAACAGCACCGTGCACTGGGTCAGATCAAAGAAATGGCAGCGAAATACGGCTGCGATATCTCTGGTCCGGCAACCAACGCACAGGAAGCTATCCAGTGGACCTACTTCGGCTACCTGGCCGCCGTTAAGTCTCAGAACGGTGCAGCAATGTCCTTCGGTCGCGTATCCACCTTCCTGGATGCCTACATCGAACGTGATATCAAAGCAGGCAAAATCACTGAACAAGACGCTCAGGAAATGATTGACCACCTGGTCATGAAACTGCGTATGGTTCGCTTCCTGCGTACTCCGGAATATGATGAACTGTTCTCCGGCGACCCGATTTGGGCAACGGAATCCATCGGTGGTATGGGCGTTGACGGCCGTACTCTGGTCACCAAAAACAGCTTCCGCTTCCTGAACACCCTGTACACCATGGGTCCTTCTCCGGAGCCGAACATCACCGTTCTGTGGTCTGAAAAACTGCCGCTGAACTTCAAGAAATTCGCCGCTAAAGTGTCTATCGATACCTCTTCTCTGCAGTACGAGAACGATGACCTGATGCGTCCGGACTTCAACAACGACGACTATGCTATCGCATGCTGCGTAAGCCCGATGGTTGTTGGTAAGCAAATGCAGTTCTTCGGTGCTCGCGCTAACCTCGCGAAAACCATGCTGTACGCTATCAACGGCGGCGTTGATGAAAAACTGAAAATGCAGGTTGGTCCGAAATCTGAACCAATCAAAGGCGACGTTCTGAACTTCGACGAAGTTATGGAGCGTATGGATCACTTCATGGACTGGCTGGCTAAGCAGTATGTCACCGCCCTGAACATTATCCATTACATGCACGACAAGTACAGCTACGAAGCCTCTCTGATGGCGCTGCACGACCGTGACGTCATTCGTACCATGGCATGCGGTATTGCTGGCCTGTCCGTTGCGGCTGACTCCCTGTCTGCTATCAAATATGCGAAAGTTAAACCGATTCGTGACGAAGACGGTCTGGCCGTTGACTTCGAAATCGAAGGTGAATATCCGCAGTTCGGTAACAACGACTCTCGCGTTGATGACATGGCGGTTGACCTGGTAGAACGTTTCATGAAGAAAATTCAGAAACTCACTACCTATCGTAACGCTATCCCGACTCAGTCCGTTCTGACCATCACCTCTAACGTGGTTTATGGTAAGAAAACCGGTAACACCCCTGACGGTCGTCGTGCTGGCGCGCCGTTCGGACCAGGTGCTAACCCAATGCACGGCCGTGACCAGAAAGGTGCTGTTGCCTCTCTGACCTCCGTTGCTAAACTGCCGTTTGCTTACGCTAAAGATGGTATTTCTTACACCTTCTCTATCGTGCCGAACGCACTGGGTAAAGACGACGAAGTGCGTAAAACCAACCTTGCTGGCCTGATGGATGGTTACTTCCACCACGAAGCGTCAATCGAAGGCGGTCAGCACCTGAACGTCAACGTGATGAACCGCGAAATGCTGCTCGACGCGATGGAAAACCCGGAAAAATATCCGCAGCTGACCATCCGTGTATCTGGCTATGCAGTACGTTTTAACTCCCTGACTAAAGAACAGCAGCAGGACGTTATCACTCGTACTTTCACTCAGACCATGTAATGGTTGTGACTGAAATCGCGATTTAAAAAGCGTACAATAAAGGCTCCACGCAAGTGGGGCCTTTTTAGCACCTCCCGTACTACAGTCTCTTTTGCCCGCTATCTATACTGCATGGATAACAGCCAAAACAGACTTAACACAGCCGGTTTGAGCTGTGCATACACAGGCCCCGGACGGGCCGAATCTGGAGATATCACCGCAATGTCAACTATTGGTCGTATTCACTCCTTTGAATCCTGCGGCACTGTCGATGGCCCAGGGATCCGCTTTATCACCTTTTTCCAGGGCTGCCTGATGCGCTGCCTGTATTGCCACAACCGTGACACCTGGGATACCCATGGCGGCACCGAAGTCACCGTCGAAAGCCTGATGAAAGAGGTTGTGACCTATCGCCACTTTATGAACGCTTCCGGCGGCGGCGTGACGGCATCGGGCGGTGAGGCAATTTTGCAGGCCGAGTTCGTGCGCGACTGGTTCCGCGCCTGCCGCAAAGAAGGCATTCATACTTGCCTTGATACCAACGGCTTTGTCCGGCGCTACGACCCGGTGATTGACGAGTTGCTTGAAGTGACCGATCTGGTCATGCTCGACCTCAAACAGATGAATGATGAGATCCATCAGAATCTGGTTGGTGTGTCTAACCACCGTACGCTGGAGTTTGCCCGCTACTTATCGAATAAAAACATCAAAGTCTGGATTCGTTACGTGGTGGTTCCCGGTTGGTCAGACGATGATGATTCCGCGCACCGCCTCGGCGAGTTTACCCGCGATATGGGCAATGTCGAAAAAATCGAACTGCTGCCCTATCACGAGTTAGGCAAGCACAAATGGGTGGCGATGGGTGAAGAGTACAAGCTCGATGGCGTACACCCGCCGAAGAAAGAGACGATGGAGCGGGTCAAAGGCATTCTGGAGCAGTATGGCCATAAGGTGATGTACTAATCCACGCCCCTTCCCCTACATTACGGCTGCCGCTTCAGGCAGCCGTTTTGCTTTCTGTCGGAGAAAACAGCGGACGGGAAGCGGTAGACGCTCCCTTTTTATGATCACAATATCAGGCGTGCGCCACCGGCGTCGGATGGTGCCCCGCTTTACGCAGCAGCGTCAGCAGATAAATAAACGACACGCTGGCAATCATGATAAATAGCAGATTGTCGGAGAAATTCTGCATCAGCATGGCGGTGAAGGTTGGCCCGAGCAGACTGCCGACGGTATAGCTCATCAGTAACGCCTGGTTCATGGCGACCAGCTGATGGCGCTCGACTTTCTCACAGGCCCAGGCCATTGCCACCGGGTACAGCGTGAAGCCCGATGCGCCAAGGATAAACAGCGCCGGAGCCATTGCCGCGCCGCTAAGCATAGCCAGGCACCCTAAAATCACCACAAAAACCTGAACGCGCAACACCAGCAAGCGCCCATAGCGGTCGGCCATACGGCCGATCGGCCACTGGCCCAGAATACCTGCGCTGACCATAACCGCCATCCAGAAACCGATGCCGGAGTCACTTACGCCCTGATGGTTCAACCACAGCGGCATCAATCCATACAGCGACCCGAGAACAATTCCGGAGATAATGCAGCCGTTCACGCCATGGCGGGCCTGACGCAGCCTGAGCATTGGCCAGATCCGCGCCGGCTCATGCTGTTCATCACTTTGATTCACTACGCGGGTAAACAGCAGAGGCAGAATCGCTGCCAGCGCCAGCGCAGTCACCCACGGCAGCACGCTCATCAGGTCCGTCGGCAGTTTGCTGACCATCAGTTGACCCAGCACGGTTCCCACATAGTAAACCATCATATAGGCGGCCAGCAGACGACCGCGGCTACGCGACGTTCCGCTGCACACCAGGGCGCTTTCGACCACGACCCAAATCATCGCGCAGCCAACGCCAGCGAGAAAGCGCCAGCTGAACCAGGTCCAGAAACCGAGGGTAATACCCAGTCCGACGCAGCCCACCGCAAAGATCAGCGACGCAAGATAATAGCTGCGGTTAAATCCCAGACGCTTAATCACCCATCCGGCCAGCAGCGTCCCCACCAGGTTACCGGTGAAATAGGACGAGCCCACCATTCCGACCTGCCAGGTTGGCATATTTTCATGGGCGAGCCAAAGCGGGACGAGGGTATTTAAAACCGCAATCGCCAGCGTCAACAGAAACAGGCCGCAGAGCAACATTTGCACCGGCCGGGTGTAGATGGACATGGATATAACCGTGAGGAAGTTTAGATTTCGTGCGCATCATGCCACCGCTAAAAACATTGTCAATCCACCAGAAATCAGGCGGGACGCGGTTTCACGGGCAACGATAGAAGTTTTTCATCCAGCGGAGCGACAACAGAATTATTCTTTATATTATTCCATTGTTTTTATTAATTTATTGAAAAAAAACGGCGGGAATATCAGTAGAAAAATTTCATGAATCAACAGCACTTTTTTGTTGCGCCAGAACCGGATGTTCTGGCGCAACGGATAATCAGCTGGCGATAGCCATGCCGACCGTCATATGCAGACCGTAGAAGATGCCACGCCCTACCATCTCGCCCACCAGTACCAGCACAAATGCCAGACTTAACAGCGGCACGGCGGGCTGATAGCCTTTGAGCAGCGGAACAACCCAGCATCCCAGAGCCAGTACCAGCGCAACCACACGCCAGGCCATCAGTGAGCCATAATCCGGCACCAGCGCGGAGGCTTGCTGAATAGAGCTGTGAATCGTCGGCAGCTCGCTGCCTTGCATCAGGGCCACAATCACGCTGGCCACCAGCGCCAGCAGCGTGACCACCGGCAACAGACGCATCGCCCAACCGTCAACTCCCGCCACGCGCAGCAGCAGATAGCCCAGCAGCGGGCCGCCGAGAAACAGGGTCAGGAAGAAGCTCAGCGGCGTCCAGACGGTATACCAGGTCGGTACGGTATCAATGGTGTTATACACCCGCACCATCATCCAGACGAAGATAATACCCAGCGCCATCGTCGCGACCAGCCAGAGGCTGCGCAGCCCGGCCGGCAGTCTCTTCATCACCGCCAGCAGCCAGCCAATTCCGCCGACGGCGAAAAAGAGGGCACCGCTGGCAATTTCGTTACTCAACGACGACGCACCAATCCGGTTAAGCGAGTTAAAAGCCCGCATCGGCGATCCCAGGTGCATCGTGGAGGCGATAAACCCAATCCCCATCAGCACCCACAAGCCAAACATGCTCAGCACCACGCGCTGCTGCTGCTCATTCGACAAACCGCCTTTCATCAGCGCCAGTGCCAGGACGATAAAACCGCCCGCCACACATTGTCCAAAGACCGTGAAGATCATCAGCGGCCATTCATGCCATCCACTTCCCATCTCACACCTCCTTCGGGTTGGCCAGATAGCCGGTTGTATCACCGCACGGACGACTATTGGCGTTCGGTTTAATGACAATGCTGGGTTTTGTAAAGTGCGCGGATGGCAGCGGCGCAACCGCAGCCAGTTCGCCGTGTTTCTTGCGCAGCTCTTCGATAGGGCCAAAGTCCAGCGCGCGCAGCGGGCAGGATTCGACGCAAATGGGTTTTTTACCCTCGGCAACGCGCTGGTAGCAGCCATCACACTTGGTCATATGCCCTTTCGCGGCATTGTACTGCGGCGCACCGTACGGGCAGGCCATATGACAATAGCGACAGCCGATGCACACATCTTCATCAACCACGACAAAACCGTCATCGCGTTTATGCATAGCGCCGCTCGGGCACACTTTGGTGCAGGCCGGGTCTTCGCAATGGTTACAGGCGATGGATAAGTAATAGGCAAAGACGTTCTGATGCCAGACGCCGTTGTCCTCCTGCCAGTCGCCGCCCGCATATTCATAAATGCGGCGGAAGCTGACGTCCGGCGTTAAGTTTTTGAAGTCTTTACAGGCCAGCTCGCAGGTTTTACAACCGGTGCAACGAGCAGAATCGATAAAAAATCCGTATTGAGTTGTCATCGGTTATTCCTTACAGCTTCTCAACCTGGACCAGGTTGGTGTGCGATGGGTTACCTTTCGCCAAAGGCGACGGGCGTTGGGTGGTGAGCACGTTGATGCTCCCCGCCTGATCCACGCGTCCTGCGTCCGGGTTATACCAGGCGCCCTCACCCAGCGCGACAACGCCAGGCATCATCCGCGGCGTCACTTTGGCTTCGATATGCACTTCGCCGCGATCGTTGTAAATACGGATGCGATCGCCGTTGGCAATGCCGCGTTGTTTCGCGTCGAGCGGGTTAATCCACATCTCCTGACGACAGGCGGCCTTCAGCACATCGACGTTGCCGTAGGTGGAGTGAACGCGCGACTTGTAGTGAAAACCGGTCAGCTGCAGCGGGAATTTCGCCGTCAGCGGATCGTTATAGTTTTCAAAACCTGGCGTATAAATCGGCAGCGGATCGATCACATCGCCATCGGGGAGTTCCCAGGTGGCGGCAATTTTCGCCAGCGCCTGGGAATAGATCTCAATTTTGCCCGACGGGGTCTCCAGCGGATTAGCCTGCGGATTGTCACGGAATGCCTTATAGGCGACATGATGCCCTTCCGGGTCGCGCTGCTTGTAAATCCCCTGCTGACGGAAGGTATCGAAGTCAGGCAAATCGGGAATAGCCTTGCGGGAAAGCTCGTGCAGATAGCGCATCCAGCCTTCCTGAGTGCGGCCTTCGGTAAACTTCTGCTCCACGCCCATGCGTTTTGCCAGTTCCGTGGTCATGTCATAAATCGTTTTGCACTCAAAACGCGGTTTAATCACCTGGTCGGTGAAGATGACGTAGGACATGTTGCCGCAGGAAGCATCCAGCGCGAAGTCCATCTGTTCGGAAGCGGTGCAGTCCGGCAGCAGGATATCGGCATATTTTGCCGACGATGTCATGTGGCAGTCGATCACCACGATCATTTCGCACTTCTTATCATCCTGCAGGATTTCATGGGTGCGGTTGATATCAGAGTGCTGGTTAATCAGACAGTTACCGGCATAGTTCCAGATCATTTTAATCGGGACGTCCAGTTTATCTTTACCGCGCACGCCGTCACGCAGCGCCGTCATCTGTGGACCACGTTCAATCGCGTCGGTCCACATAAACATCGAGATGCTGGTCTCTACGGGGTTCTCCAGCGTCGGCATACGCTCAAAAGGCAGGTCGTACGAACCTTCACGCGCGCCGGTATTACCTCCGTTGATGCCAACATTACCGGTCAGAATCGACAGCATCGAGATAGCGCGGGTGGCGATTTCCCCATTCGCATGGCGCTGCGGCCCCCAGCCCTGGCTGATAAAGGCAGGTTTGGCTGTCGCAATTTCGCGTGCCAGCTGCACAATACGCTCGACCGGAATCCCGGTAATCGTCGATGCCCACTGCGGCGTTTTGGCAGTACCGTCGCTACCCTGACCGAGGATGTAAGCCTTGTAGTGGCCGTTGGCCGGCGCATCGGCAGGCAACGTTTTCTCGTCATAGCCGACGCAGTATTTATCGAGGAACGGCTGATCGACCAGGTTTTCGGTGATCATCACCCAGGCGAGCGCGGAAACCAGCGCGGCGTCGGTGCCTGGTCGAATCGGTATCCACTCATCTTCACGACCGGCGCCGGTATCGGTATAGCGCGGATCGACGATGATCATCCGGGCATTGGATTTTTGTCGCGCTTGCTCCAGGTAGTACGTTACCCCGCCGCCGCTCATCCGCGTTTCGCCGGGGTTGTTGCCGAACAGCACCACCAGTTGGCTGTTTTCGATATCCGATGGGCTGTTACCGTCGGCCCAGCCGCCGTAGGTGTAATTCAGGCCCGCGGCAATTTGCGCCGATGAATAATCGCCATAGTGGTTAAGGTAACCGCCGCAGCAGTTCATCAGACGTGCGATGAGCGTTTTTCCCGGTGGCCAGGAGCGGGTCATGGTGCCGCCAAGAGTACCGGTACCGTAATTCAGATAGATAGATTCGTTACCGTAATCTTTAATCAGGCGCTGCATATTGCTGGCGATAGTATCGAATGCTTCTTCCCAGCTGATGCGCTCAAATTTTCCTTCCCCGCGTTTGCCAACGCGCTTCATGGGATACTTCAGACGATCGGGGTTGTAGACACGGCGACGCATGGAACGCCCGCGCAAACAGGCGCGTACCTGATGCAGGCCGTCATAGTTGTCGTCGCCGGTATTATCTGTTTCAACGTATTTAATTTCGCCATCAACCACATGCATACGCAGCGGACAACGGCTGCCGCAGTTCACGGTACAGGCACTCCAGGTGACCGTTTCATTCACCGGCGCCAGAGCGTCTGCAGCATGGGCAATGCGTGTAAACGGTAGGGTAAATGCGCTGCTGGCCATCGCCAGACCGCCAATTGCCGTGGTTTTCATTAAACCACGCCGGCTTACTTCGGCAGCCAGTAAAGCATCGGGGGCTTTAATTTTCATGGATACTCGCTTTGGTTGCTCACAATTCACTGACAATCGTTATATAGATACATATATAACGAATTTAATCTTTTATAGTTTTTTATGCTGCGCTAACACCAAGGGAGTATGGGGGGAATCGCCAGAGGGATTATTGCCCGGCATCAATAAGGGGATAAAAAAAAAGCGCCCGAAGGCGCTTTTGAGAAACAGGTAAAAAAATCAGCCGATAAATTCGAGGCCGCGCATATAGGGGCGCAGAATTTCCGGGATTTCGATACGACCATCCGCCTGCTGATAGTTTTCCATCAGCGCGACCAGGGTACGACCTACCGCCAGCCCGGAACCGTTCAGCGTATGCACCAGACGGGTTTTCTTGTCGGACTTGCTGCGGCAGCGTGCCTGCATACGACGCGCCTGGAAGTCCCAGACGTTAGAGCAGGAGGAGATTTCACGATAGGTGTTCTGTGCCGGAACCCAGACTTCCAGATCATACGTTTTGCATGCGCTGAAGCCCATATCGCCGGTGCAGAGCGCCACTTTGCGGTATGGCAGCCCCAGCAGCTGCAGAACTTTTTCCGCATGGCCGGTCATCTCTTCCAGCGCCGCCATCGAATCTTCCGGACGCACGATCTGCACCATTTCCACTTTGTCGAACTGATGCATGCGAATCAGACCGCGGGTATCACGGCCGTACGATCCCGCCTCAGAACGGAAACACGGCGTGTGAGCGGTCATTTTGATCGGCAGATCGTCTTCGTCGATGATCTCATCGCGAACGAGGTTGGTCAGCGGTACTTCCGCAGTGGGAATCAGCGCATAGTTGCTGCTATCCGCTTCTTCTTCCAGCGGGCGCGTATGGAACAGATCGCCGGCAAATTTCGGCAGCTGACCGGTACCGTACAGCGTCTCCTGGTTCACCAGGTACGGCACATAGTTTTCACTGTAGCCGTGCTGTTCGGTATGCAGATCCAGCATGAACTGCGCCAGCGCACGATGCAGACGGGCCAGTTGCCCTTTCATCACCACAAAACGGGAGCCGGTCAGCTTAACGGCTGCGGCAAAGTCCAGCCCGCCGTGCATTTCGCCCAGCGTCACGTGATCGCGGACGTCAAAATCGAACTCGCGCGGCGTACCCCAGCGGCTGACTTCAACGTTGTCGTTTTCGTCGCGACCGGCCGGAACGTCGTCGTGCGGAATGTTCGGGATAGTCAGCGCGATATCGCGGATCTCTGCCAGTAACACGTCCAGTTCGGCTTTCGCCGCATCCAGCTGTTCGCCAAGTTTGTTGACTTCCTGGCGTAATGGCTCGATATCTTCCCCGCGCGCTTTCGCCTGGCCAATGGATTTCGATCGGGAGTTACGCTCCGCCTGCAGGTTTTCCGTTTCAACCTGCAGAACTTTACGACGCTCTTCCAGAGCGCGCAGTTTATCTACATCCAGCTTAAAGCCCCGGCGTGCCAGTTTTTCAGCGACTGCGTCTGGCTCGGTACGCAGCAGATTGGGATCGAGCATGCTTATCCTGTGCTTATCGAATAAATAAAAGAAAAGTGGCCGCAGACTACGACCACCGGGATATCTTGATAACCTTACCGCAACGTCTCTGTTAGCGGTAGCGTTTTATGGGGCTATTTTGATCCTGTTCGGTAAGCCAGGCGAGCTTTTCGCCAATTTTCCCCTCGAGTCCCCGATTTGTTGGCCGATAATAACGAGTTTGAGCCATTTCCTGCGGGAAATAGGCTTCCCCGGCAGCATAGGCGTTTGGCTCATCATGGGCATAGCGATACTCCTGCCCATAGCCCATCTCTTTCATCAAGCGGGTTGGCGCGTTGCGCAGATGCACCGGCACATCATAATCCGGACGCTCGCGGGCATCGGCCATGGCGGCTTTAAATGCCGTGTAGACCGCGTTGCTCTTCGGCGCGCAGGCGAGATAAACGATGGCCTGCGCAATAGCGCGCTCGCCCTCCGCGGGCCCGACTCGGGTAAAACAGTCCCAGGCAGAGAGCGCGACCTGCATAGCTCGCGGGTCAGCATTTCCGACATCTTCTGAAGCGATCGCCAGGCAGCGTCGGGCCACATACAGCGGATCGCCGCCGGCGGTGATGATACGTGCGTACCAGTACAGCGCCGCATCCGGCGCGCTGCCGCGCACGGACTTGTGCAGCGCGGAAATCAAATCGTAGAAACGGTCGCCTTTATTATCAAACCGCGCGCTGCGTTCACCGGCAATTTCGGTCAGCAGTTCCGCTTTCAGCACCCGGTTGCCGGAGGCATCCGTCTCTGCCATATCGGCCATCATTTCCAGCGTATTCAGCGCCCGACGCGCATCGCCGTTAACCAGCCCGGCGATAGCCTGGCGGGTATCATCCGGCAGCACGATATTTTGCCCGCCATAGCCACGATCTTTATCGTTCATCGCCTGCGTGAGCACATGCTCAATATCCTCGCTGGACAACGATTTCAGCAGATATACGCGCGCCCGGGATAGCAGTGCGGAATTGAGTTCAAAAGAGGGGTTTTCCGTCGTCGCGCCGATGAAGGTGATGGTGCCGTCTTCAATATGCGGTAAAAACGCATCCTGCTGGCTTTTATTGAAACGATGGACTTCATCAACGAACAGAATGGTGCGGCGTCCGGCATTGCGGTTCTGTCTGGCGCGCTCGATCGCTTCGCGGATCTCTTTTACGCCGGAGGTCACCGCCGAGATCCGTTCAACATCGGCGCTGGCATAGCGAGCAATCACTTCAGCCAGCGTAGTTTTGCCGGTGCCAGGCGGCCCCCATAAGATCATCGAATGCAGATGCCCGGCCTCAATCGCCCGCGGCAAAGGTTTCCCCGGCGCCAGCAGATGCTGCTGGCCGATGTACTGCGCTAAATTTTCTGGCCGCATGCGGGCGGCCAGAGGTTGAAACGCATTGTCGGAAAAATCGAGCGACAGATTGCTCACATTCGCCTCTACTTACGTTGATCGTCCACCGTCACCCCTTTCGGCGGTGTAAAGGTGAACTTCGATGCATCGACCGCACCGTTTTGCTGAGACTTCAGCTGGTAGCTGCTGCGCTGGTCATCCTGCTCTACCGCGCTGAACTGATGGATGGTCCCGTCGCGGCCCACGTTAATCGTAAACTGCTTCAGGTTGCCGCCGCCGCTTTTTGGCGTCAGGACAAAATCATCGCCGTTTTGCTTGATGTTGTACTGCTGCCAGTCGTTGGACTGGTTGCGGGCAATCAGCATAAACGGCGTGTTGCTAGTGGCGTCTTTCAGCCAGGTGACGGTTGCCTGCTCCACAAACGGGTTGTAGAACCACAGGGTCTTCCCGTCAGAAACCAGAATGCTTTCATCCGGCTGGGTCATATGCCAGTTAAACAGATTCGGACGTTTAACCCACAGGTCGCCCTGTCCGTCCTGTACGGCGTTACCGCTGCCATCGGTCACTTTTTGGGTGAAGCTGGCATGGAAGCTGCTCACTTTATCGAGGCGGCTTTTCAAATCACTGGCGGCATCCGCCCAAACCTGGCTCACGACAAATCCAGACAGTAATGCACAGGTGATTGCGAGTTTTTTCATTGTTATTCCTTAATGTGCGTCACTCCCGACGCGGGAGCCTCTTCTGCCTCCTAATTTAGGGCCGCCTGGCACGGCGGAACAGCAGAACAGGCTGATTTTGCGCTTATTTACCCAACTTTGCACTTACTCGAAGGGCGGCGGCGCCAGCACTTCACGGTTACCATTATGGCCCTGCTCGCTGACGATACCCTGTGCTTCCATCTGTTCGATAATACGTGCCGCACGGTTATATCCGATGCGGAACTGACGCTGAACGCCGGAAATCGAGGCTTTACGTTTTTCAGTGACGAAGTTTACGGCCTGATCGAACAACGGATCCAGCTCTTCACCACCGTCAAAGCCGCCGCTGCCGCCTTCGCTTTCACTATCTGACGTAATGCCGTCAACATACTGCGGACGCCCGCGCGCTTTCCAGTCCTGAACCACGGCGTGGACTTCCTGGTCGCGAACAAACGCGCCGTGGACACGAACCGGCATGGTCGAGTTCGGCCCGGAATAAAGCATATCCCCCATCCCCAGCAGTGATTCCGCACCGCCCTGATCGAGGATGGTACGCGAGTCAATTTTGCTCGAGACGGTGAAGGCGATACGCGTCGGAATGTTCGCTTTAATAAGACCGGTAATCACGTCAACCGACGGACGCTGGGTTGCCAGCACGAGGTGAATACCCGCCGCACGCGCTTTCTGCGCCAGACGAGCAATCAGCTCTTCGACCTTCTTGCCGACGGTCATCATCAGGTCGGCGAATTCATCCACCAGAACGACGATATACGGCAGTTTTTCCAGCACCGGATGGACGGCGTCCATACTGTCGCCCGGTTTCCAGTACGGATCCGGAATCGGACGGCCCATACGCGCCGCTTCGGCGATTTTCTCGTTGTAACCCGCCAGGTTACGCACACCCAGCGCCGACATCAGCTTGTAGCGACGCTCCATTTCGTTCACGCTCCAGCGCAGTGCGTTAGCGGCGTCTTTCATATCGGTGACGACTTCGGTCAGCAGATGCGGGATCCCTTCATAGACCGACAGTTCAAGCATTTTCGGGTCGATCATAATGAAGCGCACATCTTCCGGCTGCGCTTTATAAAGCATGCTGAGGATCATGGCATTCACCCCAACCGATTTACCGGAACCGGTGGTACCGGCAACCAGCAGGTGCGGCATTTTTGCCAGATCGGCAACGACCGGATCGCCGGCGATGTCTTTACCCAGCACCACGGTGAGCGGCGATGGGTTATCGCGGAATTTGGTGTTATCCAGCACTTCACGCAGATAAACGGTCTGACGTTTTTTATTCGGCAGTTCCAGACCCACGTACGGTTTACCCGGAATCACTTCCACGACGCGCACCGCAATGGTGGACAAGGAGCGGGCCAGGTCACGCGAAAGGTTTGAAATCCGCGCGGCCTTCACGCCCGGCGCCAGATTCAGTTCGAAGCGAGTGATAACCGGGCCTGGCGAGTAGTTCACCACATCGGCTTTAATACGGAAGTCAGCCAGACGGGCCTCAACCAGGCGCGCCATTTGCTCCAGCGCGAAGGTATCCACCGGCTCGACCTCGCTCGGCGGCGGGGTCAGCAGATCCAACGACGGCAGCGGCGTCGTCGGCCGTTGCATCGGCTGGCTGTTGCCGTTACGCATCAGCAGCGGGTGAATCAGGCTATCCTGCGGCGGCACTGCGGCTGCCTGCTGCGGCATGTGGCCCTGATGGGCTTGCTGCGGCTGATAGCTCTGTGCGGCAGGCTGAGGCTGCTGCGCCATCTGCGGAGGTTGAACCGGCTGCACAGGTTGTTGATACGGTTGTTGTACCGGCGACGATTGCGCCGGTTGTTGATACCGTTGGACGGGCTGCTGGTACTGCTGCACCGGCGGCTGAGTCTCCGGCATCGGCGTGAACAGCGGTTCGCTCGGACCGTCATCGACCAGCGCTTTCATCGGCGAGAAATCATAATCCGCAGGAGAGAACGGCGTTGCGCCCTGCGGCTGTTCGCTGCTGTAGCGCTGCTGCTGCGACGCCGCAAACTGACGGGCCAGTTCAGCTTCAGCTGCGGAGTCATCCTCTTCATCCTGCGCGTAGACTTCGCCGTAACGCTGCTGCTGGGTGGCGGCAAACTGGCGCGCCAGTTCGTCCTGTTCCAGCGCGTCCGCTTCTTCATCCGTTAACGGCTCGTCGTCATAGGCCTGATTCAGCTCCGCTTTACGCGCCCGCTCTTCAGCCATACGTTGCGACGGCAGTTTAATACCATACGATGCCAGCTCACGGCGCGTAGGGACGCGGACATGATTAGGACGCGGCAGTTTTGGACCAATCCCCTCTTTCACCTGCGCACGCGTCCCACCGGATGCCGGACTGAATAGCGGCGCAGCAGATGATGCGGCGGAAGCAACCGTCGCCGCCGTTGCACCAGCGCTCGTCGCCTGGTGTACACCGGCGGCAAGGGTGGTCACCGCGGCGGCTTCGACCGGAGAGGCTGGCGGTGGTGTAACAGGCCGTGTGGCGAGCGGGCTTGCCGGCTCAGGGATCGGCTGATACCAGGCGGCCAGCTGCTCACGTTCGCGCGCACGTTTTTCTTCGACTTCTTCAAAATAATACATCGGCGGACGCTGCGGCTTCACCTCTTCCTGCGGCGCTTCAGGCGCTACGGCAGGGGCCGCTGCCGGCGGCTCCGGTTGGTAAACCGGCTGCTGTACCGGGGCCTGATCAGGCTGATACGCCTGATGCTGCGGGTAAGACGGCTCCGGCTGGTAAACCGGCTGCTGCACCGGCACCTGCTCAGGCTGGTATGCCTGGTGCTGCGGGTAGGACGGCTCCGGCTGGTAAACCGGCTGCTGCACCGGCGCCTGCTCAGGCTGATACGCCTGGTGCTGCGGGTAGGACGGCTCCGGCTGGTAAACCGGCTGCTGCACCGTCGCCTGCTCAGGCTGATACGCCTGATGCTGCGGGTAGGACGGCTCCGGCTGATAAACCGGCTGCTGTACCGGCGCCTGCTCAGGCTGGTACGCCTGATGCTGCGGGTAGGACGGCTCCGGCTGGTAAACCGGCTGCTGTACCGGCGCCTGCTCAGGCTGATACGCCTGATGCTGCGGGTAGGACGGCTCCGGCTGGTAAACCGGCTGCGGCGCGTGCTCAGCTACCGGTTCAGCCCATGCCTGTGGCGCTGCGGTTGCAGCAGCTGCTGCTGCCAGCGGATCGGCAATGCTGTGACCATTTAATAGCGGATCGTAAGGGTCAAAATCCCCCGGCCGCGCGGCGCTGGCGCCAGAGAATAACACATCGTCAGCATCGCCAGGACGTGCGGCGCTGGAGCCCGAAAAGAGTACATCGTCCGCCGCTACGGGCGCGCCGTTGGCGCTGAACTGTACATCCTCTTCGGCATCATCCATACGCTTGCCAGAGAACAGCGCGGCATCGGTTTTACGCCCCATCGGATTGGAGAATTTCTCCGCCAGACGCTGACGGCGAGCGAGCGCGCTGCGTAAAATGCGCGCACGACGAGATTCCTGCGGTTTGACTGCGTCGTCGTAGTCGTCTTCATCGTCTTCGTATTCGTCCTCATCCACCCAGGTATCGTCCCGTCGGGTACGATTGCTGGCGAAGGTCAACACAGACAAAATCGCACCGCCGAGTTTTTCGGCAATGCTGACCCATGACCAACCGGTAAACAGCGTTAAACCGGCCGCCCAGATGCAGAGCAACGCAATAGTGCCGCCGCTGCTGTGCAGCAACGGTTGCAGAGTGGTACTCAGTAAACTGCCGATCACGCCGCCGGAGGCAAAATACCAGATATCATCAGCGTTAATCGCGGCCAGGCCGCAGGAGGTCAGAATCAGCGCTAGTGCGCCAATTAAGCGTAGCGAAACAGCGAAGTAGTCGATGTACTCGTCGCTGGCCTGATTACGCCAGGCGAACCAACAACCGCCGATAATAATCACGGGAATGGTGTAAGCCATTACGCCAAAAATGAAAAATAGCGTATCGGCAAGCCAGGCTCCCGGAATGCCACCTATGTTATGAATAGGTTCATGCCAGGCCGTTTGCGACCAGCTAGGATCCGAGGGATTAAAGCTCAGTAATGCCGCCATCAGCCAGATGGCAAACAGGGAGCAAAGGATGAGTAACGCCTCAAGGAGTCGGCGCCCGCTGCTTAACTTGGTCAGTTTGACTTCTTTGTCTTCGGTGTATTCCTGGCTCAAAAAAGGCTCTCCAGGTATCAGGCTGTTTCCTGCCTGCTGCTAAAACGGACAACAGTGCCGGGTCACCCCGGCACTGTTGCTGTATGGATTAACAGGAGTGTAATCAAACTACATCGATTTTGCACCTGTTCCGTGTTAGCGCGTCTTAATTACCAGACGATTACTTTGCTTGACTTCTTCCATTACCACGTAGGTACGGGTGTCGTTCACGCCCGGCAGACGTAGCAGGGTCTCGCCCAGTAATTTGCGATACGCTGACATATCCGGTACGCGGGTTTTCAACAGATAGTCGAAATCACCGGATACCAGATGACACTCTTGAATTTCTTCAAGTTTTTGCACAGCGGCGTTAAATTGCTCAAACACATCCGGCGCGCCACGATTCAGAGTAATCTCAACAAATACCAGAAGTGATGCATCCAGATAGTGTGGGTTGAGCAGCGCCGTATAGCCCTGAATAAAACCCTGTCTTTCCAGTCGACGCACGCGCTCAAGGCAAGGCGTCGGGGAAAGTCCCACCCGTTTAGAAAGTTCGACGTTTGAAATACGCCCGTCTTTTTGCAGCTCATTCAAAATATTACGATCGATGCGGTCGAGATCTTTGCCAGGGCGCTTCTTGCTATCTACCATTATTATTGTCTCTCTGTATTCCTTCCCTACTCCTGTTCCGACTCAGAGCCTTCACTGCCCGAGTCCATCCTGTTCTTACCCGTATACGACATTGAGTAACCCCAGGGGTACGTGAGAAGCCCGTTGCCTGACGGCAGCCACCGACATCACGCATGGCGTCTGTCCACACCATGCGTAGATTTCGCTAACCCGGATAAAAATGGCATTTGCGTGCATGAAAATTCGCCGCACGCGAAACACTGCTTTTTGTCTTCCATGAATGTTTTCGCAAAAGCACAGGGGATTGTCAAAGCAAAACATCGATTTTTAGTACAAGATGCCAGATATTCATTATCCGCCCCCGGTGATTCTCATGTTTTCCTCTTATAATTGTCCCGACGACAGTAGAATTAGTTATATTCTTCGCACGTAAAATCGCCAGTTCATTGGCGGCCTCTATTGCACATATCGTTAACAAAACTGCTGCGCTCTTTTTTTACGTCAACAAATTCCCTACAATCCAGCCCAATGTATGCCAATAAATTATGGGGATCTCATGGGCACGACCAAACACAGTAAACTGCTTATTCTTGGTTCTGGACCTGCGGGATATACCGCTGCAGTCTACGCCGCGCGCGCAAACCTGCAGCCGGTACTGATAACCGGCATGGAAAAAGGCGGTCAGCTGACCACCACCACGGAAGTGGAAAACTGGCCGGGCGATCCCAACGATCTGACCGGGCCGCTGCTGATGGAACGGATGCACGAACATGCGACGAAATTCGATACCGAAATTATTTTCGACCATATCAATAGCGTCGATCTGCAAAACCGTCCTTTCCGCCTGGTCGGCGACAGCGGCGAGTACACCTGTGACGCGCTGATTATCGCCACCGGCGCTTCAGCACGCTATCTGGGGCTCCCGTCAGAAGAAGCCTTCAAAGGACGCGGCGTTTCCGCCTGTGCGACCTGCGACGGATTCTTCTATCGCAACCAGAAAGTGGCCGTCATCGGCGGCGGCAATACCGCGGTGGAAGAAGCCCTGTACCTTTCTAACATCGCCTCCGAAGTCCACCTGATTCACCGCCGTGATACCTTCCGTGCCGAAAAAATCCTGATTAATCGTCTGATGGATAAAGTGGCCAACGGAAATATCGTGCTGCATACCCATCGCACGCTGGAAGAAGTGACGGGCGACCAGATGGGCGTCAGCGGTCTGCGCCTGCGTGATACGCAGAATGCCGACAATGTCGAGTCTCTGGAGGTCGCGGGTCTGTTTGTGGCGATTGGCCACAGCCCCAACACGGCCATTTTCGAAGGCCAGCTGGCGCTGGAAAACGGCTATATCAAAGTGCAGTCCGGGATCCACGGCAATGCCACCCAGACCAGCATTCCGGGCGTATTCGCCGCAGGTGATGTGATGGACCATATCTATCGCCAGGCCATCACCTCTGCCGGTACCGGCTGTATGGCGGCGCTGGATGCTGAACGTTATCTTGATGGTTTAGCTGACGCGTGCAAATAATCTTTACAAGTCAGTAACAAAGGTAAAGAAGGCGACGAAAAGTCGCCTTTATTTTTTCCTCGTTGTAACATTGCGTGGCCTAAAAACCTCATAACTACACCTGCTAAGTGCGCAATGAATAAAACCCGTCAACAAGAGTTAACACGCTGGTTAAAAGAGCAAAGCATTCTCTCCCGTCGCTGGTTGATGATTTCCCGCGCGCTGGGCGTCATTAGCGGCCTGCTGATCGTCGGTCAGGCCTGGCTGCTGGCGCGGATCCTTCATCGCATGATTATGGAGAATATTCCGGCGACGGCGCTGGTATTGCCGTTTATCGTCCTGGTGCTGATTTTTGTTCTGCGGGCCTGGGTGGTATGGCTGCGCGAGCGGGTAGGTTTCTATGCCGGGCAGCATATTCGCTATGAAATACGCCGCCAGGTGCTCGATCGCCTGCAGCAGGCCGGTCCCGCGTGGATTCAGGGGAAACCCGCCGGAAGCTGGGCGACGCTGGTGCTTGAGCAAATTGACGATATGCACGACTACTACGCGCGCTATCTCCCGCAGATGACCCTCGCCGCCAGCGTCCCGCTGCTGATTGTCATCACCATTTTCCCGATAAACTGGGCGGCGGCGCTGATTCTTCTCGGCACCGCCCCGCTGATCCCGCTGTTTATGGCGCTGGTCGGCATGGGCGCGGCGGAGGCTAATCGCCGCAACTTTCTGGCGCTCGCTCGCCTGAGCGGCCACTTTCTCGACCGTCTGCGCGGGATGGAAACGCTGCGTCTCTTTCACCGTGGCGAAGCGGAGACGGACAATATTCGCCATGCTTCCCAGGATTTCCGCCAGCGGACGATGGAAGTGTTACGCCTCGCCTTTCTCTCCTCCGGCGTACTGGAGTTTTTCACCTCGCTTTCCATTGCTCTGGTTGCGGTTTACTTCGGTTTCTCCTATCTCGGAGAGCTCAACTTTGGCCACTATGGCGTAGGCGTCACCCTGATGTCAGGTTTCCTGGCCCTGATCCTGGCGCCGGAGTTTTTCCAGCCGCTGCGTGATTTAGGTACTTTTTACCATGCCAAAGCACAGGCCATCGGTGCCGCGGATAGTCTGAAAACGTTTATGGAAAAGCCGCTGGCGCAGGAAACTCGCGGCGAGAAGCTCCTCAGCGACAACGAACCGATCGGTCTCGAAGCGCGCGATGCGATCGTCAAATCGCCGGAAGGCAACATCCTGGCGGGGCCGCTGAACTTTACGCTCCCTGCCGGTAAACGCGTCGTGCTGGTCGGTCAGAGCGGCTCCGGCAAAAGTTCGCTTTTGAATGCATTGACCGGTTTTCTCCCTTACGACGGCTCGCTGTTGGTCAACGGCGTTGAACTGCGCGATCTTGACGCCAGCCGCTGGCATCGTCTGCTCAGTTGGGTGGGGCAGAACCCGCAGCTACCCGCCGCCACGCTTCGCGAAAACGTTCTGCTGGCCTGGCCGGAAGCCAGCGAAGCACAGCTTCAGCTTGCGCTGGATAAAGCCTGGGTGAGCGAATTCATCTCGCAACTGCCGCAAGGGATTAATACGCCGGTCGGCGATCAGGCGGGTCGTCTGTCCGTCGGGCAGGCGCAGCGTATCGCCGTGGCGCGGGCGCTGCTGGTACCGTGCCGACTGTTATTGCTGGATGAGCCGGCCGCCAGCCTTGATGCGCATAGCGAACAGCGGGTCATGCAGGCGCTCTTTAATGCCTCTTCGCAGCAAACAACGCTGATGGTGACCCACCAGCTGGAAGGTATCGCCGACTGGGATGCCATCTGGGTGATGCAGGATGGGAAGATAGTCGAACAAGGGACGTATAGCCAGTTGGCGATGGCAAACGGGCCTTTTGCCGCCCTGTTAGCCCACCGTCAGGAGGAGATTTAAATGCGCGCACTATTACCTTATCTGGCGTTGTATAAACGCCATATCTGGCTGCTGACTCTCGGCGTGGTACTGGCTATCGTCACCCTGCTGGCCAGTATCGGCCTGCTGACGCTATCAGGCTGGTTCTTATCCGCTTCTGCCGTCGTTGGCGTCGCCGGTATTTACAGTTTCAACTATATGCTGCCGGCAGCCGGCGTTCGCGGTGCGGCGATTATCCGTACCGCCGGTCGCTATTTCGAACGTCTGGTCAGCCACGATGCCACCTTCCGCGTGTTACAGCATCTGCGGGTGTTTACCTTCAGTAAACTGCTCCCCCTCTCCCCTGCCGGGCTGGCGCGTTTTCGTCAAGGTGAACTCCTCAACCGGGTGGTCGCCGACGTCGACACCCTTGACCATCTCTATCTGCGGGTCATCTCGCCGCTGATCGGCGCACTGGTTGTCATTGTGGTGGTCACCGCAGGCTTAAGCATTCTCGATGTCACGTTGGCGCTGACGCTAGGCGGTATTATGCTGGTGACTCTACTGGTCCTGCCGCCGCTGTTTTATCGCGCCGGGAAACCCGCCGGTGAGAGTATCACGCAAATGCGCGGGCAATACCGTCAACAGCTAACCGCCTGGCTGCAAGGACAGGCTGAACTGATGCTGTTCAGCGCCAGCGACCGCTACCGCAAGCAGCTGGAAAAAACCGAGCAGCGCTGGCAGGATGCCCAGCGTCGTCAGGCGGAGCTGACGGCGCTGTCGCAGGCGCTGATGCTGCTGATCGGTGGCGTTGCCGTGGTTGCGATGCTGTGGCTCACCTCTGCTGGGGTAGGCGGCAACAGCCAACCCGGCGCGCTGATCGCCCTTTTTGTCTTCTGCGCGCTGGCGGCATTTGAAGCGCTGGCGCCGGTAACCGGCGCCTTTCAGCATCTCGGGCAGGTGATTGCTTCCGCCCGCCGAATTACGCAGATTACCGCGCAACAGCCGGAGGTCACTTTCACCGCCGGCAACGGGCAGGCGTTCGGGCAGGTCTCATTGACGTTGAACCAGGTTACCTTCAGCTATCCACAGCAGCCTTCTCCGGCGCTGGAAAATATCTCATTGCAGGTCGGCGCAGGGGAGCATATTGCCATTCTTGGCCGCACCGGCTGCGGTAAATCTACGCTGCTGCAGCTTCTGACCCGCGCCTGGGATCCGGCTGATGGCGAGATTTTACTCAACGACCAGCCGTTAACCCGGCTTAACGAGGCCACTTTGCGTCAGGCGATGAGCGTGGTTCCACAGCGCGTGCATCTGTTTAGCGCCACGCTGCGCGATAACCTGTTGCTGGCCGCTCCCGGCGCCAGCGATATCCAGCTGATGAAAGCTCTGGAGCGTGTCGGACTGGAAAAACTACTGGAAGATAGCGGTCTCAACGCCTGGCTGGGCGAAGGCGGCCGCCAGCTTTCCGGCGGTGAACTGCGCAGACTGGCCATTGCCCGTGCGCTGCTGCACGATGCGCCGCTGATGTTACTCGATGAGCCGACCGAAGGCCTTGATGCGACGACGGAGAGCCAGATTCTGGATTTACTGGCTGAAGTGATGCGTGAAAAAACCGTGCTGATGGTAACTCACCGCCTGCGCGGACTGGCGCGGTTTAATCGGATAATTGTCATGGACAACGGCAAGATTATTGAGCAAGGTAGTCACGCGGAACTGCTGGCTGAACAAGGGCGTTACTACCAGTTTAAGCAGCGTCTGTAGTCCGGCTGTTTCACGCCGTTTTGCGTATATACTCTATGAGTTTCAGGCGTGCTGAAAGAGCGGTCCGCTGCGTCCTGGCGTTGCCGGTATGGCGACGGACCGTCCGCTTGAACCACAGCGAATATATTGAACAATTGCCTGGTGCGTATTGAGGTTAAAATGCGTCTGGTTCAGCTCTCCCGTCAGTCCATTGCCTTCCCTTCCCCGGAGGGAGCGTTACGCGAACCCAATGGCCTGCTGGCGCTCGGCGGCGATCTCAGTCCGTCGCGTCTGCTTATGGCCTATCAGCACGGGATTTTCCCCTGGTTTTCGCCGGGCGACCCGATTTTATGGTGGTCCCCCGATCCGCGGGCGGTGCTGTGGCCCGATCAGTTCCATCTCAGCCGCAGCATGAAGCGTTTTCACCAGCGATCGCCCTATCGCGTGACGCTGAACCACGCGTTTGGCCAGGTGATTGAAGGTTGTGCCGACAATCGCGATGAAGGGACATGGATCACCTCCAGCATCGTCAAGGCCTATCACCAGCTGCATGAGCTTGGCCATGCGCACTCGATTGAAGTGTGGCAAGGCGAGACGCTGGTGGGAGGAATGTACGGCGTAGCGCAAGGCGCGCTGTTTTGCGGCGAGTCAATGTTCAGCCGCGCGGAAAATGCGTCGAAAACGGCCTTGCTGATATTCTGCCAGGCGTTTATCCGCGACGGTGGGAAATTAATCGATTGCCAGGTCCTGAATAAGCACACGGCATCGCTGGGCGCCATCGAAATCCCCCGCCGCGATTATCTTGATGCGCTGTCGGTATTGCGCGCCCGTCGCCTGCCGGAAAGATTCTGGGTGCCCCGGGTGCTATTTACCGGCGATGTGTAAATGTTTTCAGCACATTTTTTACCGTGATGGTATAATTGCGCAGTAGAGTAGCTTCTGCCTGTTGCCCCGCCGCCGTTTGGGAATAATAAGAGTCAGATAACGCCCATCGTTCTGTCGCTCCCCTTTACGTTTGCGCCTGTCATGCGGCTTATCCGTGTGAATTCCGGGCAATGCGCCAAAACTACTTCAATGATTTTACCCTTAATAATTTTGGATGCGTCAGGTGGCACCGCAAAGCGCCTGTCTGCGTCAATAACTATGTAACCGAGTGAGCGAAGGCAGCCTGAAAGATAAAGTGCACAAACGTAAACCTTTACTTACTCGCTGAACTTCGGCATTATCTTGCCGGTTCAAAACTACGGTAGTGATACCCCAGAGGACTAGATGGCCAAAGAAGACAATATTGAAATGCAGGGCACCGTACTTGACACGTTGCCTAACACAATGTTCCGCGTAGAACTGGAAAACGGTCACGTGGTAACTGCGCATATTTCCGGTAAAATGCGTAAAAACTACATCCGCATTCTGACGGGCGACAAAGTGACTGTTGAGCTGACCCCGTACGACCTGAGCAAAGGCCGCATTGTCTTCCGTAGTCGCTGATAGTTTTCCGCCCTCGTGGCGTCAGATGCTGAAGGCCGGGATAATTCCCGGTCTTTTCATATCTGCAGCCGGCTAAAAGCGACATAAAAAAACCGGCCCGCAGGCCGGTTTTTGCTATCACGGAGCGGCATTAATGTGCCGTTTCTGGTTTGTGCTTCTGCGCGCTCTGGAAGTCATAAGTCAACGCGCCCTTCTCTTTATCCAACGCAACGGTGACCTGTCCGCCGTCCACCAGTGAGCCGAACAGCAGTTCGTTAGCCAGCGGTTTCTTCAGGTTATCCTGAATCACGCGCGCCATCGGACGTGCGCCCATTGCCCGGTCGTAGCCTTTTTCTGCCAGCCAGTCACGCGCTTCCTGGCTCACTTCCAGCGAGACGCCTTTCTGATCCAGCTGAACCTGCAGCTCGACGATAAACTTATCCACCACCTGATGGATCACCGTCGTGGACAGATGATCGAACCAGATAATGTTGTCGAGACGGTTGCGGAATTCCGGGGTAAAGATCTTCTTGATCTCATCCATCGCATCCGGACTGTTATCCTGCTGGATAAGACCAATCGATTTACGCTCGGTCTCACGTACGCCGGCGTTGGTCGTCATCACCAGCACCACGTTGCGGAAGTCCGCCTTGCGGCCGTTATTGTCGGTCAGCGTACCGTTATCCATCACCTGCAGCAGCAGGTTAAAGACGTCCGGATGCGCTTTTTCGATCTCATCAAGAAGCAGTACCGCATGCGGATGTTTAATCACCGCATCGGTCAGCAGCCCGCCCTGATCGAAACCAACGTAGCCCGGAGGCGCGCCAATTAAGCGGCTGACGGTATGACGTTCCATGTATTCAGACATATCAAAACGCAGCAGCTCAATGCCCAGCGCTTTCGCCAGCTGCACGGTAACCTCGGTTTTCCCGACTCCGGTCGGCCCGGCGAAGAGGAAAGAGCCGACGGGCTTGTGCTCGTGACCGAGGCCCGCGCGCGCCATCTTAATCGCTTCGGTTAACGCTTCGATCGCTTTGCCCTGGCCGAAGACCAGCATTTTCAGGCGGTCGCCGAGATTTTTCAGCGTATCGCGATCGCTCTGAGAGACGCTCTTCTCAGGAATACGGGCAATACGCGCCACCACGGACTCGATATCCGCAACGTTGACGGTTTTCTTCCGTTTGCTGGCCGGCATTAACCGCGCCCGCGCACCGGCTTCATCAATGACGTCAATAGCCTTATCCGGCAGATGGCGATCGTTAATGTATTTCACCGCCAGCTCCACCGCCGCACGCACCGCTTTCGCGGTATAGCGCACATCGTGGTGCGCTTCGTACTTCGGCTTCAGGCCGTTGATAATCTGCACCGTCTCTTCCACGGAAGGTTCGGTAATATCTATCTTCTGGAAGCGACGAGCCAGCGCCCGGTCTTTTTCGAAGATGTTGCTGAATTCCTGATAGGTTGTGGAACCCATCACCCGAATCTTGCCGCTGGAGAGCAGCGGTTTAATCAGATTAGCGGCATCGACCTGGCCGCCTGATGCCGCGCCCGCACCGATAATGGTGTGGATTTCATCAATAAACAGAATGCTGTTGGTATCCTGCTCAAGCTGTTTAAGCAGCGCTTTGAAACGTTTTTCAAAATCGCCGCGATATTTCGTGCCCGCCAGCAGGGAGCCTATATCCAGCGAGTAGATGGTGCAATCGGCCATGATTTCCGGCACGTCGCCCTGAACGATCCGCCAGGCCAGACCCTCGGCAATCGCGGTCTTACCCACGCCGGACTCACCCACCAGCAGCGGGTTATTTTTACGGCGGCGGCACAGCACCTGAATCGCGCGCTCCAGCTCTTTGTCGCGGCCGATCAGCGGATCAATTCCGCCGACGCGAGCAAGCTGATTAAGATTGGTGGTGAAGTTTTCCATACGTTCCTCCCCGCCTGCTTGCTCTTCATTGCTGGGCTGGCTTCCGCTGTTATCGGAAGACTGGCTCGGCTCGTCTTTGCGTGTACCGTGAGAGATGAAGTTGACGACGTCAAGACGGCTCACTTCGTGTTTACGCAGCAGATAGGCCGCCTGTGATTCCTGCTCGCTGAAAATCGCGACCAGAACGTTAGCGCCGGTCACTTCGCTGCGGCCGGAGGATTGTACGTGGAAGACGGCACGCTGCAGCACACGCTGAAAACTCAGCGTCGGCTGGGTGTCACGCTCTTCTTCCGTGGCGGGCAGAACGGGTGTGGTCTGTTCGATGAAGGCTTCAAGTTCCTGACGCAGCGCCACCAGGTCCACGGAACACGCTTCAAGCGCCTCGCGGGCCGAGGGGTTGCTGAGCAGCGCCAGCAGCAAGTGCTCGACGGTCATGAACTCATGACGGTGCTCGCGCGCTCTGGCGAAAGCCATGTTTAAACTGAGTTCCAGTTCTTGATTGAGCATAGGCACCTCCCCCAATTTTCACGCCTGTCTTCAGGCTTTCTCTAGCGTACACAGCAATGGATGCTCGTTCTCCTTCGCGTATTCATTCACCATCGCGACTTTGGTCTCCGCCACTTCTGCGGTAAATACACCACAAATCGCTTTACCTTGATAGTGAACCGTCAGCATCAGTTGCGTTGCACGTTCTACATCATAAGAAAAGAATTTTTGTAACACGTCAATAACAAACTCCATTGGAGTGTAGTCATCATTGAGCAATATCACTTTATACATAGATGGTGGTTTAAGCTCATTACGAACTTCGTCTTCTACCAGCTGATCGAAGTCCAGCCAATCTCTCTTACTCATCGTCAGTATTCATCATCGGTTGCTGTTGCCAACAGGCGGCGGCCTGTCGATGACCAGAGGCTATGCACAACGCAAATCTACAATAGATCATAGATAACTATCATCTATTACTTCCATCCGCGATGTCTGTCACATTCCCCGGCAATAGCGTTAACTGCTTCAAATTTTGACGCATTTTTCGCCTCCCACTACCGTCAATTGCTTGACGCATTTCCGTATTTCTCTAAATTGTACTAGCGAGAGTTGGCGAGCATTTGAACAACTCGTCACTCCACCACCGGTTCATTCCATCTTACTTATAAAGATTTACGAAGGATGTCGAAGTATGGAAATGGGTACTGTTAAGTGGTTCAACAATGCCAAAGGGTTCGGCTTTATTTGCCCTGAGGGCGGCGGCGAAGACATTTTCGCCCATTACTCCACCATCCAGATGGATGGTTACAGAACGCTTAAAGCCGGACAAGCCGTTCGGTTTGATGTTCACCAGGGGCCGAAAGGCAATCACGCCAGCGTGATTGTTCCTGTGGAAGCAGAAGCGGCTGCATAACTCTTTTGCTTCATTGTGTACATCCTGCCAGTAAAATGCCAGTCCTTCTGACTGGCATTTTTTTGTTTCTACTCGCGGGCCAGCGCATCCACCGGATCGAGGCGCGCGGCATTTCGCGCCGGCAGCCAACCAAACAGCACGCCGGTTAGCGTCGAGCACAAAAACGCCGTCAGCAGCGCCAGCGGAGAAAAACCGATCTCCCAGCCGGGTAAAAACAGCTGCAGAACCACCGCGATCATCAGCGATAAGGTCACGCCGAGCGCGCCGCCGACCAGACAGACTAAAACAGCCTCAATCAGAAACTGCTGCAGTACGTCGCTGGCCCGCGCCCCGACCGCCATCCGAATCCCAATTTCACGCGTTCGTTCGGTCACCGACACCAGCATGATATTCATAACGCCGATACCGCCCACCACCAGCGCAATCACCGCAACCAGCGTCAGAAACAGCTGTAATGTATGTGTGGTCCGTTCCGCCGTTTTCAAGATGCTGTCCATATTCCAGGTAAAAACATCTTTTTTGCCATGGCGCAACTCAAGCAAACGCAGCAGCTGCTGTTCGGCGGCGGCGCTGTCATACCCTTCCCTCACGCGAACGGTAATCGAATTGAGCCACGATTGCCCCATCACTCTCCCGGCCATGGTGGTGTACGGCAGCCAGACACGGAGGATTTTACTGCTGCCGAACATCGACTGCTTCTCATCCGCTACCCCGACGATGGTCGCCGGCATATTGCCGACGAGGATTATCTCCCCGACAACTCGCGTTTTGTGCGGAAACAGCTGGCGACGCGTATTGCTATCCAGCACCACCACCTGCGCCCGACTGTTGAGCTGCAGCTCGTTAAACGTATTGCCTTCGCTAAAGGTCATGCCGTAGACATTAAAATACTGTGGCCCGACCCCTTCCGCGCTGGCGGCAACATCGATGTTGTCGGCACGCAGACGCAGGCTTTTCGACACCGCGGGCGTCGCCGAACTCACCCACGGCTGCTTCTGAATGGCCAGCAGATCGTCATATTTCAGCGCCTGCTGATAGCGGGGGTCGTCATCGCCAAAATCTTTACCGGGATAAACATCGATCGTGTTGGTGCCAATCGCACGAATATCCGCCAGCACCATCTGCTTCGCCGCATCGCCGACCACCACGATCGACACCACCGACGCGATGCCAATAATGATGCCGAGCATGGTCAACAGCGTGCGCATTTTATTCGCCGCCATCGCCCGCCAGGCCATCACCAGCGCTTCACGAAAACCGCTGGTAAACTGGCGCCATGCGGAAGGCTCTTCACCGCCCAACGGCCGGGCTACCCCGCCGCTGACCGGACCTTTCGCCGGCGGGTTACGCACAATTTCCCCATCGTGGATCTCAATGATCCGTTCGGCCTGCGCCGCCACCTGCGGATCATGGGTGACGATAATCACCGTATGCCCCTGCGATTTCAGCTGGTGCAGAATCGCCATGACCTCTTCACCCGAGCGGCTGTCCAATGCGCCGGTCGGCTCATCGGCCAGAATCACCTCCCCGCCATTCATCAGCGCGCGGGCGATACTGACCCGCTGCTGCTGGCCGCCGGAGAGCTGCGAAGGTTGATATTCCGCTCTCTCTCCCAGACCAAGCCGCACCAGCAAATCATGCGCCCGGGCCAGACGTTCTCGTCGCTCGGCCCCGGCATACACCGCCGGGACTTCAACATTCTGCGCTGCCGTCAGGTGCGAGAGCAGATGGTAACGCTGGAAAATAAAACCAAAATGTTCCCGTCGCAGGCGGGCCAGCGCATCACCGCTGAGCGAGGAGACATCGGTTCCGGCAACGCGGTAGCTGCCGCTGGTCGGCTTATCGAGACAGCCAAGAATATTCATCAGCGTCGATTTTCCTGAACCCGATGCTCCGACAATCGCCACCATTTCACCAGCGGCAATGCTCAGCGTCACGCCCTTGAGCACGTCAACACTGCCGTCGCCGGAGAGGTAGCTGCGGCGGATATCACGCAGTTCCAGCAACGCCGTCATTTTGCCGTCCCGCTACGACTTTCGCCGACGATCACTTCATCGCCTTCTTCCAGCCCTTTCACCACCGCCACATCGGTATCGTTGCGCGCGCCGATAGTCACTTCGCGCTCTTTCACCTCGCCGGTGCGTAGCAGCCGCACGTGGTAACGGTTATCGCCGATGGCATCGCCCAGCGCGCTGAGCGGGATGGTGATGACATTTTTGACTTCCGCCATCTGGATATGTACCTGGGCCGTCATCTCCAGGCGCAGGATCCCCTGCGGGTTCGGCACTTCAAAGCGAGCGTAATAGAAAATGGCGTCGTTGACTTTTTCCGGGGTAGGTAAAATATCCTTCAGGCTCCCCTCGTAGCGGGTCAGCGGGTCGCCGAGCACGGTAAACCAGGCTTTTTGCCCCGGGCGAAGGTGGATCACGTCCGCCTCAGATACCTGAGCTTTGACCAGCATCGTGCTGAGATCGGCCAGGGTCAGGATATTGGGCGCCTGCTGGGCGGCAATCACCGTTTGCCCCTGCAGGGTGGTAATTTGCGTCACTTCCCCGGACATCGGCGCCAGAATCCGCGTGTAGTCGAGGTTGGTTTTGGCGGTATCCAATGTCGCCTGATTACGCTTTATCTGCGCTTCAATGGTACCAATCTGCGCCTCTTTCACCGCCAAATCCGTCGCCGCCGTATCCAGCTCCTGGCGGGAAACCAGCTGGCGTTGGGCCAGCTGCTGCTGGCGAGCCAGGGTGACCGCGGCAAGCTTACGTTCGGCGCGCGCCTGATTCAGCTGGGCGCGCAGTTCCATCAACGTCGCGTCGACTTCTTTGATCTGGTTTTGCGCCTGCTCAGGGTCAATCACCCCCAGCAGCTGATCCTTCTGAACCTTGTCGCCGATATTCACGCGCAGCGTTTTTAACTGTCCGCTGACCTGCGCCCCGACATCGACTTTGCGCAGGGCGTCCAGTTTGCCGGTGGCCAGCACGCTCTGCTGTAAATCGCCTTTACGCACCACTAATGTCTGATACTGCGGCAGCGGCGCATTGAGTATCCGCCATCCCCAGAAGGCCAGCGCCAGCACGATAACGACCAGCAGCCACCAGACTTTCCTGCGTTTTCCATTGAGCTTCATAAAAATTCCTGATGTTTTCACTCGCAGAGCCAGGTGGTGATTCTATCCGCAGAGGGTAAAAACATAACGCTAAATTTGAATCATTCTTATTGTCACCACGCTTAGTCTGCCCGACCGCGCGCCAGCCACAGCACGCGGGAGAACATTTTTTTCAGCAGCGTCGGCACCGACTCCACGCCGCGGCGACCGGCCTCCATCGCCACCTCAATGGCCAGATCCGGTTTTGACGAGCGGTGAATCGCCTTGGTAATCACCCGTCGCATATTCATCGGCACATTCGCCGGTAGCTGCGCCACCCGATGATAAACATCGTTAAAGCCCTGGCGATACATAAAGTGCTCCATGTCCAGCGCCGGAAGCGTGGTCAGGTGCTCGCGTTCAAGATCGCGATCATCGTTGAGCAGGCCACGAACCGTCGCCGCATATTTTTTCCCCGCCTCATCGCCGTCGACCAGCACGTGCCATTGAATTCCCATCCGACGGGCAAACTTGATCAGCGGCTTCAGCCCCGACTGAGCAAATTCAATGACCTTGACCCCTTCAGCATCAAAATGATGCCCGCACTGCCGGGCCAGTTCGTTGATAACCCAGGTCTCGGTCTCCCCTTCAACCAGCAGCCAGCAGCGGGCAAACAGTGAGGAGGAGCGGTTAAAGCGAATGTGAAAAGCGATGCGCCGGCTGTCTTCCGCATTCATTCCCCCAGGCCCAAGCCGCCAGGCCGATACGCGCGAGGATTCGCGCACCAGTCGGCAGACGTGTTCCACCGGCGTCAACGACAGGAGTTCGCCGGAGTTGGTGGTCGTGACGCGCTGCAGCGGCAGCAAATTCAGTAAATGCCAGGCTACCGACAGCATAATGGGATGCAGACGCGTTTCCGGATCTTCAATCAACAGCAGAGGCCGCGCGTCGCGGTCGAGCCTTACCGTCCCTTTGGCCTGTAGCAGGGTTGAAAACAGGCCAAGCAGGATCACCCGATGGCTACGGCCGCCGGGCTTATCAATCATTCGGTTAATAATATCCAGGTAACGCCAGCTACGCTGTTCGTCATGCGAGTGACGACGCATCAGGCGGTGACGAGATTGCGCGCTACTCTGCTCGGCAAAATAGTGCTCCAGCAGTTGCACCATAGCCGATAGCCCCTGGCGTATCTGACTATCGGTTAAATTTTGCGGGTGATTCACCAGCTCACGAGAGAGAAAATCCAGCTGGCGAGCGGTTATCTCAATCTGCGGCGAGTGCGGAACGGCATCATTATGAATGCGCCGCATAAAGCGCGCATCGCGCAGACGCAGAACCGGCATCAGCCGCACCAGGTGGCGCACCATTTCGTCAATATCGTCCAGCGCCAGCGCCTCGCCTCTGCTGTTGATAAAGCTGCGCAGCGTCATGACGCTGTTGTCATCGGTCAGTTCGCCTTCCAGGCGATAAAAAATACGCTGATAGCCATCCTCGCAGGGCACCCAGCAGTCGCTCAGCGGACGAAAACGGCGCACCCGATGGTGGCCTGGCTCATTCTCGCGGAAGGTCAAAATGATATGCAGATGATGTTCACGTCCCTGAACATCGCCCGGCGGAAACCAGAAATCATCGCGGACGAAGTGATAGAGCTCAAATTCCGGCGAAAGCAGTAGCGTCAGCGCATCCAGCAGGCTGGATTTACCCCATGCATTCTCGCCGATCAGAACGTTATTTTGCTCCAGCATCAGCGATAAACGATTGATGCCGCGAAAACCGACGATTTCTACCCGCTCAAGATGCATATCTCCTCCGCTCAGTCACCACTTTCTCCTTCAATAATCAGCAGTATAGCGAGACATGCGTAAACATGACACTACCGGCCTAAACGCGGCCCCGAGCCGACGAGTGACATTGCCCTGGTTATGATTATTAACCGTGCTATTTATTCTGAAAATAATTCATTCGCCAAAGTGGTTATCTTTATTATTTTTGTTCTACACTTTTGTGCAATCACCAATGGTGCAAGGATTAAGATCACATTGCCCTAAATCAAATTAAATCTAGTTATTTAGCTAGCCGCAGGATGACGATCGTCCATAAAATAGCGTCGCTTTATTTTTATCGTTATCCTTTATGTCGATAAATAAAGATCGGCACACAATCCGTGCCCGTTTACATTATTCTTTTGAGGTGGTTATGTTCAGAAAATTAGCAGCGGAATGCTTTGGTACATTCTGGCTTGTGTTTGGTGGGTGCGGTAGCGCCGTGCTCGCCGCAGCCTTCCCGGAGCTGGGAATTGGGTTTGCCGGGGTGGCTTTAGCCTTCGGTTTAACTGTATTAACCATGGCATTTGCCGTCGGTCATATTTCCGGTGGGCACTTCAACCCGGCGGTCACTTTAGGTCTGTGGGCCGGCGGTCGTTTCCCGGCGAAGGACGTGATTGGCTATATTATTGCCCAGGTGGTTGGCGGTATTATTGCCGCTGCCGTTCTGTATGTGGTGGCCAGCGGTAAAGCCGGTTTTGATGCCGCAGCCAGCGGCTTTGCTTCCAACGGCTTCGGAGAACATTCGCCTGGCGGCTACTCCATGCTGTCCGCCATTGTGATTGAAATTGTCCTGACCTGCGGCTTCCTGCTGGTCATTCATGGCGCAACGGATAAAAACGCACCGGCCGGCTTCGCGCCCATCGCGATTGGCCTGGCGCTAACCTTAATCCACCTGATCAGCATCCCGGTCACCAATACCTCGGTTAACCCGGCGCGCAGCACCGCCGTGGCGATTTTCCAGGGGGGTTGGGCGCTGCAGCAGCTGTGGTTATTCTGGGTGATGCCTGTTATCGGCGGTATCCTCGGCGGCGTGTTGTACCGTACTCTGCTGGAAAAACGCAATTAACCCTTTATCTGGTTTCACGCAAGGCCCGGCAATGCCGGGCCTTTCTTTTCAGGCACAGCTTTACTCGGTTCTCTGATTTGGGTAGTGTCAGTGGCGCTCACCTCATTCTGCAAGGACCAGATCGTTCATGTTTTCGGGATTATTAATCATTCTGCTGCCATTGGTTGCCGGCTACCTTATTCCTCTGCGTCACCCTTCAGTACTAAAACTTATTACGCGACTGTTGAGCTGGATTGTCTACGTGATCCTCTTTTTCATGGGGATTAGTCTCGCCTTCCTCGACAATCTTTCCAGCAACCTGCTGTCCATTCTTCATTATGCGGTGGTCAGCGTGGTGGTTATTCTGCTGTGTAATATTGCCGCATTAATGTGGCTCGAGCAGAAAATGCCGTGGCGTCACCAGCACCGGCAGGAGAAATTACCTTCGCGCGTCGCAATGGCCATGGAATCTCTGCAGCTGTGCGGCGTGGTGCTTATTGGTTTCCTGATTGGTCTGAGCGGTTTGTCATTTTTACAGCATGCCACCGAGGCGAGCGAATATACGCTGATCTTCCTGCTGTTCCTGATTGGTATTCAGCTGCGAAATAATGGAATGACTTTACGGCAAATAGTACTTAATCGTCGCGGCATGATTGTGGCAGTGGTCGTCACGGCGAGTTCATTAGCCGGCGGGGTGATTAACGCCTTTATTCTCGACCTGCCGCTGAAGACCGGCCTGGCCATGGCCTCCGGGTTCGGCTGGTATTCGCTCTCCGGGATCCTGATGACTGAATCCTTTGGACCGGTCATCGGCAGCGCCGCATTCTTCAATGACCTTTCCCGCGAGCTGCTGGCCATCATGCTGATCCCGGGCCTGGTTCGCCGCAGTCGCTCCACGGCATTAGGGCTATGCGGCGCCACCTCAATGGACTTTACCCTGCCGGTTTTACAGCGTTCCGGCGGCGTCGAGATTGTCCCTGCCGCCATCGTCCACGGTTTTGTTCTGAGCCTGCTGGTGCCGGTGCTGATCGCCCTCTTCTCGGCCTGAAGCATTCAGCGCCCTCACTCTGCCCCCGGCGATGGTATTCGCCGCGCCCGGGGGCACATCGCCCTGGTCTTGATCTGTACCTCCGTGGCGGTAGCCCACCGCGGCCAAATTTGCGCTAAATCAATCTCCCTTTAAATTGTATCAGAAATACCTTTTCTCCCTTCTTTTACCGGCATAACCTTAAACATGTATCTCAAATATAACTTTAAAAAAGGTGTGACCATGTTTTGTGTGCAATGTGAACAAACCATCCGTACCCCGGCAGGGAACGGCTGCTCTTACGCGCAGGGTATGTGCGGTAAAACGGCAGAAACGTCCGATCTCCAGGATCTGCTGATTGCTTCCCTACAAGGTCTGTCCGCATGGGCGGTAAAGGCCCGTGAATATGGCATCATCAATCATGATGTTGATAATTTTGCCCCGCGCGCATTTTTCTCCACGCTGACCAACGTTAACTTCGATTCCCCGCGTATTGTTGGCTACGCGCGTGAGGCGATTGCCATGCGCGATGCGCTGAAAGCACAATGCCTGAGCGTTGATGCGACCGCCAGCGTCGATAACCCGATAGCCGATCTGCAGCTGGCGAGCGACGATCTCGGCGACCTGCAGCGCCAGGCGGCGGAATTTACCCCCAACAAAGACAAAGCGGCTATTGGCGAGAACATTCTCGGCCTGCGTCTGCTGTGCCTGTACGGCCTGAAAGGCGCAGCGGCCTATATGGAGCACGCGCACGTTCTCGGTCAGTACGACAATGACATTTATGCGCAGTACCACAAAATCATGGCCTGGTTAGGCACCTGGCCCGCCGATCTGAACGCTCTGCTGGAGTGCTCAATGGAAATCGGCCAGATGAACTTCAAAGTAATGAGCATTCTGGATGCCGGTGAAACCACTCAATATGGCCATCCGACCCCGACTCAGGTCAACGTCAAAGCGACCGAAGGCAAGTGCATCCTGATCTCTGGCCACGACCTGAAAGATCTCTACAATCTGCTGCAACAAACCGAAGGCACCGGCGTCAATGTCTATACCCACGGTGAAATGCTGCCGGCGCACGGCTATCCGGAGCTGCGTAAATTCAAACATCTGATCGGTAACTACGGTAGCGGCTGGCAAAATCAGCAGGTAGAATTTGCCCGCTTCCCTGGCCCTATCGTGATGACCTCGAACTGCATTATCGACCCGACCGTTGGCGCCTATGATGACCGTATCTGGACCCGCAGCATTGTCGGCTGGCCGGGCGTCAATCACCTCGAGGGGGATGATTTTGCTCCGGTTATCGCTCAGGCACAGCAGATGGCGGGCTTCCCGTACAGCGAAATTCCACACCTGATCACCGTCGGCTTCGGTCGCCAGACGCTGCTCGGCGCCGCGGATACCCTTATCGACCTGGTGAGCCGTGAAAAACTGCGCCATATCTTCCTGGTCGGCGGCTGCGACGGCGCGCGCGGTGAACGTAACTACTTCACCGATTTCGCCACCAGCGTCCCGGATGACTGCCTGATCCTGACCCTGGCCTGCGGTAAATACCGCTTTAACAAACTGGACTTCGGCGATATCGAAGGTCTGCCGCGTCTGGTCGATGCCGGTCAGTGCAACGACGCCTACTCGGCGATTATTCTGGCGGTCACCCTCGCGGAGAAACTGGGCTGCGGCGTCAACGATCTCCCGCTCTCGCTGGTGCTCTCCTGGTTTGAGCAAAAAGCGATTGTTATTCTGCTGACCCTGCTTTCGCTGGGGGTGAAGAACATCGTGACCGGTCCAACCGCGCCGGGCTTCTTCACGCCGGACCTGCTGGCGATTCTCAATGAGAAGTTTGGCCTGCGTTCAGTGACCACCGTAGAAGAAGACATGCAGCAGCTGCTAAGCGCGTAAGGAGCGAGAGAATGACCATGCCAACCCATCAGTGCCCGTGGCGGATGCAGGTTCATCACATCCATCAGGAGACGCCGGATGTCTGGACGATTTCGTTGCTCTGCCACGACTATTATCCGTACCGTGCCGGGCAGTACGCGCTGGTGAGCGTGCGCAATTCGGCAGAGACGCTGCGCGCTTATACCCTTTCGTCGACGCCGGGGGTCAGCGAATACATTACGCTGACCGTTCGCCGGATTGACGAGGGAGCCGGCTCACAGTGGCTGACCCGTCAGCTCAAACGCGGTGATTATCTCTGGCTGTCCGACGCGATGGGTGAGTTCACCTGTGAAGATAAAGCGGAAGACAAGTTCCTGATGCTGGCCGCCGGCTGCGGCGTGACCCCGATTATGTCGATGCGCCGCTGGTTGGCAAAATATCGTCCACAGGCCGATGTGCAGGTGATTTACAATGTTCGCTCGCCTCAGGATGTGATTTTCGCCGATGAGTGGCGACAGTACCCGGTGACGCTGGTGGCGGAAAATAACGCTACCCACGGTTTTGTCGCCGGGCGTCTGACCACGGAGTTACTGAAAAGCGTGCCGGACCTCGCAACCCGTACGGTAATGACCTGCGGACCTGCGCCCTATATGGATTGGGTCGAGCAGGAAGTGACCGCCCTTGGCGTAACGCGCTTCTTTAAAGAAAAGTTCTTTACGCCGGTTGCACAAGCGGCCACCGCCGGACTGAAGTTCACCAAACTGCAGCCAGCGAAGGCGTTTTATGCACCGGTCGGCACCACGCTGCTGGAGGCGCTGGAAAGCAACCAGGTGCCGGTGACCGTCGCCTGCCGCGCGGGGGTGTGCGGCTGCTGCAAAACCAAAGTGGTTTCTGGTGAATATACCGTCAGCAGTACCATGACGTTAACCGATTCGGAAATCGCTGAGGGTTACGTGCTGGCCTGCTCCTGCCATCCGCAGGGGGATTTGGTTCTCGCCTGATCGTAGAGTTGTCCGACCTACGAGAGCCGTTGTCGTTTTGTCGGTCGGGTCAACACCGCGCCACCCGACACAAATGCCCGGTGGCGCTAACGCTTACCGGGCCTACGAGAGTCGCTGTAGACCGGATAAGCGCAGCGCCATCCGGCAATTCCTCATCGCCAGACCGAATTTCCCACCACCGAGAAACGCCCCGCCCCAAGACAGGCAATCGCCAGCGCGCCAATAAAGAAATAGACCAGACTCTCAATTGCCCAGGCCCCGGTTTTATCCAGCGATCCGGTTTCGCCCATTCCCACCATCAGCCACGCCACGATCATCGTAAACGCCAGTACCAGCGCCGCCGGACGAGTAAGGATCCCCAGAATCAGCAGACAAGGCGCAACCACCTCCCCCACCAGTACGCCATAGGCGATAAAACCGGGCAATCCTTTGGCCACCAGCATACCGCTAATGCCGTCCACGCCAGCAACAAGCTTATGCAATCCGTGAAACAGCATCAGCCCACCCACTGCAAGTCGTAACAAGAGTTTGCCGACATCATCATGTGAAAACATTTTATTAACAGCATTTAACAGCGATTTAACCATTTGAAATGATTCCTGTTTACCGTCTGGTGTGTCGACACAATATGCGGGATTTGCGAACAATAAAACCAGCGGAAAATGAGGGGGACCGGCGGGCGGAACGGTCAGTTTCATCTAAGCTTGTAAGCGTTATCACAAAAAGGAGATGGAGAACCATGAAGCAAACTGTGGCGGCATACATAGCAAAAACACTTGAACAGGCCGGCGTAAAACGCATATGGGGCGTCACCGGCGACTCCCTCAATGGACTGAGCGATAGCCTGAACCGGATGGGCACCATTGCCTGGATGCCCACCCGACATGAAGAGGTCGCCGCCTTTGCGGCAGGCGCCGAAGCGCAGTTAACCGGTGAACTGGCGGTTTGCGCAGGTTCGTGCGGCCCGGGTAACCTCCATCTGATTAACGGTCTTTTTGACTGCCATCGCAACCACGTTCCCGTGGTGGCCATCGCCGCCCATATTCCCTCCAGTGAAATCGGCAGCGGCTATTTTCAGGAAACCCATCCGCAGGAGCTGTTCCGCGAATGCAGCCACTATTGCGAGCTGGTCTCCACGCCAGAGCAAATCCCGCAGGTGCTGGCAATAGCGATGCGCAAAGCGGTGATTAACCGTGGCGTATCGGTGGTCGTGCTGCCCGGCGACGTGGCGCTGAAAGCCGCGCCGGAGAACGCCAGCACTCACTGGTACGCTGCGCCGCTGCCGACGGTCACGCCGCCGGAAGAGGAGATCAAAAAGCTGGCGCAGGTACTGCGCTATTCCAGCAATATCGCCCTGCTGTGCGGCAGCGGCTGCGCCGGCGCGCACGCCGAGCTGGTCCAATTTGCCGCGAAATTAAAAGCCCCTGTCGTTCATGCCCTGCGTGGCAAAGAGCACGTTGAGTATGACAACCCCTATGATGTCGGGATGACCGGACTGATTGGCTTCTCCTCAGGTTTCCATACCATGATGAATGCCGATACCCTGGTGCTGCTTGGAACCCAGTTCCCCTACCGGGCCTTCTACCCCACCGACGCCAAAATCATCCAGATTGATATCAACCCCGGCAGCATCGGCGCCCACAGCAAAGTCGATATGGCGCTGGTCGGCGATATTAAATCCACGCTCGGCGCGCTGCTGCCGCATCTGGAAGAGAAAACCGACCGCGCGTTTCTGGATAAAGCCCTTGAGCACTACCGCGAAGCGCGTAAAGGACTCGATGACCTGGCGAAACCAAGCGACAAAGCGATTCACCCGCAGTATCTGGCGCAGCAGATCGGCCATTTTGCCGCCGACGACGCAATTTTCACCTGCGACGTCGGGACGCCAACCGTCTGGGCCGCCCGCTATCTGAAAATGAACGGCCGACGCCGCCTGATCGGGTCGTTTAACCACGGTTCGATGGCTAACGCCATGCCGCAGGCGATTGGCGCCAAGGCGACAGCGCCGGATCGCCAGGTGGTGGCGATGTGCGGCGACGGCGGTTTCAGCATGTTAATGGGCGACTTCCTCTCGCTGGCGCAAATGAAGCTGCCGGTAAAAATTATCATTTTTAACAATAGCGTCCTCGGCTTCGTGGCAATGGAAATGAAAGCCGGAGGCTATCTGACCGACGGCACCGAATTGCACGACACGAATTTCGCCCGCATTGCTGAAGCCTGCGGGATCACAGGGATCCGCGTCGAAAAAGCCAGCGAGGTCGATAGCGCGTTACAGACCGCGTTTAGTACCGATGGTCCGGTACTGGTGGATGTTGTCGTCGCCAAAGAGGAGCTGGCCATTCCGCCACAGATCAAACTGGAGCAGGCCAAAGGGTTTAGTCTGTACATGCTGCGCGCCATTATCAGCGGACGCGGCGATGAGGTAATCGAACTGGCGAAAACCAACTGGCTCAGGTAAAACATTCTTTTAGTTAATACCTGAAATCATGCCCGATGCCGTGATGCGGCGCGCCCGAGAATCCCCGACGACAGCACCACGCCTGTCGCCGGGGTCAAAAAAGGCGCGCCACAGCCGCCTGCGGGATGAGCCACCCAGAAGGAAATGCCGTGATAGATTTACGCAGTGATACCGTAACCCGCCCAGCACCCGCCATGCTGGAGGCGATGATGGCCGCCCCGGTCGGAGACGACGTGTATGGTGACGATCCAACGGTAAATGAACTTCAGCGCTACGCCGCCCAGCTGGCCGGTAAAGAAGCCGCGCTGTTCCTGCCCACCGGTACCCAGGCTAATCTGGTCGGCCTGCTGAGCCACTGCCAGCGCGGCGAAGAGTATATCGTCGGCCAGGGCGCGCATAACTATCTGTATGAAGCGGGCGGTGCGGCGGTACTGGGTAGCATTCAGCCGCAGCCGATAGACGCCGCCGCAGACGGCACTCTGCCGCTGGATAAAGTCGCCGCGAAGATTAAACCTGACGATATCCACTTTGCCCCAACTCGCCTGCTGAGCCTCGAAAATACCCATAACGGTAAGGTTCTGCCGCGTGACTATCTAAAAGAAGCCTGGCAATTTACCCGCGAGCGCAATCTGGCGCTGCACGTTGACGGCGCGCGTATCTTCAATGCGGTCGTGGAATACGATTGTGAGCTGCGGGATATCGCCCAATATTGCGACTCTTTTACTATCTGTCTTTCTAAAGGATTGGGCACGCCGGTCGGCTCGCTGCTGATCGGTAGCCACGAGTACATTCGCCGCGCCACCCGCTGGCGGAAAATGGTCGGCGGCGGCATGCGCCAGGCCGGTATTCTGGCGGCGGCAGGCCTCTATGCCCTGCAAAACAACGTCCAACGGTTAAAAGAGGACCACGACAATGCGGCGTGGATGGCCGGGCAGCTCAGCGCAATGGGCGCCGACGTGACCCGGCATGATACCAACATGGTGTTTGTCCGCGTGGGAGAAGAACACGCCGAAGCGCTGGGCGCATTTATGCAGCAGCGCGGCGTGCTGATCAATGCCTCGCCGATCGTGCGCCTGGTCACCCATCTGGATGTCAGCCGCCAGCAGCTTGCGGACGTCGTCGGCCACTGGCAGGCATTTTTGCAGCGCTAAGGAGCCCGGCGTGTCGCAACGAATTCTGGTGCTCGGCGCCAGCGGCTATATCGGCCAGCATCTGGTGCAGGCATTAAGCGAGCAGGGTTACCCGGTGCTGGCGGCGGCACGTCATGTCGACAGGCTGCAAAAACTCAATCTTCCGGGCGTAAGCAGCCATCCGCTCGATCTTAACCAGCCGCAGGGGCTTTCCGCCCTGCTGGCGCAGGTGGATACCGTTTATTATCTGGTGCACGGAATGGGCGAAGGAGGCGATTTTATTGCGCACGAACGTCGGGTCGCGGTCAACGTTCGCGATGCCCTGCGCGTCACGCCGGTCCGGCAGCTGATTTTTCTCAGCTCCCTGCAGGCGCCGGAAGCTGAACAATCGGATCATCTGCGCGCCAGGCAAATCACCGCCGACATTCTGCGGGAATCCGCCGTACCGGTCACCGAACTGCGGGCGGGAATTATCATCGGCGCCGGCTCCGCCGCTTTCGAAGTGATGCGCGATATGGTCTACAACCTGCCGATCCTGACGCCACCGCGCTGGGTTCGCTCGCGAACGACGCCTGTCGCTCTGGAAAACCTGCTCTATTATCTGGTGCAGCTGCTTCACCATCCGGCCAGCGCTCATCGCGTACTGGAGGCCGCCGGACCAGAAATATTAAGCTACCAGCAGCAGTTCACTCGCTTTATGGCAGTGAGCGGCAAACATCGCCTGTTAATCCCGATCCCCTTCCCCACCCGCTGGATTTCGGTGTGGTTTCTCAACGTGATTACGTCGGTCCCTCCGACTATCGCCCGGGCATTGATTCAGGGGTTAAAGCACGATCTGATCGCCGACGATCGCGCCCTGCGCGCGCTGATCCCCCAGACGCTGATCTCCTTTGATGAAGCGGTGCGCCGCACGCTAAAAGAGGAAGAGCAGCTCGCCAACTCCAGCGACTGGGGCTATGACGCCCAGGCGTTTGCCCGCTGGCGGCCGGAGTATGGCTACTATCCTAAACAGGCCGGTTGTACGGTGAGCACCCACGCCAGCGCGGCGGCGCTGTGGCAGGTGGTCAATCAAATCGGCGGCAAAGAGGGTTACTTCTTTGGCAATATTCTGTGGCGGATCCGCGGGGCGATGGACCTGTTGGTCGGCCACCGGCTGGCGAAAGGTCGTCCCGATCGTGCCAACCTACGGACCGGTGATACGGTGGACAGCTGGAAGGTCATTATCGTCGAACCGCAAAAGCAGCTAACCTTATTATTCGGCATGAAAGCGCCGGGTCTTGGACGCCTGAGTTTTACGCTGAGCGACAAAGGCGATCGCCGCGAACTGGATGTCCGCGCCTGGTGGCATCCTCACGGCATGCCCGGGCTGTTCTATTGGCTGCTGATGATCCCGGCGCATCTGTTTATCTTTCGCGGTATGGCGCGACGCATTGCCCGGCTGGCCGAACAAATCACAGGCAAATAGGCAGTATGTGTGGCATTCTTTCATCATTCTCATTGCATCATGAGGAGAATCACGGAAAAATGCGCACGAAATTCTTTTCTGGGACAGTAGGTTGATATGAAGGTACTGGTTACCGGTGCGACCAGCGGATTAGGCCGCAACGCGGTGGAATATCTGCGTCATCAAGGCATCAGCGTCAGAGCCACCGGGCGTAATGAAGCGATGGGCAAGCTTCTGAGCAAAATGGGCGCCGAGTTTGTGCCTGCTGATTTAACCGAACTGGTTTCTTCGCAGGCCAAAGTGATGCTCGCCGGTATCGATACCCTGTGGCACTGTTCAAGCTTTACCTCTCCCTGGGGTACACAGCAGGCTTTTGATCTCGCTAACGTGCGGGCTACCCGCCGTCTCGGAGAGTGGGCCGTTGCCTGGGGCGTGCGTAATTTCGTTCATATCTCCTCCCCGTCGCTCTACTTTGATTATCACCATCATCGCGATGTGCAGGAAGATTTCCGTCCGCAGCGTTTCGCCAATGAATTTGCCCGCAGCAAGGCGGCCAGCGAAGAGGTCATTCATCTGCTGGCCCAGGCGAACCCCAACACCCGCTTTACCATTCTGCGTCCGCAAAGCCTGTTCGGCCCCCATGATAAAGTGTTTATTCCTCGCCTGGCGCAAATGATGCAGCACTACGGTAGCGTCCTGCTTCCGCGCGGCGGCAGCGCGCTGGTTGATATGACCTATTATGAAAATGCGGTACATGCGATGTGGCTCGCCAGCCAGCCACAGTGCGATCATTTGCCCTCTGGCCGCGCCTGGAATATCACCAACGGCGAACCGCGCACGCTGCACAGCATCGTGCAGAAGCTGATTGATGAACTGGGCATTAAATGCCGGATCCGCTCAGTGCCCTACCCGATGCTGGATATTATCGCCCGCAGTATGGAGCATTTTGGCAACAAGTCCGCCAGGGAACCCGCCTTTACCCACTACGGCGTCTCCAAGCTGAACTTTGATTTTACCCTCGATATCTCCCGCGCTCAGCAAGAGCTGGGCTATCAACCCGTGGTCACGCTGGATGACGGCATTATTCGCACCGCCGCCTGGCTGAAGGACCACGGGAAATTACACCGCTAGCCTCAGGTTATCCCTGGCCATACTTTTCCAGCAGCGCATCGGCGATGGCCTGGGTTTCAGCATCGGCGACGCCATCCCAGCGCGCCGGGCGGAAGTGCATCTGAAAGGCCATAATGACTCGTTTCTGTTGCGCCGGGGTCATCTCTGGCGTGACCTGATAGCCATAGCGGGAGAGCGTATCCAGCAGTTCAGCGCTATCAACCGGTTGATACGATGGCCGACCGTTGAGATAAAACGCCACCCGACTGGCATCCGGCCATGCGCCAATACCTTGCCCGGCCAGCTGCCGCCATGGGAATAACGGCCCGGGGTCGTCCTTACGCTGCGGGGCAATATCGGCGTGGGCAACCACGTTTTGCGGCGCAATGTGGTAGCGGGAAATAATATCTTTTGCCAACGGAATCAGTGCGTTAATCTGTGCCGGGTTGAACGGTGTAAAGCTTTTCCCCCCCACGCTCTTCTGCCAGCCGCGGTTCTCCAGTTCAATGCCAATAGACGTATCGTTAATGCGTGTACTGCCGCGCCAGAAGCTAATCCCGGCATGCCAGGCCAAATCTTGTTCCGGCACCAGTTGCCAGATCCGCGGTTTGCCCTGATACAGCGGCGGCTGCTCGGGGATCAGATAGTGGGAGCTGACCTGATTGTCCGTCAGGGTCGCCAGGGAAACGTCAAAGTCATCGGCGGTATAGTGAATGACTAAGACTTTCACTCTCGGGTAGGCTGCCTGCGCCGGATGGCGGGTATCGAGCTGGTAACCGTCGCGGTCAATAATCCCTTTTTCTGCGCTACAACCGGCCAGCAGCAGTAAGAGCGCGATAAGTCCAGAACGTTTCATCGGGAGGTCATCCCGCAACATACGGTGAGTCGGGCCATCAGTCAGATCCTTATATAAACCACCTTCCGCCAATGTCGATAGCGGCTTGACTCATGATAAACCATGAACTCAACGCTGTCTGCCGGTGCCATTTTGCAAATTTCACAGCCTTAATACATAAGGTAAATTTATACTAACCACTGTTTAAAATGAGATTAAGTAGAGTCTTAACTACTCTTTTGAAAAAAGACGCCACAAATCATAAACCCGGAGTCATCTTTTCCTTATCAGTACACGAGTTAGCGATCATAGTTTTGTAGTATTTAGCTTGAAAAAAAATTCACTTGATTCAATCTGGAGCCGCTCATTGGTTAGTTAAAACAAGGGCATGATGATAGCAAGTTAAACAATGGAGATTAAAAATATGAAATATGCAGCTTTAGTGGCAGGTGCAGCATTGTTTTTAACCGCAAACGCATTCTCAGCGGAAATTTTGTCCAAAGAAGATTTCGCCAAAGTGCAGACCCAGTATCAAAAAGTGGGTACCATTTCCTCTACAGGCCAGACCGCTCCTGGCGATGCGCGTGCAGAGTTGCTGAAAAAAGCTGAAGAAAAAGGTGCTGATGTTGTCGTTCTGTCTTCCGGCAACACCGACAAGAAACTTCATGTTTCTGCCAATATTTATAAGAAAAAATAATTAACTTTTCTTTCTGAAGGGGGATTATCGCCAAATGGCGATAATCCCCCTTGTGTATTCCTGACAAGGTTTATTTTTAGATAGCATTTAATATTTACAGCCCCTGCATATCATTATCAGATAGCGCCCCGCGCAAGACCAGCATACTCAAATTCAGATCCACACATTTTAAATTCCGCCGAAATGATTGTGGTACCACGCCACGAAATGATGTTTAACAACCGAAGTTCATTCTGGCGCCGGCGAGTTGGCTATACTTTGCGGACATAAAAACGAGACTAAAATTTACAACCCTGCAGCTGGCAGGCGGCCAAGGAAAAAAGTCATATCGAGCTTCTCTGGGTTGGTCTGTAGCAGTGGTGCGCACACGAGTGCACTCGGTTTTATGAAATCGGTACGGAAGATGTCGATCTGGCGGGAGTCTGCCAGACGGCGCGGGCGCAAGATGCCTTTACTCTCGCCCCAGCGCTGCGGGGATCGCCAGCCTGCCGTAGAGAAGTGCAAGCGCTTCATCCAGCGTGATGCCTGCCACAGGATTTGACGGGCGCCGCCTTACGAACTCATACACAATTAAACGCAATAGGAATACACGCTCCTGACTGGTGAGTTCACGCGCCTGGAATGGGGAAATATGAGCGCAATTTCCCTTTAAGGGCAAAGTATTGCCATCAATAATATGCAGCGAATCGTTAATGGCGTTAAAGAAATCGATTCTGATATGATCTTGCCATATTTTTATAGTGCACAGTTTGGCTTTCCATCCCGAGCCGGCGGGAAACGAGGAATTTTCCCGTTTGCATATTATCAGACACCGATACGGCCAGACTCTCAACATGGACGTCATGCCCCTTAAACCCGTCGAACCAATAGTGCTGCCTGCCGGCATCGGAAAAATATACCGCATAATCATCATCCCGGTTCACCGTCCGGTCGTTTTTTTTCACAAAGCGAGGTAATAATTTCGCCCGCACTGGAGTTTATTATTTGCTATTAAATAATAATACCATTGCAGCGGCGGGCTGTGCTTAGAGCTTATCCCGGCAGGTGTAATTGTTGCCGCCCGTCCGGACACCGACAGGGAGTACGTGAGGAGGGTGAGCACTGCCTGGTTCTGAAATGGCAAATACCATAGCCTGAGGAGACAGGAGCTCTATTTTAAATATAAATCCTATCGCGCCTGATTATTGAATATTTAAGCAGATATATAGTTTTCATTTTACGGAAAACAGATTGTATTGGCGAAAATAAATAGCGTGTGATCGCTGATAAAAAATAGCGCGATCGCTGACAACGCATGGGCCAAAATACACTTGGGGAAAAATGTATTGCCTGAGCTCTAAGAGTCAAGCACATTCCGGAGCCAGTACGCTATGCTTGAACAGAAACTAATAACGTAGTGAGCTTATAAGGAAATCATCATGCGCTACAAACTCGTTGCTTTTATTATCCCGTGCGCGCTCGCGCTGAGTGCCTGTACCACCGTCACACCCGCCTATAAAGATAATGGCACCCGCAGCGGGGCCTGCATCGAAGGTGGGCCGGATGAGGTGGCGCAGAAATTTTACGATTATCAGGTCCAGCATCGGAACAACGACCTGACGGCCCTGCGTCCTTATCTCAGCGACGATCTGGCCAAACTGTTAAACGATGCCCGCCAGGATCCGTCACGCAGCTCGCTGCTGCAATCGAACCTCTTCTCCAGCTCGACAACCCCGGCCGATAGCGCCAGCGTGGCCAGCGCCTCGACCATTCCAAACCGCGATGCCCGCAATATCCCTCTGCGCGTCGATTTAAAACAGGGCAGTCAAAGCTGGCAGGATGAAGTGCTGATGATTCAGGAAGGCCAGTGCTGGGCCGTCGACGACGTGCGTTATCTTGGCATTAACTCCCATGCCCCGGCCGGTTCCCTGCAACAGAGTCTTGAAAAACGCGGATAAGGGCGTGGAACCCACGCCGCTGAAACGATAACCCCGGTAAAATGTCGGTATTTCTCCAGGTTATGCCGACATTTGTGCCTCCCCACCCCACGAACCCATATTTTGTGCTAAGTTTAGAGGTAAATGTGGTTTACATTTAACTTTTAACGCATAAATATTGCATAACTATTCTGTCAAAGGTAGTATTTGCGGCCTCAATAGCTATTCGTATCAGACAGCCCAGATGAGTATTAAACTAAACGGCATTAACTGCTTCTACGGCGCGCATCAGGCGCTGTTCGACATCACGCTGGATTGCCCGCAGGGGGAAACGCTGGTGCTGCTCGGCCCCAGTGGCGCCGGGAAAAGCTCGCTGCTTCGCGTACTCAACCTGCTGGAAATGCCGCGTTCCGGGACATTACATATCGCCGGTAACCACTTCGACTTTACCAAAGCGCCTTCTGACAAAGCCATTCGTGAGCTGCGCCAGAACGTGGGTATGGTTTTCCAACAGTATAATCTGTGGCCGCACCTGACGGTGCAGCAAAACCTGATTGAAGCCCCCTGCCGCGTGCTGGGGTTAAGTAAAGACATGGCGCTCGCTCGCGCCGAAAAACTGCTGGAACGTCTTCGTCTCAAGCCCTACAGCGATCGCTATCCGCTGCATCTTTCCGGTGGCCAGCAGCAGCGCGTCGCCATTGCGCGGGCGCTGATGATGGAACCTCAGGTTCTGCTGTTTGATGAACCTACCGCCGCACTCGACCCGGAAATCACCGCTCAGATCGTCAGCATTATCCGCGAACTGGCCGGTACCGGCATTACGCAGGTTATCGTCACCCACGAAGTGGAAGTGGCGCGTAAAACGGCAAGCCGGGTGGTGTATATGGAAAATGGTCACATCATTGAACAAGGGGATGCCAGCTGCTTTACGCATCCTCAGACCGACGCGTTTAAAAACTATCTTTCACATTGATGTTTTCGGGGAAATGACGATGAAAAAAGTACTGATTGCCGCGATCCTGGCCAGCATGAGCCTGTCAGCTACTGCCGCCCAGACCATTCGTTTCGCCACTGAGGCCTCCTACCCTCCGTTTGAATCGATTGATGCCAACAATAAAATTGTCGGTTTTGATGTCGATCTGGCCAACGCGCTGTGTAAAGAAATTGATGCCACCTGCACCTTTACCAACCAGGCCTTCGACAGCCTGATCCCCAGCCTCAAATTCCGCCGCGTCGATGCGGTGATGGCCGGGATGGATATCACGCCTGAGCGTGAAAAACAGGTGCTGTTCACGACCCCTTACTACGAAAACTCGGCGCTGTTTGTCGGCCAGCAGGGTAAATACACCAGCCTCGAACAGCTGAAAGGCAAAAAAGTCGGCGTCCAGAACGGGACCACGCACCAGAAATTTATTAACGACAAACACCCTGAAATCACCACCGTGCCATACGACAGCTACCAGAATGCGAAGCTGGATCTGCAAAATGGCCGTATTGATGCCGTGTTTGGCGATAATGCCGTCGTCACCGAGTGGCTGAAAAGCAATCCGAAGCTGGCCGCGGTGGGCGATAAAGTCACCGATAAAGACTACTTCGGTACCGGTCTGGGCATTGCGCTTCGTCAGGGCAATACCGAACTGCAGCAGAAATTTAATGCTGCGCTGGAAAAAGTGAAAAAAGATGGGACTTACCAGACCATCTATAGCAAATGGTTTCAGAAGTAACGCTAAATGAATGAAATTTTTCCATTAGCAAGTGCCGCCGGGATGACCGTCGGCCTTGCCGTTTGCGCGCTCATCATCGGCCTTGTGCTGGCGATGCTGTTTGCCGTGCTGGAGTCAGTGAAATGGCGCCCGCTGGCATGGCTCGCAACCGGCGTGGTCACGGTTCTGCGTGGACTACCGGAGATTCTGGTGGTCCTGTTTATCTATTTCGGCTCCTCACAGCTGCTGCTTACGCTCTCCGACGGTTTTACGATCAATCTTGGCTTTGTGCAGATTCCGGTACAGATGCAGATTGAAAACTTCGACGTCAGTCCGTTCCTGTGCGGCGCCATCGCGTTGTCCCTGCTTTACGCCGCTTACGCCTCGCAAACTCTGCGCGGAGCGCTTAAGGCGGTACCTCAGGGACAGTGGGAGTCCGGCCAGGCGCTGGGGCTATCGAAAGGGGCGATCTTCTTCCGTCTGGTGATGCCGCAAATGTGGCGTCATGCGTTGCCGGGCCTCGGCAACCAGTGGCTGGTTCTGCTGAAAGATACCGCGCTGGTCAGTTTAATCAGCGTCAACGATCTGATGCTGCAAACCAAAAGCATCGCCACGCGCACCCAGGAGCCGTTTAACTGGTACATCATCGCGGCGGCGATCTATCTGGTCATCACCCTGCTCAGTCAGTACATCCTCAAACGTATTGACCAGCGTGCGACGCGCTTCGAACGGAGACCAGGCTGATGCTCGATTATTTACCCGAACTGCTGAAAGGGCTGCATACCAGCCTGACGCTGACGGCGGCTTCGATCGTCGTGGCGCTGATTCTGGCGCTGGTTTTCACCATCGTCCTGACGCTGAAAACGCCGGTACTGGTGTGGATTGTTCGCGCTTACATCACCTTATTTACCGGTACGCCGCTGCTGGTGCAGATCTTCCTGATTTACTATGGTCCAGGTCAGTTCCCCTCTTTGCAGAACTACCCGGTGCTGTGGCATCTGATTTCTGAACCCTGGCTGTGCGCCATGATAGCCCTGTCCCTCAACAGCGCAGCCTACACCACCCAGCTGTTTTATGGTGCGATCCGCGCCATCCCTGACGGCCAGTGGCAATCCTGCAGCGCGCTGGGCATGAGCAAGAAAGACACGCTGGCGATTCTGCTGCCGTACGCCTTTAAACGCGCCCTCTCTTCTTATTCCAACGAGGTGGTGCTGGTGTTCAAAAGTACCTCTCTGGCTTACACCATTACGCTGATGGAAGTCATGGGGCACGGCCAGCTGCTGTACGGACGTACCTACGACGTGATGGTGTTTGGCGCGGCCGGTATTGTCTATCTCATCGTCAACGGTCTTCTGACGCTGCTGATGCGGTTAGTGGAGCGTAAAGCGCTGGCGTTTGAACGACGGAACTAACCCCAAAAGGGATCCCGTTGGGATCCCTTTTTTTATTCCTTAAAAGAACAGCGCGTTAATCAGCAGTAAGGTGACCGACCCGGTCGCCCAGAGGATAGTTGAGGTGATACTCCACACCTTGATCTGTTCCTGAACTTCAGTCACGCCAAGCGAGCGGTTGACGACCCAAAAATAGGCGTCGTTAAAGTAGGAAAACATGAAGGAGCCAACCGTACAGCCCAGGCCAGCAATAACAGGATCCACGCCTAACGTCCCGATCATCGGGGCGGTAATACTTGCAGCGGTAATCATCGCCACCGTACCAGACCCCTGAATTAAGCGCACCAGCGTCGAAATGGTCAGCGGCAGCAAGACGCCCGGCACGCCTGTCTGGATAATGTAATCGGCGATCATATTACCGGCACCAGAATCACGCAGCACCATCCCCAGCGCCCCTCCCCCGCCGATAACCAGAAAAATGATCCCCGCCGAACGAATCGCATTTTCCATGTTTTGGGTCACTTCTTTACGCTCGTAACGGCTGCCCAGCCCAATAATGGCGATCAGTAACCCGGTCCCCACCGCCGTCACCGGATGACCGATTGCGATGACCATCTGCACTAACGACTGCTGCCACGCATGACTCTCGGGCTCAATATAGCCGAACTCCTTGAAGAAGGTGGCCAGCAGAATAAGCACAATCGGCACCATCAGCGGAGCAAACGAAATCACTGTGCCCGGCAGAGATTCCTCCTGCTGCACACTTTCCTTTGCGGAAACGGGGCGTTCACGGGTAAATCCACTGCCGTCTTCCGTCGGGATCAGGAAAATAGCGTTGCCAAGTCGTCGGGTATACAGGAATCCGGCTATCGCTACCGGTACCGCCACGACCATACTCCAGAGCATAAAGCGGCCAATAGGCATATTGAACTGTGATACCACGCCAAACGGACCAACGGCGGGCGGGATCATGCTATGACTGATCACCAGTCCGGCCGCAAGCGTTGCCCCTAACCCTACCACCGATTTCCCCGTTGAACGGGAGATCGCCTTAACCAACGGTACCAGAACGATAAATGCCGAATCACAGAATACGGCCATTGAGACGATTAGACCGATCATCACCAGCGCCAGCTCCTCGCGCCCCTTGCCCAGCAGGTTGATAAACGAAATCGCCATGCGCTTTGAGGCCCCGCTCATCTGCAACAGCGATCCCATCATCACGCCAAAGCCAATCACGATACCGATATTCCCTAGCGTCCCACCAAAGCCCCGGGTAACAGAAGCGATCATCATTTCGCTTTTCATCCCGCCTAACGAACCGGTAATCACCGCGGCAATGATCAAGGCGGGAAATGCCGGAATGCGCGTTTTAAGGATCATAAAGAGCAGTGCCGCTATTGCGACCAGCAGCCCACCAATCACGCGGAAACTGTCGAGCTCCTCCCCGCTGGTACTTCCAGGATTAAAAATGATTAACCCAATGCCAAGAACTAATACCCCCTTCAATGCCGGACTCATTCCCGCCGCGGCGGCTTCCACTGGTTTATCAGACATACTCACCTCGGATTATTGAGCGGCGGGCGTCACGCCCGCCTCAGGTTATTATTTTTTGTAATAGGGCGCGTAGAGTGCAGCCAGCCTGACCGCTTCAATCAGGCTAACCGGATCGGCAATCCCCTTACCCGCAATATCATTTGCCGTACCGTGATCAACGGAGGTTCGCAGGACAGGCATGCCGCTGGTGATAGAAATGGTGCGGTGGAAGTCCACCATTTTGGTGGCGATATGCCCCTGGTCATGGTACGGCGACAGTACGGCATCCCATGCCCCCAGCAGAGCAAAATGGAACACGCTGTCGGCCGGTTTTGGCCCCTCAATCGCGATACCTTGTTCGCGCGCAAGCTCAATACCCGGCAACAGGACTTCATCATCCTCATGGCCAAACAGACCGTGTTCGCCGCCGTGGGGATTAATCGCAGCCACCACCAGTTTGGGCTGCGGCACGCCAAGCTGCTGCAGCGCGCGGGTACAGCGCACCGCGTAATCGCACACTTTCTCCGGCGTCAGGCTGCGGATCGCCTCCACCAGAGAGAGATGACGCGTCAGGAAGAAAACCCGCAGCGTGCGCACCTGAAACAAAGTCAGCGGATCGCGGGTATCCGTGAGATGAGCAAATATCTCGGTGTGGCCAATAAAATCAACGCCTCCGGCCCTCAGTGACTCCTTATTAATCGGGGTCGTCGCCACCGCGTCAACGTCGCCGCGTAGCGTCATCTTTACCGCTTTCTCAATACAGTCATAGGCCGCCCTGCCGCACTGCCCCTGAATCTCACCCGGTTGGAACACATCAATATTAAGATCCCCGCACTCAATGAGATTCATTAATCCCGGCCGATCGAGATACTCATTCACACCAGTAATGACGTTAATAGCTAACGACACGCCGGAAAACTTCAGCGCCTGTTCAAGAATATGTATATTTCCGACAACGACCATTCTGGCATATTGTTGCGCGTGCTCAGAGGCCAGGGTTTTTACGGTAATCTCCGGGCCGATGCCAGCAGCATCCCCCATTGGAATAACCACCAACGGTCTCATAATTAACTCCTTTTATATTTACACAGTTTCGGTAATGGCGGTATTGCCCGATACTTTAGTCACTAAATAATCAATACAGTGCACCAGGGTGTTATCATTACCGATAAATCCACCTTTGGTAATTAACGGCAGCCCATCAGCCAATCCCCCGACTAACTTTCCATAGACGGCCAGCGGTTCAACTTCGTCTTTTAATACTACGCCGCTACCTTTTAATCGTCTGGTAATACTGACCATCACATCGCCGCCGCTGCCGTAGAGTCCGCTGATCGGCGATTTTTCTTTTTTCAACACCTGAGCGACGACTTCGGCGATACCACTATTAATCATGCAGCTGACCTGATGATTGTCGACTGCGAATTTTTTAGCGAGAGTATCCAGCCTGAAAATATGCTCAGGAGCCTCGACAGAATCAATGCCTATAACATCAAAGGTCCGGGTTTTATCAATTAACCGATCAACGACCTGGGCGGCACTTTCCGGGTTAAGGGAAAAATTGATTAACTCCTCTGCCGACAGCGTCTCAATATAGACTTCGCGCTCGTAGCGTAATTTCTTTATTTGCCGCTGGGTTAAATCAGAAACACTGCCAATGGCCAGAAAAACTTTATTGGTCCGTCTGCGCCCGGATGAAAATTTTAACCATGCCAGCTGCGCGGTGAACACACCGGGGTCGACGCAAAAACAGGGAATTTTTGCTTTCTGTACCGCCTGCGCTATCTGCTGAATATCATCACCGGTTGTCGCATCAATGATGACAATCCGGACGTTGCCACAATACAACTCCTTCAGTTTTTTAGTCAGCGTGATTTCGCCACGCAGCACATCGCGCAGACAAATATAACTGACATTTTTATTGGTCTGCTGGCGGAACAACTCCACCACCGACGATTCCAGCATTGGGTTTTTAGGATCGTTGCGCATTGCGGTATTCTGTAGCGGAATGCCGTCCACCAGCAGCGATCCTCCCACGCAAATACGCCCGCTGGAGGGATAAACGGGGACGACGATAGCCATCAGATGGGGAAAGCTATCGATGACCGCATCAACTTCAGCGCCTAAATTACCGCGCAGCGTTGAATCAATGCGCTTACTGATCAGCGTCTGCTCCGGGTTAATCCGCGCGACGCATTCCGCTACCCGCCTGTAGGCTTCGGCAGAAGAAACTGAGCGGGAATCTGTAGAAAATGAAACCACGTCAAAGCGCTCCGCCTCTTTCGCGTCGTTATCCAGACAGGTCATGGTCGTAAACCCTTTGGTACTTAACAGCGCGGCGGTCGCATTTGCGCCGGTTAAATCGTCCGCAATTATTGCAATTTTCACAGTGCTTCCCTCTCCGTATCGGGTTGATGTCACCTCATCAGCGAATCGCTATTGACGATGACCTGACTGAATTCCGCCAAATCGGTTATTTTGTAATGGCAGAAGACATTGTGTTTACTCTTATCCACCAGCAGAACTGACTTTGCGGCGCGGCTCATTGCCATCCACTTACAGTCCGCTTTACTTTGCGTGGTGGTCATTGCGCCATAATTCTCATCAAAACCATCCGCGCCGATAAAAGCGAGGTCGGTATAATGTTCGCTCAGGTAACGCAGCGTCTCAGTACAATAGGCTGAGCGACTTTCTCTGACTAACTCACCTGGACAAATAAGCAATTTAATGTTGGGGCGGTCATTCAGAATATAAGCAGTAGAAATATCATTAGTGATCACCGTCAGTGGAATATCTATTAGCCAGGCCAGCTGTTTCACCGTGGTGCCACCGTCCATAAAGACGATCTCTCCAGGACGCAAGAGTTTATAGGCCTGGAGCGCTATCTCCTTTTTCCATGCAATATGGTGTTGCGCTTTATCTTTATATTCTGGACTTTCATTAATGAATCCCTTAATAACTTGACCACCGAATATAACCTTGACCTGCCCGTTCTTCTGGAGTTCCTCAATATCACGGCGAATGGTCATATGTGAAACTGTAAAGTATTCAGCTAACTGGTTAATAGTAGTGGAATGATTAACGTCAAGCATCTCAATAATACGACGCACCCTTTGCGTTTTTGAATAGCGTGTCATGACATTATCTCGCTGAGTGTTAGCTTCACTCGATTTTTAAGCTAACCGTTTTTTAAATATGGAGATGTGAATAAAATCACAAATTCACAGCTCATTCACTCAATCACAGAATAAAAAGAGTACTGTGATCGGACCTACCATAATAACGATAAACGCCTAAAGGAACTCGTTATGAATAATAAAACAAGAAATACATCGGAAATAATTAATCGAGGCCGTAACGTATTGCATGAAGAGGCCAAAGCAATTATTAGCGCAACCTCTAATATTAATGATAATTTTGCACAAGCGATAAATATTATATTAAATGCGCCAGGCAAGGTGGTGCTAAGCGCCATGGGCAAACCCGGCTATATCGCGCATAAAATTTCGGCCACCCTCGCCAGCACCGGCACGCCCTCATTTTATCTGCACCCGGCCGAAGCGTTGCATGGCGATCTGGGAAGAGTCAGCCGCGAAGATGTGGTGATCCTCATCTCCAACAGCGGCGAGACGACAGAAGTCATCAATATGCTCCCCGCGCTCAAGCGAACAGGCGTGCCCATTATTGCGATATGTGGCGCCCCTGATTCCCCGCTGGCAAAATACAGTGACGTTGTTATTTCTTCACAGGTTGAGCATGAATGCTGCCCTCTGGATCTTGCCCCGACAACCAGCACCACGCTGGCGTTGGCCATCGGAGACGCCCTTGCCGTAACCCTGATGCAAGAACGAAACTTCAGCAAAGAGGAGTTTGCCCTCTATCATCCCGGCGGTTCACTCGGCAGGAGGCGGCTATTAACGGTCGGGAAAGCGATGCGCAGCGGCGAAAAAGCCTGCCTGATCGGTCGGGAGTCGACGATTCTGGATGCGCTGTTCATCATGACCCGCTATCTTTCGGGGGCAGCGCTGGTTGTTAATGGCCGCAATGAACTGGAAGGCATCATTACCGACGGCGATATCCGCCGCTATATCATGTACAACAACCTCTTCTTACAGACTCCGGTGAGGGAACTGATGAACCCTTTCGCGACCTGCATTGGTCAGCATCAGTTGATTGATGAGGCGATCAGAATCATGGAGCAGCACCAGCCGGCCCCCATTACCGTGCTACCGGTGATTAACGACGACAAACAGGTTGTCGGATTACTCCATTTAACCGATCTCCTGCGCATATTTCCGCCGGAAAAATAAATAAAAATACATTTATATTGAATATAAATTCATTTTTTGGCATGGTTATTCCACGTCAGGAAACGACGAACGACCACAATATTGACAGACGGGAGCAACACGCATGAAGAAGTTACTGTTAGCCGCAATGTTCGCCGCTACCGCATTTAACGCGGCCGCGGCAGAGAAAATCAGCTTCGGCGTTTCGGCAACCTACCCCCCTTTTGAATCCATGGATGCTAACAATCAGATCGTTGGTTTCGATCTGGATCTGGCGAAAGCGCTGTGCAAACAGATGCAGGCTGACTGTACCTTTACCAACCACGCTTTCGATAGCCTGATCCCGGCGCTGAAATTTAAAAAATATGACGCGGTGATTTCCGGGATGGACATTACTCCGGAGCGCAGCAAACAGGTCGCATTTACCGATCCGTACTACGCTAACTCGGCGCTGGTTATCGCTAAAAAAGACGCCTTCCACTCCTTTGCCGATCTGAAAGGCAAACGTATTGGTATGGAAAACGGCACCACCCACCAGAAATACCTGCAGGACAAACATCCGGAAGTTAAAACCGTCGCCTATGACAGCTATCAGAATGCGATTATCGACCTGAAAAATGGCCGTATTGACGGGGTGTTTGGCGATACTGCCGTGGTGAATGAGTGGCTGAAGACCAACCCGCAGCTGGGCGTCGCCACTCCGAAAGTGACCGATCCGCAATACTTCGGCACCGGCCTCGGCATCGCGGTACGTCCGGACAACAAGGCGCTGCTGGAAAAACTCAATACCGCGCTGAAGGCGATTAAAGCGGACGGCACGTATCAGAAAATCAGCCACCAGTGGTTCCCGGAATAATCCCCGGCTGACCCGGGTCGCGGCGAAATGCCTTGCCCGGGCGGTTCCCCGGCCAGCACCGCCTGGCCGGGGAACCATCGCTACGAACGCAACGGCAGGGTAAAGCGGAAGCTGGCTCCTGCCGGCACATCCACCAGCTGAATATCACCGCCGTGCAGCTGCAGCATTCGCCGCACAATCATCAGTCCCAACCCGCCTCGCGATTCCGGGCTCTGACCGGGTTCAAGCACCGAAGGCCGCTCAAACAGTGTCGCCCGCAGCTCACCGCTAACCCCAGGACCGCTATCGGCTACCTCAACCACCATCTCCGCCCCCTGCTGACGGGCCGTCAGGCTGATACTGCCGCCATCCGGCGTATGGCGAATCGCGTTATCCAGTAAATTGGTCAACACCCGCTCCATCATCGATAAATCCGCCACCACCGGCGGCAATCCCCCGGCCAGGGAGAGCTGTAAACGGATGTGGCGGGTGGCAATCGCCAGGTCGAACTTCTGCGCCACGTCCTGGACCAGCTCCGCCAGCACAAATTTCTCCGGCTGCAGCTTGATCCCGCCATGTTCCAGGCGCGCCAGCTCAAACAGCTGCTGGGAAAGAGAGCGGACTTTATTCCCCTGGCGCAGCGCAATATTGAGATAGCGCTTGCTCTCTTCCGCACTCAGCCGATCGGCTTTCAGCGTCAGCGTCTCCAGATAACCGAGCAGCGAAGTCAGCGGAGTCCGCAGATCGTGAGAAATATTGGCGATAAATTCACGCCGCTGGCGATCGCTATCGGCCAGTCGATCCCACTGCCCGGCGATCTGCCGGGCCAGGTCGATAAACCGGTTATGCAGGATCGCCACTTCATTGCCGGGATGCGGATCCGGCGCTTGCGCCGCCAGCAGTTTAATCGCTCCCATGCTGTCTTCTCCGGGCACCCCCACCTGTGCGGTCAGCTGGCGTACCGGGCGCGTCACCCAATACCAGGCAAGACCGCCGGCCAGCAGCCCAAACAGGGCCACCAGCAGCAGCGTCCAGATAAGCAAGCTTCCCAACGTCTTCTGCCAGGCGCTGGCCGCCAGCTCATTAAAGGTTTCCCCTTGCAGGATAATATAGAGATAGCCGCGCAGCTGGCCGTCGACATTCAACGGCGCCACGCTGAAGACCTTGCGCTGATCCTCGCTACGCGGATCGTCACCGTACACCGGCCAGGTGCCGCCGGAGAGAAACGTCTGTATCGGCACGATGTCAACGCGCTGGCGTTTGATATGGCCCGGCGGCGCAGCATCGGCCAGCAGCTCGCCGTCAGGTGAGATCAAGTAGAGCTCGACGCTGGGGTTGAAGACCATCAGGCGATCGAAAAGCGGTTTCAGCGCCTCGCGATTGACATGGCCCCGCGCATCGAGCAGCGGTTCACGGGCAACAATCTGCTGTGCCAGCCCGACCGAAAGACGCTGGACCATCGCATTACCGTATTGCGCGCTGCTATACAGCTGAACCACACACACCGCCACCGCACAAAGCAGTAGCAGCGAAGTGAAGACCAGCGCCAGGCGCTGGCTCAGGCTTAATCGCCGCATCATTGCTCCGCTCCTTTACGCACAGGCGCGAATTTATAGCCCTTGCCCCAGACCGTCAGAATGATTTCCGGCTCCGCCGGGTCGCGTTCAATTTTACTGCGCAGGCGGTTGATATGGGTATTGACCGTGTGCTCATAGCCCTCGTGCTGGTAGCCCCAGACGCGGTCAAGTAAGGCCAGGCGGGAGAAGACCTCGCCGGGATGGCGGGCAAAGTAGTACAGCAGGTCAAATTCGCGCGGCGTTAAATCCACCGGCTCACCGCGCAGTCTGATTTCACGCGCAAGCGGGTCGATGCTCAGGCCGTGGCAATTGATACGCCCGGAATCCATCAGCAAATTGAGCCCCATCGCCTCCTGGCGACGAAAGAGCGCTTTGACTCGCGCCACCAGTTCGATAACCGAAAACGGTTTGGCCAGGTAGTCGTCCGCCCCCATTTCCAGTCCCAGCACGCGGTGCGTCTCGCTGGAACGGGCGCTGATAATAATCACCGGCAGATAGCGGGTCATCTGGCGAATGCGCCGGCAAATCTCCAGCCCATCGACGTTGGGCAGCATCAGGTCGAGAATCGCCGCATCCCAGCCGCCCTTTTCCAGCTGCACCAGCGCCTGCGCGCCGTCCGCTTCATGCACAATCTGATATCCCTCATCCTGCAGATTTAAACGCAGCAATGCGGCAATATCGTCGTCATCTTCGACCAACAGGATTTTCTTTGCCATGGGTATTGCTCCGCTAATATCACGCTGTTATTAGCCAAGCTTACCCGATTTACGTCGGCAGAAGAGTTCACATTTTGTTTAAACTTCGCGAACCAGCAGCGTCAGCACTTCGTAGTGGGCGGTGTGGGGGAACATATCAAACAGCTGCACCCGCTCAACCCGATAGCCCGGCAGCCGCGCAATATCTTTCGCCATCGTCTGCGCGTTACAGCTGGAGTAGATAATAAAGGGCGGCGCCATACGACTTAAATAGTCGCACAGCTCGCGGCCGATACCGCGGCGTGGCGGGTTGACCAGCACCAGGTCAGGAATCTCTCCCTCAGCGGTGGCAAACTGCGTCGAGTCCAGCGCCTGAAAATGGAGGTTGGTCAGGCCCAGTTCGGCGGCAGACTGCTTCGCGCTGGCGATCGCCTCCGGCGCAATCTCAATCCCGGTCAGGCGCATTTCCGGCGTGGCGCAGTGCAGGCCAAAGCCCCCCACTCCGCAGAACAGGTCCCACATATGATTGACCGGCAGCTGGCGTACCCAATCGCGGGCGGTCGCATACAGCTGACTGGCAACGGCAGGATTCGTTTGAAAAAAGCTCTGCGGGCGGATCCACAGCGGTACGTCGTTAAAGTTTTCCGCCAGCGCCGCCTGCTCGCTGAGGAGAATCTCCTCTTCGCCTTCCATAATGGCCATATGCACCGGCTGAATATTGGCGGTAATCACCTTCAGCTGCGGCAGCTGCGCCTGCAGCCACGGCAGCGCGGCGCGCAGCTGCGTAAGTTTTGTCGGGGAACGCAGCACAAAACGCAGCATCATGCCGCCGTCGAGCTGGCTTTCCGTCAGCAGCAGATACTTCAGCTCGCCGCGCCTGCGGGCGACGTGATAGGGCGTTAATCCGGCGCGGGCGATAAACGGTTTCAGCACGGCAAAAACCGGCGCAAAACTGGCCGGATAGAGCGGACATTCGGTCAGGTCTTCCGGACTGCCATCGCGGTGCAACATCCCCAGCAGCGGGCGTTCAACGCTGCCGCTGACCACCATTTTAGCTTTGTTGCGAAAACCGGCTTGCGGGCCGGAAACCGGCGCTAACCATGTCGCCACCGGGCTGTCGGCCAACAGCGTTTCGAGATCGGCCATTTTACTGGCGAGCTGTTGTGTTAACGGCCGTTCCAGCCACTGACAAGAGCGACAGCGACCCGCGTCATAGAGTGCGCAGTGCATAAAAAGACCTTCCAGAAATCAGGGGCGGGGATTGTATCACCGTTATTGCAGTCGGAAAAACCGTCGACACGACGCCGGAACAAACAGCAGCGCCAGCACCAGAAAATCGGGCAGTTTTTGCATCACCAGAGAACGCAGAATTTCACGTTTTGACTCGCCGGCAATACTGAACAGCTCCGGATAGCCATACCCCAGCGAGGCCGCCCAGAGATAAGCGGTGACGATAATTTGCGTCAGGAGAAAGATCCAGCGCGCCAGATTACGCCCTTTCACCAGTGAAAATGCGCACCAGATCTCAATAAAGACCAGCAGCAGACTGGAGAGAAACACCAGCGTCAAGGTCCATGTCTGCACGCTACGCTGAATAAACGCCTCTATCCCACCGATACCCAGCTGATTGAGGATCATCAGCAGATCCACGGCACGAATCAAAATAATGGCGAACGCCGCCACCTGCACCAGTGCAGGGACGTTAAGACGCGCATGCGATGAACGAGTTTTTGTAAACAGTCCCAACGGAAACGTCTTCCATGAAAACGGCGTCGCACCATCGCGACGCCGATACCAGTTTTACCGTAGATTTTAGGGGCTTCAGCTCCGTCTTGCACGCTGGATATCGCGCACCCGCTGCTTTTCTGCGCGCGCCATCAAATACCAGGCGATAAAACCAACAATCCCCACGACGCCGAGGATTAAGGTTGCCAGGGCGTTGATTTCCGGGTTGACCCCCATACGCACGCTGGAGAAGACCAGCATCGGCAAGGTGGTGGCTCCCGGGCCGGAAACAAAGCTGGCGATGACCAGATCGTCCAGTGATAAGGTAAACGCCAGCAGCCAGCCGGAGATCACCGCCGGCATGATCATCGGCAGCGTAATGATGAAAAAGACCTTCAGCGGCGGCGCGCCTAAATCCATCGCCGCCTCCTCAATAGAGTGGTCCAGTTCACGCAGTCGCGACGAGATCACCACCGCCACGTAGGCGGTACAGAAAGTCACGTGCGCCAGCCAGATGGTCAACATGCCGCGATCCGACGGCCAGCCGATGGCGTGCCCGAGCGCGACAAACAGCAGCAGCAGCGATAGCCCGGTAATGACATCCGGCATTACCAGCGGCGCCGTAATCATAAAGGCAAAGCCGTTTGATCCCCGAAAGCGACCAAAGCGCACCATCACCACCGCGGCAATCGTCCCCAGAATCGCCGCCGCCGTCGCCGCACAGGTGGCGATGGTCAGACTCAGCCCGACGGCGCTCATCATCGCATCATCATGGAACAACTCGCTGTACCAGCGTGTCGACCAACCCGCCCATACCGTCACCAGCTTCGAGCTGTTGAATGAGTAAATCACCAGCATTAGCATCGGCGCATATAAAAAGGTAAAGCCGAGCACGAGGATTAAAATTCGCCACGGCGAACGGACTACCGGCAAATCGTTCATCCATGATCCCCCATCTGTTTTTGCTGATGTTTATGGAACCACATAATCGGCACGATCAGCAGGAGCAGCATCACGATGGCCACCGCTGAAGCGACCGGCCAGTCGCGGTTATTAAAGAACTCCTGCCACAGGACCCGCCCGATCATAATGCTGTCCGGACCGCCCAGCAGTTCCGGGATCACGAACTCCCCAACCGCCGGGATGAAAACCAGCATTGAACCGGCGATAATCCCGCCTTTGGTCAACGGGACGATCACCTGGAAGAAGGTTTTCAGCGGCCGGGCGCCCAGATCTAAAGAGGCCTCGACCAGCGAGTAGTCGATACGCGTCAGCGCGGTATAGATCGGCAGCACCATAAACGGCAGATAGGCGTACACAATACCGATATAGACCGCCAGATTGGTATGCAGGATCTCCAGCGGCTGATCGATAACCCCGAGCCAGATCAGGAAGTTATTCAGCACGCCATTGCTTTTCAACAGCCCCATCCACGCATAGACGCGGATCAGGAATGAGGTCCACGATGGCAGGATCACCAGCAGCAGCAGGATATTTCGCGTTGACGGTTTACTGTGCGCCACCGCCCATGCCAGCGGATAGCCCAGCAGCAGGCAGCAGAAGGTTGAGATCCCCGCCACCTGCAGCGACTGCAGATAGGCTTCAAAATAGAGCGGATCGTCGGTCAGCTGCAGGAAGTTGCCGAGATTCAAGGTGAGCGTGAGCTGGCCGTCCGCCCACTCCCACAGATCGGTGTAGGGCGGGATCGCCCGCGCCATCTCCGCGAGGCTGATTTTAAACACGATCAGGAACGGCAGCAGAAACAGCAAGATCAGCCACAAATACGGCAGCGCGATTACCAGCTTGCGGCCATGCGCCATCTGCAACCGGGTGAGCCATTGGGCAAAACCGCCGGTTTTTTTCACCCCGGCCGGTGGTTCTAATGCACTCATCGCCCTCTCCTTACACCGTCAGAACAACGCAGCTGTCGGCATCCCAGCACAAACGCACTTCATCACCCCAGGTTGGCGTGCCCTTACGGTGGCGGTGTTCGTTCTGTAGCTGGGCGCTGATCATCTGCCCGCTTTGCAGCCGCACGTGGTAGATAGACAGGTCGCCGAGGTAGGCGATATAGATCACCTCTCCTACCGCAAAGTTGTAGCCATCCGCCGGCGGCTCATCGCAGAGCATAATTTTTTCCGGGCGCAGAGCGACCCACACCGGCACATTGTCAATCACGGAGGCATCAGGATCGACCTTCAGCGGGTGCGTCAGCCCCGGTGAACTCAGCACCAGACCATCTTCCAGACGATCTTTTACTACCCCTTCAAACACGTTGACCGAGCCGATAAATTCCGCACTGTAGCGGGTTGTCGGATGCTCGTAGATCTCCTCCGGCTCGCCGATTTGCACGAACTTCCCGCGGTTCATAATGGCGATACGTCCCGCCATGGTCATCGCCTCTTCCTGATCGTGGGTCACCATGACGCAGGTCGCCCCCACGCGCTCGAGGATATCCACCACTTCCAGCTGCATACGATCGCGGAGCTTTTTATCCAGCGCGCCCATCGGCTCATCAAGCAGCAGCAGCTTTGGTCGTTTCGCCAGGCTACGGGCCAGCGCCACGCGCTGCCGCTGACCGCCGGAAAGCTGATGCGGTTTGCGTTTAGCGAACTCCTGCATATGCACCAGCGCCAGCATCTCCTGCACCCGGCTGGCGATTTCGGCTTTCGGCAGCTTGTCCTGCTTCAGACCAAAGGCAATGTTCTGCTCCACCGTCATATGGGGGAACAGGGCGTAGGACTGAAACATCATATTGATCGGCCGCTGGTAGGGCGGCACGCGCGACAGGTCAACGCCATCGAGCATAATTTGCCCGGCCGTCGGCTCCTCAAAGCCGGCCAGCATACGCAGCAGCGTCGATTTTCCACAGCCGGATGCGCCCAGCAGGGCGAAGATTTCACCTTTATAAATCGTGAGGTTGACGTCATCGACGGCGTGCTGCCCGTCGAAAGACTTCGTCAGATTACGGATTTCCAGCAGCGGGGTCAGCGCTTTGGGGGTTTTCGCTTGTGGGCGGGGAATTGCGTCGTTCACTCAGGTGCTCTCCGGCAAAAAACTACCACCGTATGGCCCGGTTGCCATACATTGAACTTTACAGTGCAGGTGCACCATCCTGGTGCATGTATTCGCTGCACTTTAATCCGTTTGTTGCCCGACCACGCGGAGAAACCACCCGGCCGGGTCAGACCTTTCAGGCCCGGTGAACCGGGCCATCAGGTTTTATTTCCCGCTTTTGACTTTCGTCCACGCCCGCGTACGTACGCGGTCGATTTTCGGATCCTGCACCTTCAGGGTGAACAGTTTGGCGAACACATCGGCCGGCGGGTAGATAGCCGGGTTATTACGGATGGTTTCGCTCACCAGCGGCGTAGAGGCTTTGTTGCCGTTAGCGTAGTACACCTGATCGCTGATTTTGGCGATCACTTCCGGGCGCATCAGATAGTTAAGGAACTGATAAGCCTCATCTTTGTTTTTCGCATCCGCCGGCATCGCGAAGACATCAAAGAACGCCAGCGCCCCCTCTTTGGGAATGAAGTAGGAGACGTTCACGCCGTTCTTCGCTTCTTTTGCCCGGTTCGCCGCCTGCCAGACATCGCCAGCCCAGCCGATGGCGACGCAGATATCGCCGTTAGCAAGATCGTTAATATATTGCGAGGAGTGGAAGTAGCGGATATTCGGCCGCAGTTTCAGCAGCAGGTCGGTCGCCGGACCGGTGTAATCATCGGCTTTTGTACTGTTCGGATCTTTGCCCAGATAGTTCAGGACGGTGGCAAAAATCTCTTCCGGCGCATCGAGGAAGGAGACGCCGCAGCTTTTCAGTTTTTCAAGGTTCTCCGGCTTAAGCACCAGATCCCAGCTATTCAGCGGCGCATCTTTACCGAGCACGGCTTTCACTTTATCGACGTTATAGCCAATGCCGGTGGTCGCCCACAGGTACGGCATCGCGTACTTGTTATCCGGGTCGTGTTTGGCGACCAGCTTGAGGACTTCCGGGTCAAGATTCTTCCAGTTTGGCAGCTTGCTTTTGTCCAGCGGCTGGAAGACGCCTGCCGCCAGCTGACGTTCGAGGAAGCTGGCGGACGGGACCACCAGGTCAAAGCCGGTGCTGCCCGCCATTAATTTGCCTTCCAGTACTTCGTTGGAGTCAAAAACGTCGTACACCACTTTAATACCGGTCTCTTTTTCAAAATTTGCCACCGTATCCGGCGCAATATAATCAGACCAGTTATAAACATGCAGGGTTTTTTGTTCAGCGGCGAGTGAACCGGCAGAGACGGCCATCAACGCACCCGTAACCAGACCTGTTAACCATTTTTTACCAAAGGCGGTCATATCTCTTTTTCCTTCTCAATGCCCGTTAACAAGCGGGCTTAATATACGCACTTGTCTGCATGCAATAATCATGCATATTTTCTCATTGCCTAAGAAAAGGAGAGAGGACCTCTCCCGGAATGGTTGCCCGCAACTGGAAGCATCGTCAGAATAACTGTAGCCAGAATAAGAGGCTATAGCCCAGGTAAAATAACGCCTTTTATCAATTTTTTATGCAATAACGGTCTACGTGATAAGCCAAAAGCGGCTGAATGGCGGTGAAAAATTCTTGAAGGAAAGGTTAAATGCAGAATAAAAGCACGTAATACGCAGCCGCTATGGCAGTGGCTGCGCTATTCATCGGCAGGTTTAGTGAAGAAAATGGTGCTGAATATCTTCAGCGACGTACTCTTCTTCTTCGGCTTTATAGAGCACCTGGTTGGCTGCCGCTTCGAGGATAACCATAGAAATCTGCTCTTCGCTCTGGCGGAAGAACCAGCCAAACTGTTCGACGGTAATGCCGACGCCGACGGAAAGCGCCTGACACACCACCAGTTTGGGCAGATTGTCATCCTGAATATCGAGGAAGGCTTTGACGGTCAACGAACTGGCGTTAATTGCCGAAAGATCCGCGGAAAGTCCGAGCAGCGCCGAAGGCTTCACTTCAGCCAGGGCGGAAAAGAGCACGACGTTATCCACCAGATCGAGCTTCGCATCAAAAATGCCGTCGAAATTCTGCATATGCGGCAGATGCAAGGCCTGGCAGGAATCACACTCAAAGAAGTTGATACCTAACTCATCGAGCCAGTGACGTAGCGTATCCAGACCCGGAACGACCAGTGAATCCATATGACCTGTGACCTCTTACTGTAGAAAAACGACGCCATAGCTTACGCAAAAAACGCCGCGCATACCATGAAAGTGTCGCCCGCGCCGGTTATCCGCCCATTTTCAGACAAAATTCTGGCGTGGCCTGACGCTCAATCCAGGCGATCATACGCCCGGCAATATCAATTCCGGTGGTCGTTTCAATGCCTTCCAGACCCGGAGAGGCGTTCACCTCCATGACCAGCGGTCCACGGGTCGCGCGAAGGATATCCACCCCGGCGACATCCAGCCCCAGGGTTTGCGCCGCCCTGATGGCCATCTCACGTTCCTGATCGCTGATCGTGGCCACCGTCGCCACACCGCCGCGGTGCAGGTTAGAGCGGAAATCGCCCTCTTTCGCCCGCCGCTCGATCGCCGCCACCACTTCATTACCCACGACCAGGCAGCGTACATCCCGCCCTTTCGCCTCGGCGATATACTCCTGAACCAGAATATGCGCGTTCAGGCCGCGGAAAGCGTCGATCACGCTCTCTGCCGCCTGGCGGGTCTCCGCCAGCACCACGCCGATGCCCTGCGTCCCTTCCACCAGTTTGACCACCAGCGGCGCGCCGCCGACCATGGCAATCAGGTCGCTGGTATCGTCCGGAGAGTGCGCAATACCGGTCAGCGGCAGATCGATCCCCTGCCGCGCCAGCAGCTGCAACGAGCGCAGCTTGTCACGGGCGCGGGTTATCGCCACCGATTCATTGAGCGGATAGCTGCCGAGCAGTTCAAACTGACGAAGGGCGGCGGTCCCGTAATAGGTAATTGCGGAACCAATGCGTGGGATCACGGCATCGAAATGCGGGAGCTGGCGTCCCTTATAGTGAATCGATGAGGCCACCGGACTCACGTTCATATAGCAGGAAAGCGGATCGAGAATTTCCACCTGGTGGCCGCGTTTTTGCGCGGCTTCGCGCAGGCGACGACATGAATAAAGCGTTCCATCCCGGGATAATATAGCAATTTTCACCCTGCACCTCTGCAACAAGGCCCGCTCCGGCGGGCCTGCAATATGTTAATTGCGCCACGACCGCCCGGTGCACCAAATGGCGGGGCGGAAAGCAGGCAGCAGTGTACACGCAATCAGCGCGTTGCCCACCCCTGCTTATGCAGATAGTCGAGAATAAACGGGCGACTTTCTTTAATGATAGTGCGCCGAATATGGTCGCTCCAGGTATCACGGCGGGTGTTGCTGCCGCGCGACAGGTAGTACTGCGCCATCTGCTCATCATATTGTGCCAGCACCGCCTCATCCACCGGCTGGTACGCATTTTCATGCACCAGCAGCGCCGCAGGCATGCGCGGCTTCACCCCCGGGTTATCGGCGGGCCATCCCAGGCACAAGCCAAACAGCGGCAGGACGTGCTGCGGCAGCTTCAGCAGTTCGGTCACCCCTTCAATACTATTGCGGATCCCGCCGATATAGACGCCGCCGAGGCCCAGGGATTCGGCGGCAACCAGCGCATTTTGCGCCATCATTGCGGTATCCACCGACCCCAGCAGCAGCTGTTCGGCCAGCCCCAGCTGGGCGTCCGGACAGATTTGCAGGAGGCGGTTAAAGTCGGCGCAAAATACCCAGAACTCCGCCGCGCGCGCAACGTGCTGCTGGCCGCCGCTCATCGTGACCAGCTGCGCACGAAGCTGAGGATCGGTGACGCGAATAATGGAGCTGCATTGTAAAAAGCTCGAGCTTGAGGCCCCCTGCGCACTGGCGATGATAGCTTCGCGCTGTTCGTCGCCGATCGGCGCATCGGTAAAGTGGCGGATGGAACGGTGGCTACGCAGCAGATCAATGGTCGGCGTCATCTTGTTTTTCTCTGTCTGGTGAAGAAGTTGGTTTTGGAGTGTGAGTCAGCTGTGGCGCGACGATCCTGGCCATTCGCCACATTAATGCTATCGCTGCCGGGAGCATCAGCAGGATCCCGGAAAAAATCATCAGCATCGCCGCCGTCGGGCTGGAAAACGGCGCCGGCAGCTGCAGGTACTGATTGAGCGAGAGCCAGGCGAGGGTCAACAGCACAATCCCGATGATCTCTACCAGCAGAACGCTTTTTGGCAAAACGGCAGGCGATCGCATAGCTCTGCTCTCCTCCAGTCAATATTATTCGCGCGCTCCGCAGGCTAATCGCGCGCGGCCGACACAGTATAATGATTTAACCACGAAGACATTTATCAAACATAGCCTTAAACCATCGAAGAAAAAGGCAGAACCTTCTTTTCCTCGCCGGCATAACGCGTCATCATAGCTGCCATTCGCCATCCGGCTGAGATTTAAGGAGAGAAAGTATGTTTACCGTTATTTTTGGTCGCCCTGGTTGCCCGTATTGTGTTCGCGCTAAAGAACTGGCAGAGAAACTGACCAATGAACGCGATGACTTCAACTACCGCTACGTTGATATTCACGCCGAAGGCATCAGCAAGAGCGACCTGGAAAAGACCGTAGGCAAACCGGTTGAGACCGTTCCGCAGATTTTTGTCGATCAAAAACATATCGGCGGCTGCACCGATTTTGAAGCCTGGGCGAAAGAGAATCTCGGTCTGTTTGCCTGAGCCGACTCATTCCTCTGACGAATGATTGCGTCTGGTATCCAGCCAGGCGCAGATAAACAGAAAGCACAGCGCACCCAGCGCACACCAGAATACCGCGCTAAACAGCCACGCCAGTTGTTGCCAGAAGGTACGCTGAGCCGCAAAAAAAATCCGCATGATCAGCAGACAGACGGGAGTCGCCAGAATCGCCCCCACCAGCGGCTGGATGACGCGTCGCCCCGGAGAGAGGCAGCTGGCGGCCGCACCGGGCAGCAAAAAGTAGAGCAGTCCAACCTCAGGATTACCGGTAGCCCGAAAGACGCCTTTCATATGCAGTAACAACAATAAACACACTACGATAAACAGAAAGAACCCACAGGTAATACCCACCCAGGCACGCTCAGATTTCACAATATCCTCCTGATTCTGCTTCTAACCCACTTCACTTCGTCCAGTCAGATAAAGCATTCCGGCAATCCATGCCAATTTAGCTCCCCATCGGCGTAAAAACGATTGTGACTAGCCGCAGCATCCAGGAAGGATTAAACTACCGGCTCTGTTTTTACTGGTTATAACGGGATGCCAGAACAGGGTTCGGGACAACGCGAACACTGGACCAACCTTAGACCAAATAACCATTTCCTTCAACAACTTACTAGTAAATGAGAAGTTGGCTTTCGTGAATATAAACGTCGCAGATTTGTTAAACGGGAATTACATCCTGTTATTATTCGTTGTACTTGCCCTGGGGCTTTGTCTCGGGAAACTTCGTCTCGGGTCAGTACAACTTGGTAATTCTATTGGCGTTTTAGTGGTTTCATTATTATTAGGTCAGCAGCATTTCAGTATTAACACTGATGCGCTAAATCTGGGCTTTATGCTGTTTATTTTTTGCGTTGGCGTGGAAGCGGGTCCCAACTTTTTTTCTATTTTTTTCCGCGACGGAAAAAACTATCTGATGCTCGCCCTGGTGATGGTCGGCAGCGCGATGTTGCTGGCGATGGGGCTGGGAAAACTGTTCGGCTGGGACATCGGTCTGACCGCCGGGATGCTCGCAGGTGCGATGACATCAACGCCGGTGCTGGTCGGTGCGGGGGATACGCTACGGCACTTTGGCCTGCCCAGCGATCGGCTGGCGCTCTCCCTCGACCACCTGAGTCTGGGCTACGCCCTGACCTATCTGATTGGTCTCGTCAGTCTGATCGTCGGCGCGCGCTATATGCCGAAGCTGCAGCATCAGGATCTGCAAACCAGCGCCCAGCAGATTGCGCGTGAACGCGGGCTCGATACCGACTCCAAACGTAAAGTCTACCTGCCGGTGATCCGGGCCTATCGCGTCGGCCCGGAGCTGGTCGCCTGGGCTGACGGTAAAAATCTGCGCGAGCTGGGGATTTACCGGCAAACCGGCTGCTACATTGAGCGTATTCGCCGTAACGGTATTCTGGCGAACCCGGATGGCGATGCCGTCCTGCAGATGGGCGATGATATCGCGCTGGTGGGTTACCCGGACGCCCATGCCCGCCTTGATCCCAGCTTCCGTAACGGCAAAGAGGTCTTCGACCGCGATCTGCTGGATATGCGCATCGTCACCGAAGAGATCGTGGTGAAAAACCACAACGCCGTAGGCCGCCGTCTGGCGCAGCTGAAGCTGACCGATCACGGCTGCTTCTTAAACCGCGTCATCCGCAGCCAGATTGAAATGCCGATCGACGATAACGTGGTGCTCAACAAAGGCGATGTGTTACAGGTCAGCGGCGATGCGCGACGCGTCAAAACCGTTGCCGACCGCATCGGCTTTATCTCCATTCACAGCCAGGTGACCGACCTGCTTGCCTTCTGCGCCTTCTTTATCGTCGGGCTGATGATCGGCATGATCACCTTCCAGTTCAGCTCTTTCAGCTTTGGCATCGGTAACGCGGCGGGGCTGCTGTTTGCCGGGATTATGCTCGGTTTCCTGCGCGCCAACCACCCGACCTTCGGCTATATTCCGCAGGGCGCGCTGAATATGGTGAAAGAGTTCGGCCTGATGGTCTTTATGGCCGGGGTCGGTCTGAGCGCCGGCGCCGGGATTGGTCACGGCCTGGGCGCCATCGGTGGCCAGATGCTGGCGGCGGGTCTTATCGTCAGCCTGGTGCCGGTGGTAATTTGCTTCTTGTTTGGCGCCTATGTACTGCGTATGAACCGCGCGATGTTGTTTGGCGCCATGATGGGGGCGCGCACCTGCGCTCCGGCGATGGAAATTATCAGCGACACCGCGCGCAGCAACATTCCGGCGCTGGGCTACGCGGGCACCTATGCGATTGCCAATGTGCTGCTGACCCTGGCAGGGACGCTGATTGTCATCATCTGGCCAGGGCTACAGTAAATATTTAAGAAAAAAATGGATAGAGGCAGAACTTTTCTCTTGGGCATCAGTCATAAGTAGTGCCACTGCTTTTCTTTGATGTCCCCATTTTGTGGAGCCCATCAACCCCGCCATTTTGGTTCAAGGTTGATGGGTTTTTTGTTGCCTGAATTTTATCATCTTTAAAATTATTCAGTGACAACCGCCGGGTGCTGCCATTGGCGATAGCACGGCGACCACCGCCACATCAGCCGGACATCCTCCCGGGACCGTGCTCCTCACCCCACCATTTCTGCTGTACCAGTCCTCACGAATGCGTTGCCCTCCCCTTAACCACCAGGTGATGTACACTGGTACGCCGGGTGAAGCGCCAGAGTTGCACGCGTCATCAGCCAGGAACAGGGCGATCCGTTCGCGACTCCTCCCGCTTGCCCCACAGGTCAAATCATACCAATAAGGAATGTTTACCACAGGAGATGTTGATGCCCGCTTTCCCCTCTGACTTTACGATGTTTGTTTCTGAGTTCTCCGGCGCACCGCTGAGCACGACTGTCGCTGCCCTGACCGTTCTCGCCTTTCTGTTCCAGCCAGTGCGAAAAGCAGTCAATGGGATTTTCAAATATAAAAAAGGCCACAGCATCGTGTTAAAGAATGCAGGGGTGCCCCCCTTCATTTTGAACTTCTTTGCCATCTCCATCCCATTGAAAAAACTGCCCTCGACAGGCAGGCCCGAGAAATTAATCACCCTCTTGTTCTCAGCTATTTTTGGATGGTCTTTGTGGTATTTTGTCCCACCGCTTATACAAACGATTACCGCCCCGCCAGACACGGCACTGTTGATTTGGAAAAAGTCAGGCGATCGCTTTTATGTTTCTAAAACAACCGCAACGGAGGCCACGGTGCTGGCGGCACCTCGATGGACCGTCTCAGCAAACGACTGTCAAGCCAATACAGCCCCGCCGAAAAACACCGCCAGCGTCCTGGACCGCGAATACCGTCATGATCTTTGCCGCTTGCTGACAACAGCCGAAGGCAAGGAGTATTTAGAAGAATCAATAAAAAACTTCAATAAAGAAATAATGATCACTTACTCATTCATTTTTATTATTGAATTTATGCTGCTATGGCTGATGTCGGGATTCTGGTTAATGATTCACTACACCAATAAAGTCAGGCGCTTTATTTTGCTTGAACAACAAAAAGCGATTCATTGCGTCCAGGGCAACTTCGCACCGACAGGTATTTACGCCATCTATCAGGAGCTGGCGGAGAGGGACGCTCGCAGGCCCCGGCGGTAACGGCATTCTCCGTCGCATTGGCATCCTCCCGGTTATTGCGCATACTTTGACGAGTTCAGTCCGGTGAGAGGGAAAGGCGATGCTGGTAAAAGATAAAGTTGCCGCCATCTTCGGCGGCAGCGGTGCGATAGGCTCCGCCGTGGCGCATGCTATGGCGCGCGAGGGGGCGCGAGTCTACCTCGGCGCGCGTGATCGGCAGAAGCTGGATCGGGTGGCGGGCGAAATTCGGGCGGCGGGCGGCAGGGCCGAAACCTTTATCGTTGATCTCCTCGACGAACGATCGACCGCCGATCGGATAGCGCAGCTGACGCAGCAGAGCGACGGGCTCGACATCGTCGTCAATGCCACCGGCTTCGTCCATAATCAGGGCAAGGAAATCACGACGCTATCCCTCGCCGAGTTTATGCAGGGCATCACCCCGTTCCTGGCGGCCCAGTTCAACCTGGCGAAAGCCGTTACCCCCTATATGGGCGGCGCTCGCCCGGGCGCCATTATCACCGTCGTTGCTCCGGCGGCAACAATGGCCATGCCGGGCCACCTGGGCCATATCGTCGGCTGTGCGGGTAGCGAAGCTTTTATCAAAGCGCTCGCCAGCGAACTGGGGCCGAAGAATATCCGCGTCCTCGGCGTACGCTCGCACGCCATTACCGGCGCGGTGGAGGCCGGCTCTTACACTGCGGAAGTCTTTGCTGCAAAAGCGCAGGCGATGGGATTAACGGTCGAACAGTGGGTTGGCGGCGCAGCACACAGCACTATGCTCAAACGCTTGCCGACGCTGACGCAGGTGGCCGATGTCATCACCTTTCTGGCATCCGATCGTGCCGACGCCATGACGGCAACGGTGGTTAATATGACGGCCGGCGCCACGACCGGCGGATAATCCTCAGGCAGGGCAATATCTCTGCGCGCAGCGCTTTAGCGGGCTACTCCCCCTCTCCGGCCAGGCGTCCGACCATCAGGCGGATAGCCTGCTTTGAGAGCGGCGCGCTATCGGTGACAAAATGCAGGGTCATTCCCTCGATAAACGCATCCAGCCCGCGAGCCGTAGCCGGCTCAAACCACTGCTCCAGCGTTTGCTGACTGCGCCGCATCCAGTGCTGCATCACCGCCTTCAGCGCCGGCTGGCTGCTGCAAAACGCATACAGCTGATACATCAACTCCATATTTCGCGCGGTCGTCACCTGGGCGCTGAAGATCAGCTCGGCAATCGCATCGCAGGCCTCTTCACGGCTGCTGACCGAGGTAAAAAACTGCTGGTACTGTACGGACATATCGCGGGTAAAAATGCGAAACGCCTCTTCTATCAACGCTTCAATACCGCTGAAATAGTAGGTCAGCGAGCCTAGCGGAACCTCCGCGCAGCTGGCAATTTTACGATGGGTGACCGCGTGAATCCCGTGGGTGGCAATGGTATCCAGCGTGGCCTGTAAAATGCGCTCCCGGCGCTGCGGATCGTTCGGTCGACGGGCCATATCTTTCCTCTTAGTCGCTGTCATGCGCATGCTATCGGCAGCAATGTCGCGCTCCCAGGCGCCCGGTTCTTGTCCGAATACGCATTCTGAAGAATATGTACAAATGTACACAGTCTTGCTACTGTTGTCTCCATCTTCTCATTCACAGGCGTTTACGGATGACAGCGCAAACCTCCCGCCGGGCCTTACAGCTCCGACTCTGGGCCCTCTTCATGTTCTTCTTTATCCCTGGATTGCTGATGGCCTCATGGGCTACCCGTACTCCGGCGATCCGTGACCTGCTGACGCTGTCAACGGCGGAAATGGGCATCGTTTTATTTGGCCTGTCGATTGGTTCGATGAGCGGGATTCTCTGCTCGGCGTGGCTGGTCAAACGGTTTGGCACCCGCAAGGTGATTCGCACCACCATGTCGTGCGCCGTGGTCGGCATGATAGTGCTCAGCGTGGCGCTGTGGCTCACCTCGGCGGTCCTGTTTGCCATCGGGCTGGCCATTTTCGGCGCTAGCTTCGGTTCGGCGGAGGTGGCTATTAACGTCGAAGGCGCCGCCGTCGAGCGCGAAATGAATAAAACCGTCCTGCCGATGATGCATGGATTTTACAGCTTCGGTACGCTGTTCGGCGCCGGCGTGGGGATGGCGGTGACCGGTTTTGGTCTGCCCGCCGCACCGCATATTCTGCTGGCTGCGCTGGTGGCGATTGCCCCGATTGCCATTGCGATTCGCGCCATCCCGGACGGGACCGGAAAAAATGCGGCAGAAAGCGCGCATCATGAAGAAAAAGGTCTGCCGGTATGGCGTGATGTTCAGCTGTTGCTGATTGGCGTCGTGGTGCTGGCGATGGCCTTTGCTGAAGGGTCTGCCAACGACTGGCTGCCGCTGCTGATGGTGGACGGTCACGGCTTCAGCCCCACCTCTGGCTCCTTGATTTACGCCGGCTTCACCCTCGGGATGACAATCGGTCGCTTTACCGGCGGCTGGTTTATCGATCGCTACAGCCGGGTCACGGTAGTACGCGCCAGCGCCCTTATGGGCGCGCTGGGCATCGGCCTGATCATCTTCGTCGACAACCCGTGGGTGGCAGGCGTCTCGGTACTGCTGTGGGGCCTTGGCGCATCGCTCGGTTTCCCGCTGACCATTTCCGCCGCCAGCGACACCGGCCCCGATGCGCCGAAGCGCGTCAGCGTGGTGGCGATAACCGGCTATCTTGCCTTCCTGGTCGGGCCGCCGCTGCTGGGCTTCCTTGGCGAACACTTCGGCCTGCGCAGCGCCATGATGGTGGTGCTGGGTCTGGTCATGGTAGCGGCGTTGGTCGCCAGAGCGGTGGCAAAACCACACAATGAACCTGTCATGGAGAACAGTTAATGAGCATCAAACTGATTGCGGTAGACATGGATGGCACCTTTTTAAGCGATGCCAAAACCTACAATCGCCCGCGTTTCCTGAACCAGTATCAGCGTATGCGCGAACAGAATATTCGCTTTGTCGTCGCCAGCGGCAACCAGTATTACCAGCTGATTTCATTTTTCCCGGACATCGCCCACGAGATAGCCTTTGTTGCTGAAAACGGCGGCTGGGTGGTCAGCGCCGGCGATGACGTTTTTAACTGTCAGTTGCCAAAAGATCATTTCCACACCGTCATCGACTATCTGCAGACGCTGTCCGATATTGAAATTATCGCCTGCGGTAAACGCAGCGCGTATACCCTGAATAGCTATAACGATGAGTTAAAGACGGTCGCCGCGAAATATTACCATCGCCTGCAGTTGGTGGATGACTTCAACCATATCGATGACGTGATACTGAAATTCGGCCTCAACGTGCCTGACCAGCTGATTCCACAAATCCAGCCGCAGCTACACGCGGCGTTGGGCGATATGGTGACCGCCGTGGCAACCGGCTACGGCAGCATCGATCTGATTATTCCCGGCGTGCACAAAGCCAACGGTCTGCGTATTTTGCAACAGCGCTGGGGCATTGATAATCATGAAGTCGTCGCTTTTGGCGACAGCGGAAACGATATTGAAATGCTGCAACATGCCGGATTTGGCTTTGCGATGGCCAACGCGGCAGCACCGGTGAAAGCCGTCGCCGGCTTCGATGCGCCGCATAACAATGAAGAAGGTGTGCTGCACATCATCGACAAAGTGCTGAATCGCGAAGCGCCGTTCGCCTGATCGTTGTCCGGGTGCGGCAGCCGTGCCCCACCCGGAACGCTTCGCCGCTAAGCCTGCGGGTCGTTGGAATTGCCGACGCTCTTGTCTTTGAGGAAATAGACAATCATCGCCAGCCACATCACGCCGCTGAGCAAGTTAAACAGGCTGAATACCCCGCTACCACCCAGCTCATAGGCATGCTTACTGACCTCTATGCCGACGGTAAATATCAGCATCTGCAGCATCCCCATCGCGGCCGAAACCGTGCCTTTACTCATGTCACTGGCAAACAGCGTCAGGCGGACTAACCCGGCGTTCGCCAGACCAATCCCGAAGGCGTAGACGCTCAGCCCGGCGGTCATCCACAAATAAGCATGGGTCGATACCACCGTCGCCACCGCAGAGAGCAGCAGCCCGAACATAATCGGCCAGCCGCCGAGAATAATCAGCGAGCGCACCGTCCGCCGCGAGGTCAGTCGCGCCAGCACCAGGTTACCGGCAATCAGCGCGCCGAAAATCGGCACCTGCAGCAGGCCATACTCATAGCTGGTGGCCTTTTCGCCACTGATGATAATCACCGGCGACTGGGCAATCCACGCCAGCAGCGGCAGGCTGACAAAACCGGTCGCCAGCGCGCCGGCGACGAAGCGCAGATTCTTCAGCACCAGGCCGTAATCGCGGCCCAGCTCTTTCATCGACAGCTTCTCGCCCATCCGCGTCGCGGTTTCCGGCATCGCGCGCTGCAGGCCCACAAAGGCAATAGCGGCCAGCACGGCAAACAGCACGAACATCATTTCCCACGGCAGGATGTGGACCCAGGCCGCCCCCACCAGCGGCCCCAGCAGCGGGGCAATCAGCGCAACGTTCGCCATCAGGGCGGTGATTTTGATGCACATCGCCTCCTCAAACGACTCCTGAATGGCGGCATATCCCACCGCGCCGATGAAGCACAGACTAATCCCCTGCAAAAAGCGCAGCAGCGTGAACTGCTCAATCGTCTGCGCCAGCAGCGTGGCCAGACAGGTGACGATAAACCACACCACCCCGGTGAGCATCACCGGTCGACGGCCGATACGATCCGACAGCGGCCCCAGCAGCCACTGCAAAAACATACCGCCGGCGAGATAGGCGGTCATCGAGGTCGGTACCCATTCATTACCGACCTGAAACTCTTCCACCACCGAGAGCATTCCCGGCTGGATCATGTCGTTGCCGATATAAGTGGAAAATTCGTATAACACCAGGCAGAGCGGGAAAAGAAGCGCCTGCCGTCCGAGGCGTTTGCCTGAAAGCGAATAGTTCTGCATGCAATCTCTTAGTTAAACAAAAATCGCGCAAAGTTTAATGAAAGTCTTGCGGAGGAGATAGTGAATTGTGAGTGACAATTAAAAATAGCGCAATCCGCCCTCAGCCGGCGGATATCGCCGCCATTTTAATTAAATCTGTCTATATTTCGTTTATATTTCAATTAGGTTACAGGCGATATACTCATCCTCTGCGGCATATTCACCACCACATGCCGCGCTACGGCTTCTTAACAAGCTGATAATTAAGACAATACTGCTTTACCTTATCGCCACCGTTTTTTAAGGTGGGCGGCTGATTGCTATCGGATACCAAGAGCCTGAATCTATGCTGGAAAATATCAACGACGCGCTGTTTGCCTTCATCAACGCCACCCCCGCCTCGCCCTCATGGGTCATCGCACTGGCGACATTCATTGCCAAAGACGTGATTCTGATTGTGCCTCTGCTGGCCGCGGCGCTGTGGCTCTGGGGACCAAACCAGCGGCAGCTGGTGTTTAAAGTACTCCTGGCGCTGGCGATTAGCCTGAGTCTGTCATGGATTTTTGGCCTGCTCTTCCCCCATGAGCGGCCGTTTGCCGCAGGCATCGGCTATCAGTTCCTGCATCACGCGCCGAATAACTCCTTCCCCAGCAATCACGGCACCATCAGCTTTACCTTTGCGCTGGCTTTCTTGTTCTGGCATCGCCTGTGGTCCGGGATCGCGCTGCTGGCAACTGCCGTGGCGATCGCCTGGTCCCGGGTCTATCTTGGCGTTCACTGGCCGCTGGATATGCTGGGCGGCCTGCTGACAGGGATGTGCGGCTGCCTGGCCGCCGGATTACTGTGGCAGGCCGGCGGTCAACCGCTGTATCGATACCTGCAGCAGCTGTATCGGGTTTGCTTTTCCCTGCCGATTCGCAAAGGCTGGGTGCGTGACTAACCCTCTTCCGGCAGGTAAAATTGCCCACTGACGCCCTGCCAATGCAGGGCGATTTCAGCGTAGAGGGAATATGGAAACACGTCGTGATGAACGTATCAGCCAGCTCATTCAGGCGCTCAAGCGCAGCGATAAGCTTCATTTAAAAGAGGCCGCCGCGCTCCTTGGCGTATCAGAAATGACCATTCGTCGCGACCTGAACGGCCATAATGGCCCGGTGGTGTTGTTAGGCGGTTATATCGTTCTCGAACCGCGCAGCGCAACCCATTACCTGCTCAGCGACCAGAAAACCCGTCTGGTGGATGAAAAACGCCGTGCCGCTCGTCACGCTGCCGCGCTGCTTGAAGCCCATCAGATGGCTTTTTTCGACTGTGGGACAACCACGCCCTGGATCATTGACGCGATCGATAACGCCCTGCCCTTTACCGGCGTCTGTTATTCGCTGAACACCTTTCTGGCGCTGCAGGAAAAACCCCAGTGTCGGGCCATTCTCTGCGGCGGCGAGTTCCATGCCAGTAATGCCATTTTTAAACCGCTCAGTCTGCAGGATACGCTCAGCCATCTGTGCCCGGACATCGCCTTTTATTCAGCGGCCGGCATCGACTGTGCGCAGGGCGCCACCTGCTATAACCTCGAGGAGCTGCCGGTTAAACACTGGGCGATGAGCAGCGCGCGCTATCACGTGCTGGTTGTCGATCACAGTAAATTTGGCAAAGTCAGACCGGCGCGGATGGGCGATTTATCGCGTTTTGATGTGATTGCCAGCGATGTCTGTCCGGATGAGGATCTGCTTGCGCTGGCGAAAGAAAAGCAGATTTCACTGCTCTACTGACCGCGCCCCGCAGGGCGCGGCCTGTCGGTTACGAGAACCAGCTACCGAACCAGCCGTGCAGTTTCATCAGCACGAAGTCCATCATCCGGCTAAAGAAACCGCCTTCATTGACCGCTTCCATGACGATAAGCGGGCGCTGCTCGATGGTTTTATCATTGAGCTTAAAGTCGATGGTGCCGACCACCTGTCCTTTGCTAAGCGGCGCGGTCAGCTGCGTATCCGTCAGGGTATAGCTGGCTTTCAGGTTTTTCAGCTGCCCGCGCGGCAGGGTAATCGAACCGGCTTCGCCGGCCCCGAGTTTGGCTTCGTTGCTGTCGCCAAACCAGACGCGCTGGGTGATAAAGGTGGCATCCGGCTTAATCGGCGTCACGGTCTCATAGAAACGGAAGCCCCAGGTCAGCAGCTTTTCGGATTCATTAAAACGAATACGGTCGGTCTTGGTACCGAGCACCACGGCAATCAGACGCATGTCTCCCTGGGTAGCCGAGGAGACCAGGTTGTAGCCAGCGCCGGCGGTGGTCCCTGTTTTGACGCCATCTGCGTTCAGGTTTGAGCTCCACAGCAGGCGGTTACGGTTCGGCTGACGAATCTTATTGAAGGTGAACTCTTTCTCTTTATGAATGGCGTACTCTTCAGGGACGTCATGAATCATCGCTTTGGTCAGCAGCGCCATGTCACGCGCGGTACTAAACTGGCCTGGCGCATCCAGGCCGTGCACGGTCATAAAGGTGGTATTGGTCAGCCCCATTTTTTGCGCATAGCCGTTCATCAGGCTGACGAATGCATCCTGGCTCCCCGCCACGTAGTCGGCGATCGCGATACTGGCATCGTTGCCGGACTGGATAATCACGCCTTTATTCAGGTCTTCGACCGAAACCTGCATCCCCGGTTTAAGGAACATCACCGATGACCCGCGCAGCGCCGGGTTACCGGTAGCCCAGGCATCGCGACCGACGGTGACCATATCGGTGGACTTAATCTTGCCCGCCTTCAGCGCCTGCCCGACGACATAGCTGGTCATGATCTTGGTCAGACTTGCCGGGTCAAGTTTTTCATCGGCGTTGCCCTCGCTCAGCACTTTACCGCTGGCGTAATCCATCAGGATCCAGGCTCGGGCATCGATCGATGGGGCATCGGGGAGTTGTTCCGCAGCCTGCACCGCAGGTGCCACAAGAACGAGAAGAGCGCAGCCTGCCACGAGGCCGCGAAGGGAAAAAGCGTCATGCGTCATAAGAGCCACCCAAGTATCCTTTCCAAACAAAATATGCCGCAGCACTCTATCGGCGCAACAGCAGCCGGTGAGTAAAGCGTACAAATGACCTTAAAGAAACAGCGAGTTGGTAAAGTTTTTAAAGTTTACGCAATAACCTCGCCCCCTGCTGAAAACAGAGCAATTTTTTTGATCATGATTGCCTAAATATTATCTTTATTCCAACATGATTGCTCACCATGCTGCAACGGCGGCTCAATAACAGGCAGGAACCAATATGATTACGCTATGGGGCAGAAATAACTCGACGAATGTGAAGAAAGTACGCTGGGTGCTGGCGGAGCTGGGTCTTCCCTATCAGCATATTATGGCAGGGCTGGAGTTTGGCTTAAATCATGACCCGGAGTATCTGGCGATGAACCCGAATGGTCTGGTGCCGCTGTTGAAAGATGATGCCAGTGATCTCGTCCTTTGGGAATCGAATGCCATTATTCGCTATCTGGCCGCCGAGTATGGCCAGGATCGTTTATGGGTCACTTCGCCGCGCAAACGCGCGCAGAGCGATAAATGGATGGACTGGGCAAACGGTTCGCTGTCTCCCGCCCACCGTCCGGTATTAATGGGGCTGGTCAGAACGCCGGCGGATAAGCGCGACCCGGCGTCCATCGCCGCCGGTATTGCCGCCTGTGAAGCGCTTTTGGCGATTCTTGATGATGAGCTGGCAACCTCTCCCTGGCTATCCGGAGAGGCCTTTGGCCTTGGCGACATCGCCGTAGCACCGTTCGTTTATAACCTGATGACGATTGTTGACAACTGGCAGCCGCGCCCGCACCTGCAGCGTTGGTACCAGCAGCTTAACCAACGCCAGGCGTGGCGCGATGTGGTGATGATTCCGGTCACCTGATGCTAGTCGGCCGGACTGACCTTCAGCAGTTCACCGTTGGACTCGTCGGTTAACACATACAGATAGCCGTCGGGTCCGACGCGCACATCGCGGATCCGCTTGCCGCGATCGCCCAGAATGCGCGCCTCTTCGCTCACCTTATCGCCATCCACCTTCAGAACAATCAGCGACTGGTCCTTCAGCGCCCCGATAAACAGCTTGTGCTGCCACTGCGGGAAGGTCGGCGCTGCGTAGAAAGCCATCCCGCTTACCGCCGGAGACCGCTTCCAGACGAAAAGCGGCGCTTCAGTTCCGGCGACCGCCGTGCCCTGCGCTTCGGGAATCGCCAGACCGCTGTAGTTGACGCCATGGGTCGCCAGCGGCCAGCCGTAGTTCTTGCCCTTCTGCGGAATATTGATCTCGTCGCCGCCGCGCGGCCCGTGTTCGTTGAGCCACAGCGTATCGGTCCACGGATTCATCGCCATTCCCTGCGGATTGCGGATGCCATAAGACCAGATCTCCGGCCTCGCCCCCGCGCGATGAACAAAAGGATTATCGGCAGGCACTTTGCCGTCCTGGGTCAGACGCACCACTTTTCCCTGCAGTTTATCCAGATCCTGCGCCGTGGGACGTTGGTTATTTTCGCCCAGGCCGATGAATAAATATCCTTTGCCATCAAAAACCAGGCGCCCGCCGAAATGGTTGCCGGTGGAGAGCTTCGGCTGTTGGCGGAAGACAACCTGAAAATGTTCCAGCTGCTGAAGGTTGTCGCTCAGGCGGCCATAACCTACGGCGGTACCGGCTTTGCCGTCATCGCCGACTTCAGCAAAACTCAGCCAGACCCGGCGGGAGTGGGCGAAATCCGGCGCCAGCGCCACGTCAAGCAATCCTCCCTGGCCGCTGGCCCAGACCGGCGGGACGCCGGTTATCACGGCCGAAAGACCTTCCCCCTGCCGCCAGCGCTTCAGTTCGCCCGAACGCAGGGTAATCAGGATTCCCTGGTCATTGGGCAGAAAGGCCAGCGCCCACGGATGGGCAAGCTGATTTTGTAATACCTCAACGCGCACCTTCCCGGCGAGGGTCACGGCGGGAAACAGCAGGGTGGCGAGCATTAGCGAAATGGCAACCTGGCGCATAGCATTCTCCTTTCATCGGCAATACTTTCGGCAATGCGCTAAGGGTAGCCAGCGGGGAACATCAGGAGGGGATTTTTACATAACATTAAGCAGGGGGAGCTCGCCTCCCCCTGAATTCAGACGTGGGTCACTGACGCCTGTTTATTCAGTTTATGAATATTCATCGTCAGCTCTGCCAGACAGCGTTCTAGCGTCTCTACGTTAACCGCAATATACGACGGGCAATCATGATGCCCGCTCATCAGGCAAACCGCCGCAGACGCGATGGCTCCACCTGCAAGACGGAGAGCGTCCTTTTCTTCCTGTGCAAGAACGTGCTGCAACTGCAGCCCGTACTCACGCATTTCACCACACAGTTCGAACAAGTTATCACGCAGATGCTCATTTTCGCTGACTGACATATAGCCTTTCGCTTTGCGTAACTGCAAATAAGCGTCGAGATCAATATTGGCATTAATCAGCTTATTCAGAAGGTTACGATACAGTCTGTCAACGCTCATCATGGTTCCTCCTCTGTCATCCATTACCATTATTAGAATATGGTTATTTTTCGTACAAAAGGATGCGCGAGGTCAATAATTTCTGGTTAATTAACATCATTTACAATGTTACATTTATGTTCAAACTCGCGACCGCCCCTCTCTTTCATGCCCATGAACAAAACCAAAGAAAATGTTATACGCTCTCACAAAATAACCCGTCAACATGAACGTGTGAATGTCGATAAATAACTCTTTTTTGTCGCTAAGATCACAAATAACCATCATTTCAATTGATCAAAATTTCCAGCGGGTGTCATATCATCGACATCAATGTAATACGTATAACATTTAATAAAAACACAATCTGCGGCCATTGCCCGCAGCACTAACTCCGATCCGCCTGAAGGAACTGAAATGATTACGCCCGGCAAAAGAAACTACATATTGTTGAGTCTTTTCGATTTCCTCTATCTATTCGCCTGGTCATCCACCATGGCGTTCTTTGTCATCTGGACGACTCAGCATCTCGGCATCAGCGCCACCAAAACCGGTCTGCTGTACTCCGTCAACGCCTTCATTGCGCTGTTGATGCAGCCCTTTTTTGGCTTCATTGCCGATAAATTTGGTCTGAAAAAACGGCTTATCTGGATCCTGCTGGCCATGCTGCTGCCGGTCGGTCCGTTCTTTATTTATCTCTATGCCCCGCTGCTGGTCCACAGCTTCTGGCTGGGTGCCTTGTTGGGCGGTATCTACCTGGGGATGATTTTTAACTCCGGCTGCGGAGTGATCGATTCGTATATCGACAAAATTTCGCGTCGCTATCACTTTGAGTATGGTCGGGTGCGGATGTGGGGCTCGTTAGGTTGGGCCGCCGCCGCGTGGATTGTGGGAAAATACATCGACAGCAACCCCAATCTTGCCTTCTGGCTGGCCAGTATTGCCATTGTGATTGCCGCCTTCTGCTTCATGCTGACTAAAATTGAACTCACCGAAGCCGAGATGGAAAAAACCAGCGCGCTGAAGGTCTCCCATGCGCTGGAGCTGGCGAAAAACGGGCAGTTCTGGATGCTGCTGATCTTTACCTTATTCGTTACGCAGATTTATGACACCTACGATCAGCAGTTTGCGCAGTACTTCTCATTGCAGTTCCCTACTCCGGAAGAAGGCAACCGCTGGTACGGAATTCTGGCCTCCATCCAGGTCTGCGGTGAAACGCTCTTTCTGTGCCTGATGCCGTGGTTTGTTAACCGTACCGGGGCCAAGTGGGCGCTGATTATTGCCGGATTGATTATGTCGGTACGCATCGTGGGTTCCGCCATCCCGCTTGGTCCGGTGTGGATTGGCGCGGTGAAAATGATGCACGCGCTGGAAAAACCACTCATCCTGGTTTCAGTATTTAAATTCATCGCCGCCAACTTCGACCATAAGTTGTCATCAACGGTCTATTTGCTGGTGCTGTTTGTAGCCTCCATCGCCACTGCGATTTACTCGCCGCTGGCCGGCTACCTGTATGACACCATCGGTTTCGCGCATACTTATTATATTCTCGGCGGCATCGCCGGACTCTTCACCCTGATATCGATTTTCACCCTACGCGATAAGCGAGAACCCACCGCACCTGGCGCGGCACCGGCAGGAGGCGTCGCGCAGCCATAACGAACCAGCCGCCCGGGAGGATCTCCCGGGCTTTTTCATCATCTGTCACACCGTGGCTATACTCTTTTTCATAAAGATCTGTAAAATTCCTGCCCTGACCATTCCAATAATCGAACACTTTTTAAACTATGAGCAATGTAACGCATCAGCCGAAGATCGGCTTTGTCTCTCTGGGCTGCCCGAAGAATCAAGAAATAAACTAATGAACTCCGTCCTAAAACAGAATCAGAACACACTAATTAATAAAGTTGTACAGTCATAATAGACAATCACATACTCACAGATGACCTTTGTTCAGTCCCAATCATCCCTATAGATCGATGTATCAATACCAACACCGGGTTGAAGTGTGTACCCGGCCTGGTTGTGAAACTTAACGTACTTTTGCGTTTCTCTACGGTCGTAGTACTGAGCACCTGAGTACACAAATCCCGCTGAACTTTGGGGTACAACCCAGACCCACATAGATGCAGACTTACCCGCGTGATCTATCACCTTGTACTCAAATTCTGACCCCGAATAACGACCTGTATACCCCTGTGATGTGTTGATCTTGCTGATGGTGTATTACCATATGCAACACGATAGAAACTGTCTTGAGTGTACTGAAGTGCATCACCTGTAATCCATTCTGCCTCTGGTAATCCCCTCTCCCTATAAGTACATACTCTGGATTTAGCTCAACACACGTGATGTGAGTGGGTTTGTTCCTTAAGTACTGGTAGTAGGTGAGTCTTCCGATACCATCAACTTTGTAATTTTTGAAAAAAAATTCCTTATCATCCCGTGTTGACTGCTTATCAGAATGCACTAACTCCATCACCCTATTATGATTCGTAGATTCATTTTTTGTAACTCTTGCAATAAAATACCCCTTTTAAAAATTTTGGGGTATTTATGAAAAAGTCTCCTTTAAAAAACCTTCCATTCATTGCAACTTTATTATTATCAATTATTTTTGCTTTACTTTACTTTTTTGCGGCAAACCAATTCAATGTAAACATATCACTAACAGTAATAGCTTTAATACTTACAATTCTTTCTGGTTTTGATTTTATTAGAAATATCACATCTTTTGAAAGGCCCAATAAGCCACCTGTAGATTTATTATTAGTATTCAGCGTTGCTGTAGCAATCACATCAATTATATCATTAGTATGTAAAGTAGATGAAAGTAGTTTAGAGCTACGAGAACAAGTGACTATTATTGGAACTTTAATTTTACTTGTATTAGGAATGATTGCATCTGCTTACTTGAAGCATAAGCATGGAACAAAATCTAAAGTAAGAAGAATAGAAAAAGAAAGCCATTCGATATTTAACGAAAATAATGAAACAATTACAATAATTACAACAATAAAAAAAGCCCCATAAGGGTCTTTCTATTAGCCTCCACCAACCATAATCAAAAGTATCTGTAGCGGTTGCCCCATAGGTACTTGGATCACGACGATTCCAATATAGTTATTCAAAAACAATTTTACCCAAATCATATAGTTTTTATCTTTCATTTTATTACTATCGCATAGTTCTTTAGTATTAGTCATTGCGAAAAAATCCAAGATAGATTCTATTTTAAATAGAACACATTGATGTTTTGTTTGCTGAATATATACAGTGAGCACTATCTCATCGCATTCAGTACTGATCACAGTTTCTTCTTCCTCTGCTAGTTCAATTTCAGTTAATGCAGTTTCTTCTATGATATTTTCAAGCCGATTTTTATCTCTTTTTTTTAACGTCTATGTTGCGTAGTGCGTCCATAACATTCTCACGGATCCACTGATAGAGTTTGGTCATTTTTATCTCACGAATTTTCAAGTTGCTATTTATTACTATTTATTATATGTTCGACTTTTAAAAGGAGGGAATCATGTATTACAAAATAGAGAACAAGTGTTACTTTAAGGATATAGAATATCAAATTAGAAAAGAGTTACACTCAGCCAAGGAAAGTATAAGGATCTGTGTAGCATGGATTAACTTAAAGTCATTTGAGGATTTACTCCTCCAAAAAAGTCGTAGTGGTGTTAGCGTTAAAATTTTATGTAATGATGATATCTTCAATAACAGGCATTTAAATGAATTATCGGAAGAGTTTTTAGAGCATATTATAGTAATTAAGAATCCAATTTCACGTTTTTTTATGCACCATAAGTTTTGCATTATAGATGACGCTACAGTTATAACTGGTAGCTATAACTGGTCTAAGCGTGCCGCATTCCATTATGAAAACATTGTTATATTAAAAAACGATTTCAATATAGCAAGACAATTCAAACATGAATTCGCAGATCTTGAATATATGGGATCATTATCTCTACGCAATTTCCGTTCTATTCGTGTGACTCAAAGAACATCTAAATTTGTTTTAGGTACATATAGTACCCCTCGTGGGATTTTAGAAACTGCAACCTTGCAATTATGGGAAATAGATCTATCTAATACTACATATGGAAGGTTAGGTGAAATTGACATTCCACACTTTTTCACAATAATGGAAATTGATGATTCTCTTCATTACACTATGGATGTTAAAGAGCGTGAAGTTGATATGTATAATATGGAGAGATTGCAAATAGAAAAACTTCAAACATTATTCGATTCTTTCCAAACGCCAGTACATGCAATTGGTACAGCGATAATATCTAACTCAGATGAACATATTGAATATGGTGAACCACCTGAGCGTGAGATCTATTTAAATTGGATCGATATGCGACTCAAAAAAGTTCTGCCATCTTCTTTTGATGCTGAAGGTGATTTTGAAAACTTATGGCATGAAATTTACTTGTAGTATCATAGAGTTCATTATATAGGTTAATTAAAAAGCCCCAGTTGGGGCTTTTTAAGTTTCCATCAGCCATAATCAATAGAACTTGTAGTAATTGGCCCAATGGTACTTGCATGTTCAATCACCTTATACTCAAATTCCCTACCCTATAACGACCTGTAATGGCCTCTGAGGTATTGATATTACCGAATGGTGGTATGTGCATAGACGACATCGTATCGTTCATTGGTGGAGTATTGGAGAGCATCACCAAAGATCCATTCAGTGTCTGGAAGTACCCCTTACACAATCATGACGTATTCGGGATTCAGTTCTACACATGTAATTTGTTCTGGTCGTAATTTGGTACTGTTCGAATGATAGCAGCCCAATTCCCGCACAAAGTTCAATGCAACGTCCTGTACATCCTGCATTAATGATTAAATCCCATGATAGCATTTCGGAAGTGAAAAAAGCACCAATTGCATCCACGGAGTAGTTCTTAAGTAAAAACTCTTTTTTAATAATATTCAATAGGATATCATTATCATTCGTGAAATGAATAACAGGATTAGGATACAAACTTCTTTCAGATGGAATAGTAATTTTTTTGTCATTTTCTTAAATTTCTTAATATTGCCATGAGTATAATTCTGTTTTAATTTAAAACTCGCTATAAAACAACATATTGATATCGAAAGGATTCAACGAGTTCCGGTCGGAAAGTATGTGTTTTAACCTCTCTTCCGCTATATCAGTCTCCTATACTGACAGTACTGGCAAGCATTTCTTTCTTCACGCGGAACACTGTAGCCCGACCGCAATCACACAACTTCGCGATCTCGTCGGGAGTGTTTTTCCCAGCCTGTAACATATCGATAATTTTGCTATGAAGTTCCTTGTTCTTTTGCTTGCCCTTGTACTTCCGGGCTTCTTTGGCAAGAGCAATCCCTTCGTTGCGGCGTGATGCGATCATGCTTCGCTCAAATTCTGCAACGGCTCCCATCATTGTTAGGATTAGGCGGGATTGTGGGGAGTTGTTGAAGCTCATTGAGTTTGCAAGAAACTTAACAGTGATCCCACGTTCAACGAGGTTATCGATCATTTCAAGTAAATCACGAGTATTACGAGCAAGGCGATCAATTGAATGAGTAATGAGAACATCACCTTCACGGAGGTGTGAAAGCAGATTCAATAGTTCAGGTCTTTCGCTGGTGGACTTAGCTGATTCTTTCTCAGAAATGATTTTATCGCAAACAGGTTCCAGTGCTGCCAACTGACGCTCAAGATTTTGATCCTTTGTCGAGACTCTCGCGTAACCAAAAATCATTTTCCTGCCCTCACTACCTTTAAGTATCATTTGAATTAACTCAATGATACAGTATCTTTTAAGTACAAACAACGGGTAAATGATACTAACCGAGGCAATGAAACAGGGTATCGCTAGGGACTACCTTATTGAGATTAAATGAATCCAGCCATTACTATCCTGCTTAACTTTCCTCTTGAAGAGCTCTATAGCCATACTGACTAAGGAGTGTTGGGATGTTGCTCAGCACGACTCCTCGCTTTTAAGTCAAAAAGCCAACAAAATACTGGATAAAAAAACAGTGCTTAGTTATGATACAAATGTTCACTTTTAAAGCCTTTCTTGTTTTCAAAAAAGGTGACTGCATTTACATTATCTCTATGTTTCTTTAAGACAATGTGGAATGTTATGGCCGAGTTACATGAAGTAAAACCAAGAGAACAAGCAGGAAGAGATACCTTAGAACGGTATAATGCTCAGATTAGAGCGGCGAGTATCGCATGTTTGTCAATCTTAGAGGGCAAAGACGTTAAACGTGTTTTTTGCGAATTTCACGATGATTTTGTGATTGAAAAAGTTGTCGCTAATGATATTCATTACACATTTGTGCAAGTCAAAACCAAGGAGAAGCTTCGTGAAATATGGAAACTTCGAGATGTTTTTGGAATCTTAAAAAGGAAAAGTGTAAAAAACCCTCAAACCAATGAAATGATCAGAGATAGTTTTGTTGGGAAATTATTGCAGCACACGACTAATTTTGAAGATTCCTGCAAAGAGGTTGTTTTCCTTACAAATACGCATGTTGACGAAGATATAGAGAACATTATTAATGACATATCATCTGAAACTTTTTCAAACACACATTGCAAGCTAATTATTGACTCATTTAATAACTGCTTTATCTCAATTCAGAATAAACAAAAAGAGTTAGGAATTGACGCAATAAAACTCAAGCTTAAGAAATTAAGATTCGAAACTGATGTAGAATATATAAAGAGCAAACATGAAACATTTGAGATACTTGCAAAAGAGAAGATTTTTAAATTTAGCGAAATAGAGCTATCGCATAGTGAAGCTAAAGAAATACTTTTTTCCCTCTTAGCTCTTGTAAATTCTAAGTCTAGTGTAAAAATCAATGACTGTTCAAAAGAAAATATAGAAAAACTCGCAGGAGTTGATATTAATGACCTTCTAGAAGTTTTAAGCATCTCTAAACGTGCTTATTATGATTTCTTAGAGAATGGTGATGAACATGCTTTAAAATCAGCATCAGTAATTGAACGATTACTGAGAAAAGCAGGAGCTAGCGACATCGAAGTGGATTTTTTTACCAGATGTAAGATCAAATGGGATCAGTGGCTAAGGAATAACAGACACATTATATCTGAATTAGATTACATCACACTTGAAAGAGAAATTAATTCAACTTTGGATAAACTAACCTTCATGCATGGAAGTTTATTTATTTCAAACTTGAGAACATTCATAGATGAATTATATGATTCATTACATAAGCATAACTTACTTCATTCTTTAGATAAAGAGACTTTAATAGGAAGTCTTTTTTCCAGATTAGTAGAGCGTTCAAAATGAACTATGATGAATTTTTTGACACTATATCCCATAAAGAGATTAGAATTGATATAAAATACATTGATAAGCAAGAGAGCACAGGACTAAACAATGAAGCTCTATTTCAATTGCCTTTAATAGCTCTGATTATACTTCTTTTATCTAAAAATCGTGTTAAACCTCGTGCTAGCGAAGTCGGTAGCTTAATAGGTATTCTTTTAGAAGATGTGATGCTGGGGTTTAAAGGATCATCACAACTATTAGGTTGGTCAGCTAATCTTAGAATACGTACAGTTACTGCATTACAATTTCTTGAATCTGTACAACTAGTTATATTAGATGAGAGTAGTAAAAAGTTAAATATTACCAAGTTAGGGAAGAAAGTTATCGATAAAGCATTTTTATATGAAAGCGATTTATCTTATAATCTCGCATTAATAGAAAGGTCATATAGAAATTACTGTGTTGATTCAAAATTGGACGGTGAATTATTATGAAGCTGATAAGTATAAAAATTAAAGGTAGAGATATAGTCGGCCTTGAATCCGAAGAGCTAATCTTTGGGACAAACATAACTGAATTTTATGGCCCCAATGGGTGTGGAAAAACACCATTATTACAATCAATCTCTTATTGCCTAGGATACCCGTGCAAATTTAGGGATGATATTTATAAACTATGTAAATCTGCCACTCTTACGTTCACTATAGCTAATAATACTTTTCGTGCTACAAGGGACTTTGAAAATACCGACTTCATTTTAACCTTAGAACAAAATGAAGAGACATTAAGATTTTACAACCAAGCTGATTATTCAAAACATATCTTTGAATTGTTATCACTCAGTTATCCATCGCTTCTTACAACGCAGAATAAACAGTCTTACCCCTATTTATCGACTATTCTTCCTATATTCTATCTTGATCAAGATTTAGGTTACTCAAAATTTTATTATTCACCAGGTAACTTCATAAGAGATCAATTTTCTGAAATGCTCAGAATCGTATTTTCGTTGCCTGAAAAACACTCTTTTGACGCTAAAAAGAAAACAATTAATATTACAGAAGAGATAAAATATCTTGATAACTCATTAGCAGTACAAAGGAGAAATATTGAAATAGCTAAAGAAACTCACAAAGATAAAAATATTGAGGCAATTGATAGCTCTATTGATAATTTAAAAAATGAACTTTCTGAATTAAAAAATAGTAAATCATTAAAAAATGATTCTCTGTTTAGCATAGAGGCGGTAATAAAAAAACAAAAAGAAAATTTAAATGATCTGAAATCCAAACTAAACTTCATGGAAAGGAGAGAGTCTTCATTGTTACAGATAATGAAGGAGATCAATACTGAAATAGAAACTCTAAACCTTAATGAAGAAGCCAAGAGAATATTCCGTTCTTTCGAGGAAATTTGCCCATCTCTTGATTGCAAAATGTTCTCCCGCAGCTCTGAAAGCTACGCAAAACATCTGTTATATCTAAAAGATCAAATTAAAGACATTGAAAGAAGTTTAAATTTAGATAGTGATCGCCATGACAAGATAGAACAAGAAATCATATACACCAGTAAGACCATTGAAGATCTTAGTACTATGAGAAATAACATCATTGAAGAGGAAGACATATCATCAGTAATTGATGCGATTTCCGAAATATCATCCATGCTATTTAAGTTGCAATTAGAAAAAAATGAGTTAAATAAAATAACAATATTAGAAGACAAATATATTGAAATGCTTAATAAGCGTGAATATGCTTTAGATGAATTAGCTGGACTCGAGAAAAATAGGCAATCAATACCGAGACTGGCAAAAATAAAAACGACTCTTAGAGATAAATTCATCAACTGGTTGAAGGTTTTAAAAACTCCAAATATTGATTTCAATGTTACATTTGAAAATGACTTCAGCCCTATCATGGGCTATGAAACATTGGAACAATTAAAAGGAAGTACTAAAGTTAGAGCTATACTTGCATATAGAACAGCATTGATAGAAAGTATGCTTGAACTGGATTGTAAGTCCTTCATGTTTGCGATATTTGATACACCAAAGCAACATGAAATACATTATGAAGACATCGACAATTTTATCATGAATTTGAAAACTCTTTCTAAGAGATACAACTTCCAGTTTATTTTTTCATCAACTGAATACAAATATGAAGGTGATGCAGATGATGTCTTATTAACTCCTAAATATCCTGGAGAGCAGCATAACATGTTTTTAATGAGATATTAGTTAATATTTTGCCCATGTTTATTCTTATAAGCATGGGCTGTTTTACATCCAAAATCATGCATAATTCAAAACACCAATCACAATATAGTATCAAGCAAAAACATTCTTCCCCTACGTTATTAATTATATTACGAAAAATACATACTTCGTGAAAAAAATTGTTATGCTTTTCGAAAAAAACGACAATCAATTTTTTATGCCTAGACTTTTCAATATTTAAATCATAGAGAAAAAAACAGCATTCGCTTTTATCTCAGTAAACAATCCCTTCACTTTTATCCTTAAAAAATGTTTTGTCAGAGTATGGAATATTTCTTACTCTAAAGACAAGTACCTTTGGCACAGTCGTATTTCTAGTGTATAAGGTCGCGGATGCGACCTTATACCTGTACAGGCAGTTATTGAGAACGATCAAGTACCATGTACACTGGTTGGCATATGCTTCCACGTTCATGCAGCCAGTAGTAGTCCAGCTCTGCTATACGCACATCTAGCCCAGAATCCACACGGTTGATCTGTAGTCGAAGTCCTACAGTATCCTTATACAATAAACCAGATTTAACATTGTACTTGTACTTAACCCCGCTTTCTTCTTCAAAAGATTTGAGATAAGGGGTGATTTGCTTCTGAATTTCTTTCAAACAAATAACTTCCCCATCAATTACGAACGGTTTTTCAGTTTTACCGTCAGGAATAGCAGCCGCAATTGTGGTTAATGGAACTATCGACAACAGTACTGATAATGCTCTTTTCATCTGTTCTTCCCCTTGAATATAATCATTGTTTAGAACAAATTTGTGTAATGGTTGCATTATGGTTAAATTCAACATCAATTACTTTTATAGTATTATCATTAAGTACAGATACAAAATAATTACTTGACGAATTTCCGTACTTCCTTGAACCATCTGCTGCAATCTTGTTGAATTTAGCAGTATACACACTATCTTTATCGCCGGGGATTGGCATTCGACTGATTAGTTCTTTATCGGAGATAGTATAATAAATTGAAATTCCTTTATCTGAATAGTAACCAGAATCGCGTTTGGTTCCTTGTCGAGTTTGTGTTATTGCATCGAACTTATCACATTTATAAACACTGGTTTTGGCCTTTTCAGTACTGGCAGACGTTGAAGCCTTCGCATCAGTACTTTTATCTTGTGAAACAACCCCAGAACCGATGCCTATCGAAACGACAAAGACAATAAAACTCATACCTAACGACGTAGTTAAAGTACGGAACTTTCCCCGACCTTTATTTCTGGAATAGTTTGAAACTTTCCTGAAAGTAAGTACTGCAAGGATCACACAAATGATGAAAACAACAAGCCCGGCCATAAAATCCCTCAAAGGTTGTGTATCAAAGGTAATCAGAATATCACTTCACAACAAATCGATCGATAAAAACGATCAATAAATCAGTTTTCGATCGATAAAAACTATCAAAATCTATTAATCGCAGGCAAATCAATAGGTAAAAACGATCAGACGTTGGTCAGTACTTCGAAAGCATCTGAAGTACTTGGGCTTGACATTTAAACGCCCTCAGAAAGCCGCTAAGGCTGTTTGATTGCTTATGGATTGGGAGTATCTGCATTTAGTTAAAATTTCGTTCCGGGGCTTTCTGTGCGTTTTGTCCGAAACACCATCATGGAGGGGGATTAATCGGATCGGGTTCGCTTCGCTCTGAGCAGTACTGACAGGGCTTTTTCCAGCAACTGAAACAGCAGATACCCCACGAAGTACAAAATGAATTTTTGTATAATAAGTACTGAAATAACAGCAAATTATGTACTTACTGACAGAACAAAAAACGCGATTAGGTTCGCTCTGCCAGTGACCGAAGGGAACGCAGTAGTAGAACCGAATCCAGCGAACAGTACACGCAAAGCGGGTGCTGTTTAATCATTTTATCTATATAAACAATGGGATTGCCATCAAGTACTCACTGCGTGAGTACTCTCACTAACTATCCGAAACAGTTCGCTTGCTTCGCCGCTCCTGCTTTCAGATAGTTAATTCGCTTTCGCTCTTTGATTGTTGTCCGTTTTTCCCTTAAGTATATATTATAAGGGATTATTTTTGGACATACTGTTGCTTTGTATGTCGGTGTATCGGACTGAGTTTGTGTCTCTTTTTTGTACTGCTTTCTGGTATCTGCCCCACATAGCCGTAATATCGTCAGGACTGAGATCCGAGTTGACAGTACTTGCAAGAAACGCTTTGAATGCCTCTAACTCAAGCCTCGGATTATCCTTTTTCCAGCGACTGAAACGCTTTGATTTTGTATCACTCAATGCAGGCAATCTCTTAGCGTTTGTGGCTCCCTTTGGCCTTCCCGGTACACCTGGTTCAACGTTTTCTAGTACTTCAGGAATATGTTCAATATTTGTACTCAATGATTCAGCCTGCCATTTATCGAACACATAGACAATCTGTGTTGCATCATTGTCGAAATCACGTGATATCCCTCTCAAAGCGAACTGATGAAGGCTCTCGTATTCTCTAGCCTGATGGATATCTTCACCTGTAATCTTTAATAGCAACTCACACAGCTTCGCTTCTGTGTCGTCAGAACGCATACAGGCTAACCAGACGCATGTATGTCGATCTTTGTAGTCGTTATGCCCCCTCGCATCAGGGCTGATTCTGTAAGCCTCATGCAGCTTCTGTTTATCGGTATTGTTGTTCGTCCAGTAGTACTTCTGACCGTCGAGTACTTCAGAGAGGTAATCATAAACACGCTGGAGTTGGTCGGGATTCCTTTCCTTCCATGTCTTTGATAACTTGATATTTTCTGAGAAATAGTATACTTTGAGGCGTTCAGTTAAAGGTACTTTTCGTTGTCGCAGATTATCCAGACTGATTTCTTCAAACATCCCTTGATTTGCCTTATAAATCAATGAATTCTCGAAGTTCGCCCCCATGAAAGTAACAGGTAATCCGAGATACTTACTGAGATCTTTCCATCCAAGAATGCTCAATTGCACTTTCTCTGGATCGACAAAGTAATCGTTGTTCATGATGAAAATATCATTCTCAGCTATAACAGAAAGCTCTTGGGCGATTTTGTTCATTAAATCCCCTTTTACTGCTTTCTTTTTAGCTGTTAAATATCGTTCCTTTTCCTCGTCGACAATCTCATGCTCCTGCATCAGTTCATGATAAATCATATCTTTGATTCTCTGATTATCATCATTAACGTTTTTGAATGAATGGAAATTAGTCACATCATCAAGCCATATTTGCCACCCCTGTAGTAACTCAATGGGAATTCTAAAAAAAGTTTTGTCGCTAATTATTAGCACTCGCTCGGTAGGTGATTTTAAAAATTCCAGTACTGTATTAATGACATTTTTACTCCTAGGCATTAAATCGCTAATCAGTAATTTGCAGTTGTTAAGTTTTTTAGCTGTTTTTGTAGCGAGTTTCTGTGTATTTTGTACGATAATAAACTTTTCAGTAATGCCTTTCGTCTTAAGTACTTTATTGATATTCTCACATAATTGATATGTTTTACCTGAACCACACTCAGCAGATACGTACTTAAATTTATTATAAATAGGTGTGGAATTAATCATTTGTACACGCTCCATATTGATTAATTTAGAAAGGTCAGCCATTCCAGTGTCTGGCCTTTCGTCGTTTTAGTTATTAGTATTTAGGAGTTGCGACAACTACAAGATCATGCTTATCAACAAGTGAAAGAAGCTGCTTCATCGCCTCAAAAGCTACAGGAAGTTTCATAATTAATGTTGAATACATCGCAAATTTTACTTCGTTATCTTCTATATCGACTTCTGTTATATTGCCGCTTTCTAAATTTAGGCCACGATAACGTATTTTATCGTCCTTTAGGTAAATGGTGTGAATCCTCTCATTCCCCTGATATTCATCCAAAACCTGGATGTAGGCTTTTGTACTACTTTGCTTACGTTGAACTATAACGCCAAAAGCAGCTAAATCATTGAATAGATGATTGATTTCATTGACAATCACGGAAGGTATCTTACTGTTTTTCTTTGACATTTCGTTACTCCTCTAAATTAAAAGTCATCTCATGATTAACCTCCTGCGGCTGCTGTTTATGTTCGATTGGCTATATGTTAACGGGCAAAATTGCCCCAATCAAGAAATAGTTGCAACTTTTTCTTGACAATCTCATTACTATTCAAGTCAAAAAATCACATATCATTTAGGCACTATCTTTGTACTTTCTAACTGATACATTCTTCGATGGTTTCACTAGTATCTTTGTACTTTCTTAGTAGTACATTTATTAAAAATTTCGAGAGTTCTCAGTTTTGATGCGGCCATTGCCGACTTAAAAAAGCATCCTTTGATGAGCCTGCAACACTACAAGCTCTTTGGCTTCATACCTTATAACGCTCTATGAAGGCTTTACGCGACAATCCTGTCGCTTCCAATGCTGTGGTTATTGCCTTCGAAACTCGACCATTCATCGCAATGCTATAAGTTATCCCCTCATACTCAACATTCGCACGTTCATACTGTCCAGTATTAGGCCAGAATGATGCCCCTCGAATATCACTATAACCAACGACTCCTAACATAGTGTTGGCAGTCTCGAAAAGATTTAGATAACTCTGTTTGATACTATCCAGTTGCTCTACTGCCTTCTGAAATAGCGGATTACTAACAAAATTTGAAGAGTCTTCACCTTCAATGTCTTTTGAATCATTAGTGGAATACTCGATAGTAAAAGCCCAAAAAGGTTTTCTGTTGACTCCACCAAACACTAGCCATTCATCTTTATTATGACACTTTATCTTTATAGTTATACATCCATCCGTCTTGTCAATAATAATACTTTCGATAATCGAGCTAATAATTTTCCTTATTTTGTTTCTGTCAGCATCCTCCATATTTGTAAACACCGACCACTGAATAAGCATCAGGAAATCAGTAATATCTACTTCTAAAGATCCTTTACCTTTCAATGAATGTAAGCGTTCTTTCAATTTATCAACTTCCAGAACAGCCTTTTTACGTTCTAAATCAAACGCATTTAGTTGAACTGCTAACTCACTTACCTCAGGAGCAATAGCTATTGCTTTCGCCATGTTTGATATGCGTGATTCCAGATCAGTTATCAATGTTGCTTTTCTACTGATTTCTTCTTCTATAGCAGTAGTGTCAATACCATCCTTGCGACTCTTGTCCATGTAACCTATCAGTAGTGAAATCATGGTACAGTGTTCAACCAATTGTGCTGATATAGACCAGCCAGAACAGTTTTTTTGTAAGTGAACCCCATTCGTACAAATGTAGCGAGCACTACCATGATTCATAAATGAATGCATAGTCCCACCACACTTACTACACCGCAACACCTGTAGCCCTGACAACAACTTGATTTCTTCTGTTTTGTCTTTCTTAGCCTTGTAGTTGTTTTGCTGCTTACGTTCAGCCAGGGTTAAAAACTCTGCTTCATCTTTACATAACCACGGGTAGTAGTTATCCAATTTGTAAGTTGCACCAGCGACATTGATAGTTCTTTCCCCAATCAAGGCATGGTTATCACGCATTTTCTTTAATACCTGATAATCCCACTCCTTACCCTTCAAACCATTTGGATACTTATCATCTAGATGTCGCTTTACTGTGTATATGCCATCACCTGCCAAAAACATTTCTATAGCTTCACGTGCGATGCTCCAGTAAACAGGATGTTTTTTGACAGCTTCATATTGCGAACCAGAATCATCTATCCAAAACGGATGGCGGCCAACGGACTTAATGTTTACTGGCAATCCTTCTTTATGACGTTCGACCAAAGCAACAACATTGCCTACAGTCCTGTTAGATTTCGTTTCTGACTCTTCATTGCCACGGATGAACATCAGAATAGAAATCATCAGATCAATAGGGTTTTGCTTGATGGATTTACTGTTATAAACCTTCCGATCCATTCCTGTGACAATCGTTAACCCTAAACCTATCAACTCAAGGAATAAACGCAGTGCTTCATCTACCTGATCACGTGAAAGGCGGTCAAGGTTCTCGCAGTAAAGCCAGGAGTCAGAAGGTATAGCATTGTTTTTAACGGCGTCTATGAAGTCGCCCAACTTCCCCGCCCTGTTCTTTCCGCGAAAAGCACTTACGCCAGGCTCTAAAATTTCAACCATTTCAAGGCCAGCTTCCTCGGCATAGGCTTTCGCTGCCGCTACCTGCCTGTTTCTAGTTGTACCTTTATCCTGGCGATCACTTGACCACCTGATATAGCTATAAAGTTGCGGCATCTATATAATCCCCGGCATTGTGAGCAACTGATTGTACAAAAAAATGTCTAAGATTGGATTTATATCATTAGGGTGCCCGAAAAACCTCGTGGACTCAGAACGCATCCTGACCGAACTGCGTACCGAAGGTTATGACGTGGTCCCCACCTACGACAATGCCGATATGGTTATCGTCAACACCTGCGGCTTTATCGACAGCGCCGTTCAGGAGTCTCTGGAAGCCATTGGCGAAGCGTTAAAAGAAAATGGCAAAGTAATTGTGACCGGCTGCCTGGGCGCGAAAGAAGACCAGATTCGCGAAGTGCATCCGAAAGTACTGGAGATAACCGGGCCGCACAGCTATGAACAGGTTCTGCAGCATGTCCACCACTATACGCCGAAGCCTAAACACAACCCGTTCCTGAGCCTGGTGCCGGAACAGGGCGTGAAGCTCACGCCGCGTCATTACGCCTACCTGAAAATTTCCGAAGGCTGTAACCATCGCTGCACCTTCTGCATTATCCCGTCGATGCGTGGCGATCTCGTCAGCCGTCCAATTGGTGAAGTGCTGTCCGAGGCCAAACGCCTGGCCGATGCCGGCGTCAAAGAGCTGCTGGTCATCTCTCAGGATACCTCCGCCTACGGTGTCGATGTGAAGCACCGTACCGGCTTCCACGACGGCGCGCCGGTTAAAACCAGCATGGTCAGCCTGTGCGAAGAGCTGGCTAAACTGGGTATCTGGGTCCGTCTGCACTACGTCTACCCGTACCCGCACGTCGATGACGTCATTCCACTGATGGCGGAAGGTAAAATTCTGCCGTATCTGGATATCCCGCTGCAGCATGCCAGCCCGCGCATTCTGAAACTGATGAAACGCCCGGGTTCTGCCGACCGTCAGCTGGCGCGCATTAAGCAGTGGCGTGAAATCTGCCCTGACCTGACCCTGCGTTCAACCTTTATCGTTGGCTTCCCGGGCGAAACGGAAGAAGATTTCCAGATGCTGCTCGACTTCCTGAAAGAGGCTCGCCTTGACCGCGTTGGCTGCTTTAAGTACAGCCCGGTCGAAGGGGCGACCGCTAACGAGCTGGCGGATCAGGTGCCTGAAGAGGTGAAAGAAGAGCGCTGGAACCGCTTTATGCAGCTGCAGCAGCAGATCTCCGCCGAACGCCTGCAGGAGAAGGTCGGCCGCGAGATCACGGTGCTGATCGATGAAGTGGACGAAGAAGGCGCCATTGGCCGCAGTATGGCCGATGCTCCGGAAATCGACGGTGCGGTCTACCTGAACGGCGAAACGAAGGTCAAACCTGGCGACGTAGTCCGTGTGAAAGTCGAACACGCCGACGAATACGATCTGTGGGGCAGCCGGGTTTAATTCCACCCTCTGATCGTATCCCGGACGGCGGCGCTAACGCACCAGTCCGGGCGACAAAACCGCACTAATCCGTAGCCCCGGTAAGCGACAGCGCCACCGGGGAATAGCACGTTATCCCTTTAGCTTCGGATCCAGCGCATCACGCAGACCGTCTCCCAGCAGGTTAAACGCCAGCACCGTCAGGAAAATCGCAATCGCCGGGAACAGCGCCACGTGCGGGGCCATCACCATATCCGCCCGCGCTTCATTGAGCATTGCTCCCCATTCCGGAGTCGGCGGCTGCGCCCCGAGCCCCAGGAAAGAGAGACTGGCGGCGGAGATAATCGACACCCCGATACGCATGGTGAAATAGACCACGATCGACGATACCGTACCGGGCAAAATATGACTGAACAGGATCGTCATATCGCTGGCGCCGATGCTGCGCGCCGATTCAATAAAGGTCTGCTGCTTGAGCACCAGGGTGTTACCGCGCACCAGGCGGGCAAACGCCGGGATCGAAAAGATCGCCACCGCAATGATCACATTCGACATGCCGCTGCCCATCACCGCCACCACGGCAATCGCCAGCAGGATCCCCGGGAAGGCGAACAGCACATCGCAGATGCGCATAATGATGCGATCCCACCAGCCTTCATAATACCCGGCCAGCAGACCGAGCACGGTACCGATCGCCGCGCCGATCAGCACCGCCAGCACGCCGGCGGCCAGCGAAATCTGCGCTCCCACCAACACCCGGCTAAAAATATCGCGCCCGAGCGAATCCACCCCAAACCAGTGCATCATCGACGGGCCGTCGTTGAGCCGGTCATAATCAAAATAGTTTTCCGCATCGAACGGCGCTATCCACGGTGCCGCGAGAGCAACTGCAATCAGCAGCAGGACAAATACACCGGCGCCCATCGCCACCGGCTGACGACGAAATCGCCGCCAGAACTCACGCCACGGCGTGCGTATTTGTCCGGGCTTAACTCCCGGCATGGCGTTAATAACCGCCTCTCTTCTCCAGTTGAGCAATCGCACCTTACTTGTACCTGATAGCCGGGTTAATGGCGGCGTACAGAACATCCACCACTAAATTGATAAGAATAAATTCCAGCGAAAAGAGGAGGACTTCCGCCTGAATAACCGGATAGTCGCGCATCTCCACCGAATCCACCAGCAGCCGTCCAAGACCTGGCCAGTTAAAGACCTTCTCGACCACGATCGACCCACCGAGCAAAAAACCGAACTGCAGTCCCATCATGGTCACCACCGGGATCATGGCGTTGCGCAGACCGTGTTTCAGCACCACCCGGGTCTCACTGACCCCTTTGGCGCGCGCCGTGCGCATATAATCTTCGTGCAGAACATCAACAAATGAGGCGCGGGTAAAACGAGCCATCACCGCGGCAACGGCGGCCCCCAGCGTCAGGGAGGGCAAAATATAGTGCCGCCAGCTGTCGGCACCCACCGTCGGCAGCCAGCCCAGTTCCACCGAGAAGACCTGCATCAGCAGCATACCGAGCGCGAAAGCCGGAAACGAAATACCGGTCACCGCCAGCGCCATCCCCAGGCGGTCAGGCCAGCGATTGCGCCACACGGCCGCCACAATGCCCGCCGCCATGCCGAAGATCACCGCCCAGCTCATGCTGGCGAGGGTCAGCCACAACGTCGGCATAAAGCGGCTGGCTATTTCGCTGCTGACCGGACGGCGCGACGCCATCGAGGTGCCGAAATCGCCCTGCAATACGCTGGTGATATAGTGCCAGAACTGCACATGCAGCGGCTGGTCGAGCCCCAGTTGCTGGCGCACCATCGCCACCACCTGCGCATCGGCCTCTGGCCCGGCAATCAGCCGCGCCGGATCGCCAGGCAACATATGCACGAACAGGAACACCAGCACGGCCACAATCAGCAGCGTGGGAATCAGCCCCAGCAGACGCTTAATCACATAATTGAGCATCGTCCCCCCTCGCCCGGAGGCGCGAATGAAAAGCGGAGCCGCTCGCGCCATCTTCCTCTCCCGCTGCGGGAGAGGAGCAGAGTATCCTCCATCACTGGGTTAAATCCGCCTGGTCGAAGCTGAACCCGGTATCCGGCTGGATATAGAAACCGGTCAGATTTTTGCTGTGCGCCGAGACCAGTTTTTCCACCACCAGCGGCACCCACGGGGACTCTTTCCAGATAGTCTCCTGCGCCTCTTTATAGAGCCGCGTTTTTTCCTTCACGTCGGTGGTTTTCAGCGCATCCGTCAGATCTTTATCCACCTGCGGATTACCATAAAACGCGGTGTTGAACAGGGTCGGCGGCCAGTTTTGCGAAGCAAACAGCGGTGACAGCGCCCAGTCAGCTTCGCCGGTTGAAGCCGACCAGCCGGTGTAGAACATCCGCACCCCGCTCTCTTTCTGTCCTTTACCCTCGACTTCCGCCGCACGCTGCCCGGCATCCATGGCCGTCAGCTGGGCCTTAATCCCCACCTGCGCCAGCTGCTGCTGGGTGAACTGCAGCACTTTCTGCGCGGTACTGTGGTTATGCGACGACCACAGCGTGGTGCTGAAACCGTTAGGGAAACCGGCCTCTTTCAGCAGCTCGCGGGCTTTCGCCGGGTCATACGGCCACGGTTTAAAGCTTTCGGCATAGGCAATAGACGGCGGTACGACGCCGGTGGCCGGTGTCGCATAGCCAGCGAACGCCACTTTGACCAGCGCCTGGCGGTTGATCGCGTAGTTGATCGCTTCACGTACTTTCGGGTTATCGAACGGTTTTTGCGTCACGTTCATGCTGATGTAACGCTGCATGATAGACGGGCTGGCCACCAGCTCCAGCTTGCTGTTTTTCTCCAGCAGCGGCGCCTGCTCATACGGGATGGGGAAAGCGAACTGCGCTTCTCCGGTTTGCAGCATCGCCGCACGAGTGTTGTTATCCACCACCGGACGCCAGGTGATCGAGTCCAGCTTCGGTAGACCCGGCTGCCAGTAACCGGCAAACTTCGTCACCTTCACGAAATCGGTTTGATTCCAGGTGTCCAGCTTATACGGCCCGGTTCCCACAGGATGGAAGCCAATCTCTTTGCCGTACTTTTTCAGCGCCGCCGGAGAGATCATCGCCGTGGCCGGGTGGGCCAGGATATTGATGAACGCGGAGAACGGCTGCTTCAGAGTAATTTTGACCGTCGTCGGATCGAGCGCTTCGGTACTGGCGATATTTTTATACAGGTTGTAGCGCTTGAGATGATTATCAGGATTGCTGGCGCGGTCGAGGTTGACCTTCACCGCCTCGGCGTTAAAGTCGCTGCCGTCCTGGAACTTCACCCCGGAATGGAGTTTGATGGTGTAAACCAGTCCGTCCGGCGAAATGGTATAGCTCTCCGCCAGCACGTTTTGCAGCTTCATCTCTTTATCCAGGCCAAACAGCCCTTGATAGAACGATTTGGCGACGGCCTGGGACAGGGTGTCATTGGCATCATACGGGTCGAGGGTCGTAAAGTTAGAACCGACCGCCACGACCACATCTTTCGCGGCAAAAGCCGGGCTTGCCGCCAGCGCTGACGTGACGACCAGCGCCAGCAACCCTTTGCGTAATACACGTTGTGTCATGTTGTTCTCCTGAAAGGCTGTATTGTTGGTGTCGTTGTTATCTTCCCAGCACGTCGGCGACGGGTTCCCTGGCGACAAAATGGCCCGGCCCCACCTGTTGTAACGGCATGCTGCTAACCTCGGCGCCCCGCTTATAGATATTGCCCGGCAGTTCGTCAGAGAGCAGTACGCGCTGCGGATGACGATGCGTCGGGTCGGCAACCGGTACGGCGGCCATCAATTTGCGGGTATAAGGGTGCTGCGGGTTTTCAAACACGGCGCGCCGCGGGCCTATCTCGACAATTCGCCCACGATACATCACCGCCACGCGATGGCTGATGCGTTCAACCACCGCCATATCGTGTGAAATAAACAGGAATGCGATGCCCATTTCGCGCTGTAAATCGAGCAGCAGATTAATAATCTGCGCGCGGATTGAAACATCCAGCGCTGACACGGCCTCGTCGGCAATCACCACTTTCGGATTGAGCGCCAGCGCGCGGGCGATACAAATACGCTGGCGCTGGCCGCCGGAAAACTCGTGCGGATAGCGCCAGGCATGCTCCGGTTGCAAACCGACCCTCTCCAGCAGCCAGGCGACGCGCGCGCGGGCGGCATCGCCCTCCGGCATGCCGTGTACGCGCAGCGGCTCCATAATCGAATAGCCCACGGTTTGTCGCGGGTCGAGCGACGCAAACGGATCCTGGAAAATAAACTGAATATCGCGGCGCAGCGCCTGGAGTTTGCTGTTTGCCAGCGTATCAATCCGCTCGCCGTTAAAAACGATGGTTCCGCCCTGCGTCGCCACCAGCCGGAGCAAGGCCCGGCCGGTCGTTGACTTCCCGCAACCGGATTCGCCGACCAAAGAGAGCGTCTCCCCTGGCCACAGATCGAAGCTCACCTTCTCCACCGCATGGACTTCACGGGTGACGCGATTCAGAATGCCGCTGCGCAGCGGGAAGCGCGCCACCAGGTCACGCACTTTAAGAATCGGCTCACCGGCGATGACGGTCTTCTGTTCCTCCTCATCGGGGACAGCTTGCTCTGGTAACGGAAAATGGCGCGGCAGATCGCTGCCGCGCATCGACCCGAGCCGCGGAACCGCGGCCAGCAGCGCCCGGGTATAGGGATGCTGCGGCGCACGGAAGATCTCCTCCACCGTGCCGCTTTCCACCGCTTCTCCGCGGTACATCACCAGTACCCGATCGGCGATATCGGCGACCACCCCCATATCGTGAGTAATAAAAATCACCCCCATCGCCATCTCTTTTTGCAGCACGGCAATGAGCTGAAGAATCTGAGCCTGAATCGTCACATCCAGCGCCGTGGTGGGCTCATCGGCAATCAGCACCGCAGGACGGCAGGACAGCGCCATCGCGATCATTACCCGCTGACGCATCCCGCCGGAGAGCTGATGGGGATAGCGCGAAAGCATCGTTTCCGCCTCGGGGATCCTGACCTGATCGAGCATTTTCTTCGCTTCGCGCAGCGCCGCATCATGCCCCAGCCCCTGGTGCAAACGAATAGATTCGGCAATCTGCTCTCCGATAGTAAACACCGGGTTTAGCGAGGTCATCGGCTCCTGGAAAATCATCGCCATGTCCGCCCCGCGTACGCTGCGCATCCCCGCTGCTGACTGTTCACTCAGGGAGACCACCTGACGGTTGCGGCGGCGCAGCCACAGCGCTTCGCTGCTGACCTCGCTTACCGCCCGATCGAGCAGGCGCATCAGCGCCAGCGCGGTCACGGATTTTCCCGAACCCGATTCACCGACGATGGCTAACGTTTCGCCCCGTCGCAGGGTAAACGACAGCTGCCGCACCGCGGAAAACGTCTCCTGCTCCTGGCGAAACGCCACGTTCAGATCGCGTACCACCAGAACATCATCGGCGTCGATTTCTTGACTCTGCGGCAACCTGCTTCCCCTTATTCCCGATAAATACCAATCGTCGGCGTATCCCCGGCGTAACACCAGGCCCGATACATGCCTTCGCTGTTAAACGGCAGAACCACGTTGCCTTCTCTGTCAATGGCGATCAGGCCGCCGCTGCCGCCGAGCGCCGGCAGTTTTTCCATCACCACCCGCTCACAGGCCTCATACAGGCTGAGATTGCCATACTCCATCAACGCCGCAATATCGTAGGCCGCGAGCGTGCGCATAAACACTTCGCCGGTTCCGGTGCAGGAGACCGCGACGCTGGCGTTATTGGCATAGCAGCCGGCCCCCGGTAACGGGCTGTCGCCGACGCGCCCGGGGAGCTTATTGGTCATGCCGCCGGTCGAGGTCGCCGCCGCCAGATTACCGGCCAAATCCAGCGCCACCGCCCCGACGGTCCCCATCTTATGGCGCTCATCGAGCGGCGCGGCGCGATGATCGAGCACAATCTCATTGTCGGCCTGGGCCTGTTGGAGCTGAAGTAAACGTTCAGTGGTCGAAAACAGATGGTTCTCGACCCGTTCCATACCATGGGAGACGACAAACGCTTCGGCCCCCTCGCCGATCAGCAGCACGTGTGGGCTTTGTTCCAGCACCAGGCGCGCGGCCAATACCGGATTACGTACATGTTTGACCCCGGCAACCGCCCCGGCCTGCAGCCGGTTGCCGTCCATGACGCAGGCATCCAGTTCATGGGTTGCATCGCGGGTAAAGACCGATCCGATCCCCGCGTTAAACAGCGGGCACTCCTCGAGCAGTCGCACCGCTTCCGTCACCGTATCCAGCGCGCTGGCGCCTGCCGCCAGCATTTTTTGCCCGCTATCGACGATCGCCGAAAGCGCCGCCACGTACTGTCGTTCACGTTCCGGCGTCAGGGCAGAGCGCGTAATCGCCCCCGCCCCGCCATGAATTGCTATCACCGCCTTGCCCATTCAGCGATCCTTTACCGATAAAGTGTCTTGATACATCCTGCAAACCGCTCCTGACTGGCGACGGATAACCCGCTCTTTTCCAGGTGTATTGCCCTGCGGCTTCGATGTATTCAGGATGATTTTATGTATAAATATCATTATCGTGCTGACTGTCCTATACAATTTTTGAATATAGAAAGCGCGGAGTGCGGTGTAAACCCTGTACCGTGGAGGCATATAGCCGTCAGCGCTTTTCTGTCATAATAGGTGTTTTCGATGTTTTGCCCGCAGGAGAACCTCATGGATTTTACCGCCGGACTGATGCCGCTCGACACAGCCCTGACTCAGATGCTCAATCGAATTACACCGCTCAGCGCGGTGGAAACCGTCCCGCTGTTGCAGGCCTTTTCGCGCGTAACCGCCCATGATCTCATTTCACCGCTGGACGTCCCGGGTTTTGATAACTCGGCGATGGACGGTTATGCCGTACGTCTGGCCGACCTCGCCGACGGCGCGGCGCTGCCGGTTGCGGGTAAAGCGTTCGCCGGACAGCCGTTCCACGATGCCTGGCCTGCGGGAAGCTGTATTCGCATCATGACCGGAGCGCCAGTTCCGCCAGGCTGCGACGCGGTAGTGATGCAGGAAGAGACCGAGCAGACCGCAGAGGGCATCCGCTTCGTCGCGCCGGTCAACGCCGGGCAGAACATTCGCCGCCGTGGGGAAGATATCGCCGATGGCGCCGTCGTCTTTCCGGCAGGCACCCCGCTGACCGTCGCCGAACTACCGGTGCTCGCCTCGCTGGGGATTGCCCAGGTGGCAGTGGTGCGCAAAGTGCGCGTCGCGGTCTTCTCGACCGGGGATGAACTGCAGCTGCCGGGCCAGCCGCTGGGCGACGGGCAAATTTACGATACCAACCGCCTCGCCGTTCACCTGATGCTTGAGCAACTGGGCTGCGAGGTGATTAACCTTGGCATTATTCCTGACGATCCGGATCGACTGCGCGAGGCGTTTATCGAGGCCGACCGGCAGGCCGACGTGGTCATCAGCTCCGGCGGCGTCTCCGTCGGGGAAGCGGACTACACCAAAGAGATACTCGAAGAGCTGGGCGAAATCGGCTTCTGGAAGCTGGCCATCAAGCCGGGCAAACCTTTTGCCTTCGGAAAACTGACTAACAGCTGGTTCTGCGGCCTGCCGGGTAATCCGGTTTCCGCCACCCTCACCTTCTATCAGCTGGTGCAGCCGCTGCTGGCAAAACTGGGGGGCAACGGCGGCCAGGCGCAGCCGATGCGCCTGCGCGTTCGCGCCGCGACGCGGCTGAAGAAATCACCGGGCCGTCTCGACTTCCAGCGCGGCGTGCTGCGACGCAATCCGGACGGTGAGCTGGTGGTTGAATCGACCGGTCATCAGGGGTCGCACATCTTCAGTTCGTTCAGTCTCGGCAACTGTTTTATCGTCCTCGAACGTGAACGCGGCGCCGTTGAAGCGGGTGAATGGGTTGAAGTCGAGCCCTTTAACCATCTGTTCGGGGGGCTGTAATGGCGGTTGAACTCAGCGATGAGGAGATGCTGCGCTACAACCGGCAAATCATCCTGCGCGGTTTCGACTTTGATGGTCAGGAGCAGCTGAAAGCCTCGCGGGTGCTGGTGGTTGGCCTGGGTGGGCTCGGCTGCGCGGCTGCGCAGTATCTGGCGGCGGCGGGCGTCGGTCAGCTCACGCTGCTGGATTTTGACACCGTGTCGCTCTCCAATCTGCAGCGTCAGACGCTGCACAGCGATGCGACCCTCGGCCAACCGAAGGTCGACTCCGCGCGCGACGCGCTGGCGCGTATCAACCCGCACGTGCAGCTCGCGACGCTGAATGCTTTGCTGGAAGAGCAGGCCTTGTGGGCGCAGATCGCCGCCCACGATCTGGTGCTCGACTGCACCGATAACGTCGCAATCCGCAACCAGCTTAACGCGGGCTGTTTCCGGCATAAAACGCCGCTGGTTTCCGGTGCGGCAATTCGCATGGAAGGCCAGATCAGCGTTTTTACCTGGCAGGAGGGTGAGCCATGCTATCGCTGTCTGAGCCGTCTGTTCGGCGACAACGCCCTCACCTGCGTGGAGGCGGGCGTGATGGCGCCGCTGGTGGGTGTCATCGGCGCGTTACAGGCGATGGAAGCGATTAAAGTACTCAGCCGCTACGGCGCGCCGGCGGCAGGCAAAATCGTCATGTACGACGCGATGACCTGTCAGTTTCGTGAAATGAAGCTGCCGCGTAATCCGCAGTGCGAGGTGTGCGCCAGCCGCTAACCCCCCACCGGCGGCGACCGTCGCCGGCTAATCTGTGACCCGCTACACCTTTCCCTCCTCTCCCCGGGCGTATCCGTTCTGCTTGTTGATTTGCATCAAGGCAACCTTCATTCGAAAGTAATTTAATCTTCATATGCAAAAAGAGGGCTCAACATGATCTTCAACATTCAGCGCTATTCAACCCACGACGGCCCGGGGATTCGCACCGTCGTATTCCTTAAAGGCTGCTCACTGGGTTGCCGCTGGTGTCAGAATCCGGAAAGTCGCTCCCGCACGGCGGATCTGCTGTATGACGCCCGGCTGTGTCTCGACGGCTGCGATCTGTGTCAGCAGGCGGCGCCGGAGGTGATAACCCGCAAGCTGGATGGCCTGATTATCCATCGTGAAAAGCTCACCGATGACCACTATGCGCGGCTGCGCGAATGCTGCCCGACCACCGCACTCACCGTCTGCGGCGAAGAGCAGCCCGTGGAGGAGATTATGGCGACGGTACTGCGCGATAAACCGTTCTACGAGCGCAGCGGCGGCGGGGTTACCCTCTCAGGCGGTGAGCCGTTTATGAATCCTGAGCTGGCGCAGCAGCTGTTTCAGGCCTGTCATGAAGCCGGTATTCACACCGCCGTCGAAACCTGTCTGCACGTGCCGTGGAAATACGTGGCGCCTTCGCTGCCGTGGGTAGATCTGTTTCTCGCCGATCTTAAGCATGTGAACGAAGCGATTTTCAACCAGTGGACGGATGGCAGCGCCCGCCGGGTGCTGGATAACCTGCAACGCGTTGCGCAGGCCGGCAAAAAAATCATCATCCGCGTCCCGCTGATTCAGGGATTTAATGCCGATGAAGCCGCCATTACCGCCATCACCGATTTTGCCGCCGACCGTCTGAAGGTCGAGGAGATTCACTTCCTGCCGTACCACACGCTGGGAATGAACAAATATCAGTTACTCAGTCAGCCCTATACCGCTCCGGACAAACCGCTTGCTGCACCCGAGCTGCTCGCCTTCGCGCAGCACTATGCTCAGAGCAAAGGTTTAACGGCTACTTTACGAGGATAAACTCATGACTACCCTGAAACTGGATACGCTGAGCGCTCGCATTCAGGCGCATAAAATGGCGCTGGTACATATCGTTAAGCCGCCGGTATGCACCGAGCGCGCGCAGCATTATACCGCAGCTTATCAGCAGCATCTGGATAAGCCGATCCCGGTACGTCGCGCGCTGGCGCTGGCCCATCACCTGGCGGAGCGGACTATCTGGATCAAACACGACGAGCTGATCGTCGGCAACCAGGCAAGCGAAGTCCGCGCCGCGCCGATCTTCCCGGAATATACCGTCAGCTGGATTGAAAAAGAGATCGATGATCTGGCCGATCGTCCGGGGGCCGGTTTCGCCGTCAGCGAAGAGAACAAGCGGGTGCTGCACGAGATCTGCCCGTGGTGGCGTGGACAGACCGTTCAGGATCGCTGCTACGGGATGTTTACCGATGAACAAAAAGCGCTGCTGGCCACCGGCATTATTAAAGCGGAAGGCAATATGACCTCCGGCGACGCCCACCTTGCGGTCAACTATCCGCTGCTGCTGGAAAAAGGGCTCGACGGCATGCGCGCCAAAGTGGCCGAGCGCCGTTCACGCATCAACCTTACGGTGCTGGAAGATTTGCACGGCGAGCAGTTCCTGAAAGCCATTGATATCGTGCTGGAAGCGGTGAGCGCACACTGCCAACGCTTTGCCGAACTGGCCCGTACCATGGCTGCCGCCGAGACACGCGAAACGCGCCGCGACGAACTGCTGGCCATCGCCGAAAACTGCGACCTCATCGCCCATGAACCGCCAAAAACGTTCTGGCAGGCGCTGCAGCTGTGCTACTTCATCCAGTTGATTTTGCAAATTGAATCCAACGGCCACTCGGTTTCCTTCGGGCGTATGGATCAGTACCTCTATCCCTACTACCGTCGCGACGTCGAGCTGCAGCAATCGCTGGCGCGCGAACAAGCGATTGAGCTGCTGCACAGCTGCTGGCTGAAGCTGCTGGAAGTGAACAAAATCCGCTCCGGCTCGCACTCGAAAGCCTCCGCGGGCAGCCCGCTGTACCAGAACGTGACCATCGGCGGCCAGAACCTGGTCGACGGCCACGCGCAGGATGCGGTGAACCCGCTCTCCTATGCGATTCTCGAATCCTGCGGCCGTCTGCGCTCCACCCAGCCGAACCTCAGCGTGCGCTACCACGCCGGCATGAGTAATGACTTCCTTGACGCCTGCGTACAGGTCATTCGCTGCGGCTTCGGGATGCCGGCGTTCAATAACGACGAAATCGTTATTCCGGAATTCATCAAACTCGGCATCGAACCACAGGATGCCTACGACTACGCGGCCATCGGCTGCATCGAAACCGCCGTCGGCGGCAAGTGGGGCTATCGCTGCACCGGGATGAGCTTTATCAACTTCGCCCGCGTGATGCTCGCCGCCCTGGAAGGCGGTCGCGATGCTACCAGCGGTCAGGTGTTCCTGCCGCAAGAACATGCGCTGTCGAAAGGCAATTTCACCCGCTTCGAGCAGGTGCTGGAAGACTGGGATACCCAGATTCGCTACTACACGCGCAAATCGATAGAGATTGAGTACGTCGTCGATACCATGCTGGAAGAGAACGTCCACGACATTCTGTGCTCGGCGCTGGTGGATGATTGCATCGAGCGGGCGAAGAGCATCAAACAAGGCGGCGCCAAATACGATTGGGTTTCCGGACTGCAGGTCGGTATTGCCAACCTCGGCAACAGCCTGGTCGCCGTGAAAAAGCTGGTGTTTGAGCAGGGGGCAATCGGTCAGCAGCAGCTGGCAAAAGCGCTAGCGGAAGACTTTGCTGGCCTGACCCACGAGCAGCTGCGTCAGCGCTTAATCAACGGCGCGCCGAAGTACGGTAATGATGATGACAGCGTGGATACCCTGCTGGCGCGCGCGTACCAGACCTATATCGATGAGCTGAAGCAGTACCACAACCCGCGCTATGGCCGCGGTCCAATCGGCGGCAACTACTACGCCGGCACGTCGTCCATCTCTGCTAACGTGCCGTTTGGCGCCCAGACGATGGCCACGCCGGACGGACGTAAGGCGCATTCGCCGCTGGCGGAAGGCGCCAGCCCGGCTTCCGGGACTGACCATCTGGGGCCGACGGCGGTCATCAGCTCCGTCGGCAAACTGCCGACCGGTTCGATTCTCGGGGGGGTGCTGCTTAACCAGAAGCTCAACCCGGCGACGCTGGAGAACGAGTCCGATAAACAGAAACTGATGGTGCTACTGCGTACCTTCTTCGAAGTGCATAAAGGCTGGCATATCCAGTACAACATCGTGTCGCGGGAGACGCTGCTGGAAGCGAAAAAGCACCCTGACCAGTATCGTGATTTAGTGGTCCGCGTGGCGGGATACTCGGCGTTCTTTACCGCCCTGTCGCCGGATGCCCAGGACGATATCATCGCCCGTACCGAGCATACGCTGTAAGTAAAACCCCCGGCTGGCGCTGCGCTTAGCCGGGCTACGGATTCACCGCTCGCTGTGTGACGGTAGCCCGGGTAAGGCGTTTACGCCGCCACCCGGGGATGAGAGCATCGCCCGTACCGGGCATACGCCGCAAGTAACCCCCCCGGCTGGCGCTGCGCTTAGCCGGGCTACGGGTTCACAGCTCGCTGTGTGACGGTATCCCGGGTAAGGCGTTTACGCCGCGACCCGGGGACGAGAGCATCGCCCGTACCGGGCATACGCCGCAAGTAACCCCCCCGGCTGGCGCTGCGCTTAGCCGGGCTACGGGCTCACAGCTCGCTGTGTGACGCTAGCCCGGGTAAGGCGTTTACGCCGCCACCCGGGGACGAGAGCATCACCCGTACCGGGCATACGCTGTAAGTAAAACCCCCGGCTGACGCTGCGCTTAGCCGGGCTACGGGTTCACAGCTCTCTGTGTGACGGTAGCCCGGGTAAGGCGTTTACGCCGCCACCCGGGGACGAGAGCATCGCCCGTACCGGGCATACGCTGTAAGTAAAACCCCCGGCTGGCGCTGCGCTTAGCCGGGCTACGGGCTCACAGCTCGCTGTGTGACGGTAGCCCGGGTAAGGCGTTTACGCCGCCACCCGGGGATTTTCTCCTGCACATAAGGGAACGCAAACTTTCATTCGAAATAAATTTGTGCTTCAGGTCACATTGTAATTAGAATGTTACTGGTCGAAGTTAGCCAGGAGCATTTGTTATGACCGTTAAAGTTATCGTCACCGATATGGACGGAACTTTTCTCAATGACGCCAAGCAGTACGATCGCCCGCGTTTTCTCGCGCAGTTCGCGCAACTTCAGCAGCAGGGTATTGAATTTGTTGTCGCCAGCGGCAACCAGTACTATCAGCTGATCTCTTTTTTCCCGGAAATTCGCGAGCAGATCTCTTTTGTCGCCGAGAACGGTGCGCTGGTGTACGAACACGGCCAACAGCTGTTCCACGGCGAGCTGACCCGTCATGAATCCCAGGTGGTGATTGGCGAGCTGCTGAAAGACAGCCAGCTGAACTTCGTCGCCTGTGGCCTGGAGAGCGCCTACGTCAGCGACAACGCACCCGACGCTTTCGTCGCCCTGATGGCAAAACACTATCATCGCCTGCAGCGAATCAGCGATTATCAGAACATTAACGACACCCTGTTCAAATTCTCGCTAAATCTGCCGGATAGCGATATCCCGCAGCTTATCGATAAACTGCACGTTTCACTCGATGGCATCATGAAGCCGGTGACCAGCGGTTTCGGCTTCGTTGATTTAATCATTCCCGGCCTGCATAAAGCGAACGGCATCAGCCGCCTGCTCAAACGCTGGCAGCTCTCGCCGCAGGAGTGCGTCGCCATCGGCGACAGCGGCAACGATGCAGAAATGCTGAAGCTGGTGAAATACGCCTTCGCCATGGGTAACGCCGCCGAAAGCATCAAAGCTATCGCCGATTACACGACTGACGACAACAACCATCACGGCGCGCTGAAGGTCATTCAGGCCGTTCTCGATAAGACGCCGCCCTTCTCCTGCTGACCGCTGACCGGGGCGCCCTGCCCCGGTTTTTCCATTTTGTGCGCCTCCTCTAAGTTTTAAACTTGCATTAACTTAAATTTAACTTAAATTAACGTTTGTAAGATTTAATACTTTCGAATGAAAGCTAAAAGCTGAGTGAGGTCACCATGGCTGCTATCTACACCCACGAAACATTACCCGCCGACCACAAAGCGGCGATCCGCCAAATGAAACAGCATCTGCGTGCACAAATCGGCGATGTGCAGGCGGTATTCGATCGCCTCACTGCAAAGATTACCGCTCGCCTGGAAGAGATTGAGGCGCTGAAAGCCCGCGGCGAGGATGTCTGGCCGGTGATCCCGTTCAACGATATCGCGCAAGGGAAAGTCAGCGAGGCCCAGCGCGAGGCCATTAAGCGCCGCGGCTGCGCGGTAATCAAAGGTCACTTCTCGCGCGAACGGGCGCTGGCCTGGGATAACGCGATGCTTGAATATCTCGACCGTAACCATTTCGACGATGTCTACAAAGGCCCTGGCGACACCTTCTTCGGCTCACTTGACGCTTCGCGCCCGGAGATTTACCCGATTTACTGGTCACAGGCGCAGATGCAGGCGCGTCAGAGCGATGAGATGGCGGCCGTGCAGTCCTTCCTCAACCGCCTGTGGACCTTTAACCATGACGGCAAGCAGTGGTTCGACCCGGACGTGAGCGTTATCTATCCGGATCGCATCCGCCGTCGCCCGCCGGGAACCACCTCGAAAGGGTTGGGAGCGCATACCGATTCCGGCGCGCTGGAGCGCTGGCTGCTGCCGGCCTATCAGCGCGTCTTCGCCAACGTCTTCAACGGCAATATTGATGCCTATGACCCGTGGAATGCCGCGCACCGTACCGAAGTCGAAGAGTACACCGTCGACAACACGACCAAGTGCTCGGTCTTCCGTACTTTCCAGGGCTGGACCGCGCTCTCGGATATGATTCCCGATCAGGGGCTGCTGCACGTGGTGCCGATTCCGGAGGCGATGGCGTATATCCTGCTGCGCCCGCTGCTGGACGATGTGCCGGACGATGAGCTGTGCGGCGTGGCGCCGGGGAAAGTGCTGCCGGTTTCCGAGAAATGGCATCCGCTGCTGATCAAAGCGCTCAGTTCAATCCCGGCGCTCAATGCCGGCGATTCGGTGTGGTGGCACTGCGATGTGATTCATTCGGTGGCGCCGGTGGAAAACCAGCAGGGCTGGGGCAATGTGATGTACATTCCCGCTGCGCCAATGTGCGAGAAAAACCTCGCCTACGCGCAGAAGGTCAAGCTGGCGTTGGAAAACGGCGCTTCGCCGGGGGACTTCCCCCGTGAAGACTATGAGGCCGACTGGCAGGAGCGCTTTACCCTGGACGATCTCAATATTCATGGTAAACGGGCGCTGGGTATCGCCGTCTAGTCGTCGTAGAGCCCTGCCTGCACAACCGTGGTAAGGCGGTTACCGGAACGGATCCGCCTTACCGAATCCCGTACCACCAGCGTACCGTGCAGCAGCAGCGAGCCGCGCGGCGCATCCGGGCGAATCAACCGCTGCTGAAGCAGATGTACCGCTTCCGTGCCCAGCTCGTCGCGCGGGACGTGGACAGCGGTCAGCGGCACATCCTGAATGGCGGCGAGGTTGAAACCGTCGATACTCATCACCGAAATATCCTGCGGCACCCGCAGCCCGCGCTTTTGCAGCGCGCTCACCGTCCCGGCGACCATAAAATCTCCGCCGACCAAAAATGCCGTTGGCAGCGATTTACCCGCCCGCGCGTCAAGCCATTCGCCCACCCGCTCTTCGCTGTCCCTGGCGCTAAAGCTGGCGACCGTAAGCAGATCACGCCCATCGGTAAAATGCAGGTTGCGCATCCGCCAGGCCTCTTTGATACCGGCCAGCCGCAGGTCCATCGTGTAACGCCGCAGGCACATCACATTCAGCACCGCCCGATGCCCCATATCAAACAGATACTGCGCGGCAAACTGGCCAATCAGCCGGTGATCCGGCGCAATGGAGGAGAGGCGCATCGCTTCGTCGCGGCAGTTGATCAGCACGCAGGGTTTCGCCAGATCTACCGCCAGATCGTGAATATGCGGATCGTCAATTCCCAGCAGGATCGCCGCTTCGGTTTCCGGTTCGTTCATGCGGGCCAGGAACTGATTGGCATCGCTGTCATTCTCTTCCAGCGCGCAGGTTCGCAGGCGCACCTCATGAGCGGCCAGCGCATGGTGGATACTTTGAATAACCCGGTAGTAATAGATATCAGAACGCTCATCAAACGCCCGCTGCGGCGCAAAGACGACCAGGCTGTTGAGCAGCATACGCCCGGCGGCGATGCCCTCCAGCACCCCCATGTCGCGCGCACACGTCAGCACGGCCCGCCGGGCCTTCTCACTGGTGTTCGCTTTTCCTGCCAGCACTCTGGAAACCGTGCTCGCCGACATCCCCGTCCGGCTGGCGATCTCGGCTATTTTGAGCTTTTTGTCCATTTTGTGATCCAGCTCCACCTTCAAAATGAAAGAATTTTCATCACCGACAAAGCCAGATTATCAAGTAAATGTTTGCCTCTTCAGTGAGCATTTCGTCATCTTATGAAAAAACTTTCATAAATAACGCTACTGCCCGCCGTTTTTCTCGCCTAACCTGAATTGGTCCGATAACTTCCATACTAGTTACCCGGATATAAGAACAAATAAAACAATATTATTCAAACCATTACAGGAACCGGTATGACAACTCGTGGTGCGAGCCGGTCATTACCCTACATTAAAAATCTTGTGGAGAGTTCTATGAGTCAAGGCCTCAACAACGATATCGCCGCCAGCAAATCCCGGCGGGTGATAAAGAATTTACGCTGGTGGATGCTGGTCCTTTTTTTACTCGGCGTCACCGTCAACTACATCACACGTAACTCTCTGGGGATTATCGCCCCGGAGCTGAAGGTCTCGCTCGGCATTACCACCGAACAGTATTCGTGGATTGTCGGCGCTTTTCAGTTGGCCTACACCCTTTTCCAGCCGCTGTGCGGCTGGCTTATCGACGTCATCGGCCTGAAGCTCGGCTTTATGATTTGCGCCACGCTGTGGGCCATTGCCTGTATCGCTCACGCCGGTGCCGGTAGCTGGCTGCACCTGGCCATCCTGCGCTTCTTCATGGGCGGTGCGGAAGCCGCCGCCACGCCGGCAAACGCCAAAACCATCGGTGAATGGTTCCCGAAATCGGAACGTCCAATCGCCGCCGGTTGGGCCGGCGTCGGCTTCTCGATTGGCGCGATGCTGGCGCCGCCGATTATCTACTTCGCCCACGCCTCTTTCGGCTGGCAGGGCGCGTTTATGTTCACCGGCGTGCTGGCGTTGCTGTGGGTCGTGCTGTGGTGGGCGCTTTATCACAACCCTGAAAAACACCCGAACCTCGACAAAAGCGAGCTGGCGTTCATTCGCCAGGACAACGAGCCGGCGGCCGTTAAGCTGCCGTTCTTCACCGCCTTAAAAACCGTCTCGAAAAACAAGCGCTTTTACGGTATCGCGATTCCGGCGTTCATGGCTGAACCGGCCTGGGCGGTGCTGAGCTTTTGGGTCCCGCTGTACCTCGCTAAAGAGCACGGCATGGATCTGAAACAAATTGCCATGTTCGCCTGGCTGCCGTTTCTTGCCGCCGACCTCGGCAGCGTCGTCAGCGGCTATCTGACCAGACTGTATACCCGCTGGTTCGGCTATACCCGGGTTAACGCCGTCGTCGCCAGTTCGGTGACCGGCGCCTTTTTGATGATTTCGCTGGCCCTCGTTGCCATCACCCGCGACCCCTATATCACCATCGTGCTGATCTCCATCGGCGGCTTCGGCCACCAGATCATCTCCTGCATGCTGAGCGCGCTGGTGGTGGAGTCGTTTGATAAAGGCCAGATGGCAACGGTCAACGGGATGCGCGGTTCCGCAGCCTGGATTGCCAGCTTCCTGTTCTCGCTATTAATCGGGGTGACCGCCGACAAAATTGGCTTCAACCCGCTGTTTATCGCCATGGGGTTCTTTGACCTGATTGGCGCCATCTTCCTGGTGGCATTTATTGCTGAACGTCGCGCCAAACGCGCCTGAGAGTGGATACAAAGATGAAAACGCTGAAACACTGGACATTGCACCAACGCTTGGCTCATCACGTTGAGTTAACTATCGACGGGCAGCACACGCTGTGCCTGTATGTACTGGAAGAGAACCTGTTCCGCGTCCTGCTTAAGCGCAAAGGTCAGCTGGCGCTGGACCGTACCTGGAGCATTGCACCGCAGCAGGACGTGCCGTGGGAAGGCCGCCCTCGTGAGGATCTGAGCGGCTTTAGCCTGCCCGCGTGGACGCTTGAACAACATGCTGAGAGCCTGACGGTCGCCACCGGGCAGCTGCGTGTCACCGTCCACCAACCGCTGTGGCTGGAGTGGAGCTATCGTCATGACGACGGCGAATGGCTCCCGCTGGTCAATGACCGCCCCACCAGCGCCTATCTGCTCAACGCCCACGGCGACGGCGCGGCGCACTATCTGAGCCGCCGCAAGGACGAACGATTTTATGGCCTTGGCGAGAAGGCCGGCGATCTTCAGCGCAACGGTAAACGCTATGAAATGCGTAATCTCGACGCGATGGGCTATAACGCCGTCAGTACCGACCCGCTGTACAAGCATATCCCCTTTACCCTTACCCAGCGTAGCGACATCAGCTATGGCCTGTTCTACGATAATCTGAGCAGCTGCTGGCTGGATCTGGGCAATGAAATTGATAACTACCACACCGCCTATCGCCGCTGGCAGGCGGAAGCGGGCGATATCGATTACTACCTGTTCACCGGCCGACGGGCGCTGGATGTCACCAAAGCATTTGTTCGCCTGACCGGTAAAACGCTGTTCGGGCCGAAATGGAGTCTCGGCTACAGCGGCTCCACCATGCATTACACCGACGCGCCGGATGCGCAAAATCAGCTGATGAACTTTATCCGTCTGTGTGAAGCGCATGCGATTCCCTGCGACTCTTTCCAGCTCTCTTCCGGCTATACCTCGATCAACGGTAAGCGCTACGTGTTTAACTGGAACTACGACAAGGTGCCGCAGCCAAAAGTGATGACTCAGCGCTTCCATGACGCCGGCATTAAGCTGGCGGCCAATATTAAACCCTGTCTGTTGCAGGACCATCCGCGCTATAGCGAAGTGGCGGAAAAAGGGTTATTCATTCGCGACTCGGAGACCGACGCGCCGGAACGCTCCAGCTTCTGGGATGACGAAGGGTCGCACCTTGACTTCACAAATCCCCACACCGTCGCCTGGTGGCAGGACGGCGTTACCCACCAACTGCTGGAGATGGGCATCGATTCCACCTGGAATGATAATAACGAATTTGAAGTCTGGGATGGCGAAGCCCGCTGTCACGGCTTTGGCCAGAGCATCGCCATCAAGCATATTCGCCCGGTGATGCCGCTGCTGATGATGCGCGCCTCAATGGAAGCCCAGCAGCGTTTCGCGCCACAACAGCGACCGTATCTGATCTCCCGTTCCGGCTGTGCCGGAATGCAGCGCTATGTCCAGACCTGGAGCGGCGACAACCGCACCAGCTGGGAGACCCTGCGCTATAACACCCGCATGGGGCTGGGGATGAGTTTATCCGGCTTATATAACGTGGGCCACGACGTCGGCGGTTTTTCCGGTGATAAACCGGATGCCGAGCTGTTCGTACGTTGGGTGCAGAATGGCGTGATGCACCCGCGCTTTACCATCCATTCATGGAACGATGACCAGACGGTCAACGAGGCGTGGATGTATCCGGGCGTGACCCCGGCGATTCGCAGCGCGATAGAACTGCGCTATCGCCTGCTGCCCTATCTGTATACGCTCCTGTGGCAGGCCCACGCCGACGATGAGCCGATGCTGCGACCAACGTTCCTCGATCATGAACACGATCCGCAAACCTTTGAAGAGTGCGATGATTTCCTGCTGGGGCGCGATCTGCTGGTCGCCAGCGTCGTCGAACCAGACCAGCGTCAGCGCCGGGTGTGGTTGCCGGAAAACGGCTCCGGCTGGTACGATTTTTATAGCGGGGAGTGGTTCTCCGCTGGCCAGTGGATAACGCGAGATGCGCCGCTGGAACATCTGCCGCTGCTGGTCCGCGCCGGAGCCGGCCTGCCGCTCAGCGAACGCATCACCCATGTCAGCGCGACAAAAGACGATCGGCGCGAGCTGAAGCTGTTCCCGCTGAAAGGCGTGGGGTCGTCGCAGGGTCTGCTGTTTGAGGACGATGGCGAAAGCTGGGGCTATAAAGAGGATGATGCGCTGTGGCTGACGTGGGAGATGGTCTGTGACGCCAGCACCATCAGCCTGCAACTGACCCCTCGCGGCCGTTATTGCCCGGCCTGGGATACGCTGAAAGTGACTTTACCCGCCGGTGAAAAGCGCAAGCTGCGGATCAATGGTAAAGAAGCCGGTGAATGGCGTCTGAGGTAGTCCCGGTGCCCTTCCCTGGCGGGAGGGGCAGCGAATTGATGTCCAGTTGTAACTAACTACGCTACAACGGTAAGAACGCGTGGCGTTTTCGATGCGCCGGTTATACCGTAAGAGTGCCCCTTCCCCGGATCCGGACCTCTGACGATGAAAGTACTGAGCGCTCTTATTGTTTGGCTGACGTTATGTTCCACCAGCGCCCTGGCATTTCAGGAAAAACCCTCTCCTGAAATGCCGCTGCCCTCCGCCGCGGCCAAAACCACGGCCATCAGCCGCTTTGCCGCTGATGAAAACGATGCGGCGATCGCCCAGGCCTATAGCCCAGGGACATTTACCAGCGCCGCGCCAACCTACCGCGGTTTCCCGGCCCCTGCCGCCGCCGCGCATCACCACTAAGTTGCCCTGCCTCTTCGGTTCGTGCCGGGCGGCAGCTGTCGCATAGCTGCCCGGCTCATCAGGCCGTGCCGTCGGGCGGCCGCGCTCCCTCAAACCGCAGCGATCAGAAAACCAATCAGCACGCAGTACAGCACCAGGCTCAGTAAAGTCAGAACAATAATCATTGCACGCTACCCCGTTCAGATTCAGAGAAGACGGGGTTCAGCCACGCAATCACTCAGCGAAAACGCGCTCATGGCCCCCTCCTGCAACAGATAATTCAGCGGCTATTTATTCACAGTATTGTGCAGGAAAGATGAGTAAATTAAGGGGGCTGAATGCATGGCGGATGGTAGCAGAGAGCTTCAGAGCAGGGCTGCTCTGAACAAGGTTATCCCGGCACGCAGGCGCGCCGGGATCGCAGGCACTTAGTTATCGATACCTTTGCTACGCAGGTAATCTTCGTAGTTACCGCTGAAGTCGATCACGCGCTCCGGCGTAATTTCGATCACGCGGGTTGCCAGCGAGCTGACGAACTCGCGGTCGTGAGAAACGAAGATCAGGGTCCCCTGATACATCTCCAGCGCCATGTTCAGCGATTCGATCGATTCCATATCCAGGTGGTTAGTCGGTTCGTCCATGACCAGGATGTTCGGCTTTTGCATCATCAGCTTACCGAACAGCATGCGACCTTTTTCACCACCGGACAGCACTTTAGCCGGCTTTTTAATATCGTCCTGGCTGAACAGCAGACGACCGAGGATGCTGCGCACCGCCTGCTCGTCATCACCGTCCTGCTTCCACTGGCTCATCCAGTCGAAGACGGTCAGATCGTTTTCAAACTCGTATTCGTGATCCTGCGCGTAGTAGCCAATCTGCGCGTTTTCAGACCATTTCACGCTGCCGCTGGTCGGTTCCAGTTCACCAACCAGGGTTTTCAGCAACGTGGATTTACCCACGCCGTTGGTCCCGAGCACGGCGAGCTTCTCACCGACTTCCAGCAGAAGATTGACCCCTTTGAACAACGGACCATTGTCAAAACCTTTCGCCAGCGCTTCCACTTCCAGCGCATTACGGAACAGCTTCTTATCCTGTTCAAAACGGATGAACGGGTTCTGACGGCTGGACGCTTTCACTTCATCCAGCTTAATTTTGTCAATCTGGCGGGCGCGGGAGGTCGCCTGGCGAGATTTTGAGGCGTTGGCGCTAAAGCGGCTGACGAAGGATTGCAGGTCGGCAATTTGCGCCTTTTTCTTGGCGTTGTCGGCCAGCAGGCGTTCGCGAGCCTGGGTCGCAGCGGTCATATACTCGTCGTAGTTGCCGGCATAAACGCGCAGTTCGCCGTAGTCGAGATCGGCCATATGGGTGCAGACCATGTTCAGGAAATGACGGTCGTGCGAAATGATAATCATGGTGCTGTCACGTTCGTTCAGCACCTGCTCCAGCCAGCGAATGGTGTCGATGTCCAGGTTGTTCGTCGGTTCATCGAGCAGCAGGATATCCGGGTTCGAAAACAGCGCCTGCGCCAGCAGTACACGCAGCTTCCAGCCTGGCGCCACTTCGCTCATCGGGCCGTAATGCTGTTCAACCGGGATCCCGACGCCGAGCAGCAGTTCACCGGCGCGCGCTTCGGCAGAATAGCCGTCCATTTCACCGTAAGTGACTTCCAGGTCGGCCACTTTGTAGCCGTCTTCTTCGCTCATTTCCGCCAGGGAATAGATGCGATCGCGCTCCTGTTTTACTTCCCACAGCTCGCCGTGGCCCATAATGACCGTATCCAGCACGGTGAATTCTTCAAAGGCGAACTGATCCTGACGCAGTTTACCGATACGTTCGTTCGGATCGAGAGAGACGTTACCCAACGTCGGCTCAAGATCGCCGCCGAGGATCTTCATAAAGGTGGATTTACCGCTACCGTTGGCGCCAATCAGGCCGTAACGGTTGCCGCCGCCAAATTTGACGGAGATGTTTTCGAACAGCGGCTTACTGCCAAACTGCATGGTGACGTTGCTGGATACTAGCACGGGGTTATCCTGAAAAAAGAGAATGAGAAGTGTGATACATCGGGCATTATGCCAGCAAAGCCATCACTTTTCACGGTTTGCAATAAAATCGCAGGCAGCGCCTGTGGTACGGTCTCTCTCATATTGCGCGATTCATTTAACCGATACATGATTTTTTCCCTTAATCTGGAAGGAACCTATGACCACCTACTCCCGCCATCCGGCATTCTTATCGCTTCAGGGCGGCATCAACTTTCGTGACCTCGGCGGCCTGCACACCGCCGACGGCCGCCGCGTGCGCCAGGGGAAACTCCTGCGCTCCGGCTCGTTACACCAGATGACCGACGAGGATCTGAGCCGCCTGGATAATCTGCCGGTGACCCGGGTCATTGATTACCGCGATCCGCACGAGGTCCAGCGCAGCCCCGACAGGTTGAATGGACGGATGCGTTATCTCAATGCGCCCGCCAATCCTCTGACGCCAGAGGTCGATGCCAAAGTCACGGAACTTAACGCCGCGACGCTCAATGCCATGAACGGCGAGAAATTTATGCTGCAGCTTTATCGTCAGTTACCCTTTAACAACGCCGCCTATCGCCAGCTTGCCGGCTGGTTGATACAGCCTGCTGACGGTGCGCTGTTGCAGCACTGTGCGGTGGGTAAAGATCGTACCGGCGTGGGCTGCGCGCTGACGCTGTTCGCCCTTGGCTGCGACACGCCGACGGTGATGGAGGAGTATCTCCTCACCCACGGTACGCTGAACCAGGTCGAAAGCGGGCTCCTTGGCCTGCTCGGCGATCAACTGACCCCCCGCGGACGGCAGAATCTGGCAGAAATCCTGACGGTACATGAGTCGTACCTCGCGGCGGCGCTATCGGCAATTCACGAGCGCTATACCAGCGTGGATGGATGGCTGGAACAGGAATATCAGCTGACGCCCGACGTGCGTGAAGCGCTGCGCTCACGCTTTCTCGAGGGGTAAATGCCGTTTTTTCCTGCCACGATTTACCGCAGAAATGAAAAACGGCGAACTACACTTGAAACAACTGGCAAAAAAGTGTGATTTCGTACACATCTGATTTCCCTGTTGGATGGAATGCACATATAATGCGCTCCCATCTATTAGCTGAATCATCTGACAAAGGCCTTTGTGGCTTTGCCACTGCACACGACATGAAGAATATGAAAATATCGACACTCTTAGCGGCAGCCTTCGCCCTCGTCGGCTTTTGCAACACTGCATCCGCTGTCACTTATCCGCTGCCGACCGACGGTAGCCGACTGATTGGTCAGAACCAGGTGATTACGGTTCCTGATAACAACAAGCAACCGCTGGAATATTTCGCAGCTAAATACCAGATGGGGTTGTCCAACATGCTGGAAGCCAACCCGGGCGTGGATACCTATCTGCCGAAGAGCGGCACCGTGCTGAATATCCCGCAGCAGCTGATTCTGCCGGACACCGTGCATGAAGGTATCGTTATCAATAGCGCGGAAATGCGTCTTTACTACTACCCGAAAGGCACCAACACCGTTATCGTGCTGCCAATTGGTATCGGCCAGCTGGGCAAAGATACGCCGATCAAATGGGTCACTAAGGTAGAACGTAAGAAAGCGGGTCCGACCTGGACGCCGACGGCGAAAATGCACGCGGAATATATCGCAGCGGGTAACCCGCTGCCGGCCGTCGTACCGGCGGGTCCTGACAACCCGATGGGTCTGTATGCGCTGTATATTGGTCGTCTGTACGCGATCCACGGCACCAACGCTAACTTCGGTATCGGACTGCGCGTCAGCCACGGCTGCGTCCGTCTGCGTAACGAAGACATCAAATTCCTGTTTGAGAATGTGCCGGTCGGCACCCGCGTCGAGTTTATCGATGAGCCGGTGAAAGCCACCACCGAGCCGGACGGTAGCCGTTATGTCGAAGTACATAACCCGCTGTCCACCACCGAAGCCCAGTTCCAGGGCGGTGAAATCGTGCCGATTACGCTGACCAAAGAAGTCCAGGCGGTCACCAGCCAGTCCGACGTCGATCAGACCGTGGTCGAGCAGGCTGTCCAGAACCGTTCCGGTATGCCGGTTCGTCTGAACTAATCTTCTGACGTAACAGTATGAAAAAGGCGGGCCCGGTGCCCGCCTTTTTTTATCCGTTATTGACCAGAATAATGCCGCCATGATCGTAGCGATAGTGGCAGCGGGCATACTCCAGCGGCGTCCCGTCTTCCAGATAGATAACCTGCTCGACTTCCAGCACCGGGTCACTCTCGCCGCAGTTGAGGTGCAGCTGGTCCAGCGCATCCGGCTTCATCGCCCGCACCACGCGATACGAGCCCATCAGCTTCAGCCCCAGCGTCTCCTGCACGTAGCGAAACACCGAACTTTCCAGATGCGTTTTATTCAGCCCCGGCACCAGCGCCACGGGCATCACCGTCATATCCAGCGAGACCGGTTCGCCATTGAGCACCCGCAGGCGGACAAAATCATAGACTGGGGCATCGGCGTCGATAAGCAGCGAGGTTTGCTCTTTTTCCGTGGCAAAGCGCAGTTCAAAGCGGATAACCTGACTGGTCACTTCCCCCAGATGCTCCCAGGTTTTGGTGGCGCCGAAGTAATCGCTACCCGGCAGTTCCCACTGCGAGAGCTGCAGAAAGTTCTTACGCACGAAGGTACCCTGCCCTTTGCGGGTATAGATAAGCCCCTCGACAATAAGCTGGCGCATCGCCTGCTGGATGGTCATCCTGCTGGTGTTAAATTCCGCCGCCAGCGCAAACTGGTCGGGTAACGGGGCGCTGGCGGGGTACTGCTGGCTGATAATGCGTTTTTTTATTTCCCGCGCGATCGAAAGATACTTCGCCGTCATTCCCCGTCCTTTTTATGATGGTTGTCTCTGGATGTACTCTGTTGCACCAGTGCTGGCGGGCCTAAGAATACACCAAACGCCCGCCGCTCGCTCCGCTACATCTGTGCGCCATTGCTGCGAATAGCCTGCTTTAACCAGGCGTAGCTTTTCTTCGGCACGCGCTTAAGGTCTTTCAGATCGTGGTTTTCGCGATTCACATACACCACGCCGTAGCGCTTACGCATATCGCCCTGAGAACTGAGGATATCAATCAGTCCCCAGCCGAGGTAGCCCATCACCTGCGCACCATCTTCAAATATCGCCTCTTTCATGGCGTTGATATGATCGCGATGATAGGCAATACGGTAATCATCGGCCACCGGCGTCTCACCATCCCATGACTCAATGACGCCAATGCCGTTTTCAATCGGGAATACCGGCAAACGCCAGTCGTTGTAGTAGCGCGTGATGATCATGCGGAAACCGAGCGGGTCAATCTGCCAGTTCCATTCCGTCGCTTTCAGCCAGCTATTCGGTTTATCACCGAACAGCATATAGTTGTTCACCGGCGTACCGGGAGGAACGGGATCGCTGTCCAGAGTCCGGCTGGCATAGTAGCTGAAGGCCAGATAGTCGACTTTTACCGTCGCCATCAGCGCCAGATCCTCTTGCCGATAGATCTCGCTAAAACCTTCCCGCGCCACGAAGTGCATGACTTCCGGGCTGTAGCCTTCACCGGCAAAGGCGCGGAGCAGATTCTGGTTAAAGAACTCATCAAGCTGCTGGGCGCAGAGAATATCGCGCGGCTTACAGGTCGCCGGATAGACCAGCGCGTGCGCCAGCATGCCGCCCATCAGGCAGTGCGGTTTCTCCCGATGCAGATAGTCGGTCAGGTGAACATGGGCCATCATCACGTGGTGCTGGATCTGGTACAGCTCGCGCAGGGTTTTCTCACCGCGCAGATAGCCCGTAATGAGGAACGCCTCCGGCATATGGTAGAGATTCTGCTCGTTGAAGGTCAGCCAGTACTTCACCTTATCGCCGTAGCAGGCGATCATCTTCTGGCCGTAACGAATAAAGGCCTCCATCACACGACGGTCGGTGAAACCGTTATAGCGTTCCGCCAGTGAAAGCGGCATATCGAAATGATACAGGCAGATCATCGGCTCAATACCGCGGGCGATCAGTTCATCAATAAACTGGTGGTAGAAGGCGATCCCCTCTTCATTAAATTCGCCGTCGCCCAGCGGACACACCCGACTCCAGGCAATCTGGAAGCGATAGCAGTTCATCCCCAGATCCTGCATCAGATCGAAATCTTCCCGGTAACGATGGTAAGAGTCCGTGGCGACTTTCCAGTCGGAGGCGAATTCCGCAGGCTCGCGAATGTCGTACACCGACATCCCCTTTCCCCCTTCATTCCAGGCCCCTTCCGTTTGCATGCTGGAGACCGAATTACCCCACAAAAAGTCCGCCGGTAGTCTATTGTTCATCTCACGCCCCTATATGACTAGTCATTTAAATTTCATGACTAGTCATATAAACGATATTCATCGCCCAGGCAAAACAAAGGATCGTTTTTTGTGAGCGCTGCAAATAAAAAAAGCCGGATCTGGGGCACCGATCCGGCCAGACAGAGCGACCTGTATTTATTGCTGTGCGAGCTGATCGCGGCGATATTCGCCCTGACGCTCCAGCATCCAGCCGGGGTATTCGCGTGGCAGTGCGCTGACGGCATCCAGCTGGGCCAGCTCCACCTCGCTCAGTTGAATATCGACGGCGGCGAGGTTGTCCGCCAGCTGCTCGGGACGTTTGGCGCCGATAATCACGCTGCTGACCGCAGACTGATGCAGCAGCCAGGCAAGAGCAATCTGCGCGACCGAAACACCTTTGGCCTCCGCAATGACGCGCATGACATCGATGCAGTCGAAAGCGCGATCTTTATTTACCGGCGGGAAATCAAACGCCTGCCGGCGTCCGCCCTCGGCAGTCTGACCCTCACGATCGTATTTCCCGCTCAGCAGACCGCCGGCCAGCGGACTCCAGACCATCAAACCGACCCCTTCACTCTGCATCATCGGAATCAGCTCACGCTCCAGATCGCGCCCGGCGATCGTGTAGTAAGCCTGTAGGGAAGCGAAGCGCGACAGCCCCAGACGCGCGGAAATCCCCAGCGCTTTCACGATTTGCCAGGCCGCCCAGTTTGACACACCGATGTAGCGAACATGTCCCTGCTGCACCAGATTATCCAGCGCGTAGAGCGTCTCCTCGATGGGCGTTGCCGGATCGAAACCGTGGAGCTGATAAAGATCGATGTGATCGAGCTGCAGCCGTCGCAGACTCTCTTTGACGCTCTCCATGATATGAAAACGCGAACTGCCGCGGGAATTGACGCCGGCCGTACCGGTTTCGCCAAAGACTTTGGTAGCCACCACCACGTTCTCGCGCGGAACCTTCAGGTTTTTTAGCGCCTGGCCGGTTAACATTTCCGAACGGCCTTCAGAATAGACATCTGCGGTGTCGATAAAGTTAATGCCAGCATCCAGCGCACTGCCCACCAGCTGTTCGGCCTCAGCCTGGCGCAACTGACCAATTTTGCCCCACATGCCGCCTTCGCCGCCAAAGGTCATGGTGCCCAGGCACAGTCGGGAGACAAACAGACCGGTGTTTCCGAGTTTTTGATAACGCATTGGACTCTCCTCATCAGGATATTAAACCTCAGCGTTAACGTTATACGCCCGCGACGGAACCGGCGAATGGGGTGATTCTGTCTGTTTCTTGCCCAATCCTCTGAAAATCAGGCGATGAATAGCAGCAAGGCGTAGCCGACCAGCGCCGCCCACAGCAGCAGCGGCAGAGAGTAAAGATGGAAGCGCCACCAGATGCGGCGATCTGATGCCATACGCAGGGCAATTAAATTAGCCAGCGAGCCGGGAAGCAGGCCAAAGCCGCCGACGTTGACCGCCCAGGCCAGCAGCGTCGAAGGAGGAACATAGTTGAGCAGTAGAATGGTGGCCGGTACGTTACTGATGAACTGCGACAGGCCAATCGTCGACAGCCACAAGCCGCCGGCAGAAAGCTGGCCCACCCCGCTTAAAACCTGATGCAGCGCGGGAAGTTGCGTCAACAGATGAACGTCAATAAACATCACCATAAACACCAGCAGCAGCGACCAGTCCACATGGATAATCACCGCCCGCGCCAGCAGCAGAAAGCCGAGAATAATCAGCCCCAGCCCCCACAGTTCAAGCTTCATTTCCAAAGCCGTCAGGAAGATCAGATAAAACGCCAGACAGCCCCACACCAGCTTCGGCTGCCACGATGGCGCCCGGTCCGCGCTTTGAAAGTGCAGACGGGTGGCGGAGAAACAGCACCAGCACAGTACCAGCAGCGTCAACATCATCGCCGCCGCCAGCGGCAGCATTTGCCCGATAAACCCAAGGAAGCTGAGGCCGGATCGCCCCCACAGCAGGATATTTTGAGGATTACCGATAGGTGTTAACAAGGATCCGGCGTTGACCGCCAGCGCCTCGAAAATAATCAGCCGGTTAACCGGTATCGCGCACCATTTTTTCAACGTCAGCGTGAGCGGTACGACGATAAACAGCGCCACATCATTGGTCAGAAACGTCGAGAGCAGCGCCGCCGCAAGGACCATAAAAATGGCCAGCTGACGCTCGGTGGCAAACCGACGCGCCATTTTGCGGCCAAGCACATCAAAGTAGCCGCTCAGTTCAATCCCTTTCGTCAGCAGCATCAAGCCGCTCAGGGTGATGATCGTGTGCCAGTCGATAGCCTGGGGCCAGCTTTTTGGCGCAAACGGGACAAAGAAACTTAACCCGCAGGCGATGATCAACAGTAAATGCAGAAAACGATCGCGAGCCAGGGAGTGAACAAAGGGAAGATTCATTCTCCTTGCTGCCCGTATTTAAGGGTGAACTGATTAAATGCCGCCAGCGTCTCTTCACTGACGTGATGTTCCATCCCCTCCGCGTCACGACGGGCTATCTCCGGACTCACGCCCAGAACCAGTAAGAAATTCTCGACGATCTGGTGGCGTTCGCGGCTCTCATGCGCCAGCTTCTCGCCTTCCGGAGTTAAAAAGACCCCGCGCCATGGGATCTGCTCAATCAGTCCGACGCTGGCCAGGCGTTTTAACATTTTGGCCACCGTTGGCTGGGAGACCCCCAGACGCGCGGCCATATCAACCTGACGCGCCTCTCCCACTTCGCGAATCAGATCTGAAATCAATTCGACGTAGTCGTCAATCAGCTCCCGGCGGTGGGCTTCGCGTACCTGGCGAAACCCCTCAACGTGTTCTTCAACATTAACAAGCTGCGTCACTTTTTTTGTTATAGGTCTTCCGGCGCGACGGTTCATTGTGCTTCCTCATACGTGTGACGCATCAAGCATCATCTCAAAAGATCCCCATTGTAAATGATTGGGCCCGTAGCACAAAAAATTAACGTTTTAGCCATAGCTATAAAATATAGCCTGTGCTATATCTGTATGTAATACAGACATCCTTCAAGGAGCGAAGGGCGAAATTACAGGAGGTCCCATGAACGAATTCAAGAGGTGCTTACGCGTGTTTACTCATTCTCCTTTTAAAGTCCGCTTAATGCTGATTAACATGCTGTGCGACATGATGAACGGCAAGAATCGCCAGGAAAAACCCCATCACTAAATGCGGCGTCGCGGTACGCCGCTTCATTTTTCCGTCACAATACCCTGTCAAACTGACCCGTTTCGCCACGTTCTCGCCGCTTTTTTCAAGTTTTGTAAGCTTTCTCTCAAAACAATCCGTTATGTCCGGTTGACCTTATCATTTGCAAGCCCTATCTTTTGTCAGCCCTGCCACTACTGCGGCTCGCAGAGACCCTCTTCAGGCACTGTCCAGCAGGTTTTACCCCTTGATGCCAGGGGATGCACATGGCGTCTTTTTGATTAATTACTATGAATGTCACCCTGAAAGAAACGCTGGTCGCTCGCGGATTAGTCCCTAACCCGTGGACAGGATTTTATTTTCTCCAGTCTCTGCTGATTAACCTCGCACTCGGCTATGAATTTAGCCTGCTCTACACCGTCGCATTTACATGCGTGTTACATCTGCTGTGGCGTCACGCCCCGCGGATGCAAAAAGTCGTGGCGGGAGGCTACTCGCTGCTTGCCGCCTTCTATTACCCGTTTGGCCAGGCGTATGGCGCCCCCAACTTCAACACTCTGCTGGCGCTGCATGCCACTAACGTCGAAGAGTCCACGGAAATTCTGACCATCTTTCCCTGGTACAACTACCTGCTGGCGGTCTTTATTTTTGCGCTGGGCGTGATTGCCGTACGTCGTAAAAGGGAAGAGCGTAAGCCGTGGAGCAAAATGGAGCTGCTGGGGCTGTTGTTCAGCATCGGCATCTTCTTCCTGCAGCCGGTGCAGAATCTGGCCTGGGGCGGCGTCTTCAAAGTGATTGATACCGGCTATCCCGCCTTCCGTTTCGTGAAAGACGTGGTGGTCAACAATAATGAAGTGCTCGACGAGCAGGCGCGGATGGCTCAGCTGGCCAATATGAAAGACAGCTGGCATGTGCTGGCGGTCAAACCCAAATATCAGCTTTACGTCGTGGTCATCGGAGAGAGCGCGCGCCGCGATGCGCTTGGAGCTTTTGGCGGCCACTGGGACAACACGCCGTTCGCCAGCTCAGTCAACGGCTATCTGTTTAATGACTACATTTCCGCCAGCGGTTCAACGCAAAAATCTCTCGGCTTAACGCTCAACCGGGTGGTGGACGGCAAGCCGCAATACCAGGATAACTTCGTCACGCTGGCGAACCGTGCCGGCTTCCAGACATGGTGGTTTTCCAATCAAGGGCAAATCGGCGAATACGATACGGCGATAGCCAGCATCGCAAAGCGTGCGGATGAGGTGCAGTTTCTCAAAAATGGCGACTTTGAGGCCAACAAAAATACTCAGGATGAGCAGCTGTTGAAGCTAACCGAGCAGGTGCTCTCCGTGCAGCGGACCCAGCCGCAGCTGATCGTCCTGCATCTGATGGGATCTCACCCGCAGGCCTGCGATCGTACCAAGGGAAAATATACTGTCTTTGTACAATCGAAAGAGACGTCCTGCTACCTCTACAGCATGACGCAAACCGATACGCTGCTCGGCAAGCTCTATCATCAGCTGCAGAATTCCGGCGAAAGCTTCTCGATGACCTATTTTTCCGATCACGGTCTGGCCTTTAAAGAGCGCGGTAAAGAGGTGCAGTACCTGGCGCACGACGATAAGTACCAGCAGAATTTCCAGGTGCCGTTTATGGTGCTGTCCAGTGATGATAAAGCGCATAAAGTGATTAAAGCACGGCGTTCTGCCAACGATTTCCTCGGGTTCTTCTCCCAGTGGACCGGGATCCGCGCCGCCGAGATTACGCCTCGCTACCGTTTCATCTCTGAACAAGCCGCCGGGCCGGCCTATATCACCAACTTCCAGCTACAGAAAGTGGACTATACCCATCTGGGTACCGATCTGTTCACCACCCACTAACAGGGCCCGCCGCCGGGAAACCGCGGCGGCTAACCCGGGCGAACGCCGCGCGTTACAGGCAAAAAAAAATCCGCCCCAGTGAGGCGGATTTTTTATATCACCGAAGCGATTAGAAGCTGTAACCAACGCCAGCGATCCAGGTGCCAACGTCAACGTTACGAATACGAGACTGCTCGTAGGAGAAGTCCAGAGCAACGTTTTCGATCGGGTTGAACTGCATACCTGCACCGTAAGAGAAACCGTAGTCGCTCATGTCGTGCTTGTTCGGGTAGCTGTTGTCCTGGAATTTGCCGTGACCGACACCCACTACGCCGTAGATGCTAGCCCAGTCGTTCAGACGGTAAGCCGGACCTGCGGTGATGCCGTAGTACTGGCCTTTCTGGTATACGCCAGATTCAGTACGGTCTTTTTCGGTGTAGGTGAAAGAACCGATAACACCCAGCGGGCTATTGTCTTGCTCGTAACGGTACTTCAGGTTGAAACCGCCAGCTTTGTTAGCTTCACCCTGCATGTCGCTCTGAGCATAACCACCGGTAACGGTAGAAGTTGCAGCGAAAGCGGTACCTACGGATGCAGCCAGAACAACGGCCAGTGCTGAAAAACGTGCAATTTTATTCATAACCACCTCAAATGTGTTTCTAATAAGTCCTAAGTCTTAAATATATCAAAAACTTTCAGGAAACTCTTTTGACTTTACACTGTCTAACATAGCTTTTCATGTAACCAAAAGTTTCCATAATTCTATAACAAACTGGAAAACAACCGTTTTTGGTGAATACCCTACTATTAAGGCCGATAAGGCCCCGCACGTGCATCCAGATTAATCCTAATCAACAGGTTAATTTCTCTTCGCGTCTCGCCCCATTGTACGCCTCCCGAACGCGTTTTTTTCAACAATAGATAAACCGTAGCCAGGTAATTCATTTACACTGGAACCTTTACCGCATTTGACAAACCCTGACAGGAGAAAGGATGCCCGGCTCGTCCCGCAAAATACCGGCATGGCTGCCGATACTGGTCATTTTAATCGCCATGGTCTCTATCCAGAGCGGCGCTTCGCTGGCGAAATCGCTGTTCCCGTTGGTCGGCGCCCCCGGGGTGACCGCGCTGCGCCTGGCGTTAGGCACCTTGATTCTGGTGATCATCTTCAAGCCCTGGCGCCTGCGCTTTACCGCTGAGCAGCGCCTGCCGCTCCTCTTGTATGGTCTGGCGTTGGGGGCAATGAACTATCTCTTTTACTTATCGATTCAGCGCATTCCGCTGGGGATTGCGGTGGCGCTGGAGTTCACCGGGCCGCTGGCGGTGGCGCTGTTTGGCTCGCGGCGTCCACTCGATTTCGTCTGGGTGATCCTCGCCGTACTCGGGCTGTGGTTCCTGCTGCCGCTAGGGCAAGACGTCGCGCAGGTCGATCTGACCGGTGCGCTGCTGGCGCTGGGCGCCGGGGCCTGCTGGGCCGTCTATATTCTGACCGGCCAGCGTGCCGGAGAAGAACACGGGCCGGCAACGGTGGCGATGGGGTCGCTTATTGCCGCCGTGGTCTTTGTTCCGCTGGGCATGCTGCAGGCAACCGACACGCTGTTCCAGTGGTCGCTGCTGCCGCTGGGACTGGCCATCGCCGTCCTCTCTACGGCGCTGCCTTACTCGCTGGAAATGATTGCCCTCACCCGTATGCCCACCCGCACATTCGGCACGCTGATGAGCATGGAGCCGGCGCTCGCCGCGCTATCGGGCATGATATTTCTGGGCGAGACGCTGACCTTTACGCAAACCCTGGCGCTCGGGGCGATTATCCTCGCCTCAATGGGCTCTACGCTGACAATGCGCCGGGAAAGTAAAATCGAAAAAGTGGATATCAGCTAGCCAACGTAACCCGTTCTGCACGAGGCAATCGCCTCGTGCAGAACCGCGCTCTCACGCTGACTTTTTACGCAATTTCATGCCCTTTTCAAAATAGCCAACCCCCCCGCACTATCGAACCAATAGGGACAACCGCCCTGCCCATACTGCGATCCGTTGCTATACTTAGTCCCATTAGTTACCGGGGACAAGCGCTCCATTTGATTCAAATTTGATGTATGACGAGTATAAATATCAAGAGGATATGAAACTATGAGTACCGCAAAACTGGTTAAAACGAAAGCATCCGATCTGCTCTATACCCGCAACGATGTTGCAGACAATGAGAAGAAGGCAACCGTCGAGCTGCTGAATCGTCAGGTGATCCAGTTCATTGACCTGTCGCTGATTACCAAGCAGGCTCACTGGAATATGCGCGGTGCCAATTTTATTGCCGTTCATGAAATGCTGGATGGCTTCCGCACCGCCCTGACCGACCATCTCGACACGATGGCTGAACGCGCCGTACAGCTGGGCGGCGTCGCGCTGGGCACCACTCAGGTGATCAACAGCAAAACCCCGCTGAAAAGCTACCCGCTGGATATTCATAGCGTTCAGGATCACCTGAAAGAGCTGGCTGACCGCTACGCGATTGTGGCCAACGATGTGCGTAAAGCGATCGGCGAAGCAAAAGATGAAGACACGGCCGATATCTTTACCGCCGCCTCCCGCGACCTCGATAAATTCCTGTGGTTCATCGAAGCCAACATCGCATAATCCTGCACAATCACCGTCAGCCTGGCTGGCGGTTTTTTTTTCAGATTATCCTGACCTCTGCCGCCTGATTTTTTCCCTGATATTCATCCGCACCATTTCAGTGCGCGACAATGGGCAAAATACGTACAAAAGTAAAACAATTGTAATAATCACCTCACACAATCGTTACAGCAAGATTGTTTTACCATCAGTGTTTGCGTTAAAAATGCACTTGTTATTCGGCGTGTTTATGACGCACCAAAATGACGCCCCATTGCGGTGCATTTGCCGTGACCTATAACCGAAACCGTGCAACAGGATAGACTTCGTTTGTTATAAAACAACAAGTTGTAAAACTGGCACGATTTTTTCATATGGTTACACGTTCTCGCAGGGGATCGTCCCGTGGATAAAAAAGGAAATGCTATGAAGTCTGTATTTAAAGTTTCACTGGCTGCACTGACCCTGGCTTTTGCGGTTTCTTCTCAGGCCGCTGAAAAACAACTGATTGTTGCGACCGATACGGCGTTTGTTCCGTTTGAATTTAAGCAAGGTGATAAGTATGTCGGTTTTGATGTCGACCTGTGGGACGCCATCGCGAAAGAGCTGAAACTGAACTATACCCTGAAGCCGATGGATTTCAGCGGCATCATTCCTGCGCTGCAAACCAAAAACATCGACCTCGCGCTGGCGGGGATTACCATTACTGAAGAACGCAAGAAAGCGATCGAGTTCTCCGATGGCTACTATAAGAGCGGCCTGCTGGTGATGGTGAAAGCCAATAACAACGACATCAAAGATGTGAAGGACCTGAACGGTAAAGTCGTGGCAGTGAAAGGCGGTACCGGCTCCGTTGACTACGCGAAAGCCAATATCAAAACCAAAGACCTGCGTCAGTTCCCGAATATCGATAACGCCTATATGGAGCTGGGTACCGGCCGCGCCGATGCCGTTCTGCACGACACGCCAAACATCCTGTACTTCATCAAAACGGCCGGCCACGGTCAGTTCAAGGCGGTAGGGGAATCGCTGGAAGCGCAAAACTACGGTATCGCCTTCCCGAAAGGCAGCGACGAGCTGCGCGAGAAAGTGAACGGCGCGCTGAAAACGCTGCGTGAAAACGGCACCTACAACGAAATTTATAAAAAATGGTTCGGTACTGAGCCAAAATAATAATCAGCCTTGATCGCTTACAGGTCTGCTGAATGCCGATCGCCCGGACAGGGCCCCTGGCCACTATCCGGGTATCACTTTGCCGCAGACCTGAGTCATTTTTTCTCAGAGGCACGCCTCTGTTTTTCGACACGGTAACAGGAACGAACTATGCAGTTTGACTGGAGTGCCATCTGGCCTGCCATTCCAATTTTGCTGGAAGGCGCCAAAATGACGCTGTGGATTTCCGTCCTCGGCCTGGCTGGCGGCCTGATAATCGGCCTCGTCGCCGGTTTCGCCCGCTGCTTTGGCGGCTGGATTGCTAACCACATTGCGTTAGTCTTTATCGAGATCATTCGCGGAACCCCGATTGTGGTTCAGGTCATGTTTATCTACTTCGCCCTGCCGATGGCGTTCAATGATCTTCGCATTGATCCCTTCTCGGCGGCGGTCGTGACCATCATGATCAACTCCGGCGCCTATATCGCAGAAATTACCCGCGGGGCGGTACTCTCAATTCACAAGGGCTTCCGTGAAGCTGGCCTGGCGCTTGGCCTGTCCCGTCGTGAAACCATCCGCCACGTGATTCTGCCGCTGGCGCTGCGTCGCATGCTGCCGCCGCTGGGTAATCAGTGGATCATTAGCATCAAAGATACCTCACTCTTTATCGTCATCGGCGTCGCCGAGCTGACCCGTCAGGGTCAGGAGATTATTGCCGGTAACTTCCGCGCGCTGGAAATCTGGAGCGCCGTGGCCGTGATTTACCTGATCATCACCCTGGTGTTGAGCTTTGTTCTGCGTCGTCTTGAAAGAAGGATGAAAATCCTGTGATTGAATTTAAAAATGTTTCCAAGCACTTTGGCCCGACCAAGGTGCTGCACGATATCGATCTGAAGATCAATAAAGGCGAAGTTGTGGTGATTATCGGGCCGTCCGGCTCCGGGAAATCGACGCTGCTGCGCTGTATTAACAAACTGGAAGAGATAACCAGCGGCGAGCTTATCGTCGATGGTCTGAAGGTTAATGACCCGAAAGTCGACGAGCGCCTGATCCGTCAGGAAGCCGGGATGGTGTTCCAACAGTTCTATCTGTTCCCGCATCTGACGGCGCTGGAGAACGTCATGTTCGGGCCGTTACGCGTGCGCGGTGCTAAAAAAGAGGCCGCCGAAAAACTGGCGAAAGATCTGCTGGAAAAAGTGGGGCTCGCCGAACGCGCGCACCACTACCCTTCCGAGCTCTCCGGCGGCCAGCAGCAGCGCGTGGCAATCGCTCGCGCCCTGGCGGTAAAACCCAAAATGATGCTGTTTGACGAACCGACTTCAGCGCTGGATCCGGAACTGCGCCACGAAGTGCTGAAAGTGATGCAGGATCTGGCGGAAGAAGGGATGACGATGGTCATCGTTACCCATGAGATCGGCTTTGCTGAGAAAGTGGCATCACGGCTGATCTTTATCGACAAAGGGCGTATCGCCGAAGATGGCGATCCGCAGGTACTGGTGAAAAACCCACCGAGCCCGCGTCTACGCGAATTCCTGCAGCACGTCGCCTGATATCCCTCCAGGCTCCCCGTATACGGGGAGCCGCTTTCGCTTTCCAGACACATCCCACGCCGCTTCTCTCGCTATCAGCCTCTATACTTAATGGTTTTGGAATGAGATGGAGGCGCCCGTGCCGTGGATCCTGTTACTGCTTGCTACGCTGTTTACCGCCCCGCTTTCGGCCGCCACACTGCCCGGTGTCCCGGCCGCGACCGCTGAACAACCCGCCAGCAGTGAACCAGACCTCGAGAAAAAAAAGGCCGCCTATGCGGCGCTGGCTGACGTGCTGGATAACGAGGCCGCCCGTAAGGAATTAATCGACCAGCTGCGTTCTGCCGCCGCCACGCCGCCGCCGGCCAGCGCGCCAAAGCTGACGCCGCCGGAAGAGAAAGATGAACGGACGGTACTGGAAAACGTCACCCAGGTGAGCCGCGAGTACGGTGAACGCTTTGCTGCGCGTTTTTCTCAGCTGTGGCGCAATATTACCGCCTCTGCGCATAAGCCGTTTCATGCCGAAACCTTTCGCAACGCCGCCGGCCATTTCCTGCTGCTGGCCGTGCTGGTATTCGCCTTCTGGTGGCTGGTCCGCCTCGCCGCGCTGCCGCTGTATCGCAAAATGGGTCAGTGGGGACGGCGCAAAAATCACGATCGCGGTAACTGGCTGCAGCTCCCGGCCACCATCGCCGGCGCGTTTATCTTCGATCTTCTCCTGCTGGCGTTGACGCTGTTTATTGGCCAGATGCTCAGCGATCGGTTTAATGGCGGGAGCCGGACTATCGCCTTTCAGCAAAGCCTGTTTCTGAATGCCTTCGCCTTGATTGAGTTTTTTAAAGCGATTCTGCGGCTGATTTTCTGTCCGCGGGTAACGGAGCTGAGGCCGTTTAACCTCAGCGATGAGAGCGCGAAGTACTGGAACCTGCGCCTGAGCGCGCTGAGCAGCCTGATTGGCTACGGCCTGATCGTCGCGGTGCCGATTATCTCCAATCAGGTCAACGTTCAGGTCGGCGCACTGGCGAATGTGGTCATTATGCTGTGTATCACCCTCTGGGCGCTGTATCTGATCTTCCGTAATAAAACGCGGATTACTCAGGGACTGCTGCACCTGGCAGACCGTTCGCTGGCCTTCTTCAGTCTGTTTATCCGCGCCTTTGCGCTTATCTGGCACTGGCTGGCCTGCCTCTACTTTATCGTGCTGTTTTTCTTTTCCCTTTTCGACCCCGGCAACAGCCTGAAGTTTATGATGGGGGCCACGGTACGCAGTCTGGCGATTATCGGCGCCGCCGCGCTGCTCTCCGGCATCTTGTCACGCTGGATAGCGAAAACCATTACCCTGTCGCCGCAGACCCAGCGTAATTATCCCGAGCTGCAGAAGCGGCTAAACGGCTGGATCTCCGTCGCGCTCAAAGTGGCGCGAATTTTAGTGGTCTGCGTGGCGATTATGCTGCTGCTAAGCGCCTGGGGACTGTTTGATTTCTGGAACTGGATGCAACACGGCGCCGGGCAAAAAGCGGTGGATGTGCTGATTCGCATCGCGCTGATTCTGTTCTTCTCCGCCATCGGCTGGACGCTGCTCGCCAGCCTGATAGAAAACCGCCTGGCCTCAGACATTCACGGCCGCCCGCTACCGGGCGCTCGTGCCCGTACGCTGCTGACGTTATTCCGTAACGCGCTGGCGGTCATTATCAGCACCATCACGGCGATGATCCTGCTCTCCGAAGTGGGGGTGAACATTGCGCCGCTGCTGGCCGGCGCCGGTGCGCTGGGGCTGGCCATTTCGTTCGGCGCCCAGACGCTGGTAAAAGATATTATCACCGGTATTTTTATCCAGTTTGAGAACGGGATGAATACTGGTGACCTGGTGACCATCGGCCCGTTAACCGGCACGGTGGAACGGATGTCGATCCGTTCCGTGGGGGTGCGCCAGGACACCGGCGCTTACCATATTATCCCGTGGTCCTCGATTACCACCTTCGCCAACTTCGTGCGCGGCATCGGCTCAGTGGTTGCCAACTACGATGTCGACAGACAGGAGGATCTGGATAAAGCCGGTCAGGCGCTGAAAAACGCGGTTGCCGACGTGATGGATCAGGAGGAGATTCGCGGGCTGGTGATTGGCGAGCCGTCATTTGCCGGGCTGGTCGGCCTGAGCAATACGGCATTTACCCTGCGGGTCACCTTCACCACTCTGCCGCTGAAGCAGTGGACGGTACGCTTTGCGCTCGATACGCAGGTGAAGAAACATTTCGATCTCGCCGGAGTACGGGCGCCCGTGCAAACCTACCAGGTTCTGCCGGCTCCTGCGCCCATCGCCGCACCACCAGCGGCGCCCGCAGAACCGACGCTATAGCCACGGCGCAGAGCACATTCCGGGCGCCAGACCGCCCGGACGCATCATTCTTAGCGTGCCAGCGGACGGCGGCGTTTAGCCTCATCCATGAAGGTCCAGGCGATAAAGCGACTCTGCTTCTGTCCCTGGGCCATCTCTTTTTTCACCACCTTCACCGCGCCGGCTTCGGTCAGCGCACGATAAAGCGGCGGCAGATTATCGCCGCGCGACACCAGTGAGGTGAACCATTTCACCTGGCGACCAAACTGCTGGCTTTCGCGGATCATCTGCGTAATGAACGCCACTTCACCGCCTTCGCACCACAGCTCCTGCTGTTGGCCGCCGAAGTTCATCACGCTGTCCGCCCCCAGCCCCAGGTTCCGACGCTTACGCTCGCCGCCGGCCTGCGCGCTGGCAGCAGAATCGTGGAATGGCGGGTTGCATAACGTCGCATCAAAACACTCATTTTTATGAATAATGCCGCTAAAGATAGCCCCACTCTCTTTCTGTCGACGCAGGCGAATCTGGCGGCTGAGTCCCGGGTTAGCGTTGATGATCGCCTGGGCGCTGGCGATCGCTTCCGGGCTAATTTCGCTGCCGGTAAAACGCCAGCCGTACTCATGCGCACCAATCAGCGGATAGATTAAGTTTGCGCCGGTGCCGACATCCAGAATGCTGGCATTTTCAGGAATGGTGCCGGTATCCAGCGCCAGCAGGTCGGCCAGGTGGTGAATATAATCCGCTCTTCCCGGTACCGGCGGGCATAAGAAGCCGTCCGGAATATCCCAGTGTTTCACCGCGTAAAAATGCGCCAGCAGCGCCTTATTCAGCGCCTTCACCGCCAGCGGGTTAGCAAAATCGATGGTCTGCTCGCCCACCGGATTAAGGGTGATAAAGCCTTGCAGCTCAGGGTGAGCCTGGCATAGCGCGGGCAAATCATAACGTTGATGATGACGGTTACGCGGGTGTAACCCCGGTTTCTGGGCTTTCATGGCAATCTCCTTTGAACAGCCGCGTAAGATACCCGTTGACGGCGGCGCGGTAAATAAGGGAGTCTGGATATCTCTCATTCGGTTACGGGTGCTCTATGTATTTCTATCAACCTTCACAGGGACATGGCCTGCCGCACGACCCGCTTAACGCGATTATCGGCCCACGCCCGATCGGCTGGATCGCCTCTCTGGACGCCGCAGGTCATCGCAATCTTGCCCCCTATAGCTTCTTTAACTGTTTTAACTATCGGCCGCCGATTATCGGTTTTGCCAGCAGCGGCTGGAAAGACAGTGTACAGAATATTATCGAAACCAAAGAGTTTGTCTGGAATCTGGCCACCCGCCCTTTGGCTGAAGCGATGAACGAAACCTCCGCCAGCATCCCTCGCGACGAAGATGAATTTGCCCGTGCCGGGCTGACTCCCGCCGCCAGCCGGATGGTCGCCGCCCCGCGGGTCGCGGAAAGCCCGGTGAACTTCGAATGTCGGCTCTCCCAGTGTATTCGCCTGACCCGTGCCGATGGCGAGCCTGTCGATAGCTGGCTGGTGCTGGGTGAAGTGGTCGCAGTCCATATCGATGAGTCGTTACTGGAAAATGGCGTCTATCAGACCGCTAAGGCCAGGCCGATTCTCCGCGCCGGTGGGCCGAGCGCCTATTACACTATCGATGAAAATCTGCGTTTCGACCTGATCCGCCCGGACGCTCGCTAAGCCGTTTGTTCTTCTGCCCGGCCCACGGCGCGCGCCTGGTCGGGCCGCCGTTTATTCAAAAAAGATGTTGTTTGTCTTCAGTTTTTTACCCTGTCTATCCTGCCGTAAAGGCCTAAACTTAAAGTATGTCCCATGCGGTTAATGAGGATATGCTCATGAAAAGAACGCTGCTGTTACTCACCGCAATCACGATTGCCGCCACCTCTTTTATTGCCCAGGCCGGGATCTCACCTCCGCCGTCTATCGCCGAGAGCGGTCCGCTACGCCCGGCAGGCACCGTCTCCGCCTCCGGCGCCAGCAATCTGGATGATCTGCAGGCGAAACTGGCGGAAAAAGCCCACCAAAAAGGGGCGATAGCCTGGCGAATCAACTCCGCCAGCAGCGCGAATAAAATGTCCGGTACCGCCATTATCTATAAATAATCCACCGCTCTGCACGGGTCGGAACCCATCAGGGTCCCGCCCCGATGGCCCGACGGCTGCCGTTTATGTAGAAAAAATGCAGTTCACGTAAAGAAATGTATTTATTTTTTTATCAACGAGTGATAAAAATTTGCCGTCATTTGATAATAGTTATCAAAATCATTATCAAACGCATTGCTATTTTAACAAATCACCTGCAGCGGTCGGGGCCCGGCATCGCTGTGCCTGCGGTTGTGATGGCTTTAATTAAAACTATAAGTTGCTTATTGAAATGGACAAAAAACAAAATTTACCGTTCAGCAGTTTTAGCTCGCTGACGATCTTTACCGGCATGTGTCTGAGTCTGTCGCCGACAGGCCTGGCTCTGGCCGCAGACGGCACTGAACAAAATGGCGGTGAAACGCTGGTGGTGGAAGCGCAGGCTCCCTCTCTGTATGCCCCTACGCAATCTGCCGACCCCAAATTTTCCCGCCCGATTGCCGATACCACCCGTACGGTCACCGTGGTCTCCGAGCAGGTGATGAAAGATCAGGGCGTGACTAATTTGACCGATGCGTTGAAAAACGTTCCCGGCGTCGGAGCCTTCTATGCCGGGGAAAACGGCAGCTCGTCGACCGGCGACACCATTTATATGCGTGGAGCCGATACCTCTAACAGCATCTATGTCGATGGTGTCCGCGATATCGGCAGCGTGACCCGCGATACCTTTAACACCGAACAAGTGGAAGTGATTAAAGGCCCGTCGGGTTCTGACTACGGCCGTAGCGCTCCAACCGGCTCAATCAATATGATCAGCAAACAGCCGCGTCTGGACTCCGGTATCGATGCCTCCGTCAGCGCTGGCAGCGCCTGGTTCCGTCGCGGTACGCTCGATATCAATGAAGCCATCGGCGAAACCAGCGCCGTGCGTCTGAACCTGATGGGCGAAAAAACCCATGATGCCGGCCGCGATAACGTCAAAAATGAGCGTTACGGTATCGCGCCATCGGCCGCGTTTGGTCTCGGTACTGAGAACCGTCTGTACCTGAACTATCTGCATGTGACCCAGCACAACACGCCGGACGGAGGTATCCCGACCATTGGTCTGCCGGGGTACTCCGCGCCAACTCCTGGCACCGCGGCGCTCAATCACTCGGGTAAGGTCGCCACCAGCAACTTCTACGGGACGGATTCCGACTACGACGACTCCACCACCGATACGGTGACCATGCGCTTCGAGCACGACCTGAGCGATAACACCACCCTTCGCAACACCACCCGCTGGTCGCGCGTGAAACAGGATTATCTGCTAACCGCAGTGATGGGCGGCGCAACCAACATCACCCAGCCGGACCCGAACGATGTCGGCACCTGGACCTGGTCGCGTCTGGCGAACACCAAAGACGTCAGTAATAAAATTCTGACCAACCAGACCAACCTGACCTCAAAATTCTATACCGGTTCGATCGGGCATGACATCAGCACCGGTTTCGAGCTGACCCGGGAAACGCAGACCAACTACGGCGTTTATCCCATTACGCCTCCGGCGGTCAATATTTACCATCCCAATAGCAACATCTCTATTGGCGGTCTGGACCGCAGCGGCGCCAACGCCAACGGGCAGACGGATACCTTCGGCGTTTATGCCTTCGATACTCTGCAGATTACCCATGATTTCGAGCTGAACGGCGGCATCCGTCTGGATAACTACCAGACAAAATATGACAGCGCCAGCCTGTGCGGCGGCACCGGCCGCGGTGCGGTTGCCTGCCCGGACGGCGTGGTGAAAAACAGTCCGGTCACCACGGTTGATACCTCCACCAGCGGCAATCTGGTGAACTGGAAAGCCGGTGCACTGTACCACCTGACCGAAAGCGGCAACGTTTACGTCAACTATGCGATCTCCCAGCAGCCTCCGGGCGGCAATAACTTTGCCCTGGCCCAAAGCGGTACCGGGAATAGCGCCAACCGTACCGATTTTAAACCGCAGAAAGCGAAGACCAGCGAAGTCGGTACCAAGTGGGAGCTGATGGATAAACGTCTGCTGCTGACGGCTGCGCTTTTCCGTACCGATATTGAGAACGAAGTCGAGCAAAACGACGACGGCACCTATTCGCAGTACGGTAAAAAACGCGTTGAAGGTTATGAGCTGTCTCTGGCCGGTAATATCACCCCGGACTGGCAGGTCATCGGCGGATATACCCAGCAGCACGCCAGCGTCCGTGAAGGCAGCAACATCGCCCAGGACGGCACCAGCGCGCTGCCGTACACGCCGGAACACGCCTTTACCCTCTGGAGCCAGTACCAGGCAACCGATGCTATCGCCCTTGGCGCAGGCGCTCGCTATATCGGCAGCATGCATCGCGGCAGCGATGGCGCCGTCGGTACGCCGTCCTCCACCGAAGGCTACTGGGTGGCTGATGCGAAAGTGGGCTATCGTATCAACCGTAACGTCGATCTGCAGCTGAACGTCTATAACCTGTTCGATACCCATTATGTCGCCTCAATCAACAAGAGCGGCTACCGTTATCATCCAGGCGAACCGCGTACTTTCCTGCTGACTGCCAACGTGCATTTCTAATCCACGGCGGGGCGGCAACGCCCCGTTTTTTGAGGAGAAACAACGATGATGTACCATATCCCCGCCGTTCTCAGCCCGCAGGAAGTTGACGATTTTCGCGCGCAGCTGCAGCAGGCCGACTGGGTTGACGGGCGAGCCACCACCGGCGATCAGGGCGCGCTGGTGAAAAAAAATCAGCAGGTCGATACCCGCAGTCCACTGTACGGCGAACTGCAGAACAGAGTCCTCGCGGCGCTCAACCGCAGTTCACTGTTCTTCGCCGCCGCACTGCCTAAAACCCTCTCCAGCCCGCTGTTTAACCGCTATCAGCAGAGTGAGACCTACGGTTTTCACGTTGACGGCGCGGTGCGCAGTCAGGCCCAGGGCGGCTGGATGCGTACCGACCTTTCTGCCACCCTGTTCCTCAGCGCGCCTGAGAGTTATGAAGGCGGTGAGCTGGTGGTAAACGACACCTATGGTCAGCATACGGTCAAGCTGCCGGCGGGCGACCTGGTACTCTACCCGTCAAGCAGCCTGCACTGCGTGACGCCGGTGACCCAGGGCGTACGCGTGGCTTCTTTCCTGTGGGTCCAGTCGATGATCCGCGATGACAAACGCCGCAGCATGCTGTTCGAGCTGGATCGGAATATTCAGACTCTGAAGAGCCGCCACGGCGAGAGTGACGAGGTGCTATCGCTACTTAATCTGTACCATAACCTGCTGCGGGACTGGTCGGAAATCTGAGCCCTTGCCAGACTCATTTTTGCCCCCATCTTCACTCTACCCGGCATACTCAAGTTGCCTGCACGTTGGCTTCGTGACTCGACTCCCCAATAAGCCTCACCCATACGAGCCGCCGCAGAGCAGCGTTCAAATCTGTTCCGGACAGATTGGCCGCTCACCCCAGCCATTTAGCAAAGTAAGCGCCCGGAGGGCTCGGCGGCGTCGCCTTTCTGCAACTCGCATAAGTCAGGGTATATAATGACAGTAACAACAGTGAGGAGGTGCATCATGGCATCAGGTTGGGCAAATGATGGCGCAGTTCAGGATCAGATCGACAGCACCGTTGACGATGCGGTCGCACGGGCGAGAAACGCCCTCCCCAGCGGAGAGAGCCACAAATTTTGTGATGAATGCGGAGAGCCGATTCCCGAGGCCCGAAGAAAGGCGATCCCGGGGGTCAGATACTGCGTGAAGTGCCAACAGGAGAAAGATTTACATAACAATACATTTTCAGGATATAATCGCCGTGGCTCCAAGGACAGCCAGCTACGCTGACCTTCCTTTACCGTTCATTACCACAGAAAGCATTATCTTTTCGCGCACGTTTTTCGGCCAAAAAAGTGGCAAAATGTGCCCTGAATACGTTCTGTACCCCGCTGGAGTCTCTCCGGCCATCCCACCACGAAATAATTTATTAATATTCAATAAATTAATAATCATTCAAAAAAATCGATGAAGACTGTTAATTTCCTTCGATTTTATCTCTCGCAAAAAAGCGTGATACTTATCACATCGACGGAACATCGTCCTCTTAACAAAATAACCTGCGAGAGATTAACTATGAAAACCATTAAATATGCTGCCGCTGCTATTGCCCTTACTACTCTGTCCTTTGGCGCTTTCGCCGCTCAGCCGGTTAGCCCGTCTCAGGCTGAAAGCATGAACAAAATTGGCGTGGTCTCTGCTGAAGGCGCAACGACTCTGGATGGTCTGGAAGCCAAACTGGCTGAAAAAGCGCAAGCCGCTGGTGCGACTGGTTACAGCATCACCTCCGCCAACACCAACAACAAAATTAGCGGTACCGCGGTTATCTATAAATAACCGCTGCACGACCTGTATTAACCCTGAACGACCCTTTAATACCCTTGTTTTGCCCGTCCGTGCCACCGGACGGGCTTTTTTTTTATACGTCACTGTCTGACGTGAGCTTTTTTCAGGGGAAACGGGTGGCTACCAGTGTTCAGCAACCCGGCTTAGCCCCTGCTCCAGGGTCGCAACCTCACCGGTCGCCACCAGGCAGCAGGCCAGCTGAATTCTCAGCGAGGTCGGCAGCGGTTCACTCCCCGCTACGCAGCGCTCAATCCAGCGGGCGGTGACCTGAGGATCTTTTGACTCCGGCAGTACAACCCCCTCCTCCGGCAACTCGCTCTGGCGTTCATGCACTACCCGCGTCCCTGAAGCGTCAATCAGGCTAATTTGCGGGCATCGCTGCGGATTGGCATACACTTCACCTTCCGTCCCGTGCATTAACAGCGCACGTCCGCCGATCTCGACAAAGAATTTTGCAACCTTGCCCACATATTCCGGGTGAGAAACGCTCGATAAACGTAGCGCCGCATCTTCAGCAAATGGCGTCGCCAGCTTTGCCAGTGTATGTGCGCTGTTGCGTACGCCCATACGCCAGCGCAGGGCAAGCTGTTTTTCCAGCGGCGGACAGAGTACGCCAACCGGAATATACACCGGCTCGTGGCCGTCGAGCCGCGCCTGAGCCTGGCCCGCATGTCGGGTGGCGGGGATCCCCATCAGCTCAAAAATCGTTTCCGTCAGCACCCGGGTCGGATCGTGACTGACACCATGCACCACCACCGGAAAACCGAGCTTATGCAGCAAAACGGCCAGCAGAGGGGTCAAATTAGCCTGCTTACGCGCGCCGTTATAGCTGGGGATCACAATCGGCATTGGTCTGGCGACAGGCGGCGTCAGACGCAGAGTCTTCTGCTGCATGGCTTCATAGAAACCTTTCATTTCCGCTTCGCCTTCGCCCTTAATACGCAGGGCAATTAAAATCCCGCCCAGCTCCAGCTCAGCCACCTCGCCGTCAAGCATCCGCGAGTAAAGCGCGCGGGCAGTATCCACATCCAGGTCACGCGCGTGATTTTTCCCGCGCCCGACTTCTTTAATGATCTTGCTGTAGTCCATCGAAGACTCCTGTTAGCTGCTCACATCGTCGACATTACACCGTTAACGCCGTTTACGACGCGCCTGTTTTACTTTCGTTTTGACGATAACCTCAGGAACGGCAGGCTGTTCTATTGGAAAAACGGGCAATGCATTCAGTAGACGCTTACCATAATTTTTGGTCAACAAACGCTTATCATAAATCACCACTTCGCCCCAGCAGCTGTGGCTGCGAATCAGGCGTCCGACCTGCTGAATCAGGTTAAAGGAGGCGCTTGGCAGGCTCTGCACTTCAAACGGATAGCGATTCAGGCTCTTGAGCCATTCGCCTTCGGTAATCACCACCGGACTGTCGATTGGCGGGAAGGCGATTTTATGAATATGTACCTGGCTGAGCAGCTCACCTTTGAGATCCAGCCCTTCGGCAAAGGATTGTAGCCCCACCAGTACGCTACGCTCCCCTCCTTCGACGCGCTTGCGGTGCAGTTCCACCAGCCGGTAACGCGGCTTATCGCCCTGTACCAGCAATAGCAGTCGCAGATCGGGAACATGTTCCAGGAAACGCTGCATCGCCCGCCCGCTGGCGAACAGCACCAGCATCCCGAGGTGCTTTTTACTTTCAACCTGCTCGCGGAAATAAGCCGCCATTTCAGCAATATGCTGCTCTTCGTTATCGATTAGCGGTTCATAGTGCATCTGCGGAATAACGATTTTGCCCTGCTCAACATGGTTAAAGGGGGAATCCAGCGCCACGAAACGATCGCCGGCCTTTTCTTTCAACCCGCTCATCTCCTGCAGGCGTGAAAAGCTGTTCAATGATCGCAGGGTGGCGGAGGTGACGACAATATGCGGCACGCTGCGCCACAGCAGCCTTTCCAGCTGGTCGCTGACGCGAATGCCGACGCAGTGAAACCAGATGTGCGTTTGACCGTCGCGCATATCGCGCGTCACCCATTTGGTGACCGGCGCGCCGGATGACTGCGCCAGCGACGCCAGCCGCCACAGCTTGCTCTGGCTTTCAAACATCCCCAGCGCACGGTTCATTTGCAGCAGAACCCGATGCAGACGTACCACGTCGTGGCTACCGGTTTTTTCCCCGAGGTCGTTAAGAAAGAGCTCCGCCAGCCCGCGCAGCATCTCGGTCAGTTTCGCCAGACGCTGGCAGATATCCATCACCTCCTGCGGCAACTCGCCCATCGGGAAACGATGCTCGGCTTCCTGGCCGGCCGGCATATAGAGATTAAGGATAGCGTTCAGCGAGGCGATCAGCTCATACAGCTCCTCACAGTGGCCACTCAGGCGCTCGGGATTGGCCAGCGGCGGCGTGGTTTTCGGCCGAAACTGCTCCATACAGGTCGCCACCAGCTTACTGAACAGATCCAGCTGTAGCCGGTACCATGGGGCGGTCATTTCCGCGCTCATTTCCAGCGCATCGCGCGCCACGTCCGGCAGATGATGGCCTTCATCGAGCACCAGCAGCAGGTTTTTCGGCTCGGGCAACACGGCTTCGCTCTCCATCGCCGCCATCACCAGCGCATGGTTCGCCACCACCACTTCCGCCTCCTGAATTTCTCGCCGGGCAACGAAGAACGGACATTCGCGATAGTAGTGGCAGTTGCGGTTGAGGCAGCTGGCTTTGTCGGTGCTCAGGCGACTCCAGAGCGCATCATCGACAGGTTTATCGGTGTGATCGCGCAGACCGTCCCAGCGGTAGCTGTCGAGGTCGGTTTTCAGCGTCGCGCACAGCTTCTGTTCAGCCTGATTATTCGGCGTGAGATCGTCATCGAGAAACGCCAGCAGATCCTGCTGCGTCGGTTCGGTGCTGGCCAGCGCCGTAAGGTTGCGTGGGCAAACGTAGCGCCCGCGGCCAAACGCGGCGGTAAAACGCAGATCGGGAATAATTTTGCGCAGCAACGGCAGATCCTTGCTGTAGATCTGATCCTGTAGCGCAACGTTGGCGGTGCTCACCACCAGGGTTTTCTGCTGCTCACGGGCGATAGCGATTCCGGGAATCAGGTATGACAGCGTCTTCCCGACGCCGGTGGGCGCCTCAATGGCCAGGTGTCGGCCTTCTTCCCCGGCAAGCGTTTTTGCCACATCGGCAATCATCTGCCGCTGTGGCGGACGGGGAATGAAATCCGGAATCTGTTCCTGAAGCGCCTTATACCAGGCGGCGATTTGCGCTTTTAGCGCAGCGGTCAAAGCCATGAGAAAACCTGAATACTGTATAAACAGCCACTATTGTGACACTTTTTGCCTGGCAGGAGGAATTACTTTCTGAGCAATGTGGAATGATGCTCGGGATTTATCAATGTACCGGCCGGGAATCACAGGGCACGCGAGGGAGGAACCCGGAGACAGCACGCTTGCTGCTTCCGGGTATCGTTGCGTCATCCGGGCAAAACGTCTTGCCCGGATGACGCATATATGGCGGGACGCGGTTACTCAGCGGCCGCAGGTTTACGCGGACGACGGCGGCGCTGTTGCTCGCCGGCCGGTTTCGCCTCGCCGATACGGCGTGAAGGCTTTGCCCCGGCTTTCGGCGCTTCGCCGTCGTTACGCCGCGGCGCCGACTGCTGGCTGCGCCCCTGCCCCTGGGCGTTACGTCCTTGTCCCTGACCGCTGCGGCCCTGGCTCTGGCCGCGACCGCCGCCACCGCTACGCTGCTGACGACCGTTTTGAATCGGCTCCGCTCTGATAGACGGATCCGGCGCATAGCCATCGACGGCGATGCGTGGAATCTCTTTTTTCAGCAGACGTTCGATATCATGCAGCAGTTTATGCTCGTCCACGCAGACCAGCGACAGCGCTTCACCGGTGGCGGCTGCGCGACCGGTACGGCCGATCCGGTGAACGTAATCTTCCGGTACGTTAGGCAGCTCGTAGTTGACGACGTGCGGCAGTTCTTCGATATCCAGACCACGCGCGGCGATATCCGTCGCCACCAGCACGCGAATACCGCCGGATTTAAAGTCGGCTAATGCCCGGGTACGCGCCCCCTGGCTCTTGTTGCCATGGATAGCCGCGCTGCGGATGCCGTCTTTATTCAGCTGCTCGGCCAGGTGGTTGGCGCCATGTTTGGTGCGGGTAAAGACCAGCACCTGCTGCCAGTTACCTTCACCGATCATCTGCGACAGCAGTTCCCGCTTACGTTTCTTATCAACGAAATGGACGTGTTGCGTCACCTGCTCGGAAGCGGTATTGCGGCGAGCCACTTCGATTTCCAGCGGGTTATGCAGCAGCTTTTCCGCCAGCGCTTTAATGTCGTCGGAGAAGGTCGCGGAGAACAGCAGGTTCTGGCGCTTCGCCGGAAGCTTCGCCAGCACGCGGCGAATATCATGAATAAAGCCCATATCCAGCATGCGGTCGGCTTCATCAAGCACCAGGATTTCAACCTTGTCCAGGCTGACGGCATTCTGATGTTCAAGATCCAGCAGGCGCCCAGGGGTGGCCACCAGAACATCGACGCCGCTGCGCAGCTTCATCATCTGCGGGTTAATGCTCACCCCGCCGAAGACCACCAGCGAGCGAATATTCAGGTATTTGCTGTAATCGCGAACGTTTTCGCCGATTTGTGCCGCCAGTTCACGCGTTGGCGTGAGTATCAGCGCGCGCACCGGACGACGGCCTTTAGCATGCGGCTCTTTCTGAATCAGATGCTGCAGGAGCGGCAGGGTAAAGCCTGCCGTTTTGCCGGTGCCGGTCTGGGCGCTGGCCATCAGATCGCGTCCCTGCAACACCGCAGGGATAGCCTGCTGCTGAATTGGGGTTGGCTCAAGGTAACCCTGCTCGGCGACAGCGCGCAGGATATCAGGGTTCAGGCCAAGGGAATCAAAAGACATAACAACTCCAAACCACCCCGGCCCGTGACAGGCGTAGTTTTCGGGGAGATTATTGCGAATAGAGATGGCAAAAACCACAATGCCATGAAGTGGCGCAGTCTAGCAGATTTTGTGACGCAGCGCATAAATATCCCCTCAGGGCCGCTGCGCCGGCTAATCCTCGTCACGCGCCGCTTGCAAAGAGTGATGCGAAATACGCAAAAGAGAGTATCCACTATTCTGGACAGTGACGCGAATTGGTCATACTCTTAATCAATCGATTGATTAATTTTTATCGTGCGATGACGACGACTCCTGTGACAACCAAAGGCGAACAAGCCAAAAGCCAGCTCATTGCCGCAGCCATCGCCCAGTTCGGCGAATACGGCCTGCACGCCACCACCCGCGATATTGCCGCGCAGGCCGGGCAAAATATCGCGGCGATCCCCTACTATTTTGGTTCCAAGGACGATCTCTATCTCGCTTGCGCCCAGTGGATTGCCGATTTTATCAGCCATAATTTTCGTCCGCATGCCGAAGCGGCGGAAACGCTGCTGGCGACAGCTTCGCCGGATAAGGCGGCGATTCGGGTTCTGATTCTGCGCGCCTGTCAGAATATGATTTTGCTGCTGACCCAGGATGACACGGTCAATTTGAGCAAATTCATCTCCCGCGAGCAGCTTTCTCCTACCCCGGCCTACCAACTCATCCACGGGCAGGTGATTGCGCCGCTCCATCGCTACCTGACCCGCTTAATCGGCGCCTTTACCGGCCTCGATGCCGATGACACGGCAATGATTCTGCACACCCACGCGCTGCTGGGAGAGATTCTGGCCTTCCGCCTTGGGCGGGAAACCATTTTGCTGCGCACCGGATGGACGCAGTTCGACGAAGAAAAAACTGAGCAAATTTACCAGGTTATCGCCTGCCATATTGATTTCGTTCTGCAAGGGTTATTGCAAAGGAGCCAGGGATCATGAAAAAACCCGTCATCATCGTTTTGTTCATACTGCTGCTGATTGCCGCATTCGGCGGCGGCTGGTGGTGGTATCAAAGCAGCCAGCAAAGGGAGTTGACTCTGTATGGCAACGTCGATATTCGTACCGTGAACATGAGCTTCCGCGTCGGCGGACGACTGGCATCGCTGAACGTTGATGAGGGCGATAAGATTCAGGCCGGGCAAATACTCGGCCAGCTGGATCGCGCCCCGTATGAGAACGCCTTACAGCAGGCTCAGGCGAATGTCTCCACCGCTCAGGCGCAGTATGATCTGATGATGGCTGGCTACCGGGCAGAAGAGATAGCCCAGGCCGCCGCCGCCGTCAAACAGGCGCAGGCCGCGTACGATTACGCGCAGAACTTTTACCAGCGCCAGCTGGGGCTGCGTCAGAACAGCGCCATCTCGGTGAACGATTTGGAAAACGCGCGCTCCTCCCGCGACCAGGCTCAGGCGACGCTAAAGTCCGCGCAGGACAAGCTGCGCCAGTATCGCGCCGGCAACCGGCCGCAGGAAATCGCCCAGGCCAAAGCCAGCCTTGAACAGGCGCAGGCGGCCCTGGCGCAGGCTAAACTCGACCTGCACGATACCACGCTTATCGCCCCTTCCGACGGCACGCTGATGACCCGCGCCGTCGAACCGGGTAGCATGCTCAGCGCCGGCGGCACGGTCATGACGCTGTCGCTGACTCACCCGGTATGGGTCCGGGCCTACATTGATGAAAAAAATCTCGGCCAGGCGGTGCCCGGACGAGAAGTGCTGCTCTATACCGATAGTCGCCCGAATCAGCCCTGGCACGGCAAGATTGGCTTTGTGTCGCCAGTCGCCGAATTTACGCCGAAGACCGTTGAGACGCCAGATTTACGTACTGACCTCGTCTATCGCCTGCGTATTGTCGTCACCGATGCGGATGATTCGCTGCGCCAGGGAATGCCGGTGACCGTCACCTTCAGCAGCGGGAACGGACATGAGTGAGGACGTTATCACGCTCAGCGGGCTAACCCGCCGCTTCGCCGGCATGGATCGGCCCGCCGTTGCGCCGCTCAACTGCACTATCCGCGCCGGCTATGTTACTGGTCTGGTCGGCCCTGACGGCGCCGGGAAAACCACCTTGATGCGCATGCTCGCCGGGCTACTGAAGGCCGATGACGGCACCGCCAGGGTGATCGGTTTCGACCCGATTGCCGACGATAGCGCGCTGCACGCGGTGCTCGGCTATATGCCGCAAAAATTCGGCCTGTACGAAGACCTGACGGTCATGGAAAACCTCTCGCTGTATGCCGACCTGCGCAGCGTTACCGGCGAAACGCGCAGGAACACCTTCGCTCGCCTGCTGGAATTTACCTCCCTCGGCCCCTTTACCGATCGCCTGGCGGGGAAACTTTCCGGCGGGATGAAGCAGAAACTGGGGCTCGCCTGCACCCTGGTGGGTGAGCCAAAAGTCCTGCTGCTTGATGAGCCAGGGGTCGGGGTTGACCCTATCTCCCGCCGTGAACTGTGGCAAATGGTGCACGAACTGGCCGGTGACGGGATGCTGATCCTCTGGAGCACCTCCTACCTTGATGAAGCAGAACAGTGCCGCGACGTCCTGCTGATGAATGAAGGCCAGCTGCTTTATCAGGGCGAGCCGAAAGCGTTGACCCAAACCATGGCCGGTCGCAGTTTCCTCGTCTCCAGCCGCGAGGAAAATAACCGTCGCCTCCTGCAACGAGCGCTGAAGCTGCCGCAGATCAGCGATGGCGTCATTCAGGGGAAATCGGTACGCCTGATCCTGAAAAAAGAGGCCACCGTTGAAGAGGTGCAGCGCAACGCTAGCATGCCGACGCTGGAGATTGCCGAAACCGCACCGCGCTTTGAAGATGCATTCATCGATCTGCTGGGCGGCGCCGCGACCGCGGAATCGCCGCTGGGCGAAATTATCCATCGCGTAGAGGGCACGGCCGATGAGACGGTGATTGAAGCGCAGAGCCTGACCAAAAAATTCGGCGACTTCGCCGCTACCGACCACGTAGATTTTCGCGTCAAACGTGGGGAGATTTTCGGCCTGCTTGGCCCCAACGGCGCCGGCAAATCCACGACCTTTAAAATGATGTGCGGCCTGCTGGTGCCGACCTCCGGTAAGGCGCTGGTTCTGGGAATGGACCTGAAAGTCAGTTCCGGGAAAGCGCGCCAGCATCTCGGCTACATGGCGCAGAAGTTTTCGCTGTACGGTAACCTGACCGTTGAGCAAAACCTGCGCTTCTTCTCGGGCGTTTATGGCCTGCGTGGTCGGGTCCAGAACGAGAAAATCGCCCGGATGAGCGACGCTTTTGGTCTGAAAAGCATCGCCAGCCATGCGGCCGATGAGCTACCGCTAGGGTATAAGCAGCGTCTGGCGCTGGCCTGCTCGCTGATGCATGAACCCGATATTCTGTTTCTCGATGAGCCGACGTCAGGCGTCGACCCCATTACCCGCCGCGAGTTCTGGCTGCATATTAATAGCATGGTGGATAAAGGGGTGACGGTGATGGTGACGACCCACTTTATGGATGAAGCCGAATATTGCGATCGTATTGGTCTGGTGTATCACGGCAAGCTGATCGCCAGCGGCACGCCGGATGCGCTAAAAGCGCTGGCGGCAAATGATCAACAGCCCGATCCCACGATGGAGCAGGCCTTTATCACCCTGATCCACGACTGGGATAAGGAGAATGCCGGTGAGCGCTAAAATCCTCTCATGGCGACGCGTGCGCGCCCTGTGCGTCAAAGAGACGCGGCAGATCGTCCGTGACCCCAGCAGCTGGCTGATTGCGGTGGTCATTCCGCTGCTGCTGCTGTTTATCTTCGGCTACGGGATCAATCTCGACTCCAGCAAGCTCAAAGTCGGCGTACTGCTGGAGCAACAAAGCGAAGAGGCGCTGGATTTCGTCCACGCCATGACCGGCTCACCCTATATTGACGCCACGGTCAGCGACAATCGCCAGCAGCTGATTGAGATGATGCAGGCCGGGCGCATTCGTGGGCTGGTGGTCATCCCGGTAGACTTCGATCAGAAGATGGCGCGCCCCGGCGATAATGCTCCCATCCAGCTGATTACCGACGGCAGCGAACCCAATACCGCCAACTTTGCCCAGGGCTACGTGGAGGGCATCTGGCAAATCTGGCAGCAGCAGCGCGCGGAAGATCGCGGGGAAACCTTCGAACCGCTGATTGATGTACAGATGCGCTACTGGTTTAACCCCGCGGCCATCAGCCAGCACTTTATTATTCCCGGCGCCATTACCATCATTATGACGGTGGTCGGCGCGATTCTGACCTCGCTGGTGGTGGCCCGCGAATGGGAGCGCGGGACCATGGAGGCGCTGCTGTCGACGGAAATCACCCGCGCGGAGCTGCTGCTGTGTAAGCTGATTCCCTACTATTTCCTCGGCATGCTGGCGATGCTGCTGTGCATGCTGGTGGCGGTGTTCATCCTCGGCGTGCCGTTTCGCGGTTCGCTGGTGATTCTGTTCTTGATAACCAGCCTGTTTTTGCTCAGCACCCTCGGGATGGGGCTGCTCATTTCGACCATCACCCGCAATCAGTTTAACGCCGCGCAGGTCGCTCTGAACGCCGCCTTTCTGCCCTCAATTATGCTCTCCGGGTTTATTTTCCAGATTGACAGTATGCCGGCGGTGATCCGTGCGGTGACCTACATCATCCCGGCGCGCTATTTCGTCAGCACGCTGCAAAGCCTGTTTCTCGCCGGTAATATTCCGCTGGTGCTGCTGGTGAACACGCTGTTTTTAATCGCCTCGGCGGTGATGTTTATCGGCCTGACCTGGCTGAAAACCAAACGGCGTCTGGATTAATTCCCCTGCGCGCTTTCCCCGGGTTGCGGCGTGAACGCCTTGCCCGGGCTACCAGGGCGCAGTTTCGGTAATGATGTTGGTCGGGTAAGCGCAGCGCCACCCGACATGAGGAAAGTACTATGTTTCATCGCTTATGGACCTTGATTCGTAAAGAGCTGCAATCGCTGCTGCGCGAACCGCAAACGCGCGCCATTTTGATTATGCCGGTTCTGATTCAGGTGCTGCTGTTTCCCTTCGCCGCAACGCTGGAAGTGACCAACGCCACCATCGCCATCTACAACGAAGACAACGGCCGTCACGCGGTCGAACTGACCCAGCGTTTCGCCCGGGCTAAGGCCTTCACCCATGTGATGCTCCTCAAGAGCCCGCAGGAGATCCGCCCGACGATTGATGAGCAAAAAGCGCTGTTGCTCATCCGCTTCCCGGCGGACTTCTCGCGCAATCTCGACACCAACCAGCCCGCACCGCTCCAGCTCTTACTGGACGGACGCAACTCGAACAGCGCGCAAATCGCCGCCAACTATCTCCAGCAGATCGTCAAAAACTATCAGCAGGAGCTGCTGGAAGGGAAAGCGAAGCCGAACAACAGCGAGCTGATCGTGCGCAACTGGTATAACCCGAATCTCGATTACAAATGGTTTGTGGTCCCGTCGCTGATCGCGATGATCACCACCATCGGGGTGATGATCGTCACGTCTCTCTCGGTGGCCCGCGAGCGGGAGCAAGGCACGCTCGATCAGCTACTGGTTTCGCCGCTGGCCACCTGGCAAATTTTCGTCGGCAAAGCGGTCCCGGCGCTGATTGTCGCCACGCTGCAGGCGAGCATCGTGCTGGCTATCGGCATCTGGGCGTATCAAATCCCCTTCGCCGGTTCGCTGCTGCTGTTTTACTTTACGATGGTCATTTACGGTTTGTCGCTGGTGGGATTCGGTCTGCTGATTTCGTCTTTGTGCTCAACCCAGCAGCAGGCCTTCATCGGCGTTTTCGTCTTTATGATGCCGGCGATCCTGCTCTCCGGCTACGTCTCGCCGGTTGAGAATATGCCGCAGTGGCTGCAGGACGTGACATGGATAAACCCGATTCGTCACTTTACTGACATCACCAAGCAGATTTATTTGAAGGATGCGAGTCTGGAGATTGTTTGGGGAAGTTTGTGGCCGCTACTGGTCATAGCGGCCACGACGGGTTCAGCGGCGTATGCGATGTTCCGCAGAAAGATCGCCTAATCGCCGCTATCGTTCAAATCTGCTGCCGGCGGATTTGAACGGCCCCGTTCGCACAGCTATCTGTGCTTCTGGGGATTGGCAGCGTTACCGCCTTGCTGCAGCCCGAACGCTCGGTGCTTATCTTTCGCCAGCAAGGAGACCACGGCCGGGCCTGCCAGAATCGCCACCCCGGCGACAGCCAGCAGCAGATTATTGTGCAGCACACGCGACAGCAGCCACAGCACGATAACCGCTACGCCAAAGTACCAGGTGGTGGTGAGTTCCTCAAGGAAGTCACCGACATCGCGCCAGCGTGCTTCGTGGTGACGCTGTAAAAACAGCATCGACAGTAACGTGACGCCGTACAGTACGCACAGCCCTAATCCGACGCGAACCAGCGCGCCACTCATCCAACCCATCACCAGTACTGCCACGACCAGTAGATGCAACATAATCTGCCAGCAACTGAGGCCAGTTGCGACGCGTACACGTTGTTGCCACTTCATGGCTTCTCTCCTGAAGGATCTTTATCTGTAACTCAGAGTACCGCACTTTACGGAAAATTCCGGAACACCGCATCTTTTTGTGACACCTACTACACTATTTCATTCAGGAAAGTGACATTGACCGGGGAAATATGGCTGAGCAAACGTGCAGATTTTCGTTAAACGTGCTGACAATTAACATCCATAAAGGCTTTACGACGTTTAATCGACGCTTCATGTTGCCGGCACTGCGCGACGCCATCCGCAGCGTCAGCGCCGACATCGTCTGTCTGCAGGAGGTTACCGGGGCGCATGAGATTCATTCGCTGCAGATCGAAAACTGGCCGGACCGCAGCCATTATGAGTTTCTTGCCGATACCCTATGGAGCGAATACGCCTACGGACGCAACGCGGTCTACCCCGAAGGCCATCACGGTAATGCCGTGCTATCCCGCTTTCCTATTGAATATAATGAAAATATCGATATCTCCGTTGGCAACAGCGAAAAGCGCGGTCTGCTCTACTGCCGAATCGTTCCGCCGCAAAGCGCGGCGCTACACCTGATTTGTGTGCACCTCGGCCTGAGTGCGCGGCAACGATCGGCCCAGCTGGCAATGCTCGCCAGGCGGGTCAACGACCTGCCCGCCCGGCAGCCGGTGGTGGTGGCCGGCGATTTTAACGACTGGCGCCAGCAGGCTAACCGGGTGCTAAAGTCGCAGGCCGGGCTGGAGGAGATTTTTACCCGCGCCCATGGCCGCCCGGCGAGAACCTTCCCGGCGCGTCTTCCGCTCCTGCGCCTTGACCGGATCTACGTGAAAAATGCCCATGCCAGCCACCCGACGGCGTTGCCACTTCGGCCCTGGCGTCACCTCTCTGATCATGCCCCGCTGAGCGTGGAGATTCATCTATGAAATGCAGCTGGCAGGAAGGAAACCGCATCCAGCTCCTGGAGAACGGCGATAACTACTATCCGGCACTGTTTGCCGCCATCGCCCGCGCGCAGCGAAAAGTGATCCTCGAAACGTTTATCTGGTTTGAAGATGACGTGGGCTGGCAGCTGCACGCCGTGCTGTTAAAAGCCGCACGCCGCGGGATACGGGTCGAAGTACTGCTCGACGGCTACGGTTCTCCCGACCTGAGTGAGCGCTTCGTCAATGAGCTGAGTGCCGCCGGCGTGATTTTTCGCTACTACGATCCGCGCCCGCGCCTGTTCGGCATGCGCACCAATCTGTTCCGCCGCATGCACCGCAAAATCGTGGTGATCGATGAGACGACGGCCTTCGTCGGGGGCATCAATTACTCCGCCGAGCACATGACCGACTACGGCCCGGAGGCAAAGCAGGATTATGCCGTTCAGGTGGAGGGACCGGTGGTGCAGGATATCCTGCAATTTGAGCTGGAAAATCTCCCGGCCAGCGAAGAGACGCGCCGCTGGTGGCTCCGGCGTCGACACCAGCCGGCGATCAACCGCAGCCCCGGAGAAGCGCAGGCGCTGTTTGTCTGGCGGGATAATCAAGAACATCGCGATGATATTGAACGCCATTATCTCAAGATGCTGGCTAACGCCCGCCGGGAAGTGATCATTGCCAACGCCTACTTTTTCCCCGGCTACCGGCTGCTGCATGCGATGCGTAACGCCGCCCGCCGCGGCGTGCGGGTTAAGCTGATCGTGCAGGGCGAGCCGGATATCCCAATCGTTAAAGTCGGCGCCCGCCTGCTGTATCGCTATCTGGTCAACGGGGGCGTACAGATATTTGAGTATCGCCGCCGGCCGCTGCACGGCAAAGTTGCCCTCGCCGACGACCATTGGGCCACCGTCGGCTCGAGCAATCTCGACCCGCTGAGCCTCTCATTAAATCTGGAAGCTAACCTGATTATCCACGATCGTCAGTTTAACCAGACCTTGCGCGATAACCTCAACGGACTGATCGCCGAGGACTGCATGCAAGTGGACAAGTCGATGTTGCCAAAGCGCAGCTGGTGGAATGTGGGTACCAGCGTACTGGCCTTCCACTTTCTGCGCCACTTCCCGGCGTGGATAGGCTGGTTGCCTGCCCACACGCCGCATCTGGCGCGGGTCCGACCGCCGGTGCAGCCAGAAATTGAAACCCAGGATCGGCTGGATGCGACCAATCAGGAGGTAAAACCCTGATGGCAAAATCACACCCTCGCAGGCGGATGGCGAAAAAGATCTTTACCGTCATTTTCTTCCTCGCCGTGATGGCCCTGCTGGTGGTTTATGCGCAAAAAGTAGACTGGCCGGCGGTCTGGAAGGTGATTCGTCACTACGATCGCACCACCCTGCTCGGCGCGGTGGGGCTGACGATAGCGAGCTACCTGATTTATGGCTGCTACGATCTGCTGGGGCGCGCCTGGTGCGGACATAAACTGGCTAAACGGCAGGTGATGCTGGTGTCGTTTATCTGCTACGCCTTTAATCTGACCCTCAGTACCTGGGTCGGCGGTATCGGTATGCGCTACCGCCTCTATTCGCGTCTCGGTTTGAGCGGCGGGACCATTACGCGCATTTTCTCCTTGAGCATCACCACCAACTGGCTGGGCTTTATTCTGCTGGGCGGCGTGATTTTCAGTGCCAATCTGGTGGCGTTACCGGCGCACTGGTATATCAGCCAGGACACGCTGCGGCTCATCGGGGGCGGACTGCTGGCGATGTCCGCAGTTTATCTGTGGGCCTGCGCCTTCGCCCGTCGGCGCCATCTGACGATTAAAGGCCAACGGCTGGTGCTGCCGTCATGGCGGTTCGCTCTGCTGCAGATGGCGCTTTCGGTGGCAAACTGGATGGTGATGGGCGCGATTATCTGGCTGCTGATGGCGCAGCAGGTCGATTATTTCCTCGTACTGGGCGTGCTGCTGGTCAGCAGTATTGCCGGCGTCATTGTGCATATTCCTGCCGGGATCGGCGTGCTGGAAGCCGTTTTTATCGCCATGCTTTCCGCCGAGTCGATTAGCCGCGGGGCGATTATTGCCGCCCTGCTGGCCTGGCGCGCGCTGTATTACTTTTTGCCGCTGCTTATCGCTACCGTCGGCTATCTGCTGCTGGAGAGTCGGGCGAAAACATTACGCGAAAAGAATCAGCGTAAGCTGGCGGACGGATAAGAGAGAGGGCCGGGGATAATCCGCGCTCCCCGGGCCAGGCGCGGCCCGGGGAGCAAAGGCGTTAACGGCGGTTGCCGAAAATACGCAGCAGCATCAGGAACAGGTTGATAAAGTCCAGATACAGCGTCAGCGCGCCGAGAATGGAGTACTTACGCAGCGTGGAGGTGTCTCGCGTATCGATCTGCTCGCCGATGTTTTTCAGTTTCTGCGTGTCATAAGCGGTCAGGCCGACAAACACGATCACCCCGATATAGGTAATCGCCCACATCAGCGCTTCACTCTTCAGCCAGAAGTTGACCAGCGAAGCCAGGACAATACCAATTAAGGCCATAAACAGCATGTTGCCGAAACCGCTGAGATCGCGCTTCGTGGTATAGCCATAGAGGCTCATTATCCCAAACATCCCGCCGCTGACCACAAAGGTGCTGGCAATCGACGAATAGGTATAGACAAGGAAGATACTGGATAGCGTCAGTCCGGTCAGCGCCGAATAGAGCATAAACAGCGTGGTCGCCATCCCTGCGCTCAGGCGCTGCACCATCCCGGAAAGCACGAATACCAGCGCCAGCTGGGCGATAATCAAACCAAAAAAGGTTATTTTGCTGGAAAAGACAAACATCATGACCGCCGGCGTATTGGCGGCAAACCACGCAATGAATGCCGTCAACAGCAGCCCGACCGTCATCCAGCCGTAAACCTGGGCCATATAGGTTTGCAGGCCGCTGCGCGCCTGAATAATGGAATCTGAACGAGGGAATCTGTCCATGACTGTCTCCTGATTAACACGTTTTCTCTTAGTAAGCGTACCACACTACCAGCGCTCTGCCGCCTGGCGATCGCTATCGCGTGCATCCACCCAGCGTTCGCCTTCCGGTGTCGCTTCCCGCTTCCAGAACGGCGCGCGGGTTTTCAGGTAATCCATAATGAACTCTCCGGCGGCAAAAGCGCTGCTGCGGTGCGCGCTGGTCACGCCAACGAACACAATCTCTTCGCCTGGCCACATTTCGCCGATGCGGTGAATCACCGTCACCCGGCCGAGCGGCCAACGTTCGCGCGCCAGCTCAACGATTTCCGCCAGCGATTTTTCCGTCATTCCCGGGTAGTGTTCGAGGGTCAGCGCCTTAACGCTGTCCCCGAGATTGTGATTACGTACTTTTCCGGTAAAAGTGACCACCGCGCCGTCTTCATCGCGTTCGGCCAGCCACGGATATTCGTCGCCGACGCAAAAACGATCGTGGCTGACGATAATGCGAGTCTGCGTCATTTAACCTCCCGTAACCGGCGGAAAGAACGCCACTTCGTCGCCGGCCACCAGCGGATGGTCAAAGGGGGCCAGCGTCTGGTTTACCGCCGCCAGCAGTTTGCCCTCTTCCAGCGCCAGCGCCCAACGTTCGCTGCGGCCGGCAAGCTGACGCCGTACGGTTTCGACCGTCGACAGCGCATCGACCTCAAGGGTCAGGGATTCAGTGCCAACCAGTTCACGCACCTGGGCAAAAAACAGAACCTTAATCATGAGTCTCGTCCGCCTTGAAATCCCCGGATTTGCCGCCGCTTTTCGCCAGCAGACGCACCGGGCCAATCACCATATCTTTTTGCACCGCTTTGCACATATCGTAAATCGTCAGCGCCGCCACGGAAGCAGCGGTCAGCGCTTCCATCTCCACGCCGGTTTTGCCGGTCAGACGGCACAGCGATTCGATGCGTACCCGGTTGTGTTCCGGCTGGGCCTGCAAATTGACCTCGACTTTACTCAGCATCAGCGGGTGACACAGCGGGATCAGCTCCCAGGTGCGTTTTGCCGCCTGGATACCGGCAATGCGGGCGGTGGCGAAGACATCGCCTTTATGGTGGCTGCCGTCGATGATCATCGCCAGCGTCTCCGGCCGCATTTCAACATAGGCTTCAGCCCGGGCTTCGCGTACCGTCTCGGCCTTGGCAGAAACATCGACCATGTGCGCCTCGCCGGCGGCGTTAATATGGGTGAGTTGTGACATCGCTTATTTCTTAAGATGAGAGATAAAGTTACATGGGCGCGTACGGGCATCCAGCTGCGGAGCAATGATATTTTCCCACGCGGTGCGGCAGGCTTTGGTTGAGCCCGGCATGGCAAAAATCAGCGTGCGATTCGCCATGCCGGCAATGGCCCGGGACTGCAGCGTCGAGGTGCCGATTTCTTCAAAGGAAAGCATGCGGAAAACTTCGCCAAACCCTTCGACTTCACGGTCAAACAGCGGCCGCAGCGCCTCCGGCGCCTGATCCCCGTCGGTAAACCCGGTTCCACCGGTGATCAGCACCACCTGCACATCATCGCTGGCTATCCACGCCGAGACTCGGGCGCGGATGTCATAGCGGTTCTCTTTAACAATCGCCTTATCAACAATACGGTGGCCCGCTTCCTGCGCCGCATCACGCAGCCAGTGGCCTGAGGTATCATCCTCTTCGCCACGCCGGCTGGAGACGGTGAGAATAGCAATACGGGTCGGGTTAAACTCAGCGCTGGCCTGACTCATCTGTTCGCTCCTTTAGAATCAATTATCCGCCAATATACGACAGGTTTTGCGTAATACCGGTGTTGCCCTGATGCAGGAAATGGGTTTGTTTTTTATGGGTTAATGCTTCGGAGATGCGCGCTTCCAGCGCCGCCTGCTGCTGGTCCTCGACAAGCAGATCGCGCAGATCCACGCCGCCGTCGCCGAACAGACACAGATGCAGTTTGCCCACGGAGGAGACGCGGAGACGGTTGCAGCTGGCGCAGAAATCTTTCTCGTACGGCATGATTAAGCCAATTTCCCCGGCGTAATCCGGGTGACAAAAGACCTGGGCCGGGCCGTCGCTGCGCTGGCTGATCTGGTGGATCCAGCCGCGACGCAGTAGCTCGTCGCGCAGCACCATGCCGGAAATATGGTGACGCCGGAACAGGTCGCTGCCCTCGCCGGTTTCCATTAGCTCGATGAAACGCAGCTGAATGCGTCGGGGTTGGATCCACGCGAGGAAGGTGTCGAGCTGATGATGGTTCACATCGCGCATCAGCACGGTATTGACCTTCACCTTCTCAAAACCGGCGGCAAAGGCGGCATCAATGCCGTCCATGACCTGGTGAAACTTATCCTGCCCGGTAATGGCGTGAAACTGGCGCGCGTCGAGGCTGTCAACGCTGACGTTAATCGCCGTCAGTCCGGCATCACGCCACTGGCTGACGTCGCGGGCCAGACGATAGCCATTGGTGGTGACCGCTATCTGGCGAATCGCGCTGTTTTCACGTACGGCGGCGATGATATCGGCAAAGTCGCGGCGTAAAGAGGGTTCGCCGCCAGTCAGCCGCACCTTCTCGGTGCCGAGGGCAGAGAAAGCGCGCGTGACGCGGCGTACTTCATCAACGCTGAGAAAGCCTTTGTTGGTGACCGCGCCGGGTTTGTAACCATCCGGCAGGCAGTAGGTGCAACGAAAGTTACACACATCGGTAATTGACAGGCGCAAGTAATAAAACTTACGCGCAAATGCATCGGTAAGCTGTGAAGCCATATACACCTTTCCAAGTACGGGAGACGCGGTCATTTCTTCCCACGCCCTGGTGACAAGCGAGGCTGTCACGGCCAAAGCACCATATCTTGCGACACAGGCACAGAGGCTAGAGTGTTAACTGGTTTATGCCGATAGTAGCGCGGAAACGACAGTTTCGCCATTCTCACTTTCGTTATATAATTATGTATATATCGACACAATCGTGCATTTTCGGTACAGAATAGCCAAAAACCAGGCTTTTGCATTGATATCGGTCATTTTGTCAGGATCCGGGCATCGTCTTTTAGGGGTAGATCGGTTACTGTGAGCCCGTTTAATTGAGATAAGGAATGTGTATGCGCACTCGTACGTTCGCCGATCTGGATCGCGTAGTGGCACTTGGCGGAGGACACGGTCTGGGCCGGGTGATGTCGTCACTCTCATCGCTCGGCTCACGTCTTACCGGGATCGTCACGACTACCGATAACGGCGGCTCGACGGGGCGAATTCGCCGTTCCGAAGGCGGCATCGCCTGGGGCGATATGCGCAACTGCCTTAACCAGCTGATCGCCGAACCCAGCATTGCTTCGGCGATGTTTGAGTACCGTTTCTCCGGTAATGGCGAACTTTCCGGGCATAACCTCGGAAATCTGATGTTAAAGGCTCTGGATCACCTGAGCGTACGGCCTTTAGAGGCGATCAATTTAATCAGAAATCTGCTAAAAGTGGACGCATTCCTGATTCCGATGTCGGAACAACCGGTGGATCTGATGGCCATTGACCACGAAGGCCATGAAGTCTACGGCGAAGTCAATATCGACCAGTTGCCCTGCGTCCCGAAGGAGCTGATGCTCTCCCCACCGGTGCCGGCGACCCGCGAAGCGGTAGAGGCTATCGCAGAAGCCGATTTAATCCTGATTGGCCCCGGAAGTTTCTATACCAGCCTGCTGCCGATTCTGCTGCTCGATGAGATGGCGCAGGCGCTGCGCCGAACGCCGGCGACCATGGTCTTTATCGACAATCTCGGCAAAGAACACAGCCCGGCCGCGAATCTGACGCTGGCGGACAGGGTCGGGATTATGGAGCACTATGTTGGCAAGCGAGTGATCGATGCCATCGTTGTTGGGCCGAAAACCGATACTACCGGTCTGGAAAACCGGGCGATTGTGCAAACGCCGCTGGATGCCGCAGATGTTCCCTATCGCCACGACCGGGTGCTGTTACGTAACGCGCTGGAAAAAGCGATCCAGGCTTTAGGTTAGCTCGCGAGAGACGAGAAGGCGCGGGTAACGACGCGCCAGACCTTTATATTAAAATATTAAGGTTGTCTTAAAATAAAGGTGGCACCATGGCAACTATCTTAGTCCCAGGATTGTTGCTATGTCGTTATTCACTTTACGTCGGCCGGTCATGAGCCGTACGGTTTATCTGATAATTTTTGCCCTCTATGTCGGGCTGCTGCTCAATCTCGCGTTCTATCGTCAGGTGTTCACCCTGCTGCCGGTAAACAGCCTGCACAACTGGCTGGTATTCCTCAGCATGCCGGTGGTTGCCTTCAGCGTGATGAATATTCTCACCACGCTCGCCTCGTTCCTCAAGCTCGACCGCCTCGTTATTAGCCTGTTTATTCTGCTGAGCGCCTCGGCCCAGTATTTTATCTGGACCTTCGGCGTCGTCATCGACCGCGCCATGATTACCAACATTCTGGATACCACGCCGGCGGAAAGCTTCGCCCTGATGTCCGGTAAGATGGTGCTGACGCTGGGACTGTCCGGTGTTCTGATGGTCGCCTTCGCCTGGTGGATAAAAATCAGTAAAGCCAAAACGGTGTGGCGCAGCATCGCGGTACGTCTGCTGAATATCCTCGTATCGGCCCTGCTGATCGTTCTGGTCGCTGCGCTGTTTTATAAAGATTACGCCTCGGTCTTTCGCAACAATAAAGAGCTGGTGAAATCCCTGAGCCCCTCCAACAGCATCGTCGCCATCAACTCATGGTATGCGCACAACAAGATGGACAACCTGCCGCTGGTAAAAATTGGCGAAGATGCCGTGCAAAAACCCGAAATGCACAGCGGTCCGCGCAAAAACCTGACCATTCTGGTGCTGGGAGAGACATCGCGCGCGCAGAATTTCTCGCTGGGCGGCTACCAACGCGAGACCAATCCGCGACTCAAACAAGATGATGTCATCTACTTTGCGAACACCACCTCGTGCGGCACGGCCACCGCGGTGTCGGTACCCTGCATGTTCTCCAACATGCCGCGTGCGCATTACGATGAAGAACTGGCCCACCATCAGGAAGGCGTTCTCGATATCCTGCAACGCGCCGGCATTCGGGTGTTGTGGAACGACAACGACGGGGGCTGTAAGGGCGCCTGCGATCGCGTCCCGCATCAGAACGTGACCGACCTGAACCTGACCGGTCAGTGCATCGAGGGGGAATGTTACGATGAAGTGCTGTTCCATAATCTGGAGAGCTACATCGACAATCTGCAACAGGACGGAATTATCGTGCTGCACACCATCGGCAGCCACGGTCCGACGTATTACAATCGCTACCCTGCTGAATTCAGAAAATTCACCCCAACCTGCGATACCAACGAAATCCAGAGCTGCAGCCAGCAGCAGTTGACCAACACCTACGATAATACAATTCTGTATATCGACTATGTAGTTGATAAGACGATAAAATTACTGCAGTCAAAGCAGGATAAATTCACCACCAGCCTGGTTTACCTCTCCGATCACGGCGAGTCGCTGGGCGAAGATGGCGTCTATTTACACGGGCTGCCGTGGTCAATCGCCCCGGAAACGCAAAAGCACGTACCGATGCTGCTGTGGTTGTCCCAGGATTACCAGCAGCGCTATGGCGTTTCCAGCCAGTGTCTGCAACAAAGAGCTAAAACAGACCCTTATTCTCAGGATAATCTGTTTTCTACCTTGCTCGGGCTTCTTGGGGTTGATACCCACGAATACCAGGCAACCGATGATATTTTAACGCCGTGCAGAAGCGAGACCGCCAGATGAAAATCTTAGTCATTGAAGACGACGCACTCCTGTTACAAGGCCTGATCCTGGCAATGCAAAGCGAGGGATATGTCTGTGATGGCGTCGCCACTGCTCACGAGGCCGCCCTGTCCCTCGCCAGCAACCATTACAGCCTGATCGTACTCGACCTCGGCCTGCCGGATGAAGATGGTCTGCACTTCCTGACGCGCATGCGCCGGGAAAAATTCAGCCAGCCGGTTCTGATCCTGACCGCCCGCGATACCGTTGAAGATCGCATCAGCGGTCTCGACACCGGCGCGGATGATTATCTGGTGAAACCTTTCGCGCTGGAAGAGCTGAACGCCCGCATCCGCGCGCTGCTCCGCCGCCATAATAACCAGGGCGACAACGAAATGGCCGTGGGCAACCTGCGGCTGAACATTACCCGTCGCCTGGTGTGGCTGGGCGGCGATGCGCTGGACCTGACGCCGAAAGAGTACGCCTTGCTCTCTCGCCTGATGATGAAAGCAGGCAGCCCGGTACACCGTGAAATTCTCTACAACGATATCTACAGCTGGGACAATGAACCCGCCACCAATACGCTGGAGGTTCATATCCATAACCTGCGCGAAAAAGTGGGCAAAGCCCGCATTCGTACCGTCAGGGGGTTTGGCTATATGCTGGTGAATAATTCAGGAATGGAATAACGCCATGGCACTGTTCGCAAGTGAAACCTGGACCATGCGTCACCGCCTGCTGCTGACGATCGGCTCCATTCTGGTGGTCTGTCAGCTGATCAGCGTTTTCTGGTTATGGCATGAAAGCAAAGAGCAGATTCAGCTGCTGGTGGCGAGCGCCATCGAAGGACATAACAACCAAAAGCACGTTGAACACGAAGTGCGCGAGGCGGTCGCCAGTCTGTTAATACCCAGCCTGCTGATCGTCGGCCTGGCGCTGTATATCAGTCTGGTGGCGGTGAGAAAAATCACCCGACCGCTGTCGAATCTGCAAACTGAGCTGGAGAGCCGCACGCCGGATAACCTGCAGCCGATTACGCTGACGGAGTCCGTTCCGGAAGTGACGGCGGTGACGACAGCGATTAATCAGCTGGTTTCTCGCCTTAACTTAACCCTCGATCGCGAACGTCTGTTCACCGCTGACGTCGCGCACGAGCTGCGTACCCCGCTGGCGGGACTGCGCCTGCATCTGGAGCTGATGGCGAAAGTGCACCATGTGGAGGTGAGTCAGCTGATCCAGCGTCTGGATCAGATGACCAACAGCATCTCACAGCTGCTGCAGCTGGCGCGCGTCGGGCAGTCATTTTCCGCCGGGAGCTACCAGCGCGTGCTGCTGCAAGAGGATGTGGTCGAACCGATTCGCGGTGAGCTGGAGAGCATGCTGGAACAGCGCCAGCAGACGCTGGAGCTCGCCCTCCCCGACGGAGATGATGCCAAAGATGTTGTCGTCTCCGGCGATGCCACGCTGCTGCGCGTTGTGCTGCGTAATCTGGTGGAGAATGCGCATCGCTATAGCCCGGCAGGGTCGAAGATAAAAATCGCCATACAGGCCGGTACAACGCCGGTTATGGCCGTGGAAGATGAAGGTCCGGGGATTGATGAAGCGAAAAGCGGAGAACTGAGCAAAGCGTTTGTCCGTATGGACAGCCGCTACGGAGGAATCGGTCTGGGATTAAGTATTGTGACGCGCATCGTTCAGCTGCACGATGCCCAGTTCTTCTTACATAACCGCCAGCCTGGCCCCGGCGTTCGCGGCTGGATTCTGTTTCCTAAGCCTTCGCGTTAGAAAGTCAGCACCCACTGATGGACAAAAGCGACAACCACAACAACAGCGCAGGTAACGGCCAGAGACTCACGGAAGGTTAATTTTTGCATGACACTATCCTCATCAGAATGAAGATAGTGTCGCCTGGCAAGATTAAGCAGACATTAAGCCAAGCGGAAAACGCCGCGGAATAACAAAAAATCGGCGTCCCGTCACACTGCCTGGCTCCACGCGCGGCGCATCGCCTCCTGCGGGATCAGGACGCCGCAATAAACAGCTCGCGCAGCTGATGCAGCTGGTCACGAATTTGCGCGGCTTCTTCAAACTCCAGATTCTGCGCATGCTGCATCATCTGCCCTTCCAGCTCGTGAATTCTCTGCTGCAGCGCTTTTGGCGTCAGCACTACCTCAGGCGTATCCGCCTCAACCGGCGAACGTGATTTTCCGCGGCCCTTGGTTTTCGTCTTCGCCAGATTGCTGCCCAGCTGCAGAATGTCGACCACTTTTTTATTCAGCCCCTGCGGGGTGATGCCGTGCTCTTCGTTATAGCGCTGCTGCTTCTCACGGCGACGCTCGGTCTCGCTGATGGCTTTCGCCATCGAAGCCGTAATTTTATCGCCATACAGAATCGCTTTACCGTTGATATTACGCGCGGCGCGGCCGATGGTCTGAATCAGCGAGCGTTCGGAACGCAGGAAGCCCTCTTTATCGGCATCCAGAATTGCCACCAGCGACACTTCCGGCATATCCAGCCCTTCACGCAGCAGGTTGATACCGACCAGAACATCGAACTCGCCCAGCCGCAGGTCGCGGATGATCTCCATACGCTCTACGGTATCGATATCGGAGTGCAGGTAGCGCACGCGTTCGCCGTGCTCTTCCAGATACTCGGTTAAATCTTCCGCCATGCGTTTGGTCAGGGTGGTGACCAGCACCCGCTCGTTGATGGCGACGCGGATGCGAATTTCCGACAGCAGGTCATCGACCTGAGTCGCCACCGGACGCACTTCGATCAGCGGGTCAAGCAGCCCGGTCGGACGTACCACCTGATCGACCACCTCATCGCCGGATTTATCCAGCTCATAAGGACCCGGCGTCGCTGAGACGTAAATGGTCTGCGGCGCCAGCGCCTCAAACTCTTCGAACTTCAGCGGGCGGTTATCCAGCGCCGACGGCAGACGGAAGCCGTACTCCACCAGCGTCTCTTTACGCGCCCGGTCGCCGCGGTACATGCCGCCGATTTGCGGAATGGTGACGTGGGATTCGTCGATCACCAGCAGTCCATCCGCCGGCAGGTAGTCAAACAGCGTCGGTGGCGGTTCGCCCGGCCCGCGCCCGGAAAGATAGCGCGAGTAGTTTTCGATACCGGAGCAGTAGCCGAGCTCGTTCATCATTTCGAGGTCGAACTGAGTACGCTGGCTCAGACGCTGCTCTTCCAGCAGCTTGTTGTTCTCCAGCAGCACCTTCCGCCTGTCGGCGAGCTCGACTTTAATCTCTTCCATCGCCTGCACGATGCGCTCGCGTGGCGTCACGTAGTGCGTTTTCGGGTAGATGGTATAGCGCGGAATCGTCGATTCAACCTGACCGGTAAGCGGATCGAACAGCGACAGCCGCTCAACCTCTTCATCGAACAGCTCGATACGCAGCGCAATATCGTCGGATTCCGCCGGGAAGACGTCGATCACTTCACCGCGCACGCGGAAGGTGCCGCGCTGGAAGGCCTGATCGTTACGGGTATACTGCAGCTCCGCCAGGCGGCGCAAAATCGCCCGCTGGTCGATCAGCATGCCGGTGGTCAGATGCAGCATCATCTTCAGGTAGAGATCCGGGTCGCCCAGACCGTAGATAGCCGATACTGAAGCCACCACCACCACATCGCGCCGCTCAAGCAGCGCTTTGGTCGCCGACAGACGCATCTGCTCGATATGCTCGTTCACCGACGCATCCTTCTCGATGAAGGTGTCTGAGCTCGGCACGTAGGCTTCAGGCTGATAGTAATCGTAGTAGGAGACGAAATATTCCACCGCATTGTCCGGGAAGAACTCTTTCATTTCGCCGTACAGCTGCGCCGCCAGGGTCTTATTCGGCGCCAGCACCATCGTCGGACGCTGGAGATCGGCGATAACGTTAGCAATGGTGAACGTCTTACCCGACCCGGTCACCCCCAGCAGCGTTTGGTGCGCCAGACCATCTTCCAGCCCCTCTTCCAGGCGTCGGATAGCTTCCGGCTGGTCGCCAGAAGGACGGAATGCGGAATGCAGCGTGAACGTTTTACTCATATGTCTGGCCCTGAAGAAGGATGAAGCGCCTGGTGATATGCGGCAGGTGTTTAATTCTACCCTTCACGCTCATTTTTGCCAATAAATAATACTGGATATAAAAACAGTGTTAGATTATCGTTTGTTCCTGAAATGGTCGGCATGCGCGTCGTTTTGGGGTAAAAAAAGACCATCCTGCAGAATAATCCGCCAGACAGTAGGGTTATCCCCAAAAAAATTTATCATTTAACATTTGTCAAGCAAGGTGGTGAATCTTTTATGGCATCAGGTGACACTTTCCTTACAGCCATTGCTTTTATTCAACTAATTGATATTTAATGATATTAAACAAAAGATGGGTTTCGCGCCAATTCAGCCGCAGGCCGCGTAATCTCTAGCTTACCGCAAGTTCTCTAACTCTAATACACAAGGTTATCCACAGGAATAGTGGATAAGTGTCTGCAGGCCATGGCTTCTGCCACCCCGCAGAAATCGACCGGCGGTGAAAATCGACCGCCTAAAAAAAATTATCGAATTATTTTTGATATTTATCAGCTAAGGGTGCCTGCCTTTTTGTTGCTTTCTGCACCATTTTTCATACCCGTTAGCACCGGGAGAGTGCAACCGCCTCGCTGGCCCGCCTTCACCCCGCCCCGCCGCAGCTGCCCATACGGGAAAAAACCGAAACTTCTTTTTCCTGGCAAGAGATTTGCAGAATCTTCATGTCGCCCGCTATCCCCAAACAGGAGAAAACGTCTATGTTGAGTCTACGCGCAGTCAATCAGTACTACGGAAATCAGCACACGCTATGGAATGTCGACCTTGAACTTCAGCCGGGGGAGTGCACCTGTGTGATGGGACTCCAGGGGATGGGCAAAACCACGCTGGTGAACTGCATTACCGGGCATCTTCCGGTCGCCAGCGGCAGTATGACCTGGCATGACGTCGGTTCGCCGCCCTGCGATATCACGCCGCTCTCCGCCCATTCCCGTTCGATTATTGGCATCGGCTATGTCCCGCAGGACAGGCGGATCTTTTCTCAACTGAGCGTCGAGGAGAATCTGCATATTGCGCTGGCCGCCGGAGGAAACCCGGGCGTCGCCGTCAAGGGGGAGATTTACGATTTTTTTCCGGATCTCTACGGACGACGTCAGCATAAAGCCGCCATGTTGTCAGAAGATGACCAGTACCAGCTGGCGCTGGCGAGAGCGCTGGTTGTCCGGCCGCGTCTGCTGATTCTTGATGAGCCTTCGCGCGGCAGCGGACAGCACTTCGTGCATAAGCTGGGTGACCTGCTGGTGCGCCTGAACCGCGACATCGGCTTAACGGTGCTGCTTGCCGAACAGCACCTGCCGTTTATTCGCCGGGTAGCGGACCGTTTTTGCCTGCTGCATCGCGGGCGTAACGTGGCGCAAGGCCGCGTTATCCAGCTGGATGAACCGCTGCTGGCACAGTGGATGACGCCCGATCCAGCGCGCTGAGATCCAGGTACTGGCCGAGATCCTCACGCCGCGACGCGTCCGCCAGCCATGGGATCTCACCCAGCAACGGAGCCGCAAGTCGATCGTTGAGGGTCGCCAGATATTCTGCATGGCGTTTACCCGGCGGCTGGATGTCGTTTGCAATCCAGCCCACCAGCGGCAGCCCGGCCTGACGTACCGCCTGGGCCGTCAGCAGCGCGTGGTTGATGCAGCCGAGTTTAATGCCGACCACCAGAATGACCGGCAGCTGTTCGTCGCGAACCCAGTCGGCAAAACTCAGCGTCGCGGAGAGCGGCGTAAACCAGCCCCCCGCCCCCTCCACCAGCACCCATTCCGCCAGCGTCTCCAGTTCACGAAGCCCGGCAGAAAGCGCATCGCCCGTAATCGGCCGCCCCTCCTCCGCGCTCACGATATGCGGTGAGGTCGGTTCGGCGAAGGTAAAGGGGTTAACCTGCGCATAGCTCAGCGCCACCCCGCTATTACGCTGGAGTGCCAGCGCATCATCGTTACGCAGCCCGAGCGCCGTCAACTCACTTCCGGAAGCGACCGGTTTATAGCCCGCGCACTTCAGGCCTGACAGCCTTGCCGCCTGCAACAGGGCGCAGCTGGCGACCGTCTTACCGACTTCAGTGTCGGTTCCGGTGACGAAAAAACGTTTAGTCACGTGCAATGACTCCTGTAAAAAGATGATACGTCAGCGGGCACTGGCCCTGCTGTTTTGGCCAGGCCAGCTGCAGCTGACGCAGTTTTCCCCGGCTCAACGGCGCCGCGCTGCGCCCCTGATGCAAGTGTGTTGCCCCAATCCCTTTGAGCGAACGCATCGCGCTCAGGGCATCGGCAAAGGGCAGGCTGACGGCGTGAACCTCGCCAACGGCTCGCCGCCCGGCCAGCGCCTCGCGCACCGCCTGTTCGCTGAGAAAACGGTTGGCATGGGGATGTCTGTCGATGGTGCACCAGGCCTGATTCAGCTCGGGAAGCGAATCGGCCAGCAAGGTGCTGAACGCCACCCGACCGCCGGGGCGCACCACCCGGCACAGCTCGTCGAGCGCGCCGGCCAGACTCTCGCACCACTGCACCGCCAGATTGCTCCACGCCAGATCGACGCAGGCATCGGCCAGCGGCAGCGACTCAATATCCCCAGCAAGATAACGATGCGCGCACTCGTCGCGCTGGGCCTGCGCCAGCATCTCAACCGAGAGATCGAGCGCCGTCACATGACTGCCGGCCTCACGCCAGTAGCGACTCATGCTGCCGGGTCCGCAGCCGGCGTCGAGCACCGCTGAAAAGGCGCGGCCATGGAGCTGACGCAGCAGCAGTTCGGCGCTGTAACGCTGCAGCGCATCGTGTTGCGAATAGTGGCTGGCCGCCCGGCCAAAGGCCGCAGCCACCGCCCGTTTATTCACCGCCGCCATGCAGCACCTCCAGCAGACGGGTAATATCAGTCGACTCATGGGCTGCGGTCAGCGTCAGGCGCAGCCGCGCGCTGCCTGCCGGCACCGTCGGCGGACGAATGGCCGTTGCCCAGCAGCCCTGCTCACGCAGGCGCGCCGCCAGCTGCAACGCCCGCGTATTGTCGCCAACGATCAGCGGCTGAATCGCGCTGGTCGAGGCGCTCAGTTCCCCCGGGAAACCGGCCATGCCGGCGCGAAATTGCGCCACGCGGATGGCCAGTTTTTCCCGCCGCTGCTGGCCGTCGTCGCTGCGGATCACCGCCAGTGCGGCGCTCAGCGCTACCGCCTGGGCCGGCGGCATGGCGGTGCTGTAAATCAGATGGCGGGCAAACTGCAGCAGATAGTCCGCCAGCGCCTCGTCGCACAGGACTGCCGCGCCGCTGACGCCAAAGGCTTTACCAAAGGTCACCACCAGCAGCTCAGGACGGACATGCTGCGCGTAGCAGCTGCCGCGCCCCTCTTCGCCCACCACGCCAATGCCGTGCGCATCATCCACCAGCAGCCAGCCGCCGGCAGCCCGGGTGGTTCGGGAGATGGCGCCGAGCGGGGCGCTGTCGCCATCCATGCTGAAGACCCCTTCCGTCACCACCAGTTGCTGACCCACCAGCGGTTTGCCCAGCAGGGCGTCCAACTGCTGCACATCATTGTGCGCAAAGCGTCTGAGCTGCGCCGGACTCAGGCTGGCCGCCTCGAGCAGCGAAGCGTGGCTCAGGCGATCCGCGACGATGCGATCGTCCCCGGCGAGCAGCGCGGCAATCAGCGCCTGGTTGGCAGCGAACCCGGAAATAAACAGCAGCGCGCGCGGATATCCCAACCAGTCCGCCAGGCTCTCTTCCAGTTCACGATGCGCCTCGCTGTAACCGCTGACGTGACCGGAGCCGCCGGAGCCCACGCCATAACGCGCCGCCCCCTGCTGCCAGGCGGCGATAATCCGCGGATGCTGGCTCAGCCCGAGATAATCATTGCTGGAGAAATTCAGCCAGCGCCGATCTTCACGGATAAGCCAACGCCCGGCCCCCTGCGCCACCGGCTGACGGCGGCGGAATGCATCCGCCTCCCGCCGCTCGTTCAGCGCCTGGTCGATGCGTTGCGACCAGCTCATAGCGCCGCCGCGTTGTAATATTCCTCGGTATCCGGGTTGAGCAGCGCCTGTTCCAGACGCTGCTGCTGTTCGTTATCCCCTTCCAGCACCGCCGTCTGCTGCGGGTTAAGGCCCAGCTTGCGGAACAGCTGCAGGTCTTTGTCCTCTTCCGGGTTCGGCGTGGTCAGCAGCTTGCAGCCGTAGAAAATCGAGTTCGCCCCGGCCATAAAGCACATCGCCTGGGTCTGTTCGTTCATCTGCTCGCGGCCGGCGGAAAGACGCACGTACGAGGTCGGCATCATGATGCGCGCCACGGCAATGGTGCGGATAAAATCGAAAGCATCGACATCGTCGTTATCGGCCAGCGGCGTGCCTTTCACTTTGACCAGCATGTTGATAGGCACGCTCTCCGGCGGCGTCGGCAGGTTAGCCAGCTGTAGCAGCAGGCCGGCGCGATCTTTCTCGGTTTCGCCTAAGCCGACTATCCCGCCGGAACAGACCTTAATCCCGGCGTCACGCACTTTGTCGAGGGTATCCAGCCGCTCCTGGTAGGTGCGGGTGGTGATGATATTGCCGTAGAATTCCGGCGAGGTGTCCAGGTTATGGTTGTAGTAGTCCAGCCCGGCTCCCGCGAGACGCTGCGCCTGGCTGTCGGTCAAGGTGCCGAGCGTCATGCAGGATTCGAGCCCCAACGCCTTGACGCCTTTGACCATTTGCTCCAGATACGGCATATCGCGATCGTTGGGGTTCTTCCAGGCGGCCCCCATGCAGAAGCGCGTTGATCCGGCATTTTTTGCCTGCCGCGCCGACTCCAGCACCTGTTCCACTTCCATCAGGCGCTCCGATTCCAGACCGGTTTTATAGCGCGCGCTTTGCGGGCAGTATTTACAGTCTTCCGGGCAGGCGCCGGTTTTAATCGACAGCAGCGTGCTGACCTGGACCTGGCGCGGATCAAAGTGCTGGCGGTGGGTCTGCTGCGCTTCAAACAGCAGATCTAACAATGGTTTATTAAACAACTCAGTAACTTGCGACATTGTCCAGCGTGCGTGGTGAGCCATTGGCCTCTCCAAAGGGTTTTGTTAATTGTCGGTTCGGTTTATACTCGTAAACCTAAATGTTTTCAAAATGGTTTACAAGTCACTTATGACAACGGACGATCTCGCCTTCGATCGGCGCCACATTTGGCACCCCTACACCTCCATGACCTCCCCTCTGCCGGTCTATCCGGTGGTTGCCGCCCACGGCTGCGAGCTGTCCCTCGCCAGCGGCGAGCAGTTGATTGACGGGATGTCTTCATGGTGGGCGGCAATCCACGGTTACAATCACCCTCGCCTGAACGCCGCGATGAAAGCGCAGATTGACCAGATGTCGCACGTGATGTTTGGCGGTATCACCCACCCTTCGGCGGTGGCGTTGTGCCGCCAGCTGGTGGCGATGACCCCGGCGTCGCTGGAGTGCGTATTCCTCGCCGACTCCGGTTCGGTCGCGGTGGAAGTGGCCATGAAGATGGCCCTGCAGTACTGGCAGGCAAAAGGCGAACCGCGGCGGCGTTTTCTCACCTTCCGCAATGGCTACCACGGCGATACCTTTGGCGCGATGTCGGTCTGCGATCCGGATAACTCCATGCACAGCCTGTGGCAAGGCTATTTGCCGGATAATCTGTTCGCCCCGGCGCCGCAAAGCCGCTTTGGCGGCGAGTGGGATGAACGGGATATGGTGCCGTTTGCCCGCCTGATGGCGGCCCATCGCGATGAGATCGCGGCGGTCATTCTCGAGCCCGTCGTGCAGGGCGCCGGCGGCATGAGGATGTATCATCCTGAATGGCTGAAGCGCATCCGCAAGATGTGCGACCGGGAAGGCATTCTGCTGATTGCCGATGAGATTGCCACCGGATTTGGCCGGACCGGCAAGCTGTTTGCCTGCGAACACGCGGATATCGCCCCGGATATTTTGTGTCTCGGTAAAGCGCTGACCGGCGGAACGATGACGCTGTCGGCCACCCTCACCACCCGGCCGGTGGCAGAGACCATCAGCAACGGCGAAGCCGGCTGCTTTATGCACGGTCCGACCTTTATGGGCAACCCGCTGGCCTGCGCGGTGGCGACAGAAAGTCTGCGGCTGCTGGAAAGCGGCGAATGGCAAGGCCAGGTCGCCGCGATTGAAGCGCAGCTTAATGTGGAGCTGGCTCCGGCACGGGAATCCCCGCTGGTCGCCGATGTCCGCGTGCTGGGCGCCATCGGCGTGGTGGAAACTTGCCGCCCGGTCAATATGGCCGCGCTGCAGCGCTTCTTCGTCGAACAAGGCGTATGGATTCGCCCGTTCGGCCGCCTGATTTACCTGATGCCACCGTATGTGATTACCCCGCAGCAGCTGACGCGCCTGACCCAGGCGGTTAACGCGGCGGTGCTGAACGAAACATTTTTTCGCCAATAAGCAGCGGAAACCGATCGTCAACAGGACTATACTTCTTTGTTAATCAGTCGATTATCCCAGAGGAGACGAGACGGCATGAACGTAATCAGTCACGATCTGCAGGATGGCGGGAAATTGCCCCACCGCCATGTATTTAACGGCATGGGCTACGATGGCGACAATATCTCGCCGCATCTGGCGTGGGACGAGGTGCCCGAGGGGACTAAAAGCTTTGTGGTGACCTGTTACGATCCCGACGCGCCCACCGGCTCCGGCTGGTGGCACTGGCTGGTCGCCAATCTGCCGGCGGAAACGCGCGAACTGCCGCAGGGAGCCGGGTCCGGTCTGGCCCCGCTGCCGGCCAGCGCAGTCCAGACCCGCACCGATTTCGGCCTGCCCGGCTACGGCGGCGCGGCGCCGCCAAAAGGGGAAAGCCATCGCTACATCTTTACGGTGCATGCGCTGGATGTCGAGAAGATCGAGGTCGATGAAGGGGCAAGCGGTGCGATGGTAGGCTTTAACGTCCATTTTCATTCGTTGGGCAGCGCATCCATCACCGCCCTGTTTATCTGACTTTCTCTCGTCAGTCCCTCTCCGGGTCGCGGCTTACGTCTTACCCAAGCGACCTGACAACACCTTTGTAGCCCCGGTAAGCGCAGCGCCACCGGGGAACATCCCGGGTCGCGGCTTACATCTTACCCAGGCGACCCGACAGCTCCTTTGTAGCCCCGGTAAGCGCAGCGCCACCGGGGAGCATCCCGGGTGGCGACTTACGCCTTACCCGGGCGACCTGACAACACCTCTGTAGCCCCGGTAAGCGCAGCGCCACCGGGGAGCATCCCGGGTTGCGGCTTACGCCTTACCCAGGCGACCCGACAGCTCCTTTGTAGCCCCGCGGGGAACATCCCGGGTCGCGGCTTACGTCTTACCCAGGCGACCCGACAGCACCTTTGTAGCCCCGGTAAACGCAGCGCCACCGGGGATTCATTCAGCTCGAAGATGACTGCTCAGCCACCGGCATCCGCACGGTTTTTTTGACTTTCGCATACCAGATAATCGTCAGCAGCCCGAGCCAGACCAGACCGGCAATCAGCGCAATTCGCGTCTCTTCGACCATCCCGAGCACCGCAATCACCAGTCCCATAAACAGCAGGGTCAACAGCGGCGCAACCGGCCAGAACGGCACCGGGAACGCAATCTGGCGACGCTCTTCCGCCGACAAACCGCGACGCATGGCGAAATGGGCCAGCAGGATCATCAGCCACACCCACACCGTGGCAAATGCCGCCAGGGAGGCAATCAGCACAAAGACCTGTTCCGGCATCAGATAGTTCAGCACCACCGCCACCAGCAGCGCCACGCCCATCACCACGACCGTCATCCACGGCACGCCGTTGCTGGCAATGCGCTGGAAGCTTTTAGGCGCCATCCCCTCTTTTGCCATGCCGTACATCATGCGACCGGCGCCAAAAATATCGCTATTGATGGCCGAAATACTGGCGCTGATCACGATAATATTGAGGATTGTCGCCGCCGCCGGAATCCCCAGACCGCTAAAAATAAGGACGAACGGACTGCCCTGCTCGCCAAAACTGTTCCACGGGAAAATGGCCATCAGGATCGCCAGCGTGCAGACATAGAACAGCACGATGCGCAGCGGGATGGTATTAATCGCCTGCGGAATCACTTTCTTCGGATTCTGCGCTTCCGCTGCGGTAACGCCGATAATTTCGACCCCGCCAAAGGCAAACATCACAATACCCAGCGACGCAATAATTCCCTGCCAGCCGTTCGGCGCGAATCCGCCGTGGCTCCACAGGTTTTCCAGCCCCGTCGCCGGGAAGGCATGACCAAAGCCGAAGAAAATAATGCTGCCGCCGGCGACGATCATCGCAATAATCGCCACCACTTTAATCAGCGACAGCCAGAACTCCATTTCGCCGAAAATGCGCACGTGGCACAGGTTCATCGCGCCGATGAAGAAGATAATACTCAGTACCCAAATCCAGCGCGGTACATCGGGGTACCAGAGCCCCATATAGATACCAAACGCGGTGACATCCGCCAGGGCGACAATCACCATCTCAAAGGTGTAGGTCCAGCCGGTGATAAACCCGGCCAGCGGCCCGAGATACTGGCGGGCATAGCTGCCGAAGGAGCCGGAAACCGGGTTGCGTACCGCCATTTCGCCCAGCGCGCGCATGACGATAAATACCGCCGCGCCGCCGATCAGATAGGCCAGCAGAACCGCCGGTCCCGCGGCCTTAATGGCGGCGGCAGAACCATAAAACAGCCCGGTACCGATGGCGGAACCGAGCGCGATGAAGCGAATATGTCGGGCATTCAGCCCGCGCAGCAGGTGGGGCTTTTGTGGCGATTGTGGTTGTTGTTGCATATGCAAGTGTCCTGATAATTTTTGTATGACGACAAATATGCGTGTAGGACGGCCGGGGGGAGGTTATCCCCCCGACACGGGTACAGAAAACAACGAGGGTCAGATCTGACCAGGCAAGACGGCAGGGAGCAGTCGCGTCAGATGGCGCGCTGCCAGAAGCTCAATAGCGTTATCGATATCCGGGGCAAAGAAGCGATCCTGGGTGTAATGCGAAACCCGCTCGCGCAGCAGATGACGCGCCTCTTCCAGCAGCGGACTGCTGGCCAGCCCTTCGCGCATATCCAGCCCCTGGACGGCGGCCAGCCACTCCACGGCCAGTACGCCGCGGGTGTTTTCCGCCATCGCCCACAGACGACGACCGGCAGCCGGCGCCATTGAGACGTGATCCTCCTGGTTTGCCGACGTCGGCAGGCTGTCAACGCTGTGCGGGTGCGCCAGCGCTTTGTTCTCGCTGGCTAACGCCGCCGCGGTCACCTGCGCAATCATGAAGCCGGAGTTGACGCCGCCGTTTTTCACGAGGAAAGGCGGCAGCTGCGACATATGACTGTCCATCATCAGCGCAATACGACGCTCGGACAGCGAACCGATTTCGGCAATCGCCAGCGCAATATTATCCGCCGCCATCGCCACCGGTTCGGCGTGGAAGTTACCGCCGGAAATCACCTCGTTCTCGGCGGCGAAGACCAGCGGGTTATCCGACACCGCATTGGCCTCAATCAGCAGGACCTCAGCGGCCTGGCGAATCTGGGTCAGACAGGCGCCCATCACCTGCGGCTGACAGCGCAGAGAGTACGGGTCCTGCACTTTGCTACAGTTGTGATGCGACTGCGAAATCTCGCTGCTGTCGGTCAGCACATGACGGTACAGCGCCGCAGCGTCAATCTGCCCGCGCTGGCCGCGCGCTTCGTGAATACGCGAATCAAACGGACGACGCGATCCCAGCGCGGCTTCAGTGGTAAGCGCGCCGCATACCACCGCGGAAGCAAACAGATCTTCCGCGTCAAACAGGCCGCGCAGCGCAAACGCCGTCGATGCCTGCGTGCCGTTCAGCAGCGCCAGCCCCTCTTTCGCCGCCAGGGTAATCGGCTCGAGGCCGACTTTTTTCAACGCCTGCAGCGCCGGCATCCATTCGCCGTCAACGCGGGCTTTGCCCTCACCCAGCAACGTCAGGGACATGTGCGCCAGCGGCGCCAGATCACCGGATGCGCCGACGGAACCTTTGGCCGGGATCCACGGCGTGACGCCTTTATTCACCAGTTGAATCAGCGCCTGAATGACGCTCAGACGAATCCCGGAGAAGCCGCGGGAAAGGCTGTTAATCTTCAGCACCATGATCAGACGCGCCATGGCATCATCCAGCGGCTCACCAATACCCGCCGCATGAGACAGCACCAGAGAACGCTGCAGGTTTTCCAGATCGTCCGTAGAGATGCGCGTTGACGCCAGCAGGCCAAAACCGGTGTTAATGCCGTAGGCGGTGCGTCCTTCGGCCAGAATGGCGTTAACGCAGGCGACGCTCTCGTTAATGGCGGCAAAAGCCTGCTCGTCGAGAGTGATGGTCAGCGGCTGTTGGAACACCTCGCGTAGCTGCGCCAGACTCAGCTGACCTGGAATCAGAGTTAAGTTTTTCATCTCAGCGTTGCCCCTGCGTTGCTGCCACCATAGGAAGATTCAGTCCTTGTTCCGCCGCGCACTCAATCGCGATGTCGTAACCCGCATCGGCGTGACGCATCACCCCGGTCGCCGGATCGTTATGCAGCACGCGGGCTATACGCGCGGCCGCTTCGTCGGTACCGTCACAGACGATAACCATCCCGGAGTGCTGCGAGAAGCCCATCCCGACGCCGCCGCCGTGATGCAGCGACACCCAGGTCGCGCCGCTGGCGGTATTCAGCAAGGCGTTCAGCAGCGGCCAGTCGGACACCGCATCGGAGCCGTCACGCATGGATTCCGTTTCGCGATTCGGGCTGGCGACCGAGCCAGAATCAAGGTGGTCACGACCAATGACGATCGGCGCAGACACTTCACCGCTGCGGACCATTTCGTTAAAGGCCAGCCCCAGCTTCTGGCGCCACTCCAGCCCTACCCAGCAAATACGCGCCGGCAGCCCCTGGAAGCTAATGCGCTCACGCGCCATATCCAGCCAGTGGTGCAGGTGCTTATCATCTTTGATGATCTCTTTCACTTTGGCGTCGGTTTTGTAGATATCCTGCGGATCGCCGGAGAGGGCCACCCAGCGGAACGGACCGATGCCTCGGCAGAACAGCGGACGAATATAGGCCGGGACAAAACCCGGGAAGTCGAATGCGTTGTCGACGCCCATCTCCTGCGCCATCTGGCGGATATTGTTGCCGTAGTCGAAGGTCGGTACGCCCATTTCGTTGAAGGCCAGCATCGCCTGAACATGGTCGGCCATCGAACGCTTGGCCGCCAGAATCGTCCCCTGCGGGTCAGATTCGGCTTTCGCCTGGTACTCTTCCCAGCTCCAGCCTTTCGGTAGATAGCCATGCAGCGGATCGTGGGCGCTGGTCTGGTCGGTGACCATATCCGGGCGCACGCCGCGTTTCACCATCTCCGGCACGATATCGGCGGCATTGCCGCACAGAGCGATAGAGATAGCCCGGCCTTCCGCAGTGTATTTCTTGATCCGCGCCAGCGCGTCGTCCAGCGAGGTGGCCTGCTCGTCAACGTAGCGGGTACGCAGACGAAAATCGATCCGGCTCTGCTGACATTCGATGTTCAGCGAGCAGGCGCCTGCCAGCGTCGCCGCCAGCGGCTGTGCCCCGCCCATACCGCCCAGACCGGCGGTTAACACCCAGCGCCCCTTCAGGCTGCCCTGATAGTGCTGACGTCCGGCTTCGACGAACGTTTCGTAGGTACCCTGCACGATGCCCTGGCTACCGATATAGATCCAGCTGCCCGCGGTCATCTGGCCGTACATCGCCAGACCTTTTGCGTCCAGCTCGTTGAAATGTTCCCAGGTCGCCCAGTGCGGGACCAGGTTGGAGTTGGCAATCAGTACGCGCGGTGAATTTTCGTGGGTTTTAAATACGCCGACCGGTTTACCGGACTGCACCAGCAGCGTCTCGTCGCTTTCCAGGTTTTTCAGCGCCTTCACGATAGCGTCATAGCATTCCCAGTTACGCGCCGCGCGTCCAATCCCGCCGTAGACCACCAGCTCATGTGGGTTCTCGGCAACATCGGGATCGAGGTTGTTCATTAACATACGCAGCGGGGCTTCGGTCAACCAGCTCTTGGCATTCAACGTCGTGCCTCGCGGTGCACGTACGTCTTGCTGGCGATATTTGCTTTGCGACATCGGGGTTTCTCCTGACAATTAACGTTGTTTACGTAGATACATATACTTGTCTATACAACTCTACGCAAGCCAGGATTTAACAGAAATGATACAATTTTGTTATATTGCGTCAGCAATCACGCTTTTGCCGACGCAAGCGATCGTCAGGACGTGAAGTGGCCCTGCAGCCGGTAGCGGCTACCCGGGAACAGAAGACGGGCGTGGGAAACAATATGCGTGGTAGACCAGGTACGGCGCCGGATTAGCAGGCAAGGATCCTGGGCATGGATATGCAGCAGTTCGCACTCTTTGGCGCTGGCCTGTACCGCTTCGACGATATGCTCGCCTTCGGTTAACGGCGCAATCAGCGACAGATAATCATGCGGCGTGGTGACGGTATAGTCCTGATGTAAATACGCCGGCACCACCGCCGCATTGACGCAGCGGTCTTCGATCTGTACCGGAATGTCGTTTTCGAAATGCACCATCAGAGAGTGAAAAATCCGCGTCCCTTCAGCGACATTCAGCGCTGCCGACTGAATAAGATCGGCTTCGGTCTCTTCCAGCAGCAGCACCTCGCAGCGGTGCTGATGGCGACGGGAGATAATCTCGTCGGCGATGCTACGCACTTCGAACAGCGCCGACTGCCCTTTCGGCTCCGCCACAAAGGTACCGACGCCCTGCAAACGTACCAGTAAACCTTCATCCGTGAGTTCACGCAGCGCCCGATTGATGGTCATGCGACTGAAACCAAACTGGGCTACCAGTTCCGCCTCGGAAGGAATGCGGTCGTGGGGACGCCAGACGCCGCGCTGAATCTTTTCGCTGATCGCCTGCTTCACCTTTTCATAAAACGGGGCAGGCGCGGTTCGAGGTTGCTGTGAAAACATAGCCTGTCTTTCCTTATACGCAATGGGCGGCGAAACGGTCAGAATATACTGAATCGTCAGCGCCACCAATGGGCGATTTGCCATGCCAGTCGGGCCGCCGCACGGGCCCCCTGACTGTCAATGTCAAACCGTGGATTAAACTCCACCAGATCCACCGCCTGCAGTTTTCCGCTGCGGCATAATGGTTCAACGATGCGCAACAGGGTCGCCAGCGTAATGCCCAGCGCGGCAGGCGCCGAGACCGCCGGCATTTCGCGCGCCGGCAGCACATCCAGGTCGATGGTCAAATAGAGCCTGTCATAGAGGGCAATATGACGCGCGATTTCCGGCGCAACGCGTAATTCAAAGGCGTCCAGCACCTCCAGATCTTCGATAACCCGCACCTGACGACGCGCGGCCTCATCCCACAGCGCCAGGGTGTTCGCCGCACGGCTGGCGCCGATACAGGTATAGTGAAAGCCGCGCTGCTGCGCGTCGCACTCCAACGCCAGCTGGCGGAACGGCGTACCGGAGCTGGCCTGGTCAGCTATCCGCAAATCCAGGTGCGCATCGAGGTTAATGATCCCGACCTTTTCACCGGGGAAAGCATCGAGCACACCCGCGCCATGACCGAATGCCGTCTCATGCCCGCCGCCGAGAACCAGCGTGCGTTTGCCTGCGCGCTGGCAGGCTGCCACCGCTTCGCGCAGCGCCTGCTGGGCTGCCTCCAGCCCTTCACCGGCGACGCTGATGGTGCCCATATCGACACAGCGCTCGTGACCGCTGTGGCTGGCCATGTTCGCCAGCGCCCGACGTAGGGTTTCCGGCCCCTTTTCGGCCCCGGTGCGTCCGCGGTTGCGGCGAACGCCTTCATCGCAGGCGAACCCCAGCAGCGCAATATCCCCCGGCAGCGCCTGTGGCGCAAAGCGTTCGGCCCGCACGATAGTCTGAAACAGGCGCAGCGCATTGGCGGCTTCCGCGCTGTCGTCACGCCCTTGCCAGATGTCGGCGGGGGTCGGTTGCCACAATGTCATTGCATTTCTCCTCGCACCACGCGATGCCAGAGCGGACTACGCCCCGGTTCATAGACCATTTCAACCGGATGTTCCGCATCCCAGATAGCAAAATCGGCAACAAACCCCGCCGCCAGCTGGCCGTGGCTATTCTGGCGTCCCAGCGCCTGCGCGGCATGACGCGTCACGCCCGCCCACGCCTCCTCCGGGGTCAAGCCAAACTTGACGCAGGCCATGTTCATCGCCAGATGCAGGCTGGCAAAGGGGCTGGTGCCCGGATTGTAATCCGTCGCCACCGCCATCGGCACCTGATACTGACGCAGCAGCCCGACCGGCGGTTTGCGGGTTTCATTGAGGAAATAGAACGCGCCGGGCAGCAGCACCGCCACCGTCGCGCTGCGGCTCATCGCCGCAACCCCCTCTTCCGTTAAATATTCGATATGATCGGCCGAGAGCCCCTGATAACGGCTCACCAGCTGCGCGCCTCCCAGCGAAGAGAGCTGTTCAACGTGTCCTCTGACCGGAATACCGCGGGCCTGCGCGGCCTGGAATACGCGCTCAGTCTGCTGCGGACTGAAGCCGACGTTTTCGCAGAAAACATCGACGCTTTCAAACAGCCCCTCTTCCCACAGCGTCGGCAGCAGGGTTTCACACACCAGCGTAATATAGGCATCCGGGCGGTCTTTATATTCCGGCGGCGTGGCGTGAGCGGAGAGCAGCGTCGGCGACAGCTCGACCGCATTGTTCTGCGCAAGCTGGCGCGCCACGCGCAGCATTTTGCGTTCGTTTTCCAGATCCAGCCCGTAGCCGGATTTAATTTCCAGCGTAGTCACTCCCTCGCGAAGCAGACGGTCCAGTCGCTGCTGGGCCAGCGCTAACAACTGCGCTTCGCTGCTTTCACGGGTGGCGCGCACCGTGGAGTTAATGCCGCCGCCGTTGGCGCTGATCGTCTGGTAGGAGACGCCGTTCAGACGCTGCTCCCACTCCTGCGCCCGGCTGCCGCCGAAGACCAGATGGGTGTGGCAATCAATCAGTCCCGGCGTCAGCAGCCTGCCGCCAAGGTCAATGCTCCGCCCGGCAGGGGCATCGTTTTCAGGCACAATGGCTTCAATCCGGCCATTGCGCACCAGCAGCGCATGACCCTCCCGCAGGCCATAAGGTTGCGAATCATCAGGGTTCAGAGTGGCGAGGCGGGCATTTCGCCAGATAACGCGATCGGAGGTGGCTTCAGTCATACCAGTCAACTTGTCATGGGTTGTATAGACATTTATTTTCATTCCACGCGGAATGTCAATAAAAGCAGAGGTAATTGTTATTTTTTTGTGACCGGACGCGAGCGACGCTGCGGCCATCTGACCTGTTCAGGCGAACTTTTTCACGCAGCGTCTTCCCGTTTCGCTCAACTTAGTATAAAAAGCAGGTTTTAAAGGACGTTATACGCGTAATTCATACCTTGCCGGCCTGACGCCGCTTGCATGTTTTTTGTATAATGCCCTGCCCAAATCATTCGGGTTGCTTTGCGGCGGAAATCAACAAATACGCCAACAGAGAGGCAGCCTGAAGAATGACAGGTCTTGTTAATTGATTCTTGCCCGGAGCAACATGAACACATTCTCAGTTTCCCGCCTGACGCTGGCACTGGCTTTTGGCGTGACGTTATCCGCCTGTAGCTCAACCCCTGCCGATCAACAGCCCTCGACGCAGACTGCGCCGGGCACCGCCTCTCGCCCTGTGTTAACCGCTGATGAAGCGAAAAACTTCACTCCGGCAAGCTATTTCCAGTCCCTGGATCCAAACGCCGCGGCGTGGACCCCGGCGGCCATCAGCATACCGTCTCAGCCTGACTTCGTCGTCGGCCCGGCGGGCGCTCAGGGCGTAACCCATACCACCATTCAGGCTGCGGTTGATGCGGCTATCGCCCGCCACTCCGATCGTCGTCAGTTTATTGCGATTATGCCGGGTGAATATACGGGTACCGTTTATGTCCCTGCGGCACCCGGTGCGCTGACGCTGTACGGTACCGGCGAGAAGCCGCTGGATGTGAAAATCAGCCAGGCCATTGACTCGGAGATGGACGTGAACACCTGGCGCCACCTGGTCAACCCGGCCGGCAAATATATGCCAGGTAAACCGGCGTGGTATATGTTTGACAGCTGCCAGAGCAAACGCGCCGCCACCGTCGGGGTGATGTGTTCAGCGGTATTCTGGTCGCAGAACAATGGCCTGCAGCTGCAAAACCTGACCATCGCCAACAACCTCGGCGACAGCGTGGATGCCGGGACTCACCAGGCCGTTGCGCTGCGCAGCGATGGCGACCAGGTCCAGATTAACAACGTCAACATTCTGGGTCGCCAGAACACCTTCTTCGTCACCAACAGCGGCGTGCAGAACCGTCTGCAAAACGATCGCCAGACCCGTACTCTGGTGAGCAACAGCTACATTGAAGGCGATGTTGATATCGTTTCCGGCCGCGGTGCCGTGGTGTTTGATAACACCGATTTCCGCGTCGTAAATTCACGCACCCAGAAAGAAGCCTACGTCTTTGCACCGGCAACGCTGAAAAGCGTCACCTACGGCTTCCTGGCCGTGAACAGCCGCTTTACCGCCTCCGGCGACGGCGTGGCGCAACTGGGACGCTCTCTTGATGTCGACAGCGCCACCAGTGGCCAGGTGGTGATCCGCGACAGCGCCATCAATGAAGGCTTCAACGTGGCGAAACCGTGGGCCGACGCGGCAATTTCCAACCGCGCGTTCAGCGGCAACACCGGCGCCGCGGATGCGAAAGGCGTGCCGCAGCGTAATCTCAACGACAGCAGCTTCAACCGCATGTGGGAATACAATAACCGCGGCGTGGGCAGCGTGGTTGTCGCAGAGCCGAAGCAGTAAATCTTCGCGAGGGGGAGCGCGTCTCCCCCCCTTTTTCCTCTCTTTTCCCCCTCTTTTTCTTAGCGCCGTGTTCTTTCGCGACTTTCTCTTCTGCTTTTTTCCTCCGCTGCGCCCCCTCAATTGATCGCTACCGCAGCCGCTTCTCTTGCGCGTGCAAAAAATAGCGTTTTCTGGCGAATAAATATCTGCGCTGATGCGTTTACTCTCTGTAACAACACAACGGCCTTCCGGCACGCTTCCCCGCGAAAGGGATACCGCCGGGTTACCCGCATCGTTGCCCCTGGAGACGAAAAATGAACACTCTTATCTCATCGATTGTGCCGGCTTCACGCCGCTTAATGGTCCCGGCACTGCTATGTTTGTTATATGCATCGCCGTCATTCGCCATGGGCGATAACAGCACCCAGAGCAAAACGCCGGACTGCCCCAGCGGACAGGTGTATGACAGCGTCAGCAAACGGTGCGTCCCGGATAAAACCAGCAGTCTTAGCGACCAGGATAAAACCAACTACGCCTATCATCTGGCGAAAAAAGGGGAATATCAGGCGGCGCTGAACCTGCTGGATTCGCTGAAAAACGGTAATACCGCCGAAGCCTGGAACTATCGCGGCTATGCCACCCGTAAGCTCGGACGTACGGATGAAGGGATTGGCTATTATCAGCGCGCGCTGGCGCTTGAGCCCAACTACGCCAAAGCGCGTGAGTATCTTGGCGAAGCGTGGATGGTAAAAGGCCGCCGGGATTTGGCGCAGGAACAGCTCAAAGTGATTTCCGGGATTTGCGGTCAAAGCTGCGAGGAGTATCGCGATTTGCAGGCCGCCATTAACGGACATCCGGAATCCTGAAGCTCATCGCGAGGGTAAAAAAATTACTACCAGCGACGTTCGCTCACAGCTTGCCGCACATCTGGCCCGTCTTTGGCGCTACGGGCTAATTCTGTCGCACAATCGCGATATTGCCGAAGAGCTGGTTCAGTCAACCTGTGTTCGCGCGCTCGAACGGAGCGCGCAGTTTACGCCGGGCACCCGTATCGACCGGTGGCTGTTCACTATTCTCCACTCCATCTGGATTTCCGAGCTGCGGGCGCGTCACGTCCGAAGGGGGCAAGGCTTCGTCGAAAACGACCCGCAGCTCGCCACAGACGATCGCGAAATGAATGAGGATCATCGCCAGTATCAGCAACTTATGCGTCAGGTCAGCGCCCTGCCGGAAGCCCAGCGCAACGCGGTGTTTTTAGTGTATGTTGAAGGTTTTACCTATCAAGAGGCGGCAGACACGCTATCGGTCCCCATCGGTACGGTGATGAGCCGGCTGGCGGCGGCGCGATCGACGCTGGCAAAAGCCCCCGCTACCGCCGCTGCAGCCAGGGAGAAACGCTTGTGAAATCATCCTTTTTTACTCCCCCCTATGGCGATGAGGCCATTATTGCCTGGCTGGATGGCGAAATGAGCGCTCCCGACGCCCTCCGCTTTGAAGCCGCCTTCAAAGAGGATCGGCAGCTGGCCGCACGCACCGCCGAACTGAAGAGCATCGCGCAGAATTATCAGCAGGCGTTTGCCCCGCTGCTGGAGCAGGCTCCCGTCGCGCGCATGCGGAGCCGGCTTGATGCCCATCTGGCAGCAATGCCCGCGCCGATGAGCTCTGCACCTCTCCCGGCCTTTAGTCGCCGCGCCATGATTGCCGCCTCGCTCACTTTTTTACTCATCGGCAGCGGCTTAGGCTATCTGGCCCGTCCCGATGCCGGTGAACCTGATGAGAGCGAAAACATTCGCGATCTTGAAGCCCGTTACATGTCGCTCTACAGCGCGGAAACCCTGCTCGATATGGACAGTTCACCGGCGATATTACAGCGCGGCCTGGCGCGTACCGCCGAGGATATCGGTTTAGCGCTCAAGCCGCAGCAGCTCGCGCTACCGGGCGCCGAGCTAAAAATGGTGCGTATTCTGCGCTATGAGCGCACCACCATTGCGCAGATCGCCTGGATTCACGCGGCGTATGGGCCGATGGCGCTGTGCATCTCTCCGGACAGCCCGCAAAACGATACCAGGATAGCCGCGGAACGGCGACACGGCATGAATCTCGCCTGGTGGCGCGCTAACGGGTATCAGTTTGTGCTGATTGGTCGCAATCCTGGCGCGCAATTGCACGATAACGCCCGCCAGTTGCAGGACTTACTGTCATAGCCAACGTCGCCGTTCGGGGCGATGACCAGCGATCGCCGGCGATGTTTCGCTGAGAATTGCCGCCGGCCATCGCATCCGGCCGCTAAATATTTTTCACCCGGCGAAACTTTCTTTCTCACTCCGGCGAACTGTATAGCAGAGTCACCTGACCAGAACGCCCTGACATCGCTGGAGCTAATAATGAAACTGATGAAAAACCTTGCTCGTTCTTTGACCCTGACCGTCGCGCTTGGCCTGTCCGCCACCGCGTTTAACGCCGGCGCGGCGCTGCCCGTCGGCGCGAAAGCCCCTGCTTTCGAACTGCAGGGCGCCTTAGCCGGTAAACCGATCGCCTTCTCCCTGCAGCAGGCTTTGCAAAAGGGGCCGGTGGTGCTCTATTTCTTCCCGGCGGCATTTACCGCTGGCTGCACCATTGAGGCCCACGACTTCGCCGAAGCCAGCGATGAATTTAACAAAATGGGTGCCACCGTCATCGGCGTCACCGCCGGTAACACCGATCAGGTTAGCGATTTCTCTAAACTGGAGTGCCGCGATAAGTTCGCCGTCGCCGCGGATCCGGGGGCCAAAGTGGCCGCGCAGTATCAAACGCTGATGGAGATGAAGGGCAAGACCGTTTCCGACCGGACTTCATTTGTCATTGCGCCGGACAACACGATTCTGCTCAGCTACACCGATCGAAATCCGGATGCTCATATTGAGAAAACCCTGGCCGCCGTCAAGCAGTACGACGCCGCCCACCCGCAAACCCACTAAACAAAGAGGCCAGCGATGCTCACCGCCATGCTGGCCGCCTTTATTGGCGGCATCATACTCAACTTTATGCCCTGCGTTTTTCCGGTTATCTCCCTGAAAGCGCTCGGGCTTCTGCGCCATGCGGATAACGCCGTGGGCGCTCGTCGCGAAGGGCTGGCTTTTTTACTTGGTGTGATGGTCACCATGATGCTGCTGGCCGCCGTTCTGCTGGCCGCCCGCGCCGGCGGCGTCGCCGTCGGCTGGGGGTTCCAGCTGCAATCGCCGCTGGTGATTGCCCTGCTTTCGCTGGTGATGCTCGCCGCCGCGCTGAACCTGCTGGGGGTGTTTGAGGTCGGGCTATCGGCGCAGCGCGTCGGCGCTCTGGATATTGGCCGCGGCGCCTTTGTACGCTCGGCGATGACCGGGGCGCTGGCGATCGTCGTTGCAACCCCGTGCGCGGCGCCGTTTATGGCCAGTGCGATTGGCTATGCGCTGGTGCAGCCGCCGGCCACCGCGCTGGCCGTGTTTTTTGCCCTCGCGCTCGGTTTTTCCGCGCCATTCACCCTCGTTTCGCTGTTTCCGGCGCTGGCTTCTCTCCTCCCCCGGCCTGGCAGGTGGATGGATATGCTTAAACGTGCGCTGGCCTTTCCGATGTTCGGCGCTTACTCCTGGCTGGTATGGGTACTGGCGCAGCAGGCCGGTAGCAGCGCGCTGGCGACGCTACTGGCGGTCTCGGTGGTGCTGGGCTTTGCTGCCTGGCTCTATGGTATAGCCCAGCAGCGCCGCTTTCAGGGCAAAGGGTACAGGAGCCTGTTCGCCGTCACCGGGGTGCTCGCCGTCGCGGTTATTGCTCCGCTGGCCGGTCTGATTCAGGCCGATTCCGTGCCGCCCGGCGCACAGACTGTCGCGACCGCCGGGAGCGCTGCGGAAAAATGGACACCGCAGGCCGTCGAGGCGCAGCGCGGCCACGGCAAAGCGATCTTTGTTAACTTCACCGCCTCCTGGTGTATCACTTGCCAGGTTAACGAAAAGACATCGCTTTCAACCCAGGCCGTAAAAGACGCGCTGGCAAAAACCGGGACGCTGTATATGGTGGCAGACTCGACTAAATTTAATCCGGATGTCGATGATGCGCTGAATCAGTTTGGCCAGGGCGGTCTGCCGCTGTACGTGGTCTATCCTGCCGATGGCGGGCCGCCAAAAGTACTGCCGCAGCTCCTGACGCCGGGCATCGTCGTGAACGCGCTGAACCAGGCCACCGGCAAAAAAGCATAAACGCAACAAGGCGGATTATGGAAATAAACGATAGCGCGCGCGAAAGCTGGCCCGCGCTAATGGCGCAGGCGCAGGCGGGCGATCGGCTCGCCTACACCCGGCTGTTAAAAGCGCTGGTCCCGGTCATTCGTTCGCAGATACGTAAGCGAATCGCCGACGACGCGTTAGTCGAAGATGTCATTCAGGATGTGCTGCTGACGGTGCATCGGGTACGCCATACCTACGATCCGACCTACCCTTTTTTGCCCTGGCTGATGGCGATTATCTCGGCGCGGGCCGTTGATGCGTTGCGCCGTCGCGGCCGCTATCAGCAGTGGGAGATCCCCGAAGAGACGTTGCCGGAAGCGGCAACGTTAGCGGATCCGCAAAAACGGGATAGCCGGGAGGAGCTGGCAGGCTATTTGCGCCAGCTCCCCTCCCGCCAACGAGCCATTGTGGAGCATGTCCATCTACGCGAAATGAGCCTGACGGAAGCCGCTGCACATAATAATCTGAGTGTCGCCGCAGTGAAATCGCTGCTGCATCGGGCGCTGAAAAACCTGCGCCGTTTTGGAGCTCATCATGACGAATCATGACCTGTTAATAGACAAGCTGGGGCGCGACATGCGGCCGGTGAAACGCCTGCCATCGACCGGCAGGCGGGTTCTGAGCTGGCTGGCAGCGGCTCTGCCGTGCGCGGCGGCCGCCAGTTTCCTTGTGCAACGCAGCCCGACCGACTGGTCACAGCCTGGCGCCTCTCTGGCGGTGGTGCAGCTGCTGCTGGCTTTTGTGCTCGGCGCGCTGGCGATTCGTAGCGCCTTCACGATGAGTATTGCCGGTCGGCGTTCTCTCAGCTGGAAAGCCCTGCTGCCGATTGGGCTGATGTGGCTGGGGCTGAGTATCAGCAGCATTCCCTATCCGGCGCTGCGGGTGCCGGAGAGCGACAGCACGCCCTGCTTTACCTTTTTGCTGGTGGTCAGCACGCCAATGATGGTACTGATGATTGCCAGCCTGCGCCGCACCCGAACGCTGCATCCGGTGCGCAGCCTGGGGATGGCAGGACTGGGCATTGCCAGCATGGCGGTCAGTCTGCTGGCGTTTTGCCATCCGGTACATCTGCACGCGATAGATTTTGTCATGCATCTGGCGGCGATAGTCACGATCGTGGCGCTGACGGTGTTGGTTGGCAGACGCTGGGTGGCGCTGGATTAACGGGCGTTCTCCGCTACCGATCGGGACGGGGCATCCGTCAGGTTGATGGCTCTTTGTTTGCCAGCGCCTCAGGCTGCGCTAACCGATAAAAAAAACCTCGCCGCAGCGAGGTTTTTTTCTCAGCAACTTAGTAAGCGTTAACCACCACCCACATTGGCCCCTGACCGACGGCGTAGCGCCCTTTCTCGGTCAGCAGCCCCTGCTCACCGGCGATCTCATAGACCGCAATATGGTGTGATTTCTGCCCCGCAGCGATCAGATATTTACCGCTGTGATCGAGATTGAAACCGCGCGGCTGCGCCTCCGTCGGCTGATACCCTTCAATCGACAGCACGCTGCCATCTTCGGATACGCTGAAAATGGTGATAAGGCTGGCGGTGCGGTCACAGGCGTACAGATGACGGCCATCCGGCGTCAGATGAATATCCGCCCCCCAACGTACGCCGGTAAAATCGGCAGGCATCATATCCAGCGTCTGGACGCACTCAATTTTGCCATGCGGATCTTTCAGCGCCCAGACGTCAACGGAGCTGTTCAGTTCATTCACGCAGTAGCCGTATTGTTGATTCGGATGGAACACCATGTGACGCGGACCGGCCCCTTCAACGGTGGTCACTTCCGCCGGTTCTTGCGCGGCGAGGAATCCATCATCGCTGAGGGTAAACAGGCAAATACGATCCTGTTTCAGCGCCGGGACCCACAGGGTGCGGTTGTCGGGAGAAATATTGGCCGAGTGGCACCCTTCCAGTCCTTCCACAACGGCCACCGTTTCACCCGGCAGGCCATCGATCAGCGGAGTCACGCTCACACAGCCGGCGTTATAGGACGCGCTGAAGACAAAACGGCCCTGATGGTCGGTCGAAATATGCGTCGGGCTGCCCGGCAGCGCCGCTTCGCCGGCGAAAGTCAGCGCGCCGTTATCGGGCGCAATGCGGTAAGCCAGGACGCGAAACTCCGGACGTACGCCAACGTAGAGATACTCTTTATTCGGGCTCACCACCATCGGCTGAACCTGACCCGGGGCATCCACAACCTGAACAAGCTTCAGGTTACCCTCAAGATCGAGACTCCAGACATGAATCTGCTGGCTTTCCGGGCTGGCGGTATAAACGGTTTGTTTCATGACTGCTCCTTTCCTCACTGCACAGGGAAAACGTATACATTTCATTCATCAAGCTGCTGAGCTGATGCAATGTATAGACTCTTTTAACGGTAGATGCTGAAAAATTTGCCCCGCTGGCATAGCGGTGTACCATCATGTCAGGCAATTTTTTCATCATTAACCGGAAACAACACATGACATCACGCGTGATTGCACTGGATTTAGACGGCACCCTGCTCACCTCCAACAAAACTATCCTGCCCGCCTCGCTGGAAGCCCTGGCCCGCGCCAGAGCGGCTGGGGTCCAGGTGATCGTCGTCACTGGCCGACATCACGTCGCTATCCATCCTTTTTATCAGGCACTGGCTCTGGATACACCTGCAATTTGTTGTAATGGCACTTATTTGTATGATTATCAGGCAAAAAAGGTTCTGCAGTCCGATCCGATGCCGGTTGATAAAGCGTTGAGCCTGACCGATATGCTCGCCGCGCACGATATTCACGGTCTGATGTATGTTGACGACGCCATGCTCTATGAACGCCCGACCGGGCACGTTATCCGTACTAGCCGCTGGGCACAGTCGCTGCCCGTCGAGCAGCGTCCGGTGTTCACCCAGGTCGATTCGCTGGCGCAGGCCGCCCGCGACGTCCAGTCGGTGTGGAAGTTTGCCCTCACCGATGAAGATATTCCTAAGCTGCAGCAGTTTGCCCTTGATGTGGGCCAGACGCTGGGACTGGAGTGCGAATGGTCGTGGCACGATCAGGTCGATATCGCCCGCGCGGGCAACAGCAAAGGCAAGCGCCTGACGCAATGGGTGGAAGCACAGGGCCTGTCCATGCAGGACGTGGTGGCCTTTGGCGATAACTATAATGACCTCAGCATGCTGGAAGCCGCCGGAACCGGCGTGGCGATGGGCAATGCGGTTGAGGAAGTCAAAGCGCGCGCCAACGTGGTCATTGGCGAAAACGAAAGCAACAGTATTGCCGACTTCATCAACCGCAACCTGCTGTAATCAGGCGGCAATCGATACGCTTTTAATCTGCGCATACAGCCATTGACCTGGCGTGATCCCCAGGTCATCTCTGGCCCACGGGCTGATGCGCGCCCACAGCGTGCGGCCGCTGACGTTCAGCTGCACTTCAATCTGTCCGTGTGTTTCAAGACACTGCACCACCTGGGCCGGCAAAACATTGCGAATACTGGTCTGCTGCGGCGGCTCAAGCACCAGCGATACGTCAGAGGCCTGGATGCGAATTCGCGTCGCCTCGCCGACTGGCCGGTCGAGATAGTTCACCCAGATCTGCTGCTCGCCCAGCGCCAGCGCGGTCATGGCATAACGGGGATGCTGTGCGGCGACCGACACGTTGAGTATTGTGCTCTGCTGATCCGGCGGCAGCCACGGATGCATCACGCTGCTGCTCCATACCTCCTCCAGGCAGCCAAAGGCTTTGACGCTCCCCTCCTCCAGCACCAGCACCTTATCCGCCAGATGTTGAATCTCATCAAGTGAGTGGCTGACGTAGAGCATCGGAATATGTATTTCGCGCGCCAGCCGCTGCAGATACGGCAGAAGCTCACGTTTACGAGGAATATCCAGCGAGGCCAGCGGTTCATCAAGCAGCAAAAGTTCAGGCGCGGTGAGCAGCGCTCTGCCAATCGCCACACGCTGCTTTTCTCCACCGGACAGGCCGCCCGGCAGGCGATCCAGCAGCGGTTCAATACCGAGCAACGCCACCAGCTTATCAAACTGCCCCGCCATACTTTTCGCCATGCCGTACTTCAGATTGCCGCGTACCTTATAGTGCGGAAACAGGCGCGCGTCCTGAAATACATAGCCCACCCGCCGCTTTTCCGGGGCCAGGCAGATGCGTTTTTCCGTGTCATTTAAGACCCTGCCGTTGAGCACAATGCGCCCTTTCTGCGGCCGGGTCAGGCCGCTGATCGCATTAATCAGGGAGGTTTTTCCCGCGCCGGAGACGCCAAAAACGGCGGTGATGCCGCTGGCAGGCAGCGTTTCATTGATACTCAGGCAGTGGTTGCCCAGCGTCTGGGTAAAATGGAGTTCAAGCATTGTTATTTCCCTGTCCGCACGCGGCTAAGGCGCGCCAGCCATTCAGAAATCAGCAGCGAAACCAGCGCCAGCACGATGGAAATCAAACATAAGCGCGCGGCAGCCCCTTCGCCGCCAGGGGTTTGAATCAGGGTATACATCGCCGAAGGAATAGTGCGCGTCTCCCCCGGGATATTGGAGACAAAGGTAATGGTGGCGCCAAACTCCCCTAGTGAACGGGCGAAGGCCAGAACGGTACCGACGATAATGCCCGGCAGCGTCAGCGGCAGCGTTATCGTAAAAAACACCCGCCAACGGCCAGCCCCCAGGGTTCGCGCCGCCTGTTCCAGCTTCACGTCCACCCCTTCCAGCGCCAGACGAATGGCCCGCACCATCAGCGGAAAGGACATGACCGCCGCCGCCAGCACCGCCCCGCGCCAGCTGAAGGCAAAGGTCAAACCGAACCAGTCATATAGCCAGCTGCCGATAAAACCACGCCGCCCCATGGCAATCAACAGCAGGTACCCCACCACCACCGGCGGCAGTACCAGCGGCAGGTGAATAATACTGTCGAGCAGCGCCTTTCCGGGGAAATTGCGCCGCACCAGCAGCCATGAGATAAAAATCCCAAAAGGTAAGCTTAACACCACCGCCAGGGATGAGACTTTCAGGCTCAGCAGTACCGCCTGCCATTCGGGATCGCTTAAAATCATTAGCGGGTGGTAAATCCGTATTGTTTGAAGATGGCGGCCGCCTGCGGTCCTTTCAGGTAGTCATAAAATCCGGTGACGGTGGCATTTTTATGCCCGTCGACGATAGCCAGCGGGTATTCAACTTTCTTGTGCGAATCTTCCGGGAACGTCCCGACCACCTTCACACCTTTGCTCGCCACCGCATCGGAACCGTAGACGATACCCAGCGGGGCTTCGTTACGTTCAACCAGCGCCAGCGCTCCGCGCACGTCTTCAGCCGGTGCCAGTTTCGGCGCCAGCGTCTCCCAGGCCCCCAGTTTTTGCAGCGCTTCTTTCGCGTAGATCCCTGCCGGTACATGCTCCGGGTCGCCAACGGCCAGGCGGCCGCCTTTCAGCAGGCTGGTCCAGTCGGTTTTGTTGTTAATCGCAATGTCGCCCTGCGCGCTGGCTTTAGGCGCGACAACGACCAGGCTGTTGCCAAGCAGCGTTGCGCGCGAGGCGGTATCAATCGCTTTTTTCTCGACCGCGTAATCCATCCATTTCTGGTCGGCAGAGATAAACAGGTCCGCAGGCGCGCCCGCTTCGATTTGCCGTGCCAGCGTTGATGAAGAGGCAAACGAGGAGACCACATCGACGTTTTTCTCTTTCTTATAGGCCTTCGCAATATCCTGCATCGCATTCGTTAACGACGCCGCGGCAAACACCGTAATCTTCCCTTCTTCTGCCAGCGCGTGACCCGCGACGGAAAGTGTTAGCGTCGCTCCGGCAAACAAGCGTAACCATTGACGTGCCATCTGAAACTCCTGTAGTTGCGTTATGTATATGACAATATAACGATAAGGTCAGGGTTTTCCCAGCGCGAATTGGTGGTAGGTAGAGGAGGATCAAAAGAGAGAGGAAAAGAGGGTGGAAAAGTGAAAAAGAAAGAGGAAATGAAAGAGGAAATGAAAACGCCCGGAAAGCCGGGCGTTGAGAAATCAGTTGTTCTGCTGGCCGCGATCTTTGTGACCTACGCCGGAGAAGATGTTAAACACTTCGCCCAGACCGTAAATCAGACCGAGGATGATGGCCATCACCACCGGGACCATGACAACGGCAAAAACCAGACTTTTCAATAGCTCTAACATGGTTGGCTCCAGAAAGTACGAATGCTTTATTGTAACCGCTTCAGCTGGAAAAACACGCCCCATTTGTGCGGTGGCTGGCCGATAACGGCGACAGATGCATCTTGCAAGATGACCGCTATCGGTCACAATACTCTTTTTTGCCAGGATATCATTATGCAGGCTGAAATTCTTCTGACCCTCAAGCTACAGCAGCGCCTGTTCGCCGATCCTCGTCGTATTGCCCTGTTAAAACAGATCGATTCCACCGGTTCGATTAGCCAGGGGGCAAAAAACGCGGGTATTAGCTATAAAAGCGCATGGGACGCCATCAATGAGATGAACCAGCTCAGCGAACAGACGCTGGTGGACAGGGCTACCGGCGGTAAAGGCGGCGGCGGCGCCGTACTGACCCGCTACGGTCAGCGGCTGATCCAGCTGTACGATCTGCTGGCGCAAATTCAGCAAAAAGCCTTCGATGTGCTGAGCGACGACGATGCCCTGCCTCTCGACAGCCTGCTGGCCGCTATTTCGCGTTTCTCGCTGCAGACCAGCGCACGTAACCAGTGGTTTGGCACCATCACCGGTCGCGACCACCAGCAGGTACAGCAGCATGTCGAGGTGTTGCTTGCCGATCGCCAGACCCGCTTAAAAGTCGCTATCACCGCGCAGAGCGCAGAGCGCCTTGGCCTGGATGAGGGCCAGGAAGTGCTGGTACTACTGAAGGCCCCCTGGGTGGGGATGACTCAGGATCCGGCGGTTGCCAAAGAGGCCGATAACCAACTCGCCGGGCGAATCAGCCATATCGAATACGGCCCGGAGCAGTGTGAAGTGCTGATGGCGCTGCCTGACGGCCAGAGTTTGTGCGCGACCCTCCCGCTGGAACAGACCCGAAAACTGGCAGAAGGTGCTGAGGCGATAGCATATTTTAATGCTGATCGAATCATTCTCGCCACGTTATGCTGACGGCATTGACATTGCGCGCGTGACGTCGTATCCCTGTGGCAAATCGCTGCAAAAAGTGGGATACACAATGTCATCATTGCAAATTTCGCAAGGCACGTTTCGCCTGAGCGACACAAAAACGTTAAAAATCGAGGACCTCACCGTTGGCGCTGGCGAAAGCTGGGCCTTCGTCGGCAGCAACGGCAGCGGGAAGTCGGCGCTGGCTCGCGCGCTGTCCGGCGAGCTTACCCTGCTGTCCGGCCAGTATGAAAACCGCTTTTCCCGGGTAACCCGCCTCTCCTTCGAACAGTTGCAGAAGCTGGTCAGCGATGAATGGCAACGAAACAATACGGACCTACTTAGCCCAGGCGAAGAGGACACCGGCCGCACGACGGAAGAGATTATCCAGGAAGAGTCCAAAGATGCCGCTCGCTGTGCGCGCCTGGCAGAATTGTTCGGTATTACGTCTCTGCTCCAGCGCCGCTTTAAATATCTATCCACCGGAGAAACGCGTAAAACGCTGCTCTGTCAGGCGCTGATGACGCAGCCGGAGCTGTTGATTCTTGACGAGCCTTTTGATGGCCTGGACGTCGCTTCCCGTCAGCAGCTTGCCGGGCTGCTGGAGAGACTGCACCTCGAAGGGCTCACGCTGGTACTGGTACTCAACCGCTTCGACGAAATCCCGTCGTTTGTCCAGTTTGCCGGCGTGCTGGCCGACTGTACCCTGAGCGAAACCGGAGAAAAGCAGGCGCTGCTGCAACAGGCGCTGATTGCTCAACTGGCGCACAGCGAAAAACTGGCTGGCATGAGCTTACCGGAACCGGATGCCCCCGCCGCCCGCCATGCTCTCGAAGCCGGGGCCCCGCGCATCATCCTGCGTGAGGGCGTGGTGTCATACAACGACCGGCCGATCATCGAGCACCTGAGCTGGACCGTTAACCCCGGTGAACACTGGCAGATAGTCGGTCCCAACGGCGCCGGAAAATCGACCCTGCTTAGCCTGGTCACCGGCGATCATCCGCAGGGTTATAGTAACGATCTTACCCTGTTTGGCCGCCGTCGCGGCAGCGGTGAAACCATCTGGGATATCAAAAAGCATATTGGCTACGTCAGCAGTAGCCTGCACCTTGAATACCGCGTCAGCACCACGGTACGCAACGTGATTCTGTCGGGCTATTTCGACTCTATCGGCATTTATCAGGCCGTTTCTGATAAGCAACGCCATCTGGTGCAGAACTGGCTGGATATTCTGGGAATCGACAAGCGTACCGCCGATGCGCCGTTCCACAGTCTCTCCTGGGGACAACAACGGCTGGCGCTGATCGTCCGGGCGCTGGTGAAGCATCCGACGCTGCTGATTCTTGACGAGCCCCTGCAGGGACTGGATCCGCTTAACCGTCAGCTGGTGCGGCGCTTCGTGGATGTTTTGATTAGCGAAGGCGCCACTCAGCTGCTGTTTGTCTCCCATCACGCCGAAGATGCGCCGGACTGCATTACCCATCGTCTGGAGTTTGTGCGCAGTGGAGACGGTTACACTTATCAGGTCGGTCCACTCACGGACTGAGCCAAAACAGGGGGCCACGCCCCCCTGTTTTTTTTCAGAGAAATAACCAGAAAGACCATCAACAATCTGTTTTTAAACATAAAAATGGAAAAATATCGCATTATGTCTTTTAGTGTAAGCGATTCCACCAATTTGGCCTGTGTCACACTTTACACTTCTTTGATATGCTATCTTCATCACACACGATAAGCCTATTGGAGCGAATCATGAAAGTACTGGTTACAGGTGGTAGCGGTTACATTGGAAGTCATACCTGCGTTCAACTGCTGCTGCAGGGACATGAAGTGATTATTCTCGACAATCTCTGCAACAGTAAGCGCAGCGTATTGCCGGTCATTGAACGTCTCGGCGGGAAAACGGCCACCTTTGTTGAAGGCGATATTCGTAATGAAGCGCTGATGACGGAAATTCTGCACGATCACGCTATTGAGGCGGTGATCCACTTTGCCGGCCTGAAAGCCGTCGGCGAATCCGTCGCCAGGCCGCTGGAATACTACGACAATAACGTCACCGGTACACTTAAATTAGTTTCCGCCATGCGCGCCGCTGGCGTGAAGAACTTTATTTTTAGCTCCTCCGCGACCGTCTACGGCGATCAGCCGAAGATCCCTTATGTCGAAAGCTTCCCGACCGGCACGCCGCAGAGCCCGTATGGCAAAAGCAAGCTGATGGTCGAGCAAATCCTGACCGACCTGCAAAAAGCCCAGCCGGACTGGAGCATTGCGCTGCTGCGTTACTTCAACCCGGTCGGCGCGCATCCATCAGGCGACATGGGCGAAGATCCGCAGGGTATCCCGAACAACCTGATGCCTTATATCGCGCAGGTGGCCGTGGGTCGTCGCGAATCGCTGGCCGTTTTCGGCAATGATTATCCGACCCCTGACGGTACCGGCGTACGCGACTATATCCACGTCATGGACCTCGCCGATGGCCACGTTGCGGCGATGGAAAAACTGGCGGGCCGCGAAGGCGTACACATTTATAACCTCGGCGCAGGCGTCGGCAGCAGCGTCCTCGACGTGATCAATGCCTTCAGTAAAGCCTGCGGCAAACCTGTTAATTACCACTTCGCGCCGCGCCGCGATGGCGACCTCCCGGCCTACTGGGCGGATGCCGAAAAGGCCGACCGCGAGCTGAACTGGCGCGTTACGCGCGACCTTGACGAGATGGCGCAGGACACCTGGCACTGGCAGTCCCGTCATCCGCAGGGTTACCCAGACTAAGGAACCGTCATGACCGTATTTAACCCCGTCGACCATCCGCATCGTCGTTATAACCCGTTAACCGGGCAATGGATTCTGGTATCACCGCATCGCGCCAAGCGCCCCTGGCAAGGGGCACAGGAAACGCCGGCAAAATCAACCTTGCCGGCGCACGATGCGGATTGTTTTCTGTGTCCGGGTAACACCCGCGTCACCGGCGACACGAACCCGAACTACACCGGTACCTACGTGTTTACCAATGACTTTGCGGCATTGATGACCGACACCCCCGATGCCCCGAATAGCGACGATCCGCTGATGCGCTGTCAAAGCGCGCGCGGCACCAGCCGGGTCATCTGCTTCTCGCCGGATCACAGCAAAACGCTGCCTGAGCTGAGCGTTGAAGCGCTGGAAGGCGTGGTTAATACGTGGCAGGAACAGACGGCGGAGCTGGGCCAAACGTATCCGTGGGTGCAGGTGTTTGAGAATAAAGGCGCGGCGATGGGCTGCTCCAACCCGCACCCGCACGGCCAGGTCTGGGCCAACAGCTTCCTGCCGAATGAGGCGGAACGCGAAGATCGTTTGCAAAAAGAGTATTTCGCCGCTGAGGGTTCGCCGATGCTGGTGGATTACGTTCAGCGCGAATTAGCCGACGGTAGCCGGACGGTCGTCGAGACTGAACATTGGCTGGCCGTCGTACCTTACTGGGCGGCCTGGCCTTTTGAGACGCTGCTGCTGCCGAAAGCACACATTCAGCGCCTTACCGATTTAACCGCAGCCCAGCGTAGCGACCTTGCGCTGGCGCTGAAAAAGCTGACCAGCCGTTACGACAACCTGTTCCAGTGCTCATTCCCTTATTCCATGGGCTGGCACGGGGCACCGTTTAATAACCACGAGAATAATCACTGGCAGCTACACGCTCACTTTTATCCGCCGCTGCTGCGCTCGGCGACGGTGCGTAAATTTATGGTCGGCTACGAAATGCTGGCTGAAACTCAGCGCGATTTGACGGCCGAACAAGCCGCCGAACGCCTGCGGGCAGTGAGCGACGTCCATTTTCGCGAATCCGGAGAATAACAATGAGTCTGAAAGAGAAAACCCAAACCCTGTTTGCTGAAAAGTTCGGCTACCCTGCCACCCACGTTATTCAGGCACCGGGCCGCGTCAATCTGATCGGCGAACACACCGACTATAACGACGGCTTCGTGCTGCCCTGCGCAATTGATTATCAGACGGTGATCAGCTGCGCGCCGCGCACGGACCGTATTGTCCGGGTGATTGCCGCCGATTATGACAATCAGAGCGACGAGTTCTCCCTTGATAAGCCGATTGTCAGCCACGAGACCCAGCAGTGGTCAAACTACGTTCGCGGCGTGGTGAAACACCTGCAGAAGCGCAATAACCATTTTGGCGGCGCCGATCTGGTGATCAGCGGTAACGTACCGCAGGGGGCGGGTTTAAGCTCTTCCGCTTCGCTGGAAGTGGCCGTCGGAACCGTGTTCCAGCAGCTGTACCATCTGCCGCTGGACGGGGCGCAAATTGCCCTTAATGGCCAGGAAGCGGAGAACCAGTTCGTCGGCTGTAACTGCGGCATCATGGACCAGCTTATCTCAGCGCTGGGTAAGAAAGATCACGCGCTGCTGCTTGACTGCCGCACATTAGGAACCAAGGCCGTCTCCATGCCAAAAGGCGTCGCGGTGGTGATCATCAACAGTAATTTTAAACGTACTCTGGTCGGCAGCGAATACAACACCCGTCGCGAACAGTGCGAGACCGGCGCACGTTTCTTCCAGCAGCCTGCGCTGCGCGATGTCAAAATCGCCGAGTTCAATGCCGTTGCCCATGAGCTGGATCCGGTGGTTGCGAAACGCGTCCGCCATGTCCTGACCGAAAATGCGCGTACCCTCGAAGCCGCCACCGCGCTGGAAAAAGGCGACCTGAAGCGTATGGGTGAACTGATGGCGGAATCCCATGCCTCTATGCGCGATGATTTTGAAATTACCGTTCCGCAAATTGACACGCTGGTGGAGATCGTCAAAGCCACCATCGGCGATAAAGGCGGCGTACGCATGACCGGCGGCGGATTTGGCGGCTGCGTCGTGGCGCTGGTGCCGGAAGAGTGCGTAGATACCGTTAAGCAAGCCGTCGCGCAGCAGTATGAAGCGAAAACCGGCATTAAAGAGACCTTCTACGTTTGCAAACCGTCACAGGGGGCCGGCCAGTGCTAAACCAAACGACAGACCTGGCGCCGGACGGCCAGCCGTGGAACCTGATCACCCTGCGGAATAATGCCGGGATGGTGGTTACGCTGATGGACTGGGGCGCGACGTTATTATCTGCTCAGGTCCCGCTGGCCAACGGCGAAGTACGCGAAGCGCTGCTCGGTTGCGCGGCGCCGGAAAACTATACCCGTCAGGCGGCCTATCTCGGCGCCTCCGTAGGCCGCTATGCCAACCGTATCGCCAACAGCCGGTTTACTCTGGATGGCCAGACGGTCCAACTGACCCCTTCTAACGAAGCCGGTCATCAGCTGCACGGCGGGCCAGACGGTTTCGACAAACGTCGCTGGCAGATAGTTAGCGCCGACGAACATCAGGCGCTGTTTGCCCTCGCTTCCGATGACGGCGACCAGGGGTTTCCCGGCAACCTGAAAGCCACGGCGCACTACCGTCTTACTGAAGATAACCGCATCGCTATCGAGTATCGTGCGACGGTTGACAGGCCCTGTCCGGTCAACCTGACCAACCACGTCTACTTCAACCTTGACGGTGGGCAGACGGACGTCCGCAACCACCAGCTGCAAATTTTCGCCGACAGCTACCTGCCGGTGGAGAGCGACGGTATTCCGGGCGGCGATTTACAGGACGTCACCCGGACCAGCTTCGATTTCCGCACGCCGAAAACCGTAGCGGTCGATTTTCTTCGCGATGCCGATCAGCAGAAAGTAAAAGGGTATGATCATGCTTTCCTGCTACAGGCAAAAGGCGATGCCCGCAAGGCGGCGGCCCATGTCTGGTCTCAGGATGGTCAACTGCAGATGGCGGTGTATACCTCCGCCCCTGCCCTGCAGTTTTATTCTGGTAACTACCTGGGCGGTACACCGTCGCGTACGGAACAGCCGTACGCCGACTGGCAGGGTCTGGCGCTGGAGAGTGAATTTCTGCCGGACTCACCAAATCACCCGGAATGGCCCCAGCCCGACTGCATATTGCGCCCGGGCGAGGAGTACGTCAGTCTGACGGAATATCAGTTTATTGCCCGATAAGCCCCCGGCCCTCCTGACGGAGGGCTTTTTTTCGTCATTTTGCTGCAAATTACGCCACTTACAGACAAAAATATAACCGCCGATTTACAAGCATCTTACACTGAGCCACTATTTTCGCTATGGTTAGGGATAAGCGTTGCCGTGACTCAAATTGCGGCAATATAATGAGAATTGTTATTATTCAAACAAAGCTTGAGGAGTAAGTGTATGGCTGTAACTAAGCTGGTACTGGTCCGTCATGGCGAAAGCCAATGGAACAATGAAAACCGTTTCACCGGTTGGTACGACGTCGATCTGTCCGAGAAAGGCGTAGGTGAAGCAAAAGCGGCAGGCAAACTGCTGAAAGACGAAGGCTTCAGCTTCGATTTTGCTTATACCTCTGTGCTGAAACGTGCCATCCATACTCTGTGGAACGTCCTGGATGAACTGGATCAGGCCTGGCTGCCGGTTGAGAAATCCTGGAAACTGAACGAGCGTCACTACGGGGCATTGCAGGGTCTGAACAAAGCTGAAACCGCTGAGAAGTACGGTGATGAGCAGGTTAAACAGTGGCGCCGTGGCTTTGCCATTACTCCGCCGGAGCTGACCAAAGACGACGAGCGCTACCCGGGCCACGATCCGCGTTATGCAAAACTGACCGATAAAGAGCTGCCGGTCACCGAAAGCCTGGCGCTGACCATCGAGCGCGTTGTGCCTTACTGGAACGAAACCATTCTGCCGCGTCTGAAAAGCGGTGAGCGCGTGATTATTGCCGCTCACGGTAACTCCCTGCGTGCACTGGTGAAGTACCTGGACAATATGGGCGAAGACGAAATCCTTGAACTGAACATCCCGACCGGCGTACCGCTGGTTTATGAGTTCGACGAAAACTTCAAACCGATCAAACACTACTATCTGGGCAATGCGGATGAAATCGCCGCAAAAGCCGCCGCGGTAGCAAACCAGGGTAAAGCGAAATAATTTTCGCCAGCCATAAAAAAAGCGTGGATTCGTCCACGCTTTTTTATTGGCTCTGAATCCCGGCGTCGCGACGCTCTGCCGGGCCAGGCTGCGGATTAACCGCGACGGGCTTTTACCGCATCCGCCAGCTGGCGCAGGATGGTATCGGTATCTTCCCAGCCGATACAGGCATCGGTGATGCTTTTGCCATAGGCCAGCGGCACGCCGCTCTCCAGACTCTGGCTACCTTCCACCAGATGGCTTTCAATCATCACGCCCATAATCGCCTGCTCGCCGCTGGCAATCTGCCGGCAAACATCGGCACCCACTTCCATCTGTTTTTTAAACTGCTTGCTGGAGTTTGCGTGGCTGAAATCAATCATGATCTGCGCCGGCAGGCCCGCTTTCGCCAGCCCAACCTTCACTTCAGCAACGTGCTTCGCACTGTAGTTCGGCTCTTTGCCACCGCGCAGAATGATATGACAGTCGCTGTTGCCACTGGTATTCACAATCGCCGAATGGCCCCATTTGGTCACTGACAGGAAGCAGTGCGGTGCGCCAGCGGCGTTGATCGCGTCAATAGCCACTTTTATTGTCCCGTCGGTCCCGTTTTTAAAACCTACCGGACAAGAAAGGCCAGATGAAAGCTCGCGATGCACCTGGGATTCGGTGGTGCGCGCGCCGATGGCGCCCCAGCTCATCAGGTCAGCAACGTACTGCGGGGTGATCATATCAAGGAATTCACCCGCCGCAGGCAGCCCGCTGTCGTTAATCTCCAGCAGCAGCTTACGCGCAATGCGCAGGCCGTCGTTGATGCGGAAGCTGTTATCCATATGCGGGTCGTTGATTAACCCCTTCCAGCCAACGGTGGTACGCGGTTTTTCAAAGTAAACGCGCATCACCACTTCCAGCTCGCCCTTCAGCTCTTCACGAAGCGTCAGCAGGCGCTCAGCATACTCTTTCGCTGCGGCAGGATCGTGGATAGAACACGGGCCAATCACCACCAGCAGACGATCGTCGTTGCCTTTAAGGATCTGATGGATCGCTTTACGAGCGTGCGCCACGGTGTTAGCAGCATTTTCGGTCGCGGGGAACTTTTCCAGGAGTGCAACGGGAGGTAATAATTCGTTGATCTCTTTAATACGTAAATCGTCGTTCTGATAATTCATTTTCTTTCCAGCGTTGCCATACTTAATCAATTGTGTGCAATGCTTTCAATCTAACTCGCCGCCAGAAAAGTGTAAACAGACTTTTACAGTCGCAAGGGTAATTCACTGATTAAATAGATAAAAACAATACAAACCATAAGAACAGTAAAAAATAAAGCCCCAATAATAGTCATAAAACCCACAAATCAATCATATATAAATATTATGTATCGCCATAAAAGGGAAATAGCTCGACATTACTCCACCTCCCCGCGTTTTCACCCTATTGTTGCCTCATTTGCGGCTTGTTGAAGATAAATGCCGCGGCACCTTGCCCTATCGACATTGGCTAATGGAACAGACGCCCGATTGTGGTTAATCTGTAATAAGGTCAGAGACTAATTGATAAAATAATGACAGGATTCTGTAATGGCCCATGCTCACACTCCGTCAGAAACCACCGATCGCGGTAACGAAAAGCGCCTGTTGCAGGCTTTTATCGTCACCGCCGGCTTTATGCTTGTTGAAGCCATCGGCGGCGTCGTTTCAGGCTCGCTGGCCCTGCTGGCTGATGCCGGTCACATGCTCACCGATTCAGCCGCTCTGTTATTCGCTCTACTCGCGGTCCGCTTCGCCAGCCGTCCCCCCAACACCCGCCACACGTTCGGCTGGCTGCGCCTGACCACCCTGGCGGCCTTCGTCAACGCCATTGCGCTGGTTGTCATCACGATTCTGATTGTCTGGGAAGTGATTCAACGCTTTAACCATCCTCAGCCCGTTGCCGGTACCACAATGATGGTGATTGCCGTTGCCGGGCTACTGGCGAACATACTGGCATTCTGGATCCTGCACCGCGGCAGTGAAGCAAGCAATCTTAACGTCCGCGCGGCCGCCTTACACGTTCTGGGCGACCTGCTGGGTTCGGTCGGGGCGATCATTGCCGCTATCGTGATTCTCACCACCGGCTGGACGCCAATTGACCCGATTTTGTCGGTGCTGGTTTCATGTCTGGTACTGCGTAGCGCCTGGCGGCTGTTGCAGGAAAGTTTGAACGAACTGTTGGAAGGAGCGCCGCGGTCGTTAGATGTCGAGGGGTTAAAGCGCGATTTACGCCGTTCGGTGGCGGAAGTCCGCGACGTGCATCACGTCCACGTCTGGCTGGTTGGCGAAAAAACGGTCATGACGCTGCATGTTCAGGTTGTCCCGCCGCACGATCACGATGCCTTGCTGAATCGCATCCAGGCCTTTTTACAGCATAAATATAATATCGGGCATGTGACCGTGCAGATGGAGTACCAGCCCTGTAACGGCCCGGAATGCCGTCTCAACATGACGCACGCCGGGCACGACCATCATCACCACCATTAGCGAGAAAACGCGTGAGAACCTCGCTCACGCGCGCTGTTGATCCACATCCGACTGCCGTTAAGAGCAATAAAGGTCAAAAGCAGATATTCCAGCGACATCGCATAGACTCCCTGAAGGGCAAAAATCACCACGCTGATGACGTTGATGATCACCCAAAGCAGCCAGTTTTCGACATATTTGCGGGTCATCAGAATCATGGCGGCGATCGACAGCACCATCATGCAGGAGTCCCAGAACGGGAAGGCATCCGGCTGCAGTTCCGGCATCGTCACCCGCAGTCCCAGGCTCTGCATCAGCGTGACCGCGATCCGCGTCAGGAAGGCGAAGACCGGATTAATGAAGACCGTCATCAGCGCAATTGCCACAATACAAGCCGTCAGCCAGCCCAGCGCCTTCGGCAATGGCAACCACCGAATACGCAGTTCGGCTTCATGGCTGCTGGTTTGCCGGGACCAGGCGTACCAGCCATAAACGTTGGCGGCAAAGAAAAAGACCTGCAGCAGCAGGCTGGCATAGAGCTGAATCTGAAAGAAAATAATGGCAAACAAGGTGACGTTGACCAGCCCAAACGCATAGTTGCTGATCTTTTCCAGACTCGCCAGCCAGATACACAGCAGCCCGGCAAGCGTGCCGACCGCCTCGATCCATGATAAGTCGTATCCGCCGGCACCGATGGGTATATGCACCAGGATATTCTGCGTACTAAAAAAATCCATATTTTCCCCGCACTGTATTGATTGCGTAATTAACCACTATCCCCGAAGTGTAGCCGCAAAATCCAGCATTCTGTTCAGCGGGACTAATGCGCCGGTACGCAGCTGCGCATCGACCTTAATTTCGTGTTCGGGTCCACCGTTTTCCAGTCCCTCTGCAATCGCTTGCAGGCCGTTCATCGCCATCCACGGGCAGTGGGCACAGCTACGACAGGTTGCCCCCTCTCCCGCCGTCGGTGCTTCCAGCAGCTCTTTTTCCGGTACCGCCTGCTGCATTTTGTAGAAGATCCCGCGATCGGTGGCGACAATGAGCTGGCGCGCCGGGAGCGTTTTAGCCGCAGCAATCAGCTGGCTGGTAGACCCTACCGCATCCGCCATATCTACAATGGACTGCGGTGATTCAGGATGCACCAGAATGGCGGCACCGGGATAGAGGGCTTTCATCCGCGTTAACGCCTGGGTTTTAAACTCATCGTGGACAATACAGGCGCCCTGCCAGCACAAAACATCTGCGCCGGTTTGCCGCTGTACGTACCGGCCTAAGTGACGGTCGGGTGCCCAGAGAATTTTTTCCCCGAGGCTGTCGAGATGCTCAATAAGCTCAACGGCAATACTGGAGGTCACAACCCAATCGGCGCGCGCTTTGACCGCCGCTGAGGTGTTGGCATAAACGACGACGGTACGATCCGGGTGGGCATCGCAAAACGCATTAAACTCCTCAATCGGGCAGCCCAGATCCAGAGAGCACTCGGCATTCAGCGTTGGCATCAGGATGGTCTTTTCCGGACTGAGAATTTTTGCCGTTTCCCCCATGAAGCGTACTCCGGCCACCAGTAACGTCGAAGCGGAATGGCGGGCGCCGAAACGGGCCATTTCCAGAGAATCAGCGATACAGCCGCCGGTCTCTTCGGCCAGTTGCTGAATTTCAGGGTCGGTATAGTAATGAGCCACCATCACCGCATCGCGCTCGCGCAGCAGACGTTTAATCTTTTCACGGTAAAAGTGCTTTTCATCGCGACTTAATGGCAATGGTTTCGGCGGGAAAGGATAAATCGCCGTTTCAGGGTCAAACATTACGCTCATCTTGCAATCTCGTTTTACTGGCTTAACTCAAATACCGTTAATATGCCTTCAGACGGCATAGCGGCGGTCATGATGTTTTATATGCTAAACAAGATAGCGGATTGTACAGAAAATGTCGTGTGGAATTTATTGTCGTCTGAAGGCAAAAAAAGGGGATTAATATTTATGGAGGAAAAACAACAGATAGCAAAAAGGCGCCCTTTTACATTGGTGGGTCGTGCAGGATGACTCGCCTTCGCTCGCCCTGTGGGGCATTGCTACGCAACGTTATCCTCACGTTTAACATTAACTTCAATGGTAAAGTGGTGGGCCGTGCAGGATAACTCGCTTTGCTCGCTCTTCGGGCCGTCGCCGCGAGCGGCTCCGTTGTCTCGCTTTGCTCGACTCGAACCTGCCGCAGGTTCGAATCGTTACATTCTGCGCATAGCAAAAAGGCGCCTTTAGGGCGCCTTTTTACATTGGTGGGTCGTGCAGGATTCGAACCTGCGACCAATTGATTAAAAGTCAACTGCTCTACCAACTGAGCTAACGACCCCTTGCGGGACTTCATACTTTCAATATTCAGAATACCGGATTGTGCAGGATCACTCGCTTTCGCTTGCCCTGTGGGCCGTTGCTACGCAACGTTATCCTTCACGTTTAACATTAACTTTAATGTTAAAGTGGTGGGTCGTGCAGGATTCGAACCTGCGACCAATTGATTAAAAGTCAACTGCTCTACCAACTGAGCTAACGACCCGCTCGGGTACTACCTGAATTTTTTCACTCTTCACCAACGTTAACCCGGTGGGTCGTGCAGGATGACTCGCTTTCGCTCGCCCTGTGGGCCGTTGCTACGCAACGTTATCCTTCACGTTCAACATCTGAGTTCGATGTTAAATTGGTGGGTCGTGCAGGATTCGAACCTGCGACCAATTGATTAAAAGTCAACTGCTCTACCAACTGAGCTAACGACCCGAGTGGTGGGTGATGACGGGATCGAACCGCCGACCCCCTCCTTGTAAGGGAGGTGCTCTCCCAGCTGAGCTAATCACCCGATACTACGCTGGATACTACATCTGACTAAAGTCAGCGGTGGGTAGTGGAGGATGACTCGCTTTCGCTTGCCCTATGGGCCGTTGCTGACGCAACGCTATCCTTCACGTTTTACTACCGTTCCACCCTGGTAGTTAGTGGTGGGTCGTGCAGGATTCGAACCTGCGACCAATTGATTAAAAGTCAACTGCTCTACCAACTGAGCTAACGACCCACTTTTTTCGTCGCTTCAGGCTTGTTCGATATCCCGTGGCAACGGCGGCATATATTACTGATTTAAGAATTCAGCGCAACAAGTATTTCGATAAAAAACATCTGACTGCTTAGGATTCACGCGACAAGACCAGAAATAATGCGATTTCTGGTCATGCCATAATCACCCAAGGGCATTAAGACGTTTCTGAGCCTGTTTCGCGCCATCGGTGCCAGGAAATTTACTGACGACCTGTTGGTAAACAGCCTTCGCCTTCGCGGTATCACCTTTATCCTGCATAATCACGCCGACCTTAAACATGGCATCAGGCGCTTTCGGGGATTTAGGGTAATTCTTCACCACGGAAGCAAAATAGTAAGCGGCATCATCTTTTTTCCCCTTATTGTAATTCAACTGACCGAGCCAGTAGTTCGCGTTCGGCTGATAGGTTGAATCCGGGTACTTTTTGACGAAATTCTGAAATGCTGCCAGCGCGTCATCCTGGCGGGAGGGATCCTTCACCAGCGCAATAGCCGCATTGTAGTCAGTATTGGCATCTCCGGTCGAGGCAGGAGCGCCAGAAGTGGCCGCTGGCGCCGCGGTAGCCGCCGCACCCTGATCGCCTGCCGAAGACGATGGCTGTGCACCTGCCGCCGCCCCACCGCTGCTCAGACCGTCGATCTGTAACAGAATTTGCTTCTGGCGTTCAACAACCTGATTGAGCTGATACTGGCTTTCCTGAATCTGGCCGCGCAGGGAATCAATATCATTCTGGTTATCGGAGAGCTGTTGCTGAAGTTGGGTTAAAAGCTGACTGTGAGCGTTAGAAATACGCTCGAGTTGAGTGACGCGGTCTTCGACCGAGCCTGAGCCGACACTACTGATTGGCGCCTGAGCAAAAGCGGCCCAGGGGGCCGCTATGCCAACCAGTAACGACAGACTCAACAGATGATGTCTGAAGTTACTGCTCATGCAATTCTCTTAGTAAACCAGTACGGCGCGACGGTTTTTAGCGTAAGCCGCTTCGTCGTGACCCAGTACTGCAGGTTTTTCTTTACCGTAAGAAACGATGGAGATCTGGTCAGCAGAAACACCTTTGCCCTGCAGATACATCTTAACGGCGTTAGCACGACGCTCACCCAGAGCGATGTTGTATTCCGGAGTACCGCGCTCATCCGCGTGACCTTCAACAGTCACTTTATAGGATGGGTTGCTACGCAGGAAGTTAGCGTGCGCATCCAGCATTGCAGCGAAGTCAGAACGGATATCGTACTTGTCGAGATCGAAGTACACGATGTTGTTCTGCTGCAGCTGCTGCATTTGCAGACGAGCTTGCTCTTCGGAAGACATGTTGCCGCCGTTAGCGTTAGCATCCATACCAGTGCCGGCACCCAGCATGCCTTCACCGCTCTGGTCGTTGCTGGCGTTCTTGTTAGAAGAACACGCCGCGATTGCCATAACCGGCAGAGCGATCATCAGCCCTTTCAGCACTTTGTTCAGTTGCATTTCTTTGATTCCTTTAATAATCAATTATTTATTATCACAGATACGGAGACCAGGCAGGGAATTTTACCTGTCCATCAGTCGCCGGAAGACGCGCTTTGAAACGCCCATCTGTAGAAACCAGATTCAGCACGGATCCCATCCCCTGAGAAGAGCTGTAGATTACCATAGTGCCGTTAGGTGCCAGACTTGGCGTTTCATCCAGGAACGTTGACGACAGAACTTGTACGCCACCCGCTACCAGATCTTGTTTGGCAATGTGCTGCTGACCGTTGGCCGAGCTGACCATTACCATAAATTTACCGTCACTGCTGACATCCGCATCCTGGTTCTGAGAACCTTCCCAGGAGATACGCTGCGGAGTACCGCCGCCGACGCTGAATTTATACACCTGCGGACGACCGGCCTGGTCAGAAGTAAAGGCCAGATTCTGACTATCCGGGAACCAGCTTGGTTCGGTGTTGTTGCTGCGACCATTGGTCACCTGACGAATCTGACCCGAGCCCAGATCCATCACATACAGGTTCAGGCTACCGGTTTTCGACAATGCGAACGCCAGTTTACTGCCATCCGGCGAGAAGGCCGGAGCCCCGTTATGCTGCGGGAAGGAAGCAATCTGACGCACCGCGCCATTTGCCAGAGTCTGAACCACCAGCGCAGAACGGCCGCTTTCGAAGGTCACGTAAGCCAGTTTAGAACCATCCGGAGACCATGCCGGAGACATCAGCGGCTGTGGTGAACGGTGGACCACAAACTGGTTATAACCATCGTAGTCGGAGACGCGCAGTTCATACGGGAACTGGCCGCCGTTAGTCTGCACAACGTAGGCAATACGGGTACGGAAGGCGCCCTTAATAGAGGTCAGCTTCTCGAATACCGCATCGCTGGCGGTGTGAGCCGCATAGCGCAGGTACTGTTTAGTCACCTTATAAGAGTTCTGCGCCAGAATCGTCCCCGGAGCACCGCCGGTATCAACCAGCTGGTAAGCCACGTTGTACGATCCGTCAGGGTTCCCGGTCACCTGACCGACAACCACCGCATCAATACCCAGCGCAGACCACGCCGCAGGTTGAACCTCTTGTGCCGTCCCCGGTTGCTGAGGCAGACGCGAGCGATCCAGTGGGTTGAACTTACCGCTGTTACGCAAGTCAGCCGCTACGACACCGCCAATATCTTCAGGCGCAGCACCCGGCCCTGCCCACTGGAACGGTACAACACCGATCGGGCGCGCCGAGTCCACCCCCTGGGTGATCTCGATACGTACTTCTGCGTGCAGCACCGCCGCCCACAGCATTAAAAAACCAAACGCTACTCGTAATGCCTGCTTCATCATATCTCCCTTATCCGGACGGAAAGCCCACGATAATTTAGCAGAATGTTAACAAACTCAAATACACAAAACTACCAAAACCCGGCCTCAGCCCTGGATTGTGTTTCCCCCGCTCGCGCGGGGAAACACATCACTGCGGTTTGAAGTCCAGTGGCGCATTTTTGAACGTCTCATACACAGCCTGAGAAGGCGGTTTCGGGAACTTGCTCATCCGGCTGGTTGCCGCCAGCATCTGCTGACAGAAAGCAGGATCGCCCCCCTCCGACTTCACGCTCAATAACGTCCCGTCCTGAGCCAGGTTCACGCGTAACGTACATGTTTTACCTTTGTACGTGTCCCAGTCATAGAGATGCCCTTTAATCGCCGCCTGAACCTGCGAAATATAACTGGCAATCTCAGCCTGAGACGCGCCCCCCTGCCCCGGTTTACTTCCTTTAGCAGGAGATGAGCCTCCATTGCTACCGCTGGTGCTACCTTTAGGCGCATTCTTACCTGAACTCAGATCGCCGAGCAGGTCGTCAACGCCATCCGCATCTTTCGCTGCCGCGGCTTTTTTCGCGGCGGCGGCTTTGGCTGCGGCGGCCTTAGCGGCAGCAGCCTTGGCGGCTTTATCGGCTGCGGCTTTTTCCGCTGCAGCGGCTTTCGCTGCGGCAGCTTTTTCCGCTTTCTCCGCGGCGGCTTTCTCTGCTGCGGCGGCCTTTTCTGCTGCCGCTTTTTCAGAGGCTGCTTTTTGCGCCGCTGCTTTTTCTGCTGCTTTCTCAGCGGCTTTTTCCGCAGCAGCTTTCTCAGCCGCTGCCTGCTTCGCGGCTTCCTGCTGGGCTTTCTTCTCAGCCTGCTGCTGCGCTTTCTTCGCTGCCTCGGCTTCGGCTTTCTTCTGGGCATCCGCCGCTGCTTTCGCCGCTTCGGCTTCCGCCTGTTTCTTCGCATCGGCTGCGGCTTTCGCTGCCGCAGCTTCCGCCGCTTTAGCCTGCGCATCTGCCTTCGCTTTCGCGTCAGCAGCGGCTTTTGCTGCCGCTTCCTGTGCTTCTTTCGCCTGAGAATCCGCTTTGGCTTTCGCCGCTGCCGCCGCTTTCGCCGCCGCTTTCGCCGCCGCTTCTTCAGCCTGCTTCTGCTCTTCCTTCGCTTGCTTAGCTGCTTCCTGCGCCTGCAGACGATCCTGCTCAAGCTGCTTCAGACGCTCCTGCTCGGCGGCCTGCTTTTCACGCAGTTCTTCAGCCTGCTGCTGAGCCTGCTTTTCGCGCTGCTCGGCGGCGCGGCGCGAGCTGGCCTGCTGCTGCTGTTGGCGGTTGTAATTATTCACCACCGCCCCAGGATCAACCATCACCGCATCAATGGAAGAACCTCCGCCGCCACCGGCTGAGGCATCCAGATGCTCATCGAACGAACTCCAGATCAGCAGCGCGATCAGAATGATGTGCAGCGCGACTGAAACTATGATCGCTCGTTTAAGCTTGTCGTTTTGTTCGGTTGCCTTTGACACTATCGGTTCCCAAAAACTGTTCGCCTGTCCCCGCTACTCTCGCCGGCCACGAGTCTGTTATTCTCGCAGCCAGCGGTCCGGCGGGCGCACATATCCGAAGCGATTAAATAGGCTTGGTCATTAAGCCAACCGATTTAACCCCTGCGCTATGCAACAGGTTAAGCGCTTTAATAATTTCATCGTAAGGTACGTCTTTCGCACCGCCGATCAGGAACACCGTTTTCTCGTTCGCTTCGAGGCGGCGTTTCGCTTCGGCAACAACCTGCTCTGGCGGCAGCTGCGACAGCGTCTCCGGACCCACTTTTACGCTGTACTGCCCGACTCCGGAAACTTCAACAATCACCGGCGGCTCATCATTACTTTTGACCGCTTGTGATTCCGTCGCATCCGGCAGGTCGACCTCTACGCTCTGCGTAATGATCGGCGCGGTCGCCATAAAGATCAGCAACAGCACCAACAAGACATCCAGCAGCGGAACGATGTTGATCTCGGACTTCAGTTCGCGACGTCCGCGTCCACGTGCTCTGGCCATGGCTTACCCCTTATTGCTTTCGCTGCTGGTAAACGCCTGACGGTGCAGAATCGCGGTGAACTCTTCCATAAAGTTGTCATAGTTCAGTTCAAGTTTGTTCACACGCTGGTTCAAACGGTTGTAGGCCATAACCGCCGGTATTGCCGCAAACAGACCGATTGCCGTGGCGATCAGCGCTTCTGCGATACCCGGAGCAACCATCTGCAGAGTAGCCTGTTTCACCGCACCGAGTGCGATAAAAGCGTGCATGATCCCCCAGACGGTACCGAACAGACCGATATACGGGCTGATGGAACCTACGGTTCCAAGGAACGGAATGTGCGTTTCCAGCGTCTCGATCTCACGGTTCATCGAGATGCGCATGGCGCGCGACGCCCCTTCAACCACCGCTTCTGGCGCATGGCTGTTTGCGCGATGCAGACGAGCAAACTCTTTGAAACCGCTGTAGAAAATTTGTTCCGACCCCACCAGGTTATCGCGACGCCCCTGGCTCTCCTGATACAGGCGAGAAAGCTCAATGCCCGACCAGAACTTGTCTTCAAAGGCTTCCGCCTCGCGGCTTGCCGTGTTGAGGATGCGCGTTCTCTGAATAATAATGGCCCAGGAAGCGATAGAAAAACCAATCAAAATCAACATGATAAGTTTAACCAGAAGGCTCGCCTTCAGGAACAAATCAAGGATATTCATGTCAGTCACTGCTTAAACTCCGCGACAATAGACTTGGGAAGCGCACGAGGCTTCATTAAGAGTGGATCAACGCACACAATGAGAACCTCAGCTTCGTTCAAAACTGTATTCTCTGCGTTGACGATTCGCTGCGTGAAAACCAAAGAGGTACCTCTCATCGAGGTGATTTCCGTCTGGATTTCGAGCATGTCGTCGAGTCTGGCGGGCGCAAAATATTCCAGCGTCATTTTGCGAACCACGAAGGCAACTCGCTCAGCCAGCAAAACCTGCTGACTGAAGTGGTGGTGGCGCAGCATCTCTGTGCGTGCTCTTTCATAAAAAGCGACGTAACTGGCGTGGTAAACCACACCACCGGCATCGGTATCTTCATAGTAGACACGAACCGGCCATCGAAACAGCGTTGTATTCACTTTACATCCCGGTAATGCAAAAAAAGATTAGTGCTTTCAAACTTCGCTACTATACGCGCGGGGAACGTGGTTTGGAATGGGGGAAAGTAAACAGCGAGTAAATTTTTATGGGCTTATGCAAGCCCATGAGGTTAACAGAGTTCTCTTATTCTCTTCTCTTTCAAAAGAAGAAAAAAAACAGCCCCGTGATGAGTACAATATCAGCGATAAGTGGACAAAAAATCCCTTGCCAGTGAATGGCCTGCGGGCGAAAGCCCACGCCGTGGATAACCCCGGCGCACACGGCCCACATCAGCAGGAAGCCGTGCCAGATCTCCAGCTCGCTGGTCTTTGCCGCAAAGCGCGACGGATCCCAGAAAATGCAGCCGGCCAACAGCAGTGCCATCAATAAGGAAAGCGCCCTTAACGGGCGCTTATCCATTATCGCATACAGCGTTGCGATAATTTTACTCATCAGTGTTCTTCTTTACCTGCTTTGGTGCTTTCCACGTGCTCAAGCGCTAACGCAGTGATAACCCCAAAGGCACAGGCAAGAAGCGTTCCCAAAATCCATGCGAAATACCACATATCTAGCTCCTTACCTTAATACAACGAGTGGGTGTTCTTTTCGATGTCTTCGCGGGTAATGCGACCGAACATCTTCCAGTAACACCAGGTGGTGTAGCCCAGAATAATCGGCACGAAGACAATCGCCACGTAGGTCATCAGGTTCAGCGTTCTTTGGCTGGAGGTTGAATCCCACATGGTCAGGCTAACGTTCATCATCGTGCTGGACGGCATGATGAACGGGAACATCGCAATCCCGGCGGTCAGAATGATGCAGGCCAGCGTCAGAGAAGAGAAGATAAACGCCAGAGCGCCCTTCTCCATCCGCGAAGTCAGGATAGTCAGCAGCGGCAATACTACGCCCAGTGCCGGGATAGCCCACAGCGAAGGCATATTATTGAAGTTCACCAACCATGCACCAGCCTGACGTGTCACTTCTTTAGTCAGCGGGTTAGATGGCGCAGAGTGGTCGATAGCCGAGGTGACCACATAACCGTCGATCCCGTATACCACCCAGACACCGGCCAGCAGGAAGCAAACCAGCGTCACCAGTGCCGCAACCTGAGAGGTCGCGCGAGCACGCAGGTGCAGCTCACCCACGGTACGCATCTGCAGGTAGGTAGCCCCCTGCGTCAGAATCATCGCCACGCTAACAATACCGGCCAGCAGACCAAACGGGTTCAGCAGCTGGAAGAAATTGCCGGTGTAGTACAGGCGCATATATTCATCCATATGGAACGGTACGCCCTGCAGCAGGTTACCGAACGCGACGCCAATCACCAGCGGCGGTACGAAGCTACCGATGAAGATGCCCCAGTCCCACATGTTGCGCCAGCGGGTGTCTTCAATCTTCGAGCGGTAGTCAAAACCAACCGGACGGAAGAACAAAGAGGCCAGCACCAGAATCATCGCCACATAGAAGCCGGAGAACGCGGCGGCATAGACCGTCGGCCAGGCAGCAAACAGCGCGCCGCCGGCGGTGATCAGCCACACCTGGTTTCCGTCCCAGTGCGGAGCGATGGAGTTAATCATGATTCGACGCTCGGTGTCATTACGACCGAGGAAACGGGTGAGCATGCCCACCCCCATGTCGAAGCCATCGGTGACGGCGAAACCAATCAGCAGAACACCGATCAGTAGCCACCAGATAAAACGCAATACTTCATAATCGATCATTTGACGACTCCTGTCTTAGCGTGCCGGCTGAGTAGTCGTGGAAGACTGCTCGTAGTGGTAGCGACCGGTTTTCAGGCTGCTTGGTCCACGGCGTGCGAATTTGAACATCAGATACAGCTCCGCGACCAGGAACAGGGTGTACAGACCGCAAATCAGCAGCATCGAGAAGATCAGGTCGCCCGCGGTCAGGGACGAGTTGGCTACCGCAGTAGGCAGTACCTCACCTATCGCCCACGGCTGACGACCATATTCCGCTACGAACCAACCGGACTCGATAGCGATCCACGGCAGAGGAATTGCGTACAGCGCAATGCGCAGCAGCCATTTCTTCTCGCCAATCTGGTTACGAATAACGGTCCAGAACGATGCCGCGATGATACCGAGCATCAGGATGCCGCAGGCCACCATGATACGGAACGCGAAGTACAGCGGCGCAACGCGAGGAATAGAGTCTTTCGTCGCCATAGCAATCTGCGCTTCCGTCGCGTCAGAGACGTTCGGGGTATAGCGTTTCAGCAGCAGACCGTAGCCCAGATCTTTCTTCACGTTGTTGAATTCATCACGTACAGCCTGATCGGTTGAGCCTGCGCGCAGCTCTTCCAGCAGGGTGTAAGCTTTCATCCCGTTACGAATACGCGCTTCGTGCTGTGCCAGCAGGTCTTTCAGACCAATAACCGGCGTGTCCACGGAACGAGTGGCAATAATACCCAACGCATAAGGAATCTGGATGGCGAAGTGGTTGGTTTGCGCATCCTGGTCCGGAATACCAAACAGGGTAAAGGCAGCCGGAGCTGGCTGGGTTTCCCATTCGGCTTCGATAGCCGCAAGTTTAGTTTTCTGCACGTCACCCATTTCGTAACCGGATTCATCACCGAGTACGATAACGGAGAGAATCGCCGCCATACCGAAGCTGGCAGCAATGGCAAAGGAGCGTTTAGCGAAAGCGAAGTCGCGACCGCGCAGCATATAGTAGGAGCTGATACCCAGGACGAACATCGCGCCGCAGACGTAGCCGGATGCGACGGTATGGACAAATTTCACCTGAGCAACCGGGTTCAGAACCAGTTCGGAGAAACTGACCATCTCCATACGCATGGTTTCAAAGTTGAAATCCGAGGCGATCGGGTTTTGCATCCAGCCGTTGGCCACGAGGATCCACAATGCAGACAAGTTGGAACCCAGTGCCACCAGCCAGGTCACCGCCATGTGCTGAACTTTGCCCAGACGATCCCAACCGAAGAAGAACAGACCTACAAAGGTAGATTCGAGGAAGAAGGCCATCAGACCTTCAATGGCCAGAGGCGCACCGAAGATATCGCCCACGTAGTGAGAGTAATAAGACCAGTTTGTCCCGAACTGGAACTCCATGGTCAACCCGGTTGCTACACCCAGCGCAAAGTTGATACCAAACAACTTGCCCCAGAATTTGGTCATATCTTTATAAATCTGTTTGCCGGAAAGGACGTAAACCGTTTCCATGATGGCCAGCAGGAACGCCATACCGAGCGTCAGTGGCACAAAAAGGAAGTGGTACATCGCGGTCAAGGCAAACTGTAAGCGCGACAGTTCGACTATATCTAACATCATGACTCCTTGCTCATCGCATGAAGACTCCGAGAATGAACCCTGCACACCGGGTTCATACGCATGCCCCAATACAAAATAACTTGCTTCCCGCTTCGTTACCGTTTCGTCGCCTGATGAAACAGCTCCTCGCAAAGGTTACAAATACGTTAACGAAAAACCCAATTGATTCCCCAATATATTACGCCGCAATAACCTTACAATAAACAGGATTTTATTGAATCCGTTTTACATTTACGACGGTGATCAATATATAGCGAAAATGCCTGAATTAGGCCAATTTGATTGGCGACAATTTAACGTTTTTTTGTGGTTTTTTCCAAGCTTTACGTATTGATATAAATCAATTTTTCTCACCCATGTTAATTATGTATCCCAACAAAGAATAATGGTGAAAGTAATGTTAAATATATGTTTAAAGCATGCCGATAATGGTTACTAAAAAGAGAGATATGAGAAGTATAGGTAATATGATTTAACTTTAAGGCGTATCGTGTGAAAAAAAATAGCGATCTGATTAATGTTAGACGCTTCACAGTATTTTTTCCTGATAGACAGCATCAATTAAATCATCATTTTTATCTTTTCATTTTCTGGCAAAAAATAGCAGTGAGAATCATTCCCTCCCCTGCCGAAAATAGCTTGTTATTATTTATGAAAAAAAGGTGTTAAATCAATACAATAGAAATGGTTTTTCTCAATGACTGCGGTCTGCCACGGCAAAACCAGGTCGCGGCCCCTCTTGAAACGGTGGCAAAAACAGGCATAAAAAAGGCCACCTGACGGTGGCCAACCATGTCGAAATCGGACATTTAACTGCTCAGCTTGAGCAGAGAGGGTTTACTTAATGATTGATTTCAGCGCTTCGCCGATATCCGCGAGACTACGAACGGTTTTCACGCCCGCCGCTTCCAGCGCAGCAAATTTCTCATCAGCCGTGCCTTTACCGCCTGCGATAATGGCGCCCGCGTGGCCCATACGCTTGCCTTTCGGCGCGGTCACACCGGCGATGTAACCGACAACCGGCTTGGTGACGTGATCTTTGATGTAGGCAGCCGCTTCTTCTTCCGCGCTACCGCCGATCTCACCGATCATTACGATCGCTTCGGTCTGCGGATCTTCCTCGAACAGTTTCAGGATGTCGATGAAGTTAGAGCCCGGGATCGGGTCGCCGCCGATACCGACACAGGTAGACTGGCCGAAACCGTAATCGGTGGTCTGCTTAACCGCTTCATAGGTCAGCGTACCGGAGCGGGAAACGATACCCACTTTACCCGGCTGATGAATGTGGCCCGGCATGATGCCGATTTTGCAAGCGCCTGGGGTGATAACGCCCGGGCAGTTCGGGCCGATCATCCGCACGCCGGCTTCATCCAGCTTCACTTTCACCGTCAGCATATCCAGCGTCGGAATACCTTCGGTGATGGTAATGATAAGCTTAATGCCCGCATCGATAGCTTCCAGAATGGAGTCTTTGCAGAACGGCGCCGGAACGTAGATAACGGTCGCGGTCGCGCCGGTCGCTTCAACGGCTTCGCGTACGGTGTTGAACACCGGCAGACCCAGGTGAGTGGTGCCGCCTTTGCCTGGCGTAACGCCGCCGACCATTTGGGTACCGTAAGCAATTGCTTGTTCAGAGTGGAAAGTCCCCTGGCTACCGGTGAAGCCCTGGCAGATAACCTTGGTGTTTTTATCAATTAAAATGGACATTATTTCCCCTCCACTGCGGCAACAACCTGCTGTGCTGCGTCCGTCAGACTTTTCGCTGCAATAATATTCAGGCCGCTGTCAGCCAGTTTCTTCGCGCCCAGTTCGGCGTTGTTCCCTTCCAGACGTACGACAACCGGTACGTTTACGCCAACTTCTGCTACCGCGCCGATGATGCCGTCAGCGATCAGGTCGCAACGAACGATACCGCCGAAGATGTTAACCAGTACGGCTTTAACATTGCTGTCGGAAAGAATGATTTTGAACGCTTCGGTCACGCGCTCTTTGGTTGCGCCGCCGCCCACGTCAAGGAAGTTAGCCGGTTCGCCGCCGTGCAGCTTAACGATGTCCATGGTGCCCATTGCCAGGCCCGCGCCGTTAACCATACAACCGATGTTGCCGTCCAGCGCAACGTAGTTCAGCTCCCACTGCGCAGCCTGCGCTTCACGCGGGTCTTCCTGAGACTGGTCGCGCATTTCACGCAGATCCGGCTGGCGGAACAACGCATTGCCATCGGCGCCCAGTTTGCCATCGAGGCAGATCAGATCGCCCTGCTTAGTGATAACCAGCGGGTTAATTTCGATCAGCGCCAGGTCGCGCTCCAGGAAGATGGTCGCCAGACCCATAAAGATTTTGGTGAACTGCTGAACCTGCTTACCTTCCAGACCCAGTTTGAACGCCAGCTCACGACCCTGGTAAGGCATCGGGCCTGCCAGCGGATCGATCGCAATTTTGTGGATCAGGTGCGGGGTTTCTTCCGCCACTTTTTCGATTTCCACGCCGCCTTCGGTGGAGGCCATGAACACGACGCGACGGGAGCTACGGTCAACAACCGCACCCAGATACAGCTCTTTGGCGATATCTGTCGCTGCTTCAACCAGAATCTGGTTAACCGGCTGGCCGTTGGCGTCTGTCTGGTAGGTCACCAGGCGTTTGCCCAGCCAGTGCTCAGCAAATGCGCGAATGTCTTCTTTACTGTTAACTACTTTCACACCGCCCGCTTTACCGCGGCCACCAGCGTGAACCTGACATTTCACTACCCACGGACCCGCGCCGATTTTTGATGCGGCTTCTTCTGCTTCGCGCGGAGTAGTACAGGCATAACCCACCGGCGCCGGTAAGCCATAGCGGGCAAACAGTTGTTTTGCCTGATATTCATGTAAGTTCATGTGTTCAGTCCATCCTTCAGGGAATAATTATCTTTAAACCTGTAGGCCTGATAAGACGCGGCTGCGTCGCCATCAGGCATCTCATCAACGCCGGATGGCGGCGTAAACGCCTTATCCGGCCTACGGTAGGTAATACTCTTGCTGACTACACGTCCAGCAGCAGACGAGTCGGGTCTTCCAGCAGCTCTTTGATAGCAACCAGGAAGCCTACCGATTCACGTCCATCGATCAGACGGTGGTCGTAAGAGAGCGCCAGGTACATCATTGGCAGAATTTCTACCTTGCCATTGACCGCCATCGGGCGATCTTTAATGGCATGCATACCCAGAATCGCGCTCTGCGGTGGGTTGATGATTGGCGTGGACATCAGAGAACCGAATACGCCGCCGTTGGTAATGGTGAAGTTACCGCCGGTCAGGTCATCTACGGTCAGCTTGCCGTCACGGCCTTTCACTGCCAGCTCTTTAATATTCTTTTCGATATCCGCCATGCCCAGCAGATCAACATCACGCAGAACCGGAGTCACCAGACCGCGCGGCGTAGAGACCGCCATGCTGACGTCGAAGTAGTTGTGATACACCACATCATCGCCATCGATAGAGGCGTTCACTTCCGGATAGCGTTTCAGCGCTTCAACCACGGCTTTCACGTAGAAGGACATAAAGCCCAGACGGATACCGTGACGTTTTTCGAAGGCATCGCCGTACTGCTTACGCAGATCCATAATCGGCTTCATGTTGACTTCGTTGAAGGTCGTCAGCATGGCGGTGGAGTTCTTCGCTTCCAGCAGACGCTCGGCAACGCGTTTGCGCAGGCGGGTCATCGGAACGCGTTTTTCAGAACGGTGGCCCAGTTGTGCAACCGGTGCTGCCGCTGCGGCAGGTGCTTTGGCTTCGGCTTTAGCCGGTGCCGCCGCCAGATGTTTCTCCACATCTTCACGGGTCAGGCGGCCGCCGACGCCGGTGCCTTTGATGGCAGCCGCATCGAGGTTGTGTTCAGCCAGCAGACGGCGAATCGCCGGGCTGAGGGCATCATTGCTCTGCTCTTCCAGAGACGCCTGCTGACGCTGAGCCGGGGTAGACTCTTTCGCATCGGCTTTCGCCGCGGACTCTTTACCCGCGCTGTTGCCTTCACGCAGGCGACCGAGGATCTGGCGAGAAAGTACGGTGGCACCTTCGTCTTCCAGCACTGCATCCAGAATGCCGTCCGCTGAAGCCGGTACTTCCAGTACCACTTTGTCAGTTTCGATTTCCACCAGCACTTCATCACGCTGGACGCTATCGCCCGGTTTTTTATGCCAGGTCGCAACCGTCGCGTCAGCTACGGACTCAGGCAGATCGGGAACCAGAATATCTACGCTACTCATTATGTATCCTTTAATTAATCGACGTTCAGCGCGTCATTGACCAGATCTTGTTGCTGTTTCTGGTGAACGGACATATACCCTACCGCCGGAGAGGCGGAGGCCGGGCGGCCTGCGTAACGCAGAGAGGCCCCAAACGGAATCACTTCGCGGAAGTGATGCTGGCTGCAGTACCACGCGCCCTGGTTGAGCGGTTCTTCCTGGCACCAGACAAAATCATGCACGTGAGCGTAAGGCTTCAGCGCTTCCTGTACCGCCTGATGCGGGAACGGATAGAGCTGCTCTATACGCACGATAGCGACATCTTTTTGGTCGTTTTTACGGCGTTGTTCCAGCAGATCGTAATAAACCTTACCAGAGCACAGGACAACACGCTTCACCGCTTTCGGGTCGAGATCATCGATTTCACCGATGGCCGGCAGGAAGGTGCCGTTCGCCAGTTCGTCCAGGCTGGAGACCGCCAGCGGATGACGCAGCAGAGATTTCGGCGACATCACCACCAGCGGACGACGCATACCGCGCAGCGCCTGACGACGCAGCATGTGGTAAACCTGAGCCGGAGTTGATGGCACACAAACCTGCATATTCTGTTCAGCGCACAGCTGCAGATAGCGTTCCAGACGCGCGGAGGAGTGCTCCGGGCCCTGGCCTTCGTAGCCGTGCGGCAGCAGCATGACCAGACCACACATCCGGCCCCACTTCTGCTCGCCGGAGCTGATGAACTGATCGATCACCACCTGAGCGCCGTTAGCAAAGTCACCAAACTGCGCTTCCCAGATAGTCAGGGTGCGCGGTTCCGCAGTGGCGTAGCCGTATTCGAACGCCAGCACCGCTTCTTCAGACAGCACGGAGTCCCAGACTTTGAAATGCTCCTGGCCGTTATGCACATGCTGCAGCGGGGTGTAGGTCGAGCCGTTCACCTGGTTATGAATCACGGAATGGCGGTGGAAGAAGGTACCGCGGCCGGAGTCTTCACCGGAGAGACGAATCGGAATACCTTCATCAACCAGCGTGGCGTAGGCCAGGTTTTCCGCCGCGCCCCAGTCGAACAGCTTCTCGCCGGCAGCCATCGCCTGGCGATCGCCATAAATCTTCGCCACACGAGACTGCATTTCAATGCTGTCCGGCACGGTGCTGATGCGTTTAGCCAGCTCCTGCAGACGTTTCATCTCGACTTTACTCGGGTAGCTCTCATCCCACTCGTGGTTGAGGTACGGCGACCAGGTAAAGGAGTGCAGATTCATCGGACGCCATTCCTCAACCACGCATTCGCCGGCATCCAGCGCATCACGATAGAGGTTAACCAGTTCGGTCGCATCTTCCAGGGTCGACACTTTGTCCTGCTCAAGTTTGTCGGCGTAGATTTTGCGCGGAGTCGGATGTTTTTTGATTTTCTGATACATCAGCGGCTGCGTTGCGCTCGGCTCGTCGGCTTCGTTATGGCCGTGACGGCGGTAGCACACCAGGTCGATGAAGACATCGCGTTTGAAAGTATTACGGAAATCCAGCGCCAGGCGGGTAACGAAAGCAACGGCTTCCGGATCGTCCGCGTTCACGTGGAAGATCGGCGCCTGAACCATTTTACCGATATCGGTGCAGTATGGCGTGGAGCGCGCATCCAGCGGGTTCGAGGTGGTGAAGCCCACCTGGTTGTTGATAACGATACGTACGGTACCGCCCACTTCGTAGCCACGCGCCTTGGACATGTTCAGGGTTTCCTGAACCACGCCCTGACCCGTCACCGCGGCGTCGCCGTGGATAGTAATCGGCAGCACTTTATTGCTGCTCGGCTCGTCGAGGCGATCGAGACGCGCGCGAACCGACCCGATAACCACCGGGCTGACGATTTCGAGGTGCGACGGGTTAAACGCCAGCGCCAGGTGCACCAGGCCGCCTTCGGTTTCCATGTCAGAAGAGAAGCCCATGTGGTACTTCACGTCACCGGTGCCGAGGTGTTCTTTATGCTTGCCGGCGAATTCGTCGAACAGATCCTGCGGTTTTTTACCCAGAACGTTAACCAGCACGTTCAGACGACCGCGGTGCGCCATGCCGAGCACCACTTCACGGGTGCCGCTTTTGCCTGCGTGACGGATCATCTCTTTGAGCATCGGGATCAGCGCATCGCCGCCTTCCAGCGAGAAGCGTTTGGCGCCCGGGAATTTCGCGCCGAGGTAACGTTCCAGGCCTTCGGCTGCTGTCAGCTCGGTCAGGAAACGTTTCTTCTCGTCAGCGGTAAAGCTGGCTTTCCCTGCTACCGACTCAATACGCTGCTGAATCCAGCGTTTTTCTTCGGTAGAGGTGATGTGCATGTATTCCGCGCCGATAGCGCCGCAGTAGGTTTGTTTGAGCGCGGCAATCAGCTCGCCCAGTTTCATCGTATCTTTGCCGATAGCAAATGAACCTACGTTATAGCTTTCCTGGAAATCGGCCTCGGTCAGATCGTGGTATGCAGGATCGAGATCCGCCACTCTCTCTTGCTTCCACAGTCCCAGCGGATCGAGATTCGCATGCTGGTGACCACGGAAGCGATATGCGTTGATGAGCTGCAGGACTTTAACCTGCTTCACATTGGTATCAGGGTCGGAAATCGAAGAAGTGTAACGTGAGGCATCCTTCGCCAGTCGACGGAAATAATCACGCGTTTTCGAATGAAATTGATCCGGTTTGACTCCGGTGCCAGGTAACTGCTGGAACATAGAACGCCAGTTGGCGTCAACAGAGTCAGGATCGGTTAAGAAGTCTTCATAGAGCTGTTCTATCCAGCTCTGGTTCGAACCAGAGAGGTAAGAAGAGTCCAGCCAGGCTTTCATTGCGCCGTTCTGCATCGTGATCCCTTAAGCATTTATATGCTTATTTCGCCGTAGAAACTACCACGCACAGCAAGTGTACGTGCCGGGGTTCACTTGTTGCGGACGAGTTGTGGCTTCTGCGTCCGCGAAGGAACCTTTAAAAACTGCCATTAATCTTCGGCGTTCAGGCTGCGGTTGCGTTAGCTGCCTTCACTTACCCCGGCCACATAGTTCACTCTGCTCCCGGGGATGCGTTCAGTTGCCGCCTTACCTTGCGCTGAACGCCTTGATTACTGGTACATATTTGGCGGTTTTTAAAGATTTCCTGCCATCCCCTTCATACTTCAAGTTACATGTGCGTTGGCTTTCCTCACTCACCCCAGTCACTTACTTGAGTAAGCTCCTGGGGATTCGCGGCGTCGCCGCCTTCCTGTAACTCGAATTATTTAGGGTATTCATTTCCCGGCGGCACAAACGCTGCCGGGGCTACTGCTTCGGGTAGCCCGGATAAGCGATAGCGCCATCCGGGACAGACCGGGTTACTTACGCACTACGTTGCAGCAGCATCGACTTAATATGGCCGATGGCGCGCGTCGGGTTAAGCCCCTTCGGACATACACTGACGCAGTTCATGATGCTGTGACAGCGGAATACGCTGAAAGCATCGCTTAACCCTTCGAGACGGCTGTCGGTTTCAGTATCGCGACTGTCAATCAGGAAACGATACGCCGCCAGCAGACCTGCCGGGCCGATAAACTTGTCCGGGTTCCACCAGAACGACGGGCAAGAGGTTGAACAACATGCGCAAAGAATACACTCGTACAGACCGTCGAGTTTTTCGCGCTGCTCTGGCTTCTGCAGATGCTCGCGAGCCGGAGGATTTTGCCCATTATTCAACAAGTAAGGCTTAATCTTCTCATATTGTGCATAGAATTGCCCCATGTCTACAACCAAATCGCGGATAACCGGCAAACCGGGCAGCGGACGGATGACAATTTTCTTACCCGGCTGATTCAGCGCGGAGATCGGCGTGATACACGCCAGACCGTTTTTACCGTTCATGTTCAGACCATCGGAGCCACAGACCCCTTCACGGCAGGAACGACGAAATGAGAGCGACGGGTCTTTTTCTTTCAGCTGCATCAGGGCATCCAGCAGCATCATGTCACGACCTTCTTCCGCTTCGAGGGTGTAATCCTGCATGCGCGGAGCATCGTCAACGTCCGGGTTATAACGATAAATTGAAAACTCTAGTTTCATTTTCCTGTCTCCGCATTAATAAGTACGAATCTTCGGCGGGAATGCCGGACGCAGTTTCGGTTCCATGTTGACGCTACGACGCGTCATGGATTCCGACTCTGGCAGATACAGGGAATGGCACAGCCAGTTTTCGTCATCACGATCCGGGAAGTCGAAGCGGCTATGCGCGCCGCGGCTTTCGGTACGGAAGTTTGCAGAAACCGCGGTGGCATAGGCAGTTTCCATCAGGTTATCCAGCTCCAGGCACTCAACGCGCTGGGTGTTGAACTCGCTGGAGGTGTCATCCAGGCGCGCATTTTTCAGGCGCTCGCGGATTGCTTTCAGCTGCTCAAGCCCTTTGGCCATCGCATCGCCTTCGCGGAATACCGAGAAGTTATGCTGCATACACTCTTGCAGCGCTTTGCGGATTTCCACCGGATCTTCACCGTTACGGTTACCGTTCCAGCGGTTCAGGCGCTCAAGGGACGCGTCGATTTCGGCTTCGGTAGCGTCAAGCAGATCGCCCTGCTCGGCAATCGACTCCTGCAGATGCAGACCGACCGCACGACCGAACACCACCAGGTCAAGCAGGGAGTTGCCGCCCAGACGGTTGGCACCGTGGACCGATACGCAGGCAATTTCGCCGACGGCGAACAGGCCAGGAATCACCACGTCTTCACCCTGCTCGTTCACGGTCAGCGCCTGACCGGTCACTTTGGTCGGAATACCGCCCATCATGTAGTGGCAGGTTGGGATAACCGGAATCGGCTCTTTCACCGGGTCGACGTGGGCGAAGGTACGCGAAAGCTCCAGGATACCCGGCAGACGGGATTCCAGAACCTCTTTACCCAGGTGGTCCAGTTTCAGCTTCGCATGCGGGCCCCACGGGCCGTCACAGCCGCGACCTTCACGGATTTCGATCATGATGGAACGCGCCACCACGTCACGACCCGCCAGGTCTTTCGCATTCGGGGCATAACGCTCCATAAAGCGCTCGCCGTGTTTATTCAGCAGATAACCGCCTTCACCGCGGCAGCCTTCAGTCACCAGAACGCCCGCACCGGCGATACCGGTCGGGTGGAACTGCCACATTTCCATATCCTGCACCGGCACGCCGGCGCGAATCGCCATACCGACGCCGTCACCGGTGTTGATGTGGGCGTTAGTTGTAGACTGGTAGATACGGCCTGCGCCGCCGGTTGCCAGCACGGTCGCACGCGCTTTGAAGTAAACCACTTCACCGGTCTCGATGCACAATGCGGTACAACCGACCACCGCGCCATCGGCGTTTTTCACCAGATCCAGCGCATACCACTCGGAGAAAATGGTGGTGTGGTTTTTCAGGTTCTGCTGATAAAGGGTATGCAGCAGCGCGTGACCGGTACGGTCAGCCGCCGCAGCGGTACGTGCCGCCTGTTCGCCGCCGAAGTTTTTCGACTGGCCGCCAAACGGACGCTGATAAATGGTGCCATTCTCCAGACGGGAGAACGGCAGACCCATATGGTCAAGCTCCAGAATCGCTTCCGGGCCGGTCTTACACATATATTCGATGGCGTCCTGGTCACCGATATAATCGGAGCCTTTCACCGTGTCATACATATGCCATTCCCAGTTATCTTCATGGGTATTACCGAGCGCCACGGTGATGCCACCCTGCGCGGAAACGGTATGGGAACGGGTAGGGAACACTTTAGAGAGCAGCGCACAGGTCTGGCCGCTCTGGGAAATTTGCAGCGCCGCGCGCATACCTGCGCCACCGGCACCAATCACAACTGCATCAAATTCTCTGACAGGCAATTTCATCACACACCCCACACCACAACAAATCCATAAAGAACGTAAGCCACCAGCGCAACAACGATAACCAGTTGCAGAATTAAGCGTACAGCCAGCGGTTTAACGTAGTCCGTCAACACCTGCCACATCCCGATCCAGGCGTGAATCAGAATGGAAACGAGGGCTAACAGGGTGAAGACTTTAGTGAATGCGGAGGAGAAAAAGCCCGTCCAGACTTCCCAGGAAATTTCACCGGTGGTGGCAAAAAAGCCGACCATGTAGATGATGTAAAGGGTCAGAACGATGGCGGTAGCACGAACCAGAATGAAGTCATGTACGCCGTTGCGTCCCAGTGCTGAGGCGTTGCTTACCATACGAGGACTCCTGCGAGAAGTGAAAGCACGACAGTAATAACAAAAGAGATCTTAGCGGAGCGTGTCCCTACTTCGAGGGTTTCTTCCAGGTAGCCAAAATCCATCAGCAGGTGGCGGATACCGACAACGGCGTGGTATGCCAGCGCGGTCAGGATGCCCCACATGATGAACTTCACAAAGAAGCTATCCATGATGGAAGACGCAACGAGGAAACCTTCTGGAGAGGAAAGGCTGGTGCCCAGCAACCAAAGCAGAATCCCGACCGCCACGAAGGTGATCACACCGGAAACGCGATGGAGAATGGACGCTATCGCTGTGATTGGGAACCGGATCGTTTGCAGATCCAGATTGACAGGTCTTTGTTTTTTCACATTTCTTACCATGAATAACGCCCACATGCTGTTCTTATTGTTTCCTTCCTCCGGTCTGCTTGCGGGTCAGACAGCGTCCTTTCTATAACCTGTGGTCATGATAAAACCCCTTTTCAAGAGCTAAAACGTGACCAGACAACGCTGGGTGGCTCGGGATTGCAGGGTGTTCCGGAGACCTGGCGGCAGTATAGGCCGTTCACAAAATCATTACAATTAACCTACATATAGTTTGTCGGGTTTTGTCCGGAACAGTGATCGATGTCACGATAACAACATTATTTTAAATTTTAATCACCTGATTTGACAAATATTAAACATTCTTGTTACAACCATTACCAGATAAATGCAATAATGCTCAAAAGTTATGGGGTCACTCTTTCACCTGAGAATAAGTTATGCAACAGTGTGATGGTATTGACCGATGTAATCAGGACAGTTATTAGTGGTATACAGATTTTTAAATTCGGACTGCTAAAACGCTGATTTGCTGCTGTTTCGTCGTAGGCTGAAGACGTACCATCAAGCGCCTTTGCTCTGTACCCTGCAATTTCCGCTGACGCAGAGCTGTGTGCAACATAACAAACTGGTAACGTAGTCAGGCACGGGCCGAAGGCAAATCCACACCCGGCAGTCTTACGCAATAAAGGCGCTAAGGAGACCATAAATGTCTGATGCTAAAGCAAAAATCACCCTAGGCGGTGATACTGCTATTGAACTGGATGTGCTAAAGGGCACGCTCGGTCAGGATGTTATTGATATTCGTAGTCTTGGATCAAAAGGCGTATTCACCTTTGACCCTGGTTTCACTTCCACCGCATCCTGTGAATCTAAAATCACGTTTATCGATGGTGATGAAGGTATCCTGCTCCACCGTGGTTTCCCGATCGATCAGTTAGCGACCGAGTCCAACTACCTCGAAGTGTGCTACATCCTGCTGAACGGTGAAAAGCCGAACCAGGAACAGTACAACGAATTCAAGACCATCGTTACCCGCCATACCATGATCCACGAGCAGATTACCCGTCTGTTCCACGCGTTTCGCCGTGACTCCCACCCGATGGCGGTCATGTGCGGTATCACCGGCGCGCTGGCCGCGTTCTATCACGACTCCCTGGATGTCAACAATCCACGCCACCGTGAAATCGCCGCCTATCGCCTGCTGTCCAAAATGCCGACAATGGCAGCAATGTGTTACAAATATTCAATCGGCCAGCCTTTCGTTTATCCGCGCAATGACCTCTCCTACGCGGGCAACTTCCTGAATATGATGTTCTCCACGCCGTGTGAAACCTACGAGGTTAACCCGGTACTGGAACGCGCCATGGACCGTATTCTGATCCTGCACGCTGACCACGAACAGAACGCATCCACCTCCACCGTCCGTACCGCAGGTTCTTCTGGCGCGAATCCGTTCGCCTGTATCGCTGCGGGCATCGCCTCCCTGTGGGGACCGGCGCACGGTGGCGCGAACGAAGCTGCGCTGAAGATGCTGGAAGAGATCAGTTCCGTTGAGCACATTCCGGAATTTGTCCGTCGCGCGAAAGACAAAAACGACTCTTTCCGTCTGATGGGCTTCGGCCACCGCGTGTACAAAAACTACGACCCGCGCGCCACCGTGATGCGTGAAACCTGCCATGAAGTGCTGAAAGAACTGGGCACCAAAGACGATCTGCTGGAAGTGGCCATGGAACTTGAGCACATCGCGCTCAACGACCCGTACTTCATCGAGAAGAAACTCTACCCGAACGTCGATTTCTACTCCGGTATCATTCTGAAAGCGATGGGCATTCCGTCCTCCATGTTTACCGTTATCTTCGCGATGGCGCGTACCGTAGGCTGGATTGCTCACTGGAACGAAATGCACAGCGACGGCATGAAAATCGCGCGTCCGCGTCAGCTGTATACCGGCTACGAAAAACGCGACTTCAAATCCGACGTGGCCAAAAGCTAAGTTCGATCCTGAAGACAAAAAACGCGCCTGCGGGCGCGTTTTTTATTGTTAACAACGTGCATTCTGCCGGAATTAACCGGCGGCGCTTCGCTTGTGCAGGCCGACAAAAGCGGGTCGATAGCGCAGCCGCTTACACGAGTCAGATACCAGGCCGGTGGATACCGTAGGCCGGGTCGGGCGTCAGCCGCCACCCGGCACGAAATACGGGCACAATGTCTACAAAAGAGCGATGGGGTGACTCAACGTATCGCTAATGCTGACATCCCGGACACCAGTAAAATGGCCGCGACGCGAGCATTGTTTTCTCGATAATCCCGCCGCAGCGCTCGCAGATTTCGCCATCGCGATGGAAAACTTTAAAGCGGAACAGCGCGCCATGATGTTTATTCTCATCCACCGTACCGCGGGTGCGATACGACAGGCGTGGAATATCCAGCAGCGCATGGGCCAGGGCGTCGAGCTGCTTATCATCGAGCGCCGATGCGTGATGCCGCCCGCTCAACCCGACCTGCCAGAGAATCTCCACGCGTAAATAGTTTCCCAGCCCGGCCAGAAACGCCTGATCCAGCAGCAAAGCGGATAACTGCCGTCGGCGGAATCTGGCCGACAGCAGGCGGGCTTTGACCGATTCCGCGGTCAGCGTCATATCCAGCACATCGGGTCCTACCCGCAATAAAAACGGATGCGTAGCCAGCTGCTCCGGCGTCAGAATGTCGATATCCGACGCGCTATAGAGCAAAATCGCCTTCTCCGCCGTCTGCAGTCTGACCCGCAGCACGCGGTTGCTGACCGGCTGTGCGCCAGCCTCCACCACGCGCCAGACGCCGTACAGCTGATTATGACTGTAGAGCGTCAACCCGCCGGAGAAATGCGTCAGCAGCGCTTTACCGCGGGTTTCTATCTGGGTTACCCGCTGGCCCACCAGCGGAGCCTGATACACATGTAGCTGCGGAAAAGCGAACCAGACATCGGTAAGGGGTTCGCCTTTGACCGCCGCCTCCAGGCTATCCGCCGCGCGGCGGATCTCCGGACCTTCCGGCATAGTAGCGTCCTTCTGTTAGTGCGTTGCACCGCCGACAATTTTCACATCCCCCTCCTGGCGCAGGGAGATGGCAATCGCCGTCTCCAGCGCCGCACGGACGGTTTGGAGCGCCATACTCGCCTCACCCGGATGGGCGGCCGCCTGCTCCGGGAGGTACGGAATATGGATAAAGCCGCCTTTCGCCCCGGTTCTCCCGTTTAATGCATGCAGCAGACCATACATCACGTGGTTGCAGACGAATGTCCCCGCCGTTTGCGACACCGATGCCGGTATGCCCTGCTCGCGCAGCGCCGCGACGATCGCTTTCACCGGCAGACTGCTGAACCAGGCCGCCGGACCGCCGGCCACCACCGGCACGTCAACCGGCTGTTGGCCTTTATTATCGGCAATACGCGCATCATCGACATTTATCGCTACACGTTCGACGGTAATATCGACACGACCACCCGCCTGCCCGACCGCTATCGTTAACAGCGGTTGATACTCATCCAGCGCCGCATACAGCGCCGTCAGGGCCTCACCGAATACACAGGGCAGCTGTCGTGCGACCACGCGCTCACCGCCAATTATCGTGCCATCGAGCTGCTTCACCACTTCCCACGAAGGGTTCACCGCCTCACCGCCAAAGGGTTCAAATCCGGTGATTAATACGCCCGCCATCTTTCCTCCTTACAGGAACATCAGGAAATAGAGTAGAAATACGTTGACGATCAGCAGCAGTACGCCGGTCGGAATCTGCGCCTTAATCACCGCGTTTTTATCCGGCAATTCCAGCAGCGCCGCCGGCACGATGTTGAAGTTTGCCGCCATCGGCGTCATCAGGGTCCCGCAGTAGCCGGAGAACATACCGATCGCCGCCATCACCGCCGGATTCCCGCCGTGCTGAAGCACCAGAATCGGAATACCAATCCCCGCCGTGACAATCGGGAAGGCGGCAAACGCATTGCCCATGATCATCGTCAGCAGCGCCATGCCAATGGTATAGACCGCCACCGCGACAAAACGGCTGTCTACCGCCAGATAATGCTCGGTGAGCCAGGCAATACTGCTACCTACTCCGGCGCTGGTAAACAGCAGCCCCAGTACCGCCAGGATCTGCGGCAAAATAAACGCCCAGCCCACCGAATCCAGCAGACGACGCGCCTCCTGTAGCGGCTGTGCGACATTTTCCCGGGTCATGCGAATCGCCATCATCAGGCCAATCAGCGTCCCGGCGGTCATCGAGAACAGCGTAATCAGCGTGGCATGATTACCCGGGCCAAACACCCGGACTTGCCACGATGGCAGATTATTAAACAGCAGCACCCCGATCACCGTGACAACCGGAATGGCCAGCGCCGGATAAAACAGCCGGTTACCCAGGCGGGTCGCGCTGGCGGTTCGCTCTTGCTGGGTGCGCTGGTGATAGCTACCCAGCCTGACGCCGCCAAAACCGGCAATCAGCGCCAGCGCGACGACGGCAACGCCGACGGCAATATTGACCGAGCGCTTGTCGTCCACCCACTGATAAGTCCAGTCGCCAAGCAGGAACAGCAGACCATAGAGCCCCCAGAACAGGCCGGTGGTCAGGCGACGAGGGTTGCTTTTGTCGCGCCATGACATGACCGCGACCACCAGCAGAACGACGCCCGCCAGCCAGTAGAGCCAGGTTTGTTGAAAATTCATGCCACACCGCCTTTCGCCTGCGCGGCGGCGTTCACTTTATCCAGCTCGCGCTGCAGATGACGATCGAGTCGCCACAGACGCGCTGAATGGATCGCGAAGGCGCAAATCGCCGTCGGGATCCCCCACAGGGCAATATGCAGCGGTTCAGTCTGGATCCCACCGGACTCCAGCATAAAGTTGTGCATAAAGATGATGGCGCCGAAGGCGACGAAAATGTCTTCGCCAAAGAACAGGCCGACGTTGTCCGTCGCCGCCGACATCGCGCGTAAGCGATAGCGAATGCTCCCGGGCAGCGGACCTAACGTTTTTTCCGCCGCCCCTTCCGCCATCGGCGCCAGCAGCGGACGCACCATTTGCGGATGGCCCCCCAGGCTGGTTAACCCCAGCGCAGCCGTCGCTTCGCGTACGAACAGGTAGACGATCAGCAGACGTCCGGCGGTGGCGCTGTGGATCTTCGCGATCCACGCCTGGGCGCGCTCTTTCAGGCCGTGCCGTTCGAGCAGCCCAATGACCGCCAGCGGCAGCAAGAGAATAAATGGCAGGTTGCGGGTGTTAAGAAACCCCTCCCCCAGCTTTTCCAGAATGGTGGCGATGGGCATTTGTGCCGCCACGCCGGTAACAATTCCAGAGATAATGACCACTAAAACCGGATTAAAACGCAAAATAAATCCGACCACAATCACGGCAATGCCGATCAGCGGCCAGAGAGATATCGCTTCTCCCATGATAACGTCCTGTTAGTTGTGAGTGTTGTTGTGAGTGTTGTAATGCCTTAATAATTATTTTTTTATTCTTCTGTCTGCGCACTAACCTGAATATTGCGTCCGGCAAAAGCCGCGCGCAAACGGCGTGCAAAATCCAGCGCATGTTCACCGTCACCGTGAAGACACACGGTGTCGGCAATAACGTGCGCCCATTCACCGGTGATACTGCGTACCCGATGATGCTGCACCATTTCCAGCGTCTGCGCCAACGCCTGCTCTTCGCTGTCGATAAGCGCCCCGGGCTGTGAACGCGGCACCAGGCTACCGTCAGCCAGATACCCGCGATCGGCAAATACCTCCTGCCGCGTAATCAACTTGTAATGCTGCCCGGCGCGAATTAATTCGCTCCCGGCCAGTCCGACCAGGATCAGCGCAGGATCGAAATCTCGCACCGCCCGGGCAATCGCATCGGCCAGCGGCGCCTCTTTTGCCGCCTGATTGTAGAGCATACCGTGCGGCTTCACGTGCTTCAGTTCGCCGCCTTCCGCGCGCACGATCGCCGCCAGCGCGCCAATCTGATACAGCATCTGGGCATAAACCGTCTCCGGCGGTAGCTGCATCGCGGTGCGGCCAAAATTTTCCCGATCGGGAAAGCTGGGGTGCGCCCCGACGGCCACGCCGTTTTTCAACGCCTCGCGCACGCATTTATGCATCAATAACGCATCGCCGGCATGAAAACCGCAGGCGATATTGGCGGAGGAGACCAGCTGTAACAACGCGCTATCGCTCGCGCAGCCTTCCCCCAGATCGGCATTTAAATCAATGATCATCGCTCAGTCTCCATGCCAGTTGTTGCAGATAACGCTGCTGATCCGCACGCGCCTTCAACGCCTCTTCCAGCGTGCACGGAACAAAATGAATCGGTTGGCCCAGCGGAATTTGCGCCAGCTGGTACATATCAGCGTCGATAATGCAGGCAATACGCGGATAGCCGCCGGTGGTCTGCGCATCGTTCATCAAGACAATCGGCTGACCGTTATGCGGAACCTGTACTACCCCCGGCAGCAGGCCGTGCGAAAACATTTCGCGATCGGTGGTGCGCGTAAGCGGTTGGCCCTGCAGGCGATATCCCATCCGGTTGCTCTGGGCGCTAAGCTGCCAGGGGGAACGCCAGAACGCCCCCTGCGAGGCCCGATCAAATTCATGGTACTCCGGTCCTGGCAACGCGCGGATGCGGTTGCCGATCGGCAGTGACTTAACGCCGCGCGACGTACTGAATCGTCGCGACGCTTTCCCCAGCTTCAGCCGATCGCCATCCTGCAGGCGCCGCCCTTCAAGGCCGCCAATGCCGACTTTCAGATCGGTACAGCGCGAACCGAGCACCACCGGGACATCAATGCCCCCGGCCACCGCCAGATAGCTGCGGATCCCGTACTGCGGGGTTTTAAGCACCAGATGCTGCCCGGCCTTCGCCGCTATTCGCCAGCCAACCCATACCGGCTTGTCGTCCAGCATAGCTTCACAGGCAGCACCGGTCAGCGCAAACCAGCAGTCACGTTCAAACTGAATATCCACCTGGCCGAGCGTAATCTCCAGCGCGGCGGCATTCGCCGCGTTGCCGACCAGCAGGTTGGCAATCACCAGCGAGGGTTTATCCAGCGCACCGCAGAGACTGATCCCCGACTGCCGCTGTCCTTCACGTCCGCCATCCTGTACCGAGGTGTACATTCCGGCGCGGATCATCTTCAACATACCCCCTCCTTTTGCGGCACAAAGCGGACTCGATCTCCGGAACGCAGCAGCACGGGCTCCTGACGCAGGGGATCAAAGAGCGCCAGCGGCGTACGGCCCAGCAGCTGCCATCCGCCCGGTGTCGCCAGCGGATATACGCCGGTCTGGGCGCCGCCGATGCCGACAGAACCGGCGGGGACCCGCAGACGCGGTTCCGCATGTCGCGGCATCGCTAAACGCGCCGGCAGTCCGCCGAGATAAGGAAATCCCGGCTGGAAACCAAGAAACCACACCACGTACTCGACGGAGGCGTGCAGTTCGACAACCTGCTTTTCAGTCAACCCGCTGTGCCGCGCCACGTTCGCCAGATCGGGGCCGTCTTCGCCGCCGTAGATAACCGGAATAGTCATCAGCCGTGACGGTGGCTCCAGCGCCTCGCTCTCCTCCCACCAGCGCTGCAACTGCTCAATCGCATCCCATGCCATCTCCTGCGGATGGCGCAGCACCACGGTAATATTGTTCATCCCCGGTATCGCATCCAGGGCCTCTTCGTGATCCGCCAGTCTCTGAGCCAGGCGCCAGATACGCTTTTGACTTTCCAGCGTGACCGGGGGTTCGAGCTCCAGAACCACGGCGGTTTCGCCTAACATGTAACAACGCGCTCGCTGCACTTTTCTCTCTCTCATCAGGCCGGGTTAGGGATATCAATGAAGGTCACATCCAGATCGGTATTTTCGGTCAGCCATTCGCTCAACGCGCGAATACCGCCGCGTTCGGTGGCATGATGCCCGGCAGCATAAAAATGCAGGGACTGCTCGCGCGCGGAGTGGATAGTTTGCTCCGAGACTTCACCGGTAATAAACGCATCGACGCCAAAGCGAGCGGCGCTGTCAATAAAGCTCTGGCCACCGCCGGTACACCAGGCGACACGGGCCACTTTTTCTGCCCCGGTATCGCCGCACCACAGCGGCTTGCGTCCCAGGCGCGCCTCAATCCACGAAGCCAGCTCCAGCCCGGAAACCGGCATCGACAGCTCTCCCCACGGGACCAGCGGCTCAATTTCACCCATGACGGTGATCCCCAGCAGCTGCGCCAGCTGGACGTTATTCCCCAGTTCCGGGTGGGCATCCAGCGGCAGATGCCAGCCATAGAGATTGATATCATTTGCCAGCAGCGTCTTCAGGCGCTGGCGTTTAATGCCGCGAATCACCGGCGATTCGCCTTTCCAGAAATAACCATGATGAACTATCACCGCATCCGCCTGCAGGCGCACGGCCTCATCCAACAGCGCCTGGCTGGCGGTGACGCCGGTGACAATTTTTTGCACCGTCTCACGCCCTTCCACCTGAAGGCCATTTGGCGCGTAGTCGCTGAATGTCGCGCTATTGAGCTTTTCGTTAATCAGTTGTTCCAGTTCGCTATTTTTCATTGCCGCTCCATCAGGTCATCATTTTGTGCACAGGCATAACATAGCGGTATCCGCGTAGATCGTCGATAGCCTCTGCGCAAGAGGGGCTAGTTTGACTTTTAGCTTAATCCCGCAATTTGTCTACCCACCCCGTGATGCATTCGTGTATATTTATGCACTATTAAAGCATATTAAATAACCAGAAAGCCTTTAAGACCATGAATAACACTACCAAACCGCTATTCATGCAGAAATATCGACTTTCGTTTTACGGCAGGAACCAGGCGTTACATGAACAGACAATCATCGCAACCGCGCGCCATCTATTACGTCGTCGCGCTGCAAATTTGGGAATATTTCAGTTTTTACGGCATGCGGGCGCTGCTGATTTTGTATCTCACCAATCAGCTTAAGTACGACGATAGTCACGCCTACGCCCTCTTCAGCGCATACTGCTCTCTGGTGTACGTCACGCCGATTCTCGGCGGTTTCCTGGCCGATAAGCTCCTCGGCAACCGAATGGCGGTGATGCTCGGCGCGTTGCTGATGGCCATTGGCCATCTGGTGTTGGGCGCCAGCGAAATTGCGCCGACCTTCCTCTATCTGTCGCTCGCCATCATCGTCTGCGGTTACGGATTGTTTAAATCCAACGTCAGCTGCCTGTTGGGAGAGCTGTACGAACCCACCGATCCACGCCGCGATGGCGGCTTCTCGCTGATGTATGCGGCGGGGAATATCGGTTCAATCGTCGCCCCCATCGCCTGCGGATATGTGCAGGAAGAGTACAGCTGGGCAATGGGCTTCGCCCTCGCCGCCGTCGGGATGATTGCCGGGCTGGTGATTTTCCTCTGCGGCAGCCGCCATTTTCGTCACACCTCGGGCGTCAATCGCCAGGCGCTCTGCGCGCGCCGCTTTATGCTGCCTAACTGGGGCTGGCTGCTGGTTCTGCTGATCGTGGCCCCGCTGCTGATCACCGTGCTGTTCTGGAAAGAGTGGTCGGTCTATGCGCTGATCGTGGCGACCATTGTCGGCCTGGTGGTCCTGGCCAGAATTTATCTGCGGGCAGAGACGGCCAAACAACGTAGAGACCTGCGACTCATTATTGTCCTGACCGGATTCAGCCTGCTGTTCTGGGCTTTCGCTCAACAGGGCGGCAGCTCCATCAGCCTGTATATCGACCGCTTCGTGAACCGGCATATCATGAGTTATGAGGTCCCGACCGCGATGTTCCAGTCGGTGAACGCCTTTGCGGTCATGCTCTGCGGAATGGTGCTGGCCTGGGTGGTGAAAGAGAATATTAACGGCAATCGTACCGTGCGGATCTGGGGTAAATTTGCGCTGGGTCTGGGGCTGATGAGCGCCGGCTTCTGCATTCTGACCCTGAGCGCGCGCTGGTCGGCCGCCTACGGGCACTCGTCGATGCCGCTGATGGTACTGGGTCTGGCGGTGATGGGCTTTGCCGAACTGTTTATCGACCCGGTAGCGATGTCGCAAATCACCCGCATCGAAATCCCCGGCGTGACCGGCGTGCTGACCGGCATCTATATGCTGCTCTCCGGCGCCATCGCCAACTATCTGGCCGGCGTGATTGCCGACCAGACGGCGCAGGGCGCGTTCGATGAAGCCGGTGCGACCAGCTACGCCATTGATGCCTATATTAACCTGTTCAGCCAAATCACCTGGGGGGCTTTAGCCTGCGTCGGCCTGGTGCTGGTCATCTGGCTGTATCACGCCCTGCGGGTCAGGACCCGCGCCCTGGCCGTGGAGTAAGGCTTTTACTGGCGGCCTCCCAGGCCGCCAGCGTCTCCAGCCGCGCCTGCTTGTGATCGACCAGCGGACGCGGATAGTTCAGGCTCACCCTCTGTTTATCGGCCCAAATCCACGGCTGATGCAGCGCCTTATCAGGGACATCTGCCAGCTCAGGCAGCCATTGCCGAATAAACGCCCCGCCCTTATCAAACTTCTCTCCCTGGGTGGTCGGATTAAATATACGAAAATAAGGGGCGGCGTCGGTGCCTGTCGAAGCTGCCCACTGCCAGCCGCCGTTATTCGCCGCCAGGTCGCCGTCAATCAGCCGGTTGATAAAATAGCGCTCGCCCGCGCGCCAGTCGATGCGCAGGTCCTTGACCAGAAAACTGGCGGCAATCATCCGCAGCCGATTATGCATCCACCCCGTGGCATTGAGCTGGCGCATGGCGGCATCGACGATCGGAAAACCCGTTTTCCCGGCTTGCCACGCCTCTAATCCTTGCACATCGTCCCGCCATGTCACGTTATCGGTCCAGGCAATAAACGGGCGCCCTTTGCATAAGTCCGGGTAGAACACCATCAAATGCCGGTAAAACTCCCGCCAGATCAGTTCGTTCAGCCAGACGGAGCCTGCTTCACCGTCGAGCGCTGCGGGCTGCTCAGCCAGCAGTCGATGCAGGCACTGGCGCGGGGAAAGTACCCCCACGGCCAGACATGGCGACAGCCGACTGGTGCCTTCCGTGGCGGGAAAATCACGCTGCAGGTCATAATCGGCGGCTTGCTGCTGGCAGAAACGGCGCAGTCGGGCGATAGCCGTTTTCTCATCCTCGGCAAAAAGGTGGGGATCAAAAGCCTCCTGCGGATAGCCAATCTCCGGCAGCGGCGCTGGCGTCAGCGGGCCGTGGCCGCGCACCGTTGGTGCGGCCACGCACTCCGGCAGCGCCTCACGCAGTCGACGGAGAAAAGCGTTTTTAAAGGGAGTAAACACCTTATACATTTCGTGATTCCCGGTCAGCACGCTGCCAGGAGACAGTAAAAGCGCATCGTCAAACCCGTGACACACCACGCCGCTCAGCCGCTTTTCCACCGCGGCATCGCGCTGCCGCTCGTTAATTTCGTACTGATAGTTATAAAACAGGTGGCTGACCTGCTGCTGCGCGCAATAGTCAGCCAGCAGCTGGACGCTGGCCGAAAAATCCTCCGCCTCCGCCACCTGCAACGCAATTCCTCGCTCGGCAAGGGCTGACTGCAGGCTACGCAGATGGCGGACGATAAAAGCCGCCTGCCGCGGCGCCATACCGTGCTGATGCCACTGGCCCGGCGTGGCGATAAACAGCGCCAGCACGCGGGCATGCGGATCGCGACAGGCGGCGGCAAGCGCCTGGTTGTCATGGATACGTAAGTCAGCGCGAAACCAAACCAGATGAGTGGCCATAAAACTCCTGCAATCAGTAACATTCATGGATTCGATACCACCAGGCCGCGTAAGAAACCCGTACTCCGCGGGGTACGTATCAGGAAATTCAGATATAGAGTGTTGCAGGAGGCGCGCAGGCGCAAGCAGAGGTCGTCGACCCGGGCAAAAAAAAACCGCCGGAGAACCGGCGGTTATGCACTCTGGCGATGGCTGTCAGTAAAAGTCAGCGGCGGCCTTTTCAGCCTGCGCCATCCATACCGGCTGTTCGCTGGTTTTTGCCCATACGCGATGTAGCCAGCTGTAATAGCGGGCCCGGTCTTTCCAGAACAGCATCACCGGAAGTGCTGCTACGCCAGCCACGACGGCGAAAGCACGACGTAAAAAGATAACGTGAGCAGGATAAGTTTTATACAACGCCATAATTTCTCTCCCTTAGTCAGGCCGGCAAGCGACGCCGGTAAAGTATCAATGTCTCTCTGGCTAAAATAATACCGCTTTGTATGTAATTTTACTACTCATCCGACCACTAAAAACGGCTCATTTCGCCTTTATTTACATTCATCCGGTAATTGAGTTACATAAAAGTTAAATTAATACTAATCATTGGTTAATTTGTGGTTTTGGTGATTTTTATATTTTTTTTACACCGCCCGTTCTGATTTTTGCAAAATCTTTGCACCAGAATTTCTATCCTCCGGGTAAATCGTAAAAACACCCGGAGGTGGATTGTGAGTGCAGGCGTAATTGCTGGCGTGGCGCTGGTATTCCTGTTGCTGGCCTATTTGGTCTATGCCCTGATAAATGCGGAGGCATTCTGATGGCCGCACAAGGATTTTTACTTATCGCCAGTTTTCTTCTGCTGCTAATGGTACTGGCTCGCCTGACGGGGACGTTGCTGGCGAGAATGATCAACGATACCCCGCTGCCGGTACTTGCCGGCATCGAGCGCGGCATCTGGCGGCTCTCGGGGATTCGTACCCAGGAGATGAACTGGTGCCAGTATCTGCTTGCCATTCTGCTGTTCAATGGCGTTGGGCTGGTGGTGCTGTTGGCGCTGCTGATGTCTCAGGGCGCGCTGCCGCTCAACCCTCAGCATCTTCCCGGTCTCTCATGGGATCTGGCGCTGAATACGGCGGTGAGTTTTGTCAGCAATACTAACTGGCAGGCCTATGCCGGAGAAAGTACCCTGAGCTACCTCAGCCAGATGGCCGGTCTGACGGTGCAAAACTTCCTGTCGGCGGCAACCGGCATCGCGGTGATTTTTGCCTTCACCCGCGCCTGGTCGCGTCAGCAGGTCAGCACCCTTGGTAACGCCTGGGTCGATCTCACCCGCATTACCCTATGGCTGCTGCTGCCGATTTCACTGCTGATCGCCGTGTTCTTTATTCAGCAAGGCGTGCCGCAAAACTTCCTGCCGTATCAGGCCTTCACCTCGCTGGAAGGCGTGCGTCAGTCGCTGCCAATGGGGCCGGTCGCTTCGCAGGAAGCGATCAAAATGCTCGGTACCAACGGCGGTGGATTCTTTAACGCCAACTCATCGCACCCGTTTGAAAACCCTACGTCACTGAGCAACATGGTGCAAATGCTGGCGATCTTTTTGATCCCGGCGGCGCTGTGCTTTGCCTTTGGCGACGTCGTCGGCGATCGCCGCCAGGGACACGCGATTTTGTGGGCAATGACGCTGATCTTTATCGTCTGCGTCGCGGTGGTGATGTGGGCAGAAACCCACGGTAACCCGCACCTGCTGCAGCTGGGGGCGGACAGCAGCCTGAATATGGAAGGCAAAGAGAGTCGCTTTGGCATTCTGGCCAGCAGCCTGTTCGCGGTGGTCACCACCGCCGCCTCCTGCGGCGCGGTCAACGCCATGCACGACTCCTTTACTGCGCTGGGCGGCATGGTTCCCATGTGGCTGATGCAGATCGGCGAAGTGGTCTTCGGCGGCGTGGGATCGGGCCTCTACGGCATGCTGCTGTTCGTCATGCTGGCGGTATTTATCGCCGGGCTGATGATCGGCCGGACGCCGGAATATCTCGGTAAGAAGATCGATGTGCGCGAAATGAAAATGATCGCCCTGGCTATCCTCGTGACGCCCACTCTGGTCCTGCTGGGTACCGCGCTGGCGATGATGACCGATGCCGGACGCGCGGGGATGTTTAACCCGGGACCGCACGGCTTTAGCGAAGTACTGTATGCCGTCACTTCCGCCGCCAATAACAACGGCAGCGCCTTCGCCGGCCTCGGTGCAGCTACGCCATTCTGGAACCTGCTGCTGGCGTTTTGCATGCTGCTCGGCCGTTTCGCGGTCATCGTGCCGGTGATGGCTATCGCCGGTTCTCTGGTGAGTAAAAAGATCCAGCCGACCAGTTCCGGCACCCTGGCCACCCACGATGTGCTGTTTATCGGTCTGCTGATCGGTACCGTGCTGCTGGTTGGCGCCCTGACCTTTATTCCTGCCCTGGCGCTCGGCCCGTTGGCGGAACACTTCTCCTTACTTTAAGTGATGCGGAGCACCCTGTTATGAGTCGCAAACAATTAGCCCTGCTCGAGCCGACGCTGGTGCGCCAGGCGCTGCTGGATGCAGTGAAAAAACTGAGCCCGACGGTACAGTGGCGCAACCCGGTGATGTTCATCGTCTGGATCGGTAGCCTGATAACCACGCTGCTGGCCGTGGCGATGGCCAGCGGGCATCTCGCCGGCAGCGCCGCTTTTACCGCCGCCGTGAGTATCTGGCTGTGGTTTACCGTGCTGTTCGCCAACTTCGCCGAAGCGATGGCAGAAGGCCGCAGCAAAGCGCAGGCCAACAGTCTGAAAGGGGTGAAAAAAACCGCTTTTGCTCGCAAGCTGCGCGCGCCGCAGCATGATGCGCCTGTCGACCATATTCCGGCCGAGGATTTACGCAAAGGCGATGTGGTGCTGGTGGAAGCAGGCGATATTATTCCCTGCGACGGGGAAGTCATTGAAGGCGGCGCCTCGGTGGACGAAAGCGCCATCACCGGTGAATCCGCTCCGGTGATCCGTGAATCCGGCGGCGACTTTGCATCAGTCACCGGCGGGACGCGCATTCTTTCTGACTGGCTGGTGATCCGCTGCAGTGTCAACCCCGGCGAAACCTTCCTTGATCGAATGATCGCTATGGTCGAAGGCGCCCAGCGCCGCAAAACGCCGAATGAAATTGCGCTGACGATCCTGCTGATCGCCCTCACGCTGGTGTTCCTGCTGGCTACCGCCACCATCTGGCCGTTCTCCGCCTGGAGCGGCAATGCGGTCAGCGTGACGGTGCTGGTCGCACTGCTGGTGTGCCTGATTCCGACCACCATCGGCGGCCTGCTGTCGGCCATCGGCGTGGCCGGGATGAGCCGCATGCTGGGCGCCAACGTCATCGCCACCAGCGGACGCGCGGTAGAAGCCGCGGGCGACGTTGATGTCTTACTGCTGGATAAAACCGGTACGATTACCCTCGGTAACCGCCAGGCCTCCGCGTTTTTACCCGCTGAAGGCGTAGAAGAAAAAACCCTTGCCGATGCCGCCCAGCTCTCATCTCTGGCCGATGAAACGCCGGAAGGCCGCAGCATCGTGGTACTGGCAAAACAGCGCTTCAACCTGCGCGAGCGCGATCTGCAGTCGCTGCACGCGACCTTCGTCCCCTTCACCGCCCAGACGCGTATGAGCGGGATTAATATCGATCGGCGGATGATCCGCAAAGGCTCCGTCGACGCCATTCGTCGCCATGTCGAGGCCAACGGCGGCCACTTCCCGGCGGACGTCGACCAACAGGTGGAAGATGTTGCCCGTCAGGGGGCGACACCGCTGGTGGTCGCGGAAGGCGAACGCGTGCTGGGGGTTATTTCGCTGAAAGATATCGTTAAAGGCGGGATTAAGGAGCGCTTCGCTCAACTGCGGAAGATGGGCATTAAAACGGTAATGATTACCGGCGATAACCGCCTCACCGCAGCGGCAATTGCCGCTGAAGCGGGCGTCGATGATTTCCTTGCCGAAGCGACGCCGGAAGCCAAACTGGCGCTGATCCGTCAGTACCAGTCCGAAGGCCGTCTGGTGGCGATGACCGGCGACGGTACCAATGATGCCCCGGCGCTGGCTCAGGCCGATGTCGCGGTGGCGATGAACTCCGGTACCCAGGCGGCAAAAGAGGCGGGCAACATGGTGGACCTCGACTCCAACCCGACCAAACTGATCGAAGTGGTGCATATCGGTAAGCAGATGCTGATGACCCGTGGGTCGTTGACTACCTTCAGTATTGCCAACGACGTGGCGAAGTACTTTGCCATTATTCCGGCCGCCTTTGCCGCCGTTTATCCGCAGCTGGCCATGCTCAACGTCATGCACCTGCATTCGCCTGCCTCGGCGATTCTGAGCGCGGTTATCTTTAACGCGCTGATTATCGTCTTCCTGATCCCGCTGGCGCTGAAGGGCGTGAGCTATCGCCCGCTGTCGGCTTCGGCGATGCTGCGCCGTAATCTGTGGGTCTATGGCCTGGGTGGGCTGCTGGTGCCATTTATCGGTATTAAAGCTATCGATCTGTTACTGACCCTGACCGGGCTGCTGTGAGGAAAATACCATGTCATTCATTCGACCGGCACTTGTGCTATTTATTCTGTTAACGCTCCTCACCGGTGGCGTCTATCCGCTGCTGACGACGGCTCTTGGGCAGTGGTGGTTCCCGCAGCAGGCAAACGGCTCACTGATCCGGATCGGCGGCGAAGTCCGCGGTTCCAGCCTGATTGGCCAGAATTTTACCGCGGCGGGTTATTTCCAGGGACGCCCTTCGGCGACCGCTGAAACGCCGTACAATCCGCTCGCTTCCGGCGGCAGTAATCTGGCCGCCAGCAACCCGGCGCTGGATAAGGCCGTCAGCGAACGCGTGCAGGCGCTACGTCTCGCCAACCCGGAAGCTGACCCGCGCGTGCCGGTAGAACTGGTGACAACGTCGGCAAGCGGGCTGGATAATAACCTCACGCCGACGGCAGCGCTCTGGCAGGTACCGCGCGTCGCGAAGGCCCGTAATCTGCGTATTGAGCAAGTCACTCGCCTGGTGAATGAGGCGACGCAAACGCCGCTGGCCAGTTTTCTCGGCCAGCCTGTGGTAAATATAGTGCAACTGAATATGGCGCTGGATGCCCTGAAGGATAAGTAAAATGAGTGACGAGCCGCTGCGCCCGGACCCGGACCGCCTGCTGCAACATACCAGCGAGCCGCATCGCGGCAAGCTAAAAGTGTTCTTTGGCGCCTGCGCAGGCGTCGGTAAAACCTGGGCTATGTTGGCGGAAGCGCAGCGGCTGCGCGCCCAGGGGCTGGATATTCTGATCGGCGTGGCGGAAACCCACGGGCGGAAAGAGACCGCGGCGATGCTGGAAGGGCTCAGCACCCTCCCCCAGCGCCGCTTCTCTCATCGTGGGCGTTACGTCCACGAATTCGATCTCGACGCCGCGCTGGCGCGCCGGCCGGCGCTGATCCTGGTTGATGAACTGGCGCACAGCAATGCGCCAGGCTCGCGCCACCCCAAACGCTGGCAGGATGTCGACGAGCTTCTCGATGCCGGTATCGATGTTTTTACCACCGTGAACGTCCAGCACCTCGAAAGCCTGAACGATGTCGTCAGCGGCATTACCGGCGTTCAGGTGCGCGAAACCGTCCCCGATCCCTTTTTTGACGCCGCCGACGATGTTGTGCTGGTCGACCTGCCTCCTGACGATCTTCGTCAGCGCCTGAATGAAGGCAAGGTCTATATCGGCGGCCAGGCGGAGCGGGCTATTGAAAACTTTTTCCGCAAAGGAAACCTGATTGCCCTGCGTGAGCTGGCTTTGCGCCGGACCGCCGATCGGGTCGATGAACAGATGCGCGCCTGGCGCGACCGCCAGGGGCAGGAAAAGGTCTGGCATACCCGCGACACCCTTCTGCTGTGCATCGGCCATAATACCGGCAGTGAAAAACTGGTGCGCGCCGCCGCGCGACTGGCCGCACGATTTGGCAGCATCTGGCATGCGGTTTACGTCGAAACGCCTTCCCTGCACCGTCTGCCGGAAGCGAAACGGCGGGCCATTCTGGCCGCCCTGCGCCTCGCGCAGGAGTTAGGGGCGGAAACAGCCACGCTCTCCGACCCGTCCGAAGAGAAAGCCGTACTGCACTACGCCCGCGAGCACAATCTGGGCAAAATCGTGATTGGCCGTCAGGGAAAACGCCGCTGGTGGAACCGCAGCGGATTCGCCGATCGCCTGGCGCGTGACGCGCCCGACCTCGATCTGGTGGTCATCGCCCTTGATGAGAAAAGCGCCCCGCTGCCCTCGCGGGCCAGCGACAGTCGTACCACCATGGAGAAGTGGCGCTTGCAAATCCAGGGCTGCCTGGTGGCGCTGGCGCTCTGCGCGGTCATTACGCTGGTGGCGATGCAGTGGCTGGTGGCCTTTGAAGCGGCCAACCTGGTCATGCTCTACCTGCTTGGCGTGGTGATTATCGCGCTGCTATACGGCCGCTGGCCGTCGGTGCTGGCGACGGTTATCAACGTGGTCAGCTTCGACCTGTTCTTTGTTTCGCCGCGCGGCACGCTGGCGGTTTCCGACGTACAATACCTGCTGACCTTTGGCGTCATGCTGACCGTCGGCCTGCTGATTGGGAATCTCACTGCCGGCGTCCGCTATCAGGCCCGCGTGGCGCGTTATCGTGAGCAGCGCACCCGCCATCTGTATGAGATGTCAAAAGCGCTGGCGGTCGGGCGCAGCGAGGATGACATTGCCTCGACCAGCGAGCGCTTTATCGCCTCCACGTTCCAGGCCCGCGGGCAGCTGCTGCTCCCGGACAGTAGCGGCAAACTGCACCCGCTCACCCACCAGCCGGGGCTGACCTCGTGGGACGATGCCATCGCCCGCTGGAGCTTCGATAAGGGCCAGCCCGCCGGTGCCGGTACCGATACGCTGCCCGGCGTCCCCTATCAAATCTTACCGCTGAAAAGCGCCGCCCGGACCTGGGGACTGCTGGTAGTGGAACCCGAAAACCTGCGTCAGCTGATGATTCCTGAGCAGCAGCGCCTGCTGGAAACCTTTACGCTACTGGTCGCCAGCGCGCTGGAGCGGCTGACGCTCACCGCCAGCGAAGAGCAGGCCCGACTCAACAGTGAGCGGGAGAGCCTGCGCAACTCGCTGCTGGCGGCACTCTCCCATGATTTGCGCACGCCGTTGACCGTTCTCTTCGGGCAGGCGGAAATTCTGACGCTCGACCTCGCCAGCGAAGGCTCGAAACATGCTCCGCAGGCCAATGAAATTCGTCAACACGTGCTGAATACGACCCGGCTGGTCAATAATCTGCTGGATATGGCACGCATTCAGTCCGGCGGATTTAACTTACATAAAGAGTGGCTGACACTCGAAGAGGTGATCGGCAGCGCCCTGCGGATGCTGGAACCGGGGCTCGGCGGGCAGCATATTCAGCTGGCGCTGCCCGATCCGCTGCTGCTGGTTCATGTCGACGGCCCGCTGTTTGAACGGGTGCTGATTAACCTGCTGGAGAATGCGTTGAAATATGCCGGCTCGAAGGCGCAGATCGGCATTACGGCGCAGGATGATGAGCAGCAGCTGCGCTTAGAGGTGTGGGATAATGGTCCCGGGATCCCAACGGGTCAGGAACAGGCTATCTTTGATAAGTTCTCCCGCGGACATAAAGAGTCGGCGATCCCTGGCGTCGGGTTGGGTCTGGCCATCTGTCGTGCGATTGTTGAAGTGCACGGCGGTACGATTAGCGCTCATACGCGACCAGAGGGCGGTGCCTGCTTCCGTGTTACACTCCCCAGGGAAACGGCCCCGGAACTGGATGAATGGACCGGAGCGGCATAACGCTGCCCCGGCCGAATGCCCGCGAGGCGCTGCTGCGCGCCTGCCCGGACTACCGCCAGCGAGAGTATCCTGAGCAAGGCGTTAGCCGCGTTCCGGGCGCTTCTGAAGGAGAGGGTTCTATCTGTCTGAACGGGAATAACGGGTGATAAACGTACTGATTATTGAAGATGAACATGCTATCCGTCGCTTTCTGCGCACCGCGCTGGAAGCCGACGGTATGCGCGTATTTGAAGCCGATACCCTGCAACGGGGCCTTATTGAGGCTGCAACCCGCAAACCTGATGTAGTCATCCTCGATCTCGGACTACCCGATGGCGACGGCAATGAGTTTATTCGCGACGTGCGGCAGTGGAGTCAGATGCCAATTATCGTGCTGTCGGCCCGTACCGAGGAGCACGATAAAATTGCCGCGCTGGACGCCGGCGCCGATGACTATCTCAGTAAGCCCTTTGGCATTGGCGAGCTGCAGGCGCGCTTGAGAGTTGCGATGCGCCGACATGCCGGCGCGCAAGCCGACGAGCCGCTGGTGCGCTTCGCCGATATTGAAGTCGATATTCCCGCCCGCCGCATCGTACGCGGTGACGAAGAGCTCCACCTGACGCCGATTGAATTTCGTCTGCTGGTGGTGCTGTTAAATAATCCCGGCAAGGTCCTCACCCAGCGCCAGTTGCTCAATCAGGTGTGGGGGCCAAATGCGGTGGAACACAGCCATTATTTACGCATTTACATGGGGCATCTGCGGCAAAAGCTGGAGGTCGATCCGGCGCGCCCGCAGCATTTACTGACCGAAACGGGGATCGGCTATCGGTTTATGCCGTAGCGCGATTCCTGTCGCCATCCTGCGGGCTCCACCGATAAAGCAGGAAAACCTCTGCGAACGGCGGAATGGCGCCATAAAAAAGGGTCCCATGATGACCATGGAACCCTTCTACGTCACTCCGCGGATCAACCGCCCTTTAAAAGGGCGACAATCCCCTGAGAATGCCTGTTCGTTTCACCTGACTCAGGCGTTTTTCAGCACTTCGCTGACGATTTCCACCGCTTCTTTCTCGATCTGCTTACGATGTGCTTCACCGAGGAAACTCTCGCAGTAGATCTTGTAAGCGTCTTCCGTACCTGACGGACGTGCGGCGAACCAGCCGTTGTCGGTCATCACTTTCAGACCGCCAATCGATGCGCCGTTGCCCGGCGCGGCGGTCAGACGTGCGGTGATCGGGTCGCCGGCCAGCTGACTGGCGCTGACCATTTCCGGCGACAGCTTCGACAGCGCCGCTTTCTGTGCGGAAGTGGCCGAAGCCTGCAGACGGTTATAGCTCGGCGCGCCGAAGCGGGCGGCCAGCTCGTCGTAGTGCTCCTGCGGGTTTTTACCGGTGACGGCGGTGATTTCTGCCGCCAGCAGGCACATGATGATCCCGTCTTTGTCGGTCGACCACGGGGTACCGTCAAAACGCAGGAACGAGGCGCCCGCGCTCTCTTCGCCGCCGAAGCCGAAGCTGCCGTCGAACAGACCGTCAACAAACCATTTAAAGCCCACCGGCACTTCCACCAGCTTACGGCCGAGGTCGTTCACCACGCGATCGATCATCGCCGAGGAGACCAGCGTCTTACCGACGGCGACATCCTGGCCCCACTGCGGACGATGCCGGAACAGGTAGTTAATCGCCACCGCCAGATAGTGGTTCGGGTTCATCAGACCTGCCGGCGTGACGATGCCGTGACGGTCATAATCCGGATCGTTAGCGAACGCCAGATCGAACTTATCGCGCAGCGCCAGCAGCCCTGCCATCGCGCACTCCGAAGAGCAGTCCATGCGAATGGCGCCGTCTTTATCAAGGTGCATAAAGCGGAAGGTTTGATCGACGTGATCGTTGACGATAGTCAGATCGAGTTTGTAGTACTCGGCGATGCGTTTCCAGTATTCGATACCGGAACCCCCTAACGGATCGACACCGAGCTTCAGGCCGGCTTTCTGAATCGCCGCCATGTCGACGATATCCGCCAGTCCTTCGATAAACGGCTGCACCAGATCCTGCTCTTTGACATGACCGGATGCCAGTGCCGCGTCGAGGGAGAGGCGCCTGACGCCCTGCAGACCCGAGGCCAGCAGTTCGTTAGCGCGATTCTCGACCACTTTGGTGACGTTGGTATCCGCCGGGCCGCCGTTCGGCGGATTGTACTTGATACCGCCATCTTCCGGCGGGTTATGCGACGGCGTAATCACGATGCCGTCCGCCAGCGGACCGCCTTTTTTGTTGTGCACCAGGATGGCATTGGAAATGGCCGGCGTCGGGGTGAAACCGTTGTTTTCCTGCACGATAACATCAACGCCGTTGGCTGCCAGCACTTCCAGAACCGAAATAAAGGCCGGTTCGGAGAGCGCGTGGGTATCTTTACCCACGTAGCAGGGACCGGTAATCCCGTTCTTCGCGCGGTCTTCCGCAATCGCCTGAGCGATCGCCAGAATATGCTGCTCATTGAAGTTATGGCGCCCTGCGCTGCCACGATGGCCAGAGGTGCCAAACTTCACCGCATGCTCCGCGTTGCCCGCTTCCGGCTTCAGTACGTAGTACTGCGCGGTCAGCTGAGCGACGTTAATCAAATCACTCTGTTGTGCAGGCTGACCCGCACGCTTATCGATTGCCATTGCCTGATCCTTCTGATGCAAGGTGAATAAAACTAGATCGTGCCGCAGACCTTCTCAATTAATTCCGCTGGGAACTGCATCGACTGCATGATGTGTTCGATCATGCTGCACTTACGACCGGTATTCGTATTGGTGATAACCCACCACGGTGTACCAGGAACCTGTTTGGGTTTGGTCTGGTTACCACTTTTTAGCAGGATCCGCGAATCTTCGGCAAAGTAAACGCGGGTGCGCCCGTGCAGAGACTCGGTGGCCTCAGCAAACGCTTTGTTATCTAAGGAGTACAGCGTGGTCAGGACCAGCATGAAGCGGTTCACCGCGCGTTTTTGTTCGGCGTATTCATCAGATAACAGCAGCTCGCGCATCGCGCGGACTTTATCTTTCGCCGGATTCACGGGCTTCGCTTCGACGGCAGGCGTCGCTGCCGGCGCCGGCGCGGTTTTTACAGCCGGTGCGGCAGTCTGGGAAACGGCGGAAAATTTCAGCATGCGCCGTAAAATGTCGGATGCACTCTCGCCAATATGCTGGGTGTGGCTGGCAATATAGCGATAGAGATCATCATCAACTTCAATTGTTTTCATCTTAATCCAGTGCGATATCTTATTCTGAATACAAGTTGTCAGGATTATAAGGACAAATCCTGACCGCGGATAGCGTCAAACCAGGATGGCGGTAAAACTCAGATAGCTCTGGGTCTTGCAGCCGGATGGCAGAATGTCCAACATAATACCCTAACCCGACGAAGCGAAAAAAAGAACTTTGCCATGAAATTAAATAGCCGCACGCAATCTGCACAAAATCCGCACAATAATTCCCCGGTTGTCCTGGTCCACGGTCTGTTTGGCAGTCTCGACAACCTGGGCATCCTCGCCCGCGACCTGGTGAACGACTACGATATTTTGCAGGTTGATATGCGTAACCACGGTCTTTCTCCCCGTTCGCCGGAGATGACCTACGCGGCGATGGCGCAGGATCTGCTCGATACTCTTGACGATCGGCAGATAGAGAAAGCCACCTTTATTGGTCATTCGATGGGCGGAAAAGCGGTCATGGCGCTCACCGCGCTGGCGCCGGAGCGCATCGCAGGCCTGGTCGCCATTGATATTGCTCCGGTGGACTATCACGTGCGCCGTCATGATGAAATTTTCAACGCCATCAATGCCGTCACCGACGCCGGCGCCGCGTCCCGTCAGCAGGCGGCCACGGTGATGCGCGAACATCTACAGGAAGAAGGCGTGATTCAGTTTCTGCTGAAATCCTTCGTTGATGGCCAGTGGCGCTTCAACGTGCCGGTGTTATGGGATCAATATCCGCACATCGTGGGCTGGCAAACGGTTCCTGCCTGGCCTCATCCAACCCTGTTCATCCCGGGAGGCAACTCCCCCTACGTCACCGATGACTATCGCGATACCCTGCTCGCCCAGTTCCCACAGGCGCGGGCGCACGTCATCGCCGGCGCCGGCCACTGGGTACATGCGGAGAAACCGGAAGCCGTCCTGCGCGCCATTCGTCGCTATCTGACCGCTTTGCAGGCTTAACTGGCTAAAAACTGCCCGACCGCGCTGCAGAATGCCCGCGGTCGTTGGCGCAGCGGTTCGCCTGATGTATTATGGCGCGCTATCTGTGTCGGCTATAGCCCGGCAACTTGTTTCCCCGAAGTCACTCTGAATCATGGCAAAAGAACAAACGGACCGTACGACATTAGATTTGTTCGCAACCGAGCGTCGCCCGGGTAGACCAAAGACCAATCCGCTTTCGCGCGATGAACAACTGCGCATAAATAAACGCAATCAGCTCAAACGCGATAAAGTTCGCGGCCTGAAGCGTGTGGAGTTAAAACTCAACGCTGAAGCGGTTGATGCGCTCAACGAACTGGCGGAAGCTCGCAATATGAACCGCAGCGATTTGATCGAAGAGATGCTGATGAACCAGCTGGCAACCCTGCACAGCCGGGATAAAGCCTGAAAATCCTCAAAAAAACACTTTCATGTAGCAGAGTGTGCAGTCGGGCGTGATTGCTGTTTCCGCGCCCTCTCCTGTTCTGCTATGATTGCCGTTATCTGCGGGCATTACGCCACTACCACATCATTAAGTTTCAAGAGGTTATTTTACTCATGGCAATCATCGGCATCTTTTTTGGCAGCGACACGGGCAACACCGAGAATATTGCAAAAATGATTCAGAAGCAGCTTGGTAAAGATGTTGCTGATGTTCACGACATTGCCAAGAGCAGCAAAGAAGATCTGGAAGCCTACGACATCCTGCTGCTCGGCATTCCGACCTGGTACTACGGTGAAGCTCAGTGCGACTGGGATGACTTTTTCCCGACGCTGGAAGAGGTCGACTTTAACGGTAAACTGGTTGCGCTGTTTGGCTGCGGCGATCAGGAAGACTACGCGGAATACTTCTGTGACGCGCTGGGCACCATCCGCGACATCATTGAACCGCGCGGCGCCACCATCGTTGGCCACTGGCCGACTGCGGGCTATCATTTTGAAGCTTCTAAAGGCCTGGCGGATGACGATCACTTCGTCGGTCTGGCTATCGATGAAGACCGCCAGCCGGAGCTGACCAACGAACGCGTGACTAAGTGGGTTAAGCAGGTCTCTGAAGAGCTGCATCTCGAAGAAATCAAAAACGCCTGATGATTGTGCGGCGTTACCGTTAAATTTCGCCGCATTAATAGATAGAAGCAATCAAACTAATAGCTACAAGTTTTTAACTTTTAATCACATATCTGTACAATGTCCTCTGATTTAACGAGGTCAGGTGACGCAGTTTGTAGCTGGGACCTCGTTTTTGACAGCATACAAGGCCCGATACTTGCAGTTTTCATTTAACGATGGCAGTTCTATAATGAGACGCATTGCATCGGGTGATTCTCTGTATTACTTCCGCTGATGGAAGTAGATCGTTTAGCAACAGGACAGATTCCGCATGACTGACAACAATACCGCATTAAAGAAGGCTGGCCTGAAAGTCACACTTCCACGATTAAAGATCCTGGAAGTCCTGCAGGAACCGGATAACCATCACGTCAGTGCGGAAGATTTATACAAGCGCCTGATCGACATGGGTGAAGAAATTGGTCTCGCTACTGTTTATCGCGTGCTGAACCAGTTTGATGATGCTGGCATTGTGACTCGTCACAACTTCGAAGGCGGTAAATCTGTTTTCGAACTGACCCAGCAGCACCATCACGATCACCTTATTTGCCTCGATTGTGGCAAAGTGATCGAATTCAGCGATGAGTCTATCGAAGCGCGTCAGCGTGAAATCGCCCACCGCCATGGCATCCGTCTGACCAACCACAGCCTGTATCTTTACGGCCACTGTGCGGAAGGCGACTGCCGCGAAGATGAACATGCACACGACGCGCTGGAAAAGTAATTTCCCACCGCGCGGACCGCAAAAAGCCAACCTGACGGTTGGCTTTTTTTATGTGCAAACGCCTACCCTTTTCTGCGCGCGGTATGCTCGTCGAGAGCACGAGTAAACTGTTCCTCATCCCACCGGTTTGCCAGCGCTTCCCGCACCAGAGTCTGTTGGGTTTTCGGGACCATTCCACCTAATGGCGGGTCGGTATCAAGATTGGTGGGGAATGAGTAGCCCCGGGCAGCCACGGCAATTAGCGCCTGAAAATCGCCCGCGCGATATTGTCCGTCCTGAAGCTGGGGATAGATTTTTTTCAACACCAGCTCATGGTTCACATCTTCCATCGGGACGCCGAACGCCGAGGAGATCTGCAAAAGATTAGCGGTGCGAACATGATCAGTCGTCGTGTTGTTCCCGGCGGCATGAAACAACGCCGGGTTAAAAAACAGCCCGTCGCCTTTTTGCAACGGCAACTGAACATAGTGCTGGTTAAAGTAGTCGACGAACTCCGGCTGGCGGTAGGCCATATAGCCGAGCTCATACTGATGCGAAAACGGCAGCAGGCGCGTAGGCCCTGACGCCAGCGGCATATCGCTGTGCGCAACCGCCCCTTGTAACGTCAAATACTGCGACAGAATCTGCGCAGGGATGGGAAACTCGGCAACAAACTCGCCCTGCTGAAAGCCGAGATGATAATCGCGATGGGGCTGCTGCGCTTCGCCGCCAGGGCGTACCTGGTTAACCTGAGCGGTCATTCGCCACGCAGGTCCCAACCACGCCTGACAAATTAACCCAAGCATTTCATTAGCATAGTAGTCGCAGAAGGTCTGCGGGCTACGCTCCGCCAGCTTTTGTAACGCATTCCAGATCCGGCCATTGTTCCCCGCGCGAGAAAAGTGGTCAGCCTGAACCCGGGTGCGAGACTCATCGGCCATGATGGTTTCAAACACCGCCGAAGCGCGGTCGATGACATCCATATCCTGATAAAGCCCGCGTACCACCAGCACGCCGGGACCGTAAGAGAGCCCCTGATGTAGCTCGCTTAATACCGCATGTTTATTGGTCGCCGCGGCCTGCGCTAACACGTCATGGTCGTAAATCAGAACTTCCTCAGCGACTTCGCTGACCAGCGGATAGTCTTGTTTGTTCACCTGCTGCTGACAGAAGATGTTGAAATCCTCAACTGAGGCCCGATCGGGTCGGACAAAATATTGCGATGTCATGAGTAGCTCCACGGGGTAAGGGTGCCAGACGGCGGTTATTTTTTTGTTCAACGTCTCGAAAACGAACGTTGTTAAGAAATAACTTAGCAGCTAGACTCCACATCAAGAACCTCAAAAACACCTCATAAAAACCTCATGTGATCGATGGCAAAATTTACCCAAAAGCAGATAGCCGCTCAGTCAGGACTGAGTCTCGCCACGATCGACCGGGCGCTACATCATCGGGGGCAGGTACACCCGCAAACGCTGCATCGCATTCAGCAGGCTCTGGCCGATCTGGAACTGCTGCAAAAGTCCGGGCTCGCCCAGGGAAGAACGATCTATTTCGATGTCATCATGCATACCCCTGAACGCTTTAGCGAGCTGGTCAGGGAGGCGCTCAGCAGCCAGTTAGCCAGCTTTAACCCCTTTCGCATTCAGCTCCGCTTCCACTGTTACGAGGACATCAGCGAGCGAGAGATGAACGCGCTGCTGAAAAAATGCGCGCTCAGCAGCCACGGCGTGATTTTAAAGGCCATGAACTCCCCCTCGCTGGTTTCCACCATCGACGCTTTGCTCAAACGCCGCGTGCCGGTTGTCACCATCGTCACCGACATTCCGTCCAGCGCCCGTCTGCGCTACATCGGCATGGATAATGTTGATGCGGGCAAAGCCGCGGCATTTTTGATGTCAAAGTGGCTGGGCGCCGACAGCACTCAAATCGCCGCCGTCACCGGCAGCAATGATTTCATCGGAGAGCGGGAGCGTATTGCCGGATTTATCTCGGGAATTGAACAGTTTGCCCCGCGCAACAGCATCAATGTCGTCGCCGGCGGACTGGGCATTGACCATCAGATGTACGCCTGTCTGTGCCAGTACCTTGATGCTCATCCGCATACCGAAGCGGTCTATACCGTCGGCGGCGGTAACGCGGGGATTATCCGCGCCTTCGCCGAGAGAAACCGACGCATAAAGACCTTTATCGGCCATGATTTTGACCGGGAAAACCGGGCACTGATGCAGGCGGGGAAAATCGATGCGCTGATAGAACACAATCTGCAGCTGGATGCGCAGACCGCATTCCGCTCTTTGCTGGCCTTCCACGGTTTTATCCCTGAGGGCGACTCGCTCAAACCCTATTCACGGATCAACATCATCACCCGGTTCAATATGTATACCTGAAAGGAAGATGCGCAGTCGGTGAAGAGTGCGCATCCACATCGCCTCAGCGGTATGCTGGCGTGACCCACAGCGACCCCTGCTCATGGCTGTCGACAACCGCCTCGACAAACGCCACGCCTTTAAGACCATCATACACCTGCGGTACCGCGGCCCCCGTCAGGCTGAGCGCCTGCTGCGCCTCACGACTATGCAAGGCTGCGGCGAAGCCGCTGTAGAGGTTGCTGAACGCCTCGATATAGCCTTCAGGATGGCCCGGCGGCGTGCGGGTACGCGCTTGCGTGAGCGCATCCAGATCCGCGCGCCCGCGCTTAATGATTTGCGTCACCCCTTCTAACGGAGTGAAAACCAGTTCGTTGGGCTGCTCCTGGGACCAGATCAAACTGCCTTTTTCGCCAAATACCCGCAGACGCAGCGCGTTGGCGCAGCCGATCGCCACCTGCGAAGACCACAGCATTCCACGCGCGCCGCCTTCATAGCGGATCAGCACATGGGCATTATCATCCAGAGCACGGCCTTCAACGAAAGTGGCTAAGTCAGCCAGCACGCTCTGCGCCTTCAACCCTGTGACATAGCCCGCCAGATGATAGGCGTGGGTACCGATATCGCCAATCGATCCGCCGCGGCCGTTTTTCAGCGGATCGACCCGCCAGGCCGCCTGCTGATTATTCTTCAGTTCCACGCCGGTGGCCATCCACTCCAGCGGATATTCCACCTGTACAGTACGTACCTTGCCGAGCAGCCCTGCCGCGATCCGCGCACGCGCCTCCACAACCATCGGGTAACCCGAATAGGTATAGGTCACGCCGAGGAAGCGCCCGGTTCGCGCCACGATCTCCTGCAGCGCCTCCGCTTCCGCCAGGGTGGTGGTGAGCGGCTTTTCGCAAATGACATCTATCCCCGCTTCAAGGCAGGCGCGGGCTATCGGGAAATGGGTAAAATTCGGCGTACAGATAGCGATGATATCGACACCATCCTCGCGGGCCGCTTCGGCGGCAACCATGCTCTGATAGTCGGTATAGGCACGATCCTCGGCGATCAAATTGTCGAGAGCAAACGCCCGTCCCCTTTCCGCATCGACGTCAAATGCGCCGGCCACCAGCTCGTAGCGATCGTCAAGCCGGGCGGCAAAGCGATGAATTCCGCCGATATAAGCCCCCTCTCCGCCGCCCACCATTCCTAAGCGAATACGCCGTCCCTGCAAAGTTTGTCTGCTCATTTTGCCCTCTTATAGTCCGAGAATGCTTCGGTTTACCGAACGATCGGCATAGGATTTACAGAAATCATCAAAGGATTGATCGGTCACCTTGATGATGTGTTCCGCGATAAACTGCGCCCCTTCCCGGGCGCCATCTTCCGGATTCTTAAAACAGCACTCCCATTCCAGAACCGCCCAGCCGTCAAAGTCATAACCGGTCAGTTTTGAAAAGATCGCCCCGAAGTCGATCTGCCCGTCTCCCGGTGAACGAAAGCGTCCCGCCCGGCGACTCCACGGCTGATAACCGCCGTAGGCGCCGGTTTTGCCGTCCGGGCGAAACTCGGCATCCTTAACGTGAAATGCTTTAATGCGCTCGTGGTAATGGTCGATGTAGGTCAGGTAATCCATTCCCTGCAAGATCAGATGGCTCGGGTCGTACATGATGTTGCAGCGCGGGTGGTTGCCGGTTTTTTCCAGAAAGCGCTCAAAGGTCAGCCCATCATGAAGGTCTTCGGTGGGATGAATTTCGTAGCACAGATCGATGCCTTGTTGGTCAAAGGCATTGAGGATCGGCGTCCAGCGGCGGGCCAGCTCGGTAAACCCCTCTTCAATCAACCCTTCCGGCCACTGCGGATAGGGGTAGAGATAGGGCCACAGCAGGGTACCGGAAAAGGTGACATGCTTCGTCAGGCCCAGCCGCCGTGAAGCTTTTGCCGCCAGCAGCAGCTGCTCGCTTGCCCACTGCTGGCGCTCCCGGGGATTATTGCGCAGCGCCGCCGGGGCAAAGCTATCGGCAGGCAGATCGAAGGCCGGATGCAGCGCCACCAGCTGTCCCTGCAGGTGGCTGGCGAGGTCGGTCAACGCCAGCCCGTGTTCATCGAGGATGCCCAACACTTCATCGGCATAGGTCTGGCTCTCCGCCGCGCGCTCAAGGTTAATCAGGCGCGCATCCCAGCTGGGAATCTCCACCCCTTTAAACCCTTTTTCCGCCGCCCAACCGGCGATCGCGTTCAGAGAATGAAAAGGCGCTTCATCGCGGGCAAACTGCGCAAGAAAAACGCCTGGACCTTTCATCGTAAGCATAAAAACTCCGTCATAAAATGTGCACTTGTGAATATCACCAGTGCACTCATTGACCGTCGGAAAATCCATTATTAATGGTTCATGAATTTTTGATAATTTTCTGGGGTAATTAACTGGAAGGGGATAAATTCAATATCTTTTACCTTTTCCCCTTTCGATATTTTCTCAGCCATATCGACGGCCCCGAAAGCCTGGGCTTTGGCATCCTGAAATACGGTAACGGTCATCATGCCGGTTTTCATGGCCTGCAGGCCATTATTTCCGCCATCGGTCCCACCCACCAGAATATCTTTACCCACCTTCATGCCATTACTTTTAATGGCCATCGCCGCGCCGATGGCCATTTCATCAGCGTTAGCAGAAAGAATATCGATTTTCTCGCCGGTAAGTATCCAGTTATTCATCAGATTCATACCATCTTCGCGCATCCATTTCGCGGTATCCTCGAGCACCACATGCATATTCGGGTGTTTAGCAATCACCTCTTTCGCCCCCTGGGTTCTGAAACGGGTAGCATCATTGTTTAACAGCCCTTTCATAATCGCGACGTTGACGCTTTTGCGATCCTTCACCATGTCAGCGAGATACTGCATCTGCATGCGTCCGGCTTCGATCTCGTCGCTGCCGATATAGCTTACGCCATCGCCCATTTTCGAATCAGAGGGCATACGGTTGAGATAGATGAGCGGGATTTTCGCGGCGCGAGCCGCATCGGTAATATTCTTTGTCCCCTGAGTATCGACCGGATTAACGATAATGACGTCGACTTTCGCATTAATAAAACTTTGCACCTGGCCAAGCGATTTATCGACCGCCCCCTGAGCATCTTCAAATTGCACCTTCATATCGGGATAGGTTTTTGCCCGTTCGGCAATATAACCGCGCAGCCGTGAAAGGAAAACATCATCCATTTGCGCCATCGTTACGCCAACCTGAAGAGCCATGGCGGCAGGACTGGCTAATAACGAGGCAAGGCACAGTAAGGTTATTTTTTTCATGTTCATCTTCCAGATAAATGATTAGCTTTAAATGTGTGCCGAAAATATAAATAAAATTTCCGGCAGGTTACGTTGAATGGCTATATTCAGCAAAGCGTTCACCGTCCCACCATGGGGAAATAGCCAGCGGCATCAACTCATCCAGATATATTTTGTAGAAAACTGTTAATTCAATTGTACGACCTGCCGGGTATCCGCCGATAATTGTGCAGCGTCTGCCAGTGCTAATGCCGCACAGCCATCGTGAATATTCACCGGTACATCTCCCCCTTGTTTTACCGCACGGATAAATGCCGCCATCTCCAGACGATAGGCGTCGGTATAGCGTTGCATAAAGAAATTAAGCAGCGGGCCACGAACTTCCGTCTCTTGTGCGCCGTAGCGGCGTACGCTGGTCTCACGCTGATTGTCGTTAAGCAACATGCCGCCGGCGCCAAAGGCTTCAATCCTCTGGTCGTAGCCATATACCGCCTGTCGGCTGCAGTTAATCTGACACTGCTTGCCGGAAGCGGTACGCAGCTGCACCATCACGGTATCGTAGTCGCCCAACGCCTCCAGTTCGGGCGCAAACAGCCGGCTACCGCTGGCAAAGACTTCCACCGGCTCCTCGCCAAGGATCCAGCGCGCAAGATCGAAATCATGGATCGCCATATCGCGAAATATGCCCCCGGAATGTTTGAGGTAGTTCATCGGGGCCAGGCCAGGATCGCGGCTGGTAATCAGCAGCTGATGTAGCTCGCCAATCTCTCCCGCCCGCAGACGCTGGTGAATTTCGCTAAAACCCGGGTCAAAACGGCGGTTAAACCCCAACATCACCCGGGAGGCGCGTTCTCCAAGCACCCGCTGGGCTTCACGCGCTTTTTGAATATCCAGATCGACCGGCTTTTCACATAACACCGCCTTCCCAGCCTGGGCTGCCGCCAGCATCAGGCTCACGTGGGTATCCGTCGGCGTCCCGATCACCACCGCGTCGATGGTCGGGTCGGCGATAGCCTCCAGCGGATCGCTTATCGCTCTTCCGCCATATGCCGCCGTCAGTTTCTGCGCATTCTCAATAAAGGGATCGGCAACCACCGCCAGCACGGCATCGCAATGACCGGCTACATTAGCCGCATGGACATGGCCGATACGCCCGGCGCCAAGGACTGCAACGTTTATCATGGTATTCTCCACAGGATCTTCAGGCTTCAAGGTAATGGGTTCATCACCGCATTGATCGCCAGCACTTCAGGGTTGACGACCAGCGACGGTTCCAGGCATTCGTTGAAATAATCGATAATATTCTGCGCCGCCGACACCGACATGCGCATCGCCGCTTCGCCGGTCAACCCGGCGCTGTGCGGCGTCAGGATCAGGCGTTCTTTTTGTTCCAGCAGCGCGGAGGCCAGATCCGCCGGTTCGCATTCCAGAACATCCAGCGCCGCCCCGCCGAGATGATTAGCGGCCAGCGCGCCGGCCAGCGCGTCCTCATCAATAATTCCCCCCCGGGCGGTATTAATAATCAATGCCCCGGGTTTGAGCAGCGCCAGTTCCGCCCGGCCGATCAGCGGCCGATCGCCCACCCGCGGCAGATGAATAGTGACGGCATCCGCCTGCTGCAGTCCGGCGTCGATATCCCGAACCCGGGCAACGCCGAGATCGGCAAACGCGCTGTCGGCCACATAAGGATCCCAGGCCACCACCTTCATGCGAAAAGCCTGCGCCAGTCGGGCAACCTCCCTGCCAATACGGCCGAATCCGAGGATAAACAGCGTTCTCTCCGCCAGTTCGACGGCAGAAAAGGTGTTCCGACTGTTCCAGTCTCCTGCACGAATCGCCTGGTCGAAGTAACAGACCCGCTTCGCCAACGCGAGCAGCAGCGCGAGGGTATGCTCCGCCACCGAACGCGAATTCACATCGCCCACCACCGCCAGCGGAATGTGCCGGGCGCTCAGCGCTGCGATATCGACCGAGTCATAACCTACGCCGTGACGTGAGACGATCTTCAACTGCCGGGCGCTCGCAATCTCTACGGCGGTCAGCGGCTGGGTACGGATCAATAAGGCATCGGCCTGCGGCAAAAACGGCGCATAGCTGTCGACGCTCACCGGCGAAATCAGTTCGACGGTAAATCCCGGCGCACTACGCAACAGCTCAATTCCTGCGGGATGAATTTTCCCGGCCACCAGAACATGCGGCATCAGTAACCTCCCTTCGGCGAAACGCTCCCGGCCGGCGAGGTGTTCCCCTGCAGCTGGTGAAAGCGTTGAACGCTGGCGGCGGCCGCGGAACGCAGCAGCTGGACATCATTAGAGACGGTGACCAGATCGAATCCCCAGCTGACGGCCTTCGCCGCGTACTCTGGCGTGCCGTTATGCAAACCGGCGCGCTTCCCGGCGCGGTGGGCCGCCGCGAGAATTTGCTGGATTGCCGCGACGATCTCCGGTTCTTCACGATCGAAGCCGGTGCGGTATCGACGTCCGGTCAGACCGAGGGTTAAATCGGCCGGGCCGATGTAAACGCCATCCAGACCGGGGGTATCGAGAATCGCGTCAAGATTGCGTACGGCTTCTGCGGTCTCAATCATGGCGAAGCAGACGACCTGCTCATCGGCATGCTGGCCGTAATCCTGGCCGGCGGAAAACGTCACGCGCGTTGGGCCAAAGCTGCGGCTGCCGGCAGGCGGGTAGCGTACGCAGGAGACCAGCTCGCGCGCCTGCTCCGCGGTGTTAATCATCGGGCAGATGATCCCCCAGGCGCCGGCGTCCAGCGCCTTCATAATCATCCCTGGATCCAGCCACGGCACGCGTACCATCGGCGCCACGCCGCTGGCGCGCATTGCCTGCAGCATCGGCCTGGCATCGTCATACCCGACAAAACCGTGCTGCAGATCGATCGTCAGCGCGTCGTAACCCTGCTCCGCCATGATTTCGGCACTGAAAGCGCTGGCGATACTCAGCCACCCGTTCAGCACCGGTATCCCCGCCGCCCAGCAGGCTTTGATGTTATTCGTTTTCATCACTGCTCCTTACACCACAATTTGTGCCAGCTTGACATTCATATAGTCGAGGAGACCTTCGCTTCCCCCTTCCCGCCCCATGCCACTGGCTTTAATCCCGCCAAACGGCGCTTCAGCCGCCGCCAGCGCATAGCTGTTGATCCCCACCATACCGGATTCGAAACGGGCGACGGTTTCACGCATCCTGGCTGGGTCACGAGTGAAGGCATAGGCGGAAAGCGCAAAGCCGCTATTGTTGACCCGCGCCCACAGATCATCGTCATCGCCAAAAGAGGTGATGGCGGCAATCGGGCCAAAGTTTTCTTCGGCCAGCGCCCGCGCCTCATCCGGCAGGTCGGCAATCACCGTCGGTTCGAAGAAATAGCCGCCATTGCACTCGATACGCCGTCCACCGGTCACCACCCGGCCGCCTTTACGCCTGGCATCCTCAACGATGCTTGCCATCTCCTCCAGACGGCGGGGATGAATCAACGGCCCCATTTGCGTATCCGGCTCCAGACCATAGCCGACCTTCAGTCTGCTGGCGCGCGCGGCAAAGCCGTCGACAAACGCGGCATAGCAGCTCTCATGGACATAGAAACGATCGCAGGTCACACACACCTGGCCGCTGTTGGCAAATTTGGTGGCTACCGAGAGATCCAGCGCCTTATCGATGTCGGCATCCGGCCAGACGATCACCGGTGCGTTCCCCCCCAACTCCATACTCAGGCGTTTGATTGTGGCGGCGGAGTCGCGGATCATCTGCTGCCCCAGCCGGGTCGACCCGGTGAGCGAGATCTTCTTCACCAGCGGCGAACTGACCAGCGGCTCGTAGGTAGCAGAGGTCGGCCCGATCACCAGATTCGCCACGCCGGCGGGCAGACCCGCCCGGCGTAAGCACTCAAAAATCATCATCGCCGAACCAGGAACTTCGCTGGAGGGACGCAGCACCACCGCACAACCGGCCGCCAGGGCAGGAGCCAGCTTACGCGCCACCAGCACTACCGGAAAATTCCAGGCGGTGAACGCGGCAACGATCCCCACCGGCTCATGGTGTACCTCCAGACGCCCGCCCGGTACGCGGCTTTCAATAATGCGACCGTAGATACGCCGCGCCTCTTCGGCATACCAGACAAACTGATCGACCGACAGCTCCCACTCACGTTTCGCTTGTGCCAACGGTTTACCGCTTTCCCGGGAGATCGTCAGCGCGGCCTCCGGCGCCATCGCCACCATTTCTCGCGCCACGGCCTGCAGGATATCGGCACGTTGCCAGGCAAGGGTTTCTCGCCAAAGCGCCAGTCCCTGCCCGGCACTAAGCAGCGCATCCTGAGTATCGCTTTCTGCCGCCGCCGTAATCTGGCCGATAATCTGCCCATTGCCCGGATCGCATACCGCGATCGATTGCGGACCGCTCCCCCGACGCCACTCTCCCGCAATAAACTGCCCATAATCGTCGTACATTGTCGTCATGCCTCCGGCTGCTTTCCTGCCTTAAAATCACCATTAATTGCAAACATAGGTTATAAGCAACAAAAATTGCAATAAGGGGATTTATGACAAAACAAACGAGGGGGATGTGTATTTAATCAATAAAAATCAGTGAGATAAAAAACGAAATCGCAACGTTTATTTCAAAATAAATAAAAATGAAAATTTATTTTTACGATAGCAATCACAAATTTCATCCAAGTTTTTTCCCAGCAGCCGAACGATCGGATAGAAATAATTGCAGATGAGCTTTTACTCACAATTTTTATTGCAGTAACGTGCAGGCATAACGGTGTACTGTCCAGGAAGACCATCAAATGAGTCAGAAAAAACACAACCAGCTGCCGGATAACACGATCCCTCATCGCAACTATGAGCAGATCGTGAATGAAATCACCCGCCGCTATCCCCAGCTGTCGGAGCGCTTTCAACAGGCCGCGCGTTACATTACGCAAAACCCCAATACCGTGGCGCTGGAGTCGATTAACGCCATAGCCGCGAAATGCGGTATGCATCCTTCGGTGCTGGTCCGTTTTGCCCAGGCGTTCGGCTACAGCGGATTTAAACAGATGCAGAGCGTCTTCCAGACCCGGCTGGCGACGGCGGCACCGGGATATAATGAGCGGATTACCGCGCTGGAAAACGACCTGAAAAAAAATCAGCACCAGGGCAATCTGGGTTTTCTGCAAAGCCTGGTGATCCGTGATATCGCCACCCTGCAGGAGCTATTAAGCAATGTCAGCGAGCGGGACCTGGATGTTACCGCCCGGTTGTTAAAAGAGGCAGATACGATTTTTATCGCCGGTCAGTTACGTTCGGAACCGGTAGCGCAGCTCATGCGCTATCTGCTGACCATGCTGAATCGCCGGGTTTGCCTGCTGGACTCCTCCGGGGGGCTGGCCCAACAGATAGCCAGCAATATGCGTGAAGGCGACGTACTGCTTGCCATCTCTTTTCGCCATTACGCCAAAGAGGTGATTGCCATCGCCGATGAAGCGGCTATCCGGCAGATCCCTGTCATCGCCATGACCGATAGCCCGCTTTCGCCGTTGGCCAAAAATGCCCGGGTTCTGTTTACCATCCCCGAAGAAGAGTACAGCTTCTCGCGGTCGCTGGCGGCCCCGGTGTGCCTGGCGCAAAGCATTGCGATGGCATTAGCGTCGGCGCTCTCGCCTGAGGAAGCAGAACCACGGCTAGAAACGCTGACTGAGCAAGCCCAGCACGCGAGCATGGGACGTAAACGCCAGCGCGACTGATGGAGAATGAGATATCCCCCTCTCCCGGTCTGCCGGGAAGGGGTAACCACAGCCTTTTTTTGCAACTTTTATTGCTAGCCAAGCACATAAAGCAATAAAAGATGTCACCCGTAACCAGGATGTCCTTAGACGGCATCCCCTTTTAGAGTGAGTAAAAGCATGGCTACTGTTCGTTGTACGGCGGCTCAGGCAATCGTCCGTTATCTGAGCAATCAGTTTACAGAGGTGGACGGGAAACAGGTTCCTCTCTTTCCGGGGGTCTATGGCATTTTTGGTCATGGTAACGTCACCTGCTTAGGTGAAGCCCTGGAAGCCGCACAGGAAACCCTCCCGACCTGGCGTGGACAGAATGAACAGTCCATGGCTTTTGCCGCCGTCGGTTTTGCTAAAGCGATGGTTCGGCGGCAGATTATGGTAGTCACCGCGTCCATCGGACCGGGGACGACTAACCTGTTGACGGCGGCAGGTGTCGCCCATACCAGCCGCTTACCCCTGCTGATGATCTGTGGCGATAGCTTCGCACGCCGTCGTCCGGATCCGGTGATGCAGCAGGTGGAACACTTTAACGACCCAACCCAAACGGTTAACGATGCGTTCAAAGCCGTCAGCCGCTACTGGGATCGCATTACCTACCCGGAGCAGCTCCTCTCCTCTCTGCCGCAGGCGGTCGCCACCATGCTCGATCCCGGCGACTGTGGTCCGGCGTTTATCGGTATCTGCCAGGATGTGCAGGAGATGGCGTATGACTATCCGGACGCCTTCTTTCAGCCGCGGGTGCATCTGACGGCGCGCCCACGGGCCGATCGGGTACAGCTGGCCCTCGCCGCTGAACGGCTGCAGCGGGCGCAACGTCCGTTGATTATCGCCGGTGGCGGAGTGCGTTATTCGCAGGCAGAAAGCGCGCTGGAAAATTTCGCCACAGAACATGGGATCCCGGTGGTGGAAACCATTGCCGGCAAAGGCACTTTCACTCATCACCATCCGCTGCATATGGGCCCGATCGGTATTCTCGGCTCCACTTCCGCCAATGAGCTGGCGGCCAATGCCGATGTGATCCTCGCTATCGGCACCCGGCTGATGGATTTTGTCACCGGCTCATGGACCGTATTCAGCCATGACGCGCAGTTTATTACCCTCAACGCCGCGCGTTTCGACGCGCATAAGCACCTGTCGCTGCCGCTGGTGTGCGACGCTCGCGAAGGGCTCAATGATTTACACGCGGCGCTGGGCAACTGGCGGGCAGACGCCGCGTGGCTGGAGAGAGGACGTCAGGCTTTCGTGAAGTGGAATGCGCTGATCGCCGAAAAACAGGAGCCGACTCCGGCGGAAGGTGACCCGACCTACGCCCAGGTCGTGGGTATCGTCAATGCGCAGGCGGCGCCGGAAGACTACATCATCAGCGCCGCCGGCGGGCTGCCGGGCGAGCTGGTCAAAGGCTGGCGGGTGAAAAATCCGGGTACCTTCGACTGTGAGTTCGGCTTCTCCTGCATGGGTTACGAGCTTTCCGCGGGCTGGGGGGTCGCAATGGCGGGGCTCGATCGCGATGTCATCGTGATGATCGGCGACGGCACCTACATGATGATGAACTCGGATATCTACTCCAGCGTCCTCTCCGGGCATAAATTCATCCTGATCGTCTGCGATAACGGGGGATATGCGGTGATCAACCGCCTGCAAAACGCCAAGGGCGGCGCATCGTTTAATAACCTGCTGAAAGATTGCCGGGTGCAGGAGCCTTTTCATGTTGATTTTGTCGCTCACGCGCAATCGATGGGTGCCTGCGCCCGCAAGGTTAATACGCTGACAGAGCTGGAAGCGGCCATTCAGTGGGCGAAAGGAAATGACCGTACGACCGTCATCTCTATCGCCACTCATCCCTGTAGCTGGACACCAGGGGATGCCTGGTGGGATGTCGGGGTGCCGGAAGTCAGCGCCCGTGAATCCGTGAACCAGGCTTACACCGAACATCTTACCGGACGCCAGCAGCAACGTGTCGGCTTCTGACCACAACACAACACGTAGATAAAGAGGCATAACCATGAATAATTTCGCCGGCAAAGTCGCCGTTATCACCGGTGGCACCCAGGGTGTGGGTGCTGCTATCGCTCGTCAGCTGGCCGAAAATGGTGCCAGCGGCATCATCATCTGTGGTCGAAACCAGGAAAAAGGACGCCTCGTCGCCGACGAGATTATGAGCCGTACGGCAGCCCAGGTGACGTTCGTGCGTGCCGATCTCTCTTCGGTAGACGATTGTCGCGCGGTGATCGCCAAAGCAGATGAGTTATTCAAGCGGGTGGATGTGTTGGTCAACGCAGGCGGAATGACCGACCGGGGATCGATTCTTGATACCACGCCGGAGCGCTTTGACAGCATTTTCGCCACCAATGTACGCGGCCCGTTCTTTCTGATGCAGGAGACGATCAAAATTATGCGTCGGGAAAACATTACCGGTAGCATCGTCAATATCTGCTCCATGTCATCATTGGCCGGCCAGCCGTTTATTGCCGCCTATTGCTCATCAAAAGGCGCCCTCGCGACGTTAACCCGCAACACCGCCTACGCGCTGTTACGCAACCGGATCCGCGTAAACGGGCTGAATATCGGCTGGATGGCCTCGGAAGGTGAAGACCGCATCATGAAGACCTATCACGGTGCGCAGGATGACTGGCTGGAAAAAGCCGCCGCCTCACAGCCCTTTGGCCGTCTGATTCAGCCGGAAGAGGTTGCGCGCGCGGTCGCCTTCCTCGCCAGCGATGAGTCCGGGTTAATGACCGGATCGGTGATTGAGTTCGATCAGTCCGTCTGGGGCGGTTACGATCAGTCCCCTGCTCCGGTCGCGCCGCTGTAAACAGGATCGCGCGCCATGAAAAACGCCTGATGTTAACCATCAGGCGTTTTTATTGACGATGTCTGGCGCCTGCGATCAGGGCTGCGTGTTGTTGCTGCGAATCTCCTTCCAGATGCGATCGCAACGTGCTTTCACCGCCTGGTCATTGCCGGTACGGGTCGCCTGAATACATTGTTGGTAATCCAGAACGCGCACGCTTTCCTGGTTGGCAAACGCTTGATGCTGTTTCTCTTCTTTCAGCACGTCCAGCACGCTCTGGCAGGCCTCCACTTTGTCCGGGTTCCCTTCCGCCGTATTGATACAGGCGCTATAAGCATCTTTTAACTTCGTATCTTCCTTCGGTGCGGGGGACTGCGTGCAGGCTACCAGGCCCGATGCCATAACCGCGATGAGTAATAGCTTCTTCATATTCGACCTCTCAGGCTTGCGGCAGGTTTACGCCTGCCGCTGCGGCATCAGAAAATAGTGAACGGGGCAATAACCATGAACTTCACGTCACGCTCGTCCTGGAAGATGTTGCCATAGCCACCGCTCCAGCTCGGGATATCGGAGTGGTTGTCGTATTGGGTAAAGTGCAGTTTGAACAATGTCCCTTTCGCGCGGCCGTCCTGGACGGTGTACATGGCATCGAGGCTATAGGCGGACTCTTCCAGACGTTTGTCCGGGTTGTAGTAAGCGTCCGGCGTGGACATTTTGCCCGGTTTAGCATCCCACGCGTACACGTATGACGCGCCGAACGCCCAGCCCGGCATATTCCAGTTCTTCATGTCATACATCGCACCGAAGAACACCGCTTTTTCACCGTTGGCGTTGAAGTCAGAGCGGTTATCCCACCAGATATCAAGACGACCGTTGGAGGAAGCATAGGTCGGAGTCATACGCTGCAGGAAGTAGCCCTGCTGGCCTTCAGCTTTCACCCAGGTGCCTTCCAGACGCAGATCGAGGACATCAGCAACCTTGTAGCCAAAGGTCAGCGCCTGCAGCCAGGCGGTACCGTCGTAGATATCGTTCGTACCGCCGTTACTGACTTTGTCGCGGGTGCCGTAGAACTGGTAGCTGGTATTTAACGGCGTTCCGGCAATATCAAATTTATAGCTGGCTTTGGCAAAATACTGGTCGATATAGCCTTCAGCCTGACCAAACGCCGCTTCCAGCACGAGGTCATTTTTAAAATCGTATTTGGCACCCAGTGAGTGCAGATAATCGACTTTGGTTTTCTTGTCGTTCTGGTAGAACTTATCCATCTCAATGTGCCATGGCGCTTTGTATTCGTTCGTCCACATATAGGAGAAACTCAGCGCGCCGGCATCGCCGTAATCAAAATTGGCGCCGGCTTCAGCACCCTGGTAAGTACCCGGCATAAAGCTCCAGTGCGGAGCCAGCAGCGTTTGCCCGGTTGGCTGGATATAACCGCCGCGAGCCCATACCGGGCCATATTTAAATTTCGCCGCAGCTTTATACAGGCTGATCCCGCTCTTATCGCCAGAGTAATCTTCGTCGTAGGCTTTATTTTTTGAGGAGAAGGCAATTTCGTTCGGGTGACCGCTTTCGCTGCTTTCCGCCATTTCAATTGCGGTGAAGGCAGCCACGTCAATACCAAACATATCAGCGGCATAGCCGGACTGGAAATCCAGATTGGCGTTCCAGGTCGAATGGGAAAGGTTGGTTTTGTATTTATCGCCGTCGGTCACATCTTTCCGGTCGCGCTCACGCTGCCAGTAGTAAATGCCGCCGGTTAAGGTGGAATCATCAATAAAACCTGCTGCGCTGGCCTGCGGAACAACGATCCAGCCCGACATCGCGGTGACGGCGGCAATAGCCAGCGCCAGCGTACTACGTTTGCCACTAAACGTACGCATGTGCATATCCTCTTTGACGTTTTAAAAACGCGGAGCCAAAGGCAAGCCGCGAAAAAATAAATAAGACTGCTAAAAAGGTGGAGCGGTAAAAGCCGCGTAACCACTGCTGATAGACTATTTTTCGTGACGCGAATTATCAATCTCTTTCGCCGATCAAAGCTTAAGATTATGACAAAGCGCACATATTCTATTTCTTTTTGTAACAATATCAGGTCTCATACTTTTTACGCGTAAGTAATTACTAAATCGAAAGAAAATAACGAATGAAAGCGCTTACAGCCGTTTTAGGTACCGGCGGGAGGAGTGGCAGGTCTGGCAGATATGACAAACAGCAAACAAGATTAATTCGCATCGCGAAAATAACGAACTTAATTCACTGATTCCAAAATAAAAAAAAACGCCGCTACATGCGGCGTTTTTACACAGAGACGACGGCCAGGCCGCGACGAAAAATTTACTCGCCGACTTTAGCCCAGGTATCACGCAGACCAACGGTGCGGTTAAACACCAGATGCGTTGCGGTTGCATAGCGGCTATCGAGACAGAAATAGCCTTCACGCTCAAACTGATAGGCTTTGCTGGCCTCCGCTGCGGCCAGGCTCGGCTCAGCGAAGCCCTGCTTGATCACCAACGATTCAGGGTTCATCACCGTCAGGAAGTCTTCTTCCGCCCCTGGATTCGGCACGCTGAACAGGCGATCGTACAGACGGATTTCCACCGGCAGAGCGTGCGCCGCGCTGACCCAATGGATAACGCCCTTCACCTTGCGACCATCGGCAGGATCTTTGCTCAGCGTATCGGCGTCATAGGTACAGAAGATGGTGGTGATCGTGCCCTCTTCATCCTTCTCTACGCGCTCGGCCTTGATCACGTAGGCATTACGCAGGCGAACTTCTTTACCCAGCACCAGACGCTTGTACTGCTTATTCGCTTCTTCACGGAAGTCGGCACGGTCGATCCAGATCTCCGCGCTGAACGGAACTTCACGGCTGCCCATCTCCGGTTTATTCGGATGATTCGGCATCGTCACCATCTCGCTTGCATCCTGCGGGTAGTTTTCGATGACCAGCTTAACCGGGTCGATAACGGCCATGGCGCGCGGAGCGTTTTCGTTGAGATCTTCGCGGATGCAGGATTCCAGTGACGCCATCTCAATGGTGTTGTCCTGCTTGGTCACGCCAATGCGCTTGCAGAACTCACGAATAGAACTGGCGGTATAGCCGCGACGACGCAGACCGGAAATGGTCGGCATACGCGGGTCATCCCAGCCTTCTACGTGCTTCTCGGTAACCAGCTGGTTCAGCTTACGCTTGGACATCACGGTATATTCGAGATTCAGACGCGAGAATTCGTACTGACGCGGGTGAACCGGGATGCTGATGTTGTCCAGTACCCAGTCATACAGGCGACGGTTGTCCTGGAACTCCAGGGTACACAGGGAGTGCGTAATGCCTTCCAGCGCATCGCTAATGCAGTGCGTGAAGTCGTACATCGGATAGATGCACCACTTGCTGCCGGTCTGATGATGATCGGCAAATTTAATGCGGTACAGTACCGGATCGCGCATGACGATAAACGGCGAGGCCATATCGATTTTCGCACGCAGGCAGGCCTTCCCCTCTTCAAAACCACCGGCACGCATTTTTTCAAACAGCGCCAGGTTCTCCTCCACGCTGCGATCGCGATACGGGCTGTTTTTACCCGGCGCTTTCAGCGAACCGCGGTATTCGCGAATTTCATCCGCCGACAGTTCGTCAACATAGGCCAGGCCTTTGTTAATCAGCTCAACGGCATACTGGTGCAGCTGGTCAAAATAATCAGACGAGTAGCAAACATCCCCGGACCAGTGGAAACCTAACCACTGCACGTCGTTTTTAATCGACTCCACGTATTCGATATCTTCTTTCACCGGGTTGGTGTCATCGAAACGCAGGTTGCATTGGCCTTGATAATCCTGAGCAATACCAAAGTTCAGGCAAATAGACTTCGCATGGCCAATGTGCAGATAACCGTTCGGTTCCGGCGGGAAACGAGTATGAACGGTGGTGTGCTTACCAGTAGCCAGATCTTCATCGATGATCTGACGAATAAAGTTAGTCGGGCGGGCTTCTGCCTCACTCATCGTGGGTTCCTCAAAGCGTAAACAACGTATAACGGCACATGATCTTACAAGCGGGGCGTAGAGACAACTATTAGTTACTGAAAATACGTATCTGAAGAAGATTATGGGGTCAGATGGGCGAAAAAAAAGCGGCGGAGGTTTCCCCCCGCCGCTCAGGCATAAACGCTACTCAGGAGCCTTACTTGCCTTTAATCTCATACAGCGGCGTCTGACCTGCCACAACCTTACCGGTTGCCAGAATCACCAGCGCACTGTAATCGTCGCTGTTGCTGCACACGACCGGGCTGATCATGGAACGGGCATTGGCATTCAGGAAGTCCAGATCCATTTCCAGAATCGGCTGGCCAGCCTGCACTTCCGCGCCTTCTTCAACCAGACGTTTGAAGCCCTGGCCGTTCAGCGCCACGGTATCGATGCCCATATGGACGACGATTTCCGCGCCATTTTCCGTTTCCAGACAGAACGCGTGGTTGGTGTTGAAGATCTTCACGACAGTACCGGCAGCCGGAGCCACGACGGTTTTGTCGGTCGGTTTCACCGCCACACCATCGCCGACCGCTTTGCTGGCGAAGGCTTCATCAGGCACCTGCTCCAGCGCAACGATATCACCGGTAATCGGCGATACCAGCGCGGCGATGGTTTTGGCGTTAGCGACGGCCTGCGGTTTTGCAGTCGGAGCGGCCGCGGCCGGTGCCGCGTTGGCTTCTGCCGCCGCCACGGGTCCCGTCGTTTTCATCGCGTTAGCGATTTTTTCCGCCACGAAGCCGACAATGATCTGTACGCTGGTTTTGTTCAGGCGAATAACGCCAGACGCGCCCAGACGTTTCGCCAGCGCTTCGTTCACCAGTGAAGAGTCCTTAACGTTCAGACGCAAACGGGTGATGCACGCATCGATACCGGTCAGGTTGTCAGAACCGCCGACTGCAGCGATGTACTGACGTGCCAGCCCTGCAACATCCTGCTCGCTGCCGCTGCTGACATTCACATCCTGGCCATCCGCTTCGCTACCGGCAACGGCCAGTTCGCGACCCGGGGTCATCAGGTTGAATTTGGTGATGGTGAAGCGGAAGACCACGTAGTAAATAACAAAGAAGACCAGACCCTGCGGGATCAGCATCCACCAGTGGACCGCCAGCGGGTTACGGGACGACAGCACCATATCCACCAGACCGGCGCTGAAGCCGAAACCGGCAATCCAGTGCATGCTGGCAGCGATGAACACGGAGATACCGGTCAGCACGGCGTGAATGACATACAGCACCGGCGCCACGAACATGAAGGAGAACTCCAGCGGTTCAGTGATCCCGGTAAAGAAGGCGGCAAAGGCGCCCGCCATCATAATACCCAGCACTTTTGCCTTGTTCTCAGGACGCGCGCAGTGGTAGATAGCCAGCGCCGCACCCGGTAAACCAAACATCATGATCGGGAAGAAGCCCGCCTGGTAACGACCGGTGATTCCCACAACCGCTTTACCTGCTTCGATGGACTGAGCGCCGCCGAGGAAGTTAGGGATATCGTTAATACCGGCAACGTCAAACCAGAACACGGAGTTCAGCGCGTGGTGCAGACCGACCGGAATGAGCAGACGGTTGAAGAACGCATACACGCCCGCACCGACGGAACCCAGTTTCTGGATATGCTCACCGAAGTTCACCAGACCGTCGAAGATAACCGGCCAGATGTACATCATGATGAACGCGACAACAATCATCACAAAAGAGGTGAGGATCGGCACCAGTCGGCGGCCGCTGAAGAAGGAGAGCGCTTTCGGCAGTTCAACGCTGCTAAAGCGGTTATACAGCTCCGCGGAAATGATCCCTACGAGGATCCCCACGAACTGGTTGCTGATTTTCCCGAATGCAGCCGGAACCTGATCCGCCGGAATCTTCTGGATCATGGAAACCGCAGCCGGAGAGCAGAGCGTGGTCAACACGAGGAAGCCCACAAAACCGGTAAGCGCCGCAGCGCCGTCTTTATCTTTGGACATACCATAAGCCACACCAATGGCAAATAGTACGGACATGTTGTCGATGATCGCGGAACCGGATTTAATGAAGAACGCCGCCAGCGCGTTGTCTCCACCCCAGCCTACCGGGTCAATCCAGTAACCGACACCCATTAATATCGCTGCCGCCGGCAGCGTGGCGACCGGCACCATAAGCGCGCGGCCAACCTTTTGTAGATAACCTAGAATACTCACTTTATTCCCCCTATGAGACCCCGATAAGGCTCATTCAAAGCCACTTTTTTATTGTGTAACCAGGTTGGTTTTTTAACTTACTTGCAAAGTTTGTGGAAAATTAATTCGTATCGCAAATTAAATGCGTATTTTTTGTGACTATAATCACCAAATATCGTATTAACCCCTCCCTGCGACTGGCTAACATCGAAAACTTATTTTATCATTCAAAAAATCAACACGGATTGACCCCGCTCGTCGTAGTGACTGTAATACTCTTAATAGTATGCCGGCGCCAATCCGCCAGGTTCTAATTTAACTATAGAGGTGAAGAATGAGACTGATCCCCCTGGTAACCGCTGAACAAGTCGGCAAATGGGCCGCTCGCCACATCGTTAACCGCATTAACGCGTTCAAACCGACGGCGGACCGTCCGTTTGTCCTGGGTCTGCCTACCGGTGGTACGCCTCTGACCGCTTACAAAGCGCTGGTTGAAATGCACAAATCAGGCCAGGTTAGCTTTAAACATGTTGTGACCTTCAACATGGACGAATATGTCGGTCTGCCGAAAGAGCATCCGGAAAGCTATCATAGCTTCATGCATCGTAATTTCTTTGATCACGTTGATATTCCGGCGGAAAACATTAACCTGCTGAACGGCAATGCGCCAGATATCGATGCAGAATGCCGCCGTTATGAAGAAAAAATCCGCTCCTACGGCAAAATCAACCTGTTTATGGGCGGCGTTGGCAACGACGGGCATATCGCCTTCAACGAACCGGCCTCTTCACTGGCCTCCCGTACCCGTATTAAAACCCTGACCCATGAAACCCGTGTGGCAAACTCCCGTTTCTTCGACGGCGACGTGGATCTGGTGCCGAAATATGCGCTGACCGTGGGCGTGGGCACCCTGCTGGATGCGGAAGAAGTGATGATTCTGGTACTGGGTCACCAGAAAGCGCTGGCGCTGCAGGCAGCGGTTGAAGGCAACGTCAACCATATGTGGACCATTACCTGTCTGCAGCTGCACCCGAAAGCGGTGATCGTCTGCGACGAGCCGTCCACCATGGAGCTGAAAGTGAAGACGTTGAAATACTTCAATGAATTAGAAGCCGAAAACGTCAAAGGGCTGTAAGGTAGTCTCGTCCTGCGGCCTGTCCGCAGGACATTTCATTTTTTTGCTACACCAGCTCCGCCAGGCGGCATCAGAGCAACCATACAGAAGCCAGCCTGCAGCAGAGCGCGTGTGAACCGGGGGTCGTAATGTATGCATTAACCCAAGGCCGGATTTATACCGGTCATGAAATTCTGGATGACCATGCGATTATCATCGCTGATGGCCTTATCGAACGTATCTGTTCACTGGCTGATTTACCGTCTGAGATTGAGCAACGCTCGGTCAATGGCGCCATTCTGGCCCCCGGTTTTATCGACGTCCAGCTGAACGGTTGTGGCGGCGTGCAGTTTAACGACAGCCCTGACGCAGTTACCGTCGAAACGCTGGAAATTATGCAGAAGGCCAACGAACGTTCCGGCTGCACCAGCTATCTGCCGACGCTGATTACCTCCAGCGATGATTTGATGAAACAGGGCGTGCGCGTCATGCGCGAGTACCTGCAAAAACATCCGAACCAGGCGCTGGGTCTGCACCTTGAAGGCCCGTGGCTGAACATCGTGAAAAAAGGCACGCACAACCCGGACTACGTGCGTAAGCCGGACGCTGCGCTGGTCGATTTCCTGTGTGAAAACGCGGATGTAATAACCAAAGTGACTCTCGCCCCTGAGCGCGTCAGTACCGAAGTGATTCGTAAACTGGTGGCTGCCGGGATCGTGGTTTCCGCAGGCCACTCCAATGCCACGCTGAAAGAAGCGAAAATCGGTTTTCGCGCGGGCATTACCTTCGCCACCCATCTGTACAACGCCATGCCGTACATCACCGGGCGTGAACCGGGCCTGGCTGGCGCGATTTTCGACGAACCGGACGTTTACTGCGGTATTATCGTCGACGGCATGCATGTCGATTATGCTAACGTGCGGAATGCAAAACGCCTGAAAGGCGACAAGCTGTGCCTCGTCACTGACGCAACCGCCCCGGCTGGCGCGCATATTGACCAGTTCATTTTTGCTGGTAAAACAATATACTACCGTAACGGGCTGTGCGTGGATGAAAATGGTACCCTCAGCGGTTCTTCGCTGACCATGATTGAAGGCGTTCGCAATCTCGTCGAGCATTGCGGTATCGCACTGGACGAAGTGCTGCGTATGGCAACCCTCTACCCCGCGCGCGCCATTGGCGTAGAGAAACAGCTCGGCAGCATCGCACCGGGAATGGTCGCTAACCTGACCGCCTTTACCCGCGATTATAAAATCATCAAGACCATCGTTAATGGTAACGAGGTCGTCACTGAGTAAGTAAAGAATGACAGCAGGCGGACATGCTCAAATTGGTAACGTTGATCTCGTAAAACAGCTGAACAGCGCGGCCGTGTATCGGCTCATTGACCAGCACGGCCCCATTTCGCGCATTCAGATCGCGGAACAAAGCCAGCTTGCCCCTGCCAGCGTGACTAAAATCACGCGTCAACTGATTGAACGCGGGCTGATCAAAGAAGTCGATCAGCAGGCCTCCACCGGGGGCCGCCGCGCCATCTCTATTATTGCGGAAACCCGCAACTTCCATGCTATCGGCGTGCGCCTTGGTCGCTATGACGCGACCCTGACCCTGTATGATTTAAGCAGCAAGACGCTGGAAGAAGAACATTTTCCGCTGCCGGAACGTACCCAGGAGACGCTGGAACATGCGCTGCTGAATATCATTGCGGCCTTTACTGAACGCTGCCAGCGCAAGATCCGCGAACTTATCGCTATCTCCGTGATCTTACCCGGACTCGTTGACCCGGAAAGCGGTGTGATTCGCTATATGCCGCATATTCAGGTCGAGAACTGGGGGCTGGTTGAAGCGTTGGAAAAACGCTTTAAAGTCACCTGCTTTGTTGGCCACGATATTCGCAGCCTTGCGCTGGCAGAGCACTATTTTGGTGCAAGTCAGGATTGCGAAGACTCTATTCTGGTGCGCGTCCATCGCGGTACCGGCGCGGGAATCATCTCCAACGGACGCATTTTTATCGGTCGTAACGGCAACGTCGGCGAGATAGGTCATATTCAGGTCGATCCGCTGGGCGAACGCTGTCACTGCGGGAATTTTGGCTGCCTGGAGACCGTCGCGGCGAACGCCGCCATCGAACAACGCGTGCGCCACCTTCTTGAACAGGGCTACCAGAGTAAACTGACTGCGGATGAATGCACGATCAAAGCTATCTGCAAAGCCGCTAACAAAGGCGATGCCCTGGCCTGCGAGGTCATCGAATATGTGGGACGTCACCTGGGTAAAACCATTGCTATCGCCATTAACCTGTTTAATCCACAAAAAGTGGTGATCGCCGGCGAAATTGTCGAAGCAGAGAAGGTGCTGTTACCGGCGATTGAAGGCTGCATTAACGCTCAGGCACTGAAGGCGTTTCGCAAGAATCTGCCGGTCGTTCGCTCCACGTTAGATCACCGCTCCGCAATCGGCGCTTTTGCGCTGGTGAAACGCGCCATGCTCAACGGTATACTGCTCCAGCGTTTGCTGGAAAGCTAACGCGGCTATATAGTTTCGCCTTTCTTCAACGATGTCGGACTGTCCATGACCATTCAAAACGTAATCTGTGATATTGACGGCGTGCTGATGCACGACAATGTGGCCGTGCCGGGCGCTGCTGAATTTATCAAACGCATTCTTGAGAAAGATATGCCGTTGGTGATGTTGACCAACTACCCTTCCCAGACCGGGCAGGACCTGGCAAACCGCTTTGCGACCGCCGGGATCGACGTGCCGGATAGCGCCTTTTATACCTCCGCGATGGCCACCGCTGATTTCCTGCGCCGCCAGGAAGGCAAGAAAGCCTACGTGGTCGGGGAAGGCGCGCTGATTCACGAGCTTTATAAAGCCGGCTTTACCATTACCGACGTCAACCCGGATTTTGTTATCGTCGGTGAAACCCGCTCCTTTAACTGGGAGATGATGCATAAAGCGGCCTTCTTTGTCGCCAACGGCGCGCGCTTCATTGCCACCAATCCGGATACTCACGGCCGCGGCTTCTATCCGGCCTGCGGCGCTCTCTGTGCCGGAATTGAGAAGATCTCCGGCCGCAAGCCGTTCTACGTGGGAAAACCCAGCCCGTGGATTATCCGTTCTGCGCTGAATAAGATGCAGGCGCACTCCGAGCAGACGGTTATCGTCGGCGACAACCTGCGTACCGATATCCTGGCCGGTTTCCAGGCCGGTCTGGAAACCATTTTGGTTCTCTCCGGCGTGTCGACGCTCGACGATATCGACAGCCTGCCGTTCCGCCCTTCGTGGATCTATCCGTCCGTTGCCGAAATTGATATTTTCTGAACAAAACCACGTCCCAGGACGTGGTTTTTCATTTATCGCACTTCAAAAAAGAGACGCATCTAATAAAAACGCCATGTCACTGCATATTCATCAATAAAGATGCTCAAAACATGTTCTTTTTTTAATATTCAGCAATCGCCATTGCGTTTTTTCTTTTACTGACCGTAAATCTCTTGCGCCTCCCTCTCCTTTGCGGCATTTTCTTAGACATGCACTGAGACCTCGCGATAAGACGACGTCTGCACAACATCACAACACGACAGGGTAATGGAGAAGGTTATGTGTTCAATTTTCGGCGTACTGGATATTAAAACTGACGCGGTCGAGCTGCGTAAAAAGGCACTGGAACTTTCCCGCCTGATGCGCCACCGCGGTCCGGACTGGTCCGGCGTCTACGCCAGCGATAAAGCCATTTTGGTCCATGAGCGTCTGTCTATCGTCGACGTGAACGCCGGGGCCCAGCCGTTGTACAACGCGCAAAAAACCCACGCGCTGGCGGTAAACGGCGAAATTTACAACCATCAGGCGCTGCGTGCGGAATATGGCGACCGCTATACCTTCCAGACCGGCTCCGACTGCGAAGTTATCCTCGCCCTGTACCAGGAAAAAGGCCCGGCATTCCTCGACGATCTGCAGGGGATGTTCGCCTTCGCCCTGTACGATAGCGAGCAGGACGCGTATCTGATTGGTCGCGACCATATCGGCATCATTCCGCTGTATATGGGTCACGACGAGCACGGCAACTTCTACGTCGCCTCAGAAATGAAAGCGCTGGTACCGGTCTGCCGCACAATCAAAGAATTCCCGGCAGGTAGCTACCTGTGGAGCAAAGACGGCGAGATCCGTCAGTACTATCAGCGTGACTGGTTCGACTATGATGCGGTTAAAGACAACGTCACGGATAAAAACGAACTGCGTCAGGCGCTGGAAGAGTCCGTCAAAAGCCATCTGATGTCTGATGTGCCTTATGGCGTGCTGCTGTCCGGTGGTCTCGATTCGTCGGTTATCTCAGCCATCACCAAAAAATTCGCCGCTCGCCGGGTTGAAGATCAGGAACGCAGCGAAGCCTGGTGGCCGCAGCTGCACTCTTTTGCCGTCGGCCTGCAGGGCTCGCCGGATCTGAAAGCCGCGCAGGAAGTGGCGAACCATCTGGGTACCGTCCACCACGAGATCCACTTCACCGTGCAGGAAGGCCTTGATGCCATCCGCGACGTTATCTATCACATCGAAACCTACGATGTGACCACCATCCGCGCCTCGACGCCGATGTATTTAATGTCGCGTAAAATCAAAGCGATGGGTATCAAAATGGTGTTGTCAGGCGAAGGTTCTGATGAGGTGTTCGGCGGCTATCTCTATTTCCATAAAGCGCCAAACGCTAAAGAGCTGCATGAAGAGACCGTTCGTAAGCTGCAGGCGCTGCATATGTTTGACTGCGCCCGGGCAAACAAAGCCATGTCAGCCTGGGGTGTGGAAGCGCGCGTCCCGTTCCTCGACAAGCAGTTCCTTGACGTTGCGATGCGTATTAACCCGCAGGACAAAATGTGTGGTAACGGCAAAATGGAAAAACATATCCTGCGTGAATGTTTTGAATCCTATCTGCCGGCCAGCGTCGCATGGCGCCAGAAAGAGCAGTTCTCTGACGGCGTAGGCTACAGCTGGATCGATACGTTAAAAGAGGTGGCGGCAAAACAGGTCTCCGACCAGCAGCTGGAAACCGCCAGCTTCCGTTTCCCGTACAACACGCCGTCTTCCAAAGAAGCGTATCTGTATCGTGAAATCTTCGAGGAGCTGTTCCCGGTTCCTAGCGCTGCCGAATGCGTACCTGGCGGCCCGTCAGTCGCCTGTTCATCGGCTAAGGCGATTGAGTGGGACGAAGCGTTCAAAACCATGAACGATCCGTCAGGACGCGCCGTTGGCGTTCACCAGTCAGCTTATAAATAATCACTTTGTACGATCGGCGGACCCCTCGGGGTCCGTTTTTTTATTGCTTTTTTTACTGCAGAAAAGCGATAAATAACCAATAATTGCCGATTATTCCATCACGCTGTTCGCAACCTAACCAAACAGTCACATTCCGGCGATTTTCATTGAAAAAGGGGTTGACGCTCGCAGGCCCAATACGCATAATGCGCCCCGCAACGCCGATAAGGTAACGCGAAAAAAAGATGGCTACGTAGCTCAGCTGGTTAGAGCACATCACTCATAATGATGGGGTCACAGGTTCGAATCCCGTCGTAGCCACCATCTTTTTTTGCGGGAGTGGCGAAATTGGTAGACGCACCAGATTTAGGTTCTGGCGCCGCAAGGTGTGCGAGTTCAAGTCTCGCCTCCCGCACCATTCACCCAAAGCGTTGCACGGATGGGGTATATCCAGGCTGTAAGATAGCCATTAAGGCTGCCGTAATAAGTTTGTAGATAACCTCATCTGGAAGTAAAAGATTTTTTGTTGGGGTATCGCCAAGCGGTAAGGCACCGGTTTTTGATACCGGCATTCCCTGGTTCGAATCCAGGTACCCCAGCCATTTTCTTCGATGTTTGCGGTTCACCGCGACGGTTATTGGGGTATCGCCAAGCGGTAAGGCACCGGTTTTTGATACCGGCATTCCCTGGTTCGAATCCAGGTACCCCAGCCATCGAAGAACATGATAAACTTGGCTACGTAGCTCAGCTGGTTAGAGCACATCACTCATAATGATGGGGTCACAGGTTCGAATCCCGTCGTAGCCACCATATAAAGGACTTATTGATTCATTTCGATAAATCCAGAAAGAATTGTTGGGGTATCGCCAAGCGGTAAGGCACCGGATTCTGATTCCGGCATTCCGAGGTTCGAATCCTCGTACCCCAGCCAATTTTAAAAAGTCGTTCACACTATGGACGCACCCGTTGGGGTATCGCCAAGCGGTAAGGCTCTGGTTTCTGATACCAGCATTCCGAGGTTCGAATCCTCGTACCCCAGCCACTTAATAACAAAAAAGCTCGCTTCGGCGAGCTTTTTTGTTTTCTGCATTCGCTTCAATTCGCATCACGGTGTTAACGTCATATTCAGGCGATGTACAAGGCGCCGCGGTGATATCCCGGCTAAGCGGCGCGCCAGCCGGGAACCGGGTTTACAATCCCAAGGCGTATTTCAGCGCCTGGCGCTTTAAAACGCCCGCATGTGCCGCAGCCATTAAGCCGATATTGCGCAGCACGCGCACCGGCGCCAGATCGTTGCTGAAACCGGCATAAAACAGATCCATACCCGACTGCATAATAAAATTATCCGCTCTGCGTCGCGCCTGGTAGCGTTTTAGCACCGGCAGGCTTGCCCATGCTTCCCCCTGGCTTTTCGCCTCGCTCAAAATATCCAGCAGCGCGTCAACATCGCGATAACCCAGATTCACCCCCTGCCCCGCCAGCGGATGAATGGTATGCGCGGCATCCCCCACCAGCGCCAGTCCCGGCTGTACATACTGCAGCGCATGGCGACGGGTCAGTGGAAACGCCCCGGCACTCAGCGGCGTGACCTGACCCAGTCGGGACGGGAAGTGGCGCGCAATCTCCTGCTGTAGCTGCGGCATACTCATGCCCTGCAGCTGGCGAATACGCGCGGGCGTGTCATACCACACCAGCGATGCCCACTTGTCGAACAGCGGCAGAAACGCGCGCGGGCCCGATGGCGTAAACTGCTGCCAGGTGCTGTTGCCAGGCTCCTGCACGCACTGCACGCTAATCAACATGCAGGATTGCTGATACTGCCACGCGTGAACGCCAATGCCTGCCAACTGGCGCACCTGCGAGTTGGCGCCATCCGCGCCGATAACCAGGCTGGCCGCACACTCGCCGCCATTGGTCAGACGCAACGTCGTGCGGGTCTCCCCCCGCTGCATCTCCTGTAACGAGGCGCCAACCTGCAGCGTGACGGCCTCATGCGCCGTCAGCGCCTGCCATAGGGCGAGCTGCAGAACGTTGTTCTCCACCATATAACCCAGCTCAGGCAGCTTCAGCTCGACGGCATCAAAGGTCACATGCGCGTCCTCCCATTCCCAGGTCTCCAGCCGGCGATAGGGATGCGCACGCATGGCGCGCACCGCATCCCAGACGCCAAGGCTTTTCAGTAACCCGACGGAAGCGGCGCTAATCGCCGAAATACGGACATCCGGCGGCGCTGAAGGCGCAAATGCCGGCGGTGCCGATGGCTCGATGACCGTTACCGTAAAACCGTGCTGCGCCAGCCCCAGCGCCAGGGCTCCGCCAACCATTCCGCCACCCACAATGGCGACATCTGTTGCATGAATTGTCATGGCAATTATCCTTAAACCTGAATCCGTTAAGTTTACCGGATTTTTCCCCACCTCGGGGTGATAACGCTCGCACTGGTCAGGGCGCGACCAAAGCATTACAATACGCGCCCTGCAATCCTGGCTTTATACCCGCTATCCTTCACATTGCAGAGTCATTCCCGGTGAAGAAAATAGCTTTGGGTATATATACTTAAGCATGAGCAAGTCGATGACAAAAAAACTCCATATTAAAACCTGGGGCTGTCAGATGAACGAATATGATTCATCAAAGATGGCCGATCTGCTGGATGCCACGCACGGGTATCAACTGACCGAAGTGGCGGAAGAAGCGGATGTGCTGCTGCTCAATACCTGCTCAATCCGTGAGAAGGCTCAGGAAAAAGTCTTCCATCAGTTAGGCCGCTGGAAGCTACTGAAAGAGAAGAACCCCGACCTGATTATTGGCGTCGGCGGTTGTGTCGCCTCTCAGGAAGGCCACCATATTCGCCAACGCGCCCACTACGTCGATATTATTTTCGGGCCGCAGACGCTGCATCGTCTGCCGGAGATGATCAACTCCGTTCGCGGCAACCGCAGTCCGGTGGTGGACGTCAGTTTCCCCGAAATCGAAAAATTCGATCGTCTGCCGGAACCGCGCGCCGAAGGCCCAACGGCATTCGTCTCGATTATGGAAGGCTGCAATAAATACTGTACTTACTGCGTGGTGCCTTACACCCGCGGTGAAGAAGTCAGCCGCCCCTGCGACGATATTCTGTTTGAAATCGCTCAGCTGGCCGCTCAGGGGGTCCGTGAAGTCAACCTGCTGGGTCAAAACGTCAATGCCTGGCGCGGCGAGAACTACGACGGAACGACCGGCAGTTTTGCCGATCTGCTGCGTCTGGTCGCGGCGATCGACGGTATCGACCGCATTCGCTTTACCACCAGCCACCCGATCGAGTTTACCGATGACATCATTGATGTCTATCGCGATACGCCGGAGCTGGTGAGCTTCCTGCATTTACCGGTGCAGAGCGGTTCCGACCGGGTGCTGAACCTGATGGGACGTACCCACACGGCGCTGGAATACAAAGCGATTATCCGCAAGCTGTACGAAGCGCGCCCGAATATCCAGATTAGCTCCGACTTTATCGTCGGCTTCCCTGGCGAAACCAACGAAGATTTCGAGAAGACCATGAAGCTGATTGCCGATGTGAATCTCGATATGAGCTACAGCTTTATCTTCTCTGCCCGTCCGGGAACGCCGGCGGCGGATATGGTCGACGACGTCCCGGAAAAGGACAAGAAGCAGCGCCTGTATATTCTGCAGGAGCGCATCAACCAGCAGGCTATGGCCTGGAGCCGCCGCATGCTTGGCACTACCCAACGCATTCTGGTTGAAGGCACCTCCCGCAAAAGCATCATGGAGCTCTCAGGGCGTACCGAGAACAATCGGGTAGTCAACTTCGAAGGCACCCCGGATATGGTCGGTAAGTTTGTCGATGTCGAAATCGTTGACGTCTACACCAACTCGCTGCGCGGTAAAATTGTGCGTACCGAAGAGGAAATGGGGCTGCGTATCGCGGAATCTCCGGAATCCGTTATCGCCCGCACCCGCAAAGAAAACGACCTCGGCGTCGGAACCTATCAGCCGTGATCCGTTCAGGCCTGCCGCCCCCGGCAGGCCTTGTATTTCCTCTCCCCGGCCCAATATTCATCGCAATGCTTGCGCCATATTCCCATGACGTGAATAATTTCCTTACTGGCCGGAGACGTTCGCTGTCCGGCAAAACGTGTAAAGAGGAACAGCTTGAACATAGAAACCCGTGAAATTACCCTGGAGCCAGCGGATAACGCACGCCTGCTGGGGCTGTGTGGCCCGTTTGACGACAACATCAAACAGCTGGAACGCCGATTAGGCATCGAAATTAATCGCCGTGACAATCACTTTAAACTGACCGGGCGCATGATATGCGTGAACGCGGCAGCCGATATCCTGCGCAGCCTGTACGTCGATACTGCGCCGATGCGCGGACAGATTCAGGATATTGAACCGGAACAGATTCATCTGGCCATTAAAGAGGCGCGGGTGCTGGAACAAAGCGCCGAGAGCGTGCCGGAGTACGGTAAGGCCGTCAATATTAAGACCAGGCGTGGCGTGATTAAGCCGCGTACGCCAAACCAGGCGCAGTACATCGCCAACATTCTCGATCATGATATTACCTTCGGCGTCGGCCCTGCCGGGACCGGGAAAACCTATCTGGCGGTTGCCGCGGCGGTCGACGCGCTCGAACGCCAGGACGTACGCCGTATTCTGCTGACCCGCCCTGCCGTCGAAGCCGGGGAAAAGCTCGGTTTCCTGCCCGGCGACCTGAGTCAGAAAGTCGATCCGTACCTGCGCCCGCTGTACGATGCGCTGTTCGAAATGCTCGGCTTTGAGAAGGTCGAGAAGCTGATTGAGCGCAACGTTATCGAAGTCGCACCGCTGGCCTATATGCGCGGCCGTACGCTGAACGATGCGTTTATTATTCTCGATGAAAGCCAGAACACCACCATCGAACAGATGAAGATGTTCCTGACCCGTATCGGTTTTAACTCAAAAGCGGTGATCACCGGCGACGTCACTCAGATAGACCTGCCGCGCAGCACCAAATCCGGCCTGCGCCACGCCATTGAGGTGCTGGCGGAAGTTGATGAAATCAGCTTCAATTTCTTCCATAGCGAAGATGTGGTACGCCACCCGGTGGTAGCTCGCATCGTGAATGCGTATGAAGCGTGGGAAGAAGCTGACCAAAAACGTAAAGCAGAACTGGCCGCCGAGCGCAAACGCGAAGCCCAGGAACAGGAGCAGAAATGAGTCAGGTTATTCTCGATTTACAGCTGGCTTGCGAAGATAACGCGGGGTTGCCGGATGAAGCCCAGTTTCAACGCTGGGTCGATGCCGTCATTCCTCAGTTCCAGGAGGAGTCAGAAGTGACCGTACGCCTGGTAGACGAAGCCGAAAGCCATGAGCTGAATCTGACCTATCGCGGCAAGGATAAGCCGACAAACGTGCTGTCGTTCCCGTTTGAAGCGCCGCCGGGTATCGAACTGCCGCTGCTTGGCGACCTGATCATCTGCCGTCAGGTCGTTGAACAGGAAGCCAAAGAGCAAGACAAACCGCTGGAAGCGCACTGGGCGCATATGGTGATTCACGGCAGTCTGCACCTGCTGGGCTATGACCATATCATTGATGAAGAAGCGGAAGAGATGGAAGGCCTCGAAACAGAGATAATGCTTGCTCTGGGCTATGAGGATCCGTACATTGCCGAGAAGGAATAGCCTGCCGCCGGTTTAACCGACGAGCGGCCCCCATGCCGTCCGGCGCTGAACACACGCGCGACGAGCGACAAATTAACTGACATGAGAACCCACACGACGCCATGAGCGACGACAATTCACACAGTAGTGACACAGTAAACAGCAAAAAGGGATTCTTCTCCCTGTTACTCAGCCAGCTTTTTCACGGAGAACCGAAAAACCGTGATGAACTGCTGGAGCTGATCCGTGATTCCGGGCAAAACGACCTTATCGACGAAGATACGCGCGATATGCTCGAAGGGGTAATGGACATCGCCGACCAGCGCGTCCGCGATATCATGATCCCCCGCTCGCAGATGATTACCCTGAAACGCAATCAGACCCTGGACGAATGCCTCGATGTGATCATCGAGTCCGCCCACTCGCGTTTCCCGGTCATCAGCGAAGATAAAGATCACATTGAAGGGATTCTGATGGCCAAGGACCTGCTGCCGTTTATGCGCAGCGATTCCGAAGCATTCAGCATGGAAAAAGTGTTACGCCCGGCGGTTGTCGTGCCTGAAAGTAAGCGGGTTGACCGCATGCTGAAAGAGTTCCGCTCCCAGCGTTACCATATGGCTATCGTGATCGATGAGTTCGGCGGCGTCTCCGGTCTGGTGACCATTGAAGACATTCTCGAGCTTATCGTCGGCGAGATAGAAGACGAATACGATGAAGAAGAAGATATCGATTTTCGTCAACTGAGCCGCCACACCTGGACGGTGCGCGCCCTGGCCTCCATTGAAGACTTCAACGAAGCCTATGGCACTCACTTCAGCGATGAGGAGGTGGATACCATTGGCGGGCTGGTGATGCAGGCCTTTGGCCATCTGCCGGCGCGCGGTGAGTCTATTGACATCGATGGTTACCAATTCAAAGTCGCCATGGCCGATAGCCGACGTATCATCCAGGTACATGTCAAACTTCCTGATGACGCACCGCAGCCGAAGCTGGAAGATTAATTACACGGGACGATTAACCTAAATGGTATTTGCCTCTCTAATCGAACGCCAGCGCGTACGTCTGCTGCTGGCGCTATTATTCGGAGCCAGCGGAACGCTGGCTTTTTCTCCTTATGATATCTGGCCGGCGGCGATTGTTTCGTTAATCGGCCTGCAGGGGTTGACCCTTAACCGACGTCCGCTGCAAAGCGCCTGGATCGGCTTTTTCTGGGGGATGGGGCTGTTCGGTTCCGGCATCAACTGGGTCTATGTCAGCATTGCCCAGTTCGGCGGCATGCCCGGCCCGGTCAACGTATTCCTTGTGGTACTGCTGGCGGCATATATGTCGCTGTATACCGGACTGTTCGCCGGTCTGCTGTCGCGCCTGTGGCCCAGAACAAACTGGATACGTGTCGCCGTCGCCGCCCCGGTCGTCTGGCAAATCAGCGAATTCCTGCGCGGCTGGGTGCTGACCGGCTTCCCGTGGCTGCAGTTTGGCTACAGCCAGATTGACGGCCCGTTGAAAGGGCTGGCGCCCGTGATGGGCGTTGAAGCCATTAACTTCCTGTTGATGGTGGTTAGCGGCCTGCTGGTTCTTGCGCTCATTCAACGCAGCTGGAAACCGTTGGTTGCCGCCATCGTGCTGTTTGCGCTGCCCTTCCCGCTGCGCTACATCCAGTGGTATCAGCTGCTGCCGGAGCGGGCAACCCAGGTATCTTTGGTGCAGGGCGATATTCCCCAGGCGCTGAAATGGGATGAAAACCAGCTGGTGAATACGCTGAAAACCTATCTGGATTTGACGCAGCCGCATATGGGTTCCTCCCAGCTGATCGTCTGGCCAGAATCGGCGATCCCGGATCTGGAAATCAACCAGCAGAATTTCCTGAGTATGATGGACGACCTGCTGCGCGCGAAAGACAGCTCGTTGATTACCGGTATTGTCGACGCCCGGCTTAACAAGCAGAACCGTTACAATACCTACAACACCATCATTACGCTGGGCAAAGATAACCCCTACAGCTACGATTCGAAAGATCGCTACAACAAGAATCATCTGGTGCCGTTTGGTGAATTCGTGCCGCTGGAGTCCATTCTGCGCCCGCTGGCTCCGTTCTTCGATTTACCGATGTCCTCATTCAGCCGCGGTCCGTACGTCCAGCCGCAGCTGGTGGCACATAACATGAAGCTGACGGCGGCTATCTGCTACGAGATTATTCTCGGCGAGCAGGTGCGGGATAACTTCCGCCCGGATACCGACTACCTGCTGACCATCTCCAACGATGCCTGGTTTGGCAAGTCCATCGGTCCGTGGCAGCACTTCCAGATGGCGCGGATGCGTGCCCTGGAGCTGGCGCGTCCGCTGCTGCGCAGCACCAATAACGGTATTACCGCCGTCATCGGTCCGCGTGGGGAAATTCAGGATATGATCCCGCAGTTTACCCGTGCAGTGCTGACCACCAAAGTCACTCCGACGTCCGGCCTGACCCCGTACGCCCGTACCGGTAACTGGCCGCTGTGGGCGCTGACCGCACTGTTGGGTTTTGGCGCGCTGATCATGAGTCTGCGCCAGCGTCGTCGCTAATCGTTACAGCCTGCGGATCTGAGTGTCGATCCGCATAGCCCCGGCCGGCAGCCGTCGCCGGGGCCGCCTTTCTCTCCATGCTTCCTTCTCGCCACTCGCCAACCTGGCACGCCCATTGCTTAATATTCTCAGGTCGCGGCGACATTTATTGCTGGTATAACCCGGTTGCACCAGCATCGCTCGCCTCAAGCACTAACCTGGTGCAATGGACGATTTTTGCCTTTAAATGGTGCGGAGCACTTCGCAAAAATAAACAATAAAGCAGCAAAATCTTTACATTAAGCCAAACTAAATGCTAACAAACACATACAAATGCTGCGCGTCAGCGTCGCAGCCATAATAACGCACACACACATTCACAATGGGTATCAAAAGCGTCAGTGACGCTGAGGATAAGGAGTTGGATATGCAATTACGTAAACTGGCCACAGCGATGCTGGTCATGGGCATGACCGCCGGTCTGGCGCATGCGGAAGATGCCGCCCCGGCAGCAGGCAGCACACTGGACAAAATCGCTAAAAACGGCGTTATCGTCGTCGGCCACCGTGAATCCTCCGTACCGTTCTCTTACTACGACAATCAACAAAAAGTGGTCGGTTACTCTCAGGACTACTCCAACGCTATCGTTGACGCCATCAAGAAACAGCTGAATAAGCCTGACCTGCAGGTAAAACTGGTTCCGGTGACCTCGCAAAACCGTATTCCGCTGCTGCAGAACGGGACTTATGACTTCGAGTGCGGTTCCACGACCAATAACCTTGAACGTCAGAAGCAAGCCGCCTTCTCCGATACCATTTTCGTCGTGGGTACCCGCCTGCTGGTGAAAAAAGGCGGGGCGATTAAAGATTTCCCGGATCTGAAAGACAAAGCGGTTGTCGTCACTTCCGGTACCACTTCCGAAGTTCTGCTGCATAAGTTGAATGACGAGAAGAAAATGAACATGCGCATTATCAGCGCCAAAGACCACGGCGACTCCTTCCGTACTCTGGAAAGCGGTCGCGCGGTGGCCTTTATGATGGACGATGCGCTGCTGGCCGGCGAACGCGCGAAAGCGAAGAAACCGGATAACTGGGAGATCGTCGGTACGGCACAGTCGAAAGAAGCCTACGGCTGTATGCTGCGTAAAGATGATCCGCAGTTTAAAAAGCTGATTGATGACACCGTCGCCACGGCCCAGACCTCCGGCGAAGCGGAAAAATGGTTTGATAAATGGTTCAAAAACCCAATTCCGCCAAAAAATCTGAATATGAACTTCGAACTCTCCGACGACATGAAGACGCTGTTCAAGACCCCTAACGACAAAGCTCTGAACTAATTAAAAAAACAAGGGGCAGGACACCCTGCCCTCCCGATTGTTGTGACAGCACGGACAGACTATACGGTGGCTGGTCGTTCCCCAGCCGCCGCGAATACCGAAACAGGCTGCACAATGATCTTCGAGGGTAGCGATGCTACCCTTTTTTTTCCAGGAGTCATTTATGTCAATAGACTGGAACTGGGGAATCTTCCTGCAACAGGCCCCGTTCGGCAATACCACCTATCTGGGTTGGCTCTGGAGCGGCTTTCAGGTCACCATCGCCCTGTCGATTAGCGCCTGGATTATCGCTTTTTTCGTCGGCTCGCTGTTCGGCATCTTACGCACCGCCCCCAACCGCTGGTTATCCAGCATCGGGACCTGCTACGTCGAACTGTTCCGTAATGTCCCGCTGATCGTTCAGTTCTTCACCTGGTACCTGGTGGTGCCGGAGCTGCTGCCGGAAAACATCGGCATGTGGTTTAAATCCGAGCTCGATCCGAATATTCAGTTCTTCCTCTCTTCGATGATGTGTCTGGGGCTGTTTACCGCCGCTCGCGTATGCGAACAGGTGCGCGCCGCCATTCAGTCACTGCCGCGCGGGCAGAAAAACGCCGGGCTGGCGATGGGCCTGACGCTGCCGCAGACCTATCGTTACGTCCTGCTGCCCAACGCCTATCGGGTGATTGTGCCGCCGATGACCTCTGAGATGATGAACCTGGTGAAAAACTCAGCCATCGCCTCAACCATCGGGCTGGCGGATATGGCGGCACAGGCAGGCAAGCTGCTGGATTACTCGGCCCACGCCTGGGAATCCTTTACCGCGATTACCCTCGCCTATGTGTTTATTAATGCGGTGATTATGCTGGTGATGTATGTGGTTGAACGCAAGGTCCGCCTGCCGGGCAATATGGGAGGCAAATAATCATGTACGATTTTGACTGGAGTTCTATCGTTCCATCGATGCCCTACCTGCTGGCCGGGCTGGTTATCACCCTGAAAATCACCGTGACCGCCATCATTTTTGGTATCGTCTGGGGCACCCTGCTGGCGGTTATGCGTCTGTCCAGCTTCCTGCCGCTGGCGTGGTTTGCGAAGACCTACGTCAACGTGTTCCGCTCGATCCCGCTGGTGATGGTCCTGCTGTGGTTTTATCTGATTGTTCCCGGCTTCCTGCAGAACGTTCTTGGCCTGTCGCCGAAGAGCGATATCCGCTTGATCTCCGCGATGGTGGCCTTTTCGATGTTTGAAGCGGCGTACTATTCGGAAATTATCCGCGCGGGTATCCAGAGTATCTCTCGCGGCCAGTCGAGCGCCGCGCTGGCGCTGGGGATGACCCAGTGGCAATCCATGAAGCTGATTATTCTACCGCAGGCGTTTCGCGCCATGGTGCCGCTGCTGCTCACCCAGGGGATCGTTCTGTTCCAGGACACCTCTCTGGTTTACGTTCTGAGCCTGGCCGACTTCTTCCGTACCGCCTCCACCATCGGCGAGCGCGACGGAACTCAGGTCGAGATGATCCTGTTCGCAGGCGCCGTTTATTTTGTCATTAGTCTCAGCGCATCGCTGTTGGTCAGCTGGTTGAAGAAAAGGACTGTGTAATGATTACCCTGAAAAACGTTTCAAAATGGTATGGTCACTTTCAGGTGCTGACCGATTGCTCCACGGAAGTGAAAAAAGGTGAAGTGGTGGTGGTGTGCGGGCCTTCCGGCTCAGGCAAATCAACGTTGATTAAAACCGTCAACGGCCTGGAGCCTATTCAACAGGGTGAGATCACCGTAGATGGTACCCGGGTCAACGATAAAAAAACCAACCTTGCCAAACTGCGCTCCCGCGTCGGGATGGTGTTCCAGCACTTTGAACTGTTTCCGCATCTGTCGATTATCGATAACCTGACGCTGGCGCAGGTCAAAGTGCTTAACCGCGACAAAGCCGCTTCCCGGGCAAAAGGCCTGAAGCTGCTGGAACGCGTGGGGCTCTCCGCCCATGCCGATAAATACCCGGCCCAGCTCTCCGGCGGTCAACAGCAACGCGTGGCTATCGCCCGTGCGCTCTGTATGGATCCGATTGCGATGCTGTTTGACGAACCGACTTCCGCGCTGGATCCGGAAATGATCAACGAAGTGCTGGATGTCATGGTCGAACTGGCCAACGAAGGCATGACGATGATGGTGGTGACGCACGAAATGGGCTTTGCCCGGAAGGTCGCCAACCGGGTGATCTTTATGGATGAAGGGAAAATTGTCGAAGACTCTGACAAAGAAGCCTTTTTCGCCAATCCGCAATCCGATCGCGCAAAAGACTTCCTCGCCAAAATTCTGCATTAACGGTCGCCTTGCCGACGCGCATCAGCAGGTGCGCGTCGGGTTTCATTCAGCCACCTCAGCGCGGCGTATCAAGGCTCAAAGGGACGACGCTGGAACTGGTCGTGGCCGCATTTCGGGCAACGCGGCAGAATATCCGGGGTATAGACCGCCAGGTGATAATGGCAGTGTTCGCACACCAGGTTTCCCAGCCCCACCACTTCGCCACTATGGTAAACCCCGTGGTGGTTGAGATCCTGGAACACTTCGCGCCATTCCAGCTGGGTTTTATCGGTAATATCCGCCAGCTCCTGCCACAGGCTCTCTTTTATCACCCGCATAAACACGCTGTCCGTCAGTTCGTCCTGACTCTCTTCATAACTGCGCGCGAACTCTTCGAGATCGCGTCTGACCGCAGTGGTCAGCGACTCCACTTCGCGCTGCGTTAACTCACCAGACTGGCTAATTTTCACCCGCGCCTGTTCCACCAGCGCGTCAATATCGCGTTCTCCATTGCGCAGCCGTTCACTGAGCGTCGACACCAGTTCACGGTAGAATTGAGCAACCTTGTTCATCATTTCGCCTCCGGTGTGGTTAACTTCTTCTAATAATAGACCTTATTTGCCATCTGCTTTGCCAGTTAGCCCACAGAGTCGCGAAATAGTCTCCGCCGCTTTTGCCGATGTTAATGTGCGAAAGGCTGTTTTGACGTGGGCGTTTGGGCTATGCTATGCCGATCTGATAACACATCCATTGGCTACATTTTGTAGCTGTATTGAAAACAGGACCACTGGCTGCCATGCAAGAGCAATACCGCCCGGAAGAGATAGAATCGAAAGTCCAGCTTCACTGGGACGATCATCGTACATTTGAAGTAACTGAAGACGAGAGCAAAGAGAAGTATTACTGCCTGTCGATGCTTCCTTATCCTTCTGGTCGACTACACATGGGTCACGTGCGTAACTACACCATCGGCGACGTCATTGCCCGCTACCAGCGTATGCTCGGCAAAAACGTTCTGCAGCCGATCGGCTGGGATGCGTTTGGTCTGCCGGCGGAAGGCGCCGCGGTAAAAAATAACACCGCGCCGGCCCCGTGGACCTACGACAATATTGCCTACATGAAAAACCAGCTGAAAAAGCTGGGCTTTGGCTATGACTGGAGCCGTGAAGTGGCGACCTGCACCCCGGAATACTACCGCTGGGAGCAAAAGTTCTTCACCGAGCTGTATAAAAAAGGCCTGGTGTACAAAAAAACGTCTGCGGTGAACTGGTGCCCTAACGACCAGACCGTTCTCGCCAACGAACAGGTTATTGACGGTTGCTGCTGGCGCTGCGATACCAAAGTTGAGCGTAAAGAGATCCCGCAGTGGTTTATCAAAATCACCGCCTACGCCGACGAGCTGCTCAACGATCTGGATAAGCTGGATCACTGGCCTGATACCGTTAAGACCATGCAGCGCAACTGGATCGGCCGTTCTGAAGGGGTAGAAATCTCCTTCAACGTTAACGAGTATGCCGACAAGCTGACCGTCTACACCACCCGTCCGGACACCTTCATGGGCTGTACTTACCTGGCCGTAGCCGCGGGTCATCCGCTGGCGCAGCAGGCGGCAGCGAACAACCCGGAGCTGGCTGCGTTTATCGACGAATGCCGTAACACCAAAGTCGCCGAAGCAGAAATGGCGACGATGGAGAAAAAAGGCGTCGATACCGGCTACAAAGCGATTCACCCGCTGACCGGCGAAGAGATTCCGGTCTGGGCGGCAAACTTCGTGCTGATGGAATACGGCACCGGCGCCGTCATGGCCGTTCCGGGTCACGATCAGCGCGACTACGAATTTGCCAGCAAATATGGTCTGAACATTAAGCCGGTTATTCTGGCGGCAGACGGCTCAGCACCGGATCTGTCCGAGCAGGCGCTGACTGAAAAAGGTACCCTGTTCAACTCCGGCGAGTTCGACGGCCTGAGCCACGAAGCGGGCTTCAACGCTATCGCCGACAAACTGGCGGCCATGGGCGTTGGCGAACGCAAAATTAACTATCGCCTTCGCGACTGGGGCGTTTCCCGTCAGCGTTACTGGGGCGCACCGATTCCAATGGTCACCCTCGAAGACGGTACCGTCATGCCGACCCCGGAAGATCAGCTGCCGGTCATTCTGCCGGAAGATGTGGTCATGGACGGCATCACCAGCCCAATCAAGGCCGATCCGGAGTGGGCAAAAACCACCGTTAACGGTCAGCCTGCGCTGCGCGAAACCGACACTTTCGATACCTTTATGGAATCCTCCTGGTACTACGCGCGCTATACCTGCCCGCAGTACAATGACGGAATGCTGGATCCAGACGCCGCCAACTACTGGCTGCCGGTCGATATTTACATCGGCGGGATCGAACATGCGATTATGCACCTGCTGTACTTCCGCTTCTTCCATAAGCTGATGCGCGACGCGGGTATGGTTAACTCCGACGAGCCGGCGAAACAGCTGCTGTGCCAGGGGATGGTACTGGCTGACGCCTTCTATTACGTTGGTGAAAACGGCGAGCGCAACTGGGTTTCTCCGGTTGATGCCACCGTGGAGCGCGATGAAAAAGGCCGTATCGTCAAAGCCTACGATCCGCAGGGTCGCGAGCTGGTGTATACCGGCATGAGCAAAATGTCCAAGTCGAAGAACAATGGCATCGACCCGCAGGTGATGGTTGAACGCTACGGCGCGGATACCGTTCGTCTGTTCATGATGTTCGCCTCTCCGGCAGATATGACTCTGGAATGGCAGGAGTCCGGCGTTGAAGGGGCAAACCGCTTCCTGAAACGTGTCTGGAAACTGGTTTATGAGCACACGACTCAGGGCCCGGTTGCCGCACTGGACGTTGCCAGCCTGAGCGAAGATCAGCAGGCGCTGCGTCGCGATGTGCACAAAACGATCGCCAAAGTGACCGATGATATCGGTCGTCGTCAGACCTTCAACACCGCGATCGCCGCGATCATGGAGCTGATGAACAAACTGGCGAAAGCGCCGCAGGACAACGAACAGGATCGCGCGCTGATGCGTGAGGCTCTGCTGGCGGTTGTGCGTATGCTCAATCCGTTCACCCCGCACGCCTGCTTCACGCTGTGGCAGGAGCTGGGCGGCGAAGGCGATATCGACAACGCGCCGTGGCCGGTCGCCGATGAAAGCGCCATGGTTGAAAATACCACCCTGGTTGTTGTTCAGGTTAATGGTAAAGTCCGTGGTAAAATTACCGTTCCGGTCGATGCAACCGAAGAACAGGTTCGTGCACGTGCGGGTCAGGAACATCTGGTCGCGAAGTATCTCGACGGTGTCACCGTACGTAAAGTGATTTACGTCCCGGGTAAACTGCTCAACCTGGTCGTTGGCTAAGCGCAGGAGGAAGCGTGCGATATCTGGCAACATTGTTGTTATCTCTGGCGGTGCTCATCACCGCCGGATGCGGTTGGCATCTGCGGAGTACCACTCAGGTTCCCACCGCGATGAAAACCATGATCTTTCAGTCGAGCGATCCGAATGGTCCGTTAAGTCGTTCGGTGCGTAATCAGCTGCGTCTGAATGGCGTCGAGATCGTCGACGGCAGCACGCTGCGCAAGGATATTCCGTCCCTGCGTCTGGATGCGTCATCCATTCAGAAAGATACGGCCTCTATTTTCCAGGATGGTCGTACGGCTGAATATCAGATGGTGCTGACGGTGCAGGCAAGCGTGCTAATCCCGGGTCATGATATCTATCCGATCTCGACGAAAGTCTACCGCTCGTTCTTCGATAACCCGCAGGCAGCGTTAGCGAAAGACGCCGAGCAGGATATGATCGTCCAGGAGATGTATGACAAAGCCGCTGAACAGCTGATTCGTAAGCTGCCAAGCGTCCACGTTGCTGATGTCGAAGCCACGAAAGGGGAAGAGCAGACGGTCACGCCGACCCCCGCTTCCGCAACCTCTGGCAATCGCGTCTCCACCACGCTGGGTAACTGATGATTCGGCTGTACCCAGAACAACTCCGCGCGCAGCTCACCGAAGGGCTGCGCGCGGCCTATTTATTACTCGGCAGCGATCCGTTGCTGTTGCAGGAAAGTCAGGACGCGATTCGCGAAGCCGCTGCTACCCAGGGCTTTACCGAACACCATACCGCGACCCTCGACGCCAGCACCGACTGGCCCGCCCTCTTCTCACTCAGCCAGGCCATGAGCCTGTTCGCCAGCCGTCAGACGCTGCTTCTGGTCCTGCCGGAAAACGGCCCTAACGCGGCGATTAACGAACAGCTTGCCACCCTGGTCAGCATGCTCCATGACGACCTGCTGTTAATCGTTCGCGGTAATAAGCTCACCAAAGCGCAGGAAAATGCCGCCTGGGTAACCGCCCTGGCCAGCCGCGCGGTTCAGGTGAGCTGTCAGACGCCGGAATATGCGCAGCTGCCGCGCTGGCTGGCGGCGCGAGCAAAACAGCACCATTTGCAGCTTGATGACGCCGCCAGTCAGCTGCTGTGCTACTGCTACGAAGGCAACCTGCTGGCGCTGGCGCAGGCACTGGAGCGTCTCTCTCTGCTGTGGCCGGACGGCAAGCTCACGCTGCCACGCGTCGAGCAGGCGGTAAACGATGCCGCCCACTTCACTCCCTATCACTGGGTGGATGCGCTGCTGGCTGGTAAAAGCAAGCGGGTGCTGCATATCCTGCAGCAGTTACGTCTGGAAGGAAGCGAACCGGCGATTCTGCTGCGTACGCTCCAGCGGGAGCTGCTGCTGCTGGTTAACCTGAAACGCCAGTCGGCCCATACGCCGCTGCGTACGCTCTTCGATAAGCATCGGGTATGGCAGAACCGTCGACAGCTGTTAAGCGATGCGCTCGCGCGCCTCAGCACGGATCAGTTACGCCAGGCCGTTACTCTGCTGACCCGAGCGGAGCTCACCTTTAAGCAGGATTACGGCAGCGCCATCTGGCCGGAATTAGAGAGCCTTTCTTTGTTGCTCTGCCATAAAGCGCTGGCAGACGTGTTTATTGATGGTTGATATGACTCAGTTGCAGGCAATGTACGGCGGCACCTTCGATCCGGTGCACTATGGTCACCTCAAACCGGTTGAGGTTCTGGCGAATCAGATAGGCCTTGGCAAAGTCATTATCGTCCCAAACAATGTTCCGCCACACCGCCCGCAGCCTGAGGCGACCAGCGCCCAGCGCAAACAGATGCTGGAACTGGCCATCGCCGATAAACCCCTGTTCGTGCTTGATGAGCGCGAGCTGCAGCGGCAGACGCCCTCCTGGACCGCGCAAACCCTTGAAGAGTGGCGACAGGAACAAGGGCCTGACCAGCCGCTGGCGTTCATTATTGGTCAGGACTCGCTGCTCACCTTCCCGACCTGGCACAATTACGCCACGATTCTCGATAATGCGCATCTGATCGTCTGCCGACGCCCGGGGTATCCGCTGGTGATGAAACGGGAAGAGGATCAGCGGTGGCTGGACAAACATTTAACGCACGACGCCGAACAGCTGCACAGCCGTCCCGCCGGGGTCATCTATCTGGCGGAAACTCCGTGGTTTGATATTTCGGCAACGCTTATCCGCCAGCGCCTTGAACGCGGGGAATCCTGCGCTGACATGCTGCCGGCCGCGGTACTGACGTATATCCATCAGCAAAAACTCTACTGTTAACCGGCCGTTGCCCCAACGTTCGTGACGCCGGATGCGATAGCAGAGCGCCGATTCGCTTATACTCTCCCCATCCCTTGACGATGTCAGAAGGCGTATATTCAGTGAAATTATGGTTAGTTCGACATGGTGAAACTGAGGCCAATGTTGCCGGCCTTTACAGCGGACACGCTCCGACCCCGCTAACCGAGCGCGGCATGATGCAGGCGCAAACACTCGGCCAGCTGCTGCAGGCGGTGGCGTTCGATCGCGTGCTTTGCAGTGAGCTGGAACGCACCCACATCACCGCCGACCTGCTGCTCGGCACACGGAATATCCCCCGGCAGATTGTCCCCGAACTCAACGAGATGTTTTTTGGCGACTGGGAAATGCGCCATCATCGGGACTTACGGCTCGAAGACGCCGAAAACTATGCCGCCTGGTGCGCGGACTGGCAGCATGCGGCGCCCACCAACGGCGAAAGTTTTCAGCACTTCACCCATCGCGTCCGTACGTTTGCGGAGAAGCTGACGCACCATCCGCAGCCAGACCATCTGCTGATCGTGGGCCATAAAGGTGGACTGAGTCTGCTCATCGCGCTGTTGCTGAAGCTGCCGGCGGAAGCCATGTGGCATTTTCCCGTCGCCCATGGCACATGGAGTGAACTCGAACTGCACGCTGATTTTGCCACGCTGCGGGTATTAAATAGCCAGGCGCGCTGGCAGAAGGAACAAGAATTCCGTGCAGACCATTGACAGGTCAGAGCAGGCTGTTATTCTCCGCAGCCTGGACGTATCGGCTAAACGATGTTTCCAGAAATTGTTTTACAAAAATGGCGATGCAATCACGGGCGATGGATGGGATGATAGCCGCCGCCATCGCTTGCTGACCGACATTTATCCCGACTTTTCGACGAGTTCAGGTATACTGTCAGGCTGTTTATTATTATCAATCTTCACTCACCCAGGGGGAACTCTTGCAGGGTAAAGCACTCCAGGATTTTGTTATCGACAAAATTGATGACCTGAAAGGTCAGGACATCGTTGCCATTGACGTTCATGGCAAATCCAGCATTACAGATTGCATGATTATTTGCACCGGCACCTCTACGCGCCATGTAATGTCCATCGCCGACCACGTAGTACAAGAGTCTCGCGCCGCAGGCATGCTGCCGCTTGGCGTTGAAGGTGAAAGCGCCGCCGACTGGATTGTTGTCGATCTTGGCGACGTCATGGTTCACGTGATGCAGGAAGAGAGCCGTCGTCTGTACGAGCTGGAAAAACTCTGGAGTTAATGCGTGAAGCTGCAGCTGGTGGCCGTTGGCACCAAAATGCCGGACTGGGTTCAGACCGGCTTTAGTGAATATTTGCGCCGTTTTCCAAAAGATATGCCGTTCGAGCTGCTGGAAATCCCTGCCGGTAAACGCGGTAAAAATGCCGACATCAAACGAATCCTCGACAAAGAAGGGGAAATGATGCTGGCAGCGGCAGGTAAAAATCGCATCGTGACCCTGGATATTCCGGGAAAACCGTGGGATACGCCGCAGCTGGCACGAGAGCTGGAGCGCTGGAAACAGGATGGCCGCGACGTCAGCCTGCTCATCGGCGGTCCCGAGGGGCTCTCTCCGGCTTGTAAAGCAGCAGCGGAACAGAGTTGGTCGCTCTCCACCCTCACGTTGCCTCACCCGCTGGTACGCGTACTGGTCGCTGAGAGCCTGTATCGTGCGTGGAGTATTACCACCAACCACCCTTACCACCGTGAATAATGATGACCAGGGTAGACTAAGCAGCGAATGAAATTACAGAATTCTTTCCGCGACTATACGGCTGAATCCTCGCTGTTCGTGCGCCGGGCGCTGGTCGCTTTTTTGGGGATTTTGCTGCTTACCGGCATACTGGTTGCCAATCTTTATAACGTGCAGATTGTTCGCTACACCGACTATCAAACGCGTTCCAACGAAAACCGTATCAAGCTGGTTCCCATTCCGCCCAGTCGCGGCATTATCTATGACCGCAACGGTACGCCGCTGGCGCTGAACCGCACCATCTACCAGTTGGAGATGATGCCGGAGAAAGTCGATAACGTGCAGCAAACGCTGGATGCGTTACGCGACGTCATCGATCTGACCGATGATGACATTGCAAACTTCAAGAAAGAACGCTCGCGTTCCCATCGCTTCACCTCGATTCCCGTCAAGGTCAACCTGAGCGAAGTCCAGGTGGCTCGGTTTGCGGTTAACCAGTACCGCTTCCCCGGTGTCGAAGTGAAAGGCTATAAACGCCGCTACTACCCCTATAATTCCGCGCTGACCCACGTTATCGGCTACGTCTCGAAAATTAACGATAAAGACGTCGATCGCCTCGATAAAGAGGGCAAGCTGGCCAACTATGCCTCCACGCATGACATTGGCAAGCTGGGAATCGAGCGCTATTACGAAGACGTACTGCACGGTCAGACCGGCTATGAAGAGGTTGAGGTCAATAACCGCGGCCGCGTCATTCGCCAGCTCAAAGAGGTGCCGCCGCAGGCCGGGCGCGATATCTATTTGACCCTCGATCTCAAACTTCAGCAGTACATTGAGACCCTGCTCGCCGGCAGCCGCGCTGCCGTGGTCGTCACCGACCCACGTACCGGCAGCATACTCGCGCTGGTCTCCACGCCGAGCTACGACCCGAACCTGTTTGTGGACGGCATATCCAGTAAAGACTACTCCGCCCTGCTGAACGACCCGAATACTCCGCTGGTCAATCGCGCGACCCAGGGGGTCTACCCGCCGGCGTCGACGGTCAAGCCTTATGTCGCCGTATCGGCCCTCAGCGCGAACGTCATCACCCGCAATACCAGCCTGTTCGACCCGGGTTGGTGGCAGCTGCCGGGCTCTGACAAACGCTACCGCGACTGGAAAAAATGGGGCCACGGGCACCTGAATGTGACCAAAGCGCTCGAAGAGTCTGCGGATACCTACTTCTATCAGGTCGCCTATGATATGGGGATCGACCGCCTCTCTGAATGGATGAGCAAATTCGGTTACGGCCACTATACCGGTATCGATCTGTCGGAAGAGCGTTCCGGGAATATGCCGACCCGCGAATGGAAGCTGAAACGCTTTAAGAAGCCCTGGTATCAGGGTGACACCATCCCGGTCGGCATCGGCCAGGGCTACTGGACCGCAACGCCGATTCAGATGAACAAAGCGCTGATGATCCTGATAAACGACGGTCTGGTGAAAGTGCCGCATCTGCTGCAAAGCACCGTCGAAGATGGTAAGCAGGTTCCCTGGGTTCAACCGCACGAGCCGCCGGTCGGCGATATTCACTCCGGCTTCTGGGAAATCGCCAAGGACGGGATGTTCGGCGTCGCCAACCGTGGCAACGGGACCGCGCATAAATACTTCGCCAGCGCGCCGTATAAAATTGCGGCGAAATCCGGTACGGCCCAGGTGTTTGGTCTGAAAGCCAATGAAACCTATAACGCGCACCGAATCGCAGAACGTCTGCGTGACCATAAACTCATGACGGCGTTTGCCCCTTATAACAATCCCCAGGTTGCTGTTGCCATCATTCTTGAGAACGGCGGCGCTGGCCCGGCGGTCGGCACGATTATGCGCCAGATTCTCGACCACATTATGCTGGGTGATAACAACACAAACCTGCCGAGTGAGAACCCGGCGGTCACGGCGGGTGAGGATCAATAATGACCGATAATCCGAATAAAAAATCACTATGGGATAAAATCCATCTCGATCCGACCATGGTGCTGATTCTGCTGGCGCTGCTGACCTACAGCGCGCTGGTTATCTGGAGCGCCAGCGGCCAGGACATCGGGATGATGGAGCGCAAAATAGGCCAGATCGCCATGGGCGTGGTGATCATGATCGTGATGGCGCAAATCCCGCCGCGGGTGTATGAAGGCTGGGCGCCCTATCTCTATATCTTCTGTATCATTTTGCTGGTGGCGGTTGACGCTTTCGGCGCGATTTCCAAAGGCGCCCAGCGCTGGCTGGATCTTGGCGTCGTGCGCTTTCAGCCGTCGGAAATTGCCAAAATCGCCGTCCCGCTGATGGTCGCGCGCTTTATCAACCGCGACGTTTGCCCACCCTCGCTGAAGAATACCGCCATTGCGCTGGTGCTGATTTTCCTGCCAACCCTGCTGGTTGCCGCCCAGCCCGACCTCGGGACATCGATTCTGATTGCGTTATCTGGCCTGTTCGTGCTGTTCCTTTCCGGGCTGAGCTGGCGTCTTATCGGCGTGGCGGTGGTGCTGGTTGCGGCGTTTATTCCGATTTTATGGTTCTTCCTGATGCATGATTATCAGCGTCAGCGCGTCATGATGTTGCTCGATCCGGAGACCGATCCGCTGGGCGCCGGCTATCATATTATCCAGTCGAAAATCGCCATTGGCTCCGGCGGATTACGCGGTAAAGGCTGGCTGCACGGCACCCAGTCGCAGCTGGAATTCCTGCCGGAACGCCATACCGACTTTATCTTTGCGGTCCTGGCAGAAGAGCTCGGCCTGATTGGCGTGCTGATTCTGCTGGCGCTCTATATTTTGCTCATCATGCGCGGGCTGTGGATCGCCGCCCAGGCGCAGACCACCTTCGGTCGCGTGATGGCCGGTGGTTTAATGTTGATTTTATTCGTTTATGTCTTCGTAAATATTGGTATGGTGAGTGGTATTTTACCAGTGGTGGGGGTACCGTTGCCGCTGGTCAGCTACGGGGGCTCAGCCCTGATCGTATTGATGGCCGGGTTTGGTATCGTGATGTCGATCCACACCCACAGAAAAATGTTGTCGAAAAGCGTTTAAGGGGTTCGCGATGCGTAAGCAATGGCTGGGGATCTGCATAGCAGCGGGGCTGCTGGCGGCATGTTCGGGTGAAGACGTGCAACAGAAGACGGTCAGCACTCCACAGCCGGCCGTCTGTAATGGCCCAAGCGTGGAAATCAGCGGCGCCGATCCGCATTATGAGACGCCAAATGCCACGGCGAATCAGGATTACGAGCGCGATGGTAAAAGTTATAAAATCGTCCAGGATCCGTCTAACTTTACTCAGACCGGTCTGGCCGCCATTTATGATGCGGAACCCAACAGCAACCTGACGGCATCCGGCGAAGCCTTCGACCCGACGCAGCTTACCGCAGCGCACCCGACGCTGCCGATTCCAAGCTACGTGCGCGTGACGAACGTGGCGAATGGCCGCATGATCGTCGTGCGCATTAACGATCGCGGCCCGTACGGCACCGATCGCGTGATTTCGCTTTCTCGCGCCTCTGCCGATCGCCTGAACACCTCCAATAACACCAAAGTGCGTATCGATCCGATCATCGTCGCAGCGGACGGGTCGCTTTCCGGCCCGGGTATGGCCTGTACTACCGTCGCCAAACAAACCTATGCGCTACCTGCCCGTCCGGATCTTGACGGCGGCGCGGGTGTTTCCAGCGAACCGACGGCGCAAACCGACGTTCGCCCGATCAGCAATGCCACGCTGAAACCGGAAGACAACGTTGGCGCCCCGGTGAACAGCAGCGGCTTCCTTGGCGCGCCGACGCCCCTGAATAGCGGCGTGCTGGAAAGCAGCGAGCCTGCGGTGCAGACTGCTACCCAAAGCGCGCCGGTTACCGCGCCTGGTTCTGTACAAGGCAGCGTCACGCCGGCAGCGCCGGCGGCTGCTGCGACCGCGGCTGTCGCCGCCTCTTCGGCAAGCGCCAGCGGCGATTTTGTCGTCCAGGTCGGTGCCGTCAGCGATCGGGCCCGCGCGCAGCAATATCAGCAGCGTCTGAGCCAGCAGTTTTCCGTGCCTGGCCGCGTCGTGCAGAACGGCGCAGTGTGGCGCATTCAGCTCGGGCCGTTCGCCAGTAAATCGCAGGCCAGCACGGTACAACAGCGCCTGCAAAGCGAAGCTCAGCTGCAATCATTTATTACTCACGCCAACTAAACAGCCAGGGTCGTGGTCCGTACTGTGATGCGCATGAAAAAGTCATTAACAAAGTCATGCGCAATGTCGGATGCCGGTCCACAGAGCATTTGTTATAGTAAGGCACTTTTTTTAACTCCATCACGGATGCCGTTGTTCTGACCATGAAGACCTCTTTCACCGCACGTTTACTCGTTACGGCCCTCTCCGTTGCAGCGCTCTCCTCCGCTGCCCACGCCGATGACCTGAATCTCAAAACCATGATCCCAGGCGCGCCGCAGATTGATGCCGAATCCTGGATTCTTATTGATTACAATTCGGGCAAAGTGCTGGCGGAGAATAACGCTGATTCCCGCCGTGACCCGGCGAGTCTGACCAAAATGATGACCAGCTACGTCATCGGTCAGGCCATGAAAGCGGGAAAATTTAAAGAAACCGACCTGGTGACGGTGGGTAACGATGCGTGGGCAACCGGTAACCCGGTGTTTAAAGGCTCTTCACTGATGTTCCTCAAGCCGGGTATGCAGGTTCCGGTTTCTCAGCTGATCCGCGGCATCAACCTGCAGTCAGGTAACGATGCCTGCGTCGCCATGGCCGACTATGTTGCTGGCAGCCAGGATGCCTTCGTCAGCCTGATGAACAGCTACGTCAATGCGCTGGGCCTGAAAAACAGCCACTTCCAGACCGTTCACGGCCTCGATGCCGACGGCCAGTACAGCTCTGCGCGCGATATGGCCCTGATTGGCCAGGCGCTGATCCGCGATGTACCGAACGAATACACCATCTATAAAGAAAAAGAGTTCACCTTTAACGGCATTCGTCAGCTGAACCGTAATGGTTTGCTGTGGGATAACAGCCTGAACGTCGACGGGATTAAAACCGGGCATACCGACAAAGCGGGCTATAACCTCGTGGCCTCGGCGACCGAAGGCCAGATGCGTCTGATCTCCGCCGTCATGGGCGGCCGCACCTATAAAGGTCGCGAATCCGAAAGCAAAAAGCTGCTGACCTGGGGCTTCCGCTTCTTCGAAACCGTCAATCCGCTAAAAGCCGGGAAAGAGTTCTCTTCTGAACCGGCCTGGTTTGGCGACAGCGATCGCGCTTCGCTGGGTGTCGATAAAGACGTTTATCTGACTATCCCTCGTGGCCGCATGAAAGATCTGAAAGCCAGCTATGTGCTGAACAATACCGAACTGCACGCCCCGCTGCAGAAAAACCAGGTTGTCGGCACCATTAACTTCCAGCTGGATGGTAAAACCATCGATCAGCGCCCTCTGGTGGTCCTGCAAGAAATTCCTGAAGGCAATTTCTTCGGAAAAATGATTGATTACATCAAGTTAATGTTCCACCACTGGTTTGGTTAAAAATCGAACGCTTGAAAGTGTGATTTACATCCCCATATACTAATCATCAAAGTAACCTGATAACTCCCACGCTTCGTGGGAGTTATTATTTTTTGTCGTAACACCGGAGCTGACATGAAAACCAAACTTAACGAACTGCTTGAATTCCCTACTCCATTTACTTACAAAGTAATGGGGCAGGCGTTGCCTGAGCTGGTTGATCAGGTGGTGGAAGTGGTACAGCGCCATGCGCCGGGTGATTACTCTCCACAGGTAAAACCGAGCAGCAAAGGGAACTACCACTCAGTTTCTATCACCATCAACGCAACCCATATCGAGCAGGTCGAAACCCTGTACGAAGAGCTGGGCAATATCGATATCGTCCGGATGGTGCTGTAACCCATTCCCAGACCCGGTCCTGCGCCGGGTCATCTCTCCCCGCTGTGCTGTGATATACTCCCCCCTCAAGTCACTTCTCTCTCTGCGGAGACGTTGTTTTGCAGCATAACAAAATCCTTATCCGTCAACTTGGCCTGCAACCTTACGAACCGGTCTCGCAGGCGATGCATGAATTTACCGATACCCGCGACGACAGCACGCTGGACGAAATCTGGCTGGTAGAACACCCTCCGGTCTTTACTCAAGGCCAGGCGGGAAAAGCCGAACACGTGCTGGTTCCGGGAGATATTCCGGTCATTCAAAGCGATCGCGGCGGCCAGGTGACCTACCACGGGCCAGGGCAACAGGTGATGTATGTTCTGCTGAACCTCAAGCGCCGGAAACTGGGCGTGCGCGAACTGGTGACACTGCTGGAACAGACCGTGGTTAATACGCTGGCGGAATACGCGATTGAATCACATCCACGCGCCGATGCGCCCGGTGTCTATGTCGGCGAGCAAAAAATCTGCTCTCTGGGTTTGCGTATCCGGAAAGGTTGTTCGTTTCACGGGCTGGCGCTGAATATTGCGATGGACCTGTCGCCGTTCCTGCGGATCAACCCCTGCGGCTATGCCGGAATGGAGATGGCCCAAATGCGCCAGTGGCAGCCGGATATTCAACCGCAGATGGTGGCGCCTCATCTGGTAGCCAACCTGCTGGCCCTACTCGGTAACCCGCCTCACGAGATGATTGCCGCCGCTTAACTCCCGCCGGCTCGCGCCCCTGTCACAGGGGCGCGACATCCGCATTATCGCGAGTTAAGCCCTTATCTCTGCAATTAAATGTCATGCGCGGCGCCGCTGGTGAGCCAAAGCGATATGTTCGGGCTGATGCCGGAGCGGATGTTTTCTTTACTGGCGCGAACGGGGTCGCTGGCAAGGCTCGAGACGCTGAATGACCCGAAGAGCGCATTGAGATGTTACCGGCTTAATGCGCAGGAACCGTTGCTGAATCAGGTCATCGCGGTGGTTTGCCAGTCGTTTAAACAATAAAGCACGTGAGGATAAGCATAAAACAACAACTATTTTACAATTTGCCGAACAGGTAGGCTGCTTTCTGTCCCATATCAATGGTATACTGCCTGTCCTTAATTCAAAAATAGTTGATAATTACAACATTTCCTTGAATTGATTCGCTTTCCTTCGTGACTCGCAACTGGAACACGCACGCTATGAGTAAACCCATTGTGATGGAACGCGGTGTTAAGTACCGCGACGCCGATAAAATGGCCCTTATCCCGGTGAAAAACGTGGCAACTGAGCGTGAAGCTCTGCTCAGAAAACCGGAATGGATGAAAATCAAACTTCCGGCTGACTCGTCCCGTATCCAGGGAATCAAAGCAGCGATGCGTAAGAACGGTTTGCACTCCGTGTGCGAAGAAGCTTCTTGCCCAAACCTTGCGGAATGCTTCAACCACGGAACGGCCACCTTTATGATCCTCGGCGCGATTTGTACCCGCCGCTGCCCGTTCTGTGACGTTGCGCACGGTCGTCCGGTGACCCCGGATGCCAACGAACCGCAGAAACTCGCGCAAACTATCGCCGATATGGGCCTGCGTTACGTCGTCGTGACCTCCGTTGACCGCGACGATCTTCGCGACGGCGGCGCTCAGCACTTTGCCGATTGCATCAGCGCTATTCGTGAGAAAAACCCGACAATAAAGATTGAGACCCTGGTCCCTGACTTCCGTGGCCGTATGGATCGCGCGCTGGATATCCTCACGGTGACTCCGCCGGATGTGTTTAACCACAACCTGGAAAACGTGCCGCGTCTGTATCGTCAGGTTCGCCCGGGCGCCGACTATAACTGGTCGCTGAAGCTGCTGGAGCGCTTTAAAGAAGCGCATCCGGAGATCCCGACTAAATCAGGTTTGATGGTCGGTCTCGGCGAGACCAACGAAGAGATCATCGAAGTTATGCGCGACCTGCGTCGCCATGGCGTGACCATGCTCACCCTGGGCCAGTATCTGCAGCCAAGCCGCCATCACCTGCCGGTTCAGCGCTACGTTAGCCCGGACGAGTTTGAAGAGATGAAAGCCGAAGCGATGGCGATGGGCTTCACCCACGCCGCCTGCGGTCCGTTCGTTCGTTCGTCTTATCATGCCGACCTGCAAGCCAAAGGGATGGAAGTGAAGTAAAACTCACTACCCGGCAATCGCCGCGTGGACGCTTTCGCGCGGCGATCTGTTTTTACCCCGCCCGTCTGACGTTTCCCTGACCACTGGTAACAACTGGTTGCATTTTTTCCGCATCTTCGCGAACAAGCAATAAAAAGAGGCCGCAACGCTTATCGCTGCAGCCTCTTCAACGTCCAGACTTTCGCCTGTCGGTTACGCCCTCCCGCTGTCGGGGAACGCGCCTTTAATTACTCTTTATGAGAGAGCTTTTGTGCCGGAGCGTCTTCTTCCGCACTGGTTTTCTTTGCGCTATCGTCATCGTCGTTCATGGCTTTCTTGAAGCCTTTGATAGCGGAACCCAGGTCTCCACCCAGCGTACGTAATTTTTTGGTACCAAACACTAAAATAATCAGTGCTGCGACAACCAGCAGTTTGGTAATACTAATCTCACCCATAGCTAACCTTCTTCTCTAAAACAAGCTGCGAATACGCCATCATACACGCGAACAATTAACGGCTATTTGACGCGCGGACACAATAGCAATCTGTAACAAGGTGAATCAAGCCTTGTTTAAAAAAACATCACAATAATTGCGGTGGCGCAAAGCGGCGGTTTTTCAGCACCGGCAAACGCTCGCGAACCTGGCGCAGCGACGCTGTCGAAATGTCGGCAGTAATCATCTGCGGCCCGTCCCCTGCCCCCGCCATTATCGTTCCCATCGGGTCGATAATGCGGCTCTGACCAATATTGCGGGTTCCGCATTCACCTGCCGCCACAATATAGCAGGTCGTATCCAGAGCCCTGGCCGCCAATAGCGTGGCCCAATGATACTCCTTCATCGGCCCTTTTACCCACGCGGTGGGTAAAACCAGCACTTCAGCACCGTTAAGTGCCAGCGTTAACGCCAGTTCAGGAAAGCGTAAATCGTAACAGGTCATCAGGCCCACGCGCACCCCGTCGACATCAATCAGCGGCGGGATCTGTTGCCCGGCATCAACAAGTCGCGACTCCTGCATCGCAAACGCGTCATACAAATGGAGCTTCTGATATTGGGCAATAACCTCGCCCTGGCGTATTGCCACCAGCGTATTCGTCGCTCGCCCCTCACCCGAAGGCACATGCAGCGTCAGCACCGTGGTTAAACTATAATTCCGGCTTTCATCACGCAACAGCTGCAGAAAACCGCCATCAATCTCCTGCGCCGACTTTACCGAGAGATCCGGATCGCTGTCGTCGCGCGCCAGCAACGCTTCCGGTAATACCAGCAATGATACTCCCTGCCCGGCCGCCTGGTTCATCAACGCCACGCAGGTACGCGCATTGACTCGCCAGTCCGCCGTAACGGCAAATTGTCCCGCAGCAACCCGCATTCTCTTCTCCCGTCAGGTATTTCGTAGCCAGCGACGTATTTGACGCGCTACACTCAAACCCCTGTATTAACCAAATAGCAGGGAATGAGAGTGTCACAACTACTTTTAGCCGTTTTTGTTGGTGGCGGTACCGGCAGCGTATTGCGCTGGTGGCTTGGAATGAAGTTCAATCCAATGCATCACGCTATTCCCATCGGCACACTCGCGGCAAACCTGCTGGGCGCATTCATCATTGGCGCCGGGCTGGCATGGTTTAACCGCCTGACAAACATTGACCCAATGTGGAAACTGCTGATCACGACCGGATTTTGCGGCGGGCTGACGACGTTTTCAACCTTCTCATCGGAGGTCGTTTTCCTGCTGCAACAGGGCCGTTTCAGCTGGGCGCTGCTGAATATTCTGGTCAATCTGTTAGGCTCATTCGCCATGACGGCAACGGCATTCTGGCTCTTTTCCCACGCAGCCAGTCGCTAACGGCAGGCAAAAAAAAACCCGCGTTTAGCGGGTTTTTATATTCTACTGACGCAATGCTTAGATAGCGTTTACGTTTGCAGCAGAAGGGCCTTTGGCACCGTTAGTGATTTCGAACTCTACGCGCTGACCTTCAGCCAGAGTTTTGAAACCGTTGGACTGGATTGCAGAGAAATGTACGAATACATCTTTGCTGCCATCTTCCGGAGTAATGAAACCGAATCCTTTGGATTCATTAAACCACTTAACGTTACCTTTAATCTTAGACATCAAAATTACCTTTATATGAAAAAACGACACTGATACTGTGTCGGACACCAGTACATCAATTGTGATGCCTTTTGTCCAGTGCAACTTTATTAAAAAGTGACAAATATCGCTATCTTTTTTAGGAGGTCACGCCTTAGTTGTTGTTTTTTCACGGGACAAACGACTTAGCTCATTTGTTGCTAAGTTATGCCGGTTCTAAAACTGAAAACGGGCCCAGGCAAAGTAGACGTTACCGTTGTTGTAGGTCCCGGGGATATAGGTCATCTGGAAGGTTGCAGGACCATAACCAATGGATGCCAGTGGCAAAATGACCGGAATGGGAATGTAATTCCAGTTATCTCGCGCCGTCACGCCCAGCGTGTACCCCAGACCAAGATGAAAATTGTCGTCTGCTAACGGACGCCAGGTTTTCTCCCAGCCATAGCCGCCAATCGGCTCCCATTTGTTAAAAGAGTCCTTAAAAGCCATCAGGTACAGGCCATGCCAGTTACCTTTATCATCCCAGCGCGAAACCCCGAATCCAGCCCCCCACGGACGCTCGTTATACCCATCGGTCTTTTCTTTGTCATAGGCAAAGCGGGCATGCCAGGTAATCGCGGGAACATACAGATCGTAGTGTTCAGGTTCCTGCCAGGTTTGCACGACGTTATCACTTAAGGTGTTATACCCATCGCGAATCGTCGACGTAAACGACGCGTTAGCCGCGCCACAAGAGAGCATTAACCCCAAAAAACCAAGAAAAAACAATACGAAATGACGTTGTCTCAACACTTATCTCTTACCAATATCGATTTTAAAGCGCAATAAGTTAACAAGTATAATCTTAATATTACCTTAACGAAATTAGGTAAGTTTCTGATTTATGATCGGAAAAACAGCAACCTTTTCACCTTGTCGTTTTGTGATAGCGGCCGCCCCTCCGCTGATGATTGCAGGGTTCTCATCGGTTTATTGATTTGCGTCAGCATGTTTCGCCCATTAATTAGGCACATTCGCTCACTTAATTTTCTCTTCACTTTATTTATTAGCAGATTCTTTGGGTAAAAGGCTTAGGGGTAAAAAATGCTTACGCTAGTTGAGATCCTGATCGGGGTTGTGGTCATTGTGGGTGTTGCCCGCTATATCATAAAAGGGTATTCCGCCACCGGCGTGCTGTTCGTCGGCGGTTTGGCGTTACTCATCGTCAGCGCGTTGATGGGGCACAAAATTTTACCCGGCGATACGAAAAGCACGGGGTATTCCGCGACCGATATCATCGAATACGTCAAAATCCTCCTGATGAGCCGCGGCGGCGATTTGGGCATGATGATTATGATGCTCTGCGGCTTCGCCACCTATATGACCCATATTGGCGCTAACGATATGGTGGTAAAGCTGGCCTCAAAGCCGCTGCGCTATATTAACTCCCCCTATCTGCTGATGATCGCCGCCTATTTCGTGGCCTGTCTGATGTCGCTGGCCGTCTCCTCGGCAACCGGTCTGGGCGTTCTGCTGATGGCCACGCTGTTCCCGGTGATGGTGAACGTCGGTATCAGCCGCGGCGCCGCGGCGGCAATTTGTGCCTCGCCGGCCGCGATTATCCTCTCTCCGACCTCCGGCGACGTGGTGCTGGCCGCCAAAGCCGCAGAAATGCCGCTCATCGACTTCGCGTTTAAAACCACGCTGCCGATCTCCATCGTCGCGATTATCAGCATGGCCATTGCCCACTACTTCTGGCAGCGCTATCTGGATAAAAAAGAGAATGTCGTTCACGAAATGCTTGATGTGAATGAGATCACCACTACCGCCCCCTCCTTCTACGCCCTTCTGCCCTTTACGCCGATTATCGGCGTACTGATTTTCGACGGGAAATGGGGCCCGGAGCTGCATATTATTGCCATCCTCGTACTCTGCATGCTGCTGGCGGCCGTGCTGGAGTTCGTTCGCGGCTTTAATACCAAAAATGTTTTCGCCGGACTGGAAGTCGCCTACCGCGGCATGGCCGATGCTTTCGCCGGCGTCGTCATGCTGTTAGTGGCCGCAGGCGTCTTTGCTCAGGGCCTGAGCACCATTGGCTTTATCAATAGCCTGATCTCAATCGCCACATCATTTGGCTCGGCGAGCATCATTTTAATGCTGGTGTTGGTGATTCTGACCATGCTGGCGGCAATGACCACCGGTTCCGGTAATGCGCCGTTTTACGCCTTCGTCGAGATGATCCCGAAATTAGCCCACTCTTCAGGCATCAACCCGGCCTATTTGTCCATTCCTATGCTACAGGCTTCAAACCTGGGTCGGACTATTTCGCCGGTCTCTGGCGTGGTGGTAGCCGTTGCCGGGATGGCCAAAATCTCCCCCTTTGAAGTAGTGAAACGGACCTCTGTTCCGGTTATCGTCGGTCTGCTGGTGGTGATTATCGCCACCGAAGTTCTGGTGCCCGGTAGCGCACTTTAATAAACGCGAAAAGGCGCCAGCAGGCGCCTTTTTTATGCTTTAATCATTTCCTGTAAATCATTGTCACCCACTATCAGGATTAAAAATGTTCAGGAAGGATTTCGTCGCCATTGCCCTTTTACTGACGGCAACCCAGGCCGGCGCTGAACCACTCACCGCAACGCAGTATGGCGATTTCGACCGTTATGTACTGGCTTTGTCATGGCAAACAGGATTCTGCCAGAGCATGCATGACAGAAACCGTAGCGAGCCGGAAGAGTGTCGCTTGCAGCAGGAATTACCGAATAAAGCGGATTTCCTGACGGTACATGGCCTCTGGCCTGGCTTGCCAAAATCCATTGCTGCCCGGGGCGTCGACGATCGGCGCTGGATGCGTTTTGGCTGTGCCACCCGCCCTGTCCCCAACATGCCTGAAGTTAAAGCCGGGCGTAAATGCCAGGCCGCTGAAACCGGGCTGTCGCTCGAGATGGCGAATAAACTCAATAGCGTAATGCCAGGAGCCGGCGGCAATTCGTGTCTCGAGCGTTATGAGTATGCGAAACACGGCGTCTGCTTTGGCTTCGATCCCGATAGCTACTTTGGCACGATGGTGCGTCTTGATAGTGAAGTGAAGCAGAGCCCGCTGGGCCTCTTTCTGGCGAAACACTACGGGCAGAGCGTCAGCCGCGATGAGTTCGATACCGCGGTCGCGCAGGCATATGGTCAGCAGAGCGTGAAAGCATTTAAGCTGACCTGTAACGGCAATCCGGCTTATTTAACCGAAATGCAAATCGCCATCAAAGCGGAGGCCATCAATCAGCCGCTTTCAGCCAATAGCCTCTTGCCCCAGCCTCATCCGGGGAATTGCGGCAAACAATTTATCATTGATAAAGCCGGCAACTGATGATTCGGCGGCGTAAGCCGCCGGTAGATTATGCGCGAATAAAATCGAGCAAATCCTGGTTAATCTGGTGTTTATGGGTTGTACAGATCCCGTGAGACCCACCCTGATAGACCTTTAATTCGCCGTCAGGCAGTAGCTGCGCCGCCACTTTACCGCAGGTTTCAAACGGGACAATCTGGTCATCATCACCATGAATCACCAGCGTCGGGATTGTCATCTTACGCAGGTCCTCACGGAGATCGGTTTCAGAAAACGCTTTAATACAGTCATAAAGCGCTTTGATTGACCCCTGCAACCCCTGCTCGACAAACCCTTCGCGTACCGCTTTTGACTCTTTGGCGCCGTCCCGATTGTAGCCGTAGAAAGCCGCGCTCAGCTCATAGAAGAACGCCCCGCGATCCTCGATAACGCCCTCCCTGATACTGTCGAAGACCGCTTTGGGTACGCCGTTCGGGTTAAAATCCGTCTGAATCATAATCGGCGTCACGGCGCCAATCAGCACCGCTTTCGCCACTCGGTCAGTCCCGTGCCGACCGATATAACGCGCGACTTCACCGCCGCCGGTTGAGTGTCCGACATGAATGGCATCACGTAAGTTCAGATGGGCGGTGAGCTGAGCCAGATCGTCGGCATAGCGATCCATGTTGTGGCCATCCCAGGGCTGCGCCGAACGACCATGCCCCCGACGATCGTGAGCAATCACACGGAATCCATGCGATCCAAGAAACAACATTTGATCTTCAAAAGCATCAGCCGTTAACGGCCAGCCGTGGCTGAACACCACCGGTTGCCCGCTGCCCCAGTCTTTAAAATACAGATAACTACCGTCGTTAAGAGTAAGTTTGTCAAAACCGCTCATTTCAGTCTCCTGTACTGGAAGGGTACTACCTGATACCGCTTAAAAAGGATAAGACAGATTTTTCACTTGCGACGGCAGTATCATAAATTTCATATGTCCCTTTCGGCGATCATCACTTAATGTGCGTTTAATCACTTCAAACCGCCGACAAGTCTCAGTATGATGGGACGACATTAACCCTTGCCTTTTCGGTGAGGGTTTTCTTTTACGGACAGGTTCCTGGATAACACGGAGTATGCGATGACCAGACCCGCAATCATCATTAATGAGCTCGATGCAGAACGCATCGACAGGCTGCTCGAACAGCCGGCTTTCGCGAATTCCCCGGTGGCAGATGCGCTGAACGACGAACTGGATCGTGCACAAATGCTGGCGCCCGAAGCGATGCCGCATGATGTTGTCAGCATGAACAGTAAAGTCAGATTTCGCGATTTGACCAGCGGTGAAGAACGCGTGCGGACACTGGTGTTTCCCTCGCAGGTGACCGACAGCGCAACCCAACTTTCCGTGCTCGCCCCCGTTGGTGCCGCGCTGCTCGGCCTGAAAGTCGGCAGTGCGATCCACTGGGAATTACCGGGCGGGGCATCGGCCCATCTCGAAGTACTGGAGCTGATTTACCAGCCGGAAGCCGCAGGTGAGTTTCATCGTTAATTATCCCGCTGCCTGAGGCGTTTCACGCTTTATTCAGAGGATGTCTTCGCATCCTCTTTCTGCCCCCCTCCCTCTCTCCTGGCGCTGACAAAATTTTACCCCTCTCTTCGTCTGAGCTGACAGTTTTGCGAGCTGAATGACACTATATCTTCCTATAATGTGTTGATATAGAAACAGTCGAACAAGGAGGAATGCATATGTATAAAACTATCATTATGCCCGTTGATGTTTTTGAGATGGAGTTGAGCGACAAGGCCGTCCGCCACGCGGAATTTTTGGCCCAGCAGGATGGGATTATTCACCTGCTCCACGTATTACCCGGATCGTCCAGCTTCACAATGAGCCGCTTTACCGCCGATCTGCGCCGTTTTGAAGAGCATCTACAGCACGAGGCGGAAACGCGTCTGAAAACAATGGCCGGTCATTTCAGCATCGACCCTTCGCGGATTAAAATGCACGTCCGCTTTGGTAACGTGCGGGACATGGTGAATGAACTGGCGAACGAAATTAAAGCCGATGTGGTGGTGATTGGTTCGCGCAACCCGTCTATCAGCACGCACTTACTTGGCTCTAATGCCTCAAGCGTCATCCGCCACGCCCATATTCCGGTGATGGTCGTTCGCTAACACCGAACGATAAAAGAAGAGGCTACCCTGGGGTAGCCTCTTTTATATGCAGGTGTAGTCTTACTTTATTATGCGGTTTTGGTACGAATCAGATAATCGAACGAACTCAGGGAAGCTTTCGCCCCCTCGCCCGCGGCGATAATGATCTGTTTGTACGGTACGGTTGTGCAGTCGCCGGCGGCAAACACGCCCTTGACGTTGGTTTCACATTTCGCGTCGATGATAATTTCACCCATCCGGTTACGCTCGATGGTGCCTTCCAGCCAGTTGGTGTTCGGCAGCAGTCCAATCTGCACGAAAATCCCCGCCAGCTCGATATGGTGTTCATCACCGCTGACCCGGTCACGATACTGCAGGCCGGTCACTTTGCTACCATCGCCCGTCACTTCAGTGGTCTGCGCATTGAGAATGATATCGACATTTTTCAGGCTGCGGACTTTATCCTGCAGGACCTGGTCGGCTTTCATTTCCGGCGCGAACTCCAGCAGGGTCACATGTTCTACCAGACCTGCCAGATCGATGGCCGCTTCAACGCCGGAGTTACCGCCGCCGATAACCGCCACGCGTTTACCTTTAAACAGCGGGCCGTCGCAGTGTGGGCAATAGGTCACCCCTTTGGTGCGGTACTGATCCTCACCCGGCACGTTCATGTTGCGCCATTTTGCCCCGGTGGCGATGATCACGCTGCGTGCTTTCAGCACCGCGCCGGAGGCCGTTTCAATTTGGTGCAGGCCGCCTTCTACCGAAGCCGGAATCAGTTTCGATGCGCTCTGAGAGTCAATCACATCCACAGCATAGTCGCTGACGTGCGCTTTTAACGCCCCGGCCAGCTTCTGCCCTTCCGTTTTCGGTACAGAGATGTAGTTTTCGATATCCACGGTATCCAGCACCTGGCCACCGAAACGTTCACCCATCAGGCCGGTACGAATGCCTTTACGCGCAGAATAGACCGCCGCTGCGGCGCCTGACGGGCCGGAACCGACGATCAGCACATCGTAAGCATCGCGTTTATTCAGCTCTTCCGCCGCCCGTTTTTCGGCGCCGGTATCGACTTTAGCGACAATTTCCGCCAGCGTCATACGACCCTGACCGAACTCCTGGCCATTCATAAAGACAGCCGGAACGCCCATCACGTTGCGGTCGGTAATCTCATTCTGGAAAGTCCCGCCGTCAATCGCCGTATGTTTGATACGCGGATTCAGTACCGCCATCAGGTTCAGCGCCTGCACGACATCCGGGCAGTTATGACAAGAGAGCGAGTAATAGGTTTCAAACTCAAAATCACCGTCCAGATCGCGGATCTGTTCGAGCAGTGACTGGGTCTCTTTAGAGGGATGACCGCCGGTCCACAGCAGCGCCAGCACCAAAGAGGTAAATTCATGTCCCAGCGGAGAACCGGCAAAGCGCGGCCCCTGGAGGGATCCAGGATTGGCAATCAGGAACGAGGGCTTGCGGACAGGCAAGCTGTTATCTTCTCTGAAGGTCACTTTTTCCGACAGTTCGGCGATTTCAGCCAGCAGTTCCTTGATTTCTGCCGATTTTGCGCTGTCATCCAGCGTGGCAACCAGCTCAACAGGTTTAGTCAGTTTCTCAAGGTAGGCCTTGAGCTGGGTTTTCATGTTGGTGTCGAGCATTTTTAATCTCCTGCTTAAAAAACATCATCATGCAAGCTGCCTTGCGGACGGCCTGAATGCGGCTTGCATCATGGTGTTGGAATAAAACGGGCGCAGATGCACCCGCTTGAGGATAAATTCGCAAGCATTTCGTGTTACAGGAAGGCGGCAAGCTTATGAAGCCCCGGGAGCTTACATAAGTAAGTGACCGGGGTAATTAAGCGTTGCCAACACACCTGTGGCATGAAAGACGCCGGAATTTTTAGATTTTACCGACCAGGTCCAGAGACGGAGCCAGAGTCGCTTCACCTTCTTTCCATTTCGCCGGGCAAACTTCGCCTGGGTGAGAAGCAACGTACTGAGCAGCTTTGATTTTACGCAGCAGGTCAGATGCGTCGCGGCCGATACCTTCAGCGGTAACTTCGATAGCCTGGATGATACCCTGCGGGTCAACAACGAAGGTTGCGCGGTCTGCCAGACCTTCGTCTTCACGCATGTTGTCGAAGTTACGGGTCAGGGCGCCAGTCGGGTCGCCGATCATCGCATATTTGATTTTCGCGATAGTGTCAGAGCTGCTGTGCCATGCTTTGTGGGTGAAGTGGGTATCGGTAGAAACGGAGTACACGTCTACGCCCAGTTTCTGCAGTTCTTCGTAATGGTCTGCAACGTCGCCCAGTTCAGTCGGGCATACGAAGGTGAAGTCTGCCGGATAGAAGAAGAATACGCTCCAACGGCCTTCGGTGTCTTTTTCGGTAACTTCGATGAATTCACCGTTTTTGAATGCCTGGTTTTTAAAAGGTTTGATTTTAGTGTTAATCAAGGACATCTATACTTCCTCCGTGTTTTCGTTGAGGTCTAAGTTAACGAACTTTTCCTGATTCGACCAATGCGTTTGCATTATCAAATCAATAAGCGATATCTAACAACCGGAACAAGACAGCTTTGTGAACCCGTCGCGACAATCGCCGCGTTTCGTTACTTTTGCATCCCGTGGCGCTGAAAGTAAAAAGGCCGCCCTGTTCAGGCGGCCCCGTTACCTGAAATACCCGCAGGTAGGTTCAGTGCCAGACAAGCTGGCTATGTGTTGCGCTCTACATTACCTTAATGTAACAGCAAGGCCGATTACACCATCCGCAGTATTAAAGGGCAATCCGCCCGCGAGCAGGTCTTACCTATAGCTGTGATAGGCTTCATCATCTTTCCACCTTATACATTGATTTAAAAGGAATAATCATGTTAAAGCGTCTGTTTTTTCTGAGTTTTTTACCCTTTTTCTGCCAGGCTGAAGATCTCCCGGCTCCCGTAAAAGCGATAGAAAAACAGGGAATTACCATTATTAAGCCCTTTGAAGCGCCGGGTGGAGTGAAGGGATGGCTGGGGAAGTATCAGGATATGGGGGTCGCTATCTATCTGACCCCCGACGGCAAGCACGCCATTTCCGGCTATATGTACGATGAAAATGGCAACAACCTGAGCGAGCAGCTGTTCCAGAAAGAGCTCTATACGCCGGCAGGCCAGGCGATGTGGAAGAAAATGGAGGCCGCCAGCTGGCTACAGGAAGGGAAAAAGGAGGCGCCGATCATTCTGTATGTCTTTGCCGATCCCTTCTGCCCGTACTGCCTGCAATTCTGGCAACAGGCGCGTCCGTGGGTAGAGTCAGGCAAAGTACAGATTCGCACGCTGTTGGTTGGCGTCATCAAACCCGAAAGCCCGGCAACGGCCGCCGCAATTCTCGCCACCCAGGATCCGGCGAAAACCTGGCGTGATTACGAACAATCCGCCGGTAAAATGCCTATTAAGCTCCCGGCTCATCTCTCCCCGGAAAAAATGAAGATCGTCAGCGAGAATCAGCAGCTAATGGATGAACTCGGCGCGAACGCAACGCCGGCCATTTACTACATGAACAAAGATAATATGCTGCAGCAGGTGGTCGGGCTGCCTGAAGCCGACAAGCTGCAGGTCATGATGGGAGAAAAGTAACCCCTCAGCTCTGCTTTCTGGCCAGGTTCCAGAGCAAAAAGAACCTGGCTTACGCCTCTCCAGTCATATACATTCAGTAATGGCGAAGAATAAACGCCAGCATGAATTCACCAAATCAATAATTACAAAAAATAAAATACAAAATATTAATCATTTTTATCACCACGACTTAATCCGGACATTAGCCATGGCGAATCTTTACGGCCTGAAAAAATTCGATCTTAACTTGCTGGTTATTTTTGAATGCATCTATCAACATCTGAGCATCAGTCGGGCGGCGGAAACATTGTTTATTACCCCCTCCGCCGTCAGCCAGTCACTGCAACGCCTGCGCACTCAGCTTAACGATCCTCTGTTTATTCGTTCGGGGAAAGGAATTACGCCCACCAAAACGAGCGTCAACTTGCATTATCTCCTCGAAAAAAACTTAAGCCAGCTTGAGAAAACAATTTCTATGGCCAACCCGGCCAACTTTAAAAAACGTTTTGTCATTTATAGCCCACAGTTATTTATTACCCCCGATGCGTCACAATTCATCCACGCCCTCTACCAGAGCGGCAATATGCAGGTGGAACACCATGACCTGCAGCTCACCAGCGGGTCGGTGGAGAGTCTACTCTCACAGCGCAAGGCGGACCTGATACTCAGTTTGTCCCCCTGTAAAAGCGCGGAGACACTCTGTCAGCCCTTCCGGGAGGCTGAGATGGTACTGGTCTGTGGCCAACACCATCCGCGGGCCGATGAACTCAACGATCGGCAGGCCATCATGCGGGAAAGTTTCGCCGCTTATCTTTCCAGTGAGGTCGGCATAAAGAACTTTCATGCGCACATGAAAAAAAGTTTGCCGGAGCGAATGATTGCCTTTCGCAGCGATTCTCTGATAGCGATTGTCAATATGATTAACCAGACCGACCTTATCGGCTTTGTCCCTAAAGCTCTATTTAACCACCCGCTTTTCAATCTGAAATTAATACCGCTGCCCGTTCCGGCGCCATCTATTATGATCTACATGATTTATCACCAGACGCAGATAAATACGCCCATATTCTCCTCGCTGATCGACAAGATAATCCAGCCGCAACCTCAGATAAATAATTCATAACTTGAATGGTTTAATAAAAACCAATACACCACACAAATGCACAGCATAAAGAATGACGATGATGGCTTTCTGTCGTAGCATGATATGCAATCAGATCGTCAACTGCAGTTAAGGAACAGAGACCGTGACATTAATAAAACTTCCGTTACCCGAGTCCGTTCTGCAGGCCGCGCAGAAACGCATTGAATGGGTGATGGATAATTTCCCACGTATCTGTGTCTCTTTTTCCGGGGGCAAGGATTCCACCCTGATGTTACATCTGACCGCGCTTCACGCGCGACGTACGGGCCGCAAAATTAGCGTGCTGTTTATCGACTGGGAAGCGCAGTTTTCCTGCACCATTACCCATTGTGAAGCGCTGCGGGAAACGTATCAGGATGTCATCGAACGATTTTTTTGGGTTGCTCTGCCGCTAACCACGCAGAACTCACTCAGCCAGTTCGCTCCGGAATGGCAATGCTGGGAACCAGGCACCCCATGGGTACGCCAGCCTCCTCCACATGCCATTACCGACCCCGGCTATTTTTCTTTTTACACCCCGGGGATGAGCTTCGAAAACTTTGTTCGCGAATTCGCCGACTGGTTTTCCGCTAACCGTCCCGCGGCGGTCTTAGTCGGCATCCGCGCGGATGAATCCCTTAACCGATTCATCACCATCTCGTCGCGCCGCAAACAGCGCTTTGCCGATGACAAGCCCTGGACCACCGCAGCGCCGGGGGGCCACGCGTGGTACGCCTACCCTATTTATGACTGGAAAACCGCTGATATCTGGACCTGGTTTGCCAAAAGCGGACTCGCCTGTAACCCGCTCTATAATCTGATGTATCAGGCCGGCGTGCCGCTGCGCTACATGCGTATCTGTGAACCTTTCGGTCCGGAACAACGCCAGGGGCTTTGGCTTTATCACGTACTGGAACCTGAGCGCTGGGCCGCCATGTGTCAGCGGGTGAGCGGCGCGTGCGGCGGCGGCATCTACGCCGGCCAGGATAACCAGTTCTACGGGCATCGCAAGCTGGAGAAGCCCGGACATCATAGCTGGAAGAGCTACGCCCTGTTTTTACTCGACAGCATGCCGGAAAAAACGGCCGAACATTACCGGAATAAAATTGCCGTCTATCTGCGCTGGTATCAAAAGCAGGGGATGGAGGATATACCTGACCTCCAGAAGGCCGATACCGGCGCGAAGGATATTCCGTCCTGGCGACGTATCTGCAAGGTGCTACTGAATAACGATTACTGGTGCCGCATGCTCTCTTTCAGTCCAACCAAATCCAGCCATTACCGGCGCTACCGCGAACGAATGAGTCAAAAACGCCAGCAGTGGGGAATCCTATGCAACAACAAATAATGCAGGATCTTGAGCGCTATCTGAGCACGCTTTCGCAGGCAGAACGCATTGAGGCGCTGAATGCTTTTCGCCAGCTTTTGCACGATTACAGTCCGTTCAAATCGCATCCCGTTGACTGTGTGCTGTGGGTAAAACAGGAAAGCGTTGCGCCAAATGATTACAACCCCAACAACCTCGCCCCGCCGGAAAAACGTCTGCTGCTCACTTCGCTGGAAACGGACGGTTTTACGCAACCCATCGTGGTGCTCAGACAAGATGAGGCACGCTACACCATCGTTGACGGATTCCATCGTCACGAGCTGGCCAGCAACAAAGCGCCGTTAAAACAGCAGTTGAACGGCTATCTCCCGGTCACCTGCCTGGAAAACCATTCAGCCACTCGCGATACGCTGATGGCCGCCACTATTCGCCATAACCGCGCGCGGGGCCGCCATCAGATCCCGGCCATGTCGAGTATCGTCCATGAACTGGCGAATCTTGGCTGGTCTGACGCTAAAATCAGTCAAGAGCTGGGTATGGATGCTGACGAAGTGTTACGCCTGAAACAAATTAATGGTCTTGCCGAACTGTTTGGCGACCGGCAATTTTCTCAGGCGTGGACCGTAAAATAGCTATAGCTGGCAGAGACGTTCCGCTGCGGCCAGCAAAGTTGCCGGCTGTTTTGCAAAGCACAGGCGTATGAGTTTGTGCGGGAACGGATCGGCGCAGAACACCGACAGCGGGATCGCCGCGACGCCCACCTCGGTTGTCAGCCAACGGCAGAAGCTCACATCGTCGAGATCGGAAATCGCGCTGTAGTCAGCCAGCAGGAAGTAGGTGCCCTCGCAGGGCAGAATCTCCAGACGGCTACTGCGCAGGGCATCGACAAACAGATCTCGCCGCTCGCGGTAGAATTCCGGCAGCTGGCGATAGTGCTCCGGCTCATGGCGCAGCATGTCGGCGATAGCCAGCTGGGCGGGCGTATTCACCGCGAAGGTCAGATACTGATGAACCTTGCGCAGCTCGGCGCTTATTGCCGCCGGCGCCACGCAGTACCCCACTTTCCAGCCGGTCATGTGGAAGGTTTTGCCAAATGAAGAGACCGCCACCGCCCGCTCGCGCAGCTGAGGGTGTGCCAGTACGCTGGCATGCCCGTGCGGCGCAAAGCAGATATGCTCATAGACCTCATCGCTGATCACATAAATTTCGCGATCGGCAATCGCCTGCCACAGCGCGGCAAAATCCTCGCGCTGCCAGACCGTCGCCGACGGGTTATGTGGCGTATTGAGAATCACCAGCCGGGTGCGCTCGCTAAGCGCTGCGGCAAATTCTTGCCAGTCAACGCGAAAATGCGGCGGCTGCAGAGCGATACGTTTCAATACGCCGCCGGATAACTCTACGGCCGGCGCGTAGCTGTCGTAGCTGGGGTCAAAACAGATGACCTCGTCGCCGGCGCGTACCAGCGCGGTGATCGCCGCGTAGAGCGCTTCGGTCGCCCCCGCCGTGACGGTAATATCGCTGTTTGCATCCGGGCGATGGCCGTACAGTTCGGCGGTTTTATCGGCGATCGCTTCACGTAATGCCGGGACACCGGTCATCGGCGCGTACTGGTTAGCCCCCTGAGCGACATGATACGCCAGGCGCTCCTGCAGGTAGCGCGGCCCGTCAAAATCCGGGAACCCCTGCGACAGATTGATCGCCCGGTGTTCCTGCGCCAGCGCGCTCATTTGTGTAAATATGGTGGTGCCAAGAGAAGGAAGTTTACTTTCAGGAATCAGTGGCTTATTACTCATTTTATAATTACCGATTGTAATGCTGTTGTTGAAGCCACTATAACACGATGTTAATATTTGGCAATCAAGACGCTTAGACGTCTAAATGATAATGTTATGCCGGTTCTCGCCTGAAGCAGCCCATCACGGCGCACCGCCCACTCTGGAGAAACCATGATCCGCGCTATCGTGACCGATATTGAAGGCACCACCAGCGACATTTCTTTTGTCCACAACGTTCTGTTTCCGTACGCCCGCGAGCGGCTCGCGGCCTTTGTCACCGCGCAACAGTACGCCGATCCGGTGAAGACTATCCTTGATAATCTGCGAGCGGAAATCGGTAACCCCGCCGCCAGCACCGCCGAACTGATTGATACCCTGCTGGCCTTTATGGACGAAGACCGCAAGTCAACGGCGCTCAAGGCGCTGCAGGGTATTATCTGGCGCGAAGGCTATGTTAATGGCGACTTTACCGGCCATCTCTATCCGGACGTTCTGCCCGCGCTGGAAAAATGGAAGTCCCAGGGAATTGATTTATATATATATTCCTCTGGCTCCATCGCGGCGCAGAAATTGTTATTTGGCTACAGCGACGAAGGTGATATTACTCATCTGTTCAGTGGCTATTTCGATACCTTGACGGGAGCCAAGCGAGAAACGCAGTCCTATCGCAATATTGCCGAACAGCTGGGGCATCATCCGGCAACGATTCTGTTCCTCTCCGATATTCATCAGGAGCTGGATGCGGCAGAAGCCGCCGGTTTTCGTACGATCCAGCTGGTGCGCGGCGACCGCGATCCTGCCAGCCATCACCCGCAAGTTCAGCGTTTTGACGACATTCATCCGGAGCAGATCCCAGCATGAGCGCATTAACGATTTATTCAGAAAAAGACGCCGGTACCCCTCTCTGGCAAAGCACCGACGGCGATGAAATCCAGCAGCAGCTCAACGCCAAAGGCGTGCGCTTCGAACGCTGGCAGGCCGACCGCGATCTGGGTGTTTCCCCGACGCCGGAAACGGTGATTGAGGCCTATCAGCACGCCATTGACAAACTGGTCGCTGAAAAAGGCTACCAGAGCTGGGACGTGATCAGCCTGCGCGCCGATAATCCGCAGAAAGAGGCGCTACGCGCGAAGTTTCTCAACGAACACACCCACGGTGAAGACGAGGTCCGCTTTTTTGTTGAAGGCGCCGGGCTGTTCTGCCTGCATATCGGCAACGAGGTGTTTCAGGTACTGTGCGAGAAGAACGATTTGATTTCGGTACCGGCCGACACGCCGCACTGGTTTGATATGGGCTCGGAACCCAACTTCACCGCTATCCGCATTTTCGACAACCCGGAAGGCTGGGTAGCGAAATTTACCGGCGACGATATCGCCGACGCCTACCCGCGGCTGGCATAACGCCGCAATGCAATAATGCCGGGTGGCGGCTACGCCTGACCCGGCCTACAACGTCCCCAGCTTTCCGTAGGCCCGCGCAGCCGGGTTTGCTCCGCAGCCTGGGCGGGCGATAAACCGGCCCTGTCCCAGCTGACGGCTACGCCTGACCCGACCGACAACGTCCACCGCTTCCCGTAGGCCCGCGCAGCCGGGTTTGCTCCGCAGCCTGGGCGGGCGATAAACCGGCCCTGTCCCAGCTGGCGGTTACGCCTGACCCGGCCTACAACGTCCCCAGCTTTCCATAGGCCCGCGCAGCTGGGTTTGCTCCGCAGCCTGGGCGGGCGATAAACCGGCCCTGTCCCAGCTGACGGCTACGCCTGACCCGACCGACAACGTCCACCGCTTCCCGTAGACCCGCAGCCGGGTTTGCTCCGCAGCCTGGGCGGGCGATAAACCGGCCCTGTCCCAGCTGACGGTTACGCCTGACCCGACCGACAACGTCCCCAGCTTCCCGTAGGCCCGTGCAAGCGAAGCGCCGCCGGGCAACACCCACTCCCTAACCCCTAATAAACCCCGGCGGATCGAAGGCGGTAATCGGCGGTAACGATTCGCGCCATGGTTCGATCTCCACCCGGCAGGTCTGGGCGCTACAACCCTGTCCCAGCTGACGGTTACGCCTGACCCGACCGACAACGTCCACCGCTTCCCGTAGGCCCGTGCAAGCGAAGCGCCGCCGGGCAACACCCACTCCCTAACCCCTAATAAACCCCGGCGGATCGAAGGCGGTAATCGGCGGTAACGATTCGCGCCATGGTTCGATCTCCACCCGGCAGGTCTGGGCGCTACAGCCCTGTCCCAGCTGACGGTTACGCCTGACCTGACCGACAACGTCCGCAGCTTCCCGTAGGCCCGTGCAAGCGAAGCGCCGCCGGGCAACACCCACTCCCTAACCCCTAATAAACCTCGGCGGATCGAAGGCGGTAATCGGCGGTAACGATTCACGCCATGGTTCGATCTCCACCCGGCAGGTCTGGGCGCTACAGCCCTGACCCAGGCGCGAACTGCCGCGATCTTCGGTCAATACGTTCGGATTGCCATGCTTGTCCAGCGAACCTTTGACCTTCGGATCCAGCGGGTCGTACCAGGCTCCCGTTGACATCTGCACCACCCCCTTGAGGATCTGCTCGCTAAGATGCACCCCGGCGAGAATCGCCCCGCGGGCGTTATACACCTTCACCACGCTGCCTTCGACAATGCCCCGCGCCTGCGCATCCTGCGGATGCATCCACAGCGGCTCGCGGCCCTGAATTTTCGTCGCCCGGCTGACGCTGCCGTGATCGTACTGGCTGTGCAGACGGGTGCGCGGCTGGCTGGAGAGCAGATGCAGCGGCCAGCGCCCGGCCTCCGCCTGCTGCCGGGCCGCCTCTTCCGTATCCCACCACGGGTGGCCTGGGCATTCGCGATAGCCAAAAGCGGCAATCGTTGCCGAGTAGAGTTCAATTTTGCCGGAGGGAGTGGATAGCGGATAGCGCTGCGGATCGGCGCGGAACTCCGCCAGAAAGACCTGCGGTTTTTCCGGGGCACGATATTCCAGCACGCCCTGCTGCCAGAACTCATCGAACGAAGGCAGCTCAATCCCCTCTTCCTGCGCCCGCGGCCGGGAGGCTTCATAAATCTGCCGCAGCCACTGGCCGGCGTCCCGCCCTTCACTAAACTGCTCGCCAATGCCCAGCCGCGCCGCGAGATCGCAGAAAATCGCGTAATCATCGCGCGCCTCACCCACCGGCGGGATCTGGGCGCTCATGGCTATCATAAAGCCGTCGTGACCACCGCTGCCGATATCTTCACGCTCCAGCGAGGTGGTTACCGGCAACACGATATCGGAGAATTTAGCCTGCGCGGTCCAGTACTGCTCGTGGACCACCACCGTTTCCGGCCGCCGCCACGCTTCACACAGCTGGTTGAGATCCTGATGGTGATGGAACGCGTTCCCCCCCGCCCAGTACACCAGGCGGATATCGGGATAGCGCAGACGCTGGCCGTCAAACTCGTACTCCTCGCCGGGATGCAGCAGCATATCCGCCAGTCGCGCCACCGGGATCACGCTGCTGACCGCATTTTCTCCGGCCGGTAAGCGCGGGCCGGAGAACGCTTTACGCGAGGCTCCCGCCAGGTTGGTGCAGGCGTAACCGAAGCCCAACCCGCCGCCCGGCGTACCGATTTGCCCCAGCAGCGCGGTCAGCGCTACCGTGGCCCAGTAGGCCTGTTCCCCTTGGCGCGCGCGTTGAATGGACCACGAGATATTCACCATCGTACGCTGGCTGGCCATCATCCGCGCCAGAGAGACAATGTCTTGTTCAGCAATACCGGTAATCGCCGCCGCCCAGCGCGGCGTTTTCGCTATCCCGTCGCTCTCGCCGAGCAGATAAGCGCGATACGGTTCAAAGCCTACCGTATGGCTGGCGACAAATTGCGCATCGTACAAAGATTCCACTATCAGCACGTGGCACAGCGCCAGCAGCAGGGCCGTATCAGTGCCCGGACGAATCGCCAGCCACTGCGCGCTCTCCACGGCGCTGAGATCGTTACGCACCGGGCTGATGTTGACAAAGCGCGTTCCCCCTTCCTGCATTTTATCCAGCCAGTGCTTCAGCATATGGTCATTGGCGCCGCCGCCGTTGACCTGCGCATTACGCAGCGGTAAACCGCCGATGGCGACAAACAGCTGGCACTCGCGCGCCAGCTCAGAGAAGTGAGTATGCTGGCGATGCAGCGGACTGAGCGGCCCGAGCACATGCGGCAAAATGCGCTCCCCGGCGGCGCTGCTGTAGGTATTGGTGCTGGCGGTGTAGCCGCCGAAGGTTTTCAGGAAACGATGCAGCTGGCTCTGGGCATGGTGAAAACGTCCGGCGCTGGCCCAGCCGTAAGAGCCACCAAAAATCGCCTCGTTGCCGCAGCGCGTCTTCAGCGAAGTCAGCTCGCGGGCCAGCAGGTCAAGCGCGACCTCCCAGCTCACCTCCACGAAAGGCTCTGTGCCCCGCCCCTCGCGGGAAGCCGGGCCATTTTTCAGATAGCCTTCTCGCACCGCCGGACGGCGAATGCGCGCATTGCCGGTGACCGCATCGGGGAGTGATTGACCGATACGTGAAGGAGACTTATCCCAGGGGACCGGCGTGACCGCAGCGATATGGCCATCGCGGGCCTGAACCTGCCAGGTTCCCCAGTGCATCACGGTCAGATTATGCTGTTTTCTCATAGTGCCTGTTTTCTTCTCACCCGCTAAAGAGCGCTATAATAGAGCGCGATCCTCAGCAAGATAAAACGCCATCCGCCATATAATATGCTGCATATATAGCAATTAACCCCTCACACTTCGCGGTCCTCCGGGTTATTTACCAGATTTCCCGTCAACTAAACCATAATAATTAAGCAGCAATGATTATTTGCACTAAAAATAACGCATCAGTTTTAATATCCACAATATAAAAGCGGATTAAATTATGCATCATGAAATATTTTCAGCTTACTAATGATAAAATTACGTTTTCCTCGGCTAATCCTGCGATATAACATTGTTGGAATAACTTAGACATATTTCGTATTTGAGGTTGCGTGCTCGTTATTGTCATGCTACGACTCCGCAGCCACCTTCATCACAGGATCATAATAAGAATGTCGCAGAGAAAAAAATTATTACCCGCCGCACTGGGTCTGCTCTCGCTCGTCTCCATTAGCGCATCAGCCGCCGAAGCCCTGTCGCTTCAAGGGAAAACCATCGGCGTCGCCGTGGTTGGCACTCAGCACTTCTGGGATCGTGAAGCCTACAAAGGCGCAACGGAGGAGGTGGAGAAACTCGGTGGCAAGGTCATTGGCGTCGACGGCGGCCGTGATAATCAGGTCCATGCCAACAACCATGATATTTTACTGTCACGTAAAGTCGATGCGGTAATTAGTATTCTCGGCGACAGCGCTGTCGAACCTAAATTTAAAGCCCTGCACGATGCCGGCATTCCGGTATTTACCGTTGACCATGTGTCAAAATATTCGGTCAATAACACCACTTCCGACAACTACACCCTGGGCTCGACCATTGGCCGCTATATGGCGGATGAATTAGGCGGTAAAGGCAACGTTGCCGTATTCAATGCGTTCTCCAGCTCCTTGCGTATTTGTGGCATTCGCTACGATCAGTGGAAATATGTCCTTAAGGATTATCCGGATATTCATATTATCCAGCCGGAGCTGGCCGAACAGTTTGCCAATTCCCCGGAAGACGCGCGTAAGAAAACCCTCGAATTACTCAGCCAGTATCCTAAAGGCAAACTCGATGCCATCCATGTCGCCTGCTGGGATCAGCCGGCTATCGGCATTGTCCAGGCGCTGGAAGAGACCGGTCGCGATAAAGACGTGAAGGTTACCGCTATCGATGCCGGTCCGGAAACGCTGGAGATCATGGCCGAACCGAATAGCCCGTTCGTCGCCAACGTGGCTCAGCAGCCGCATCTGATTGGCCAGACCTCCGCCGACAACGTCGCGCGCTACTTCGCCAAAGAGAAACTGCCGCTGCAGACCTTTATTCCGGTGGTCCCGGTTAAAGGGCCGCAGGAGGCGAAAGCAGTCTACAAACAGCTGGGATATGGCGAACTGCAGTGATCACTCAATCCTCCGGCGGGGCTAACCCCGCCGCTGGTCTGGCGATGAACCAGATCAGCAAAAGCTTTGCCAACGTGACTGCATTAAATGCGGTCACGCTGCTTCTGAATCCCGGCGAAATTCACGGTCTGATCGGCGAGAATGGCGCCGGAAAATCGACGCTGATCAAAATCCTCGCCGGCGTCTACCAGGCCGATAGCGGCAACGCCACCCTGGACGGCGCGCCGCTGCCGCTTGGTCATCCGGCGGCGATTGAAGCGCTGGGCATTCGCGTCATTCACCAGGAGCTCAACCTGATCCCCCACTTTACGGTGGCGGAATCGGTGTTCCTCGGCCAGGAGTACCGTACCCGCTGGGGGGCGCTGGACCGGCGGCGAATGAATGCCGCCACCGAAGCGTTTTTCCGCGACAGCTGGCAGCTGGACATCAATCCCCGCCGCCTGATCCGCGACCTCAGCCTCGCTGAACGCAAGCTGGTGCAAATAGCCCGCGCGCTGATCGACGGCGCGGCAAAGCTGGTGGTATTCGATGAGCCTACCGCGCCGCTGGAAGCGCAGGAAGCCAGCCTGGTCTCCTCAGCGATTCTGCGCCTGCGGCAGCAGGGGATCGCGATTCTCTATATTTCTCACTATCTCAATGAAATCGCCGCCCTGTGCGATCGCGGCACGGTACTGCGTAACGGCGAAGTCGTCGGCTATCCCGACCGGGAGCTCCTGCAAAACACCGACGCGCTGATTAAAATGATGGTCGGGCGCGATATCGAACAGCTCTATACTCCGCGCCAGAGTAGCGCTCATCAGGTCGATGCCGCCGTACCGGTCCTGTCGGTGCGCCAGCTCAGCGACGGCGCGCAATTAAACGCGATGACCTTTGATATTCAGCCGGGAGAGATCGTCGGCGTCGCCGGTCTGCTGGGCGCCGGCCGCGACGTGCTGGTCGATCTGCTTTACGGGCTACGCCGCGCCCGCAGCGGCACGATTAGCATCGACGGCCAGCCGAAGCGGCTGCGTACGCCGTATCAGGCCACCCGCGCCGGGATGGCGCTGGTGCCGCGCGACCGCCGCCATCAGGGGCTGATTCTTCCCTTCTCCACCGCCGACAATATTAATCTCGCCTCCCTGCCGGAGACCGCCACCCTCGGCTGGGAGCATCGCGGTCGGGCGCTGGAAAAAGCGCGCAGCTGGATAGACCAACTCTCTATCCGCCCGGGTCGTCCGGAACTGCCGGTGCGTTTTATGAGCGGCGGCAATCAGCAAAAAGCCATTCTGGCCCGCTGGCTGGGTACCGACGCACGGCTCTTTATTCTCGATGAACCCACTCTCGGGGTCGATATCGGCGCCCGCAGCGATATTTATCAGCGCACCCGCGAGCTGGCGGATCGCGGACGCGCGGTACTGGTCTCCTCCAGCGATGCGCCTGAGCTACTGGGCCTTTGCGACCGCATCCTGGTGATGTGGCGCGGCGAGCTGGTGGCCAATCTCCCGACCCGGGGGCTGACGCTCGACGCGCTGCTGGCGACGATTAACGGTGGACAGGAACAACAGGTATGAGTGCAGGTATCCAGCGCCGCCCGCTTCCGGGCATAACGACGCTTATCGAAAAATTCCCGCTGATTCTCTTTTTTGCGCTGCTGGTCTGGCTCAGCCTCCAGTCGCCTTTCTTTTTAAGCTGGCAGAATATCAGCATGATGCTGGTGCAGAGCGTGCCGCTGGCGATTCTCTGTTTCGGCCTGGTGTGCGTGATTGCCGTTGGCGGCGATGACGTGGTCTCCGGCGGTATCGACCTCTCGCTTCCCGCTATCGCCGTGCTCGGCGTCGCCCTGCTGAGCCTCGGTATGGTCGAATGGAACACCCCGTATCTGCTGCTGTTACTGCTGCTGATCGCGGTATCTCTCGCCTGCGGAGCGGTGAACGCGATACTGGTGCTCGCCGCCGGCTTGCCGCCGCTGCTGGCGACGCTGTCTACCTCCGTCGCCTTTACCGGCCTGACGGATCTGCTGACCGGCCAGCGGCGCATCGCGGTCAACGACCCGCTAATGGTCGCTTTTCGCGACAATGCGGTGCTCGGGGTTCCCTGGCCGCTGATCTACCTGCTGGCGGTATTCGTGCTGTTTCAGTTCTTGCTCCATCACTCCCGCTTCGGCCAGCATTTACAGGCGGTAGGCGGTAACCGCGATATGGCGCAGATGAGCGGTCTCAACGTCCGTCGTCTGACGATTATGGTCTGGCTACTGGCCGGGATCGCCGCCGGGCTGGCGATTTTGCCGCTGCTCAGCCAGGGCTCCGGTAGCTCCAGCGGCACGGCGACGCCGCTGCTGCTGGAAACCGTCCTCGCCACCTTTATCGGCGCGGCGTTCTCGCGGCGCCGCGTGGTCACCATCTGGGGCGCGCTGCTCGGCGCGGTGCTGGTCAACGCGCTCTCTAACGGCCTTGGCCTGCTGGGGGTGAATATCTTCTGGATGGGCGCCATCAAGGGCGGCCTGATCCTCATCGTTCTGGCGGCCTCGGCGGTCAGGCATCAAGGAGGCCGCTGATGAGTCAGCTGACGCTCAAATCCTCAGCCAACCGGTCGGGCAGCAGCCCGCTGGCATGGCTGTCGCGGGCCGGATTCGGCATTATCACCCTGCTGGCGGTCGCCCTGTTCGGCTGGGCCAACCCGGTCTTTCTGACCCTCGATAACTGGGCGAATCTACTCCAGGGCAGCGCCATTCTGCTGATTGTGGCGATGGCGATGACCTTAATCGTCAGCGCCGGCGCCATCGACCTGTCGGTAGGCGTAGCGCTCGATTTCGGCGCCGCCTTTGCGCTGGTCGCCTTAAAAACCTGGCACCTGCCGTGGCAGGCGGCGGTGGGCTGCGCCCTGCTTGGCGGAGTGATGATTGGCCTGCTGAATGCCTTCCTGATCCTTATCTGCCAGATTCGTCCGTTCCTCGCCACCCTCGGCACCTGGTTTATCGCCAGCAGCGCCGAGCGCATCTATACCGACGGCGGCGGCTCTATCTCCTACCGCAGAATGGCGCCTGAATATCATGACCTGGCGGTCGGCAATATCGCCGGCATTCCAACGCCGGTGGTGATTGTCCTCGCGCTGTGGCTGGCGGCCTGGCTGATTACCGAACGCACGCTGTTTGGCAAATATATCCGCGCCATCGGCCAGAACGGTGAAGCGGCGCGAATCGCCGGGATCCGCGATCGCCGGACTCTGCTGTGGGTTCTGGTGGCGGCCTCCGCGCTGTGCGCCGTCGGCGGCGTTATTCTTTCCGCCAACCTGCGCCAGTTTACCCCGCTGGCCGGTCAGGCCTATTTGATGGACGCTATCGCCGCGGTATTTATCGGCACCGCCTTTAACCGACTGGGTCGGGTCAGCATCGCCGGCACTCTCGGCGGCGTGCTGTTCCTCGCCATTATTGATAACGGCCTGAACCTGATGGGACTCAACTACCTGGTGAAAGATGCGCTGGTTGGCGTGATTCTGGTGGTAGCGCTGGCCCTCTCCTTCTGGCAGGCGCGTCTGCGCCAAACCCATCGTTAAGTGGAGCACCTATGGCAGCCTTTGACGCCGTCTTTGTCGGCCTGACTATTCTTGATATCGCCGGTCGCCCGGTGATTGACATCCCGCCGCGCGGCGGGGTGGCCTTTATCGAACAAATTCGCCTTAACCCCGCCGGTACCGCCGCCGGAGCCAATATTAACGCCGCAAAGCTGGGCATTCGTACCGCCGCGGTCGCCTGCCTTGGCGAAGATGAAAAAGCCGATTTTATCCTTGCCAGCTATGCGCGGCTGGGGATCGACTGCTCGCTGATCCAGCGCACGGCGCAGCAGGAAACGTCGGCGACGATCCTGCCGATCCGTCCCAACGGCGAGCGCCCGGCGCTGCACTGCCGGGGCGCTTCCGATGCCCTTTTCGTCAGCGAAGAAGAGTTTGACGCGATTCTCGACTGCCGCTTCCTGCACCACGGCGGCAGCGGCCTGCTGGCGGCGATGGATCGCGGTCAAAGCGCCCTTCTGCTGCGGGCGGCGAAGGCCCGGGGTGTTGTCACCAGTTTTGATTTGATCGCCCCGAATGAGAACACGCTGGAACTGCTGCGCCCGTTGCTGCCGTCGGTTGACTACTTTATGCCTTCGCTGGAAGAGGCAAGCTACCTCAGCGGGCGCACCGACCCCGCCGACATCGCCCGCTTCTTCTTCGAACTGGGCGTCGGGACCTGCATTCTGAAGGATGGCGAAAACGGCTCGTGGCTGCTGACCGGCGACGGTGGCATCGAACATATCGCGGCGTATCGGGTCAATGCCGTGGATACCACCGGTTGCGGCGACAGCTACTGCGGCGGCTTTATTGCCGCGCTGGCCCGCGGGTTAAGCATCAAAGAGGCGTGCGAGGTGGCTTCCGCCGTCGCCGCGCTGGTGGCGACCGGGATGGGATCGGATGCCGGCGTGGTGGACTGGCAGCATACGCAGGACTTTATGGCGGCAAACCGGCGCGGATAAAAAGCTTCGCCGCCGCATCGCGCGGCGGCAAGAGCGGCTTAGCGCCACTGATAGAGTAGCGGCTCGCCAGCGACATAGCGCTGGAGGTCGGCGGCAATCATCGCCGTATGCTTAGCGATGCTCTCCCGCGTCGCGCCGGCAATATGCGGCGTGATGATCACGTTATCAAACTCGGTGATAAACGGATGGTCGCGCCACAGCGGTTCGCGGTGATAGACATCCAGCGCCGCGCCGCCGAGCGGGCCATGACGCAGCGCGTGAATCAACGCCTCTTCATCCACTACCGCGGCCCGCGAGGTGTTAATCAACAGCGCGCCGGGCTTCATGCTATTCAACAACGCCGCGCTCACCAGACCATCGCTGTGCGGGCCGCTGCTCAAATGCAGGCTGACGATATCCGCCTCGCGGAACAGTCCCTCAAGCGTCGTTTTCTGTAGACCCGGTTCGTTGATATCTTCGGCGGCGACAAACGGATCCACCACCAGCACCGCCATGCCAAACGCCCGCGCAATACGCGCCACGCGGCGACCGATATTGCCATAGCCAATCAGCCCCAGGGTTTTGTTGCGCAGCTCGCTGCCTTTAAACACTTCATAGGGACTCTCCGGGCTCACGTCCCACACCACATCGCGGCGCAGTCCGCTCTGAGTAGCCTGAGTGGCGTTCTCAGCACGGGTAAATTCACCGCGTTTCAGCGCCGCATGGGACTGCGGAATATGCCGCGCCAGGCTCAGCATCAGCCCGATGGTCAGCTCCGCCGCAGCGTCCGCATTGCGCCCCGGCGTATAGAGCACGCGGATACCGCGGGCCTGAGCGGCTTTGGTGTCAATGTTCACCGGATTGGCGCGGGTGCAGGCGATGACCTGCAGTCGCGGGCAGGCGGCGATCACCTCTTGCGTCACATCGTCATAGCTGGTGACCAGAACATCGGCATCATGCGCCAGCTCAATCAGCTGGCCCGCGCTCAGTTTCGGTTTGCCCAGCGCCCAGCCTGCCACCAGCAGCTCGCCGAGTTGCTGAAAGGCTGTGAGATCGCCGGAATGTTCGGCGGTAAAAACGATTTTCATGAATGTTGTTCCTGAGAAAGACGGTGGAGGGCATCCTGTCGGGCCTGCCAGACGGGCAGCATCTGCTCGCGTAGCAGCCGGTAAACCGGGTACAGGGCAGCGTAGCGGGCGTGGGCCTGCGGATCGGGCTGATAGCGGGTCTGCTCCAGCGTTGGATAGTGCGCCAGCGCGCCGACGCTACGGGCCGCCAGAATCGCCGCCCCGCGAGCGCTGAGTTCATTAAAGGTGCTGGAAACCACCGTGCGCCCGCTACAGTCGGCAATAATTTGTAGCCAGGTCGCCGAGGCCGCGCCGCCGCCGGTCAGGTACAGTTCGCCGCCCTGCGGGTAGCCCTGAAGCGAGTCGACGATGGCGTAAGCCAGTCCTTCAAACACCGCCCGCTGCAGCTCCGCGCGGGTCGTGTGCTGGCTGATGCCAAAATACCCGGCCCGCGCATCGGGGCTGAAAAACGGCGCGCGTTCGCCGTTGAGATAGGGTTGCCAGAAGACGCCGCCGCTGCCCGGTTCGACATCGGCGATAGACTGCTCCAGCAACTGGAGGTCCGGCGTCAGGGAAATATGCTGTTGCAGCCAGTCAATATTCGGCGTGCCGGCCTGCATCGGGAAGAGATTGATAAAGCTCCCCGACTCGGTGTGGGTGACATAGCGTGTCCCCTCATTCACCGCCTGGCGACCGTGGCAGACAATCCCGGTACAGCAGGTGGTACCGAGAATGGTGTAGATATCGCCATCGTTGACCGCTCCGCAGCCCAGCGCGGCGCTGCACACGTCGAGCGCCCCGGCGGCCACCGGCGTGGCGGCGGGGAGTCCGGTGAGGGCGGCGACCTCATCGCGCAGCGTGCCGGCCGGCGCATCGGGGGCCAGCCGCGGCGGGAACAGGTGCTGAAGATCGGCCAGCCCCATTTCGTTAAGCACCACCTCCGACAGCTCGCCGCTGTGCTGATTGAGCAGCGAGGTACTGGCGTCGGTAAAATCCAGCGCCGCCACCCCGGTTAAGCGAAAACGCACCCAGTCTTTGGCGAAAAACAGATAATGAGCCTGCGCCAGCCGCTCCGGTTGATAGTGCCGGAGCCAGCTCAGCTGCATGCTGGTATTGCACGGTTGCAGGTGAGTGCCGGTGTCAGAGAAAAAGCGCCGGTCGAAGCCCGGACGGCGTAATAGCTCGCTCATCAGCTCGCGGCTGCGGGTATCGCTCCACAGGATCCCCGGGCCAACCGGTTCGCCCTCGGCATCGCTCAGCCAGACGCCTTCGCCCTGCCCGGCAAGGCCGATCGCCCGCAGACGTCCGGTCTTCAGCTCCGGCTGTCGGGCAATTTGTTGCAAAATGGCCATCACCGACTGCCACAGCTGCGCCATATCCTGCTCGGCATGACCGTTCGCCGACAGGCGCGGGCCGGTACTCTCCGCCGCGCTGGCTCGAGCCTGAAAGTGCTCATCAAACAGCACCGCCTTAACGCGCGAGGTGCCGATATCGATTCCGAGATAAAAATCCATGCCTGACCCGTTAGTGGAGTGAAATTTAGTCGCGCTCGTAGCGGCGGCGCATCAGCTCGCACTCGAACAGAAACTCCAGACCTTCCAGCTGACGGCGGGCCTCGTTAATATCTTTGCCCCAGCAGGTCAGGCCGTGGCCGCGCAGCAGGAAGCCGTAGCGCAGCGGGTTGGTCTGCGCATAATCTTCAATGCGCGCCGCCAGGGCGTCGATATCCTGGTCGTTATCGAAAATCGCCACCGGTACGGTATCGAGATGGCTGTGCTGGCCGGTCAGGGTTTTCTGCATCTCATAGCCCTGCAGCGCCAGGGTGGCGCTTTTTTCAATCCGCGACAGTACGGTGGCGTTGACGGTATGGACGTGCAGCACGACGTTCGCTTCCGGGAACAGACGATACACCAGGGTATGCAGACCGGTTTCAGCAGAAGGTTTACGCCCGGAAGGCGCTTTATTGCTGGCGATCTCGACCTGCAGGAAATCTTCCGTCGTCAGGCTGCCTTTATCGCGTCCCGACTCGCTAAGCCAGCACCAGGTCTCATCCTGACGCACCGACATATTGCCGCCGGTTGCCGGCGCCCAGCCTTTCGCGCCGATCCAATGACAGGTGGTGACCAGTTGCGCGAGTCTTTCTTGCCACATAGCAGTTCCTTAGTTTAGCGATGTTAATTTGAGAACCTTTACGGGCAGGCGCTATTGTTGCAGGCAGTCTGGACACGGACAGCGCGGAACACCCGGACTGTACAGGAAGTACGTGAGGAGTATTCGCTACGCTCACCCTTCGGGCCGCCATCAAAGGCGTTCAAAACTCTACGCGTTTGTGTGAGCACTACCCGGGTCCAAAATGGCCCATAAAATAGCCTGGTCAAAGGTTCTTTAGCCGTCTAAATGGCTATTTACCCGATACTAACACCGCTAGCTTAAGTGAACAATATTTCAGGAAAGGCTTACATTGATAATGGTTATATCAGAAATGCATATGAAATTACTGTTTTTAACAATGATATAACCGGAGGTTTTCATGAAGCCCCTATTACCGACTATCCGGGTTCAAAAAGACGGGGGATCGTTCTGTAGGAAAGAAGTGCGATGCGCCTGCAGAAACCGGGCGCAAAATGCGTAGAGACGATTATGCCCGACAAGATCGTGATTTGCGGGATTGCAGGCATGGCAACCCCGCGCCGCCAGTCCCTGTCTGATTGTTGATAAAGTGCACGTCTCGGGCATTGCCCGGTGGCGGCTGACGCCTTACCGGGCCTACGAGATCCGCCCTTCATATCAAGCCCGCAACCCGTCAGAGCAATTCCGGCCCCAATCCGCCCCGTAGGTCGGGTAAGGCGCCAGCCGCCACCCGACAAAATCGCGAATAGCCTCAACCCCGCAACCCGTCAGAGCAATTCCAGCCCCCAATCCGCCCCGTAGGTCGGGTAAGGCGCCAGCCGCCACCCGACAGAAATCACCCATGGCATCAACCCCGGACCCCGTCAGAGCAATTCCGGCCCCCAATCCGCCCCGTAGGTCGGGTAAGGCGCCAGCCGCCACCCGACAGAAATCGCGAACAGCATCAACCCCGCAACCCGTCAGAGCAATTCCGGCTCCCAATCCTCCCCCGTAGGTCGGGTAAGGCGCCAGCCGCCACCCGACAAAATCGCGAACAGCCTCAACCCCGGACCCCGTCAGAGCAATTCCGGCCCCCAATCCGCCCCGTAGGTCGGGTAAGGCGCCAGCCGCCACCCGACAAAATCGCGAACAGCATCAACCCCGGACCCCGTCAGAGCAATTCCGGCCCCCAATCCGCCCCGTAGGTCGGGTAAGGCGCCAGCCGCCACCCGACAGAAATGCGGACACAATCGCTAAATCTCAGCGCCTGCCTGCGTAATCTGTCAGCCGCTGCCCCATCGCGGGGCAAAACTTTGCACCGTGCACACTCTTCTGGCAACCATCGGCTGATAAACGGCTTTTTATGTGCATACTGCCCATTACATTGTGTCACCCCTGCCTTGATTTTGTTGGCATATCTCTTGCTACCTCTCTGCCATCGCCATTCGGATAGCCACTCAGAGGTTCCACAATGTCAAACAGCAATGATTTTCCGCTCGTCGAAGCGCCCGCCTCCGGGCGTAAGGGCCTGTTTTCGATCTCCATGGTTTTGTTCAGCTTTACCTTTTTTACCGGCACGATGTTCGCCGGTGGCAAACTAGGCGTCTCTTTTTCCATCGTCAATCTCCTGTGGATTGCGGCGATCGGTAACTTTCTGCTGGCTCTGTATGCCGCCTCCCTCGGCTGGATTGCCGCACGCAGCGGGCTGAATACCGTTCTGATGGGACGTTTTTGTTTCGGTGAAATCGGCAGCAAGCTCGCCGATTTTATTCTCGGCTTCGCCGAACTGGGCTGGTACGCCTGGGGTACTGCGACGGTCGCCATCTCGCTGGTCAAAATCCTCGCTCTGCCCGCCGCCATGACTATCCCGCTGATGATCCTGTTCGGTATCCTGTTCTGCGTCACCGCGCTGGTGGGCTACAAAGGGCTGGACGCGCTGTCACGCGTATCGGTGCCGCTGATGTTCATTCTGCTGGTGGTCTCGATGTACCTTGCCGCCCACCACGCCGGCGGCTGGCAGGCAATGACCAAAATCGAACCGGGCGAGACCATGACCTGGTCGGCGGCGATCACTATGGTCTTCGGCACCTTCGCCAGCGGCGCGACCCAGGCGACCAACTGGACGCGGCTGGCCAACTCCAGCCGCACCGCTATCGTCGCCAGCATGAGCAGTTTCCTTATCGGTAACGGGCTGATGATTGTGGCCGGCGCCTGGTGCGCCATCGTCTACCAGCAGGCCGATATTGTGGAAGTGCTGATTTTGCAGGGGCTGTCGGTCGCCGCGGTGGTGATGCTGTGTCTCAACCTGCTGACCATTCAGGGGCCGACGATTTATAACGTCTCGGCGGCCGCCTGCCATCTGCTGCGGAGCGAGCGCCGCCGCACTCTGACCGTGGTCGCCGCCGGCGTCGGTATTCTGCTGGCCATTGGCGGGATGTATGAAATGCTGATCCCTTTCCTGGTGCTGCTGGGCAGCATTATTCCGCCCATCGGCGGCGTTATCCTCGCCGACTACTGGTTTTATCGCGGCGGCCGCTATCCGCTGCTGCACACCGCCCGCTTACCACGCTTTAACTGGCTGGGGCTTAGCGCCTACGCCGTGGGTGCGGTGGTGGCTTACCTGTCGCCGTGGATCGCCCCGCTGGTTGGCATTACCGTTTCTGCGCTGGTCTATATCGCGCTGACACGTCTGAGCAAACGTCAGCCCACCGCTGATTCGGTCGCGGAGCAGTAGTCATGAGCCTGACGGTCAGCGAAATCCTCGCCCTCGAGGGACTCTCCGCCCTGCGCCTGCGCGCGGGTCAACAGGGACTACAGCTGGCGGTGCGCTGGTACTACGTAGCGGAAAATGAAAACATCGCCGAATGGATCATGGGCGGGGAACTGGTGTTTATCACCGGGATCAACCATCCCCGCGATGAAGACAACCTGATCCATTTGCTGATGGAAGGTAAGCAGCGCGGGATCGCCGGGATGGTGATCCTCACCGGTGACCAATATATTCAGGCGATCCCGCCGCGCCTGATCGCGCTGGCCGACGAGCTGGGTATTCCGCTGATCGAACAGCCCTATCTACTGAAGATGGTGATTGTGACCGAACGCATCGGTACCGCGCTGGTGCGCAGCGAGAATGCCCTGCAATCGCAGCGCGATATTCTGCTACAGCTGTTAACCGGCGACTATCCCGACCTGCAAATCCTGCATCAACGCGCGCTCCACCAGCAGCTGGATTTTACCCGCCCGCTGCGGGTGGCGGCGCTGCGCCTTGAAGGAATCCAGCGCCTGTTTCGCCAGCTTCCGCCGGAGCAGGCCGAAGCCTGGCTCCAGCAGGCCCGCCGCACCGTGCGCCAGCGCCTGCAGCAGCAGCTCAATCAGCAGGGCAACCCCTTTCCGCTGGTCGAACGCAGCAATATGTTTCTCTTCCTGCTCCCGGATGAAGAAGGCGAGTTTTATCAGCAGAAAAAGTGGCTCCAGGCGTGGCTGCATGCGCTGGCGGAAGGCGACGACGGGCTATCGCTGCTGTGCGGTCTTTCGGCGCCGGTGCAGCAGCTGCAGGGATATCCGCGCGCGCTGTCGCAGGCGCGTCAGGCGCTGGACCTCAGCGATAGCCTGCGTCCAGCCCAGCGCATCAGCGACTACCAGCAGCTGGGCTTTATCAAGCTGCTCTCCGCCGTCAGCGATCCCACCCTGCTGAGCGATTTTATGCACGACACCCTCGGCTGCCTGATCGAACCCGATCGCAAAAGCCCATGGCTGTTGCTGGAGACGCTGGAAACGCTGCTGCAGGAGAGCGGTAACGTGGTCAGGGCCGCCGAGCGGCTGGGCATTCATCGCAACACGCTGCATCAGCGTATTCAACGTATTGAAAAGCTGACTCGCAATCCGGTCAGCCATCCGCAATTTCATCTCAACGCCTCGGTCGCCCTGGCTATCTGGCGTATGTCGCAAAACCATTTACGGGAACAACCATGAAAATTATCAACGCGCGTCTGCGCCATCAAGAAGCGCTCTATACCCTTGAGTTACAGGACGGTCTGATTAACAGCATCACCCCGCAGGCCGCCGCGCAGGCGGCTGCAGCCAGCGATATCGACGCACAGCAAAAGCTGGTTATCCCGCCGTTCGTCGAGCCGCATATCCACCTCGATGCCACCCTGACGGCGGGCGAGCCGGAGTGGAATATGAGCGGTACGCTGTTCGAGGGGATCGCCCGCTGGAGCCAGCGTAAAGAGAGCGTCACCGTTGAAGATACGCGCCAGCGGGCGCTGAAAACTATCGGTATGCTGCGCGATAACGGCGTACAGCATGTGCGCACCCACATCGATGTCACCGACCCCTCCCTGACGGCGCTTGAAGCGATGCTGAGGGTGAAAAAAGAGGCGGCCCATCTTATCGACCTGCAGATCGTCGCCTTTCCGCAGGAGGGCATTGAGTCCTTCCCCGGCGGACGCGAACTGATGACCCGCGCCATTGAAATGGGCGCCGACGTGGTGGGCGGCATTCCGCACTACGAAAACACCCGTGATAAGGGCGTCAGCTCTCTGAGCTTTTTGATGGACCTGGCCCAGCGCCACGGCTGCCTGGTGGACGTGCACTGCGATGAAACCGACGACCCGCAGTCGCGCTTCCTTGAAGTGCTGGCGGAAGAGGCCCGGGTTCGCGGCATGGGCGCACAGGTCACCGCCAGCCATACCTGCGCGATGGGCTCCTACGATAACGCCTACTGCTCGAAACTGTTCCGCCTGCTCAAGGCCTCCGGCATCAACTTTATCTCCTGCCCGACGGAAAGCATTCACCTGCAGGGGCGCTTCGACAGTTGGCCGAAACGCCGCGGCGTGACGCGGGTGGCGGAGCTGGACCGCGCCGGGATCAACGTCTGTTTTGCTCAGGACTCGATTCAGGATCCGTGGTACCCGCTGGGCAACGGCAACATCATGCGCATTCTCGACGCCGGCCTGCATATCTGCCATATGCTGGGCTATGAAGATTTGCAGCGCTGCCTCGATCTCATTACCGACAATAGCGCCCGCACGCTGTGTCTCGGCGACAACTACGGCATTGCCGAAGGTCGCCCGGCAAACCTGCTGATCCTTGATGCGCAAAACGACTATGATGCGCTGCGCCGCCAGGCCAAAGTGCTGACCTCCATTCGTCACGGCAAGATCATTTTGCAGCGCCAGGCGGAACAGATTCACTACCCGGTATAAGCGTGACGTTGACGCGGTACGCATCCCGCGTCAACCCGCTGCTCGCGCAGGGATTTATGTGATACCTTCTTACTACTTTTTTGTGCCGGCCATGGGCTCCATGCGTCGGCATGGGCTCACTAAGAACAACCCGTACCCTGACACTATGAGCGAAAAAAAATGGATTAAGGCTGAGGATGTTGCCCGACTCGCCGGCGTCTCCCGTTCCGCGGTTTCCCGCACCTTTACGCCCGGCGCATCGGTGGCGGAAAAAACCCGGCAGAAGGTCCTCGCCGCGGCGGAAACGCTGGGCTATCAGGTCAATATCATCGCCCGCGCGATGAATACCGGCAGCAGCAACTTTATCGGCATCGTCACCGCCGGGTTTGATAACCCGTTCCGCAGCAAGCTATTGTCGCCGCTGGTCCACCAACTGGCGCTCAACGGGTTTATGCCGCTGCTGATGAACGCCGACGATCCGCAGCAGCTCGCCCCGTCGCTCAAGCAGCTGCTGAGCTATCACGTCGCAGGAGTCATTATCACCTCCGGAGCGCCGCCGCTGTCGCTGGCGGAGGAGTATCTGGAGCGAAAAATCCCGGTGACGCTGATCAACCGCCACGCCGATCTGGCCGGCTGCGATCGCGTATGCAGCGACAACGCGCAGGGGGCGAAGCTGGTGGCCGACCTGTTTGTTCAGCGCCAGTGGCGACAGGCCGGGTTTATCGGTGAAAGTCTGGATAACTTCAGCACCCGACAGCGCTACGACGCGTTCGTTGCCCATACGCAAGGCATAGACGTTGCCGCGCACTTCTGCGAAAGCAGCGGCTATCAGGCGGGCTTTCGCGCCGCCAGGCAGCTGCTTGCCGCGCATCCGCAGCTGCAGGCGCTGTTCTGCGCCACCGATATGCTGGCACTCGGCGCGCTGGACGGTCTGCGGGCCGACAATCCTGCCGCTCCGCTACCTGCCATTATCGGCTTTGATGATATCCCGCAGGCGGACTGGCAGCCCTACCAGCTGACCACCGTGCAGCAGAATACCGCCCTGCTCGCCCACCATGCGGTGGATTTGCTGGTCACGAGGATCGCTAAATTCAACCTGCCGTCACGTCATCGCGAAGTGCCGGTGAAACTGATTGTTCGTCAGAGCACAAAATGAAATATTCATTTTATGCCAGAACGATCACAGAATAATTTTTTTAATCCATCCACACTCACTTCGCCCTTCGGGGCTGTTTTTTTTACGCACAATGCACACGTGTGCAAAAAGGAGAATAAGCATGAAATCCCTGGAATCAGATGCGCTGCAGGCCCGCTATCGCCTGGCCTGCGAGCTGGCGCAAGCCGGTGCTGAACTGGCATTCGAATACTACCAGCAGCGTGACCGGCTGGCGGTAGATCATAAAGGCGACGACCTGCAGGACGTGGTTAGCGTCGCCGATAAGCGGGTCGAGGAGTTTGTTAAACAGCGCATTATCAGCGCCTTTCCGCAGGATGGTTTTCTCGGCGAGGAAAGCGGAACACAGATGCCTGACGCCCGCGTGCTGTGGGTTGTCGACCCTATCGACGGCACCAGCTGTTTTCTTAACGGCCTGCACACCTGGTGCCTGTCGATGGCCATCGTCGCCGACGGCGAACCGGTTATCGGCGTGGTGTTCGACCCCAACCATCGCGAGCTGTTCCACGCCCTGAAAGGCCAGGGCGCATGGCTCAACGATGCGCCCATCGCCCCGCATCCGGCGGCGACGGTCAAAGAGGGAGTGATGGGCGTCGGGACCTCGCACCGCGTGACGCCGGCGATCTTTCTGCCCTTTCTCGATGCGCTGCTGAGCGATGGCGGCATGTTTATCCGCAACGGCTCCGGGGCGCTGATGAGTGCCTGGGCAGCGGCAGGCAGGCTCATCGGTTACTACGAACCGCATATGAACCCATGGGACGCGCTGCCGGGGCTGGTGCTGATGCGCGAAGCCGGCGGCCTGAGCAATGACTATCTGGCGGAGGATGGGATTCGTCATGGCAACCCGCTGCTGCTGGCCAGCAAGAGGCTCTATCCACAATTAAAAACCATGCTTTGTCACCCATTACCTTAACCGTATCGGGTCAGGCTTTATCTGATTATGTACTCTACACAACGACAACATTCCCTAAATAATTCGAATTACAGAAAGGCGGCAAGTGCGTGACAAATTCGTCGGGAACGAATTTGACCAGCCGAAGGCTGGCCTCCGGTGAGAGGCAAGAGCCTCTCATTAATCCCCAGCAGCTTACTCTGGTAAGTGACTGGGATGAGCGAACGCAGCCAACGCATCTGCAACTTGAAGTATGACGGGTTAAACCTCACGGACGAACCACACTAATCAGTCAGGCCTCCGACCTTCGGAGATACCATTATGTCTGGAAGAATTATCGCATTTTTTCGCGCTTCTCCGCCCAAGGCAGGCGTGCAGTTCGATGAACAACGCTTTCGCCGCGTGCGCTGGCAAACTTTTTTAGCCATGACCGTCGCCTACGTGACCTTTTACGTCTGCCGACTGTCATTTACCGTCGCCAAAAGCGCGCTCGTCGAGCTGGGTATTTCTCCTACCGAGCTGGGAATGATCGGCTCGGCGCTGTTTTTCAGCTACGCCATCGGCAAACTGGTTAATGGCTTCGTTGCCGATCATGCCAATGTGGTTCGCTATATGAGTCTCGGCCTGCTGCTGAGCGCCGGGATGAATCTGATGATGGGGATGACCAGCAATGCCCTGCTGCTGGCGGTTTTCTGGGGAATCAACGGCTGGGCGCAATCGATGGGGGTCGGTCCCTGTGCGGTATCGCTGGCACGCTGGTACGGATATAAAGAGCGCGGCACCTTTTATGGTATCTGGTCAACCGCCCACAACATCGGCGAAGCGCTGACCTACATCGTGATCGCCGCCGTCATTGCGGCCTTTGGCTGGCAAATGGGCTATTTATCAACGGCAGCGCTCGGCGCCGTCGGGGTGGCGCTGTTGCTGCTGTTTATGCGCGATTCACCGCAAAGCTGCGGCTTCCCGTCAATCAACGTGATTCGCGACGAACCACAGGAAGAGGCGGAGGCCCGCGGCTCGGTGTTTAAAAATCAGCTGCTGGCGCTGCGCAACCCGGCCCTGTGGACGCTGGCGATGGCCTCGGCGTTTATGTATATCGACCGCTACGCGGTGAACTCGTGGGGGATCTTCTTTCTCGAGCAGGATAAAGCCTACTCTACCCTTGAAGCCTCCGGGATTATCGGGGTTAACGCCATCGCGGGTATTGCCGGCACCATTATCGCCGGCATGCTCTCCGACCGCCTCTTCCCGCGTAACCGCAGCGTGATGGCCGGGTTTATCAGCCTGCTCAACACCGCCGGCTTTGCGCTGATGCTCTGGTCGCCGCACGGCTACTACACCGACATTCTGGCGATGATTATCTTCGGCGCCACCATTGGCGCATTGACCTGCTTCCTTGGCGGACTGATTGCGGTCGATATTTCGTCGCGCAAAGCCGCGGGCGCAGCGCTCGGCACCATCGGTATCGCCAGCTACGCGGGGGCGGGACTCGGCGAGTTTCTCACCGGCATCATCATCGATAAAACGTCGATTATCGAAAATGGCAAAACGCTGTACGACTTCAGTACGCTGTCGCTGTTTTGGGTAGGCGCCGGCCTGATGTCCGCGCTATTCTGTTTTACCACCGCTGCGATTGTCGCCAGGCGACACGCGATAGAACGTCAGACCTCATTCTCGTCATAACCCTTTAACCGATAAGGAAGATTTTATGATGCCTGTACGACATCAGGTTTTGCTACGCTTGCTGTTTGCCTGCGCCCTGCCGCTGCTGGCCGCACCGGGGCATGCCGCCGCGCAGTTTGAGCTGGAAAAAGTGGTTGAACTCAGCCGCCACGGCATTCGCCCGCCGACACCGGGCAACCGGGAAGCCATCGACGCCGCGACTCAGCGTTCGTGGCCCCAGTGGACCACCCACGACGGCGAGCTGACCGGCCATGGTTATGCCGCGGTGGTCAATAAAGGGCGTGAAGAGGGCCTGCGCTTTCGCCAGCTCGGTCTGCTGACGGCGGGCTGCCCGGCGAACGGCGAGATTTACGTTCGCGCCAGTCCCTTGCAGCGCACGCGGGCCACCGCCCAGGCGCTGGTGGACGGCGCCTTTCCCGGCTGTGGCGTAGCCATTCATCACGTCAGCGGCGACGCCGATCCGCTGTTTCAGACCGAGAAATTTGCCGCCACGCAAACCGATCCCGCCCGCCAGCTGGCGGCAGTGAAGGAAAAAGCCGGCGATCTGGCACTGCGTCGGCAGGCGCTGGCTCCGGTGATTCAGCTGCTGAAAAATGCGGTCTGCGTGCCCGGCAAGCCCTGTCCTGCGTTCGACCAGCCGTGGCAGGTCGAGCAGAGCAAAAGCGGCAAAACGTCGATTAGCGGACTGAGCGTGATGGCCAATATGGTTGAGACGCTGCGCCTGGGCTGGAGCGAAAACCTGCCTCTCAGCCAGCTGGCGTGGGGCAACATCACCCGCTCCAGCCAGATCACCGCCCTGCTGCCGCTGCTGACGGAGAACTACGATCTGAGCAACGACGTGTTTTATACCGCGCAAAAACGCGGTTCGATTCTGCTCAACGCCATGCTGGAGGGGGTAAAAGAAGGCGCCACGCCTGACGTGCGCTGGCTGCTGCTGGTGGCGCACGATACCAATATCGCCATGGTGCGTACGTTAATGGCTTTTAGCTGGCAGTTGCCGGGATACAGCCGCGGCAATATCCCGCCGGGCAGCAGCCTGGTACTGGAACGCTGGCGCGATACCCATAGCGGTAAACGCTACCTGCGCGTCTACTTCCAGGCGCAAAGTCTGGACGATTTACGTCGTCTGCAAATACCGGACAGCCAGCATCCGCTACTGCGCCAGGAGTGGCGTCAGCCAGGCTGCCAGACGACCGCCGTCGGGACCCTGTGCCCTTACCAGGCGGCGCTGACAACCCTCGGCCGGCATATCGACCCGCACTCTGCTCCGGAGGTCGATATGGTTCTGCCGTGATTGGGCGATCGTGCCCGCACGCTTGTCAGGTGGCGGCTGGCGCCTTACCTGACCTACAAAACCCGATCTGAGCCCGTCCCGAAGGCCCGGTAAGGTGTCAGCCGCCACCGGGCAATTTTACAAGGTGCGCTTTACCCATAACCAGAGGGGAATAACTGCGCTTTGACTCAGGCCTTTTTCGGCGCAAACGCCCCGGCCGCCACCTGCTCCGGGGTGACCACGCCGCTATCCAGCACCCAGCCGCTAATTAACGCCGCGGGAGTGACGTCAAATGCCGGATTGTAAACGGCGGCATCTTTCGGCGCCCACTGTACCGCGCCAAAGCTGCCGGCGACGCCGGTCACTTCCGCTGCCGCCCGCTGCTCAATCGGAATCGCCTCGCCGTTCGGACAGTGGCTATCGAGTGTGGTTTGCGGTGCCGCCACGTAGAACGGAATAGCGTGATACTTCGCCAGTACCGCCAGGGAATAGGTGCCTATCTTATTCGCCACATCGCCGTTAGCTGCGATACGGTCAGCCCCGACCCATACGGCGTCAACCTGCCCTTTGGCCATCAGGCTGGCGGCCATCGAATCGGTAATCAGCCGATAAGGCACTCCCAGTTCACCCAGCTCCCAGGCGGTCAACCGACCGCCCTGCAGCAGCGGGCGCGTCTCGTCGACCCAGACGTTTTCCACCAGCCCGCGCTGATGGGCCAGCGCAATCACTCCCAGCGCCGTCCCTACGCCCGCCGTGGCCAGACCGCCGGTATTACAATGCGTCAGCAGGCGGCTGCCCGGCTTCACCAGCGCGCTTCCCGCTTCGGCGATGCTGGCGCACAGCTGTTTATCTTCTGCGATCAGGCGCAGCGCTTCCTCTTCCAGCGCCTGGGCATAGTTCTCTTCCGCCAGCGCCAGCTTCATGCGATCGAGATTATTCATCAGATTTACCGCCGTCGGGCGCGCGGCGCGCAGCGTTTCCAGCGCCTGAGCCAGTTCATCCCGGCTGAGGCCGCGCCGGGCCAGCAGCGCCAGCAGCAGACTGGCCGACAGGCCGATTAACGGCGCCCCGCGTACCCGCAGGGCGTGAATATGGTCCACCAGCAACGAAACGTTATCCGCCGCCAGCCAGCGTTTTTCCTGCGGCAATGCCTGCTGATCAAGAATAAAAAGCTGATTTTCGCTTACCCGCAGGCTGGTGGTCTGTAGTGTCTGCATATCGTTAAATCCCTGTTGCGTTGTTGTATCACATTGTGTCAGGATGAAATCCAGAAGTATAGACGTCTGAACGGCTTAATCAGAACTTTTGAGGATCGAGGCAATGTCGCAATACCAGACCTTCACCCCCGGCGATGCCGTGGCATACGCACAACAATTTGGCGGCATCGATGACCCGTCGGAGCTGGTGTCCGCGCAGGAAGTGGGGGACGGTAACCTCAACCTGGTCTTTAAGATTTATGATACTCACGGCGTGAGCCGCGTTGTCGTGAAGCAGGCCCTGCCCTACGTTCGCTGCGTAGGGGAATCCTGGCCGCTGACCCTCGACCGCGCTCGTCTCGAGGCGCAAACCCTGGTGGCGCACTACCAGCACGCTCCGCAGCACACGGTGAAAATCCACCACTTCGACCCCGAGCTGGCGGTGATGGTGATGGAAGATCTTTCCGATCATCGTATCTGGCGCGGCGAGCTGATTAACAACGTTTACTATCCGCAGGCCGCCAACCAGCTGGGAGAATATCTGGCCCAGGCGCTGTTTCATACCAGTGATTTCTACCTCCATCCGCATGAGAAAAAGGCTCAGGTCGCCCGGTTTATCAATCCGGAGATGTGCGAAATCACCGAAGACCTGTTTTTCAACGACCCGTACCAGGTTCACGAACGCAATAACTACCCGGCCGAACTGGAAGCTGAAGTGGCCGCCCTGCGTGACGACGCGTCGCTCAGGCTGGCAGTCGCATCGCTGAAACATCGCTTCTTCTCGCATGCCGAAGCATTGCTACACGGCGATATTCACAGCGGTTCCATTTTTGTTGCCGAGGACAGTTTTAAAGCCATCGATGCGGAGTTCGGCTATTTCGGCCCGATAGGTTTTGATATCGGTACCGCCATCGGCAACCTGCTGCTGAACTACTGCGGCCTGCCGGGGCATCTGGGCATTCGCGATGCGGCCGCGGCTCGCGAACAGCGTCTGCACGATATTCAGTCGCTGTGGAATACGTTTGCCGAACGCTTCCAGTCTCTGGCAGCGGAGAAAACGCGCGATGCGGCGCTGGCCTACCCCGGCTATGCCTGCGCGTTCCTGAAAAAAGTCTGGAACGACACGATTGGCTTCTGCGGCACCGAGCTGATTCGCCGTAGCATCGGCCTGTCCCACGTCGCCGATATAGAGACGATTCAGGATGAGGCCATGCGCCACGAATGCCTGCGCCACGCGATCGCCCTGGGTAAAGCGCTGATTGTGATTGCTGACCGTATCGATAGCGTCGAAGAGCTGGTGGCGCGAGTGCGCCAGTACAGCTAAGCGCAGCCTGTATGCCGGGTGGCGGCTTACGCCTTACCCGGCCTACGCTCCTGATACCTTATCCGACACATCGTCATGACGCCTTATCCGGCCTACACTCCTGATGCCTTATCCGGCATATCGTCCTGACGCCTTACCCCGCCTACGCTCCTGATTGTGATTGCCGACCGTATCGATAGCGTCGAAGAGCTGGTGGCGCGAGTGCGCCAGTACAGCTAAGCGCGGCCTGTATGCCGGGTGGCGGCTTACGCCTTACCCGGCCTACGCTCCTGATACCTTATCCGACACATCGTCATGACGCCTTATCCGGCCTACACTCCTGATGCCTTATCCGGAATATCGTCCTGACGCCTTACCCCGCCTACGCTCCTGACGCCTTATCCGGCATATCGTCCGGGGTTTTGTAGGCCGGGTAAGCGCAGCGCCACCCGGCAAAAAACCTACCCGAGATACTCAATCACCGACAACCCGCCGTTGTAATCCGTGCTGTAGATAATCCCCTGCGCATCGACAAACACATCGCAGGACTGAATGACCTGCGGGCGACCCGGACGGGTATCCATCATTTTTGCCGGCGCGGCCGGGACCAGCGCCCCGGTCTCCACCGGGCGATAAGGGTTGGAAATATCGTAGGCGCGAACGCCCGCATTCTGGTAAGTGGCAAAAATCAGCGTTGAGCTGATAAAGCTGCCGGGGCGATTCTCATGCAGATTATGCGGCCCAAAGTGCGCCCCTTTCGCCACGTAGTCGGCTTCATCCGGCTGCGGGAATGTGGCGATACTCACCGGGTTTGTCGGTTCGCGGATATCAAAAAGCCAGATCAGCTTCTCGCCATCCTGCTGATTATCAAGCACCGCTTCATCCAGCACGACCAGCAGATCCCTGTCCGGCAGCGGCAGCGCCGTATGGGTTCCGCCGCCAAACGGCGGGCTCCAGTTACGATGGCTAATCAGCTTCGGCTGAGTTCTGTCCTTCACGTCGAGCAGCGTCAGGCCACCGTCGCGCCAACTGCCGTAAGCGGTGTCCCCGGCGATAATGGCGTGATGCAACGCGTAGCGCTTGCCCTGCGGCCAGTCCGCCGTCTCCCCTGCCGCCAGGTTCATCCCCGGCAACCACCAGCGTCCGGCCACTTCCGGCTTGCGCGGATCCGCCAGATCGATAGTCAGGAAGATATAATCGCTAAAACCGTCAATCAGCGCGGAAACGTAGGCCCAACGCCCGCCAACGTACCAGATCCGATGAATGCCGATACCGCTGAGTGACAAAAAGCCAATCTCGCGCGGATGCTCCGGACGTGAAATATCAAAAATCCGCAGCCCGGCGCTCCAGCCCTTATCCTGCACGTCGCTCACCGTTTCACCCACCGAACGCGTGTAGTAAACCTTCTCGTCGGCAAAACGGGTGTCGGCAAACAGATCGCGGGCATTAATAACCAGCAGCAGATCATCATGCGCCTGCAAATGCACGTTCCAGGTCCCCGGCGGCGCGGCAATGTAGTTTACCGCTTGCGGACGCGCCGGATCGCGCACATCCACCACCGAAAAACCCTGCGACACCATATGGCCGATATACGCAAAGCCACGGTGCACCATGAGCTGGACGCCGTCCGGGCGTCCTCCCTGATCGCTATGCCCAATCAGCCGCATATTGCGGCTGTAGTCGGGGCGCGGTAATTCAATCACCTTGAGCTCCTTTTGCCGGATGGTGGCGGCGCCTTATCCGACCTGCCAGACCACAGACCCGGTAAGCGCAGCGCCAGCGGGCGTTACTTGTTTTTTGCTTCCAGCGTGGCGAACCACGGGGCGATAAAGTCTTCCGTCTGGCCCCAGCCCGGAATGATTTTACCCAGCGAGGCAACGTTAACTGCCCCCGGCTGCGCCGCCAGCAGCGCCTGCGGAATAGCCGCCGCTTTGAAGTCATAGGTTGCAGGGGTCGGTTCACCGGCAATCTTATTGGCGATCAGGCGCACGTTAGTGGCGCCGATAAGCTTCGGATCCACTGCCACGCTCACCTTCCACGGGCTGCCGGATTCACGCATCAGCTGCAGATCCTGGTTAGAAATATCAATGCTGTAGAGTTTGATTTCGCTGCGACCGTTCTCCTTCAGCGCTTTATAGGCTCCCTGGCTGAACGCATCCCAGGTTCCCCAAATCGCATCGATCTTGCCTTTCGGGTATTTAGCCAGAATCGCACCCACTTTATTGGCGGTATCGCCCTGCACGTCGGACGAGACGGCGCCAATCGACTCCAGCTCTTTAATCCCCGGGTTTTGCTTAAGCAGCGTCTGGTAAGCGGCCTGGCGGCGCTCCATCGGCGGGAAGCCGGCGACCCACAGTTTGATGATGTTGGCTTTGCCGTTGAAGTCTTTCACCAGTTGGCCAAAGGAGAGCTCGGTCAGCGAAGCATCGTCCTGCTGGGTGACGGTGACGCCCGGGATCTCACCGTTGACCGCCGTATCGAATACGGCGACTTTAATCCCGGCATCCACCGCTTTTTTCACCAGCGCGGTCGAGTACGGATCGCGTCCCTGGGAGAGAATAATGCCGTCGTATTTCTGGCTAATCGCCTGGTTAACGAAGTCCTGGAATTTGGCATCATCGCCGTTGCTCAGGAAGGTGCTGATTTTAAAACCGAGCTTTTTACCCTCCTGGATGGCCCCGGAGACAAACTGGGTGGTGTTATCGTCGGATCCAAGATTGCGGATCACCGCGATACGAATCGGGCCGCTATGTTCGGCAATCGCCGCCGGGATCGGCGTCGGGGTTTCAGCAAAGGCCGCCGCAGAGTTGAACAACCCCAATGCGATGAGTGAAAGCGTTATCTTTTTCATGGTGTTTACCCTGTAAAATGTTATGTGCGGCGCTGAAAGTAGGTCAGTGCGAGCGCGCCAGCCAGCACCAGCCCTTTAATAATGTCCATGGCGTAGTACGGCACCGACAGCATCACCAGGCCGTTGGAGAGCACGCCAAGAATCACCGCCCCCACCAGCGTCCCCAGCGCGTTCGGTTTGCCGGATCCCGCCAGAGAAAAGCCAATCCACGCCGCCGCCACCGCATCCATCAGGTAGCCGCTGCCGGCATTAACCTGCGAGGAACCGATGCGCGAGGCCAGTAAAATGCCGCCCAGCCCGGCCAGCAGCGAGGCGATAACATAGGCCGCCACTTTATAGCGGGTGATGCGCAGCCCCGAGAGCCGTGCGGCCTCTGGGTTTCCGCCGATGGCGTACATTCTCCGCCCGTGCGTGGTGAACGAGAGCGCCAGCTGAGCCACCACGGTCACCACCAGCATCACGATCACAATCGTAGGCACCTGTCCCAGCGAGCCGAAGGCGGCCGGAATCACGCCTTCCGCCATGTCACCGCTCGGCAATACCATGTTCTCGGTAATCGATCCGCCGTAGCTGTAGGTCATTGCCACGCCCTGAATCACAAACAGGCTGGCGAGGGTGGCCAGCATGTCGGGAATGCGCAGTACGACAATCAAAAAAGCGTTGAACAGCCCCACCAGCGTACAGAGCGCCAGGGTGACAAGGATCGCCTCGGTAGTGCCGAAGCCGTGCCAGACAAACAGCGAAATCACCAGCGCGTTTGCCAGTGAAGCCGTGGACCCCACCGACAGGTCAAAGCCGCCAATGGTCAACGAAACAGAGACGCCAATCGCAATCACCGTCACGATGGCGATGGAGCGCAAAATGTTGATGATGTTGAACGGGTCGAGGAAGTTGTCCGAGGCGAGGCCAAAAACGGCAATCAGCGCCACCACGGTCAGCAACATGCCCCATTTATAAAGAAAATCAAAAAATCGCTGACGACCCGATGCCGTCGCGTTAACTGCCAGGGCCTTACTCACGCTGCTGCTCCTCCGGTGGAGTAATAAAGAAGTGTCTCTTCCCGGGCCTCAGCGCCCGGAATTTCTGCGACGATACGGCCGTCCCACAACACGCAAATGCGATCGCACAATCCCACCAGCTCAGAGAATTCGCCCGAGGCATAGATAATCCCCTTCCCGTCTCGCGCCAGGCCGTCGATCAGGGTGAACAGGTCGGTTTTGGCTTTCACATCGACGCCCTTGGTCGGCTCGTCGAATATCAAGACGTTGGCGTTGCCGCGCAGCCATTTGCCGATCGCCACTTTCTGCTGGTTACCGCCGGAAAGCCGGCGCAGGGTCTGAGCCGGGCCGGTAGTACGAATCCCGATCCTGGCGATCACCTCTTCCGCCCAGCGCCACGCCTGGCGATGGCCGAACAGGCTCCAGCGCGAAAAGCTGTTATCGGCGCTGACCGCCAGGTTCATGCCGATCGGTTCTTCGATAAAAATGCCCTCTTTGCGTCGCTCTTCCGGCACCAGCGCCAGCCCGCGCAGCACGGAATCTGCCGGGTCGCGAGGCCGCCACGGCTGGCTGTTCAACTCCCCGCGGGTCAGGCGGCTTTTGCTGGCGCCAAACAGCGCTTTGCACAGTTCAGTTTTTCCCGCGCCGGCCAGGCCGGCGATACCAAGAATTTCGCCTTTGCGCAGACGCAGCGAAATATCCTGCAGCAGCCCCTCATCGTGCAGACCGTCAACCTGTAACAGAATCTCTTCGCCGTGCGGCGGACGTTGCGGCGGGAAGATATCGCTCAGCTCATGGCCGAGCATCTTCTCGACGATCTGCTCGCCGCTCAGATCGTTCATCGGACTGCTTTCAATCAGCTTGCCGTCGCGCAATACCGTCAGGGTGTCGCAAATAGCCTTCAGCTCATGAATACGGTGGGAGATGAACACCACGCCGATCCCCTGCTGTTGCAGGCGGCGCACCACCGTAAACAGGCGCTCACTTTCATGCTGATCCAACGGCGCGGTGGGTTCATCCAGAATCAAAAACCGGCAATGGTGCGACAGCGCGCGGGCCAGCAGAATCTGCTGTTTCTCCGCCAGGGTACAGCTGTCGATGGGGCGACGCACATCGAGCGTAATATCCAGCTGGGCCAGGGCCTCGCGCGCCTGCTCGCGCACTGCGCGCCAGCTAAAGCCCAGCCCCGGCTCCGCCAGACGATCCAGCATAATGTTTTCCGCAATGGACAGGCCGGGCACCAGCGCCACATCGACCTCCTGCTGCACCAGATGAATGCCCAGCTGTTTCGCATCCCGCGGCGAGCGAACGCTCACCGGCTGATTATTGATGACAATCTCGCCCTCATAATGGGCGTGCGTTCCGCACAGCACCGCCATCAGCGTCGATTTCCCCGCCCCGTTAGCACCGGTCAGCGCGTGTACCGACCCTCCCCGCAGGGTGAACGCCACATTGCTCAGCGCCCTGAAACCGGAAAAGGCCAGATTAATGTTGTTCATCTCAAGACGATTCGCTGTCATCCGCCGGGACCTTTACGATTAATATTCTGATTTAACGAATTTTTCACAGCCGACCTTGACTGACAACTGCGTAAAAGGCATAAGATAAAACGAAATAATATTAGCCATCCGGATGTCCAGACATAACATCAGGTTAGCGAAACGAAATAAGGACAGCGTTCATGAGCAACAGCGATATCCGCGTGGTACCCGGCCCGGCTAACTATTTTTCCCATAACGGCAGCCTTGCCCACCTGCACGATTTTTACAGCGACGAGCAGCTTGCCCGCGCCATCTGGATCTACGGCGAGCGCGCCATCGCCGGTGCGCAGCCCTTCCTGCCGGAGGCGTTTCATGCCGTCGGCGCCAAAAAAGTGCTGTTTAGCGGGCACTGCAGCGAAAGCGACGTCGCGCAGCTGGTCGCGGAAGCCGGAGATGACCGCGCCGTGGTGATTGGCGTCGGCGGCGGCGCGCTGCTGGATACCGCCAAGGCGGTGGCCCGGCGGCTGGGTCTGCCGGTGGTGGCCATCCCGACCATCGCCGCCACCTGCGCCGCGTGGACCCCGCTGTCGGTGTGGTACAACGACGCCGGGCAGGCGCTGCATTTTGAAATTTTTGATGACGCCAACTTCCTGGTGCTGGTGGAACCGCAAATCATCCTTAACGCGCCGGCGGAATATCTGCTGGCGGGAATCGGCGATACGCTGGCGAAATGGTATGAAGCAGTGGTGCTGGCACCGCAGCCGGAAACGCTGCCGCTGACCGTGCGTCTGGGGATTAACGGCGCGCTGGCCATTCGCGACGTTCTGCTGCAAAGCAGCGAAACCGCGCTGGCGGATCAACAGCGCGGCGAACTGTCGCAGGCGTTCCGCGATGTGACGGATGCCATTATCGCCGGCGGCGGGATGGTCGGCGGCTTAGGTGAGCGCTATACCCGCGTCGCCGCCGCCCATGCGGTGCATAACGGCCTGACGATCCTGCCGCAGACTGATAAATTCCTTCATGGCACCAAGGTTGCCTACGGCATTCTGGTGCAAAGCGCCCTGCTGGGTCAGGACGACGTGCTGGCCCAGTTGATCAACGCCTGGCAGCGTTTCAACCTGCCCACCACCCTGGCGGAACTTGACGTGGATATCCACAACCGCGACGAACTGGAGCGGGTCATTGCCCATACCCTGCGTCCGGTGGAGTCGATCCACTTCCTGCCGGTGGAACTGACGCCGCAAAGCCTGGCCGCCGCGTTTGAGAAAGTGGAAAACTTCCGCAGACAAGTGCATTGACGGACAGGAATCTCGCTCTATACCTAATGATGCATCTCCCACTCACAGTACGAGGTCATCATGCAGATCGAGTTAACGGGTAAAAGAGCGTTGGTTACCGGCGCCAGTCGCGGAATTGGCCGCGCCATTGCGCTGTCGCTGGCGCAGGCGGGCGCCGATGTGGTTATCACTTATGAAAAATCCGCCGATAAAGCACAGGCGGTTGCCGACGAGATTGTGGCACTCGGCCGCCGCGGCGCGGCGATTCAGGCCGACAGCGCGAACGCCCAGGCGATTCAGCAGGCCGTCACGCGCACGGTCGAGACCCTGGGTGGGTTGGATATTCTGGTAAATAACGCCGGGATTGCCCGCGGTGGCCCGCTGGAGTCGCTGTCGCTGGAAGATATCGACGCGCTGATCAACGTCAATATCCGTGGCGTGGTGATCGCCATCCAGGCAGCGCTGCCGCATCTACCCGCAGGAGGGCGCATTATTAATATCGGCAGTTGCCTCGCCAACCGCGTCGCCTCGCCGGGCATCGCGGTCTACGCCATGACCAAATCTGCGCTCAACTCGCTGACCCGTGGCCTCGCCCGCGATCTCGGGCCGCGCGGTATTACCGTAAACCTGGTGCATCCCGGGCCGACCGATAGCGATATGAACCCGGCGAACGGGGAGCAGGCCGACTCGCAGCGTCAGCTTATTGCCGTCGGACATTACGGTCAGCCGGATGACGTTGCCGCCGCAGTGACCTTTCTGGCCAGCCCGGCGGCCGGACAAATCTCCGGCACCGGTCTGGATGTTGATGGGGGACTTAATGCCTGAAGGAAGGGCTTAACAACATTTCGCGCCGCCTTTTCCGCCGTAGCGTGCATCCTGTCGCTCGCGGAAGAACTCTTCATAGGTCATCGGCGTTTGCTCAGGATGCGTCTGGCGAATATGCTCGACATAATTATCGTAATCGGGCACGCCAATCATCATTTTCGCCGCCTGACCCAGATACTTCCCGGCTTTCGAAAGGGTATCAAACATAGTGCTCTCTCATGGTCCCCCTTTCCGGCATGCGGAAAGGGGGTGGGGTTTAATGTGCGCGCTTCGCCTGAGCCGCCATCGGCTGTGCAGCGGTAGGTAACGCCTCATAAGGCGTCTCTTTCGCCGTCGGTTTGTCCTCTTTCAACGCCGCCAGCGCGGTTTTGATGGAGAAGAACGCCAGCACCACCACGACCACCATAAAGAAGATGGTTAATCCCGCATCCAGCCGGTTGTTAAAGACCAGCTGCGCCAGCTGTGATTCGGTGTACTGGGCAGGAATATTGCCGCTATCGATCATCGCCTGGAACTTATTGGCAATCGCCAGGAAGCCGACTTTGGTATCCGGACTGAACGACTTTTGCCAGCCGGCGGTCAGGGTACAAATCAACAGCCAGGCCGTCGGCAGCAGCGCGACCCAGGCATAGCGTTCGCGCTTCATTTTAAACAGTACCACCGCACACAGCATCAATGCCATCCCCGCCAGCATCTGGTTAGCGATACCAAACAGCGGCCACAGCGTGTTAATGCCGCCGAGCGGGTCAACAACCCCTTGATGCAGGAAGTATCCCCATGCCAGCACGCAAAGCCCGGTTGCCAGCAGGTTGGCCGGCAGCGAGTTGGTTTTCTTCAGGCCCGGGCTGAGCACGCCCAGTAAATCCTGCAGCATAAAGCGCGCCGCACGGGTGCCCGCATCTACCGCCGTCAGGATGAACAGGGCTTCAAACAGAATGGCGAAGTGGTACCAGAAGGCGACATCCATCAGACCGCCCAACGAGCCGTGCAGGATGTAGGCCATCCCCACCGCCAGCGTCGGTGCGCCGCCGGCTCGCGAGATGATCGACTGCTCACCCACTTCGCTGGCTATCTGGCGCAGCGTGTCCGGCGTAATGCTAAAGCCCCAGCTGCTGACCACCTGCGCGGCAGAGGCCACCACATCGGTGGTGCCAGCCGGCGCCAGCACCGCCATCGGGCTGTTCATCGCAAAGTAGACGCCCGGATCGATAACGCAGGCCGCCACCAGCGCCATGATGGCGACAAAGGACTCCATCAGCATACCGCCATAGCCGATAAAGCAGGCCTGGCCCTCATTCGCCAGCATCTTAGGCGTGGTTCCGGATGAAATCAGCGCATGGAAGCCGGAGACCGCACCGCAGGCGATGGTGATAAACAGGAACGGGAACATGCTGCCGGACCACACCGGGCCGGTGCCGTCAATAAATTTGGTCAGCGCCGGCATGGTCAGCGTCGGGCGCATAATCAGAATACCAATCGCCAGCCCGACGATGGTGCCGATTTTCAGGAAGGTCGACAGGTAATCACGCGGCGCCAGCAGCAGCCACACCGGAAGAACGGCGGCAATAAAACCATAGCCCACCAGAATCCAGGTCAGCTGTACGCCGGTATAATCAAACCACGGCGCCCAGGTCGGGCTTTCCGCCACCCATCCACCGGAAACAATCGCGAACACCAGCATCACCAGGCCAATCACCGACACTTCGCCGATGCGTCCCGGACGCAGGTAGCGAATGTAGATCCCCATAAAGATCGCCAGCGGAATAGTGAAGGCCACGGTATAGGTGCCCCACGGGCTGTGGGTCAACGCTTTCACCACAATCATCGCCAGTACGGCGAGGATAATCACCATAATCATAAAGCAGGCCACCAGCGCCAGCACTCCGGCGGTTGGCCCCATCTCTTCTTTCACCAGCTCACCGAGAGAACGCCCGTCGCGGCGCGTAGAGACGAACAGCACCATAAAGTCCTGCACCGCGCCGGCCAGCACCACCCCGGCGAGGATCCAGATCATCCCCGGCAGATAGCCCATCTGCGCCGCCAGCACCGGTCCTACCAGCGGCCCCGCACCGGCAATCGCCGCAAAATGATGACCGAACAGCACTTTTTTATCGGTCGGGACATAATCAAGGCCGTCGTTATGCCGTACGGCGGGGGTCATGCGCGTCGGGTCAACCGCCAGCACATTTTTGGCGATGTAGAGACCGTAGAAACGATAGGCGATCAGATAAATGCAGACTGCCGCGACGACAATCCATAACGCATTAATCTGTTCACCTCGGTTTAAGGCGATGTAGCCGAGGGCAAAGGCTCCGACAACCGAGAGCAATGTCCAGATGAGGTATTTCCCTGAATGATTCATCGTTGCGTTCCACCGGTAAGGTAATCAGGATGTTACATTTTGTTTCTAGAACACAACGCCGGGTTTAACAACATTGAAACCGTACAGATGTCGTACAAAGACAGGGATTTATCTCACATTGCTAGCGAGATCACTTCTGGGGGGAAAATGGAATGTATCGTCAGCAAGAAAGCGCTACATGATACGTGGTCAGACAACCCCCGGATCGCGGCGTAAACGCCTGCTCCAGGCAACCTTAGTGCACCGACCCGTCGCCCGGCTAAGCATAGCGCCAGCCGGGAAAACAGGGAGCTTAGCCCGGGTCCCGTAGCCCCGGTAAGCGCAGCGCCACCGGGGAGTCGGCCGCAGAGTATTGCCACACGGAGGCCGCTCCCGGAGATGAAATATTGTGCCTCCCAGGCGACAAAACCACAGACGGTTGTTAATCCGTAGCCCGGCTAAGGCGTTCACGCCGCCAGCCGGGAAAGCAGAGAGCATAGCCCGGGTCCCGTAGCCCCGGTAAGCGCAGCGCCACCGGGGAGTCGGCCGCAGAGTATTGCCACACGGAGGCCGCTCCCGGAGATGGAATATTGCGCCTCCCGGGCGACAAAACCACAGACGGTTGTTAATCCGTAGCCCGGCTAGGCGTTCACGCCGCCAGCCGGGAAAGCAGAGAGCATAGCCCGGGTCCCGTAGCCCAGGTAAGCGCAGCGCCACCGGGGAGTCGGCCGCAGAGTATTGCCACACGGAGGACGCTCCCGGAGATGAAATATTGCGCCTCCCGGGCGACAAAATCACAGACGGTTGTTAATCCGTAGCCCGGCTAAGGCGTTCACGCCGCCAGCCGGGAGCAGAGCGCCTCAGCCGAGGACCGCGGTCCCCAGGCGGCAGGTACAGCAGCGGCGGCCCCGCTCGTCAAACACCGCAATCTCCCAGCTCTGGTTCTGACGCCCGAGGTGCAGAGGGCGACACTCACCGCGCACGCGACCGCTCGAGACCGCCCGATGGTGGGTTGCATTCAGCTCGGTCCCCACCACGCACTGCCCCTCTTCGGTCATCAGCCAGCCGGCCATCGACCCCAGCGTCTCCGCCAGCGCCGCGGAGGCGCCGCCGTGCAGCAGACCAAACGGTTGATGCGTACGCGCATCAACCGGCATACTCGCCTCCAGCAGCCCTTCTTCCAGCCGGGTGTAGACAATCCCCAGGTGAGCAACCATCGTATTCTCGCTGGTGGCATTAAGCGCCTCCAGCGTCAACTGACGTTTCCAGGCCATTTACGCCCCCAGCGTCGAGCCGCCGTCCACCACGATATCCTGCAGCGTGATATGACTGGCGTGATCGGAAGCGAGGAACAGAATCGTGCTGGCAATCTCCTGCGGACGCGCAATTTTACCCAGCGGGATCCCGAGCTTAAACTGCTCGCCGAAACCGCGGATACGGCGCTGCTCGGCATCCTCACTCACCCACAGCGTGCGCTGCATATCGGTGTCGGTGGAGCCCGGCGAAACCAGGTTGCAGCGTACGCCGCTGCCCGCCAGCTCGAGGCCCACGGTCAGCGCCAGACTTTTCAGCGCCGCCTTTGAGGCGCCGTAGGCGCTCATGCCGATGCGCGGCGTATGCGCGGCATCGGAGGCAACGGTGACAATGGCCCCGCCCTGCTGGCGACGGAACTGGCCCATCGTCTGCTGGAACAGGTTAAACGCGCCGCCGACGTTGACGGCGAAAGTCTGCTGCCATGCCTCCAGACTCAGCTCATCGGTCGCGCCCATGCGCAGAATCCCCGCGGCGTTAACCAGCACATCCAGCCGATCGATGCCTTTCAGCAGATGCCCGCACACCTCGGCCACCTGCTGCGCATTGGCAACATCCAGGGTGTGGGTGGCAAACGGATAGTCATCGCCCTCAAAAGCGAGATCGAAACCGCTCACCCGGGCGCCGGCTTCAACAAACGCCAGCGCCGTTGCATAACCAATCCCTTTGCCGGCGCCGGTGACCCAAACGGTTTGCCCCTGAAAATCCAGCGCGGCCATTATTTCACCTCACGGGAGAGCAGCGCCCACCAGGCGTCAATGGTCGGGTTTTTCGCCAGCATCACGAAGTCAATATCGCCGTGCACTTTGCGCCAGCGGGCGGCCAGCGCCATCATACGTACCGAGTCCAGACCGTAGTCGATCAGATTTTCGTCATCCATAGGCTCGTCGGATTCATCGAGCAGCGGCAGCACCAGCGCACGCAGCGCCGTTTTTGATGCCGGCAGCGGCAGCAGCTCTTCGGTCATCACTACCCGGCCACTACGACCGGCAACATATTTCAGCGACATCAGATGTTCTTCACGGCTAAAGTCAGCCAGCGCATCGGCGACGAAGAACGGCTTAATATCGCGCATAAAGGCGTCGGTAGCGGTGGTCATACAGCCGATATGGGCATAGACGCCGGTGATAATCAGCTGATCGCGGCCGCTCTCTTTGAGCATCTCTTCCAGCGGCGAGCGGTGAAACGCACTGTAGCGCCACTTCACCAGTACGGTGTCGTGTTCATCCGGCGCCAGCGCGGCAATCACGCGCTGCTGCTCCGGCGAACGGGTCAGGCCCGGCCCCCACATATCATTAAGCAGGGCGCGATCTTCATCGCTTTGCTCTTTCGGTTGCGCGGTGTAAAACACCGGAATGTTATTCTGTTTGCAGAAATCACGCAGCGCGGCAATATTGGCAACGACTTTCGCCATCATGGCGCTGTCTTCGCCCCAGAAGTTGAGGAAATATTCCTGCATATCGTGGATCAGCAGCGCAGCGCGGGATGGCTCAAAAGCCCAGTTCACTTTATTCGCCGGGATGTCGCTGGCTTCCGGCAGCGTGTAAGCCTGTAATTTCGGGATGGCCATTCTCTCTTCTCCTTCAGCCCGGCTCGCGTGAAGCCAGCCACTGGCGTAATTGTTTTTTATCGACTTTGCCCACCGGCGTCAGCGGCAGCGCATCCAGGCACTCCACACGGTCCGGCAGTTTAAATTCCGCGACGCCCTGTTCGCGCAGGAAACGGCGTACCGCTACCGCACGCAGCGGCTCTTTCACCACCAGATACGCGCAGCTTTTCTCGCCCAGCAGGCTATCTTCCATGCTGACCAGCGCGGCATGGATCACCGCCGGATGGCGCAGCAGCAGGTTTTCAACTTCCTCCGCCGCGATCTTCTCGCCGCCGCGGTTGATCTGATCTTTTTCACGCCCTTGCACGGTGATGTACCCGTCTTCGTCGATCGAGATCAGATCGCCGGAACAGTAAAAACCGTCGGCATCAAACGCTTCGGCGTTATGCTGTGGACTTTTGTAGTAGCCGCGGAAGGTGTATGGACCCCGGGTCATCAGACGTCCCACCTCGCCACGTGGTAGCGGGTTGCCGTCGGCATCTGCCACCCAGACCTCATCGTCCGGGCACATCGGGCAACCCTGGGTATTGATGATGCGCTCCGGGCTGTCGTTGAGGCGGGTGTAGTTCACCAGCCCTTCCGCCATGCCGAAGACCTGCTGAAGCTGGCAGCCAATCTCCGCCGGAATCCGCGCCGCCAGCGTTGCCGACAGGCGCGCGCCGCCAACCTGCAGCAGCGTCAGCGAACGCAGCTGCGCATTCCCGGCCCCTTCGCGGATCGCCTGTAGCCACAGGCTGACCGCCGGCGGTACCAGTGAAGCGACGTTAATCTGATGTTGTTCAATCAGCGGGAAGCAGAGCGTCGCGCTCGGATCGGCGGCCAGAATCACCCGACCACCGGCGAGGAACACGCCGAGGGAACCCGGCGAGCTCATCGCGTAGTTGTGGGCGGCGGGCAGCGCGTTGAGGTAGCGGGTTTCCGCGCTGATGCCGCAAATTTCGTTACTGCGACGGATGCTGTAGTCGTAGTCGTTATGGGTGCGAGGTATCAGCTTCGGCGTCCCGGTACTGCCGCCGGAGAGCTGGAAAAAGGCCACTTCATCGGCAGGTGTCGGATTCGCGATAAAGTTCTCCGCCGGCCGCGCGATCGCCGCCGCCAGATCGTATTCACCGCAATCGTTGCGCAGCAGCACAACCCGTACTGACGCATGCTGCTCAACAAAGCCATTCAGGAAATGATCATCGGCAAACAGCGCATGCTCGCGATCGGCAATCAGCAGCGCGGGCTCAATTTGCGTCGCGTAGGCATTCAGCTCGCTGCGCTGATGGCTGAACAACGCATTCACCGGCGCCACCCCGATACGCAGCAGCGCAAACAGGGTGATGTAGAATTCGGCAACGTTGCCCAGCTGCACCAGCGCGGTTTCGCCGCGCTTCAGCCCCAGACGCTGGAGCGACGAGGCCAGGTTATCCACCTGCTGATTGAACTGACGATAGCTGTGCTGCTTATCACCGTCGATAATGGCGATGGCGTCGCTGTCGGCGTGACGGGTAATCAGGTTGGTTAGCGGCAAATCCTGCCAGTAGCCCTTTTCGCGGTAGCGGGCGGCAAAACTTTCCGGCCAGCGGTTAAATGCAATCATCATTGCCTCTTAATTCAAGCCAAACACATTCAGCATGGTCGTCAGTTTGACGCCGGTTTCACGCCACTCTCCCAGCGGAGAGGAGGCCGGAACAATCCCCGCGCCGGCAAACAGACGCAGCGTACGCTGATGCAGGCGAGCGCAGCGAATCGTCACCACCCATTCGCCGTTACCTTCGTCATCGCACCAGCCAACAATGCCGCCAAATAGCTGGCGGTCGAACGGTTCAAGCTCGGCAATCAGTCGTTTCGCCACCTGATGTGGGAAACCGCTCAGAGCCGGGGTAGGATGCAGCAGGCAGGCCAGCGACATCGCGTTCTCCTGCGCCAGCGCGGTACCTTCAATCGGCGTCGCCAGGTGCCATAGCGTTGGCGTGGTGACCAGCTGTGGGGAATCCGGCAGCGACAGTTCACGGCAGCGCGGCGTCAGCACCGCCTTCATCGCCTGGGTCACCAGTTCGTGCTCGTGGCGATCTTTTCCGGAAGCCAGTAGCTTGTTACCCGCTTCGCGATCCAGTACGTCATCCGGCTGGCGGCGGGCCGAGCCGGCCAGCGGCAGGGAGCTGAAATGATCGCCCTCTTTGCGCAGCAGCAGCTCCGGGCTGGCGCCCAGCAGCACGCCGCCGTCGGAGAGCGGCACGTGGAAGTTAAAGCTGGCAGGGTTCTGCGCGATCAGGCGCTCGAGCAGCGCGCCGCTGTCCACGCGCTCGCGGGTGGTAATATCGATCAGGCGTGACAGGACAACCTTGTCCACTTCCGGCGTCGCGGTCAGCCCGGCGGCCCGCTCTACCATCGCCATAAACGCATCCTGTTGAGGAATCTCCTGACGCTCCACGACATCCATTGGCGTCTGGGCGGTGAAGTAGCGCGCCGACTGCTGTTTACCGGTGCGGGAGAAATTCTCCCAGCTCTCTGGAATAAACAGTTCGGAAGGCTGGTTGGTATCAAACGGGATAGCGCCGACCATCACCGGCTTACGGATCCCGGCAGCCTTCGCGTCAGTGAACGCGGCCGCCATATTCCGCTGAAACTCCCCATCGAGCAGCGCGCCATCGGCGGCAGAGTGGGAAAAACGGCTAAAACAGCCCGCGGTACGAAAACTGCGGTACGGCGACATAAAGAAGAAGCTTTCCGGCAACAGGGTCATTTTTTGTTCCTGTACATCCTCGGCCAGTGACGTTTCCATATCATCCTCCAAAAACGATAAAGATATTACGAATAATTATCATTTATATTTTGGTTGGCTAACCTAAAAGGTATTGCCTGCCATGTCAACCGTACAAACGGCATGTTGTGCGACTTAGGCTTGCATCCGCGCACGACAAAGTTGAAAATGAGACGCATTTATCCCAACTGAATCAGGATGCGAATTCGTGAATTTGTCCACATTATGTCGCCGTACCCTGCTGGCCTGCGGGCTGGTGCTTTTAGGAATTACCTCAGCTCTGGCAGCCGACTGGCCTCGTCAGGTGACCGATAGCCGCGGCGCACATACGCTGGAAAGCAAACCCCTGCGCATCGTCTCCACCAGTGTCACCCTCACCGGATCCTTACTGGCGATTGACGCGCCGGTGGTCGCCAGCGGCGCAACCACGCCGAACAACCGCGTGGCCGACGATCGGGGATTTCTGCGTCAGTGGAGCGCCGTCGCGAAAGAACGTAAGCTCGCGCGCCTGTACATCGGCGAACCCAGCGCCGAGGCCGTAGCCGCACAAATGCCGGATCTGATTCTGATTAGCGCTACCGGCGGGGATTCCGCCCTCGCGCTGTATGACCAGCTCTCCACCATCGCTCCAACGCTTATCATTAATTACGATGACAAAAGCTGGCAGGCGCTGTTGACCGAACTGGGGCACATCACCGGCCAGGAAAAACAGGCGACCGCGCGTATTGCTGAATTTGATAAGCAGCTCGCCACCCTGAAGCAACAGATGAAACTCCCGCCGCAGCCGGTCAGCGCGCTGGTCTATACCGTCGCCGCCCACAGCGCCAACCTGTGGACGCCGGAATCCGCTCAAGGTCAGATGCTTGAACAGCTGGGCTTTAAACTGGCGACCTTACCCGCCGGTCTGCATGCCAGCCAGAGCCAGGGGAAACGCCATGACATTATCCAGCTGGGCGGCGAAAATTTAGCCGCAGGCCTCAATGGCAACAGCCTGTTCCTGTTCGCCGGTGACGGAAAAGATGCCGATGCGATTTACGCCAACCCACTGCTGGCGCACCTCCCGGCGGTAGAGAACAAGCGCGTCTATCCGCTCGGTACAGAAACATTCCGTCTCGATTACTACAGCGCCATGCTGGTACTGCAGCGTCTCGCCACCCTCTTCGGCTAACCTTCATGCCCGGCAGGCGCTACGCCCTGCCGCCAATCATCGCTCTGTGGCCCGGATAAGGCGTTGACGCCGCTATCCGGGCTAGCGGTTTCAGACCTCGCTGACCGTTTCAGGACGCTGGAAACGACGCAGCTCCCCCAGCAGCCCAATCAGAATTACGCCGACAATCACCAGCACCCAACCGCTGGCGCTCGCCGACGCGACCGGCGTCATTATCGCCCCCAGCCCACCCAGCAACGCGGCGCCAATGGCATCGCCAGTAACGTTCTGCGCGGTCCACAGACCGTTAATCCGCCCGAGCATCGCTTCCGGCGTCTGGGTCTGAATCAGGGTGTACTGCAACAGCGAGCTGATCGCGCTCAGCCAGCCAAACAGCGCCAGACACAGCGCGCCCAATGCCCAGAACGGCATCAGGCTAAATAGCGCGATGGCCACAAATGAGCCGACCGTCGTCATCAGCATCAGAGCGCCCGGTTTTGCCGTTTGCGCCAGCTGACCGCTGGTCAACGCCCCAAGCGCTGCCCCCAGCGGAATAGCGGCATATAGCAAGCCAATCTGCGAGGCCGACATCTGCCAGCCGTCGGCCAGCGCCGGATAAAGCACCCGTACCGCGCTCGCCATCGTCAGCAGACCGCCCAGCAGAGCAATCCCGCCAATCAGCGGGCTGTTGAAGAGGAACTTCAGCCCCGCCAGCAGCGACTTCAGCGGGTGTTCCCGCGGCTGCGGTGGCGGCGGTAGCAGCGGCAAGCGCAGCAGGGTCAGGGTGGTGATAAAGGTGCCCGCCGCCGCCAGGCCATAGTTCCAGGCCACGCCGCCGGTGGCCAGCAGCAGACCGCCGATCATCGGCGAAATCACCGATCCCAGGCGCACCGTCAGCATGGTGATCGCCCCGGCCTGCATCAGGTTTTCACGCCCGACCAGCGCCGGCGTCGCCGCCAGCAGCGCCGTCACGCCCAGCGAAGCAAAAAAACCGTCCCAGATACCCAGCAGATAGATAGCGATGAGCGACGGCTCAGGCAGCAGCGCGTTGAGGCACAGACCGACAAACCCCACGCCGCAGGTTCCCCGCGCCAGCAGAATCAAACGTTTCCGCTCATAGCGATCCGCCAGCACGCCGCCGACCATCAGGCCAACAAACATTGAGCAGCCGGTCAACGTGACCGAGAGCCCGACCTGCCAGGTGGAGTGGGTCATCATCTGGATTTGTACCGGAATCGCCACGCCCAGCAGGCCAAGCGACAGGATCGAGATAAAACGGGCGATAAAGACGGCGCGAAACGCCGGATGGGTTTGCAGCAGACTGAGGTTCAGCAGCCGGGATTGTCGGTTCATTACAGCGCCTTGTTATTATTTTCCATCAACGCGCGATCGTTCAGGCAGCGTACTTATTGGCTGCACTTCCTTAACCCGGTCATACGGTTAGCGATACTTCCAGGCAAGCGTGCGTTTGCCGCCGCGATGCATTCTGAATGATTTTGCGTATACCATTCTTGTGGGCCGCCATGCTAACATAACTGAATAGAATCGATAACGATAATTACTATCATTATCATGTCAGGGATGTGAATTATGTCGTTTTCTACGACCACGGTGCGCGCCGTTGCCGTACCTGGTCTGTTACTCGTTTTAGCCTTTGCTATCGCTCTCAGCCTGCTGATTGGCGCCAAACCTCTTCCAGTGAGCGTCGTCGTGGAGGCTTTTTCCGGTACCTGTCAGAGCGCCGACTGTACTATCGTGCTGGACGCCCGGCTGCCGCGAACCCTGGCGGGACTACTGGCCGGCGCCGCGCTGGGCCTGGCAGGATCGCTGATGCAGACTCTGACGCGTAATCCCCTTGCCGATCCCGGCATTCTCGGCGTGAACTCCGGCGCCAGCTTCGCGATTGTGCTGGGTGCCGCGCTGTTTGGCATCCACTCCCCGCAGGAACAGCTGCTGATGTCGTTTTGCGGCGCGTTTGGCGCCTCGCTGCTGGTGGCCTTTACCGGCAGTCAGGGCGGCGGTCAGCTCAGTCCGGTACGTCTGACGCTAGCCGGCGTGGCGCTGGCGGCCGTGCTGGAAGGGCTCTCCAACGGCATTGCGCTGCTCAACCCCGATGTTTACGACCAGCTGCGCTTCTGGCAGGCCGGTTCGCTGGATATTCGCACGCTGCAGACGCTGAAAATCGTCCTCCTGCCGGTGGTGATTGCCGCCGCTGTGACGCTGTTGTTAAGCCGGGCGTTGAACAGTCTGAGTCTCGGCAACGATACCGCCACCGCGCTCGGCAGCCGGGTCGCCCGCACTCAGGTTATCGGCCTGCTGGCGATTACCGTGCTCTGCGGTAGTGCCACGGCGGTAGTTGGCCCCATCGCCTTTATCGGCCTGATGATGCCGCATATGTCGCGCTGGCTGGTGGGCGCTGACCATCGCTGGTCGTTGCCGGTCACCTTACTGGCAACCCCTGCTCTGCTGCTGTTTGCCGATGTATTGGGTCGCCTGCTGGTCCCCGGTGAACTGCGAGTATCGGTGGTCAGCGCCTTTATCGGCGCGCCGGTGCTGATTTGGCTGGTGCGCCGTCAGCCGCGCGGAGGTGCAATATGATAGCCCCTTCTCGCCGACTGTTGCTCAGCTGTCTGATTCTGCTGGCTACCAGCCTGCTGGTCTCCCTCTGGGGCCTCGGCAGCGGTCTGGTGCCGTTAAGCGTCGAGCAGGTGCTTTCCGCTCTGCTGGGCGATGCGCCGCGTAATATCACCATGGTGGTCACCGAATGGCGACTGCCGCGGGTGCTGATGGCCCTGCTGATCGGTGCGGGACTTGGCGTCAGCGGCGCCATTTTTCAGTCGCTGATGCGCAACCCGCTGGGCAGCCCCGATGTGATGGGCTTCAACACCGGCGCCTGGAGTGGCGTGCTGGTGGCGATGGTGATGTTCGGCCAGAACCTGACGGCGATTGCGCTGGCGGCGATGACCGGCGGCGTGTTGACCGCGCTGGTGGTCTGGCTGCTGGCCTGGCGCAACGGCATTGAAACGTTTCGCCTGATTATTATCGGCATCGGCGTTCGCGCCATGCTGGTGGCCTTCAATACCTGGCTGCTGCTGCGCGCCTCGCTGGAGACCGCTCTCTCCGCCGGGTTGTGGAATGCCGGCTCGCTCAATGGCCTGACCTGGGGAAAAACCTGGCCCTCCGCGCCGCTGATTGTGCTGATGCTGATAGCGGCGGCACTGCTTGCCCGGCGCATGCGCCTGCTGGAGATGGGCGACGATACCGCCTGCGCGCTCGGCGTGCGGGTGGAACGTTCGCGCCTGCTGATGATGCTGGTGGGCGTGGTACTGACCGCCGCCGCCACCGCGTTAGCCGGACCGATCTCGTTTATCGCCCTGGTCGCGCCGCATATCGCCCGCCGCCTGAGTGGCACCGCGCGCTGGGGATTAACCCAATCGGCGCTCTGCGGCGCGCTGCTGCTGGCGCTGGCTGACTACAGCGCCCAGCGCCTGTTTATGCCTTATCAATTACCGGTGGGAGTGGTGACCGTCAGCCTCGGCGGCATCTATCTCATCGCGCTGTTAATTCAGGAGTCCCGCAAAAAATGACCGCCGAAACGACCCGTTTGCGCGGCGACCAGCTAACCCTGGCGTACGGCAAAAAGACCATCGCCGAATCGCTGAATGTGACCATTCCTGACGGCCATTTCACCGCAATCATTGGCCCTAACGGCTGCGGGAAATCGACGCTGCTGCGAACCCTGAGTCGCCTGATGACGCCGGCCAGCGGCCATGTTTATCTCGACGGTGAGCAGATCCAGCGCTATGCCAGCAAAGAGGTGGCGAAACGCATCGGTCTGCTGGCGCAAAATGCCACCCCCCCGGGGGATATTACCGTTCAGGAGCTGGTGGCGCGCGGCCGCTATCCGCATCAGCCGCTGTTTACCCGCTGGCGTAAAGAGGATGATGACGCGGTCAACAGCGCCATGAGGGCGACCGGAATAACCGATCTGGCACGACAAAGCGTCGATACGCTCTCCGGCGGCCAACGGCAGCGGGCCTGGATTGCCATGGTGCTGGCGCAGGAAACGGCCATTATGCTGCTCGATGAGCCCACCACCTGGCTGGATATCAGCCATCAAATCGATCTGCTGGAGCTGCTGAGCGAGCTCAACCGCGAAAAGGGGTATACCCTGGCGGCGGTACTGCACGACCTCAACCAGGCCTGCCGCTACGCAACGCATTTGATTGCCTTGCGCGAGGGTAAAATCATTGCCGAGGGGGCGCCGAAAGAGATTGTCACCGCCGAATTGATCGAGCAGATTTACGGCCTGCGCTGCATGATCATTGACGATCCGGTCGCCCATACGCCGCTGGTCGTGCCGCTGGGGCGCCGGTAAATCCCCTCACTGCGGACTTCGCCCGGTGGCGCTACGCATACCGGGCCTACCGTTCTGTCTCCTTCCGCGGGCTCGGTATAGTCCCGTAGGCCGGGTAAGGCGGCAGCCGCCACCCCGGTAATATTCCCCGCAGCGACCCCAAATCTCCCGCACTACCGGACCATCGGGGATTCGCCCGGGGGCGCTACGCTTACCGGGCCTGCCGTTCTGTCTCCTTCCGCGGGCCCTGCATAGTCCCGTAGGCCGGGTAAGGCCGCAGCCGCCACCCCGGTAATATTCCCCGCAGCGACCCCAAATCTCCCGCACTACCGGACCATCGGGGATTCGCCCGGGGGCGCTACGCTTACCGGGCCTACCGTTCTGTCTCCTTCCGCTGGATATGCATAGTCCCGTAGGCCGGGTAAGGCCGCAGCCGCCACCCGGCAATCTTCTCCGGGCTAGCCCAAAATCTCCCGCACTACCGGACCAATCGATTCGAAGGCCTGCGGGGAGATAATATCCACGTGGGCGCAGTTCTGGCTAAAGACCTCCAGCTCACCCACCCACGGTCCCCACGCCGCCTGCGGATCCATCCCCGCCTGGCGCGTTTTTTCAGCCACAAACAGCGTCGCTTTGCCATCAAACTTCGCGCTATGCGCGGTGGTCAGCAGGCGTACCGCATCGGCATAGTTGCCCTCGATGACACGGAACAGTTCGCCGGAAGCCTGCCCCTGCTGGGCGGCAAGGAAGGCCTCTCGTTCACGTTCAATCTCGGCCAGTACCTCCGGGTCCAGACCGTTAGCCTCTTTCTCCGCCCAGTTCTGCGTCTCCGGCGGCCAGGTGTCCAGCAAGCCGAGGAACGCCACCGCTTCGCCGCGCTGACGCAAACGGGCAGCAATGCCCTGCGCCAGCGTCCCGCCGAGGGAATAGCCAAACAGGTAATAGGGCCCGTGCGGCTGCTGCGCCAGCAAGGTCTGCAGATGCTGCTCGCACACTTCATCGAGGTTTGCCGCGCTCATCATCGGCCCTTCCGGTCGCGGCGACTGGATGCCGGTAATCGACCAGCGCGGGCTGAGATAGCGGGCCAGCACGCTGAACTGCCAGGCAAAACCCGATGCCGGATGGAAACAGAACAGCGTTGGTCCGTCGCTGACGCGCAGCGGCAGAATCGCATCAAAGCCCAGGCGCTGCGCTTGCTCATCGCTGAGATCGGACGCCAGCAGCGCGCTCAGTTTCCCCACCGTCGAGGCCACCATCACCTGCCCGGGCGTCACCTGACGTCCCAGCTCGCGGCTAAGCTGCGCCGCCAGGCGCATCGCCAGCAGAGAATGACCGCCGAGGGCGAAGAAATCGGCTTCAATGTCGTTCACTTCGCAGCCCAGCAGCCGGCTGAAGGCCTCCGCGACCGTGGCTTCAATACCCGGCTCCGGCGGACGACCGCCGCGCGCGGTGCCCAACGTCGGCAGCGGCAGCGCTTTGCGATCCAGTTTGCCGTTGGCGCTCAGCGGCAGTTCCGCTAGCTGAATCAACACCACCGGCACCATATGCGGCGGCAGCTGTTCGGCCAGGCGCGTTTTCAGCGCTGCCGTATCCAGCGGCAGGCCGGACTCTGACACCAGGTAGCCGACCAACTGGCGGGCATCGCCACCGGTCGCCGCTGCCTGATTGAAAACGCAGGCGTGGGTTACCGCCAGGGAAACGTCCGCTAGCGCGGACATGACGCGGTCGATTTCGCCCAGCTCAATACGCTGTCCGCGAATTTTCAGCTGGTCATCGCTGCGCCCGAGGTACTCCACCGCGCCGTTATCCAGCCAGCGCGCCACGTCGCCGGTGCGATACATCCGCTCACCGGCGGCAAACGGGTCGGCGATAAAGCGCGAAGCGGTCAGATCCGGGCGGCCCAGATACCCCTGAGCCAACTGTATGCCAGTCAGATATAAATCCCCGGCGACGCCCGGCGGAACCGGCCGCAGAGTGGCATCGAGAATACGCAGCCCGGTATTCCATACCGGCCAGCCGATCGGTACGCTGTTGCCGGTGACCGCCGCCAGCTCCGCCCCGCAGGCCGGATACCAGCTCACATCCACCGCCGCTTCGGTCGGGCCATAGAGGTTATGCAGCGGCGCGCCGGTCAACGCTTCCCACTCGCGGCACAGGTCGGTTGGCAGTGCTTCCCCGCTGCAGAAGACGCGCTTCAGCGTCCGGCAGGTCGTTACGTTTTCAGCATCCAGCGAAGCCACGAACGCCGCCAGCATTGATGGCACAAAGTGGGTGGTGGTCACTCCGTAGCGGGCAAAGAACTGCTGCATCGCCTGCGGATCGCGATGGGCTTCCGGTTCGGCCATCACCAGCTGTGCGCCGGTGATAAACGGCCACCAGAACTCCCATACCGACACATCAAAGCTGCACGGCGTTTTCTGCGCCACCACATCCCCGGCGGTAAGCGGATAGTGATTTTGCATCCACAGCAGACGGTTAACGATCGCGGTTTGCCCGACCATCACCCCTTTCGGGCGCCCGGTGGAGCCGGAGGTAAAGATGATGTACGCCGTATGCTCCGGCTGTGAGAGCGCCAGCGGCGTGTCATCATCCGCCGCAAGCGGCTGCTGATAACACAGGGTTTCAAGACCCGGAATATCGCTGAAGCGGGACAGCTGATCTTCTGCAGTAATCAGCAGCGTAGGACGCGCGTCCTCCAGCATCATCCGCAGGCGGTCGTCCGGATACCCGGTATCCAGCGGCAGCCAGGCCGCGCCGGCCTCGACGATGCCGTGCAGCGCGAGGGTGAGGAACACCGAACGCGGCAACGCCACCGCCACGCTGTCGCCGGGCTTGACGCCGCGCTCACGCAGCAGCCGCGCCAGCGCCACCACCTGCTGACGCATCTCCCGATAGCTGAACTGCCGGGTGGCATCCGCCAGCGCCGGGGCATCCGGCGTTTTCGCCGCCTGTTCAGCCACCAGGGCGCTGAGCGTCGTCGTCGGCAGCGCCACGCCGGTATCATTGACCTGCGCCAGCTGCGCCGTCTCGTCGGCCGAAAGCAGATTGGCCTCTGCGCAGCGTAGCGCCGGATCGGCGGCAAACTGGGTCAGCAGCGCGGATAAACGCGCCACGTGAGCGCGCAACGTTGCTTCGTCATAGCGCGCTTTGTTCGCCAGCACCTCCAGCGACAGTCCGCCGGACTCATCCGGAAATAGCGCCAGTTCCAGATCGTTGACCGGACCGGTCGCCAGGGTGTGGGTCACCGCGTCGATACCGTCAATATCGAGAACATAATCAAAGACTTTGACATTTAATACCGGGCCAAACAGCGGTTCATCGCCCGCCGCTTTGCCGCTATCGCGCACGATTTGTTCGGCATCGTAGCGCTGGTGGCGGCGCATCTTTTTCAGCTGGGCGCTGAGACGCAGCGCCAGCTCCGCCAGGGTTTCTTGCCCATCGATATGTATCGCCAGCGGCAGGACGTTCAGTACCGGACCGGTTGCGGTCAATGCCGCCGATCCCATCCGCCGCATAAAGATAAAGCCCGCCGCATAATCCATGCGGCTGCATAAACGGCCGAGCCACAGGGTGGTCAGCGCCAACGCCAGATCGGCTCGCTGGCACTGCGGTGCGCCGGCGGCCAGGCGGCTGAACAGGCTGGCATCCAGATCCAGCTTCAGACGCCAGATATCGCTACTGGTCGCCCGCCCCGCCAGCGGCGCAGCAGAGAGCGACGCCGGTGACGGCAGGGCTTTGCGCTGTTCCATCCAGAACGCTTTATCGCGCTGCCAGGCCTCACTGCCGTAGTAGCGCTGATACTCTTCAACAACCTCAGCGAAAGGGGTAAATGGCGACGCCGGCGTCGCCTCCCCACGTTGCCAGGCGCGATAAATTGCCGCGATCTGGCGGGTAATAGCGGGGAAACTGAAGCCATCTACCAGCAAATGATGATAACGCTGATACCAGTACCAGCAGTCATCCGCCACGCGCAGCAGCTGGTGACAAACCAGCGGATTGCCGCCATCCACGCGTAAATTCTGCCCGAGGTCGGCCTGCATTATCGCCAGCGCGGCGTCGTGCGGATCGCGCGCCTCGCGCAGATCGCAATAGTCAGGTTCGGCAAAAGCGCGCTGCTCATCGACCCATTGCCAGGCTTCGCCGTTATCTTCGCAAAAGCGCATGCTGAGGGTGTCGGCCTGCGTCAGACCGGTGACGATCGCCCGTCCCAACAGCGCCGGGTCCAGGTTGCCGCGCAGCTCGACATAGTGGGCGACACTCCATGCGCCGGGCAGCGTAGAGAGGCGCTCCGCCATCCAGATCCCAGGCTGCGCCGCGACCAGCGGTAAACGAGTGCTCATGTCCGGCTCCTTGAGGTTGCATAGTGGGCAGGGGTAAGGGTTGACCAGTTCGCCGCCAGCCAGCTGTTGCACGCCTCTAAGGACTGCGGCGGGCATTCCACTACCCAGCCTTGCGGCAGCGCGCAGTGGTGCGGCCACAGGCTGTACTGCTGTTGTTCGTTGCGCAAAATGTAAAACTGCCCTTGCGGATTATCGAAGGGGTTGCTGAATTGCATACCAAACTCCTGTCTTTACTCGCCATCCTCCTGTCGGCTTTCGCCCTGGCTAGCGCCTCGGGGTATGCGGAAGGATGTTGAGTCTGAAGCGCACTTTGTTATTGCGCGCGGCTCAACGGCTGCCAGAGCTGGATGAGCCCAGCCGTCAGCCCACCGCGCCAGCAAAGCGCATCGTGCCCGCCGTCAACCTGACGCCAGAAAATCGTCTGCTGTGTCTGCTGTAGTTGTGTTAAAAGCGCCTGATTGGCGCGAAAAATAAGCGGCTCACGCTCCCCGGCTTCCAGCCAGATTCGCAGCCCGTGGGGGCGGAGCACTCCCTGGCTCAGGCGTTCGATCAGCAGGCCGGTTTGCGCGCCGCCGCGATGCGGCCACCAGTAGGAGCCAGACTGGCTCAGCACGCAGCCAAAGCGCTGCGGCCAGTAGAGCGCGGCAAACATCGCCGCCAGGCCGCCAAAACTCTGACCGGCGACCACGGTACGATCGGCGCGGTCGCTAAAAGGCGCGATTTGCTGTACCCGAGGCAATAGTTCTTCCTGCACCGCCAGCCAGAAATCGGCGTTACAGGGCAGCTCCCGACTCCGGTGTTCGTTATCGATGACATCAATCAGCAGGTAGACCGCTGGCGGCAGCTTTGCCTCGCGCGTCAGCCCGGCCAGTGCGGACCAAACCGGCATACTCTCGGCCCAGAACTGGCCATCAAGCAGCACCGCCAGCGGACGCTCTGCGGCAACGGCCTCTCCGGTGGTGTAAACCCATATCCGCCGCGTATTACCCAGTCGGGCGCTGTGCCATTCAATGCACACCGGCGGTTGATAAGGCGCATTACGCAGCGACCAGCCCGGTTGTTCCGGTGCCAGCGGCAGCTCCAGCGCCGAAACGGCGTGGCCGCGCCCGCCTTTCCAGCTTTGTGGGTTTAACGGATCGGCTATCGCCCGCGGCAGCAGTCTGCGCCAGCCTTCCCGCAGCAGCGTGCGGTCCGGGCTGCCGCCGTTGAAAATCTCAGGGGCAAAATCGTCATCGCGATCGGAGGGAATAAAGCAGTAGCTGCCGCGCCAGGCGGGAGACAGCGTGGTTTGCCATTGCCAGGCATCGGTGCCGGGCACGCGCTTGAGGGTTTGCGGTACGGCATTTTGATGATGGTCGGTGACGCCGGTGATGTAAATCCACACCCGCTTCGTCAACGAGGTCTCTTCGCTGCCCGCCGGATCCCGCCACCAGAAGGTCACCCGGTAGCTATCGCCAACGGTCTCGGCCTGCGGACCGAAGATCCCCTGCCACCAGTCATCACTTCCTGTCATTAACATTCCGTCATTAACCCTATGTTTACCGTGATTTTTCTCAATAAACGTAATTTTTATTGATAATATTATTGATAACTATTTGCATTTGCAATAGCGTATTACCGCACTTTGGGAAGAGTCACTTCTAATTACACATGTCAGAAAGGGCCATTTGGTCAGCGATGGAATGCCTTCGCCCTCTACTGACCACATTTCTGCCGCCTCCCCTCCCGGTGGGAAGGGGTTCCAGGGGCATGCGGCAACGGAAAGCAGGACGTAAAATGAATAACAAGATCAAATCCTTGACCTTGCTGGTCAATCTGGGAATTTATGGGGTTGCCTTCCCGCTGTGTGCGGAAGAGACCCTCGACAGTAAAAAAGCGGCCACCGAAGAGACGATGGTGGTCACTGCCGCCGAACAAAACCTGCAGGCGCCGGGCGTATCGACGATCACCGCCGAGGAAATTCGTAAACGTCCCCCCGCTCGCGATGTCTCCGAAATTATCCGCACCATGCCGGGCGTTAACCTGACCGGCAACTCCACCAGCGGCCAGCGCGGGAATAACCGCCAGATTGATATCCGCGGCATGGGCCCGGAAAATACCCTGATCCTGATTGATGGCAAACCGGTCACCAGCCGTAACTCCATCCGCCTGGGCTGGCGCGGCGAGCGCGATACCCGCGGCGATACCAACTGGGTCCCACCGGAGCTGATTGAGCGCATTGAAGTCATTCGTGGACCGGCTGCGGTCCGCTACGGCAACGGCGCCGCAGGCGGCGTGGTCAATATCATCACCAAAAAAGGTGATAACGAGTGGCACGGTTCGTGGAACACCTACATGAACGCCCCGGAGCACAAAGATGAAGGCTCCACCAAACGCACCAACTTCAGTCTGAACGGCCCGCTGGGCGGCGATTTCAGCTTCCGCCTGTTGGGCAACCTCGATAAAACCCAGGCCGATGCCTGGGATATCAACCAGGGCCATCAGTCAGAACGTACCGGTATTTACGCCGATACGCTACCGGCCGGCCGTGAAGGGGTAGAGAACAAAAATATCAACGGCGTCGTGCGCTGGGATTTTGCGCCGATGAACTCGCTGGAGTTTGAGGCGGGCTACAGCCGCCAGGGCAACCTGTACGCCGGGGATACGCAGAACACCAATACTAACGATCTGGTGAAAAAGAACTACGGCAAAGAGACCAACCGTCTCTATCGCCAGACCTACTCGGTGACCTGGAACGGCGGCTGGGATAACGGCATCACCACCAGCAACTGGGCGCAGTACGAGCACACCCGCAACTCGCGTAAAGGCGAAGGCCTGGCCGGGGGTACGGAAGGGATTTTCAGCAGCGATCAATTCTCTGATATCGACCTGTCCGACGTGATGCTGCACAGTGAAGTCAGCGTTCCGTTCGACCTGTGGGTCAATCAGAACCTGACGCTGGGTACCGAATGGAACCAGCAGCGGATGAAGGATCTGGCCTCCAACACCCAGACCTTTATGGGCGGCGACATTCCGGGTTCAACCAGCACTGGCCGCAGCCCGTATTCTCAGGCGGAGATCTTCTCGCTGTTTGCCGAAGACAACATCGAGCTGACCGACTCCACCATGCTGACCCCGGCGCTGCGCTTTGACCACCACAGCATTGTGGGGAACAACTGGAGCCCGTCGCTTAACCTGTCCCAGGGGCTCGGGGATGACTTCACCCTGAAAATGGGCATCGGCCGCGCCTATAAAGCGCCAAGCCTGTACCAGACCAACCCGAACTACATTCTGTACAGTAAAGGCCAGGGCTGTTACGCCAGTGCAACCGGCACCGGTTGCTATATGATGGGTAACGAAGACCTGAAAGCGGAAACCAGCATCAACAAAGAGATCGGCCTTGAGTTTAAACGCGACGGCTGGCTGGCCGGGGTGACCTGGTTCCGTAACGACTACCGCAACAAGATTGAAGCCGGCTATGCGCCGATCTCCCAGACCGGTACCGGTAAAGTGAAAACCGATATTTACCAGTGGGAAAACGTACCGAAAGCGGTGGTAGAAGGCCTGGAAGGGACATTGAACGTCCCGGTTAGCGAAACCGTTAACTGGACCAACAACATCACCTATATGCTGCAGAGTAAGAACAAAGAGACCGGCGATCGTCTGTCGATTATTCCGGAGTATACGCTGAACTCAACGCTGAGCTGGCAGATATACCAGGATGTTTCCGTGCAGTCGACCTTCACCTGGTACGGCAAGCAGGAACCGAAGAAGTATAACTACAAAGGTCAGCCGGTAACCGGCAGCGAGAAGAACGAGGTGAGTCCGTACAGCATCCTCGGCCTGAGCGCGACCTGGGACGTCACCAAATACGTCAGCCTGACCGGCGGCGTGGATAACGTCTTCGACAAGCGCCACTGGCGCGCGGGTAATGCCCAGACCACCGGCGGCGATACCGGTTATATGTACGGCGCGGGCGCCGAGACCTATAACGAATCGGGCCGGACCTGGTATATGAGCGTCAACACGCAGTTCTGATTACGCGCCTGAAGACCAGGCCGTTCTCTCCCCCGGAGGACGGCCTGGCTATCTGGCCTCCTGACAGGACCACGACAAAGCTATCCCCTCGCCTGCATCCTGACGTAGGATGACCCTATGCAAACGACACACTCGACTTTTCTTTTTGCCGGCCATCGGCTGCATCAGATTGATTTCGACCCGGCCACCTTTGCGCCTCACGATATCCTGTGGCTCCCCCACCATCAGCAGCTCGAAAATTGCGGCCGGAAACGGCAGATGGAACATCTTGCCGGGCGTATCGCGGCGGCCTGCGCCCTGAAAGCTGTTGGCATAAAAGGCGTTCCCGGAACAGGTGACCAGCGGCAGCCGCTGTGGCCTGTCCCCTGGTCTGGCAGCATCAGCCACTGCGACACCCGCGCGCTGGCCGTCGTCGCCGCCCGACCGGTTGGTATCGACATCGAAAACGTGCTCACCCCCGCGCTGGCGACGGAGCTGGAGAGCAGTATTATCAGCCCGACCGAACGCGCGGTGCTGAAGGCGAGCGGACTGCCCTTCGAATTGGCTCTGACGCTGGCTTTTTCGGCGAAAGAGAGCGGGTTTAAGGCCCTGCCTCTCACGCAACAGTCAGGGACAGGGTTTATGCACTTTCGGATAACCGACATTCAGGGCGAGGTCGTCACTTTGTGGACTGAGCAGCAGATGTACCAGGTGCATTGGATGGCGGTTGAGCCCTGCGTCATCACGCTTTGCCAAACGCAATACCGGTAATAAAGGAAGAACCCGCGCGGTCAGAGCCGCACGGGGGAAACGCCATGCTGGCTCAACACATCGTTTTCGCGAGGGCGATAATAGCCTGGGCATCAAAACCGTGGTGCTGGCGCATCCAGCCACGATCCGCCGCCGCCGCATATTCGCCATCAGGAATACCCAGCCGTTTCAGCGGAATACCGATACCAGCCTCCGCCATAACCTCTGCGACCAGGCTTCCCAGACCACCGTTCACATTATGCTCTTCAACCGTAATCACCGCGTTGCTTCCCTTCAGCGCGGCCAGTAACGCTGGCGTGTCGCAAGGGCGAATCGAAGGTACGCTGACCACCTGCGCCTGAATCCCTGATTCTGCCAGCGCTTGGGCAGCCTCGACAATTTCATGCACCGTCGAACCGGTAGCGACCAGCGCCAGATCGTGGCCTTCACGCAGCGTGTTTACGGCTCCGGGGACAAAGCGATAGTTTTCAGCATACAGCTCCGGCAACGCTTTGCCGTCGAGACGGATGTAAACCGGCCCCTGATGTTGCAGGGCGTAGTCGATTATCTGTCGACATTCCCGTGGCGATGACGGCGCATAAATCTCAATGTTGCCGAATCCCCGCATCACCGCAAGGTCATCAATCGCGTGGTGCGTGCTCGCCAACGGGCCATAGCTGGCTCCCGCGTTCAGACCAAATAATTTGACGTTGGTGTTGTTGTAACAGACATCGACTTTGATTTGTTCATTGGCGCGGGAAATCAAAAATGGCGCGGCATTGCAGGTCACCGCCACTTTCCCCCCCAGCGCCAGCCCGGCTGCCATCCCGACCATGCTTTGCTCGGCAATGCCGACGTTAACCAGCCGGTCAGGGAACTGTTTAATAAACGGCGCTATTTTTGCGGTTGATGTTGAGTCGGCGACAACAGGCACCAGATCAACTCCATTTTCTACGGCATCGATAAACGCCTGAACCATCACGTTTGCCAGGTGTTCTGCATTACTCATCTTTCAGTTCCTCCAGCGCCAGCGCAATCTCCTCACCTTTCGGCACCCGGTGGTGCCATTCCGGACGCCCCTGGATAAAGGAGATGCCGGCGCCTTTCGTGGTATTCGCAATAATGACGTTGGGTTTTCCTTCCTGCTTTAATCCTTCAAGCGTCGCGACAACCGAGGCCATATTATTTCCCTGACATTCGGTGACGGTCATACCAAAGGCCTTCCATTTTTCGGCAAGCGGATCGGTATTCATGATTTCGCGGGTTGGCCCGGCCAGCTGCAGGTTGTTTTTGTCATTAATAATGATCAGATTATCAAGACCGTAATGTGCTGCGGCCAGTGCGGCCTCCCAGTTACTCCCCTCAGCCAGTTCACCATCGCCGGTGATCAGGAAGACGCGGCGGGCGCTGTGGTTCTTTTTCGCGGCCAACGCCAGTCCCACCGCCACGGGCAAACCGTGTCCTAAAGCCCCGGTATTCAGCTCGATGCCCGGCGTCTTCTGGCGAACCGGATGGCCAGGCAGGTGGGAGTTGGCATGCTGATAGGTGCTCAGCCAGTCGACCGGGAAGAATCCCGCCTCGGCCAGCACGCAGTAGTAGCAGCCCACCGCATGACCTTTCGACTGGATATAGATGTCACGCCCTTCATCGGCAATGCGGTCCGGCGCAACGTTCAAAATGCGGAAGTACAGCGCGGTTAAGAGCTCCACCTGCGACAGGTCAGCGCCGGTATGACCGCCGGCAGGGCTGTTGGCGTTCAATCTGATAATGTGGCGGCGTACCGCGCGAGCCTGACGCTCAAGTACCTGAACATCGTAGTTATAGGGATTCATTTAATACCTCTGAATTTAATTTCAACTTGGAATATTTATTCCGTAAGGGACTAAAAAAAACCAGATATCCCCTGGCAGCGCATCGCAGCGCTTTCGCCGCTGCACCAGACTCAGGAACATTCTGCCTCCTCACCATCAGGCATACCTGCGCCTGGATAATTTTTCAGTTGATCTGAAACCACAATGAATATATATTCACATATGATTATTTATTCAATTATGCAACCACTGTTCTGTTTTTGTCCATAGCTGTTTTAGAGGATTGATAAAAGTTAGAGTCTCATCACACTTAAATGTCTTTTTTTTTCGCGTATGATTACAGGCTCTAACATAATGGCTGCACGTTAATGATTTTCGGGGATATATATGGCTAAGCAGGATGAACAACGGCTATTAGTTAAGATTGCCACTCTTTACTACCTTGAAGGACGCAAGCAGTCCGACATTGCTCAACTTCTCTCGCTTTCTCAGTCATTTGTCTCCCGCGCTATCACCCGCTGCCAAAAAGAAGGGGTGGTCAAAATTAGCGTCGTACAGCCCTCAAATATTTTCCTGAATCTCGAAAAAGGCATTGAGGATCGCTACGGCATCAAGCAGGCCATCGTGGTGGACACCGAAGAGGATGCCAGCGACCACACCATTAAACGCGCCATCGGTTCAGCGGCGGCCCACTATCTTGAAACGCGGCTACGACCAAAAGATCTGATTGGCGTCTCCTCCTGGAGCTCGACCATTCGGGCCATGGTTGATGAGGTTCACGCGCAGAACCTGAAAGCCAGCGGCGTGATTCAACTGCTGGGCGGTGTGGGGCCTAATGGCAATGTGCAGGCAACGATCCTCACTCAGACGCTGGCGCAACGGCTGAACTGTGAAGCCTGGCTGCTACCTTCGCAAAGCATTGAAGGCTCGGTGGAAGAGAAAAACCGGCTGATTGCCAGCCAGGATGTGGCCGATGTGATTTCACGTTTTGATGAAGTCGATATCGCTATCGTCGGGATTGGTATTCTCGAACCTTCGCAGTTGCTCAAAACATCAGGCAACTATTACCACGAAGATATGCTGCAGGTGCTGGCGGAGCGCGGAGCAGTCGGGGATATTTGCCTGCACTACTACGATAAAAACGGGCAGGCGGTGTTACGTGATGATGAAGATCCTGTTATCGGCATGGCGCTGGAGAAAGTCAAAAAATGCCCCAATGTCGTCGCGCTGGCCGGCGGTAGTGATAAAGTCGCCGCCATCAAGGGCGCCCTCTCCGGCGGTTATATTGACATTTTAATCACCGATTATCCTACCGCCCGGCTGCTCGTCACCGCGTAATCAGCCGCTAAAACATCTTTTCTCATGCCTTTGCGCCCTTCAGGAAGACGCAAAGGCACATCAAATAAATGCTTATATTTCAATTTAATAAATAGTTAAAGCGCCGTACCCCCTCAACATCCCCTGCACATTTCACGATCCAGATAAGTGTGATTGCCAGCACAATTGATAACTTTCCCTCTGGCCCCAGAGAAACTTTCTGGCTAAGGTATTAAATAAATAATCACTATCGAATATATATTCAGTGATTAAAAAAGTGATAACGAAATGTCACATCATGGCCTGCTAAGCAGCAATGCGATAACGAGGAATGCTCGCCCTTCCCTTCGCGCCAGGACGACGTGTGACTCAGGAGACTATCTAATGCTGGCAACACAGAAAGAGTTCATCATTGCGCTCGATGAAGGTACCACCAACGCCAAAGCGGTGGTGCTTGACGGCCATGGCAACGTTATTGTGAAGTTTTCTCAACCGTTAGCTATCCAGACACCGCGCGATGGCTGGGTAGAGCAATCCGGAGAGGCGTTAGTCGAGGCCTCACTGGAGGTGATAGCCAACGCTATCGACCACGTTGGCGCAGAAAACGTGGCGGCATTAGCCATCAGCAACCAACGTGAAACCGCCATCGGCTGGTATCGTCAGAGCGGCAAACCGATTAACGCAGCCATCACCTGGCAATGTACCCGTAGCGCGGGTTTCTGTGAGGCGCTGCGCCGCGATCGTAAAGAATCCCAAATTAAATCCACCACCGGGCTACCGATTGCCCCGCTGTTTTCCGCCTCAAAAATGCGCTGGCTGCTGGAGTCGCTGCCGGAAGGCCGGGCGATGGCAGAGCGCGGCGAGATTTGCCTCGGTACCATCGATAGCTGGCTGCTGTGGAACCTGACGCAAGGCGCAGCATTCCGCTGCGACTACTCCAACGCCGCGCGGACGCAGTTACTTAATTTACATACCGGTCAATGGGATGACGAAATGCTGGCGCTGTTCCAGATCCCTCGCGCCGCGCTGCCTGAGATTAAACCCTCCAGCGGGTTATTCGGTTATACCCGCGGTCTGGCCGCCATTCCTGACGGCATCCCGGTGATGGCGATGGTCGGCGATTCACATGCCGCGCTGTTCGGTCACGCGCTCGGTGAACTGGGCTGCGTTAAGGCCACTTATGGCACGGGATCGTCGGTCATGGCGCCGGTGAAGTCAGCCCAATGCGATATTGCCGCACTGGCCACCACCATCGCCTGGCACGATGGCGACAGCATCATTTATGGCCTGGAAGGCAACATTCCCCATACCGGCGATGCGGTGGCCTGGATGGCTGATAGTACGGGATTAAGCGAGCTCTCCGAGCGCGAACTGGCCCACGAGCTCAATACCCTGCCGGCTTCCGTCGATTCCACGCTGGGCGTCTATTTTGTCCCCGCGCTGACCGGTCTTGGCGCTCCCTGGTGGGACGACAGCGCGCGCGGGGTTATCTGCGGACTCAGCCGCGGCGTCAAGCGCGCCCACCTGATTCGCGCCGCGCTGGAATCCATCACTTATCAGATTGCTGATGTGGTGGTTGCCATGCGCCAGCATGACGACTTCCACCTGACAGCACTGATGGTCGATGGCGGGCCGACAAAAAATGATTGGCTGATGCAATACCAGGCCGATCTGCTGGGTTGCCCGGTGATGCGCAGCGATGTCCCCGAGCTATCGGCAATTGGCGCGGCCCTGCTGGCCCGCAAAGCGATTCATCCCGGTACGCTGACTGATTTAAGCGCGTTCTTAACCGAACACAGCGAATTTCGCCCCGATATGGCGCGCCATCTGCGTTTACAGAAAAGATGGCAGGAATGGCGCCATGCGGTGGACAGAACATTATGGAAACCGGCCCCGTCTGCCTGACGCCCCACCAGGGATCCTGCTGCGCGACGAACCTGAATCATCAACATAAGGAGAGCTCCGGACCATACAACTGATTTTCAGGCCTTGCGTTGTTTCACCGTACCCGACAATAACAACATAGAGAGAACATTGTCATGAAATTACGTTTAACGTTGTTAACTGCTGCAACCCTGACCGCTTTTTCATTTTCCGCTCAGGCGGTAGAAAAAGGCACCATTATGATTATGGTCAACTCGCTGGATAATCCGTATTACGCCTCTGAAGCCAAAGGCGCCAGTGAAAAAGCCAAACAGCTGGGATATAAAACGACGGTTCTGTCACATGGCGAAGATGTCAAAAAACAGAACGAACTTATTGATACCGCCATTGGTAAAAAAGTTCAGGGTATTATTCTCGATAACGCCGACTCAACCGCCAGCGTCGCCGCCATTGAAAAAGCCAAAACAGCAGGCATTCCCGTGGTATTAATCAACAGGGAAATTCCTGTCGATGATGTGGCACTTGAGCAAATTACGCACAATAACTTCCAGGCGGGTTCGGAAGTCGCCAACGTATTTGTTGAGAAAATGGCGGAGAAAGGAAAATACGCAGAGCTCACCTGCAATCTTGCCGATAATAACTGCGTGACCCGCTCTAAATCTTTCCATCAGGTTATCGACCAGTATCCAGACATGGTCAGCGTCGCCAGACAGGATGCCAAAGGAACGTTAATCGACGGCAAACGCATTATGGACAGCATCCTGCAGGCTCATCCGGACGTTAAAGGGGTGATTTGCGGTAATGGCCCCGTCGCTCTGGGCGCTATCGCCGCGCTAAAAGCAGCAAACCGTACGGACGTGGTGGTGGTCGGCATCGACGGCAGCAATGACGAGCGTGATGCGGTTAAAGCGGGAACCCTACAGGCCACCGTGATGCTGCAGGCCCAGTCCATCGCCGCGCAAGGGGTGACCGACCTCGATAACTTCCTGCAAAAAGGGGTGAAACCGGCGAAACAGCGCGTCATGTTCCGCGGCATCCTGATCACTAAAGATAACGCAGACAAAGTTCAGGACTTCAATATCAAGTCCTGAGTTCGGGTTGTTGCGCCCCTTGCGGGGCGCACAGGAGAGTCTCATGTATAAAAAAACCTGGCTGGCATTGGCCATCGTCGCACTGGGAGGCTGCCGCATTGTCTCTCAGCAAGAGCTGGCCGATCTTAAATCCCCGCCCAATCCGCACATGGCGAATATCGATCGGACGTGGCAGGAGAAAATTGTGCCGCAGGTAGTGGCGCAGGCTCGCTCCACGGAAGCGTTAATGACCGCGCTGCATGCGGCCAAAGATTTCGACAGCGCTTGTAAAACATTGGGTTATCGCGCTCAGGAAGAAAATCCGTGCATTTTCTTCGTCAAGGTTGAAGGCAAGGTCATCAAGCTTGACGCCACCTCGCGCAGCGGAAAAATGACCGTTCAGGAGCAAAACGGCAGCGCTATCGTGGTGCAAATTGGCCCGACGCTACGCGGGACCCAGCTACGCGATGGCTATAGCGGTGCCAGTTATGCAGACTTTAACGACCAGGTGCTGTTTGGTGAATACGGTCGGGCCATTAATGAACAGGCCGTAAAAATGATCCACAGCGCACAGCTAAAATCCGGCGAAATGGTTGAGGTCTATGGCGTATTTTCCGCCTGGGATATACCGCAAACCTTCCCTGATATTACACCAGCGAAAATTATTCACCCCGGAGGACAATAAGATGTCAGCGCAAGAAATCGTCACTCCCCAACCAGTCGAAGCTGAAGTTATTATCGAAACCCGCGGATTATCTCGCGTTTACCCAGGCGTTATCGCCTTAGATAACGTCGACTATCGGGTGTATCGAAATAAAGTCAACGTTCTGATCGGAGAAAATGGTGCGGGCAAATCCACCATGATGAAAATGCTTGCCGGTGTCGAAACTCCTTCCTCCGGACAAATTATTCTCGAGGGTTCTCCCGTTTCATTAAACTCGACTCACCAGGCTGAAAAACAGGGTATCAGCATTATTTTCCAGGAGCTGAATTTATTCCCGAATATGAATGTCATGGATAATATTTTCATGGCTAATGAGTTTTTCCAGAAAGGAAGAATCAACGAAAAATACCAATACGAGCTGGCTAAATCACTGCTGGAACGGCTGGAGCTCGATGTTGATCCCTATACTCCGCTTGGCGAACTGGGTATTGGCCATCAGCAGCTGGTCGAAATTGCGCGCGCCCTGTCCAAAGATACTCGCGTATTGATTATGGATGAGCCCACCTCCGCCCTCAGCCAGTCTGAAGTCAAAGTCCTGTTCAATGTTATCGGACAGCTTAAACGGCGCGGCGTCACCATCATTTATATCTCTCATCGTCTGGAAGAACTGATGGAAATTGGCGACCACATTACCATTTTCCGCGATGGCCGTTTTATCAGCGAACGGACCGTCAGCGATGCCAGTATCCCCTGGATCATTGAACAGATGGTCGGCGATAAGAAAAAGCATTTCGACTATCAACCGGCCCCCAAAGGCGAAGCGGTGCTGGCGGTGGACGGTCTGACCGCGCTGCACCATAGCGGCGGTTACAAGCTTAATGATGTGACCTTTACCTTATGTAAAGGGGAAGTCATCGGCATTTACGGCCTGCTGGGCGCCGGGCGTACCGAGCTATTTAAAGGGCTGGTCGGCCTGATGCCGTGCCAGAATGGCAGTATCCATCTCAACGGTGAAAATATCGGCAGGGCCCCTTTTCAGGCCAGACTCAAAAAAGGGCTGGCGCTGGTACCGGAAGACCGACAGGGCGAAGGCGTGGTGCAGATGATGTCCATTCAATCCAATATGACGCTCTCCGATTTCAGTCTTCAGGGGTTTCGCCGCGCCTGGCAATGGCTGAATCCGCATAAAGAGCATGCCAGCGTTAAAGAGATGATTCAGCAGCTTGCCATCAAAGTGAGCGATCCCGAGCTTCCCATCACCTCTCTGAGCGGCGGCAACCAACAAAAAGTGGTGCTGGGGAAGGCGTTAATGACGCAGCCGCAGGTCGTTTTCCTCGATGAACCCACGCGCGGCATCGACGTGGGTGCCAAAACGGACGTGTATCACCTGATTGGCAAAATGGCGCAACAGGGGCTGGCCGTGATGTTCTCCTCCTCAGAGCTGGATGAAGTGATGGCTCTGGCAGATCGTATTTTGGTGATGGCCGATGGCCGTATTACCGCCGACCTACCGCGTCATGCGGTCACCCGCGAAAAATTAATCGCGGCTTCAACACCTCAAGATTAATCAGGCTGGAATCCATCATGAACCAGAAATATATGATCTATATGTACCTGCTGAAGGCCAGAACGTTTATCGCTCTGCTGCTGGTTGTTGCGTTTTTCAGCGTGATGGTACCGAATTTCCTGACTACCTCAAATCTGCTGATCATGACCCAGCATGTGGCCATTACCGGCCTGCTGGCCATCGGGATGACGCTGGTCATTCTGACCGGGGGAATTGACCTTTCAGTCGGTGCCGTGGCCGGGATTTGCGGCATGGTGGCCGGTGCCCTGCTGACCAATGGCCTGCCCTTATGGAACGGTAGCGTCATCTTCTTCAACGTACCGGAAGTTATCTTGTGCGTGGCTATCTTTGGCGTATTGGTGGGTCTGGTTAATGGCGCCGTGATTACCCGCTTTGGCGTGGCGCCCTTTATTTGTACCCTCGGAATGATGTACGTCGCCCGCGGTTCTGCCCTGCTGTTTAACGACGGCAGCACTTACCCCAATCTCAACGGCATGGAAGCGCTGGGCAACACCGGTTTCTCCACCCTCGGCTCCGGTACCGTCCTGGGAATTTATCTGCCGATCTGGTTGATGATCGCTTTTCTGCTACTGGGATACTGGCTGACCACGAAAACCCCGCTGGGCCGCTATATCTACGCCATCGGAGGCAACGAATCCGCGGCCCGTCTGGCCGGCGTCCCGATTGTTAAGGCCAAAATCTTTGTTTATGCCTTCTCCGGCCTCTGCGCCGCGTTCGTCGGGCTGATAGTCGCCTCACAGCTGCAAACCGCGCACCCGATGACCGGCAACATGTTCGAAATGGATGCGATCGGCGCCACCGTTCTCGGCGGGACTGCGCTGGCGGGCGGCCGGGGCCGGGTGACCGGTTCGATTATTGGCGCCTTCGTGATCGTCTTCCTCGCCGACGGCATGGTGATGATGGGGGTCAGCGATTTCTGGCAGATGGTGATTAAAGGCGTGGTCATTGTCACCGCCGTCGTCGTCGATCAGTTCCAGCAGAAACTACAGAACAAGGTCATTCTCATGCGCCGCCATGAAGAAAAGCTGGCGACGGTTCATCCCAGCGGCGCGGCATCCCGTTAATTCACGCATAGCACCGATTCTTCCGCCGGGCGTCACCGCCCGGCTTCGCTAAAGGGAAAAAAGTATGCACAGAAATTTTGACAATAAAACCATCGTCATTACCGGAGCCTGCCGGGGTATTGGCGCCGGCATCGCCGAACGCTTTGCCCGCGATGGCGCCAGGCTGGTGATGGTCTCTAATGCACCGCGCGTCCATGAAACCGCAGAAACCTTACGCCAGCGTTATCAGGCCGATATTCTGTCGCTGGAGATTGATGTCACCGATGAAGCCCAGGTCCAGTCCCTGTACCAACAGGCCGCAGCCCGCTTCGGCACCATTGATGTTTCAATTCAAAACGCCGGCGTGATCACCATCGATTATTTCGATCGCATGCCAAAAGCCGATTTCGAAAAAGTGCTGGCCGTGAATACAACCGGCGTCTGGCTGTGCTGTCGCGAAGCGGCCAAATATATGGTCAAACAGAACTACGGAAGTTTGATCAATACCTCGTCGGGCCAGGGGCGCCAGGGCTTTATCTACACCCCGCATTACGCCGCCAGCAAAATGGGCGTTATCGGCATTACGCAAAGCCTGGCTCATGAGCTGGCGCCGTGGAACATCACCGTCAACGCCTTCTGCCCCGGGATTATCGAAAGTGAAATGTGGGACTACAACGACCGGGTGTGGGGCGAAATCCTCAGCAGTGAACAAAAGCGCTATGGCAAAGGCGAGCTGATGGCGGAATGGGTAGAAGGGATACCGATGAAACGGGCAGGAAAACCGGAAGATGTTGCCGGGCTGGTGGCCTTTCTCGCCTCTGACGATGCGCGCTATCTCACCGGGCAGACGATTAACATCGACGGCGGCTTAATTATGTCTTAATACCCGCGAGGGTTTTGACCACAAGAGTAATCACTATGATCGCAAAAGATTTTGCTCAACAGTTGTTTAACCTGCAGGGCCGCGTTGCCTTTGTCACCGGCGCGGGCAGTGGTATTGGCCAGATGATCGCCTACGGGCTCGCCAGCGCGGGCGCGCGCGTCGTCGGTTTTGATTTGCGCGAAGACGGGGGACTGGCCGAAACCGTGAGTCATATTGAAGCGATAGGCGGCGAAGCCTGCTTTTACACCGGGGATGTGCGCCAGCTAAGCGATCTTCGCGCCGGCGTCGCGCTGGCCAAAAGCCGCTTCGGTCGTCTCGATATCGCCGTCAATGCCGCCGGTATCGCCAACGCCAACCCGGCGCTGGAGATGGAGACGGAACAGTGGCAGCGGGTTATTGATATCAACCTCACCGGCGTGTGGAATTCCTGTAAAGCGGAAGCGGAACTGATGCTGGAATCCGGCGGCGGCTCGATTATTAATATTGCCTCGATGTCCGGAATTATCGTTAACCGCGGGCTGGAACAGGCGCATTACAACAGCGCCAAAGCCGGCGTGATTCATCTCTCTAAAAGCCTTGCCATGGAGTGGGTCGGCAAAGGGATTCGCGTCAACTCAATTAGCCCGGGTTACACCGCAACGCCGATGAATACCCGTCCTGAAATGGTCCATCAGACCCGTGAGTTTGAAAACCAGACGCCCATTCAGCGCATGGCAAAAGTTGAAGAGATGGCGGGACCGGCTCTGTTTCTCGCCAGCGACGCCGCCTCATTTTGTACCGGCGTTGATTTGGTCGTTGATGGCGGATTTATCTGCTGGTAAGCGGAGCGCATGGCGACATTCGCTCGAAAAAAGGCGCCCACGGGGCGCCTTTTTACTCATGCAGCCTTCTGCTCCCTACATCCCCGGAAACATGACGCTGTTCCCCGGCGCTTCCCGGTGCAGGTGGATAAAGTTCAGGTGACGCTCGTACTGATCGAGAATATCGGTGATCACCTGCTCCTTGCTGTAGTCCATCAGGTCATTGCCCTGGCTGCCCTCCAGCAGGAAGGTCTCCAGACGATAGTAGGTTGATTTACCGCTGCGCGCCCGGTAGGTGAAGCCCGGAATCGAATACTGCTGCGGCCAGATCTGATAGACAAAATTCTGTTCATCGCCCATATGCACCAGCAGTTCGAGATGGCCCAGATTATCCCCCTCTTCCGGCGGTAAACTTTTCAGATCCACATAGGCGCCGCGCAATTTAAGCTCCTGCGCCACCTCCTCCATCGCCGGGTAGCACACCGTCTCCATCATCTGGCGCGTATAGCGGGTTCCCGGATAGTTCATCAACCGCGACAGACGCTTCTTCCAGCTCAACCGATCCTGCACGCCGAGCGGGCGCGGGGCGGTATCGCGACTGGCGCTCTCGCGGCGATAGTCTTCGACCTTCAATGATTTATACAACCCCGCCATCACAAAAAAGATCACGAAGCTAAACGGCAGCCCCATGATCACCGTGGTGTTCTGCAGCGCCGAAATCCCGTTGGTCATCAGCATTCCGATGGTCAGCAGACCGATAGCGACCGACCAGAAGATCCGTAGCCAGTTCGGCGCATCGCTGTTGATATCTTTGAGTTTCGAGGTGAAGTTCCCCAGCACCAGCGCCCCTGAGTCAGCGGAGGTCACATAGAACAGTAACCCGGTGATGGTGGCGACCGAGGCGCTGAAGGTAAAGGCCGGGTACTGCGCCAGCAGATTATAGAAGCCGCGCTCCGGATGGGCCATCGCCTCTTCGGCAAAGGCGACATTGCCATGAATAATCTCGTACAGCGCGCTGTTACCGAACACCGACAGCCAGAGTAAGGTGAAGGTAAACGGAATAATCAGCGTCCCCAGCACAAACTGACGAATGGTGCGCCCGCGCGAGATACGCGCCAGGAACAGCCCCACGAACGGTGACCAGGCCACCCACCAGGCCCAGAAAAACAGCGTCCAGTTGTTCATCCACTCGACCGGGCGATCGAAAGCGAAGCTGTTGAGGGTCATGCCCATAAAGCGGTTCACGTAGTCGCCAACGTTCAGCACCAGCGCGTTCATCAGAAACTCGGTATCGCCCATAAACAAGATGAACAGAATCAGCCCCAGCGCCAGCACCACGTTCAGCTCGGAGAGAATACGAATCCCTTTATCGACCCCGGAGGTCACCGAAATCGTGGCGATAATCACCGACAGGACAATCAGCGCCGCTTTCGCCCCCAGCGAATCCGGAATATCAAACAGCACGTTCAGGCCATAATTAAGCTGCACGACCCCGATCCCCAGCGTGGTGGCAATCCCAAAAATTGTCCCGACCACCGCCGCGATATCGACGCTATGGCCAATTGGACCATCGATTTTTTTACCGAAGATGGGATAGAGGGCGGAGCGTATGGTGAGCGGCAAATTATAACGATAGCTAAAGTATCCCAGAGCCATGCCCATCAGAGCATACATCGACCAGCCGGTCAGCCCGTAGTGGAACAAGGTCCAGACCATCGACTGGCGCGCGGCCTCCATGGTCTGCCCGGCCCCTTCCGGCGGCTGCATATACTGGGTGACCGGTTCGGCGACCGAGAAGAACATCAGGTCGATACCGATACCGGCGGCAAACAGCATCGCCGCCCAGCTCAGCATGCTGAACTCCGGTTTGGAGTGCTCAGGCCCGAGCTTCACCGAACCGAAGCGCGAGCAGGCAATGCACACCACAAACACGATATACAGCGTGGCCGCCAGCAAATAATACCAGCCAAAAGTCGTCGAAACCCAGTTCAGGGTACGGCCAATCCAGGCCGCTGAAAAATCGCTGAAGAAGATAGTCATCAGGGAAAACAACAAAATCAGTCCGGCGGAAGTATAAAAAACCACCGGATTGATTTTGTCCTTTTCTCTGCTCGGCGAAAGGTCTGTCATCCAGTATCCCCACTGTTTTTGTAACTATTAAAATCCAAAACCGCAACAATTAAGACACATTTTATATTGAACGTCCAATCAAAAACCGCTTTAATAGATAAACAAATCTGATGAATGGAACCAACGAAATGCCCAAACTGGGGATGCAACCGATACGCCAGCGGCAGCTCATTGACGCGACCCTCGAGGCGATAAACGCGGTGGGAATGCACGATGCCACCATCGCGCAAATTGCCCGACGGGCGGGCGTATCGACCGGCATCATTAGTCACTATTTCAAGGATAAGAACGGTCTGCTGGAAGCGACGATGCGCGATATCACCGGCCAGCTGCGGCTGGCGGTACTGAGCCGTTTGCACGCGCTGCCGGGCGCCAGCGCCGAACGGCGGCTGCGGGCCATCGTGGCGGGTAATTTCGATGACAGCCAGATAAGCAGCGCGGCGATGAAAGCCTGGCTTGCCTTCTGGGCCAGCAGCATGCATCAACCGATGCTCTATCGCCTGCAGCAGGTCAGCAGCCGGCGTCTGCTGTCGAACATCGTCTATGAATTTCAGCGCGAGCTGCCGCGCCAGCAGGCGCAGGAGGCCGGTTATGGCCTTGCCGCCTTAATCGACGGACTGTGGCTACGCGCGGCGCTGAGCGGTAAACCGCTCGACAAAGCCCGCGCCGAAACGCTCGCCGACCATTTCATCAGCCAGTATCTGCCACCGACTTCTCAATAATGGAGGAAACCATGTCCCGAATGGCCGAACAGCAGCTTTATATCCACGGTGGTTACGTCCCTGCCACCAGCGGGAAAACCTTCGAGACCCTCAACCCTGCCACCGGGGAAGTGCTGGCGACAGTCCAGGCCGCGGGTCGCGAAGACGTCGACCGGGCGGTAAAAAGCGCCCAACAGGGGCAAAAGGTGTGGGCGGCGATGAGCGCCATGGCGCGTTCGCGGATCCTGCGTAAAGCGGTGGATATTCTGCGCCAGCGTAACGACGAGCTGGCGCGTCTGGAGACGCTGGATACCGGTAAACCGCTGAGCGAAACCGCCGCTGTCGATATCGTTACCGGCGCCGACGTGCTGGAGTATTACGCCGGCCTGATCCCGGCGCTGGAAGGCAGCCAGATCCCGCTGCGCGACAGTTCATTCATCTATACCCGCCGCGAACCGCTCGGCGTGGTTGCCGGGATCGGCGCGTGGAACTACCCGATCCAGATCGCGCTGTGGAAATCAGCGCCGGCGCTGGCCGCCGGAAACGCGATGATTTTTAAGCCAAGCGAAGTGACCCCGCTGACCGCCCTCAAACTGGCGGAGATCTACCGCGAAGCCGGCCTGCCGGACGGCGTCTTTAACGTCCTGCCGGGGATCGGCGCCGAAACCGGACGGTATCTGACTGAACACCCGGATATCGCCAAAGTCTCGTTCACCGGCGGCGTCGCCAGCGGCAAAAAAGTGATGGCTAACTCCGCCGCTTCGTCGCTGAAGGAAGTCACCATGGAGCTGGGCGGCAAGTCGCCGCTGATCGTCTGCGACGATGCCGACCTCGACCTCGCCGCCGATATCGCGATGATGGCCAACTTCTACAGCTCCGGCCAGGTCTGCACCAACGGCACCCGGGTGTTTATCCCGGCGCGCGCGAAAGCGGCGTTCGAAGAGAAAATCCTCGCCCGCGTGGCGCGAATTCGTCCCGGCGACCTGTTTGATGAAACGACCAACTTCGGCCCGCTGGTGAGCTTCCCGCACCGCGACAACGTCCTGCGCTATATCGAGAGCGGTAAGCAGGAAGGCGCGCGTCTGCTGTGCGGCGGCGGGGTGCTGCAAGGTGACGCCTTCGCCAGCGGCGCGTGGGTGGCCCCGACCGTCTTTAGCGACTGCCATGACGAGATGACCATCGTGCGCGAAGAGATCTTTGGCCCGGTGATGTCGATTCTGACCTATGAAGACGAGGCGGAAGTGATTCGCCGCGCCAACGCCACCGAATACGGTCTGGCGGCAGGCGTGGTCACCCCGGACTTAAATCGCGCCCACCGCGTGATTCATCAGCTTGAAGCCGGGATCTGCTGGATCAACAGCTGGGGCGAATCCCCGGCGGAGATGCCGGTCGGCGGCTATAAGCACTCCGGTATCGGCCGCGAAAACGGCGTGATGACGCTCCAGAGCTACACCCAGGTAAAATCCATCCAGGTTGAGATGGCTCAGTTTCACTCCATATTTTAACCAGGAGGTCATGTTTGCAATTTGACTACATCATTATTGGCGCCGGCTCTGCCGGCAACGTACTGGCGACACGACTGACGGAAGATCCGCACACCACCGTCCTGCTGCTGGAAGCCGGCGGCCCGGATTATCGTTTTGATTTCCGCACCCAGATGCCCGCCGCGCTGGCTTTTCCATTACAGGGCCGACGCTATAACTGGGCCTACGAGACCGAACCTGAGCCGTATATGAATCACCGCCGCATGGAGTGCGGCCGCGGCAAAGGTCTCGGCGGCTCGTCGCTGATTAACGGCATGTGCTACATCCGCGGTAATGCAATGGACCTCGACAACTGGGCCGCCGCGCCAGGCCTGGAGAGCTGGAGCTATCTCGACTGCCTGCCCTACTACCGTAAAGCGGAAACCCGCGACATCGGCGCGAATGACTATCACGGCGGCGATGGCCCGGTGAGCGTCACCACGCCGAAGCAGAATAATAATCCGCTGTTCCATGCGATGGTGGAAGCGGGTGTGCAGGCCGGCTATCCGCGCACCGAGGACCTGAATGGCTATCAGCAGGAAGGGTTCGGGCCGATGGATCGTACCGTCACTCCCCAGGGGCGCCGGGCCAGCACCGCCCGCGGCTATCTTGACCAGGCCCGCGGGCGCCCAAATCTGACGATTCGCACCCATGCGCTGACCGACCATATTATTTTTGCCGGTAAGCGCGCGGTTGGGGTCGAATGGCTGGAGGGCGACAGCACCGCGCCGTCAAAAGCGACGGCCAGTAAAGAAGTACTGCTGTGCGCGGGAGCCATCGCTTCGCCGCAGATCCTGCAACGTTCCGGTGTCGGCAACCCGGATCTGCTACGCCAGTTTGATATCCCGCTGGTTCACGCCCTGCCCGGCGTCGGCGAAAACCTGCAGGACCATCTCGAGATGTATCTGCAGTATGAATGCAAAGAGCCGGTGTCGCTCTATCCGGCGCTGCAGTGGTGGAATCAGCCGAAAATCGGTGCCGAATGGCTGTTCGGCGGCACTGGTATCGGCGCCAGCAACCAGTTTGAAGCCGGCGGGTTTATCCGCAGCCGGGAAGAGTTCGCCTGGCCAAATATTCAGTACCACTTCCTGCCGGTGGCGATTAACTACAACGGTTCGAATGCGGTGAAAGAGCACGGCTTCCAGTGCCACGTCGGCTCCATGCGTTCGCCCAGCCGCGGCCACGTGCGCCTGAAATCACGCGACCCGCACGAGCATCCGGCGATTCTGTTCAACTATATGTCCAGCGAGCAGGACTGGCAGGAGTTTCGCGATGCGATACGCATCACTCGCGACATCATGAACCAGCCGGCGCTGGATAAATATCGCGGACGCGAAATCAGCCCCGGCCTCGACTGCCAGAGCGATGCCGAGCTGGATGAGTTCGTGCGTAATCACGCCGAGACCGCTTTCCACCCGTGCGGCACCTGTAAAATGGGCGACGACGAGATGGCAGTAGTGGATGGCGAAGGCCGGGTGCACGGTCTGGAAGGTCTGCGGGTGGTGGATGCGTCAATTATGCCGCAGATCATCACCGGCAACCTCAACGCCACCACCATCATGATTGGCGAGAAAATAGCCGATGCCATTCGCGGCCGCCAGCCGCTGCCGCGCAGCACGGCGCGCTATTATGTGGCCAACGGCGCGCCGGTGCGTCGTCAGGCTGCTGGATAGCAAGCCTGCTCTGGCTCGCGTTCTGACATCTCTGCCGGGCGGCGGCTGACGCCTTGCCCGGCCTACGACAGCGAGTCTGCCCCATAGAACCCGCTCTGCAAACCGGAAGCGATCCCGTAGAACCCGGTTTGCAAACCGACATCAGTCCCGTAGGCCCGCGCAAGCGAAGCGCCGCCGGGCAAATCCCGGAGCACCACAAATATAAGGTCCGATAGCAAGCCTGCTCTGGCTAGTGTCCTGACATCTCTGCCGGGCGGCGGCTGACGCCTTGCCCGGCCTACGACAGCGAGTCAGTCCCGTAAACCCGCTCTGCAAACCGGAAGCTATCCCGTAGAATCCGGTTTGCAAACCGACATCAGTCCCGTAGGCCCGCTCTGCAAACCGGCACCAGTCCCGTAGGCCCGCGCAAGCGAAGCGCCGCCGGGCAAATCACCGAGCAACGCAGATAATTCCGGATGCACGCACTTTGTCAGCAGGCTGCAATTAGCGAAAATCCTCCAGCCGCTTCACCTGTCTCCCGTCACCATCAAAATTCTCCGCCGCCAGCCATGCGCGCAGCGCCGCATCACGCTGCGGCCATTCGCTATCAATGATCGACAGCTGGTCGCTATCGCGGGTGCGTCCTTTGCGCACCATTTTTTGCCGCAGACACCCTTCCCAGGTAAAACCCAGACGCTCCGCCGCCCGCCGTGAGGCGATATTCATCGAATCACATTTCCACTCCAGCCGGCGATAGCCCTGCTCGAAGGCGTTTTTCAGCAACAGCCACACCGCTTCCGTACCCAGCGGCGTATTCTTCATCTTCCGCGACCAGGTAACATGGCCGATTTCAACGGTCCCCATTGCCCGATCGATGGCCATATAGCTAACCAACCCAACCGCCCGCTCGGTCCGCAGATCGATAACCGCAAACGGCACCAGCGCATCATCGTTGACTTTACCGGCCACCCAGTGGGTCGTCGCTTCCACGCTTGCCGGGCAGGTGCTGGCCAGCCATGTCCAGTCGCTCTCATCTCCCAACGCGTAGGCGGCGAACAGATCGGCGGCATGGCGCTGCACCTCCAGCGGCTCAAGCCGACAAAAGCGCCCGCTTAACGGCGTGCGTTTCAGGATCCTGGCCCCCTGCCAGTCTGCGACAACATCATTCACCACCTGACCATATTGATTGATTTCCGGCATGCCCGCACCCCGTTGAATTGTAATGAAATTGTTATATCAAGAAGCGCAGCGGACAGAAAGCGCGCCGCCGCTTTTTTTCATTAATAACCCAGCGCTATGAATTATTCTTTTTATGCATAAGCTTATCCGTATTTTGACTTTACGACTGCGGGGAAGCGGCCTAACGTAGCGAAGCATAAATAATCAAAACAACATTTTTTCAGGGATTGCACATGACCAAAAAACTGCTGTCTTTACTGGTGCTGACCGCACTCTCCGCCGCCGTCCATGCCGCGACGCCGCCCTCCACCCTGGTCGTTGCCCAGGGCCTTGACGACATCGTCAGCCTCGACCCGGCAGAAGCCAATGAGCTTTCCAGTATTCAGACGGTACCAAGCCTCTACCAGCGCCTGGTTCAGCCAGATCGCGACAACCCTGAAAAAATCACCCCGATTCTGGCTGAAAGCTGGCAGGCCGACCCGGCGGCGAAAACCTTGACCATCAAGCTGAAGCCTGATGCCAAATTCGCCTCGGGCAATCCGCTGCGTCCGGAAGATATTATTTTCTCCTATACCCGCGCGGTGACGCTGAATAAGTCCCCCGCTTTTATCCTCAACGTCCTCGGCTGGCAGCCGGACAACATTGCCAGCCAGCTGAAAAAGGTCGATGACCATACGCTGCAGCTGCACTGGACCGCTGACGTCAGTCCGGCGGTGGCGCTGAATATCCTCTCCACGCCGATCGCCTCCATCGTGGATGAAAAGCTGGTGGCGCCGAACGTCAAAGGCAACGATTTCGGTAACAGCTGGCTGAAAATGCACTCCGCGGGCAGCGGCGCGTTCAAAATGCGCGTCTATCAACCGCATCAGGCCATCGTGCTGGAGGCCAACGACAGCTCGCCTACCGGTGCGCCGAAGCTGAAAAGCATCATTATTAAAAACGTCCCCGATCCGGCCTCTCGCCGCCTGCTGATTCAACAGGGTGATGCCGATATCGCCCGCGATCTCGGCGCCGATCAGATAGCCGCCCTGCAGGGGAAACCCGGCGTTAACGTGCTGAGCATTCCCTCCGCCGAGCAGAATTACCTGGCCTTCAACACCGGCAACAGCGCGAACCCGCTGCTGAAAAACCCGGCCCTGTGGGAAGCCGCGCGCTGGCTGGTGGACTACGACGGGATCACCAAAGATCTGCTTAAAGGCCAGTATTTTGTGCATCAGAGCTTCCTGCCGGTTGGTCTGCCGGGCGCGCTGGATAATAATCCGTTCAAATTTGACCCGGCGAAGGCCAAAGCGATTCTCGCCAAAGCGGGGATTAAGGACGCGCACTTCACTCTTGATGTCGAGAACAAACCGCCGTTCATTACTATCGCCCAGTCGATGCAGGCCAGCTTTGCCCAGGGCGGCGTGAAGATTGACCTGCTGCCGGCAGCGGGCAGCCAGGTGTATGCCCGCGTGCGTGCCAGGCAGCACCAGGCAGCTATTCGCCTGTGGATCCCGGACTATTTTGACGCCCACTCCAACGCCAGCGCCTTCGCGTGGAATGATGGCAAATCCAGCACCGTCGCCGGTCTGAACGGCTGGCAGATCCCGCAGCTGAATAAAGAAACCCAGGCGGCGGTCGCCGAAGCGGATCCGGCAAAACGCCTCGATCTGTACAAAAAAATGCAGGAAGAGCTGCAGCGCAGTTCGCCGTATGTGTTTGTTGATCAGGGGAAAACGCAGATCGTGGTCCGCGATAACGTCAAAGGCTATCAGCAGGGCCTCAACGCCGATATGGTCTGGTACGATAACGTCACCAAGTAATTTCCCTTGTTGCCGGGTGGCGTTACGCTTACCCGGCACGGGTTCTCGTTTTTTGTAGGCCGGGTCAGGCGAAGCCGCCCCCCGGCATGAAGAGACTTCCCATGCCACATCTTTCCACGCGCGTGCTTCAGGGGCTGCTTACCCTGCTACTCACGCTCTTCGGGCTCTTGCTCGTCACGTTCGCGCTCTCCGCGTTTTCACCTGTCGATCGGGTGCTACAAATCGTCGGCGATCATGCCAGCCAGTCGACCTACGATCAGGTTCGCCACCAGCTCGGACTCGATCGCCCGCTGCCGGTGCAGTTCTGGCACTATCTGGTTAACCTTGCCCACGGCGACCTCGGCACGGCCAGCTCCACCGGCCAGCCGGTGCTGCACGACCTGCTCGCTACCTTTCCCGCCACCCTCGAACTGGCCACCCTGGCGCTGATCGTCGGGGCGCTGTTCGGGGTGATTGCCGGCGTGCTGTGCGCCCGCTACGCCGGTTCCCCGTGGGATCTGGCGGTACGCACCTTGACCTTGATCGGCAACTCGGTTCCCATCTTCTGGCTCGGGCTGCTGATGCTGGCGCTGTTCTATGCCAAATTGCAGTGGACGCCGGGCCCCGGGCGACTGGACGATATCTATCAATATACCGTCGAACCGCGAACCGGCTTCGTGCTGATTGATACCTGGCTCTCCGGCGATAAAGAGGCCTTCAAAAACGCCATCGGCCATCTGCTGCTGCCTGTGCTGCTGCTGGGATACTATTCGCTGGCCAGCATCACCCGCCTGACCCGCTCCGCCTGCCTCAGCGAGATGAACAAAGAGTACATCCTGCTGGCGCGCGCCAAAGGCGCCAGCGAAATGACGATTCTGCTGCATCATGTGCTCCCCAACATTCGCGGCACTCTGCTGACGGTCATCGCCCTGGCCTGGACCTCGATGCTGGAAGGCGCGGTGTTGACGGAAACCGTCTTCTCGTGGCCGGGAATTGGCCGCTATCTGACTACCGCGCTATTTGCCGGGGATACCACGGCGATCATGGGCGGTACGTTGCTGATTGGCGCCAGCTTTGTTTTCATTAATAACCTCACCGACCTGCTGGTGCGGTTGACCGACCCGAGGGTGCGCTGATGCCGGCTTATCTGTTTTTGCGTCGTCTGCGTCGCTCCCCCGCCGCCTTTTGCGGGCTGATCGTTATCGCGCTGCTCCTGCTGGTGGCGCTGTTCGCGCCGTGGCTGGCGCCGCTCGATCCCAACTGGCAGGATGCGGCGGCTCGCCTGCAAAGCCCCGATGCCCGGCACTGGCTCGGCACCGACAGCTATGGCCGTGACCTGCTCTCCCGCCTGATTTACGGCGCGCGCCCGGCGCTGGGGCTGGTGGCGTTAGTCACTCTGATTACGCTCCCCGCCGGCCTGCTGGTGGGGATTCTTTCCGGCTATTACGGCGGCTGGCTGGAGCGTATTCTGATGCGGTTTACTGACGTGGTGATGTCAATGCCGCGCCTGATCCTCGCCTTTGCCTTTGTCGCCATGCTGGGGCCTGGGCTGGTCAACGGTGCGCTGGCGCTGGCGCTCACCACCTGGCCCGCCTACGCTCGCCAGGCGCGGAGCGAAATTCAGCGTCTGCGTCATAGCGATTATCTGGCCGCGGCGGAGATGATGGGCATTCGCGGCTGGCGGCTGCTGATAGGCCATATTTTGCCGCTGTGCCTGCCTTCCGCCATCGTGCGCCTGGCGCTGGATTTGGCCGGCATTATTCTCGCCGCCGCCGGACTGGGCTTCCTTGGCCTCGGCGCACGTCCGCCGATGGCGGAATGGGGCGCGATGATCGCCGACGGAATGCAGGTCATTTTCGATCAGTGGTGGATTGCCGCCGCGCCCGGAGCGGTGATCCTGATAGCCAGCCTTGCCTTTAACCTGCTGGGCGACGGCCTGCGCGATGTTCTGGAGCCGCAACATGACTGATACCCGACTCACCGTTCAAGGGCTGTGCATCGACTACCCCTCTGCCCGGGTGGTGAATAACGTCAACTTTACGCTCGGCAACGAGCGGCTGGCGCTGGTGGGCGAATCCGGTTCCGGCAAATCGATGACCGCCCGCGCGCTGATGGGGCTGGTGCGTCGTCCGGGCGTGGTCAGCGCAGAAACGCTGAACGTGCTGGGCCACGATCTTCTGACCCTCAACGAACGCCGCTGGCGCGCGCTGCGCGGCAACGATATCGCCATGGTGCTGCAGGATCCGCGCTATGCGCTGAATCCGGTACAGAACATTCAGGCACAGCTGGAAGAGGCATTAACGCTGCATCAGCGCCTGAGCCGCCGCGCGCGACTGGAGGCGGTGAAAGCCGCCGTTGCTGCCGTCGGTCTCGATTTACCCGTACTCAGCCGCTACCCCGGCGAACTCTCCGGCGGGATGGGGCAACGGGTGATGATCGCCATTGCGCTGTTGAACAACCCGAAGGTGCTGATTGCCGACGAGCCGACCTCGGCGCTCGATTCCCGCCTGCGCAATCAGATCCTCGAACTGCTGGTGGAACAGTGCGAGCAGCGGCAAATGGCGATGCTGCTGATTAGCCACGATCTGCCGCTGGTGGCGGAGCATTGCCACCGGGTGCTGGTGATGTATCAGGGCGCGCAGGTCGATGAAATGCCCGCCCGCGAGCTGCCTCAGGCCATGCATCCCTACACCCGTACGCTGTGGACCTGTCGTCCCGATGCGAGCACCTACGGCCAGATGCTGCCCACTCTCGACAGAACCCAGGACTTTACGGAGGCGGCGCATGGCAGTCGTTAATCTCGATGCATTACAGGTCATTTTTGCGGAAAAAACGGCGGTTTCCGCCGCCAGCTTCAGCGTTGAGGCCGGGGAAACTTTCAGTCTGATCGGCGCCTCCGGCTGCGGAAAATCGACGATTTTGCGGGTTCTCGCCGGGCTACAGCGCGAGTGGCGCGGCGGCGTTCAGCTGTTTGGCACAGCGATAGCTCCCGGAGTTCGTTTTCAGGGCGAGCTGCGCCGCAACGTGCAGATGGTGTTTCAGGATCCTTATGCCTCTCTGCACCCCAACCATACGCTGTGGCGTACCCTTGCCGAACCGCTGAAAATCCACGGTCTCGACGCCATCCGGCAGCGGGTCGACACCGCGCTGGAACAGGTGGGGCTCCCCGCCGACGCCGCGCGTCGTTATCCGCATCAGCTTTCCGGCGGCCAGCGTCAGCGGGTGGCAATCGCGCGCGCGCTGCTGCTGCGCCCGCAGCTCCTGCTGTTAGATGAGCCCACCTCGGCGCTGGATATGTCGGTGCAGGCGGAAATTCTCAATCTGTTGAACCGATTGAAACAGGAGCACGGTATGACCTATCTGCTGGTCAGTCATGATGCCGATGTGATTGCGCATATGTCGGATCGGGCGGCGTTTATGGCCGAGGGGGTAATTCAGCGCTTCTTCAATCGCGAGGCGCTGATACAGGGCGAACACCGGATGGCGTGATAGCCAGCCAACCGGGAAAATCCCCGGTGGCGCTGCGCTTACCGGGGCTACGGGGTCGTGCGGTCAGGTAGCCCGCATAAGGCGCTGGCGCCGCTAGCCGGGAAAATCCCCGCTGGCGCTGCGCTTACCGGGGCTACGGGGTCGTGCGGTCGGGTAGCCCGCATAAGGCGCTGGCGCCGCCAGCCGGGAAAATCCCCGCTGGCGCTGTGCTTACCGGGGCTACGGGGTCGTGCGGTCAGGTAGCCCGCATAAGACGCTGGCGCCGCCAGCCGGGAATAAGGTTGGTTTATTTCGCCAGAGTGGCGAAGCGGGCGAATACGCTGTCAAAAATCGCCAGCCCTTTCGCAATCTGCTCAGCGCTGATGGTGCATGGCGGCACCACGTGAATGCGGTTTTCCACCACAAAGGCCAGCAGACCCGCTTCGGTTAACGCCCCCTTAATCGCCGCCATATCCGCCGCGGTTAACGGCGTTTTAGCTTCGCGGTCGCTGACCAGTTCCAGCGCCTGGAACAGGCCACGGCCGCGGACATGACCGATAATCGCATGTTTTTCCGCCAGCGCCTCCAGCCCCGGACGCAGGACGTGATTCCCCATCTGCGCCGCGTTTTCGACGATGTTTTCCTCTTTCATGGCATCGATCGTCGCCACAATCGCCGCCATCGCCAGCGGATGGCCGGAGTAGGTCAGGCCACCGGCAAAGAAATGGTCGTCAAAATAACGGGCAATCGGATCGCTAATCAGCACCCCGCCCGCAGGCACATACCCGGCGTTAACCCCTTTGGCAAAGGTCACCAGATCCGGCACCACGCCATCTTGCTCGAAGGCAAACCAGCTGCCGGTACGGCCAAACCCGGCCATCACCTCATCGAGGATCAGCACAATACCAAACTCATCGGCCAGCGCCCGTACGCCCTGCATATAGCCGTCAGGCGGCACCAGAATACCCGCGGTACCGGGAATCGACTCCAGCAGAATGGCGGCAATCGCGCCAGGGCCTTCACACTCAATGATTCTGCGTAGATGCGCCAGCGCGCGCAGACACTCCTCCTCTTCCGTCACCGCATTAAATTCGCTGCGATAGAGGTAGGGGTTGAAAAAGTGCACGTGGCCGCGGGAGTACTCATTCGGCACGCGGCGCCAGTCGCCGGTGGCGGCAATCGCGCTGCCGGTATTGCCGTGGTATGAACGATAGGCCGACAGCACCTTGTCGCGTCCGGTGTACAGCCGCGCCATGCGAATGGCATTCTCGTTGGCGTCGGCTCCGGCATTGGTAAAGAACACTTTGCTGAAGCCTTCCGGCGCCAGCTCGACGATGCGTTTCGCCGCTTCGCCGCGGGCGAGGTTGGCGGTCGCCGGCGCAATCGTCACCAGCTCCTCCAGCTGCGCTTTCATCGCCGCCAGCACGCGCGGGTGCTGATAGCCGATATTGACGTTAACCAGCTGACTGCTGAAATCAAGGTAGGTTTTGCCTTCATAATCCCACAGTTCACAGCCCCTGGCCCCGGCAATCACCAGCGGGTTGATGTTGCCCTGTACCGACCACGAATGGAAAACATAAGCGCGATCCAGTTGGCGAACGTCATCGTTGCTTACCGTTACATCGTTCTGTATTGCCAGCTTCATACCCTGCCCTCTGATGTCATTGTTGTTCCCCCCATCATTGGTCGCCCGGCGGAAAAAGGGATAGAGCCAGTCGGTCGAAAAAGTTGTGACACCGTGTCACAACGCCACCTGACAACTGGCCCTGTGTGGTCGTGCACGGCGTTTTTATAGTGAGGGCAACAATGCGCACAGGAGAGTGAAATGACCACCAACAACGTAGTGTTTATTACCGGGGCCACCTCCGGTTTTGGGGAGGCAGCGGCACAGGTGTTTGCCGAGGCGGGCTGGTCGCTGGTGCTGAGCGGGCGTCGTCTGGCGCGCCTGCAAAAATTGTATGACCGGCTGAGCCTGCTGGTGCCGGTACATATTATCGAGCTGGACGTGCGTGACAGCGAGGCCGTTGCCGCCGCGGTGGCAGAGCTGCCTGCCGCCTTTGCCGATATCAAAACGCTGATTAACAACGCCGGGCTGGCGCTGGCGCCGCAGCCGGCGCAGAAGGTGGACCTGCAGGACTGGAAAACGATGATCGACACCAACGTTACCGGTCTGGTTAACGTCACCCACGCGCTGCTGCCGACGCTCATTCAGCACGGCGCCGGCGCCAGTATCATCAATGTCGGTTCCATTGCCGGTCAGTGGCCCTATCCGGGCAGCCACGTCTACGGTGCCAGCAAAGCGTTTGTGAAGCAGTTCAGCTACAACCTGCGCTGCGATCTACTCGGTACCGGGGTGCGGGTGACCGATCTGGCGCCGGGCATTGCCGAGACCGAATTCACTCTCGTGCGCACTAAAGGCGACCAGGCGGCATCCGATAATCTGTATCGCGGCACCACTCCTCTGAGCGCGCAGGATATCGCCGGGCAGATGTTCTACATCGCCACCCTGCCGGATCATATGAATATCAACCGCGTAGAAGTGATGCCGGTGCGCCAGGCCTGGCAGCCGTTCGCGATTGACCGGGATTGATTGTAGACCAACGCAATTTATCTCCCCCTCCCCGGTGGCGCTGCGCTTACCGGGGCTACCTGTTTCCAGCCGTCTGCAGCCAGGGAAAAGCGCTGACGGCAGCTGTAGTCATTCGGCAATAACAAGACTTACGCGATGCTCTGGTATCCGCTGAAATCGGCGAAACGGAGGTCGGAAAGCAGGGGCTGGACGCCAGGGACGGGACCAGTAGCATCGAGTTGATGCCGACCGCAGGCTGAGCGCCGGGCGGCCGATTTCTTTGCGCGCAAGCGGGGATTGTAAAGAGGACTCCCCCTGTTTCCGTTGATGTGCCACAAACCTGTTTTGCCGATTGATGACGAACGGAACCATGTACCTTGCTGCCGGAACATCTCCCCGGGTCGCAGCACCAGTGGGGGATTTTCCCGGCTAGCGGCGCCAGCGCCTTATGCGGGCTACCCGACCGCACGACCCCGTAGCCCCGGTAAGCGCAGCGCCAGCGGGGATTTTCCCGGCTAGCGGCGCCAGCGCCTTATGCGGGCTACCCGATCGCATGCCCCCGTAGCCCCGGTAAGCGCAGCGCCAGCGAGGATTTTCCCGGCTAGCGGCGCCAGCGCGTTATGCGGGCTACCCGACCGCACGACCCCGTAGCCCCGGTAAGCGCAGCGCCACCGGGGATTTTCCCGGCTAGCAGCGCCAGCGCCTTATGCGGGCTACCTGACCGCATGCCCCCGTAGCCCCGGTAAGCGCAGCGCCAGCGGGGATTTTCCCGGCTAGCGGCACCAGCGCCTTATGCGGGCTACCTGACCGCACGACCCCGTAGCCCCGGTAAGTGCAGCGCCAGCGGGGATTTTCCCGGCTAGCGGCACCAGCGCCTTATGCGGTCTATCCGATCGCACGACCCCGTAGCCCCGGTAAGCGCAGCGCCACCGGGGAGAGCGGCCGCAGGCGAGCGGGCCCCCTCTTATTAGCGGCGGCTCTGCAGAAACTGGCGTACGCGTTCAGAGTCGGGGTTGGTGAAAAATTTCTCCGGCGGCGCTTTCTCAATCAACAACCCTTTTTCGAGAAACACCACTTCATCCGATACCTGGCGGGCAAAGTCCATCTCATGAGTCACCACCACCATGGTGTAGCCCTCCGCCGCCAGCGCCTTCATCACCCCCAACACTTCGTTGACCAGCTCGGGATCCAGCGCCGACGTCGGCTCATCAAACAGAATCACCTCCGGCGACATCGCCAGCGAACGGGCTATCGCCACCCGCTGCTTCTGCCCGCCGGAGAGGGTAATCGGCCAGGCGTCGGCCTTGTGCGCCATCCCGACCTTTTCCAGCTGCTGTATGGCTATTGCAGAGGCTGCATCGCGCTTCATCCCTTTGACGTGGAGCAGCGCTTCGCTGACATTCTGCTGCACGGTCAGGTGCGGCCACAGGTTAAAACTCTGGAACACCATCCCCACCCGCTCACGAATCTTCGACAGCTGGCGGTGGGACATGGCTTTGCCGTTCTGTTCATCAATCCCCAGCCGCTGGCCGCCGATATGAATCTCCCCGCGGTCCGGCTGTTCCAGCCAGTTCATGCAGCGCAGCAGCGTCGATTTACCGGAACCTGACGACCCCAGGATACTGACCACCGACCCCTTTTCGACGGTCAGATTGATGTCTCGCAGAACTTCAATATTATCAAACTGTTTAGAGACGTTTTTAATGCTTACTGCGGTGGTATCAGGCATGACTCATTCCTCTTTTAGCTCCGAGGGCGCTCAGTCGCTTAATCAGCAACTCCAGCAAAATGCTGATCGCCCAGTAGAGTGCAATCGCGACGATAAAAGCGTTAAACGGGATGAACCAGGTCGCCTGCACGCTGTTGGCCGCGGCGGTAATTTCCTGAACGGTGATAATGCTGAGAAAAGCGGTATCCTTCAGGCAAATAATCAGCTGGTTGCCGAGCAGCGGCAGCGCCGATGAGACGATATTCGGCAAAATAATCCGCCGGTATATCTGGTAGCGAGAAAAACCCTGCGCCACCGCGGCCTCGATATATCCGGCGGAGAAGACCCGGCGCTGGCTGCGCAGGATTTCAAAGAAATAGGCGCCGTGGTAAATCATCAGCGCTACCAGACCTGCGCTCCAGGCGTCCATACTGATCCCCACTTCCGGCAGGCCGTAATAGAGCAGATAGGCGAGGATTAAGAACGGAATTGCACGCATCAGGCTAACAAAACCGATAATCACGCGGTTAAGCCAGCGCTTTTGATATTCGGTCAAATAGCACAGCACAATGCCAATGGCTAACCCCACAACGGCGGCCACAATGAATAGCTCAAGAGTGGCAATCAGGCCGGCAATAAAGCTGTCGCGCGCTGACCAGATAATGGCCCACTGACTCATAGATCCTCCTGTTGTTATCGTGCCAGGCGTTTTGCTTTACGTTCCGCCAGTCCCTGCAGCTTCAGCAGCATGCCGATGATCACGACATAAAGCAGACCCGCCGCGAGAATCGGCGACAGGGGCTCATAGGTGACGGATGAGATACGGTTGGTCACGCGGGTCAAATCGACCACGCCGATCACCGCAATCGCCGGGCTGCCTTTAATCAGGAAAGACATTTCGTTCACCAGCGCCGGCAGGCTTTCGATCCACATTTGCGGCAGCATGATGTAGCGAAAATAGGTCCAGCGGCGCATCCCCACGGATTCTGCCGCCTCGCGCTGCTCGCGCGGGAAGGTGCGAAACGCATTGCGCCAGATTTCGGCGTTAAAAGCCGAGGTGTTGAGGGTCAGCGCCACGATTGCCGCCACGTTTTTATCAAGATTAATTCCCACCGTGGGCAGCGAGAGAAACAGAAACAGCACCAGCGTCACCAGCGGCGTGGCGCGCGCCAGGCTGATATAGACCACCAGCAGCTGGTCGACAATCGGGAGACGCAGCATCCTCACCAGCGCGATCAGCAGGCCAATCACCACCCCAAAGGCGATAGCGATAGCCGAAATCCAGAGGGTCGTCCATGCGCCTTCAATCAATAACTGCCAGGAAATTGCATCCATATGGCCCTCCTGTGGATTAAAAACGCGGCGGTGACCCGCCGCAAACTGTTACAAACCAGCCAGTTTATGGAACTGTTCCGGGCTGGTAATCGCTTCCGTCGGGAGGTTATCGTAGGTTTCGCCAAACCATTTTTTCTGCAGCTCCGCAAGCTTGCCGGTTTCACGCATATGGTTGATAAACTTGGTCATGTAAGCCAAAAGCTGCGGGGAGTTTTTCGGAATCGGCCACGCCATATAGCCCGGACCGGACACCGCCAGCCCTTTGGCAAAGACCTTCGGTTTGGCTTTCGCCAGGTCGTTGACTGAAATCACCACGTTAATCACGTAATCGAGGCGCTTATTGGCAAGGTCGGCGTAGGCTTCCGGGTAAGAGGGATACTCCACCACCGGCCCGAGCTTGCCGCCGGTTTTTTCCAGCATCGCTTTCAGCTCAGGCAGTCGCGCCAGCAGCGCGCTGCCCGCCTGGACGCCCACTTTTTTGCCGCTCAGGTCGGCGATGGTATCGAGTGAATTATCCCCGGCGCGTTTTACGAAGTAGTGCTGCGCCGAAGCCCATGGCGGCGTGAAGTCAAAGACCTTCAGACGGTCATCGGTGATCACCGCGCCGGTTAACGCCATATCGTACTGGCCGGTGGAGACCGCCGCTAACAGGCCGGTCCACGGCAGGATGCTCTGGTCGACGTGGAATTTCGCATACTTGCGTAGCTCCTCCAGCATATCTTTGTTAAAGCCATCGGCCTGGCCGTTACTCATAAAGTTAAACGGCGCGTAATCATCTTCGGTCGCGACTTTCAGGGTGCCGGATTTTTCAATTTCCGGGAGATCTGCTGCCGCTGCGTGATAAGAGAAAGCCAGTGCCATAACGGCGCCCAGACACATTGAAGCCAACGATTTGTTCATCAATCCACCCCTAATTAATTCGCCAGACGTGTTCATTCCCGAACATGAAAAGGTTTTGCAAAACTTGTGCCGACGGAAGTTCCGTTCCGCGACTGATGAATGCGTTTTTACTGTAGGGAGCGTTTTTGTTTTCCGGATAGAGCCAGTTTCGTTGCGTCCGTGTGTCAGACTTTTTCAGGGTGGTATGGAATTTGCTGCAGGGTAGACAGAGTATTCACCTAAGGAGCCCCGCATGATCCGTCACCTTTTGCACGTCGAGTTCGACCAACGTCGCGGTTTACAGGAACAGGTGCGGGAGACGTTGGTTAACGCCATTCTGAGCGGTATCTTTTCCGCCGACACGCCGCTGCCATCCTGTCGTCAGCTGGCCAGCCAGCTGCGGGTGTCGCGCAATACCACGGCGCTGGTATTTGAGAGTCTGGTCAGCGAAGGGTATCTCATCAGCCGCCCGCGCAGCGGATACTATCTGCATCCCGACTATCAGCATTCCGCCGCGACGGTTGCCGTGCAGGGTGCACCGGATGACGAGCGTACTGCACCACGCTGGGGCGCACGACTGCAAATCACCCCCAGCCAGCAGGAGTCGATTCTGAAACCCGCCGGCTGGATGAACTATCGCTATCCGTTTATCTATGGCCAGCCGGATACCCGCCAGTTCCCGCTGACCACCTGGCGTTCGGCGGCCAACTGGCTGCACGGCGGCGTGCGCGATCCGGCCTGGGTCGTCGATCATATCGACCAGGACGTCCCGATGCTGATTGAGCAGATCCGCACCCGGGTGCTGCCCAAGCGCGGCATCGTCGCCGCAGCGGATGAGATCCTGATTACGCTCGGCTCGCAGAACGCGCTCTACCTGCTCACCCGCCTGCTGATGTCGTCCAGAACCCGGGTCGGCGTGGAGAATCCCTGCTTCCGCGAAGCGATTAATACCTTCCTGCTGGCGGACGCCGACATCGTGCCGCACCCGGTGGACGAAGAAGGGATCGTGCTCGACGATGCTCCCTGCGATTACTACTACGTCACCCCCGGCCACCAGGTGCCGACGGGGGTGGCGATGAGCCAGGCGCGGCGCAACCAGCTGCTGGAACATGCGGCCCGCTACGATGCGGTGATCGTTGAAGATGATTACGACTCGGAAAGTAACTTTACCCTCAACCCGCTACCGGCACTGAAAGCCAGCGACCGTAGCGGGCGGGTGATTTACGTCAGCAGCCTGTCGAAGGCGCTCTCTCCCGGCCTGCGGCTGGGATTTATGGTGGCCGACCCGGACCTGATTGATGAAGCCCGCGCGCTGCGGCGGCTGATTTACCGCCACCCGCCCACCAATATTCAGTATCAGATGGCCCATTTTCTCGCCCAGGGGCACTATGAAACCCACCTGCGCCGCTACCACTATGACTCCGCCCAGCGCTGGGAGCGGCTGAATAATGCGCTGCACCGCTACCTGCCGGAGTGCCGAATTATTCCCGGGAGCGAACATGCCAATGCTTTCTGGCTGGCGACACCGAAACAGATCAATACGCAGCAGCTGACCTGGCGTGCCGCCCATGCCGGGGTGCTGATTGAACCCGGCGCGCGCCATTTCCTCAACGCCACGCCGCCGGAAAACTTTTTCCGCATGGGCTTTCACGCCATCAATCCCGATGCGATTGCGCCCGGCGTCGAGGTGCTGTGCCACCAGCTGGCGCAGCTGGAATAGGCAGGCTCCATGGCCTGCCCTCCCCCGGGTAGTGCCGCTTGCGCCTTATCCGGGCTACCATCCCCACCGGTCCGTGGTCTGGGGCAGCACAACGCCGTAGCCCGGCTAAGCGTAGCGCCAGCCGGGGAATTCCGACTCCGGGTTACTGTCGTTGTCATCGCGCGTATGGCGGCGCCTGTGTTTATTCGGGCAACCGCCGTCTCAGCGGTTACGCCACCTACGTATATTGCAGTCCGTAGCCCGGCTAAGCGTAGCGCCAGCCGGGGAATCCCGCTTCCGGGTTACGCCACCTGCGCGTATTGCAGCATGACCTGCAGCAGCACGTTTGCGCCGGCAGCAACGTGTTCCGGCGAGGCATATTCGATTTCGTTATGGCTAATCCCGTCTTTGCAGGGAATAAAGATCATTCCCGTCGGCGCCAGATAGCTCATATACACCGCATCATGCCCGGCACCGGAGACAATCTCCCGCGATGGATAGCCAAGCTGTGCCGCCGCCTCGGCAATGGCCTGCCGGCAATCGGGATGAAACGGCGCCGCCGGATAGTGGCTGACCTCTTTCAACTGTACCGTCAGCCCGCTCTCCTGCTGCACGCGCGCGATAAAGGCGCGCAGCTGGCGGTCCATATCATCCACTGCCGCGTCGCTGAGATTGCGCATATCAATAGAGAACGTCACCTCGCCCGGCACCACGTTGCGACTATTGGGATAGACCTGCACCATCCCGACGGTGCCGCGCCCCTCTTCGCTCCGCCCGGCAATCGCCACCACCTCCTGCATAATCCGCGTCGCCACCTGCAAGGCATCCTGACGCAGACGCATCGGCGTCGGCCCGGCATGTGACTCCTGCCCCGTCACCACGCAATCGTACCAGCGGATCCCCAGCACGCCCTGCACCACGCCGATGATTTTCTCTTCATCTTCAAGGATCGGTCCCTGCTCGATATGGGCTTCAAAGTAGGCGCCGATCGGATGATCGCCGGGAGTCTGGCTGCCGATATAGCCGATACGCGCCAGCTCCTCGCCCACCGTTTTTCCCTGCGCATCCTGCGCGGCATAGATGGTTTCCAGCGGGAATACGCCGGCAAAAACGCCGGACCCCATCATCACCGGCACAAAACGCGAACCTTCTTCATTGGTCCAGAACACCACTTCAATCGGCGCTTCGGTTTCAATATCGAGGTCGTTCAGCGTACGCACGACCTCCAGCGCCGCCAGCACCCCGTAGTTGCCGTCAAATTTCCCGCCGGTAGGCTGAGTATCGATATGGCTGCCGGAGACAATCGGCGGCAGCAGCGGATTGCGCCCTTCCCGGCGCATAAACACGTTACCGATTTTATCAACGGTAACGCTCATCCCCGCCGCTTGCGCCCAGCCGATGACTAAATCTCGTCCCTGTCGGTCGAGATCGGTGAGCGTCAGGCGACAGCAGCCTCCTTTCGGCGTCGCGCCGATTTCCGCCAGCGCCATCAATGAATCCCATAACCGCTCACCGTTAATACGCCAACCCGTCGCCTCGGCAACCGGGGTGAAAAGAACCTCACTGCTCATTTTTGTCTCCTTGCGCGAAGGCAGCGGCCAGCTCCACCAGCAGACGATCGCTGCCGCGCGGCCCTAAAAAAGAGATGCCCAGCGGCAGACCGCCGGCCTGGGCGACCGGCAGCGTCACCTGCGGGCGCCGGGTCATCACCGAAATCAACAATAAATCGTGGGAAAGACGCCGGGTGGTCTCAATCTCCTCAGCCTGCGCCGTCAACAGCGGTGCGCCGTCGGGCACGGTGGGCAGAACCAGTATCGCGTCGCCCAACAGCGCATCCCACCAGTGGGTAACGTGCTCCCGCCGCTGGCAGGCGGCCTCATACTGCGCCGGCGTCACCGCTTTTCCCCATAAGAAGCGTTCACGCACATCCGGTCCCAACTGCAGGCCATAGCGTTCTATCGTCTCCCCCTGCGCCTGCCAGGCCTCGAATCCCTGAATCTGCCGGAAGGCGAGATAGATCTCATCGATGTCCGGCAGCGGCGCATTCAGCGGCGTGATGGCGCCAAACGCGCGCTCAAGCCGCTGCCGAACGGGCAACAATGCCTGCTGGCTGCGCAACGGCAGGCGGGAAAAGAGGGTGTCATGGCACGCCAGCGCCACGCCGGCAATTGCCGGAGGCTTCGCGTCCAGCAGGCAATCAGCGACCGCCCGAAAGACCTCCGGCGTTTGGGCGAAGAAACCGCAGGTGTCCATCGTGGCGCACAGCGGCTGGCAGCCGTCGAGCGAAATGCGCCCGTGCGTGGGGCGCAGACCAAACAAGCCGCAGTAGCTTGCCGGGGTACGCACCGAACCGCCGGTATCGGTACCCAGCGCAAAATCGCACACGCCGTTCGACACCGCCGACGCCGACCCGGATGACGAGCCGCCGGGAATATGGTTCGGCGCGGCGCCGTTGCGCGGCGTCCCGTAATGCACATTGTGGCCGCTCATCGAGTAGGCCAGCTCGCTGGTGTGGGTTTTACCGATAAAACGTGCGCCGTTATCCAGCAGGCGCTGCACCACCGGAGCAGTGCGGCGTTTAATGCCGGAGAGCGCCAGTAAATGCGGGTTACCGCCGCCGGTGGGATAGCCCGCAACATCAAACAGATCTTTGACGGCAAAGGTCATCCCGCTGAGCGGCCCGCTCAGCGCGTGAGGTACCGGCTGCGGCGGGTAAGGCATAAATGCGTGATTATCATCCTGCATGCGTATCACCTCTTTTATTCGACCGATCGTTCAGGCATACAGCGCCGGCTTTTCGACGGCCGTCGTCAGTTCTCGCCAGCGATGACAACTCACCACATGACGCTGGCCAACCTGTTCGGTCACGGGTTGAGTTTGCGTACAAACGGCTCTCGCATGCGGGCAACGGTCGGCGAACGCGCAGCCCGGCGGCAAGCGGGAAAGATCCGGCGGCGAACCGGGAATGCAGTGCAGCGCGTCGCCTTTTTTCAAGCCGTCTTTGGGACGGCTGCCCAGCAGCACCTGGGTATAGGGATGGCGAGGACGGGACAAAATATCCGTCATCGAGGCCTCTTCGACGATCCGCCCGGCGTACATCACCGCCACCCGGTCGGCTATCTCCACCGCGGCGCCAATATCATGAGTCACAAAGATAATCGCCAGGTCGCGCTGCTTTTGCTGTTCGCGCAGCAGGATCAGAATCTGGATCTGCACCGTGGCGTCCAGCGCGGTCGTCGGTTCATCCGCCAGCAGCAGCTGGGGATTACACGACAGCGCCAGGGCAATCATCGCCCGCTGACGCATCCCGCCGGACATCTCATGCGGATAGGCGTCCAGCCGCCGTTCCGGGCTGGGGATCCGCACCTGGCGCAGCGCTTCCAGCGCCCGTTCTTTTGCCGCCTGACGCGATAGCCCTTCATGGCGACGCAGTCCTTCGACGATCTGCTGACCGACGGTATACACCGGGTCAAACGCCAACAGCGGCTCCTGGAAAATCATCGCGCAGCGGGCGCCGCGATAGGCCCGCAGCCGGGAAGCGCTCATCTTCAGCACCTCCTCATCGCCGACGCGTAGCGTCCCCGAGAGCACGCTGCTTGTTGGCGGATGCAGGCGCATCAGCGCCCTCAACGTGACGCTTTTACCGGACCCCGACTCACCGATCAGCGCCATCACTTCGCCTTTATGGACATCAAAAGAGACGCCGTTAACCGCATTCACCGTCTGGCCATCGCGGCGAAATTCCACCCGCAGATCGCGAATATGGACAAAAGCCTCATGCGACATGACTCACCTCCTGAATGGCGATGTTCTGATGCCAGGGCGACGACGGCTGGGCCATCAGGCAGGCGCTTTGATGCCCCTCGCCGACGCTTTCGAGCTTCGGTTTCACCTCGGAGCACACCGCTCTGGCGTGCGGACAGCGGGTATGAAACCGACAGCCGGCAGGCGGTGATATCGGGCTCGGCGGATCGCCGTTCAGTGGCGAGGTCAGGGTGCGGTTTTGCGGGTCCATCGATGGCATCGAGCTGAGCAATGCGCGGGTATAAGGATGAGCAGAGCGGGTAAACAACTGTTCCGCCGGCCCAATTTCCACCACCTCGCCGAGATACATCACCAGAATGCGATCCGACAACCAGCGCACCACGTGCAGATCGTGGCTGATAAACACATAGGTCAGCTCAAGGGTGCGCTTGAGCTCCTGCAACAGCTGCAGAACCTGCGCCTCTACCGATTTATCCAGCGCCGACACCGCCTCGTCGAGAATCACCAGCCGCGGCTTCATTGCCAGAGCGCGGGCGATGTTGACGCGCTGACGCTGGCCGCCGGAGAGCGCATGTGGATAGCGGTGAGCAAAACGTTCGGGTTCGAGGCCAACGTGGGCCAGCAGATAGCGCGCATATTCGCTGGCATCTTTGGCGCTCACTCCGTGTACGCGCTGGCCGAAAGCGATACTCTCCTCCATCGTCATACGCGGATTGAGCGAAGCATAGCTATCCTGAAACACCATCTGTACCTGACGACGATACTCTTTCATCGGCAGGCGCGAGGAGCCCACCGTCAGGCCATCAAAGATAAGCTCGCCGCTGTCCTGATTAAGCAGCTGCATCAGCAGGCGCGCCGTCGTCGATTTGCCGCAGCCGGACTCCCCTACCACGCCCAGCGTTTCACCTTTCATCACCGTAAAGCTGACGTTATCCACCGCCTGCACCACTTCACGGCTTTTTGCGCCACCGGCACGAAAATACTTCAACAGCTGATTGACCTTCAGCAGCGGCTGAGCCGGGCCGCCAAGGTCGATATTGATAAAAGGTTGCATCGTTACTCCTTAATCGCCATCGCCGTGCGCAGGCGGTCAGCGAGGATGTTGAACGAAATGGAGGTGATAAAAATCATCAGTCCCGGCAGGGCCGCCACCCACGGCTGGGTGTAGATGGCCGTGCGTAAGGTGTTGAGCATCAATCCCCATTCTGGCTCCGGCGGCCGCACGCCCAGGCCAAGAAAAGAGAGGCCGGAGGCGAGGATCATGCACACCGAAATCAGGCCGGTGGAGAAGACAAAAATCGGCCCCAGCACGTTGCCGAGGACCTGGACGCGAATAATGGTAAAGGCGCTGGCCCCGGTAGCGCGGGCGGCCTCGATATAGTCCATATGGCGGACCTGGGCGGTGACGCTTTCCGCAATCCGCGCCACCTGCGGCACGAACACCAGCGTCAGCGACAGCAGCGCATTGCCAATCCCCGCCCCCAGCGCGCCGGAGAGCGCAATCGCCAGCAGCACTGAAGGGAAAGCGTAAAACACGTCGACGGTGCGCATAATCAGGGTATTGGTTTTCCCCCCCGTATAGCCGGCGATAATGCCGATGGCGCCGCCGATGAAAAAGGCGAACACCACCGGAACAATGCCCATAAACAGCGACAGCCGGGCGCCGAGAATCAGGCGCGACAGCATATCGCGGCCGAGTTCATCAGAACCCAGTACAAAGCCGTCGCTGCCGATAGGTTTAAGGCGTAAAAACATCGAGGTCTGATAAGGGTCTTTGACTATCAGCCACGGGCCAAACAGCGCCAGCGCCAGCAGCAGCAAAATGATGGCGCCGACGATCAGGCCGCCAGGATCGCGCAGCAGGCGGCGAAACACGCCGCGCCAGTAGCCCTGCCGGGCAGCCAGAACCGGAGAAACCGGCGCCATTTTCGTCGTCGCGGTATCCACCATAGTCAGCTCCTCTTAATTCGCGGATCGAGGGTGGTTTGCAGAATATCCACCAGCAGATTGAGCAGCACAAAAAACAGCGCCAGCACCCAGATAGTTCCCTGTAGCAACGGCAGGTCGCGCTGGAAAATCGCCGTATTCAGCAGCAGACCGGTCCCCGGCCAGGAGAAGACCGTTTCAACGAGAATCGAGCCGCCCATCAAATACCCCACCTGCAGCCCCATCACCGCCAGCGCGGTCGGCGCGGCGTTTTTCACCACGTGGAGGAAGATGCGCGATTCGTTCAGCCCGCGGGCACGCAGGCCGACGATAAACTCCTGACTAAGAATGTCCGCCACCTGCGAACGCACGGTGCGGGCGATAATCCCGGTCGGGATCACCGACAGCGTAATCGCCGGCAGCAGCATGAACTGCAGATGCTCCCGGTCCCACTGCCAGCCAATCTCGCCAATCGGTCCGCCGCCGGTGGCCGGCAGCAGGGAGAATTTGACGCTGAAGACGATGACCAGCAGCATTCCCAGCCAGTAATGCGGCACGCTGACGCCGAAAACCGACAGCAGTGACGCCAGGCGGTCAACGATGCTGTTACGAAAATAGCCGGCGACAAAACCAAACAGGCTGCCCAGCACAAAGCCGATAATGGTTGCCAGCAGCGCCAGACGCAGCGAATAGCTGACCGCCGTCAGCACTTCGCCCAGCACCGGCCGGCCCGTCGCCACCGACATGCCTAAATCCCCATGCAGCGCCCGCCATAGCCAGTGCACGAACTGCAGCGGCAGCGGTTTATCAAAGCCATAGGCCTGCATTAATGTCTGGCGCAGCGCCTCGGAGGCATCCGGCGGCATCACCGAGACCAGCGGGTCGCCCGGGGCGATCTGCACCAGCATAAAACAGATCAGCGCCACGCCGAGCATCGTCGGAATGGCCAGCAGAATGCGGTATAGCAGCGTATTGATCATCTGTTCCCCCTGTGCGGTTACTCTTTCTTACTCACCAGGCTGAGATCGATAAACCAGCTTTGTGGCTGGACCACCCCGGTCACCGCAGGCGATATGGCGCGCGGCCCGACGTCATGGGCGACAAACAGGAACGGCACCTGATCCACCAGCGCCGCGTGCAGCTCTCCGGCGGCTTTATCCATCTCCGCAGGGGTAAAGGCGTGCTTCACCGCCGTCGCCAGCTTTTCCGTCTCCGGCGTCGAGAAGTAGCCCCAGTTGGTGGCGACCGGCGGGAAAGCTTTGGCGGTCGAGAAGCGGATCAGGCCGAAGTAAGGATCGTTGACCGCGGCGCTGACGTTGATCGCATCGATCCCCTTCGCCGAGGGATCTTTTGCCCCCAGACGCCAGTTGGTAAACAGGGTGTTCCATTCCGTCACTTTGATATCGACATTGAAGAAGCAGCTTTTCAGGCTCTGCTGGATATATTCATTCATCGGCAGCGGCTGCATCTGCCCGGAGCCGGAAGCGGAAGTCGCCACCGTGACGTGCAGCGGTTTTGCGGCGCTAAATCCGGCCTCGGTCATCAGTTTGCGGGCGCTGTCCGGGTCGTATTTGATCTGGAAAGTGGGTTTGCCGTGCCACGGACTGTCGGCTTCATAGACACCGGTCGCTTCGGTCATGTAGCCGCCGAGATAGCTTTTGAGTTCGGCGCGGTTAAGACACAGGTTGGCGGCTTTGCGCACGCGAATATCTTTCCACGGCGAGCCTTCTGCAAAGGAGAACTGCCACGGCCACAGGTGCGGCTGGGTGTTGGCGTAGATTTTAAACCCCTGGGCTTTAATCTGATCGACCGAATCCGGCGCCGGGGCTTCAATCCAGTCCACCTGTTTTGACAGCAGCGCGGCGGTACGAGCATTGGCCTCCGGCAGCGGGATCAGCACCACTTTATCGACCCGCGGAATGCGCGCTTTATTCCAGTAATCCGGGTTTTTATCGAGAATCAGCTGCTGGCGCGGAACCAGTTTTTCCATTTTAAAGGGACCGCTGCCCACCGCCTGAGCAGCGAACGCCGTCCACGCCTGCTTGCTGCGGGCCGCCGCATCGCCGATGCTGGCCGGCACCGCGTCATACTGTTTTTGCCAGGCCGTCGGCGAGACAATAAACAGGTTGGTGATGTTGTACGGCAGCAGTGCATCCGGCTCGGAGGTGGTCAGCGCGACCGTATATTGATCGATTTTTTCCGCGCCGATCAGCGTCGGCATACGGGACAGCGTGTTGCCAATCTGCCCCGGCGCATATTGCGGCGCAGCTTTGTTCAGCACCTTATCGACGTTCCAGACGATAGCGTCGGCGTTCACCTCGCTGCCATCATGAAACTTCACGCCGGGTCGCAGGGTAAAAATCCAGCGACTTTGATTCTGCGGGTCAACGTGCCACTCCGTCGCCAGGCCCGGAACCAGGCCACTGGGCTTTTCGCCCTGCGAAAGATCCCACTCGACCAGGGCATCGTACAGCGGGATACCGGTGAAGCGGTTGCCTTCATATCCTTGATCGGGCTGCCCAAGCGTCAGGGGGATATCGGCGGCGGTCATGGCGATCCGCAGAGTAGAGGCACTGGACTGCAGGGAGGCAAAGAGCGCCAGCGCGCCGCTGACAGCAACGGCAAGATGACGTTTGCGCAAAAGTACGGTGTTATTTAGCATCACATTGTCCCTGTTAAATAAAAGTCGTTATTTAACAGGCAAGATGCATACCAGTTTATCAGTGCGAAAAATAAGTATGAAAGCGCTTATAAAATAAGAGCAACCTATTATATCCAAATGATTTTAATTGAAAAAATAAACAACTCTTATCTTTACGCACCACCAGAGTGAAAGAGGTTGCACAATTGCACCAGCCTGTTTATTGCCGCACGGGCGAAGCCGGATAATCACTTAGCCTCACGTTTTATAAAATAAATTCATCATTTCCGCGCGGTTATCAGCCCGCAGCGAAGCCATCTATACTTCGTTTATCGCGCTAATCAGGGAGTCACCATGCCGCTACCCGACTTTCACCGCTCCGCCCCCTTCACCCTCGGGATTGAACTGGAGCTTCAGGTGGTCAATCCGCCTGGCTACGACCTGAGCCAGGACTCCTCGCTGCTTATCGACGACGTGAAGAGCGGACTGAGCGTCGGTGAGGCTAAACATGACATCACCGAAAGCATGCTGGAAATCGCCACCGGAGTTTGTCGCGATATCCACCAGGCCGCGACGCAGCTGGGCACCATCCAGCAAGCGGTTTTACGCGCGGCCGCCCGGCACCATCTGCAAATCTGCGGCGGCGGCACCCACCCTTTCCAGACCTGGCAGCGCCAGCAAATCAGCGATAATCCGCGCTATCTGAAAACCGTGGAGCACTTCGGCTATCTGGCGCAGCAGGCCACGATATTCGGCCAGCACGTCCATGTTGGCTGCCAGAACGGCGATGATGCGATTTATCTTTTGCATGGGCTGTCGCGCTTCGTTCCGCATTGTATTGCGCTGAATGCGGCCTCGCCGTGGCTCGACGGTGCCGACAGCGGTTTTGCCTGTTCGCGTCTGAATCTGTTCGCCGCGTATCCTGACAACGGGCCGATGCCGTGGGTCAACAGCTGGCAGGAGTTTACCCGCCTGTTCCGGCGTCTCAGCTATACCAGCATGATCGACAGTATGAAGGATCTGCACTGGGATATTCGCCCCAGCCCCCGTTTTGGCACCGTCGAAGTACGGGTGATGGATACCCCGCTCACTCTCGCGCAGGCCATCAATGCCGCCGGATTCATCCAGACTCTCGCCTGCTGGCTGCTGACGGAGAGGCCGTTTAAACCGCACCCCGATGACTATCTGCTGTACCCTTTTAACCGCTACCAGGCCTGTCGCTACGGGCTGGAGGGCATTAATACCGATGTGCACAGCGGCGAGCAGCGCCAGCTTCGCGAGGAGATTTTACAGCTGATCCCCCGCCTCATGCCCTACGCCGATCGCCTCAATGCCGCCAGCGCCCTTGAGGCGATCGGGCGCCAGCTGCAGCAGGAGAAGAGCGAAGCCCGGCAGATGCGTGAGTTTGTCGCCGGCGGCGGCTCGCTGCTCGGTCTGGTGCAAAAGCACTGCGAAATCTGGGCGGCATAGTCCGGCAAAAAGGTATACTGCGGCCAATATTGATTTCGCCGCCCCGCCTCTTCCTGCGGCATACCTGGAACGTTCTCATGACTTTTCGCCTCCTGCCGCTGCTGCCAGCGCTGCTGCTTCCCCTCTCCGCGTTGGCCAGCGGAAAATGCACCCTCACCGACCCGTCGCTGACGCTACAAAGCTATAGCGTCAATCCGCAGCGCGAGCGCATCGCGATGTACTGGAAAAAAACGGATGGCGAGGCCTTCGGATCGCTGCGGGCGCTGCTGGCGGATATCAATCAGGATGGGCGCGTGCAGATGGCGATGAACGGCGGTATTTACGCCAGGAGCTACGCGCCGCTGGGGCTGTATATCGAAAAGGGGGTGCAGAAGGTTCCGCTTAATCGCGCTTCCGGCGGCGGCAACTTTTTTATCCGCCCCGGCGGGGTGTTTTATCTGCAAGGCGAGCGGGCGAGGATCGTCAGTATCGACAAATTTAAGCCGACGCCGGGTATTGATTACGCCGTACAGTCCGGCCCAATGCTGATTGAAAACGGCACAATAAACTGGCGCCTGAAGCCGTCTGCCGGCTCACGCAAGCTGCGCAATGGCGTCGGTATCACCCGGCAGGGCCAGGTGATTTTTATGCTCAGCGATCGCGAAACCAACTTCTACGATTTCGCCTGCTACGCGCAGTCAAAGCTCAACGTGCGGCAGATGCTCTATCTCGACGGCACCATTTCAAAGATGTACCGACAAGGCGGCAGCATACCGTGGCAGTATCACCCGTTCGTCACCATGATTGCGGTGGAGACGAAACAGTAAATGAACCCGGCCCGGTCAGAGCCCCGGGCCGCGGCGTCAACGTCTGACTCCGGACCGCACAACGCCAGCCACGGAGCGCCTACATCCGGCGATGGCCCCACTCGCGTAAACGCTGGAACAGCACGAACAGCGACGGAATAAACACAATCCCGATCGCCGTCGCCACCAGCATGCCGCTGAACACCGTGGTGCCGATAATCCGGCGACTCTGCGCCCCGGCGCCGGTGGCCAGCATCATCGGCATAATACCGATAATAAAGGAGACGGCGGTCATCAACACCGCCCGAAAACGCCGGGTGGCCCCCTCGCGGGCAGCATCCACAACCGACATCCCCTCTTCCCGTCTGGCCCGGGCAAACTCGACGATTAATATCGCGTTTTTCGCCGCCAGCGCGATTAACAACACCAGCCCTATCTGCACATACACATCGTTGGCATAGCCGGCTATCCATAGCCACAGCAGCGCCCCGGCGATAGCGAACAGCACCGACAGCATCACGCTGGCCGGCAGCGTCCAGCTTTCATACTGGGCGACGAGGAACAACCACGCCATCGCCACCGCCGCCAGGACTATCCAGATGGCCTGGTTGCCGGTCTGCTGCTCCTGCCAGGAGATGCCGCTCCACGCGTAATCATACCCCTGCGGCAAATTCGTCAGCAGAATGTGCTCCATCACCGCCATCGCCGTGCGGCTGCTGACGCCCTGCGCCGCGGAGCCGCTCACCGACACCGACGGGAACTGGTTGTACTGCTGAATAAACGGCGCGCCGACGGTGGGGGTCACGGTCACCAGATTACTCAGTCGAATCCGCTCGCCGTGATGACTTCGCACGTACAGCTCGCCGATCTGTTCCGCCCGCTCGCGCCACTGCATCTCGTTTTGCACCACCACCGGGTAGACGCGATTGTTGATGCTGAAATCTCCGGCGCGCGTCCCGCCAAACGCCGTTTGCAGACTATTGAAGATCCGCGATACCGGCACATCCAGCCGCGACGCCTGGTCACGGTCGACCTTGAGCGTCAGCTGCGGCACGTTGCTACTCCAGGTGGTAAACACCTGGCTCAGCTGCGGATGCTGGTTCGCCATCCGCAGCACCTGACGCGTTACCTGCTCCAGCTCGGCTGAGGATTGCCCGGCCTGTGCCAGGATGCGTAAATTGAACCCGGACGCATTGCCCAGTCCCGGCAACGTGGGCGGCGCAAAGGCCATAATGGTCGCCTCCGGCAGGCCCATCAGCTGCCCCTGCAATTTGCCCATCACCTCATTCAGCGGCGGCCGCTGATGCCACTCTTTCAGCATCACCGAGATAAAGCCGCCGTTGGAGGCGCTGGTACCGTTGAGAATATTAAAGCCGGACACCTGAATCACATCCTCAACCGCAGAATTAGCCAGCAGCAGCTCGCGCGCCTGGGCCATTACCGCTTCGGTACGCTCCAGCGACGCCGCCTCCGGCAGCTGTACGCTGGCAAAGAAATAGCCCTGATCCTCCTGCGGCAGAAAGCCTTTCGGCATCTGGCTAAAGCTGAAGGCCACCAGACCGGCGGCGGCGAGCGTCGCCACCAGCGCCAGCCACAGACGACGGTTCATCCATTCGACCAGCGCACCGTAGCCGTCACGCAGCGTCGCCAGGGCGCAGTTAAAAGCCCGCCAGATGGCGGCAGGCTGCGCGGGACGCGGGCGCAGCAGCAGCGCGCACAGCGCAGGCGTCAGGGTGAGCGCGACGATGCTCGACACCGTCACCGCCGTCGACAGCGTGACGGCAAACTGGCGATACAGCTCACCGACAATCCCCGGCAGGAGCGCCACCGGAACAAACACCGCCAGCAGCACCAGCGTTGTGGCGATCACCGGCCCGGCGATTTGCCGTAGCGCCAGCGCGGTCGCCTCCGCGCGCCCCACGCCTTCGGCGAGATGGGTTTCTACGCTCTCGACCACCACGATGGCATCATCGACCACCATGGTCAGGGCGAGAATAATGGCGAATAAACTCAGCGTATTGGCGCTATAGCCCAGCAGATAAAGCACGGCAAAGCTGCCAATCAGCGACACCGGGATCGCCAAAGTGACAATCAGCGTGGCCCGCCAGCTTTGCAGAAACAGCGATACCACCGCCACCACCGCCAGCAGGGTCAGCGCCAGCGAAACGCCAATCTCTTTAATCGTCGCCGCCACAAAGCGCGTCGTATCGAACTTCACCTCCCAGGTCAGATCCGCCGGAAAGCGGCTGTGCAGGCGGGTCAGTTCGGCGCGCACCGCATTGGCGACCTGCAGGGCGTTGGCGGTTGGCGTCGGATAGATACCGAGATAGGCGGAGTCTTTGCCGTTCAGCTGCGCGCCGGAACTGTAGCTGCGCGCCCCCAGTTCAATAGTGGCCACTTCGGCGAGGCGAACCAGCTGACCGTGTTCCCCGCTGCGGATCGCTATCTGGCTGAAGCTTTCCGCATCGCTCAAGCGGCCGATGCCGTTGATGGTCAGCGTCTGCTGCTGACCGTTGAACACCGGCGGCGTGCCTACCTGCCCCGCCGCCCCCTGCACGTTCTGCTCCCGCAGCGCCTGAGCGATATCGTCGGTCGTCACATTCAGCGCGTTCATGCGATCGGGGCGCAGCCAGACGCGCATGCTGTAATCACGGGCGCCGAACATCTGCACTTCGCCGACGCCCGGCAGACGGGCCAGCGCCTCGCGCACCTGGGTGCTGGCGTAGTTGCTGACGAACAGCGGAGAGAGCGTCTCCAGCGGCGAGTACAGGCTGACGCCCATCAGCAGGTTGCTCGCCCGCTTGCGCACCTGTACGCCGTTCTGCTGTGCATCGACGGGGAGTTGCGCCACCGCCTGCGATACCCGGTTTTGCACGTCAATCGCCGCCAAATCGGCATCGGTGCCTGCCGCAAAGGTCAGGCTCAAGCTGTAGCTACCGTCATCGGAACTGGTGGACTCCATATACAACATATGGTCAACGCCGTTGAGCTGGGTCTCCAGCGGCGCAGCGATAGCCTCGGCGACGTCCGCCGCGCTGGCCCCCGGCCAGCTGGCGCTGACGTTGACCACCGGCGGCGTAATCTGCGGATATTGCTCCACCGGAATCAGCTTCAGCGATACCGCGCCGATAAAGGTCAGCAGCAGCGCAATCACCATCGCAAAACGCGGGCGACGAATAAAAAACGTCAGCATCCCTTCTCCTTCCTTATTTCAGCAACTGAACGGCTGCGCCGTCATGCAGACGCTGCGCGCCGTCGGTCACCACGCGCTCGCCCGCTTGCAGACCGTTCGCCACAACAAACTGCTGCCCCTGCTGGCCGCCCGATATCAAACGGCGCAGCGCAACGGTGTTATGTTCCGTCACCACCCAGCTATAAAACCCCTGCGCATCCTGCTGGACGGCGGCAACCGGGATCATCAGACTCTCCTGCGCCTGTCGCGGGCGAAGAATGACCGGCACGTTGCCGCCCGGCAGCAGGCGATGCTGCGGATTGGCGAATTCGGCGCGCAGCACTACGCTGGCGGTGCGGGTATCAATCCGGTTATCGACCGAGGTCAACACCCCGTCTTCCCGCCTGCCGTCGGGTTCAATCTGCGCCAGCCACGCCTGTTTCAGCGCGCCGATATCGGCATGCTGCCCGGCTTTACTGTAAAAGGCGGCTTCATCTAAGGCGAAAGAGACGCGAATCGGGTCGAGCTGGACGATATCCACCAGCATGCCGCTGGTCGGCCCCACCAGGCTGCCGACGTGAAAGCGGCTGTGGCCAATGCGTCCGCTGACCGGGGAGTCGATGCGCGTATACTCCAGCGTAATTTGCTGCGTGGTGACGCGCGCCTTCGCCTGCTCCACGGCGGCGGCGGCCACATCGCGCTGCATCCGGGCGTTATCGACATCGTTGCGGCTGATGGAGTGATTGTTTTTCAGCTGTTGATAGCGGGTCAGCAGCTGCTGGGCCTGACGCAGCGAAGCCTGCGCGCTTTTCAGCTCGGCCTCGGCCAGCGCCAGCGCAGCCCGGGGTTGGGCATCATCGAGGGTGAACAGCCGATCGCCTTTCCTGACGTACTGCCCGTCCTGAAAGTGGCGCTGCACAATGGTTCCCTCCGTGCGCGCGCGGATCTCCACGTCATGAATCGCTTCAATACGGCCGGGAAGCGGACGTTCAGCCACATGCGGCAGCAGCTGAACGACGGTCGCGCGTACCGGGATGGCGGGCGCGGCGGTGGCCGTCAGGGCGCAGCCTGCCAGGCCAAAGGTCAGGAAGACCAGGCGCAAAATGTTTCTCATCAGGATTCCTTGCTGGCGGTGCGGCGTCCCTCCCCTGAACGGAGAGGGACGCCGGGCGGATCAGGCGGTTTTACGTAACGGGCGGGTCAGACGCTTCTCGACTTCCACCACCAGGAACATCACGATGGCAATCGCCAGGGTGATAAACCAGTAGCGCAGCGGCAGCGACTCGGTGCCAAACATCGTCTGCATAAACGGCAGGTAGATAATCGCCAGCTGCAGGAGCAGCAGCACGCCGCTGACCAGCCAGATGCCTTTGTTGCGCAGCAGGCCGGTATTTAATGAGAAGCCCTCGCTACGGCGGCAGTTAATCATGTACACCCACTGCGCGGTCACCAGCATCTGTAACAGCACGGTGCGGATAAACTCGGCGCTATGGCCGCGCGGCGCCAGCCAGGCTTCAAGAATAAAGGCGGCGACGGCAATCATGGTTCCGACGAAGGCGACGCGCCAGATGGCAAAGCCATCCATGACGTGCTGGCCGGTTTTCCGCGGCGGACGGTTCATGACGTTGCGCTCCGCGGCTTCGAAAGCGAGACCGAAAGAGAGCGTGGCGGAGGTCGCCATGTTCATCCACAAAATCAACACCGGCGTCAGCGGAATAATGTTCCCCGCCAGCAGAGCAATGATAATCAGCAGCCCCTGCGCCAGGTTAGTGGGCATAATAAACAGAATCGTTTTCTTCAGGTTGTCGTAGACGCGACGTCCCTCTTTCACCGAGCTGGCAATGGTGGCGAAGTTGTCGTCCGTCAGCACCATGTCGGCCGCCTCTTTGGTGACTTCAGTGCCTTTGATCCCCATCGCAATACCGACGTCGGCCTGACGCAGCGCCGGGGCATCGTTTACGCCGTCACCGGTCATGCCGACGACTTCACCGGTATCCTGCAGCGCTTTGACCAACCGCAGCTTATGCTCCGGACTGGTACGGGCAAAAATGTCGTACTCCACGGCGGCTTTCGCCAGTTCGCCATCATCCATGTGCTCCAGCTGATAGCCGGTCATCGCCTGATGGCTGTTGGTGATCCCCAGCATCTGGCCGATGCTCATTGCCGTCTGCGGGTGATCGCCGGTGATCATTTTCACGCGGATCCCTGCGGTCTGGCAGGCGTGAATCGCATCAATGGCCTCCGGACGTGGCGGATCCATCATCCCGGCGATGCCGAGGAACACCAGGCCCTCGCGCAGATCGTCGTGGGTCAGCGTCGTGCTGCCGGCCCGCGCCGGTTTACAGGCGGCGGCAACCATGCGCAGCCCCTGGCTGGCGAAGCGAGAGATCTCATCCTCCCAGTACTGGCGATCGAACGGCGCCGTGCCCTGCCTGGTCATCTGCTCGCGGCACATCGCGAAAATCACATCCGGGGCGCCGGTGATCAGCACGCGCTCAGCGGTGTCGATTCTCTGCTGCGTCGCCATGTACTTATACTGTGAATCAAACGGAATTTTGGCAATCAGCTGCGTCGCAACCGACGGCAGCTTTGCCTTCGCCGCCAGCACTTTTAACGCCCCTTCGGTCGGTCCGCCGGTGATGCCCCACAGGCCGCGCGCATCCTGCACCAGTTGGCTATCGTTGCACAGGTCAATGGTGCGCAGATACGTTTCCAGCACGCTTCCGGCATGAACCTGTACCGGCTCATCGCTGCCTTCCAGATAGATATTGCCCTGTGGCTCATAGCTGTCCCCCTCAACCCGGTAGCAGCAGTCGGCCGTGATAATCGCTTTGACCGTCATTTCATTCATGGTCAGCGTTCCGGTTTTATCCGAACAGACCACGGTCATCGCGCCCAGCGTTTCTACCGTCGGGAGCTTGCGAATAATGGCGTGTTTGCGCGCCATCGCCTGCACCCCGAGGGAGAGAATGATCGAGATAATCGCCGGCAGACCTTCCGGGACCGCCGCGACGGCCAGGCTAATCAGGGAGAGCAGCAGCTCCCCCATGGGGATATCACGCAGGGCCAGGCTGAAGACGAACAGCGCCGCCATCATGGCGAGGATAATGACGAAAATGGCTTTACCCAGCTTATCCATCTGCACCAGCAGCGGCGTGCGATGCTTCTCGATACCGGCCATCATCTGGTTGATGTGCCCAAGCTCCGTATCCTGCCCGGTCGCCGTCACGACGCCGACGCCACCGCCGGCGCTGATGGTGGTACCGGAAAACACCATGTTGGTCCGGTCGCCCAGCGGCAGCTCGCCTTGTAGCGCATCGGTGATTTTATCCACCACCGTTGATTCGCCGGTCAGGATCGCCTCTTCTACGCGCAGGTTATGGGTTTCGATAAGGCGCATATCCGCCGGAACGCGGTCACCCGCCCGCAGAATAACGATATCTCCCGGCACCAGGTCGCGAGTGGGCAGGGTTTCGTGTTTACCATTGCGCTGCACCCGGGCGTTGCTGGAGAGCATATTGCGGATCCCCTGCAGGGATTTCTCGGCGTTGCTCTCCTGCACGTGGCCGATCAGGGCGTTAATGACCGTGACGCCGAGGATAACCAGGGTATCGACCCAGTGCCCCATCACCGCCGTCAGCGCCGCCGCGGCCAGCAGGACGAAAATCAGCACGTCGTTAAAGTGGGCCAGGAAACGCAGCCAGGCCGGCTTGCTTTTCTTTTCCGGCAGCGCGTTAGGGCCAAAGGAGGCCAGGCGCTCCGCAGCCTCGGCGGAGCGCAATCCCTCGGCGCGACTGTTTTTCTGCGCCAGTACCTGTTCAACGGTCTGCCGGTAGGCTGGCTGCGGTGCAGTGTCTCCCGCAGGAGGCGAATTATGGGGGTGATAGATTTTGGTCAAATTAAATTTTCCTTATAAATTCCGTTATTCGGAAAGCCTGAAATCATTTCTGGCCAATGAATAAATATGATTTTATATAGCGCGATAAAAGTTGATCCAGGACAATTTACAACCCCTCGCAAAATTTAAAATCCGTGATAAGTTAATTCTTCAAACAACTATTACAGAATATTAATAAACATATATTAAACGAGGTCAATTATGTTTGGAATCTACCGCGGACGCCGCCTGGCGCTGTACATTCTGCTGGCTATCATTATTGCCACGCTGGTGGGATATAGCACCTATAGTTTTGTAAAGTACATGCTTTAGCAGTGACATTAATTGACATTAAAATGCCATTAATTTAATTACAAATAATACCAACAATATTAACAGAAGGAATAAAAAGCATAATATTAGTGCTACGCATAATGGCGTAAAACAATCACTCAGGAAAGTATATTGCGTTAAATGTCATTTTACCTGACAATATGTTTTTTAACTGATGATTAACAAGTAATGAAACATCCGCTCGAAACGCTGATCGCCGCCGCAGGCATTTTATTGTTGGCCCTGATCTCTTGTTTACTGCTGCCAGCGCCATCCCTTGGGTTAACGCTGGCGCAAAAACTGGTCGATACCTTCCATCTGATGGATCTCAACCAGTTTTATACCCTGCTCTTTTGCCTGTGGTTCTTAGCGCTGGGCACGGTAGAATATGTGGTGTTGCGCTGGGTCTGGCGCCGCTGGTTTTCCCTTGAGCGCTAACCCGGTAAAGTCACGCATTCCCACCACCAGCGCCTCGCACCAGGCGGCATAATCATGGCCGCTTGATGAAGGATGGAAGCTAACGCGATAGCCTTTATCGCGTAGCGCCTGTTCAAATGCGAGGGTATTGCTGTAGATTCCGCCATCAGCTCCCGAGGTTTCAAACCGGCCCGCCTGGAGCCAGAAACGTAGCGGATAGCGCGGCGACTGCTGATACTGGCGCGTCAGCCAGCCGGCTTCCTCGCCTTTGGGCGCCCACCAGTAAGAGCCCGACAGGCTGAGAACATTGGCAAACAGCCGCGGATAGCGCAGCGCGACCCACGATGCGGCCAGGCCACCGTAGCTGGAGCCGGCGACAACGGTTTTTTGGCGGATGGCATCCAGCCCCTGTTGTCGCAGCCAGGGCAGCAGCTCATGGGCCATAAAATCGGCAAAGAAGGGATTGGGCGGCAGCTCTTTCGCCCGCCGCGCGTGATCGAGACTATCAATAAATACCACGTTGATCGGCGGCAACGCATGGCTGGCGATCAGGCTGTCCAGCACGTTGGCAAAGCGGTATTCATCCTGGTAGGTTTTGCCATCAAACAACATCAGCGTCCAGCGCGCGGGCTGCGGCAGGCGCGGGCGGTAGATCATCACTTCCCGGGTATTATGCAAAAAATCGCTGCGCAGCTGATGGCGGGTCAAGGTGCCATAGCGCAGCGGCTGCGCCATCCGCTGCGGCGTGCAGTAGCGCGCCGGATTGAGCGCCAGCAGCGAATAGCGGTTCCAGCGATCGCTGGCGCGGTTGACGCTGTGCGGGTTCAGCGGATCGGCCTGAGCGCTGACCAGAATCGCACGCCGCTGCTCGTGTCCGACGCCGTCGACCTGCGGGACATCCGGCGCCAGCTTATATTGCATCAGCGTATCTGCCGGTACCACGTAGCTGCGAAACCAGACATCGGAATGGCCAAGCCGAAACAGCGGATCGTGATCGCCCGCCGGGGATCCCAGCAGGAAGACGTTTTTTCTCGCCCCGCGCCACAGGAAGGTGACGCGCTGGTGTCCGGCATCCACCGGTTCGACCATCGGCGTCCCTTCCTGTTCGCGCTCCTGCCAGAAACGCGCCGTAGAACCGCCCGCCGCCAGTTCCTGCATCAGCTGCTGCAAACGAGGACTGACGGGATCCAGTGCCTGGGTTTTCGCCAGCGCGGTGGTCTCCTTCATCCGCCAGCGGAAACGCCAGCGGGCGCCTTCTTCGCCGTGGAGCACCAGCGCAGAAGCGCGGTTCACCGGCAGGGAGAACAGCAGCGTTTGCTCGCCATCCGGCGGCCCTCCCGCCAGCAGCGTGCGCAGCCGACGGTTATTTTCATCCAGCAGGCGGGCATCCGTTACCCCGGAAATCGTCGCCGAGACGTAGTTTTCCCCTAGCGTCGGCAGATCAAAACAGACTTCGCCGCTGGCATCGAATTTTCCCTGCAGCTCTCCCTGCCGCGAAGAAGATTCGCAGTTCATTGCCACCGCCGGTAGCGCACTCATACCGATCAGCAGACCACCCCATGCCATTTTCATCGCCCGATTTATCCCTGTAAAAATTTGTTACTAACGCTAATGCAAATGGTAATGATTTGCAATAACATCAATTCCGCTCGTTCAGGCCATTAGATTTTTCTGATGGGGGAAAGGGATGATTATGGCAATTTCAACCAAGGACATAGCGAAAAAAAATGTTTAAATATAATAAGATAACTAAACTCTGGGTCACGGGTCTTGCCGTGGCAACACTCGCCGGGCAGGCGCTGGCGGAGGAGACGCTGGTGGTCACCGCCAGCAGTAGCGAAGATCCCACGGCTCCGGTCAAAGGTATCGTGGCGACGAAAACCCTTTCCGCCACGAAAACCGCCGCCGGGCTGGTGAAAACCCCGCAGTCGGTCTCGGTCATCACCCGCGATCAGATGGCGGCGCTGGACGTGACGTCGGTGTCACAGGCTCTGCGCTATAGCGCCGGGGTGTTCACCGAGTATCGCGGGTCGTCCAACCGCAATGACGAAGTCTTCGTGCGCGGCTTCAGCTATGTACCGAAGTATCTCGACGGCCTGAGCTATGGCGCCACCGCTTCGTCGCAAACCGGCACGATGGATCCGTGGCTGCTGGAGCGCGTCGAGCTGGTACGCGGCCCGGCCTCGGTGCTGTTTGGCCAGGTCAACCCCGGCGGGCTTATCAGCATGACCAGCAAGCGTCCCACCAGCCAGCCGGTGCATGAAATCCAGTTCCGTACCGGCAACGACAATCTGGCGGAAGGCGCGTTTGATCTCGGCGGGCCGTTAAGCGACGACGGCCACCTGCTCTATCGCCTCAACGGTATCGCCCGCAGCCAGAACAGCCAGGTCGAGGATTATAAAGAGACGCGCGTCGCCATTGCGCCGGCGCTGACGTGGTATCCCAACGATGCCACTCGCTTCACGTTGCTGACCAGCTATCAAAAAGATCCCGACGCCGGTTATCGCAACTTTCTGCCGCGCTACGGCACCGTCAACAACGTCGATGGCAGCTATATTCCGCGCGACTTTAACGTCAGCGACCCCAGCTACAATCAATCCTGGCGCGAACAGACGCTAATCGGTTATGAATTTGAACATCAGCTCAACGATATGCTGACCCTACGGCAGAACGCGCGCTATGGGACGATAAAGCAGAAATATCGCTATCTGGTCTATTCCAGCAGTGAAGCCAATAGCTCCGTGCTCTCGCGCCGCGCCCAGCATGAGGAGCGGCAAACCGATGAGTTCGGTATTGATAACCAGCTTGAGGCGCAGTTCGCGACCGGTCAACTGGCGCACACCGTTCTCAGCGGCCTGGACTACAAAACCAGCAAGGATAAGCAGTACCTCGGTCGCGCCGGCGGTTCGCAGTACGATCTCGACTGGCGTGCCCCAGTCTATGGTGTAAAGGTCGATGAAAGCACCTTCCGTACCGCCAGCGATGAACAGCAGAATCTCGATCAGGTTGGCCTCTACCTGCAGGATCAGCTGAGCCTGGAAAACTGGGAGCTGCTGCTTTCCGGCCGCTATGACTGGGCGGAAGTGCGTACCACCGACTTTACCGACAGCAGTCGCAGCCAGAAAAACGACAGCAAGTTTACCTGGCGTACCGGTCTGCTGTACGCCTTTGACTTTGGCCTGTCGCCCTATATCAGCTACAGCACCTCCTTCGAGCCCAACCTGCAAACCAACCGGGCGCCGGGCGTCGCTCCGTTCGATCCCAGCGAAGGGAAACAGCTGGAAGTGGGCGTGAAATATCAGCCTACACCGACGGCGTTGATGACTCTGGCGATGTACAACCTGACCCAAAGCAACGTCGCGACCTGGAACAGCGCGGCGGGATGGTATGAGAACAGCGGCAAGGTCCGCTCGAAGGGAGTGGAAGCCGAAGCGCACGCCACCTTCTTTGATAACCTCAACCTGATTGCTTCATACACCTGGACCGATGCGGAAACCGTGAATACCACCGTCGCCGGCACCGAAGGGAAAACCCCGGCGCGTATTCCGACCCATATGGCCTCGGCGTTCACCAGCTACACCCTGCCCAATGGCGCGCTAAAAAGCCTGACCGCTGGGGTTGGCGTGCGTTATATCGGCACCAGCTACGGCGATGCGAAAAACACCTTCAAGGTACCGGCGGTGGATCTGTATGACGCGATGGTCAGCTATGAGTTAGGCGAATTGAGCTCGAGCCTGAAAGGGGCGAAAGCGCAGTTCAACATCAACAATATTGCCGACACCAAATATGTTGCCTCGTGCGCCGGCGATAGCGCCTGTTTCTATGGCGTGGGTCGTACGGTTACGATGACGGTAAACTACGCCTGGTAGAAAGCCAAAAACGCGTCCGCCGGTTTCCCCGACGGACGCGCCTCAGTGGGCGCGATTGTGATTCTCTTTACGGTAGGCACCCGGCGGCTGATGAAAGGTGCGGGTGAAAATGCGGGTAAACGTCTGCTGAGAATCAAAGCCGTATTTCAGGCAAATATCATAAACCCGCTGATCGGTATCGCGCAGATCGCGCGCCGCCAGCCGCAGTTTACGTTCGCGGATATAGCGCCCCAGACTCTCCCCTTTGTACTGCAAAAAGAGTCGTTGCAGATGCCATTTCGAATAACCAGAGTGGCGAGCAATATCATCAATACGCAGCGGCTGATGCAAATTGTCATCAATCCACCCAACGATAGTCTCAATCACCTGAGCGGAAATAGTCATAAGTCCTCTCCTCTTGAATCAAACCCGTATTTATCGCCACCAGCGATTAAATGATTGCGTCTTATCGGCAACCCAAACCGGCTCGCCAAGCATCGGCGTTAACAACCGCCACGGTCGTTGCTCGCTGGCCGCAGCCAGCCGCTTATAGGGATCGTCCCAGCTGTGTTTCGCCAGCACGAAGCGCCCCGCATGTCCCGGCAACACCGCGCGCGTACGGAGATCGTCGGCGGCCTGGGCGGTCTCGTCAGGCATCATGTGAATGTATTTCCAGTCCTGGTCGTACTGACCGTTCTCCATAATCGCCAGATCCACGGCGCCAAACTGTTCGCCGATGGCTTTGAAGTGCGGGCCGTAACCGCTATCGCCGCTGTAGTAAATCTTCTGCTGCGGCGTGACGAACATAAAGCTGGCCCACAGCGTCTGATTACGCTTCAGCCCCCGACCGGAGAAATGACGGGCCGGCAGGACATGCACGGTCAGTTCGTCGCTGATCTGCACCGCCTGATTCCAGTCCGCTTCGCTGATGATGGCGCTCTCCATGCCCCAGTAGCGCAGATGCGATCCCACGCCGAGCGGCGTCACCACGCGCTTGATTTTTGGCATCAGCGCTTTGATGGTGGCGTAATCCAGATGGTCGTAGTGATCGTGCGAAATAATCAGCAGGTCTATCTCCGGCATACGCTCTGCACGCCACGGATAGTCACCCGGGAAAGCTTTATTAATAAATGAGAACGGCGCGGCATAGTCGCTGAAGACCGGGTCGATCAGGATGCGTTTCCCCGCCAGTTGCAAATACCAGGAGGAGTGGCCGAGCCACACCATCGTATCCTGCCCGAGAGGCAGGCTGGCGAGATCGGTATTGACCAGCGGCAGCGGCTGCGCGGGACGGGCATTTTCGCGTTTAGTCACCAGAAACTCCCACCAGGCGGCCAGCATATTTTTCTGCCCGGTGAAGCCCGGCGTGGGGAGCTGATTATGAAACTGGCCATCGCGATAGTGCGGCGACTGTTCCACCAGACTGAGCTGCGCACCCTGCGGCGCCCGGCCAAACCCGGCATTTAAGACAAACGGCAAAGCGGTTGCTGAGGCTAATAACATAATGGCGACCACGCTGAAAGTGACACGGTTCATAACCTGACCAGATGAAACTCCCTATTATGAGAGTTTAGTGATATAACTTGATTATGAGTGAGTAAGCACTCATTATTAAGATGAATATGAAAGTCGTCAAGACGATTTTCAATTTTTTAACATCCACCGTTGCAGTGCCCTGACATGGCATGTTTAGATCGGGGTTTGATTTCGCGTGAGGTAAAATGTAGTGGCTCGTCCTAAGAGTGAAGATAAAAAACAAGCGTTGCTGGAGGCCGCAACGGCCGCCTTTGCCCAGTCGGGTGTCGCCGCCTCAACGTCGGCCATTGCCCGTAGCGCCGGAGTTGCCGAGGGGACGCTGTTCCGCTATTTCGCCACCAAGGATGAGTTACTCAACGAACTGTACCTCTCTATCAAATCAGGTTTAGTTAAAGCGATGGTTTCCGGACTGACGCCAAACGAAAAACGGCCGAAAGAGAACGCCCGCAATATCTGGGACGGCTATATCGACTGGAGTATTCGCCACCCGATGGAGCACAAGGCGATTCGCCGGATGGCGCTCAGCGAACGCATCACCGATGAAACCCGAACCCGCGTAAGAGAGATGTTCCCCGAGCTCAACGAAATGTGCCAGCTGTCGGTCAAGCCGGTCTTTCTGAGCGATGCCTACAGCGCCTTTGGCGACGCCCTGTTTCTGTCGCTGGCGGAAACCACTATCGAATTTGCCAGCCACGATCCGCAGCGCGCCCCCGATCTGATCGCCCTCGGTTTTGAGACCATGTGGCAGGCGCTTCACGAGAACGACGCCTGATGGACCGCGCTTCGCTGCACGCCAGCGCCCACCGGATTGCGCTTGCCTACCCGTTTACCGAACACTGCTGGCCGTTCGGCCCCGAGTATGATGTGTTCAAAGTTGGCGGGCGCATTTTTATGCTCACCATGACCATTCGCGGTCGGGCGCTGGTGAATCTGAAAGCCGATCCGCAAAAATCCCTGCTCAATCGGGAGATTTACCGCAGTATTGAGCCGGGATATCACATGAACAAAAAACACTGGATTACCGTGGTTCCTGGCGAGGATATCAGCGAGAGTCTGCTGGCCGAACTTATCGATGATTCCTGGAATCAGGTGGTGAATAAACTGGCAAAAAAAGATCGGTTGCGGCTACGTCCGGCGGGATTTTCAGGCTAGCGCGATAAGTGTTATCGCATTTTTGTCTCTTATCATTTCCCCGCCTTCGCTGTACTCTTCTCCCACTAAACGCCCCGTAAGGGGCTGTAAACTCGAATTATCTTGAGCATAAACCGTGAGGAAGAGTTATGGATATCGTCTCCGTTGCCTTAAAGCGCCACTCCACGAAAGCCTTCGATGCCACAAAAAAACTGACTGCTGAAGAAGCCGAAAAGCTGAAAACGTTGCTGCAATACAGCCCGTCGAGCACCAACTCTCAGCCGTGGCACTTTATCGTTGCCAGCACGGATGAAGGGAAAGCCCGCGTGGCGAAAGCCGCCAGCGGCACCTATGTTTTCAACGAACGTAAAATTCTTGATGCTTCTCATGTCGTGGTTTTCTGTGCCAAAACAGCCATGGACGACGCCTGGCTGGAGCGCGTGGTGGACCAGGAAGAGGCCGACGGACGCTTCGCCACCCCGGAAGCCAAAGCCGCTAACCACAAAGGCCGCCTTTTCTTTGCCGATATGCACCGCAAAGATCTGCATGACGATAACCACTGGATGGCGAAGCAGGTTTACCTCAACGTCGGCAACTTCCTGCTCGGTGTCGCAGCGATGGGGCTGGATGCGGTGCCGATCGAAGGCGTCGATTTCACGATCCTCGATGCGGAGTTCGACCTGAAAGCGCAGGGCTATACCAGCCTGGTGGTTGTTCCGGTCGGCCACCACAGCGTAGAAGATTTCAACGCCGGGCTGCCGAAATCGCGCCTGCCGCAGGCAACGACCATCACCGAGATTTAATCTTCCCGCGCACGCCGCTCGCCGGCGTGCCAGATTCGTTCGGCATAACGACCAATCACCGCCAGCGAAACGGCCAGAATCAGGAAGAACACCACCTTGTGCATCCCGTCCCAGAAAAACTCGAAGAAACGCGTATAGAGATTGATAGCCAGGAAGGTCAGGCCAAAACCACGCAGCATTCCATCATCCGTTTTCAGACTGATATAAATACAGATGCCCGCCGCGACGCCGAATAGCAGCGTCCACGGCAGCTGCTGCAGCGGTGAAATACTGTACCAGGCGTCGAGATCCCGATAGCCAAAAATCGACAGAATCCACAGCGCAATAAACAGATAAGTCAGGCCCATGGCCTTACTGACGGTAAACAGCCGGCGCTGAAGCAGCCACTTTTGCAGCATAAAACAGAGCGCCAGCAGCACGCCGCCAAACAGCACAAAACGAATCGGATAGTTCATGCCCAGCCAATAGGCCCCCCACCCCGACACGTAGCCGGTTTCCGCGCCGAACCAGTTGCCCAGCGCCAGCAGGAAGAACAGCCACACCAGCCCGGAACGGGCCGCCAGGCCGATAGCGCCATAGATAGCGCAGCCGACCAGAAACAGTGGCGCAATATGGCCGCTGCCGTCATCCAGCCGCTCGCCGAGCTGCCACAGCGCCAGCGCGGTAAACACCACGCCGACAAACAGAATCGCCTCGGTACTGTAGTGCCAGTAGGCGGCCCGCCGCTGGCGGCGGAATCCCCACAGGTAGCAAACCAGCGCCACCGCCGCAGGCAGCGCAATCCGCGCCAGCGCCGAGTCGCTGAACAGGCTCACCAGCCAGGCGATCAGTTCGCTATCGGCAAGCACGCTGCCCAGCGCGATCAGCAGGCAGCCCAGCGCCGTCCAGAAGGCGTAGCGGCTCAGGCGCTGCCAGTCAAAGGCGCTCACGCGCAAGGTGGCCGCCAGCCGCTGGTTTTCCGCGTGACTCAACGCCCCCGCGGCCTGCCATTCGTCCAGCGCGCGCTGAATCACCCGCTGTTGTTTCCTGGTCACGTTCATCTGCGTTCCCTGTCGTTATGAGTAGAGAGAATCCTGTTTATCCAGCCACGCCAGCGCCTGCTCGCCGGCTTCGTCCATCGGCAGGTACACCAGCAGCCGTGAGCCATTACGCGGGGCGGAATACCAGTACATCTGCTGCAGACTAAAGCGCCCGAGCTGAGGATGGTTGAAATTCTTCACCTGATTTTCCACGCCGCGAACGTCATAGCGCTGATGCCACAGCGTTTCAAACTCGGCGGAGGCGGCAAAAAAGCGCGCCAGCTTATTTTCCCACAGCGGGTCGCCCCGGTGTTCGGCCATGGCCGCGCGGAAATAGGAGACAAACGTCGGTAGCACATCGCGGTTCTCGATGCGGCTACGCCAGGTGTCGTGGGTGAGATAGAGATAAATACAGTTACGGTTTTCTTCGGGGAGCGCGGCAAAATCGACGCCCATCAGCCGACAAAAACTGTCGTTCCACGCCACAATATCGAAATTGGGTTTCTGGATACTGGCCGGCTGCGGCATCAGGCTATCGAGCATTCGCCGGGTCCCCGGAGCAATCCCCTCGCATATGCTCACCTGCGTCGTTTCCGGCGGCGTTAGCCCGGCGAGCACGAACAGATGGCGCGTCTCCAGCGGGCTGCACTGCAGCGCGTTCGCGACGCCCATCAGCACCGATTCCGACGGATTGACCTCCCGTCCCTGCTCCAGCCAGGTGTACCAGGTCACGCCGACATCGGCCAGCATCGCGACCTCTTCCCGACGCAGCCCCGGCGTGCGCCGCCGGCCCACTCGCGGCAGGCCGAGACGCTGCGGGTCAAGGCTTTCACGCCGGGAGCGCAGAAAGGCGCCCAGCTGCTTACGGCTATCGTCGGGCGCTATCGGCACCGTTTCACGTTGCGGCATTCCCGTCATATTGACTCCAGCATGGTAGTACCAATACCAGTATAGACAGGAACTGGTACCCGTTTAATTTATCGGTAATGCTACGGCTATCCGCTGAATGACGCAATGGAGAGATCCGATGAATTCGTCTGCTGTTTCACCCGGCCGCGCCGGTTTACTGCTTCTGTTGACCGGCCAGATGCTGCCGCTGATCGACACCTCAATTACCAACGTGGCGCTGGACTCCATTACTCATTCACTGGATGCCAGCGCCACCCAGCTGGAGCTGATCGTCGCCCTCTATGGTGTCTCTTTTGCGGTGTGCCTGGCGATGGGCAGCAAGCTGGGCGATAACTACGGCCGCCGCCGTCTGTTTATGTGGGGGGTCGCGCTTTTTGGCCTCGCCTCTTTGCTGTGCGGCATGGCCAACTCCATCGGCGGACTGCTGGCGGCCCGCACGCTGCAAGGCGCAGGCGCGGCGCTGATCGTGCCGCAAATCCTCACCACCCTGCATGTGACGTTGAAAGGCAGCGCCCATGCGCGCGCGATCAGTCTGTATGGCGGGATTGGCGGGATTGCTTTTATCGTCGGGCAGATGGGCGGCGGCTGGCTGGTCTCGGCGGATATCGCCGGCCTGGGCTGGCGCAACGCGTTCTTTATCAATGTCCCGATCTGCCTGCTGGTGCTGGCGTTTAGCCGCCGTTATGTCCCGGAAACCCGCCGCGAAGCCCATTCGGCTATCGACTGGCAGGGCACCTTCAGCCTGGCGCTGATCCTCTGCTGCCTGCTGTTTCCGATGGCGCTGGGTCCGGAACTTCACTGGCCGTGGACGCTCCAGCTTTTGCTGGTGGCCATACTGCCGCTGCTGGCCTGGATGCGGACCAGCGCGTTGCGTAAGCAGCAGCGCGGCGAACAGCCTCTGCTGCCGCCCCGGCTGCTGAAGCTCACCAGTATTCGCTTTGGCATGGCTATCGCCCTGCTGTTCTTCAGCGCCTGGTCCGGCTTCATGTTCTGCATGGCGCTGACCATGCAGGCCGGTCTCGGCATGGCGCCATGGCAGTCAGGCAACAGCTTTATTGCCCTCGGCGTGGCCTATTTTGTCTCCGCGCTGTACGCGCCGAGGCTAATTGCCCGCTTCAGCATGGGACGCATTCTGCTGATTGGGCTGGCGGTGCAGATAGCCGGCCTGCTGCTGCTGATGGCCACCTTCGGTCACTTCGGCGCGCAAACCTCGTCGCTGGCGATGGTGCCCTCTACCGCGCTTATCGGCTACGGCCAGGCGCTGATCGTTAACAGTTTCTATCGCATTGGCATGCGCGATATCAGCGCCAGCGATGCCGGTGCCGGGAGCGCCATTCTCAGCACCCTGCAACAGGCGACGCTGGGATTAGGTCCGGCAATTCTCGGCTCGCTGTTTTTAACCCTCGCCCGAGGCGGCGGCACCTATCCGCAGGCGCTGATCGATTTCCTGGCCGTGGAGGTGGCAATGATGCTGCTCTTAGGCGCGATTGCCCTGTGGCTGCGCCATCATCTCAATATTCGTCCGGTGGCGACCGCCTCATAATTCAAAATGGCATGACGCCTGATTTGCATAATATACATCCAGCGGTCATCATTACCGCTGGATGTACAGGAGACGTTATGCAGGAATTAATCTCACACATTGCCGCATTAGGCATCGAAATTACCCCCACCACTTCGCTCATTATTATCTTCGGCATTATTTTACTGACGGCCATTGTCGTTCATTTTATTTTGCATAAAGGCGTGCTGCGCGCCTTCGAAAAACGCGCGCAGGCCAGCAGCCATTTGTGGCTGCAAATCATCACCCAGAACAAACTGTTTCACCGGTTGGCCTTTACCCTGCAAGGGATTATCGTCAATGTGCAGGCGGTTTTGTGGCTGCAAAAAGGCAGTGAAGCCGCCAATATATTAACCACCTGCGCCCAGCTGTGGGTCATGATCTATGCCCTGCTGTCTTTCTTTTCGCTGCTCGATGTGGTCTTCAATTTATCGCAGAAATTCGCCACCGCATCCCAGCTGCCGCTGAAGGGGATATTCCAGGGCATTAAGCTGGTCAGCGCGATTATTATTGGCATCCTGGTTATCTCATTACTGATAGGCCAGTCGCCGGCGATATTGATCAGCGGCCTCGGCGCCATGGCCGCGGTACTGATGCTGGTATTTAAAGACCCGATCCTTGGCCTGGTTGCCGGCATTCAGCTTTCCGCCAACGACATGCTGAAGCTCGGTGACTGGCTGGAAATGCCGAAATACGGCGCCGACGGCGCGGTCATTGATATTGGCCTTACCACGGTGAAAGTGCGCAACTGGGACAATACCATCACCACGATCCCCACCTGGTCGCTGGTATCCGACTCCTTTAAAAACTGGAGCGGGATGTCCGCCTCCGGCGGGCGCCGCATTAAACGCAGCCTGAATATTGATACCACCAGTATCCATTTTCTCGATGAGCAGGAGCAGCAGCGCTTAATTCAGGCCCGGCTGCTTAAACCCTATATGGACTCGCGTTATCAGGAAATTAGCGAGTGGAACCAACAAAATGCCGCCGACCATTCGGTGCTGAACCTGCGCAAGATGACCAATATCGGCACCTTTCGCGCCTATTTACAGGAGTATCTGCGCAACCACCCGCGACTGCGCAAAGACATGACGATGATGGTGCGCCAGCTGGCGCCGGACGCCAACGGCCTGCCGATTGAGATCTACTGCTTCACCAGCACCGTAGTATGGGCAGAATATGAAAGCATCCAGGCTGATATTTTCGACCATATTTTCGCCGTGGTTGACGAATTCGGGCTGCGTATTCACCAGTCACCGACCGGCAACGATATTCGTTCGCTGGCGGCAGCACATCACGGGTAATACTCAGGCACTGGCGCGGGCAATGATGCGCCAGTCCATCATCACCCGTTCGGCGGTGGCATCCGGGTTGTCGATTTTCTTCAGCAGCAGGGTCACCGCCGTGCGGCCAATGTCGCGCGACGGCTGTTCCACGGTGGTCAGCTGCGGCGAGACCATCTCCGCCAGCTCCGTGCCATCAAACCCCATGACCGCAATATCGTCCGGAACCCGCAGTCCGGCCTGCGCAATCGCGCGCAGGGCGCCTGCCGCCAGCGAGTCGGCGACGGCAAATACCGCATCCGGCCGCTCTTTGGAGGCCAGCAGCGTTTCCATTGCCGCTTTACCGGCGGCAGCGCTGAGGTCGCTGGCATAGGCCACCTGCTGCCAGGCGAGCTCACGCACATGGAGCACGTTTTTATAGCCGCGCTCGCGCAGGCGGGCATAGCGATAGCTCAGATCGTGGTTAATCAGGGCAATGCGCCGATAACCGCTCTCCGCCAGCCGCGACACCGCCCCCTGCGCCGCATCGATGTCGTTTATGCCAACGCAGGAGATACTGCCGGCATCGGCATACTCGGCGCACTGCACCCACGGCGCATCGCCGATCATCATCGTCAGTTCCGGTAGGCTGGAGAGCGCGTTCATCGTAATAATCCCGTCGACCACTTTCCCCGACAGCAGCCGCAGCCCGGAAGTCGAGCGCGCCAGATCGGACCCGGAATTACACAGTAATATACGGTAGCCGTGCTGTTCCGCCTCCTCTTCGATGCCCTTCACCACTTCCGCACAAAACGGGTTCGCAATATTCGACACCATCACCAGAATCATGTAGCTCCGTGCCGTCCGCAGCTGGCGGGCCAGCAGGTTAGGCTGATAGTTGCTCTCTTTAATCGCCTGCAGCACGCGTTCGCGGTTCTTCGGTTTGACGGTATCGCTGTTATTCAGCACCCGCGATACGGTTGCCACTGAGACACCCGCCAGACGGGCGATTTTCTGAATTGACATAAAGGCGGCACTTCCTGGGATAAGGGAATAATGCGCAGGCTACCATAAACGGGCCGTCGGTGTGCAGCGGGAGCGCGCGCAAGCCCGCTGATGCCCCTGCATATCGCCATGGAAAACTATTAATTATCAGGGCTATTTTCCCCGGGCGTTAAGCGCGATGATTTTACGGGTAAAACAAACACCGCGCTCGGGCGCCGAAAATTATAAAAGCTTATTATCAATACGTTAGGGATGATGTCATCAATGAAGATTCAAGTCGCACTGCTTGTCCTCGGCGGATCTCTCGCCGCCCTCACCGGCTGCACCGCCTCAAAATCATCGCCGGAGCGCCACGCGTACTATTTTGTCGCCCATCGTTCTGATTTTGTCGGCGGTAATTTTGCCGTAAATCGTCAGGAAAATTACCGCTTAAATCTGCCGACCTTCACCGGGATGTATAACCGCGGCAAACAGGACCGGACCGCCGGCGTCAGCGAAAGCGATGCCCGACGCAACGCCGATGCCATTAAGCAACAGGTCGCGAAGGGTACCAGGTCACAACACACCTTTACCGGTAATGCCAGCGATAGCTGGAATAATGACATGGAGAATAAGGACGCGGTGCTGTTCGGCAACGAGCTTTCCGCCGCCTATCTGGACGGGTATCTTGGCGTGAAATAAGCCATTGCGCGCCACCGACGTGGCGCACAACCTGCCGGCTATCGCCTGACGCTGACCCAGCGCTGCTGCCGATGGCTTTGCAAAATCGCCTCAACGATATACATCACATCCGCCCCTTCATAAAATGAGGCGAAACGCCGCTCGTCGGCGGCCGGCATCTTCCCGGCGCGTACCGCCTGATAGAAGCTCAACATCATATTCTTGAAAGCGTCCGGCCACCCCTCATTATGCCCGCCGGGGAAGTGGGCGCTGGCGGCGACGTCCGGCTGCATCAGGCTCGGATCATCGCTGAGCAGCTGATTTGGCTGCGCGCGCTGGCCAATCCACAGCCGCTGCGGAAGTTCCTGATCCCACGCCAGCGAACAGCGGCTGCCGTTAATTTCAACCGCCAGGCGGTTCTTTCTCCCGGCGCTGACCTGCGAAACGGTAAAACAGCCTTTGCTACCGTCATCAAAGCGAAACAGCACGGACCCCATATCTTCCGTATCCACCTCGCGCACCTCAAAACGCTGAGATTCACCCGTCTGGCTGAAGGTGGACTCGCCGGAAACGGCCGCGTGGCGCGTCGGCCAGACGATAGAAAGATCCGCCATGACCTCGGTGATGCGCCTGCCGGTCATAAACTGCACCGTGTCGCACCAATGGGAGCCGATATCCGCCACCGCCCGCGAGGCGCCGCCCAGCGCCGATTCCACCCGCCAGTTGTAGTCACTTTGCTGCACCATCCAGTCCTGCAGATAGCTGCCGTGCGCCGAAAACAGCCGCCCGACCTGCCCGGCACGCATCATGCTGGCGGCCTGCTGGACCATCGCGAACTGGCGATAAACAAAGCTTACGCCGTGCACCACCCCCGCCTTCTCCGCCAGCGCGACCAGTTCACGCGCCTCATCCGGAAGCATGCACAGCGGTTTTTCCGAGAACAGATGCAGCCCGGCGCGCAGCGCCTGGCGGTTAATCTCCGCATGCAGGTGGTTCGGCGTGCAGTTATGTACCACCTGTAAGCCGGGATGTGCCAGCAGCGCCTCAACCTGACCATAAGCCTGCGCTACATTGAGCTGCCGCGCTTTTTGCTGCGCCTGCGCCAGATTGCTGTCGCACAGCGCCACCACCTCGATGTCGCCGACCCGGCGCAGCGCTTCAATATGCGCCGGACCAATAAATCCTGTCCCAATAATGCCAACCTGAATCATGCTTGCCCCTCGCGACCGCTGGCAAAATCATCAAACGCCCGTTCGGAGACGGGAATAATATGGCGGCGGATAAATTCGCTGCCCTCGCGCGCGCCGGCCTCCGCCTCCTTCAGGCAGCACTCCCACTCCAGCACCGCCCAGCCGTCAAAGTCGTATTCGGTCAGCTTGCTGAAAATGCTCTTGAAATCAATTTGCCCATCCCCGGGCGAGCGAAAGCGCCCCGCCCGCTGCAGCCAGGGCTGATATCCCCCGTATACCCCGCTGCGGCCGTCGCGACGAAACTCGGCATCTTTGACATGAAAGGCTTTGATCCGCGAATGGTAGATATCGATATACGCCAGGTAGTCCATCTGCTGGAGGTGCAAATGGCTGGGATCGTAGAGCATATTGCAGCGCGGATGGTTATCTACCCGCTGCAGAAAGCGTTCAAAGGTCACGCCATCGTGCAGGTCCTCACCCGGATGAATTTCATAGCAAAGGTCAATCCCCTGCTCATCGTAGAGATCGAGGAGCGGACGCCAGCGCCGCGCCAGTTCATCAAACGCCTCATCAATCCGTGACGGATTATGCGGCGGCCAGGGGTAAAACAGCGGCCACGCCAGCGATCCGGAAAATGTCGCATGGGCCTGCAGGCCTAAGCGCGCCGATGCCACCGCCGCCTGGCGCACTTTTTCCACCGCCCACTGCTGGCGCGCCTGCGGATTTCCGCGCAGCGCGGCGGGAGCAAAGGCGTCGAACGCTTGGTCATAGGCCGGATGAACCGCCACCAGTTGCCCTTCCAGATGGGTTGAGAGCTCGCTGATGGTCAGGCCATGTTCCGCCAGCCGCCCGCGAATGTCATCGCAGTAGGTCTGGCTCGTCGCCGCCCGTTCAACATCAAAAATAGCCGGATGATTACACGGGATCTGTAGCGCCTGATAGCCCAGTCCGGCGGCCCAGGCGGCGATCCCGTCCAGGGTGTTAAACGGCGCCTGGGCGCCGATAAACTGTGCCAGAAAAATCCCCGGTCCCTTCATCGTTTTCATACCCCCTCCTGATAGTTAATGCTGTTCTTTCTCACGGTACTGGAAAGAGAAAAGGAAAATCAGCGCAATAACCGCCGCGGCCACCGCCGGGATCCACCAGAAGGTGACCCACGCCTGCGGCACGCTCTGCCCGGCCACCAGCTGGTTATACAGCGCGCCGGAAATTTGCGATCCCAGCAGCATCCCGATGCCGTAGGTGAACATGACGATCATGCTTTGCGCCTGACCTTTGACCTTCTCCCCCGCCACGCGGTCGGTATAGATAAAGCCGACAACAAAAAAGAAGTCGTAGCACACGCCGTGCAGCAGGATGCCGAGATAGAGCAGGAAGCGCCCCTCTTCACTCACCCCAAGGGCAAAGAAGGCATAGCGCACAAACCACGCCGCCATCCCGACCAGCAGCATGTACTTGACCCCGAGGCGGCGAAACAGCAGCGGGATCACCAGCATAAACGCGATTTCCGACATCTGCCCAAATGACATCGCGGTGCTGACATCCGCCACGCCGGCATCCGCCAGATAGGAGGCGGTGTAAGCATAGTAGGTACCCAGCGGAATCGAGATCAGCGTGGCGCAGAGTGAGAAAATAAAGAAATGGCGCGTCTTGAGCAGCGCAAACGCATCGGCGCAGAGCAGGTCGCGAAACTTCAGCGGAATGCCTTTCGCCGCTGCCGGCGTATGTGGCAAAGTCAGGCTGTAGAGGGCCAGTAAGACCGAACACAGCGCCGCCAGATTAAAGATAGCCGTGGTATCGGAAATTCCGCTCACGCCAATACAAATCCCGGCAATAATCCAGCCGATGGTGCCAAAGACGCGGACCACCGGGAAGGTTTTATCGACATTATTCAGGCTGTGGAAAGCAATATTGTTGGTCAGCGCCAGCGTCGGCATATAGCACAGCGTATAGCCAAACAGCAGGCCGATAAGCAGCGCGCCATTGTGCGCGACCAGCGCCTGGGGAACGAACCACAGGATCGCGGCCCCCGCCAGATGCATCACCGCCATCACTTTCTGCGAAGCAAAGAAGCGATCGACCAGCATCCCCAGCACAAACGGCGATAAAATCGAGGCGATAGGCCCGGCAGAGAACGCATCGCCAATCAGCAGCGCCATATCGTAGCGCGTCATCACCAGCCCCAGGGTCACCGACCAGCTTCCCCAGATAAAGAACTGCATAAACATCATTAACGCCAGGCGCGGCACCAGAAACCGGTGCTGTACGCCAACGCTTTCACGCCCTTCCGTCGTTGATACCATTTTGTCCGCCCTCAAAAAGTAATCGATTACAAAACGTCACCAGATGGAAAGTAATCGATTACAAAAAGAAGATCCTGCGCAAAATACGCTAAGCGCGAAGACGATCACAATAATAGGCAGATCGCCCCGGCGAACGCCGGGGCAAGGAGGCATTACGCCGGACGGCGCAGCAGCTTAAAGACCATAAACAGGAACAGGATCCATACCGGCAGCAGAATGGCCGACAGGCGCATGCCGTCGATGGTGCACATCAGCACCAGAATCAGCGCGAGGAAGGCAATACAGAGGTAGTTGCCGCCCGGCGCCAGCAGCGCTTTGAACTTCGGCTCCCGCCCTTTTCGACGCTGGGCCGCGCGGAACTTGAGGTGCGCCATGCAGATCATTATCCAGTTCAGCAGCAGCGTTGCCACCACCAGCGCCATCAGCAGACCCAGCGCTTTCTGCGGCAGCAGATAGTTCAGCAGCACCACCAGCGAGGTAATGACCCCGGAGAGGATCAGCGAATTGACCGGCACGCCGCGTTTGCTGACGCGGGCCAGAAACTTCGGCGCATTGCCCTGGACCGACAGACCGAACAGCATGCGGCTGTTGGAGTAAACGCCGCTGTTGTAGACCGACAGCGATGCCACCAGAATGACGAAATTCAGCGCAGAGGCTACGACATTACTGTCAAGATTATGAAAAATCATCACAAACGGACTGCTGTCGGACTTAATTTCCACCCACGGATAGAGCGCCAGCAGCACCACCAGCGAACCGATATAAAACAGCAGAATACGGTACACCACCTGGTTGACCGCTTTCGGAATGCTCTTTTGCGGATTTTGCGCTTCGGCGGCGGTAATACCAATCAGCTCCAGACCGCCGAAAGAGAACATAATCACCGCCAGGGACATCACCAGGCCATGCCAGCCGGTGGCGAAGAAACCACCGTGGCGCCACAGGTTATCAAATCCGGCTTTGCTGCCGCCGTGGCCGCCAAACAGCATCCACAGGCCAAAGCCAATCATGCCGATAATCGCCAGCACTTTAATTAAGGCAAACCAGAACTCCGCCTCGCCATACAGGCGAACGTTAACGAGGTTAACGGCATTGATGATGACAAAGAAGGCCGCCGCCCAGACCCAGGTCGGCACATCCGGAAGCCAGTACTGCATATAGATACCGGCGGCGGTGAGCTCAGCCATCCCCACCAGCACAAACATCACCCAGTAGTTCCAGCCGGAGAGAAAACCGGCAAACGGACCCCAGTATTTATATGCGAAGTGGGCAAAGGAGCCGGAGACGGGCTCTTCGACCACCATTTCGCCAAGCTGGCGCATGATCAGAAAAGCGACGATCCCGGCGACGGCATAGCCGATCAGGACCGCCGGGCCGGCCATCTGAATCGCCGGTCCGATACCGAGAAACAGACCGGTACCGATAGCGCCGCCGAGGGCAATGAGCTGAATATGTCGGTTCTGTAAACCGCGATGAAGCGTCGGGCCGCTCTCCGCTGTGGCATCTGACTGCGTTGACGCGTCTTTCACGTCTTTCCCCTGTGAGTTTTTATGAAGGGGCACCTTTTAACACTTCTGCTCGCCCGACTTCAAGCTGCAGATGCGTTGATTGCGCGGCAATGGATGGCGACGGGCGGCGAAAAAGGGATAAACAGAAGGGGCGAGCGGCGTTGGCCCGCCCCGGATTTTACCATCAGAAATCGTAGCTCATCGATACCTTAACGGTACGAGGCTGCCCCTGGAACAGATAGGTGCCGGTATCATCAATACCTGACCAGTAGTTCTCATTGGTCACGTTATCCACCCCGGCACGCAGGACCATCTGGTTTTGATTCTGATTCAGCGCCAGACGGTAGCGTACGCCCAAATCGAGGGTCGTATAGCTGTCGAGCTTTTTGCTGTTCGCCGCGTCGGCATACTGTGAACCGGTGTGGTTCACCCGCGCGGTGGCCGTCAGCCCGTCAACCGGCTTGATATCATACTCCGCACCTAACACCGCGTAGAAGCGAGAAACGCCGATGGCATCTTTACCCTCGTTGATACCCTGCGCCGTTTTGGTTTGCTTCGGATCCAGCCACTGCACGCTGCCGTTCAGGCGCAGGCCCAGCGTCGGCTCGCCGAAGACGTTCAGTTCGGCACCGCGGTTACGCTGCTCGCCATCCAGACCGTAGTAGCCGTTAGCATCGGAGATGGCGTTAGGCTTTTTAATTTCAAACAGCGCCAGCGACCCCCCCAGGGTGCCATAATCAATTTTCACCCCCACCTCATCCTGTTTCGAATGAGCGATCCCGGTACTCTGCCCGGCATTTGTCGCGGTATTCGGCGCCACGCTCCCCGGCTGCAGCGCCTCGGTGTGGTTGGCATACAGCGACAGCGTCTCCCACGGCTTGTAGACCAGGCCGACCGTCGGCGTCCAGCGGCTCTGGGTATAGCGGGAAGAGGTATCTTCCAGACCGGTTTGATTACTGTAGTTACGCACCACCACTTTCTGATGACGCGCGGCGGCGGTAAGCAGAAGGCTGTTATCAAAGAAACCTAGCGTGTCGCTCAGCAGCCAGCCCTGGGTACGGCTGCGTGAGGTGGTGAGCGGGTCGAAGTAGTTGCCGCCAAAATAAGCGTTATTCGGCATCGCCACATCATGGTTGTCATAGATATTGGTGGTCGGGTTTTTCGCCGACATACGCCACGCGGTGGCATCGGTTCTGACCTGGGCGGCATAGCCGACGTTGACCTGATGAGAGATAACACCGGTGTTGAAATTACCCCGCACACCGCCCATTCCGCTGATCGAGTCGATGATGCGGTTGGTATCCAGACGCCCGACGGTCGCATCGCCGTTCTCGTCAACCAGCTTCGGCGCGCTGTAGGTGCCGGTTTCATGCGAGTGCTGGCCGCCGAGGGCGCTGTACAGCGTCCAGCTGTTGGTCAGGTCATACTCGGCTTTGGCCATACCGAATTCGCTTTCGATATCGCTATAGCCCCACTTCTGGCTGTAGTTTTTGCTGTTACCCGGCAGCGCAGGAACAAAATCGATGCCGCTGATATTGATTCCCATCGTTCCGCCATGGAACGTCTTTTTCTGATAGCCGAAATCAAGAGAGGAGCGGAAACGGTCGCCGCGATAATCCAGCCCCAGCGACGCCAGCGTCGTGCGGCGCTTGTCATTATCAACCGCCCCCTCACCTTCGCGGTGAACCAGGTTCACCCGGGCGCCAAACTGATTATCCTCGCCAAAGCGACGACCAAGGTCGAGGCTGCCGCCGACCTGAGAATCGGCGGTATAGTCCACGCCAACGCGGGTGGTCGGTATATCATCCGCACGTTTCGGTTCGAGGTTGATCATCCCGCCGACGCCGCTGCTGGCGACGCCATTGAGCAGACCGTTAGCCCCTTTGAAGACTTCAACGCGCTCCAGCATCTGGGTATCCATCACCTGACGCGGCACCACGCCCGCCAGACCGCCCATGGTCATATCATCGCCATCCAGCTTAAACCCGCGAATGCGATAGGTTTCGGCAAAGTTACCGTAGCCCTGCACCGCCTGAACGCCGGCGTCATTACTGACCACGTCGGCGATAGTTTGCGCCTGCTGATCCTGAATCAGTTTCGAGGTATAGCCGATAACGTTAAACGGCACGTCCATCGCTTTTTGTTCGCCAAGCATACCAATACGGCCGCCGTGGGCAATTTGTCCGTCAAGGAAGGCCGGTACCACCAGGTCGCCGCCGGCTTTAAAATCGCTGCCTTCGGTCGCCTGAACGAGCATAACCTCTTCGTTTTTGGGGCTATCCGCGGTGTTGTCTGCTGCCGCAGCGCTATGGGTAATGGTGCCAATGGTTAACGCCAGCAGCGTTTTGCGCAGCGGGAATGGGGAAGACGTGATGTGCATAATGAGTCCGTGATGAAGATAAATGAAACAAATGGCCCGCTGCCGGGCCAGAATTTTTTATTGCGCGTTCAGGTCGATGCGGACAACGCTGTCCGGACCTTTGGTGGAGTGATCTTTGTTGAACGGTTGTTTAACGGTCACAAACAGCGTCTGCCCCTCGGCATCGAGCAGCAGGCTGTTTGGATTCGCAGGGATATCCCACTGTTTTTTCAGCGCATAAGTGGTGCCATCGAGGCTGATAACCTTGCCGGATTCACGCTGGGAGATATAAATTTCATTGCGTTTCGGGTTGAACAGCACCGCCAAAGAGTCACCCACCTCCAGCTGCTTAATCACTTTGCCGCTGTGAATATCCAGCACCAGGGTGGTTTTCGCCTTCGAGTTATCGGTCACAAACAGGCGCCCGGTCTCGCTGTCTTCGGCGATGTTCAGCAGCAGAGCCGGTTTGTCGCCCAGCGGTTTCCAGCGTTGTTCAATCCGGTTGCTGCGCGGATTAATCACCAGGATCTCGCCGCTGCCGTTGGCGGCGTACAGGCGGCCGGTTTGCGTGGAATAGTGCAGGCCAGTCATCCACTTGCCGGTATTTTTAATCCGCGTTTTCAGCTTCAGCGTGGTCGCGTCAACGACCCAGATTTGCGCCGGGTCGGCGACGGCGCCGACGTACAGGGTATTGTCCAGCAGCAGGATCTGGCGCGCGCCGTAGGGCATCCCTTTCTCATTACGCTCGCTAAACAGCAGGCGTTTTTTGACCTTCCCGGTCGCGGTGTCGATGGCGCTGATGCCGCCGTCCAGCGAATGAGTAACGAACAGCGTTTTGCCGTCCGGCGTCATCTGTACGGCAAAGTTTTTCAGGTCGGTATGGCTCAGGCCGATGGTTTTCAGCGTTTTCGGGTCAAGCCTGTAGACAGCGCCGCCCTGCACATCTTTAAACCCTTCGGCGCTGGCCACGTACAACGCATCGCCCTGCGGGCTGAGCGCCATTTCGTACAGCCCCTCAGCCAGTTCACGTTTGAGCGGCTGTATGACGGTAACGGCGTTTTTCTCGGCGACCGGCGGGGTTACCCTCGTGGAAGGGGGGGTGGCGCAGCCGCTTAAGACGGCAGAAATGACCAGAGCTAATACCGGAATGGTGTATTTCATCATTGAAATCCTTAACAAAATCAATAAACCGGTGGTAGCTCTGCGCCGATATTATGTTGTTCCGGCATAGCAAGTCTGAACCCCACCCTACGCCTTCGCTGTTTCCTTGTGAGCGACTCACTGGCGCAGGTTAGTCCATTCTTAGCCCGCAAACAAAAAGAAGAATGAGAACTATACTCATTATCTTATAGCGTGCAAGTCTAATCACGACCTACCCGCGCAAAAGCGATAATCTGCTGAAAACAAGGCATTCTTATGTGGGGGAGCGTCTCTCACGAGCGGGGGGAGAGAACAACAGACCCCGCGCGCTGACCGTGCGGGGTAAGGGGAAGAAGCGGGCCGCCGCCTGCCAATCGCACGGCCCGATATACGCTCATCGCAGAACAATAGCGGCCGGTGACGGCAGATTAATAGCGCACCATCACCGATTTTAGTTCGGTGTAATCATCGATAAAGGCGCTGCCGAACTCGCGGCCAATCCCCGACCCTTTCATGCCGCCAAACGGCACCGCCGGGTCGAGGAATGTGTGCATATTCACCCAGACAATTCCGGCGTTAATCGCGTCGGAATAGCGCAGCGCCTTGCGGATATTCTCCGACCAGACGCTGGCGGCCAGGCCAAACGGCGAAGCGTTAATGCGGGACAGCGCCTCCTCTTCGCTTTGGTAGCCAATAAAACTGCATACCGGACCGAAGGTCTCTTCCTGCATCAGCGTGCTGTTTTCGCTCCGGACCTTCACCGCCGTCGGTAAGACAAAATAGCCGTCGCCGGGCAGCGCTTCGCCGCCGCAGACAATGGTGTCGCCCTCTTCCCGCGCTTTCTCAATCAGCTGCAGCACTTTCTCAAACTGCGCCCGATTGGCCAGCGGCCCCATCAGCGTCTGCTCATCCAGCGGTGAGCCGGGGCGCAGCGCAGACAGGCGCTGCTTCAGTATTTCCAGCACCGCATCCAGCTTGCCCTGCGGCAGATAAAAACGCTCGGCGGCGGCGCAAATTTGCCCCTGATTCAGATAGCCCGCTTCAATAATGCCGTCCGTCATCGCCTCGGGGGTGAGATCGTCGAGAAACAGCGCGGCGTTTTTGCCCCCCAGTTCGAGGGTGACGCGTTTTCCGGCGCCGGTCGCCGCCTGCTGGACTTTCTCGCCGGTCGCCACCGAACCGGTGAAGCTGACCTTCGCGCAGGCCGGGTGGGCAATCAGGCGCTGGGCGATTTCACCGCCCGCGCCGTTCACCACGTTAATCACCCCGTCCGGGATCCCCGCCTCTTTCGCCAGCTCAGCAACCCGCAGCAGCGTCAGCGGCGTATACTCGCTCGGCTTAATCACGATGGTACAGCCGCACACCAGCGCCGCCGCCAGCTTCCAGATGGCGATCATTATCGAAAAGTTCCACGGCACGATCCCGACCACCACGCCAACCGGCTGACGACGGGTAAAGGCCGTGTACTGCTCTCCCGCCATCGACGGGAGCGAGACATCCAGCGTTTCGCCGGTGACCTTGCCCGCCCAGCCGGCAAAGTAGCGCAGGAACGCCACCGACTGATCCAGCTCAAGCATTCGCGCCAGGCCGATGGTTTTCCCGGAGCACAGGCTCTCCAGCTGCGCCAGCTCCTCACGGTGGCTGGCCAGAAGATCGGCCAGCCTGAGCAGCAGCGTGCCGCGCTGCAGTGTCGGCATCGCGCGCCAGCCATCAAACGCCTGGCTGGCGCTGGCCATCGCCAAATCCGCCTGCCCGACATCCGCCGCCGTCACCCCGGCAATCGCTTTGCCAGTGGCGGGGTTTATCACCGCCAGCGTCGGTCCGTTGCCGGGCACAGCCTCTCCGGCAATAAACTGCCCGTGCGGTTGGCGTAAAAAAGCTGCTACTTCAGCAAGTAAGGTCACGTCGCTCATCGGTGGCATCCGTTTTTTCAGGAAATGTTCCTCATCACATCACGCCGGAAACAGGCTGCCTATCGTTCTAAAGAACGTCATTCTTTCGGACGATATTCAGCGCCCCGCCGCCGTGCTGTGATGGGGGTCTTAGCCAGGCGAGACAGACAGGGTAACGCTATGAATATCAAAATCGATGCGCTGAACTACTACGGCGCCACCAAAAAATATCAGCTGCATTTTCCGGCGCTGCAGGATGATATTGCCGCCGACGTGGTGATCATCGGCGGCGGCTTTTCCGGTATCAACACTGCGCTGGAACTGGCCGAACAGGGCATCACCAACGTGGTCGTACTCGAAGCCCGTCATTTAGGCTACGGCGGCACCGGTCGCAACGGCGGCCAGGTCATGGCCGGCATTGGTCACGATATCGAAGCGGTGAAAAAACACGTGGGCAAAGAGGGGCTGGAGACGCTGTTTAAAATCTCGAACCTTGGCGCAGGCATCATTCGCGAACGGATTAAGAAATACAATATCGATGCCGACTTTGTTCCGGGCTACGGTTATCTGGCCTATAACCAGCGTCAGTTGAAGACCCTGCGCCAGTGGGAAAAAGAGTTTAAGGCCGCCACTCCGGATGAGGATATCGCGCTCTATACCGGCAGCGATGTGCAGCAAATTGTCGGCTCCGACGTCTACTGCGGCGCGCTCAAGCATATGGGCGGCGGACAGATCCACTCCCTGAATATGCTGCTGGGCTCGGCAAAAGCGGCGCATTCATTAGGGGTGAAAATTTTCGAATCCTCTCCGGTCGTTGAGGTGAATTATGGCAAAGAGGTGCGGGTTCGCACGGCGATGGGCAGCGTGAAGGCGGCTAAACTGCTGTGGGCCTGCGACAGCTTCCTCAATAATCTGGAGCCGGAGATCTATAACAAGACGCTGGTCACCTACTCTTATCAGGTCTCAACGGAACCCCTTTCCGATGAGCTGATCGAACGCATCAGCCCGCTGCGCGGCGCCTTCAGCGATATTCGCCCGGTCATCAACTACTACCGTATTACGCGGGAAAACCGCCTGCTGTTCGGCAGCGCCACGCGCTACCTTGAATATACGCCGAACGATTTTGCCGCCTGGAATCGTACGCTGCTGGCGGAAGTGTTCCCCTATCTTAAGGATGTCAAAATCGACTTCGCCTGGGGCGGCCCGATGGCCTGTAGCGCGAACCTGTTCCCGCAAATCGGTACTCTGCGCGACCACAATAACGTTTTCTACGTTCAGGGTTATTCCGGGTTTGGCGTCACCCCCTCGCATATCGTGTGCAAAATTCTCGCCGAAGGAATTAACGGCGGCTCAGATCGTTACCGCCTGATGAGCAGTATTCCTCACGCAACAATCCACGGTCGTGACAGCCTGCGTCTGCTGCTGGTCAGCGCCGGAAAACTCATGCATCAAACCGCCGGTTACTGGAAAGGCCGGAGTTAACCAGGAGAACATCATGCAAGCATTTAAACTCGATCAACCGGTTCCTGAACTGCAGCCTATCGGCAGCGTCAGCCTGCTGGGGGCAACGCCGACCGAAGGCGATCCGCAGGTGGCGGGGGCTATGGTTTACGGCGAACCGCAGGACGCCTTTACCTGCGGTCTGTTTTCATCCACGCAGGGGAGTTTCACCATGACCTACCCGTTTACCGAACACGCCACCGTGCTGGAAGGCGAAGTTGAGCTGACCGTGTCGGGCGGCGAGCCGCAGCGCTTCGCGCCGGGCGACAGTTGGTTCGTCAAGCAGGGCACCGAAGTGGAGTGGAAAATCCTCACCCCACGCTTCGTCAAACACTACCTGGCGAACGTCGAAAGCCGCTAACCCACGCAGACAATCCCCGGTGCCCGGCGGCGGGGATTGTATTCATGCACCTGGTCACAGATTCAACCGCCGTTCTCCACCTTCAGGACGATATTCATTGAGCCGGATGCCAACCTAAATTATGACTATCCGGAATGGCTATTCACTTCCAGCCACTCCCTGCCCTTACCTATCTTGTGCAGAGGTTGACTATGTTCAGTAAAAGACTCGCCGGCCATCTCGAACGCGGCGTCGTCGGCTTTCCAACTACCCTCGCCAGCTCCGTCGGACTGATTATGGCCAGCCCGGTGATCCTGACCGTGACCAGCGGTTTTGGCATGGGCGGCGATACCTTCGCGCTGGCGGTACTGCTGGCGTTTATCATGATGCAGGCACAGGTCACCACCTTTGCCGAAGCGGCGACGCTGATCCCCACTACCGGCTCGGTATATGACTATATCGCCTGCGGGATGGGGCGCTTTTTCGCCATTACCGGCGCGCTGTGCGCCTATCTGATCGTGCATATTTTTGCCGGCACCGCGGAAACCATCCTGGCCGGGGTGATGGCGCTGGTGAACTTTGAGTCCATCAGCAGCCAGATGGCCGCCCACCAGAATACCTGGATGGTCGGCGTCGGGATGGTGGTGGTGTTCGGCCTGCTGAACGCCATTGGCGTCGAGATCTTCGGAAAGGTCGAAGTCGTACTGACCTTCGGGATGTGGAGCACGCTGACCATCTTCGGCCTGTGCGGGATTTTTATGGCGCCGGTGACCCATCTCTCCGGCTGGTTCGGCACGCCGCTGAATGTCAGCGATCTTTCAGGTCTGTTCGGCTATATCGGCATGGCGATGTTTATGTTCGTCGGCTGTGAACTGGTGACCCCCATGGCCCCGGAAATTAAACAAGCGCACCGGACCATTCCTCGCGCGATGGCGCTCGGCCTGCTGGGCGTCGCAAGCTGCATGTTTATCTATGGCGCGGCCATTAACCGTCAGGTCGAGAACGTGATGCTGGACGCGGCCAACAACGTCCATCTGCTGGATACGCCGATGGCTATTCCGGCCTTCGCTGAACGGGTGATGGGTCACGCGGGACAGTACTGGCTGGGCGTCGGCCTGCTGCTGGCGGGCTGCGCAACCATTAATACTCTGATGGCCGCCGTACCGCGGATTATCTACGGCATGGCGCTGGATGGCGCGCTCCCGCGCTTCCTGACCTGGCTGCACCCTCGCTTCAAGACGCCGGTTATCGCCATTGCCATTGGCGTGGCGATTCCCTGCCTGCACGCCTGGTATCTGAACGGCAATATCGATCGTATCGTGCCGCTGATCCTCGCCGCCGTCTGCGCCTGGGGCGTCGCCTATCTGCTGGTGACCCTCTCGGTGGTACTGCTGCGTATTCGTCGTCCGGATCTGCCCCGCGCCTACCGCTCGCCATGGTTCCCGCTGCCGCAGATTATCTCCAGCGTCGGGATTATTATCGCCATCATCAATATCACCCCGCCGGGGATGGACAGCCGCGAAGTGCTGGTGCCATTCGGCATCATGCTCGGCCTGACCGCCGCCTATGCCCTTTTCTGGACGGTGTGCGTCCAGCGGGTCAACCCGTTCCGTCCGGTGCCGGTTGAAGAGGTGGTGGAACGCGCGATTGGCAACTATGAGAAACAGAACCAAGGGGAGATGACGCCAGATGCCCTCCGTCCCCTCATTTAGTACGCCGCTGATGAATGCGGTGCAGCGCGATCTGGCCGGCTGGGATAGCGAAAAGCTCAGCGAGCGCAGCGCGGTGCTGCACCTGAACGCCACCACCGATGTCACCTTCAGCGTTCGCCAGAAACGGCTGTTTATGGCCAGCATTCACAGCTGCGAATTTGTCGTCGAGGGGCCGGTCACCCGGCCCGCTCAGGGGAGAATTCGCGCCCATCAATCCGGCTGGCTTAAACGCCAGCCGGTGACCTTTCGGGCGGCAAAACCGGCCGCCGACCTCGCTCATTACCTCAACCGTTTTCCGCGTTTACAGCAGACATTGAGCGAACTGGACTACCGCCGCTTCTCCTTAACCATCGATAACCAGCGCTGGCGCTGCTGCATTGAGCCGTGGGCCGCCAGCGAAGTGGTCTGCAAAATGCCGCCGCTGCGCCGCTATCTGCGCCTCGAAAAACACCAGCGGATGCTGCTGTTGAGCGTTATGAATATGCTGCATCAGGCGATCGGTCAGTGGATGGCGCAGACGGCGACAGAGAAGTGACATCAAAGAGACAGTGAAAAAGAGCACCGCACAGGAGAGCGCTTCTCCGCCTTCATAGCGGAGAAGCGAACGGACATTACTTCAGCCCAAACCGGAGCGCCAGTTCATCAATCGCCTGGCGCTGAAAGCGGGTAAAGGCTTCACGCGGTTGCTGTTGCTGAATAAACGCCAGCAGCGGATCCTCAACCTCGGTTTTCACGCCGCTCAACGCCTCCATCACCGCCAGCCCGCAGAACGGTACATAGGATTCGGCATAGCCCCCTTCATGAACCAGCACCAGCTTACCGCCGCACAGGCGATCGGCGGCCTCCTGCACCCGTTCGGTCATGGCGCGGAAACTATCGCTGTGGAGCAGCATTCGCGCCAGCGGATCCATCGCGTTGGCATCGTAACCGCAGGCGACGATAATCAGCTCCGGTTCAAAGCGCGCCAGCGCCGGCAGAACGATCGTTTCCAGCGCATAGCGCCAGCCGTCGTCCCCCGCGCCGGCCATCAGCGGAACATTGATGTTGTAACCTTCGCCGGCGCCGGTGCCGCGATCTTCCTCTCCGGCATAGCCTGGCGGAAAACAGCCGTCCTGGTGCAGCGAGATAGTCAGCACATCGTCACGATGCAGATAGATATGTTGCGTACCGTTACCGTGGTGCACATCCCAGTCGAGGATCGCCACTTTACCCAGCCCGAACCGCGCCTTCGCCCGCTCCACGGCAATGGGAATGTTGGCAAGAAAACAGAAGCCCATCGATTGATCCGGCAGGCAGTGGTGACCCGGCGGCCGCGACAGAGAGTAGGCATTATCCAGCTCGCCGCTCAGCACCGCCTCTACCGCGGCACAGGCCAGTCCGGCAGAAAGGCAGGCGATTTCATAGCTGCCCGGTCCCAGCGGCGCCTCTTTGCCCAGCAGACCGCCGCCGCTATCGCTGATCGCCTTAAAGCGCTCCAGATAATGGGCCGGGTGAATGCGGCGCAGATCCTCCTCGCTGGCGGCCGCGCCGCCGCGTAGCTGAAGCTGCGAAGTCAGCCCCGCGACATCCATCAGGTTTTTCATCCGACGTTTGGTTTCCGGCGATTCCGCATGGCCCCCCCCTGCCGGAGGCTGTACCCAGCCACCGACCGGTAGCGTCACCGCATGCAGGCCGGTACTGTGCCAGAAACAACGTTCATCAAAGAAGAAACCGGTTTTTCTTTTCACTCTATCCTCCCGTTGGCTCACTCTTTCCGGCGGACGATGCCGCCAGAATTAATCCTGCTGAGATCAGCGCGCAGCCGCCTGCCGCCGCAAGCAGCGCATCGGCGCTGGAAAAACGTTGTAACAGCGCCCCGGCCAGCGCCGGACCGGCCGCCATTCCGCCGCCAATCACCAGATTGATGCTGTTCATCAGGCGACCGTTGTTATCCAGCCCGGCAACGCGCGCGAGAATAAAAGGCAGAACAAAGGTCCAGGTGAATTTGAACAGCAGCGCGGCCAGCGCGAAGCGCACTAGCAGCGGATGGCTGACCAGCAGCACTATGCTGAGGATCAGCAGACCGTAGCCCAGCCAGACCGCTATCCGGTCCGGACGCCGCGTGCCGCGCAAAGCCGCCCCGCCCGCGCCGATAATGCCGAATACCGTCGCGGCCGCCAGCACCATACCAATTTGCGCGGCGGTCAATCCCGCCGCGCTGCCGATGGTGCCGATAAAGGTCCACACCGCGCTGAGGCTGATATAAAACGTCAGCACCGCCAGCACGGCTAATAGCTTACGCAGCGGGGCGACCGACGGCCGCAGGCGGGAGGCGGACATCGGCTGAAAACGTTGGGGAAAAGCCGGGACCAGCGGCAGGCAGCAGAGCATGATAGCGGCGAGGATCAGGTACACCACCTTCAGGCCAAAGCTGGCAAACAGCGCGGGTAACACCAGCAGTCCCACCATTCCCAGCAGCAGCTGTCCCAGTACCCAGAAGGCATACACCCGGGAAGGATTGGCCGTCCCGGCCGCACAGCTGATACACAGAATCATCAGGGTGCCCCCCGCCAGCGAGGCGATGAAGCGGGCGATCAGCAGCGTTTCGTACTGACTGACCGCCGCCGAAACAAGATTGGCGACGAGAAATACCGCGCAGGCGCACAGGGCCACGCGGCGCCAGTTCAGACGACTCATCCACCACCATGCCGGCAGCGTCGCCAGGCTCATGGCGCCGAGTTCAGCGGAGAAAAGATAGCCAATCTCCGCCGGCGTCAGCTGCCATTCGCTGGCCAGCTGCGCCGCGACCGCTGGCGCGGTCATCAGAATCCCCGGCGCAACGGCAGCGAAAATGACGATGGCCGCCAGCAGGCGGGCGGTAAAAACCAGCCCTGACGGCTGGGATAAAGGCTTTTCAGCAACAGGCATACTCGACATCGTGGTGCATGCTCCAGTCAAAAAAGTCTCCCCCCGGGCAGCAGTCCAGGGAGTGATACCGTCAGGCATCAGGAAAACGCCGCGGTCGGCGGCGCGCGCGGGATGCGATGAGTCAGATTACAGATGCAGCGTGCGCTGAGCGGATGGCATCCAGGTTCGGGAAACGAGCTCGGTACGATTGACCACTTCGGTCTTGGCAAAAATATTGCGTAAGTGGGTTTTCACCGTGGAGAGAGAAATATCCAGCTGACGGGCAATTAGCTTATTACTGGCCCCTTCACGGACCATGCCCACAATTTCACGCTCTTTCGCCGTCAGCATCGCCGGCAGGTCATCCTCTTCCCGGAGACAATCGTGGATTGCCAGCTCCACCAGCGGCAGCACCGCCTAGGCGCGCAGACGCTCTTCGCTGGAGAAAGCGACGTCGCGCATTAAGGAGATGCCGGCAATAATCCGTCGGTCGCGGCGAATAAAGACCTCCGTCATGTCGCGAACATTATTCGGCAACATAAACTCATGATAGTAATGACGGTTACGGTCACAGACGCCTGGCGTCATCGCCGCCATGGTAATCGCCTGATGGCTAAAGCGGGACGGCAGCAGCGGATCTAACGGCTGAAAACACTCCAGATATTGCTGGTGCGTATTCGCAGAAATATTATGCAAAATATAGTGTTCTGGTTTTAAACGATGATTAACCCGATAAAACACCGCCGACGACAGTGGAATTAACTGTGAAATAGTCTGTAAACAACGGGCAATTATCGCATCATTACGACTGGCTTTTAATAAAGCAGACATGATCCCCTCCCGTCGAGGTGAAAGTGCGTGAAACGCGGATGACCAACGATACAGGAAGCATACATTTCACATTTAAGTAACACAATCATTAACATATTAACAATGTGATATTGGTTGCAAAAATTTATTTAATGCATTGTTATTTAAGGTATTATTATTCCACATATCGTTGGGTTATCGACATAACATTAAAACATAAACAAAAGTTATTAACTTTATTCGCGGGCGTCGCACGGTTCACATTCTCACGCTTTTCAGCGCCAATCTCGTCCTTTAGAACGAGTGTCTTTTTAAACGACTCCTCTATACCTGATAAATATCACTCAGGTCATTTTCATCAGGCGCTTAACTTTGCAGGGAAGCGCAGGTTTTTCTGCTGCCCAAACAGGGCCGCAGGCAGAAAGAAATAACCGGGGACCGAGTACGGCCTCGCGCCAGAATGGCCAATAAAATAACCTCACCGGACAGGATCAAAACGATGCTGAATATCGCCGCATTACGCCAGCAGCAAATTCCGCTGGCTATGGAGCCCCGGGCAACGGTGCCCTTTCATCTTTTGATCAAACCCATTGGCCCGGCCTGCAACCTCGCCTGCCGCTACTGTTATTACCCGCAGGGCGAGACCCCGGTGCGGAAAATGGACGATGCGACGCTGGAGTCGTTTATCCGCCGCTATATTGCCGCCCAGCCCGCCGGCGCCCGGGAGATTAATTTCGTCTGGCAAGGCGGCGAACCGCTGCTGGCCGGACTGCGCTTTTATCAGAAGGCGCTGGCGCTGCAGCAGCGCTATGCCCCCGCGGGCGTCACCATCAGCAACAGCCTGCAAACCAACGCCACGCTCATCAACGATGCGTGGTGCCGCCTGTTCCGTGAACATCATTTCACGGTCGGCGTCAGTCTGGAAGGCAGTGAAACGCTGCAAAACCACCACCGTCCGGATAAACGCGGCCAGGCCAGCTACCCGGCGGCGCTGCGCGGCATCGCCCTGCTGCACCGGCATCAGGTGGAATTTAATTTACTGGTGGTGGTCCACGACGAGATGACCCGGCACGCCGCTTCTGTTTACGACCACGTCGTGAGCCTTGGCGCCCGCTACCTGCAGTTTCAGCCGCTGATGAGCGAGGGCGATGCCCTGGCGCAGGGCTATCGGCTCAGCGCCGATAACTGGGGGCGCTTTATGGTCGCTATCTGGCGCCAGTGGCGTAAACGCGGCGATATCGGGCGGGTTTTTGTGATGAATATTGAGCAGGCGTGGGGGCAATATTTTACCCACACCAGCGCCACCTGCGTCCATGCCGCCCGCTGCGGCAGCAACCTGGTGATGGAGCCCGACGGCCGGCTCTACGCCTGCGATCACCTGATTAACGACCGGCATCATCTCGGCCAGCTCGACGACCGTCCGCTGGCTCAGGCGGTGGATAGCGCGACCCGTCTGCCCTTCGGCCGCGAAAAAAGCCGACGCCGGGAGTGCCAGCAGTGCGCGGTAAAAATCGTCTGCCAGGGCGGCTGTCCGGCCCATCTTAACGACGCGGGCTACAACCGGCTGTGCGCTGGCTACTTCCATTTTTTTAGCGAAATTCTTGCTCCGCTGCGCCCCTACTCCCGCGATCTGAAGGGGCTGCGCGCCTGGCGCGCCCGCTTTATCGACAGCCGGGCGACGCGCTAACCGATATTTTTCCATGGTCGCGCCGCCTTCATCTTCGGGCGCGATGCATCCCCGAGCCTGAACAGGAGACCCGGTAGTGAATAAAAAAACAGTGGCCGCCGCGCTGAGCATGATCCTCTCCGGCGCAGCGCACAGCGCGCAAACCGAGCGCCCCAACATCATCGTGATTATCGCCGACGATATGGGGTATTCCGATATCAGCCCCTTCGGCGGCGAAATCCCGACGCCTAACCTGCAGGCGATGGCCGAGCAGGGCGTGCGCATGAGCCAGTACTACACGTCGCCGATGTCAGCCCCTGCCCGTTCGATGCTGTTGACCGGGAATACTAACCAGCAGGCCGGCATGGGCGGAATGTGGTGGTATGACAGTACCCTTGGCAAAGAGGGGTATGAACTGCGCCTCACCGATCGCGTCACCACTATGGCCGAACGATTTAAAGATGCCGGCTATAACACGCTGATGACCGGGAAATGGCACCTCGGCTTTGTGCCCGGGGCCACGCCAAAGGATCGCGGCTTTCGCCACTCGTTCGCCTTTATGGGCGGCGGCACCAGCCATTTTGACGATGCGATACCGCTGGGTACCGTCGAAGCCTTCCACACCTACTACATCCGCGACGGCCAGCGGGTTTCGCTCCCCGCCGACTTTTACTCCAGCGAGGCCTACGCCGCCCAGATGAACCAGTGGATCAAAGAAACACCGCCGCAACAGCCGGTTTTTGCCTGGCTGGCCTTTACCGCCCCCCACGACCCGCTGCAGGCGCCGGATGAATGGATTGCCCGTTTTAAAGGTCAGTACGAGCAAGGTTATGGCGAGGTTTATCGCCAGCGAATTGCCCGCCTGAAGGCGTCAGGGATCCTCCATGACGACACGCCGCTCCCTGGGTTGGATCTCGATAAAGAGTGGGCGGCGTTGACGCCGGAGCAGCAAAAATACACCGCGAAAGTGATGCAGGTATACGCCGCGATGATCGCCAACATGGATGCGCAGATCGGTACGGTGATGGAAACGTTGAAGCAAACCGGGCGTGATAAAAATACCCTGCTGATCTTTTTAACCGATAACGGCGCCAACCCGGCAGAAGGCTTTTACTACGAATCCGAACCCACGTTCTGGCAGCAGTTCGACAATCGCTACGAGAATATTGGCCGCAAAGGTTCGTTCGTCTCCTACGGCCCGCACTGGGCGAACGTCAGCAACGCCCCGTACGCGCGCTACCATAAAACCACCAGCGGCCAGGGCGGCATCAATACCGACTTTATGATTGCCGGGCCCGGAATTGTCCATAGCGGCAAAATCGACGCCACCACCATGGCGGTGTATGACGTCGCGCCCACCCTCTATGAGTTCGCCGGTATCGATGCCACCAAAGCGCTGGCGAAAAAACCGGTCCTGCCGATGGTCGGCGTCAGCTTTAAACGCTATCTGACCGGCGAAACCTTACAGCCGCCGCGCTCCCGCTACGGCGTCGAGCTGCATAACCAGGCGGCCTGGATTGACGGCGACTGGAAGCTGCGGCGGCTGGTAAAAACCTTCCCGCAGGCGGGGGACGCGCCGTGGGGACTGTTCAATCTTAAGCAGGACCCGCTGGAAACCCATGATCTCGCCACGCAATATCCACAGCGGGTGCAGACCATGAGTCAGGATTACGCGGCGTTTGCCGGACGCACCATGGTGGTTCACGCCGATGGCAAAGCCATCGACTATGTCGGCATCGACGCGAAAACCGGCCGCTACCTCGCGGTGGATCCGCAGACCATGAAACCCGTTGCCGCGCCGCAGGCGATACCGGCGCCGCAGCACGATTGATTCATCCGGCGCTCGTTCTTTCGGGCGATAGCCGGGAGCGCATCCCCTTTCTAAGGTACAAAGCAGGCGTTCCGGGAGAGAAACAATGAGTAGAGTGGTAGTGATTACCGGCGGCGGCACCGGGATTGGCGCCGCCTGTGCACGACTGATGGCGGCGGCGGGCGAGACGGTGTTCATTACCGGTCGCCGTCTCACTCCTTTGCAAGCGCTGGCGGAAGAGACCGGCGCCGTGGCGCTGGCTGGCGATGCCGCCAACGGCGATGAGTGGCAGGCTCATCTGCTGCCGACGATTCTCGAACGCGCGGGCCATATCGACGTTTTAATCTGTAGCGCGGGCGGCATGGGCAACAGCGCCGTCGTGGAGACCAGCGACCGGCAGTGGCGTGCGGCGCTGGAAAGCAATCTCAACAGCGCGTTTGCCAGCGTCCGCGCCTGCCTGCCATCGCTGATTGCCCGGCGCGGCAACGTGCTGTTTGTCGCCTCAATCGCCTCCCTCGCCGCCGGGCCGCAGGCCTGCGGTTACGTCACCGCCAAGCATGCAGTGATTGGCCTGATGCGTTCGGTCGCGCGGGACTATGGCCCACAAGGGGTACGCGCCAACGCCATTTGCCCCGGCTGGGTGACCACGCCGATGGCCGATGAGGAGATGCAGCCGCTGATGGACGCGCAGGGTATCAGCCTTGAGCAGGCCTATCAGCAGGTGTGTCGCGACGTCCCGCTGCGCCGCCCGGCCAGCGCGCAGGAGATTGCGCTCGCCTGCCAGTTCCTCTGTTCCCCGCATGCGTCGATTATCAGCGGTGCGACGCTGGTTGCCGACGGCGGCGCCAGTGCGGTTGATGTCCCGACGCTGGCGTTTGCTTAACGTTCTTACACAACAAGGATCTCACATGACTTCAGAAGCCGTATTTATTCAGGTCGGCGCGCTCGCGGACGGCTTTGCGCCTCACGGCAACGTCCTGCCGGTCGCCTCTTTGCCTGACGGCAAGTCCCTGACCTTTTATTTGGCCGATGGCGCCCGTCATCAGTTGACGATGGCCGATACCCACACCCTGCTGTGGGACGGCCAGCCCGTTTCCGGGCGCGTGACCGCCATTCGCCCCGATGTGCTGTTTATCGATTTTCTCGATCCCGGCAAGGAGAACGCCAGCATCAGCGCGGTGTGCAACCTGGCGCAAAATAACGCCACCCTGGTCTACGGTCAGCTGCCGACGGAGCAGGCCGCACGCCTCGATGCGTTCAGCCGCGTCGAGCAGGGTCTGCCGCTGACGGCAGTCGAAGTCCACTTCCATTTTGCCCGTCTGAACCGCGAGCCGGGGCCGCTGCCGACCTTCACCCGCGCGCTGGTGGGGATGCGTAACCAGTACACCTACAGCCCGACCGAACGCTACGAGCATATTTATCTCAACGATAACTTCTATGCCTGGCAGTGTCTGGACGGTGTCGAGAAAGGTCTGGCGGATGTCGATCGCTGTCACTATGTGCAGGTGGCCGACGATCTGACGCTGTTCGTCTGGCGCGAGAAAATCATTCCGACGCTGGGCGTGATCCTTATCGATCTGCAGCAGATGCGCACCGACGGCAAGATTCTCGGCTATCAGGGAAGTGATTTTGCCGCGCTGAGCAATTTCCCGGTCGGGGCCAGCGCGCAGATTCTGAATGTGACGAACCCTTCGTCCTGAGCGTAACGCCGGAGCCCGACGGCTCCGGCGTTACGCTGCCGTCAGGCGCTGGCAATCTCCAGCCGCGCCAGCTGGGCGGCATTCAGCGTCAGCTGAGCGGCACGAGCAAAGCTCTCGACCTGGGCCACGCTGGTGGCGCTGGCAATCGGCGCGGTCACCCCTTCCCGGCCCATCAGCCAGGCCAGCGCCACTTCGCCAGGTTTCGCATGGTGCTGAGCGGCAACCTCTTCCAGGGTATCGATTATGCGCATTCCGCGCGGATTAAGGTATTTCCCGATGCCGCTGCCGCGCTGGCTTTGCGCCAGATCGGACGGTTGACGGTATTTACCGGTCAGGAAACCGGAGGCGAGGCTGTAGTAGGTGACGACGCCTATTTCCCGGCTGATGCACAGGTCGCACAGCGCCCCCTCAAAAGCGGAGCGGTGATAGAGGTTGTATTCCGGTTGCAGCACCTGCCAGGCCGGCAGCCCCTCTTTCCGCGCCACTTCCAGCGCCGAGGAAAGCTGCTGGGCATCCAGGTTAGAAGCCCCCGTCGCGCGGATTTTCCCCGCCTGCTGCAGCGCGTGAAAAGCGCTCAGCGTCTCGGCAATGGGGGTTTCCGGGTCCGGCCAGTGGGCGAAATAGAGATCGATATAATCGGTGTTCAGACGGCGCAGCGAGTTTTCCACGGCCTGCTGGATCCAGGCTTTCTTCAACCCTTTTTGCCCGGGTAACCCTAAATCAGAGCCCACTTTGGTGAAGATTTTTACCTTATCACGCATCCCCGGACGCGCCTGTAGCCAGCGGCCAATCAGGGTTTCCGACTCACCGCCCTGATTGCCATCCGCCCAGCGGGAGTAGACATCGGCGGTATCAATGGCGTCAAAGCCGTGGTCGACAAAAGCATCAAGAATGGCAAAACTGGTTTTTTCATCGCAGGTCCAGCCAAACACGTTGCCGCCGAAGACCAGCGGCGCGATGGAAAATCCGGTTTTACCCAATGGACGTGTATTCATGCCGTTCACTCCTTATCGCTTATATTCTGCATCCTTCGCCAGGCCGCAAGGGGCGGGAAAGAACCATGAGTGGAGAGTCAGAAAAGGAATCTTGCGGCGGGCCCATCCGTGCCCGCCGGACGCATCACAACATTATGTCCCGGAATAGACGTCAAAGCTAAAATATTTACCCGACAGTTTTTTATAGGTTCCGTCGGCGAGAATCTGCGCGATCGCGCGGTTAATTTCCTGACGCAGCGCGTCATCCTCTTTACGCAGGCCAATCGCCGCGCCGGCGCCGAACAGCTTATTATCCTGCAAACTTCCGCCGACAAAGGCGAAATCTTTACCCTGCGGCTGCTGCAGGAAGCTGTAGTCCGCCATCATTCCGGAGAGCACCGCGCCATCAATACGCCCGGATTCCAGATCCCGCACCACGCTGTCAGCGCCCTGATAGGCCACGATATTAATTCCCGCCGGACGCCAGTGCTGATTGACGTACGTCTCCTGCGCCGAGCCCTGCTCCACGCCGATCGTTTTGCCTTTGAGCTGCTCCGGCGTATTGCCGGTCAGCGTATTTTTGCGCGCCACGAGGAACACCGGGCCGTTATACAGCTTGTCGCTAAAGCCAATCTGCTCTTTGCGTTTCTCGGTCATATACATGCCGGAGAGAATCGCATCGAATTTACGCGCCTTCAGCGCCGGAATAATGCCGTCGAAATTGCTTTCCACCCACACGCATTTCGCCTGCAGCTGCTGGCAGATGGCGTTGCCTAAATCAATATCGAACCCCGCCAGCTTGCCCTGCGGGTCTTTCCATTCAAACGGCGCAAAAGTGGGATCGACGCCAAAACGAATTTCTTTTTGTTCTGCGGCCAGCGTCGATGCGGACGCCATCAGCGCGACCCACAGCAGTAGTGATTTTTTCATTATTTACGAGCTCCAGAGATCAACGGCAGTGTGTTTCAACTAACCGGGCGAAAAACGACGCCCCGGTGGTAATAATGTCATCGTTAAAGTCATAGCCAGGGTTATGCACCATGCAGCCGCCTTTATCGCCCTTCTCGCCGTTACCCAGCAGGAAATAGCAGCCCGGACGCGCCTGCAGCATAAAGGCAAAATCCTCGCTGGCGTTCATCGGTGAAATGGATTCCAGCACCTGTTCGTTGCCAAAGACTTCCGTCGCTAATGCTTTGGCGAATGCGGTCTCCTCCACGCTATTGGTCAGCACCGGGTAGGAGTCGTAGACCTCAATCTCGCTGGTAGCGCCGTAGCTTTTGGCGGTAAATTCGGTGATGTCGTGAATCCGTTTAATCAGCAGGTCGCGTACTTCCTGCTTCATCGCCCGCACGGTCAGTTCCATCACCGCGCTTTCCGGGATCACGTTGGAGGCGATGCCCGACTGGAAGGTGCCGACGGTGACAACGGCGGTTTCCCCCGGCGGCACGTTACGAGCGACAATACTTTGCAGGGCCATCACCAGCGCCGAGCCGGCGAGAATGGGATCGACCGCGCGCTCCGGGTGGGCGCCGTGGCCGCCGTAGCCGTGAATGGTTATCTTGACGGTATCCGCCGACGCCATAAAGTTGCCGGCGTAGAAGCCCAGCTTGCCGACCGGCAGCCCCGGCATATTGTGCAGCGCAAACACGCAATCGCAGGGGAAGCGCTCAAACAGCCCGTCTTTTATCATCAGGTCTGCGCCGCCAATCGCCTCTTCCGCTGGCTGGAAAATCACATGCACCGTGCCGTTAAACTGGCAGGCCGGCGAGGCAATATATTTTGCCGCCGCCAGCAGAATAGTGGTGTGACCGTCGTGGCCGCAGGCGTGCATTTTCCCCGCAACGGTGCTGGCCCAGGGTAATTCCGTGGTTTCAAAAATAGGCAGGGCGTCCATATCGGCGCGCAGCCCAATCGTGCGCGCTGAATGCCCTTTCGTTAGCGATCCCACCAGCCCGGTTTTCCCCAGCTCGCGGGTCACCGCATAACCCCACTCCGCCAGTTTTTCCGCTACCAGTTCGCTGGTATTAAACTCTTCCAGACTTAATTCCGGATGGGCGTGTAAATAATGCCGGATCGCAATCATTTCTTCTTCAGCTGCTTTAATTTCTGGAATCACAAAATTGCTCATGCCGGTCTCCGGGAAATAAAAAATAGATATTCTGCTTCATTCAGGCTTCAGGTAAACGGTTGTCGAAAAGTGGGGGACCAGAACCCCAAAACGTGAAGTATGAAGAATAAACTCAGACTCAATAACTTATCTGGATAAGCGTTTAATGCAAGCAAGATTTCTGATTTCCGGCGTGCGCTTCATCTCGTTTACTAATGATTATTCAGAAGGTTACCGGTAATGTGAAAAAGAGTGGGACGTTCAACAGAATGTAAAAAAGGCCAGCACTACTCTGCTAATAAACCTTATTTAAATAGTGATTAAGACCAAAAATAAGGCAAAATTTAAATATAAACTTTTAACTATTGGATTATTACCGCGTTTTTATTCTACGATCGCCACGCTTAAATCAGCTTATTAAATACCTGCAGATTTCCTCAGGCGGCGCCATGTTGTGGGCAGCAAGCTCGCCAGTAGCGCACGCAGCGCAATCACCCGGGCATCCCTGAAGATGATTCGCGACGTCTCCTCTGGAACCAACGGAAAAATAAACGCGCGCCATAAGATGGACGCAGAATAGCGTAGAACTCAAACATGAAATATCAGGCTCTTTTCCTGGCGTCAGCGCTGGCGCTGGCCGGCTGTAGCGCCCAGGGTGATACCGCCAGCCAGCAGCGCGCCAGTATCCAAAAAATACGCAGCGAAACGCTGAGCAAACTCTATTCGCTCTACCCGGAAGCCCGTAGCGATATCCAGCACGCCGATGGCTATGCCGTATTTGCCAGCAACAGCAGCAAAATTCTGGTATTAGGATTTGGCAGCGGCTACGGCGTGGTTAGAGATCTGCGCACCGGCAAAGATACCTATATGAAAATGGCCCAGGGCGGCGCGGGGCTGGGGATGGGCGTGAAGCAGCAGCGTACCGTACTGGTGTTCCACGATAAAGCGGCACTTCATACCTTTATTACCCAGGGCTATATGGTTGGCGCAGACGCTAATGCCGCGGCGAAATATGATGATAAAGGTGTCGCGCCGGTCGCTGCCTCAGCAAGCGGCGTTGCCAAAGATACCTCTTCGCTGCCGTCGAAAGTGAACGTTTATGAAATTACCGAGAAAGGGCTCGCCGCTCAGGCGATGCTCAATGGCTATAAGTACTGGCCGGATGAGGAGCTGAATAAAAGATAGACCTCACGGAATAAACAGGTCACCCGGCGGTAATCCCCTCTCCCTGAGCGGGAGAGGGTTTGCCGTGGGCCGATTCGCCTCCGCAGCATCGATGCGACATTAATGTGAAAGGACGCCGTTCACCAGAATAGACGTAATGATGCCGGTGGCCGCCGCAATCAGGACATAGTTGCCGTTAATATACGACCAGTGCTGCCCCTGCGGAGGCGGCGGCAGGCCGCGATCGTTCCAGTTGCTGACCCGATAATCATTACCGCGGTAACGCTCCGGCGCAGGCTGCCCCTTACGGAAGTCATGCCCGTTCCACGCAAAGTGGTCTTGTTCATGGCGTTCCTGATGCGACTTTCCTTGCGCATGATTATTGCCGCGATTGTCGCCGGGGTTGTTACGTTCCGGGCCGCGATTATCCGCGCCCTGGCGATGGCTGTCGCCGTTGCCCTGAGGACCATTATTACCCGGTCCCTGCTGGCGATTACCGTCCGGACTACCGTGACCAGAACCGTTTTGCCACACCTGCTGTTGGCCTGGGTTACCGTTGCCGTTCGGGCCGTCGGCCCAGGCTAATGAGCTTAATGCGCAGGACAACATAACGGCCAGAGAAATCATTTTTTTCATCGTACACCTCCTGATATGCCTCCTTTTTACCGTCGGAATGTGGAGAAAAAGTGAGTATCAGGATATCCAGGACAATTCCTGGCATTCTCGTTTCGCGTCATAACCGCGAGGGGCATCACCGCAGCGTCATATCCATCGCCGCAGATGGGGCGCAAAAAAAAGGCCGCTTTCGCGACCTTATTTTATGCAACGCTACCGGGATTATTCGGTGACTTTATTTTTCAGCTCTTCCGCACCCTGCTTGGTTTTATCCCAGCCTTTTTCGGTGGCGGCTTTAGTCTTATTCCAGCCTTTTTCCGTCCCTTCTTTGGTCTTATCCCAACCCTTCTCCGTTCCTTCTTTGGTCTTATTCCAGGTTTTTTGAGCGCCTTCGCTCACCTGACTGCCTACGCTGTCGCTTTTACCTTGCGCCGCGTGTTCGGATTTCAGCTTCTGCTCTTCGCCCTCGTTCTGGGCCTGGTGCAGTTTTTCTTTCGCCGTGTTCGCCCCTTCATGGGCCGCCGCGACGGTATCATCAGTTGCGTGTGTTGTCGCAGCAAAAACAGGGGCTGCTACCAGAATCGCAGATAACGCAATCATTGCTTTTTTCATCATTTCCTCTCTAACGTGCTTAATGTTATGAGTCATCAACAGCATGGCATAACATTCCGCTCATGACTTTAGGGATAGTTCTTAAAACCAGATCCGGGCGTTTATCCCCATTTTCAGACCAACCGTTCCTCAGACGCCTGCTACCGCCAGAGAGCGAGACGGAGGCCATCTGCCTGCGGCGCCAGCCAGGCATCGGGGGTGAAGGAACCACGTCCCGCTTACCGACGGACAAAAACAGCGCGCCGGCCGCGCCGTTTTTTTGCCCTGCTTCTCACTTTATCTATTGCAGCGTTTCGTTCATCAGCGTGCTATGCTTAAATAAGCTAAACCGGTTTAATTAAGTTTAGCATTGAGGTGGAAACAGTATGAATGCAAAAGTATGGGTGCTTGGGGATGCGGTAGTGGATCTGCTGCCGGAAAGCGGCGGTCGCCTGTTGCAGTGTCCCGGCGGCGCGCCGGCCAATGTGGCGGTAGGTATCGCCCGCCTGGGTGGCAACAGCGGGTTTATCGGCCGCGTCGGCGACGATCCTTTTGGCCGCTTTATGCAGCACACTCTGCGCGAGGAACAGGTGGATACCCGCTACATGCGCAGCGATCCGCAGCACCGGACCTCTACCGTGGTGGTCGATCTCGACGGCGAGGGAGAAAGAACCTTTACCTTTATGGTTCGCCCCAGCGCGGACCTGTTTTTACAGCCGGAAGACCTTCCGCCCTTCGCCGCCAACGAATGGCTGCACGTCTGCTCCATTGCGCTCAGCGCCGAACCCAGCCGCAGCACCACCTTCGCGGCGATGGAGAGAATAAAATTAGCCGGCGGTCGGGTCAGCTTTGACCCCAATATCCGCGCGGATCTCTGGCAGGACCCGGAGCTGCTGCACGCCTGCCTCGATCGCGCCCTGCGTCTGGCGAACGTGGTAAAACTGTCCGAAGAAGAGCTGGCGTTGATCGCCGGAAAAGAGGATTTAGCCGAAGGGGTAACCGCCCTGACCCAGCGCTATCAGCCTGAGCTACTGCTGGTCACTCAGGGTAAAGCCGGGGTGCTCGCCGCTTTTCAGCAGCAGTGCACCCACTTCTCCGCACAGCCGGTGGTCAGCGTCGATACCACCGGCGCAGGCGATGCGTTTGTCGCCGGACTGCTTGCCAGCCTTGCCGCTAAGGGAATGCCAACGGATCCCGCGGCGCTGGAACCGGCCATCATGCAGGCGCAAACCTGCGGGGCGCTGGCCACTACCGCCAAAGGGGCGATGACCGCCCTGCCCTACCTGCACGATCTTAACCCCTCATTTTGATCCTTTCGGGCTGCCCTCGCAGCCCACTTTGTTGCATCCATCACATTTATTAAATCGGTTTAGCAATTTATATTCCCAGATGTTAAAGGTCATGTTTAACATAGCGCCTAAACCGGTTTAGCAAAAAACACAATAATGTCAATTTTACGTTTGGGATGCGACCTACATGTATAAAAAAAGCACACTCGCGGTTGTTATTACTTTGCTAACCGGCGCGGCCTCAGCTCATGCGCAAACGGACCTCAGCAGTATCGAAGCCCGTTTGATCGCCCTGGAAAAACGCCTGCAGGATGCGGAAAACAGGGCTCAAACCGCGGAAAACCGCGCCGAGTCGGCGGAGAAAAAAGTCCAGCAGCTCACCACGCAGCAGCAAAAAACGCAGGACACGACCCAGCAGGTCGTTCAACGCACCGCTAACCTGGAGAAAAAAGCCGACGAAAAAAGCGGGTTTGAGTTCCACGGCTACGCCCGTTCCGGCGTCATAATGAATGACTCCGCCGCCAGTACCAAATCCGGCGCCTATATGACACCGGCGGGGGAAACCGGCGGAGCCATCGGCCGTCTGGGGAACCAGGCCGACACCTATGTCGAAATGAATCTCGAACATAAGCAGACCCTGGATAACGGGGCAACAACGCGCTTCAAGGTGATGGTGGCCGACGGTCAAACCACCTACAACGACTGGACGGCAAGCAGCAGCGATTTGAACGTGCGCCAGGCCTTCGTTGAGCTGGGCAATCTGCCCACCTTCGAGGGTCCCTTCAAAGGTTCAACCCTGTGGGCCGGGAAACGTTTCGACCGCGACAACTTTGATATTCACTGGGTCGACTCCGACGTGGTATTCCTCGCCGGGACCGGCGGCGGTATCTATGACGTGAAGTGGAACGACAGCCTGCGGAGTAACTTCTCATTATACGGACGCAACTTCGGCGATATTGATGATTCGAGCAATAGCGTGCAGAACTACATCCTCAGCATGAACAACTTCATCGGCCCGGTGCAGGTGATGGTCAGCGGGATGCGGGCGAAAGATAATGACGAGCGTAAAGATACCAACGGTAATCTGGTCAAAGGCGATGCGGCGAATACCGGGGTGCATACGCTGCTCGGTTTGCACAACGACAGCTTTTACGGCCTGCGTGAAGGGCTCAGCAAAACCGCCCTGCTCTATGGCCACGGGCTAGGGGCCGAAGTGAAAGGCGTCGGTTCCGACGGCGGATTGCGCCCGGGAGCAAATACCTGGCGCTTCGCCAGCTACGGCACCACGCCGCTCAGCGAGAACTGGTTTATCGCCCCGGCGGTACTGGCGCAGAGCAGTAAAGATCGCTATGTCGATGGCGACAGCTACCAGTGGGCGACGCTCAACCTGCGTCTGATTCAGGAGATCACTCAAAACTTCGCCCTGGCTTACGAAGGTACCTACCAGTACATGGATCTCAAACCCGAAGGCTACAACGACCGCCATGCGGTGAACGGTAGTTTCTATAAACTCACCTTCGCCCCCACCTTTAAGGTCGGTAGCATCGGCGATTTCTTCAGCCGCCCGGAGATCCGTCTCTACACCTCGTGGATGGACTGGAGCAAAAAACTGGATAATTACGCCAGCGATGATGCGTTAGGCAGCAGCGGTTTTAAATCCGGCGGCGAATGGTCGTTCGGTATGCAAATGGAAACCTGGTTCTGACGGTTAACGCCTGATGCCAGAAAAACCGGGGCGGCGGCATGCCGGCCCTCGTCCCGGACACAATAACGACGCAGAGACTGCGCCCCCGTAAACCCGGGACCACAACACGAAAATTATTACGCATTCAGAGGGTACTATGGATTTTGAACAGATTTCCCGCTCGCTGCTTCCACTTCTGGGAGGCAAGGAAAACATCGCCAGCGCCGCACACTGCGCCACGCGCCTGCGTCTGGTGCTGGTCGATGATGCGCTCGCCGACCAGCAGGCTATCGGCAAAATTGAAGGCGTAAAAGGATGTTTTCGCAACGCCGGACAGATGCAGATTATTTTTGGCACCGGGGTGGTGAACAAAGTGTACGCCGCTTTTATTCAGGCCGCTGGCGTCGGCGAATCCAGCAAGTCGGAAGCCGCCAATATCGCGGCGAAAAAGCTTAATCCGTTCCAACGTATTGCCCGCCTGCTGTCGAATATCTTCGTACCGATTATTCCGGCTATCGTTGCCTCCGGTCTGCTGATGGGCCTGCTCGGCATGGTAAAAACCTACGGCTGGGTCGACCCGAGCAACGCTATCTACATTATCCTGGATATGTGCAGCTCCGCGGCGTTTATTATTCTGCCGATCCTGATTGGCTTTACCGCCGCCCGCGAATTTGGCGGCAACCCTTACCTCGGCGCGACGCTCGGCGGCATTCTGACCCACCCGGCGCTCACCAACGCCTGGGGCGTGGCCGCCGGTTTCCATACCATGAACTTCTTCGGCCTTGAGATTGCGATGATCGGCTATCAGGGTACGGTGTTCCCGGTGCTGCTGGCGGTGTGGTTTATGAGCATTGTTGAGAAGCAGCTGCGCCGCGTCATCCCCGACGCGCTGGACCTGATCCTGACCCCGTTCCTGACGGTGATTATTTCCGGTTTTATCGCCCTGCTGATTATCGGTCCGGCGGGCCGCGCGCTGGGCGACGGCATTTCATTCGTGCTCAGCACGCTGATTACCCACGCCGGCTGGCTGGCCGGACTGCTGTTTGGTGGTCTCTATTCGGTTATCGTGATTACCGGTATTCACCACAGCTTCCACGCTATCGAAGCCGGACTGCTGGGTAACCCGTCCATCGGCGTCAACTTCCTGCTGCCGATTTGGGCGATGGCCAACGTCGCTCAGGGCGGAGCCTGTCTGGCGGTGTGGTTTAAAACCAAAGATGCCAAAATCAAAGCCATTACCCTGCCATCAGCGTTTTCCGCCATGCTGGGCATCACCGAAGCGGCGATTTTTGGTATCAACTTACGCTTTGTGAAACCGTTTATTGCAGCGCTGATCGGCGGCGCGGCGGGCGGCGCGTGGGTGGTCTCCATGCATGTCTACATGACTGCGGTCGGCCTGACGGCCATTCCAGGTATGGCAATCGTGCAGGCCAGTTCACTGCTGAACTACATTATCGGGATGGTCATCGCCTTCGGCGTTGCCTTTGTCGTCTCCCTGCTGCTGAAATACAAAACGGACGCGGAATAATGTCACTTCCATCACGCCTGCCTGCGATTTTGCAGGCCGTAATGCAGGGCCAGCCGCGTGCGCTGGCCGATAGCCACTATCCCCGCTGGCACCATGCGCCGGTCACCGGGCTGATGAACGACCCCAACGGCTTTATCGAATTTGCCGGGCGCTACCACCTGTTCTATCAGTGGAATCCGCTCGCCTGCGATCATACCTTCAAGTGCTGGGCGCACTGGAGCTCGGCCGATCTGCTGCACTGGCAGCATGAACCGATTGCGCTGATGCCGGACGAAGAGTATGACCGCAACGGCTGCTACTCCGGCAGCGCGGTGGATAACAACGGGACGCTGACTCTGTGCTACACCGGCAACGTCAAGTTTGCAGACGGCAGCCGGACCGCCTGGCAGTGCCTGGCGACGGAAAATGCCGACGGCACCTTCAGCAAAACCGGCCCGGTCCTGCCGCTGCCGGAGGGCTATACCGGCCACGTGCGCGACCCGAAAGTGTGGCGGCATGAAGACCGCTGGTACATGGTTTTAGGCGCACAGGATCGGCAAAAATGCGGCAAGGTGCTGCTGTTCAGCTCTGCGGACCTCTCTCAATGGACCAACGAAGGCGAAATCGCCGGCGCCGGTATCAACGGACTGCACGATGCCGGTTACATGTGGGAGTGTCCGGACCTGTTCCCGCTTGGCGACCAGCATATTCTGATTTGCTGCCCGCAGGGGATTACCCGCGAGAAAGAGCGCTACCTCAACACTTATCCGGCGGTGTGGATGGCCGGCGGCTTCGACTACGCCAGCGCCGCCTTCACGCACGGCGAGTTGCACGAGCTGGATGCCGGGTTTGAGTTCTACGCCCCGCAAACCATGCAGACAACCGACGGCCGCCGGCTGCTGGTTGGCTGGATGGGCGTCCCGGACGGCGAGGAGATGCGCCAGCCGACGCGGGCCAACGGCTGGATCCACCAAATGACCTGCCTGCGCGAACTGGAGTGGGTGGACGGCAAACTCTATCAGCGCCCGCTGCGCGAACTGAGCGCCCTGCGCGGCGAAGTCAGCGGCTGGCAGGGCAACGTTCTGCCGCTGGCGCCGCTGGAGATAGCCCTCGATACCGCCGGTGACGACGCGTTTAGCCTCGATTTCGGCGGCGCGTTGACCCTCGAGCGCGATACCCGCGGCCTTCGTCTGGCGCGGCGCAGCCTCGCCAGCGACGACATGCTCTATCGCTACTGGCGCGGCGAGGTTCGCTCGCTGCGGATCTTCGTCGACCGGTCGAGCGTGGAGATTTTCATTAACGACGGCGAAGGGGTAATGAGCAGCCGCCTCTTCCCGGACTATCCGGCACAGCTGATTTTCAGCGGCGCGACGCCGGTAACATTCTGCTACTGGTCGCTGGAGCCATGCATGGTAGAATAAGCGTTTTAAATTCAGGCGCATGTTGTCGTGATGAAAACCAAACGCGTTACCATTAAAGATATCGCCGAGCTGGCGGGTGTCTCGAAAGCCACCGCCAGCCTGGTGCTGAACGGTCGTGGCAAAGAGCTACGCGTGGCGCAGGATACCCGCGAGCGCGTGCTGGCGATTGCGCGCGAACAACATTATCAGCCCAGTATTCACGCCCGCTCGCTGCGCGATAACCGCAGCCACACCATCGGTCTGGTGGTGCCTGAAATCACCAACTACGGATTTGCCGTCTTCTCTCATGAGCTGGAAATGCTCTGCCGCGAGGCGGGCGTTCAACTGCTGATCTCCTGTACCGACGAAAACCCCGGCCAGGAAACCATGGTGGTCAATAATATGATTGCCCGCCAGGTTGACGGGCTGATCGTCGCCTCCTGTATGCACAACGACGCCGATTACCTCAAGCTCAGCGAACAGCTGCCGGTGGTGCTGTTTGACCGCTGTCCCAGCGACAGCACGCTGCCGCTGGTGATGACCGACTCCATCAGCCCGACGGCGGATCTGATTTCCCGCATCGCGCCTCAGCATCGCGACGAGTTCTGGTTTCTCGGCGGGCAGCCGCGTCTGTCGCCCTCCCGCGATCGTCTGGCAGGATTTACTCAGGGGCTGGCAAACGCCGGTGTCGAACTGCGTCCCGAGTGGGTGATTAACGGCAACTATCATCCGAGCTCCGGCTACGAGATGTTCGCCGCCCTCTGCGCGCGTCTCGGGCGGCCGCCAAAGGCGCTGTTCACCGCCGCCTGCGGTCTGCTGGAAGGGGTGCTGCGCTATATGAGTCAGCACCATTTACTGGATTGCGATATTCATCTGGCGAGCTTTGACGATCACTATCTCTACGATTCGCTGTCGCTGCGTATCGACACCGTCCAGCAGGATAACCGTCAGTTGGCCTGGCACTGCTACGATCTGATAAGCCAGCTGATCGACGGCAACACGCCTGAGCCGCTACGGCGCTACCTGCCCGCGACGCTGCAGATTCGGCATCGTTGAAATGACGCGGCATCGGATGTGTCGAAGCGACGACTTTCGTCGTCTGAGACTGATGACCAACCCGTTTTAGACACCGTGCTCGCATTTTTGCCGGGTAGCGGCTAGCGCCTTACCCGGCCTACAAAACCCCTAATATCCACAGGCTATGCGTTTTCCGTAGGCCCGCGCAAGCCACGCGCCGCCGGGCGGTTCCGGAAAAGCGCATGTTGTCATCCATCGGTGACGACTTTCGCCGTCTGAGACTGATGACCAACCCGTTTTAAACATCGTGCTCGCATTTTTGCCGGGTGGCGGCTAGCGCCTTACCCGGCCTACAAAACCCCTAATATCCGCAGGCTATGCGTTTTCCGTAGGCCCACGCAAGCCACGCGCCGCCGGGCGATTCCGGAAAAGCGCATGTTGTCAGCCATCGGCGACGACTTTCGTCGTCTGAGACTGATGACCAACCCGTTTTAGACACCGTGCTCGCATTTTTGCCGGGTGGCGGCTAGCGCCTTACCCGGCCTACAAAACCCCTAATATCCGCAGGCTATGCGTTTTCCGTAGGCCCGCGCAAGCCACGCGCCGCCGGGCGATTCCGGAAAAGCGCATGTTGTCAGCCATCGGCGACGACTTTCGTCGTCTGAGACTGATGACCAACCCGTTTTAGACACCGTGCTCGCATTTTTGCCGGGTGGCGGCTAGCGCCTTACCCGGCCTACAAAACCCCTAATATCCGCAGGCTATGCGTTTTCCGTAGGCCCGCGCAAGCCACGCGCCGCCGGGCGATTCCGGAAAAGCGCATGTTGTCAGCCATCGGCGACGACTATCGTCGTAAGGACAAAAAGGTAATGCGCCCTATGCATAGAACACACTTACGCATCGAGGCCGCTAATCCGCACCAGATGCACGGTAAGCCACAGCAGCTCGTTGCCGCCGAGGGTGATATCGAGCTGGGCCTTAACGTAATCGCGGATCCGCAGCGCGCAGCGGTAAGCGTCCGGATACTCCTTAATCACCTGCACCAGCAGAAAACTGTCCCGCGCGCCGTCCAGCTCCCCCTCCTGTAAACGCTGGAGGAAAAACTGCATATGGATCAGAAAGCGCGAGTAGTTAATCGATCCGGTGTCTATCTGCTGCTTAAAGTGGTACTGCACGAGATTAAAAATATCCTTCAGCATCTTCACCGACTGCATGGTCTGCGCCACGTCGTCGCCCTCGCTCTGGCCGTTAACCAGATGAAACGCGATATTCCCGGCCTCCTCTTCCGGCAGTTCAATCCCGTACTGCTGGCGAATAATCGTCACCGCTTCGCTGGCGACGCGGAACTGCTGCGGATAGAAACGCCTCACTTCCGGCAGCAGACGGTTTTGAATGGCGATCCCTTTGCGGCTGCGCTCGATGGCGAAGGTCAGGTGGTCGGCGAGGGTCAAGAAAATCTGCTCGCGAACCTTGCTGGCAAGCTGCATATTGGCGCGGGAAATAATCATCGCCGCCATTTCGATGACCTCGTCCGGGATGGCGGAGAGCGCCTCGAGATAGCCGCTGCGCGCGCCGAGCGCCTGGGTCACGAATAGCTTCTCGATCTTCTCCGGGGCAATCTCATCCCCGGGTCGGCTGTTGAAGCCAATGCCTTTCCCCATGACGATAACCTCCCTGCTATCGTCATCCATAGAGAGCACCAGGCTATTATTGAGCACCTTCTGAACAATCATCTCTGCGACTCATCGTGGTTGCCGTTTTGCGCGATGACATCCTTATACCACCAGAAGCTGCGTTTGCGGATCCTTTGCAGGCTCTTCAGGTCATCCTCACCGCGATCGACATAAATAAAACCGTAGCGCTTGGCGTATCCCTGATGGGTGCTGACCACGTCAATTGCCGCCCACGGGCAGTAGCCCATCAGCTCGACGCCGTCGGCAATCGCCAGCCGCATTTGCTCAATATGCGCCTGTAAGAAGGCGATGCGGTAATCGTCATTCACCGTCCCGTCATGCTCGAGCTTATCCGGCGCGCCCATGCCGTTTTCGCTAATCAGAATTGGCAGGCCGTAGCGCTCGCACACTTTGCGCAGCGTCAGGCGCAGCCCCACCGGGTCGACGACCCAGCCGTAGGGGGTTTTGCCGACCCACGGGTTTTCCGCCGGGCGATAAACCCCCTCTTCGCCCAGCATAATTTGCTGGTCACCCGCGCGGGGCGCAACGTCTGCGCCATCGCCCCGACTGGCGGCAATGGTAGCGGTGGAGTAGTAGTTAATGGCGATAAAGTCCGGCCGCCCCTGCTGCAAAATCAGCGCATCTTCTGGCTGCAGTTCCGGCGCGAGGCCGCGGTCCTGCATGTAGGCCCACGCCAGGGCGTTGTAGCGGCCATGCACCGCCACATCCAGAAAGCTCCAGCAGCGCAGCGTCTCCCAGTTATGCGCGGCGATGGCATCCTCCGGTTTACAGCTTTCGGCGTACATCGACGTGGTGTTTATCGCCGGGCCGATGCGCAGCCCGGGGAACTCGCGGTGGCACAGGGCGAAGATCTGCGCCTGGGCCAGCATCATATGATGATTCTGCTGGTACAGCGCCTTCTTATCCGGCAGTTCACGATCGGCGGGCACGCCAATCGCCCCGGGATGGAGGATCATGGTGTTCTGTTCGTTAATGGTCAGCCAGAGCGGAACTTTGGCGGCAAACTCGCTGAACAGCAGCCGGGCATAGCGCACGAACGCCTCCCCGGTTTTGCGGTTCAGCCAGCCGCCTTTGAGCTCCAGCGCCCACGGCAGGTCGAAGTGGTAGAGCGTCACGATGGGAGTGATCCCGTGGCGGGTCAGGGCGTCGATCAGGCGGTGATAAAAGGCCAGCCCGCCCGGATTCACCGGGCCGTCGCCGTCAGGTATCACCCGCGACCAGGCCAGCGAAAAGCGGTAGGCCTTCAGCCCCATTTGCGCCATCAGCGCGACGTCCTCTTCCACGCGATGATAATGGTCGCTGGCGATGCGGAAGTCCGCCGTTCCCGGCGGATGGCTGAGCATGTCGACTACCGACGGTCCTTTACCGTCTTCATTCCACGCGCCCTCAACCTGATAGGCCGAGGTGGACGCGCCCCACAGAAAACCGTCCGGGAACCGGGCCTGCTGTTGATAGATCATGCCTGCGCCTCCTTAGCGGATTGCACCATCAGCGGTTCGCCGTAATCCACCTGCGCGGCGGCGGTGAGGCGCAGAGCGTGCTGTTCATCGCCGTTGACCACAATCACCGGCGTAATCAGGTCATACCCGGCCTGTTCGATGGCGGGAATATCAAAGCGGATCAGCGCCTGCCCCGACTCTACTCTATCGCCGACCTTCAGCGTCGAGCTAAAGTGCTGGCCGTTAAGATTAACGGTATCAATACCGATATGGATCAGCAGCTCCAGACCGCTGTCGCTCTGCAGACCAACAGCGTGGCAGGAAGGCAGAAACATCATCACCGTGCCGCTAAACGGCGCGCGCAGGACTCCTTCCTCGGGACGAATCGCCAGCCCCTCGCCCAGCAGACCGCCGGAGAAAACGTCATCGTTCACTTCACTGAGCGCCACCACCTGACCGCGCAGCGGGCTTAATACTTCAGTTTCCCCCTCGCTTTTGGCGCTGACCGCAGGCTGCGGCGCCTCGCCCACCTCTTCTTGTTCCTCAGGAACATCTTTGAAGGCGATAAACCAAGTCAGGGTAAAGGTCACCACGATGGAAATCGCGCAGGTCACCAGCGCATGGACGATGTTCATCGGGTTTTCGCCGATAAACGCCGGCAGCGCCGCAAGACCTGGCGAGACAAAGGCGTAGCGCACCAGCCCGCTCACCCCGGCATAGACCCCAGCGCAGCCGCCGCCGATCATCGCGGCAATCAGCACCCGGCGGAACTTGAGCAGCACCCCGTACAGCGCCGGTTCGGTGATCCCCAGCAGCGCGGTAAAGCCCGATGAAGAGGCCAGCTGGCGCAGGTTGCTATTTTTGGTTTTCAGCGCCACGCACAGCGTCGCCGCGCCCATCGCCACGTTTGAGGCCAGCATCCCCGGGCCGTTAATCATCTCGTAACCGCTTTTACTCAGCTGACCGGTGGCGATCGGCGTCATCGCCCACGCGGTACCGGTAATAATCAGGAAGGGCTGCAGGGTGCCCATCAGCATCGGGATCAACCAGCTGGCGTGGCGGTCGATAGCGCCCGCCCCGGCGGCGACCAGGTCGTTAAGCAAAATGCCCGCCGGGCCGACCACCACCAGCGCCAGCGGCGCGGTAATCAGCAGAATCAGCATCGGCTTAACGAAGAATTTGATAATCGATGGCGACACTTTTTCGGCAAAACGCTCCACCCACGACATCAGCCACACGGTCAGAATGATCGGCAGCACCGAACCGGCATAATCGGAAAGCAGGACGTTGATACCGACAAAATCGACCGCTTTACCGGCCGCCAGCATCTGGCCGATGCCCGGATGCAGCAGCACGCCGGCGAGGGTCATCGCCAGAATCGGATTGCATTCAAACTTCAGCGACGCGCCGTAGGCCAGCAGTACCGGCAGGAAGAAGAAGGCGGCATCGGCAATAATATTCAGCAGCTGATACGTCGAGCTGGTTTCGCTAATCACCCCCGTGAGCTTGAGAATGGCCAACAGCGCTTTAATCATCCCCGCGCCGGTAATCGCCGGGATCACCGGGGTGAAGGTGGTCGAAATGACGCTGATAACCCGCGCGACGATGCCGGTCGGCCTGGCGTTTTTGTCGCCGCTGGTCGGGCTTTTCTTCTCCGGCAGGGCCTTATGGAGCAGGCGATAAACCTGCTGCACCTCATTGCCGATAACAATCTGGAACTGGCCGCCCTTCTCCACCACGCTGATCACGCCGGGGATGGTGCCAATCTGCGCATCGTTAACCCTGGCGCGGTCGTTGAACTCCATGCGTAGCCGGGTCGCGCAATGGGTGAGCATGCGGATATTCTCCGCACCGCCCACCGCGTGGAGGATTTTGTCTGCTGTTTGGTTATAGTTCATAGTGTTCCCTGGTGTTGGGGCAAAAAAAAAGACCAAAACAGAGACGCTCCCCTTGGCGGGAGAGCATTTCTATTTTGGTCTTGCCTGCTTTCGCAGTAGCACGCCATCATAAAAATGGGTTATTTCGGCGGATTATCTAAGCGTCCCTGCTCAATGACAACGGCGACCGGGCAAAAGTGTGAGCTGGATTAAGTAAATTCTTAAGTGAAGATCACCCGAGGGCCTGCTGACGCAGCCAGCTCTGTAAGAGCTTGCCGTTGGGGGTCATCTCGCTATCCTGACGCACGCAGAGATAGTAATCCCGGCCATCATCTATTGCCGCAGCGAAGATTTTCACCAGCTCGCCGCTCTTCAGATAGGGAGCGATCAGCGGCTCGCGCATCAGCGCACAGCCCAGCCCGGCCTGTACCCCCGCCAGGGTCAGCAGGCCATCTTCAAACAGCGGCCCCGTCGAGCGCGGCGGGCGTTTAACCCCCTGCTGCACAAACCACTGGTTCCATGTCGTGCGCTCCTCGTCGTGCAACAGCGGCATCTGCAACAGCTGCTCCGGGGTATCAATATGCCCGTGCAGGCGCAAAAAAGCCTGGCTGCATACCGGCACCATTTTGCCGGAAATCAGCTTTTCGCTTTGATAGCCCACCCAGTGACCGTTGCCAAAGCGGATCGACATATCGGAAGCATCGCTAAGGTAGTTGCGGTGGTTGGCGTAAACCACGTTGATTTCGGTATGCGGATTGGCGTGCATGAACGACGGCAGACGGGGAATAAACCAGCCCATACCAAACAGCGGGATCAGGCTGATCGTCACCTGCTGGGTTTGCACCTGATCGACCAGATGTTCGGTCGCCTGCCGCAGCACGTTAAACGCCGCGCGGATCGAGCGATAATACTCCCGCCCCTGCTGGCTGAGAGTCAGCCGCCGCCCCTGGCGTTCGGTAAGCGGGATCTGCAAATAGCCTTCCAGCACCTTCAGCTGGTGGCTGACCGCCGAGGGTGAAATCGCCAGCTCCTGCGCCGCCAGGGTCACGCTGCCGAGGCGTGCGATCGCCTCGAAGGCGCGCACCGCCCGCAGCGGCGGATCGTTGGCTAACGTACTCTCCGACCAGCTAACCGGCCCCTCTGACTGTTCTGTTTTTTTCATATGTTGATTTTCTTAGCGTATTTCACGACTCGATGCTTTATTTAATTATATTAAAAATCATAAAGATAGTTAAAAACGCATTTATCATAAGAAAGAATATATGCGTATTTTACAATTTAATTCATTTGTTGGATGGTAGCTATTATTTGAGCATCTTGTCGGAAGAACCAGTTGGACACACTCATACAACAAATAATCAACGGGGTCATGCTCGGCAGCATCTACGCCCTGATCGCGCTCGGCTACACCATGGTGTATGGCATTCTGCGCATTATTAACTTTGCCCACGGCGATATTCTGATGGTCGGCGCGTTAACCACCCTTTCCGGGATGAACGCGCTGAATGCCCATTTCCCCAATCTGCCGCCGCTGGCGCAGCTGGGGCTGGCGCTGCTGCTGGCCATGGCGGTGTGCGCCCTGCTGGCGATGGCGATCGAGCGCTTTGCCTACCGCCGCCTGCGCAACGCCCCGCGCCTGGCGCCGCTGATCTCCGGGATCGGCGTCTCGGTACTGCTGCAAACCGTGGCGATGATCGTCTGGTCGCGCAATCCGCTGATGTTCCCGCAGATCCTGCCCATGGATCCGATCGCCGTGACCCACGGCAGCGCAGCGCATCCTCCGGCTCTCGTTACCGTCACCGGTATCGTCACCGTCGCGCTGGCCCTCGCGGTGATGCTCGGCCTGTGGCTGCTGGTGGAGTACACCCGCTTAGGTCGCGGTATGCGCGCGGTAGCGGAAAATCCACGCATCGCCACGCTGATGGGGGTTAACCCCAACGCGATTATCATCCTGACTTTCGCCATCGGCGGCGTATTCGCCGCGCTGGCTGGCGTGATGATGGCCAGCAACTACGGCAGCGCCGGCTTCTCTATGGGCTTTCTGCCCGGCATTAAGGCTTTTACCGCCGCGGTGCTCGGCGGCATCGGTAATATTCGCGGCGCGATGGTCGGCGGCCTGCTACTGGGCCTGATCGAATCCCTGGGGGCCGGCTATCTCGGCGACCTGACCCACGGCGTCTTTGGCAGCAACTACCAGGATATCTTCGCCTTTATGGTACTGATTCTGGTGCTGGTCTTCCGCCCGGCCGGTTTGCTCGGCGAACGCGTCGCGCACCGGGCCTAGGAGAAACATGATGACAACAGCACAACTCGATACGCCCGTCGTCTCCCGCCGCTTCTGGTCCGGGATGACGCTGTTCGTCTGCGCACTGCTGGTAGCGCCGATGGTCGCCAGCCAGCTCGGCGGCAACTACTGGGTGCGGGTCATCGACTTCGCCCTGCTCTACATCATGCTGGCGCTGGGGCTGAATATCGTGGTCGGCTACACCGGTCTGCTGGATATGGGCTTTATCGCTTTTTACGCCGTCGGCGCGTATCTGGCGGCGCTTTTGGCCTCACCGCATCTGCTGGAGGTATTCCCGATTTTAAATAGCTGGTTCCCGGATGGCCTGCACACCTCATGGCTGGTGATTATTCCGCTCGCCGCGCTGGTGGCGGCGGGCTGCGGTATCGTACTGGGCGCGCCAACGCTGAAGCTGCGCGGCGACTATCTGGCGATTGTCACTCTCGGGTTCGGCGAAATTATCCGCATCCTGATGCGTAACCTCGACCGTCCGGTCAACATCACCAACGGCGCAAAAGGCATTTCCGGGGTCGATTCGCTGAATCTGTTCGGGCTGAAATTTAGCGGCGTCTATCACTGGTTTGGTTTTAAAGTCCCGGCGCTGTGGCTGTGGTACTACCTGCTGATGCTGGTGATTGTGGCGATTATTTTCGTCTGCCTGCGGCTACAACATTCACGCATTGGCCGGGCCTGGCACGCCATCCGCGAGGACGAAGACGTCGCCCGCGCAATGGGCATCAACCTGCGTAACTACAAACTGCTGGCTTTCGCTATCGGCGCTTCATTCGGCGGCGTGGCGGGGGCGCTGTTCGGCGCATTTCAGGGCTTCGTTTCGCCGGAATCCTTCACGCTACAGGAGTCAATTGCGGTACTGGCGATGGTGGTGCTCGGTGGCATGGGCCATATCCCCGGGGTGATCCTCGGCGCGGTGCTGCTGACCGCGCTGCCGGAGCTGCTGCGCAGCCAGGCGGCGCCGCTGCAGCAGGCGCTGTTTGGCGAAGTGCTGATTGACCCGGAAGTGCTGCGCCAGCTGTTCTACGGCCTGGCGCTGGTGCTGGTCATGCTGCTGCGCCCTCAGGGTATCTGGCCCGCACGTCATCAGGGAGTCAAAGCATGAGCCTGTTAAGCGTACGCCACATGTCAAAGCGCTTTGGCGGCCTGACGGCGGTCGATAACGTCTCGCTGACCATTAACGAAGGTGAAATCTATGGCCTGATCGGCCCTAACGGCGCGGGGAAAACCACCTGCTTTAACCTGATTACCGGGCTTTACCCGGCGGACAGCGGCGAGTTCGCTATCGCCGGCCAGCCCTATTTCCCGAAAAATATCGAGAAGGTCACCGCCGCCGGCATCGCCCGTACCTTCCAGAACGTGCGGCTGTTTAATGACATGTCGGTGCTGGAGAACGTGATGGTCGGCCGCCACGTACGCACCCGCAACGGTCTGTGGGCCGCGCTTACCCGGCATAAACGCGCCCGCGCCGAAGAGGCGCAGACCTGCGAGCTGGCGTGGCACTGGCTGGACTATACCGGCATTGCGCAGTTCGCCCACTACCGCGCCTGCGACCTCGCGTACGGCCACCAGCGGCGGCTGGAGATTGCCCGCGCGCTGGCTACCGATCCGCGCCTGCTGGCGCTGGATGAACCGGCGGCCGGGATGAACGCCGCCGAGAAGATGGCCCTTGGCGAACTGCTGCTGCGCATTCGCGATGATGGCAAGACGCTGCTGATGATTGAGCACGACGTCAAGCTGGTGATGGGGATCTGCGATCGCCTGATGGTGCTGGATTACGGCAAAACATTAACCAGCGGCACGCCGGAAACCGTACGCCGCGATCCGGCGGTGATCGCCGCCTGGCTGGGAGGAAACACCCATGTCTGATCTGTTAACCGTGACCGGCCTCAGCGTGCACTACGGCGGCATCCAGGCGGTACGCGACGTCTCATTCAGCGTGCAAGCGGGTGAGCAGGCGACTTTGATCGGCGCCAACGGCGCAGGCAAAAGCTCCACCGTCCGCGCCATTACCGGGCTGGAACCCTTTAGCGGCGAGATTCTTTTCAACGGTAAAGCGGTACGTCGACGCAAAGCGGAGTCGCTGCTGCGCGAAGGGCTGGTGATGGTACCGGAAGGCCGCGGCATCTTTACCCGCATGACGGTACTGGAAAACCTGCAGATGGGCGCCTGGCTGCGTCGCGATAGCGCGGCGGTCCGGCAGGAGATGGCGGAAATCTTCGCCAACTTCCCGCGCCTGGCGGAACGGCAGCATCAGCTGGCCGGGCTGCTCTCCGGCGGCGAACAGCAGCTGCTGGCGCTGAACCGCGCCCTCCTCAGCCAGCCGCGCCTGCTGATCCTCGACGAGCCCTCGATGGGCCTGGCGCCGCTAATGGTCGAGAACGTTTTTCGCGTGATCGCCACGCTCCGTCAGCGCGGCGTGGCGCTGCTGCTGATTGAGCAGAACGCGCGCCTGGCGCTGGAGGCCACCGACAGCGCGTGGGTGATGGACAGCGGCAGTATTGTGGAACGTGGCGCCTCGCAGGCGCTGCTGGCCGACGACCGTATCGCACAGATTTATTTGGGCGAAGTGCCCGCTTAACACTAACCAGCATCAGGGAAAAACAATGAAAACAGTCAAAATCAGTGCCCTCAGCGCCGCTATTGTGCTCAGCGGCTTTGCCTCATCCGCCGCATGGTCTGCAGCCAGCGAAACCGTGATTATCGGCCTGGCGGGTCCGCTGACCGGCCCTTCTGCGCGTATCGGCAAGGACCTCGAAAACGGCGCGCAGCTGGCGATTGACGATATCAACAAGCAGCACCCGACCATCGGCGGCAAGGCGGTAACCTTTAAGCTGCAATCGGAAGACGACCAGTCCGACCCGCGTACCGCCGTTGCCGTCGCTCAGCGTCTGGTGGATAGCGGCGTCGCCGGCGTCGTCGGCCACTGGAACACCGGCACCAGCATTCCCGCAGCACGGGTTTACCACGATGCGGGCATCGCCCAGGTCGCGCCGGTCGCCACCGGGCACGCCTATACCAGACAGGGCTTCGACACCAGCTTCCGCGTGATGGGCCACGACGATGACGGCGGCCAGTTTGCCGGACAGTATGCGGTACAAACCCTGAAAGCGAAACGCATCGCGGTTATCGATGACCGTACCGCCTTTGGTCAGGGGCTGGCGGACGAGTTTATTAAGTCGCTGGACGCACAGGGGATCAAAATCGTCGACCGCCAGTACGTCGATGATAAAACCGTCGACTTCAGCGCCGTGCTGACCGCGATCCGCAGTAAAAACGCCGATCTGATTTTCTTCGGCGGCGTCGATAGCCAGGCCGCCCCGCTGGCGCGGCGCATCAAACAGCTGGGCATGAACGCCACCCTGATGGGCGCAGGCGGTTTTGTCAGCCAGACCTTCCTGCAGCTGGCGCAGAAAGAGGGTAACGGCGTGGTGGCGCTGGAGCCGGGACTGCCGGTCGAACAGATGCCGGGCGGTAAAGCCTTTGAGCAGGCCTACCAGGCGCGCTATCACACCCATATCGAGCTGCATGCCCCGTTCGCCTATGACGCTACCCGCGTGCTGGTGGCGGCGATGGAAAAAGCTGACTCCGTCGATCCGGCCGACTATCTGCCCGCCCTGCGCGCCATTAACTACGCCGGCGTCACCGGACAAATCGCCTTTGATAAAGAGGGCAACCTGAAATCGCCAACCTTTACCGTTTACAAAGTCGTCGACGGCAAATGGCAGCCGCAAACCGTACTCGGCGGCGCAACAACGAAGTAACGCAGTGAGGCAATGTGATGAGTGATAATAATGAGCTGGGCATTCTCGCCCGCCGCAAAATTGAAGCCGAAATTATTAAGCCGATTTATGACATCCTGGTGCGCGAAATAGGTAAAGCTCGCGCCCAGGCGGTCATCGGCGAAGCCATTGAAAACGCTGCGATTGAGGCGGGAAAAGCCTTTGCCAGCAAGGAGCCGGACGGCGCGAACATCCAGAGCTTCGTCGCCCTGCAATACCTGTGGGAAAAAGATAACGCCCTCGAGGTCAAGGTGCTGGACGCCGATGACCAGCAGTATAACTACAACGTCAACCGCTGCCGCTACGCCGAGATGTACCACGAAATGGGCCTCGGCGAAATTGGCCACCTGCTCTCCTGCGCCCGCGACGACAAGTTTATCGTCGGCTACGCGCCGGAGGTAGAGCTGACCCGCACCACCACTATTATGGAGGGCGGAAAGTGCTGCGACTTCCGCTATCGCGTGAAGAAGGACAAGTCATGATAGCCATCAACGCTGAACGTCTGTGGTCAACTCTTAACGAGATGGCGAGGATAGGGGCAACGCCGGCCGGCGGTGTCACCCGCCTGACGCTGAGCGACGAGGACCGCCAGGCGCGCGACCTGCTGCGCCAGTGGGCGCAGGAAGCCGGTTTTCCCTGCGAAGTCGATAGCATGGGCAATATGTTTATCCGCCGCGCCGGAAAAAATCCGCAGCTGGCCCCGGTATTGACCGGTTCGCACGTCGATTCTCAGCCGCTCGGCGGCCGCTATGACGGGATTTACGGCGTGCTCGCCGGGCTGGAGGCGCTACGCACGCTGAATGAACGCGGCATTGAGACCGAGCGCGATATCGTGCTGGTCAACTGGACCAATGAAGAGGGGGCGCGCTTCGCCCCGGCGATGCTGGCATCCGGCGTGTGGGCCGGGCAGTTCAGCGAAGCTTTCGCGCTGACCCGCGAAGATCGCGACGGCATCAGCGTCGGCGCGGCGCTGGAGGCCATCGGCTACCGCGGCGATCGTCCGACGGCCGCATTCCCGGTTCATGCCTGTTATGAGGTCCATATCGAACAGGGGCCGATTCTGGAAGAAGAAGGGATTGATATCGGCCTCGTCCACGCGGCAATGGGCCAGCGCTGGTTCAACGTCGCGCTGGAGGGTTTTTCCGCCCACGCAGGCACCACGCCGATGGGCAGCCGTCGCGATGCGTTGACCGCTTTCGCCGAACTGGCGCTGGCGGTGGAGCAAATCGGCATCGCTCATCATCCCGACGGACGGGCGACCATCGGCATGGTGCAGGTGATACCGGGATCGCGCAACGTGGTGCCGGGTCGCGTCGAATGCAGCGTGGAATTCCGCCATCCGCAGAGCAGCGCGCTGGAGGCGATGGAGCAGGCATTGCATCGCGCCGCGGCCGAACTGGCCGGGCGCGGCGTCCCGGCCGAAGTTGAACGGATTTTTGACTACGCCCCGATCGCTTTCGACGCGCAGTGTCTGACGCGCAGCAAGCGGGCGGTTCAGACGCTCGGCTACAGCGCCAGACGCATGGTCTCCGGCGCCGGGCATGATACCTGCTATATCAGCAAAGTCGCGCCCGCCAGCATGATTTTCATCCCCTGCGAGAAGGGAATTAGCCATAACGAGGCGGAGAATATTCTGCCCACCTGGGCAGAAAAAGGGGCGAACGTGCTGCTGCATAGCGTACTGCTCGCCGCCGGAGAAAAGTAAGCGCCCTTCTGTCGGTCGTTCTGGCGCCGCGCGGCGCCAGAACGACCGCTCACCGCCGTAACGGTCTGCCTGCCCCCTCCCGGAAAAGAGGGAACAACAGGAATAAACAAATTAAAACAATATCTTACACTATTTAACCGCGCGGACAAAAAGCCATTTTCTTCTGGATTATCTGCTAAAATCAGCCAACAGATCGCATACAGCAGGCAAATATGCGGACATAACGGCATCGAATTCCGTTATATTTCAGTTCAATTCCACTCAATGATTTTCGAATCGCTTCTTTTTACTGCTGACGCCAGGGGACGTGTGAAAACGAAAAAGAGATCCTCAGCATCGTCTAATATTCTCCGCTATATCTGGGGATCCGCGCTGGCGACGATTTTTTTAACCACCATTCTCTCCTTCTGGCTGCTTTCCGGCTCATGGGAAACGTGGAAAAGCGCGTATAACAATGTTATCCAGTTCGATATTTTCTACCGGGTACTACAGGTCTCTAATGACCTGGCCGGTGAGCGCGCCTTCGTTAACGAGCTGATATTAAGTTCACCTGAGGATAAAGAGTCGCGCTGGCAGGTGCTGGTCGCTCATCGCGACATCACCGATCGTGACATGCAGAAGATCCCGAAAAACCTACTCTCTCCGGCGCTGATGAGCGAAATGATGCAGCAGCTGGATCATTCCCGGCGCGTTGCCAACGGCTTTCGTACCGAGGTGCTGAGCGACCCGAAGCTCGCCGACCAGGCGATTCACGATATGGTGGTGGCAACGGATTTCTATCATAAAGCGCTGTTCAAGCGCACCAATGAGTTTCTGCTGCTGCAGCCCAGTGCGCTGGGGCCCATTCTGCGCGCGCTGGCGTTGGGCGAGTTGCGCGATGCTGCGGGCCGACTCGGTCCGCAGGTGCTGATTCCGCTGGCCACACACACGCCGATACCGCAAGCCAACCGGGAAGGATTGATTCGCGGTCTCTCCTGAGTTCACCGGCGCCAGCGTACCTTGCCATTTTCATCATGCCTGTCGTTTAACAGCGCGAAGAGATAACCCTGATATCGCTTCAGGGTTATCTCTTCATTCGCTTAGTGCTTCTTACGGTTACGGCGCATGTCTATCGTCACCGCCGCAACAATAATAATCCCTTTGATAATATCCTGAACGTAAGCATCGACGCCGACGAAGGTGAAGCCGCTTTTGATTAAGCCGAGGATCATCGCACCAATCAGGGTGCCGGTGATGCGGCCGACGCCGCCCATCAGGCTGCTGCCGCCGATAACGGCCGCTGCGATAGCGTCCAGTTCGTAGGACATCCCCATACTGGACTGCCCGCTGCTGACGCGCGCCGCCAGCACAACCCCGGCCAGCCCCGACAGCGCGCCGGCGATGGTGTAGACGATAACCAGATACTTATTCACATTGATGCCGGACACTTTTGCCGAGGTCATGTTGCCGCCGATGGCGTAAACATATTTCCCGTAGCGAGTGTGTTTCAGCGCAATGTGAAACAGAGCGGCAATCACGAAGAAAATAATCACCGGCATCGCCCCCTGACCAATCGACGTAAAGCTGTCGGACAAGAAGCTGATGGGATTTCCCTGGGTGTAATATTGCGCCAGGCCGCGGGCGGAGACCATCATCCCGAGGGTGGCGATAAACGGCGGGATCCCGGTACGGGTGACCAAAAAGCCGTTGGTTAATCCGCAGATCAGCCCGACGCCAATTCCGGCGCAAATGGGAATGACCGCCGGCAGGTTAACCAGCGACGGGAACATCGGCGACAGGCTATCCGAGGTTTGCGCCAGGCTTGCCGCTACCACCGCGGCAAGGGCAATGACCGATCCGGAGGAGAGGTCAATCCCGGTGGTGATAATGACCTGCGTGACGCCGACGGCGATAATCCCGATAATGGCGACCTGCAGGACAATCAACACCAGGCGGTTAGTGTTCATCAGGAAAGACTGGTCGCGGACAAACCAGCCGGCAATTTCAAATGTCAGGGCGATGACCACCATAACAATAAAGATACCGGTATCTTTCGGTAATTTATGCCGTAAATTACCGAAGAAAGAGGATCGCTCATTTGCAGCTGTTGCGGTCAGTTTCATATTGCTCATTCTCTACACCTCAGTGGGATGCCAACGACAAAATGGTTTCCTGATCGGCCTCGTCTTTGTCGAGGATGCCGGTAATACGTCCTTCGTGCATGACCATAACGCGATCGCTCATGCCCAGAATTTCCGGCAGTTCAGAAGAGACCATAATCACTGCGACGCCACGGTTCGCCAGTTCGCTAATCAGATGATAAATTTCAGCCTTCGCCCCCACGTCAATCCCGCGAGTTGGTTCATCAAGAATTAATATTTTGGGCTGCGCTAAAAGCCAGCGGGCAATTAAGACCTTTTGCTGATTACCGCCGCTCAGGTTATTAATAATCTGATCCATGGTCGGGGTTTTAATATTCAGACGCCGGATCTGTTCCATACAGTCTTCCGCCATCTTCATATGTTTGACAAACCCGCTCTTGCCGATATATTCCGGCATATTGACGATGCTCATGTTTTCCATCACCGAAAGCACGAGGAACAGTCCGGACTTTTTGCGGTCTTCGGTCAGCAGCGCCATCCCTTTTTCGATGGCCACGGAAGGCGAGTCGATCGTCACCGGCTGGCCGTCAATCAGGACTTCGCCACTGTCAAAGCGCTCCATCCCAAACAGGCTCTCCATCACTTCGCTGCGCCCGGCGCCGACCAGGCCCGCAACGCCGAGAATTTCACCGCGACGGACGCTGAAATTCACCTCCTCGAAATAGCCTTTGCGCGACAGATTGCGGACCGTCAATACCTCTTCGCCAATCGTATTATTGAATTTCGGGAACAGCTGAGTTAATTCGCGGCCCACCATCTGGGTAATAAGCGACTGACGAGTAAATTCGCCCGTCTGCCGACTGCCCACCCAGGTCCCGTCGCGAAAGACGCTAATTTCATCGGTAATCGCGAAAATCTCATCCATCTTGTGGCTGATATAAATAATGGCTTTACCCTGCTCGCGTAAATCGCGAATGATGGTGAACAGGTGAGCCACTTCACTTTCCGTCAGCGCCGAGGTGGGTTCATCCATAATGACAATATCCGCGTTCCACGATACCGCTTTGGCTATTTCCACCATTTGCTGGGCGGCAATGCTAAGATCGCCCACCAGGCGGTCGGCGGATAAACGGATATTCAGTTTATTGAGCAGTGTCTGAGTCTGGCGGGCCAACTGTCGATGGTCGACAAAGCCGTATTTCATCGGCTCGCGCCCCAGCCAGATATTTTCTGCCACCGTCATATGCGGCACCAGGTTCAGCTCCTGATGGATCATGGAGATCCCCGCGCGCAGCGCATCCATCGTATCCTGGAACTGCACCGGTTCGCCCTTCACCCGGATCGCGCCCTTATCGGGACGGTAAATCCCGATAAGGCACTTCATTAACGTCGACTTTCCCGCGCCATTTTCCCCCATCAGGGCGTGCACCGTCCCCGGGCGCACGCGTAATGAGACATTATCGAGCGCCTTCACGCCAGGAAAGAACTTACTGATACCTTCGGCTTCAAGTGCAAAAGCGTTCATACATCCCCCTCCGTACCGCTGAGCCAGAAATGATTATTTTTGATTACGGCTGACAAATTCAGACATATTCTCTTTGGTAATCAGCTGGTAAGGGACATCGATGACTTTTTCGACTTTTTCCCCGTTAGCCAGTTTGACGGCCGCATCCACCGCCCCTTCCCCCTGCCCTTTAGCATCCTGGAAAATGGTGGCGATCATCTTGCCGTTTTTCAGCATCTGCAGAGCGTCAGGGGTCCCATCGACACCGGCAATCAGAATGTGCTTCGGGTTGCTTCCCAGCGCCTGCAGCGCGCCAATCGCCATTTCATCGTTATTGGAGGCGATCGCCTGAATATCTTCCCCGCTGGTCATCCAGTTACTCACCACATCCACGGCATCGTTACGCATGAATTTCGCCGTCTGCTTCTGGACGATCTTGATATCCGGGTATTTCGCGACGACTTCTTCCACGCCTTTGGTGCGATCGCGGGTTGACTCGTTCGCCAGGTCACCCAGCAGAATCGCCACGTTGCCTTTGCCGTTCATCGCCTTCGCCAGCGCTTCCATCTGCAGACGGCCGGCCAGTACCGAATCCGAACCAACGTAGGCCATTTTGTCGGTCAGCGTAATCTGCGGGCGGCGGTTCACGAAGACCAGCGGAATACCGGCTTTGGTCGCCTGATCGATAATCGGCTTCACGGCATTGGTATCGACCGGGTTGACGATGATGGCATCGACGCCCTGACCAATAAAGTTTTGCACCTGCTGCAGCTGCTGCGCGACATCACCCTTGGCATCCTCAACCTGCGATTTCACCCCCTCTTTTTGCATCTCTTTTTGCATGGCGGTACGCAGGATAGTCAGGAAGTTGTCGTCGAAAAGCGCCATGGAAACGCCGACGGAGAGATCTTTTGCCATCACCGCAGCGGGCAACATACAGACTAACAAAGAGGCAACAATCGTTTTCTTGATGTTCATAGTTGTTCCTTGGGGTTCAGTGATATGCCAGTTCATTGAGATGAAATGAAAAATTCATTTCGTAAATGCGTCTTGCTGCTAGCTGCCGGATCGCCGGCCAAAAGTCTCGCTTCTGACCGCGCTGTTTTTGCACATGTTTAGCAAAACCACCTAATCCAGTGGTTTTTTAGTGAATTATTAAAACGGCAGTTCATAAATCATACGATTTATCACCCGGTCAATTTCAGACGTTTTGTTTCATTAACAACTCATATGAAACTTTTATAATTAAATAACTGAAATGAAAATTTTAAAACCACCTGGTAACAGAACTTTGACAGATCTCTAACATTGCGGCATAAACGCGCAAAAAATGAGAGGCGCTCAGCAGTTTGCAGACAAGTCACCGGCCTGACGCTGGCAATCCGCCAGAGAAGATTTTCCGCCTTAAAAAGAGGGGGATTTGAAACGTCAGCGGCATTTTCCGACGTCTGAGATCGCGCGAGCGCTTGTTATTGCCCATGGTCGCGGCATGACGGGGGCGATAAAAGAGGCGCTAAAGGCCCGCCCGCAGAGGATGAAATATATTGCGGGCACGGGGCAGCATGGCGGGTGGATGACCAAAATCACATCCAGCACGATCGGATGAGGGGTGTTGATGGGGAGATGGTTGAAACCGGGTCATTGCACTCGGCCCCGGCCACCAAAACGCAAAATAGTGACAAAGGCCGCCCCTCACGTGGCCGCAGCATAACGTGAGAACGGCGGCTCTATACAGGCAAAAGCTAGTCCGTGACTTTCAAAGCCAGCTCATAGGCACTGGTTTTTCCTTCATCGCGCGCGCCGCCCATCTGATACACGCGGACGGTATATTTTCCGTTGGTTGCCAGGCGCTGCTCAAAAGCACCTTCTGTCATCGAGCCATTAAAAATGGTTTCGTTCGCGGGGTTGATCACGTTGAAATAAGGATGAGGCCATTTGCTCTTCAGGGTGACGTGCATTAGCTGACCCGCTTTTGCCACCAGCGTGTAATCTTTCACATCGGCGCCGCTCAGGGCATTTGTAATGGTGGTTCCGCTGGTGCCTTTATCGAAATGAACCGGGATCGTGTTTATCTTATAACCCGCCATGACAGATAATGGTGCCAGTAAACAACCTGCACAGATCAAGCTACCAACAATTAACTTTAAATTTTTCATTTAATTAACACCTTATGTTTTTATATCTGGTGTTATAGCACATAAGGTATTCCAGAAAAATTTCAGGAAATAGATTGAAACGATTTCACCGTCATCTCGCGGTGCAGTAAATCACTATAGATAGCGGTTAATATCCCACCGGGGCGAAACTCTTTTTTTATCCACTGCGTCACCTGTCCACTGGCCGCGTGCTGGGTCGCCAGCAGCATTCCTGAATCCTGGCGAGGGTTATGAATCTGGCGGGTAATCAGCCGGTTTTCCGCCATGGCCTCACGAACCATATAATCCGGCAGAAAACCAATGCCTTCACCGAGGATCTGGCACTGGCATTTGGTATTAAAGTCCGGCACCAGAATCGCCTCCTGCCCGTGCAGTAACCAACCCACTTTCTTATTAATCGTGCTGGCGGTGTCCTCCACCATAATATTGGGGTAAAGCCGTAGCTGGCTTTCTGCTATCGGTTCCGGCATAAACGCCAGCGGATGATCCGGAGCAATGGCGAAGACCCAACGAATGGCGCCAATTTCAGTGTAGTCAATGCCGCCACCGTCGAGCAGCGTATCCGGTGCGCCAATCGCGATATTAGCCTGCTGATTAATCATCGAATCCCAGACGCCGTTATACACCTCCGTGGTAACGGTAATTTGGCAGGTTGGAAACTGTTTTTTGAGCACCTGCAACAGACGCGCCGTATGTCGCGGCGTATAAAGCAGCTGGTTGATGCAGATACGGACCCGGGCCTCAATGCCCTGGGCGATGGTATCGATGCTGCGCTTGATGGCGTGGAAATCATTGAGTAAATCCGTGGCCTTACGGAAAAGATAGTAGCCGGACTCCGTCAGCTCGATGCTACGGGTATTGCGGGTAAACAGCACCACGTCCAGCCCCGTTTCCATGCGCTTGATGGTGTAGCTGATGGCTGATGTCGTTAGCCCCAGCTCGTCTGCAGCTTTGCTGAAACTACCAAAGCGCGCCGCCGTGGTAAACGCCAGCAGATTTTCTTCAGTAAAAATTGAGTTCATTCGCCCGCTCCTGCTTTCGTCAACCGCCCATTAGCCCTACCCTGCAATCGACTCTATTTCCTGTCCCTGTCATCGGGCAATCATTTTTGAATATCTTTTAACACCATGCGCAGGGTCCGCCCGCGCGGGCCGCGAAATTCTCCGCGGCGCCATGGTTCAACGCGGGCTTTTTGAGGTTGCCTCGCTCAGTTTTCGACCGGTATATTCGGAAATCAGCCCTACGCCGTTGCCGGCCAAAAAACCCAGCAGCGTCACCGGCCAGTTCATCCCGGAGGCGAAAAACAGCGTCATGCCAAGAAAACCGCCGGGAATAAACGCGGTGAGGGAAAAGCGCCCTTGCCAGACAATCACCGCGGAGAACGGCACCGTGGTGATAACGCTGGCCCAGAAGGATGACATTCCGGTGGCCGCAGTAAGTCCACCCGCAGCCATTGCCGCCAGAAATGCCCAGACGACGCCGGTGTAGTTAACAAAAAGACTCTTCACAAACCCCTCTTTACCGCCGCCTGCCGCATAAAAACTGCAAAAGGCGACAAAGCCGATCGTGCCCAGCAATCCCCAGCTCGGATCAAGCCCAACCTGCGAGGAGATCAGCTGCCAGATCCCGGCACAAAGGCCGACAGTAATCCCCGTTGCGGTGAGTCCGTTCATCTCTTCCCCCTCGTGATATTGGTCGTGGAAATGGGTTTCGTTCGGGAACTATATAGAAATAATCCCTTCTTGAATTACGGGAAATCGCCTGCAAGAAACAAACATTGCTCTGCCGCACAGTCTGCATCCATTATTAAAAAATATTCAACAATCAGTGGGGTTATCGCGAATAAAATTTAAGCGGGTTCTTTTATCTATTTTTGGTTGCTATGCTCAAGCCATCAAATAGTTTCAGCCGCAACAACAGGAGCAAGATGATGACCACGGAAAATATTAGTGCTGAATATCTTTTGGCCGCGGAGCAAGGTGACGTCGAACAATTAAAAGCCTGTTTAGCGCGCGGCGTCGATATTAATGTCAGCAATCGCCAGGGGCGAACCGCTATTACTCTGGCCAGCCTGAATAAACATTATGCCTGCGTTTCTGTACTCATTGCCGCTGGTGTCGATATTGATAAGCAGGACCAGACCTGTTTTAACCCGTTCTTACTGAGCTGCCTGAATAATGACGTCGAGCTGCTGCGCTTAATTTTGCCAGCTAAACCTGACCTTGCGCGTTTAAGCCGTTTCGGCGGCGTCGGTCTGACGCCGGCCTGCGAAAAAGGCCATCTTGAGATCGTTAAAATTCTGCTGACCGAAACCGATATTAACGTCAACCACACCAACTTTGTCGGCTGGACACCGCTGCTGGAAGCGATTGTCTTAAACGACGGCGGCGCAACGCAGCAAGCGATCGTTAAGCTGCTGCTGAACCACGGCGCCAATCCACATATGACCGATAAATATGGCAAATCGCCGCTGGAACTGGCATGGGATAAGGGCTTTGCTGAAATCGCCCACCTGCTGGTCGCCGCCGGTGCCTGAAGAAGGAGAATTGCCATCGACACCACCTCACGGCGGTGTGTGCAAGCGCTAACTGCGGATGAGAGCTTTCTCACTCAACGCGGCGGCGGACGGGTCGAGCAGGTCTTCTCGCGTGCGGTCAACCTGCTGATCCCCGATAAGCCAGGGCTCCTGACGCTGCTGTGCGCCGCATATGACAACGCGCCCAACAGCTGTAGGTTAGCACTCACCTACTTTGACAACCTGTTCCGGCCAGGGGAAAGCGTCCGGTTCACCGATTCAGGGATTTACATTGGCCATGATAAATGGATAGACATCCACCGCTGTGAGCGCTGGCAAATGCCAGGGGCCGTATTAAGCGCGGCAGCATTTACCCGGATAGCCTGGCGACGATGGCAAAACATTATCATTGAGCAACTGCATGAGGACGACACGTTATTTCTTTATCGCGGTGACAATCCGTTTTATAAAGCGATGGGGCGAGAATTACAGCATCGACGGGAAATATTATTTAATGCGCTTCGGCAAAATAAAAACATCAGTGCCGCCATTGCTAATATGCTCGGCCTGGGTATTGGCCTGACGCCCTCGGCGGATGATTACCTGGTAGGACTTAGCGTTATTTTATTTATTCATGGACACCCGGCCAATCAATACCGGAATGAATTTTTAGCGGCGCTGCAATGTGCCAGGCATAACACCACGCCGCTCAGCGCGATTACGCTGGAGGCAGCGATTAATCAGCGCTATCGCGAAAGTATCGCCGGGTTGATAAATATCATAATTAATCAACCCACAATCTTTTCTATTGAGGCAATTGCCGATATTAAAAATATTGGCTCAAGTTCCGGCAGCGACATGCTATTGGGCATGGCGGATGCCTGCGCGCTGAGCCAAACGTATGGAGGGAATTATGTCAGTTAAAATAGTCGTGAAGAAGAATACCTATTTTGATTCCGTTTCATTAATGTCGATATCCACCCGCGCCAATAAGATCGACGGCGTAGAGCAGGCATTTGTAGCGATGGCGACCGAAATGAACAAAGGGGTTCTGCATAACCTGGGACTGCTGACGCCGCAGCTGGAAGCGGCGAAAAACGGCGACCTGATGATCGTCATAAATGGCAAAGACGGCGCCGATAACGAGCAAATTCTGGCCGAGATCGAAGCGCTATTTAGCAAAAAAGCGGAAAGCGGCCAGCACGAAGCGCGCTATGCCACCCTCGCCAGCGCTAAAAAGCATCTTCCGGACAGCAATATGGCGGTTATCTCAGTCAACGGTCTGTTCGCCGCCCGCGAAGCACGACAGGCGTTACAAAGCGGCCTCAACGTGATGCTGTTTTCCGATAACGTCTCTCTCGAGGACGAACTGGCGCTGAAACAGCTGGCCCACGAGAAAGGTCTGCTGCTGATGGGGCCAGACTGCGGGACCGCCATCATTAACGGCACCGGTCTGTGCTTCGCGAATGCGGTACGTCGCGGCAACATTGGTATTATCGGCGCCTCTGGCACCGGTAGCCAGGAGCTGAGCGTGCGTATTCACGAGTTCGGCGGCGGCGTATCGCAGCTTATCGGTACCGGCGGTCGCGACCTGAGTGAAAAAATCGGCGGCATGATGATGCTCGATGCCCTTCAGATGCTGGAAGCGGATCCGCAAACGGAAATTATCGCCCTCGTCTCCAAGCCGCCTGCCCCGACAGTGGCGAAAAAAGTGCTGGAGCGCGCCCGCGCCTGCCGTAAACCGGTGGTCGTGTGCTTCCTGGGCCGCGCCGAACCAGCGGCCGACGAGCAAGGTCTGCAGTTTGCCCGCGGCACCAGAGCAGCGGCGCTGAAGGCGGTACTGCTGAGCGGCGTTAAGCAAGAAAATCTCGATTTACCCCCGCTGAACCCGGCATTGATTGCTGACGTGCGTGCGCAGCTCGCACCGCAGCAGAAATACATTCGCGGCCTGTTCTGCGGCGGTACTCTGTGCGACGAAACCATGTTCGCCGTCCTGGAAAAACACGCCGAAGTTTACAGCAACATTCAGCCGGATCCGGCTTATCGCCTGAGCGATATCAACCACAGCATCAAGCACACCTTCCTCGATTTCGGCGATGACGACTTCACCAATGGTAAGCCACACCCGATGATCGACCCCACCAACCGCATCAGCCGCCTGCTGCAGGAAGCGCGCGATCCTGAGGTTGCGGTGATCGTGATGGACTTCGTGCTGGGCTTTGGCTCGCACGACGATCCGGTCGGTTCGACGATCGAGGCGATCAAAGAGGCAAAAGCCATTGCCGCCGCCGATGGCCGTCAGCTGACGATCCTCGCTTACGTTTTAGGCACCGATATCGATACGCCATCACGGGAACAACAGCGCCTGATGCTTAGCGAGGCAGGCGTCATTCTGGCCAACAGCAGTACCGAGACCGGCCTGCTGGCACGTGAACTTATCTGCAAAGGGGAGAACGCCTGATGAATCAGTCACTATTCAGCCAGCCGCTGAACGTTATTAACGTCGGGATCGCGATGTTCAGCGATGATCTGAAAAAACAGCATACGGCGGTGACTCAGCTCGACTGGACGCCGCCAGGCCAGGGCAATATGCGGGTGGTCAATGCCCTCGACGCGCTTGCCGATTCAGCGCTGGCGGAAAAAATCGCCGCCGCCAACCAGCAGGCGCTGGAACGCATTATCCAGTCGCATCCGGTGCTGACGGGCTTCGACCAGGCCATCAACGTGGTGCCTGGAATGACGGCAAAAACCATTCTCCACGCCGGGCCGCCGGTCACGTGGGAAAAGATGTGCGGGGCGATGAAAGGTGCGGTCACCGGCGCGCTGGTATTTGAAGGGCTGGCAAAAGATCTTGCTGATGCCGCCGAACTGGCCGCTTCTGGTGAAATCACCTTCTCACCATGCCACGAGCATGACTGCGTCGGGTCCATGGCCGGCGTCACCTCCGCCTCCATGTTTATGCATATTGTCGAGAACAAAACCTACGGCAACATCGCTTATACCAACATGAGCGAGCAGATGGCGAAGATCCTGCGCATGGGGGCGAACGACCAGAGCGTTATCGACCGTCTGAACTGGATGCGTGACGTCCAGGGACCGATGCTGCGCGACGCCATGAAGGTGATTGGCGAAATCGATCTGCGCCTGATGCTGGCGCAGGCCCTGCATATGGGCGATGAGTGCCACAACCGCAACAATGCCGGTACCACACTACTGATCCAGGCGCTGACGCCGGGCATTATTCAGGCCGGCTATCCGGTCGAACAACAGCGTGAAGTCTTTGAGTTCGTCGCCAGCAGCGACTATTTCTCCGGCCCGACGTGGATGGCAATGTGTAAAGCCGCGATGGATGCCGCCCATGGCATTGAGTACAGCACCGTTGTTACCACCATGGCGCGTAATGGCGTCGAGTTCGGCCTGCGAGTCAGCGGCTTGCCGGGAGAGTGGTTCACCGGCCCGGCACAGCAGGTTATTGGCCCGATGTTTGCCGGTTATAAGCCGGAGGATTCCGGTCTCGATATCGGCGATAGCGCGATTACCGAAACTTACGGCATTGGCGGGTTCGCTATGGCAACGGCGCCGGCCATCGTCGCACTGGTTGGCGGAACGGTGGACGAGGCCATCGATTTCTCCCGCCAGATGCGGGAAATCACCCTCGGTGAAAACCCGAACGTCACTATCCCGCTGCTCGGGTTTATGGGGGTACCGACCGCTATCGATATTACCCGCGTCGGCAGCAGCGGTATCCTGCCGGTGATCAATACCGCCATCGCCCACAAAGATGCAGGCATCGGTATGATCGGCGCCGGCATCGTCCACCCGCCGTTTGCCTGCTTTGAAAAGGCGATTTTGCGCTGGGTCGAACGTTACGGCGCTTAACAAAATCCCCGGCCTGCGGCGAAAGCGCCCTGGCCGGGCTGCCCGTGCAATAAATCGGATAACAATAACTCCATTACCTTCTGTACCGGGAACCTACACGATGAAAGAACTTGTGGTCGTTGCCATTGGCGGCAACAGTATCATCAAAGATAACGCCAGCCAGTCAATTGAACATCAGGCTGAAGCGGTGAAGGCCGTGGCGGATACGGTGCTGGCCATGCTGGCGTCGGACTACAATCTTGTCCTGACCCACGGCAACGGGCCGCAGGTCGGGCTGGATTTACGCCGCGCTGAAATCGCTCATGAGTGCGAAGGTCTGCCGTTGACGCCGCTGGCCAACTGCGTTGCCGATACCCAGGGTGGAATCGGCTATCTGATTCAGCAGGCGTTAAATAACCGTCTGGCCCACCGCGGCGAACAAAAAGCGGTGACCGTCGTTACTCAGGTCGAAGTAGATAAAAATGACCCCGGCTTTACCCACCCGACGAAACCGATTGGCGCATTTTTTAGCGAAGCCCAGCGCGATGATCTCCGGCAGAGGCATCCGGACTGGCACTTTGTCGAAGATGCCGGGCGTGGCTATCGGCGGGTGGTCGCCTCGCCGGAGCCAAAGCGCATCGTGGAAGCCGAAGCTATTAAAGCGCTGACCCGGCAAGGGTTTGTGGTGATCGGCGCTGGCGGCGGCGGCATCCCGGTAGTCCGCAGCGCGCAGGGGGATTATCAGAGCGTTGATGCGGTGATTGATAAGGATCTCTCAACCGCGCTGCTGGCACGGGAGATTCACGCCGATATTCTGGCCATCACCACTGGCGTTGAAAAAGTGTGCATTCACTTTGGACAGCCTCAGCAGCAGGCGCTGGGGACGGTCAATATCAGCGACATGACCCGCTATATGCAGGAAGGCCACTTTCCGGCCGGCAGCATGTTGCCCAAAATTGTCGCCAGCCTCGCGTTTTTAAAGCACGGCGGCAAGCGGGTGATTATCACCACCCCAGAGTGCTTACCCGCAGCGCTACGCGGGGAGACCGGCACCCATCTTGTGCACGACTGAGCAAATAAAGAACAAAGAAAAAGGAAGATCCATGAATCAAGACAATAGCCGTCGCGAATTTCTCAGCCAGAGCGGAAAAATGGTCACCGCCGCCGCCCTGTTTGCCGCCGCCGCTCCCGTCGTTTACGCCGGCGAGCGCTCGATATCCACGACGTCCTGCGACAACCACAAGGTCATCAGCCCCGACGACACGCACTACTATCTCGATAATGTCCTGCTGGAAAGCGGCTTTGAGTATGAAAATGGCGTCGTGGTACACACTCGCACCGAGCGGCAAACCCTCGAGATTGCCGACGGTAAAATCATCGCGCTACACAACAATCAGAGCCACCCTGATGCCTCCCTGCCCCGCTATGATGCCGGCGGTAAGCTGATGCTCCCGGCGATGCGCGATATGCATATCCATCTGGATAAAACCTTTTACGGCGGCCCGTGGCGTTCACTCAACCGTCCGGCGGGCACCACGATTCAGGACATGATTAAGCTTGAGCAGAAGCTGCTGCCTGAGCTCCAGCCGTATACCCGCCAGCATGCCGAAAAACTGATCGACCTGCTCCAGTCAAAAGGGTCAACGATAGCCCGCAGTCACTGCAATATCGAACCCACCTCCGGGTTGAAAAACCTCGAAAATCTGCAGGCGGTCCTGGCGCACCGCCAGCCGGGTTTCGCGTGCGAGATTGTCGCTTTTCCGCAGCACGGACTCCTGCTCTCAAAATCAGAACCGCTGGTACGTGAAGCGATGCAGGCCGGCGCGCACTACGTCGGTGGTCTCGACCCGACTAACGTTGATGGAGCGATGGAGAAATCCCTCGATACCCTGTTTCAGATAGCGCTGGATTATAACAAAGGGGTCGATATTCACCTGCACGAAACCAGCCCAGCGGGCGTCGCGGCGATAAACTATATGGTGAAAACCGTAGAGAAAACCCCGGCGCTAAAAGGCAAGCTGACTATCAGCCACGCTTTTGCGCTGGCGACATTGAACGAACAGCAGGTTGATGCCATTGCCAGCCGCATGGCGGCCCAGCAAATCACCATCGCCTCCACCGTGCCGATCGGTACCTTGCACATGCCGCTGCAGCAGCTGCGGGATCAAGGGGTATTTGTAATGACCGGCACCGACAGTGTGATTGACCATTGGTCGCCATATGGCCTGGGCGACATGCTGGAAAAAGCCAATCTCTACGCCCAGCTCTATATCCGCCCCAACGAACAGACCCTTTCGCGTTCGCTGGCAATTGCCACCGGCAACGTACTGCCGCTCAACGATAAAGGCCAGCGCGTCTGGCCGAAAGAGCAGGATGAGGCCAGCTTTGTGCTGGTCGATGCCTCCTGCTCCGCCGAAGCGGTGGCACGCATTTCACCGCGTACCGCGACCTTCCACAAAGGCAAGATGGTGTGGGGCAGCGTCGGCGCCTGAGCATGAGATAATCCCCCCGGCAAAGCGGCGCTTTCGCCCGGCGGCGCTACGCTTGCACGGGCCTACAGGCCAAATGTGGTCGGTAAGCCGAATACGGTCGGTAGGCTGAATGTGGGCAATAGGCCGAATGTGGGCGGCAGGACGAATACGGTCAGCAGGCCGGGTAAGGAGCCGTGCTTTCGCCCGGCGGCGCTACGCTTGCACGGGCCTACAGGCCGAATGTGGGCGGCAGGACGAATACGGTCAGTCGGCCGGGTAAGGCGCCGTGCTTTCGCCCGGCGGCGCTACGCTTGCACGGGCCTACTGGCCAAATGTGGTCGGTAGGCCAAATGCGATCGGTAAGCCGAATACGGTCGGTAGGCTGAATGCAGGCAATAGGCCGAATGTGGGCGGCAGGACGAATACGGTCAGTAGGCCGGGTAAGGCGCAGTGCTTTCGCCCGGCGGCGCTACGCTTGCACGGGCCTACAGGCCGAATGTGGTCGGTAGGCCAAATGCGATCGGTAAGCCGAATACGGTCGGTAGGACGAATACGGTCAGTAGGCCGGGTAAGGCGCAGCCGCCACCCGGCAAATAAATGCAAAACCCCGACAAGCCGGGGTTTTGCATTTGACGAAGCGCGGTTATTTCTGCGGACGCATCGCCGGGAACAAGATCACGTCGCGAATGGTGTGGCTGTTGGTAAACAGCATCACCATCCGGTCAATCCCAATACCCAGACCGGCGGTCGGCGGCAGACCATATTCCAGCGCGGTGACGTAGTCTTCGTCGTAGAACATCGCTTCGTCATCCCCGGCGGCTTTCGCATTCACCTGGTCCTGGAAGCGCTGCGCCTGGTCTTCCGCGTCGTTCAGCTCGCTGAAGCCGTTACCGATTTCACGGCCGCCGATAAAGAACTCAAAGCGGTCGGTAATTTCCGGATTCACGTCATTACGGCGCGCCAGCGGAGAGACTTCCGCCGGATATTCGGTGATAAAGGTCGGCTGAATCAGGTGCGCTTCCGCCACTTCATCAAAGATTTCCGTGACGATACGACCCAGGCCCCAGCTCTTCTCAACGTGAATGCCGATGGACTCCGCAAGGGCTTTCGCTGCGTCGAAGTTATCGAGATCCGCCATCTCAGTCTGCGGACGGTATTTCTTGATAGCCTCACGCATGGTCAGCTTTTCAAACGGTTTGCCGAAGTCGAAGATCTGGTCGCCATATGGAACTTCCGTTTTACCCAACACGGTCTGCGCCAGGGTGCGGAACAGGGATTCGGTCAGTTCGATCAGATCCTTGTAATCCGCATACGCCATATAGAGTTCCATCATGGTGAACTCTGGGTTATGACGTACGGAGATGCCTTCATTACGGAAGTTACGGTTAATTTCGAACACACGTTCGAAGCCGCCCACAACCAGACGCTTCAGATACAGCTCCGGCGCGATACGCAGGTACATATCCATATCCAGCGCGTTGTGATGGGTGATGAACGGACGGGCAGACGCGCCGCCGGGGATCACCTGCATCATCGGGGTTTCGACTTCCATAAAGCCGCGGCCCACCATGAACTGGCGCATCGTCGCGAGGATCTGCGAACGGACTTTAAACGTGCGTCGGGATTCGTCATTGGCGATCAGATCCAGGTAGCGCTGACGGTAACGGACTTCCTGATCCTGCAGACCGTGGAATTTGTCCGGCAGCGGGCGCAGCGCTTTGGTCAGCAGACGCAGCTCAGTGCAGTGGATAGAAAGCTCGCCGGTTTGGGTTTTAAACAGCTTACCGCGGGCGGCAATAATGTCGCCAAGGTCCCACTTTTTAAACTGTTCGTTGTAGACGCCTTCCGGCAGATCGTCGCGCGCGACGTACAGCTGAATACGGCCGCCGACGTCCTGCAGAGTGACGAAAGAGGCTTTCCCCATGATGCGACGGGTCATCATACGACCAGCAACAGAGACTTCAACGTTCAAGGAGCTGAGTGTTTCATTATCCTTGTCATCGAATTCAGTGTGCAATTGGTCAGAGGTATGGTCACGACGAAAATCATTCGGGAACGGGATCCCCTGCTCACGAAGCTGAGCCAGCTTTTCACGACGGGCTTTCAGTTCATTATTAAGGTCAATTGCCTCATCGGCACTTTGTGCTTGTTGTTCAGACATGTTGGTTCCTCATAACCCTGCTTTCAAACTTGCTTCGGTAAATTGCGCCAGGCCACTATCCAGCGCAGCCTGGTCAGTGCGGGTCTCTACACCAGTGCGCGGCCGATCGTTGACGTTATCGCCAAAGACCGAACGATAGAATCTTAACTAACCTGACCTTACTTAAGGCTGATCTCACTCAGTAATAGCCAAACTAAAGTTTTTTTCATTGATGGCTTGCCATCTATCCAGAATATCCTCCTCCTGACAGCTAAACGATGCAAGGAGCAGACTGACGCCAGCTCCGGGAAATTCCCCGGTCGCGCTGCGCTGACCGGGACGATGGATTCGTACCGAGCCGGACGGGCGCTACGCGCCCCCTCCGGGGAGTTCACCGGTTGCGGCGCGGCGCTTGCCGACGCTGCAGGCGGCAGCGAAGGCCAGGATGACAATCACCGTTACGCAGCCCAGCGTCCACTCCCCCATCTGGGAGAAGAAATGCTGATACGCGGCGATTGCCGTTTCGCTGATCTGCGACTCGGTGGTCTGCTGCGCGACGATACCCGCCAGCCAGTTGGCCACCGCTCCGGTCGCCAGCATATAAATCCCGGTCAGCACCCCGGTCACGCCCGGCATATTCAGGCGAGTGATCTGCGCCATCGCCACCGGGTCGATAAACAGCTCGGCAAAGCCCATCAGCGCCAGTCCGCCGACCATCAGCCCCATCGAGGCCTGTCCATCGACGGCGCCATGACGTGCGTTCAGGGCCAGCACAATAAAGCCGCAGCCCATCAGCACCAGGCCAAAAGCAAATTTCAGCCAGACGCGAAGCACCGATCGCGTGCTGCCTTCCGGACGCATCAGCCAGGCCAGCGCCACGCCTGCCGCCATCACGGCGACGGCATTCACCGACTGGAAGAGAGCCGTCGGCACCTCAATGGTGAACAGCCGACGGTTAACAAAGCGATCGATAAACAGGCTGATAGAGCTGCCGCCCTGCTGCGCCAGAACCCAGAACAGCGTGCCGGTCAGCATCAGCAGTACGATTTGCCACAGCGCGCGACGGTGCTGCGGGGAGTTCACCATAATGCGCGCCACCATTTGGGCGGCGAAGACGCAGACAATAGCCAGCAGATAGCCCGACCAGTTGTTTTCCAGCAGTAGCGTGAAGAACACCGGCGCCACGCAGAGCATAACCACCAGCCAGCCCCAGGTCGGCAGCACAAATTTCACCGCGCACAGCGCCTGTTTGTCGACGCCGCGGGTGTGGCTGAAGTGGCGATGGCCGCTGAGGAAAATCAGCAGCCCGATAAACATGCCGATCCCCGCCAGCGCAAAACCGATATGCCAGCCATACCACTGCGCCGCCAGCCCGCAGGCGATGGGCGCCGCGATCGAGCCGACGTTCCCGGCGGCGTACAGCAGCGAGAAACCGCCGTCGCGGCGATGGTCGTCAACGGCGTAGAGCTCGCCCAGCAGGCAGCTGATGTTGGATTTGAACAGGCCGTAGCCGCAGATAATGATCGCCAGCGCGAGGTACAGACTCCAGGTTGCATCAGATTCAACGCCCAGCACGACGTGGCCGAGCGTCATCAACAGCGCGCCGGCAATGACCGCCGTGCGATTGCCGAGCAGGCGGTCGGCAAGCCAGCCGCCGAGAATGGGGGTAACGTACACCAGGGAAGCGTAAGCGCTGAACAGACTGATGGCGTGGCTGTCATCAAAGCCAAGCTGATGGGTGAGGTAGAGGATGAGTAAGGCACGCATGCCGTAAAAGCTGAAATATTCCCAGATTTGGATCGCTACGATGTAATAGATCGCGCGCGGTTGTGAGGGTGTTTTCATGAGGTCTCCTGCAGCGTGAAAAAGGGAAGTGGCACGCCACTTCCCCTGGAGCTTCAATTACTTGTTGTTTTCTTCTTTCAGCACTTTAACGGTGTAGCGACCATCCGCCTGACGATATGCGCCGTGGATATCGGTTTCGAAGCCCGGGTAGTGAGCGCCGATTTCGCACAGCATCTGCAGGAACTCCAGCACCGGCCGGCTCTCTTCGGTGATCATTTCACCCGGCATGACCAGCGGAACTCCCGGAGGATACGGCAGGATCATGTTGGCGTTGACGCGGCCCACCATCTCTTCGAGATAGACCTCTTCAGTCTGACCGTGCAGCTCTTTCTGGAACGCGGCGTACGGCGTGATCATCATGGTCGGCAGCACTTCGAAAGCGCGGAACATCAGATCCGGCAGGTTGTGATGCGCAATCAGTTTGTGAATATTCTGCGCCAGTTCCTGAACACGCATGTTTTCATAGAACTCCGGATCTTCACGATACAGCGACGGCAGCATGTTTTTCACGCGCAGATTCAGGTCGAAAGCACGTTTAAAGTCGGTCAGCGCGCGCAGCAGGCTCAGTGCTTTGGTTTTGTCGATACCGATGCTGAACAGGAACAGCAGGTTGTACGGACCGGTTTTCTCCACCACGATGCCGTGTTCGTCGAGGTATTTCGCCACGATGCTGGCCGGAATACCGAACTCATCCATGGTACCGTCTTTCTTCATCCCCGGAGTCAGCAGGGTGACTTTGATCGGGTCGAGGTACATGTGTTCGTTATCGATGTTTTTGAAACCGTGCCATGCGCTATCGGAACGCAGCGGCCAGCATTCTGGGCCATCGATATGTTCCGGCTGCCAGACGTCGAAGAACCAGCCTTCGGATTCGCCTTTCAGACGTTTGATCTCTTTACGGAACTTAATAGAACGTTCGATAGAGCCATCGATCAGACGCTTACCGGCATTACCTTTCATCATCGCCGCGGCAGTTTCCGTCGAAGCAACCACGCCGTAGTGCGGAGAGGTAGTGGTGTGCATCATGTAGGCTTCGTTAAAGGTCTCTTCGTTAACATCGCCTTTAACGTGAATCATCGAAGCCTGAGAGAACGCCGCCAGCAGTTTGTGCGTGGACTGGGTTTCATAAATCACTTTCCCTTCCACACGGCCACCGCTCATCCCGCATTTACCGGCATAGATTGGCGAGAAGTTGGTGTAAGGCACCCACGCGGAGTCAAAGTGGATAGATTTCACATCCAGCGTTTTCTTGATGAAGTCGGTGTTATACAGCAGACCATCGTAGGTGGAGTTGGTGATAACCGCGTGCACCGGCCAGGTTGCGTTCGGCGTCTCTTTGACGCGTTTGGCGATAGTGGCGTGCTGGAATTCGCTCTGTGGAATACCGCCGAGGATGCCGTAGGCGTTACGGGTCGGACGGAAGTAAATCGGCGTAATGTCGCTCATCATCATCAGGTGAGTCAGCGATTTGTGACAGTTACGGTCAATCAGCACGGTGCTGCCAGCAGGCGCAGAGTACATACCGACGATTTTGTTCGCCGTTGAGGTGCCGTTGGTCACCATGTAGCTGCGTTCGGCGTTAAAGACGCGCGCAATATACTCTTCCGCTTCTTTATGCGGGCCGCTGTGGTCCAGCAGGGAACCCAGTTCAGAAACCGAAATCGAGATATCGGATTTCATGGTGTTTGAACCAAAGAAATCATAGAAGATACTGCCGACCGGGCTTTTCTGGAAGGCGGTACCGCCCATATGGCCTGGAGTACAGAAGGTGTATTTACCTTCACGCACATATTTGAACAGCGCTTTGGTCAGCGGCGGCAGAATGGTATCGATGTATTCATCGGTGTTCTGTTTGATTTTATCGGCGATGTCGTCGGCCGCACCCAGCGCATATTCGAAGAAACGCACCTGCATGCGCAGATCGTTCAGGCTGACGTCCAGCGTGGAGTAGGTGTTAGCGAAAGCGTACAGCGGCATATATTCGTTCAGCTTGCTGATCTCTTCGCACAGTTCAAGATTGTATTTATCCCAGTCGAAGATCACGCCGCACAGACGGGCATTGTTTTCGATCAGTTTCAGTAAATCTTCGCGGTCGTTCGGATAGACAATACGGAAGTCCAGGCGTTCAAGGGCGCGATGCAGTTCACGGATAGGCTCTTCTTTAAAGTAGACGCCCATGTGATTCATGATTGCGATAACGTTCATAGTCGAATCTCCAGATATGGAGAGCCCCTCCCGTCACGTGGTGACAGGTGCAGGAAGGAGCTCCAGGAAAAGGGGTTACGGATTAATGCGCGCTGGCGGCAGAGCTGTCAGTGGTGTCGTTTTCGTGCTGACGCTGATGCATTTTGCGACCGTAGAACATCAGGATAATCAGGCTGACGATAAAGGTACCGGCCAGTTCGAAGGAGCTTGCCCCCATCAGGGCGATGAAGCAGAACGCACAGCCCAGGACGGAGCAAATCAGGCTGACAAGGTTGCGAATGTTAATGCCTTCGAAGCGAATCAGGTCAACGCAGGAGTAGAAGTAAGGCAGCATGGTCAGCAGGACGGCGATACCGGTCAGTTCACCGAACAGGTCAGACGCTTTACCGCCGCTGGAGTTCATCAGGGTAATCAGCACCATCAGCGCGGTCATTTTCACCGCCGCCAGCAGCAGGCCTTTTTTCGGAATACCGTTGTTATCCACTTCACCATACACTTTCGGGAAGTTGCCATCGTTGGCGGCGCGAACCCCGGCCTGACCAACCAGCATCATCCAGGAACCCAGAGAAGTCAGGCAGGCAAATGCGGTGAAAGCAGAGACTACCGGCGCAGCCCAGCCGCCAAGAATGGTTGAGGCGCTGATAGCGAACGGCGCGCCGGAGGCAGCCATCTGAGCCGCAGGATACATACCGGCGATAACCTGAGTTGCGGCGATATAGACCACGCCGGCCATCGCGGTTCCCAGCATGGTTGCCAGCGGAACGGTACGTTTCGGGTTTTTCACCATCCCGGTACTGACGGCGGCAGACTCAACGCCGACGAATGCCCACAGGCAGAGCAGAATACTTTTGATTACCGCATGGCTGTCTGGCGTGCTGGACGTGTTCCAGTTTGCCTGATAGGTCGCTGCATCAAACCAGTGCCAGCCGATAACCGCGGTCATCACCACCGGAATTAATACCAGCACCAGGCCAATGGTGGTCAGACGGCTTACCCAGGTACCGCCGAGCATATTCACGAAGGTGAATATCCAGACGATCGCAATACACGCGATACCGGCTGGAATCGGGTTATTCAGAATCGGGAAGAAAGTAGACAAATAAGAAACGGCGGTAATACCGATGGCCAGGTTACCAATCCAGTTGGCATGATAATAAAGGACGCCGGTCTGGAAACCGAATGCGGGAGATATTTCCCCGGCATACGCAATTGGGCCACCCTGCTGTGGGTTCTTGGTTGCCAGTCGGGCATAAACATAAGCCAGAGACATCGCACCAATAATAGAAATAACCCATCCCCAGATAGCAATACCACCGATGCTGGCGAGGTTCGCAGGTAATAATGCAATACCGCTCCCCATCATATTACCAGCGACGACGCCGGTACAGGCAAATAGCCCTATCTTCTTGGCAGAACTCATGTTTGCTTTTCTCCTAAGTTTATTTGGGAGGTACAGATCATGATATAGAACCTTTAATTGACCCGACCAACTGCCAACAAGATTACTGATTCAAAGAAGATAAGTCCTAAAGATAAAGTGAAATAACAACAAACATCAGACAAATGATATTTTGACCTTTTTCAATTAACATATCAGGATGACATGTTGATATCATAAAAAGATAAACATCGTTTAGTTACAGTTACTTGCAAGAAAGATGGCGTGTTGAATTTGTGTTGTATTTCGCCATTCCGGCGTTAAATACATATAACAACCAGGGCGCTCATGAGAAACATAAATTTAACCTCACCATACTCAATATCCTGAGTATGGTGAGGGTTTACTTATTCTGAAGAGAGGAAATTATCGAGGTAAGGGACCACCCGGGTGACCGAGGTCTGGAATACTGCATTTTCAATCCAGTAAAAGGTGTTCTCGCCCGGGCGCAAATTAAATGCCGTCAGATAAGCATCCGCAGCTTCCCGGTTCTGCCCTTTCATCTCGTAGACTTTACCCAGCAGCACGTAATTCATCCACGACATCTCGAGGTCGATCCCGGTATTAATCGCGTTATACGCCTCATCGACTTTACCCTGGCCCAACAAATCCACTGTTTTAATTTGGTAAAATACCGCCGTATCTTTGATTCCCGGCATATCACCGACCCGGGTGATTTCAGCGTACAGCGCGTTGAGCTGCTCTTTATTTAACGGCTGCTGCGAATGACGTAATACATCCACCAGCGTTTTTTCCGCATAGGCGTAAGAAAACTCAGGCGAGTCTTTAATCACCTCATCGAGCAGCGCGCTGGCCTTACCTAAGGAGTCGACATCACCGTTCATTAATAACTGATGCGACTCGTAGAAATGCGTCAGCGCCGTGCTGTGCGACGGCTGATACTGTTTCAGCATCGTCTGCATGCGTTCCGACCACGGCTGCTTTAAGGCCTCCGATAAGCTGCTCAGCAGATCGTTTTGAATCGCCAGCTGGTTGTCGCTGGTGATGAAATAACGTTTGTCCATCATCGTTGAACCGTCGGCGTTATCCACCATCTGCACGGACATAAAGCACTGCTGCGCGCGATAGTGGCGCTGGTTGACGAACTCAATCGTCAGCGTTTTACCTGAACTGCTTGGCTCATTAATGTTGTAGTTGGTTTTATCATGCACCATAAAGGTCGAGAAGGTGTTGAGCGACGTCGTCACCAGGCTGCCCAGGCCCACCGCATACGAGTGCTGCGATGCCCAGTTGGTGCAGGAATTACCTTTCAGCAGATGGATATCGATATCGCGCGGGTTCAGCAGCAAGCGCGCTTTATTCACCGGTGGCCGCGACTCGATCGATGACAGCGCAACCAGCGCCACGCAGGAACCCAGCGCCAGCAGGAACAGGATCCATACCCAGAAGGTAGTAATGCGTCGGCGCTTCTCCGGTTTCACGGCCAGCGTCTGGTCTGGCTCAACCTCGCCGGCAGAGCGCGTCGGGTCGGGCATCAGTTCAGGCGTCGCAGCGGAGACCGCTGGGGGGATCGCCATCGCGGGCTCTTCCCCTTCTTCCGTACACCAGATGACCGGCACCGTAAGCTTATAACCGCGCTTGGGTACCGTCGCAATATATTCGAGGCTATTATCGTTGCCATCTTTCAACGACTTACGTAGCTCGGAAATACTCTGCGTGACGACGTGGCTGGTGACCACGTTACGTGTCCAGACATTATCAATAAGCTCGTCCCTGCTGAGCACTTCACCAGGGTGACGGGCAAAGAAGACCAATAGATCGATTAAGCGCGGTTCCAGAGTAAGCTGACGCCCCTTCCGGCTGATTTGGTTAACAGAAGGTGTAACCAGCCATTCTCCCACGCGAACAACAGGTTGTTGCATAAAAAAGAGCCCAAAACGAAAAGGGAAAGGCGCGATGATAACACATTTCCCCTCCCTATTTATGATAGGGGTCATTACCTTGATCGCGTTATATCATTCTGCACTTATTTCACTTAGCCAGTTTTTATTTCTAAACAAAACCGGTCATAGTTTATTAACATCTGAATCATTTCTGCAGAAAAAGTGAAGGCCTGTTCTGCTCTATCGCCTCGATAAGCGCCCGCACGGCCAGGCGATTCAGGATGCTATACCCCCCTGTTCTCTACCGACATGGCCCAGGAACAAGCGGATGATGACGCCCCAATGACCCGCTCATGCGCCGGCACAAGCCACATCGCCGCACAGACAGAGCAGTATTCCGGCCCGCGCAGCGACTGATTTTCCGCAGGACGCCGAACTATTCCGGGAAACATCCGCTTGCGCGGGCGCAGTCAGAGGCATTCTTCGGCGGCGGTAAAGCCGGTTATCCGCACTATCCCGCCGTCGCCGCGCAGTAGCTCCGCGGCCCCGGCTGGGACGAGCGCCTGCGTTCTGGTGGATTAAGCGCGCCCCTGTCGATGCTGCGCCACCGCCTGCTCCAGTGCGCTAATGTCCGGGCTGGAGAGCAGCGGCTGCAGGCTCAACAGCGTCTCTTCCTCTAATTCATAGAGATTCAGCTTCAGCAGTCGCTCCACATCGGGTTCGGGAAAACGATACTTAATAAAGGTAGCCGGATTTCCACCGACGACGCTATACGGCGGAACGTCTTTGGTGACCACCGCCCCCGCCGCCACCACGGCGCCTTCGCCAATTGTGACGCCCGGCATGATCATCGCCCGCATACCAATCCAGCAGCCATCTCCGAGCACGGTATCGCCACGATGCTGGTAGGCCTCGTTCACGCATGACACAAACGGATAGAGGCTGATCCAGTCCATCCGGTGGGTACTGTTGCCGCCCATCAGGATCACCGCTTCTGGCGCGATACAGACAAAATTGCCAATAAAGAGCTTATCGACATGACCTAAGGGCTCCCACCCTTCGCTGACGGGATCGCCGTGCAGGTAGCGCACCACGCAACGTTCAAACCCGCGATCCCAACAGTCGCTATAGTAGCTGTGGCTGCCGCGAATGATCACATTCGGGTTGGTTACCGTCTGGTGCAGGCGTTCGGTGATTGACCAGTGTTTATCGGCCATCGAGGCATTCCTTCTTGCGTTAATATATCCGCTTGCTGACCCGTTATCATAAACCGGAAAAACTCAATACCGGAACAACCACTGCAAGCGTTGCTGGCATCATTATGGCTGACTCAGGGAATATTTTGTTGAGAATAAACTGACAGGAATTATGTTTATTTTCTCGCTACGCCATTATCCATAATTAAACAAAATAGCTCCACCCCGATCATATTCTTAATGATAAAAACGGGCACTTTCCCCACTCTGCCAGGTTTTTCTGTGTCCAGACTTCTTATTCTTACTGTCGTGTTACTGCTGACCTCCTGCGCGGGATATTTTTCGCCGCCGCCAAAAGAGACGAAAGGTGACGACGCCGGCCAGTCGAGTTCGCTCCCTGACTGTCGTAGTCGTCACCACGTTATTATCTGCGACTGGGGGAAAGCGTAACGAATAACCGCTCGCCTGTGGGCAGAGGCGAGCGGTTAGCTTATGGCGCCCGATCGGCTTCCGGCGTAGGAATCGTCGATAAGATCGGCCGGGAACGGCGGCTATAAAAATAGAGTCCGATCAGCAGCAGCGTAAACGGAATGCCAAACCATAGCGTCATGCGGAAGAAATCGGTAAACGCGGTGGAAATCAGCAGCGCCAGCATCAGAGCAGCCCCCAGCAGCGTACTCCAGGGATAACCCCACAAGCGAAATTTCAGCACCGTTTGCCTATGCTGGCGGCGGAAAAACAGGTGCGTGATAAAGATCATCAGCCAGGTGAAACAGGCTCCGTAGACCGAAATAGACATCATCGCGGCAAACGCCTGCTGCGGGTAGAGCACGCTCAGGACAATAGAGACCATAATGCCGACGCAGGAGATTGCCAACGCATTCACCGGGATCCCGCGAGCGCTGATCCGACCGAACGCGGCCGGCGCCTGCCCGGCACGCGACAGCGAGAACATCATCCGCGTGGTAATATACAGCTGACTGTTCATGGCCGAGAGTGCCGCAATCAGGACAATAAAGTTAAAAATACCGCCGGCATACGGCAAGTGAATCACGTTCATCGCCACCAGGAAGGGGCTTTCGCTGGTGCCGGACTGACGCCACGGCACAATCGCCAGCATCAGCGCAATCGACAGCATATAGAAAATAAACAGGCGCAGGATGGTCCCTTTAAACGCCGACTTCACCGCCACCACCGGGTTTTTCGCCTCTCCTGCCGCCACGGCGATCATTTCAATGCTCAGATAGCTGAAGATAGAAACAATTGTCGCAAACCACATGCCGCGGACCCCAAACGGCATAAACCCACCGCCATCGATAAAATTATGCAGGCCGTAGGTTGGGTTGGCGGAGAAGGCCAGGATCCCCAGACCGATGACGATAAAAGCCACGATTGCCAGAACCTTGATCGTCGATAGCGCATACTCCACCTGCCCGAACCATTTCACGCCAATAACGTTAATCACCATCACCACGGCGGAGAACAGCAGCACCCAGGGCCACACCGGCGTATGCGGGAACCAGAACTGCATATACATTCCAATGGCGGTCACCTCGGTACCCACCGCCAGCACCACGCAGGACCAGTAGGAGTAGCGCACCAGGAAGCCGCACAGCGGACTGAGATAAAACTCGGCATAGTCGCCGAATGAGCCGGGAGTCGGATGCTCTGAGGTCATCTCCGCAAGGCAGCCCATTAGCAGCAGCGCAATCACGCCTCCGGTCAGATAGCTCAGCAGCACCGACGGTCCCGCCATCTGAATGGCGTAGGCGCTCCCCAGAAACAGTCCGGTACCAATCGCGCCGCCGATCGCCAACATCGACATTTGCCCGGCGGTAAGCTGTTTCTTCAACCCGCCCTGGCGCTGTGCAATCTCATCAAAACGCTTGCGATCTTTCATTAGTTCCTGCCTTAGCGACCGGCGGTGGTCACATCGAGAATAGCGGCGGTGACATAATCAATGTTGTCACCATTGAGACCGGGCAGACACATCCGTCCCGGCGCCACCAGATAAATGGCATAGCGCTGGCGCAGCTCGCTCACCTGCCGTTCGTCCAGGCCGGTATAGCTGAACATCCCGCGCTGATCGCGGATGCGCCGGTAATCCAGCTGAGAGCCGCCCTGCTCCAGGCCGGCGGACAGACGCTGGCGCATCTGCTGGATCCTCTGGCGCATGGCCGCCAGCTCTTCCTGCCAGAGCTGACGGAGCTGCGCATCGGCTAGCACCATGTCGACTATCCGGCTGCCGTGGGTCGGCGGACAGGAATAGCTACGGCGTATTAATGTCTTTAAGGCCCCCTGAACGTTAGCGGCGGTCTGCGCGTTGGCGCAGCGCACGGTTAATCCCCCTACCCGCTGGCCGTATAAGGCGATATTTTTCGAAAAAGAGTTGGCGACGATAAAATCCAGATCGCTTGCCAGCGCCAGCCTCAGCGCATAGCAGTCCTCCTCCAGCCCGGCGCCAAACCCCTGATAGGCGATATCGAAAAATGGCAGCAGACCCTGCGCCTGAACCACGCCCAGAAGCGTCTGCCACTGGCTCTGGCTCAGATCGGTGCCGGTCGGGTTATGGCAGCATGGATGCAGCAGCACCGCCGTGCCGGCGGGTAGCGTCTGCAGGACCGTCAGCATGTCGGCAAAGCGCAACTCGCCGCGGAGATTGTCAAAATAGGGATAGCTGTTCACCTGCAGCCCTGCGCCGGAAAAAATCGCCTGATGGTTGGCCCAGGTTGGATCAGAGACCCAAATCTCTTTACGCTGTAAAAAGTGAACGAGAAAATCTGCCGCCAGCTTCAACGCCCCTGAACCGCCAACGGTTTGTACCGTCGCCAGCACAGATTCCGGGGCGGCAGGCCCCAGCAGCAAGGTCTGTATCTGGCTGGCAAAGCTTGCGCTGCCTTCAATCGGCGGATAGCCGTGCGGCTGCTGCTGCGCCAGCAGGCGCCGCTCTGCCTGCTCGACGGCCCGCATCAGCGGAACTTTTCCTCGCTCGTCATAATATAAGCCGATGCCTAAATTCACCTTCCGCGGATTGCGGTCCTGCAAATAGGCTTCCATTAATGACATAATAGGGTCGGGAGTCGACTGTTTAATTTCTGCGAACATAGGTATCCTTAGCCATAATAAATATGACTGGCAGGTGAACATTTATTTTTTTATTTTCAGGCCGTAGCGCTGACGGTAATTTCTATTTTCATTCCCGGCACAACTAATTTATCAACGATCACCGTCGAACGATTTGGATAAGGGGCATTGAAGTAGCGCCGGTAAATATCATCAAGGCGTGCAACATCGTTGACGTCAGTCAGATAAATAATAACCTGGAGAACATTATCGCTGTGGCTCCCTGCCGCCTGTAGCGCCTGGGTGAGATTATCGAAAGTCAGGGCGATCTGCTGTTCCGCCGGGCCGGTTTCAATAGTGCCATCGGCCCGAACCGGTCCATGTGCGGTAAAGAGCATCCCGCCGCCGCGTGTCGCCCAGGAGAACGGCTGACCGATATCCGGAAGGCCGGTATGAATTACGTCTCGCATAAAGGATTCTCGTAGTGATAAAGCTGGCTGAAAAGTGCGCCATCGGTGGCAAACAGCGCGTCAAGAATGGTGTAGTGGTTAGCCCCCGGCAGGGCTATTGCGTCAACCGGCCTCCCCCGCTGGCGCAACCGCTGAGCGTAGTTTTCACTTTGCGCGATGAGCTCGGCTCGCTCGGCGGTGCCGTAAAACAGCGTCAGAGGGGGGATCTTCGTCGGTAAATGACGCAGCGGACTGAGGTCATTCACCTCCTGGGGCGTCAGCTGCAGTGACCGGTTGACCACTGTATTCAGCAAAGGCTCAAGCTCATAAATCCCGCTGATTGCCAGTACCGCATCGACACGCGGATGCGCCTGCCAGCAGGCCGCCAGATGGCCGCCTGCGGAGTGCCCACACAGATAAACCGGGCTACACAGACCCGGCCGGCGACCAATGGCGTCCAGCGCCGCCCCAATCTGGCGATGGATCGTCGTTAACGTCGCCTGCGGCGCTAACGTATATTCCAGCAACATCACATCAAACCCACGGGCCAGCGGCCCGGCAGTAATAAAGGCAAAATCCTCTTTATTACAGGATTGCCAGTACCCGCCATGAATAAATATTATCGTGCCCATTTTTCTGGCGGCAGAAATAAACCAGTCAATACCTTCCCGTGGATGTTCACCATAAGAAAAAGTCATCATATTTTCGCCGCACTGGTAAGCTTGCTGACTTCGTCGCTGAAAGTCAGCCAGAATTTCCGCCTCATTATCTACGGTTGTGCTGTTATCATAACTCCCGACGCTGAGTTTCATATATTAAACTTTGTTTATTATTTAAGATGTGGCTTAACTATTAGCAATGAGAAAATATGTTGTCAAGCTTGCACAAAGTGGAATGCGTGAGAGTTAATAGAAATTAAATCTCAGGGCTAATAAGTTTTACCAGTGAAACTTTTATCGGGAAATGCGCCTGCGAAAATGATGACGGTCAAGGATCGGCGCTCACCTGTCCACGCATTCGTCGGCTTCTTCCCCCTTCCTGCCCAGCGTACTGTGACCGAGCCAACGTCCTGAGAAACCACTGAAGGGACAAACTGTACAAACATCGGGAAAAGTTCATACTCAACGCTATAAGTGAGCCAATATTTTTGATATTAAACTGGTCGTCGCCGTGTCAGGTCTCAGAACTTATAAAAAGGAATACAGACCAATGAAATACAAATTAGTCAAGCAGGTTGTCCATGATGATGTGTTAAGAAACAGCTTCATTAATTTGGCAATTAAGACCTTCGATCTCTCTTTTAAAGAGTGGTACAAGAAAGGCTACTGGACCGAGTCCTATATTCCTTATGCGTTTGTTGATCATAATAAAGTGATTGCCAATGCGTCGGCTAACATTATCGATCTCATGTGGCAGGGAGAACCCAGGCGCTATATCCAGATTGGGACCGTGATGACCGCCACCGATCATCGTGAAAAGGGCCTGGCCAGCCAGCTGATTAACCATATTCTGACTGACTGGCAGGAGCAGGCCGACGGTATTTTTCTCTTCGCTAACTCCACAACCGTTGATTTCTATCCTAAATTCGGCTTTGAACAAACCGACGAATACCAGTACGCCCTGCCGGTTACGCCCGTTGCCGGGGATTTTCGCAAGCTGGATATGGATAAAGAGAGCGATGTGAATATCCTCAAATACTATTATCAGAAAGCCAACCCGTTCTCCCGCCTTTCGGCACACAATAACTTCGGCCTGTTGATGTTCTACTGCTCGGCGTTTATGAAGCACTTCGTCTATTACTCGGAGAAAAATAATGCCGTGGCGATCGCCATGCAAAACGATCATGCATTGCTCTGTTTTGATATTTTCTGTGACAGCGCGAGTTCGATGACCAGCATCGTGAATGAACTTGCGGCGCAACATACCCGGCAGGTTATTTTAGGCTTTACTCCCAGGGAAGACCGGGCAGGTGAATATGAAAAAATTGAAATTGATGATTTTCTTTTCATCTATACGGCAAAAGAAAATATCTTTAAGGAGCGTAAGCTGATGTTCCCGACGCTCTCGCATGCCTGAGTCCCCCGGCCATATTGCGACTGGCGCAAGCCCGTACCGAGGTTGAAGCCCAGGCGGCAACCACCTCTCCCGCGATGACCCCACCGGGGCGTGGCGGAAGAGGTGAAAACATTATTTAGTGAAGATAAACAGAGACTTGCAGCGCGGACACAATAATGTTACCCCTTTTTTAATTTTGTTCACCGGCTGCCGTGATTTATGCCCGCATTGCGGGCAGGTTACCGTGGTATCAGAGGTGGAACTCAAGCGCTTCACTGCGTTGTCGAAGAATGACATAGACCTTTACCCGCTGAATGAATGTGGTCTATCATACCACTAACTGATTAAAAAACACACAACATCAGGGCGCGCGGGGAAATGACCAGGGTGAGGAATTTATCGCGGTTTAATCCGCTATTTACGTGATGACATCGCGTCATGCTTAAATCAGGATGCCTCATTGCCGATTTTCTGTTCATCCCTCGCGATGGTGTTACTCGATCGTCAGATATTATTAACTGCATCAATATAAAGGAGGTTTTACTTATTTTCCGGAAGGCGTCCCGCTTGCGGCAGACTCGGTATGAGGTATCATGATGCGCAGCTTCAGGTGTTTTCACTAAAAACAGCACGATCGCCCTATTAAATGCAGAAATCCCGATAAAAATAAGATAAATAGTATAAGTCTTAAATTACCTCTTATATGATGAATGAGATATGGTAATGTTCATTCATATCGAATGATTACAGATAAACAAGAGATAAGAAATGACTGAAAACTCAACAATTCACGCTCAAAATTGTCGTACCGATATCGGGATTGGGAAACAGGTCACGGCCAGCGTAAAAGGTTACGTCGATGGCCATCTTTATATGATTGACATCACCGTTCATCCTGTTGAGATCACATTTGATTTTGGCGAAGAAAAAATTATGCGCGGGTCTTATTTTAGCTCTAAGAATCAGGAGATGGTATGGGCGGCGGAAAGAAAAGAGCTGACCATCTCCGATGAAAAAGGATCTTTCACGATAGCCTTTTAGTGTTCAGGTTCAATGTCGATAAAACGTGCCGTCGCTATGCCCTGAGCCAATACGGCCCGCTTCAATTAAAATTTCATCAATAACATCTTCCAGGCACGCTGAACCATGATTCTCACAAATCATATGAACCTGTTTCAATATTTCTTCCTGGGACATCTCTCCGCGTAAAGCGGAGGTCAGCATCACCGATGCCCAGCGCCGAACTTCCGGGTGCGTAATCATACATCTTTACCTCAAATAGCAACACACGCCTTTAAATTATAGGTGCTCACCGGACATTCACCCATTAAATGATGCTGTCGCCCCTGTCGGCGCGGCATAGAGGTTGACTCATCCTGCCGCAGCCGACCGCTCATCGCTGCGCTATGACAACAGTTTTACCGCCGCGTTTTGAATCTCGGCCGATGTTAAATCACGATCGGAGGCAACATGCACAATGCGATGATCGCCGGTCAAGGAAGGAAATTCAGCAGACATGATCTGCAGCTGTTTTTGTTCACCGTTAGGATACTCACGTAATATTGTTGTTACCCCCGGCACTATTTTCGCGACAACTGCCGGTAATGCATTGAAAAAAACAATAACTTTCTTCATGAGTCTACCACCTGGCTGAAAGCATAATGATGACTATGCCATGCATTGTGTGATGAAAAAGAAAAGGCCCCGTCCGGGGCCCTTTCGTTATTTCCGACACGCCATTGTCGCCGTGCCGCTGGAAATGTAAGGAGCAATATTATCAAATGTAATCATTGATGTTTTACAAAAGATACATTTTGCGCCAAAGGGATTTTTTTCCGTCACATCGTAATTCGATGTTCTGTATTGTGACCCATGACAACATGGGCATCTGAAATGAATGTATTCAATCATAATGTTAACCTTGATGTGTGACAACATTCACTACCGCAGGGACTAGAGGTTATACTCTGGTGAAAACTCATCTGTGGTTTTCAAGGATAGTGCAGAAATCACCGTGCTGAACAGCAGGCCAAGAATACGCTTTCTTTGCGACCGTTCTCTGTATGATTAATCTGAGGTTTTTCACCAGCTTAATCATGACTTATTTTAGTGATTGTCTAAGATATGTTGTTCGTTTTTTTAATTTGCCCTTGGGCATATCTGGTCTGCAAAAAAACTTATCGAAGAGAAAAATACCCAAAAGGAGATATCAGATGATAAATGCGATGAGAAAATTCCAGGAACTGTTGCAGATAATTTTTAAGACTCAAACCGTTGAAACCATTAACGCATGTAAATCAGCAATTGGCAAGCATTATTTTTTACAGCTTTTTAACAGTATTTTTTTGCCCGTAAAACTATGCAAATACTGACTATAACTGACAACTTTATCAGTAGCTTATTCCTGCTGGCGCCCCATGTTACACTTATTTTGTGGTATTCTGTCTCTCCCGGAGATTTTTGCTATGAGATCGGAAGACACCCTTGACTGGTACCCAGCCCAGCTCCCGCCCGTTAAAATCATTCTGGGCAATGCCGTGCTTGAAGTCGGAAAGCTTGGCCGCCCGATCAACGCCAGAACGCTACGTGAGTATCTGCAGGTGCTTCAGCGCACGCAAAAGAGCCGCGATGATAAAATTGCCCTGCAAACCGCAATCGACGTTTTGTCGGATAATCAACGCGTAAACGGAAAATTATAATGGCCACGGCGGCTGCACCGCTATCGGGCTCGCTATCCCTTTCAATAACTTAAGTTTTTTTTAAATATTCTCTGAAGAGAATTAATTTGTATCTTTCACCTGTAAAAAGGTGCATCGTCGTAGTTGGCCCACAATGATATGCAGAGTCATTTGCCTGAGCCAACAACAGAGTTAGCAACTCGCGCCGAACGCGTCCTTCGAGGTTTCAACATGAAAGCGGCAAACACTTTTTTTTGCCATCCATCCCAGCTACCGACGGTCAGAGCGATTATCGGGGACGCTGTGCTTGAAATTATCAGCAGCGGTGCGCCTGTGGGTGCAGCCGGACTGCTGGCGCTGCTGAAAAGTCCGGGAGCCAGGAAGAACTGGTCCGATGAAGGCCCCCTCTTGCAGATTGCGATTGATGCTCTGGAAGAGAGCTTATCGATTGATTTTAAAAAAATATAACCAACACTGATTAACTACACCGAAGGTCACACTATGTTTATGACACTATTTATTTATCTCGGAATTATCGGTTCCGTCGCCGCGCTGGCTTTATTTTCCCTGTCGCTGTTATGGATTGCCGTTTCAAATAACCCGGATAACACGGATATATAAACTTCATCGCAATTTAATCTTCCGCTAAAGGCCAGCACCTCGACGCTATCTCTTCCTCAGACATCCTGTTGCATCGCTACCGGCTGCATTGCAGATAGCATAACGACGCATCTCTGGCCAACCGCTCCCTGTCCTGCCCCGCATGTGGAAAGTCCGGCAACGCCTTTCATCACCGGACCGGGCATGCGTTTATTTTATCCCGCGACGCGAAACGTAATCCCGCGCGGCTTCTCCGGTGTAAATCTGGCGTGGACGGTAAATATTCAGCGGCGACTCATGCATTTCGTTCCAGTGTGCGACCCAACCCAGCGTACGCCCCACCGCGGTCATGACGACAAACATCGACGAAGGTAGACCCATCGCTTTCAGGATCACGGCGGTATAGAAATCGACGCTCGGCGAAAGTCCATTCTCAACAAAGTAGGAATCGTTGAGCGCCACCTCTTCCAGAGCCATTGCCACCTGAAGCAGTCGGTCCGACATTCCCAGCTCCGCCAGCACCTTATGGCAGGTTTCGCGCAGAATGGCCGCCCGAGGATCGAGATATTTGTAGCGCGAGTTGCCAAAGCCCAGTCGGCGGAAAGCCAGAGGATCCCTTTTCACCTTACTGATAAACGCCGGGACCTGTTCGACGCTCTCAATATCCCCCAGCATTTGCATGCTGGCCTCGTTGGCGCCGCCGTGCATCGGCCCCCACATCGACGCCAGACCGGCCGCCACGCAGGCGAAGAGATTAGCCCCGGAGGAGCCGGCCGCACGAACCGTCGTGGTTGATGCACACTGCCCGTGATCGGCATGGAGCACCATAATCTGGTTCAAGGCTTGCTCAATAACCGGATTCACCTGGTACTTTTCCGCTGGAATCGCAAACAGCATATGCAGGAAATTCCCGGCATAAGAGAGATCGTTTCTTGGGTAGACCGCAGGTTGCTCGATAGAAAACTTATAGCTCATCGCCGCGAGGGTGGGCATTTTGGAAAGCAAGCGGGTGGCGGCCAGCGCACGATGCTCGGGGTTTTCGACATCCAGCACATCGTGATAGAACGCGGCCAGTGCGCCCACCATGGCACACATCAGCGCCATCGGATGGGAGTCGCGACGAAATCCGCTGCACATTTTCGCCATCTGTTCGTGCACCAGGGTGTGACGGGTAATTTTTTCCCGGAAGACCTGATAACTCTCCTCATCGGGCGCCTCGCCGTGCAGCATAATGTACGCCACCTCCAGGAATTCACACTGCCTGGCCAGCTGGTCTACCGGGTAGCCACGGTGCAGCAGGACGCTATTTTCAGTATCGATATAGGAAATGGCCGACTCACAGCCGGCGGTATTGCTGAAGCCAGGGTCAAAACTGCATATTCCTGAATTCGCGAGCGCGCGGAGATCAATACCGAGGTGACCCAGCGTCCCGGACACCGTATTCAGAGGGATGGCCTCTTGTCCATCCAAAGAAAGTATTAACGGTTTCGTTCCCATCCTGTAAATTCCCCTCAACAGCCAACGCATGATCACCCTGAAGACATTCTTCAGGCCGAATTTCCAACATAGCCAGGGTGATGCGGCTATTCTTTGATATAAACGGTTAAACACGCGATAAAAGCGGGTTTTACCCGGACTTCCTGTGCTCTAACCTGAATAAGGACTACCGTGTTAGCCAATACGCTTATTTTTGTCGTTGCCGCCATCCATATCTACATTCTGATCCTGGAGATGTTTTTGTGGGAGAGCCCGACCGGGCGCAAGGCATTCGGCCTTAGCGCCAGTTTTGCCCGCGAGACCCGGGTGATGGCAGCCAATCAGGGCCTGTATAACGGTTTTTTGGCCGCGGGTTTGCTGTGGGGACTCTGGAGTCCAGAGAGCGGATTTGAGTTTAAAGCGTTCTTTCTGATCTGCGTGGTGATCGCCGGGCTGTTCGGCGCCGCAACCGCCAGCCGAAAAATACTGTATGTGCAGGCACTTCCGGCAACGGTGGCGCTGATAGCGCTGTACGTCAGCTAATGCAGGCGTCGGAGAAGACCGCCGTCGACTTTGACGGCGGGACGTGAGTCACTCTCCGGGCGGTAAGTTCCGGGATGCCTCCCAGGCCATTGGCGAAAGCACCCATATGCTGGCCACTTTATGGACCCGCGCATCGGACATCGCGGGCCCGATACTCAGCAGCGAAGCCATAAGCCACAGCAGATAGACTCCTTTTCTCTTCATCTCGGCGACTCCTCATCGCTGCGCACGGAATCTGGCGCCGGCTTGTGTCGTTCAATAATCGACAGGCAGCCTACCAGTACAACAATAACGGCCCCGAAGATCAGGCTGACGACGTTGGCGCCAAAGCCAAAACCGCCGTTCTCTACCGGCTGTGACAACAGATCACCGCAGGCGGCACCGAAGGGACGGGTCAGGATATATGCCGCCCAGAAGCAGAACACCGCATTGGCACGGAAAACAAAGCGTGCCGTCGCAATGATTAAAATCCAGCCGCCAAAGAAGGCCGCTGCGCTGTAATAGCCCATGTTCAGCCCTTCAGCCAGACCATCCCCTACGGCTGTCCCCAGCGCAAAAGTAAACAAAATAGCCAACCAGTAGAACCGCTCTCTGACCCGGTTATCGATATGGTGAATGGACAGGGTCTTTTCGCGCGCGTACCACAGAACAAAAGTCACCAGCAGCGCCAGGGCGAAAAAGAGCGAGCTATAGGCTAGCGGTACATGTAAAGCATCGCTTAAATTGTCGGTCACCAGGGTCCCGAAAATGCTGATAAACACCACCGTCAGCCAATAGATCACCGGCTGATAGCGAGTTTCCCGCAGTTGAAAAACCAGAGTGACGAGCAACAGCCCGCCGACCACCCACGAAGTATTCAGCAGACCAAATCCCAAATCCATATTGAGATAATCGGCAGCGGTTTCCCCGACCGTGGTCGACATCATTTTAATTAACCAGAAGACCAGCGTGACCTCAGGCACTTTATTCAGCCACGGCGGCGATATTGTCGACGTATTCATATATCCCCTCTTATTACCTATCTTCTACTGGCACAGACCAGCGTTAACGTAGCGTGCAGACATACACCAATGCGGGCGGCAGATTGCGCATCACCACAATGCGCTGCCAGCGGAAATAGCGGGAAAGCAACGTTTCAGACAATGGGCTGTACTGAAACTGGATAAACAGTCCGTGCGCCGACATCTGTTGGCGGATCTGATTCAGAATGCGCATCCTGATACGCAGCGGAAGCGAGAGCAGCGGCAGGCAGGAAAAGACGATATCGTAGGGATTGATCAGCCTTTCCGCCGATGCTGCCACCACGTTAAGACGGCGATCGTCAATGGCCTGTAGCTGGCCGACGAATCCCGGATTAATTTCGTAGGCATCGAGCATCGCATCGCGGCGCATCCGCGACAGGATCCCTTTTGTTAACACACCGTTAGCCGCGCCCAGCTCGGCAATCGACAGGCTGACGCCCCAGTCAACCTGGTTCATCATCGCGCGACAGAGCGCGGCCGATGAAGGCAGCAGCGCCCCGGTCGTCCTCGGGTCGGCAATAAACTGGCGCAGGTAAGAAGAACCGCGCGTCAACGCGGCTCCGGCAGAATGAGAAAATGGATTGTTATGCATGATTATCACCTGACGGTAGCGGATAATGGATTATCCGCTACCGTGGATGACTCTGGCTCAACGCCCGGATTACAATTTTGTTCGCTTGAGGGGGCTTTCGTTGCGCTCAGGCAGGAGCAATGAAAAACAGCTGCCCCTGTGCGGTGTGCTCGTCACGACTATCCTGCCGCCGTGCAGCTCCGCAATGGTTTTGACCAGCGCCAACCCCAGACCGGTGTTCTCAGCGTTGCTACGGGCGTCATCCAGTCGGTAAAAACGGTCGAAAATATGCGGCAAATGTTCGGGGCTGATGCCTTCGCCATTATCTTCGACGCTGAGCACAATCTGACCATTTTCCCGCCCGGCGCGCAGCACAATTTTACCGCCGGAGGGCGTGTGGCGTAGCGCATTGGACAACAGGTTCGACAGCGCACGCTGCAGATGAATCGGGTCAGCGTAAAAATCCACTTCCCCTTCGCTGATCAGGGTGATGTTCTTCTCCTCCGCCAGCACATCATAGAGGTTTATCTGACGCGCAAACTCCGTCGCACTGGTGAGGCGTTCAAGATGCAGCGGCTCACGGCTGTTATCGGCCCGGGCGAGGAACAGCATCGATGAAATCATTCGCGACAGGCGCTCGCCCTCTTCCACAATGGCCGCCAGCGTGTCCCGGTACTCTTCCGCGCTGCGAGCTTTGCTTTGCGTTACGCTGGCGGCGGAAATCAGATTGTTGATGGGACCACGCAGCTCATGGGCTATATCCGATGAAAAACGGGTCAACTGCGTAAAAGAGGCTTCAAGACGGGTCATCATGCCGTCGAAGGATGCCGACAGCACATTCAGTTCCGACGGCCAGCGCTGGGTCGACAGGCGAGTGTGTAACTCCCCGGCGTGGATATGCTCAATCTCCCGGCTCATGGTGCGCAGCGGCAGTAACCCCCTTCGCGCCAGCCAGTAGCCAAGAGCAGAAAAGAGAACCACCGCCAGCGCCGCGACAATCTGCATTCGTTGCCAGTAGTCTTCAATGATCTCATTGTTTTTTGATACATTCAGCGCCGCCTGGACTCGCCACGGTTGATTATCTTTGAGGATAAATTCCGTTGAGACGATCAGATATTTTTCACTGACGTCGTGGCGGGAATATTTCCACTCGCTGTAGTGGAACTCACTGGACGGGGCCGGAAAATCCTGCTGCGGTACGTGCATATTTTTCGACTGCGCCCAGACCTTACCGTCCGGGCTGATAATACGTAGCGACAGCCGTTCCTGACGAGCGATGAACTCGAATAGCTCCTGCTGCCAGAGATCCTTCGGCCCCTGGCGCTCGCTGATGGTGGTTGCTATCTCCTGTTGAAAACGCAGCGTACTGCGTAGCTCGTCGATATCCTTCTGCCCGAGCTGGTTACGCATCGTCGAGTACAGCAGGCCGGTCACGCTGTACAATACCAGCCCCATGGCAAGGGAGAAGTAGAGCGTCAGTCGCAGCGTTATCGGAAAATTACGCGGAATCAGCATCATTCCTCTCTTCCAGTACGTATCCCGCGCCACGGATGGTATGCAGCAGCTTCACCTCATACCCGTCGTCGATTTTGCTACGCAGGCGGCGGACTGCAACATCAATCACGTTGGTCTCCGGGTCAAAATTCATATCCCAGACCTGTTCGGCCAGCACGGTACGCGACAGCACTTCGCCACGGCGGCGCATCAGCAGACTCAGCAGCAGAAACTCCTTTTGCGTCAACTCAATACGTTTACCATTACGCGACGCCCGGTGCTTGAGAAAATCGAGTTGCAGATCGCTTATCTGCAGCACAGCCTCCTCGCTGCTGGCGGCATGAGGTGCGCCACGGCGCATAATTACCCGCACTCTCGCCAGCAGTTCGCTGAAAGAGAAAGGCTTAATCAGGTAATCTTCCGCCCCCAGCTCCAGGCCACATACCCGGTCTTCAACGTCATCACGGGCGGTGAGAAACATCACCGGCGTCAGCTTTCCTGCCTGTCGGGCCAGCTCCAGGATTTTCCAGCCGTTCATCCCCGGCAGCATCACGTCGAGAATCGCCAGATCGTAGTCGTTAGTCAGCAAAAAGTGTAAACCGTCCACGCCATCGTGCGCGACATCGACCACAAAGTCGTTCTCCCGCAGCCCCCTGGCGATATAGTCCGCCGCCATCGTTTGATCTTCGACCAGCAGTAGTCTCATTGTGCCTCCGTCTGCGGCGCCAGGGCCGCACTTTTCCGCCCAGTTTTCTCAAAGAGAAGATACAGCACCGGGGTAATAAACAGGGTAATAAATTGCGAAAACACCAGCCCGCCCACCACGGCATTGAGATCGTTTTCCGCAAGCGTAAACGAGATCCCCACCGGGTCAAATTGATGAACGGTAACCAGCGGTAGACTGCTGCCCGGCTGCACCAGACTACCGGGATGCACATTGAGCGCGCCTGTTTTGCCGCTCACCGGAGCATAAATCCGCGTATAGCCCAGCTGCGCTTCGGCACTAAGAATATCTTCCTGCGCCGCCTGCGCCTGGGCCACATATTGTTGCCGGGTACTGAGCAAAGTCTCCCAGTCGGAGGCTGAAATGTCGTTCTGCGCCTTCAACGCACGGCCACGCGCCAGATCCCGCTGCGCTTTATCCAGCTGCGATTGCGCCTGCGCCCGGGACGCCTGGTCCCGATGCAGAGTTGCCTGTTGCGTGGAATCCTCGAGAGTAAACAGCAGCTGTCCCTGCCGGACAAATGCCCCTTCCTGAAACGCCACGCGCTTAACCGTTCCGGTAATTTGCGATTGGATATCAACCTGATTAAGCGAGACCACATGCCCTTGCGTCGTCAGACTCAGCGGCAGCGAGGTGAGCTGCGACGAAGACAAACTCACTAACGGCGGCGGCGCGTTTTTCGGGGAGGCTGATACGGCATTCTGGCGGAAAAAAAACAGATACAGCGCAAGGGGGCCTGCCAGCAGAAGGATGACCGGAAAGGGTCTGATGCATAATACGTTCATGGCTCTATGCCGTCAGAAAAACAGTCATACCAGTCTACTCACCGCCGCGCGACAAAAAGGCGCCAGCCGAATGACAATTTTGTCATCTGCGTGGCGAAACGCAGCCCCTGATGGTGAGCAAAAATGGATAACGTGAGCGGTTTTTATACCTATTTGATGAATGCAATAGACGCATTAAAAAGTTAATATTAATCCCCGCATCAGAACGGATTCAGGCCGGATATAATATTTAATCGCCGCAGAGCGAACCTGCAATAACCATCGCATTACCGTTTCAGGCAAGGTTTAAAAAATGAAAAAAATCATAGTAATAATTCTGGTTGCCGCGTTTGGCGTCATGTCGGTTTCTGCAATCGCCTGTCCGAAAGGTACCCATCCGCATGGCGGAACAGGTTCACATCATGCTGGCGGTACCTGTTATTAATCATTATGGCGACCGCGGTCGCCATTTTTAATAACGACCATTCTGCGTTCGCTTACTGAAATCGACTCATAAATTAATAAAATTATACCTCTCCCCCAATGCCTCCCCATATATTTTCCTATGGCCTGCCCCTGACTCTTTATCATGCAATTTTTATTCTGGAGGGTTCTCATATACCGGTAATCTTCATTGGCCCCAAATTGCACTCAAATTTACGTACGGGAGAATTTTTTATATGCAGAAAAAATATGTTGGTTCAGTTTCCTCAAAACGTAAAATCCGTTATTTTATTTAAATAGTTAGCAAAAAATCGAACCAACACCGCCTGATGTTGAACCAACATACGCGATGTTTCAAAAGCAAAATCTCACCGTTAAGCTGTCGAGGCTTACAGATTCTGCTGATGCCATTCTTTGATCATCGCCTTCGAGATCTCTTTCTTGTAGCAGATGGGTGAAGCCCCACCGGCTTTGCTCCAGGCGCTGCGGCGGCCGCATGAGCTTCCGTTGCGTGCCGTATTAAATGGACAGGCGCAGGTGCCGGGATAGGATGCGATAGAGTCGTCGATAATTCTTTGCTTAACCTGGTCATCAGTTAGCTGGTTAGATTTGGCGATGGCCATCTCTGATACAAAAACGAAGACGGCAGCGAGTACGACAGTCGTGACTGATTTTATATTCATTTAGCTCTCTCGAGCGTTAGAGGAACCTCCAGGATATTCACTGAAATGTTAGTCAATATTGATCTTTCGCAATTGCCTGTAATGTTCCATTAAAAATGGTAGGTCAACTACGAGCTTTACCTCAACACTCACAACAGGCGTTATTGACCTGCCCGCGCATTAAAAGCCTGTGCCAGGCCTAATGCCTCACCTCGGGCTATCGTCGTCTCTTTGCCAGTTTCACTCAGGACTAAAAACGATAACACGCCACTCCTGACATACATAGCCAGAACACGCCGTTTCTGCCTGTAAATAAGATATGGGCATTTTATCAGTGGGGGATGATTCTACATGTAACGTTCAAACTGCCACGCTGCGATGGCCACCAGCATGCACAAAACGATGAGAACAACGCCCAGCACCCTGCGTCTCGTATAGAGTGCCACTCCTGCAGAGAGTCCAGTTAATGTCAGCGTGACTGGCCAGCCAGCAATTGTCGTCAGGTAGGCCACAATCAGGTAGTCCTTTATCAATTCACTTTCCTCTAACCAGATTGTCGGGTCGAGCGGGTGGCCGCCTGTTGGTTAATTCAGTCCGGCGTTCCGCTTTCTGTTGTGCGGGAAATGGGAGTGCATAAAGATGGTATGCAGATATGCCCACTTTGCAGCTAACCATTTAACTGAGTATGCGCGACAAATTGACTCGATTTTGCAGAAAATGTCCCAAATATGTCCCACGAAGGAGTATCAGCGACTGGAGAAAGTTGATTATTGCTTGATTTTGAATGGTACGCCCTACAGGGTTCGAACCTGTGACCTACGGCTTAGAAGGCCGTTGCTCTATCCAGCTGAGCTAAGGGCGCACTGAAATGCGGATGCTTCATGGGGTGAAACCGCCTGGAATTATACGGTCCACGCTCAGTGAGTCAATGCATTTTGCCATGAAACTGCTGCGGCATAACTAACTTGCCTACATATGCGACAAAGGTTGCGCAAAGATCGCCCGACACCTGTTTTCAGCACTTATCTATCATCGACGACAATAACGCGTCCCAATTCCCCATAAATGCCCCCAATATCCCTTCAAACCGCAGTGTTTTTAGCCACAAGTTTTGTCAAAGAGGGATAAAAACTCAAACGAGGACTGACAGCGAGGCTGGCTTCTGACAAAATATCCGCATCCCCCTTTCGTTACGATACAGATGGAATCCTCTCTCTGATGGCAGCAAAAATTATTGACGGTAAAACGATTGCGCAGCAGGTACGCTCTGAGGTTGCGGAAAAAGTGAAGGCCCGCACTGCGGCCGGAAAACGCGCCCCAGGGTTAGCCGTCGTACTGGTCGGCAGCAACCCGGCGTCGCAGATTTATGTCGGCAGCAAGCGCAAAGCGTGTGAAGAGGTGGGATTTGTCTCCCGCTCATACGATCTCCCGGAAACCACCAGCGAAGCGGAATTACTGGAGCTTATTGATACGCTGAATGCCGATACCACTATCGACGGTATTCTGGTACAGCTGCCGCTGCCTGCCGGAATTGATAACGTGAAAGTGCTGGAGCGTATCGCCCCGGACAAAGATGTTGACGGTTTCCACCCTTACAACGTCGGCCGTCTGTGCCAGCGCGCCCCGCGACTGCGCCCGTGTACGCCGCGCGGAATCGTCACTCTGCTTGAGCGTTACAATATCGACACCTACGGCCTGAATGCCGTGGTTATCGGTGCATCGAACATCGTGGGCCGTCCGATGAGCATGGAGCTGCTGCTGGCGGGCTGCACCACTACCGTAACCCACCGCTTTACGCGGAATCTGCGTCAGCATGTCGAAAATGCCGACCTGCTGATTGTTGCGGTCGGTAAACCGGGCTTTATCCCGGGCGAGTGGATCAAAGAAGGCGCCATCGTTGTGGATGTCGGTATTAACCGTCTGGAAAGCGGCAAAGTGGTCGGAGACGTGGTCTTCGAAGATGCCGCGGAACGCGCGTCATACATTACGCCAGTCCCGGGCGGCGTTGGCCCGATGACCGTTGCTACACTGATTCAAAACACGCTACAGGCGTGCGAAGAATATCACGACATTCAGGAGGCCTGAGATGGCGAATTTTTCTCTGGGCAAACACCCACACGTTGAACTGTGCGATCTGCTGAAGCTGGAAGGCTGGAGTGAGAGCGGCGCGCAGGCAAAAATCGCGATTGCTGATGGTCTGGTGAAGGTTGACGGCGCGGTAGAAACCCGCAAACGCTGCAAAATCGTCGCCGGTCAGACGGTGAGTTTTGAAGGGCAGAGCGTCACCGTTACTGCCTGATCCTGCTAAATGAATGATCGCCACCTCCAACAGGAGGTGGGTTAAGACTGATAATAAAACGCCCGGCAAGCCGGGCGTTTTATTATCGCTTACTTCCGGCGCCAGGTAGTGCCCTGCGGGCCGTCCTCCAGCACGATCCCCATCTCATTGAGACGATCACGCGCCGCATCCGCAGCGGCCCAGTCTTTCGCTTTACGCGCATCCAGACGCTGCTGAATCAGCAGCTCGATTTCCGCAACTTCACCGTCGTCAGCCTGCGCGCCGCTTTGCAGGAAGACATCCGGCTCCTGCTCCAGCAGCCCCAGCACTCCGGAGAGCTTGCGCATATGGGCGGCCATGGCGTTAGCCGCGGCGACATCTTCCGTCTTCAGGCGGTTCACTTCACGCGCCATATCGAACAGCACGGAATAGGCTTCCGGGGTGTTGAAATCGTCATCCATCGCTTCAATAAAGCGCGCTTCGAAGGCGTCGCCGCCGGCCGGCTCTGCCGATTTGTCGGTTCCGCGCAGCGCGGTATACAGACGCTCCAGCGCAGAACGCGCCTGCTTGAGGTTTTCTTCGCTGTAGTTCAGCTGGCTACGATAGTGGCCGGACATCAGGAAGTAGCGAATGGTCTCCGCATCGTAGTACTTCAGCACGTCGCGCACGGTAAAGAAATTGCCCAGCGATTTTGACATTTTCTCGCGGTCAACCATCACCATCCCGGAGTGCATCCAGTAGTTAACGTATTCCCCGTCATGGGCACAGGTGGACTGGGCAATTTCGTTTTCATGATGCGGGAACATCAGATCCGAACCGCCGCCGTGAATATCAAAATGGTTGCCCAGCTGTTTGCAGTTCATCGCCGAACATTCAATGTGCCAGCCAGGACGACCGTTGCCCCACGGCGACGGCCAGCTCGGCTCGCCCTCTTTCGACATTTTCCACAGCACGAAGTCCATCGGGTTACGCTTGACGTCAACGACATCAACGCGCGCGCCAGCCTGCAGCTGATCCAGATCCTGGCGCGACAGCTGCCCGTAATTCGGATCGGTCGGTACCGAGAACATCACATCACCGTTGTCCGCTACGTACGCATGGCCACGTGCGATCAGTTGTTCGGTGATTTCAATGATCTCGGGAATATGATGGGTGGCGCGAGGCTCCATATCCGGACGCAGAATATTCAGCGCATCGAAATCATTGTGCATTTCGGCAATCATGCGATCGACCAGCGCGACAAAGCTTTCGCCATTCTCATTAGCACGCTTAATGATTTTATCGTCGATATCGGTAATGTTGCGCACGTACTTCAGCTTATAGCCGAGAAAACGCAGGTAGCGGGCAACCACGTCAAAAGAGACGAAAGTACGGCCATGGCCGATATGACAGAGATCGTAAACGGTAATTCCACACACGTACATGCCCACTTCCCCGGCATGGATAGGTTTAAACTCTTCTTTTTGGCGCGTCAGTGTATTAAAAATTTTTAACATCGAAGATTCCGTGTAGACGTGTGTGGATATAAGTCGCGTATTCTAACCTTAATTCAACCCCGAAGCAGCACACAATGCAAGGTGATCGAACCCGGCGGTTATGCTATAACAGCCCCCTATGTCACGCCCAACTTTGGGTTTAAGCACCACAATCATCGGAACAGGATGCAAAAATGGTTACTTTCCACACTAATCATGGCGATATCGTCATCAAAACCTTTGACGACAAAGCGCCGGAAACAGTTAAAAACTTCCTGGATTACTGCCGCGAAGGTTTCTACAACAACACCATTTTCCACCGTGTTATCAACGGTTTCATGATCCAGGGCGGCGGCTTTGAGCCAGGCATGGAGCAGAAAACCACCAAATCCCCGATACAGAACGAAGCCAACAACGGCCTGAAAAACACCCGCGGTACTCTGGCCATGGCCCGTACTCAGGCACCTCACTCCGCCACCGCGCAGTTCTTCATTAACGTTGTCGATAACGACTTCCTGAACTTCTCTGGTGAAAACCTGCAGGGTTGGGGCTACTGCGTATTTGCCGAAGTGGTTGAAGGCATGGACGTGGTCGACAAAATCAAAGCGGTCGCTACCGGCCGCAGCGGCATGCATCAGGATGTGCCGAAAGAAGATGTTGTGATCAAAAGCGTCACCGTCAGCGAGTAATTCGTGGCGACACTTTTTATTGCGGATTTGCATCTGCAAACAGAAGAACCGGCGATCACCGCCGGTTTTCTACGCTTTTTAGCCGGCGAAGCCCGTGAGGCGGACGCGCTGTATATCCTTGGCGATCTGTTTGAAGCCTGGATTGGCGATGACGATCCGAACCCGCTACATCAGCAAATCGCCTCGGCAATCAACGCATTAACTCAATCAGGCGTGCCCTGCTATTTTGTTCACGGCAACCGCGACTTTCTCGTTGGCCAGCACTTCGCACGCGCCTGCGGGATGACGCTGCTGGCGGAAGAAAAAGTGCTCGACCTGTACGGCCGTCGGGTCCTGATTATGCACGGCGATACGCTCTGCACCGACGATCCGGGCTATCTGGCTTTTCGTGCCAAAGTCCATACGCCGTGGATTCAGCGTCTGTTCCTTGCCCTGCCGCTGTTTATTCGCCGCCGCATCGCCGCCAGAATGCGCGCCGACAGTAAAGCGGCCAACAGCAGCAAGTCGCTGGAAATAATGGATGTCAATCCGCAGGCGGTGGTCGAAGCGCTGGAGAGGCATCAGGTACAGTGGCTGATTCACGGTCACACGCATCGTCCTGCCGTCCACCCGCTAGAGGCCAACGGCAAACCGGCGTTTCGCGTGGTCCTCGGCGCCTGGCACAGCGAAGGGTCGATGGTCAAAGTCAGCAAAGACGACGTTGAACTGATCTCATTCCCGTTTTAATTTCCAGCCCATTTTCACCCCATCACCGGTGACGCAACCGTTTTCCTTACCGAAAGATCATGTTATTCTCTGTGGCCTCTAAAGCAGTGTGAAGCACACCCACAGGAGTTTTAAGACGCATGTCTTCCCGCAATAATACGGCGCGTATCGCCATCGTGATGGGGTCCAAAAGCGACTGGGCTACCATGCAGTTTACCGCAGAAATCCTTGATGCCCTGAACGTTCCGTACCATGTTGAAGTGGTCTCCGCACACCGGACGCCCGATAAGCTGTTTAGCTTTGCCGAAGGCGCGGAAAGCAACGGTTATCAGGTGATTATTGCCGGTGCGGGCGGCGCGGCGCATCTGCCGGGCATGATTGCGGCGAAAACCCTGGTGCCGGTGCTCGGTGTGCCGGTCCAAAGCGCGGCGTTAAGCGGCGTAGACAGTCTCTACTCTATTGTTCAGATGCCGCGCGGAATTCCGGTCGGTACGCTGGCCATCGGCAAAGCCGGTGCCGCCAACGCGGCTCTGCTGGCGGCGCAGATTCTGGCGGTGCACGACGCTGAACTGCATCAGCGCCTGAGCGCCTGGCGTCAGGCCCAGACCGATGAGGTGCTGGAGAATCCGGATCCGCGGGGTGCGGCATGAAGCAGGTTTGCATCCTTGGCAACGGCCAGCTAGGCCGGATGTTGCGCCAGGCCGGTGAACCGCTGGGTATCGCCGTCTGGCCAGTCGGTCTGGAAGCCGATCCTGAAGCGGTGCCGTTTCAGCAAAGCGTGATCACTGCCGAAATCGAACGTTGGCCGGAAACGGCGCTCACGCGTGAACTGGCGCGCCACCCGGCGTTTGTTAACCGCGATGTGTTCCCGATCATTGCCGACCGTCTGACGCAAAAACAGCTGTTTGATAAGCTGGAGCTCGCCACCGCGCCGTGGCAGCTGCTGGCAGATAAAAGCGAGTGGCCGGCGGTATTCGCACGTCTGGGCGAACTGGCTATCGTTAAGCGTCGCGTGGGCGGTTACGACGGTCGCGGCCAATGGCGACTGCGCGAAAACGACATTGCGCAGCTGCCGGATGAAAACTATGGCCAATGCATTGTTGAGCAAGGCATCAACTTTTCCGCCGAAGTGTCGCTGGTTGGCGCCCGCGCGCAGGATGGCAGCACGGTGTTCTACCCGCTGACCCGCAACCTGCATCAGGAGGGCATTCTGCGTACCAGCGTCGCCTTCCCGCAGGCCAATGCCCGCCAGCAGGACCAGGCGGAAAGCATGCTTACCGCCATTATGAACGCGCTGAACTACGTGGGCGTGATGGCGATGGAGTGTTTTGTCACCGCGGACGGCCTGCTGATTAACGAGCTGGCGCCACGCGTGCACAACAGCGGTCACTGGACCCAGAACGGGGCCTCGATCAGCCAGTTCGAACTGCATCTGCGGGCGATTACCGGCCTGCCGCTGCCGCCGCCGGTCGTGAACAGCCCTTCGGTGATGATCAACCTGATCGGTACCGATCTGAACTACGACTGGCTGAAGCTGCCGCTGGTGCATCTGCACTGGTACGACAAAGAGGTGCGTCCGGGGCGCAAAGTGGGTCACCTTAACCTGACCGACAGCGATACCGACCGCCTGAGCGCCACGCTGGAAGCGTTAAAACCTATCCTGCCGCCGGAGTACGCCAGCGGTATCTTCTGGGCGCAATCCCAGCTGGCGTAATCCTCCTGACCCCTTCGGGCGAGCAGCGCATCCGCCGCCCGTTCGCCCGAATGAAAACGGCTATTTGCCGGGGAATTGATCTTCGCCCTTCCCCGGCAGACATTCAGGCGCGTAGAATCCCCTCCTTGCTTTAAAGATTTTCTTATTTAAAGACGCTTTCAGTTTGACTTCAGAAGGATGACCCATGAAAAATGGGACCGATTACCGCACTATTCTCACAGCGGACACGCCAATCATTGACGTCCGCGCCCCGATCGAATTCCGCCAAAGCGCACTTCCCGCGGCACTGAACCTGCCGCTGATGGACGACGCCGAGCGCGCCGCCGTCGGCACCTGCTATAAACGCCACGGCGCAGACGCGGCCTTAGCGCTGGGCCATCAGTTAGTCAGCGGCGAGGTGCGGGAAAAGCGTCTCGCCGCATGGCGCGACGCCTGCTTACGTTATCCGCAGGGCTATCTGTGCTGCGCCCGCGGCGGTCAGCGTTCGCATATCGTCCAGCAGTGGCTGAAGGAAGCGGGCGTGGATTACCCCCTGATCGTCGGCGGCTATAAGGCGCTGCGCCAGGCCGCCATCCGGCTCACCGAAGAGCTGGTGCAGCGCCCTATCGTGCTGATCGGCGGCTGTACCGGCAACGGCAAGACACAGTTGGTCTGCTCCCGACCCGACGGTATCGATCTGGAGGGGCTCGCCCACCATCGCGGCTCATCGTTCGGCCGCACGCTGCATGAACAGCACGCCCAGGCAACATTTGAAAACCATCTGGCGGTGGCGATGTTGAAAACAGCCGGGCAGCATCGCCGCTGGGTGCTGGAAGATGAAGGACATATGATCGGCGCAAACCACCTGCCGGAATGCATGCGTGAGCGCATGGCGCAGTCGCCGCTGGCGGTAGTGGAAGACCCGTTTGAGATCCGCCTGGAGCGCCTGCGGGAAGAGTATTTTGACCGTATGCACCGTGATTTTATTGATGCTTTCGGTGAGGAGAAAGGCTGGCAGGAGTACAGCGAGTATCTGCATCACGGTCTGTTTGCCATTCGCCGTCGCCTGGGGCTACAGCGTTTTGCCCAGCTCACGACCCTGCTTGATGAGGCGCTGGCTTCGCAGCAGCGAGGCGCCACGACCGATGCCCATTTTACCTGGCTGGTGCCGCTGCTGAAAGAGTACTACGACCCGATGTATCGCTATCAGCTGAGTAAAAAAGCGGAAAAAATTATCTTTCGCGGCAGCTGGAATGACGTCGCCTCCTGGCTGGCGAAGTAATCAAACGCCCTACTGCCCGGCTTGCGGCGAAAACGCCTTAGCCGGGCTAAAGGTCCGCCGATGGCGGTAAGCCTGCAGCCCCGGTAAGCGCAGCGCCACCGGGGAATATGCCTGTAGCCCCGGTAAGCGCAGCGCCACCGGGGAGCCGCAGCCGCTTAGAAGTCGTAGCGCAGACGCACCAGGTTCATATCTCCCAGGTTGTCGGTGCTGGACGTAAAGACGTGCTCATAATCAACGCGGAAACCGTAATCCAGCTGGAAGCTGATCCCCAGTCCGTTATCAATTCGCTGATAGTTACGGCCGTTGACGTACTCCAGGCGGTCGCCCATAAAGTATGGCTGAATCGTTTTCACCGCGTACTGACCAATCGGGAAGGTATAACCGGCGAAGTACTCAATCCCCCAGGCATCCCCGGCGAAATAGTCGTAAACATCGGTTTTTTTGGTGGTCATAAAGTTCTGATACCAACCGCCACCGAAGGAGAAGGTCCAGTTATCCGGCTTCCAGCTCAGCGCCGTACCGAGGATATTCTGATCATAGGTTTTGTTGTCTGCTGTTGACGGGTCGCGCATCTCGGCACGGGTGTAGTTCCACGCGGTCCCCCAGGTCAGGTCCCTGGTGATGTGATAATCCACGCCCACGGAACCGCCGCCTTTACGCTTATAGCGCAGGCCATTACCCGGCAGATATTCATTATCTTCAAACAAATAAGAGGCATAGAGGTCAACGTCACCCGCCGTTTTCTTATATTTCAGCATATTACGGGAACGGTACGAACCATCGTAGTCGCCGTTGATGCCGTTACCCGGCGCCTGGGCGATCATGTCGTAATCCCAGATATCGGTTTTCGCCCCAACCACATCGTAGTAAATACTGTTTTGCTGACCGTAGGTTAATGTCCCCCAGGTGTCGCTCTTCAGCCCGGTGTACAACATACGGCGGGTCGTATTATTGGCGCCTTCCGCATAGTGGTTATCCCAGTCAAACAATGCCGGAATATTGACCCCCAGCTCGTAATAGCTGATCCAGCTGATATCATCAAACAGATAATAATCAGCGGCGAAGCGGAAACGGGTCCCGCCATCAAAACCATTACGTTTATAAGACCCTTTATCGCCGTCGCCGGACATCATGTTGAACTGCGGACGAATACTCCCGCCGACGGTAAAGTTCAGGCGGCTCAGCGGATCTCCGGCCTGCGGGTCCTGTTTCAGTAACGTAATCTCAGCCTGGGATGCGAAAGAGGTTAACGCCAGTGCTGCGCCGATCGTCATCGCCAGCGTTTTTATTTTATGTGCCATGCTTTTTCCTTGAGTAATAAGCAACCTTATAGTTTCCAGCTGAATATTAACCGTGATTTGGCATGACGTGTTGTTGGGTTTTTAATGTTTAGTGCTCTTAAAAATCAGTGAGTTATCATTTTGTGCGCTTAAAAAATCAGCGATTATCATTTCATCGTTCTGTCATTAAAATGAAGTACTGACGCTCAAACATTATCCATGGAGGAATTATGTCGAAAAAACTACTGCAGCTGCACTTTGCCTTTAACGGCCCCTTCGGCAGCGAGATGTCCCGCCAGCTCGTGGAGCTGGCCGAGTCGATCAATCAGGAGCCGGGGTTTATCTGGAAGGTCTGGACGGAAAGCGAAAAGAACCATGAGGCGGGCGGGATCTATCTTTTCGAGGATGAAGAGACCGCCCTCGCTTACCTCAATAAACATACCGCGCGCCTGAAATCGCTCGGCGTTAATGAGGTTATCGGCAAAGTTTTCGACGTCAATGAACCGCTCACCGCACTGAACCACGGTCATCTGCAGTAGCGTTCATTTCGCGACGGAGCTCGTATTTTTGCCGGGTGGCGGCCTGACGCCTTACCCGGCCTGTGTTCCTGTATATCAGCAGGCTGCGTTTTCCCTTAGGTCCGGGCAAGCGCAGCGTCACCAGACGCTTGCCCGATGACGTCTCCATCCAGTCACTGACTGAACTGGCGAAACAAGGCTTTGCCTTTTAATAAACGCAACCCTAGCCAGCCACCGCATAACGACAGCAGGAGCGCACCACACAGCGGCAACATCACCCACAGTCGCCAGTCCGGCGTCCACGGAAAATCAAAGACTTTGGTTTGCAGCATCGCCAGCGCCACCTCCGCGCCGATGGCCGCCACTACGCCGGAAACCACGCCCAGCAACGCAAACTCCGCCCACAGCGTGGTACGCAACAGCGACTTTCCGGCCCCCAGCGTGCGCCAGACCACCAGCTCCTGATAGCGCTGGCGCATACCGACCTGAACCTGCGCCAGCAGCAGTAAAATGCCGCACGCGGTCACCAGCACCACCATCACCTCCAGCGCCCGACTGACCTGTGTCAATACCTGGCCCACCTGACGAAGAATCGCGCCAATATCCAGCAGGCTGACGGTGGGGAATTCGCGATTAAGCTGCGTCAACAGCGTATTGCCGTTATCCCAGCGGAAGCTGGTCAGCCAGCTTTGCGGCTGCCCGTCGAGCGCCCCCGGCGGGAAGATAAAGAAGAAGTTTGGCCGCAGGCTCTCCCAGTCAACTTTACGCACGCTGGACACTTTCGCGCTAAAGTCCTGAGTATCCCCGGTAAACGTCACGCTATCGCCAGGCTTGACGCCCAGCCGCTGCGCCAGCCCCTCTTCAATCGAGACCTCCCCGGCTTTCGGCGGCCAGCTTCCGGCCACCAGCGGATTATGATCCGGCCGCTCGCTGCGCCAGGTCAGATTCAGCTCACGGTTCAACGCTTCGTCTTTATTGTTCTCCGCCGCCTGACCGTTAATCTGCGTCAGGCGGGCACGCACAATCGGGTAAAACTCGGTCGCCGTAACATGATGCCCGGCGAGGAACGTTTTCACCGCAGCGACCTGCTCCGGGGCAATGTTGATTAAGAAGTAATTGGGGCTTTCCGGCGGCAGCTGCTGCTGCCAGCGATCCAGCAGATCGCCGCGCAGCACCAGCAGCAGCGCCAGCAACATAAACGACAGCGAAAATGCCGCCAGCTGACTCAGGGTTGACCACGGCTGGCGCAGCAGACGGTTCACCGCCAGACGCAACGGCAGCGCTTTCAAGGTCAACCGTTTCAACATCCACAGCAGCCCCCAGCCCAACACGCCGCACAGCAGCGCCAGTACCACGGCACCGGCCAGTACCGCCCATAGCAGCGGGCTTCCGCCCATCAGCCAGGCCAGCAGAATCACCACCACCGCACACACCAGCGGAATATACAATTTCAGCGGCCAGACGTTGGCAACGACATCCTGACGCAGTACCCGCAGCGGCAGCGTTGCCAGCAGCAGGCGATAAGGTCGTAACCCCACCAGCAGCGAAATCACCACCATCGCGCCGATCGCCCACAGCCACGGCCAGCCGCTGGCCGGCGGTAAAGCCACCGGTAGCACCGGTTTTAGCATCAACAGCAGAATCTGCTCGAGCCCCGCCCCCATCGCGCCGCCGGTCACCGCCGCCAGCGCCAGCAGCATCAGCCACTGGCCGACAATAAGCTTACGCAGCTGCGCGCGTCCGGCGCCAAGAGTTTTCAGGATCGCCACCAGATCGTAGCGGCTGCGGCAGTAATGGCTCATCGCCACCGCCACCGCGGCCACCGCCAGCAACAGAGTCAACAGCGCAGACAGCAGTAAAAACTGCTGCGAGCGTTCCAGTGATTTGCCTAAGGCGCTGTCGTCCTGCTCCAGGCCGATCCAGCGATGTTCAGGCCCCAGCTTCGGCAGGAGCCACTTTTCATAGTCCGCCAGCTGCTGCGGGGTTCCGGCGTACTTATAGCGCCAGGAGACACGGCTGCCGGGCTGTACCGCGCCGGTTTTCGCCACATCGGCGGTGTTCATCATCAGCCGCGGCGCCATCTGGAAAGGGTTGAAGCCGGCATCCGGCTCTTGTAGCACCTCGCCAGCAATACGCAGCGTGGCATCGCCGACATCAAGAGTATCGCCGATTTTTAAGTTCAGCAGCGCCATCAGGCGCGGGGCCAGCAGCACGCTTCCGGCCTGCGGTTTCAGGCCCGGCGGCTGCGTCTCCAGCTTACCGTAAAGCGGATAGGTATCATCCACCGCCTTCACATCCGCCAGCTGCGGCGTATCGCCGGCAAAGGTCATGGTGGCGAAGCTCAGCTGCTCTCCGACGGTGAGTCCGAGCCTGCGCGCCTCGTCAATCCACTCGGCAGGCACCTCACGCGAGCTGCGCAGCGTCCGGTCCCCGGCCATAAATTCGCGACTCTGTTGGCTGAGACCCTTTTCCATCCGATCGCCGATCGACCCCAGCGCCAGCACGCAGGCCACCGCCAGGCTCAGTGCCAGCCAGACTATCAACAGCGAGGGCGAGCGCCATTCGCGCCAGAACCAGCGGGCAATCATGCTTCCTCCCGCAACAGGCCGTCCACCAGGCGCAGCCGCCGATCGCAGCGCGCCGCCAGCAGCGGATCGTGGGTCACCAGGATCAGGGTGGTACCATGCTCTCGATTAAGGGAAAACAGCAGATCGGCAATTTTGTCGCCGGTATGGCGGTCAAGATTGCCGGTAGGCTCATCGGCAAACAGCAGCTCAGGCCGACCGTTAAACGCGCGGGCGAGCGCCACCCGCTGCTGCTCACCGCCGGAAAGCTGCGCCGGCAGATGATGAAGACGTTTACCCAGCCCCAGTTGCTCCAGCAATGCCCGGGCGCTGCCACGGCTTTGGTTATCGGTCTCACCGCGAAGCAGCGCCGGAAGCTCGACGTTTTCCAGAGCATTAAGCGTTGGAATCAGCATAAATGACTGAAAGACAAAGCCGACATGTTTGGCCCGCAGCCGCGCCCTTGCCTCTTCATCCATCGTATGCAGCGGCTGGCCGAGTAAGGAGACCTCACCGCTGCTGCCGTCATCCAGCCCGGCAAGTATCGCCAGCAGGGTCGATTTCCCCGACCCCGACTCGCCAATCAGGGCGATGGTCTGCGCCGGTTTGACAACCAGCTCAACTCCGGTAAGGATGGAAAGCTGATGCTCTCCCTGACCGACGGACTTCTTAAGATGATGAACTTCAAGTATGTTTTCCGCTGGCATTTGCCTTTCCTGTTTCTGATTTTTTTTGCCTGCCGCGCCATGGCCGCAGACAAGCTATTAGTTCTTGGCGATAGCCTGAGCGCCGGTTATCGCATGGCCGCCAGCGCCGCCTGGCCTGCGCTACTCAACGATAAGTGGCAGACCACCACGCCGGTCATCAACGCCAGCATCAGCGGCGACACCTCGCAGCAAGGGCTGGCAAGACTCCCGGCGCTGCTCAAGCAGCATCAGCCGCGCTGGGTGCTGGTCGAACTGGGAGGCAACGACGGGCTACGCGGCTTCCCGCCCCAGCAAACCGAACAAACTCTGCGGACGGTGATTCAGGATATCAAAGCCGCCAACGCTCAGCCGTTGCTGATGCAAATTCGCCTGCCCGCCAACTATGGCCGTCGTTATAATGAAGCCTTTAGCGCCCTGTATCCGGCCCTGGCCAAAGAGTTTGATATTCCTCTGCTGCCCTTTTTTATGGAAGAGGTCTATCTGAAACCCCAGTGGATGCAGGATGATGGCATCCACCCCAATCGCGATGCCCAGCCTTTTATTGCCGACTGGATGGCAACCCGGCTGGCTCCCTTAGTTAATCATGACTCCTGATCTTCAGGCGTCGCTTGCAGGTAAAGTTATGCAAAAATCGGTTTTAGTTACAGGCTGTTCCAGCGGTATTGGTCTTGAAAGCGCCCTCGATTTAAAACGCCAGGGCTTTAACGTCCTGGCCGCCTGCCGTAAAGCGGACGACGTGACGCGGATGCAGGAGCTCGGGCTGACCGGTATTTTGCTGGACCTCGACGATCCGCAAAGCGTTGAACGCGCCGCTGCGGAGGTCATCGCCCTGACCAATAATCGCCTGTACGGGCTGTTTAATAACGCCGGATACGGCGTCTATGGCCCGCTCGCCACCATTAGCCGTCAACAGATGGAGGCGCAGTTTTCCGCCAACTTTTTTGGCGCACACCAGCTGACGATGTTACTTCTGCCGGCAATGGAGCCGCACGGCGAAGGGCGTATCGTCATGACCTCATCGGTCATGGGGATCATCTCCAGCCCCGGTCGCGGCGCCTACGCGGCCAGCAAATATGCGCTGGAAGCCTGGTCCGATGCGCTGCGTATGGAGCTGCGCTATAGCGGCATTAAGGTCAGCCTGATTGAGCCCGGTCCCATCAACACCCGTTTTACCACCAACGTCAACCAAACCCAGCGCGATAAGCCGGTGGAGAATCCGGGTATCGCCGCACGCTTTACCCTCGGCCCGGAAGCGGTGGTGGAAAAAGTGCGCCATGCTTTTACCAGCGACAAACCGCAATTACGCTATCCGGTGACGCTTGTCACCCACGCCGTGGCGCTGCTCAAACGCCTGCTGCCGACGCGACTGATGGACAAAATTATCCAGGGCTAAGTTGAAGCTCCGGCTGTCGCCCCCATGTATACCCAAAATCGACTAAAGAGATGCGCTCATGTCAGTACAGAATGTTATCAATATTACCGAAGCTAACCTGCACCAGACGCTGGAGCAATCCGTTACTGCGCCGGTGCTGTTTTATTTCTGGTCAGCGCGCAGCCAGCACTGCGAGCAGCTGACGCCGGTTCTGGAAGGACTGGCTGCGCAATACAACGGGCAGTTTACGCTGGCGAAAGTGGACTGCGATGCTGAGCAGATGCTTGCCTCACAGTTTGGCCTGCGCTCAATCCCGACGGTTTATCTGTTCCAGAACGGCCAGCCGGTAGACGGCTTCGAAGGCCCGCAGCCGGAGTCAGCCATCCGTGCGCTGCTGGATAAAGTGCTGCCCCGCGAAGAGGAGCTCAAAGCTCAGCAGGCGCTGGCGCTGATGCAGGAAGAAAAATATCTTGAGGCTCTGCCGCTGCTGAAAGACGCGTGGCAGATGTCGAACCAGGACAGCCAGATTGGCCTCCTGCTGGCGGAGACGCTGATCGCGCTGCAGCGTTCCGACGAAGCCGAAGCGGTGCTGAAAACCGTTCCTATGCAGGATCAGGATACCCGCTATCAGGGGCTGGTCGCGCAGATTGAGCTGCTGAAACAGGCGGCCGATACGCCGGAAATTCAACAGCTGCAGCAGCAGGTTGAACAGCATCCTGAAGATGCCGCGCTGGCCGCTCAGCTCGCGCTGCAGCTGCATCAGGTTGGCCGCAATGAAGAAGCGCTGGCGCTGCTGTTCAGCCATTTGCAGAAGGATTTAGGCGCCGGAGACGGCCAGGTACGCAAGATGTTGCAGGAGATCCTTGCCGCACTGGGTACCGGCGATGCCCTGGCGGCGAAGTACCGCCGTCAGCTCTATTCGCTGCTGTACTAATCCCCTTATCCACGTCAATCCCCCCGGTCGCGCTACGCTTACCGGGGCTACGGGGCGAAAACGCCGCACCTGTTCTCCGAAACGCCCCCGGTCGCGCTGCGCTTACCGGGGCTACGGGGCGAAAACGCCGCACCTGTTCTCCGAAACGCCCCCCGGTCGCACTGCGCTTACCGGGGCTACGGGCGGCACTGTCGTGCCGCCATCCGGGGAGTCGTTACGTTTATGAGTGCTTTTTCAACTGCGTCACCACCAGCTGATGGCGGGCGTTAAAGAACTTGCGGTAGGTCAGATAGCCGGCGATGATCGTCGACAGACTGGCGGTAGAGAGCAGCATAAACGTCACCATAATCTGGTATTTAATGGCCTTCACCGGATCAATGCCGGCAAAAATCAGCCCTGACATCATGCCGGGCAAACTCACCAGCCCCACCGTTTTAGCCGAATCGATAGTCGGGATCAGCGATGCGCGAATACTGTCGCGAATTAACCCGGCAGCCGCCATTTTCGGCGTGGCGCCCAGGCTGAGCTTCTCCTGAATTTGCTGCTGCTCGCTGTTGAAGCGCTGTCCCATATTGTTGTAGCACAGCCCGACCGCCACCATCGCGTTCCCGGCCACCATCCCGGCGATCGGAATCACCTGCATCGGCACAAAAGCAATGGAGCCGGAGAAGACCAGCACCGCCAGCGTCAGTCCGGCGCCGGTCGTAATGGCAATAAATGACGACAGGAAGGCCTTATCAATATATTTGCTGCGCTTTTGCGCGTTCCATGCCGCGTTAAAGCAAATAAACAGCACCATCAGCAGCGTCAGCAGCGCGTGATTGACGTTGAAGATATATTTCAGGACGTAGCCGACAATAATCAGCTGCACCACCGCCCGACAGATACTCCAGACGATATCTTTTTCCAGCGCCAGTTTTTCCCGGTAGCTCACAATAATCGCCACCAGCACCAGCACCATCGAAAGCGCCAGCGATTCGTTGGTAATATTATGCCCGTTCATGAGACACCTCCTGAGCGCTGCCGCCGGCGGGCTGCAACGTGATCACCTCATCAGCATGGGCAATTTCATTGCGATCGTGGGTGACCCACAGCACCGCAATATTTTTTTCCGTCACATAACGATGAATAATATCGTTGACGTTGTGTTTATTACTTTCATCCAGCGCGCTGGTAATTTCATCAAGCAACAATACCTGGGGCAAAAATTGCAAATTACGGATCAGCGAAACCCGCTGCTTTTCTCCCCCAGAAAGCTCATTGATTGATTTTTCCAGCGTATTTTCCGCAAGACCAAAGCGTTGTAAATCAGCGACCAGCGCCGCAGGATCCGGCTGCTGATGGCGAATCTGCCAGGGAAAAATCAGATTATCATAAACCGAGTCACCAAACAGCGCCGGGGTCTGCGCGCAGTAGGAGACCTGCTGGCGGTAGGTTTCCGGCGAGAGCGCCGTAATATCCCGATCGGCAAAAAAAATCTGCCCGGAGGTAGGACTCAGCAGCGAGGCGATAATTTTCAGCAAGGTGCTTTTTCCACAGCCGGAAGGCCCGGTAATCAGCTTAAATTCTCCGGCCCGCAGCTGGAGATTTATATTATTAAGAATGACCGTCCCGTCGACCTGAAAGCCAACATTCGCAAGACGCAAAATAGCGTTATTTTCCTTCATTATTGTTCCACTTTTTTCCCACAACCCTGCTAGTTTACTCCAGTTTCCTTTCGCCTGGGTGAGGAGAAAGATATACTCAATTTAAACCTGCGTCATTTTTTCTGGCGCCTCATCAGGCAATAAAACAGGAGGTTTTTTGATGCTGATCTTTATCCCCGTACTCATTTTCGTCGCGCTGGTTATCGTCATGGCGGGCGTTAAAATTGTCCCCCAGGGCTTCCAGTGGACCGTTGAGCGTTTCGGCCGCTACACCATGACGCTGCAACCGGGTTTAAGCCTGGTGGTGCCATTTATGGATCGGATTGGCCGTAAGATTAATATGATGGAGCAGGTGCTTGATATTCCCTCCCAGGAGGTTATTTCACGCGATAACGCCAACGTTACTATTGATGCCGTGTGCTTTATTCAGGTCATTGATGCGCCAAAAGCGGCTTATGAGGTCAGCAATTTACAGCAGGCGATCGTCAACCTGACGATGACCAACATTCGTACCGTTCTTGGCTCGATGGAACTTGACGAAATGCTCTCCCAGCGCGACAGCATTAACACCCGCCTGCTGCATATTGTCGACGAAGCGACGAACCCGTGGGGCGTCAAAATTACCCGCGTCGAAATTCGCGACGTGCGCCCGCCGGCTGAACTGATTGCCTCGATGAACGCCCAGATGAAAGCCGAACGAACCAAACGCGCCTATATTCTTGAAGCCGAAGGGATACGCCAGGCCGAAATTCTCAAAGCCGAAGGGGAAAAGCAGTCGCAGATCCTGAAAGCGGAAGGGGAACGCCAGTCGGCATTCTTACAGGCCGAGGCCCGCGAACGTTCTGCGGAAGCGGAAGCCCGCGCGACGCAGATGGTCTCGTCCGCTATCGCCTCCGGCGATATTCAGGCGATTAACTACTTTGTGGCCCAGAAATACACCGATGCGCTGCAGAAAATTGGTTCCGCCAATAACAGCAAAGTGGTGATGATGCCGCTCGATGCCAGCAGCCTGATGGGCTCTATCGCCGGTATCAGCGAGCTTATCAAAGAAGGTTCTGGCGAACGGAAAAAATCATGATCGCGCTCATTCTCGCCCATCCGCATATTTTCTGGCTGAGCCTCGGCGGACTCCTGCTGGCCGCTGAAATGCTGGGCGGCAACGGCTATCTGCTGTGGAGCGGCATCGCCGGCGTAGTCACCGGACTCCTCTCCTGGGGGCTGCCCTTCGGCTGGGAGTGGCAGGGCACGCTGTTCGCCGCGATGACCTTGCTGGCCGCCTGGCTGTGGTCACACTGGCTGCGCAGGCAGGTCGCGCGCCAGAAACCGGCCGACGCGCAGCTCAACCAGCGCGGCAAGCAGCTGGTCGGCCGCGTCTTCATGCTGGAAAGCCCGCTGATCAACGGCCATGGTCACGTACGGGTTGGCGACAGCTCGTGGCCGGTGGTGGCCGATGAGGACCTTGCCGCAGGCAGCCACGTAGAGGTACTGGCCGTCGAAGGTATTACGCTGCGCGTGCGGGCCACCGCGCCACGCCGCTAAGCCTGCGCCTTGCGGTGGCAGCAGCCGGAAAGGTTGTCGATAATTGGACAATCGGCGCCGTCATCGCCGGGACAGGCTTCCGCCAGCGCCAGCAGATGCCTGCGCATATTTTGCAACTCGCTGATATGGCGCTCAATATCCGCAACTTTATCCAGCGTTCTGCGCTTAACGTCCGCACTGTGCCGCGACGGATCGTTAAACAGAAAGATCAGTTCGCGGCACTCCTCAAGATTAAACCCGACCTGCCGCGCCTGGCGCAGTAAGGTCAGTTCATCCAGGTGCCGTTGACTGTAGCTGCGATAGCCGTTTTCACTGCGCAGCGGCGGCGTGACCAGTCCCTTCTCTTCATAAAAGCGAATCGCTTTACTGGTTAAGCCGGTTTTTTTTGCCACATCGCTGATATTCACGTGTCCTCCGTCGATTGGCGCCTACAGAGCATCATTATAACTCACTTCCCGCCATCGCCTACCGGGCGACGCCTCAGGAAGCCTTCTTCCTTTCAGAGTAGCGCGTCCGGGGCATCATTTTCTGTAACAATTGCCTGTTATAAGTGATCGCTTTCGCAATCCTGACTCTTTCATCTTTCAATTCTACGCGGGTAGATCTATTAATCTGCCGAAGAAATATAATATCTACGCGAGTAGAACATGAAGAGTTAAAACCTGCGGCTTTTGTCGACAGCTCACTTCAAGGAGTTCTTATGAACACGCATTCATCCTCTGTTCCCCTGACTGACGGCCAGCAGGCTGCCCAGGAGCGCATGGAAACCCCCGAAGGGCGCCGCGAATTCTGGCGAGCGACGTTTTCCTGCTGGTTAGGCACCACGATGGAATATGCCGATTTTGCGCTCTACGGACTCGCCGCCGGTATTATCTTTGGCGATGTCTTTTTTCCACAGGCCACCCCAGTCATGGCGCTTCTCTCCAGCTTTGCCGCCTATTCCGTTGGTTTTATTGCCCGGCCCATCGGCGCGCTGCTGTTTGGCTGGATAGGCGACCGGCACGGACGCAAAATTGTCATGGTGATCACCATCGGCCTGATGGGATTCTCAACCATGCTAATCGGCTTAATTCCCGGCTACGCCCAGATTGGCGTATGGGCGCCGGTGTGCCTGGTTATTCTGCGATTTACTCAAGGGCTGGGGGCCGGAGCAGAACTCTCAGGCGGCACCGTGATGCTCGGTGAATACGCCCCCGTGAAGCGCCGCGGGCTGGTCTCTTCCATTATCGCTCTCGGCTCCAACAGCGGCACTTTACTCGCCTCTCTGGTCTGGCTCGTTGTCTTACAAATGGACAAAGATGCGTTGCTCAGTTGGGGATGGCGCATCCCTTTCCTCAGCAGCATTCTCATCGCCGCGACGGCGCTGTTCATTCGTCGCCATATCCGTGAAACTCCGGTCTTTGAACGACAAAAAGCGCTGCTCAAGGCCGAACGTGAAAAATCGCTGCGCCGCGGCCAGGCCATGAAACAGCAGGACACCCGTAGCTTCTGGCGACGCACCCGTGCGTTCTGGACAATGGTCGGCTTACGCATCGGCGAAAATGGCCCATCCTACCTCGCCCAGGGTTTTATCATTGGCTATGTCGCCAGGGTTCTGATGGTCGATAAATCGGTCCCGACGGTGGCCGTGTTTATCGCGTCGATTCTGGGATTCGCCATTATTCCGCTGGCGGGCTGGCTTTCCGATCGCTTCGGTCGGCGCATCATCTATCGTTGGTTCTGTCTGTTACTGATCCTCTACGCCTTCCCGGCCTTTATGCTGCTCGACTCCCGTGAGCCGTGGATTGTTATCCCCACCATCATTACCGGTATGGGGCTCGCTTCGCTGGGTATTTTCGGTGTCCAGGCGGCCTGGGGCGTTGAGCTTTTTGGCGTGACTAATCGCTATACCAAAATGGCCTTCGCCAAAGAGCTGGGCTCAATTATGTCGGGCGGTACCGCGCCGCTGGTGGCCTCGGCGCTGCTCTCGTTTTACGGGCACTGGTGGCCTATCGCAGTCTATTTCTCGCTGATGGCCGCCATCGGTCTGGTGACCACCTTTTTCGCTCCGGAGACGCGCGGACGCGATCTCAATTTACCTGAGGACGCAATTTGAGCACGGAGAACGCTGGATGCGCGTTCTTTACCCAAGATTTTTGGGGGACAACACCTTATGCTGTGCGGAAAAGAGAATGCTCTGAACTCAACCAGGTAGGTGCCTCGTGACCCAATCACATTCACAACGCGTAACACGTTCCGATGTCGCAAAGGAGGCGGGAACATCTGTCGCTGTCGTGAGTTACGTTATTAATAACGGTCCACGTCCCGTTGCCGAGGCGACCCGGCAGCGCGTGTTGCAGGCGATCAAGAAAACCGGTTACCGGCCCAATGGTATCGCCCGCGCTCTGGCCTCGGGGAGTACGCAAACTTACGGGCTTGTGGCCCCGGATATCTCAAACCCGTTTATTGCCTCCATGGCGCACGCCCTGCAGCGCGAAGCGTTTGCTGACGGCAAGGTCCTCCTGCTGGGGGATGCGGGTGATAACAGCGGACGGGAGCGTGAACTGATCAACAACATGCTCAATCGCCAGGTTGACGGCCTGATTTATACCAGCGTTGACCGGCACCCGTATATTGAGTTGATTGAAGAGAGCGGCACGCCCTGCGTGATGTTGGATCGCGTCGATGCCGGATTAAACGTCAGCGTTATTCAGGTGGATGAACAGCTGGCGGCCTGGCAGGTGACGAAACATCTTATCGATCACGGCTACCGCGATATCGGCATTATCTGTGGCCCGCGTGAAATGCTCAACACCCAGGATCGTATTCGGGGATGGCAGTTAGCGCTGGAAGAAGCGTCGCTGGCGGTCACTCCTGGCTGGATTTTTTCGACCAACTATACGCGGGCAGGAGGCTATGAGGCGACAAAACGTATGCTGCAGGGTAAGCCTCCGCGCGCGCTGTTCGCCACCAATGAACAACAGGCGATCGGCTGCTTACGCGCGCTGGCAGAGCACGGGCTGCGTGTGCCCCAGGATGTGGCGCTGGTCTGCTTTAACGCCACACAAGAATCGGCTTACAACGTCCCTTCCTTAACGGCCGTCCGCCAGCCCGTCGACAAAATGGCCCGGGCGGCGATCGACATGCTGAAAAACTGGGACGGTAAGGTTCGCCGCGTTGAATTTGAGTTTTATTTACGAGTGGGAGAGTCGTGTGGCTGCCAGGGACATGAAGTACAACCTGAGACAAGATGAAAATGAATCCATGCGCGTGATTATCGACTGCGACCCGGGGAACGGCGTTCCGGGTGCCAATATCGATGATGGCCTGGCGCTGGCGTTGGCGATTGCCGCACCGCAAATCACCCTGGAAATGATCACCACCGTGGCAGGCAATACGCCGGTAGAAACCGGCTATGCCGTCGCCAAAGAGCTCGTCCGACAGCTAGATATCCCGGTTTCGGTCTACCGCGGCGCCGCCCGCGCCCTCAGAGAAGACCCGCTGCCGTGGCGCGAAAAACTCGATCATGGCGTCGATCGCGCTGGCTTACGCCAGCTATGGTCGGACGTCCCTGCCCCGCCAACGTGCCAGGCCGTGCAGCCTCTGGCACCACAGGCCATCGGCGAGCTGATCTGCAACCATCCCGGCGAGATAACGCTGATTGCCACCGGACCACTCACCAATGTGGCGATAGCGCTACAGCTCTATCCCGACATCGTTGGTACGGTTAAAAACATCGTGATCATGGGCGGGGTGTTCAACGTTGCGGGCTATATAAAGGACACCAATTTTGGTTTGGATCCTGAAGCGGCACACGCCGTACTCACCAGCGGTGCGCCTGTCACGCTGGTGCCGATGGATGTCACCACGAAAACGCAGATGCTTCATCGCGATCTGGATCGTCTGACTTCGGTAAATAACGGGCTTAGTCGTTATCTGGCCCAGACTGTTCGCCCGTGGATCGCCTACTCAATGCAGACCCGCAACCTGCCCGGATGTTGGATCCATGATGTGTTAACCGTTGCCTGGTTACTTGATCCGACAATGGCGACGACGACAGAAGATTACCTCGACGTCTCCCTGGAAGGCATCACTCGCGGTATGACCTGCCGCTACGGGCGTGACGGCCTGCGCCTGGAGGTGGGGATTCCCGAGCCGCAAGGCGCGACAGTACGCATCCTCGAAAGTATCGATAATAACCATCTTCTGGCGCTGCTCGAACACTATATTCACCGTTACCGCGCCTAGCATTCCGGCACAGGCAAGAGGAACAGCACGCGCTGCGCGGGCAGGGTTTTGCGGAGGAAAAATGAATACGTTGGCGCTCATCTTATCTGGCGAGGGAGAATCTGCTTTCATTACGCTATGCAAAATTGGCGTGGCTTTTATTCTCGGCGGAATCATCGGTCTGGAGAGAGAATCAAAAGGTAAGCCGGTTGGCTTTAAAACCTGCGTGATTATTTCCGTAGCCAGCTGCGTCCTGACGATTGTCTCGATCCAGTCGGCGGAGTATTACGCTGAGATCTCCGCCAACATCCGCAGCGATCCGATGCGCCTGGCGGCGCAGATCATCAGCGGCGTCGGATTTCTCGGCGCGGGGGTGATCCTCCACCGCCATGATGATGCGATTTCCGGGCTGACGACAGCGGCAATAGTATGGGCTTCCGCAGGGGTAGGCATTACCAGCGGCGCCGGTTTTTATCTCCATGCTCTTCTCGCCACCGGATTATTCCTGCTGGCGATCAAGCTCAGTTATTTCGTCATTTTTTTACAAACTAAAAATCAGTCACCCGGCAAAGTAAAAATCCGCATTATCCTTGATGAAAAATCCGGCTTAGAAACGCTAATAACGGGTATTACGCAGCAAAAAAATATTATCGAAACCATCACGATCCGTGATTTAAAAAAGGGAAAAATAGAGGTCAACCTTAAGCTGGTGGTGAGGAAAAAAATGACCTTACCCGAACTGTACAGCAGCCTTTCTTCTCTGGAACATGTCTGCGCGATTGCGCTGGAACACTAAAAACGCCGCGAAAAATAAACACCTTGACCTTCCCCTTGCTGGAAGGTTTAACCTTTATCACAGTCAGTCATCCCTGTCATAAAGGAGTGTGTTATGTCTCAAACCATCGACCTGGCCCTGGACGGTTTGTCCTGCGGTCACTGCGTCAAACGCGTAAAAGAAAGTCTCGAACAGCGCCCGGACGTTGAGCTGGCGGAAGTCACCGTCACCGAAGCGCACGTGACCGGTAGCGCCAGTGCAGAAGCGCTTATCGAAACCATCAAGCAGGCCGGTTACGGCGCAGAGTTAAGCCACCCAAAGGCTAAACCGCTGGCGGAGTCATCAATCCCGTCGGAAGCGCTGACAGCGGTCTCTTCTGAGCTTCCGGCAGCGACGGCTGATGATGAAAGCCAACAGCTGCTGTTAAGCGGCATGAGCTGCGCCAGCTGTGTTTCCCGGGTACAAAACGCGCTGCAAAGCGTACCGGGCGTCACGCAGGCACGGGTAAACCTCGCGGAACGCACTGCGCTGGTTATGGGCAGCGCGTCCGCCGCAGAATTAGTCCAGGCGGTGGAGAAGGCAGGCTACGGCGCCGAAGCGATCGAAGATGACCAGCAACGCCGCGAACGCCAGCAGGAAACCGCTATCGCCACCATGAAACGCTTCCGTTGGCAGGCGATTGTTGCCCTGCTGGTGGGGGTGCCGGTCATGGTCTGGGGAATGATCGGTGACAATATGATGGTCAGCGATGATAACCGTTCCCTGTGGCTGGTTATCGGGCTTGTCACCCTGGCGGTGATGGTCTTCGCCGGCGGCCATTTCTATCGCAGCGCATGGAAAAGCCTGAAAAACGCGACGGCCACCATGGATACGCTGGTGGCGCTGGGAACCGGCGTAGCTTGGCTCTATTCCATGAGCGTCAACCTGTGGCCGCAGTGGTTCCCGATGGAGGCTCGCCATCTCTACTATGAAGCCAGCGCAATGATTATCGGCTTAATTAACCTCGGTCATATGCTGGAAGCCCGCGCCCGTCAGCGCTCCTCAAAAGCGCTGGAAAAACTGCTCGACCTGACGCCACCGTCGGCGCGGGTTGTCAGCGAAGAGGGTGAAAAAAGCGTGCCGCTGGCCGACGTTCAGCCGGGGATGACCCTGCGTCTGACCACCGGCGACCGGGTTCCGGTTGACGGCGTGATAAGCCAGGGCGAAGCCTGGCTGGATGAGGCAATGCTGACCGGCGAACCGATTCCACAACAAAAAACGGATGGCGACACGCTGCATGCCGGTACCGTGGTCCAGGACGGCAGCGTTCTGTTTACCGCCAGCGCCGTCGGCAGCCAGACAACGCTTGCCCGTATCATCCGCATGGTGCGCCAGGCGCAAAGCAGCAAACCGGAAATCGGCCAGCTGGCGGATAAAATCTCCGCCGTATTCGTGCCGGCCGTGGTGGTTATCGCCCTGTTCAGTGCGGCAATCTGGTACTTCTTCGGGCCGGCACCGCAAATTGTCTATACCCTGGTGATCGCCACTACGGTGCTGATTATCGCCTGCCCTTGTGCGCTGGGCCTGGCGACGCCGATGTCGATTATCTCCGGCGTGGGTCGCGCGGCGGAATATGGCGTGCTGGTTCGCGATGCCGATGCGCTGCAGCGCGCCAGCCAGCTCGATACCATCGTTTTTGATAAAACGGGCACCCTGACCGAAGGTAAACCGCAGGTGGTGGCGGTAAAAACCTTTGCCGAGGTTGATGAGCCCACCGCGCTACGTCTTGCGGCGGCACTGGAGCAAGGCTCCAGCCACCCGCTGGCGCGGGCGATCATCGAGAAAGCCGCCGATAGTCAGCTGCCGGTCGTCAACAACTTCCGCACCCTGCGCGGACTCGGCGTCAGCGGCGAGGCAGAAGGCCGTACCCTGCTGCTCGGTAACCAGGCGCTGCTTAATGAGCAAAAGATTGCCACCGCCGCCGTAGAAAGCGAGATTGCCGCCCAGGCATCACAAGGGACAACGCCGGTGCTGCTGGCGATCGATGGCCAGGTCGCCGCACTGTTCGCTATTCGCGACCCGCTGCGTAGCGATAGCGTCGCTGCGCTGGCTCGCCTGCACCGCCAGGGTTATCGTCTGGTGATGCTGACCGGGGATAACCCCACGACCGCTAACGCGATTGCCAAAGAGGCAGGCATCGACGAAGTGATCGCCGGCGTGCTGCCGGACGGCAAAGCTGACGCTATCAAGCGTCTGCAAAGCCAGGGGCATCAGGTGGCGATGGTCGGTGACGGCATCAACGACGCGCCGGCGCTGGCCCAGGCCGACGTCGGGATTGCGATGGGCGGCGGGAGCGATGTTGCCATTGAGACGGCGGCCATCACCCTGATGCGCCATAGTCTGAACGGCGTCGCGGATGCGCTGGCGATTTCCAAAGCCACGCTGCGCAACATGAAGCAGAACCTGCTGGGCGCCTTTGTGTACAACTCGCTGGGGATCCCCATCGCCGCCGGAATCTTATGGCCGCTGACCGGAACTCTGCTTAACCCGGTGGTAGCCGGTGCCGCTATGGCGCTCTCTTCCATTACCGTGGTCAGCAACGCCAACCGGCTGCTGCGCTTTAAACCGAAAGACTAGATGTTATGACCCATACGCGCTAGCATGAAGACTTCACACTACGGAGCGCGTATGGGCCTGTTAAACCGAATAAAAATGCTGTGGCGTGCCGCCGTCGGCGCGTCTTATTCCTGGCCCGCACTGGATATTACCCTTCCCGGAGAGCGCTATTTGCATCTGGTCGGCAGTATTCATATGGGCACCCGCGACATGTCCCCTCCTCCCGCCAGGCTACTGAAAAAAATTCGTCAGGCCGACGCCCTCATCGTGGAGGCGGATATCACCGGCAACGAAACGCCCTTTGCTGACCTCCCCGCCTGCCCGCCGCTGGCCGAGCGTTTAACCCCGCAGCAGCTCGTCGAGCTGGAGAGTCGGGCCGCGGAACTCGGGCTGTCGACGGCGCCGTTTGACAGCCAGCCGCTCTGGCAGGTGGCGATGGTGTTACAGGCAACGCAGGCTCAGAAGCTGGGGCTGCGTGCGGATTACGGCATTGACTACCAGCTGCTGATGGCCGCGCGTGAGAGCAAGGTGCGGGTGATGGAGCTTGAAGGCACCGACAGCCAGATAGCGCTGCTGCGCGACCTTCCGGACGGCGGACTGGCGCTGCTGGAGGATACGTTGACCCACTGGCGCACCAACGCCCGTCTTTTGCAGGTGATGATCGGCTGGTGGCTGGAGCAGCCGCCCGCCAAAGGCGTCACCACGTTGCCGACAACCTTCAGCCAGTCGCTGTACGATGTGCTCATGCATCAGCGCAATCAGGCGTGGCGCGAGACGCTGCTGGCGCTGCCGCCGGGGCGCTATGTTGTCGCCGTCGGGGCGCTGCATTTATACGGTGAAGGGAATCTGCCTGATATGCTGACGTAAAAAAATGGCCAATATTTCTATTGGCCCGTCAAAGAGGAATTTCATCATTATTATTATCCCGGAATTTGCATTCCGGATCGTTCGATTGTCGCTCAAAGTGACCATCACTGCCAATACTATTGCGCAAGATGGTACTATTTTTTACACATTCAACGGGCGTATGCTGACAGCACCTGAGATCGGTTGGTAAGAAGGATAAGTATGACTCCCGCCGTTAAGTTACTCGAAAAAAACAAAATTGCTTTTAAGATCCACAGCTACGATCACGACCCCAATGAAACCAACTTCGGCGATGAAGTGGTACGCAAGCTGGGGCTGAACGCAGACCAGGTTTATAAGACGCTGCTGGTCGCGGTCAACGGGGATATGAAACATCTGGCCGTGGCGGTGACGCCGGTGGCCGGGCAGCTGGATTTGAAAAAAGTGGCCAAAGCGCTGGGCGCGAAGAAGGTGGACATGGCGGATCCCATGGTCGCCCAGCGTACGACCGGCTATCTGGTCGGCGGCATCAGCCCGCTCGGACAGAAGAAACGGCTACCGACGCTGATTGATGCCCCGGCCCAGGCGTTTAACGCCATTTATATTTCTGGCGGCAAGCGCGGGCTGGACATTGAACTGGCGGCCAGCGATTTAGCGAAGATTCTCGACGCCAAATTCGCCGATATCGCCCGCCGCGATTAATCGCGCCTCAGCGTACAGGGACCTGTAAAACGGGGCTATCCCGAAGGCGGCGCGTCGCGCCTGACCAGGCTACTCATCCCCCAGATCGTGGCGAATCCGTAGCCCGGTCAGCGCAGCGCAACCGGGGTTATCCTCACGCGTTACTGCCAGCTCACCTCGCCTTTCGGCTCATAGGCGGCCGCATCCAGCGGTGAGTTTTTCTGGATATACTCTTTCAGCACTTCGGCATCGATAAAACCGGTATTCACATAACCCGGTTTGGTGTCGATATGCGGATAGCCGTCACCGCCGGTCCCGTTAAAGCTCAACGTTGCCATCCGGTAGGTCTTCGTCGGATCGACCGGTTCGCCTTTGATTTTCAGATCATTCAGCTTGCCGTCTTTCGCCACGAAGCTGACGTTGGCGAACTGCGGATAGGCGCCGGAGTCAGGTTTCATCTGCGCCACGGCGGTCAGATATTCCGTCACTTCCTTGCCGCTCATATCGACATACACCAGCACGTTACCGAACGGCTGCACCTTCATGACATCTTTATAGGTAATATCCCCGGCTTCGATGGAGTCACGAATACCGCCGCCGCTCATCACGGCAAAATCGGCATTGCTACGCGCCATTTGCGCCGCCAGCAGCAGGCGTCCCATATTGGTCTGCACGAAACGTACCTTGCTGCGATCGCCTTCAAGATGCCCATTCACGCTGCCAATTTTGACCTGAAGCTGCGCTTTGCCTTTATTCTGGAATGGCGTCAGCAGCGACAGCATCTGCGGGTTTTCCGGGATTTGCGGCGTATAGAGCACGCGTTCGCTCTGGCCGTTATCATAGGTCACCTTCTTCTTCAGATTGACCGGGATCAGCTGATAGTGCACCAGCTTCATCTCGCCGTTGCGGAACTCAAAATCCGCACGACCGACATATTTCCCCCACTCGTGCGCCTGAACGATCCAGATCCCATTCTGTCTGTCCGGCGCGCACGGCGTGCCCGGTACATAATCGATCTGTTTTTTATTCTCCGAAGCCATACAGACCGGATCCTGCGAATGACCGCCGACGATCATCGCCAGCGATCCTGCCGGCAGACTGCGCGCCATTTCGACATCACCCGGGGCGTTAGAACCATGATTTCCGTTGTCGTAATGGCCCATATGGGTGGTCGCCAGAATCACATCCGGTTTTTCATTCAGCTGCAGCTCCTGGATAACCAGTTTGGCCTCGTCCGCCGGTTTGCGAAATTCAATGTCGGTGAAATATTCCGGGTTACCTATCCTGGCCGTGTCATCGGTGGTCAGGCCAATAACCGCGATTTTTAACCCCCCGCGTTTAAACAGCGCCCAGGGTTTAAACAGGCGCTCGCCGGTGCTTTTTTGGTAGATATTGGCGGAGAGGAACGGAAACTTAGACCACTTCTCCTGCTGGCGCAGTACGCTGAGCGGATTATCAAACTCATGGTTGCCCACTGCCATCGCATCATAACCAATCAGGTTCATGCCGCGAAAATCTGGCTCTGCGTCCTGCAAATCCGACTCCGGCACACCGGTATTTATATCGCCGCCGGACAACAGCAGAACGCTTCCGCCCTCAGCGGCGACCTCTTTGCGGATCCCGTCGACCAGCGTCTTTTGCGCCGCCAGACCATATTCACCGTAATCATTACGCCAGAAATGCCCGTGGTGATCGTTGGTATGCAGGATAGTGATTTTATAGGTTTTATCCTGCTCATAAGCCTGTGCGGATAAGCTTCCCAAAGACAGCGCGGTAAATAGCCCCAGCGCTAGCGCCCGTTTTAAAAAATGCATATTTCTCTCCCTGACTTAATAAACAAGTGCCGAAAGTATAGCGAGTTACGTCGACAGACAAATATGTTTTCCGAATTGAGACTTCCTTCAAACCTTAGGGGCAGGTATGTTAGTCAGATAATAATTCTACCTGCATCCACAATAACGCTCTCAAAGTGAACCTATGGCGACGAATCAGACCGTTCAACCCTTATCCGGCCCCGCTGCTGCGCCGCAAAAAGCACGCACCTCGTTTGGTATTCTGGGCGCCATCAGCCTTTCCCATTTACTGAACGATATGATCCAGTCGCTGATTCTGGCGATTTACCCGCTGCTTCAGTCGGAGTTCTCCCTGACCTTCGTGCAAATCGGGATGATTACCCTGACCTTCCAGCTGGCCTCTTCGCTGCTTCAGCCGGTGGTCGGCTACTGGACCGACAAATACCCGATGCCATGGTCGCTGCCGATCGGCATGTGCTTCACCCTCAGCGGCCTGGTGCTGCTGGCGCTGGCCGGAAGTTTTAGCATGGTGCTGCTTGCCGCCGCGCTGGTGGGTACCGGTTCTTCGGTATTCCATCCGGAATCGTCGCGCGTGGCGCGGATGGCCTCCGGCGGCCGTCATGGACTGGCTCAGTCGCTATTCCAGGTCGGCGGTAACTTTGGCAGTTCTCTGGGTCCGCTGCTGGCGGCGGTGATTATCGCGCCATACGGCAAAGGTAACGTCGCGTGGTTCGTCCTGGCCGCGCTGTTGGCCATCGTCGTGCTGTCGCAAATCAGCCGTTGGTATGCCGCACAGCATCGGATGAATAAAGGTAAACCGAAGACCGTCGTCGCCAGTCCGCTGCCGAAAAACAAAGTGATTCTTGCCGTCGGCATCCTGCTGATGCTGATTTTCTCGAAATATTTCTATATGGCGAGCATCAGCAGCTATTACACCTTTTATTTGATGCATAAATTCGGATTATCGATCCAGAATGCGCAGGTTCATCTGTTTATTTTCCTGTTTGCCGTTGCCGCAGGAACGGTGATTGGCGGGCCAGTAGGCGATAAAATTGGGCGTAAATATGTAATTTGGGGCTCGATCCTCGGCGTGGCTCCCTTTACCCTTGTTTTACCCTACGCGACGCTGGAGTGGACGGGGATTTTGACCATGATCATTGGATTTATCCTCGCATCGGCATTTTCGGCAATCCTGGTCTACGCCCAGGAGCTGTTACCGGGACGTATCGGCATGGTTTCTGGTCTGTTTTTCGGTTTCGCATTTGGTATGGGTGGCCTCGGAGCCGCCGTTCTGGGGCTGTTAGCGGACCACACCAGTATCGAGCTGGTTTATAAAATCTGTGCTTTCCTGCCACTTCTCGGCATATTGACGATATTCCTTCCTGACAACCGCCAAAAATCCTGATTATATGGCGGCTAAAGTGAAACTTTGGCCGCCGTAATCCCTTATCCTGTGAGCACTCCCGCTCATTAGCTGCCGTAGTTTTCCGATCTGTGCCTTTTTGCGGGTTAATTCCATTTTTCTGCATAATTCAACAATTATTCATAAACAAAACGGCTAAAACTGTCATAAACTATTACTCGGTTTTTTAGGTTTAGACACCTACCTCCGGGTTGCCGCAAGGTAGCGCGCGTGAATCTCTGACGCAGGGATGATTCGGTGAATGCGCGAAGCTAACGCAGAGGCAGCCTGAAGGATCGCGTGTTTAATACTGAAAATGGATTGGCTCACCACATACAAGGAGACGGAATGCACCACGCAACACCGCTTATCACCACCATTGTCGGTGGGCTCGTACTCGCTTTTATCTTCGGCATGATTGCCAATAAGCTGCGCATTTCGCCACTGGTGGGCTACCTGTTAGCAGGCGTGTTATCCGGCCCCTTTACACCAGGCTTCGTTGCCGATACCAAACTGGCGCCGGAGCTGGCTGAACTCGGCGTCATATTGCTGATGTTTGGCGTCGGGCTGCACTTCTCCCTGAAGGATTTGATGGCGGTAAAGTCGATCGCCATTCCCGGCGCGATTGCCCAGATAGCCGTGGCAACGCTGCTGGGTATGGCGCTTTCTGCCGTGTTGGGCTGGTCGCTGATGACCGGCATCGTATTTGGCCTGTGTCTCTCTACCGCCAGTACCGTGGTGCTGCTGCGCGCGTTGGAAGAACGGCAGCTTATTGATAGCCAGCGAGGGCAGATCGCCATCGGCTGGCTCATCGTCGAAGATTTAGTAATGGTTCTGACGCTGGTTCTGCTGCCGGCCGTCGCCGGTATGGCGGAGAAAGGCGATGTTGGCCTGGCGTCGCTGGCCGTCGATATGGGGATCACCATCGGGAAAGTGATTGCCTTTATCGCCATTATGATGCTGGTAGGTCGTCGTCTGGTACCGTGGATTATGTCCCGCAGCGCCGCCACCGGCTCCCGCGAACTGTTTACCCTGTCGGTTCTGGCCCTCGCTCTCGGGATCGCCTTCGGTGCGGTTGAGCTGTTCGACGTCTCCTTTGCGCTTGGCGCATTTTTCGCCGGTATGGTCCTGAACGAATCCGAACTCAGCCACCGCGCCGCGCACGACACGCTGCCGCTGCGCGATGCGTTCGCCGTGCTGTTCTTTGTCTCCGTGGGAATGCTGTTTGATCCGATGATCCTGCTGGAGCAACCGCTGGCGGTGATGGCGACGCTGGCGATCATTATCTTCGGCAAGTCGGTGGTCGCCTTTTTCCTCGTACGGATGTTCGGCCACTCGCCGCGCACCGCGCTGACCATCGCCGCCAGCCTCGCGCAAATCGGTGAGTTCGCCTTTATTCTCGCCGGGCTTGGCATGGCGCTGAACCTGCTGCCGCAGGCCGGACAAAATCTGGTACTGGCCGGGGCGATTATCTCTATCATGCTTAACCCGGTGCTCTTTGCGCTGCTGGAAAAATACCTCGATAAAACCGAAACGCTGGATGAGCAGACCTTCGAAGAAGTGCTCGAAGAAGAGAAGCAAATTCCGGTCGATATTTGCAACCACGCGCTGCTGGTAGGCTTTGGCCGCGTCGGAAGCCTGCTGGGCGAAAAACTGATGGCCCAGGGTATTCCGCTGGTGGTTATCGAAACGTCGCGCACCCGCGTCGATGAGCTGCGCGCGCGCGGTATTCGTGCGGTGCTGGGCAATGCGGCGAATGAAGAGATCATGAATCTGGCGCATCTGGACTGCGCCCGCTGGCTGCTGCTGACCATTCCTAACGGCTATGAGGCCGGGGAAATCGTCGCTGCCGCCCGCGAGAAATGCCCGAATATCGAGATTATCGCCCGGGCGCATTATGATGATGAAGTGGATTACATTACCGAACGCGGCGCAAACCAGGTGGTGATGGGCGAGCGAGAAATCGCCCGCGCGATGTTGCTGCTACTGGAGACGCCGCCGGCGGGTGAAGTGGTTACCGGATAATCCCCTACCATGGCGCCTCTCGGATAGCGAGAGGCGCTCAGCCAGGCCTTGCAACTGTTGCGCTCTCCCCCCTCACGCGGCGCAAGAGGGGAAACGGGCTTAACGCTCCCAGTATGCCTCTTCCAGACTATCTTCTCGTTCCGGCAGGCCGCGGGTTAAACGCGGCGAATGCTGGTTCAGCACCTGATAGCTGACGCGGTTCGCATATTTGCACACCTGCGCCAGCGACGAGTAGGTCAGCCACTTGCACTTGTGTTTACTGGAGTTCGGCACGTTATTCCGGTGATAGTTATTGGCGGTGATATCGTGCAGCAACGCCGCCAGCGCCCCGTCACCGGCGCCGTTGGTATTCATGATTTTCTCAGGCCCACCCATGTACGGCGCGATATGCGAGTAAATCCGTAGCGGGTTAACGCAATCCTGGTGACGCATCGCCCGGCTGAACTCATACTGGTTGAATTCGGCAATCGCCCCCGGCAGCAGCGGATGCTGAGTTTTACGTTTGGCTTCCTCTTCCGTAAAGCTGGCCATATACAGCCCCGCTGGCCCGGCGGTACACAGTACCAGGTCCACCCACTCCAGCGCCTTATCCGAAGCCAACAGCGGATCGGACAGTCCGGTCAGCGCTTCGGCTTCTTCTTCATTCATCGCCAGAATAGAGACGTTCTCCTTGAGGAACTGCTGCCACCATTCCGGATTATCGGCAATGACGTACTTCGTTCCCAGCGTCAGCACCACCGGTACATCATGCTTTTTGGCATACTCGATGGCTTTCATCGTCGCATCCGGCATCGGCTCGCCAGGCTTGCAGCGCACCAGATACGAAGTCAGCACCAGCGCAGAGGCACCGGCAATCACCTCTTCCGGAATGCTTTCCGGACGCAGCTTATTCATGTGGCCCGGACTGATGGCAAAGGTTCGTTCGCCCGCGTCGCTAATCAGGGTAAAACAGCGGCCAATGGCCCCGTCCACCCCTTGCAGATAGTTCAGGTCAGTACGGCTGGAGGTGTTGCACAGATAGCGATAGGCGTAGCCGCCGATTTCGATATTGCTGCACATGACCCCCAGTAATACCGAGCGGTCATCGGCCAACACCGAATAATTGTGCATGGTATTGCCAATCGTTCCGCCGGCAAACTGGTGGGTAATTAAATTATTCCGTACCAGCTCCTGGTAGAGCGTTTCAGCGACATCATCTTCGATGACCAGAGAATGGCCGGCGCTGAGGCCGTAGCGCACGATAAACGCTTCATCTACTTTGGCTTCGATATCAACCAACGTTTGATCGATGCCGACCACCCACGCGACGTTGGATTCATTTTCCGGCTGCGTTTGTTGCAACAGCGGATCGCGGGCATTAACGGGAAAGTAGTGTTTGGATTTGCGTTTACCGGGAAATTTCATAGTGGCGATTTAATGGCAGTGAACAAGCGGGGAATAATAGCATATTCCCCCTGCCGCACGCGATTAGCGATACGGCGCCGTCAGGTTCACCATCATTTCGATATGCGCACTGTCCGCATTTAGCGCCGGGATATATTCATATTTCTGCCCGCCGGCCTCGAGGAAGACTTCCCGGTTCTGCACCGCAATCTCCTCCAGCGTTTCCAGACAATCCGCAGCAAAGCCCGGGCAGATCACCTGAATATGCTTCACCCCCTTCTCGCCCAACATTTTCAATGTCTCGTCGGTGTAGGGAGTCAGCCACGGCTCACGGCCAAAGCGCGACTGGAAGGTCATCATCGCACGATCCGGCGAAAGTCCCAGCGCGGAGACCAGCTCGCGGGTGGTATCGCGGCAGCGCTGCGGGTAATCATCGCCTTCCTGGGCAAAGCGCTGCGGTATGCCGTGATAAGAAAGCAGCAGCACATCCGGTTCGCCGTGCACGGCAAACGATGCGCGAACGCTGGCAGCCAGCGCATCGATATAGCTGGCATCATCGGCATAATCACGAATAAAGGAGATACCGGGGATGGCCCGCTTTTTCGCCAGAATTCTCGCCAGCTCATCCCATACTGCCGCCACGGTGGAGCAGGAGTATTGCGGATACAGCGGCAACACGACGATGTGGCCAACATCCTGGGCCAGCAGTTCATCCACCGCGCTTTCCAGCGCAGGCGAGCCGTAGCTCATGCCTAAAGCAACCGGCGTATCAGGGAGGCGCGCGGCCAGAGCCTGCTGCTGTCGACGGCTGTAAACCATCAGCGGCGAGCCCTCGTCCATCCACACGGACTGATAAAGTTTCGCGACCCGCGGCGCGCGCAGGGGCAGTATCACGCCGCGCAGAAGCGGCCACCACAGCAGACGGGGCGTATCAACCACCCGCTTGTCGCTGAGAAATTGTCGCAGATAGCGCTTCACCGCATCGGGCGTGGGCGCATCGGGAGTGCCTAAGTTGGCTAACAAGATACCTGTTTTCGTCTGATGCATTACCGCCTCTTAACCATTTGAATCGCTGACAATTGTAGCTGAAATGGCGCTAAACGGAACCAATCAGAGAAAAAGGTAGAATGAGAGATGTTCTCATCCCGCCGCGGCAGGATGAGAACCAACGGGATTAACCGAGGATTTTTTCCAGCTCAACGCGCACGTCGGAAACGGCTTTCGTACCGTCAACCTTCGCGTACCGGGTGTTGCCCGCTTCAGCTTCTTTCTGATAGTAACCGATCAGCGGCGCCGTCATCTGATGGTATTCCACCAGACGCTTACGTACGGTCTCTTCCTGGTCATCTTTACGGGTGGTCAGCTCTTCACCGGTCACGTCGTCTTTGCCTTCAACCTTCGGCGGGTTGAATTTGATGTGGTAAACGCGACCGGAAGCCGCGTGTACGCGACGGCCAATGATACGGTCAACGATCAGTTCGTCCGGTACAGCAAATTCCAGAACGTAATCAACGGCGATGCCCGCTTCTTTCATGGCGTCAGCTTGCGGAATGGTGCGCGGGAAGCCGTCGAGCAGGAAACCGTTACGGCAATCTTCCTGGGTGATACGCTCTTTAACCAGCGCAATCACCAGTTCGTCGGTCACCAGCTTGCCGGCGTCCATAATGTCTTTTGCCTGTTTGCCCAGCTCGGAGCCAGATTTCACCGCAGCGCGCAGCATGTCACCGGTAGAGATTTGCGGAATTCCGTATTTCTCCATGATGAACTGAGCCTGAGTTCCTTTACCCGCGCCCGGAGCGCCAAGCAGAATAATACGCATTACGAAAATCCCCTCAAAAGTCGATTCAATTTTTCAAAAACGCTAAACCATACCACCAGAACGCAGATGGCTCAAGGAAGGCGGAGCGGCTGAAACGGTTAATGGAGGGTTTATTTTGCTTGAAAGGCGGATTTTACGCCATCAGAGGCGGCGTCCACCCCGGCCCGCGCACCGTACGCGCGGGCCGGGGTGGACAAACAACGAAGCGATCAGGAAGCCAGCAGCTGGTTCATGCGGCGAATAAACTGGTTAGGATCTTCCAGGGTACCGCGTTCGGCCAGCAGGGCCTGATCGAGCAGCAGCTCAACCCATTCGCCAAACCGGGCCTCATCCTGCGTATCCGCCGTGCGTTTCACCAGCGGGTGAGCCGGGTTCAGTTCGAAAATGTACTTCACTTCCGGTGCTGACTGACCCGCAGCGGCAAACAGCTTCGCCATCTGGGTGCTCATTTCGTCCGCGTCGGTGGTGACGATAGCCGGCGTATCGGTCAGACGGTGCGTCAGACGAACCTCTTTCACCCGCTCGCCCAGCAGCGTTTTCACGCGCTCAACGAACGGTTCCAGCGCCTTTTCGGCCTCTTTGGTGCTTTCATCGACGTCATCCGCCAGCTTATCCAGCGATTCGTCGGCTTTCGCCACCGACTGGAACGCCTTGCCGTCGAACTCGGTCAGGTAGCTCATCATCCACTCGTCGATGCGGTCAGAGAGCAGCAGAACTTCGATGCCTTTCTTACGCAGCAGCTCGAGGTGCGGGCTGCTCTTCGCCGCGGCGTAGCTGTCCGCGGTGATGTAGTAGATCTTCTCCTGCCCTTCTTTCATGCGGGAGACATACTCTTCCAGCGACACGGTCTGCGCGGCGGAATCGGTATGGGTAGAAGCGAAACGCAGCAGCTTAGCAATCGTCTGCTGATTCGCGCTGTCTTCCGCCGGGCCTTCTTTCAGCACCAGGCCAAACTGTTGCCAGAAGGTCTGATATTTTTCCGCGTCGTCTTTGGCCAGTTTTTCCAGCATCTGCAGCGCGCGTTTGCTCAGCGCGGTGCGCAGGTTGCGGGTCACGCTGCTGTCCTGCAGAATTTCACGCGACACGTTCAGCGGCAGATCGTTGGAGTCGACGAGGCCGCGGACAAAGCGCAGGTAGTTCGGCATGAACTGCTCGGCTTCATCCATGATGAAGACGCGCTGCACGTACAGCTTCAGGCCATGCTTGTGATCGCGGTTCCACATATCCCACGGCGCCTGCGACGGGATGTACAGCAGGCTGGTGTACTCCTGCTTGCCTTCCACGCGGTTGTGGCTCCAGGTCAGCGGGTCGCTGTAGTCGTGGGCAATGTGTTTATAGAATTCGTTATATTCGTCGTCTTTGATTTCCGACTTATTACGGGTCCACAGCGCCTGGGCCTTGTTGATTTTCTCCCAGGAGATCACCGTTTCGCCGTCAACCTCTTCGCGCTTTTCAATCTCTACCGGCAGCGCGATATGATCGGAATATTTGCTGATGATCGAACGCACGCGCCAGTCGTTGAGGAAATCATCTTCACCTTCGCGCAGGTGCAGGGTAATTTCAGTGCCGCGGTCGGCTTTGGTGATATCAGCAACGGTGTAGTCGCCTTCGCCGGCAGATTCCCAGAACACGCCGTTTTCCGCGCTATCACCCGCCGCGCGGGTACGCACGGTGACTTTATCAGCCACGATAAACGCTGAGTAGAAGCCGACACCAAACTGACCAATCAGCTGGCTGTCTTTTGCCTGATCGGAGCCCATTGATTCGAGGAAAGATTTTGTCCCGGATTTGGCAATCGTTCCGAGATGGTCGATCACTTCCTCACGGTTCATCCCGATACCATTATCGGCGATGGTCAGCGTGCGGTTGTCTTTGTCAAAAGAGACGCGCACGCGCAGCTCGCCATCGCCTTCATACAGGTCCGGCTGGGACAGCGCGCGGAAACGCAGCTTGTCGGCCGCATCGGAGGCGTTGGAAATCAGTTCACGCAGGAAAATTTCTTTATTGGAATAAAGAGAATGGATCATCAGGTGCAGAAGCTGTTTAACCTCTGACTGAAAACCACGAGTTTCTTGTCCTTTCATCTAAATCAACCTCAACAATGCCATTGTTAATGGTAAAAAAACCGTTGAAGGGGAGATGGGGACTGAAGGGGAAATTTTCAAGCGGAGGCCCCAAAAAGCGCCTCCGTTTGGTTAAAAACGAATCTTGTGTCGACCGGCAAGGGAGTGCGACAGCGTGGTGCCGTCAACCATCTCCAGCTCGCCGCCTACCGGTACGCCGTGGGCGATACGGCTGGCTTCTACGCCATACTGCGCGCAGAGTTCGGCTATGTAGTTAGCGGTCGCTTCTCCTTCCACCGTCGGGTTGGTGGCGAGGATCACTTCCTGCATTGATTCGTCGCGCAGACGCTGCTCCAGACGATCGAGCCCGATATCATCCGGTCCGATGCCATCAAGCGGCGACAGATGGCCCATCAGGACAAAGTAGCGCCCGGAAAACTGCCCGGTCTGCTCAATGGCGTAGATGTCCGCGGGGCTTTCCACCACGCAGATCTGGCCATTTTCACGGCGGCGCGGATTGCTGCAAATATTGCACACCTCCTGCTCGGTGAAGGTGCGGCAATCGGCACAGTGGCCGATTTCCGACATCGCGCGCGTCAATGACTGCGCCAGACGCATCCCGCCGCTACGATCGCGCTGAAGTAGCGTAAACGCCATGCGCTGCGCTGACTTCGGGCCAACGCCCGGCAGACAGCGCAATGCTTCCATAAGCTGAGTTAACAGCGGGCTGGTTTGCATCAGAATGGCATCTTAAAGCCAGGCGGCAGCTGCATGCCGGAGGAGACGGAAGCCATCTTCTCTTTCTGGGTCTCTTCAATACGGCGCGCCGCATCGTTGAACGCCGCAGCGACGAGATCTTCCAGCATATCTTTGTCGTCTTCCAGAAGGCTCGGATCAATCTCCACGCGACGGCAGTTATGCGCACCGTTGATGGTCACTTTCACCAGACCTGCGCCGGATTCACCGGTCACTTCCAGCTGCGCGATCTCTTCCTGCATTTTCTGCATTTTGTCTTGCATCTGCTGGGCCTGCTTCATCAGGTTACCCAGGCCGCCTTTTCCACCAAACATAGGCTTCTCTCTCAGTAAGTCATCGTTAAGGATGCTGACCGCAAGTCAAACTTGCAATCAAATGGGGCGAATACTCTCTTCATCCAGATCCGCATCGAAGAACCGGCGCAGCGTCTGAATGTTGTTATCCGCAATAATCGCTTCGCGCGCTTGCGCGAGCTTCTCTTCATAAATTGCCTGCCGCCACTCCAGCGGCGTGCGCATCGCAGGATTATCGTCTTCCACGATGGTCAATTCAACCGGTGAACCGTACAACACGCCGAGCGCTTCGGCCAACTTTTGCTGCGCGCCGGCGGAATTGAGATGCCGCTGGCTCGGACGCAGATGCAGACAGATACGATTACCGTCCTGCTCTTTCCACGCATTCAGCGCCACCTGCTCGACCAGCTTCGGCACCGCCAGTTGATTAACCTCTGCCGCCCAGCCGTCGCGTTCGACCGCTTCCAGCGCCAGTTTTGCCGCCAGCTCCGGCGTTTTTTCATGCTCCAGCGCTTTCTTCAGCGCCTTTGGCGTCGCGACCTCTTCTTTCACCGTTTCGACAATTGTCGTCGCTTTCCAGCGATAGGCTTCTTTTTTGGCCGGAGCCTTTTCCTGCACCGCAGCAACGGCCGGACGAGCCTGCACGCGCTCGGTTATTGAACTCAGTCGCTCCAGCGCAGCGTTATTCACCGGCCGCGCGCGGGATGCGGCTGCCGGTTCACTCTTTTTTGGGGTGGGTGCTCCCTGGCTACGCTGCAGCTGGCTGCGTGCCGCCAGAACCTGACTGGTGGTTTGCGGTAGATTCTGCGGCGGCGGCTGTACCGGCGGAGCAGATACCGGCGCCGCCTGCACAGGCGCGGCCAGCGTTGCCGGTAGCGGCTTCACCTCCGGTTCCGGCAGCGGCGCTTGCGGATGGAATGCCAGCGCACGCAGCAGCGTCATTTCCACCCCCATGCGCCGATCCGGCGCATACGGCAGCTCTTTGCGGCCAATCAGGAGCGTCTGATAGTACAATTGTATATCGGTGGGCGGCACGGTGCGCGCGAGTTCACGCATACGCAGCTCCACCGCGGCCATATCGGCGCCCAGCGCCGAAGGAGAGAGCTGGACCATCGCAATCCGGTGCAGCAGACTCTGCATTTCAACCAGCAGCGCTTCCCACTCAACACCGCGGGAGGCCGCTTCGTTAACGCCCGCCATGACGCGTTCGCCATCGGCCGCCACCAGCGCCTCAATCAATGACAGCGCCTGATCGTCGTCGAGCGTGCCGAGCATGGTACTGACCGACTCCGCCGTCAGACGACCATCGCCGCTGGCAATCGCCTGATCGGTCAGGCTTAAGGCATCGCGCAGGCTGCCGTCCGCCGCGCGCGACAGCAGCTGCAGCGCGCGGGACTCAAAGGTAATCTGCTCTTCGCCGAGAATATGCTCAAGCTGATGGCGGATCTGTTCGACATCCAGCGCCTTAAGATGGAACTGCAGACAGCGCGACAGGATCGTCACCGGCAGCTTCTGCGGATCGGTGGTCGCCAGCAGGAATTTGACGTGCGCAGGCGGCTCCTCCAGCGTTTTTAACAACGCGTTGAAGCTGTGGCGCGACAGCATGTGGACTTCATCGATCAGATAGACCTTAAAGCGGCCACGGGCCGGCGCATACTGGACGTTATCCAGCAGGTCGCGGGTGTCTTCGACTTTGGTACGGGAAGCGGCGTCAATCTCAATCAGATCGACAAAGCGCCCCTGCTCTATTTCGCGGCAGTTATCACACACGCCGCACGGCGTGGCGGTAATACCGGTTTCACAGTTCAACCCTTTTGCGAGCAAACGCGCGATGGAGGTTTTCCCCACGCCGCGGGTGCCGGAAAAGAGATAAGCGTGATGAATGCGCCCTAACGATAAGCCGTTCGCCAGTGCGGTCAGCACATGTTCCTGGCCGACGACGTCAGCAAAGGTTTGTGGGCGCCATTTACGGGCTAAGACCTGATAACTCATGGGCTGGCTCTGAAACGCTGGAAGGTGAAATCACGAGGGGGTCATGCTATCACAGCCCCGCTCAATCAGCGAGGCTATGTGGCGGGATTTGCTTAGTGACCCGGGAACGGGACCAGGCTATAGCAGTTGATTCCCAGTTTTTCCAGGCGCTGCTCGCCGCCCAGATCAAACAGATTGATCACAAAGGCGGCGTCGTGCACTTCGCCGCCCAGACGGCGAATCAGCTTCACGGTTGCATCGATGGTGCCGCCGGTCGCCAACAGATCGTCGACGACGAGAACTTTATCGCCTGCGGTGATCGCATCGACGTGAATTTCCAGCTGATCGGTACCGTATTCCAGCTCGTAGCTCTCCGCAATGGTTTCACGCGGCAGCTTGCGCGGTTTACGTACCGGCACAAAACCCACGCCCAGCGCCAGCGCCACCGGAGCGCCAAACAGGAAACCACGCGCCTCGGTGCCCACCACTTTAGTTATGCCGGCGTTTTTATAACGCTCGGCCAGTAGCTCAATGCACAACGCATAGGCTTTCGGGTCTTCGAGCATGCTGGTGACATCGCGGAAAAGAATACCCGGTTTCGGATAGTCCTGAATGCTTTGGATGCTGTTCTTTAGATATTCAAGCTGCTGTGCAGTTGCGGTCATAAGTTTATGCCTGATAAAAACGGTGTTACTCACGGGCAGGCCAAACGGGTCAAAGAAACATTTGATTAACCTTTGACCAGGCGTGCCCGCGCTCGAAAACGCTCGAATTTACTGTCTGTAAGCGACAATTGCAACACTCATTATGGTGCATCAGTGCTTTTGTTGCGTCGCGTCAACAACCGGAATACGCCACATAAATATCAACAGGCAGGCCAGAATCACCAGCAGCATGATGCGAACCCACGTAAGCTTAACCAGCCACAGCGACACGGCGAAGGTCAGCACAATCATCACAATCGCCCGCGGCTTGGCACCAGGCGGCATCGCACGATATTGCTGCCAGTGACGAAGATAACCGCCGAACCAGGAACGATACAGCAGCCAGTGGTGAAAACGCGGTGAAGAGCGGGCAAAACACCAGGCCGCCAGCAAAATAAACGGGGTGGTCGGCAATAAAGGCAAAAAGACGCCCAGCGTCCCCAGCGCTACCGCCAGCCAGCCTATGATGATTAAAATGATACGTGGCATAATGCGAATCGTTATCAAGCAGATATGGCTACTGTAGCACAGTTGTCTATCAGCGTAGGGAGGAGTTATTTGAAAACAGCCCGGCTTTTACACACGCTGGAAAATCAGTTGGCCCAACTGGCCGCGCAGGTTGCGCCGCTGGCGCATCATGCTACGCTCAGCGCCCGCTTCGATCGCCAGCTGTTCCGTACTCGCAGCACGCTGATGCAGGACTGTCTCGAGGAGGCGCAGCAGCACTTTACTGAACTGCGGCAGGCCGTTGAGCAGCAGCAGCTTCCGCAGGTCGCCTGGCTGGCGGAGCGGCTGGTGGCGCAAGTTGCCGCCCTCAGCCGGGAGGCGGCAACCTGGCCACTGCGTAGCTGGGACAGCGCCTCGCCCGGAATAAACCGCTGGCAGCGGCGGCGGCTTCAGCATCAGGAGTACGAACGACGACTGCTGGCGATGCGCAACGATCGCCAGCGTCAGCTGGCGCAGGCGACGACGCTTGAGGAGCAGCAGCGGTTGGCGAAAGAGGTCGATGCCTGCGCTGCGCGTTTAGCACGCTGTCGCGATGCGCTGGAAAAAATAGAAGGCGTGCTGGCACGCTTAACACGCTAAGAAGGAGTCACTATGTCGCTGGAAAACGCCCCGGATGAGGTCAAGCTGGCCGTTGATTTGATTATGCTGCTGGAAGAGAACCAGGTGTCAGCGCAAACCGTGCTGGGGGCGCTGGAGATCATTAAACGTGACTATGAAAACAAACTCAATCGCACCGGGCAGACATCAGGTGAAGCGGATAAACGCTAACCGACGGCGCGTCAGAAACGGGGCGGCGCACTGGCCGCCCCCGCTGAGTCTTACCCGATAGCCGGAGACGGATCGTCTCCTTTGACCTCACGCTTGAGCTCCGTCACTTCATCCCCTTTTTCGTTACGCAGATGGACTTCCAACTGGTTGAAGGCGATGTTGATGTCGTTTTCACGGCACAGGCGGTCGATCGCGCGGTTCAGTTCATCGACGGTATAGCTGCGATCGCGCAGTTCGCGCACATATAAACGCAGCTCATGATCCAACGTGCTGGCGCCGAAGGTGGTAAAGAAGACCGATGGCGCAGGCTCCTGCATCACTTTCGGATGCTCATGTGCCGCCTGCAGCAGAACTTCCTTGACCTTATCCAGATCGGAGCCGTACGCCACGCCGATGCGGATCACCACACGGGTTACGGTATCGGACAGCGACCAGTTGATCAAACGCTCGGTCACAAACGCTTTGTTCGGGATGATCACCTCTTTACGGTCAAAGTCGGTAATGGTCGTGGCGCGAATGCGGATCTTGCTGACGGTACCGGAGAAGGTGCCGATCGTCACCGTATCGCCGATGCGCACCGGGCGTTCGAAGAGGATAATCAGGCCGGAAACGAAGTTACCGAAAATCTCCTGTAAACCAAAGCCCAGACCAACCGACAACGCGGCCGCCAGCCACTGCAGCTTGTCCCACGAGACGCCCAGCGCGCCAAATACCGTCATCGCACCGATGGCGATAATCGCGTAGTTGAGGATCGAGGTAATGGCGTAGGAGGTCCCCTGGCGCATGTTGAGCCGAGAGAGGATCAGCACTTCCAGCAGACCCGGTAGGTTGCGGATCAACGCCCAGGCGACCATGGACGCGACGATCGCAAACAGCAGGCTTCCCATCGTCACGCTTCTCACCACGCTGGCTCCTGCTTCGGTGCCGTTGTAGTGCCACAAGGTAATACTGTCGAGATAGGCGAATACGGTGATGAGATCGGACCAAATCGCCCAGAACACAACGCCAAACAAGGCGACCATCACCAGCATGGTAATACGCAACGTTTGTTGGTTGACCTGCTCCAGCGCAATTGTCGGCTCTTCCTGCGGTTCAGCCCCTTCAGCCCCCTCTTTGACCATATGCTGGCGACGGGCCAGCGCACGCCGCCAGGCGATACGTCGTGCGGCAACGCTCAGGCCGCGCAAAACGGTCTGGTACAGCAGATTCCACAGCATCACCAGGTAGACGGTTTCAATCCAGCGACCGGCCAGACGCAGGGTGGTATAGAAGTAGCCGGTGGCCGTCAGTACCATCAGCGCGACAGGCACAATCGAGAGAACGGTGACGGTGAGAAGGCGCAGGCTGTGCGACTCTTTATCACGCCAGCTCTCGCGACACATCGGCCACACCAGTACCGCGATCAGCAGCAGATTGAGGAAGATAACGAACTGCCCCAGCACGTCATCCATCAGATTCAGCGGCGACAGTTCAGAGACCACCGACCAGAAATTCAGCGGCAGCAGCGCCAGGCTGACGCGCACAATTTGCCGACGCCAGTGGCTGGTCAGCTGCGGTGGCATATTAAAGTGGCTTACCGCCACACCGTCTTTTTCCAGCACCTTCCAGCACAGACCAAACACCAGCCAGAACAGCGCCAGTTTTTTACTGTATGCCCACAGCAGTTCGCTGATGTTCAGCTGCATCGTCAGCAGAATCAGCCCTACCGCCAGAATCAGCAGCACGACGGGCAGTGCGCGGATCAGGTCAATCAGAATCGCTTTGGGCGTATGGAGCTGCGTGTCGTTACGCAACTGGCCGACCTGCGAAGCCAGCCGGGCCTGGTAATTACGTAACCACTGCAGGCGCCAGCGAATCAGGCCCGCAATCAGCAGCAGCGGCAGACCGGCAAGGAAAGCAACAAACACCGCCGGCCACGCTTTCTCCCAGTTTACGGTGATTTTCATCGCCTTAAACTGCCCTTTCAACGCTTCCGGGAAGGATTTAATCCAGTCCCAGTCCATCGGTTTGTTGCTATTCACCCAGAAAATCTGCTGGGTCAGGATGGCTTTCAGGTTGCTTGAGACGCTCATTAACTGCTGCTGGTTGATCTGCAGGTTAATCGCCATCATCAGTTGATTGCCGAGCTGCTTGTTAAACTGGTCGAGCAGTTCGCGGCGCATATCCACGACGTCCAGCAGGGCATTATGGACGTCAGGGGTCACTTCATTACTGTGACCTTCTTCCAGTTTGGCGACGAACGCATCGCTCTGGAACAGCGCATCACGTTGCTGGTTGACCTCAAACTGTTCAAGACGCAGATCGGCAATACGGTTGGTCATATCCTCCAGCTCGTCCGCCGACGGTAGCGTCTGCTGCTGCTGGTAAAGGATGCGTGACAGTAACAGGCTCCCTTTGAGGACTGAAATCTGCTCTTTGATATCACGTTCAGATTGCAGCGCCCGATCGAGCCAGTTTTTCACTTTGATATTGCGCTGCACCAGCTGATTGCCGTTCTCGGTCGCCGCAATGAGCTTCTGACTCAGCTGATGGTTAATATCCAGCTCTTGTTTGACCAGCGGGTTGGACTGGATACGCGCCGTCTCATCCGGCGTGACCGCTTCCTGAGCGGTTTTTTCGGTTAGCGTCAGGCGCTTGCTGTTAACCGCTTCCTGCAGCAGCTGCAGCTGATGTTCGAGACGATTGCTGTTGGCGCTGACGTAATCACGTTGCTTTTGCAGCGTATCCTGCAACACGGTGTTGCCTTCGAGGCTCTTGCGCTGCTGCTCAATTTGCGCGTTAAGCAGAGCCTGCTGCGCCAGCAGCAGGCTCTGCTGGCTCGGACGCAGGGCTTCGTCACCCGTGGTGGTGGTGCCGTTCAGGCGGTTGCGTATCTGCTGTAGCTGCTGGGAAGCCGCATACATCGCATTTTGCACGCGTTCCGGCTGGGTTTGCAGGGAGACCAGTTGGCTGTTGTAGGTCGCCAGATCGTTTTGCGCGGTTTGCAGATCGTCCAGCGTCTGGGAGAGACGAGATTCCAGCTGCCGCAAAGAGAGCGTGCTGAGCGTTTTCCGCGTCGCCTCATCATCAGACACCTCGCTTAACGCGTTCAGGCTATCGACCGCCTGACGCATCTTGGCTGGCGCCTGCTCAACCTGTTGCCGCAGCTGAGTCGTTTCCGACTTAATCCGCTCGATTTTATCGAGTGCTTCAAGGGTCTGCACCAGGTCTTGCTGAACCAGCTTGTCCTGTGGCGTCAGTTCCTTTTGCTTATTTAGCGTATTAAGTTGATTCTGAATATCAGATCGGTCAGGGACATCGGCAGCCAGAGCTTGGTTCACGCTGAGACAGCCGATAAATAACAACAGTACAATTACAAAAGCGGAAGTGGCATTTCGCCAACGGATAGTATGCAGCATAGTGTTAACATGAGTGGTTGCAATAGCCGGAGAATACCGGGGGTCGTCGCAGACCGCAGAATAGCACTTCTGCCATCGCACGAATAGCGGCGACTATCAGCAAACACTCACCTTTTTTATTTTGCCGGGAGCGTTAATTCTTGACCTCTGAGGGCGCCCGGAGCGTAGGGCAAAACTGATACATTTCGAGAAGAATGGCAACATAGTCGCGCGCTTCTTTTTCAAGATCGAATGAATCCGGCGCAAAGAGCCAGTTTTCCATCAGACCGGAGAGATAGCTGCGCATTAAAACCGCCGCCCGGCGGGTTAACAAATTGGCCGGCAGCATGTTGGCCGCAATGCACTCCTTTAGCGTGTGTTCAATACGTTCGTAGCTCTCAAGACACAAGCTGCGCTGCGCTTTCTGAACCACCGCCATCTCACCGACAAACTCACATTTATGGAAGATAATTTCCATCATTAGCCGCCGCCGCTCTTCTGTCACCGTGGCTTCAAGAATATGAACTAAGATCTCCCTGACAACTGACAGTGGATCGTTGGGGAATTTTGCCCGATACTCAACTTCAAGATCGCTAATACTTGCGTCCGACAACACCCATATTTCATTAAATAAATCTGATTTATTCTTGAAATGCCAGTAGATAGCCCCCCTCGTTACCCCGGCAGCTTTTGCAATTGCTGCCAACGAGGTAGATGATACGCCTTGCTGCGAAAACAAACGCAGAGCAACATCCAGAATGTGTTGCCGGGTTTCAAGTGCCTGTTGTTTGGTTTTTCGTGCCATAGGTCGATGAGTTTATAGAGGTTGCGTTTACATACATTTATGAATGTATGTACCATAGCATGACCATAATAGAAACACAGTAGTGGGTTTGTGGTCGTTTGAGCCACTGAACAATTTGAAATTGGACACTCGAGGTTTACATATGAACAAAAACAGAGGGTTAACGCCTCTGGCGGTCGTTCTGATGCTCTCAGGCAGCTTAGCGCTAACAGGATGTGACGACAAACCGGCTCAGCAAGGAGCCCAGCATATGCCGGAAGTCGGTATTGTGACGCTCAAATCCGCACCTCTGCAAATCACCACTGAGCTACCGGGCCGCACCAGCGCCTACCGTGTTGCAGAAGTCCGTCCTCAGGTAAGTGGCATTATTCTGAAACGTAACTTTACGGAAGGTAGTGACATCCAGGCTGGCGTGTCCCTTTATCAGATCGATCCGGCAACTTACCAGGCCAGCTATGAAAGCGCAAAAGGCGACTTAGCCAAAGCACAGGCAGCGGCTAATATCGCGCAGCTGACGGTTAAACGTTATCAGAAACTGCTCGGCACCAAATACATCAGTCAACAGGATTATGATACTGCCGTCGCCGACGCGCAGCAGAGCAACGCTGCGGTTGTGGCCGCGAAAGCCGCTGTGGAAACGGCGCGTATTAACCTGGCTTATACCAAAGTGACTTCACCTATCAGCGGGCGAATTGGTAAATCCGCCGTGACCGAAGGTGCACTGGTGCAGAATGGTCAGGCTACTGCGCTGGCAACCGTTCAGCAGCTGGACCCTATCTATGTTGATGTGACCCAGTCGAGTAACGATTTCCTGCGTCTGAAACAAGAGCTGGCAAACGGAACGCTGAAACAAGAAAACGGCAAAGCCAAAGTCGAACTGGTTACCAACGATGGGCTGAAGTATCCGCAGGGCGGTACGCTGGAATTCTCTGATGTCACCGTTGACCAGACCACCGGCTCTATCACTTTACGCGCCATCTTCCCGAACCCGGATCACACCCTGTTACCTGGGATGTTCGTCCGCGCGCGTCTGCAGGAAGGGACTAACCCGGATGCACTGCTGGTTCCACAGCAGGGCGTAACCCGCACGCCGCGTGGTGATGCCAGCGTGATGGTTGTCGGTGAAGGCGATAAGGTCGAAGTTCGTCAGGTCACGGCAACGCAGGCGATTGGTGATAAGTGGCTGGTCACCAGCGGAGTGAAATCCGGCGATCGCGTAATTGTCTCCGGACTACAAAAAGTCAAACCAGGCGTGCAGGTTAAAGCGCAGGAAGTAGCCTCTGACGATCAACAGCAAGTTGCCAGCAACGCTCAGTCAGAACAAACCAAGTCTTAACTTAAACAGGAGCCGTTAAGACATGCCTAATTTCTTTATCGATCGCCCCATATTCGCATGGGTGATCGCCATAATCATCATGCTTGCCGGGGGATTGTCGATCCTGAAGCTGCCTGTCGCGCAATATCCAACGATTGCGCCACCGGCGGTCTCGATCACCGCAACCTACCCTGGCGCTGATGCAAAAACGGTGCAGGATACCGTGACGCAGGTTATCGAACAGAACATGAACGGTATCGATAACCTGATGTACATGTCCTCCAACAGTGACTCAACCGGTACGGTACAGATTACCCTGACCTTCCAGTCTGGTACGGATGCGGACATCGCGCAGGTACAGGTGCAGAACAAACTGCAGCTCGCCATGCCGCTGCTGCCGCAGGAAGTACAGCAACAGGGCGTGAGCGTGGAGAAATCCTCCAGCAGCTTCCTGATGGTTGTCGGCGTTATCAACACCAACGGCACCATGACGCAGGAGGATATCTCCGACTACGTTGGCGCCAACATGAAAGATGCGATCAGCCGTACGTCCGGCGTGGGTGACGTTCAGCTGTTTGGTTCCCAGTACGCGATGCGTATCTGGATGGATCCGAACAAACTGAACAACTACCAGCTGACGCCGGTCGATGTGATCAGCGCGATTAAAGCCCAGAACGCCCAGGTAGCAGCCGGTCAGTTAGGCGGTACGCCGCCGGTGAAAGGCCAGCAGCTGAACGCCTCTATCATCGCGCAGACCCGTCTGAAATCCGCTGACGAATTCAGCAATATTCTGCTGAAAGTGAACCAGGACGGTTCGCAGGTTCGTCTGCGTGACGTGGCGAAAGTTGAGCTTGGCGGTGAAAACTATGACATCGTCGCGAAGTTTAATAACCAGCCGGCTTCCGGTCTGGGTATCAAACTGGCAACCGGCGCCAACGCCCTGGATACGGCTAACGCCATTCGCGCCGAGCTGGCGAAAATGGAGCCATACTTCCCGTCAGGCCTGAAGATTGTTTACCCGTATGACACCACGCCGTTCGTGAAAATCTCGATTCATGAAGTGGTTAAAACGCTGGTCGAAGCGATCATCCTGGTCTTCCTGGTGATGTATCTGTTCCTGCAGAACTTCCGCGCCACGTTGATTCCAACCATCGCGGTACCGGTAGTCTTGCTGGGTACATTCGCCATCCTTGCCATTTTTGGCTTCTCGATAAACACCCTGACCATGTTTGGTATGGTGCTGGCGATAGGCCTGCTCGTCGATGACGCCATCGTGGTGGTGGAAAACGTCGAGCGTGTCATGGCGGAAGAAGGTCTGCCGCCGAAGGAAGCGACCCGTAAATCCATGGGCCAGATTCAGGGCGCACTGGTCGGTATCGCGATGGTGCTTTCTGCGGTATTTATCCCGATGGCCTTCTTCGGGGGTTCAACGGGTGCGATTTATCGTCAGTTCTCCATAACCATCGTTTCGGCGATGGCGCTGTCGGTGCTGGTTGCATTAATCCTGACCCCGGCGCTGTGCGCCACGATGCTGAAACCTATCGCTAAAGGCGGTCATGGCGAGCACAAAGGCTTCTTTGGCTGGTTTAACCGCATGTTCGATAAGAGCACGCACCATTACACCGATAGCGTAGGTAACATTCTGCGTAGTACCGGTCGTTACCTGGTGCTGTATCTGATCATCGTCGTCGGAATGGCCTGGCTGTTTGTCCGTCTGCCGAGCTCGTTCCTGCCCGATGAAGATCAGGGCGTATTCCTGAGCATGGCGCAGCTTCCTGCCGGTGCTACCCAGGAACGTACGCAGAAAGTGCTGGATGAGATGACGGACTACTACCTCACCAAAGAGAAAGCCAACGTCGAATCCGTGTTCGCCGTTAACGGCTTTGGCTTCGCGGGTCGTGGTCAGAACACCGGTATTGCATTCGTTTCTCTGAAAGACTGGAGCGAACGTCCGGGCAGCGAGAACAAGGTTGAAGCGATTACCGGTCGTGCGATGGCCCGTTTCTCGCAGATTAAAGATGCGATGGTCTTCGCCTTTAACCTGCCGGCTATCGTCGAACTGGGTACCGCAACCGGCTTTGACTTCCAGCTGATCGACCAGGGCGGTCTGGGTCATGAAAAACTGACGCAGGCACGTAACCAGCTGTTTGGTGAAGTGGCGAAGCACCCTGACCTGCTGGTCGGCGTTCGTCCGAACGGCCTGGAAGATACGCCGCAGTTCAAGGTGGATATCGACCAGGAGAAAGCGCAGGCGTTAGGCGTTTCTATCAGCGACATCAATACCACGCTGGGCGCAGCCTGGGGCGGTAGCTACGTCAATGACTTCATCGACCGCGGTCGCGTGAAGAAAGTCTACGTCATGTCCGAAGCGAAATACCGTATGCTGCCGGAAGATATTGGCAACTGGTATGTTCGCGGTAGCGATGGACAGATGGTGCCGTTCTCAGCCTTCTCCACCTCACACTGGGAGTATGGTTCGCCGCGTCTGGAACGCTATAACGGTCTGCCGTCGATGGAGATCCTCGGTCAGGCGGCTCCGGGCAGAAGTACCGGTGAAGCGATGACGATGATGGAAGAGCTGGCCAAAAAACTGCCTACGGGGATTGGCTATGACTGGACCGGTATGTCCTATCAGGAACGTCTGTCCGGTAACCAGGCGCCAGCGCTGTATGCCATCTCGCTGATCGTGGTATTCCTGTGTCTGGCGGCGCTGTATGAAAGTTGGTCGATACCGTTCTCCGTTATGCTGGTTGTCCCACTGGGGGTTATCGGCGCACTGCTGGCGGCAACGTTCCGTGGTCTGACGAACGACGTTTACTTCCAGGTCGGCCTGCTGACCACCATCGGCCTGTCGGCGAAGAACGCGATACTTATCGTAGAATTCGCCAAAGACCTGATGGATAAAGAGGGCAAGGGTCTGATTGAAGCGACCCTGGAAGCAGTACGTATGCGTCTGCGTCCAATCCTGATGACCTCACTGGCGTTTATCCTCGGGGTTATGCCGCTGGTCATTAGTTCCGGCGCAGGTTCCGGCGCGCAGAACGCCGTAGGTACCGGCGTCATGGGCGGGATGGTGACGGCAACGGTTCTGGCTATCTTCTTTGTTCCGGTCTTCTTTGTGGTGGTTCGCCGCCGCTTCGGCAAGAAATCGGAAGACATTGAGCACAGCCATCCGACTGAGCATCATTAATCTCTCCACTGAGGGCCGCGTTAGCGGCCCTTTTTTTCGTCTGCGCCCCTGCCCGCTTCAGGATTCGTTGAGGAAATTTTCCGGATAGCGTATATTGAAACGCACGCATTGCTACGGTTTACTTTGCATCCTGATATACAATTTCTGGCGATAAGCTTTTACTTTGTTTTTATCAGATTATTCTTTTCCCGGTTTACCCTTATCTTAACTAAGAATATTCTTAACCCTGGTGTTATCCGGGTTTGAGATCTGGTGCCATAGAAAAGAGCATGCTAAATCAATGATCCATAAGCTTTGCTTTCGTAGAGTCACCACATTGATTGCCCTGGCATAATAAGTTCAGATATTTTTAAGATAAATTAACGGCGATAATTGTAATTTTTCGTAATAGCACGGTGAAATCTTTTTGAGAGTGGATTATAGTTAAAACAACAGGATTACAATGTATGTGTCAGGTCTGTTAGTCGTGTTCATCCCACAACGGTGCTTGTTAGTCGTCGTTTAAACCACTAAAAAGGGGATGCGTTATGGACGAATACTCGCCAAAAAGACATGATATCGCGCAGCTTCGATTTCTTTGCGAAACCCTGTATCATGACTGCCTTGCAAACCTGGAAGAGAGTAACCACGGGTGGGTGAATGACCCGACGTCGGCTATCAATCTTCAACTTAATGAATTGATCGAACACATAGCCACGTTCGCGCTTAATTATAAAATTAAGTATGCTGAGGATAATAAACTGATCGCTCAGCTGGACGAATACCTGGATGACACTTTTATGTTGTTCAGCAGTTATGGCATTAACACGGCCGATCTACAGAAATGGCGCAAATCGGGAAATCGGTTATTCCGATGTTTTGTCAACGCCAGCCGGGAAAATCCGGCAAGTCTTTCTTGTTAGTATTATTACAATCAAAAGGTGAAGTTATGTCTGGTGAACCATTAACCAAAACAGACTATTTGATGCGCTTACGTCGCTGTCAGACAATTGATACGCTGGAACGCGTAATTGAAAAAAACAAATATGAACTTTCAGATAACGAACTGGCTGTATTTTACTCAGCGGCCGATCACCGTCTTGCTGAATTGACCATGAATAAACTCTACGACAAAATCCCGACATCGGTGTGGAAGTTCATTCGCTAATTCATTTCACCTGTCAGTCAGACGGTTAACCGGGTCCTCCCCTGCCTTGGGTATAATTGTGATATTACTCGCATAAGTCACCAAAGTGCGCTCGTGAAACCGGTTTCTTTTTTATACTGTGACGCCTACCTACCTTAATCAGGAAAGCATCATGAGTGAAGAGAAACGTAAAATGATCGCCGGTGAACTGTATCAGGCCGGTGATGCCACGCTACGGGCAGACCGCCTGCGCGCCAGGCAATTGCTGCATCGCTATAACCATTCGGCTCCGGACGAGCGCGAATGGCGGAAAATATGTCTGACGGAACTGTTTGGCCGGGCAAGCGATGCTTATATTGAACCCACTTTCCGCTGTGATTATGGTTACAATATTTTCCTCGGCACCAATTTCTACGCAAACTTTGATTGCGTGATGCTTGATGTCTGTCCGATTCACATCGGTGATAATTGCATGCTGGCGCCCGGCGTCCATATCTATACCGCCACACATCCATTAGATGCCGCCGAACGCAACAGCGGCAAAGAATACGGTAAACCCGTTACTATCGGCCACAATGTGTGGATTGGCGGTCGGGCGGTCATTAATCCCGGGCTAACGATCGGCGATAATGCCGTCATTGCATCCGGTGCCGTAGTCGTGAAAGATGTTCCGGCCAATGCTGTGGTCGGTGGCAACCCGGCACAAATCATTAAGATGCTGACAGCGGAAAAAGCGTAACTGTTATGCTTTTCTGCAACTGATCTGTTACTTTCCCGAGAGATTCCCGCAACATAAAATAGCCTTCAGGCTGAGCCTTAGCAGAATTCGGGGACCAAGATGACAGAAATACAGCAACTGCTGACCAACACGATTGATGAGCTCAATGTGAAAGAGAAGCGCGACAACCGTCCGCGCTTTAGTATCAGTTTTATTCGCAATCATCCGTGGCTGTTCGTAGCAATGTACGCCGCGTTCCTGGCGACGTTCGTGGTCATGCTGACATCGGAAACGCTGGCCGATTCGGTTTGGCTACTGGTGGTTCTGTTCGCCCTGTTAAACGGCTTCTTCTTTTTTGACGTCTACCCGCGCTACCGCTACGAAGATATCGATGTCCTGGATTTTCGCGTTTGCTACAACGGGGAGTGGTACAACACGCGATACGTCCCTCAGCAGCTGATCGAGCGCATTATGCAGTCCCCCCGCGTGGCCGGCGAGCAGAAAACCCAGCTACAAAAAATGGTGGCGACCAAAGGTGAACTCTCGTTCTACGATATCTTCAGCCTCACCCGCGTCGATACCGCTCAATAAGACGATTCAACGTCCGCACTGCAGGGCCAAAATGCGAAGCGGACGTATTGCCATATCCCAGCACCAGCCCGCTTCGCGCGCGTCGAGTATCAAGGTAAAAGCGGCTTAATGCCGCCGGTGCTTGTTGATACTGTCGCGCCTGCTCCACCACCGCCCCATCGTCTATCCCGTCAATGGCCACCGTCAGGTGCAGTCCGCCCTCGCCACCGAGAATAGCAAAAGGTTGCGTCAGCTCCGCCGCCAGCACCTCGTGGAGCTGCTGCTGCCGCCGGCAATACAAACGCCGCATCGCCGCCAGATGACGCGCGTAATGCCCCTCTTCGATAAACAACGCCAGCGCTCGCTGCTCAGTCCGGTGCCCCCCGCGCAGCAGCGATCCCACGAATCCCTGAGCGGCTTGCGCCAGGGCGGGAGGCATCACCACGAAACCAATGCGCAGCGCCGGAAACAGCGTCTTGCTGAAGGTGCCGATATAGACCACCGGCGCCTGCTTCATCATCCCTGACATGGCCGGAACAGGTTCACCGCTGTAGCGAAACTCGCTGTCGTAATCATCTTCAACGATCCATGCATCATGCTGGCGGGCATATTCCAGCAGCGCCAGACGCCTGCCTGCGCTCATCACCGCGCCACAGGGATACTGATGCGAAGGAGAGGTAAAAATCAGCCGTGGCGGCGGGTTATTGTCCAAGTCCGGACGCATCCCTTCACCGTCAACCGGCATCCCTTTTATCTGTAACCCGGCTTTCATAAATACGCTCTTCGCGCCGGGATATCCTGGCTCTTCAACCCATGCGGTGTCACCCGCCACGCTCAGCAGATGGGTACACAGGTTGACCCCTTCGAGCGCGCCTTCGGTGATCACGATTTGCCGGGCGTCGCAGCGGATCCCGCGAGATAACGCCAGATGGCGGACAATCGCTTCCCGCAGCGCGAGTTCTCCCGCCGCCTCTCCGTAACCCAGCAGCGCGCTGCCCTCATCACGCAGCACCTTGTCGAGCAGCCGCCGCCAGAGCGGTAAAGGAAAATAGTTAATCGCCGGCGTGCCGGGAGTGAATGCCAGCGTCGGCGAATCGCGACGGGTGCCGGGAGGTAGTGCGAGCAGCCGCTCCGGCAGCGCAATGGTCAGCGGTAGCCCCTCTCGCTCACCGGAGGCGATCAGCGTCGCCACATGCGTTCCCTGACGACTGCGCTGCAGGTAGCCTTCCATGGCCAGTTGCTCCAGCGCCCCGTTGATCGTATTACGCGACAGATTGAGCCGCGTGGCGATAGCCCGTGAACCCGGCAGCCGGCTACCGCCTGCCAGCGCCCCTTGCAAAATCGCCTCGCGCAGCGTGCGATACAGCGTGCGCTGAAGGGTTTCATGACCTCGCCGGGACAAGGTGTGTTCCAGTAGTGTGAAGAAGGCATCATCAGGAATATTCATCGCGGCTCCTCGTGGCACCATAAAAACATACTCCGATGGCTCTTTTTATGGAACCAGTAAAACTTTAGTCTCACTGCATTCCCCCCAGATAAGGAGCCTCCATGCATCAACATAATTCGTTCGGACAACCCGTTGGCCAGGCCCTGCCCGACTGGCAGCCGCGCCCCTTTCCGCAACGTCAAATCCTACAGGGACGTGACTGCCGCCTGGAGCCACTGACTTCCGCCCACGCCTGCGCGCTCTTTGCCGCACATCAGCTGGCCCCGGATACCCGGAGCTGGACGTGGTTATTGCGCGAACCGGACAGCTGCGTGGAGACGTTCAGCGCCTGGATAGCCAGCGTGGAAAAGCTCAGCGATCCTCTCCATTTCGCCGTAGTGGATGAACGGACCCAACAGCCCGTCGGCTCCCTGGCACTGATGCGTATCGATGCCCAAAATGGCGTGATCGAAGTCGGACACGTGCACTTCTCGCCGCTGCTCAGTCGGACCGCAATGGCGACGGAAGCCCAGTGGCTTCTCATGCGCTATGTCTTCGACACGCTCGGCTATCGCCGCTATGAGTGGAAATGTAATAGCCTGAACGAACCTTCGCGCCGGGCGGCGCAACGATTGGGATTTCACTTTGAGGGGCGGTTTCGTCAGGCGTTAGTAATAAAGGGCCACAACCGCGATACCGACTGGTTTTCGATAATCGACAGCGAGTGGCCGCTGATTGATAAGGCGCTGCAGCGATGGCTGGCCACCGGGAACTTTAGCCCCGATGGTCAGCAGCGTGCCACGCTGGAGAGCTTCCGCGCATCGGCAGTTTAGCGTCTCTTCTTGCGTCCCTGTACGGCTTTAAAGCGAGGATTGCTTTTGCAGATAACGTACAGCCGCCCTTTGCGTTTCACAATCTGACAGTCAGGGTGGCGCTGTTTCGCACTGCGCAACGAGTTGAGTACCTGCATTCTTAGTTCCTTTTAGCATCAATAAAGCCGCCGAAGCGCTGGCGGAAACGTGCAGTGCTGCCTTCGCTGTTGAGGGCTTTCTGCTTACCGGTGTAATACGGGTGCGATTTGGACGACACATCGAGGGTGACATAAGGATAGGTCACCCCATCCAGTTCAATCACGCGCTCGGTCTTGATTGTCGAGCCCACTTTAAAATATTCATTCACGCTGGTGTCATGGAACACAACGGTACGATAATGCGGATGGATATTGTCTTTCATGATAACCTCAATAGATATGTTATAACATAACAATAAGGTTACGCCGCAAAAAGACAAAGATCAACCATGAGAAGCTCGGGGATGAAAAATCGAGCGGCGCAAACCGCCCGTGAGAGATTAAGGATTCAGTTGATGAGCAAGTGCACGCAGCTGTTCTGCAATGGCCTGTAGGTCTTTCCCCTGCTCCGTTTTTGGCCCGGTGGAATGACGCACTACCAGCCGGGCTGGCAGGATTGAAGAGGTATGCGAGGTTTCGCTATCGCCGCTATCAAGAATACGGCGTACGGCCTCTTTCCCCTGTAAATCCAGATCCAGCGACACGGTCGTCAGCGCCGGGTAGAAGAATGAGCTTTCATACGTATCATCGCAGCCAATTACCGACTTCTCACCGGGAATCGGCACCTGATGCTGGTGAAACGCGCTCAGTACCCCCAGCGCCATCTGGTCATTCCCCACCAGCACCGCCGTAAATTTCGGCGTCTCACGCAGCATCTGCAGCGCGCCCGCATAGCCGCTCTGCGCGTCCCAGTTACCGCGAATCACCGTCACCGGCTGTAGCCCGTACCCTGCCAGCGTCTCTATCCAGCTCTTCAGGCGCAATTTTGCCGAGACGGAGCTTTCCGGCCCGGCCAGCAGCGCAATCTCCCGATGGCCCATTTCATACAGATATTTGACGCTCGCGCGGGTGCCGTCAGCCGGATTAAACGAAACGTTAAACACGGAGCTGTAGGGATCGACATCGAGAAAGAGACAAACGATATCATCGTTGTCAGCCGCGATTTTCTGGGCCTGTTCGGTCTCCAGAGGCACGTTGATGATCACCTTATCAACCAGCTGGGACTTCAGCTCATTGATGGATTCCTGAATACTTTGATTGACGCTCTCATCAATCATAGAAATTAACACCTGATAACCTTCCACATTCGCATAGCGTTTTACCGCTGCGGCGACCTGAGAAGGCGCGTGCAACGACAGTGAAATCGTCACCAGACCGACGGTCCGACTTTGCTTGCCCACCAGCTGTTGAGCCAGGCGGTTAGGGACATACCGCAACAGCTCAATGGATTTCTCCACCTTACGACGCGTGGCCTCGGATACATTAGCAGATTTATTGAGCACCCTGGACACGGTCTGATAGGAGACGCCTGCATGACGCGCGACATCTTCTAAGGTTGCGCTTTTCGACTTCATGGTCCGGTTCCTTATGTTGTTATCCCTGGATTGTAACAGGGGCCATTTAAAAAAACGCGCCCTGCAACGTTACCATGCTAAAAAATGACAATAAAAGTATTACGCTCACAATACATCAAATTGTGAATGGACTCACTAACCGTAACAAATTGCGCCATTTTATTTGCAGTTAATCACACTATCACGATCATTAAATTGCCTGAAATTACGTTTAGGCATTTCATGACATCGTTAATGTGAACGTAATACAAAACAATAAGAGGATAGACATGAACACTACGCTGCGCACAGTCTCTGTTGCGTTGGCCGCCGCGCTGATTTCACCATCCGTGCTCGCGGCTTCCGCCTCTGTTCCTGGAATTGATTTTCATGGTTATATGCGTGCCGGGGTTGGGGTCTCCGGGGATGGCAGTCTGGCCGAATGGCAAAAAAACAAAATTGGTCGTCTGGGTAACGAATCCGATACCTATGGCGAGCTGGAGTTGGGTTCTGAGGTGTATAAGAAGGATGACGTCAGCTTCTATCTCGATAGCATGGTCAGCATGGTCTCTGACGGTTCTAACGATAACGAAACCACCCTCAATGACGACGCGCAGTTTGGCCTGCGTCAGCTGAACCTGCAAATTAAAGGCCTGATCCCCGGCGATCCTAACGCGGTAATTTGGGGCGGCAAGCGCTACTACCAGCGCCACGATCTGCACATCATTGATACCAAATACTGGAACATCTCCGGTTCCGGCGCCGGGATCGAAAACTATAGCTTAGGCCCAGGCGCCGTTTCACTTGCCTGGATCCGCGGTGACGCAAACGACGTCGATTACCGCGTCGATGGCGACAGCAACGTCAATATCAACTATGTCGATCTGCGCTATGCGGGCTGGAAACCGTGGTCAGGCGCCTGGACCGAATTTGGTATCGACTACGCAATGCCTAACACCACCAAAAAACAGGATAGCTACGGTGGGCTGTACGATGCCGATAACGGCGTGATGCTGACCGGTGAAATCAGCCAGGATATGCTGGGCGGCTACAACAAGCTGGTTCTGCAGTATGCAAATAAAGGGCTGGCGCAGAACATGGTCTCCCAGGGCGGCGGTTGGTACGACATGTGGAACTATGTCAACGATGCCACCGGCTATCGCGTGATCAACACCGGTCTGATTCCGATTACCGACAAATTCTCGATTAACCATGTGCTGACCTGGGGCTCCGCCGACGACATCACCGACTATACCAACAAAACGCGCTTACTCTCTCTGGTCGCACGCGGACAGTATCAGTTCACCGAGTATGTCCGTTTGATTGGCGAAGTCGGCGGTTTCTACCAGAAAGACAGCTATAAGAACAATACCGACTACAAACAAGCCGGCGAGAAATACACCATTGCGCTGGGTCTGGCCGATGGCCCGGACTTTATGTCACGCCCGGAATTACGTATTTTTGCCTCCTATCTCAATGATTCCGAGAATGGCAAACCGTTTGAAGATCAAACCGCCAGCAATACGTGGAACTTCGGTGTTCAGGTCGAAGCCTGGTGGTAAAAGTATTTTTGTTATCTGAACGTGTTTTATCTCCAGCTGTAAGGTCGTAATTACCCTCCGGTAATGATTATTGCCACTGTTGTCTTTGTCTTGTTTTCGGGATAACTCTATATGGAGTTATCCCTTTTTATTTATTACTTTTATTTCCGGCTAGTAAAATGCTCATCTAATAGTTGACGCAGGGTGTCAGACTGCTTGCCGAAAATAGCGTGAACCTGTTGCCCGAGAATAATTACGCCCAGCGCCCCTTGCTGCTGTAACGCCTGAGAATCGACAATCGCCAGATTATTAACCGTGACCCGCAAACGCGTAATACAGGCGTCGACATAAACAATATTCCCCTCCCCACCAAACGCCTGAATGAGATCCTGTAGCTGTTGCTTTTCAACATCACTTAACGGCACCGGTTGGCGAGGCTGGGCGAAATAATGCAGAAAGGATTTTAAACTGACCATCATGCACTCCTGATAATATCAAGGTAAAAAAAAGCCTGCTCGCAGGAGCAGGCTCAGATAACGCAGTGATTAGGCTTTGCGACTGAGAATACGGCAGTCCCACGCCGTTAAGGTCAACGGCGCGCTAATGGCCGCACCGGATAGACTGTCCTGATAACCCTGCGGCAGGTTTACGCTGTGCTGCTGCGCGCTGTAGTTCTGCAAGAAAACATAGGTCGTTTCGCCGTCGGTGCGTGCCGTGGCGACCACGCCCGGGGGAAGCTCACTCTCTATCGCCCGCGGTAAGGCCAGCTCCCGGCTGATGACCGCGAAGAGATCGCGCTGGAAAGCCAGGTCGTTGCGTGAGGCGACATGCCAGGCCTTCCCCTTGCCAAAATGATTCACCGTAACCGCCGGGCGGCCGGCGTAGAAATCATCACGATAGGTTGCCAGCGGTCGGGCGCTTTCGGCATGAATCAGCTCGCACAGATGGCGTACCTGATACGGCCCCTGTAACCCGCCTTCATTGCCTGCCAGCCCCTGAACCAGATTGCGCTCGCCGTCATTCAGACAATCAATCTCCTCCGCCCAAATGCCCAGCAGGTTGCGCAGAGGCCCAGGGAAACCGCCAAGATGACAAAGATCGGACTCATTAACGATTCCCGTCCAGTAGGTAGTCACCAGATGGCCTCCGCCGGCGACAAACGCTTCGGCACGCCCGGCAAAGCCGTCGCGAACCATATACAGCATCGGGGCGATAACCAGCTGGTAGGCGCTCAGGTCACCATCGGCATCGATGATATCGACCGCAATACCCTGCTCCCAGAATGGCCGGTAGTGTTCATTAACGGTATTTTCATACTCCATACCGAGATTGCGCGGGCCCTGCGCATCATCCAGCGCCCAGCGGTTTTGCTGGTCAAAGATAATTGCCACTTTGGCATCGGTACGACAGCCAACCACGCCAGGCAGGCGACTGAGCATCTCACCCAGCCGGCTCACTTCGCGGCCGACGCGGGTATCCAGATGACCGACGTGGTCAATGACCGCACCGTGGAATTTCTCCACCGAGCCACGGCTCTTACGCCACTGGAAATACTGAACTGAGTCTGCGCCGTGGGCGACAGCCTGCATTGAGGAGAGAATATGCATCCCCGGCTTTTTCAATTTACTGGTCGGCTGCCAGTTGGTGGCGCTCGGCGTTGATTCCATCAACACAAACGGCTTGCCGCCTTTCAGGCTGCGCATCATGTCATGGTACATCGCGGTATAGCAGGCCAGCGTGGTTTCATCTTTGTCGCGATGCCACATCGGATAGCTATCCCAGGAGATGAAATCCAGCGCCTGCGCCAGCTGCCAGTAGTCGTAATCGTAGAAATACTCCATGAAGTTGGTTGTCACCGGCAGGTCAGCATTCGCCGCCTTCAGCGGGGCAATCTCATGGCGGCAGAAGTCGGTGACCTGCGCCGTGTTAAAGCGACGCCAGTCGAGGTTCAGCCCGTGAATGGACACTTCCCCCTGCGGTGCCGGTGATTCAATCTGCGACCAGTCGCTGTAGGTGTGGCTCCAGAAGGTGCTCCACCAGGCGTGATTGAGGTTTTCCAGCGTCTGGTAGCGCGCTCTCAGCCAGTCGCGAAACCGCGCCTGACAGCGTTCACAATGGCAATCTCCGCCATATTCATTGGAAATATGCCAGCCGAGCACCGCCGGATGCTGTGCGTAGCGTTCCGCAAGCAGGCTGTTGATTTTAAAAACCTTCTCCCGATAAACCGGTGACGTCATACAGTGGTTATGCCGTCCGCCGTGCAGCGCCGGTACCCGGTCGCGTCCCACCCGCAGCACCTGCGGATAGGCCTGCGACAGCCAGGCCGGGCGCGCGCCGCTTGGCGTAGCCAGAAACACGTGAATACCGGCGGCAAACAGCTTATCCAGAATGCTGTCCAGCCAGCCAAATTCAAATACGCCTTCCTGAGGTTCAAGTTTGGCCCAGCTGAAAATCCCCACCGACATGACATTGCATTTAGCCTGCTGCATCATGGCAATATCTTGATCGATAATACCGGGATAATTCTCCCACTGCTCCGGGTTATAGTCAGCGCCATGCAATAATGCATCGACCTTCGGACTCAAAGGCGCAAATTTATTCATAATAAACATCCTGAAGTGTAAAACTTAACGATTAATTAAAGACTTTCGCTGAAGGTAATACTTTTCCCTGGCAATCAAACAACGCCTGATTTTCCCGGGCATTACCCTGTTTCCATTCATCGTGGATATATTTCATGCCCGCTGGCGTGGCCCAGGTATTTCCCGGCACGGCAATCCAGGTCGGTTCCCAATAAAAAATACCTTTCCCGCGCTGGTCGGGAACATCGGCAACGGCCTGCATTAAATCGTGAATATAATTATATTGTCCCTGTACCGTGGCCGGATATCCGCCCTCTTTTTCTTCTTTGGCCTGGAAACTGTTTTCTGCGCTATCGCAATTTTCCAGGGTATAGGCATAGGCGGCCTCCACGACTATCACATCTTTGTTATAGCGCCGGCTGATATCATCCATATTCGCTTTCAGCGCACCGATCGGGCCGTTCCAGTAGGTGTACATCGACAGGCCGATGATGTCGTACGGTACGTTGCGCTTGCTGATTTCATCAAACCACCAGCGGAAGGTATCGTTCTTCGTACCTTCAGCCAGATGAAGCATGATTTTCACCTGTTCGCCATTCTTCAGATTCTCTTTCAGACCGTCGATGGCCGCATTCAGCAGACCCGCCAGACGGTCAAATTCGCCGCCGCCCTGCCCCCAGCTTTTGCCTTCCGGCCACAGCATGCCCCCATTTATCTCATTGCCAATCTGCACCATATCCGGCAGAACGCCTTCCTGCTTAAAGCGGGCGATGGTGTCACGGGTGTAGTCGTGGATAGTCGTTTTCAGCTGCGGATAATCCATTTTTTCCCAGGCCTTCGGCTTGAATTGTTTACCCGGATCAGTCCAGAAATCGCTGTAGTGGAAATCCAGCAGTAGCTTCATGCCCTGCGCTTTTGCCCGCTTCGCCAGCGCCAGCGTTGCCGCCAGATCGTTATCACCGCCGCCGTAGCCCTGACCCTGCGCATCTTTCGGGTCAACCCACAGGCGCAGGCGGACATAGTTCACGCCATCGGCTTTCAAAATGGCGATCGGATCCTGCAGCTGGTTGTTGTGGTTATAAAACTTTGCCCCGTGCTTTTCCGCATCCAGCAGCGTGGAGATATCTGCGCCTTTAATAAAATCCGCAGGCATCGCGCGAAATGCGCGCGTTTGCAGCGCCTCGGCAGCCAGAGCAGAAGGGGAAAAACTGCATGCCAGACAAACAGCAAGCAACGCGGGTGTTAATCTTTTCATGGGGTTATCCTTTTGTACTGCCAGAGGTCAGGCCGGAAACAAAGTATTTTTGTAATGCCAGGTAGAGAATCGCGACCGGAACGGCAATCAGCACCGCGCCTGCCGCGTAGGTGGTATAGCTGGCGCCCATTTTTTGCGCGACCAGGTTGTACAGGCCGATCGGCAGCGTGTATTTGTCCGGCGTACGCAGGATGGTGCTCGACAAAATAAAATCGCCCAGCGGACCGGTAAATGAAAACAGCGCCACCACCGCGAGAATCGGTTTTGACAGCGGCATGATTATCTCGAAGAAGATACGGAAGCTGCTGGCGCCGTCCATTCTTGCCGACTCATCCAGATCTTTCGGGATCGCGTCGAGATAGCCCTTCATCAGCCAGGTATTCATCGGGATCATGCCGCCAACGTAGATCAACACCAGCGCCAGATGGCTGTTGATCAGCCCCAGCAGCTGCGAGAGTACGAAGATCGCAATCAGCGCAGAAAACTGCGGGATCATCTGCAGCAGCAGGAACAACATCAGCCCGTTCTGCCGCCCTTTAAAGCGAAAGCGGGAAAAGGCGTAGGCGGTAAAACTGACGCTGATTAAAGTCAGCACCATGGTCATGAAGCTGATTTTCATCGAGTTCCAGTACCAGGTCAGGTAGTTCACATTGCCGTTGAACAAGTCGGCATAGTGCTGGAATGACAGGTTCTCCGGAATAATCGAGGTGCTGAGCAGGCTGTTTCCGGCATTCAGCGACGCGCCGACGGTCCAGACCAGCGGATAGATAATCACCACCGAGACCAGGATAACAATCAGCCAGGTGAGTGACAGGCGAATCCACTTTTCGCGTTTAATACTGGGTGATTTAGCCATGTTGCTTCCCTTACGCCATGTCGTCGTTTTTGAAGGATTTGGTGGCGCGGAACTGCCACAGTGCCAGGCCGACGACAAAAATCGACAGCAGGATAGTAATGGTCGCCGCAATGGCATATTGCGAAGACGACATCGTCAGTTTGTAGATCCACGACACCAGAATATCCGTCCCGCCGGCGTTCGAACCGGCGACCGCTGGCCCGCCGTTGTTGAACAGGTAAATGATGTTGAAGTTGTTAAAGTTGAAGGTGTACTGGGTGATAATGATCGGCGCGATCGAGTACAGCACCAGCGGCAGCGTAATGGTCCGCAGGCGGGTAAACGCGCTGGCTCCGTCCATGGTCGCGGCTTCATAAAGGTCGTCAGGAATCGCCTGCAGCACGCCGGTGGTCATGGCGAAGACAAACGGGAAGCCCAGCCAGGTTTGCATCATGATCAGCGCAGTTTTCGTCCAGAACGGATCGGTCAGCCACGCCTTCGGGCCAATGCCGAAGAACGACAGAATCGCGTTGTTGATCACCCCAAACGAGTCGTTAAACATCCCCGCAAACACCAGGATAGTGACAAAGCCCGGAACCGCCCACGGCAGGATAAAAATGGTGCGAATCATCGGCTTAAAGCGCAGATCTTTCTGGTTCACCAGGATTGCCAGCAGCACACCGACGGTGCATTGCAGGGTCGTCGCCAGCAGCGTCCACACCACCGTCCACTGCAGCACGTCAAAGAAGGTCGAGCGCCAGATAGAGAGCGTGAAAATATTGATAAAGTTTTTAAAACCCACCCAATCCACCAGCTTCGCCGGCGGCGTGTGGTAGAGGTTGTAGTTGGTGAACGCGATGGCAAAGCCAAAGAGAATCGGGAAGATGACGACGAACACCAGCAGAATAAAGCCGGGGCTGATCATCAGATAGGGAAACCCCTGGTTCAACAGCATCTGATACTGTTTGCGCACGCTGTTCAGCGCCACGCCTTCATCGCGCTTTTTGCCGTTAACCCAGGCATCGCGCAGCGAAAGAGAGTAAATGAGCAGGCCAAAAGCGACGATCAGCACGCTGATGATCCCTTCCGCCAACAGGAAAATGGAGTTATCCCGCGGGACTTCCTCACCCAGGGTGTAGAGCCCCCACAGTCCTTCTTGCAGGAAGTCATAAAAAACGCCCATGAAACTGCTCAGCAGAACCAGGAAGACAAGCCCCTTCAGCCACTGGCGATGATAAAACTGGCCAAAACCCGGCACGACAGCCAGCAGCAGGCCGCACCACGCATGACGACCTGCGCCGCGCGACTCGGCAATATTTTCGCTGGGATTGATAATCACACACCACTCCTTCTGAAAACGGGAGGTCCTCCTCCCGCTTTTTTACATCTATGCCCTGATAATCCGGGTAACAGGTCAGCGGCCAACGCGCCTGTTACCTTACAATGACGGACATCGCGATTACTGGTTGCTGGCCTGCATAGCCTCGATCTGCATCTTGATCTGTTTCTCTGCATTATCGAGCGCCGCCTGCGGCGGCTGTTTGCCGGTCAGGCTGAGCTCCAGCGCCGCGTTCGCCGGCCCCCACACTTCGCCCATTTCCGGGATCCCCGGCATCGCCGTGGCGCGAGCGGATTGCACCGCCACCGCGCTGGCTTTCTCGTCATTCTTGATAAGCGGATCGTCAATCATGGCTTTCAGCGCCGGGATCTCGCCGGTTGCCACATAGCGCGCCTTCACGTACTGAGGCTGGTTGATAAACTCAATAAACTGCTGCGCCAGCGCTTTGTCTTTGCTCCAGGTCGACACCACGTAACCTTTTACGCCAAGGAACGAGCTCATCGGTTTGCCGTCTGGCAGCATCGGCAGCGGCGCGACGCCGTAGTTAATCCCCGCCGCTTCGTACGGCTGGAACGCCCATGGACCGTTGATCACCGCCGCCGCTTTCTTCTCCGTGAATAACGAATCGATGGCATTCAGCCCGTTATCTCCGAGGATCCCCGCCGGGAAGACCTTGTCGCTATAGAATTTTTTCAGGAAGGTAACGGCTTCGACCGCGCCGGGTTTATTCAAACCGACGTCCTGCGGATTAAAACCGCCCTTCTCGTTTTTGCCAAAGATATAGCCGCCCATCGGACCAATCGCGCCCCAGCTGTAATAGATCTGATCGAACTTGGCCAGCAGGCCATATTTGTTCTCCGCCCGCTGCGCTTTCGAATAGTCGAACCACGCCTGCAGGCTATTCAGCGGTTTGTCGATCAGCGCTTTGTTGTAAATCAGCACCAGGGTTTCCACCGCTTTCGGCACGCCATACAGCACGTTATCCATCCGGAAGGCATTAATTGACGCCGGGGTGAATACCTCCTGCTTCGCCTGATCCAGCGTCAGCGGCGACAGCAGCCCCTGCACTACCGCTCCCCCGAGCTGGTCATTGGGGATCACCAGCACATCCGGGCCAATGCCGGCAGGGCCATCAAGGCGCAGCTTTTCCAGCTGTTGTGCATAGGGCATCTCCTGCACGTTGACCTTAACGTCGTACTGTTTTTCAAAATCGCCGATCGCCGCTTTAATCCCGTCGGATTTTTTGATGTCTTCCCAGACGTTCAGCTGACCGGCGGCATGGGCCTGCAGGCTGACAAGCTGCCCGGCAGCCAGAGTCGTGAGGATAAGTGCAGCAAGGATGTTCTTTTTCATTATCAACCTCATGTGAAGGTATAACAATTTATTGGTTTTTATTTGATAACTTCATTTATCACTGTGTATGAACCAACTGATAAATGGCGACTTACAACGCTAAATCCAGTTTTTCCTGATTTGTTATACGCTACGCTTTGAAGGCGTATAAAACTACACCAGACTACCAGTTGTGTGATCGTGATTGCAGAAATGAAACATCGATGTAGGGCTCAAAAATACGGGAAGTTATAGTCATTCCATGATTTCAGCGCTGTTGAGCATTGTTGAGCCTGGTTGTTACACGTAATACAAAAAACCGCTACAACCCTAATCCCAACGGCAAATAACGATTACTAACCCCGGGGAATGTTGATGTCCAATATACGACTGAGGAATGTCACCAAACGGTTTGGTACTACCGTGACGCTGCACCAGGTCAATCTTGATATCGAAGACGGTGAATTTGCGGTCTTTGTCGGGCCATCCGGCTGCGGGAAATCGACCCTGCTGCGGATGATTGCCGGACTTGAGGAGGTCAGCGATGGCGAGGTGCTGATCGGCGATGAGGTGATGAATGATGTGGTGCCCGCCCATCGCGGCGTGGCCATGGTTTTCCAGTCCTATGCGCTCTATCCGCACATGACGGTGGCGGAAAATATGGGCTATGGCCTGAAGGTCAATAAAGTGCCGAAGGACGAAATTCGTCGTCAGGTCGAAATGGTGGCCAAAACGCTACAGCTGACCCATCTGCTGGATCGCAAACCAAAACAGCTCTCCGGCGGCCAGCGTCAGCGTGTGGCAATCGGCCGCGCCATCGTACGTAACCCGCGGGTGTTTATGTTTGATGAGCCGCTCTCGAACCTGGATGCGGAGCTGCGCGTCGAGATGCGTCTGCACATCGCCAAACTGCACCATGAGCTGAAAACCACCATGGTGTATGTCACCCACGATCAGGTGGAGGCGATGACCCTGGCCGATAAAATCGTGGTGATGAACTACGGGAAAGTCGAGCAGATGGGATCGCCGATGTCGCTGTACTACAACCCGGTCAACCGGTTCGTCGCCGGTTTTATCGGCTCTCCGAAAATGAACTTCCTGCCCGCCACGGTCAGCGCCTGGCAGCCGGGTCAGCTCACCGTACAGATGGCGCAGCAGCATAGCCTGACGCTGAATATCACCACCTCGCCGCTGCAACCCGGTGACGCGGTGACGCTGGGGATTCGCCCGGAACACCTGTCGACCGACGTTCGCAGCGGTACGGTAGTGGAGTTTCAGTGTGAAGTGGTTGAACGCCTGGGGAACAACACCTACTTGTTCGGCCAGTGCTATGGCCATGACAACGTGAAAATTCTGCTGCCCGGCGATGTGCACTTCCGCCCGTGGCAGAAAATCGACGTCGCCTTTGACGACCGCTTCTGTATGGTTTTCGATGAAAACGATCTGCGGATCAGCGCCGATATTACTGCGCCAGATGCTCATTAAAAAACATCTGGCTGTCATGATTACGCTGTAAACTGAACCTGGATGCTGATAACGCAAGCTATCGGCATGCCAGCTCCAGCCCTCGTTTTAATCCGCGCCGCTCATTGCCTCGACCGCTGCGGATCATCCACTGTTAGCCCGATATCCGCGCCATGTCGTGATTCGGGCATTTTTTAAATCCAATAATAATTGTCGCTCGTCTGCGACCTTTCTCCGCTATCGGATATACTGATCAAACCCCCAATAACATAAGGATATGCGCATGACGACCAGGAATCTGGTGAGTCTGGTAACCGGGGTATTGATACTCGCCGTCATTGTGCCGATAGCCTTAAGCATCTGGCTGGCGACCAACCAGGCAAAAATACTGTTTTATTCCGAGCTGGATAACTACTCTTCCCGCGTGCTGATGCGCATCCAGCAGGTGGCGAGCCAGGCACGAGAAGCGCTGCAGGAAGCCGATGCCCACAGCGCAGCCGCCTGCAGCCCACAGCATCTGCTCGCGATGCGCCGAATCGCCTATACCCACCGCTATGTGCAGGAGGTGCTTTGGCTCAAAGGTTCGGTGCCGCAATGTTCTTCTCTTGAAGATCGCAGTCCCCCAGTCTCCTTTCCTGACCCCGATCACATCACCACCGACGGTTATCGGGCCTGGCTCACTTCAGTCAACGATCTCGGCCTGAAGCGCAAAATGACGGCGCTAGGCAGTAAGAATCATGTCGTGATGATCGATCCCGCCTCATTTATCGATATCATTTCGCCCGGCCAGGAAAATATTCATGCGATTCTGTTTGGCACCAAAGACAAGCAGGTGATTACCAGCAGCGAGCCTCTCAACCCGGTGGTCTGGGAGCAAATCAAGCACCTGGATGGCCAGACGCTCACCGTCGACAACACGGTTTATCGCCTCCATCGTATTCCAGAACTGGGGCTGGCTATCGCCACCTGGTCATCCACGCTACCGCTGCAGGAAAAATTCCGCCACCAGCTGGTGCTGTGGCTTCCCCTCGGCCTGTTTATCAGTCTGCTGACCTCATTTTTGCTACTGCGACTACTGCGCACCTTACGCTCTCCACGCTATGGGATGCTGGATGCGCTGCACTCCGACGCGATTCGGGTCCATTACCAGCCCATCGTCTCGTTGAAGGAGGGCAAAATCGTCGGCGCCGAAGCCCTGGCGCGCTGGCAGCAGCCCGACGGCAGCTTTTTATCGCCGGATATTTTTATTCCGCTTGCCGAAGAGACCGGGCTCATTACCCATTTAACTGAAGATATTGTGCGGAAAATTTTCGCCGAGCTCGGCCCGTGGCTGCACACGCATCCGGAACTCCACATTTCGATTAATCTGTCGGTCGACGATCTGCGCTCACCTACTCTGCCAGCGCTTCTGGCCGATCGGCTACAGCAGTGGGAGATCGCGCCTGCGCAAATTACGCTTGAGCTGACGGAGCGCGGTTTCGTCGATCCCGAAACCACTCTGCCGGTGATCGCCCGCTATCGTCAGGCGGGACACAGCATTTCGATCGATGACTTCGGGACCGGTTATTCCAGCCTCAGCTACCTGCAAAAACTGGATGTCGATACCCTGAAAATTGACAAATCCTTCGTCGATACCCTCGAATATAAGCCGCTGACGCCGCATATCATCAAAATGGCAAAAGCGCTCCATCTGGCCACCATTGCCGAAGGCGTCGAAACAGCAGAACAGCGCGACTGGCTGTGTCGCCACGATGTGCTCTACGCCCAGGGCTGGCTGTACAGTCCGGCATTACCGAAAGAGCAGTTTATTCTGTGGGCGGAAAATAACCTTAAAGCGCATGCGCTACGCTTAAGGTAAATCCATGAAGGGAGAGCTCCCTGATGCAAAAACATCCCTGGCCTTTACACGATGTGCGCCACTGGCTGGAACCCGGCGCGGTCGTCTTAATCAGCAGCCGCTGGCAGGATCGAAATAATATCATGACCCTTGGCTGGTATACGGTGCTGGAGTTTTCCCCCTCGCTGGTAGGGTGCATGATTTCCGCCGGCAACATCAGTTTCGACATGATTCGCCGCAGCGGGGAGTGCGTTATCAACCTGCCTGACGCCGCCATGGCGGAGACGGTCGCCAGAATCGGGAACTGTGACGGTGACACGGTAGACAAGTTTGCTGCCTTCCGTCTCACCGCGGAAGCCAGTGAACAGGTGTCCGCGCCGTCAATTGCCGAATGCCACGCCAGTTTTGAATGCCGGCTCTTCGACGCTGCGCTGGTGGACAGCTATAACTTCTTTATTTTTGAAGTGGTGGCGGCAAACGTAAAACCGCAGCCCAGGTGGCCACAGACACTGCACTATAGCGGCGGCGGTCTGTTTCGTACCGACGGCGACGTGCGCGATTATCGCCACCTGTTTACCAAAGTATCCTGACCACGCCACTGCCGCCCCCTTCCACAGGAAAGGGACGGCGGGGCAGATTATTCATCCAGTAACGGCAGGAAGCCGCCGAAAATCATTCGCTTACCATCAAACGGCATGCTATCGCCTAACGCTTTCATCCTTGGGTCGGCCATCATGGTGGCATTCGCCGCATCGCGCACCTCTTTTGACGGATATTCTATCCAGCTGAACACGACCTCTTCGTCGCTCCCGGCTTTCACCGCCATGCGAAAATCGGTGAGCTTACCGTCCGGCACATCGTCCGCCCAGCACTCCACCACCCGTAGCGCACCAAACTCTTTAAACAGCGGTGCGGCCTTTGCTGCCAGCTCGCGATAGGCCTCCTTATTTTTCGCGGGCACGGCAACGACAAAACCATCAACGTACTTCATGAGTATGATCTCCGAAGTGAACAGCGCGACCGGCGAACCCGACCGCATCTGTAAGGCTAAGTTTAGCCCTCATCCCTTATTACGGGATAAAATCAGGAGACCGCCTCACCGGTAGCGGTGACCGTTTTGCGCACCGTCGGCTGGCGAAACCAGGGTAAACACAGCTGGATAAGCGGCCCAATCGTCAGCGCATAAAGCACGGTACCGACGCCAACGGTACCACCCAGCGCCCAGCCGATCGCCAGCACCGATAGTTCAATGACGGTGCGGATCCCCCGCAAAGACCACCCGGTACGGGCATGCAAACCGGTCATCAGTCCATCACGCGGTCCGGGGCCAAAACCGGCGCCAATATACATCCCCGTGGCCAGAGCATTCAGTACGATGGCGCCGATCAGCATCAGGCTGCGCAGCACCAGCGACTCCATTGGCGGCAGGACGGCCAGCGTCGCGTTTGCCGCCAGCCCCAGCACAATCACATTGCTGACCGTTCCCAGACCCGGCATTTGACGCAGCGGGATCCACAACAGCAGCACCGCGGCCCCGGTCAGAATAATCACCGTGCCAAAATCGAGGCCAAACTGCTTACCGACGCCGAGATGAAAAACATCCCACGGATCGGCACCCAGATTGGCATGAACAAACAACGCGGTCGACACGCCGTACAGAACAAGACCGATATAGAGCTGCACTAATCGACGTAACATTTTTTACCTCTGGATGATTGCGGACCTCGCCATCATCAGCAAAAATGGATTGATAATTAATGGCCAGTTTTTTAAAAGTGGATCGCTATGGTTTCTCGTCGCTTCGGTACGCAATCGCTGGTACGCCTGCTGGGCCACTGGCAAGAGTCTTCGACCCGAACGCCGCTCTGGCGCCAGCTGGCGGACGCCCTGCGTCTGCTGATTCTTGATGGTCGCCTGACGCTGGAAACGCGGCTCCCGGGCGAACGGGAGCTGGCCGCGGCCCTGAACGTCAGCCGCACCACCATCGCCAGCGCGCTCGGCCAGCTGCGTGAAGAGGGTTATCTTTACAGTCGTCAGGGAAGCGGTTCGCGTATCGCGCTGCCGGAACGAGCGGACACGGTGACAACAGCGGACTTCCGTCCATCATCGGTCAATCTGGCCACCGCCGCCCTGAGCGCCGGACCAGAGATACACCAGGCCTATCATCAGGCCCTGACGATGCTGCCGCAACATCTGTCCCATACCGGTTACGACCAGCACGGGCTGCCGGTATTGCGGGAGGCGATAGCCCGCCGCTACTGCGAACGAGGTCTTCCAACCCGCAGCGAGGAAGTGATGATTGTGAACGGCGCGTTGAGCGCATTTTCGCTGGTGCTTCGCCTGCTAACCGGGCCTGGCGACCGCGTGGTGATTGACGCGCCGTCCTATCCCATGGCGATCAGCGCCATTCAGGGCGCCTCCTGTCGGCCGGTCGGCGTCGCCCTGCCGCAGCACGGCTGGGACTGCGACGGACTGGCGGCAACCATTGCGCAAACCGCACCGCGGCTGGCCTGGCTGATGCCTGATTTCCACAATCCTACCGGCCGTTGTATGGATAGCGCGACCCGCCAGCGAGTGGCCGATATGGCAGCGCAAACGCGTACGACGCTGGTGGTCGATGAGACAATGGTGGATTTATGGTACAACGCCCCGCCGCCGCCGCCGCTGGCGGCCTTCAACGCCGAGGCACCGGTGATAACAATTGGCTCGGCCGGAAAAAGCTTCTGGGGGGGATTACGTATCGGCTGGATCCGCGCTTCCTCACGCACCATCGCCTCGTTAGTCCAGGCCCGGGATTCACTCGACCTGGGCACTCCGCTGCTTGAACAGCTGGCCTGCAGCTGGCTGTTCGAAAATGATCGGGCCTGGCTCCCGGCGCGTCGAGCAATGCTGGCCGCACGCCGTGATATGTGTGGTGCGCTCATGACGGAATACTTTCCCCACTGGCGCTTCACATCGCCTGAAGGCGGACTGTCATTTTGGGTGGAATTACCGGGCATGCTGGCGACGCTCTTCTCAGCAAGAGCGGAGAGTATCGGGATTCATATTGGTACCGGAACGCGCTTCGGCCTGGCTGGCGCCTTTGACCGCTACTTGCGTTTACCTTTCACCCTGGACGATGAGGAGTTGCGCAACGCCTTTACGACCCTGCAGCCAGTCTGGGCGGGTCTTACGCAGCAGAATGAAAATACGCGAATGCGTAAAATAATATAATAAAATATCGACGGGCTGGATTCAGCCCGTCAAAAACCATCATCCATGACGCATATGAGATGTTTTTTATAAATTGCACTTCATGATGTCATTGCTATATGTCAGCCCGATGACATCAATGAATAAATTTCATTAATGCTGGCGTGGGATGGGAAAACTTTTTAACGAGATAATAAAACCATCTTCATCTTTTTTTATTTTCGCCCCGGTATCACACCAGTCGGAGGCAATGCGAAAGAACTCATCACTACCGATATTCCAGTTGAGGCGAACATGCTTAACATACCCTGAACGTAACAAGTCGCAGGCTTCGCTATAGTTGCTGGCTGTAGAGAGTTGTTGTTTCATTTTTTCTTCTTCAGAATTTTTCTTAATGCTTTGATTTCTTTAGGGGTTAATGGAGAAGCTTCTTCTTCGGTATGCTGGCTATCGATATCCTCTTCCGAAACCCCCGCCTCACCTGCTGAATCTGCCATTTGAAATGCCAGAAGCAGCAGTTTCTCCGTTGCAGTACCCAGATTCTCGTTATTTACTTCCGCATAATGACGCAGCTTTTCTTTTAACTCCGCATCAATTTTTACGTTCAAAACTACTGTAGTCATCGTCATGCTTCCCGTGCAATAAATTTATCATAATTAATACACGAAGTTAACAAACTGATCCAGACATATATTTTCAGCTGCCGAACAGGCAATAAATGCCCAGAGATAATCTGCCAGTTATTTGTGACATGAAAATGACATTACTATTTCACTATTATTTCAAATTTATGACATATATTTTTAAAGCATAAACCGGGGGTATTTTTAGAGGCGATACTGGCAGGCACTATGATCCTTAAACTATCCGCTATTCTTCGTGCTGGCACGATTCGGGAGCAGAATAATCAGGGAAAAGCAGTCCAACATCCAGGATGCGAAAGCGGTTTTTTTGCTGTGTGCAGGAGCACGAGAAAAACAAAGAAAGAAACAGGGATCCCCAGAATTGGGTGGGGGCCCTGCCAGCTACATCCCGGCACACACGTCGTCTGCTCTGGCTGCTTCCTTCCGGATCTGACCTGGTAAACAGAGTAGCGTTGCGGGAGAACCAACAGAGCCCCCATTGAGAGCGTCGTTATCCAACGCGCAGCCGCATTATCCCTACTGGACCGACGAATTGCAAGCTAACCCCAACCGGATGCTGGTTTATTGTGCAGCGCCGGGCGAAAAGCTTCCTGTACACCCCTGGCAAGACCGGCAACGCTGCGTCGCCTCCGCTTGCGACGCTCGCTTCCACGGTCGTGAAACCTGGATAGCCCCGACGCTGTACAGCCACTCGGTCAGCGCTTATTCTGAGCCTTTCCGGTTTACAGGACGCACGATGGATTCTCACGACACTTTTCCCCGGCGGGTCTGGCAAATTGTGGCCTCAATTCCGCAAGGTTACGTCGCCACCTATGGCGATATAGCACGGCTGGCGGGTTCACCCCGTGCGGCACGCCAGGTTGGTGGGGTCCTCAAGCGCCTGCCTGAAGGCTCCACGCTTCCCTGGCACCGGGTGGTCAACCGCCACGGCGACATTTCCCTTACTGGCCCGGATTTGCAGCGCCAGCGCCAGGCGCTGCTGGCTGAAGGTGTTCAGGTGTCCGGCAGCGGCCATATCGATCTGCAGCACTATCGCTGGATTTACTGAAGATAAAAAAAATGCCCCTCGGCAGGGGCATAGATGGGTTACTGCGCGGCAGGGGCATCGCTGCTGGCGACCGGTACGGCCGTCTGCTGTACCGGCACCAGAATCAGGTCGGCCCGGTTCCCTCCCCCATTCACCACCGTCTGCACGGTATCGGTGATAAACATCATCTGACCGTTAACCGTAATGGCCGAGCTCAGCAAAATGCGGGCATTCGGTTTGATATCCGCCGGGTTGTACGGCAGGACAAAGTTATACGGCGGCTGCTGGCCTTCGGTGCGAACCGTTTTCTGCGCCAGGACATGCGCCGGTGCATCGGCCAGCGACGCATCCGATAAGGTGACTGTCAGTACCGCATCCGGCGGTAGGGCGACTCTCTGCCGGATCGAGATAGTCCCTGATACATTAGGCTGCTGCTGCGAAGAAGTCAGTGACGCAATGCCATATGGATCGGGGGCAGCCGCCTTATTGGCTGTCGTGGCGCTGTGATTATTCGCGCAGGCGGTCAAAGCGGTTGCAACGGCTAAAGCACTTAACATATAGGCAAATTTCATTATGTTCTCCTTTTCATCCCTTTACTTGCAGGAGTATGTCCTGCCGACTGGCGAGCAGTAACATTGGCATCGTGGATAAGTGTGGCACAGATCTCAGTTCTCTTCCTGCAAATGACCCTTTATTCAGATTATTACACCCATCGGACCACTTGCGATTCCAGGTTATACTTGGCCTCAATACGCACTGCGCAAGGCAGTTATCATTGATTGAGGGTAAATATGAGTCAGGCACTAACCAATCTGCTGGCATTATTGAATCTGGAAAAAATTGAAGAAGGGTTATTCCGCGGGCAGAGTGAAGATCTGGGCTTACGTCAGGTTTTTGGCGGCCAGGTCGTCGGTCAGGCGCTGTACGCGGCGAAAGAAACCGTGCCTGCCGAGCGTCTGATCCATTCATTCCACAGCTATTTCCTGCGCCCTGGCGATAGCCAGAAACCGATTATTTATGACGTCGAAGTACTGCGCGATGGCAACAGCTTCAGCGCCCGTCGGGTGGCGGCCATTCAAAACGGGAAACCCATTTTTTATATGACCGCCTCTTTCCAGGCGCCAGAGCCCGGCTATGAGCACCAGAAATCGATGCCGACCGCCCCTGCGCCGGATGCTCTGCCTTCCGAAACCGACATCACGCGCAAGCTGGCGCACCTGCTGCCGCCGCAGGCCAGAGATAAGTTCCTCAGCGACAAACCGCTGGAAATCCGCCCGGTTGAGTTTCACAACCCGCTGAAGGGCCACGTTGCAGAACCGACCCGTCAGGTGTGGATCCGCGCCAACGGCGCGGTGCCGGAGGATATTCGCATCCATCAGTACCTGCTGGGCTACGCTTCCGATTTCAATTTCCTGCCGGTGGCGCTCCAGCCACACGGCGTCGGGTTCCTGGAACCGGGGATGCAGGTGGCGACGATCGACCACTCGATGTGGTTCCATCGCCCGTTCAACATTAATGACTGGCTGCTGTACAGCGTTGAGAGCACTTCTGCCTCCAGCGCCCGGGGCTTCGTTCGCGGTGAGTTTTATACTCAGGATGGCACGCTTGTGGCGTCAACGGTGCAGGAAGGGGTCATGCGCAACCGTAACGCGTAAGGAGTTATGCGCGACGGGTAACATCTGATGTTGTCCCTCCTGACGAAAAAAAGCCTCCCGTCGGGAGGCTTTGCTGCTACTGGAGTGACTCAATTTATCAGGCGTTGTAGGCGTTTTCGCCGTGGCTGTTGACGTCCAGACCTTCGCGCTCCTGCTCTTCCGGAACACGCAGACCTACGGTCATATCCGCCACTTTATAACCGATGAAGGCCACAATGCCGGACCAGACGATAGTGATACCGATACTTTCCAGCTGCACCAGCAGCTGATGGCCCATGGTGACGCCTTCCGCGTAGCCAACGCCGCCCAGAGAGGTTGCGGCAAAGATACCGGTCAGGATACAGCCCACGATACCGCAGACACCGTGTACGCCGAACACATCGCACGGGTCATCAACACGCAACCAGCGTTTGAGAACCGTTACGCCCCACAGACCCGCCAGACCGGAGGCGATACCCACAATCAGTGAGCCGCCTACGCCGATGTAACCACATGCCGGGGTAACGCCAACCAGACCGGCAATCGCCCCGGAACAGGCACCTAACAGAGAAGGTTTACCGCGGGTCGCCCATTCGCCGAAGGTCCAGGCCAGAATAGCCGCGGCGGTCGCCACAACGGTGTTGACGAAAGCCAGCGCGGCAATTTCGTTCGCCGCACTCGCGGAACCGGCGTTAAAGCCAAACCAGCCAACATACAGAATTGCCGTACCGGTGAAGACCATCGGCAGGTTATGCGGTTTGAACGCTTCTTTGCCAAAGCCAACGCGTTTGCCCATCATATAGGCGCCAACCAGACCGGCCACGGCGGCGTTGATATGCACCACGGTACCGCCGGCAAAATCCAGCGCGCCGTGCGTCGCCAGCAGACCACCGCCCCATACCATGTGTGCAATCGGCACATAGGAGAGCGTCATCCAGACGACGACGAAAATCAGCACCGCGGAGAACCGAATACGTTCAGCCAGCGCGCCCACGATCAGGCCAACGGTGATGCAGGCGAAGGAGCCCTGGAAAGCGACGTGGATGTACTGATAGAAGGTTCCCATCAGCGCTTTCAGCTCAATGTTTTTCAATAATACCCAGTCGAAGCTGCCGAAGAAGCTGCCGCCGGTACCAAACGCCAGGGTGTAGCCATAAACCACCCACAGCACGCATACCAGCCCAAAGGTGACGATGACCTGGGTCAGCATAGAGAGCACGTTTTTACCGCGAATCAGGCCACCATAGAACAGCGCAATGCCCGGAATGGTCATAAACAGCACCAGCGCGGTGCAAATCATCATAAAGGCGTTGTCGGCTTTATCTGCCACTGCCGGTGCGGCCATCGCCAGCCCCGGAAGCAGTGCCAGCGAACCCAGACCCGTTTTCATTGTTGCTATTTTCATTTTCTCGATCCCCATCACTGTGTGGTCTGGACGTTACAGTGCCGCTTCGTCGGCTTCGCCGGTGCGGATGCGAATAACGCGTTGCAACTCGGCGACAAAAATTTTGCCATCGCCAATTTTTCCGGTGTAGGCCGCTTTACTAATCACATCAACGACCTCATCAAGCTGATCGTCGGCAATCGCGACATCAATCTTCACCTTTGGCAGAAAATTGACGCTGTATTCGGCACCACGGTACAGCTCGGCGTGGCCTTTCTGACGGCCAAACCCTTTTACCTCAGTGACCGTCAGGCCCTGAATGCCGATGGAAGATAACGCTTCACGCACATCTTCCAGTTTGAATGGTTTGATTACCACGGTAACCAGCTTCATAAGTCCCCTCCGCTCTGAATTCGTAATGGCAGCAGCTAACACACAGGGAATAAAGCAAGGGCTATGCCAGAAATGAAAAAGGGCCGCATAGCGGCCCTTTTAACGAAGAAAACAGAAGAACGGCGGCAGAAGATAGCGGAAAAGCGCCGACCACCGCCCAAAATGCACCATTTCAGTGCATCAGGCGTTGCATTTTTGCACCATGCTAAACCGCGCCAGCACGACTGCTTGCTTATAGTGCATCAGGCAATAAGCGACTCTTCCTGCGCGCTGGCAGCCAGCTCTTCACCAGCCAGCTGCAGCTGATACATTTGCCAGTAGCGCCCTTTTGCTGCCAGCAACTGCTGATGATTGCCACGCTCGACGGCCTGACCACGGTGGAGCACCAGAATGGTGTCGGCCTCAACAATCGTCGACAGACGATGCGCAATCACCACCAGCGTGGTGTGCTGACGAACTTTGGCCAGCGCTTGCTGAATCGCCTGTTCGGTGCCGGAATCGATATTCGCCGTCGCTTCATCGAGAATCAAAATCTGCGGGGTATCCACCAGCACCCGCGCCAGCGCCAGCAGCTGCTTCTGTCCCACCGAGAGATTATTCCCCTGCTCGCCCAGCTGCGTATAAATCCCCTCGCTCATCCCGCGCGCCAGTTCTGCCAACTGCACCGACTCCAGCGCCTCCCAGACCTGCGCCTCGCTGATATCGCGACCGAGCGTGACGTTGGCATAAAAGGTATCCGCCAGCACCACCGGATCCTGCTGCACCATGGCGACGCCCTGGCGCAAGGCGCTGTGGCTCAGTGAAGCGAGCGGACGACCGTCGATACGAATTTCCCCTTTGCTCAGCGGGTAGTAGCCCATCATCAGGCTGGCCAGGGTGCTTTTACCGCTGCCGGTATGACCGACCAGCGCCACAAAACCACGGGACGGAATATCCAGGTTAATGTCCTGCAGCACCAGACGATCGCCGCGATAAGCAAAAGAAAGATTCTCAATCGATACCGTGCCGCTGCGCAGCGGCGCACTGTCCTGCCCCCACGCCTGACGCGGGCGATCCATCAATTCGAAAACGCGCTCGCCGGCGACGACCGCCTGCTGAAGCATCGACTGCTGGGTCGTCAGCTCGATCAGCGGCTCATTCAGGCGCCCCAGGTAGCTGATAAAGGCGTACAGCACCCCGACTTCAATTGTGCCCGCCGAGCTAAATCCGAACAACATCAGCAGCCCGCAGAGCACCAGGGTTGAGAACAGACTCAGCAGCGGGCGCAACAGGAAACCATCGAGGCGCAGCGTTTGCATCCGCGCCAGATAGTGCGCATAGCTGGCTTCGCGCATCCGCTCGCCGAAACGCGCCTGCTGGCGGAACTGCTGGATAACGCCCATGCCGTTGATGACTTCATTAAAGCCGTCGTTGATATCCGCCAGCCAGGCCCGCACCCGACGTACGATCGGCGTGCTGTAGCGTTGATAAATCATCATCACGATCAACACCGCCGGGAAAATCGTCAGCGCCACCAGCGCCATGCGCCAGTCAAGGCTGAACATCGCCACCAGCATAGCGCCAATCAGCGCCGCGCTACGCAGTACCGTCGCCACCACCGTGACGTACAGATCGCGGATCACTTCCGTATCGTTGGTGACGCGAGAGATGAGCTGTCCGACCGGCTGGGTATCAAATTCGCTCAGCGGCTGGCGCAGCGCAGCATCCATCACATCACTGCGCAGCTGCTGCACCACGCCAACGGCGGCGCGATTAAACAGCAGCGACTGGTTATAGTGCAGAGTCGCTGCGAGGATCTGCAGGCCGAGATAGGCCGCGGCAAGACCGCAGACCAGCTTCAGCGGCACGGAGTTCTTCGCCACCATATTATCGATAAAGTAGCTGATCAGCAGTGGACCACTGACCTCGGCGGCCGCAGCAATCCACATCATCACCACCGCAATAATCAGCGGTTTACGCCACGGGGAACCGTAGGCCAGCAGCCGTTTTAAAGTCGGCCAGAGCTCGGAAAAACTACGCATCAGCGGCCTCCTCTTGATCCTGCGGCGCATCGTCCAGCGCCGCTTCCAGCTGTTGATAGCGATACATATCGCGATACCAGCCGGGCTGCGCCACCAGTCCATCGTGACGACCGCGCTGGACAATATGACCATGCTGCATCACCAGAATCTCGCTGGCCTCAGTCAGTGCCGACAGGCGATGGGCGCTGATAATAACCGTTCGCCCCTCTCCCCACTGCCGCAGATTATGCAATATCTGATGCTCGGTCCGGCCATCCACCGCCGACAGCGCATCGTCAAGAATCAGAATCTCCGCTTCCAGCAACAGCGCGCGGGCGATGGAAATGCGCTGTTTTTGCCCGCCGGACAGCATCACGCCGCGTTCGCCGACTTCCGTTTCATATCCCTGCGGCAGGCGCAGAATATCGTCGTGTACGCTGGCCAGCCGCGCAACATGCTCAATTTGCTCCGGCGTCGCATCGGGCCTGCCGAGCGCAATGTTGTTGGCGACGGTGTCGGAAAACAGGAACGGCGTCTGGTTCACGACCGCCAGCCGGGCGCGCCAGCTATCGAGCTGCAGCCGCGTCAGCGGAATATCATGGAAGCGAATATCCCCTTGCGTGACGTCAAAGTGGCGCTGAATCAGCGCCAGAATCGTACTTTTCCCTGCGCCGGTTGGCCCGCAAATGCCCAGCATTTGCCCAGGCTGGAGCACGAAGTTGACCTTCTCCAGCGAGGCCTTATTCGCCTGCGGATAGATAAATTCGCGTACGGCGACACTAAGCGCACCGCGCCCTTCCGGGGCCAGCTCATGACCATCGTTGACGGTCGGCGCCTCTTCAAGCATCGTGCGGATCCGACTGTAGGCCGCGCTGCCGCGTTCTACGATGTTAAACATCCATGCCAGCGCCAGCATCGGCCAAATCATCAAACCGAGATACATCACAAAGCTGGTCAGTTGGCCAAGGGTCATACTGCCCTGCAGCACCATCCAGCTCCCTCCGCCGATCGCCAGCAGGTTAGCCGTGCCAATCGCAATATAGATAGTCGGATCAAAGCGCGCATCAATGCGCGCCACACGCATGTTTTTCCTGCCGGTATCCGCCGCATCGGCAGCAAACTGCGCCGATTGCCGGTCCTCCAGGCCAAAGGCCTTAATCATGCGAATGCTGGTCAGGCTCTCCTGAGTACGATCGTTCAGGCTGGAGAATGCCGCCTGCGCGACGCGGAAGCGTTCATGGAGCGCATCACCGTTACGCTTGATAACCAGGGCCATCACCGGCATCGGCAACAGCGCCAGCAGAGTGAGCTGCCAGCTGATTTGCGTTGACATCACGATCAACACCGCACAGCCCATTACCATAGAGTCCACCAGCGTCAGCACCCCTTCCCCCGCGGCAAAGACCACCCGATCAACATCGTTGGTGGCGCGCGCGATCAGGTCGCCGGTGCGGTGGCGCAGGTAAAAGGCCGGATGCTGACGGCTGAGCTGACGATAAAAGTCCTCCCGTAGCTCCACCGCCAGCTGATAAGAGGCGCCAAAAAGCAGCACGCGCCAGACGTAGCGCAGCAGATAGACCATCACCGCGATCAGGACTAACGCGCCGATCCACATCCACACCCTCTCCGCGGTGTAATGTTGTCTGGTGACGCCGTCAACCACGATTCCCACCACCTTTGGCGGAATCAGCTGTAAAACGGCGATAATGGCCAGCAGGGCAATCGCACCGAGATAACGGCGCCACTCCCGACGGAAGTACCAGCTAAGTTGAGCAAATAATCGCAAGCAGTTAAATCCTGAGTGTATAAATCGTCGCGGCAAACGCCGTTAATCAATAGGTAAGGCAGTGGTGTATTTTATCTGTTCCATCGCGAAACTCGAAGTGACATCAGACAGCCCGGGTACGCTGTTCACCAACCGTTTATAAAAATCATCGTAGCGTTTCATATCCGCCACCTGCACTCGCAGCAGGTAATCATACTCTCCCGCCATACGCCAGAAGCCGAGGACTTCCGCCATCTGCGTGACTTCGCTGACGAAGCGGCAGTACCAGTCGCTGCTGTGATGCTGGGTCTTAATCAGCACAAATGCCGTCAGACCGAGCCCAAGCTTTTCGGCATCCAGCAGCGCCACGCGCCCGAGCAGGATCCCCTCATCTTCCAGCCGCTTCAGCCGTTTCCAGCAGGGTGTGGTGGTCAGATTAACGGCATCAGCCAGCGCCTGCAAAGAGAGGGTGCAGTCAGTTTGCAGCAAAGAAAGCAGCTTACGGTCAATTTTATCTAACACAGGGCACCTCTGGAGAAAAATTTTCTCCATTCATTGTAATTGAAAGGCTAAATAGCAACAATTTTTCCTCACGCTTCCGCTAAGCTGGGCACAAAATGACAAACAGGAAATGACGATGAATAGCGCCTGGGTAAAACACGCAATCAGTGAAATCAACGCCGATTATCAGCGTTCCGCCGACACGCACCTTATTCGCCTGGCGCTGCCCGGGTTCCCGGGTATTCAGATCTACCTGAAGGATGAGAGTACCCATCCTACCGGCAGCCTGAAACACCGCCTGGCGCGCTCGCTGTTCCTTTACGGCCTGTGTAACGGCTGGATTAAAGAAGGGACGACGATTATCGAAGCCTCTTCCGGCTCGACGGCGGTTTCTGAAGCCTACTTTGCGCGTCTGCTCGGTCTGCCGTTTATCGCCGTCATGCCTTCCTGTACGGCAAAACGTAAAATTGAGCAGATTGAGTTTTATGGCGGTCGCTGTCACTTCGTCGAGAGCGCGTGCGAAATCTATGCCGCCTCCGAGAGACTGGCTCGCGAACTGAACGGCCATTATATGGATCAGTTTACCTTCGCTGAACGAGCAACGGACTGGCGCGGCAATAACAATATTGCCGACAGCATCTTCCGGCAGATGACCCATGAACCGCATCCGCAGCCCTCATACATCGTGATGAGCGCAGGGACCGGCGGGACATCGGCCACGATTGGCCGCTATATCCGCTGTCAGGGCTATGATACTCAGCTGCTGGTCGTCGATCCGCAAAACTCGGTGTTCCTCGACTACTGGCAGAGCCGCGATGCCGGCCTGCGCAGCCCGGTAGGAAGCAAAATAGAAGGTATCGGTCGTCCGCGCGTCGAGCCATCATTTATTCCTGACGTCGTCGATGAGATGATGCGGGTGCCGGACGCGGCCAGCGTCGCCACCGCCCTGTGGCTGGAAACGCTGCTTGGTCGCAAAGTCGGCGCCTCCACCGGCACCAATATGTGGGGCGTGCTTGAGCTTGCCGTGCGTATGCGCGCTGAGGGGCGTACCGGTTCTATCGTCACACTGCTGTGCGATAGCGGCGAACGCTATCTGGAAAGCTATTACAACCCGCAGTGGGTCGCGAGTCAGATCGGCGATATCACTCCGTGGCAGGCAAAAATCGCGGCGATGGTGAACACACAATAAAAAAAGCCAGACACCGTGGTGCCTGGCTTGCTGGAAAGGTCTGTTTATTCGGGGGAATAAGGAAGATCGGGATTATCCAGCCAATGAGTTAAAAAATGGGAGACCGCTTCATGGCGGCAGTCTCCAATAACCGGCAAATGCGGCAGCTCCGCTTTGAGCTGCGGCATAGCGTTACCCATAATGACCCCGCGCCCGACGCTACCGAGCATTTCGCGGTCGTTCATGGCGTCGCCAAACGCCATACAATCCTGCATCGACAGGCCCAGATGCTGGCTAAGTACCGCCAGCGCAGCGCCTTTATTACAACCATTCGGCAGCACTTCCAGGCAGTCGAACGCTGAAAAACAAATATGCGCGCGATCCCCGAGTGCTTCAGCCAGCTGAACGTTGAGCCGCTGGAGATCGTCGTGATCGCCGCAGAAGCAGACTTTGGTGACGTTATCCGTCGCCATCCGCCGGGGATCGGTGATCTGATAGCGAAAGCCGCTGAAAATATGCGCTTTCAGCAATTCGGGCATCTCCTGCCCGGTAAACCAGCCACCGTCATTAAAGACGTGCATGCTGGCCGCCGTGTCCCAGCGACGGTGGAGCACCGCTTCGGCGACGCCAGGATCGAGATCGCTGCGATGCAACTCTTCTCCATCCAGCGCATGAATCCGCGTACCGTTGCCGGTAATTAAGTAGGCATCCAGCGAGAACTCACCGATGACGTGGCGCATTTCCAGCGCATGGCGTCCCGTGGCAAAGGTCAGGGTGATGTCACGATCGCGCAGGCGCTTCAGCGCTGAGAGCGTTGAGGTTCCCAGACGATGGTCCGGCAGCAGCAGCGTGCCGTCCATATCAAAAGCAGCGAGTCTTGCCATGTGAGCTCCCAAAAGCACGGTGAGTTTTACTTGAGTTCCAGTATTGCCTGAGATATACGGAAGTAATAGTGAATAGATAAATTTTATTGTTCCGGGTTTATAAACCGCGCTCGCGCAGGCCCCGAAGGGCCGCTCGGGTAACTGGCGAGCAAGCGCAAGCGGCACAGGGGCAGCCTTGTCAGGTGGGGTGAATATACACAACATCATTCAGCCTGCATCAAGGCGGCAAGTGCGCAAATCCCCGGGCGCTTACTCCAGTAAGTAGCCGGGGCGAGCAAGCGCAAGCGGCACAGGGGCAGCCTTGTCAGGTGGGGTGAATATACACAACATCATTCAGCCTGCATCAAGGCGGCAAGTGCGCGAATCCCCGGGCGCTTACTCCAGTAAGTAGCCGGGGCGAGCAAGCGCAAACAGCACAGAGGCAGCCTTGTCAGGTGGGGTGAATATACACAACATCATTCAGCCTGCATCAAGGCGGCAAGTGCGCGAATCCCCGGGAGCTTACTCCAGTAAGTAGCCGGGGCGAGCAAGCGCAAGCGGCACAGAGGCAGCCTTGTCAGGTGGGGTGAATATACACAACATCATTCAGCCTGCATCAAGGCGGCAAGTGCGCGAATCCCCGGGAGCTTACTCCAGTAAGTAGCCGGGGTAAGCAAGCGCGAGCAGCACAGGGGCAGCCTTGTCAGGTGGGGTGAATATACACAACATCATTCAGCCTGCATCAAGGCGGCAAGTGCGCGAATCCCCGGAAGCTTACTCCAGTAAGTGACCGGGGTGAGCAAGCGTAGCCAACGCAGAGGCAGGTTGAAGGATGAAGTGTATATGAGATTACTGAACAGGCTGAACCAGTACCAGCGCCTGTGGCTCCCCTCCTCCGGCGCGCCACAGCAGGTGACCGTGAGCGAGCTGGCAGAACGCTGTTTTTGCAGCGAGCGCCATATTCGAACGCTGCTTCGTCAGGCTCAGGAGGCCGGCTGGTTGAGCTGGCAGGCGACTCCCGGGCGCGGAAAACGCGGCACGCTGGTTTTTCACACCGCGCCGGAAGCCTTACGTAATGAGATGATGGAGCTGGCGCTGAGTCAAGGCCAGCAGAAAAACGCACTTGAGCTGGCTCAGCTGGCGACGGAAGAGCTGAAGGCGCTGCTTTCACCTTTTCTTGGCGGTCAGTGGCAAAACAATACGCCGACTTTGCGCATTCCCTACTATCGCCCGCTTGAGGCGCTGCAGCCGGGTTTTTTACCCGGCCGCGCCGAACAACATCTTGCCGGGCAAATTTTTTCCGGTCTGACGCGCTTCGGGGCGCAAAGCAGCGCTCCAGTCGGTGATTTAGCCCATCACTGGCAGGTATCGCCGGACGGCCTGCGTTGGCAGTTTTATATCCGCTCAACGCTGTTCTGGCATAATGGCGATCCGATAGAAACGCCACAGCTTCAGCGGCGGCTGCTGATGTTGCTGGAGCTGCCCGCCCTGCGCACCCTGTTTGCCAACATTAACCGGATCGATGTCACCCATGCGCAGTGTCTGACGATTACGCTGCATCGCCCGGATTACTGGCTACCGTTCCGCCTCGCCAGCGACGGCAGCGTACTGGCGCACCCCGATGAACCAACGGTCGGTAGCGGGCCGTTCCGTCTGAAACTGTTCAGCCCGGAGCTGGTGCGGCTGGAGAATCATCCGCGCTATCATCTGAACCATCCGCTGATCCAGGCGGTGGAGTACTGGATAGCCCCCCAGCTGTTTGAGCACAATCTGGGCACCAGCTGCCGCCACCCGGTGCAGATTACCATTGGCGATCCGGATAAGCTGGCAAATCTACGTCAGGTCAGCAATAGCATCAGCCTCGGGTTTTGCTACCTGGCGCTGCGGCAAAGCCCTCGCCTCAGCAAAGCTCAGGCGCAACGTCTGGTATCGCTTATTCACCGCTCTTCACTGCTGAAGACACTTCCGCTTGATGAAGATTTGATTACCCCCAGCAACGAGGTATTGCCCGGCTGGACCATTCCCCTGGGGCCAGAGAATCAGGATGTTCCTCTGCCTGAACAGCTTACGCTGCTGTATCACCTGCCGGTCGAACTGCACACGATGGCAGAACAGCTTCGCCTACGGCTTGCCGCTCTCGGCTGTGAACTGAAACTCATTTTTCACGACGCCAAAAACTGGCACGGTTGCCAGGAGCTGGCGCAGGCGGATTTGGTCATGGGCGATCGGCTGATCGGCGAAGCCCCGGAATACACGCTGGAACAGTGGCTGCGCTGCGATACGATGTGGCCTCATTTATTGACCGGGGCACAGTATGCTCATCTGCAGGCCACCCTCGATGCCGTCCAGGCGCAGCCTGAAGAACGCAGCCGCAACGAAGCGTTGCGCAATGTCTTCAATATCCTGATGGACGATGCCATCATGACGCCGCTATTTAATTACAATTATCGCATCAGCGCCCCACCGGGCGTAAACGGCCTGCAGCTTAACGCCCGAGGCTGGTTTGATTTCGCCAGCGCCTGGCTACCGGCATCGCCGCCGTGATGAAGCTGGTCGCCGCGCCCATCAGGCGCTACCATATCGCTTTCACTTTGATTGTCAGGAATTGCCATGAAACGCGCCGTAGTTGTCTTCAGCGGAGGACAAGATTCAACGACCTGCCTGGTGCAGGCTCTGCAACAGTACGATGAAGTGCACTGCGTCACTTTTGATTATGGCCAACGCCACCGCGCGGAAATTGACGTCGCTCGCTCTCTGGCGTTAAAGCTGGGCGCCGTTGCCCATAAGGTGCTCGACGTGACGTTGCTTAACGAGCTTGCCGTCAGCAGCCTGACCCGCGATAACATCCCGGTGCCGGACTATGAGCCGGAAGCCAGCGGTATCCCGAATACCTTCGTTCCCGGGCGTAATATCCTGTTTTTAACCCTGACGGCGATTTACGCCTACCAGGTTAAGGCGGAAGCGATCATTACCGGCGTGTGCGAAACCGATTTTTCCGGCTACCCGGACTGCCGTGACGAGTTCGTGAAAGCACTGCACCATGCCGTCAGCCTCGGAATGGCAAAAGATATTCGCTTCGAGACGCCGCTGATGTGGCTTAACAAAGCCGAGACATGGGCTTTAGCCGATTACTGGGGCCAGTTAGCACTGGTGCGCCATGAAACCCTGACCTGCTATAACGGCATTAAAGGCGACGGCTGCGGACAGTGTGCGGCTTGTAACCTGCGCGCCAACGGGCTAAGCCAGTACGAGGCCGATCGGCCGGGTATTATGGCAGTGATGAAACACAAAACCGGACTACAGTAACCGGTGGCTTCCCGGTAGCGGCTGAGGCCTTACCGGGCCTGCAAGATCTGCGCATAGCATCAAGCCCTTAGCCGGTCAGCGCAACTCCAGTAACCAGTCCGCAACGAACCGTAGGCCGGGTAAGGCGTCAGCCGCCACCCGGCATTTTCTCTATGACCGTTAGCTGAGACAGATGCGCGGCAGCGCATCCGGGACATACTCCTCCGACTGGCCCGTCAGCAAGGCTCCAGCTGAACCAGTTTCTCGCGCAGTTCACCCTCCAGCGGCAGCGCCTTCTGCGTTTTCAGATCGATGCAGACAAAGGTGATTAGCGCATCGGCTACCGCCTCGCCGTTAGGGTTAAGGGTTACCACCTGGCTTAACGTTCCGCTTTTTCCGTTCAGCTGTTCCAGTTTGCTGGTGACGGTAAGCACATCGCCTAGTACCGCCGGGCGTCGATAGTTGATATTGATATTTACCACCACAAAAGCGATGTTGCGTGCGGTCATCCAGTGAAAAGCCGGGCTGCTTTCCAGGCCGTCCCAACGCGCCTCTTCGAGAAACTCCAGATAACGCGCATTATTGACGTGCTGATAGACGTCGAGATGATAGCCGCGAACTTTGATTTGTGTCTGCATAGCGCACATGCCTTATCTTGCATTGTTGTATTGAGGTCAGAGGTCACACCACTTAAGTGACCTCTTCATTCTGGCAAATAATAACGACTGTGCAAACTTGTACTGAAAATTTACAGCTTCAGATGTGACAGGTTTCTCTCCACCAGCGAGTGACCCATCCCCGGGACCTGCTTAAGATCGTCAACGGTTTTAAATGGCCCGTACTCTTCGCGATAGCTTACGATAGCCTGCGCTTTCTTCAGACCGACGCCATTCAGAGCCTTTGACAGCTCTTCTGCGCTGGCGCTATTGATACTTACCCTGATGCCATCATTCTCAGTCGTATTTAACACATCAGGCGCTTTCGCCTGCGGCGTCTGTACGCTCTCTTTTGCCGTCGCCGACGTCTTCCCGCTGGAAGGGGCGGCAAGTACACCCTGATGTCCTGCCGCACAAACCAGTACGGCGGCGGCAATAAGCGTTTTCAATCCACGTTTCATGCTGTTATCTCCTTGTTTGTAGACAGCAAGGTCACAATAGCGAGAGTGGAAAAGGAGTACAAAAGACAAACCGCAGAAATGGAAAAGGCCGCGAAAGCGGCCTTTGAGGATTACATCAGGTTACTGATTTTTGCGAAGCGTCACGAAATTATTGCTGCTGGTCGATAGCATCGCCGAGTTTAATTTTCGCGGACTTACGCAGGTTGCTCATCAGCGCTTCGAAAGCAATCTGAGCATTGTTCTGCGTGATGCCTTGAACCATGGCTTTTTTCTGCGCTTCCGGCATGTCGCCGGCTTTCACTTCATCCAGCGCCAGCAGCACCACGTTGCCTTTGATATCGCTCCCCATACCGTAGACAGGTTTACCCTGCTGCGGCAGCGGCAGAGCAAACGCCGCCTGGCTCAAGGGATCCTGACCGGTACGTGCCAGCGTCTGCGCCGGGCCGAAGCTTAAACCCGCGGCTTTCATCGCCTCGTCACCTTTGCCATCTTTGAGCGCGGCCAGCAGCTTGTCTGCATCCAGCTTCGCCTGCTGTTCAGCTTTGGTATGTTTTACGATATCGATAACCTGTGCTTTCACGTCCGCCAGTGGCTTCACGGCTTCCGCTTTGTGCTCGCTGATACGCAGAACAAATGCGCGATCGCCATCGACGGTGATGATATCGGAGTTGCTGCCCGGCGTACCGTTCTCGCCCACCAGCCCGCCGTTGAAGATAGCATCGGAGACCGGTTTAAAGTTCAGCTCTTCTGGCAGATTGTCACGCCCAAACCAGCCGGTTTCGCTGACTTTCACATCCGCAGCCTGTGCGGCGCTGGCCAGCGATTCGTTATCATTGCTGGCTGCATCGCTCACTTTCTGCTGCAGCGCGTAGTAAGCATCCAGCGCTTTTTCCTGCTTCACTTTCGCCGCGATATCATCGCGAACTTCGGCCAGCGGTTTAACCTTCGCCGGCTGAACATCATCAAGACGGACAACCAGGAAACCAACGGAAGATTTGATCACGCCAGAAAGCTGGCCTTTTTCTTTCAGACCGGCATTTTTCAGCTCTGGTACCGTTGCGGCATCGTCCATCCAGCCCATATCGCCACCGTTGCGGGCGGAGATAATGTCGGTAGATTTTTCTTTCGCCAGGGTGGAGAAATCGGTCCCTTTCTTCAGCTCATCCACAACGGTCTGGGCATCGGCTTCGGTCTTGGTCTGAATCACGCTGTAGCGGTTACGCTGCGGCTGCGTGAACTGATCCTGATGCTGATCATACCAGGACTGGATTTCTTCTTCAGAAGCGTTCTCCTGCATGCCTGCTGCATCCATTTTGATGTAGCTCACGCGGAACTGCTCCGGCGCCATGAAACGGGCCTGGTTTTGCTGGTAGTAAGCGTTGACTTCCTCATCGGTCACCGCCTGCTTCGCCGCCAGTGCGTTGACATCGATGGTGGCTTCACGCACTACGCGTTGCTGGGATACCAGCGCAGCCAGCTGATCGGATTCACCGGACAGCATAAAGTCGGTACCGGCAATCGCATTAATCAGCTGCTGAGTCGTCAGCTGGTTGCGCAGCGCCTGCGCGTACTGATCGGTGGTCATGCCCATTTGATTCACGATACCGCTAAAACGTTCGTTATCAAATTTGCCGTCAGTCTGGAAAGCCTGAGTCTGGAAGATAGCCTGTTTGACTTGAGCATCGCTGACGCTCAGTCCAAGTTCGCGGGCGTACTGGTCAAGCAGCGACTCGTCAATCAGACGGTTCAGCACCTGCTGACGCATGGTTTTCATGTAGTTTTCGTTGGCCGCCAGTTCAGAGAACTGATCGCCAAGCTGCTGCTGCATACGGTTACGTTCGCTGGCAACGGCATTTTCAAACTGTGAGCGACCAATTTCCTGGTCGTTAACTTTCGCGGCATAATTGTTACTGCCGCCAATCAGGTAACCACTCACCCCGGTCAAAATGAACGAGATAATGATGATACCGAAAATAATCTTGAGCACGACGCTATTGGCGGCCGTGCGTAGGTTGTCCATCATGGTGTAACAACGCTCCGCTGTAGATGACTTTAGCTCGCGCAGCATAGCACGTGATGGCTGCCGCGCGTGAGGACCTATTTTGACAAGAAAATGGGGTGATTGTCAGCCCACAAGTGCGTACAAACACACATAAAGTCGGGTTCCGGGCAAATAAAAAAGGCACATCTCGCGATGCGCCCTTGTACTTCGTCACATTCCCTGATGGGAAGCCGATCAGTTTACCGCGTCTTTCAGCGCTTTACCGGCACGGAAACCCGGTACTTTGGCAGCAGCGATGGTAATTTCTTTACCTGTTTGCGGGTTGCGACCAGTACGGGCAGCGCGCTCTTTCACAGCAAAGGTACCAAACCCGACCAGCGCAACGTCATCCCCAGCCTGCAGAGATTCAGTAACAGAAGCAATTAAAGCATCTAACGCACGTCCGGCTGCAGCTTTAGAAATGTCCGCACCCGCAGCAATTTTGTCAATCAGTTGAGATTTATTCACTGTTCTCTTCCTCTCTTTATAATTTATATCGCACCAGAATCCTTCGTGGTGCGACCGCGCAGCAGTTATATCAGGACTGTCATGCCCTTACAACAGAGTTGTAGATGACCCCCTGCCAGCGATCTAAGTTAGCTACACAAAAAAAGGCTGGCAAGTACGAATTTACTTCCCAGCCCCACTTTTCTTAGCGCTATTTGCGCGAAATCACTATTTTGCCGTGACGACCTGCATGCCGAATGGTTCGTTCTGCAACGCAAGTGTCAGAACTTCTTCGATTCGTTTCACCGGATGGATATCTAAATCGGCAATAACGTTATCTGGAATTTCTTCAAGGTCACGTTTATTTTCATCAGGAATCAGAACAGTCTTAATGCCGCCGCGATGTGCCGCCAGCAGTTTTTCCTTCAGACCGCCGATTGGCAGCACCTGACCACGCAGGGTAATTTCCCCCGTCATCGCGACGTCAGCGCGTACCGGATTCCCCGTCAGACAGGAGACCAGCGCGGTACACATCGCGATACCGGCGCTCGGACCGTCTTTCGGCGTCGCCCCTTCCGGAACGTGAACGTGAATATCACGTTTTTCGTAGAAATCCGAATTAATCCCCAGCTTATCCGCACGCGAACGTACCACGGTCAGCGCAGCCTGAATAGACTCCTGCATCACTTCGCCCAGCGAACCGGTATAGGTCAGCTTGCCTTTGCCCGGCACACAGGCGGTTTCGATGGTCAGCAGATCGCCGCCCACTTCCGTCCATGCCAGACCGGTGACCTGGCCGACGCGGTTTTCGCTATCCGCACGACCGTAGTCATAGCGCTGCACGCCAAGGAAATCATGCAGGTTATCGCCATTAATCGTGATGTGCTTCAGTGATTTATCCAGCAGCAGCTGTTTAACCGCCTTACGGCACAGCTTGGAAATTTCACGCTCCAGCCCACGCACGCCCGCTTCACGGGTGTAATAGCGAATAATCCCGACGATCGCGCTGTCCTCTACGGTCAGCTCGCCTTTCTTCAGCGCATTACGCTCAATCTGCTTAGACAGCAGGTGACGTTTGGCGATGTTCAGTTTTTCGTCTTCGGTATAACCGGAAAGACGAATCACTTCCATACGATCCAGCAGCGGCGCCGGAATGTTCATGGAGTTAGAGGTCGCCACAAACATGACATCGCTCAGATCGTAGTCCACTTCCAGATAGTGGTCGTTAAACGCCACGTTCTGTTCAGGATCCAGCACTTCCAGCAGCGCTGAAGCCGGATCGCCGCGCATGTCGGAGGACATTTTGTCGATCTCATCAAGCAGGAACAGCGGGTTTTTGACGCCCACTTTCGCCATTTTCTGGATCAGTTTGCCCGGCATTGAGCCAATATAGGTACGGCGGTGACCGCGGATTTCCGCTTCATCACGCACGCCGCCCAGCGCCATACGCACGTACTTACGTCCGGTCGCTTTAGCGATGGACTGACCCAGCGAGGTTTTACCCACCCCCGGCGGTCCAACCAGGCACAGAATCGGCCCTTTCAGCTTGTTGACACGGCTCTGCACTGCGAGATACTCAAGGATACGATCCTTCACGCGCTCCAGGCCGTAATGGTCGGTATCGAGGATCTCCTGAGCCTGACGCAGATCTTTTTTGACCTTGCTGCGCGCGCTCCACGGCACCTGCACCATCCAGTCGATGTAGCCGCGTACGACGGTCGCTTCTGCCGACATCGGCGACATCATCTTCAGCTTTTGCAGTTCCGCTTCGGTTTTTTCTTTCGCCTCTTTCGGCATTTTTGCCGCGTCGATCTTGCGCTTCAGCGCTTCGTTCTCGTCCGGCGCGTCATCCATCTCGCCAAGCTCTTTCTGGATGGCCTTCATCTGCTCATTCAGATAGTACTCACGCTGAGACTTTTCCATCTGCTTTTTCACGCGGTTGCGAATACGCTTCTCAACCTGCAGCAGATCGATTTCCGATTCCATCATCGCCATCAGATATTCCAGACGTTCGTTAATGTCGGACATCTCGAGGACGGACTGCTTATCTGCCAGCTTCAGCGGCATGTGCGCAGCAATGGTATCAGCCAGACGCGCAGGATCGTCGATGCTGTTGAGCGACGTCAGCACTTCCGGTGGGATTTTCTTGTTCAGCTTGATGTAGCCTTCAAACTGACCGATCGCGGTGCGCACCAGCACTTCCTGCTCACGTTCGTCGATCGCCGGCGATTCCAGGTACTCCGCTTTCGCTGAAAAATGCTCGCCGTTATCAGACAGTGCAGAAATACGCGCGCGCTGCAGGCCTTCAACCAGCACTTTGACGGTGCCATCAGGCAGCTTCAGCATCTGTAAAATTGACGCCACGGTCCCGACGGTGAAAAGATCATTTACACCCGGCTCATCCGTCGAAGCTTCTTTCTGCGCAACCAGCATGATTTTTTTATCATGGTCCATAGCCGCTTCAAGACAACGGATAGATTTTTCCCGCCCTACAAACAGGGGTATGACCATGTGCGGATAAACCACCACATCGCGCAACGGCAATACGGGGATTTCAATGCGTTCAGAACGCTCAGGATTCATAGAGCTCTCTCTTAGTTTAAAGTCCGCCAGGTAGCCAGCGGCACGACTCGTCATCGCGACGCCGTTAATATGTAATCCAGTATATGGGGATGTATTCCACACATTCAACGGCGGGAATGCAGGAAAAATAAAAGGGGAGATAAAATCCCCCCTTTTTGTTAACTGCTTGAGCAAGTTGGCTAATTATTCACCAGACGCCTGCTGCGCTTCCGGTTTGCCATAGATCAGCAACGGTTTGCTTTGGCCGTCGATAACAGAAGCATCGATGACCACCTTTTCCACGTCTTCCATTGATGGAAGATCGTACATGGTATCGAGCAGCGCGGCTTCAACAATGGAGCGCAGACCACGAGCGCCGGTTTTACGCGCCATCGCTTTTTTGGCGATCGCGTCCAGCGCTTCATCGCGGAACTCCAGTTCAGCGCCTTCCAGGTTGAACAATGCCTGATACTGTTTGGTCAGGGCATTTTTCGGCTCTTTCAGGATCTGAATCAGTGCTTCTTCGCTCAGCTCATTCAGCGTTGCGACAACCGGCAGACGACCGATGAACTCTGGAATCAGACCAAATTTGATCAGATCTTCCGGCTCAACCTGAGACAGCAGCTCGCCTTCGCTCGCTTTGTCAGATTTGGCTTTTACCGTCGCGCCGAAACCAATACCTGAACCGGTTTCAACACGATGGGAAATGACCTTATCCAGACCGGCAAACGCGCCGCCACAGATAAACAGAATCTTGGAGGTATCAACCTGCAAGAACTCCTGCTGCGGATGTTTACGCCCGCCCTGCGGTGGTACCGCGGCAACGGTCCCTTCGATAAGCTTCAGCAGCGCCTGCTGCACGCCTTCACCTGAGACATCGCGGGTAATCGACGGGTTATCCGATTTACGGGAAATTTTGTCGATTTCATCGATGTACACGATTCCGCGCTGCGCTTTTTGTACGTCGTAGTCGCATTTCTGCAACAGCTTCTGAATGATGTTTTCGACGTCTTCACCGACATAACCCGCTTCGGTCAGGGTGGTGGCGTCAGCCATGGTGAACGGCACATCCAGCAGACGCGCCAGCGTTTCCGCCAGCAGCGTTTTACCGGAACCTGTCGGCCCGATCAGCAGAATGTTACTTTTACCCAGCTCAACACCGTTGCTGGTATCACCATTGCGCAGGCGTTTGTAGTGGTTGTATACCGCAACGGCCAGCACTTTTTTCGCCGGCTCCTGACCGATAACGTAATCGTCCAGGTGGTGGCGGATTTCGTGCGGAGTCGGCAGCGCACTGCGTTCACGATGCGGCGCGACTTCTTTAATCTCTTCGCGAATGATGTCGTTACATAAATCAACGCATTCGTCGCAGATATACACGGATGGCCCGGCGATCAGCTTACGCACTTCATGCTGGCTTTTGCCGCAAAAAGAGCAATACAACAGTTTGCCCGAACCATCTTTGCGTTTATCTGTCATGAGTCCAAACCTCTTATTAAGTTCTTTGTGCCGCACACGACGACGCAAATGCCATTCTCAGGCGCAAGTCGCTGATAAGCGTTGTGCCGCCCTACTCCAGACAAGTATAGCGGCCCCCTTGCGCCAGGGGCATCAATTACGATGGGTCAAAATGGAATCGACCAGGCCGTATTCCACCGCTTCGGAGGCTGACAAGAAACGGTCACGCTCGGTGTCGTTCTCAATCTGCGCAAGGGATTGACCCGTATGGTGTGCCATCAGTTCATTCATCCGCCCTTTCACTTTCAGGATCTCGCGGGCGTGAATTTCGATATCCGTCGCCTGACCCTGATAGCCGCCCAGCGGCTGGTGGATCATCACACGGGAATTCGGCAGGCAGAAACGCTTGCCTTTTGCCCCTGCGGTCAGCAGGAACGCGCCCATCGAAGCCGCCTGGCCCATACAAATGGTGCTCACGTCAGGCTTGATGAACTGCATGGTGTCGTAAATCGACATCCCGGCGGTGATCACCCCGCCCGGAGAGTTAATGTACAGATAAATGTCTTTTTCCGGGTTCTCTGCTTCCAGAAAAAGCATCTGCGCCACGATCAGATTCGCCATGTGGTCTTCCACCTGGCCGGTCAGAAAGATGACGCGTTCCTTGAGCAGACGGGAGTAGATATCAAAAGAACGTTCACCGCGCGAGGTCTGTTCAATGACCATCGGCACCAGGGCCATATGGGGTGCAAAGTTATCTCGTTCGCCACTGTATGACATTTCCGTCTCCTGGATTAATTTTGAATAAACCTGCCGCACTGATTGTAACCTTATGGACGGATTATCAGCCAGAGTCTTCTGTCCGTCATCGTTCAAATTACCTGAATATCGGCCTTACGCCAGCAACCTGAACCACTCCCGACAGATACGCTTCGTCATTATGCATGATTTCACGCGTGCAGTTTCGTCTCCTCGTAGTGGGGACGATGCAACCATAATTCAAGCATAACAAGCTTTTGTCGTAACGCTATCATTGATATCGCGTTTTCGCACTCATCCTGAAGCTATTGCTGCGATAAAAAAAAACCCGCCGCCTCTCGGCAACGGGTTTTACCTGAACTTTAAACCGCGGGGCGAAATTACGCCTGCTGGTTCATCAGTTCATTGAAGGTAGTGGCTTTTTCAGACACTTTCGCTTTTGCCAGAACGGCTTCAACAGCCTGCTCTTCCAGCGCGACGTTACGCATGTTGTCCATCAGTTCGTTGTTTTTGCTGTAGAACTCAACAACTTCTTTCGGATCTTCGTAAGCGGAAGCCATCTCTTCGATCAGGCCTTTAACACGCTCTTCGTCAGCTTTCAGCTCGTTGGTGCGAATGACTTCGCCCAGCAGCAGACCGACAACTACGCGGCGTTTAGCCTGCTCTTCGAACAGTTCGCGCGGCAGTTCCAGAGCCTGCTTCTCATTGCCACCGAAACGCTGAGCAGCCTGACGACGCAGAACGTCGATTTCGCTGTCGATCAGGGCAGCCGGCACGTCGATGTCGTTCGCTTTAACCAGACCTTCGATAGCCTGAGACTTCACGCGGTTACGCACGGCGCCTTTCAGCTCGCGATCCATGTTTTTACGCACTTCAGCGCGCAGACCTTCGACAGAACCATCTTCAACGCCGAAACGTTTGATGAATTCAGCAGTCAGTTCCGGCAGCTCGCGCTCTTCAACTTTCTTCAGGTTGATAACGAACTTAGCCGCTTTACCTTTCAGGTTTTCTGCGTGGTATTCTTCCGGGAAGGTCACATCGATAGTGAACTCTTCGCCCGCTTTGTGGCCTTTAATACCGTCTTCAAAGCCTGGGATCATACGACCCTGGCCCATCGCCAGTACGAAGTCAGACGCTTTGCCGCCTTCGAACTCTTCGCCGTCAACAGAACCGGTGAAGTCGATGGTTACACGGTCTTCTGCATCAACAGCGCCATCTTTGTCTTTCCAGTTAGCCTGCTGCTTACGCAGAGTGTCCAGCATGGTGTCGACGTCAGCTTCGGTCACTTCAACAACCGGTTTTTCAACTTCGATAGTTTCCAGACCCTGCAGAGCAACTTCCGGATAAACTTCGAACTCTACCGCGTAGGTGAAGTCTTCACCCAACTTGTATTCGCCCGGAACGTAGTTCGGTGCGCCGGCTGGATTGATTTTCTCTTTGATGATCGCGTCAACGAAATGACGGCTCATCAGGTCGCCCAGCACGTCCTGGCGAACGGATGCGCCATAACGCTGAGCAACAACATTCATCGGCACTTTCCCTTTACGGAAGCCGTCAATGCGAACTTTTTTCGCCACGTTGACCAGCTCGCTTTTGACAGCATTCTCGATGCTGTCAGCGGCGATAGTAATCGTTACACGGCGCCCAAGGCCCTGAGTGGTTTCAACTGAAACTTGCATCTTGTTACCTCAAAAAAATCACAGTGCTCGGTCAACTCTGGAAGCGCGTGTACGTTGCTTCGCAGAACCGGGATGCCCTCTTCAATCAGAAACACATTCCCTGTCGCCAGAATCATCCCGAAGACATTCATATAAGACGCGGCATTATAGCGGCATCACTTTTGTGAGTCGAGAACGGTTGTCGCCCACTGCTGCGGCATTTTTCACATTTCCCGCGCAAATTTGCCTTTAAAAGCGCCCACTGCACACATTTTCAGACAAAACAAAACGGCCCGTAGGCCGTTTTTTAATAAATCTTCACGCAACATACTGGAAAAGTTCCCGCGGTTGCAAATACGATTTCTAGGCGATACTTCCCGCACCGCGACAAGGAGGAGATGCAAATACCGTGTCCTGAAGCCCTTCCCACTCTTTAATCGTATAGGTATGCAGCGCCAGCGCATGCACGGTGCTCGACAGCTCCTCAGTCAGCGTACCGTAGATCATACGGTGACGGTTCAGAAAACGCTCGCCGGTGAAACGATCGCTCACCAACACCACTTTAAAATGACTTTCAGAGCCAGCCGGGACATTGTGGCGATAACTTTCATCCACGACTTCGAGATACACGGGGTCGAACGCTGCCCTAAGTTTTGCTTCGATCTGTTCACGTATCATCATGAATTTTCTCCTCCGACAACGCTGAGATGCCGCCATTCCTTTTAAATGTTAGCCGCTTTTACCGCTTCCATTAGGGGAAAACAACAAAAAATTAGCATTGTTCTGATATTTTCATTCAAAAGTATCAAGTTTACTTACTCTCTCCCCCAGAACGTCCGCCTGGATCGCGATAAAAATGGGAGGCGGCGATAAAATGTACAACGCGATGAATTTACATGCGTTGCCACTTCCCCTCGCCGTTGGCGATGTTATGATGGCGGTAATTTTCCTCAATGACCCGAAATAAATTTGCGCGACGGAAAGGCTACAAACGGGAGAGTCCTCAGGCGCTTGCTGAAGCGAGTGACGAGGGCGAACAAGAGCCGCTAACGCAACCGTTGCCTGAAGTATGACGGGTATAACAACACCATGCGCTGAGACCCTGAACATGTTTAAGAAAATTCTTTTCCCGCTGGTCGCGATGTTTATGCTGGCAGGATGCGCGACGCCTCCGACCACCATTGATGTATCGCCGAAAATGAGCCTGCCGCAGCAGGACCCAAGTCTGATGGGCGTCACCGTCAGCATTAACGGTGCGGATCAGCGTCCGGATCAGGCGCTGGCAAAGGTCACCCGCGATAACCAACAGGTTACGCTGACCGCCTCTCGCGATCTGCGCTTCCTGCTGCAGGAAGTGCTGGAAAAACAAATGACCGCGCGCGGTTATATGATTGGGCCGAACGGCGCGGTCGATCTGCAGATCATCGTCAACAAACTGTATGCCGACGTTTCACAGGGCAACGTGCGCTACAACATCGCCACGAAAGCAGATATCGCGATTATCGCCACCGCCGCGAACGGCACCAAAATGACCAAAAACTATCGCGCAAGCTACTCTGTTGAAGGCGCCTTCCAGGCTTCTAACCAGAATATCGCCAATGCAGTGAACAGCGTCCTGACCGATACCATCGCCGATATGGCGCAGGACACCAGCATTCATGATTTCATCAAGCAAAACGCGCGTTGATCGTTCGCAAACCCGGCCTCGCGCCGGGTTTGCGCCATAAGCCATGTCCAACCACTACTTACGCATTTTCCAGCAGCCTAAATCAGCTATTTTGCTGATCCTTGGGTTTGCTTCCGGCCTGCCTCTCGCGCTGACCTCCGGCACGCTCCAGGCGTGGATGACCGTTGAAAATATCGATCTGAAAACGATCGGCTTCTTCTCGCTGGTTGGTCAGGCTTACGTCTTTAAGTTTCTCTGGTCGCCGTTAATGGACCGCTACACGCCGCCGTTTCTTGGCCGGCGCCGCGGCTGGCTGCTGACCACCCAGTTTCTGCTGCTGATCGCCATCGCCGCCATGGGGTTCCTTGAGCCCTCCACCCAGCTCCGCTGGATGGCGGCATTAGCGGTAGTTATCGCCTTCTGCTCCGCATCGCAGGATATCGTCTTCGACGCCTGGAAAACCGATGTGCTGCCGGCAGAGGAGCGTGGCGCAGGCGCGGCCATCAGCGTGCTGGGCTATCGCCTGGGGATGCTGGTCTCCGGCGGTCTGGCGCTGTGGCTGGCCGATCGCTGGCTCGGCTGGCAGGGAATGTACTGGCTGATGGCCGTGCTGCTGATTCCCTGCATTATCGCCACCCTGCTGGCGCCAGAACCGAGCGACGTGATTCCGGTACCGAAAAGCCTCGAACAGGCGGTCGCCGAACCGCTGCGCGATTTCTTCGGACGCAACAACGCCTGGCTGATCCTGCTGCTCATCGTCCTTTATAAGCTCGGCGATGCCTTTGCGATGAGTCTGACCACCACGTTTTTGATTCGTGGCGTCGGTTTTGATGCCGGCGAGGTCGGAATGGTCAATAAAACGCTGGGACTTTTCGCGACGATTGTTGGCGCACTCTACGGCGGCGTATTAATGCAGCGCCTCACCCTGTTTCGCGCCCTGCTGATTTTCGGCGTGCTACAGGGCGTATCCAATGCCGGCTACTGGCTGCTGTCGATTACCGATAAACATCTTTACTCCATGGCGACGGCGGTCTTTTTCGAGAACCTGTGCGGCGGTATGGGCACGGCGGCATTTGTCGCCCTGTTAATGACCCTGTGTAATAAATCGTTTTCCGCCACCCAGTTTGCTTTGCTGTCCGCGCTCTCGGCAGTTGGTCGCGTGTACGTCGGGCCGATTGCCGGCTGGTTCGTCGAAGCTCACGGTTGGCCTACGTTTTATCTGTTCTCCGTCTTTGCCGCCGTCCCGGGGATTGTGCTCCTGCTGCTCTGCCGGCAAACCCTGGAGTACACGCAACGCACCGGAAGCTTTATTCCGCGCACGGACTATCCACAGACCTATACGCTGGCGCTGCTGATTCTGGCCGTGGGTTCGCTGATGCTGGGCATATGGCTGCTGTTGCTGATACTTAATGCCCTCGACTTCACCTCGTTTTCCTTCCTGCCCGCGCTGCTGGAAATTGCGGCCATCACCGCCATCGCCGGCGTTTTGCTCGGAAGTCTGCTTGATTATCTGGCGTTACGGAAGAGAGCGCTGATTTAACGCATACTCGCGGGGTTATTAGCCGTTGTAATCACTGAACGTAATTATAACGGCTTATTAACGATTTTATATTGTTCATTTTTCATTTGTTGTTTTGTGCGCTTTACATTTTGGGAAGTTATTGACAACTTTTATTCAAAACATTAAATAATTTAACCGATTCAGCAAAAGCGATTTAATATCGCCGCCGAGCAATGTCTGTTATTTGATAATTAATTGTTAATTAGTTGTGTTATTTTTCGAGTGTTTATACTCATTCCCCCATAAGCCCATCCATTCTTATCTCTTTCGTTATAGATCCTGCATATAGCGTGCTTTGCAAGCATCAGCGTCACACTCGGTTACATATGTGACAAAGCGAGCAGAACCCGCTAACACAGAACTGACACAGCCCCAATCATGTTTACAGTAATGCAACCTTCCCGTAAAATGCCCGTACACTTTAAGCGCCACCAGATTCCGTGGAATTGAGGTCGTTCAATGAGACTTAGGAAATACAATAAAAGTTTGGGATGGATGTCATTAATCGCAGGTACTGTATTACTCAGTGGTTGTGATTCTGCACTCCTTGACCCAAAAGGACAGATTGGACTGGAGCAACGTTCTCTGATACTGACGGCCTTTGGCCTGATGATGATTGTCGTTATTCCCGCCGTCTTAATGGCAGTAGGATTTGCCTGGAAGTATCGTGCGAGTAATAAAGATGCGAAGTATAGCCCGAACTGGTCACACTCCAACAAAGTTGAAGCTGTGGTCTGGACGGTTCCTATTCTGATCATCCTGTTCCTGGCCGTTCTGACCTGGAAAACCACTCACGCACTTGAGCCAAGCAAACCGCTTGCTCACGAAGAGAAACCGATCGTCATCGAAGTTGTTTCGATGGACTGGAAATGGTTCTTCATCTATCCGGAACAGGGTATTGCTACCGTCAACGAAATCGCCTTCCCGGCGAACGTACCGGTACACTTCAAAGTGACCTCTAACTCCGTGATGAACTCGTTCTTTATCCCACGTTTAGGCAGCCAGATTTACGCAATGGCCGGGATGCAGACTCAGCTGCACCTCATCGCGAATGAAACTGGCACTTATGACGGTATCTCCGCAAGCTATAGCGGCCCGGGCTTCTCTGGTATGAAGTTCAAAGCTATCGCCACGCCGGATCGTGCAACCTTCGATCAGTGGGTAGCGAAAGCGAAACAGTCATCGAACACCATGGACTCCATGGCGGCTTTCGACAAACTGGCTGCGCCTAGCGAATACAACAAAGTGGAATACTTCTCTGACGTGAAACCGGATTTGTTTAAAGATGTTGTGAACAAATTTATGTCTCATGGCAAGAGCATGGATATGTCCCAGCCTGAAGGCGAGCACGCAGCGCACGAAGGGATGGAAGGCATGGACATGAGCCACGCGGAAACCGCTCACTAAGGGGCCGAGGAAGAAAACGATGTTCGGAAAACTTACACTGGATGCAGTGCCCTACCACGAACCCATTATTGTGGTTACGGTGGCTGCGATTATCATCGGGGGACTGGCGCTTCTGGCGGCAATCACTTACTTCGGTAAGTGGTCCTACCTTTGGAATGAGTGGCTGACTTCGGTCGACCACAAAAGACTTGGTATCATGTATGTCATCGTAGCAATCGTGATGTTGCTGCGTGGCTTCGCTGACGCCGTTATGATGCGTAGCCAGCAGGTGCTGGCCTCGGCCGGGGAAGCAGGGTTCCTGCCGCCTCACCACTACGATCAGATCTTTACCGCCCACGGCGTTATCATGATCTTCTTCGTAGCGATGCCGTTTGTTATCGGTCTGATGAACCTCGTGGTTCCGCTGCAGATCGGTGCGCGCGACGTTGCCTTCCCGTTCCTCAACAACCTGAGCTTCTGGTTCACCGTTGTCGGCGTAATTCTGGTTAACTTGTCTCTGGGCGTCGGTGAATTCGCACAGACCGGTTGGCTGGCCTATCCGCCGCTGTCGGGAATCGAGTACAGTCCGGGCGTTGGGGTCGATTACTGGATCTGGGCTCTCCAGCTATCCGGTATTGGTACGACGTTAACCGGTATTAACTTCTTCGTGACCATTATCAAGATGCGTGCCCCTGGCATGACGATGTTCAAGATGCCAGTATTTAGCTGGGCATCTCTGTGCGCCAACATCCTGATTATCGCCTCCTTCCCAATCCTGACCGTCACCGTCGCGCTGCTGACCCTGGACCGCTACCTGGGCACCCATTTCTTTACCAACGAGATGGGTGGCAACATGATGATGTACATCAACCTGATTTGGGCCTGGGGCCACCCGGAAGTGTATATCCTGGTGCTGCCGGTATTCGGTGTCTTCTCCGAGATCGCCGCAACCTTCTCGCGTAAGCGTCTGTTTGGCTACACCTCGCTGGTATGGGCAACAGTGTGTATTACCGTTCTGTCGTTCATCGTTTGGCTGCACCACTTCTTCACCATGGGTGCCGGCGCGAACGTCAACGCCTTCTTCGGTATTACTACCATGATTATCGCAATCCCGACCGGGGTTAAGATCTTCAACTGGCTGTTCACCATGTACCAGGGCCGTATCGTCTTCAACTCAGCCATGCTGTGGACTATCGGCTTCATCGTGACCTTCTCTGTTGGTGGTATGACCGGCGTTCTGCTGGCGGTACCGGGCGCGGACTTCGTGCTGCACAACAGTCTGTTCCTGATTGCCCACTTCCATAACGTTATTATCGGCGGTGTGGTATTCGGTTGCTTTGCTGGCCTGACCTACTGGTGGCCGAAAGCCTTTGGCTTCACGCTGAACGAAACCTGGGGCAAACGCGCTTTCTGGTTCTGGATCATCGGCTTCTTCGTCGCATTTATGCCGCTGTACGTACTGGGCTTCATGGGTATGACGCGTCGCCTGAGCCAGCAGATTGACCCGCAGTTCCACCCGATGCTGGTTGTTGCGGCATGCGGTGCGGCGCTGATTGCCTGCGGTATCCTCTGCCAGCTGATTCAGTTCTACGTGTCTATCCGCGATCGCGATCAGAACCGCGACCTGACCGGTGACCCGTGGGGCGGCCGTACTCTGGAGTGGGCAACCTCTTCTCCGCCTCCGTTCTACAACTTCGCTATCGTTCCTGTCGTTCACGAGCGTGACGCGTTCTGGGAAATGAAAGAAAAAGGCGAAGCGTATAAGAAACCGGCTGGCTATGAAGAGATTCATATGCCGAAAAACAGCGGCGCAGGCATCGTTATTGCTGCTTTCGCAACGGTGTTTGGTTTCGCGATGATCTGGCACATCTGGTGGATGGCGATTGCAAGCTTCGTCGGTATCCTGGTGACCTGGATTATTAAGAGCTTTGACGAGGACGTGGATTACTACGTGCCGGTTGCAGTAGTCGAAAAACTGGAAAATCAGCATTTCGATGAGATTAACAAAGCAGGGCTGAAAAATGGCAACTGATACTCTTGCGCATAACGCCCACGCGCATGAACACGGGCACCACGATACAGGGCCGATGAAGGTATTCGGCTTCTGGATCTACCTGATGAGCGACTGCATTATCTTCGCCACCCTGTTTGCTACCTATGCCGTTCTGGTGAACGGCACGGCTGGCGGACCGACCGGTAAAGATATTTTTGAACTGCCGTTCGTTCTGGTTGAAACCGCGCTGCTGCTGTTCAGCTCCATCACCTACGGCATGGCGGCTATCGCCATGTACAAGAACAATAAGAGCCAGGTTGTTTCCTGGCTGGCGCTGACCTTCCTCTTCGGGGCAGGGTTCATCGCGATGGAACTCTATGAATTCCATCATCTGATTGTTGAAGGTATGGGCCCGGATCGCAGCGGCTTCCTGTCAGCGTTCTTCGCGCTGGTCGGAACCCACGGTCTGCACGTCACCTCCGGCCTGATCTGGATGGCGGTGCTGATGGTTCAGGTTTCACGTCGTGGCCTGACCAACACGAACCGCACCCGTATCATGTGCCTGAGCCTGTTCTGGCACTTCCTGGACGTTGTGTGGATCTGCGTGTTCTCGGTTGTTTATCTGATGGGGGCAATGTAATGAGTCATTCTAGCGATCATAACGGCGCTTCTCACGGCAGCGTAAAGAGCTACATGACAGGGTTCGTCCTGTCGATCATTCTGACGGTTATCCCGTTTGCTATGGTTATGAGTGGCTCCGCATCGCATGCGGCTATTCTGGGAACTATCCTGGTCACCGCTGTTGTGCAGATTCTGGTACACCTGGTGTACTTCCTGCACATGAACAGCAAGTCTGACGAAGGTTGGAACCTGACCGCGTTTATCTTCACCGTAATCATCATTGCTATCGTTGTTGTTGGCTCCATCTGGATTATGTGGAACCTGAACTACAACATGATGATGCACTAAGAGCGGCAAGTATGTTTAAGCAATACCTGCAAGTAACGAAACCTGGCATCATTTTTGGCAACCTGATCTCCGTGATCGGCGGTTTCCTGTTGGCCTCCAAGGGCCACATCGACTATCCGCTGTTTGCATGGACGCTCCTTGGGGTGTCCCTGGTGGTCGCCTCGGGTTGTGTATTCAACAACTACATCGACCGTGACATCGATCGTAAGATGGAACGGACGAAAAACCGGGTGCTGGTCAAAGGGCTGATCTCGCCACAAGTTTCGCTGGTATACGCCACCTTGCTGGGTATTGCTGGCTTCATGCTCCTGTGGTTTGGCGCTAACCCTCTGGCCTGCTGGCTGGGGGTGATGGGGTTCGTGGTTTATGTCGGCGTCTACAGCCTGTACATGAAACGTCACTCCGTCTACGGTACGCTGATTGGTTCTCTCTCCGGCGCTGCGCCGCCGGTGATTGGCTACTGCGCGGTGACCGGTAATTTCGATAGCGGCGCGGCGATTCTGCTGGCTATCTTCAGCCTGTGGCAGATGCCTCACTCCTACGCCATCGCGATTTTCCGCTTCAAGGATTATCAGGCGGCGAACATTCCGGTTCTGCCGGTGGTGAAAGGCATTTCCGTGGCGAAGAACCACATTACGCTGTACATCGTGGCCTTTGCTGTCGCCACGCTGATGCTGTCACTGGGTGGCTACGCCGGGTATAAATACCTGGTCGTTGCCGCCGCGGTGAGCGTCTGGTGGCTGGGGATGGCGCTGCGCGGTTACAAAGTGGCGGATGACAAAGTCTGGGCGCGTAAGCTGTTCGTCTTTTCCATCGTCGCCATTACCGCACTGTCGGTGATGATGTCCGTCGACTTTATGGTGCCGGATTCACACAATCTGCTGGCCTACGTCAGATAAGATTGTCGCTCTGACAAACCCCGCTCCGGCGGGGTTTTTTATTGCCCGGAGTTACCCCACCAGCATCGCCTGCGCGCTATAGAGCAGATCCAGATGGTCGCGACACAACGCATCCAGCGACGTCCGCGACTGGTGAGAGGTCAGGCTCAGCGCGCCCCAGTACATCCCTTCCCTGTCAGACAGAGGTACCGCCAGCACCAGCATCCCAATTTCAAACTCCTGCTCGATAGTGGCAAACCCCTGGCGCCGCACCAGAGCAATTTTTTCCATCAGCATCGCCACGTCCGTCACCGTATACGGCGTGCGCTGTTCACGCTTGATACGTCGCAGAATCACCTCGCACTCGTCTTCCGGCAGCGAAGCCAGCCAGAGTCGCCCGCCGGCGGTGCAGAATATTGGCACCCGCTCCCCTAACCTCACCGAGGTCGAGTTAAACGGCGTATGTTTGCTGCGCGCGATATACACCAGTTCATCTTCATCAATCACCCCGACCGACGCATGCTCTTCCGTCCGGCTGGCAATGTACTCAACGATGGGACGGACCATGCGCGGAAACTGTGCCGAATCAACATAGGCCTGCCCCAGGCGCAGCGCTTTTGGCGTCAGCCAGTAATAGCGCCCGTCGGTCTGTACATAGCGCTCGTGCAGCAACGTCAGCAGAAAACGACGCGCGGCGCTCTGCGTCAGGCCGCTCATTTTCGCCGCCTGAGGCACGCTGAGTCGGGGAAAATCTTTGGAGAAAAGCTGGATCAAGGCCAGTCCTTTTTGCAGACCGACTATCAAATCGCGCGGATGTATTGTGTTTTGCATATCAGCTCACATTTCTGCAACATTGCCATCGATTCACTGCGATTATCGCAGTGGTGGTGCGATTAACAACCAATACGTCCGAATTCTGCGTTGTTGCTCTCAGGTTCCGCTGAAATACTTTCACAACATTCATTTAACAAATGAGGTTTGAAATGGTCAGTGGATTCACGCAGGTCGTTGCCGTTATCGGCCATCCGATTACGCAGGTTAAATCACCGGAGAACTTCAACCGCTACTTCGCCGAGCAGCAGATGGACAGCGTGATGATCCCGGTCGATATCGCCCCGGAAGCGGTGGCGGATTATTTGCTGGCGTTACGCGGATGGCTGAACATGAGCGGCGTACTGGTCACCGTGCCGCACAAACAGCGCGCCGCCACGCTGGTTGACGAATTAACGCCGCGCGCCCGCCATCTCAACGCGGTGAATGTCATTCGCAAACTGGCGGATGGCCGTCTGCAGGGCGATATGCTGGATGGCGTCGGCTTCTCTCTTGCCGCGGCGGCCCACGGTTTTCAGGCTGAAGGAAAGACGGCGCTGCTCTCCGGCTGCGGCGGCGTCGGCAGCGCCATCGCCTGGGGACTGTGTGAAGCCGGCATTCGCCAGCTGGCGCTACACGACCAGAATCCGGCCACGTTACAGCTGCTGCATAACCGTCTCGCTACCCATTTCCCTGAGGTTATCCTCACTCCTCTGCCCGACACCCTGAGTGGCATGCATTTGCTGGTGAACGGTTCTCCGGCGGGAATGGCGAATTTCGATCCTCTGCCGCTACCGCCACACTTACTGGAGACTCTCGACGCGGCAACCCACGTCGCCGATGTCGTTACCGCCCCGGCGCTCACGCCGCTGCTGGCTTTCGCACAGGCGCGCGGCTGCGTAATACAAACCGGCCCCGAAATGGCGCTGGCGCAGATGAAACTCATGGGGCAATTCATCGGAGCCATCCCCCAGGAACAGGGGGCCGCGGCATGAAAAGCTGGGATGTGATTGTCATCGGCAGCGGCGCCGGCGGGTTTGCCGCCGCGGTCACGGCCTGTTGCAAAGGGCTGTCGGTGCTGATGCTGGAAAAAGCGCCGCAGTTTGGCGGCACCTCGGCGATTTCCGGCGGAGCGGTATGGATCAACGATACCGATCAGGCGCGTGCACAGGGAAAAAGCGGTGCGGCGGACGCGATCAAAACCTACCTGAAAACGATCATCGGTGAACAGAACTATCGTCCGGACATTGTCGATGCGTTTGTCGCTTCCGGACGCGAAGCGCTGGCGTTCCTCGAAAAAGAGGGCGCGGTGAAGTACAGTCTGCGCCCCCTGTCACCGGACTATTATCCTGATGAGCCGGGCGCCGTTGATTGCGGACGCGCGCTGGAGGTCGTGGAGTACGACGGACGCCAGCTCGGCGACCGCTTTCGCGACCTGCGCTCTCCCCCGCCGGGGATGCTGTTATTTGGCGGCATGATGGTCAACCGCGTGGATATCCAGCATTTTCTGGAGATGCGCCGCTCGCTGCGCTCGTTATCGCACTGCGCGAAGCTGCTGCTGCGCTACGCGCGCGACCGCATCAGTCACCCGCGCGGCACCCGGCTGGCGATGGGCAACGCCTTAATTGCCCGCATGGCCACCGTAGCGCTGCGCAAAGGCATGACGCTCCGGCTGAACGTCAACGTCCTTTCTCTGGTTGAGCACCAGGGCGCGGTCACCGGCGTCAATATTGAATGTGATGGCCAACAAGAGACCTTACAGGCGCGCTGCGGCGTCGTGCTGGCCGCCGGCGGCTTTGCCGCAGGAGAGCTGGCGGCACGCTACCGGCCGCATACCCGCGAGCATTACTCCATGTCGCCGGCCGGCAATGATGGCGCCGCATTCCGTCTTGCCAGCGCACTCAACGCCTGTGAAGGAGCCGACCTGTCGTCCAATTTTTTCTGGGCGCCGGTCTCGGTACTGCGCCACGCCGACGGGCGCGAAGAACGCTTCCCGCACCTGGTCACCGACCGGGCCAAGCCGGGCGTTATCGCCGTGAACCAAAAGGCGGAACGTTTCGTCAACGAATCAAACTCTTACCACCACTTCGCCAGCGCCATGCAAAGCCAGCCCGAAAACGCCCCCTGTTTTCTGATCTGCGATGCCCTGGCGATGAAACGCTACGGCCTCGGTCTTGCGCGGCCCGCGCCGGTGAACAACGATGCGCTGATCGAGGCCGGCTACCTGCACAAAGCGGACTCCCTCGCCCGGCTTGCTCAACAGCTAGGGCTTGACGCACAAGCGCTCGCCGGGACGGTGGCCCGCTACAACCGCGACGCCGCGCAGGGAGAAGATCCGCAATTCGCCAAAGGCGGCAACAGCTATAACCGCGCGATGGGCGATCCGCGCCATCAACCGAACGCCTGCAATGCTCCGCTGCTGAAGGCGCCGTTTTATGCCATCACCCTCTACACCGGTGATTTAGGCACGTCGCGCGGCCTGGTCACCAGCGAAAACGCCCAGGTCCTTAATCAACAACGTCAGCCGATCAGAGGCCTTTATGCCGTTGGTAACGATATGGATTCCATGATGGCGGGCACCTACCCCGGTCCCGGCATTACGCTCGGCCCGGCGCTGACCTTCGGCTATCTCTCTGCCCGCCATATGGCACAACAACCGACCCCATCAACAGGAGAAACACCATGATCTATGAAAAACGCACCTACACCATTAATCCGCTGAAAATGGCCGACTGGCTGGCGCTGTACAAAAGCGATGCTTACGCCGTCCAGACCGAGCATCTCGGTAAGCTGATCGGCTTTTTCTTCACCGAAATCGGCGTGGTGAATCAGGTGGTGCATATCTGGGCTTACGAAAGCCTCGACGATCGCCTGGTACGTCGGGCGCGCATGGCGCAAGACCAACGCTGGCTGACCTTCTCGCGTAAAAACCGCGAACTGGCGGCCGTTGAGCGGCTGGAGTCGGTCCTGCTGCGTCCTGTTGATTTTTCACCACTGCAATAAGGGGACGGAGATGAGCGGGCATAAAAAGGTGGATGTGCTGGTCGTCGGTTCCGGCGCGGCGGGGCTTTCCGCCGCGGTGACCGCCGCCCTCAAGGGCGCCAGCGTCCTGCTGGCCGAGAAAGAGCCGGTCATCGGCGGCACCAGCGCCTGGTCAGGCGGCTGGCTGTGGATACCGCGCAATCCGCTCGCCTGCGAAGAGGGCATTCAGGAGCAAGAGGACGCGCCGCTAACCTATCTGCGGCACGAAATGGGCGGCCAGCCCGCCGATGCCCGCCTGCTCACCTTCCTGCAGCAGGGCCCGGAGATGATCGACTTCTTCCGCCGCCATACGGCGGTGCAATTTCTCTCCGGCAGTAAGATGCCGGATTTTCATATGTCGCCGGGCTATGCCCAGGGGGGACGTTCGGTGACGGCACAACCGTTTGACGGACGCTTGCTTGGCGACTGGTTACATCGTCTGCGCCCGCCGCTGGAAACCATCAGCCTGGCCGGCATGGGCATCGCCGGCGGTAGCGACATGGCGCACTTTTTTAACGCAACCCGCTCCCCGCGATCGGCGTTGTATGCCACCCGGCGTCTGCTGCGCCACGGCTGGCAACGACTGCGAGCAGGCCGCGGGCAGTATCTGGTTAACGGTAACGCGTTGATGGGCCGCCTGCTGCGTTCGGCGCTCGACGCTGGCGTCAGTATTCAATTGAATGCTCCTGTTGCTCGCCTGCTGACATCATCGAGTGGGGTCAGCGGCGCGATACTGCGCAGCGATGATGGCGATATTGAGGTTCACGCCGGCGCCGTAATCCTCGCCTGCGGCGGCTTTCCGCACGATCGCCAACGCCTGGCGCAGCAGGTTCCCCACGCGGCGGACGGCTATGGCCACTTCTCCGCCGCGCCGCCGGGTAATCAGGGGGACGGGATCCGGCTCGGGGAATCGGTCGGCGGTCAGTTCGACGCCTCGCTCAAACACGCCATGGCCTGGGCGCCGGTCTCCCGCGTCACTCTCGCGAGCGGCCTGCAGCTGGTCTTCCCGCACCTGGTTGAACGCGCGAAGCCGGGGTTTATCGCCGTATTGCCCAACGGAAAGCGTTTTACTAATGAAGCCGACTCCTACCACGACTTTATTGCCGCACTGCTGGCCGCAACGCCTGAGGGAGAGCAGCCGGCAGCGTGGCTGCTGGCCGATAGCCGGACGCTGCGCCGCTATGGCCTGGGCCACGCCCGCCCCTTTCCGTTTTCACCCGCGGCATGGCTGCGCACGGGCTATCTCCGCTCGGCACCCACGCTGGAGGCGCTGGCGGAACAGTGTGCCATCGATGGCAGGCAGCTGGTAGAGACGGTGGCCCGTTTTAACGACTACGCCGCGCAAGGAGAGGACCCGGAATTTCAGCGCGGCGTCTCGGCCTATAACCGGGCTCAGGGGGATGCCAGGCATCCTCATCACCCAACGCTGGGCCCGCTGCGCCACGCGCCCTTTTATGCGGTGCGTATTTTACCGGGGTCGCTGGGCTCTTTTAGCGGACTGAAAACCGATGAACAGGCGCGAGTGCTGGATGCGCGCCAGCAGCCGATCGCTGGCCTCTACGCCATTGGCAATGATATGTCGAGCGTGATGCAGGGGTACTACCCCAGCGGCGGTATTACGCTCGGTCCGGCCATGACCTTTGGCTATCTGGTGGGAAAAACACTGGCCGCCAATATAACAAAAACAGCATCGTAACCGACATCTTACCAGGGACGGCAGTACACATAACAACAATCACCTGCAACTGTACCGGAGTCTTTTATGAACATGCGAACCCTGTCCCTCGCCGCGCTCACCGTGCTCGACGTTCCGCCACCGGAACAGGTGCGGATCGCGGCACAAACCGGCTTTACTCATGTCGGCCTGCGTCTGCTCCCTGCCACGCCGACCGATCCTGACTACAATATGCTCGGCGATACCGCGACCATTCGCGCAACCCTCTCTGCGCTGATGGAGACCGGTATTCGCGTATCAGATGTCGAAATCGTCCGTCTGACGAGCGACTTTTCGCTTAATGCCCGCCTGGAAAGCTTTCTGGAAACCGCCGCGCGCCTGGGCGCCCGTCAGGTGCTGGTGGCCGGCAACGATAACCACCTGACCCGCAGCGCTGAAAATCTTGCCGCGCTCGCCGAAGCCGGCCGGGGGTATGGCTTAACCCTGAATCTGGAGCCGATGCCGTGGACCCAGCTACGCACTATCGCTGACGCCAGGCGGCTGATTTCCGCCAGCGGGCGGGCGGACATCGGGATTCTGATCGACGCCATCCACTTCTGGCGCGCGGGAGAGTCGCTCTCCAGCCTCGCCGACCTGCCGCCAGAGTGCCTCAACTATATGCAGCTGTGCGACGCCCCGGCGCAGATTCCCGATAACGAACAGGAACTGATCCACCAGGCCCGCGCCGCGCGGAAAGTACCGGGCGAAGGCGGGCTGGATCTGCATGGTCTGATGTCAGCGCTGCCGACAACGCTGCCGGTATCGCTGGAAGTCCCGTTAAGCGGCGCCCAGGGCGCTCTGCCCGCCCTCAACCGCGCGCAGTTGCTGTTCAATGCCGCGCAGTCTTACCTGCGCCCCTGCGCATAAGGAAAACCCTATGACTCAGATCCAACGCCTGGATGTCAGAGAGTTAATCAACGGTAATCCGCTTAGCCGTTTCCAGAAACTGGTGGTTTTCTTAGGCTTTTGCGTGATTGCCCTCGACGGTTTTGATATTGCGATTATGGGGTTTATCGCCCCGACGCTGAAGCATGAATGGGGGGTAACCAACTACGAGCTCGGCTTCGTCATCAGCGCGGCGCTGATTGGCCTGGCGCTGGGGGCGATCCTCTCAGGCCCGCTAGCCGACTGGCTGGGGCGAAAGAAAATCATCGTCAACAGCGTCTTTTTCTTTGGCTTCTGGACCATCGTCACCGCCTTCTCGCAGAACATCGAACAGATGATTTTTTTCCGTTTTATGACCGGACTGGGGCTCGGTGCGGCGATGCCCAATATCGGCACGCTGGTATCGGAGTATGCCCCCGAGCGCCAGCGCTCATTTCTGATTACGGTGATTTTTTGCGGCTTTACCTTTGGCGCAGCGGCAGGCGGCTTTTCTGCCTCATGGCTAATCCCGCGTTTTGGCTGGCATTCGCTGATGGCGCTCGGCGGGATTCTTCCGCTGCTGTTCGCGCCGTTACTTATCTGGCTGCTGCCGGAGTCGGTGCGCTTTCTGGTGGTTAAACGCGCGCCGGCGGCACGTATCCGGGCGATATTACAACGCCTCTATCCGGGGCAAATCGCGGATAACGCTGAATTCACGCTCCCGGCGCAGCCCGTCAACGCCAACGCCATGCGCCTTGTCCTCTCGCGCCACTACCGCCTCGGCTCGCTGATGTTATGGCTGGTCTATTTTATGGGCCTGTTTCTGGTTTATATCCTCGGCAGCTGGCTGCCGACGCTGGTCAAAGAGGTTGGGCTGACCGTCAGTCAGGCGGCGGTGATGACGGCGATTTATCAGGCCGGCGGCACCGTAGGCTCTCTGTTCGCTGGCTGGCTAATGGATCGCATCAATCCCCATCGGGCGCTGGGGCTGATTTATGCCATCGGCGGCCTGTTTACGATGGCCATGGGCTATGCCGCCGCCAGTTTTGCGCTGTTGTGCCTGCTGGCCTTCGTCAGCGGCGCTTGCCTGAACGGCGCGAATACCGGCATGAATGCGCTCTCCGCCCGCTATTATCCGACCCAGGCGCGCGCGACCGGCTCCAGCTGGATGCACGGCGTCGGCCGAATGGGCGCCATCCTCAGCGCCTTTGCCGGCGCGGAAATGATGGCGCTGAATCTTAGCTTCGAAAACGTCTTTTTAATCCTTGGGATCCCGGCGGCATTAACCGTCGTCGGTCTGGTAGTGAAGGGGCTGTTTGCCAGCGATGCCGAAACGGCCTCCCCTGCCCCTTCCCCCACGCTGAGGAGTCTGTCGTGAGCAAAATACGTCTTGCCGTCATTGGCGCGGGCGCCATCGGACGCAAACATATTGCGGTAATTCGCGCTAACCCACGGGCTGAGCTGGTCGCGCTGGCCGATCCTTCACCCCAGGCGCAGGCGCTGGCGCAATCGCTGGATATCCCAGGGTTTGACAGCGTTGAAGCCCTGCTGGACGCGGTCCAGCCGCAGGGGGTGATTAACGCCACGCCCAATATTCTGCACCTGCCCTGTGCTCTGGCCTGCATCGAACGCGGGATCCCGGTGCTGGTCGAAAAGCCCGTCGCCGACTCGCCGCAACGCGCCAGGGAACTGGTCGATGCCGCTGCTCGCCATCAGGTTGCGGTGCTGGTAGGGCACCACCGGCGGCATAACGCGCTGATCGCTGCGGCGAAGACAGTGATCGACAGCGGCGAACTCGGGCAAATCGTCACCGTCTCCGCGCACTGGGTACTGCAAAAGCCGGATGAGTATTTTGACATTGCCTGGCGACGCGAGCCCGGCGCGGGACCGCTGCTGGTCAATCTGGTCCATGATATTGACCTGATGCGCTATCTGTTTGGCGAAATCGACCAGGCGCAGGCCTTTACCTCCCATGCCGTACGCCGCTTCGCCAATGAAGACAGCGCGGTGGTAAACCTGCGGTTCGCCAGCGGGGCATTAGGTAGCGCGGTACTCACCGATTGCGGCGTAGGCCCGTGGAGCTGGGAGATGAACTCAGGAGAAAATGCGATCTACGCCCATGCGCCGGAAAACTGCTATCTGATTTCCGGTACCGGCGGCGCGCTGGCGATCCCGCAGATGCAGCGGTGGCGCTATGGCGAAGCGCGCGGCTGGCTCCACCCGCTGCTGAGTGACAGGCTTCACGTCGAGGCTATCGATCCCTTCATGCTGCAGCTTGACCACTTTTTGCAGGTCATCACGGGCGAGGAGAAACCGCTGATCGATGCTGCCGATGCGCTGCGCTCACTGGAGATCGTTGCCGCCATTCAGCGGGCGGCAGGCCAGACGACCGGATCCGCATAAACAGATGTCGGCGCAATACCGCATTGCGCCGACTTTCCTGCTGTCTTTACTACGGAAGAAAAAGAAAAATAAGTTTCATTTAAACACAAAATGAAATTACATCGCTCGTTAGCTCAGCGGTTTCACCCGCACTATCACACATCCCTGGCCAGAAACACCAATAAAAATAGGGTTAATCATCTCATTTAATACGCTTTTTAGCCAAATCGTCACTTTTCAGAGGCACACTCGACGGTGAGGATAATCTTGATAATTTTTCGATCCCTCTCTCATAAATAAAAATTTAATTTCATATAATATAGAAAATGAAATAAACATTTTTAAATTTACCTTGTCACTCCTCAGGCGACAGTTTCATCGTCAGGCGTGGCGCCAGGGTCCTGTCCCGCTTCCTGGAGCAGGGAGCGATTTTCATCAGACATCCGTACTTTGTATCAAGGAGAACACCATGTTAAACGGCATGAAACCCCTGTCTCGCTCCCTGCGCTGGGGAATGGTCGGCGGCGGATCCACCAGCCAGATCGGCTACAGCCACCGCTCAGCCGCGCTGCGTGACAATGTCTTTACCTTGCTGGCCGGCGCTTTTGATATTGATGCCGAACGCGGACGTCAGTTTGGTGAACAGCTCGGGATCGCGCCGGGGCGCTGCTATGCCGATTATCAAACGCTGTTCCGCGAAGAGGCGCTGCGCCCTGACGGTATTGAAGTGGTGTCGGTAACCACGCCGAACAATACCCACTTCGCCATTACCAAAGCGGCGCTGGAAGCCGGCCTGCACGTTATCTGCGAAAAACCACTTTGCTTTACCGCCGCGGAAGCCCAGGAGCTGCGGGAGCTGAGCATCAAGCATAACAAAATCGTCGGCGTCACCTACGGCTATGCCGGGTATCAGATGATTCAGCAGGCGCGCCAGATGATTGCCGACGGGCTGCTCGGACAGATTCGAATTATCAATATGCAGTTTGCCCACGGTTTTCATAATGAAGCCGTCGAGCTGCAGGCGGAGTCAACCCGCTGGCGCGTTACGCCGAAGTATGCCGGGCCAAGCTACGTGCTGGGCGACCTGGCAACGCATCCGCTCTTTGTGGCCGAAACGATGGCACCGCACCTCAACATTCGCCGTCTGATGTGTTCCCGCCAGAGTTTCGTTGCATCGCGCGCACCGCTGGAAGATAACGCGTTTGTGCTGATGGAATACGATAACGGCGCCGTCGGCTCAATGTGGACCAGCGCGGTCAATAGCGGCGCCATGCACTCGCAGAAGGTGCGGATCGTCGGTGAGAAAGCCAGCATCGAGTGGTGGGATGAGCATCCTAACCAGCTCAGCTACGAGGTACAAGGTGAGCCGGCGCGGGTACTTGAGCGCGGCATGCCCTATCTCAGCGCCGCGGCCCTGGCAGACGATCGTATCGGCGGCGGCCACCCGGAGGGACTGTTTGAAGCGTGGGCAAACCTCTACCGGCGCTATGCGATAGCCATCGATGCGATGGATCGGGGCGATCGCGCGTTTCTGGAGAGCTTCTGGTACCCGGACGTTGAAGCAGGTCTGCACGGCGTCTACTGGGTGGAGCAATGCGTGAAATCCGCCGACGCCGGCAGCCAATGGGTTGACTTTAATTTACAATAAATGCCATCAACCAGTGGGGCCTTCTCCACTGGTTTCTTTGTTTTCCCCGCGTTTACCTCATCATGCAACACAGCGGTAATATCTGTTAAACAAACATTTATTTACGCTTCTGCCTGCCACCACTACACTAGTCGCAGTTTTTAGATTGAGGTGGTAATGAACGACAATAAAATGACGCCAGGTGAACTGCGCGCGACCTGGGGTCTGGGGACCGTATTCTCGCTGCGTATGCTCGGCATGTTTATGGTTCTGCCGGTTTTGACCACCTATGGCATGGCGTTACAGGGCGCCAGCGAAGCGCTGATTGGCCTGGCTATTGGTATCTATGGTCTGGCACAGGCCGTATTCCAGATTCCCTTCGGCCTGCTTTCCGACCGTATTGGTCGTAAACCGCTGATTGTCGGCGGACTGTTAATCTTCGTTATCGGTAGCGTCATCGCCGCGCTCAGCGACTCCATCTGGGGCATCATTCTTGGGCGCGCGCTGCAGGGTTCCGGCGCCATTGCCGCAGCGGTCATGGCGCTCCTCTCCGATTTAACCCGCGAACAGAACCGTACGAAGGCGATGGCCTTTATCGGCGTCAGTTTTGGCGTTACTTTTGCCATCGCCATGGTGCTGGGGCCGATTATTACTCACCAGCTCGGCCTGCATGCGCTGTTCTGGATGATCGCCATCCTCGCGACGATCGGCATCCTGCTGACGCTGTGGGTGGTGCCCAACAGCCATAATCACGTGCTGAACCGTGAATCAGGGATGGTCAAAGGCTGCTTTAGCAAAGTGCTTGCTGAGCCGAAACTACTGAAGCTCAACTTCGGCATTATGTGCCTGCATATCATGCTGATGTCCACCTTTGTTGCCCTGCCTGGGCAGCTGGAAGCCGCCGGTTTCCCCGCCGCCGAGCACTGGAAAATTTACCTGGTCACCATGCTGATTTCGTTTGTTTCGGTGGTGCCGTTTATCATCTATGCCGAAGTGAAGCGCAAGATGAAACACGTGTTCCTGTTCTGCGTCGCGCTGCTGCTGGTGGCCGAAATCGTCCTGTGGGGCGCAGGCGGCTATTTCTGGGAACTGGTCGCCGGCGTTCAGCTGTTCTTCCTCGCCTTTAACCTGCTGGAAGCCCTGCTCCCCTCTTTAATCAGTAAAGAGTCGCCGGCGGGCTATAAAGGTACCGCGATGGGCATCTATTCGACCAGCCAGTTCCTTGGCGTGGCGATTGGCGGCGCGCTGGGAGGCTGGGTAGACGGCTTCTTTGATTCGCAAACCGTATTCTTGCTTGGCGCGCTGCTGGCGATGCTGTGGCTGCTGGTTGCCGGGACGATGAGCGAACCGCCGTACGTCAGCAGCCTGCGGGTTGAAATTCCCGGTGATGTGGTGGCCGATAGCGCGCTGCAGGAGCGTCTGCAGAGCACCGATGGGGTAAAACAGGTTCTGGTGGTGCCCGACGAACGGTCGGTGTATATCAAAATCGACAGCAAGGTGACCAACCGCTTCGAAATTGAGCAGGCCATCAAAGGGGTATAAAAAAAGCGGGGAAATCCCCGCTTTTTTATTGGCCGACCTTTGCAGATGATACGCCAGCAGCCCCGACTTAGTCGCGGAAGTTTTTGAACTGGAACGGCTGTCCCAGGTCGCCACCGCGCACCAGCGCCATCACCGCCTGCAGATCGTCGCGCGCTTTACCGGTGACGCGAATCTCTTCGCCCTGAATTTGCGCCTGCACCTTCAGCTTGCTGTCTTTGATCAGCTTGACGATTTTTTTCTGCGTCGCGCTCTCAATCCCCTGCTTCAGCTTCGCATCGACAAACCAGGTTTTCCCGCTGTGTACGAACTCGTCCGGCACTTCGATAGAACTGCCTTCAATGCCGCGTTTTAACAGCTTCGCACGCAGAATATCCAGCAGCTGGTTAATCTGGAAATCAGATTCGCTGAGGACCTTGATGGTCTCGTTTTTTTCGTTCAGTTCGAAGCTCGCTTCAACGTTACGAAAATCAAAACGCGACTCCACTTCACGGGTCGCATTCTCTACGGCGTTTCGAACTTCCTGAAGATCGACTTCAGAGACAATATCGAAAGATGGCATCTTTTCCTCTCCTTCTGTTTCTTTTGCGTTGCATAATACCCGCAACGCGACATAACTCAACTGGTTATCCCGCAAGCATAGCCGATGTTCCGATGCTCAATGCACGCCAGGCCACCGAGGTGTGGGCTGCAGCCGGCAGCGCAACGAGTATATACTTTAGCTATAAATGCCTGGGGTAGTCGCAGGTGAGGAGGAAGAATGAAAGTAACCGTACTCGGATGCGGTGCGCTGGGGCAGCTATGGCTAACCGCGTTATGCAAACACGGACACGATGTCCAGGGCTGGTTACGCGTCCCACAACCCTTTTGTAGCGTCAATCTGATCGAGACTGACGGGACGATTTTTAATGAGTCGTTAACCGCCAACGATCCTGACTTTCTCGCCAGCAGCGACCTGCTGCTGGTGACGCTAAAAGCCTGGCAGGTCTCCAACGCGGTAAAAAATCTGGCGCAAACTCTCCCCGCCTCGTCGCCGATCCTGCTTATCCATAACGGGATGGGGACCGTCGATGAACTGAAAGGCGTGCAGCAGCCGCTGCTGCTGGGCTCGACAACCCAGGCCGCACGCCGCGACGGCAACGTCATTGTGCACGTCGCCAACGGCACGACGCATATCGGCCCGGCGAAAGACTATCCGCAGGATTACAGCGACCTTGCCGATACCCTGCAAAGCGTCCTGCCGGACGTCGCCTGGCACAATAATATCCGCCCGGCAACGTGGAGCAAGCTGGCGGTTAACTGCGTGATTAACCCGCTGACGGCGCTGAAAGAGTGCCACAACGGCGATTTGCGCGACTATCCGCAGGAAGTTGAGGTCATCTGCCGGGAGGTCGCTGCGGTCATGGAGCGCGAAGGTATTCATACTTCACCGGAAAACCTGTTATTTTATGTCCATCAGGTAATTGAAAGTACGGCAGAAAATATCTCTTCGATGTTGCAGGATATCCGCGCGCAGCGTCGTACGGAAATCGACTATATCACCGGTTTTCTACTGAAGCGCGCCCGCGCTCACGGCCTTGCCGTACCGGAAAACGCCCGTTTGTTTGAACTGGTAAAGCGTAAGGAGAATGAATATGAGCGCGTCGGCACTGATTTGCCTCGCCCCTGGTAGCGAAGAGACCGAAGCGGTCACCACAATGGATTTACTGGTCCGCGGCGGCGTGCAGGTCACCACGGCCAGCGTCGCCAGCGATGGCGGCCTGACTATCGTCTGCTCGCGAGGCGTCAAGCTGCTGGCGGATGCGCCGCTGGTAGAGGTCGCCGACGGCGATTATGACATTATCGTCCTTCCCGGTGGGATAAAAGGCGCGGAGTATTTCCGCGACAGCCCGCTGCTGGTGGAAACGGTCCGCCAGTTTCATCTTTCCGGACGCATTGTCGCCGCCATCTGCGCGGCGGCGGCGACCGTACTGGTGCCGCATAACCTTTTCCCAATCGGCAATATGACCGGTTTTCCGGCCCTCAAGGAGGGTATCCCTGAAGAGCAGTGGCAGGACAAGCGCGTGGTCTGGGACCCGCGGGTCAACCTGCTCACCAGCCAGGGGCCAGGAACATCCATTGATTTTGCGCTCAAAATGATCGACCTGCTGGTCGGGCGTGAAAAAGCCCATGAGGTTGCGTCACAGCTGGTGATGGCGGCGGGAATTTATAACTACTACGAAGCCTGATTTGGCGAAACGGTCGCCCGGATAAGGCAGGAGCGCCGCTATCCGGGATGACCGTGATTGTTCGCGGTTTACGGGCGGTAAACCTTCACATTCTCAAAGCCCTGCTCACGCAGGTACAGCGCCTGCAGGCGGCTCATCACGCCGCGTTCGCACCACAGCAGCCAGGTTTTGCTCTGGTCGAGATTGCCGAACTGGGTGCTCAGCTTGTAGAACGGTAATGACACAACGTCAACGCCTTCAACCTTCAGCGGCTTTTCATCCTGTTCGTCTACAGAACGAATATCCAGAATGACGTCGTTCGGGCTAAAGCCGGTCACGGTTTCAACTTCCACCACTTCCTGCTGAGTCTGCTGGGCGATATCGCGAATATCCACGTTATTCGCTTCCGCCACCACTTTATCGAGGATGCTAAAGTCGAAGTTCTCTTCTTCTGCTTCAATCTTCGCCTTCACCGCTTTCACGGTCGGGCTCTTCGAAATCACGCCGCAATACTCCGGCATGGTGCGGGCAAAATCTTCGGTACCGATTTCACGGGCCAGGTCGATGATGTGCTCTTTATCGTGCGAAATCAGCGGACGCAGAATCAGGGTGTCGGAGACATTGTCAATCAGACGCAGGTTGGTCAGAGTCTGGCTGGACACCTGGCCCAGCGCTTCGCCGGTCACCAGCGCCTGCACGCCATAGCGCTCGGCTACTTTCGACGCCGCACGGATCATCATGCGCTTCAGCACCACGCCCATCTGGCCATCGTCGACTTTCTCGAGGATCTCCCCCACGACCGGTTCGAAGTTAATCGCCACGAAACGAACGCGGTGCGAGCTGCCGAAGCGGTTCCACAGGTAGTGCGCCACCTGACGAACGCCAATTTCATGCGCCGCGCCGCCAAGATTAAAGAAGCAGTAGTGCACGCGACAACCGCGACGCATCAGCATGTAGCTGGATACGCCGGAGTCGAAGCCGCCGGAAATCAGCGACAGCACATCTTCCTGAGTGCCGATCGGGAAACCACCGATCCCTTCGTAGCGCCCTTTTACCAGCAGCAGACGATCGTTTTCAATTTCCAGATTGACCGTAATATCCGGGTCAGTCAGCTTCACGCGCGCCGTTTCGATATGCTGGTTCAGGCCACCGCCGACGTAGCGTTCCACTTCGATAGAGGTAAACTCATGCTTGCCGCGACGTTTTACGCGCACGCAGAAGGTTTTGCCTTCCAGCGCTTCACGCCACAGCGGCAACGTTTTCTCAAAAATATCGTGCAGTGAGGTAAACGGGACGTCTTCGACTTCCAGAATATGGTGGATACCCGGGATTCGGGTCAGCGCATCGCGAATAATCGGACGCTGATTTTCGTCTTTCGCGCGAACTTCGATATGATCCCAATGACGAACGACAGCAAGCGTCTCATCATAGTTTTTGAGAACGTTACGAATGTTCCCGGTTAAGATCTTAATGAAGCGCAATCTCACGGATTGGCTTTTGATGGTGATTTCCGGGAACAATTTAATGATAAACTTCATGGCGACAATAGTTCGTTGGCAAGCCCGACGGGGCTTTAAGCAAAAGTTGTACTGCAGTGCACCGCGGTGCCTGCATCCAGGGAGCGCAGTATATCACCATTGAGTACATTGCGCCTCGCATTGCGCGTTTTACATAAAATCATTCAGGATGCTCCCGCGCGACGGGGGCATAACCCACTTGCCAGCCACCCGTTTGCGCGCTTTCGGCAACGATTCCGCGAAAGGATGAGGTGTATATTTGCTTAACCACGTGACTTCGTTACCATATTGGTGTCGCGACATTACAAGAGTCTATATTCACTATGCCAAAGAAAAATGAGGCCCCGGCCAGCTTTGAAACCGCCCTGGGCGAGCTGGAGCAGATTGTTAATCGTCTGGAAAGCGGCGCGCTGCCGTTAGAAGAGGCGCTCAGCGAATTTGAGCGCGGCGTACAGCTGGCGCGTCAGGGGCAGGCCCGATTGCAGCAGGCCGAACAGCGCGTCCAGATTCTGCTGGCCGACAGCGAGGATAGCCCGCTGACGCCGTTGACACCGGATGCTGAATAAATGGACTTCTCGCAACAATTACACGCTTGCGTTGAGCAGGCCAACGACGCGCTACGCCGTTTCCTCGCTCCGCTGCCTTTTCAGAACACTCCACTGGTTGAAGCCATGCAGTACGGCGCACTATTAGGCGGAAAACGCCTGCGTCCGTTCCTCGTCTATGCCACCGGCGAAATGTTCGGCGTCAGCCGGACAACGCTGGACGCGCCGGCCGCCGCCGTCGAATGCATCCATGCTTACTCTCTGATGCATGACGATCTGCCCGCTATGGACGACGACGATCTGCGCCGCGGTCTGCCGACCTGCCACATTAAATTTGGCGAAGCGAACGCAATTCTTGCCGGAGATGCCCTACAAACGCTGGCATTTTCTATACTGAGTGATGCGCCGATGCCTGAAGTGCCGGACAGCGATCGTCTGGCGATGGTTTCGACGCTGGCTCACGCCAGCGGCGTCGCCGGAATGTGCGGCGGACAGGCGCTGGATCTGGAAGCCGAAGGTCATCAGGTTGACCTGCAGGCGCTGGAGCGGATTCATCGCCACAAAACCGGCGCGCTGATCTGCGCCGCGGTGCGCATGGGCGCGCTGAGCGCAGGTGAACGCGGCCGCGCGGCCCTGCCGGCGCTCGATCGCTTTGCGCAAAATATCGGTCTCGCCTTCCAGGTCCAGGATGACATTCTTGACGTGGTAGGGGATACTGCGACCCTTGGCAAACGTCAGGGAGCTGACCAGCAGCTAGGCAAAAGTACCTATCCTGCGCTTCTGGGACTTGAACAAGCGCGTAAAAAAGCGCATGACCTGATTGAAGACGCCCGTCAGTCGCTGAGTGAGCTGGCCGCGCAATCTCTGGATACTACGGCACTGGAAGCGCTCGCGAATTACATAATTCAGCGCGATAAATAAACAATAAGAGTCTCTGATGAGTTTTGATATTGCCAAATACCCGACCCTGGCACTGGTGGATTCCACCCAGGAGTTGCGTTTGTTGCCGAAAGACAGCCTGCCGAAACTGTGCGACGAACTCCGGCGCTACCTGCTGGACAGCGTCAGCCGTTCCAGCGGGCATTTTGCCTCCGGCCTCGGCACGGTCGAACTGACCGTGGCGCTTCACTACGTCTATAACACGCCTTTTGACCGTTTAATTTGGGACGTGGGCCACCAGGCCTACCCGCATAAAATTCTGACCGGGCGCCGCGATAAAATCGGCACCATTCGTCAGAAAGGCGGGCTGCATCCGTTCCCGTGGCGCGGCGAAAGCGAATATGACGTCCTGAGCGTCGGCCACTCATCAACCTCCATTTCTGCGGGTATCGGAGTGGCGATTGCCGCGGCGAAAGAAGACAAACAGCGGCGTGCGGTCTGCGTCATTGGCGACGGTGCCATTACCGCAGGTATGGCGTTTGAGGCGATGAACCACGCGGGCGATATCAAACCCGATCTGCTGGTGGTGCTGAACGACAACGAAATGTCGATCTCCGAAAATGTCGGCGCGCTGAATAATCATCTGGCGCAGCTGCTCTCCGGAAAACTGTACTCTACGCTGCGCGAAGGCGGTAAAAAGGTCTTCTCCGGCGTGCCGCCGATTAAAGAGCTGCTCAAACGTACCGAAGAACATCTCAAAGGAATGGTCGTTCCCGGAACTCTGTTTGAAGAGCTGGGCTTTAACTACATCGGCCCGGTGGACGGTCACGATGTACTCGGTCTGGTCAATACGCTGAAAAATATGCGCGACCTGAAAGGGCCGCAGTTCCTGCATATTATGACCAAAAAAGGTCGCGGCTATGAGCCGGCGGAAAAAGACCCGATTACCTTCCACGCGGTGCCGAAATTTGACCATACCAGCGGAGTCCTGCCGAAAAGCAGCGGCGGCCTGCCCTCCTACTCGAAAATTTTTGGCGACTGGCTGTGCGAAACCGCGGCGAAAGACAGCAAGCTGATGGCCGTTACGCCGGCTATGCGCGAAGGCTCGGGCATGGTCGAGTTTTCCAGAAAATACCCTGACCAGTATTTCGATGTGGCGATTGCGGAACAGCACGCGGTGACGTTTGCCGCCGGCCTGGCGATCGGCGACTACAAGCCGGTGGTGGCTATCTACTCTACCTTCCTGCAGCGCGCCTACGATCAGCTGATCCACGATGTCGCTATCCAGAAGCTGCCGGTTCTGTTTGCCATCGACCGCGCGGGAATCGTCGGCGCCGACGGACAAACGCACCAGGGTGCATTCGATCTCTCCTTCCTGCGCTGTATCCCGGATATGGTGATCATGACGCCGAGCGACGAAAACGAGTGCCGTCAGATGCTCTACACCGGCTATCACTACAATGAAGGGCCGAGCGCGGTTCGCTACCCGCGCGGCACCGGCACCGGCGCCACGCTGGAGCCGCTGGCTTCACTGCCGATCGGCAAAGGCGTGGTGAAACGCACGGGCGAAAAGGTGGCGATACTCAACTTCGGCACTCTGCTGCCGGAAGCGGCGCAGGTGGCAGACAAGCTCAACGCCACGCTGGTCGATATGCGTTTTGTCAAACCCCTTGATGATGCGCTTATTTTGCAGCTTGCCGCCGACCACGATGTGCTGGTAACCGTGGAAGAGAATGCCATTATGGGCGGCGCGGGTAGCGGCGTGAATGAGCTGCTGATGGCCCATCGCCGTGTGGTTCCGGTGCTGAATATCGGCCTGCCGGACTTCTTTATTCCCCAGGGAACCCAGGAAGAAGTGCGCGCCGACCTCGGCCTTGATGCCGCCGGTATCGAAGCCAAAATCACCGCCTGGCTGGTCTGAATCCTCTCCGCTAACGGCGCCTGCTATGCTTAAAGGATACCCTTTTTGTTGATAGCAGGAGCCGTTCATGCACTACATCACACCTGAAGCAACCCACCTGCGGGTCTCCCGGCTTTGTCTCGGCTGTATGACCTTTGGCGAGCCGGATCGGGGCAAGCACGCCTGGACCCTGCCTGAAGAGAGCAGCCGACCGCTCATTCAACGTGCGCTGGAAGGCGGCATCAACTTTTTTGATACCGCAAACAGCTACTCAGACGGCAGCAGCGAAGAGATTGTCGGTCGCGCGCTACGCGATTTCGCCCGCCGCGACGAAGTGGTGGTGGCCACGAAGGTATATCACCAGGTCGGGGATCTGCCGGAGGGCCTCTCGCGTGCGCAAATCCTGCGCTCTATCGACGACAGCCTGCGCCGTTTAGGTATGGAATATGTCGATCTGCTGCAGATCCATCGCTGGGATTACAGCACGCCGATTGAAGAGACCCTGGAAGCGCTGAATGAGGTCGTTAAGGCCGGGAAAGCACGTTATATTGGCGCCTCATCGATGCACGCCCGCCAGTTTGCGCAGGCGCTACAGCTTCAGGAGAGCAACGGCTGGGCGCGCTTTGTCACTATGCAGGATCATTACAACCTGATCTATCGTGAAGAAGAGAACGAGATGCTGCCGCTGTGCCATCGTGCTGGCGTATCGGTCATCCCCTGGAGCCCGCTGGCGCGGGGTCGCCTAACCCGTCCGTGGGGCGAAACCACGGCCCGGCTGGTCTCTGATGAGTTTGGTCAATCGCTCTACAGCGCCAGCGATGAAAACGATGCGCAGATTGCACAGAATCTTGCTGAAGTGGCGGAAGAACTCGGAGCCAACCGCGCCCAGGTGGCGCTGGCCTGGCTGCTGAGCAAGCCCGGCGTCGCCGCGCCAATCGTCGGAGCCTCCAGACAGGAGCAGCTCGACGAGCTGCTGGGGGCGGTGGATTTAACGCTGACGCCCGAACAGGTAGAAAAGCTGGAGGCGCCGTACAAGCCGCATCCGATTGTGGGTTTTAAATAAGCGAGCCGCCCGGGCCACAGGCCCGGGCAAACTCACCCCGGGGAGTGAGCTCAGAAAAGACCAATCGGCCAGTGGTGGCCTATCAGATACAGCACGCCGGCGGAGATTACCCCGGCGACAATATCATCGACCATGATCCCCATCCCGCCGTGGATATTGCGGTCAAACCAGCGAATCGGCCACGGTTTCCACATATCAAAAATACGGAAGATAACAAACCCGGCGGCGACCCATTGCCAGTCAAGCGTCGGCAGCGCCATCAAGGTGATCCACATCCCGACAAACTCGTCCCAGACGATGCTCCCGTGGTCGTGCGTGCCCATATCTTTCGCCGTGCGATGGCAGATATAGACCCCGATACAGATGCCCATCATCACCACCAGCGAATAAAGCTGCCAGGGGAGAAAGGTCATCAGATACCAGAACGGAATCGCCGCCAGCGAACCCATTGTGCCAGGCACCACGGGACTTAACCCGCTGCCAAAACCGGTCGCCAGCAAATGCCAGGGATTCAGCATATTGAGGCGGCTTTTTGCGATATCTTTACTACGCACCAAAGTGATCGTACCCCTGTAAATCCAGCTGGACCGGTTTACCGGATTGCATCAGCTGCAAACCGTCCGCCTCGGCGCTAATCTGTCCAATGCAGGTAAAGCGCGCCCCAAGCTGGCCGATAGCCACATCAAGCGCGCCGCGGTTAAGTTCAGGCACGGTAAAGCACAGTTCGTAGTCTTCACCGCCAGAGAGCGCCCAGCGCAACGCCTGCTCCCTCTCCGCATGGCGCAGCAGCGCATCGGATAACGGCATCGCGTCAAGATCGATCCGCGCGCCGCAGCCGCTGGCCTTCAGAATGTGCCCCAGATCGGAGATAAGACCGTCGGACAGATCGATGGCCGAGCTGGCCAGATCGCGCAGCGCCTGTCCTTGTAACACGCGCGGCATCGGGCGCAAATGGCGCGCCAGCAGGTAGTCGGCGTCAGCCGCTGACTCCACCACCAGACGATCCTGCAAAATGGCCAATCCTGCGGCGCTGTCGCCGGGGGTGCCGGTGACGTATATCCAGTCGCCAGGCTTCGCACCGGAACGCTTCAGAGCGCGTCCTGGCGGGACAAAACCGTGAATACCCAGGGTCATCGACAGCGGACCGCGGGTAGTATCACCGCCGATCAGCTGCATATCGTAATAGTTGAGCTGCATGAACAGGCTATCGCTGAACGCTGCCAGCCACGCTTCATCCGCTTCCGGTAGCGTTAACGCCAGCGTCAACCACGCCGGTTCGGCGCCCATCGCCGCGAGATCGCTCAGATTGACCGCCAGCGCCTTGTAAGCCAGATCGGCAGGATCGATATCAGGTAAAAAATGGTTGCCCGCCACCAGGGTGTCGGTGCTGATTGCCAGCGTTTTTTTCTCGGGAATGTTCAGGAGAGCGCAGTCGTCGCCGATGCCGGTTTCCACATCGAGACGCATGCTTTTTACGCGATCAAAATAACGGGCAATCAGGGAAAATTCGCCGCATGCCATACGTTATGCCTCAGCAAAAGAAAAGAATAAGGCCGGACCTTGCGTGGATGACATCCCGCGAGACCCGGCCTGGAGTTTACTTTTTGTTGGGACGAATTGCCGGGGCTGCTTTGTCCAGCACGCCGTTAACAAACTTATGGCTATCTTCGGCGCCGAAGGTTTTCGCCAGTTCGATAGCTTCGTTAATCGCAACTTTGTACGGAACATCGTCACGTTTAGACAGCTCGAACAAGGCGATACGCAGTACCGCTTTCTCCACCTGACCCAGCTCTTCAAGCAGGCGGGACAGGTACGGCTTCATCAGGCCGTCGAGGTATGCGCTGTTAGTCGCCACTCCGGACAGCAGTTCGCGGAAATACAGAACGTCGACATCTTTGACATCCTGTTCCGCCAGGAACTGGTATTCAACATCAGCGATGTCGTTCTGGGACAACTGCCAGGAGTAAAGCGCCTGGACGGCACACTCACGGGCGCGGCGACGAGCAGCAGGTTTCACGGAATTCCCCTTACAAAAAAATTCAGGCCTTGATGGCTTTCAATACGTTAATCATTTCCAGCGCGGTCAGCGCAGCTTCTGCGCCTTTGTTACCGGCTTTGGTACCAGCGCGTTCGATGGCTTGTTCAATGCTTTCTGTCGTCAGAACACCAAAGGCTACCGGGATTTCGCTGTCCTGCGCGACATGTGCGAGGCCATTGCTTGCTCCGCCAGCCACATATTCAAAGTGCGCGGTACCACCACGAATCACCGTACCCAGAGCAATCACTGCGTCATATTTACCGGTTTTAGCCAGCACGCCAGCCGCCAGCGGCAGCTCATACGCGCCTGGAACCCAAACAACGGTAATATTTTCATCTTTTACCTGACCGATGCGCTTGAGTGCGTCAATAGCACCTTCCAGCAGGCTGTCATTGATAAAGTTGTTGAAACGCGCAATGGTGATGGCGACGCGAGCGTCCGGGGTAGCAACGTTAGCTTCAATAATGTTCATACTCTTCCTTCGGGTTCATATAGCCCCGCAAGGGGGGCGGATTCTATCATAATAATTTATACACTTCATCCTTCAAACTGCCTCCGCGTTGGCGGAGCCCGTCGCCCCCGGTCACTTACGGCTGTAAGCCGGCGGGGATTCCCGGATTGGCCGCCTCGACGCATCTTGAATGATTTCGCGTAGCGATGCTGTTTTCCCTTGCGAAAGGGAAGATCATGCGCCCACTAAATGCAGGCAAAGATCGGGGCCTACCTGGCGTATCTCGTTGAATTTGAAATGGGGGGCTGCGGCCAGTTTCTCAAGCCCCGGTAGCACGCACAGCCCGCGTGCGTCGCTGCCTAACAGTTTAGGCGCAATATAGACGATAAGCTCGTCCACCAGCCCGGCCTGCAACAATGCGCCGGCGAGCGTCGGCCCCGCTTCCACCCAAATGCTGTTAACCTGCTGTTTGCCAAGCTGCATCATCAGTAACACCAGATCGAGATGGCCGTTATGTTCCGGCACCATCAGCGTTCGCACGCTTTCCGGCCAGCTGCGGTCATCGGCCTGAGTGCGGGCAAACAGCGTCTCTCCCGCCTGCTGCACGATGCGGTGCTCAGGGGTAACGCGATTATGGCTATCGATCACAATACGCAGCGGCTGGCGCAGGTTTTCCTGCGGGTAGCGGGCGCGAATATCGGCATCGAGCTCTTCCCAGCGTACGGTTAATGCCGGATCGTCTGCCAGGACGGTCGCGCTGCTGGTCAGGATCGCATGGCTTTGCGCACGCAGACGCTGCACGTCGCGTCGCGCCTGCGGCGAGGTAATCCACTGGCTTTCGCCGCTGGCCATCGCGGTGCGACCATCCAGAGAAGCGCCCATTTTTAGCTGTATGTAAGGGAAACCGGTGCGCATCCGCTTAAGAAAGCCTTTGTTCAGCGCTTCGGCTTCGCCCATCATCAGGCCGTGGCTGACGTCAATCCCTTCCTGCTGCAGGCGATACAGGCCGCGCCCCGCCACCTGCGGGTTGGGGTCCTGCATGGCGGCCACGACGCGGGAAACGCCCGCGGCAATCAGCGCGTCGCAGCACGGCGGCGTTCGGCCGTGATGACTGCAGGGTTCCAGCGTCACATAGGCAGTAGCGCCCCGGGCTTTTTCGCCAGCCATGCGCAGCGCATGCACTTCCGCATGCGGCTCGCCGGCGCGATAGTGAAAACCTTCGCCGACAATCTCACCGTCCTTGACGATCACACAGCCGACATTCGGATTGGGATGGGTCGTAAAGCGCCCGCGCTGCGCCAGCTTAAGCGCTCGCGCCATGTACATTTCGTCATGCATGGCTTAGTCCTGTAAGCGGGCGATCTCTTCGCCGAACTCTTTGATATCTTCAAAACTGCGATAGACGGAAGCAAAGCGGATATAGGCAACTTTATCGAGCTTTTTCAGCTGCTCCATCACCAGGTTGCCGATCATTTTGCTCGGGACTTCGCGCTCGCCGGTGCCGCGTAAATGGGTTTTGATATGATTGAGCGCCATTTCCACATCATCAGCGCTGACCGGCCGTTTTTCCAGCGCTTTCAGCATTCCGCTGCGCAGCTTATCTTCATTGAAGGGTTCCCGCACATCGTTGCTCTTGACCACACGCGGCATCACCAGCTCTGCCACCTCGAACGTGGTGAAACGTTCGTTACAAACCAGGCACTGCCGACGACGACGCACAGAAGAGCCCTCACCCACCAGACGAGAGTCGATCACTTTGGTATCTACGGCGAAACAGAAAGGGCAATGCATAGCGCGTCCTGACAGGAAGTTAAACTGACAGGTAGTTTACCGCGAAGTGCCCCGACAACAAAGAAAGAGCTTTTGAGACAAAGGATCTATGGCTCGTGGACGGAGACGTTCTACCATGAAGTATCCCCTGAAAACGGAATCCATGACCATGACAAGACGTTATTTGAAGCTGGCAATGCTGACCACTCTGTTCACACTCAGCGCCTGCGCGCAGCAAAGTGAAGTCCGTCAAATGCATGAAAGCGTAAGCACGTTGAGCAAAGAGATGACTCAGCTTAATCAGCAGACGGTGAAAATTACTCAGCAAAACGCGCTGAATGCGAAATCCAGCAGCGGCGTTTATCTTTTGCCCGGCGCCAATACCCCGGCGCGCCTCGAAAGCCAAATCGGCACATTGCGTATGTCGCTGCGTGACATCGCCGCCGACGCCGACGGTACCCGCCTGACACTGCGTATCCAGGGGGAGTCAAACGACCCGCTGCCGGCGTTTAGCGCCACCGTTGCCTGGGGGCAAATCACCGGCACCACGCAGAATTATCAGGAAATTAACGTACACGATCGGCTGATTAGCGCCCCCGCCAGCATCCTGGCGCCGAGTGACGTTGATATTCCGCTACGTCTGAACGGCATCACGCCGGAGCAGCTCGGCTTCCTGCGCATTCACGATATCCAGCCCGCAACCGCGCAATAATCGTCTTCACCGGGTGTCGCCGACACCCGCCCCCCCAGCCAAAAATCCATTTACAATTTTTCTAAACAGTTCAGTAAAAATTGACTGTTTGGATGAATTTCAGTGGCATTCTGTCAGGAAATGCATAGAATCGTGAACGCAATCGATTACGTATGTTTACGTTATGTGAAACAACACGTATTTTTGTGAGCAATGATTTCTATAATAGACCCCCACAGAAATACGAAATATTTAGCAACGCTTCGGCAACGTTCTTAACGCCTTTTGGCTTAATTTAAACAGTGGCATCATTATGAAAAAAACATTACTGGCAGCAGGCGCCGTACTGGCGCTGTCCACATCGTTCACTGCTGGCGCGGCAGAAAACGATAAACCGCAGTACCTGTCTGATTGGTGGCACCAGAGTGTAAACGTGGTGGGGAGCTACCACACCCGTTTTGGACCGCAAATCCGTAACGATACCTATCTGGAATACGAAGCGTTTGCTAAAAAAGACTGGTTTGATTTCTATGGCTATATCGATGCACCGGTATTCTTTGGCGGCAACAGCACGGCAAAAGGTATCTGGAACAACGGTTCCCCGCTATTTATGGAAATCGAACCGCGTTTCTCTATCGATAAGCTGACCAACACCGATCTCAGCTTCGGCCCGTTCAAAGAGTGGTATTTCGCCAACAACTATATCTACGATATGGGTCGTAACGATTCTCAGGAGCAGAGCACCTGGTATATGGGTCTGGGTACCGATATCGATACCGGTCTGCCGATGAGCCTGTCTCTGAACGTGTATGCGAAATATCAGTGGCAGAACTATGGCGCATCCAACGAAAACGAATGGGATGGCTACCGTTTCAAAGTGAAATACTTTGTCCCGCTGACCGACCTTTGGGGCGGCTCGCTGAGCTACATCGGCTTCACCAACTTTGACTGGGGTTCCGATCTGGGCGATGACAACTTCTATGACATGAACGGCAAGCACGCGCGCACCAGCAACTCCATCGCCTCCAGCCACATCCTGGCGCTGAACTACGCGCACTGGCACTACTCCGTTGTGGCTCGTTACTGGCATAACGGCGGTCAGTGGGCCGATGATGCGAAGCTGAACTTCGGCGATGGCGACTTCAACGTACGCTCTACCGGCTGGGGCGGTTACTTTGTTGTCGGCTACAACTTCTAATCCAGCCTGATCCCCGACCCGGCGGCTATGCCGTCGGGTCCGTTTCTTCTCCCGAAAGCCGGTTTAGCGCCAGCCAGACGGGAGACATTTCGCTTAACATTTCACCTTGCGTAAAAAATCGCTCAATGAGCGATCGGCACACTCATGAAAGCGCCGCTCCGTCGGGATGATATCCAGACAGCGGTCAAGGCGGAAGCAGCGGTAATCATCGCGCAGCTCGCACCAGGCAACCAGCATCCAGCGCTCCCCCCAGAAAAACAGCCCCAGCGGCATCACTTCCCGCTGCGTCAACTTCCCCGCTTCGTCACGGTAGTGCAGCGCCAGCACCCGCTGCGTGGATATGGCCTGATGCATGACATCGAAATCGCGTCGGGAATAGTGCTGATTGCCGAAATCCGGGGCAAAAATCCGCGTCTGCTCCGCCTTGCGACGGCTCTCCTCCGGCAGAATCGCCAGCACTTTTTCCTGCGCCGACTCCAGCTCCCGCGACAGCGAATCGCCGCCCCAGGTTTTCAGCAAACGGATAGCCACCATCAGCGCCTCCGACTCACGATTTGTCAGCATCAGCGGCGGCAGATCAAACCCCGACATCAGCCGGTATCCGCTGCCCGCCTCGCCCTCAACCGGAACGCCCGAAAGCGATAAATCGCGAATATCACGGTAGATGGTCCGCTCCGATACGCCGAGCCGCTCCGCCAGCAGGGCGGCCGTTGTCAGCCGCCTGCCTCGCAGAATCTGCACGATTTGAAATAAACGGTCGGCGCGTCGGGTCATTTTCTTTTCACATAAGCTCTGAAGATTAAGCCGGCTGGTGCAGGCCGACGCGGTTCCCTTCACTGTCGGTAAACAGGGCGATAGTCCCGATATCATGCGGCAGCGCCAGCGGGCCAAAAACGCATCGCCCGCCAGCAGAGGCTACCCGGTCAAGCGTGGCGGCAAGATCGTGGGTATGCAAATAGATGATAGCGCCATCCAGCGACGGTGTGATGCCATCAAATTTTGCCAGCGCCCCGCCGGTGGCCGGATCCTGGTGTGGGAAAACAGCGAGTTCGGCAACATCCATGCTCTCCCGGCGAAGCGCCACCTGCATGACCGGCTCATAAAACGCGATGGCACGATCCATATCGACGACCGGAATTTCAAACCAGTTAATTACATTATGCATACATCCTCCTGTCCATTGTTTGGGTTCAGGAGGAGTGTATGACAAGGCTCCTGACAGCATACTGTCAGGAGTGTTTTACGCGGAGGGCGTTGTGCAAACCAATGCCCGTGCGTTATCAAGCAGCCAGGGACGTAAATAGCCAACGGTATTCGAGAGCGGCAGGACCTCCTCCGGCAGGACAATCCCCAGCTGCTGGCGGATATAGGCCCGCCGGGTGACGATGCGCTGCCAGAGCGCCGGCCAGTTCTCCGCCAGCTCCTCACGTAGCGCCTCATCCGCAACCGCTACGGTATCTTCAATACTGGCCCCGGCATAGCCCGCCCGTGAGGGGATGATATCGATTTGCAGCATCATGCCGCTACGGATACAGGCCTGGGAGTCCGGCCCTATGGGAGAACACAGCCACTCTTCGTCGGCGACCAGATGGCCGGGGTTCAAATGCCAGTGATACTCTGCTTGCGGTAACACCCGCTCGATCAGCGCATACATCTCACCGCCGCGCATACCGATACGCAGATTCTCCAGCCAGCTGACCACCGCCCGGAAATAGGGCTTCGCCACCACATCGAGGTAGTCCGCCACCTCCGGCGCCAGCTCCGTTTCATCGCCGACCACGTAGGCTGCCCGGCTGCTTAAGCCGCCTTTAAACCCGGTGGTGAGCGAAAACTTATCGCCGCGACGGATAGCCTTATCGCCAGGATAGAGACGGGCATCGGCGAAGCGATCGCCGGTAGCGGCAATCATTACCACACTGTTGGGCTGGCCTTCTGCTGCCAGCAGCGCGCCGATCTGTTTTTCCGTTTTTCCCGGCGCGATGGCATTCAAAGCCGTGAGGATCGCCGTCGACGCCAGATTGGCGCCATATTCATAGTGCGCCAGCTCATTAGCAGAATTTACCGTTCTCACACCGCCATCTGGCGCGATAAATATTGCCGTGGCATTGGCCACAGCCGCCTGCCGCCCCGCAGCCTGCCGAATCGCGTCAACGATGAAAGCAGGCAGATCGAACATCTGTGAGCGGTCGTCAGCGCTGCCGGTAAACAGCTTCCAGCCTACCAGGCCCAGCGTTCTCCCGCTGCGTATACCGGCATCCTGCAGCAGCTGAGGCAGACTCTTTTCATTGCTCATTGGCTGATTCGGCAACGAGAACCACGGCGCATGGACCACCCGGTTTTCCAGCCGGGCAAAGGCCGCCAGCTTGAGGTTTTCATTACCCAGCACCAGCACCGCCTCCCCTTCGCGATGCAATACCAGCAAGGCTTCTTCAAAACGAGGGATAAAGCCGGTGAGATATTCGAAGTTTCCGCCGTGCTCTTTATCGGCATACACGATCAGCGTGTCGTAGCCATGCTGGTGCATTTGCGCAAGCACCCTGGCTTTACGCTGGCGTAGGGTTTCATCACTGAGCGTCACGGAAGGCACATCGTGCCAGACGGTGGGCTGGGCGACGGCAGAAAGGACTATGGCGGGCATGGGGAATCTCCATCTCATTAAGCGCTAAGAGTGGAGAGTAGCGAAATTTGGCCGGGCTGTAATAAAAAAATCCCGGCCTTGCGACCGGGATTGCTTTATCTGAACGCGCCGGATTTACGGCAGAATTGACGGCTGATCCGCCCCTTCTTTTTCGACCTTCTGCTGCAGCATATGCTCACGCTTCATGCCCAGCTTCAGCGCCAGTGCGGACGCAACGTAGATAGATGAGGCCGTACCGATGGAGACACCGATCAGCATGGTCAGCGAGAAGCCTTCCAGTACCGGGCCACCAAAGAGATACAGCATCAGGATCACCACCAATGTGGTTCCGGAGGTGATCAAGGTACGATGCAGCGTCTGGGTCAACGACACGTTGAAGATCTCATACGGCGTACCGCGGCGGATCTTACGGAAGTTTTCACGGATACGGTCAGATACCACGATGCTGTCGTTCAGCGAGTAGCCGATAACCGACATCAGCGAGGCAACGATGGTCAGGTCAATCTCGATATGGAACAGCGAGAGGATGCCCATCGTAATGACCACGTCGTGCGCCAGGGCGATAACTACCCCGGCGGCAAGACGCCACTCGAAACGGAAACCAACGTACACCAGGATACAGATTAACGCCGCCAGCAGCGCCAACGCGCCGCTTTGCGCCAGGTCAGCCCCGACGCTCGGCCCCACGAACTCAATTCGCTTAACCGTCGCCGACTGGCTGGTCGATTCGTTAATCACGCTAACGACCTTGCTGCCCAGCTCCTGACTGATGTTGGCATCATGTACCGGCGGCATACGTACCATGATGTCGCGGCTGCTGCCGAAGTTCTGCACCTGCGGCTCTTCAAAACCCGCCTTCTGCAGCGCCTGGCGCATCTGATCCAGTTCGGCCGGTTTTTCGAGGGTAATTTCGATTACCGTACCGCCGGTGAAATCCAGACCCCAGTTAAATCCGCGCACGCCCATCACGACAATGGCAGCAATCAGCAGAAAACCTGAAATGCCGAAAGCCCAGTAGTCCCAGCGCATAAAGTCATAGACTTTACGGCCGTGGTTCAATTGTTCAACAGTATATTCCTGTGCCACAACGCACTCCTCAGATAGACAGCTTTTTAACGCGCTTGCCGCCGTACAGCAGGTTCACGATGGCACGGGTGCCGACGATAGCGGTAAACATCGAGGTTGCCACACCGATACCGGTGGTAATCGCAAACCCTTTAATTGCACCGGTACCGACCGCGTACAGGATGATAACTTTGATCAACGTCGTAATGTTCGCATCGAAGATCGAGCTGAATGCGCCCCGGTAACCTTCATCAATCGCCTGCTGAACGGAACGTCCGTTGCTCAACTCTTCTTTAATACGTTCGTTGATCAGTACGTTAGCATCGACCGCTACCGCCAGGGTTAACACAATACCCGCAATCCCCGGCATACTCAGCGTGGCCCCAGGAAGCAGGGACATGATACCGACGATCAGGACCAGGTTAGCCACCAGCGCAGAGGTCGCGATCAGACCGAATTTCTTATAGAAGAAAATCATGAACAGGATAGAGACCACCAGACCGGCCAGACACGCTTCCAGACCCTGTTTGATGTTCTGCATACCCAGAGTCGGGCCGATGGTACGTTCTTCAACGATCTGAATCGGCGCAATCAGCGCACCCGCACGCAGCAGCAGAGAGAGCTGACGCGCTTCATTTGGGTTGCTGATACCGGTAATACGGAAGCTGTTACCCAGGCGAGACTGGATGTTGGCGATGTTAATCACCTCTTCCTCTTTCACCAGAATGGCACGACCGTTAGCATCTTTCTTACCGCTGTCTTTATACTCCACGAACAGGGTCGCCATCGGTTTACCGATGTTGTCCTTGGTGAAGTTAGACATGATGTTACCACCTGCGCTGTCCAGCGAGATGTTAACCTGCGGCTGGTTGAACTCGTCCATGCTGGAAGTGGAGTCGGTGATATGGTCACCGGTCAGAATCACGCGCTTGTACAGCACAACCGGCCGGCCTTCACGGGTATCTTTCACTTCAGAGTCGCCAGGGACACGGCCGGAAGCGGCGGCGGCACTGTCAACGTTGCTGTTAACCAGACGGAACTCCAGCGTCGCCGTGGCGCCAAGAATTTCTTTCGCCCGAGCGGTATCCTGAATACCCGGCAGTTCAACCACGATACGGTCGGCGCCCTGACGCTGTACCAGCGGCTCGGCAACACCCAGTTGGTTAACACGGTTACGCAGAATGTTGATGTTCTGCTGCACGGCGTATTCGCGGGCTTCTTTCAGACGCTCATCGGTCATCACCGCTTTCAGGCCGGTAGCGCCCTGCGTGGAGATAACCAGATCGCGGTGACGCGGGCTCAGCCAGGAGATGGCCTGATCGCGTGCGGCGCTATCGCGAAAAGCGATGCTCAGACCATAATTGTCTTCCTTACGCACGGTGGAGTAAGGGATGCCTTTTTCACGCAGCTCGCTGCGCAGGCTGTCGATATTTTGTTCCTGCAGTTTTCCCAGCGCGGTGTCCATATCCACTTCCATCAGGAAGTGTACGCCGCCGCGCAGGTCAAGACCCAGCTTCATCGGCTCGGCATGGATAGCCGCTAACCAGCGAGGAGTCGCCGGAGCTAAGTTCAGCGCCACGACGTATTTATCACCTAACACGTCCACCAGCACTTCACGTGCGCGCAGCTGGACATCGGTGGTGTCGAAGCGCGCAAGGATTGCGCCCTCTTCCAGTGCCACAGACTTAGCGGTAATTTTTTCTTCTTGTAACGTTTTCTGGACCTGGATCAGCGTTTGCTCACTGGCGGCGACACCGCGCGCGCCAGTGATTTGAACGGCCGGATCCTCACCATACAGGTTGGGGAGCGCATACATCAGGCCGACGATAATAACGACGACCAGCATGATGTACTTCCACAAAGGATAACGGTTTAACACGGCAGTTCCCTTAGGGAAAAGTGGATTACAGTGCCTTCATGGTGCCTTTCGGCAGAACGGCAGCTACGAAGTCACGTTTGATAACCACTTCAGTGGTGTCGTTCAGCGCGATAGCAATGTATCCGCTTTCAGCAACTTTCGTGACGCGACCAACCAGGCCGCCATTCGTCAGCACTTCATCGCCCTTGGCGATAGAGTTCATCAGGTTTTTATGTTCTTTGGTGCGCTTCTGCTGTGGGCGCAGGATCATGAAATAGAAAATCAGACCGAACACCACCAGCATCAGAATCAGAGACATCGGGCTACCCTGCGCCGCGCCACCGGTTGCTGCTACCGCATCAGAAATAAAAAAGCTCATTCAAATTCCCTCATTATTAAAATTAATCAACGTTCAAAGGAGGAACAGGTCGCCCCTGACGTTGGTAAAAATCGGTCACGAAGCTCTCTAATTTACCCTCTTCGATAGCCTTACGTAAACCAGCCATTAAACGCTGATAGTAGCGAAGGTTATGAATGGTATTGAGGCGCGCGCCCAATATTTCGTTGCAACGATCGAGATGATGCAAGTAAGCGCGTGAATAATTGCGACATGTATAGCAATCACACTCGGCATCCAGCGGCGCGGTGTCGCTTTTATGCTTCGCATTACGAATCTTCACCACGCCATCGGTGACGAACAGGTGGCCGTTGCGCGCGTTGCGCGTGGGCATGACGCAGTCGAACATGTCGATACCGCGACGCACCCCTTCAACCAGATCTTCTGGCTTGCCGACGCCCATCAGATAGCGCGGTTTGTCGGCCGGGATCTGCGGGCAAACGTGCTCCAGGATACGGTGCATGTCTTCCTTCGGCTCACCGACAGCCAAACCGCCGACAGCGTAGCCATCAAAGCCGATATCTACCAGACCTTTAACGGAGATATCACGTAAATCTTCGTAAACGCTGCCCTGGATAATGCCAAACAGCGCATTTTTATTGCCAAGAGAGTCAAAACGGTCGCGGCTGCGCTGCGCCCAGCGCAGAGACATTTCCATCGAGCGCTTAGCGTAATCCCAGTCCGCCGGATACGGCGTACATTCGTCGAAGATCATCACGATATCGGAACCGAGATCGTACTGAATCTCCATCGATTTTTCCGGATCGAGGAAAATGGGGTCGCCATTAATTGGGTTGCGGAAGTGGACGCCCTGCTCGGTAATTTTGCGGATATCGCCCAGGCTGAACACCTGGAAGCCGCCGGAATCGGTCAGGATGGGTCCTTTCCACTGCATAAAATCATGCAGGTCACCGTGCAGCTTCATGATTTCCTGGCCCGGACGTAACCACAGGTGGAACGTGTTGCCGAGGATAATTTGCGCGCCGGTGGCTTCAACTTCTTCCGGCGTCATCCCTTTTACGGTGCCGTAGGTACCAACGGGCATAAAGGCTGGCGTTTCAACCACGCCGCGATCAAACACCAGGCGGCCGCGGCGGGCGCGTCCGTCGGTCGTATCCAGTTCAAATTTCATTTTAACTCCTGCGTCAGAAAAACAGTCTGACGTTAAACACTCATGTCGCGGAGTTATTCCCCGACACGCTCAAAAATAGCCTGCGGATTGTACGTGATAAACATCGCGTCCCCGTAGCTAAAAAAGCGATATTTTTGTTCTACCGCAGCCTTATAGGCATTCATGGTGTGCTGATAGCCAGCAAAGGCTGAAACCAGCATAATCAGAGTCGATTCAGGGAGATGGAAGTTGGTCACCAGCGCATCAACCGCTTTGTACTGATACCCCTGATAGATAAAAATCTGCGTGTCGCCGAAAAACGGCTCAATCAGGTCGTTTTTCGCCGCCTGCGCCGCGCTCTCCAGCGAACGTACGGAGGTGGTGCCCACCGCGATGACCCGGTTGCCGCGCGCTTTCGCCGCCAGCACCGCATCAACGACCTCCTGCGGCACTTCGGCGTACTCGGAGTGCATGATGTGATCTTCAATGGTCTCTACGCGCACCGGCTGGAAAGTCCCCGCGCCAACGTGCAGCGTCACAAACGCCATTTCAATCCCTTTCTCGCGCAGCTTCTCCAGCATCATATCGTCAAAGTGCAGGCCAGCGGTCGGCGCGGCCACAGCCCCCGGCCTGGTGCTGTATACGGTTTGATACAGTTCGCGGTCGGCGTCTTCGTCCGGACGATCGATATACGGCGGCAGCGGCATATGGCCGATGCTGTTGAGGATATCCAGTACCGGGCGTTCGTCGTTAAATTCGACTTCAAACAGCGCGTCGTGACGTGCCACCATCGTGGCGTTGATGCTTTCATCATCGCCCAGCAGCAGCTCCGCTCCCGGCTTCGGCGCTTTAGATGCGCGAATATGTGCCAGAATACGTTTGTCATCAAGCATGCGCTCGACCAGCACTTCAATCTTGCCGCCGCTGGCTTTTCGGCCAAACAGGCGCGCCGGGATCACGCGGGTATTGTTAAAGACCAGCAGATCGCCCGGGTTAAGTTTGTCGAGTAAATCAGTGAAAGTCCCATGCGTCAGCGCTCCCGTCGGACCGTCTAACGACAGCAGGCGACAGCGACTGCGCTCCGGCTGCGGGTAGTGGGCGATCAGGGATTCGGGTAGTTCAAAGGAAAAATCGGTAACGCGCATGACGGTGGCTCAGACTAAATAAAGAGGCGGGTAGTCTAGTGCCGGGGCGTCCTCCCTGCAACCTTTACCCCTCTGGATGAATAACATAATCTATACACAAAACCATTCAAGATGCATCGACGCGGCAGCTGAATGCGTCCCCGGGAGCAGACAGGTGTCTATGGCCGGGTGAGTGATAAATCTGTCAGGAACAGATTTGAACGCCGCGGAGTGGCGGCCCGCGAGGGCGAGGCTCAAAGATGAGCCGGGTAGCTGAAGCCAACAAAGAGGCAGTTTGAAGGATAAAAGGTCTATGAATTTTCTTGCACACCTGCACTTAGCCCATCTCGCCGACAGTTCCCTGCCCGGCAATCTTCTGGCCGATTTTGTTCGCGGCAATCCCCAGTCGGACTTCCCGGCCGACATTGTCGACGGCATTTTTATGCACCGGCGCATCGATGTCATGACCGATAATCTGCCGGAAGTAAAAGCAGCGCGCGACTGGTTTCGCCCGCAGACCCGCCGCGTGGCGCCCATTACGCTGGATGTGATGTGGGATCACTTCCTGTCGCATCACTGGGCGCGCATTTCACCCGATATGCCGCTCAATGAGTTTGTCCGCTATGCCCAGGCACAGGTAACGCCGGTGTTACCCGATTCGCCGCCGCGTTTCGTGAATCTCAATGCCTATTTGTGGTCGGAGCGCTGGCTTGAACGCTATGAAGATATGGACTTTATTCAGAGCGTCCTCAACGGCATGGCCAGCCGTCGTCCGCGCCTTGATGCCCTGCGCGACTCCTGGCAGGATCTGGATACGCACTACGATAAACTCGAGCAGCAGTTCTGGACTTTTTATCCGCGAATGATGGCGCAGGCCGCCAGGCGCGAACTATAAAGATTGCGCTTTCTCACAGAAAGGCTATCCTGAACAACGTTTTCCGATATAAATTGATAGGTAAAACCTATCTCATTGATTGTCAACGTCACGTTGAGTTCGCATGAACCAGTCCCTATACTTGCCCGCGTTGCGTTCCAATTAACCTTATTATTAACAGGAGAATCATATGGTTCTGGTCACTCGTCAGGCTCCGGATTTTACCGCAGCAGCTGTTTTAGGTAACGGCGAAATCGTTGAGAAATTCAACTTCAAACAACACACCAACGGTAAAGCGACCGTCCTGTTCTTCTGGCCGATGGACTTCACCTTCGTTTGCCCGTCTGAGCTGATCGCTTTTGACAAACGTTACGAAGAATTCCAGAAACGCGGCGTAGAAGTTGTTGGCGTCTCCTTCGACTCTGAATTCGTTCACAACGCATGGCGTAACACCCCGGTAGACCAGGGCGGTATCGGTCCGGTTAAATACGCGATGGTTGCTGATATCAAACGTGAAATCCAGAAAGCTTACGGTATCGAACACCCGGACGAAGGCGTGGCGCTGCGCGGCTCCTTCCTGATCGACGCTAACGGCGTCGTTCGCCACCAGGTAGTAAACGATCTGCCGCTGGGTCGTAACATCGACGAAATGCTGCGTATGGTTGACGCGCTGCAGTTCCACGAAGAGCACGGTGAAGTTTGCCCGGCACAGTGGGAAAAAGGAAAAGAAGGTATGGCGGCTTCTCCGGAAGGCGTTGCTAAATACCTGACCGAGAACGTGTCCAGCCTGTAATCGGCCCATGTTCAGAAAAAGGCTCGCGCATGCGGGCCTTTTTTATCTTCTGCCGCAGCACATGTTGCGCTCGCGCGCGCAGTCGCCGCCCCCTCATGCTTTCCAGACGGCTTTTTTGTTATCAAACTCAAGCTTTGGTAAAAAACTGCCATGATATTTGTGATACGCAAAGCACTTCTAAAAAATAATTCTCTCTTATTTTTGTTCTGTCCCGCCTGATATTTTTTTAAAATTCCATACTCCAATTATAACCAATTGATAATTAACATAATAATAAATGTTATTTTCCCTTAAAAAATAACGCAAAGATCATTCCACTGTGATCAACTTCAAGGTTTAAAAATTCAAATGTGACCTGAACCATGATTTCCTGCGTTCTATTTCGTCATGATTTAACTCAGAAAATAAATGCGTTAAGGATTGGATTATGGAAATCATTTTTGATCGCCGGTTAATCGCACTTGATCAGAACATTACCAGCGCCAGTCAGGCTATCGAATTATCCGGGACGCTGCTGGCCCGCCAGCAAATTTGTCGCCCCGAATACATCACCGCGATGCTCGACGTCTATAAGGATTTTGGTCCCGCCATTGTTATTGATAGCGGGCTGGCGATGCCCCACGCACGCCCCGAAAAGGGGGCCATCCGCACCGGTTTTTCTTTAATCACCACCCGCCAGCCGCTTCACTTTGGTCACGAGGAGTTTGACCCGGTGAGCGTCATTATCGGTATCGCCGGCGCCGATGCCGATAACCATATAAAAATGATCCAGATAATCGCCGCACTGATTGAATCAGATATTGTGTCGTTCCTTCGCGAAGAGCATGACATCAATGCCGTATTCAATTTCATCCACAATAAAATGGAGTCGTCATTATGTTAGTTATCAGAACAGTTTGTGGTAACGGGATTGGCAGTTCATTAATGGCCGCAAGCAATGTCAAAAAAATATGTGATGAATTAGGGATCAAAGCTGACGTCGCCTCCGTTGATTTTGCCAATGCCGTAGGAGAGAAAGCCGATCTCTATATCACCATCAAAGAATTAGCCAATCAGTTCCCTGCACATTGTCAGGTCGCCATCATTCGCAGCTATGTACATAAAGCAAAAATTGCTGAAGATATTACCGACGCTCTGACAAAAATTGCTGCGACTCATTCTTAATCATTATTAAGGACACGATCATGCAGGCTATACTCACATTCTTATCAGAAATATTCAGCCAACCCGCATTTCTGATGGGGATTATCGCATTTGTCGGTTTAGTGGCACTGCGCTCCCCCGGAAATAAACTTCTCACCGGTACCTTAAAGCCCATCCTCGGTTATTTAATGCTCAGCGCCGGCGCTGGGGTTATCGTTGCCAACCTCAATCCGCTCGGCGGAATTATCGAAGCCGGATTTAATATTCGCGGCGTTATTCCTAACAACGAGGCTATTGTTTCCGTCGCCCAGAAGGTACTGGGTGTGGAAACCATGAGTATATTGCTGTTAGGTTTTATTTTTAACCTGCTGATTGCCCGCTGCACTAAGTATAAATATATCTTCCTTACCGGTCACCACTCTTTCTTCCTCGCCTGTCTGTTCTCGGCGGTACTGCAGGCGGCAGAATTCCGCGGCTGGATGCTGGTATTGATTGGCGGATTCTTACTCGGCTCCTGGTCGGCGATCTCTCCGGCAATTGGCCAACGCTATACCAAGCAGGTCACCGAAGATGGCGGCATTGCGATGGGGCACTTTGGCTCGCTGGGGTATTACATCTCCGCATGGATCGCCAGCAAAACCGGCAACCCGGCGAACTCTTTCGCCGATACCGAAATCTCTGAGAAATGGGGCTTTTTGCGTGATACCACGGTCACTACCGGGATCGTGATGTTCGTTATCTACTTTGTCTGTAGCGCCGTGGCCGGCACCGAATACCTGCGGACAATCACTGACCAGAACATGCTGATCTTCTCTATCCTGACCGGCCTGCAGTTTGCCGTCGGCGTCGCCATCGTCTACAACGGCGTGCGTCTGATCCTTGGCGATCTGGTACCGGCATTCCAGGGGATTAGCCAGAAGCTGATTCCCGATTCGATTCCGGCCGTTGACTGCGCGGTGTTCTTTACGTTTAGCCCAACGGCGGTGGTCGTCGGTTTTATCAGCTCCTTTATCGGCGGTCTGGTCGGGATGCTGCTGCTGGGCGCCTTCGGCATGGCGCTGATCATTCCCGGTATGGTGCCGCATTTCTTCTGCGGCGGGACCTCGGGCGTTTTCGCCGACAAGCTGGGCGGCAAGCGGGGCTGCGTCATTGCCTCGTTCATTGGCGGCATCTTCCTCGCCTTCCTGCCGGCGATGTTGCTACCGGCTTTAGGCAGCCTGGGCTTTGAGAACAGTACCTTTGCCGATTTCGATTTCGCGGTATGGGGCATCATTATCGGTAATGCGTTTACCCAGTTTGGCCAGATAACCATCTATTTGATTTGCCTCGCCCTGCTCATCGCGCTGCTGGTGCCTTTCTGCTTCCGCTCAGTGCGCGTGGTAGGAGATACGCTCAGCTACGAAGCGCTCACGGCGAATAAGAAAAATGAATAGGGTTTCATTTTTCCCTGCGGGAAGCATTCTTCCCGCAGCTGACGACATTATCAGGAGTAGTTATGGCTATATTGTCCATAGGTTTTTCATGTTTTGATCAGTTCTTCTTTCTGAATGAGTGGCCGCAGGAAAACACCAAAAACTTCTGCCACGACTTTATTGAAAGCGGCGGCGGTCCGGCGGCAAATGCCGCATGGCTGCTGGGATTATGGGGCGAGGATGTCTATTACATCGGTCATCTAAATGCGGATATTTACGGTCAGCGTATCGTCGATGAATTTGCTCAGGCCGGAGTCGATACCAGCCACATCGTCTTTTCCGATGAGATGATCACCCCGCTGGCGTCGGTGCTGGTTAACCGTTTAACGGGCTCGCGAACCATTATTACCCGAAAAATGCAAACGCCACCTTCACTGACCTACGATCAAAAACTGAAACTTGACGATCTCGCACAGCGCCTTATTGCTTCAGAAGAGCCGGTTACTCTGTTAATTGATGGTCACGAAGCCGAAATCAGCGAGTATTTAATTAAAAAACTCCCCGCGGCCCGCGTGGTCATGGATGGCGGTTCGTTACGCGCCAGTAATATCAAACTGGCGGCCTGGACAGATTATTTCGTCGTCAGCGAACATTTCGCCAGAGACTATATGAGCTACCGTGCGCTGAGCACAGAGAAAGAGCTAAAAACAGCGCTTCTCGAACTGAATAAAATCTGCCGGGGCGAGGCTTTTATTACTCTTGGAGAAAAAGGCTGTGCCTTTTTAAAGAGCGGGATGCTGCATATTGTTCCCGCCTGGCAATGTCAGGCCGTCGATACGACCGGCGCCGGCGATGTTTTTCATGGTGCTTTCACTTACGGCGTTCATTATTCATGGCATATCGATAATATTATTCTTTTTGCCAGCCTGACCGCAGCAATCTCTATTGAGAAAAAAGGTGTTCGTGAATCCATGCCGGATCTTGCCGTTGTTCATAACGCATTAAACAGCTACGAAAGAAACTTAACGCAGTATTTTGATGAATAATTAATTCCGAGGTGATTATGTTAGTTTCTATGAAGGACATGCTTCAGCATGCCCTACGGGACGGTTATGCCGTAGGGCAGTTCAATATTAATAATCTGGAATGGGTTGGCGCCGTATTAAGCACCGGGCAACAGCTCCGCTCACCCATTATTTTAGGCGTCTCCGGCGGCACGGTAAAACATATGCTGGGCCTGAAATGCATTCACGACATCGTGGTGAATGCGATGGACTATCTACAGATTGATATTCCGGTCGCCTTGCATCTCGATCACGGGACCACGCGCGAGGCCTGTGAAGCGGCCATTGAAGCTGGCTTTAGCTCAATTATGTTTGATGGCTCCCATTTGCCGTTTGCGGAAAACCTGGCGATCACCCGCCATCTGGTCGACCTGGCGCACAGCAGAGGCATCTCCGTCGAAGCCGAGCTGGGAACCATTGCCGGCAGTGAAGATGGCATCGTGAATTCTGAGGTTATCTATGCCGATCCGCAGGAGTGTTTTACCCTGGTCAGCGAAACGCAGGTAGACTGCCTCGCCGCCGCGCTCGGTTCTACGCACGGGCTTTATAAAGGGAAGGCTAAACTCGGCTTTGCCGAAATGAAAGCCATATCAGAGCTGGTCAAGGTGCCGCTGGTACTTCACGGCGGGACCGGCATTGCTGACGACGATATACGCAAAGCGATTGCCTGCGGTACGGCAAAAATTAACGTCAACACCGAGAATATGTACGCCTGGTGTGAGGCCGTGAAAGCGCTGTTTGCCGCCGATAACGGCCACGATATTAACGATCCGCGCAAAGTTATCCAGCAAGGCTTGCTGCCCGTACGCGAGATGGTTGCCCGCCGGATCCAGCTATTTGGCTCTCAGAACCGAGGCTAAGTCCGGCATTATCATTGATGCTCAAGCAGATGGTTGCGCTACGCGCTCCCCCGGCGATCTGGCCTGAGGAGCGCGTAAACCTGGAAGAGGCTAAAACGCGAAGCAGGAACAGCCCATCACGCCCCAGAACGCCTGTTCGTCCGACACCGGCACCGACGACTTACGGGCAATATCATGCTGATGACCGTGCACGCCGCAGCTGCCGCAGCACTGGTGCATCTGTACTATCGCCCCGATTTTCGCCGCCGCAGGCGGAGCGGAACGATAGTGGCCCGGCACCTTAACCACCGGAGACCACTCCGGCAGAACAGGAATCGGCGGCGGCGCCAGCGGGGAGAAATGCCCTGCGGCATAAACCACTTTGCCATCGACCACCGTCAGCACCGACTCAATGCCTTTGATCTCCTCTTCCGGCACGCTGAAATAGTCTTTGGACAGCACCACCAGATCGGCCAGCTGATCTTTCTCAATACGCCCTTTTTTGCCCTGTTCACTGGAGAACCAGGCGCTGCCCGCGGTCCACAGTTCCAGCGCCACCTCGCGCGGCAGACGGTTACTCTCGTCATACATCGCCATGCCGCCCACGGTACGCCCGGAGACCAGCCAGTAGAGCGCGGTCCACGGGTTGTAGCTTGCGACACGCGTCGCATCGGTCCCCAGCCCCACCGGCACGTCCAGCTCCAGCATTTTCGCCACCGGCGGCGTATGCTTGACCGCATCTTTGCCATAGCGATCGACAAAATATTCGCCCTGAAAAGCCATTCGGTGCTGCACCGCGATACCGCCGCCGAGCGCCTTCACGCGTTCAATATTCCGCTCGGTAATGGTCTCCGCATGGTCAAAGAACCAGTGCAGGCCGTTAAACGGAATATCGCGATTCACCTTCTCAAAAACATCCAGCATCCGGCTGATGGATTCATCATAGGTCGCATGCAGGCGGAACGGCCAGCGGTGCTCCACCAGATGGCGTACCACCCGCTCCAGCTCGTCTTCCATCCCTTGCGGCAGATCCGGACGCGGCTGCAGGAAATCTTCAAAATCCGCCGCCGAGAAGACCAGCATTTCGCCGGCGCCGTTGGCACGGAAAAAGTCGGTCCCCTGCCCCGGTTTCAGCATATCGGTCCAGCGTTCGAAATCATCCAGCTCCTGTTTTGGCCGCTGGGTAAACAGGTTATAGGCAATACGCACGGTCATCTGCTCTTGCGCATGCAGCTGTTCAATAATTTCATAATCTTCCGGATAGTTCTGGAAACCGCCCCCGGCATCGATCGCGCTGGTGAGGCCAAGCCGGTTCAGCTCACGCATAAACTGACGCGTCGAATTGACCTGCAGCTCCAGCGGCAACTTCGGCCCTTTCGCCAGGGTCGCATAGAGAATCATCGCGTTAGGTTTGGCGATCAGCATCCCGGTGGGGTTACCGTGGCTGTCGCGCACGATTTCACCGCCGGCCGGATCCGGCGTCTCTTTGGTGTAACCCACGGCCTTCAGCGCCGCACGGTTCAGCAGCGCGCGATCGTAGAGATGGAGGACAAATACCGGCGTATCCGGCGCCGCCTCGTTCAACTCCTCGAGGGTGGGCATACGCCGTTCGGCGAACTGAAATTCACTCCAGCCGCCGACAACGCGCACCCACTGCGGAGACGGCGTGCGATCGGCCTGATCTTTCAGCATGCGCAGCGCGTCGGCCAGCGACGGAACCCCCTCCCAGCGCAACTCGAGATTATAATTCAGCCCGCCGCGGATCAGGTGCAGGTGGGAATCGTTCAGACCGGGGATCACCGTATGACCTTGTAGATCAACTATCTGTGTCCCTTGCGCAGCAAAACTCATGATCCGATCGCTGCTACCGGTGGCGAGGATCTTGCCGTTGGCGATGGCGATCGCCTCGGTCAACGGATTAGTGCGGTCGAGTGTATGAATTCGGCCGTTGGTAAGGATCAGTGTGGCAGTTTGCGACATAACGCTCTCCTTCAGGAGGCTGACTCAGTTTTTCTTTAACCAGCCAGCAAACAGACGGGTCACGATGGGCATCCAGAACCAGACCACCAGCGCGACCACACAGGCATCATTTATCAAATGCAGCAGCAGGCTTCCCCGCAATGAGGGAAGGAACATCCCGGTCAGCCAGGGCACCAGGTTAGTGCTGGGAAAGATCACCAGCAGCGTAATCAGAAACTGCTTCCAGCGCAGCGGCTGGCGTACGTTCGCCGCTGGTGGAGTGAACCAGAAGGCCGGCTCGGTCCGCACTTCCGTGCGATCGCCTTCATTGAGCAGCGGCGCAATTTCCGCGACCAGTTCGCGACGCGTTTCTGACTGCGTCCAGGCATAGAGGTGTTCAATGGTGTCAAAACGAATAATGACGCTCCATAAATTCTGCCCGGCGGTCGGGCGAATCACGTTAGCGCCCAGATGGCCGGGAAACTCTGCCGCGACAGGCATAATTTTACCTAACCATTGCTCATAGCGTTCCCCGTGTTCAGGGTCGAGCGTATGGCTTATTACCAGGGTCACCGATTTCTGTTGCGTCATGACCGGGCTCCTTGCTGCGGAGAAGGGCGGGATTTCCCCCCCTTCTCCATCAATGACAATACACAAAATCATTCATGCTGCGTCGAGGCGGCAAGCTTGTACGCCCCCGGTCACTGACATAAGCCAGCGACCGGGGCGGGCAAACGAAGGCCACACAGAGACAGCCTGAAGGACGAAGTGTATTCAGGCTTTACGTTCCGGCGCGCCGTGTACCATGGTATAGGCATAATCCACGCCCATCCCGTAAGCGCCGCTGTGTTCGCGAACCAGATCCATGACCGCGTCATACGTCTCTTTGCGTGACCAGTCGCGCTGGTATTCCAGCAAAACCTGCTGCCAGGTGACCGGAACAGCGCCGGCCTGCACCATGCGATCAATTGACCGTTCATGGGCGTCAACGGAGGTGCCGCCGGAGGTGTCGGTAACCACGTAGACTTCAAACCCCTCTTCCAAAGCCATCAGCGCCGGGAAGGTCAGGCACACTTCGGTCCACAGCGCAGAAATAATCAATTTTTTGCGTCCGGTGGCTTTGACCGCCTTAACAAAAGCAGCATCTTCCCAGGAGTTCATCGACGTACGTTCAATCGGTTTAACCTGCGGATGGACCGCCAGTAATTCTGGCCAGATATAGCCGCTAAAACTTTTGGTCTCAACGGAAGTATAAATAACCGGAACATTAAAAATTTTGCCGGCTTTCGCCAGGGCAACGGTGTTGTTTTTCAGCGTCTGACGGTCAATATTGGCAACGCCAAACGACATCTGCGGCTGATGGTCAATAAAGATTAGGGCAGAGTTGGTTGGATCGATCAGTTCCCGAATAGACATGACATACCTTCTTAATCAATAAGTTAAAGAGATATAAAACAAGTTACTGTGGGTCTGAATCGTGAAGGATAAAGCATGCTGAGTATAGTCAGTTATTTCTAACGAGTTATTAAAGAAATTCTCCGTGCTATTACTAAATGTATAAGCTACGGGCGATAAATTTCAGACGTATGAAGGCGGAAAGAGAGGAAGACAATGGGGTAAAAATATAAAAATCTGGCTGTCTGGTTAGCAATGCTTATCAAAAATTTACGCGAAAGGGTTCTAAATTATTCACTGGCATTGACCATCCGGCTTCGGTAAAACTGAGTCACCCTTGTTAACCGGTAAGTAATGGATGCGCTTAAACCTTGATGTTCTGCTGATTCTGGACGCGTTAGATACCCACGGGTCTTTCGCCACCGCCGCAGAGTCGTTGTATAAGACCCCTGCCGCCTTGAGCTATATGATCCAGAAGCTGGAAAGCGATCTGGATATCACTCTGCTGGATCGCAGCGGTCATCGGGCGAAATTTACCGATACCGGCCGAATGGTGCTGGAAAAGGGTCGTTTGCTGCTCAACGCCGCAAAAGATCTGGAAAAACAGGCCGTCCAGCTGGAAGCCGGCTGGGAGCGGGATCTGGATATCGCGCTCGATGCCTCTTTCCCTTTTGAACGTCTGCTGCCGCTGATCGACGCTTTTTATGCGCAAAACCCGCAAACCCGGCTCAACTTTACCCACCATACGCTGGCCGGCTCCTGGGAAGAGCTGACCCGCAACGGCGCAGATATTATTCTCGGCGCCATCAACGAACCGCCCACCTCCGCCGAATGGTCGTGGAAAATGGTCGGCGCGCTGGATAATGTCTTCGTTGTCGCCCCCGCTCACCCGCTCGCCGAAGCGACGCAGCCGCTCAACAACAAGCAGCTGAGCCTGCATCGCGCGGTGGTGATTAGCGACAGCGCCCGCTATTGCCATCCGCTCAACAGCAACCTCCTCGCTGAACAGCCGCAAATTCGCGTCGACGATTTTGCCAGCAAGGTGGCGCTGCTGCGCGCCGGGCTGGGCTGCGGTTTTTTACCTCGCCATATCGCACAGCCGTGGCTGGAGAACGGGGAGCTGATAGAAAAGCCGGTTCTCTCCTGCCGCGAGAAAGATCTCACCTATATCGCCTGGCGCAGCGATAACGACGGCCTCGCCCAGCGCTGGTGGCGGGAGGCGATTCTTCGCGACCCGTTCCTGAACCAGCTCTACTCCTGACGGCTGAACCAGACGCTGGCGGAAATAGCAGGCAGGCTCAGCACGCCATCATGCAACGTACCGGCGCCCTCTTGCACCTGCCATGCGCCAACGTCCAGCAGCGGCGAATCCTCGACAACCACTTCGCAGGCTTCGCCGCGGTTGATGGCCACCAGCACGCGCAGCTGCTTATACACACGAGCAAATACCACCACGTTCTCTTCGGCATAAATGACCTGGCAGCCGCCGTATCGCAGTGCCTTATTGGCTTTGCGCAGCTTCGCCATCCGCTTATACAGCCCCAGCAGCACGGTATCCTGCAGGGCGGGATCCCACGGGAAGGGTTTACGACAGAAGGGATCGTTGTTGCCATCGACGCCCACTTCATCGCCGTAGTAGATGCAGGGTACGCCCGGCCAGCAAAACAGCCACACGACCGCCAGCGGCAGGCGTGCGACATCTCTGCCCAGCAGCGACTTAAATCGCGCGGTATCGTGACTGTCCAGCTGGTTAAACATCCGCAGCTGCTGCTGATGCGACAGCCCGGCGCGATAGTTATCCATCCAGGCGACGCAGGTCTGCGCGTCAATCTTCTGCGGATCGTAAGAGATATCGGTATTGGCGAGGAATCCCCACAGCGGGAAGGTAAAACCGCGGTAGTTCATGGCGGCATCTTCAGCATCCGCCTGGAGCCACTGGCGGGCGTCACCAAAATGCTCGCCAAAGACAAAGGATTCGGGCTGCGTCTGCTTCGCCGCCGCGGTAATACCGGCAATATGGCGCAGGTTGTTGTGCGCCCCGCCGCCTTCACCCAGCATATGCACCACGTCCAGCCGCCAGCCGTCCATGCTCCACGGCGCTTTCAGCCAGTGGCGGACAATACTGTCTTCTCCGGCGTAGATTTCATTCACCAGGCTTGCGGACTGATAATCCAGCTTAGGCAGGCTGGCGTAGCCCAGCCAGCTATGCGCTTCCCCTTCGGGAGAGATGGTAAACCAGTCGCGCCACGGCGAATCGGCATGGTGACACGCCCCGCTGCTGCCGCGCTGGTGGCGGTCGAACCAGGCGTGCGAATCGCCGGTATGGTTAAACACACCGTCAAGAATCAGACGCATCCCTTCGCGCTGCGTGTTGTGGCGCAGACGCAGCAGCGCGCCGTCGCCGCCGAATTGCGGATCGACGCGGCGATAATCTTCGGTATCGTATTTATGCACGCTGGGGGCGACAAATACCGGGTTCAGATAGAGCGCAGTCACGCCAAGCTGCTTGAGATACGGCAGTTTCTCGCTGATGCCGTCAAGATCGCCGCCATAAAAGGTGGAGCCGCCCGCTTCGCCGGTTAACGGCTCATCCCACGATTTCCGGACAATGTCGCGCCCGGCGGCGTGATGATGATAGACCCGATCCTGTTCCGCTTCTCGCGTCTCGCTGCGCGCAAAACGGTCAGGGAAAATTTGATAAAAGACCTGATCGGCCACCCACTGCGGGCCGCTATCCGGCAGATCGACGGCGAACTGCTCCAGCCTCGCCGGCGGAAAACGGTTAAAGCCCTGCGGCGTGAACCAGCGCTGACGATCCGCCCACAGTAGCTTAAAACTGTAGCGCCGACGCGGCTGGCCGCTGGCAAGATTGATTTCGCCCCGCCACGCAACAACGCCCGGATGCGGTTCCTGGCGCAGTCGGTGCATTGGCAGCGAGAGCTCTTCATTATCTTCTTCCGCACGCAACGTCACCCGCTGCGGCAGATCGTCGCCGCTGAGCCATAAAGTGATAAAGAGTCGTTCCTGCTGCTCCTTGATAAACGGAGCCACAGGCAGGTGCCATGCCTTCAACATCGTCATTCCTCTCTCTGTAGAATGGGCACACCTTGCCACAGCCCACAGGCGGATGACTCATCATCACAGGAATTATTGGGGGAGGATAATGGGGGTGGAGAGCGCGCCTGCCAAATCGGACAGGCGCGGGGGAAGCGTTACTGTGCCTGCGCCAGCTGGCGGTCGCGGCGAGTTTTCCACTGCCAGCCAGCCAGCAGCAGCACAATCCAGGCGAAACCGACGTACAGCGAGATACGGGTGTCCGGATGGTAGCCAATCAGCGCAATAATAAAGACGAGGAACACCAGACCCACGGCAGTCGTGGCGACGCCACCCGGTACCTTAAACTTCAGCGCTTTCGCCTCTTCCGGCGACAGGCGACGGCGGAAGGCAATCTGCGACAGCAGGATCATGATCCACACCCAGACGGTGGCGAAGGTGGCCAGTGACGCAATCACCAGGAAGACGTTTTCCGGCATGATGTAGTTAAGATAGACCGCAAACAGCAGCGCAACGGTCATCACCATCACCGTCACCCACGGGATCCCGCGACGCGAAGTCCTGGCGAAAATCTTCGGCGCGCTGCCCTGCTCGGCCATGCCGTGCAGCATACGTCCGACGCCGAAGACGTCGCTGTTAATCGCCGACAGCGAGGCGGTCAGCACCACAAAGTTAAGGATGCTGGCGGCAAACGCAATGCCCATATGCTGGAAGGTCAGAACGAACGGGCTGCCGTCAGTGCCCACCTGATTCCACGGATAAATGGACATAATCACGAACAGCGTGCCGACATAGAACACCAGAATGCGCATCGGGACCGAGTTAATCGCGCGCGGAATGGATTTCTCCGGGTCTTTCGCTTCACCGGCGGTGATGCCGATGATCTCTATCCCGCCGTAGGCGAACATCACCATCTGCAGCGACATCACCATTCCCAGCCAGCCGTTGCTGAAGAAGCCGCCGTTGCTCCACAGATTATGGATGCCGGTAGGCTGTCCGCCGTTGCCGATCCCCCAGATAATGATGCCGAAACCGGCAAGAATCATGATGATGATGGTGGCAACTTTAAAGAACGAGAACCAGAACTCCAGCTCGCCGAAGACCTTAACGCTCATCAGATTGACGGCGCAGATAATCAGCACCACGCTGAGCACCCATATCCAGTGCGGTACCGTCGGAAACCAGACGCCCATATAAATCCCGAAAGCCGTCACGTCGGCAATCGCGACAATCAGAATTTCAAAGCAGTAGGTCCAGCCGGTGATATAGCCCGCCAGCGGACCGAGATAATCCTGCGCATAGCGGGAAAATGAGCTGGCGGCAGGGTTATGTACCGACATCTCTCCCAGCGCACGCATAATGATGTACGCGGCCGCGCCGCCGATAATATAGGCCAGCAGGACGCTCGGGCCCGCCATTTTAATGGCGTCAGCTGAACCATAGAACAGGCCAGTACCAATTGCGGATCCCAGCGCCATAAAGCGGATATGCCGGGTACTTAGCCCGCGCTTAAGTTTGTTACTACTTTCCATCGTATTCCATGCCGTTTTTCTCTTCAGACCTTCGCCGGAGCAGGCCGCAAAAGAGGATTACCTGAAAAACAAAAAACCACGGGACCCAAAGTCCCGTGGCTTAACACTGATTAAAACCGTCGGTTAATGCGCGCTGGAGGTCACCTGACGTCCTGCCGCACGGTCCCAGATCACCGCCAGAACCACCATCACGGCGGTAGGCATCAGCCAGGCAAGCCCCTGCTCAGCCAGCGGCAGACGCGAGGTCCAGGCCGGTAACATCTCCGCGAACGCCGACGATTTAATGCCGTCAATGATACCAAACATCAGGCTGATAAACATGGCCGGCGCAATGACGCGGGACGAATTATGCCACCAGTTGCGGGTAAAGCTTAAGACCACCAGGGCGATACATGGCGGATAGATAGCCGTCAGCACCGGAATCGAAATCTGAATCAGATGGCTCAGCCCCAGGTTGGAGACCGCCATCGAGAAAATGCCGAGGATAAATACCAGCGCGCGATAGGATAATGGCAGGTACTGCGCGAAGAACTCCGCACAGGCGCAGGTCAAGCCCACCGCGGTCACCAGACAAGCGATGAAAATCAGCGCCGCCAGCATAAAGCTCCCCGCGCCACCGAAGGTGTGCTGGACATAGGCATGCAGAATCGCCGCGCCGTTAGCGGATTGATCCACCAGTGTCGCGCTATCAGACCCGAGGCGGAACAGCGCCAGATACAGCAGCGTCAGCCCCACGCCGGCCATCAGTCCGGCCCAGACGGTGTAGCGGGTCAGCAGGCGCGCTTCCGTTACGCCGCGAGAGCGCGCGGCGTTAACAATGACGATACCGAACACCATTGCACCCAGCGTATCCATGGTCAGATAGCCGTTAACGAAGCCGTTAGAGAACGGCGCGGTGCGGTAAGCTTCCAGCGCATTGCTGATCGAGCCAGCCGGCCAGATAATTGCCGCAACGGACAAAATGATCAGCGCAATAATTTTCAGCGGTGCAAGGAAATTCCCCACCGTATCCAGCAGTTTGCCCGGATAGAGCGAAACCAGGATCACCAGCGCAAAATAGATCACGCTGTAAATCATCAGCGGCATCGCGCCGTCGCCGGTCAGCGGGGCAATCCCGACTTCAAAAGAGACCGTTGCGGTACGCGGCGTCGCAAACAGCGGGCCAACGGCCAGGTAACAGACCACCGCCAGCAGGATGCCGGCCACTTTGCCAATCGGCGTACTCAGGCTTTCCACGCCGCCGCCGACTTTCGCCAGCGCCACAACCGTCAGCACCGGTAAACCCACGGCGGTAATCAGAAAGCCAATAGCGGCGGTCCAGACGTGTTCACCAGCCTGTAAACCCACCATCGGAGGGAAGATAATGTTGCCTGCGCCAACGAACAACGCGAAGGTCATAAAGCCCAACGCGATAATGTCGCGAGATTTTAACTGATGGGTCATAAATTCATTACTGCCTGTGGATGTGGTGTTGTTAACAAACGGAAAATACCGTGTCTTCCCCTGAGGGAGGATACAGCGGTGGTTGCCGGAAAAATCAGCGGGATATGCTCCCGAACACGCGTGGGAAAGAATTGTTTTTTGAATTACCACGCAAAAACAGTCTGTCTGCGACTGCATGGGGGGCAATTTAAACGCTTATAACGTTTTAATGCAAGGCGGGATCGCAAAAGCAGATGATTATGCTAAGTCTATTTTTATGAGCGGGATTATTGACCATATCTAAGGAAAACCTCCGGCTAATCATGCGAACAAAAAAGCAGCAGGCGTTCATTAATTACGCGGCTAAAAAGTGACTGCAAACGAAAATGACCAGCCGAAGCTGGTCATTGGCAAGTCATGTTGACAAGGGCGCGTTCAGGCGCTTTTTTTGGCAATTAAACGTTCCGGGAGTAAGAAACTAAAACGCGTCCCTTTGCCTACCGTACTCTCAATTTCCAGGCGACTGTCGTGATGATTTACCGCATGTTTGACAATCGCCAGCCCAAGACCGCTGCCGCCGGTTTGCCGCGAACGCGCCTTATCCACGCGATAGAAGCGCTCGGTCAGACGCGGAATGTGCTCGGGCGCAATCCCCGGACCGTTATCCTCGACGCTGAACAACGCGCCATGCGGCGCCCGTTGCCAGCTGACGGTAATCTCCGTCCCCGCTGGCGTATGGTTAATCGCGTTATACACCAGATTGGACATCGCGCTTCGCAGCTGCTCTTCGTTGCCCAGCACCAGCAGCGTCTCATCGACGTGGAAGTGGAGCGTCTGCTTCTGCTGGCTGAGCGTCTGGGCTTCTCGCTCCACCACCCGCAGCATCATCGGCACGTCGATTTTGTCATTCATGGCCAGCGTCGGCGCCGCTTCAATCCGCGACAGCGTCAGCAGCTGCTTGACTAACCCCTCCATGCGCTGGGTTTGCTCGCGCATCGTATGCAGCGCTTTTTCGCGCGTCATCCCTTCCAGCACCTGCTCCTGCATCATCTCCAGATAGCCCTGCAGTACCGTTAACGGCGTGCGAAGCTCATGGCTGACGTTGGCAAAAAAGTTGCGCCGCGCGCCTTCCAGCTGGTGCATCTGCGTCACATCGCGCGCCACCATCAGCCACTGTTTGTCGCTGTAGGGCATGACGCGGATCTCCAGATGACGAGCAGTATTGAGGACCAGATTGAGCGGCTTTGAGAAATCCCTGTTTTTGAGGTAGTGAGCAAATTCAGGGTAGCGCAGGAGGTTAAGAATATTTTGTCCACTGTCGTCCGGCCAGCGCAGATTGAGGATCTGCTGAGCCAGACCATTACACCAGAAGATGGCCCCCTCCTCCGTCGTCAGCACCACCGCATCGGGCAACGACTCCGCCCCGCTACGAAAGCGTTTGATCAGACTGCCCAGTTCGCGTCGGCGCTTTTTATTGCGCATCTGCATCTGGTGAAGGCCGTAGAGCAGCGGTTCCCAGCTGCCGCTTCCCGGCGGTGGCGTCATGCTACGGTCGACCCATAGCCACCATGAAAGACGTAATAAATTCCAGAAATGCCAGATGAGAAGTCCGGTTACTGCCGCCAGCAAAAACCACGGCAGATAACCCACCACCGCCCCAAGAATCAGGGCCGGGATACAACATAAGAAAAGCTCAAGCGCCAGCCTTTTCCATGACAGCCGTTCCAGCACGGTTCACACTCCTGTCGAGATTCAGAAACGGGCGGAGAAACGATATCCCGTGCCGCGGACCGTTTGTACCATCCGGTCATGGCCGCTATGTTCCAGCGCTTTACGCAGACGGCGAATATGCACATCCACCGTTCTGTCTTCTACATACACGTTCGTCCCCCAGACGTGATTCAGCAGCTGTTCACGGCTGTAGACGCGTTCCGGGTGAGTCATAAAGAAGTGTAGCAATTTAAACTCCGTCGGCCCCATGTCCAGCGGACTTTCTCCGGTCATCACGCGATGGGAAGAAGGGTCAAGGCTAAGCCCTTGCATTTCAATCACTTCTTCCACAGCCATCGGCGAAATACGGCGCATCACCGCTTTGATTCGCGCCACCAGCTCTTTCGGTGAAAAAGGCTTAGTGATGTAATCATCGGCGCCGGTTTCCAGACCACGTACACGATCCTCTTCTTCACCGCGGGCGGTGAGCATGACGACCGGGATATCGCGGGTCATCGCCTCACGCTTGAGCAGCTTGATAAACTGGAGACCCGATCCGCCCGGCAGCATCCAGTCGAGGAGAATCAAATCAGGCCAGGGTTCATTGAGTTGATTCACCGCACTGTCATAATCTTCCGCCTCGACGGGCTGAAAGCCGTTTTGCTCAAGAACAAAGCAGACCATTTCGCGGATCGGAGCTTCATCTTCAACGACCAGAATTCTTCTCGCCATTATTTACCCTGTATTTTTTAGCCATCAGTATAGAGTGCGGCGCCATTATGCGTCAGTTTTGTGACAGATTTATGAAGAAAATGACCGTCATATGATAGCGGATTTTGAATAATGACAAGGAGTAACAATCGATCCTGCAGGCGTTAAAGGGGCAACCTGCCGGATGACAGGTATATAATGCGCCCATGCTTTTTCGCCAGGGAATACTTATGCGCATCATCCACACCTCTGACTGGCACCTTGGCCAGAATTTTTACAGCAAGAGCCGCGCCGCCGAACACTCGGCCTTTCTCGACTGGCTGCTGACCAGCGCGCAGGCGCACGAGGTCGATGCCATTATTGTCGCCGGCGACATCTTTGATACCGGCTCGCCGCCAAGCTACGCTCGCGAGCTGTATAACCGCTTTGTGGTTCAGCTTCAACAGACCGGCTGCCAGCTGGTGGTACTGGCGGGCAACCACGATTCGGTGGCGACGCTGAATGAATCCCGCGATATTCTGGCCTTTCTGAAAACCACGGTGGTGGCCAGCGCCGGCCATGCCCCCTTTATTCTGCCGCAGCGCGACGGCACCCCCGGCGCCATATTTTGCCCGGTCCCCTTCCTGCGCCCGCGCGAGCTGGTCACCAGCCAGGCCGGACACTCCAGCGGCGAAAAACAGCAGCTGCTGTTGAACGCCATCAGCGACTATTATCAGCAGCAGTACGAAGCGGCCTGCGCCCTGCGCGGCGATCGACCGCTGCCGATCGTCGCCAGCGGCCACCTGACCACCGTCGGCGCCAGCAAAAGCGATGCGGTGCGCGATATCTACATCGGCACGCTGGAGGCATTTCCCGCCAGCCATTTTCCCCCCGTTGATTATATTGCCCTCGGCCATATTCACCGGGCGCAAAAGATTGGCGGCAGCGAACATATTCGCTACAGCGGCTCCCCCATCGCCCTCAGCTTTGATGAGACAGGAAAAAGCAAAAGCGTCAATCTGGTGACCTTCACCGACGGGCAACTGACGGAGGTGCTTCCTCTGACGGTGCCGGTGACGCAGCCGCTGGCGGTGCTGAAAGGCGATTTCTCCAGCATCAGCGAACAGCTCACCCAGTGGCGGGACGCCCCTCAGGAGCCGGTCGTCTGGCTGGATATTGAAATTACCAGTGACGAATATCTCCATGATATTCAGCGCAAAATTCAGGCTCAGACCGAAGATCTGCCGGTGGAAGTGCTGCTGGTTCGCCGCAGCCGCGCCCAACGTGAACGCATCCTGGCGGGCGAGCGGCGGGAGACGCTGAGCGAACTGCAGGTCGAGGAGGTGTTTGAACGCCGCCTGGCGCAGGAAACGCTGGAAGAGGCGCAGCAGCTGCGCCTGACGCAGCTGTTCAACGAAACGCTGCATAGTCTGAATGGTGAGGAGCACCTGTGAAAATTCTGAGTTTGCGCCTGAAAAATATCAACTCGTTAAAAGGCGAATGGAAAATCGACTTCACCGCAGAACCGTTCGCCAGCAACGGGCTGTTTGCCATCACCGGCCCCACCGGCGCCGGGAAAACCACTCTGCTGGACGCTATCTGCCTCGCGCTGTATCACGAAACGCCGCGTCTGAGCAGCGTCTCGCAATCGCAAAACGATCTGATGACCCGCGATACCGCCGAATGTCTGGCGGAAGTGGAATTTGAGGTCAAAGGGACCGCCTATCGCGCCTTCTGGAGCCAGAACCGCGCCCGCAATCAGCCGGAGGGCAACCTGCAGGCCCCGCGCGTTGAGCTGGCGCGCTGCGACGATGGGCAGATCCTCGCCGATAAAGTCAAAGATAAGCTCGAACTTACCGCTTCGCTCACCGGACTGGATTACGGTCGCTTTACCCGCTCAATGCTGCTTTCGCAAGGCCAGTTCGCCGCGTTCCTCAATGCCAAACCGAAAGAACGCGCTGAGCTGCTGGAAGAGCTGACCGGCACCGAAATCTACGGTCAAATTTCAGCACAGGTGTTTGAAAAGCATAAACTTGCCCGCAATGAACTGGAGAAACTTCAGGCCCAGGCGTCCGGCGTTCTGCTGCTGAGCGATGAGCAACAGCAGGCATTACAGCAAAGTTTGCAAGCACTTACTGATGAAGAGCGTCTACAGCTCGCTGAGCAAACCCGCCTGCAGGCGACGCAGCAGTGGCTGCTGCGCCAGCAGGAGCTCAGCGCGGAAGCCTCGCAGTCGCAGATCCGGCTACAGGAGGCGCAGCAGGCGCTGGAGCAGGCCCAGCCGCAGCTCGCTGCGCTGCTCAACGCGCAGCCGGCAGAGCAGCTGCGTCCGCTGTGGACCCGGCAGCAGGAGCAAAGCGCCGAGCTGGCGCAAACCCACCGCCAGGTGGAGGAAGTGAATACTCGCTTACAGGACAGGCTGCGGCTGCGCGCCGGGATTCGCCTTGCCGCCAGCCGGCAGATGACGCGCTTACAGGATGCCCATCACGCCCTCAACCTGTGGCTTAAAGAACACGATAGCTATCGCCAGTGGGGAAACTCGCTGGCGGGCTGGCGGGCCGTCTTCCAGCAGCAGGCGCGCGATGCCCAACAGCAGAACGCCGTGCAGCAGAGCCTGGCGGAAACCACTCGCAAGCTTTCGGAGCTGCCGCCTGCGGCGCTGACGCTGGATGCCGACCAGGTTACCGCCAGCCTGGCGCAGCACGCCGCCGCTCGCCCGCTGCGCCAGCAGCTTTCGACGCTGCACAGTCGACTGTTGCCGCTTCGTCAGCGTCAGCAGCAGTTGCAAACCGCGGAGCAGGCCCGCCGCGAGGAGCAGGAAAAGCTGGAAACAACCCTGGCCCAGCGCCGGCTGGCATACAAAGAAAAACATCAGCAATTCAGCGATGTGAAGGCTATTTGTGAGCTGGAAGCGCGCATTGTCGGGCTGGAGGAAGAGCGCGCTCGCCTGCAGCCCGGGAGCCCTTGTCCACTGTGCGGTTCCAGCGAACACCCGGCGGTCGCGCAATACCGGGCGCTGGAACCCGGCGTGAATCAGGCCCGCCGGGATAGTCTGGAGCGTGAAGTCAAACAGCTGACGGAAGAAGGCGCCCAGCTACGCGGTCAGCTTGAGGCACTGCTTAAACAACAGGTTAAAGAGAAAGAAGAGCTGGACTCACTCCTCCAGCAGGAGCAAGCGCTCACCTCGCAATGGCAGACAACCATCAGCGGACTCCATTGCGAACTGCAGCCGCAGGATGATATTCCCGGCTGGCTGGCGGCCCAGCAGGAGAGCGAACAGCAGCTGTATCAGCACCAGCAGCGACTGGCCTGGCAGGCCCAGCAGCAGGCGGGCGAGCAACAGCTCAGGCAGCTCCAGCAGGAGCAGGAACAACGGCGCGCGCAGCTGGAGGCGGAACTCTCGCCCTTCGCGCTCAGCGTTCCGCAGGCCGATCGGACGGCGGAGTGGCTGGCGCAGCGGGAAGCAGAGAGCCGCCTGTGGCAGGAAAAACAGAACCAATTTGTTGCGCTTCAGGAGCAGCTTCAACAGCTGACGCCGCTGCTGGATACGCTTCCGCAGACAGAGCCGGAGTCCCTTCCGCCAACGGACGAGATAGCCGATCCGGCGCCGCTGACGGGCTGGCGTCAGGTGCACGACGACTGTTTGGCATTGCAAAGCCAGTGGCGGACGCTGAGCCAGCAGGAGAGCCAGCAGCAGGAAGCGCTGCGGGAGACGCAAACCCGGTTCGCTGCCGCACTCTCCAGCAGCCCGTTTGCCGACCAGCAGGCCTTTCTCGCTGCCATGCTCGACGAAGAGACGCGCCAGCGGCTGGAGCGGCTTAAACAGACGCTGGAAAATGCGGTACAGCAAAATAACGCCCTGGCGCTGCGCGCCCGCGATGCGCTTGCCCGGCATCAGCAGCAACCGCCGGCAGACGTCGACCTCACCCAACCGCTGGAGCAGGTCCAGGCCCGTCTGCTCCAGCTGGCGCCGCAGCTGCGGGAAAACAGCGCCCGCCAGGGAGAGATCCGCCAACAGCTGAAACAGAACGCCGGGAACCAGCAACGCCAGCAGACATTGCATCAGGAGATCGCGCTGGCCGGGCAGCAGCTCGAGGACTGGGCATGGCTTAATGCGCTGATCGGTTCTAAAGAGGGCGATAAGTTCCGTAAATTCGCCCAGGGGCTAACGCTGGATAACCTGGTCTGGCTGGCGAACCATCAGCTCAATCGCCTGCACGGGCGCTACCAGCTTCAGCGCAAGGCCAGCGAAGCACTGGAGCTGGAAGTGGTTGATACCTGGCAGGCGGATGCGGTACGCGATACCCGAACCCTCTCCGGCGGTGAAAGCTTCCTTGTCAGCCTGGCGCTGGCGCTGGCGCTGTCCGATCTGGTGAGCCACAAAACGCGCATCGATTCGCTGTTTCTTGATGAAGGGTTCGGCACGCTCGATAGCGAAACGCTCGATACTGCGCTGGATGCGCTCGACGCCCTGAATGCCAGCGGTAAGGTGATCGGCGTGATAAGCCACGTTGAAGCAATGAAAGAGCGGATTCCGGTGCAGATCAAAGTTAAGAAAATCAACGGCCTTGGCTACAGCCGGCTGGATAAAATGTTTTCCGTCGAGTAACCCCCGGCGATTCCTCCGCTGAAGACCTTTCCCTTAGGGGAAAGGTCGTATTTCCCCCGGCGCATTATTCCTGCCGCCACTTCACGAATTATCTTGATAATGCACGAATATGCATGTTAATTTCATTTATCTTTCCTTAATGAGAATAAACAGGCATAGACATGACGTTTCAGGCACCAAAAAGCGGAAAAATCGATTAACACCGTCATTCGTGCACAAACGCGAAGGTCAACATACCCGACAGGTACGCGCCAGGTAAAAGCGCCTTTCCGGATATCCATCGGGTTTCCCGTCTTCCCGCTCATATATTAAGAAGGTCTTAGAGATGAAAAGTTGTCTTATTCTGGTTGCGGGCCCCGTCCGCAGCGGTACCAATAATCACCCGGAACTGATTGCTGCCAACCTGGACGCCATGGCACAGGTTGCGCTGAGTATTTATCGTAAAGGGCATATTCCTGTTATTGGCGAGTGGCTCGCTTTACCTATTGCCAAAGCCGCAGGTTCAAAAGAAACAGGCGATCCGATCAGCGAAGAGTTTTTATATCCCGTCGCGCATCGTTTGATTAGCCGCTGCGACGCGATTTTGCGTATACCGGGGGAGTCCCGGGGTGCCGATCTTGATGTCGAGGAAGGGAAAAAAAGGGGGCTGCCGATTTATTATCGCCTCGACGAGATCCCCGTTCTGTAATTCCCCCCGTTGCACCTGCCGAGCAGGGCAACGGGGTCACGCTGCTTTACAGCGGCCACAGCCAGGCCGCGCCGCGCACGCCGCTGGAGTCGCCGTGTACGGCTTTTCGAATCGGCGTCTCGCACTCCCCGCCGAATACCCATGGTTTCACCAGCTCAGGCACCGTCTGGTAGAGGCGTTCAACGTTGCTCATGCCGCCGCCGAGGACTATCACATCCGGATCGAGGATATTGACCACGTGGGCCAGCGACTTCGCCAGACGCATCTCGTAACGCTTCAGCGCCTGTTCGGCCAACGGATCCTGCTCGCCAACCCGCTGCATAATCGCATTGCCCGTTAGCGACTGGCCGCTCAGACGCTGGTAATCCGTGGCAAAACCGGTACCGGAGATAAAGGTTTCGATACATCCCTGCTTACCGCAATAGCACGGCACTTCGGCGCGATAGCGCAGTTCATCCTCATCCATCCACGGTAGCGGGTTATGCCCCCACTCCCCGGCGGTACCGTTGCCGCCAATGTGGGAACGGCCATTTATCGCCACTCCCGCGCCGCATCCGGTGCCGATAATCACCGCAAACACGGTCTGCGCCCCGGCGGCGGCGCCATCTACCGCTTCGGAAACCGCCAGGCAGTTGGCATCATTCGCCAGGCGTACTTCGCGATTTAAGCGCTGGCTCAGATCGTTATCAAACGGCTGACCGTTGAGCCAGGTAGAATTGGCATTTTTCACTACCCCTGTATAGGGTGAAATCGACCCCGGGATCCCGACGCCAACGCTGCCGCGCTGCCCGGTGGCCTGCTCCGCCATCCCGACCAGCGTCGCGATATTCTCTATCGTTTGCCGGTAATCCTCTCGTGGAGTCGGCAAACGGTGGCGAAATAACTGCTCTCCCTGGTCACTCAGAGCAATGACTTCTGTTTTTGTGCCGCCCAGATCAATACCAATACGCACTGTAAGCTCCTCTCCCCGATTAACAATGCAAGCATAGCGACAATTCGCTATCATGCCCGCTGGATTTAACGACAACGCCGTGGAAATTATCATGCTGTGGTTCAAAAATTTAATGGTTTACCGTCTCAGCCGCGAGATTTCATTGCGTGCCGAGGAGATGGAAAAACAGCTGGCCGGGCTGACATTTACCCCTTGTGGTAGCCAGGATATGGCGAAGACCGGCTGGGTATCGCCGATGGGTTCGCACAGCGATGCGCTGACGCATACCGCAAATGGCCAGATCGTGATCTGCGCACGCAAAGAAGAGAAGATCCTGCCGTCACCGGTGATCAAACAGGCGCTGGAGGCGAAGATCCTCAAGCTGGAAGCCGATCAGGGCCGTAAGCTGAAAAAAACCGAGAAAGATTCGCTGAAAGACGAAGTGCTGCACTCGCTGCTGCCGCGCGCCTTCAGCCGTTTCAGCCAGACAATGATGTGGATCGACACCGTCAACGGGCTGATCATGGTCGACTGCGCCAGCGCCAAGAAAGCGGAAGATACGCTGGCGCTGCTGCGTAAAACCTTAGGTTCTCTGCCGGTCGTTCCGCTGGCGCTGGAAAACCCGATCGAGCTGACGTTGACCGAATGGGTCCGCTCCGGGACCGTTGCTCAAGGTTTCCAGCTGCTGGATGAAGCCGAACTGAAAGCCATGCTTGAAGACGGCGGCGTCATTCGGGCGAAGAAACAGGATCTGGTCAGCGATGAAATCGCCGTGCATATTGAAGCCGGGAAAGTCGTCACCAAACTGGCGCTCGACTGGCAGCAGCGTATTCAGTTCCTGATGTGCGATGATGGTTCAATCAAACGTCTGAAATTCTGCGACGAACTGCGTGACCAGAATGAAGATATTGACCGGGAAGATTTCGCTCAGCGTTTTGACGCCGACTTTATTCTGATGACCGGCGAACTGGCGGCATTGATTCAGAATCTGGTGGAAGCTCTGGGCGGAGAAGCACAGCGCTAATCAGCGCCGGGTGCGCCCGACAAAGCGGGCAACATGCCTTCCTGCCGCAGCAGGAAGGCGATGAATCACAGATAGCGGCACAGATAAGAGGTTGGCTCAGCCACCTGCAGATGAAACTCGCTGTTGCCTGGGACATTGAACACTTCACCGGCGGCATACACTTTCCACTCGGTTTCCCCCGGCAGCAGCACATTCAGCGCACCGCTCACCACCGTCATCTCTTCCGGCTGCGCGGTACCAAAGGTATATTCCCCTTCTGCCATCACCCCGACGCTCGCGCGACCGGTGCTGCTGCTGGTGAAGCCAATCGATTTCACTTTTCCGTCGAAGTATTCATTGCTTTGAAGCATAAACAAGCCCTTATGATCTTTTGTTGAAGCCTCAATATAGGGGGCGCTCCTTGCCCCTGTCACGCAAAATTAATCTATCGGACCATGTTAAACTAATAGTTCTGCAGCCAACCGGGAAACCAGCACATTTGACAGCAGAACCGGCACATCCAGCGCTTTTTGCAATACGTCGCGATGATGCTGGTGGTAACCCAGGCAGTCCAGCACCAGCACATCGGCGCCCTGCTCCAGCAGCGCCCGTCCGGCGCTCAATAAATCACTATCGCTGCCGCTTATCGGGTTGGCTAACGCATAGTAAGGCGCGTTATCTAACGAAAGCCACTTTTGCCGCTGCATGGGCAGCACCTCCTCAACGGGAACGATAACCCCGACCTGATGACCGTCAACAATCGACGCCACCAGCGGCGGAATAATCCGCTGCGGCTCCAGTAAAATGGCATTGCGCGCCGTGAGGCCGCTGAGCATTTCGGAACTCAAAAACAGAATGACATCATATTCTTGCCTGTCGAGCATCGCGATAATATGCTTTAAATCACGCTCGACCTTCTGGCGCGAAACCTCGGCCGGCTGGTTGTCATTCAATAACGTCAGCAGGCATTCATCGCCGGAATCAACAGCATAATCTTCCATAACGTCTTCACGCGTCATTTTGCCTAACAGGCTAATATGAGTGATCTGCTCTTCCCTGATATGTTCGGTTAAAAGCGGCAAAACTTCAGCCACCGGTACCACGCCAACGGTTAAAATTGCCATCGTTGTACTCATATCACGTACCTTTTCACTACCACTGCTTCAGCACAGGCTTACTGCACACCACTTCGCCCCCCTGTTGACTAAAAATCAACCGTCCAGAAGCGTAGCAGCTTACCGCCGCCGTTGAATGTAAAGATTGATGTGACCTCAGGCGCGTGCCTGAAAAATCCGTACCTTAGGGAATCATCAGCAGGGCTGATGAATTAAAAATGTGATGGAGGCCCGGTATTACTCTGCGTAAAGAGAATTCCGGGCGGGCGAGATTATGATTTATCCGGGTCTTCGTAGCGCTGTTTCGCGTCCAGCGCTTCCTGCTCGGTGGGGTGTTCACTGATCAGTGAATCGGGCGTCGGGAAATCGGCACGCAGCTGATACCAGGTCTCCCCCTGACCTGCGGGCCCTTTCGCAACGGCAACGATACGCGCTTCTCTCGGATATGGAGGTTGGGTTGGCATAGCTCTTCCTTCTTCGGCGATCAGAGCTATTAAGTATAGGGGCCCCTGCATCGTTTACCGTCAGTAAAGTCTTAACTCGCCGCGCGGCCGGCTCCCCCTACTCCCTTGCGGTCTCGGCGCATTGAGCCTCTTGCGGCGCAGAGACATTCTGCAACGTCGCCAGAATTTGTCCGACGACGTCATCCGGCGTCGCGGTGGCATCGATAATATGATGCGCGGTTGCGCGATACAGCGCTTCCCGCTGCGCCAGCACTTCGCCGACTTCATCGCGTACCGGTTTGCCGGTCAGCGTCGGCCGCTGCTCGGTTTTCGGATACGCTTCAAGGCGGGCGATCAGCGCCGAAACCGGCACCTGCAGGTAAATCACCACGCCGTTTTCGCGCATGAACTGGCGGTTAACTTCAGCCAGAATAATGCCGCCGCCGGTCGCAACCACCGTTTCCGGCCGCGTGGCCGCTTTCAGCGCCTCTGATTCCAGCTCACGAAAACGCGCCCAGCCCTCCTGCTCAACAATAGTCGCGACCGTACGCTGCTCGCGCTCCTGCAGCGCATGATCGGTATCGGTGAACTGGTAATGACGCGCCCGCGCCAGCGCATGGCCGATTGTCGTTTTACCGCAGCCGCGCGGCCCGATGAGAAAGATTGGCAATGTCATTACCGAAGACCCCCTGGTTCCGCATATCGCGGGAAAATGAATACGAAGAGTAAGCAATGGCACCGGCAAAATCGCCGGCAATGATCGTAAAACAAACGTTACATCGCTCTAACAAAACCTGTTCACCACAGATGGCAAAAGGATTTATCGCGTAAACCTATCATTGCATTAAGTGTTATTCCAGATTTACTTATTCAAAAAGGTTATTTTTCAGCCGCTGGCTGGCGTAAACGGTAACACATTTATGCATAGCTTTACGCATCAACATATTTACAACATGGCGCGTTCAGTCGCACTCTGACGCTAAACGACCAGTATGACAGAGGAAAGTACCATGCAATCTGAAGAACAACGCCTTATTGATGGACTGTTTTCCCGCCTGAAAGAGGCCGGGACGCAGAGCGCTTCGCGCGATGCCAGCGCCGAGGAGCGGATTGCGCAACACATGAAAGAGCAGCCCGCCGCGCCCTATTACATGGCGCAAACGATACTGATCCAGGAAGCCGCCATCAAGCAGCTCAACGATCGTATCCAGGCGCTGGAAAGCCAGGTGACGCAACTACAGGCGGCAAAACCGAGCAGCGGCGGGTTCCTCTCCGGCTTGTTTGGCGGCGGTCAGAGCCGCGGCTCCGACCCCATTCCTGGGGCCGAACAATATGGCCGCCCTCAGGCCAGCGCGCAACCGCAGTATGCGCCGCAAATGCCGCAGCAAAACTATGCGCCGCAGGCGGCGCGCAGCAGCGGCGGCTTTATGGCCGGCGCGCTACAAACGGCGGCAGGTGTGGCAGGCGGCGTGGTGCTGGGCAACATGCTGACCAATATGTTCAGCGGCTCGCATCCGCAGGAAATCGTCAATATTATTGAAGAAAAACCGCAGCCTGACCTTAACCAGACGCAGGAACTGTCCGCCGCGGACGATCCGTTCCGTCAGGACGATAATCAGTTCCTCGCGGATAACAACACCTGGAACTCTGACTTCGACGCGGGTATGGGTAACGACGACGATTTCGGCGGCGATGACGACAGCTGGGTTTAACCCTGCGGGCGTTTTGTCTCTGACAGCCACTTCTCCAGCGCGGCGGCGAATTGTTGCCGATCGCGCTGCGACAAACTATCCGGGCCGCCGGTTTGTACGCCGCTGGCCCGCATCGTTTCCATAAAATCACGCATCGTCAGACGTTCGCGAATGGTCGCATCGCTGTAGCGCTCGCCGCGCGGATTTAAGGCTGCAGCGCCCTTGGCCAGAACTTCCGCCGCCAGCGGAATATCGGCGGTAATCACCAGGTCGCCCGGTTCACAGAGGCGGACAATTTCGTTATCGGCCACATCAAACCCCTGCGGCACGCGCAGCGTGCGGATCACCCGCGATGGCGGCACCCGCAGCGGCTGGTTGGCAACCAGCGTCAGCGAGGTCTGCGTACGCTCGGCGGCGCGGAATAAAATCTCTTTAATGACGTTCGGACACGCGTCCGCATCAACCCAAATAGCCATTCCGGCTCCTGTCGACGAAAAAGGGAGCCATCATTGTCACCTGCTTTTGTCCCCCGGGGAAGCGCTGGAGTGATAAGCTAGAGAACTCACGACAAAATAAGCAAAGGGGAACGGTGATGGAGAAGAAAATTGGCTTTATCGGCTGCGGGAATATGGGTAAGGCCATTCTGGGCGGTCTGATCGCCAGCGGACAGGTGCAGCCTGGGCAAATTTGGGTCTACACCCCGTCGCCGGACAAAGTGGCGGCCCTGCACGACCAGTACGGCATCAATGCCGCGCAGAGCGCACAGGAAGTCGCTCAGGTCGCCGATATCATTTTCGGCGCGGTCAAGCCGGGGATCATGATTAAAGTGCTCAGCGAAGTCGCCTCCAGCCTGAATAAAGACTCGCTGGTTATCTCAATTGCCGCTGGCGTCACCCTCGATCAGCTGGCACGGGCGCTGGGCCACGATCGCAAGATCGTCCGCGCGATGCCGAACACCCCGTCGCTGGTTAACGCCGGGATGACCTCAGTGACGCCTAACGCGCTGGTGACCAGCGAAGAGGTCGCCGAAACGCTGACGATTTTCCGCTGCTTCGGCCAGGCTGAAATTATCGCTGAGCCGATGATCCACCCGGTGGTGGGCGTGAGCGGTTCCGCGCCGGCCTACGTCTTCATGTTTATTGAAGCGATGGCGGACGCTGCCGTTCTCGGCGGTATGCCACGCGCTCAGGCCTACAAATTTGCCGCTCAGGCGGTGATGGGGTCGGCAAAGATGGTTCTGGAAAGCGGGGAACATCCGGGGACGCTGAAAGATATGGTCTGCTCGCCAGGCGGCACCACCATCGAAGCCGTGCGGGTACTGGAAGAGAAAGGGTTCCGCTCTGCGGTCATCGAGGCCATGGTCAAATGCATGGAAAAATCAGAGAAGCTCAGCCGCTCCTGATCCCCGCCTCATGTTGATATCGGGTGAGGAGTCTCCTCACCCGTTTTTACGCCGTCTGCTTCGACAGAGGCACGCTTATCCCTGTTTCTTCAGGCAGGCGCTCATAAACTTATTACGATCGTCCCCTTTCAGAGACTGCTGGGTCGCCTGAGCGTTGCACTCGCGCATTTTTTGCTGCTGAGGCGTCAGCCCCTTACTTTCCGGCGCCGGCGCATCTTTCTTGAGGCACTGACTCATAAACGCTTTACGCTCGTCCCCTTTCAGCGTTTTCGACGAGGCCTCTTTGTTGCAGGTCGTCATTTTTTGCTGCTGGGGCGTGGGCGTTTTTTCCGCGGCATTCACCGCCGTCACAAAGATAAGACCAAAAAGCAGGGTTACCAACAATGTTATTTTCATCACACCATCCTTTTGTCAGTCAATCTCTGTAAGTCTGGTCGCTGATGGGAAAAAAACCAGCCGATGACCACAATTCGCCATCGGCAGCGGCTTATTTCAGACCCAGCGCGGCTTTCATGGTGTAGAACAGATCGGTCTGATCGGTTAACCCCACCACGTTTGCGGCATGCGGACCGTAGGCGGCAATGCGCAGCTGCGTGCCGGTATGTTCCATCGACTCCTCTTCCGAGTTGCCGTAGCTCATGACCATCACCGAGCCGTCTTTGGTCGTCAGCGCCTGAGTCAGGCCCGGAGCTTTGGAATCGGCCGGAATAATCTGGCTGGAGTGCGCGTGGTCAGCGGTGACAACGACCAGCGTGTTACCCTCTTTTTTGGCAAACTCCAGCGCTTTTTGTACCGCTTCATCAAGGTCGACGGTTTCGCCAATCTGACCGCACGGGTTCGCCGCATGATCCTGTTTATCGATAGAGGCGCCCTCAACCTGCAGGAAGAATCCTTTCTCGTTGCTGCTCAGAAGACCGATCGCTTTCTCGGTCATCTGCGCCAGCGTCGGAACGGAAGCGTCACGTTTGCTGTTCGGAGTGCAGGTTATCGCCGGCTTATCAATATTCCCGTGGTAAGAGGCTTTCGGCCCTTCCCAGCGTACCGGCATGTTGCCGTCGGCGAAAAGGCCCAGCAGCGGTTTGCCCTGGTTGGCTTCGCTGACCGCGGCCAGCGAGCTGGCATCGGTGACAATCTGGTAGCCGCGGGCAATGGCCTGTTCATGCAGCGTTTTGCCCTGCCATTCGCCGGCCGTCGCGGTTTCGGCGAACGTTTTTGCCCCGCCGCCTAAGGTCACGTCCGCGCGGGCATTCAGCAGCTGCTCGGTAATTGAGCCTTTACCGCCCTTTTCCAGCGCGTTGCCGGGACATTTTTCGCTGGTGACGCTCGGGCCGTAGCATTTACGCGAAGTCACATGTGCAACCAGCGCCGCTGGCGTGGCATCCTGCAGTTCTGCCGTGGAGACGTTGCCAGTGGCAAACCCTGCGGCCTTCGCCAGCTCGAGGATGGTCTGATGATCTTTTTCATGAATATCGACCCCCAGCGCGCCGTTATAGCTTTTTACGCCGGTCGTCCAGGCGGTAGCGGACGCGGCGGAATCGGTGACGTAATCCGGTTTGCCGGTTTTCTTATCCAGAGAATAATGCGTGTACTGACCGGTCAGCGGCAGCGCATCAATGCCCTTAAAGAAACCGCCGGCGCCTTCGGCATAATTGCGCGCCGCCGTAATTTCAGAATCGCCCATCCCGTCGCCAATCAGCAAAATAATATTTTTTGCGGGTTTGTTGATTAACGAGGCCTGCAGCGCGGCAGTTTGATCGCCGCTTAAACGGCGCGCGCCGCCGGGCGTCGTGATATCGCCCTGAGCGGCACGATTTTCCAGAACCGGGGCAGCCGTGGTTTCTGCATGAATAACCGGGGAGCCCAGCAGAGGTAACAGGGCAATAACGAGGGCATTTAATTTCACTTTTGTCGTCTCCATGTAAAAATACTTAAAAAACAAAACGAGGGAGACTTTATAAAAGCGAGATGACAGTAAAATGACAGCATCCATGTCCTGTCAAAAGAACTAACTACGCGGATGCCGCAACAGCTTTTTTATATATTGCTGCAACAGCTGAGCATCGCGATCGTCCACCAGCGGACCGGGGCTTGCCTGCTCAATAGCGTGCTCAATATCGTTAATTAATGCCTGCTGCGCATCCTGCGCCATATGGCGGAGCAGCGCCGTCACGACAACTTCCAGCGCCTCAACCTGCACCGTCAGTTCCTTTGCTTCTTCCTCCTTTTGCGCCAGGTTTACCAGTAGTTCAGCAATAAGATTCTTCACAGCACTGTATCCTTATGCGGGTTCCATTATTTGCTAGTTATGTCATACATTCGCCTTCGGATACCAGTATTATTTTTTAAAAATGATTGTTTGTCTCGCAATATAATAAGCGAAACGTTTTGCTCATTCGACGATCGCCACCAGGAATAAACTCAAGGTGAGAACAATACTTTTCATAACTAAATTCAATAGATAATAATAAAAAAGAATATTGCTATTCCGGTAATAATTATAACGTATCGCCATAATATATCTGATAGGCCAAATTCACGCTATCTGGCGCATCTTTCCCCGCCAGACGGGCAATCAGGATTTCACTCGCCGTTTTACCGATGTCATAACGAGGAGTAATGACGCTGGCGATTTTTTGCAGCCGCGCGCGACCAATTTCCAGCCCGTGGAAGCCAGCAATCGCTATCTCCTGCGGCACCGCAATCCCCTGCGCCTGACACTCCAGCAGCACGCCGACTGCCAGATCGTCATTGGTACAAAAAATCGCGTCAATATCCGGGTGCGATTGCTGCATTTGCAGGAACATCTGACGGCCCAGCGCCACCGAGGAGATGGTACGCGGCGTGATGTGATACGCCTTCAGGCCACAGGCCGCCACCGCCTGTTCAGTCCCACGGAAACGACTCAGATCGCGGGGATCGTCCATCGAACCAAAAAAGGCGATTTTTCGTTTGCCGCTTTCGAGAAACGCATGAGCCATATCCCAGCCGGCTTTCTCGTTATCAAACCCCACCTGGATATCGAGCGGCTGCCCGCCGATGTCCATCAGCTCCGCTACCGGGATGCCGCTAGCGCGGACATACTGGATCATGCGGTCAGTGTGCTGCTTACCGGTTAGAATCAGCCCATCGATATTGTAGGAGAGCAAATTGAGCACTTCGCGCTCTTCACGCTGCGGATCGTAGCCGTAATTGGCGATCAGGGTCTGATACTGGTGGGCGGAAGTGACGGATTCAATACCGGCGAGCACATCGGCGAATATCTGGTTGCGAAAGGAGGGAATCAGCACGCCGATGGTTTTACTGCGAGCATTGAGCAGGATTTCCGGCGCCCGGTTAGGAATATAGTTGTTCTCTTCCATGACCTTAGCGATCAATTCACGGCTACGCTGCGATACCTGGCCCGGGTCTCGTAAATAACGGCTGACCGTCATTTTATTAAGTCCGGCCAGGTTCGCGATATCCTGTAATGTCATCCGGTTGTTTTTCATCGGGTTCTCTGCGACAAACGACTCATATGCTCGCAGAGAACCTTACCACAGCCGCTTCGATTCTGTTAACCCGCAAGCTTTTTTGTCGTCATCAGCGCAGAAGTTCGATCGTCGTTGGCCCGCACGTTGTACATCAGCACCACCGATGCCAGCAGCGCGATGGCCATAAAGGTGTACGACGCGCCAGGCCCGCCCATGATGCCATTGAGGTAGCCCACCAGCCAGGCGCCAAGGAAAGCACCGAGCGCGCCGAAGCTATTAATTAACCCCATCGACACCCCCGATACGTTGCGCGGCAGCAGCTCCGGGATCAGCGCGAAGAAGGGGCCATATGGCGCATACATGCAGGCGGCGGCGAGAACCAGCAGCCCGTAGGAGAACCAGAAAGACTGATTGCCGATCATCCAGGAACCGAAGAACGCCACGGCGGCAATCAGCAACAGCGGCCAGATGAACAGTTTACGATTCTGGAATTTATCCGACAGCCAGGAGACCGTCAGCATCAGACAAATCGCCGCCAGATAGGGAACCGCCGCCAGCCAGCCGACGGCGACGATATCCATCTGCGCGGCATTTTTCAGAATCGACGGCATCCACATCATGAAACCATAAACCCCGATACTCCACAGCGCATGGACAGCGCACAGCATGATCACGTTGCGTGAACGCAGCGCCTCGCCATAGTTGCGCACCGGTTTGATATGGCTCTGTTCGCTATCCATCGCCTGTTGCAGAACCTGTTTCTCCTGCGCATTCAGCCAGGAGACCTCCGACGGTTTATCTCGCACCAGAATCCACCAGCAGATAGCCCATAGCACCGCCGGAATGCCTTCGATAATAAACATTTCCCGCCAGCCCCAGGACTGAATCAGGTAGCCGGAGACAATCGACATCCACAATACCGTCACCGGGTTGCCAAGAATCAGGAAGGTATTGGCGCGTGAACGCTCGGTTTTGGTAAACCAGTTGCTGATATAAATCAGCATCGCCGGCATCACCGCCGCCTCGACGATCCCGAGCGTAAAGCGAATAACCATTAACATCGGAATATTGCTGACAAACCCGGTGGCCGCCGCGCAAAAGCCCCATAATACCAGGCTGAAGAAAATCATTTTTCGCACGCTGCGTTTTACGGCGTACATGGCACCGGGAACCTGGAAAAAGAAATAGCCCAGGAAGAAGAGAGCACCAATAAGCGATGCCGTTCCTTTGGTAATTCCTAAATCACTTTCAATACCGGCAGCGGCGGCGAAACCATAATTCGCACGATCGAGATACGCCAGACTATAGGTAATAAAAATTACCGGCATTAAATACCACCAGCGACGCGCTGGTAATTTCGCGAGCATTTGCATATGCCATCCTCAGATAAAGTGCATAATCAAACGGGGTTCATTATTTTATATCTTCATCAGCTTTCTGGCGGCCGGAGTGCGGCCGCTAAAAGGCGACGCACGACTCACACGGCGGCAAGCATCCCGCCATCAACAAACAACAGATGTCCATTCACAAAATTAGCCGCCGGGGAGGCCAGATAGACCGCGGCGCCAATTAATTCTTCCGGTTTTCCCCAGCGCGCGGCGGGGGTTCTTTGATAGAGCCAGGCAGAAAAATCCCGATCGTTAACTAATGCCGCGGTCATTTCTGTGGCAAAATAACCCGGCGCAATACCATTAACCTGAATATTATATTCGGCCAACTCGACACACATTCCACGCGTCAGCATTTTGACCGCCCCTTTCGATGCGGCATACGGTGTAATAGTCTTACGACCTAATTCACTCTGCATTGAACAAATATTAATTATTTTCCCGGAACGGCGCCTCATCATATATTTAGCCACCTGCTGAGAAACAAGGAAAACCCCTTTCTGGTTAACCTCAATAACCTGGTCCCACTCATCCTCAGGAAATTCGGTGAAGGGATAACGACGCTGGATCCCGGCGTTGTTAATCAAAATATCAATCGCCCCGATCTGCGCCTCAATCCGCGCAACGGCCTGCTCAACCTCGGCGCTGCGGGTGACATCAAAAGCCACGCCCGTCGCACGATAGCCCTGCGCACACAGCGCCTGTGCCGCAGCGTCCGCTTTCTGCTGCGTGCGGTCGTTGATAATAATCTCGGCCCCATACTCCGCCAGGCCTTCCGCCAGCAGATAGCCAATACCTCTGGCGGAGCCGGTGATCAGCGCGCGCTTGCCGGATAAATCAAATAAATTTTTCATAAAAACTCTTTTCCATGTGCTGTTATGCGTAACTGTATACGCGTAACAGTTGTATTTTAAAGAGGGAAAAGAAGAGAAATGATCAATTTGTGATCAGTGCGACATTTGCCGGCGATGGGCGGAAGGGAGAGATCTGAACGCGGCATTTACGCGCAGGCGTAAATGCCGGGAGACAGGCACTAGGCGGCGGTACGGCGACTGCGTTGCAGCATCACGGCCAGCTGCCAAAGGTTAATCAGCACGATAACGGCGGTGGCAATAAAGACCCAGCGAAAACCGGCCATTGCCGATACCGAAGCGCCGATCAGCGGCCCGACCACATTTCCCAGGTACATAAACGACTGGTTATAACCGAAAATACGCCCGGTCACCTTATCGCTGCTGTATTTGAGCAGCAGAGTCTGTACCGCCGGCAGCATTGCGCCATCGGCAAAGCCCAGCAGGAAACGCAAGACGCCCAGCTGCAGCGGGGTGGTGACGAACGACATGGCGAAAAACATTACCACCGCGCAGCACAAGGTGGCCAGCAAGATGCGCGAGGTTCCGATGCGATCGCCAAGTTTGCCTAAACGCGGCGCGGAGATCAGCGCGGAAACCCCGGGCACGGCGGCAATCATCCCGGCGAGAAAGGCGATATTGTTGCTGTCCGGCGCCATTGACTTGATAAACAACGCCAGTATCGGACCAATAGAGCCATTGCACAGTTGAATGACCAGGGTTGTGAAAAACAGGCTAATCACCAGTCCCGGATAAGGTAGCGACGCCAGCACTTCCCTGCCGCTTAAGCGATCGGCCTTGCTGGTCTGCGGCCGGACACCCTCTTTAATCAGAAATAGCGTGACGAGAAAACTGACCGTCAGCAGAATCGCGGTGATAAAAAAGACCGCCCGCAGCCCAACATGGTCGGCCAGAAAGCCGCCCAGCAGCGGCCCGCCGATAACTCCGCTGATTTGCGCCGTCGATAGCGTACTGAGCGCCCAGCCGCTGCGTTCCCGTGGCACCTGAGAGGCCACCAGCGCCATCGCGTTCGGAATATAGCCTGAGGTCAACCCCATCACCGCACGCAGGATAAACAGCTGCCAGACGTTGGTGGCGAAGGCCTGAAGCAGAATGGCAATCGCCATACCCAGGGAGGCGCGCAGCAGCATCAGCTTGCGCCCTTTCCGATCGGCCAGACTGCCCCACATGGGGGAGACAATAGCCGACACCAGGAAGGTGACGCTGAACGTCAGCCCCGACCACATCGATAAAGCCTCGTGAGACGTCACGCCGAGCTGGGAAACATAAAGCGGCAAAAAAGGCAGAATTTGACTGATCGCCAGGCCGGTGAAAAAGCAACCAAACCAGACGGAGATGAGATTGACCTTCCAGGATTCCATAACTACACGTATTCATTAATTTTTTGTGAATTATTACCTAGCTTAGCAATTTCCACTCATCGACGTATTACCAGAGATGCGCTGAGCCCGAGTTTAGTGTTTTATCGCTCGATTAAATTTTTTATCGAAGATTATCAGGACCAACCGCCGCCCCTTCAGCGCGTTCTGCTGACCTGCAGGGTGCACTGGATGGCAATCGAACAGCTTTTAGCCTGCCGCTTTCCGGGAGCAACATTCTGGCAGCCATGCGCGCATTGCACATGCTATGTTATGTGCTTTGTTGTCATCAGGATGGAAGTTGAAATGGCTAAGATGAGGGTTGGGATCGTTTTTGGCGGTAAGTCGGCAGAACATGAAGTGTCGCTGCAATCGGCGAAAAATATCGTTGAAGCAATTGATAAAACACGCTTTGATGTCGTTCTGCTCGGCATTGATAAACAGGGACTCTGGCATATCAACGATGCCGGAAACTATCTGTTAAACCCGCAGGATCCTGCCCGTATTGCCCTGCGTCCTTCCGACGTCACGCTGGCGCAAATTCCCGGCCGTGACGCGCAGCAGCTGATCGACGCCGACAGCGGCCAACCGCTGGCCGCCATCGATGTGATTTTCCCGATTGTCCACGGTACCCTCGGGGAAGACGGCTCGCTGCAGGGGATGCTGCGCATGGCTAACCTGCCCTTCGTCGGCTCCGACGTCCTCGGGTCCGCCGCCTGCATGGACAAAGACGTCACCAAGCGCCTGCTGCGTGATGCCGGACTGGCGATTGCCCCGTTCATCACCCTGACCCGCGCCAATCGCCAGCAGTTCAGCTTTACGCAGGTGAAAGACAAACTCGGCCTGCCGCTGTTTGTCAAACCGGCCAACCAGGGGTCTTCGGTAGGCGTCAGCAAAGTCAACACCGAAGAGCAGTACCAGCAGGCGGTCGCGCTGGCCTTTGAATTCGATCATAAAGTGGTGGTGGAACAAGGGATTAAAGGACGGGAAATTGAGTGTGCGGTGCTGGGGAACGATCATCCTCAGGCCAGTACCTGCGGCGAAATCGTCCTGAACAGCGAATTCTACGCCTACGATACCAAGTACATCGACGATCAGGGGGCGAAAGTGGTGGTTCCTGCGGCCATTGCCAGCGATATCAACGATAAAATCCGCGATGTTGCCATTCAGGCCTACCAGACGCTGGGCTGCAGCGGCATGGCGCGCGTTGATGTTTTCCTGACGGAAGACAACGAGGTTATCATTAACGAAATCAATACGCTGCCAGGCTTTACCAACATCAGTATGTATCCGAAGCTGTGGCAGGCCAGCGGCCTGGACTACACCAGCCTGATCAGCCGCCTGATTGAACTGGCGCTGGAGCGCCATGCGGCAGACCGCGCGCTGAAGACATCCATGAACTGATGCTCTTTCCCCGGGTGACGGCGCGTGGCGCCTTACCCGGGCTATCTGAGGCGCAGCGCCTCAAGCCCAGCCCATCTTCCCGCCACGGAGAACGCGTGCGGCCTAGGCTTCCTCCACCCCGGTCTGACGGCGGCGGATAATCTTTCCGGCAATCCAGAAGCTAATCACCCAGGTCACCAGCCCGACGGCATAGGATTGCCAGCCTTGCGTTTCAAAGCCCAGCAGCCCCACCACGCCGTTCAGAATAAAAATTAATCCCAGCGCAAACGCGTAGTAATGCCAGTCACGGCGGATTTTTTCAGTGAGTTTCATAGCCCCTCCGACAACAAAAAAAGCATCTTCGCACAGCCGGAATCCGCGGTCTGTAGCCCCGGGGAGAATTATCACACATTGGGATATCGCTCTAAGTTCTGCACAATGATCCGCCCCCGCGCCGGACAGAAAACAGGAATATTCCTGGTCGTAAATTACCAGCAATCTGATATTGAGAAACCCTTCCCGCTGCCAGAATAATCGCTATGCCGCGATGCAAAACCAGCAGGTCAGTCAAGTTCGGAGGGTAAGATGGCTGAGTTCGCCTTTTCAAAATCACTTATTGCCGCTAAAAAAAGAAGCGCCATCACCCGCAGCAATATTGCCTATGCCCTGTTTGTGCTGTTCTGTTTCTGGGCCGGCGCGCAGATGTTAAGTATGCTGGTACATGCCCCCGGCGTTTTCGAGCACCTGATGCAAATCCAGGACAACAGCTCGCCGCGAATTAAGATTGGGCTGGCGGTGGGGACCCTGTTTGGTCTGATCCCCTTCCTGTTCGGCGGCCTGTTGATCGGAACGCTGGGGCTTATCCTGCGCTGGAGCGATAATCGCTAGCGGCGCGCCATACAGCTGGCCCGCCGCTCATCAACGCGTTTCGCAAACCAGGCTGTGGTCAGATTGCGCGTAATTTTAGGGCTCTCAAGCTGAATCCCCGGCAGTATCTCTCGCGGCAGCGCTTTGCCTGCTTTCTTATCCGCCAGACGGAAAACCTGCTGGTACAGTTCGGTTTTTTCAAACGCCAGGCTGTCGCCTTTTTTCAACTGTCGGTGGATGTCATCATCGCTCATCGCCAGCTTCCCGGCTAAACGGCGTACCGCCAGCTCCGTCGTCCCTGCATCATCGCTATCATAACGAATTAAATCACCGTCCAGCGCCAGCTTCACGCCGCTCGCTTTACTGACGGCATTCTGAAACGCAGCATTGCGGCTGGCGTACCAGCCCGCGTTAAAGTCAGCAAAACGGTACAGCGGCACGCTGTAGTTTGCCGGATAGTTGAGCAGGTGCCAGGTACCAAACCACAGGCCGCCGCGCAGGCTGAACACCTCCTGGCGCACGGTGCCGTTGATTTTCCACGGATAGCCATCGGTATGCTGTTCGGCAAAAGCAATGCTCACCTGCATCGGGCCACCGGTATGCACCGGGTTGAGTGAACCGAATAACTTCTGCCCCATAGGCACCATGCCGATAAAATCGTCAAACACGGCGCTAAGCTGCTTTTCCGTTTTCACGTTGTCCAGCCGCTCGCTGTAGCTTTTGCCGTTGGGTGACGGAATTTTCAGCGCCGTATGCACAAGGAAAACCGGGATATGCATCTTCTCGGCCCGGCGGTCTATCTCTTGCCAGGCGATTTTGCTCAGCCCCGGCACCACCGGATCGGATTGATAGTTGGACTCCTGCTGCGCGACCGCCAGCACCGAACAGACGTTCTCTTCCGTCGGCGCCAGCTTCTGACTTTCGAAGGTTTTGGCAATCGCCTGCGCCCATTCGTCCCTGTCCTTCACGCTGGCGGGCATTTTTTGCCTGACCACGGCGGCAACGTCAACGGGCTTTTCGCCCTCTTTGAGTACCGGCGCCGTGTTGCTGGTACAGGCGCTCAGAACCCCCCCAGCCAGCAGCGTCAGGGCGCAGGAAACTCGACGTGGTACCGCGGCTGCCCTGCACTTTCCTTGTCTCTGTATCATCCTTCAGTCTGCCTCTGCTATGGGTAGGGATCGGTAATCAGTTTAGCGTCTGGGTAACGGGCTGCAGCTCTTTACCATCAAGTTCGCGTTCAAAACTACGCAGACGTTTGTAGATGGACATCAGTTCCACCAGCGTCGTCCACGAGCTAATCAGATACTGGAACGAGCCGCGTACCTGGCCGAACACGTTGGTAATCTGCGTCATCAGGCCCAGCGTAATCGTACCGGCAACGATCGACGGAAACAGCAGGAACAAACCGAAAACGTTATCCACCTGCAGATAAAGAATGCGGGCGATGTTGAAATACATGTAGTGGAAATAGAGGCGGAAATAGTTGCGACGAACGGCGCTAAACAGCTCGCGCACCGTCGGCGGCGTGGCGCGGGATTCATCATCTTCGCCATACACCAGCTCTTTACGATATGCCGCTTCCACGCGCTGGTTTTTAAATTCCAGCCCCGGCAGTTTGATCCCCACGACCGCCAGCAAACCGGTCCCCATCAGGGACCACACCACCGCTGCAATCACCAGGCCATACGGCAGATGGCCCACAATCGGCAGATCCGGCACGTGTTCAGACAACGTAACCAGCACCGGCAGGAAGGCAATCAGCGTCATGACGGCGTTGATAAAACTCACGCCCATATCCTCAAGGGTGGAGGCAAAGCGCATGGTATCTTCCTGCACACGCTGAGCGGCACCTTCGATGTGGCGCAGGTGATGCCAGTGGGCCATATAGTGTTCGTTCATCGCCGTACGCCAGCGGAAAACGTAGTGGCTGACGAAGAAGTTGTTCATCACGCCAATAATCACCGCGATCACCGCAATGCCAAGGAACACGCCAATTTCCTGATAGAACTGGTTAATACTGACTTTGTGCGGCGTGGCCAGCGCGGTCTGGATCAGATCGTAGAACGGCGCATACCAGGCGTTGATCGCCACCCCAACTTCCACCAGAAACCAGGTGACGAAGATGATCAAAGAGGTGCCGAGAATTGACCAGTATTGCCAGCGGTGCGGGCTGTAGGTAAACCAAAACAGCGCAAAAACGCCCACGCAGAAAACGTAGTAGGCATAAAACACCAGATAGTTCAGCGACCAGAATCGCGCAGCGCTGATGGCAACATTTTGTGATGCCCCGGTTAAACGCAGCAGCCAGTCGCCACCGCCCGCCTGCCAAAAGATCACTGCAAGCAGCGACCAGACAAAGGCAGAAAGAAAAAACGGCCCCGGTTTGGGGAAAAAAGATTTAAACATCATCTACTCCTGCTAACTTCTTTATCGTTCTGGCTATGCTGTGTACCACGAAGACGCCCGCCGCATCACTGTAGCAGCCTGGGGAGGGCGGTCGGATGATGAGACCAAATATCAGCAGCTTAGTTCGTCTGCCATTCGGCCAGAATTGTTTCTACGGATTTCACGCGGACAGGATTTCCGGGTACGGTTAGCGTACGCCAGACATCGTTGTAGTGGTCAATCAGCGTTGCGGCCTGCGCAGCCGGACGGTTCGCCGTGGTGTGCGCATCCTCAGCCACGGTGATGGCATAGCCGCGGCTGGCACCATTTTTGATGGTGGTATCGACACAGTAATCGGTCGCGCAGCCGCAAATCACGAACTGGTGGATTTGCTGCTCGCTCAGTACCTGCTCAAGACATGTTTTATAGAACGCATCGCAGGCGGTTTTCGTGACATAGAGGGCGTCTGCGGGGGGTTCCAGCTCCGCCAGCAGCGCAAAGCCTTCGCCCCCTTCTTCCAGACCGCCGTCCTCGGCATGCTGAATAAAAATCACGCGATCCGCGGCGCGAATCAGACGGTTAATATGCGCGACGCAGCGTTCGCGCTCAATACGCGGCGTCGCAAAGACGCCATTTTGCATATCTACTACCATCACCACTCGTTGAGCCGCCATATTTCTCTCTCGTCACCCGATACATCAAACGCTCATCATACGCGCCCACCGGGGAAAGCGGATATCCGAAAGCATAAAAAAGTCCTTTTTACGCACGGTTACGTTTTTCTGCTAAATATTGTCGTTATTCCACTTCGTTCAGCCGCGCTTCGTAGTATAAATATGCCCTATATCTCCTCTTATCATTATGGATACCCCAGTTGAAACGTAGTCTGCTTATTTTTGCTGCGCTGTGTGCGGCGTCATGGACATCGGTCCAGGCAGCTCAACCGATCGTTGACCCGGAATTTGCCGCCAATGTAGTCGATCGTTACGCCAACCATATCTATTACGGTAGCGGTGCCACCGGCATGGCGCTGGTTGTTATTGATGGCAACCAGCGCGTGTTTCGCAGCTTTGGCGAAACGCGTCCGGGCAACAATGAGCATCCGCAGCTGGATTCGGTTATCCGCATTGCTTCGCTGAGTAAACTGATGACCAGCGAGATGCTGGTAAAAATGCTCGATCAGGGCGTCGTGAAGCTCAACGACCCGCTCAGTAAATACGCGCCGCCGGGTGCCCGGGTGCCGACGTATCAGGGCACGCCGATTACGTTGGTCAACCTGGCGACCCATACCAGCGCGCTGCCGCGCGAACAGCCCGGTGGTGCGCCGCATCGTCCGGTCTTCGTCTGGCCAACGCGCCAGGATCGCTGGTCGTGGTTGTCGACAGCATCGCTGAAAGCAGCCCCGGGGTCGCAGGCCGCCTACTCCAACCTCGCGTTTGATCTGCTGGCAGACGCCCTCTCTACGGCTGCCGGGAAACCCTATCCGCAGCTATTTGAAGAGCAAATCACCCGGCCGCTGGGTATGAAAGACACCACCTTTACACCCTCACCGGATCAGTGCCGCCGTCTGATGGTCGCCGAGAAAGGCGCCAGCCCGTGCAACAATACGCTGGCAGCGATCGGCAGCGGCGGCGTCTACTCGACGCCGGGCGATATGATGCGCTGGATGCAGCAGTTCCTTTCCTCCGATTTCTACACCCGCGGGCAGCAGGCTGACCGTATGCAGACGTTAATTTATCAACGTAACCAGCTAACACGGGTTATCGGTATGGATGTGCCGGGCAAAGCTGACGCCCTGGGTCTTGGCTGGGTCTATATGAAGCCGAAAAATGGCCAACCGGGGATTATTCAAAAGACCGGCGGCGGCGGCGGATTCATTACCTATATGGCCATGAACCCGCAGGCCAATATCGGCGCTTTTGTGGTGGTCACCCGTTCATCGCTGACCCGCTTTAGTAATATGAGCAACGGTATTAACGATCTGGTCAGCGAACTCAGCGGCGGACAGCCGGCGTCAATCCCGGAGTCCTGATTTATTCTCGCGACCGAATTAATAATCTGAAGGCAAATGGTTGATGCTAACCAGTTTGCCTTTATCCATCTCGATATATCCGCCCTTGCGCAGGGCGGCAAGTACTTCGGCAACGACAGAGCGTGAAATACGCGTTTTTTGATGAATATAATTCATCACTCCAATACGAAAACGCAATTTTTCATCCCAGTCAATCATCGACAGTAACGTCGCCCGAATTTGTTCATAGGAATTATGACCAATCAATTGTAAATCGCGTTGTTCCATAATACGACTATGCCATACCAACCAACAGAATGCGTCGCGCCACAAATTATTCTGTTCAACTATTTTAAGCGCTTGTGAAGAAGGAAGGTGGTAACCCTTACATTTCCCTTCCGTCATTAATTGATATCGGATCTCATTTTTCATCACGCCATCAGCCAACCCGATAATAAAAGGAGCCTGGGCGATGCCAATGAGTATATTTTCGTTTCTACGCAGAGAAATCACGCCCTCCAGAATGACAACCGTTTCGGCGCAATGTATATCATTAACAAATATAATCTGTTTTTCACGACAAAACTCGAAGTGAGTGCCATATCTGGACAAGTATGGATCTAGCTGACCAAATGCATCAAGCGGTTTACTCAGCGATAACATTGATTCGTTCCTGACAATAATGCCCGTCAAATCCTTGACGGGCATAGTCTTCGATTAAATATCTACAATGTTTTTCTCACTGTAAATAATCTTACCAGGTATATTTAACGCCCACGTTAGCGGCCCAGTCTTGATCCACATCACCACCGCCGAGATAGCTAACATCCGAGTAGGCGCTGAAGTTGCGGGTAAAACTGAACTGCGTACCCAGCCCAACACGAACCGCAGAACCTTCGGTACCGTTATTGATCGAATCACCGTTTACGTCAGCGTGATTGCTGGCATCGTCATACACATAGGCCAGTTTGAAGTAAGGCGTCAGCGCCTGATCATTACCGTAGGTAAAGGTATAACCCGCATCAACGCCCAGCTCATAGCGCATACTGTCGTAAGACTGACCACCCACTTTCATGCCATTGCTCAGGCGATAGTCGTCACCAGACTGGAATAAACCAGATATGCTGCCATACGGCGTCACATAGCCAGCATGACCCAACTTCGCGTCATAGCCCAGCTTCAGACCAAAGCCCCAGGCATCTGAAGAGGTACTGCCGTCAACGTACTGACCGTTACTCATGTTGGCCGACAGTTCGTTGTTGAAGTGAGAGTAGTTAACAGAACCGTCAAGAAAAAAGTTGTTTGCAAAATGAGCTGAAGTGTAGAGGTAAGCCGTCTGGCTGTCCTGATCCACCTGACCGCTACGATCGCTCAGATCGCCTTTCACAAAGCCCGCCGCAGCACCGACGATCCACTTAGCATCGTTACCGTCAATTTTGCTATCAAGACCCACCATGACGCCGTTAACATTCTGATCGTAGCTGATAGTGCCGTTGTCACCGTTGAAGCTACCGCCAAAGTAGCTTCCCCAGGCCCCCCCGTTATCGGTCAGACCATGACGCGACTGGGTCAGGCGAGTCGCCACGGTATCCTGCTGCAGATTCCAGATATTGCTGTTGGCAGACGGGATGCTCAGCGCCATGTTCGCATAGTCGGTCAGCCGGCTCTGCTCCATAACAACGGTGTTGCCTTCCTGCTTAGCCTGGTAGGTGTAAGCACCGAGATCGGCTTTGTTAGCCGCAGAAAAGGTGGCAGTGCTGTTTTTGTCGTTAACATAAACCAGCTCTTTACCTTTGTAATCAGCAATAGAACCCTTACCATCCGCATTATCAATACGAACCTTGTAATTGCCGGTTGCGGCCGCAACGTTGTCGCCTGCGTTATCCACTTCGGACTGGTCGAAAGACGTGTCGGCGTCACCATTACCATTCACGGTCAGATGACCATCAGAGTTCATCGCGATTGTGCCGTAGCCGTAATTAGACCTGGTGGTGTCATTAGTACGATCGTTCGTGAGATCGGCATTCAGCACGAAGTTATTGCTATGTACTTTCAGCACACCAGAATGCACATTCCCGTGTGTATCCGTCGCACTGGTCAGATTCAGCGTATCGGCCTGCAGCGCGTACGCCGTGCTATTGCCCATATCCAACATACCATTGTTAGTGATATTGATTGTGTTGGCATACAGTGCGGAATCATCCACGCCCCAGCCAGCGGAGACATCATCGGCAATCGTTACGTTACTATTATCAATGGTCAGTGCGTTGGTCGCTACATGGCCATCTTCATTGATTTTCAGCGCAGAACCGCCGGTCAGAGAGATCGTGTCAGAAACCAGGGTGGAATCCGCTACGCTCACGACAGAACCACCGTTGATGCTCAAGGTATCAATCAGAGAAGTTTTGGTAGTATCCCAGCGCGAGCCGCCGTTCAACGTCACATTAAACAGACCACTCTGGTAGACTTCGTTGCCAATGACATGGCCGTTTTCATCATAGGCCGTGTCGCTGTTATTGATACCATAAGTCGACCATGGCCAGAGGCTATTCGCGGTAATATCAAGCAGCGTTGCAGTTGCTTCAGTACCCACAGCAAAGCTGTCATAAACGCCATCGCCATCGGAATCTACTTGATGCATGGACATCGCTGCCCCTACCCACTTACTGCCGTTATTTAACGTGACATCCATACGGTCAGTACCATCCCGACCGTTAGTATCTACCGCAGAATCGGTATCACGATAGCTGTCCGCACCATTCGGGAAGAAATTCTCGTCAAAATTACTGGAAAACAGGATATCGCCCATGAGGGTAGAATTTGTGAGGTTAACGGTCGTCTGCATCGCGTTATCCGCATGCGGATTTGCGATGGCAGAGATCGCAATATCATCGGCATTAAAACCGGTACCGCTATAAGTGCTGGCATTATTGTTGTTACCGAACCAACCAGAGGTGCCTTCATCTGACCATGAACCTGACGTCACGGTAGAGTCCATCACATTGATTGCGTTATGAAATACTTCGCTGCTGTCGACGCCCGTGCTGACAGTATTATCGTCAGTATCTCTCCACTCATAACCCTGAGTCAGATCAATACCCGCGACATGGGAGTTATTTTTGATAACCAGATCCACCTCTTGATCCAGCGTAATAGCTGTCCCAAGGTCATAAACGTCAACAATATGGGTATCTACGGTGCCATCAGCATGCGTACCGTTATAGGTATAATGTTCATAGTTATCATCAATGGTTGAGTTATCAACGGTCAGCGCCAGACGGTCATAAACATAACCGGTAGCATCGCGATCTACACAAACGGTAGTCATGCACTCAGAGGTGATCATCCCATGAATTGTGCTGTCTTTAATGGTCAGACTATTGCTATTGGTGTTGGTTGCAAGCCCATCATCCAGATAGTAAGTAGAGATCACGCCATTGACGACAGCTTTATTAATTACCGGATAAATATCACCATTATAAATACTATCAGTCGCGTAATTATTCCAGCCGACATAACCATTATAGTAAACGCCGTCAGCATAGGCTGCGTCATTATAATGTTTAAATGTTGTATAGGTGGTTCCAGAAATATCAGTAGAAGCACTTGCCTGAGAGGTGACTGCCAAAGTGCAGGCTAATGCTAATTGTGAAACTACAAATTTCTTTTTCCAAGGGTGCATTTGTCATCCCTCCTCGGGGACGTAATATCGTTGATCCATCAATTATTAATGCATAGAAGAATATTATTATGCTTCGCGACAACGATTATGCGGTATCACCAGAGAAAGGTTCAATTATTCTTCACCTAAAGTCCGAAACCGGACAATAATCTCATGATACAAGCCGGTAGTTTAAAAAAGAAAAACAAATAATTTCAGTTAATTAAAAAGAAGCAGGCATACCATACAACAAATTAATATTTAAACCCCAAAACAAAAACCCAATGAATAAATCGGAATAAGATTCAATGTTTTTCAAAAGTCAATAAATTCATCAATAGTTAACACATGCAAAAAAAATAAAAATATCACCTGCTAGTATGTTTAATTCATCACACCTATTAGATTCACACTCTCATTATCGCCGTCCCTTGCACGGGCCACTTTTGAGCCACTTTCGTAAAACACCCGTACGCAAACTCAGGTATACTGCGCTCTTTCATTTCACAAAATCAGGCAAACCATGACAGATTTAATCACTCGCCCCCGCCGTTTGCGTCAATCCGCTGCGCTGCGCGCCATGTTTGAAGAGACAACACTGAGTTTGAACGACCTGGTGTTGCCGATCTTTGTTGAAGAAGAAATCGACGATTACAAAGCCATCGAGGCCATGCCTGGCGTGATGCGCATTCCGGAAAAATACCTGGCGCGGGAAATCGAGCGTATCGCCAACGCCGGTATCCGCTCGGTGATGACCTTCGGTATTTCGCACCACACCGACGCGACCGGCAGCGATGCCTGGAATGAGAACGGCCTGGTGGCGCGTATGTCACGCATCAGTAAGGATGCCGTACCGGAGATGATTGTCATGTCCGATACCTGCTTCTGTGAATACACCTCACACGGCCACTGCGGCGTATTATGCGATCACGGCGTCGACAACGACGCTACCCTGGTGAACCTTGGCAAACAGGCGGTGGTTGCCGCTGCGGCGGGCGCCGATTTTATTGCCCCCTCTGCGGCAATGGATGGTCAGGTGCAGGCGATTCGCCAGGCGCTGGACGCCGCCGGTTTTACCCGGACAGCCATCATGTCCTACTCCACCAAGTTTGCCTCTTCATTCTATGGCCCGTTCCGCGAAGCGGCCGGTACCGCGCTGAAAGGCGATCGTAAAACCTATCAGATGAGCCCGATGAACCGCCGTGAAGCCATTCGCGAATCCTTGCTGGATGAAGCCCAGGGCGCAGATTGCCTGATGGTCAAACCGGCCGGCGCCTATCTTGATATTCTGCGCGATATCCGCGAGCGCAGCGATCTGCCCCTCGGCGCCTACCAGGTGAGCGGCGAATACGCGATGATCAAATTTGCCGCTCAGGCCGGCGCTATCGACGAAGAAAAAGTGGTGCTGGAAAGCCTGGGCGCCATTAAGCGCGCCGGTGCCGATCTGATCTTCAGCTACTTCGCCCTCGATCTGGCTGAAAAGAAAATCCTGCGTTAATTCCCTGTCATTCCCCCGGTGGCGCTACGCTTACCGGGGCTCCGGTAACCCGGGCCAGGCGCCAGCCGCAGCCCGGGGCAATGGACTTGCGCCAGTCCCAAATCTTCACTCAACTGTAATCTGAGCGACATCTGCACCTTCTACTGTCTGGGCAGGACGGAGGAGGAAGCGCTATGTTTAGTCTCGACAATGTACTCGACGACCTGTGGCCTCAGGCGAGGCCTGCCCCCTGGCAAAAAAAACTACTCAAAAAATTACTCCATGAGGAGGAGTTTCAACAATTTGCCGCTCGCCATCGCCACCTGAAAGGGCTTGATACGGTCGAACAGGTGCTTGAACATCTCAATATCCGCTGCGCAATTCCGGCGCACGATCTGGAACAAATCCCTGAACACGGTCCGCTGGTGATCGTCGCTAACCACCCCACCGGCACGCTTGACGGCCTTGCGCTACTCTATGCCGTTTCCCGCGTGCGCCGCGATGTCAAAGTGGTGACTAACCGCCTGTTAACCCATCTTGAACCGCTGAGCTCGCTGTTTATTCCCGTTGATAATATCAACGGCCGTACCGCCAAAACCGCGCTGCAACAGATGGATCACCAGTTGCAGAACGGCGGCGTACTGATCTTTTTCCCGGCGGGAGAAGTCTCGCGCCTGACGCGCCGGGGGATCCGCGATAAAAAATGGCACTCTGGCTTTATCAAACTGGCAACCAGGTACCGCGCCCCGCTGCTCCCGGTATGGATCCGGGCGCACAACAGCGCGCTGTTTTACGCCAGCACTCTGCTCTCCGACAATCTTCCTCTGCTGCTGCTGATGCAGCAAATGTTCCGCCGGCGTAACAGCAGCCTGCCGATCGCTATCGGCCAACAAATTGCCTGGTCCTCGTGGTACAGCGCGCAAACGTCTACGCGCGAACTGACGGATCGCGTCTATCGTCACGTTGAGCGACTGGGCAAAGGGATGCCGGGGGGGTTTAAAACGGAAAGCGCAATTGCGCGTCCCGAGGATCGCGCCCTGCTTAAGCGCGAACTCAGCCAGGCGGAGTGCCTCGGGCGCACGGCAGATGGCAAAGTCATCTATCTGTGGCAGCGCGGCGGCAAGGAAGATGCGCCGCTGCTGCGCGAGCTGGGTCGCCTGCGCGAGATTGCCTTTCGCGCGGTCGGCGAAGGCAGCGGCAAACGCCGCGATGTCGACGGCTATGATGACGATTACCTGCACCTGATTCTGTGGGACGAAGAGGACCTGGAAATCGTCGGTGCCTATCGCTTTATGCCTACCGCCATGCAGCTGGAAAAACGCGGCCTGGAAGGGATCTATAGCTACAGCCTGTTTCACTACGATGCGCGGATGGAGGATATCCTCACCCACGGGATTGAACTGGGTCGGAGCTTTATTCAGCCGCGCTACTGGGGGCGTCGCGGGCTGGATTATCTGTGGTGCGGCATCGGGGCCTGGCTGGCGCGCTACCCGCACTATCGCTATCTGTTCGGCCCGGTCTCCATTTCCGGTGGCCTGCCGCCCGCGGCTCGCGATCTGTTGGTGGCATTCTACCGTCTGTGGTTCCCGGCGACGCATCCGCTGGCGGAATCCCGTCGCCCGTATCCTGCCTCACTGCCGGATGTGCTGGCGCAGTTTGGCGGGGAAGATTACAACGACGACCTGGCGCGGTTGAAATCCCTGCTCGGCAACCTCGGCTGCGCGATCCCGCCGCTGTATAAGCAGTACTCGGAAGTCTGCGAGCCGGGCGGCGTGCAGTTTATCGATTTCGGCAGCGACCCGGATTTCAACAACTGCGTGGATGGTCTGGTGCTGGTGGATTTGACCTATCTGAAGGCCAACCGCTATCAGCGCTATATTGGGGTACATCTGGACGCGCAAAAATCGGCATAAAAGCCTTTCCCGGCTTGCGGCGCGCTGCGTCTTAGCCGGGCTACAAGCTAATGTTGATTATCCTGCCCGATAATAGGGCTTATCCCCGAGAATCGTCGCCCGATGCATAATGCGCCGCTGCGGCAGGTAATCGGCGTTGGCGTAGTGCTGGGTGACGCGGTTATCCCAAATCGCCACGTCGTTCGGCTGCCAGCGCCAGCGTACCTGAAACTCCGGCTTCGTGACGTGGGCGAACAGGAAGCCGAGCAGCGCCTCGCTCTCTTTTTCCGTCACGTCGACAATGCGGGTGGTGAACCCCTCATTGACAAACAGCGCCTGTTTGCCGGTCACCGGATGGGTACGCACCACCGGGTGTAGCAGCGGCGGATTTTTGGCGACCGCCTCCAGCCAGCGCTGATGCTCCTCTTCGCTTTTGCGATATTTATACTCCTGGAACGATTTACGGAAATCATGCTCCGCGCGCAGGCCGCTTAACAGCTGGCGCAAAGGCTCAGAGAGCGCCTCATACGCCGCAATGCCGCTGGTCCACAGAGTATCGCCGCCGGTTGAAGGCAGCTCTTTTGCCGCGAGGATCGCCCCGGCAGGCGGCGTCGCAATAAAGGTAACATCGGTGTGCCAGTTATCGTTATCCGGCGGATTATCGTCGTGGGTATCGAGAACGATAATCTCATCAACGCCCGGCGCATGGGGATAAACCGGATGAATATGCAGGTCGCCAAAGCGCAGGGCAAGATCCCTCTGCTGCTCGGGGGTGATGTTCTGCTCGCGCAGGAACACCACCTGATGGCGCAGCACCGCGTGATACAGCTGCTCAAACTGGTTGTCGCTCAGCGGGCGGGTAATATCGACGCCGGAAACCTGCGCGCCAATATAGGGGCCCAGCGGGGTAATGCTTAAACGTTCGCTCATTGTACTTCTCCATGCCAGGGCGTCAGGCGCCGCTGCAACGCGCGCAGCCCCAGTTCCAGTAAAAAGGCGATGATCGCAATCACCGCGATGCCGGCCAGCACCACATCGGTGGCGAGAAACTCACCGGCGGACTGCACCATAAAACCTAATCCGCGGGTGGCGGCAATCAGTTCAGCGGCCACCAGCGTTGACCAGCCCACCCCGAGCCCGATACGCAGGCCGGTGAGAATTTCCGGTAATGCGCCGGGCAAAATCACCAGCCACAGCACCTGCGCCCGGCTGGCGCCCAATGCCTGCGCGGCGCGAATCCGTACCTGCTGGGCGCTTTTCACTCCCGCCAGCGTCGACATCACCACTGGCGCAAAAATCGCGAGATAAATCAGCAATATTTTTGGCGTTTCGCCAATGCCGAACCAAATGATCACCAGCGGCAACCAGGCCAGCGGCGGCACCGGTCGATACAGTTCGATCAGCGGATCGAGAATCCCGCGGATCGTCGGGCTCAGGCCCATGGCGATCCCGACCGGCACGCCAAGGATCGTCGCCGCGACCAGGGCGATCGCGATCCGCGTCAGGCTCGCCGCCAGATGTTGCCAGAGCGTAGCATCCATAAAGCCCTGCGGACCGGCAATGGCGATCAGTTTCTGTAATACCTGCTGCGGCGGCGGAAGAAACAGCGGGCTAATCAGCTGCAGGGCCGTCACGCCCCACCAGACAACCAGCAGCACCGCCAGCGTGACGAAACTCAGCGTCAGCTGGCGGGAGAGCGGCCAGCGCCACTTCAGCGTCCGCGGCTGTGGTTTGTCATTAATCACCACGCTCATGAGAAGGCCTCCCGTTGTTCAAATACCCGGCTCAGGACATATTCACGCTGTGCGATAAACTGCGGGTCAGATTTAATGCTGCGGCATGACTCGCCGGCGATAAAGCGGCGACCAAAATTCAGCGGCAGCCGCTCCAGCACCCGGCCCGGCCCCGGCGATAGCAGCACCAGTTCGGTGGCCATAAATACGGCCTCTTCAATGTCATGCGTAATCAGCAGTACCTGCTTGCCGGTCTCGTGCCACAGGTTAAGCAGCAGGGTTTGCATCTGCTCGCGGGTGAAGGCATCCAGCGCGCCAAACGGCTCATCCAGCAACAGTAGCTGCGGGTTTGCCGCCAGCGCTCTGGCAATGCCGACCCGCTGGCGCTGGCCGCCGGAGAGCTGCCAGATAAAGCGCTTTTCCGCCCCTTCGAGTCCCACTTTCTTCAGCATCCGCGCCGCGGTTTCCCGGCGCGCGGCTTTATCCACACCCGCCAGCTGGAGTCCCAGCGCGACGTTATCCTGTACATTGCGCCAGGGCAGCAGCCCTTCATGCTGAAAGACCACGCCGCGCTCGGCGCCCGGCCCTTCTACCCGCTGGCCTTCGAGGGTGATGCTGCCGTGCTGATAAGGCACGAATCCGGCAATCAGGTTCAGCAGCGTGGTTTTACCGCAGCCGGAGGGCCCCAGGACCACCAGCAGTTCGCCGCTGTCCAGCGTCAGGTTGATATCCGCCAGCGCCGGTTTACCGCCGTAGTCGGCGGAAAGATGCGAGATTTGCAGCATCGTGGCCTCCTTTACTTCACAAAACGGTCGGTTACGTACTGGCTGTAGTCGGTGCCGGCCGCCGGGACTTTACCCTGCTCTTTGAGGAACCTGGCGGTGTCGACGATCGCTTTATTCACCGGACCATTCAGCTCCTGAGCCTGCTGGGCGGCGGTCAGATAGGTATTGCCTTTTACCAGCCCCGGAACATCGGCATCCGGCACGCCGCTCAGGCGCGACAGCTTGCTGATATTATCCGCCTGCTTCAGCCACGCATCCGGGTTGGCAATGTACGGTTGCTGGGCATCGATCGCGCTTTTGGCAAAGGCTTTCACAATCTCAGGGTGTTTCTCGGCAAAATCTTTGCGTACCACCCAGACATCCAGCGTCGGCGCGCCCCACTCCCCCACCTGGGATGAGTCGGTCAGCACTTTGCCCTCTTTTTCCAGTTCGTTCACCGCCGGAGCCCAGACGTAGGCGCCGTCAATGTCTCCGCGCTGCCAGGCGGCAATAATCGCCGGCGGCTGCAGGTTGATAATCTGCACCTGTCCCGGCTTAATGCCCCAGTGTTTGAGCGCCGACAGCAGGCTGTAATGGGTTGTGGAGATAAACGGTACCGCAATGCGTTTACCGATCAGGTCCTGCGGTTTGCTGATGCTCTTCTTCACTACCAGCGCTTCAGAGTTTCCGAGCTTTGACGCCAGCAGGAACACTTCAATCGGCACCTGCTGCGTGGCGGCAACCGCCAGCGGACTGGAACCGAGGTTGCCGATTTGTACATCGCCGGAAGCCAGCGCCCGCACGATGCTCGAGCCACTATCGAATTTTCGCCAGTCAACGGTTGCGCCGCTCGCTTTGGCAAAGGTGTTGTCCGCCTGGGCGACTTTCGCCGGCTCTGCGGAAGTCTGATACGCCACGGTGACGTTGACCGCCTGGGCCTGGAATGCCGCCAGTGCCAGTGCGGTAATAAGTGTGATACGCGATGATAGTGCCATAGTGTCTGCTTCCCGTTGTTGTTATGGGTGCAGTATTTCCGGCGCGATGCATTTGATGAAGTAATTAAAAATTCTTGCTAAGAACAAAGCGTTTTTAGAAAAAAAACGGCAATGGTTAGCTATTTCACTCATTACGGATAGCCTTCCCAGCCGGATGACGGCGCAAGCGCCTTATCCGGTCTATAGCACCCGGCAAATTATTAAGATTTCGTTACATTCGTTACATATCCGCACCCCGGTGATTGCCAGCGCAGCGGCGGCAGGCATCATACAATCATGATTCGCTAAGAGAGTATGAACATGATTCGTGTAGTGCTGGTCGATGACCATGTGGTGGTGCGTTCCGGTTTTGCGCAGCTACTCAGTCTCGAAGAGGATCTCGACATCGTTGGCCAGTTCAGCAGCGCGGCGGAAGCCTGGCCGGCGTTATTACGCGACGACGTCAACGTGGCGGTCATGGATATCGCTATGCCGGATGAAAACGGGCTGAGTCTGCTCAAGCGCCTGCGCACGCAAAAACCGCAGTTTCGCGCCATTATTCTCAGCATTTATGACACCCCGACTTTTGTACAGAGCGCGCTCGATGCAGGCGCCAGCGGCTATCTGACCAAGCGCTGCGGCCCGGAAGAGTTAGTTCAGGCGGTCCGCTCTGTCGGCATGGGCGGACACTACCTGTGCGCCGATGCGCTGCGGGCGCTGCGCGGCGGGGAACAACCGGCGAGGGTGCTGGAGGGACTCACCCCGCGTGAACGTGAAGTGTTTGATTTACTGGTCAAAGGCGATAGCGTAAAAGAAATTGCCTTCAAACTCGATCTCAGCCACAAAACGGTGCATGTCCATCGCGCCAACGTGCTGGGCAAATTGCACTGCCAAAGCACGATCGAACTGGTGCACTTCGCTCTCGACCACCAGCTGCTGGCAGGGCATTAATGTCGCGCAGCCTTCGCCACGGGGTCATTTCGCTGTTCATTGTGCTGGCCTGGGGAAGCGGCTGGCTGATGCTGTGGACGCTCGGCTTTTATCTGACCCATAACGGCCAGCAGGCGGCGCTGTTCCTGCCGCACGGCGTCTATCTGGCGCTGCTGATCCTGCTTTCGCGCCGCTACTGGCCCGCGCTGGTGATCCCCCCGCTGCTGATACTGCTCTGGCTGCGCAGCGAACAGCTGCTGAACGGCTATATTCTGCTGGCCGCGCCGTTGATTAGCCTGCTCCCTGCCGCTCTCGCCCAACAGTGCTGGCATCGTTTTCCCCTCTACTGGCAGCGGCTGACGCTGCTGCTGGCCACGGTGACCGCCAGCGCATTACTCAACACTGCCCTGCTCTCGTCGTTTGTCAAAAGTCCGGCGATGATGCTCGGTCTGGCCTCGTTTACCGGCGGCGTGCTGCTGACGCCGTTTGTCTATCTGATTTTTGAATTCCTGCGCCAGCAGCACCGCTACCACCTGCTGGGGCTGGATACCAACAATCCGCCCTTGCGCACTTCGTTAATCATCTGGTGCAGCCTGTTCTTTATTATCGGCATCGGCACCCAGATGGTGCTGTCGCCGGAAATCGAGCGCCTGCTGTTAATTATGGTGTTTCTGCCCAACGTGGTCATGGCGTGGAAGTTCGGCTGGCAGGGCGGCGTCCTCTCCGGCCTGCTGGGCAGCATGATGATCACCATCGCCCGCCAGGTTGGCGTCGGATTCAGCAATCTGGTGGAGCTGGAAATTTTTCTGGCGACTCAGGCGCTGCTCGGCATCGGGCTGGGCATTGCCATCAGCCGCCAGCAGCACCTGGCGCAAAACCTGCATCACTATCGCCAGCGGCTGGAAACGGAGCTGGCGGCGCGACGGGCGCTGACCGAAAAGCTGATCCACACCGAAGAAGACACCCGCAAAAGCCTGGCGCGCGAACTGCACGACGAAATCGGTCAGAACATCACCGCCATTCAGATCCAGTCGCAGCTGGTGAAACGGGCGCGCGATCCGGCGCAAACCCAGGCCGCCGCCAGCCAGATTAACGAGCTCGCGCGGCGTATTCACCACTCCACCCGCCAGCTGCTGCGCCAGCTGCGCCCCCCGGCCCTGGACGAACTGTCGTTTAAAGAGGCGCTACACCATCTGCTCAATGAGTTTGCCTTTGCCGAGCGCGGTATCCGCTGCCATTTTGACTATCAGCTTACCGCCACCCCGGCGAGCGAAACGGTGCGTTTTACCCTCTATCGGTTGCTGCAGGAGTTGCTCAATAACGTCTGTAAACACGCCGATGCCAGCGAGGTCGCCATTACCCTGTTTCAGCAGGGTGAGTGGCTGCGCCTGGAAGTGAAGGATAACGGTATCGGTATCAGCCCGGACAAAATTACCGGATTCGGTATTCAGGGCATGCGCGAGCGGGTCAGCGCCCTGGGCGGCGAGCTGACGCTGGAATCGCAGCGCGGGACGTGGGTAATTGTTAACCTGCCCACAAATTTGCAACAAACGGCCTGCTAACCAGGAAAAAGTCTTAGCCACTCCGGACTTTCTCTCATCCCTTTTCAAGTTCACTTCTCTATAACCTAAATAATTCGAGTTGCAGGAGGTAGCAAGTGAGCGACAAATTCGTCGGGAACGAATTTGACCAGCCGAAGGCTGGCCTCCGGTGAGAGGCAGGAGCCTCTCATTAATTCCCAGGAGCTTACATAAGTAAGTGACTGGGGTGAGTAAGTGCAGCTAACGCACATGCAACTTGAAGTATGACGGTTATATAGTCAGCAAAACGGAGACGGCTATGTACGCACGCTCAGCAACTGACATCAACCAACATTACCGGACGCTGCGTCCACAGCTGCTGATGTACATGGTGATCGGCTATGCCGCGTTTTACCTGACGCGCAAAAGCGTCAACTACGTGCTGCCAGCGCTGCAAACGGATCTGGGGCTGGATAAAGGCGATATCGGCCTGCTGGGGTCGCTGTTTTACCTGACCTATGGGCTGTCGAAGTTTACCGCCGGGCTGTGGCACGACTGCCACGGGCAGCGCTGGTTTATGGGCGTTGGCCTGTTCACTACCGGCCTGCTGAACGTGGTCTTCGCCTTTGGCGAGTCGCTGACGCTGCTGCTGGCGGTCTGGTCGCTGAACGGATTTTTCCAGGGCTGGGGCTGGCCCCCCTGCGCCCGCCTGCTGACCCACTGGTATTCGCGCAACGAACGCGGTTTCTGGTGGGGGTGCTGGAATATGTCGATCAATATCGGTGGGGCGATTATCCCTCTGATTAGCGCCTTTGCCGCCCACTGGTGGGGCTGGCAGTCGGCGATGCTGACACCGGGGATTATCAGCATGGCGTTGGGGATCTGGTTAACGCTGCAGCTGAAAGGGACGCCTCAGGAAGAGGGACTGCCGTCAGTTGGCGCCTGGCGTCAGGATCCGCTGGAGCTGCGCCAGGAGCAGCAAAGCCCGCCGATGGGGCTATGGCAGATGTTGCGTACCACGATGTTGCAGAACTCAATGATCTGGCTGCTGGGCGTCTCTTACGTGCTGGTCTACCTGATCCGCATTGCGCTCAACGACTGGGGCAACATCTGGCTGACGGAGAGCCACGGCGTCAATTTGCTCAGCGCCAATGCCACGGTCATGTTGTTTGAAGCGGGCGGACTGCTTGGCGCGCTGTTCGCCGGTTGGGGCTCGGATCTGCTGTTCAGCGGCCAGCGGGCGCCGATGATTTTGCTGTTCACGCTGGGACTGATGGTCTCCGTCGCCGCCCTCTGGCTGGCCCCGGTGCATCACTACGCGCTGCTGGCGGTCTGTTTCTTTACGGTGGGCTTCTTCGTTTTTGGCCCGCAAATGTTGATTGGCCTCGCCGCGGTGGAGTGCGGACACAAAGCGGCGGCGGGTTCGATTACGGGTTTTCTCGGCCTGTTCGCCTATCTGGGGGCAGCGCTGGCGGGCTGGCCTCTGTCGCTGGTCATTGAACGCTACGGCTGGCCGGGCATGTTCAGTTTGCTTTCGGTCGCCGCGGTACTGATGGGTTTATTACTGATGCCGCTGCTGATGGCGAGCATGACTACCTCTGCTGCTCAAAGGATAAAATAATGAAAAAAACGCTGGTCACTACCCTGATTGCTTCCGGCATTGCGCTGGCGACGCTAAGCGGCGCGGCGCACGCCAAAGGTCGACTGGTGGTCTATTGCAGCGCCACCAACGAAATGTGTGAAGCCGAAACCAAAGCCTTCGGCGACAAATATGATGTCAAAACCTCGTTTATTCGCAACGGTTCCGGCAGCACGCTAGCGAAGGTCGATGCCGAGAAGAAAAACCCGCAGGCCGATGTCTGGTACGGCGGTACCCTCGATCCGCAGTCCCAGGCCGGTGAAATGGGCCTGCTGCAACCCTATAAGTCGCCGAATCTTACGCAGGTGATGGAGCAGTTCCGCGATCCGGCGAAGCTGAAAGGCAACTACTCTTCGGCGGTGTACGTCGGCATCCTCGGCTTCGGCGTCAATACCCAGCGCCTGAAAGAGAAAAATCTGCCGGTGCCAAAATGCTGGAAGGATCTGACCAAACCGGAATACAAAGGCGAAATCCAGATCGCCGACCCGCAAAGCTCCGGCACCGCCTATACCGCGCTGGCGACCTTCGCCCAGCTGTGGGGAGAAGATCAGGCCTTTGATTACCTGAAACAGCTCAACGCCAACGTCTCTCAGTACACCAAATCCGGTATCGCCCCGGCGCGTAACGCCGCCCGCGGTGAAACGGCCATTGGCATCGGCTTCCTGCACGACTACTCGCTGGAAAAAGAACAGGGCGCACCGCTGGAGCTGATCTCCCCCTGCGAAGGCACCGGCTATGAAATTGGCGGCGTCAGCATTCTGAAGGGCGCGCGCAACCTCGACAACGCCAAACTGTTTGTCGACTGGGTGCTGTCGAAAGAGGCCCAGGAGCTGGCGTGGAAAAAAGGCAAGTCTTATCAGATCCTGACCAACACCACCGCCGAAACCTCGCCGAACTCGCTGAAGCTCGACGACCTGAAGCTCATCAACTACGACATGGATAAATACGGCTCAACGGACGTGCGTAAAGCGCTGATCAATAAATGGGTCAGCGAAGTGAAGATGGGCAAATAAGCCCACTCTTGCGGTTAATGCCGGGCGGCGGCTTCGCCTGACCCGGCCTTCAACTTCCTCAACACCGGAACCGCTATGTCACACACACTTGCACTCCATCCCGTGAAAAAACGGGATGCGATATTCCTTTGGGTTTTATTCGGCTGGCTGGCGTTCGCCCTGCTGCCGAGCTGGAGCCTGGATTACGGTCTGCTGGAGTCCACGAGCGATGAAATCCTCGCGGCCTACGGCTGGTCACAGTTCAATATCAGCTGGCTCTGGTATCTGTTGCCGAGCCTGCTGCTGATTCGTCCCTGGCAGGAAGCCGCGCGGGAGCAGCGCAGCCGCCACTACCTCGACGCGGGCTGGGCGTTATTATGCATGGCGTTTATCGTCATCAGCGCCACCGTTGAAGGTCGTGGGTTAGGCTACGCCACCATCGTGCTGTTTGCCGCGCTGGGCGCCATCATGACGCTGGCGCTCACCCGCCTTGAATGGCTGGGCGGCGACCGCTTTGTGATTGGTTCGCTGGTCACCATCGTGGCGTTAATTGGCGTCTTTATCGTCTGGCCGAGCATCGCTATTTTCATCCCGATGTTCACCAACGACGCCGGCGAGTTTGCCCCGCTGGCGTTTATGACCGTGCTGTCGCAGGCGCATATTGTCCAGGTGATCCTCAACTCCATCGCCCTGTCGATTGCGGTAGGCATCGGTTGCACTTTCTTCGGTCTGGTACTGGCGATTTACACCACCCGCATCGCCAGGCGCAGCGCCGTTATTGGTCGTATCTTCTCGATTCTGCCCATCGTCACCCCGCCGTTCGTCGTCGGCCTCGGCGTAACCCTGATGATGGGCCGTTCCGGCTATGTCACCGAGTTTATGGTGGAGTGGTTCGGCTTAACCAACACCAACTGGCTGTACGGGTTTACCGGCATCTGGCTGGCGCAGGTGCTGGCCTTCACTCCCATGGCGTTTATGATCCTCGACGGGGCGATTAAGACTATCCATCCGTCGCTGGAGGAGGCGTCGTACACCCTGCGCGCCAGCCGCTGGCAGACCTTTAACGGCGTCTTCGTCCCGCTGCTGAAACCGGCGCTGGCGAACGCGTTTTTAATCGTCATCGTCCAGTCGCTGGCCGACTTCAGCAACCCGCTGGTGCTCGGCGGCAACTTCGACGTGCTGGCAACGCAGATCTACTTCTACATCACCGGTTCGCAGCTCGATTATCAGGCGGCGAGCACGCTGGGCGCGTTCCTGCTGCTGTTCTCCCTGCTGGTGTTCTGTATTCAGTATATGTGGATCGGCAAGCGCTCCTACGTCACGGTCTCCGGTAAGTCCTATCGCGGCGACGTGCAGCCGCTGCCGGTGACCCTGGTGTGGAGCGTGATCGCCATTCTGGCGGTGTGGGTAGCCTTCAACGCCCTGCTCTACGGCAGCATTTTCTACGGCAGCTTTACCGTCAACTGGGGCGTGGACTACACCCTGACGCTGGATAATTTTATCAAGTTGTTCGGCCAGGGAATGAGCGACGGGGCGTGGCCTTCGCTGCTCGACACCCTGCTGTACGCCGGGATCGCCGCGCCGATTACCGCCGCTTTCGGCCTGCTGATCGCCTGGGTTGTGGTGCGCCAGCAGTTTAAAGGTAAAAAGACCATCGAGTTCACCACCATGCTGTGCTTCGCGGTGCCGGGCTCCGTGGCGGGCGTCTCCTATATTCTCGCCTTTAACAGCGCGCCGGTGTACCTCACCGGAACGGCGGCGATTGTGATTATGTCGATGGTGATGCGTAACGTGCCGGTTGGCATTCGGGCAGGCATTGCCGGTTTAGGCCAGATCGACAAATCGCTGGATGAAGCCTCGCTCAGCCTGCGCGCCGGAAGCCTACGCACCATTACGCATATTCTGCTGCCGCTGCTGCGCCCGGCGATCCTCTCGGCGCTGATCTACAGCTTTGTGCGCGCCATTACCACCGTCAGCGCCATTGTGTTCCTCGTGACCCCGGACACCCGCGTCGCGACCGCCTATATCCTCAACCGGGTGGAAGACGGCGAATACGGCGTGGCGATCGCCTACGGTTCGATTCTGATCGTAGTGATGCTGGCGATTATTTTCATCTTTGACTGGCTGATCGGGGAAGCGCGTATCTCCCGGTCAAAAGCCAAAAACCAGGCATAATGGAGCGCACTATGAGTCAGAAAAATTTTGTTGAGCTGCGCAATGTCACCAAGCAATTCGGCAGCAACAGGGTTATCGACAATATCAATCTCACCATTCCGCAGGGGCAAATGGTGACGCTGCTCGGCCCTTCCGGCTGCGGCAAAACGACCATTCTGCGCCTGGTGGCCGGGCTGGAAAAACCGAGCGCAGGGCAGATTTTCATTGATGGCGAGGACGTTACCCATCGCTCGATTCAGCAGCGCGACATCTGCATGGTGTTTCAGTCTTACGCCCTGTTTCCGCACATGTCGCTGGGGGATAACGTCGGCTACGGTCTGAAGATGCTTGGCGTGTCGCGCAGCGACGTGAAAGCGCGGGTGAAAGAGGCGCTGGCGATGGTGGATCTGGAAGGATTTGAAGACCGCTATGTCGATCAGATCTCCGGCGGTCAGCAGCAGCGCGTGGCGCTGGCGCGCGCCCTGATCCTCAAGCCGAAGGTGCTGCTGTTTGACGAACCGCTGAGCAACCTCGACGCCAACCTCAGGCGCAGCATGCGCGATAAGATCCGCGAGCTGCAAAAGCAGTTTGATATCACCTCGCTGTACGTGACCCACGATCAGAGCGAAGCCTTTGCGGTTTCCGATACCGTGCTGGTGATGAACAAGGGCCATATCATGCAGATCGGCTCGCCGCAGGATCTTTACCGCCAGCCCGCGTCGCGCTTTATGGCGAGCTTTATGGGCGACGCCAACCTGTTCCCGGCCGCCTTCAGCGAGGATTTTGTCGATATTTATGGCTATCGGCTGCCGAGACCGCTGCATTTCGCCGCCGAGGGCGAAGGCAGCGTCGGCGTACGTCCGGAGGCGATTACCCTGAGCGATCGCGGCGAGGAGAGCCAGCGCTGTACCATCCGCCACGTGGCCTATATGGGGCCGCAGTATGAGGTGACGGTGGAGTGGCACGGGCAGGAAATCTTGCTGCAGGTGAATGCGACGCGGCTGCAGCCGGATGTCGGCGAGCAGTATTACCTCGAAATCCACCCATACGGGATGTTTGTATTAGCCGATGCGGCGTAACTGACGCCGGGTGGCGGCTTACGCCTTACCCGGCCTACGGTTCGTGTACTACGGCTCGTGTACCTTGCAGGCTGGGTAAGCACAGCGCCCCCGGCCCAAGGTTTTGCAACCCGATAACCTTGAAATCCACCTGTAGCGGATGCTTGTGCTGGCCGATGCGGCGTAACTGATGCCGGGTGGCGGCTTGCGCCTTACCCGGCCTACGGTTCGTGTAGCTTGCAGGTCGGGTAAGCGCAGCGCCCCCGGCCCAAGGTTTTGCAACCCGATAACCTTAAAATCCACCTGTAGCGGATGCTTGTGCTGGCCGATGCGGCGTAACTGATGCCGGGTGGCGGCTTACGCCTTACCCGGCCTACGGTTCGTGTAGCTTGCAGATCGAGTAAGCACAGCGCCCCCGCACCTGGAGGTCGGATACCTTGTAGGCCGGGTAAGCGCAGCGCCACCCGGCAGCCACTCAGCGCTGCGCGTTCAACTCCGCAATATCCTTCGGCGTCGTCCGGCAGCAGCCGCCAATCAGCTTCGCCCCTGCGGCCTGCCACTGCGGCAAGTAACCCGCCAGGGTGGCGCAGGCTTCACCATGGTGATGCCAGGTTTTGGTCACCGGGTCATAATGCTCACCGGAGTTAGGGTAAACCACCAGCGGCAGCGCCGTCAGGCTATGCAGATGCTCCAGCGCGGCGGTGGTGTCTTCCAGCGCGATACAGTTAATTCCCAGCGCCACAATCTGCGGGTAGTTCGCCAGTATGGAAATCACTTCCCGCAGCGGGGTTCCGTCGCTGAGATGCTGCGCATCGCGCAGGGTAAACGAGAACCACGCCCGCGCACGAGGATAGGTACTCAACAGCGCCACCAGCGCCTTAATCTCGGTAAAGTTGGGCATGGTTTCGCAGGCCAGCAGATCGGCCCCGGCGTCGAGCAGCGCTTCCACCCGCGGGCGGTGGAACGCCTGAAACTCTTCGCGGCTCCGGACATAATCGCCACGATACTCCGAACCGTCCGCCAGGAACGCGCCGTACGGCCCGACCGAACCGGCAACCAGCAGCGTGCCCGCCTGCGGGTTCTCCGCCAGATACGCTTCCCGCGCCTTCCGCGCCAGTTCAACGCTTTTACCGATCAGCGCCTTCGACTGCGCTTCATCCAGCCCGCGGGCGGCAAACCCCGCCGGGGTAGCCTGATAGCTGGCGGTAATAGCGACCTGCGCGCCGGCGCGAAAGTAATCCAGATGGACTTCGCGGATAAGTTCCGGGTTGTCGACCAGCACTTTCGCCGACCACAGGCTGTCGGCGAGATTGCAACCGCGCGCTTCCAGCTCCGTCGCCATCGCGCCGTCCAGCAAGATAAAGGGCTGGATCTCCAGGATGGCGGTTAACGGATTATTCTGCGACATGTTGAGGCTCCTGGGTCAATGCCCGTGAACGAGTCAGATAGTACGCACCATAACACAGGGCGACGAACGGAATCCCGCACCACAGCGCAATTCTCTGGCTGGGGTCAAAGGCAAGACCAACGCAGGCCACCAGACACAAAATAAAGCCCAGCACCGGCACCAGCGGGTACCACGGGGCGCGATAGTGCAGTTCGCTCAGCGCTTTCCCCTGCTGGAGGTGGCGGCGACGGAACATAAAGTGCGATGCGCAGATGCTTAGCCAGACCGCCACCACCGCAAAGCCGGAGATAGCCGACAGCGCGACAAAGACCGTATCCGGCGCCACCACGCTGGAAAACAGCGCCAGTACGCCGCCCAGCATACTAACCGACAGGGCGATCAGCGGCACGCCGTTGTTGTTCACTTTGGCAAAACAGGCCGGTAGCGTCTTTTCATTCGACAGCGACCACAGCATCCGCCCGGAAGCATACAGCCCGGAGTTCGCCGCCGAGAGAATGGCCGTGAGGATCACAAAGTTAAAAATATCCGCCGCATAGGGGATCCCCACCTTTTCGAACACCAGCACAAACGGGCTTTTTTCCACCCCCGCCTGCTGCATCGGGATCAGCGCCGCCAGCACAAAAACGGTGCCGATAAAAAAGATAATCAGTCGCGCGATGGTCGTGCGGATAGCGACCGGGATGACCTGATGCGGGTTTTGCGTCTCACCGGCGGCAATCCCGATAAGCTCAGTACCGGAGAAGGCGAAATTCACCGCCACCATGGTCATCAGAATCGGCAATCCACCGTGGGGGAACCAACCTTCGGCGGTGATGTTGTGCAGACCCGGCGCCGGTGAACCATCCTGCATAGGAATAAAGCCAAAGATGGCGGCACCGCCAAGAATAATAAAGGCAATGATGGTGACGACTTTCACCAGCGAAAACCAGAATTCACCTTCGGCGAAGAAGCGTGTGGAGATGACGTTAAGGCCAAAGATCAGCGCGCAAAACAGTACGCACCAGATCCACACCGGCACCTGCGGAAACCAGTACTGCATGCAAAACCCGGCGGCGGTAAAACTTGAACCCAGCGCCACCGTCCAGGTCAGCCAGTAGAGCCACGCCACGGTATAACCGGTCGCCGGACCGAGATAGCGTGCGGCATAAACGTGAAAAGCGCCGGTTTCCGGCATCGCCACCGACAGCTCGCCCAGACACTGCATCACCAGCCAGACCACCAGCGCGCCAATCAGATAGGCCAGCAGCGTACCCGCGGCGCCGGTGGTGGAGATGATATAACCGGTATTAAAAAATAACCCTGTGCCAATGACGCCACCCAGCGACAGCATAATCAGGTGACGTGTCTTCATGGTGCGCTTTAACTGCCCACCTTGTTGTTGTGTTGTTTGCATATTACCTTCTAAACGTATGGACATCTAAACATCCAAAGAAGGTCTGTTATACCCTGCCGATGGCGAAAAAGCAAAGCGTGCTGCACCATCCCGTCGCGCGATTGCCCCGCCTCTTGCCCCATTTTTGTTCATCTTGTGCCGCCGGGTGAAGCGCTGACGCCAGCCCTGTCCTGGCATCTTCTTTGCAGCGTCCTGCGTATCTTCATCTGGCGAGGCAGCGAATATGACAGGGCACACCACGACATTAAAAAGAACGCTCGGCAGTTTCCGTTTATGGGGGATCGCCGTCGGGCTGGTCATCTCCGGTGAATATTTTGGCTGGAGCTACGGCTGGTCACAGGCCGGGACCCTGGGCTTTATGATTGTGGCGCTGGCGATTGCCGCCATGTACTGCGCCTTTATCTTTAGCTTTACCGAGCTGACCACCGCCATTCCGCATGCGGGCGGGCCATTCGCTTACGCCTACCGCGCATTCGGTCCGACCGGTGGCTTTATTGCCGGTTTCGCCACCCTGATTGAGTTTGTCTTTGCCCCTCCGGCGATTGCCATGGCGATCGGCGCCTATCTTAACGTCCAGTTCCCGGCGCTGGACCCCAAATGGGTCGCCTGCGGCGCCTACGTTATCTTTATGACGCTGAACATCCTCGGCGTCGGCATTGCCGCCACCTTCGAACTGATCGTCACCCTGCTGGCGATTTTCGAACTGCTGGTGTTTATGGGCGTGGTGGCGCCGGGCTTCTCATGGAGCCACTTTACCGCCAACGGCTGGGCAGGCGCAGAGAGTTTCAGCGGCCTGGCGCTGCCGGGCATGTTTGCCGCGATCCCCTTTGCTATCTGGTTCTTTCTGGCCATTGAAGGCGCATCGATGGCGGCCGAAGAGGCAAAAGATCCGCAGCGTACCATCCCACGCGCGCTGGGCGGCGGTATTCTGACCCTCACCGTGCTGGCCATTGGCGTGATGGTGTTTGCCGGCGGCGTTGGCGACTGGCGCACTCTGGCCAACATCAACGACCCGCTGCCGCAGGCGATGAAAATGGTGGTCGGCACCAGCAGCGGCTGGCTGCATATGCTGGTGTGGCTGGGTCTGTTCGGTCTGGTGGCCTCGTTTCACGGCATCATCATGGGCTATTCCCGGCAGATCTACTCGCTGGCGCGGGCGGGCTATCTCCCTGCCGGTCTTGCCACCCTCAACCGTCGAACCCGCACGCCGCATCTGGCGATCCTCGCCGGCGGCGTGGTTGGCGTGGCCGCGATTTTCTCCGACTCGCTGATTACCATCAGCGGGATGCCGCTGACCGCCTGTATCGTCACCATGTCGGTATTTGGCGCTATTGTTATGTATATCACCTCGATGGCGGCGCTGTTTAAGCTGCGCCGCAGCGAGCCAAATTTGATTCGTCCGTTCCGCGCGCCGCTCTACCCGTGGGCACCGGCGTTCGCCCTGGCGATGGCGGTACTCTGTCTGGTGGCGATGGTCTGGTACAACCCGCTGCTGGCGCTGATTTTCGCAGCGATGATGCTGGGAGGCTATCTGTGGTTTCGCAAAACCGCCTCCTCCCGCGAACGCGCGCCGGCGGACCCACAGCTGCGCATTGTCTCCTGAGGAGGCGGCATGTATAAAACCACGCTATCGGGCCAGGTCTGGCGCTTTGATAGTCTGAAAACGCTGATGGCGAAAGCGTCGCCAGCGCGATCCGGCGATGCGCTGGCGGGCGTGATCGCCGATAGCGCCGAGGAGCGTATGGCGGCAAAAATCGCGCTGGCGGATGTCCCGCTGAGCGAAATTCTGGCCAATCCTCTCATCCCCTATGAACAGGATGAGGTCACCCGGCTGATTATCGACACCCACGATAGCAGTGGATTCGCCGCTATTCGCCACCTGACGGTCGGGGATTTTCGCGACTGGCTGCTGGATGACGCCACCGATACCGCCACCCTACAACGAGTCGCGCGGGCGATAACGCCGGAAATGGCGGCGGCGGTGAGCAAACTGATGCGCAATCAGGATCTGATCCTCGCCGCCAGCAAGTGCCAGGTCATAACTCGTTTTCGCAATACGATCGGGCTACCGGGACATCTTAGCGTGCGCCTGCAGCCTAATCACCCGACGGATGACATGAAGGGCATTGCTGCCAGTATGCTTGACGGCCTGCTGTACGGCGCGGGCGATGCGGTGATCGGCATTAACCCGGCAAGCGACAGCCTGCCGGTGCTGGCGCAGCTCAACCATATGCTCGACGATATTATTCAGCGCTTCGCCATCCCCACCCAGTCCTGCATTCTGACCCACGTCACCAACACCCTGCAGCTGATTGAGCGCGGCGCGCCGGTCGATCTGGTGTTCCAGTCGGTGGCAGGGACCGAGGCGGCCAACAGCGGTTTTGGTATTAATCTGGCCTTACTGCAGGAAGCGCGTGAGGCGGCGCTAAGCCTTAATCGCGGCACCCTCGGCAACAACGTGATGTATTTCGAGACCGGCCAGGGCAGCGCGCTTTCCGCCAACGCCCATCACGGCGTCGATCAGCAGACCTGCGAAGCGCGCGCCTATGCCGTTGCCCGCCATTTTGATCCGCTGCTGGTCAATACGGTGGTCGGTTTTATCGGCCCGGAGTATCTCTACGACGGTAAGCAGATCATCCGCGCCGGTCTGGAGGATCACTTCTGCGGCAAGCTGATGGGGCTGCCGATCGGCTGCGACGTCTGCTACACCAACCACGCCGAAGCGGATCAGGATGATATGGATACGCTGCTGACCCTGCTGTGTACCGCCGGACTGACTTTCTTAATCGGCGTGCCGGGCGCGGACGATATTATGCTCAACTATCAGAGCACCTCCTTTCACGATGCGCTGTACGCCCGTCGTCTGCTCGGCCTGAAACACGCCCCCGAGTTTGCCGCCTGGCTGACAAAAATGCGCATTATCGATCCGGATGGCACCCTGCGTCTGACCGATGCCCGCCATCCGCTGCTGTCCGTCCTGCCGCAAGGAGAACCGGTATGAATCCCCCCGACGCCTGGAACCCGCTGCGTGAATTTACCGATGCGCGCATTGCGCTGGGGCGCAGCGGCGCCAGCCTGCCCACGCGCGAAGTGCTCAACTTTGGTCTGGCTCATGCCAGAGCCCGGGACGCGATTCACCGGCCGTTTAACAGCGAACAGCTGGAACCGGAGCTGGCGGCAATGGGGCTCTCCTCGCTCACGGTCCACAGCGCCGCCGGCGATCGGCATATTTACCTTAACCGTCCGGATCTCGGGCGCCGACTGGATGAGGCCAGCCGCGCCGATCTCGCCGCCAGCGGCGTGCGGCCGGCGGATCTGCTGCTGGTGATTGGCGACGGGCTCTCCTCGTATGCCGTGCATCGTCAGGCTCTGCCGCTGATTCGCGCGCTGCTGCCCTATCTGCACACGCTGGGCATCAGCCTTGCGCCGGTCGTGCTTGCCCATCAGTCCCGAGTGGCGTTAGGGGATGATATTGGCGAAACGCTGAAGGCCAGGGCGGTGGCGATATTAATCGGCGAGCGGCCGGGGCTCTCTTCACCGGATAGCCTTGGCGTCTATCTGACCTGGCAACCGCATCGTCAACGGCTGGAGTCGGAGCGTAACTGTATTTCGAATATTCGCCCGGACGGGCTGAGCTATGATGCCGCCGCCTTTAAGCTGGCGTGGCTGCTGGAGCAGGCTTTTTTACGTCGTCTGACCGGCGTACGTCTTAAGGATGAGAGCGATAACCCGGCGCTGCATGGCAGGGTAAAACCGCTGGGGATGCAACAGATTTAAAGCCGCTGGAGGCTGCGGCATGGCATCCCGCTCGCCGCAACCTCCAGCAGCCTCGCGCTACACAAAGCACACCTCGTTCCAGTAGGCTTCACGCGTCCAGCGTCGCTCAGTATGTCTTATCATGACGGAACCACCGTGTTTCAACATTGCCGATATCCACGCCGTAAAGGCTGGCGACTGGCAATATTGCCTCCATCATTCGTTGGGTATCCTGCTGCCCGGCTTCACCGTTAGATAAAAAAGCCAGCCAGCGCGTTAATCGTTGCCATAGTGCTACTTTCATTTTTCCTCCGTCGGGAAGCGATTTGCCTGACCGTATTTCAACCACAGATGGCGCAAGCCTGGAAATATCAATTCCGGGTTTTCAATCCCGGAAGGCGCATATTGCCCCGCCGGTCACGTCGGGGAATACCCATGCATTCTCTAAGTTCTTTTTTGATATAGATAAGAACTTTTTCTTCTTTGCCGGAGACGGTCGGTTTGTGGGAGCGTGATAAGCACAAAACAAAAACAGGGATTCAGGGGAAATAATCATGCGCATTGCAAAAACGAAAATCGCGCTGGCGCTGGGCATTCTGGCGCTGACCGCACAGGCTCAGGCAGACCAGCTGGCGGATATCAAAGCCGCCGGCGTGGTGAAAGTCGCCACCTTCGACGCCAACCCGCCGTTTGGTTCCGTCGACCCGAAAACCCACCAGCTGGTGGGTTATGATGTCGATTTCGCCCAGGCGCTGGCAAAATCGCTTGGGGTAAAACTGGAGCTGGTAGCCACCAACCCGGCCAACCGGATTCCGCTGCTGCAATCCGGGAAGGCCGACCTGATCGTCGCCGATATCACCATCACCCCGGAACGCGCACAGGTCATTGATTTTTCTACACCGTATTTTGTCACCGGCCAGCAGTTCCTCGTCCCGGCAAAATCAGCGGACCAGCTCGACAGCTACAGCAAAGCGCGGATCGGCGCGGTCAAAGGCACTACCGGCGAACAGGCGCTGCATCAGCGTTTCCCGCAGTCGCGCGTGCTCTCCTATGACGATATTCCGCTGGCGCTGACCGCCCTGCGTAACGGCAACGTCCAGGCCATCACCCAGGACAGTACCATCCTCGCTGGCCTGCTGGCAGAGGCGCCGGACAAAGCTAACTTTAAAATCATCCCCGATTTGCTGAGCAAAGAGGAGATCGGCGTTGGCGTCAAGAAAGGCGAACCGGCGCTGCTGAAAGCGGTCAATGACGAGCTGGTCAAGCTGGAAAAATCGGGCCAGGCCGCCAAAATCTATGATGTCTGGTTTGGCCCTGCCACCAAAACTCCACAGCCGCGTGCGTTTACCATAGAAGCTAAATAATATGTTATCGGGTCTGTTTTCACGCTCCGCGGCTTCGTCCGCGGATTTTTCGCATTTGCAGCGCGCCAGTATAGAATTTCGCCAGGCGGCAAAACGCTACGGCGACCATCAGGTGCTCAACGGCATCAATCTGCAGGTCGAACCCGGGGAAGTAGTGGCGATCCTCGGGCCGTCAGGATCGGGGAAATCAACGCTGATCCGCCTGATCAATCAGCTCGAATCCCTCAGCGCAGGCGAGATTCTGATCGACGGCAAACCCACTCGCCATCTTACGGACAGTGCGCTGCGTCAGCTACGCAGCCGCGTGGGTTTTGTTTTCCAGCAGTTCAACCTCTATGCCCATCTGACGGCGCAGGAAAATATCACCCTGGCGCTGGAGCGCGTGCACGGCTGGGAAAAAACCGCCGCGCATGAACGCGCGTTGGCGCTGCTGCAACAGGTCGGGCTGGAGGATAAAGCCCGCCAGATGCCGTCCCAGCTCTCCGGCGGCCAGCAGCAGCGCGTGGCCATTGCCCGCGCCCTCGCCTCGTCGCCGCAAATTATTCTTTTCGATGAACCCACTTCGGCGCTCGATCCGGAAATGATCGGCGAAGTGTTGCTGGTCATGAAGAAGCTGGCGCACAGCGGCATTACCATGGTGGTCGTGACGCATGAGATGCAGTTCGCGCGCGAAATTGCCGACCGGGTGGTGTTTATCGACGGCGGCGATATTCTCGAAGTGGCGCCGCCGGCGGACTTTTTCGCCCGGCCACAGCACGACCGCACGCGGCGTTTTCTGCAAAAGGTGCTCAATCCGCTGCACCAGGAGAGTCTCGAGTGAACCCGGTTCTCGACTGGCACGGCGTCCTGAGCGGGCAGCCGCTGCAGTGGATCATCTCCGGCTTTCTGACCACCGTGTGGGTCAGCGTCGCCGGAATAATACTGGCGACCGTGCTGGCCGTTGTGCTGCTGGCGCTGCGCTTAGGCGGCGGTAAAGCGGGCCGCGGGCTGGTGGCCTGCTGGGTCTCGCTGTTTCGCAATACGCCGCTGCTGGTACAGCTGCTGTTCTGGTATTTCGCCGCCTGGAACCTGCTGCCGCTGGCGGCGCGGGATTTCATCAATGACGACCACGCGTGGTCCATTCTGCCGGGTAACGTCTGGTGGCTGACCCCGGAGTTTCTCTGCTCGATGTGGGGACTGGGGGTGTTTACCTCGGCGTTTCTGGTAGAAGAGATCGCCTCCGGGCTGCGCGCCGTCAGCCACGGTCAGCGCGAAGCCGCTCTTGCGCAAGGTTTTACGCCATGGGGCGAACTGCGTCATATTCTGCTGCCGCAGGGGCTGGCGAACGCCTGGCAACCGATCATCGGCCAGTATCTGAACCTGATGAAGCTCTCGTCGCTGGCCAGCGGCATCGGCTTTGCCGAACTGACCTACCAGGTACGACAAATCGAAAGCTATAACGCCCACGCGCTGGAGGCCTTCGCCGTCGGCACGGTGCTGTATCTGGCGCTTGGGGTGGTGATGGGGATGGCGCTGGCGCGTCTTGGCCCGGGCAAAACCCAGCACAGGAGCGCGCAGCATGAACGCTAATCTGGCGGTGATCGCCGATAACCTCGATTACCTGCTGTGGGGACGGCTGGCGGATGGCATTCCCGGCGGCGTGGCGTTGACCCTGATGATGGCGATCGGCGCCGCGGCGCTGGCGCTTCCTCTCGGCATTCTGCTGGCAGGCGCCGCCTGGCGTTATGGCGGGCTGGTGCGCCGACTGCTGTTCCTGTGGGCGGAGCTGATTCGCGGTATTCCGCTTATTTTCGTCATTTTTTGGCTGTGGTATCTGCTGCCGATGCTCACCGGGAGCGACCTGCCGGGGGCGGTGACGGTCACCCTGGCGCTGGCGTGGTTTACCGCCGCCTCGGTGATGCATTCGGTGCTGGCGGGGCTGCAGTCATTGTCCGCCGGGCAGTTTGAAGCGGCACGAACCCAGGGATTTTCTGCCGGGCAAGCGCTGCGTTTCATCCTGCTGCCGCAGGCGCTGCGCAACGTGCAGCCGTCGCTGGTGGGGATTTTTATCAACCTGCTGAAAGACACCTCGCTGGCGTTTATCGTCAACGTGCCGGAGCTCACCACCGTCGCCGGCCAGGTGAACAACCGGGTGCAGATCTACCCGCTGGCGATTTTCGTTTTCACCGGCGCGGTCTATTACCTGCTGTGCTGCGGCCTGAGCCTGCTGGCAAACCGCCGCTTTACCAGGCGTAACGCTGACAGGCGCTACGCAGGCGGGTAAGAAACTGCTGCGCGTTCGCGGTCAATGCCGATTTCTGCGACCACACGGCGCAATACTGCGCCGCCGGCAGCGAGGAAACCGGCAGGGTCACCAGCTTATCCCCGAGCTGGAGCGGGTGACTCATGGCCCGGGCGACAATGGTCAGATAATCCGATTCCAGCACCATGTTGAGGCCGGTGATCACCGAGTCCGTACGCAGCGGGGTGATCGCCACCTGGCGATAAAAATGAATCAGCTCGTTTTGCAGCTGCTGGTAGTAGCCCATCGGCGACTCCGGCAGCAACCATTTCGCCCGCCGTAAGGCCATCAAATCGCTTTCATTCGCCAGCGGATGCCCTTTACGCGCCACCACGCAGAACGGCGCGGTAAACAGCGGCTCGATCATCACCCCTTCCGGCGGCCGCATCGGGTCCACCGAACCGATCGCCAGATCGATTTCGCCGCTGCGCACCCCGGGCAACAGGGAAGAGAGCTGCCCCTCTTTTAGCGTCAGCAGCATCTGCGGCAACGCCTGCTTAAACCCCTCCGCCACCGCCGGAAACACCGTCAGCGCGATCAGCGATGAAAAGCCTATCGTCAGGCGGCCGTGGGTCACCTGATTAATTTGTTCAACCTCGTCCGCCGCCCGGCGCAACTCCTCCAGCACCCACTCCGCGCGCTGCGAAAACGCGCTGCCCGCTTCGGTGAGCGTGATCCCCTCTTTGCTGCGCAGCAAAAGTTGCGTGCCGAGGGTCTGCTCCAGCTCACGCAATGTCCGGCTGAGCGCCGGCTGCGACTGGCCCAGTTCTCGTGCCGCCGAACGGATGCTGCCGCTGCGCGCCACCTGCCTTAGCGCCTGCAGATGGCTCACTTTTGGGAGATATTTCACCGCCAGCCCCTATCAGAAAAAAGCATCACCTATAGAAAAATTATATCTTCCCGCCGTTGCAGTAAAGCCCCAGGATGCGGATGGGGTCTCCCGCACACACAACACACTCATGAGACAAAAGGCGGAAACAAAAATGAAAAGTCAGTCTCAAATGATCTTCTTGCTGTTTATTGGCTACGTCTTCGTTTATATCGATAAAACCGTCACCGGCTTCGCGCTGCTGCCGATCGAAAAAGAATTTGGCCTTAACGCCGAACAGCTGGGCTACATCACCGGTATCTTTTTCCTCGCCTACTCCCTGTTCCAGGTCCCGGCGGGCTGGTTGAACGACCGGATTGGCTATAAAACGATGCTGGTACTGTCGCTGTCGGCGCTGGGGATTTTCGCCCTCTGCTTCGGCGCGCTGGGCCTCAGCTTCGGTCTGCTGCTGCTGTTTCGCTTTCTCTCAGGGGTGGGCCATTCCGGCTACCCCTGCTCATGCGCAAAAGCGGTCGTCAGTAATTTCAGCGTCGAAAACCGCACCTTCGCCCAGTCAGTTCTCCTCTCCTCGGCCGGGCTGGCGATGACTATCGGGCCGATTATCGCGGTGAACGCCCTGTCGCTGCTGGGCTGGCACCGCTCCTTTGCCGCCCTCGGAGCGCTGGTTTGCGTCACTGCCGCCCTCATTGCCTGGCGGGTACCGCGCCGCCCGCCGGCTCCCGCTGCGGCGAAGAAGGCAGCCGCCGGCGGCGCGCTGTGGCGTAACCCGACGGTTATCCTGCTGTTTATCTCTATATTCTGCGTCAACATTCCCAGCTACGGCCTGATGGCGTGGCTGCCGAAATTCTTCGTCCAAAGTATGGGGATGTCGCTATCAGCTTCAGGCTATGTGGTGGCCGCCGGCGGCCTCGGGATCTGGGTTTCATCGCTGGGAACCGGCTGGCTGGTGGGGAAATATTTTCTTCATCGTGAACCGCTGGTGATCGCCGTCAGTGCCCTGCTTAGCGCCGCCGCCATTTTCGCGATTTTTCATGCCGGGACGGCGCTGACCGCCAGCCTGCTGCTGTTCGTCGGCGAGATATTTTTAATGGCCACGTTCGTTACCGCTTTTACCCTGCCGATGAAGCGGCTGCCGGAGAACATCATGGGCTCGGCTATCGGCCTGATTAATACCGGCGGCACCCTTGGCGGCTTTGTTTCGCCGATCGTGATTGGCTATCTGGTGGCGAAAACCCACAGCTATGCCAGCGCGTTCCTGTTTCTGTCACTGGCGATGGTCTGCTCGGCGCTAGCGGTGCTGCCGCTGATGAAACGCAAAACCGTCGCCGGCCTGCCCGTTGCTGATTGAAGGAGAATCTGATGAATCACGCCACCGAACTGCTGATTTCCGCCGCCGCCGAAGAGGCGCTGCGCTGGCGTCGCCACATCCACGCCCACCCGGACCTCTCTTTCCAGGAGAAGCCGACCGCCGATTACATCGCCCGCGAGCTGGCGTCATTTGCCGGGCTGGAGATTAGCCGCCCGCTGGATAATAGCGTGATTGCCGTGCTACGCGGCCCGCATCCGGGGCCGACGTGGGCGCTGCGCGCCGACATTGATGCCCTGCCGCTGCAGGAGGAGAGCGGCGAGAGTTTCTGCTCCACCGTGCCTGGCGTGATGCACGCCTGCGGCCACGACGCCCATACGGCGATGCTGATGGGGGCGGCAAAAGTGCTGTGCCAGCGGCGCGATAACCTGCACGGCAGCATTAAATTTATTTTCCAGCCGGCGGAAGAAGTACCGCCGGGCGGCGCGCGGGAGCTGGTGGAGCTGGGGGTGGTCGACGACGTGGAGCATATTTTCGGTCTGCACGTCTTCCCCACCAGCCCGGTCGGCACCCTGACGCTGAAAGAAGGCGTCTACGTCGCCTCCAGCGACAACTTCGATATCACCATTCGTGGCAAAGGCGGTCATGGCTCAATGCCGCAGCACTGTATCGACCCGGTTACCATCGGTGCGGAAATGGTCGGGGCATTGCAGCAGATCGTAGCGCGCAATATCGACCCGGGTACGGCGCCGGTATTAACCATCGCCACCTTCCAGGCCGGTGACAGCTACAACGTCATCCCTGACAGCGCCCGCCTGGCCGGCACGCTGCGTACCCATAACCAACAGGTCCGCGAAGCGGTGCCGCAGCTGATGTCGCGCATCATTGACGGGATTGCCGCCGCCCACGGCGCGAGCTGCGACATTCGCTGGCAGCAGGGTTACGCCGTCGGTCACAACCACGACAGCACCAACGCCATCGCCCGCGCCGCCATCGAACGCCACTTCCCGGCGGGGACCCTGAAGCTGGAGGATCGAGCGCTGTTTGGCAGCGAAGACTTCTCCTCCTATCAGGAAAAGGTTCCCGGTACCTTCCTGTTTATCGGCTGCGGTAACAAGGAAAAAGGGGCCATCTGGAACGTGCATAATCCGCATTTCCGCATCGACGAAGATGCCCTGGCCATCGGTATCAAAACCCACATAGCGCTGGTCAGCCCGTTGCTGAATGACGAATAAAGGGCTTTTTGCGCATCTGGCGCGCTGCGCCAGATGCGGCTTCCATCGCTTTTCCCCCGCGCTATCGCCGGCGCAATAATCTCGCCATTCACCGTTTTTTCGTCTTACCGTCATCTAACGATCACATAAAACGCCATTAATAGTGCCCAGTTTAATGATGAATCTGGACGCTCTTATGAATAGTTCTCTTGCCGCGGTAACCGACACCGATTATCCGCATTTTGGTCAGCCGAATACCGCCCGGCAGCGGAAAGTCTTAAGCGTGCGCAACCTGAATAAGTCTTACAGTGCGCAGCAAACCGTACTCGATAACATCAGTTTTGATCTCCATGCCGGCGAACTGGTGGGGGTGATCGGCCGTTCTGGTGCCGGTAAGTCGACCCTGCTGCATGTGCTGAACGGCACCCACAGCGCCACCGGTGGTGAGATCCTCAGTTACCCGGAAGTGGGCATGCCGCACGATGTGGCGAAGCTAAAAGGCCGCGCGCTGAACGCCTGGCGCAGCAAGTGCGGCATGATTTTCCAGGACTTCTGCCTGGTGCCGCGTCTTGACGTGTTAACCAACGTGCTGCTGGGCCGACTGAGCCAGACTTCAACGCTGAAATCCCTGTTTAAGATCTTCCCTGACGCCGACCGGGCGCGCGCCATCTCGCTGCTGGAGTGGATGAATATGCTGCCGCATGCCCTGCAGCGGGCCGAAAATCTCTCCGGCGGGCAGATGCAGCGCGTGGCGATTTGTCGCGCGCTAATGCAGAACCCCGGTATTTTGCTGGCCGATGAGCCGGTCGCCTCTCTCGATCCGAAAAACACACAGCGCATCATGAACGTACTGCGCGAAATCAGCGAACAGGGCATTAGCGTGATGGTGAACCTGCACTCGGTGGAACTGGTGAAAGAGTATTGCACGCGGGTTATTGGCGTAGCGAAGGGCAACATTATTTTTGACGACCATCCCTTACAGCTGACTCAGGATATTCTGCATCAGCTGTACGGGGATGAAATTAGCCAATTGCATTAATTTCCACTCACACGGACAAGATAATGAAACAATACATCACTGGTGCAGTTCGTATATCCGCCGCGGTCGCGGGAATGATGATGGCATGGCAGGCAGGCGCTGCAGAGCAGCCAAAAGAATTAAACCTGGGGATCCTGGGGGGCCAGAACGCCACTCAGCAAATTGGTGATAACCAGTGTGTAAAACAGTTTCTCGACAAAGAGCTGAACGTCGATACCAAATTACGCAACTCCTCTGACTATTCCGGCGTTATTCAGGGTCTGCTGGGCGGTAAAGTCGACGTCGTGCTGAGTATGTCGCCTTCGTCTTACGCTTCGGTTTATATCAATAACCCGAAAGCGGTGGATATTGTCGGTATCGCCGTGGATGATAAAGATCAGTCCCGCGGCTACCACTCGGTGGTGATTGTCAAAGCCGACAGCCCGTATAAATCGTTAGACGATCTGAAAGGCAAAGCCTTCGGCTTCGCCGATCCGGACTCCACTTCCGGCTATCTGATCCCGAACCACGCCTTCAAACAGAAATTCGGCGGCACTTCAGATAACAAATACAACAACTTCTTCTCCAGCGTGACCTTCTCTGGCGGTCACGAGCAGGACATCCTGGGCGTGCTGAACGGCCAGTTCGCGGGGGCGGTCACCTGGACTTCGATGGTCGGCGACTACAACAGCGGCTATAGCGTCGGTGCCTTCAACCGCCTGATTCGTATGGATCACCCGGATCTGATGAAGCAGATCCGCATCATCTGGCAATCGCCGCTGATCCCCAACGGGCCAATCCTGGTCAGCAACACGCTGCCGGCTGACTTTAAAGCCAAAGTCATCAGCGCTATCAAAAAGCTGGATACCGACGACCATGCCTGCTTTGTGAAAGCCATGGGCGGTACTCAGCATATCGGCCCGGGCAGCGTGGCTGACTTCCAGCAGATTATCGATATGAAACGCGAGCTGGTCAGCGCCCGTTAATCCCGCCCCAACGCCGCCTCCGCGTAGGCCCGCGTGAGGCGGCGGCATACTGAAGACCCATCGACGTATGAATATACCGAATACCGAATTTGAACGTTATTACCAGCAGGTACGAGCGCGACAAAAGCGCGATACCTTTAGCTGGTCTGTGCTTCTGCTGGTGCTTTATTTCGCCGCCGGCAGCGCCGCGGAATTTAATCTCTTCACTATCTGGCGCTCTCTGCCGAATTTTCTCGATTACATGTTTGAGACGCTGCCGACGCTCCACGTCAGCGCTCTGTTCGCCGATGTCCACACCAAAGGCTCGCTGGCCTACTGGGGCTATCGTCTGCCGATTCAACTGCCGCTGATCTGGGAAACATTACAGCTGGCGCTGGCTTCCACGCTGATTGCGGTGGTCATTGCGACGCTGCTGGCGTTCCTCGCCGCTAATAACGCCTGGTCACCGCCGCCGCTGCGTTTCGCCATCCGCGTGGTGGTGGCATTTTTACGCACCATGCCGGAGCTGGCGTGGGCGGTGATTTTCGTGATGGCCTTCGGCATCGGCGCCATTCCCGGATTTCTGGCCCTGATGCTGCATACCATCGGCAGCCTGACCAAGCTGTTTTACGAAGCGGTGGAAAGCGCGCAGGACAAACCGGTACGCGGCCTGATGGCCTGCGGGGCTTCACCGATCCAGCGCATTCGCTTCGCGCTGTGGCCGCAGGTCAAACCGATTTTTCTCTCCTACGGCTTTATGCGTCTGGAGATTAACTTTCGCTCGTCAACCATTCTTGGGCTGGTGGGCGCCGGCGGGATCGGTCAGGAACTGATGACCAACATCAAGCTGGATCGTTACGATCAGGTCAGCATCACGCTGCTGCTGATCATCATCGTGGTGTCGCTGCTGGATATGCTGTCCGGCCGCCTGCGACAGTGGGTTCTTGAGGGCAAAAAATGAATCTATGGCAAAGCCAACCGGATGTCGCCGCCAGCCGCCGCCAGCATCGACAACTGTATCAAGCCCAGGGGCGCTATTTGCGCTTCGTCGGTCTGCTGACGCTGGCGGGCTTACTTTACTACGTCTGGTTTTTTAGCCAGTTTGGCATCAGCGGCGAACAGCTCACCAGCGGCCTGCAGCAAATTAGCCGCTATCTGCTGCGGATGTTCGTCTGGCACGACTTTTTCAACTGGCCGTTTGCCTACTACTTCACGCAAATCGGCATCACTCTGGCGATTGTCTTCGTCGGGACTCTGACCGCCACGGTGATTGCGCTGCTGCTCTCTTTCCTCGCGGCACGTAACATTATGCGCGGGTTGATTCCCGGATTTATCGCTCTGTTGATGCGCCGTCTGTTTGACGTGCTGCGCGGCATTGATATGGCCATCTGGGGGCTGATTTTTGTCCGCGCCGTGGGCCTCGGGCCGCTGGCCGGGGTGCTGGCGATTATTATGCAGGATACCGGACTGCTTGGGCGGCTGTATGCCGAAGGACATGAAGCGGTTGACCGCTCACCGGGGCGCGGGCTGACCGCCGTGGGCGCCAACGGCTTGCAGAAGCACCGCTTCGGCATTTTTACCCAGTCTTTCCCGACGTTTCTGGCGCTGAGCCTGTATCAGATTGAGTCGAATACCCGCTCCGCCGCAGTGTTAGGCTTCGTCGGCGCCGGCGGTATCGGCCTGATTTATGCGGAAAACATGCGCCTGTGGAACTGGGACGTGGTGATGTTTATCACCCTGCTGCTGGTGATCGTGGTCATGGCGATGGATACGCTCTCGGCGTGGTTACGCCGCCGCTATATTGGCGGCAACGTGGTGCCCTTGTTCAAAGCGGAGTAACCCGTTCCCCGGTCGCGCTGCGTTTACCGGGGCTACGGCTTCTGCGGTCGCGGGGACCTGCTCAGAGCCGCCATTCCAGCACCGGCCAGTTGTGGCTGGCATTCACCGCCGCCAGCTGCGGACACGGGTTAACCAGCCGGACATGGTCAGCATGCAGACACAGCGGCAGATCATTTATCGAATCGGTATAGAAGGTCACCTCGCCGCTCTCGTGCGGCCAGGCTTTCTGCCACGCCGCCAGCCGCACGACCTTTCCCTGCTGGTAGCTTGGCGTACCGGCAATCACTCCGCTATAGCCGCCGTCGGCCATCTCCACGTCGATACCTAACGCCTGCTCAATCCCCAACGCCGAGGCCACCGCCTGCACCAGCAGGCTAACCGAGGCCGAAATCACCAGCATCTGTTCGCCTTGCGCCCGCAGGGTTTGCAGCAGATCCCACGCCTGCGGATAGACGCGCGGCATAATATCCTGCTGCACGCAGCGCGCCACCAGCGCATCGACCTCCGCCTTCGGCACGCCGATGAGCGGCGCCTGGATTAAGGCAACGTAGTCGGCGATATTCATTTCGCCGCGATCGTAATCGTCCATCAGCATCGCCTCCCGCGCCAGATACGCCGGATCGCTCACCCACCCTTCCCGCACCAGGAACCGGCTCCATACCGTGCTGCTGTCGCCCTTAATCAAGGTATTATCCAGATCGAAAATCGTCAGATTTTTGGACATTGTTCATTTTCCCTAATCAGCAAAATTGGCTCGCCAGAGCATGCTTAACCAAGATGACAGGAGAATGACTCGCCTGCGCACCGGACAAAGGGTAGCAAAAAGAGAGGAAAAACGGGTCAGATTAGCGGATCGGCGGCGATATGCCGCGCACCGTGGCGGCATAAATGTCGCCCTTCGGCTATCCCTGCAAGATCATCACCAGCAGTACCGCTATCAGCAACAGCGGGTAAATCCGCGCGTGCCAGCGATCCGGCAGACGTGTCAGCCAACGGGCAGCTAACCGCAGCCCCAGCCAGCTCCCGGCGACCAGCAACGCCGCGGCCGACAGCCAGATATGGCCCAAAAATCCTGCCGGCAGCCCTGCGGGCGACACGCCGCTCATCGCCACCCACGTGGCGGTAGCGCTCGCCGACAGCGGCAGCGTCAGCAAATTGGCCGTGGCCGCCGCTTCCGGCATCGTCGCGCCACGACGACGCATTAACGGAACGGTCATGACGCTTCCGCCGACGCCAAGAAACGACGCAATCAGGCCAATCACACCGCCCGTCGTCAGCTCGCGCGCGGCAACCGGCGCAGAACGCCGGACGCCAGGGGCCATAAAACCCGGACGAAAATAGCAGTCGAGAATGGTCACCAGCAGATAGCCGACGAACAGCCAGCGAAGCCACCGCCCGTTCGCCGAGAGCGCCAGCAACGCCCCGGCGATCCCGCCGAGGGCAATGCCCACGAACATCATCCGCAGAGGACGCCAGCGCAGCGTTCCACCGCGAAGATGGCGCCAGGTTGCCAGCAGCGCTGCACAAAGCATCACCAGCGCAGAGGTGGCTACCGCAATGTGCATCGCCTGCCCGCCGACATCGCTCTGCGCGCCCCACACTGCGGTCACCAGAAACGAGATCAGCGGTACGGTGACAAAACCGCCGCCAAAACCAAACAGCCAGGTCGTGACGCCACACGCTACACCGCAGATAAAAAGCCAGCCTATCATTCGATTCTCCTCCGTTCAGAGTCATCACGATATAGAATAGCGACATGGCTGACTTACGATTAAAAGCCATCATCTTACGATTTTCAGCCAGAAGGATGTGTCATGCGCAATATTGCGGTGAACGATGTCGATGACCTCCCGCGCCGGGTGCTGGCGCTGGGCAGCGATTACCCGGCGAATACGCAGCTGGAGCGCCACAGCCATCGCCGGGCGCAGTTTCTCTATGCCATGAACGGACTGATGAAGGTGGAGACGGATGACGGGCAGTGGCTGGTTCCCCCCTACAGCGGCGTGTGGATCCCGGCCACCCGCCCACACCGGGTGCTGATGCCGGGGGTCAGCACCCACAGCCTGTACATCGAACCGGATGCGGCGCCGCGTGCCGGAGAACGCTGCGAGGTGTTGCAGGTCTCTCCCCTGTTACATCAGCTGCTGCTGAGCGCCTGCCAGCTACCGCTGCTTTACTACGAAGACGGACATGATGGCGCATTAATCGAACTGGTTTTGCATGAGCTGAAAGCCGCCTCTCCGCTGCCGATGTTTACCCCACTTCCGCAAAGTGCGCCGCTGGTTGCGCTATGCAGCGACTTTCTGCGCCAGCCGGATATTCACAGTACGCCGGAACAGTGGGCCGCCAGGCTGAATAAAAGCGCCCGGACTTTTCATCGCCTGTTTCGCCAGCAGACCGGCATGGCATTTCGCGACTGGCGCCAGCAGGCCTGCGTGATGTACGCCCTGACGGCGCTGCGGGAAGGCAGAACCATTACCGACGTGGCGCTCAGCCTGGGATATGAACATCCGGCGGCCTTTACCAGCATGTTTCGTAAAACGATCGGCCAGGCGCCCACCGCGTTTGCCCGCCAGATGAACGGCGGCCCGGTCTGACGCCGCAGCCGCGCCCTATCCAGACGGGGTCACAGAGCCGCGCTCTGCAGCCAGTCCAGCAGGCTTTCCACGGAAAGGTCCGCCGGGGCCCGCGCCGTCGGCTGACCCGATTTCACCATCAGCAGCGCAGGTAAACCACGGACCCCCAGCGCTGTCGCCAGTTGCTGATGGCGATCGGCATCGAGATAGCGTGTCTCCAGCGCCGCCAGGTGGTTCGCGAGACTCGCATGACCCAACAGCTGCCACAGCTTACGGCAGTGGACGCAGCGTTCAGCGCCGACGAACAACAGCAGCGGAGATTCAGACTCGCCGGAGAGCTCGCTTTCCGCGTTTAGCGGCGTGAAGCGGCTCTCCGCCACCCGGAACAGTTTCGGACTGCGGCGTAGGGTATCGTTATCGGTCGCCACGCACAGCGCATCGGCGCTCTTACTGTAGGGCTGCACGCCGGCGACGCGCACCACGCTCTGCGCCGGACCTGCCGCTGCGGCGCCGGGCTGGCGTAAAGTCCGCACGTCAACCGCCGCAATCGGCACTTCGGACGGCCGCGCCAGCTGCGGGATCCAGGCATACGGAATACGATAGGCGCGGTAAACCATGTTGTTATTCAAGGTCTTGCCCCAGAATGGCGAAATATACTCCCAGACGATTTCATGATCGCGGGTCACTTCAAAAATGCGGCCGTTGGAGCCTTCGTTGATGAGGGTATTGCCGTTTTCCAGGCGCTGCATATTGCTGATATACGGGCTATAGAACCGATACGAGTCGGTTGGCTGCGGGAGATCCGCCTCATACGGCGAGTAGCGCCATTCGATATCGAGCGTCACCGGGTTGATCTCGAGGATCCGCGAATAGTCGCGCCAGGCGTTTTTCACCCCGTCCGCCGACGCCGGATTGGGGGCGCCGTACCCGGCCCAGCCGCCGTTATCAAAGATCAGAATATTGCCAGCCCCGGGTAATCCCTGGGGGATCATATGCGCGTGGTGCTGGCCGATAATCCACCCCAGATGCTTCAACCGCGGCGTGCTGTAGTCCGGGCCAAGCTGCCAGACAATCTTACCGCTCTGTTTATCAATGATGGCGATGATATTGGACTCGCGGGCATCCCAGATGATGTTGTCAGGATGGAAGCGCGCATCGCCGGCGTCATACCATTTGTTTGGTCCCAGCGCCGACATGGAGTTGATGTGCATCCAGTCGCCCATCCCGCCGCCGCTGGCGCGCATATTGGGGTTATTGCGCAGCGCCGCGCGCGCCGCCTCGTCAAAGCCCAGCTCGTGGAAATGATCGCTGCAGCGCCATTCCCACACCACATTGCCCTGCCAGTCGACCTCAATGATGGTGTCATCAAGCAGCAGCTTATCGGAAATCTCTTCATTCACCAGGTTGGTGTGGGCCAGAATTAAGGTATTGCCGCCGTCAACCTGCGGCTCAAGCCCCGGGGCGTAATAGCCCACCGGATTCCCGGCACGCTGATAATCATGGTGCGCGCGCGCCATCCAGCGCGGCGCGTGACCCGGGTCGCTCACCTGTTCATAGCGGTCAAATTTCCAGGTGATATTGCCTTCCCAGTCCACCTGAATCAGGTCGAGCATATCCTGCATCCCGTAGCGGGGATCGCGTTCGCCGCTGTGGCCCAGGATCGCCCCCCCGGGCAGGATCTTATTCGGAAAGCCGTGCAGTTCGGGCCATTCGCGGACCACGTTGCCATTCATATCGACCAGAATCGCCCCGCGTTCGGTGGCCTGAAAAACGGTATAGCCGCTCCACGCGCGCTGCGGATCGTAGAGCGTGGCGCCGGTCGGGTAGACGGAAGGATGTCCCATGTTGTCACTCCTTAAATAGTCAAATCAGGCACAAGTAATCAAGGTACGAATCTGCCGGCAGGCGGCGGAGAACGACTCATCATCGCGCTGTCGCGGATGGGGCAACGCCAGCGTCACCACCTCACGAATCCGTCCCGGACGGGGAGAGAGCACCACCACCCGGTCGGCCAGCGCCACCGCCTCTTCCACATCGTGAGTCACCAGCAGCGTGGTGGTCCCCGTGCGGCGATGAATATGCAGCAGCTCCTGCTGCAGGGTATGGCGCGTCAGGGCATCCAGCGCGCCGAAAGGCTCATCGAGCATCAGAATTTGCGGCCGGGCGATCAGCCCGCGGGCAATCGCTACCCGCTGGGCCATCCCGCCGGAAAGCCGGGATGGCAGCGCATGGGCGAACTCCTGTAGCTGCACGCGCTCCAGCATCGCCAGCGCGCGCTGGCGCTTCACCCCACGACTCAGCTTTTCATCCGCGAGGCCCAGCATCACGTTGTCGATCACCGTCAGCCACGGAAACAGCCGCGGCTCCTGAAAGACAATGCCGCGCTCTTTGCCCACGCCGCGTACCGGCTCGCCGTTAACGCGGATTTCCCCCTGCGTCACCGGCTCCAGGCCAATCAACATCCGCAGCAGCGTGGACTTGCCGCAGCCGCTGCTACCCACCAGCACCACCAGCTCGCCGGCGGCGATATCGAGGCTGAAGTTTTGCAGTGCCGTCACCTGTTGCCAGGATTTATGCACATGGCGAAAAGAAACCAGGGTCGAGTCGGTCATCGTTGCTCCCGTTGGCGCCAGCGGGTGGCGCGAGATTCCAGTAAACGTCCGGCTTTATCCAGCGCGGCGCCGGTGATACCAATCAGCACCATGCCGCAGAGAATGGTCGGCATATCCAGCAGCTGCTGGGCGTTGATCATCAGGCTGCCGATACCGGTCCCGGAGGACATGAAATATTCCGCGCCGATGTTGCCCAGCCACGCATAAATCAACGCCAGGCGCAGACCGGCAAATATACCCGGCGCCGCCCCCGGTAAAATCAGCGTCCGCAGGCGGGTCAACGGGCCAAAGCGCAGCACCTTCGCCACTTCATCAAGCTGCGGATCGCGCTGGCTGACGGCCTGCAAGGTGCTAAAAAACATCGGGAAGAAAGAAGCCAGGGCGATAAATACGATTTTGCCGCCGTTATCGTTGCCCACCCACGCGGTCAGCAGCGGCAGCCAGGCAAAGAGCGCGATATGGCGCAGGACGTTCAGCGTCGGGGTCAATATCTGCCCGGCTCGCGGGCGCAGGGCCAGCAGCAACCCGCATAGCAGCCCGATAGCGATCCCCAGCGCGCCGCCGGCAAAGGCCCGTCCGAGACTGGCCAGCATCGCGGCGGGCAGCTCGCCGCTGGCCGCTCCGGCCATAAAGCGCTGCGCCACCGCCAGCGGCGAGGAGAATAACGTGCTGTCGATCCAGCCCCAGCCGCTGGCCAGTTGCCACAGCGCCAGCAGGATCAGCGGCAGCTGGAATGCATGCCAGCTGGCCTGCGGCTTCCAGGCCAACCGCCCGGTAGCGGGCTGCGGCCAGAAGACCAGACGGGCATAGACCCGGTTGGTCGCCCACTCCATCAACAGCCCGCTCAGCCCGACCACCGCGATGGTGACGAAGACAATATCCAGCTGAAACAGCTGGCGGCCCCAGACCATCAGGTAGCCGATTCCTTCAGACGAGGCCAGCAGCTCGACAACAATCAGCGACACCCAGGCCTGAGATAACGCCAGCCGCAGGCCGGTAAACCAGCCCGGCAGGCTCGCGGGAATCACCAGCCAGCGCAGCCGCTGCCAGCGGGAAAAATTCATCACCTGCGCCGCTTCCCCCAGCGCTGGCGAGACGCTGGTGACCGCCAGTTGCGTATGGATGGTCATCGGGACAAGGGTGGTTTTGACGATAACCGCCAGCTTCAGGCCGTTATCGATGCCAAACAGCACCATAAACAGCGGGATCCAGCCCAGGGTGGGGATCTGCGCGAAGGCATAAAATAGCGGTTCTATCCGCTGAGCCGCGGCCGGTACGAGACCAAACAACGCCCCCAGCAGGGTACCCGCCGCCACGCCCAGCAGCAGCCCGACGGCCAGGTGCTGAAGGCTAAACCCCCATTGCGCCAGCAGATCGCCGCTGAGAAGCGACAGCGCGGTATCGGCGACGACCGCCGGGGCGGGCAGGATCTGCTCCGGCATCCAGCGCTTTACGGCGGCGATGTGCCACAGCAGCGCGATCAGCGCCGGCAGCAGCAGGGGCCAGCCGTTTAGCCTGATAGCAGGCCAAGAGTACCTGCGTCTTTTCAAGATCATCTGCGACATAGCGGTCCGTTTTGAGTGAAATCATCACCCTATAAAACCGTCCTCACCGTCTGTTTTCATTGCGTTTGCTGAATAATCCCGATGCAACAAATGCATCTCAGCCTGGCGGACAGGCGGGCTCTGATTTAGCTTATTTTTGCCTTTGCTCTGCGAATAAAAGCATTTAACAGTACGCGGTGAGCCTCTTTAGGGTGAGAAAAAACTCAGGGAGTCACCACCAATGATGAAAGCTATTTTTACCCGTACGGCGCTGGCGCTGGTCGCCGTGGTCACGCTGATGGCCAGCGCGCAGGCCGAGAGTCTGCGAACCATTCGCATTGGCGTGCCGGATCAAAGTGCCGGCAGCAAACCGTTTATTGAAGGGCCGGTCGGGATGGCGTTTATCCGTCATCAGCTGGAGGCGGTGTTTAAACCACAGGGCGTGGAGGTGCAGTGGCAGTTCTTTAAGGGCGCCGGCCCGGCGGTGAATGAAGCGCTGGCCAACCAGCAGCTCGATTTTGTCTATCTCGGCGATCTGGCGGCGATTATCGGCAAAGCCAACGGCCTGCCAACCCGTCTGCTGCTGGGCAGCCGCGGGTCGGAATCCTACCTCGCGGTCACCAGAGCATCGGCGATTAAACAGTTGGCGGACCTGAAAGGGAAACGCGTGGCAGTGTATCGCGGTACCGCAGACCAGCTGGCCTTCGATCGCGCTTTGCAGACCGTCGGACTTAGCGAACGCAATATGCAGGTCATTAATCTGGACTGGAGCGCCGGGAAAGCCGCGTTGGCCGCCGGTCGCGTGGATGCGGTGTGGGGCGGCGTCTCGCTGCTGGCGCTGCGCGGCGATAAGATTGACGTGGTGGTGAAAAGCGGTGATTCCGGTCGCCAGAATACCACCCAGGCGGCTTTTCTCGGAACTCAGGACTTTATTCAGGCCTGGCCGCAGGCTACCCAGCAAGTTATTGACGTGCTGGTGAAAAACGCGGCGGAAATCAGCAACCCGGCGAATCGCGAGGCCTGGTCGGCGGAGATGGCGCAGCAGAGCCAAATTCCGCAGGCGCTGTTCCTTGAGGATCTGCAGCCGCAGGATCTCAACTTCAGCACTTCGCCGCGCATCGACCCCTTCCTGGCCGACAGCTTCAGCAGCAGCGTCGAGCAGGCCAAAACAGGTCGCCTCATTCGCAACGCCTTTGCGGTGACGCAGTGGGCAGACGGGCAGTTTGTCGAACGGGCGCTGAAGACTCTGCAGCTGGAAAACCACTGGCCGCAGTATGATAGCCAGGGCCAGGCGGCGGACGCCGGCTAAGCCCCCTCCTCCTGCGCCAGCAGCGGGATCTGATGCTGGCGGTCGGTATGCAGGATAATATCGATAAACCTGGCGACCAGCGGCGAAAGCGCGGCATGAACCGGGGAGATCACCGCAAAGCGGGTCTGCATCAGCCGCCACTCTTCCGGGAGGTTGCTGAGCTCCAGCTTCACCAGGCGATGGCTGTGCTGGCACAGGGCGAAGCCGTCTTCGCTGGCAAAGCTTATCGCCTGAGTGTGCGCCAGCGTCGACAGCAAGGCGTAGACGTGATCGCATTGAATCGCCGGGGTGAAATCCTGCTGCTGGCTGAGCGTTGCCAGCACTTTTCGCACCCCCGGAGGCAGATAGGGCGCGGCAAAGGGGTAGCGCAGCATCTCCTCAATAGCCACCGGCCCGCTCTGCGCCAGGGGATGGTCGGCATGACAGATGAAGAAACAGCGCTGCGGGCTGAGCGGCTGGACCCGCAGCTGCGGATCCAGCTCCGCATGCCAGCTGTCGGCCACCACGAAGGGAAACTGCTGGGTCGTCAGCGCGTGATGCAGGGCAAACCAGTTATCGACCTGAAAACGCACCCTCGCCTGCGGTAGACGGCGATGAAACTCACCGATGGCCGCCGGGATCAGGCGCGCCGCTGGCGCCGGGCCGCAACCGAACGCCACTTCGCCATTTTCGCTATCGTCCGTTTCTCCCAGCAGGCTGCTCAGCTCAATGTTTAGCTCCTGGAAACGGCGGGCGTAAGGCAGCAGCGTTTGCCCGTGTCGCGTCAGCGTCGGCAGCTTATTCTGCCGGTCGAATAAGGGATGGCCGACGCTCAGCTCCAGCGACTGAATACTGCGGCTGAAGGCCGATTGCGACAGGCATACCGACTCGGCGGCGCGGTGAAAACTACCGTATTCAACCAACGCGACAAAGTTGCGCAGCTGGCGAAAATCGAGATGCATAAGCTTGCCTCACAGGGACCTGGAGCGGACAAAGTACTGGACGCCGCCCCCGGCGCGCAATGGCCGGATGATGAGGATCTTTCACCTTCCGCGAAGAGAAGAGAGTCATTAACATCAGATGCGTCTTATATGCGATCGCGAAATAGTGTTTCATGGTGAAATAATTTATTAACAAGCGACACCACAGATTTTTCTCTTATATTTAACTGGAGCAATGAAAAACGTGAAGTAACAAGTTTACTCTACGTAAGGTTTCGTAAATTTTTCAGCTAACCATTCTGACAATATGGCGGATACGCTATAAATACCCACGGCCCATTCCCCCTCACGAAAAATAACGATATGACGCCTAAACTTGCTCACGCTTTATTATTGGTGCCTTTTTTAATTTTGGCAGGATGCTCATCTTCATCTAAACATCCGCCAAAAACCGCCGCCAAACACCTATACGCCCCGATCGATAGCGGATCTGACGATCTGATTCCGGTGGTTGCCGCCCTGCACGATCAAATGCACACCTGGCACGGCACCCCCTATGAATGGGGCGGTACCGAGCAAAGCGGCGTCGACTGTTCCGGCTTCGTCTGGCGAACGCTCAAGGACCGCTTCAATTTGCCCATGGAGCGCGTAACAACGAGCGATCTCCTGCATATGGGCGTCCGCGTCAGCAAGCAGCAGCTCCGTCCGGGGGATCTGGTATTCTTCCGTATTCGTGGCGGGATGCACGTCGGTTTCTATGACACCGAGCACAACTTCCTGCACGCTTCCAGCAGCCAGGGCGTCATGCGCTCCTCGCTGGACAACCCTTACTGGAACTCGGTCTTCTACCAGGCGCGTCGCCTGCCGAAAGAATATAACGCGCAGATCACCATGAATAGCGACCATCAGCACCTGGCTAAAAATCATTAATCCTTTTCAATAAAAAACCGCAGCAATAACGCTGCGGTTTTTTGTTCAGCCTGCTAACCGCCGCGGGAGTCTCCTGCGGCGGTCGCGGATTAGAACTGGTAAGTCATACCCAGAGCGACGATGTCGTCATTATTGATAGCGAGTTTATTATCGCTGTTCAGCTGGTTGATTTTATAATCAACAAAGGCGTTCATGTTTTTGTTGAAGTAATAAGTCAGACCCACGTCGATGTAGTTCACCAGGTCCTCGTTACCAACGCCTTCAATATCTTTGCCTTTTGACAGCACATAGCCCAGGGACGGACGCAGGCCGAAGTCGAACTGGTACTGAGCAACGGCTTCAAAGTTCTGCGTTTTATTGGCAAAACCACCGCTGATTGGCGTCATCTTGCGGGTTTCAGAATACATAGTGGCCAGATAAATATTGTTGGCGTCATATTTCAGACCGGTCGCCCAGGCTTCCGCTTTTTTACCCACGCCGCGCGCCAGCAGGTTCTGGTCATTGGTACGGTCAGAGCTGGTATAGGCCGCGCTGATGGCAAAATCGCTGCCGCCGAAGTCATAGCTTAACGAGGTGCCGAAGCCGTCGCCGTTCTGTTTTTTCGCTTCGCGGCCTTCGTTTTTGCCCTGATATTGCAGAGTCATATCCAGGCCATCCACCACGCCGAAGAAATCGGTATTGCGGTAGGTTGCCAGACCGCTGGCACGCTTGGTCATGAAGTTGTCGGTCTGTGCGGAAGAGTCGCCGCCGAATTCCGGGAACATATCGGTCCAGGCTTCAACGTCATACAGGGCGCCGAGGTTACGACCATAATCGAAAGAACCGTAGTTTTTCAATTTCAGGCCGGCAAAGGCCAGACGGGTTTTCTGGGTGGAGTCGCTTTCCGTTTTGTTACCGGAGAATTCAGATTCCCAACGACCGTAGCCGGTCAGCTGGTCATTAATCTGGGTCTCGCCTTTGATGCCGAAACGAACATAGGTCTGGTCGCCATCTTTACTGTCATAGTCGCTGATGTAGTGCATCGCTTTGACTTTGCCATACACGTCCAGTTTGTTGCCGTCTTTATTATAAACTTCTGCTGCCTGTGTAGCTGAAGAAGCGACAAGACCCATCATCATTAATGCCAGTGAGCTCTTTTTCATTATTCAGTCCTGGTGATTTATTTATACGCGCTAATCAATTCCGGGCGAAGGCCCCGTGAAAAACAGGAGGTTTTTTAACGCTCCGATATTAAAAATTTATGACAATGTGGAACTTTTTATAAAAAAGAGTGTTTAGATGTTTCCGTCATAAATTTGTCATCGTGTTACGCCACAATGCCCGATCTCGCGCAATAAAGTGGCTCGCCCAATACGCCAGGTGTTGGCAAGCGGCCTGAGTCCTGTTACAACATCAGCTCGATATCGATATTCCTTTTGAACGGCAGAGAATCATGAGTGATAGCCAGACGCTGGTGGTAAAACTGGGCACCAGTGTTTTAACGGGCGGATCCCGTCGCCTGAACCGCGCCCATATCGTCGAATTAGTGCGTCAATGCGCACAGCTGCACGCAATGGGCCACCGTATTGTCATTGTGACCTCCGGGGCCATTGCCGCCGGGCGTGAGCACCTCGGCTACCCGGAACTGCCCGCGACCATTGCGTCGAAACAGCTTCTGGCTGCGGTCGGACAGAGCCGTCTGATCCAGCTGTGGGAACAGCTGTTTTCCATTTATGGTATTCACGTCGGCCAGATGCTGCTGACCCGTGCGGATATGGAAGATCGCGAGCGCTTCCTCAACGCCCGCGATACCCTGCGCGCGCTGCTCGATAACAACATCGTGCCGGTCATTAACGAAAATGACGCCGTGGCGACCGCCGAGATTAAAGTCGGCGATAACGACAATCTCTCCGCGCTGGCGGCGATCCTTGCCGGCGCCGATAAGCTGCTGCTGCTGACCGACCAGCCGGGTCTGTTCACCGCCGACCCGCGCAATAACCCGCAGGCAGAGCTGATCAAAGATGTCTACGGCATTGATGATGCCCTGCGCGCCATCGCCGGCGATAGCGTTTCCGGCCTGGGCACCGGCGGTATGGGAACCAAGCTGCAGGCCGCCGATGTCGCCTGTCGTGCCGGTATCGACACTATTATTGCCGCCGGCAACCGTCCCGGTGTGATTGCCGATGTGATGGAGAGCGTGTCGGTCGGTACCCGCTTCCACGCGCAGGAATCGCCGCTGGAGAACCGCAAACGCTGGATCTTCGGTGCCCCGCCGGCGGGTGAAATTAGCGTGGATGCCGGCGCCACCCAGGCGATTCTGGAACGCGGCAGCTCCCTGCTGCCAAAAGGCATCAAAACCGTCACCGGTAACTTTTCCCGCGGTGAAGTTATCCGCATCCGCAATAGCGAAGGTCGCGATATTGCCCACGGCGTCAGCCGCTATAACAGCGATGCGCTGCGCCTGATTGCCGGCCAGCACTCGCAGCAGATTGATGCCATTCTGGGCTATGAATACGGCCCGGTTGCCGTCCATCGTGACGATATGATTATCCGTTAAGGAGCTGAAAATGCTGGAACAAATGGGCATTGCTGCCAAGGCGGCCTCTTACAAACTCGCGCAACTCTCCAGCCGTGAAAAGAATCAGGTGCTGGAAAAGATCGCCGATTATCTCGAAGCGCAGAGTGAAGAGATTCTGCGCGCCAACGCCGAAGACCTGACGGAAGCGCGCGCCAATGGCTTAAGCGAGGCGCTGCTCGACCGCCTGGCGCTTAACCCGGCGCGTCTAAGCGGCATTGCGAACGATGTTCGCCAGGTGTGCAATCTGGCCGATCCGGTTGGCCAGGTGATCGACGGCGGTCTGCTGGACAGCGGTCTGCGCATCGAACGCCGCCGCGTGCCGCTGGGCGTGGTGGGGGTGATTTATGAAGCCCGTCCTAACGTCACCGTCGATGTTGCTTCCCTGTGCCTGAAAACCGGCAATGCCGCGATTCTGCGCGGCGGGAAAGAGACCTGGCGCACCAATGCCGCCACGGTGAAAGTGATTCAGCGGGCGCTGGAGGAGTGCGGGCTGCCGGCCGCGACGGTCCAGGCGATTGAGAATCCGGATCGCGCGCTGGTTGGCGAGATGCTGAAGATGGATAAGTACATCGATATGCTGATCCCACGCGGCGGCGCCGGTCTGCACAAGCTGTGCCGCGAGCAGTCCACGATCCCGGTGATCACCGGCGGGATTGGCGTGTGTCATATCTATATTGATGATTCGGCCGATATAGCTGAAGCGCTGAAGATTATCGTCAATGCCAAAGTTCAGCGCCCAAGCGCCTGTAACTCGGTAGAAACCTTGCTGGTGAATCAGCATATTGCCGACCGTTTCCTGCCAGCCCTGAGCCAACAGATGGCGGAAAGCGGCGTGACGCTGCATGCTGACGCCGCCACCCTGCCGGTATTGCAAAACGGCCCGGCAAACGTCGAGCCGGTGAAGGCGGAGCAGTACAACGATGAGTATCTGTCGCTGGATCTGAATGTCAAAGTGGTCGCTGGCCTCGACGAGGCCATCGCCCATATCCGCGAGCACGGTACCCAGCATTCTGATGCCATCCTGACCCGTACGCTGAGCAATGCCAACCGCTTTATCAACGAAGTGGATTCCTCGGCGGTATACATTAACGCCTCTACCCGCTTTACCGACGGCGGCCAGTTTGGCCTCGGCGCAGAAGTGGCGGTCAGCACCCAGAAGCTGCACGCGCGCGGCCCGATGGGCCTGGAAGCGTTAACCACCTACAAGTGGATTGGTTTCGGCAACGATACGATTCGTGGTTAAGTCAAATCGGCAACGGTAGTAAAATGGGGGCGATTGCCCCCATTTTTTCTTTACTGGTTAATATCCAGGCTATCACAAGCAGAAGAACCATTATTATCAATAATCAAGGTAATATCTTTGTTGTGAAAGTCGCGCATATCAAAAACCACGCTCTCTGCTGTGGCAATATGCTTTTCTACACGATGCGTCGCATCTTTGATAATCACTTTCACTCCGTCAGTTTTCCCGCAGTTTTTATTGACTGACGTAATACGTAAGGTGTCATATTCCCCGACGAACATCCTGACAATAGTCGGTGTTGTTGCGCCTGGGTGGGCGTAGATTCGACCTTCACGATACATACTAAACTGCCCCCAGGTGTCGCCTTTCTCCACTGCCGCGCTTAGATAACTCTCTGTAAGATTATTTTCATACTCCGCTTTCCATGAGGGGTAGGAACGGGAAAATTCATCAATCATGCTTCTGTATTCATCGATTGTATACGGTCTGATTTTTTCATAGACGTATGCCTGAACACCGCCGCTAAGTATAAATGGCTGACTGACTCTTTTATAAGCGGCACCAATTCCCTTACCTTCCAGGATAAGATTATTTGGCAGATATATAACCTGTTGTCCATGAATTCCAAGATGCGTTTGAGCTGGATCGGTCACAATCGCATAACGAGAACTAAAGGCTTCAGTAGCCAGCTTATCACGCAAATCTACCTGCGAGACGTTGGCGATATGGCTGACAAACGATGCCGGTGATATGGCTGAAAACAGATCATTATTAAGTGAACCGCTGGATGCAAAAACAGCCACCTTATCATCTGGCTCAACACGCGCACTCATAAAGGCAATCAGCTCATGGTAATGGTCAAAGTTTTCTAATCTGAGAGGATACTCTTTGCCAGGAAGATAGCGGCTGACTAATTCCGGTTTACCGAATGGTTTTGAATATGTGCTAATAAAGACTGCAACCGTAAGTAATGAGAATGCGATCGTAAGTGTTATCGCCAGTCCTTTGTTTAACCTGTCAAAGAATAGTTTTAAAGCCGAAAGCACGAGTATTGCCAACCAAAAACAGAATGGCATTCCATGCTGCATCCCTGGTGTCTGTGTTCGGGTAAATATAATATAGGTGATAATAAAATTAGCTAATGCAAAAGCACAAAGAACTTTAAGCCGAAAACTGGTTCCGAAAACAATATACAAGCCTCCCAAAACAATTAATGGCAGCAAATATAAACCAGCATAGTTCAGGGTTATAAAGAACGTTGCTTGCTCTGTCGCCTTGTATGCAGAATAAATATCAGAATAGTTTGTCGTCAGTATTCTCTCAGCCAGTTCGAACTGAAAAACACAGACTAAAAAGATCACTACCAGCCCAGAAAGAGTAAAGAAAATAAAGTATTTAAATATTCTTTCCTTACTAAACCTGGCCGCTTCACCAAACAAAAATGTATTCAAAAAAGGCAACGTAACAAACAAGGAAACTACGCTATAGGCATACCATCGCCGGAATGCAAAGGGCAACCATAGTAATACTCCCATTGCGATTGCAAGTAATACAAAACGGGCTCCCTGGTATTTTAAGATATTAACTTTAAACAAAATCAAGCAGCACAGCGATAGTGGAATCATTCCTATGATATCAGGATAGCCGCGCAAGGTTGGTGTGACAAAAGGAATAAAACTTGCCAGAAAAACAAAGATATACGGCTGGTATTTGTTGTCCACACCTGCAGCAGTCGCAAACAAACGCATTGCAATATAAGCAAATGGTAAAAAATAAAGAATATACACACCCAATATGTAAGCTTCCCGATTTCCTATCGGCAGATAGTTAAACGGGATCAGTGCAATGACTGGCAAAGGGTTATAATCAGCTGAATAGACTGAATATTTTATACTAGCAAGCCATTGACTAAATGAGTCATGCAGTAAGCCAGTATACTCATTCCATACTACCCAGTAAAATCTGGAATCCCATGTATAAGCCTGATTTTCACTTGCCACAAAGGAATAACAAAGTACTGATAATATGGCGATGAAAACCACATACTGTATTCTACTGATTATTTTTCCGTTATTCATCATCAACCTTCTGCTGCGTTGTTTTTTCGATAAAATATTTAGGACGACCTTTAGACTCCATATATATCTTACCGACATACTCACCAATGATGCCTAACGATAGCATCTGTACACCGCCGAGGAAGAAAATAGCGATCATAACTGAGGCCCACCCTTCAACGGTATTTCCTGAGAATTTCTCAAACAGCGCATAAATTGCTGCAAACACCGAAAGAATACTGATCGCAAACCCTGAGATAGCGATAATCCTTAATGGGGTAATGGTCAGAGAAGTGATGCCTTCAATTGCCAGGGCAAGCATTTTTTTTAATGGATACTTCGACTCACCAGCCAGACGAACTGTTCTCGAATATGCAACCTGAGTGGAACGATAACCAATCAGTGGCACTAATCCGCGTAAATATAAATTTTGCTCTTTAAAGCTCAGCAACGCCTTTTTAGCGCGATCGCTTAACAATCTGAAATCGGCATGCTGAGGAATCTGCTGAACGCCCATCCACTTCATACAACTATAAAAGAGACCCGCGGTTTTTCTTTTAAATGGAGAGTCAGATGCCCGATCATTACGTACACCATATACGATCTCATTACCATTGAGGTACTCTTTAACCATTAATGCAATAACAGAAGTATCATCCTGAAGATCTGCATCAATGCTCACAGTAATATCCGATTCGGCGGCCTCAAGACCCGCAACCAGGGCTACCTGATGACCACGATTTCTTGAAAGCTTAACCCCTTTAACCGTTGAGTAATCCATCGATGCTTGAGCAATCAACTGCCACGTTGAATCACAGCTGCCATCATCAACGAATAAAATATAGCTATCAGCTGAAATCAGTGTTGCCGTGACTAATTCCGCCAGAACCGCTTGTAATTCAGATAAGCAGTGACTGAATACTTCTTCCTCGTTATAACATGGCACAACAATAGCCAACTTTGGTTGTTTCATTATTTCATCACCCAGAGTTTATTAATTAAAAAACCAGCAATTGTGTAAACAATCATGCCACATAACTGAGATATATAAATCAAATCAGGGAATATTAATAAAAATATTTTAACTGTTATAATATTAGCTACCCAGCACATTGCACAAGATGCCAGAAACTTTATAAACCGTTTGCCGGTCAGCGCTATTGAAAAGGTAAACAACGAATTAACCACAAAACTAAAGAGAATACCTACCACATATCCCATGGCATTTGATAGATATACTCCAACCCCGGCAGACATTAATAAAAATATCACCACCGCAGTTATTGCTGTATTCAATAACCCCACCATTACATATTTCAATGCGGGATTAGAAAGTATTTTTTTCACTGCATCATCCTGTTATTAACCGCGACTGATCTTATCATTTAGGGGAAAGCTGACAACTACTAAGGTTGGCCCATTACCTTTAGTTGCATACCGTTAGCATTTTTTACGGCTCTTATAGGCTGCAGTGATAGCGTTTTGAAAGCGTGTAGCTAAAGAGCAGCTCGCGCCAATACCCGGCACAATTCAGGTCAATGATCGTCGTAGAAGTGGACAATTTGATGCTTAATACCATGCAGGCGCTGGAAAAATAGCCATTCGGTACAAGAGGGCATTGACGCCCCCTCCACTTAGTTTTAACCTTTTACCCCGTGATTCACATTCGTGAAGATGTCCTCTTCAGGGCCGATATAGCTCAGTTGGTAGAGCAGCGCATTCGTAATGCGAAGGTCGTAGGTTCGACTCCTATTATCGGCACCATCTCAACTTCCCCAAACGTCCGTACTCATCCATAAACACCCTGATTTATAATGATTTTACCGCTTTTTAGTCCATCATCGTCCGCAACCATCCAGTAGAATCCGATAAAGAATGTGTATAGGATTGTGTATATGTTCCTGTTCGGTCCTGGATTCCTATACACATGCCTTTAAACGATATGCAGATTCGCCGCGCTAAGCCTGAAGATAAACCCTATACGCTTGGGGATGGGCAAGGCTTGTCATTGCTTATAGAACCTAATGGAAGCAAGAGCTGGCGATTCCGCTATCGCTATGCCGGTAAACCCAAGATGATCTCGCTTGGCGTTTACCCAACGATCACCCTTGCCGATGCTCGTTCCCGTCGTGATGAAGCTCGAAAACTTGTGGCAGAAGGAAAGAACCCTAGTGAGATTCGAAAAGAGCAAAAGCTGGCTCTGCAAACAGAGTCAGAGAACGCCTTCGAAAAGATAGCCAGAGAGTGGCATCAACTTAAATCTGCTAAATGGTCGGCAGGATATGCATCAGACATCATGGAAGCGTTTAAGAACGACATTTTTCCTTATGTTGGAACAAGGCCTGTGGGAGAGATTAAACCGCTAGAGCTGCTGAACGTACTGCGTAAAATTGAGAAACGTGGTGCGTTGGAGAAAATGCGCAAAGTGCGGCAGCGTTGCTCCGAAGTGTTTCGCTACGCAATTGCAACGGGTAGGGCGGAGTACAATCCTGCGTCGGATCTCTCCAGCGCTCTCGAAGTACACCAATCAAATCATTTCCCGTTCCTAAAAGCTGATGAGATACCCGAATTTCTGCGTGCCTTAGAGGGTTATACCGGGAGTAAGCTTGTCCAGATAGCCACGAAATTACTGATGATTACGGGCGTGAGAACCATCGAATTACGAGCTGCATTGTGGTCAGAATTTGATCTGGGTAACGCTATTTGGGAAATTCCTGCTGAAAGGATGAAAATGCGCAGGCCGCATCTTGTACCATTGTCGACTCAAGCGTTAGATTTACTTAATGAACTCAAGATAATGACAGGGAACTATCGTTATGTTTTTCCGGGGCGGAACGATCCGAACAAGCCTATGAGTGAAGCGAGTATAAATCAGGTTATCAAACGCATTGGTTATGGCGGAAAAGTCACTGGGCATGGTTTTAGGCACACGCTGTCTACTATTTTGCATGAGAAAGGATTTGAATCAGTTTGGATTGAAATTCAACTCGCCCATGTTGATAAGAACTCTATACGTGGCACATATAACCATGCTAATTACTTAGAAAATAGAAATGTTATGCTCCAATGGTACTCAGATTTTATTTTAGGTGAAAGATATGACATTTAGAATTTTAAATATTTTACAAGATGGTAAATGGCTTCCTATGATTCATGATATTAATGACTTGGAGAATGTATTCACTGTCATTACAGGGAGAAACTCGAGCGGTAAAAGTCGTTTACTAAGTAAAGCTATAAATGCCTCAATTTTCAGAGAGGAAAATTCGCATGTTAAATTTTCAGGATGGTATTCTGATAGACCGGAAAGAGTAATTGCAATATCGACCGGAAAATTTGATAGATTCCCAACTATTATGCATGCAGGTAAAAATAATAATTTTATTGGAAATTATTCTTATCATGGAGTCAAAAACCCAGGTAATCCATTCAATGAAATCATTAAGAGTTTTTTATTAACAATATTGGATAAGAATAATGAAGAGACAAATAGAGTAAGAAGTTTAGATTATCTCCTCAAATATTTAGGTTTTGGAACGGATATTAATGTGTCATTATCCTTAAATATTAATACAGGGCTGATGAAAGAGCGTAGGTATGAGGATTTTGCTAAGGATATGCTAAAAAGGACTATGAGAAAAAACTTAGCCGTTTCAGAAAGATATCAAAAATTATTCAATACTAATATGTGGGTTTCATTTGTTCATGAAGTAAGGGGAAGACTAAATGATCTTGATCTTGGTCATGATGCAAAGAAAATAACCGTACAGCTTAATTACAATGAACTTAAATTTGAGAGTTTCTCTAAGTTAGATAGCATTCACTTCTTGTTGGACTGGGATATACTTCAGGTGAGTGAAATTTCCTTCAATGGATTAACAGAGAAAAAAAGATTAGGTTTGTCAACTTTTAGTTCCGGTCAGCAATGTATGTTGCTTATCATCTTGGGTATCTTGAGCAGTATTCAAAATAACTCCCTTGTTTGTATAGATGAACCTGAAATTAGTTTACATCCCGAGTGGCAGTTAGAATTTATTAAACTCCTTCAAGATGTATTTTCATTATTTAGTGGGTGTCATTTTTTAATAGCAACTCACTCCCCACAGATAGTATCTGGATTAAGGGATAGAAATGGTTATATACTTTCGCTAGAGGATAAACAGTTATTCCAACATGATTCCTTTATGAAATCAGCAGATTTTCAATTGGCGGAAATCTTTCAGTCACCTGGTTTTAAAAATGAATATCTGATTAGGACATTGTTGGTAATTATCTCAAAAGTGTCAGAAAATGATAAGTTAAATTCTTCTGATTTAAAAAACTTAGCATTGGCAAACAGTCTTAGAGAGCACCTTGATGAAAGAGATCCTGTGATGTATCTCATTAAACAAGCGAATGCTTTGGTTGGTTGATATGAAAAAAATCATTCCGGAGGGGAAGTATAAAAAAATGATAGAGGATTATGATCTAAAGGATCATAATATATGGAATGCTACTAAAGGTGATATTATTGAGGTCAGGAAAACAATAAGAGAGTTCTATTTGAAAGAGCAGGGGTACAAATGTGCTTATTGCAGAATGGAAAAGAAAGAGACTCATGGTTACACATGGGATATAGAGCATGTCTTGCCAAAAGCATCGTATCCAGAATATTTGCTTGAGCCGGAAAATCTAGCTATTGCATGTCGAGAGTGTAATAATCCTAAGGATAATCACGAAATGTTGTCTGATCCAAAATTTCGTACAAAAGTTTATCCTAATGATAAGAAGTATTTCAAAATTATCCATCCTCATTTTGATAAGTATTCAGAGAACATGGAGGTGGTAATTTTGCAGGGTAAGAGAATTTATCTTCCTTTGAATCCAGATAAAGGTAAACACACACTTATATCATGTGACTTATGTCGTTTTTCATATAAATTTGCTGAGTGGGAATCTTTTGATGATGCAGCAATAATAAGTTTTAGTGAGTTTTTGGATAACTGTCCAGTCGATGCTACACCTGATGAAATTAAACGCATGCTTGGGCACATAAAGTTTAACCTGAGAAATCTTGATTTTTAGTTGCAACATAATCTGCGCGCAATGCTCTCCCCGCCACGCCTGCCCGCTTAAGAGGCCGCTTTTAATGCAGGTGCAAAGGTGGCCTCAGGCCGCGCCGTGACTGGCGCTGGTCGGGAGTACAGGCGCAGGAAAGCGCATGCAAAACCATGCACCCTTTGGATGCATGGCTTAATTCGGGAAAAATGGCGGGAATTATGGGGATTTTTTGACAGGTTACTGCTCGGCCAGTTCGGCGCGTCGACGGGTATAAATCATGCTCTGTGCTGGGGTGAATTTTTCACGATTATCATCTCGCGAAGGCGCGTCAGGCCTGTATCCGATGGCCGTTAAAATGTCTTTATCCTGTGTGGAATAATTAATTTCATTTCCTGCGGCCAGCCAGACCGATAGAGCTTCACGCAGGTATGCTAATGAACGGTCAAGCGCACGACTTTTTAACATTGCAGGCTGGTTCTTAATCCCCATCAGCTCGGGTGCCAGTGTGGCGGCCAGCTCTGCGCCGCTCTGCTGCATAAAATCGTGCAGCCGGTTACGGATGCTGATGCGCTGCACTTCCTCATGCGAGAAGATGTAGCGACCGGCGGCCTGATTAACCTCCCATTTTTTTACGTCAATCAGGTCACGCAGTGACTGTAATCTGCGGGAGCCTGATGCGTTGTCATCCAGCAATAATGCCTGATATTCCTGCACTGCGGCGGTCAGTTCGGCTTTACGGTTCAGCCATGCGGTCTTGTTCGTCTGACAGGTCTCAAACGCCTGCTGTAAGGTCAGGGTGGTCACGGGGTGTCTCTCCTGATTAATGGCGGAACGGTGAGCTGTAACAGCCTTTCACCTGACGTGGAGCTGCGGGTGCTGTCGGCACCGGTGCGGGTTTCTCATCGACGACCGGAGAACGTATCACTTCAAAGATGGACTCATGCGTTTTGAATGTCGCCGAGCATTGCACATTCTGGCACTGCAGGTAACTCTCTTTGACGCTGTCAGACATATAGCGGCTGGTGCGAACGTGGGCCGCCGTGCGGCAGAAAGGACAGCGCATCATGACAGTAACCCTCGTACTTTCAGGTCGGCTTCACGTTCCCGCATTTTTTCCTGCCAGACTTTTCGCTGGCCGGGCGTGGTCGCAACGTCATGCTCCATATGCGGCAGCGAAGAGGCTGACAGACCTGTTTTAAACAGCACAGGTTCATCAGTCAGACGGATATTGCAGCCCTTCACCGCCTGCTCAAGCCACGTTTTCACCTGCTGCATAATGGCATGCTCTGGCTTGACATAGCCCTGATGCCCGATGGTGTTGGCAAGCGGATTTTCTTTAACCAGTATGCTGAGTTTCATTGCCCTGACGAGCGCGCCGCAGCTTTCACGCAGGGCAGCTTCGAGTTCATGCTCGGCATACTGACTGAGGACGCCGTGATGTGCCTGACGGTATGCTTTGGCCGTGCGGTCACAGTCTCCTTTAAGGTTGTCCAGCTCGAAAGACAGCACCTCAGCCATGTTGTCACATTCCAGCGCCAGCTCTCGCCGTGCCACGCGAGCAATATGGCGTTGTTTCAGCTCGTCGGTAATGACTGCACCACCGGCACGAAAGGCGGCACGCCATGTACCGGAATCATTGCCGTTTTCCTGCTCCAGTTCATTTTTTTGCGTTTGCACCTGGCTGATGGCCGTCGTGGTTTCATCCATGCGTCGGGCATTGGCAAGATGTGCCTCTCTAGCCGTTTCGAGGCGTTCTATCGAGGTTTTAAGGTAGTCGGGAAAAACAGCGGTCTGAGTCATGTCGGGTCTCCTCTTCGTTTCAATCTGAGGAGATTCTGCCGCGCCAGACACAACAACACGATTCATTGCCGTTGTGGCAAAAATGGCACAAACAGACCTTAAAACCCGGCTGGCCAGAGAAAGGTCTCAGGAAAGCCTTACTCACTGTTTGTTTTTTTACTATTAACTATTCACTACTGTTCACTGAAAATAAAAAGATAAGTAATACAGCAAGATAAGTGGTGAACAGTTGAGGGTGTAACTGTTCACCGACTGTTCACTACTGTTCACTCATCTGTTTTTCACTGCTTAGACTTTTTAGCGATTAAAAATTAAATATCTATAAATAAAAGTAATCGTGGATAGGCCACCAGTTTGCCAACATTTGCCAAAGAAGGGCCAACGTTTGCCACTGTTTGCCACTCACTTGTTAACGATTTGTTGCGGTGGTATGCGGTGCAAAATGACTTGTTGCCCTGAGGGAAAATATTCACAAAATAGAGAGCTACCCGAAGCCGGACGGACACGACCGGCACTGTATGGACTTTGTGAGGTAGCCCGATGCACACTGCTTTTTCTTCCCCGTCTTCTGCTCCTGCCGCGCCTCTAATGCCGGCCTCTGACGCCGTTCATGAGCGTTTTATTCGTCTGCCCGAAGTGATGCATTTATGCGGCCTGTCTCGTTCGACTGTTTATGACCTCATCAGTAGGGAGGCATTCCCGAAACAAATCAGCCTCGGAGGAAAAAACGTGGCGTGGGCGCACTCTGAGATCACCGCATGGATGGCAGATCGCATTGCCGAGCGTAACCGGGGCTATGACGCATGATGATGACCGTTCAGCAAACAGCCCCTTTTTCTGGCTTGCTTCTTTTCGCCGTTTCCAGGTATAGTTTTCCCGCTGTCGCAAAATCGGCAGCCGGGCGTGAGAACTCCGGTGGTAGCGTTAACCGCTACTCAATGGAGGTTGCCCCTATGGCTACGACCCTCACCCCGTCACACCCGCAGTTTGTCTTTTTGTTTGCCGCCGTTCGTCGCGCCGACCGTAAACCCCGTATTTTTATGCTCCGCACTGTTGCCGGTGATGAGCACGCCGCACGCCTTTCCCTCGTTCGTGATTACGTCCTCTCGTTCGCTGGCCGTCTGCCGGTTGCGGAGGTGTGCGCATGAGACATACCACCATTACCGCCCGTGACCTCGAATGCCTTGAGCATATGCGAAACGTCGGCCAGCTCGTCGGTGATCTGATGCAGGAACAGGATTGCGCGACCGTTCGTCGTGACCCGGTGCAGCAGTTACAGCTCACCTCCGTGATTTATCTCATGACCGCCCAGCTCGACGGCGTGGTCGAGCGCTGCAATCAGCGCTGGCTGACCGGGGAGGGCAACGTATGAAACAGCCATTACCGCCCGTATTACGTACCGCACTGTATCGCCGCGCCGTGGCCTGTGCGTGGCTGACCCTGTGCGAACATCAGTGCCGTTACCCGCACCTCACCCTCGACGCACTGGAAAGCGCCATTGCCGCCGAACTGGAGGGCTTCTATCTGCGCCAGCACGGCGAGGAAAAAGGCCGTCAGATTGCCTGTGCATTACTGGAAGATTTAATGGAAGCCAGGCCACTGAAAGCCGCGCCGTCACTGTCCTTTCTCGGGCTCGCGGTGATGGATGAACTTTGCGCCCGTCACATCACATCGCCTGTACTGCACTGAGGGAGAAAATAACAATGAAAATGAACGTAACGGAAACCGTAAAACAGGCTTGCGGCCACTGGCCGCGTATCCTCCCGGCGCTGGGTGTGAAGGTGATTAAAAACCGGCATCAGGCCTGCTCTGTATGCGGCGGCTCTGACCGCTTCCGCTTCGATGACAAAGAGGGGCGCGGCACGTGGTTCTGTAACCAGTGCGGCGCGGGTGACGGGCTTAAACTGGTAGAGAAGGTATTCGACGTTTCTGCCTCAGAGGCCGCTCAAAAGGTGAATGCTGTCACCGGCAATCTGCCACCGGTTGCCCCCGAAGTGATTGCGGCCGCAGAAGCTGAAACCAGTGCCGACCGCAAGGCGGCGGCCACGCTGGCCGGGCAGCTTATGGATAAAACCCGCACAGCCACCGGCAACGCCTACCTCACCCACAAGGGCTTCCCCGGTCGGGAATGTCTGACGCTGACGACCACACACAAAACCGGCGGTGTGACGTTCCGCGCCGGTGATGTGGTGGTGCCGTTATATGACGATACCGGCGCACTGGTTAACCTTCAGCTTATCAATGCTGATGGTCTCAAACGCACCCTGAAAGGCGGAGCGGTAAAAGGGGCATGTCATATCATCGAAGGACAGAAACAGGCCGGAAAACGCCTGTGGATTGCGGAGGGCTATGCGACCGCGCTCACCGTGCATCACCTGACCGGGGAAACTGTCATGGTGGCGCTGTCCTCTGTGAACCTCCTTTCTCTGGCGAGCCTTGCCTGTCAGAAATATCCGGCCTGTCAGATTGTCCTCGCCGCCGACCGCGACCTTAACGGCGACGGTCAGATAAAAGCCTTAGCGGCCGCAGAAGCCTGTGAGGGTGCTGTTGCCCTGCCGTTGGTATTCGGTGACTGGAATGATGCGTTTATGCAACACGGCGAGGATGCCACGCGCAAGGCCATTTATGACGCCATCCGGCCACCGGCTGACAGCCCGTTCACGACCATGAGCGAGGCGGAATTTACCGCCATGAGTACCAGTGAAAAGGCGATGCGGATACATGAGCATTACGGCGAAGCGCTGGCCGTCGATGCCAACGGCCAGCTTCTTTCCCGTTATGAAGCGGGTATCTGGAAAATCATACCGCCGTCGGATTTTGCCCGCGACGTGGCTGGGCTGTTCCAGCGTCTCCGGGCCCCGTTCTCGTCCGGGAAAATCGGCTCAGTCGTCGACACTCTCAAACTGATTATTCCGCAGCAGAGCTCCCCGGCACGGCGGCTGATTGGTTTTTGTAATGGCGTGCTCGATACCGATTCGGGCATATTTAGCCCGCACAGCAAGTCGCACTGGCTGCGCACGCTCTGTGATGTCGATTTTACCCCGCCGGTAGAGGGCGAAACGCTGGAAACGCATGCGTCAAATTTCTGGCGCTGGCTCGACCGTGCAGCCGGTTATCGGGAGGAGAAGCGCGACATTATTCTCGCCGCGCTATTTATGGTGCTGGCGAACCGCTACGACTGGCAGCTCTTTCTCGAAGTGACCGGCCCCGGCGGCAGCGGGAAGAGTATTCTGGCCGAAATCGCGACCATGCTCGCCGGAGAAGATAACGCCACCTCAGCGACCATCGAAACACTGGAATCCCCACGCGAACGTGCGGCGCTGATTGGCTTCTCGCTTATTCGTTTGCCTGACCAGGAAAAATGGAGCGGTGACGGGGCCGGGCTTAAGGCCATCACTGGCGGCGATGCGGTGTCGGTCGACCCGAAATACAAGGATGCGTACTCGACGCATATTCCGGCGGTAATTCTGGCTGTGAACAATAACCCAATGCGTTTCACTGACCGCAGCGGCGGGGTATCACGTCGTCGGGTTATCCTGCACTTCCCGGAACAGATTGCTCCGGAAGAGCGCGACCCAAAGCTGAAGGACAAAATCGCCTGCGAGCTGGCCGTCATCGTGCGCCAGCTTATGCAGAAGTTCAGCGATCCGATGACCGCCCGTACGCTGCTCCAGTCGCAGCAGAACTCCGACGAGGCGCTAAGCATTAAAAGGGATGCTGACCCTACCTTTGATTTTTGTGGCTATCTGGAGGCACTGCCGGAGCCAGACGGGATGTACATGGGAAATGCCAATATTATTCCGCGTCAGCCGCGCCTCTACCTGTATCACGCCTATCTGATTTACATGGAGGCGCACGGCTACAAGAACACGCTAAGCCTGACCATGTTCGGTAAGGGGCTGCCGACCATGCTCAAGGAGTACGGGCTGAACTATGACAAGCGTCGAACGAATCAGGGGATGCAGACCAATCTGGCACTACGGGAAGAAAGCAACGCTGACTGGCTACCAAAGTGTGATGAGCCCGCAATTAAATAAAAATACAGACCAGTGGAATCGGTCTTTTATTATGTATTAAGGATGTTTTCATCCGTGAAAGCAAGTATTACTACGCTGTAAGGTAGTCAATGTATTTAATTTGGGTTTAAATTTCAACCTCTGGTGAATGGGGGGAAGGGCTGTGAAATAGCCTCGATATAAGTCGAGGCTATAGCTTGGATTAATGATTTAGAACATGGTTATCTGTTTAAATGAGATTGACCATCTCATCGATGGATTGTTTTAATTCTGCTTCGGTATATCGGTTAGATTGCATTGTTACATTTTCAGGGTGATGTATATGATTTCGAATGAATGACTGTAGTGTTGCAGGTCGTGGTTGAAGAGGAATACCATTTTTTTCTTGTGTCCATTGCTTGTTGGATAACACGCCTTTAGAGTTAAGCCACTGGTCAACAGCGGCAATGTTAGTCAGGCTATTTTTCTCTTGTAAATATCCATAGAGTTCATTATGCAAATCAACCGTAGCTAAGTTATATGCTCTATAGCTAATTTCGCCCCATGATGGGCTCCATGGAAACATCGGTGACGTAGTTGCTTTCGATATAATGTTTCTATTGTTGTTTTTTTGGAAAATGAAAAGCCCAGTGTTTTTAAGTTTTGAAGATGAAAGCATAAATGGAGAGTGTGTAGTGACAAAAACTTGCTTTGATTTTGATATGGACATTAATGCATCCAGTAATTTTTTTTGACCCGTAGGATGAAGACAGATCTCAGGCTCATCTATGAAAAGATAAAATGGTTTTGAAACTGGAGCATTTGTGACGTTAGATGTTAAGTCAGCATAAACTTGAAGCAAAGATAGGGCCACAGCTCTTTGCATACCGTGCCCTTTTTCACTCATTGGAACAGAAACGCCATCATCAATAACAATATTTGCTGTTTTGAAGAAATTCTCTATTTGCAACTCCTCAAATGAGAATGAAATATTAGCAGGTCCAAATTGAGTGGAGAAGATGCTTTGAATCTTAGTTTCTATTTGAGCTATTTTATTCCTCAGTTGTGATGAGGGGTTGTTAAATAAATTATGATAGCTATTTTGGAAGTTTTTATATTCTGGGGTGGTTGTGTGCCCAATAGCTATTTCTTTTAGAAGTGAACCGCAAATCGTAGATGCCCCAAATTTAGATTCATCGCTGGGATTCGTGTCAGCCCATATGAAATTATTATCGTAAAATTTTTTAAATGGAGCGTCTATTCCTGCGGGATTTGAAAAGCTTTGGCTGTTGTCATCCCAGAAATTAATTTTTTTTATGTCCTCTGGGCTGTTTTCATCCCATGAACGTTTAACTTTGAAATTCTCTTGCCCACCATTTATGTATACACCACTCAAAAATGAGCGAACTTTGTTCGGTTGTACATGTGCATTAATTGAAGCGCTGATGTTACCTGTGAAAGTTACTTCAATAGAGAAATCACTCAGAACTACCGCAGGATTAGATTTGTTTATTAGTGATGCTGGATCTTTTTTTGTACTGTCCTTTATAAAGTCGAGAGTTTCAAAAATTGTAGATTTCCCTGAATTATTCTCCCCGACAAAAATATTAAGTCCACTTCCTTCTGTGATCCCATCTGGAGTGTTGAATGATATATTGTGTGTGCCTTGATAGCCTTTAAAGTTTTCAATGGCTAAAGATTTTATAAACATAGCTAATCCTTACTCTAATTTATATTAGAAAGTAAGTTCCCGGCAAGTATCTCAATAAAGCCAAATATAACTAAGGAACTTCTTCCTTCGTTTCATGGATGTTTCGATCTTCATATATCTGTTTTTTACTATAGCGAATCTAGCTTTGATCGTACTGAATAATCGTGTCAACTAGATGATAAAAATATTGCGTGTTATGAGCTCAGTTTTTGTGATGACTGGGTGAAAAATGAGCTGTTATTATCCCCCCAGGAGACTGATGCTTGCCTCTCTATCCATCATTTCTATGAAGTTGTAACGGGAACAGTGAACAGTAAAGTGTTCACTGTTCACCAACCGTTCACTGCATATCATCATGAAAATTAATGAAAAAATATGAAAGTGAACAGTGTGAACAGTTTTTCTATAAAAAAGTATTTTTCTATCTTTGTGATGTTTGAAAAACGAACGCCTTCACAGATGTGTATAGTGATGTGTATAGATTTATTTCTCGACATTTAATTTACATTTAAAATCAACAAGTTGATGTGCTTTATTCATTCCTATTATCGCCATCTCAACTTCCCAAAACGTCCGTATTCATCCATAAATACCATGATTTATAAAGATTTTACTAATTTTTAGTCCGTCATTGTCCGCAACCATCCAGTAGAATCCGATACGGAATGTGTATATGTGTTTTTAACGATATGCAGATTCGCCGCACGAAGCCTGAGGCTAAAGCCTGTACACCTGAAGATGGCCGGGGATTATCTTTGCTTATAGAACCGAATGGCAGCAAGAGCCGGCGGTTTCGTGATCATTACGCGGGTAAGTCCGCAATGCTGTTGAAAAGATAAACAAATGTCGGCACGAGATGCCTCCGCCAGTATGCAGGCATTTTACGGGCTATTTTCCCGTAAGCAGGCACAGCCAGTCGGTTGGATTAAACCGTCAGAGCGGCTCAACATGCTACGTACAATTGCAGCATGTCGCAGCGGATAAATGCCGGTCCATTTGCAAACATTGTGGGGTTGAACCGGCACTGATTACCGCTAATGCGGGCTGAAAATCGGCAGGGCAAAAATGCCTGAGAGGGGGATTATCAGCGGCTGTAAACCACCCGCCGCGCCATTGCAATGTGCTTTTTTGGCTGCACGTCTTCCGCTAACCGCGGGCGAGCTCGAATAGCTGGCCTGCCGCCGGAGTCAGACCTGACATATGGATACAGGCATGGACCATGCCCTGCAATCGCTCGCTGCGCACCTTAACGCCAGCTTTCTGCAGCCGTTGCCCATACTCTTCAGCCTCATCGCGTAACGGATCATATTCACAGCTCAAAATGGTAGCCGGAGGTAAGCCGCTAAGTGAAGCGGCATGCAGCGGTTCGGCGTAGGGATGACGACGCAGGCCAAGATAGTTGTCCCAGCAAAACGCCATCGCATCGTGGGTTAAAAAGTAGCCTTCGGCAAACTCTCGGTAGCTCTCCGTCGCCATATCGCGACTTAACGCAGGATATAACAACAGCTGATGCTCGATATGAGGGCCACCGCGGTCCCGAGCCAACAATGCCGTCGCCGCAGCCATATTTCCTCCAGCGCTATCGCCGCCCACCGCTAACCGACTGGCATCAATCCCCAGACGACGCGCCTGCTCATTAACCCAGCATAGCGCCTGATAGACATCTTCCAGGGGGCGAGGAAACGGATATTCTGGCGCCAGTCGGTAATCAACCGACAGTATTATCCGGCCTGTCGCGTTGGCCAATGCCTGGCAAGGTTGATCGTACAGCGCCAGAGATCCCAGGCACCAACCGCCGCCGTGGGCGAAGAGCATTGCTGGCTGTGCGCTCCCGTTATTTGCCGCTACGGGTTTATAGGCGCGAAGCGTAATGCGATGGCCGTCATCAGCGACAACGACATAATCCTTAATACCTCCGCTCATTTCCCCTTTTCCCTGCAGCTGGCGCAAACCCGTTTCTGTCGTCGCTCTCATATCGGTCAGCGATACGGGCGCTGGTGTTCCCGCCAAAGAGGTCAAAAAGTTGGCAATATGCTCATCAAGCGGCATAACGAGTCCCCTCAGACAGAAATGGCACGATCAGCGCGATAAAAACCTCATGGCTCTCTTCGGTAATAAAATGTCCGCAGTCGGCCACCGTCTCGCCGCGCAAGTCATGCGCATTGCCTTGTAGAGTGGCCAGCGGCGCATCGCCCGTCGCGTGCTCAGCACCTATTGTCAGTACCGGCATAGTTAATGGCGTTTGCGCGCGTAATTGGTTCTGTCGAATGGTTTCCGGAATCGCCCGATAGTACTCAAAACCTGCTCGTAATCCACCCGGAGTCGAATAAGCGGCAATGTAAACCTCTGCGGCAACCCGATCGCGGCGATGAGACCAGCGGTTGAAAATATAGTTGAGATACTGTGATTCACGCCCGTGGGTCAAGGTTTCAGGTAAATCAACCAACTGATTGAACATGAAGTGCCAAAGAAAAATGTTCTCCTCCGGCGTGACAAAAATCGGCGGTGGCGGAGCAAGACCGGGGATCACCGCTTCTGTCAGCACCAGGCGTTCGACTGCTTGCGGAAAATCGCTCGCCATAGCGTAGCCAATCCACATCCCGACATCGTGACCCACCAGACGGTAACGTGAATGCCCCAGTTGCGTCATCATCGTATGCAGCATCACGGCAATACTCCCGGTGTCGTAACCGTCTCGCGGTTTGTCCGAATCGCCGATGCCGGGCGGGTCTACGGCTATCGCCTGAAAACCAGCCGCGGCCAGCGCGCGCATAACATGGCGCCAGGTATACCAGGTCTGTGGCCATCCGGGGATCAGCAGGACTGGCTGCCCTTTCCCTGCGACAACGCAATGAATGCGTTGTCCGTTTACCTTCGTATAGACGTGTTCCATCCCGGGATCCTGTTCGAGGATCTCGTCATATAGCGGTTTCATGGGGGGTTCCTTGTGATATTACGGCTTAGCGAATGCCGAGTAATGTATTGATCTGATGAGGATTAACCTGTGCCCCGGCGAAATCGTCGAACACTTTATCAGTGACGTTAATGAGGTGGTCGCGGATGAACGCAGCGCCTTCCCGGGCGCCGTCCTGCGGGTGTTTCAGGCAACATTCCCACTCCAGGGTAGCCCAGCCGGAATAGTCATATTGTGCCAGCTTCGAGAAGATGCCTTTAAAATCAACCTGACCATCACCCAACGAGCGAAAACGGCCTGCACGGTCTATCCACGATTGGTATCCACCATAGATACCCTGGCGACCGTCTGGATTAAACTCAGCATCCTTAGCGTGAAACATGCCAATAAAATCTTTATAAATATCAATAAACTCCAGATAATTAAGCTGCTGAAGCACCATGTGACTGGGATCGAAAAGTACCTGGCAGCGAGGATGTTTCCCTACCCGCTGATGAAACATTTCGAACGTCACGCCATCATGCAGATCTTCGCACGGGTGGATTTCATAACACAGGTTAATGCCCTGTTCATCGCAGGCATTGAGTACCGGCAGCCAGCGTCTGGCCAACTCGTCAAAAGCCGCTTCGATTAACCCAGCCGGACGCTGCGGAAACGGAAACAGATAGGGCCAGGCCAGTGAGCCGGAGAACGTACCCAGCTCGCTGAGACCAAGCCGTGCGGAGGCTTTGACGGCCAACAGCAGCTGTTGCCGCGCCCATTCACCGCGCGCTTGCGAATCACCATGCACATCCGACGGCGCAAAACTGTCGCACATGGCGTCGTAAGCCGGATGCACCGCCATGAGTTGACCGAAAATATGGCTGGTCAGTTCACTGACAACCAGGCCGTGTTCCGCCAGCATTCCGGTGAGGTCATCACAGTAGGCCTGGCTCTCCGCCGCGGTGGCGACATCAAACAGACGCCGATCCCATGCCGGAATTTGCAATGCTTTGAAGCCGGTTTCCGACGCCCATCGGGCAATCGCAGGCAAGCTGTTGAACGGGGCTATCCCATCACTGAATTGGGCGAGATGCAGGCTTGGGCCTTTGATGGTTTTCATCGTAAACTCCTATTGTTTGTCGATTGGCAAACAATAGGAGTAAAATCGGAGAACCACAAGAATAATTTATAAATTCTTTGGTAATAGCGCAGGTTTAAGCGATCCTGTGTGACTGAAAGGCAGGCAAAATGGAGCAGCATAATGGCAGGTAGACCGCGCGAATTTGATCGCGAACATGCACTTTTGAAGGCGCGCAATCTCTTCTGGCGACAGGGCTATGAAGGTACGTCAATGTCGGATTTAGTGGCAGAACTTGGCATCGCTTCCGCGCGCATTTACAAAGCGTTCGGTTCAAAAGAACAGTTGTTCCGACAAGCCATAGTCCATTATGAAAGCCAGGAAGGCGGGTTTGCAGATCGGGCCTTCGCCGCTGAGAATAACGTGCAGGAGGCGATCAAAAAGATGCTAGTGGACGCCGTGCACCTGTACAGCCAGGCGGAATTGCCGCGAGGATGTATGGTCGTCGCTTCTGCCGCGAGTGTCAGCGCGGAAAATGATCAGATCAAAACCTGGCTGGCCCAGCATCGCCTGCAACGCACGCAACAGATCATCGACCGCCTAAGGCAGGCGGTGTATAACGGCGAGTTGCCGGATACGACCGATGCCGACAGCCTGGGAGACTATTTCGCCGTCTTTTTACATGGTCTTTCCGTTCAGGCGCGAGATGGCATCACAGAAGCGCGATTGTTAGCGGCAGTTAACGTCGCGCTTAACGCGCTGCCGTGTACAGCGTAATGCATTGTAGCCAGCAATGAGTCTTTTAATATCAAAGGGTCATAACACCCACAGTGTTTACCATCGCTGGTAAGGATGCCTCACGATGGTCACGAGACTCTCCCGCTCTCGTTTGTCTCCTTTCGCGACACCTCACTGCCTGCGTTGATAGCCATCCCGGCGGGAAAAATACCCTACCGTGGGTCGAACCGGGTTAAAGAAAGGGCCTGCGGTTTCCCGTAGGCCCTGGACCGCTGTCGCGTGGCTTACATCACTTGCCGCTCGCAAGCGCATTGACAGCACCAACTGTAACGTTACACTAAACCGTTATTGTTGATGTTCCTCATCAGAAAGCGATGCAGGATCAGGCTTGTCGACCCCGTATAAAACGGCGCGGAGAATCGTTCTCCTCCGCGCCTCGCCCACCGCTGCAAAGGAGATGTATGGCAAACATTCGCGATGTCGCAAAGCATGCTGGCGTGTCCGTCAGCACCGTATCCAACGTGCTCAATGGCCGTACAGACCAGATGCGCGAAGAGACGCTGGCGCGTATCCAGCAAAGCATGCAAACGCTCAATTACTTCCCTAACCGCGTCGCCCAGCAGTTGAAAACAGGCCAGGCCAAAATGATCGGCCTGCTGGTTCCGTCCATCGTCAACCCCAGCTTCGCCTCGCTGGTCCGTGAAGTGGATCTGGCGGCAAAAAAGCGCTTCTATCGTGTGCTGATCGGCAACACCTACCGTCAGATTGAAGAAGAAGAAGCCTTTCTGGAAGATATGTTCGCCCACGGCGTGCGCGGCATTATTGTCGCCGCCGGTGATATTGAAAAAACGCATTTTGTGCGCGCCGCCTCTCAGGGCATGATTATGGTCAACTACGACAGTCGTATGCCGGCCAGCGCCGGTTCCGGCGGCCTGGCGCTCGACAGCGTATCCATGGATAACGTCGAAGCCGGGCGTTTAGCCACAGAGCATCTGATTGAGCGTGGGTGTCGGCATCTGACGTTCGCCACCGTCGCCGGTATGATCCCGAGTCGCGCCCATAAAATCGAAGGCTTTCTCAGCGCGGTGCAGCGTCATGGGCTATTTCGTGAAGGCATGATTGTCGAGGAGAAAACGCAGGTGGCGTACGGTGATGCGGAAATGACCGAACTGGGCCGTTCGCTGGCGCAAAAAATCTGCCGCCAGTCGCGCCGTCCTGATGGTATTGTGGCAATTAATGACGCGCTCGGCATTGGGCTGATGGCCGGCCTGCACGAAGCCGGGATTAGCGTGCCGGGAGAGATCTCCATCATCGGCATCGACAACATCCCGCTATCCGGCCTGGTTTACCCCAGATTGAGTTCCGTGATGCCTCCGCTGAGTGAGATGGCGGAGGTCATGGTACAACGCCTGATTGAACGGACGGACAACCCGTCTCTCCCGCCGCAGGAATTTCTGTTTACCCCTTCCCTGGTGTGCCGTCAGTCGGTACGCGATGCGCCCGAGGTCTGACTCTCGCGCCGCTGTTTTTGTGCCTGTGACGGGAGAAAAACACGTTCTCCTTCTCCCACGTCACAGTAGCGTCGGGCCGACGGTGAGCAGAATATTGGCAAAGCGGCGGGTTTCGCCGGAGGCGACAACCAACAGGGTATCCGACGATTTCGCCTGCGCGTAAAAGTCCTCCCGGGCCACATATTCCACTCCGGTCGACTCAGCAAGCAGACTGCGATATTCACGCGCAATCGTATTATCAAAATCATCCGGGCAGGACATCAGCAACGCTTTTTCAATATTGATGTAGCCGAGCATTTTTTGCAGGATGACCACGCTGCTAATTAAACCCGGGGAAAAATTCAGATAAATAATCCGCGCCCGCGGCGACGAGTTGGTTAAAAATGAATAATTAGCATCAGCGATAAGAATATTGGCTTTATGGCCACACTGGGCCAACGCCTGGAGTAAGTCCGGATGAATAATTTCTGATTTGATCATGACGACGCTCTCTGAATATGGGCGGGATATACCCCGCCCTGAGATTTATGCCCGATAAATACCGCCGTTAATATCCAGAGTCGCCCCGGAGATAAAGCCATCGTATTCCGAGGCCAGGAAGCAGATCGCGCGCGCGATATCTTCAGGCGTACCGGCTCTTCCCAGCGGAATATCTTCGATAGTCCGATCGGCCGAGGCCTGAGTGGTATGCTGGTTATGAAAACGAGTCCCCAGAATCAGCCCTGGCGCCACGGCATTCACCCGAATACCAAACTCACCAAGCTCTGCGGCAAGGGAGCGGGTCCACGTCAGCACCGCGCCTTTAGCCATCGAATAGACCAGCGATCCGGAGTGCCCGCCGGAGCGTCCGGCTAACGAGGCGAGATTCACGATACTCGCGCCGTCAGTCGCCTCTTTTAACCACGGCAGCGCCGACTGAGTCACATTGAGCATGGTCGTCATATTGACATCAATGACGGTACGCCAGAACTGCGGGTCAATTTCACCGAGCCATTTTCGGGCAATAATTCCCCCAACGTTATTCACCAGAATATCGATCCCGCCTAAGAACGCCGCCGCCTCGGCAACGCAGCGTGCCGCATCCGCCTCGCTGGTCAAATCCGCATAGCCGCAGGCGGCCTTGCCTCCCCGCTGTTGGGCAATAGCGATTAATTCTCTGGGGCCTTCTTCACCGCTGAAATAGTGAATATAGATATCACATCCGGCCTCAATCAGTTTTCTCGCGGTCTCTTTACCAATACCTTGCTCAGCGCCAGTAATAAATACTTTCTTTCCCGTTAATGACCCCATTGCATACTCCTTTCTTCAGAATAAATCCGCCATCAGCGCATAATATTTATCAGCGAGAGATTCAGGACGTTGTTATCCCCACCTGCAGGCGTGTTAAATATCAGAACCTTAGCGATACATGTTGACCTTGCGCCCTGTCGATATTGACAGGACGCCTCTTTTAACCGTCTTTAAATAACAAAATGCGGTTTACTACTGGATTCACAATTAATAACCAGCGAGCCCCGGCAACCATGTTGTTAATGGTGGGACCATGGCCACGATAATAATACCGACGAAGACCACCGCCAGATATTTTGCCATTGGCCGAATAACGTGTTTCATCTCCACGCCGCAAATGGCGCAAGTGGTATAAAGGCCAAGTCCGATAGGCGGTGAAAAGAGACCAAAGCCCATTGCCATAATCATAATGATGCCGAAATGCAGCGGGCTGAAGCCCAGCTGAACGGCGATCGGCACCAGTATCGGCGCAAAGATAATCAGCGCCGGAGCACCTTCCAGTACGGCGCCAAAAATAACCAGAATAACGATGGTTAATAGCAGAAACAGCCAGGCTCCCTGCTCGACCCCAATGCTGACCAGTAATTCCGCTATTTGCTGCGGGATCATCTGTATCGTGAGCGCATAAGAAAGGCTGGTGGCGCAGGCGACGATAAACAACAGCACTCCGGACATGGCGGCGATATCGATAAACATTTTTACCGTTGCTTTGAACGTCAGTTCACGAAATGCAAGGCGACCGACGACGATGGCGTAAATCACGGCAAAAGCGGAGATTTCTGTCGAGGTGGCGATCCCCATCATGACGCCGCGGCCGATCATAAAAATCATCACCAGCCCAACGGCGGCGCCAAGGTAGAGCTGCGTGCGCGGCCGTAATACCGGATACGCTTCGCTAACGTTGATTTTGCCGCCAAACCGGTTGGCGGCAATCATCAGCAGTACCAGCAGGCAGACGGCGGGCACCAGACCAGCAATAAACAGCGCGCCAATCGAGATGTTCGCGACAAAGCCCATAACAATCAGATTCACGCAAGGTGGGATTGTTTCGGCCATCACGGCCGAGGCAGCGAACACCCCGGCGGCCTCTTCGCCATCCTGTTTAGCCCGACGCACCGCCGGCATCAGCACGCCGCCAACCGCCGCAACATCTGCCAGCTTGGAGCCGGAGATCCCGGAAAAGAAGGCCATCGACAGTACGGTGGTCATGTTGAGGCCGCCGCGAAAGCGCCCCATGCCACGCACGATAAGTTCAACGAGCCGCGTTGACATCCCGTTGATCTCCATCGCGGCACCGGCCAGCAGGAAGAACGGAATGGCCAACAGCACGAAGTGATCTACCCCCGCCGCAACCTGCTGGGAGAAAAAGACAAACGGTAATGACGGATCGCAGATAAAGAACACCATCGCCGACAGACCAAGGGTAAACGCAATCGGCACGCCGGCGAGAATACCGAGCACAAAGCAGATCAGCATCAGCCCGGCTGCAGCGCTGGCGGGATCGGCCATCAGCGAGAGTTTCATATAGCCAATGGCGGCCAGAACCACAATGCCAAGGCCGCTAAACAGCACAACCCGAATGCGCTCCCGCAAGGCAAGCTCCAGCGCCGCCACCATCATAACCAGCGAACCAATCAGCACCGGAATGACGTAGATTGTCTGCGGCAAACCGGTCTCCGTGGTTTGCAATCGCGCGGCCTGCACCAGGTCGTAGCTGGAAACGACAAGCCCAACCGAGACCAGAAACAGGATCCAGCGGCTGGCATGAACGACATAGGGCCGAACCTGTTCAGGCAGGAAACGCAGGAACAGATCGACGCCAATATGGCCTCCTTTCGCCGTCGAGGTGGCCACGCCGAAAAACACCAGCGCAATCATCAGCGCGCGGGCCACCTCTTCGGCCCAATGAATGGGCGAGTGCAGCGCATAGCGCCAGATAACGGATGCGAACACCACCAGCACGTTGATAAACAGCACCAGCGCTCCGGCCCAGGCGGTTAAGGTGGTTAAAAACCGGCTCAGCTTGCCCAATAGCGCAAGGACGAAGCACTCATCCTTTGCTTTAATAGAGATATCAGCCATGTTGAATCTTCTCCACAAGATTGCCAATCTCACCGCTTAACCCCGCCGTGACACGGCCGGGTAAGCGGCGCCGATCATGACGGGTCTTTTGCCGCCGCGGTAATTTCATCAACGATGGGCTTCATATCCGGATACTGCTTGAGGAACGACTGCCACACGGGCTGCACCTGCTGATAGAAGAACTGGCGATCGGTTTCGCGGAACGTCACCCCTTTTGCTTCAAGGTTCTTTATTGCTTCCTGTTCTTTTTTACCCGCTTGCATGCGTTCATAGTCCGTCGCCTCTTTCGCCGCCGCCAGCACGTCCGCGCGCAGTTCCGGCGGGATTTGTTCGAAACTCTTTTTATTCATCGCAATCATCAGCGGGTTGTAGCTGTGGCGAGTCAGGGTGCCGTTTTTGATGATTTCATAATATTTGCTCGCATAAATCGTCGGGGCATCGTGCTCTACGCCGTCAATAACGCCCATTTGCAGGCTGGAATAGACTTCACCGCCCGGCATAGGGATCGCCACTGCTCCCATATGGTTTAACGTGGCGATAAAATTAGGCACCGGTAGCACGCGAATTTTCAGGTTTTTTAAATCCTCCGGCTTTTCAATCACCTTTTTGGTATAAATATTGCGCGCACCTAAGTTAAAGCCGTAGCCGAGCACCATCACGTTGGCTTTATCCATCATTAAGGCGGAGAGTTTTTCCCCGGCGCTGCCATCCAGCGCTTTCCCTACCTGACTGTAATCTTTAAATAAATAACCCAGATCCAGGACACCCATTTCAGGTACCAGCGTGGCCCAAATGGATGTACCGGAAATCATCATATTAATTGCGCCAATGCGAACCTGCTGCGTCGCATCGGCCTCTTTCCCCAACATGCCGTTGGCAAAATAGTTGAGCTTAATTTGCCCTTTCAATTTCGCATTGTTGTTAATGTTTTCCTGAAAACGGCTGAACCAGATGTAGTGCGCCGAGGAGTCGTCCGCGGGGAGAGAAGAATAAACGCGGAAGTTGAGTGCCGCATGGGCTAAGGTGCTCACCGCACTTCCCGCTATCAGGGCCGAGCTCAAACAAGCAAAAGCTAAAATACGTCTGGCCGAACAAAACTGTGTCATTTTCATCATCGTTATCCTTTCACGTACCGTTGAGGTGTCTGTAGCACCTTCGGGCCTCGCTAAATCGCCAGGGACTTCAGTCATAACCGGAGGGTAAATTTCTTCTGTAACGTTTTAGTGTAACGTTACAGACCGTATTCGCCTCGCCAGATAAAAGCAAGTTGCTTCCCCCCGTCATCGCGCATGATGTGTGAATTTTGTGGCAGGCGTCGCGAATTCAGGCTCAGGTTTTACATCGTGAAAACGCCCTCATCGCTGTTTAGTCACTGTTTAGTCGCTGCTGTCATCTGACTCTGGCGACTACACTAAACAAACACAGGCGTGCCTGGCTGGCGTACAAGAAGAGGGCCGAAAGAGTCTTTACCGGGCATAACGCGGATTCGCACCATAGCCGTTGCTAAACGTGAAGGCCATCGCAAACGCCGCTTTTGATTCTCCGCTACGCTGGAGTACGCCATTCACTCGTTAACGTTCTGAGACAGGAAATAACCATGCAACTGAATGACCTAACCTTGTTCCGCCAGCAGGCATTTATCAATGGTGAGTGGCGTGATGCCCTCAGCAGCGATGTCATTACGGTGACCAACCCGGCGAACGGAGAGGTGCTGGGCTCAGTACCTAAAATGGGCGTAGAAGAGACGCACGACGCGATCCAGGCCGCCCATCGCGCCCTTCCCGCCTGGCGACAGCTCACGGCGAAAGAGCGCGCCGCGATCCTGCGCCGCTGGTTCGATCTGATGATGGCAAACCAGGACGATCTGGCCCGGCTGATGACCCTGGAGCAGGGCAAACCGCTGGCAGAGGCAAAAGGCGAGATTAGCTACGCCGCTTCATTTATCGAATGGTTTGCCGAAGAGGGAAAACGCATTTATGGCGATACCATTCCCGGTCATCAGGCCGATAAGCGCCTGATCGTGATTAAACAGCCGATTGGCGTTACCGCCGCGATCACGCCGTGGAATTTCCCGGCGGCGATGATCACCCGTAAAGCCGGCCCGGCGTTAGCGGCCGGCTGCACAATGGTTCTCAAACCCGCCAGCCAGACCCCTTTTTCCGCGCTGGCGCTGGCCGAACTGGCCAGACGCGCCGGGATCCCTGACGGCGTATTTAACGTGGTGACCGGTTCCGCCAGCGCGGTGGGTAATGAACTGACCGGCAACCCGCTGGTGCGTAAGCTGTCGTTTACCGGCTCCACGGAAATCGGCCGCCAGCTGATGGCACAGTGTGCTCAGGACATCAAAAAAGTTTCGCTTGAGCTAGGCGGTAACGCGCCGTTTATCGTGTTTGATGATGCCGATCTGGATAAAGCGGTAGAAGGTGCCATGGCGTCGAAGTTTCGTAACGCCGGGCAGACCTGCGTCTGCGCCAATCGCCTGTACGTGCAGGACGGGGTGTATGCGCGCTTTGCCGAAAAACTGCAGCAGGCGGTGGAGCAGCTGCACCTCGGCGATGGCCTACAGCCGGGCGTCACAACCGGACCGTTGATTGATGAGAAAGCGATTGCCAAAGTGCAAGAGCATATTGCCGATGCCGTCGGAAAAGGCGCCCGGGTCATCACCGGCGGGAAGGTGTCTTCCCTCGGCGGCAACTTCTTTCAGCCGACTATTCTGGTCGATGTTCCCGACGGTGCCAAAGTAGCGAAAGAAGAGACGTTCGGCCCGTTGGCTCCCCTGTTCCGCTTCACAGATGAAGCGGATGTCATCCGCCAGGCCAACGATACCGAATTTGGCCTCGCCGCCTACTTCTATGCCCGTGATTTAAGCCGCGTTTTCCGCGTCGGCGAAGCGCTGGAGTATGGGATTGTGGGCATCAACACCGGGCTGATTTCCAACGAAGTCGCCCCGTTTGGCGGCGTGAAGGCTTCCGGTCTGGGTCGCGAGGGCTCGAAGTATGGTATTGAAGACTATTTAGAAATCAAATACATGTGTATTGGCCTTTAATCCACGTCCGTTCCGGGCAACGGAGTCCCGATGGGGTACCCCTTCGGGCTCCGTTTGCGCCGCCGGTTACTTGCTTTTCTTATAGCGCGGTAGCTCAACAACCGGATAGGAATAGGTCTCCTGTACAATACAGCGGTCAGGTGTCGCCATCCCGGAATAGAAGAAATAATAGGCCTCGCTGTCCGGGAAAAAGACCAGATCATCGCCATTTTGAAAACGCGTCACGCGAAACGGGACATTGCCTGTGGTTTGCGCCTGTCTGATTCCGGAAGCAACCTGGAAGTGATCGCCCCATTTCATCGTCGACAGCTTGTAATGGAATTTTGAGATCGTCACGCTTTTGCGTAACGAGCAGGACAATTTCACTGCAGTACCCGCAAATGCCGGAGAAAGAAACAGGCTTACCAGACTCATTAGTAATATAATTTTCATAAATATCTTTAGTTTACAGATCCATGTGGTGACGGTAACACGGATAGCCTGTTCAGGCATTCTCGCGGAGCACATTTTCTCGGGACAGCGCGCTTCTAAGAACAATCCCACCATGATGTTTATGGAAATAAGTCCGACATGACTCAATGATACGAGCGATTAATAAAAATCAGGCAGTTTGAGGGTGGGTAAAGGAATAAAAAAATCCACGCGCTCTGGCGTGGATTTTTTTAGACTGAATCTGACAGATGTGGGACATCAGGCCCGCAGTCTGAGCGGCTCGCTAAAGTCATCGGCGGGTTCCAGCTTCAGACTGAATGTCGCCAGCAATGCCTTAGCCCGGTCGTGGAAATCACGCAGCGTTTTCTCAAGTTTCTCGCTGACTTCCGGATCGTCGATAGCCACCGGTCGCCAGATCCCTTCTTTATCGAACAGGCCAAACTGATAGCTGTAAGTGAAGCGTGATGTCTGTGCTTCCATCTCCATCCACCATCCCCAGAACTCTCGTTTTTCCGGGGCGGGTTTTACATTGACGCAAACTGCCAGGCAATCGAAAAAGAAGCGATTGTCTTCACACTGCTCTTCGCGAATATAAGGGCCAAGAGCCGTGAATTTCTTAATCAGCTTACTCTTGAGGTGTCCACTCGGTAACGTCATTGCGATCTCCTTTAGTGATGCAACTGTTTTACCAAATCAATAAAATTTAGCAATATATTAACTAAATCTATGATTGATCCAGCGGGCAATCTGGCGCAATGCGCGATCGAAATTGTGATAAACGGGCTTAAATGGAATCTCAAGCAGCTTGCCATCGGCGGATGACGAGGTAATTAAGCGCGATTCCTCTTCCGGGCTGAACGGATCGTTTTTCCAGAAGCCGGAAAGCATCGGCGTCGGACAGCGACGGCCCAGAAGCCCCTGGGTTTTTAATGAGTAGCGGTTCAGCTCGATGCGCAATGCTTCATCAGACGCATCGTGCATGCCCAGCCGCGATGCCAGAACGTCGAGATACATTTCCGGAACCCGGCCCTGGTGCAGCGGATCCACCAGCAGGTTATGCACCACCGGGCCAAGGCAGGCCACGGCTTTTAAGCGCTGCGGCTCCAGATAGCCCAGACGGACGGCGACATTCGCCCCAAAACGGAAACCGAACGCTGCGACCCGGGTATGATCGACCCACGGAACATTCGTCAGGTGCCGCAACGCATGCTGATGCAGCAGGCTGGTATCCTGGGTCAGTTTCCATTTTGACGAGAAGCCTATCGAAGGCATATCCAGCGTCAGCATAGCGATCCCCAGCGGCGCAAAGTAGTTCTCATACAGGCTGTAGTAGTCCGTCTGCAGCGCATCCAGCCCGCCGCACATCAGAACCACCGGGAACGGACCTTCGCTTTTCGGCATATGTAAAAAGCCGGTCACCGGCGCGCCGCCGGGCACAGGAAACTCCAGCTCGCGCAGCTCGCCCGGCAGGCGAAGCGCGGCCTCTTCATAGGCCCGATTAGCCAGCGCCTGCGCCTGTTCCGCCAGCTCGTCACCTTTAATATGCGGATAGGCGGCAATGCTATAGAGATTGGACGCATGCAGCCAGTGCCGCCCGCTGCTCAGCGGATCGGCTTCCTGCCCGGCCTTTTGCTGCCAGATCATTGCCTGTTTGGCCCATTCGAAAATCCAGTTGCCACCACGATAGCCCACCACGGTGTCATAAAGCTCCGGATCCGTACGCTCAGCATCGCTCATCACAATGCGCGCCTGCACATCCAGGATCTCCTGTGGCGCCACACCACGCCAGATCCACATCAGACGGTTAATCAAGCGATACCAGTGATCGACATTGCTCCCGTCAAGCGCAGAGTGGATCGGCTGTTGCGAACCCGACGCAAACCGACGCACCAGCGTAGACGTCTCTGGATGTTTGAATCGAGGTTTAAACAGTGTTTCGCTAAGGTTAGCTTGTGACATGTGCAGCCTCCATCGTGTTGCCACTCCGGACTATTGTAACCTGCATACGGGCAAAAAAAACCACGCCCGGCATAACCGGGCGTGGTAAATAGCACTCACCTTGTAAATTAACGACCTGAGATCGGCGGTACGAACACCACGCCCATGTCCCACGGTTGTTCAATCCAGGTATCCTGCGGAATATCAACAACATAATCATCAACCAGCGGACGACCAGCCGGTTTAGCAAAAATGGTAACGAAGTGTGCTTTTGGGTACATTTCGCGAATAGCGACGGCGGTACCGCCGGTATCGACCAGGTCATCGATCACGATGAAACCTTCACCATCCCCTTCAGCGCGTTTCAGGACGGTCAGCTCGCGCTGGTTATCGTGGTCGTAGCTGGAAATGCAAACGGTATCAACATGACGAATACCCAGTTCACGCGCCAGTAATGCACCCGGTACCAGACCACCGCGGCTTACGGCAATAATGCCTTTCCATTGTTCAGAAGGCATCAGACGATTGGCCAGTTTGCGGGCGTGAATCTGCAACATGTCCCAGGTGACGACGTATTTTTCGCTCATGTGAAGTGTCCCAGCCTGTGTTATACGGCTTAAATGATGTTCGAGGGGGAAAATGGTTGCGCGAGATTATAGAGATCTGACGCACTAAAAACCAGTGTTAAGCGGCCATCCCAGCGCTTTTTGCGTTGTTTACACTACCAGTCGGCGTGGAAAGTGGTATTCTCAACCCCACCGCGCAAGCCTGCGCCTGTTGTATTTTTTATTGCTAACCCTCGACCTGTAAAAGACTTTTGCAGGCGATCGTAAGGAGACTCATCGTGTCTGAATTGTCTCAATTATCCCCGCAGCCGCTATGGGATATTTTTGCCAAAATCTGTTCCATTCCCCATCCGTCCTATCACGAAGAACAACTCGCTGAACACATCATGGGCTGGGCAAAAGAAAAAGGCTTACACGCAGAACGCGATCAGGTTGGCAACATTCTGATTCGTAAGGCCGCCACGGCCGGTATGGAAAACCGTAAACCGGTTGTTCTGCAGGCGCACCTTGATATGGTGCCGCAGAAAAACAACGACACCGTTCATGACTTCACCAAAGATCCGATTCAGCCGTATATCGATGGCGAGTGGGTCAAAGCGCGCGGCACCACCCTGGGCGCGGATAACGGCATCGGTATGGCTTCTGCGCTGGCAGTGCTGGCTGATGACAACGTCGTACATGGCCCGCTGGAAGTGCTGCTGACCATGACCGAAGAAGCCGGCATGGACGGCGCATTTGGTCTTCAGGCTAACTGGCTGCAGGCCGATATTCTGATCAATACCGACTCTGAAGAAGAGGGCGAAATCTATATGGGTTGCGCCGGCGGTATCGACTTTACCTCAAACCTGGCCTTAACCCGCGAAGCGGTTCCGGCAGGTTTCCAGAGCTTTAAGCTGACCTTAAAAGGGCTGAAAGGCGGTCACTCCGGCGGCGAAATTCACGTCGGCCTGGGGAATGCCAACAAGCTGCTGGCCCGCTTCCTCGCAGGTCATGCGCAAGAGCTGGACCTGCGTCTGGTGGATTTCAACGGCGGCACCCTGCGTAACGCCATTCCGCGTGAAGCGTTCGCCACCGTCGCCGTCGCGGCCGACAAGGTCGATGCTCTGAAAGCGCAGGTCGCCACCTATCAGGACATCCTGAAAAACGAACTGGCGGCAAAAGAGAAGAACCTGGTGCTGCTGCTGGATGCCGCCGCCAATGACAAAGCGGCCCTGACGGCGCAATCCCGTGACGGCTTTGTGCGTCTGCTTAACGCCACGCCAAACGGTGTTATTCGTAACTCCGACGTGGCAAAAGGCGTTGTAGAGACCTCTTTGAACGTCGGCGTCGTAACCATGACCGATGACAATGTCCAGATCCACTGTCTGATTCGTTCGTTGATCGACAGCGGCAAAGATTACGTAGTCAGCATGCTGGATTCGCTGGGTAAACTGGCGGGCGCGAAAACCGAAGCCAAAGGCGCATACCCGGGCTGGCAGCCGGACGCGAACTCGCCGGTGATGCATCTGGTGCGTGAAACCTATCAGCGTCTGTTCAACAAGACGCCGAACATCCAGATTATTCACGCCGGCCTGGAATGCGGTCTGTTCAAAAAACCGTACCCGAATATGGATATGGTCTCCATCGGGCCAACCATTACCGGCCCGCACTCTCCGGATGAGCAGGTGCATATCGAAAGCGTGGGTCAATACTGGACGCTGCTGATGGAACTGCTGAAAGCGATTCCGGCGAAGTAAGTTACGGCAATAAACGGTCCGGATAACGGCGCGTGGCGCCTTATCCGGGCCGTCTCATCTTCTCCATCCGATAATTAATAAACGTCTCGCCGCGCACCGCCACCTGCTGTTCTTCCTCGCCCCTGAAACCATGCCGTGCAAAAAACGGTTTTGCCGTAATGCTCGCGTCGACCGTCAAGGAGCCATGCGGCATCTGCGCAAACAGTTCCTGGAGCAGAGCGCTGGCAATGCCTCGACGGCCATACTCCGGCGCCACAAACAGGAGATCGATATAGCGGTCCACGGCGCTGATAAACCCTACTGGAAGCGGGTCAATGACCGCGACCCACACCCGAGAATCCCTCATTTTGTGTCGCCAGCGGGCCTCGTCTATCTGCGCCCAGGCGGCTATCTGGCGGGGGGAATAATCATGGCTGGCGGTCTCTTGTACCGCGCGCAGAAAAATGGCGCCCAGCGCAGTAAAATCATCGTCGCGATAAGGTCTGATCTTCAGCATCGTTATAACCCCAGTACCAGCTGCCGCTCCAGTTGAGGATCAAGCAGCGTTACATGCAGCCCGACCAGCCGCACTCCGCGACCGCCCCGCCGCTCGTGCCAGGCTTTATAGGCAGTGGAAAGCAAATCCTCTTTATTCAGACGCGGCCAGACGTGTTCCTGAGTGGTCAGCTGGAAATCATTGAATTTCAGCTTTACCCCCTGACGAGCAATCAGAAGGTCCGGCTTGACCTTCAGCACCCGCCGTTCCAGCTCCTGATAGAGGTTCTCAATGATGCTCTCACAGGCAGACCACTCGTGGATATCCTCCACCAGCGTACGTTCAACGCCCACCGATTTACGCTGTCGGGTGTTGTTGATCTCCCGCTCATCGATTCCCTGGCTACGCTCCCACAGGATACGACCAAACTTACCAAAACGGCGGAGCAGCATCGCCAGGTCGCTTTTCTGCACATCTTCGCAGGTACGTAGCCCCATGCCTTCCAGCTTTGCGGCTGAGACTTTCCCCACGCCGGGGATCTTCGCCAGCGGCAGGGTGCGGACAAACTCCGCGACCTGATGCGGCGCAATCACAAACTGACCGTTGGGTTTATTCATATCGGAAGCAATTTTCGCCAGAAATTTTACCGGCGCGATACCGGCGGAGGCGGTCAGTTGAAGCTCGTGAAAAATGGTCTGGCGAATCTCTTCCGCGATCAGCGTGGCAGAGCCCTGGCAATGAACGCTATCGCTGACGTCGAGATACGCCTCATCCAACGACAGCGGTTCAATCAACGACGTGTAGCGAGAGAAGATTTCCCGGATATGGGACGAGGCCTCTTTATAGGCATCAAAGCGGCCGGGTAACAGGGTTAAATGCGGGCAAAGCTTGAGGGCCATCGCGGTCGGCATCGCGCTGCGCACGCCAAATTGGCGCGCCGGATAGTTGGCCGTGCTGATCACCCCCCGCTGTACCCGGCTACCGCCAATGGCAATGGGAATATCACGCAGGGCTGGATTATCCCGCATTTCCACGGCGGCAAAAAAGCAGTCCATATCGACATGGATAATTTTGCGCATACTCAGCCCTCAACGATCACTGGTTAAGTATACAGTAATAATACAAGGAATGAGAAGTGGGGTTTGTAGGCCTGATAAGCTTGCGCCATCAGGCCATAATGCGCCGGCGGCGCAAGCTTGCCGGGCCTACGGAGAGATCAGAGGATCCGATTTTGCTGGCGCTGCGCTTCGCGCGCGATGCGCTTTTTACGCGCATCGCACGGCTCCGGGCAGTCGCAGACCTTCTCAAGCCCCAGCGATGAGATACCGCCGCAGCTGCCCTGGAGACTTTTGCGCTTTATCAGATATCCTAAAGACATCCCCAGAATCACCAGCGCGAAAATGACGAAGGTTGCCACAAACACCGTCAACATCATTAACCTCCAAAGTCATCCAGCATGATGTTGTCATCCTCAACGCCAAGATCTTTTAGCATCTTGATCACTGCGGCATTCATCACCGGCGGCCCACACATATAAAACTCGCAGTCCTCCGGCGCCGGATGATCGCGCAGGTAGTTTTCATACAGCACATTGTGAATAAAGCCGGTGTGGCCGTTCCAGTTATCTTCCGGCAGCGGATCGGAAAGCGCCACGTGGAAGGTAAAGTTCGGATTTTCACGCGCCAGCTGCTCAAACTCATCGTCATAGAACATTTCACGCAGCGAACGCGCGCCGTACCAGAAGCTGATTTTGCGCTTGCTGTGCAACCGTTTAAGCTGGTCGAAAATATGCGAACGCATTGGCGCCATGCCGGCGCCACCGCCAATAAAGACCATCTCTGCATCCGTCTCTTTAGCGAAGAACTCACCAAACGGCCCGGAAATCGTCACCTTATCACCGGCTTTCAGCGACCAGATATATGAAGACATGATCCCCGGCGGCGCGTCCGGCACTTTCGGCGGCGGCGTCGCGATACGCACGTTGAGCATAATGATGCCCTTCTCATCCGGATAGTTCGCCATCGAGTAGGCGCGCAGCGTCGGCTCTTTAACGTCGGAAACATAGCGGAACAGATTAAATTTATCCCAGTCCGCGCGGTACTCGTCCGGCACGTCAAAATCGGCATATGCCACTTTATGCGACGGACATTCAATCTGAATATAGCCGCCCGCGCGGAACGGCACGCTTTCGCCTTCCGGGATGGCCAGCTTCAGCTCTTTAATGAAAGTCGCTTTGTTATCATTAGAGATAACTTCACACTCCCATTTTTTGACGCCAAAAATCTCTTCCGGCAGCGCGATCTTCATGTTTTGCTTCACGGCAACCTGGCAGGCCAGACGGCAGCCCTCTTTCGCCTCGCGTTTGGTGATATGGGAAAGTTCGGTAGGCAGGATATCTCCGCCCCCCTCCTTGACCGTCACCCGGCACTGGCCGCAGGAACCGCCGCCTCCGCAGGCAGAAGAGATAAAGATCCCGTTGCTGGACAGCGTATTCAGCAGCTTATCGCCCGCCGGCGTGCGAATCTGTTTATCCGCTTCATTATTGATTTCAATAACCACATCACCGGCGTTGACCAGCTTCGAGCGCGCCGCCAGGATTAACCCCGACAGCACCAGCACGATCAGCGTGAACATCACGACGCCAAGAATAATTTCCATACTTTCCGCCCTTATAGCTGCACACCGGAGAATGACATAAAGCCCAGCGCCATCAGACCTGTGGTAATAAAGGTGATCCCTAACCCGCGCAGACCCGCGGGCACATTTGCGTATTTCATTTTTTCGCGGATGCCCGCCATCGCCACTATCGCCAGCATCCAGCCGATGCCGGAGCCGAAGCCATACACGATGGATTCCGGGAAGTTATAGTCGCGCTGCACCATAAAGGAGACGCCGCCAAAAATGGCGCAGTTCACGGCAATCAGCGGCAGGAAGATCCCCAGCGCGTTGTACAGCGACGGGAAATACTTATCGAGGATCATCTCCAGAATCTGCACCAGCGCGGCGATCACCCCGATAAAGGTGATGAAGTTGAGGAAGCTCAGATCGACACCTTCCACCAGCGCACCGTCACGCAGTACGAGGTTGTAAATCAGGTTGTTCACCGGCACGGAAATGCCGAGCACCACCGTCACCGCCACGCCAAGACCGAACGCCGTGGAGACTTTCTTCGACACAGCAAGAAACGTACACATGCCGAGGAAGAAGGCCAGCGCCATGTTTTCAACAAACACCGCGCGGACAAAAAGACTGAGGTAATGAGCCATAATCGGTTACTCCTTCTCCTGCTGTTCCGGTTTCCAGCTGCGCAGCGCCCAGATCAGCAGACCGATGATGAAAAACGCGCTCGGCGCGAGCAGGAACAGGCCGTTCGGCTGATACCAGCCGCCGTTCTGCACGGTTTGCAGCACGGTGACGCCAAACAGTTTACCGCTGCCGATAAGCTCACGCAGGAAACCGACAATCATCAGAATGGCACCGTATCCCAGACCGTTACCAATACCGTCCATAAAGCTCGCCAGCGGCGGCGACTTCATGGCATACGCTTCCGCACGCCCCATCACAATACAGTTGGTGATGATAAGCCCGACAAACACCGACAGCTGTTTGGAGACTTCATAGGCGTAGGCGCGCAGCAGCTGATCAACCACGATCACCAGCGAGGCGATGATCGCCATCTGCACGATAATGCGCACGCTGTTGGGAATATGGTGGCGGATCATCGAGATAAACATGCTGGAAAACGCCGTCACCAGCGTTACCGCGATCGTCATGACGAATGCGGTTTCCAGTTTGGTGGTCACCGCCAGCGCCGAACAGACGCCCAGCACCTGCAAGGCAATGGGGTTGTTGCTGATCAACGGCCCGACCAGCACCCGTTTTACTTCTTTCATCTCATCGAGCTCAGCCATTGTTCAGGCCTCCTTCACGAATCTGCTTGAGGAACGGACCAAAGCCCTGCTCCCCCATCCAGAAATCAAAACTGTGCTGCACGCCGTTGGAGGTGAGCGTTGCGCCGGAAAGGCCGTCAACCGCATAGTCATCCCCCTGACGTGCGCCGCCTTTCACCACTTTCAGCGCAGGCATGCCGCTGTCGTCGAGCACTTTTTTACCGATGAACTGTTGACGCCAGGCGGGGTTTTCCACTTCGCCGCCGAGGCCCGGCGTTTCGCCCTGATCGTAATAGGTGATGCCTTTCACGGTACGGCCATCGGTATCAAGCGCCACAAAGGCGTACATCATCGACCACAGGCCGTTGCCGTAAATCGGCAGCACCACTTCCTGAACCTTTTTCTGCTCGTCTTTCACAAGGTAGATTTCCACCACGTTAGTACGACGCTTGATGCCCGCCGGATCCTGGCTGGCCTCCAGCACGGTACTTTGCTCAGGATCTTTCAGCGCCAGCCCCTGATTGAAGGAGTCCGGATCTTTTTCCAGCAGTGCGCCGCTTTTCAAATCCAGCAGCCGCGGAGTGATACGCTCGGCAAACACCGAGGCAATCTCCTCCTGCTTCATGTCCGGCTGCATCAGCCCGGCGACGGAGAGAATGTTACGCTGTTTATCGAGCGCTTTTTGCTCCTGCTGGCGCGGCTTCAGCCCCACCGCAGAACCGGCAACAATGACCGAGCAGACCAGGCAAAGCACCAGCACCACCAGCAGCGTTTTGCCGATGCTATCGTTACTTTTTTTCTCAGCCACGCGACTTCCTCCGCTTGATATTGGCCTGCACCACCAGGTAATCGAACAGTGGCGCGAAGAGGTTGGCAAACAGAATGGCCAGCATCATCCCTTCCGGATAGGCCGGGTTCACCACGCGGATCAGTACGCACATCGCGCCAATCAGCGCACCGTATGCCCACTTTCCTTTGTCGGTGAACGACGCCGACACCGGGTCAGTCGCCATAAACATCATGCCGAAGGCAAAGCCGCCGAGCACCAGATGCCAGTACCACGGCATGGCGAACATCGGGTTGGTATCAGAGCCAATAACGTTAAACAGCGTTGCCGTGGCAATCATGCCAATCATCACCCCGGCGACAATGCGCCAGGAGGCGACACGACCGAAAATGATGATGGCGCCGCCAATCAGAATCATCAGCGTCGAGACCTCGCCGATGGAGCCCGGAATATTGCCGAGGAACGCATCCATCCAGCTTACCGGTTGGCCGCTGGTGACATTCACCAGCGCTTCACCGCCGCGGCTCGCCCACTGAGAAAGCGGCGTTGCGCCGGAGAAACCGTCCGCCGCCGTCCACACCAGATCGCCGGAAATTTGCGCCGGATAGGCAAAGAACAGGAATGCGCGCCCGGCCAGCGCCGGGTTGAGGAAGTTACGGCCGGTGCCGCCAAAGATCTCTTTGCCAATCACCACGCCAAAACTGATGCCCAGCGCCGCCTGCCACAACGGCAGCGTCGGCGGCACAATCAGCGCGAACAGAATGGAGGTAACAAAGAAGCCTTCGTTGATTTCGTGTTTGCGCACGATGGCGAACAGCACTTCCCAAAAGCCGCCGACGATAAACACGGTGAGATAAATGGGCAGGAAGAATACTGCGCCCAGCCCCATCATGCTCAGCCAGCCCGCATCCGGGCCAAAGCTCACCCCCAGCCACTGCGCCACGCTATAGTGCCAGTGGCTGGCGATCACCTGCTGCAGCTGCTCCGCGCCGTAGAGTTTGTGTAGCGCCGGGATAGTTTGCAGACCAACGTTGTACATGCCCCAGAACATCGCCGGGAACACCGCCAGCCACACCAGGATCATCATCCGCTTGAGGTCGATGGCATCACGGACGTGAGAGGCCCCTTTCGTCACCTGACCCGGGGTATAGAAAATGGTCGCCGCCGCCTCATACAACGGGTAGTACTTTTCCAGTTTGCCGCCGTGGGTGAAATGCGGCTCAATTTTTTCCAGCAGATTTTTCAAACCCATCACTTATCCTTCCTGCTCAATGCGGGTTAAGACGTCACGCAGCAGCGGGCCGTATTCATATTTTGCCGGGCAGACGTAGGTGCAGAGCGCTAAATCTTCTTCATCCAGCTCCAGGCAGCCCAGCGCCTGCGCGCTGTCGGTGTCTCCCGCCAGCAAATCCCGCAGCAGATGTGTCGGCAGAATATCCAGCGGCATCACGCGCTCGTAGTTGCCGATGGGAACCATCGCACGCTCGCCGCCGTTGGTATCCGTTGAGAAACTGAACAGTTTGTGTTTGAGAAAATGTCCGAGCGTGGTGCGGGTAATCGAAAATTTGTCTTTGCCCGGCATCACCCAACCAAACAGCTCTTTCTCACGCCCTTCCTTCACGACGCTCACCTGCAGGTGATAGCGGCCAAGGAACGCATACGGCCCCTTGGCGTGGGTGCCGCTCAACACCGAGCCGGAAATCACCCGGTTTTCCCCCTCCAGCAGCTCACCGGCCAGCAGTTCATCAAGACTGGCGCCGCAGCAGGACTCGATCAGCCGCGGCTCTTTGACCTGCGGGCCCCCGAGCGCAATCACGCGTTCGCTGTAAAGTTCCCCGTCGAGAAACAGCCGACCGATGGCGATAACATCTTGATAGTTAAGGTACCAGACCTGCTTCTTCAGGCTGACGGGCTCAAGGAAATGGATATGGGTGCCTGCCAGCCCGGCCGGATGCGGTCCGGCGAACTGGTTAAAGGTCACCTGACCTGACGGGTGGCCACCGAGCTTGCCGCCGCTGGCCTGGCAGACATGAACTTTGCCATCCGTCAGGCTGGTGAGCACGGTGAGTCCCGCATCAAAGGCCTCACGGCGAGCCAGAATAATCGGTTGCGGATCTGCCGCCAGCGGGTTGGTATCGATAGCGGTCACGAAAATCGCCGCCGGTACGCTACCCGGCGCCGGCGTTTTACTAAACGGACGGGTGCGAAATGCCGTCCATTGGCCGGAAGTCAGCAGCTGCTGCTGCACGGTTTCCCGCGCCAATCCAGCCAGATCGCCCGGCGCATAGCGGGGGAAGGAGACGGCCTCATCGCCGTCGACATCGATAACAATGGATTGCAGAACCCGACGTTCGCCGCGATGGATGGCGCTAATCACCCCAGCCGCAGGTGCGGTAAAGCAGACGCCGGGGTTCTTTTTGTCTTCGAAGAGGATCTGCCCTTTTTGTACCCGGTCACCTTCGCGCACCGCCATTGAGGGGCGCATACCAACGTACTCCTCGCCCAACAGCGCGACGCGTTTGACGGCAACCTGAGAAGTTTTCTGCTGTGATGGCATGCCAGCTATGGGCAGATTCAGCCCTTTCGTGATTTTAATCATATCGTTAGCAGGTATCCGTAACCTAAACCTCGATATCAGATCGAGGCCAGCAACATTGATGGGAAATCAGAGAAAAGGAAAAGCTGAGTCCTGGCGATTCACAAGACGGGAGAGAAGCATCCTTTCTTACCCTGATCGTTAAGCGGCGCAAGTGTAACATTTCGTGAGCGGCGTCAGTAGATAAACCACCATTAACTACCTATAAAATGAGATCTATTGCGCAAAGTTCTGACTGCGCTTTGACGTCGGATTCGCTATAAAGGACAACTAAATTGTAAACGCGGCAAGGCCGCGCTTGCGAAAAAATGCCGTGATGCTAATGTGAGCGCTCTAAATCCAGAAAAGTCTGATTTCGGGTATCTCTTGCCGTCCTGGCAATGTGGTTTTTGATTTATCAAGGAACAAGCAGTATGCGCAAAATCGCATTATTTATTGCGATGCTTCTGTTGCCGTGCGTTTCATTTGCTGGGTTACTCAGCAATAGCGGCTCGACGACGCCGGTTAGCAAAGAATACAAGCAACAATTAATGGGTTCCCCGGTTTACATTGAGATCTTCAAAGAAGAGCGCACGCTCGATCTCTACGTCAAAATGGGCGAAACCTACCAGCTACTCGACAGCTACCGGATCTGTAACTATTCCGGCGGTCTGGGGCCGAAGCAGCGTCAGGGCGACTTCAAAAGTCCGGAAGGGTTTTATAGCGTGACGCGCAATCAGCTCAAGCCTGACAGCCGTTTCTATAAAGCCATTAATATCGGCTTCCCCAACGCCTACGATCGCGCTCATGGATATGAAGGTAAATACCTGATGATTCACGGTGCCTGCGTATCCATCGGCTGCTACGCGATGACCGATACCGGCATTGATGAGATTTTCCAGTTTGTGACCGGCGCGCTAGTGTTCGGCCAGTCCAGCGTACAGGTCAGCATTTATCCTTTCCGCATGACCAACGCCAATATGGAACGCCACAAATACTCCTACTATGCGGATTTCTGGAAACAGCTGAAGCCAGGCTACGACTATTTTCAGCAAACCCACAAGCCGCCGGTTATCTCAGTGGCCGATGGCCGCTATATCGTCAGCAAGCCGCTCAGTCATGAAGTTATCCAGCCGCAGCTGGCTTCAAACTACACGGTCCCCGAGGCAAAATAACGCCCACTCGCCTGGCATGATTTTATGCCAGGTCTCGTTGCCGGTCAGCGGCTGAGTGGCGATAACGGTGACCACATCGTTGGGCGTGGTCTCCCGTTGAAAATCGATTTCTACGTCCTGATCCAGTAACGTTGCCACGCCAAACGGCGCCCGCCGCGTTATCCAGTGCAGATTCGTCGAACAAAACGCCATTACGTAACGTCCGTCCGACAACAGCATATTGAAGACGCCTTTTTCCCGCAGCGAGCCCGCCAGGGTCGCGATAAAGCTGAACACTTCAACCATGTCGTCCGGCGTCCCCGAATAGCGCTCGGTCAGGCAGTGCAGCAGCCAGCAGAAGGCTTTTTCGCTGTCGGTCTCGCCGATCGGCTGGAGATTCCCCGTATCCAGGGCCTCATAGCCCTCTAACTGGCCGTTATGAGCATAGGTCCAGTTGCGTCCCCACAGCTCGCGGGTAAATGGATGGGTGTTTTCCAGCGCAACGATACCGCGGTTAGCCTGGCGAATATGGGCGATAACCGAGCACGATTTGATGGGATAGTCCTGAACCAGTTTGGCAATCGGCGACTGGAAGCTGGGCTGCGGATCTTTGAATGTGCGACAGCCTTTACCTTCATAAAAGGTAATACCCCAGCCATCTTTATGCGGGCCGGTGCCGCCACCGCGCTGAACCAGCCCGGTAAAGCTAAAACAAATATCTGTTGGCACATTCGCGCTCATCCCGAGCAATTCGCACATACATCACCTCTACGCACTTTCAGGCAGTGCCGGGTAGTGCACTGCTTACCCGGCCGACAACTCAGCCCGCAGGTCGGGCAAACACTGTGCCGCCCGACACCATGTCATCAGGCCTTAACCATCTCTTTTTCGATCAGCATAATCAGAATATGAATCACTTTAATGTGAATTTCCTGAATACGATCGGCATAACCAAAATGCGGCACGCGAATTTCAACATCGGCGGAGCCGGCCATTTTACCGCCGTCTTTGCCGGTCAGCGTGATGACTTTCATCCCCTGCGCACGGGCAGCTTCAATCGCCTTAATCACGTTGCCGGAGTTGCCGGAAGTGGAGATACCCAGCAGCACATCGCCGGCGCGCCCCACGGACTCGACGTAGCGGGAGAAGACATACTCATAGCCAAAATCGTTACTGACGCAGGACAGGTGGCTGACGTCTGAAATCGCAATCGCCGGATAGCCAGGGCGATTCTCACGATAGCGCCCGGTCAGTTCTTCTGCAAAGTGCATCGCATCGCAGTGGGAACCGCCGTTACCGCAGGAGAGGACTTTACCACCGGCCTTAAAGCTATCAGCCAGCAGCACCGCGGCACGCTGAATCGCGTGAATATTAGCTTCGTCCTGCAGAAAGTTAGCCAGCGTTTCCGCCGCTTCGTTCAGTTCGTTACGAATAAGATCCTGGTACATGAGGATAATCCTTCAGTATGGTTGGAATAACCCTGGCAGTGTACCGGATAGGCGCCGAAGCGAGAAGCAGCAGCCGACGTTATCCGCCGTGGTTTTGCTTTTACGTGCCGCATTTACGTACAACAATGTGAGCAAGGTTGTAATTATTTTGTAAACACATTGCTAAAGCCAATAACATCCACTACAACCATATCATCACAAGTGGTCAGACCTCCTACAAGACAGGGAGCATTTCTCTATGATGATTTTGAGTATTGTTGCAACCGTTGTTTTACTCGGTGCGCTCTTCTATCACCGAATTAATCTCCTGCTGAGCAGCGTGATTTTGCTCGCCTGGACCGCCGCGCTTAGCGTGGCCGGGCTGTGGAATATCTGGCTGCTGGTACCGCTGGCGATTATCCTGCTGCCGTTCAACTTTGCGCCGATGCGCAAGTCAATTTTCTCGGCGCCGGCATTCCGCGCATTCCGTAAGGTGATGCCGCCAATGTCGCGTACCGAAAAAGAGGCCATCGACGCGGGCACAACCTGGTGGGAAGGCGACCTGTTTCGCGGGACGCCAGACTGGCAGAAGCTGCACAACTATCCGCAGCCGCGCCTGACCGCCGAAGAACAGGCGTTCATCGATGGCCCGGTAGAAGAAGCCTGTCGCATGGCGAATGATTTTGAAATCACCCATGAAATGGCCGATCTGCCGCCGGCGCTGTGGGCCTACCTGAAAGAGCATCGTTTCTTTGCGATGATCATTAAGAAAGAGTACGGCGGCCTGGAATTCTCCGCTTACGCTCAGTCACGGGTGTTGCAAAAACTCTCCGGCGTTTCCGGTATCCTGGCGATTACCGTCGGCGTACCGAACTCCTTAGGCCCGGGCGAACTGCTGCAACATTACGGTACAGAAGAGCAGAAAAATCACTATCTGCCGCGCCTGGCGCGTGGTCAGGAAATTCCGTGCTTTGCGCTGACCAGTCCGGAAGCCGGCTCTGACGCCGGTGCCATCCCGGACAGCGGCGTCGTCTGCATGGGCGAATGGCAAGGTGAGCAGGTACTGGGCATGCGCCTGACCTGGAACAAACGTTATATCACCCTCGCGCCTATCGCGACCGTCTTGGGTCTGGCCTTTAAACTCTCCGATCCTGACCGTCTGCTGGGCGGCGAAGAAGATCTGGGCATTACCTGCGCACTGATCCCGACCAGCACGCCGGGTGTCGAAATTGGCCGTCGCCACTTCCCGCTGAACGTGCCGTTCCAGAATGGTCCGACCCAGGGGAAAGACATTTTCGTGCCGATCGATTACATCATCGGCGGCCCGTCGATGGCCGGTCAGGGCTGGCGGATGCTGGTGGAATGTCTGTCCGTGGGACGCGGCATCACCCTACCGTCTAACGCCACCGGCGGACTGAAATCCGTGGCGATGGCGACCGGTGCCTATGCCCATATTCGCCGCCAGTTCAAAATCTCCATCGGTAAAATGGAAGGCATCGAAGAGCCTCTGGCGCGTATTGCCGGTAACGCATATGTGATGGATGCCGCCGCTTCGCTGATTACCTACGGCATTATGCTGGGAGAGAAACCGGCGGTGCTGTCGGCTATCGTCAAGTACCACTGTACCCATCGCGGCCAGCGCTCAATTATTGACGCCATGGATATCACCGGCGGGAAAGGCATCATGCTGGGCGAAGGTAACTTCCTCGCCCGTGCCTACCAGGGCGCGCCCATTGCCATCACCGTGGAGGGGGCCAATATCCTGACCCGTAGCATGATGATCTTCGGTCAAGGGGCGATTCGCTGCCATCCGTACGTACTGGATGAAATGGCCGCCGCGCAAAACAATGATGTTAACGCTTTCGACAAACTGCTGTTTAAACACATTGGTCACGTCGGCAGTAACAAAGTCCGCAGCTTCTGGCTGGGCCTGACCCGCGGGCTGACAAGCAGCACGCCGACCCGCGATGGCACCCGTCGCTACTACCAGCACATGAACCGTCTGAGCGCGAACCTTGCGCTGCTGTCCGACGTCTCCATGGCGGTGCTGGGCGGAAGCCTGAAGCGTCGCGAGCGCATCTCCGCGCGTCTCGGCGATGTCCTGAGCCAGCTCTATCTCGCCTCCGCGGTGCTGAAACGCTATGACGATGAAGGGCGCAATGAAGCAGACCTCCCGCTGGTCCATTGGGGCGTCCAGGATGCGCTGTATCAGGCAGAACAGGCAATTGACGATCTGCTGAAGAACTTCCCGAACCGTTTTGTCGCCGGCGCCCTGCGCATTGCTATCTTCCCGACCGGCCGTCACTACGACGCGCCGTCCGATAAGCTGGATCATAAGGTGGCAAAAATCCTGCAGGTACCGAGCGCAACGCGTTCACGTATCGGCCGCGGCCAGTATCTGACCCCGAGTGAACATAACCCGGTCGGTCTGCTGGAAGAGGCGCTGCTTGATGTCATGGCCGCCGATCCGATTCATCAGCGTATCTGCAAAGAGCTGGGTAAAAACCTGCCGTTTACCCGTCTGGATGAACTGGCCCGCAACGCGCTGGCAAAAGGTTTAATCAATCAGGATGAAGCCGATATTCTGAGCCGTGCGGAAACCAGCCGTCTGCGCAGCATTAACGTTGACGATTTCGCAGCCGATGAGCTGGCGACCAAACCGGTAAAGTTCCCGGAGAAAGTCCGCAAGGTTGAAGCCGCATAAAACAATAACCGTCACCACATCACGACCAGGGCGGGGAATTTCCCCGCCTTTCTTTTTTACCCGTCGACCGACATTCACCTGTCTGCGTTATCATTTTTTTAACAACATATTCCGCTGAGCAGCGAGAGACTGATATGGTGTTAAAATTACCCTGATGCTCTCATGATGATGGAGTTCAACACTGTGCCTGGTTTGAAAATTACGTTGTTGCAACAACCCCTGGTGTGGATGGACGGTCCCGCCAACTTGCGTCATTTCGATCGTCAACTGGAAGGCATCACCGGACGTGACGTCATTGTATTGCCGGAAATGTTCACGACCGGATTCGCTATGGAGGCCGCAAAGCAGTCGATGTCACCCGAAAACGTCATTGACTGGATGCAGAGCAAAGCGGTGCAAACAAATGCCCTGATTGCCGGCAGCGCGGCGCTGCAAACCGATCGTGGGCCGGTTAACCGCTTCTTGCTGGTAGAACCCAATGGCACAACCCACTTCTACGACAAACGCCATCTGTTCCGCATGGCCGAAGAACATCACCATTATGAGGCGGGCAACGAACGGGTCGTGTTTGAGTGGCGCGGCTGGCGAATTCTGCCGCTGGTATGCTATGACCTGCGCTTCCCGGTATGGTCACGTAACCATAACGACTACGATTTAGCGCTCTATGTTGCCAACTGGCCTGCCCCGCGTTCACTGCACTGGCAGTCTCTGCTGGTGGCGCGCGCCATCGAGAATCTGGCCTATGTTGCCGGCTGTAACCGCGTCGGCACCGATGGTAACGGCCATCATTACCGCGGCGATAGCCGCATTATCAGCCCGCAGGGAGAGATTCTGGCAACGGCAGAACCCCATCAGGCAACGCGCCTGGATGCAGAGCTGTCGATGACGGCGCTCAAAGAGTATCGAGAGAAGTTTCCGGCCTGGCAGGATGCGGATCCTTTCACCCTGAACTGATCGCCTTCTCCCCTCGTTAATCGAGGGGAATCCGCTTTATACCTCGCCCCTCCCTTTTCCCCCGCCAGCCCGCAGAATAAGCGGAAAAATAATATTTTTTTGGACGGATTATTTCTGTTCTACACTCATTAAGTGGATAAAATTCAACAAGCACAAACTTCATTTTCAAATAACTTTAGGCTTTTTTTAAAGCGATTCCATCTCGGTCCTGGTCTGGTTTTATTGCCCGACCTGTAAGGTCGTGCGCGCATTATCAGTGAGAACAAACCATCATGGAAAATAATACCCTGCTTGTTGTTGAAAAAAGACTGGTTGCCCGTTTTTTGGATATGTTCATTCGCTTTGGACTTATTCTGGCATTAGCCTCTTTCTGCTATACCGTATTTTCTCCGTTTCTTAATATGATGCTGTGGGCCGTTATCCTGGCCGTCACTCTTTACCCTCTCCACCAGTATTTTGCGACGAAGCTGGGAGGAAAACAGGGCTGGTCCTCAACCCTGATAGTCCTGCTCGGCATTGTGCTGATCGTGGTCCCTACGGTGCTGATGATAAGCTCTCTGGGTGAAAGCGTCAGCGTGATGATTGATAAGCTCAGCGGCCGCACTTTCGTCATTCCGCCGCCATCAGCGCATATCGCCACCCTTCCCATCGTTGGAGAAAAAATTAGCCTCCTGTGGTTAAAAGCGTCCAACGATTTGCCGGGGTTGATTAGCAACTACCGTTCGCAGATCGGAGATATCGCTAAAAATATCCTCAGTATTCTTGCCAGCATGGGCGGTGGATTGCTCGGTTTTATCCTCTCCTTCATCGTAGCGGGCATTATCATGACCTGGGGCGCCGCCGGGGCGGACAGCGCCCGACGCATTGCCATACGCCTGACGGATGAGAAAAAAGGACACGCTTTGGTGAAACTGTGTACCAGCACGATCCGTGCGGTGGCGCAGGGCGTGATCGGCGTCGCGCTGATCCAGGCGCTGCTGGTAGGCGTCATTATGATCGTGGCGGGCATTCCGGCAGTGGGGATCTTCTTTGTTCTGGCGCTGATCCTCGGGATCGCGCAGATTCCCGTGATTCTGGTGACCGCGCCGGCCATTGCGCTGATGTGGAGCCTCGGCGACCACGGAACGGCGATGAATATCATCTACACGATCTTGCTGATTGTGGCCGGTATGGCAGACAACGTACTCAAACCGCTGATGCTCGGACGCGGTGTCGATGCCCCGATGCCAGTCGTGCTGCTTGGTGCATTAGGCGGCATGGCGGCCAGCGGTATTCTCGGTATGTTTATCGGCGCGACCCTGCTCTCTATTGGCTATCGTATTTTCATGTCCTGGGTCAACGATGGGCAGGTCGGCGATAGCCAGACTCCTGTCGTTCCGGACGACAAAGATGCTCAATGAGCACCGTACCAGGCGCCTGCTGTTCACCGCTGGCGCCTGCCTTGTTCTCACCGCATGCACGACGCTGGGGCCAGACTACCATCCGCCGAAAACGCCGGAGCTGACCCACTGGCAGCCGGCCACGCAGCGGATGGCTTCCCGCTCGACGCCTGCCGATTACGCACGGTGGTGGACGCAGCTCAACGACCCGACCTTAACCGCGCTGATTAACGAAGCGCTGCGGAAAAATCCGGATGTCAAAATCGCCGGTCTGCGTCTGCTGGAATCCCGGGCGCAGCTGGGGATCGCCGAGAGCTTACTGGGACCGCAGGCGACGATCGGCAGCGGCGATCTGCTGCGCACCGGCCAGCAGCGTTCGGGAAACTACAGCTCAGGAACCCGTTACAGCGCCGGGGTCAATCTGGGATGGGAAATCGATTTCTGGGGTAAGTTTCAGCGCGGCGTCGAGTCCGCCGATGCCAGCTATTTCGCCACGCTAGCGCAGTACGATGATATTCAAGTGCTGATGGCGGCCCAGGTGGCGCAGTGGTACGTCAATATCCGCACGCTGGAAGCCCGCCTGCAAATAACCCGCAGCAATGCGAAGATCCAGCAGCGTAGCCTGCAGATCACCGAGCGGTTATTCCTCAGCGGCAACAGCGCGGAGCTGGACGTTCAGCAGGCAAAAACCCAATACCTCTCCACGCTTTCGACGATCCCCCAACTGGAAACCAGCCTCGCACAAAGCCAGAATGCCCTGAGCGCGCTGCTGGCACGCAAGCCCGGCCCCCTGCCGGAAATGGCGAGCCAGACCGGCGATATCCCGCTGGGCGAACTCTCGTTAGTGTCTGAACTTCCTGCCAACCTTCTGCGCCGACGGCCCGACGTCAGGGCGGCTGAGCGACAGCTGGCGGCACAGTCGGCGCTTATCGGCGTAGCGGAGAGCGAGCTCTACCCGTCCATTTCGCTGATCGGCAGCGTCGGGATTAGCGGCAGGACGGAGAGCAATGGCACGCTCAGCTGGGCGGCGGGCCCGACATTCAGCTGGAATCTGCTGGATCAAGGCCGGCTCGGAAATCAGGTTCTGGTTCAGGATGCCCGTTTTCTCCAGCTTCACGAGCACTATCGCGATACCGTCTTTCAGGCCGCGCGTGAAGTCGACGATGCGGCTATCGCCTACGCGAATGATAAAGATGAAATTGTATTGCTGAGCCAAACGGGTAAAGCCGCCAGCCGTTCCCTCGAAATAGCCAACACGCAGTATCGTGAAGGAATGGCTGACTTTCAGCGTGTCCTTGACTCGCAGCGGGCGCTGTTCAACCAACAAGAACGGCTGGTCAGCAGCCGCGGCGCGGCGATGCGCGATCTGATCGCGCTGTATAAAGCGTTGGGGGGCGGCTGGGAAAGCGGACGGACACGCCCGCTGGTCGATGCCGCAACGGAAACGCACCTGCGCCAGCGTGATAGCTGGCTGCCGCTGCTGAAGACCCCGCTTCCTTCCGCCACATCTCCTTCAGAAGGACCTTCGCTATGAATGCCCCCTCCTCTTCACCTGGACAGGCCAGCCGGCGTACGGCCATCGGCCTGGTGGTGGTGATTGTACTGCTGATCGGCTTTTATTTAGTCACGGACAGGGTGACGCCCTATACCTCGCAGGCCAGGGTACAGGCCTTCGTCATTCCGGTCGCAGCGGAAGTGACCGGGCAAATAAAAAAGGTATATGTTCGTGACAATCAACGTGTCGCTATGGGCGAACCGCTGTTTGAGCTGGACCCGGAACCTTATGATATCGCCCTGGCGCGTGCACGTTCGGACTATGCCACGGTACTCAGTTCCGTGAAGGCCAACGGTGAAAGCGTGGTCGCGGCAAAGGCTGGCCTGCAGGCCGCCGCCACCGCTTACCAGAATGCGGCGAAAGATGCCGAGCGCCAGGAACGGCTCTATCGTGAAGATCCCGGCACCATTTCCGTCCGGCGCCTGGAAATAGCCCAGGCCACCCGGGAAACCGCCCGTAGTCAGATGGCCGCCGCCGCTGCCGACGTGCGGCGTGCCATTGAAGCCGCCGGTGCAGCCGGTGACGATAATTCTCAGCTGTTAAGCGCCCGGGCCGCGGTTCGCAAAGCCGAGCTGGACCGCAGTAAAAGCACCGTGATTGCCGGCAGCCGCGGGCTGATTACCGATTTACGCACCGAAGCTGGCCAGTTTGTTGGCGCGGGCGCCCCGGTGATGACATTGATTGCCCTGAACGATGTCTGGATTAACGCGGACATGACCGAAAATAACCTCGGTCGTATCCGGCCGGGTAATGAGGTAGCGATTCTTCTCGACAGCATGCCCGGACACATTTTTACCGGCCGGGTACTCAGCATCGGCTATGGTATCAACGCCTCGCAACCCCCGCCGGCCGGCGGTCTCCCTACCGTGGATAACAACCGTGACTGGCTCCGTCAGGCCCAGCGCTTCCCGGTTAAAATCGCCTTTGCAAAAGAGGATACCCCGCCGCCCACCAGCCTTCGCGTTGGCGGGCAGGCAGATGTGCTGGTTTATACCAGCGGCAGTAGCCTGCTGAACGTTGCAGGCTACCTGTATATCCGTGTCATGAGCCTGTTCTCCTGGCTCTATTAGGGGACCAGCGCGATGCATAACGTGGACCGTGCCGTACTGAGAATAAGCTGTGGCAGCGGACTGGCCGCGCTGGTCTGCTACGCCAGCGCGCTGCCGATGCCGCACCTCGGATGCATCATGGCCTGGATTGTGCTGTGCCTGGGGAAACCTTTGGCGCTGAAAAAAGGTCTCGTCATTGGTTCTCTCCTGATAGTCACCATGACGGGTGGCATTCTGATGGTGCCATTACTGACCTATTACGCCTTACCGGGCGTGCTGCTCACGGCGCTGTTGCTGTATCAGTTGATATTAATGGGCCTTTCCGGGAAGGCCACGCTGTCGATGCTGCTGGTGGTGGCAATAGCGGTGATTCCCATTGCCGGGCTGATTGAGCAGGCGCTGGCGATGGGGCTGGCGCAAATGCTGGGGATCGGTTTTATTACCGGTACGTTGGTCAACGGGTTGGCGGTGGCGTTATTCCCACCGCCACCGGGCCCGGCGCCCCAGCCCAGGGAATCGCCGGCGGTGAGTTCTCCCCATGTCAGGGCGCTACGGGCGGTGATTATTGTACTCCCCGTCTGGCTTCTGGCACTGAGCCACCCGACGTTCTACATCCCGGCGGTGATGAAAACCGTCACGCTGGCGCAGCAGGCGACGACGCTCACCACGAAAACGTCGGGAAAAGAACTGGTGCTATCGACGCTACTGGGGGCGCTGCTGGCGCTGGGGCTGTGGTTCGGTCTTAGCCTCTGGCCGTCGCTGCTAATGCTGGTGCTCTGGCTGAGCCTGGTCAGTCTGTGGGTGGCCCGGCGGCTGGTTCGTCTGGTGCCGGGACGGTTTCCCCCCTCTTTCTGGAGCAATGTCTGGATAACCGCCCTCATTCTGTTCGGCCCGGCGATTCAGGACAGCAGTTCAGGAAAAGATGTCTGGACAGCCGCCGCGATGCGCTGCGCGTTATATCTCATCATCGCGCTTTATGGCTGGGCCTGCATCGCCCTTCTTGAGCGCTGGCGCCCCCTTGACGCCCCCTCAACAAAACTTCATTCAGGAGATTAACATGTTGCTTCCGCTGATTACGGGCATGCCCGTTATCCTGTGTAATATGCTGCTGCAATCTCTGGTGTCCGTCTGGTGCATTCGCTTTTATCTCAAGCGTTTTCACGGCAAAGAGGGGCTACTTGCCGGCGTGCTGGCGCTGTTCGGCACCATCATCATCATTTTAATGGGTAATTTGCTGCAGATTCTGCTCTGGGGAATACTGTTTGTCTGGCTGGGCGAGTTTCCGACGCTGCTGGATGCGGTGTATCACTCCGGGGTGAACTTCGCGACGTTGGGGTATGGCGATGTTGTGATGAGCGCCAGATGGAAACTGCTCGGTCCGCTGGAGGCGGTCAACGGGGCGCTGATGATCGGCCTGTCCGGTGCCTGCATGCTGGCCGTTATGCAGCATCATATTCGCAAGCAATTGAAATATATAAAATGAACTCAATGAGTTTGTTTTGGCGGGGCGTGAAACGACGAAAGCCTGAATCATTTCTGATTCAGGCTTTCTGAATAGTGGCGGAACGGACGGGACTCGAACCCGCGACCCCCTGCGTGACAGGCAGGTATTCTAACCGACTGAACTACCGCTCCACTTACTGTTCCCTTGGGAACGAGGCGAATATTACGGATTCCCCGTAACGCCGTCAACGCTTTTTCTTCAGTTTTGAATCGTTTGCTGTAAAAATCGCCCACCAGGTGATTTTTACAGCATATCCCAGTGACTCAGGCGCGCCACAGGCAGCTTCCGCCTTTCTTTTGCACCAGATCGAGTCGGGATTCATGGCTCACGATCTCTTCATCAGTCGCATAAACCACGCGTAATTTGCTGGCGGCGCGAACAACCCGCTGTATTCCCATTTCACCAGCCTGCTGCTGCCCCTCACCTTCCATTGAAAATGCCATCGTCGTCTGACCACCGGTCATCATCAGATAGACATCGGCCAGAATCTGGGCATCGAGTAATGCCCCGTGCAGCGTGCGCTTACTGTTGTCTATTTCATAACGTGAGCACAGCGCATCGAGGCTGTTACGCTTGCCGGGGAACATTTTCCGCGCCAGTGCGAGGCTATCGGTGACTTTGCAGAAAGTATTCGTTTTCGCAATGCCGCGATTCAGCTTGCTGAATTCATAATCCATAAAGCCGATATCAAACGAGGCGTTATGGATGACCAGCTCCGCGCCGCGGATATAGTCCATAAACTCGTCGGCCACATCCGCAAACACCGGTTTATCCATCAGGAATTCATCGGCGATCCCGTGAACGCCGAACGCTTCCGGGTCCACCAGCCGGTCCGGTTTCAGATAAACATGGAAGTTGTTCCCGGTGAGGCGGCGGTTTATTACCTCTACCGCACCGATTTCGATGATCTTATGTCCTTCATAGTGCGCACCGATCTGGTTCATACCGGTGGTTTCAGTATCAAGAACAATCTGTCGTGTAATTGCAGTGCTCATATCAGTCATTTATGTCAGACTTGCCGTTTATCTATCGATTTCAATTACAGGAAGTCTACCAGAGATGCTTAAACAGGTAGAAATTTTCACCGATGGTTCATGCCTGGGAAATCCTGGGCCCGGTGGTTATGGGGCGATTTTACGCTATCGCGGAAAAGAAAAAATCTTTAGTCAGGGCTATCACCTCACCACCAATAACCGGATGGAGATGATGGCGGCAATTGTCGCCCTCGAGGCGCTGAAGGAGCAGTGCGAAGTGATCCTCAGCACCGACAGCCAGTACGTGCGCCAGGGGATCACCCAGTGGATCCATAACTGGAAAAAACGCGGCTGGAAAACCGCTGATAAAAAACCGGTTAAAAATGTCGATCTCTGGCAGCGCCTGGATGCCGCGCTCGGCCAGCATCAAATCAAATGGGAATGGGTCAAAGGCCATGCCGGCCACCCGGAAAATGAACGCTGTGATGAGCTGGCGCGCGCTGCTGCCTCCAGCCCGACGCAGAGCGATACCGGCTACCAGCCAGAAAGCTAACTCTGGCCGTTGCGCCACTGACGCGTGGCGCCAACCGTCTGGCGCAGCTGCGTTTTTGCTTTTCCCGACTTCATCGGGTTTAACGTCAGCGGAACCGTCCGCTTCCGGGCAACAATCAGCTGCAAACTGCCCAGTGCCGGCAGATGAGTGCTGAGGAGTTTGCCACCATGTCTGGACCAGGGCAGCACCTGATACCGGCCATAATGCAGCACCTCAAAATTCAACAACGCCAGCCAGTCCAGCTGACGCGTGAGCGTAAACATCCGGCTGTTGTAGGGCGTCGTCTTACGTAATACCGGCACCAGCTTGCGCAGGCCCATCAGACTGACGGGGTTAAAGCCGGTCAAAATCATCCAGCCGTCATCAATCAATACCCGGTCGGCCTCTCGCAGCAAACGATGCGGATCGCTGCACCAGGGCAAGGTATGCGCCAGCAGGCAGGCATCAACCGATTTTTCTGCAAAGGGAAGATGGAGCGGATCGGCTTTCACCTGAATCGGGTTGCCCTGCAAAGACACGTTCACCTGATGAGAGATAGCACAGGCTTCCGTGTTGATTTCCGCGCTCAGATTGCCAATCTTAAGTAAATGAAAGCCATATAATTTAGCCAGCCACGGTTTCATCTGCCGTTCCAGCGATTCGCGATAGTATTCGCCCCAGGGCATACTGGACCAGTGCTCGGGCGCTGTGATTGTCTGAGGTATCCTTGCCGGCTTCATCGCAACCTTCCGCTACGCTTTGAGAGGTAATTTATGAATCTTATCAGCATTCCCGCATTTCAGGACAACTACATCTGGGTTCTTAGTGAGGAGAACGGTCGCTGTCTTATCGTCGATCCCGGCGAAGCGGCACCGGTACTGGCCGCCATCGAAGCCAATCACTGGCAACCCGAAGCCATTTTATTGACCCACCACCACCACGATCATGTTGGCGGCGTAAAACAACTGCGTGAAAAGTTCCCGGGTCTTGTGGTTTACGGACCGGCAGAAACCCAGGATAAAGGCACCACTCACCTTGTGGCCGATGGCGATCGGGTGATGATTTTGGGTCACGAATTTTCTATTTTTTCCACCCCCGGTCACACTTTAGGACACATCTGTTTCTACAGCGAACCTTATCTTTTTTGTGGCGATACAATGTTTTCCGGCGGCTGTGGAAGGCTTTTCGAAGGAACAGCAGATCAGATGTATCAATCATTTAGGAAAATAAACGCGTTTCCTGAGGATACTCTAATCTGTTGCGCACATGAGTATACTTTAGCGAATATGAAGTTTGCATTGAGTATCCTGCCTGATGACAGGGATATAAATGATTACTACCATAAAGTTAATGAGTTACGTGCAAAAAAACAAAAAACACTGCCCGTAACTCTGAAAAATGAGCGACGTATAAATATTTTCTTACGTACGGATGACAATGATTTAATTAAAGAAATATCCAAAGAAACAAATTTGCAACACTCTGCGCAGAGATTTGCCTGGTTAAGGTCAAAGAAAGATGACTTCTGACATTTAATTCTTGTCATTCGCCGCCTTCACCGTTATTCTTGCTCGTCTTTTAAGCAACTATTGACACACACATGAAGGCACGAGCGATTTTACTCGCCTCTGTCCTGCTGGTGGGGTGCCAGTCGTCGAAAAACGATGGCAACGTCCAACAGCACGCACAGAGCCTTTCTGCAGCTGGTCAAGGGGAAGCAGGTAAGTTCACAAGTCAAGCGCGCTGGTTAGATGATGGAACCTTCTACGCGCAAGACCAGGATCTGTGGACTTCCATAGGCGACGAGCTAAAGATGGGAATACCGGAAAATCCCCGGATTCGCGAACAAAAACAGAAGTATTTAAGTAATAAGAGCTATCTCCACGATGTAACTTTACGGGCAGAGCCGTATATGTACTGGATAGCCGGGCAAGTTAAGAAACGTAACATGCCAATGGAACTGGTATTACTACCCATAGTGGAGAGCGCTTTTGACCCGCACGCAACGTCTGGCGCCAATGCCGCAGGCATCTGGCAGATCATTCCGAGCACCGGGCGCAATTATGGTTTGAAACAGACCCGCAGCTACGATGCGCGTCGTGACGTCGTCGCCTCTACCACGGCGGCGTTGGATATGATGCAGCGTCTGAACAAGATGTTCGACGGCGACTGGTTGTTAACGGTCGCCGCGTACAACAGCGGCGAAGGTCGAGTGCTGAAGGCAATGAAAGCGAACCGTTCGCGTGGTAAACCCACCGATTTCTGGTCGCTGCCATTACCGCGGGAAACCAAGGTGTATGTGCCAAAAATGCTGGCGTTGAGTGATATTCTCAAAAACAGCAAACGTTATGGCGTGAAGCTGCCGACGGCAGACGAAAGCCGTGCGCTGGCGCGTGTTCGCCTCGACAGTCCGGTTGAGATTAGCCAGCTCGCAGATATGGCAGGCATGCCTGTCGGCAAGCTGAAAACCTTCAACGCCGGCGTCAAAGGATCAACCCTTGGTGCCAGCGGGCCAAAGTACGTTATGGTGCCACAGAAACACGCTGCTCAGCTGCGTGAATCACTGGCCTCTGGCGATATTGCAGCCGTGCAACCTACGCTGCTGGCGGACAACACGCCGTTGACCAGCCGTAGCTACAGGGTGCGTTCGGGCGATACGGTTTCCGGGATTGCATCGCGTCTTGGCGTATCGACGAAAGATCTGCAGCAGTGGAATAACCTGCGCGGGTCCGGGCTGAAAGTGGGTCAGAACCTGGTGATTGGCGCCGGTAGCAGCGCGCAGCGTCTTGCCAACAACAGCGATAGCATCACCTATCGCGTACGTAAAGGTGATTCGTTGTCGAGCATCGCGAAACGTCACGGCGTGAATACACGTGATGTGATGCGCTGGAATAGCGGCACTGATGACCTGAAGCCTGGCGACCAGCTGACGCTGTACGTGAAGAACAGCGACAGGCCAGACTCCTGATACATCTGCTTAGTAGAAAAGGCACCGGATCCCGGTGCCTTTTTGTTTTAAAGCGTTTTTTGTTTTAAAGCGCTTTATGCGCTTCAAACATAATCGTATCGCTGGTAAAGGAGCCGTCCTGCTGCAAAGCGAAATAGGCTTTGACCTCTGCGGATGCGCTCTCCTGATATAAACGGATGGCCTCCACCAGCGGTGCTGGCGTGCGCATACGGGCCACCCATGAGGAAAATTCCAGCGGCAAGCGATCGGTCAACAGCTGATTAACCGCCAGCCCGGCCTCATTCGCTAATGCCAGCCATTCTCCGCTCGAGTAGTTTCGTACATGAGACGTATCACGCAGCGCTTCAACGGTTTGCAGCCAGATATCGCGTACAGGATGCCCGGGCGACATCACATCCATAATTATCATCACGCCGCCCGGCTTCAGGACGCGCTTAACCTCACGCAGCGCCTGGCCGACATCATGCCAGTGATGGGCAGAATAGCGGCTTATCACCACATCAAAGCTGTCATCGGCAAACGGCAGCGTTTCCGCATACCCCTGTTGAGTAACAATATTGGCGAAACCTTTATCTTTTGCGGCTTCAGCAACCACCTCCAGCATCTGGCTCGATAAATCATAAGCCGTAACCTGCGCCACCTGCCCCGCGGCGGTAAAGCTGGCGTGCCCTGCCCCGCATCCCATATCCAGCAACTTTGCCTGTGGGAAATCGGCCAGCCGTTCGGCCAGGCGCTGCAGATCGCGCCCGGAAGCGTGTACGGCGCTGGTCAGATAGGCGCTAGCCTGTGAGCCGAACTGCTTTTCGACATTGTCATGGTGAGAGCGTGTTGTCATTGTGTTGTCCTTCGGTTGTGTGAATCATTAAGGGCAGCATCGTGCTGAGCGCAGACCTGCCCGGTGGCAGGCCTGACATACCTTAATTAATCAGGCTTGCCGGGACTGAATTCGACTAGTAGCGGGTTGTGGTCAGAGGCGCGCGTCACCAGCACGGAAGCATCGTGTACGCTTAACCCACGATAGAATACAAAATCAAGCGGGCGACCAAACGCCCGACGGCGCTGATCGTCAGGGAAACGGACTTCACGCAGCGACATTTCTCGCGCAAAGTGATAGAGCGCATTCATTCGTGAACGGCTCCAGGCATTGAAATCACCGGCCATAATCACCGGCCCACTGTGATGGGCTATTTGATCGCCAATCGGCAGCAGCTGCTTGCTGTAGACATCGACACCGAGGCTGAAATTAACTGCGTGAATATTCACAACCATCAGTAAACGCGTATCCGGCAGCGGATACACGGTCACTAACGCAGACTTTGCCAGCCGCAGAATCGGCTCACGCTCGCGCAGCGGGCAGCAGTACACCGGATGCGCCGAAGCCAGCGTCATGACGCCAGAGGGGTGCTGCGGCAACACCAGAGCCGGAACCTGATCGGCGGCCAGGTAATTAGTCGTCGCAAATCGAACCATTTCAGGGGTAGTTTGCGCTTCCTGTAACAGCACAAGATGGGCATCTTTACCGAAGTTCTTGAGAACGGACTTCCACTCCGCCCGCTGCTGCTTAAAGATATTCCACACCAGGACGCGGATCTTTTCATCTGTGCTTAATGGCACGCCGGCAGGAAATGCCTGGCCCACGCTTACGAATGACCCCGGAGGCAAAATTCTCTCCGCGGGCTGTCCGGCAACGTAGCGCATAGCATAAGTATTCTTTCGCAATTTGGGCATCAAACCTCGATAACAGGAAACCAGCCTGACTGCGGCTGGTTCTTCTGTTATAGGGACTTTCACTGGTACTTTCAATGCAATTCGCGAGAAACCTTTATCCTTCGACATTCACCGTCTTTGCCGGTCGGTACTTATCCAGACGACCACTGCGCACAACCAGCAGCAGCGCAGCGAAGACGATGACGGCCCCTATCCACGGCGTCTCGGCCAGCCCATAGCGCTCCACCGTTTGTCCACCGATAACGGAACCTAACGCTATGCCAACGTTGAACGCGGCGATATTCAGGCCGGAGGCCACGTCAACCGCACCCGGCGTATACTGCTCGGCTTTTTGCACGACGTAAACCTGCAGCCCCGGCACGTTACCGAAGGCAAAAATCCCCATCACCAGCACCGTTGCCAGCGCAGCATACTGGATGCTGGCGGTAAACTGGAATACCAGCAGCAGAACTACCAACGCGGCAAAGATTAACTTCAGTGCCGCAACGGCCCCATGCTTATCGGCCAGTTTTCCGCCCCAGACGTTGCCAACGGCCACCGAGATACCATAGCCCAACAGAATCCAGCTCACCGTTGATGGGCTAAACCCGGCCAGCTCCTGCATCATGGGAGCCAGGAAAGTAAACGCGGTGAAGACGCCGCCATATCCCAATGCGGTGATGGCATAAATCATCAACAGACGCGGATGGGTGAGGACCTTAATCTGATCGCGCAGGCTTGCGCTGGCGCGGCCTGGGATGTTGTTCGGTACCAAAATCAGACTGCTCACCAGTGCAATGACGCCGAGAATCGAAACGGCGAGAAAGGTTTCTCTCCAGCCAAAATGCTGGCCGATAAAGGTACCGATCGGTACACCGGTCACCAGGGCGACCGTTAAGCCACCAAACATAATGGCGATGGCCGAAGCGGCTTTCTCTTTCGGCACCAGGCTCGTCGCGATAGTGGAGCCAATCGAGAAGAACACACCGTGTGCCAGGCCAGTCAGCAGACGCGCAAAGACCAGCGTCGCATAACCGGGAGCCTGCCAGGCCAGCAGGTTACCGGCGGTAAAGAGCACCATCAGCGCCAGCAGCAGCTGTTTACGCGGCATACGCCCGGTCAATGCGGTCAGCACCGGCGCCCCGATGGCCACCCCCAGAGCGTAGATAGAAACCAGCAGGCCGGCAGAAGGCAACGAGATAGCCAGTTGTTCAGCAATCGTGGGGACCAGCCCCACAATCACAAATTCCGTGGTACCAATAGCAAAGGCACCGATTGTTAAGGCAAGTAGCGCCAGTGGCATAATTTACTCCGTATCATCAGGATTAAGATGACACGTAGTATGAAGCGATGTTTAAATAACAAAAACTATCAAAGTCTCAATAGAATTTTGCTACAGGTGCAATAATGAGAGCCACTTCAGAAGAGATAGCCATCTTTATCGCCGTCGTCGAAAGCGGGAGCTTTAGCCGGGCGGCTGAACAGCTGGGGCAGGCTAATTCCGCCGTCAGTCGGGCGGTAAAAAAACTGGAATCAAAACTTGGCGTCAGCCTGTTGAACCGTACAACCCGTCAGCTCAATCTGACCGAAGAAGGAGAGCGCTATTTTCGTCGCATGCAGGTTGTCCTGCAGGAGATGGCGGCGGCGGAGAATGAACTTCTGGAGACACGGACGACGCCGAGGGGATTGTTACGCGTTGATGCCGCCACGCCGGTGATGCTGCATTTCCTGATGCCGCTGGTGAAACCTTTCCGCGAACGTTATCCGGAAATGACCCTGTCGCTGGTGTCATCAGAAACCTTTATCAATCTGATTGAGCGTAAAGTCGACGTCGCGATCCGCGCCGGTACGTTAACAGATTCCAGCCTTCGCGCCCGGCCGCTTTTTAACAGCTACCGCAAAATTATCGCCTCCCCGGACTATCTGGCTCGCCACGGTACGCCGAAAAATGTCGCTGACCTGAAAGATCACCTGTGCCTGGGCTTTACCGAACCGGTCTCGTTGAATACCTGGCCCGTCTCCTGCTGCGATGGTCAACTGCTGGAAGTGAATTGTGAGATCTCATCGAACAGCGGGGAAACCCTTAAGCAGCTATGCCTGGCAGGGAATGGTATTGCCTGTCTGTCCGATTATATGGTCAACCAGGAAATTGCGCGCGGGGAGTTTGTTGAACTGCTGGCCGAGAAGCGCCTGCCGGTTGAAATGCCGTTCAGCGCGGTTTACTACAGTGACAGAGCCGTCAGCACGCGCATCCGGGCATTTATCGACTTTCTTAGCGAGCATGTAAAACAGCTCCCGCAGGAGCTGTAATACGCGCGTTCCCGACCGCTCTTTTCGCGTAGTCGGCCAGCCGCTCGTGCTGATTCAGACGATCAGTCCCACTCAGGCGCCAGGCCTTCCGGGCTAACCAGACGATCGTTGCAATCCAGCGCGGCGATCGCCTGACGATCCTCGGCATCCAGCTGCAGATCCTGAGCTTTCAAATTGCTTGCCAGATTTTCGCGCTTCGTGGACGACGGGATTACGGCGTAGCCTTCACCTATCGCCCAGGCCAGAATAACCTGTGCCGGCGTCGCATTGTGTTTCGCCGCAATGCCGGCAATCACTTCATCTTTCAGAGCCTTACCATAAGCCAGCGTCATGTAAGAGGTGATATGGATACCGTGTTGTGTAGCCCACTCCACCACTTTACGGTTTTGCAGGTACGGAGAGAGCTCAATCTGATTGGTCGCGATATTTTCAGCACCGACGGCGGCAATCGCACGTTCCATTAGCGGAATCGTGAAGTTAGAGATGCCAATCTGACGGGTCAGACCCTGCTTTTTCGCTTCCAGCAGTGCAGGCATAAATGCTTCGACGGCAACGGTATCATTCGGCGACGGCCAGTGGATCAGCGTCAGATCGACATAATCTGTACGCAGCTTCTGCAGACTCTCTTCAAGACTGGCGATAAGCTTTTCCGGGCTCAGGTTTTCAATCCAGATTTTGGTGGTGATAAACAGCTCATCACGCGGCACAGCGCTTTCTTCGATAGCCTGGCCAACAGCGGCTTCGTTATCATAAATCTGAGCGGTATCAATCGTACGATATCCCAGTTCCAGCGCCGTTTTCACTGATGCGATGACCACGTCATCTTTCAGGCGGAAGGTTCCAAGACCAAATGCAGGGATTGCCATAAAATTCCTCGTTATTTCTTAATGTTGGCTGATTGAGGTCATTATGGTTGATGTAACGAAAGGGAAAAAGATCGATAAATGCAGAGGATTTTTGCTCAATAAGCAAAAATAGAACAGCAGGAAAAGAAAAAGCCCTGAGCAAATGCTCAGGGCTTTTAATAAGTGGCGGAACGGACGGGACTCGAACCCGCGACCCCCTGCGTGACAGGCAGGTATTCTAACCGACTGAACTACCGCTCCACCGAATTTTTCTACAACTACTGATTTTTACATCAGCTTACTGCGTAATTTGATGCCTGGCAGTTCCCTACTCTCACATGGGGAGACCCCACACTACCATCGGCGCTACGGCGTTTCACTTCTGAGTTCGGCATGGGGTCAGGTGGGACCACCGCGCTATCGCCGCCAGGCAAATTCTGTTACCACCCCGCATTTCTGCGCAGTGATTAATCTGTATCAGGCTGAAAATCTCGTCTCTTCGCCAAAACAGCTTCGGCGTTGTAAGGTTAAGCCTCACGGTTCATTAGTATCGGTTAGCTCAACGTATCGCTACGCTTACACACCCGACCTATCAACGTCGTCGTCTTCAACGTTCCTTCAGGACTCTCAAGGAGTCAGGGAGAACTCATCTCGGGGCAAGTTTCGTGCTTAGATGCTTTCAGCACTTATCTTTTCCGCATTTAGCTACCGGGCAATGCCATTGGCATGACAACCCGAACACCAGTGATGCGTCCACTCCGGTCCTCTCGTACTAGGAGCAGCCCCCCTCAATTCTCCAGCGCCCACGGCAGATAGGGACCGAACTGTCTCACGACGTTCTAAACCCAGCTCGCGTACCACTTTAAATGGCGAACAGCCATACCCTTGGGACCTACTTCAGCCCCAGGATGTGATGAGCCGACATCGAGGTGCCAAACACCGCCGTCGATATGAACTCTTGGGCGGTATCAGCCTGTTATCCCCGGAGTACCTTTTATCCGTTGAGCGATGGCCCTTCCATTCAGAACCACCGGATCACTATGACCTGCTTTCGCACCTGCTCGCGCCGTCACGCTCGCAGTCAAGCTAGCTTATGCCATTGCACTAACCTCCTGATGTCCGACCAGGATTAGCTAACCTTCGTGCTCCTCCGTTACTCTTTGGGAGGAGACCGCCCCAGTCAAACTACCCACCAGACACTGTCCGCAACCCGGATCACGGGTCTACGTTAGAACATCAAACATTAAAGGGTGGTATTTCAAGGTTGGCTCCATGCAGACTGGCGTCCACACTTCAAAGCCTCCCACCTATCCTACACATCAAGGCTCAATGTTCAGTGTCAAGCTATAGTAAAGGTTCACGGGGTCTTTCCGTCTTGCCGCGGGTACACTGCATCTTCACAGCGAGTTCAATTTCACTGAGTCTCGGGTGGAGACAGCCTGGCCATCATTACGCCATTCGTGCAGGTCGGAACTTACCCGACAAGGAATTTCGCTACCTTAGGACCGTTATAGTTACGGCCGCCGTTTACCGGGGCTTCGATCAAGAGCTTCTCCTTACGGATAACCCCATCAATTAACCTTCCGGCACCGGGCAGGCGTCACACCGTATACGTCCACTTTCGTGTTTGCACAGTGCTGTGTTTTTAATAAACAGTTGCAGCCAGCTGGTATCTTCGACTGATTTCAGCTCCATGAGCAAGTCACTTCACCTACCATCAGCGTGCCTTCTCCCGAAGTTACGGCACCATTTTGCCTAGTTCCTTCACCCGAGTTCTCTCAAGCGCCTTGGTATTCTCTACCTGACCACCTGTGTCGGTTTGGGGTACGATTCGTTGTTACCTGATGCTTAGAGGCTTTTCCTGGAAGCAGGGCATTTGTTACTTCAGCACCGTAGTGCCTCGTCATCACACCTCAGCGTTAAAAGAAGTCCGGATTTACCTAAACTTCCCGCCTACATGCTTAAACCGGGACAACCGTCGCCCGGCTAACATAGCCTTCTCCGTCCCCCCTTCGCAGTAACACCGAGTACAGGAATATTAACCTGTTTCCCATCGACTACGCCTTTCGGCCTCGCCTTAGGGGTCGACTCACCCTGCCCCGATTAACGTTGGACAGGAACCCTTGGTCTTCCGGCGAGCGGGCTTTTCACCCGCTTTATCGTTACTTATGTCAGCATTCGCACTTCTGATACCTCCAGCAACCCTCACAGGCCACCTTCAACGGCTTACAGAACGCTCCCCTACCCAACAACGCATAAGCGTCGCTGCCGCAGCTTCGGTGCATGGTTTAGCCCCGTTACATCTTCCGCGCAGGCCGACTCGACCAGTGAGCTATTACGCTTTCTTTAAATGATGGCTGCTTCTAAGCCAACATCCTGGCTGTCTGTGCCTTCCCACATCGTTTCCCACTTAACCATGACTTTGGGACCTTAGCTGGCGGTCTGGGTTGTTTCCCTCTTCACGACGGACGTTAGCACCCGCCGTGTGTCTCCCGTGATAACATTCTTCGGTATTCGTAGTTTGCATCGGGTTGGTAAGTCGGGATGACCCCCTAGCCGAAACAGTGCTCTACCCCCGAAGATGAGTTCACGAGGCGCTACCTAAATAGCTTTCGGGGAGAACCAGCTATCTCCCGGTTTGATTGGCCTTTCACCCCCAGCCACAAGTCATCCGCTAATTTTTCAACATTAGTCGGTTCGGTCCTCCAGTTAGTGTTACCCAACCTTCAACCTGCCCATGGCTAGATCACCGGGTTTCGGGTCTATACCCTGCAACTTAACGCCCAGTTAAGACTCGGTTTCCCTGCGGCTCCCCTATACGGTTAACCTTGCTACAGAATATAAGTCGCTGACCCATTATACAAAAGGTACGCAGTCACCCCATAAAGAGGCTCCCACTGCTTGTACGTACACGGTTTCAGGTTCTTTTTCACTCCCCTCGCCGGGGTTCTTTTCGCCTTTCCCTCACGGTACTGGTTCACTATCGGTCAGTCAGGAGTATTTAGCCTTGGAGGATGGTCCCCCCATATTCAGACAGGATACCACGTGTCCCGCCCTACTCTTCGAGTTCACAACGTGTGCATTTTAGTGTACGGGGCTATCACCCTGTACCGCCGGACTTTCCAGACCGTTCCACTAACACACGCGCTGATTCAGACTCTGGGCTCCTCCCCGTTCGCTCGCCGCTACTGGGGGAATCTCGGTTGATTTCTTTTCCTCGGGGTACTTAGATGTTTCAGTTCCCCCGGTTCGCTTCGTTAAGCTATGTATTCACTTAACGATAGTGTGTCGAAACACACTGGGTTTCCCCATTCGGAAATCGCCGGTTATAACGGTTCATATCACCTTACCGACGCTTATCGCAGATTAGCACGTCCTTCATCGCCTCTGACTGCCAGGGCATCCACCGTGTACGCTTAGTCGCTTAACCTCACAACCCGAAACTGTTTCGTAAAACAGTCCGCGTTGCGAAAATTTGAGAGACTCGAACACACCGCTTTTCCTCTCTTATTACGGAGAAAGGAAACAGTGCGTCGTTTCAATTTTCAGCTTGATCCAGATTTTTAAAGAGCAAAACTTCGCAGCATACCTTTTCAGGTACACTCTGAAGTTTTCTTATTGTGCAGCAGTAAAGGATGGTGGAGCTATGCGGGATCGAACCGCAGACCTCCTGCGTGCAAGGCAGGCGCTCTCCCAGCTGAGCTATAGCCCCATCGTAATGCTAATCTCTTGTACCGGTAATTCATACTGAGACAAGGCGTGGAAGGACGAAGCATACTGAAGTATGCGAGTCGTTTCACAACGCAGTATTCAGGATGAATTTGGTAGGCCTGAGTGGACTTGAACCACCGACCTCACCCTTATCAGGGGTGCGCTCTAACCACCTGAGCTACAAGCCTGCAGAGATTTTTTACTGCTTATTTTTCATCAGACAATCTGTGTGAGCACTACAAAGGCAGGTTCTTTCAGGTAAGGAGGTGATCCAACCGCAGGTTCCCCTACGGTTACCTTGTTACGACTTCACCCCAGTCATGAATCACAAAGTGGTAAGCGCCCTCCCGAAGGTTAAGCTACCTACTTCTTTTGCAACCCACTCCCATGGTGTGACGGGCGGTGTGTACAAGGCCCGGGAACGTATTCACCGTAGCATTCTGATCTACGATTACTAGCGATTCCGACTTCATGGAGTCGAGTTGCAGACTCCAATCCGGACTACGACATACTTTATGAGGTCCGCTTGCTCTCGCGAGGTCGCTTCTCTTTGTATATGCCATTGTAGCACGTGTGTAGCCCTACTCGTAAGGGCCATGATGACTTGACGTCATCCCCACCTTCCTCCAGTTTATCACTGGCAGTCTCCTTTGAGTTCCCGACCGAATCGCTGGCAACAAAGGATAAGGGTTGCGCTCGTTGCGGGACTTAACCCAACATTTCACAACACGAGCTGACGACAGCCATGCAGCACCTGTCTCAGAGTTCCCGAAGGCACCAAAGCATCTCTGCTAAGTTCTCTGGATGTCAAGAGTAGGTAAGGTTCTTCGCGTTGCATCGAATTAAACCACATGCTCCACCGCTTGTGCGGGCCCCCGTCAATTCATTTGAGTTTTAACCTTGCGGCCGTACTCCCCAGGCGGTCGACTTAACGCGTTAGCTCCGGAAGCCACTCCTCAAGGGAACAACCTCCAAGTCGACATCGTTTACAGCGTGGACTACCAGGGTATCTAATCCTGTTTGCTCCCCACGCTTTCGCACCTGAGCGTCAGTCTTTGTCCAGGGGGCCGCCTTCGCCACCGGTATTCCTCCAGATCTCTACGCATTTCACCGCTACACCTGGAATTCTACCCCCCTCTACAAGACTCAAGCTTGCCAGTTTCAAATGCAGTTCCCAGGTTGAGCCCGGGGATTTCACATCTGACTTAACAAACCGCCTGCGTGCGCTTTACGCCCAGTAATTCCGATTAACGCTTGCACCCTCCGTATTACCGCGGCTGCTGGCACGGAGTTAGCCGGTGCTTCTTCTGCGAGTAACGTCAATCGCTAAGGTTATTAACCTTAACGCCTTCCTCCTCGCTGAAAGTACTTTACAACCCGAAGGCCTTCTTCATACACGCGGCATGGCTGCATCAGGCTTGCGCCCATTGTGCAATATTCCCCACTGCTGCCTCCCGTAGGAGTCTGGACCGTGTCTCAGTTCCAGTGTGGCTGGTCATCCTCTCAGACCAGCTAGGGATCGTCGCCTAGGTGAGCCATTACCCCACCTACTAGCTAATCCCATCTGGGCACATCTGATGGCATGAGGCCCGAAGGTCCCCCACTTTGGTCTTGCGACGTTATGCGGTATTAGCTACCGTTTCCAGTAGTTATCCCCCTCCATCAGGCAGTTTCCCAGACATTACTCACCCGTCCGCCGCTCGTCACCCGAGAGCAAGCTCTCTGTGCTACCGCTCGACTTGCATGTGTTAGGCCTGCCGCCAGCGTTCAATCTGAGCCATGATCAAACTCTTCAATTTAAGTTTGATGCTCGTGAATTAAACTTCGTAATGAATTACGTGTTCACTCAGAGACTTGGTATTCATTTTTCGTCCGAGGACGTTAAGAATCCATGTCACTTTGAGTGCCCACACAGATTGTCTGATAAATTGTTAAAGAGCAGTGCGACGGCGCTGAGCGCTCTGTCGCGAGGTCCCGTATAATACGTTTTCCTCTTGCAGAGTCAACCTCATTTTTCAGAAGTTTTCTCTTTCAACCCGGCGGCTTGTTTGCCGTTGTTCCGTGTCGATGGAGGCGCATTATAGGGAGCCGAACGGGAATGACAAGCGGAAAAATGCATTTTTATTTCAACCGCTCATCTTTTGTACTTAACGCCTATTTTTGCTGCTTTTTGATGGCTTCCGGCAGGTCTGCCAGGCTATTCAGCACCCAGTCTGCGGCATTTTCCGCTTCCGGTGTGACCGGCTTGCCGGTACGAACCAGGACTTTAGTCCCAATAGATGCGGCGGCGGCGGCCTGCATATCTTCTACTTTATCGCCAACCATATAAGAAGCAGCCATATCGATATGAAGATAGTCGCGTGCCGAGATCAGCATTCCCGGATGCGGCTTACGGCAATCACAGGTTTGACGAAACTCTTCAACCGTCCCCTGCGGGTGGTGCGGACAGTAATAGATACCGTCCAGATCGATACCGCGATCGGCCAGAGACCAGTCCATCCATTCGGTCAGCGTTTCAAACTGCGCTTCCGTGAACTTACCGCGCGCGATACCGGATTGATTGGTGACCACCACCAGGGCGAATCCCATCTCCTTTAGCTGACGCATCGCGTCAATGACGCCATCGATAAATTCAAAGTTGTCGATTTCGTGGACATAGCCATGATCGACATTAATCGTGCCGTCACGGTCGAGAAAAATTGCGGGTACTGACTTTGCCACCGGTTTGCTCCTGATAAAGGCTAGTCTGATTAGTATCGCATGTTTCTGGAGGCAAGAAAGTGCTCATTATACAGAGGCAGATTGATTTAGACGTCTGGATGCCTTAACATCCATTTCATTGACAGGCATCGCCTGGACACGGCAGAAGAAAATGCCACGGCAAACGGCTAAACGATAATAAATAACTGATGATTAAACTTTCGAATATCACCAAAGTGTTCCTGCAGGGGAATCGCACCATACAGGCTCTGAACAACGTCAGCCTGCATGTCCCTGCCGGACAAATTTATGGCGTGATCGGCGCATCCGGCGCCGGTAAAAGTACGCTGATTCGCTGCGTTAACCTACTGGAACGTCCGACCGAAGGCAGTGTCCAGGTTGACGGTCAGGAGCTGACCGCGCTGTCTGAAAAAGCGCTGACCCGCGCACGTCGCCAGATTGGCATGATTTTCCAGCACTTTAACCTGCTGGCCTCGCGCACCGTCTTCGGCAACGTGGCGCTCCCTCTGGAGCTGGATAATACCCCGCAGGCGGAAATTAAGCGCCGCGTGACCGAACTGCTGGATCTGGTCGGTCTTGCCGATAAGCATGATAGCTACCCGGCAAACCTTTCCGGCGGTCAGAAACAGCGTGTGGCTATTGCTCGCGCGCTGGCAAGCAACCCGAAGGTGCTGCTGTGTGACGAAGCCACCAGCGCCCTGGACCCGGCAACCACGCGCTCCATTCTGGAACTGCTGAAAGATATCAACCGTCGCCTGGGGCTGACTATTCTGCTGATTACCCACGAGATGGATGTCGTCAAACGTATCTGCGATTGCGTCGCGGTAATCAGCAATGGTCAGTTGATCGAGCAGGATACGGTGAGTGAAGTCTTCTCTCACCCGAAAACTCCGCTGGCCCAACAGTTTATTCAATCCACACTGCATCTGGATATTCCGGACGACTACCAGGCTCGCCTGAAGCCGACCGCGCTACCCGATAGCGTCCCTATGCTGCGCATGGAGTTCACCGGTCATTCCGTCGACGCTCCGCTGCTCTCTGAAACCGCCCGCCGCTTTAATGTGAATAACAACATTATTAGCGCGCAGATGGATTACGCCGGCGGCGTGAAGTTCGGCATTATGCTGACCGAGATGCACGGCACGCAGGAAGATACCCAGGCGGCCATCGCCTGGTTGCAGGAACACCATGTAAAAGTAGAGGTACTGGGATATGTCTGAGGCAATGATTTGGCTGCTGTTGCGCGGCGTATGGGAAACGCTGGCCATGACCTTCGTCTCCGGCTTTTTCGGTTTTGTCATCGGCCTGCCGGTGGGTGTGCTGCTGTACGTCACCCGCCCGGGACAGATTATTGCCAACGCCAAACTGTACCGGACGCTGTCCGCGCTGGTTAACATTTTCCGTTCCATCCCTTTCATTATCCTGCTGGTGTGGATGATTCCTTTCACCCGCGTGATTGTCGGTACGTCCATCGGGCTGCAGGCCGCCATTGTGCCGCTGACGGTTGGCGCGGCGCCGTTTATCGCCCGTATGGTGGAGAACGCGCTGCTGGAAATTCCGACCGGGCTTATCGAGGCATCCCGCGCGATGGGCGCCACGCCGATGCAGATCGTGCGTAAGGTGCTACTGCCAGAAGCGCTGCCGGGTCTGGTAAATGCCGCAACCATCACCCTCATTACGCTGGTCGGCTATTCCGCGATGGGCGGAGCGGTGGGTGCCGGCGGTCTGGGGCAGATTGGCTATCAGTACGGCTATATCGGCTACAACGCTACGGTAATGAATACCGTGCTGGTATTACTGGTTATTCTGGTTTATTTAATCCAATTCTCTGGCGATCGTATCGTCCGGGCTGTAACTCACAAATAACATTATCTACACCCCCTCATTCGGGTCGTCTCCGCGCGGCCCAATGACTCGTGTACACACAGACTCTTACAGAAAGGAAATAACATGGCCTTTAATTTCAAAACCTTTGCGGCAGTCGGCGCATTAATTGGTTCTCTGGCTCTGGTGGGTTGTGGTCAGGATGAAAAAGATCCGAACCATATTAAAGTCGGCGTCATCGTTGGTGCCGAGCAGCAGGTTGCCGAAGTGGCACAAAAAGTGGCGAAAGAGAAATACGGTCTCGACGTTGAGCTGGTGACCTTCAACGATTATGTTCTGCCGAACGAAGCGTTGAGCAAAGGCGATATCGACGTTAACGCCTTCCAGCACAAACCGTACCTCGATCAGCAAATTAAAGACCGTGGCTACAAACTGGTGGCCGTGGGTAACTCCTTTGTCTATCCGATTGCCGGTTATTCCAAAAAAATCAAATCACTGGATGAGCTGCAGCCGGGCTCGCAGATTGCCATTCCTAACGATCCGACCAACCTCGGTCGTTCCCTGCTGCTGCTGCAACAGGTGGGCCTGATCAAACTGAAAGAAGGCGTTGGTCTGCTGCCAACCTCGCTGGATATCATTGAGAACCCGAAAAACCTGAAGATTGTTGAGCTGGAAGCACCGCAGCTGCCGCGTTCCCTCGACGATGCACAGATTGCGCTGGCGGTCATCAACACTACCTACGCCAGCCAGATCGGCCTGACCCCGGCCAAAGATGGTATTTTCGTAGAAGGTAAGGACTCTCCGTACGTGAACCTGATTGTTGCTCGCGAAGACAATAAAGATGCGGAGAATGTTAAGAAATTTGTTCAGGCTTACCAGAGCGATGAAGTTTACGAAGCCGCTAACAAAATCTTTAACGGCGGCGCAGTGAAAGGCTGGTAATCTCTTTTCACCGTAATATCATGCAGGACGGGCTTTATGCCCGTCTTGTCATTTATGCAAGCACCTGATTCAATAGCGCCCTGTTTGATCATTTATTGAGGAAATACTATGCGTGCTTTACCGGTCTGTTTGTTAGCACTCATGTTAAGCGGCTGTTCTATGCTAAGCAGATCTCCCGTCGAACCTGTACAAAGCACCGCAACCGCACCGGCCAAAACGGAGCCTGCCAAACCGAAAGCAGTACGTCCGGCGCCGGTAAGAATTTATACCGATGCCTCCGCACTGGTCGGGAAGCCATTCCGCGATCTCGGTGAAGTGACCGGCGAATCATGCCAGGCCAGCAATCAGGACTCGCCGCCCAATATCCCGACCGCCCGCAAGCGTCTGCAAATCAACGCAGCTAAAATGAAAGCTAACGCGGTCCTTCTGCACAGCTGTGAAGTCACCAGCGGCACACCAGGATGCTATCGCCAGGCCGTTTGCCTGGGTTCAGCGCTTAACGTCTCGGCGCAATGAGTGCTTTTCAGTTTGCGCAGATAGGCGTTATCCGCTCGCCATATAAAGAAAAATTTGCCGTCCCGCGCCAGCCAGGCCTGGTCAAACATGGCGGCGGCGAATTGCATCTGCTGCCGCCTTATAACCAGGCTGATGCCGTCCGCGGCCTGGAAGCATTCAGTCATCTGTGGGTGCTGTTTGTTTTCCATCAGACGATGGAAGGCGGCTGGCGCCCCACCGTGCGCCCTCCCCGCCTCGGCGGCAATGCGCGTATGGGCGTGTTCGCCACGCGTTCAACGTTTCGCCCGAATCCCATCGGGATGTCGCTGGTTGAACTGAAAGGCGTTCGCTGTCATCAAGATCAGGTCATCCTTCAGCTTGGCAGTCTGGATTTGGTAGACGGTACGCCGGTCGTCGATATCAAACCTTACCTGCCGTTTGCCGAAGCGCTGCCGGATGCCAACGCCAGCTACGCCCAGCAGGCGCCGCAGGCGGAGATGGCGGTCAGCTTTACCCCTGAAACGCAGGCGCAGCTCCTCGCCCTGGAACAGCGCTATCCGCACCTTACAGCGTTCATCTGCGAGGTGCTGGCGCAGGATCCGCGGCCGGCCTATCGTAAAGAGGAAGAAGCGGGAAAAACTTATGCCGTCTGGCTGCTCGATTTTAACGTACGCTGGCGCGTGATTCCGTCCGGTTTTGAAGTCTTTTCCCTTGAACCGCGCTAATTTTATTTTCCTCTCTTTTGGCATCTTTGCCACACTGGTAAACTAAACCACTTTTTTTGTTTCAGGCTGGTCCCCCAGCCTGTTCCGATCGTCCAAATGGAACCGTAACAACATGCGTACTAGCCAATACCTGCTCTCCACTCAAAAGGAGACACCTGCCGACGCCGAAGTCATCAGCCATCAGTTGATGCTGCGCGCCGGGATGATCCGCAAGCTGGCCTCCGGGTTGTATACCTGGCTGCCGACCGGCCTGCGCGTCCTGAAAAAAGTCGAAAACATCGTGCGTGAAGAGATGAACAACGCCGGTGCCATCGAGGTGTCCATGCCGGTAGTTCAGCCAGCGGACCTGTGGCAGGAGAGCGGTCGCTGGGAGCAGTACGGTCCGGAACTGCTGCGTTTCGTTGACCGCGGCGAGCGTCCGTTTGTTCTCGGTCCAACGCATGAAGAGGTCATTACCGACCTGATCCGTAACGAGCTGAACTCTTACAAGCAGCTGCCGCTGAACTTCTTCCAGATTCAGACCAAGTTCCGTGACGAAGTTCGCCCGCGCTTTGGCGTAATGCGCTCTCGCGAGTTCCTGATGAAAGATGCCTACTCTTTCCATACCTCTCAGGAATCGCTGCAAGAGACCTACGATGCGATGTATGCTGCCTACAGCAAAATCTTCACTCGCATGGGTCTTGATTTCCGCGCGGTACAGGCTGACACCGGCTCAATCGGCGGTAGCGCGTCTCATGAGTTCCAGGTTCTGGCGCAGAGCGGCGAAGATGACGTGATCTTCTCTGACAGCTCTGACTTCGCGGCCAACATTGAGTTTGCTGAAGCAGTTGCGCCGAAAGCACCGCGCGCGGCAGCAACTCAGGAGATGACGCTGGTCGATACGCCGAATGCGAAAACCATCGCCGAGCTGGTCGAGCAGTTCAACCTGCCGGTTGAGAAGACCGTCAAAACCCTGCTGGTTAAAGCAGTTGAAGGCAGCAGCTACCCGCTGGTTGCCCTGCTGGTGCGCGGCGACCACGAGCTGAACGAAGTGAAAGCAGAAAAACTGGCGCAGGTTGCCAGCCCGCTGACCTTCGCTACTGAAGCAGAAATTCGCGCCATCGTTAACGCAGGTCCAGGTTCTCTGGGGCCGGTGAATATGCCGATTCCGGTGGTTATCGACCGTACCGTGGCGGCGATGAGCGATTTCGCTGCTGGCGCCAACATCGATGGTAAACACTACTTCGGCATTAACTGGGATCGCGATGTGGCGACCCCGGAAGTTGCCGATATCCGTAACGTTGTCGCCGGCGATCCGAGCCCGGATGGCCAGGGTACGCTGCTGATTAAACGTGGCATCGAAGTGGGTCACATCTTCCAGCTGGGGACCAAGTACTCACAGGCGATGAACGCCTCGGTGCAGGGTGAAGACGGCCGTAACCAGGTGCTGACTATGGGCTGCTACGGTATCGGGGTAACCCGCGTGGTGGCTGCTGCCATTGAGCAGAACCATGACGACCGCGGTATTATCTGGCCAGATGCGATCGCCCCTTTCCAGGTCGCTATCCTGCCGATGAACATGCACAAATCCTACCGCGTGCAGGAGCTGGCTGAGAAGCTGTATAGCGAGCTGCGCGCACAGGGTATCGAAGTGCTGATGGACGACCGTAAAGAGCGTCCGGGCGTGATGTTTGCCGACATGGAGCTGATTGGTATTCCGCATACCATCGTGCTCGGCGATCGCAACCTCGACAATGACGATATCGAATATAAATATCGTCGCAACGGCGAGAAGCAGCTGATCAAAACCGGCGATATCGTGAATTACCTGGTTAACGCTATTAAAGGCTGAACCCACCGCTAAACGTAAAAAGGCCCCGCATCTGCGGGGCCTTTTTTATGTTGGCAACGAGGTTCGCTGCTCCGTTTTCCGCAGCGTTTGTTTGCCGCGTTCGCGAGAAAACGACTTACTGGTTACACTCTTTGCCCGGCACGAAGCGAGAAAACACTTACTGGTTACACTCTTTGCCCGGCACGAATTTACTATTTTTATCCGCCATCAGCGTTTTCACCATCTCCCCGCTATCGGGGTTGGCTTCCAGCGTAAAGTGCCCTTCTACCACCAGCAGCACCGGGCGCGTTTGCGTCCCGCGAGCGGCGGCATAATCGCGCTCAAGCTGGGCATTGTTAGCCACCGCGATCCGCTTACCGGTCGCGCAGTCGGTGAAGGTGGCCGCATCCGCCATATAGAAATACATCCCGCGCATGGTCATCGGCGTAGTCGGCAGGCTGGCTTTGACCGATTTCAGGGTGTAGTTGAGCGTTGACTCAATGGGGTTACCTTCCCGATCGAGCATTTCCAGGGTTTCCCCCTTCGCGCGATAGTAGGACTTCTCCCCTTTGCTGTCGGTCAGGACCAGCTTATCGGCGGTCCGCGCCCAGGTCCCGTACGAGGCGAACGATGACGGTTCACGGCTGACGCCCTGGTAACGTTCGTTCATAACCCAGCTGCCATCCTTTTCGAGGAACAGCGAGGTTTCAATCCCTTCACAATCGGCGCAGGGCAAAATGCCACGCCAGCTTTGCTGCATCGGCTTCAGTTCTTCCATCGGCGCCGGCTGTAACATCTCGACATCCGAACGATGGTTGCAGCCAAATAGCGCAAAGAGCGAACACGCTACGGCAACGGAGAGTACGATTTTCTTCACTGTTAATTCCTTATAATCCATTCCACCCGTTCGCCATGCCGCCTACTGACGAACTTTCCCCCGCAGCGCTTTGACAGAGGACTTTTGCGCCTTCGAGGCAAGACGACGCTCTTTTGACGCCCGGGTCGGCCGGGTCTCACGGCGACTTTTTTGCACTGCGGTTAATTCTTTTATTAACGCAACCAGACGGGAAATGGCCGCTTCGCGATTCATTTCCTGGCTGCGATATTCCTGAGCCTTAATGATAACCACACCCTCGGCAGAAATTAAGTGGTGACTGGCGGCCAGTAATCGTTCTTTATAATAATCAGGCAGACTGGATGCTTTTATGTCAAAGCGCAGATGGATGGCGGTAGACGCTTTATTCACGTGCTGACCGCCCGCGCCCTGCGCGCGTATCCCGGACAAGGTTATCTCTTCATCCGGAATAACCACGCTGCGGCTAATCGTAATCATGCCGACGGCTGCCACGCCGTTAAATGAATTTCCAGATTATTCTTAGCGTCAGATAGCCAGATGCCGCCGTCCTGTAAAGTGGCCTGTAGCACCATTGAACGATCGGCAAAAGCGCTGAGCCTGGCGAGCTGCGCATCATCCAGATACCAGACCGTCAGTTTGCTAAACTGCGCCATTTTGCTCTTGTTCTGCTGCCACCAGATTTCCGCTGCCCGGCTATTGTAGGCAAACAACACCACCTCCTGCGCCCGTGAACACGCTTTTTTAATCCGCCGCTCATCCGGCAAACCAAGCTCAATCCACAGGTCAACGCCGAGATGATCGTTGAGTAGCCAGAGTTCTGCCTCATCCTCTGACGAGAGGCCGCGGGTAAACTGCAGACGTTCGTCGGCGTATTTGATCCACGCCAGCAGGCGTAGCATCATGCGCTCCTGGGTTTCCGACGGATGCTGAGCCAGCGTCAGGCTGGCATCCAGAAACTGGTTGCGATCGAGATCGGCAACGTTCACCGTAGCCTTATAAATTGTCGCTTTCAGCGCCATGAATACTCTCCTGAAATAAATGGCGTACATTGTAGCGAAACGGGCGACAAAAGGCTGCCGGCAATCGGCGGCTCTCTTTTCATCCTGCTGATATTGCTTAAATGACTATGGTATAGTCACCTTGCTAAACAGAGTGTATCTTCGTAGGCTTAAACTTGCATCCCACGGTTGAGTCAGAATACTGACAGGAGGGCATGTGGACCAATATTGTGAGTTAATACGCAAGCGGTATGCGGAAATAGCCAGCGGAGACCTAGGGTATATTCCAGATGCGCTGGGTTGCGTGTTGAAAGTATTGAATGAAATTGCGGCGGATGAGGCCCTTTCGGAGTCAGTCAGGGAAAAAGCCGCCTGTGCGGCAGCAAACTTACTGGTGAGCGATTATGTCAATGAATGATACTTATCAACCCATCAACTGTGATGATTATGACAACCTCGAACTTGCCTGCCAGCATCATCTGGTGCTTGTCCTGACGCTCAAAGATGGTGAGCAGCTGCAAGCGAAGGCAAGCGATCTTATCTCGCGCAAAAATATCGAGTATCTGGTGGTGGAACTGAGCGGAAACATTCGCGAACTACGCCTGGATAAAATCGCCAGCTTCAGCCACCCGGAAATCGGTACCGTGGTGGTCAGTGAGTCCTGAATAAAAACGGGTGGCTCAGCCGCCCGTTTTCCTCCATATCATCTCTACCCCTTCGCCTTCCCGCGCTTCCCCTTCGCAGGTTACGAACAGCGAATCCGCCGCCGCAATCAGCGTCTCACCGTAGAACAGTAGCGGTGTGGTATCGCGGCGCCAGGGGGCCACGCCCAGCTCCTGCCAGATTTTCTTCAGCTTGCGGCCACCGTGACGACCGACAATATGCAGATTCCCGCTGGCGCGAAAGCGCACCGTCACCGGCTCTTCACCACGCGGGGCACGTAACGGTCCGCCTGGTTGCAGCGCCAGTTCGCCAAGACCTTCAGGCAGCCGTAGCGGTTGTCGGTAGTCCGGCCACGGTAGCAGCGCATTCGTCTGGCCGGGTTGATACCTGACCCACCACAGCCGCTGCTGATAACGGCGCACGGAAAAATCGCCAAGACGCAGACAGGGAAAGGCATCCTCCCGCGCCAGCGCGACTTCGCGCCAGATTCGCTCCGTCATCTCGCGCGAGGGCATCGGCGCAGAGTGCCTGGCCAGCCAGCGCCGCAGCAGCGCGGCGCGGCGCGGCGCGCTCATGGACGCCAGCGCGTCGATAGCTAACGAACCGTCATCCGCCACCAGTTTTGCCAAATCTTCCGCCAGCAGTTCATCCAGCAGCTGCTCCTGTTCACCGCACAGGCTGGCGCTACGCGCGACCGCTTCACTAAAGTGGGGCCAGCGCGCGTTAAGCTGCGGGACAACGCGCAGGCGGAGGAAGTTACGATCGTAGGTATCATCCTGATTACTCTCGTCCTCAATCCAGCTGAGCTGATGAGCCAGCGCCCACTGGTGCAGCGTCTCACGACGGGTATTCAGCAGAGGACGCAGCAGCCGGGTAGCGGCAAACCCGGAGGATGCCGCCATCGCCGCCAGCCCGGTTGGGCCGCTGCCGCGTTTGAGCGCCAACAGGAAGGTTTCACACTGATCGTCGAGGTGTTGAGCCGTCACCAGGGCTTCTCCCGGCCGCAGCGCCCCCCGGAAAGCCTGGTAGCGTGCCTGACGCGCATGCGCCTCCACGCCCAGGCCGTCATCCGCCAGGGTGACGCGCTCGACCACCAGCGGAACCTGCCAGTGCTGACAAACCTGCTGGCAGTGCGCAACCCAGCTATCGGCATTCGCGCTCAGGCCATGGTGAATATGGATGGCCCGCAGCTGCAGCGTCGGGTCCCGTTCTCGCCAACAGACCAGTTGATGTAAAAGCACCGTCGAATCCAGACCGCCGCTGAAGGCGACCAAAAACTGACGATAGGGGTGTAGGGTGTGCGCAATATCGGGCGTCATCATCTTGATAGTGTCGCTGGGGAGATAGCCCGGCACGTTACCGGGCCGGGCGCGCTCTGGCAAGGGTTACTGCTGATAAATCTCCAGCGGCAGGCCGTCGGGATCGTTAAAAAAGGTGAAGCGTTTGCCGGTAAAAGGATCGATGCGAATTCCCTCACAGGCCACGCCATGCTTTTCCAGATGAGCCACCGCCGCGTCAATATCATCCACGCTAAAGGCCAGATGACGCAGCCCACAGGCTTCCGGACGGCTCGGACGAGCTGGAGGGAACGGGAAAGAGAACAGTTCAATAACATACTCGCCGTTCAATGCCAGATCGCCCTTCCACGAGTCGCGCTCTTCACGATAAAACTCACTCTGCAACGTAAAGCCCAGAATATCGCAGTAAAAGACTTTGCTCCGCGCATAATTGGTCGCGATGATAGCAATATGGTGAACCCGTTTTAAACCCAGCATGTCTACTCCTCCAGTTAATGCCATCCAGGTTACTCGCGCCGCTTAGCGCGGTGCAAGCAGTGAGTCATTTTTTAAGACTCGTACCCGGTAGACGCCGTCGTCCCCGCGCTTCGCCCCGTGGATATCCGTTTCAAAGCCCGGATAATGGCGGCCAATCGAGCAGAGCATCAGCAGGAAATCGAGCACCGCCCGGCTCTCTTCGGTAATCATCTCTCCGGGCATCAACAGCGGTACGCCCGGCGGGTACGGCAGAATCATATTAGCCGAAATGCGCCCAACCAGATTTTCCAGCGCAATGGTTTCGACTTCACCTTTGATTTGCCGCTGCCAGGCCTGATGCGGCGTCATTTTCATTTCCGGCAGCACGTCAAACGCGCTCAGCATCAGCTGTGAAAGCTGGTGCTGACGGATCAGGCGATGGATCCCCTGCGCCAGATCCTGAATACGCATATTGCGATAAAAATCGGGATCTTCCGCGTAGAGATCCGGCAGCATGTTCTTCACTCGCAGGTTGAGATCGTAGGCGCGCTTAAACTCGGTTAAGCCGCGCAGCAGCCCCATCGCCCGGGTTTTATCGATGCCGATGCTGAACAGAAACAGCAGGTTATAGGGACCCGTTTTTTCCACGACCACGCCGCGCTCATCGAGGAATTTCGCCACCAGCGCCGCCGGGATCCCCTCACCGTCCATATTGCCCTGTTCATCCATTCCCGGCGTCAGGATCGTCACCTTCACCGGGTCGAGGAACATATGATTATCGTCAGCGTCTTTGAAACCGTGCCAGTTCTCCCCCCCTGCCACCGGCCAGCACTGCACCTGCTCAATATCCTCCGGCTGCCAGATATCAAAGAACCAGCCGTCAGTCTCTTCACGCAGACGCTGAACCTCTTTGCGGAAATCCAGCGCTCGCTCAATGGAGCGTTGGATCAAACGCTTGCCAGAATTGCCGCGCAGCATGGCCGCCGCGGTTTCTATCGAAGCCACGATCGGATAGCTCGGCGACGTCGAGGTGTGCATCATAAACGCTTCATTAAAGGTCTCTTCGTCGTAGCTGCCTTTAATGTGGATCAGCGAGGCCTGCGACAGCGCGGCCAGCATTTTGTGCGTTGATTGTGTTTCGAAGACCACCTTACCCGGAATGCGATCGCCGCTCATCCCGCTTTTCCCCTGGTAGATCGGATGGAAATGAGTGTAAGGCACCCAGGCCGAATCAAAATGGATCGAGGGCACATCGAGCGTCTCTTTGATCCAGGTGGTGTTATACAGCAGCCCGTCGTAGGTGGAGTTGGTAATCACCGCATGTACCGGCCACCCGGCTCCGCTCGTGGTATCGACCTTCTGCTGAATGCTGTCGCGGGTGAATTCCCGTTTCGGTATGCCGCCCAGAATACCCAGCGCGTTACGCGTCGGTTTCAGCCACAGTGGAACGACATCGCTCATCATCAGCAGGTGCGCCAGTGACTTATGGCAGTTACGGTCAATCAGCAGCGTGCTGCCCGCCGGCGCCGAATACATGCCGACAATTTTGTTCGACGTCGAGGTGCCGTTCGTCACCATGTAGCTCTGCTCGGCACCAAAGGCGCGGGCGATATACTCTTCAGCCTCCAGGTGCGGCCCGGTATGATCGAGCAGCGACCCCAGCTCGGTAACCGAAATCGACACGTCGGCTTTCAGCGTATTGCCCCCGAAAAAGTCATAAAACAGGCAGCCAACCGGGCTTTTCTGGTACGCGCTGCCCCCCATATGCCCCGGCGTACAGAAGGTATATTTTCCCTCCTGCACATAGTTGAACAGGGCTTTGGTAAACGGCGGCGTAATGTTATCCAGGTATTCACGCGTGTACTGGGCGATTCGGGTGGCGATCTCTTCTGCCAGGCCAAGCGCGTATTCAAAGAACCACAGCGTCATACGCAGATCCTGACTGCTGACATCCATCGTCGAATGCGCGTTGATAAAGGCGTATAGCGGGAGATACTCATTCAGCTGATTGATATCGCTGCACAGATCGGCGTTGTACTCATCCCAGTCAAAGATGACTCCGCAGATCCGCGGATTATGTTCGATAAACTGCAGCAGGTCGGCGCTGTTTTGCGGCCAGATAGTCTGAAAGCCTTGCCGTTGCAGGGCCGCTTCCAGCTCTTTGATCGGTTCGTCTTTGTGGTAGACGCCGTGGGGCCCCATGATGGCGATGATATTCACGCTTTCCTCCTGGAATTGACCTGAGTCAGGCATCATAGCAATCGCGCTGGCGTATCGCACATAAAAAAGGGGCCGGAAAAATCCGGCCCCAGGCAATATTGACGCGAGAAATAATCAGGCGTAGCCGTAGCTCATCAGACGCTGGTAGCGACGATTTAACAGCTCCTCTTCACTCAGGGTGTCGAGGTCAGCCAGATCCGCCAGCAGCTGCGCCTTCAGGCTTGCCGCAATGGCTTCCGGGTTGCGATGAGCGCCGCCCAGAGGTTCCGGGATAATTGAGTCAATCAGCTTCAGCTCTTTCAGACGTGGAGCAATGATCCCCATCGCTTCGGCCGCCAGCGGGGCTTTATCCGCGCTTTTCCACAGAATGGAGGCACAGCCTTCCGGTGAAATGACCGAATAGGTGCTGTACTGCAGCATGTTGACCTTGTCGCCAACGCCGATCGCCAGCGCGCCGCCGGAACCACCTTCCCCGATAACGGTACAGATGACCGGAACGCTCAGACGCGACATTTCGCGCAGGTTACGGGCAATCGCCTCAGACTGGCCGCGCTCTTCCGCACCCACGCCCGGGTACGCACCCGGGGTGTCGATAAAGGTGATGATCGGCATTTTGAAACGCTCAGCCATCTCCATCAGGCGCAGCGCCTTACGATAGCCTTCCGGCGCCGGCATCCCGAAGTTGCGGCGAATCTTCTCTTTCGTTTCGCGCCCTTTCTGGTGGCCGATAATCATCACCGGACGCCCGTCCAGACGCGCAATACCGCCAACAATGGCTTTATCGTCAGCGTAAGCGCGGTCGCCAGCCAGTTCGTCAAATTCGTCGAATGCCAGGCGAACATAATCCAGGGTGTACGGGCGACGTGGGTGGCGTGCCAGTTGAGCAACCTGCCATGCCCCCAGATCGGCGAAGATTTTACGCGTCAGTTCAACGCTTTTTTCGCGCAGACGATGCACTTCTTCGTCGATGTTAATATCGAGTTTCTCATCCTGACGGCTTACCGCAGTCAGGGAATCGATTTTCGCTTCCAGCTCTGCAATCGGCTGTTCAAAATCAAGGAAATTCAGACTCATAGTATTCCTGTATTAGTCAAACTCCAGTTCCACCTGCTCCGAGCCGATAAGGCCACGCAGATCGTTGAGTAAACGATCGCTCGGAGAGACGCGCCATGTTGCGCCAAAACGCAGCCGCGCGCGCGCATCCGCCCTCTGATAATAGAGGTGTACTGGAATGGTTCCCGAACGGTGGGGTTCCAGAGACTGACGGAGTCGGTTTAAAAGCTGGTCATCAATTTGCCTGTCCGTCAGCGAGATAGCAAGCCCGCGAGCATATTTTTCCCGGGCTTCGTCAATGTCCATGACTTCACGGGCGGTCATTTTAAGCCCCCCGCTGAAGTCATCAAAGCTGACCTGTCCGCTGACGATAAGTATGCGGTCTTTTTCCAGCAATTGCTGATATTTATCCAGCGCGTCGGTAAATAACATCACCTCCAGACGCCCGGAACGGTCATCCAACGTACAGATACCGATACGATTGCCGCGCTTGGTGACCATTACCCGCGCAGCAATAACGAGCCCCGCCGCCGTGGTGACTTTACCACGATCGGTCGGATGCATGTCTTTGAGTCTCACGCCGCCAACATAGCGCTCAATCTCTTTCAAATACTGGTTGATAGGATGACCCGTCAGGTACAGCCCCAGGGTCTCCCTTTCACCATCCAGCACCACCTGCTCCGGCCACGGCTGGCAGTTGGCATAGGATTGCTCGATTTGCTCCGGCTCTTCCGCCAGCACCCCGAACATATCCGCCTGGCCAATCGCCTCGGCTTTCGCATGCTGATCGGCGGCCTTCAGCGCATCGCCCAGCGAATTCATTAATGCCGCGCGATGCGGCCCGAGGCGGTCAAACGCCCCGGACATAATCAGTTTTTCCAGCACCCGACGGTTCAGCTTTTTGGTATCGGTGCGGGCGCAAAGATCGAACAACTCGCGGAAATAACCGCCGTTGTTACGCGCTTCAATAATGGCTTCGATCGGCCCTTCGCCGACCCCTTTAATCGCGCCGATACCGTAGACGATTTCACCGTCGTCATTCACGTGGAAATGGTACAGACCGGAGTTAATATCCGGCGGCAGGATTTTCAGGCCCATCCGCCAGCACTCGTCGACCAGCCCCACCACTTTCTCGGTGTTATCCATATCCGCGGTCATCACCGCCGCCATAAACTCGGCCGGATAGTGTGCTTTCAGCCACAGCGTCTGGTAGGAGACCAGCGCATAGGCCGCCGAGTGCGATTTGTTAAATCCGTAACCGGCGAATTTCTCCACCAGGTCAAAGATTTTGATCGCCAGCTCGCCGTCAATGCCGTTTTTCCTCGCCCCTTCCTCAAAGGTGCCGCGCTGCTTGGCCATCTCTTCCGGCTTTTTCTTACCCATCGCACGACGCAGCATATCCGCGCCGCCGAGGGTATAGCCTGAGAGCTCCTGGGCAATCTGCATGACCTGTTCCTGATACAGGATAATGCCATACGTCGGCTCAAGCACCGGTTTCAGACACTCATGCTGCCACTGTACGTCCGGGTAAGAGATCTCTTCGCGGCCGTGCTTACGGTCGATAAAGTTATCTACCATCCCCGATTGCAGCGGCCCCGGACGGAACAGGGCCACCAGCGCGATCATATCTTCGAAGCAGTCGGGCTGAAGGCGTTTAATCAGGTCTTTCATGCCGCGCGATTCAAGCTGGAAAACCGCAGTGGTTTCCGAGCGTTGCAGCATATCGAAGCTTTTCTTATCGTCCAGCGGGATCGCCGCGATATCCAGCGGCGGCTCGCCGTTCTTCGCCCGCCGCTTGTTGATCATCTCCAGCGCCCAGTTGATGATGGTCAGCGTACGCAGGCCAAGGAAGTCGAACTTCACCAGCCCGGCGTATTCGACGTCGTTCTTATCAAACTGGGTGACCGGATGCAAACCTGCTTCATCGCAATATAGCGGGGCGAAGTCGGTAATTTTGGTCGGGGCGATAACCACGCCCCCCGCATGCTTACCGGCGTTACGCGTGACGCCTTCCAGCTTACGCGCCATGTCGATCAGCGCTCTGACCTCTTCGTCAGCTTCGTAGATCTCCGGCAGCTGCGGCTCGGCCTCAAACGCTTTCGCCAGCGTCATCCCCGGGTCGGGGGGCACCAGTTTCGAGATCCGATCCACGAACCCGTACGGATGGCCAAGCACGCGGCCCACGTCGCGAATAACCGCTTTCGCCGCCATCGTACCGAAGGTGATAATCTGCGATACCGCATCGCGACCGTACATCTCCGCCACGTGCTCGATAACCTGATCGCGCTTCTCCATGCAGAAGTCGACGTCAAAGTCGGGCATCGATACACGTTCAGGGTTCAGGAAACGTTCGAACAGCAGATCGAATTCCAGCGGATCCAGGTCGGTGATTTTTAAGGCGTAGGCGACTAACGACCCGGCGCCGGAACCACGTCCCGGCCCTACCGGTACGCCGTTATCCTTGGACCACTGGATAAACTCCATGACGATCAGGAAGTAACCGGGGAAGCCCATCTGGTTAATCACCTGAAGTTCGATATCCAGTCGCTCATCGTATTCAGGTCGGCGTTTAACGCGCTCTTCAGGATCAGGGAACAGGAAAGCCAGACGCTCTTCCAGGCCCTCTTTTGATTTTTTAACCAGATAATCTTCCGTCGTCATATCCCCGGTCGGGAACTGCGGCAGGAAGTATTCGCCAAGACGTACGGTAACGTTGCAGCGCTTGGCGATTTCGACGGTATTTTCCAGCGCTTCCGGAATATCGGAGAACAGCTCGCACATTTCATCTTCGCTGCGCATATATTGCTGCGGCGAGTATTTGCGCGGGCGCTTCGGATCGTCCAGGGTAAAGCCGTCATGAATCGCGACGCGGATCTCATGCGCATCGAAATCACCGGTTTCCAGGAAACGCACATCGTTAGTCGCCACGACCGGTATACCGCGCTCTTCAGCCAGCTGCACGGCAGCGTGTAAATAGGCCTCTTCATCGGCGCGACCGGTGCGGATCAGCTCCAGATAGTAGCGATCCGGGAAATGCTCCTGGTAGAAAGAGAGGCATTGATCGACCAGCGCCATATTGCCACGCGTCAGGCTGACGCCAACATCGCCTTTACGCGCGCCGGAAAGCAGGATCAGTCCTTCCTGATGTTCGGCCAGCCAGTCCCGGTCAATCCACGGTCCCAGCGCGCCATAGCCGCGTTGATAAGCACGTGAAATCAGCAGCGTCAGGTTTTGATAACCCACATTGTTGGCCGCCAGAACCGTGAGTTCGGTGAACTCATCGCCCATCAGTTCGCTCTGGACGTGAAAATCCGCGCCGACGATGGGCTTCAGACCTGCGCCATGTCCCGCTCCGTAGAACTTCACCAGTCCGCACAGGTTAGTAAAATCGGTGATCGCCAGCGCAGGCATGCCAAGCGAGGCCGCCTTTTTCACCAGCGGCCCGGTTTTTGCCAGCCCATCGATCATGGAATAGTCGCTATGCACCCGCAGGTGGACGAAACGTGGTTCAGACATCTTCAGATTCCGGTTTACTTATTTCTCGACACAAGAATCAGGACGCAAGGCCCAGCGCGCGTTTTACCGGGCCAAAACTACGCCGATGATGCTCGGTTGCGCCATGTTCGATCAGTTTTTCCAGATGGAAAGCGGTAGGATAGCCTTTATGCTGCGCAAAGCCGTATTGAGGAAATTCTAGGTCCAGCTCAGCCATTTCCGCATCGCGCGCGACTTTAGCCAGAATAGACGCTGCGCTGATTTCTGCCACCCGGCTATCGCCTTTGACCACCGCCAGTGAAGGCACAGGTAGCGGCGGGCAGCGGTTGCCATCAATCAGCACAAACTCCGGCACCACCGGCAGCGCAGCAACGGCGCGCTGCATCGCCAGCATGGTCGCATGCAGAATATTCAGCTCGTCTATTTCGTGCGGTTCCGCACGGCCGAAACTCCAGGCTAACGCTTTCTCTTTGATTTCATCGAACAGCGCCAGACGACGCTTTTCGCTTAATTTTTTGGAGTCATTCAGACCGACAATTGGCCGTGCCGGGTCAAGGATCACCGCGGCGGTCACGACCGCTCCGACCAGAGGTCCCCGACCGACTTCGTCTACGCCGGCGACCAGGTGAGTATGCGGATACACAAACTCAATCATTTTGCTAACTCCAGTACCGCATCCGCCGCCTGCTCATCCGCATTGCAGCGAATTTGTTGATGCAGCGCGCGGAAAGTGTCATGCATTTCATGGCTGGTTTTACCATCGGCCAGCAGCGGCCGCAGCGCATCCGCAAGCGACGCAGGCTGGCACTCATCCTGCAGCAGCTCTTTGACCAGCTCGCGGCCGGCCAGCAGGTTCGGCAACGAAACGTAGTCGGTTTTCACCAGGCGTTTCGCCAGCCAGAAAGTGAACGGCTTCATACGATAGCCAACCACCATCGGACACTTGGCCAGCATGCACTCCAGCGCCGCGGTTCCGGAAGCCAGCAGGGCCGCATCGCTGGCGATCATGGCATCGCGCGCCTGACCATCCAGCAGATGCACCGTAAGCTCCGGCGCCGTTTCCGCTTTAATTCGTTCGAACTGCTCCCGCCTTCTGGCATTCACCAGCGGCACCAGCACCTGCAGGTCGGGATAATCGTTACGCAGAATCTGCGCGGTTTTCAGAAAGTCTGCGCTGAGCATTTCTACTTCAGCGCCGCGGCTCCCCGGCAGCAGCGCCAGGCAGTGCGCATCCCGGGCAATGCCCAGGCGATCCCGCGCAGCGTCTTTATCCGGATCCAACGGCATGGCATCCGCCATGGTATGGCCGATAAAGCGGCAAGGAACGTTAAATTTGTCGTAAAACGCTTTTTCGAAAGGCAGAAATGCCAGTACCAGATCGGTGGATCTGCCAATTTTGAAAACGCGTTTTTGCCGCCATGCCCAAACCGACGGGCTGACGTAATGGATAGTTTTGATACCCTGCTTCTTCAGATTACCTTCGAGGGTGATATTGAAGTCAGGCGCATCAATACCGACGAATACGTCTGGTTTAAGCTCGGTAAATCGCCGGGTGAGATCGGCGCGGATATGCAGCAGGCGACGCAGGCGACCAAGCACTTCGACAATGCCCATCACCGCCAGCTCTTCCATCTCATACCAGGCCTCACAGCCTTCGGCCTGCATCAATGGCCCCGCCACGCCGACAAAGCGCGCATCGGGAATACGTGCTTTAAGGGCGCGGATGAGACCTGCGCCAAGAATATCGCCGGAGGTTTCTCCGGCGACCAGGGCAATCGTCAGGGGACGCTGTGCAGACATTAACGAATCAGACCGCGCGTGGAGCGGGCGAAGAAATCGACAAATGGCTGAACTTCAGGATACTGAGTCGCCAGCTCGGCGATTTCCGGCTTCGCTTCATCCAGCGTTTTCCCGCTGCGGTACAGCAGTTTGTACGCATTGCGAATCGCGGTGATGGCTTCGCGGCTAAAGCCACGGCGCTTCAGCCCTTCAATATTGACGCCATACGGCGTTGCGTGGTTGCCCTGGGCAATCACGAACGGCGGGACATCCTGCGCGACGCCGGAGCAGCCGCCGACCATGACGTGTGCGCCGATGATGCAGAACTGATGGACTGCCGTCATACCGCCGATGATAACGAAATCATCCAGCGAGACATGGCCGGCGAGCGTGGCATTGTTGGCCAGAATACAGCGGTTCCCGACCGTACAATCGTGCGCGACGTGAGCGTTGATCATCAGCAAGTTATCGCTGCCCACCTTCGTTAATCCACCACCCTGTACTGTGCCACGATGGATGGTGACGCTTTCGCGGATGCGGTTGCGGTCGCCAATTTCCACACGCGTCGGTTCACCAGCGTATTTCAGGTCCTGGTTAACTTCACCGATGGAAGCGAACTGATAGATCTCGTTATCACGACCAATTTTGGTATGGCCGTTAACAACAACATGAGACTTCAGTACGGTACCTTCGCCAATTTCGACGTTAGCACCAACAATACAAAACGGGCCAATATGGGCGTTAGCACCGATAACGGCGCCTTCTTCCACGATGGCAGTCGGATGAACAAAGGCGGTTTTATCAATCACGTATCAGGCCTCCCGGCTACGCGCACACATCATCGTTGCTTCGCAAACCACTTTACCATCAACCAGCGCGACGCCTTTAAAACGCGTCAGGCCGCGACGGGTTTTCTCGAAAGTGACTTCCATAATCATCTGATCGCCTGGTACTACCGGACGTTTGAAACGCGCTTCATCAATCCCGGCGAAGTAATAGAGTTCACCCGGTTCGAGCTTGCCGACGCTTTTGAATGCCAGAATGCCGGTGGCCTGCGCCATCGCTTCCAGAATCAGTACGCCCGGTAAAATCGGTTTACCAGGGAAGTGCCCCTGGAAAAACGGCTCGTTAACAGAAACATTTTTTACTGCGCGCAGAAAACGACCTTCTTCAAAATCCAGCACACGGTCTACCAGCAGGAACGGGTAGCGGTGAGGGAGAAGTTCCAGAATCTCTTCAATGTGCAGAGTATGAGTTTCAGTAGTCAAAATACTCTTCCTGTCTAAATATACTAAAAGGCAATAATAACACGGCCTGCGGCAATCTTATGAATGCAACAGGCCGAAAATTTTTACACTACATCTCTCAGGCAGTATCCTGGTCAGCGGTGGTTGCCGCCCGGATACTGCTTTGCATGATTTTGTGTGTCAACGGATGCGCTAATCTTGCTGATTAACCTTACGCTCAATCGATTTGAGGCGTTTGTTTATCTCATCAATATTCATCACCAGCGCCGCGGTTTTACGCCACACCTTATTCGGTTGCAGCGGAATCCCTGAAGAATAGACGCCAGGCTCGGTGATAGGACGCATGACCATCCCCATCCCGGTGACGGTGACTTTGTCGCAGATTTCCATATGTCCGTTAATCACGCTGGCTCCGCCAATCATGCAGTAACGGCCAATTTTCAGGCTGCCTGCCATGATAACGCCACCTGCAACGGCAGTATTGTCACCAATCACAACGTTATGCGCAATCTGACACTGGTTATCAATGATAACGCCATTGCCGATCACGGTATCATCCAGCGCACCACGGTCAATGGTCGTACAGGCGCCGATCTCCACGCGATCGCCAATGATGACGCGACCCAGCTGCGGGATCTTCACCCAGTTGCCGCGATCGTTGGCATAGCCGAAACCATCGGCACCGATAACGGTGCTGGACTGAATCAGGCAATTCTCACCGATCTCAATCTCGTGGTAAACGGTCACGTTGGCCCACAAACGGGAGCCAGCACCAATTTTCGTCTTTTTCCCAACGAAGCACCCGGCGCCAATCACCACATTGTCACCAAGCACAACATCAGATTCGATCACGGCGTTAGGGCCAATCGAGACGTTTTTACCCAGCGTCGCCGTGGCATCAATCACCGCACTCGGGGCGATATCCTGCGCCGGCTGCGGCGTGGTATCCAGAATTTGAGCCATGCGCGCATAGGTCAGGTAGGGATTACGCACTACCAGCGCGGCGCTTTGGGCAAAAGGTAAATCATCCTGCGTCATGACAACAGCAGAAGCCTGGCAAGCGGCCAGGTGTTCACGGTACTTAGGGTTGACCATGAACGTAATATGACCTGCTTTTGCAGTCTGCATGGACGCAACGCCGGTGATGACGATATCGCCATCACCGTGTAATTCTGCATCCAACTGCTGTGCTAGATCAGCCAGTCGAATAGAAGGCATTACTTATTTAACCTGTTTCAGCACATCAGCGGTGATGTCTTTTACATCGCTGCTGTTGTATGCAACGGCATTAGAATCAACAACCAGGTCGATGCTCTGGCTGCTCGCTACGCTTTTCACAGCAGTCTGGATACGGTTAACCAGTTTGCCGCGCTCTTCGTTGGAGCGACGTGCACGATCCTGCTCAAAAGACTGCGCCTTCTGAGAGAAGGTCTGGCGCTGAGCCATGACGTCTTTTTCCAGCTTGGTACGATCGGCACCCGGTTTCATGGACTGCAGACGCTGCATTTTGGACTGCAGATCGCCTTCCATACGCTGCAGCTCGCTCGCGCGGCCTTTGAACTCGTTTTCCAGCGTGTTAGAAACGCCTGTTTTCTGGGCAACCTGTTGGAACAGGCTGTTCATGTTAACCATTGCAATTTTATCTGCCGCCTGAGCGGAAGTTACCATTGCTAAACCCAGACCTGCAGCTAATAACCACTTTTTCACAATTAACTCCTTACCATCCCATGAGTACCCAGGGGTACCGTTATTTGCGTGGCCAGGCGATAACCGTGATTATCGCCTAAAGTCAGCGCTATACTGCACTTACATTCCATTGCTGCCCGCAATTACCAGGTTTTACCAATGTTAAACTGGAACTGCTCGGCCTTGTCTCCTTCGTACTTTTTAAACGGTTGGGCGTAGGAGAATACCAACGGCCCCAACGGCGACATCCACTGCACCGCAATACCAGCGGACATACGGATGTTGCTCGGATCACCGTAATCCGGATAACCCGCATAAGCGCTCGAATCCCAGTGAGTATCCCACACGGTACCCATATCCCAGAAGAAGGAGGTACGGACCGAGTTAGCATATTTATCGCTGATAAACGGCGTCGGTGTAATCAGCTCCAGGCTGGCAACGGCCATGGCGTTACCGCCGACTGCATCATCCGATTTACACGGCGCAGACTCAGTGCTCTTACAGTTACTGTCATAGTTATCATCGCCATCGTGGCGATTGCTGGCCGGGAAATAAACCGCTTTCGGACCAATGGTATTCGACTGGAACCCGCGCACGGTGCTTGAACCACCGGCGTAGAAGTTCTCGTAGAACGGCATCTCTTTGCTGCCAATACCGTCGCCATAGCCGAAGCGAGTACGTCCCAGAACCACCCATTTATGATCGTTGTCGATCGGTACATAGGTCGCCGTATCCAGCGTAGCTTTGTAGTATTCGTTATCCGAACCAGGAATGGTCACTTTACCATTCAGGTTGACACGCGAACCTTCCGTCGGGAAGAAGCCGCGGTCGAGCTTGTTATAGGTCCAACCGTAGTTGAAGGTGAAGTCGTTGGCGCTGAATGAGTTTTTATCATCGGTATTTTCCGGATATTGACCCATCGAGTTCAGATAACGCCACATCGACACCTGCGGCTGCATATTGGACAGGGAGTTATGGACATACCCTAAGCCCGCGCGCAGCGTATTGTATTCGTTGATCGGGAAGCCCAGCGTAACGTCCGTACCATAGCTTTTGTTGGTATAGTCAGACAGATCCGCGTCGTTCGCGTCGAAGTCGTTATAGAAAATACGACCACCGAGACTCACGCCATCAACGGTGAAATACGGGTTAGTGACCGACAGTTCAGTATAGGTCTGGTAATCGTTTTTGGTGCCGTTAATTCCGACGGAATAGCCGGTACCCAGCCAGTTGTCCTGCTGAACGCCGGCCTGGAAGCTCACACCGCTTTCCGTACCGTAGCCGATACCAAAGTTGAAGCTACCGGTGTTACGTTCTTTGACCTTATAGACCACGTCGACCTGATCCGGGCTGCCCGGTACGCGCTGCGTATCGGTATCAACCGTTTCGAAATAGCCGAGACGATTCAGACGATCCTTACCCTGATCGACCAGGTCGCTACCCAGCCATGCCCCTTCCATCTGACGCATTTCGCGACGCAGAACGGAGTCTTTGGAGGTATCGTTGCCCTCGAAGCGAATTTTACGTACGTAGTAACGGTTGCCCGCATCGACGTTGACGTGCAGCTTCACGGTCTTATCGCTATCGTTAATTTCCGGCTGAGACTGGACGCGCGGATAAGCGTAGCCATAGCGACCGAGGAGTTTCTTAATATCATTCTCCATTTTGGTCACTTTGGCGCCGTTATACAGCTCGCCCGGCTCCACTTTGGTCAACGCTTCGATTTCTGCCGAATGCCCCGCCAGATCGCCCGTCACCTGCACACCGGACAGCTTGTACTGATCGCCTTCGGTGATGTTTACGGTGATGTAGATGCCTTTTTTATCCGGCGTCAGGCTCACCTGGGTGGAGTCGATGTTGAAACGTGCGTAACCGCGATCCAGATAGTAACTGCGCAGGGTTTCGAGATCCCCGGCCAGCTTCTGCTTCTGGTATTTACGATCGCCGACCACGTTCCACCACGGCACTTCATCGCGCAGCTGGAATGTTGAGATCAGTTCATCGGTACTGAACGCATGGTTACCGACAATGTTAATCTGCTGGATTTTCGCCGAGACGCCTTCCTGGAATACCAGTTTCAGGTCGACGCGGTTACGCGGCAGCGGGGTCACGACAGCTTTTACGCTGGCGCTGTACTTACCGACGCTATAGTAGAAATCTTCCAGCCCTTTCTCGATATCAGCGAGGGTCGTGCGGTCAAGGGACTCCCCAACGCGAACGCCGGATGCCTCAAGGTTTTGCTTGAGCATGTCATCCTTCACCGATTTGTTACCGGAGAAAGTGATGCTGGCAATCGTTGGGCGCTCTTTCACCTGCACCAACAGGGTATCACCATCGCGCAGGACGCGGACGTCCTCAAAGTTGCCAGTGGCAAACAAAGCACGAATGGTGTTACTGATATCATCATCGGTCACCGTATCGCCAGGACGCACGGGCATACTGAGGAGGGCCGCACCAACAGCGACACGCTGCAAGCCTTCGAAATGAATGTCCTTCACCACGAACCCTTCAGCACCGTATACGGTTGCGCTGCTAAACAGCAGCGACGCTATGAGCAACTTTTTCATCGCCATCGTTATTATGCGTTCTTCCTAACAAACTCTCTTATAACCGAGAGAAATCATTGAAAAGTGCAAGCCCCATTAACAACACCAGCAGTATTGAGCCAATGCGATAACTAAAGTCTTGAACTCGCTCGGATACCGGCCCGCCCTTCAGCTTTTCAATCGCCAAAAATAGCAGGTGCCCCCCGTCCAGGACGGGAAGCGGGAACAGATTGATTATTCCGAGGTTCACGCTAATCAACGCAAGGAACATCAGATAGTAAATCAATCCAAACTCCGCTGACATTCCAGCCCCCTGGGCGATAGAAATCGGCCCGCTGAGGTTGTTCAGTTTGACATCACCGGTTATCAATTTACCCAGCATCCTGACGGTTAATGACATCAGTTGCCAGGTTTTATCCGTGGCTTCAGCAATGGCGGCAAACGGCCCGTACTGACGCACTGTCTTATATTCATCAGGCAGCGGGATGACCTTAGGCACTACCCCTGCAAACCCTTCGGCTTTACCTTTTGCGGCTCGGCTATCTGGCGTCAGCGTAACAGACAAGGGACTCCCCTGTCGCTCGATGTCCAGAATCAGCGCCTTACCCGGATTATCACGCACTAGATTTACAAACGTCATCCACTGCGTTAACGGTTGACCATCGACTTTAACGATCCTGTCGCCCGCTTGCAAACCGGCCTTCTGCGCCGCCGAGCCAGATTGTACTTCAGCCAGCACCGTATCAATCTGCGCGCTGCGAGGCTGAATACCCAGCGATGTCACCGGATCTTGTTTATCCGGCTCAAACGCCCAGTGCCGCAGATCGAGGATTTTATCCTGGCGCTGACTGCTCCCGAAAGGGGCGACCGTAACTATTGTTTGCTCGTCGCCAATCTTCGAGACCAGCGCCATACGCACTGCATCCCAATCAGGCGTTTCGATGCCATCTATCGCTTTAAGTTCCGTTCCTTTTGCAATTTGTGCGTGTGCGGCAATCGAGTCGGGTACTATTTCACCAACAACCGGACGGACGCCAGGAACACCGATGATAAACACCAGCCAGTAGGCAAAGATGGCAAAAATGAAGTTGGCGACAGGGCCTGCGGCAATGACGGCCGCACGCTGGCCAACGGTTTTGTTATTGAAAGCGTAGTGGCGCATCTCTGGCGCCACCGGCTCGACGCGTTCGTCGAGCATTTTGACATAGCCGCCGAGTGGAATAAGAGCGATGACGAATTCCGTTCCCTGCTTGTCAAAACGTCGCCATAACGCTTTACCAAAGCCGATGGAAAAGCGTTCAACGCGAACGCCGCAGCGACGAGCCACCCAGAAATGGCCAAACTCATGCACGGTGATCAATACGCCCAGCGCAATGATAAAGGCAGCCAAATTCCAGAGAACGCTTAGCATAAAACCTTCCGTCAAATCGTCCTGAAGACCAACAATAGCAGACAAGCAAACACCGGTACCGCCGCCGTCAGGCTATCGATACGATCCAGTATTCCACCGTGTCCGGGAATCAGATGACCGCTATCCTTAATGCCGGCCTCTCGCTTAAACATACTCTCTGTCAGATCGCCCAGCACCGATGCCAGTGCCGCAACAACGGAACACACCAGCAATACCGTTGGGGTAACATCCAGATTTGCCCACTGTCCGTAGGCCCAGGAGATGACCGCCGCCGTCACCAGACCGCCGAAGAACCCCTGCCAGGTTTTACCCGGAGACACTTTCGGTGCCAGCTTATGCTTGCCGAACATCTTGCCAAACATATAGGCGCCAGAATCCGCGCCCCAGACCAGAATCATCACGTACAGCAGCCACAGCGCGCCGCTGTAATGGTTATCCGCATAATGCCAGGCACGCAGCGCCAGCATGCCCCAGAAGAACGGGACGATAGTCAGAATACCAAAGATCAGCCGCAGCACCTTCGAGTTGCGCCAGAAAGCCGCGGACGCCGGGTAAGAAAGCACCAGCAACAGCGCCACAATCCACCAACCAAACGACGCCCAGAGCGATCCTTCAACCAACGGTTGATGAACGTCGTAGTGATATTCCGGCATCAGGAAAAGCATCAACGCCAGTAGCAGGCCACACAGCAGCGCCAGCCAGATGCGTTGTGAAGTTGAAGTGAAACCGCTAAATTGCCCCCACTCCCACGCAGCGAGCATACACACCACGAGCGTGACGATGGCAAAACCCGCAGGCGGCAACAGAAAAAGCGCCGCAATGACTACGGGGATTAAAACGAAAGCCGATATCAGGCGATACTTCAGCAAAAGTGACCCCCATCAGGCATGATTGCCACCCGGCTCAGTGCCGCCGAAACGACGCTCTCGATTAACAAAGGCATGGAGTGCACCTTCAAAGTCCTGTTCTGCAAAATCGGGCCAAAGAACATCGGTAAAGTAAAGTTCGGCATACGCAATTTGCCAAATCAAAAAATTACTGATGCGATGCTCTCCCCCGGTCCTAATAACTAAATCTACAGGTGCCAGTTCATGCATACAGACCTGCTGACTCAGCATGTCTTCCGTGATCTGTTCGGGCCGAAGTAACCCGTTCTGAACCTGTTCGGCCAGATTGCGGACACCCTGAATAATATCCCAGCGCCCACCGTAGTTCGCCGCAATATTCAGCGTTAAGCCGGTGTTGTTCTCCGTCAGCGCTTCCGCTTTGCGGATACGCTCCTGCAGGCGCGCATTAAAACGCGTCGTCTCGCCGATGATCCGCAGGCGGACGTTATGCCGATGCAAGCTTTTCACTTCGCTATCCAGCGCCCAAACGAACAGCTCCATCAGAGCACTGACTTCCTGCTCCGGGCGGTTCCAGTTCTCGCTGCTGAATGCATATAGCGTCAACGCTTCAATACCATTGTTCGCCGCGAAGGAGACCGCGCGACGAACCGACTTCGCCCCGGCTTTATGGCCGAATGCGCGAATTTTTCCTTGCTGTTTCGCCCAACGACCGTTGCCGTCCATGATAATGGCGACATGACGACAGCCATGCGCAGGCGATATTTCGCTGACAGTGTGATTAGCAGACAACATAACGCGTTTTAAGTCCATAATAAGGATTAGCCAAGCCACTAAACGCGAGCAACCGGTCAGCGCTGTATACGCATTTTTATCCAGTGCCGAAGCTACAGCTAATCGCAGAGAACAACCCAAAGCTTTACGCAAAAAAGCCGTGTTTTTCCACGGCCACCACAATCTTTTACAACAAAATGCAACGATTGGGTGGCGCAGACTATATCACCGAAGCCCAGCGCCCACAAATATCACAACGTGTCGTGAGGTTCAGCCCCGCGTTGTCAGATGTTTTATCTGCTTCTGCGCAACGACCCTGGCCTGAGCGTCAATAACCAGCACTTCATCAATGCTTTGCGGCTCATCCAGCGTCAGTTGATCCAGCACCGCCAGGTTGACTCCCGCAATATCGGTAAAGCGAATCTCTCCGGCCAGGAAGGCTGCCACTGAGATTTCGTTTGCCGCATTCAATGCCGTTGTAGCCGCCTGACCTTGGTCAAATGCGTCCATCGCCAGCTTGAGGCACGGATAGCGCCCGTAGTCCGGCGCGGAAAAGCTCAGCTGGCTCAACTGGCAGAAGTCTAATGCCGGCACGCCAGAATTCAGGCGGTCTGGCCAGCCCATCGTATGGGCGATAGGCGTGCGCATATCCGGTTCACCGAGCTGTGCAATGACGCTGCCGTCAAGATAACGCACCATCGAGTGAATGACGGACTGCGGATGGATCAGCACTTCCATCTGCCGGGCTGAAGCGTTGAACAGCCAGCGGGCTTCGATATATTCCAGCCCTTTGTTCATCATCGTGGCGGAATCGACAGAGATTTTGCGTCCCATTGACCAGTTGGGGTGACGGCAGGCCTGATCCGGCGTCATCGCCGCCAGCTCCGCTATCGCCGTTTCCCGGAAAGGACCACCGGAACCGGTCAGCAGAATCGACAATACGCCGTTCTGCGTTAAGTCAGCGTATCCAAGATTATGCTGTACGGTTACAGGCATACTCTGAAAAATCGCGTTATGTTCGCTGTCCACGGGCAGCAGGTGCGCACCATACTGCTGTACCGCATCCATAAACAGGCGTCCGCAGGTGACCAGCGACTCTTTATTCGCCAGCAGCACCGTTTTGCCGGCACGGATGGCGGCCAGCGTAGGCACCAGTCCCGCTGCACCAACAATCGCCGCCATCACCTGGTCAACGTCGTCCAGCGCAGCCACTTCAGCGGCAGCCTGCTGGCCGCTTAATACCTCAGTGCGGCTACCGCTTTCACGCAGGCGGATGCGCAGCGCGCCGGCGCTTTGTACATCGTCCATAACCGCATAGCGGGGAGAAAATTCCAGACATTGTTCAACCATGCGGTCGACATTTTTCCCTGCGACCAGCGCAGCGATGGAAAAGCGATCGGGGTTATGGCGCACCACATCCAGCGTGCTGCAGCCAATTGAACCGGTCGAACCGAGAACGGTTAATTGCTTCATGAGATGTCCAGAAGAATTGAGACAGGATAAAAAGAAAAACGCCGCCAGTAAGCCCTTACGCCACAATTACCCGGGAGCAGGTCGGCGGTCTATCACCTTCAGCAAGCGTGCCAAAGGCTACAGGGCCGACCGTTTTAACACAATCCCAGGAATTGAGCGTTCGGTCTTCTGTACGGCGTTTCAGACTTAACGTCCGCAGCCCATCAATAATAGTGGGCGGCGAGCGTATCGGCAGAGAATCAGAACTGCATCAGTTCCGCTTCTTTATCGGCCAGCGCCGCATCCACTTTCTTAATGGCGGCGTCAGTCATTTTCTGCACGTCGTCCTGAGAACGGCGATCGTCATCTTCGCTGATCTCTTTGTCTTTCAGCAGCGCTTTAACTTTGTCGTTAGCATCACGACGCACGTTACGGACAGACACGCGAGCCTGTTCGGCTTCGGCACGCACGATCTTAGTCAGATCTTTACGACGTTCTTCGGTCAGCGGCGGCAGCGGAACGCGGATGTCGGTACCCGCAGAGCTTGGGTTCAGACCGAGATCGGAAGCCATGATCGCTTTCTCAACGGCCGGGCTCATCGAGCGATCGAATACGTTGATTTTCAGAGTACGGGAGTCTTCTACCGTGACGCTTGCCAGCTGACGCAGAGGCGTCGGCGTGCCGTAATATTCCACGACAATGCCATCCAGCAGGCTGGGAGAAGCACGACCCGTGCGTATTTTGCTGATTTGGGTTTTGAACGCTTCGACGCATTTTTCCATGCGTACTTCAGCATCTTTTCTGATATCGCTAATCACGTTACGAATCCTTGAAAACTTGTCTCAGACAGACCAGACGGTCGCTCACCGTAAAAGTGAGCTAAGTATAGTCAGGTTTAATGCAAATCACCGGGCAATAAGCCCGCGAAAGTAAGGCGGAATATTACCCGGATTTGGCGCTGACGGGAATTATTCCGTAATCAATGTGCCTTCTTTTTCGCCCATCACCACGCGACGCAGTGCGCCTGGTTTATTCATGTTGAAGACGCGAATCGGCAATTTATGGTCACGCGCCAGGGTAAAGGCGGCTAAATCCATGACTTTCAGTTCTTTATCGAGCACTTCGCTGTAAGTCAGCTGATCGTACATGGTGGCAGACGGGTCTTTGGCCGGGTCAGCGGTAAACACGCCGTCGACTTTGGTGGCTTTCAGTACCACATCGGCTTCGATTTCAATACCACGCAGGCAGGCAGCGGAGTCGGTGGTGAAGAACGGGTTACCGGTACCTGCAGAAAGAATCACTACGCGATTGTTACGCAGCAGGCTGATGGCTTCCGCCCAGCTGTAGTTATCACACACGCCATTCAGCGGAATCGCTGACATCAGGCGAGCGTTCACATAGGCGCGATGCAGTGAGTCACGCATTGCAAGGCCGTTCATCACCGTTGCCAGCATGCCCATGTGGTCGCCCACAACGCGGTTCATCCCCGCTTTCGCCAGCCCAGCACCACGGAACAGGTTACCGCCACCAATCACTACGCCAACCTGAATACCCAGTTCAACCAGTTCTTTGATTTCCTGAGCCATACGGTCAAGTATGCTTGCATCAATACCGAAGCCTTCCGAACCCTGCAGAGCTTCGCCACTTAACTTAAGCAGAATACGTTTGTAGACGGGTTTTGCATTGGTAGCCATGTTTCTTTCCTGAGACTGTCAACGAGTGAGATGAGTTAATTCTGGCGACATTGTATGCCGCTTTTCAGCACAGCCACTATAAGCGATGCGCTGAATTTACAAAACGGGCACAAAAAGAAGCCGCCCTCAGGCGGCTCCTTTTGAAAATTAAGACTGCTTGGACATCGCAGCAACTTCTGCTGCAAAGTCAGTCTCAACTTTCTCGATGCCTTCGCCCACTTCAAAGCGGATGAAGCCAGTAACGTCGGCATTGTGCTCTTTCAGCAGCTGAGCAACAGATTTGCTCGGGTCCATAACGAAAGGCTGGCCGGTCAGAGAAACTTCGCCGGTGAATTTCTTCATGCGGCCTTCAACCATTTTCTCTGCGATTTCTTTCGGCTTACCAGACTGCATCGCGATGTCCAGCTGAACCTGGTACTCTTTCTCAACCACTTCAGCAGAAACGTCTTCCGGCTTAACGAATTCCGGCTTGCTTGCTGCGATGTGCATTGCCAGCTGTTTAACCAGCTCCTGGTCAGCGCCTTTAGCCGCAACCAGAACACCGATACGTGCGCCGTGCTGGTATGAACCCAGAACGTCGCCTTCCAGGGAAGCCACGCGACGGATATTGATGTTCTCACCGATTTTAGCAACCAGCGCAACACGCTCTTCTTCGAACTGTGCTTTCAGAACTTCAACGTCAGTGATTTTGCCAGCGACTGCAGCGTCCAGTACTTTATTAGCAAATGCCTGGAAACCACCATCTTTAGCAACGAAGTCAGTCTGGCAGTTAACTTCCAGAATGATGCCGTAGGTACCGTCGATCTTAGTGATGATCACGCCGTCAGCAGCAACGTTACCTGCTTTTTTCGCCGCTTTGATTGCGCCAGATTTACGCATGTTTTCGATTGCCAGCTCGATGTCGCCGTTTGCTTCGGTCAGCGCTTTTTTGCAATCCATCATGCCTGCGCCAGTACGCTCACGCAGCTCTTTTACCAGGGATGCGGTAATTTCAGCCATTCTTAAATCCTCGGGAGATGTGAACTGCCCGGCCGGGGGCCAAACAGTATAAATTGAAAAAAGGGGCCGAAAATGGGCCCCTATTCATACACGGTACTAATAAGGGGTGAAACCTTATTATTCAGCTTCTACGAAGCTTTCTTCCGCCTGAGAAGCCAGATCCTGAGAACGACCTTCACGCACGGTTGCAGCTACAGCGCCCAGGTACAGGCTAACAGCGCGGATTGCGTCGTCGTTACCCGGGATAACGAAGTCTACGCCGTCCGGATCGGAGTTAGTATCAACGATAGCAAATACCGGGATACCCAGGTTGTTTGCTTCTTTGATAGCGATGTGCTCGTGGTCAGCGTCGATAACAAACAGTGCGTCCGGCAGGCCGCCCATGTCTTTGATACCGCCCAGGCTGTTTTCCAGCTTGTCCAGCTCACGAGTGCGCATCAGCGCTTCTTTCTTGGTCAGCTTCTCGAAAGTACCGTCCTGGGACTGAGTTTCCAGGTCTTTCAGACGTTTGATGGACTGACGAACGGTTTTCCAGTTAGTCAGCATGCCGCCCAACCAGCGATGGTTCACGAAGAACTGGTCGCAGCTGTTAGCAGCTTCTTTTACCGCTTCGCTTGCAGCGCGTTTAGTACCAACGATCAGAATCTTGCCTTTACGAGCAGAGATCTTGTTCAGTTCAGCCAGAGCTTCGTTGAACATCGGTACAGTTTTCTCAAGGTTGATGATGTGAACTTTGTTACGCGCGCCGAAGATGAAAGGCTTCATTTTCGGGTTCCAGTAACGGGTCTGGTGACCAAAGTGAACACCAGCCTTGAGCATGTCGCGCATGGAAACAGTTGCCATGTTTAAAACCTCTATAGATAAAGTTGGGGTTATGCCTCCACGTATCCCATATTACCGACCCTAAAGGGCACCCCGGAATATGTGTCGATACGTGTGTGTTATTTACACAAAGTGAGATTTGTCGCTTCAGTCCATCCTGTGTAGTACGAAATGGAACGGAAGTCCGGCGCGCTTTATACCACAAAACCCGATCGGAAACCAACTGTTGTTGACGCTGAGTGCTGTTAATGATTCTCAATTTGGCACCAGGACACCCGGACTGTTAACATTGACAGGAATAACTCTATTATTGTCGAAAAAACCGACACAGCTGGACACAATCCATGGCTATATCTATCAAAACATCTGAAGACATCGAAAAAATGCGCGTCGCCGGCCGCCTGGCCGCTGAAGTGCTGGAAATGATCGAACCCTACGTTAAACCGGGCGTCAGCACCGGCGAACTGGACCGCATCTGTAACGATTATATTGTTAACGAACAGAAAGCGATCTCCGCCTGCCTCGGCTACCACGGTTACCCGAAATCCGTGTGCATCTCTATTAACGAAGTCGTCTGTCACGGGATTCCTGACGACGAAAAACTGTTGAAAGACGGCGACATCGTCAACATTGATGTCACGGTAATTAAGGATGATTTCCACGGCGACACCTCTAAGATGTTCATCGTCGGCAAACCGACGATTCTCGGCGAGCGCCTGTGCCGCATTACCCAGGAAAGCCTGTATCTGGCGCTGAAGATGGTTAAGCCAGGAATCAACCTGCGCGCGATCGGCGCAGCCATCCAGAAATTCGTCGAAGCGGAAGGTTTCTCGGTGGTGCGTGAATATTGCGGTCACGGTATCGGCCGCGGTTTCCATGAAGAACCGCAGGTGCTGCATTACGACTCTCCTGAGACCAATGTGGTGCTCAAGCCTGGCATGACCTTTACCATCGAACCGATGGTTAATGCCGGCAAGAAAGAGATCCGCAGTATGAAAGACGGCTGGACGGTGAAAACCAAAGACCGGAGCTTGTCTGCGCAGTACGAGCATACTATTGTGGTGACAGAGAACGGCTGTGAGATTCTGACATTACGCAAGGATGACACCATCCCGGCGATAATCTCGCACGACGCATAACGAAAAGCCGGCGCCCGCCGGCTTTTTTATGGGCGATAGTTTTTTCTTATGGTGACGCGATGAGCAACTCTTTACCTGACACTGTCTCCCCTACCCTCTCCGGTCAGCCTGAGAATCCGGGTAGCTGGCCGCAAGGTGATTTGAACTGTGCCGCCATCAAGGCACATCTCGATATTTTCCAGCGCTGGCTGGGCGAAGCGTTTGATAGCGGTATCGCCGCCGGGCAGCTAATCGAAGCGCGAACCGAATTTATCGACCAGCTGCTCCAGCGTCTGTGGATTGATTACGGCTTTGGTCCGGTCAGCGACCTGGCGCTGGTCGCTGTCGGCGGATATGGCCGCGGCGAGCTGCACCCGCTCTCCGACGTCGACCTGCTGATTCTCAGCCGCAAGAAGCTCTCCGACGAGCAGGCGCAGAAAGTCGGCGAACTGCTGACCCTGCTGTGGGACATCAAGCTCGAGGTTGGCCACAGCGTGCGCACGCTGGAAGAGTGCCTGCTGGAAGGACTGTCCGATCTTAGCGTCGCGACCAACCTGATTGAATCTCGCCTGCTGATTGGCGATGTGGCCCTGTTTCTTGAACTGCAGAAACATATCTTCAGCGATGGTTTCTGGCCCTCAGAGAAGTTTTTTGCCGCCAAGGTCGAAGAGCAGAACATCCGCCACCAGCGCTACCACGGCACCAGCTATAACCTCGAGCCGGACGTGAAAAGCAGCCCCGGCGGCCTGCGCGATATCCACACCCTGCAGTGGGTCGCCCGCCGCCACTTCGGCGCCACCTCGCTGGATGAAATGGTTGGCTTCGGCTTTCTTACCGAAGCCGAACGTAACGAGCTTAACGAATGTCTGCACCAGCTGTGGCGGATTCGCTTTGCGCTGCACCTCGAGTTAAACCGCTACGACAACCGCCTGTTATTCGACCGCCAGCTCAGCGTCGCCCGCCGGCTGCGCTACGAAGGCGAAGGTAATCAGCCTATCGAATACATGATGAAGGATTTCTTCCGCGTCACCCGGCGGGTCAGCGAACTGAATCACATGCTGCTCCAGCTGTTTGATGAAGCAATCCTCGCTCTCACCGAAGATGAAAAGCCGCGGCCCATCGATGATGATTTTCAGCTGCGCGGCACGCTGATTGACCTGCGCGACGACACGCTGTTTATCCGCGAACCGCAGGCAATACTGCGCATGTTCTATATTATGGTGCGTAACAGCAACATCACCGGCATCTACTCGACGACCCTTCGCCACCTGCGCCACGCGCGGCGCCACCTGACGCAGCCGCTGTGCTATATCCCGGAAGCGCGCGCGATTTTCCTCAGCATGTTGCGCCACCAGGGGGCGGTCAGCCGGGGGCTGTTGCCGATGCACCGTCACAGCGTACTGTGGGCCTATATGCCGCAGTGGTCGCATATTGTGGGCCAGATGCAGTTTGACCTCTTTCATGCCTATACGGTTGATGAACATACGATCCGCGTGCTGCTGAAGCTGGAAAGCTTCGCCAAAGAAGAGACCCGCAGCCGCCACCCGCTGTGCGTGGAACTGTGGCCTCGCCTGACCCACCCGGAGCTGATTCTGATTGCCGCCCTGTTCCATGATATTGCCAAAGGTCGCGGCGGCGATCATTCGGTCCTCGGCGCCCAGGATGTGCTGAAATTCGCCGAGCTGCACGGACTTAACTCACGGGAAACCCAGCTGGTGGCCTGGCTGGTGCGCCATCATCTGTTGATGTCAGTCACCGCTCAGCGCCGTGATATCCAGGATCCGGAAGTCATCAAGCAGTTTGCCGAAGAGGTGCAGACCGAAAACCGCCTGCGCTACCTGGTATGCCTGACCGTCGCCGATATCTGTGCGACCAACGAAACCTTGTGGAACAGCTGGAAGCAGAGCCTGCTGCGCGAGCTCTATTTCGCCACCGAAAAACAGCTGCGTCGCGGGATGCAAAGTACGCCGGATATGCGTGAACGAGTACGCCATCATCAGCTGCAGGCGCTGGCGCTGCTGCGGATGGAAAATATTAATGAAGAGGCGCTGCATCAAATCTGGAATCGCTGCCGCGCCAACTACTTCGTGCGCCATACGCCTAACCAGCTCGCCTGGCACGCCCGCAATTTGCTCAAACATGACCTGAGCAAACCGATGATCCTGCTTAGCTCGCAGGCCACGCGCGGTGGGACCGAAATTTTTATCTGGAGCCCGGACCGCCCGTATCTGTTTGCCGCCGTCTGTGGTGAACTGGATCGCCGCAACCTCAGCGTCCACGATGCCCAGATTTTTACCACCCGCGACGGCATGGCGATGGACACCTTTATTGTGCTGGAGCCGGACGGCAGTCCGCTTTCCGCCGATCGCCATGAAATGATCCGTCACGGTCTGGAACAGACCATCACCCAACGTAGCTGGCAGCCTCCGGCCCCGCGCCGTCAGGCGGCGAAACTTCGCCATTTCTCCGTCGTTACCGAAGTCAATTTCCTGCCGACGCACACCGACAGAAAATCGTTTCTTGAGCTGATTGCACTCGATCAGCCGGGTCTGCTGGCTCGCGTGGGTCAGGTGTTCGCCGACCTCAATATTTCGCTTCACGGGGCGAGAATTACGACAATTGGTGAGCGAGTAGAAGATTTATTTATAATCGCGACGGCGGACCGGCGTGGGCTTAATAATGCGCTACAACAAGAAGTACAACAACGGTTGACAGAGGCCCTCAATCCAAACGATAAAGGGTGACGAACTTTTAATGTGTAAAGAGAAAGAGTAAAACAATGCAGCAATTACAGAATGTTATTGAGTCCGCTTTTGAGCGTCGCGCCGACATCACGCCGGCAAATGTGGATACCGTAACCCGCGAAGCGGTTAACCAGGTGATTTCTCTGCTTGATTCCGGCGCGCTGCGTGTCGCTGAAAAGATCGATGGCCAGTGGGTCACCCATCAATGGCTGAAGAAGGCGGTTCTGCTCTCTTTCCGTATTAACGATAACCAGGTTATCGACGGTGCGGAAAGCCGCTACTTCGATAAAGTGCCGATGAAATTCGCTGACTATGATGAAGCGCGTTTCCAGAAAGAAGGCTTCCGCGTGGTTCCGCCGGCGGCGGTTCGTCAGGGCGCATTTATTGCCCGCAACACCGTGCTGATGCCGTCCTACGTCAACATTGGCGCCTACGTTGATGAAGGCTCCATGGTAGATACCTGGGCCACCGTGGGTTCCTGCGCGCAGATCGGTAAAAACGTGCACCTGTCCGGCGGCGTCGGCATCGGTGGCGTCCTGGAGCCGCTGCAGGCTAACCCAACCATCATCGAAGACAACTGCTTCATCGGCGCACGCTCTGAAGTGGTTGAAGGCGTGATCGTTGAAGAAGGTTCCGTGATCTCCATGGGCGTGTACCTGGGTCAGAGCACCAAAATTTACGATCGCGAAACCGGCGAAGTCCATTACGGCCGCGTTCCGGCGGGCTCAGTGGTGGTTTCCGGCAACCTGCCGTCAAAAGATGGCAAGTACAGCCTGTACTGCGCCGTTATCGTGAAGAAAGTGGATGCGAAAACTCGCGGCAAGGTCGGCATTAACGAACTGCTGCGTACCATCGACTAAGCAGAATAAAAAGCGGGAGATATCCCGCTTTTTTTATATTTGAAGCTGGCGGAGATGGATCTTTTCGTTAATTATTCAAAGGTTATGATGATATCAAAGGTACCGTTATGTACGATAATCTGAAAAGTCTTGGCATTACCAATCCTGATGAGATCGATCGCTATAGCCTGCGGCAGGAAGCCAACAACGACATTCTGAAAATCTATTTTCAGAAAGACAAAGGCGAGTTCTTCGCCAAAAGCGTCAAGTTTAAATACCCGCGTCAGCGTAAGACCGTTGTCGCAGATGGCGTAGGCCAGGGGTATAAAGAGGTTCAGGAAATTAGCCCGAATCTGCGCTACGTTATCGATGAGCTGGATCAGATCTGCCAGCGCGATCGTACCGAAGTCGACCTCAAACGTAAGATCCTTGACGATCTGCGTCATCTGGAAAGCGTCGTCACTCATAAGATCAGTGAAATTGAAGCCGATCTGGAAAAACTGACGCGCAATAAATAAGTGGGTTTTCGCTCCCTGGCCGGCGATGCTTTCCGGGGAGAGACCAACAACAACCCGGATAAGGCATTGTGTCGCTATCCGGGCTCTCTTCTAGCGCTGTTCATCCAGCTGCAGCGCAATATAAAGCAGCAGACGATCGTCAAAATTCCCCAGGTCCAGCCCCGTCAGTTCTGCGATACGATTCAGGCGATACTCCAGCGTATTACGATGAATAAACAGCGCCTTTGACGTCGCCAGCGGCTGCACGTTATGGCGAAACCAGGCTTGTAGAGTACGTCGCAGCAGACCGTTATTATCCATCGCCTTCAGCCGGACCAGCGGACGGGCGAGCTCATTGGCCTGCCAGCCGCCGCGCAGGCTATCGAGCAGCACCGGCAGCATCAAATCCTGATAAAAAAAGCTGCGGCTCTCGGGCATCCGCTGCTTACCGACCATCATCGTGGTGCGCGCGGTGCGGTACGAACGGGCGATGCTGCCGGGGCCGGTAAAAAAGTTACCCAGCGCCACACGAAAGCGCAGCTGGCCGTTTTCTTTCATTCGGGCGATCAGCTGATCGATTCGTTTGCAGTGATCCTCCGCGTCCCAGCGGCCAAACGCATTCAGCGCGGGCTTGAGGACCACCATCTCGGTCAGAGAGACAATCGCCACCAGATTATTGCGATCCGGCGTGGTCAGGGCGGTCTGCAGCTGCTGTAGCTCGGCCATAGCGCTGTCCACGCCAAGCTGGCCGCTATCCACTTCAATCATAGCAACCACGCGGGGCTGGTTCAGATCGATACCCAGCCGTTGCGCCCATTCGGTTAACGCGGGCGTATTCTCTTCTGCCTGAATCAGGTTCATCACCAGCTCTTCACGCAGGCGGCTATCCTGGGCCAGAAGATGCATCAACCGCGACTGCTCCAGCATCATCTCGGCGGTCATGCACACCAGCTCGCCATATTTGCGCAGCGTTTCGGGTTCGCCGGTGAGGCCAATCACACCGACGATCTCCCCCTCCAGACGCAAAGGCAGGTTAATCCCCTGACGCACGCCGTGTAGATGACGAGCAACCGCATCGTCAATATCCACGACCCGCCCCTGAGAAAGCACCAGCAGCGCCCCTTCGTGCAATTCCCCAATTCGCTCGCGATCGCCGCTACCGATAATGCGCCCACGGGCGTCCATTACATTGATATTGGTATCAATGATGCGCATCGTACGCGCCACGATATCCTGCGCCATGTTGGTATCAAGATGCCAGCCAGCCATGTAACCCTCCCGTCAACAGGGGGTCAGCATAAAAGAGTTAACCGAACGTCGCATTGTGCATATGCATAAAGCAAAGCACAGAAGTATGGAGTTGCGGGTGGAGTCACAGAAAGGAAAGCGGGGCAAAAAAAAAGCCCCTTCCCTCGGCGAGGAGAAGGGGCGGGTTTAGCCGTTAGCGATTACTGCATCAGCAGATAGATAGTGCTATCGCCACGCTGGATATTCAACGCCAGCACCGAAGGTTTGGCATCAAAGATTTTGCGCAGATCGGCGATATTTTTCACCGGCTGCTGGTTAGCGCCGACGATGATGTCGCCTTTCTTGAGGCCAATTTGTGCCGCCGGAGTCCCCGCTTTCACATTATTGACCACCACACCTTTGTCCTGACCTTTGTTGCTCATTTCCGCACCTTCAATACCATTGAAGATGGTGCTGGAGTCAACCTGAGTCTGGTTGCTCTGCTGCAGTTCGACGGTCGCATTGACCGCTTTGCCGTCGCGTACCAGTCCCAGCTGGACTTTGCTACCGATAGGCATCGTACCCACCTGCGCACGCAGCGCGGCGAAGCTGCTGATAGGCTTACCGTTCAGCGAGGTAATCACGTCACCGGCTTTGATCCCTGCTTTCGCCGCCGCAGAACCCGGCATCACCTGGCTGACGAAGGCACCGCGCTGCGCATCGACCTTCATGGCTTTCGCCAGTTCAGAGTTCAGCTCGGTCCCCATAATACCCAGCTCGCCGCGTTTCACCTGGCCATACTTGACCATCTGCTCGGTCAGGTTTTTGACCATGTTGCTCGGGATGGCAAAACCGATACCGATATTGCCGCCGTCCGGCGCCAGGATCGCGGTATTAATCCCGATCAGTTCGCCGTTCAGGTTAACCAGCGCACCGCCGGAGTTACCGCGGTTGATCGCCGCATCGGTCTGGATAAAGTTTTCGTAGTTTTCTACGTTCAGGCCGCTACGGCCAAGCGCGGAGACAATACCCGAAGTGACGGTTTCACCCAGACCAAACGGGTTACCGATCGCCACGGTGTAGTCGCCGACGCGCAGCGCATCGGAATCTGCCAGCTTAATCGCCGTCAGGTTTTTCGGATCCTGAATCTGGATTAGCGCAATGTCGGAACGCGGATCTTTGCCAACAACTTTGGCATCAAACTTACGTCCGTCGCTCAGCTGTACTTTAATCGTGGTCGCATTATCCACAACGTGGTTATTGGTCACGACATAGCCTTTAGCCGCATCGATAATGACCCCGGAGCCCAGCGCCATAAATTTCTGCTGCTGGCCGCCATCACCCGGCGCCCCGCCGCCCTGTCCACCGCCCTGACAGAACGGAGAACTCTGGAACGGCGAACCATCCTGGCAGAACGGCGAATTATCACCAAAGAACTGCTGGAAGTTACGCGGCATCCGCGGCGTGTTGACCGTCGTGCTACCCTCAACATTAATGCTGACAACCGACGGCATCACTTTTTCCAGCATTGGAGCCAGGCTTGGCATTTGCTGTGTACTTGAGGCCGAAGAGGACGTTTCTGCCGCGCTCGCAGAGAGCGGGGATAACGCCAGACCTAAACTCAGAGCCAGTGCACTCATTGCTAACGTGGTTTTTTTCATATGTCTCATATCTCGATTTTAGATAACGCAAATTGCTATGTATGTGACTATCAGAGTCATTTTATCGCGCTAAGTTCCGGAATTAAGCATCTGGAAAAAGTAAAAATTTATTGTCCGTCTTTACAAAACCTGTACTTATTCCACCGCCATCAAGCGCCGATATTCATCCCATGCATACAAATCCGTCATCCCACTGATATAGTCCTGTATCAGACGGCAGCGATAATAATATTCCATCACAGGAAATTCTTCATCATCGCGCGAAATCTTATTTACCGCTTCAACATAGGCCAGCCGATGACGCGTCGAAAGTTTCTGGAACAAGCGTGAGGCGATAGGTAAGCTCCTCACCCGCTCTTTCTCCACTAATAAGCTGAACTCCTCCAGCGATAATTTTAACAGCGGCTCATAGATATCCAGAAGACCGCTAATCACCCGATAGCCCTGCAATTCCAGCTGTTCCACGTCAGGATGACTAAACACATGTTTTATCGCGACATTTTTATATAGCTCCAGCAGCTGACTGCAGTCGCTATCGTCCTCAAGCAGCGCATGATTAAAATCACCGGCAAAGATCTTCGGCAAATTATCGATAAACCGGCGTGCTGCATAGGGCACCAGTTTATTCAGCGTATTGACTCGTAAATACATAAAGAACTGATCTTCCGTACTTCGACTCAGAGAATTCGCGCGCGATTTGTCCCAGGCATTTTCTACCACCTGCGAAAATAAAGATCCTTTTTCATGCTGCCCCCACGCCTCGTGAAGCAGCTGATAAAGTTGCTCTACGCTGAAAATACGTTTTTCTACCGCATCCTCAAGATCGGCCACACAATATGAGATATCGTCCGCCGCCTCCATAATCCAGGTCAAAGGAAAACGATTGTAAGGAGCCAGATCCAGTTCTTTACGCAACCTCGCAATATAGCCCTCTTCGGCTAAATAATAACCAGGCTTCTTCATCAAATAACTGTGGCTGGAGGGAAGTTCTCCCCGCCACCACGCCGGGCGCGTATATTTTAGAATGCAGCCAACCTGCGCCCAGGTCAGGTTCATCCGCATCAGGGTATGCACTAAGCGAATACCCTGCGCGTTGCCTTCAAACCAGCACAGATCCTGACGAACTTTGCTCCGCAGCCCATTCAGTTCGTCAGCGCCCTCCTGCAAACGGAGCGCCGCCACCGTACAGCTATCCTGCGCTAACGGCGCACCGGCCGCATCGTCAGGCGCGAGCCGCTGACGGAACCAGTCATTAATCGCCGCCTCGCCAAAATGGCCGAACGGCGGATTGCCGATGTCATGCATCAGACAGGCCATCTCCACCACGCTCTCAAACGGCCCGCTGAGCTCATCCAGCCCGTAGGCTTCCAGCAGACGCTGCTCTTTCAGGCGGCTGAGGATCTCTTTGGCGATATAGCGCCCCACCTGCTGAACTTCAAGGGAGTGGGTTAAACGCGTACGCACCGCGGCATTACGTTCCAGCGGGAAGACCTGGGTTTTTTGCTGTAAACGGCGGATTGCCGGCGAGTTGATAATTCGCCCGCGGTCGCTTTCAAAAATACGCAGGATCTCACGTTCCGTTTCGACCCCCTGCGGCGAGCGGTAGCGCCGACGCCAGTTAATCTTGTTGCGAAAATCAATCTTTGCCATGGCCTCTCCCGCGCGAGCAATAACGTTTCCCTTTGAGTGCATGATAGACTATGCAACTAAACCTGACACATCGCGAGTAAATCTATGAAAATCGGCATTATTGGCGCTATGGAAGAAGAAGTTACCCTTCTGCGCGACAAAATCGAAAACCGTAAGACGTTGACCCTTGGCGGAAGCGAAATTTATACCGGCCAGCTGAACGGCACCGAGGTCGTTCTGCTGAAATCGGGTATTGGCAAGGTGGCGGCCGCGATGGGCGCAACCCTGCTGCTGGAGATTTGCAAGCCGGACGTGATTATCAACACCGGCTCCGCAGGTGGACTGGCGTCGACGCTGAAAGTCGGCGACATCGTCATCTCCGACGAGACACGCTACCACGATGCCGATGTCACCGCCTTTGGTTATGAGTATGGCCAGCTGCCAGGCTGCCCGGCAGGCTTCAAAGCCGACGATAAGCTGATTGCCGCTGCGCAAAGCTGTATCGAAGCGCTGAATCTGCACGCGGTGCGCGGCCTGATCGTCAGCGGTGACGCCTTCATCAACGGTTCGGTCGGGCTGGCGAAAATCCGCCACAACTTCCCGCAGGCCGTAGCGGTTGAAATGGAAGCAACGGCGATTGCCCATGTTTGCCATAACTTCGGCGTGCCGTTCGTGGTCGTACGCGCGATTTCCGACGTTGCGGATCAGCAGTCTCATCTGAGCTTTGATGAGTTCCTCGCCGTTGCTGCCAAACAGTCCACGCTGATGGTGGAAAAGCTGGTGCAGACGCTGGCGCGTGGCTAAGTTGCTAAAACGGGCGCTTGCCGCCCTGCTGCTGCTCACCCCGGCGTGGCTCTTCGCCGCGCCACGGGTTATCACGCTGTCACCATCCAATACCGAACTGGCCTTTGCCGCCGGCATTACGCCGGTTGGCGTCAGCAGCCATTCCGATTATCCACCGGAAGCGGCCGGTATCGAACAGGTCGCCAGCTGGCAAGGGATGAACCTGGAACGCATCGTCGCGCTGAAGCCGGATCTGATTCTGGCATGGCGCGGTGGCAATGCCGAACGGCAGGTTAATCAACTGAGCGCGCTGGGGATCAAGGTACTCTGGGTCAATACCGCGACGATTGAAGAGATCATTTCGACGCTGCGACAGCTGGCGCAGTGGAGTCCGCAGCCGGAAAAGGCTCGCGCATCCGCGCAGCGAATGCAGGACGACTATGATGCCCTCAAAGCCCGCTACGCACATACGCCGAAAAAACGCGTCTTTCTGCAGTTTGGCGCCAATCCTCTTTTTACCAGCAGTCGGGGATCGATTCAGGACCAGGTACTGACGTTGTGCGGCGGCGACAACATTTTTGCCTCCAGCCCGGTTCCCTGGCCCCAGGTGAGTCGTGAACAGGTCCTGGCGAGGCAGCCTCAGGCGATTGTTATCCCTGGCGATGTCAGCAGACTCCCTGCAGTTGAACGCTACTGGCATCAGCAGTTAAAAATTTCCCTGATTGCAGTAGATGGCGACTGGTTTGAACGCGCAAGCCCGCGTATTATCCTCGCCGCAAAACAGCTCTGCGAGGCGCTCGGGCAGGTCAAATAGCACCGCTTGCGCAGGGCAATAACGACATCCGCTACAGAGAAAGCCAGTGTAACCGACATACGTCCGGTTGGCGGAGGCTGTGCGGATGCAATTTGGTGAGTAAAAATAGCCTGAGGAACCGGGCGCTTAACGAGAACTGACGATGCTTGTCTATTGGCTGGATATTATTGGCACCGCCGTATTTGCTATCTCGGGCGTATTGCTGGCCGGTAAACTCCGGATGGACCCCTTTGGCGTGCTGGTGCTCGGCGTTGTCACCGCCGTGGGCGGTGGGACCATTCGCGATATGGCGCTCGCCAACGGCCCGGTGTTCTGGGTAAAAGACCCCACCGACCTGGTGGTGGCGATGGTCACCAGCATGATGACCATTCTGCTGGTGCGCCAGCCACGCCGGCTGCCGAAATGGATATTGCCGGTGCTTGATGCCGTTGGTCTGGCGGTATTTGTCGGCATCGGGGTGAATAAAGCGTTTCTGGCCCACAGCGGCCCGCTGGTCGCTATCTGTATGGGTGTCGTCACCGGCGTCGGCGGCGGGATCATTCGCGACGTACTGGCGCGCGAAATTCCGATGATTTTGCGCACGGAAATCTATGCCACGGCCTGTATTGTCGGCGGTATCGTGCACGCCACGGCCTATGACACTTTTCATGTTTCGCTGCAGAATTCGGCGATGATGGGGATGGTCGTCACGCTGATGATTCGCCTTGCGGCTATCCGTTGGCATCTGAAGCTGCCGACTTTTGCTCTCGACGATAACGGGCGCTAAACGGGGAAATTGCCCCGGCGGAGAAGAGCTACCGGGGCGAGAATCCAGTGCGGGAATCAGACGCTGAATGAAGACCCGCAGCCGCAGGTGCTTTTCGCATTCGGGTTGGTCACGATAAAACGCGAGCCTTCCAGGCCTTCAGTGTAGTCGACGGCACCGCCGACCAGATACTGCAGGCTCATCGGATCGACCACCAGGCCTACGCCCTGTTTTTCGATGGTCATATCGCCTTCGTTAACCTGATCGTCAAAGGTGAAGCCGTACTGAAAACCACTGCAACCACCACCGGTGATATACACACGCAGTTTCAGGTTTGGATTGTCTTCATCTGCAATCAGGAATTTTACTTTTTTGGCTGCAGCTTCAGTAAACTCCAGCGGCAACGCTACGTCATCACTCATTTTATGCTCCCATTGATACTTCTGACCGGTTAAAGAATAACCCGACCTTATGAGCCATTATCTAATACCCTGGTAAATCGTTCAAGTATTCTCCCCGGCAACCTGCTGCGCTTTTGCCGCCTGTTCTGCGGCCTGCTTCGCCAGCGTGCGCTCCAGGATCGTGGAATACAAAGGCTTACCGCCAAGGAATTGCGCCAGTAGTGTTGCGCCAAGACAGGTAATAATCATTGGCAAAATGAGCTGATAGTTATCGGTCATCTCCAGCACCAGCACAATCCCGGTCAGCGGAGCGCGGATTGACGCCGCCAGCAGGGCCCCCATTCCGGCAATCGCAAAGGTCCCGGCATCCAGATGATAGGCCGGCAACATCGGCGTGACAGCCATCCCGAAGGCGGTTCCCAGCAAGGTTCCCAGCGCCAGCATCGGCGCAAAAATGCCGCCGGGCGCCCCGGAGGAGAAACAGAGTAATGTGGTTATCACGCGGGCAATAAAGATAAACAGCAGCAGTCCCACGGAAAAGTTGCCCGCCGCAGCAATCGGAATCAGGTTAAAGCCGCCTCCCGCCGCCGCCGGTTGAATCAGCCCGAGAACGCCGCACATCCCGCCGATTAACCCGCCAATCAGCACCCACTTCTTCGTATTGCCGCCATGAATACGCTGGAACATATCCTGGGTGCGCAGCACCAGGCTATTAAACAGCGGGCCAACGCAGCCAAAAATCATCCCCAGGATCAGGTACAGCCACAGCGTATTCACCGGCGCATCGCTCAGCTTGCCGACCTCAATAATCGCCGATTCGCCATTAAAGATACGGAACACAATGCTCGACATGATCACGCCGGTAAAGACGGCTTTAATCGAAATCAGGTTGTAGCGAAACTGCGGGCGCATCTCTTCGATAATGAATAAAATCCCCGCCAGCGGCGCGTTAAATGCCGCAGAGAGCCCCGCCGCAGCCCCGGTGGCCAGCAACGTGTGGCGCGCTTCGGGGCTGCGCATGCGGAAGATATCCAGCACCATTCGTCCGACGTTGCCGCCCAGCTGTACCGTTGGCCCTTCGCGACCGAGCACCATGCCGGCGCCCAGCGTCCCCATCCCGCCGATAAATTTCACCGGCAGCACTCGCCACCAGCGAACCGGACGCAGCTCTTCCAGCGCCCCTTCGATCTCCGGTATGCCGGATCCCCCCGCCTCCGGCGCGAAACGGCGCACCAGAAAATAGCCCACCATCGCCAGCAACGCAGATAAAATAAAGGCCAGCGGCCAAATCAGGAACCCGTGATCCGCCACCTGCACCAGCGAACCGATGCGCATGTTCTGCACCCAGTTGACGCTCTTTTCAAAGGCGACCCCCACCAACCCTGCCAGCGTGCCGACCACGGCGGCCATCAGCAGCACCGCCAGCGGCGTTTTGTCACGTTGAACTAATCGACGTACCACATCGCCACGACGCAAGCGCACGATTTGTTTTGCTTCAAAAGTAGAGGCTTCTGTTTTCATACTCTTATCGTCAATAGTCATACAAATACGAAGGGGACATTTTAGCCTTCTGAACGTCCTACGTCGCGGGAAAAATGCACCGGCTGCGCTTTGTTTCAATTGGGCAAAACTTTCATAACTATCCTGGAATAACTTAGAATAACCAGCAAAACATTTATCACGAACCAGGATCATGGCAATGAGCAAATCTGAAACACTCTATAGCGCCGCACGTGAACTCATCCCCGGCGGCGTGAACTCGCCGGTCCGTGCCTTTAGCGGCGTGGGCGGTACACCGCTGTTTATCGAACGCGCCGACGGCGCCAGACTGTACGATGTCGACGGTAAAGCGTATATCGATTATGTCGGCTCCTGGGGACCTATGGTGCTGGGCCATAACCATCCGGCCATTCGCAACGCGGTGATTGAAGCCGCGGAACGCGGCCTGAGCTTTGGCGCGCCGACGGAAATGGAAGTCAAAATGGCGGAGCTGGTGACCGAACTGGTCCCCACGATGGATATGGTGCGGATGGTGAACTCCGGTACCGAAGCAACCATGAGCGCCATTCGCCTGGCCCGTGGCTTTACCGGCCGTGACAAAATCATCAAATTTGAAGGGTGCTATCACGGCCATGCCGACTGTCTGCTGGTGAAAGCGGGCTCCGGCGCGCTGACGCTGGGCCAGCCGAACTCACCGGGCGTACCGGCTGATTTTGCTAAACATACCCTGACCTGTACCTATAACGATCTGACTTCCGTTCGCGCCGCGTTTGAGCAGTATCCGCAAGAGATTGCCTGCATCATCGTCGAGCCGGTAGCCGGCAACATGAACTGCATCCCACCGCTGCCGGAGTTCCTGCCGGGCCTGCGGGCGCTGTGCGACGAATTTGGCGCGCTGCTGATTATCGATGAAGTGATGACCGGCTTCCGGGTGGCGCTGGCGGGCGCGCAGTCATACTACGACGTAGTCCCGGATCTGACCTGTCTGGGCAAAATCATCGGGGGCGGCATGCCGGTCGGCGCATTTGGCGGTCGTCGCGAGGTGATGGATGCCCTCGCCCCGACCGGCCCGGTGTATCAGGCCGGAACCTTGTCTGGTAACCCGATAGCCATGGCGGCCGGTTTTGCCTGCCTGACCGAAGTCGCGCAGCCGGGCGTCCACGAAACGCTAACGGATTTAACCAATCAGCTCTCTCAAGGGCTGCTGGATGCCGCACGCGAAGCGGGCATTCCGCTGGTGGTGAATAATGTGGGCGGCATGTTCGGCCTCTTCTTTACCGATGCCGAGACGGTCACCTGCTATCAGGATGTGCTGAAGTGCGACGTTGAACGCTTTAAGCGTTTCTTCCATCTGATGCTGGAAGAAGGCGTCTATCTGGCGCCATCGGCGTTTGAGGCCGGCTTTATGTCGATAGCCCACACCCCTGATGATATCAACGATACCATCGCCGCCGCCCGTAAGGCGTTTGCGAAGCTGTAATGCAATGCCGGGCGGCGCAAGCTTGCCCGGCCTGTGTTTGTGTCGCCCCGCTAAGCGAAACGCCAGCGGGGAAAATTATCGGCTCTGTTTCCTCAGCAGATAAATAAAGTACGGCGCGCCGATAAAGGTCGACAGCAGACCTGCGGGGATCTGATACGGAAACATCATCATTCGCCCGCACCAGTCGGCAAAGACCAGCAGCAACCCACCAATCAGCCCGGCCATCACCATCTGCGGCATCGTCCGGCGGAATCCCATCATGCGCGCAATATGCGGCGCCATCAGGCCAACAAAACTCAGCGGGCCAATAGTCAGCGTGGCGGCTGCCGTCAGGCCGGCGGCCAGCAGCAGCAGAGCAACCCGCGACGGCGTCAGCGCCATGCCTACCGCGCGAGCGGCTTCCCCCCCCAGCGGCAGAATCATCAGCCAGCGCCGACACAGCGGCACCAGAATCAGCAACAGCACCATCGCAATCCCGCTGCGCACCACCATCTCCGGCGTGGCGCTGTAGGTCGAGCCGGAAATCCACGTCAGAATCTGCGCCATTCGCGGATCGCCGCTGGCCTGCAGCATCATCAACAGCATAGTGAAGGCGGTGCTGAGCGCCATCCCCGCCAGCAGCATCCGGTGCGGTGAGAAACCGCCGCGCCCGGCAGCAACCAGGATCACCAGCAGCGTCGCCGCCGCCCCCAGGCTACCGGCAGGCAGCAGCCAGCCGAAAGCGTTGCCGGGAACGAAAAACAGCATCAGGACAATACCAAAAGCCGCGCCGGAGCTGATGCCCAGCACTTCCGGGCTGGCCATCGGGTTACCGGTCAGACGCTGGATAATACAACCCGCGACCGCCAGCATCACCCCGGCGAACAGCGCGGCGAGCACCCGCGGCCAGCGCCACGGCATCAGTTGATCCAGCAGCGTGCCGCTCGCCCAGTGCCAGCTCTGGGCATCTCGCCCAAAGGCCAGCGCCACGAGGAGCGCCAGCAGCAGAATCAGCAAGCCGCCAAACGCAAATCCCCGTACGTTTTGCCGTTCCACCAGCACTTTATCGCCGGCATTCATCACCGGCGCACTGATGCTGCGCAAGCGCGGCAGCAGCCACAGCAGCAGCGGCGCGCCGATCAGCGCCGTTACGGAACCGGTGGACACTTCCCGCCACACCCGGGTCAGCCACAGAATAATTTGGTCAGACAGCCAGAGAATGAGCGCGCCAATCACCGCCGCCAGCAGCAGACGCGACAGCAGACGACGCGCGCCGAGCATTTTCGCCAGCAGCGGCGAAAACAGGCCGATAAAACCGATAATCCCCACCGCATTCACCAGCATCGCGCTGATCACGATAGCCAGCGTCAGCGTGGCCAGGCGCGCCAGAGAGAGCGCCAGTCCGAGATTACGCGCCACGCCATCATCCAGCCCCATCAGCGTGAGGGGGCGCAGCAGCAGCAGCGTTAAAATGAGGCCACCGAGCAGCTGCGGCCACAGCCGTTGCACCACGCTCCAGTCGGTTTGCGTCAGCGTACCGGTGCTCCACAGGAACATACTTTGCAGCTGATCGTGATGGAAAATGACCATCAGCTGGTTCAGCGCTCCGCAGTACAGACTGACCACCAGACCGGCCAGAATCAGGGTTACCGGCGACAGCCGTTTTCCCCACGAGACGCCGAAAACCAGCGCCCCGACAAGACAGGCCCCCGCCAGCGCGGCGAACTGCGAAGCCAGAACGCCGGGAATCGCCCACAGTGTCGTCACCGTCATCCCCAGCTGAGCGCCGGTCGCGACCCCGAGGGTGGTCGGTTCCGCCAGCGGGTTGCGCAGCACCTGCTGGAACAGCACGCCCACCAGTCCGAGCCCCGCGCCAACCAGCAGCGACACCGCCAGTCTCGGCAGCAGGCTGTAGTGGAACAACATCTGCGCGATATTGTCGATATCCGGCTGCCACAGCGCCTGACGCCACTCGTGCTGCGGCAGCGCCGCCTGGAGATTGAAGAAGCTGAGCGCAAACGCGGCAATCGCCAGCACCGTCAGCAGCAGAGCCGCCAGAGGAGACAGTCGCGATCTCATGCCTCACCTCCCTGAGCATCCGCCAGTACGCGGGCAAAATGCATCGCCGACAGCGTCGCGCCGTAGAACCAGACCGCCGGCACGCGCTGGAAGCGCCCTTCGCGGACAAACGGCATCGCCTGCCAGAGCGGCGTACTCATCAGTTGGCTCATTTCGGCATGATTACCATGATCAAAGCAGATAACATCGGTCTCTTTGTAGGCGGCCAGCCGATCGATACCGACGCTGACGCTGCCCCAGAAGGCGGTTTCACCGCGCCAGGCATTTTTAATCCCCAGGCGATCGAGCACCTCCTGGAACAGGCAATTATTGCCGAAAACCAGGACATGGCGGGGATCGAGCAAAGTGATCATCAGCAGCGGACGATCGCCTCGACGGGCGAAACGCGGGCGCAGGTTCTCCATCAGCGCATCAAATTCCGCCAGATGGCGCTTCGCCGCCTGCTGGCGGCCAATCAGCTCGGCCATCTCGTTGAGTGACTGCTGCGCCATCAGCAGCGGTCGTTTACCGTCGCTGAAGGTGAATCCCCGCCCCGGGGCAATACGCGCCAGTTTCTCTGGCGACGGCCCGTATCCGGCCGACCAGACGATAAACGACGGTTTCATCTGCGTCAGCAGCTCGAGATTCGGCTCCGTACGCAGCCCGACATCAATCACCGAGGAGGGCAGCGCCGGTTCATTAACCCACAGGTTATAGTTCGGGATATCGGCCACGCCGTAGGGCGTCACGCCAAGCGCCAGCAGGAGTTCTGCCGGCAGCCACTCCAGCGCCACAATACGCTGCGGATCGAGGGTTGCGCCCTGGGCGCCGCGCATCTGCCACAGCAGGGGTGACAGGGCCATCGCCGCCAGCAGACGGCGACGGGTTATTAAAGGCGTCTTTTCCATCAATAGACAAAGCTTACCGGCGCGCTACCCGCCGGATGCGGCAGAATACCCATCGGAATACCGTAAATTTGCTCCAGCGTTTCGCTGCGCATCAGCTGCGCGGGCGTTCCCTGAGCAATCATCTCACCACCGCGTAACGCGACCAGATAATCACAGTAACGGGCAGCCATGTTGATATCGTGCAGGACGGCGATCACCGTTAACCCGCGCTGTTGACTCAAACGATGCACCAGTGCCAGGACATCAACCTGATGGGCGATATCCAGCGCCGAGGTGGGTTCATCCAGCAATAAACAGCGGCTGTCCTGCGCCACCAGCATGGCAATCCACGCCCGCTGCCGTTCACCGCCGGACAGGCTGTCAACCAGCCGGTGCGCCAGCGGCTTAAGACCGACCAGCGCAATCGCCTCTTCCACTTTCTCGCGGTCGGCGGCGCCAAAACGCCCCAGCGCGCCGTGCCACGGATAGCGGCCGATTGCCACCAGCTCACGCACCGTCATCCCTTCCGCCGGCGGTAACTGCTGCGGCAGGTAGGCCACTTTACGGGCAAAGGCTTTGCTGCTCCAGCTGTCCAGCGGCTGCCCGTCCAGCAGCACATCGCCTTCCGACGGCGGCTGATGACGGCCGAGCATTTTCAGCAGTGTGGATTTGCCGGAGCCATTATGGCCAATCAGCCCCGTCACTTGTCCCGCCGGGAAAGTTAAGGAGAGAGGATGCAGCAGCGTACGGCCAGGTACGCGGAAGGTAACGCGATTCAACGAAAACGTGGTATCAGAGTGCGGAGAGTTTTCCTGCATAGCGGCGGCCTGATGAACGGCGCGGCGAACCGCGCCCGGTAAGTGATTAGAAGCGGAAGGTTCCGGTCGCAATAACCTGACGTCCTGCGCCCCAGTAGCACGCGTATTCGCTGTAGCAGCTGGATACGTACTCACGATCGAACAGGTTGTTCACGTTGATCCCCACAGACGATCCTGGCAGACCAAAACGCGCCAGATCGTATTTCACCGTGGCATCCATCAAGGCATAGCCAGCCACGTTGAAGGAGTCGTTTTTCTTCCCGGTGTCCGTATCATTTTTGTAGTAGCTCACCGTCGAGCCGATATAACGCGCCCCGGCCCCAACCGTCAGACCGCTCAGCGCGCTCTCGTGGAAGGTATAATCCGCCCACAGCGACGCCATGTTGCGCGGAACTTCCGCCGGACGTTTGCCTTTGAATACGGTGTCTTCGGTGTACTCCGCATCGGTATAGCTATAGGCCGCCGTCAGGTTGATATTGGCATTGACCGCCGCTTTTGCTTCCAGCTCAAAACCGCGCGAGCGAATTTCACCTGTTTGAACGCTATAAATTCCGTACGGATCGTTGGGATCCGCGGTCAGGTTTTTGTCTTTGGTCAGCTGATAGACTGCCGCGGTCACCACCACCGGCATATCTTTCGGGACGTATTTCACGCCCGCTTCATACTGCTCGCCGCGGGAAGGATCGAACGGCTTGCCTTCGCGGGAAGAGCCGGAAACCGGTTCGAAGGACTGGCTATAGCTGAAGTACGGAGAAATTCCGTTATCGAACAGATAGTTAATACCGCCACGCCAGGTAAACTGCTGATCGTGGTTTTCCGCGAGATCGTTAGAAGAGCGCGTCAGGGTTGAAGCCATGGCGTAATCATAGCGGCCGCCCAGCGTCATCACCCATTTGTCCCACTCCATCTGGTCCTGAGCATACAGGCCGGTCTGCTCCATGCGGTTCAGCACCGCGTAGGGGAAGTTCACGTTGACGTTCGCATCACCGTATTGCGGGTTGCTCATGCTGATTGAATCGGCAGAACCGTATTCAGCATTCACATCGTTACGCATGCGCGAATAATCAACGCCGGTCAGCAACGTATGGTTGACCGCGCCGGTGGCAAAGTCAGACTGCAGCTGCGTATCAACGGTGAACGTATTGAGATGTTCATCAGAACGCACATAGGCGCGGTTGATTTGGCCCGGAGCCGAATAGCCGTTACCGTAAACGGAGCGATACAGCGTCTTCACGTCGGCATAGCGCAGGTTCTGGCGCACGGTGAAGGTGTCATCAAACTGATGCGAGAAGCTGTAGCCGACCATCTGCTGACGGCGGGACATCTTGTTATCCGGCTCGCCTTCGTTGTAATCAGTCGGCAGCTTATGGGCGTTGCCGTTGGCGTCGTAATACGGCACCACGGTCCCTTCGCGAGGCAGCCAACCGTAGTAACCGGCATACGGATCGTTCTGGAAGTTGCTGAGGAAAGTGAAGTCGGTTTTATCATCCGGACGCCAGCTGAAGGAGGGCGCGACCGCGTAGCGAGTTGATTTCGCCATCTGCTGCTGCGCATCCTGACTGCGGCCTAAACCGGTCAGTCGATATGACCACACGCCGTTATCATCGATGGCATCACTGAAGTCAAAACCGGTCTGCCACAGATTATCGGTACCCATTTTGAACTGAATTTCTTTCAGCGGTTCGGTCGTCGGACGCTTGCTCACCATGCTGACGATACCGCCAGGGTTGCTGTTGCCGTACAGCACCGATGCTGGTCCACGCATCACTTCCACGCGCTCAAGGAAGTAAGGGTCCATCGACACTTCTGAATAGTTATTCCCCTGCAGCTTCATGCCGTCCAGATACTGGTTGGTATTGACCGTTGTGGAGGTCGTGAAGCCGCGAATGGTCACCACGTCATAGGTGGTAGAGCTGCCGCGGGTGGAGAAGACGCTCGGCGTATAGGACAGCGCCTCTTTTACCGTCGTCGGCTGCTTCATGTCCATCTCGGCGCGGGTGACGACGGAGACAGACTGCGGTGTTTTTTCAATCGGAGTATCGGTTTTGGTCGCCGTTGCCGAATGTTTCGCAGCGATCGTGGGCGCCGGGCCCCAGGCACTCTCTTGGGTGGCCGGTGCCGCGATAACGGTGATGGTTTCTTCTTTTTTCGGTTCAACTGCTGCCTGCGCATAGACAGACATGCCGCTAACCGCCGTGGCTACTACGACTGCGATTTTACGCAGCGAGTGATTTGGCTGAGCAGTTTTTGGACGCGCCATGGGTATATCTCTGATGAAAGTGAATGATAACGTAAACGAGAATTATTATTATGACCGTTGCATAATAGGCGAAACGCAGAATACAAGGCAAGTGGTATGCCCCGCGCTGGAGACTGAAGGACGAAATAATAACCAGGCAGTTATTGTGGGGTTAAGTGACTGTTAAGTAATGTGCAGAAATAAAAAAGCCCCCTGATACATCTGTATCAGGGGGCCTGGTGACGACGATCAGTTACCGCCGAACATATCCTTAATCCAGCCTGCTACGCCATCGCTCTTTTCCTGCTTCGCGGGCTGTTGCTGCTGCTGTTGCTGCTGCGCCGGTTGCTGCTGCCCGGACTGATTGAACGGATTGTTCTGCTGTTGCTGCTCCAGCTGCTGCTGTTGCATCTGCTCGCCCTGGCGACACAGCGCATCCGGCGTGGTTGTCCAGACCGGAAGCGAACGCATCCCCCCGCTACATACGAAGTTGCCATTGCTGTCCACGCCCATATCCACCACGTCTTCCGGTGCCGTCAACACCAGCGGCGTCGGCGTCTGGTTAGCCAGATAGCGCTGGTAAATAGACATGGCGCCGCTGGCACCGTAGAGTTTCGTCGGCTGGTTGTTATCGCGACCCACCCAGGTAATGGTCACCTGACCGCCGTCAATACCGGCAAACCAGGTGTCGACGTTATTGTTGGTGGTCCCGGTTTTCCCTGCCAGATGCAGGCCCGGATACTTCGCGCCAAGCTGACGACCGGTACCACGCTGCACAACCTGCTGCATGGTCCACAGCGTCATGTACGCCGCCTGCGCCGGCACCGCACGCTCTGCCTGCGGATAGCTCTGATACAGCACGGTACCATCTTCGGCGATGACCGAACGCAGCGCCGAAAGCGTCGCGCGGTTACCGCCGCTGGCGATGGTCTGGAACGCCTGCGCGACTTCGATCGGCGTCAGGTTCAGCGCCCCGAGAATCATCGCCGGTACCGGGTGCAGCTGATCTTTCGGCGCCCCCAGTTTGACCCAGGTGTCGGTTATCGCCGGCAGGCCCAGCGCCATCCCGAGGTTAACGGTCGGCACGTTCATCGAGCGCGTCAACGCATCCACCAGCATCACCTGACCGCTAAAGCGACGATCGTCGTTCTGCGGAGACCAGGTCTGACCGTTTGGCAGACGGATGGTGATCGGGGCATCGGCAATCGACGTGTTCAGGCGATACTGGTTCGGCAAGCTCAGCGCCGTCAGATAGGTCGCCGGCTTGGCCAGAGAACCGATTGAACGGCGGGCCTGCATCGCGCGGTTGTAACCGGCAAACTGCGGCTCCGCACCGCCGACCATCGCCCGCACTTCACCCGTAAAGCGGTCAACCACCACCATCGCGGTTTCCAGATCCGGTAGCTTACGCTGTTTCTTCAGGGCCGGAATGCCGTCGGTCGCCGCTTTCTCTGCCGCATCCTGCGCAACGGAGTCAAAGGTAGTAAAGATCTTCACGCCGGAGAGATCTTTCACCTTATCGCCCAGTTTCGCCTGCAGCTCCTGACGAACCATCTGCATAAATGCCGGCTGTGGAGAGATCACGCCGCCGCGCGGCTGCACGCCCAGCGGACGCGCGCTCAGCATGTCATACAGCTCCTGATCGATCACGTTCTGCTGCTGCAGCAGACGCAGTACCAGGTTGCGTCGTTCCAGCGCCAGCTTCGGATTACGCCACGGGTTGTAAATCGATGCGCCTTTCACCATCCCGACCAGCAGCGCCTGCTGATCGAGGCTGAGTTCTTCCACCGGGCGGCCAAAGTAATAGAGGCTCGCCAGCGGGAAGCCGCGAATTTCGTTGTCTCCGCTCTGACCGAGGTATACCTCGTTCATATACAGTTCAAGGATACGATCCTTGCTGTAACGCGCATCAACGATCAGCGCCATATAGGCTTCGTTCGCTTTACGCCAGTAAGAACGCTCGCTGGAAAGGAACAGGTTTTTCACCAGTTGCTGGGTCAGAGTACTGGCCCCCTGCACCGTGCGCCCGGCCGTCAGGTTCGCCAGCACCGCACGACCAATCGAGTACAGGCTAATCCCGTCGTGTTCATAGAAGTGACGGTCTTCGGTCGCCAGCAGCGTATCCACCAGCAGATCCGGGAAGCCGCTGCGCTTCACAAACAGACGCTGTTCGCCATTTGCCGACTGCAGCATGGTGATCAGCCGCGGATCGAGACGGAAGAAGCCGAACTGGCGGTTGTTCTCCATATTCTCAATCGTTTCCAGATGATCGCCGTCAAAGGTCAGACGCGCGCGCACCTGCCCTTCTTTACTATCAGGGAAATCAAACGGACGACGGATCATCTCAATGCTGTTGGCCTGCACGGTGTACTCGCCCGGGCGCGTCATTGCGCTGACCTGGCGGTACTGCGTGGCATTCAGCAGACGAACCATTTCATTTTTGCTGATCTGCATATCCGGTTCGAGGTTCACCATGCGGCCATAGACCGCCGCCGGAAGCTCCCAAACTTTGCCGTCGATACGGCTACGGATTTTCTGATCGAGGTAGACACCGTAAGCGGCAACCAGCACCGCGACCACGATCCCTAGCTTGAACAGTAGCCATAGCCAGGTACGTTTACGCCGAGGCTTGTTACCTTTGCCTTTTGCTTTCTTCGGCATCGGCTCTTCATCCTCATAATCATCATCGTCGTAATCATCGTCGTAGTCCTCATCCCGGACCCGACGACGAGTCACTTTTTGTTTTGCCGGACGCGAGGGCTTTCCCTTACGTCCGATAGGCTCGCGGTCATCTCCCGCCATGCTTTTTCTCCGCAACTTTCAGGCGTAAAAGCCTGATTCTCAATACTTCCTCTTGAAAGAGGAAGAAGATATCTCTCAAATTCACGCCCGGAGGTCTCAACCCGCAGGCCACTACCTCGGTATCACAGCGCTTCGCGTCACAGGGCGCGGTCATGATGTATGTTTATGTACTCCTGGAGAATTCATAATATAAATCATCATGTTACACACATCGCCTGACGAGAATTTTGGGACATAGCACAAATAGTCCAGGTGACACAGGATAGCACTAAACCGGGACAGGCTTAACCAGCATTTTACTCCCTCACGACGTAACAAAAGCGAAAATATTATGTTTTTTAATAACATAAAAAATATCCTTCGCCGTTCATCGTCGCAGCGGTCTGCCTGAGGACCTCTGCAGCGATAAAAAACAAAAACCTCAGCGCTGGTTGAATATTATATTGTGAGTGTGACAACAAATATTCTGGTAAGAAGTAAAGAGAAACATTAAGCCATTTGACGATAAAAACGGGAGCGCCTTAACAAATATCTATAATAATATTTCCTGATGACAGCATGGAAATATTTGTTAAACTGTCCTTCAGTTAACCCGATCTGTTTAATATATTATGCGAACTTCCATTATATTTCCGCTGCTCATGATTGCCGTTCTCGCGGGTTGCCAGCAGAACCGTTCGTCTACGCTCAGCCCCACTATCAGCAACGAAGCGCAGCTGGAACAGCTCTCTTCCGTCGCCGCCGGCGCGCGTTATCTGAAAAACAAATGCAGCCGTAGCGATCTTCCTTCCGATGATGCTATCGACCGCGCGGCATGGAATGTCGGTAAAAAGAGAGGATGGGGTAATATTGATTACGCCACGCTCAGCCAGCGCAGCACGCAAATGTATCAGCAACTGCAGCAGGACAGTACGCCGGAAACCACAAAATGCAGCCAGTTTAATCGCCAGCTGGCGCCATTTATTGATAGCTTACGCAGTCAATAAAATGACGAAATAGCCCTACTGTTTTTTATTTCATACCGCTTTATTCCCCTTGAGGGCTATCTTCAATAATGCCTCCCGGCCAGTCGTCGAGAGCGGCAAGGGTAAATGTCTTACCGTTAAAACTGAACAGCGTGACATCCTGCTGAATTTGCTCAATCACCAGATTCGGCAGCGGCGACTCCCCCTCTTTCCAGGACTGACCATTTAAAACGATGCTGCGTTTCTCCGCCGACGACGCGTAAACATGCGCGCTATAGCGCAGCGCGGGCAGATTATCTTCATCAACGATAGCCTCGGGCTTCGCTTTCACTTTCTCAGGTTCCGCAGCGGCTACCGGCTTCGCCTCTTTTTGCACTGAGGAAGCCATTGGCACCAGTGCCGCATGCGCCACCGGCACAACCAACGTTGACGTGACAGGGGGATTGCGCCACTGCTCGCCAGCAAACCAGCCGAGGGCAATCAGCAGTGCGGCATAGACTGGCACTATCGGATACGGCACCTGCACCATGCGTCCGATCACCACCGGCGATTCGCCCTCATGCGCAATGGACGCGGGCAAACGGCACGCTTTGTCATCAGAAACGATCACGCTCTCTCCTTTCCCCATAAAACAATAGCCCGGCAACGTCTGCCGGGCTATCAGGCTCCCTTCGCAGAGAGCGGCACAAGCCCCGGCGTTACTTACTGCTCACCGGCAGCCCTGTCCCCTGGGCATCGCCCTGAGGTTTTTCCAGTACCGCCACGGACCAGGCTGGCAGGGTAATCGCGCCATTGGCCGCAATCTCCACGCCGCTCGCCAACGATCCGTCACCGGCTGCCTGCTGGATTGTGCTCAGCTGCAGATTGTCGCCGGTGAAGTCATTGAGGGTCCGGCTCTCGGATGCGGCGTTGATCGCTACCACCAGTCCATCAACCCGGCTATCGAGACTCGCCCCTGCCTGCACGCCATCATCGATAGTCATGATCAGCAGACCAGCCTGCTGATCCGGCCCGGTATTACGGAAATCCACGCGCTTCATCACCGCACTGCCGTCACCTAAGGTGAACAGCGGGGAGGATTTACGCAGCCCGGTCAGCTCCCGGTAGAACGCGGTCATCTGCTTCAGCTCCGCTTCGCCAGGCGTGGCAACCATCTCTTTAACGCGAGAAATCACGTCATAGTTGCTGCCGTCATCGCTGATGCGCGGCATGCCGACATTAAAGTTATTGTCCTGCATGGCATAATCCACGCGGTTAAACCAGTCGCCGGAATCGTAGGAGTCGCGGGTAAAGGATTTCGAGCGCAGCAGTTCAGAACCCTGCTGGTCGAAAGCAATCCCCTGCCCCAGCATCACCGTCGCCAGCGATACTGCCTGCATCCGCACGCGCGTATTCAGGTCAGCCTGCTGCGCGGCCTTGTAGGTAATCATGTCCCACAGCGTCTGGTTGTCGTGCTTCGAAACATAGTTGACGACTTCCGTCGGGTCAGCGGCATAGCCGCCAGGCGCGCCGTTATAGTCAATTTCGCTGCCTTTCTTCACCGCACCGTCTTTATCGATCAGGATAAAGTCGGCAAGGTTACCGGCCATCCCCAGACGAGTCAGATCGGCCAGGTGATGAACCTGGTCGTCGTTCAGGGTGGTCAGCTCGTTTGGCAACACGCCCGCGCCGCTGCCAACCCCCTGGTTTTCACGCAGCGCATCGCCGGAATCGAACGGGCCGCCGCCGCGCACGGCGTCACGCAGACGATCGGAGAACGTACCGATGCCGGTGCCTTTCAGGTTGATCTGCGAGGCGATTTCAAAGCGATCGCTCTGGTTAGAGTCCCAGCCTTCGCCGAAGAAGTAGATATCCGGGTTCAGGGCCTTAATGCGATCCCACGCCGAGAGAATTTGCGCTTTCGGGTGATAGCCCATCAGATCGAAGCGGAAACCATCGATTTTATAATCCGTGGTCCACACCGCCAGCGAATCGGCAATCAGCTTCGCAAACATACGATGCTCAGGCGCCGAATCCGAACAACAGGTGGCCGACTCAACGCTGCCGGTGCTTTCATTCAGACGCTGATAGTACCAGGGGACTATCTTATCCAGCACCGACGTACGGTCAGTCGGCCCCGCGGCATTGGTATGGTTGTACACGACATCCATAATGACGTTCATGCCCAGATCCTGCTTGATTGCCTGAATCATGGTGCGAAACTCTTTGATGCGCGTCGTGCCTTCCGGATTGGTCGCGTACGAACCTTCCGGCACCGTATAGTGGAACGGATCGTAACCCCAGTTATAGGAGTCGGTCTGCGCCACCAGGGTGTTCAGCGCCTGAACCTGCGGATTGTCCTGACTATCGCTCTGCTTCAGCTGATTGAGCACCTCTTCAACGGTGGAGCCGCTGGTGCAATACCCGGCAAACTCGCTGCTCTTCACCGCGCTGTTAACTTCGCACAGGTGGCTGAACGACTGCTGGATATCGGCAACTTTATCGCTGAACTCGTTGACCGTCGCCAGATCGAAGACCGGCAGCAGCTCAACGTGCGTGACGCCTGAAGCGGAGAGCTTCTTCAGATGCTGCACCATATTGCTGTCGCCGGCGGTCAGCGCAAGGTATTTACCGCGCAGTTCAGCCGGCACGGTTTGATCCCAGGCGGAGAGATCGCGAATGTGCGATTCATGAATCGTCATTTTCGCCAGATCGGCTTTGGTTTTCTGGGCATGCGGCATCGTCAGACTATCCCAGCCTTCTGGCTTAAGATCGCTGTCGTTGAGGTCAACGACCTGACTGTATTCCGAGTTAGTGGATAAGCTATGGGAGTAGGGGTCGGTCACTTCATACTGTTCAACCTGGCGCGACTGCGGATGGTAAACCGTCAGCGCATAGCGATAGAATGCCCCTTTCAGGTCGCTACCGCCCTGCCACGTCCAGGAACCCGATGTGCTGTCACGGGTCATCGGATGGCTGGCCAGCACTTTTTTATCCGCGCTGTAGAGCACCAGATCGACCTGCTGCGCGGTGGGCGCCCACAGACGGAAATTGACCCCGCCGTCGCTCACCTGCGCACCGTAGTTCAGCGCTTCCGCCGCCGGCGCATAGGTGTCATCCAGTACGCCCGCCGTCTGCACCTGGGTGGCGGAAATCAGGATCCCGTCCTCGGCGGCGGCAATGGCTACCGTTTCCCCCTGCAGCAACTCATCCGTTTTGGCGTCATCCGGCAGTTTAAACGCCGCATAGCCTGAAAGCTGCGGGAAACGCATGCTGACCTGCTGGCTGATGGTGGTTGGCGTCAGCTTCAGGTAACGGTCGGTAAATTTTCCTTCGCTATCGGCCGCCACTTTGCTGCTGTGGCTGTAGTACAACCGTACGATTGGCTGGTCTTCGCCAGCCGGCCACAGCAGCGTCGTTTTATCAACCCAGTGAGCTTCGGCAAGCGCCACGCCGAACGCGGCACGGAAGGCATCAGCACGAGAGTCATAGATCGCGCTGTTACCCGCGATCACCGATACCGTGCGATCCGTGAAGTCGCCAAACGACACGCGCAGGTCGCTGTCGATCAACTTGTTGGTGCCATCTCTGACGATGACGTTGATACAACCGCTCTCTTTATTCAGCGGAATGACCCAGTACGGGCCGTATTTATCGCTACCGGCCGGCGTAGTGCTGACGTCATTCCAGTCGGCTACCGGCGCGCTTAATGCATCGCAGGTTTCATTATTCCAGAGATACAGGTTCTTACTGCTGTAATCCGCCGGGCTGGTACCGGTGATCCCGGCAATATCGACCAGATGGATGACGGCCTGATTCGCCGTCGCCATCACGGCTTCGCCAGGAACCGCCACATCGGGTAAACGAACAACGACATCCTGGTTATCAGGATTGCCAGGGTTATCAGGTGAACCAGAGGAAGAAGATGAAGAACTATTATCGCAGCCGCTAAGTAAAATCAACGAGCCAAGGAATAGGGCATTACAGGTATATCTGAGCATTCGATAGTCCCTAATATGCTTAATAATTTATGAAAGGTAAGAAAAGATGTTTATCTGTAAAGCATCGCAATTAGATATTTTTGTTTTCTCCGGTTCAATCATCCATTAACAATTAATGGGGGGGCGTAGGTGGCCGGGGGAGTAAAAATAAAAAGGGAATGACGACCCGGATAGCGAAACTCATTATGATTCACGACGACAAATCCGCTTTCTCGCAATAAAAGCTCGCAATATAAAAAAACCACCCACCAATATAGGTAGGGGTACTGTATCGCCTCGAGGGAAATAAAATGAGCAACGGAATAAAAAGATATATTTCTGTGATGCAGTTAACACTAATAAATAAAAAATACATGCATTACGCACCGCATATTGCCATGCTCGTCACCTTATTACTGATTGGCCAACAGCTGGCAAAATTAAGCTGGCGAATGATACTCCCTGCATACTCTCCGGCTATTGAGGTGAATGACGCGCCGGAGATCTCCCCGCTCATCCCGGCGCCAAAAACGGAATTACCGGTATTCACGCTATTCGGTCGCGCAGAAAAAAAGCCGCAATCATCGGCCCATGACGAGAGCCTTGACCAGGCCCCGCTCTCGTCCCTTAAACTGCGGATTACCGGCCTGCTCGCCAGCAGCGACGCGGCTCGTTCGATTGTCATCATGGCAAAAGGAAATCAACAAGTTAGCCTGATGACCGGCGACAGCACACCGGGTAATGAAGCCCGGATTATCGCGATTCTGCGCGATCGCATTATTGTCAACTACCGGGGCAGAAATGAAGCGATTTTACTCGCGGATGACGGCTCGATGAAAGCCGCAGGCGCCCCTGACACCGCGCTTAATTCACCACTCAGCAAGATTCGCCAGCAGCCGCAAAATATTCTTAATTACCTCAATATTTCCCCGGTCATGGTTAACGAGCAGCTCAGCGGATATCGACTTAATCCCGGCAAAGACCCCACGCTTTTCCGTGAATCGGGTTTACATGAAAACGATCTGGCGGTCGCCTTGAACGGGCTTGATCTTCGCGATCGGCAACAGGCTCAGCAGGCATTAAAACAGCTCCCGGAGCTCAGTGAAATAACGCTAACCGTCGAACGCGAAGGCCAGCGACAAGATATCTATTTAGCATTGAGGGATGAATAATTGGCAAAGACAACGATTTTCCGCCTGATTTTCACCACTCTGATGATATTCAGTTCGCTGCTATTCAGGCCGCTGCACGCGGAAGAATTCTCCGCCAGCTTTAAGGGCACCGATATTCAGGAATTTATTAATACCGTGAGCAAGAACCTGAATAAAACGGTCATCATTGATCCCAGCGTACGCGGCACCATTACCGTCCGTAGTTACGATATGCTCAACGAAGAGCAATATTATCAGTTTTTCCTCAGCGTACTGGATGTCTATGGATTTGCCGTTATCAATATGAATAACGGCGTGCTTAAAGTGGTACGTTCGAAAGATGCCAAAACCGCCGCGGTCCCGGTCGCCAGCGATGCCGCCCCCGGTGAAGGGGATGAAGTCGTGACCCGCGTGGTTCCGCTGACCAACGTGGCTGCCCGCGATCTGGCACCGCTGCTGCGCCAGCTCAACGATAACGCCGGCGCGGGCAGCGTGGTGCACTACGAACCCTCTAACGTCCTGCTGATGACCGGACGCGCCGCGGTGATCAAACGCCTGCTGACCATTGTCGAACGCGTCGATAACGCGGGCGATCGCAGCGTAGTGACGGTCCCGCTATCCTGGGCCTCCGCCGCCGACGTAGTCAAACTGGTCACCGAGCTAAACAAAGACACCAGTAAATCCGCGCTTCCCGGTTCGATGGTGGCGAACGTAGTCGCTGACGAGCGCACCAATTCGGTACTGGTGAGCGGCGAGCCGAATTCGCGGCAGCGCATCATCACCATGATTAAACAGCTCGACCGCCAGCAGGCGGTCCAGGGCAATACCAAAGTCATCTACCTCAAGTACGCCAAAGCCGCCGATCTGGTGGAAGTGTTAACCGGCATCAGCAGCACTCTGCAGAGCGACAAACAGAGCGCGAAACCGGTGGCCGCGCTGGATAAAAATATCATTATCAAGGCCCACGGTCAGACCAACGCCCTGATTGTCACCGCCGCGCCGGACGTGATGAACGATCTTGAGCGGGTGATCGCCCAGCTGGATATTCGTCGTCCGCAGGTGCTGGTGGAAGCGATTATTGCCGAAGTCCAGGACGCCGACGGCCTCAATCTCGGCGTCCAGTGGGCCAACAAAAATGCCGGGATGACCCAGTTCAACAACAGCGGTCTGCCGATGTCGACGGTGATTGCCGGCGCCAATCAATACAACAAAGACGGCACGGTCACCACTTCGCTTGCCAGCGCGTTAAGCTCGTTTAACGGCATCGCCGCCGGGTTTTACCAGGGCAACTGGGCGATGCTGCTGACCGCGCTCTCCAGCAGCAGCAAAAACGATATTCTCGCGACCCCCAGCATTGTCACTCTCGACAACATGGAAGCCACCTTTAACGTCGGCCAGGAAGTCCCGGTGCTCAGCGGCTCGCAAACCACCTCCGGGGATAACATCTTCAACACCGTTGAACGTAAAACCGTCGGTATCAAGCTCAAGGTCAAACCGCAGATCAACGAAGGCGATTCGGTGCTGCTGGAGATCGAACAGGAGGTCTCCAGCGTCGCCGACTCCGCCTCCAGCACCAGCTCCGATCTAGGGGCTACCTTCAACACCCGGACGGTGAATAATGCGGTGCTGGTGGGCAGCGGCGAAACGGTGGTGGTCGGCGGACTGCTGGACAAAAGCGTCACCGATACGGCGGATAAAGTCCCGCTGCTCGGGGATATTCCGGTTATCGGCGCCCTATTCCGCTCTAGCAGTAAGAAAGTCTCCAAACGGAACCTGATGCTGTTTATCCGCCCGACGATCATTCGCGATCGCGATAGCTACCGTCAGGCCTCTTCGGGCCAGTACAACGCTTTTAACGAAGCCCAGACTAAACAGCGCGGCAAAGAGAACAACGAGGCGTTGCTGAGTGACGATCGGCTGCATATCTACCCGCAGCAGGACACCGTTGCTTTTCGCCAGATAAGCGCCGCCATCGATGCCTTCAACCTGGGAGGCAAGCCATGACGCCAGCAACCGAGTCCCGCCCGCTGCTGCCCTTCGTCTACGCCCGCGCCCACAATATCGTGCTGCTCAGCGATGGCGCGGCCTCTCGGGTCCACTGCCTGCGCAGCACGCCCGCTCAGGCGTTGCTGGAGGCGCGGCGGGTCGCGGATGGGCCGATCGCCGTTGAACATCTCTCCGCTGAAGAGTTTGAAAAGCTGTTGGTGCTGAGCTACCAGCGGGACTCCGCGGAAGCCCGGCGCATGATGGCCGATATCGGTAACGAGCTGGATTTATACACCCTGGCCGAAGAGCTGCCAGATACCGACGACCTGCTGGACAGCGAGGACGATGCGCCGATCATTCGCCTGATTAACGCCATGCTCACCGAGGCCATCAAAGAAAAAGCCTCGGATATTCATATCGAAACCTACGAACGTCATCTGCAAATTCGCTTTCGGGTGGATGGCGTCCTGCGCGAAATCCTGCGCCCGCAGCGCCGCCTCGCCGCCCTGCTGATCTCCCGCATTAAGGTCATGGCAAGCCTCGACATCGCGGAGAAACGCATTCCGCAGGACGGGCGCATGGCGTTGCGCATTGGCGGGCGCGCCGTTGATGTTCGCGTCTCAACGTTGCCTTCCAGTTACGGCGAGCGCGTGGTTTTGCGTCTGCTGGACAAAAACAGCGTCAACCTCGATCTGCTCACCCTGGGGATGCCTCCCGCGCTGTTGCAGCAGGTCGACGATCTGATGGCTCGCCCGCACGGCATCATTCTGGTTACCGGCCCCACCGGTTCAGGCAAAAGCACCACCCTGTACGCCGCCCTCAGCCGGCTCGACGCCCGGGAGCGCAATATCATGACCATTGAGGATCCGGTCGAATATGAGCTGGAGGGTATCGGCCAGACTCAGGTCAACACCAAAGTGGAGATGACCTTTGCCCGCGGGCTGCGCGCGATTTTGCGCCAGGACCCGGACGTGGTGCTGGTGGGGGAAATTCGCGATGGCGAGACGGCGCAGATCGCCGTGCAGGCCTCGTTGACCGGACATCTGGTGCTCTCCACGCTCCATACCAACAGCGCGCTGGGGGCCATTTCGCGTCTGCAGGATATGGGCGTCGAGCCGTTTTTGCTCTCCACGTCGCTGCTGGCCGTCATGTCGCAGCGTCTGGTGCGCCGCCTTTGCCCGCACTGCCGCCAGTCGCAGCCGGCCGATGCGCAAACCGCCGGCCAAATGGCCATCGCCCGCGGAACGCCGCTGTGGCGGGCGGTCGGCTGCGCGGAGTGTAGTTTTACCGGCTATCGCGGACGCACCGGGATCCATGAACTGCTGCGGGTTGACGATCGGGTGCGCATGGCCATCCACCGGGGAGAAAATGAATTAACGCTGATTCAGCAGCTGGGGGCGGACTACACCACTCTGCGGGATGCCGGGCGGGACAAGGTGCTGGCCGGAATCACCAGTTGGGAAGAGGTGGTCAGAGTGACCGAACAGCGCACGGGAGAAGCAGACTAAAATGGCTGTCTTTCGCTATCAGGCGCTCGATGAGCATGGCAAAACCCAGCGCGGCGTGCAGCAGGCCGATTCCGCCCGTCACGCCCGCCAGCTGCTGCGGGAAAAAGGCTGGCTGCTCCTTGAGATTCACGCCGTCGCGCAGGCAACGCCGGGCTCCCCTCGATCGCTGCTGACGCGGCGCACCAGTGCCAGCGATCTGGCCTTGCTGACCCGCCAGCTGGCCACGCTGGTGGCGGCCGCCATCCCGCTCGAGAAAGCGCTGGATGCCGTGGCGCAGCAGTGCGAAAAAGCCCCTCTCAGGACCCTGATGGCGGGCGTGCGCGGCAAGGTGCTTGAAGGCCATTCGCTGGCGGAATCCATGCGCGGTTATCCGGGCTGTTTTGATCAGCTGTACTGCGCCATGGTGGCCGCCGGGGAAACTTCCGGTCATCTTGACAGCGTCCTGAACCGACTGGCGGACTATACCGAACAGCGCCAGCAGCTGCGCGCCCGTCTGCTGCAGGCGATGATCTACCCTATCGTCCTGACGCTGGTCGCCATCAGCGTGATCGCCATTTTGCTCTCCACGGTGGTGCCCAAAGTCGTCGATCAGTTTGTCCATATGAAGCAGGCGCTGCCGTTCTCAACCCGCCTGTTGATGGCCCTCAGCGATCTGGTCCGCACCGCCGGCCCCTGGCTGTTGCTGGCGCTGATCGGCGGAGGCCTGCTGCTGCACTACGCCTTACGTCAGCCCGCGCGACGCCTGCTGTGGCACAAACAGCTGCTGCGCCTGCCGCTGATCGGTCGGGTCGCCCGCAGCATCAACAGCGCCCGCTATGCCCGAACCTTAAGCATTCTGAACGCCAGCGCCGTTCCGCTGCTGCTGTCGATGCGCATCAGCGCGGAAGTGCTGAGCAACGCGTGGGCACGCCGCCAGCTGGAGGCGGCCACGGAGTCGGTACGCGAAGGCATTAGCCTGCATCGCGCCCTGGAAATGACCGCCCTCTTCCCGCCGATGATGCGCTACATGGTGGCCAGCGGCGAACAGAGCGGAGAACTCAACGGCATGCTCGAACGTGCCGCCGACAACCAGGACCGCGAACTGAGCGCGCAAATTCAGATGGCGCTCAGCCTGTTTGAACCTTTGCTGGTGGTGGCAATGGCTGGAATGGTGCTGTTTATCGTTCTGGCGATCCTGCAACCGATCCTGCAACTCAACACCCTTATGAGTATGTAATTGTCTTAATGGAGAAAAATATGCAACGGCAGCGCGGCTTCACGTTACTGGAAATTATGGTGGTGATTGTCATCCTCGGCATTCTCGCCAGCCTGGTGGTGCCCAACTTAATGGGCAACAAAGAAAAAGCGGATCGCCAGAAGGTGGTCAGCGATCTGGTGGCGCTGGAGGGGGCGCTGGATATGTACAAACTGGACAACAGTCGCTACCCCAATAGCGAGCAGGGTCTCCAGGCGCTGGTCAGCCGGCCTGGCGCCGAGCCGCAGGCGCGTAACTACCCGGAGGGCGGCTATATCCGCCGTCTGCCTCAGGATCCGTGGGGCAACGACTATCAGCTGCTCAGCCCCGGCCAGCACGGTCAGATCGACGTGTTTAGCGTTGGCCCTGACGGGATGCCGGATACCAATGACGATATTGGCAACTGGAATATCGGGAAAAAATAGTGCGACAGCGCGGCTTCACGTTACTGGAAATGATGCTCATTTTGCTGTTGATGGGCGTCAGCGCGGGCATGGTGATGCTGGCATTTCCGACATCACGCGAGGATGACGCGGCGCACACTCTTGAGCGATTTCAGACGCAGCTGCGCTTTATCCGCGAACGCGGGCTCCAGACCGGCCAGTTCTTTGGCATCTCGATTCACCCCGATCGCTGGCAGTTTATGCTGCTGCAACCGCGCGATGACGCTGCGGCGAATCCCGCTACGGAGGAGAGCTGGTACGGTTATCGCTGGCTGCCGCTGCCGCCGGGCCGCGTCGCCACCGCAGGCCAGGTCGCATCGGGAAAACTGACCCTGAGCTTCCCGCATGATGCCCAATGGACGCCGGGCGAACAGCCCGATGTCCTGCTGTTTCCCGGCGGCGAAGTCACGCCGTTTCAGCTGCAGATCGGCAGCGCCGAAGGGATTGCCGTCGATGCCCGCGGCGCAATCCGCTCAGCCCGACAGGATGATGGACGATGAAAGCACAATCCGGAATGACGCTCATCGAAGTCATGGTCGCCCTGGTGGTCTTCGCCCTGGCCGGGCTCTCCGTCATGCAGGCGACCCTCCAGCAGACCCGCCACATGGGGCGGATGGAAGAGAAAACCCTCGCCGGCTGGCTCGCCGATAACCAGCTGGTGCAGCTGAAGCTGGAAAACCGCTGGCCGGCGCTGAGCAGCTCGGAAACCGAGGTACAGGCGGCGGGAAGCCGCTGGTATATCCGCTGGCAAGGCGTGGAAACGGAGATCCCGCAGCTACGCGCGCTGGATGTCGAGGTCCGTCACGATAAGCGTGATAAGACCCCGATCGCTTCGCTACGTACCTACGTGACTCAGCCATGATGATACGCACGATGCGCGGTTTTACTCTCGTGGAGATGCTGCTGGCGCTGGCGATTCTGGCGGCGCTGAGCATCGCTGCGATGGCGGTTCTGCAAAACGTCCTCCGCGCCGATAGCCTGACCCGGGAAAAAACGCTGCACGTTGAGGCGCTGCAACGCACCTTCAGCCAGATGGCCGCCGACTTCAATCAGATTATCCCGCGTCGCAGCCGCGAGAGCGCCAGCCTCTTTTTTGCCGGACGTTTTCAGCTCAACAGCGATGACTGGGCGATAGCCTTCAGCCGCAACGGCTGGCCGAATCCGCTGGGGATGCTGCCGCGTTCCGAGATCCAGAACGTCAGCTACCGTCTGCGCCAGCAGCAGCTGGAACGGCTGAGCTATGATCAGCAGGACCCGCTCACCGGCGTCGAACCGACGGTGGACGTCCTGCAAGATGGCATCCAGGCCTTCCGTCTACGCTTCTATGCCAATGGCCGCTGGCAGGAGCGCTGGGACAACACGCAAAGCCTGCCCCTGGGCCTCGAAGTCACCCTGACGCTGGATGGCTACGGGGATATCACGCGCCTGTTTCTGATAACGCCCGGAGCCAGCCAATGAACCACCGACAGCGCGGCGTCGCGCTCCTGATGGTACTGCTGATCCTGGCCCTGATGATGGTGCTGGCAAGCGCGATGACCGAGCGTACGGCGCGCCTCTATCAGCAAACCGCCACCACCCTCGATAACCTGCAGGCGAAATGGTATGCGCTAGGCGCGGAAACCATGGCCGCCGCGCTGCTTCAGCGCGATGCGCTGGACTCCCCGAACCAAACCCATCTGGCGCAAAACTGGGCGCAGGAAGGACGCCGCTTCACGGTCAACGACGGCGAGATTAACGCGACCATCACCGATGGCCAGGCCTGCTTTAACCTCAATGCTATCAACCACGGCAGCGGCGAGGAAAGCGAAGCGATCCCCTGGCCGGCGCGCGCCTTTACCCGCCTGCTGGAAAACCTCGGCGAAGAGCCGCTACGGGCGCTTCAGCTCACCGCCGCGCTGCGCGACTGGATCGATGGCGACCGGGAACCGCGCCTCAACGGCGGCGAAGATGAGGTATACATGGCGCGCTCGTCGGGATACCTCGCCGCGAATCAGAAGATCCAGGACGTCAGCGAACTGCGGCTGATTGCCGGAATGGACGCCGCGCTGTATCTGCGCCTGCTGCCCTTTGTTTGCGCCCTGCCGGACGACGCCCTGCAGCTCAACGTAAATACGCTCAGGGTAGACCAGGCCCCGCTGCTGATGGCGCTCTTTCCTACCGGCGTCAATCTCCAGCAGGCGCGCCAGCTGCTGCAGGATCGCCCGCGCAGCGGCTGGAACAGCGTTGCCGCTTTCCTGGCCCTGCCAGCTTTACAGCAAAGCGATACCGCCGCCGCCCGCCCGTGGCTGACGGTTCACAGTCAACGGTTTGTGGCCGCCTTCACCGTGGTGATGGGCAGCACGCGTTATCAGCAGCGGAGTGTCCTGCAAAAAGAAGGTCGTACTTTCCGTATTATCCAGCGGCATTATGGACTCTATAGGGTGGCCGATGAATCACGATAAAACCGCACAGCGAGAGATGCTCATTGTGCGTCTTGCTGCCCCCGAGCGTCCCGTCGCCTGGCGACTGGTCTGCCCGGGTGACCCGCAACGGGAAGCCTGCGGCGAGTGGTCCGCCACCGGCGCTGACGCTACGCTCCCCGAACTGGCGCAACGCTATCCCGCCTGGGTACTGGTCCCGGCCAGCGACTGCGCCTTCCACCACGTCACGCTCCCGGCGGGTCTGCGCAAAGCTCCACAACAGGTGGTGCCGTTTTTACTGGAAGAGCAGCTGGCCACCGACGTCGACGAGACCCACTTCGCCCTGCTCCACCGTCAGCGTGAGCGCTGTGCCGTCGCGGCGATAGCGCGGCAGAAGATGGCCGCCTGGCTCGCCCGCTGCGACGAACTACGGCTTCATATTCTCGCGCTGACGCCGGATGTATTGACGCTGCCCTGCCTCCCCGATCGCTGGAGCGCGGTACAGGCCGATGACCAATGGCTGATTCGCCAGGACGCCTGGTGCGGGATGGCGGTAGAAACCCCGTGGCTTGCGGAAGTACTCGCGGCCTGGGAAACGCTGCCGCCGATCGATTGCTATTCCCCACCGCCTGCCATCCCCGCCCCCTGGCGCGTGTTCGCACCGCAGGATGTGCTCGCTCTGGCGGCGGCGAACCCGGCAGCCCGGCAGATCTGTTTACGTCAGGGGACCTTTGCACCAAAGCGTCGCTGGCAGCCGGCCGGCCGGCGCTGGCGCCCGATGCTCGCCGCGGCGGCAGCGCTGGTGCTGCTGTGGAGCACCAATGCCGTGCTTGACCACCTTGCCCTGAGCCGCCAGGCGGATGCGGCCCAGGAGGCCAGCCGGGCGTTTTATCGCCAGTGGTTCAAAAACGATAAAAACGTTATCAACCCACGCCTGCAGATGCAGCAGCACCTGCACCAGCTGGAAGCGACAACCGCCGCCTCACCGCTGGCCGCCCATATTCGCAGCTTGCAAAATATGGTCTCCGACACCCCGGGGATTCAGCTGCGGTCGTTGACCTGGGATGCCGCGCGCAATGCGCTTCAGCTCGATATTTCGGCGGTTTCTTCACGGGCGCTGGAGCAGTTCACCACCCGCGCACAGGCCGGTTTTCGCGTGCGGACAGGAGAAATGAAACCCCGCCCCGACGGAATTGAAGGGCGTCTGACGCTGGAGGGCAACGATGGCTGATTGGGTTATGTTATGGCAACAGCGCACCCGTCGCGAACAGCGCCTGTTAATCGGCATGGGCCTGCTGCTGGCGGTGGGCATCATCTGGTACGCGCTCTGGCAGCCGTGGCTCAGTCGGGAAGCCCGCTGGCAACAAACGCTCGTCAGAGAGCAGGCAACCCTGCGCTGGATGCAGCAGCAAACGCCCCGGCTCCAGCAGCTAGCCCGCCAGACACCGGGGGCCGCGACCGCGACGAAGGAGGATCTCTCCGCCGCCATCATGCGTGAAGCCACCCGCCTGGAGCTGGCGATTGTCCGGCTACAGCCGCAGGGCGCCCGGGTGAACGTGACCTTGCCGGCCTGCACTTTTCAGGCGCTGATGACATGGCTGGACGCCCTCGCCCGCCAGGGCATCTTCGCCTCTTCTCTGGCCGTCAGCGCTCAACCGACGCAACCCGGTTGGGTGACGGTGACGACCCTGGTGCTGGAGCGTCCGCATGCCCCGTAAAGTCGCGTTCGGCCTGCTGCTCGCGGGAATGTATCTGTGCTGGCTGCTGTTGACCGCGCCGGCCCGTCTGCTGACTTTCGCCCTGCCGGACGGCGTCAGAGTCGGCGAGCTCAGCGGAACCGTTTGGCACGGTGAGGCCCGGCAGTTAGCCTGGCGCGGCGTTCGCCTCGCCCACCTTCGCTGGACGCTGACCTTCTCTTCCGGCCTTCCCGGCTGGCGGGTCACGCTCGACGATCCCGACGGCTTACGCGGACACGTCTCGCTCTATGGAATGACCACGCTCCGCTTGCAGAACGGCCTTTTGATCATCCCCGCCAACCTTGCCAGGCGCTGGCTCACGCAGGCGCTGCCGGCCGAGGCCAGCGGCCAGATCGCCCTGAACCTGTCGGAAGGTCGCTTTAACCAGGCCGGCTGCCAGCAGGTGTCCGGCGGCCGCGTGCAGTGGCAGGAAGCGCAGCTAAGCTCCCCGGCCGGCTCCCTCGAGCTGGCCCGCGTAAGCGGCAAATTTAGCTGCACGCCCGCAGGGGCGCTGGCGCTCACCCTCAGCCAGGACTCTCATCAGCTCAGCCTCACTGGCCAGGGCACCCTGAGCCCCGATGGTCGCTACGCCTTTCACGGCAAGCTGCAGACACGTCAGTCAACCCCAGCCCTCCTCACCCTGCTCGTTGCCCAACATCAGCGCCAGGATGAGCAGGGACGCATCCCCTGGCAACTGCAGGGGAAATGGTAATCACAGGAGACATCATGACGCTACTTAGCGCATTTTCGTTGCAGTTCCCCCTGTTATGGGGCGGATTTTTGTTTATTTTCGGCCTGACGTTTGGCAGCTTTTTTAACGTGGTTATCCACCGTTTGCCGCTGATGATGCGGCAGGAAGAGTCCGCACGATTCAACCTGTGCGTTCCCGCCTCCTTCTGCCCCCAGTGCCAGCGGCCTCTCATCTGGCGGGATAATATTCCTCTGCTCAGCTATCTCTCACTCAAAGGACGCGCCCGCTGCTGCCAGGCGCCCATTTCCCAGCGCTATCCGCTGACGGAACTGGCCAGCGGACTGCTATTTGTGCTGGCCGGATATCTGCTGACGCCGGGGTTACCGCTGTTGGGGGGGCTGATCCTGCTCTCCACGCTGCTGGTGCTGGCGATCATCGACGGCCAGACTCAGCTCCTGCCGGATCGGCTGACTCTGCCGCTGCTGTGGGCCGGTCTGCTGTTTAATCTCAACGGCACATTTGTCCCGCTCAGCGAAGCGGTGATCGGCGCCATGACGGGCTATTTATCGCTGTGGACGGTTTACTGGCTGTTTCGCCTGTTGACCGGCAAAGAGGCGCTCGGATACGGAGATTTTAAGTTGCTGGCGGCACTCGGCGCATGGTCAGGCTGGCAGATCCTGCCGCAGACGCTGCTGTGCGCCTCGGCCAGCGGCCTGATCTGGACCTTGCTGCAACGGCGGATCACCCTCCAGTCCCTGGATCAGCCGCTGGCCTTCGGCCCCTGGCTGGCGCTGGCGGGCAGCGGCCTGTTTCTGTGGACTCAGACGCTGTAACCAGAGCTCGACAAGCCCGGCTACGAATACTTTTTGGTGCGCCGCGTCGGCGCGGTATTGGCCGGGTCGTCCGGCCAGACATGTTTGGGATAACGCCCCTTCATCTCTTTTTGCACCTCGCGATAGGTCCCCTGCCAGAAAGCGCTGAGGTCGCGGGTAATCTGCAGCGGACGCTGCGCAGGCGACAGCAGCTCCAGCACCAGCGCGATCCGGCCCTGGGCTATCGTCGGCGTGGCGGCTTCGCCGAACATCTCCTGCATACGTACCGCCAGCGCAGGCGGATTATCGGCATGGTAGCGGATCGCTATCCGGCTCCCGGTCGGCACCGTGTAATGGGTTGGCAGTTCGCTGTCCAGCTTCTGTCGCAATGACCACGGCAGCCAGTTTTGTAGCGCCTGGCGTACATCCAACGCTTTCAGCGCGCGCAGCGAGTGCACTCCGCTCATCTGCGGTAGCAGCCAGGCTTCAAGCGAGTCCAGTAGCGAGGCGTCGTCGACGGCCGGCCACGCCTCTTCTGGCAGCCATTGTGCCGCGCAGAGCAGGCGCAGACGCAGCTGTTCGGCTTCCGGCGTCCAGTTAAGCACGCCGAGGCCCTTATCGCGGATGCCGTTGAGCATCGCCTGATGCAGCTCCTCTTCCGAGGGTTTCGCCAGCGGCTGGGTTTTTAACACCAGTTGACCGATACAGGTACGTCGCCAGGCCTTCAGCGTCCCCTGCGCCTCATCCCATTCGACGGTATCGGAACGCTGCGCCAACCCGGGGCACTGCGCCAGCAGCGCATTGACATCCAGCGGCAGCGCCAGGAGGATCCGCGCGTCCGGCGAGGCGCTTCCCTGCAGGAGCAGAGGCGCAATCAGCCATTCGTGGCGCCCGAGCGCATCGTCGGCGTCCAGCATCGCCCCCATCCCGTTGGCGAGCTGATAGCGCCCTTCCTGACCGCGGCGACGGGCGATCCGGTCGACAAATGCCGGCGCCAGCAGCAGCGCCAGGCGCTGTGCATCGGGCTGACCATCACGGCTGCCCAGCCGCTTCAAAAGCTGCTGCGCCCGCTGCTGCCAGTTCGGCTGCTGGCGGGCAAACGCCGCGCCGAGATCGCTGTTTCCGCCGCGCGGAGGCTCTTCGAGGATCGCCGCCAGTTTCGCCGCGGTCGCCGCATCATCCGGATCGGCTGCCGCCGTCAACATGGCCGCGAGACGCGGGTCATTACCCAGGGTGGCCATTTGGCGCCCGCGCGCCGATAACCTGTCGCCCTCCAGCGCCGATAGCGCCGTCAGCAAGCGTCGGGCCGCTGCCAGGTTTACCTCAGGCGGTAAATCGAGCCAGTGCAGCTGCGCCGGATCGCGGCATCCCCACTGTAAAAGCTCCAGCAGCAGCGCTGAGAGATCGCTGTGCAGTATCTCAGGATCGCTCTGTGCCGCCGCGCGTTCCGCCTGTTCTTTGCCGATCAAATGCAGACAAATCCCCGGCTCCAGACGGCCGGCGCGACCGGCGCGTTGGGTCATTGACGCCTGGCTGATGCGTTGCGTAATCAGTCGGGTTAAGCCGGTACGGGCGTCAAAGCGGGCGACGCGCTCCTGGGCGCTATCGACCACCAGCCGGATGCCTTCGATGGTTAAGCTGGTCTCGGCGATATTGGTCGCCAGCACCACTTTGCGCTGACCTTCGGCGGCCGGGAGAATCGCTTTACGCTGCTCGCTCAGCGGCAGCGCCCCGTACAGCGGACAGAGCACCACATCGTCGGCCACCCGTTCGGCCAGCTGCGCCTGCACCCGCTGAATTTCCCCCACGCCCGGGAGGAACAGCAGCATCGAGCCGCGCTCCTGGCGCAGCAGTTCCGCAGCGGCGATGGCGACCGCTTCATCGAAACGCTGATGCGCGGCAAGCGCCTGAAAGCGTTTTTCCACCGGGAACGCACGCCCTTCAGAGCAGATTGTCGGCGCCGAAGGCAGCAGCCGCTGCAGACGATCGTTATCCAGCGTCGCTGACATAATCAGCAGTTTAAGATCCTCCCGTAGCCCCTGCTGGACATCCAGCAGCAGCGCCAGCGCCAGATCCGCCTGCAGGCTGCGCTCGTGGAACTCATCGAGGATCACCAGCCCGACGCCGCTCAGTTCGGGATCGTGCTGGATCATCCGCGTCAGAATGCCTTCAGTCACTACCTCCAGTCGCGTATTCGGTCCGATGCAGGTTTCCGCGCGCATCCGGTAGCCGACGGTCGCCCCCGGTTTCTCACCCAGCAGCTCCGCCAGACGTTGTGCCACGTTGCGGGCGGCTAATCGCCGCGGCTCCAGCAGAATAATGCGCCCGTCGATATGGCCATCGGCGAGTATTTGCAGCGGCAGCCAGGTCGATTTCCCGGCGCCGGTTGGCGCATTGAGCAATACCTGCGGCGCCTGCTGCAGTGCAGAAAGAAGTTCAGGGAGGACGGCGGCAACCGGCAATTGGGACACGAATGGCTCCGGAGGTTAACATTTGAGGGCAAGCATTGTAGCATCCTGATAATTCATTACCGAGTCTCTATCATGTCCGAGCCGAAAAGGCTGTTTTTCGCCCTTGAGCTGCCTGCTGAAGCCCAGCGGCAAATCGTTCACTGGCGCGCGGCGAACTTTCCGGAAGATGCCGGACGGCCGGTGGCCGCAGATAACCTGCACCTGACGCTGGCCTTTCTCGGCGAAGTCAGCGCGGACAAGCAGCGTGCGCTGGCGGCGCTGGCCGGGCGCATCCGCCAGCCCGGTTTTACGCTCACGCTCGACGATGCCGGCCAGTGGCTGCGTTCCCGCGTGGTGTGGCTCGGCACCCGCCGGCCTCCGCGCGGCCTGCTACAGCTGGCTAACATGCTGCGCGCCCAGGCGGCACGTAGCGGCTGCTATCAAAGCCCGCAGCCGTTTCATCCGCATATCACCCTGCTGCGCGAAGCCCGCCACGCGGTGCCCATTCCGCCGCCGGGCTTCAGCTGGACTTTTGCCGTCAGTGAGTTTGTGCTTTATGAATCCCGTTTTTCCCGCGGACGCACCCGCTATACCGCGCTGGAACGTTATCCCTTTAACAAGGAAAGCTGATGCAGTTCACTCCACCTTTACAATCCGCCATCCTGATTAAGCGTTACAAACGGTTTTTGGCGGATGTGGTCACCCACGACGGTCGGGAGCTTACGCTACACTGCCCGAATACCGGCGCGATGACCGGCTGCGCGACCCCCGGCGATACCGTCTGGTACTCCACGTCGGATAACCCGAAACGCAAATACGCCCATACCTGGGAATTAACGCAAACCCAGCGGGGCGCAATAATTTGTGTTAATACTTTACGCGCGAATATACTGGCAAAAGAGGCGATACTTGCAGGGAGCATTGTCGAACTTTCTGGATATAACACGCTGAAAAGTGAAGTAAAATACGGCGAGGAAAAGAGTCGTATCGATATTATGTTACAGGCAGAAGAGCGACAAAACTGCTATATTGAAGTGAAATCGGTTACGTTGGCGGAAAATGAAAGCGGTTATTTCCCCGATGCTGTGACCGAGCGCGGTCAAAAGCACCTTCGGGAGCTGATGAGCGTGGCGGCGGCAGGCGACCGGGCCGTAATCTTGTTCGCCGTGCTCCATTCGGCGATCGACCGTTTCTCACCCGCGCATCATATTGATGCCAGATACGCACAGCTGTTGATTGAGGCGCAAACCAAGGGGGTAGAAATTCTCGTTTATAAAGCGGAACTTTCTACTGAAATGATGACTCTGAATAAGCCGATTACCGCGGTGTTAACCCCCGGTAAATAAACGGCTAAATTGTGTCCGGGTCGCGAGCGCAAATACGCTTTTCTTCACAGGGTTGTCAAGTGTAACGTTTAGATAATTGCTATCCGGAAAAGCATCTGCTATTTATAGCGGCCTGATTTTTCCCCCAACATGGGGATCGATAGTGCGTGTTAAGGAGAAGCAACATGCAAGAAGGGCAAAACCGTAAAACATCGTCCCTGAGTATTCTCGCCATCGCTGGGGTGGAGCCATATCAAGAGAAGCCGGGCGAAGAGTATATGAACGAAGCCCAGCTGGCGCACTTCAGGCGTATTCTTGAAGCATGGCGTAATCAACTCAGGGATGAAGTGGATCGCACCGTATCGCACATGCAGGATGAAGCAGCTAACTTCCCGGATCCGGTAGACCGTGCCGCTCAGGAAGAAGAATTCAGCCTGGAACTGCGTAACCGCGACCGCGAACGTAAACTGATCAAAAAGATCGAGAAAACGCTGAAGAAAGTCGAAGACGAGGATTTCGGCTTCTGCGAATCCTGTGGCGTTGAGATTGGCATTCGCCGTCTGGAAGCGCGTCCGACCGCTGACCTGTGCATCGACTGCAAAACGCTGGCGGAAATTCGCGAAAAGCAGATGGCTGGCTAATCCGCTTCGCTATCGTATCTCCGGCGGGAGTCTCTCCCGCCTACATGTTTTATTAGTCACCCATGAATGACTCACACTATATTGGCCGCTTTGCCCCCTCACCTTCCGGCGAACTCCACTTCGGCTCTCTGATTGCCGCACTCGGCAGCTATCTTCAGGCCCGTGCGCAAAACGGTATCTGGCGCGTACGCATTGAAGATATCGATCCGCCGCGTGAAGTCCCCGGCGCCGCCAGTACGATTCTGCGCCAGCTGGAGCACTACGGCCTGCACTGGGACGGCGAAGTGCTGTGGCAGTCGCAGCGTCACGAAGCCTACCGCGAGCGGCTGGCCTGGCTGCATGAACAGGGGCTTTGCTATTACTGCACCTGTACCCGGGCCCGTATTCACGCCGTCGGCGGCGTGTATGACGGCCACTGCCGCGATTTACGACTCGGCGCCAACGACGCCGCCCTGCGCTTACGTCAGACGCGGCCGGTCCTCGCGTTTTATGACCGTCTGCGCGGTACCCTCGTCGCCGATGAGGCGCTGGCGCGGGAAGATTTCATTATCCACCGCCGCGACGGTCTGTTCGCCTATAATCTTGCGGTGGTCGTGGACGATCATTTCCAGGGAGTCAGCGAAATCGTCCGCGGGGCGGATCTTATCGAACCGACGGTGCGCCAGATTTCGCTGTATCAGCATTTTGGCTGGCAGGCTCCGGACTATGTCCATCTGCCGCTGGCGGTGAATGCCCTGGGGAATAAACTCTCCAAACAAAACCACGCCCCGGCGCTGCCGGAGGGCGATCCGCGTCCCGAAATTATGCGGGCGTTAATGTTTCTTAATCAGGATATTGAGCAGGAATGGCGAGCGTTAAGTATTGAGGATTTACTGAAGAATGCGGTAGCCAACTGGGACCTGCAAAAAATCCAGCATTCTCAAATGACTCTCGCTGAGCTATGATTAGCCGCTATTTTTTGTCCTGAAGTCCGTCTGACACTACGAGGTGCAACATTTTTACCCGAGTCGCTAATTTTTGCCGTAAGGTGCTAAGCCGTGAAGAGCGCGACGCAGAAGCCGCCGTTGAACAAACGCATATGACGGTTATCCCGCGTGAACAGCATGCAATTTCCCGCAAAGATATCAGTGATAATGCCCTCAAGGTGCTCTATCGACTGAACAAGGCGGGCTATGAAGCCTATCTCGTCGGCGGTGGCGTACGTGACCTTCTGCTTGGTAAAAAACCTAAAGATTTTGACGTGACAACCAGCGCGACGCCGGATCAGGTTCGTAAACTGTTCCGCAACTGTCGTCTGGTGGGTCGTCGTTTCCGCCTGGCGCACGTGATGTTCGGGCCGGAAATCATCGAAGTCGCCACCTTCCGCGGCCACCATGAAGGGCACACCACCGATCGTGTGACTTCACAGCGCGGCCAGAACGGGATGCTGCTGCGCGACAACATCTTCGGATCGATCGAAGAAGATGCCCAGCGTCGCGACTTCACCATCAACAGCCTGTATTACAGCGTGGCCGATTTTACCGTGCGCGACTACGTCGGCGGCATGAAAGATCTGCAGGAGGGCATGATTCGCCTGATTGGCGATCCGGAAACCCGCTACCGCGAAGATCCGGTCCGCATGCTGCGCGCTGTGCGCTTTGCCGCCAAGCTGAATATGAACATCAGCGCGGAAACCGCCGAGCCGATTCCGCGTCTTGCCGCGCTGCTCCATGACGTTCCCCCGGCGCGTCTGTTCGAAGAAGTGCTGAAGCTGCTGCAGGCGGGCTATGGCTATGATACCTACATGCTGCTGCGCGAATATAACCTGTTCCAGCCGTTGTTCCCGACCATCACCCGCTACTTTACCGAGCGCGGCGATAGCCCGATGGAACACATCATTACCCAGGTGCTGAAGAATACCGATAACCGCATCCATAACGATATGCGCGTTAACCCGGCGTTCCTGTTTGCGGTCATGTTCTGGTATCCGCTGCTGGAAATGGCGCAGAAAATCACCCAGGAGAGCGGTCTGGCCTACAACGACGCTTTCGCGCTGGCGATGAACGATGTGCTGGATGAAGCCTGCCGTACGCTGGCCATTCCGAAGCGTATTACCACTCTGGTACGCGATATCTGGCAGCTGCAGCTGCGCATGTCCCGCCGCCAGGGCAAACGCGCCTGGAAGCTGATGGAACATCCGAAATTCCGCGCCGCCTACGATCTGCTGGAGCTGCGTGCCGGCGCCGAGAAAAATGGCGAACTGCAGCGTCTGACCAAATGGTGGGGCGAGTTCCAGGTTGCCGCGCCGCCAGATCAAAAAGAGATGCTTAACGAGCTCGATGACGAACCCGCACCGCGCCGCCGCCATCGTCGCCCGCGTAAACGCACCCCGCGTCAGGGTGGCGCATGACCCGCGTCTACATCGCGATCGGCAGCAATCTGGCTTCTCCTCTGGAGCAGGTCAACGCTGCCGTGACGGCGCTGGCTGCCATTCCGGACAGCCGGATGGTTGCGGTCTCCTCTTTTTACCGCACGCCGCCGCTGGGGCCGCAGGATCAGCCTGACTACCTCAATGCCGCCGTCGCCCTGGAGACGGAACTGCAGGCTGAAGCCTTGCTGGATCATACCCAGCGCATCGAGCTGCAGCAGGGCCGTCAACGCAAAGCCGAACGCTGGGGCCCTCGTACGCTGGATCTCGATATCATGCTGTTTGGCGATGCCGTGATTAACAGCGAGCGCCTGACGGTACCGCACTACGATATGAAAAACCGCGGCTTTATGCTGTGGCCGCTGTATGAGATTGCCCCGACGCTTCATTTCCCCGACGGCGCCACTCTGCGCCAGGCGCTGGAAAACCTCGGCGCCGAAAAGCCGGCGATCTGGTAGTTCCCCCTTCCCCATTTTTAGCCATTACGGCGATCGTCGTTATCGGTTGCCTAAAACCATTGCCCCTCTGAATGCTGCTGTTAGAATGCCGGTTAATATGACTTTCATCATCAGGAAACGTTATGAAACCGACCACTATCGCCCTGCTGCAGAAATGCAAACAGGAGAAGCAGCGCTTCGCCACCATCACCGCCTATGACTACAGCTTTGCGAAGCTGTTTGCCGATGAAGGGATCAACGTGATGCTGGTAGGTGACTCGCTGGGTATGACGGTGCAAGGGCACGACTCGACCTTGCCGGTGACCGTGGAAGATATCGCCTACCACACCCAGGCGGTACGTCGCGGCGCCCCCCATTGCCTGCTGCTCGCTGACCTGCCGTTTATGGCCTACGCCACCCCGGAACAGACCTTCGCTAACGCCGCCATTGTGATGCGCGCGGGCGCCAACATGGTCAAGCTTGAAGGCGGCGCCTGGCTTGCGGAAACGGTGAAAATGCTGGCGGAACGCGCGGTGCCGGTTTGCGGCCACCTTGGTCTGACCCCACAGTCGGTCAATATTTTCGGCGGCTATAAAGTGCAGGGCCGCGGCGACGCGGCGCAGGCGCTGTTCGACGACGCGCTGGCACTGGAAGCGGCTGGCGCACAGCTGCTGGTCCTTGAGTGCGTCCCGGTCGAGCTGGCTCAACGTATCACCGAGGCGTTAACCATTCCGGTTATCGGCATTGGTGCGGGTAACGTCACCGACGGCCAGATCCTCGTGATGCATGACGCTTTCGGGATCACCGGCGGCCATATCCCTAAGTTCGCTAAAAATTTCCTCGCTGAAGCGGGCGACATGCGCGCCGCAGTGCGGCAGTATATTGCCGACGTGGAGTCCGGCGTTTATCCGGGCGAAGAACACAGTTTCCATTAAGGAGTCTTGTTGTGCTGATTATTGAATCCCTGCCGCTGCTGCGCCAACATATCCGCCGTTTGCGCCAGGAAGGTAAGCGTATCGCGCTGGTTCCCACTATGGGCAACCTGCACGACGGTCATATGCAGCTGGTGGATACCGCAAAAGCCAGCGCCGATGTCGTGGTGGTCAGTATTTTCGTCAACCCGATGCAGTTCGATCGTCCTGACGATCTGTCGCGCTATCCGCGTACGCTGCAGGATGATTGCGAAAAGCTGAACAAACGTAAGGTGGATTTTGTTTTCGCCCCCGCGCCGGCAGAGATCTATCCGCACGGTACCGAAAACCAGACCTGCGTGGATGTACCGGGGCTGTCGACCATGCTTGAGGGTGCCAGTCGTCCGGGCCACTTCCGCGGCGTATCGACCATCGTCAGCAAGCTGTTTAACCTGGTCCAGCCGGATGTCGCCTGCTTTGGCGAGAAGGACTTCCAGCAGCTGGCGCTGATTCGTAAAATGGTCGCCGACATGGGTTACGATATTGAGATAATCGGCGTGCCGATTATTCGTGCTAAAGATGGTTTGGCGCTGAGCTCACGCAACGGCTACCTCACCGCAGAGCAGCGTAAAATTGCGCCCGGCCTGTACAAAGTGCTGAGCGCCGTCGCCGATAAGCTTGCCGCCGGTGAACGTAACCTGGATGAAATCATTACCCTTGCCGGGCAGGAGCTGAACGAGAAAGGCTTCCGCGCCGACGATATCCAGATCCGGGATGCGGATACGCTGCTGGAGCTGACGGAAACCAGTCAACGTGCGGTGATCCTGATGGCCGCATGGCTGGGACAGGCGCGGTTGATCGATAACAAAATCGTCGAACTGGGTCAGTAGACAAGGGTTAAAAATCTGGCAATATTGCCGGACATTTACTCAAAGCGGATGTCATGTCCGCTTCGTATCATTTAAGGTATAGACCCTGACTAATCCGCTTGCAGACCGGCGGCAGGCAAGAGCACTACCGTCCCCCATCAGGGGAAAGTCGCTCGCCCGCCACGCCCCTGCACTCTGAAGCAGGACGGGAAGAAAGGTAGACATCATGATTCGTAATATGCTGCAGGGCAAACTCCACCGCGTTAAAGTCACGCAGGCCGACCTGCACTATGAAGGTTCCTGCGCCATTGACCAGGATTTTCTGGATGCGTCCGGTATTCTTGAAAACGAAGCGATCCACATCTGGAACGTGACTAACGGCAACCGTTTCTCCACCTATGCCATTGCCGCCGAACGTGGCTCGCGAATCATTTCGGTGAATGGCGCTGCCGCGCACTGCGCCAGCGTGGGTGACATTCTGATTATTGCCAGCTTCGTCACCATGCCTGATGAAGAAGCCCGCCGCTGGCAGCCGAAAGTGGCCTATTTCGAAGGCGACAACGAAATGAAGCGCCAGGCAAAAGCCATTCCGGTACAGGTTGCCTGATAGCCAATCGCTGACGGTGCGCCGCCCAGACGGGGCACCGTTTATTTATAACAGAATACTCAAGATAAACGTCTTTTAATCGCAGCCGTTATATAAACCACTATTGCTACGATGAACAGTGAAGCAATACAAAGCGACAGAAAGTAATACTTATCCCATATATCACCAGGTATAACTTCTGTATAGCGTCTGATCAGATAGTAGGTTTTGACTTCCGGCATAAATAAAAACATCAGTACGAACACTACTGTATATAGTAATGCTTCGCCAATCCATAATAGCGCGTATTGTATCGGTTTCATTAGTACACCTGTACGGTCCCGAAGGCAGTTAATGACGCTGTTACCTGTATTGTGGGCGTATTAAGTAATGCAGCACGTAACAACATAAAATCAGATAGTCGGGGTAGAGTAATACAACCTTCACTAACTCCCTTATAACCTGCTGGATGAAGTCTAAAATGTCCCCTCTGTACTTCTCCCACCCATGTTAGATCGTCTATCATGCCATTTCGCCGAACGTGGCTCGCGAATTATTTCGGTGAATGGCGCTGCCGCGCACTGCGCCAGCGTGGGTGATATTCTGATTATTGCCAGCTTCGTCACCATGCCTGATGAAGAAGCCCGCCGCTGGCAGCCGAGAGTGGCCTATTTCGAAGGCGACAACGAAATGAAGCGCCAGGCAAAAGCCATTCCGGTACAGGTTGCCTGATAGCCAATCGCTGACGGTGCGCCGCCCAGACGGGGCACCGTTTATTTATAAACGTCTTTTAATCGCAGCCGTTATATAAACCACTATTGCTACGATGAACAGTGAAGCAATACAAAGCGACAGAAAGTAATACTTATCCCACGTAAAATCGGACATAAATCCTGTTAATTCTGTAATCAATTTGTACATCTTTATTTCTGGTATCAGCACGTATAACAGGACAAACACAACGGTAAACAGTAATGCTTGTCCAAACCATAATAGTACGTATTGTATTGGTTTCATTAGTACACCTGTACGGTACCGAAAGCAGTTAATGACGCTGTTACCTGTATTGTGGGCGTATTAAGCAACGCAGCACGTAACAACATGAAATCAGATAAACGGGGTAGAGTAATACAACCTTCACTTATACCTTGATAACCGGCAGGATGAAGTCTGAAGTTTCCTCTTCGAACATGACCAATAAAAGTATGATCATCAATCTGTGAATCATGTCGATACAGCGCAAACCATATTGAACGATCCGAACCAGAAATAAACGATGCTAAAGAATCGCTGACCATCGTAACGACTCCTCCGGTACCACGCGTAACGATATAGTACAGGCCAGTCGGTAATGGTCCAATAGAGGGTACAGCCACCGCATCAGGATCGTTACGTGATGTTCCGGTACCCGAATAGGCAGGGAAAAAACCGATTCCCGGGCAACTCAGGTTACTTAGCTGATTTCCGTTGAGACAGAAAGTACATCGAATCATCGCTCATTCCATGCGTCAGAAAAGAGAATATTGCCATCACAATGTTTCCATGTAATTTTTTCATAACGTAATGAAACTGCTTCCAGGTGATTATATTTTTCAGTTGCCGGATTTTTACAATCATGCATCATTGGACAAATAGAGATGACCTTAACGTTCTCAAGTAACATATTAAAGTATTCTTGTTCCTGTCCACAGTCGTTAATTTTATACCATTTAACTTCTACGCTTTTCAGCGTTTGCCCCTTTGCTACGGCTTTATAAATATATGGACTTGATGAATCAAACTCTTTTTGAAATATTAATGGTGAATGTAAACGTGTCCCCGAAATCTTACCGGTGCTGTTATCGGTGGGAAGATGTAAACCATGACTAAAACCGAGAACTTCAATACTCCCCTCACGATCCTGAACATCAACCGCGCCTTTGATATCAGCACCGCCATCATCTTTCATCCATAAATAAGCCGGAATTGCCATTCTGCACATCCTTTTTCTATGATTAGATCGAATAACCATAAATAAAAGATGGATTTTATGCTATCGAATAAATTCTAAAAATAAATAAGATTATTAATGGCATGATATAATAAAGAGCCTGCTCAGAAACTCACCTGTAGGGTATCTGATATCACATCACCGGCAATGGAATCTTATTCTTAGCGCTATTTTGCCGCTCCGTGAGTACGTGCAGCCAGAACTTTGCGCTTGCATTTTCCGCTACCGTACGAGTTTTCAGCCCCGGACCAGCCACCATTTATCCCTGCGGCTGGTTGCTGATCAGCCGTGACATCGTCTCCAGCGAATCGGTCCGCAGAATATAGAGTCTTTTCAGTAAGAACGGGTTATCGCCCGGCTTCACCTTGCCTCTCACCGTGGTCACCGCCATATGAAAACCGGCGTCGTTCGCCGCCCTGACCGCCGTCGCGTTATAGCCGCCAAACGGATAAGAGAGATACAGCACGTGCGGATTAAACTGGGCCAGCGCGCGTCGCGAACGCTCAAAATCGAACAGCACATTATGGTAGCTGCGGCTTAACAGAATCGGATGATGCTGGGCATCAACCCGGTGCAGGAAGTGCGTATGGGACTGTATATCAAAAACGTCCTGAATCTGCTTGAGCTCGGAAACGCTCATAAACTGCAGCGATTTCGGCTCCCACTTCTGCGGGTGACGTTTGATACGCGATGAGATAATAAATGCCGTCGCGTGAAAGCCATACTGCTTCAGTATCGGGTACGCGTAGCGGTTAACCGACTTCAGACCATCGTCAAAGGTAATCACCACCGAGCGGGCCGGCAGATTGATTTTATTACGCAGATAGCCTTCCAGCTGATACATCGTCAGCGTGGTGTAGCCCCGATCGCGGAGCCAGGTCATCTGGTTGCTGAAGGCGCGTACCGAAGTCGTGGTAGAGGTGTGGCGAAAACGGGTGTTCTCTTCATCGCGCAGAATGTGATGGTAGGTCAGCATCGGGATACCGCGATCTTCCTGAGCATCCAGGCTACTGACCCATGCCAGCCGGTTACCCATGCGAATTTGAAACCAGGTCTGGTTGAGACGGTCTTTCAGCTTGCTGATAATGGGATAGCGCAGATTATTCGCCAGGGTGCCAAACGGCGCGCTGCCGACGGAAGGCGCATCGTACACCGGCGTATCTTTCCAGGTGAGCAGGTTCTGGTTACTCAACGGTTTATGCAAATCGCCGAGGTTGTCTTCAACCCGCTGCTTGCCCTGCACCGGTTCGAGGTGGCCTTTATCGATAAAGCCGGTGCCGAAACCGAAGCTGAATTCGTAATAATCGGCGGACGTCGGCACCACGGCGATAATTTGCCCGCCCCGAATGTTCCCCACGCTCACCACGTCATTCCCGACCTGCGCCCAGATAACCGCATCTTCCGTCGTCTGCATATAGCGGGCGGGGGTGCCCTGCTGGCTAAGCAGGCTGGCTGAAGCGCTGAGCGATGTCAGCAAAAGGAACAGGGCAACAATTCGGGCAAACATGCAGGTCGGACCGCTAGAGAAATCAGCCGCCATTGTAACAAAAGCGGCATCAATACCAATGCTTAATTGCCGAACGCATCATGGCGCAGGCGGAAAGGCGGATTTTTTTGCTGTTGGTGCCAGAGGCTGCTGACGACCGGGCCTCCACTGCTCACGATCGCGTCGCGAAACGCTTCGCTGCTCAGGGTGTCGCGCAGAAGATACATCCGCTCAAGTAATGGATAGCTGATACCAGAGATCACTTCACAATGGGTATGTTTATGGCTCATCAGGGCCGCCACGCGATAGGGAGGTGCCCCGGTGTGGTCGGTCAAAAAAATCACGCCATCGCCGCTGTCCGTGGCGTGCAGCGCATCGCACATCATCCGGCTCAACATATTGCTGCTAAGGTTACGCCAGTAATTTACCGCCCGGCATTGCGCCAGCGGGCCAAACTTTTTTTCCAGACGATCCAGCAGCTCCTCCGCTTTCTCATCATGACAGGTAATCACCCAACCCAACATAGACAGCCTCCTTAGCAGAGAAACACTGTAACAAAGGGGATGAGGCAGATGAGTGATGGCAGTCAAGATTAGCAAATAGCGCCTGGTCTTCAGGCCAGACGCTATTTGCCGACGCGCGGTTAGCTGCGCAGACCGCGTCCACGCTGGATCAGATACCAGCACAGCGCATAGAACAGAACAATAAAGACCACCAGTACGCCAAAGGTTGTAACCAGCGGAACATCGTTGATGCCGAGGAATCCGTAGCGGAAGCCGCTGATCATGTAAACAATCGGGTTGAGGTGCGACAGCGCCTGCCAGAATGGCGGCAGCAGGGTCAGGGAGTAAAACACCCCGCCGAGGTAAGTCAGCGGCGTCAGCACGAAGGTGGGGATCAGGCTGATATCATCAAAGGTCTTGGCAAAAACCGCGTTCAGCAAACCCGCCAGCGAGAAGAGGACTGCGGTCAGAATCAGCGTCAGTCCAACGAATAGCCAGGAATGCACCTGGAACGGCACGAAGAATAACGATATCGCGGTAACCAGAATCCCTACGCACAGCCCGCGCGCGACCCCGCCGCCAACATAGCCGGCGATAACCACGTGCGTCGGCACCGGTGCCACCAGCAGCTCTTCGATATTGCGCTGAAATTTCGCGCTGAAGAACGAGGAGGCCACGTTGGCGTAGGCGTTGGTGATCACCGCCATCATGATCAGACCCGGCACAATAAACTGCATATAGGTAAAGCCATGCATTTCACCGATCCGCGAGCCGATCAAATTGCCAAAGATGACAAAATAGAGGGTCATGGTGATCACCGGCGGTACCAGCGTCTGGATCCAGATACGCATAAAGCGGTGAATTTCCTTGGCCCAGATGCTTTTCAGCGCGACCCAATAAAGCTGCATCATGCTGATTCTCCTTTTCTGTCATGCACCAGCGTGACAAACAGCTCTTCCAGCCGGTTGGCTTTGTTACGCATACTTAACACCTGAACACCCTGAGCACTCAGCTGGGCAAATACGCTGTTAATCCCCTGCTCGCGCAGCACTTCGACTTCCAGCGTGGAGGTATCCACCAGCCGATACTGATAACCTTCCAGCGTCGGCAGCGGGCTTTTCGGCGCCAGATCGAGGATGAACGTTTCTGATTTCAACTTGGCAAGCAGCGCCTTCATTGAGGTGTTTTCCACCAGCTCTCCCCGTTGAATAATCCCGATATTGCGGCACAGCATCTCCGCCTCTTCCAGGTAGTGAGTGGTCAGGATGATGGTGGTGCCTTTATCGTTCAAATCCTTGAGAAAACCCCACATCGAGCGGCGAAGTTCGATATCCACCCCCGCAGTAGGTTCATCAAGGATCAACAGTTTGGGTTCATGCATCAACGCGCGGGCAATCATCAGGCGTCGCTTCATCCCGCCGGAGAGCATCCGTGCGCGTTCGTTGCGCTTTTCCCACAGATCGAGCTGTTTTAAGTACTTTTCGCTGCGCAGAAGCGCTTCTTTATGCTCAACGCCGTAGTAGCCGGCCTGGTGAACGACGATCTGCTGGACGGTTTCAAACGGGTTGAAGTTGAACTCCTGCGGCACCAGTCCGAGCTGACGCTTGGCATTTACCACGTCCTTTTGCAGGTCGTAGCCAAAGACGTTGACCTCGCCGGAGGTTTTATTCACCAGCGAACTGATAATGCCAATCGTGGTGGATTTCCCCGCCCCATTAGGGCCGAGCAGCGCATAAAAGTCCCCTGCTTCCACCTGCAGATCGATTCCCCGAAGCGCCTGAACCCCACCGGGGTAGGTCTTGGTGAGCTGTTTTAATTCCAGAGCAATGGTCATTAAATATCTCTTCTCGTGTCATGACACGCGATGGGTTGTTTTAAATAAAGTGAGGTTAACCTATATTAGCCCAACGCACTTACTTGGTTACAGGCCGTAAACGTCCATGAATGATATAGATACACTCATCAGCAATAATGCACTATGGTCAAAAATGCTGGTGGAAGAAGACCCCGGCTTTTTCGCGACATTGTCGCAAGCGCAGAAGCCACGCTTTCTGTGGATTGGATGTTCTGATAGCCGTGTTCCTGCGGAACGCTTAACCGGCCTTGAGCCCGGTGAACTGTTTGTCCATCGTAACGTAGCCAATCTGGTGATTCATACCGACCTGAACTGTCTTTCCGTGGTGCAGTATGCCGTCGACGTGCTGGAAGTCGAGCATATCATCATCTGCGGCCACTACGGCTGCGGCGGCGTGCAGGCGGCGGTCGAAAACACCGAGCTGGGGCTTATCGACAACTGGCTGCTGCATATTCGCGATATCTGGTTCAAACACAGCTCGCTGCTGGGCGAAATGCCCGAAGAGCGCCGGCTGGATACGTTATGTGAACTGAACGTGATGGAGCAGGTTTATAACCTGGGCCACTCGACCATTATGCAGTCGGCGTGGAAGCGGGGGCAGAAGGTCACCATCCACGGCTGGGCCTACGGTATCCATGACGGGCTGTTACGCGATCTTGATGTGACTGCCGTCAGCCGCGAAACCCTTGAACAGCGCTACCGTCAGGGAATTTCCAACCTCAAGAGCAAACACATCAACCACAAGTAACCCGCCCGCTTCAGAAAACCCCGGCAGCGCAGTGCGCCATCGTCCGGGGTTGCATAAAACCTTACTCGTCCAGCAGCACCACTTTGCCGACGTACGGCAGATGGCGATAGCGCTGAGCGTAATCAATCCCGTAGCCGACCACGAACTCATCCGGGATAGCAAAGCCAACAAACTCTACCGGCACGTTCACTTCACGACGGCTCGGCTTGTCCAGCAGCGTACAAATCGCCAGAGATTTCGGCTCACGCAGGCTGAGAATTTCACGCACTTTAGACAGCGTGTTGCCGGAATCGATAATGTCTTCCACAATCAAGACGTCTTTACCGCGAATGTCTTCATCCAGATCTTTGAGGATTTTAACGTCACGGGTCGTCGACATGCCGCTGCCGTAGCTGGAGGCGGTCATAAAATCGACTTCATGCGGCACCTGCACTTCACGACACAGATCGGCCATAAACATAAATGAGCCGCGCAGCAGCCCCACCAGCACCATTTCGCTGCCGCTGTCTTTGTAGCATTCGTTGATTTGACGACCCAGTTCGGCGATACGCGCTTTGATCTCGGCTTCCGGGATCATCACTTCTACAGTATGTTTCATTAAACTAACCATTTGATTCTTAAGATAAATCATCAACACCGCTGCGAATGCACCGACATTGACCGGCAAGCTATGCAGTATACCAGTAAAAAGAAATATGCGATGCAGGGAATAATAAAGCCCATTTTGTGATTCCGATCACACTTGTTAAATCCTATAATTAATTGCAATTAAAAAATTAACAAACAACGAGTGTCTTTCTATGGCAGAAACAAAGTCTCAACAATCACGGCTTCTCGTGACGCTGACAGCTCTCTTTGCAGCGTTCTGCGGCCTGTATCTTCTTATTGGTGGGGTATGGCTGGCAGCCATTGGCGGCTCCTGGTATTACCCTATTGCGGGCCTGGTCATGCTGGGCGTCACCGTAATGTTGTGGCGCGGCAAACGTTCAGCGCTGTGGCTCTATGCCGCACTGCTGCTCGCCACCATGATCTGGGGCGTCTGGGAAGTCGGCTTTGACTTCTGGGCGCTGACGCCGCGTAGCGATATTCTGGTCTTCTTCGGCATCTGGCTCATTTTGCCTTTTGTCTGGCGTCGTCTGCCGATCCCATCGGGCGGCGCGGTCGCCGGTCTGGTCGTTGCCCTGCTGATCAGCGGCGGTATCCTGACCTGGGCCGGTTTTCATGATCCGCAGGAAGTGAACGGTACCCTGAATGCCGATGCGACGCCGGCGGCGCCGATCTCCGCGGTAGCCGATGGCGACTGGCCGGCGTACGGCCGTAACCAGGAAGGCCAACGTTATTCACCGCTGAAGCAAATCAATGCCGATAACGTGAAAAACCTGAAGGAAGCCTGGGTGTTCCGCACCGGCGACCTGAAGCAGCCGAACGATCCGGGTGAAATCACCAACGAAGTGACGCCGATTAAAGTCGGCAATATGCTGTACCTGTGTACCGCCCACCAGCGTCTGTTCGCCCTTGATGCGGCTACCGGGAAAGAAAAATGGCACTTTGATCCACAACTGAATGCGGATCCGTCCTTCCAGCACGTCACCTGCCGCGGCGTCTCTTACCACGAAGCGAAAGCGGATAACGCGCCGGCTGACGTCGTCGCCAACTGCCCGCGCCGGATTATTCTGCCGGTCAACGATGGCCGCCTGTTCGCCATTAATGCCGACAACGGCCAGCTGTGCGAATCCTTTGCCAACAAAGGGATTCTCAATCTGCAGACCAATATGCCGGTTACCACGCCGGGGATGTATGAACCGACATCGCCGCCGATTATTACCGACACCACCATTATCATCGCCGGTGCGGTCACCGATAACTTCTCTACCCGCGAGCCGTCAGGCGTCATTCGTGGCTTTGATGTCAACACCGGTAAACTGCTGTGGGTGTTCGATCCGGGCGCGAAAGATCCGAACGCCATTCCGGACGATGAACATCACTTCACGCTGAACTCCCCTAACTCCTGGGCGCCGGCGGCCTATGATGCGAAGCTGGACCTCGTGTACCTGCCGATGGGCGTGACCACTCCGGATATCTGGGGCGGCAACCGCACGCCGGAACAGGAACGCTACGCCAGCTCGATCGTGGCGCTGAACGCCACCACCGGTAAACTGGTATGGAGCTATCAGACCGTTCACCACGATCTGTGGGACATGGATATGCCGTCTCAGCCTACGCTGGCGGATATCGACGTTAACGGCAAAACCGTTCCGGTCATCTACGCACCGGCCAAAACCGGGAATATCTTCGTCCTTGACCGTCGTAACGGCGAACTGGTCGTCCCGGCACCGGAAAAACCGGTTCCTCAGGGCGCAGCCAAAGGCGATTATGTCTCTAAAACTCAGCCATTCTCCGACCTGAGCTTCCGTCCGAAGAAAGATTTGACCGGCGCGGATATGTGGGGCGCCACCATGTTCGATCAGCTGGTGTGCCGCGTTATCTTCCATCAGCTGCGTTATGAAGGCATCTTCACTCCGCCGTCAGAGCAGGGCACTCTGGTCTTCCCGGGTAACCTGGGGATGTTTGAGTGGGGCGGGATTTCCGTCGACCCGAACCGTCAGGTGGCGATTGCCAACCCGATGGCGCTGCCGTTCGTATCGAAACTGATCCCGCGCGGCCCGGGCAACCCGATGGAACCGCCGAAAGATGCGAAAGGTTCCGGTACCGAATCCGGTATCCAGCCGCAGTATGGCGTACCGTTCGGCGTGACCCTCAACGCCTTCCTGTCGCCGTTTGGCCTGCCGTGCAAACAGCCGGCCTGGGGTTACATCTCCGCGCTGGATCTGAAAACCAACGAAGTGGTATGGAAAAAACGTATCGGTACGCCGCAGGATAGCCTGCCGTTCCCGATGCCGATCCAGCTGCCGTTTAACCTGGGTATGCCGATGCTGGGCGGCCCAATCTCCACCGCGGGCAACGTGCTGTTTATTGGCGCTACCGCCGATAACTACCTGCGCGCATACAACATGAGTAATGGTGAAAAACTGTGGCAGGCCCGTCTGCCGGCAGGCGGCCAGGCTACGCCAATGACCTATGAAGTGAATGGCAAACAGTATGTGGTCATCGCCGCTGGCGGCCACGGCTCGTTTGGCACGAAGATGGGCGACTATATCGTCGCCTATGCGCTGCCTGATGAAGCGAAATAAGCCCTGAGTAAAAACGCAGTAACAAAACAGAAGGCCCGGTGAACACCGGGCCTTTTTTACGCGAGCACAATCTCCCCGGCGAGGGGAAAACTAGACCGTAAAGCCGAGCATCATGCCGGTATCTTCATGTTCCAGCAGGTGGCAGTGCGCCATATAGGCATGCTCTTTCGACGCCTCGTGATCGAACTTCACCAGCACTTCACTGACGCCACCCTCAACCCGTACGGTATCTTTCCAGCCTGAACGATGCGCGGCAGGCGCAGCGCCATTCTCCGACAGGATACGGAACTGGGTACCGTGAATATGGAACGGGTGCAGCATCATGTCGCCTTTGCCGGAAATCACCCAGCGCTCATATTGCCCTTTTGCTGCGGCAAACATCGGCAGATTCATATCAAAGGCTTTGCCATTGATCCGGTTAGCATTATGGAAATCGAAACCGTCAGCGCCGTGGTTCATCTGCCCCATGCCGCCGTGGTTCATGTTCCCCATATCGCCATGATTCATCTGACCCTTGTCGCTCATATTGCCCATCATGGAATGGCCCATATTGCCGTGATCCATCATGCTGCCGTGGTTCATGCCGGACATCGCCTGGTTACCATATTTTTGCATCAGCGCCTGCATTCCCATCATATCCAGCATCGGATCCATCGACAGCTGGAGCGTGCGCTGAGTCAGCCCTTCCAGCGACGGCAGCGCCGGCATACTGACCAAAGAATCCGGCAGTTTGCCGGAGGCCTGGATAGTCAGCGGCTGGATGCGCAAGACCGGCTGCGGCTTATCGAACGGCGCGATCGCCATCCCCATCTGGCTCACCGGCAGCGTGATCAGATCGAAAGCTTTACCGTCGCGGGTATCGATCAGCACTTCAAAGCGCTCGCCCATTAACATCGGCAGTTCATTCACCTTCACCGGCTCGGCAAGCAGTCCACCGTCGCTGGCGATAACGTACATCGGCCGGTTATCGCTGGTGGAGAAATTCAGCGAGCGGGCGTTACAACCGTTGAGTAAACGCAAACGCAGCCAGCCGCGCGGCGCGGCGTGTTCCGGGTAAAGTGCCCCGTTTGCCAGCAAGGTATCGCCAAACCAGCCGACCGCCGCGCTCATGATGTCGAGCTGATAATCGATCTCCCCGGCAGCGGTAAAGCGCTTATCCTGCACAATCACCGGTACGTCATCGATCCCCCACTGCTTCGGCAACAGCAGCTGCTCGCTTTCTTCATCAGAAATCAGTACCAGTCCCGCCAGCCCCATCGCCACCTGACGACCGGTTTTTCCATGCTGGTGCGGGTGGAACCAGCAAGTCGCGGCCCGCTGGCTGGGGGTAAAGTTCACGCTGCGGGAGGCGCCAGGCGCAATGATCCCCTGCGGACCGCCGTCGACCTCACCCGGCACCTCCAGCCCATGCCAGTGTACGGTCGTCTCTTCGGCCAGGCGGTTGTGAATATCCACGGTCACCGCCTCCCCTTTTTTGAGCTTCAGCGCCGGCCCCAGCAGGTTTCCGTTGTAACCCCAGGTGGTCGCCTGATGCGGACCAAACTGCGTTTTTCCGGTCTGGATGGTTAATGTGATGCGATTACGTGCGTCGGCGGTCAGAAGATCGGGCACCGGCAGGGCCGGACGGCTGGCGGCGAAAACCGAACGGCTCCAGAGCGGCAGCGCGCTAAATACGCCGGCCGCCGCGGTTAATTTGATAAATTCACGACGTTGCATTTTCACATCCTTTTTATTCTGCTGGTGAACTTTTGAGCTTAAACCTTCCACCAACAGGAAGGTCAAGCAGAAGAGTAAGAATAAAGCTCTACGTAGTGTAAAGAAGTATGCTAACTTTGAGCGTCCGTGATTCAATGGTAGAGAAAATGAAGACGCTTTTCAGAACAATAGTGCTCGGCAGCCTGCTTGCTCTGTCCGCCAATAGCTATGCGTTAAGCGAGTCCGAAGCGGAAGATATGGCTGATTTAACGGCGGTATTTGTCTTCCTGAAAAACGACTGCGGTTACCAGAATCTGCCGAATACCCAAATTCGTCGCGCGCTGGTCTTTTTTGCTCAACAGAACCAATGGGATCTGAGCAACTACGACAGCTTCAATATGAAGGCGCTCGGTGAAGACAGCTACCGCGATCTCAGCGGTATCAAAATCCCCACGACCAAAAAATGCAAAGCGCTGGCCCGCGATTCGTTGAGCCTGCTCGCTTACGTTAAATAGTCCACCCGCCGGCCCGGACGCCATCCCGCCGCCTGTACAAGGTGGCCTGGTCTCCCCATCCCGCAGCCCGGCAATATTCCTGCCATTCAGCCCTGCGCCATGCGAATTGCTGAAATATCCACCGTGCATCATCATCTATAGTTGGCTATGATGTTGCGCTCGTTTTTTCGAGTGAACCGGACGTTCACAATGGAGGAATCCGCCCGTGGCTGATAACAATCTGTGGCATGAAACGCTGCACGACCATTTTGGTCAGTATTTTGCGGTTGATAATGTGCTGTATCACGAAAAGACCGATCACCAGGATTTGATCATTTTTGAGAACGCCGCCTTTGGCCGCGTGATGGCGCTGGACGGCGTGGTCCAAACCACCGAACGCGATGAGTTTATCTATCATGAGATGATGACCCATGTGCCGCTGATGGCCCACGGCCAGGCGAAACATGTGCTGATTATCGGCGGCGGCGACGGCGCGATGCTGCGAGAAGTCTCTCGTCACAGCACCATCGAAACCATCACCATGGTCGAAATCGACGCTGGCGTGGTCTCATTCTGCCGCCAGTATCTGCCAAATCACAACGCCGGCGCCTATGACGATCCGCGCTTTACGCTGGTGATTGACGATGGCGTCAATTTTGTTAACCAGACGACGCAAACGTTTGATGTGATCATCTCCGACTGCACCGACCCTATTGGTCCCGGCGAGAGCCTGTTCACCTCGGCCTTTTACGAAGGCTGCAAACGTTGCCTGAATCCCGGCGGCATTTTTGTGGCCCAAAACGGGGTCTGCTTTCTGCAGCAGGATGAAGCGATCGATAGCCACCGCAAGCTCGGCCACTATTTCAGCGATGTCAGCTTCTACCAGGCCGCGATTCCGACCTATTATGGCGGCATTATGACCTTCGCGTGGGCGACCGATAATGATGCCCTGCGCGACCTGTCCAATGAAATTATCCAGGCGCGTTTTCACAAAGCGAACCTGAAGTGCCGTTACTATAATCCGGCTATTCACAAGGCGGCATTTGCCCTACCGCAATATTTACAGGATGCGCTGTCCGCCAGCGATCTTCAGTAAGGGGGTGAACTAAATTGAAAAAACTGAAGCTGCATGGCTTTAACAACCTGACCAAGAGCCTGAGTTTTTGTATTTACGATATCTGCTATGTCAAAACGGCAGAGGAGCGCGATGGCTACATCGCCTATATCGATGAACTCTATAACGCCAACCGTCTGACCGAGATTTTGTCAGAGACCTGCTCAATCATCGGCGCCAACATTCTGAACATTGCTCGCCAGGATTATGAACCTCAGGGCGCCAGCGTGACGATTCTGGTCAGTGAAGAACCCGTTGACCCACAGCTTATCGACCAGACCGAACACCCGGGCCCGCTCCCGGAAGCCGTCGTCGCCCATCTCGACAAAAGCCATATCTGCGTGCATACCTACCCGGAAAGCCATCCGGAGGGCGGACTGTGCACCTTCCGTGCCGACATCGAAGTCTCCACCTGTGGGGTTATCTCACCGCTTAACGCGTTGAATTATCTTATCCACCAGCTGGAATCTGACATTGTCACTATTGATTATCGCGTCCGCGGTTTTACCCGTGATATCAATGGCATGAAGCACTTCATTGACCATGAAATCAATTCAATTCAGAACTTTATGTCCGAGGACATGAAAGCGCTGTATGACATGGTGGACGTCAATGTCTACCAGGAAAATATCTTCCACACCAAGATGCTGCTGAAAGAGTTCGATCTGAAGCACTACATGTTCCACACCAGACCCGAAGATCTCAGCGCCGCAGAGCGCAAGTCCATCACCGACCTCCTGTGGAAAGAGATGCGGGAAATTTACTACGCCAGAAATATCCCTTCCATCTGAACATCTGACGGCGCCTGCGGGCGCCGTTACTCGGGCTGAACCAGTTTGAGGGTAACATTCTGCTCTTTGAGCGCGTTCTGAACCGCCTGCGAGAGATTAACGTCGGTCACCACTTCGCTAAAATCGGCAAGCGGCGCCACGGTAAATAATGAATGTGCGCCATACTTGCTGCTGTCGGCCAGCAACACTTTACGCTGGGCGTTGGCAATGATTTCCTGCTTCAATCCAGCCTTCTCTTCCGTCGGTGTAGTCACTCCGGTTTCCGCACTCCACGAGTTACAGCTCATAAAGGCAATAGTCGGGAAAACGCTACGCAACATTTTGCGGCCATACTCACCAATGCAAGACTGACTGCTGTCATCAATTCGTCCGCCGACGATGGTCACTTCAATTTGTCTGAATTCGGATAAAAACAGGGCAATATGCAAGTCGACGGTTATAACCCGCAGCGGCAGATGGGTTAAGCACTTTGCCAGCTCCAGCATGGTCGTCCCGGCATCCAGAACCACCGCATCCCCAGGATGTACCAGAGAGGCAGCATAGCGCGCAATGGCTCTTTTTTCGGCAGGCGATCGCAGCTGCTTTTCATTCGTAGTGGGCTGTACAGGTTCAAAGCGGCGTAACGCTACGCCGCCATGGCTTCGACTGATAACGCCCTGTTCATCCAGTTTGATCAAGTCACGTCGGATAGTGGCCGGGGATGCATCCACCGCCTCAACCAGTTGCTCTACCGTAACCAGCGTATGGTTTTTCAGATACGCCACTATTTTATCCAGACGGTGTTGTCCTTTCATAACAGGGAATTACGCCAGTTGCATTGCCAGTTTTATCGATATAGCCATGCTCTCAGATTTTGCTTTTCCCGTCCAGGCGATATCAAAAGCGGTCCCGTGATCGGCTGACGTCCGGATAAACGGCAGCCCGGCAGTAATATTAACGCCATCATAGAAACCTAATAATTTCAATGGAATATGTCCCTGATCGTGGTACATGGCGACCACCATATCGTATTGCCCTTCATAGGCCTGAAGAAAAATCGTATCCGGAGGGCAAGGGCCGTAAACCGCTATCCCTTTGGCCTTTGCGCTGGCAATGGCCGGCACCAGAAACCGGCTTTCTTCATCACCAAACAGGCCATTCTCACCCGCATGAGGATTGACTCCGGCGACGGCAATGCGCGGTTTCGCATAGCCGACGCGCTTGAGAAAAGTATCTGCAATCGCGATAACGGTTTCGACGCGGGACGTATTCAGGGTGTCCAGGAATGTGCGTAGGGCGATATGCGTCGACACATGGATAACTTTCAGCTTCTCCGTGAACAGCACCATGGCATAATCGCGGCTTTCGGTCAGCGTCGCCAGCAGTTCGGTATGCCCGGGATAGTTATGTCCGGCGAGATGCAATGCTTCTTTGTTCAGAGGCGCCGTGGCGATCGCCTGAACGTCACCTTTCAACGCCAGCGCCGTCGCCCGCTTGACACAACGATAGGCCAGATCGCCCGCCTGGGCCTGAACTTTTCCCGGCACCAGCGCCTGTGGATCCGCCAGCGGCTCATCAATCACATGGATTACTCCGGGCGTAAAGCGCGCAGCGGCCACCTCGTTGATAGCGCGAAACTCGACATCCGCTGCCAGACCTTTTTCCTGCAACCGCTTCAGGGTTTGCAGACAACCGACCACCACCACAGGCGTACCGTTCAGTGAATCTTCCGCGAGGGCTTTAACAATAATTTCTGGCCCAATCCCCGCGGGATCGCCCATCGTGATAGCAATAGTCTTAATGCCCACTATACATCTCCTCAATATAATAAAGCGCATCGCACAGCGTGCTGTCCGATCCAAATCCCCCGGCCTTAGTGATCACCGGCAAATCATCCAGTTCGCTGTTGATAAATGTCCCGCAAGGAATGCAGGGCGCAACCTCACTCTGAATCCGATATCCCTCCGCGCCCAACGCGTTGGCCACCGCAGTGGCGATGTCGCCCCCAGTCAGAAACAGGCCGCCGACTCGCGCCTGCCCGAGGATCTGCAATGTGATCGCCCCGATCCGTTGGCTTAGCATCTCCCCCAGTTGCTGGCGACTTATCGCGGCGGAACCACACAAACTCTCGATCAGATGTCGATCTTCCGCGCTGCGACTGGTACGCAAGATCGTATGATGCTGGCGACCGAGCTGGGCGCAGGCTTGCTCTGCCACCGAGGCTATCTCCAGGGCATATGAGGAAGAGATCAGGCGGGAGGCGTCGATATCCACCACCTCTGCTCTCCCTTCGTAAAGCGCACGATCCACCTGTCGGCGCGTGGCCTCACTCATTGAGCCTGCCACCACCAGCACAGGCAGAGTCTGCTGCTCTTGCATAAAGAAGCTGACAGGCAAGGCATTTGCAAGGCCCGCCGCTCCGACCATCAGCGGAAGCCGTTCTTGTTCCCCGAGAGCCTGAGCGATCAGCATCAGATCGCGATCCTCAACGGCATCAACGACCACCATGCACTCGCCTTCGGCGTCCAGGGCGCTCAAAACGGCGCTGAGTCCTCCGTGTCGGACCTCATCCAGATGAACTTCGTAAACAGGAATACCGCTTTGCAGCGCGATCAGTTCAGCAATTCGGGACGACGTAACTGGCGTTTTCGGATCGCTGGCAAATTCGGTCTCCAGAAGCGGAACACCGTTGACCAGACACAGGCCGTTCTGCGTAGTGCGGCCGGCGGAAGGAATAGCCGCGGCAATCACCGCCATGCGACTACCGCTGGCTTGCATCGCCGCCACAACTTCAGCCCCGACGTTACCACGAAAGGTAGAATCAATTTTTTTGTACACCAGCGGCGGGGCTATCGTTTCACACCACGGCGCGAGTGCGCGACGCACGGCCTTTGCGGCCAGCTCTGCGGAAACAGCCCGGCTCTCGGTATTGATGATAAGCACATCGGCGCGACGTGAAGGCTTCTGCGAGGTACTGAGCATCACTTCCGTTCGTGCGCCTTTTTTCGCCAGCTGTACCCCGGTATCATTCGATCCCGTAAAATCATCGGCAATCACGATCATTTTCATGTGTTCTTTTCCTCCGGAAGCTGACGCACCTGCCTTTTTGCCACCCAGGAAGTCAGTATCGGCGTCAGGATTGCGGTCGTGATAACCGAGGCCGCTATGAGCGGGGCCGCCGCGGCAGCGACGGATGCCAGCGAAGGATCGGCCTGGGCAATCGCCAGCGGTGTAGCCACCGCGTTACCGGCCGTGCTGGATGCTGCAGCGCCAGCGATACCACTTCCTCCGACCAGCCGATCGGCGCGAATATTAAAAAATCCGCCAATAAAGGTGGTCAGAATGCCGAGGAGAATGCCCGCCAGCCCGCCCTGGAGCAACATTTCCAGATTGATACCAGCCCCCAGAGCAAAAGCAAAAAATGGAATGAGCAGCGGTCCGCCTTTCGTCAGGAAGTCGCGCATGTGCACGTCAAGGTTGCCAAGGATCATGCCAACAATCAGAGGAATCAGTACCGCAACGAGTGCCATGATCGGAATGTTGGCCATACCTGCCGCCCCCAGCGCGATCATGGTGAAGAAAGGACCATCGTTCAGTGACAAAATAGAGATAGCGCCGACATCACGTTCATTGCCAAACTCCCCAACCAGCGCCGCATAAAGCCCGCCGTTGGAATTGCTCATGGCGGCAATAATCGCCAGGCCGCTCAAACCGAAGATCCCCTCGGCGCCGAAAAGATGTTCAACCCCCAGCCCTAGCGCGATGGCGATAAGGAGTTTGGTCAGCGTGATAGTCCCCCCCTGTAACAACGCCTGAGGAGCGGCTTTGATGCTAATCCCCGCCCCCATACACAGCAAAAATGCGCCAATCAGCGGTGCTGCACCGTTCTTAAAGAGCGCGGTTGTAAACCCGCCGACCTCCAGCGCATGAGGTGCAAACGTATTTATGACCGCACCGATGACCAGTGGCACAACCATCATGCCTCCGGGTACTCGCTCTATTGCTTTTTTGATGTTCATGTCGTGCCGCCTGTCATTAATATGATTAAATGAAATCACATTGATTATATTTAATCAACAACAAACGATAAACACGCGCGATCACAGTTTTAAAATGATTAAATAAAATCAATTAATCATTCAGGGCAAAAAAAAGCCGGGAGTTCGGCTCCCGGCGTGAATGCATGAAGGGGGTTACGCTTTGCTGACAAACTCGCGGTACGCGGCCACTACCTGTAAAAAATCCTCAACGCCGCACAGAGAGAGGCTTTCTTCGTCGTAGTAGCTCATCCCCTCCTCGATTTCATCACCTGAAATCTCCAGCTGGTTGGCGCGAATCATCACCTCTTCGCCATCCAGCCATAGCGTGTATTCATGTCCGGCACGCTGCCAGGAACGCTCGCTGCCTTTTACGGTGCGCGCGGCCTGTTCCACTTCATCCAGCAGGGCGAGGTTATCTTTCACCTCTTCGTTAAACCAGTGCCCCACCACCTCGTGGCCCATCGACATTCGCACCTTTACCACTCCGGTAATATCGCGCAGAAACTCGTAATCCATAGTGTCTTCCTCTGCAAGGGCAATGCGTCACCGCTACATTGTACCCATAGGGTAATTATCGCAGCCCCCGGGCAGAAAAAAAGTGGACCAGATAGAGCAACAGTAAATAAAAGCGCCTCAGTTGGTTAACCGGTCGTCTTGCCGCCAACTGGCGGGCATTATTCCACCATTCTTTGCCAGCTGCCGGTCTGTCGGCGTCAAATCCCTTGCGCCTTTACCAGATGCCGATGGTTATCGGAGTACGTTTAGCGCAGCAATAAAAAAAGCCACTCCGAAGAGTGGCTTTGAGCAGCAAGATTCGCTTATACCGCGGTCTGGAAAATCACACCGTCAGCTTTATCAGTGTACTGTTCCAGCTGGTTGAAGTTCAGGTAGCGATAGGTATCCGCCGCAGTCTTATCCACCTGAGCGACGAAGGTCTGGTACTCTTCCGGCGTCGGCAGTTTGCCGAGCAGGGAAGCGACCGCAGCCAGCTCCGCAGAGGCCAGATAGACGTTAGCGCCGGTGCCTAAACGGTTCGGGAAGTTACGGGTTGAAGTGGACACCACCGTCGCACCGTCCGCCACGCGCGCCTGGTTACCCATACACAGGGAACAGCCAGGGATTTCAATGCGCGCGCCGCTCTTACCAAACACGCTGTAGTAGCCTTCTTCAGTCAGCTGCGCCGCATCCATACGAGTTGGCGGAGCCACCCACAGACGAGTCGGCAGCTGGCCTTTGTGGCTGTCCAGCAGTTTACCCGCCGCACGGAAGTGACCAATGTTGGTCATGCAGGAACCGATGAAGACTTCGTCAATCTTCTCACCCTGCACATCGGACAGCAGACGCGCATCGTCCGGATCGTTCGGAGCACACAGGATAGGCTCTTTGATATCCGCCAGATCGATATCGATCACCGCGGCATACTCGGCATCGGCATCGGCTTCCAGCAGCTGCGGATCCGCCAGCCATTTTTCCATCCCCTGGATGCGACGCTCCAGCGTACGACGATCGCCGTAGCCTTCTGCGATCATCCACTTCAGCAGGACGATGTTGGAGTTCAGATACTCGACGATCGGTTCCTGATTCAGCTTAATGGTACAGCCGGCAGCAGAACGCTCTGCGGACGCATCGGTCAGCTCAAACGCCTGCTCAACTTTCAGATCCGGCAGACCTTCAATTTCCAGAATGCGTCCAGAGAAGATGTTTTTCTTCCCTTTCTTCTCAACGGTCAGCAGCCCCTGCTTAATCGCGTACAGCGGGATCGCATGGACCAGATCGCGCAGGGTGATCCCCGGCTGCATCTTGCCTTTGAAGCGAACCAGCACCGATTCCGGCATATCCAGCGGCATGACGCCGGTCGCGGCGGCAAAGGCCACCAGACCAGAACCTGCCGGGAAGGAGATACCAATCGGGAAGCGGGTATGAGAGTCACCACCGGTACCGACGGTATCCGGCAGCAGCATACGGTTCAGCCAGGAGTGGATAACGCCATCGCCCGGACGCAGAGAGACACCGCCACGGTTCATAATGAAGTCTGGCAGCGTATGGTGCGTGGTGACGTCAACCGGCTTCGGATAGGCCGCGGTGTGGCAGAAGGACTGCATCACCAGATCGGCGGAGAAACCAAGGCACGCCAGGTCTTTCAGTTCATCACGCGTCATCGGACCGGTGGTATCCTGGGAACCGACGGAGGTCATCTTCGGTTCACAGTAAGCGCCCGGACGAACACCGGCAACGCCGCAGGCGCGGCCAACCATTTTCTGCGCCAGCGAGTAGCCGCGGCTGCTTTCCGCCACGTCTTTTGCCTGACGGAATACGTCGCTGTGCGGCAGACCCAGCGCTTCACGCGCTTTCGTGGTCAGGCCGCGACCGATGATCAGCGGAATACGGCCGCCGGCGCGGACTTCATCAACCAGCACATCGGTTTTCAGCTCGAAGCTTGCCAGCAGTTCGTTGGTTTCGTGGTTACGCACTTCGCCTTTGAACGGGTAAACGTCAATCACGTCGCCCATATTCAGGTTGTTGACGTCCACTTCAATTGGCAGCGCGCCGGCATCTTCCATGGTATTGAAGAAGATAGGTGCAATTTTGCCGCCCAGGCAGAGACCGCCGCCGCGCTTGTTCGGCACGTTCGGGATATCGTCACCCATAAACCACAGCACCGAGTTGGTGGCGGATTTACGCGAAGAGCCTGTACCAACTACGTCACCGACGTAGGCCAGCGGGAAACCTTTTTGCTGAAGCGCTTCAATTTGCTTAATCGGGCCAACGGAACCCGGCTGATCCGGCTCGATACCTTCGCGGGCGTTTTTCAGCATCGCCAGCGCGTGCAGCGGGATATCCGGACGGGACCAGGCATCGGGGGCCGGAGACAGGTCATCGGTGTTGGTTTCGCCGGTAACCTTGAATACGGTGACGGTGATTTTCTCAGCCAGCTGCGGACGATTCAGGAACCACTCGGCGTCAGCCCAGGATTTCATGACCTGTTTAGCGTACTCGTTACCCGCTTTGGCTTTCTCTTCTACGTCGTAGAAGTTATCGAACATCAGCAGGGTATGGGACAGCGCTTTGGCGGCGATCGGCGCCAGTTTAGCATCGTCCAGAGCATCAATCAGCGGGTGAATGTTGTAACCGCCCTGCATGGTGCCCAGCAGTTCAACGGCTTTTTCAGGGGTAACCAGTGGGGAGGTCGCTTCGCCTTTGGCGATAGCGGCAAGGAATCCGGCTTTAACATAGGCGGCTTCGTCGACGCCCGGCGGTACACGGTTGATTAACAGGTCTAACAGGAATTCTTCTTCACCCGCAGGCGGGCTCTTCAGCAGTTCTACCAGCGCGGCCATTTGGGTTGCATCTAAGGGTTTGGCAACAATCCCAACGGCTGCACGCTCAGCTACGTGCTTACGGTATTCTTCTAGCACGACGGTTCTCCTCGCTCTCATTGTAAAATGCGGTAGGCGATTCTCTTCACGCTCCTGTGAGACAGCAGTTTGTAGGGTAAATGCCCGATACCGCGTCGGCAGCATAGCAGGATTTTGGCGAGGTGTTAATCTGTTTACAAAAAAGCAACATTAAAATTTAGCTGAATCGTTAAGGGCAGGATTTTACAGGCTTTACGTACATTTCCCGGGATATAAATTTAATTCTGTTACACATAACTGAGCAAAATCCCAACAATCATCAAAAATCAAAAATAGACCGGCTTATACTCCGTCGCGAGCGCTATTTTCGGCGATACTCAGTGGAAACGGGCCAAACTATAGCGCCGGGAGCTAACATGATACGACCTTTGAAACCCCACGTGATTGCCCTGGTGTGCAGTGCCGGGCTATTAGCCGCCTCCGGGGCCCTGTACGTGACAAGCCGCGCCGCAGAAACGCCGCCCGCGCCCGCTCCTGCCACCCAACCCACCGCCGCTGCCGTTGAGTCCGCCGCTCCGACGGCGCAACCGGTCGCGGCCACCTACACGGCGGCGCAAATCGATCGGTGGGTCGCCCCCGTCGCCCTTTATCCGGATAACCTGCTGTCGCAGGTGTTAATGGCGTCAACCTACCCGAGCAACGTCCTGCAGGCCGTCCAGTGGTCGCAGGATAACCCAACGATGCAGGGTGACGCCGCCGTGCAGGCCGTGGCGAACCAGCCGTGGGACCCCAGCGTGAAATCGCTGGTCGCCTTCCCGGCGCTGCTGTCGCTGATGGGTGAAAATCCGCAGTGGGTGCAGGACCTGGGTAACGCGTTTCTCGCACAGCCGCAGGACGTGATGAATTCGGTGCAGAAACTGCGTGCCATCGCCCAGCAAACCGGGACGCTAAAATCGTCGCCGCAGCAGAAGGTGACCACAACCAAAGCGACGCCGCCACCGGCGACTTCCACCGCCACGTCAACGACGAAAACCACCACGGTGGTCGAGCCTGCGCCCACCACAGAAATCATCAAGATTGAATCTACCGATCCGAAGGTGGTGTATGTGCCAACCTACAACCCCAATACGGTTTATGGCACCTGGCCGAACACCGCGTACCCGCCGGTCTATTTGCCGCCAACGCCGGGTGAACAGTTTACCAACAGCTTCGTCAACGGCCTCGGTTTCAGCCTCGGGGTAGCCACCACTTATGCGCTGTTCAGCAGCATCGACTGGGATGATGACTATCATCACGACGATGACTGGGATCACGGCGGCTACCATGGCGGCGGGAACAACAATATCAATATCGACGTCGATAACTACAACCATTTCAACAAGCAGCGTTGTGACGGCAACAACGCTAGCTGGCAGCACAACCCGGCGTTCCGCAACAATGTGCCGTACCCGAACAATAACGTGGCGCAGCGTTTCCACCAGACCAACGTTCCCGGCGGCCTGAGCGCCACGCAGCACACTCCGGCGAACCTGACCAGTCAGCGTCAGGCGGCGCTCGACCAGTTCCAGCACAGCACTCACAACGGCGCGGCAAAAGGTCTGACCGCGGGCGGAGTAACGGCGGCGGCAGGCAACAGGGATACCCAACGCCAGGCGGCCTCACAGCAGCTCAACAAAATCACCCAGCGCAGCAACTACCGGGGCTATGACACCCCGGAAAACCGCGCGGCGGCGAAGCAAAAGCAACAAAATCCGGCGCCCCAACAGCAGCGACGGGACAAAGCAAACTCGCACCTCCAGAACCCGACGACGCAGCAGCAACAGCATCGCGACGCGGCGAAGTCGCAGGTTCAACAGCGCCCGCCGCAGCAGCGCCAGCAGAGAGTGCAGAATGTTCGTTCGAATGCGTTCAGCGGCAACGACAGCCGCTCGCCATCATGGGAGGCCCAGCGCCAGCGGGGCGCGCAGAGCCGGAGTACAGCGCACCTCAACACTAACCAGCGTGCGGCGGCGCAACAGCGCACGGGCCAACATCGCGAACTGCGTCATCGCTAAGGAGCGGTCATGAAAAAAGTCCTGATTTCTGGCTGGCTGGCGCTTTTTGCCCTGCCCGTTTTTGCCCAACAGTATTTTGCCACCCCGGAGAAGGCCGCCACCGCGCTGGCGGAGGCCATTTCGACGCAAAATGAGCCCGCGCTCAACGACCTGCTGGGGGAGGACTGGCGTCAGTACCTGCCGCAGCGGGAGGCAGATCCGCAAGCCGTCGCCCGTTTTCTTCGCGACTGGAAAGTCGGCCATAAGATTGTCGAACAGGGGGATATGGCACACCTCAACGTAGGCCGTGAAGAGTGGCAGCTGCCGCTGCCGATGCTGAAAAGCGCCGAGGGTTGGCACTTCGATATGGCGCAGGCGGCAGATGAGATCCAGACGCGAGAAATCGGCCGTAACGAGCTGTCGGCAATCCAGGCGATGCACGCCTACGTTGATGCGCAAAATGAGTATTATCAGCACTTCCAGCGTTACGCCAAAAAGCTGTTCAGTAGCACGGGGAAAAAAGACGGTCTGTACTGGCCAACTCAGCCCGGTGAAGAGCCGAGCCCGTTGGGGCCAGCCTTTAGCCCCGTCGAACCGGGCGAAGGCTATCACGGCTACCGTTTCCGCATTATCCATGACGGTGACAAGCAGACGGTCGCCCTGCTGGCGTGGCCCGTTGCATGGGGTGAAACCGGCGTGATGAGCTTTATGATCGACCAGAACGATCGCGTTTATCAGGCAAATTTAGGTAAGGATACGGAGACGTTAGTTCAGGCGATTACCCGCTTTACGCCAGATGAAAAATGGCAGGCTATCGAGCAATAACCCCCTGCCCGGCGCATCCGTATGCCGCCGGGCAGGTTTCCTCATCTGACGATGTTTAGCCCTGATGCGGCATCAGCTGTGGATAGCCGCTGAAGGCTGGCTTGCTGCTGCTTAAGGCCGCCTCATCATTGTGAATACTGCCTGAGTTCGCCGCCCACACGCCTTCCGTAGTTTTGCTGATCGCCTGATGCTGCGCATTCAGGTTCTGACCCATGGCGGCGATATGGGTGTTTTCCGTGCCACCGCTATTGTCGGCCCAGGGAATGGAAGGATCTGCGGCGCAAGCCACCGCAGAAGCCAGGGTGGCAGCAAACAGGGCAGTTGTTAAAACGAGTTTCATAACACACCTCACAGATAGTTAACTGCCTATAAGTTTATGACGTAATTATTTTCAATGTATCTATAAGATGTGCCGATTTATTAACGCAGACACAGTTCTAAACATCGGGCATAAAAAAAGCGGCTCTCAGAGCCGCTTTTACATTTTGCCGGAAAGAAAAACTTACTTTTTCTTCGCTTTCGCGTTCGGCAGGTCGGTAATGCTACCTTCGAACACTTCTGCCGCCAGGCCAACGGACTCGTGCAGAGTCGGGTGCGCGTGGATGGTCAGAGCGATGTCTTCTGCATCACAACCCATTTCGATAGCCAGGCCGATTTCACCCAGCAGCTCGCCGCCGTTGGTGCCGACAATCGCGCCGCCGATAACACGGTGGGTCTCTTTGTCGAAGATCAGTTTGGTCATACCGTCTGCGCAATCTGAAGCGATCGCACGACCAGAAGCTGCCCACGGGAAGGTGGCAGTTTCATAGCTGATGCCTTTCTCTTTCGCTTCTTTCTCGGTCAGGCCAACCCAGGCAACTTCTGGCTCGGTGTAGGCGATTGACGGGATCACTTTCGGGTCGAAGTAGTGCTTCAGACCGGAGATAACTTCGGCGGCAACGTGACCTTCGTGAACACCTTTGTGCGCCAGCATCGGCTGACCGACGATATCGCCGATAGCGAAGATGTGCGGCACGTTGGTACGCAGCTGCTTGTCAACACGGATAAAGCCGCGTTCGTCAACTTCAACGCCCGCTTTGCCTGCGTCGAGGTTTTTACCGTTCGGTACGCGACCGATAGCAACCAGCACCGCGTCATAACGCTGTGCTTCAGCCGGGGCTTTTTTGCCTTCCATGGAAACATAGATACCGTCTTCTTTTGCTTCAACGGCAGTCACTTTGGTTTCCAGCATCAGGTTGAATTTCTTGCTGATGCGTTTGGTGAAGACTTTAACCACGTCTTTGTCGGCAGCCGGGATCACCTGGTCGAACATTTCAACCACGTCGATCTCTGAACCCAGCGCATGGTACACGGTGCCCATTTCCAGACCGATGATACCGCCACCCATAACCAGCATACGCTTCGGTACGGATTTCAGCTCCAGCGCATCGGTGGAGTCCCATACGCGCGGATCTTCGTGCGGAATGAACGGCAGCTGAATCGGACGGGAACCTGCAGCGATGATCGCATTGTCGAAGTTAATCACGGTTTTACCGTTTTCACCTTCCACTTCCAGGGTGTTAGCGCCGGTGAATTTACCCAGACCGTTAACCACCTTCACTTTACGACCTTTGGCCATGCCAGCCAGACCACCGGTCAGCTGAGTGATGACTTTTTCTTTCCAGGTGCGGATCTTGTCAATGTCGGTTTTCGGTTCGCCAAAAACGATGCCGTGCTCGGCCAGCGCTTTCGCTTCTTCGATAACTTTAGCAACGTGCAGCAGTGCTTTAGAAGGGATACAGCCGACGTTCAGGCAAACACCGCCGAGGGTGCTGTAACGTTCTACGATGACGGTCTCCAGACCTAAATCAGCGCAACGGAAGGCAGCAGAATAGCCTGCAGGACCTGCCCCAAGTACCACGACCTGAGTTTTAATTTCAGTACTCATCATGACCTCTGTAGTTTGTATCCGGCGGGTCTGACGCTATTGTTATACACTTCATCCTTCAAGCCGCCTCTGCGTTGGCTGCGCTCGCTCACCCCGGTTACGTACTGCTTGTACGCTCCAGGGATTCACTCCCTTGCCGCCTTGACGCAACTCGAATTTTTTTGTGTAAATTACGCCCATGTCCACCGGGACGTTCTATCCGCCTGCATTTTACAAAATTGTTAACAATTTTGAAACAACAAACGGCAAACGATTTTGTCCTTTGTTGCTGATAACCCCGAAACGAAGACAAGATTACCAGAAAAAAGCCGGCCGTCAGGCCGGCTTTTCGCTTACATCACCAGGCGGCGAATATCGCTCAGCATGTTGTTGATGATGGTGATAAAGCGCGCACCATCAGCACCATCGATCACGCGGTGGTCGAAGGACAGAGAGATAGGCATCATCAGACGCGGTACAAACTCTTTACCATTCCACACCGGTTCCATCGCGGATTTAGACACCCCGAGGATCGCCACTTCCGGCGCGTTGACAATCGGCGCGAAGTGGGTTGTCCCCAGGCCACCGATGCTGGAGATGGTGAAGCAACCGCCCTGCATTTCGCCCGCAGTCAGCTTACCATCACGCGCTTTCTTAGAGATAACCGTCAGTTCACGAGACAGCTCGGTAATGCTCTTCTTGTTCACATCTTTAAAGACCGGAACAACCAGACCATTCGGCGTATCAACCGCCACCCCGATGTTGATGTATTTCTTCAGCGTCAGACGCTGTGCATCTTCGGACAGCGAGCTGTTAAAGCGTGGCATCTGCTCAAGCGCAGCGGCAACCGCTTTCATGATGAAGACAACCGGGGTGAATTTCACGTCCAGCTTGCGCTTCTCAGCTTCAGCATTCTGCTGCTTACGGAAGGCTTCCAGATCGGTGATATCAGTTTTATCGAAGTGCGTAACATGCGGGATCATTACCCAGTTACGGCTCAGGTTCGCACCAGAGATTTTCTGGATACGGCCCAGCTCAACTTCTTCCACTTCACCAAACTTGCTGAAGTCCACTTTCGGCCACGGCAGCATGCCCGGTAGACCACCACCGGCGGCAGCGGCAGGCGCAGCTTCAGCGCGTTTCACCGCGTCTTTCACGTAAGCCTGAACGTCTTCGCGCAGGATACGGCCTTTACGACCGGAGCCTTTCACTTTCGCCAGGTTGACGCCGAATTCGCGCGCCAGACGACGAATCAGCGGCGTCGCATGAACGTAAGCGTCGTTTTCAGCAAACTCAGATTTGCCTTCCGCTTTCGCCGCAGGAGCAGCGGCCGGTTTAGCCTTCTCTGCCGGAGCGGCAGCCGGTGCCGGAGCAGCAGCCGGCGCAGCGCCTTCCACTTCAAAGACCATAATCAGAGAACCGGTAGAGACTTTGTCGCCGGTGCTGATTTTGATTTCTTTTACGGTGCCTGCAAACGGTGCCGGCACTTCCATAGAAGCCTTGTCGCCTTCTACGGTGATCAGGGACTGTTCAGCGGCAACTTTGTCGCCCACTTTTACCATCACTTCGGTGACTTCGACTTCATCACCGCCGATGTCCGGTACGTGAACGTCTTTCGCGCCAGCTGCTGCTGCCGGTGCCGCGGCAGCGGCCGGAGCGGCTGCCTGTGCCGGGGCCGCAGCAGGTGCTGCGCCAGCCACTTCGAAGACCATGATCAGCGAGCCGGTAGACACTTTATCGCCGGTGTTGATTTTGATCTCTTTCACGGTACCCGCGAACGGCGCCGGAACTTCCATAGAGGCTTTATCGCCTTCTACGGTGATCAGGGACTGTTCAGCCGCAACGGTATCGCCCACTTTAACCATGATCTCGGTGACTTCAACTTCGTCGCCGCCGATATCCGGTACGTGAACGTCTTTTGCCGCCGCTGCAGCAGGTGCTGCTACCGGGGCCGCTTCTTTCTTCTCTTCTGCCTTGGCAGGTGCAGCATCAGCTGCACCGTCGGCGGAATCGAAAATCATGATCAGTTTGCCGGTCTCAGTTTTGTCGCCGACAGAGACTTTGATCTCTTTTACGACGCCAGCCTGCGGAGACGGGACTTCCATAGAAGCTTTATCGCCTTCTACAGTGATCAGCGACTGTTCGGCTTCAACTTTATCGCCTACTTTGACCAGGATCTCGGTGATTTCAACTTCATCAGCCCCGATGTCCGGTACATTGATTTCGATAGCCATTATTCTTTTACCTCTTACGCCAGACGCGGGTTAACTTTTTCTGCATCGATGTTGAATTTGATGATGGCATCTGCCACCACTTTCTTATCGATTTCGCCACGTTTAGCCAGTTCGCCCAGTGCCGCTACCACCACATAAGAAGCATCAACTTCGAAGTGGTGACGCAGGTTCTCACGGCTGTCGGAACGTCCGAAGCCATCAGTACCCAGCACGCGGTAGTCGTCAGCCGGTACATAAGTACGGACCTGCTCGGCGAACAGTTTCATATAGTCGGTTGATGCTACAGCCGGAGCGTCGTTCATCACCTGAGCGATGTACGGAACGCGCGGAGTTTCCAGCGGGTGCAGCATGTTCCAGCGCTCACAGTCCTGACCATCACGGGCCAGTTCGGTGAAGGAGGTGACGGAGTACACGTCAGAGCCCACGCCGTAGTCTTTCGCCAGGATCTGCGCTGCTTCACGAACGTGACGCAGGATAGAACCGGAGCCCAGCAGCTGAACTTTACCTTTGCTACCTTCAACGGTTTCGAGTTTATAGATACCTTTACGGATACCTTCCTCGGCACCTGCTGGCATCGCCGGCATGTGGTAGTTTTCGTTCAGCGTGGTGATGTAGTAGTAAACGTTCTCTTGTTTCTCACCGTACATACGCTCCAGACCATCGTGCATGATGACCGCAACTTCGTACGCGTAAGACGGATCGTAAGAGATACAGTTCGGAATAGTCAGAGACTGAATATGGCTGTGGCCATCTTCGTGCTGCAGACCTTCACCGTTCAGCGTGGTACGACCGGAAGTCCCGCCGACCAGGAAGCCGCGAGCCTGCTGATCGCCAGCCTGCCAGCACAGGTCGCCGATACGCTGGAAGCCGAACATGGAGTAGTAAATGTAGAACGGGATCATCGGCAGGTTGTTGGTGCTGTAAGACGTTGCCGCCGCCAGCCAGGATGCGCCTGCGCCCAGTTCGTTGATCCCTTCCTGCAGGATCTGACCTTTTTCGTCTTCTTTGTAGTAAGCAACCTGCTCACGGTCCTGCGGGGTGTACTGCTGGCCGTTCGGGCTGTAGATACCAATCTGACGGAACAGGCCTTCCATACCAAAGGTACGCGCTTCATCGGCGATGATCGGCACGAGGCGGTCTTTGATGGACTTGTTCTTCAACATCACGTTCAGGGCACGAACGAACGCGATAGTGGTAGAAATTTCTTTGTTCTGCTCTTCCAGCAGCGGAGCAAAATCGTCCAGGGTCGGCAGCTCCAGCTTCTCATCGAAGTTCGGCTGACGGCTCGGCAGATAGCCGTGCAGTTTCTGACGCTGAGCGTGCAGATAGGTATGCTCTTCGGAGCCTTCCGGGAAGGTCACGTACGGCAGTTTTTCGATATCCGCATCGGCAACCGGAACATTGAAACGATCGCGAACATAGCGAACGCCGTCCATGTTCATTTTCTTCACCTGGTGAGCGATGTTTTTACCTTCAGCGGTATCGCCCATGCCATACCCTTTAATGGTATGTGCCAGGATAACGGTCGCTTTGCCTTTGGTCTCCTGCGCTTTTTTCAGTGCAGCAAAGACTTTCTTCGGATCGTGACCACCGCGGTTCAGAGCCCAGATCTGCTCGTCAGTCCAGTCGGCAACCAGCGCAGCGGTTTCCGGATATTTACCGAAGAAGTGCTCGCGAACGTACGCGCCATCTTTGGATTTGAAGGTCTGGTAGTCACCGTCAACGGTTTCGTTCATCAGCTGAATCAGCTTACCGCTGGTGTCTTTACGCAGCAGCTCATCCCAACGACCGCCCCAGATAACCTTGATAACGTTCCAGCCGGCACCGGCGAAGATACCTTCCAGCTCGTTAATGATTTTGCCGTTACCGGTGACCGGGCCGTCCAGACGCTGCAGGTTGCAGTTGATGACGAAGACCAGGTTATCCAGTTTTTCACGGGTCGCGATGGTGATAGCGCCTTTAGATTCCGGCTCGTCCATCTCGCCGTCGCCCAGGAAGGCATAAACGGTTTGTTTAGAGGTGTCTTTCAGACCGCGGTGTTCCAGATACTTGAGGAATTTCGCCTGATAGATAGCGCCGATTGGGCCCAGACCCATGGAGACGGTCGGGAACTGCCAGAATTCCGGCATCAGTTTCGGGTGCGGATAAGAGGACAGACCGTTACCGTGAACTTCCTGACGGAAGTTGTTCATCTGCTCTTCGGTCAGACGGCCTTCGAGGAACGCACGTGCGTATACGCCCGGAGAAATGTGGCCCTGGAAGTAAACCAGGTCGCCGCCATCCTGCTCGTTGCGCGCACGGAAGAAGTGGTTAAAGCACACTTCATAGAACGTTGCGGAGGACTGGAAGGAAGCCATGTGGCCACCCAGTTCCAGATCTTTTTTCGATGCGCGCAGAACGGTCATGATGGCGTTCCAACGAATCGCAGAACGAATTCGACGTTCCAGATCCAGATTCCCCGGATATTCCGGTTCGTCTTCAACGGCAATAGTGTTGACGTAACTGCCTGTAGATGTGCCAGCAGCAACCTTCACCCCGCCTTTGCGGGCTTCAGAAAGGAGTTGGTCAATCAGATACTGAGCACGCTCAACACCTTCTTCACGGATGACCGATTCGATCGCCTGTAGCCAGTCGCGAGTTTCGATCGGATCCACGTCATTTGGTAAACGTTCTGACATGGGGGGTATTCCTTATCTATCTAATCGTTGATTAATCTGGAACCTGTCCCATTGCACTCTTTGTTCTTCATACTTCCGGCTGTATCTTTGTTGGCTGCGCTTCCTCATCCCTGTCACATAGTTCACTATGCTCCAGGGAATTCGCGCGCTTGCCGCCGCGATACATCCAAAATTATTTTGAACAACTAAAAGTGCAATAAGACAGGTTCTGCGTTTAGTTGCCGCGCTCTAAAAATGGCGCTTAAGAACCGGAGTTCTCATCTTTCCGTTGCTGTAAACGACGCAGTGAGCGTTCTCGACGACTCTCCTCACGGCTACGATCCAGCAAAATTTCTTCAATGAACGCCAGGTGTCGATGCGACGCTTCACGCGCCTGCTCCGGCTCTCCGGCGATTATCGCCTCGAAAATACGAGTGCGATGATTGCTGACCTGCGGAAGCATCTCCCGACGGGCATACAACAATTCAAAGTTCTGACGAACGTTTTGCGCGAGCATCGGCTCCATGCAGCGTAGCAGATGGAGCAGCACGACATTGTGCGCCGCTTCGGTGACGGCAATTTGATACTGGACGACGGCGTCAGATTCGGCGTCAAGGTCGCCAGACTGCTGAGCCCGTTCGATAGCCTGATGCAGCTCGCGAATACGTTCGCGGTCAGCATCATTGCTGCGTAGCGCCGCGTAATAAGCCGCGATGCCTTCCAGCGCGTGGCGGGTTTCCAGCAGATCAAATTGGGATTCAGGGTGATCGGACAGTAGCTCGACCAGCGGGTCGCTGAAGCTCTGCCACAGGCTGCTCTGTACAAAAGTTCCACCGCCCTGGCGACGAAGCAACAAGCCCTTGGCTTCGAGGCGTTGAATCGCCTCACGCAGCGAGGGGCGGGAAACGTCGAACTGTTTGGCCAGTTCGCGTTCAGGCGGGAGTTTTTCACCGGGGCGTAAGGTCCCCTCAAGGATTAAAAACTCAAGCTGCTGCTCTATCACATCAGATAGTTTTGGTTGGCGGATTTTGCTGTAGGCCATATTCCCTGTCTCTGCCATTAGCCCGTAGTCAATTGGTCTTACCAATTCGCAGTTCGTAGCGGTAAAGTAACAAAGTATTCACCTTCTGTCCATACAGGTTTTGATTGAAATCAGGAAACCACGCACATTTTAACAACCTTACAGAAATAACATTTCAGAATTGTAACTTCACACAAATGATGTGTTTACCCCATAAGAGGTAGCGTTAACGTTTATGAAACGAAAAATTAGGCTATCTGAACCGATTCAACTCAGCAAAACTCAATTAATTATTCATAAATAGTGAATATTCAGCCACCTCGGGCGAATTGCTTTCACCGGCCTGCTATTTACAAATGGTTTCTTTTTGCTCGCTTCGTCATCATCCCTTCATAAAGCAGGTGCATTCACCCGCGCTTATCACTATTCTCGGTGAGACGAAAGGCCTTTTGGTGTTTTTATGTTTCGCCTTCCGTAAAGAAATCAATACGAAAACGGAATTTCGCAATTACACCACACAACAATATGTAAGCTGAATCAATCAGGACAGAGCTGACCAAAACGCCCTTGAATTTAGATAGCTATGCTATCTGGCAGGGACAGACAACGAAGCAGTAGCCTGAAGGACGACGCGTATAAACATAATAACCACACACGAGGTTTCATGATGGAAGGTCAACAGCATGGCGATCGGCTCAAGCGCGGCCTGAAAAACCGCCATATTCAGCTTATTGCTCTGGGCGGCGCTATCGGCACCGGCCTGTTTCTGGGCAGTGCATCCGTTATTCAGTCCGCCGGCCCCGGGATTATTCTGGGCTATGCGATCGCCGGTTTTATCGCCTTCCTGATCATGCGTCAGCTGGGTGAGATGGTCGTAGAAGAGCCGGTGGCAGGTTCATTCAGTCATTTTGCGTATAAATACTGGGGCGGTTTTGCCGGCTTTGCTTCCGGTTGGAACTACTGGGTACTGTACGTTCTGGTGGCCATGGCCGAGTTGACCGCCGTCGGGAAATATATTCAGTTCTGGTGGCCCGAAATCCCAACCTGGGTGTCCGCCGCGGTGTTCTTTATTGCCATCAATGCTATTAACCTGACCAACGTGAAAGTGTTTGGTGAAATGGAGTTCTGGTTCGCCATTATTAAAGTGGTGGCCGTTGTGGCGATGATTCTGTTTGGCGGCTGGCTGCTGTTCAGCGGCAACGGCGGCCCGCAGGCAACCGTACGCAACCTGTGGGACCAGGGCGGGTTCCTGCCGCATGGCTTCACCGGGCTGGTGATGATGATGGCGATTATCATGTTCTCATTTGGTGGTCTGGAGCTGGTCGGGATCACGGCTGCTGAAGCGGATAATCCGGAACAGAGCATCCCAAAAGCCACCAACCAGGTTATCTACCGTATCCTGATTTTCTATGTGGGCTCGCTGGCCGTTCTGCTTTCACTGCTGCCGTGGACGCGCGTCACCGCAGACACCAGTCCGTTTGTACTGATCTTCCACGAGCTGGGTGATACCTTTGTGGCCAACGCCCTGAACGTCGTGGTGCTGACCGCTGCGCTGTCCGTGTATAACAGCTGCGTATACTGCAACAGCCGCATGTTGTTCGGCCTGGCCCAGCAGGGGAACGCCCCGAAAGCGCTGATGAGCGTTGATAAGCGCGGCGTGCCGGTCAATACCATTCTGGTCTCTGCCGTGGTCACCGCGCTGTGCGTCCTGATTAACTACTTCGCACCGGAGTCGGCCTTTGGCCTGCTCATGGCGCTGGTGGTCTCCGCGCTGGTGATTAACTGGGCGATGATTAGCCTGGCGCATATGAAGTTCCGTCGCGCTAAGCAGCAGCAGGGCGTGGTTTCACGCTTCCCGGCGCTGTTTTACCCGGTCGGCAACTGGGTCTGCCTGCTGTTCATGGTGGCGGTGCTGGTGATTATGCTGATGACGCCGGGCATGGCGATTTCCGTTTACCTGATCCCGGTATGGATTGCGATTCTGGGTATCGGCTATCTGTTTAAACAGAAAAGCGCCAGCGCACTAAAAGCACAATAATACATCTCCCTATTCTGTGCCCGTCCCGTCATGGCGGGCACAGAGCATTGTTATCTGGTTCACACTTTCCCTTCCACAGTCGTTTTATCCATATCGTCGACCTGATACTGCAACGCATTTATCGGTGATTGCGCAAATAATTCTCTCCATACCGCAACGGGGAGATCTCCAGATGGCAGGCAATAAACTTTCAGTGAGAGAAAAGATTGGCTATGGGATGGGCGATGCCGGATGCAACATCATATTTGGCGCCATCATGCTGTTTGTTAACTACTTTTACACCGATATTTTTGGCCTCGCGCCAGCGTTAGTGGGCGTTTTGTTACTCTCCGTACGCGTCATCGATGCTGTGACCGACCCAATCATGGGCGCCATGGCCGATCGTACGCGCAGTAAATATGGCCGCTTCCGTCCATGGCTGCTGTGGATGGCCTTCCCCTACGCGCTGTTCAGCGTCCTGATGTTCACCACGCCGGAATGGACCTATCACAGCAAAGTTATCTATGCCTTCGTCACCTACTTCCTGCTCTCGCTGACCTATACCGCGATTAACATTCCCTACTGCTCGTTAGGCAGCGTGATTACTAACGATCCGCAGGAGCGCGTCGCCTGCCAGTCGTATCGTTTTGTTATGGTCGGTATCGCCACGCTGCTGCTGTCGCTGACGCTGCTGCCGATGGCCGACTGGTTCGGTGGCGCTGATAAAGCCAAAGGTTATCAGATGGCGATGACCGTACTGGCTGCAATTGGTATGTGTATGTTTTTATTCTGCTTTGCCACCGTCCGTGAACGCGTGCGCCCGGCGGTGCAGACCCATGATGAACTGAAGCAAGACTTTAAGGACGTCTGGAAAAACGATCAGTGGGTTCGCATCCTGCTGTTAACGCTGTGCAACGTCTGCCCCGGGTTTATCCGCATGGCCGCCACCATGTACTACGTGACCTGGGTCATGCAGCAAAGCACCCACTTTGCGACGCTGTTTATCAGCCTCGGCGTCGTCGGGATGATGATCGGCAGTATGCTGGCAAAAGTACTGACCGATCGCTGGTGTAAGCTGCAGGTCTTCTTCTGGACCAATATCGCCCTGGCGATTTTCTCCTGCGCGTTCTACTTCTTCGACCCACATGCCACCATGATGATTATGGCGCTCTACTTCCTGCTCAACATCCTGCATCAGATCCCGTCTCCGCTGCACTGGTCCCTGATGGCTGACGTCGATGATTACGGCGAGTGGAAAACCGGCAAACGCATCACCGGGATCAGCTTCTCCGGTAATCTTTTCTTCCTGAAAGTCGGGCTGGCGGTAGCGGGCGCGATGGTCGGTTTCCTGCTCTCCTGGTACGGTTACGATGCCGGTGCTAAAGAGCAGAGCGCCTCGGCGGTAAACGGTATCGTGCTGCTGTTCAGCATCATTCCGGGTATTGGCTACCTGATTACCGCAGGCGTCGTACGGATGCTGAAGGTCAACCGCGAGTTTATGTGCCAAATCCAGGCGGACCTGGAAAAACGTCGCGCTAACTATGAGGAACTCAATACCTGGCAGGATCTCAAAACCAGTGAACACATAAGGAAAGCTTGATGAGCAACTGGCCTAATCCGTTTATTGAACAACGCGCGGACCCCTATATTCTGCGCCATCAGGATCACTACTATTTTATCGCCTCGGTCCCGGAATATGACCGGCTGGAGATTCGTCGCGCGGCGACGCTGGAAGGCCTGCGCGAAGCGCCGCCGGTGGTGGTCTGGCGTAAACCGGAGAGCGGCCCGATGAGCCAGCTCATCTGGGCACCGGAACTGCATGAAATTGACGGGAAATGGTATATCTATTTTGCCGCCGCTCACACCCACGACCTGGACCAACTCGGGATGTTCCAGCACCGGATGTTTGTCCTCGAATGTGCCGACAGCGACCCGCTCAGCGGCCAGTGGGTTGAAAAAGGTCAGGTAAAAACGCCCTTCGATACCTTTGCGCTGGATGCCACCACCTTTCAGCATCAGGGCAGGCGGTGGTATCTGTGGGCGCAGAAAGCCCCACATATTGCAGGCAATTCCAACCTCTATCTGGCGGAGCTGGCAAACCCGTGGACGCTAAAAGGTGAGCCTGTAATGCTGAGCAAACCGGAGTTTGACTGGGAATGTCGTGGTTTTCGGGTCAATGAAGGCCCGGCGGTTCTGGTTCACGGGGAGCAGCTGTTTGTCAGCTATTCCGCCAGCGCGACCGATGAAAACTACTGCATGGGACTCTTGTGGATAGACCTGCTGGCCGACCCGCTGCGCCCGGAGAACTGGCATAAATCGCCGGAGCCCGTATTTCGCACCAGCGATGAGAATCATCAGTATGGCCCCGGCCACAACGGTTTTACGCAAACGCCGGAAGGGGAAGATGTGCTGGTCTACCATGCGCGGAACTATACCGGGATTGAAGGCGATCCGCTGTACGATCCGAATCGCCATACGCGGCTCAAGCGGGTTCGCTGGCAAGAAAACGGGATGCCTGACTTCGGCATCCCGCCTGCCGATACGTATTGATCCCCTCCCCCGCCCGGCGGCGGGCGGGGCTTAAATCAAGGTACCGTAAATGGTGAGTAGCGCCATGATAACGACCACCACCAGCGACGTTTTTTTGGCCATTGAGACCGCCGCTTTAGGCGTCTCGACCTTATCCACATGCGGTTCGCGCGCCAGCGAAAACTGAGCCAGTCGGGTCAGAACCTGGTACTGCGACGAGTGACGATCGCCCAAAGAAGCAAACCAGGCCGGCAACGCCCTTTCACCGTGCCCCACCAGCGCATAGACCACGCCGACCAGACGCACCGGCAGCCAGTCCACCACGTGCAGAATGGCATCAATCCCCGACTGTAGGCGATGGCGCGGCGTCTGATAACGTGCCAGCCACGTCTGCCAGGCGCGCAGCACACAGTAGCCAATCAGCGTAATGGGTCCCCATGGCCCGCCAACCACAAACCAGAACAGCGGAGCCAGGTAGTAGCGGTAGTTAATCCACAGCAGGGCATTTTGCAGTTCGCTCAGAAACTCGCGGTCGTCACAGCCTGGCGGCACGCCGTGAATCAGCGTCAGCTCGCTGGCCATTGCGTCGCAGGCATGACGATCGTTGCGTGATGCGGCTTTCAGATACGCATGATAGTGCAGCCGTACCCTGCCCGCGCCAATACACAGCAGGCCGAGCAAGATCCAGAAGACCAGCAGCGGGACGTTAAACAGCACCCCGTGCAGCACGCGCTGAATAAGATAGACCACCGCCATGGCCAGCGCCGTCATCAACAGGGTCGCAGGGAGTGAAAAGTGTTTTACCCGGCGAAACAGCACTTCCAGGCGGTGATCGAGCTGCCAGTGCTCACCCAGCTTAAACAGCCGCTCAGCGATGAGAACCAGCAGCGTAGTAAACAACGTCATGGCATCTCCTTTTCTGACGAAGCGGCCAGCAGGCCGCGAAATTTTGCCCAGTCAAAAGCCGGACCGGGATCCGTTTTTCGGACTGGCGCAATATCGCTGTGGCCAGTCATATGGTGTGCGATGGCCGGGTACAAAGCGATTAGCTGCCGCGTCACCGCCACCAGCTGCTGGTACTGCGCATCGGTATAGGCCAGCGTGTCGGTTCCTTCCAGCTCAATGCCGATAGAGAAATCATTGCAGCGTTCACGCCCGTGATAGCTGGATACCCCCGCGTGCCACGCGCGCTTATCAAAGGGAACATACTGCACAATTTCGCCATCGCGACGAATAAGACAATGCGCTGAAACGCGCAGGTGCGCGATTTCCGCAAAGAAAGGATGAGCGTTGGGATCGAGCGTACCGGTGAATAAAGCATCGATCCACGGGCCGCCAAATTCCCCCGGCGGCAGACTAATATTATGCACCACCAGTAAGGAAGGGGCTTCATCATCCGGGCGGCAATCATGGTGCGGCGAAGGAACCCGACGCGCATCCACCAGCCATCCCCCATTCAACTGCATGCGGAATCTCCTTTCGCTAACTCATGCTCCCGGGCCGCCCGTGGCCCAAAGGATGCTGATTATCATACACAAAATCGTTCAGCCTGCAGCCCAGCGACCCACAAATCATCGCTGAAAAGCAGAGACATAGCCGATACAGCGGTGCCCCGAAGCGCGAAGTCTGTATGGTGTAGAAACGCTGTTCAGGTTAGCATGTTTCCCACTGCTGAATCTTATCTATCTGGAGCTTTATCATGTCGCCTCGTCGCTACAATCCCGACCGCCGCCGTGACGCGCTGCTGGAACGCATTAACCTGGATATCACCGATGCCGTCGCCCAATCCCTGCGGGAAGATCTGGGTGGCGAGGTCAATGCCAACAACGATATTAGCGCCCAATTATTGCCGGAAGACGCACGCTCACATGCGGTCATTATTACGCGCGAAGACGGCGTATTTTGCGGTAAGCGCTGGGTGGAAGAGGTCTTCATTCAACTGGCTGGCGACGATGTCAGCATCACCTGGCACGTCGAAGATGGCGATCTCATCAAAGCGGACCAGCCGCTGTTTGAGCTGGAGGGGCCTTCCCGGCTGCTGCTGACCGGTGAACGTACTGCGCTGAATTTCGTGCAGACCCTGTCCGGGGTCTCCAGCGAAGTACATCGTTACGTGGAGCTGCTGGCAGGAACCAAAACCCAGCTGCTCGACACGCGTAAAACGCTGCCAGGCCTGCGCACCGCACTGAAATATGCCGTACTGTGCGGCGGCGGCGCCAACCACCGTCTGGGTTTATTCGACGCCTTCCTGATTAAAGAAAACCACATTATTGCCTCAGGCTCAGTGCGTCAGGCGGTGGAAAAAGCTTTCTGGCTGCACCCGGACGTTCCGGTGGAAGTGGAAGTGGAATCGCTTGATGAACTGGACGAAGCGCTTAAAGCCGGCGCGGATATCATTATGCTCGATAATTTCACTACCGACCTGATGCGTGAAGCGGTGAAGCGGACCAACGGCAAGGCGGCGCTGGAAGTGTCCGGCAACGTCACGTTTAAAACCATCCGCGAATTTGCCGAAACCGGCGTTGATTACATCTCCGTGGGCGCCCTGACCAAGCACGTACACGCCCTGGACCTCTCCATGCGTTTTCGCTGATCGCCCGCCCCGGGGCCGACAATGCGCCGGGGCGTTCTTTTGCGAGACAGCAAGCATCTCTGACTCTCCTGCGTGCAAGAACACCAGAAAATCTGGAAGGTTGTTTCCCACCTCTTCATTTGCCATTCGCCGCTGCCCCTCAAGCGCGTCACAGTGCTTCCTTAACCACAAGGAGCATATATGGACAGACAACGCGGATTTACCCTGATCGAGCTGATGGTGGTCATCGGCATTATCGCCATTCTGAGCGCTATCGGTATTCCGGCTTATCAGAACTACCTGCGCAAAGCGGCCCTGACCGACATGCTGCAAACCTTTGTCCCGTACCGCACGGCCATTGAACTATGCGCGCTCGAACACGGCGGGCTGACAAGCTGTGACGCCGGCGCCAACGGCATCCCTTCTCCAGCGACCACGCGCTACGTCGCCACCATGAGCGTCGCGAGAGGTATTGTCACGCTGAACGGACAAGAAAGCCTGAACGGACTGAGCGTCACCCTGACGCCGTCCTGGGACAACGCAAGCGGTATCACCGGCTGGCAGCGCATCTGCAACATAGCCAGCAACAGCGCACTCCAGCAGGCCTGTGAAGATGTGTTCCGCATAAACTGAGGCCGCCACGATGAAAACCGATCGCTTAATCTCCCTTTGCCAGCGCCATCAGGCGCTGCTGTTGAACAGCGATGAGCAAACCATCGCTATCGCGGTTGTCGATGCTCCTACGCCTGAACTGATGGAGGCGCTGCGTTTCGCTACGCAGAAACGAATCGATATCGAATGCTGGAGCCAGGAGCAGATGCATAAGCGTCAGCAGGCGGCAGCCCACGACTCGCCCCCTGCCCACAGCGATACCGCGACCGATGTTATCGGGCAGGTCCAGCAGATCCTTGAGCAAGCGCTACGCCAGCGGGCTTCCGACATTCATTTTGAACCCGAAGAAAATCACCTGCGCATTCGCCTGCGTGTGGATGGCGTGCTCCATGCACTTTCACCCCTTCCTCCTGAACGCGCAGCCCCGGTTGCCGCGCGGCTCAAAGTGCTCGGCAACCTGGACATCGCCGAGCATCGCCTGCCACAGGATGGCCAGTTTACCCTGTCCCTTGCCGGTCGACCGGTCTCTTTCCGTATTGCCACGCTTCCCTGTCGCCACGGGGAGAAAATCGTGCTGCGTTTACTGCATCAGGTCGAGCAGGCACTCGAGCTGGGGGCGCTGGGACTTTCGTCAGACCAGCTTAATGCGTTTCGCTCGGCCCTCGACCAGCCGCAGGGACTGCTGCTGGTTACCGGCCCAACCGGTAGCGGTAAAACCGTTACCCTTTATAGCGCGCTGCAAACCAGAAACCACGATGCGGTCAATATTTGTAGCGTGGAAGATCCGCTGGAGATGCCGATAGCCGGAATGAACCAGACACAAATCAACCCCCGCGCCGGGCTGACCTTTCAAAGCGTTCTGCGCGCGCTGTTACGCCAGGATCCTGACATTGTGATGGTCGGGGAAATTCGCGATGCGGAGACCGCAGAGATTGCGATTAAAGCGGCGCAAACCGGGCATCTGGTCCTCTCGACGCTGCACACCAACTCCACCAGTGAAACCCTCACCCGCCTACAGCAAATGGGCGTTGCCGGCTGGATGCTCTCTTCTGCACTGTCTCTGGTTATCGCTCAACGCCTGGTGCGTAAACTGTGCGTACACTGCCGCCGTGAAACCGGGAAGACGATGGATATACCGCGCCGCCTGTGGCCCCGACCTCTCCCGCGCTGGCAGGCCGTAGGCTGTCAGCATTGCTATCACGGCTACTATGGTCGCCAGGCACTATTTGAGCTATTGCCGGTGAATGCCCCGCTACGTCAAGCGATTGCCCGTGGCCTGAGCGCTCTGGAAATCGAATCTCTGGCACGCGAAGCGGGAATGATGACGTTGTTTGAAAGCGGCTGTCTGGCGGTCGAGCAAGGGCTGACCAACCTTGAAGAAATCATCCGCGTACTGGGGATCCCTCATGACCGCTAACCGTCTCTGGCGCTGGCAAGGCGTGGATATGCAGGGCCAATTTTGTCAGGGGACACAGTGGAACCCTGGCCGACTGGAAGTATTCCAGGCGCTTCAGCATGAACGCATTATTCCACTGGCCATTCGCCGCTGTGCGATCAAAAACACGCTCTGGCATCCGCGCTATGGCAGTCAGGTTGTTCGCCAACTGGCGGTGCTCCTTCAGGCCGGGCTTTCTTTAGCTGAAGGACTCGAGCTGCTGGCGCAGCAGCAACCGAGCGCGCAATGGCAGGCGCTGTTGCGCACACTGGCTCAGGATCTGGCGCAAGGGGTCTCGCTTTCTGCCGCGCTGGAAAAGTGGCCTCAGGCTTTTGCACCGCTTAGTCTGGCGATGATTCGTACCGGCGAACTCACCGGTAAACTGGATTTTTGTTGTCTTCAGCTGGCGCGTCAGCAGCAGGAACAGCAGCAGCTGGCGGACAAAGTGAAAAAAGCGGTGCGCTACCCGGCCGTTATTCTGGGCCTGGCCCTGATGGTGGTGGTGGCGATGCTGTGCTTCGTCCTGCCAGAGTTTGCGGCGATTTACCAAACCTTCAACACACCGCTACCGCTGCTGACGCGCCTGGTTATTCACGCTAGCGAGAGCCTTAGCTATGGCTGGCCAATGCTGATCCTGCCGATTGTGCTACCCGCAGTCCTTAACCTGATAGCCTGTCGCCGCCCGCACTGGCTGCTACAGCGACAAAAAATGCTTCACGCGCTTCCGGTGGTGGGAAAACTAAAACGCGGACAGCGGCTTAGCCAGATCTTTACCGTACTCGCACTCACCCAGAGTGCAGGTATTAGCTTTCTGCAAGGTCTGGAAAGCGTCGAGGATACGCTGAACTGCCCGCTATGGCGCCAGCGGATCCAGCAGGCGCATCTGCACATTAGCCACGGAGTCCCCATCTGGCAGGCTCTTGAACGAAGCGGCGGTTTTACCACGCTATGCCTGCAGTTGATCCGTACCGGTGAAGCATCCGGATCGCTGGATACGATGCTGGAAAATCTCGCCCGTCATCATAGCGAGCAGACGCATTATCAGGCTGAAAACCTGGCAACGTTACTGGAGCCGGCCCTGCTGTTGATAACCGGAACAATTGTCGGTGTGCTGGTGGTGGCGATGTATTTACCCATCTTTCATCTGGGTGACGCCATTAGCGGAATGGGTGGATAAGTGCTGGCGCGAAACGCGCCAGCATCTGACATTACAGGCTGTTGAACACGCGGTTCTCTTGTTCCTGCACGCGAATGAAGGTCGTGCGCTTGGTCAGCTCTTTCAGGCGAGAGGCACCCACATAGGTGCAGGCAGAACGCAGGCCACCGAGGATATCACGAGCCGTGTTCTCTACCGGTCCACGCAGCGGCAACTTAACGGTTTTGCCTTCCGCGGCGCGATACTGCGCAACGCCGCCAACGTGGCGCGTCATGGCGGATTCGGAGCTCATGCCGTAGAACAGCATGAATTTCTCGCCGTTTTCTTCAACGACGGTACCACCGCTCTCTTCATGGCCGGCCAGCATTCCCCCCAGCATGACAAAATCTGCACCGCCGCCGAAGGCTTTCGCCACGTCACCAGGCATCGTGCAACCGCCGTCGCTGACGATCTGGCCACCCAGGCCATGCGCCGCGTCAGCACACTCGATAACGGCAGACAGCTGCGGATAACCGACGCCGGTCTTCACGCGAGTGGTACATACGGAACCCGGGCCGATGCCCACTTTCACAATATCAGCACCGGACAGAATCAGCTCTTCGCACATTTCGCCCGTAACAACGTTACCCGCAATAATGGTTTTCTGCGGCCAGGCGGCACGCGCTTTAGCGACAAACTGAACAAAATGTTCAGAATAACCATTCGCCACATCGATGCAGACGAAGCTAAGCTGCGGATTCTGAGAAAGGATCTGCTGGGTTTTTTCGAAATCGACATCCGAGGTCCCGGTGGACACCATGACGTATTTCAGCACCTCTGCGGACACCGACTGGACAAACTCCTGCCATTGTTCAACGGTATAGTGCTTGTGAACTGCGGTCAGAATACCGAAAGAGGCCAGCGCTTTCGCCATGCCAAACGTCCCGACGGTATCCATGTTAGCGGCAATGATCGGCACGCCAGACCAGGACAGGCCAGAATGTTTAAAAGTGAATTCACGTTCCAGCTGAACATCAGAACGGCTTTTGAGGGTAGAGCGTTTTGGGCGGATAAGAACGTCTTTAAAACCAAGCTTCAGATCTTCTTCGATACGCATGTACGAATTCCTGGGGTTAATTGCATTATTGTGAGAGCACAACTCCAGTGACGTTATCATACGCACGAATCATGGCTGCGCAAGACTGCGATTTTCACTTTTTTTACGCTACAATCGTATAAATTTACCTGGTGAACAGTGAATGGCGCGCTCGCAATAATTGACGCCCGGCGTATCATTTTTAACCATTTGATTTATATATACAAAACAATCCAGTATATACTGTGATGGCCTTTTATTGGCCTGTAGCCACCTTGATGGATAGCGTTCACCGGGTCGTGGTGCTTATCAAAACGGGCGCCTCTGAAGAGTAATGTGTATATGGTCAGTTCAGGATCGGAGCGTATGAGGTATACGGTAGCGTTAACAGGCGGCATTGGCAGTGGCAAAAGTACCGTGGCCGATGCATTTTCCCGGCTTGGGATTAACGTTATTGACGCTGACATTATCGCCCGCCAGGTTGTAGAACCCGGAACTACCGCGCTTCAGGCCATCGCCACTCACTTTGGTTCACAGATGCTCAATGATGACGGCACGTTGAACCGCCGCGCTCTGCGTGAAAAAATCTTTGCTCACCCTGAGGATAAAACCTGGCTTAACGGGCTATTACATCCGCTCATTCAGCAGGAAACTCGCCGGCAGATGCTGGCCGCGAGCTCCCCTTATCTTCTCTGGGTCGTCCCCTTACTGGTAGAAAACCGGCTGGCCGCAAATGCCGATCGCGTGCTGGTCGTTGATGTTCCAAAAGAGACGCAGATCGCGCGTACGATGCTTCGCGATCGGGTCAGTCGTGAACATGCAGAACATATTCTTGCCGCCCAGGCGACGCGCGAACAGCGCCTTGCCGTTGCGGATGATGTCATTGAAAACATGGGCCCTCCGGATGCCGTCGCATCGGATGTTGCCCGCCTGCACGAAAAGTATCTAATGCTGGCATCGCAGGCCGCCTCACAGGAAAAATCGTAATGCACACCCCCGTTCTGTTTGAACATCCACTCAACGAGAAAATGCGCACCTGGCTGCGTATTGAATTTTTGACTCAGCAATTGTCCGTTCATCCGACAATCGCCAGCTACGCCGATGCACTCCATTTTTTCCGCAACGCGGGCGATCTTTTAGATGTACTGGAACGTGGAGAGGTCAGGACGGACCTGCTAAAAGAGCTGGAGCGCCAGCAGCGGAAATTACAGTCATGGGTAGACATTCCCGGCGTCGATGGCGAACGTATTGACGCCTTGCGTCAGCAGTTGAAGCAGTGCGGCGCCACGCTGATGTCCGCGCCGCGCATCGGACAGTTCCTGCGTGAAGACCGTTTGATTGCGCTGGTACGCCAGCGTCTGAGCATTCCCGGCGGCTGCTGCAGCTTTGATTTGCCCACGCTGCATATCTGGCTGCACATGCCGCAGGCATACCGTGACGAACAGGTCGGAGTCTGGATAGCCAGCCTTGCTCCGCTGACGCAATCTCTGGTGCTTATCCTCGATCTGATTCGTAATGCCGCCCCATTCCGTAAGCAGACCAGTCTCAACGGCTTTTATCAGGACAATGGCGAAGATGCCGACCTGCTACGTCTGCGGCTGGATATTGCCAGCCAGCTCTATCCTCAAATCTCCGGCCATAAGAGCCGTTTCGCTATCCGCTTCCTGCCGCTGGATAGCGAGCTCGGGGTCGTACCTGAGCGTTTTGATTTTGAACTGGCCTGTTGTTAAGGAGAAATAATGTCAGAAGAGACGATCGTCAATTGCCCCACCTGCGGTAAATCCGTGGTCTGGAACGCACAGAGCCTGTACCGGCCCTTTTGCTCTAAACGCTGCCAGCTGATTGATCTGGGTGAATGGGCTGCAGAAGAAAAACGCATTCCCAGCGCGAGCGATCTGTCCGATAGCGATGGCTGGAGCGAGGAACAGCAACCGTGACCGATTTCCGGACAAGGCAACAACGCGCCTTGTCCGGGAACGCTGATTCAGGAAGCCGCCTGCACTAATTTGGTAATAATGGGTTCATTCGCCGGCGGAAACGCCTCAGGGACTAATGCCCGTTGCGCAATCCACTGCCCGGGCTGCCCCTCTTTCCCCCACGGCTCGCCTGACCACTCTTCCACCAGCCAGAACCACAGGGTAATGTGGCGATCCGGGAACTGATACTCCAGCTTATCAAACAGGCGGGATGAGCTTACCGTAATCCCCACCTCTTCCTGCAGTTCACGCACCAGCGCCTGTTCCGCAGATTCTCCGGCTTCAATTTTACCGCCGGGAAACTCGAGTTTATTGGCCATATGGGCATCGGCGGCTCGCTGGGTGATAAAGATCTCCCCTTGCGGATTGCGGATAATACCCACGGAAATTTGCAGTTGTTTCATCGTGATCATTCCATAAAAAAGGCGCAGATATCTGCGCCTTTATTTTCATGCTCTGAGCTTAGTTCAGACGGCCGTGGCACTGCTTATATTTTTTACCGGAACCACACGGGCAAGGATCGTTACGCCCCACTTTCCGCTCGCCGGTTTCCTCAGCCAGCGCAGCCGCGGCGGCAGTATCGTCATCCTGATGGCTAAGCTGTTGCATCTGCGCCAGACGTTCGGCTTCCTCGCGGCGCTGTTGCTCCATTGCCTCAACCTCTTCCGGCATCCGCACCTGAACCTTACTCAGTGTGCTGATCACTTCATACTTCAGTGATTCCAGCATCGCGGCAAACATGGAGAAGGACTCACGCTTGTACTCCTGCTTCGGATCTTTCTGCGCATAGCCGCGCAGATGAATACCCTGACGCAGGTAATCCATCGCCGCGAGATGCTCTTTCCACAGGGAGTCCAGAGTCTGCAGCATCACGCCCTTCTCGAAATGACGCATCATTTCGGCGCCAACAACTTCTTCTTTACGCTGATAGGTCTCAATTGCGCTCTGCAGAATACGCTCGCGCAGTGTCTCTTCATGCAGCTCCGGTTCTTTGTCCAGCCACTCTTTCAGCGGCAGCTCGAGGTCGAAGTCATTTTTCAGACGTTCCTGCAGACCTTCAACATCCCACATCTCTTCCAGAGACTGCGGCGGGATATGGGCATCGATGGTCGCTTTGAACACATCTTCGCGGATGCTGTTAATGGTTTCGCTGACATCAGAAACGTCCAGCAATTCGTTACGCTGACTGTAGATTGCGCGACGCTGATCGTTAGCAACATCATCATATTCCAGCAGCTGCTTACGAATATCAAAGTTGCGGCTTTCGACTTTACGCTGTGCGTTAGCGATGGCCTTGGTGACCCACGGGTGCTCAATCGCTTCGCCTGGTTTCATCCCCAGCTTGCGCATCATGCCGGAGACACGGTCGGAGGCAAAGATACGCATCAAGGCATCTTCCATCGACAGGTAGAAGCGAGAAGAACCGGCATCACCCTGACGACCAGAACGGCCGCGCAGCTGGTTATCGATACGACGGGATTCATGACGCTCGGTACCAATAATGTGCAGACCGCCCGCCGCCAGAACGGCATCGTGACGAACCTGCCAGTCGGCTTTAATCTGCGCGATTTGCTCCGGTGTCGGATCTTCCAGCGCAGCGACTTCAGCTTGCCAGCTCCCGCCGAGCATAATATCCGTACCACGACCAGCCATGTTGGTGGCGATGGTCACCGCTGACGGGTAACCCGCCTGGGCAACGATATCCGCTTCGCTGGCGTGGAACTTCGCGTTCAGCACGTTGTGCTTGATACCGGCCTTGGTCAGTTCATGGGAAACCACTTCTGATTTTTCAATCGAAATAGTACCGACCAGAACCGGCTGACCTGCGGCAGTGCGCTCTTTGATATCTTCGATGATCGCCTGAATTTTTTCCGCTTCGGTCATATAGACCAGATCCGCCATATCTTTACGGATCATCGGGCGGTTAGTCGGCACCACTACGGTATCCAGCTTGTAGATAGAGCTGAACTCGAAGGCTTCGGTATCTGCCGTACCTGTCATCCCCGCCAGCTTCTCATACAGACGGAAATAGTTCTGGAAGGTGATGGAGGCCAGCGTCTGGTTTTCATTCTGGATATCCACGCCTTCTTTCGCTTCAACGGCCTGGTGGAGACCATCAGACCAGCGACGCCCCTGCATCGTACGACCGGTATGCTCGTCGACGATGATCACTTCGCCATCTTTGACGATATAGTCAACGTCACGGGTGAACAGCACGTGCGCGCGCAGCGCCGCCGTCACGTGATGCATCAGCATAATATTGGACGGCGAATACAGCGATTCGCCTTCGTCCATGATCCCTTCCTGCACCAGCAGCTCTTCGATCAGCACCAGACCGCGTTCGGTCAAGTTAACCTGGCGCGCTTTTTCATCAACGGAGAAGTGGCCTTCACCGGTAAAGGTGTCGGAATCTTCTTTATCCTGACGAACCAGGTGCGGGATGATTTTGTTCACGCGCTTGTACATTTCCGAGCTGTCTTCTGCCGGACCGGAAATGATCAGCGGGGTACGCGCTTCATCAATCAGAATCGAGTCCACCTCATCCACCAGCGCATAGTGCAGCTTACGCTGAACGCGCTCTTCCGGGCTGAACGCCATATTGTCGCGCAGGTAGTCAAAGCCGTATTCGTTGTTGGTACCGTAGGTAATATCCGCACCGTACGCTTCACGTTTGGCTGGCGCCGGTAAACCGGACATGTTGATCCCGACGGTCATACCGAGGAATTCAAACAGCGGACGGTTGTTTTCAGCATCACGCTGTGCCAGATAGTCGTTGACGGTAACCACGTGAACGCCTTTACCGGACAATGCATTCAGGTAGGCCGGCAGCGTTGCGGTCAACGTTTTACCTTCACCGGTACGCATTTCCGCGATGCAACGCTGGTTAAGCACCATACCGCCCAGCAGCTGGACGTCGAAGTGGCGCATACCGAATACACGTTTACTGGCTTCACGAACCACGGCAAAGGCTTCCGGGATCAGGCTCTCCAGGCTTTCGCCCTTTTCAAGGCGAGCACGAAACTCAGCGGTTTTGCCTTTCAGCTCGTCATCGGAGAGCTTTTCCATCTCCGGTTCCATGGCATTGATGAGGCCAACGGTTTTGCGCATACGGCGCAGGGTACGATCGTTACGACTACCGAAAACTTTAGTTAATAATTTGATTAGCATAATAAAATCTCAAACGCCCCGCGATGCGGAGTCACAAAAAAGAATCATCCGTTTTTAGTTCAGCTGAGACGTTGAGGTCCTGCGCGAATCCCTGCCACCTGGCTAAGCCAGGCCGAGACAGAAAATGCAGAATGGGACGGGGTGTAAGCCGCCTGGCGAACGATCACCGGCGGTTTGCTCTCCTGCGTCAGCAGTGCGCTGAGCGTGTCAAGTAAAGCCAGATGCTGCGCCTGGAATGGCGAAGGCTCTTCAGCAACCGGCAGCGCTTGCGGCGCCATCGCAAATGAGAGATGACGAATAACCGTGCGGATCGCATGCTGATGCCAGTAATCGACGGTAAAATTCGGTCGACGGCTGGCGTCAAGCAGCGCCAGCTGGGAGAAATTGACTTTATTCGGGCTGTGGTTGCTGGCCGTGGTTTTCGTCGGCGAGGCCGTTTCGTGGCTATTGCTCAGCGCAGGCAGGCCAAAGCTAGCCGCGACCATCCCCAACAGGAGATGCGGCCAGAAATACCGTCTGCCAAACTGTCGCCAGCGCGTCAGCAATCCACTCACGTACGTTACCTTTAGTTGAAGCAACCCCAGGAAATATTTTTTGCGCCCAAATACTACCATTAATACTGCACGACAGCAGCAGGAATGACGGTTGCGACAAGGCAAAAACGTTCAATAAATCAGCGAACGAACAATGAACAGCGCCGCAGAATCAGGGCAGAACCAGCAGGGGAAGGCAAAAAAAGAAAAAAGACTGGCTCCCTGGTCGGAGAGAGTACCAGGTTACCAGTCTGTTTTACTGAATGGTCAGGCTTATGCCATAACCATTGACGGTGCGCGGAATGCCAGCGGCAGTTCTGCTTCGTCTTCGAAAGTCACGTACTCCCAGGCTTCCTGTTTTGCCAGAACCGCCTGCAGCAGTTTGTTATTCAACGCGTGACCTGATTTGAACGCCGTGAATGCACCGATGATATTGTGACCACACATAAACAGGTCACCGATCGCATCCAGCATTTTGTGGCGCACAAACTCATCTTCAAAGCGAAGACCGTCTTCGTTCAATACGCGATAATCGTCAACAACGATGGCACAATCGAAGCTGCCGCCCAGGCACAGGCCGCGGGACTGCAGATATTCGATATCACGCATAAAACCAAAAGTACGAGCGCGACTAATCTGGCGCATAAATGCATCAGCAGAGAAGTTCATCGCATAGCGCTGGCTGCTTGCATCAATCGCCGGGTGGTTAAAATCGATGGTAAAATCCAACGAAAAACCATTATACGGTTTGAATTCAGCCCATTTGTCGCCATCTTCGACCCGAACGGTCTCTTTGATGCGTACAAATTTCTTGGCACAGTTCAGTTCATCGATGCCGGCGTCCAGCAGCAGATAAACGAACGGGGCAGCGCTACCATCCATAATTGGAATTTCCGGCGCATCGACTTCAACAACGATGTTGTCAATGCCGAGGCCTGCCAGTGCGGCATTCAAGTGCTCGACAGTCGAAATCCGCACGTCATGCTCGTTCACTAGGCAAGTACAGAGCATGGTATCACGCACAGATTTGGCATCAGCCGGAAAATCAACCGGTGGATTCAAGTCGGTGCGACGATAGATGACCCCGGTATTTGCCGGCGCAGGGCGCAACGTCAGGGTGACTTTCTTGCCGGTATGCAAACCGACGCCAGTCGCCTGAACGATACGTTTAAGAGTCCTTTGTTTGATCATCGTATAATCTCGCCAAGTTACCTATCCAACCGAAGTGTACAATACATTCGGGTGGGCAGTTTAGCACAAAGAGCGCTGATGCCCAACTTCCAGCCAATTCTTAATCCGCTTGCTTACGCAGGAACGCTGGGATATCCAGATAATCCGGCTCTTTCGCAGTTTGCGGTGTATTGTCGTTCACCACCTTGGCAACCGGTTTCTGCTCTTGAGTTAACGGAGCCATACCGTGCTGCTGGTAGCGATCCATGACCGGCTGCTGAACCTGTTTGTTGGTCACCAGGGTAATTTCCGGACGCTTGTCCATACCGATACCGGTGGCCACAACGGTCACACGCAGTTCGTCGTTCATATCCGGGTCAAGGGAAGTACCGATAACCACGGTCGCATTATCCGAAGCGAAAGCACGGATAGTGTTACCCACGGTTTCGAACTCATCCAGACGCAGGTCGAAGCCGGCCGTAATGTTGACCAGAACGCCGCGCGCGCCGGAGAGATCGATATCTTCCAGCAGCGGAGAAGAGATAGCCATTTCAGCCGCTTCTTCCGCACGGTCTTCACCGCTCGCCACGCCGGAGCCCATCATCGCATAGCCCATTTCGGACATTACGGTACGCACATCCGCAAAGTCGACGTTCATCAGACCCGGACGGGTAATCAGTTCGGCGATACCCTGCACTGCGCCTTTCAGCACGTCGTTTGCTGCGCCGAAAGCGTCCAGCAGAGAGATGCCGCGGCCGAGAACCTTCAGCAGCTTGTCGTTCGGAATGGTGATCAGCGAATCCACATGCTTGGACAGCTCAGTGATCCCCTGCTCGGCGAACGCCATGCGCTTTTTGCCTTCAAAATTAAACGGCTTAGTGACCACCGCAACGGTCAGGATGCCCAGGTCCTTCGCCACTTCAGCGACGACTGGCGCTGCACCGGTACCGGTGCCGCCACCCATACCTGCCGCGATAAACACCATGTCTGCACCATCAAGAGCAGCACGCAGCGCTTCACGGTCTTCATCAGCCGCATTGCGACCGACTTCCGGGTTTGCACCGGCACCCAGACCTTTGGTAATACCGCTACCGATCTGAATTGTCTGGCCAACAGCCGTTTTACGCAGTGCCTGCGCATCGGTGTTCACCGCAAAGAATTCAACACCTTCGATGCGCTCGCGCACCATGTGCTCGACGGCATTGCCACCGCCGCCACCGACGCCGATGACTTTAATCACCGCGTCGTTGGTCAGTTCCATAGGTTCAAACATAGTTTCTCTCCGTTTTGTGCCTGTCGCCTGAGAACGCTAATTTTCTGCGTTCTCTTAAAAAATTAAAACTCTTTTCGCAGCCAGCTATTAAGTCGCTTAATCCACGAGCCAACTGATGCAGTTACGCGTTTTTCTACTTCTGCTTCACCACTGAGATGAGATTCCTTCCCGTAGTGCAGCAACCCAACCGCCGTCGAATAATACGGCTCCTGGGCATAATCCGTTAAACCGGTAATATTCAGCGGTGCGCCAATACGAACCTGCGTATGGAACACGCGCTGAGCACAGGCGGCAAGACCTTCGATTTGCGCGGCGCCGCCCGTTAAAACAATCCCTGCCGCCAGATGGTGTTTCACCCCTTGCTGGCGCAGCTGCTCTTGCAGTTGCAGAATCTCTTCATTCACCAGGTTGAGCAGCTCGGTATAACGCGGCTCAATCACCTCTGCCAGCGTCTGGCGCTGCAGACTGCGCGGCGGACGCCCGCCCACGCTCGGTACTTCGACGTTTTCGTCTTTACCGACAATAGAACCCAGCGCACAACCGTGGCGAACTTTAATCGCTTCGGCATCGCTCGGCGGCGTTCCGAAAGCGTAAGCGATGTCGCTGGTGACCACGTTGCCCGCGTACGGGATCACTTTGGTATGGCGCAGCGCACCGCCGGTATACACGGCGATATCCATTGTACCACCGCCGATGTCCACGACGCAGACACCCAGCTCACGTTCATCTTCCGTCAACACGGAATAACTGGCCGCTAAACCGGCGAAAATGAGTTGGTCCACTTTCAGGCCGCAACGTTCCACCGCTTTAACAATATTTTTCGCCATATCGTTATGGCAGGTAATCAGATGGACTTTTGCCTGCATACGTACGCCAGACAGACCCACCGGGTTTTTAATCCCTTCCTGGTAGTCGATAGCGTATTCCTGCGGGATAACGTGCAGGACACGATGCTCATCGCGTACGCGGACCGATTTCGCGGTATGCACCACGTTCTCAACGTCGTCCAACGTGACTTCTTCTTCTGAAATCGGCACCATGCCAATTTCATTTTGACAGCTAATATGTTTACCTGAAAGCGCCAGATACACTGACGAAATCTGGCAATCCGCCATCAGTTCGGCCTGATCAATGGCGCGCTGAACGCATTTCACCACGGATTCCAGGTCGTTAACCCCGCCTTTATCCATACCACGCGATGGGCAACTGCCCACGCCAATGATATTGACCACGCCGTCGGGCAGAACTTCCCCTACTAAAGCGGCAACCTTCGCGGTGCCAATCTCCAGTCCAACTACCAGTTTTCTGTCCGTCGCCTTGATCATTGTTGTTCTGCCTGTGCCTGATTCTGTTGTTGATTAGTTTCCTCTGCGGGAGCAGGTACCCAACCCACCGCCGCGCCCGAGTCATAACGCAAATCAACGTAGCTTATCCGTTTGCCGTCGGTCTGCGCTTGCTGCTGTAGAACCGGGTAGAGTTCCATAAAGCGCTGAAGCCGTTTCATGGTATCGCCTCGGCCAAGGTTGAGCTTAATATCGTTATTCAGCGTCAACTGCCAGGAACGACGTGCGGTCATCGCCGCCACTTTCAACGTGAACTTATCCTTTGCCAGTACCTGCCCCATGTCGCGGTACCCCTGCAACACTTCGTTCTCACTGCCTTCCGGGCCGTACAACATCGGTAAATTCTGCTTATTGGTCCGATCCGCCGGGACGCTGAAGGAATTGCCTTCTACATCGACCATATGTTGATCATTCCAACGCGCAATCGGCACATATTCAACCAGATGAATCTTCAATTCGTCCGGCCACTGCTTTCTGACGCTCGCCTGCTTAATCCACGGCAGACGCTCAATCTGACTCTGGATGATATTGACATCCTGGGTCATAAAGGTCCCCGGGGAACCCAGCGCCAGAATCGCCTGGCGGATATCATCATTACGCGTGTAGTGACGCTCACCGGTAACAACCATCCTGGACAGAGGCAAACGCTGTGCATCCTCCATCCAGCCCAGAACCATCCACCCGCTGACCAACACGGTACATAGCACCGTCAGCAGGAAGACAATCCCGGCCAGACGAGTTCCATTACTCCGACGCGAAGAAGAGGCTTCCTCTTCTTCGTGGTTCCGCGTATTCAGCGCAGCCTGCGACATATCACCCCGCCAGGTCCAGAATTCGAACAACAAGCTGCGAGAAGCTCATCCCGGCCTGACGCGCCGCCATCGGCACCAGGCTGTGGCTGGTCATGCCAGGGGATGTATTTGCTTCCAGCAAATAAAACTGGCCATCGCTGTCCAGCATCACGTCAATACGTCCCCAACCTTTACAACCGAGAACATTCCAGGCTTTAACGACCAGGGCCTGAATTTCTGACTCGCGGGCAGGATCTTCACAACCAGGGCAGAAATATTGCGTCTCATCAGAGAGATACTTCGCCTCATAATCATAGAAGGTTCCAGCCACCTGGATACGAATTGACGGTAAAATTTCTTCACCGACGATAGCGACGGTGAATTCAGGCCCACTAAGCCATTTCTCAATCAGAACATCTTCATCATGCTGAAAAGCCAGCGTCAATGCATTATGTAATGCACAACTTTCGCTGACTTTCGACATGCCGACGCTAGAACCTTCGCAAGCCGGTTTAACAATCAGTGGCAGACCCAGTGCGGCAATCTGCTGTTCCACTTCAGCAGACAGGCCGGCATTGAACTGCGCACGCGTCAGCGCAACCCATGGAGCGACCGGTAATCCCGCGCCCTGCCACAACAATTTGCTGCGAACTTTATCCATGGAGATCGCCGACGCCATCACGCCGCTGCCGGTGTAAGGCAACTGAATCAGCTCCAGCAGCCCCTGCAAGGTCCCATCTTCCCCACCGCGACCATGCAACGCAATAAACGCTTTCTTAAAGCCCAGCGCTTTCAGCTGGGTAACATCCACGTCGCGCGGATCGACAGGGTGCGCATCCACGCCAGCTTCACGCAGACCTGCCAGTACCGCAGTCCCTGAATTGAGCGACACTTCGCGCTCAGCAGAGGTACCGCCGAAAAGAACCGCGATTTTATCAGCCATGGCGCTCCTCCTCCGTTTTTTGCGGCACGAGTTTGATTTCAGCCAGGTGGCGGGCGATTTTTCCAATGTTTCCCGCGCCCTGCACCAGGATCAGGTCATTGCCGGTCAGCACCGATGCCAGCATCTGCGCTGCCTGTGCCGGATCGGAAAGCAGAATCGGATCTACCTTGCCGCGACCGCGAATCGTACGGCACAGCGAACGGCTGTCGGCGCCAGGAATCGGCGCTTCACCGGCGGAATAAACGTCCAGCATCAGCAGCGCATCAACCTGCGTCAGCACGTTAGCGAAATCGTCATACAGATCGCGCGTACGGGTGAAGCGGTGTGGCTGGAATAACATCACCAGATTTTTATCCGGCCAGCCGGCGCGCGCCGCTTTGATCGTGGCATCCACTTCTGTCGGGTGATGACCATAGTCATCGATCAGCATCGCGCTGCCGCTTTTGCCATTAACCTCTGCCAGCGGATATTCACCGAGAAAATCAAAGCGACGGCCGGTTCCCTGGAAACTTTCCAGCGCCCGCAGGATCGCGCTGTCATCAATGCCCTCTTCCGTCGCGACCGCAACCGCCGCCGCCGCGTTCAGCGCGTTATGACGACCGGGCGCATTCAGGGTCACCTGCAGCACCTCTTTATCCTGACGAACCAGGCGGAAGTGGCCCTGGGCGCCAACCTGACGATAATCCTCTACGCGCACGTCGGCATCTTCGCTAAAACCGTAGGTGGTTATCTGACGGCCAACGCGCGGCAGCAGTTCACGAATCACCGGATCATCGACGCACATCACCGCGCGGCCATAGAACGGCAGGTTGTGCAGAAAGTTAATAAAGGTCTGCTTCAGATTCTCAAAGTCGCCATGATAGGTATCCATGTGATCGGCTTCGATATTGGTCACAATGGCGACCATCGGCTGCAAATGCAGGAACGATGCATCGCTCTCATCCGCTTCCGCAATCAGATAGCGGCTATGCCCGAGGCGGGCGTGAACGCCTGCCGCTTTGACCAGTCCACCGTTGACGAAGGTGGGATCAAGACCTGCTTCTGCATAAATACTGGAGACCATCGCCGTGGTCGTGGTCTTGCCGTGGGTGCCGGCAATCGCGATGCCATGACGAAAACGCATCAGCTCCGCCAGCATTTCCGCGCGACGAATGACCGGAATACGCGCTTCATGCGCGGCAACAATCTCCGGGTTTTCCGCAGAGATTGCGCTGGAAACGACGACCACGCTCGCATCGCGAACGTTTTCCGGGCGATGATTGAAATAGATCGTGGCGCCAAGTTGCGACAGCTGCTGCGTTACCGGATTCGGCGCCAGGTCGGAACCGCTAATCTGGTAGCCTTCGTTAGCCAGAACTTCGGCAATACCGCCCATACCGGCACCACCGATGCCAACAAAGTGAATATGCCGGACGCGACGCATCTCGGGCACTATGGAACGCAGTTTCGCCAGATCTTGTGTATTCATTCTTTACGCCATCAACTTCTTTATACGGGCGGTGAGATTCACCGCGATTAGCGCGCCAGTGCTGCAGCGCTCACTTCTTCTGCTACCCGTTCGGTAGCATCCGGAATCGAGGCTCTACGCGCTCGTTCCGCCATATCCAGCAGCGTTTCCCGATCCCAGCCAGCCAGCGTCTGCACGACGGCATCGACGGTGAACTGAGGCTGTTCGAGAATTTTCGCTGCACCCGCTTTCTCCAGCGGCAGTGCATTCCAGTACTGCTGACGATCCTTGTGCTGAAACGGCACAAACAACGCCGGTAAACCTGCTGCGGCAATTTCACTTACCGTCAGGGCACCGGAACGACACACAACAACATCGGCCCAGGCATACGCCGCCGCCATGTCATCAATAAATTCAGTCACTTTATGCTGCGGCTGCCCGGCATCCGCATAGGCCTGCTGCACCGTCTGCTGGCCGCCTTTCCCGCTTTGATGCCAGATAGTGACCGCCGCGCCCAGTTTCCCCGCCACCTGCGGCATCGTCTGGTTCAGCACGCGAGCCCCCTGCGAGCCCCCCACCACCAGCACGCGAATCGCCCCCTGGCGCCCGACCAGACGCTGTTCCGGTAACGGCAGCGCAAGCACATCAGTACGCACCGGGTTGCCCACCACGTCAGCATGCGGAAACGCACCTGGGAACGCCTGCAGCACCTTCTTCGCGATCTTTGCCAGCCATTTGTTTGTCAGGCCCGCAATGCCATTCTGTTCATGCAGCACCACCGGGATACCCAGCGACCAGGCCGCCAGACCGCCAGGGCCGGAAACGTAACCACCCATCCCCAGCACAACATCCGGCTGGAAACGCTTCATGATCGCCCGCGCCTGACGCCAGGCGTTGAAGATCCGCACCGGTGCTAACAGCAGCGCTTTCAGCCCTTTACCGCGCAGGCCGGATATACGGATAAAATCAATTTCAATGCCGTGCTTCGGCACTAAATCCGCTTCCATACGATCGGCGGTACCGAGCCAGCGAACCTGCCAGCCCAGATCCATTAAATGGTGCGCGACCGCCAGCCCCGGGAACACATGTCCACCGGTACCGCCCGCCATCACCATTAGCCGCTTTTCCTGACCGCTCATCGAACACCCCGTGTAAACGCCTGGGCTTTTTCCAGACGCGTTTCATAATCAATTCGCAACAGCAACATGATGGCCGTCGACATAATCAGCAAACTGGAACCGCCGTAACTGATAAGCGGCAGCGTCAGGCCTTTCGTGGGCAGCATGCCCGCCGCCGCCCCGACGTTAACCAGCGCCTGGAAGCTAAACCAGATTCCAATGGCGCAGGCCAGGAAGCCGGAAAAGCGATGATCAATCTCCAGCGCCTTACGCCCAATCGACATGGCGCGAAAGGCGACGAAGAATACCATTAATAGGGCCAGTACCACACCGATATAACCGAGTTCTTCGCCGATAATGGCGAAGATGAAATCGGTATGCGCTTCCGGTAAATACTCCAGTTTCTGTACCGAGTTGCCTAAGCCCTGCCCCCACATTTCGCCGCGGCCGAAAGCCATCAGCGACTGAGTCAGCTGGTAACCGCTGCCAAACGGGTCTTCCCACGGGTTCCAGAAAGACGTTACGCGGCGAATACGGTACGGTTCGGCAAGTATCAGCAGCACCACCGCCGAGATCCCCATGCCGATAATGGCAATGAACTGCCACAGCTTGGCACCGCCGAGAAACAGCATCGCCAGGGTGGTGACGAACAACACCACTACCGTACCGAGGTCCGGCTGCGCCAGCAGCAGAATGGCCAGCACGAAAATCACGCCCATCGGCTTTAAGAAGCCGCGCAGGTTATTCCGGACCTCATCGCCTTTACGCACCAGGTAGTTGGCGATGTAGCAAAACAGCGACAGCTTGGTAAATTCCGCAGGCTGAATACGCAGCGGACCCAATGCAATCCAGCGCGATGCCCCGTTTACCGAGCTACCGACAACCAGGACGATCAGCAACATGACGATCGAGGCAATCAACATTGCCGTACTGTGCCGCTGCCAGAACTCCATCGGCAGACGCAGCGTCACGAGAGCCAGGCCCAGCGCCAGAAGAATGTATAACCCGTCGCGCTTGGCGAACAGAAAAGGATCGTTGGCCAACCGCTGCCCTACCGGCATGGAAGCCGAGGTCACCATAATGAAACCTACGGCGGCCAGGCCAAGCGTCAACCACAACAGCATCCGGTCATACATAACCAGGCTATCGTTATCTTTCTGCCGCGAGCCCATCACCCAGCCTTTCAACGCCGCAAACAGCCAGGCGAAGATAAACATCCCCGGCAGGCGCGGCAGTCTCCACTGAGGCATTTTCAGGCGCGGGAGGGATAAACGCATCAACCTAACTCCTTCGCCAGGCGGGCAAAGACATCGCCCCGTTGTTCGAAACTCTTAAACTGATCGAGGCTGGCACAGGCTGGCGATAACAGCACCATATCGCCCGACTTTAGCAGCGGGGCAATCTGGCGCATCGCCTCTTCCATCGTCCCGGTTTGCGTCGCCACTTCCGGGCGCAGTGCCGCCAGCTGCTCGCCATCGCGACCGAAGCAGTACAGGCAGATATTGTCGCCTGCCAGATAACGCTTCAGCGGCGTGAAATCAGCGGATTTCCCATCGCCACCCAGCAGCAGATACAGGGTACCGTCCAGATGCAGCCCGTTCAGCGCCGCTTCGGTACTGCCGACGTTGGTGGCTTTGGAATCGTTGATCCAACGCACGCCGTTATGATCCAGCACCAGCTGGAAACGATGCGCCAGACCGGTAAAGGTGGTCAGCGCCTTGAGACTGCTGGCCCGCGGCAGACCGGCAGCATCAGCCAGAGCCAATGCAGCCAGCGCGTTGCTGTAGTTGTGTTGCCCGGTGATGTGCATCTCTTTGACGTTCAGGATCTTCTCACCTTTCACTCGCAGCCAGGTTTCTCCCTGCTGGCGGTTAAGGTGATAGTCGCCGACATCAACGCCGAAGCTGATGCAACGCTCATCGGCGCCGCGTACCGGCATCGTCAGCCCATCATCGGCATTCACAATGCAGGTTTTCGCATTTTCATACACCCGCAGTTTGGCCGCACGATACTGCTGCAGACCCAGCGGGTAACGGTCCATATGATCCTCGGTCACGTTGAGGATCGTTGCGGCCACCGCCCGCAGACTGGAGGTGGTTTCCAGCTGGAAGCTGGAGAGCTCCAGAACGTACAGTTCGCGGTCCGCATCGAGTAACATCAGCGCCGGCAGGCCGATATTGCCGCCAACGCCGACATTCATGCCGGCCGCTTTTGCCATCTCGCCTACCAGCGTCGTCACGGTGCTTTTCCCGTTCGAACCGGTAATAGCGATAATCGGTGCCTGCGCTTCGCGGCAGAACAGCTCAATGTCACCGACGATTTCCACGCCAGCATCCGCCGCTGCGCTCAGCGCAGGATGCGCCAGCGCGATACCAGGGCTTGCCACAATCAGATCCGCTGCCAGCAGCCAGTCTTCATTCAGGCCCCCCACGTAGCGTTCTACCTCTTCCGGTAGCTTCTCCAGCCCGGAAGGCGCGACGCGGGTATCCATCACGCGCGGCGTCACGCCGCGCGCTATGAAAAAGTCCACGCATGACAGCCCGGTCATTCCCAGGCCAATAATGACGACTTTTTTACCCTGATAATCTGCCATGATTAACGTACCTTCAGCGTCGCCAGGCCAATCAGCACCAGCATCAGCGAAATAATCCAGAAGCGCACGATAACGCGCGGCTCCGGCCAGCCCTTCAGTTCATAGTGGTGGTGAATCGGCGCCATACGGAAGATGCGCTGACCGCGCAGCTTGAAGGAACCGACCTGCAAAATAACCGACAGAGTCTCCACCACGAATACGCCACCCATAATCACCAGCAGGAACTCCTGACGCAGCAGCACGGCAATGATGCCCAGCGCGCCGCCGAGGGCCAGGGAACCGACATCGCCCATAAAGACCTGTGCCGGGTAGGTGTTGAACCACAGAAAACCGAGACCCGCGCCCACGATCGCCGTACAGACGATGACCAGTTCCCCGGCGTGGCGCAGATAAGGGATATGCAGATAGTTGGCAAAGTTCATGTTGCCCGTTGCCCACGCCACCAGCGCGAAGCCCGCCGCCACAAATACGGTCGGCATAATCGCCAGGCCATCAAGACCATCGGTCAGGTTGACCGCATTGCCGGTACCGACAATCACGAAGTAGGCCAGCAGAATGTACAACAGCCCCAGCTGAGGCATGATGTCTTTAAAGAACGGTACAACCAGCTGGGTCGCTGGCGTATCTTTACCGGCCATATACAGCGCAAACGCAACGCCCAGCGCAATCACCGACATCCAGAAGTACTTCCAGCGGGCGATCAACCCTTTGGTGTCTTTACGCACGACCTTACGGTAGTCATCGACGAAACCGATAATGCCGTAGCCTATCAGCACGGTCAGAACACACCATACGTAGGGGTTGGACGGATAGGCCCACAGCAGGACAGAGACCACAATGGCGGTCAGGATCATGATCCCGCCCATGGTTGGGGTGCCTTTCTTGCTGAAGTGCGATTCCGGGCCGTCGCTACGAACGACCTGACCGAAGGAGAGTTTTTGCAGACGGGCGATCATGCGCGGGCCCATCCACAAAGAGATGAACAGCGCGGTCAGCAGGCTGACGATGGCGCGAAACGTCAGATAGGAAAAGACGTTAAAGCCGGAATAATATTTGACCAGATGTTCGGCCAGCCATACTAACATGTTCCATTCTCCTGTAATGCGCGTACTACCTCTTCCATGGCGGCACTACGTGAACCCTTCACTAAAATGGTGATGATCTTGTGTTCCGCCGTCAGCTCACGGAGCCGAGCCACCAGCGATGCTTTATCGCTGAGATGCTCGCCCACGCCGCTGGCGCGGCTAATCTCTGCACTCAGCACGCCGGTGCTGAGTACGCGGTCAAGCCCTGCCGCTTTTGCCGCTTCGCCAACCTGACGATGGCACGCTGCGCTTTCCGTACCCAGCTCGGCCATATCGCCGACGACCAGCACCCGGTAGCCCGGCATCTCGGACAACACCTGCACCGCGGCGGTCATTGAACCGACGTTGGCATTGTAGGAATCATCAAGCAGCAGCTGATTTTCGGCGAGCGTAATGGGGAACAGCCGTCCCGGCACCGCTTTCAGCTGCGCCAGACCGGCTTTCACCGCATTTAAGTCGGCGCCCACCGCCATAGCCAACGAGGCAGCCGCCAGCGCGTTAGCGATATTGTGGCGACCCGGCAGCGGCAGCAGAACATCCACGTTCCCCATCGGGGTTTGCAGCGTAAATTCTGTCCCGTGGCTGGTAACATGAATCTGGGTAGCCGCAAAATCGCTGTTGGCCGCATTCGGCGAGAAACGCCATACCTTGCGTGCGCCAATCACGCTTTGCCAGTTCAGCCAGTCGTTATTGTCCGCATTCAGGATGGCAATGCCGTTTTCCGGCAGGCCGGTAAAGATTTCGCCCTTCGCTTTCGCGACGCCCGCGAGGGAACCGAAGCCTTCAAGGTGAGCGGCAGCCAGATTGTTGACCAGGGCGGCTTCCGGGCGCGTCAGGCTGACGGTCCAGGCAATTTCGCCCTGGTGGTTCGCCCCAAGCTCGATAACCGCATACTGGTGCTCTTTGGTCAGACGCAGCAGCGTCATCGGCACGCCGATATCGTTATTCAGGTTGCCGGCGGTATAGAGCGTATTGCCGCACTGGCCGAGAATCGCTGCGGTCATCTCTTTGACCGAGGTTTTCCCGGAAGAACCGGTCAGCGCCACAACGCGGGTCGGCACCTGTTGGCGAACCCACGCCGCCAGCTCGCCAAAGGCCAGGCGGGTATCTTTCACCACTACCTGAGGTAAATCACACTCCAGCTGACGGCTGACCAGCAGCGCGCCGGCGCCGGCTTGTTTCGCCTGCTCCGCGAAATCGTGAGCATCAAAACGCTCGCCCTTTAAGGCAACGAACAGGCAGCCTGCCGTGATCTTACGGGTATCCGACGTGACCTCATCGATGGCCAGATCGCGACCCTGCAGTTCGCCACGCGTCACGTCGGCGAGCTGGCTTAACATCAAGCGAATCATGCTACCGCTCCCAGCAGACGGGCGACGGTGACGCGATCGGAGTAGTCAAGACGGCGATTGCCAACAATCTGGTAATCCTCATGACCTTTGCCCGCGACCAGTACGACATCCCCCTCGGCAGCCTGCATCACGGCGTTCGTCACCGCTTCAGCCCGGCCTTCTTTGACCTTCGCATGTCCGGCATCAACCATACCAGCGAGGATATCGTTGATGATGGCGCGCGGTTCTTCGGTACGCGGGTTGTCATCGGTCACGACAACAATATCGGCAAATTCTTCGGCGATGGCGCCCATCAGCGGGCGTTTGCCCTTATCGCGGTCACCGCCGCAGCCGAAGACGCACCACAGCTTGCCGTTACAATGCAGACGTGCCGCCTGTAACGCTTTTTCCAGCGCATCCGGAGTATGGGCATAATCCACCACCACGGTCGGTTTGCCCGGCGCGCTGAACACTTCCATACGGCCGCAGACCGGCTGCAGTCGAGCCGCGGTTTTCAGCAGCTCAGCCAGCGGATAGCCCAGCGCCAGCAGTGTGGCTAGCGCCAGCAGCAGGTTGCTAACGTTAAAGGCGCCCATCAGACGGCTTTCAACTTCGCCCTTGCCCCAGCTGGAATCAAACTGAATGGTTGCCCCGCTATCGTGGTAGTTCACCGCCGTAGCCTTCAGCCAGCGGCCGTGACAGTTCGGGTTAATGTGATCTTCCATCGAGACGGCAACCGCGTCCGGCAGCTTCGCCAGCCAGCGGCGGCCCACTTCATCATCGGCGTTGACGATAGCCTGTCCGCAATGATGGGTGGAATAAAGCAGCCATTTTGCCGCTTCGTAATGTTCCATATCACCGTGATAATCCAGGTGATCGCGGCTCAGGTTAGTAAAGACCGAGGCGGCAAATTGCAGCGCCGCTACGCGGTGCTGAACCAGACCGTGGGAAGAGACTTCCATGGCCGCGAAGGTAGCGCCCTGCCCTGCCAGGCCAGAAAGCACGTGCTGGACATCGACTGCAGAACCGGTGGTATTTTCCGTCGGAATAACCTTGTCCAGCAGACCGTTGCCGACCGTTCCCATCACCGCACTGGTTTCACCAAGCAAGTTGGCCCACTGCGCCAGCAGTTGCGTGGTCGTGGTTTTACCGTTGGTACCGGTGACGCCAATCAGGCGCATTTGCCCGGAAGGCTGATGGTAAAAACGCCCGGCCAGCGCGGATAAGCGCTCGTTGAGCTGGCTGAGATAAATGACCGGCACGCCGTGCATTTCACGGATTTCGCCGTCAGCAGCCTCATCTTTGGCCTCTGCAATAATGGCAGCAACACCTTGCGCTATCGCCTGCGGGATATAACGACGCCCGTCCGCCTGATGACCTAATACCGCGACAAAGAGATCGCCGGAAGCAGCCACCCGGCTGTCCAGCGTCATCTCTCGCAGAATTCGCTCCGGCGCATTTGGCACCCACGGAGCGAGAAGGTCGCGCAAATTACGATCTGCCACCTGTTCCCTCGCCTTGATTAATCACAAATTCACTTTTTTCGCCCGTTGCCAATGCATCCGGCTCGATGTTCATGGTGCGCAGTACGCCGCCCATGATGGCACCGAAGACCGGAGCGGAAACGGCGCCGCCGTAGTATTTACCCGCCTGCGGGTCGTTGATCACCACCACCAGCGCAAAACGCGGGTGGCTGGCGGGCGCAACGCCTGCGGTGTAAGCAATATATTTGTTGATGTAGCGGCCATCTGGCCCCACTTTCTTCGCCGTACCGGTTTTGATCGCAATGCGGTAGCCTTTAATGGCCGCCTTCACGCCGCCACCGCCGGGCAGCGCCACGCTTTCCATCATATGCACGACGGTACGAACGAGAGGTTCCGGGAACACGCGCTCACCGGGAACCGGTGGATCAACTTTGGTAATCGACAGCGGGCGATAGATGCCATAGCTGCCGATCGTGGCATAGACTCGCGCTAACTGTAACGGCGTTACCATTAGCCCGTAGCCGAAAGAAAAGGTGGCCCTCTCTATGTCAGACCACCGTTGTTTTTGAGGATATAAGCCACTGCGTTCTCCGACCAACCCCAAATTGGTCGCTTTTCCCAGCCCAAAACGTGAGTAAGTATCTACTAACGCTGAGGACGGCATCGCTAACGCCAGTTTGGAGACACCGACGTTACTCGACTTCTGTAATACCCCGGTCAGGGTCAATTCGCTATAGCGCGCCACGTCTTTGATCTCGTGGCCGTTAATACGGTAAGGAATGGTATTCAGCACGGTATTTTCGTTCACAATGCCGCGCTGCAGCGCCGTCATCACCACCATTGGTTTGACCGTCGAACCCGGTTCAAACACGTCGGTGATGGCGCGGTTACGCATGATGTCTTTCGCCGTACCGGAGAAATTATTCGGGTTATAGGAGGGGCTGTTCGCCATCGCCAGCACTTCGCCAGTGCTGACATCGACCAGGACCGCACTCCCCGATTCCGCTTTGTTAAACGCCACGGCATTATTCAGTTCGCGGTAAACCAACGCCTGCAGGCGTTCATCGATACTCAACGCCAGATTGTGCGCGGCCTGGCTGTCGGTAGAGGAGATATCTTCAATAACGCGGCCATAGCGGTCTTTACGCACGATACGTTCGCCGGGTTGGCCGGTCAGCCATTTATCAAAGCTCTTCTCGACCCCTTCAATCCCCTGGCTATCCACGTTAGTGAAGCCAATGAGGTGAGCGGTAACTTCACCTGACGGATAGTAACGGCGCGACTCTTCGCGCATGTGTATCCCTGGCAGCTTCAGCTTCTTGATGTAATCCGCCATATCAGGGTTGACCTGACGCGCCAGATAGATAAAACGCATTCTCGGGTTGGTGTTGATGCGCGATGCCAGCTGATCCAGCGGCATGTTTAACGCATCGGCCAATGCCTTCCAGCGGTTATCGAGGGTCACACCGCCGGCATCATGCAGCTCTTTCGGGTCCGCCCAGATAGCCTTCACCGGCACACTCACCGCCAGCGGGCGGCCGGAGCGGTCAGTAATCATTCCGCGGGCGGTGGAGACTTCCTGCACGCGTAAAGAACGCATATCACCCTGACGAACCAGCATGTCCGGGCTGATCACCTGTAGCCAGGCCACGCGGCCCAGCAGGAAACACAGCGCGATTAAAATACACCCGCACAGCAACGCAAAACGCCAGCTAATAAAGCTGGCCTGTTCTTCCTGACGTTTTGGTTTTAGCGTTTTCGGCGCTGCTTTCATGCGTCGCAATAATCCTTATTTTTGTACAACGATATTTTCTTGTGATGGATCGACGTGTTGCATCTGCAACTTCTCGGTCGCGATCCGCTCAACCCGACTATGATCGCCGAGCGCGTTCTCTTCGAGGATCAGGTTTCGCCATTCAATATCCAGCGCGTCACGTTCCAGAACCAGTTGTTCACGCTGCGCGGTTAACAGACGGGTATGGTGAGCCGTCGTCACCACGGTAATCGCCGTAATGATGATGCAAATGAACAGGCAGAGTGGCAGCTTCCCAAACCGCAGAAGATCGTCCCCGATGACGCCAGGCAAGGCATGGCGCTCGTTGCTTCCTAACGATCCTTTAACTTTGCTTAAGGCTTCTGTCACTCTGCCGATCATGCGTTCGTCCTCTCTGCAATGCGCAGAACTGAACTACGGGCCCGTGGATTCTCTGCCACCTCTTCTTCGCCCGGCATCAACTTGCCTAGTGCTCGCAACTCACGGCCACCCAGTTTTTTGAGCTGCTCTTCGGTCATCGGTAACCCGGCCGGAACCTGCGGACCGCGGCTTTGCTCACGCATGAAGCGCTTCACAATACGGTCTTCCAGCGAGTGGAAACTGATGATCGAAAGCCGCCCGCCCGGGGCCAGCACGCTGAGCGAGCTTTTTAGCGCCTGCTCTATCTCCTCCAGTTCACTGTTCACCCAGATGCGCACCGCCTGGAAGGTACGGGTCGCGGGATGTTTGAATTTGTCCTTCACCGGCGTCGCCGCCGTCACCACTTCCGCCAGCTCTTTCGTGCGGGTCATGGGCTCGATACGGTTACGCTCGACGATGGCGCGCGCAATACGCTTACCGAAGCGCTCTTCGCCGAAGGTTTTAATCACCCAGGCGATATCCGCTTCGTCCGCCGTCTGAAGCCACTCGGCGGCAGACTGGCCGCGTGTGGGGTCCATACGCATATCCAGCGGACCATCGCGCATAAACGAGAAGCCACGCTCTGCGTCATCAAGCTGAGGTGAAGAGACACCAAGATCGAGAAGAATACCGTCGATCTTGCCAGTTAGTCCGCGCTCACTAACATAATCAGCCAGCGCAGAGAAAGGTCCATGTACGATGGAAAAGCGAGGGTCATCGATGGTCTTCGCCACGGCGATAGCCTGCGGATCGCGATCGATAGCCAGCAAGCGTCCTTCCGCTCCCAGTTGGGAAAGGATCAGGCGCGAGTGTCCACCGCGACCAAAGGTCCCATCAATGTAGATACCATCCGGACGAATATTCAGGCCGTTAACCGCTTCATCCAGAAGTACCGTAGTGTGTTTAAAATTTTCCATCATGTTATAGAGACAAATCCTGCAGACGCTCCGACAACGCGTCGGTAGACGACTGCTCAGCGTCGATATCTTCCTTGACCCGTTGATACCAGGTCGTTTCATCCCACAGTTCAAACTTATTGAACTGTCCGACCAGCATCACTTCTTTTGTCAGCCCGGCATGCTGCCGTAACACCGGCGCAATCAGGAGACGCCCGGCATTATCCATCTGACATTCGCTGGCATGACCCAAAAGCAGACGCTGGACGCGCCGCTCAACGGGATTCATGCTCGATAAACGCGACAATTTTTGCTCGATGATTTCCCATTCAGGCAAGGGGTAAAGCAGCAGGCACGGGTGATGAATGTCAATGGTACAAACCAGTTGACCGGAAGCGTCTTCGATCAGCCCGTCGCGGTAACGCGTCGGTACGGCCAGACGGCCTTTGCTGTCGAGATTGACTAACGTTGCCCCACGGAACATGCCAGCCTCACCCCTTTTCGCCACTTTAACCCACAAATTCCCACCAGAAGGAGTTTACGGAGCGGAGGAAAAGCTTGTCAAGCCAGCACGAATACCAACGAAGCTCAAAAACCCATTATTTGCAGCCGATATTAGGCCTGATGAAATAATCATCAACAAACGAGGCAAATTAACGCTATGAATACGTGTAAGAAAACAACCAACAAATTCGTAACAGTTAAAAGCAACAAAATATCTTCGGTGGGAAAATATAAAGTGTCAGTTTGCGACGCGAGCGGCATTTTAGGCGATTATGATGTCCGTTAACAGTGCCTGTTATCGTCAGAGAAGCACTCTTGTCGCGGGGTGCAGGGAGATGGCCGGGTGATGAGCCGTAAAATGAGTGTTAATTCAGCGATTAACTTAATGAATGTAACAAAATAATACAAATAAAGACTGATTTAACTTTTTTTATAGCTAACGGGCGCCGGAAAGCGGCGACTCCAGAATAAAACAAAATAATGCGTAAAGAAGTTTAGGGATTTGTCTGAAAGCGATTCAAATTTACTTTTTTATGGTAATTTGTACGGATTATCGCCAGACGACTTTCGTCTGGCGAGTCGTGCCACTCTTTTCCGGCTTTTCAACACACGCCGATGCGGCGATCGAAAACCTGGCGCATCAGCGACGGTTCAAACTTCCCCGGCGATACAAATTACGACGGATACGGCTTAACCCCGGTTTTGGCTTACGCGGCTCATCAAGGCTGGCGAGGACAATTTCCAGCACGCGTTCCGCCACATCGCGGTGGCGCTGGGCCACGGCCAGTACCGGACACTGCAGGAAATCGAGCAGCTCATTGTCGCCGAAGGTCGCAATAGCCAGTTCGGACGGCAGCTTCCCTTCCCGACGCAGCGTCACATCCATCACCCCCTGCAACAGCGGAAATGAGGTTGTGAACAGCGCCTGCGGCATTGGATGCGTTTCCAGCCATTTCTCAAACAGCTGCCCTGCCGCTTCGCGTTCAAAGCTGTTGGCGTACAGATACTGCACTTCACGCGGATCGTCATGCCACGCGGTACGGAAACCCTGTTCACGCAGGAAACTGACCGACAGCTCCGGTAGCGCGCCAAGATACAGGACGTTTTCCCCCGGGAATTTGCGCAGTTCAGCGGCCAGCATTTCGGCATCATCCTGATCGGCGCCAACAACGCTGGTGAAGTGCTCGCGATCGAGCGCGCGATCCAGGGCGACAATCGGGAAAGGATCGTTGGCCCAGCGCTGATAGAACGGGTGCTCAGGAGGTAATGACGTCGAGACGATAATGGCATCCACCTGGCGCTGTAGCAGATGCTCAATGCAGCGCATCTCGTTGTCAGGCTGATCTTCCGAACAGGCGATCAGCAGCTGATAGCCGCGCTGGCGCGCCTGACGCTCAAGATAGTTAGCAATACGGGTATAGCTGGTATTTTCCAGATCGGGAATCACCAGACCAATAGAACGCGTGCGTCCTGCACGCAAGCCGGCAGCGACCGCATTCGGATGGTAGTTGTGCTCACGAACGACGGCCATCACCTTTTCGACCGTTTTGTCGCTGACGCGGTACTGTTTCGCTTTACCGTTAATCACATAGCTAGCGGTGGTACGCGAGACACCGGCCAGCCGGGCGATTTCATCCAGTTTCACAATTGCCCCTTGGGTAATGAGTACAGAACATAACCTTTCTTCAGCTATGGATTCATTTTCATAACATCTAAACGCAGAATAGTTAGCGCAGCAACCGGTTTTGTCTACAGTTCCCACCGATTTCGCAAAAAAATAACCCGACAGATTGTGTCGGGCTATTTTTACGTCAGTTTCAGGGACTCAGCGCATGATTTTATCGCCGCGCGAGAGTCCTACCACACCGGAGCGTGCCACTTCGACAATCCGCGCAACGTCGCGTAACGAAGCAATAAAGGCGTCCAGTTTATCGCTGGTCCCGACCAGCTGGACGGTATACAGTGACGGCGTGACATCGATGATTTGCCCGCGGAAAATCTCCGTATTGCGCTTCACCTCTTCACGGCCAAAACCGCTCGCCTGGACTTTCACCAGCATGATTTCACGCTCAACGTGCGAATTCTGCCCCAGCTCGCTGACACGCAGGACATCCACCAGCTTGTGCAGCTGTTTTTCAATTTGCTCGATCGCTTTCTCATCGCCAACGGTCTGGATAGTCATTCTCGAAAGCGTCGGATCGTCGGTGGGGGCCACCGTCAGGCTTTCAATGTTATACCCGCGCTGGGCGAAAAGGCCGATGACGCGTGATAAAGCGCCTGATTCGTTTTCCAGTAATACAGATAATATCCGGCGCATAATCAGGTTCTCTCCGTTTTGCTCAACCACATCTCATCCATGCCGCCGCCGCGGATCTGCATGGGATACACATGCTCGCTGCCGTCCACCGTCACATCAACGAACACCAGACGATGATTACGCACCTGTTCCAGCGCTTCGGCCAGCTTAGACTCCAGCTCCTGCGGTTCGCTGATGCGAATCCCTACGTGCCCATAGGCTTCCGCAAGCCGGACGAAATCCGGTAGCGACTCCATATAAGATTGTGAATGGCGACCGGAATAGATCATATCCTGCCACTGCTTCACCATCCCGAGGTAGCGGTTGTTCAGATTCAACACCAGCACCGGCAGCTCATACTGCAGCGCAGTGGAAAGCTCCTGAATATTCATCTGGATACTGCCATCGCCGGTCACGCAAACAACCGTTTCTTCCGGCAAGGCCATCTTCACGCCGAGAGCAGCAGGCAAACCGAAGCCCATCGTGCCGAGACCACCTGAGTTAATCCAACGTCTTGGCTTGTCGAAAGGATAGTAAAGGGCGGCAAACATCTGGTGCTGACCCACATCGGAGGTGACGTAGGCATCGCCGTTGGTCAGGCGCCAGATAGTCTCGATGACGGCCTGCGGTTTGATCTTGCCGCTTTGCGTATCGTATTGCAGGCAGTGGCGCGCGCGCCACTGCTCGATCTGCTGCCACCAGTCGCGGATCTCATCCAGCGGCTGCTGCGCTTCTTCCTGCTCCAGCAGTTCAAGCATTTGATCCAGTACCTGACGCGCATCGCCGACGATCGGCACATCCGCCGGCACCGTTTTCGAAATAGAGGTCGGATCGATATCGATATGCAGCACCGTCGCATTCGGGCAGTACTTCGCCAGATTGTTGGTTGTGCGATCGTCAAAACGCACGCCGACGGCAAAGATGACATCGGAGTGATGCATCGTCATGTTGGCTTCATACGTCCCATGCATCCCCAGCATACCTAACGCCTGGGAATGGGTGGCCGGAAACGCACCGAGCCCCATCAGCGATGACGCAACCGGCAGATTCAGTTTTTCTACCAGGGTGCGCAGCTGTTCTTCACATCCAGCGTTAATCGCCCCGCCGCCGACGTAGACCACCGGATGTTTTGCCGCTACCAGCGTCTGCAGAGCGCGTTTAATTTGCCCTTTATGACCACTGGTCGTCGGATTGTAAGAACGCATGCTGACGGTATCCGGCCACGCGTACGGCAACTTGTTCGCCGGATTAAGGATATCTTTTGGTAAATCAACAACCACCGGACCCGGACGCCCGCTGGCAGCCAGCCAGAACGCTTTTTTCAGCACGCCGGGAATATCTTCCGTCTGCTTGACCAGAAAACTGTGTTTCACCACCGGCCGGGAGATGCCGACCATATCGCACTCCTGGAAGGCGTCATAACCAATCAGGGAAGTCGCGACCTGCCCGGAGAGAATTACCAGCGGAACAGAATCCATGTATGCCGTTGCAATACCGGTAATGGCATTGGTCGCGCCCGGACCCGAAGTCACCAGCACAACCCCTACTTCCCCGGTCGCTCGGGCAAGGCCGTCCGCCATATGCACCGCCGCCTGCTCGTGGCGCACCAGAATATGGTCGATACCCCCCAGGGTATGTAATGCATCATAGATATCGAGGACCGCGCCTCCGGGGTAACCGAATACTTGCTTGACGCCCTGATCGACAAGCGATTGGACGACCATCTCGGCTCCTGACAACATCTCCATGGTTTGCCTCCAGGCTTATTGTTTCTAACGACAGCAGAATTCAATTTCCGCGCGTTCGCACAATGCCAGGAATCGGCTCCTGGCCATTGAGGTGAATGGACTGCGTGCTCTTACCATAACTGCTCGCCAACGGGCAGGCAATTAGCGACCTCAGGCGTATGTGAGCCACCAAAAGAATAAAAGATAAGAATTTGATATGAAACGTGGTTGAAAGCTTCATAAATAAGATGCGAGCGCTGAAATTACTCGGACAAATTGTCTGATGACAGAAATTCATCCATTTTTCACTTGCTGCACGCGCAGGCGGAGAGCGGCAAACAGGATAAAATTCTATATTTTGTGGTTTTGATCACATAAAGCGAGAGCGACCGCTCCCGCTCAGGCACAGCTATATTTAGCGCTGGCAAATTCGCACCAGCAGATCTTGCATCCACTGATGACCTTTATCTCTTCCGGCAGCCTCATGCCAGGAAAGAAAACAGGTACGGTTATTCACTTTTAGCGATAGTGGCAATAATTGCAGGTTCAGCTTTTCTGCATACTCACTCGCCAGCCAGCGCGGGGCAATGGCTACCATATGGGTTTGTGATACCACATTAAGTACGCTGACCATCGCATTCCCTTGATACGCAATTTGCGTCTGCTTATTGACAGAGCTGTACCAGGGCAGGCTAAACGAAGCATAGCGATCCAAAGCCACAACCGCATGTTCTTCGCGATAAATATCTGCTTCCGTTACCGGTCCGGAAATACGCGGGTGTTTACAGCTGGCGACTAATATCATTTCATCTTTAAACAACGGCACACAGGCAAACTCGGGGCGGCGAAACTCCTCATAGCCAACCACAAACTCTATTTCCTGATAGCGTAATTGATGTTCGGTGTTTTGATTAAGTGATGCTTTAAAAATTAAATGAATATTCGGTGCAACTTCGTTAACTTTGTTAAATATAACCGAAGTAAGATAGTTATCTAACGGGCTACAAATGCATAGATTAAAAATGCGCTCGCTGCTTATCGGTTCAAAATCGGACCCCGGTAACTCATTTTGCACCAGCTGCAGCGCCTGGCGTATTGAGCCAAATAGCTGAAATGCACGCGCCGTCGGCTGGATCCCCCGCCCATAACGCACGAACAGCTCATCGTTAAACATCACTTTCAATCGTGCTACGGCATTGCTCACCGCGGGCTGAGACATCCCCAGCGAATGCGCCGCCCGCGTAATATTTTGTTCCTGCATTACCGCATCAAAAACGGTAAGCAGATTAAGATCGACCGTTCTAAGCTGAGGTTTGGTGACCTCCTCACCGGAGGGGAGTGTCCTCTCAGAGTTTTCAATTATCATATCCAGCTCCACCATCACGTTTAATTCCCTTTTAAAAATGCGGCAATCAATAGAGGAAATATCATTTACCATACATATGTCATTTACAAAAGAGCAGGCGCGCATTTTAGGAATTTATCAAAATTATAAGTGAAGCCAGATCCGCTAAATTATCGGGAAAATTCCTAACTCACTTAAACCCTATCCGTTACTTGATAATGTAAAGTGTACTCATAATTAGCAAAAACAAACAACACCCACCGCAATTAACTTTAATTTAAGTATGATTAACACATTATTTCGCCGTCTGTTTTAAATGAATACTCTGTTATCATTGATGATTCACATGCTCTCAAGACAAAATGTTCATAAAATCAATAAATCTGGCGACTTCATTTCGATATACACTCCCACTTATTCACGTTTTTCCCCTCCCGGATGAAACAGAATCGCGGTGGCCCGTTTACTTTCATTCCTGACAACTTCACCTCCTGATACTATCGTCGGCAAAAATGCGCGATCGCCAGCACAATTAGCTAATACCTCCCGACAGAAAACAGGTGTTTTTCTTTATCAGGGGTTGACATCAAAACGCGTATCCAGTAACTCTAAAAGCATATCGATTTCATCTGGAGCATGACGCAATGATTCGCACCACTCGTTTCACCGGCCTACTACTACTAAACGCATCCACTATGCGCGGTAGGCTGTTGGGCGACGTTCAGCGTTAAGTCATCTTCCAGCAAGACTATAAAACCCGCGCCATTGCGCGGGTTTTTTTATGCTCGTCAGCAAGGCGCCCAGGACACCGATTAAGGATCTAAACCATGAGCCAGCAAGTCATTATTTTCGATACGACCTTACGTGACGGGGAGCAAGCGTTACAGGCCAGCCTGAGCGTGAAAGAGAAGCTGCAGATTGCGATGGCCCTGGAGCGGATGGGCGTTGATGTGATGGAAGTCGGCTTCCCGGTCTCATCTCCTGGCGACTTCGAGTCCGTACAAACCATCGCGCGTACCATCAAAAACAGCCGCGTCTGCGCCCTGGCCCGCTGCGTCGAGAAAGACATTGATGTGGCGGCAGAATCCTTAAAAGTCGCTGAAGCGTTCCGCATTCACACTTTTATCGCCACCTCGCCGATGCACATCGCCACCAAGCTGCGTAGCACCCTGGATGAGGTCATCGAGCGCGCAATCTATATGATTAAACGCGCACGAAATTATACCGACGACGTCGAATTCTCCTGTGAAGATGCGGGCCGTACGCCGATCGCCGATCTGGCGCGCGTGGTAGAAGCCGCCATCAACGCCGGCGCCACGACGATTAATATCCCGGACACCGTCGGCTACACCATGCCGTTCGAGTTCTCTAACATCATTACCGGCCTGTACGATCGCGTCCCTAATATCGACAAAGCCATCATCTCCGTGCACACCCATGACGACTTAGGTCTGGCCGTCGGCAACGCCATCGCTGCAGTCCACGCCGGCGCGCGTCAGGTCGAAGGCGCCATGAACGGCATCGGTGAGCGCGCGGGCAACTGTTCGCTGGAAGAAGTGATTATGGCCATCAAGGTGCGCAAAGACATTATGAATGTCCGCACCGGCATTAATCACAATGAAATCTGGCGTACCAGCCAGACGGTCAGCCAGATTTGCAACATGCCGATCCCGGCGAACAAAGCCATCGTCGGCACCGGCGCCTTCGCCCACTCCTCCGGTATCCACCAGGACGGCGTGCTGAAGAACCGCGAAAACTACGAAATCATGACCCCGGAATCCATCGGTCTGAATCAGGTGCAGCTGAACCTGACTTCCCGCTCCGGCCGTGCGGCAGTGAAACACCGTATGGAAGAGATGGGCTACAAAGATACCGACTACAACATGGATCACCTCTACGACGCATTCCTGAAGCTGGCAGACAAAAAAGGCCAGGTCTTTGATTACGATCTGGAAGCGCTGGCGTTCATCAACAAACAGCAGGAAGAGCCGGAGCATTTCCGCCTGGATTACTTCAGCGTGCAGTCAGGCTCCAGCGATATCGCCACGGCCTCGGTAAAACTGGTCTGCGGTGAAGAGACCAAAGCGGAAGCCGCTAACGGCAACGGTCCGGTCGACGCTATTTATCAGGCAATCAACCGTATCACCGGCTATGACGTTGAGCTGGTCAAATATGACCTGAACGCCAAAGGTCAGGGCAAAGACGCGCTGGGTCAGGTAGATATCGTCGTGACCTACAACGGTCGTCGCTTCCACGGCGTTGGTCTGGCGACGGATATCGTTGAATCCTCCGCGAAAGCCATGGTTCACGTGCTGAACAATATCTGGCGCGCAGCAGAAGTCGAAAAAGAATTGCAACGCAAAGCTCAAAATAACGAGAACAAGAAGGAAACCGTGTAATGTCGAAGAATTACCATATTGCTGTTTTGCCAGGTGATGGCATTGGCCCGGAAGTCATGAACCAGGCGATGAAAGTACTGGAAGCCGTTCGTCACCGTTTTGATATGCGCATTACCACCAGTCAGTATGACGTCGGCGGCATCGCTATCGACCGTCAGGGCACCCCGCTGCCGCAGGCAACCGTAGAAGGCTGTGAGCAGGCCGATGCGATTCTGTTCGGCTCCGTAGGCGGCCCGAAATGGGAACATCTGCCGCCGGCCGGTCAGCCGGAGCGCGGCGCGCTGCTGCCGTTGCGTAAACATTTCAAACTGTTCAGCAACCTGCGTCCGGCGAAGCTGTACCAGGGGCTGGAAGAGTTTTGCCCGCTGCGCGCGGATATCGCGGCAAACGGCTTCGACATTCTGTGCGTCCGCGAATTAACCGGCGGCATCTACTTCGGCCAGCCGAAAGGCCGCGAAGGCAGCGGTCAACACGAAAAAGCGTTTGATACCGAGGTCTATCATCGCTTTGAAATCGAGCGCATCGCGCATATCGCGTTTCAGTCCGCGCGCAAACGTCGTAATAAAGTGACTTCTATCGATAAAGCGAACGTTCTGCAGTCATCCATTCTGTGGCGCGAAGTAGTCAGCGAAGTCGCCAAAGAATACCCGGACGTTGAGCTGGCGCATATGTACATCGACAACGCCACCATGCAGCTGATTAAAGACCCGTCCCAGTTCGACGTTCTGCTGTGCTCCAACCTGTTCGGCGACATCCTGTCTGACGAATGCGCCATGATCACGGGTTCAATGGGTATGCTGCCGTCGGCCAGCCTCAATGAACAAGGTTTTGGTCTGTATGAACCGGCAGGTGGCTCAGCCCCGGATATCGCTGGTAAAAATATCGCTAACCCTATCGCGCAGATCCTCTCTCTGGCGCTGCTGCTGCGCTACAGCCTGGATGCCGATAACGCGGCAACCGCGATTGAAAATGCGATCAACCGTGCATTAGAAGAAGGCGTGCGTACCGGCGATTTAGCGCGGGGAACGGCAGCGGTCAGTACCGATGAAATGGGCGATATCATTGCCCGCTATGTCGCTGAAGGGGTGTAATCATGGCGAAGACCTTATACGAAAAGTTGTTTGATGCGCATGTCGTTTATGAGGCGCAAAACGAAACCCCGCTGCTGTATATCGATCGTCATCTGGTGCATGAAGTGACCTCGCCACAGGCCTTTGACGGCCTGCGCGCGCACAACCGTCAGGTTCGTCAGCCGGGGAAAACCTTCGCTACCATGGACCATAACGTTTCCACTCAGACGAAAGATATCAACGCGTCCGGTGAAATGGCGCGCATTCAGATGCAGGAGCTGATCAAAAACTGCAAAGAGTTCGGCGTTGAGCTGTACGATCTGAACCACCCGTACCAGGGTATCGTCCACGTGATGGGGCCGGAACAGGGCGTCACCCTGCCGGGGATGACCATCGTCTGCGGCGATTCCCACACCGCCACTCACGGCGCGTTTGGCGCGCTGGCTTTCGGTATCGGCACCTCCGAAGTTGAGCACGTCCTGGCGACTCAGACCCTGAAGCAGGGCCGTGCCAAAACCATGAAGATTGAAGTTAATGGCAAAGCGGCGCCGGGCATCACCGCCAAAGATATCGTGCTGGCCATCATTGGCAAAACCGGTAGCGCCGGCGGCACCGGCCACGTGGTGGAGTTCTGCGGTGAAGCCATTCGCGATCTGAGCATGGAAGGTCGTATGACGCTGTGCAATATGGCCATCGAAATGGGTGCGAAAGCCGGTCTGGTCGCGCCGGATGAAACCACGTTTAACTATGTGAAGGGCCGTTTGCATGCGCCAAAAGGCCAGGACTTCGACGCTGCCGTTGAATACTGGAAAACCCTGAAAACCGACGCTGACGCCACCTTTGATACCGTCGTGACCCTGCAGGCTGAAGAGATTGCCCCGCAGGTTACCTGGGGCACCAACCCCGGCCAGGTCATCTCCGTCACCGAGATGATTCCCGACCCGGCCTCTTTCGCCGATCCGGTCGAGCGGGCGAGCGCGGAAAAAGCGCTGGCCTATATGGGCCTGAAGCCGGGTATCCCGTTAACCGACGTAGCGATCGATAAAGTGTTCATCGGCTCCTGTACCAACTCGCGTATTGAAGATTTGCGTGCCGCGGCCGAAGTCGCTAAAGGCCGTAAGGTCGCGCCGGGCGTACAGGCATTAGTGGTTCCGGGTTCTGGCCCGGTGAAAGCTCAGGCGGAAGCCGAAGGCCTGGATAAGATCTTTATCGAAGCCGGTTTTGAATGGCGCCTGCCGGGCTGCTCCATGTGCCTGGCCATGAACAACGATCGCCTGAATCCCGGCGAGCGCTGCGCATCAACCAGCAACCGTAACTTTGAAGGCCGTCAGGGCCGCGGCGGACGTACCCACTTAGTCAGCCCGGCTATGGCCGCAGCGGCAGCCGTGACCGGCCATTTCGCCGATATCCGCGACATCAAATAAGGAGACCATCATGGCAGAGAAATTCACCCAACATACGGGCCTGGTGGTTCCGCTGGATGCCGCAAACGTCGATACCGATGCGATCATTCCTAAGCAGTTCCTGCAGAAAGTGACGCGCACCGGTTTTGGCGCGCATCTGTTCAACGACTGGCGTTTTCTTGACGATCGGGGACAACAGCCCAACCCGGAATTCGTCCTGAACTTCCCGGAGTATAAAGGCGCATCGATCCTGCTGGCGCGGGAAAACTTCGGCTGCGGCTCCTCCCGTGAGCATGCGCCGTGGGCATTAACCGATTACGGTTTTAAAGTGGTTATCGCCCCCAGCTTCGCCGATATCTTTTACGGTAACAGCTTTAACAACCAGCTGCTGCCGGTGACGCTGAGCGATGAACAGGTCGACGAGATGTTCAAGCTGGTCCAGGCGAACCCCGGTATGACGTTCGAAGTGGATCTGGAATCCGAATTGGTGAAAGCGGGTGACAAAACCTACAGCTTTAAAATTGATGCCTTCCGCCGCCACTGTATGCTCAACGGACTTGATAGCATCGGCCTGACGCTGCAGCACGAAGAGGCGATTTCAGCCTACGAAAACAAACTGCCGGCCTTTATGAACTAACCACGCCGTTGATACCCGAGCCCGGTCCTGTGACCGGGCATTTTTTTAGCTTTTTTCGCGCGGATGATGACCCGAAATACGCCCGCCCGGCCCTGACCGATGGACCCTCACATGACGACAGCTGTCACCATTAAAAATATCACCTTTCAGGAAGGCGCTACGTTAATCTGCGTGCCGCTCATCGGCCAGACGCTCGATGAGCTGAAAGCCCATGCCCTTACGCTGGCGGAGGCCGGGGCCGATCTTATCGAATGGCGCGTCGACCACTTTATCCGCGTCCATGACCAGCAGCAGGTCCTGCTGGCGCTGACGGAGATTCGCCGGCTGCTCGCCGATATACCGCTGCTGTTCACGTTCCGTAGCCACAAAGAGGGGGGTGCAACGGAGCTCGGCGATGACGCGTACTTCGCCCTCAATCGCCTGGCCGTCGCCAGCGGGCTGGTGGACATCATTGATATTGAGCTCTTCAATGATGAAGCGCCGATCCGGGCGTTGATCGCCGAAGCTCATACCGCCGGGGTGAAAGTGATTATGAGCAATCATGATTTCCAAAAAACACCGCCGCAGGAAGAGATCATCGCCCGGCTACGCCGCATGCAGGAGCTGGGCGCCGATCTGCCGAAAATAGCGGTCATGCCTCAGTCGCCACAAGACGTGCTGACATTACTGTCCGCCACGCTGGTCATGAAAGAGCAGTACGCCACTCGCCCGTTAATCACGATGTCGATGGGCAAACTGGGCGGCGTCAGCCGGGTCACCGGGCGCCTGTTCGGCTCAGCGATGACGTTTGGCAGCGTGGGCCAGGCGTCGGCGCCCGGACAAATTGCCGTGCGTCAGCTGCGGGAAATGATGAATATTCTGTCCTGAAAGCACGCCGCATCACAGCAGTCTGCGGTGCGGCGTCTGGCTAAATATCTTTGACTTTGCTGGTCAAAAACAGCGTCAGCAGCGAGATGGCGGCAATGACCCAGTACACGCTGGCGTGGCCGTAGTTTTGCGACAACGCTCCCTGCAGCACGCCGGCGAGAATCACCCCGGTGGAAATACTGTTGGTAAACAGCGTCGTGGCCGCCCCGGCCCGCCCCGGCATCAGATCCTGGAACCACAGCATGCCAATCCCGGCGACAATACCGATAAAAATGGCGTTAAACAGCTGCAGCGCCAGCAGCGCGCTACGATCGTGAAACACGATCAGACCAAGATAAAACAGCACGCCGGCAGCCACCGCAGCGACCATCATTTTACGTTTACCCCAGCGCTTGACGTAATACCCCGCCAGGATCATCGCCGGGATCTCCAGCCCGGCCGCCGTCCCCATCAGGATCCCGGCCAGACTATCCGGCAAGCCAAGATCGCTACTGATCCACAACGGCATATCGATGATATACATGGTGTTGCAGGTCCACATCAGCGTCGACGCGATAAACAGCATACGCACGTTTTTATCTTGCCAGCCGCCGGCCTGCACTACGACGCCCGCCGCTTCCGTGGGCTGTTCCACCCGGGCAACCGACGGCAGCTTAACGGCAATTAACGCCAGGCTAATCACGAAAATACCGGCCGCAATCGCGAACATGGTGGTAAAGCCATAGTTCAGCGCCAGCATGAAGGCCAGCGGCGGCCCGATCACCCACGCCAGCGACAGCTGGGCACGCATGACCGAGCTGAACATCACCACTTCCCGCGCCGAACTATCGGCATATTCCCGCGCCAGGGCGAACAATTGAGGCATCGCGGCATTGGCAATCGACGCCAGCATCACCCCGCAGGTGATCAATGTTAAGTAGTGACGGTTAAACGCAAACAGCAGCGCGTTGCCCACCGCCATCAGACAGCAGAACATGATCAACCGCCGACGATCCCCCCGGCTATCGGAACGTTTCGCCAGCGCCAGACTCACCAGAATACCGGCGATCGCGTTCACGGTATAAAACAGGCCGACCCAGAAAGGCTGTGCGCCCACCTCGCGGCTGAGGAACAAGCTGAGGGTTGGCGCCTGCAGCGCGCCCGCAATACCCATCATAAAAGCGACCAGCATAAACGCCGCGTATACACCGTTAAGCCGCCGTCCCATCGTCATCAACCAGAGCATGTCATGTCCTTAAAGCACGCGAAGAAAACGAAAAAAGCCAGCAGAAGTCATCTGCTGGCGGGTGATTTTATACTCTATCTATTTCAAGTGACAGGCTGGCGACCGAAACGTTATGGCTCAGTCAACTGGCCTGGGTCTGAAAGAGGATAAGTACACACCAATACTCAGTCACACATGATGTAGGCAAGTCAATGATCAGAGGTCTGTGACGTAACTCCCCACTGCATCAGCTCGCCAAGAATCTTCTGCTGTCTCCCTGCCATCAGGCGGGCCAGCCATGACGCGTCCTGCGTCGCAGAAAAGTAGCGTTGGTAGAACTGTTTCGCGGTAGACCTCATCATATTCACCTCCTCGCTTCATCGGAATGCATTATTGGCCTAATATAGGGATTAATAAATTGCTGAGTTTTCATCAGGAGTTCCCCTTTTATGTCTTCTGCTCGTCTGCAACAACAGTTCATCCGCTTATGGCAGTGCTGCGAAGGTAAATCGCAGGAGACAACCCTTAACGAACTGGCGGAGATGCTCTGCTGCTCGCGCCGCCATATGCGTACGCTGTTGAATATGATGGAAGAACGCGGCTGGTTAACCTGGGAAGCGGAAGCCGGGCGCGGCAAGCGTTCAAAGCTGGCTTTCCTGTATACCGGCCTGGCGCTGCAGCAGCAGCGGGCCGAGGATCTGCTGGAACAGGATCGTATCGATCAGCTGGTCCAGCTGGTGGGCGATAAGGCCGCGGTTCGTCAGATGCTGGTCTCGCATCTGGGCCGCAGCTTCCGACAGGGGCGGCATATTCTGCGCGTTCTCTACTACCGGCCGATGAAAAACCTGCTCCCCGGCAGCGCGCTGCGCCGCTCGGAAAACCATATCGCCAGGCAGATCTTTAGCGCCCTGACGCGGGTAAATGAGGAAAACGGGGAACTGGAAGCCGATATTGCGCACCACTGGCAGCAGCTTACGCCCACCCACTGGCGTTTTTTTCTCCGCCCCGGCATTCATTTTCACCACGGGAGAGAGCTGGAGATGGAGGATGTCATTGCTTCGTTGCAGCGCAGCAACAATCTGCCGCTCTACTCACATATTGAACGTATTGCCTCCCCCACCGCCTGGACGCTGGATATACATCTGACGCAACCCGATCGCTGGCTACCGTGGCTGCTCGGCCAGGTGTCGGCCGTCGTCTTGCCGCGTGAATGGCAGTCGATGGAGAATTTCTCGGCAATGCCGGTAGGTACCGGGCCTTATGCGGTGGTGCGCAACAATCAAAACCAGCTGAAGATCCATGCTTTTGACGATTATTTCGGTTACCGGGCGTTAATTGATGAAGTTAACGTCTGGGTCCTGCCAGAGATTAGCGAAGAGCCCAACGGCGGCCTGACGCTACAGGGGACCACGCAAAGTGAGAAAGCGGTTGAGAGCCGGCTGGAGGAAGGGTGCTACTATTTGCTGTTTGATGCCCGCACTCCCCTCGGCAGCAATCTCGCGGTTCGCCAGTGGCTCAGCTATCTGCTACAGCCCGCCAATCTGCTGTATCACGCCGGTGAACAGTACCAGGGCAACTGGTTCCCGGCCTATGGTCTGCTGCCCCGCTGGCACCACGCTCGCAGTCATGCCTGTGAAAAACCGCCGGGGCTGGAGTCTGTCACCCTCACCTACTATCGGGATCACGTCGAACACCGCGTGATGGGCGGGATCATGGCAACACTGCTGGCGGAGCATCAGGTCACGCTGGAGATTCAGGAGCTGGAATACGAAGAGTGGCACCGTGGCGAGGTGGTCAGCGATATCTGGTTAAACAGCGCCAACTTTACCCTACCGATTGATTTTTCTCTGTTTGCCTTACTGTATGAGGTCCCGCTGATACGACATTGTATTCCTGTCGACTGGGAGCAGGATGCCCGTCGCTGGCACGCGGGCGAGCTCAACCCGGCGACCTGGAGCCAGCAGCTGCTGGCCAATCAAACCATCGTGCCGCTGATCCACCACTGGCTGATGATCCAGGGGCAGCGCAGTATGCGTGGCGTAAGAATGAATACGCTCGGCTGGTTTGATTTCAAATCCGCATGGTTTGCGCCGCCGGATCCCTGATAGCCCTCCCGGCAGGCGCTGAAGCGCTTTCCGTCAGTTCACAAAATCATTACACTATCGCCGTTCTCAACGGGGTGCTGATATACGTACATAATCTCATTCGGGTTGCATCAAGACGGCAAGCAAGTGAATCTCCAGCAGCATAGAAAACTATGTGACTGGGGTGAACACGCGATGCTAACGCAGAGGCAGCGCGAAGAATGAAGTGTATAGGCTGAGAAAATACCCGTCGAACCTGATCCGGATAACGCCGGCGAAGGGATTTGAGGCCTACTCAAAATCCTTTGCCCCCCCTTGTTTATGAGGTGCAAAGTGTTGAAAAAATTACTCCCGCTGCTGGCGCTGGTCGCCGTTCCCGCGTTTGCTAAACCTGTACTCACCGTCTACACCTATGACTCCTTTTCGGCAGACTGGGGCCCTGGACCGGTAGTGAAAAAAGCCTTTGAAGCCGACTGCAACTGTGAACTGAAGTTCGTGGCGCTGGAAGATGGCGTTTCGTTGCTTAATCGTCTGCGGATGGAAGGTAAGAATAGCAAAGCCGATGTGGTACTCGGCCTGGATAACAACCTGCTGGAAGCGGCTACGCAGAGCAAATTGTTCGCCAAAAGCCAGGTACCGGCCAGCGCGGTCACGGTCCCGGGCGGCTGGGATAACGACACTTTTGTGCCGTTTGATTACGGCTATTTCGCCTTTGTCTACGACAAAAACAAGCTGAAAAACCCGCCGAAAAGCCTGAAAGAGCTGGTGGAAAGCGATCAAAAATGGCGCGTGATCTACGAAGATCCCCGCACCAGCACCCCGGGTCTGGGGCTGCTGCTGTGGATGCAAAAAGTGTATGGCGAGCAGTCGCCGGAAGCCTGGCAAAAACTGGCGGCGAAAACCGTCACCGTCACCAAAGGCTGGAGCGAGGCCTACGGTCTGTTCCTTAAAGGGGAAAGCGACCTGGTTCTTAGCTACACCACATCGCCGGCCTACCACATCATTGAAGAGAAAAAAGACCAGTACGCGGCCGCCAGTTTCGCCGAAGGCCACTATCTGCAGGTTGAAGTCGCCGCGCGCACCGCCGCCAGCAAACAACCGGAGCTGGCGGAGAAATTCCTCAAGTTTATGGTGTCTCCGGCGTTCCAGAATGCCATCCCGACCGGCAACTGGATGTATCCGGTCACCCAGGTTGCGCTACCCGCGGGCTTTGAGACCTTACCGAAACCGCAAACCACGCTGGAATATACCCCGCAGCAGGTCGCCGCAGAACGTCAAAACTGGATTAATGCATGGCAACGCGCCGTCAGCCGCTAAATATCGGCTGGCTGGCGCCGGGTCTGACGGCCGCTGCGCTGCTGGTCGCCGTCGCACTGGCCGCATTCCTCGCGCTCTGGGGCAGTGCGCCGGAGGCGTCGTGGCGTTCGATTTTCAGCGACAGCTATCTGTGGCACGTTATCCGTTTCTCTTTCTGGCAGGCGTTTCTCTCCGCGCTCTTCTCCGTCGTACCGGCGATTTTTCTCGCCCGCGCTCTCTATCGTCGTCGCTTCCCGGGGCGTACGCTGCTGCTGCGCCTGTGCGCCATGACGCTGATTCTGCCGGTACTGGTGGCCGTCTTTGGTATTCTCAGCGTCTATGGCCGTCAGGGCTGGCTGGCGACACTGTTTAACGCCGTCGGCTGGCAGTGGGATTTCTCGCCGTATGGACTGCAAGGCATCCTGCTGGCGCACGTTTTTTTCAATATGCCGATGGCAACCCGGCTGCTGCTGCAGGCGCTGGAGAATATCCCCGGAGAGCAGCGCCAGATCGCCGCCCAGCTGGGCATGCGCGGCTACCACTTTTTCCGTCTGGTGGAGTGGCCCTGGCTACGGCGGCAAATTCCCCCGGTCGCGGCACTGATCTTTATGCTCTGCTTCGCCAGCTTTGCCACCGTGCTGTCGCTCGGCGGCGGCCCACGGGCCACAACGATTGAGCTGGCAATCTACCAGGCGCTGAACTTTGATTATGACCCGGCCCGTGCGGCGATGCTGGCGCTGATCCAGATGGTCTGCTGTCTTGGGCTGGTGCTTCTCGCCCAGCGCCTGAGCAAGGCCGTTGCTATCGGCACCACGCAAGTTCACGGCTGGCGCGATCCGGACGATCGCCTGCACAGTCGCCTGAGCGATACCGCGCTGATCGTTCTCACGCTACTGTTACTGCTGCCCCCGCTGCTGGCGGTCGTGGTCGACGGTCTGAATAACAACCTGCTCAGCGTCCTGGCGCAGCCCGCGTTGTGGCAGGCATTCTGCACTTCGTTACGCATCGCGGTTTCCGCCGGTCTGCTCAGCGTCATGTTAACGATGATGCTGCTGTGGAGCAGCCGTGAATTGCGTCTTCGTAAGCGACCGCTGGCGGGCCAGACGCTGGAACTCAGCGGTATGCTGATCCTTGCAATGCCGGGAATCGTGCTGGCGACCGGCTTCTTTTTATTGCTCAATAACAGTATTGGACTGCCGGCTTCCGCCGACGGGATTGTGATCTTCACCAATGCGCTGATGGCTATCCCCTATGCCCTGAAGGTGCTGGAAAACCCGATGCGCGATATTGCCGTCCGCTACGGTATGCTCTGTCACTCTCTGGGCATGAGCGGTTTTACCCGCTTGAGGGTTATCGAGCTGCGCGCATTAAAGCGTCCGCTGGCCCAGGCGCTGGCGTTTGCCTGCGTCCTGTCCATCGGCGATTTCGGCGCCGTGGCGCTGTTCGGTAACGAACAATTCCGTACGCTGCCGTTCTATCTGTACCAGCAAATTGGCTCTTATCGTAGCCAGGATGGCGCCGTCACTGCCCTGCTGCTGCTACTGCTGTGCTTTTTACTCTTTACCGTGATTGAGAGACTTCCGGGACGTGATGTTAAAACTGAATGATGTGACCTGGCTTTACCAGCATCTGCCGATGCGCTTCACGCTCTCCGTCCAGCAGGGTGAACGCCTCGCCGTGCTCGGCCCCAGCGGCGCGGGCAAAAGCACGCTGCTCAATCTGATCGCCGGCTTTCTCCCCCCGGTGAGCGGCACGATTCTGATTAACGACCAGCCTCATACCACTACGCCGCCGGCCCGGCGTCCGGTATCGATGCTGTTTCAGGAAAACAATCTCTTTCATCATCTTACCGTCCGCCAGAATATCGCTCTCGGGATGCATCCGGGGCTGAAGCTTAACCCGGCGCAGACCGCCAGCCTGCAGACGATAGCCGGACAAATGAGCATCGATTCACTGCTGGACAGATTACCGGGCGAGCTCTCCGGCGGACAGCGCCAACGCGTGGCGCTGGCGCGCTGTCTGGTCCGGGAACAGCCGGTCCTGCTGCTGGACGAGCCTTTTTCTGCACTCGACCCCGCACTGCGCCAGGAGATGCTGACGCTGGTGAGCGATGTCTGTCAGCGTCAGCATCTGACGCTGCTGATGGTGTCACATAGCGTGGAAGATGCCGCCCGCATCGCGCCGCGCTCGCTGGTGGTGGCCGACGGGCGGATAGCCTGGGACGGCGCGACCGAAACGTTGCTCAGCGGCAACAGCAGCGCCTCTCACCTGTTAGGTATTAGCGCGCGATAACCTTGTGCAGAATATCGAGATAGACAGGCATCAGAGGATGGCGAATCACCAGGGTTAGCGCTGCGCCGGCGAGAACCACCGTCACCGGCGTCAGCCACAGCAGACGCGAGCGAGGTAAGAGCCGCGTCAGGCGATCGCGCATTTTCGCGCTGCGCCACAAGCGCCAGCACAGCCAGCCCGCCAGCCAAACCAGCAGCGCGGCAGCCAACAGCAGCCACTTGAAGCTGCCGCTGTGCTCATTGGTGGGAATATCAATCGCCGCGCCGGCCAGAATACCCGGCAAGAAGTACAGCGGCGGCCACAGCAGGCAACCAATAATATTGGGCAGAATAAACTTCGCCAGCGGGAGATCGAGCATGCCGGCGACCATCGGCACCAGCGGCCGCGTCGGGCCAACAAAGCGGCCGATAAGAATCGTGATCATGCTGTGCTGATGCAACGCATGTTCCGTTTTATCCAACAGCGCCTTGTTTTTCTTCATAAAAGACCAGCGATGGAGCGGTTTTTTAAACCGCCAGCCGAGCCAGAAAGAGATCCAGTCGCCGAGTAAACACCCGATAATCCCCGCCAGCCACGCCTGCCAGAAATTGACGTCTCCGCTGCCAATCAGCGCCCCCAGCCCGGCCATCATCACCGTTCCCGGTAATATCAGCCCCACCAGCGCCAGTGATTCAAGGAAGGCGACCAGCATCACGGCTATCAGGGAATAGACCGTAGACTGGGTGATAAAATGTTCCAGCAATGCTTGCATAATGTGCCCGGTATCAAAACGAAGCACGGATTCTCCGGAGCCGTCGCGCCTTCGTCAAGTCATCAATTGTCTGGATAGTTTACTGGTTGTGACAATTATCCGGCGCAACATTTCATTTTCTTTACGTTTTATTCACACCCGGCACGGAATTCACTGGGGCTGGCCCCGGTGCATTTCTTAAACACCCGCGAAAAGTAGAGCTGGTCTTCAAACCCGACGTTGCGCCCTACCGTGGCGATGGGCATACGCGTGGTGCTGAGCAGCAGCTTCGCCTGGCTGATGCGCTGATCTTCCCGCCACCCCAGCACGCTGATCCCCAGCTGCTGGCGGAACAGATGAGACAGGCGCGAAGGCGACAGGCAGACATGCTGGGCGACGCTGGCGATATCGAAATGGCTATCCGCGAGGTGATCGCTGATGTACTGGCAGGCATCGCGCACGCGATTGTCCAGCGGCGGATGCAGAGACTCATTAATCGCCTCCATGCGCCGTAACAGCAGCTGCTCGAGCAAATTGATCGCCAGCAGCTCTGAATAGCGTCCGGCCCCCTGACCCGCCTCAACGATCTGGCCAAACAGCTCGCAAAAACGCGCCTGCCACTGCTCATCAGGACGGAAAAAGCCGGTCTGGGCGAATATCGTCGGCCAGTTCAGCCATTCATGCCAGTAGGCGCGCGGCCGGAAGTAGACCCACTGGTGATACCATTCACGGGCATCTGGATGGCGGCCATAGTGATGAATTTCTCCCGGCGGAAAAAGCAAAATATCCCCCGGCCGGCAGATAAACTGCTCATCGTGATTGTTAATCACCCCTTCACCGCGCACCGTCAGGTTCAGAATATATCCCTTCATCCCGAGCGGACGGTCAATAAAGAAATCCAGATAGCCATCGGCATCAATCGGCGTCAGCCCCGTCACCAGATGGGCATTAAACGAGTAGCCCGGCAGCAGCGGATCGTTTTGTGTTTCAGCCATAGGCTCAGCTCTCCTGGATATATTATGGAAACCAATTGTCCATATTCAACATTGTACTGCTAACGCGGGTTGCCGTACTGGGACGGCGGTTGAAATTTCGATCAAAACCCGCCTCGTCACAGCAAAAATCGATGATAGCGCACAATGAAAGCACTTTTATCGCATAACAGAAGTGTCTATAAATACGGCAGAAAAGTCCACATTGAATATTTGCACGGCGTCACACTTTGCGATGCAATAGCAAAATAGTCCATAAGATTAGCGAATACGGCCTGACGGTTTTTGGCGTGAATATCTACTGTTTCACCATGAATGGTTTTCTGCATGGAGTAACAGCATGGCAATTGCGATTGGCCTCGATTTTGGTAGTGATTCCGTACGCGCACTGGCAGTGGAATGCGCCACCGGCGAGGAGCTGGCCACCAGCGTAGAGTGGTATCCGCGCTGGCAGGAGGGGCTGTTTTGCGATGGCCCGAATAACCGGTTTCGCCACCATCCGCGCGACTACATTGAATCGATGGAAGCCGCGCTGAAAAGTGTGTTGGCATTGTTAAGCGCCGAACAGCGTGCCGGGGTCGTGGGTATCGGCGTCGATAGCACCGGCTCAACGCCGGCGCCGATCGATGCCGACGGCAACGTGCTGGCGCTGCGCGAAGAGTTTGCCGATAACCCCAACGCCATGTTCGTGCTGTGGAAGGACCACACGGCGGTCGAAGAGGCGGAAGCCATTACTCGCCTGTGCCATCAGCCGGGTAAAGAGGACTACTCCCGCTACATTGGCGGCATCTACTCCAGCGAGTGGTTCTGGGCCAAAATACTCCACGTCACCCGTCAGGACAGCGCCGTCGCCGAGGCAGCCGCTTCGTGGATTGAGCTGTGCGACTGGATTCCCGCCCTGCTTTCCGGCACCACCCGCCCGCAGGGTATTCGTCGCGGCCGCTGCAGCGCCGGCCACAAATCACTGTGGCACGAAAGCTGGGGCGGACTGCCGCCGGCCAGCTTCTTCGATGAACTCGATCCGATTATCAACCGGCACCTGAGCTGGCCGCTGTTTAGCGACACCTGGACCGCCGATGTACCGGTCGGCACCCTCTGCGCCGAATGGGCGCAGCGCCTGGGCCTGCCGGAAACCGTCATTCTGTCCGGCGGCGCCTTCGACTGCCATATGGGCGCAGTCGGCGCCGGCGCGCAGCCTAACGCCCTGGTCAAAGTCATCGGCACCTCCACCTGCGACATTCTGATCGCCGATAAACAGAGCGTGGGCAATCGCACGGTCAAGGGGATCTGCGGCCAGGTCGATGGCAGCGTCGTCCCTGACTTTATTGGTATGGAGGCCGGACAATCCGCCTTTGGCGATATCTACGCCTGGTTTGGCCGTATTCTCGGCTGGCCGCTGGAACAGCTGGCACAGCAGCATCCGGAGCTGAAAACACAGATTGCTGCCCAGCAAAAACAGCTGCTGCCATCGCTGACCGAGGCCTGGGCCAAAAACCCGTCGCTGGAACATCTGCCGGTGGTTCTGGACTGGTTTAACGGCCGTCGCACCCCCAATGCCAACCAGCGCCTGAAAGGGGTCATTACCGATCTGAATCTCGCCACCGATGCGCCGGCGCTCTTTGGCGGTCTGGTGGCGGCCACCGCCTTCGGCGCACGCGCCATTATGGAGTGCTTCACCGAACAGGGTATCCCGGTTAACAACGTGATGGCGCTGGGCGGTATTGCGCGGAAAAACCCGGTCATTATGCAGGCCTGCTGTGACGTGCTGAACCGGCCGCTGCAAATCGTCGCCTCCGATCAGTGCTGCGCGCTCGGCGCGGCTATCTTCGCTGCCGTCGCCGCAGGCGTACACCAGGATATCCCGACCGCCCAGCACAGCATGGCAAGCGAGGTCGAAAGCACCCTGCAGCCGCGTCCTGCCCAGGCTCAACGCTTTGAACAACTTTATCAGCGCTACCAGCAGTGGTCGGTCAGCGCCGAGCAACAGTATCTCCCTTCGGCTGCGAAGGCGGACAAAGCCCCGCTTTCTCAGGCAGCTCTCACCCATTAAGGACACCAAAATGACGATTTTTGATAACTACGAAGTATGGTTCGTGATTGGCAGCCAGCATTTGTATGGCCCGGAAACGCTGCGTCAGGTCACGAAGCATGCCGAGCATGTGGTGAACAGCCTGAATGCGGAAGCAAAGCTGCCGTGCAAGCTGGTGTTAAAGCCGCTGGGCACCACGCCGGATGAGATTACCCATATCTGCCGCGACGCTAACTATGATGATAAATGTGCCGGCATGATGGTGTGGCTGCATACCTTCTCTCCGGCCAAAATGTGGATTAACGGCCTGACTATCCTCAATAAGCCGCTGCTACAGTTCCACACGCAATACAACGCGTCGCTGCCGTGGGACAGTATCGATATGGACTTTATGAACCTGAACCAGACCGCGCACGGCGGCCGCGAGTTCGGCTTCATCGGCGCGCGCATGCGCCAGCAGCACAGCGTAGTCACCGGCCACTGGCAGGACCAGAGCGCCCATCAGCGCATCGGCTCCTGGATGCGCCAGGCGGTTTCTAAGCAGGATACCCGTCATCTGAAAGTCTGCCGCTTCGGCGACAACATGCGTGAAGTCGCGGTCACCGATGGCGATAAAGTTGCCGCCCAGATCAAATTCGGTTTTTCGGTCAATACCTGGGCGGTGGGCGATCTGGTTCAGGTGGTCAACAGCATCAGCGAGGGGGAGATCAGCGCGCTGGTTGATGAGTATGAAAGCAGCTATCGCCTGACCCCGGCGGCGCAAATCCACGGTGATAAGCGGCAGAATGTGCTCGATGCCGCGCGCATTGAGCTGGGGATGAAACGCTTCCTTGAACAGGGCGGTTTCCATGCTTTCACCACCACCTTTGAAGATTTGCACGGCCTGAAGCAGCTCCCGGGCCTCGCCGTACAGCGTCTGATGCAGCAGGGCTATGGCTTTGCCGGCGAAGGCGACTGGAAAACCGCCGCCCTGCTTCGCATCATGAAGGTGATGTCAACCGGTCTGCAGGGCGGCACCTCCTTTATGGAGGACTACACCTACCACTTCGATAACGGCAACGATCTGGTGCTGGGCTCGCATATGCTGGAAGTGTGCCCGACTATCGCCACGGCAGACAAACCGATCCTCGACGTTCAGCCGCTGGGCATCGGCGGTAAAGCCGATCCGGCGCGCCTGATCTTCAATACGCAGACCGGCCCGGCCCTCGTCGCCAGCCTGATCGATCTTGGCGATCGTTTCCGCCTGCTGGTTAACACCGTGGAAACGGTACCGACGCCGCACGATCTGCCGAAGCTGCCGGTTGCCAACGCGCTGTGGAAAGCCCAGCCGGATCTGCGCACCGCGTCTGAAGCCTGGATCATCGCCGGTGGCGCGCATCACACCGTCTTTAGCCACGCGCTGACGCTCGATGATATGCGCCAGTTTGCCGAGCTACAGGATATCGAACTGGCGGTAATCGATAACGAAACCCGTCTGCCGTCCTTTAAAGACGCGCTGCGCTGGAACGAAGTTTATTACGCTGCAAAACGTTAACCACGGCAGCCAATTGCCCGGCGGCACTTCGTTTGCCGGGCCTACAAACTGCGGTTTGGTAGGCCGGGTCAGGGAAGCGCCATCGGCAAGGAGAACGCAATGCTCGAAGCCTTAAAGCAGCAGGTGCTTGACGCTAACCTGGCCCTGCCGAAACACAATCTCGTCACCCTCACCTGGGGCAACGTTAGCGCCGTCGATCGCGAGCGCGGCGTGCTGGTGATTAAGCCATCGGGCGTCGACTACAGCGCAATGGGCGCCGACGATATGGTGGTGGTGAGTCTCGAAAGCGGCGAGGTGGTCGAAGGGAAAAAGAAACCCTCTTCAGATACACCGACCCATCGCCTGCTCTACCAGGCCTTCCCGTCATTGGGCGGGATTGTCCATACCCATTCGCGCCACGCCACCATCTGGGCGCAGGCCGGGCAAGCGATTCCGGCGACCGGTACCACCCATGCCGATTATTTCTATGGCCCGGTGCCCTGCACCCGCCTGATGACCGATGAGGAAATCAACGGCGAATATGAGTGGGAAACCGGGCGCGTCATCGTCGAAACGTTCCGCGAACAGGGCATTGATCCGGCGCAGATGCCCGGCGTGCTGGTGCATTCGCACGGCCCCTTCGCCTGGGGGAAAAACGCCGAAGATGCGGTACATAACGCTATCGTGCTGGAAGAGATCGCCTATATGGGGATTTTCTGCCGCCAGCTGGCGCCGCAGCTGCCCGCGATGCAGCAAACGCTGCTGGACAAGCACTACCTGCGCAAACACGGGGCCAAAGCCTACTACGGCCAGTAAGCCTCGCCTCGCCGGTCGCGCTGCGCTTACCGGGGTAACCTCATTCTACCCCGTAGCCCGGATAAGGCGTCCCGCGCCGCCATCCGGGATTTCCCCGGTTGCGCCATACCTGTATAAAACCCCAGCATTATCAGTTGAACCAGGCTATAATCAGGCCTGGTTTATTTGATGAGAGCACGGCGTGACCCAGCCACGAGAAGGTTTCTTACTGACCCGTCACTGGCGGGATACCCCGCAGGGCACCGAACTGTCCTTCTGGCTGGCGACAGACGACGGCCCGCTTCAGATCACCCTCCCGCCGCAGGAGTCGGTGGCGTTTATTCCCGAGGCGCAACGCGCCCAGGCAGAACGCCTGCTACAGGGCGAAAACGGCCAACGCCTTGCCCCGCTCAGCTTAAAAGACTTCCACCGTCAGCCGGTTTTTGGCCTCTATTGCCGCGCGCATCGTCAGCTGATGCGTCTGGAAAAGAAGCTGCGTGAAAACGGCATCACCGTCTATGAAGCCGATATCCGCCCGCCGGAACGCTACCTGATGGAGCGCTTTATTACCGCTCCGGTTTGGGTCGAAGGCGACGCGCGCGGGGCGCAGTTGGTCAACGCCCGCATGAAGCCCAACCCGCACTACCGGCCGCCGCTGAAGTGGGTGTCGCTGGATATTGAAACCAGCCGCCACGGCGAGCTGTACTGTATCGGGCTGGAAGGCTGCGGGCAACGGGTGGTCTACATGCTCGGGCCGGAACCGGCGACCTCTCCCGCCGTCGATTTCCAGCTGGAGTACGTCTCCAGCCGCCCGCAGCTGCTGGAAAAACTCAACGCCTGGTTTGCCGAACACGACCCGGATGTCCTGATCGGCTGGAACGTTATCCAGTTCGACCTGCGGGTCCTGCAAAAGCATGCCGAACGCTATCGCATTCCGCTGATGCTCGGCCGTGGGAATACGGAACTGGAGTGGCGCGAACACGGCTTTAAGCAGGGCGTCTTCTTTGCCCAGGCCAACGGCCGGCTGATTATTGACGGTATCGAAGCATTGAAATCGGCCTTCTGGAACTTCTCCTCTTTTTCCCTTGAGGCGGTAGCGCGTGAGCTGCTCGGCGAGGGGAAAGCGATAGATAATCCCTGGGATCGGATGGACGAAATCGACCGCCGCTTCAACGAAGATAAACCGGCGCTGGCGACCTATAATCTGCAGGACTGCGAGCTGGTCACGCGTATCTTCCATAAAACGGAGATCATGCCGTTTCTGCTCGAGCGGGCCACGGTCAACGGCCTGCCCGCCGACCGCCACGGTGGTTCCGTTGCCGCCTTCAGCCATCTCTATTTTCCACGTATGCACCGGTTGGGTTACGTCGCCCCTAACCTGGGCGAAGTGCCGCCGCAGGCCAGTCCCGGCGGTTACGTCATGGACTCGCGCCCCGGTCTCTATGATTCGGTGCTGGTTCTGGATTATAAAAGCCTCTACCCTTCGATTATCCGCACCTTTTTGATCGACCCGGTCGGGCTTATCGAAGGGATGGCGCAGCCGGACAATGCGCACAGCACCGAGGGTTTTCTCGGCGCCCGTTTCTCGCGGCAGAGCCATTGTCTGCCGGGGATTGTCGGGCAAATCTGGCACGGCCGCGATGATGCCAAACGGCACCAGAATAAACCCCTTTCTCAGGCGCTGAAGATCATTATGAACGCCTTCTATGGCGTGCTCGGCACCAGCGCCTGTCGTTTTTTCGATCCCCGTCTGGCCTCTTCTATCACCATGCGCGGGCATGCGATTATGCGCCAGACCAAAGCGCTGATTGAGTCGCAGGGCTATGACGTTATCTACGGCGATACCGACTCCACCTTCGTCTGGCTTAAACGTCCTCATCGCGAAGAAGAGGCGACGCAAATCGGCCGCTCGCTGGTCGCTTTCGTCAACGACTGGTGGGCCGCTGAGCTGAGTAAAGACCAGCTCACCAGCACTCTCGAGCTGGAGTTTGAAACCCACTTCAGCCGCTTTTTAATGCCGACCATTCGCGGCGCCGATACCGGCAGTAAGAAACGCTACGCCGGAATGATTCAGGAGGGAGAGGCGCAGCGAATGGTCTTCAAAGGACTGGAGACGGTGCGCACCGACTGGACGCCGCTGGCCCAGCAGTTCCAGCAGGAGCTGTATCTGCGCATTTTCCGCCACCAGCCCTATCGCGACTATATTCTGGAAACCATTGCTAAGCTGATGAGCGGTGAGCTCGACGATCGTTTGATCTACCGTAAGCGCCTGCGCCGCCCGCTGGCCGAATACCAGCGCAACGTGCCGCCGCATGTCCGTGCCGCACGGCTGGCCGATGAGCAAAACGTCAGGTTGGGCAGGCCGCAGCAGTACCAGCAGCGCGGCAGCATCCAGTATGTCTGGACCACCAGCGGCCCGGAGCCGGTGGATTATCAGCTGTCGCCGCTCGATTATGAGCACTATTTGTCAAAGCAACTTCAGCCGGTCGCGGAAGGAATACTTCCCTTTGTCGACGATGATTTTGCTACAATAGTAACAGGGCAACTGGGGCTATTTTGATTTCCTCGCCATTTCAATTTCCAGCCACCATATCTGCAAATTGAAGGGCGACGAGGACGTGACGAACGCGCTGCCATCCAGTAATATAGCGCCCTTTCCATTCCTGGACCCAATCTTGATCTCTCTCTGGCTTGCCTGGAGAAGATTAACTATTGCCTGCAATTTAAGAACACAAGAGCTGAACATATATGCCTTTTACACTTGGTCAACGCTGGATTAGCGACACAGAGAGCGAACTGGGATTAGGGACGGTAGTTGCGCTGGATGCGCGCATGGTGACCTTGCTTTTCCCCGCCATCGGCGAAAACCGTCTGTACGCGCGCAATGATTCCCCGATCACCCGCGTGATGTTTAACCCGGGTGATACCATCACCAGCCATGAAGGCTGGCAGCTCCAGGTTGACGAAGTTAATGAAGAAAACGGCCTGCTGGCCTACACCGGTACCCGTCTCGATACCGAAGAACCCAACGTCACGCTGCGCGAAGTGCTGCTCGACAGCAAACTGGTGTTCAGCAAACCGCAGGACCGCCTGTTCGCCGGTCAGATCGACAGGATGGACCGTTTTGCGCTGCGCTACCGCGCCCGCAAATACCAGAGCGAGCAGTATCGGATGCCGTGGAGCGGCCTGCGCGGACAGCGCACCAGCCTGATTCCCCACCAGCTGCATATCGCCCATGATGTCGGCCGTCGCCACGCGCCGCGCGTCCTGCTGGCCGATGAAGTCGGTCTGGGTAAAACCATCGAAGCCGGGATGATTCTGCATCAGCAGCTGCTTGCCGGCGCCGCCGAACGCGTGCTGATCATCGTCCCGGAAACCCTGCAGCATCAGTGGCTGGTCGAGATGCTGCGCCGCTTCAACCTGCGTTTCTCGCTGTTTGACGATGAGCGTTATGCCGAAGCCCAGCACGATGCCTATAACCCGTTCGAGACCGAACAGCTGGTGATCTGCTCGCTGGATTTCGTGCGCCGCAGCAAGCAGCGTCTTGAGCACCTGTGCGATGCCGAATGGGACCTGATGATCGTCGATGAAGCGCACCACCTGGTGTGGAGCGAAGAGGCGCCGAGCCGCGAATATCAGGCAATCGAGCAGCTGGCCGAACGTGTGCCGGGCGTGCTGCTGCTGACCGCTACGCCGGAACAGCTGGGTATGGAAAGCCACTTCGCCCGTCTGCGCCTGCTGGATCCCAACCGCTTCCACGATTTCGAGCAGTTCGTTGAAGAACAACAGAATTACCGCCCGGTGGCCGATGCCGTCGCCCTGCTGCTGGCTGGCAACAAGCTGAGCGATACCGAGCTGAACACCCTCGGCGATCTGATCGGCGAGCAGGATATCGAACCGCTGCTGCAGGCCGCTAACAGCGATCGCGACGACGCCCAGGCCGCTCGCCAGGAGCTGGTCTCGATGCTGATGGATCGCCACGGCACCAGCCGCGTACTGTTCCGTAATACCCGTAACGGCGTCAAAGGCTTCCCGAAACGCGAGCTGCACACTATTCGTCTGCCGCTGCCCACCCAGTATCAGACGGCGATTAAAGTCTCCGGCATTATGGGGGCGCGTAAAACCGCGGAAGAGCGCGCGCGCGACATGCTCTACCCGGAGCAGATTTATCAAGAATTTGAAGGTGATACCGGTACATGGTGGAACTTCGACCCGCGCGTTGAGTGGCTGATGGGCTATCTCACCAGCCACCGCTCGCAGAAAGTGCTGGTGATCTGTGCGAAAGCGGCCACCGCCCTTCAGCTGGAGCAGGTTCTGCGCGAGCGCGAAGGGATCCGCGCAGCGGTCTTCCATGAAGGTATGTCCATCATTGAGCGCGACCGTGCCGCCGCATGGTTCGCCGAAGAAGATACCGGCGCCCAGGTGCTGCTGTGTTCTGAAATTGGCTCCGAAGGCCGTAACTTCCAGTTTGCCAGCAACCTGGTGATGTTCGATCTGCCGTTCAACCCGGATCTGCTGGAGCAGCGTATTGGCCGTCTCGACCGTATCGGTCAGGCGCACGATATTCAGATCCACGTTCCGTATCTGGAAAGAACCGCGCAGTCCGTACTGGTTCGCTGGTACCACGAAGGGCTTGATGCGTTTGAACATACCTGCCCGACCGGTCGCACCGTGTACGACAGCGTGCACAACGAACTGATTAATTATCTTGCCGCACCGGAAACCAGCGAAGGCTTCGATGAGCTGATCAAAGCCTGCCGCCAGCAGCACGATGCGCTGAAAGCGCAGCTGGAACAGGGGCGCGATCGCCTGCTGGAGATTCACTCCAACGGCGGCGAACAGGCGCAGAAGCTGGCCGAAAGCATTGAAGAGCAGGATGACGATACCAACCTGATCGCCTTTGCCATGAACCTGTTTGATATTGTCGGCATCAACCAGGACGATCGCGGCGAAAACCTGATCGTGCTGACGCCATCCGACCATATGCTGGTTCCGGACTTCCCGGGTCTGCCGGAAGACGGCTGCACCATCACCTTTGAACGTGATGTCGCGCTGTCCCGCGAAGATGCGCAGTTCGTCACCTGGGAGCACCCGCTGATTATCAACGGTCTGGACCTGATCCTTTCCGGCGATACCGGCAGCAGCACTATCTCACTGCTGAAGAACAAAGCGCTGCCGGTCGGTACACTGCTGCTGGAGCTGATTTACGTGGTGGAAGCTCAGGCGCCGAAGCAGCTGCAGCTTAACCGCTTCCTGCCGGCGACGCCGGTGCGCATGTTACTGGATAAAAACGGCAATAACCTCGCCGGTCAGGTGGAGTTTGAAAGCTTCAACCGCCAGCTGAGCGCCGTCAACCGCCATACCGGCAGCAAACTGGTCAACGCCGTGCAGCAGGACGTGCATGCGATCCTCCAGCTCGGCGAGGCGCAGGTTGCCAAAGCCGCGCAGGCGCTGATCGACGCGGCCCGCGATGAAGCCAACGACAAGCTGTCGGCGGAACTTTCTCGTCTGGAAGCATTAAAAGCGGTTAACCCAAACATCCGCGACGATGAACTTGCTGCGATTGAGAGCAACCGTCAGCAGGTGATGGACGCGCTGGCGCAGGCGGGCTGGCGTCTCGATGCGCTGCGCTTAATCGTGGTCACCCACCAGTAACGGAACGCGAATATGGCGATGGAAAACTACAATCCGCCACAGGATCCCTGGCTGGTTATCCTCTATCAGGATGAGCACATCATGGTGGTCAACAAGCCGAGCGGCTTGTTGTCCGTCCCGGGGAGACTGGAGGAGCATAAAGACAGCGTGATGACGCGCGTTCAGCGCGACTTCCCGCAGGCCGAGTCGGTGCACCGCCTCGACATGGCCACCAGCGGCGTGATTGTGGTGGCACTGACCAAAGCGGCGGAACGCGAGCTGAAGCGTCAGTTTCGCGAGCGTGAGCCGAAGAAGCAGTACGTCGCCCGCGTGTGGGGACATCCGGAAAAAGCGGAAGGGCTGGTGGATTTACCGCTCATCTGCGACTGGCCGAACCGGCCAAAGCAGAAGGTGTGTTACGAAACCGGCAAAGCGGCACAAACTGAGTATCACGTGCTGGAGTATGCGGACGATAACAGCGCCCGCGTGCGCCTGAAGCCGATTACCGGTCGTTCTCATCAGCTGCGCGTGCATATGCTGGCGCTGGGCCATCCGATTCTTGGCGATCGCTTTTATGCGACGCCAGAGGCGCTGGCGATGGCGCCGCGGCTGCTGCTGCACGCCGAAACGCTGACCATTACCCATCCGGCCTTCGGCAACGCGATGACCTTTCGCGCGCCCGTCGATTTCTGAATGCCGGTATTCCCGGCGCAGCCTAACCCGTAAGCCCTGGAAGCCGCGTGCGACCGGGATATGGCCCCGGATGATGCCTTAGCGGCTTATCCGGGCGACATATTCACGATTTCATCCGTTAATCGCGGGCAAACCACCCATCGATCATCTGCTCAACGCGAGCGACAACCTCTTCGGCATCATGGCGATGCAGGCTCTCACAGGTCTGAGCGGCGTCATCGCACAGCAGGCAACGACGAGTGCCTTCATCCTGTACCTGGCGCCCTTGTTGCGGACAAATCACCTCGATATTCCATAAGCGGCCAAGCGGATGCGTCTGCAGCAGCTCCGTGCATAGCGCATTGACTTCGCTGGCAGGATGCTCAACGCACCACAGCGCCTCCGGCCCGGTTGGCAACCACAGCACCTGACGGTCCAGCGTTTTCCAGCGGCGTTTCCACAGCAGCTGGTCGCAGGCCTGCAGCGCCACGCCCATCATATTGCGATAGCGGATGCTGTCTTTTACCACGCCCGGCGTCACCAGCGTCAGCGCAATAACCGGTTGTTGATAATGGCCGAGCCACTCGGCCTGGCGGGCTGCACGCTGCGCTTTCGTCGCCAGCTCGGTTTCTACGCTGGCGCCCGCACGGGCGGGAGTATCCACAGACATTAATTCCTCTCCTTCACTTGATAAAATGACGGCGGCAAAGCCGCCGTCGCGATAGCGGATTACGCTGCTGATTGTATCGCTAAACGAACAGAATTTAGGACACAGGACAAAGAAATTTTCTTCGTCCTGTGGAGGAAAATTGCAGATTTTCCTGTTAGCGCAGAGCTAAATCATGCAAGGAAATGACTGAGGAACAGCAGACCCAATGAAACATTAATCGCGCCGCCGATACGGGTGGCGATTTGGGCGAACGGCATCAGGCTCATGCGGTTGCCGGAGGTCAGAATTGCCACATCGCCGGTGCCTCCCTGACCACTCTGGCAGCAGGAGACAATCGCCACATCAATCGGGTGCATACCAATCTTTTTACCCACCAGGAACCCGGTCGCCACCAACGCGGAGACGGTACTGACGATCACCAGCAGATTCGTTATCGTAAAGGCGTTCACCAGCTCCTGCCACGGCGTAATGGCGACGCCCACGGCAAACAGAATCGGGTAGGTCACCGCGGTGCGGAAGAATTTGTAGACCATCTGCGACCCTTCCTGCAGGCGCGGCGAGACGCCGTTAACCAGCTTGAGCAGTACCGCCAGAAACAGCATACCCACCGGCGCCGGTAAACCGGTCATTTTCTGTCCCAGCATTCCCAGCATATACAGCAGCACCGCCAGAAGAGCGCCGGATGCCAGCGTCGTCACGTCGGCCTTGCCGCCGGATGTCTCAACGTCGTCTGCACGATGCGTTTCATTGCTGCGGTTCGGCATCAGCTGGCCTTCACCGGTCAGGTGCGGGAAGCGCTTGCCCAGTTGGTTCAGGCAACCGGCAATCACTATTGCCGTCAGGCTGCCCAGCATCACCATCGGTAACACGCGGCCTAATGCCACGCCCTGATCCATATGCATCAGGGCGGCATAGCCGATTGACAATGGAATCGCCCCCTCTCCTACGCCACCGGCCATAATCGGCAGCACGATAAAGAAGAACACCTGAAACGGCTCCATCCCCAGAGCCGTACCGACGCCGATGCCCACCAGCATGCCAACGATTTCACCGCACAGCATCGGGAAGAAGATACGCAGAAAGCCCTGAATCAGGGTCGTGCGGTTCATGCTCATAATGCTGCCGACGATAATGCAGCAGATATAGAGATAAAGAATATTGGTCGATTTGTAGAATTTGGTCGTGGATTCCACCACCACGTCCGGCAGCAGACCGTAATGTACCAGCGCGGAAGGGATGAAGGTGGCGCAGATCGCGGCCGCGCCCAGTTTACCGAGGATCGGCAGACGCTTGCCAAACTCACCGCAGGCAAAACCGAAAAAGGCCAGCGTCGCGACCATGACCACGATATCGCTCGGCAACTTTCCGCCCAGACAGTCGAGGGCGATCAATCCACCGGCCAGCAGGAACAAAGGCAGCGGGATAATCCCGACTTTCATATTATCCATCACGTGCCACCAGCGTTGTTTCAAGGTGGCTTTCGGGGTGTCGATGGGATCGAGGGTCGCAGAGAATGCATTGTCAGTGGTGCTCATAGGTTTGGCCCTTTCGTTATTATTCATTTTTGAGATTAGGGGGCCTGATGCAGACTTAATGTGAGGCGTGACGAATTAGAAATGAAGTTTTAATGGTCATTATGGTTTTTATGGTTTCTATTCCAGGGCGTGATATCTCTCTGATTTATTAGCGTGGTTTTTATGGTTTTTATCGCCAGGCCCGTGCGGAATCGGACAAAGAGCGGATCGGCAACGCCTCGCCACCACTGACCACAGCGGGCTCCGGCGGATTGAGTGACCGCCGGCTTGCTCGTCCGCCGGGCGATCTGGCGGAATGGGCGGCTTGCCGTGGCGTCTTGATAAATCATCGTCAGTAGATGATTCTGGTTTCTCATCGCCTGCGGTAACGCTCACCACGTTCCCGCCTAACCCATGTCGGCACCAGGACAATGTGACAGTTCCGGCGCCGTAGAGACGTTGCACACGACTTATGAAGGTTTCCTTTCAATTTAAGCTGTTTATTTCGCTGGTCGCCTTTTTCTCCGTATTATTCGCGCTGCTGGGCGTCTATTACTACATTGATGCCAGCCATCAGCTGTATCAGGAAATGAGTACCCGCGCCAAAATACAGGCTGAAGAGATCGCGCTGATGCCGGATTTACGCCAGCAGGTTATCGAGGAAGACCCGCAGTCGCTAACGTCATTTATGCAAAAAATCGCCGCCCGCAGCGACGCGAGCTTTATTGTCATTGGCAATGCGCAGGGCGTACATCTGTTTCATTCCGTCCACCCGGAGTGGGTCGGTACCCGGCTGGTGGGCGGTGATAACCAGGCGGTGCTGGAAGGGAAAAGTATCACCACTATCCGTAAAGGAGGGCTCGGGGTGTCGCTGCGCAGCAAGGCGCCGATCTTCGACCCCTCCGGCCGGGTTGTGGGCATCGTCTCCGTGGGCTACCTGACCAGTTATCTCGATAGCATCACGCTGACAAAGGTCATTAATATCTTCATCGCCGCCGTGCTGCTGCTGATCGCGCTGTTTATTTTTTCCTGGTATTTTACCCGCAGCATTAAAAAACAGATTTTTTCGCTGGAACCGCGAGAAATCGGCCTGCTGGTGCGTCAACAAAAGGCGATGATGGAATCAATCTATGAGGGGGTTATCGTTATCGATCGCCACCGGCGTATCGAGGTGATCAACCACGCCGCGCGCAGCCTGCTGGGACTGAGCCAGCCCGCGCGTCTGCTGCGCGGTCAATCGATCGATAGCGTCATCGCCCCGCAGCCCTTTTTCGCCAGCGGTGAAATGCTGGAAAACGACACTCACGATGAGCTGTGTCGCTTCAACCAGCTGACCGTACTCGCCAGCCGGGTGCGTATCATGCTGGAGGAGTCGCTGCAGGGCTGGGTGATTACTTTCCGCGATCGTGATGAAATCAACTCCCTCAGCGCCCAGCTAAGCCAGGTTAAACGCTATGTTGATAACCTGCGCATCATGCGCCATGAACAGCTGAACCGAATGACCACCCTCTCCGGCCTGCTGCATATGGGTCACTATGACGAAGCGATTCGCTATATTCAGGCGCAGTCAGAACACGCGCAGGAGCTGCTGGACTTTATCTCTTCCCGTTTCAGCTCGCCAACGCTCTGCGGCCTGCTGCTGGGTAAGGCGGCCCGCGCCCGTGAAAAAGGGGTGGCGCTCAGCTTTGACCCCGCCTGTCAGCTCGACCGGCCGCTGCCTTCATTAATTGAATCGGAGCTGATTTCGATTATCGGCAACCTGCTGGATAACGCGATTGAAGCCACCCAGCGCGCCGAGCTGCCGCACGAACCGGTGGAAGTGCTGATTCAACTGAATGCCCGCGAGCTGATGATTGAAGTTGCCGACCGCGGCATCGGCATTGACCCGGCTATCCGCGATCATATCTTTGAACGCGGCATTACCACCAAAACCCGTGGCGATCACGGTATCGGCCTGTATCTTATTGAACATTATGTGACACAGGCTGGCGGCACCATTGAGGTCGCCGATAACTCACCGCGCGGCGCGATCTTTACCCTGTTTATCCCCGCCGACGGCCCTGTTCATTCCCGACACGAGGCGAACTATGCATCATGATCTGGTCGATGTGTTGATCATCGAAGATGAAAGCGAACTGGCGAGGCTGCATGCCGAGCTGATTCAGAAGCATCCGCGTATGCGGCTGACAGGCATGGCCGCCTCCCTCTCCCAGGCGCGGCAGATGCTAAATAGCCAACCGCCGCAGCTGATACTGCTCGATAACTATTTACCTGACGGTAAAGGGGTCACATTGATGACCGACCCGATTCTGGCAGAGGCCAACTGTTCGGTGATTTTTATTACCGCCGCCAGCGATATGGAAACCTGTAGCCAGGCGATTCGCAACGGCGCCTTCGACTACATTCTTAAACCCGTCTCCTGGAAGCGCCTGAGCCAGTCGCTGGAGCGTTTTGTGCAGTTTTACGATCAGCAGCGAGAATGGAAAATCGTCGATCAACAAAACGTTGATTCGCTGTACCAGCTGCAGGCGAAGAACTATCGCGCCGATAGCGGCAGTAAAGGGATCGAGGAGAAGACGCTGGCGCTGGTGCAGAATCTGTTCAACGGCCGGGAAGAGCACAGTTTTTCCGTGGATGAGGTGGTAAACGATGCCGGGTTAAGTAAAACCACCGCCCGCCGTTACCTGGAACACTGTGTGGAAATCGGTTATCTCGAAGTCGAGATGTTGTACGGAAAGATTGGTCACCCGCGACGGATGTACCGACGCGCTCAGCGCGCATCATGAGGCCTCTCCCGCCAGGGAGAGGCCTGCGGCTCAGAACCCGCGCTGCTCTTTGATCAGCTCCCAGGCCTTCTGAATATCCTGTGCTTTCTGCTTCGCCATCTCCATCATTTCCGGCGGCAACCCTTTTGCCACCAGCTTATCCGGATGGTGCTCACTCATCAGCTTGCGATAGGCGCGCTTCACCGTCGCGGCATCATCGGTAGGCTTCACCCCCAGCACGTTGCATGCATCTTCCAGCGTGGGTCCGCGCTGCGCCTGCTGCCAGCCGGCATTTCCACCGCCCTGGCCGTAAGAGCCTTGCTGAGAACCGCCGCCAAACTGAGCGCCGCCCTGCATCATTCGCAGGAACTGCTCGAACTGCGCGCGGGAAATCCCCAGCTCATCGGCAATCACAAACAGAACTTCACGTTCATTAGGATGTAATTCGCCATCGGCGAAGGCCGTCTGCAGCTGAATTTCCAGAAACATCCGAATCAAATCGAAGCGCCCGAAACAGACGCTGCGCAGCTGGCGCATTTTTTCACGCAGCGGATAATCATCGGATTTCCCCACGCGAAAGGCCTGCTGTGCCGCCGTACGCGACTCGCCATGCAAATTCATGCGATCCATCAGGATGCTGGCGACATGAATATCGGCTTCGGTAACGCGACCTTTGGATTTGGTTAAATGGCCCATCACCTCAAAGGTGGTGGAGAAAAACAGCGCCTGCCGCTCCTGCTGATTGGCAAACACATTGATACGGCGGCTTCGCGCCCGGTCAAATATATGGCCGACCAGCAGGCCCAGCACCAGTCCCCAAAAGCCTGCGCCCATCATCAGCGCGACCGCAACCCCAATTATTTTTCCCAAATACTGCATAGACTCCCCAATCTTTACGCCGCCAGTTAAGCTATATATGACCGCACGTTACAAAGCGCTGACGCTTAGGTCAATTGTGGGACATAGCCTATATTTTGCTTTATCATACTCGTCATTCTACACGGTGCCTAACGCTCGGGATTCAAACCGGCAGGATTAACACTAGCGCGATGAAGATGAGTACGTTAGGCTCTGACCGTTTGCAAGCCGCTGCCACAAGATGACGGAACAACAAATACAACGTATGAAAAAACGTATTCCCAGCCTCCTGGCCACCATGATCGCCAGCGCCTTGTATAGCCAACAAGGCCTCGCCGCCGATCTCGCCACGCAATGTATGCTTGGCGTACCAAGCTATAATCGTCCCCTCGTTGAAGGTCAAACTAACGAGCTGCCGGTGACGATCAACGCCGATCATGCGAAGGGCAATTATCCTGATAATGCCGTATTTACCGGTAATGTTGATATTAACCAGGGTAATAGCCGTCTCCAGGCGGATGAAGTCCAGCTTCATCAGCAGCAGGCTGCTGGCCAGCCGCAACCCGTTCGCACGGTTGACGCGCTCGGCAACGTTCACTATGACGATAATCAGGTTATCCTGAAAGGCCCGAAAGGCTGGTCAAACCTGAACACCAAAGATACGAATATCTGGCAGGGCGATTACCAGATGGTTGGTCGCCAGGGCCGCGGTACCGCCGACCTGATGAAACAGCGCGGCGAAAATCGCTATACCATTCTGGAAAACGGCAGCTTTACCTCCTGTCTGCCGGGTTCTGACACCTGGAGCGTGGTTGGTAGCGAAGTCATCCACGACCGCGAAGAGCAGGTCGCAGAAATCTGGAACGCCCGTTTCAAACTCGGTTCGGTCCCTGTTTTTTATAGCCCCTACCTGCAGCTGCCGGTGGGCGACAAACGTCGTTCAGGCTTCCTGATTCCTAACGCCAAATACAGCACCAAAAATGGCGTAGAGTTTTCACTGCCGTACTACTGGAATATCGCGCCAAACTTCGACGCCACCCTGACGCCGCACTACATGAGCAAGCGTGGCGGCGTGATGTGGGAAAACGAATTCCGCTATCTGACCAAAGCGGGCGCGGGTCTGTTCGAATTTGACTACCTGCCGTCCGATAAAGTCTACCAGGACGATCACTCCAGCGACAGCAACAGCCGCCGCTGGTTGTTCTACTGGAATCATTCGGGTGTCATTGACCAGGTATGGCGTCTTAACGCCGACTACACCAAAGTCAGCGATCCGGACTACTTTAACGATTTCAGCTCGAAATACGGCTCCAGTACCGACGGCTACGCCACGCAGAAATTCAGCGCGGGCTACGTCAACCAGAACTTCGACGCCACCGTGTCAACGAAACAGTTCCAGGTCTTCAACCGTGAGTCGAGCAACTCCTACGCCGCTCAACCGCAGCTGGACGTAAACTATTACCAGAACGATGTCGGTCCGTTCGATACCCATCTCTATGGTCAGGCGGTGCACTTCGTCAACACCAACGGCAACATGCCGGAAGCCACGCGTGTTCACTTCGAGCCGACCATCAACCTGCCGCTGTCTAACGGCTGGGGCAGTATTAATACCGAAGCCAAACTGCTGGCGACCCACTACCAGCAAAGCAACCTCGACAATTACAATTCCACCAATAATGCGGACTTAAAAGAGTCTGTTAACCGCGTCATGCCGCAGTTTAAAGTCGACGGTAAAATGGTCTTCGAGCGCGATCTGCAGGAGGGGTTCACCCAAACCCTGGAGCCGCGCATGCAGTATCTGTATATCCCGTATCGCGATCAGAGCCAAATCGGTTCCTATGACTCCACGCTGCTGCAGTCAGACTACAGCGGCCTGTTCCGCGACCGTACCTACAGCGGCCTGGACCGTATTGCTTCCGCGAACCAGCTCACTACCGGCGTGACCTCGCGCGTATATGATTCCGCCGCCGTTGAACGTTTTAATATTTCCGTTGGTCAAATCTATTATTTCACCGAGTCCCGGACCGGTGATGACAACATCAACTGGGAGAACAACGACACAACGGGTTCACTGGTATGGGCCGGCGATACTTACTGGCGCATCGCTGATAACTGGGGTTTACGCGGGGGAATTCAGTACGATACGCGTCTGGATAACGTCGCTACCGGTAACGGCACCGTGGAATACCGTCGCGATGAAAACCGTTTAATACAGCTTAACTATCGTTATGCCAGCCCGGAATACATTCAGGCCACGCTGCCGTCGTACTCCACCGCTGAGCAGTACAAAAATGGTATTTCTCAGGTGGGCATGACCGCCAGCTGGCCGGTTGTCGATCGCTGGTCGGTGGTCGGTGCATACTACTTTGACACCAATACCAGAAAGAGCGCCGACCAGATGTTAGGGGTCCAGTATAACTCCTGCTGCTACGCGATTCGTCTCGGCTATGAACGCAAGATCAACGGCTGGGATAGTAACGGCAACGGCGAGAGCAAATACGATAATACCTTTGGCATCAACATTGAGCTACGTGGCCTGAGCTCCAACTACGGTCTCGGCACTCAGCAGATGCTGCGTTCGAACATTTTACCGTACCAGAACTCCCTGTGATGTGGCTGGTTTAAAACGTAATCCGCATTTGCGGTTAATTGAAATGGAAAAAGTATGAAGAACTGGAAAACGCTGCTTCTCGGTATCGCCATGATCGCGAATACCAGTTTCGCTGCCCCACAGGTTGTCGATAAAGTAGCGGCTGTCGTCAATAATGGCGTTGTTCTTGAAAGCGACGTCGATGGCTTATTGCAATCGGTTAAGCTCAATGCTGGCCAGGCCGGTCAACAGCTGCCGGATGACGCGACCTTACGTCATCAGATCCTCGAAAGACTGATCATGGACCAGATCGTTCTGCAGATGGGCCAGAAGATGGGCATGAAAATCACTGACGATCAGGTCGATCAGGCGATTGCCAACATCGCGAAACAGAACAACATGACCATGGATCAGATGCGCAGCCGTCTGGCCTATGACGGTCTCAACTACAACACCTACCGTAACCAGATTCGTAAAGAGATGCTGATTGCGGAAGTGCGCAACAACGAAGTCCGTCGTCGCATTACCGTGCTGCCGCAGGAAGTCGAATCTCTGGCAAAACAGATTGGCGATCAGAACGATGCCAGCACCGAGCTGAATCTTAGCCACATCCTGATTCCGCTGACAGAAAACCCGACCTCTGACGACGTAGCGAAAGCGCAGGAACAGGCTAACGCGATCGTTGAGCAGGCGCGCAGCGGCGCTGACTTCGGCAAACTGGCTATCACCTACTCTGCCGACCAGCAGGCGCTGAAAGGCGGCCAGATGGGCTGGGGTCGTATTCAGGAACTGCCGGGGATCTTCGCCCAGGCGCTGAGCACCGCGAAGAAAGGTGATATTGTCGGCCCGATTCGCTCTGGCGTCGGCTTCCATATCCTGAAAGTGAACGATATGCGCGGCGGCAGCAAGAACATCTCCGTCACCGAAGTTCACGCGCGTCACATTTTGTTGAAGCCGTCGCCGATCATGAATGACGATCAGGCGCGGGCTAAGCTGGAGCAGATCGCCGCGGATATTAAGAGCGGAAAAACCACCTTCGCTAAAGCAGCAAAAGAGTTCTCTGAAGATCCGGGTTCCGCAAACCAGGGCGGTGATTTAGGCTGGGCAACGCCTGATATCTTCGATCCGGCGTTCCGCGATGCGCTGATGCGTCTGAACAAAGGCCAGACCAGCGCGCCGGTTCACTCCTCCTTCGGCTGGCACCTGATTCAACTGATGGACAGCCGTCAGGTAGACAGAACCGACGCCGCGCAGAAAGACCGCGCGTACCGGATGCTGATGAACCGTAAGTTCTCTGAAGAAGCGGCAACCTGGATGCAGGAACAACGCGCCAGCGCTTACGTCAAAATTCTGAGCAACTAATATCACGGCCTCATACACAACGGCACTCAGGGTGTATTGAGGCGGCAAGCCGTCGAGCCCGGATAACTCACGATGTGAGCGGACCCGACGGCGTTGCCAACAGAAAGACGTCCTGAAGGATGAAGTGTATGAATCGAGTTGTTATCACTCCCGGCGAACCCGCCGGTATCGGCCCCGACCTTGTCGTACAGCTTGCGCAGCGCGACTGGCCGGTAGAGCTGGTGATTTGCGCCGACGGCGCCCTGTTATCCGACCGAGCTCAACAGCTCGGTCTTCCTTTATCTCTCCTGCCCTACGATCCTTCTCTTCCCGCAGCGGCACAACGCGCTGGCACTCTGACGCTCCTCCCGGTCGCGCTGAACGCCCCCGTCGAACCCGGCGTGCTGAACGTGCGCAACGGAAGCTATGTGGTTGAGACGTTGGCTCGCGCCTGCGACGGCTGCCTGAGCGGCGAATTTGCGGCGTTGATTACCGGGCCGGTCCATAAGGGCAATATCAACGACGCGGGGATCGCTTTTACCGGCCATACCGAGTTCTTTGAAGAGCGCGCCCACGCCAGCAAAGTGGTCATGATGCTGGCGACGGAAGAACTGCGCGTCGCCCTGGCAACCACTCATCTGCCGCTGAAAGCGATCAGCGATGCGATCACCCCGGATTTGCTCCGTGAAGTGATAACGATTCTGGACCACGATCTGCGCCATAAATTCGGTATCGCCCGGCCGCACGTGCTGGTCTGCGGTCTGAACCCCCACGCCGGCGAAGGTGGACATATGGGGACGGAAGAGATCGATACGATTATTCCCGTGCTGGAAGAGATGCGCGCCCGGGGGATGAATCTGAGCGGCCCGCTGCCGGCAGATACCCTTTTCCAGCCCAAATATCTCGACAATGCCGATGCGGTACTCGCGATGTACCACGATCAGGGCCTTCCCGTGCTAAAATACCAGGGCTTTGGCCGTGGCGTGAACATTACGCTCGGTTTACCTTTTATTCGCACCTCTGTTGACCACGGTACCGCGCTTGAACTGGCGGGCCAGGGAAAAGCGGATGTCGGCAGTTTTATCACGGCGCTTAATCTCGCCATCAAAATGATTGTTAATACGCAATGAATAATCGAGTCCATCAGGGCCACTTAGCCCGTAAACGCTTCGGGCAAAACTTCCTCAACGATCAGTTCGTGATCGACAGCATTGTCTCGGCCATTAACCCCCAGAAAGGGCAGGCAATTGTCGAGATCGGTCCGGGCCTGGCGGCGCTGACCGAGCCGGTCGGTGAACGCCTGGACGCACTTACCGTTATCGAGCTGGATCGCGATCTGGCCGCTCGTCTGCAGACGCATCCGTTCCTCGGGCCGAAGCTGACCATTTATCAGCAAGATGCCATGACCATGAACTTCGGCGAGCTGTCGCAGACTATGGGTCAGCCGCTGCGCGTGTTCGGCAACCTGCCGTACAACATCTCGACGCCGCTGATGTTCCATCTGTTCAGCTATACTGATGCCATCGCCGACATGCACTTTATGCTGCAAAAAGAGGTCGTCAATCGCCTGGTTGCCGGACCGAACAGCAAGGCGTATGGTCGACTGAGCGTTATGGCGCAGTATTACTGCCAGATTATCCCGGTACTCGAAGTGCCGCCGGGCGCCTTTACGCCGCCGCCTAAAGTGGATTCCGCCGTTGTGCGTCTGGTGCCTTACCGCACGCTGCCGCACCCGGTGAAAGAGGTTCGCGTGCTGAGCCGAATCACTACCGAGGCCTTCAACCAGCGTCGTAAAACGATTCGTAACAGCCTCGGCAACCTGTTCAGCGTTGAGGTACTGACCGAGCTGGGCATCGACCCGGCAAAACGTGCAGAGAATATTTCCGTGGCGCAATACTGTCAGCTGGCTAACTGGCTATCTGACAACTCGCCCACCAAGGAGAGCTAACCATGATTAATTCGCCTCGAGTTTGCGTGCAGGTGCAAAGCGTCTATATCGAATCGCAGTCTTCCCCGGAAGAAGAGCGCTACGTTTTCGCTTATACCGTCACGATTCGCAATCTGGGGCGGACTCAGGTTCAGCTTCTTGGCCGCTACTGGCTTATCACCAACGGCCACGGTCGTGAGACTGAAGTGCAGGGTGAAGGGGTTGTCGGCGAACAGCCGCATATTCCCGCAGGCGGTGAATTCCAGTATACCAGCGGAGCCGTCATTGAAACGCCGCTGGGCACCATGCAGGGACATTATGAAATGATCGATGTGAACGGCGCGCCGTTCTCGATCGATATCCCTGTTTTCCGTCTCGCAGTACCAACGCTCATTCACTAAAACAATGTCTACATACCTTATTGGCGACGTTCACGGTTGCTACGATGAACTGCTCGCATTATTAAAGCAGGTGGAGTTTACCCCAGGGAACGATACGCTGTGGCTCACGGGCGATTTAGTCGCACGCGGCCCGGGTTCGCTGGAGGTTTTGCGCTACGTTAAATCTCTTGGCGATAATGTGCGTCTTGTCCTCGGCAATCACGATCTGCACCTGCTGGCCGTCTTCGCCGGCATCAGCCGCAACAAACCCAAAGATCGCCTGAAATCGCTGCTCGAAGCCCCGGATGCCGACGAGCTGCTCAACTGGCTGCGCCGTCAGCCGCTGATGCAGATTGATGAAGAGAAAAAGCTGGTGATGGCCCATGCGGGTATCACGCCACAATGGGATCTGGAAACGGCAAAACAGTGCGCGCGCGATGTTGAAGCCGTGCTTGCCAGCGACTCCTATCCGTTCTTCCTCGACGCGATGTATGGCGATATGCCGAATAACTGGAGCCCTGAGCTGAGCGGTCTCGCCCGCCTGCGCTTTATCTCCAATGCCTTCACCCGTATGCGCTACTGTTTCCCGAACGGGCAGCTGGATATGTATGCCAAAGAAGCGCCGGAAAACGCCCCTGCGCCGTTAAAACCGTGGTTTGCCATTCCCGGCCCGGTGAGCAACGAGTACAGCATTGTGTTTGGTCATTGGGCTTCGCTGGAAGGCCGCGGTACGCCGGAGGGGATATACGCCCTCGATACCGGCTGCTGCTGGGGCGGGGATCTCACCTGCCTGCGCTGGGAAGACAAGCAGTACTTTACTCAGCCCTCAAACCGGCAGAAAGAGCCTGACGAAGGCGAGGCGGTCGCCTCCTGAAAAAAATCCCGGATAACGGTAAGCGCTATCCGGGATATCATCATGTTGCCCCGGCCAACGCTACGCGCTGCCCGGAATGCCATCAGCGACGTTCGAGAATCTCGAAGCAGTAGCTATGCGAGTTCTGCGCATCGGCATCGTGAAATTCGCTGAATACCGACTCCCACTGGTCCGGATCGTAGTCCGGGAAATGGGTATCCCCTTCCACTTCGGCATCAATGTGCGTCAGATAAAGCTTCCGGGCCTTCGGCAGGAACTGCTCATAGACACGACCGCCGCCGATCACCATTATCTCTTCAACGTCGCCGCAGGCGGCGATCGCTTCATCAACCGACTTCACCCACTGCACGCGATCGTCGGTGCCCGGCTGGCTGCTGATAACGATATTCTTACGCCCCGGCAGCGGGCGACCAATAGACTCCCAGGTCAGACGCCCCATCACCACCGGCTTGTTTAAGGTATTACGTTTAAACCAGGCGAGATCGGCAGGCAGGTCCCATGGCATGGCGTTTTCCATACCAATGACGCGATCTACCGCTAACGCCGCAATCAGACTGATCATTGAAAATTTCCCGAATGCAAAAAATTGCCGCCACTATACGTAAAGCGTAATACTTCGTCGACTGCGCGGAGAGTAAAGAATAAGAAAATTTTCGGATTTGCAGGCGGGCCCACGTAAGCTACGTGAGCCGCCTGCTGAGGATCTAAATTGAAAACAAAATGTTAACTGTAAACAAAACGTAACGGCAGCCTCACGACTCAGGCAGAAGGTTTACTCTCCGGTTCATCGGCAATATCTCCGGTGTGTCTCCCCTCTTCCGTTCCCTGCCAGCCATGCCGCTGAACCAACGACAGATGATTGCGATCCTCGTTAATAATGGTGGTCAGCATGTCGCTGGTGCGTTTAAAGACCGCCAGGCGGGAAGCCGCGTCGTTTTCCGCCATCGCCGCCATCGCCACCATCTCCTCCACCATTTTCTGGTTGAAGCGACGAAACAGGTCGGCGCGCTCGCGCGCTTCATAAGCGCCGAGGCCCAGAGCCTCCAGCGCCGTTCGCCCGGATTTCAGCGCCGCCTCGAAGGTTTCACGCTCCGGGGCCTCCACGCCGGCCTGACGCAGCTGGATATAGTGATCCACATCGCGGGCGCGGGAGATAATCTGCAGATGCGGGAAATGCTCTTTTGCCAGCTCAACCAGCTGCAGACTGACCTGCGGATCGTCAATCGCATTGATCAGCACCTCGGCTTTTGCCGCCCCCGCAGACTCCAGCATATCCACGCGCGTGGCATCGCCGTAAAACACTTTCATATCAAATTTACGCAGCGTATCCACGTGGTCAGGATCGTGATCGAGGATCACCATCTTCACCCCGCCGGAGAGCAGCACACGACCGGCGATCTGCCCGTAACGGCCGAAGCCGGCGATAATCACCCGCGGCTGCTCTTCATCAATCTCATCCGCTTCGCGTTCCTGGCCGCCGGATGATTTCTCCAGGCGGGTCAACAGCACCAGCAGGATCGGCGTTGCCGCCATTGACAGCGCCACCGCCAGCGTCAACGCTTTCGCCCAGTCGCTATCCAGTACGTCGGCCATCTGCGCCGCGCCGAAGACCACAAAGGCAAACTCACTCCCCTGCCCCAGCAGAACCGCAAACCAGCGGCGCTGGGCGCGCGGCACCCCGAGCGGCTTCGCAATCAGCCACAGCATCGCGCCTTTAATGATCAGGAAGCCGACCAGTAAAACCAGAATGCGCAGCGGATGGCTCATCAGGGTACCGAAATCAATCGACATCCCGACGCCAATGAAGAACAGCCCCAGCAGCAGCCCCTTAAACGGCTCGATGTCGCTTTCCAGCGCGTGGCGATATTCCGAGCTCGCCAGCAACACGCCGGCGAGGAAGGCCCCCATCGCCATCGACAGTCCAACCTCCTCCAGCAACAGGCCAAAGCCGAAGACCAGGAACAGGGCTACGGCGCTGAACACTTCGCGCAGACCGGAACGGGCCACGAAGCGCAGTACCGGACGGGTCACATAGCGGCCGAGCGCCACCACCAGGACCAGCGCGCCAGCCACCTTAAGCGCGGACAGGGCAAATGCCGCCAGCGTCGTGGAGCCACCGCTGGCGGCCAGCAGCGGGATCATCGCCACCAGCGGGATCGCCGCGATATCCTGAAATAGCAGGACGGCAAATGCGCTCCGCCCCAGCTGTGAGACCGTCAGATTACGTTCGTTCATCGCCTGCATGGCGATCGCCGTCGACGACAGCGCCAGCGTCATGCCGATTAGCTCCGCCACCTGCCAGCGCATCCCCAGCAACATGCAGAACAGGCCAATCAGCGCGCCGCACACCACCATCTGCAAGGCGCCGCCGCCAAACACCGACGCGCGCAGCTTCCACAGGCGCTGCGGGTCGAGTTCCAGACCAATCACAAACAGCATCAGGACCACGCCGATTTCGGCAAAGTGCAAAATCGCCTCGGCGTCGGTCACCAGCCTCAGCCCCCACGGCCCGATAATACAGCCGGCAATCAGATAGCCGAGCACCGACCCCAAACCAAGGCGCACGGCGATCGGCACAATCAGCGCGGCGGATCCCAGATAAATCAGCGCCTGTATCAGCGTATGGCTATCCATGATGCGTCTCCTGCCATTCGATCAGGCGTTGTCGATAGCGGCGCGCCTGCGCCTGAAGGGTTTCATCGTCGCAGATAAACGTGCAGTGCATGGCGAAAGGTGGCAGCCACTTCATTCCACAGTACAGACCAGTCGCCTGGAGCGGTTGGGAAAGCACATCAAACCCGGGAAATGCGCCGATATCAAAGTGGCTCTCGCCGCCGCCGGTGGTCACCGCCCACAACAGCGATTTACCGCGCAGGGCGATGCCGTTATGCCCGTAGGCCCAGCCGTGCGACAACACTTTATCCATCCACAGTTTCATTAGCGGCGGCACACTGTACCACTGCATCGGATGCTGCCAGATAATCAGCTCGGCTCGCGCCAGCGCCGCCTGTTCGGCGGCGACGTCGATATTAAAATCGGGGTAAAGTTGATAGAGGGAGCGTATTTCTACGCCATCCAGCGTCCTTGCCTGCTCAAGCATCCGCTTATTCGCATGCGAGTGATGCGGATAGGGATGGGCATAAATTATCAGAATCATTGATTAGCCTGCGTTAACTCTCGTTGTAATCAGCAAGAGTGTAGTCAGTTAATCGAAGTGCTTACAATCACAACCTGCTTTTATCTCAATACCCTTCAGGCATTTCGCGGCTGCTTGCTGACGACGGCAGCGGGCTCGCCGATCTCAAGATCGCAGCGTTTCGGCAGCAGGAAGGTCATGGTCCCGGCGATGATGAGCGATCCTGCCAGCGCGCAGACCGCCACGTTCTGGCCATACAGATAGATCATCACCCCAACCAGATAAGGACCGCAGAAGCCGCCGAGATTGCCCAGGCCGTTAATCACACCCCGTGCGCTACCGGCGACTTCCGCGGCCGCGATACGCCCCGGCATCGACCAGAACGGGCTGGTCGCCGACTTAAGGAAGAAACCGCAAATCACCAGCGCAATATAGGCCGCCACAACGTGCTCACGCAGTACCACCGAGGCCACCAGCGCCGCAGCGAAGCTGTAGAGCGAGAAGCGTACCCACAGGCGACGTTTGCCGCTGCGATCGCTGAACAGCGAAATCACATAAATGCCCGCCAGCGTGGCCACAAACGGCAGCACCGCCAGGAAGCCGACGCTGGCCATACTGCCGCCGGTCAGGCCCTTCAGAATAGTCGGCAGCCACAGGGTGTAACCGTAATCGCCGGTCTGATAAAAGAAGTTAAGGATAACCAGTTTCATCAGCCCGCTATTGCGGAAAACATCTTTGACCGGTGCGTTGCTGACCGCATCTTCCGCCAGCTTTGCCGCCCGCTCTGCGGCCAGCGTGGTAACCAGATAGTGGCGCTCTGCCTCCGGCAGCCAGCGCGCCTCTTCCGGACGGTCGCTGATCATAAACCACCACACCGCCAGCACCACTACGGACAGCAGGCCTTCGATAATAAACAGCCAGCGCCAGTCGAGCGCGGCAATAATCGCCCCGGAGACCGGTGCGGTCAGCATGCCGCCCAGCGGAGCAAACATCATGACGAAGGCATTGGCCCGCCCCAGCTCTTTTTCCGGGAACCAGTTGCTGACCATCGTCAGCACCACCGGTAGCATCCCGCCTTCGGATACGCCGAGAATAAAGCGCAGCACCAGCAATTGATATTCATGGGTCACAAAACCGGTGGCAATCGACACCACCGCCCAGGCCATCAGCGACCACGCAATAAAGCGTTTACCGCTGCCATTTACCGCAATACGCCCGCCGGGTATTTGCAGAAATAAATAACCAATAAAAAATATTCCGCTGGCCACACCGGCCATTTGACTGGTAATACCTAAATCAGCTTCCATGCCACCGGGCAAAGCAAAACTAATATTCACCCGATCCATAAACGAAATAATACAGGCAATCAACACCGGCGTGATAATACGCAGCCAGCGGGTGCTGGGAATTTTATCATTCATATTTCGTACTCTCTATGCAGAGGTTATTGTTGTCATTAAATTAGAGCCGGGCACAGAAATAAGAGATGAACATTAATTAATGGCATTCGGCAATACGTTACCGGAGAAATAAGCGGTGACGTTTGCAAAAACCACTTCGCTCATTTTCTGTCGGGTTTCATGGGTGGCGCTGGCCACGTGCGGTTGCAACACCACATTATCCAGCGCGATCAATGCTGCCGGGACATGAGGCTCATCTTCAAAAACGTCGAGGGCAGCGCCGGCGATAACACCGTTTTGTAACGCCTGAATCAACGCCTTTTCATCCACCAGCGAACCGCGAGCGATATTAATCAGCCACGCATGTTTCGGCATGACGTTGAAGACTGAAAAATCGATCAGCCCGCGGTTTGCTTCACCGCCGGAGGCGGCAAGCACCAGAAAATCACTCTCATGGGCCAGGGTATGCAGATCGGCGCACCACTGGTAATCCAGCCCCGGAACCGGTTTACGATCATGGTAAAGCACCTGCATATCGAAACCGCGGGCGCGGCGGGCAATCGCCTGACCAATATTGCCCATCCCCAGCAGGCCGATACGTTTACCGCTCACCTGGGTGGCCAGCGGCATGCACCCCTTCTCCCAGCGGCCTTCTCGTACGAAACGATCGCCCTGACACAGATTGCGGGAACCGGCCAGCAGCAGCCCCATTGCCAGGTCCGCCACGTCGTTAGTCAGCACGCCGGAAGTGATGGAAACCTGAATCTGCCGGGAGCAAACATACTCTAAATCCACCGCATCGGTGCCCACACCGAAAATGGCAATCAGACCCACGTGCGGCAGCAGTTCGAGGACGCTGTTCTGCACTCCGATATCCCCTCGGGTGACAACGGCTGCAATATTCTCTCCCTGCTCACGCAGAAAACCGATGGGATCCTCCTGTTCGTACAGACGCAGCAGCGGGAAGTCGGCCGCCAGCTGTTCCTGCAAGGCATCAATAACGGGGGCCACTAAGAGGATGGCGCGGGTAATAGTACTCTTCATCAGATCACCTGTTTGACGGTTCATTACGACAGTAGCCACTATCAAACGGTTTTTTAGCCGAACGTTTTGCGATCTGCATCACGCTGAATCGTGTTAAAAATTGCTGTTACGGTGTCCGTGATCGCTAAGACAAAAACCCGGTTTTACGCGGGGACAAGCGACGAAGCGTTAACGTTCTGCTAACAGGGCTGCGCCGCCGTTCAGGCAGGATTAAATGGTTTCGCCCATCGACAGGCGATAGTGCAGATCGACTTTCTCTATGGTTGGCAGTCCTTTGATTTTCTTAATTAAAATCTCAGTGGCCACCTTACCCATTTCATAGCGTGGAGTCAGAACGCTTGCCAGCCGCGGGGTGACGATCTGGCCAATCTCCAGACCATGAAAACCGGCGATCGCCAGCTCCTGCGGCACCGCGATACCCGATGCAAGGCACTCCTGTAACACGCCCACCGCCAGGTCATCATTAGTGCAGAGAATCCCGTCCATAGCGGCGTACATCTGCCGCGCCAGATTCATCATGCCGGTGCCAATCGACACCGACGACACCTTATTGGGGGCAATGCGCCCCGTCGGCAGTCCGGCATTCTCCATCGCCTGACAATAGCCGGCGTAGCGCTGCTCATCGCGGACATCGGACATCGACCCAAAATAGATAATGTGCCGCTTGCCGCTCGCCAGCAGCATCGTGGTCATGTCAAAACCGGCTTTGAAGTTGTCAAACCCGACATTGATTCGCCCCGGGTTCTCCGCCAGTCCCATCACCTCCGCGATCGGGATTTTCGCCGCATTGAGGTATTTGTCCGCCCGCAGCGTATGGAGCGACTCAGTCAGCAGCAAGCCTTTGACATGAAAGGCCAGTACGGCGGCAATCTGCTCCTCTTCACGCTGGCGGTCGTAATCGTAATTGACCACCAGCGTCTGATAGCCATGAGCCGCGGTCACCGACTCGATGCCAGCCAGCAGGTCGGCGAAGATTTGATTATGAAAAGAGGGAATCAGCACGCCGATGCGCGGGACGGCGACGCTGGTCATCGCCGGATTGTCGGGATCGGGCTCGTAACCAATTTCCGCAATCACGCTGGCGATACGCTCCGCCGTCTCCGGTTTTACTTTATCCGGCGTACGTAAATAGCGGCTGACGGTCATTTTGGTTACGCCAGCCAGCGCTGCAATATCATTGAGCGTAATGCGTTGTGCTTTCATCTATCGACCCGTCAAATACATCCACTGCATCAGGCCATTATGCCTGCCGCTGAAGAAAAAGAGAATCGAACCCTTCCCCCGTTAACCCCTTGAGCAGCGGTAATTTCCACGCGGCTTCACGTTTAACGTAACCCCTTTTCGTAACACTATTTTGAGTGATCTCCATCACAGATTTAAGCGGCGAAAATCCGTGATATAGAGCACAGGTTGTTGCGGTTTGTTTTTTGCCAGTCAGGAATTAAAACGCCCAGCATCATTTATATTCAGCCGTTAATCAGGATATCAAGATGAAAGATCTTTTCAGCTTACAAGGCAAACGTATTTTAATTACTGGCGCAGGACAAGGCATTGGTTTTGTCATGGCGCAAGGCCTTGCACAATATGGCGCAGAAATTATTATCAACGATATTTCAGCGTCCCGGGCAGATGATGCGGTGATGAAATTACGTGATGAAGGTGCGATTGCCCATTCGGCCGTATTTAATGTGACCGATGCCGATGCGGTCGAAAATGCGATTGCTAAAATCGAAGAAGAAACCGGCGCTATTGATGTGTTATTCAATAATGCGGGTATTCAGCGACGCCATCCGTTTACCGAATTTCCGGTCCAGGAGTGGAATGATGTTATTTCCGTTAACCAGACCGCGGTATTTCTGGTTTCGCAGGCCGTGGCTAAACGCATGGTCAGCCGTCAGCGCGGAAAAATCGTCAATATCTGTTCCATGCAGAGCGAGCTGGGACGCGACACCATTACGCCTTATGCCGCCGCCAAAGGGGCGGTCAAAATGCTGACCCGCGGCATGTGCGTCGAGCTGGCGCGCTATAACATTCAGGTCAACGGTATCGCACCGGGCTACTTTAAAACCGCCATGACCCAGGCACTGGTGGACGATCGCGCCTTTACCGACTGGTTGTGTAAACGCACGCCTGCCAACCGCTGGGGCGATCCGCAAGAGCTGGTCGGTGCGGCGGTGTTCCTCTCCTCCAGAGCATCCGATTTCGTCAATGGTCATCTGTTGTTTGTCGACGGCGGCATGCTGGTTGCCGTCTGATTAAGGAGCGCATTATGGCAGGGCAATGCATTATTTTGATGGGCGTCTCAGGCACCGGCAAAACCACCGTCGGGCAGGCGCTGGCCCAGGCGCTTGGCGCGAAGTTCATCGATGGCGACGATCTGCATCCACGGCAGAATATTGTCAAAATGGCCGCCAGCCAGCCGCTTGATGATGACGATCGCCTGCCCTGGCTGGAGCGGATTGCCGACGTGATTTTCAGCCTGGAGCAAAAGAATGAATCCGGCGTGCTGGTCTGCTCGGCGCTGAAAAAACGCTATCGCGACCGTCTGCGTGAAGGCAGCGACAACCTGCGTTTTCTGTGGCTGACCGGCGACTATGAGTGCATTCTGCAGCGGATGCAGCAGCGTAAAGGCCACTTTATGCCGGAAGCGCTGCTGCGCAGCCAGTTTGCCGCCCTGGAAACGCCGGACGCCAGCGAGCGCGATATCATCGCCGTTGATATCGCCCCCGACGTGGCGACTATCGTCGCGCAATCCATCACCTTACTTGACCCTCACCCACTACAGGGAGTCCCGGCATGATTATCGATACCCTCAACGCTGGCGCAAAAAACGCGTTCTATCCGCCGGTGATCCGCAAAGCTTTACAGGCCGTCGCCCAGCAGGATCCGCACTCCCTACCGCCGGGAAAATATACCGTCGATGGAGACAATCTGTTTTTCACCGTGGTCGAAGGCCAGACGCGCCCGCTGTCGGAGCAGCGCCCGGAATTTCATCGTCAGTATATTGATATTCATATTGTCCTGGCGGGCGTTGAGATAATCGGTGCCGGTAACAAAGGTCTGCCGATCGCGCCGGACGGGCCGTTCAAGGAGGCCCACGATATTGGCTTTTGTGAGGCAATCAGCAGCGAAACACTGATTCATCTGTACCCGGAAGAGCTGGCCATTTTGTTTCCGGGCGAACTGCACCGTCCGATGGGCGCGATGGATGCCGGCGCGCCGCTGCGCAAAATTATCGTTAAGATAGATAACGCTCTGCTGTAGCTGTCCCGCCGTACTCAGCCCCACGAGATCCTTCGCGGGGCCCCGGATAACCCTTAGTTATCCAGTTCGTCCATCGACTTCACCTGATCGCGATTGATCTGTTCAGTCCGGCCGGTTTCCGCATTTTTGTATGACACCATACCGGTGTCATCATCCACCTGCGGCTTACCATCAGTGACGATCGTTTTACCGTCGGTCGTTTTCAGCGACTGGTTCGATGAACAGCCCGCCACAAACACCATTGCCGTCGCCGCCAGCGCGGATGCCATCAGAATTTTGTTCCGCATTGTATCCTCCTGTCTTTCCGTCAATTGATATCGTTATGATGCTAACTATAGTTAGCCTCACCAGACGGGCAGTGAAAAGCAGAACTCTCCGAAGATGGCGCGGATAAAAAAAGGCCGACGATTTCTCGTCAGCCCTTGTTGTTCCGCGACCCGGTATTAACGAGGCGGCTTACTTTTTAATTTGCGCGTGCATTTCCTGAACCGAGGTCACTTTCTCGATGGCGTTAGCGTTGAGCGCCATCGCCGTGGCGAAACCGCCGTTCAGGGTAGTGTCGTAATGCACTTTGTACTGCAGGGCGCTGCGGCGAATCAGCTTGGAGTCTTCAATCGCCTGACGACCTTCGGTGGTGTTGATGATGTAGGTGTATTCGCCATTCTTGATACGGTCCTGAATGTGCGGACGACCTTCATGCACCTTGTTCACCAGACGTGGGTTGATCCCCGCCTCACCCAGCACAATCGCGGTACCGTGAGTCGCATCCAGTTCGAAGCCGAACTTCAGCAGTTTCGCCGCCAGGTCAACAACACGCTCTTTGTCGCCTTCGCGAACGGAGAGCAGCGCGCGCCCCTGTTTTTTCATCGTGGAGCTGCTGCCGAGCTGCGCTTTAGCGAACGCTTCGGCAAAAGTACGGCCCACGCCCATCACTTCCCCGGTAGAGCGCATTTCTGGCCCTAACAGCGGGTCAACGCCAGGGAATTTGTTGAACGGCAGCACCACTTCTTTCACCGAGTAGTACGGCGGGATAATTTCTTTGGTTACGCCCTGCTGTGCCAGAGTCTGGCCAGCCATCACGCGCGCCGCGACTTTGGCCAGCGGGACGCCGGTGGCTTTCGAGACGAACGGGACGGTACGCGCCGCACGCGGGTTCACTTCAATCAGGTACACTTCGTTGTTTTTCACCGCGAACTGGACGTTCATCAGGCCACGGACCTGCAGTTCAAAGGCCAGCTTCTGTACCTGCTCACGCATCACATCCTGAATTTCCTTGCTCAGGGTGTAGGCCGGCAGAGAACATGCGGAGTCGCCGGAGTGCACGCCCGCCTGTTCGATGTGCTCCATGATGCCACCAATCAGCACCATTTCGCCGTCGCAGATAGCATCAACGTCGACCTCGACCGCATCGTCAAGGAAGCGATCCAGCAGAACCGGTGCGTCGTTCGAGACGCTGACCGCGGTCTGGAAGTAGCGCTTCAGGTCGGCTTCGTCGTAGACGATTTCCATCGCCCGCCCGCCCAGGACGTAGGACGGGCGCACCACCAGCGGGTAGCCAATCTCTTTCGCCTTCTCAACGGCCATCTCAATGGTCGTTACGGTCGCGTTCGCCGGCTGTTTCAGCTTCAGACGGTCAACCGCCTGCTGGAAACGTTCACGGTCTTCGGCACGGTCAATCGCATCCGGGCTGGTACCGATAACCGGTACGCCAGCCGCTTCCAGCGCACGCGCCAGTTTCAGCGGCGTCTGGCCGCCATACTGGACGATAACGCCCTTCGGCTTCTCGATGCGGACGATTTCCAGCACGTCTTCCAGCGTCACCGGCTCAAAGTACAGACGGTCGGAGGTGTCGTAGTCGGTAGAGACGGTTTCCGGGTTACAGTTAACCATAATGGTCTCGTAACCGTCTTCGCGCAGCGCCAGCGAAGCATGTACGCAGCAGTAGTCAAATTCGATACCCTGGCCGATACGGTTCGGGCCGCCGCCGAGGACCATGATTTTATCGCGGTCAACGGACGGGTTCGCTTCACACTCGTCTTCATAGGTGGAGTACATATAGGCGGTATCGGTGGCGAATTCCGCCGCGCAGGTATCCACACGCTTGTAGACCGGGTGCAGGTTGTACTGGTCGCGCAGCTTGCGGATTTCGCCTTCACGAACGCCCGCCAGTTTGGCCAGACGCGCGTCGGCAAAGCCTTTGCGCTTCAGCTGGCGCAGGAAGTCAGGCGTCAGACCGGTGATGCCAAGGTCAGCCACTTTCTCTTCCAGACGGACCAGCTCTTCAATTTGTACCAGGAACCAGCGGTCGATGTTGGTCAGGTTGAAGACGCCGTCCACGGACAGCCCCGCGCGGAACGCATCGGCGATGTACCAGATACGCTCGGCGCCGGCATCTTTCAGCTCACGGCGAATTTTGGTCAGCGCTTCCGGGTCGTCGAGACTGACTTTCGGGTCGAAACCGGTAGCCCCTACTTCCAGGCCGCGCAGCGCTTTCTGCAGGGATTCCTGCTGGGTGCGGCCAATCGCCATCACTTCGCCCACGGATTTCATCTGAGTAGTCAGACGGTCGTTAGCGCCAACGAATTTTTCGAAGTTGAAGCGGGGAATCTTGGTCACGACATAGTCGATGGACGGTTCGAACGAGGCCGGCGTACGGCCACCGGTGATGTCGTTCATCAGCTCATCGAGGGTGTAGCCGACCGCCAGCTTGGCCGCCACTTTGGCAATCGGAAAACCGGTCGCTTTCGATGCCAGCGCGGAGGAGCGTGATACGCGCGGGTTCATTTCGATAACAATCAGACGGCCGTCTTTCGGGTTTACGGAGAACTGAACGTTAGAGCCCCCGGTTTCCACGCCAATTTCACGCAGCACCGCCATCGATGCATTACGCATCACCTGGTATTCTTTATCGGTCAGGGTTTGCGCCGGCGCGACGGTAATGGAATCGCCTGTGTGGATCCCCATGGCGTCGAAGTTTTCGATCGAGCAGACGATGATGCAGTTATCGTTCTTATCACGCACCACTTCCATTTCGTACTCTTTCCAGCCGATCAGCGATTCATCAATCAGCAGTTCGTTGGTCGGAGAGAGGTCCAGCCCGCGGGCACAAATTTCTTCGAACTCTTCACGGTTGTAAGCGATACCGCCGCCGGTGCCGCCCATGGTGAAAGACGGACGGATGATGCATGGGTAGCCCACGTCTGCGGCCACCGCCAGCGCTTCTTCCATGGTGTGCGCAATGCCGGAACGCGCGGTATCCAGACCGATTTTCTTCATTGCCACATCGAAGCGACGGCGGTCTTCCGCTTTATCAATCGCGTCAGCGGTAGCGCCGATCATGGTGACGCCGAATTCGGCCAGCACGCCCTGACGTTCCAGCTCCAGCGCGCAGTTCAGCGCCGTCTGACCGCCCATGGTCGGCAGTACCGCATCCGGACGCTCTTTTTCGATAATTTTGCGCACGACTTCCCAGTGAATCGGCTCAATATAGGTCGCATCGGCCATTTCCGGGTCGGTCATGATGGTGGCCGGGTTGGAGTTCACCAGAATGACACGGTAACCTTCTTCGCGCAGGGCCTTACAGGCCTGAGCGCCAGAGTAGTCAAATTCGCAAGCCTGGCCGATAACGATCGGGCCAGCGCCAAGAATCAGGATGCTTTTTATGTCTGTACGTTTTGGCATGGCTCTTTTCTCCTGATTATTTCGCGGACTGGCGGTACTGCTCAATTAATGCAATAAAATGGTCGAACAACGGCGCGGCATCGTGCGGGCCTGGGCTCGCTTCCGGGTGGCCCTGGAAGCTAAACGCCGGTTTGTCAGTGCGGTGGATGCCCTGCAGCGTCCCGTCGAACAGCGACTTGTGGGTCACGCGCAGGTTAGCCGGCATGGAGGCTTCGTCGACCGCAAAACCGTGGTTCTGGGCGGTAATCATCACCACATTATTATCGATATCTTTAACCGGGTGGTTGCCGCCGTGGTGGCCGAACTTCATCTTAACGGTCTTCGCACCGCTCGCCAGCGCCAGCAGCTGATGGCCGAGGCAGATGCCGAATACCGGAATATCGGTCTCGAGGAATTTCTCAATCGCGGTAATGGCGTAATCGCACGGCGCCGGGTCGCCAGGGCCGTTGGACAGGAAGATACCGTCCGGATTCATCTTCAGCACCTCTTCGGCGGAGGTTTTCGCCGGCACCACCGTCAGGCGGCAGCCGCGGTCAACCAGCATGCGCAGAATGTTGCGTTTAGCGCCAAAATCGTAGGCCACAACGTGGAACGGCAGCTCGCTTTCCGCCTTCGCTTCCGGCAGGTCGCCCGCCAGCGTCCAGCTGCCTTGCGTCCAGCTGTAGGTTTCTGAAGTGGTGACTTCTTTCGCCAGGTCCATGCCGTTCAGGCCAGGGAACGCTTTGGCTTTTTCCAGCGCCAGCTGCGCATCCAGGTTATCACCCACGATGATGCAGCCGTTCTGTGCGCCTTTTTCACGCAGCAAACGCGTCAGCTTACGGGTATCGATATCGGCAATCGCCACGATGTTATGGCGCTTGAGGTAAGAAGAGAGGTCTTCGGTATTGCGGAAGTTGCTGGCAATCAGCGGCAGGTCGCGAATGACCAGACCCTGCGCATGTACCTGAGAAGATTCTTCATCGCTGTCGTTGGTGCCGACATTACCAATATGGGGATAAGTAAGAGTGACAATTTGGCGGGAATAGGAAGGATCAGTGAGGATTTCTTGATAACCGGTCATTGAAGTATTGAAAACGACTTCCCCAACCGCCGTGCCCGTTGCCCCGATGGCCCGACCGTGAAACTGGGTTCCGTCTTCCAGAACCAATAGCGCTGACTTAATCAAAACACCCTCCAGAGAATATTCACTCACTTTATTTGCATATTAATGCATGTGCATGACATGAATCAATGCAAATTTGCTTACCTATGGATTTCTGGCAAACGGCGGCATTCTGGAGAGATGTCGGGTAAAAGTCAACTTAAAGCCGATATTTTTTATCTCTTTTTACGTCACTGACCTCTCAGCACTGCGTTAGCAGGCAAAAAGATCAACAAACTATGCAGAGAAAACGCTTGCGGACCAGGAAGATTGCAAAACAGCGCGCGCAGGAACAAAAAAGTAGACCAGATGGTCAAAATTTACAATAACACAACAAAAAATGGAGGGATAATTTAATATTATAGCTATTTCATCAATTTTAATTGATGAAATGATGAAAAATAAAAAGGGCAATAAAATATTGCCCTTTGCAATCAATTACATATTGAATGCAATAACCACATCACTATGGGTAATAAAACTTATAAAGTATTGAGATCAAGCACATCACGCATGTCGAAAAGGCCTGATTTCTTATCTTTTAACCACAATGCAGAACGAACGGCACCATTAGCAAAAGTCATCCGGCTGGATGCCTTGTGGCTGATTTCAATACGCTCACCAATATCGGCAAACATGGCGGTATGCTCGCCGACGATATCTCCGGCGCGCACGGTGGCAAAGCCAATGGTCCCCGGGACGCGTTCGCCGGTATGGCCTTCACGGCTGTAGACCGCGCAATCCTTCAGATCTTTGTTCAGTGCGCCGGCAATCGCCTCGCCCATCGCCAGCGCGGTGCCTGACGGTGCGTCCACTTTGTGACGGTGGTGCGCTTCAATAATTTCGATATCGGTGTAGTCGCCCATCACCTTCGCCGCTTTTTCCAGCAGCTTTAACAGGACGTTGACGCCAACGCTGAAGTTGGCCGCGAAAACGATCGCAATCTCCTGCGCCGCATCGCGAATGGCCTGTTTCCCGGCCTCATCAAAACCGGTGGTACCAATCACCATCCCTTTGCCGTGTTCGCGACAGAAAGCAAGGTGGTTTAACGTCCCTTCCGGGCGGGTGAAATCGATTAGCACATCAAAATCATCTTTGACCGCCGCAAGACTGCTTTGCACCGTGACACCGGCTTTACCGGCACCGGCCAGCTCACCGGCATCGCTGCCAAGGAGGGAAGAACCTTCGCGCTCCAGCGCCGCGCCCAGCGCCACGCCGTCCATCTGCTGTACGGCCTGAATTAACTGGCGTCCCATCCGGCCGCCCGCGCCTGCGATGGCCACGCGGATTTGTGCATCATGCATAGCTATTCTCTTTTGTTAACTTAACGTAAATTGTTTCCAGATTAACCAGCCCGTCGATGAGCCGCTACTGTAAAACACCGATAATTAGAAATTTATGACAAACGGCGTTCGATATCAGTAAAAACTATACGCCGGCGTCGTTTCTCACTCGCCCGGAGCGTTAACCCTGTGCCGAAAACCACAGGATTCGCGGACCACCAGCGCCGGCGGCAAAATAATGCGTTTCGGCGGTTCATCATTGCCCTGAATGCGGCTATACAGCAGTTCGCCAGCTTTGCGGCCAATCTCCTTCGCCGCCACCGAAACGGTCGTCAACGCCGGCTGAACCAGCGCGGCTTCGGTAATATCGTCAAATCCCACCAGCGCAAAATCACGGCCCGGCTCACGCCCGGTTTTACGCAGCGCCTGCATCACGCCCAGCGCGACAATGTCCTGGTAACAAACTGCGGCCGTGATTTGCGGATAACGGGTCAGCAGCGCTTCGGCCACTTTCGCGCCGTCGATCTGGCTGGCCTGGGCCGTGACGATCCACTCCGGCCGCGGCGAGAGCCCGCTCTCGAGGAGCGTACTGGTGAATCCGCCAATACGCTGTGCCCGAGTACCAGAACTCAGGCTGCCGCCGATAAAGGCAATCTGTCGGTGGCCCATTTTCAGCAAGTGCGCCGTGGCCATCTGCGTGCCGAGAAAGTTATCGGTACCGACAAAATCAAAATCCGGATCGCTGAGTGGGCGCACCACCATAATGGCGGGAATATTGCGTCTTTTCAGCGCATCAAAAAATGAGGCCGGCGTTTCCCGCGCCGCGCACAGCACCATGCCGCAGGCGCTATTGCGCATCAGCGAGTCGACAAACTTTTGCTGCCGCTCGCCTGACTCTTCGCTGTTTGCCAGGAATAACAGCAAATCATGCCGCTCCATTTCATGGCTTAAGCCTGCCGTCATCTCACCGTAAAACGGGTTGGTGATGTCATGCAGCAGCAGTCCAACCTGGTTGCTGCTGCGATTACGCAGATTGGCGGCGGTCTGATTGTAGACATAGCCAGTTTCATCCAGCGCCTTCAGCACTCGTTCGCGCGTAGCTTGCGAAATCCGCCCGCGGTTACGCAATACCATCGAAACGGTGGCCGTAGATACTCCTGCCCGTTCAGCCACCTGTGCCAGCGTCACTGTTGTCATGATCTCTCCCGTTCGTTTACCGAAGGTTAATCGAATAACCTAAAAATTACATTTTTCCTTGTGACAGGACTCACAATAACGCCCATTTTGTCGCTTTACTTGCGCATTATGGCGGGTTAATCGCGTTAACCACACTATCAAAATAAGGTTAATCGATTAATCTTTATTTAGCCAATACGGAGACAGATAATGCAAACGACCTATGATAAATTCCCTGAAGTGACGGTTCAGGGTTATGACGACCAGGCCTGGCAGGGCTGGGAATCCCTCTCTGCGACGCTTCGCCTCAGGGCTTCAGCCGCCTCCAGAACCGTGCTGGTTGTGGACTGCTATCCCGGCGTCCGGCTTGACGAACTGGAGCAGCGACTGCTGCCGTCGCTGAACGCTACGCGGGTGCTGAACGTCGAATCCGCCCGCCGCGATGAACAGGCGCTCCACGATTTGCTGGCGCGTAACCTGACCGACGACCGTGTTTTTGGGGTCCTCTCCTGTCATCATCTGGAAGAGTTTTTTAACGCCGACAAGTTACATCAGTTGCGCCAGCAGGTCGATGCCGTGACCGAAGGCCTCATCGTTATTTATGGTCCCGGCGCCGCGCTCGTTCATCCGGGCGATGTGCTGGTCTATGCCGATATGCCGCGCTGGGAAATTCAGCAGCGCATGCGCCATGACGGCCTCGGGAACTGGGGGGCGGACAACCAGGACGAGGACATCCTCCGTCGCTATAAGCGCGCCTTTTTTATCGAATGGCGCGTCTTCGATCGCCACAAAACGCCGCTGCTCAAACGCGCCGACTATCTGCTCGATACCACGCAAAAAGAGGCGCCGACGCTGGTCAGCGGCGAAGCGCTGCGCGCCGCCCTCCAGCAAACCACCACCCGTCCGTTCCGCGTCGCCCCGTTCTTCGATCCCGGCATCTGGGGCGGCCAGTGGATGAAACAGCAATTCGATCTCGATCCCGCCGCGCCCAATTACGCATGGTGTTTTGATTGCGTGCCCGAGGAAAACAGCCTGTTTCTGCGCTTTGGTCAGGTGCGGATCGAGATCCCCTCACAAAACCTGGTTTTACTTCATCCTCGCGCGCTGCTTGGCGAGAAGGTTCACGCCCGGTTTGGCGCTGAATTTCCCATCCGCTTTGATTTTCTCGACACCATCGGCGGCCAGAACCTGAGCTTCCAGGTTCATCCCGTCACCGAGTACATCCAGCAGCAGTTTGGTATGCACTACACCCAGGATGAAAGTTATTACATTCTCGAAGCGGAACCACACGCGGTGGTCTATCTGGGAACCAAAACCGGAACCGAACCGCAGGCGATGCTGGACGATCTCAAGGCCGCGGCCCGCGGGGAAAAAACCTTCGACGATGCCCGCTTTGTTAACCAGATCCCGGCCCGTAAGCACGATCACTTCCTGATCCCTGCCGGCACGGTTCACTGCTCGGGCAGCGGCACGATGGTCCTCGAAATCAGCGCCACGCCGTACATTTTTACCTTCAAGCTGTGGGACTGGGGACGTTTAGGTTTAGATGGCCTGCCGCGCCCCGTCCATCTGGAGCACGGGGAGCAGGTTATCGACTGGCAGCGTGACACCCGCTGGGTTGCCGACAACCTGGTAAACCAGGTCGAACCCGTGGCCGAAGGCGAAGGCTGGCGTGAAGAACGGACCGGGATGCACGAGCGTGAATTTATCGAAACCCGCCGCCACTGGTTCACCGCGCCGGTGACTCATCATACTCAGGGCGGGGTGAACGTTCTCAACCTGGTCGAAGGTGATGAGGCCATCGTTGACAGCCCGAGCGGCGCCTTCGCGCCTTTCGTCGTCCACTATGCCGAGACCTTTATTATTCCCGCCGCAGTGGGCGAGTATCGTATTTCACCGTCGGGCAAAGGCACAGGACAGCCGCTCGCCACCATTAAAGCCTGGGTAAGAGGATAAGCGCATGATCAACGTAATAGTTGCCACCCACGGCCCGCTGGCGAACGCCCTGCTTGCAAGCGGCCGCATGGTTTACGGCGAATTACCACATGTTTTCGCCGTGACGCTCGACGAGCAGGCTGGCATTGAAGGCTTCAGACAGGATTTCGCCCGCACGCTGGCCAGCGCCGGACAAAACGCCGATGGCGTGCTGGTGCTGTGCGATATGCAAAGCGGTACGCCGTGGAACATCGCCTGCCAGCACGCGTTTTCCACTCAGACGATCCCCCCGGTCGCCGTCGTGGCGGGGGTCAATTTCCCGATGCTGCTGCAAAGCGACGAGGTTCACCATTTAACGGATGTGCACGATGCTGCCGCACAGCTGCTGGCGTTAACCGTACCGACACTGGTCATGGCTGCCCCGACGATATCCGTTCAGTCCGATGATTTTTAAAGGAAACCGCTATGAGTATCTCTTTTGTACGTATCGACGACCGCGTTATTCATGGGCAGCTCGTGACACGCTGGGCCAAAGAGCTGCCCTGCGATGGTATCGTCGCCATTGACGACGCCGTCGCGGCCGATCCGCTGCTCTCATCAGTGATGAAAGGCGCGGTCCAGGACACCAAAGTCTGGCTGTTCGATACCGCGACAGCTATCGAAAAATTGCCCAAAGTGATCGCCAGCGATAAGCGTTACTTCGTGATTGGCAAATCCCCCGTTACGCTCCAGCGCATCGAAGAAGCCGGTATCAGCCTGAAAAATGCCAACGGCAAAATTAACGTTGGTCCAATGAGCGCCCGCGCCGATACCCGAACCATTGGCCCGAATCAATCGGTCAACGCGGAGGAGATAGCCGCCTTTGACTGGCTGGTGCAGCACGGACATTTTGTTGAGTTCCGCCTGGTCCCGGATGCCGGCTGTTACAGCTGGCAGGACGCCCGGCAGAAGCTGAAATAAGGAGCGGATGATGATTATCGAAGCGACATTGATAGGCTTTCTTTGCTATCTGGGCGCCCTCAGTAGCCCCTGGCTTTTAGGGCTGACCGGCGGCTGGTATCTGATCACCCGGCCGCTGGTTTCCGGCATGCTGGTCGGGCTTATTCTCGGCGATGTGAAAACCGGCATTATGATCGGCGTGGCGGTCCAGGCCGTCTATATCGCCATGGTGACACCGGGTGGGTCGATGCCGGCCGACCTTAACTTTGTCGCTTACCCGGCCATCGCCCTCGGGATCCTGTCAGGAAAAGGGCCGGAAGTGGCGGTAGCGCTGGCGGCCACCATCGGTATCGCCGGGACCATTCTGTTTAACGCCATGATGGTGCTGAACTCTTTCTGGAACCATCGGGCCGATGTTGCGCTGGATCGTGGCGACGAACGCGGAATTTATCTCAACAGCGCCATCTGGCCCCAGGCCACGAACTTCGTTTTACGCTTCGTACCGACTTTTATCGCCGTCTATTTCGGTGCGCAGTACATCAGTAGTTTTATGGACAGTTTGCCCAAAATCATTCTGTCGACGATGAATGTGCTGGGCGGCATTCTGCCTGCGGTGGGGATCGCTATCCTGCTCAAACAGATCATCAAAAACTACACCATGCTGATCTATTTTCTCGTCGGTTTCGTCTGCATCGTCTTTTTAAAGCTCAATATGGTCGCGCTGGTGATCGTGGGCTCGCTGCTGGCGCTAATCCATTACAACTACAAACCGGAGCCGCAGCAGAGCACTGGCGCAAAACCGGTCGTCGATGATGAGGATGAATTCTGATGGAAGAACGTACCCTGACCCGCAAAGACCTGCGCCGCTGCTGGCGCGCGTGGATGATGCACAACCTGTCCTCAATGAGCTTTGAACGCCTGGAATCCTTCGGCTTTTGCCTGAGCATGCTGCCGGTGGCGAAAAAACTCTATCCCGATGCCGCCCAGCGCACCGAAATGCTGCGCCGTCACGCATCGTTCTATAACACCGAGCCGCAGATCGGCGCGATCGTCAATGGTATGGCGCTGGGGCTGGAGGAGAAAAAAGCCAACGGCGAACCGATCGATGGTGAAACGATCAATACCCTGAAAGTCGGCCTGATGGGGCCGATCGCCGGGATCGGTGATTCAATGATCCCCGGCATGCTTATCCCGATTTTGCTGAGTATCGGTATGGCGCTGGCGGCCGGCGGCAGCATTCTCGGGCCGCTGTTCTATACCGTCGCCTGGCTGGGCATCATTATTCCCGGCTCGTGGTTTCTGTTTCTCAAAGGCTACAAAATGGGTTCCGGATCGGTAGAGATGCTGGTCAGCAGTCAGTCTACTCGCCTGCGTGAAGCCTTGTCGCTACTGGGTGTTTTCGTCATGGGCGGCGTTGCGGCAAGCTACGTTAAACTCGCAACCGGGCTGGAATTCGTCACCAAAGACGGGGTCAATATTCACGTTCAGCAGATGCTGGATGGCATCTTCCCGCAGCTGCTGCCGCTGGTGGTGGTGCTGGGGACGTGGTATTTGATGGCCAAACGCGGGGTTTCACCGGTAAAAGCGATGGTGCTGCTGCTGGTACTGGCCGCACTCGGCGTGGTGAGCGGTCTGTTTGCCGGCTGATATCGGATGGTGTTGTGAAAACGTCCCGCTCGCGTCGCGCAGAGCGGGGCGAACGCAGCGGATCGCGTGAAGATCCGCCCAACGTCAAAAAAACCGGGGCTATGCCCCGGTTGTGCTATGGATGGAAATTCCGCCATAGTTCCGCCGTCTTATCCGGACGGGAGATAAACTGGAAGCGGGCAGGATCGTCAATAAACTGCTGATAAACTGGCGCGGAGGTAATGCCAAACTCCGTATACTGCCGGGGGGTAATAGCCTGCAACCGCCCGGGAATATAGTGCGAATTATGCAACCAGATAATCTGTTCATCCTGCAGCAGCGGATACCAGGCCAGCCCTTTTCGGGCGCGCACGGCATCATATTCAAAACCGTACTCGCGATCGCACCATGCGCCAAAAGTTAAGGGTTCATCCTGGCTCGCCGAAATGGTGGCATGCCCCCAGCCGGGCGGTACCAGTACCTTTTCTCCCGGCCCGGCGATGACCGCAAAGCAGCGTCCGGGGTCGTCCTCCACGTACTCTTGCATGTAGATGATGGCTTTCCCCTGCCAGATTTCATACAGCTCCGGCGGCGACCAGCCGCTGTGCTGGCTGATGCGATGGACATGTCCCTGACTGCGAATCGGTTCTTCCCCCAGTCGCCCGGCGGCATAGGTCACCACGCCAAACAGCAGCATCCGTTTTTTCAGCTCTTCACGATCCTGCATCCGCGCCACATCCATGGCGATGGCATACACCTCCTCCGGCCCTTCACAGTGGGGATCGCGCAGCGAAGCGCGAATCTGATCGAGACGACGGATTTCCGGCATCGGTCCGGTGACATCATTGCCGTAGCTAAAACCCAGAGGCCGCTGATGAATCGCCATATCCAGCCCGTAACAACCGTCAGATTTCGCCATTCTGCACCGCCTTGACCTGGAGAGTCCGATTCTCTTCAAAGACCCGCAGCGCAAAGCCGTTTGCCAGCGCAGCGTAATCGTGTCCCGCCACGCCGGGCCAGACCGCCAGCGCGGAAAGCGTATCGCCACCGGTATTAATCAACCGGTGCGCGGTAAACCCCGGAATAATATGTACTGACCCGGCAAAAACCTGCTCAAAGCGCGCTTGTCCTTGCTCATCTTGCAGCAGCAGTAAACCACTCCCGCGCAGACCAAAGTAGACTTCGCCTTGTTCACGACGGGCATGGAAATGCCCGCGGGTCATAAAATACTCGTTGCCCACCTTCCCGGGATAAAGATGGGTGACGCCGGTATACAGCGCCCCTTCCGCTGAAGAGGTATCAAGCATTTCCACATCATAAACGACCAGCTCGCCCACCATTCCCTGACGCGCGCGCTCATCGGCGAATACCCGCGCAAGATCCGCAATGCGCGTTGATTTACGTAACAACGGGCCATCGGCAAGTGCGCCGCTGGCCCAGACCACCTGCGGTGGCTGAATAAAGGAAGGATTCATATTTGTCTCCGGCCCGAGGAGAACAACAGGATCAGATTAGCAGATTAATCGATTAACCTCAGAGGGGCCGGGCGACTTTGTAACTGATATCACACAAAAGTTCGGCAGCGTCGCCGCTCACTCCAGCGTATAACTTACGATCAGCTGGCCTTTTTTGATTTTCACCTGGGTGATCGTCACCACACCCAGCTCAGACAGGCTGGCAACATGCGTTCCGCCGCAGGGATAGGCCGGTAATGGACCAAACTTGACCTGCCGCAGCCCATCCTCATAAGCCAGATGCCGCGGCAGATTTTCCGCTTGCCAGCCCGCGATCGTCGCCAGAAGCGCGCTGGCCTCCGGCACGATGGCGGGCGCGGTGGCGGTGAAAGTTATCCGCCCTTCTCCAGGCCAGTGGTGCGCTTTGATGGGATGCCAGCCGGCGCCTTCGCCCGCCAGGCCGATCAGATGTCCCGCAGAGTGCAGCCGCGAATGCAGACGCCGGGCAGCGTCATCCACCCGAATCGTCACCTCTCCAGGCGGCAGCGGTTGTGCGACAATGTGCATGACGCTGTCGCCTCGCGCCACCACGCCTTCAACGGCAATACCGTCAATCCAGCCGCGGTCGGCCGGTTGCCCGCCGCCCTGCGGGTGAAACAGGGTCTGGTCCAGCTCAATGGCATAGCGGCCGTCGGCTTCGGCCAGGCAGCTCAGTACCCGCGCGCGGCCTTCGGTCGCATCGCTGGTGTAATAAAGACGTTCAGTCATGGGGTTGTCCTCTTCTCTGTCAGGACAGTATATTGATATTACGCATGACGATAATCCCGTCATCCATCAATGCACTTTTGCTTTATGGGCACAAATGAATCTCAATTTACTCCCCGACCTTGCCCTGTTCGTGCAAATTGTCGACCAGGGCAGTTTTTCTGCCGTCGCCCGCCTTTCCGGGGCAACGCCTTCGGCGGTCAGTCGCAGCGTCTCGCGACTGGAACACGAACTGGGCTGTAAGCTGCTGCACCGCAGCACGCGTAAATTACGCCTGAGCGATGCCGGAAAAACGGTGTATGCGCACGCGCAGGAGATGCTGGAATCGGCGCGCCTGGCGATGGACTCCGCCAGCAGTACGCAGGAGGTGGCGCAGGGAAAACTGACCCTCAGCGTGCCAAAAGCCGTCGGGCGTTTTGTGATTCACCCGTTGATGACGGAATTTCTCACCCGCTACCCCGGCGTGGACGTCTGTCTGCGGCTTGAGGACCGCTATCTGGATCTGATTGATGATGGTATTGATCTGGCGCTGCGTATTACCCACAGCCCCTCTCCCGGGCTACACGGCAAGCCGCTGATGCCGGTGACCCACGTGATCTGCGCCACAGCGGACTATTTGCTGCAGCACGGCACGCCGCAAACGCCGGCAGAGCTGCGCGCCCACAGCTGCATCAGCCTCGGCGAAACGCCGGCCGACTCACGCTGGAAATTCCGACGGGCGGGTAAAACGGAATCTATGGTCACTCCCGTTTTTGCAACACCGATTTTGACGACAAGTTGGCTTGCTTGAATCTATCCGGCGTCTGAATGGGATTTTATTCCCGCGCCTCGATGAGTTCCGCGCCTGATGAACCTCCAGAAAATATACGGCTTCAATGAGCCTTTCCGTTTTACAGGTTCCTCAACAGGCCGGTGGGCCGTTAGTATCATCAATATCAGTATTCGCAAAACCAGATGAATGATTGTTTAAACTGGTGTATTTCTGCCTTTATGCTTCGTAAGTTTGCTGTCGCGCCGTCAGTGCCCAGGCTATTCTGGCCAGCTTGTTTGCCAGAGCACAGGTGACGACAAAGTTGCTTTTCCGACACAACAACTCCCTGACCCAGTCGGCCAACTTGCCAGACTGGTGTTCCAGTTTTTGTATGAATACCCTGGCACACTGAACCAACAAAGTTCGGATCTTTTTGTTGCCCCGCTTGCTAATCCCTAACAATGTCGTCCGACCTCCCGTGCTGTACTGTCGGGGTACCAGCCCTGTTGCCGCCGCAAAGTCACGGCTGCTGGCGTACTGCTTCCCGTCGCCAATCTCAGTTGAAATAGTACTGGCAGTCAGCGTTCCAACGCAGGGAATACTCAGCAAGCGCTGTCCAACCTCATCTTCGTCCAACTTTCGTTTCAACTGAGATTCCAGATCTTTAATCTGCTCAACAAGATAGTGATAATGCTGTTGTAATTTCAGCAGTAACTGGCTGAGATAAAGAGGCAAACTACTGTCCTCAAGAAGGGTACTCAGTCGACTAATAACGGCAGCACCTCGCGGAACGCTGATACCAAATTCCAGCAGAAAAGCATGCATCTGATTAGTTGTTTTCACCTTATCCTGAACCAGGGATTCACGGACACGATGCAGAGCTCGCATTGCCTGCTGAGATTCGGTTCTGGGCTGCACGAAACGCATAGATGGACGTGATGCTGCTTCACAGATAGCTTCAGCATCAACGAAGTCATTTTTGTTGCTTTTAACGAATGGGCGGACAAATTGCGGTGATATCAGCTTTGGAAAATGCCCTAACTCTGCCAGCTTGCGTGCCATAAAGTGAGAACCGCCACAGGCTTCCATCGCGATGGTTGTTGCCGGGCATGTCGCCAGAAATTCGATTAGCTTTGGTCGGGTGAATTTTTTACGGTAAACGGCCTTCCCACGATGATCCTGACAATGAATATGGAAAGAGTTCTTACCCAGATCGATACCAATAAGCGCAATGTTTTCCATGATGGTTCTCCGAATGAAAGCCTGTCCTCAGCATAGTACTGGGAAGGAGGGAGTGACCATCTCATTAACTATCCAGACTCACGGACGCTACGCCGCCAACCATACTGCCGTACGCCTTGATGCGGTGAAGCAGCATTTAGGTATCGGCAGCCTGCCGCTGTTTACCGCTCGCGACGCGCTGGCCCGGGGCGATATCGTGCAGGTTCTGGCAGAATGGGAGTTTATCAGTAGCTATAGCGGACAGCTGTGGCTGCTGTGGTCGGGCAATAAACATATGCCCGCCAGAATGCGGGCCATGATTGATTATCTGAGCGAGAAAATTGACGGTCGCCAGGCCGCTTACGGCGCCAGGGCCAACACTTCCGCCACCCAGCGCTGAAAACCGCCCACATCCAGCTCCAGCGCAACGCGAGCGTTCGCCGGCTGCCCGAGCCGCCCTTCGATATCGACGACGGTGGTACCGGATGTCCAGGTCCCCTGCGTTTCCACCGCCACAAAGCACGGTTGTAGGGTAAACAGCTCGGGGCGCACCAGCCAGGCAATGGCGCACAGGTCATGCATACGTAGCCCGCTGCTCATGCTGCCGCTGCGATAATGGCTGAACAGCGCGTGGAGCATCTTTCCGGTGTTGTTCAGCGCGGGCAGCGTGGCGAGGTACTCCGGCGTCAGCATCGCCCGGTTCGTCACGTCGAGACCGCACATCACGATCTCCAGACCGCTGCGAAATACGCTGGCCGCGGCTTCCGGGTCGATAGCAATATTGAACTCCGCATTGGGCGTGAAGTTACCGCGCCCGGCAGAACCGCCCATGATCACCAGCCGGCGAATATTAAAGCGACATTCCGGATACTGCGTCAGGAGCAGCGCAATATTGGTCAACGGACCAATCGCCACCAGCGTAATGGGCTCCTGAGCATGCATCAGCGCGTCGCGAATGGCCTGAAAGGCCGGTTTCGGCAATGGCTGGCAGTCATGCTCGACAAAATCATACCCTTCCATACCGGACTCACCGTGCACGGAGGCCGCATCGCGCAGCGGGCGCAAAAGCGGCATCGACGCCCCTTGAGCCAGCGGAACCTTCGCCTGCCAGAAATGCAGTAGCTGCAGGGCATTACGGGTGGTTTTTTCCACCGACACGTTCCCCGCCACCGTCGTCATCAGCTGCAGATCGAGCTCGGGGGCAAACAGCGCAGCGGCGATCGCCGCCGCGTCGTCAATGCCGGGATCGGTATCAAGAATGATCGGTAAGCGCATCGTTTCTCCCAAAAAAAATGCCAGACGTTAAGTCTGGCATCTTCTCACATTCGCTGGCGAAAGAACTTAGTCTACTTCACGGACATCAACCCGCAGCTCTTTCGGTACTTCGAAAACGATATTCTCTTCACGCCCTTCCAGCGGGACGGCTTCTCCACCGCCCAGCGCCTGCAGACGCGCAATCACGTTCTGCACCAGAATATCCGGGGCCGATGCGCCTGCGGTCACGCCAACGCACGCGGCCTCTTTGACCCACGCTTCCTGAATATCCGTCGCGTCGTCAATCAGATAGGCTGCTTTCCCCATCCGCTGAGCGAGCTCCGCCAGACGGTTGGAGTTAGAGGAGTTTTTCGACCCCACCACCAGCACGACATCGGCCTGTTCCGCCAGCGCACGCACCGCTTCCTGACGGTTGGTGGTTGCGTAACAGATATCGTCTTTGCGCGGCCCGACGATTTTTGGGAAGCGTTCGCGCAGCGCGTCGATCACATCCGAAGTGTCATCTACCGAGAGGGTGGTCTGCGTCATAAACGACAGCCGGGCGTCGTTTTTCACCTCCAGCTTCCAGACGTCATCGGGCGATTCTACCAGATACATTCCCCCTTCCGGGTTGCTGTACTGGCCCATCGTCCCTTCGACTTCCGGGTGACCGGCATGGCCAATCAGGATCGACTCTTCGCCACGACGACTGGCGCGGGCAACTTCCATATGCACTTTGGTCACCAGCGGACAGGTCGCGTCAAAGACCGTCAGATCGCGGTTTTTCGCTTCATTACGCACCGCCTGAGACACGCCGTGCGCGGAGAAAATCAGGATCGCGCCATCAGGCACTTCGCTAATCTGTTCGATAAAAATGGCTCCGCGCTTGCGCAGGCTATCGACCACATAGCGGTTATGCACCACTTCATGACGCACATAGATCGGCGCGCCGTAGAGCGTCAGCGCGTTTTCGACAATGCTGATAGCGCGGTCAACGCCGGCGCAGAAGCCGCGCGGGTTAGCCAACAGGATCTGCATTTCACTCCTCCAGCGCCGGATCGATTTCCAGCACTTCAATATCAAAATGGACGGTGCGCCCGGCCAGCGGGTGGTTGAAATCCACGGTGATCGAATCGCCGTTCACTTCACGAATCACGCCGGGCATTTCGCTGCCATCCATTGCGGTAAAGAGCATAATCGCGCCAATTTCCGGCTCTCCCGCATCGATAAATTCACGACGGGAAAAATACTGGATAAGATCCGGGCTTGGCACGCCAAACGCGGCATCGGGCTCCAGCGAAAATACCTTTTTCTCACCCTCTTTCAGACCCAGAAGCTGTTGTTCAAGACCTTCAGACAGAGAGGTGTCGCCAAGGCGAAACAGGGCAGGTTTGCCGTTATTGCGGGTGGATTCAGCCGTTGAGCCATCATCCAGTTTCAGCGTGAAGTGAACGAGGATCGCGCTGTTGCTCTGTACGGATTTAGACATGCAAATTGCTCGCTTGTTTTGGCCCGCCTGTTTGCCCGGTGACGCTACGCTTACCGGGCCTACGGAAGGGCACAAATTCTGTAGGCCGGGTAAGCGCAGCGCCACCCGACATTTACATTTACACCGGCTCTTTCGCCGAAGGTTTTGGCAGGAAGCCTTCCAGCACAATCAGCGCCGCGCCGATACAAATTGCGGTATCGGCGAGGTTGAAGGTAGCGAAATGCCAGTCCCCGACGTAGAAATCAATCATATCGACGACAAAACCATGCCATAGCCGATCAAACAAATTCCCCAGCGCGCCGCCAATAATCAGCGCGTAGGCAATGTTGTTCAGCTTTTGCGTGGCTTTTGAGCGATACATCAATACCGCCAGAATCACGCAGATACCGATGGCAATGCCGGCAAAGAACCAGCGCTGCCAGCCGCCGCTATCGGCAAGGAAACTAAAAGCCGCGCCATAGTTACGCGCATAATGCAGATTAAGCGACGGGAACAGCGATACCGTATCCCCCAGAGCAAAGTTCTGGAGGATCAGGAATTTACTGCCCAGGTCAATAATCAGCACGGCTACAACGACCCAAAGCCAGCGTAGCCCCGTTGAACAGACAGATTTACTCATCAGGCAAACTTACGTTTTTCGCCGTCACCGGCGACGTTGCTGACACAGCGACCGCAGATTTCCGCGTGTTCCGCCACCTTGCCGACATCGCTGGTATAGTGCCAGCAGCGTGGGCATTTCTCGCCTTCGGCTTTACTCAGCACGACTTTCAGACCTTTCAGCAGTTCACTCTGCCAGGCATCCGCCGGCGCCTGTGCATAATCGGCAACCGTCGCCCCGGAGGTCAACAGGACAAATCGTAATTCGCTGCCCAGCGCGTTCAGCTTCGCGGCCAGATCGGCATCGGCATACAGCGTGACCGCCGCTTCCAGAGAACCGCCCACCAGCTTGTCGGCACGCGCCTGCTCGATGACCTTGTTGACTTCGCCACGTACCTGCAGCAGGTCGTCCCAGAAGTCGTCGTTCATCGCTTCGTCATCGGCCAGGCCGAACAGACCTTCATACCACTCACCGGTGAAGACGTATTTCTCGCGGGAACCCGGCAGGTAGCCCCAGATTTCGTCTGCGGTGAAGGACATGATCGGCGCCATCCAGCGAACCAGCGCTTCCACAATATGGAACAGCGCGGTCTGGCAGCTGCGACGCGCCACGCTGTCCGCTTTCGCGGTGTACTGGCGATCTTTGATGATGTCGAGATAGAACGAGCCCATTTCGATGGAGCAGAAGCGCATCAGGCGCTGCACCACTTCGTGGAAATCATACGATTCGTAGGCCTTCAGGATATCTTCCTGCGCCGCTTGCGCGCAGCCTACCGCCCACCGATCGAGCACCACCATCTCTTCCGGTTTCACCATATCTTTGACCGGATCGAAACCGTTAAGGTTCGCCAGCAGGAAGCGTGCGGTGTTACGGATACGACGATAGCTGTCGGCAGCACGTTTAAGGATCTCGTCAGAGACCGCCATTTCGCCGGTGTAATCGGTAGACGCGACCCACAGACGCAGGATATCCGCGCCCAGTTTATTCATCACATCCTGCGGAGAGACGGTGTTACCGATGGATTTGGACATTTTACGTCCCTGACCATCTACGGTGAAACCGTGCGTCAGCACCTGGCGGTACGGCGCTTTGCCCTTCATCGCCGTGGAGATCATCAGCGAGGACATGAACCAGCCGCGATGCTGGTCAGAACCTTCCAGGTACATATCGGCGGCGTGACCGGAGAATTCAGGGCGTACGTCAACAACGGAGGAGTGGGTAGATCCGGAATCGAACCACACGTCCAGGGTATCCGGCACTTTCTCGTAGTTGTCCGCGTCAGCGCCCAGGATGTCGCGGGAATCGAGATCCCACCACGCCTGAATGCCGTCAACTTCAACGCGCTTCGCCACTTCTTCCATCAGTTCCAGGGTATTCGGGTGCAGTTCCTGCGTCTCTTTGTGCACAAACAGAGACATCGGCACGCCCCAGGTACGCTGACGGGAGATACACCAGTCAGGACGGTTAGCGACCATGGATTCGATACGCGCCTGGCCCCAGTCCGGGATCCACTGCACGCCTTTGATCTCTTTCAGCGACTGCGCGCGCAGACCTTTCTGATCCATGCTGACGAACCACTGCGGGGTCGCACGGAAGATGATCGGCGACTTGTGACGCCAGCAGCACGGATAGCTGTGCTGCATTTTCTCAACGTGCAGCAGCGCACCGCTTTCGCGCAGCATTTCGACGATGATGTCGTTGGCTTTAAAGACGTTAATACCGTCCAGCGCCGGATAGGTCCCTGGCAGGTAGGAACCGTCCGGGCCGACCGGGTTGGCAATTTCCAGGCCGTATTTCTGGCTGATGGTGTAGTCGTCCGGACCGTGGCCGCCGGCGGTATGGACCGCACCGGTACCCGCATCCAGAGTGACGTGATCGCCGAGGATGGCCGGTACGTCGAAGTCGAGGAACGGATGCTTAAAGCGCATCAGTTCCAGTTCATCACCTTTCACCGCCGCCAGGATGGTGTAATCCGCAATACCCGCGCGTTTCATCACGCTTTCAACCAGATCTTTCGCCAGGATCAGCGCCTGGCCTGCGACCTGCACCAACGCATAGTCGAATTCCGGCGACAGGGAGATGGCGCGGTTGGCTGGCAGGGTCCACGGGGTGGTGGTCCAGATGACCAGTGATACCGGGCCGGTGACATCGGCAACGCCGAATTTCGCCAGCACAGCGGCTTTGTCTACCGCGTGGAACGCTACGTCGATAGAAGGAGACGTTTTGTCGTAATACTCGACTTCCGCTTCAGCCAGCGCAGAACGGCAGTCGACACACCAGTGCACCGGCTTCGCGCCTTTGTGCAGGTGGCCGTTACCGATGATTTTACCCAGCGCACGGATAATGTTGGCTTCGGTTTTGAAGTCCATGGTCAGGTACGGACGCGACCAGTCGCCCAGTACGCCCAGGCGGATAAAGTCTTTACGCTGGCCGTCGATCTGCTCAGCGGCATATTCGCGGCACTTGGCGCGGAATTCAGCAGCGGTGAATTTCTCACCCGGCTTGCCATATTCCTGCTCCACTTTCAGCTCGATCGGCAGACCGTGGCAGTCCCAACCTGGAACGTAAGGCGAGTCATAGCCCGTCAGTCCTTTGGACTTAACGATAATGTCTTTCAGAATCTTGTTAACCGAGTGACCAATATGAATGCTGCCATTCGCATAAGGAGGGCCATCATGCAGAATGAAGGTTTTTTTGCCTTTTTTCGCTGCACGGATGATGCCGTACAGGTCATCATCGGTCCAACGCGCCAGCATTCCCGGTTCGCGCTTGGCGAGATCGCCACGCATCGGGAACCCTGTTTCCGGCAAATTCAGGGTGGATTTATAGTCACTCATCAGATTCTCGGTTCCGTATTTCGGTTTGATAAACACCAACAGGCTTATGCCTGCCTGGCCAGCCCAAAGAACTCGCGGGCCGTTAACTCATCACGTGCAATTTGCGCTTTCAGCTCATCAAGCGACGCAAATCGCTGCTCGTTACGTATTTTTTTACGCAGTATTACATCTATATGGCGACCATAAAGGTCCATTACAACGTCCAGCAAATGCACTTCCAGCTGCTGGCGAACGCCAGCAACCGTTGGACGGGTGCCAATGTTGGCGACGCCCACCAGCGGTTTGTCGCCCAGTCCTGTCACTTCCACCGCATAGACCCCTTTTACCGGGGAAACCTGACGACGTAGCGGTAAGTTCGCCGTCGGAAAACCAATAGTGCGCCCCAGCTCATCGCCGTGGACCACGCGTCCGGAGATCGTAAAGGGATGGCCCAGCAGGTTTTCCGCCTGCACAAGGTCGTCATCCGCTAGCGCCTGGCGCACCGCCGTGCTGCTGATACGTACACCGCCCTCGCAGAAAGTTTGGGTGCTGGTTACGTCAAAACCGTATTCCGCCCCGGCTTTCTGTAATAACAAGAAATCCCCCTGGCGACCAGCGCCAAAGCGGAAATCATCACCCACAGCAAGGAACTGCACGCCTAAACGGCGCACCAGCAGTTCGCTGATAAAATCCTGGGCGGTCAGGGCGGCGAAGCGGCGGTCAAAGCGCACGCACAGCACATAGTCGACGCCGCTTTCAGCCAGATAGCTCAGCTTTTCCCGCAGACGCGTTAAACGGGCTGGCGCCTTATCGGCGGCAAACAGCTCCAGCGGCTGTGGTTCGAAAATCATCACCACCACCGGTAAACCACGCTGGCGGCCCTCGGCGCGCAAACGCTGCAGCAGCGCCTGGTGCCCGCGATGTACACCGTCAAAATTACCAATGGTCAGCACGCACCCGTGCGGTGCCTGACTGAGATTATGTATGCCGCGTATCAGCTTCATGTCTGGCTCAAAACAGTGAAAATCGTCCGAGTATACCTTGTACAACTGACGACGTTAACCAGCGATTGCACCTCTTAACCGAAAGATCCCGGGAATTCATCAACTCAGCGCGGGAATGCGGCAAAAACTACCCGGGCCCAGCGATTTTTATGGTGGAAAGGCTGTATTCGCCAGCAACAAGCTGGTAGAATCTTGCGCCATCACTACGTAATAAAGCGTCGTTGTTTTAAGCGGCGCTTATTTGCACAAATCCATTGACAAAAGAAGGCTAAACGGGCATATTCCTCGGCCTTTGAATTGTCCATATAGAACACATTTGGGAGTTGGACCTTGGCTAATATCAAATCAGCTAAGAAGCGCGCCGTTCAGTCTGAAAAGGCCCGCAAGCACAACGCTAGCCGTCGCTCTATGATGCGTACTTTCATCAAGAAAGTATACGCAGCTATCGAAGCTGGCGACAAAGCTACTGCACTGAAAGCATTTAACGAAATGCAACCGATCGTGGACCGTCAGGCTGCTAAAGGTCTGATCCACAAAAACAAAGCTGCGCGTCATAAAGCAAACCTGACCGCTCAGATCAACAAACTGGCTTAATCGCCTGCTTGTTATCGCTTTGTAAAAAAACCCGCGAAAGCGGGTTTTTTTATGCCTGTCAGTTACGCCTGCGGCGTCGTGAAGAGTGACGAATAGTCGCGATTGCAAATCCGTTGCACCGCCGGATGCTGAATCATTCTTTCGGCAAAAATGGCGTGATACTCCTCCATCACATTCTCCATCCGTCCGATCTCAATAATCGTCTCATCCTGATAGAAGTCATGCGCGTAAAGCGTCGGCGCGACAAAAATCGCATTATGCGCCGCACCGAACGCCTTCATCAGCGCCGCATCATCAAACTCACCAAGAATCTCGACCTTCAGCCCCTGCGAGTTGAACCAGTTCAGAAGCTTGCGTCCCAGCATCGAGCGCCGGCCGGGGATCAGCAGACGACGCTCCTCCAGACAGGCGGGGAACGGTTTTTCCGGCGGCGGGTTCATACACCAGAAGCTCACGCTGCACTCGCCGATACGCACAGAGAACAGCCCTTCCTGCTGGGTGGAATCGATGGGGCAGTCTGAGATGATCATATCGAGCTTGTGCTGGCTGAGCTGCTCAAGCAGCATTTCGTGGGTCGACTCAAAGCAACGCAGATGAATCTGTTCATTATCCACTACCGCCGCATCCAGCACCCCGCTCACCAGCCTTTTCGACAAAGCATCGGCAACACCGACATCGAACAGCAGGTTAGACTCTTTGCGGTAGTTCACAATATCGAGCATCTCCTGACTCAGCGTGAACATGCGGTCTGCATAGCGGAACACCAGCTCGCCCAGTTCACTCGGCTCCAGCCCCCGCCCTTTGCGTTTAAACAATTTTCCCTGCAAACGCTCTTCAAGCGCTTTGATTTGCCCGGTAATGGTCTGCGGCGTCAGGAACAAAGCCTCCGCGGCGCCGACAACAGAACCTTCTTTGTAAACGTGCCAGAAGTAATACAGGTGGTTGTAATTAATATGCGACATGTTTCTCTCCCTGATAATGCCAGGGGAGCCCTTGCAGGCTCCCCATCGAATGTTAAGCCGTCGTGGTATCCGCAATACGCCTGCGTAGTATCATATACCCGGTCACGGCCGACAGAACTGATCCAATCAGGATGCCTAGCTTGGCCCAGTTGATTAAGCCAGGATTAACGCTGCTGAAGGCCAGACTGGCGATGAAAATCGACATCGTGAAGCCAATCCCGCACAGAATACCGACCGCCACTATCTGCTTGCAGGTCGTCCCTTCCGGCAGCGATGCCCATTTCAGTTTTAACGCCAGCCAGCAGAACAGGCTGATACCCAGCGGTTTGCCGATAAACAGCCCGGCAATAATCCCCAGCGGCAGCAGTGACGTCAGTCCTTCAATCGTTACGCCTTGCAGCGAGACGCCTGCGTTAGCGAAGGCGAAAAGCGGCAGAATCAGGTAAGCCACCCACGGATGCAGGACATGCTCAAGCTGCTTAGCCGGTGATTTACCGCCCTGCTCCTTCAGCGGGATCATAAAGCCAACGATCACCCCGGCTAACGTCGCATGAACCCCGGACTTCAGGACCGCAGTCCATAGCACCGCGCCGACCAGGATATAGATACCGGTGCGTCGGACGCCGCAAAGATTGAGCGCGACCAGCACGGCAATCGCCCCTGCCGCCACGCCCAGCGACAGGACGGAAAGGTCGCTGGTATAAAACAGGGCAATGATGATAATGGCGCCCAGGTCGTCGATAATCGCCAGCGCCATCAGGAAGATTTTCAACGCCGGCGGTACGCGACTGCCCAACAGCGCCAGCACTCCCAGCGCAAAAGCGATATCGGTCGCCGCCGGAATCGCCCAGCCCTCGCGGGTAATCGGATCCTGAGCATTAAACGCCAGGTAGATCAGCGCCGGGACAATCATCCCACCTAAGGCCGCCACGACCGGGAAAACGGCCTGACGGCGGCTGGCCAGCGCCCCCTGAATCATCTCACGCTTCACTTCCAGGCCAATCAGCAAGAAGAAGACGGCCATGAGCGCATCGTTAATCCACAGCAGCATGTTCTTATTGATTTCCAACGCGCCCACACGCAGCTGAACGGGTGTTTCCAGAAAGGAGTGGTAAATACCGCTGGTTGCGCCAGTATTAGCCAACAGCATAGCCAACGCGGCCGCGAAAATGAGGATAACGCCCCCTGAAGCATCGCTACTGAAAAAACGCTGCAGATGTTTCACTTTTACTCTCTCTATAAGGCTAATTCATCGATGAAACTATTCTAGTCGCCATAACACTTCGAAAAAATAAGATTATTATTGCGTTATAGCTCGATTTTTACGATATAAAGCAAACGGCAAAGCGCGACTCTGACCGGAGGGATTCAGCCATCATTAACAGATAGCGGGCTGGAAACAAAAAAGCCACTTTAACAATAAAGTGGCTTTTCAGAATCGCAGTAGATTAGCGCGTCAGGTCGTCGAAGAATTTCTTCACGCCATCAAAGAAACTTTTGGAGCGCGGGCTGTTTTTTTCACCCGTTGGGCCGCCAAAACTTTCCTGAAGATCCTTCAGCAGCTGTTTCTGTTTTTCATTCAGCCCTACCGGCGTTTCAACCACCACGCGGCACAGCAGATCGCCCTGCGCGCCACCGCGTACGGATTTCACCCCTTTGCCACGCATGCGGAAGAGCTTACCGGTCTGCGTTTCGCCAGGCACTTTCAGATTGACGCGGCCATCCAGCGTCGGGACTTCAATCTCGCCGCCGAGGGCAGCCATGGTGAAGTTGATCGGCACTTCGCAGTACAGGTTATTGCCTTCACGCTCAAAGATAGCGTGCTGCTTAACCTGGACCTGAACGTACAGATCGCCCGCCGGAGCGCCGTGCTCACCCGCTTCGCCTTCGCCTGAAAGACGAATACGATCGCCGGTATCCACACCCGCCGGGATTTTGACCGACAGGGTTTTGGTCTTCTCGACCCGGCCGTGACCGTGGCATTTGTTGCACGGATCTTTAATCAGCGTACCGCGTCCCTGACAATGCGGACAGGTTTGCTGAACGGCGAAGAAGCCCTGACGCATCTGCACCTGACCGGCACCGTGACAGGTTGGACAGGTTTGCGGTTTGCTACCGGCTTTCGCGCCGCTGCCGTGGCAGACGTCACACTCTTCCAGCGTCGGGATGCGAATCTCTTTAGTCACGCCGCGAACGGCTTCTTCCAGCGTCAGCTCCATGTTGTAGCGCAGGTCAGCGCCACGCGCCGCACGCTGACGGCCACGACCGCCGCCAAAGATATCGCCAAACACGTCGCCAAAGATATCGCTGAAATCTGCACCGCCGCCAAAACCACCGCCGCCGCCGCCCATGCCACCTTGTTCAAAGGCGGCGTGGCCGTACTGATCGTAGGCCGCACGCTTCTGGTCATCAGTCAGGATTTCATACGCTTCTTTAATTTCTTTAAACTTCGCTTCGGCTTCTTTATCACCCTGGTTACGGTCCGGGTGATATTTCATGGCCAGGCGCTTGTAAGCCTTTTTGATTTCACGCTCTTCCGCTGTTTTGGAAACGCCCAAAATCTCGTAATAATCTTGCTTTGCCATTGGTGTTTTTCAGCCCCTTAACATGCGTGCACGGGCGGAGAGGAAACCTCTTCGCCCGTGCCAGTGTTTTACCCGTTCAAAGGGCGATTATTTTTTGTCTTTCACTTCTTCAAACTCGGCGTCAACGACATCGTCGTCTTTCGCGTTGCTTTCAGAAGCTTCAGCACCGCCAGCCTGCTGCTGAGCGTGTTGCTGCTGAGCAATTTCCATCAGCTTCTGGGAAGCCTGAGCCAGCGCCTGCATTTTCGCTTCGATGTCCGCTTTGTCTTCACCTTTCAGCGAAGTTTCCAGCGCGGTCAGCGCAGACTCGATGGCAGTTTTGTCGTCAGCCGGCAGTTTGTCGCCCGCTTCTTCAACCTGCTTACGCGTGCTGTGCAGCAGATGGTCGCCCTGGTTACGGGTCTGAACCAGCTCTTCGAACTTACGGTCAGATTCAGCGTTCGCTTCCGCATCACGAACCATTTTGGCGATCTCTTCTTCGTTCAGACCAGAAGAGGCTTTAATGGTGATTTTCTGCTCTTTACCGCTGTTTTTGTCTTTCGCGGACACGTGCAGGATACCATCAGCATCGATGTCGAAGGTGACTTCGATCTGCGGCATACCGCGCGGTGCCGGGTTAATCCCATCCAGGTTGAATTGACCCAGTGATTTGTTATCGGAGGCGCGTTTACGCTCACCCTGAATCACGTGGATGGTTACCGCAGACTGGTTGTCTTCTGCAGTAGAGAACACCTGGCTATGCTTGGTCGGGATAGTGGTGTTTTTGTTGATCAGCGCAGTCATCACGCCGCCCATGGTTTCGATACCCAGCGACAGCGGGGTAACGTCCAGCAGCAGAACGTCTTTAACTTCACCGGTCAGTACACCACCCTGAACCGCAGCGCCGATCGCCACAGCTTCATCCGGGTTAACGTCTTTACGCGGCTCTTTACCAAAGAACTCAGCCACTTTCTTCTGCACCATCGGCATACGAGTCTGACCACCGACCAGGATAACGTCCTGGATGTCAGACACGGAGAGACCAGCGTCCTGCAGAGCAACTTTCAGCGGCTCGATAGAACGGTTAACCAGGTCTTCAACCAGGCTTTCCAGTTTCGCACGCGTCACTTTGATGTTCATGTGTTTCGGACCGGTGGCATCTGCAGTGATGTACGGCAGGTTCACGTCGGTCTGCTGAGCGGAAGAAAGCTCGATTTTCGCTTTTTCAGCCGCTTCTTTCAGGCGCTGCATGGCCAGCGGATCGTTACGCAGGTCAATGCCCTGATCTTTCTTAAACTCATCAACGAGGTAGTTGATCATACGGCTGTCGAAGTCTTCACCACCCAGGTGGGTATCACCGTTGGTTGCCAGAACTTCGAAGGTTTTTTCGCCGTCAACTTCGTCGATTTCGATAATAGAGATATCGAAGGTACCACCACCGAGGTCGTAAACCGCGATAGTACGGTTGCCGACTTCTTTATCCAGACCGTAAGCCAGTGCAGCGGCGGTTGGTTCGTTGATGATACGTTTGACTTCCAGACCTGCGATACGGCCGGCATCTTTCGTTGCCTGACGCTGAGCATCGTTGAAGTATGCAGGTACGGTGATAACCGCTTCAGTTACCGGCTCACCCAGGTAATCTTCAGCCGTTTTCTTCATTTTTTTCAGCACTTCAGCAGAAATCTGCGGCGGTGCCATTTTCTGACCTTTCACATCAAGCCATGCGTCGCCGTTGTCGGCGCCGATGATTTTGTACGGCATGATGGATACGTCACGCTGAACTTCTTCGTCCTGGAAGCGGCGACCAATCAGGCGTTTAATCGCAAACAGGGTGTTTTGCGGGTTTGTCACTGCCTGACGTTTAGCCGGCTGACCAACCAGAGTTTCACCATCCTGGGTATAAGCAATGATAGAAGGCGTGGTGCGATCGCCTTCGGCGTTCTCCAGCACACGTGCAGTAGTGCCATCCATAATCGCTACACAAGAGTTGGTAGTACCCAGGTCGATACCAATAATTTTACCCATCTAAACGTCTCCACTAAAAATTCGATCAACATGTGGTTGTAAACCTGTAATAAGGGCGAAACCTATGGTTTCAACTGCCCAGACATCATTTTTTTCAGGTTCATTCACTGCGGTTGACTACAAGATGGGGTCGCCCACCGCTTCCTCAAGGGGGCAAGCAAAAAAATTTTTCACTTTCTTGCCGGGTAAAGAGAGGAATAAAGAAGGCAGACTGAATAAACCGGTAAAAAAGCGGCTTTTATCGATAACCCGCGTCCCGCCGGGCGCCCCGTCCCCGCCTGCCGATAGCGAACGATCGCCATTTATCCGCGCCAGCGTAAATTGGCGAAAAATACCCCGCCAGATCATAGACAGTTACCCTGCGCCTCATTATGATGCCGCGCCCCGCCCCCGAGTGGCGGGGTAATGCTTCCCTTTCTAATCATTATTCTGAGGAATTATGGGCAACACTAAGTTGGCTAATCCGGCACCGCTGGGCCTTATGGGCTTCGGCATGACCACTATTCTGCTTAATCTGGCAAATAGCGGCCTGTTCGCGTTTGATGTAGCTATCCTGGCGATGGGCATTTTTTACGGCGGTATTGCGCAGATTTTCGCAGGCCTGCTGGAATTTAAAAAAGGTAATACCTTTGGTTTAACTGCTTTTACGTCCTACGGCGCCTTCTGGCTGACGTTGGTCGCTATTCTTCTCATGCCGAAAATGGGCCTGGCAGAAGCGCCTGATGCGCACTTCCTGGGCATGTACCTCGGTCTGTGGGGAGTCTTCACGTTGTTTATGTTCTTCGGTACTCTGAAAGCCGCACGAATGCTGCAATTCGTTTTCCTCAGCCTGACCGTTCTGTTTGCGCTGCTGGCAATCGGCCACCTGGCAGATAATGAAGGTCTGGTAAAAATCGCGGGCTGGATTGGTTTAGTCTGCGGCGGTAGCGCTATTTATCTGGCGATGGGTGAAGTACTGAACGAACAGTTTGGTCGCACCGTACTGCCGATCGGCGCACCTCATTGATAAAAGATACCCTCGTCCCGACGGGCGAGGGTATTGCTCGCGGAACGTTAAGGCAGGCGCTGCAACTCCCCTCCTGCGGCAGCCACTTCACGGTCCATCCCCTGGCGCAGCCAGATCCCTAATCCCAGCCCCATCAGCGAAAGTGCCAGCACGTACCATGCAGGTGCCATCGGCGAAACCCCCATCAGCATGGTCACGGCAATCGGCGTCAGGCCGCCAAAAATGGCGTAAGAGACGTTATATGAGAAGGAAATGCCGGTAAAGCGAACCTCCGCCGGGAAAGCGTGCACCATGACGTAAGGCACGGCGCCCACAACCCCAACGCACAATCCCACCGTGCCATACAGCAGGAACAGCTGCTCGGGACTGCTGCCGGAAAGGTGATAGAACGCCCAGCTGGAGACCGCCAGGAGCAAACTGCCGACGATGAAGGTGCGACTGGCGCCAAAACGATCCGCCGCCAGCCCTGCCAGCAGACAACCGATGCAGAGCATAATGGTGGCAATACTGTTGGCCTGCAGGGTGGTTGCCGGGGCAAAACCGTAGTGCTTTTGTAGCCAGACCGGTGACATGAGGATCACCACCACCACGCCGGCGGATAACAGCCAGGTCAGCAGCATGGAGACCACCACCGCTTTCTGGTGTTTCAGCACCACCGATTTGACCGGCAGCTCCTGCGCTAACGCCTTACGCTGCTGCATTTCGAGAAATATCGGCGTCTCCTGCAGCCAACGACGCAGATACATGGCCACCAGACCAAATACGCCGCCTAACAGGAAGGGAATACGCCAACCGCCGTCGTGAATCCCCTGTGGCGTCAGGCTGGTATTAATCAGCGTCGCGACCACCGATCCCAGCAGAATGCCAACCGTCAGGCCGGCAGTGAGGGTGCCGCAGGCGATACCAATGCGCTTTTCCGGCACGTGTTCGGCGACAAAAACCCAGGCGCCGGGGACCTCCCCTCCGATAGCCGCCCCCTGCAGAATGCGCATCAGCAACAGCAGCAGCGGCGCGGCAATGCCTATCGACGCGTAGGTCGGCAGCAGACCAATCGCCAGCGTCGGCAATGCCATCAGCAGAATGCTCAGGGTGAACATCTTCTTGCGCCCGACCAGATCGCCGAAGTGGGCCATGATAATGCCGCCCAGTGGACGCGCCAGGTAGCCCGCGGCAAAGATGCCGAAGGTCTGCACCTGGCGCAGCCATTCCGGGATGTCCGCCGGGAAGAACAGTTCGCCAACGACGGCGGCGAAGAAGACAAAGATAATGAAATCATAAAACTCCAGCGCGCCGCCAAGGGCGGCCAGCGTCAGGGTTTTATAATCTTGTCGATTCAGAGGTCGAGTATGTTGTGACATAACGAGCAATTCATCCAGAGGTGTGTAGGTGTCATCACGGAATGTGTAAAGTAAAAAACACTATATCGTAAATAAAACGGCACACCACCGACAATGCAGGTTATGTCAGGAAAGCATCAAATTCAGGATAAAGTTTCGCGTCTCGCGCTTTTTGGGCGAAAAGCCGCTACAACTTCCGCGTTCGTCTCCACATACGGCCCCTCCAGCAGCTGTACACAATAAGGTACACTTGCGAAGATCCCGTGCACCAGAACCTTGCCGTCCGCATCTTTAACGCCTTCAAGGGTTTCCTGAATGGCTTTCGGCTGGCCCGGCAGATTCAAAATCAGCGCCTGCTTGCGGATAACGCCAACCTGACGAGAAAGGATAGCCGTCGGAACGAAGTGTAGGCTAACCTGGCGCATTTGCTCACCAAACCCCGGCATAACGCGGTCAGCTACGGCCAGGGTGGCATCCGGCGTCACGTCGCGTCGGGCAGGACCGGTCCCGCCGGTAGTCAACACCAGATGGCAAGCCATCTCGTCAACCAGCTCACACAGCGTTTGTTCGATAATCACCTGTTCGTCAGGGATCAGACGGGTCTCGAGCTCAAAGGGGGTCGTCAGCGCACGCGCCAGCCACTCTTCAAGTGCCGGGATGCCTTTATCCTGATAGACGCCGCTGGAGGCGCGATCGGAGATGGAAACTAAGCCGATTCGTAAGGTATTCATCGTTATTCCGTTCAAACTGTACAATTAGACGGAATGATACACGCTGGAAGGAAATACAGACAGAGTTCAGGAGAAGTAGCGTGACCGGGAGCCCGGCCACGCCCAAATGATTACAGCAGGTCGCCGATCATTTTTTCCAGTTTTTCCTGGTCGATAGCAAACTTACGGATACCTTCCGCCAGCTTGTCCACCGCCATCGGATCCTGGTTGTGCTGCCACAGGAACTGGGCTTCGGTGATGCGTTCCGGACGTGCTTTCACTTCGCCGCTGAACGCCAGTTTACGTTCGATAGCCCCTTCGCTTTCCGCCAGCTCTTTCAACAGAGCCGGAGCGATAGTCAGGCGATCGCAGCCAGCCAGCTCAAGGATTTCACCGACGTTACGGAAGCTTGCGCCCATTACGACAGTTTCATAACCGTGCTGCTTGTAGTACTCGTAAATCTCACTGACGGAAACGACGCCCGGATCTTCAGCCGGCGCGTACTCTTTCTTATCGGTGTTCGCTTTGTACCAGTCGAGAATACGGCCAACGAACGGAGAGATCAGGAATACACCCGCCTCAGCACAAGCGCGAGCCTGAGCGAAGGAGAACAGCAGAGTCAGGTTACAGTTGATGCCTTCTTTTTCCAGCTGCTCGGCGGCGCAAATACCCTGCCAGGTCGAAGCCAGTTTAATCAGAATGCGATCGTTGCCGATGCCCGCATCGTTGTACAGTTTGATGATGCGCTTCGCTTTCGCGATAGATGCCTGGGTGTCATAGGAGAGGCGCGCGTCAACTTCGGTCGAAATACGGCCTGGAATCAGCTTAAGAATTTCGAGACCAATGTTCACCGCCAGCTTATCGGAAGCATCGATAATCTGCTGAGCGCGATCGCTGCTCTGGCCGCGGGCCCACTCGACAGCGTCATCAATCAGCTTACGGTACTCAGGAATCTGAGCCGCACCGAGAATCAAAGAAGGGTTAGTCGTGGCATCCTGAGGCTGATACAGCTTCATTGCCGCAATATCTCCGGTATCAGCTACGACAGTGGTGTACTGACGCAGAGAAGTCAATTTATCCGTCATGATAGTGTTTCTCTTAAACAGCAGTTAAGGGGATGTAACCGGTCTGCCAAGATGATAACACGCTGCATGTTCAGCGCAACTGCGGACCATGCAAGAGCGCAGAGTGTGATAAACTGGATGAATTAATTCTCTGAAAGCTAAGGGATTGTCACTTGAATTGGTAACGCTTACACTAGCGTTCCGGCATGGACAAGAGGATGGTTAATGCCTGATTTTTTCTCTTTTATCAATGAAATACTCTGGGGCTCGGTAATGATTTATCTGTTACTGGGCGCCGGCATCTGGTTTACCTGGCGAACAAAATTCATTCAGTTTCGTTATGTCCGCCAGTTTGGGAAAAGTCTAAAGAAAAGCCTCCAGCCTCAGCCCGGCGGGTTAACCTCTTTCCAGGCCCTGTGCACCAGCCTCGCAGCGCGCGTGGGCAGCGGCAACCTGGTCGGTGTCGCGCTGGCTATCTCCGCCGGCGGACCCGGCGCCGTCTTCTGGATGTGGGTTTCTGCGCTGCTCGGCATGGCCAGCAGCTTTGCCGAATGTTCTCTTGCCCAGCTCTACAAAGAACGCGATGCCCACGGGCAATTTCGCGGCGGCCCGGCCTGGTATATGTCACGGGGTTTAGGAATGCGCTGGATGGGCATCGTGTTTTCTATCCTGCTCCTGCTGGCCTATGGGGTTATTTTTAACACCGTGCAGGCCAACTCCATCGCGAATGCGATGACCTATGCCTTTGACCTTCCTGCTATCGTTACCGGCTGCGTACTGGCACTGGTGATCCTGCTGGTTATCGTACGGGGTTTGCGGGGCGTGGCGAAGCTATTGCAGTGGATTGTGCCGCTGATGGCTCTGCTTTGGGTGACCACCAGCCTGCTGATTGGCCTCTGGCACATTACGGCGCTGCCGGCCATTTTCGAGTCCATTTTCCGCAGTGCGTTCGGCTGGCAGGAGGCCGCCGCCGGCGCAGTGGGCTATACCATCAGCCAGGCGCTCACCAGTGGCTTTCAGCGCGGTATGTTCTCGAACGAAGCGGGGATGGGGTCAACGCCTAACGCCGCGGCGGCAGCGGCTTCCTGGCCTCCGCATCCGGCTGCGCAGGGGATCGTGCAAATGATTGGCGTCCTCATCGATACGATAGTTATCTGCACCGCCAGCGCCGTCATCATCATGCTGGCGCCGCTGGACGAGGCGGAAGATGCCGTGAATGGTATCCAGAGTATCCAGCATGCCATGACATCACTGGTCGGCGGCTGGGGGGCGGGATTCGTGGCAATCGTCGTGCTGCTCTTTGCCTTCAGTTCTATCGTCGCAAACTACATCTATGCTGAAAATAACCTGATATTTCTACGTATTAACAGCCCTCGTCATATCTGGGCGCTGCGGATCCTCACCCTGGTCATGGTCATCACCGGCGCGCTGGTCGGTTTGCCGGTTGTCTGGCAACTGGCGGATACCATCATGGCGCTGATGGCCATCACTAACCTGACCGCTATTTTACTGCTGTCGCCTACGGTACGGATCCTGGCCAGTGATTATCTCAACCAGCGACGGCTGGGCGTGCGGCCGACCTTTGACGCCACGCGCTACCCGGAAATTAACCAGCAGCTGGCGCCAGGTGCCTGGGATGAGCTGCCGCGTGAATAGCGCGGCAATCGCAGCTATCGATCCCACCGCGGTGTTTTTTTGTTAAAGTCACGGAAAATCCCCTGCAAGGACCGGATATGCTGATTCTTATTTCACCTGCCAAAACACTCGACTACCAAAGCCCGCTGGCCACAGCACGCTACACCCAGCCTGAGCTGCTGGAATATTCCCAGGAGCTCATCGGCGTCGCGCGCCGGCTATCGGCGCCGCAGATCGGCAAACTGATGAGCATCAGCGATAAGCTGGCGGATCTGAATGCGACCCGCTTTCATGACTGGCACCCGGACTTCACGCCGCAAAACGCGCGCCAGGCGATTCTGGCTTTTAAAGGCGATGTTTATACCGGACTGCAGGCGGAAAGCCTCAGCGAAGACGATTTCGATTTTGCTCAACGGCATTTGCGTATGCTTTCCGGCCTCTACGGCGTGCTGCGCCCGCTGGATCTGATGCAGCCCTATCGCCTGGAAATGGGAATTAAGCTGGAAAATAGCAGAGGCAAAGATCTCTACCAGTTCTGGGGCGAAGTGATTACCGATAAACTCAATCAGGCGCTGAAAGCCCAGGGCGACGATATCGTGATTAACCTGGCTTCTGACGAATACTTCCGGTCGGTGAAGACAAAACAGTTGCAGGGTAGAATCATTAAGCCCGTGTTCCTCGATGAGAAAAACGGTCAGTTTAAAGTGATCAGTTTCTATGCCAAAAAGGCGCGCGGGTTAATGAGCCGCTATATCATTGAAAACCGTTTAACCCAGCCTGAGCAGCTAACCCGTTTCAACAGCGAAGGCTATTTCTTCGACGCCGAAGCCTCCGCTAAGAAAGATGAGATGGTCTTTAAACGTCACGAACGCTAATCCCCTTCCCGGCCGCCCTCGCGGCGACCGGGACGGAAGATTTAGTGATGGCGCCAGTCACGATCCGGGCCGCGGCCACGATCGTGGTCATCATGATGATCATGGCGATGTTCATCATGTGCGCGCCAGTGGTTATCGCGCCAGTCGTAATGACGGCCCCACCATTCGTGGTCGCGCCAATGACCGCCGTCCCAGTAGTTACCGTAATTGTCGCGATCGCCAATTTGCAGTTTGACTGCCGGCACCAGCGTTATTTCCGATGCGTGGACCACCGCAGGAGCCACCAGCGACATCGAAAGCGCAAGGATCACAGACTTCAGCGTTGACATAGGTTTCCCCTTCATTAACAGTCCCCGCACGGGGGCGATAACCAAAGATTACCCCTGAGCAACACCGCGGGTTATTCTCCGCAATCCTAATCTTTGCCTCCCGGCATTTATTGGTAATTCATCCATTTTCCCTGCCTTTTTTCTGCATAATTCCTCCTTTTTCGCCGATAAAAAAGCCGGGCGTTGAGGCCCGGCCTGAGAACATCATACGGCGATAAAAGTCCCGTTATGCTTTGCCTATCATCAGCTGGCGCAGCGCGGCAAAATCCGCCGGCAGATTATGCGACAGCAGCGGCAGGTCAGCGCGATCGGCCAGCTCTTTCGGCAGCGGCAGCGTCTGCTGAAGGATCTCCTCGACGCTCTCCTTGAACTTCGCCGGGTGCGCGGTACCGAGGAACAGACCGTATTCGCCCGGCTGCAGCTGGTCGCGCAGCGCGCGCCAGGCGATGGCCGCGTGCGGCTCTGAGGTGTAGCCAATGGCTTTCAGCTCGCGCATCGCCTGTTTGGTGGTTTCATCGTCCACGGCTGCATAGCCCAGCTCGTTCAGACGCCAGACTTTGCGACGGAACAGCTCTTCCACGCGCGACCAGTTGTTCGGCTGACTGACATCCATCGCGTTAGACAGCGTCGCCTGGGTCGCTTTCGGCGCCCAGTTGCCGTCCTGCAGGAAGCGCGGCACGGTATCATTGGCGTTGGTGGCGGCAATAAAGCGCTTAATCGGCAGACCTAAAGACTTCGCCAGCAGACCGGCGGTCAGATCGCCAAAGTTCCCGCTCGGCACGGAAATGACCAGCTGGTTGCGGGCTTCCTGCGGCAGCTGCGCGACCGCTTCGAAGTAATAGCAAATCTGCGCCAGCAGACGGCTGATATTGATGGAATTCGCCGAGTTCAGGCCCAGAGCGACCTTCAGTTCTTCATCGTCAAAAGCCTGTTTTACCAGCGCCTGACAGGCATCGAAGTCGCCATCAATCGCCACGGTTTCAATGTTGCCACCCAGGGTGCAGAACAGTTTTTCCTGCAGCGGGCTGATCTTGCCGCGCGGATACAGAATAACGACTTTGACATTCGGCAGGCCGTAAAACGCATGCGCCACTGCCGCGCCGGTATCCCCGGAGGTGGCGGTCAGAATCGTCACCGGTTTGTCGCCGGCGATATGAGTCAGCATCTGCGCCATAAAGCGCCCGCCGAAATCCTTAAACGCCAGCGTCGGGCCGTGGAACAGCTCCAGACAGCCGATATCATCCTGCACCTTGCTGACCGGAGCCGGGAAGGTGAAAGCGGCAGCGATGCGCTCTTTGAGGATCTCCTGCGGGATCTCGTCGCCAATAAAGGCCGACAGAATTCTGGCGCTACGGGAGGCCAAATCCATCTCCAGCATATCGTCAATTTCAGTCAGGCTAAATTCCGGCAGGTCGTGCGGAAAGAACAGCCCCTGTTGCTTGCCAAGCCCCTGCGTCACGGCCTGCGCAAAGCTGACCTGTTCGTTATGATCTTTTAAATTATAGAGTTTCATTGGTTATCCCACTACTCGTGCGCCCGCCGTATCCAGCCGGCAAATATGAACGAAGCCTTCCTGATTCTGCAGATAATGCGTGCCCAGCCAGTCCGCAACGCGCTGCGCGGTTTCCGGCTTATCGCACAGCGCAAACAGCGTCGGGCCAGAGCCTGAGATGCCGCACGCCTGCGCACCGATCTCCATCGCCGCCTGATGCGCTTCGCTGAAGCCCGGCAGCAGTTTGGTGCGATACGGTTCGGCAATCACATCTTTCATCAATTTCGCTGCCAGCTGCGGCTGGCGGGTGTAGCAGGCATGAATAAAGCCCGCCAGATGACGACCGTGAGCGATACAGTCCTGGCGGCGATACTGCGCCGGGAGGATGGCACGCGCTTCCGCCGTCGAAACTTTAATTCCCGGATAAGCCAGTACCCACAGCCATTCGTCGAAACCCGGAACCTGCTGGCTGATGATGCCATTCTCTTCAATCATCAGCTGCATGCCGCCCAGGTAGCAGGGCGCAACGTTGTCATAGTGGATACTGCCGGAAATACGCCCTTCCATCTCCCCCATCAGCGCCAGCATACGCATCTCATTCAGCGGCTTACCGCAGAATTCATTCATCGCCACCAGCGCGGCGACGACAGAGCAGGCGCTGGAACCGAGCCCGGAACCAATCGGCATATTTTTTTCCAGCACCATCGACACCGGAACTTTTTTGCCGATCTCCTGGCAGAAACGCTCCCAGCACTGGTAAACAATGTTCTCCTGCGGCACGGAGGGCAGCTTGCTGGCAAAGCGGCCAACGTTTTGCAGGCTGAAGCTGTCCGCCGCCTCGACCGAAACGTTGTCCCCCAGCAGGGTGCCATCGACCGGCGTTACCGCCGCGCCCAGCACATCAAACCCGACGCTCATATTGGCACTGGAAGCCGGGGCATATACTTTGACCATCTTAAACTCCTAACTTCCATGACAGGGTGCGCAACAGGTCAGCAAACACACCGGCCGCCGTGACGTCGTTACCTGCACCATAGCCGCGCAGCACCAGCGGCAGCGGCTGATAATAATGGCTGTAAAAGGCCAGGGCGTTTTCACCATTTTTCACTTTGTACAGCGGGTCGTTACCGTCAACGGCGGCAATTTTCACGCGACAGGTCCCATCCTCTTCGATGTTACCGACGTAACGCAAGACTTTACCTTCATCACGTGCCTGGGCAACCCGGGAGGCAAACTCGTTATCCAGCGAAGGCAAGCGCGCCATAAAGCTCTCAACGTCGCCGCTGGCATCAAATTGTGCAGGCAGTACCGGTTCGACGACAATGTCAGACAGCTCCAGCTCACGGCCGGTTTCACGGGCCAGAATCAGCAGCTTGCGCGCAACATCGACGCCTGAAAGGTCGTCTCGCGGATCCGGTTCGGTATAGCCCATCTCGCGCGCCAGCGTTGTTGCCTCAGAGAGATTCATTCCCTCATCCAGCTTACCGAAAATAAACGACAGGGAGCCGGAAAGAATACCGGAGAAGTGCAGCAGCTCATCGCCGGCGTTCAGCAGGTTTTGCAGATTTTCAATTACCGGCAGACCGGCGCCAACGTTGGTGTCGTAGAGGAATTTACGTCGCGAACTGCTGGCGGCATGGCGCAGCTGATGGTAGTAATCCAGCGAAGAGGTATTGGCCTTTTTGTTCGGCGTCACCACGTGGAAACCTTCGCGCAGGAAATCGGCGTACTGATCGGCGACCGCCTGGCTGGAGGTACAGTCGACGATAACCGGGTTCAGCAGATGGTACTCCTTGACCAGGCGAATCAGACGGCCCAGGTTCAACGACTCTTTCGCTTCGGCCAGTTCCGCGCGCCAGTTCTCGAGATTCAACCCGTGCACGTTAGTCAGCAGGGCCTGTGAATTCGCCACGCCGCAGACGCGCAGGTCGATATGTTTGTTCTTCAGCCAGCCCTGCTGACGCTTGATCTGTTCAATCAGCGCGCCGCCGACACCGCCGACGCCGATAACAAAGACCTCAATGACCTGATCGGTGTTGAACAGCATCTGATGGGTCACGCGCACCCCGGTGGTCGCATCATCATTGCTGACCACCACGGAGATAGAACGCTCAGAAGAGCCCTGGGCAATCGCCACGATATTGATATTAGCGCGGGCCAGCGCGGCGAAGAACTTCGCCGAGATGCCGCGCAGCGTGCGCATACCGTCGCCCACCACGGAGATAATCGCCAGACGATCCATGATCGATAGCGGCTCCAGCTGGCCCTCTTTCAGCTCCAGATAGAACTCATCTTCCATTACCCGTTTTGCGCGCGCGCAGTCGCTCTGCGGTACGCAGAAACTGATGCTGTATTCCGATGACGACTGGGTAATCAGCACAACCGAAATTCCGGCGCGGGACATGGTGGCAAACACGCGAGCGGCCATACCGACCATGCCTTTCATCCCCGGGCCGGAGACGTTGAACATCGCCATATTATTGAGGTTGGAGATGCCTTTGACCGGCAGACCGTCTTCATCAAGGCTGGCGCCGATCAGCGTACCTGGCGCCTGCGGATTACCGGTATTCTTGATCAGGCAGGGAATCTGGAACTGAGCGATAGGAGCAATGGTGCGCGGATGCAGAACTTTCGCCCCGAAGTAGGATAGCTCCATCGCTTCCTGATATGACATCGACTTCAGCAGACGCGCATCGGGAACCTGACGCGGGTCGCAGGTATATACCCCATCGACGTCGGTCCAGATTTCACAACAGTCGGCGCGCAGGCAGGCGGCCAGCACGGCAGCAGAGTAGTCTGAGCCATTGCGTCCCAGCACCACCAGTTCCCCTTTTTCGTTACCGGCGGTAAACCCGGCCATCAGCACCATATGGTCGGATGGAATATGGCTGGCGGTAATGCGGCGGGTCGATTCAGCGATATCGACAGTGGATTCGAGGTAATGGCCAACGGCCAGCAGTTTTTCGACGGGGTTAATCACGCTAACTTTGTGACCGCGTGCTTCCAGCAGCCCCGCCATCACGGCGATAGACAGCTTCTCGCCGCGGCAAATCAGCGCGGCGTTGACGCTATCGGGGCACTGACCAAGCAGGCTGATACCGTGCAACACGTGTTTAATCTGGGCAAACTCTTGCGCGACAAAGGCTTTCAGCTGTGCCAGCGGGAACCCCGGTTGCGCGTCGGCGAGGCCCTGCAGCAGTTCAGCAAAAATGCGTTCAGCGTCGGAGATATTGGTGAGCGCGTCCTGGCCGCCGATGGTTTTTTCAATCATTGCGACCAGATGGTTGGTAATTTTCGCCGGGGCAGACAGGACGGTTGCTACCTGCCCCTGCCTGGCATTGCTCTCCAGAATATCGGCAACCCGCAGAAAACGTTCTGCATTTGCCACTGATGTACCGCCGAACTTCAACACGCGCATGGTTGTTACCCCTAGATTTTTTGTCGAAAAAAAAGCCCGCACTGTTCAGGTGCGGGCTTTTTTCTGTGTTTCCTGTACGCGTCAGCCCGCACCGTTACCTGTGGTAATGGTGATGGTGATAATGGTTGTCATCATGCTGATGCGTTTCATGGATGTTGTGTACTCTGTAATTTTTATCTGTCTGTGTCCTGTGCCTATATTGGTTAAAGTATCTGCCGGTTTAAGTCAACGAATTTTTACATTTCACCCGTTTCACTGCAGCGGGTCAATGCGCCACAATGACCTGACAATTCACCTGAATTTGCGATACACCGCGCTTGATGCTGGCAGATATAACCATACTTAAAACTTATATCAGAACTTTACTCTGGCAGGTTTTTTTCAATGTCATGCAGTAATCGGTGCAACATTGCCGTGTCTCGCTGCTCTAAAAGCCCAATTCGCTGTTGGAGCCAGTCGGTCAGTTTGAGGTCTTCAGCCACGCCCAGTCGGGTCAATAAATCGAGCGCCCGCAGACGCAATGCCTGCAACTGATTTTCATCGACGCTGGCAGAAACGGCCGACGCCTGCTGAACCAGGGTACTCAATTGATAGCAATAGACCATCACCGACTGCCCTAAGTTAAGCGAAGGATAGTCGGCCACCATCGGCACGCCTGTCAGCACATCGGCAAGAGCCAGCTCTTCGTTAGTAAGTCCGGAATCTTCCCGACCAAAGACCAGCGCCGCATGGTTCATCCACCCGGCTTTCTCCGCCATCAGCGGCAGCAGCTGCTGCGGCGTGGCGTAGTAATGGAAACGCGCCCGGCTACGGGCCGTGGTCGCCACGGTAAAGTCAACGTCATGCAGCGCCTGTTCCAGCGTTGGATAAGTGCTTATGTTATCGAGAATATCTCCGGAACCATGCGCAACCCAACGCGCCGCAGGCTGAAGGTGGGCATCGCTGTCAACGATACGCAGGTCGCGAAAACCCATCGTTTTCATCGCGCGTGCCGCCGCGCCAACGTTTTCTGCCCTGGCCGGGGCGACTAATACAATAGATACGTGCATGCTGGCTCTCTTCTACTCTCTCACGCGGCGAAAATGAAAATTATCCCCATTTTACGCGGCGAAAATTTACAAATTTGCAACAAAAATCACTAAAATTGCGCGTTATTACCCATAAAAAAGCCTAAACTGTTTCCAACGAACCACGGGACGGAGTATGTTAACAGAACGCATTTATCCATATGTTTGCCAATGATATTTGTCGCAACCGCGCTGAACGTTCATTGGATTCAACATGTTTATCAATTTACCAGCGCAACCATTTGAGCAGTGTAAGATTTGTGACTATAAATAGCATTTCAATGCAATGATTTCACAAGACTGTTAACGTGCTACAATTGAATTTGATATATGTCAACGAAGCGTAGTTTTATGGGGTGTTCAGCCTCTCTTAGCCTGTTATATTGCTGTTAAAATGGTTAGGATGACAGCCGTTTTTGACACCGTCGGGTCCAGAGGGAAAGTACCCACGACCAAGCTAATGATGTTGTTGACGTTGATGGAAAGTGCATCAAGAACGCAATTACGTACTTTAGTCATGTTACGCCGGGCATGTTAATTTGCGACATGTACCAGGCAGGTCAGGGACTTTGGTACTTCCTGTTTCGATTTAGTTGGCAATTTAGGTAGCAAACATGCAGACCCCGCACATTCTTATCGTTGAAGACGAGTTGGTAACACGCAACACGTTAAAAAGTATTTTCGAAGCAGAAGGTTATGATGTGTTCGAAGCGACCGATGGCGCGGAAATGCATCAGATCCTGTCTGAAAATGATATCAACCTGGTGATTATGGATATCAACCTGCCAGGTAAAAATGGTCTCCTGTTAGCGCGTGAACTGCGTGAACAGGCTGACGTCGCGCTGATGTTCCTGACCGGCCGCGATAACGAAGTTGATAAGATTCTGGGCCTCGAAATCGGCGCTGATGACTATATCACTAAACCGTTCAACCCTCGTGAACTGACCATTCGCGCACGTAACCTCCTCTCCCGTACCATGAATCTGGGTACCGTGAGCGAAGAGCGTCGCAGCGTAGAAAGCTACAAGTTCAACGGCTGGGAACTGGATATCAATAGCCGTTCGCTGGTCAGCCCGAATGGTGAGCAGTACAAGCTGCCGCGCAGTGAATTCCGCGCGATGCTGCACTTCTGCGAAAACCCGGGCAAGATCCAGTCACGTGCTGAACTGCTGAAGAAAATGACCGGCCGTGAGCTTAAGCCGCACGACCGTACCGTTGACGTGACCATCCGTCGCATTCGTAAGCATTTCGAGTCTACTCCGGATACTCCGGAAATCATCGCCACGATTCACGGCGAAGGTTATCGCTTCTGCGGCGACCTGCAGGAATAACATTCGTTTTCCTGCTCCCGCAACGTAAAAACGGCGCTTAATGCGCCGTTTTTTTTATGTGCGAATCGGATGCTACGATGCGCCGCGTTATTTATTCCACGGCATGATAGGCACGGCGCTGAGCGCATTCTTCGGTGAACCGTCAACGACTTTATCCGAATAGCTCAGGTAGATCAGCGCATTACGTTTGCTATCGTAAAAACGGACCACCTGCAGCTTTTTAAACACCAGCGAAGTACGTTTCTGGAAAACCACGTCGCCCTGCGACTTACCGTTTTTGATTTTATCGTTCAGTTCGATCGGCCCTACCTGCTGGCAAGAAATCGCCGCATCTGACGTATCTTCCGCCAGACCCAGACCGCCCTTAATCCCGCCGGTTTTCGCCCGGCTGATATAGCACGTCACGTTCTGCACATCCGGATCGTCGAAGGCCTCAACGACGATTTTATGATCAGGACCAAAGAATTTGAATACGGTATCTACGGAGCCAATTTGTTCCGCCTGTGCCACCTGACATCCCGCCAGTAAAAGCAGCCCCGCAACTAACCTCTTGTATTTCATATTGTTACCATTTTCTTAAAATTTTGCTGAGCGATGATTATAGACTCAGCGGAAAAGGTTTATAGATCACAGCGTTACCAAAACAGCTAAAAAACCTGCTGACAAATCGCATTTATAAGCAAAAAAAACACTGAATGCTAAAACATCAAAAAATGCTATTATCCGCTACCTTACTTAGTAGCAGGCACCTGAGTTTAAGGATGAGGACATTTTATGGATCAAGCAGGGATTATTCGCGATCTCCTTAGCTGGCTGGAAGGTCACCTGGATCAACCGCTCTCACTAGATAATGTGGCAGCCAAGGCCGGTTATTCCAAGTGGCATTTGCAAAGAATGTTTAAAGACGTGACCGGCCAAGCCATCGGTGCCTATATTCGCGCTCGCCGTTTATCAAAATCAGCGGTCGCCCTGCGCCTGACCGCCCGCCCGATTCTCGACATTGCGCTACAGTATCGTTTTGACTCGCAGCAGACCTTCACCCGCGCGTTTAAAAAGCAGTTTTCGTTAACGCCGGCGCTGTACCGCCGCTCTCCTGACTGGAGCTCTTACGGGATGCGTCCCCCGCTGCGCCTGGGTGAATTCACGATGCCGCAGCATGAGTTCGTCACCCTGAGCAATACCCAGCTGATTGGCATCACTCAGAGCTACACCTGCAAGCTGGAGGAAATCTCCGACTTCCGTAACCAGATGCGCGTTCAGTTCTGGCGTGATTTCCTCGGCAATTCACCGTCGATTCCGCCCACGCTGTACGGTCTGCACGAACCGCGTCCTAGTCTCGAGAAAGATGACGAGCAAGAGGTCTTCTACACCACTGCGCTGACGCCGGAGATGGCCAACGGCCACCTGCACAACTCCCATCCGATCATTCTGGAAGGCGGCGAGTATGTGATGTTCACTTATGAAGGGTTAGGAAGCGGACTGCAGGAGTTTATCCTGACGGTGTACGGCACCTGCATGCCAATGCTGAACCTTACCCGCCGCAAAGGTCTGGATATCGAACGCTTCTTCCCTGAGGATGAAAGCCGGGATCAAGAAACGCCGATTCAGCTGCGTTGCGAATACCTGATCCCGATTCGTCGTTAACGCTGTAGTTCATCCATCGCGGGGGCGTCAAGATGCGACACATCCCCCGCGGTTTCCACGACCCAGCCCGATGCCAGCCACAGACTCTTCTGATAATCAACGCGAGAAATTGAGCAGTTACGCAGACGCAGGCGGCGTTCCGCGTGTGCCGGCAGCCCCAGAATCGTACTGACCAGACAGCCCAGCGCAATACCGTGGCTCACCAGCAGCGGCCGGCTTCCGGCAGGCAGTTCCAGGCAGGACGCCAGTGCCGCGTGCATACGCTCGCTCAGCTCCAGCATCGACTCCCCCTGTGGGATACGGCCGTCCGGGGTCCCATCAACCAACCGGCGACGCCACTCTTCTTCTTCCTCGCTCAGCGAGTCGATATGACGTTTTTCAAGAACCCCCATATCCAGCTCACGCAGCCGTGAATCAAGGATGACATCGCAACCGCAGGCTTCCGCGATAATCTCTGCCGTCCGGCGCGTGCGCCCCAAATCGCTGGCAATGATATGCGTAATGCCCAGCGTTCTGGCACGTTCGCCGACCTGCCAGGCCTGGCGCTCGCCGTGAGGGGTTAACGGGCTGTCTGACTGGCCCTGAATGCGCCGCTCGGCGTTCCACTGCGTTTCGCCATGGCGAACAAGGTGTACCTGTAACATGCTATTTTTCCGTTCTGTGCTCTTCACAATTTCGGTTGCCGGCGTCGCGCGCTGCAACGAAAACGATTTGGAGTATACTGCGATGACGTAAATTTATTCTGAGTTGTTTGATTATGCACCATGTTGTCTCAGCTACCACTAATCCCGCCAAAATTCAGGCAATTCTACAGGCTTTTAACGAGATCTTCGGCGAAGGATCCTGCCACATTGAGTCCGTCTCCGTCGAGAGTGGCGTGCCGGAACAGCCGTTTGGTAACGAGGAAACGCGTGCTGGCGCACGAAACAGGGTCGCCAATGCGCGCGCCGTGCAGCCAAATGCCGACTTCTGGGTCGCCATTGAAGCTGGGATCGACGAAGGCAGCACTTTTAGCTGGGTAGTGATTGAGGATCATCATCAGCGCGGCGAAGCGCGCTCGGCGACGCTGCCGCTGCCGGCGGTGATTCTGGAAAAAGTGCGTGCCGGGGAAGCGCTAGGGCCGGTGATGTCACAGCATACCGGCATCGATGAAATTGGCCGTAAAGAAGGGGCTATCGGCGTCTTTACCGCCGGGAAGCTCACGCGCAGCAGCGTCTACCACCAGGCGGTAGTACTGGCATTAAGCCCGTTCCATAACCTTATTTACCGTTAAGCAGCGCCTGCTCCAGCCACTGTCGCAGCTCGGGTGGCGCGGATTTCAGACTGTTAGAACCACGGGTAATGGTGGCAATCCCGGCGCCGAGCTCGCTTTTGAGCTCGCGCTGGCTCATCTCGCCACGCAGCAACTCTTCAATGATCCGTACGCGCGTGCCCAGCGCCTCGCGCTCGTCGGGCGTCAGCATTAATTGCAGCAATGGCAGATGCAGATCGTCGGCGTACGCCTGCTGGAGTAACGCCACAAAGCGAAGCCATTCCTGATGACGCTGTTCGGCTACAGCCGCTGAATAAGGGGATTGTTGGGTCATGTTACGCCGCCATGTTGAGACAGGCGACCAAGGCCGCCTGTCGAATGTACTCATTAACGAGTACAAAGCATAACATACTCCGGTCAATACTCTATGGGTTTCGCGTCACAGCGCGGCGTTCAGCCCGTTTTGTCCCGCGCAATCCGCTGAGTATCAGTAACGCTGCTGCCACTCTGCATCGCTCAGCATGGGGGCTTTCTGCCCCATAAAGTAACGGTAATAGGCATCGTAGGAGAGCACGTTCTTCACATAACCCCGCGTTTCCGAGAACGGGATACTCTCGATAAATGCCACCGCATCGATTCGCCCGGCGCTATTGCCCTGCCAGGTCCGAACCCGCCCCGGACCGGCGTTGTAGGCCGCGGAAGCATAGATGCGGTTATTGCCAAACTGCTGGTAAACATACTGCAGATAGCTGGTGCCGATATTGATATTGGTCGCGGGATCCAGCAGCTGCGACGGGCTGCTGTAGCCAGGGATACTGAACATACTCACCGTATGGGTCGCCGTACCCGGCATGATTTGCATCAGGCCGCTGGCGCCAACCGGAGAGCGGACTTTCGGGTTCCACGCGCTCTCCTGGCGAGCAATCGCCATCGCATAGCTCTGCGGGATAGCTTTGCCGCTGATATAGCGCGCGAAGAGATCGTTGTAGGCCAGCGGGAAGCGTTCTTCCAGCTGGTCCCACAGCTTCCCGGCGATAGTCGCCTGAACGCTGAGATCCCACCAGTGCTGGTTGAATGCATAGCGCGCCAGCTGCGCCTGCTGATCTTTCGTCCGGCTGGTCACCAGATTTGCCCATTCGCTGCGGGCGGTGTTGTCCATATTCCAGTACATCAACTCGCGTACCCGGGCCATTTCCGGCCCGGAGGTCAGCGCAGGATCGAGATTCTCTGGCGCTTTATCGATCCGGAAGGTGAAATCCTCTCCCAGACGCTGAGCGGCAATCATCGGGTAGAACCCGCGCTGCTGCATCAACGAACGGAGAATCGCTTTTGCTTCGTCGTCACGCCCGCGCTCCAGCAGCAGATCCGCCTGCCAATAGCGCCACTCATCTTTCTCTTTCGCTTCCATCGGCAGGCGCGCCAGCCAGGTATTCAACCCGTGGCGGTCCCCGGCGCCCAGCGCCATTCGCACCCGGCGCTCTACTAGCGCAGTGGATTGCGAGCGCATAATAGCGTCATCGCGCCAGACGGCCTGCTCTTCGGTCACATCGTTGCCCATCAGGCGCCAGGCAACGATATCCCGCAGCTCCTGGGTTTGATCTTCATTCAGCTTCTGTGCCTGCACCAATGACGGAATCATCAGCCGGGCGTTTTCGACATCCTGGCGCGCCACGCTGGCGAAGGCCACCGCCGCCATCTGGCGGGTGAAGTCCGTCGCCCCGGTGGTGCGGGCGAAGGTCATCACGGTATTCGGATCGTTTGCCAGCGCCACCACCGCTGACGAAATCGTCTGGTATTCAGGCGGCATCTGCTGCGCCAGCACGCTGACCAGGCCGGTGTTACCCGCCTTCATCGCCAGGCGGATACGCTCAAGATATGCCAACGGATCCTGCTTGCCGGAAGAACGCCAGGCGCTAAACAGCGCATCGCAGGCATTAGGCTGGCTTTTACCGCTCAGCCACAGCGTTTTCGCGCCGTCCCAGGCTTCCTGCGCCTGGCCCACGCTCAGCTTCGCATAGTAGTAATTACATTGCGCTTCGGTGCTGGCGGGTTTTTCCGGGCTAAACGCCAGCAGTCCGCTCCAGTCGGTACGCCGCGCCAGCTCGTTAACAAAGCGCGATTTCAGGGTGCGCGCCGGCGGCAGCGTCGGGTTCGCTTCAATGAAGTTTTTCACCACCAGCGTCGGCTGGTTCATCAGATCGTCGGTGATCTGCCGGTATTGAAGATAGGGGTACAGCGGATAGGTGGTCAGCGTAGGCATAAGCTGTTCGACAACGGACATCTGCCGGCTATCCCATGCCTGCTTAATTTGAGCGTAGCGGCTGCGCTGTTCATCCAGTGAATCCGCATGTGCCAACTGGCTGAGCGTCAGCAGACTCACGCTGGCCGCCAGAAGACGCCATGCCATCGTTTTGGCTTTTTCCACAAGCTCTTCCTCTGTTAAAAGTACATCTCACTACATCAGAGCAGCATCATGCCGCTTTTTAAATGTCCCAGTGTCGCTATAGATATGCTAACCAGACAACGCCAAACGTGCCACGTCCTGGACATTTTTTTACTCTTCTGTGAATCCCATCGCCTCTCTGGGCTTAACGCGTGAAAAAGGCTACACTTCGCCTTTGAAAACTATTCATCAAAATAAAAGAGGCGAAGTCCACCGTGGCTCAATTCGTTTATACCATGCATCGTGTCGGCAAAGTGGTTCCGCCGAAACGTCATATTTTGAAAAATATCTCCCTGAGCTTCTTCCCTGGCGCGAAGATCGGCGTTCTCGGTCTGAACGGTGCCGGTAAATCTACCCTGTTACGTATTATGGCCGGCATCGATACCGACATCGAAGGCGAAGCCCGCCCGCAGCCTGGCCTGAAAATTGGCTATCTGCCGCAGGAACCGCAGCTGAACCCGGAGCAGACCGTACGTGAGTCGGTAGAAGAAGCGGTAGCCGAAGTGGTTAACGCGCTGAAAGGCCTGGATGAGGTGTATGCCAAATACGCTGAGCCAGACGCCGACTTCGATAAACTCGCGGCGCAGCAGGGCAAGTTTGAAGAGATCATTCAGGCTCACGACGGCCATAACCTGAACGTGCAGCTGGAACGTGCGGCCGATGCCCTGCGTCTGCCGGACTGGGATGCGAAAATCGCCAACCTGTCCGGTGGTGAACGCCGCCGCGTAGCGCTGTGCCGCCTGCTGCTGGAAAAACCAGACATGCTGCTGCTCGACGAACCGACCAACCACCTGGATGCTGAATCCGTGGCCTGGCTGGAACGTTTCCTGCACGACTTCGAAGGGACCGTCGTGGCGATTACCCACGACCGTTACTTCCTCGATAACGTGGCCGGCTGGATCCTCGAACTGGACCGCGGCGAAGGGATTCCGTGGGAAGGCAACTACTCCTCCTGGCTGGAGCAGAAAGATCAGCGTCTGGCGCAGGAAGCCTCTCAGGAAGCGGCGCGCCGCAAATCCATCGAGAAAGAGCTGGAGTGGGTACGCCAGGGCGCGAAAGGCCGTCAGTCTAAGGGCAAAGCCCGTCTGGCGCGCTTTGAAGAGCTTAACAACGTTGAATACCAGAAGCGTAACGAAACCAACGAACTGTTTATTCCGCCTGGAGCCCGTCTGGGGGATAAAGTGGTTGAAGTCAGCAACCTGCGTAAGTCTTACGGCGACCGCGTGCTGATTGACGATCTGACCTTCTCGGTACCGAAAGGGGCAATCGTCGGGATTATCGGGCCTAACGGCGCCGGTAAATCGACCCTGTTCCGCATGATGTCCGGTCAGGAACAGCCTGATGCCGGTTCTATCACCCTGGGTGAAACCGTGAAGCTGGCTTCCGTCGATCAGTTCCGCGACGCGATGGATAACAGCAAAACCGTCTGGGAAGAAGTCTCCGGCGGGCTGGATATCATGAAGATCGGCAACACCGAAATGCCTAGCCGCGCCTACGTCGGTCGCTTTAACTTTAAAGGCGTCGACCAGGGTAAACGCGTGGGCGAACTTTCCGGCGGTGAGCGCGGTCGTCTGCACCTCGCTAAGCTGCTGCAGGTTGGCGGTAACGTGCTGCTGCTCGATGAACCGACCAACGACCTGGATATCGAAACCCTGCGCGCGTTAGAAAACGCCCTGCTGGAGTTCCCGGGATGTGCGATGGTTATCTCGCATGACCGTTGGTTCCTCGACCGTATCGCGACCCACATTCTGGATTACCAGGATGAAGGTAAAGTCGAATTCTTCGAAGGTAACTTCACCGAGTACGAAGAGTACAAGAAACGCACCCTCGGCGCCGATGCGCTGGAGCCAAAGCGTATCAAGTACAAGCGTATTGCGAAGTAATAAAAACGGGTGGCCCAGGCCACCCGTTTTTTTATGCTCAGCGCGCGCCAGAACTCCTCTGGCGGTGGTTAGCCCGGCTCCCCCATCAGCTGCTTGACCAGATCAACGCAGCGCAGAAAGCGCGTGTCGTAATCCGACTCTTTCACATGCACAAAGTCGATCTCATTTTCTTTGAGCAGCGACACCAGCAGCGTCTGGAACTCCTTGCGATCCACCGAACTGCCGAGGCTACGTAAACCATCGGCCACCCACGGGGTATTGTTCTCCAGCAGAATCACCAGATCAAAACGGTACTCATCGATCAGCGCCTGCACGAAGGGATGTTCACGCCCTTCATACTTCAGGCAAAAGGCCTGGGTGCTGACGAAATCGGTGTCGATAAACGCCACCTTATTGGCATATTTAACCGCAAAATCAATATACTGCGCGTGGCCAAGCGCAATTTTGTCATAGTCGGAATACTGTAGCGCCATCTCATCGCCGCCGAGGTGCGAGAAGACGTAATCGCGACCATACTCCCAGGCGCTGGTGGTGTTAAAGATATTCGCGAGCTTATTGACCAGCGTCGATTTCCCGCTCGATTCGCCGCCAAGAATCGCCACCGTACGCACGAAGAACGGTTTCACTTCCGTCGGGATGTACTCCCAGTAGCGGAACGGGTTTTCACGGATCTGTCCGCCGCTGATGCTCATAAAGGTTCGTTTCGGATCGATCAGCACGGTTTCGATCGCCAGATGCTGCAGATATTGCTGCGCATCCGCCTCTTCCGAGGTGTAGATCCAGTTCGGCTGGATCCCTTTATCGCTCATAAATGCGCGGATCCCGCGGCTCCAGACGTCCCAGCCGTGGGGATAAGGTTCCATCCCCTCTTCATTAAACGCATGAATACGGATATTTTTCTGATATTTGAAGGTTTGCAGCAGCCAGCGCAGACGATCGGATACCGTCGGCTGTTGCGACATCGCGCTGTCTTCAAACAGCTGACGATCGCGCGTATCGTCGTAACCCATGATGATATGCAGCTCATCCACCTGGCTACAGGCGCGCTGAATCAGATAGATATGTCCGGTGTGCAGCGGATAGAACTTACCAAATACCACGCCGACGCTCTTTTGCCGACGCGGGAATTCCAGGCCAAGAAAACGGTGCAGGGCTTCCAGCTTCTGCGCGCTTGGGCTTTTGATTTTGGCATTCAGCAGCTGGCTCAAATAGCCTTTGGTCATTCCGCTGGCTTCCGCGACCTGTTGCAGCGTACAGCCCTTTTGCTTAATCGCGGTTTTGAGATAGTCGAAAGATGACACAAGAGCCTCCTGCTTTAGCAAAACTGAAGAAATACCCTGTTGGTTACGGGAAGCAGGCGGGCGAAGCCCGATGAACGGAAGCAACTCAGCCATTCATACGGCCCCACGCGGCCAGCCCTCTGCCGCCGAACAGGCGGCGGGTATTTAATTATAAGTCGTCAAACACGCTTAGCGCGTCTGAAAGCTTTTTCACACCAAAGATTTGCATCCCTTCTGGTGCTTTTTTCGGCACGTTGGCTGCCGGGACGATGGCGCGACGAAAACCATGTTTCGCCGCCTCGGAGATGCGCTCCTGGCCGCTGGGCACCGGACGGATTTCGCCGGACAGCCCCACTTCACCAAACACCACCAGATCGTGCGGCAGCGGACGATCGCGCAGACTGGAAACCATCGCCAGCAGCAGCGCCAGGTCGGCGCTGGTTTCCGCTACCTTCACCCCGCCGACGACGTTAACAAAAACGTCCTGATCGGCCATCTGCAGGCCGCCGTGACGGTGCAGTACCGCCAGCAAAATCGCCAGGCGATTCTGCTCCAGCCCTACCGCGACGCGACGCGGGTTAGACATCATTGAATGATCGACCAGCGCCTGAATCTCCACCAGCAGAGGACGGGTGCCTTCCCAGACCACCATCACCGAGCTGCCGGAAGTCACTTCATCGCCGCGGCTGAGAAAAATCGCCGAAGGGTTACTGATTTCACGCAGCCCCTGCTCGGTCATCGCGAACACCCCCAGCTCATTCACCGCGCCAAAGCGGTTTTTATGGCTGCGCAGGGTACGAAAGCGAGAATCGGCATCGCCATCCAGCAGCACCGAGCAGTCAATACAGTGCTCCAGCACCTTTGGCCCGGCCAGCGAGCCATCTTTGGTCACATGACCGACCATGATGATCGCGACATCGCGCGTTTTCGCAAAACGGGTCAGATAAGCCGCCGTTTCGCGTACCTGGGCGACGCTGCCAGGCGACGACTGAATGTCAGCCATATGCATCACCTGGATCGAGTCGATAACCATCAGCTGCGGCTTTTCGTCATCGGCTATCTGGCAGATTTGTTCAATGCTGGTCTCGGAGAGCATGTTGAGATTAGCGGTCGGCAGCCCCAGGCGATGAGCGCGCATCGCCACCTGCTGCAACGACTCTTCCCCGGTGACGTACAGCGTTTTCATGTTTTCCGACAGGCGGCACAGCGTCTGCAGCAGCAGCGTCGATTTACCCGCCCCCGGACTGCCGCCAATCAGAATGGCGCTGCCCGGCACCACGCCACCGCCGAGCACGCGGTCAAACTCTTTAAAACCGGTGGAGAAACGTGGTAGCGCCTCAAGGCTGATCTCCGACAGCTTTTGCACCTTCGACGCGCCGGCATTCCCGGCGTAGCCCGTCAGACGCTCGTTTCTCGCCACCTGCGGCGAAGCGGCAATACGCACCTCGGTGATGGTATTCCAGGCATGACAGGCGCTGCACTGCCCCTGCCAGCGCGGGTAATCCGCACCACATTCATTACAGACAAATGCGCGTTTTGGAGCTTTCGCCACGTGTTACCTCTTACTTTTGATTCATGCTGCCTGAGAGAATACAGAAGACTCCCATCAGGTCAGCGTGACGGATCGTCACTTCCGCCTGCTCATTCACTTTTGGCTTAGCATGATACGCGATCCCCAGCCCCGCCGCTTTGATCATCGGAAGATCGTTGGCGCCATCGCCGATCGCCACGGTCTGCGCCGGCGGGATTGCATATTTTTCCGCCAGTTTTCGCAGCGTGGCGGCTTTATATTTGGCATCGACAATATCGCCAATGACGTTTCCGGTCAGCTTGCCGTCCATAATCTCCAGCTCATTAGCGACCACGGCGTCAAGATGCAGCTTGTCGCGCAGGTATTCGGCGAAGAAGGTGAATCCGCCGGAGGCAATCGCGACTTTCCAGCCCAGCGTCTCCAGCTTCAGCACCAGCTGCGCCAGCCCCGGCATCAGCGGTAGCGATTCACGTACCTGCAGCAGAATATTGGCATCGGCATCTTTCAACGTCGCCACCCGCTGACGCAGGCTGGCGGTGAAGTCCAGCTCACCGCGCATCGCCCGTTCGGTCACTTCCGACACCATTTCGCCGGTTCCGGCCAGTTTGGCGATTTCGTCAATGCACTCGATTTGAATCGCCGTGGAGTCCATATCCATCACCAGCAGCCCAGGCGTGCGCAGATGCGGGATTTTCCCCAGCGGGGCGACATCCAGCCCCGCTTCGTGCGCCAGCCGGGTTGCCCGCAGCGTCAGAGAGCCCGCCAGACGAATAACCTGATAATCTTCGACAACCCAGGAGGCAACGATAACCAGCGCCGCTCCCAGCTCACGCTGCCAGGCCGTCAGCCGGCGTTTATCAAGGCCGCGCCCGTAGAGCAGCCAGCCGCTGCGTCCGGCATGATAATCCAGCGGCATGACCTCATCACCGCTCAGCGAAAGCGGTAATCCAGGCCACAGGGAAACATCTTCGGGCAGATCGCACCAGGTCAAACTGTTTGGCATTACGGCTCCACATTTCTTTATTCAGGCCAGGAAAATAACGCATGAGGCTACCTTGTAACCAGCGCTTCTGGCAACATTAAGCTGTAAATATTAAAGGTGGAATATGGTACGCGCAAAACTGAAATTCCGACTGCATCGCGCCGTCATTGTTCTTATCTGCCTCGCGCTTCTCGTTGCCCTGATGCAGGGAGCGTCGTGGTTCAGCCAGAACAGCCAAAAGCAACGTAATCCACAGTTAGAAGAACTGGCTCGCACCCTTGCGCAGCAGGTTACGCTGAATCTGGCGCCAATGATGCGCAGCGAGACCCCTGATGAAAAACGAATCGGTGAGCTGCTGGAGCTGCTGACCCGCCAGAGCCGGGTCCTCGATGCCGGAGTCTATGATGACCAGGGCGATCTGGTCGCTCGCTCGGGCGAAGGGGTCAACGTGCGCGACAGGCTGGCGCTGGACGGCAAAAAAGCGGGCGGTTACTTCAATCAGCAGATCGTAGAGCCGATTCAGGGTAAAAACGGGCCGCTGGGCTACCTGCGCCTGACGCTGGATACCCATACGTTAGCCACCGAGGCGAAACAGGTGGATAATACCACCAATATTTTACGTCTGATGCTGCTGCTGTCACTGGCTATCGGCGTGGTGCTGACCCGCACGCTGCTGCAGGGCAAGCGCACCCGCTGGCAGCAATCGCCCTTCCTGCTCACCGCCAATAAGCCGGTGCAGGACGAAGACAAAGATGAATCAGAATAAGGAAATCGCTGATGTCGACGCTACGCCTGCTGCTCTCAGATTCTACGGATCCCTGGTTCAACCTCGCGGTTGAAGAGTGTATTTTCCGCCAGATGCCCGCCACCCAGCGCGTGCTGTTCCTGTGGCGCAATGCCGACACGGTGGTCATTGGGCGGGCGCAAAACCCGTGGAAAGAGTGCAACACCCGCCGGATGGAAGAGGATAACGTCCGCCTGGCCCGCCGCAGCAGCGGCGGCGGCGCGGTATTCCACGATCTCGGCAACACCTGCTTTACCTTCATGGCAGGTAAACCCGAGTACGATAAAACCGTCTCCACCCGGATTGTACTGGCTGCGCTGGAGGCGCTGGGCGTCACGGCTGAAGCATCCGGGCGCAATGACCTGGTGGTCAAAACTGCCGAAGGCGATCGTAAAATCTCCGGTTCGGCCTACCGCGAAACCCTTGACCGCGGTTTTCACCACGGAACGCTGCTGTTGAATGCCGATTTAAGTCGTCTGGCAAACTATCTCAACCCGGATAAAAAGAAGCTACAGGCGAAAGGTATCACTTCGGTACGCGGCCGCGTAGCCAATCTGGTTGAGCTGCTGCCGGGTATTACGCACCAGCAGGTCTGCTCGGCGATTGAAGAGGCCTTTTTCGCCTACTACGGCGAGCGCGTCGCCGCGGAAGTGATTTCGCCCGATAAGACGCCGGATCTGCCGAACTTTGCCGAAACCTTCGCCCGCCAGAGCAGCTGGGCATGGAATTTTGGCCAAGCGCCGGCCTTCTCGCACCTGCTGGATGAGCGCTTCGTCTGGGGTGGGGTTGAGCTGCACTTTGACGTTGAGAAAGGCCATATCACCCGTGCGCAGGTCTTTACCGATAGCCTGAATCCGGCACCGCTGGAAACGCTGGCTACGCGATTGCAGGGCTGCCCGTATCGTGCTGACGTGCTGCAGCAGGCGTGTGAAGCATTATTAGTGGATTTCCCGGAGCAGGAGAAAGAGCTGCGGGAGCTGTCGGCATGGATTGCCGGCGCGGTGCGCTGATAAAAAAGCCGGATGGCGGCTACGCCCTATCCGGCCTACAGATTTCGCACGGTTTGATTGACCGCTCAGCGCGAGACTAGCGGTTACGCCCTATCCGGCCGACAGATCCCGCACGGTTTGATTGACCGCTCAGCGCGAGACTAGCGTTTACGCCCTATCCGGCCGACAGATTTCGCACGGTTTGATTGACCCGGTAAGCGCAGCGCCACCGGGCAATACAACCTTTACTCTTTATCGCCCAGCAGAACGGATTCCAGCGCGATTTTGATCATATCGTTGAACGTCGTCTGACGCTCGGCCGCGGTCGTTTGCTCATGCGTACGAATATGATCGGAAACGGTGCAGATAGTCAGCGCTTTCGCCCCGAACTCCGCCGCTACGCCGTAGATACCGGCGGCTTCCATTTCCACGCCCAGGATGCCGTATTTTTCCATCACATCGAACATGGACGGATCCGGGGTATAGAACAGGTCTGCGGAGAAGATGTTGCCGACACGGGCATCAACGCCCAGCGCTTTTGCAGCATCAACCGCGTTACGCACCATGCCGAAGTCAGCGATAGCGGCGAAATCATGATCTTTAAAGCGCAGACGGTTAACTTTGGAGTCGGTGCACGCGCCCATGCCAATCACTACATCACGCAGTTTGACATCAGCACGTACCGCGCCGCAGGAGCCCACGCGAATAATCTTCTTCACGCCGAAATCGGTGATCAGCTCTTTGGTGTAGATGGAGCAGGACGGGATCCCCATGCCGTGGCCCATGACGGAGATCTTGCGGCCTTTATAGGTACCGGTGAAGCCCAGCATGCCGCGCACGTTGTTCACTTCGCGCACGTCTTCAAGGAAAGTTTCCGCGATGTGCTTCGCGCGCAGCGGGTCGCCCGGCATCAACACGACGTCAGCGAAATCACCCATTTCTGCATTAATATGAGGAGTTGCCATCTTCAGTTCCTTTTATATTGTTGTTTTTGCCGGGCGGCGGCGGCGCCTTACCCGGCCTACAAAACCACAGGCCCGGTCAGCATAGCGCCACCGGGCAATGACCTTAGAACATGGCCTTGCCATATTCCATGTCGGACGTACCAAAGTATTTCGCCAGGGTCTGGCCGATATCCGCGAAGGTTTCACGGTGGCCCAACGAGCCCGGTTTAACTTTCGGGCCGTAGACCAGTACCGGGATATGCTCACGCGTATGATCAGTACCCTGCCAGCTCGGGTCACAGCCGTGGTCAGCGGTCAGGATCAGAATGTCATCTTCACCCACCAGCTCCATCAGCTCCGGCAGACGGCGGTCGAACAGTTCCAGACCCGCAGCATAACCGGCGATATCGCGACGATGCCCCCAGGAAGAGTCGAAGTCCACGAAGTTAGTGAAGACGATGGTCTTATCACCCGCTTCTTTCATCTCTTTGATGGTCGCGTCAAACAGCGCATCCAGGCCGGTCGCTTTCACTTTTTTGGTGATCCCGCAGTTGGCATAGATGTCGGCGATTTTCCCAACGGAAACCACGTGGCCGCCTTTCTCGTCAACCAGCTTTTGCAACACGGTCGGCGCAGGCGGTTCAACGGCCAGATCGTGACGGTTGCCGGTACGCTGGAAGTGGCCCGGTTTATCACCCACGAACGGACGCGCGATAACGCGGCCAATGTTGTAGCCACCTTCAGTCAGCTCCTCACGGGCGATTTCGCACAGCTCGTAGAGTTTATCCAGACCAAAGGTCTCTTCGTGGCAGGCAATCTGGAACACGGAGTCAGCGGAGGTATAGAAAATCGGCTTGCCGGTTTTCATATGTTCTTCGCCAAGCTCATCCAGAATCACCGTCCCGGAAGAGTGACAGTTACCGAGGTAGCCCGGCAGGTTTGCACGTTTAACCAGTTTATCCAGCAGCTCCTGCGGGAAGCTGTTCTGATGGTCACTGAAGTAGCCCCATTCGAACAGAACCGGTACACCGGCGATTTCCCAGTGGCCGGACGGCGTATCTTTACCGGAAGAGAGCTCATGTGCCCAGGCGTATGCGCCAATGACGTCCGCACTGGCGTCCATCCCGGCAGCAATCTTACCGGTCGAGCCCTCGTGAGCTTTGACCAGCCCCAGACGGGTCAGATTAGGCAAATTGAGTGGGCCTTTACGGCCATGGTCAGCCTCGCCCTTAGCGCAGGCTTCAGCAATGTGGCCCATCGTGTCTGAGCCGACGTCGCCAAAGCGAGCGGCATCTTCAGTCGCACCGATGCCGAAAGAGTCCAGCACCATAATAAATGCACGTTTCATATTATTCTCCGTACCTTTTGCGCTGCAAAAAAGCGATCAGATCAGTATACCGTTATTCGGTGATTCGGCGATAGACCGTCGGGGTTTCTTTCGGCGCCTTATCGTCCAGTTTAATTGCCGCTTTGACGGCTTTCGCCGCATCCTGCCAGCTGGCTTCATCTTTGGCATGGATAACCGCGAGCGGACGCTGCCCGTCAACGCTGTCACCCAGGCGCGCCATGTCGGTAAAGCCGACGCTATAGTCAATCGGATCGGACGCCTGGCGACGACCGCCGCCCATCGACACCACCGCCATACCCAGCGCACGGGTGTCCATTTCAGCGACAAACCCTTCACCATCAGCGTAGACCGCTTTGCTCAGCATGGCGGTAGGCAGATAGTTATCGTAGTTCTCGACGAAATCAGTCGGCCCTTTTTGCGCGGCAACCATCCGGCCAAAGACTTCCGCCGCTTTACCGTTGTCCAGCACCGCCTGCAGTTTCGCCCGCGCGTCGGCGTCATCCTGGGCCAGCTTGCCGGAAATCAGCATTTCCACGCACAGCGCCATGGTCACATCAAACAGACGCGGATTGCGGTATTCGCCGGTCAGGAAGCGAACCGCTTCACGGACTTCGACGGCATTACCGGCGCTGGATGCCAGCACCTGGTTCATATCGGTCAGCAGCGCGGTAGTACGCACGCCGGCACCGTTGGAAACGCCAACGATCGCTTCGGCAAGCGCTGCGGAGAGTTCGTAGGTCGGCATAAAGGCGCCGCTGCCTACTTTGACGTCCATCACCAGCGCATCCAGGCCTTCCGCCAGTTTTTTCGCCAGAATCGAGGCGGTGATGAGCGGGATGGAATCCACCGTCGCGGTAATATCGCGGGTGGCATAGAAACGTTTGTCGGCAGGGGCCAGCGAACTGGTCTGCCCAATGATGGCGACGCCAACATCTTTAATAATGCCGCGGAAACGGGCGTCATCCGGGAAAATATCGAAACCTGGAATGGCTTCCAGTTTGTCGAGGGTGCCGCCGGTATGACCGAGGCCGCGCCCGGAGATCATCGGCACATAGCCGCCGCAGGCGGCGACCATCGGACCAAGCATCAGCGAAGTCACATCGCCCACGCCGCCGGTGGAGTGTTTATCGACAATCGGGCCATTCAGATTGAGGCTTTTCCAGTCCAGAACGGTTCCTGAATCCCGCATTGCCATGGTTAACGAGACGCGTTCTGGCATAGACATATCGTGGAAAAAGATGGTCATCGCCAGCGCCGCGATCTGCCCTTCAGAAACGGTGTTATCGCGGATCCCGTTGATGAAAAAGCGAATTTCGTCATCGCTCAGCGCATGGCCATCACGTTTTTTACGAATAATTTCTTGTGCGAGAAACAAGGTAACCCCCTGAGGAATAAGGTCAAATTCGGCGGGCGGCGTTGTCTGCGCCCGCGCTAAGATCCTGTAGCCCGGCCGAGCGTCGCGACGCCGGGAATCTCCCGGGGTCGGCGCAGCTGCGCCTCCTCCGGGCTACGGTTTTGTCGCCGTTACGCCTTAGTAGCTGCTGGCGCTCTTACCGTCGCCGTGACCCAGCGCTTTCAGCAGGCTTGCCAGCAGGCTGGAGGCGCCGAAACGATAGTGGCGAGAATCCGCCCAGTCGGCACCAAACAGTTCATCGGCAATCGCCAGGAACTGCTGCGCATCTTCAGCGCTGCGGACGCCGCCCGCAGGCTTAAAGCCAACGGTTTTCTGTACACCCATATCGCGGATCACTTCCAGCATGATACGTGCGCTTTCCGGCGTCGCGTTTACCGGAACTTTACCGGTCGAGGTTTTGATGAAATCCGCCCCGGCTTTAATAGAAATTTCAGAGGCTTTGCGAATTAACGCTTCTTCTTTCAGCTCACCGGTTTCGATGATCACTTTCAACAGCACGTTGGCCGCCGTGCAAGCCTCTTTACAGGCCTTCACCAGATCGAATCCAACCTGCTCGTTACCCGCGATCAGCGCGCGGTACGGGAATACCACGTCAACTTCGTCCGCGCCGTAAGCGATGGCCGCACGGGTTTCCGCCAGCGCGATATCGATATCATCGTTACCATGCGGGAAGTTTGTGACCGTGGCGATACGGATATCCGGGGTGCCTTGCGCGTTCAGCGTTTTACGCGCGATCGGGATAAAGCGCGGATAGATGCAGATAGCCGCTGTGTTCCCTACCGGCGTTTTTGCCTGATGGCACAGAGCGATCACCTTTTCATTGGTGTCATCGTCATTCAGCGTGGTCAGGTCCATCAGTTTCAACGCGCGCAGGCTGCTTGCAGATAAATCAGTCATTTTACACTCCGACGGCTTATTGCCGGTTCAATAGTTTGTTCACCTTGCGAGTCTGTTACTATTGTAACATCACCTCGCCGTTACACTTCGACATTCATCACAGTTAATGAAAACTCATAGAGAATTTGCATTACTGCAATGTGACAGTGATCACCTTTATGGCTGCGGTATTACGCTGAAAGACGCCAGGTTTACTTTAAGCATAATCAAAATCCTCAGACACAAGGGAATGTTAATATAATAACATAAAACCACAAGCCACCTCGACAAAAGCGAATGCATATTGTGCTAAAAATTGAAAAACAGGCAATAATCATTGAAAAATAAGCAGGTTACTGAAAACAGACGATGATGGAATTATAACATTTACAGGGAGTGTGAAAGGGAGGGGATCCGGGCAGCGAGGCAGTACGCCATTGCCGGCGATGATGCCGCAACCTCTTAGCCGCGGCGGACTCACGAGCGTCATCACTGACAGTGCGCTACGCCTACGTCACAGGTTACAGAACAACGCTTTCGTATTGTCTAACAACGCATTCGCAATGACATCCGCAGGTTCCTGCCGCAGTTCACATAACGAGGCAAAGACGCGGGCCACCTGCTCGGGTCGATTTGGCTGCCCCTGAAAACCATTGAGCGGCATATCCGGCGCATCCGTCTCCAGCAGCAGTGCCGATAGCGGCAGACGCGCCATCACATCACGCGTTTTACTGGCACGTGGGTAGGTTATGGTCCCGCCGACGCCAATTTTATAACCTGACTGAACAAAACGTTCCGCTTGCTGCAGGCTTCCCGCGAAACCATGTACCACGCCGGTTCTCGGCAAGGCATGTTTTTTCAGCAGCATCGCCAGCGTATCGTGAGTACGGCGGGAGTGGAGAATCACCGGCAGATCGTACCGCTTCGCCAGCCGCAGCTGCGCTTCCAGCATGCTCTTCTGGCGCTCAAACTGCGGATCTTCACGATACAGATCGAGCCCCGTCTCCCCCACGGCGACCACCTTTCGGTGGCGTTGGCGCAGGCACTCTTCCAACCGCTCAAGACTGCGCTCATCATGCCGTTCGATCGCAATGGGATGCAGTCCTACGGCGGCATAAATCGCTTCATGCTGCTCCGCCAGCGCTAATACGCGGGGGAAATTTTCCGCTTCAATGGCCGGGACAATTATCTGCGTCACCCCGGCTTGCGCCGCCCGGGCAAGACTCTCGGCCGCATGGCCGGCGAAGGGCGGGAAATCAAAATGACAATGCGTATCGATAAACGTCCACGTCATGCCAGATCCTCGTTATCAAAGCTGGCATCATTAGCCTGCGGGGCGGTAACGAAAGTGGCCGGATGGGAATCGTTGGCGACGGAAGCCGCCGGCACCACAACCGAGGCCGGCTGCGTGACTCGCGGCAAATGACGCACCAGCGGTGGACGGTCTGCCAGCAGTTTGCCGACCGTCGCCAGGAAATAACGCCCGCACTGCCGCCCGGTCTTGTAGTCTTCCAGCAGCGCCGGTAGACGGCTTCCCAGCGCCATACTTTTAAGCGGTTTCTGCGGATAAATTTCCAGGATGCGCAGCTTACCCGGCGGCTTCTCAATAAACTGTTGGGTAGTGCGATAGGTGGCCTCGTGATGCTGGACCAGGTTCACAAACGGCTGCAGGCTGCTTTCCCCCAGCCAACGCTCCATTCGCTTAAACCACTGCGGGGTATAGAACATCTGTGAAGGCACCGTACGGATAACCACGATGGTTTGCGCCCCGCGTCGGGCCGCCTCCTGTACGGGAATCGCATCGCTGACGCCGCCATCCAGATAGCTGATGCCATCCAGCATGACGCCGCTGCGATAAAAGCCGGGGATCGCGCTGGAAGCGCGGATCAAATCGAGCCACGTGGTCTGCGTGGGGGCAAAATAGTCTGGCGTATAATCATCGCCCCGGCAGGCGCACATCCACAGCTCTTTCCCCAGAGCGAACTGCTCTTCCGCATAGCTCATCGCCAGCGGCATTTTTTGCGCCGTGGTCTCCACCAGCCAGTCAAGGTCGATAAGATTGCCGCCGCGGACAAAACGCATAGGATCGAAAAATTGCCGGGCCGTGGTGTAACGGGTGATGACCTTGCGGGCGTAGCCCTGCTGGTTGCACATGTAGGCCGACAGGTTCTGCGCCCCGGCGGATGTCCCCAGCATAATGTCAAAGGGGTTGAATCCCGCGCGCATGAACTCATCCAGTACCCCGGCGGTAAAGATACCTCGCTGACCGCCACCCTCGCACACCAGGCCAAGCTTGCCCGGAAGAAATGGTTTGACCGACAGCGGCGCAATATTGCCAAGCGTTACGGGAATTCGATGTCCCACCCTGCTTTCCTGTTATGTTTTATTGTACCAGCCCAAAATAATCCGGCAGGGTCTCCCCCCAGCGCTCCCGGCCCGTCGGGCGACGTTCACCGCCCGCAAGGGATCTGAAATCCTGGCGTCCACCGCCGCGCCGTCCTGCAATTATTACCCCCCTGAAACCACGAAAGCCAGTCCTGAGGACTGGCTTTATGTAAAACGCTATGTCATTAAAACGCCTTTCGCGTCCTGCGCGGCAGGGAAAGACCGCTTTCTATGGGCGCCGGCGCCCGGTAAACAGGCTAACCAGGAACAGAATAATACCGACGACAAAGACGATTTTTGCAGCCCAGGCAGCCGTACCCGCCAGGCTACCAAATCCTAACGCGGCGGCAATCAGTGCAATGACCAGAAAAATAATGCCCCATCGAAACATAATGTGCTCCTTACCATAGTGGATAACGGTCGCTTTTCTGCGCGCTCAGGCCGCGCATAAATCAACCCTGTCATGCTCTTTTTCTTAACTCGTCATACGTCGAATTGCTGGTGCTCGGGCGATGCCCGTGTTCCTCGATAAAATGACCTGAATAAGCGCCAGAGGATTCATTTGTTTACCTCCCGCATGTCATTCAACGCGCAATTCAAAGAGTTGAATAGTTAACGAGAAATAACGTTATTAAATGAATGGGTTTATTTAACGCTAAGATTATTTTCTACGTTTTTTACACCCGAAACGGCTTTGGCAATGTCTGCCGCGCGATCCGCCTGCTGACGAGAATCAACGGTTCCGGATAAATGTACGGTCCCGGCACGGGTTTCAACCGTGACCTTTCGCGACGGTACAATGTCATCCGCCAACAGTTTGGCTTTGACTTGACTGGTAATGGCCGTATCGCCTGCGTACCCCTTCAGGCTAGCAGACTTCTCTGCGACCACGTTCAACTGGTCATGCACGGTGGTCACGCCTTTGACCGTTTTCGCGGCGTTCACCGCCAGATCTTTTTGCTCCGCACTGTCAACCGAGCCGCTCAGCGTCACCACTTTATTCTCGGTTTTCACAGAGATATCGCTGCTGCGAATATTTTTATCGTCAATCAGCGCCGCTTTCACCCTGGCGGTGATAGTGCTGTCATCCATAAAATCGCCAACTTTGTTCAGCGAGCTGTCGACGGCCTGACCGGCGCTGGAGGCAACCGATTGTGCGCTGTTCGCCGGCGGATTTTCTGCATATGCCGAGGCGCTTATCATGGCTGAGCCTAAGAAGAGAGCCAGCAACGTCCCGGCATCCTTTAGTCTTGTCATCTCTCTGTCCTCGTTATTTCTATATCGCTAAAGCAAAATAAGTAGCTTATTAAGCCAGAATCTTAAAAATTACTTATTAAATATAGTAGAAGGTCATGAAAGAGACGGAAAATATGCACAAAAAGTCACGCTGACGGGATCTTTAAGAACTTTCTATAACGCAGGAAACAACAACAAAATAGCGTGGAGCGCGGTGAGAGCCGCGCTCCGGAAGGGATTAGTGCTCGCGAGTTTTACGGAACAGAACGTCAGGATAGCGTTCCTGCGTCAGGTTCAGGTTAACCATCGTTGGCGCGATATATGTCAGATTATCACCGCCATCGAGGGCCAGCTGAATTTCGTTTTTACGCTTAAATTCCTCAAATTTTTTCACGTCGGTGGATTCCACCCAACGTGCGGTCGCCACGTTCACCGATTCGTAGATCGCTTCCACGTTGTATTCACTCTTCAGACGAGCCACGACCACATCAAACTGCAGCACCCCGACCGCGCCGACAATAAGATCGTTATTGGCGATCGGACGGAAGACCTGTACCGCGCCCTCTTCAGAAAGCTGTACCAGCCCTTTGAGCAGCTGCTTCTGCTTCAGCGGATCCTTCAGGCGAATACGACGGAACAGCTCCGGTGCGAAGTTCGGGATACCGGTGAACTTCATCATCTCGCCCTGGGTGAAGGTATCACCGATCTGAATCGTGCCGTGGTTGTGCAGACCGATAATATCGCCCGGCCACGCCTCTTCCACATGAGAACGGTCGCCGGCCATAAAGGTCAGCGCATCGGAAATCACCACGTCTTTGCCCGTACGGACCTGACGCAGCTTCATGCCCTTCTCATACTTACCGGACACCACGCGCATAAAGGCCACGCGGTCACGGTGTTTCGGATCCATGTTGGCCTGAATTTTAAAGACGAAACCGGTAAATTTCTCTTCTTCCGCCGTCACTTCACGGGTATCGGTTTTGCGCGGCATCGGCGCCGGCGCCCACTCAACCAGGCCATCCAGCATATGATCCACGCCGAAGTTACCTAAGGCCGTACCAAAGAAGACCGGGGTGATTTCACCGGCGAGGAACAGATCTTTATCAAACTCGTTTGAAGCGCCCTGTACCAGCTCCAGCTCATCACGCAGCTGCTGCGCCAGATCTTCGCCGACGGCCAGATCGAGATCCGGGTTATTCAACCCTTTTACGATCCGCACTTCCTGAATCGTGTGGCCCTTACCGGTCTGATAGAGATAGGTCTCATCTTTGTAGAGATGGTACACGCCCTTAAACAGCTTACCGCAGCCAATCGGCCAGGTGATCGGCGCGCAGGCAATACGCAGCTCGTTCTCCACTTCATCCAGCAGCTCCATCGGATCGCGGATATCACGGTCGAGTTTGTTCATGAACGTCAGGATCGGCGTATCGCGCAGCCGGGTCACTTCCATCAGCTTACGGGTACGATCTTCAACGCCTTTTGCCGCATCGATGACCATCAGACAGCAGTCCACCGCCGTCAGGGTACGGTAGGTATCTTCGGAGAAGTCTTCGTGGCCCGGGGTATCCAGCAGGTTAACCAGGCTGTTGTGATACGGGAACTGCATCACCGACGTGGTAATGGAGATACCACGCTGCTTTTCCATCTCCATCCAGTCTGATTTTGCATGCTGGCTCGAACCACGGCCTTTCACGGTACCGGCGGTTTGAATCGCCTGTCCGAACAGTAATACCTTCTCGGTGATGGTCGTTTTACCGGCATCCGGGTGAGAGATAATGGCAAAAGTGCGGCGTTTAGCCACCTCTTGCAGATAAGGAGACAACGTCATAATTGATTCTTCTTAGTAAACGCGGCAACCGGCCACGCATGTGGAATACGAAAAATTGCGGCTATTTTACCCATCAATAGGGGGGAGGCAATCAGTGTTTACACAGGAGCTGCTCCAGGTCGCTTAAAGAGGTCACCGTCCAGTCGGGGTGAAGATCGGCAGGCAGTTCACGCTGATGAGCGTTCAGCCAGCAGGTGGCAAGGCCGGCATTCACCCCGCCGCGGATATCGGACTCTGCCGTATCGCCGACCATCAGTACGCGGGAACGATCGGGATGACCCGCCTGCGCCAGCGCGTATTCGAAAATGCGCGCGTCCGGCTTCGCCACGCCGACCTCTTCAGAAATAATCAATAAATCAAAGTGATCGCGTAAGCCGGTGCGTTCCAGACGGATCTGCTGCAGCGAGGTAAACCCGTTGGTGATGATCCCCATTTTTACCTTCCCCTGCAGGGCATTCAGCAGCGATATCGCCCCCGGCAGCGGCGAGCAGATCTCGGCCATCGCATTCATAAAGGCGTCGTTGAGTTCGCCCGGCGGCACGCTGAGGCGCTCCGCCCAGCTATTAAAACGCTGATGTTGCAGCTGCAGCGAAGTGATCGTACCGTTCTGATAATCCACCCACAGTGGTTTATTCACGGCCTGATAGTCCTGAAAATCTTCAGCGCTAAAGGTCACGCTATAGTCGAGAAACATTCGCTGCAGACCGGTAAAAGAATCAAACGTAAACAGCGTTTCGTCGGCATCAAAGAAAATCCAGTCCCACTTCATCGTATCACCCTGTCATTGCCCGCCCTACAGGCGTCTTGTTACAGCAGATCTGAGCATCGCAGCGTCAGACCTACCCTTAAAAAAGCCTGGCGAACAGGCTGTTACATACTGACTGGCAACGCCATTATGATCGCATCCTCACGCCCGTCGGCCGTGGGATAATAGTCACGACGAATGGTTGCCTCGTTAAAACCTAAGCTCTCGTACAGTGCGAGAGCGGCTACGTTCGACGCACGCACTTCCAGCCACAGCGTCACGACCCCGCGTTTCTCAACCTCATCAATCACCTGCTCCAGCAGCGCTCGCCCAAGGCCGCGCCGCTGAAAAGCCGGGTCGACGGCGATGTTAAACAGCGTCGCTTCATCGAGGATAATTTGCGTAATCGCAAAGGCCGCCATCTCGCCATCAACCGTCAGTTGAAGGTTCAGATAACGCTCGCCCTGATTACTGGCAAAGGTTTGTTCGCTCCACGGAAAAGCGTGGGCGCGTTGTTCTATTTGCCATGCACGGGGCAAATCAGCCGTGTTGAGGGTAGAAATCGTGTTCATGAGCGCAGATTTGTTGCCAGAGTGCCATACGGGCAGGCGCGCTGGTCTGGAGTTCATCAAAAGCGGGCGTCGAAAGCTGCGCGCCCGCCAACGGTAACGGTGCGTCAGTACCCAGCCGCCAGCTGTTGCAGCGGCTATCCTGCGGCAACATAGCCACGCGATCCGGCGTGAGCTGCAGTACCTGATCCGGCGACAGCGCCAGAGCACACAGAATATCTCTGGCGAGCGGTTCAGTCAGCGACGGCGGGTTTTCCGCCACCATCACCAAACGAATATGCCCAGGAAGCGAGATAGCGATTTCACCCTGTAACACCCCGGGGCGACGCAGCGACCACCGGGTGATACCCAGCTGCTGTAATTGCCACTCTCGTCGGGAAGTCATAGCGAAACACTCCTGTTAATTAAGCGCGCAATATAGCAAATCCCGCTTATCTGCGCCAACAAACTACGTACGACGTGCCTGTCGCTCGGTCAGAGATGAGGTGTATCGCGTTATCCGCGCGCAGGCGGCCCCAGCAGCGCCAACAAAGAGGCAGCATTCTGGATAACGTGTATAATCGGCGCCAGTCTTAATGAAGGAGTGTTTCATGTCTGCTTTTACCCCGGCAAGTGAAGTCTTGCTGCGCCACAGTGATGATTTCGAACCCGCACGCGTTCTGTTTGCCGGTGACCTGCAGGATGACCTGCCCGCACGTCTGGACACCGCGGCCAGCCGCGCCCACACCCAACAGTTTCACCACTGGCAAGCCCTGAACGGCCAGATGGGCGAAAACGTACGTTTTAGTCTGGTAGCCGAAGCCAGCGACGTTGCCGATTGCGATACGCTGATTTACTACTGGCCAAAGAACAAACCGGAAGCGCAGTTTCAATTGATGAACCTGCTGTCGTTGCTGCCGGTCGGGATTGACGTTTTCGTCGTCGGTGAAAACCGCAGCGGCGTTCGCAGCGCCGAACAGATGCTGGCCGAATATGTCCCCCTGACGAAAGTGGACAGCGCACGTCGCTGCGGGCTGTATCACGGGCGTCTGGAAAAACAGCCGACGTTCGATCCGCAGCAGTACTGGGGCGAATACGCGCTGGAAAATCTGACCATTAAAACGCTGCCAGGCGTATTCAGCCGTGACGGACTGGACATTGGCAGCCAGCTGCTGCTCTCAACGCTGACGCCGCACACCAAAGGTAAAGTGCTCGATGTTGGCTGCGGCGCAGGCGTGCTGGCGACCGTACTGGCCAGCCACTCGCCGAAGGTCCGCCTGACGCTCTGCGACGTCAGCGCGCCAGCGGTCGAAGCGAGCCGCGCAACGCTCGCCGCCAACGGCATTGAAGGTGACGTGTTCGCCAGCAATGTGTTCTCCGAAGTGAACGGTCGCTTCGACATGATTATCTCCAACCCACCGTTCCATGATGGCCTGCAGACCAGCCAGGAAGCTGCGCAAACGCTGATTCGCGGCGCGGTCCGTCATCTGAACAGCGGCGGGGAGCTGCGTATTGTCGCCAACGCCTTCCTGCCGTATCCGGATGTGCTGGATGAAGTCTTCGGCTTCCATGAAGTGATTGCCCAAACCGGTCGCTTTAAGGTTTACCGTACCGTCATGACCCGTCAGGCGAAAAAATAATTTTTTGTCTTCTCCGGCGGCAGGGCAACCCCGCCGCCGGTTCTCCCTCCGCAAATTCGACCATTTTTGCAACAATCAATCCAGGCCACACAATTAACTATTGACGAATAGCTGAAAACCACTAGAATGCGCCTCCGTGGTAACGATACTTTCATAGTGTCGATGGTATGCGAAGGTGGCGGAATTGGTAGACGCGCTAGCTTCAGGTGTTAGTGTCCTTACGGACGTGGGGGTTCAAGTCCCCCCCCTCGCACCATAAACCACGCAGATATCGCTCGCACTGTGCGAAGGTGGCGGAATTGGTAGACGCGCTAGCTTCAGGTGTTAGTGTTCTTACGGACGTGGGGGTTCAAGTCCCCCCCCTCGCACCAACGAGGCGATATCAAAAATTAAGAATACTGTGCGAAGGTGGCGGAATTGGTAGACGCGCTAGCTTCAGGTGTTAGTGTCCTTACGGACGTGGGGGTTCAAGTCCCCCCCCTCGCACCAATATTCTTACCCTTCTCTGTATTACCCCATCAGTTTCAAATTCAACGCCATCAGCATGATTCCACTGATTAACGCCACGCATGACGGTAACAGTACGAAATGCCGTAAGCGCCGGTGCCAGATCATCAATGCCGTCATCAATAGCCCGACCGTAACCAGCCCACGCCAGGCATCTACCGACAGACCAGCCCCTCCCAGTGCAGCAACCAGTATCCCAGGCAACAGCACTGCCCATCCACTGCCCAAAGCTCGCTGCAACATGTTCTCACCTTTCCAATCGATAATGATAACCAATATCATATGATAGCCTTTATCATTTGTCATGTTTTGCCTGTCAGGATATTTCGTTCTTTACGTTCGGCCTGATGACATAGATCGGTGAAGGTGATAAATTAAACGCGCCGTACTAATGTATTAAAATATTTGATTATTTCGCAAAAACCGCACTGTGTGCAGTGCTTTTTATCGTTCATTTTTGGCAGCCATCATTTTGAAATTTAATGACTAATAACGACACGCCCAATATGACTGCACAATCCTGGCAAAAACATTATGACAAAAAATATCAATATTCCTTACGGCTCTTTTTGCTGCTGACTTTTATTTCTGCGGTTTTCTCGCTAGTCAGTCCGCTGTATACCCCTGTCAGCTTTACCCTTCCCTGCGTCCTGATCGTTATTCTCAGCGCCGCCCTGGCGCTATGGCACTGGAAGTTTTCACAGCGCAAAATAAATATTCCTTTTATTTCTCTGATATTTGGTGTGCTGTGGGCCTCGCATATAACGGAAAAAGCATTGTTACTGCCAGCGCCTCATTTTAACTTTCTGGTCATTGCGCTATTAAGCATATTGTTTATTGGCGCTATTGCATTCCCCAATAATATCACTGCCTTTACCCTGCACTCTTTACCCACATTTATCGCCTGTCTGTTCCTTGCCGAAGGTGAACAGTGGTTACGTATGTTGTATTGTCTCACGCTCCCCATTGCCGGCATTACGTTGCAAAACATCATTCAAAAACGCAGCGATGCCTTTACCCAGGGGCTGATGGATAAATTACTGCAGGAACGCAACACCCTGAACGATCTGAGTATGCTGGACCCTCTCACCGGCTTATATAACCGGCGCGGCCTGCAGAATCGCCTGGATACCCTTCTGGCGGTGAGTGACAGTGACCATCATGTACTGCTGCTGGATATTGACCACTTTAAAGCCTACAACGACCACTATGGCCATATGATGGGCGATCAGGCATTGATTCAGGTCTCCGCCGCGATTCGCAATGCCGTACGATCGCGTGATATTGTCGCGCGCTTTGGTGGTGAAGAGTTTATGGTGCTGTTAACAAACAGCACCACGGAAGCGGCTTCTCTGGCCGCAGAGCGTATCCGCCAGCAGGTCTACGATTTGAAAATTCCTCATATGTTTAATGAAAGCGTCGCCACCAATGTCACCATCAGTATTGGCATGACGCCTCTCATGGATTCCGATATCGATGGCGCCCTGAAAAGAGCCGATACGGCGCTCTACGAAGCCAAAGGCCAGGGCCGCAACATTATTCTCGCCAGCTGATCCCGCCCCGCCGCCGCATGGTACAGCGCACGCGGCGCAGACAAATATCTTGCCATCGCCCGGACAACTAACTAGTATCACTAATCATTCTCATTTAGATTCATATCTGGCGATTTGATGGTTTACCGTTCTGCTTCATTCCGCAATGACATCGACATCATCTGGCAGGCTCCGCTGCTGCCGGCCAAAGATGCGTTGGCGAATGCGATTCGGGAAAAAATCACCACCCTTCGTCCTCATCTGCTGGATTTTCTTCGCCTGGATGAAGAGGCCCCGCCATGCGCATTGACGCTCGCTGAATGGTCTGCGCCCACGGTACTCAGCTCTCTGCTGGCCACCTGGTCCGATCATATCTATCGCAACCAGCCGACGATGCCGCGTGAACAAAAGCCGCTGCTCTCACTTTGGGCGCAATGGTACATCGGCCTGCTGGTGCCGCCGCTGATGCTGGCGCTGCTCAGTGAAGAGACCGCTATCAGCGTCGCGCCGGAGCGTTTTCGCGTTGAATTTCACGAAACGGGCCGCGCGGCCTGCTTCTGGATCGATGTCAAGGCAGACTCCTCCGCCAGAAGCCATTCGCCGCAAACGCGTATGGAAACGCTGGTGACCAACGCCCTGCTGCCGGTGGTACAGGCGCTGGAAGCAACCGGAGATATCAATGGCAAGCTTATCTGGAGCAATACCGGCTATCTGATCAACTGGTATCTGGGGGAAATGAAAGCGCTGCTGGGTGACGAGCAGGTTACAGCCCTGCGTCAACACTGCTTCTTTGAAAAGCAGTTTGCCGATGGCCAGGACAATCCGCTGTGGCGAACGGTGATTTTACGCGAAGGATTGCTGGTGCGCCGCACCTGCTGTCAACGTAATCGTCTGCCAGACGTTCATCAGTGCGGGGACTGCACGCTGAAATAATGCCATTCACGGCGGGCGGCATGCGGACCGCCCGCCGGTTATCTTATGCTGTCTGTTGGCTCTCTTCTTCCATGCGCTGAGCTTCTTCAGCCTCCTGCGCCAGCAGCTGTTTCTCATATACCTTAAAGAACGGGAAGTAGATAATCGCCGAGACGCAGGCCAGAATAACCACCAGTATTGCCGCCCGGAAATCCCAGCCCAATGCCCACGCGCCGCCAATTGGCGCCGGAGCCGTCCACGGTACAACTGAAATCACTCGCCCAATCAGATCCAGCTTCATCGCCGCCCAGGCCAATATGGCGTTAACCATCGGCGCCAGCAGGAACGGAATAAAGAAGACCGGGTTCATGACGATAGGGGTGCCGAAAATAACCGGCTCATTAATATTAAACAGGCTTGGCACGACGCTCAGTCGACCGATTGAACGCAAATGCGCCGACCGACTGCGCAGGTAGCAGAAGACCAGTCCCATTGTGGCGCCAGACCCCCCGATAACAATAAAGAAGGTCCAGAACGCCTCCATAAAGATATGCGGCAGCGGCGCGCCCTGAGCCAGCGCCTGCTGGTTCATCCCGAGGTTAGTCAGCCAGAACATTTGCAGCATGCCAGAGACAATCGCCGCGCCGTGGATCCCGGCGAACCACAGCAAATGGCCGATCAGCACCGCCAGTAAAATCGCCGGCAGCGAGTCCGCTGCGGATACCAGGGGTTTAAAGATGGCCATGATGGCCTGCGGAATAAGCATGTCAAAATGGTGCTGAATAAACAGGCTGAGCGGATAGAGCGTCAGCACCACCACCAGTACCGGAATGAGCAGATCAAAGGAGTTTTTGATCATCGGCGGCACCTGATCCGGCAGGCGAATACCGATATTGTGCGCCTTCAGGAAACGCATCATTTCAACGCAGTACACGGCCACCAGAATCGCCGTAAAAATCCCCGTGCCGCCGAGGCTGTCGACCGGCAGGGTGCCGTTCGTTTTTGGCGCTGCCACCAGCAGAAAAGCCATAATGGACAACATGCTGCACATAAAGGGATCGAGCTGATTGGTCTTCTCATAGTGCTTGCCGAGGTTATAAGAGATCGCGGCACAAATGTAGATAGACATAATGCCCATCGTCATATCGAACGGCGTCAGAATCCGCCCTTCAAACTCTTTCGCCAAATCCAGCCAGGCGCGCGCAAACCCCCAGGTCGTATCTGGCGAAAACGGCGGGTAGGCAAAGACCAGCAGGAATGACCCGACAATCATAAACGGCATCGCCGAGATAAAACCGTCACGGATAGCCATCACGTGGCGCTGCGACGAGATTCGCCCGGCGACAGGGCTTATATAATTTTCTACAAAGCGAAATATCAGATTAAACGCAGCATGGTTAGCAGACATAGCAGCCCTCCTGACAGGCTTTAGATACTGGCCCAACAACGATTATTCTGCCGTTGTGATGAAAGTTGTTCTGTGAACGGACAACCACGCCGGCCATTCCATTCTCTATACTGTTCAAGTCAGCACGATTCATACACGGCTCTTTGTTATATGTGATACAGGGAAGTTACCCATCCAGTATTCATCTGAGCGAGCAGAACAGCAACCGGTTACAGTAACCGGTTACGGTGATTGTGAAGAAGATCCAGAAATTGGAATAATTCCTGATTCTCAATCAACAATATTTACACTCCCCCGGGCTTGTGACAGATTAAATCGGTCATTAATCAGGAGATCCCAATGAGCCTGCAGTCCGTGCGGCAGTTTTTTGCCGAACATGCCCCCGATATCGACATCATCGAACTGAATCAAAGTACGGCCACCGTTGCCCAGGCAGCCGCCGCGCATCATGTCGAACCTGGGCAAATCGCCAAGACCCTTTCATTAAAAGTGAAAGAACAGGTCATCCTTGTCGTCGCCAGCGGCAACGCCCGGCTGGATAATAAAAAACTGAAGGACGCATTTGGCGCGAAAGCGCGCATGCTCAGCAGTGACGAGGTGGTGATATTGACCGGGCATCCGGTGGGCGGCGTGTGCCCTTTCGGGCTGGAAAATCCGCTGGCGATCTACTGCGATATTTCGCTAAAACAGTACCCGGAAGTCTTACCGGCCGCAGGCGCTATCCATAGCGCAGTACGCATTTCACCGGACAGAATGGCGCAGTTGACCGAAGCCACCTGGATTGATGTTTGCCAGTAGAATCCCTGAAGCACAGCTACGCTATCCCTGCCTCCGCAGCATCTCCGCCGCACGGCGGCGGGAGATGGATCAGAATATCGGCTGCGCTCAGCAGACCGAGAGCTGAGCTGATGCCCAGCCTGGCCATCGCATTGTATTTGTGGGCATGAATGGTTTTGATATTCCGGTCCAGCTGAACCGCTATCTCTGACAATGAATGGCCGCAGGCGATATAGCGAAGGATTGTTTGCTCGATTGAACTGAGGCGATGACCGTATAGCGCCTTGCGGCTGGCTGGTTCGTTAAGAGGGGCGAGTTGCTGCTCAAGTAGCTGAAATAGCTGCTCCTGCAACGTTTCACGACCGCAGGATTTATTTAACACGCCGTGCAGGTGAAATGGCACCAGTTGAGTAATTAAGTCACGCTCTTCTCCGCTATTCGCCAGAATAATTCGCAGAATATTCGGATGGGTATAAGCAGCCTCCTGAAAAAAAAGTAAACTTTCCAGTCGCAGTTGACGATGACCGGAAAGTGAAAAAATAATCGCAGTGACATGCCTGATATTCATCGTTTGCGTCAATGACTGAATATCTTTGAAAAAATGAACGCCACTATTTTCGTTATAACGATCGTTTAAGATAAAACGAAGCGCCGTCTCGGTCATCACGCACTGTTCGATGACAGCAATGCGTTGCGCTTCGTTACGCTTCTCCATTCCTGCGACTCTCCATATTCTGAGGATATATTTAACTCTTTCATCCCTTGTTCGCTATTAATCCAGGCATACATCTGCGCATTGCCATTCAAGGATAAACGGCGCATGGCGCTATTCTTTTGCGCGCTAATCGTTTTATTACTTTTTTTCAATAAGAAGGCTATTTGATTAATTTCCCAGCCCTTTGCCAGCAGCCGTAAAACCTTGCGCTCGGATAAAGTCAAAGTGCTTACCATCTCCGGGCTCATCGACACCGTATCGGTTTGCGTATTGAGAAAAGTCGCTTTAGCACTGGAGGCAGACGACTCCTCCGGGCGCCTCGCTCCTCCCGTGCATATCGCTGCACCTAAACGTGCCACCGGCGCCGTGTCGGAAACTAATGTACTGTTATCGCGAGCTAAAAATATCTGAGCCTCGCGATCGCTGGCGCGCCCGATAATATAAACCCAGTGAATATCTTTATACTGAGCCATTAAAAAACAATAATATTCACAAACTTCCTGAGGCTGTCCGGGATCGCCGGACAGGTCGACAATGACCAGCCGGGTTCGACCCAGTTCGGTTAGCGTGAGTTCCTCCGGCGAACGGCAGCGGCTGAATATATAGTCGGGGAGACATTCACTGGTGATTGTTTTTAAACCGGACTGCATAACCGGAAGTTTGCTGATGATGATGCCGTACTGATCATGTCCTGGTAACATAAATCCTCCGTTTTCTGTAGAAGATTCACGTCTGGCATAAAACAGATGGCCCCCTGGCAACCATAATATTATTTTGCCAGGTGAATCTGTGTCACCCCTGGCGAACGTTTCGGCCCTACGCTCTGTACCAAATGTTAGAGTGGGGAATTGCATTGCTGGCCTTCGCAATAAACGACATTAGCATACATAAAGAGCAACAATAAATTAGAAAAAATGAAAGCAGACTTTAGAAAGAATTACGCAAACCTATCACATCAGAGTTTATTTAATTTCATTCCTGAATGTTTTTGGCGACACGCCGCTATAGCGACGAAAAAAACGGGAAAAATAAGTTGCATCTGAAAACCCTAAGTAATCAGAAAGTTGAGTCACAGTCATCGTGGTATATTGCAAATTACGCCGCGCCTCCAGCATCAGTCTTTGGTGCAAAACACCCAGAGCACTGCAGCCATGAAATTCACGGCACAAATAATTGAGGTGCGTCGCCGACAGCCCAACCTGGCGGGCATATTCTGCCAGCGGCAGATGTTCCCGGTAATGGCTTTCAATAAGGCGAGAGAAATGACGCATGACGCTGCGCTTTCGTTCCGCTTTCCCTTCGGCGACCGACGTCGGGAGGCACTGCCGGTTCAGCCAAACCAGCAGCGCGCCTAAGAGCGAGTGCAGCATCATTTCCCGGGCGTCCAGCTCTTCGCAATACTCTTCCCGTAGTGCCGTAAACAGCGCGCGGATATGCCCGCGGGAGTGCTTTACGGGCACGCACTGCGGCTGAGCGAGAACATCAAGCTGACGGCCAAACTGGCGTTCAAAATGGCTGAGCAGCGGCAGCGCCAGCGACAGAACATAACCCTGAGTGCCGGGTGAAAAACGAAACCCATGAATGCACAACGCCGGTACCACCTGAATACAGGATTCGGTCATCACGGTAGTTGTCCCTTCAATTTCGATCTCCGCCCTGCCTTTATGTAAATAGAGCAACTGCACCATCTCCGCATGCTGATGCATGCGGATATGCCACTCATACAGGCTGCTGCGCTGCACAATCGACTCGCAGTGCAGGAGATCGGGCGTGGGCCAGTCGCGCTCTTCGCCATACAATTTAAAAACGGGAACGGTATTGGTGTCCTGCATGACAACTCCAGCTGTTGATTCCCTACGCCACTCGCTCCATGGGCAAACCCACATAGTTTTCTGCTATGGTGGTCAACCCGGCGCGCGATCCGAGGTAATAGCGACGGTCTGCCGCCTGCATTTTTTTATCGAACTCGCTTTGCTGCGGAAAATCATGCAGCAGGCGAGTCATGAACCAGCTGAACCGCTCCCCTTTCCACACCCGATCAAGAGCAAAACGAGAATAGCTCGCCAGCAGATCGGTGCGGCCGCGGTGATAATACTCCCGCAGAATGCGCCACAAATAGTTCACATCGGAAGCGGCCAGATTCAGCCCTTTTGCTCCGGTCGGCGGCACGATATGCGCCGCATCGCCCACCAGGAACAGCCGCCCGTACTGCATCGGCTCCACCACGTAGCTGCGCAGCGGCGCAATACTTTTCTCAAGTGAGTGACCAGTCACTAACTTGCCAGACAGCTCATCCGGCAGGCGGCGCTTCAGCTCGTCCCAGAAACGTTGGTCCGACCATGCGTCAACCTTGTCGCTCAGCGGCACCTGCAAATAGTAGCGGCTTCTTGTTAGTGAGCGCTGACTACATAAAACAAATCCCCGTTCATGGTGAGCATAAATCAGCTCCGGGTTAACCGGCGGCGTGTCTGACAACAGACCCAGCCAGCCAAACGGCCAGACGCTTTCATACTCTTTAAGAATCTCACGCGGGATGCTTTGTCGCGAGACACCGTGAAAACCATCGCAACCGGCGATAAAATCACACTCCAGGCGGCAGATTTCCCCGCCGCTGACGAAGGAGACTGACGGCCGATCGCTCTTCGCATCCTGAATCATCACCTCGCTGACGCCATAAATGATCGGTGCGCCGCAGTCAGCCCGAGCCGCCATTAAATCCCGGGTCACTTCGGTCTGGCCGTATACCATCACGCTTTTTCCACCGGTCAGCTCCGTCAGCGCAACCGGTACCCGCTGCCCCTCAAATAAAAACTCAACCCCATGATGCACCAGCCCCTCTGCATCCATGCGCTGCGATACTCCGGCCTCTCGCAGTAGACCGACGGTGCCGCTTTCCAGAATCCCCGCCCGGATACGCCCCAGCACATATTCCGGCGTTTGCCGCTCGAGAATAACGGTTTCGATCCCGGCACGATGCAACAGTTGCCCCAGTAGCAGCCCGGAGGGGCCAGCCCCGATAATCGCGACCTGTGTTTTCATAGGATTGTCTCACTCTCAGCGGTTAATTATTTGTTTGTTTTTTGTTTAATAAAAGTTCCCTCCTGCATTTTTGATAACCCGGGCGAGAAAAAGAAGGCAAAAATCCGTGCAAAAAATGCACTTTTCAACAGTTTTAAAGAAGTGTGGCGGAGTTCAAATTCTATTTCGGCCGCCTGCGGAGACTTTTTGCGCATTGTTTGATCCGCTCCCCCTCAGAGAAAGCGCGAGTTCAGGTTAAAGTATCAACAGACATGACGGCATCGGATGTGACGGACAGCGGGTACTTATGCAAGCAGATCGGGCAGTTCAGCGCACAATTACGCGACTATGTATTCAGTGTGGACTTTTCTTGTTACAGCATGGCGCAGAGAGCGCGCTGGTTGAGGAGCTCTCGACTCGTCTGGGGCGGGCGCTCGGTATGGACAGCGTTGAAAGCGCCATCTCCTCGAATGCAATTGTGCTCACGACGATTAAAGACGGCGAGTGCCTGACCTCTACGCGTAAAAACGTCGATCGCGGCATCAATATGCACGTAGTGACGGAAGTGCAGCATATTGTGATTATGGCCGAGCATAAGCTGCTGGATTATAAAGATGTGGAGAAGCGCTTTACGCAGATTAAGCCGCTGCGCTATCCGCGCTGGCTGGTGGTTCTGATGGTGGGACTCTCCTGCGCCTGTTTCTGCAAGCTCAACAACGGCGGCTGGGACGGTGCGCTGGTCACCTTCTGCGCCAGCACTATCGCCATGTATATTCGCCAGCTCCTGACCCATCGCTCGATGCATCCGCAGATAAACTTCTGTATCACCGCCTTTGTCGCCACCACCATCTCCGGGTTGATGCTGCGCCTTCCCGCCTTTACCAACACGTCAACGGTGGCGATGGCCGCCAGCGTGCTGCTGCTGGTGCCCGGCTTCCCTCTGATTAACGCCGTTGCGGATATGTTTAAAGGGCATATCAATACCGGCCTGGCGCGCTGGGCGCTGGCCAGCCTGCTGACGCTGGCCACCTGTATTGGCGTGGTGATGGCAATGACCATGTGGGGGCTACGCGGATGGGCATAATTTCGTATCTGTTCACGCTGCTTCAGGATATGGCGCTGTCGGCCATTCCGGCCGCCGGGTTTGCTATGGTGTTTAACGTACCGCAGCGCGCGCTGCGCTGGTGTGCGCTGCTGGGAGCAATCGGCCACGGTTCGCGCATGGTGATGATGACCGCAGGGTTCAATATTGAGTGGGCAACGTTCCTCGCCGCTCTGCTGGTTGGCAGCATCGGCATTCAATGGTCCCGCTGGTACCTGGCGCATCCCAAAATTTTCACCGTCGCGGCCGTGATCCCGATGTTCCCCGGAATTTCCGCCTATACGGCAATGATCTCGGCGGTGAAAATCAGCCATTTTGGCTACTCGGAAGAGATGATGATCATGCTGCTGAGTAATTTCCTCAAGGCCTCCTCCATCGTTGGCGCCCTCTCTATCGGTCTTTCCATTCCGGGTCTCTGGCTGTACCGTAAGCGCCCACGGGTATAGCAGGGATTTGGCCCGACGCTGTGCTACTATAGCCAATGGATTTCAGTTTGCTTTACTGCGACAGCAGAGGCGATCCCGATACGCTGCCTGAAGCCAGCGGGTCGGATTAACGCCCGTAGTCAGCAATAAAGCGCCTGAAAGACGACAGGTATCCGGGGGCGATGACCCCTCTCTATTGTTGTTCAGAATTGAGATAGTGTTATGTCTTCGCGAATATTAACCACCGATTTTAGCGGCCTGGATGATTTTATTCAGGACCACGCGGCCGTTCTCGCAAAATCGGCCAGCGGCGCGGTTGCCGTTTTTGCCAACAATGCCCCAGCGTTTTACGCGCTCACGCCGGAACGCCTGGCGCAACTGTTGGAACTGGAAGCAAAACTGGCTCGCCCCGGCAGCGATGTTGCGCTCGATACGCAGTTTTTCGACGAACCCAGCGCAGCGCCAACCGCTATCCCCGTGGGGAAATTCGCCATGTATGCCGACTGGCAGCCGGACGCGGATTTCCAGCGCATGGCCGCGCTCTGGGGCATCGCCCTCAGCCAACCGGTGACGCCGGAAGAGCTGGCGGCGTTTGTCGCCTACTGGCAGGCGGAAGGCAAAGTCTTTCATCATGTGCAATGGCAGCAAAAGCTGGCGCGCAGCGTACAGATCGGCCGGGCCAGCAACGGCGGCCAGCCGCGGCGCGATGTGAATACGGTCAGCGAACCGGATAGCCATATTCCACGAGGTTTCAGAGGATGAGCATGAAAAACGTTGGCGACCTGATGAAGCGTCTGCAAAAAATGATGCCAGCCCATGTCGAACCGGCGTTTAAAACCGGCGAAGAGCTGCTGGCCTGGCAAAAAGAGCAGGGCAAACTGCGTTCTGAAGCGCTGGAGCGCGAAAACCGCGCCATGAAAATGCAGCGGACGTTTAACCGCTCCGGCATCCGTCCGCTGCACCAGAACTGTTCGTTTGAAAACTACCGGGTCGAGTGCGAAGGCCAGATGAACGCGCTGTCCAGGGCACGCCAGTACGTTGAAGAGTTTGATGGCAACATCGCCAGTTTCATCTTTTCCGGCAAACCCGGCACCGGCAAAAACCATCTGGCTGCCGCCATTTGCAACGAGTTGCTGCTACGCGGGAAATCGGTATTGATCATCACCGTCGCTGATATTATGTCGGCGATGAAAGAGACGTTTGGCAATCGGGAAACCAGCGAAGAACAGCTCCTTAACGATCTGAGCAAGGTCGATCTGCTGGTGATCGATGAGATCGGGATGCAGACGGAGTCGCGCTACGAAAAAGTGATCATCAACCAGATCGTCGATCGCCGATCCTCCTCAAAGCGCCCGACCGGGATGCTGACCAACAGCAACATGGACGAGATGAACAAGCTGCTCGGCGAGCGCGTCATGGATCGTATGCGTCTTGGCAACAGCCTGTGGGTCATCTTCAACTGGGACAGCTATCGTCATCGGGTCACCGGCAAAGAGTATTGAGATATTTCCGAACCCTGCCGGGGTTATACTGCAGAAATGCTTAAGTAACCATGATGAGTACACTGATGAAATCTGCAAAACTCTTATTCCGCACGACCTTGATTGCCGGCGTATTTTTTACCGCCGGCGCCCACGCGGCTTCCTGGCAGGACTCCCTCTCCAGCGCCGCCAGCCAGCTTAGCAGCCAGAGCGGCTCTCAGGAAAGCGGCGCCCTGTCGATGTCCTCGCTGACCAGCCTGCTGAACGGCGGCAATCAGTCCCTGACCGCCAGCAGCATGAACAATGCCGCCGGGATTATGTCCTACTGTGCCAAACAAAAACTGGCCTCGGTCACCAACACGGAAAACGTCAAAAATCAGGTTCTGGATAAACTCGGCCTCAGCACGCCGGAAAAACAGAAAGAGGACACCAGCTATCTGGAAGGGTTGCAGGGGCTTCTGAGCAATAATAGCGGTCAGCAGCTGAACCTCAACACGCTCGGCAGCAGCCCGCTGGCGGAGAAAGTAAAAACCAAAGCCTGCGATCTGGTCTTAAAACAGGGCGTTAACTTCCTCTCCTGATTTTTTTCACTGACGCCGCGTTTACTGCCTTAGCGCTGTTAACGCGGCCGCAGCCATGATTTTCGTCATTCTTCAGCACACAATCCCGTGGTTGAGGGATGTGACCCCGATCAAAAATGACCATTTCTAAACCAATTCTGAACTACTGCACAGTTTCATGACTCTACAATTGCAGCCATATGGCACTGCAATTACAGTGTAGCGTGGAAAATAGTCTATCCTGCCAGCGGTCAACTGGCGCTAATGAGGATGAATTGTGTCAGAGTTGTTATCCATCGCCTTGTTCCTCACCTCGGTGGTGATTTATGCCTTAAAAGCCGGTCGTAACACCTGGTGGTTTGCCGCCACGTTAACGGTGCTGGGGCTGTTTGTGGTTCTTAATATTACCCTCTATGCCAGCGACTACTTCACCGGGGACGGTATTAACGACGCGGTCCTCTATACGTTGACCAACAGCCTGACCGGGGCCGGCGTCAGTAAATATATTCTTCCCGGCGTCGGGCTGGTGGCGGCGCTGGTGACCGTATTCAGCGCGCTGGGATGGGTGTTGCGCCGTCGCCGCCATCATCCTCATCACTTCGGCTACAGCCTGCTGGCGCTGGTGCTGGCGCTGGCCTCCGTGGATGCCAGCCCGGCGTTTCGTCAAATCAGCGAACTGGTCAAATCGCAGTCCCGCGACGGCGATCCCGATTTTATCGCCTATTACAAAGAGCCGGCGAAGAGCATTCCGAACCCGAAGCTGAACCTGGTCTATATCTACGGGGAAAGCCTCGAACGCACCTATTTTGATAACGACGCCTTTCCCGACCTGACGCCCGAACTCGGCAAACTAAAAAACGAAGGACTCGATTTCAGCAACACCACCCAGCTTCCGGGTACCGATTACACCATCGCCGGCATGGTGGCTTCCCAGTGCGGCATTCCGCTGTTTGCGCCGTTTGAAGGCAACGCCTCCGCCTCGGTCTCCAGCTTCTTCCCGCAGAATATCTGCCTCGGCGACATTCTGAAAAACTCCGGCTATGAAAACTATTTCGTGCAGGGCGCCAACCTGCGTTTCGCCGGCAAAGATGTGTTCCTGAAATCCCACGGTTTTGACTACCTGTACGGCGCTGAAGAGCTGAAAAGCACGGTTGCCGACCCCGCTTACCGCAATGACTGGGGCTTCTATGATGACACCGTTCTGGATGAAACCTGGAAAAAATTCGAAGAGCTTTCTCAATCCGGTAAACGCTTCTCGCTCTTTGCGCTGACGGTCGACACCCACCATCCGGACGGCTTTATCTCCCGCACCTGCCAGCGTAAAAGCTATGATATCGGCGGGAAAAAGAACCTCTCCTTTAGCGCGGTCACCTGTAGTCAGGAGCATATCGCGGCGTTGATTGAGAAAATCAAAGCCTCCCCGTATTTCAAAAATACGGTCATCGTGGTCTCTTCCGATCATCTGGCGATGAAAAACACCGCCTGGGACTATCTCAACAAACAGGATCGCAGCAACCTGTTCTTTGTTCTGCGCGGCGACCAGCCGCAGCAGGAGACGCTGGCCGTGAAGCGCAATACCATGGACAACGGCGCCACGGTGCTGGACATCCTTGGCGGCGATAACTTTATCGGTCTGGGCCGCAGCAGCCTGTCCGGGCAATCGCTGTCCGGTATTTTCATGAATATGAAAGAGAAAGTGCTGGCATGGAAACCGGATATCATCCGCCTGTGGAACTTCCCGAAAGAGATGAAAGACTTCACCATCGACAGCCAAAAGAACACCGTCTCATTCTCCGGCAGCCATTTCCGCCTCCCCCTGCTGCTGCGGGTATCCGATAAACGCGTTGAGCCGCTGCCGGAGAGCGAATATTCCGCCCCGCTGCGCTTCCAGCTGGCCGATTTTGCCCCACGGGATAACTTCGTGTGGATCGATCGCTGCTACAAAATGGGCCAGCTGTGGTCCTCTGAACTGGCACTCTCCACCGACTGGTGCGTTTCCCAGGGCCAGCTCGGCGGCGAACAGAAGGTGCAGCATGTTGATAAGCCCCGGTGGCAGGGAAAAACGGCGTTTAAAGATACCGTTATCGATATGGAGCGCTACAAAGGCAACGTCGATACCCTGAAGATCGTCGATAACGATATTCGTTACAAAGCCGACAGCTTTGTCTTTAACGTTGCCGGCGCGCCGGAAGAGGTCAGGCAGTTCAGCGGAATTTCCCGCCCGGAATCGTGGGGCCGCTGGTCCAACGCCCAGCTCGGCAGCGAAGTGAAGATTGAATATAAAGAACCGCTACCGGAAAAATTCGATCTGGTGATTACCGCCAAAGCCTACGGGCCGAACGCCAATAAACCGATCCCGGTCCGCGTGGGCAACAGCGAACAGATCCTCACCCTGGCCAACGAGGTCTCCACCACCACGCTACATTTCGACAACCCGTCGCGCAGCGATACGTTGATTATCGTCCCGCCGGATCCGCAGTCCACCAACGAAGGGAATATCCTTGGCCACGCGCCGCGTCAGCTGGGAATCGGCATGGTGGATCTTAAAGTGGTAAAAAGCGACGGTTAACTCTGCCGCCCCGGCTCATGACCTGAACCGGGGCGCATTCGCTAGCATTCGGCAGGCGGTTACCCGCTGAACTCCACGCACATCTCATACTGCTTTAGCGCCAGGGTCGCATACCCCGCCGCGCTAAACAGCGGCGTAAATGATTCGGGAATGATCACCGAAGTACTCAGGCCGGGGAACTGCCGGGCCAACGCCCTCAGCATCTCATGCGCCAGTCCGCGGCCGCGAACGGAGGGCTCAACCCACAAAAACTGTAGCTGCGGCGTGGAGGTTAAGGTTGCCAGCACCGCAAAAGCCTGCTGATTCAGAGTGAGCGTCCGGCATGGCAGCGTAGCGAAGGTAAACGGGTCCATCAGCCACGGCAGACGACCATTGATCTCCGCTCCGGCTCTGCGCAGCAGAGGGAGCACATCGCCCTCTTCCAGCACCGCTGCCGCGGCATCCTCTGCCCGGGTACTGACAAATCCGCATAGCCCATGATGTACAACAAAGCCTAACGACTGGTACAGCGCCACCGCCGCATAGTTTTCGCGGATCACCTCCAGCCACATCCGCCGCACGCCCTGCTCGCGTAGCGAGGTCATGAGCGGTGTCATCAGCCGACGGCCCATGCCTTTTCCACGCCAGGCCGGACGCACCGCAAAGGCCGCCAGCCTCGCCTCATCGCCGCGCCGGGCCACGATGGCGATTGCCGCCGGCGTCTCGCCATCCAGCCAGACGCAGGAATCAAGCAGGCTCAGCCCCTCAGAGCTGAAGCGCTGAACGAACACCGCCAGCGGCAGCGAAACCGGCACCAGGTAATCTTCAAAACAGTCGCTGAGGATCGTCGTGAGTTGCGCAACGCTGAACTGGGTAGCGGAAACGGCGGTAAGCTCCATACATTTCTCCCGGAGGCTGCTATGCTGAGGTGATGAAAACTAACACTATAACTGCCGCCGCGACGTTACGCCTGACTCAAGAGCGCGACATACCTCTCCTGCCCGCAATTGAGCGCTCGGCGGCCCAGTCTTTTCGCCAGATCCCGGCGCTAGCCTGGCTGGCGGAAAGCGAAGTAATAAGCCCCGAGCGCCACCGGCTGTTCCTTGAAACTGACCATAGCCTGCTGGCCGTGGCCGATGAACAACCGATAGGCTTCCTGCTGAGCGAACCGCTGGATGATGCGCTGTTTATCGTCGAGATCGCCGTTCATCAGGCGTGGCAGGGACGAGGCATTGGCCGCATGATGCTGGAGCAGGTCATTAAGACCGCCCGGCAGGCGGCATATCCGGCGGTCACGCTCACCACCTTCCGCGACGTGCCGTGGAACGCGCCGTTTTACACGCGTCTGGGATTTTCAATGCTGAGCGAGCTAAGGCTGCCGGCGGGACTGGCGGCGAAAAGGGAGCTGGAAACGGAACACGGTCTGCCGCCGGAAACGCGCTGCGCCATGCGCCTGACGCTGTAAGCCGTTTCCGGTCAGGGCTGCGATATGCAAATCGGCGGCATGGTGGTGTTTGGCACCGCCATCCGTGTCTGACCTTCGACAAGGGCCCCCCCTGCGGCCGGTGGCTGACGAGCCCCCTGCCCGAGGAGCTGGACACCTTGTTCTGATGACGTTCCCGGATAGCGGCTGACGCCTTATCTGGCTGCCAGAAAACCCATTTTCCCGTCGCCAGGCATCGCGCCACCGGGGAAACCACCGCCCTCCCGTTGCCCGGGCCGCGACAAATCCGCAGGCGGCTCAACTACTCGCTCAACGCGGAAATCTCATCAAATAACGAACGGCTAATGGTGACGCCCTGGCGTTCACTCTCCTGACGGCAGAGATAGCGCCGTTCGCCCGGGAGTCTCGCCCCTTGCGCCTGCATGCTGTTAAACAGCGTCTCCGCGCGAGCCAGATGCGCATCAGCCTCCGCGCCGAGGAACCGCTGCGGATCCAGCGCCAGAATCAGCTCTCCGCCATAGGGTAGCCCGCCCGCGCCACCGTCCCACGCCAGCGATTCCGCGCTGGTCATATCGCCAATCAGCGGCCCGGCAAGCAGCTCGACCATCGCCGCCAGCGCTGAGCCTTTGTAGCCGCCAAAGGTCAGCATCGCCCCGGCCAGCACCTCTCCGGCGTCCGTGGTCGGCTGACCCTGGCTATCAATCCCCCATCCTTCCGGCAACGCTTTCCCGGCACGTTGATGCAACTGAATCTCGCCGCGCGCCGCCACGCTGGTGGCCATATCAAAAATAAACGGCGGCTTATCTCCCCGCGGCCAGCCAAAGGCGACGGGATTGGTGCCAAACAGCGGCAGGCTGCCGCCCGCAGGCGCCACCCATGCATGGCCCGGCGTACAGGCCAGTCCGACCAGGCCGGCATCCGTTAACGGTTCAATATCGGCAAACAGCGCCGAAAAATGCACGCAGCGGTTGATGGCCAGCGCGGCGATACCGCTGCGGCGCGCCTTCTCCACCAGCAGCGGCAACGCCCGCTCAAACGCCAGCAGCGAAAACGCGCCACCAGCATCGACGCGAACAATCCCCGGCGCCCGGTCGTCAATCTGCGGCCCGGCATCCGGGGAGACCTTACCTTTACGCAGGGTGTCAACGATTCCCAACAGCCGCCACAGGCCGTGGGAAGCGCAGCCATCGCGCTCCCCACCGGTGACGTTGCGCGCTACCGCCGCCGCGTGATCCTCGTTGAATCCATTAGCGCTCAGCGCCCGCATCGCCAGCGCATAAGCTTCGGGTAACGACAGGGTTACCGTTTCCATGACCTTCTCCTCTACTCTTCTTCGTCTCCGCTAAAATTAGCCTGGGGGAGACAGCTGCGCGCGCCCCAGTAATAAATTGCCAGCGACATCACCGCGACCAGCACCGTATCCCAGGGGTGAGGTATCTCATTAGTACCACCAAAACTGCCCAGCCAGGAAAAAAGCATGATCAGCGCATAGAAGACGATCAGCCACAGCGAGGATTTCACCTGTTGCGCCAGGCTGACGGTATGTACCGGCACTTTACCTTTGCACAGGATGTAGACCACAAACATGACGATTTGCAGCCCCAGCAGCCAGGAGAGCGTGGTCCAGCCGGACCAGTACACGATCAGCGCGGAGATCATGAACGACACCGGCCCAATAATCGCGAACGCCCGCACGCGGAAGGGACGCGGCAGATCCGGCGCGTTACGGCGCAGCCCTGCGGCGGTCACCGGCGCGATCGCATAGCTCAACACCAGCGCGGCAGAGACCACGCTGATCAGCTGCTCCCAGGAGGGGAACGGCAGCGTCCAGAAGATGGACAGACCGAAGGTCAACCACAGCGCCGGACGCGGAATGCCGGACTCTTTATCAATGTGGGTAAAGGCTTTAAAGAAGGTTCCGGCTTTCGCCCAGCCGTAGATAACGCGCGGCGTCGCGTTCATGTAAATATTGCCGGTACCGCTCGGGGAGATGATCGCATCGCTAATCACCATAAAGGCCAGCCAGCCCATACCGAGGGTGATAGCGATATCGCGATACGGCAGCGAGAACTGTTTACTCACTTCCGCCCAGCCGCCGCTTAACATTTCCGTCGGAATACTGCCGAGAAACGCCAGCTGCAGCAGCACGTAGATAATGGTCGACAGCACCACCGACAGAATCAGCGCCACCGGAATCGTACGCTGCGGATGCTGAACCTCGCTGGCGACGGAAATAATCGGCGTCAGGCCCAGATAGGCAAAGATAATCCCGCCGGCGCTGATCGCCGCTTCTACTCCGGACATACCGAACGGCGCAATCCCCTGAGTATGCAGGTTTTCCGGCTTAAAGAAGGTGAACAGGGTAATCACCACCAGCAGCGGCACCAGGAACTTGAGCACGCTGATAAAGTTATTCGAGCGGGCAAAGGTTTTGACGCTGTAGTAGTTAAGAGCAAAGAAAAAGCACAGCAGCAGGAACTGCACCACCCAGCCCAGCAGGGTCGGCGAGCTGGATCCCGGCTGGGTCAACGCCGGGAACCAGGCGGCGGCATACTGACGGGCGGCGACAATTTCGATAGAAATGAGGCTTGAGAAGGCAATCAGCGTAATAAAACCCAGCAGATACCCCATCAGCTCACCGTGCGAAAAGACCGGATAACGAATAATCCCCCCGGCGCGCGGCAGCGCCGCCCCCAGTTCGCAGTAAACGATACCCAGCAGCAAAACCGCAAAGCCGCCGATCACCCACGAGGCGATCCCGGCGGGCCCGGCAATCGACGCGACGTGGCTGGCGGCAAAGAGCCAGCCGGAACCGAAAATCGCCCCCAGGCCAATAAACGTCAGATCGGTTAAGGTCAACTGCTTTTTAAACTTACCCGACTCAGCAACGCGGGTTTGACTGTTATGCGTAGTGTGAATAGTCATCGTGATGCCCTTCCGTCAACATGAGGGGGAAATCGCTTCCCGGGTCCACTGGCCGTTCACCAGGCGCAGCAGGTTCAAAGGGTTAGCATCCTGCAAGGCCGGCGGCAGCAACGCGGCAGGGGCGTTCTGCAGGCAAACCGGCCGCAGAAAACGTTCGATCGCCCGGGTCCCTACCGATGTGCCGCGCGCGTCGGTGGTGGCCGGCCAGGGGCCGCCGTGCACCATCGCATCGCACACTTCCACGCCGGTGGGATAGCCGTTAAACAGCACCCGCCCGGCTTTATCGCTGAGCAGCGGCAGCAGACGCGTCGCCAGGGGACGATCGTCCGCATCGGCATGCAGCGTCGCCGTCAACTGCCCCTGCAGCGTACTCACCAGCGCCATCATCTGCGCCTCGTCCGCCACTTCCACCAGCACCGACAGCGGGCCAAACACCTCGGTTTGCAGCACGCTATCCGGTGCCATGAACGCCTCCGCCGTCGCCAGGTACAACAACGCCTGCGCCCGCCGGCCGCCGGCCGCTTCACCGCTGGCCAGCCGCTGCACACCCGGACAGGCGTCGAGCGTCTCGACACCGGCGCGATAGTGGTGCAGGGTCGGCGCGTTGAGCAGAACCTGAGCGGGCGCGGCCTGAACCTGTTCACATAACGCGGCTTTAAAGCGCGCCAGCCCTTCGCCCTTGAGCGCCAGAATCAGCCCCGGGCGGGTACAAAATTGCCCGCCGCCAAGGGTAAACGACGCCACCAGATCTTTGGCCAGCGACGCCGCACGCGCGGCGAGCGCCTGGGGCAGAATAATCAGCGGATTAATCGCCGACATTTCCGCAAACAGCGGGATTGGCTGCGGGCGCTGCTGCGCCAGCTGGAGTAGCGCTTTTCCTCCCGTCAGCGAGCCGGTGAATCCCACCGCCTGAATCGCCGGATGACGCACCAGTTCGGCACCGATATCGGTACCAAAAATCATGTTGAACACCCCGCCGGGCAAGGCGCATTTCTCCACCGCCCGCACGATGGCCAGCGCCGTCTGCTCTGCGGTTGCCATATGCCCGGGATGAGCCTTAACCACCACCGGGCAACCGGCCGCCAGCGCCGAGGCGGTATCGCCGCCGGCGGTAGAGAAGGCCAGCGGAAAGTTGCTGGCGCCGAATACCGCAACCGGGCCAAGCGCCACCTGGTACTGGCGCAGATCCGCTCGCGGTAAGGGTTGACGCGTCGGCAGCGCCGTATCAATGCGCGCCCCCAGAACATCGCCGCGCCGCAGCAAACCAGCAAACATTCGCAGCTGACCGCTGGTGCGCGCCCGTTCGCCCTGTAAACGCGCCAGCGGCAGTGCGGTCTCAGCATGGGCAATGGCAAAAAAGGTCTCGCCCAGCCGGTCCAGTTCATCGGCAATGGTCTCCAGAAAGCGCGCGCGCGTCTCTGGCGAGGTTTCGCAATAGGCGGCAAAAGCCTGCGCCGCCGCCTGCGCCGCCAGTGCGGCCTCCTCCCGGGAGGCCGGATAAAAACGGTAGCCGGTGGCATCGCCATCCGCAGCCTTCAGGCTGAGGAGCGTGGCTTCGCCGCTGGCGACGCGACGCCCGGCGATAAACTGCCGACCCGCCGTCATTTCTGTTTCGCTCATCGTCGCTCCCCGCCTCACAGGCCCACGTCCGGCAGCACAGGACGCGTCGCCAGCGCCTGTTCCACGATGTTCACCACCTGTTGACGGGTCTCCCCTTCCAGCGCCAGGCGCGGCGGACGGGTGACGGCGCTGCCGCGTCCCAGCAGCTCTTCGCACAGCTTGATGCACTGCACCAGATCCGGGCGCGCATCCAGGTGCAGCAGCGGCATAAACCAGCGATACAGCGCCATGGCTTCGTCATAACGTTTCTGTGCAGCAAGACGGAACAGGGTTTCGCCCTCACGCGGGAAAGCATTCGACATTCCGGAAATCCACCCTTCCGCTCCCACGGCGATGCTCTCCACCACCACGTCATCCAGCCCGGCGAACAGCACGAAGCGGTCGCCGACGGTGTTACGCAGATCGACGAAACGACGGGTGTCCCCGGATGAGTCTTTGAAGCAGACGATATTGTCGCAATCGGTCAGGGTGGCGAGGATATCTGGCGTGACGTCGTTCTTGTAAATCGGCGGGTTGTTATAAACCATAATCGGCAGGTCGGTGGCGGTGGCCACGCTGCGGAAGTGAGCGGCGGTTTCGTGCGGCTTCGAGGAGTAGACCAGCGCCGGCATCACCATAATCCCGTCGACGCCAACGCGCTCGGCCTCTTTCGCCATCTTCTGCGCGAACGCGGTAGTGAACTCGGCGACCCCGGCGATCACCGGAATTTTGCCGCCCGCCGCATCCTTTGCCACTTCAATAATCTGCAGTTTTTCCTCGGTTGTCAGCGAGGTATTTTCCCCGACGCTGCCGCACACCACCAGCCCGGAGACACCGTCTCTGACCAGGTTTTTCATCACCGCATGGGTGGCGTCTAAATCGAGGGAGTAATCATGACGAAACTGCGTGCTGACTGCCGGAAATACGCCGCTCCAGTGAATCGCTTTTTTGCTCATGCTCGGTTCCTTGTCGTCATTTTGTTAAGTCAAAGTGAATGAATGGTGAATTTTCACTGACAGATTGACGTTTCATGGACCCGGCGGCTTGTCGGTTTTCTTCCAATACGATGACGAAATTAGCACAGTCGCACAAAAGTGTGAGCCGGCGATTATCCCGCCAGCGTCAGGCGAAAATCACGCGGCGTAGAGCCGGTCATCGCTTTAAACTGACGGCTGAAGGCGCTGTGATCGGTATAGCCGCACTGCAGCGCAATATCGGTAATCGGCGTCTCTCCCGCCAGCAGCTCGGTGGCTTTTTCGAGGCGGACCTTATGGATCATTTGCCGCGGCGTGAGGTGAAAGATCCGTTTGCAATAGCGTTCGATCTGCGCCACGGACATGCCGCTCAACCCGGTCAGCTCTTCCATGGTGATCGGTCGATGGTAGTGGCGACGAATATGATCGTCGACGATCGCCAGCCGCTGCCACGCCGGGTGTCGGGCATGCGCCTCCTGAAGATCGTGCGAGATCCCCGCCATGCCGATCACCTGGCCGTGAACATCGCGCAGCGCCAGCTTTTGCGTCAGACACCAGCCGCGCTCACGTCCGTTATAGAGGTGCATTTCGAGCTGGTCGCGCAGGGTCACCCCCTCTCTCAACACCCGCAAATCCTGTTCGGTATAGCCCTGCCCCAACGCCGATGGAAAGACGTCGGCCGAGGTTTTGCCTAACAGCGAGGAGACGCTTTTAAAGCCGCAGCGACGGGCCAGCGTCAGGTTCGCCAGCAGGTAGCGCGCCTGGGCATCTTTGATAAAAAAGACCACATTGGGAATCGCGTTCAGCAGCGGCGCGATAAGCGCCAGCGCATTGAGCAACGACGGCATGTTTTCCGGACGCTGGCGCGCCAGCCCTTCGCAAATCTGGCTCAGCTCATCCACGGCCAGATCCGTATCCTCAACCGGAGCGTGCTCCGAAGTAGCAGCAGTAACGCAGAACATAAGGCTTCCTCATGGCGGGTGACGGGAGGATATTTATTCACCTTCTGGTAACACATCAAGCAGCAATACCGCGTTTTGCGATCCTGACTCCGGTTTATATTTTCCCCTGAGTACGCCGCTGGCGCGATCGCGACCTTCGGTTTACCACAGCAATAAGCAAATGATTAATAAGAAATAACTATGCCATCCATAAACAGGCGCTGCCGTTTACTGTGCCGATTTCGTCATTTTCTCTGATGAAAGCGTTCAAGCCGGAGGCGGTCTGTTGCGCCAGCATGATGAAACAAATCGTTAACCTCCGGAGATAGCCATGACTGTGCCACGTCACCCCATTGAACTCAGAGCCATTGATTCTCATACCGGCGGTGAACCGACCCGCCTGATCGTGGACGGTTTTCCGGATCTCGGGAACGGCAGCATGGCGGAGCGCCGCCAACGCTTCGCCCGCGAATTCGATCGCTGGCGCCAGGCGGTTATCCTGGAGCCGCGCGGCAACGATGTGCTGGTGGGGGCGCTGCTGTGCAAACCGGTCTCACCGCAGGCAACCGCCGGAGTGATTTTCTTCAACAACGCCGGCTTTCTGAACATGTGCGGGCATGGCACCATCGGGCTTATCGCCTCGCTGGCATGGCTTGGTCGCATCAAGCCGGGCATCCACCTGATTGAAACGCCGGTGGGTAACGTCAGCGCGACGCTACATGAAGACGGCAGCGTCTCGGTGGAAAATGTTCCTGCCCGGCGCGGCAAAAAGCAGCTCAGCGTCAACACCGCGGTGGGTACCGTCAGCGGTGATATTGCCTGGGGCGGCAACTGGTTTTTCCTCATCAACGATCACCCTTTCACCCTCGAACCCGCCCAAATTCCGCAGCTCACCGAGTATGCGTGGGCCGTACGTGAAGGGCTGGAAGCCGCCGGGATCCGCGGCGATGACGGTGGCGAAATCGACCATATCGAACTCTTTGCCGATGATGCCGATGCCGACAGCCGCAGCTTCGTACTGTGCCCGGGGAAAGCCTGGGATCGTTCGCCGTGCGGCACCGGAACCAGCGCCAAACTGGCCTGTCTGGCCGAAGATGGCAAGCTGCTGCCCGGCGAACTCTGGCAGCAGGCCAGTATTATCGGCAGCCAGTTTACCGCCAGCTATACGCGCAGCGACGCCGGTATCATTCCGACGATCCGCGGCGCAGCCTGGGTGTGCGGCGATACCCGGCTGATCCTCAACCCGGACGATCCCTTCTGCTGGGGGATCGTGCCGTGAACCACGGCGACGTCATCGTGATCGGCGCCGGGATCGTCGGTGCCGCCTGCGCGTGGCAGCTGGCGAAACGCGGGCAAAAAGTGATTCTGCTCGACGATCGCCAGCCGGGCGCCACCGCAGCCGGAATGGGGCATCTGGTGTGTATGGATGACGATCCCGCCGAACTGGCTCTCTCCGCCTGGTCACTGGCACGCTGGCGCACCCTCACGCCGCAAATGCCCGAGCGCTGCGCCTGGCGCGGCTGCGGCACTCTGTGGCTGGCGGAAACCTCCCAGGAGCTGGAGATCGCCCGGGAAAAACAGCGGCGGATGGCCGCATATCAGGTCTCCAGCGAGATGCAGACCCCTTCACAGCTGACGCAGCGAGAACCGCTGCTGCGGGCAGGATTACAGGGCGGACTGTGGGTTCCCGGCGATGGTATCGTCTACGCCCCTGAAGTTGCGCGCTGGTTTATCGCCGACGCGGGAGACAACCTGACCTGCCTCACCGAAGGCGCCATGGAAATCGCCGAGCCGGCGGTGACGTTGACCTGCGGAAAACAGCTGCGGGCGCCGGCTATCGTTGTCGCCTGCGGCCTCGGCGCCAATGGGCTGCTGGGGGAAAACTGGCTGCGGGCAAAGAAAGGCCAGCTGGCGATCAGCGACCGCTACGGCCCGTTACTCCATCATCAGCTGGTCGAACTGGGCTACGGTGCCAGCGCCCACGGCGGCGGCACCTCGGTGGCGTTTAACGTCCAGCCGCGCCCCACCGGACAGCTGCTGATCGGCTCTTCGCGGCAGTTTGATAACTCAGAACGCCAGCTGGATTTGCCGCTGCTGGCGCAGATGCTCGACCGCGCCCGGCACTTCCTGCCCGCCCTGGCCGGGCTGAATATTATCCGCTGCTGGAGCGGTTTTCGCGCCGCGTCAGAGGACGGAAATCCCCTGATAGGTCCCCACCCGTCGCGTCCCGGCCTGTGGCTGGCGCTGGGTCATGAAGGGCTCGGCGTCACCACCGCCCCCGCCAGCGCAGAGCTACTCGTCGCCCAGTTATTGGGCGAGCGCTGTCCGTTAGCCCCCGACGCGTGGCTACCGGCCCGCCTGCTGAAAAAAGAGGCTATCGCATGAGCCAGACTATCCCGGTGATGATTGAAGGTGAAACATGCGACGTTCCGGTGGGAATCAGCGTCGCGGCAGCGCTGTCGTTGACGACGAATCCCACCACACGCGTGGCCGTCGGCGGACAGCCCCGCGCCCCTTTTTGCGGCATGGGCATTTGCCAGGAGTGCCGGGTGACCGTCAACGGACGGCGGGTGCTGGCCTGCCAGACGCTGTGCCAGCCCGGAATGACGATTGAAAGGAGCTGCCATGCAAACCCTGCGCTGTGACATTCTGATTCTCGGCTGCGGCCCGGCGGGTCTCGCCGCCGCACTGGCGGCCGCGTCCTGCGGTAAGCAGGTCGTTATCCTCGACGATAATCCGCGCCCCGGCGGGCAGATCTGGCGCGAGGGTCCGCAGGTGCAGCTCCCTGCCCTGGCGCGCCGCTACCGGGAAGCCGTTGCTGCGGAGAAAAACATCACCTCGCTGAACGGTGCCCGGCTTATCGCCCGCCCCTCGGCGCATAGCGTCCTGTTCGAAACCGCCGACGACAGCGGGCTTGTCGAATGGCAAAAGCTGATCCTCTGCTGCGGCGCACGGGAACTCTCGCTGCCTTTCCCCGGCTGGACGCTGCCCGGCGTCACCGGCGCCGGCGGGTTACAGGCGCAAATCAAACACGGTCTGACGCTCCGGGGGCAAAAAGTGGTGATTGCCGGCAGCGGTCCGCTGCTGCTGGCGGTGGCCGCGACGGTGAAAAAAAGCGGAGGTGAAGTACGACAGATTGTTGAGCAGGCCCCGCTCAGCGCATTACTGCGTTTTGGCAGCAGCCTGTGGCGCTGGCCGGAAAAACTTCGCCAGCTGGCTACCCTCGCCCCGCGACGCTATCTGAGCAGTAGCCAGGTGATTCGCGCCCACGGCGAGACGCAGCTCGAAGCCATTACGCTGCGCGATGCCCGCGGCATTGAACGGACAATCGCCTGCCAGCGGCTGGCTATCGGTTACGGCCTGGTAGCCAATATTGAAACCGCGCTGCTCTTCGGCTGCGCGCTGGCTGATGAGGCAATAGCGGTGAATCGCTGGCAGCAGACCAGCGTCGCGAACATCTACGCCGCGGGCGAATGCACCGGTTTTGGCGGCAGCGAACTGGCGCTGGCAGAAGGTGAAATTGCCGGCTTTGCGGCAGCTGACGCCGAGGCTTGCGCCCAGGCCCTCTTTGCCCGTCGCGGGCGCTGGCAGGCATTTGCTCATGCGGTCAACCGCACATTCACCCTGCCAGAGAGCCTGAAAAACGCCGCCACGCCGGATAGCCTGCTGTGCCGCTGCGAAGATGTGCGCTGCGGCGACGTTGCCGATGCCGATAGCTGGCACCAGGCAAAACTGACCCGCCGCTGCGGAATGGGCGCCTGTCAGGGAAAAACCTGCGCGACCACCGCCCGCTGGCTGTACGGCTGGCCGCTAGCGCAGCCGCGCGAGCCGCTCTCTCCCGCCAGAGCCGAAACCCTTATCGCGCTGGCCGATACCCGAACAATGCGCTGAGCTACTCTTCCTCATCACTGTGCCCGGCCCCCTGACGGTTGCCGAGCGCAATAAACTCTTCCAGCAGCGCAGTCAGCTGCTGCATCTTTTCACTGGTGAACTGGGCTTCAATCAGGCGATAGGCCTCTTCCACCTGCGCCTGCGCGCTTTCATACAGCGTGTAGCCCGCCGGCGTCAGCGAAATATACAACTTGCGCTGATCGTTGACCGGCTTGAGACGCAGCACCAGACCGTCACGCTCCATACGGGTCAGAATACCGGTCAGGCTGGGGCGCAGGATGCAGGCGCGGAACGCCAGATCGTGAAAGTCCATCGACGGATTTTCCGCAAGGATGCGCACAATACGCCACTGCTGCTCGGTGAGATTATGGCGTTTAACGATCGGTCGGAAATGGCCCATTGCCGCTTCCCGCGCCTGCAACAACGCAATGGTTAACGAATCATGCATCACATACCCTCGACATCGCACTCTTAAGTTTATTAATAAGTTAATAATTAGCGCCTATCCTGCCATGACGCAACCGGTTTCTGCACCTGAAAAGTACCAGTCGAGACAATAAAAAACGACAACTAACTGATTAATAACACATAAATAATTACACTGTAAATTTATTGTTAATCAGATCACAAAACATTCACTTCTGTTTGCCAAACCCCGCCACAAGGAATAAAAGATGATCATTAACATATTAATGAATATCCCTTAGCATCCGACATCAGTACCAGAGGAGTGGTGAATGAAAGGTACCATCTTCGCCGTTGCGCTTAACCATCGCAGCCAGCTTGACGCCTGGCGCGACGCGTTCCAACAGGCCCCTTACAAAACCCCGCCGAAGACCGCGGTCTGGTTTATCAAACCGCGCAATACCGTCATCGGTGCGAACGAGGCCATTCCCTATCCGCAGGGTGAAACCGTGCAGAGCGGCGCCACCGTCGCGCTGATTGTCGGCAAAACCGCGCGTAAGGTTTCCGCCGCCGACGCGGCCTCTTTTATCGCCGGCTATGCGCTGGCCAATGACATCAGCCTGCCGGAAGAGAGCTTCTACCGCCCGGCGATTAAGGCCAAATGTCGCGATGGCTTCTGCCCCATCGGCACCCTCGCCCCGGTGCATAGCGTGGACAATCTGACCATCATCACTGAAATCAACGGCCGCGAGGCCGACAGCTGGAACACCGGCGATCTGCAGCGCAATGCCGCCGAACTGTTAAGCGCGCTGAGCGAGTTTGCCACCCTGAATCCCGGCGATGCCATCCTGATCGGTACCCCTCACGCCCGCGTCACGCTGCAGCCCGGCGATCGCGTGCGGATCCTCGCCGAAGGTTTCCCGGCGCTGGAAAACCCGGTTGTTGCAGAAGGAGAGCTGGCATGAAACAGGCACGTATTGAATGGCAAGGTACCCGCTACGACGCACAGATCGATGAACGCGACCAGCTTCGCCTCGCCGATGGCACCCTGCTTAAAGCAGGCGACTTTCGCTGGCTGCCTCCCGCCGACGGAACGCTGTTCGCGCTGGGTCTGAACTATGCCGACCACGCCAGCGAGCTGGAGTTTAAGCCGCCGGAGGAGCCGCTGGTGTTTATCAAAGCGCCGAACACCTTTATCGGTCATCAACAAGAGTCGGTACGCCCGGACAACGTGGAGTACATGCATTACGAAGCCGAACTGGTGGTGGTGATAGGCAAAACCGCGCGCCGCGTCGCCGAAGCCGATGCCATGGACTATGTCGCCGGCTACACCGTCTGCAATGACTACGCCATTCGCGACTATCTGGAAAACTACTACCGCCCGAACCTGCGGGTGAAAAGCCGCGACACGCTGACGCCCATCGGGCCGTGGATCGTCGCGAAAGAGGCGATCCCGGATCCGCATAATCTGACTCTGCGCACCTGGGTCAACGGCGAGCTGCGCCAGCAGGGTACGACGGCCGATCTGATCTTCAGCGTTCCGTTCCTGATCGCTTACCTAAGCGAATTTATGACCCTGCAACCGGGCGACATGATCGCCACCGGCACGCCGAAAGGGCTGTCCGATGTGGTGCCGGGTGACGAAGTGATCGTCGAAGTCGAAGGCGTCGGCCGCCTGGTCAACCGCATCATCAGCCAGCAAGCGTATGAGGAGAAGCTGTCATGAAAAAAATTAACCATTGGATCAACGGCAAAAACGTCGCGGGCGCAGAGTATTTCCACACCACCAACCCGGCCACCGGCGAAGTGCTGGCGGAAGTCGCCTCCGGCGGTGAAGCCGAAGTGAATCAGGCCGTTGCCGCCGCGAAAGAAGCGTTCCCGAAATGGGCCAACCTACCGATGAAAGAGCGCGCGCGCCTGATGCGCCGGCTGGGCGATCTGATCGATCGCGACGTCCCGGAGATCGCGGCAATGGAGACCGCCGATACCGGCCTGCCGATCCATCAGACCAAAAATGTGCTGATCCCACGCGCTTCGCACAACTTCGAGTTTTTCGCCGAAGTGTGCCAGCAGATGAACGGCAAGACCTATCCGGTTGACGACAAGATGCTCAACTACACCCTCGTGCAGCCGGTCGGCGTGTGTGCGCTGGTCTCGCCGTGGAACGTGCCGTTTATGACCGCCACCTGGAAGGTCGCGCCGTGTCTGGCGCTGGGCAACACCGCGGTGCTGAAAATGTCAGAGCTGTCGCCGCTGACCGCCGATCGTCTGGGCGAACTGGCGCTGGAAGCCGGTATTCCGGCCGGCGTACTCAACGTGGTGCAGGGCTACGGCGCCAGCGCCGGCGATGCGCTGGTGCGTCATCACGACGTCCGCGCGGTGTCGTTTACCGGCGGTACCGCCACCGGGCGCAACATCATGAAAAATGCCGGTCTGAAGAAATATTCCATGGAGCTGGGCGGCAAATCCCCGGTGCTGATTTTTGAAGATGCCGATATCGAGCGCGCGCTGGATGCCGCCCTGTTCACCATCTTCTCAATCAACGGCGAACGCTGCACCGCCGGGTCGCGCATCTTCATTCAGCAGAGCATTTACCCGGAATTCGTTAAACGCTTTGCAGAACGCGCCAACCGCCTGCGCGTGGGCGATCCGACCGATCCGAATACCCAGGTCGGGGCGCTGATCAGCAAGCAGCACTGGGAAAAAGTCTCCGGCTATATTCGCCTCGGGATCGAAGAAGGCGCCACCCTGCTGGCCGGCGGCCCGGACAAGCCGTCCGATCTGCCCGCGCATCTGCAAGGCGGCAACTTCCTGCGTCCGACGGTGCTGGCAGACGTGGATAACCGGATGCGCGTCGCGCAAGAGGAGATTTTTGGCCCGGTAGCCTGCCTGCTGCCGTTTAAAGACGAAGCGGAAGGGCTGCGCCTGGCGAACGACATCGAATATGGCCTGGCGTCCTACATCTGGACCCAGGACATCAGCAAAGTGCTGCGTCTGGCGCGCGGCATCGAAGCCGGCATGGTGTTCGTCAATACCCAGAACGTCCGCGACCTGCGTCAGCCGTTTGGCGGCGTGAAAGCCTCCGGCACCGGCCGTGAAGGCGGCGAGTACAGCTTTGAAGTGTTCGCCGAAATGAAAAACGTCTGTATTTCCATGGGTGACCACCCGATCCCGAAATGGGGCGTATAACCGTCATCCGTCGAGCCGCGCCCAGGCTGGCTGCGGCTCACACTATTCAGGTTATGTAAGGAGAACACCGCATGGGCAAATTAGCGTTAGCCGCCAAAATCACTCACGTGCCATCAATGTATCTCTCTGAACTACCGGGGAAAAATCATGGTTGCCGTCAGGCTGCCATCGACGGCCATAAAGAAATTGGCAAGCGCTGCCGTGAAATGGGCGTCGATACCATTATCGTTTTCGATACCCACTGGCTGGTCAACAGCGCCTACCACATTAACTGCGCCGACCATTTCAAAGGCGTCTATACCAGCAACGAACTGCCGCACTTTATCCGCGACATGACCTACGACTACGACGGCAACCCGGAGCTGGGTCAGCTGATTGCCGACGAAGCGGTCAAACTGGGCGTGCGGGCGAAAGCGCACAACATTCCCAGCCTGAAGCTGGAGTACGGCACTCTGGTGCCGATGCGCTACATGAACAGCGATAAGCATTTCAAAGTGGTGTCGATTTCCGCGTTCTGCACCGTTCACGATTTTGCCGACAGCCGCAAGCTGGGCGAAGCCATCGTCAAGGCGATTGAAAAATATGACGGTACCGTGGCGGTGTTCGCCAGCGGCTCACTGTCGCACCGCTTTATCGACGACCAGCGCGCCGAAGAGGGAATGAACAGCTACACCCGCGAGTTTGACCATCAGATGGATGAGCGCGTGGTGAAGCTGTGGCGTGAAGGCAAGTTTAAAGAGTTCTGCACCATGCTGCCGGAATACGCCGACTACTGCTACGGCGAGGGCAATATGCACGACACGGTGATGCTGCTCGGCGTGCTCGGCTGGGACAAATATGACGGCAAGGTGGAGTTTATTACCGACCTGTTCGCCAGTTCCGGCACCGGCCAGGTGAACGCCGTGTTCCCGCTTCCGGCCCAGGCGTAAGGAGCCACTATGCCGCATTTTATCGCTGAATGTACCGACAACATCCGTGAGCAGGCTGATTTACCCGGCCTGTTCGCCCAGGTTAATCAGGCGTTGGCCGCCACCGGCATCTTCCCGATTGGTGGCATCCGCAGCCGCGCCATCTGGCTGGACACCTGGCAGATGGCCGACGGCAGGCAGGATTACGCCTTTGTGCATATGACGCTGAAAATCGGCAGCGGGCGCAGTATGGAGAGCCGTGAAGAGGTCGGCGAAATGCTGTTCGGGCTGATTAAAAGTCACTTCGCCGCTCTGATGGAGAGCCGCTATCTGGCGCTGTCATTTGAGATTGAAGAACTGCACCCGACGCTGAACTACAAACAGAACAACGTCCACGCCTTGTTCAAATAGCGCGCCTTTTCGCCCGGTGGCGCTGCGCTTACCGGGCCTACAAAAGGCTAACTGATGCCGAGCCGTAGGCCAGGTTAGCTTAGCGCCGCCGGCCAGAACAACGCACCAACCGTAGGCCGGGTCAGCGCAGCGCCGCCGGCCAGAACAATGCACCAACCGTAGGCCGGGTCAGCGCAGCGCCACCCGGCGCCGTGACACCGAGACACCGCGACACCGAACGAGGTAACAGGAAGCCACTATGCTCGATAAACAAACCCGCAGCCTGATCGCCCAGCGACTGAATCAGGCCGAAAAACAACGTGAGCAGATCCGCGCGATCTCGCTGGATTATCCGTCGATCACCATTGAGGACGCCTACGCCGTCCAGCGCGAGTGGGTCGAGATGAAGATCGCCGAAGGGCGGGTGCTGAAAGGCCATAAGATCGGCCTGACCTCAAAAGCGATGCAGGCCAGTTCGCAAATTAGCGAGCCGGACTACGGCGCGCTGCTCGATGATATGTTTTTTCACGATGGTAGCGACATTCCAACCGATCGTTTTATCGTGCCGCGGATTGAAGTCGAGCTGGCTTTCGTGCTGGCGAAACCGCTGCGTGGCCCGAACTGCACCCTGTTCGACGTCTATAACGCCACCGACTATGTGATCCCGGCGCTGGAGCTGATCGACGCCCGCTGCCACAACATCGATCCGCAGACCCAGCGCCCGCGCAAAGTCTTCGACACCATCTCCGATAACGCCGCCAACGCCGGGGTGATTCTCGGCGGGCGTCCGATTAAGCCCGACGAGCTGGATCTGCGTTGGATCTCCGCTCTGCTGTATCGCAACGGGGTGATCGAAGAGACCGGCGTTGCCGCCGGGGTGCTGAACCATCCGGCAAACGGCGTCGCCTGGCTGGCGAATAAGCTGGCGCCATACGATGTCCAGCTGGAAGCCGGGCAGATCATCCTCGGCGGCTCGTTTACCCGCCCGGTACCGGCGCGCAAGGGTGACACCTTCCACGTCGATTACGGCAACATGGGCGCAATCAGCTGCCGCTTTGTGTAAGGGGAAGATGATGAATAACACGTTTAAAGAGGCGCTGCAGGCCGGGCGGCCACAAATCGGCCTGTGGCTGGGGCTGTGCAGCAGCTACAGCGCCGAACTGTTAGCCGGCGCCGGGTTTGACTGGCTGCTGATCGACGGCGAACACGCGCCGAATAATGTACAAACGGTGCTGACCCAACTGCAGGCGATCGCCCCCTACTCCAGCCAACCGGTGGTTCGCCCGTCGTGGAATGACCCGGTGCAGATCAAGCAATTGCTGGACATCGGCGCACAGACGCTGCTGGTGCCGATGGTACAAAACGCCGATGAAGCGCGGCTGGCGGTGAAAGCCACCCGCTATCCGCCGGCCGGTATTCGCGGCGTCGGCAGCGCCCTGGCGCGTGCTTCCCGCTGGAACCGCATTCCGGACTATATCCATCAGGCCAACGATGCCATGTGCGTGCTGGTACAGATTGAAACCCGCGAGGCGTTGAAAAATCTGCCGCAGATTCTCGCGGTAGAAGGCGTCGACGGTGTGTTTATCGGCCCGGCGGATCTGAGCGCGGACATGGGCTTCGGCGGTAATCCGCAGCATCCTGAGGTGCAGGCGGCCATTGAAAGCGCCATCGTCCTGATTCGCGAGGCGGGTAAAGCCCCGGGCATTCTGATGGCCAATGAACAGCTAGCGAAACGCTACCTCGAGCTGGGGGCGCTGTTCGTCGCCGTCGGCGTCGACACCACCCTGCTGGCCCGCAGCGCAGAAGCGCTGGCAGCACGGTTTACCGACGCAATCACCACCACAACTGATAACAATAAATCTGTCTACTGAACGGATAATGTGGAGCGCATCATGACGACCTCTACCCTGCAACATAATGAAAATAAAGTCGTTGAAGTAGAAAACCGGGTGATCAAAAAGCTGTTCCGCCGCCTTATCACCTTCCTGTTCGTGCTTTTTGTTTTCTCATTTCTGGACCGCATTAATATCGGCTTCGCCGGGCTGACGATGGGCAAAGATCTCGGTCTGACCTCCACCATGTTTGGTCTGGCCGCGACGCTGTTTTACGTCACCTACGTGATGTGCGGGATCCCCAGCAATATCATGCTGGCGAAGGTCGGCGCCCGCCGCTGGATCGCCGGGATCATGGTGGTGTGGGGGATCGCGTCAACCTGTACGATGTTTGCCACCAACCCGCATACGCTGTATATCCTGCGCATGCTGGTCGGTATCGCTGAAGCCGGCTTCTTGCCAGGGATCCTGGTCTATCTGACCTGGTGGTTCCCGGCCTTTCACCGCGCCCGCGCCAACGCCCTGTTTATGATAGCGATGCCGGTGACCATGATGCTTGGCTCTATCCTCTCCGGCTATATTCTGGCGCTTGATGGCCTGTGGAATCTGAAGGGCTGGCAGTGGCTGTTCCTGCTGGAGGGGCTGCCGTCGGTGGTGCTCGGCGTGGTGACCTGGTTCTTCCTCAACGATACCCCGGATCAGGCCAGCTGGCTGGATAAGGAGGAGAAGCAGGCGCTGAAAACGATGATTGAACGCGAGCGCGAAAGCGCCAGCGTTATCCCAACTTCCGCACGCTCTACCCTGCGGGAAGTGCTGACGCCGGCGGTGCTGATGTACACGCTCGCCTACTTCTGTCTGACCAATACCCTGAGCGCTATCAATATCTGGACTCCGCAGATCCTGCAAAGCTTCAATACCGGTAGTAGCAACATTGTGATCGGCATGCTGGCGGCAATTCCGCAGTTCTGTACGATTTTCGGGATGATCTGGTGGAGCCGGCGATCCGACCGGCGTAAAGAGCGCAAGATGCATACCATCCTGCCCTATCTGTTCGCCGCTGCCGGATGGTTGCTGGCCTCTGCCACCCACCACGGTCTGATCCAGCTGATCGGCATCATTATGGCCTCCGTGGGTTCTTTTACCGCGATGGCGATTTTCTGGACTACCCCGGATCGGGTGATCAGCCTGCAATCGCGGGCGGTGGCGCTGGCGGTCATCAACGCTATCGGCAACATCGGATCCGCCGTCAGCCCGCTGCTGATCGGTATTCTGCGTGATGCCACCGGCAGCTTTAGCTCCGGACTGTGGTTTGTCGCCGGACTGCTGATCGTCGGCGCGTTGGTACTGACCCGGATTCCGATGAGTGCGCGGGAAGACGCTGCCACCGAGGCAGGACTCGCCGCACAGAAAAGTCATTAAGGAGTGCCCATGTGTCAGCCCTCAATCGCCAATATCGATATCAACAAAGATTACGATGAGAGTCTGGGGACCGAGGATGTGCACTATCAGTCGTTTGCTCGCATGGCGGCCTTTTTTGGCCGCGACATGCAGGCGCATCGACACGACCAGTACTTTCAGATGCACTTTCTCGATACCGGGCAGATTGAACTGCAGCTCGACGATCACCGCTACTCGGTGCAGGCGCCGCTGTTTGTCCTGACGCCGCCGTCGGTGCCGCACGCTTTTATCACCGAGTCCGACAGCGACGGGCACGTGCTGACCGTGCGCGAAGATCTGATCTGGCCGCTGCTGGAGGTCCTCTATCCCGGCACGCGGGAAGCGTTCGGGCTGCCGGGTATGTGTCTGTCGCTGGCGGATAAACCCGATGAACTGACGGCGCTGGCGCACTACTGGCAGCTGATTAAACGCGAATCGACCGCCCAGTTGCCGGGGCGCGAACATACCCTGGCGCTGCTGGCGCAGGCGGTGTTCACGCTGCTGTTGCGTAACGCCAGGCTCGACGACCATGCCGCCAGCGGGATGCGCGGCGAGCTGAAGCTGTTTCAGCGCTTTAACCAGATGATCGACAGCCACTACCACCAGCACTGGGCGGTACCGGAGTATGCCAACGAGCTGCACGTTACCGAATCACGGCTGACCGATATCTGCCGCCGCTTTGCCAACCGACCGCCGAAGCGGCTGATCTTCGATCGCCAGCTGCGCGAGGCCAAACGGCTGCTGCTGTTTTCCGACAGCGCGGTCAATGAGATAGCCTGGCAACTGGGGTTTAAAGACCCCGCCTATTTCGCTCGTTTTTTTAGTCGCCAGGTCGGCTGCTCGCCCAGCAGCTACCGTGCGCAAAAAGTACCGGTGTCTTAATTCCCCGCTGGCGGGCTACGATCCGTAGGGCGGGTAGGCCCAAAAAACCGCCCGTAACGTCACCCGACCAGCGTAGCACCGCCGGGAAAAAGGCTGGCTTCTACAGCGAAAACACCCTCTCGATCACAGAACCGCACTCCCCCTGAAAAGTACCTGCCGTTGTCGCAAACGTCCCTTCACGAACGGCGCAATAACCGCTTCAATTGAACAACAAAAACAAAACATAAATTTAACATTTATACCCGAACTCATTCGCAGGCAGCCGCCAGACAGGCAGCCCGAAGCAGGGACGGGATATTCCGATAAATACTGAAGAGGCCCCTATGAAACCTGAAGATTTCCGCGCAGACGCGAAACGCCCGTTAACCGGTGAAGAGTACCTGAAGAGCCTGCAGGATGGCCGCGAGATTTACATCTACGGCGAGCGCGTCAAAGACGTCACCACGCACCCGGCCTTCCGCAACGCCGCCGCCTCCGTCGGCCAGCTGTACGATGCGCTGCATAAACCAGAAATGCAGGACTCCCTGTGCTGGAACACCGATACCGGCAGCGGCGGCTATACCCATAAATTCTTCCGCGTGGCGAAAAGCGCCGATGACCTGCGCCAGCAGCGCGATGCGATCGCCGAGTGGTCGCGCCTGAGCTACGGCTGGATGGGCCGCACACCGGATTACAAAGCCGCCTTCGGCTGCGCGCTGGGCGCGAACCCGGCCTTCTACGGCCAGTTCGAACAGAACGCCCGCAACTGGTACACCCGCATTCAGGAAACCGGCCTGTACTTTAACCACGCGATCGTCAACCCGCCGATTGACCGTCATAAACCGGCCGATGAAGTGAAAGACGTCTACATCAAGCTGGAAAAAGAGACCGATGCCGGGATCATCGTCAGCGGCGCGAAAGTGGTCGCCACCAACTCGGCGCTGACCCACTACAACATGATCGGTTTTGGTTCTGCGCAGGTGATGGGGGAAAACCCGGACTTCGCCCTGATGTTCGTCGCGCCAATGGATGCCGAAGGGGTCAAACTGATCTCCCGCGCCTCCTATGAGATGGTTGCCGGGGTCACCGGATCGCCGTACGACTACCCACTCTCCAGCCGCTTTGATGAAAACGATGCGATCCTGGTGATGGATAAGGTGCTGATTCCGTGGGAAAACGTGCTGATCTATCGCGATTTCGATCGCTGCCGTCGCTGGACGATGGAAGGCGGCTTTGCGCGTATGTATCCGCTGCAGGCCTGCGTACGCCTGGCGGTCAAGCTCGACTTTATCACCGCCCTGCTCAAACGCTCGCTGGAATGTACCGGCACCATGGAGTTCCGCGGCGTACAGGCCGATCTCGGCGAAGTGGTCGCCTGGCGCAATATGTTCTGGGCGCTGAGCGACTCCATGTGCTCCGAAGCGACGCCGTGGGTGAATGGCGCCTGGCTGCCGGATCACGCCGCGCTGCAGACCTACCGCGTCATGGCGCCGATGGCCTACGCCAGGATCAAAAATATTATCGAACGTAACGTGACCAGCGGTCTGATCTATCTGCCATCCAGCGCACGCGATTTGAACAACCCGCAGATCGACCAGTATCTGGCTAAATACGTTCGCGGCTCCAACGGCATGGACCACGTTGAACGTATCAAGATCCTCAAGCTGATGTGGGACGCGATCGGCAGTGAATTCGGCGGCCGCCACGAGCTGTATGAAATCAACTATTCCGGAAGTCAGGACGAAATCCGCCTGCAGTGTCTGCGTCAGGCGCAAAGCTCCGGCAACATGGACAAAATGATGGCGATGGTCGACCGCTGCCTGTCCGAGTACGACCAGAACGGCTGGACGGTGCCGCACCTGCACAACAACTCTGATATCAATATGTTGGATAAGCTGCTGAAGTAATTCGGCAGCGGGAGGTCACAATGCAATTAGATGAACAACGTCTGCGTTTTCGCGATGCCATGTCCAGCCTGTCGGCGGCGGTCAACGTCATTACCACCGAGGGCGACGCCGGCCGCTGCGGCATCACCGCCACAGCCGTGTGCTCGGTAACCGATACGCCGCCGTCGGTGATGGTGTGCATCAATGCCAACAGCGCGATGAACCCGGTATTCCAGGGGAACGGCAAACTGTGCGTTAACGTACTGAACCATGAGCAGGAAGTGATGGCTCGCCATTTCGCCGGCATGACCGGGATGGCCATGGAAGAACGCTTTAGCCTCTCCTGCTGGCAAAAAGGAGCGCTGGGACAGCCGGTTCTGCAAGGGGCGCTGGCCAGCCTTGAAGGGGAGATAAGCCAGGTGCAGACCATCGGTAGCCACCTGGTCTATCTGGTCGAGATCAAGAACATCACCCTGAGCCAGGAAGGCCATGGGCTGATTTACTTTAAGCGCCGTTTCCATCCGGTGATGATGGAAATGGAGGTTGCGGTATAACGTTCTGCTACCTTCGCTTCTGACATTCTCTTTTCTGTCCCCCTTTCTCTGTCCTCCTCTCTTTTTCCTCTCCCCTACGGGGAGGAAAAAGAGGTGGAAAAAATCTTGTGATCTCAATCACATGTTTACCCGCTGCTCATTTCCTGGCCAACCGCTTATCCCGCCTGGTAACCGCTTAACCCCACATAGAACCACTCACAGATTTACCCAACTTTACGCGCGCGGAGTTCTGGCAAGATCGTCCCCAGCATAGCTAACCAATACCTCCTCAACCCCTAACTTAAACCCAGACGGCTTCGGCCCATTATTCATCTTATTAACGCCAGGTTTTACTATGGATACTAAAAAGTTATTCAAGCACATACCCTGGGTGATTCTTGGAATCATCGGGGCATTTTGCCTCTCAGTCGTCGCTCTGCGCCGCGGTGAGCACGTCAGTGCGCTGTGGATCGTGGTGGCGTCAGTTTCCGTCTACCTCGTCGCCTACCGTTATTACAGCCTGTATATCGCGCAAAAGGTGATGAAGCTCGATCCTACGCGTTCTACGCCGGCGGTCATTAACAACGATGGTCTGAACTACGTCCCGACCAACCGCTACGTGCTGTTCGGCCACCACTTTGCCGCTATCGCCGGCGCCGGTCCTCTGGTGGGCCCGGTTCTCGCCGCGCAGATGGGCTACCTGCCGGGTACCCTGTGGCTGTTGGCGGGGGTGGTGCTGGCCGGGGCGGTACAGGACTTTATGGTGCTGTTTATCTCCTCGCGCCGTAACGGCGCCTCGCTGGGTGAGATGATCAAGCAAGAGATGGGGCCGGTTCCGGGTTCCATTGCGCTGTTCGGCTGCTTCCTGATTATGATCATCATCCTCGCGGTGCTGGCGCTGATCGTGGTAAAAGCGCTGGCAGAAAGCCCGTGGGGCGTCTTTACCGTCTGCTCGACCGTTCCGATCGCCCTGTTTATGGGGATCTATATGCGCTTCCTGCGCCCGGGTCGCGTGGGTGAAGTGTCGGTGATTGGTATCGTCCTGCTGGTGGCGTCCATTTACTTCGGCGGCATCATTGCCCACGACCCGTACTGGGGCCCGGCGCTGACCTTTAAAGACACCACCATCACCTTTACCCTGATCGGCTACGCGTTTATCTCCGCGCTGCTGCCGGTGTGGCTGATTCTGGCGCCGCGTGATTACCTCGCGACCTTCCTGAAAATCGGCGTTATCGTTGGCCTGGCGCTGGGCATCGTGATCCTCAACCCGGATCTGAAAATGCCGGCGGTCACCCAATACATCGATGGTACCGGTCCGCTGTGGAAAGGTGCGCTGTTCCCGTTCCTGTTTATCACTATCGCCTGCGGCGCAGTGTCTGGCTTCCATGCGCTGATCGCCTCCGGCACCACGCCGAAGCTGCTGGCTAATGAAACCGACGCCCGCTTTATCGGCTACGGCGCGATGCTGATGGAGTCCTTCGTGGCGGTGATGGCGCTGGTTGCGGCGTCGATCATTGAGCCGGGCCTCTACTTCGCGATGAACACCCCGCCGGCAGGCCTGGGCATCACCATGCCGAACCTGCACGAAATGGGCGGTGAAAACGCCGCGTTGATTGCCGCACAGCTGAAGGATGTGACCGCTCACGCAGCGGCGACCGTCAGCTCCTGGGGCTTTGTGATTTCACCTGAGCAAATCCTGCAAACGGCGAAAGATATCGGCGAGCCGTCGGTACTGAACCGCGCGGGCGGCGCGCCGACTCTGGCCGTGGGTATCGCTCATGTGTTCCACAAAATCATGCCGATGGCGGATATGGGCTTCTGGTACCACTTCGGTATTCTGTTTGAAGCGCTGTTTATCCTTACCGCGCTGGATGCCGGTACCCGCGCAGGCCGCTTTATGCTGCAGGATCTGCTGGGCAACTTCGTGCCGTTTCTCAAGAAAACCGACTCGCTGGTGGCGGGCATTATCGGCACCGCGGGCTGCGTCGGGCTGTGGGGCTACCTGCTGTATCAGGGCGTGGTCGACCCGCTGGGCGGCGTGAAGAGCCTGTGGCCGCTGTTCGGTATCTCTAACCAGATGCTGGCCGCCGTGGCGCTGGTGCTGGGTACCGTGGTACTGGTCAAAATGCAGCGTACCAAATACATCTGGGTTACCGTGATCCCGGCCGCATGGCTGCTGCTGTGCACCACCTGGGCGCTGGGTCTGAAACTGTTCAGCACCAACCCGCAGATGGAAGGCTTCTTCTTCATGGCTCAGCAGTATAAAGAGAAGATTGCTTCCGGCGGCGAACTGACCGCGCAGCAGATTGCTAACATGAACCATATCGTGGTGAACAACTACACTAACGCCGGTCTGAGTATTCTGTTCCTGGTGGTGGTATACAGCATCATCTTCTACGGCATCAAAACGTGGCTCAACGTGCGTAACAACAAAGTCCGCACCGACAAAGAGACCCCGTACGTGCCCGTTCCGGAAGGCGGCGTGAAAACCTCGTCACATCATTAAAAAAACGGCGGGTGGCGCTACGCTGACCCGCCCTACAAGGTTCTGTAGGCCCGGTCTGCGTAGCGCCACCGGGCTTTTTCTTATCAGGATGAGTTATGTTTGGTAACTTAGGCGAAGCAAAAAAATACCTGGGTCAGGCAGCCAAAATGCTGATAGGCATTCCGGACTACGACAACTATGTCGAACATATGAAAGCCAACCACCCGGATAAGCCTTACATGACCTATAACGAATTCTTCCGCGAACGCCAGCAGGCCCGCTACGGCGGCGACGGCAAAGGCGGCGTACGCTGCTGTTAATGGAGGCAAACATGGCACCGATTGCAGTCACCCTGTTGACCGGTTTTCTTGGCGCGGGTAAAACCACCCTGCTGCGCCATATTCTTAACGAACAGCACGGCTTTAAAATCGCCGTGATCGAAAACGAATTTGGCGAAGTTGCCGTTGACGATCAGCTGATTGGCGACCGCGCCACGCAGATCAAAACCCTGACCAACGGCTGCATCTGTTGTACCCGCTCCAACGAGCTGGAAGACGCACTGCTCGACCTGCTCGACAGCCGCGATCGCGGCGACATTGATTTTGACCGGCTGGTGATTGAGTGCACCGGCATGGCCGACCCCGGCCCGATTATTCAGACCTTCTTCTCTCATGAAGTTCTCTGCGAACGCTATCTGCTTGACGGGGTGATTGCGCTGGTGGATGCGGTCCATGCCGATCAGCAGATGAACCAGTTCACCATCGCCCAGTCGCAGGTGGGCTACGCCGATCGGATTCTGCTGACAAAAACGGACGTGGCGGGCGACAGCGACAGGCTGCGCGAACGGCTGGCGAGGATTAACGCCCGGGCGCCGGTTTATACCGTGATCCACGGTGATATCGACCTGAGCCAGCTGTTTAATACCAGCGGCTTTATGCTGGAAGAGAAGGTGGTGAACAGCGCGCCGCGCTTTCACTTTATCGCCGATAAGCAAAACGACGTCGCGTCTATCGTGGTCGAACTGGATTACCCGGTCGATATCAGTGAAGTGTCGCGGGTGATGGAAAACCTGCTGCTCTCTTTCGCCGAGCAGTTGATGCGCTACAAAGGGATGTTATGGATTGACGGCGAGCCAAATCGCCTGCTGTTCCAGGGCGTCCAGCGCTTATACAGCGCCGACTGGGATCGCCCGTGGGGCGATGAAACGCCCCACAGCACGCTGGTGTTTATCGGCATTAATTTGCCGGAAGAGGAGATTCGCGCGGCGTTTGCCGGATTGCGCAAGTAACGGTTCGGACTTCTCCCTCTCCCGGAGGGAGGAGGTCAGCATGAAGGCATCAGGCGGTACAGAATTCATTCCAGGTATCACGATAAATAATGTTCCCTTCGGTGTGCTTCCAGACGATGGCCTCATAACGCAATTCGAGTGTTTCAAGGTGCGTGCTGCTCAGACCGGTGGGTGACAGGTACGGTGCAATCGTGGTGATTTTGACGTTGTCGAGGACGATATTGAAATACTCGGCTTCAAGGCCTGATTCCATAATACGGTACATCCTGATCGTCGCTTTTTTCAGGGTACGACCTTCGCACACCGCGCGATACAGAACGGGTGTCGTCTGGTCGAACTCTTTCACTATGGCGATCGGACGATGAACGCGCGTACCGGTAAGTTTACCCCAGTGCGGATCAACGGGAATGGTGATGCCGTGCGAGAATGATTTTAATTCGATAGAACCTGCACGCAGGGGCATTAAACAGCCGCCAACAATCGGCGAACCGTTTTCATCCTCAAGCCACAGGTGTGCGGGAGTAGACATATATAACTTCCTTATAAGCAAATGTAATAAACCGTTTTCTCTGGCGTTTACCATTTCACATAACGTGCAAATATATATATTATGAATATAGCGAACACCCCCACAGGCCAGAGGGGACCAGAGGGGAAAAAATAAATAAATGCCATTGCGAATAACAAAGTCAGCAATCCAGGCCCATGGAGCGAAACCAAGGACCTAAATATCCTACAGAAAATCCTTTTAATAATATTCATCACAATTATTGAATCATCCTGGTAATAATTTCTGCAATGTCACTGTCCGATGCCCATTGTGCCTTAAGCGCCCCAACTCGCTCAAACAATGGTTCTATCAGAAAATACATCATCTCCAGTCCCTGAGCGTAGAGTACAGAGTAATAGGCCGGCCAGGTAAACTGGAGTCGATGAGCGCTATCTGCTGCCTTCTGGACAATCCCATATATGCCAGAGAGTGTAATCGCCATCCCCGTCGCACGTCCCGCTAAGACTCGCATATCAAGGTTTAGGTTCATACCGACCGTAACTGAGGAGGTGACCGCTAATATGAAACCATAACCGGTCAGAGAACTCGCCGCAATGTGTATATTGACCGCCATCAGCATTTTTTTGATATGCTCTAGTTGATCGGACGTTTTATATTTAAATATTTCTTCAAAATATACTTTGAACATTTCATAAACAACATCGTCATGTTGAAAAAGGTGAATGACCGCGAGAGTAAATCGTCCATCTTCATTTTTTTGCCGCTGACAAACCTCCTGATATTCATCAGTAAAGCAGGATGCGTAATACAACGCGCGTTTTGCGCCAGCACCGGTCAATGCAATCTGATCTGCCACCGCGTTTTCAACGCCCGCCAGCGCATGATCAAGTTTCAATGCGAGAATGTTATTGGATTGCAAATAACGGATGACTTCATTTCTGTAGTACATAGCCGCTCCTGGCCATTATGGATTCCGCAAAAGGTCGTCGGAAGGCTATATTGACAAGAAATGCCCACCAGAAGATATATTCGTTCTCAACGATTTTATTTTAATTCAAAAAAAATCAGTTAAATTCATTAAACATTACAGAACTGTCGCTCCGCTTTTCTGCGTATCACACGGTAATACGCTGATCGAAAACGGGGTGAGCATAATCTTCCCCCGACTCAGCAATACCGCGTTGAATATGAACGACCGCCCGCTCAATTCATCAGCAAAAATGTAAATTAAAATTTTTATTGGTAACAATTGAAATACTTTCAAGAATAATCACAGAGGTAGACTATTTTCTCTGCAACTCATTTTCCCCGTTTGTTCAATTCAGGTTTAGCCAAACAGCTAAACTGACCCTAAACGATAAAACGTTAATGATTGACGCCGCGACAAAGAAACTAATTCACAACATCTGCAGATGTATTTCAATAACAAACCCAGAATAAAAAATCGAAAATAGTCATATTTGCAGTTGTAAAAATCGTTTGATAGGGTATCCGCAGATTAGTTTTACGACGAGGCATCTACTATGAAAAAGCTCAATATCCTTATCCTTTCTGCGCTAACCGCGGTTTCTGGCTCCGCAATGGCGATGGGCTTTACCGTCGAGCAGGGTAAAAACTTTACCAACCTTAATATGGAACTGGGTAAATCCTCCTCCGGCCTTTATGCCGAAAGCAACTGGCTGAAAAATACCGATGACGGTACCCAGACCGGCGGCGTTGGCGCAGGTTATAACCTGGAAGTTGGCCCGGTGATGCTCAATGCCGGCGCGAAAGCCATCTACCTTGGGCCGAAAAAAGGCGATAACGGCGTGGCGTTCCCCATCGGCGGCGGCGTTAACGTTGCGCTGACCGACAGCATCCACGTCTTCGGCGAAGGTTATGCCGCGCCGGAAGGCCTGAATAACAGCGTGAAAAACTACGTTGAAGCCAACGGCGGCGTGAGCTGGACGCCCATTACCCCGGTGACGCTGAAAGTGGGTTACCGCCATGTCAGCGTTGACGGCAAAGACGGTCGTCCGAACCACACCCTGATTGATGGTGCCTATATTGGCGGTGGGGTCACCTTCTGACCCGCCGGTAAGCGTAAAAAAACCTGCCATCCGGCAGGTTTTTTTATTCACGGCTCACAACGTTCGATTACCGGCGAATCACCACCAGCTTCTGATTCACAAACTCTTTAATCCCCAGATCGGACAGCTCACGGCCAAAGCCAGAGCGCTTCACGCCGCCGAACGGCAGCTCCGGCGCGGTATCGGTTAACCAGTTGATATAGACCATCCCGGTTTCGATCCGCGACGCCATCCGTTTCGCCCGTTCGATATCCTGGCTGAACACGGCGCCCCCCAGACCATAGTGCGAATCGTTCGCCAGCTTCACCGCCTCGTCGTCGTCCTTCACCACGTAGATTTGCGCCACCGGGCCGAAAAACTCTTCAAAGTACGCCGGGTTATCACGGGTAATGCCGGTCAGAATGGTTGGCTCGAAAAAGCTGCCTTCCCGCGGCGCCGGTTTACCGCCCAGATGCACTCTGGCACCGTTTTTCACCGCCTCATCCACCTGTCTGGTCAGCGCTTGCAGCGCATCTTTCGAGGAGAGCGGGCCCAGCGTCGTACTCTCGTCCAGCGGATCGCCGATTTTCACCTGGCGGAAGGCTTCAGTGAACTGGCTCAAGAACTGGTCGGCAATGTTTTCGTGCAGGATAAAACGTTTCGCCGCGGTGCACACCTGGCCGGCGTTGTTGAGTCGCGCCTGTACGCCAGTCTTCACCGCCTTCTCCAGACTGGCATCATCCAGTACCACAAACACATCATTGCCGCCCAGTTCGAGGGTCGCCTTTTTGATGTATTTTGCCGCCTGGGACGCCACCACGCTGCCGGCTTTTTCCGAACCGGTCAGCGCTGCCCCCTGGACGCGATCGTCGGCGATGATTTTCGCCACCTGCTCCTGGGAGATAAAGAGGTTGGTCCACGCCCCTTCGGGCGCTCCCGCCTCACGCACCAGATGGGCGAAGGTCTCTGCACAATGCGGAACGATACTCGCATGTTTGGCGATAACCGGGTTCCCCGCCGCCAGGTTTGGCGCCAGTACCCGCATCAGCTGGTAGTAAGGAAAGTTCCAGGGTTCCACGGCCATCAGCACGCCGACAGGATGGTGTTCAACCCAGGCCTCGCCGATGTCGGAGGGATATTTCACCGGAGCCAGAAACGATTTCGCATTATCGGCATAGTAGCGGGCGATTTGCGCACAGAGCTTCACCTCACCGCGGCTTTGCGCAATCAATTTCCCCATCTCCTGGCTGGCGATTTTCGCCAGCTCGTCAACCCGGCTGTCGATCAGATCCGCCAGCCTGTGCAGAACGGGTAGGCGCCGGTCGATATCCCCCTTCGACCAGGCGGAATGGTAGAGCGCATCCGCCTTCTGCAGCGCCGCTTCGACGTCCGCATCGCTGTGCGCAGCGTACTGTTTAATAAGCTGATTATTTGCAGGATTCACCGTCTGATAAGCCATATCGTATGTCTCCTTGTTATCGCTATTTATGTAGTCATAAAAACTACTCAGGGTATTAAGGGTAGTAGAGATGGCTAATCGCGCGGGTAAAGTTAGGTATATACGGAGGATTCTGGAGAGATATCGCCGCCGATGACGCGAGCGTCGCGCCCGCAGACAGACCCGGACGGGCGTGCTATAAACCCCCTATCCCCTTCGCTAAGGAGTCTTTCGTGAGCCATACGCGCGATATCCTGCAAACCTTCTGGCGCGACGAACAGCTGCCCTGGCTGGAACTGCGCAGCACCCGGCAAAGTCGCCAGTCCTATAAACGGCACCGCCATCCGCAGCTCTCTGTAGGGGCGATTATCGAAGGGGAAACGTGCTGTTTGTGCAACGGCCGGGAATATCTGCTGCGTCCCGGCGATCTGATCATTATCCCCGCTCAAGCGCCGCACAGCTGTAACCCGCGCGATGGCCGGCCGCGCAGCTACCATATGCTGTACCTCGACATGACGTGGTGCCGGCAACGGCTGCCGCTTTTCCCGAGTCAGGCGCAGGTGCACGCGCCGCATCCCGTGATCCGCGATCCTGAGCTTTTCGCACAATATCAGCAGATTGTGGTGCTAATGGAGCAGCAGAAAACGGCAGCGCTCCCCGAACAGGTTGCACAACTGCTGCGGGCGCTCCCGCTATGCCCCGCCCCGCCACTACCGCTGCGCGCTACCAGTTCGCAGCTCTTCCGTCGCCTGGCGGCCGATTTACAGGAACCGCCCACCCTTGATGCGCTGGCCCACGAGTTCGCCCTGCGCAAAGAGACGCTGATTCGCACCTTTAAGCAGGACACTGGCCTGACGCCCGCCAGCTTTATGAATATGGCACGCATCGAATTTGCCAAAACGCGCCTGCGCGCCGGAGATGAAATCGCCGACGTCGGCTACCAGGCCGGATTTGCCGACCAGAGCCATTTCCACAAAACCTTTGTCAGCTACACCGCCGCTACGCCGCGCCAGTACGCGCTAGGCCGATCAATATCAGACAATAATTAGCGCCCCGCTTGCCATAGGCTGATCTCAGGTTCTTTGTGAGGTCGCTATGGACATGTTGACGTCGTTTTTCCCGCCCGCGTTTCCCGCGCTGGCGCTCTCCCACTTCGTTGCCCTGCTTAGCCCGGGGCCAGATTTCTTTTTACTGATGGGCTACGCCATCCGCTATCGCCTGCGCGGCAGCGTCGGCCTGTGCGTCGGTATCGCCGCCGGAAACGGGCTGTACATTGTGCTGGCGATTATCGGCTGGGGGATACTGCGTCAGACGCCGCTGCTGTTTACCGTCGTCGAGCTGTTGGGCGCCGCATATTTGCTGTGGATTGGCAGCCTGCTGCTGAGAAGCCGCCCGACGACGCTGGATGTCCACAACAGCGCCTCGGCTTCACGCCCGTCGCTGGTAAAACAGCTTCTTCTGGGGCTGGGTTCTTCACTGCTCAATCCTAAAAACGCCCTGTTTTATCTGGCGCTGATGACCTCGTTGTTGGGCCCGGACGTCACGCTGGTGCAGCAGGTCGTCAGCGGAGTCTGGATGACCAGTATCGTGCTGCTGTGGGATATCTTGCTGGTGACGATGATCGCCCTCCCGGCGGTGCAGCGTCGCCTTTCCGCCGTAGTCTGGCGCGTTGAGCGGGCGGCGGGCGGCGTACTGATGGCTTTTGGCTGTTGGATTGTGTGGCAGTTTTTGCACGAGTCCGCCGTCAGGCTATATGCTTAAGCCTATGGAAAAAATTGCTGAACTGAAACGCGCCAAACTGCTGGCGCTGTCGCTACTGCTGATTGCGGTCGCCATTTTTATCACCACGCTGCTACTGCCGCCGACGCCGTGGGTCAGCGCGCTCAAGGCTATCTCCGAAGCGGCGATGGTCGGAGCGCTGGCCGACTGGTTCGCGGTGGTGGCACTGTTTCGTCGTATCCCGCTGCCGTTTATCTCCCGACATACGGCGATTATTCCCCGCAATAAGGACAGGATCGCCGATAATCTTGGCTATTTTGTGCAGGAAAAATTTCTCGATACGCCCTCGCTGGTGGCGCTCATCCGTCGCTATGAACCTGCCCTGATGCTCGGCAACTGGTTCAGCCAGCCGGAAAATGCCCGCCGGGTGGGCCACCATCTGCTGCAGGTGATGAGCGGTTTTCTGGAGCTGACCGATGACGCCCGTATTCAGCGCCTGCTGCGCCGGGCGGTACATAAGGCGATTGATAAGGTCGATCTGACGCAGACCAGCGCCATGATGCTGGAGGGATTAACCCGCAACAATCGCCATCAGAAGCTGCTGGACTCGCTCATTACCCAGCTCATTGCATTGCTGCAGCGCGACAGCTCGCGCGCGTTTATTGCCCGTGGCATTGTCCACTGGCTGGAGACCGAGCATCCACTGAAGGCCAAAATTCTGCCCACCGAATGGCTGGGCGAACACAGCGCCGACATGGTGACCGACGCGGTGAATACGCTGCTCGACGAAGTCACCCAGGATCGCAGCCATCAGATCCGCCAGGCGTTCGATCGCGCCACCTTAAAACTGATCGATAACCTGAAAACCGATCCGCTGCTGGCGGAAAAAGCGGAGGGCATCAAGGCCTACCTGAAAAATGATGAGGCCTTTAACCGCTACCTCAGCGAGGTATGGGCCGACCTGCGGGCGTGGATCAAAAACGATGTCACCCGCGACGACTCGCGGATTCAACAGCGGATTGCCGATGCCGGGCAGTGGTTTGGCGAAACGTTGCTCCACGATGACGCGCTGCGCGAGTCGCTAAACGAACACCTGGAGCAGGCGGCCCATCGAGTGGCGCCAGAGTTTGCCGCCTTCCTGACTCGTCATATCAGCGATACGGTCAAAAGCTGGGATGCGCGGGATATGTCGCGGCAAATTGAACTCAATATCGGTAAAGACCTGCAGTTTATCCGCATCAACGGCACCCTGGTCGGCGGCTCTATCGGCCTCGTACTGTGGTTATTCTCGCAGATCCCGGCGCTGTTTGTGCATTAAGCGAGCGCAAAACAGGGCCCCGCACGCTGGCGGGGCCCGGTGTTTAGCCGATGCGGGTAAACCCGGCCTCCAGATCGGCAATCAAATCGCCGACATCCTCCAGCCCGATATGTACCCTGACCAGCGTCCCGCTGAAATCCACCTCGCCAGCTGGACGAATACTGTTCAGCTCTTCCGGCTGGTTAGCCAGAATCAACGACTCGAACCCGCCCCACGAGTAGGCCATATGGAACAGCGAGAAGTTGTCGAGGAACATCGACATTTGCTCATCCGTCAGGCGCTTTTTCAGTACGAAGGAGAACAGGCCCGAGCTGCCGGTGAAATCCCGCTGGAAATATTCATGGCCCGGACACTCTGCTAAAGCCGGATGATTCACCCGCGCCACTTCCGGCCTCGCCGACAGCCAGCGAGCAATGTGGATACTGCTCTCTTGATGCTGTCTGAGGCGTACCGCCAACGTGCGCAGCCCGCGGCTGCCGTTATAGGCGGTATCCGCATCCAGCGTCTGCCCCATCAGATAGGAGTTTTCGCGCAGACGATCCCAGCAGCGGGCGTTGGAGACCGCCGTACCCAGCATGGCGTCGGAATGGCCAATGGTGTACTTGGTGCCTGCCTGAATCGAGATATCCACGCCGTAGTCCAACGCCTTAAACAGCACGCCCGCCGCCCAGGTGTTGTCGATCATGATAACGATCTGCGGATTTACCGCGCGGATCGCGTTGACCATTCCCGGTACATCCTGGACTTCCATGGTGATTGAGCTGGGGGACTCCAGAAAGACCACTTTGGTCTCCGGGCGGATCAACCCGGCAATCCCGGCGCCGATCAGCGGATCGTAATAGGTGGTTTCAACGTTGAATTTGCTGAGGATCTTATTGCAGAAGTCCTGCGTTGGCTCATAGGCCGCGCCGGTCATCAGGATATGGTCGCCGCTTTGCACGAACGCCAGAATCGCATTGGTCACCGCAGCTGCCCCGCACGGATAGAGCGCGCAGCCCGCGCCACCTTCCAGTTCACTCATCGCTTTCTGAAACGCGAAATGAGTGTAGGTCCCGCGACGGCCGTAGAACAGCTCGCCGTTGGCGCGATTGGCGGTAGCAAATTTTTTATCTTTCACCGTCTCAAAGACCAGCGAAGAAGCGCGCTGGATAACCGGGTTTACCGCCCCCTGGGTGTAGCGTTTATCGCGTCCGGCGATAATTAACTGCGTGTCGAGCTTGAGTGAATTCTTCATAACGTCTCCTGTAATATCCTTATATCCGTGCGAAAGCTTATACGGCGGCAGCCGTGGATTTCAGTTCAGCCGGTGCCGGCTTTTTTCCGGCGAAGCGTTCCACAATCTGCGCGGCGTTCAAATCATGAATCACGTTGATCAGGGTAGCCGGGGCATCGGTGATGGTGCCCAGTACCACCAGCATCGGGATCGCCTCCATCGGCAGCCCCAGCGTGGTGACGATAAAAATTTCACCGAGGAATGCGCCACCCGGTACGCCGCCAACGATAATGGCGGAGAGCACGGCGATCAGCATGGTCAGAAAGAAGGTTTCGCTGGTGAACTCCATCCCCAGCACCGAATAGATAAAGACGATCTTCAGCGCGGCGATCATGGCCACACCGCCCTTATTCAGGTTAACCAGCAGCGGAATAGAGACATCGACGATTTCCGGGTTAATGCCCATCGCTTTACCGGCGCGTAGGGTGACGGGCAGCGTCCCTAATGAGGAGCAGGTCCCGAGCGCGGTCGCCGACGGTTCAACCGCATTGCGCCAGAATGCTTTCACCGCCGGCATGCCGCCGCCGATATATGAATAGAGAATCGAACCGAAGATAAAATAGGCCAGCGTGGCAACCATAAACAGGCCGATTGCCCGGGCAAAGGTCAACAGCAGCCCCGAGTCCTGGCTGGCCATCGTCGCGGCGAAATAGCAGCCCAGACCTATCGGCGCGACTTTCATAATGATCGAGACGATCTTCATGATGACGGTATTGGCATCTTCCAGCAGTGAGGCTATGCGTTTACCCGCCTGTTCCGATTGCCCGATGGCCACACCGGCAATAATCGCCATCACGATCAGCGCCAGAATATTGGACTTCGAGAACAGCCCGATAAAATCGCTGGTGGTGATCATGCTGACAAAATCCATCTGCCCGCTGCCCGCCTGCACCGACTGTGACAGATCGATGGTGACCCCCTGCGCCGGGTTGTACCATAAGGCGAGCGCGACGATGCCGGCCGCGGGAATAAAGGCCATCGCAATCGAAACAATGAAGATAATCGCCATAATGCGTCCCAGCCTTTTCAGGTCGGTCATACTGGCGATCGATGACATCACGCTGATGCCCACCAGCGGGACAATAATCATAAATAGCAGGTTAAGGAATATCTGACCTATCGGCTGTAATTTAACCGCCAGTCCTGGGGCGTAAATACCTGTCAGGCCGCCGATCACCAGGGCAATTAATAAAATAATAGAGGATTTGTAGGGTTCGAGTCGTGACCACATAACCGGTACCTTTTAATTAAAATTATATTAAATGAGATTAAATTCACAATTTAATGACTTTCTGCGGTGCCTCCTTTTATTTTGTGATGCAACTCACTTAAGTTGTTATTTTTTCATTTTGCCAGCAAGTTGTTTCCTGTGATTCAATAGTTGCATGTTTCAGATACGAATGTAACGGCTCATTCGTACCGTTTTTGCAAATCACTTGTGAATTTAAGGAAAAAATGAGCACGCCAATTTCACTCAAGCATCTGGAGTTTTTTATCAAAATTGTCGACTGCGGAGGATTATCCGAGGCCGCCGCACAGCTTAACGTCTCGCCTTCTGCGGTCAGTAAAAGCCTCTCGGCAATGGAAGATACGCTGGGCACGACATTAATTAAGCGTACCACCCGCAGTATTACCTTGACCGACGCCGGGCAATATCTATTTAATCGCGCCAATAAGTTACTAAAAGAGTTTGATGATACGTTAAATACCACTTCCGGCTATTATCATAATCCGCAGGGTGAATTACGAATTACCTGCTCCATTGCCTTTGGCTACTCCCGGTTGGTCAACCTGGTGGATAAATATCGTCAGCAGTACCCGGATGTGAATCTGTATATTGATTTGAACGATAATTTCGTCAACCTCAATGAAACCGACTTCGATATCGCTCTGCGTATCTCCACCGCACCGCCGCAAAACTACGCCATGCGCAAACTGGTTTCGATTCGCTGGGCTTATTGTGCGTCACCCGGCTATCTGGCTAAAAAAGGGATGCCGGTGCGGCGCAGCGATCTGGTGAATCATGATTGCCTGGTTTATCCCGGCTTGACGCCGGTGCTGAAGGTGACCGACGAGCACGATCGCCCGCATCAGCTTAAGCTGCACATGCCTATCCAGGCCAACAGCAGCCTGGTGCTGTTAAAATCGGTGCTGGAAGATCAGGGCGTTGCCTACCTGCCGACCTATCTAATCGGCGATCATATTCAGAAAGAGGAGATCACGCCGCTGATCCTCGATGGGACGATCGCCTGCGAGACGCACGCGCTGTATGCGCTCTATTTCCCCAGCAAATACAGCAATCCTAAAGTACGATCGTTTATCGATTTCCTGGTGGCAGAACTCGGCCCGGTGCCCGCGTGGGATAGCTGGATCCCCAGCTAACCTTATCTCCTCTGCCTTTTGATGCATTCAGAGCCCATTTAAGGAGCAAAAATGGCTGACATTACCCTGACTCCCGGCGAACGCGATCTGCTTCGCGAAAAGCTATGCGCATACTGCGAACAGAATTTTGACCTTGAACTGGAGCAGTTTGACGCCGAGTTCTTTGTCGATTTTATCGCGAAAGAGCTCGGCCCTATGTTCTATAACGCCGGGATTGAGGAGGCGATCCGCACCCACGTGGCTTACAGCGAGCGCATTCAGGAAGAGATGGATTTGAAGAAGGTCTACTAACGCCGCGGGATGCGTGGAAGATCAACAAACACACATAAATAACAGGGCTATAATGGCGACTCTTTCATCATCTCCCGTGTACGGGGAAGGAAAATCATGTCGCTCATCACCGATCTACCCGCCATCTTCGACCAATTCTCGGAAGCTCGTCAGCAGGGTTTTCTCACCGTCATGGACCTTAAAGAACAGAATGTGCCGCTAGTCGGCACCTACTGTACCTTTATGCCACAGGAGATAGCCATGGCGGCGGGCGCTGTCGTCGTCTCGCTGTGTTCCACCTCCGATGAGACCATTGAAGAGGCGGAGAAAGACCTGCCGCGCAACCTCTGCCCGCTGATTAAAAGCAGCTATGGCTTCGGCAAAACCGATAAATGCCCCTACTTTTACTTCTCTGACCTGGTGGTCGGCGAAACCACCTGCGATGGCAAAAAAAAGATGTACGAATACATGGCCGAGTTCAAGGCGGTACACGTGATGCAGCTACCGAACAGCGCCAGCGACGCCGCCTCCCGGGCGCTGTGGAAAGCGGAGATCAAGCGCCTGCAGCAGGTGATTGAAACGCGTTTCGCTACGCCAATCAGCGAGGCGGCGCTGCGCGAAGCCATCGTGTTGAAAAATCGCGAACGCCGGGCGCTGGCCAATTTCTATCGCCTCGGGCAGTTAAATCCACCGGCGCTCAGCGGCGGCGACATTCTGAAAGTGGTTTACGGCGCGACCTTCCGCTTCGACAAAACTGCGCTGATTGATGAACTCAACGCGATGGCAGAACGTATCCATCAGCAATGGCGCGAAGGTCAACGACTGGAGGCCCGCCCGCGTATTCTGATCACCGGCTGCCCAATCGGCGGTGCGGCGGAAAAAGTGGTCCGCGCCATCGAAGACAACGGCGGCTGGGTAGTGGGTTATGAGAACTGCACCGGCGCGAAAGCTACCGAGCACTGTGTGGCGGAAGACGGCGACGTCTACGACGCCTTAACCGATAAATATCTCGCTATTGGCTGCTCCTGCATTTCGCCCAACGATCGGCGCCTGCAGCTGCTAAGCCAGATGGTCGAGGAGTATCAGGCCGATGGCGTGGTCGACGTCATCCTGCAGGCCTGCCATACCTATGCCGTTGAATCGCTGGCGATTAAGCGCCACGTACGTCAGCGACACGACATCCCCTATATCGCGATTGAAACCGACTATTCGACGGCAGACCTCGGCCAGCTCAGTACCCGCGTCGCCGCATTTATCGAAATGTTGTAAGGAGCGCGCGTGATCTACACGGTAGGCATTGACTCCGGCTCCACCGCGACAAAAGGTATCCTGCTGGCAGACGGCGTCATTGCACGCCGTTTCCTCTGCCCGACCCCCTTTCGCCCCGCCGACGCCATCAATGACGCCTGGGAGACGCTGCGCGCAGGCCTCGCGGAAACGCCCTTTTTAACCCTCACCGGCTATGGTCGCCAACTGGTCGATTTTGCCGATAAACAGGTGACGGAGATTTCCTGTCACGGGCTCGGCGCACGTCTGCTGGCGCCGGAAACCCGCACGGTGATTGATATCGGCGGCCAGGACAGCAAAGTCATCCAGCTGGATGCGCAGGGCAACCTCAGCGACTTTCTGATGAATGACAAATGCGCGGCCGGCACCGGTCGCTTTCTGGAGGTGATTTCGCGAACCCTCGGCGCCAGCGTCGAGCAGCTGGACGCCATTACCGAAGGCGTTGAAGCGCACGCCATCACCAGCATGTGCACGGTATTCGCCGAATCGGAAGTGATCAGCCTGCGTTCAGCCGGGGTCGCGCCGGAGGCGATTCTGGCCGGGGTGATCAACGCTATGGCCCGGCGCAGCGCGAACTTTATCGGCCGCTTATCCGCGCAGGGGCCATTGCTGTTTACCGGCGGCGTCAGCCACTGCGCGACGTTCGCCGCGATGCTGGAGCGTCACCTCGGCCTGGCGGTGCACAGGCACCCGGACGCCCAGTTTGCCGGCGCCATCGGCGCGGCGCTGATCGGCCAACGCTTGAGGCGGCGAGGATGACGGCATATCTGTTTTTATTTCATTCGACGGTAGGGGTGGTACGGATGCGCAAAGCCCTGCAGGCGGCGGGATTACCCTTTCAGGTCAAGGACATTCCACGTCAGCTGCGCGGCGGCTGCGGGCTGTGCATTTATCTGCACTGTCTGCCGGGAGAAGAACAGAAGTGGGTTATCCCCGGCCAAACGGAAGCCATATTTCGCGTTGCCGGGGATGATTACCAGCTGCTGGCTAACTTTCCGCAGCAGGCATAAGGGCTATCCCTGCCAGGGCGTCAATCATCGCCTGGCGGCGCTTCGCTTGCGCGGGCCTACAGCCGATCGCGGACCGCCCAGCCCCGGTCTTGTTTGCAGGCCGGGTAAGGCGCCAGCCGCCACCCGGCATAACGCGCGCGCAGTGGCCATAGCGATCGCCCATGGGATCCCTATCAATCCCCCGATCGCCAGCAGAGCGCGTTGGCGGCCTGAAGCTATTCCGTGATGACGAACCGCGTCGGCGCAAAGCAGTTCAGAATCCGGTGCACAAGGAAAACCAGCGTCAGCGTAACGATAAGCGAGGCGGTCACCGAGGTAATACGGTACAGATCGCTGAAGATCAGATCCTGGTCCGGGTGCAGGTTCTGGCCGAACATGATCCCGATGGTGGTGATGCTGGCGAAGCCCACCCCGGCGCCAACCTTTTCCATCACGTGCAGGCGGGCGCTAAAGGCCAGACCCAGGCCAATCAGCGGCATCATCAATACCATATGGTTGCTGAAATCGTAGATAAGCAGCTGCACCACCAGAATATACAGGCAGGACAACACCACCCCCGCGACACGCCACACCGAGCTTATCACCGCGCCGCGATAGTGCATCGGGAACAGGATCAGGATCCCCGCCATCAGCGCCGAAAGAGAGTCACTGAGATCGCAGATCTGGAAGACCACGAAAATCAGGGTGGCGACGGTGCCGGAGAGCAGCGATTCATGGCGCACCCTGGCGGCGTCTTTCTCGATTCGCGGCGGCGGCTTACGCGGTTCGACGTCCGGAATCAGGTAATTCATTAACGCGCTGAGCGCCACCGCCATCACACAGGCTTCCATATTAGAGAACAGCAGCGTGTGCCAGTTGCTGGTGGGATAGCTCATAAAGTTGAGCATCGTGCTCTGACAGACCACCCCCATCGACCCCAGCAGAAACAGCGGCCCCTGGCTCATGAAGCGAAAACGCATCACGTAGAGGCCAAAAACCACCAGCGTCATCACAATCGGCCATTGCGACAGATAGCCGACGATCAGCACCATTTCAACGCAGTTTACCGCCGCACTGAAGATAAACTGCCTGGCGACATGACGATTAAAAACCGGCACCAGCGACAGCAGCATCAGCGGATAGACCACAAAGAAGACGCCGTACTGCACATCGTAGAAGGTCGAGATACTCAGCGCTATCATCCCGGCAAAGGCGATCCGCAGCGTCTGACGAAAGTCATTCGCCGTGTAAACGATATTACCGTGCGGGGTAAAAACGCGAGCCAGCGTATTAATAGACATAGTGCAGCAGGCTCACCAGATGGATCTGCAGGCCGGCAAAGGTGCGGGCAAACGGACCCTCGCTGTTATAGAGCTGAACCGTGGCACGGGCGCCGGTCGGCAGCGGTTTGTCCAGCGGTTCATCAAGAGCGACGTGGATCCGCATCCGCTGGGCATCGCGCACCCAGCGGGTAGACTGCTCCGGCTGCGATAGCTGGCCGTTAACCTCTTCCTGGCCGGCTAAAATCCCGGCGTCGCTGCTGGTCACGTGCGCCGGAAAGACTTTCCCCGGCAGGGCATCGAAGACCACCGCGGCATCGGTATTCACCCCGGTGTGGCGCAGGCTCTTCTCACGAAAATCAGCGACAATATCGGTATGGTTGCTGACCAGCGCCAGCAGCGGCGTGGCGGCAGTGGCATACAGACCCGGATTGAGCTGCAGGTTGCTCACCATCCCGTCCGTTTCGGCGTAGACTTTGCTCCAGCCAAGGTTGAGCTGCGCCTCTTCCAGCGCGTTGCGGTATTTTTGCAGCGTCACGTTACGGTTATCGTCGCGCTCCCCGCGCTGTATCAGCAGATTCTGGATACTGGCATTCAGCGCGCTGACCGACTGTTCGCTGGTCTGCCAGGTGGTGCGCACCTTATCGAGATCCGATTGCGAAACGTTCTGCATGGTGCTCAGGCGCTGATAGCGATCCAGAGTCACTTTATCGTTGCGGGCGGTGAACTGTGCGGTGCGCAGGTTGGCGCGCGCGGCGGCAAGCTGGGCATCAAGCTGCTGATTGCTCAGCTTCGCTTGTTCATAGGCTATCTGCGCGGCCTGGACTTTGTTGATAAACGGCGTCGGATCCAGCTCATAGAGCAGGTCTCCTTTCTTCACCTGGCTATTGTTGTGCACATAGACCTGCGACACATAGCCGGAGACGCGCGGTGAAACGGGCGTCACGACCCGCATGACGGTCGAGTCCGGCGTCAGCGGGATCCAGATATCGGCAACGATAAACCAGGCGAATATCGTCAGGAACGCGACAATACTTACCCTTACCCAGCGGGCAAATTTTTGTTCAGGGGTCATCATAGTTTTTTAGATCTTGTTATCTTCTTCGCGGATTGTCCGCAAATTGCAGGCGATGTGATTTAAGGTAGCGCTGAAGGTGGCGAGATCCGCCGCAGGAATGGTCCGGGTGACGCGGGATTGATAGGTCTCAATCACACGGTTCAGATCTTCCAGTATCGACCGGCCTTCCGCCGTCAGCGTCAGCAGGCGTATGCGTTTGTCATATGGCGATGTTGAACGCACCAGATAGCCCTGATTTTCCAGCTGCGTGAGGGTGCGCATCAGCGGCGGCAGTTCAATACCCTGCACCTCCGCCAGCTCGCTGACCGACACGTTGTCCCCCAGCTGATGCAGCTGCATCAGCACCGTCCAGCTTGACTGGGTCAGGCCGGTATTGGTGATAGCAGAGTCGATGGTCGCGCGCCACTGGCGGACCACCATCGCCATCCGCATCCCCATCGGGCGGCGGGCGAACAGTTCGTCTTCGGTCATGTTTCTTTCCTCAGTTAGCTGAGAAGAAAATAATACTTATCAGGGTAAGTATCAAGAAACAGTGGGCGCAGAAGCATTAATTGATAAATATTGTGAATGTAATAATCCTGGCGGACATTTCCCCGCTCGCGCTATCGCTTTCCGGGGCTATGGCATCGTGCGGTTTTGTCGCCCGGACAGCTGTGCAGCACCGCCCCCCGGGAAAACCCCGGCCGCGCGGCGCTTACCGGGGCTATGGACTGGTCGCCCGGATAGCGCGTTTACGCCATCATCCGGGAAAAAACGCATTTTTTAATTGAGCTGATCTCGCCTCAGCCCGACATCCTTGAGCTGTTCATCGCTCATTCGCTGCAAAACCCGTCGCGTTTGCTGCCGTAACCACCATTTTCTTATCATGCGGCCCAGTAATACGAAGCCGATAAACGGCTGTTTTGCCCGGTTCTCGTGAAATTCCATCCTCTACCTCCTCGCCTTGCCAGAGGCTTTATCTTCGCGGATCTGAAGCCCAACAATACAGATGCACAAAATACTTTTCTTTAACATACAGATTGGCTAAAACGGTATCTGCGTGGCTTTTTTTTCATCCATCTGTACTGGTTTATCTATCTGTATGGCGGCAATAAGGGATACAGCATGACGCGTTACCAACATCTGGCCAGTCTGCTGGCAGAACGTATTGAGCAAGGGCTGTATCGCGACGGCGAAAAACTGCCGTCGGTACGCAGCCTGAGTCAGGAGCACGGTGTCAGCATCAGTACCGTGCAGCAGGCCTACCAGACGCTGGAACAGCAGCGGCTGATCACCCCGCAGCCGCGTTCCGGCTATTTTGTCGCCCCGCGTAAAGCCCAGCCGCCGGTACCGCCGATGTCGCGCCCGGTTCAGCGCCCGGTGGAGATCACCCAGTGGGATCAGGTGCTGACCATGCTCGACGCCCGTAACGACAAAACCATCATCCCCTTCGGCGGCGGCTCACCGGACGTCACTCAGCCGAGCCTGAAACCGCTGTGGCGTGAGCTTAGCCGGGTGATTCAGCATAACCTCAACGAGGTGCTGAACTACGACGAGCTGGCCGGGCGCCGAGAACTGAGGGAGCAGATCGCCCGCCTGATGCTGGACGGCGGTTCCGTCGTCACCGCCAACGATCTGGTGATCACCAGCGGTTGTCACAGCGCGCTGTCGCTGGCCCTGCTGTCGGTGTGCCAGCCTGGCGACATCGTCGCGGTGGAGTCGCCGACCTATTACGGCACCATGCAGCTGCTGCGCGGTCTGGGGATCAAAGCCATTGAGATCCCGACCGATCCGGACAGCGGGATCAGTATTGAAGCGCTGGAGCTGGCGCTGGAGCAGTGGCCGATCAAAGGCGTTATCCTCGTGCCTAACTGTAATAATCCGCAGGGTTTTATCATGCCGGACGCCCGCAAACGCGCGGTGCTGACCCTCGCCCAGCGGCACGATATCGTCATTTTCGAAGATGATATTTACGGCGAACTGGCCACCGACTACCCGCGTCCGCGCACCATTCACTCGTGGGATATCGACGGCCGGGTAATGCTGTGTAGCTCGTTTACCAAAACTATCGCTCCAGGCCTGCGTATCGGTTGGATCGCGCCCGGCCGCTACTACGATCGTCTGCTACAGATGAAATACGCCGCCAGCGGGACCAACGTTCCTTCAACCCAGCTGGCCGCCTGTAACTTTATCCGCGAAGGCCACTACCATCGCCACGTGCGGCGGATGCGGCAGATTTATCAGCGGAATATGGAGATCTACACCTGCTGGCTGCGGGAATACTTCCCCTGCGGGATCTGCGTCACCCGACCGAAGGGCGGCTATATGCTGTGGGTTGAGCTCCCCGAGCACGTCGATATGGTCTGCGTCGCAAAGCAGCTGTGCCGCCTGAAAATCCAGGTCGCGCCGGGTTCGCTGTTCTCGGCGTCCGGGAAATACCGCAATTGCGTCAGGATCAACTGCGCCCTGCCGCCGATCGAGAAGCACCGGGAGGTGATGGTGAAGCTGGGAGATGCGGTGAAGGTGGCGATGGAGTGAGTTTTTCACCGTCGCGAACTGGCTTGCCCCCCGGTGGCGCTTTGCTTACCGGGGCTACGGGTTCCCGGTCGCCTGCTGACTCGTCGCCCCAACAATACGCGGCAAGCGCCCCCAGTGGGGCAATCTCTATTGCACGCCGAACGCCGGGAATAGCTACGATTTCTTATTCTGCTCGCGCAGCATGGCTTCTCTTAAAATCGCATTCAGCCGCGTTTGATAGCCTTTTCCCGGGCGCTTAAGCCACTTCATCACATCGGCATCAATGCGCACTGAGGCCTGCGTTTTCAGCGGCCGATAAAATTTACCGCGAACCGCCTCTGACCACGGCTCATCGTCCGAAGAGGGGATGTCGCTGTAATCAATGTCATCATCTGATTTTTTCGCCAGCGCGTTGAGTTCGTCTTCACACTGAGCGGTAAGCGCTGTCGGGTTATCGCGTTTATGTTTAACCATGTTCATAACGATTCCTCTCTTTCTTGTCCGCCTTCCGGGCGCTGATAATACGAATGACCTCCGTTCCACTTTCAAAACGGACCGAATGCGCCACAAGAACAACAATAACTCCATGAACGAGCCCGATGGTTTGCCAGCGATACTCACCATTTTCATAGCGATCATGTCGGGAAAGATGTTGCGGGTCGTCAAAGACTAACACCGCCTCCTCGAAGCGAATCCCATGTTTTTTAGATTGCTTGTTGCCTTGTTTGCATCCCATTCAAACTCCATTGGCATAACATTCATCCTGATTGTATATACAAAAAAGTATATACAATTGTCTGAAGATTATACTGACAGTGTTGGAAAAAACCTCACATTTTCAGAGTAGAGTTTGTAAAGATTTTTCCCCCGGTGGCGCTACGCTTACCGGGGCTACGGGTTTGCAGCCGATGGAGCCAGTAGCCCGGACAAGGCGCGTCAGGCGCCGCCTCCGGGGAGCAACCGCAGGGCGATTCAGGCGGTGGCGCAGCGCTCAGCCGGGCTACGGGTTCCGGCTCGCCTGCGGCTCCTCGCCATAAAAAACCATCCCTTTATACGGCTGCTCGCGGCAGGCGGCCAGGCGCTGAGCGAGGCTGCCGACGTGCAGCTCCAGCTTGTGGCCATCGGGATCGAGGAAGTAATAAGACGCCCCTTCGCTGCGGTTCACCTTCCACATCGTCACCCCGGCCACTTCCAGACGGGCGGCAAACCCGGAGAAGTCAGCTTCGGCAATGCTAAAGGCGTAGTGGGTATAATCGCTCTCCTCCGGCGGAGTGATGCGCCGCTGCGGATCGAGGGACAGGCACAGCCACAGATCGCCGCAGGCAAGATAGGCTCCGCCGTCCCAGCGGGCATGCAGCGTCATCCCCAGCAGCTGGTGATAAAACGCCACGCTCGGCGCCAGGCGGCTGACCGCCAGGGTCAGGTGATTCAATCCGCTTAACATGACTTATCCTCTAATGACATCACGATTTGCTGACGCAGCCATTGATGGGCCGGGTCGCGATGCCAGCGCTCGTGCCACAGCATCAGCATATCAAACCCGGCCACCGCCAGCGGCGGCTCGACGACCATCAGACCACTTACCCCACGCGCCAGACGCTCCGGAACCACCGCCACCAGCTCGCTGTTGCGCAGCGTCTCCAGCATAAACAGGAAATGTGGCACCGAAAGGACAACCCGTCGCGCCAGGCCAATATTAGCCAGCGCGATATCGGTCGCGGCATGAAAACCGCCGCCGTCCGGCGAAACAATCACCTGTTCCAGCTGGCAGAACTGCGCCAGGCTGAGCGCCGATTGCAGCGCTGGATGCCCGACTCTGCCCGCCAGCACATAGCGTTCACTGAACAAGACTCGCTGATGCAGCTCCGCCGGCGCGCCGTCACGGGTATGGAAAAACAGATCCACTTCGTCACGCTCTGCCTGCGACACCAGCCGCGAGGGCTGCAGCTCAAAGACCGCCAGGCGGCTGCCTGGGGAGGCCCGACGCAGCGTGTGCAGCGCCGGAAGTAAAATCGCCGAGGCCATATAATCTGTCGCCGCGACGCGCCAGGTTTGCGCCGCCGTCGCCGGATCAAAATGGCTGGCAGGCGCCACCGCCAGCTCGAGTGCGGCGAGCGCATCGCGCAACGGTCCGCGCAGTTCATCAGCGCGGGCGGTCGGCAGCATCCCGCGCGGCCCGGGCAGCAGCAGCGGGTCGGCAAAAATTTCCCGCAGGCGCGCCAGCTGAATGCTCACCGACGGCTGCGACAGGTTGAGCCGCTGCGCCGCCCGCGTGACGTTATTCTCACTCAGCAACACGTCGAGGGTGCGCAGCAGGTTGAGATCCAAACGATGTAAATTAATCACGGCTATACCTGAGATTTAAGCAATTAATTTCTACTATAGTGTCAGCTTGCTTACTCTGCAGCTCTCCATCGCTCAGAGGTGATTACCATGAAAGTACTGCTGATTTACGCCCATCCGGAACCGCGCTCGCTGAATGGCGGTTTAAAAGATTTTGCCGTGCAACATCTGCAGCAGGCCGGGCACGAGGTGCAGGTCTCCGATCTCTACGCCATGCGCTGGAAAGCGGGCTTTGATGCTGACGACAGCAGTGCCCCGCCGGTTGGCGAGTTCTGGCGCTCGACGCTCGATTCAAAGCAGGCTTTTGAACAAGGAACCCAAAGCGCAGATATCGTTGCGGAGCAAGAGAAACTGCTGTGGGCGGATACGGTGATTTTTCAGTTTCCGCTGTGGTGGTTCTCGATGCCCGCCATTATGAAAGGCTGGATCGACCGGGTTTACGCCTATGGTTTTGCCTATGGCGTCGGCGAGCACAGCGACCGCCACTGGGGCGACCGCTATGGTGAAGGGACGCTGGCGGGCAAACGGGCGATGCTGATCGTCACCACCGGCGGCTGGGCGGAGCATTACGCCCCGCGCGGTATCAACGGCCCCATCGACGACATCCTGTTCCCCATCCAGCACGGAATGCTGTTCTACCCCGGTTTTTCGGTGTTGCCGCCGCTGGTGTTCTATCGCACGGAGAAAACGGACGAGCAGCGCTTTGCCCGGCAGTGCCGCGAGCTGGGGCAGCGGCTGGATACGCTGGCGGAAACGCCCCCCATCCCGTTCCGCCGGCAAAACCACGGCGACTATCTGATCCCCTCCCTGACGCTGCGCCCGGAGCTGGCGCCTGGCGAATGCGGATTTGCGCTGCATCAGACGACAAAGTCATGTCTTCCCGGTGATTGCTGAGATACCGCAGATATCACCGGAATTCATATGACGAATTGTGACCCCCCGCGCAATAACGACAATCCACGGCGCGACACCGCCCCGCATCTTGATCGCTATCAAAAATAATCATACCGTCTGGTCGGTATGATTCGGGCCATGAATATGGAAGCCCAGCACCGAAAAAAAGATCCTGCCCGCCGGCATCAGCAGCTGCTGGAGTCGGCGGCAATGATTGCCGGCCGGGATGGCATCGCGTCGCTCTCGCTGAATGCCGTCGCCCGTGAAGCAGGCGTCAGTAAAGGCGGGTTGCTGCATCATTTCCCCAACAAGCAGGCGCTCATTTTTGCGCTGTTCGCCCGTCTGCTGGCCATTATGGAAGAGGCCATCTCGGGGTTGATGGCGGCCGATAATGTCTCTTATGGCCGTTTTACCCGCGCCTACCTGCACTATCTCTCTGACCTGACGGATACCGACGAAAGCCGGCAGCTGATGGTGTTGTCCCTGGCGATGCCGGATGAGCCGGTGCTGAGAAAATGCTGGCGAGACTGGATGCTGGGGCATCTGGCGCAGGGCGATGCGCTGGATAATAGCCATACCGGCACCCTGGTGCGCTATGCGGCGGACGGTATCTGGCTGTCGGAACTGACGGAAGGACGCACCATGGGCGCCGACCACCGCCGATCGCTGGTGCACGATCTGACGCGGATGACGCTTCCGGCGTGATGCCGGAAAAGCCTGCCCCGTCAGGCGTTATGGATGGTTGCAGGCCGTCTGGGCACCCGGGCATACGTGAAATATGTAGACGCTCCCTGGGCCAGACTGACAAATAAAATAGCCTCATGTAGGCTCTTAGATTGAGGCCGCGATGCGCTACAACATCAATGCCCGTCTCATTTATGATGCAACGGACGGCACACTCACCCTACCGGGAAGCAGCGAACCGGACAGCCAGCTGTCTATCACTGCCAGCGCGCTGCTCTACTATTTCCTGCGCCATACCGATGTTATCAGCCGCGATGAGGTACTGAAAAAAGTCTGGGATGACAACGGATTAACATCATCCAATAGCAACCTCAACCAGTATCTGAGCATGCTGCGCAAAACCTTCCGTCATTACGACATCGAGAACATCATCGTCACGGTGTCGCGCGGTATGCTGCAGCTCAACCCCGAATTAACCATCGCCATCATTGACGACATACCGGAGGCACCTCCCGCGCCCGCGGCAGAAGTCGCGCCGGTGCAGGAGTGCGAGCCCCCCCTCGCCCGCGCCGAGGAAGCGCCCGCCCTCTCACGGCATGCCCGGGGCACCTGCTGGTATATGGCCAGCGCCAGTCTGCTGGCCATCGCGCTACTGTTGCTGGCGTTTGCTTTCGTCGGCGGCAGTGAATCCCGTCCCATCACCCTGACGCAGATGACCCACAGCCAGTGCGAGCTGCTGGCCAGTGACGAGATGCTGCGTTCGGTCTCCGCCAGCGCCTACGGTAAGAATTTTGATGAGGTACGCCAGCGGCTGAAGCTCGAGTGCAAACCCGGCGAGCGTCTGGTCTTCTTTTATGGCGACCGGCTGGAAACCAACGGGCTGGGCCGGGTGTTCCTCGCCCACTGCGCCATGCATGAAGACAACCCGTTCAGCTACTGCGATAACTATTTCTACTACTCCTGGAAGCCGCAATGAGACTCGCTCCTCGCCCCTTTTTCGCCCTCTCTACGCTGGTATTTATCGTCGCGACCGGGGTCAGCGCCTGGAAACTGCTGCCCGTTGAAAAAGACGGGGTGATGAGCTGCTCAACCAAAGCCATCATGCGTTTTGAGAACATGGAGAAAGAGAACGTCAACGGCAATATTCATTTTAATTTTACCGCCAACGGCAAGGGCTCGATGGTCGTCGAGGGCTATACCGACTCCGCGGCCGGCTGGCTCTATCTGCAGCGCTACGTCAAGTTTAACTGGACCAGCCAACGCATCTCATCTACCGAACGCCACTACCGCATCAGCAAGTGGGAATCCAGCGCCTCGTCAATCGATGAGTCGCCGGACGTGATCTTTGCCTACTTTATGCGTGAAATGTCCGACAGCCATGATGGCCTGTTTCTCAACGCCCAGAAGCTCAACGAGAAAGCAATTCTGCTGAGCTCCATCAACTCTCCACTCTATGTCTGCACCCTGAAATCCGGCAGTCAGTTCGATTAATCCCACTCCCCTGCTTTCCCGGTATTGCCTCGCCGCGAAACCGCACTTTTTGCATTTATCTGGCGGTAAAAAACATGACCATACCCACACTTAATGGAGGGTAATATTACCCCGCGTCCGCAATAAATTAGCACCCCATTAACATTCCCCGCGGCGCGTCTCAACGCGCTAAAAACCGCCCGTGACAACGCCAAATCCCGCACGCTCGATCAGCACAAACAGATAAATCAGCGGCTATAAAAGGCTAAATCACAGATTAAAAATCTAAAAATAAAACTTTCACGGATTTAAATTTCACTCCCTCTGCGTTTCCCTATAGTGGACGTCGAACGCCGCTGCCGCGTGTTGACGCCGTTACGCGGACGGTTTTCCCGAATCACAAAACCTGTTCTGGAGGAGATCACAATGGGTGATGCATTGGGGCTTATTGAAACCAAAGGCCTGGTGGCCTGCATTGAAGCAGCGGATGCCATGTGCAAATCCGCCAACGTCGAGCTGATTAGCTATGAAAACATCGGCTCCGGCCTGGTCACCGTCATGGTGAAGGGCGATGTCGGCGCGGTAAAAGCGGCGGTGGATTCCGGCGTGGAATCGGCGCAACGCATCGGAGAAGTGGTGACCTCGCTGGTGATTGCACGTCCGCATAACGACATCAACAAAATCGTCATTAAACACAAGGCTTAAGGCCAGGAGAACGCAAATGGGTGATGCATTAGGTCTGATTGAAACCAAAGGTCTGGTGGCTTGTATCGAAGCGGCGGATGCGATGTGTAAAGCCGCCAACGTCGAGCTGATCGGCTATGAAAACGTCGGTTCCGGGCTGGTCACCGCGATGGTGAAAGGTGACGTCGGCGCGGTGAAAGCGGCGGTGGATTCCGGTGTGGAATCGGCACAGCGCATTGGGGAAGTGGTGACCTCGCTGGTTATCGCCCGTCCGCATAACGACATCAACAAGATCGTCGCACATTACAAAGTGACGGAATAACGGGAGACAACATGATGAAAGAAGCGCTTGGTCTGATCGAAACCAAAGGTCTGGTGGCCTGTATTGAAGCCGCCGATGCGATGTGTAAAGCCGCCAACGTCGAGCTGATTGGCTATGAAAACGTCGGCTCCGGGCTGGTCACCGCGATGGTAAAAGGCGACGTCGGTGCGGTCAATGCGGCCGTTGATTCCGGTGTGGAGGCGGCAAAACGCATCGGTGAAGTGGTCACCTCTCGCGTCATTGCGCGTCCGCATAACGATATCGAAAAAATCGCGTCGCAGCATAAAGCATGACCTGACAGGGCGTGCCCCGTCTCCACTCTTTTAGTCTGATGAAGGATAGACTCATGATTGAACTGGATAACGATTTGCAGTCCCGCCAGAACGCGCGGGAACTGGTGCGCAGCGCCAAAAAGGCTCAGGCGATTCTGGCCACCTTTTCGCAGCAACAAATCGACGCCATCGTGAAAAACGTGGCCCAGGAAGCCGCGCACCACGCCGAAGCGCTGGCGAAAATGGCTGCGGAAGAGACCGGATTTGGCAACTGGCAGGATAAAGTGCTGAAGAACCGTTTCGCTTCGCTGCGCGTTTACGACGCCATCAAAGATATGAAGACCGTCGGCATCATTCATGACGATCCGCTAAAAAAAGTGATGGACGTGGGCGTGCCGCTGGGCGTGATTTGTGCGCTGGTCCCGTCAACAAACCCAACCTCTACCGTGATCTACAAAACGCTGATTGCCCTGAAAGCCGGCAACGCGATTATCTTCTCCCCGCATCCGGGCGCGCGTCAGTGTAGCTGGAAGGCGATTGAGATCGTCAAGCGCGCCGCCGAAGCCGCAGGCGCGCCGGCAGGCAGCGTTGATGCCATTAGCCAGCTGACCCTCGAAGCCACTTCAGAACTGATGCACAGTAAAGACGTCTCGCTGATTCTGGCCACCGGCGGCGAAGGCATGGTGCGCGCGGCCTATGCTTCTGGCACCCCGACCATCAGCGGCGGCCCGGGAAACGGACCGGCCTTTATCGAGCGCAGCGCCGATATTCATCACGCGGTGAAAGATATTATCACCAGCAAAACCTTCGATAATGGCGTGATCTGCGCCTCCGAGCAGTCGATCATCGTTGAACGCTGCATTTACGACGAAGTACACCGCGAGCTGGAAGCCCAGGGCGCCTACTTCATGAATGAAGGTGAAGCGGCCAAAATGGCGGCTCTGCTTCTGCGCCCGAACGGCACCATCAACCCGAAAGTGGTGGGTAAAACTGCGCTGTATCTCAGCCAGCTTGCTGGCTTCAGCGTTCCGGCCAGCACTAAAGTGCTGATCGCCGAGCAGACCACCGTCTCTCACCAGAACCCTTACTCTCGCGAAAAACTGTGTCCAGTTCTCGGCCTGTATGTGGAAGAGGACTGGAAAGCGGCCTGCCACCGGGTGATGGAACTGCTGACCAACGAAGGCCTCGGCCATACGCTGGTAATCCATACCCGCAATCAGGATGTGATTCGTCAGTTCTGCCTCGAAAAACCGGTTAACCGCATTTTGATTAACACCCCGGCGGCGTTAGGGGGCATCGGTGCAACCACCAATATCACGCCGGCGCTGACGCTCGGCTGCGGCGCCGTTGGCGGCGGTTCCAGCTCCGATAACGTCGGCCCGATGAACCTGCTCAACATCCGCCGGGTCGGCTACGGCGTACGTTCCATCGATGAACTGCGCGCCCCGGGCAGCCGCCCTGAACCGCAGCCGACCATCGTCACGCCGGCAGCTAACCCGCAACGCAGCATTCTCGACGACGTGCGCTTCACCTCTCCTGGCGCCGCGACCCCCGTCGCGCCCCCCGGCAGCGCAGGGGCAGATAACCGTTTTGCTGTCGCCGCCGCCGTCGAAGCGGAAGGCGAGATCAACGAGCAGAACGTGGAACGCATCATCCGCCAGGTGCTTGAGCGCTTAGGCCAGTAACGCATTGAAATAAGGCGATAAAAACAATGATTCTCGCAAAGGTAGTCGGACATGTCGTCGCCACGCAGAAATGCGCTGAGCTACGCGGCAGTAACCTGCTGCTGATCGTCAAACTGGACGATGACCAGCAGCCCATGAAGGACCAGACCTGGGTCGCCGTCGATAGCGTCGGCGCCGGCATGCACGACATCGTTCTGGCTGAAGAGTATTTCGCGCTCAACGCCGAGCGTTACAAAGCCATGTCGGTGGTTGCCATTGTCGAGAACGTGTTTCGGGACGCTTAAGGAGTGAATAACCCAATGAGTGAATTTTTGCTGAAACCCCGGATCCGCTTTGGCCAGGACGCGCTAGTGGTTCTGGACGAGCTCCCCGCCCGCAACGTCCTGCTGGTGACCGACAAGGCAATGGTCAAATTTGGTCTCGCCGAACGCGTGACGGGCCCCTGGCGCCAGCGCGGCATCACCTTCCAGGTCTGGGATGACGTGGTAGCGGATCCGGATATCGCCACTATCGTCCGCGGGATGAAGTTGATGGATGCCAGCTATCCGGATCTGGTGGTGGCGTTGGGCGGCGGGTCGGTCATTGACGCGGCCAAAGCGGTTATTTTCGCCCTGGCGCAGACCCGTCCGCAGGCCGGACGCCAGCGTCCCTGCTTCGTGGCGATCCCGACCACCAGCGGTACCGGTTCCGAAGTGACCGCCTTTTCGGTCGTCAAGGCCGATGCCGAAAAACTGGTGCTGGTGGATCCGACGCTGCTGCCGGATATCGCCATTCTCGACCCGGCGCTGGTGGCTTCGGTCCCGCCGGCGATCACCGCCGATACCGGAATGGACGTTCTGTGCCACGCGCTGGAGGCCTACGTCTCCCGCGCCGCCAGCGACTTTTCCGATGCGCTGGCTGAAAAAGTGGTGCAGCAGGTTTTCCGCTATCTGCCCACCTGCTGGCGCAGCGGCGACAACCTGCTGGCTCGCGAAAAGATGCACAACGCCTCCTGCATGGCGGGCATGGCGTTTACCAACGCCTCGCTGGGCATTACCCACAGTCTGGCCCATGCGCTGGGCGGCGTTTTTCGCGTCCCCCATGGCCGTGCGAACGCGCTGTTAATGGCTGAGGTAGCGGCCTGGAACGCCGATTATCACGGGCAGTGCGCGACCGACGCCGCGCGCAAATATGCGCGCTTAGCCCATCTGCTGGATCTGCCTGCGGCCAATACCCGCCAGGGCGTCGCCAGCTTACTGGTCGCTATTCAGACATTAAAAGACGAGATGACGATGCCGACCGGCATTAGTGACACCGGCATTGCCAGTGCTGAGTTTGAGCAACGCCTGACGGAGATGGTTGGCCAGGCGCTACGCGACAGCTGTACACCGACCAATCCACGCACGCCGGACGCCAACGCGTTGATCGAGCTTTATCGCCGGGCCTGGAGCGGCAGCCGGTAATTGCCCGGCGGCGCTGCGCTTGCGCGGGCCGACAAGGGGCCGAATGTCAGGCCGGGTCAGGCGTCAGCCGCCCCCCGGCAGAAACACAGACACAGTACTCACCGCAGGGTTGCTATCAGCCGCGGAACAGAACATCTGGAGAATACTACATGGCACACTACAGCTTAACGCCGCGCGTCCACGTGCTGGCTGAACGTTTACTCTCACAAAAAAGCACCCTGTGCACCGAACATGCCGCCACGTTGAACGCCCTTGATGGCGATATCGCGGGCATTCCTGCCGCCGTCAAGCCGGCGCGTCGTTTCTATGAGTTGATGCGCCAGCTGCCGCTGTGCATCAGCCCCGATGAGCTCATTGTCGGCGACCAGACCCGCAAACCGCACGGGGCAATTTTTCACGATGAAAGCGCCGCGCAGCGTCCGTCGGCATTCCGTTTCCTGAATCTCAGCAGCGACCTGGACTCCCCGGATTACCGGCTGATTATTGAAAAAGGCGTGCTGGCGATTAAACACCAGCTGGAAGAGAAAACCCGCAGCCTGGGTAGCGCCGTCAGCCGCAGCGGTATGGATGAAGTCAACGGCTGCCGCGCCGCCATTTATGCCTGCGACGCCCTCCTCGCCCTGGCGCAGAATCTGGCCACCAGCGCCGAAACGCTCGCGGCGGCGGAAAGCAACCCGTATCGCCAGGCCGAACTGCTGGAGAGCGCGGCGATTCTGCATCACGTTCCGGCCCACCCGGCACGTAACTTCAAAGAGGCCTGCCAGGCATTTTATCTGTTTCAGCTGGCGCTGCAGCTGGACAACGGCAGCTATGCGGTGAACCCGGAAGGTGCCGATAAGGCGCTGCTGCCGTGGTATCAGCGCGACATCGCCAACGGCACCCTGACGCCGCAACGGGCCTATGAAATCGTTGAGTGCCTGTGGTTCAAGCTGGCACAGCTGAGCGAAGTCCGCGCCGCCTGCGCCATCGACGGCTACCCGATGTTCGACGCCCTGCGCCACGGCGCCAGCCTCGATGACCCCAGCACGATCATCAACGAACTGTCCGCGCTGTTCCTCTGCGCACAACGCAATCTGAGCGCGCTCAATCTGCCGGTACGCCTGTTCCACGGCGTACAAAAAGTTTCCGCCGCGCCATTTGCCGCCTGTAGCGAAACCACAACAGCAGAAGGGCTGACCCCGCGCATGCAGCGCCTGCGTAACCACTACCTGACGGTGCGCCCGAGCGTCTCTATTTACCGCGCGCTGGCCTTTACCGAGGTGGTGAAAGCGAATCCGGGTATGCCGACCATTCTGCTGCGCGCCAAAGCTTTCCGTCACGCCTGCGAAACCGCGCCGATTCTGATTCAGGACGATGAGCTGATCGTCGGCCATCCGTGCGGCAAGCCGCGCGCGGGGGCCTTCTCGCCGGATATCGCCTGGCGCTGGGTGCGCGACGAGCTCGATACCATGAGCACCCGTCCGCAGGATCCGTTTGAGATCAGCGAAGCAGATAAGAAAACCATCCGCGAAGAGATCGTACCGTTCTGGGAAGGTCGCTCGCTGGATGAGATCTGTGAAGCCCAGTACCGCGAAGCGGGCGTGTGGGCGTTCAGCGGCGAAACCTTCGTCAGCGACCTCTCCTACCATCAGATCAACGGCGGCGGCGATACCTGCCCGGGCTATGACGTGCTGCTGTTCACCAAAGGGATGAACGGCATTAAAGCCGACGCTGAGGCGCATCTTGCCAGCCTGAGCATGGAAAACCCGGAAGATATCGACCGCATCTACTACTACAAGGCGGCGATTGAAACCTGCGAAGGGGTGATCAACTACGCTCACCGCATCGCCGCGCGCGCCCGTGAGCTGGCCGCTATTGAGCAAAACGCCCAGCGCCGCGCCGAGCTGTTGACCATTGCCGAAGTGAACCAGAACGTCCCGGCGAACCCGCCGAAGACCCTGCAGGAAGCGCTGCAAAGTATCTGGACCGTGGAGTCGCTGTTTGAAATTGAAGAGAACCAGACCGGGCTGTCGCTGGGCCGCGTAGACCAGTACTGCTACCCGATGTTTGAAGCCGATATCCGCGAAGGCCGCCTGACTCACGAAGCTGCGCTGGAGCTGCTGCAGGCGTTTATCATCAAATGCGCCGAGCTGATGTGGATGTCGAGCGAGCTGGGGGCGAAATACTTCGCCGGTTATCAGCCGTTTATCAACCTGACCGTTGGCGGACAGAAGCGCTCCGGCGGCGATGCCTGTAACGACCTGACTTACCTGATTATGGACGCCGTGCGCTTTGTGAAGGTTTACCAGCCGTCGCTGGCCTGCCGTATCCACAACCAGTCACCGCAGAAATATATGGAAAAAATCGTCGACGTCGTCAAGGCGGGGATGGGTTTCCCGGCCTGCCACTTCGATGACTCCCATATCAAAATGATGCTGCGTAAAGGCTTCGATTTCGAAGACGCGCGCGACTACTGCCTGATGGGCTGCGTCGAACCGCAGAAATCCGGCCGTATCTATCAGTGGACCTCTACCGGTTACACCCAATGGCCTATCGCTATCGAGTTCGTCTTAAACCGCGGCCGGATGGTGCTGTTTGATAGCTATCAGGGGCTGGATACCGGCGACCTGCGCGAACTGCGCACCTTCGAAGCCTTTGACGCGGCGGTGAAACAGCAGATTGCCCATATCGTCCGTCTGTCGGCCATTGGCACAGTGATCAGCCAGCGCGTGCACCGCGACGTGGCGCCGAAACCGCTGATGTCGCTGCTGGTGGAAGGCTGCATGGAGAGCGGCAAAGACGTCGCCGCCGGCGGCGCGATGATCAACCACGGCCCGGGGCTGATCTTCTCCGGTCTGGCGACCTACGTCGATTCGATGGCGGCGATTCGTAAGCTGGTATTCGAAGATAAGAAATACACCCTCGAACAGATGCGCGATGCGATGCTGGCGAATTTCGAAGGCTTTGAAGCCCTGCGCCGCGACTGCCTGAACGCGCCGAAATACGGTAACGACGATAACTACGTTGACCAGTACGCACTGGATATTACCGAGTGGACCGAGCGCGAGTGCCGCAAGTACAAAATGCTCTACTCCACGCTGAGCCACGGCACCCTCTCTATCTCCAACAACACGCCGATTGGCGAGCTGACCAACGCCACGCCGAACGGCCGCCTGGCATGGATGCCGCTTTCCGACGGCATCAGTCCGACGCAGGGGGCGGATAAGCAGGGTCCAACCGCCATCATCAAGTCAGTCAGCAAGATGAACGTGGAGACCATGAACATCGGCATGGTGCATAACTTCAAGTTCCTCCAGGGGCTGCTGGATACTCCGGAAGGTCGTCACGGCCTGATTACCCTGCTACGCACGGCGTCGATTCTCGGCAACGGCCAGATGCAGTTCAGCTATGTCGATAACGAAGTGCTGAAAAAAGCCCAGCAGGAACCCGAAAAATATCGCGACCTGATCGTCCGCGTCGCCGGCTACAGCGCCTACTTCGTTGAGCTGTGCAAAGAGGTACAGGACGAAATTATCAGCCGTACGGTGATTGAGAAGTTCTGATAAGGACACGGACGTTTTTGGACACGGATGTCCCGATCGTTTTACTGGAGGTAGCTGTGAGCGCAAAACAAGAATTAACCGGGCGAATATTCAATATTCAGAAATATTCGATCTACGACGGCGATGGAATTCGCACACTGGTTTTTTTCAAAGGCTGCAATATACGCTGCCCATGGTGCGCTAACCCGGAGGGGCTGAATAGCCAGTTCCAGGTCATGTTCTCGCACGACAAATGCATTAACTGCGGCGACTGCGTCAATGTCTGCCCGGCCGGCATTCACTACCGGGCAGAAGAAAACGGCGAGATGAAGCATTTTGTCGACCGTAATAAAGACTGTATTGGCTGCCGCAAATGCGAAGAGATTTGCACCCAGAACGCGCTGGATATTATGGGTAAAGATGTCACCGTCAGCGAGCTGATGGACATCATCATGCAAGATTATGACTTCTACATCGCTTCCGGCGGCGGCGTGACCATCGGCGGCGGCGAAATGAGCCTGCAAACCGATTTTGCCGTGGCGCTGTTCAGCGAATGCAAAAAGATGATGCTCAATACCGCCATCGAAACCCAGGGTACGACCCCGCTGGCCAATTATCAAAAGCTGGCGCCGGTAACCGACACCTTCTTATTCGATATTAAGCAAATCAACAGCGAACACCATAAAGCGTTATTTGGCATCGGCAATGAAGGTATTCGCCGCAATCTGGAATGGCTGGTGGACTCCGGCGCTAACGTGATTATTCGCATGCCGTTGGTTCGCGGATATAACGACTCATTCGATGCCATTACCGGGGCTATTGATTATGTGCAGAAACTGGCGAAGCGCGGAAATATCCGCCGTATCGACATGCTGCCGTACCACCAGCTGGGCCGCAAAAAATACGAGCGCCTGGATATGCCCTACCCCATTACCCAGGACCCGTCTTATTCGTCCGAAGAGCTGAACCAGCTGGAGACGTTCTTCACGCAGTTTGATTTTGATATTCGCTTAGTCCGCCATTAACAGGAGCCGACAATGAAAAGTTTAGGCGTAATTGAAACGCGAGGGCTGGTCACCGCCATTCAGGCCGTAGACGCCGCTTGTAAAGCCGCAGGCGTGACCTGCATTGGCTATCGCAAAATCGGATCGGGGCTGGTCAGCGTCTGCTTCGAAGGCGAGATCAGCGCCATCCACACCGCTATTGAGCGCGGCGTTGAGGTGGCGGGCGCTGCGCAGCACGTCAAGTCGCTGGTCATCGCCCGTCCGGAACCCAGCGTGGTGGCGGCGCTGAGTCATCTGAAAGGTCGCCCGGAGGCAAAACCGCCCGCGGACCACGCTGACATGAAAAACGTGGACGAGAAAAACGCAGTACCGCTACCGATGGAAAAAGTCGCGCCGCAGACGCCGCCTTCCCCGCCAGCACCGGGGGAGCCGGAAGATAAAAATGCCGCGATGAAGAAAGGGAAGAAGGCATGATCGACACCCTGCTACATGAAAAAATCACCGCCCGGCTGACGCGCTCCGCGCCCGATATCCCGGTCGGTATCTCTAACCGCCATGTTCATCTGTCTCAGCAGGATGTCGAGGCGCTGTTTGGCCAGGGTTATGCGCTGACGCCGTTTAAACCCCTGCGCCAGCCGGGGCAGTTTGCCGCCCAGGAGTGCGTTACCGTCGTCGGCCCGAAGGGCTCGCTCGCTCAGGTTCGCGTCCTCGGGCCAACCCGCCCGGTGACTCAGCTGGAAATCTCCCGCGCCGACTGCTTTACCCTCGGCATCAAAGCGCCGGTTCGCGAATCTGGCCAGCTGGAGAACGCGGGTAACGCGCTGCTGATCGGCCCGGCAGGCCACGTCGAATTGCGTTCTCAGGTGATCTGCGCCTGGCGGCATATCCATATGTCGCCGCAGGATGCGCGGCAGTTGAACGTCGCCAATGGCCAGAAGGTGAGCGTTCGCAGCAACGGCGAACGCCAGTTGACCTTCGACGAAGTGGTGGTGCGGGTGCGCGAGGACTTCGCGCTGGAATTTCATATTGATACCGAAGAAGCCAATGCCGCCGGACTGAAAAACGGCGCGCAGGTCACGCTCATCGCTTAACGGAGGCCAGCCATGACCGACGAACAGATGGAATACCTGGTGGAACGCATTATTCAGCGCCTGCGGCCGCCGGTACTGGTGATGGTTGGCCCGGCCGCGGGCTATCGCCAGGCCATCCGCAGCCGTCTGGCGGGATGCGGACAGCGTCTGCAGCTGGCGCTGGACGAAGGAGTGCCGGATGCCGCGCAATGGCAGGCGGTCGGTGAAACGCTGCCGGGCGATACCTGGCAGGAAGCGCTGCCGTCGGCAAGCTGGCGGGCCGTGGTGGTGCCGTTTCTCGACTATCCGCTGGCGGCCGATCTGGTGAACGGCACCTTGCAAAACCCACAAGCCAGGCGGTTGCATGCAGCTCTGCTTGCCGGCCTGCCGGTACTGGCGCTGCGCTATCACTGCGATCCGGCCAGCGAGTTAAACCAGCTGCGCGGAGCAGACAGCGCTACGCCCTACGCCGAACATATGCAGTCCACGTTGACGAGGCTGACGGCATGCGGTGTCACGCTGTGCACCATGAATGAGCTACTGGCGAAGCTGGCGGCAGGAACAGAGGCGCTCGCTCAGGTACCCACCGCCGGCACGCGGCGTTATCTCACTGTCACAGACATCGTGAATAATCCGGCGCTGGCCTGCGCCCCCGAAGCGCAGTTAACCGATGCCGCTATCGATTTTTTGAAAAACAGAAAAAAAGAACCCTACCTTAATAAATAGATCCGGAGTTTATTATGTCTTCAAAAACAAAATGTTGGCTATGGATGCTGTTGGTTATCCTTTCGGAAACCTCGGCCACTTCCACCCTGAAAATGTTCGGTAGCAGCGAAGGGAGCACCAAAATGCTGCTGCTCGGGCTGCTGGTGCTGCTGTACTGCACCTGCTACTACTCCCTTTCCCGCGCGGTGAAAGATATTCCCGTTGGTCTGGCATACGCCACCTGGTCCGGTACCGGAATTCTGGTGGTGTCGACGCTGGGGATGGCATTTTACGGTCAGCATCCGGACACCGCGGCGATTATCGGCATGGCCGTTATCGCCAGCGGCATCGTTATCATGAATCTGTTTTCCAAAATGGGTAGCGAAGAGAGCGAAGATACGCCAGCTAAACCGGTTGCTTCACCCTCATCTCTGGACAAAAAAGTCGCCAACTAACGCAAAAGGAATCGCATATGTTTAATCTCGGATTTTTATGGTTGGCGCTGTCTATCGGCTCCGAAATCACCGGTACCTCGATGATCAAAAAGACCAACGGCTTTAGCAAACTGGCGCCATCGGTACTGGTGGTCTGCGCCTACGGCCTGTGCTACTTCGCCCTCACTCGCGCGATGAGCACGATTCCGGTGGGCGTCGCCTACTCGCTATGGTGCGGCTTTGGTATCGTCGGCGTCACCATCTGCTCGATGATCCTCTACAAACAAAAACCGGATCTGCCGGCGATCCTCGCCATGGTGCTGATTATTTCCGGCGGCATCATCATGAACGTCTTCTCCAGCATGTAAGTCCCGCCTGCGCCTTCATTGAGTTCCATGAGGGCGCAAAACCGCACTCTGTAAACCGTTATTGCCGCAATAAAAAAAACCGCTTTCACTGCCGCCGCGTTTCGTGGCAGGATAGTCTGATGAACAGAATCGTCGTCATTGCCCGCCCATATCGTTGGTGGCTGCCTGCATAACAGGCGGCACGATTCACTTTTCCATTTTTAAAGCCGCCGGAAGGCGGCTTTATCGTTTCTCAGCGACGTCTTTCGGCTTAATAGCATCGTAAGGAGTCTCTGATGAACACCAACCCGACCATTCTTACCGGCGATCGCCCCACCGGCCAGCTGCATCTCGGCCACTACGTGGGATCGCTACGTCAGCGCGTGCAGCTTCAGCACGATCATCAACAGTTTATCCTCATCGCCGATCTGCAGGGATTAACCGATAACGGCAGCGACCCACAGAAAATCAGCAGCAATATCTTTGAGGTGATGGCCGATTATCTGGCGGTAGGTATCGACCCGCACAAGACCACGATTTGCCTGCAATCGGCGCTTCCCGCCCTGGCGGAGCTGAGCGCGCTGTATATGAATATCGTCACCGTCGCCCGCGTCGAGCGTAACCCGACGGTCAAAAGTGAAATCGCCCAGAAGGGATTCTCCCGTTCACTACCGGTCGGTTTTCTGGCCTACCCCATCAGCCAGGCGGCCGATATCACCGCGTTTAAGGCCGGTCTGGTGCCGGTCGGCGACGATCAGCTGCCGATGATCGAACAGACCAATGAGATCGTCCATAAAATGAATAGCCTGACCACGACGCCGGTACTGCAGCACTGCCGGGCGTTGCTCAGCGATGTCAGCCGTCTGCCCGGCATTGACGGCGGCGCCAAGATGTCAAAGTCGCTGGGCAATACGCTCACGCTCTCGGCCAGCGAAGAGCAGATTCGTCGTGCGGTCGGCGCAATGTATACCGACCCGACCCATCTGCGGGTCAGCGATCCTGGCCAAATCGAAGGCAATGTTGTCTTTACGTACCTCGATGCTTTCCATCCCGACCCTGCCTTCGTCGCTGAAATGAAGGCGCATTATCAACGCGGCGGACTGGGTGACCGACAGTGCAAAAACGCGCTGGAGGAGTGTCTGCAGACGCTGCTGGCGCCCATTCGCCAACGCCGGGCAACGTATATTGCGGATAAAGGAATGTTGCTGGAGTTGCTGCGTCAGGGTAGTGAGCGGGCGCATCGTCTCACGCAGCAAACGTTGCATGAGGTGATGCGCGGATTAGGATTGCCGGTTCTGTTCTGAGCGCCGGGGCGCGACGCCTTAATGCTGCGGGTCCTGCTCACCCTGGTGCATCTTCACGCAGTCGCGCCCGCTGCGCTTGGCCACGTACAGCGCGCTGTCAGCGTTGCGCAGCAGCCGGTTATAATCCGGATGGCCGGTATGCACGGCAAAGCCCGCACTGGTGGTAATCGCGATATTGGTCTCGCCGCCGACGTTAAACGGGAGCTGGCTAATGCTTTTACGTAAGCGCTCAAGGAGCGCAAAAGCCTCGGCCGCGCCGGTTTCCACCAGCACCAGCAGAAACTCTTCGCCGCCGTAGCGAAAGATATAATCGCTGGAGCGGATGTTATTGCTGAGCAGGTCGGCAACGTGCTTGATTGCCCGGTCGCCCACCATATGGCCCCAGTTATCATTAATCTCTTTAAAATGGTCAATATCCACAATCGCCACCGTCATCGGCAGTTCATGTTCCATAGCGAGCGTGACCTCATGCTTGAGGACGACCGGCAGATAACGGCGGTTTAGCAGGCTGGTCAGAGTGTCTTTGCCGTTCTGCATCTGCGACAGACTGCTGAAGATAACCCCGAGCTGGCTGCTGATTTTCTGGCAATGGATGTGGATGCTCTGGAGCAAAGTTTGCGTATTTTTATATTCTGCGCTGCTGTCTGAGGATTTCCAGCCGGCGATTAAATTGTCTACCTGCGTAATCAAGTCGGCGATCTCTTCCATCTGCGCGTTCTTGTTAAAATAGCGCACGCATTTATGACGGAACCACAGGCCAAACTCAGATTCAGATAATAACGTCCCGTTAATATCGCTCTTATTTTCACTGACAATATTAAAAATCGCGCTATTTTCCCAGCCGGAGAGCGAAACCTGCTGTTTGCCATATTCCATTGGCACATTATCCATCAGGCTATACAGACGAAAGGCTTCTTCATTTTTCGTCGCCCGATAGTGCGATAAGGTGTAGGCATGGCACATCATCTCGATCGCCATATTAATCGCCATTACCGCGTAGTGGATGGTCGCAAGACCGGTCTGGTGATCAATCTTATCGTTATCCCGCACATATTCAATCAGCCCGGCCTTGAGCTGGCGCGCGCCGCGCAGTACGGCCTCGGCGGGGATGCCGATGCGCGCATGAATACTGCCAATATGGTATTGCCTTTCTGCCAGCGCCTGCAGCTGTTCTTTCTCGCTGGTCAAAATGTCGTTGACCCACACGGCCAGCGAACGGCTAAGACGTTCCTGAACCAGATCGTAAGTCAGGTGGCGGGCGATATCGGGATCCTGAAAAATGAAGTCATAAAAACGAGCGGCCAGCGCCTCAGACTGCTCAGCGGCAATATTTTTAAGAATCGCCTTCACTTCCGGCTTCAGGCCGTCATACAACGGCAACCACTCCTTAAAAATAACTGAGATATATTTCTTGCTTTCATCGCTCATTAAATAAAGCACTCGCCGACATAAGTCTATTTTCAAGGCCGCAAATCATACAACAGTTCGCCCTGGTCAACCAGATTAAAAATTCAGCAACCGGGCTTCCCGCTCGCCTGTCCAACCGTTTGCGGCGATTGGCGCTGCGACAGCAATAACCCATTTTAATCGTATGGACATACTCGCGGTAAATGCTAGTATCCCATAGACAGTAGCTATATTTATGCGTGTTTCATTTAAGGCCAGGATTGCTGATGATGACCACATTCATAGCACATCTATTTCACCGGGTAGTCGCGCAGCTGGACGTGCGCGCCGGTCGGCCTTGCCCCTCCCCACCTCTGTCTTTCAAAGGGATAACGCTCCGTGCGACGGAGAGAAGAAACGCGCATCACTCAGCAATATGGAACAGAGCGAGTAGCGTATGGACAAAATCAAACAGCACTGGGCCTGGTGCCTTATCGGCCTGCTGGCGGTTATCGCCGCCCTGATATGGTGGGCATTGCGTCCGCCGGGACTTCCGCAGGGCTTTGCCGGCAGCAACGGCAGAATAGAAGCCACCGAGGTGGATATCGCCACCAAAACCGCCGGACGCATCGACGCCATTCTGGTCAAAGAGGGGCAGTTTGTGCACAAGGGCGAGGTGCTGGCGCGGATGGATATTCGGGTGCTGAACGAACAGCGCCTCGAAGCGGCCGCCCAGATTAAAGAGGCGGAAAGCGCGGTCGCCGCCGCCAAAGCGCTGCTGGATCAGCGCCAAAGCGAAATGCGCGCCACGGAAGCGGTGGTGAAACAGCGGCAGGCGGAGCTAAACTCCACCGCCAAACGCCACGTGCGCTCCAGCGCGCTGTCACAGCGCGGCGCGGTGTCAGCCCAGCAGCTTGACGATGATCAGGCGGCAGCGGAAAGCGCCCGGGCAGCGCTCGAATCCGCCAGAGCCCAGGTCTCAGCGGCAAAAGCGGCAATTGAAGCCGCCCGTACCAGCATTATTCAGGCCCAGACCCGCGTTGATGCCGCTCAGGCAACCGAACGGCGCATCCTCGCCGATATTGACGATAGCGAACTCAAAGCGCCGCGCGACGGCCGCATTCAGTATCGCGTCGCCGAACCGGGCGAGGTCCTGGCCGCCGGCGGCCGGGTGCTGAATATGGTCGACCTCTCCGATGTCTATATGACCTTCTTCCTGCCTACCGAGCAGGCAGGCCTGCTGGCGCTGGGCAGCGAAGCGCGCATCGTGCTGGACGCGGCGCCGGGCCTGGTGGTGCCTGCCCATATCAGCTTTGTCGCCAGCGTCGCGCAGTTTACGCCAAAGACGGTAGAAACCAGCGATGAACGCCTGAAGCTGATGTTCCGCGTGAAGGCCCGCATCCCGCCGGAGCTGCTGGAGCAGCATCTTGAGTATGTGAAAACCGGTCTGCCCGGCATGGCGTATGTCCGCCTGGATAGCCAGCGGGCGTGGCCCGATACGCTCACGGTGAGGTTACCGCAATGAGAGGCGTTGAGCAGGATACTCACCCACCGGTCGCCCTGCTGGAACACGTCGGCCAGCGCTTTGGCACCACCGTCGCGCTGCGGGATATCACGCTAAGCATCCCCGCTCGTCAGATGGTCGGCCTGATCGGCCCTGACGGCGTCGGCAAATCCAGCTTACTGTCGCTGATTTCCGGCGCGCGGGTCATTGCGCAAGGTAACGTGATGGTGCTCGGCGGCGATATGCGCGATGCGCGTCACCGCCGGGATGTTTGCCCCAAAATCGCCTGGATGCCGCAGGGGCTGGGTAAAAACCTCTATCACACCCTGTCGGTGTATGAAAACGTTGATTTCTTTGCCCGCCTGTTTGGTCATGACAAAGCCGAACGCGAGAACCGCATCGATGAACTCCTGCGCAGCACCGGACTGGATCCTTTCCGCGATCGCCCTGCCGGGAAATTATCCGGCGGGATGAAGCAGAAGCTCGGCCTGTGCTGCGCGCTGATCCATGACCCGCAGCTGTTGATCCTTGATGAACCCACGACCGGCGTTGACCCACTTTCTCGCGCCCAGTTCTGGGCGCTGATTGACAGCATCCGCCAACGCCAGCCGGAGATGAGCGTACTGGTCGCCACGGCCTATATGGAAGAGGCGGAACGCTTCGACTGGCTGGTAGCGATGAACGCGGGGGAAGTACTGGCGACCGGTAGTGCCGCAGAACTTAAAGCGCAAACCCGCAGTCAGACCCTGGAGCAGGCGTTTATCGCCCTGCTGCCGGAAGCCCAGCGCAAGGCGCATAAAGAGGTGATCATTGCGCCGCGTAACGCTCAGGAAAATGACATCGCGATTGAAGCCCGTGGCCTGACCATGCGCTTCGGTAACTTCGTGGCGGTCGACCATGTGAACTTCCGCATCGCGCGCGGCGAGATTTTTGGTTTCCTCGGTTCGAACGGTTGCGGTAAATCAACCACCATGAAAATGCTGACCGGCCTGCTGCCCGCCAGCGAAGGCGAAGCCTGGCTATTTGGTCAGCCGGTCAATCCCAGGGATATCGAAACCCGGCGCCGCGTCGGCTATATGTCGCAGGCTTTCTCCCTCTACAGCGAACTGACCGTCAGGCAGAACCTCGAACTGCACGCCCGTTTATTTCACATTCCGGATGCCGACATCCCCACTCGGGTGGCGGAAATGAGCCAGCGTTTTATGTTAACGGAGGTCGAAGATGCGCTGCCCGCCTCTCTGCCGTTAGGTATTCGCCAGCGCCTTTCGCTGGCCGTGGCGGTGATCCATCGTCCGGAAATGCTGATCCTGGATGAACCGACTTCCGGCGTCGATCCGGTCGCCAGGGATATGTTCTGGCAGCTGATGGTCGATCTCGCCCGCCAGGATCGAGTGACGATTTTTATCTCGACCCACTTTATGAATGAAGCCGAGCGCTGCGATCGCATTTCGCTGATGCACGCCGGGAAGGTACTGGCCAGCGATACGCCGCAGGCGCTGGTTGCGCAGCGCGGGGCGGCAAACCTTGAAGAGGCGTTTATCGCCTGGCTGCAGGATGCCCAGCGGCCCGTCGAACAAATACCGCCCGCCCCGCCGGTTAGCGCTCCCGCCGGAACGACGGCCCCACGCCAGGCGTTCAGCCTGCGGCGACTGTTTAGCTACAGCCGACGTGAAGCGCTGGAGCTGCGGCGCGATCCGGTACGTTCGACCCTGGCGCTGCTGGGTACCGTGATTCTGATGTTCATCATGGGATACGGCATTAGCATGGACGTGGAAGATCTGCGCTTCGCGGTCCTCGATCGCGACCAGACCTTCAGCAGTCAGGGCTGGTCGCAGAATATCGCCGGTTCGCGCTACTTCATTGAGCAACCGCCGCTGCAGAGCTATGACCAACTGGACAGACGGATGCGCAACGGCGAACTGGCCGTCGCCATTGAAATTCCGCCTGATTTCGGCCGTGATATTGCCCGCGGCACGCCGGTAAAAATTGGCGTCTGGGTGGACGGCGCTATGCCTAACCGGGCTGAGACAGTGCGCGGCTACGTCCAGGCGATGCATCTGGCCTGGCTGCAGGAGATGGCCGGACGGCAGGCGACGCCCGGTCGCGATACCTCGCTGATATCCATCGAGACGCGCTATCGCTATAACCCGGACGTGAAAAGCCTACCGGCCATTGTTCCGGCGGTGATCCCGCTGCTGTTGATGATGATCCCGGCGATGCTCAGCGCGCTGAGCGTGGTACGTGAAAAAGAGCTGGGTTCAATCATCAATCTGTACGTCACGCCGACGACCCGCAGCGAGTTTCTTCTGGGCAAGCAGCTGCCGTATATCGCGCTGGGCATGTTTAACTTCTTCCTGCTGTGCGCGCTGTCGGTCCTGGTGTTTGGCGTGGCGCATAAGGGGAGTTTTCTGACCCTGACGCTGGCGGCGCTGCTGTATGTCACCATCGCTACCGGGTTGGGGCTGCTGATCTCGACCTTTATGAAAAGCCAGATTGCGGCCATCTTTGGCACCGCCATTATTACGCTGATACCGGCCACGCAGTTTTCCGGGATGATTGACCCGGTCGCTTCGCTGGAGGGGCCAGGTCGCTGGATTGGGCAGATTTACCCGACCAGCCACTTCCTGACCATTGCCCGCGGCACATTTTCAAAAGCCCTGAATCTGACCGATCTGTGGGCGTCCTTTATACCGCTGCTGATAGCTATCCCGCTGGTGCTCGGCCTCATCGTGTGGCTACTGAAAAAACAGGAGGGATGATGCGCGGATTACGCAATATCTATCATCTCGGCATCAAGGAGCTGCGCAGTCTGCTCGGCGATAAGGCGATGCTGACCTTAATCCTGTTCGCCTTTACCGTATCGGTCTATTCCTCAGCGACCGTGATGCCGGGGTCGCTGCATTTGGCGCCTGTCGCGATTGCCGATATGGATAAATCGCAGCTCTCTTCGCGAATTATCAACGGCTTTTATCGGCCGTGGTTTTTACCGCCTGAGCTGATTAATGAAGATGAGATGGATGCCGGGCTGGATGCCGGGAACTATACCTTTGCCATTAATATCCCGCCCAACTTTCAGCGTGATGTGCTCGCCGGACGGCAGCCGGAAATTCAGGTGAACGTCGACGCCACGCGTATGAGCCAGGCGTTTACCGGCAATGGCTATATCCAGAATATTATTAGCGGGGAGGTGAACAGCTTCGTAGCTCGCTATCGGGGTAACGATACCCTACCGGTCGAGCTGGCGGTGCGCATGCGCTTTAACCCCAATCTCGAACAGGAGCGTTTTGGCGCGGTCATGGCCATCATCAATAACATCACCCTGCTGGCCATCGTGTTGACCGGCTCAGCGCTGATCCGCGAGCGCGAGCACGGTACGATCGAACACCTGCTGGTCATGCCGGTAACGCCATTCGAAATTATGCTGGCAAAAATCTGGTCGATGGGGCTGGTGGTGCTGGTGGTTTCCGGGCTGTCGCTGCTGCTCATGGTCCAGGGAGTGCTGCAGGTGCCGATTGAAGGTTCCATCCCGCTGTTTATGCTGGGCGTGGCCCTGAGCCTGTTTGCCACCACGTCCATCGGTATCTTTATGGGAACAATAGCTCGCTCGATGCCGCAGCTGGGGCTGCTGATGATTCTGGTGCTGCTGCCGCTGCAGATGCTGTCTGGCGGCTCGACCCCGCGGGAAAGCATGCCGCAGGCGGTGCAGGATATTATGTTAACCATGCCGACCACGCATTTTGTCAGCCTGGCGCAGGCGATTCTGTATCGGGGGGCTGACTTTGCCATCGTCTGGCCGCAGTTTTTAACCCTGATGGCCATCGGCGGCGTGTTCTTCACTATCGCACTGCTACGTTTTCGTAAAACGATTGGTACGATGGCGTGAGTGGCGCGCGGTGGCCGTCCGTCAGGTGGCGGCCACCGGCGATAAGGACCCAGTTAGTGCTTGCGGTTGATCACGCGACGTAGCAGCCAGGTAAAGCCCATCGCCATGCTGAACAGAATAAACAGCAGAACCACCCAGCTCAGCGAAATACGCACTAACGCGCTGAACGTCATCAGCGGCTGCAGGTAGACGGTAAAGGATTCGCTTACCGGTTTCCCCATCAGCAGCATGACGCTGTCAACGGCCCAGACGCACACCCGGCAAGCAACCCAGATAATCGCCGGCCAGCACAACAGAACCAAAAAGGTGAAGCGTTCCTGCAGGTAACGGATGAACCGGCGCAAAGGCGACCATTTTAAAAGGATCTTCATTTATATTCTCATCGTGCCGCTCGATAACATTGATGCCACACCCATTAGACTGCGTGGGGGGAGGGGTATCTCAGCGACATCGGGATAGCATTAATACAGATCGTACGCGCTACATTATATCGATATTACAGTGACACGAACTCGATCGAGTTAACAAACTGTTAATGACACTAAAACATTTCCCTGCGAAAGTCCAGTTACAACAGCACGTGTCGTTAAATATAAACCAACTATTTTAACATGCTGATAAATAATGATTAAAATAAAAAATATCAGTCAAATAAATATTTTTAAATATAAATCTGGATTTTTTATTCTGTGTTTTTACGTCATTAATAAGCGCAGAAAATAATATTTTCTATTAATAAATAAAGTGTCATAAAAAGAAGCGGGATATATTCAGCACCGCGAGATATGAAAAGCGATATGTACCGACAACCGCCAAAAACGCAAAAAGCCCGTCGGTGAGGACGGGCTTCTTACTGAACTGATGGCTGGCCGCGGTGCATGAGTCGTCGTATCATCCTGATGCTCCTCCCTCCGGGGCCGGCCTCCGGCGGTTCAACAGCGTTGCCGGCGATGTTGTCCTGCTCCCGGTGAGCGTTTCCCGACAAACAACAGATAAAACAAAAGGCCCAGTCTTTCGACTGAGCCTTTCGCTTTTATTTAATGCCTGGCAGTTCCCTACTCTCACATGGGGAGACCCCACACTACCATCGGCGCTACGGCGTTTCACTTCTGAGTTCGGCATGGGGTCAGGTGGGACCACCGCGCTATCGCCGCCAGGCAAATTCTGTTATCACCCCGCATTCCTGCGCAGTGATTAATCTGTATCAGGCTGAAAATCTTCTCTCTTCGCCAAAACAGCTTCGGCGTTGTAAGGTTAAGCCTCACGGTTCATTAGTATCGGTTAGCTCAACGTATCGCTACGCTTACACACCCGACCTATCAACGTCGTCGTCTTCAACGTTCCTTCAGGACTCTCAAGGAGTCAGGGAGAACTCATCTCGGGGCAAGTTTCGTGCTTAGATGCTTTCAGCACTTATCTTTTCCGCATTTAGCTACCGGGCAATGCCATTGGCATGACAACCCGAACACCAGTGATGCGTCCACTCCGGTCCTCTCGTACTAGGAGCAGCCCCCCTCAATTCTCCAGCGCCCACGGCAGATAGGGACCGAACTGTCTCACGACGTTCTAAACCCAGCTCGCGTACCACTTTAAATGGCGAACAGCCATACCCTTGGGACCTACTTCAGCCCCAGGATGTGATGAGCCGACATCGAGGTGCCAAACACCGCCGTCGATATGAACTCTTGGGCGGTATCAGCCTGTTATCCCCGGAGTACCTTTTATCCGTTGAGCGATGGCCCTTCCATTCAGAACCACCGGATCACTATGACCTGCTTTCGCACCTGCTCGCGCCGTCACGCTCGCAGTCAAGCTAGCTTATGCCATTGCACTAACCTCCTGATGTCCGACCAGGATTAGCTAACCTTCGTGCTCCTCCGTTACTCTTTGGGAGGAGACCGCCCCAGTCAAACTACCCACCAGACACTGTCCGCAACCCGGATCACGGGTCTACGTTAGAACATCAAACATTAAAGGGTGGTATTTCAAGGTTGGCTCCATGCAGACTGGCGTCCACACTTCAAAGCCTCCCACCTATCCTACACATCAAGGCTCAATGTTCAGTGTCAAGCTATAGTAAAGGTTCACGGGGTCTTTCCGTCTTGCCGCGGGTACACTGCATCTTCACAGCGAGTTCAATTTCACTGAGTCTCGGGTGGAGACAGCCTGGCCATCATTACGCCATTCGTGCAGGTCGGAACTTACCCGACAAGGAATTTCGCTACCTTAGGACCGTTATAGTTACGGCCGCCGTTTACCGGGGCTTCGATCAAGAGCTTCTCCTTACGGATAACCCCATCAATTAACCTTCCGGCACCGGGCAGGCGTCACACCGTATACGTCCACTTTCGTGTTTGCACAGTGCTGTGTTTTTAATAAACAGTTGCAGCCAGCTGGTATCTTCGACTGATTTCAGCTCCATGAGCAAGTCACTTCACCTACCATCAGCGTGCCTTCTCCCGAAGTTACGGCACCATTTTGCCTAGTTCCTTCACCCGAGTTCTCTCAAGCGCCTTGGTATTCTCTACCTGACCACCTGTGTCGGTTTGGGGTACGATTCGTTGTTACCTGATGCTTAGAGGCTTTTCCTGGAAGCAGGGCATTTGTTACTTCAGCACCGTAGTGCCTCGTCATCACACCTCAGCGTTAAAAGAAGTCCGGATTTACCTAAACTTCCCGCCTACATGCTTAAACCGGGACAACCGTCGCCCGGCTAACATAGCCTTCTCCGTCCCCCCTTCGCAGTAACACCGAGTACAGGAATATTAACCTGTTTCCCATCGACTACGCCTTTCGGCCTCGCCTTAGGGGTCGACTCACCCTGCCCCGATTAACGTTGGACAGGAACCCTTGGTCTTCCGGCGAGCGGGCTTTTCACCCGCTTTATCGTTACTTATGTCAGCATTCGCACTTCTGATACCTCCAGCAACCCTCACAGGCCACCTTCAACGGCTTACAGAACGCTCCCCTACCCAACAACACATAGTGTCGCTGCCGCAGCTTCGGTGCATGGTTTAGCCCCGTTACATCTTCCGCGCAGGCCGACTCGACCAGTGAGCTATTACGCTTTCTTTAAATGATGGCTGCTTCTAAGCCAACATCCTGGCTGTCTGTGCCTTCCCACATCGTTTCCCACTTAACCATGACTTTGGGACCTTAGCTGGCGGTCTGGGTTGTTTCCCTCTTCACGACGGACGTTAGCACCCGCCGTGTGTCTCCCGTGATAACATTCTTCGGTATTCGTAGTTTGCATCGGGTTGGTAAGTCGGGATGACCCCCTAGCCGAAACAGTGCTCTACCCCCGAAGATGAGTTCACGAGGCGCTACCTAAATAGCTTTCGGGGAGAACCAGCTATCTCCCGGTTTGATTGGCCTTTCACCCCCAGCCACAAGTCATCCGCTAATTTTTCAACATTAGTCGGTTCGGTCCTCCAGTTAGTGTTACCCAACCTTCAACCTGCCCATGGCTAGATCACCGGGTTTCGGGTCTATACCCTGCAACTTAACGCCCAGTTAAGACTCGGTTTCCCTGCGGCTCCCCTATACGGTTAACCTTGCTACAGAATATAAGTCGCTGACCCATTATACAAAAGGTACGCAGTCACCCCATAAAGAGGCTCCCACTGCTTGTACGTACACGATTTCAGGTTCTTTTTCACTCCCCTCGCCGGGGTTCTTTTCGCCTTTCCCTCACGGTACTGGTTCACTATCGGTCAGTCAGGAGTATTTAGCCTTGGAGGATGGTCCCCCCATATTCAGACAGGATACCACGTGTCCCGCCCTACTCTTCGAGTTCACAACGTGTGCATTTTAGTGTACGGGGCTATCACCCTGTACCGCCGGACTTTCCAGACCGTTCCACTAACACACGCGCTGATTCAGACTCTGGGCTCCTCCCCGTTCGCTCGCCGCTACTGGGGGAATCTCGGTTGATTTCTTTTCCTCGGGGTACTTAGATGTTTCAGTTCCCCCGGTTCGCTTCGTTAAGCTATGTATTCACTTAACGATAGTGTGTCGAAACACACTGGGTTTCCCCATTCGGAAATCGCCGGTTATAACGGTTCATATCACCTTACCGACGCTTATCGCAGATTAGCACGTCCTTCATCGCCTCTGACTGCCAGGGCATCCACCGTGTACGCTTAGTCGCTTAACCTCACAACCCGAAACTGTTTCGTAAAACAGTCCGCGTTGCGAAAATTTGAGAGACTCGAACACACCGCTTTTCCTCTCTTATTACGGAGAAAGGAAACAGTGCGTCGTTTCAATTTTCAGCTTGATCCAGATTTTTAAAGAGCAAATATCTCAAACGTGATTCCTGAGAATCAGTTTTGAGATATTAAGGCCGGTGACTTTCACTCACGAACCAGCAAGTGGCGTCCCCTAGGGGATTCGAACCCCTGTTACCGCCGTGAAAGGGCGGTGTCCTGGGCCTCTAGACGAAGGGGACACTGAAGTCTCAATCGCAAGACGCCTTGCTATTTACTTTTCATCAGACAATCTGTGTGGACACTACAAAGGCAGGTTCTTTCAGGTAAGGAGGTGATCCAACCGCAGGTTCCCCTACGGTTACCTTGTTACGACTTCACCCCAGTCATGAATCACAAAGTGGTAAGCGCCCTCCCGAAGGTTAAGCTACCTACTTCTTTTGCAACCCACTCCCATGGTGTGACGGGCGGTGTGTACAAGGCCCGGGAACGTATTCACCGTAGCATTCTGATCTACGATTACTAGCGATTCCGACTTCATGGAGTCGAGTTGCAGACTCCAATCCGGACTACGACATACTTTATGAGGTCCGCTTGCTCTCGCGAGGTCGCTTCTCTTTGTATATGCCATTGTAGCACGTGTGTAGCCCTACTCGTAAGGGCCATGATGACTTGACGTCATCCCCACCTTCCTCCAGTTTATCACTGGCAGTCTCCTTTGAGTTCCCGACCGAATCGCTGGCAACAAAGGATAAGGGTTGCGCTCGTTGCGGGACTTAACCCAACATTTCACAACACGAGCTGACGACAGCCATGCAGCACCTGTCTCAGAGTTCCCGAAGGCACCAAAGCATCTCTGCTAAGTTCTCTGGATGTCAAGAGTAGGTAAGGTTCTTCGCGTTGCATCGAATTAAACCACATGCTCCACCGCTTGTGCGGGCCCCCGTCAATTCATTTGAGTTTTAACCTTGCGGCCGTACTCCCCAGGCGGTCGACTTAACGCGTTAGCTCCGGAAGCCACTCCTCAAGGGAACAACCTCCAAGTCGACATCGTTTACAGCGTGGACTACCAGGGTATCTAATCCTGTTTGCTCCCCACGCTTTCGCACCTGAGCGTCAGTCTTTGTCCAGGGGGCCGCCTTCGCCACCGGTATTCCTCCAGATCTCTACGCATTTCACCGCTACACCTGGAATTCTACCCCCCTCTACAAGACTCAAGCTTGCCAGTTTCAAATGCAGTTCCCAGGTTGAGCCCGGGGATTTCACATCTGACTTAACAAACCGCCTGCGTGCGCTTTACGCCCAGTAATTCCGATTAACGCTTGCACCCTCCGTATTACCGCGGCTGCTGGCACGGAGTTAGCCGGTGCTTCTTCTGCGAGTAACGTCAATCGCCAAGGTTATTAACCTTAACGCCTTCCTCCTCGCTGAAAGTACTTTACAACCCGAAGGCCTTCTTCATACACGCGGCATGGCTGCATCAGGCTTGCGCCCATTGTGCAATATTCCCCACTGCTGCCTCCCGTAGGAGTCTGGACCGTGTCTCAGTTCCAGTGTGGCTGGTCATCCTCTCAGACCAGCTAGGGATCGTCGCCTAGGTGAGCCATTACCCCACCTACTAGCTAATCCCATCTGGGCACATCTGATGGCATGAGGCCCGAAGGTCCCCCACTTTGGTCTTGCGACGTTATGCGGTATTAGCTACCGTTTCCAGTAGTTATCCCCCTCCATCAGGCAGTTTCCCAGACATTACTCACCCGTCCGCCGCTCGTCACCCGAGAGCAAGCTCTCTGTGCTACCGCTCGACTTGCATGTGTTAGGCCTGCCGCCAGCGTTCAATCTGAGCCATGATCAAACTCTTCAATTTAAGTTTGATGCTCGTGAATTAAACTTCGTAATGAATTACGTGTTCACTCAGAGACTTGGTATTCATTTTTCGTCCGAGGACGTTAAGAATCCATGTCACTTTGAGTGCCCACACAGATTGTCTGATAAATTGTTAAAGAGCAGTGCGACGGCGCTGAGCGCTCTGTCGCGAGGTCCCGTATAATACGTTTTCCTCTTTCAGAGTCAACCCTGAATTTCAGAATTTTTTCTCTGCCGACCCGGCTTAATCTGTGAACTCGTTCACATTTGCCGTGTCAGTGGGAGCGCATTATAGGGAGTTTTGTTTGCATGGCAAGCCTTAAAATACAAAAAACTTATCAAACGCTCATTATTTGAACTTTCCCGCATTCTCCCCCGTTGCCGTGAAACGGATAAACCCAGTAACCACGCGGCTTACAGCGGCAACAGGGCCAAATCTCCTGCGGCATAAAAAAGCGCGCGCGATATTCGTCATCGCCATTTTCCCTTCTCTCTTTCTTTAATTTTCTCACCCTGCGCCGTCGTAGATGGCGAATTAAGCGGCTGTATTGACTCATGACAAAGCGCCGCTGGCTAACTCCTTTCTATAATCAGGCCCGTTTCTACATGACTGGTGTGAATCTATGGCTTATCAACTGAACATCAACTGGCCCGAGTTTTTAGAGAAGTACTGGCAAAAGCAGCCGGTGGTATTAAAGAATGCTTTCCCGGACTTCGTCGATCCGATTACGCCGGATGAGCTGGCCGGTCTGGCCATGGAACCTGAAGTCGACAGTCGCCTGGTGAGCCTGGTTAACGATCGTTGGCAGGCCAGCAACGGGCCGTTTGAACATTTTGACGGTCTGGGCGAGAGCGGCTGGTCTCTGCTGGCACAGGCGGTAAACCACTGGCATATGCCGGCTGCCGAGTTGGTACGTCCCTTCCGCGTTCTGCCGGACTGGCGCCTTGACGATCTGATGATCTCCTTCTCCGTCCCCGGCGGCGGCGTTGGCCCGCATATCGACCAGTATGACGTCTTTATTATTCAGGGAATGGGCAGCCGTCGCTGGCGCGTGGGCGACAAGCTGCCAATGCGCCAGTTCTGTCCGCACCCGGCGCTTCTGCATGTCGATCCTTTCCCGCCAATCATTGATGAAGATCTGGCGCCTGGCGATATCCTCTATATCCCGCCTGGATTCCCGCACGATGGCGTTACCCACGAAACCGCGCTGAACTACTCCGTCGGCTTCCGTGGCCCTAATGGTCGCGATCTCATCAGCAGCTTTGCCGATTACGCGCTGGAAAACGATCTCGGCGGCGAGCACTACAGCGATCCGGACCTCACCTGTCGTGAGCATCCCGGCCGCGTGGAAGAGTATGAGCTCGAGCGTTTGCGGTCGATGATGATCGACATGATTAACCAGCCGGAAGACTTTAAGCAGTGGTTCGGCCGCTTTGCGACCACCCCGCGCCATGAGCTGGACATTGCCCCGGCCGAACCGCCGTATACTGAAGAAGACGTTGTGGATGCGCTGACGGGGGGTGAAACGCTATGCCGCCTGAGCGGACTACGGGTTCTGCATATCGGCGACAGCTTCTTTGTCAACAGCGAGCAACTGGAAACAACCGATGCGAATGCGCTGGACGCTCTGTGCCGGTACACCACCGTGGGTCAGGACGAGCTGGGCGATGCGCTACAGAATCCGGCATTTGTGGCGGAACTCGTCCGCCTGATCAATCAGGGCTACTGGTACTTCGAAGAGTAATCCCGCTGCCCCGCACGGGTCTATCCGAAAGCCTGGTTTTGCCAGGCTTTCGCCGTTTACGGCATCTGTTTTGGCAAGGTCAGGATAAAGCGCGTTGAGCGACTATCGGACTCCACCACCACGCTGCCGTGATGCGCGGCGACAATAGACTTCACGATCGCGAGGCCGATGCCGCTTCCCTCACCTTTACGCTGGCGGGAAGGATCGACGCGATAAAAACGGTCGAACAGCCGAGGTAAGTGCTCAGGCGCAATCGGTGTCCCCGGATTTTCCACCACCAGCTTCGCCTGCCCGGCGGTTTCACTGACCTGAATCGTCACCGCCTGCTGCCCCGGCGTGTAACGGATTGCGTTCGACAACAGGTTGCTGATTGCCCGCCGCAGCATCAGCGGGTCGCCGTTCACCCAGCATCCATTTCCCGTAAAACGCAGCGTTACCTCTTTCTCCTCCGCCCAGGCTTCAAAGAAGTCGAACACTTTGTTGACCTCATCGGCCAGGTTCAGGGTTTTCTGCTCGGGGATCAGCTGATTATTGTCCGCCTGCGCCAGAAACAGCATGTCGCTCACCATCCGCGACATCCGCGAAAACTCCTCCAGACTGGAGTACAGCACATCTTCCAGCTCTTTCTGGCTGCGAGTCTGACTGAGGGCGATTTCCGTTTGCGTCACCAGGTTGGTAATCGGCGTGCGGATCTCATGGGCAATATCGGCAGAAAAGTTGGACTGGCGGGTGAAGACATCTTCAATACGTTCCAACATATGGTTAAACGAAATCACCAGCCGTTCCAGCTCCACCGGAACACTCCCGGGATTTAACCGTACGTCGAGATCTTTGGACGTGATGTTTTGAATCTGCCGGCTGACCTGGCGGATCGGTTTGTGGCCTTGATAAACCACGAACAGCACAATAAAGATGATAACAATGCTGATCACCGACGCTGCCGAAATCAGCTTCGCCTTCAGTTGGTTAATATAGTGCAGATGGAAATCAATCGATAACGCCATCAGCAGGTAATAAGCCGGTTTGCCCTCCGCCGATTTGCCGAGCGGCAGCATAATCAGCCGCCAGGCGCTGCTTTGCATCTGATGGTTATCATGCGTCATCGTCCGCGGATGCGGGTCGCTCCAAGAGATCACTCTCCCGTCCTGCAGGCGGGCCACCAGCCCGGGGGTGCTCATGATCTGGCTCAGATCCGGGCCATTCGGCGACTGGAAAAGCGTCTGTCCATTGGCATCATCGAGACAGATAAAGACGTTGGCGTAGCCATCAATGACGTTTTTAACGATGTCCAGGCGCTGGGCCTGCGGATAGTCGCCGTGGTTTAGCACCGTTTCAAGCGTTGTCGCGAGTTGCTTTAAGTCGTGAACATCGCGCTCCTCAAAGTGCGCTTTCACCGAATGGATCATTATCCAGGTAAAGGCAAAGAACGCCACGATAGTGGCCAGGCTGATAAAGAAAGTCAGCCGCGAAGCCAGCGAAAAGGGCCGCGGAAACCACTTACTCAACATCCGGTACCTCAAGCATATAGCCCACGCCACGCACGGTCTGGATAAGCTTCGGTTCAAAGTCATTATCGATTTTGGCCCGCAGCCGTTTGACCGCCACGTCGATGGCATTGGTATCGCTATCAAAGTTCATATCCCAGACCTGGGACGCAATCAGCGAGCGGGGCAGCACTTCTCCCTGGTGGCGCAGAAAGAATTCCAGCAGCGTGAACTCTTTGCTGGTCAGGGTGATACGCGTTCCGCCGCGGGTCACTTTACGGCTCACCAGGTCGACGAACAGATCCGCCGCCTGAAACTGGCTTTCAACCATGGTCGATGCGCCGCGGCGCAGCAAAGTTCTGACTCGCGCCAGCAGCTCGGCAAAGGCAAAGGGCTTCACCAGATAGTCGTCCGCGCCCAGCTCCAGCCCCTTTACCCGATGTTCAACGCTGCCCAGAGCCGTCAGCAGCAGAACGGGCACACCTTTATTGGCGGCGCGCAGCATTCTGACAATATCCCAGCCGTTCACATCAGGCAGCATGATATCGAGAATCAGCAGGTCATAATCGCCGGTCATCGCCAGGTGATAGCCGTTCAGACCGTTATCGGCCAGATCAACGACAAAACCGGACTCCGTCAGCCCTTTAGTCAGGTACTCCCCGGTTTTTTTCTCATCTTCGACGATCAAAATCTTCATGACATGCTCCTTCACGCGCCTTTTGTGCGGGTTTCCAATTTTAGTGGAGCCAAACCGGATAGCAATGAATTCTCAGGAAAATGACAGCTTTGTCATTTGCCTGTCACGCATCGAACAGAGGCCGTTTTGTACAGTACCCGTCATTCATTCGTCGCCGAAAACGTCCTGCCCTATGCGTAAATTAAAGCTCATCATGCTCAGCATGACTTTTGTTCTGACCGGCTGCCTCTCTTTAGCACCGGAGTACCAGCAGCCGGCCTCGCCGGTGCCGCAGCAGTTCTCACTCAGCCATAACAAGCTGGTCACGATGCCGGCAAATTATCAGGAGAGCGGCTGGCGGACGTTTTTCGTTGACCCACAGGTGAAATCACTGATTGGCGAAGCGCTGCTGAACAACCGGGATTTGCGCATGGCGACGCTCAAAGTTCAGGAGGCAAGAGCGCAATATGGCGTCACTGACGCCGATCGCTACCCGCAGCTTGATAGCGCAGCCAGCACCACCTGGAGCGGCAAACTCAAAGGTGACACCACCACCGCCAGCGACTATCAGGCCGGGCTAAACCTCAGCTTTGATCTCGATTTCTTCGGCCGTCTGAAAAACTTAAGCGAGGCGGACAGGCAAAACTATTTCGCCAGCGAGGAAGCCCGCCGGGCGGTCCATATCTTATTAATCTCGAACGTCTCACAGAGCTATTTCAACCAGCGCCTGGCCTGGGCTCAGCTGCAGGTGGCGAAGGAGACATTGCAGAACTACCAGCGTTCCTACGCCTTTGTCGAGAAACAGCTGCTGACCGGCAGCACCAATGTCCTGGCGCTGGAGCAGGCCCGCGGGGTGATCGAAAGTACCCGTGCCGATATTGCCAAACGTGAAGGCGAACTGGCGCAGGCCAACAACGCCCTGCAGCTGCTGCTGGGCAGCTACCAGCATCTGCCTGATGACGCGGCCAGCAGCCTCCTTGATATCAACGGTGTCGCCTTGCCGCCGGCGCTCTCCTCACAGATCCTGCTGCAGCGCCCGGATATTTTAGAAGCCGAGTACGGTTTACGAGCCGCGAACGCCAATATCGGCGCCGCGCGCGCGGCCTTTTTCCCGTCGATAACCTTAACCAGCTCGCTGTCCGGCAGCAGCGCGGATTTGTCCCGCTTGTTTAACCCCGCCAGCGGGATGTGGAATTTCGTCCCCAAAATCGAACTGCCGATTTTTAATGCCGGGCGCAATCAGGCCAACCTCGATTTAGCAGAAATCCGCCAGCAGCAGTCGGTGGTGAATTATGAGCAAAAAATTCAGGCCGCCTTCAAAGAGGTCGCCGATGCGCTGGCCCTGCGCCAGAGCCTGGCTGACCAAATCAGCGCTCAGCAACGCTACCTCGCTTCGCTGCAGACGACCCAGCAGCGTGCCAGAGCGCTCTATCAGCACGGCGCGGTGAGCTATATCGAAGTGCTGGATGCCGAGCGTTCGCTGTTCACCACGCAACAAACCCTGCTGGACCTCAACTACGCCCGTCAGGTCAACGAAATCAAGCTATTCACCGCCCTCGGTGGCGGCTGGGTGGAATAAATCCTCATTTACTTTCAGGAGCATGCATGATGAATCACCTTACTAAAACCCTCATTTTCGGCCTTCTTTCTACGGTGATGTTCGGCGCGCAGGCCAGCGAACATCAGCATGGCGAAATGATGAACCCCGCGCCCGCCGCGCAACAAACGCCGGCTATCAGTGCCACCGGTGAGGTTAAATCCATTGATATGGAAAGCAAAAAGGTCACCATCGCCCATGATGCGATTCCGGCGGTGAACTGGCCGCCGATGACCATGCGTTTCACCTTTACCCCGCAAACGCCGCTCAACGACATTAAAGCCGGCAGCAAAGTGGCCTTTACCTTTATTCAGCAGGGCAATCTGTCCTTATTACAGGATATCCATCTCGCACAGTAACGCCCACGGAGATAGTTTCCCAATAACACCGGAATGGACACAAATATGGCCTCGTTAACCCTCAAAAACAGCGCGCTGATTATCGGCAGTATGCTTATTGGCGGCATGATCTCCGCAAGCCTGTACGCCTGGTTCTCACCCCCAACCGCCGCGAACAGCGCGGCAGCGACCGATACAAAAGAGGCCCGTAAAGTGCTGTTCTGGTATGACCCGATGTACCCTAATACGCGCTTTGATAAACCGGGAAAATCCCCGTTTATGGATATGGACCTGGTGGCAAAGTATGCCGACGAAGGGGGAGCCACCCCTTCCACACCCGGCGTGCGTATCGATCCCACGCAGACCCAAAATCTGGGGCTGAAAACCGAACCCGTTCGCCGTGGCCCGCTGCATTTCGAGCAGCTGCTGCCGGCGAGCGTCAGTTTTAACGAATACCAGTTTGTGATTGTGCAGGCGCGCTCGGCGGGATTTATCGAGAAGGTCTATCCCCTGACCGTCGGCGATAAAATTCGCCAGGGCACGCCGCTGGTCGATCTGACCATTCCGGACTGGGTCGAAGCCCAGAGCGAATATCTGCTGCTGCGGGATACCGGCGGAACCGCCACCCAGGTGGAGGGGATCCTCGAGCGTCTGCGCCTCGCCGGCATGCCGGAAGAGGATATTCGCCGCTTAAAAGCGACGCGCAAAATTCAGACCCGCTTCACCCTCAAAGCGCCGATCGATGGCGTCATTACCGCCTTTGATTTACGCAGCGGGATGAACATCACCAAAGATAACGTGGTGGCGAAAATTCAGGGAATGGATCCGGTGTGGATAAGCGCCGCGGTGCCGGAATCTATTGCCTGGCTGCTTAAAGAGAGCTCGCAGTTTACGATTTCCGTTCCGGCCTGGCCGGGGAAAACCTTTACCATCAGCAAATGGACGATTTTGCCCAGCGCAGATGCCACGACCCGCACGCTACAGCTACGCCTGCAGGTGGATAACCCCGATGAGATGCTCAAACCGGGAATGAACGCCTGGCTCCGGCTGAACACCCAAAGCCAGCCGATGCTATTGATCCCCTCAAAAGCCCTGATCGATACCGGCACGGAGCAGCGGGTGATCACGGTTGACAACGACGGGCGTTTTATCCCGAAACGTATCGACGTGTTCCAGCAATCCGGCGGCCTCACGGCGGTCAGCGCCGGCCTCAGCGAAGGCGAAAAGGTGGTCTCCAGCGGCCTGTTCCTGATCGATTCGGAAGCCAATATTTCCGGCGCTCTGGACAGGATGCGCGCGCAGACGCCTGCCGCGCTGCCGACACCCGCGGCGCACGCCCACTAAGGAGATGGCAAATGATTGAATGGATAATCCGTCGCTCGGTGGCCAACCGCTTTCTGGTGATGATGGGCGCGCTGTTTCTCAGCCTCTGGGGCGCGTGGACGATAGTCCATACGCCGGTCGATGCGCTGCCGGATCTCTCGGATGTGCAGGTTATCGTTAAAACCAGCTATCCGGGGCAGGCGCCGCAAATCGTCGAAAATCAGGTCACCTGGCCGCTGACCACCACCATGCTGTCGGTACCGGGAGCCAAAACGGTACGCGGCTTCTCGCAGTTTGGCGACTCCTATGTGTACGTCATTTTTGAGGATGGTACCGACCCCTACTGGGCGCGCTCCCGGGTACTGGAATATCTCAACCAGGTGCAGGGTAAACTGCCGGCAGGCGTCAGCGCCGAAATGGGACCGGATGCAACCGGCGTGGGCTGGATCTTCGAATATGCGCTGGTCGATCGCAGCGGTAAACACGATCTCGCCGAACTGCGCTCGCTGCAGGACTGGTTTTTAAAATACGAGCTGAAAACCATCCCCAATGTCTCGGAAGTGGCATCGGTCGGCGGCGTGGTCAAAGAGTATCAGATTGTTGTCGACCCGCAGAAACTGACCCAGTATGGCATCAGCCTGTCGGCGGTGAAATCCGCGCTGGACGCCTCCAACCAGGAGGCGGGCGGTTCGTCCGTCGAGCTGTCGGAAGCTGAGTATATGGTGCGCGCCAGCGGCTACCTGCAGACGCTGGATGACTTCAATAATATCGTGTTGAAAACCGGCGACAACGGCGTGCCGGTCTTTCTACGCGATGTGGCGCGGGTGCAAACAGGTCCGGAAATGCGCCGCGGTATCGCCGAACTGAACGGCCAAGGCGAAGTGGCCGGCGGCGTGGTGATCCTGCGATCCGGCAAAAACGCCCGCGAAGTGATTTCCGCCGTTAAACACAAGCTCGAGACCCTGAAAAGCAGTCTGCCGGAAGGGGTGGAAATCGTGACGACCTACGATCGCAGCCAGCTGATCGACCGGGCGATCGACAACCTCAGCTATAAGTTGCTGGAGGAGTTTATCGTCGTGGCGCTGGTCTGCGCGCTGTTCCTGTGGCACATCCGCTCCGCTCTGGTGGCGATTATCTCGCTGCCGCTTGGGCTCTGTATCGCCTTTATCGTCATGCATTTTCAGGGGCTGAACGCCAATATCATGTCGCTGGGCGGTATCGCCATTGCCGTAGGGGCGATGGTTGACGCCGCCATCGTGATGATCGAAAACGCCCATAAGCGGCTGGAAGAGTGGGAGCACCACCACCCGGGGCAGAAACTGGCCAACGACACGCGCTGGAAAATTATCACCGATGCCTCGGTGGAGGTCGGCCCGGCGCTGTTTATCAGCCTGCTGATTATCACCCTGTCGTTTATCCCGATTTTTACCCTCGAAGGGCAAGAGGGGAAGCTGTTTGGCCCACTCGCCTTTACCAAAACCTGGTCGATGGCGGGCGCGGCGCTGCTGGCGATCGTGGTGATCCCGATCCTGATGGGCTTCTGGATCCGCGGCAAGATCCCGGCGGAAACCAGTAATCCGCTCAACCGCTTTTTGATCCGCATTTACCATCCGCTGTTGCTGAAGGTTCTGCACTGGCCGAAAACCACCCTGCTGGTCGCTCTGCTGTCGATCCTGACGATTATCTGGCCGCTTAGTCGGGTCGGCGGCGAGTTCTTACCGCAGATCAACGAAGGCGATCTGCTGTATATGCCCTCGACGCTGCCGGGGATCTCAGCTGCGCAGGCGGCGGATATGCTGCAAAAGACCGATAAGCTGATCATGACCGTGCCGGAAGTGGCCCGCGTGTTTGGCAAGACCGGTAAGGCAGAAACCGCCACCGACTCCGCGCCGCTGGAAATGGTCGAAACCACCATTCAGCTCAAGCCGCAGGCGCAGTGGCGGGCGGGGATGACCATGGAGAAAATTATCGAGGAGCTGGATAAGACCGTGCGCCTGCCGGGACTGGCCAATCTGTGGGTACCGCCGATTCGTAACCGCATCGATATGCTCTCCACCGGGATCAAAAGCCCGATCGGCATTAAGGTTTCCGGCACGGTACTCTCCGATATCGACGAGGTCGCAGAACGGATCGAAGTGGTCGCCCGAACCGTACCGGGCGTCACCTCGGCGCTGGCAGAACGCCTGGTGGGCGGGCGCTATCTTAATATCGCTATCAACCGCGAAAAAGCGGCCCGCTATGGCATGACCGTAGGCGACGTTCAGCTGTTTGTGTCGTCGGCCATCGGCGGCGCCATGGTGGGCGAAACGGTAGAAGGCGTCGAGCGCTATCCGATCAACATCCGCTACCCGCAAAGCTATCGCGACAGCCCGGAAGCCCTGCGCCAGCTGCCAGTCCTGACCCCGATGAAACAGCAAATCACCCTCGGCGACGTCGCCGAAGTGAAGGTGGTGACCGGTCCTTCGATGCTGAAAACCGAGAATGCCCGCCCGGCCAGTTGGATCTACATCGACGCCCGCGATCGCGACATGGTCTCCGTGGTTCACGACCTGCAAAAAACCATCGCCGAACAGGTGCAGATGAAACCGGGGATCAGCGTCTCGTACTCCGGACAGTTTGAGTTGCTCGAACGCGCCAATCAGAAGCTGAAGCTGATGGTGCCGATGACGCTGATGATCATCTTCGTCCTGCTCTACCTGGCGTTCCGCCGCTTTGGCGAGGCACTGCTGATCATTACCAGCGTACCGTTCGCCCTCGTTGGCGGTATCTGGTTCCTGTACGGGATGGGGTTCCATCTGTCGGTTGCCACCGGCACCGGGTTTATTGCGCTGGCCGGGGTGGCGGCGGAGTTTGGCGTGGTGATGCTGATGTACCTGCGTCATGCGATTGAAGCTCACCCGTCGCTGGAAAATCCGCAGACCTTTAGCGTCGAAAAGCTCGACGAGGCGCTGTACCAGGGGGCGGTGCTGCGCGTGCGGCCAAAGGCGATGACCGTGGCGGTGATTATCGCCGGCCTGCTGCCCATCTTATGGGGCACCGGCGCGGGATCGGAGGTGATGAGCCGCATCGCTGCCCCGATGATCGGCGGGATGATCACCGCCCCGCTGCTGTCGCTGTTTATCATCCCGGCAGCGTATAAGCTGATGTGGCTGTACCGGCACCGGCAGACGCGGAAAGTGGCATCCTGATCCACCTCAGCGAAAGGGGCGATTGTCGCTCCTTTCGCTTGTTCACCGCGCGATTAGCGGCCCAGCCGTTTTTCATACTGCGCCTGGAACTGCGGCGCATTCCACGAACCGTCAAACAGGGTGTAGGTGATATAGCCCTTATTCAACCAGCCGCTGTCGGTGTCCGCCGTCGTTGGCGTCAGCGATGCCGGATTCATGCCCTGCTTCGCCGTGCCGTCGGCCTGCAGCTCATAGCTAATCTGCGGAACAGGAAACTGCTCATTGTCGATGTAATGGACGCCTTTAATCTCCGTTGCCGGCAGCGGCGGGTAGTTGATACTCAGCCCCGACCCTTTGGGTAATAAGGCGGTCCCCGGCTCGCGGGTGGCGTTCAGCTTATCCACCACGGTCACGACGTAATCCACCGAATCAGGCCAGTATTTATGCGTGCTCGGCCATTTGTTTTTCATCTCCTGTTCCGTGAAGCGATAGCCGATGCTGGCGGCGATCGCCGGGAAACCGTAGCGCAGCGCGCGGGCCGCAGCGCTGACGGTCCCCGAATTCACCTGCGCCATGCCGGTATTGGGACCATCATTCACCCCAGAAATGACCAGGTCCGGCGCCGCCTCTTTCATCAGACCCCACAGGCCAAAATCCACGGCATCCGCCGGCGTGCCCGGGAAGCAGTAGCGCTTGTCAGCCACTTTCTTAACATCGAACGTTTTACCCGGTTTGAAGGTTATCGCTGAGCCGATGCCGCTCTGGTTGGTGTCGGGCGCCACCATCCACACGTCATACCCTTTGGCGGCCAGCTTTTCCTGCAACGACGTGGTGCCAACCGACTGGCAGCCATCGTCGTTAACCAGCAGGATTCTGAGCGGTTTTTCCGCCGCCTGAGTCGAGGCGGTCAGTATGGTGAGCAGCGCAGCGGCGAGGATGTTGATTTTCACGATAACTCCTTAGTCAGTATCAAGATATTTGTCTGGCGCAAAAAAAAACCTAAGAGAGCTGCACGCAAATTGACTTGCGCCAGCTCTCTTAGGTTTTGCCGTTATTCCGTTACAATCCCAGGACAAGGGGAAAATACCCCGTATCGACAGGATAATCCAGAGGCAGCAGGTTTATTATGTGACTACGATCAATAACGCCAGACTATTTATGCTAAAAATAAAGGCTGCGAAATGATATTTAACCTGAATATTAACATCTGATTCTTACGAATTTACCATGTCACTTTTCAACGATATTCCGGAGATTGAAATGTTATTGGTAACAATCCACAGGGCATGCGAACGATCACATTTATTAATATAAAAACAAATTCCGCCTGTTTTTCCACCGCTAACATGATAAGGTCGACGGTAGTGGATTGTTACTGTTTCCAACACAGGCAAAACCTACGTCAGATACTCCGGCGGCATCATAAAATATGCCCATCCCGAGTCACTGACGTAGGTTTTTTTTTGGCTTTCACATAATAAACAGGAGAACAATATGAATAAATGGCTAACCGCAATCATCATGTTCGCCAGCGCCGCAACCTGTTCAGCAGCGGAAATGAAAGACGATGGCAGCATTAATATCTATTTTGCCCGACACGGGAAAACGCTATTAAATACCTTCGACCGCGTGCAGGGATGGGCCGATTCTCCGCTGACTGAAGACGGTATCCGCGTCGCCCGTTATCTCGGCGAAGGTTTAAAAGGGGTGAAGTTCGACCGCTTTTATTCCAGCGATGCCGGGCGACAGCGGGAAACCCTGGAGGTGATTCTGAAGCAGGCCGGGATCGCCCATTATCACCCGATCGAGCTGCCAGGCCTACGCGAAGCCTTTTTTGGCAGCTTTGAAGGCGGCTTCAACAAGGATATGGCCGCGGCTGGCGCCAAACAGCTGGGGTTAAAAGACAGCGCCGCGCTGTTCAGCAAAATGAAGGCAGGCGCTCTGCCGGTGGCTGAAAGCCAGAACGCACTGGCCGCAGCCGACCCGCTGGGCATGGCGGAAAATTATCAGCAGGTGAAGAGCCGTACTCAGGCAGCGTGCATACCCTCGTTGAAAATGCCGAGGCCCATGGCGACAAAAATATCCTCGCCATTTCGTCCGGCACGGCGATGCAAATTATGATTTCCGACCTCACCGCCGACACGGCGAAAAATAAACCGCTGGCCAACGCCGCGGTGGTGAAAATTGTCTATAAAAATGGTACATATTCGGTTCCAGAAATCGGCACAATGAAATATGTCGAAGCCGGCAAGCAGGCCCTCAATAACAATAACTGATCGCTTAATTATATTATTGCAGATAACTGCTGACGCCAGCCCCGGCTGGCTCGCAGCATATCGCCTCGGGGTTTAGAATGAAAAACAATATTATTACTATGCTGCTGCTGACGCTTCCTGCCTACGTCTGGTCAGCGAATGACGTTGCGCAAGCAGATATGATTGATACGGTATTTGCCGATCCTTTTTTTAGCCAGTCACATATGACGCTATCGCTTAAAAACTACTGGAAATATCTTAAGGTAGAGGAGACAGAACCCAAGAAAGTGCACAACGCCTGGGGCCAGGGTGTTGCCGTGGATTACCAGTCAGGTTATTTCGCCGATATTATTGGCGTCGATGCAACTTATTACGGTGCTATCAAGCTGGGCGCCAGCGATTATTTTAACTCGCGCGGCGTGCTCTATAATAACGGGAGCGGTAATAAAAAGAGCAATGCCGAGGGTTTTTCCAAGTTTGGTCAGCGCAACATGAAGCTGAAATATCAACTCGCCGATCTCAATCTGAACGCCCGCTGGGGCTGGCAGATGATGAAAAACACTGGCGTGATCTCCACCTCTACCCGGCTGTCGCCCACCACCTATCTCGGCTGGAGCGGCGGCGTCAACTACGGTGACGTGACCCTGCGCGGCGCCTATGTCGACAGTTCGATGGACCGTAACTCGCCGGATAAGAAACGCTTCCAGACCAACACCGGACGGTATCTCAACCATATCGCCAGCGGCGATCTACTGTGGCAGAGCGAACGGCTGAATTTACAGTACGGCTATGGTGAAAGCGATAACTACCTGCGCCGCCATGTGCTGTTCACGCAACTCAAACCGCTGAAGCAGCTGAATATTGGTACGCAGATTTATGCCACTCACGCTCTGGATGAATATAAAGCGATGCCGGCCAATAAACGCGATTTCGACAGCGATGCCCGACATTATGCGATTGATGTCAAATGGCAGGCGGACAACTGGAGCACCAGGTGGGGACTGGGCTATACCGATGCCGAAAAAGCCCACGAAATCGGCTTTTTCCCCCGGCATATGAGCAAAAACTCACGCGGTACCTTTATTTCGATGGCCTACGCCGGCAGCGACTACCTGCGTGACGGGGAGCTGGTGCTGGCGAATATTTCAGACTACAACCTGACGCCAGAGCTGGCGATAGGCCTGGCGGGCAACATTGCGCAGTTTAACTACAAGGGCAACCACGTGCGCACGGGCGAAATCAACGCTTTTAGCCGCTGGGTGCCAACGCATCCGCAGCTAAAAAACCTGACCGTCTGGGCGATGTTCGGGCCAGGATGGTCCTATCGCATGAACGGAAAAACGCCGGTGCTGAACGATGGACGCTATATCCGGGCCAACTCCCTCTCTTCCGAGGTCATCATCGAGTATCGGTTTGCTCTGTTCTGATATCTCGCCGCGGCACGCGGTGATACCGGCAATCAGGCGAAACAGCACGCTCAGCGCTCGTAAAATAGCCGTACGTCGGTAAACTGCCGGGAACCCGTTATCGCGTATCTTTTCGTGAAACAATAGAACAACGGCGCGTCAGGCTCCTCCTGTGGTAGCCTGCGCCCCGCCACTCTGCCCACCGACTGCCGAGGGATTGCCTTGCAAACCATTCGTACCGTGCCGTTACCCGATGAAAGCCGGATCGTGAACCTCTTCCCTTCCCCCGAGCTTGCGGATGCTTTCGCCATCACCCTGCCTCCTGATGCGCCTGCTGATATCAATACTCTGGCTCATCAGGTACTGGCGAGGCCGCCGCGCTGGTTCAAATGGCTGCTGGCCTGTCGGGATCTTATGGTCAGGCCCTTCGGGATCCAGTCCTCCGCTCAGATGCGCGCAAAACTGGTCGCAGAGGGCACTCCGCATATCGATTTTTTCCCGGTACTCGCGGTCGAGGCCAACGAGCTGATCGTCGGCGCCAATGACAGCCATCTCGATTTCAGGATTGCCGTGGTGCATCGTCAGCGTCGCGAGACGCCGACCAATCAAAAAGAGGTGGTGCTGGCTTCCGTGGTGCGCTGCCATAACCGAACCGGGAAACTTTATATCACGTTGATTGCCCCGTTCCACCGCCTGGTGGTGCGCGCCATGCTCAAAAGAGCGGCGGCAAGGGGCTGGCGATAACCGCCCCACGGTCTGCGGCGCGGTGAATCTGCGCTGGCGACGAGAAGCGCGGCCCGCTCACTATTCCGTGGGCAATACGCCTCCTTTAGCCCAGTGCGTTTTGGGTATTTCGACAATGACCACATCCACGCTCTCCGGTTTGCATTTCAGCGTTTCAACCGCGACCCGGGTCGCTTCACGGGCAAAATCGCGCTTTTGTTCAGGCGTGCGGCCCGGCTGTAATTCTAAACGTAAAACAGGCATATTTTTCTCTCCGCTTGAGACCCCGTCTGGGGTCGATGAGTGAATCTTTGCCGAAAGGTGAGGACGAATAAATGGGTGTCAGGTTGAGTGAATCAGAACCTACAGGTTGTTAATCATGGATAAACTTGCCGGAATGGAGATGTTTGTCAGGGTTGTCGAGTGCGGCAGCTTTGCTTCAGCGGCCGATGTCAGCGACGTATCGGCCACGATGGTGGCCAAACAGATCCGGGCGATTGAGCAACGGCTTGGCGCACGTTTGCTGCACCGCACCACGCGTCGCCAACAGTTAACCGAGGTCGGACAGCTCTACTATGAGCGCTGTCGCCGAGTGCTGGCAGAATTTTCTCTCGCCGAAAATAGCGCCACGGAGCTGCAATCGACAGCCAAAGGGCTGGTCCATATGGTGGCGCCGGTCAGCTTCGGCTGTCAGATACTGGTCCCGGCGTTGAGCGTCTACATGGCGCAAAACCCGGAGGTCAACGTCATGCTGACGCTGGATAACCAAACGCCAAACTTGAGTAGCGGGAATGCGGAGTTAGGTATTCATATTGGTGAGATTCACCAGACGGATATCGTTGCCCGGCCGCTGCACGCCTACCGACGGATCCTTGCCGCCTCTCCCGACTACCTCCGTCAGCACGGGACGCCGACGCATCCGGATCAGCTGAGTCACTTTAGCTGTCTGGGGATGTCCTACTGGATACATCAGGATCGCTGGGAACTGATGGGGCCCAATGGCGAGATCGTTAAAGCGGTAGTGAAAGGTCGGTTTATGTCTAACCAGGGCCATGCGCTGAGGATTGCCGCACTGAACGGCTGCGGCATCGTGCTGCAACCGGAATCGCTGCTGAAGGAAGATATCGCCGAGGGACGCCTGGTGCCGGTGCTACCCGAGTGGTCCTATAAGCCAACGCCGATGTATCTTATTTATCAACAGGATACCCGCCCATCAGCCAAGCTGCGCAGCGTAATTGATTTTCTGATACAGCACTTTGGCGCGCAGCAATAACGGATGAAACGATTTCACACCGATGTCTGCGCCGCCCCGGGGTCAACACGCCCGTTTTGACGACGGCACAAAACACGCTGCCGGGGGCCTGCTGAGGCCTCCGGCAAACAGATTTATTGCGATTTCTTCTCCAGCGCCTCCCACAGCCCCAGCAGATAGGTTACCCCCAGCGCGCGATCGTAAAGACCGTATCCGGGACGCCCGGTTTCGCCCCAGATAAACCGGCCGTGATCCGGGCGGATATAGCCGTCAAAGCCATTATCATGGAGGGCCTGCATGACGCGATACATATCCAGCGAGCCATACTGCGACGGATGAGCGGATTCGTAGAAATCTTTATCTTTAATCAGCTTAATGTTGCGTACGTGGGCAAAATGGATCCGCTTACGACGCGTGAATTCGGCAAGAATTTCATAGACGTTATTATCCGGATCTTCCGCAATCGACCCGGTGCACAGCGTGATGCCATTCGCCGGTGAATCCACGGCATCGCAAATCTTCGCCAGGTCATCCCGATTTTTCACCACCCGCGGGAGGCCAAAAATAGAGTACGGCGGATCGTCCGGGTGAATCGCCATTTTCACCCCCACTTCCTCGCACACCGGGATAATTTCTCTGAGGAAATAAAACAGATTTTCCCGCAGCTTAGTATCATCGACTCCGCGATAGCGAGCGAACAGCTCCTGCACTTTAGCCAGCCGCTCGGGCTCCCATCCCGGTAACGCAAAACCGTTGGCGTTATCGAGAACCTCTTTAACGACCTCTTCCAGACTCTTATCGATGCCGCTTTTTTCGAAGGCCATCGTCAGCGAACCGTCCGGCAGGACGTAGTTCATGTCGGTCTTCATCCAGTCGAAGACCGGCATGAAGTTATAACAGATGACCTTGACGCCAAAGCCCGCCAGATTACGGATCGTCTGTTTATAGTTTTCAATGTAGCGATCGCGTGCCGGGGTGCCTATTTTGATGTCATCGTGAATGTTAACGCTTTCAATCACTTCCATTGTCAGGCCCGCGGCATGGACCTGGTCAACCAGAGCTTTAATTTTTTCGACTGGCCAGACTTCTCCGGGAGCAACGTCATACAGTGCCCCGACAACACCTTCTACACCCGGCACCTGCCGGATATATTCCAGTGGGATTTTGTCTTCCTGTGGCCCAAACCAGCGCATTGTCATCTGCATTTTTTATCCGCCTTAATCGTTGCTGCTATGCATTTTACGAGATGTACCATACTAGTATTGGATAGCATATGCAGTAATTATCGTTTGATCAACCACCTCGTTAAAAAAGAGTGACGAGGCGATAAAAAAGAGTCGCGGGCTGAGCGCGATCTTCATTATCCTGGCTGCGGTTAATTGTTTTTATCTTGTAAAAAAATAACAAATTCAGTTTAAATTTATCATCATCTATAACACGACTTTATTTTTAACCATTAAATTGTTCCCGGCTTTTATTTCAGCCTCTGAATATCGCTGACGAAATACATGCGTTAAGTCACAATTTTACCATTACATCTTGTATGGTAGTAGACAATCAATGAAAAGGAAGCTTACCCTCAACGCCATTATGTTCTCGTCATACACCGGCCCCGGCTTAACACTGGGGATGCGTAGTAAAAGCGACATCGTGTACGGAGTTTTTATGTCACTGATAAACAATAGTTTTATGATAAACAACGCGCCAGGTCAGCGGCTGTACTCTGAGATAGCAAAAGCGTTACCGATTATTGATTACCACTGTCATCTTGATGCCAGAGCCATTTGGGAGAATAAACCGTTCACGGATATTACTCAGCTGTGGCTGGAAGGCGATCATTACAAATGGCGGGCAATGCGGGCTAATGGAATATCGGAACAAAGAATTACCGGTAATGCTTCCGCCGAAGAAAAATTTGAAGCCTGGGCGCAAACTGTCGAAGCCAGTTTTGGCAATCCTCTTTATCACTGGACCCACCTTGAGCTGAAACATTATTTTGCGATCGACGAAACGCTTAATAGCAAAAACTGGCGCGATATTATGGCGCAGTGTAATACGCAATTACGCCACGACGACTTTTTACCGCAGGCGCTTATCCGCCGTTCAAACGTGGAAGCGCTGTGCACGACCGACGGGCCGCTCGACGATCTGGAATACCATCGGCTGCTGGCAGCAAAAAGCGACTTTTCCCCACGCGTTTTGCCCACATTTCGTCCTGATGAGCTGTTCGACACCTGCCCCGAGCGCTTCCTGACGTTTGTCTCCCGACTGGCGCAGAAAACCCAGCGGGCGATCACCTCGCTGGATAGTTTCCTGGCCGCTCTCGAAGCGCGTATTGATTTTTTCCACAGCACGGGCTGTCGCGTATCGGACCACGGTCCGCTGGCGATCCGTTTTTGCCCGCTTGATGAAGTCGGGCAGGCCGCGCTGTTTCAGCGTCGGCTGGCAGGAGAGACGCTGGATGAGCACGCGCTTCAGGCATGGGAAAGTATGATTTTTGTCGCGCTGGCCAAAATGTACAAGCAGCGCGACTGGGCAATGCAGATTCACTTTGGCGCTATTCGCAACAATAACGCGACCATGTTCAACAAGGTCGGCATCAACTGCGGCTTTGACTCTATTGGCGATCAAACTCACCTTGCGCAGAGCCTGAACGCGTTGCTTAACGCCATGGTGGAAAATGACGGTCTACCGAAAACCATTCTTTATAACCTCAATGCCAGCTATAACGACGTGGTCGCCTCGACCCTCGCCAACTTCCAGAGCGGCGAGGATGGCATGAAATCACCGCTGCAGTTCGGCTCCGGATGGTGGTTTAACGATACCCGACGCGGCATGGTTAACCAGCTCAATACGCTGGCCGATCAGGGGCTGTTGGCCAACTTTATCGGCATGCTGACCGATTCCCGCAGCTTCGTCTCCTACACCCGACATGATTATTTCCGCCGGATCCTTTGTGACCTGGTTGGCGGTTGGGTAGAGAAAGGTGAAGTGCCGGAAGATCGCGCCATCCTCGACGCCATGATCCGCGGTATTTGCGTGGACAACGCCCGTCGTTATTTTCGTTTTTGACCCGTCAGATACAGGGATAAACCATGACTCGTAAGAACAGAAAAGTGACCATCCCCGTCAGTATCGGCTACGGTCTGACGGATATTATGGGTGGCGGCGCATTTACCGTCATTGGCGCATGGCTGCTTTTCTTCTATACCACCTTTGTCGGCCTGTCGCCGATTGAAGCGGCGTCGATTGTTGCGATCGCGCGTATCGTGGATGCCATCGTCAGCCTGTTTATGGGCAGCTTCACGGACCATTTTTATAAAAACTATTTGGGTAAGAAATTTGGCCGGCGGCGGTTTTTCCTGCTGATCGGCGCTCCGCTCATGCTGGTTTACACCCTGCTGTGGCTAAACGGCATGAACTACTGGTTCTATCTCGCGGTGTATCTGGCCTTTGAGATCATTGCCGCTATGGTGCTTATCCCGTGGGAAACGCTGCCCTCCGAGATGACCAAAGATTTTAATAGCCGGACCAAACTGTCCACATGCCGTATGTTCCTGTCGGCATCCGGGACCTTTCTCGCCACCTTTATCCCCGGCCTGCTGATTGGCGCGCTGGGTGAAAACAATGCGGATGCCTATCTGGTTAACGGCGTGGTGTTTGCCGTGATGTTTATGGTCTGCGTCTTTATCTCGTGGAAAGTGACCTGGGAACGCGAGCTGACGCCGGAAATGCTGGCGGAAATGGAAAAAGAGCGCAAGTCGACCACGGCGGCCGAGAAGCTTGTCGCCTTTGGCAACCTGTTTAAGGAGTATGCCTCCACCCTGAAGGTGCGGGCGTTCCGTAAGCACCTGGCGATTTATCTCTTTTCCTTCACGGCGAAGGACGTCTACAACACCGTGTTCGTCTTTTTCTGCGTCTACTGCCTGAACGTCTCATCCTCACTGGCGGGCACGCTGCTGTCGATGAGTATCGTCGGGCTCCCGGTTACGCTGGCGGCGGGCGTGGCGATCATTAAGTATGGTCCCTCTCGCCTCTATGTCTTCGCCTATAGCCTGATGCTGCTGTGCCTCGGCGGCTTCTTCCTGGTGTATCAGTTCCCGACCGACAACAAGGTCATGCTGCTGGTGATCATCGCAGGTATCTATCAGGTCGGCCGCTGCGTGCTGGAATTTACGCCGTGGAACGTCTTCCCGTTTATTCCCGATATTGACGAAATGATTACCCGCCAGCGTCGTGAAGGCCTGTTTGCCGCGGTGATGACGTTCTCGCGTAAAACGACGGTCGCAATCGCCACCTTTGCCGTGGGCCTGCTGTTGCAAAGCGGCGGCTTCGTGAAAGGGAGCCTGACTCAGCCTCAGGAAGCGATTAATACCATCGCGACACTGCTGTTTGCCGGCACCGCCGTGCTGCTGCTGATTGCCCTGTGGCAGGCGCTGACCTTCCATCTGAACAAACGTACGCACAAGATTTTTGTCGATGAGATTGAGCGCCTGAAGGCGAACGGTCTTAAACAGGACGTCACGCCTGAAGCGCGCCATGTGGTTGAAGACCTGACGGGTTATCGCTACGACACGCTCTGGGGTGACACCCCGCCCGAGCGAGTAAAGGCGGGCGAACCCACCTCGGTACTGAACTGACAGATACCGCCGGCAGCGGCATCACGCCTGCTGCCGCGCGGTAGCCCTGCCCGGCTGACCCGATCAAGGTCAGCCGATCCATCGCCGCGGATTCTCCGCCAGACATGCTCCTGATTTTATCATTCGACGACGACAGACGCGTGAGCCGCGCAGGTGAAGCCGGAGCAGGGCAAAAAGAGGGATTTAAGGCACCTTCTCGCGCTGGAGCAAGCGGATTACTTCACCATTTTCTGCGTTTTCTCGACATCCTTCAGCCCGCCTTCGTTGACGGCATTGTTATAGCCCATGCCTTGCAGCATTTTTTCTGCTTTGCCGGACTGGTTCCCCGTATTGCAGTACAGGTGCAGCGTGTCATTCTTATCTTTTGCCACTTCGCCGATGCGCGCATCCAGCTGTTTCAGGGGAATATTCACCGCCCCTTCAACATGCGTATCCTGGAACTGGTCTGCGGTGCGGACATCAATCCAGTGCTCAGCCGCCCACAATGAGGTGGACGCCATCAGCATGGCGCCGGTCAAGATCGTTTTTTTCATTAGCCGGGTCAGATTAAACATGACGATAGTTCTCCTTATTTGTTTTCCTGGTCAGCCGAAATGATACTAGCGAAGGTATCCCAGGCGATCGTTGACCTGATCAGGAAAATGGGCAGAAAGCGGATAATCGATGATCTGTGCGCAAAGTCAGCACGGCAGGCAAACTGGCAGTCTCAGTTAAAATTACTATGCTTAAAGATAACGTCACCGGTTTCTACGTTGATTTTATAGGGAGTAGGTATGGGATTCTGGAGAATTGTTTTAACGATTATTTTGCCGCCACTTGGCGTATTACTGGGTAAAGGATTTGGCTGGGCATTTATTCTGAATATTGTCCTGACATTGCTGGGTTATATCCCCGGCCTGATTCACGCATTCTGGGTACAAACGCGCGATTAACCAATATCATCATGACGGCGCAGCGGCGCCGTTTATTTTTTCAGGTATTTTGCATCTGCATCTTATTTTATTTTTACGGGGTGAGCCGCCCGTTTTGAGCGAAGAAGGGAGGTTAATTCGGCAAACTGCATGCAACAAAAAACCCGCACAGGGCGGGTTCATTTATTATCAGCAGAGCTTATCTGCTCAGGCTATCGCCTTCATCGCTATTGTAAACGTCGCTGATAATGAGCGCGGCTTACAGCGGAGTGACGTTGCCGGCTGCCGGGCCTTTCGCGCCATTTTCAATGGTGAAAGAAACCTGCTGGCCTTCATCAAGGGTCTTGAAGTTGTCACTCTGGATTGCAGAGAAATGTACGAATACATCTTTGCTGCCGTCGTTCGGAGTGATAAAGCCAAAACCTTTATCTGCGTTAAACCATTTTACTAAACCAGTCATTTTATTAGACATAGATACTTCCTTAATTAATGAGCCACTAAGAGCGGCGATGATGGCCTGTATTTAGAGTTACTTATTTGGCACTTAGGAGGAGGCTCATGAAGAAGGGTATCTGTGGATAGCTCTTGAACTGAGGACTGCTTTACTAAAACTGCTTTCATAAGGTCTGTGTTCCAAACCGATGACGTTATTAAGACATAGAGAAATTATTATAGCAAGGTTTATGTTTTTTTATTTTAACCGCTTAAACACCCGGATGGCCATATGTCTGTTAAAAGTAGCCGGTAACATCAATCGCCATCTCAGCTTCGCACAATAGCAATACGCCTGATATTTCACGGATTCGTTTTCGTATTTTTCGATCAAGGGTCATGCCTGTGCCGCAGGCATCAATGTCATGAGAGAAAACAGGAACAACTGAGAAAATGAACCGGCTCTGCGGGCAGGCCGGACAGGCTAAACACGGGTAAAAACCTGCTGAACAGATGGGCGTGAGGCGGGTTTAAATGGCTGCGGAAACCAGGACGCGCCCTTCCCCCACGGTCACGCTATACCGCCGGTGATTAACGCCAGCCGGTAGTCGGATCTACTGCCCTGCGGATGGGCATCCGCTCCTGCCGTCCCACGTGGATTATTCACCCTTTACACGAATCCGTTTCATCCTGTCGATCGGATTGCCCTGCCGATCGAAGTAGCGACTCGGCCATATTTCCGCAGGGTCGATACCCAGCGCCTGCGCGATCAAAAACTCCCCTTTAGGCCAGGGGCGAGACAGCGTGTTGGCTAACGTTGACGAGCTCAGTCCCGCCTGGCGTGACACCGCCGCCAGAGACAGGTTACGCTTTTTTAATTGCGCAATGATATCAGCCGGATGCATATCAGTTCTGTTCATCTCATTCATTCCTTTGCGTTAGTGAAGCCGTTCATATTACCACCAACACACTAAGTAATACTTAGTACATTTTCAACTAACAGCTCCCAGAATCGTGATTCTGTTTCCAGTCTTTCAGGATCATCATGCTGCCGCACCGTTTAAAAGAAGCACGCCTCAGAACGGGACTTTCTCAACAAAAACTGGGTATCCTCGCGGGTATTGATGAGGCGACGGCGAGTGCGCGGATGAACCAGTATGAACGCGGCATCCACACTCCCGACTTCGCGCTGGCCTGTCGGCTGGCAGAAGTGCTGAAGATCCCGGCCTGTTATTTCTATACGGTCGAAGACGATCTGGCGGAAGTGGTAGCCGGCTGGTATCAGCGCTGAGCGTCAGGCGAGTTTATCCGGATCACACTTTTTAACCCGGGCTATTCCCTGATAAAAAACAGGTGTTATCATTCACCCCGTAAATACCTATCTACTCAACCCGAGGCTTTGATGCTGGAGAATGTCATCATCCGATAATCAGCTCCCCGACCTTTTCAGGCCGGACTGATTATCAATGCGCCGAAATCGAATGCGGACACCGCTGTGTGTTTGCACGTTTTGCACATGATGATTAAACAGGTTTTCCAGCATGAATTTATCCCGTCAGGAACAACGTACCTTACACGTTCTCGCCAAAGGTGGACGTATTGCGCACGTCCGCGATGCATCTGGCCGCGTGACTTCCGTGGAATGCTACAGCCGCGAAGGGCTTCTGCTCGCCGACTGCACGCTCGCCGTTTTCAAAAAACTCAAAACCAAAAAGCTGATCAAATCCGTCAACGGTCAACCCTATCGTATTAATACCACCGGGCTGAACAACGTTCGCGCCCAGACCGATAACCGCTAAGGAGAGAGCGATGACCACAGACCACTTCACTTTTCATATCACCGACGAGAGCGATGCCAGCGACAAGCCTTATTTCGCGCCGGAGGCCCCGAAGGCCATCTCCCGCTCTCCTGCCCAAGTCAATAAAAGGTATTAACTCATGGATATCCCACGTATTTTTACAATTAGCGAAAGTGAACATCGCATCCATAATCCGTTCACCCCGGAAAAGTACGCCACCCTGGGTCGCGTGTTACGCATGAAGCCGGACACCCACATTCTCGATCTCGGCAGCGGCTCGGGTGAGATGCTCTGCACCTGGGCGCGCGATCATGGCATTACCGGCACTGGCATCGATATGAGCCCGCTGTTCACCGCGCAGGCCTGGCGGCGCGCGGAAGAGCTCGGCGTCAGCAGTAAGGTTCATTTTATTCATAACGATGCCGCAGGGTATGTTGCAGAAGAGAAATACGATGTGGCCGCCTGCGTCGGCGCGACATGGATTGCCGGTGGGTTTGCCGGGACAGTCGGACTACTGGCGCAGAGTCTGAAACCGGGCGGGATCATGCTTATTGGCGAACCGTACTGGCGTCAGATTCCCGCGACGGAAGAGATAGCCCAGGCCTGCGGGGTCTCCTCCGTGGCCGATTTCCTTCCCCTTCCCGACCTTGTCGCCTGTTTCGACCAACTCGGCTATGACGTGGTGGAAATGGTGCTGGCGGACCAGGAAGGCTGGGATCGCTACGAAGCCGCGAAGTGGCTCACTATGCGCCGCTGGCTGGAGGAAAACCCTGACGATGACTTTGCCCCGGAGGTTCGAACCGAACTGACGATAGCCCCCAAACGCCACGTCACCTGGACCCGGGAATACTTTGGCTGGGGCGTGTTTGCATTAATCGCCCGCTGAAGTAAAGCTGGCGGTATAGCTGAAACGGGCTATACCGCCATTCGGGCATGTTCGACACATTATCACACCAGATCCTCTCAGCCTGATGACCAACCGACAGGGATGCCGTTCATCACAAGCTAAGAGTTCTGGTGGATAACATGGTCACGAGAGGGATATCGTCTTACCGTGACATCAGAACCACGCCTCAAACATGCCGCCCACGTTCAGGGAATCCAGCTGTTCGTCGCTGGTGCCGTTCACTTTCGCCGTGCGTTGGTTGTCGACCTGACCGCCGGTCACGTAGAAGCGCAGCATCGGACGGAACTCCGGCCCCATACCAATCGCGATGTTCTGCGACAACGTCAGCTTCCAGCCGTGGTTATCCCCGCCCCGATCGTAGTCAACGCGCTGGTAGCCCGCTTCCAGCCAGGTGGAGTGCACATCGTTCCAGAAGTACATCGGACGAACGATGGCGCCGTAGTTCTTGCGGTTGTCAGTGTTGTCCTTACTGTTGTCATAGTCATGGAAGGCCAACAGGTATTCGACCTGCGCCTGCCGGGTGAACTTATAGTTGCCCTCGAAGCTGGCGTAGACGGTGGTCAACCCGTCCGTTTTGTTGTAAACGCTGTTATCGGCGTTATCGGAATAGCGCAGGATAACTTTGTTTACGCCGCTGTCGTCGCTGTTGGTGTGGCTCAACAGCAGGCCACCCTGCCAGGCATCAATCTGCGCGTCGTTGTCCACCGCTTTGGAGTCAAAACCGTAGTTGGCATAGACCTCGACATCGATGGGCCCGGCCTTAATGTTGTGGGTTTTGGTGGTCAGGGCATAGTGGCCGTCGTCGCCGGTGCCGGAGCCGCCGGTACAGGTGATGCGCGATGGGTTAGACTCGTCGGCCATGACTTCCGGACTACAGGACTCTACCTGCGAAACTGCCGCGACATCGAACTGCACGCCGCCGATATCGAAGTTTTTCACCCCGGCGCCCTGGCCATCGTGGTTCATCCAGAAGTAGTCGTTGATGCCCTGCTGTGGACGTTGGTGGAAGTCACGTCCTGCCCAGAGGTAGGCCCCGGGGTTGGATGCCAGCACATTGGTGACGCCAACGTAGGCTTTTTTCAGGTTAACTTCGTCGCTCCAGTGGTCAAACATCACGTTGATATCCCAGATTGCCCCCTGGCTGCTCTTAAAGGCTTTGGTAATCTGGAATTCGCCGCCGTTACCTTCGTTGCCCAGGCGACCAATCGCCGAGGCACCGTTATAGGACCCATCCACACCGATATATTTCTGATCGCCGGTCTGGAAATGGGCGCCGTAGCGGGCGTAGCCGCTAAACTTCAGACCGAATGGAATCGCCATATCCGGCGACTGTGCGGCAGTTTGCGGATTGGTCTCCAGATCCACCTTCTTTGCAGCGGCGGCGTCCATTTTCGCCTGGCGGTCCGCCAGCGCCTTATCGACGGCTTTCGCCACAATGGCGTCAATTTGTTCCTGAGTAAATTCTTGGGCCATAACAGAGGAAAAAGGGCAAAGCGCGGCGATAACCGCCATAGTTAATGGAAGTTTTTTTATCATGTTCATGTCTATCTCAATATAGTTTAATTGTATTCAGATAATAACAATCCCATTCTGGGTGACAGAATATGTCGCTATCATAAGAACAATATCATTGTTATTTTTACGGTCGCAGAGGCTTTACGCTATTCTGGTGATAATGTCTCCATGAGTGATATTTGCTGATGTGCACCGGTGCAGATGAATAATGTCTTCGAATAATTCATCGACCAGCATTGTTGATGATTGCGATGACAGCGGTCTTTGGCTCTCCTTCTCGGTTTGTCGTGCACAACAGGTGTTGCCCCGGCAGATGTTTTCGCCAAAGGCCCGTTTCATCGATGGTTCTCTTTAACTTAATTGCTCGTTATTTCTGTGGCCCGCTGATTCCCTGTCTCTTCTGCTCTTCGGGGTTGCAGAAAGCGTATTTATCAGTCCGCAGGAGTCGTCTATATATCAGTACCGCATCGGGTTCACCGCGAATGCGCCGAAATAAATTTCAGTCACGATGAATGACACCGGTAATCAATGCCCCCGCGGGGGCATGCAAGCAGGATTCATTCGAAGAGATAGGCATTGACCAGGTTTTCGAGTAATTCCTGATGTCCGCTTTGATGCTGAGGATTAAGGTTATGCTGTTCGGCATACCGGGCGGTTTGCGCCAGCGACATTTGCCCCTGCAGAATTTGCTGACCCACTTCACGACTCCAGCCGGCATAGCGTTTTGCAACGCGTTGCTCCAGCTGACCGTCTTCAATCATGCGAGCGGCCTTTTTGAGTGCCAGCGCCATCACATCCATGGCGCCAATGTGACCATGGAACAGGTCATATTTGTCGGTGCTTTGACGACGGACTTTGGCATCAAAGTTCAGGCCACCGGTGGTAAAGCCGCCGGCTTTAAGGATCTCGTACATGACCAGCGTGTTTTCTTCTACGCTGTTCGGGAACTGATCCGTATCCCAGCCAAGCTGGGCGTCACCGCGGTTGGCGTCAACAGAGCCGAAAATATCCAGAGCAATGGCGCTGGCGATTTCATGGTGGAAAGAGTGCCCGGCAAGCGTGGCGTGGTTAGCCTCAATGTTCACCTTGATCTCTTTTTCCAGGCCAAATTGCTTGAGGAAGCCATAGACCGTCGCGACATCGTAATCATATTGATGCTTAGTGGGTTCCTGCGGTTTAGGTTCGATAAGCAGGGTGCCACGGAAACCCGTTTTGTATTTGTGCTCAACCACCATCTGCAGGAAGCGGCCAATTTGCTCACGCTCCTGGCGCAAATCCGTATTCAGCAGAGATTCGTAACCTTCGCGACCGCCCCATAGCACATAGTTTTCGCCGCCCAACTGGTGGGTGGCATTCATGGCGGCAACGACCTGGGCTGCCGCCCAGGCAAAGACGTCCGGATCGGGGTTGGTTGCCGCCCCGGCGGCGTAGCGCGGGTTGGTAAAACAGTTAGCAGTCCCCCACAGCAATTTCACCCCGCTTTCCTGCTGTTTTTGCGCCAGCACTTCGGTCATTCTGGCGAAGTTATTCAGATACTCTTTCAACGATGCGCCTTCTGGCGAGACGTCCACATCGTGGAAGCAGTAATACGGCACATTGAGCTTATGGAAGAATTCAAAAGCGACGTCAGCTTTATATTTTGCCTGGCTAAGCGCATCGCCTGCCTGTTGCCAGGGTCGTTCAAAAGAACCGCTGCCAAACATATCGGCGCCATTCCAGCAGAAGTTGTGCCAGTAGCAGGCGGCAAAGCGCAGGTGTTCTGCCATTCTTTTTCCCAGCACGATTTCATCCGGGTTGTAGTGGCGAAAAGCCAGCGGATTTGTTGTTTTGGGACCGGCAAAATGGACGCGGTCAAGTTGGTCGAAATAAACTGGCATAATGAACTCCGTCATTCAGGAATGCGAAAAATAAATAATTTTGACCTATCCTGTATTTTCCTGGCAGGCGGCTCAATTACGTTATTTCATTCGGCAATTAAGAAAATGCGCAAATGTGAACCATCTCGCAAATAATAACGCGACATATTAAATACACTGATATCCATACCCCCCCTTTACTTCGTGAGGGATTCGGATGGCAATCACTAAAATAAAAAACCAGGTGTTTTCGGGGACATTTTCCTGCCGCAGATATTGCTTGTCAGCGACTCGTCAGCACGCTGGGTACGCGCTCTGGAGAGAGCCTGAGTTTCGATGATCACAGAAGTAAAAAAACATAATTAATTAATGTAAAATCGTAATGGATTCCCTGAGGCCATCTGTGTCAGAAAGTGTTTCACATTCACAAAAGAGACCGGAGACTTGATTAGAATGAGCAAGAACATAATGCAAAGTCGGCATGATGAATATCACAAATTAACTCGTGGGGAACGCATTGGTTATGGGATGGGTGATTTTGCACAAAACCTTGTTTTTGGGACGATAGGCGGTTTTCTTGCTCTTCACATGTTGACGGTAAATACCATCAGCACCGCAACGGCGGGGTTTATATTTCTGTTTGTGCGCATCGTTAATGTTTTCTGGGATCCGATGGTCGGCACCTATGTTGACAAAAGAAGTTCAAGCGCCGGGAAATATCGCCCCTGGCTTTTAAGAGCCGGTATTCCCCTCGTGATTCTTTCCGCGTTGCTTTTTGCGCCTATTCCCGGAATAAGAGGTTCGGTTCCTTTTGCGTTTATCATTTATCTGGCACTGGATTTAGTTTATTCATTGGTGAATATTCCTTATGGTTCGCTTAATGCATCATTGACGAGAGACCCTGAATCAATTGATAAACTGACCAGTACCCGCATGATGCTGGCAAACAGCGCCAACCTGCTTGTTTATACCTTGTTCCCGATGTTCGTACAGATGGCCTCACCAAAAGATCGCAGTCTCAAGGATACGGGTTTTTTTGGCCTTCAGCTGAATATGGGTAACTATACCGACCCGTCAGCTAACTATGCGTGGTTTGGCGTTTACTCAATCTATATGTTAATTGGCGCAGCGGCACTTTTCTTCTGCTATAAATTCACCAAAGAACGTGTGGTCGCGACGGCAGAACAGACGGCTAACGTAAAAGCGACAGATTTATTCCTTGAACTTAAAAATAACCGGCCGCTGGTCATTCTCGGATTCTTTTTCATGTTAGCCTTTACCTTCATGTTCTTCATGAACACGGTCAATGGCTTTTTCAATCAGTTTGTTGTCGGTCATTCTGAATGGATGGGAGCGATTGGTCTTGTCGCCTCAATTCCCGGCATCATCTTCCCTATCTTCTGGTCCAGGCTGAAGAAAATCTTCGGTAAAAAAGGCTTCTTCCATCTTTTCCTTGGCATGTTTATTGTGGGTGAATTACTGACCTACGTGTGGTCACGCGAAGGCATGCACGATGCCCTGTGGCTTGCTTACGTCGCAACCTTCATTAAACAATGGGGCTTAACCTCGGCGACCGGCTTCATGTGGGCGCTTGTTCCGGAAGTGATTGCCTATGGCGAATTAAAATCAGGCAAACGCAATGCCGCCATCATTAACGCGATTATGGGACTGTTCTTCAAGATTGGTTTCACGATTGGCGGCGCGATTCCACTTTGGTTACTGGCCGCCTATGGCTTTAGCGAAACCGGCGCGCAACAAAGTGCCAATGCTATCGACGGAATCATTATGACCGCGGTGTGGATGCCCATCGTGTTAGCCGCTATTTCGATGATTATTATTCAGCTCTATCCTATCTCAGATAAAAATGTCACCGAGATCAACCGTCAGCTGGATGAGATCCGGGTATAGTTAAAAAATTAATAAGAATTCAGAAATATAAATTTGGATATTTTAAAAAGGTAGAATGATATGTCACTTATTCAAAACCCTGTATTACCCGGATTTAATGCGGACCCCAGTATTATCCGTGTAGGGGACACCTACTATATCGCCAACTCGACATTTGAGTGGTTCCCTGGCGTTCGTTTACATGAGTCAAAGGACCTGCAACACTGGAATCTGCTCCCCAGTCCCTTGTCTACCACCGCCCTTTTAGATATGAAAGGCAACCCTTCATCAGGTGGGATTTGGGCGCCGGCGCTCTCGTATGCCGATGGCAAATTCTGGTTAGTCTATACCGACGTGAAAATCACCGAAGGCGCCTTCAAAGACATGACCAACTATCTGACCACCGCGACCGATATCCGGGGTCCGTGGACAGATCCCATCAAACTGAATGGCGTCGGTTTTGATGCCTCGCTTTTCCATGATGATGACGGGCGTAAATATATCGTGCAGCAAACCTGGGACCATCGAGAGTACCATCACCCCTTCGATGGCATCACGTTAACTGAGCTTGATACGAAGACACTGAAATTAAAACCGGCAACCGCGCGGACTATTTATCGGGGCACCGCCGTTGCACTGGTCGAGGGGCCACACCTCTACAAACTGAACGGCTATTATTATCTTTTCGCCGCGCAGGGGGGGACCGTCTTTACCCACCAGGAGGTTGTTGCACGCTCCAGAACCTTAGAGGCCAACAGCTTTGAAACCGAGCCAGGGGAAGTGTTCTTAACGAACGTCGATACCCCGGACAGCTACATCCAGAAGCAGGGGCATGGCGCTTTGGTCTCCACCCCCAAAGGTGAATGGTATTATGCCTCGCTCTGCGCCCGTCCGTGGAATCGTCCAGGTGAGTCGGCCTATGATCCACGTGGCTGGTCAACTCTGGGCAGAGAAACCGCGATCCAGAAAGTGTATTGGGATGCCGACGGCTGGCCGCGTATCGAAGGGGGCCACGGCGGGAAAACCTTTGTCGAAGGACCCACCGATGCCATTTACACCGAAAGTGCCAAAGACCATAGTCAGTACGATGCGTTTAAAACAGCAACGCTCGATCCTAACTGGAATACGCTGCGCGTTCCGTTCACAGAAAAAATGGGGACCACCGGCGATGGCAAGCTGACGTTAATCGGGCAAGGTTCATTAGCGAATACGCATAACCTGTCGCTGATTGCCCGACGCTGGCAGGCCTTCTATTTTGATGCCCAGGTTAAAGTGAAATTTAATCCGGTCAATTATCAACAGATGGCAGGATTAACGAATTACTACAACGATCGCCACTGGAGCTTTGTGTTCATCACCTGGAATGAGATTAATGGCTCAGTCATTGAGATCGGTGAAAATAACCGCGGGAAATACACATCCTGTTTGAAAGATGATGCCATCAAGATCCCCGAAGGGACCGAGTTCGTCTGGTTCCGTACCAAAGTTCGCAAACAAACGTATAGCTATGAATACAGTTTTGATGGGGTCAACTTCACTGAAATCCCCGTTAAATTAGATGCAGCTATCCTTTCCGATGATTACGTGTTGCAAAGCTATGGCGGGTTCTTTACCGGAGCGTTCGTGGGCCTTGCGGCTGTAGACTACTCAGGTTATGACGCCAGCGCAGAGTTTTATGATTTCCATTATCAGGAGCTGGGCGATGCGTTAATGGCCGATGGTACGTATAGCTGGCAGGCGAGCGAATCACGGTTTAATTAAATTATAACGAGCCTACGTTATCTTAACGATAACGTAGGTTTCTGTTGCTGTTATTTTACTGTCAGGTGATTTATAAGGTTGTTCGCCGCTCTATTCCACGCATCCACACTCTGTCATTCCGTACGCTGAACGGATAAAACGCCGACGGCCCGGTTTCTCTTGTCCAGCACAAGGGGTTCTCTTTTAGACTGCAGACCTGATGATAATCAGGCCATAGAGCGACATCCGTATAGTACAGTATTCCACCTCTTGTCCGGCATCGTTAATGACAGCCATACTTCTCGTTCCACGAATCAGAGTGAAGAATGTTACCGTCTTTATAAAGGTGCGTGATTTTCTCATAACTCAGGGAAATATCTTCCATGTGACCAGTCCCCGTTACCGATCTCGTGTCGTGCATAACAGGGCTATAGTGAACCACTCTCACATTTTCTAACGTGATGATGTAGTAGATTTCCTCTGGTCCACTGTAGTTAATTCTGTAGAAATTAAATTCAGCACTTTTCAGCGTCTGGCCTGTAGCAACAGCCTTAAACAGATACGGCGATGAACTGTCAATCTCTTTAGTAAAGTTAAAAGAACAGTGTTGACGGGAACCAGTGACTTTACCAGTGAGGGGATCTGTAGGGATAATTACGCCGTGCTGTAAACTTCGTAGTTCTATGCTGCCATCCCTTCCGTGAACATCACACGACCCCACGATCTGCGATCCGCCATCATCTTTTAAAATTAGGTGAACAGGTACAGCCATTTATTAAGCTCCTCACCATTAGTCGAACAACCATTTCCTGGCCTTAGCCGATTGAATAAACATATCAATCGTGAGATCAGGAACATCTACAGGATCAGGTTTCTTGAACAGACTCCATGAAAACTTAACTTCGGGGTAGTAGGCCTCAAGATGGAAAGTAGACATATCAACGCCAAATTCCGTTTCAAACTCTTCGACTAACTCTTCAACATCATCCTGATCAAGCTGCACATCAAAATGAATGCTTGATTCTGGCGTGTACGTGTCATATTTCTTTTTCCTGAGTATGTAACAACCACCACGAATAGTGATCATTTCAATTACTCGTTGTTCAATAGGGTCTACCATAACTTATCGTTGCCTCTCGCTATGGTGTTATATTCTCTGATCGAATTGTAGGTAATTTGTGAAACATCAACCAAAAGAACGACCTCGCCAACTAAGGGGATAGTTCGACCTACCCACGCTCCGATACTTCGGACCATTCTGCGTTTTACCGTCCACGGCGTATAACCACCGATCCATGTAGGAAGTTTAATACCGAACGGAAAGAACCGTTTCCCGAATGCTTTTCTAATCCCTTTCGAAAGGCGTGAAGTCCCTTGAATCGCTGTACCGGGTTTAGTGCGCGTTGTCTGATCGTTTATACCTGCATACAGTGCACAGACTGCGGCAATGTCTTTAATGCCGAATTGATCAGCCGTGTTGAAAATAAACACCATAAAAAAACAGTTCAGCGGCGGTAAGATTCAATTTTCCCGCATAGAAGTATGTTCCATTTAGTTCTTCGACTGTATCCATCAGCACTCCGCCAAATCGTCATCTACCGCGTAGAAGTAGACTTCCGGTACATCAAGTACCGCTGCCAGTTTGCAGGATAATATAAAATCGGGGGCATGGACGCCCTTTCGTATGAGCTAATGCGAGAGCTTGCAGATTCCTCGTAGCCCGCATGAATTCAAGCCTAAAAAAGCGATTAAGACCTTATTATTTGTATTTTGATATAATCATATTTAATACATTTACCGGATCAATAGATAGCAAGGCAGCAATATGCGCGAATTCCACGACATCTAATCTCCTCTCACCACTCTCCATTTTGGCAACAAATGACTGTGGGCGCCCCAGCGCCTGGGCCAGCTTTACCTGAGTTAACCCCTTCTCCTTTCTTGCCGCGCGTAATATTTTTATAACCAATTGATATTCATCAGAATAAATAGAAGACATGTCATTTTTCTCGATCTATATCCCAAAATCGAATATCGTTCGCTTCCATAAATATCCCAAAACGGGATAATCAATTATTCAAGAGCAATCAGAACGCATCACGATAGCTCAGCGCCCATGGACGAAGAGAAATAACCGCTAGCTAATTTACTCAGGGAGAACCTTGGGATTCTGGCCGCTTCGTGACTCAGGGGCATAGCCCGGACCACCGCCTTCAGTTTCCAGAAGGCGACAAATATAAGCCCGCTAAAAACAATGAATTTCGTTTGTAACCTTAACCAACACAGGGAACTTTACTTATGAAAATCACCACCGCTGTCGCACTGCCAACCCGCCCTACGCAAGGAGGTCGCCATGTTTCTGGTTACCCTTGCTGAAAGCTTTATCAATATTTTCCAGCTCGCCGGGAAGGTCTTTCTCGACATGATGAGCGGGATCATTCCGATGCTGATTTGCCTGCTGCTCGCCATCAACTTTCTGATGAAGCTGGTCGGCCAGCGGCGCATGGAACGGGTAGCGACGCTGTTTGGTCGCTCGCGGATCCTGACCTATGGCCTGCTGCCGATCCTCGGCTGGTTCTTTATGAGCAGCCCCGGCGCGCTGACGCTCGGCAAGCTGCTGCCGGAAAAGAGCAAACCCGGGTATGAAGACGCGCTGGGCACCACCGCCCACCCGCTGACCAGCCTGTTCCCCCACGTGGTGCCCTCGGAGCTGTTCATCTGGTTGGGCGTCGCCGCCGGGATCAAAACCCTCGGCCTGCCGGTGACCGAACTGGCGCTGCGCTATATCGCCGCCGCCATCATCATTGGCCTGCTGCGCGGCATGATCACCGAATATCTGTTCCTGCGCCTGCGCCATAAGGCGACGGGAGGTGCGGCATGATCTATCAGGCCCATATCGAACGCGTCGGCCCCCATGTGGCGGACGGCCTGGCGGATAACCTGCTGATTACCTTTCTCGCCGACGGCCCGGCGGACTGCCTGGATTACACCCTGGCCCTGCGGCCCGTTTTTCAGCACGAGTATGCCCGGCTACGGGCGGGCGATCGGTTCACGCTCGGAGGCGAGGACTACCGCATCACCGCCGTTGGCAGCCACGCCCTGCAGGCGCTGCTGGAGCTCGGGCACCTGACGCTGGTGTTCGATAGCGCCAGCGCGCCTCGTCATCAGGGCACGGTACATCTTGCCGGCAAGGTCCCTGCGCTTGCGGTGTTGCAAGGCGATGTGATCGTTAAGGAGAGTGCGCAATGAACCTGATCAACGTAGCTCCCGGCGCCGAAGGATTCGGTACCGGGCTGAGGCTGCCGATCGACAGTGGCCTGAAGGTGGTGTCGCTAACCGGGCGGGAGATCCATCCCGTCGCCCGTCGGCTGGGCGAACTCACGCAATCGGAGGTGATCAACGGCTTTCAGGCCGTTCCGCCGGATGAAGAGACGCTGTGCGTGGTGATCAACTGCGGCGGTTCGCTACGCTGCGGGCTGTATCCGAAAAAAGGCATCAAGACGATTAACGTGATGCCCACCGGCCAGGCCGGACCGCTGGCGCAGTTTATTAACGCCAGCAACTACGTTTCGGACGTACATGAAGGGCAGATCACCCGCGTGGCGGCGGACGCGATGCCGGATGAGCCGCAGGCGATTGTGGTGGAGCCTGCCCCGCCGGTCGCGCAGATGCCGCCGCCCGCCACCTTCGGCAATCAGCTGATTATGGCGGTGGAAAGGCTGGGCAATAAGACCGGCCACGTCATCGCCCTGCTGTTTGCCGCCAGCCGCGAGGCGGTGGATGTGTCGGTACGAACAGTGATCCCGTTTATGGCCTTTGTCTCCGTGCTGATCGCCATCGTCCAGGCCACGTCGTTGGGCAACGTGATCGCTCATGCCCTGACGCCGATGGCGAACTCGCTGTGGGGACTGCTGCTGCTGTCGGTGATCTGCGGCATCCCCTTTCTGTCGCCGATTCTCGGGCCCGGCGCGGCGATTACCCAGGTGGTGGGGGTGATGATTGGCACCCAAATTGGGCTGGGGAATATCTCGCCGGCTTTCGCCCTGCCCGCTCTGTTCGCCATTAACGTGCAGGTGGGCTGCGACTTCGTGCCCGTCGGCCTCTCGATGCAGGAGGCCAAACCGGAGACCATCGCCAGCGGCGTACCGGCCTTCCTGCTTTCCCGCCAGTTGACCGGCCCGCTGGCGGTGATGATTGGCTGGGCCTTCTCTCTGGGACTGTTTTAACCGACATATAAGGAACGTCATGATGAACAAGTTAAAAGTGGCCGTTGTCGGCGCGGGGATCTATGGCAAGCACCATATCAACGCCTATCTGCATAACCCGGACGTGGAGCTGGTCGCGGTCTGCGACAACAACACGGAGCGTTGCCATGCCGCAGCGGATGAACTGGGCATCGCCGGGTACGACAGCCTGCCCGCCCTGCTGGATGAACAGCAGGTGGATGTCATTTCCGTGGCGACGTCCGATCCTTTCCATAAGGAACCGGCTCTGCAGGCCATTACCCACGGTAAGCATGTGTTGATTGAAAAACCGCTGGCGACCTCGGTGGCCGACTGCGAGGCGATTATTGCCGCCGCCAGGGAGCATGGGGTAATCGTCGGCGTCGATTTTCACAAGCGCTGGGACCCGGCGGCGATCCGCGTGCGCATGGTGGTGCAGAAGGCGGAAAGCGGCAGGATCCTGCGCGGCTATATCAATATGGATGATGTGATCGCCGTTCCCAGCGAATGGCTGGCCTGGTCGGCGCACAGTTCGCCGGTGTGGTTCCTCGGCTCGCACTGCTTCGACATGGTGCGCTATATCAGCGGGCAGGAGGTGAAATCGGTTTACGCGGTCGGACAGAAACGCCTGCTGGCGAGCAAAGGGCTGGACACCTGGGACAGCGTGCAGAGCACCCTGCTGATGGAGGACGGAAGTTCGTGGGTCATTGAAAACAGCTGGGTCCTGCCCGCCGCGTTCCCGAAAGACAACGACGGGCGCATGGCGGTGCTGTGCGATAACGCCTGGATCCGCTCGGATTCACAAAACCGCGGGCTGGAGATCTTCGGCCAGCAAACGGTTAAGACTCCGAACAGCTACTTCATTACCTACCGCGACGGCGTCGCCAGCGGGTTTGGTATTGACCCAATTAATGACTTTATTAAAGCGGTGAAGACCGATACCCCCTATGCCGCCAGCGCAGACGACGGGCTACAGGCCAGCCGGATTTGCGAGACGGCGCATAAAAGCCTGATGAGCGGCAAGGCGGAGCTGCTGGTTTAAGGGCTCCGGGAACAAGGATGTTCCCCTCCCCTTGTTACTTTATAGATCCGGTTACCGGCGTTAGCCGATGGCAGGATGTCCTGCTGTGCGAATGAGCGTCAGTATTAAAGCTGGTGAGTTTATTTTCCGGATGCAATAACCGTGTTTCTGATGGTTGGTAATACTATTCGACGTTAAGTCATTTAATGGCTTATAAGAAAACAAATTCATTCATCCATTCGATTTATATGCCATAAACATCAAGATTAAATATCCCTCTTCAGTTCTTAATATAAGTCAGAAGGTGCCGATTATGTTTTATTATCAGCTGGACTTTGTCTTTTTCACTGGTTAGATTTACAGGTGTTATTTAGCGCGATGCGGATGTGCGCCAACACACCCGCACCGCTCATCACAATCACTATTTGTTGGGAATAGCAATTATGACTGAAGTCGATTGTATTGCAGATTCATGTGTTGCAGAAGTGTCGCCAAAAAATAAGCGTCAGTTAACCGTGAGCTATGTGAGCCGTTTTCCGGATTATAGTCGTATTCCGGCGTTAACGATGAAGGGTCAGTGGCTGGAAGCCGCGGGGTTCGCGACGGGTACAAAGGTGGAAGTACGGGTAATGGCAGGCTGTATCGTGCTGACGGCAGTAGAGCCGGAACCGGAACTGGAAGAAGCGATGCGTCGGGTTGAGAAGCTGTCGGCAAGGAAGCAGAAACAGATCCGGGAGTTTATTGGGGTGATTGCGGGGAAACGCGTACGAAGCTAATAAATATCGCTCCTGATGCGTCAGGAGCGGTTATTGTTCAGATGGTACGTTGAGAGGCAGAAATAGTCATGTCCCCTTGATCTATCGGACTATGTTCTCACGTTCCAGTCATCGGTATATTGCACATTGCCATCGACATAGCGCCATGTAATTTTATCGTACATAAGAGCAATAGATTCCATGTGATTGATCTGCGCGTTACCCGCCATTTTAGCGTTTGGCATTCCGGGATTCACACCTGTAATCTTCACGCCCTCAAGGGTCATAATAAAATAGCACTCTTCCTGCCCTGCGTAGTTAATACGATACCAGCGAATCTCCGCGCTCTTCAGCGTCTGACCCGTAGAGACAGCTTTATATAGATACGGACTGGAACTATCAAACTCCTTTTCAAGCATCATCGGAGAGTGCGATCGCTTGCCAGTAATCTTGCCATTAGCACTGTCCACCGGAATGTTCAAACCATGACTAAAACCAATAATTTCGATACTCCCTTCACGATCCTGGACGTCTACAGATCCCTTAATATCTGCGCCGCCATCGTCTTTAAGCCACATGTAAGCCGGAACAGGCATTTTACAAACTCCTTTTGGTGGTGATGTTATTCATGATGAACCAATAGCAAGCCGTCGTTAGCAGCAGATTGAAAGCCACGGCAGTCGCAATAATGAAAGCCGGATATGTTTCTCCGTCAGTAAAAACAGACGAGTAAGGCAGGAAGCGGAACAGTGCCCAGAACAGGAACGTGAACGCGAATACCTTAACAAGACGTCGCAGGGTGGATAAAATCCAGTCACCAAAGAGGTTGGCTGAATTAACTTTGCGCGTCATGCCGTTGTAAGCGGTGATCATCGCGCTCATGACAGGAACACTGATCAGGATATTGATCAGAATAGCGAAATAAAAATGTAACGATTCCCACACTTCTAGATCGGGTTCACCCAGAATGAAACGAGTAAAAAGACTGGCGCTGTGGAAATCGAAAAGACCGACGATCGAACTGACTAAACCGTCGTAAGTAATCACCTTAGCGACAAGCAGCATGACCACTAAAAACAGCACTATCTTAAGGAACAAGCTAAGGGCATGTTTTGCCATTGGCGATCACCTCAATTGTGCCGTATGCCTTGAGTTTACTCATACAAGGAACATCTACCCGCTGTGTTCTCAGTAATGCATTGCGCAACATGGCAAAATCTGAATCATGTGGCAGAGTAATACAACCTTCTGATAGCGCGCCAGGATGCAAACGGAAGTTACCTCGTTTAACCCCCTCAATCCATGTGTAATCGTCGATTCCCCCATCATCCCGCCACAGAGCAAACCATTCGTTATGCCTGAACGTCGCACCATTCACTACATGGTTGTAAAGATCCCGAACACCTGCATTAACTTGCGATCGGAGTCCACCTTCAGGACGATCAACAATCCAGTATTTACCTGCCGGAACCGGGCCTACTGTTGGCTTCATGCCACAAGCTCCCCGATTGCGATAAATACCATCACCAGAGAACGCTAAAAATGTTCCTACCCCAGGAAACGATAACGGAGAGTAATGCGCATCGTTGATTAAAAACTTTCCATGTAAGGCCATAAACCACCCAATATCCTTCTGTGATATGTGGATTAAGGTACAGGTTGCTTAGTAGACAATCCATATTAAAAACATGATTTTATTTAAAATAATCTTATTTTATGTTGGGGTATGAGCCTGGCGGTGGCAAATGGTGAAATTTAGCGGGATATGCAGATATCCTTCGGGAGCGTGGCTGATATTCAGATGGCCCGGATCGCTCTATCACCTGGTTGTGTTTCTTGATCAAGATTTGGTCTAATACAGCATTATGGATTGTGATGCTTTTCAGGCTTTGAAGATCTGCTTACGATGCCAGCCAACGTATTGTTCGGTAGGCCATAGTGATTTGTCATGAGGAAGATGCAACGGCTGGCCGTTTCGTTGCCAGAACAGGTTGTCCACCACAGGGCTACGGCTGACTCCGCCGGAGATACGGATCGTCAGGTTTTCATCCAGCCCGAACGCGCCCATATCAAAAGCATCGTGGTGCAGTGAGCACAGTGCCAGACCGTTGTTCACTACACATGGCCCGCCATAGGTTTTCCAGTGGATATGGGCTGCTTCAATACCAACTAGCGCACCATCCAGCCGTAGGTCGTAACCGCAGAAAGCACATCGCGAGTGGTAAGCCCGGAGGACGATATCTCTGAAGCGCGGATCGCGGTTCTTCGAACGATCGATAAAATCCAGACCCAGTTGGTTGGCAAGGATCCGCTGAATACTCTCGGGGAAGCGATCTATCAGGATCTGCTGGGCCAGTTGGTCGATCATCTCCGGATGCGCCAGCAACTGCTGGTAAGCCGCTTCATCAAAGCCGCCCGCTACCTGGTTATCAATCAGCTCTTTCTTTGTCGGCTGGGTGTTGCCTCTACGGGGTTTACAACCTTCCGCGTTGGCGATCTCCCAGAAGCCGTCAGTTCTGAGCCGCCAGAAGGGCATATTGGGATAGTCAGTGCGTCGCTTGGGGCCAAACTCTTTGAGCAGGCGAGTGAGCGGTTCGTGGATCTCCAGGCCGTAGTTAAACAGGCGTGGGTGGCCTGCTTTGTACTGCGACAATATATACAACAGCAGCAACGGCTTATGCGGCGCGCATACGTCACCCTGACGCCATACAGAGACGTTGGAGATGGCCGATTGCAGCGCTTCGAGAGATATCATAGGAATGAACCGGGTAACTGGCTGATGTTATTGCGATCATGCTCGCAAAGTCATATTGATTCAAGACGAAAAACTAGGTGTTGATTGGCTGTAGGTAAAAGTTGATGTCCTTATGCAAAACTCTCTGTTTTTACTAACGTTCTCTAGACAAGATGGTACTCTGTAGCATTATTTGGGTAGAACTACATGCCGAAGTGTCTATAGGCAATTGAGCGAGAGTAGCTATGAAGTTAATCCATAACTCCGGTAAAGATCGTGTTATTGACTTGATTCGACCTCATTTCAAATCTGGTAACCAACTGGGGTGTGTGACCCCATCTTTCTCTTTATATGCTTTTGCTGAAATGCGTGAAGAGTTGTCTGTGATTGATCAGGTTCAATTGATCTTACCCTCAGCAGAAAACCTACTCGACTACCTAGGAGATGAAGGTGACCGTAGTGCGCGAAATTGCTTACAGACACGATGGTTAGCTAACCAATGTGCTAAATGGATAAGCGAAAAAGTGGAGCTTCGTCGGGCGCTTGGGCCGGTGCCACAAGGTACTGTTGTTATACGCAAACCTGATGCTACGCCCGAGCAAGTCGTTTTGGGGTCGTTCGCATTTAGCACCTCTGGTCTTGGATTAACGCCTGGTAACCCGCTGAGCTTAATTCAGGCTTCAGAATCACCTAGTGAAGCCGCTATATTATCCCAATGGTTCGATATGCAATGGCTGAGTTTAAATAGAGATGGAAATAGTATTTCAGCATCTGATGATAATGATCGCGATGCAATGATTGCAGCTTTGAAGTCCATAGGTGAACACCGTGATCCATCTACTGTTTACTCGCTCATATTGCACAGCCTATTTCGTGATAGTGAGGGGGAAATGGATGAGGAGCGGATCGTTAAATCCGCAACTGGTATCCGAAACACAGTGGTATGGAAAAAACTTTTCAAATTCCAGCGTGATGGAGTAGTCGGGGCGATTGATAAACTTAATCGTTTTGGTGGGTGCATCATCGCGGATAGTGTTGGTCTAGGTAAAACGTTTGAAGCGCTGGCAATTATCAAATATCACGAATTACGTAATGATCGTGTTTTAGTGTTAGCGCCAAAGCGGCTACGTGACAACTGGACTTTATACCAAACTAACGACAAGCGTAACATTCTTGCAGCTGATCGCTTTAACTATGATGTTCTGAATCATACAGATCTGTCACGCGACAGAGGGAGTTCTGGTGATATCGACTTGTCTCACATCAACTGGGGTAACTACGATTTAGTGGTGATTGATGAGTCTCACAATTTCCGCAATAAAATTACCCATAAAGGTAGGGAGTCTCGATATAACCGCTTGATGCGCAGAATCATTCAGGAAGGAGTCAAGACTCGAGTTCTCATGTTGTCAGCTACGCCGGTTAATAATCGTCTTTCAGACTTGCGCAATCAGATTGCCTTTGTGACCGAAGGAGATGATACCGCTTTGTTGGAGCATGGCATAACCAGTATTGAGACAACTACTCGCAAAGCTCAAGCTCAATTCAACCGTTGGTTGACAATGGATGAGCTTGAAAAAACACCGTCCAAATTGATTGAAATGTTAGGCTTTGATTATTTCACATTGCTAGATCATTTAACTATCGCGCGATCTCGACGACATGTGGAGAAATACTACGGCATTAGTGAGACTGGTCGTTTTCCTGAGCGCTTACCCCCAATAAATATTAAGGCGGACGTTGATCTTGCAGGTGAGTTCCGTGCTATTCGTGACATTAATCTGGAAATCCGTCGGCTTACGTTGGCTAGTTATGCACCGCTTCGTTATGTTTTGCCACACAAGCAAGCAGCATATGATGCAAAGTACAGCACCCAGATTCGCGGCGGAGAAAGTTTTTTTCGCCAGGTAGACCGTGAAGAAAGTTTAATCAACTTACTGCGTGTGAATGTACTAAAGCGTATGGAAAGTTCTGTGAAGTCATTCGCCCTGACAGTGCAAAGGCAACTTAGGGATGTGGAATCAACTTTGGCTCGCATTGAATTGCATACCGGAGAGCTTGAAGAAATAGACATCACTGATGTTGATATTGATGATCCTGCTTTTGAAGCTCTTCTGGTTGGTCGGAAAGTCAAAGTACTACTTGGTGATGTAGACCTGATTCGCTGGAGACAAGATCTGATCGAGGATCGTAATCGTTTAGCTACATTGTTGTCGGCTGCTAAACAAGTTGATGTTGATCGTGATGCTAAACTGGCTGCTCTTCGCAAGATGATTGAAGACAAATGTCAACATCCCATCAATAGCGGTAATCGAAAAATCATTGTATTTACAGCGTTCTCTGACACCGCAAACTATCTTTATGAGCAGCTTGCCCAATGGGCGAAAGGGCAGTTGGGGATTGATGCTGCACTGGTAACTGGTAGCTCAGGTATACAGACCACCTTGCCTGGCTTGCGTAAGAGCATGAATGATGTGTTGTCCGCGTTTGCTCCAAGAGCTAAAGAGCGTCCGGAGGAGCTTACTGCTGAAGGTGAAGTTGATCTACTTATAGCAACAGACTGTATTTCTGAGGGACAAAACCTTCAGGACTGTGATTGGCTGATCAACTATGACATCCACTGGAATCCGGTCCGCATAATTCAGCGTTTTGGCCGTATTGACCGTATTGGCTCACCAAATCAATGCATTCAGCTTGTAAACTTCTGGCCTAACATGGAGTTAGAGGAATACATAAATCTGGAGCAGCGGGTTAGTGGTCGTATGGTTCTGCTTGATATTTCTGCGACAGGTGAAGAGAATTTGATCGAGCAGCAATCCGGTAACTCTATGAATGATCTTGAGTATCGACGTAAACAACTGCTCAAATTGCAGGATACCGTGATCGATTTGGAGGATCTTTCTACTGGGGTATCGATCACTGATCTTACACTCAACGACTTCCGTATTGATTTGGCAAAGTATTTAAAGACTTATCCTGACAAGCTTGAGGCTCAACCACTAGGTGTATACGCAGTTACCACTAGCCTGGATCCGGAAATACCACCAGGTATGATTTTTTGTCTGCAGGCTTGTGAGAAGAAAGGGCATAAAGCACTCGTTGAACAAGCATCTTCAGATTACCCTCTTGCACCACACTACTTGGTTCACATCGGAGATGATGGTGCGGTGTTATTGCCTTACTCACAGGCTAAACGCATCCTCGATAGCCTGAAACGTCTGGCGCTTGGGCGTGAAGTTCCCGACGATACAGCGTGTGCCAGTTTTGATAAAAAAACCAGATATGGTGAAGACATGAGTCACGCACAAAAACTTCTTACCGCAGCGGTTGCATCAATAGCGGGTAAAAATGAAGAACGTGCTGTTGCCAGTCTTTTCACTCCAGGTGGAACTCACGCCATCAAGGGGGAGTTTGCTGGGAGTAATGATTTTGAAGTGATAGCATTTATGGTCATCTTGCCAGAGAGTGGATCAATATGACATGTCTTGACGCGCAAACCGTTATCCAGGCATTGGAGCTTCCTGACAGCTGTCAGGTGGGTCAACGCGTCCCCAAGAAAATATTGCTGGAAAATATTGCGGCTACGGCAGCTGATAAGCGTTTGATCACTGATAACATTGCTGAAATCCAGTGGTTGGCGGCACTTAAGCCCAATACAATAGGGGTGCCAGACTATCGGGATACGAAGCGTGAGTATCTTGAGATTACGATTTTATCTGTGACTTTACGAGGTGTCTTGAAACCAGCAAACCGTGTCCGTTTGGCTGAGCTGCTACATCGTGCTGTTCCCTATCCTGTTTTATTACAACTGGTTGAAGGTCAAATTCAGACTCTATTTTTGGCCCACAAACGATGGGCTCAGAACGAGTTTGGTAAAGTAGTACTTGATGGTGGCTTGGTATATGCCTCATTTTTTCATACCATGGTTGAAGCTCCAGAGACTGCCTGTCTGACATCTCCGGAAGTAGGGCATGCTTTTTTGCAATCTTTGTCAATCTCGCGCCAACCTCAGGCCACACTCTATAGTCTTTACCAGGGGTGGCTCGATTGCGTACAAACACTGTTGGCTGCGCGTTTGACAGGGATCTATCGTATTGTACCCACACAAGAGCAGGCTGAGGCGCGCCGGCAGGCATTGAACGATTACGAAAGGCTTGAAATCGAGATTAACCGTTTACGTGGATTGGCGCTAAAAGAAAAACAAATGGCGCGCCAGGTTGAGCTGAATCTCCAATTGCAAGCACTGCTGGCAGAGCGTCAACGGATCGTGCTTAATCTCTAAGGAAAAAGAAGTGAAAGCCTCAGAAACTAATTTGCTTAAATTTTTACGCAAGTCTCCACAGTTTGTCATTCCTATCTACCAACGTAATTATTCATGGACGGAGGCCCAGTGCCAACAGCTCTGGGCGGATTTAATGCGCTCTGGGCGTGATAATGGGATAAATGGCCATTTTATTGGCTCTATTGTTTATGTGGAGCGCGGCCTGTCCACCGTGACTACTCAAGAGGCACTACTTGTTATCGATGGGCAGCAACGGCTTACAACCTGTACCTTGCTAATCGCAGCCTTAGCTAAGCATTTTGAAACTAATCAACTCTCTGAATTACTCGACAGTTTTTCTGCGCGCAAGCTACGCAACTACTATCTGCTTAATCCGGATGAAGAAGGCGAGCGTCACTATAAACTCATATTGTCAGAGACCGACAAAGATACCCTGCTGGCCATTCTCAAATCTACCCCGATGCCATTGGAAATAAGTTCACGTATTGAGCAGAATTACATGCTTTTTCAAGGGTTGATAGAGAAGCATCAGGATGAGTTGGAAGTAATATGTCAAGGACTTGCTAAGCTTCTGATCGTTGAAGTCTCACTGGATCGTACACAAGACAACCCCCAGCTGATCTTCGAAAGCATGAATTCCACCGGACTTGAGCTAAGCCAGGCAGACCTGATTCGTAACTATATTCTGATGAGTTTAGAACCGAAGCTTCAAGCTGAGCTCTATCAGAGCTACTGGCGGCCAATGGAAAAGGCGTTCGGCCAAGCGGCCTACGTGACGCATTTTGACCCCTTCATGCGTCATTATCTCACCGCGAAAACAGGTGATATCCCGAATGTGCGAGATGTTTACACCGCTTTCAAATCTTTTGCTCGTTCCAGCCAGGTTGATATTACAGTACTGGTTGCCGATATTCATGCCTTTGCAAATTACTACTGTGCTATGGCGCTTGGTGCAGAAAAAAATCCACTGATAAAACAAGCTTTTCATGATCTTCGTGAGCTTAAGGTCGATGTAGCCTATCCATTTTTACTGGATGTTTACCACGATTATAAAATGGAAAGGCTGGGGGCTGATGAATTAGTAAGCATTGTCCGTCTGGTCGAAAGCTATGTGTTCCGCCGAGCGATCTGTGCTATCCCCACTAACTCGCTCAACAAAACCTTTGCTGGTCTGAGCCGTACATTGAAGAAGGACCGCTACCTTGAGAGTGTCCAGGCCGCTTTCTTACTGTTGCCATCGTATCGTCGTTTCCCAGGGAATGAAGAGTTCGAACGTGAGATTAAACAACGAGACTTGTATAATTTTCGTAGTCGAAATTACTGGTTGCGCCGCCTGGAAAACCACGGACGAAAAGAGCGGATCGTACTAGAGGATTACACGATTGAGCACATCTTACCCCAAAATGTAGAGCTGTCAGCGGAATGGCGAGCAGAACTTGGTCCAAACTGGCAAGAGATCCAGCAAACTTGGTTACACACCTTGGGCAATCTCACTTTGACTGGTTATAACAGTGAGTACAGTGATGCTTCGTTCGCTTACAAACGTGATCAAGTAATTAATAGCGACGGCAAAAAAATTGGTTTCAAATACAGCGCTCTTAATATCAATGAAGGACTCGGTGACATTGATAAGTGGGACGAAAATGCCATTACAGCCCGAGCTGAGCAGCTGGCCAAAATAGCAACAAAAGTTTGGGGATCGCCAGTCCTGAAGAGTGGTGTACTTGATGCTTATCGCCCAACAATAACCGATGCAGGCGCGCATTACAGTATAGACGATCACCCATATCTTAATAGTGGGGCACTGAGAACGCTGTTTGATGCCCTGCGCAAGGCAGTTCTGGAGTTGGATCCATGCATCCACGAAGAATATCTCAAACTCTACATTGCCTACAAAGCAGAGACCAACTTTGTCGATGTTGTTCCTCAGGCTAAACGCTTGCGCTTGTCACTAAATATGCCATTCAGCGAGATTGATGATCCAAAAGGGATCTGTACCGACGTTACAAACCTTGGTCGGTGGGGGAATGGCGATGTGGAAATTGGATTATCCAGTTTAGAGCAGCTTCCCTATGTCATGGGATTGATTCGTCAATCCTTTGACCGTCAGATGGGAAGGCCAGAGGATGCTTGAGCCTAAAATTACAAAATTATCTGAGAATTACTCTATGTCTATGAAAAATATCGATATTAATGATCCAGAGGCTCAGTCTACTGATTTGGTGGCTGACAATATTGAACAACTGAAGAATTTGTTCCCTGAGCTGATTACCGAGGGGGTTAACGGTGTATCAGTAAATGTGGATGTGCTTAGAGCATTAGTGGGCGACAAAAATGTTACAGATGCAGATGAGAAATATGGTCTCAACTGGCATGGTAAACGCCGTGCCCGGCAATTGGCGCTGACACCAAGTACAGGCACTTTACTACCATGCCCTGAAGAGAGTGTTGATTGGGATACTACTAAGAACCTAATGATCGAAGGTGATAACCTCGAGGTTCTGAAACTCATGCAAAAAAGCTATTCCGGTAAGGTAAAATTAATTTATATCGACCCGCCTTATAACACGGGTAAGGATTTTGTGTACCCGGATAACTTCCAGGACAATATTAATAATTATCTAGAATTAACTGGGCAGGTAGAAAGCGGTCAGAAGATTAGTAGCAATACTGAATCAAGTGGGAGGTTTCATACCGAATGGTTGAACATGATGTATCCAAGGTTAAAACTTGCCAGAAATCTACTCAGGGAAGATGGCGCTATTTTTATAAGTATTGATGAGAATGAAGCGAAGAATCTTATTCTTATTATGAATGAGATTTTTGGTGAGGAAAATGCTGTTTTATCAGCAGTTTGGCGTAAACGTGTGTCACCAGCAAATGATGCTAAGTGGTTTAGTTCGGATCATGATCTAATCGTCATCTATGCAAAAAATAAGGATGTTTGGCGGCCCAAGAAGTTACCAAGAAATGCTCAACAATTGTCTAACTATAAGAATCCGGACAATGATCCTCGTGGCCCATGGAATTCCGCGACATATACATGCAATAAATCTAAAGATGAACGCCCTAACCTTTTTTACCCGATTCGAAATCCGAATACCGGAGAAGATGTTTGGCCTAAAGAGACGGCTGTTTGGAAGTATGGTCCAGAGGTGACGGCGCTTCAGCAGAAAGATAATAGACTCTATTGGGGAGCTGATGGTTTGGCTGCATTTCCGAGAGTTAAGCTTTTTCTTTCAGAAATGGACAACGTAGTACCTCGTTCTGTATGGGATTACGAAGATGTTGGCCATACACAGGAAGCAACAACAGAGTTAAAGGCTTTATTTGATGGCAACCAAGTTTTCGACTCTCCAAAGCCTGTGAGATTGCTTCAGCGAATTATTGATTTATGCTGTGATTCGTCAAATGACCTTATACTTGATTTTTTTGCGGGCAGTGGAACAACAGGACACGCATCCTATTCAAGGAGTGTCTCTGGAAATCCTGTTCGTTTTATTTTAATTCAGCTGCCGGAACCATTGGTGGATAACTCTTTTCGATATATCTCTGATATAACAAAAGAGCGCCTGCGGCGTTCTGCGACCAAGATCAAAGCAGATAATCCAGAATGGCAAGGTGATGTTGGTTTTCGTGTATTCAAGCTTGCTCACTCAAATATCCGAGCATGGAATCCCAAACCAGAAAATCTTGAGGCCACATTACTTGATTTCGAAGATCATCTCATTGAAGGACGCAGTGAAGCTGATATCCTTTATGAGTTATTACTCAAACTAGGCCTTGATCTTTGTGTGCCGATTGAGAAGCGTATTATCGCTGAACGTGAGGTGTACTCTATCGGAGGTGGGGTGTTGATAGCCTGCCTAGCTGAGCAAATCAATAGCGATCTTATAGAACCTCTTGCTCTAGGAATTGTTGATTGGCGCAAGGAGTTAACAACCGCTGGTGATACTACCTGTGTATTCCGCGATGGTGCTTTTACCAACGATGTGGCGAAAACTAACCTCGCAGCTATCCTGGAACAGCATGGCATCCAGAATGTGCGTAGTTTGTGAGGGTAAAATATGAAACTTCATTTTGAACCTAATCTTGACTATCAGATGCAGGCAATTGAGTCTGTATGCGATCTATTTCGTGGTCAAGAAGTTTGCCGCACAGAGTTTACTGTGACGATGAAAGCTCCGTCGCTGAGTTCAGACCAGTTTAGCGTGACACAGCCTGAGCAGTTAACGTTAGGAATGGCCGAATCTGATCTTGGTGTTGGTAATCGTCTGACTCTACTTGACGATGAACTACGCCAGAATTTGGTTGATGTCCAATTTCGTGAAGGATTGCCACCATCAGAAACATTAACCTCCGGAGACTTTACGGTTGAGATGGAGACGGGGACGGGTAAGACTTACGTTTACCTGCGTACAATATTCGAGCTAAACAAGCGATACGGTTTTAGTAAGTTCGTAATAGTAGTCCCTTCGGTGGCAATTAAGGAAGGAGTCTATAAGACTCTGCAAATGACAGAAGAACATATAAAAGGACTCTACGCAGGTGTTCCTTTTGATTACTTTCTGTATGACTCCAGTAAGCCTGGTCCGGTACGTAATTTTGCCACCAGTTCAAATGTTCAGATCATGGTGGTCACGGTGGGGGCTATTAACAAAAAAGATGTTAATAATCTCTACAAAGAGAACGAAAAAACAGGTGGCGAAAAGCCAATTGATCTGATTAAGGCTACTCGACCTATTGTCATTGTTGACGAGCCCCAAAGCGTGGATGGGGGTCTTGAAGGACGTGGTAAAGAAGCTCTGGATGCCATGAACCCACTGTGTACGTTGCGTTACTCTGCCACCCATGTGAATAAACACCATATGGTATTTCGTCTTGATGCGGTGGATGCCTATGAACGCAAACTGGTCAAACAGATTGAGGTGGCCTCAGCAACCGTGGAAGATGCGCATAATAAAGCATTTGTACGCCTGATCTCAGTTGCTAATAAACGAGGAACTATTAGTGCCAGAATTGAGCTGGACATCAATACCGCCAGTGGTGTGAGGAGGCAAGAACATACCGTATCTGATGGTGACGATCTTGAACAGCTCACCAAGCGCCCAATTTATGCGGATTTTCGTGTCGGCGAAATCAATACTGCAAAGGGTGAAGAATTTATGGAGCTGCGCTATCCCAGCGGTGAGATATTTTTGAAGCCAGGGCAAGCATATGGTGATGTAGATGCGTTAGCTGTGCAGCGCGAGATGATACGACGCACAATTCGCGAACATTTAGATAAGGAAAAACGGTTACGTCCGTTAGGCATTAAAGTATTGAGTCTGTTCTTTGTCGATGCTGTAGAAAAGTACCGCCAGTATGATGCGGACGGCAATCCAGTAAAAGGCGATTATGCGCGAATTTTCGAAGAAGAATATCGCCGTGCTGCCAAATTGCCTGCTTATCAGAGTTTGTTCTCCGAAATTGATTTGAATTCTACCGCAGAAGAAGTTCATAACGGCTATTTTTCACGAGATAAGAAAGGCCGCTGGACCGATACGGCAGAGAACAATGCGGGCAATAGAGAGAATGCTGAGCGAGCATATAATCTGATCATGAAGGAAAAGGAAAAGCTACTTTCCTTTGATACACCGCTTAAATTTATCTTTTCCCACTCAGCTCTTAAAGAGGGCTGGGATAATCCAAACGTTTTTCAGATTTGCACGTTGCGTGACATCCAAAGTGAGCGCGAACGTCGTCAAACTATTGGTCGTGGACTACGTTTATGCGTTAATCAGAACGGGGAGCGTGTACGTGGTTTTGAGGTTAATACTCTAACTGTTATAGCTACCGAAAACTATGAACAGTTTGCTGAAAACCTTCAGAAAGAAATTGAGGCGGAAACAGGCATACGTTTCGGTATTGTCGAGAAACACCAATTTGCTCTTATAGCTGTTGTTACGCCTAATGGACAAACTTCCCCTATGGGGCTTGAGCAATCTAAAGTGTTATGGGAATACCTGAAAGCGGCGGGACATATTGATGCAAAAGGAAAAGTTCAGGACTCCTTGAAACAAGCTCTAAAGGAAGGTTCTTTAGCCTTACCAGCCGAGTTTGAAGCACAAAGAGGACAAATTGCAGAAGTGTTGCGCAAAGTGTCAGGTCGTCTTGAGATCAAAAATGCCGATGATCGTGAACCAGTACCTCTACGTAAAGGAGCGGATGGTAAAGCTATCTATCTTAGCGATGAGTTTAAAGCGCTGTGGGATCGCATCAAGTATAAAACCACCTATCGTGTACAATTTGATAACGCTAAGCTGATAACCGACTGTATTAATGCCTTGCAAAAAGCGCCTGCCATCGCCAAAGCGCGTTTGCAATGGCGAAAGGCTGATATTGCTATTGGTAAGGCTGGAGTTCAAGCTACGGAGAAAGCAGGGGCCTCGACGGTTGTATTAGATGAAGCAGATCTTGAACTACCAGATATTTTAACGGAGTTACAGGATCGTACTCAGCTGACCCGTCGTACGATCATCAATATTTTGACTGGAAGCGGGCGTCTGGATGACTTCAAGCGTAATCCACAGCAATTTATCGAATTAGCAGCTGAAATAATCAATCGTTGTAAACGACTAGCCTTAGTGGACGGCATTAAATATCGGATGTTAGGTGAACAGCATGTTTACGCACAGGAACTATTCGAAAAAGAGGAACTTACTGGTTATCTCCAGAATATGTTAATGGACACTCACAAGTCGATTTATGAACATGTAGTCTACGACTCAACTACAGAACGGGACTTTGCTGATGCGCTGGAGAAGAATGATGCAATTAAACTTTATGCCAAATTGCCTGGCTGGTTTAAAGTTCCTACTCCACTAGGTAGTTATAACCCAGATTGGGCTGTACTTGTCGAGGAAGATAATGAGCAGCGTCTCTATTTTGTGGTAGAAACCAAAAGCAGCCTCTTTGCGGACGACTTGCGTGATAAGGAAAGTGCTAAGATCCTATGTGGCAAGGCTCATTTCCAGGCTCTTGCTATGGAAAGTACAGGACTTAATGAGAATCCGGCTCGTTATATAGTGGCAAGTTCCGTTGGTGACCTCATGGTTGAAGCCTCTAAGGATAGCTAGTTGTGATAATTTTCTATAGCCCTAACGGAAATCTACTACAGGAAACAATCCAGTTGGGTGGTAAAGAAATTATCTACGAAGGCTAGCATAATCGACGTCTATCCGCAGTAGCTTGATTAACAATCAAGCTACTGCGGATATTATAATTATTCCTTTACCACATACCAACCATACCAGCGGGTAATTCCTAAAAAACGCTATAACCAAACTTCAATCAGATTGCATTCCATAAAACCAATGCAACTTAATTATTATCTTACAATCGGTTTTTTATGGATATCTGCTTCACTCTATTAATGCGCTAGTCACTCGAGAAAATAAACCAATACTAATAAAAAATCACTTTAGGATAATCATGCCTAGACAAAAACAATCTTAGTAAGAGGTAATTATTTAGAAGCTTATTATAATCACCACTGGCTATCATCTCAAATATTAATTAAGATACCTAGCTTCTCTTAACACGTTGGAATTCTTCATTATCAGCATAGGTTGATAGTATTTTTTTAACCCACTCCTGATTATATAAATATCCATCGAATCCCTCCACATACCCACAATATTGACCTTTAAAGCTCTTATCTATACCGTTCGGTCTCACGTCATAAAATTTCCAGAATTTAGCATGAGTACTCAGATTGAAGTCTTTATGTTTTTTATGAACCATTTCGACTACTTTACTAGGTTTAAGTTTGAATTGATTCTCTACACCTTTTATGAAAGCTATACCTGAATCTAATTTCTCTAACTCCTCTTCAGAAAGGTTACTGACATTGATAAATTCTATGGCTATATCTGAATTTGATGCTTTTTTTTCCGACAAGAGGAACCAATAGTGCTCTGAGCCTGAATTGTTGGCTTTCAATGATCTCATCCGAAAGATCTTTTTTAAAGTCATCAATGAATTTTTTCACAACGCCAAAATTTTTTGATTGTAATCTTTTTAGAGCATCAACTTGGGCTTGCTGTGACATTCTTGTAAGTTGCATGGCAAGAGATAAATTTACCATCAGTGCATGATCATCACCAAACTCCTTTTCAAGAATATCCTCGAAGTTGTTAATGGCCGCCTGACACTCTCCAAATGTTAAAGTATCAATTTCGGGTAATCCTCTGTGTTCAATTATATTTCTTAATCCAATCAAAAATTGAATATTTATTTTCTCCGGCTTAGATTCTCCCGGCCAATAATTTTCACAACATGTTTTTAATTCCCAAGCTTTTTCTTCACCATCAATAATTTTTGTGGTGCCATCTTCATTTAAATAGGAATATTTTACACCTTTCTTTGCATAAATAGCGTGAAATAGAGCAGTAAAAGCAATAGTAATATTAACAATAAATCCATGAGTTTTAAATTCAGTGAATGGATTATTATAGGTTGCAACAGCAAGTAGCGCAAATTCTCTAGCCTTTTTTAGATTAAGACTGCGTTCACTTTTCACTGTTTCAACATTTTTTTGGCTATGAATATTTCTAAAGTCCTCTTTACTTAAATATTTGATACCTGATGAGGTGTAATGTTCTCCATCTCGGGAGACGTATCTATTCCATTTTTTTACAGGGTAAGTTTTACAAGTTGGTATTGTCCATCCTGTAGCACCTGCTAATTCTTGAATTGTAAATAACTCTTGGTTATTTTCTTTACTAACCAAAAAATCAAATGCCAGATCTACTTTATGAAACTTATCCATAATGCCTCTTAATATTTTCTGATAGGATTTTACTATTGTTATCAATAGTAAATTTATTTTTATCAAAACCATCAAATTTGTAACAAGCAAGAAATAACTTTGAAAAAAATTAATTGCTTGCCAAATTATTATCACCCACGCTACCGCAATGAGAGCTAAGATATGTCTCACCACCCTGTATAAAAAAACATATTAATATACATATCAATCCATTGACCATGTATACCACTAAATTATCTTTGAATCCCCCCCGAGGCTTCTCCCAATATCCTGTTCTACATTAACGCTAGATCCATCCCTCCATTCACCACCACATTGACCCAATCCCACCCTATATCATCGCAATCAATCGGAACATTGACAGAACTCACAAAATAATAGTCGCTTCATAGTTCCTATAACGTAAGTCAATCGAATTCCAAGTACTATGCGCATAGCTACTACTGCATGTTAGTCCATTGTCAATTTTGCAAAATCAAACGGGCTAACACCCTTCATCCTATTCGCATCCAGATAATCAGCCCACCATTGCAACATCAGCCTCCTCTCCCCCAGATGCTCTGCCTTGTGAATGTAGGCCGCACGCACAGAGTTACGTTCCTGGTGACTCATCTGACGCTCCACTGCATCTCTCGACCACAAACCAGATTCAATCAATGAGCTACAAGCCATCGTCCTGAAACCATGCCCGCACACTTCCGTTTTCGTGTCATAGCCCATTACTCGCAGAGCCTTGTTCACCGTGTTCTCACTCATGGGTTTACGCGGATCGTGATCGCCAACGAAGATCAGCTCTCGATTCCCACTCATTTTTTTGATCTTTTCCAGAATGGCTAGAGCCTGCCGCGACAAGGGAACAAGATGTGGAGTCCGCATCTTCGAACCACGCTGAGAATGCTTAACTCCTTCCAGTGGCTCACGCTCGCCCGGAATCGTCCACATGGCCGTTTCAAAATCGACTTCTGGCCAGCGAGCAAAGCGCAGTTCACTCGAACGAATGAAGACCAGTAAAGTGAGTTCCACTGCCAACCTAGTTAACGGTCTGCCAGAGTAGTGATCAATGCGATGAAGTAGTTCAGGAATGCGATTAAGCTCTAGTGCAGCGCGATGCTGTCTTTTCGCCGTAGCAACCGCACCGGCAATCTCTTGAGCGGGGTTGTAGTCGATTAAGCCGCTCTGCACAGCAAAGCGCATAATCGCGGTAGTACGCTGCTGTAAACGAGCCGCAACTTCGAGTCGTCCGGAAGATTCCACCGCTTTGATGGGTACAAGAAGATCCCGTGTCTTCAACTCAGCAATGTTCCGCTTACCGATAGCAGCGAAGAGATTATCTTCCAGGCTTTTCAATACACGAGCGCTATGCGATGCCGACCATTTCTGGTTGCTGGCATGCCAGTCTCTGGCAACCACTTCAAACGTTATCGCCTCTTGTTCCTGCTCTACTTTAACTGCTTTCTTGTTCTTAATGGGATCGACACCATTAGCTAACAGCTTACGGGCTTCGTCCCTGCGTGCCCGGGCATCCGCCAGCGAGACTTCGGGATATTTCCCCAGCGCCAGCATCTTCTCTTTGCCGCCGAAGCGATAACGAAGACGCCAATATTTGGAACCGTTAGGGTGAACCAGCAAAACCATGCCATCACCATCAGTCAGTTTATAGGCTTTTGCTTCCGGCTTTGCCGAACGAACCTTCACATCACTCAGAGCCATGATGAGTATCCTTTCAAGGGTTCTGTATGGGTACAAACATTATCGAACCGGGATATACCCGCAGTTGTACCCGCATCAGTAAGTTGATGTAGATTGAATCAGGTTGACTTAGGTTGAGTGAAAAAGCGAGGAAAGCCTTGCGGATACTGGATTTCAGGCACAAAAAAAGACGTCCGTTGACGTCTATTGATGTTCCGATGGTGCCGAAGGCCGGACTCGAACCGGCACGTATTTCTACGGTTGATTTTGAATCAACTGCGTCTACCGATTTCGCCACTTCGGCACTGAAGGGATACGGAAACGTTGTGGATTATACCTGTCGATAGCCGCCATGCAAGCAGCAGCGTGTCTCCGCCACGCTAAGTGTCGAAAAAAACAGCGCCCGGCCTGCTCAGGACCGTCTCACGTCACATTTTCCTTCTCTCCTGCCCGACAAGTTTCCCCCCGCTCGACCTCTCCTTCCCCTTCCCTCTTCGATTACCCCGTCTACCTGCCTCCTTCTGCCAAGCGTCGCTCCGCCCCATGCTCTACACTTTCTGTTTATCTACGCCAAACCAAGGAAATCGTGATGAGCACAATTAAAAGCTACGCCGCCAAAGAAGCGGGCGCCGATCTGTCGCTGTGGGAGTACGACGCAGGCGAACTCCTGCCGCAAGATGTCGAAGTGCAGGTTGAATACTGCGGCATCTGCCACTCCGACCTGTCGATGATCGACAACGAATGGGGCATGTCGAGCTATCCGCTGGTTGCCGGCCATGAGGTGATTGGCCGCGTGGCGGCGCTGGGCAGCGCGGCGCAGGATAAAGGGCTGAAGGTTGGCCAGAAGGTGGGCATCGGCTGGACGGCGCGCAGCTGCGGGCACTGCGATGCCTGCATCAGCGGCAACCAAATCAACTGCCTCGAAGGCTCGGTGCCAACCATCATCAACCGCGGCGGCTTCGCCGACAAGCTGCGCGCCGACTGGCAGTGGGTGATCCCCCTGCCGGAGAGTATCGATATCGAATCCGCCGGCCCGATGCTGTGCGGCGGGATCACCGTCTTTAAACCGCTGCTGATGCACCACGTCACCGCCACCAGCCGCGTGGGCGTCATTGGTATCGGCGGCCTCGGCCATATCGCCATTAAACTGCTGCGCGCCATGGGTGCCGAAGTCACCGCCTTCAGCTCCAACCCGGCGAAAGAGCAGGAAGTGCTGGCGATGGGCGCCGATCGGGTGGTCAACAGCCGCGATCCTGAAGCTTTAAAAGCGCTGGCTGGTCAGTTTGACCTGATCATTAACACCGTGGCGGTAGATCTCGAATGGCAGCCGTACTTCGAAGCGTTGGCCTACGGCGGCAACTTCCATACCGTCGGTGCGGTGATGAAGCCGCTGCAGGTCCCCGCCTTTACCCTGATTGGCGGCGACCGCAGCATCTCCGGTTCGGCCACCGGCAATCCGTCCGAGCTGCGTAAGCTGATGAAGTTTGCCGGGCGCAGCAAAGTGGCCCCCACCACCGAGCTGTTCCCGATGTCGCAGATCAACGAAGCGCTAAAACACGTGCGCGAGGGTAAAGCCCGCTATCGCGTGGTGCTGAAAGCCGACTTCTAACCCCCCCTTCTCCGCCGGGCGGCGCGTCTGCCCGGCCTGTTCCCTCGGCCGACGTCCGCTGAAGGTTCATTAAACGGTCATCTCCCCGCCATCCCCTTGCAGTCATTCGTTCCCACAATCCGGGCTTCCATAAACGCCTGAACGAGACGTCTGCCACCATGAGAAAAACCTGGCTCCCCTGGCTGATACTGTCGCCTTCCCTGCTGTTTTTACTGCTGTTTACCTGGTTCCCGCTGGGCCGCTCGGTGTACGACAGCCTGTTCGACACCCGCATGGCCAGCGACGGCGCGCCGTTCGTCGGGCTGGATAACTTCGTCCGTCTGTTCGCCGATAACGTCTTCTGGCAGTCGCTGCTCAACAACCTGCTCTATATCCTGCTGACCGTGGTCCCCGGCGTAACGCTGGCCCTGCTGCTGGCGGTGGCACTGAGCGAAAACCACCGTGTTAACCGCTGGCTGCGCACCGCCTTCTTCTTCCCGATGATTATCCCGATGGTCAGCGCCGCCGCGCTGTGGCTGTTTATCTTTATGCCCGGCCTCGGCCTGCTCGACCACTATCTGGCGAAGCTGTTCGGACCAATGAACAACAACTGGCTGGGGCGCAGCAACAGCGCCCTGCTGGCGCTGGCGTTGATCGGCGTATGGAAGTTCGCCGGCTACTACATGCTGTTCTTCCTCGCCGGCTTGCAGAGCATCCCGGCCTCAACGCGCGAAGCGGCGATCATGGAAGGCGCCACCCGCAGCCAGGTGTTCTTTAAGGTCACCCTGCCGCTGCTGCGCCCGACCCTGAGCTTCGTCATCACCACCGCGCTGATCTACTCCATCACCCAGATTGACCACGTGGCGGTGATGACCCGCGGCGGGCCGGACAACGCCACCACCGTGCTGCTCTACTACATCCAGAATCTGGCGTGGGATACCCACGACCTCGGCAAAGCCTCCGCCGCCACCTTCCTGACCCTGGGCGGGCTGTTCGCCTTCTCGCTGCTTAACCTCAAACTGCTGGAGAAAGGAGCCCACTATGAGCGCTGAAGCCTCGCCGCTGGTTGTTCGTTCGCCGGTCGCCTCATCCCCGCTGTGGCTGCGCCTGCGTCGCTCGCAGCCGTTCACCCTCAGCGTGCTGATGTGCTGCCTGGCCCTGCTGTGGGTCAGCCCGTTTATCTGGATGCTGGCCACCGCCTTCAGCGCCACCACCTTCGGCGAGGATATGGCCTCGCTGCTGCCGCGCCTGCCGCTGACGCTGGATAACTTCCGCGACGCCTGGGCCAGCGCCGACTGGCTAAGCCTGTACGCCAATACCCTGATCTTCACCTTCGGCACCTTCTTCGTGCAGCTGTTGACCATCACCACCGCCGGCTATGTCTTCGCCTGCCACCAGTTCCGCGGCAAGCAGACCCTGTTCCTGCTGTTCCTCGTCCAGCTGATGATCATGCCGGTGGTGATGATGGTGCCGAACATGCTGACCCTGAAGACCTTCGGCCTGCTCAACACCCTCACCGGGGTGATGATGCCCTACTTCACCTCGGCGTTCGGCGTGTTCCTGATGCGCCAGGCGTTCCTCGCCATCCCCAAAGAGCTGGAAGAAGCCGCCCTGATGGAGGGCTGCCGCTGGTGGCAGGTGCTGTTCCGCGTGCTGCTGCCGATGTCCTGGCCGTCGGTGCTGGCCTTCGCCACCGTCAGCATTACCTACCACTGGAACGAGTATCTGTGGCCGCTGATGATGCTCAACGATCCCGATAAGCAGGTGCTGACCGTGGGGCTGGTCTCCTTCGCTATGGGCGCCGAATCCGGCGGCCAGTGGGGCACCATCGGCGCCGGGACGCTGATGGTCTGCCTGCCGCTGATGCTGGCGTTCATCCTTTTCCAGAAACAGTTCCTGCGAAGCTTCGGCTTCTCCGGGATCAAATAAGGAGTTATCTATGCTGTTAGCCCAGATTTCCGATACCCATTTCCGCAGCCACGGGCAGAAGCTGTACGGCTTTATCGACGTCAACGCCGCCAACGCCGACGTGGTCTCCCAGCTCAACGCCCTGACGGAGCGCCCGGACGCGGTGGTGGTCAGCGGCGATATCGTCAACTGCGGCCGCCCGCAGGAGTACGAAGTTGCCCGCCAGATCCTCGGCAGCCTGAACTATCCGCTGTATCTGATCCCCGGCAACCACGACGATAAAGAACTGTTTCTCGAATACCTGCACCCGCTGTGCCCGCAGCTCGGCAGCGACCCGCAGAACATGCATTACGCGGTGGACGACTTCGCCACCCGCCTGCTGTTTATCGACTCCAGCCGCGCCGGCACCTCCAGCGGCTGGCTGACGGACGAAACCATTAAATGGCTGGAGGCCCAGCTGTTCGACGGCGGCGACAAGCCGGCGACGGTGTTTATGCACCACCCGCCGCTGGCGCTGGGCAACGCCCAGATGGATCCCATCGCCTGCGAAAACGGCCATCGCCTGCTGGCGCTGGTGGAGCGCTTCCCTTCCCTGACGCGCATCTTCTGCGGCCATAACCACAGCCTGACCCTGACCCAGTATCGCCAGGCGATCATCTCCACCGTGCCGGGCACCGTCCATCAGGTGCCCTATTTCCACGAGGACCGCCGCCCGTACTACGACCTGTCACCGGCGTCATGCCTGATGCACCGCCAGGTCGGCGAGCAGTGGGTCAGCTACCAGCACGCGCTGAGCCACCACGCCGGGCCGTGGCTGTATGACGAAAACATCAGTTGCCCAACGGAAGAGCGCTAATCCTCATGCTTAGTTTGCAAAACATCAGTAAGCGTTTTGACGGTAAACCGGCCCTCGACGCCCTCTCCCTCGATATTCACGAAGGCGAGTTTGTGGTGCTGGTCGGCCCCTCCGGCTGCGGCAAAAGCACCCTGCTGCGCCTGCTCGCCGGGCTGGAGCCGGTGAGCGAGGGGGAAATCTGGCTGCACGACCAGAACATCACCGCCCTGTCGCCGCGCGAGCGCAACTTCGCGATGATCTTCCAGAACTACGCCCTGTTCCCGCACCTGTCGGTACAGGACAACATCACCTTCGGCATGAAGGTGCGCAAAGAAGATAAGGCCAGCTGGCAGCCGCGGGTCGATAAAGTGGCGCAGATGCTGCAGCTGGAAACGCTGCTGGACCGCAAGCCGGCGAAGCTCTCCGGCGGCCAGCGCCAGCGGGTGGCGATGGCCCGCGCCATCGTGCGCAACCCGCGGCTGTTCCTGATGGACGAGCCGCTCTCCAACCTCGACGCGCGCCTGCGCAGCGAAGTGCGCGACAGCATTATGGATCTTCACCAGCAGCTGAAAACCAGCACCGTCTACGTCACCCATGACCAGACCGAGGCGATGTCGATGGCCGACCGCATCGTGGTGATGAACGGCGGCCACGTCCAGCAGGTCGGGCGGCCGGAGTACCTCTACGCCCATCCGGCCAACCTGTTCGTCGCCGGGTTTATCGGCTCGCCGGCGATGAACCTGCTGTCGCTGCCCTGCGCCGACGGCGAGGTACGGCTCGGCGACCTGCGCCATCCGCTGCCGTCGCGCTATCGCGACGAGCCCCGGGTCTGGTTCGGCATTCGTCCGGAACATATCAGCGATCGCGTGGAGGAGGGCCACATGCGCCTCTCTGCCACCATGCTGCAACGAGAACTGATGGGAGCCGATTACCTGCTCCACGTCAGCACCCCCATCGGCACCCTGCGCTTTAGCCGCCGCCATCGCGGCGCGGTGCCGGAGAAAGGCGACACGCTGACCCTCGGCTTTTCGCCCGGGGATATTCATCTTTTTCATGCTGAGCAACAGCACAATTTACTCCAGGAGATTGACCATGCTTAAAACCCTGACAGCCGTCGGGCTTTCGCTTGCCCTCTGCGGCACGGCGCTGGCGAAAGAGAAGATCGATTTCATGTTTCCGGCGCCGGTAGACGGCAAGCTGACCATGGAGATGACCCGCGTCATCAAAGCCTTTAACGATTCGCAGCAGGATGTCGAAGTGCGCGGGATCTTCACCGGCAACTACGACACCACCAAGATCAAAGCCGAATCGGCGCAGAAGGCCGGGCAGCCGCCGGCATTGGTGATCATGTCCGCCAACTTCACCACCGACCTGGCGCTAAAGGATGAGATCCTGCCGATGGACGAGCTGTTCCGCTATGGCGATCAAAAAGCGGGGGAGTTCCTGGTCAACGAGTTCTGGCCGGCGATGCACAAGAACGCCCAGGTGATGGGCACCACTTACGCGATCCCGTTCCATAACTCGACGCCGATCCTCTACTACAACAAAACGATGTTCGAGCAGGCCGGGATCACACAGCCGCCGCAGACCTGGGCCGAACTGCTGGCGGATGCCAAAAAGCTGACCGACGAGAGCAAAGGTCAGTGGGGGATCATGCTGCCGTCGACCAACGACGACTACGGCGGCTGGATCTTCTCGGCGCTGGTACGCGCCAACGGCGGAAAATACTTTAACGAAGACTATCCCGGCGAGGTCTACTACAACGCGCCGACCACCATCGGGGCGCTGCGCTTCTGGCAGGATCTGATCTACAAAGACAAAGTGATGCCCTCCGGCGTCCTCAACTCGAAGCAGATCAGCGCCAGCTTCTTCTCCGGTAAGGTGGGGATGGCGATGCTCAGCACCGGCGCGTTGGGCTTTATGCGCGAGAACAGCAAAGATTTTGAGCTCGGAGTGGCGATGCTGCCGGCGAAAGAGCAGCGCGCGGTACCGATCGGCGGCGCCAGCCTGGTGAGCTTTAAAGGTATCAACGACGCGCAGAAGAAAGTGGCCTATCAGTTCCTGACGTATCTGGTGAGTCCGCAGGTCAACGGCGCATGGAGCCGCTTCACTGGCTACTTCTCGCCGCGCAAAGCCGCCTACGATACGCCGGAGATGAAGGCCTATCTGCAGCAGGATCCGCGCGCGGCAATTGCTCTGGAGCAGCTGAAGTACGCCCATCCGTGGTACTCCACCTGGGAGACCGTCGCCGTGCGTAAAGCGATGGAGAACCAGCTGGCGGCGGTGGTTAACGACGCCAAAGTGACGCCGGAAGCGGCGGTGCAGACGGCGCAGAAAGAGGCCGACGCGCTGATGAAGCCCTACGTCGACAAAACCGCCCTTGCTGAGGTGAAGTAAGCTCCCTTGTCGCTCCGGCGCCTCTCCCCGGTGGCGCTATGCTTACCGGGGCTACTGACCAGCGCCGCACCGTCGCCCGGGCAAAGGGTTTACCCCGCCACCCGGGAACGTGCTCCCCCGCTAGCGCTGCGCTTACCGGGGCTACTGACCAGCGCCGCACCGTAGCCCGGGCAAGGGGTCTACCCCGCCGCCCGGGAACCTCTCCGCTGGCGCTGCGCTTACCGGACTACTGACCGGCGCCGTACCGTCGCCCGGGCAAGGGGTTTGCCCCGCCGCCCGGGAACCTCCCCGCTGGCGCTGCGCTTACCGGGGCTACTGACCAGCGCCGTACCGTCGCCCGGGCAAGGGGTTTACCCCACCGCCCGGGAACGTGCTCCCCGGTGGCGCTGCGCTTACCGGGGCTACTGACCAGTGCCGCACCGTAGCCCGGGCAAGGGGTTTACCCCACCGCCCGGGAACCTCCCCGCTGGCGCTGCGCTTACCGGGGCTACTGACCAGCGCCGTATCGTCGCCCGGGCAAGGGGTTTGCCCCGCCGCCCGGGAACCTCCCCACTGGCGCTGCGCTTACCGGGGCTACTGACCAGCGCCGTACCGTAGCCCGGGCAAGGGGTTTACCCCGCCGCCCGGGAACCTCCCCGCTGGCGCTGCGCTTACCGGGGCTACTGACCAGCGCCGTACCATAGCCCGGGCAAGGGGTTTGCCCCGCCGCCCGGAATAAATATGCATAAATGGTTAATACGGATTTAAAATCTGTCTCACGTATTTCCCTATCGCCAGCAATAAAGTGCGGACGTGGCGTCACGACCTTTCCCTTACACCTGTCTCTTGAGCGGATCCTCTGCTCAAGAGACAGTCCACAAATCCGGCAGCCCAGCCTGATTAACGCAGAGGAGGTGTGCGCGGCGGTACCAGACGTTGACTACCGGTTGCTTCAAAAGCCGACCCAAAGCGGAGCAGATTATTGTCGTCATAAGCCCGACCGGCGAAGGTGAGACCTACAGGCATACCTATATCGGCCATCACCCCCATGGGGACGGTAACGGTCGGGACACCCAGGTGACGAATGGCGAGGTTACCGTTAGCGACCCAGACGCCATTGCTCCAGGCGATATCGGCCGAAGCAGGGTTGATATGCGCATCCGCCGGTCCGACGTCAGCCACGGTCGGGAACAGTACGGCATCAAGTCTGAGCTCGTCCATCCACTCTTCCAGATCCAACTTACGCGTTTTCTCCAGACCGCGCAGACCATCCGGTACGCTTGCGATTTGGTTGTACGCTTTGAGGCCACGTTTGGCCATATTGACATACTCCTCCATGCCCGCCGCGAGATCGCCTTCGCGGTTCGGGAGCGTGCCCAGATCGTGCGGGAATATAAGGGGACCGTTGGCATCCGCCAGTTTGTTAAGTTCAGGGTCACCGTTGGCGCGCAGGAATTCGTCAAAAGCCCAGCCAGACAGTTCCCAGAGCTCATCATTGAGGAACTCTGGCGAGACGATCCCACGATTAAATACGGTTGGCGCACCGGGACGGTCACCTTCGCAGTTTGATACCAGCGGGAAATCCACTTCCACAACGTCTGCGCCAGCCTCTTCCAGTGTTTTTCGCGCGGCTTCCCAAAGGTCTATCACCGAAGCGCGCGTATGAATGCGTTGACCGGTTGGCCCACCAATACCGGGATTTTCACCCGTACCGGCCAACTCATCTTTATTAATAAACATCCGCGGCACGCCGAAGCGTTTGCCTTTAAGCGTATCGGGTTTGACGTTGAGCTCCAGGTAGGAAGCAGGCCGAACCTCCGAAGATTTGGGTATTTTCACCCAGGGCTGCAGCCGCCACAGGTCGCCACGAGTTATTGGATCGTCGGCAACAACAACATCCAGAACTTCAAGCAGGTCGACCATCGTACGGGCGTAAGGTACCACCACATCCATTGTTGGCGTCAACGGCCAGTTACCGCGAACAGAAATCACGCCGCGTGACGGCGTATAAGCACACAGACCATTATTAGAAGCAGGGCCTCGGCCGCTCGACCAGGTTTCTTCAGCCAGGCCAAATGCGGAGAAACTCGCCGCTGTACCCGTACCGGCACCATTAGAAGAACCGGAGGCGAACGGTGCGGTAAGATAATCGGCGTTATACGGACTTTCAGCGCGCCCGTAGTGACCTCGCTGCATACCGCCATTAGCCATTGGCGGCATGTTGGTTTTACCCAGGCAGATGGCACCTGCGGTGCGTAAGCGCTCGACGGCAAACGCATCGTACTGGGCAATTAAATCCTTAAAGGCCGGGCTACCGGCAGCGGCGGTAAGGCCCTTAACTAAATAGCTGTCCTTAGCGGTATAAGGTATGCCATCCAGTGGACCCAAGGGTTCGCCACGGGCACGACGCGCGTCCGAGGCCTCTGCTTCCGCGAGCGCATCAGGGTTACGTACAACCACAGCATTCAATTTAGTCTGCGTCTCGGGGCCATTGTAGGCATCTATTCGGGCAAGATAAGCCTTAACCAGCTCGACCGCTGTGGTTTGACCTGACTCAAGCGCTTTTCGCAGCTCGGCAATAGACACCTCGGTTACTTCGAACATGCTGCTCCCTCCTGGATCAAAATGAATGATTGATTGTTTCGCTCTCCCGAGCCAGACATATTGCAGTTCTCATCGCTCTTTTTCATAGACCATACTCCTTTATCAGGATTATTTACGTTAAGGACTTATTCTCTGGTTAATTTATTACTATCCTCAAAACATTAATTTACGGCTTGCGTTAGTTTTTCATGGGACTTTTCAGCGCGCCGAATAATAATGTCCCCCACAGCCAGGACAATAATGACTCCCGACAGGATTGGGCCACTATGGTGCCACTCAATAATGCCTTTGGGTAAATCCGGGAAAATAAATAGCATGGCGCACATAAAAATAAACACCATGCACAACAGCGAGCAGCCGATGGCAACTGGCAATCCCCCCGGTACTTTAAATGGTCTAGGCGTGGATGTATCACAAATGCGTAGCTTAATAAATGAGGCGAAAAATAAAAGGTAGCTGATAATAATACAGGCACTGGAAAAAGAGAAAATTGACCAGAACATGTTTGCATTATCCCCTTGGGCAAACCAGGCGTAAACTAAAGTTATAACTGTCGAAACGATTCCCAAAATACGATTAGCCCAGTAAGGTGTATTGTTCCTGGGGTGCCAACGACCAATAAAAGCGGGTAGTTCACCTTCTCTCGCGGCTTCGGCTGCAGCACGACTGGGCGCCATAGCCCACGTCACCTGGTTACCAACAATCGAAAGCATAAAAAAGACACAGACCAGAATAATGAGTGGACTGCCTTCCCCAAGCAACGGACCAAGGGCATCGACTATACCGGAAACAAGATTGAGATTTTCCAGGGGAATGGCCATCAGAATCCCCATGGAGCCGAACACGTAAAGGAAAGCAATGGCCAGAGAAGCTAAAAGAATGGCCCGGGGCATATCTCTCACAGGATTGCGAAGCTCTTTACCCATACAGGCAACCAGCTCTAATCCGACAAGGTTATAAACAATGACGGCCAGGAACCCGATACCTGAAGATGCTGAAGGGAGCATCGTCTGAAGCGAAAATTCGTTGGCAGGCCCATGCACAAACAGATGATAAAACCCGGCGATACCAAGGATCATTATCACGGTAATTTTAAAAATTGCCCCGGAGACTGTCAGCCAGATACCCACGCTGGTTTTAAAATTAATGAAAGCGATCGTGAGCCAGCTCATCACCAGAACTATTGCCACCTGCCACATCAGGGACAATTCCGGCATAAAAACACGAGCAAACATACCGGCGAAGAGAATATACCCTGCCGGCATCCAAAGGCCACCGGCCAACCAGTATAAATAAACGGCTCTGGTTGACATACGTGCACCAAAAGCCCTGCGGATCCAGTCATATATACCGCCTTCCGCAGGATAAGCCGTACCCAGCTCTGAAGTGATCAATGAGTAAGGGACAATGAAAAATATTAAAGTTATCCCCCACCAGAAAAGACCGCTGGGGCCTATTGCTGCCGAAGCAGTAAGCGTTTCAAGGACAATAACCGCACACATACAAAATAATGAAATTTGTGTTATTCCCATTCTTCCCTTATTACTTTGTGAGTCCATAAGAGGCTTCCTGTTATATTTGACGGTTTATTAATTTCCCGGTACATATCGGGTAGCTATTAACGCGTTGTCGTTTATCATTCATCCTGCTGAGGTTAATAAAGCAATACATATGCCAGTTATTTTACATTTTTAACTTATTGAATTTATGCATATTTAGCAAAAAATACCCATAGCCAAAAATCATCACTTCGCTTAAATTTAAGCAGGGCGCCAGATTTTAATCAGTCGGGAGGAAAAAAAGTGAAAGTTGATATTGATCACGAATTACAGGCGGCAATAAAAGTTTTTGAGCGTTTTTTTGATGTCCTTGGCCAGCCTTTTTCGGTCCTGAATGTGGCAGGGGAACATGTTTATTACAACCAGGAAAATGCCGATCTGGATGAGTGTCAGCGTAAGGATGTTCTCGGCAGACACATGCTTAGGGCTTTTCCTTCCATTCATGCTGATGACAATGAAATGCTCAGGGCGCTGCAATATGGTGAGGAATCAATTAATCACCAGAAAAGTTATTATACTCCCAGCGGTAAACTGATTGATTATCAGCATACAACGGTGCCACTCTTCAACTCCTCCGGGAAGATAATGGGTGTCATCGAGTCAGGCCAGGATCTTTCCCGTTTTCGGAAGTTGCAGCGTCATTTGTCTGTGCTCAATGAAAAATTATTTAGTCGGGACGCGGGGGAGCAACCCGAAATTATTCATGATTCAGAAGCGATGCAGCAGGTTCTCGATCGTGCAGCACGACTGGCGGCGAGTCATGTGCCGGTTATGGTGATTGGCGAAACAGGAACCGGGAAGGAGTTACTGGCGAATTTCGTTCACAATCACAGCCCCCGTCGTCATAAACCCTTTATAGCGCTGAACTGCGGCGCATTGCCGGTCACGCTCATTGAGAGCACTCTCTTTGGCACGGTGAAGGGGGGATTCACTGGCGCAGAAAATACTCGCGGCTATCTTGAGCTTGCTCATGGAGGCACGCTGTTTCTTGATGAGCTGAATGCGTTGCCGGTCGATGTGCAGGGGAAAATACTCCGTTTTTTACAGGAGAAGACATTCTGGAAAGTAGGAGGTAGTAAAGAACTAAAAGCAGATATCCGCATTATCGCGGCAATGAATGAATCTCCTTTCGATATGATCAGACAGAAGAGATTACGTGACGATCTGTTCTACAGGTTAGAAATTGGTATGGTGGTTATCCCTCCCCTCAGAGAGAGGAAAGATGAAATTATTCCTCTGGCTCGTCATTTTATGGCCAAACACCAGGCGAATAGCAACAAGGATGTTTATCCTTTCCTTGCATCGGTTGAAAAGCAGCTACTTGATTACGACTGGCCGGGTAACGTCAGGATGCTGGAAAACGTCATTGTGAGGAGTCTCTTACTTCAAAAAACGCCGGGTCCGTTGACTGAGCTTTTCTTTAATCATGAAACCGATGTCATTACACATTTTTCTGCCGAAGCATCCTCGCAAAGCGCTTCTCTGGTCGAAACCTATCGTGAAAACCTTACCGTCGAAGAAGGGACATTGACGGATAAACTTGAGCAGTATGAATACCAGATCTTAATCGAGGCTTTAAAAGAAGCTCATGGGTGCGTGGCTAAAGCCGCAAGGATGCTGGGAATTTCACGTGGAGCGCTGCAGTATAAAGTGAAAAAACACAATATTATGTTCAGTCTGGAAGAAAAAAGAGCGTGAATTTGCAGCTTCGGTCGTGAATAACAAAATCAGGACGCCTGTGTAGCCACTTTCAGCGGGTTTATATATTTACGTAGAGATAATCCTCCATCACCATGGGTGGTTGCGTGTTGCACCACGGGGATATCCCGATATCACCTGTTGCCTGGTGAAGATCCATAGAGTCCTTGCGAATTAGCCGACCAGCACCGATGTCAGACATCGCATTGCCGAGCCTGCAGCTAAATAGCGCGACAGGCAGACGGTACAGCCTGGCTGACCAATCCTGTCTTGTTTGAGAGAACATTCGCTGTTATCTGAATGCACAGAGTCCCGGGCCTCAACGAGGTAATTTTTCGTTGTACGCCTTGAGAAATTGCTGGCTGATGGGGCAAAAAAACAGGCCACAGCGCTGTGTGGCCTGAAAGTGGATCAACGATTAGATTCCTGCCGTTTCACGAATGTATTTACGCGCTTTGAGGGCGTATTCGAAGGGGTTAGCCAGCGCCGGATCCTGTTCGGCTTCAACCACCATCCAGCCTTTGTAACCATGGTCGTCCAGCAGTTTGAACACCGGACGGAAGTCGATCACGCCATCGCCAGGCACGGTGAAGGTGCCTTTCTTCACGCCATCAAGGAATGACAGCCCTTCGCGACGAACCTGCTCAATCACCGGAGGACGGACATCTTTCAGGTGCACGTGGTTGATACGCGGCAGGTATTTCTTGAGGATCGCCAGCATCGGCGCTTCGCCCCCTTCGGAATACCAGGCGTGTCCGGTGTCGTACAGCAGAAAGACTTTGTCATCGACCAGCGACATAAATTTGTCGATCTCTTCGCTGGTCTGAATACCGGTCCCCATATGGTGGTGCAGACACACCTGCATGCCCTTCTCAGCGGCCAGGCGCCCCAGCGTGTTGTAGCCTTCGGCGACGCGCTGCCACTCTTCCTCGCTGAAGCAGGGTTTTGCCTCGCCGAGAATCGGTTTTTCCAGCCCCTGAATGCTGCCGCTTTGCTCGGAGCAGCCAATCACTCTCGCCCCCATCGCGTGCAGGAAATTCATGTGATTCACAAACTCGTCAATGGTCTTTTCCCGCTGCCCGTTGGCAAAAAAGGTGCTGAACCAGGCATTGCAGATCTGAATGCCGCGAATATCCAGCATCGGCTTCAGCACCGCCGGATCGCGCGGGTATTTGCTGCCCACTTCGCTGCCGCTAAACCCCGCCAGCGCCATTTCGCTGACAATCTGCTGAAAGGTATTTTCGCTGCCCAGTTCAGGCATATCATCGTTGGTCCAGCCAATAGGGGCGATCGCCAGTTTTACATTATCTTTGTTCATAAAAATGCTCCTGTTGCCGCGCTTTAGCGACGCAGCAATTCACGTTCGATGAGTTCACGGGTTTCCACTGCCTGGTATTTCATTTTTTCCGGGTAGCCAAATAGCGAGGCGGCCACAATCGGCGCGCCGCCGACCTTGAAGGTCTGCTCGGCAAATTTCATTTCGCGCAGGGTGCGGAACAGCGCGTCGAAATCCACATCCCCCTCGCCAACGCCCACATGCTGGTGGACCGCGGCATCCACGCCCGGCGGATTAACGATATAGCGGCAGTGCTTGGTATGGTTGCGGGTATCGGCGATCAGCACATGGGAGAGATCGCTTCCCGCATAGCGCAGCATTTTCTCGACCTCACCTTTCCCTTTGTCATAAAAGAAAGTGTGCGGAACGCTGTATACGTACTTCACATTCTCGCTACGGAACGACTTCACGATATCGACGGTTTCGTTGTTCTCTTCGCAGAAGTCCCACGGATGCGCCTGAATCTCCACGCGAATACCTTCGCGCTCGAAAATGGGCAGCAGCTCATCCATCGAGCGATAGAACATCTCTTCGCATATTTCCGGCTGATTCGGATCGCCGGAAAACTCGGTGTTGATCACCTGCACACCCATTTCTACCGCCACTTCGATCAGCCGTTTCCAGTTTTTTACCGCCGCCTGACGGCGCAGTTCATCCGGGCCGGACCAGCGGTAAACGCAGATAAACGAGGAGATCTCCACGCCGGTCTCACGCAGCGCCTGTTTGTACTCGGCAATCACTTCCCGACCGGCGCGCGGATGTTTGTAGAACGGGTTAATCTGCGGATGGGGCGATTGCTCAATGTACTTGTAACCCCATTCCGCAACCTGGTGGACCATCCGGGTAATCCCGAGATCGCGAATCACATCAACGTCGAAAGCAATTTTCATCGTCGTTACCTGTTCAAAGAAGTTCCGTAAGCGAGAGGCGGATTAGCGTTTGTAGAATGCCGGGCACTCAGGCAGCGTCACCTCAACCGGCTCGCTGGTTCCCTGAGCTTTAATACAGGCGTCAGCAGCCACGGATGCCGCATAGCCGTCCCATGCCGATGGGCCCTGCAGCTGACCTGCCTGAACATCATTGATGAAGGCCTGCAGCTCCACGTCGTAGGCTTTGATAAAGCGATCCTTCCAGTCGGTCAGGATGGCGGTCGACAGGTTAGCGGCTTTGCGCATCTGTACTGCTGACGGCTCAGGCAGGCGGGCAATACCGGTTTCGCCCACCACTTCGCACTGGATGTCGTAGCCGTACTGGCAGTTGACGAAGACTTCCACGTCGATCAACGTGCCTTTTTTGGTTTCAAACGACACGATCTGTGGGTCTTTCAGACGCGCGTGGGTATGGGAAGTAGAGCGCGGGAAGCGCACCTGTACCGAACAGTAGTCATCGTTGAGCAGCCAGCGCAGCACGTCCAGCTCGTGGATCAGGGTGTTGGTGATCGCCATATCGGTGGTGTAGTTCTCACCGACCGACTGGTTACGGTGGGCGCAGCGCAGCATCAGCGGCGCGCCGATATCACCATCATCAATGACTTTTTTCAGCGCCAGGTAGCCTTCATCGTAAGGGCGCATAAAGCCCACCTGCACCAGGCGGCGGCCCGCTTTCATTTCCGCATCGACTATGCGGCGGCAGCCTTCTGCGCTCATCGCCAGCGGCTTCTCGCAGAACACCGGTTTGCCGGCGGCGATCGCCGCGAGGGTATACTCTTCGTGCGTCGGATCCCACGAGGTGACAAGGATAGCGTCGACATCGCTGGACTGGATAACATCGTGGCCGTCGGTGTAGATTTCCGCCTGCACGCCCGGCAGCGCTACCGCCGCACGTGCGCTCTCCGCATTGATATCCGACACCGCCACCACGGTGGCTCCCTGTAAGACCTGGGTACAACGACGGATATGTTCTTTCCCGATGGCGCCAGCGCCGATGACACCTAATTTGAGTGACATAGTGGTTTTCTCCGTGATTCTGTAGGGTTCAAGGTGAGCGTTCTGTTCTAGTAATCCCGCGCTTCGGCGCGTTTTTCATTAATCATTTCAGCAACTTTGCGAATACGTTCTGACAAGGCCGTTTGGGCGACGCCGACGTTCCACCAGCTGCCGTAGGAATGCACCATGGTCTTCGGCAGCACTTTAATATCAATCAGCGTGCTGATCGTCTCGCGACGCGCGGCATCCAGCGCCTGACGCAGTTCATTCAGGGTGGTGACACGCCAGGTTTTGCAACCGTAGCCCGCCGCAATAGTGGCGAAATCGACCGGCACCAGGCCGCCCTGCAGCTGCCCGTTCTCCGCTGAGCGATAGCGAAACTCGGTGCCGAAGCTGCCCATACCGTGGCCAATCTGCAGGTTGTTGATGCAGCCGTTGGCCATATTGTCGAGCAGTACCACGTTGATCTTCGCCCGCTCCTGCAACGAGGTCACCAGCTCAGAGTGCAGCATCATGAAAGAGCCGTCTCCGACCAGGGAATAGACTTCGGTTTGCGGCTGCGCCAGCTTCACCCCCAGCGCGGCATTCACTTCATAGCCCATGCAGGAGTAGCCGTACTCTACGTGATAGGTGTTGGGGGCCCGGTTGCGCCAGACGCGCTGCAGATCCCCGGGCAAGCTGCCCGCTGCCGCCACAATTACCGCATCCGCCGCAAGCGTTTCATTGAGTACCCCCAGCACGCTGCTCTGGGTCAGCGTGGAGTCGGTGATCTGGCGAAATTCCCGATATACCGACTCGCGATCGAGAGCATCATCGACTTCCGGGACAAAAGCCTCTTCCTGCCAGACGGCCTGATAGACGCGCTGGGTCTCTTTCAGCTGGCGGCTCTGGACGCTGTCAATCTGCGCGCCCCAGTTCGCCTGCCAGCCTTCGCTGGCCAGCGCGCTGTCCAGTGACGTCAGGGCTTCGCGGGCATCGGCCAGCAGCGGAATACCGTCAAGTTTCCAGGCATCGAAGTTGCTGACGTTGACATTCAGAAAGCGCACGCCGGGGTGCTGGAACAACCATTTTGATGAGGTGGTGAAATCGCTAAAGCGGGTGCCGATACCGATAACCAAATCGGCTTCTTTCGCCAACAGGTTGGCGGCCAGGCAGCCGGTTTCGCCGACGCCGCCGACGTTCAGCGGATGGGAGGAGACCACCGTCCCTTTCCCGGCCTGAGTTTCTGCGAACGGAATGCTGTAGCGTTCCGCGAAGCGGGACAGGGCCTCCCCGGCACCGGCATATTTCACCCCGCCGCCGCAAATAATCAGCGGTTTACGGCTGGCCTTAATGGCCGCCACCGCATCCGCCAGCTGGGCGGCGCTGGCCGGACGGCGATCGAGACGATGCACGCGGCGAACAAAGAACGACTCCGGGTAATCCCAGGCTTCGCCCTGCACATCCTGCGGCAGACAGAGAGTGACGGCGCCGGTTTCCGCCGGATCGGTCAGGACGCGCATCGCGTTAATGCAGGCGCTCATCAGCTGTTCCGGGCGCGTAATGCGATCCCAGTATTTGCTGACGGCCCGGAAGGCGTCGTTGGTGCTGATGCTGAGGTCATAACTTTGCTCAACCTGCTGCAGCACCGGATCCGGCTGACGGCTAGCAAACACATCGCCGGGCAGCAGCAGCAGAGGAATACGGTTGGCGGTGGCCGTCGCGGCGGCGGTAATCATATTGGCCGCCCCCGGTCCGACGGAAGAAGTGCAGGCAATGATCTGGCGGCGCAGAGACTGGCGGGCGAAACCGGTGGCGGCGTGCGCCATACCTTGTTCGTTACGCCCCTGGAAGACCCGCATTTCGCCGCTGTCTTGTTCCAGCGCCTGGCCCAGCCCCAGCACGTTGCCGTGGCCAAAGATGGCGAAAATACCTTTTACGAATTTATGCTCTTCGCCATCCACGTCGAGAAACTGGTTATCAAGGAACTTCACCAGCGCCTGTGCCATTGTCAGTCTCAGTTTGCCCATCTTGCACAATCCTTATTGTTCAGTATTTGTGTGTGGGTTAGCGCGTTTTCCCCGTACTACACGCTTGTCACAGCCGCGGGAAATCGTTAACGTCCACTGGAATACTTTTGGATTATAGGCAAACATTTTTTTCATTAAATAGAAATACAGAAAAAATATTTCATTTTGCGAGAGGGATCAAACTCTCTCTCTGTTTCACCCGTTTCACCCACGCCGGCCACACCGCCTTCGGCCGCTCAAGGCGCGCCGCCGCTTAAATATCCCTTTAAAAATCATGCATAAAGCACTCTCTTACCGAACCCTGTCACAGCAGGCGTCATCCGCGCCTTCGATCCTTTGCAGAATGGGGCCTGGCGCGGCAGAGTGGTAGATCCCTCACACTTTTGGTTTTTTAATTTCGATCTCATTTGCAAATGAAATATTTATTTCTCAAACTAGGGATATCCGTTCACCCTCAGGCTGTGTGTGGAGTCCTTGTCGGCATTCCGACCCTTCCGTACAGCAGATATGTAAAAGGAAAACCTAGCTATGAATGCAGCAGTAAAGCGGCTCGACGTCATCTGTATTGGCCGGGTGGCTGTCGACCTCTATGCCCAGCAGATTGGTGCAAGGCTAGAAGATGTTGCCAGTTTCTCTAAATATCTGGGCGGCTCTTCCGGCAACGTAGCCTTTGGTACCGCCATTCAGGGATTAAAATCAGCCATGCTGGCGCGCGTCGGCGATGAGCACAATGGCCGTTTTCTACGCGAAACGCTCGGCCGGGTCGGGGTCGATACCGAATACCTGATCACGGATAAACAGCGTCTCACCGCGCTGGTGATGCTGGGCATTAAAGATCAGGAGACCTTCCCGCTCATTTTTTACCGTGATAATTGTGCCGATATGGCGCTGGTGCCTGAGGATATTAACGAGGAGTACATCGCCTCTTCCCGTGCGCTGGCGGTAACGGGCACGCACCTCTCTCATCCCAACACCCGCGCGGCGGTACTGAAAGCGCTGGAGTACGCCCGCCGTCACGGCCTGCGCACCGCGCTGGATATCGATTACCGTCCGGTGCTGTGGGGATTGACCTCGCTGGGTGACGGTGAAACGCGTTTCATCGAATCCGGTCCGGTCACCAGTCAGCTTCAGGAAGTGCTACATCTGTTCGATTTAGTGGTCGGTACAGAAGAGGAGTTCCATATTGCCGGCGGCAGTACCGATACGCTGACCGCGCTGAAAAATGTCCGCCATGCGACCAAAGCGACGCTGGTCTGCAAACGGGGCCCGATGGGCTGCGTGGTGCTGGAAGGCGACATTCCCGATAGCTGGGACAGCATTCCGCTCCAGCAGGGCGTACGGGTTGAGGTACTCAACGTGCTGGGCGCGGGCGATGCCTTTATGTCCGGTCTGCTGCGCGGCTGGCTGAATGATGAAGGCTGGGAGCAGGCGTGTCGCTACGCCAACGCCTGCGGCGCGCTGGTGGTCTCGCGCCACGGCTGCGCGCCGGCGATGCCGACCAAAGTCGAGCTGGATGATTATCTGCTGCGGGCGCAATCCGTGCCACGTCCGGATATCGATGCGCGATTAAACCATTTACACCGCGTCACCAGCCGCCGTCAGCAGTGGCCGGAGCTGTGCATTTTCGCTTTTGATCATCGTAAACAGTTGGCGGATCTGGCCCATGAAACCGGATGCGATCCGGCCTCTATTCCCCGGCTCAAGCTGCTGCTGCTGGCAGCCGCCGAAGCGGCCGCCAAAGAGGCGGGGCTGGAACAGCGCAGCGGGATTCTCGCCGACGGCACCTACGGTCAGAGCTCGCTGAATGCCATTACCGGTAAAGGCTGGTGGATTGGTCGCCCTATCGAGCTGCCGGGTTCGCGCCCGCTGCGTCTGGAACACGGCAACATTGGTTCCCAGCTGATCGACTGGCCGCTGGAGCATGTGGTGAAATGCCTGGTCTTCTATCATCCGGCAGATCCGGCACCGCTGCGGGCTGAGCAGGATGCGCTGCTGCTGGAAGTCTGGCAGGCCTGCAACAAGTCCGGACACGAGCTGCTGCTGGAAGTGATCCAGCCGGAAAATGGCCCGGATAAAGACGAGCGTCACTACCACACGATGCTGGAACATTTTTACCAGCTCGGCATTCAGCCGGACTGGTGGAAGCTGCCGCCGCTCTCCAGCGCCAGCTGGGAAAAGATCGCGGGTCTGATCGCGCGCGAAGATCCCTGGTGTCGCGGGATCCTGCTCCTTGGCCTCGATGCGCCGTCAGATCGGCTGCGCGCCGGGTTTGCCGAGGCCGCCGGCCACCCGATCATCAAAGGCTTCGCCGTCGGACGTACCATTTTTGGCCAGCCTTCACGGCGCTGGATGGCGGGCGAACTGAGCGATGAGGCGCTGATTGGCGAGGTGAAACGCAACTACCTGACGCTCATCGACTACTGGCGTGAAGCCCGCGGTTAACCGCGATAAAACTCGCCCGCGCCTCCCGGTGCGGGTTTTTTTCTGTTTCTTCGTGAAATGAATCGCGTATTTCATCGCAAAAAATGAAAAATTCGCTTCATTTGGTACACTGGAAGTTATATTCCTTTCATTTTCTCAGAGCGCAATCTATGGCCAATAATCCGACCCAACTGACCATCCTGCAGGATGAAATCCGGCGTCGCTACGATACATTAAGCAAACGCTTAAAACAGGTGGCACGCTATATTCTGGATAACAGTAATAGCGTCGCTTTCGATACCGTCGCCTCCATCGCCCAGCAGGCGGATGTCCCGCCATCGACGTTGATCCGTTTCGCTAATGCGTTCGGCTTTAGCGGCTTTAACGAAATGAAGCAGATGTTCAGACAGCATCTGATGGAAGAGACCGCCAACTATACCGAACGCGCGCGCCTGTTCCGCCAGACCACCAACGATGAAACGTCGCCGCCGGAAACGCCGACTGAAATTCTCAATATGTTCACCATGGTGAATACCCAGGCGCTGCAGCAGCTGGCGATGCAGACCTCTGGCGATGATCTCGAGCGCGCGGTCGCCCTGCTGGCGGAGGCGGAGAATATCTATGTGATTGGCCTGCGCCGCTCGTTTAGCGTCGCCTCCTATTTGACCTATGCGCTGCGTCATCTTGACCGTAAAGCGTTTCTGATCGATGGCCTCGGCGGAATGTTCACCGAGCAGCTGAGCCTGGTGGGACCGAAAGATGTGGTGGTCGCCGTAAGCTTCTCGCCCTACGCGCGTGAAGTTGTCGAGCTGGTTGAACTTGGCGCCCAGCGCAAGGCGCGACAGATTGCGATTACCGACAGCCAGGTCAGCCCGCTCGCGGCCTTCAGCGATGTCTGCTTTGTGGTACGTGAAGCGCAGGTTGACGGTTTCCGCTCCCAGGTGGCCTCTCTGTGCCTGGCTCAGACGCTGGCCGTGTCACTGGCGCTAAACAGCAGCAAAGAACCGCAAACCCAGCAGAACCTCGCCTGACCCTGCCCCCTCTCCCGGATTCCGCGCCAGCGCCTTATCCGGGCAACCATCCCCCGTAGCCCCGGTCAGCGCAGCGCCACCGGGGGTATATCTCCGGCCTTCAGGAAACCTCCCGGATTGCCGCGCCAGCGCCTTATCCGGGCGACCATCCCCCCGTAGCCCCGGTCAGCGCAGCGCCACCGGGGGAATATCTCCGGCCATCAGGAAACCTCCCGGATTCCGCGCCAGCGCCTTACCCGGGCAACCATCCCCCCCTGTAGCCCCGGTCAGCGCAGCGCCACCGGGGGAATATCTCCGGCCTTCAGGAAACCTCCCGGATTGCCGTACCAGCGCCTTATCCGGGCGACCAGCCCCTGTAGCCCCGGTCAGCGCAGCGCCACCGGGGGAATATCTCCGACCTTCAGGAAACCTCCCGGATTGCCGCGCCAGCGCCTTATCCGGGCGACCATCCCCCCGTAGCCCCGGTCAGCGCAGCGCCACCGGGGAATACTTGCGGGCAACCACCGGGGAACAGGTGCAGACAAAAAGGGCCGCTAAGCAAAAACTTAGCGGCCCTTTTAACGCTTACGATCCGTCAGTCGTGACGAGGATAGTCAGGACTGTTGATCCACGCGTGGTCCTCTTCCCAGGTAAACAACCACTTGCGCTCCGGCCCGGCCATCACGTTCAGATAATAGCTGTCATACCCGGCAATCGCCGCGACCGGGTGATAGCCGCGCGGCACCATCACCACATCGTGGTTGTAAGGCGCCATGCAGGCATCCAGGCTGCGGTCATCGGTATATACCCGCTGGAGTGCGAAGCCCTGCGGCGGATCGAAACGGTGATAGTAGGTCTCTTCCAGCTGGGTCTCTTTACCCGGCTGCGCGGTATCGTGTTTATGCGACGGCCAGGAGCTGGTGGCGCCTTCGTCGGTATACACCTCCACCACCAGCAGACAGTCGGCCTGCGCATTATCCGGCAGGATATTGTGCACCAGACGCTGATTACGCCCTTTGCCACGATGTTCAACGCCCACATCCTGCGGACGAATCACCCGCGCCGGCAGCGTACCTTTACCTGGCGCGCTGCACACCGCCAGTTCAAGGTCAGAATCCGCCGTCACCTCCACCTTGTCCTGCGTCGGGACATACACCGCCCACGGCGGCGTACGTTCAAACGGCGACATTCGCTGTCCCAGCCCGGGGAAGTCGGCCTTCGTCGTTTTGACCGACGCCAGCCCGGCAACCAGCACCAGACACAGCTCGCGCTCGCCGCTTTCCAGCGTAATGCTCTGCCCTTTTTTCAGCATCCACACATCAAAACCGATATAGCGCCAGCCGGCGCTTTGCGGCGTGATGTGCTGGATCTGCCCCTCTTTTCGTGATTTAGCCAGTAACGACATGGCGTTCTCCTTCGCCGATTAACCTAATGTCGGCATGCTGAATTCAGATACGGTTTGCTGCCCTTCCGGCCAACGCACGGTGGCGGTTTTCATCCGGGTGTAGAAGCGCACGCCGTCAGGTCCATGGACGTTGAGGGCGCCAAATACCGAGCGTTTCCAGCCGCCGAAGCTGTGGAAGGCCATTGGTACCGGAACCGGCACGTTCACCCCGACCATTCCGGCCTGGACATCATGCACGAATTCACGGGCAGTGTGTCCATTGCTGGTGAAGACGGCGCTGCCGTTGCCAAATTCGTGGCTGTTCACCAGCTCCAGCGCGCTGTGATAGTCCGCCACGCGGACAATGCCCAGTACCGGTCCAAAAATCTCTTCCCGCCAGATGGTCATATCCGGCGTCACGTGGTCGAACAGCGTACCGCCGACATAGTACCCGTCATCATAGCCTGACACGCGCAGCTTACGCCCGTCGACGACCAGTTTCGCCCCTTCGCTGGCGCCTTTATCGATATAGCCCAGCACTTTCTTCTGATGGGTATCGGAAACCACCGGGCCCATTTCGTTCTCTTCTTTGCCGCGCATGCATCCCGGCCCGACTTTCAGCGCTTCCACCAGCGGCTTCAGACGCGCAATCAGCTTATCCGCCGTTTCATCACCCACCGCGACCACGACCGGCAACGCCATGCAGCGCTCGCCCGCAGAACCAAACGCACCGCCCATAATCGCATTTACCGTCGCATCCAGATCCGCGTCCGGCATCACAATCGCATGGTTTTTCGCCGCGCCAAAGGCCTGCACGCGTTTGCCGTGGGCGCTGGCGGTTTTGTAGATATATTCGGCAACGCCGGAGGAGCCGACGAAGCTGACCGCCGCAATACGCGGATCGGTATACAGCTGCTCGGCATCATCGTTGCTGCAGTGCACAACGTTAAAGACGCCATCCGGCAGGCCTGCTTCCTTCAGCAGTTCAGCCAGGCGTACCGCGGCCGTCGGGGCCAGCGCCGGCGGCTTGAGGATGAAGCTGTTGCCGCAGGCCAGCGCCAGCGGGAACATCCACATCGGAACCATCGCCGGGAAGTTAAACGGCGTAATCCCCGCCACCACACCCAGCGGCTGCATCAGCGAATAGCTGTCCACGCCGGTGCCGACGTCAGATGAGTATTCACCTTTAATCAGATGCGGAATACCGCAAGCAAATTCAACCACTTCCAGACCACGGGTCAGTTCACCCAGTGCATCTGACCAGACCTTACCGTGCTCGCTAACGATGATTCCCGCCAGCTCCTCAGCATGTTGCTCAAGCAGCATTTTAAAGTTGAACAGCACGCGGGCGCGGCGTAGCGGCGTGGTGCGCGACCAGCTTTCAAAGGCATCACGGGCAACCTGAATGGCATCAGAGACTTCCTGAGCGGTCGACAAAGTGACTTCGCGCACCACCTTGCCCGTCGCCGGGTCGTACACCGGCATCGTTTCATTGCTGCTGCTGGTGACGGTTTTCCCGCCAATAAAGTTTCCTGTGATCGTCATCTTCTCGCCTCATGATGTGGGAAGGCCAACGCTGCGGCCCCTTTCCGATTTTGCTGTGCTATAACCGTAGTAAAATGAAACTTATATTTCAATGTTGATGTAGAATGAAATTCTATTTTGGTGATGACCGTCGCATTTCCCGGCCCCGGCGCTCGAGTTTCGTCAAGAAAGCGCCTGCGATAAGATTCAGCTGCGACGCCATCTGTACCCGATGTAACTTAGAGCGGTAAAGTACGATTATTTGCGAAGCAGCTCAAAGATCCACCATTTCAGTCATTGCTAATTATGAAATAAATGTTTTGACTTACAGTCGATCGAATAAACCCAACCTATCGTCATTCAGGAGAGCCACATGGCTATCGCACTGCAACGTTTCTGTCTTAATCGCAAGATCGCCCCATCGCTGAGTATCGAGGCCTTTTTCCGTCTGGTGAACAGTCTTGGGCTGAATAAGGTCGAGTTGCGTAATGATTTGCCCGCAGGCAAAGTGACCGACGATCTCAGCCATCAGCAGGTGCGCGAGCTGGCCGACCGCTACCATATTGAGATTTTGACCATCAATGCGGTGTACCCATTTAACCGCCGCACGGAGCAGGTTCGCGGCCTGGCCGAATCGTTGTTGCAGGAGGCCAGAGCCATTGGCGCTAAATCGCTGGTCCTGTGTCCGCTCAACGATGGCAGCGAAGTACCGGCCAGCGAAACGCTGAGCGCGCTGCGCGATCTGTCGCCGCTGTTCTCGTTTTACGGCGTGCGGGGCCTGGTTGAACCGCTGGGTTTCCCGCAGAGCTCACTGCGCTCTGCCGCGCAGACGCAGACGCTCATCCGCGATGCGAAAGTCCCGTTTAAGCTACTGATTGATACCTTCCACCACCATCTCTATCCGCAGGCGGATGCCGAGTTTAGCCAGGTGGATATCGCTGACATCGGTCTGGTGCACCTCTCCGGCGTGGAAGATGCACGTCCACGGGAAAACCTGACCGACGACGAACGTATCATGCTGACGGAAAAAGATCGGCTGCATACCTGTGAGCAAATCAAACACCTCGAAGCCCGGGGTTATCAGGGGGTGTATGCGTTCGAACCGTTTGCGCCGGAGCTGGCATCCTGGAGCGAAGAGGATATCCGCCGCGAGACGGAACGGAGCATCGCGCTCATTCAACGCCATTGCGCCTGAGAGAAATCAACGCCACGCCAGGCGAATGCAGCGATTTCTCACGTCGGTTTGCGGCCAGTTTGCCTATAATCGACGCAGGATAAATGGAGGAATCGATCATGAGCGCACCCCTGCTGATTGCCCGCACGCGGGAAAAACAGCTGCATTTGCTACCGGGAATGGCCAACCGCCACGGCCTGATTACCGGTGCGACCGGCACCGGTAAAACCGTCACCCTGCAAAAACTGGCGGAGTCCTTTTCCGAAATCGGCGTACCGGTGTTTATGGCCGATGTAAAAGGCGATCTGACCGGGATTGCCGCAGCGGGCCAAAGCTCGGAGAAACTGCAGGCGCGGCTGGAAAAAATCGGCGTCACCGACTGGCAGCCCCACGCTAACCCGGTGGTGGTGTGGGATATTTTCGGCGAGAAAGGCCACCCGGTCCGGGCGACGGTGTCCGATCTCGGGCCGCTGCTGCTGGCGCGATTATTGAATCTCAACGAGGTCCAGTCCGGCGTACTGAATATTATCTTCCGCATCGCCGACGATCGCGGCCTGCTGCTACTCGACTTTAAAGATCTGCGCGCCATCACTCAGTATATCGGTGACAACGCCAAAGCTTTTCAAAACCAGTATGGCAACATCAGCAGCGCCTCGGTCGGCGCTATCCAGCGCGGCCTGTTGACCCTGGAGCAGCAAGGGGCGGAGCACTTTTTCGGCGAGCCGATGCTCGACATCGAGGACTGGATGCGCCTCGACGAGAACGGCAAAGGGGTGATTAATATCCTCAGCGCCGAAAAACTGTATCAGATGCCGAAACTCTACGCCGCCAGCCTGCTGTGGATGCTCTCGGAGCTCTACGAGCGCCTGCCGGAAGCCGGAGATCGGGAAAAGCCGAAGCTGGTCTTTTTCTTCGATGAAGCGCATCTGCTGTTTAACGATGCGCCTCAGGTGCTGCTGGATAAAATCGAGCAGGTTATCCGCCTGATTCGCTCCAAAGCCGTGGGGGTTTACTTCGTCTCGCAGAACCCGTCGGATATACCCGATGCGGTTCTCGGCCAGTTGGGCAACCGGGTTCAGCACGCCCTGCGCGCCTTTACGCCGAAAGATCAAAAAGCGGTGAAAACCGCGGCCCAGACCATGCGCGCCAACCCGGCTTTCAGCACCGAACAGGCTATCCAGGAGCTGGGTACCGGCGAAGCGCTGATCTCCTTCCTCGATGAAAAAGGCAGCCCGTCGGTGGTCGAGCGCGCGATGGTGATCGCCCCCTGCTCACGCATGGGACCGGTGACGGACGACGAGCGTAATGGCCTGATTAACCACTCCGCGCTGTACGGCAAGTATGAAGAAGAGGTCGATCGCGAGTCCGCATTTGAAATGTTGCAAAAAGGGGTACAGGCAACCCCAGAACAACAGGCGGCTCCGCCGGCAAAAGGCCAGACGGGCAGCGCTGACGACGGTCTGCTGGGCGGGCTGAAAGATATTTTGTTCGGCACCACCGGTCCACGCGGCGGCAAACATGATGGTCTGGTACAAACGGCCGCTAAAAGCGCGGTTCGGCAGGTGACCAATCAGATAGTCAGGGGCATGCTGGGGAGTTTACTCGGCGGGCGAAAACGGTAGTCTCATCCCCCTCCCGGCAGGCGGGAGGGGGACGCGGCGGCTAGTTTCTTTTCATCATCAGCCAGAGGCTTATCAGGAAGAAGCTGGCGCTTGGCAGCAGCGCGCCGATAATCGGCGGGATGCCGTAGACCAGCGTCAGTGGGCCAAAAATCTGGTCCAGCACGTAGAAGATAAAGCCAAAGCTGATCCCGGTGACCACCCTTACCCCCATCGCCACGCTGCGCAGCGGGCCGAAGATAAACGACAGCGCCATCAGCATCATCACCGCCACCGACAGCGGCTGGAAGATTTTGCTCCACATGTTGAGCTGGTAGCGTCCCGGGTCCTGTCCGCTGGATTTCAGATAGGTCACGTAGTTATGCAGGCCGCTGATCGACAACGCATCCGGGTCCAGCGCCACCACGCCCAGCTTGTCGGGCGTCAGCCTGGTTTTCCAGGTGCCGCTGACCATCTGCGAGCCGGTGATCTGTTTCGGATCGGTCAGGTCAGACTCATCGACCTGCGACAGGCGCCAGACTTTCGTCTCGTTATCAAATTTTGCCGAAGCGGCGTAGCGCACGGTCTGCAAACGGCGCTGGTCGTTAAACGCGTAAATACTCACGCCGCCCAGCTCATCGTTGCCTTTCACCCGTTCGATATAAACGAAGTTATGGCCGTCTTTCGCCCACAGCCCCTGCTGGGTCGACAGCAGCGAACCGCCGTACATCTGCTGGGCGCGATAATTACGCGCCATCTGCTCGCCCTGCGGCGCCACCCATTCACCGATCGCCATGGTCAGCAGCACCAGCGGAATCGCGGTTTTCATCACCGCCAGCGCCACCTGTAAGCGGGTGAAGCCGGAGGCCTGCATCACCACCAGTTCGCTGCGCTGCGCCAGCATCCCCAGGCCAAGCAGGGCGCCAAGCAGCGCCGCCATCGGGAAGAAAATCTGCACATCTTTTGGCACGCTGAGGAGGGTATAGAGCCCGGCACCGAGCGCGTCGTAGCTGCCCTGGCCGGCTTTTTTCAACTGGTCGACAAACTTGATAATGCCTGAGAGCGAAACCAGCATGAACAGCGTCATCATGATGGTGTTGAAAATCGTCCTACCGATATAACGGTCGAGTACGCCAAACGCCTGCATCACACCGCTCCTTTGTTAAAACGGGCACGGAAGCGGCGCATCGGCACCGTATCCCACAGGTTCAGCAGCACGGCCAGCGCGAAATAGAGCAGGTTAATCCCCCACATCCAGATCATCGGGTCGATTTTACCTTTACCGCCGTTTGACTTAATCGAGGTTTGCAGCAGGAAGAAGACCAGATACAGCAGCATCGCCGGCAGCATCGACAGCACGCGGCCCTGACGCGGGTTCACCACGCTCAGCGGAACCACCATCAACGCCATAATGAACACCGTCGCCACCAGCGTGAAGCGCCAGTGCAGCTCGGCGCGCGCGCGGTCAGTATCGGTGCGCCACAGCGTGCGCATGCCCATCTGTTCGGTGTCGTCAGGGTCCGAGGCCACCGCCTGATGGCCAATAATGGCCTGGTAATTTTTAAAATCGGTGATGCGGAAATCGCGTAGCATCGCCGTACCTTCAAAGCGGGTACCCTGATTCATGGTCACCACCTGCGAACCGTCTTTCTTCTGCGTCAGTTCGCCGGAATCGGCCACCACGACGGAAGGTCGCGCGTTACCTTTCGGCTTCAGCTGCGCCAGGAAGACATCATGGAAGCGCTTGCCGTTGACGTTTTCAATAAACAGCACGGCGCTGCCGTCGCTGGCCTGCTGAAACTGTCCCTGGGCCAGCGCCGCCATCCCGGGGTTGGCTTTCGCTTCCGCCAGCACTTCGTCCTGATGGCGGGACGACCAGGGGCCGGCCCACATCACGTTGACCGCCGCCACCGCGCCGGTAAACAGCGCGAGGATCATCGCCGCTTTCACCAGTACGGCCTTACTCAGGCCGCAGGCATGCATCACCGTGATTTCACTTTCGGTATACAGTTTGCCCAGCGTCATCAGCAGCCCGAGGAATAAACTCAGGGGCAGAATGAGCTGCGCCATTTCCGGTACGCCCAGCCCTAACAGCGAGAGCACCAGATTTGTCGGGATATCGCCATCCACCGCGGCGCCAAGGATCCTGACCAGTTTCTGGCAAAAGAAAATCAGTAACAGGATGAACAGGATCGCCAACTGGCTTTTCAGCGTCTCACGAACCAGATATCTTATGATTATCACTATAAATACGCCCGTAAAAACCCGTCTTATTGCAGGAAAATTGCTTGTTTCATGGCTTAAACGTCATTTATTCTCTTTGGTCTTCGAAATCATCGCTAAGATTAAATGACTCACTGGTTCCGCGTATCAGGTTTTTTTCTGACGAACCAAAGCCGTAATAACGTTAAGATTAACACGAAGTCACCGCAACAGCGGACATGAGTTACGAAAGCTTGCAATTCTATCCGTAGCCACCGTCGTTGTCTTTAAGATTCAGGAGCGTAGTGCATGGAGTTCAGTGTAAAAAGCGGTAGCCCGGAGAAACAGCGGAGTGCCTGTATCGTAGTCGGCGTCTTTGAACCGCGTCGCCTCTCCCCGATTGCCGAACAACTCGATAAAATCAGTGACGGCTATATCAGCGCGCTGCTGCGTCGCGGTGAACTGGAAGGTAAGCCTGGCCAGACGCTGCTGCTGCACCATGTGCCCAACATTCTGTCAGAACGTATTCTGCTGATTGGCTGTGGCAAAGAGCGTGAGCTGGACGAGCGTCAGTACAAGCAGGTCATTCAGAAAACCATTAATACTTTGAATGATACCGGTTCAATGGAAGCCGTCTGCTTCCTGACCGAACTGCACGTGAAAGGCCGTAACAACTACTGGAAAGTTCGCCAGGCCGTTGAGACCGCCAAAGAGACGCTGTACAGCTTCGATCAGTTGAAAACCAACAAAAGCGAGCCGCGTCGCCCGCTGCGTAAAATGGTCTTCAACGTCCCGACCCGTCGCGAGCTGACCAGCGGCGAACGCGCCATCCAGCACGGACTGGCCATTGCCGCCGGTATCAAAGCGGCGAAAGATCTCGGCAATATGCCGCCCAACATCTGTAACGCCGCCTATCTGGCCTCTCAGGCCCGTCAGCTGGCCGATACCTACAGTAAGAATGTGATCACCCGCGTCATCGGCGAACAGCAGATGAAAGAGCTGGGTATGAACTCTTACCTGGCGGTTGGCAACGGTTCGCAGAATGAGTCGCTGATGTCGGTGATTGAATACAAAGGCAACCCGGCGGAAGACGCGCGCCCGATCGTTCTGGTCGGCAAAGGGCTGACCTTTGACTCCGGCGGCATCTCCATCAAGCCTGCCGAAGGCATGGACGAGATGAAGTACGACATGTGCGGCGCGGCGGCGGTCTACGGCGTGATGCGCATGGTTGCTGAACTGCAGCTGCCGCTGAACGTGATCGGCGTCCTCGCCGGCTGTGAAAACATGCCTGGCGGCCGCGCCTATCGTCCGGGCGACGTCCTGACCACCATGTCCGGTCAAACCGTTGAAGTGCTGAATACCGACGCCGAAGGCCGTCTGGTGCTGTGCGATGTGCTGACCTATGTTGAGCGTTTCGAACCGGAAGCGGTGATTGACGTCGCCACGCTGACCGGCGCCTGCGTGATTGCCCTGGGCCATCACATCACCGGCCTGATGTCTAACCACAATCCGCTGGCTCACGAGCTGATCGGCGCATCCGAACTGGCGGGCGACCGCGCATGGCGCTTACCGCTGGGCGACGAATTCCAGGATCAGCTGGAGTCAAACTTCGCGGATATGGCCAACATCGGCGGGCGTCCTGGCGGCGCGATCACCGCCGGCTGCTTCCTGTCGCGCTTTGCCCGTAAGTACAACTGGGCACACCTGGATATCGCCGGCACCGCCTGGCGTTCCGGGAAAGCGAAAGGCGCCACCGGCCGTCCGGTCGCCCTGCTGTCGCAGTTCCTGCTCAATCGCGCCGGGTTTACCGGCGAAGAGTAATTGCCGTCTGATGCCCGGCGGCGCTACGCTTGCCGGGCCTACGCAAAGATGCCGTTTGTAGGCCGGGTCAGCGCAGCGCCGCCCGGCTTAAGCATTTAAAGTCACCACAAGAAGCCCCATATATGAAAAACGCAACGTTCTACCTTCTGGACAACGACACACAACAAGACGGTTTAAGCGCCGTTGAACAACTGGTGTGTGACATTGCCGCAGAACGTTGGCGTAGCGGCAAACGCGTGCTTATCGCCTGTGAAGACGAACAGCAGGCCATCCGTCTGGATGAAGCGCTGTGGGCCCGCCCTCCGGAAAGCTTTGTCCCGCATAATCTGGCGGGAGAAGGTCCCAGAGGCGGAGCGCCGGTGGAGATCGCCTGGCCGCAAAAGCGCAACAGCAGCCCGCGGGATATTCTGATCAGTCTGCGGCTAAACTTTGCAGATTTTGCCACCGCTTTCACAGAAGTGATAGACTTTGTCCCTTACGAAGATTCTCTGAAACAACTGGCGCGCGAACGCTACAAAGCGTACCGCATGGCTGGTTTCAACCTGAATACGGCAACCTGGAAATAATGGAAAAGACATACAACCCACAAGATATCGAACAGCCGCTCTACGAGCATTGGGAAAAGCAGGGCTATTTCAAACCGAATGGTGATGAAAGCCAGGAGAGCTTCTGCATCATGATCCCGCCGCCGAACGTCACCGGCAGTTTGCATATGGGTCATGCCTTCCAGCAAACCATCATGGATACCATGATTCGCTACCAGCGCATGCAGGGTAAAAATACTCTGTGGCAGGCCGGTACCGACCACGCGGGTATCGCGACCCAGATGGTGGTTGAGCGTAAGATTGCCGCAGAAGAAGGGAAAACTCGCCACGACTACGGTCGCGATGCCTTTATCGATAAAATCTGGCAGTGGAAAGCGGAATCCGGCGGTACCATTACCCGTCAGATGCGTCGCCTGGGCAACTCCGTGGACTGGGAGCGCGAGCGCTTCACCATGGATGAAGGCCTCTCCAATGCCGTAAAAGAAGTCTTTGTTCGTCTGTACAAAGAAGACCTGATTTACCGCGGCAAGCGCCTGGTTAACTGGGACCCGAAACTGCGTACCGCTATCTCCGATCTGGAGGTGGAAAACCGCGAGTCTAAAGGCTCCATGTGGCACATCCGCTACCCGCTGGCCGACGGCGCGAAAACCGCCGACGGGAAAGATTACCTGGTTGTCGCGACCACCCGTCCGGAAACCCTGCTGGGCGACACCGGCGTGGCCGTTAACCCGGAAGACCCGCGTTACAAAGACCTGATCGGCAAATTCGTGATTCTGCCGCTGGTTGACCGCCGCATTCCGATCGTCGGCGACGAACACGCCGACATGGAAAAAGGCACCGGCTGCGTGAAAATCACCCCGGCGCACGACTTTAACGACTATGAAGTCGGGAAACGTCACGCCCTGCCGATGATCAATATCCTGACCTTTGACGGCGACATCCGCGAAAGCGCGCAGGTGTACGACACCAAAGGCGAAGAGTCCGCAGTTTACTCCGCAGAGATCCCGGCTGAATTCCAGAATCTGGAGCGTTTCGCTGCACGTAAAGCCGTTGTGGCGGCTATCGATGCGCTCGGCCTGCTCGAAGAGATTAAACCTCACGATCTGACCGTGCCGTACGGCGACCGTGGCGGCGTGGTGATCGAGCCGATGCTGACCGACCAGTGGTACGTGCGTGCCGACGTGCTGGCGAAGCCTGCCGTAGAAGCGGTTGAAAACGGCGACATTCAGTTCGTGCCGAAGCAGTACGAAAACATGTACTTCTCCTGGATGCGCGATATTCAGGACTGGTGTATCTCCCGTCAGCTGTGGTGGGGTCACCGTATCCCGGCGTGGTATGACAACGAAGGCAACGTTTACGTTGGCCGTACCGAAGACGAAGTGCGTCAGGAGAATCACCTCTCCGCCGACGTTGCGCTGCGTCAGGACGAAGACGTTCTGGATACCTGGTTCTCCTCCGCGCTGTGGACCTTCTCCACCCTCGGCTGGCCGGAAAACACCGACGCGCTGCGTCAGTTCCACCCAACCAGCGTGATGGTCTCCGGTTTCGACATCATCTTCTTCTGGATTGCCCGCATGATCATGATGACCATGCACTTCATCAAAGATGAAAACGGCAAGCCGCAGGTACCGTTCCATACCGTCTACATGACCGGTCTGATTCGTGACGACGAAGGGCAGAAGATGTCCAAATCCAAGGGCAACGTCATTGACCCGCTGGATATGGTTGACGGCATCTCCCTGCCAGAGCTGCTGGAGAAACGCACCGGCAACATGATGCAGCCGCAGCTGGCGGAGAAAATCGCCAAACGCACCGAGAAACAGTTCCCGAACGGTATTGAGCCGCACGGCACCGACGCCATGCGCTTCACCCTGGCGGCGCTGGCCTCCACCGGCCGCGACATCAACTGGGATATGAAGCGTCTGGAAGGTTACCGTAACTTCTGTAACAAGCTGTGGAACGCCAGCCGCTTCGTGCTGATGAATACCGAAGGTCAGGACTGCGGCTTCAACGGCGGCGAGAAAGTGCTGTCGCTGGCGGACCGTTGGATCCTTGCCGAATTCAACCAGACCGTGAAAGCGTACCGTGAAGCGCTGGATAACTTCCGCTTCGACATCGCCGCGGGCATCCTGTATGAGTTCACCTGGAACCAGTTCTGCGACTGGTATCTGGAGCTGACCAAACCGGTGATGACCGGCGGCTCTGAAGCTGAGCTGCGCGGCACGCGCCATACCCTGGTGACCGTGCTGGAAGGTCTGCTGCGTCTGGCGCACCCGATCATTCCGTTCATCACTGAAACCATCTGGCAGCGGGTGAAAACCATCGTCGGTATCGATGCGGACACCATCATGCTGCAGCCGTTCCCGGCTTACGATGCGGCGCAGGTTGATGAAGCGGCGCTGGCCGATACCGAATGGCTGAAGCAGGCGATCGTCGCGGTACGTAATATCCGTGCGGAAATGAACATCGCCCCGGGCAAACCGCTCGAACTGCTGCTGCGCGGTTGCAGCGCTGACGCTCAGCGTCGCGTGACCGACAACCAGAGCTTCCTGCAGTCCATGGCGCGTCTGGAAAGCATTACCGTACTGCCAGCCGATGACAAAGGTCCGGTTTCCGTCACCAAAATCATCGACGGCGCCGAGCTGCTGATCCCGATGGCGGGTCTCATCAACAAAGAAGATGAGCTGGCGCGTCTGGCGAAAGAAGTGGCGAAGATCGACGGTGAAATCAGCCGCATCGAAAGCAAACTGGCCAACGAAGGCTTTGTCGCTCGCGCACCGGAAGCGGTGATCGCCAAAGAGCGTGAGAAGCTGGACGGTTATGCCGAAGCGAAAAGCAAACTGATCGAACAGCAGGCGGTCATCGCCGCGCTGTAATCCTCCCGCCCCTTGCCGGCTCAGGCAAGGGGCGTTTTTATCCGCGATACCCGCTTGCGCTTCCCCCGCTCGCGATGTTATTAACAACACCATCCGTCATTTTTTGCTATGAGTCATCGTATGAATACGAGCGCGACCATTACGGCGTCGCTGCGCCGCATCACCGCTGAAGATAATGCAGCTATCGCCAACGTTATCCGCCAGGTTTCTGCGGAATACGGCCTGACGGCCGATAAAGGCTATACGGTCGCCGACCCTAACCTCGATGAGCTTTTTGAGCTCTACAGCCAGCCGGGCTCCGCCTATTGGGTGGTTGAACAGGAGGGTCAGGTGGTCGGCGGCGGCGGCATTGCCCCGCTGGCGCATAGCGAACCGGATATCTGCGAATTACAGAAAATGTATTTTATGACCTCTGCCCGTGGCCAGGGGCTGGCGAAAAAGCTGGCGCTGCTGGCGTTAGATTATGCCCGCGAGCAGGGTTTCAAACGCTGCTATCTGGAAACCACCGCCTTCCTGAAAGAAGCCGTCGGGCTGTATGAGCGCCTGGGCTTCGAACATATCGACGGGCCGCTTGGCTGCACCGGTCATGTCGATTGCGAAGTGCGGATGCTGAAAACGCTGTAACGGCTCGTCGCCGTCAGCCGCGGTTCCCCGGACGCGCGATAGTTACCGGGGCGACGGCTCTCCCCCTCAGGTTACCCGGCGGTTTGGTAGCCCGGACAGGCGCGGAACGCATCGCCTCCGGGGAAAGGCTCTTTACGCCGCGACCATCGGCACGCCGCTGTGGAAACGGAATTCGGCCTCCGGGGCGTTAATCAGCGCCGCCTCCGCCTCGCCAAGCTGGTGAATACGTTCGCTGATATCCTCTTCGGCAATCTGCTGCGCCAAATCCAGATAGTCCTGATAGTGCCGCGCTTCGGAGCGCAGCAGCGACAGATAGAACTTTTGCAGATCGTCATTCAGCCACGGCGCCAGCGCGGCAAAGCGCTCGCAGGAGCGCGCTTCAATGTAGGCGCCGCAAATCAGCTTATCGATCAGCATCACCGGTTCGTGGGAGCGCACCTCTCTGCGCAACCCGCGGGCATAATTACTGGCGGTGATTTTGACGTACGGGATGTCGTGGGCCTGCATCATTTCCCGCACCTGCCAGAAATGGTGCAGCTCTTCTTTAATCAGCAGTACCATGCTGTCCACCAGCTGACGGCTCCAGGGATCGTCGGTTTGCGGCATGGCGCTTTTATTAATTCGTTTATGCAGCGCGATGAAATCCGGCTCGGGCCCCCAGCGGTAGGTAAAGTCCTCATACGGCTTCAGGCAGGCCAGCAGCTCGTCGGCCCCTTGTTTATCAGCAACATATTTACGCACCAGCAGCAGCGCGTTTTGCGCCGCTTTTAGCTCGCAGACCATATGATCAGTCAGCAGCAGCGGGAGATTTTCCGGCTTACGGGCTTCATCGATCCACGCCTGTGGCGTTGGGCAGTGCAGGAAGTGACGTACGGGGGCGAGTATTTGCGGGTAGTCCATTGAGGTTCCTTGCTATACGGTAACGGCTGCCGGCCGTTATCGCATCCAAACAGACACAATTATTGTTCAGGGTATAACGAGACGAAAACCCCGACAACATAGAGAACGATGTCGCCGGGGTTCCTGTGCGTAGCCAGCAAAGACGCGGCCTGAAGGATGACGTGCAGATTTACTTAGTGGCGAACGCCGTCATCGTCTTCATCGACGAGATCGTCGTCATCTTCTTCATCGCCCTCTTCACCGTTCGGGTCTTCATAGTAAGTGCCCCAACCGTCATATTCGACGCCGAATTTTTCCGCCAGCGTCATCAGTTGCTCAACCTGGGCATCAATCAGCTCCACCTTCAGGGCGCTTTCGCTCAGGATGTCACAGCAGATAACCACTTCGCCTTCTTCCACTTCCAGCTCTTCCGGCTCGGTCACTTCGTAACCCAGCTTGAAGGCCTCGACAGCCACTTTCTCCAGCGTTTCAAAGTCGTCGGCAGAGAGATGGTGTTCAATGGTGTACAGCGCGTCCGGATCGCTGCCGTCTTCGAGCAGCTCTTCGATAATCAGACGCGTTTCTTCACGCTGTTCTTCCAGTAGTTCCGGGTTTGCCATGGCTCGTTCCTCATAATGTGCGGCAGATACTTCTATTGTCACATACCGCCGTGATTGCCTCCACCTTTGTGCGAAAGATTTGTGTCACGGGGTTGCAAATGAATATTCATACATATAAATTGAATTTTAATTCAATAAGGGGCTTAAGCCATGTGAGGGAATCATGTCCGCGTTTTACCAGAAGCATTTTTTAAAGTTACTCGATTTTACCCCTGCGGAAATCACCGCCCTGCTGAAGCTGGCGGCCAGACTAAAAACCGATAAAAAAAACGGTATTGAAATCCAGCATCTGGCTGGAAAAAGCATCGCGCTCATCTTCGAAAAAGACTCTACCCGGACACGATGCTCTTTCGAAGTTGCCGCATTTGATCAGGGTGCCCGCGTCACTTATCTCGGGCCAAGCGGCAGCCAGATCGGCCATAAAGAATCCATTAAAGATACCGCCCGCGTGCTGGGCCGGATGTATGACGGTATTCAGTACCGCGGCCATGGTCAGGAAGTGGTCGAAACCCTTGCCGAATATGCCGGTGTTCCGGTATGGAACGGCCTGACCAACGAGTTTCATCCTACCCAGCTGCTGGCGGATCTCTTGACCATGCAGGAGCATCTGCCGGGGAAAGCCTTTAACGAAATGACCCTGGTGTATGCAGGCGACGCCCGCAACAACATGGGCAACTCCATGCTCGAAGCCGCGGCCTTGACCGGCCTGGATCTGCGCCTGGTGGCTCCGAAGGCCTGCTGGCCCGAAGAGAATCTGGTGGCGGAATGCCGGGCGCTGGCGCAGAAAAACGGCGGCAACATCACGCTGACCGAAGATATCGCGGCGGGTGTGAAAGGGGCCGACTTTATCTACACCGACGTGTGGGTCTCGATGGGCGAAGCCAAAGAGAAATGGGCGGAGCGCATTGCGTTACTGCGCGCTTATCAGGTGAATAGCGACATGATGGCGCTGACCGGTAATCCGCAGGTGAAATTTCTGCACTGTCTGCCCGCGTTCCATGACGATCAAACGACCCTTGGTCAACAGATGGCGGCGGAATACGGCCTGCATGGCGGCATGGAAGTGACTGACGAGGTCTTTGAGTCGCCGGCAAGCATCGTCTTCGATCAGGCGGAAAACCGGATGCACACCATCAAAGCGGTGATGGTGGCGACGCTGAGTAAATAGTCGTTCTCTCGCGGGATGTTCCCGGATTGCGCGACGCTTATCCGGGCAACCAGACTTATCCGGGCTACCTCCCCGTAGCCCCGGTAAGCGTCGCGCCACCCGGGGATTTTTTACGCCATCAGGATCTTCACTACCGCCTTACGCACTTTGGCCGGTTCGCCTACGGCACACAGCGGCTTATGCACTTCTCCCGGGTAAAAGACCACAAAATCGCCCTCGTTCAGAATGACGGTTTGCTCCTGTTCGCCGGCCGACAGAAACGCAATATCTCTCTCCGCCAGCCAGTCGATGTCCGGGGTGCCAGCGGCAGGGCGGGTGCTGAAGGTCATGGCCTCCTGGCCGCGCAGCACAATCTGGATATCCAGATAGCGCGCATGGTATTCCGCGCGGCGGGCGGCAAGAGGTTCGGTCGTATCTTCCGAAATCATATAAAACACGTTGCTACCGTCAATATCGTATTTGCCGGGCGGCGTCTCTTCGCTCACGTGGGCTTTAACGTGCTCAATCGCCTGACGCAACGCGTCCGGCAGCCAGGCCTGCAGATGGTGAATGTGACCAACGATCATAGAACCTCTCAAAGATAAAACAGCTTTTCATTTTTGTTTTTATACGCCCCTTCACACTGCCATACCACCTCTTTTTTACGGTTTTTTGCGCTGGCGCAGCCTTATCGAAGCAATCGTTTTCTTGTTTGTGTACTAATCGCTTGATCCGAAATTTGAGCTGCGTATAATGCCGGTCGATTTGCCGGGAGGAAGCATGGTCTACTGCGTACGACATTCTGTCTTACCGCGTCTGAACACAGGCGCTGGCGTAGCGTTTTTCTTTCCGTTGCTCAATGAATTCTCGAAGCCCCTTATTTAAGGGGCTTTTTTTTTGCCCAGGCGTCAGGAGATAAACATGGCTAACCCGCTATATCAAAAACATATCATTTCCATAAACGATCTCAGCCGAGAAGACCTCGAACTGGTCCTGGCGACCGCTGCAAAACTGAAAGCGAACCCACAGCCGGAACTGCTGAAGCATAAGGTTATCGCCAGCTGTTTCTTTGAAGCCTCCACCCGTACCCGTCTGTCGTTTGAAACCTCGATGCACCGCCTCGGCGCCAGCGTGGTGGGCTTCTCCGACAGCAGCAACACCTCGCTGGGCAAAAAAGGCGAAACCCTGGCCGACACCATTTCGGTCATCAGCACCTACGTCGACGCCATCGTGATGCGTCACCCGCAGGAAGGGGCTTCGCGTCTGGCGACCGAGTTTTCCGGCGGTATTCCGGTCCTCAACGCCGGCGATGGCGCTAACCAGCACCCGACGCAGACCCTGCTGGATCTCTTCACCATCCAGGAAACTCAGGGCCGTCTGGAAAACCTCAACGTCGCGATGGTCGGTGACCTCAAATATGGCCGCACCGTCCATTCGCTGACCCAGGCGCTGGCGAAATTTAACGGCAACCGCTTCTACTTTATCGCCCCGGATGCGCTGGCGATGCCGCAGTACATCCTCGATATGCTGGATGAGAAAGGGATTGCCTGGAGCGTGCACAGCGCCATTGATGAAGTGATGGGAGAGCTGGATATTCTGTACATGACCCGCGTCCAGAAAGAGCGTCTTGACCCGTCGGAATACGCCAACGTGAAGGCGCAGTTTGTCCTGCGCGCCGCCGACCTCGAAGGCGCCCGTCACAATATGAAAGTGCTGCACCCGCTGCCGCGCATTGATGAAATCACCACCGATGTCGATAAAACGCCGCACGCCTGGTACTTCCAGCAGGCCGGCAACGGCATCTTCGCACGCCAGGCGTTACTGGCACTGGTACTGAATAGCGAGCTGGCTCTGTAAGGGGAAACGACCATGACACACGATAATAAACTGCAGGTAGAAGCCATTAAACGTGGCACCGTTATCGACCACATCCCTGCGCAGGTGGGCTTTAAACTGCTGACGTTGTTCAAACTGACCGAAACGGATCAGCGTATCACCATCGGCCTGAACCTGCCGTCAGGTGAAATGGGCCGCAAGGACCTGGTAAAAATTGAGAATACCTTCCTCACCGACGAGCAGGTGAACCAGCTGGCGCTGTATGCCCCGCATGCCACGGTCAACCGCATCGATGATTATGAAGTGGTCGGTAAGTCACGCCCGAATCTGCCGGATCGGATTAACAGCGTGCTGGTCTGCCCGAACAGCAACTGTATCAGCCACGCTGAGCCGGTTTCCTCCAGCTTTGCAGTGAAAAAGCGGGAAAACGATATCGCGTTGAAGTGCAAATATTGTGAAAAAGAGTTTTCGCATTATGTGGTTCTGGCCAACTAATTGAGGTTGGTATTGGCAACCCGGCTCCCTATAATGGCCGGGTTCCCTACGCGCTATCCTTCAAGCTGCTTCTTTGTCGGCCGTGCGGGCGGTTCGCCCCGTGCCGCGTCGATGCAACTCGAAGGATTTTGCGTCACTATTTAATAATGCTGTTATTCAGGAGAACTCATGTCTAAAACTATCGCGACGGAAAATGCACCAGCAGCAATCGGCCCGTATGTTCAGGGTGTTGATCTGGGCAGCATGATCATCACTTCCGGCCAGATCCCCGTCGATCCGAAAACCGGTAGCGTGCCGGAAGATGTCGCCGCGCAGGCGCGTCAGTCTCTGGACAACGTCAAAGCTATCGTTGAAGCCGCAGGCCTGAAAGTCGGCGACATTGTTAAAACCACCGTATTCGTTAAAGATCTCAACGACTTCGCCACCGTGAATGCCGCTTATGAAGCGTTTTTCAGCGAGCATAATGCGACCTTCCCGGCACGTTCCTGTGTGGAAGTGGCTCGCCTGCCGAAAGATGTGAAAATCGAGATCGAAGCGATCGCGATTCGTCGCTAAGCCTCGCATCCCCTCACCCATGCGCCTTTATCGCTGCGCCGGGTGAGGGAGTTTCACTACTCGACCTTCGTCGCCCGCAACAGTTTCTCCAGCGGATACACCGCCGCAATCACCAGCTCATCCTGGGTTTTCGCCGCCTCGTCGAGCTGCGCCTGAACCGACGCATACTCTTTATCATCCAGCGTTCCCTGACGCGCCACCAGATCGGTCAACCGTATCCCCAGCGTCGCCAGCTTATCCACCTGCGCCACCACCGGCTTTATCGCCGCCAGCTGATAGCTGTTTTCCGTCAGCGCCTGCGCATCGGCGATATTATTTTGCCAGAGGGTAAAAATATGGCGCAGCGCATCCGCGCTTTCGCTGTCTTCAGCATCGCTGATCAAGCGCGCCGCCCAACGATCGAGGCTGCGCACGGTGGCGCTTTCCGCCGGTAGCGCATCGGCCAGACGGTTCAGCGGCTCAAACAGATGATAATGATTAGCCTGAAATTTCAGATGCTGGCGGGTGTAGTAGTGCGCCGGCTCCAGCGCCTGAGCGAGAATTTGCAGCGGCAGGGTGCTGCTGCCGTTGGCTAAGCGCGTGAACTGCACCAGCTGCTGGGTATGTTGCTGCAGGCCAACGGACACCGTAGACCAGCTGTCCATCGCCTGGAGCCGCTGATACATGTTATCGCTGTCGTTGACATCCTGCGCCGACCACAGCCGCTCCGCCACCGCAAAGGCCCGCGGCCAGAGTTTAATATCCAGCACCGGCGCCGCCACGTTTTCCGCCCACAGCGCCGCCTCACCGCCGAGCAGGTTTTTCTGCTGGTCCGTATCCGGGACCACCGGCGGCGTGCCCTGGGGCACCGCTTCCAGCTTTTTCCCGCTGACCGGATAGCGGGTGTTGCCCAGCAGGAAATAGCCGCCCAGCTTATCGTCGTTCACGCTCAGCACCGGTCGGGTTTCCCCCATCCAGGTGTCGACCCGAAAGGTCAGCCGATCGTCGTCGCCCCATTCAATATCCTGCACCGCACGACGAGATTTGCCTTTGAAATCAATAAAACCGCGCCAGCCGCCCTCGCCTTTAACCAGTGTAAAGCTCCCCTCAACCGCGCTGCCCTTCAGCCGCGGCATCGAGAAGCTCCAGCTCTGCGCGCTGTCGTTATCACTTATCGTATCCACGCCGTTCAGCCCATGAGGCACAATTTCATTGCGATAGTGATAGGCGGTGTACTGCGGCTGGTCGAGATAGAAACCGGTGGAGAGGATCCCGCGATAGCCCTGTTTTGCCACCTCGCCCAGCGCATCCTGCCCCTGCCAGGACTGAATCAGAATGCTTTTCGGCAGGTCCGGGTGATAAATTTCATCCCAGCCCACCATCTGCCGATGGTATTTTTCGAGGATCGCCTCCAGCCTGCGGTTGAAGTACGCCTGCAGCGCGTGGCTATCGGCCAGCCCCTTCTCGCGCATAAACGCCTGGATAGTCGGATTCGCTTTCCACTGACTGTCGTCAACCTCATCGCCGCCGATATGCAGATACGGGTCCGGGAAAATAGCCGCCAGCTCGCCGATCATCGCCTCGGCAAAGGCGTAGGTGGTCTCTTTGCTGGGATCGAGCACGGGTTTCAGTACGCCCCAATGACGCTCCATGTCGTAGGGCCCCGGAGCGCTCATCAGCTCCGGGTAGGCCACCGCAATCGCGGACGCGTGGCCGGGCATATCGATTTCCGGCACCACGCGAATGCCACGGTCCGCCGCGTAGCGCACCACCTCTTTCATCTGCGCCTGAGTATAAAACAGCCCGTCGCTGGCCTTCTGTTGCAGTTTCGGATACCGCGTGGAAGCGAAGCGCCAGCCCTGGTCGTCGGTCAGATGCCAGTGGAAAACGTTCAGTTTAGCCGCCGCCATACCGTCAATCTGGCGTTTAATAGCCTCCAGCGGTATGAAGTGGCGAGCGGAATCCAGCAGCAGCCCGCGCCACGGGAAGCGCGGCGCATCATCAATCGTGACGTAAGGAATCGCCGTATTTTCAGTGCCGTTGTGCATCAGCTGGAGCAGCGTTTCCATCCCGCGCAGCGCGCCAAACCGGGTATTCGCCTTGAGGGTAACGCCCTCGGCGGTCACCTTCAGCTGGTAGCTTTCATCACTGTCAGGGCGAGGAATCGCCGGCACTTTTTTGGCCACCACCACGTGAATTGTCGGCGTGTTAACCGGCGCCATTTGCGGTTGTAGCGTCCAGCCGGTCTGGCGGGCAATGCGCTCGCGCCAGCGGCCTACGGCGTCGCCGGGCACGTCGCCGGTCACGTTCAGCGTCAGCTGATGATTCAACACCAACGCGCCCGGCGACTGCGGGCGTTCGACGTGAGCCGGCCACGGCATCAGCGGCAGATCGCCGACCGGAGCGGCATGTGCCATCGCGCCAAATAATAATCCGCTGGTCAGCAGGCCATAACGCACAGAGTTAAGCATGAGTTTTCCTTGTGATGACGGGCCAAAAAAAGCAAAACATTGGGTTAACATGCGCGCAAAAGAGCGTCAAGCAAAGGGGATGACGGGGTTCACAACTTTCTGAGATTTAAGAGAAATGCCAAAAAGACCGTCCTCCCTTGAGGGAGAACGGTCGGCACAAAGAGGGGTTATTGCCAGCCGTAGCGACGGCTGTAGAAGCCTTTTACCATCTGCGTCAGCGTCATGTAGCCTGCCAGAATAGCAATCAGCCACGGGAAGTAGCTCAGCGGCAGGGCCTGCAGCTGCAGATAGCCTGCCAGCGGCGAGAACGGCAGCGCGATACCAACCAGCATCACCACCAGCGTCATGGCAAACAGCGGCCACGCGGCGCAGCTCTGAACAAACGGAATGCGTCGCGTACGGATCATATGCACAATCAGCGTTTGCGACAGCAGCCCTTCAATAAACCAGCCCGACTGGAACAGCGTCTGGGCTTCCGGCACATTGGCCTGGAACACCCACCACATCAGGCAGAAGGTCAGGATATCGAAAATCGAGCTTATCGGGCCAAAGAAGACCATAAAGCGCCCCAGTTCCGAGGGGTTCCAGCGCTGCGGTTTTTGAATCTGCTCGTCGTCGACGTTATCAAACGGGATCGCCACCTGGGATACATCGTACAGCAGGTTCTGGATCAGCAAGTGCAACGGCAGCATCGGCAGGAACGGCAGAAAGGCGCTCGCCACCAGCACGCTGAAGACGTTACCAAAGTTCGAACTGGCGGTCATTTTGATGTACTTCAGCATGTTGGCGAAAGTACGGCGTCCTTCGATCACCCCCTCTTCCAGCACCATCAGGCTTTTTTCCAGCAGAATAATATCCGCCGCTTCACGCGCAATATCCACCGCGCCATCCACGGAGATACCGATATCCGCCGCGCGCAGCGCCGGCGCATCGTTGATGCCGTCGCCCATAAAGCCGACCACATGGCCTTCGCGTTTAAGCAGCGTGACGATACGCTCTTTATGTAACGGCGCAAGACGGGCAAACAGGGTCGTGCGTTTGGCCAGCGCCGCCAGCTCGTCATCGCTCATGCCTTCAATCTGGCTACCGGTGACGACCTCGCCGGCGTCCAGACCCACTTCATGGCACACTTTCGCCGCCACCAGCTCGCTATCGCCGGTGAGAATTTTGACGGTAATCCCGCTGGCCTTCAGCGCTTTCAGCGCCGGGGCGGTGGTCTCTTTCGGCGGGTCGAGGAAGGCGATGTAGCCTTCAAGGATCAGATCGGACTCGTCAATGCGCTGATAGTCGCCTTCGCGGGCGGGCAGATATTTGGTCGCCACCGCCACCACGCGCAGCCCCTGGCGATTCAGGGTATCGGTGACGCGTTTGATACGGCGCAGCATGGTGTCGTCCAGCGGCACGATTTCACCGTTATGCCGCACCTGAGTCGAGACGTTCAGGATCTCCTGTAGCGCGCCTTTGCAGATCAGCTGATGCACGCCATCCTGTTCACTCACCACCACCGACATACGGCGACGTTCAAAGTCGAACGGAATTTCATCGACTTTCTGCCAGCGTTCAGAAAGCTGGCGCGCCGCATCCAGATCCACGCCTTCCAGCACCGCCTTATCGAGCAGGTTTTTCAACCCGGTCTGATAGTGGCTGTTCAGCCATGCGCAATGCAGAACCCGCTCGCTGACCTTACCGGAAATATCAGTATGGTTTTCCAGCACGATTTTATCCTGAGTCAGGGTGCCGGTTTTATCCGTGCACAGGATGTCCATCGCGCCAAAGTTCTGAATCGCGTCGAGGTGCTTCACAATGACTTTCTGTTTCGACAGCTTCACCGCCCCGCGCGCCAGGGTCGAGGTGACAATCATCGGCAACATCTCCGGCGTCAGGCCTACCGCCACCGAAAGGGCAAACAGCGCCGCTTCCCACCAGTCGCCTTTGGTGTAGCCGTTAATCAGCAGCACCACCGGCGCCATCACCAGCATAAAGCGGATCAACAGCATGCTGACGCGGCTGATACCTTTCTGGAAAGCATTGGGTTCGCTCTCCTGCTCGCTAACCCGCCCGGCCAACTGACCAAACCAGGTGTTGCCGCCGGTGGCGAAGACCATCGCCTGCGCCGACCCGCTCACCACGTTGGTGCCCATAAAGCACAGGGTATCGCACTCAAGCGGGTTGCTCTGCTGCGGGTCGCGGCTGCGGGCCACTTTTTCCACCGGCAGCGATTCACCGGTCAGCGATGCCTGGGCCACGAACAGATCCCGCGCCTGAAGAATACGCAGGTCCGCCGGGATCATATCCCCGGCCGACAGCTTCACGATATCGCCCGGCACCAGACGGTCAATCGGCAGTTCGCACCAGCGGCTTTCGCCCTGTTCGTTGACCACCCGCAGCACCGTCGCGGTGTTGCTGACCATCGCCTTCAGCGCATCCGCCGCTTTGGTCGAGCGGGCTTCCTGAATGAAATTGAGCAGCGTGGAGATCCCCACCATCAGCGCAATCACGCCGGCAGCAAACAGGTCTTCCGTCGCATACGAGACGATACCCAGCACGGTCAGCAGCAGGTTGAACGGGTTGCGGTAGCAGGTCCAGAGGTGCACCCACCACGGCGCCGGTTTTTGCGCCGGAATTTGGTTATCGCCGTGGCGGGCAATTTTCTGCGCCACCTCGGCATCGTTAAGCCCTTCCGGGTGGCTTTCGAAGGCGCGCCAGATTTCATTTTCGTCCATCGCCGCCACGTTCAGGCAGTGCTTACCCAGCGAATCCGGAATCGGCGCGGTGGCCAGATTGCGGGCATCAGGTAACGGATCGCGCTGAACCAGTCGGCGCGGCAAATGGCGGCTGAGCTGTGCAAACAGCTGCCGGGTGATATTTTTCAGCATAAACAGTCCCTCCACGCTCTTACAAAAGAACGCGGCAAAACAGACAGGCACGATACAACCTTACCTGTCCGGTATTATTTTTTTATGGCAGGGACATCAAGGACGTCACTGCTTTACGCTTCCGGTAAAGCAGTGCTAAGCAGGCTTACCGGAAAAGGATATAACTCCATCGAGGATGAGGAGTGGGATCGGGGTCCATATAATCTCCGGTAAGTGAGTAAAAGCGGCGCGAGAGTACCGCGAACAACAGGCAATTTATAGCCACTGTCTTAATGATAACCCCGCGTAACTAAACAAGACGTAAACCAGACTTTGCTCATTGCGGTTTGGTTGAGTAGCATTAGGCTCACTTTTATCGGACCACGACGAGACCTCTGCATGCAAAACCGGCTGACCATCAAAGATATCGCGCGCTTAAGCGGCGTCGGGAAATCGACGGTATCCCGCGTGCTTAATAATGAAAGCGGCGTCAATGAGCGCACCCGTGAACGGGTCGAGGCGGTGATGCAGCAGCACGGCTTCTCGCCCTCCCGCTCAGCGCGGGCGATGCGGGGCCAAAGCGATAAAGTGGTCGCGATTATCGTCACCCGTCTTGACTCGCTGTCGGAAAACCTTGCCGTACAGACGATGCTGCCCGCCTTTTACGAGCAGGGTTACGATCCGATTATGATGGAAAGCCAGTTCTCTCCCGCGCTGGTCGGCGAGCACCTTGGGATCCTCGCCCGCCGCAATATCGACGGCGTGGTGCTGTTCGGCTTTACCGGCATTACCGAAGAGATGCTGACGCCGTGGCGGGAATCGATGGTGCTGCTGGCCCGCGACGCGCCGGGATTCGCCTCCGTCTGCTACGACGACAACGGCGCGGTGAACATGCTGATGCAGCGTCTGTACGATGGCGGCCATCGGCATATCAGCTTCCTCGGGGTACCGCATAGCGACGTCACCACCGGGCAGCGCCGCCATCAGGCCTACCTCAATTTTTGCGAGCAGCACCAGTTGACCCCGTCTGCCGCCCTGCCGGGACTGGCCATGAAACAGGGCTATGAAAATGTCGCCAGCGTGCTGACCCCCGATACCAGCGCGCTGCTGTGCGCGACCGATACCCTCGCCCTCGGCGCCAGCAAGTATTTGCAAGAGCAACGTATTGGACATCTGCAGGTCGCCAGCGTCGGCAGTACGCCGCTGATGAAGTTCCTCCATCCGGAAATCCTGACCGTGAATCCCGGTTACGCCGAGGCCGGTCGCCAGGCGGCCCAACAGCTGATCGCCCAGATCGGCGGCCAGGCAGAACCACGTCAAATCGTCATTCCCGCCGCGCTGATTTAAGCTCGTTTGTTGGATTTATGTGATCGTTGCTGCGTTTCGGGAACGTTCCCATTTTGAAAGTTGAACGGAGCGGTTAGGATTCGTCTCAGGTCATTACGCAATCTCTTCCCTCTGTTTTGAGGCCTCATAATGAGCAAAGTAAATCAGCAGGACATCGATAAATTAATCGAACTGGTCGGCGGGCGCGATAACATTGCGACCGTCAGTCACTGTATTACCCGTCTACGCTTTGTGCTGAACAATCCGGCCATCGCCAAACCAAAAGAAATTGAGCAGCTTCGCATGGTGAAAGGCTGCTTTACCAACGCCGGGCAGTTCCAGGTAGTGATCGGCACAGAAGTCGGCGATTACTACAAAGCCCTGCTGGCGACCACAGGCAAAGCGTCTGCCGATAAGGAACAGGCCAAGCAGGCGGCGCGGCAAAATATGAAGTGGCACGAGCAGCTGATCTCGCATTTTGCCGAGATCTTCTTCCCGCTGCTGCCGGCGCTGATCAGCGGCGGTCTGATCCTCGGTTTCCGTAACGTGATCGGCGATCTGCCGATGAGCAACGGGCAAACGCTGGCGCAAATGCACCCGTCGCTGAAAACCATTTATGACTTCCTGTGGCTGATTGGCGAAGCCATCTTCTTCTACCTGCCGGTGGGTATCTGCTGGTCAGCGGTGAAGAAAATGGGCGGCACGCCGATCCTCGGCATCGTGCTCGGCGTCACGCTGGTCTCTCCACAGCTAATGAACGCTTATATGCTGGGCCAGCAGGTGCCGGAAGTATGGAACTTCGGCCTGTTTACGATTGCGAAGGTCGGCTACCAGGCGCAGGTCATCCCGGCGCTGCTGGCGGGTCTGGCGCTCGGCTTTATCGAAACACGCCTGAAACGCATCGTGCCTGACTACCTCTATCTGGTGGTGGTGCCGGTCTGCTCCCTGATTCTGGCGGTGTTCCTCGCCCACGCCTTTATCGGTCCGTTTGGCCGCATGATCGGCGATGGCGTCGCCTTTGCCGTGCGCCACCTGATGACCGGTAGCTTCGCGCCGATTGGCGCCGCGCTGTTCGGCTTCCTCTACGCTCCATTGGTCATTACCGGGGTCCATCAGACCACGCTGGCTATCGATATGCAGATGATTCAAAGCATGGGCGGTACACCGGTATGGCCGCTGATTGCGCTGTCCAACATCGCTCAGGCTTCGGCAGTGGTCGGGATTATTATCGCCAGCCGCAAACAGAACGAACGTGAGATCTCGGTGCCGGCCGCTATCTCGGCCTACCTCGGGGTAACCGAACCGGCGATGTACGGGATCAACCTGAAATACCGCTTCCCGATGCTCTGCGCGATGATCGGCTCGGGTCTTGCCGGCTTGCTGTGCGGCCTGAATGGCGTCATGGCGAACGGGATCGGCGTCGGTGGGCTGCCGGGCATCCTCTCCATTCAACCGACTTACTGGCAGGTGTACGGTTTAGCAATGGTCATCGCGGTAGTGGTGCCGATTGTGCTCACCACCGTCGTTTATCAGCGTAAGTTCCGTCAGGGCACATTACAGATTGTCTGATTTTTTCTTCCGGGGCGCGCTGGCGCCCCTTCGTTGTAGCAGGAAAGCGATATGAATACCCTCCCCCACTGGTGGCAAAACGGCGTTATTTATCAAATTTATCCGAAGAGTTTCCAGGACACGACCGGCAGCGGTACCGGCGATCTGCGTGGGGTCACCTCGCGCCTCGACTATCTGCAAAAACTTGGCGTGGACGCCATCTGGCTGACGCCTTTCTACGTCTCTCCGCAGGTCGATAACGGCTACGATGTCGCGAACTATACCGCCATCGACCCCACTTACGGCACGCTGGATGATTTCGACGAACTGGTCGCTCAGGCGAAAGCCCGCGGGATCCGTATCGTGCTGGATATGGTTTTCAACCATACCTCTACCGCCCACGCCTGGTTCCGCGAGTCGTTGAATAAAGCGAGCCCGTACCGCCAGTTTTATATCTGGCGCGATGGCGAACCGACAACGCCGCCCAATAACTGGCGTTCGAAGTTTGGCGGCAACGCCTGGCAGTGGCACGCGGAGAGCGGACAGTACTACCTGCATCTGTTCGCCGCAGAGCAGGCGGATCTCAACTGGGAAAACCCGGCGGTCCGTGCGGAACTCAAAAAGGTGTGCGAGTTCTGGGCCAACCGCGGCGTCGACGGCCTGCGCCTCGATGTGGTCAACCTGATTTCGAAAGATCAAACCTTCCCGTCGGATACCCAGGGCGATGGCCGCCGTTTTTATACCGACGGTCCGCGGGTCCACGAGTTCCTGCAGGAGATGAGCCGCGATATCTTTACGCCGCGCAACCTGATGACGGTCGGCGAGATGTCCTCCACCTCGCTGGAACATTGCCAGCAATATGCCGCCCAGGACGGCCGCGAGCTGTCGATGACCTTTAACTTCCACCATCTGAAGGTGGACTATCCCGGCGGCGAAAAATGGACCCTTGCGCGCCCGGACTACGTGGCGCTGAAAGCACTGTTCAGCCACTGGCAGCAGGGCATGCACAACCGGGCGTGGAATGCGCTGTTCTGGTGTAACCACGATCAGCCGCGCATCGTGTCGCGTTTTGGCGATGAAGGGGAATACCGGGTACCGGCGGCGAAAATGCTGGCGATGGTCCTGCACGGCATGCAGGGCACTCCCTATATTTATCAGGGCGAAGAGATTGGCATGACCAATCCGCACTTCTCGCAGATCGGCGATTATCGCGACGTCGAGAGTCACAACATGTTTATTGAGCGCTCGGTGCAGGGGCAGGCGCCCGATGAGCTGCTGGCGATTCTGGCGAGTAAATCGCGCGACAACAGCCGCACGCCGATGCAGTGGGACGCTCGCGACCAGGGCGGATTTACCGCCGGTGAACCGTGGATTGCGCTGTGCGATAACTATCGGACGATTAACGTCGAGGCGGCGCTGGCGGATGCGGATTCGGTCTTTTACACCTACCAGCGGCTGATTGCGCTGCGTAAAACCACGCCGGTTCTGACCTGGGGCGATTACCTGGACCTGCTGCCTGAGCATCCGTCGCTGTGGTGTTATCGCCGCCAGTGGCAGGGGAAAACGCTGATCGTCGCGGCGAACCTGAGCCGCGAGTTCCAGAGCTGGCAGCCGGAGGAGGTGGACGGCGACTGGCAGGTATTGATGAGCAATTACGCGGAAGCGGCAAATCGCCCTGCCGCCATAACCCTGCGGCCGTTTGAAGCAGTCTGGTGGCTGCAGGCGTAACCCCTGGAACGCTGCCTATACCGGGCTACGGGTTCGCAAACTTAGGCGAGCCCATAGCCCGCAGCTGGCACGCTATGCCCTGCTGCTGCGCGTCGATCTGCGCCATGACCCCCTGATGGCCTGACGCATGGCATTTCCGGCCTGAATACTTCCCCCTTCAGGCCAATTTTTGCTTATTTTATAGTCAGATAAATTTACATAACTGCCAGCGCCCACCATCCGTACTCTCGTCTTTTTACTTTGTTCTGCGTCAATAAAATCGCAAACATCTTTGATGCAAATCACTACATATAGAACTTAGAATGCATCCCGGCCCTACATCTTGTATTAATCGTCTATTATGTCAGCACATCCCATCGTTCTGTGGCGGTGGTGGGATGTGGATAAAAAGGGCCGGAACCGACGCAAAACGGCGGCAGGTAAAGCCCCCGCGACGCCGGCGATACTTCCGCCTCTGTGGATAACCTGTTTTATAAAGTATGGAGTGATCATGACACCGCATGTGATGAAACGTGATGGCTGTAAAGTGCCGTTCAAATCTGAGCGCATTAAAGAAGCAATTCTGCGTGCAGCTAAAGCAGCGGGAGTCGATGACGCAGACTATTGCGCCACCGTCGCAGAAGTCGTTAGCCAGCAAATGCAGGGCCGTAGCCAGGTTGATATCAACGAGATTCAGACTGCCGTTGAGAACCAGCTGATGTCAGGGCCGTGGAAACAGCTGGCCCGGGCCTATATCGAATATCGCCACGACCGCGATATCGAGCGTGAAAAACGCGGCCGCCTGAACCAGGAAATTCGCGGTCTGGTTGAACAAACCAACTCGTCCCTGCTTAACGAAAATGCCAACAAAGACAGTAAAGTCATCCCGACCCAGCGCGACCTGCTGGCCGGTATCGTCGCCAAACATTACGCCCGTCAGCACCTGCTGCCGCGCGATGTGGTGCTTGCCCACGAGCGCGGTGAGATTCACTACCACGATCTCGACTATTCGCCGTTCTTCCCGATGTTCAACTGCATGCTGATCGATCTGAAAGGTATGCTGACGCACGGGTTTAAAATGGGCAACGCGGAGATTGAACCACCAAAATCGATCTCCACCGCCACGGCGGTAACGGCGCAGATTATCGCCCAGGTCGCCAGCCACATTTATGGCGGCACCACCATTAACCGCATCGATGAAGTGCTGGCGCCGTTCGTCACCGAAAGCTTCAAAAAGCACCGTAAAATCGCCGAAGAGTGGCAGATCCCTGATGCGGAAGGCTATGCCCGCTCGCGCACCGAGAAAGAGTGCTACGACGCCTTCCAGTCGCTGGAATACGAAGTCAATACGCTGCATACCGCCAACGGGCAGACGCCGTTCGTTACCTTTGGCTTTGGTCTCGGCACCAGCTGGGAATCCCGTCTGATTCAGCAGTCTATCCTGCGTAACCGCATCGCCGGGCTGGGCAAAAACCGCAAAACTGCGGTATTCCCGAAACTGGTGTTCGCCATTCGCGACGGCCTGAACCACAGGTTCGGCGACGCGAACTACGACATCAAGCAGCTGGCGCTGGAGTGCGCGAGCAAGCGTATGTACCCGGACATTCTCAACTACGATCAGGTGGTGAAAGTCACCGGTTCGTTTAAAACGCCAATGGGCTGCCGCAGCTTCCTCGGCGTCTATGAAGAAAATGGCGAGCAGATCCACGACGGCCGCAACAATATCGGCGTGATCAGCCTGAACCTGCCGCGCATTGCGCTGGAAGCGAAAGGGGATGAAGCGACGTTCTGGAAGCTGCTGGATAACCGTCTGGAGCTGGCTTACAAAGCGCTGATGACGCGTATTGCTCGCCTCGAAGGGGTGAAAGCGCGCGTGGCACCGATATTGTACATGGAAGGCGCCTGCGGCGTACGCCTGAAGGCCGACGACGATGTATCAGAGATCTTTAAAAACGGTCGCGCCTCCATTTCGCTGGGCTATATCGGCATCCACGAAACCATCAACGCGCTGTCGGGTAATCAGCATATGTACGATAGCGACGCGCTGCGTGAAAAAGGCATCGCCATCGTCCGACGTCTGCGTGACGCCGTCGACCGCTGGAAAGAAGAGACCGGCTACGGCTTCAGCCTGTACAGCACGCCGAGCGAAAACCTCTGCGATCGCTTCTGCCGTCTTGATACCGCCGAATTTGGCGTCATTGAGGGCGTGACCGATAAGGGCTACTACACCAACAGCTTCCACCTCGATGTCGAGAAAAAGGTTAACCCGTACGACAAAATCGACTTCGAAGCGCCGTACCCGCCGCTGGCTAACGGGGGCTTCATTTGCTACGGCGAATACCCGAATATCCAGCACAACCTGAAAGCGCTGGAAGATGTCTGGGATTACAGCTACCAGCATGTCCCCTATTACGGTACCAACACGCCGATCGATGAGTGCTATGAGTGCGGCTTTACCGGCGAGTTCGAATGTACCAGTAAAGGCTTTACCTGCCCGAAATGTGGCAACCACGATGCCGCCCGGGTGTCGGTCACCCGACGGGTCTGCGGCTATCTCGGCAGCCCGGACGCTCGTCCGTTCAACGCCGGCAAGCAGGAAGAGGTTAAACGCCGCGTTAAGCATTTGGGTAACGGGCAAATCGGTTAATTTCGACAGTATTATTGCCCGGCAATGCGACGCTTTTCGCACAGCAATTGGCGCCAGGACAAGGCGGCAAGCAAGCGAATCCCGGGGAGCTTACATCAGTAAGTGACCCGGGTAAGCGAGCGCAGCCAATGCAGTAATGGCGTCAATTGAGAAGCGAAAATGAATTACCATCAATACTATCCGGTAGACATCGTCAACGGCCCCGGCACCCGCTGCACCCTGTTCGTCTCAGGCTGCGTCCACGAATGCCCCGGCTGTTATAACAAGAGCACCTGGCGGCTCAACTCCGGGTTGCCATTCACCACCGGGATGGCCGATCGTATCATCGCCGACCTCAACGACACGCGGATCATACGCCAGGGGATCTCCCTTTCCGGCGGCGATCCCCTGCATCCGCAGAACGTGCCGGAGATCCTCGCCCTGGTGCGCCGCATCCTCGCCGAATGTCCCGGCAAGGATATCTGGGTCTGGACCGGTTATAAGCTCGACGAGCTGAACGACGCACAGCGGGAAGTGGTTGATCTGATTAACGTGCTGGTCGACGGCAAGTTTGTCGAGGATTTAAAAGATCCGGCGCTGATCTGGCGCGGCAGTAGCAATCAGGTCGTCCACCGCTTAAGATAGTGACGCTCAAAAACGGCTGACGCACTCCACCGCCACCGCTTTGAACTCATCGAAACTGCGCGTCTCGGCAAGCCGGGTCATCGCTCGCTCGCGCAGGAAAGTGACAAAAATATCGTAGATCGCCATCGCCTCTTCATACTCGCTTTTGCTGATCGCCAGCAGGAAGATGATATGGGCAGTTTCATCGCCCCAGGCGATACCGTTCGGCGCAATGACGGTATAGACCACGGTTTTTTGCGCCAGCAGACCAAGGGCGTGAGGCAGCGCAATCCCGTCGCCCAGCATCGTGCTGACGATGGCCTCGCGTTCGACAACCGAGTCATGGAACCCGGCATCGACAAACCCTTCCTGCTGCAGCTGCTGGCACAGCCCGGCAAACAGCGTCTGCCGATCGACAGGCGTATCGATCACCTGGAAATGGGCCGCATCGAAATATTTATTCAGCACCCACGGACGGGTCCTGTCCACCAGCACCAGCTTGCCGATTTGATCCAGCTGATAATCGGTCGGGAATGGCGCAATGGTCACCACCGGCTTATCTTTTTCACCAATCCGCACGGTCGAGATAACAAAATCTTCCGCGACCGCCGCCAGCTGCTCATACTCCCGCTGCGACAGGGTGGCGGCGATTTCTAACTGCGGATATTTACGCTGCAAAATGGCTTCGATCATCCGCACCATCGCATTACTGGTATCGCATACCAATAACACCCGCGGCTGCCGCTGATAGCCAATGTTGTAATGACGTTCCAGTCCGACGCCAATATGCAATACCAGGAAACCAATCTCGTTTTCACTGATGGCATAGGGCGTGTATTTCCCCCAGCTGGTCACCGCCGCGAGAGTCATGTCCCACGCCATCGGGTAGTGCTGCTTAATATTATCGAGCAGAGGATTGGGGATCATGATCTGGTAGCGAACCCGGGTGATCATGGTCTTAACGTGGGTCAGCAGATCGGCATGTAGCTGAGCGTCGTCCAGCAGGTTGTAATTATACTGGCTGTTGATGTAGCGCAGGATGTAGTTTACCAGCGCTTCGCCATCGTCGGCGCTGATGGTGCCCGGATCGACGTCCTGAACCTGACGGGCGGCAAGATGGACGCACAGCCACGCTTCTTCTGCCGGAGAGAGGGCCTTTCCCGCCAGCTGCTGCAGTACGGCTGCCAGATCCCGCGCGGCATCACGCACGTTTTGCGCGACATCCTCCGCGCTGAATTCCGCCAGCGGATAGCCCTGGCTGACGCGACGCACCGTCACTGCGCTGTACAGTCGGATAAAGCGCTCGCCTTCATCGGTGAGGCGCACGTGGTGCCGGGTCAGGATCTCCTGCAGCACGTCCGCAAGCTGTTCCTGCACATCCGTATTCAGCGCTTGCTCATCGATCAGCGGGTTTATTCCCCCCTGCTGCGCCTGTTGCCATAACAGATCGGTCAGGCAGGCGCGAATCGATACTTCGCTGCCAAACAGCCTCATACCGTGCCGTGGGCGAGTCTCGAGAGTCAGTTGATAGCGCTGAAAGCGCTCGCGGACCTCGGCCATATCGCTTTGTAACGTCGCCCGGCTGACAAACCACTCGTCCGCCAGATCTTCGAGTTTGATGGAGAACGCGGAGGTCAAAAAGCGCACCAGCAGAAAGTTGATGCGATCCGCCGCCGTACGCGGGATCTGCTGCGGCTTCGGCGCATGCTCTTGCAGGGTCTGGTAGCGCGCCGGGTCGTCGATTTTCAGCTGATAGCCGCTGCCGCGAGTGAGCATGAATTGCGCGCCATACTCCACTAACAACGCGTTAAGCGCGGTAATGTCGGCGCGCACGGTACGAGTAGAAACCGACAGCCGCTGCGCCAGCTCATCCTGCGGCAGCGTTTCGTTTTGCAGCAAAGTAAACAGTTGCGCTAAACGGTGGTTGGGAAATCGCATGTCAGTTCCTTCATCTTACGGCTCAAGGTTGAGCGGATATCACCATCTGTGATGGACTGCCTACCGGAGTGTAGTCCGGGGCAAAAGTCAGCTTGCCGCTCTGCGGCGCCACGCTAAAACGGGTGATATTATCGCTACGCTGGTTCATGACGTACAGCCACTGCCCCTGATTATCCAGCGTCAACGTCCGCGGGTAGTCGCCGCGGGTCCAGATATCCTCCTGATGGCTCAGGCTGCCGTCGGCCAGCACGCTAAAATGCGCGATGCTGTTATGCAGGCGATTGGCGACATACAGCTGTTTACCATCGGCGCTGAGGACCAGTCCGGCGGCAAAGCTGGTGCCTTTGTAGCCCTTCGGCAGTGCGGAAACCGTTTTGCCTTCGCGCAGCAGCCCGCTTTTCTTATCAATATGATAGAACGTCAGCGTCGAGGATTCTTCATTAATCAGCCACAGGCCGTCCCCTTTCGGCGTAAAGACAAAATGACGCGGCCCGGCGCCGGCAGAAGAGGCGGCGATAAACGGCGGATCGTTCGGCGTGAGCTTGCCGCTGCTATTGTCGATCCGGTACTGATAGATCCGATCCAGCCCCAGATCGGTAGAATAAACATATTTCCCGCTCGGATCGGCGGCGATCATATGGGCATGAGGGCCGTTATGATCGCTGATGGCAAAGCTCCCCTCGACCGCCGCGGCCGGCCGCTCTGCGCCGGCAGGGCCCTGATCCTGATGGCTATCGACCGCCTCGCCGAGGCTGCCATCGTCTTTGATCGGCAGCACTGCCACCGTTCCGCTGACATAGTTCGCCACTAGCAGATGACGACCGTCCGGCGTCAGCGACAGATAGACCGGCCCGGCCCCCAGAGAAGAGACCTGATTGAGATCGGTCAGCTCACCGTTGGCTTCAATCCGCCACGCCTGCACCACCCCCTTTTCGACTTCGCTGGCGGCATACAGAGTTTTACCGTCCCGCGACACGGTGAGTTGGGCCACGTTCGGCAACGAGCTGACCAGGGCCTTATCGCGCAGCGCGCCGGTTTTAGCGTCGACGGTAAACCGGTAGAGACCTTCGCCATTCGGGTTGTAGGTTCCGACCCAGGCATAATGCGTTTGCGCGCAGGCGGTAGCGGCCAGCAGAGAAAGTGAAGCAGCAAGCAGGTGACGAGCGGTGGGCATAGTGACTCCTTGATGGTTCGATGGGGGGTTCCGCACGCGTCTCTCGCAGAGCAACGCGTGCGGCGGGGACAGCAAACCTATTTGACGAGCGCTTTGGTCATCTCCAGCAGCTGGCGAACGTCCGCCGGGCGGGTATTGCCGCTGGCTTTATCAATAATCGAGCTATAAATGTGCGGAATAATTTTGCTGACCCCCGCGTCCAGCGCGATCTGCAGGATTTCGCTGTAGTTGTCCAGATCGATGCCGCCGGTCGGCTCCAGCCAGAAATCATGGCGGGCGCAGGCCTGCGCCACCGCAACGAACTCATCGCGGTGTTTCAGGCCGCCCATCGGGAAGTATTTGATTGAACTGCCGCCCATGTCCTTCAGCAGGGCAATGGCGGTTTCCAGCGGCACAATTCCGTCCGCTGCGCCGCTGCTCAGCGGGCCGGTCGAGATCTTAACCATCCCCGGCGTGCCGGTCGGCGACACCAGACCGTTGACCACGGTCTGGTTCTGCCCAAGCAGCGCACGGCTGGCGCCGACGCCGGTGAACACCTGATTAACGTGCTGCGGCTGTACCTGACGCGAGATTTCGCTGACCATCGCCGACTGATTCGGATCGCCCGCGCCCAGCCCTACCGAGAGCGCGTTATCGATGAGCTGAGCATATTCACGCATATCCGCCACCGCGCTCGCCACGTCCGGATAGTTTTTGGAGAGCACGCCAACCAGGACGTGACCTTCCGCCGCCTCATAGATTTCGCGGGCGTTGTCTTTGCTGCCCGCCAGGACGTTCAGGCAGACGCGGTCACGGTAAAAATTAGGGGTCAGTTTCATGCGTTTTTCTCCTTGTTCAGAACCTCGGCGATGCGACGAGAGACAATCTCCAGCTGTTGCGCGTTCACGCTGCGAACATCGGCTTCAATAATGCCTTCGTTGGCCTTGTAGCCGCGGAAGTAGATGGCGTATTCGCCCTGTTTCAGCGCGTCGACCAGTTCGCCGGTGGCGATACCGGTGACGGTTTCATCAAATTTGATTTCCGCACGGGCGATGTCGCGGCCGGCGCTGTCCCAGACCACCCGGGCGGTAACGCCGTTGAGGGTATTGAGCTGGTTAATGAACGGCGTCATTTTAGCGACCATCTCATCGCCGCTCTCTTTACGCGCCAGCAGATAGTGTTCAATCGCGCAGGTCAGACCGAGGATCCCCTCTTTACCCACCTTCATCGCCCGGCCAATCCCCGCCGACTGGCGTTTCACCCACTCAACGTACTGAGTTTTCCCCACCACCAGACCGCTGGTTGGCCCTTCAATCGCTTTCGCACCGCTGTAAATCACCAGGTCAGCACCGGCACGGTAGTAGCATTGCAGGTCTTCTTCCGCCGCCGCATCGACGATCAGCGGCAGGTTATGTTTACGCGCCACCACCACCGCCTGCTCGACGCTGAGCATGCTTTTCTGCACGCAGTGGTGGGATTTGATATACAGAATCGCCGCCGTACGCGGAGTGATCGCCGCTGCCAGCTGGTCAGCGGAACATTCGTTGGCATAGCCCGCTTCCACCAGCTTGCCACCGCCCAGCGCGACCATCGAGCCCACCGGCGCGCCAAAGTTAACGTTGTGGCCTTTCGGCAGCACGATCTCATTGTTTTCAATCGGCGTAACGTGCAGGTTTTCCAGCAGCCAGCTGCTGTCTTTTACCAGCACCGCCGCCACCGACTGGGCGATCCCCGCCGAGGCGCAGGAGACGACGGTCGCCCCTTCCACGTCCAGCAGCTGCGCAATGTATTCGCCGGTTTTATTCACCAGGTCTTTGATTTCGAAGTAGTGATTCATGCCGCTCATCACCGCCTCCACCACTTCCGGACGTGGAGTGGAGACCCCTAACGCCGTCATGCGGCCGGAGGTATTGATGACTTGCTTGAGGTGGTATTTTTCAAAAATCGAAGGCATTTTCCGCGCTCCCTTGTTCGGTCAGATAGCCCTTGCCCGCGCGAATCGCGGCAAGCGGCACCAGAATATTGTCAGCCTGCAGGCTCTCTTTTTCCGCGTCGACCAGTAACGTCGGCGCATGCTGCACGGTAAACAGCGTTAAATCGGCATCATAGCCCACGGTCAGCTGCCCTTTGCTCTTCAGGCGCAGCCCCAGGGCGGCATTCACGGTGACACAGTCAATGACCTGCGGCAGCGTCATGCCGATGGCGAGGAACTTTGACATCACCAGCGCCAGCGAGCGAACCGGCCCGTCGATGCGGTTGCGGCAGTAAATATCGGAACTGATGCTGTGCGGCAGAATGCCCAGCGCGATGGCCCGTCGCGCCACTTCGAAGCTGAAGCTGGCGGTACCGTGGCCAACATCAAGGCGCACGCCACGCTGTAGCGCGCGGGTAATCGAGGCGCGCAGCTCGCCTTCCGGCGTCAGAATGCGATTCGGTTTGCCGTTATAGCAGTGGGTAATGATGTCGCCTGCGCTGAGCCGTTCGGCGATTTCATCGAGGTTCGGCGGATTATTGCCGATATGCACCATCAGCGGCAGATCGCCGTTTTCCTGCTGAATGGTCTTCGCCCGCTCCAGCGGCGTAATCCCGTTCTCGCCAACCACGCTGCTGCTCATGCGCGCCTTCAGGCCGACGATAAAATCCGGGTGGCGTGTGACCGCCTGCTTCACCGCATCCGCGTCAATGTTGGCCATGTTGGCCAGTTCGTTCTGGGCGATCAGCCCGACGCGGGAGATATTGAGCAGCGCATAAACGTCGGTGGCCGCTGCGCGGGTTAGCTGATAAAAATCATCGATGTCGTCCGCACCGGTGCTGCCGGCATCAATCACGGTAGTGACGCCGGTGGCGATACCGATGCTGTCCGGCTGGTCATGATAAATCGGTGACTTCGGGTAGCAGTGAACGTGGGAATCAATCCAGCCGGCGCTCACGTAATAACGCCCGTCCAGCGTCACTGTTTTACGCGCTGACGCGCTAATCTCGCCCAGCGCGGCAATTTTGCCGTCCTGGATGGCGATATCGGTCAGGGTATCGTCGACGAGGCGCGCACCGCGCAGGAGTAAATCAAACATGGGTCTCTCCTGGTAAAGCGGGCGCCTGAGCGCCCGCAGGACTTAACCAATAGCAATCGGGAAAAGGGATCCCAGAATCATCGCGCCGAGAATGGCGCCGCCGGTGATCGGCTTCTGCCAGATGTAAAACAGCAGTGCTCCAACCAGAGAACCGATACCGATAGGAATCGAGGCGGTCATGGCGCTGAGGATAATCAACGGCCCGAGGAAGCGGCCGGAGGCGTTACCGGCCCCCATCATCACGTCGGCGCCGTAGGTGGAGTCGCTCTGATTGATGGTGAACTTACGCGCCAGAATGATGATGTAACCCACCGCCAGCCCCAGCGCGAGGCCGGTCGCCAGCGAAGCGGCAAAGTTCGCCACCGGGAAGACAAAACCGGCCCCGAGCAGCAGCGCCGGCACGCCAAGGCCGATACCGGTCTGAATCGCGCCGCCGATATCGAGGATCCCCACCAGCGAGCCTTCGATAATACGGGCGAAGAGGAAGCTGGCGCCGAACGCGGCCACCGCGCCATAAGCCCCGGTATCAATGCCCGCTTTCAGCATGGCCACGAAGGCCACTTCGTTAAACGCGCCGATGCCGTAGAGGTAGTACATATGGGTCCCGGCGAAAACACCGGAGGAGAGCAGACCAACAAAGATCGGAAACGACCAGTCGGCATACCAAAAACCTTTATTCTGTTCCATTTCGAGGCTCCTGTTATTTGCCGCTGAGCGAGTTGTGGATCAGATCCAGCCAGTTCGGCACGGTCAGATGGAAGGATTCCAGCGTCTTGATATCAAAGCCGCGGAAGAAGGCGCTCAGGACAAACAGCGCAATAATGGCGGACATCATCACTTTGGTGACGCGGTTCCAGCCGCTCTCTTCAACGCCCTTACCGATCAGAATGCCCAGTACCAGACCCGGCACGGCGTTACCCATAATCAGCTGCGCCGCGCCGCCGAAAATAGTGGCCCAAAAGCCCGATTTTTTACCGGCGTCGATGGCCGCCAGCCAGAAGATTACCGGCATCACGGTGTTAACCAGCAGGTTAGCCGCCGGGACCAGCACCTTCACCGCGGTGACCTGCAGCGCTTCCGGTACGGAAGAGGCGGTCAGGTTTAAGAAGGAGACCACCAGCATGCCGATGATGCCGCAGGCAATCGCCATCTTCTTCGGATCGTGCAGCGTTTCGCCGACGTTACGGTTTTTCAACATCAATGCCGCGGCGCCCCAGTTCGGGATAATGCGGTGATCGACATCCTGGGTGAATGAACCTGCTGCAACGGAAGAGGCCCAGGCGTTAAAGAAGAAGCCCAGACCAAAGGAGAAGTGGGAAGCCGGATCGCCTTCGCAGGAATTCAGCTCGCCCAGAGTACGAAACGCCCCCATCCCCTGGGTGGTAGGCGCATGAAACATGCGTGCCGCTCCGGCGCCCACTCCGACGCCGACCAGGCCGCCGATAATGAGCGATTTTATTAAAATTATCAGGAACATAGTTTAACCCTATGATGAAATTCAGGTTTGCGTGACGAAATCCACTTTATCGACATTGATAGCGGTCACGTTGACGGTGACATCCAGCTCCACGCTGTAGGTCCGTCGTTCACGACGCAAAAAGAAGAACAGAAACGCTTCTTTGCGCGTCGCTTCATGCGCACGAACAACCTTCACATCCTGTGGCTCAATACGCAGTAAGATATGCGGTGAAGTTTTCATCACCGCGGCCTGTACATGGTTCAGGGCGTCGGAGAAGGCCCGTGTTTTGCTTTCGCCTTTCCCCTTCACGCTCACCGTCGTGGTGAATTGCTCTTTCATGCTCACGCGCCGTATTTCTTTTTCCAGGCTTCCACCAGGCGCTCGCCCAGCTCTTCTTTATCCATAAAGCCGAAACCCAGAACGTTGTAGCCTTCGTTGATAGCGGTCACGCCTTCGTCAACGGAGCGCATGCCATATTTAGCCTTGTAGCCGTGCTTGTTCTGCGCAGTGATGGCGCCTGCGCCGCCGCTGCCGCAGAAGGAGATGCCGAAGGTGGCGTTTTCTGCTTTCATCATGTCGCCCAGCTTCATATCAGCGGCAACACCCGGTACAACAACAGCACGAGCACCGGCTTTTTCCGCGCCAGCGGCCACTTTTTGCCCTTTACCCAGGCGGTCGCCAATCACTACGGTAATCTGTTCCATTTGTTACTCCTTACAGGTTGTCTTTTGCTACTTCGAAGTGGACGGACAGCAGCCAGGACTCTTCTTCTGGCAGGTTGCCGAATTCCGCGACCACTTCGCGGGCAAGCATCATTGAATCTTCTGAAATTTCTTCAAACAGGCTGGCATCCACTTCCGGCAGCGGCTCGCCGCTAATCGACCGGTGGGCCATTGCCCGCACGTGGGAAGTCAGCATCTGCTCCTGGACGGCGTTGGGGATGATATTGCGACGGCTTAACAGTGCATAAACCCGTGGCAGCATCTTCTCAGCCAGCTGCTCCGTTTGCTTTGCCTGTTCCCCTACGTCGTTTATTACCGCTCCGTTATTCACTTGTGTTACCCCGTTGATGTCTCTGGGGATAAAACTAGCGCCGGGGGAAAGGAGTTTGTAGCGAGTTGTTTTCCACTTCGAAGTGGAAAGGCGGACGGGCTGCGTGATCCAATGCACATAATTGCCGTGAAAGTGGCATTTTCGGCGAAATTACGTGATGTGCATCACAGGTCAATCGTGGTTCCAGCGGGAAGAAGAGGTCGAATAACCGTAGAAGAAAAAAGGAAAAGTGTGATGTCGACGGGGTTTTATGACAGGAAACGAGCAGGAGGCATCGGCTGATACCTCCTGAAACGGGGCTTAACGGTATTTCTGATGGTAGGTATTACGGGTTGTTTTGAACCCTTCAGCGGCAGCCTGCGCCTCTTTCACTTTACCTTCCTCCGCCAGCTTCAGCGCACCGTCAATCTGACCAATCAGAATATCCAGACCGTGACGATAGTCTTTCATTTCCGCACTGTCCGCCGCTTTGCCTTCCAGCTTCTGCGGGGTAGCTTTCTGCGCATCCACGGCGGCACCGCGCATCTTGGTCAATGCCGCTTTCAGTTCGCCCGCATCGGAGGTCTTCTGCACCACCTGCAGGTTTTGCGCGATAGTGTCCATATCTTCGCCCAGTTCAGCGGCGAACGCCGAAACAGACCCCATCGTAAGGGCGGAGACGGCCAGCATTGCTAACAGTTTTTTACGCATTGCTCACATCCTTTTTTATTATTTAAGCAAACGGGCGCCGCAGGGAGCGCCCTTCTGTACAGGTTATTCTGCAAACTGCATCTTGAATAGTGGGGATAATCCGCTATTACTGTCCGGCGATTTTCATCTCAGGCAACAGCACGGAACCGCACTGAATATTGCTGCGCGTTTCGATATCGTCACCCACGGTCACGATATTACGCCACATATCTTTCAAATTGCCTGCGATGGTAATTTCGCTTACCGGATACTGAATTTCACCATTCTCAACCCAGAAGCCAGAAGCGCCGCGCGAATAATCGCCGGTCACGCCACTGACACCCTGCCCCATCAATTCGGTGACGACAAGTCCGGTGCCCATCTCTTTAAGCAACTTTTCAAAACTCAGACCGCGGCCATTAATCCGCCAGTTATGGATGCCGCCCGCGTGCCCGGTGCTCTTCATCCCCAGCTTGCGCGCCGAGTAGTTGGTCAGCAGCCACTGCGTCAGCACGCCGTCTTTAATAATGTCACGACGTTCTGTGCGCACGCCTTCGCTGTCGAACGGCGTCGAGGCCAGCCCTTTCAGCAGATGCGGATGCTCTTCAATCGTCAGCCACTCCGGCAAAATCTGCTGGCCGAGGGAGTCGAGCAGGAAAGTCGATTTGCGATAGACCGCGCCGCCGGCGATAGCGCCGACCAGGTGACCAAACAGCCCGGTGGCGACTTCGTTGGCAAAGATAACCGGCGCTTTCATCGTCGAGAGTTTACGCGGCGCCAGGCGCGACAGGGTGCGGCGGGCACATTCGTCACCGACCCACTCCGGGGTATGCAAATCCTCGAGCGCACGGCCAATGGTGTAAGCGTAATCGCGCTCCATATCGCCGTTCTCTTCCGCGATAACGCAGCTGGAGAGCGAATGGCGGGTTGAGCAGTAGCTCTGCAACATGCCGTGGCTGTTGCCGAACACTTTAATGCCGTAGTGGCTATTGAAGCTGCCGCCTTCGGTATTGGTAATGCGTTTATCCGCCTGCAGGGCGACCTGTTCCGCGCGGGCGGCCAGTTCGATTGCCTGATCCGGGGTCACTTCCGCCGGATGGAACAGGTCAAGATCCGGGGCGTCAAAGGCCAGCAGCTCTTTATCCGCCACGCCGGCAAACGGATCCGGGGAGGTATAGCGGGCAATATCCAGCGCCGCCTGCACCGTGCGGGCAATCGCCTGCGGACTCAGATCGGTTGAAGAGGCGCTTCCCTTGCGGTTCTGATGATAAACGGTGATGCCTAACGCACCATCGCTATTAAATTCTACGTTCTCCACCTCGCCGTAGCGGGTGCTGACGCTGATGCCAGTGGTTTTGCTGACGGAGACTTCCGCACCGTCTGATTTGCCTGCCGCCAGTTCCAGCGCCGTGGTCACGGCCTCTTCCAGCGTCTTGCGCTGTTGTGCAACTTGAGAGATGACTTTCATCGCTAATGCCATAATGTAGGAAGGTGTTAAGTGAAGTCTAACAGAGAACCGTTTTTCAGTGCGCGCCTTAACTGGTAACATTAGCCTCTTTTTTTAAGGAGCCTGAGATGACTAAGCAGCCCGATGACTGGCTCGACGACGTGCCCGGTGATGACGTTGAAGATGAAGACGATGAAATTATCTGGGTCAGTAAAAGTGAAATTAAACGTGACGCGGAAGAACTGAAGCGTCTTGGCGCCGAAATGGTTGAGCTGGGAAAAAACGCGCTGGATAAAATCCCGCTCGATAGCGACCTGCGCGACGCCATTGAACTCGCCCAGCGTATCAAGAAAGAAGGTCGCCGCCGCCAGATGCAGCTGATTGGTAAAATGCTGCGCAGCCGCGATGTCGATCCGATTCGCCAGGCGTTAGACAAGCTGAAGAACCGTCACAACCAGCAGGTTGCGCTGTTTCATAAGCTGGAAATGATTCGCGATCGTCTGATTGAAGAAGGCGATGATGCGGTACCGGAAGTGTTAAACCTGTGGCCTGACGCCGATCGTCAGCAGCTGCGTTCGCTTATCCGTAACGCCAAAAAAGAGAAAGAAGGCAACAAGCCGCCGAAATCCGCGCGCCTGATCTTCCAGTATCTGCGTGAACTGGCTGAAGGCGAAAGCTAACTCCGCGTTTACCCGCCAGATTTTCCCGGAGGCGGCGCTTTGCGCCTGTCCGGGCTACCGGATAACGCTGTACCTGTAGCCCGGCAAGCGATAGCCTCGCCGGGAATATCCGCTCTCTACGCACTCCCCACCTTTATTGCCGATTCCCGTCCTGCTTTGCTCTGCCCTGCTCTGCTCTGCCGGTCAGTCGGTCAGTCGGTCAGTCGGTCGGTCGGTCGGTCGGTCTTTACCAGCCAAAAGCTGAATCGTTAAAGCTAATAGTGTTTAATTTCACATATTTAAAGTCTAATTAATTGTCTGTTGCTTATAAAAAGCGATCTTTCTCGCATTTAAAAGTTTAAAAATGCGCATTTACTCACCAGGTGAGGCACTTCACGTTTTCATCAGCCACTTGCAATTAGATTCCCTTCATCGGAAACACAATCGATTCAGCAAAAGGGATAAAAAATGAAAAAAACTCTGATTTTGACGGCCATTTCCATGCTTATTTCCGGTCAGGTAGCGGCGAAAACATGGGTGCTGACAAGCGCTGAAAGCGGCACTGAAAAAGGAAACTGGCAGATAACGAGCGATCAGCTGAAGATAAAAGATCGCGATTTCAGCATTGAGCAAAAAGTCCTCCACGGCGGCAAACAAGAAGGCAGTAAAATTCTCGTTATCCGCAGTAAAGATGGCCTGACTATCGCCCTCAGCCCGACCCGCGGCATGAACCTGCTGAAAATCGAAGGTTTCGGCACGCGAATGGGCTGGGATTCACCGGTGAAAGAGATCGTCAACCCGGCCTTTATCAACCTCGAAAGCCGAAATGGACTGGGCTGGCTGGAAGGTTTCAATGAGATGATGGTGCGCTGCGGCTATGAGTGGACCGGCCACCCGGTCACTGCTGACGGGCAAATGTATACTCTGCACGGTAAAGCCGGGAATACGCCGGCATCGCAGGTGGAAGTCGAAGTGGCGGATACCGCCCCGTATGAGATCCGTATTCGCGGGCTGGTGAAAGAGAGCACCTTCAAAAAAGCCGATTTGCAGACCATGACCGAGTTGCGCTATGTCCCCGGTAGCAACAGCTTCAGCCTGCATGATGTCTTAACCAACCATGCGGATTACCCGCATGACTATCAAATTATCTATCACAGCAACTTTGGCAAACCGATCCTCGAAGAGGGCGCCCGCTTCCTGGCGCCGATATCCAGCATCAGTCCGTTCAACGACTATGCCAAAGCGGGTTTGAAAACCTGGCAAACCTACGCCGGCCCGACCAAAGGTTTCGACGAGATGGTATTCAATATTCAACCGCTGGCGGATGACAACCACCAGACCCTGGCCGCAGTGGTCAACAAGGCGGGAGATAAAGGAGCATCCATCCAGTTCGATACCCGCCAGCTACCGGTGCTGACGCTGTGGAAAAATACCGATACGGAAAAACAGGGCTATGTCACCGGTATTGAGCCGGGCACCAGCTACGCCTATCCGGTCACCATTGAGCGCGAACAGAAACGCGTGAAACAGCTTCAGCCAGGAGCCAGCACGCAGTTTGACCTGACCTATACACTGCTGCACAGCAGCGAACAGGTTGCCGACGTTGAGAAGAAAATTGCCGCAATTCAGGGTGATACTAAAGTGACAGAGGACGAAACGCCTATCGCGAAGGAGTAATTTAGCGCCTTAAGCCTGCCCCGGGTTGCGGCCAACGCGTCGGACCCGGGCAACCTGCCTGAGCCATCACCACCTGACGTAAATCCTCAGCAAAACGCCGATACTGCGCTTCATCAACCGCCTGGGGGTAGCCCAGCACCAGCAATTCATGATCGGCGATGCCGGCATGATAGGTAGGATGAGTATGCGGCCATGAACTGGCGCGAAAGCCCATCGTTTCATAAAAACGCAGCCGCTTATGGGCAATGTCGCTGGTTAACGGATCGATTTCCAGAATGGTCAACGGCGCGCGTTCAAGGATCCCGGCCAGCAGGCGTTTACCATAGCCGCGAGAGCGCAGCGTATCGTCGATCGCCAGATGTTCAATATAGCTGTAGCCGGTAAACTGCCAGCAACCGCTCAGGCCAATAAAGAGGTCCCCGTCAAACCACGCTTCCAGCGCATAGTGCGGATCGCGCAGCGCCTGCTGCTTTGCCCCCAGTTCTCGCTGTTCATGCCACGGAAACGCTTTGACGTAGAGCGCATCCACGGCAGAAAAATAAACCGAGTCGATAGCGGTGATTTTTTTCGCTGTGAGCATGACAAATCCAGAGTCACAAAAGGAGATCTGCCCTCGTGCGGAGGGCAGAACGGAACAGGCCGCGCAGTTATTCCGCTGCGGCGGCTTTGCTGGCCAACTTATCGAGCAGCTTCTGGTGAATACCGCCAAAGCCGCCGTTGCTCATCACCAGGATATGATCGCCCGGGTGTGCGGTTTTGACCACCATATCGGCCAGGACATCGACATCGGCGCTCCAGTGCGCAGGCTGCACGCAGGCGTCCGCCACTTCAGCAACCTGCCACGGAATGTGCTGCGGCTGCAGCAGGAACACTTCGTCGGCACGGCCCAGGGACGGCGCCAGATCGTCTTTGCACACCCCCATTTTCATGGTGTTGGAGCGCGGTTCCAGTACCGCGAGGATCCGCGCGGTTCCGCCGACTTTCCCGCGCAGCGCCTGCAGCGTCGCCAGGATAGCCGTCGGATGATGGGCGAAATCGTCATACACGGTCACGCCGTTGGCTTCGCCGCGCAGCTCAAGGCGGCGGCGGGCGTTGATAAAACCACCCAGCGCGTTGGCGGCATCGGCTGGCAGCACGCCAACATGACGCGCCGCGGCAATCGCCATCAGGCCGTTATGCATGTTGTGTTCGCCGACCAGATCCCATTTCACTTCCCCGGCTTTCTCGCCGTCCAGCCAGACTTCCCACTGCGAGGCATCGGCGTTCAGCTTCTTCGCCTGCCAGTGGCCCTGCTCACCCACCAGCTCCTGCTCGCTCCAGCAGCCCATCGCCATCGTCTGTTTCAGATTGATGTCATTTTCCGGCAGGATAATTTTGCCTTTGCCCGGCACAATACGTACCAGATGATGGAACTGTTTCTGAATCGCTTTCAGGTCGTCAAAGATATCCGCATGATCGAACTCAAGGTTATTGAGGATCAGCGTACGCGGGCAGTAGTGGACAAATTTGGAACGTTTATCGAAGAAGGCACAGTCGTACTCATCGGCTTCGATAACGAAGAACGGGCTGTCGCCCAGGCGAGCGGAAACCTCGAAGTTACCCGGTACGCCGCCGATCACAAAGCCTGGCTTATAGCCGCAGGCTTCAAGGATCCATGTCGCCATTCCCGCGGTGGTGGTTTTCCCGTGGGTACCGGCAACCGCCAGAACCCAGCGATCGCGCAGGACGAAATCATGCAGCCACTGCGGGCCGGACATATACGGAATGTTATTTTCCAGTACCGCTTCGACGCACGGATTGCCGCGAGTCATCGCATTACCGATGATAACCAGGTCCGGCCGGGGTTCCAGCTGGCTGGCATCATAGCCTTGAATTAAATCGATGCCCTGGTTTTCCAGCAGGGTACTCATTGGCGGATAGACGTTAGCATCCGACCCCGTTACCTCATGACCGAGAGAACGAGCCAGCATCGCCAGTCCTCCCATAAACGTGCCACAGATACCTAAAATATGAATGCGCATTCGTCGTTTCCCTTTTTAATCTGGGGCACATTTTACCCATATGTACGGCATCATAGAAATGCATTTCAGGCGAATCCGTTTTTTGCTGGCGCGATTCACCTGTGCGTATTTTTTTTATTCTTTGTTAAGATTGTTGCGTTCGTTTTACTTCACATAAACATGCAGGGAACGGGTTATGAAAACGTTAGGTGAATTTATTGTCGAAAAGCAACACGAGTTCTCCCACGCAACCGGCGAGCTTACTGCTTTGTTGTCGGCGATAAAGTTAGGCGCCAAGATCATCCACCGCGATATCAACAAGGCCGGTCTGGTCGATATCCTGGGTGCCAGCGGTGCTGAAAACGTCCAGGGTGAGGTACAGCAAAAACTCGACCTGTTCGCCAATGAAAAATTGAAAGCTGCACTGCGAGCGCGCGATATCGTGGCAGGGATTGCCTCCGAAGAAGAAGATGAGATCGTCGTCTTTGAAGGCTGTGAACACGCGAAGTACGTGGTGCTCATGGACCCTCTGGATGGCTCCTCTAACATCGACGTTAACGTCTCCGTCGGGACTATCTTCTCCATCTACCGTCGCATAACTCCGGTTGGAACACCGGTCACCGTTGAAGATTTCCTGCAGCCGGGCAGCAAGCAAGTCGCGGCAGGCTATGTGGTTTACGGCTCTTCCACCATGCTGGTCTATACAACCGGCTGCGGCGTACATGCCTTCACCTACGATCCTTCTCTTGGCGTTTTCTGCCTCTCTCAGGAGCGCATGCGCTTCCCGGAGAAAGGCAACACCTACTCCATTAACGAAGGTAACTACATCAAGTTCCCGATGGGGGTGAAGAAGTACATCAAGTTCTGCCAGGAAGAAGATACCGCAACCCAGCGCCCATACACCTCGCGCTATATCGGCTCGCTGGTGGCGGATTTTCACCGCAACCTGCTGAAAGGCGGCATCTATCTGTATCCGAGCACCGCCAGCCACCCGGACGGTAAGCTGCGCCTGCTGTACGAATGCAACCCGATGGCGTTCCTCGCGGAACAGGCGGGCGGTAAAGCCAGCGATGGTAAAGAGCGTATTCTCGATATCATCCCAACCAGCCTGCACCAGCGTCGTTCTTTCTTCGTCGGCAACAACCATATGGTTGAAGACGTCGAGAACTTCATTAAAGAGTTCCCGGACGCATAACGCTTCCCTTCCCCTCCCGCCCGGGAGGGGAATTTTCCGCTAACGATGCGCCGCTCCGCTCACCCGGGTAACCGGGGAGTTCTGCCGGTTTTCCCACAACACCGTCAGACCTCGCTGCAACGCGATAAAAACAAACAGCAAAATCCCGATGGCAATTTTTGTCCACCATGAGCTCAGGGTGCCGTCGAAGTTAATGTAGGTCTGAATCAGCCCCTGAATCGCCACCCCGAACAGCGTTCCCAGCACCGTCCCGACGCCGCCGCTCAACAGCGTGCCGCCAATCACCACCGATGCAATCGCATCCAGCTCCACGCCAACGCCGGCGAGGGCATACCCGGCCTGGGTATAGACAGAAAACACGATCCCCGCCAGCGTCGCCAGCCCGGTGGAGAGCATATAAATTCGAATGGTCGTACTGCGGGTCGAAATGCCCATCAGGTTCGCCGAAACCGCGCTGCCGCCGATGGCGTACACCTGGTTGCCAAAGCGGGTGCGATGGGCCATCAAGATACCCGCCACCACCACCAGCAGCATCAGCAGCCCCATTGCGCTCAGACGCCCGCCGCCGGGAATCGTCCACGCCAGTCCGGAGAGGGTGTCATACAGCGGATGATCGATAGGAATCGACTCTTCGGACACCAGATAGCTGACGCCACGCAGAAAAAACATCCCGGCGAGGGTAATAATAAACGCCGGGATTTTCAGCGCATCAATTAGCCAGCCCATCAGCGCGCCAAACGCGCAGCCCATCGCCAGCACCAGCGGGAACGCCAGCAGCGGCTCAATGCCCCAGGCCCCTATCGCCTTCGCCAGAAACACGCCGGTGAAGGCGATAACCGACCCGACCGAAAGATCGATCCCGCCGGAGAGGATCACGAAGGTCATCCCGACGGCAATGATGCCAAGAAAGGCGTTGTCAGTCAGAATGTTGCAGATAACCCGCGTCGAAGCAAAGCCGGGAAACTGGGTCAGGCAGTACAGATAGCCCAGCACAAAGACGGCCAGGGTGATCATCAACGGTAAATTACGTTTTATCATGGCCGCGTACCCCTTTCAGTAAGCCAATAAAGCGCGGCGACTGGACGATCAATACGCACAGAACCACCACCGCCTTCACCACCTGATTCATCTCCGGCGGGAAGCCCGACAGCAGGATCCCGGTATTCATTCCCTGGATAATCAGGGCCCCGACCACCGACAGTAGCAGGTTAAAGCGCCCGCCCATCAGCGATCCACCGCCGATCACCACCGCCAGGATGGCATCCAGCTCCAGCCACAGCCCGGCGTTATTGGCATCGGCACCGCGAATGTCTGCCGCCACGATGATCCCGGCAATCGCCGCACAGATACCGCTCAGCACGTAGGCCAGCATCACCACAATCCGGGTATTCACTCCGGCGTTTTTCGCTGCCCGAATGTTGATCCCCACCGCTTCGATAAACATCCCCAGCGCCGTTTTACGGGTGAACAGCCAAAACAGCAGCAACGTCGCGGCCGCGATCAGCACCGGCGTCGGCAGTAGCAGCAGCGAACCGCTCCCGAGCCAGGCCAGGTGCGGTGAATCGAAGGTCACGATCTGTCCGGAGGTAATCAGCTGCGCGACGCCGCGTCCGGCTACCATCAGAATCAGCGTGGCCACAAAAGGCTGGATCTTCAGGATCGCGACCAGAATACCGTTCCATAAGCCCGCCAGCGCCCCCGCCGCCAGGGAGGCCAACAGCACCACTGGCAGACTGTGTCCGGCAACGGTCATCGAGGCCGCTGTCGCGCCGGCAATCGCCATCACCGCGCCAACCGACAGATCGATTCCGCCGGTGGCAATCACCAGCGTCATGCCTATCGCCAGCAGCGCCACCGGCGCCGCGCGGTTGAGAATATCAATCGGACTGCCGAACAGACGCCCGTCCTGTAACACAATCTGAAAGAAGTGCGGCGCCACGAAGCTATCCACCACCAGCACGAGGATCAGGGCGATAATTTGCGGCATACCTTTTGGCCAGCTGAAGCGCCGCTTTGGCTGGCCGGTTTGGGGAACTGATCGAGGCATCATGGGTTACTCCTTATGCCGCAATAGCGTTCATGATCGCCGGGACAGAAAGCTCGGCTAGCGGGATCTCCGCGACCTGCTTACGATCGCGCATGATAATCACCCGATCGGCATAGCCCACCAGCTCTTCCAGCTCCGAGGAGATCACCAGCAGCGCCAGACCATCGGCGCAAAGAGTTTCAATCAGACGGATGATCTCCGCATGGGCGCCAACATCGATCCCGCGCGTCGGTTCATCGAGGATCAGGAACTGCGGTTTGGTCAGCAGCCAACGAGAAAGCAGCACCTTCTGCTGATTGCCGCCGGAGAGAAATTCGATCGGCTGTTCGGCGCTGGGGGTGCGAATACCGAGCTGGCGGATAAAGCGATCGGCAATGTCATTTTGCTCGCGTCGCGGAATCGGCCGCAGCCAGCCACGCTGGGCCTGCAGTGCCAGGACGATATTTTCCCGCACCGATGCCGCGGCGATAATCCCGTCGGTTTTACGATCCTCAGGACAGAAGCCGATGCCCAGGCTTGACGCCTGGTGCGGCGAACGCAGCCCCTGCGCTTTACCTTTGATCCACGCGGTGCCGCTGTCTGCCGGTTTGATGCCGAAAATGACCTCGGCGGTTTCCGTGCGCCCCGAGCCGAGCAGCCCCGCCAGGCCGACGATCTCGCCGGGACGAACCTGGAGGTCAAACGGCGCAATAACCCCTTTCTTGCCAAAGCCCTCAAAGGCGGCGACCGGTTTGTCGCTCAGTAAAGTACGACCCGCGCGATGCAGAGCATTGTGCTCAAGCTCACGGCCAAGCATCATCTTCACCAGCTCGATCTGCGGCAATTCGCGGGTTTCCCGGCAGCCAACAAAACCGCCGTTGCGCAGAACGGTAATCCGGTCGCTGACGGCATACACCTGATCGAGGAAGTGGGTGACGAAAATCAGACTGACGCCATCATCGCGCAGCTGGCGCATCAGAGTGAAGAGCATCTCCACTTCCTGAGTGTCCAGACTGGCGGTCGGTTCATCGAGGATCAGCACTCTGGCCGACAGGTCAATGGCCCGACAAATCGCGACGATCTGCTGCATCGCCACCGAAAAGCGGTTCAGCGGTTCGCGGACGTCGAGGGAAAAACCGTAGGAGGCCATCAGCGCGGTGGCGCGCTGTTCCATCTCTTTGCGCCGCAGCAGGCCAAAACGACGGGGTTCACGCCCGAGAAACAGATTATCCGCCACCGACATGTTCGGCAGCAGGTTAACCTCCTGGTAAACCGTGCCGATACCCAGTTGCTGGGCATGAGCGGTATTCTTCGGCGATATTTCCTGCCCCTCCAGCCAGATCGCCCCGCGATCGGCGTGGTACACGCCGGTGAGGGCTTTAATCAATGTGGATTTACCCGCCCCGTTTTCGCCCAGCAGCGCCATGATTTCACCGCGCCGCAGACTAAAATTGACGTTATCCAGCGCTTTGACGCCGGGGAAAAACTTGCTAAGCCCTTCCGTGCGAAGGATTTCCTGGCTTACCTCGGCGTTCATATTCAGTCTCACCTTCAGGGGATGAAAGACGGTTCCCGATCACAACGCTGACCGGGCGACCGACAGGAGTGGATCGATGGACCGCCAGCACTGGCCGGGGAGCCATTCAGGCGATGCGCCACATCGCCTGGTTATTGCTTCTCCCGACGTCCTCAGTAGCCCATGTTTTTCTTCTTCTCGAGCTCTTCTTTCGCCGTATCCGGGAGATAAAGCGTCGATTTGGTGATGGTCAACTTCTCTGGCAGCGTGCCGTCCTTTTTATATTTCTCCAGCGCATCAAATGCGGGGCCGGCCATATTCGGCGTCAGCTCGACGCTGGCGTTCGCTTCCCCTGCCATCATCGCTTTATAAATATCCGGCACGCCGTCAATTGAGCCGGTGAGGATATCTTTACCCGGTTTCAGCCCGGCTTCTTTAATGGCCTGGATAGCACCAATAACCATGTCATCGTTATGGGCAAAAACCATGCAGATGTTCTTGCCGTTATTTTCCGCTTTAATAAAGCTCTCCATCACCTCTTTGCCTTTGCTGCGGGTAAAGTCGCCGGACTGAGAGCGGATAATTTTGATGTTTGGCGTTTTCGCGATAACGTCGGCAAACCCTTTCTTACGATCGATAGCCACGCTGGCGCCAACGGTGCCCTGCAGCTCAACCACGTTACACGGCTTGCCGTCGACCGTTTTCACCAGCCAGTCACCAATCAGCTGACCTTCAAGAACGTTATTGGCGGTAACGGTAGTCATGTAGAGATCTTTGTCTTTGACATCAATCGAGCGGTCGAGCAGGAATACCGGAATTTTGGCCTCTTTGGCCTCTTTCAACACCGGTTCCCAGCCGGTCGCCACCACCGGCGCGATAAAGATGGCGTCGACGCCCTGGGCGATAAAGGAGCGGACGGCTTTAATCTGGTTTTCCTGTTTTTGCTGGCCGTCGGCAATCTTCAGAGTGATTCCGCGTTTGGCGGCCTCCTCCTTCGCAACGTTGGTTTCGGCCGCACGCCAGCCGGATTCAGATCCGACCTGCGAAAATCCTACGGTCAGAGGGGCAGCCATTGCCATAGACGACATAGCTGCGGAAACTGCTGTGACAAGAAGTAAGCGCTTCCACATAAAAAGGTCCTCATCGGGTTACTTTGGGTTAAATCGTCATCTGCGGACAAACTATAGACAACTCGTGATGTAACTGAATGCGTTACATCACACTTCGAAAAAGTAAATTAAATGTTAATTACCGTGATTTAATCCAGCTGAGAGCGGATAAGGCTTCCCGCAGCTCGCATCTGCCGACGTATAAGGTGATATTTTACGCACGTTGAGAAATCAAACAGATGCAATGTAAACGGTTACATTGTTTTATTCAGGATGCGGCTATGTTTATGGATTTTCAGGTTGTTTTTCAGGGGGAAATTCAGACTGATTACCGGTGGGCAAAATAAAAAGAAGCCAAGACATTCGATGTGAGTTGGCTATAATACCAGGCACTTGTTTGCCATACATTTTAAAGGAAACAGACATGAGCTTACTCAACGTACCTGCGGGTAAAGATCTGCCGGAAGACATCTACGTCGTGATCGAGATCCCGGCTAACGCAGACCCAATCAAATACGAAGTCGACAAAGAGAGCGGCGCGCTGTTCGTTGATCGCTTCATGTCCACTGCGATGTTCTATCCGTGCAACTACGGCTATATCAACCACACCCTGTCTCTGGACGGCGACCCGGTTGACGTACTGGTCCCGACGCCGTACCCGCTGGAGCCAGGCTCTGTGATCCGCTGCCGTCCGGTTGGCGTACTGAAGATGACCGACGAATCCGGTGAAGATGCGAAACTGGTTGCCGTACCGCACACCAAGCTGAGCAAAGAGTACGATCACATCAAAGATGTGAACGACCTGCCGGAACTGCTGAAAGCACAGATCACCCACTTCTTCGAGCACTACAAAGACCTGGAAAAAGGCAAATGGGTGAAAGTTGACGGTTGGGACAATGCTGAAGCGGCTAAAGCTGAAATCATTGCTTCCTTCGAGCGCGCTAAGAAGTAATTCCGCCGCACTCAGATTGTCGAAAACACCGCCTCAGGGCGGTGTTTTTGTTTCTGGCGCAGAGCTATTTCCCGGGTGGCGGCTCACGCCTTACCCGGGCTACAAATGCTCAAAGGCATCGCTCCGGGCGGCAAAACCAAATACCGCACCCGCCGTAGCCCCGGTCAGCAACGCGCCACCAGGGGACAAACGCTGCCAGTGCCGCAGACCTGACCGCCGGTCGTCCGATCAAAGGTTTTTTATGTCTGCCATTGACCTGTGCCGGGTGAATGGCAGACATAAAAAAACAACGCCACCCGAAGGTGGCGTTGCCGTGGTTAATACTGGTCTCTGTCTAACCAGTTGCCGTTCTCTATCAGCGTAAAGCCCTCTACGGGGCGCTGATAGACATACATCCATGCGCTGCCATAAGGCGTCTGGATCAGGTGACGTGCGTACTCACCGCCCTTGGTGCGCAGCGCGTCCAGTTCGGCCAGCGTTGATGCGTCAATACGATACACTTCACCATGTACTGTGCCTTCGCCAGGCACCGCGCCTGGATAGTGGCCCAGGCTGTACAGCTGATAATCGTTGACACTATGATCGCCCAGCCACTGAGCGTTGGTCATCCAGTGGCTGTTGCCTTGTTTGCGTCGTAAACTGCCGTAAACAAATATTCGCATTGCTAAAACTCAAACTGATAGAGCAAATCGAGAGCCTGGTCTACGCCAGACACCGCTTCCATATATAGCTTAGGCATCAGGCGATAGCGTAACGTCAACGTCGCCAGGGAATCAAAGATCCCTACCCCATATTTTACCTGCAGACCTGGCAGTACATAGCCGCTGACCACCACCTGGGAGGAGTCGCCCACTCCCTCGGTATCCAGCGCCAGATTGCTTACGCCAAACGTCTCGCCGATTTTACCCACAACCTGACCACTTTGTGCAACCCCCATACCAATAAGCATTGACGTCATTGCGGCACTATCGCTCTGTCCGCTGCTTAAACCCTGCCCTCGCAGCAGGTAAGAAAGCGCTTCTTGCTGCGACATGACCGGGTCAGAGAAAATCTCCGCTTTCGGCTGATCGGCCGAGCCGGTGACGCGAACGCCAGCGATCACGTCGTCTTCTGTCGCATCCGGGTTGCGAATTGCTTCGATATTCAACAACGGCTGATCCGGCGGACCGGAGAACAGCAGCTCGCCTTTACGTACGATCAGGTCCTGACCGTAGGCATGGAAGCGACCTTCCGGGATATTAATCTGCCCGTTCAGTCCCAGCCCCTGTTTATCCTGAGCCACTTTCAAATCGCCGGTCAGACGCGCTTTCAGACCGAAGGCGCTCAGACGAACGTTGTTACCAACGTGAATCGTCAGGTTGCTGTTGATGGGAATACCGGCGCTCTGCTGCTTAATCGGCTGCAGATTTTTATCCAGCATCACTTCGTCAGACGAGACCCCAACGGCACTTTCCGGCACATCGTTGACGACGATACGCGCCCACGGAACGTCAACGCTGCCATCAAGGCTAAACAAGCTCGGGGTAGCGGTAAAGACCACATCCGGCGAAACATCCAGCCTTACCATCGGCGGCACGGTAATACGAACCCGGCTGCCTTTGGCCGCCACCTGCGCGCGCCAGTTGTCAATCTGGGTCCAGTCGGCGTTACCGCTCAGACTGATTTGGCCCTGTTTGGTATTCACGGTGCCCTGCAGCGTTGAGCGGGTGCCGTTGAAGTTCATCACCAGCTGGCTCGGCTGCATATCGAACGGCATAAAGTTACCGTCAATATCGATACCGCCCAACTGCATCTGGCCAAACAGCTGCGGGCTTTGCAGATCGCCGCCGAGGCGCAGGTTCGCATTGAGCTTCCCTTCCGCCTTCTCGCCGCGGGCGAAGATCGGGTTAATCATCGCCAGCGAGAAGTTGTTGATATTCACATTACCGCCGAGGTTGCGGCGCCCCTGCGGGTCGGTAATCTGCACCTGCCCGTCCAGCTGACCGTTGTTGGTCAGGCGAATCAGCCAACCGAGCTGCGCACGGTTGTTATGCAGCTCCGCCGTCAGATTCAACGTATCGAAGGCCACCGGCAGCGGCGCATCGTTGACCATCTGGGTGACTTTGACATTGCGACCGTTCAGCGTCACTTTACCCTGCGGCAGCCCCTCTTTGGTGGTGTCCCAGCTGACATCCGCATTGCCGCTGAATACGCCGCTGGCCTGGGTCGCCTCCGGCATAAACGGCTTCAGCATCGCCAGATCAAAGCGGTTCAGATTCACCACTGCCCGTCCGCTGGCGCCGGCATCAATGATCTGCGGCACGCACAGCTCGGCGTTCGGGTTAGTCCAGCAGTGTGGCCCGATACTGATTTTTTGTTCGCGATTACGGTAATCCAGCGCAATGTTGCGCGTCAGGGAAACCGGCCCTACCGGCGTCTGGAAGCGGGTATTGCTCAGCGTCCCTTTCCAGCGCTCCTCTTTACGATCGAAGCTCCCCGCCAGCGACAGCTGTCCGGAAACCGGATCGCCCTGCACTTTCAGCTGCAGATCGTGTTGCTTCTCGTTCCCTTTGGCATTCAGCTGCACCAGGCTGATATTGACGCCCGGCTGGCTGATTCGGTCGACGCGCACATCAAGATTGCCGCCGATCTGGTCGCTGGACTTCACGTCACCCTTGACGTTGACCTGAGCGACGGTCAGCTCCTGCCAGCGCAGCGCACGCGCGGTGATATCCGCCAGCAGCTGCGGCGCATCAACGGTGCCACGCACCTTCAACAGCCCTTTCGCCGTGCCGCCCAGCCCCGGCAACGCATTGTCCAGATTGGGGGCATCGATGGTGGCGTCCAGGTTCAGGTCTTTAACCCCCAGTTCTCCCTTCACCTCGGCGCTGTTCTTACCCAACGCCAGGTGCAGACCGGGGATTTTCCACTGCATGTAGCTGTTACCCTGCAGTGAGCCGCTGACATCGACCTTGTTCTGCTTAACATTACCGGTGATTTTCAGCTCCGGTACCGACATCTGCCAGCTCCCGCCGTACAGGCTACCCTGAGTTTTAATCATCCCGTTTAGCTTCGACGGCCAGTCCGGTACCTCTTTGGCGGTGTTGATGCCGTCGAGCGTTAGCTCGCCGCGCCAGCTGATAGCCTGCTGCCAGTCCAGCAGCGCTTTCAGTTCGGTTTTCCCCTCCAGCGCCGCAACGGTCAGCTTATCGAGGTTCACCTGCCGTTCGTTCCCTTTAGCATTGAGGGTGATTTTCGCCGGCGGCAGCGATTGCCCCTTCACCGCGGTACTGAACGCCATGGTGTAGTCGGTCATCTTGCCATTAAATTTCAGCAGTACATCGTCGGCCTGGAACTGTTTTTCGCCGCTGAACGGCCAGTACAGCTGTTTACTCTTCAGTTCCATATTCAGCGGCAGTCCGGCTTCCGCCAGCTGGGCATCGGCACGCAGCGTCATCGCCACGGAACCGGCTAAATCCACGCCGATCTGCAGCTTTTTACGCATTTCGCCGCCGACGGTCAGCTTCACCTTTTCGCCTTTCAGCGGATCGATGTTCAGCGTACTGTTGAGGGTGATGTCTACCGGCCAGTTATCCTGCAGTTGCGCGGTGCCTGCGGCATTGATCTTGCCCTGATCGGAATCGATATCCAGCGTATCCAGCTTCATGTGCCCGTCGATGCTGCTGACTTTCAGCAGCATGCTGTAGACGGTCATGTCGGTATCGCCAGTGACGCGCAGCTGCTCGCCGCGGAACGACTGGATATTCAGGTTTAACGGCAGATGAACGTCGGTCATCTCCGGCAGCACCGGCTGGGAGAACAACGCTTTCATCGTCTCGCCGAGCGGTTTTTCTTCCGGCTTCGGATGGTCTATCTTCGGTTCAACCACCTGCTCCTGCGCCACTTTCGCCACTTTCGGCAACGCGATAAGCAGCCCCTGCAGCGAGGTTGGCGTCAGGGTCAGATTCTTCTCCTGCCAGTTCAGGCCGGTGGAGAAGTCCCGCACCGAAACGGCGGTATTATCAATTTTGACGTTCACGTTTTGCAGCGCGATGCGGCTCAGCGTAACAGGGTACGGCGTCGAAAGATTCAGCGGCCCCGTGTCCTCTTCTTCTACCGGCGCAGAAGGCGGCATCTTACTGGTGTCGATCGCCACGTAGATATCGCGCAGCGAAATATCGTTCACGCACAGGCTGCTATCCCACAGGCACTGTAGCTTGACCGCCAGATGGAACTGACCGGCCGTAACCGCGACGCCCGGCTGGGCAAAGCGCACGTTTTGCAGCGTCAGGTCACGCCAGCCGCCGGTCACCTTGCCGATTTCCAGACCCGGGACCCAGCGGTCCGCCGCCTTCAGTACCAGATGCAGGCCGCTGGTCGTGCCGACCAGGAACGCGACCGTCCCCAGTAGCAGAACCAAAAAGATCAGTACCCCGAGGCTTATCTTCTTCCATAAACTCATAATTCAGGCCCCAGACCGATGTAAAACTGTAAACCGTGTTCGTCTTTATCGCCGACCGGCGCGGCAATATCCAGCTTGATCGGGCCAACCGGCGACTGCCAGCGCACGCCGACGCCGGCGCCGGTTTTAAAATCGCTTTTGCGGATGTCGCTCACCGCTTCACCGCTGTCGACGAAGACTGCGCCCCACCATTTACCGCTGACGTTGTACTGATACTCCAGCGAACCTGTCGCCAGCTTTGAGGCCCCCATCAGTTTGCCATCGTCATCCTTCGGTGAGATCGATTTGTATTTATAGCCGCGAATACTGCGGTCGCCACCGGCGAAGAAACGCAGATCCGGCGGGACTTTGTTGAAGTCATCGGCTTCAATCCAGCCGAGGTTGCCGCGCACCACAAAGCGATGGCGGTCGTAGAGCGTGCGGATCCATACATCCTGCGCCTGGGCGACGATGAAGTTAATATCCGAGCCCCACATGGTGTTGGAGTAGTCCAGCGAATAGCGCTGGGAGTCGCCCCAGCTCGGCATCAGCCCCCCCCGGGAGCGGGTACGGTTTACCGACACCCCGGGATAGATAAGCATCGTGGTGTTAGTGACGTTGGCCTGGGTAAAGTGGTCAAGGCTCCAGCGCAGATTCAGCGCGCGCTGCCAGCCGCTCGACATTTCCCAAAAACGTGATACCGCAAGGGTCGTTGAGTCGGCTTTCGTATCATTGAGGTCCGTACGCTTAAAACCGCCCTGCATCAGGTAGTATTGCTCCAGCGGGCTTTTTAACAGCGGCACCTTATAGCTGAAATCAAGCTGCTGTTCAGGGGCGGAGAGGCTGAGGCTGGAAGTCAGGCTATGCCCGTAGGAGTTCATCCACGGCTTTTTCCACGTCCCTTTGACGCGCGGCCCGACATCGGTTGAGTAGCCGACCCCGGTTTCCACGGTATTCTCTTTACGCGGGGAGACCACGCCCTGCAAAGGCAGAACTTTGGTCTGGCGGGACTTTTCAAACTGCGGCGCCACTACGACGGAGCTGAACCAGCCGGTTGCCGCCAGGCGGCGGTTAAGTTCGGCGAGATCCTGCGAGGTGTAGTAGTCGCCCTGCTTGAACGGTACCAGGTTTTGCAGATATTCATCGCGAATTTGCGAGCCTTCAAAAGTGACCGGACCAAAGCGGTAGCGCTCGCCGCTGTTGTAGTCGATATCCCAGAAGGCCTGATGACGCTCGAGAGAAACCCCAAGTTGGCTTTTGATGAATTCGCTGTCAAAGTAGCCCTTACGCAGCGCAACGTGGGTGAGCGAGCTCTTGAAGCTGTCATAATCGCCATGATCCAGGACGGTGCCGATAGCCGGGCGCTTTTTTAACAAATCCAGATAGTCACGGTCGGTGCGCGCACCGCCTCGCAGGATGACTTCCGTGCCGCCAATACGTACCGGTTCACCTGGCGTGACTTTGGCAATCAGCACCTGCCGGCCTTTTTTCGGCGGCGGACGGAGGTCGAAAACGATTGTCGGTTCGTAGTATCCCAGGGCCTTCAACCCTTCGCGAATCGCATCATCGACGCGCGCACGAAAGCGGCGATCCGGCGTCACTTCGTCGCTCTGGATCGTAGAAAGTTGAGCTCGGACGTTTTTTTCCAGCTCTCCGGATAACCCCTCAACCTGCAAACGCACGCTCGCGGCGCTAGCGACCCCGCTGACCAGCAAAAGGCTGGTGATACATAACTGGCGGATTTGTAGCACGTTTTCTCCTGAATATCCTTGTTTCCCCCCGAAGGAAACGAAAGCGCCGTTCCACGGCTTAATAAAACCCCAACAACTTAGGGTTGAAAAAGAAACGCTAAACCAAATAATTCTTATGTTTAAATCTAGACGTATCGGGCATGTTTATTGTGTAAAAAGACACGCTTCGTTACAACCTTAACCACGACTTATGTTTTGAGAGGCCAACCGTGAGTCTATTTGATAAAACGCATCTTGTCGCCCAGGCGGATGCGCTGCCAGGACGCAACACCCCTATGCCAGTGGCAACACTCCACGCTGTCAATGGCCACTCCATGACCAATGTCCCGGACGGGATGGAAGTTGCCCTGTTCGCGATGGGCTGTTTCTGGGGCGTTGAGCGTCTGTTCTGGCAGTTGCCTGGCGTCTACAGCACCGCGGCGGGCTATACCGGCGGCTATACGCCGAACCCGACCTACCGTGAAGTCTGTACCGGTGACACCGGCCATGCCGAAGCCGTACGCATTGTGTACGATCCGCAGGTCATCAGCTACGCGCAGCTGCTGCAGGTTTTCTGGGAGAACCACGATCCGGCCCAGGGTATGCAGCAGGGCAATGACCATGGCACCCAGTATCGCTCCGCCATCTATCCGCTGACTCCAGAACAGGATGAGGCGGCGAAGGCCAGTCTGGCACGTTTCCAGGCCGCAATGCGCGACGCCAACGACACCCGCGCAATTACCACGGAAATTGCTCCGGCGAAGCCGTTTTACTACGCCGAGGACGATCATCAGCAGTACCTGCACAAAAATCCGTACGGCTACTGCGGTATCGGAGGCATTGGCGTCTGTCTGCCCCCACAGGCATAATAGCGTTTATCACTGAGGTGAATAATTAACGCTCTGGCGGCTTTACAGTCGCTTACGCTATACTACCCTGTGTTATAGCCGGTCCAGAGCCTTCGGACCGGTTTTTTATGTATTCCACTATAGAGTTATCAACTTCCCTTCCGAGGATCTGGCCTCAACGGCTGGATAAACTATGTTAAATAGTATTTTAGTTATTCTTTGTCTGATCGCTGTCAGTGCGTTTTTTTCGATATCGGAGATCTCGCTGGCAGCTTCACGTAAGATCAAACTCAAACTGCTGGCCGATGACGGCAACGTGAACGCCCAACGCGTTCTCAAAATGCAGGAAAACCCGGGCACATTCTTTACCGTCGTACAGATCGGCCTCAACGCCGTCGCCATTCTTGGTGGTATCGTCGGTGATGCGGCATTCTCGCCGGCGTTTCACAGCCTGCTGAGCCAGTACATGTCAGCTGAGCTTTCAGAGCAATTGAGCTTTATCATCTCCTTTACCCTGGTCACCAGCCTGTTCATTCTGTTCGCTGACCTGACCCCGAAACGCATCGGTATGATTGCGCCAGAAGCCGTTGCTTTGCGTATCATCAACCCGATGCGCTTCTGCCTGCTGGTCTTCCGCCCGCTGGTGTGGCTGTTCAACGGCATGGCTAACAACATCTTCCGCCTGTTCAAAATACCGATGGTGCGTAAAGACGATATTACTTCCGACGACATTTACGCCGTGGTAGAAGCCGGCGCGCTGGCCGGGGTACTGCGTAAGCAGGAACATGAGCTGATTGAGAACGTTTTCGAGCTGGAGTCGCGTACCGTTCCGTCGTCTATGACCTCGCGTGAAAACATCATCTGGTTCGATCTGCACGAAGACGAGCAGAGCCTGAAGAACAAGGTGGCGGAACACCCGCACTCCAAATTCCTGGTCTGTAACGAAGATATCGACCACATCATCGGCTACGTGGACTCTAAAGATCTGCTTAATCGCGTGCTGGCGAACCAAAGCCTGGTGCTGACCGGCGGCGTACAGATTCGCAATACGTTGATTGTTCCGGATACGCTGACGCTCTCTGAAGCGCTGGAAAGCTTTAAAACCGCCGGGGAAGACTTCGCGGTAATCATGAACGAATATGCGCTGGTGGTGGGGATTATCACCCTCAACGACGTCATGACTACTCTGATGGGCGATCTGGTCGGCCAGGGACTGGAGGAGCAAATTGTCGCTCGCGATGAGAACTCATGGCTGATTGATGGCGGTACGCCGATTGACGACGTCATGCGCGTGCTGGATATCGACGAATTCCCGCAGTCCGGCAACTACGAGACCATCGGCGGCTTTATGATGTTTATGCTGCGTAAGATCCCGAAACGCACCGATGCGGTGAAATTCTCCGGCTATAAATTCGAGGTGGTGGATATCGACAACTACCGGATTGACCAGCTGCTGGTAACCCGCATCGACAACAAACCGACCGTGCTGGTACCGAAACAGCCGGACGCCGTGAATAGCGATAAAGAGCCGGCGTAAAGTATTGGGTCGAACATAAAAGGCGGATGAAAACTCCGCCTTTTTTATTGTCCGAATGTGAGGCGGCTCACGCCCCTCAGGCGATAGCAGATTTTTACTGTTCCATAGCGAAACTTTCATGACTCCCCTCCGCGCAAAAAGGTAACTTTGCTCGCGTCTACACGATCATATTCCTGTTCAACGGGAGCGAGGATTACCATGATTGAATCAAATAAGAATTACTATATAAGCTGTCTGTTCTTCCTGTTCTTCTTTATTGGCTGGGGATGCTGCTATCCTTATTTATCACTGTGGTTAACGGAAACCATCGGCATTAATTACACTGATGTCGGCCTGGTTTATTCCTTTACTGCGATTATTGCCGTTTGCGTTCAGCCATTATTCGGTTTCATCTCCGACAAACTGGTCTATCGTAAAAACCTCATGTGGCTGCTGGCAATTATTATCACTTTATTTGCCCCCTACTGGATTTACGTCTTTGCGCCATTATTAAAAATTAACGTTTTTCTCGGGGCGCTGGCCGGCGGCATCTATATTGGTATGGCCTATGGCGCTGGTTGCGGTATTTGCGAAGCCTATATTGATAAAGTCAGCCGCGCTTCCGGGTTTGAGTTTGGTCGCGCCAGAATGTTTGGCGGTATTGGCGCGGCTATCGGTACCTTTGCGGCAGGTAAGCTCTACGGGATCGATCAGAATATGATTTTCTGGTTGGCCAGCTGCGCGGGAGTTTGCCTGCTGGTGATTGTCTGGAAAATGCAGATTAGCGCGGATAAACAGGGCGCGATGCCGGGCGGGAAAGCTTCGCCGGTCACCTTAAGCGACGCCACATCGCTGCTGAAAATGAAGAAATTCTGGTTCTTCGCCATCTATATGATTGGCGTCGGCGCGGTATATGAAACCTACGACCAGCAGTTCGCTATCTATTACAGCCACTTCTTTGAGAGCAAAGCGCGCGGCGCGGAGGTCTTCGGCTATTTAACCACCGGTCAGATTTTCCTTGATGCGGTCGTGATGTTTTTTGCCCCATGGTTCGTGAATAAAATCGGCCCGAAAAATGCTCTGCTGTACTGCGGGATGATTATGAGCCTGCGCATTATCGGTTCAGCCTGGGCAGTGGGGCCGGTATCCATTAGCCTGATTAAACTACTGCACGGTTTTGAAAGCTCGGTGCTGCTGGTTGCTGCATTAAAATATATCTTCGCCAATTTCAACCCGATGCTTTCCGCCACCGTTTACTTAATTGGCTTCCAGTTCTCTAAAAGCTTTAGCTCTATTTTTCTTTCTACCGGCATCGGCCATATGTACCAGAGCATGGGCTTTACCAGCAGCTATATCGTTCTCGGCAGTATCGCCCTGTGCTTTACGCTGATTTCATTTATTACGCTGGACAAAGCGCGCACTTTTTCCCCGCAGCCGGCACCCGTGCATTAATTCAAGGAGGTAACCTGTATGTCTGATTTATTTTATGGCGTGGCGTATTACGATGAATATATGCCGGAAGACCGGTTAGCGAAAGATATCGCCTTAATGCGCGAAACGGGCATTAACGTGGTGCGGATTGCCGAATCGACCTGGAGTACGCTGGAGCCTCAGGAAGGCGAGTATAACTTCTACCATATCGACCGGGTGCTGGACGCTATGCATGAAGCGGGGATCGCGGTGATTATCGGCACGCCGACTTACGCCGTCCCGGCCTGGCTGGCGGCTAAACATCCGGACATTCTGGTCACCACCGTCGACGGACAGCAAAAATATGGTCCGCGGCAAATCATGGATATCGTCAACCCGACCTTTCGCCGCTACGCCGAAAAGATTATCCGCACTCTGATGGCGCACGTGCAGCACCATCCGGCGATTATTGGCTGGCAGCTGGATAACGAAACCAAGCATTACGATAATATCGGCCGCTATATGCAGGAAGGTTTTGTGCGCAGCCTGCGGGAACAATATCCCGATCTCGCCCGGTTGAATAAAGATTTTGGTCTGGACTACTGGAGCAACCGCATCGATAGCTGGCAGGATTTTCCGCCGGTCGAAAATACCATTAACGCCAGCCTCGCCTGCGCGTTCTCCCGCTACCAGCGCCAGCAGGTGACCGAGTACCTCGCCTGGCAGGCGGACATCGTGCGTGAATATGCCCAGCCGCATCAGTTCGTCACCCACAACTTCGATTTTGAATGGCGCGGCTACTCCTATGGCGTGCAGCCGCGAGTCGACCATTTTGCGGCGGCGCAGGCGCTGGATATTGCCGGTGTCGATATCTATCACCCGAGTCAGAAGCACCTGACCGGGCGGGAAATCGCCTTTGGCGGCGCCATTACCCGTTCGCTCAGGCAGGGTAAGAACTACTTCGTACTGGAAACCCAGGCGCAGGGCTTCGCCCAGTGGACGCCTTTCCCGGGACAGCTGCGTCTGCAGGCCTTTAGCCACGTGGCCTCAGGTGCGGCGATGGTCTCCTACTGGCACTGGCATTCGATTCATAACTCGTTCGAGACCTACTGGAAGGGGCTGTTAAGCCACGACTTCTCGCGCAATGCGACCTGGCAGGAGGCGACCACTATCGGGGCTGACTTCGCCCGCCTGTCGCCGCAGCTGGCGGAGCTGAAAGCAGAAAACGACGTCGCGCTGCTGGTGAGCAATGAAGCAATGGACGCCCTCAATCAGTTCCGCCCCGGCGATACGCAGGGCAATATTTATAACGATATTTTTCGCCGCTTCCACGATGCGCTGTACGACCACAATATCAGTGTCGATATTATCCATGATGTTAATGAGGAAACCTCGCGCTACCGCGCGCTGATCGTGCCCGGACTTTACGCCGCTGATGATGGCCTGCTTACGCGCATCAATCGCTATATTGAACAAGGCGGCAGAGCGCTGATCGGCTTTAAATCGGGCTTTAGCGATGAAAACGTCAAGGTGCGAACCGGCGCCCAGCCGGGGATTTTGCGCGAGAGCTGCGGCGTGAGCTACAGCCAGTTCACCCTGCCGGAGGAGACCACGGTAAGTTCATGCCGCGCAGACATAGATTGCAGTAAAGACAATCAGGCCGAACTGTGGATGGAGCTGCTGACGCCGGACTCCACTACCCGCACGCTACTGCGCTATCAGCATCCGGCATGGAGCGAATATGCCGCCGCCACCGATGCAGATTACGGCCAGGGGCGGGCGATTTACGTAGGCTTCCTGCCGCAGAAAACGCTGGTTAGTCAGCTATTTGACGTCCTCACCTCTGGCCTGGATCTGCGCTCGCGCACGTCGGCGTACCGCTATCCGCTGGTGGTTAAACAGATGCGCAACCGTGACGGCAACCGCATCCACTTCCTGTTCAACTACTCCGGCGAGCCGCTGGAGTTCATCAGCGAGACATCAGGCAACGCGCTGTTGAGCGGGGATAAGGTAAGCTGCGGCCAGCCGTTGCGTCTCAAGGCATGGGAATTTAGTATCATCGAAAGTTAACCGGACAGCGGCGTTCAGGCGGGAGAAACGATGGAACTGGATATCAATGAGCTACTGAACTTCTCGCCATTGATGAAGACCTTTACCTTCAACGCCTGGGTCGTCGCCGGCTTTACCCCCATCACCCGCGGGTCAAAGCTGGACTACTACATTAACCGCCCGCAGGGGATGAAAGGTTACATCATCAATCTGACTCTGCGCGGCCAGGCGCGCGCGAAAGCGGGCGATGGCTCCCTTCTGTTTCGTGCAAACGATCTGCTGCTCTTCCCGCCCGGCGTTCCCCACCATTACGGGCGGGATGAACACAGCGAGCACTGGGATCATTTATGGATCTACTTTATCCCCCGGCCCTACTGGATAGACTGGCTGAAATGGGATCAAACGAGCCACGGCATTGGCAAAACAACGGTCAACGATCCTGAACAGTTGCAAAATCTGCGCGATCTTTTCTATGAAGTCATCCGCCATCATTCCGCTTCCGCCCCGCTTTCTGAAGCGCTGGCGATGAATGCGCTGGAGCGCCTGATCCTGAGCTGCTTTCAGCGACAGCCGATCAGCAATCGCCACGCTCACGATCCGCGGATTAACGCCATATGTGACTATCTTAACGAGCATATTGCTCAGGAGATTAAAATTGAAAACCTGGCAGCGATGGTTTTTATCTCGCCTTCACGGCTGGCGCATCTGTTCAAAAATGAGCTGGGGCAAACGGTATACGCCTGGCGCGAGGCGCAACGCATTAACCGCGCGCGATGGCTGATCCAGAGTACTTCCCTGCCGCTTAACAAAATCGCCCTGTCGGTCGGTTACGCAGACCCGGTCTACTTCACGCGTATTTTCCGCAAACACAACGGCATTCCGCCGGGCGAGTACCGTAAACGCTATGCGGAAATGAAGGGATAGGCCAGAAACATCAACGGCTCCATCAGGAGCCGTTTTTTTACCGCATAGCTATATCGTTATTCAGGTTAAGCCATCTCTGTTTGCAGACGCAGAACCTGACGATTGACTTCAGACATCACAGACAAATGCTGCTTGTCTTTAACCTTCGGGATAAGGATTTTGCCCTTATCAAACTCAAAAGCGCCAACATCCTTGATGTATAACCGTCCACGGAACAGGATCTTCACGTACTTCGCCACTTGTAGCGGATTGTAGCGTTGGAAAATTTTCATTGTTGTCTCCTGCCAGGGTTACGCTCTTGTGGTGCCACACTTGGCCCACGATTCGGGAGCGCAAATTTTAATGCCCTGAAACTATAGTCCAGAACTTCTGTAATACCCAGCATGCATAAGTTTATTTACCTTTTGATGACAATAATTAAGAACTTTCTTTTCAAACATACGTAGAAGTTAGTATAAGTCGCCGATTTCCTTCGAATATGTGCGTTAACACGCAAACTGGCACCCTGATTGCGTGTAATGCCGGGGAATCGCACTTATGCTTAAACGAGACCAAGTGGTCGGATCACCTGCATAAAAATAAGGACTCATCATGACCCTACGTAAGCTACTGGCGGTTTCCTGCCTCCTGTTCCCGCTGATGGCCTCAGCGCATAATTTTGTCGATGGCCAGCGCGTCGCGCCGGTTGGCATTGCCGACCGGGGAGAATTAATTCTGGATAATGATAAGTTTAGCTATAAAAACTGGAATAGCTCGCAGCTGGCAGGAAAAGTTCGCGTGGTGCAGCACATCGCCGGACGCACGTCGGCAAAAGAGAAAAATGCCACTCTGATAGAGGCAATTAAGGCCGCTAAATTCCCGCACGACCGTTACCAGACCACCACCATCGTGAATACCGATGACGCCATTCCGGGTTCCGGCATGTTCGTACGTAGCAGCATTGAGAGCAACAAACAGCTCTACCCCTGGTCGCAGTTTATTGTCGACAGCAACGGCCTGGCCCGTAAAGCCTGGCAGCTGCAGGAGGAGAGTTCAGCGATTGTGGTGCTGGATAAAGACGGTCGCGTTCAGTGGGCCAAAGATGGCGCGCTCACGCAGGATGAAGTGCAGCAGGTGGTCGCCCTGCTGCACAAACTGCTTAGTAAATAGAGACCCGGAAGCCGGGGTTCAGGAAAGATTCACGCGGGGTATAGTCCAGAGTACGCCCCTGCCAGTCGTGAACGTGCGCCCCGGCAGCTACCGCAACGGCATGGCCAGCGGCGGTATCCCAGGTGCTGGTCGGCCCAAAGCGCGGATAAAGCTGGGCCTGACCTTCCGCCACCAGGCAGAATTTCAGCGACGAACCGATCGAGGTGGTCTGATGCTCGCCAATATGTTCCAGGTACTCCTGCAGTTCCGGATCGTTGCCGTGGGAGCGACTGATAACCACCAGCGGCGGTCGGGCATCCCGCACCTGAATCTGCTTGCGCATGCCGCATTCCTCTTTCCACGCCTTTCCGCCTTCTGCGCTATACAGCACCTTTAAGACCGGCGCGTAAACCACGCCAAGGACCGGTTTTCCTTTTTCAATCAAGGCAATATTGACGGTAAATTCACCGTTACGTTTAATAAATTCTTTGGTGCCGTCCAGCGGATCCACCAGCCAGTAGCGTTGCCAGTGCTGCCGCACCTCCCATCCGGGGGGATCTTCTTCAGAGAGCACCGGGATATCGGGCGTCAGCGCCAGCAGGCCGTGCATAATCACCTTGTGCGCGGCGAGGTCTGCCGCGGTGACCGGAGAATCATCCTTCTTGCTGGCAACGTCCATCGGCTGCTTTCCATCATAGACTTCCATGATGGCATCACCTGCAATCCGTGCAAGTTGACATACTTGTTCTAACATTCTCCACCTCATCTGGTTACAGTGGCGTTAACTCGTTGTTTTAGTTATATCGCATCGCTGCGAGTTCCGCTATCTGTGATAACGATGGCGGTTTCATGAGCCAGTTTTCGGCATGATTCACATTTCTGTAAGCAACAGGATGTACATACATTTTCTTCTGTGTCATTGCTCATAAAAAGGACGCCTCTGATGATTAAGTTTAGCGCAACGTTACTGGCCACGCTGATTGCCGCCAGCGTGAACGCCGCGACGGTCGATTTGCGAATTATGGAAACCACCGATTTGCACAGCAATATGATGGATTTCGACTACTACAAAGACGCCGCAACGGAAAAATTTGGCCTCGTGCGCACCGCTACGCTGATTGAAAAAGCTCGCCAGGAAGTCAAAAACAGCGTGCTGGTCGATAACGGCGATGTCATTCAGGGAAGTCCGCTGGGTGACTATATGGCTGCCAAAGGGCTCAACAGCGGTGATGTCCACCCGGTGTATAAGGCGATGAATACGCTGGATTACGCGGTAGGTAACCTCGGCAATCACGAGTTCAACTACGGCCTTGAGTTCCTGCACAAGGCGCTCGCCGGGGCGAAATTTCCCTACGTAAACGCCAATATTATCGATACCAAAACCGGTAAACCGATGTTTACGCCGTATCTGATTAAAGAGACGACGGTGCAGGATCGCGACGGCAAAACGCAGACGCTGCGTATCGGCTATATCGGTTTTGTGCCGCCGCAAATCATGACCTGGGATAAAGCCAATCTCAGCGGCAAAGTGACCGTCAACGATATCACTGAAACCGCGCGTCAGTATGTGCCGGAAATGCGTGAAAAAGGCGCAGATGTGGTGGTGGTGGTCGCACATTCGGGACTATCTGCCGATCCTTACCACGCGATGGCGGAAAATTCGGTGTACTACCTCAGCCAGGTGCCCGGCGTGGATGCCATTATGTTCGGCCACGCCCATGCGGTGTTCCCGGGGAAAGATTTTGCCGGCATTCAGGGTGCGGATATCGACAAAGGCACCCTGAACGGCATCCCGGCCGTGATGCCCGGTATGTGGGGTGACCACCTTGGCGTTGTCGATCTGGTGCTGAATAACGATGCCGGTCAATGGCGGGTCGCTCAGGCCAAAGCCGAGGCGCGCCCTGTCTATGACGCCGTGGCGAAAAAATCCCTGGCGGCGGAAGATACGCGGCTGGTGCAGGTACTGAAAGCCGATCATGACGCCACCCGCGAGTTCGTCAGCCAGCCCATCGGCCAGTCTTCAGACAACATGTACAGCTACCTGGCGCTGGTCCAGGACGACCCCACCGTGCAGGTCGTGAACATGGCGCAGAAGGCCTATGTTGAACACTTTATCCAGGGCGACCCGGATCTGGCGAAGCTGCCGGTGCTTTCCGCCGCCGCGCCGTTTAAAGTCGGCGGCTGTAAAAACGACCCTGCCAGCTTCGTTGAGGTGGAAAAAGGCCAGCTCACCTTCCGCAATGCCGCCGACCTGTATCTCTATCCCAATACCCTGGTGGTGATGAAGGTGAGCGGTAAAGAGGTGAAAGAGTGGCTGGAGTGCTCCGCCGGGCAGTTTAATCAGATTGACCCCAGCAGCAGCAAACCGCAGTCGTTAATCAACTGGGACGGTTTCCGTACCTACAACTTTGATGTGATTGACGGCGTAAACTACCAGATTGACATCACCCAGCCGGCGCGCTACGACGGCGAGTGTCAGATGATTCACCCGCAGGCAGAACGAATTAAGGATCTGACCTTTAACGGTAAACCTGTTGACCCCAAAGCCACCTTCCTCGTCGCCACCAATAACTACCGCGCCTACGGCGGTAAATTTGCCGGAACCGGCGATAGCCACATTGCTTTTGCCTCCCCGGACGAGAACCGTTCGGTACTGGCGGCATGGATCGGCGCAGAGTCGAAAAAAGCGGGCGCTATCCACCCGGCCGCCGACAACAACTGGCGGCTGGCCCCGATTCATAGCCCAGCGCCGCTGGATATCCGCTTTGAAACCTCTCCGGGTGCAAAAGCCGCGGCATTTATTAAAGAGAAAGCGCAGTACCCGATGCATCAGGTCGCTACCGACGATATCGGTTTTGCGATTTACCAGCTGGATTTGAGTCAATAACGAATTGCACTTCCCGCTCGCGCTGCGCTTAGCGGGGCGACAAAGCAGGAATACAACGCGCGGCGACAGGCCGGATCAGCGACTGCCGCCGCGATCCGGGCTTCTCCGGTCAGGCAACGTCCTGCTCGTGGTTTGCCAGAATCACGGGCAGATTCAGCTCAATCCAGTCGGCCAGCGCCGCCACTTTCTCACTGACCTGCTCACCGAGCGGGGTCAGACTATACTCTACGTGCGGCGGTACCACCGGATACGAAACCCGGTTGATAAAGCCATCCTGCTCCAGCGCCTGCAGCGACTGTGCCAGCATCTTTTCACTGACGCCGCCCATCTTGCGGCGTAAATCGCTGAAGCGATGGGTTCCCGTACGCAGCGCGATCAGGATTAACACTCCCCAGCGGCTGGTCACATGTTTCAGCACGTCACGTGACGGGCACTCTTCCACAAACAGATTACCGTCGCGCATCTGTTCGCTTAGCGTCGGATTCGCCATTTTCATACTTACATTTTTGTATGTACTTACTAAAAGTTAGTTAAGGTGTTAGCTTATCACAACTGTCACGCAACACGAAGGAGAATACTGATGATCGCGATTACCGGCGCCACCGGCCAGCTTGGCCACCTCGTCCTACAAAATCTGTTAAAAACCACGGCCGCCAGCCAGATTGTGGCCATTGTGCGTAACCCGGCAAAAGCCGAAGCGCTGAGCCAGCAGGGTATTGTGGTTCGCCAGGCCGATTATACCGACGAAGCGGCATTGACCGCCGCGCTGCAGGGCGTGGATAAACTGCTGCTGATCTCCTCCAGCGAAGTCGGTCAGCGTACCCCGCAGCACCGTAACGTCATTCATGCCGCCAAAGCCGCCGGGGTAAAATTTATCGCTTACACCAGCCTGCTGCATGCCGATAAATCCCCGCTTGGCCTGCACGTTGAGCATGTTGAAACCGAGAAAATGCTCGCCGAATCCGGTATCCCTTATGCTCTGCTGCGCAACGGCTGGTACACCGAGAACTATCTCGCCAGCGCGCCGCCGGCTCTTGAGCATGGCGTGTTTATCGGTGCTGCCGGTGACGGCAAAATCGCCTCGGCGACCCGCGCCGATTATGCCGAAGCCGCCGCACGCGTTATCGCGCAAGAGGGACATGCCGGGAAAGTGTACGAGCTGGCCGGCGATGAAGCCTGGACCCTGAGCGAACTGGCTGCCGCACTGAGCAAGCAGAGCGGTAAAAACGTGGTGTATCAGAACCTGAGCGAAGCCGATTTCGCCGCTGCGCTGAAGAGCGTCGGCCTGCCGGCAGGGCTGGCGGATATGCTCGCCGACTCCGATATCGGCGCGTCTAAAGGCGGTCTGTTTGACGACAGCCGTACCCTGAGCGCGTTGATTGGTCGCCCGACGACGCCGCTGGCTGAGAGCATCAAAGGCATTCTGTAACGGTTACAAAAAGGTTAATTTTTGTAGCTTCCCGGCGGGTCATCCCCAATAATAAAAGGATATCCGTCGGGAGAAACGCAATGCAGGGCGTACCGGAACAGTTCAACGATGAGAGAGACAGCGCGCGCTTTCGCCATCCGGCGCAGCTGCCCGGCGTTGAGCTGTACCATGCCCATATCTCCCGCTACGCTTTCGAACCCCATACCCATGAAGCCTTCGGCATCGGTGCGATAGAGCTCGGCGCCGAGCGTTTTCGCTATCGCGGCAGCCAGCATGTCGCGCCGGTTAACTCCATCATTACCATGAACCCTGACGAACTGCACACCGGAGAAGCGGCCACCACCGACGGCTGGCGCTACCGTATGGTCTATCTGGAGCCGCAGATGCTGGAAGAGGTCACCGGCGTGCGCCACTGGTGGTTCAGTGAGGTGGTTCGTCAGGATCCGCAGCGCTCGCAGCGGCTCTGTCAGCTTATTTATGGCTTATGGCATACCGACGATCCGCTGGCTCAGCAGGGTCTGTTGCTCGACGTGATCGATACCTTCCGCCCGCTGGCCCATCACGCCCCGGTTATCGCGGAAGCCGCCCACCGTTTCGAGCGCGTACGCGATTATCTGCATGACAACTATATGCACGCCGTTTCCCTTGATGAGCTGGCGCAGGTTGCCGCCCTGAGCCCGTACCACTTTCAGCGCCAGTTTAAGGCGCATTTCCACGTCACGCCCCATCAGATGCTGATGGCCATTCGCCTGTGGCGCGCCAAAGCCTTCCTCACCCACGGCATGCCCGCTGCCGAAGTGGCCGCCGCCACCGGTCTGACCGATCAGTCACACCTGACCCGCGCCTTTACCCGCCGCTACGGCATCACCCCGGTGCGCTATCAAAAGCAGGTCGCCCGGCGCTAATGCGCAATCTCATACAATATTCCCGACGCGGCCTCTTCTACACTTTAGCCAACTGAAATCGGTACGGATGGCGTGATGATTAGTGGTGTGTTGTATGCCCTGCTGGCGGGGATGATGTGGGGGTTAATATTCGTCGGCCCGGTGCTGGTACCGGAATACCCGGCGGTGCTGCAATCCATGGGACGCTATCTGGCGCTGGGGCTGATTGCCCTGCCGCTGGCATGGCTCGGTCGCGCGCGACTGCGACAGCTTTCCGGACGAGACTGGTGGACGGCGCTGGGGCTGACCATGATGGGCAATCTGATCTATTACGTTTGTCTCGCCAGCGCCATTCAGCGCACCGGTGCGCCGGTATCGACGATGATTATCGGCACCCTGCCGGTGGTGCTGCCGGTGATGGCTAACCTGCTCTACAGCCAGCGCGACGGTAAGCTACCGTGGCGACGTCTCTTTCCGGCGCTCTCCTGTATCGCTGTCGGCCTGGTGTGCGTCAATATTGCCGAACTGCGCCAGGGACTGCCCAATTTCAGTATCTGGCGCTACGGTTCCGGTATTGGTCTGGCGCTGATATCGGTGGCCTGCTGGGCCTGGTACGCGTTGCGCAATGCACGCTGGCTGCGGGAAAACCCGGATAAGCATCCGATGATGTGGGCGACGGCGCAGGCGCTGGTGACGCTACCGGTCTCGCTGGCCGGTTATCTGATTGCCTGCGGATGGCTGCATGCCCAGCAGGTCGACTTCCCGCTGCCCTTTGGCCCACGTCCCCTTATCTTCGTGACGCTGATGCTGGCCATCGCGGTCCTCTGCTCCTGGGTCGGCGCATTGTGCTGGAATATCGCCAGCCAGAAGCTGCCAACGGTCATTCTCGGGCCGCTCATCGTCTTCGAAACGCTGGCGGGCCTGCTGTATACCTTCCTGTTACGACAAAGCATGCCGCCGCTGCTGACGCTCAGCGGCATCCTGCTACTGGTTGTTGGCGTGGTCTACGCGGTCTGTTCGCGACCACAAAAACCGGTGGTTGTGGCGCGGGTCTGCGAGAATAAAAAATAGCCTGGTATCCGAAAGGGGTATTTCCTTGCCAATAAGATGCATTTAATATGCATCTTATATTTTTAAAGACGAGGTATTCGCTATGGCTTTTCGTGACCAACCTTTAGGCGAGCTGGCGCTGACGATTCCGCGCGCCTCCGCGCTGTTCCGTAAATACGATATGGACTACTGCTGCGGCGGCAAACAGACGCTGGAACGCGCCGCAGCGCGTAAGGAGCTGGACGTCGCGGCGATCGAAGCCGAGCTGGCCAGACTGGCGGAAGAGCCGGTAGAGAAAGACTGGCGTACCGCACCCTATGCCGAAATCATCGACCATATCATCGCTCGCTACCACGATCGCCATCGCGAACAGCTGCCGGAGCTTATCCTGCAGGCCAGCAAAGTTGAACGGGTGCATGCCGATAAGCCCAACGTGCCGAACGGCTTAGCCAAATACCTGACCATGCTGCACCAGGAGCTCTCCAGCCACATGATGAAAGAGGAGCAGATCCTGTTCCCGATGATCAAACAGGGCATGGGGACTCAGGCCGCGGGTCCCATCAGCGTCATGGAAAGCGAACACGACGAAGCGGGCGAGCTGCTGGAAGTGATTAAGCACGTCACCAACAATGTCACCCCGCCGCCGGAAGCCTGCACCACGTGGAAAGCGATGTACAACGGCATTAACCAACTGATCGACGATCTGATGGAACATATCAGCCTGGAGAACAACGTTCTGTTTCCGCGTGCCCTCGCCGGAAAATAAAAAAGGCGCCCGCAGGCGCCCTCGACATTGTCAGTCTTATTGGCCACCCCGGTGGCCTTTTTTTATGACGGACGTCCTGTCCGTCCCCCTTCGGGCCGTTGCAAGCAACGTTAAAAATCTCTCCCGAAGATTTTTTTATTTCGCCAGACGTTTCTTACCGGCGAAGAACCAACCCGCCGCCAGCAGAACGAACCACAGCGGGGTGACGATCAGCGCTTCACGCGTGTCGGCTTCCAGCGTCAACAGCACCAGCACGAAGACGAAGAACGCCATACAGACCCAGCACATCAGTTTACCCAGCGGCATCTTATATTTGGACTGCTCATGCAGATGCGGACGCTTTTTGCGGTAGACCAGGTATGAGCACAGAATAATGGTCCAGACGAACATAAACAGGATCGCAGATACCGTGGTAATCATGGTGAAGGCGGCAATCACGCTCGGGTTCACCATCAGCATCACCACGCCGCCCAGCAGGCACATGCAGGAGAAGGTCAGCCCTTTCGCCGGTACCGCACGTTTCGACAGCTTGGCGAACATCGACGGCGCCTGACCATCCTGCGCCAGACCGAACAGCATACGGCTGGTTGAGAACACACCGCTGTTAGCCGAAGAGGCGGCCGAAGTCAGCACCACAAAGTTAATCAGGCTGGCCGCCGCCGGCAGGCCCACCAGGACAAACAGTTCGACGAACGGGCTCTTGGTCGGCACCACGGAGCTCCACGGCGTCACCGACATAATCACGATCAGTGCGAAGACGTAGAACATAATAATACGCAGCGGGATGGAGTTAATCGCGCGCGGCAGGGATTTTTCCGGATCTTTGGTTTCTGCCGCAGTGGTCCCTACCAGCTCAATACCGACGAATGCGAAGACCGCGATCTGGAAGCCGGCAAAGAATCCGCTGATCCCTTTCGGGAACCAGCCGCCGTCATTCCACAGATGGGCAAAAGAAGCCTCCACGCCGGTCGGCGATTTGAAATGCATCATCACCATCACCAGGCCGACAACAATCAGCGCCACAATGGCGACGATTTTGATCATCGCGAACCAGAACTCCATCTCACCGAACATTTTCACGGTGGCAAGGTTCAGGCTCAGCAGCAGCAGGATAACCGCCAGCGAAGCGACCCAGTCGGAAAGTCCAGGGAACCAGAACTGGGCGTAGGCGGTAATCGCCACCACGTCGGCCATCCCGGTCACCACCCAGCAGAACCAGTAGGTCCAGCCGGTAAAATAGCCTGCCCACGGCCCCAGAAGGTCGGCGGCAAAATCACTGAACGATTTATATTCCAGATTCGACAGCAGTAATTCGCCCATCGCGCGCATCACGAAAAACAGCATAAAGCCGATGATCATATAAACAAAAATAATGGATGGCCCGGCGAGGCTGATGGTTTTGCCGGACCCCATAAACAGCCCCGTCCCGATGGCGCCACCAATAGCAATAAGCTGAATATGTCGATTCGTGAGATTTCGCCGTAGCGATTGTTCAGTCGGAGCCTGCTCTTCGGCAGCGACTTTAACCTGATCTACCATGTGATTTTCTTCCTGTTGTACCTGTCTGTGTTGTTCAGGCTCTGATGGCCCGTCATTTGTCATTACCCTGAAAAAGGGTTTATCGATATTAGGTAAGAATCGGAGGGATGAATACTATGATTTAGATATAATGTTAATTTTATGTTTAAAGTGAGTGTTATATCACTCCTGCAGCGCGAAACAGCTCACAAAAATACACCTAAAAAGGCTGAGCGCAACATAAAATTCCAGCAAACTCCTAACTTAAGTATTTTGCGCTATTTTTAGTCGCTCCCTCCCCCTGAAGGGAGAGGAAGCACCTGCTGATTAGATAATATCCAGCAGTTCAACTTCAAAGATCAGGGTGCTGAACGGAGGAATAGAAGCACCTGCGCCGCGCTCACCATAGGCCAGGTTGTGCGGAATAGTCAGTTCCCATTTGGAACCCACCGGCATCAGGGTCAGCGCTTCAATCCAGCCGCCGATCACGCCGGTCACCGGGAACTCAGCCGGTTCACCGCGAGCCACGGAGCTGTCAAATACGGTACCGTCGATCAGTTTACCGGTGTAATGCACGCGGACGCGGTCGGTACGCGCCGGGATCGCGCCTTCACCCTGGGTCAGAACGCGGAACTGCAGACCGGATTCGGTGCTGTTCACGCCTTCACGCTCGCGGTTTTCATCCAGGTATTTCTGGCCATCGGCCGCCATCTCCTGGAAACGTTCGCGACGTACCGCGTCAGCACGTTCGTGGATTTCACGCAGCGCGCGGTGAACGGCTTCCACCGGCACCTGCGGCTGATTGCCTTCCAGCGCATCGGCAATGCCGGCAACCAGTGCTTCAGGCAGCAGCCCCTGCAGGCCGGATTCGCTCAGCTGTTGTCCAACCTGCAAGCCGATACCGTAACTTGCCTGCGCTTCAATAGTGTCAAAAGTCGGGGTTGCCATCTTCTTTCCTTATTTTTCGGGGGGAAAATTTCATACTCGACGGATTCCAGATAGCAAAAAGGCGGCATGCAGATGATTCACCGGCAGGACAGGCCACAGTGTGGCCAGTGCAGGCAGGCGCAGCCAGCGCATCAGCAACTCGAAAGACGACGAGCGTAAAGTGGTGGGCAGCATATCAGCCATCGTCCGATGGGTAAAACTTTGTCGCGGAGATGATGACAAATCTGAGGGAAACAGAAACAATAGGAGATATCAGGTTAACCTCACGAAACATATCTTTGTCTCGGCCATCAGGAAGTTAGCCATCTATACTCTACGGAGAGCAGGATAAAAATATGCGGAGCAGGAGGAAAGCCATGCCCGGGCGCTTTGACATCACACCTACCCTGGCGAAGATCTGGCACGCCCCGGATCATATTCGCATTATGGATCCGCTGCCGCCCATGCACCGCCGAGGCATCATTGCCGGCGCATTGCTGGTGATTATCGGCATACTGCTCCCGTCAGAGGAGAGCAGCAGCCCGGTACAAAGTGGCCGCGAAGCCAATATCGACCTGCAATCGCAGTCCCAGCCACAATCTTCCCAACAGGCCATGCCGCTGCCGCCGATTACCACTACGCCGACGGTGAATGACGCCGATCAGATGGCGCCGGTGGCGCCGGAGCCGGTTCAGGACGAACCGGTGGATCAGGGACAGAGCCAGGCCTACTCTCAGCCGCAGCAGCAACAGCAGCAGTCGGCCCCGGGGATTGAGCAGCAGTGGCGTACCTACCGCATAGAAGCGGGTAAAACCCTGGCCCAGCTGTTCCGCGATCATAATCTGCCGCCAACCGACGTCTATGCGATGGCGCAGGTAGAAGGTCCGGGCAAACCGCTCAGTTCGCTGCAAACCGGGCAGACGGTGCAAATTCGTCAGAATGCGAATGGCGTCGTGACCGGCCTGACAATTGATACCGGCGGCGGACAGCAGGTGCTGTTCACCCGTCAGGCGAACGGCAGTTTTATTCGCGCGCGCTAATCGCCGCCAGGAATCCACTGGTCATGCCGGGTATCATGCCCGGCCTGCGCAAAAGCGCCCTCTCACTCCCGTCTCCTTCTTCCCGCTTCATTTGGTACCGCGTCGCGTCCGCTCATATCAACGCCTCCCGATCAAAGGATGGGTCATTGACGGCCTGATATTGCAATTGTGTCAGAAGAGAACAACAGAAGGGGAATGCAGAAAAGCAAAACGCCGGCACAAGGCCGGCGTCTCGACGCGAACTGAGTAAAAAATTACTCAGCTACAACGTTAACAACCAGTTTCGCGAAGACTTCGCTGTGAACCTGGAAGTCCACTTCGTGCTCACCGGTGGTGCGCAGAACGCCGTTCGGCAGACGAACTTCGCTCTTAGCAACGGCAACGCCAGCTGCAGTTACAGCGTCAGCGATGTCGCGGGTACCGATGGAACCGAACAGTTTACCTTCGTCGCCAGATTTAGACGCGATGGTAACGGTGCCCAGTGCGTTGATTGCTTCAGCACGTGCGTTAGCAGCGGCCAGAACGTCAGCCAGTTTGGCTTCCAGTTCAGCGCGGCGCGCTTCGAAGAATTCAACGTTTTTCTTGGTAGCAGGAACAGCTTTGCCCTGTGGTACCAGGAAGTTACGAGCATAGCCCGCTTTAACGTTAACCTGATCACCCAGGCTACCGAGGTTTGCTACTTTATCAAGCAGAATAACTTGCATTACCTTATCCTCTCAAAGTCGTATTAATGGACCGTGACCGATTACTGATGACGATCAGTGTACGGCAGCAGGGACAGGTAGCGTGCGCGTTTGATAGCGCGAGCCAGCTGACGCTGATATTTTGCACGGGTACCGGTGATACGGCTTGGGACAATCTTACCGCTTTCGGTGATGTAGTTTTTCAGCGTTGCGATATCTTTATAGTCGATCTCTTGAACGCCTTCCGCGGTGAAACGGCAGAACTTGCGACGACGGAAATAACGTGCCATTTGGCTAGTCTCCAGAATCTATCAATTCAATCTGCTCGGCATGCAGAACCATTTTGCTCAGGCCGTTCTTTGCCTTGTGGCAAGAGATGAACCCCTGAACGGTCACTGCGCTACCGACCGTTATACTGTGAGTAATGGCCTGGTTCTCGTGTCCGCTAATAATCACGGGCATTTGACACCATGCCTGCCGGTGAAAACCGGCTTCCTCCTGCACTGAACGATGCTCAAGCACGAACTGGCAGTGTGGAATTCCTGACGGGCTGACCTTACGAAGTGGCGTCCTGCAAACAATGCCGGACAACTCCAGACGATTGGTCATCAGGATTACTCTTCAGAATCCCCAGCTTCAGAATCATCTGCGGTTTCGTTTGCGAAATCTTCGCGACGCTCACGGCGCTCGTCTTTCGCTTTAACCATCGGAGATGCTTCGGTAACAGCGTGCTTAGTACGCATTACCATGCTGCGGATAACGGCGTCGTTGAAGCGGAAGTTAGTTTCCAGCTCATCGATCGCTTCCTGCGGAGCTTCAACGTTCAGCAGAACGTAGTGAGCTTTGTGCAGTTTGTTGATCGGGTAAGCCAGCTGACGGCGGCCCCAGTCTTCCAGACGGTGGATCGTACCTTCTGCTGCAGTGATTGCACCAGTGTAACGTTCGATCATACCCGGAACCTGTTCGCTCTGGTCAGGATGGACCATAAAAACGATTTCGTAATGACGCATCGAATTGCTCCTTACGGATTATTCAGCCTCCTGTCTGGGTCAGCCGCGGCCCATGGAGGCAAGGAACGTGTTAAAGGGCGGCCGAAAAATTGACGCGTCATTCTACTTTCGCAGCCCTGGGAAGACAAGCGAATTGCGCAAATAATTCGCACTAACCGCTAAGCCGCGCTAAGTCAGTGATTTAAAATTAATCAACGGCACCAGCGACACTTTTTTGAACAACTACATCAGAAATGGTCGCGATACCCGCGGTAGCCAGAGATTACACTTATATCAGAGCTATCGCTAACCCAGGAGGATCCCGGATTTAACGCCAGCATGGTCGACAGAACGTCAGGAGCGTAGAGTATGAAATACATCATCATTGCCGCTATGGCTGCGCTTTTACTGAGCGCCAACGCGCTCGCAGCCATCAAGATCGATGGGCGCCAGGCACGCAACATGGACGATGTGCAGAGCCTGGGCGTTATCTATATCAACCATAATATGGCGACTGAGCAAGAGGCCGATCGGGCACTTAATCAGCTGAGCGATGCGCAAGGCGCAAAATATTTTCAGCCGATCCTGATTCACGAACCGGAAAGCAACGGCGTGATTCATGCCAGCGCAGCCATTTATCGCTAATCCCAGGTTTCCCTGCGCCTCCCGAGCGGAGGCGCTCCCCCTGCCTTAGGGCCGGCGTCAACCTCGCGCTTAAAGATTCTGCTGGAAGAACGCCACCGTCGCCGCTAACGCCTCCGGCGTTATCCGGTGGCGAACCCCTTTTTGCCAGACGCACGTCAGGTGAGCGTCCAGATTGTTTTGCTGCAGCGCCTGCTGAAGCCGGAACGTGCCATCGGGCGGAACCACATCGTCTTCATCACCGTGCCAGAGCAATAGCGGTCGGTTAGCCAGGGTGTCGAGCTGACGGGAGACGTCCCATTCCGCCAGCTGTTCGGCACTGACGGCGGGCGAAGGAAACAGATGCTGTGACAGCTGCGTAAAATAACCGGAGCCCATCAGGCAGGCGACGCTTTTTATATCCGGATGATGGGTCATTATCCCCAACGCCGTCATGCCGCCCATCGATGCCCCGGCGACCGCCAGCCTCTCCCCTTCAACCCACCCCAGCCCGATAACCGCCTCGCGCAAGGCCGGAAATTCGGCAAAATTTTGCAGTAAAATCGGCCAGAAGCGCTGCATCCGCCCGCGTTCATCGCCCTCGTAACGTGCACCATGTTCCGGTGCATCGGGCATAATGACCCGAAACCCGGCTTTCGCCAGCGCCACGGCGAAGTAGCTGTACACCAGCTTCGACGAGGTAAAACCGTGATAAAAGATGATACAGGGCAACGGCTTATCCAGCGCATATTGCGGGCAGGCATGTAGCACTTCGCCTCCCGCCAGACGACGTATTTCGAGAGCAATCATTGACCATCTCCTTTCACTCAGGTCGCGGTGTGTCATGGGCTGATATATTCAGCAAGAAACCAGGTTCGCCATGATTCATAATGTTGAGAACTCGGTTACGCTTTCACGATATTTTCATTCGAAAATCGCGTCAGAGATAACACTTCGGGAACATTCCCCGGAAATGACATTCAGGCTACCACTACACTATGACTATCAGGAAACGAGATATGGTTATGCGCAGGTTAACACCGTGGTTTCTGGCTATCGCACTGAGCGGTTGTAGTGCCCTGCAGGGGACGCCAGAAGCCCCGCCACCCGCAACCGACCATCCGCAAGAGATTCACCGTAACCAGACGACAGGGCTACAGAAAATGGGGACGGTGAGCGTGTTGATGTACGGTTCGCCGATGGATGTCGAAGCGGCGTTGAAAACGAAAGCAGAAACGGCTAAAGCGGATTACTACGTCATCATCATGATTGATGACACCATGGTTCCCGGCCAGTGGTATTCGCAAGCGATTCTGTACCGTAAATAGCGGTACACCGTCTTTTAGCCAGCTTTACACTGCTTTGCGTCCATTCACGTTCTCCTGTGCATAATAACGTTCGGCCAGCCAACCTGGCAGGACGTTAGCAACGGACTGCCCTCGGGACTACGTGAAATGGAGCTGACGATGAAACGATCTTTTACCCTACCTGCGCTGCTGCTGACCACAGCAACAGCAAACACCTCCGCACAGTCAGCGGAATTCGCCAGCGCGGACTGCGTCACCGGCCTCAATGAAATTGGCCTGATCTCGGTCAATAATATTGCCGGCAGCCAGCAGGACGTTGAGCATGCCATCGCCGTAAAGGCCGATGAACAAGGCGCATCGTGGTATCGCATCGTCCAGATGTACGAGGATCAGCAGCCGGATAACTGGCGAGTCCAGGCCATTCTTTACGCCTGAGGCGCCTGACGTCCACGCCCCATCGCACGTAGCAGTAAATCCTCCAGCGTCGGCTCATCCAGCCGCATACCGCCGCGCGTGTCGAGCATCATGCGACACCAGGCCTCCGCCAGCGGCGGCGAGGCGTAACGTAGCATCTGCGCACCGACGCCGAGCATATAAACCCGGCGGGCTATCTCTCTGCCCTGCTCTTCCGCAGGCCGCCGTAGCAGCTGTTGCAACTGCCGCCACGTACGGTCGAAATGGCGGTTTTGCCCTTTCACCTCTGCGCACTCCGCGGCCAGCAGCTCCAGCGCCGCCGGATGTTTACCCAGTACTCGCATCACGTCCAGGCACATGATATTGCCTGAGCCTTCCCAGATGCTATTGACCGGCATCTCACGATACAGGCGCGGCAACTCGCTCTCTTCACAGTAGCCAATCCCGCCCAGCACCTCCATCGCCTCAGCGACAAATGGGATCCCGGATTTGCAGATCGCAAACTTCGCCGCCGGCGTAAATAAGCGGGCCCAGAGTACCTCTCTGGCGTCATCACGGCTATCCCACGCCCGCGCCAGACGGAATAGAAAGGCGGTCTGCCCCTCAAGGCGCAGCGCCATCTGGCCCAGCACCTGCCGCATCATCGGCTGATCAACCAGATTCTTACCGAATGCCTGGCGCTGCAGCGCATGATAGAGCGCCACCGAATAGGCCCGACGCATTAATGCGTGGCTGCCGAGCGCACAGTCGAAACGGGTGAGCCCGCCCATTTTGAGGATTTGCCGAACGCCATCGCCCTCTTCGCCCACCAGCCAGCCGCAGGCTTCAAAGAACTCGACTTCGCTGCTGGCATTCGAGCGGTTGCCGAGCTTATCTTTCAGCCGCTCCAGATGCAGCGCATTGCGCTGACCGTCGGGAAGCAAACGGGGTACGAAAAAGCAGGAGAGCCCCTCCGGCGCCTGAGCGAGAACCAGATGCGCATCGCTTTGCGGAACCGAGAAAAACCATTTATGACCGACCAGATGATAAAAGCCTTCGGCGGTTTTTTCCGCCCGGGTGGTATTGATCAGTACATCAGATCCCCCCTGCTTTTCCGTCATCCCCATACCAATTAAGACACCACGTTTCTGAGCGCCCGGCGCCAGATGCGGATCGTAGCGGTCGCTCAGTAAAGGGGACAGCCAGTCGCTAAAAGGTTTGGGTAGCGCCTGCTGTAACAGTGGCGTAGCCGCAAAAGTCATGGTTATCGGACACAGCGTCCCCGCTTCCACCTGCGCATGCAGCATAAAGCGGGCGGCGCGCGCGACAAAGGCGCCTGCGCGGGCATCCTCCTGCCAGGCAAGGTTATGCACCCGGTTTGCACACAGCCCCTGCATCAACAAGTGCCAGGCAGGGTGAAACCGGACATCATCAAGCCGGGTACCGGTCGCATCGTAGCGCAGCAGCTCCGGCGGATTACTGTTCGCCAGTCTCCCGAGCTCCAGCGACTCCGCCGCCCCCAGCTGCTGGCCGATACTGGCCAGTAAATCACTGTCCCATCCAGCCCCTTCGCGCGTTACGGCTTCACGTAGCGCACTATCCGACAGAAATAAATTGCTGTTCATCAGCGGCGCAGGCTGATTGAACACGGTATGCGTTTGCCAGGCCATACTGTCTCCTTGCGTCATTGGCATGATTATTCAGTATGGCTACCCTCGCCGGACATCGCCCGCGAGTCCGGTCACAAATAAACCATCTGCCCCTTCGTGAACCCCATCACAGCCACAGGAATTTTAAATTTCATAATAGAAAATGTATGGAATAGTTTATTCAATTGTGACTTTTTTGCTCATGTCAGGATGATTTATGCAGACCGTAACAACGACAATGGGTGCGCATAAGCGCGCGCTGATCGCCGGCTCTATCGGCAACTTTATTGAATGGTACGAATTCGCGGTATATGGCTTTCTGGCGACGGTTATCGCCCGCAACTTCTTTCAGCTTGCAGGGGAAGCGCCGCTGACCGGCCTGATCCTGACCTACGCTTCGTTCGCTATCGCTTTCTTCTTCCGCCCGTTAGGCGCCATTATTTTTGGTCGGATCGGCGATCGTATTGGCCGTAAACCCACGCTGATTATCGTGCTGGTGATGATGACTCTGGCGACGACGGCCATTGGTCTGGTGCCGGTTTATGCCAGTATCGGCATTGCCGCGCCGCTGATTCTGACGGGACTGCGCATTCTTCAGGGCCTGTTTGCCGGCGGTGAATATGGCGGCGCGGTATCGCTGATGACCGAGTTCGCCCCACGCGGAAAACGCGGGCTGTATGGCGCCTGGCAATCCTTTACCGTGGCATTAGGGCTGCTGGCAGGAGCGGGCATTGTGGCTCTGATTTCAGCCGTTCTGAGCCCGGAGGAGCTGTACGCCTGGGGCTGGCGCCTCCCCTTCTTCCTCGCCATACCGATGGGGGGCGTGGCGCTCTGGCTACGGGTGAAGATGGAAGAGACGCCGGGGTTCCTGCGCCAGCAGAAGCAGCAACAACCGCAGGCCAGCGCAAACCTCAGCCATACGCTAAAAGCCATTATGACCGGCATTGGCCGCCTGATGGTCTGGTCCGCCGCCGGGTATACCTACCTGGTTATCATGCCCGCCTATCTGCAATCCTCGCTGCATACCGGGTTTAATCAGGCGCTGTTGATTGCGGTAATCTCCAATATCGGCTTCGCCATCACCATTCTGCCCGCCGGGATACTCAGCGATAAATGGGGACGCCGCAACGTGATGGTGATTGCCGCCGTGCTGCTGCTCATTCTGGCGCTCCCGCTGCTGAAAATTCTGCAGGCGGAATCCAGCACGCTGCTGGTAAAAGCACTGGTCGTGTTGGTAGCCGGGGGATTAGTCGGCATGCTGGCGGGCCCAGGACCCGCGATGCTGTCAGAGATGTTCCCGACCAAAGTACGTTACACCGGGCTTGGGCTGGCGTATTCACTGTCGAACGCGATTTTCTCGGGATGTGCAGGGCTGATCATCACCGGTCTGATTAAGCAGACGGGGAACCTCGATATTCCGGCTTATTACGTGATGGCAACGGCGGTGGTGAGTATTTTCGCGCTGATGACGCTGAAGAAAAACGACCATCTGCGGTCGCTGGATGAGTGACAAAATTGCCCGGCGGCGCAAGCTTGCCGGGCCTACGGTTCGGTAGAACGGGCAAGGCACAGCCGGGCCTACGCTTCGGTAGAATGGGTAAGGCACAGCCGGGCCTACGGTTCGGTAGACCGGGAAAAGCACAGCCGGGCCTACGGTTCGGTAGAACGGGTAAGGCGCAGCCGGGCCTACGCTTCGGTAGGCCGGGTAAGGCGCAGCCGGGCCTACGGTTCGGTAGGCCGGGTAAGGCGCAGCCGGGCCTACGGTTCGGTAGAACGGGCAAGGCGCAGCCGGGCCTACGCTTCGGTAGAACGGGCAAGGCGCAGCCGGGCCTACGCTTCGGTAGAACGGGTAAGGCGCAGCCGGGCCTACGGTTCGGTAGAACGGGCAAGGCACAGCCGGGCCTACGGTTCGGTAGGCCGGGTAAGGCGCAGCCGCCACCCGGCAAACATATCAGCTACGCTGGCGCACCGCTTCAAACAGGCAAATCCCGGTAGCGACAGAGACGTTCAATGAAGAGACGCTGCCAGCCATCGGGATACTGATTAACTCATCGCAGTGTTCACGGGTCAGACGACGCATTCCTTCACCTTCCGCCCCCATGACCAGCGCCATCGGGCCGGTCATTTTGCTCTGGAACAGGGTGTGGTCCGCTTCACCCGCGGTACCGACGATCCAGACATTCTCTTCCTGCAGCAGGCGCATGGTGCGCGCGAGGTTGGTGACGCGGATCAGCGGAACATTTTCCGCCGCGCCGCAGGCCACTTTTTTCGCCGTCGCGTTAAGCTGAGCGGAACGGTCGCGCGGTACAATCACCGCGTGTACTCCGGCCGCGTCGGCGCTACGCAGGCAGGCGCCAAGGTTGTGCGGATCGGTGACGCCATCGAGGATCAGCAGAAACGGCTGCTCAAGCGAGGCCAGCAGGTCCGGGAGATCGTTCTCCTGATACTGACGTCCCGGCTTCACCCGGGCAATAATCCCCTGATGCACGGCACCTTCGCTTTTCTCGTCAAGAAACTGACGGTTAGCCACCTGAATCACCACGCCCTGCGCTTCCAGCGCATGGATCAGCGGCAGCAGGCGTTTATCCTCGCGGCCTTTCAGAATATAAACTTCCTGAAAACGCTCTGGAGCGCGCTCGAGCAGGGCCTGCACCGCGTGGATGCCGTAAATCATTTCACTCATTAAAGGTACTCATCTGGGGCGGTATGCGCCGGGTTAATTGGGCCGTGAACCACTTCACTTGCGCCTATTATAACCGACATAGCGTTCAAATCGACTCTTGTCCGATTAAACTGACCGCCGCCGGGAATCGCGTTTAACCTAAATGCCGTTTTGCCTCCTGGCGCACGCGGTGCAAAACGTGATGCTTAATCTCGCTGTAGCGCGGGTGTTCCGCCAGGGTTTCGATATCCCGTTCACGGCCGAAGGGCAGGACAATCTCTTCGACGATCTTCCCCGGCTTCGCTGACATAATCAGAATACGGTCAGCGAGGAACAGCGCTTCTTCGACATCGTGCGTCACGAACAGCAGCGTGGTACCGGTCGAAAGCCAGGCCTCGCGCAGCAGCTCCTGCATCATCAGCCGGGTTTGCGCATCCAGCGCGCCGAACGGCTCATCCAGCAGCAGCACCTCCGGGCCGGGCAGCCAGGCGCGCGCCAGCGCCACCCGCTGTTTCATGCCGCCGGAGAGCTGCCAGGGAGCGTGATGCTCAAACCCTTTCAGGCCCACGCGCCCCAGCCAGTCCAGCGCCCGCGCGTTGGTCTCTTGTTTGCGGTATTTGCCCAGCCGCGGGCCAAAGGTGACGTTCTCCAGCACCGACAGCCACGGGAACAGATTCGGCTGCTGGAAAATCATGCCGCGATCCGGCCCCGGCGCGCGTACCGGTTTACCGCCCGCCGCCACGCGTCCCCGGTCCGGTTGGGTAAACCCGGCCACCAGGTTGAGAATGGTGGATTTCCCGCAGCCCGAAGGGCCTAACAGGACGACAAATTCCCCTTTATTCAGCGACAGGCTGATATCCTCGAGCACTGTGAACGGCTGCGGCTTAGCCGCAAAGGATAGCGAGACGTTTTCCAGCGTGATGGCACTCATTATTCTTTCCCCGCCCAGGGCACAAACAGCCGTTGCAGCCCCAGCAGCAATAAATCCAGCAGATAGCCAATCCCGCCCAGCAGCAGAATGCCGAGCATGACGATATCAGTACGCAGATAGGAGCTGGCGTTAATCACCATCCAGCCCAGACCCGAACTGGCCGCCACCATCTCCGCCGCAATCAGCGAAGTCCAGCCGATACCGATCGACAGCCTGACGGTGGTGAAGAGATCGGGTAGCGCATCCGGCAACACCACCCGCAGGAAGATCTGCTGACGCGAGGCGCCGAGGGTTTGCGCTACGCGAATGCGCGATCGGCCAATCCGCTCGACGGCGGCAGAAGCCCCGACCACCACGCTTAAAAAGGTGGCGATAAAGATCAGGAAGAATTTGGACGCTTCGCCGATCCCCAGCCAGACCACGGCCAGCGGGATCAGGGCGATTTTGGGCAGTGGGCGCAGGAACTGCACGAACGGGTTTAACACGGCGGCGAGGCCATCCGACAGCCCCATCAGCAGCCCCAGCGGAATGCCGATGATAATCGCGACCGCAAAGGCGCTGAGGGCGCGCGCGAGGCTCACCGCGATATGTTCCCACAGCGGCACCTGGCGATAGCCATCCGCCAGCAGCTCTTCGGTGGTGAGGCCGATATCCGTTAGCGAAGGCAGCAGCAGCGGGTCGACCCACTGCCGCGTCGCCGCGACCTGCCAGACGATAAAGAAAACCGCCACCGAGACGATGCTGATGGCAATATGCTGGCTCAATCTCATTGCGCGGCTACCGCCGCATCGCGGATATAGCGTGAATCAATCGCCGCATCCCAGTTAGCCGGAATGTCGCGTTTGCGGATTTCGCCAATCCCCGCGAGGAAGCCGGAGGTTTTGCTCAGCGCTTTGCCGATACCGCTGTCGGAGGTTTGCGTCCCGTTACCCAGCCATGCCGCCGTCCCCTGCTGGCTCAGCGTGGGGTATTCCAGGCCGCCAAGCGTATTCGCCGCGGTGGTCACCGGGGCGCCGACTTCTTTCGCCACGATAGCCGCCGCGCGCTCCGGGTCTTGCTTAAATTCGTCAACCTTTTGCTGGTGAACGCGCAGGAAAGCGGTCACCACCTGCGGATATTGCTCGGCAAAGGCTTTACGCACCACGTAGTTGTTGTAAATCAGGTAGCCATCTTTTTGCAGATCTTTGGTGGCGAAGACCTGATGTCCGCCGGAGGACTCCAGCTCCTGGGCAAACGGCGCCCAGACGTAGCCGGCATCGATATCACCGCGCTTCCAGGCGGCGACCATATCTGCCGGGCGCAGCGGCAGGAGGGTGATCTTGCTGCGGTCCAGTTTGTTGACGTCGATGGCGGCTTCAAGGGCGTATTGCGCCGTCGAATTGGGCGGATAGGCCACGCGCTTGCCTTCGATATCTTTAATGCTGCTGATGCCCTCTTTGCCAATCAGTCGTTCATAGCTGGCAATAACGCCGGAGACGCCAATAATCTCTACCGGCAGTTTTCTGACGATCCCTGCCGCCGCCGGGCTGGAGCCGAAGTTAGCAATATCAATCGCATTGCTGGCGAAATAATTTAACGCATCGGCGCCGGAGGCAAACTGCACCCACTTCACTTTACTGTTTAACGCTTTATCCAGAGAGCCATCGGCCTTCGCCAGCATTAATACCTGGGAGCCGCCGCTATAAGCCACCCGGACTTCGGCCGGCGTCTCCGCAAAGCTGGCGTTGGCCCATAAACTACCCGCTGCAAGGAATAAGCAGAGAATCTTTTTCATTATATTTACCCTTCGAAAATTCGGACATTTCACGGCCGGATCAATAACCGGACGCAATCGTATTCAGTGATCTCTTAACGGGCCTGCCATAATTGCGAACATCGCTCGGCCAGCGCCTGGGCCGGGTCGAACGTCAGATCAGCAAACGGCGCCTTCACCGCCGCCAGCGCCACGGGAACCTCGGTGCAGGCCAGAATCAGCTTTTGCGCGCCGCGTGCAAACAGCGCGTTGGCCTGGCGCACCAGCAGCTCGCCCCCTTCTTCCAGCGCGCCGCGTTTGACTGCGTAACAGCCGGGGACAAACCACCTGGCCAGCTCCTCCGCCGTCGGCTCAATAACCGCCATCCCCTGCGCCGCCAGCTTGTGCTGATACCAGCCCGCCTCCAGCGTGCCTTGTGTGGCGATAATCCCTACCCGCTGAGGTTGTTCCGCCTGCTGCGCCAGCGCGGCCAGCGTCGCGTCAACGATGTGCAGAATCGGGGCTTCGCTCACCTGACTGAGGGCGTCATACCAGTGATGCGCCGTATTACAGGGGATGGCGATATGGCTGGCCCCCGCCTGATTGAGCTGCTCAATACCGTGGATAAGCTGCGGCAGCGGCGACGGCCCGCTTCCCGCCAGCGCCTTTTGTCGGTCCGCGATCTGCGGGACGTTCCACACCACCGAAGGGATCTGCTGCTGATCGTTCTGCGCCGGCGTGGCATCAAGCAGGCGCCGCTGAAAATCCAGCGTGGCGAGTGGCCCCATCCCTCCCAGCACGCCGAGCAGAAACGGCTTAGTCATGGCGGGTCTGCGCCTCCAGCAGCTGGCGGTAGCCGAACAGTCCGGCAGAGCCGCCGGTATGGATAAAGACCACGTTCTCATCCTGACGGAAGTGGCCCTGACGAATCAGATCGATAAGCCCGGCCATTCCTTTCGCGGAGTAGACCGGATCCAGCAGAATACCCTCGTGGCGCGCCAGCAGCGTCAGCGCTTCCAGCGTTCCCGCGGTGGGCAGACCGTAGCCCTCGCCGACGTAATCGCTATTGGCCACCACGGCGCTGCGCGGCAACTCGCCCGCCACGCCCAGCAGATTGAGGGTTCTCGACGCCAGGTTCCAGACGTTCTCTTCCTGCTTCGCCTTCGGCGCACGCACGCTGATGCCCAGCACCGGAACGTGGCTGTTGGTCGCCGTAAAGCCCGCCACCAGCCCCGCCTGAGTACCGGTGCTGCCCGTGGCGTGAACCACATGGTCGATGCGCAGACGTAGCTGAGATGACTGATACAACAGCTCTTCGGCGCAGGCGACGTAGCCCAGCGCGCCGATGGGGTTAGAGCCGCCGCCGGGAATGATGTACGGATTGTGTCCTTGTTCACGCAGCGTGGCGGCATACTCCTCCATCGCCTGCTGCATATCAGTGCCCCCCGGCAGATGGGCCACGATCTCCCCGCCCAGCAGTTCATCCAGCAGCACATTGCCGGAGCGTTGATAATCCTCGCCAAAATCCGTCACCCGCTGCTCCAGCAGCGCTTTGGCCTGCAGGCCAAGACGCGCGGCGCCGGCAATGGTCTGACGAACATGGTTAGACTGCGTGGCCCCCTGGGTAATCACCACGTCCGCGTTTTTCGCCAGCGCATCCGCCAGTAAAAACTCCAGCTTGCGGGTTTTATTCCCCCCGCTCGCCAGGCCGGTCGCATCATCGCGTTTTATCCATATTTTTGGCCCGCCTAATAATTTCGACAAATTATCCAGCGGCTCAAGCGGGGTCGGAAAATGACCAAGTGACACACGGGGAAAACGGGCCAGATGCATATATGCTCCTTGCACATAAAAGGGGGGGATCAAAAGTAAAATCCACTATACACAGGGGAAAAATATGGCTAATCAAAAAGAATAAATAACGATTGCTGAAAACAGACTAAGCAGGAAATACGCGGGGAAGGGAGCAATATCTATTCTGTTGTGGAATGACTTAAGGCAAAAAAGAATAACCCCCTCCGGCTGGAAGGGGTTATTTATCCGTCATACTTCGGGTTACCGGTACACTACGATGCGCGTTTCCCCTGCTACCCAAATGATTGAGGGGCCGGAGGCGCTTACTCCGCGACTTTTTTCTTCGCCGCGCGCTTCGCCTTCGTCGCCGCCGCTATTTTTTGCGTCTTGGCCGACGGCTTTTTCGCGCCCTTCTCTTTCTTCGCTTTCGCCGGTTTCGGTTTGCCCTTATCACCACGGAAAGCGCTGTCTGGCTCGAAGTTCACCTGCTTGCCCGCCTGACGGCGACGGCCGGACGGTTTGCCTGCATTATTGCTGGCACCATTGGCCTTCTTCGTCTTCTCCCGGGCGGTCTTGCCGACGTTGCGCGGTCCACGCTCGCTGGAGATCAGCGAGAAGTCGATTTTACGTTCGTCCATGTTGACCGCTTCGACGCGGACTTCCACGCGATCGCCCAGACGATACGTCTGGCCGCCGGATTCACCGATCAGACGCTGCCCGACCTGATCGAAACGATAGTAGTCGTTATCCAGCGAGGAGACGTGCACCAGACCATCGATAAACAGCTCATCCAGACGCACGAAGAAACCAAAACCGGTAACGCTGGCAATCACCCCTTTAAAGACGTTACCCACCTGATCGAGCATAAAGTCACACTTCAGCCAGTCAGAAACTTCGCGGGTGGCTTCATCGGCACGCCGTTCGGTCATCGAACAGTGCGCGCCCAGCTGCAGCATCTCATCCATGCTGTAGTGCCAGCCGCCGGTTTCGGTGCTGTTGCCTTTATGGCCCTGCTCTTTCGCCAGCAGATACTTAATAGCACGGTGCAACGACAGGTCCGGGTAACGACGAATCGGTGAAGTGAAGTGCGCGTAGGACTGCAGCGCCAGGCCAAAGTGGCCGCGGTTCTCCGGGTCGTATATCGCCTGCTTCATCGAACGCAGCAGCATGGTTTGCAGCATTTCATGATCCGGACGATCGGCAATTGAGGTCAGCAGCTCAGCGTAATCACGCGGCTCTGGTTTATTGCCGCCAGGCAGCTCCAGCCCCAGCTCCGCCAGTACGGAACGGAATGCGGTAATCGCTTCAGTGCTCGGCTTATCGTGGATACGGAACAGCGCCGGCTCCAGCGCCTTCTCAACAAAGCGTGCGGCGGAGATGTTCGCCAGAATCATGCACTCTTCGATCAGTTTGTGCGCATCGTTACGCTGCGTCTGCTCAATGCGCTCAATGCGGCGTTCAGCGTTAAAGATAAACTTCGCTTCTTCGCTCTCGAAGGAGATCCCGCCGCGTTCTTCACGGGCGCTATCCAGCACTTTATAAAGCGCATGCAGCTCTTCGATATGTTTCACCAGCGGCGCATAGTGCTCACGCAGCTCCTGGTCACCCTGCAGCATATGCCACACCTTGGTGTAGGTCAGCCGCGCGTGTGAGCTCATCACCGCTTCATAGAACTTGTAGCCGGTCAGGCGTCCCTTGGACGAAATGGTCATCTCGCAAACCATGCACAGGCAATCGACCTGCGGGTTCAGGGAACATAAGCCGTTGGAGAGCACTTCCGGCAGCATCGGTACGACCTGGGACGGGAAGTAGACCGAAGTACCGCGGCTGCGTGCTTCAGCGTCCAGCGGTGTCCCGGGACGCACATAGTAGCTGACGTCGGCAATCGCCACCCACAGGCGCCAGCCGCCGCCGCGTTTTTTCTCGCAGTAAACGGCGTCATCAAAGTCGCGGGCATCTTCGCCATCGATAGTCACCAGCGGCAGGTCGCGTAAATCCACGCGGCCCGCTTTCGCCTCTTCCGGCACCTGCTCTTTCAGCACCGAAACCTGTTTCTCTACCGCCGGCGGCCAGGTGTAAGGGATTTCATGGGTACGCAGCGCCATGTCAACCGCCATGCCGGTGCCCATATTATCACCCAGCACTTCGACGATTTTACCGATCGCTTTAGTACGTCGGGTCGGACGCTGGGTCAGCTCCACGACCACCACGAAGCCCATGCGCGCGCCCATTACCTCTTCCGGCGGGATCAGGATGTCAAAGCTCAGACGGCTGTCATCCGGTACGACAAAGCCCACGCCGGCGTCGGTGAAATAGCGGCCGACAATCTGGCTGGTTTTTGGCACCAGAATGCGCACTACGCGCGCTTCGCGGCGGCCTTTACGGTCCGCGCCCAGCGGCTGCGCAAGGATCTGATCGCCATGGATGCACATTTTCATCTGCTCAGAAGAGAGATAAAGGTCATCTTTACGCCCTTCGACGCGCAGGAAGCCATAGCCGTCGCGGTGGCCGATAACGGTGCCTTTGAGCAGGTCGAGACGCTCGGGCAATGCGTAGCACTGGCGGCGGGTAAAGACCAGCTGCCCGTCACGCTCCATGGCGCGCAGGCGGCGTCGCAGCCCCTCGAGTTGTTCTTCTCCTTCGATATTCAGTTCTGTCGCCAGCTCGTCGCGACTGGCCGGTTTTTCACGTTTTGCTAAATGATCGAGGATAAATTCCCGGCTTGGGATTGGATTCGCATACTTTTCAGCTTCGCGTTCCTGGAAAGGATCTTGTGACATGTCGGTTCCTCCGTTGTCATCTCTGATGAGAGTTTATGTCACTCCACCAGTAATAATTTATAAAGCGGTTGATTTTCTTCAACCAAATCAGCCAGCGTGTAGTTATCTAGTTCCTTGAGAAAACTTTGCGCAGCTTCAGCCAGCGCCTTTTTCAGGCGACAGGCGGGGGTAATATGGCAAAATTCGCTGCTGCAGTTGACCAGCGACAGCGGTTCCAGATCGCGGACGACATCGCCAACCCGAATGGTTTTCGCCGGCTTACCCAGGCGAATCCCCCCGTTCTTACCCCGCACGGCCATTACATAGCCAGCACGACTTAACTGATTGATTATTTTTACCATATGATTACGGGAAACGCCGTAAACCTCCGTCACTTCGGAGATACTCGTCATTCTTCCTTCCGGCAACGAGGCCATATAAATCAGCGCCCGTAATCCGTAATCCGTGAAACTCGTTAACTGCACATCAACCTCAGGGTAAGGGGGAAAGCGGCATACACTCATCATTCAGGTCACTGCTGCGTTGTGCGATCGGCCGCATCCTGAAAGCTGGTGTGTATTAATCCTCGGGTAAGACCGTATTGATACTGTATTGATGATAAACCAGCCAGCGCTCAGGCCGCTAATTTATTTGAAATGGGGCGGGTGAACAGCAAAAACAAGGGGCGCCTTAGCGGCGCCCCAGGAGATGATTATGCGTCAAACGGATCGCGCAGAATCATCGTCTCAGAACGGTCGGGACCGGTAGAGATGATATCAACCGGCACGCCGGTCAGCTCTTCAATGCGCGCGATATAGTTCAGCGCTGCCTGCGGCAGACCGCTGCGCGTTTTCACACCGAAGGTGGTTTCAGACCAGCCTGGCATGGTTTCATAAATCGGCTCAATGCCTTCCCAGTTGTCAGCAGCCAGCGGAGTGGTCGTCACTTCGCGGCCGTCCGGCAGACGATAGGCAACGCAGAGCTTCACTTCTTTCAGGCCGTCCAGAACGTCCAGCTTGGTCAGGCAGAAGCCAGACAGGGAGTTGATCTGCACCGCGCGACGGATCGCAACGATATCCAGCCAGCCGGTACGACGACGACGGCCGGTAGTGGCGCCGAACTCGTTACCCTGCTTGCACAGGAACTCGCCGATATCATCAAACAGCTCAGTCGGGAACGGACCTGCGCCGACGCGAGTCGAGTAGGCTTTGATGATTCCCAGAACGTAATCCACGTAACGCGGACCCAGGCCGGAACCGGTCGCCACGCCACCTGCGGTGGTGTTAGACGAAGTCACGTACGGATAGGTACCGTGGTCGATATCCAGCAGAGTCCCCTGCGCGCCTTCGAACATCACGAAGTCGCCGCGCTTACGCGCCTGGTCCAGCAGATCGGAAACATCGACAACCATCGCCGTCAGAATGTCGGCAATCGCCATGACATCATCCAGCACTTTCTGATAGTCAACCGCTTCTGCTTTGTAGAAGTTCACCAGCTGGAAGTTGTGATATTCCATCACTTCTTTCAGTTTGACAGCGAAGGTTGCTTTATCAAACAGGTCACCAACGCGCAGACCGCGGCGTGCGACTTTATCTTCGTAAGCCGGGCCGATGCCGCGACCGGTGGTACCGATAGCTTTCGCACCACGTGCTTTCTCACGCGCAACGTCCAGCGCGACATGATAATCGAGGATAAGCGGACAGGCTTCGGACAGCAGCAGACGCTCACGAACAGGGATACCACGGTCTTCCAGACCTTTCATCTCTTTCATCAGCGCAGCCGGAGACAGCACGACACCGTTACCGATGATGCTGGTGACATTCTCGCGAAGAATACCTGATGGAATAAGATGGAGGACGGTTTTTTCACCGTTGATTACGAGAGTATGGCCTGCGTTGTGGCCACCCTGGTAGCGCACAACATATTTAGCCCGTTCAGTCAGGAGATCGACGATCTTCCCTTTACCTTCGTCACCCCATTGGGTGCCCAGTACGACGACGTTGTTACCCATTTTTCAAAATCACCGTTTGCTTAAAAATGGATTCTACCATCGCTTTTTCAGAGTTACAGCACTTTTTGCAGGCAATTCCAGGCAAGTCTGACCACTTTTTGATCAAGCCAGCGATTTCGTCAACATGTAGTAGATGACAAACCCGGCAACCACAAGACCACCGCCAAAACGGCGTAATAAATTATCCGGCAGCTGGCTCATTGTCGCGACCATCCGACGCCAGGCGCGCGGATAAAGCAGTGGCCCGAGCCCTTCGAGTACTAAAACCAGCGCCAGTGCCAGCCAGATTGTTGCGTTCATTATTGACCCTTAGAAAGAAAGCTCGTCCCCGCCCACAAGAGGCATTGACGGGAGAGCAATGCGGAAACAGACCTTTTGCGGCATTGTCCGGTATTTCACGTTCATTATGAACTGGTATCGCACAAAAATGCCCATAACTTATTGTGTTAAAAGTTATTTATAAAACTGCACCTATAAAAAAGGCGCCTTTCTCAAGGCGCCTTTTTACTCACAATATCACTTACTTGCGAACTGAGTCCGGCGATTTCATATAGCGGAAGAAATCGCTGTCCGGGCTGAGAACCATCACGTCCTGATTGCTCTGGAAGCTATTCTCATAGGCGCGCAGGCTACGGATAAAGGCATAGAAGCCCGGATCCTGGCTAAATGCATCGGCAAACAGCTTCGCGGCATCCGCATCACCTTCACCACGCATGATACGGCCCTGACGTTCCGCTTCAGCCAGCGTCTTGGTGACTTCATAGTCCGCCGTTGCGCGCAGCTTCTCAGCCTCTTCCTGGCCCTGTGAACGATGACGACGCGCAACCGCTTCACGCTCGGCGCGCATACGGTTGTAAATCGCTTCGGACACTTCAGCCGGCAGGTTGATCTGCTTGATACGTACGTCGACAACTTCAATACCCAGCGCCGCCATACTGTTCGGGTTAATAACCGGCACCTTACCGTTGGTTTCTGCCGATACGCGCTCTGCCGCTTTAGCGATAGCATCGTCGGCCGCCGGCGTACTGACTTCATCTTCTGTCCCCGCTGAACCGGAGTTCAACGCATCACGCACTTCCAGCGTCAGACGACCGCGGGAATCGGTGACGATATCCTTCACGTCCAGGCGACCAATTTCGGAACGCAGACGGTCAGAGAACTTACGCTTCAGCAGCACTTCGGCCTGGGAGACGTCGCCGCCGCCGGTTGCCAGGTAGTAGCGGCTGAAGTCGCTGATACGCCATTTGATGTAGGAGTCAACGATCAGGTCTTTCTTCTCTTTGGTAACAAAGCGATCGGCCTGGTTGTCCATGGTCTGGATGCGCGCATCCAGCATTTTCACTGATTCAATAAACGGGAGCTTGAAGTGCAGACCCGGAGAATAGACCAGCGGTTTGTTTTCACTATCGCGGAGAACTTTACCAAAGCGCAGCGTAATCCCACGCTCGCCTTCTTTGACGACAAAGATCGACATGTAAAGCACTACCAGCACGATGACAATTATCGCAATAACAGATTTACGCATCGTTATTCCCCCTGACGCTGGTAGTCGTTACGCTGCGCGTTAGCGCGGCGTTGGTCCATAATGTTGCCGTCCGTGGTGGTCGGCGTGGTGCTGGCACTGCTTGAGCTGGATGCAGGCGGCAGACGCAGCAGATCGCTCGCGCCACTGCTACCGCTCTTTGCCGCCGGAGCACCGGCGCCTTTCAGCATCTGGTCCAGAGGCAGAACCATCAGGTTGCCGCCCTTATCGTTCACCAGCACTTTACGGGTATGGCTAAGCACTTTTTCCATGCTTTCGATATACAGACGTTCACGGGTGATTTCCGGCGCAGCTTTATACTCAGGCAGGATCTTCGCAAAGCGCGCAACTTCACCCTGTGCTTCGAGAACGGTCTGAGTTTTGTACGCACGCGCCTCTTCAAGGATACGCTGCGCCTGACCATTGGCTCGCGGCTGAACTTCGTTGGTATAAGCTTCGGCTTCACGGATGTATTGCTGCTCGTTCTCACGCGCCGCAATCGCATCATCAAATGCCGCCTTCACTTCTTCCGGCGGACGTGCCGTCTGGAAGTTGACGTCCAGCAGGGTGATCCCCATGTTGTACGGACGAATCGTCTCTTCCAGCTCACGCTGGGTATCGCTACGAATAACGGTACGACCTTCGGTCAAAATGCGGTCCATGGTGTACTTGCCGATTACGCCGCGCAGGGCGCTGTCGGTTGCCTGACGCAGGCTATCGTCCGCGCTGGCTACGCTAAACAGGTAGCGCTCAGGATCGGTCACACGATACTGGACGTTCATCTCAACGCGCACGACGTTTTCATCGGACGTCAGCATGACGCCAGAAGCCGCCAGTTCACGTACCGACTCAACGTTAACGGCCTGAACGTTATCGATAAAGGTTGGCTTCCAGTTAAGACCTGGCTCAACCAGATGGCTGAATTTACCAAAGCGAGTGACCACACCACGTTCAGCTTCCTTGATGGTATAGAAACCGCTGGCAGCCCAGATAATAACCGCAGCCGCCGCCACGATGCCGACAATGCGTCCGCCCATCGGGCCGCGTGGTCCCTGAGAGCTGCTACCGCTCCCCTGGCCCCCTTTACCGCCACCGAGACCGCCAAGTTTTTTACTTAACTTGCGGAAGATATCATCCAGATCGGGCGGCCCCTGCTCGCGACCACCTTTATTGCCATTTCCCCCGGAGTTGCCGCCTTGGTTATTGCTGCTCCCCCACGGGTCGCGGTCCTGTCCGTTATTACCGGGCTGATTCCACGCCATGTATATGCTCCATATTTGTTTTTGATATCCCCACAGGGGTTAATATCTTCAGGCAAGCTGCAAGGTCAAATCACGTAATCAACCAGCGCTGGCTCTTGTTTACAGAGGCGACGCCAGTCAACGATCGGCATGCGCACCTGCAGACCCACGCTGCCGTCATCCTCCAGCCACTCTTTTTCTATCGCCTGAAGCTGATAGAACCGACTTCTCAGTCGCCCTTCCTGTGGCGGTAGACGCAACGTGTGCTGCGCTACTTCACCGGAAAGCCGTTCCGTCAAAGCCTGAAAAAGCAGTGGTACGCCAACCCCGGTCTGGGCGGAGAGCCAGACCCGAATCGGTTTATTCTCTTCATCTCTATCGATACGCGGTTCAAAATCATCCAGCATGTCGATTTTGTTCATCACCAGCAGCATCGGGATCTCATCGGCCTCAATTTCCGCCAGGACCGTATTTACTGCATCAATGTTTTCCTGCACCCGAACATCGGCTGCATCAATCACGTGCAGCAGCAGCGTCGCCTGACGCGTCTCCTGCAAAGTGGCTTTAAACGCCGCGACCAGATCGTGCGGCAGATGGCGAATAAAGCCAACGGTATCCGCCAGCACGGTCTCGCCCACATCGGTAACATCAATGCGGCGCAGCGTCGGATCCAGCGTCGCGAACAGCTGGTTCGCAGCGTAGACCTCGGCTTCCGTTATCTGGTTGAACAGCGTTGATTTTCCGGCGTTGGTGTATCCCACCAGCGAGACGGTTGGAATATCGGCTTTGGCTCGTGACCGCCGTCCTTGCTCACGCTGTTTTGACACTTTCTCCAGCCGCGACAGGATCTGCATGATCCGATTGCGCAGGAGTCGACGGTCAGTTTCGAGCTGGGTTTCACCCGGGCCGCGCAAACCAATCCCGCCTTTCTGTCTTTCAAGGTGGGTCCAGCCGCGAACCAGGCGCGTGGCCATATGGCGCAGCTGTGCCAGCTCAACCTGCAGTTTCCCTTCATGGGTACGCGCGCGCTGGGCAAAAATATCTAAGATAAGACCTGTGCGATCGATAACCCGGCATTCGCATAAGCGCTCCAGATTTCGTTCCTGAGCCGGGCTCAGGGCATGATCGAACAGCACGACTGACGCGCCGGTCGCTTTTACGGCTTCCGCAATTTCGACAGCCTTACCTTCACCAACAAAATATTTTGGGTGCGGTGCTTTACGGCTACCGGTAATCACCTGCATTGCTTCGACACCGGCAGAGGAGACCAGGGATTCAAACTCCTGAAGGTCTTCCATATCTTTGTCTTGCGAAAAATAGATGTGTACCAGCACCGCCTGCTCACCGGCATCATAACGGTCAAACAAGCGTAAACCCCTTATAAAATACCAGCGGGGAACACAGTTACCCGTTGTCTTTCAGGTCGCATGGACGTTGGCTTTCTTGCCCGACTCTGGCCGGGCCGCCACACGCGTCGTTCAAATCTGCCCCTGGCAAATTTGTTATTCACCCCAGTCATTTACTTACGCAAATGGCTGGGGAGTCACTACGCGCCGCCTTTCTGCAACCTGAAACGCATCGAATAAACCTGGCTCCCCGGCATGGAAAAACAGCATCAACCTTATTCGGTGTCTTCGCTGTCTTGCTGCGGCGCAGATGAACCCTGCGCGCTACCACCGTGGTGATAGTTGCTTGTACCGCCGCCAGCATTATTGCTGTGGTGAGACACCGGGCGAGACGGGACAACAGTAGAAATTGCGTGCTTGTAGACCATCTGGCTGACCGTGTTTTTCAACAGGATCACGAACTGATCGAAAGACTCAATTTGCCCTTGCAGCTTAATACCATTCACCAAATAAATAGAAACCGGAACGCGTTCCCGACGCAAAGCGTTCAGGAACGGATCTTGTAAAGATTGCCCCTTAGCCATTCTCTCTTTTCCTTATATGTATGCTTGTTTTGTACTCAGAACCTTACGATTCTTAAAAAAAATTACGCACGATACCGTTTAATTGTACACGTTCAGTCCTGGCTCGCACCAACTACCTGTAATACTTTGTTGAGCGCCTGTTCAGGATGTTCACTATCTAACCAGTGAATATCTTCCCAGCCGCGTAACCAGGTAATCTGACGTTTCGCTAACTGTCTCGTGGCGCAAACACCTCGATAAACCATTTCATCATACGGGATCTCGCCATCAAGATATGACCACATCTGGCGGTATCCGACACAACGAATGGAAGGCATATCCGTATGCAAATCTCCGCGGGCAAAAAGCGCCCGTACTTCTGCTTCAAAACCCGAAGCCAACATCTGATGAAAACGCTGCTCTATGCGTTGATGGAGCAGTTCACGGCTCGCCGGGGCGATGGCGAACTGATGCACCTGGTACGGCAGAGCGTCTCCTGACGTTTGCGTCAGTTCCGTTAAAGTTTTACCCGAAATGAAAAAAACTTCCAGTGCCCGGGAAAGTCTTTGCGGATCATTTGGATGAATACGCGCGGCGGCAACGGGATCGATCTCCTGTAGCTGCCGGTGCAATGCGTGCCACCCCTGCTCTGCTGCCTGCTGCTCAATTTTAGCCCTGACCTGTGGATCCGCCGACGGTAACGGCGACAATCCTTCCAGCAACGCTTTGAAATACAACATCGTTCCGCCAACCAGTAGCGGAATACGCCCGGCTGCGACGATCTCCGCCATTTCAGCCAGCGCATCGCGGCGAAAATCCGCCGCGGAATAAGCCTCTGCCGGATCGCGAATGTCCAGCAGCCGATGCGGCGCAGCGCTCAGCTCCGCGGCATCTGGCTTGGCAGTGCCAATATCCATTCCTCGATAGATAAGGGCGGAATCAACACTAATCAACTCTACCGGTAAAATTTTACGCAAAGCAATCGCCAGGGCGGTTTTACCGGAGGCCGTCGGGCCCATTAAAAATATTGCCTTAGGCAGGCTCGCCGTGGTGGTATCACTCATCTTTCAGGGCAGTCATCGCCGAATGTAAATCAACAGGTTGTAACAGACCACCCGGCGGCGCTTTTACCAGCTGCGGGCACAAACGTTCAACGTCGGCCAGCACGGTAATCGCCTGCGCCATATTCCACTGCGCATGTTCGCTCGCCAGATTACGCGCGATCCACTGCGCGATGTTGCCGACGTCGAATGCCTTTTGCTGCGCCAGGTAGCCTATCAGTTCAGGAATCAAGATTTGTAAATTTTGTTGTCTTAAGGGTAAAGGCACGGCGCGAACCGTTAAATGTTGCGCGTCAGACTGCAGATCGATACCCAGTAACGCCAGCGCCGACTGCGCTTTATCCAGCGCCGCTTTCTCCGCAGCGGACGCTTTCAGCCGCAGCGGGATCAGCAGCGGCTGAGCGCACACCGGCTCTACCTCCGGCGTCAGCTGCGCCTGCCGCAGCCAGCGTTCGGCAACCGGCAACGACAGCAGCGCCAGCTTGCCGTCTCGTTCCAGCAGCGCGCAATCACCAGCAACGATAGTCAGTACGCGGCCAAAGCTTTGGCTGTGCCCGGATAGCCCCTCCGCTGCAGGTGCCGGTGCGCTGCTTTTGCGTTCCACCGCCGGTGTTTCCAGCAGCTGGCGATAGAGCGCCCCCTGCTGTTTCTGATAGCCGGGCTGCGCATGCGGCCAGCTGGCCGCGCCCGCAGCAGCTCCCGGAGACGGGCGCGGCGCCTCGCTACTATAGCGCGGTGCCGCGGGCTCACGAACCGCCGCCGGCTGGGCAAAGTGGTTGCCGCCCGCCGCCACCCGGTTTTCCGGAACCGTCGGGCGCAGCGGCTCCGCTTCGTGTTCTTCTGCCAGCGGGGCGTTAAGCTGCTGCTGGAGCACGCTCAATACGCCCTGATAGATAAAGTCATGCACCAGACGCGACTGGTGGAAACGGACTTCATGCTTCGCCGGGTGGACGTTGACATCCACCTGGTGCGGATCGATCTCCAGATAAAGCACAAATGCCGGCTGCTGGTCGGCCCCCAGCTTATCTTCGCAGGCCTGACGAATCGCATGATTAATTAAACGATCGCGCATCATGCGACCATTGACGTAGCAATACTGAATTTCCGCCAGCGTCGGGTTGGTATGTAAAGGGTCGGCCACCCAGCCGCGCAGGGTCAGATCGCCATGCTGCCACTCGATCGCCAGGGCATGTTCGAGAAACGGCATGCCGCAGATCGCGCCCAGCCGCCGTTCGCGCTGACCGCCCTCAGGCACCGCACGATACTGGCGCACCGCTTTGCCGTTATGGCTGAGGTTAATGGTGACGTCAAAACGCGCCAGCGCAATACGTCTGACGATTTCATCGATGTGGCCAAACTCGGTCTTTTCGGTACGCATAAACTTGCGCCGCGCCGGGGTGTTGTAAAACAGATCCAGCACTTCCAGCGTGGTCCCAACCGGATGCGCCGCCGGTTTGACGGTCACCTCCTGATCGCGCCCTTCGGCGTAGGCCTGCCAGGCCTCCTGCTGTTCCGCAGTGCGGGAAGTCAGCGTCAGTCGGGCAACCGAGCTGATACTGGCCAGCGCCTCGCCGCGAAAACCGAGGCTGATAATCGCTTCCAGGTCGTCGAGCGTGGCAATTTTACTGGTGGCATGACGGGCCAGCGCCAGCGCCAGCTCGTCCTTTTTGATCCCGCAGCCGTTATCGCGAATGCGGATAAGCTTTGCGCCGCCGCGCTCGATATCAATATCAATTCGCGTCGCGCCAGCGTCGAGACTGTTTTCTACCAGCTCCTTCACCACCGACGCCGGACGTTCCACCACCTCACCTGCGGCAATCTGGTTGGCGAGCTGCGGCGGTAGAACCTGAATCGGCATGACTGACTCCTTAATTGATCAACGTCCTGCCAGGCGAAGTGGCGCTGGCGGTTTGGGCGGTCTCTCCGCGCGGTGCCGACTGAAGCGGATGTTGCATAAAGTAGTTACGCAGGCCGTTATAAATGGCTTCGGCAATCTGCTGCTGATAATTGTCGCTGCCTAACAGGCGCTCTTCTCCGGTGTTGCTGATAAAGCCGGTTTCCACCAGGATCGACGGAATATCCGGCGAGCGCAATACGCCAAGGCTGGCATGCTCAGGGCGGCGTTTGTGCAGATCGCCCACCCGCTGCAGCTGGCTCAATACGTTTGTCGCCACATCATAGCCAACGCGCTGTGAATGACCGAACTGTAAATCCAGCACCGCCTGGCTCAGGTAAGGGTCCGACTGGCTGTTCGCCAGCACATCGCCCGCGCCGCCCAGCAGTTCAGACTGCTTCTCATGCTGCTCGAGCCAGCCCGCCATCTCGCTGTTCGCACGACGGTTGGACAGCACCCATACCGACGCGCCGGTGGCATCGCGATTCGGTGCCGCATCGGCGTGAATGGACACCAGGAAGTTAGCATTCTGCTTACGCGCCACGTCAGAACGCCCCATCACCGAAATAAAGTAATCCCCATCGCGGGTCAACACTGGCTTGAATAGCGGATCGGCATTTAACAGCGCGCGCAGTTTGCGAGCGATGGCAATCGTGACATTCTTCTCTTTGGTGCCGTTCGGTCCAATCGCGCCAGGATCCTGTCCACCGTGACCGGCATCAATGGCGATAATCACCTTATCATCCGACGCCACCGCACGGCTTACCGGGCGCGTCACGCTCTGGCTGCTGGTCATCGCCGTTTGTCGTTCGCTACCGGACGATTTGAACGGATTCCGTGCGGGCTCAGCCGGGCGTACAGGCTGCACGACAGGGGCTTCTACCCGTTTGGCTACCACCGGCGGCGGCGGTGGAGGCGGAGCATCGGCGTTAATGGTGAAAACCACGGTGTAGTTTGAGCCATTTTGCTGCTTCACCGCGCGCGTTTTACCATCTTCCGTCAGATCCACCAGCAGTCGCAGAGTCTGGGTATCCTGCGGCGTTCCCGCCCGAATGCTTTTCACCAGATTGTTGCCGCTGAACAGCAGCGGTAGCCCCTGAAGCGCGCCGCTCTGCTTAATATCCAGCGCCACGGTACGCTTGCCCTGTGGAGTGAACGAATATTCGGGATCGCCGATAAAGCTAATCGTAATACGGGCCTGCTGATCTCCATTTGCAACCTGGATATCGGATAAACTTGCCGCAGTGGCCTGAATGCTAAACAGCATCAGCGTCGCGGCCAGCCAACTGGTTATGCGATAGATCATCCCGTTATCCTTCAGGCTAAACGCGTCAATATAGACTCACCCAATGCAGAGACCGCCGTAACGCGCGCCTCACGCCCTTGTGCCTGATATGCAAGATGGATTTCGACATCCGGCTCAGGCAATACACCCGCACCTTGTTGAGGCCACTCCACCAGGCAGATGGCATCATTAGCAAAATAATCACGGATCCCCATAAACTCGAGCTCTTCAGGGTCCGCCAGACGATACAGGTCAAAGTGGTACACCATCAGATGATCGAGCGTATAGGGCTCCACCAGCGTATAGGTCGGGCTTTTGACATTCCCGCGATGGCCGAGCGCGTGTAAAAAGCCGCGGCTGAAGGTCGTTTTCCCCGCCCCTAAATCGCCATACAGATAGATGACCGTCGCGCCAGTACAGGCCTGCGCAATACGGTCACCAAGGTCTAAAGTTGCCTGCTCATCGGCTAAAGGAATCACTCGGTTCATCATGGTTCAGGTCAATCACATCCGGGTTAACAACACGCCTGAGCGTGGAAAAGAGATCGGTCGCCAGCATCCCGCGGCTGCCATAGCGGGCAGCCAGTCGGTCAGCGGCTTCGCCATGCGCCACGCAGCCGGCGCAGGCGGCATCATACGGCGTCAGCCGTTGTCCTGACAGTGCGGCGATAATACCGGTCAGCACATCGCCCATTCCGCCGCTGGCCATCCCGGCATTGCCGGCATCGATAATGCCCATCTCGCCTGCTTCGCTGGCCACCACCGTGCCCGCGCCTTTCAGCACGACCACGCCTCCGTAACGTTTTACCAGACGTTGCGCAGAAAGTAAGCGATCGCTTTCAATTTCTGCCACGTTACAGTTCAGCAGACGGGCGGCTTCACCGGGGTGCGGCGTCAGCACACGATTGTGACGTTTATCGGGATTGATTGCCAGCAGGTTCAACGCATCCGCATCCCATACCATCGGCTTGCGGCAATCCCACACCTGACGCAGCGCCTGGGCTCCCCATTCGTTTTGTCCAAGGCCGGGGCCAATCGCCACCACATCGGCCCACTGCAGGCTGTCATCAACACTCTGCGTCGTCAGCTCGTGGACCATTAATTCAGGCCTGGCGGCGACGATAGGGGCAATGTTTTCTTTGTGAGTGAGCACTCGCACCAAACCCGCCCCCGCCCGTAACGCCGCTTCACCGGCCATGCGGATAGCGCCAGCGGTACCGCGATCGCCACCGATAATCACCAGCTTACCGTGATCGCCTTTATGCGATGTCGGACGTCTTGGAGGGAGCCAGTCGGCCAGCTGTGACGCATCGAAACGCCGCAGCGGCACCGTCTGCGCAGCCAACCAACTTTCGAGTCCCAGCGCGTGGTAGTACAGGCGGCCAACCACATCCCGGGCTTTGCCCGTCAGCAGCCCGGGCTTGAGGCCAATAAACGTGATCGTGCAGGCCGCATCTATCACCGCCCCAGGGGTGCTCCCGGTTTGCGCATTGAGTCCCGAGGGAATATCCAGCGCCACAACCGGCGCAGGATGCGCATTCGCACGCTGGATTAAGGTCGCGATGTTCTCCCGCGGAGCGCTATGCAGCCCGGTGCCAAGAAGCCCGTCGATAATGAGAGAAATATCCTGTGGCCAGGGGATATCTGCGGCGTGAATGGTTCCACCGGCGTTCAACCACGCATCACGCGCGGCGCTGGCTTCTTCCGGCAGCGCTTTCTCGCTCTCGAGTGCCAGCAGCGTGACGGCGATGCCGTCGGCCTGCGCCAGGCGCGCCACCACGTAGCCATCACCACCGTTATTGCCATGACCGCAGAGGATCAGCCAGTGCTTGCTGGCAGGGTAGTCGGCTCGCGCCCGCTGAAAAGCCGCTTCCCCGGCCCGTATCATCAGCTCAAACAGCGTCAGGCCCAGACTGTCCGCCGCCGCTTTTTCCGCGCGCCGCAGCGCATCTGCAGGCCAGATGAAGTGTGGTATACTCACAGGGTTTTTCGTCATCGTATGGTCCATCATGTCTCAGCCCCTCGATCTCAATAAGTTAGCGCAGCAAATCAAGCAATGGGGCACTGAACTGGGGTTCCAGCAGGTCGGGATTACCGATACCGATCTCAGCGCCAGCGAACCTAAACTGCAGGCATGGCTGGATAAACAATACCACGGCGAGATGGAATGGATGGCGCGTCACGGAATGATGCGCGCCCGTCCCCATGAGCTTCAGCCCGGTACGTTACGCGTGATCAGCGTGCGGATGAACTATCTTCCCGCCAACGCCGCTTTTGCCCGCACCCTGAAAGATCCCACGCTGGGTTACGTCAGCCGTTATGCCCTTGGGCGTGATTATCATAAACTGTTGCGTAACCGCCTGAAAAAACTCGGAGAGATGATTCAGGAACAGTGTGCTTCGCTCAATTTTAGACCGTTTGTCGATTCTGCGCCCATTCTGGAGCGCCCTTTGGCGGAAAAAGCCGGACTTGGCTGGACCGGCAAGCACTCGCTGATTCTCAACCGCGATGCCGGATCGTTCTTTTTCCTCGGCGAACTGCTCGTTGATATTCCGCTCCCCATCGACAGTCCGGTGACGGAGGAGTGCGGCCGTTGCGTGGCCTGCATGACTATCTGCCCCACCGGCGCAATTGTCGAACCTTATACCGTGGATGCCCGCCGCTGTATCTCCTATCTGACCATTGAGCTGGAAGGCGCCATTCCCGAGGAGTTTCGCCCGCTGATCGGCAACCGCATTTACGGCTGCGATGACTGCCAGTTGATTTGCCCGTGGAACCGCTTCTCGCAGTTAACGGACGAAGCGGATTTCAGCCCGCGTAAAGCGCTGCATGCGCCGCCGCTGGTAGAGCTGTTTGCGTGGAGCGAAGCCCATTTTCTCAAGGTGACGGAGGGTTCTGCCATTCGCCGCATCGGTCATCTGCGCTGGCTACGGAATATTGCCGTTGCATTGGGCAATGCGCCCTGGGATGAAGCGCATCTGACGGCGCTGGAAAGTCGCCGAGGTGAGCACCCACTACTCGATGAACACATTGAGTGGGCGGTGGCGCAGCAAATCGACAAGCGCAATGCCAACGTGGTTGAAGTGCAGTTGCCGAAGAAACAGCGTCTGGTCCGGGTGATTGAGAAAGGGTTGCCGAGGGATGCCTGATTCATTCACAGGCTGTGAATAAAAACAAAAATACATTGCGTTTCAACACGCAGACGTTCGTCAAGTGATCGAATTAACACTTTGAAATGAAATTTATTTGTTAAATATCAAATAGATAGATTGATATCATTCAACAAGTGAAGTTTTTCAACGTCAGGCGGAAAGAGTTTAACCTGTGGATAACTCTGTTTACAGTATTTTTCTTACGACAGCGGAAAGCATCCCTGGTGCGATTTTGCACTGTGGATAAACTGGAGATGAGAAGAAATTTTGGAGCGGGAAACGAGACTCGAACTCGCGACCCCGACCTTGGCAAGGTCGTGCTCTACCAACTGAGCTATTCCCGCTTGGGTATGGTGACTTTCAAATTTTGGAGCGGGAAACGAGACTCGAACTCGCGACCCCGACCTTGGCAAGGTCGTGCTCTACCAACTGAGCTATTCCCGCTTGGGTATGGTGCTTTCAAATTTTGGAGCGGGAAACGAGACTCGAACTCGCGACCCCGACCTTGGCAAGGTCGTGCTCTACCAACTGAGCTATTCCCGCATACTTCTTGCCATATTTCTACGGCGCCGTGATGTGCATTTCTGCTTCGTCACGGGAGGCGCATTATACGAGAATTCGATTTACCTGCAACCCCCCTGCGAACACTTTTTTGCGTTTTTTGTCTGAATGGACATTTTATCGCCAGACATGCCGCCAAATTGTACAAATAAGCATCGGACAAGGCAAAATAACTTTTTCCAGCCGTGCTAAAGGCGCAAAATCGCTCAGATTTCCGGGTCGCGATACCCGCTAACGGTCAACAACCATGACAAACAGGGAAATTCAGATGACAAGAGCGCTTTCCGTCCTGCTGCTGACCACGCTGCTTGCTGCAGGGACAGCATCTGCGACGACGCTGCATTTCGGCACCACGACGGCCAATCCGCCCTTTGAAACCGTGAATGCGAAAAACCAGCCCTCAGGGTTTGATATCGATCTGGCCAAAGCGCTGTGTAAACAGATGCAGGCCGAATGCAAATTTACCCCGCAGGACTTCAATACGCTGATTCCCGCGCTGCGCTTTAAAAAATTCGATGCCATCATTGCCGGCATTGAAGTCATCCCCATGCGCGAAAAGCAGGTCGCCTTTACCCAGCCCTATCGTCAGACGCTCTCCGGCGTGGTCGTGACGGAAAAAGGGGCCGCCCACCGCTTCGCCGATCTGAAGGGCAAGAAGCTCGGCGTCGTTAAAGGCACCGTCCATCAGCACTATCTGCACGATAAACAAAAAGGGGTCGACGTCATCGAGTATGACAATGAGGCCAGTGCACTGGCCGCGCTGAAAGAGGGGAGCGTGAATGCGGTAATGGGTGACCAGACCACCCTCGACCCGTGGCTGCAGGAGAATCCTGACTACGCCATGATGGATGAACGAGCGACCGACCCGAAATATTACGGCAAGCAATATGCCATTGCGCTACGTAAAGACGATCCGGAGCTGCTCAATGCCATGAATGCTGCGCTGGAGGTGGTTAAGGCGTCGCCTGACTTCCAGGCGATGGAACAGAAGTGGTTTAAATAAGAGAGCAACGCCGGGGCCATCTGACCCCGGCGCTGGTATTACAGCTTGATAAAGTTCTCGCGATAGTAAGCCAGTTCCGCTACCGACTCGCGGATATCATCCATCGCCTGATGGGTGCCCTGCTTTTTAAAACCATCAAGGATTTCCGGCTTCCAGCGGCGCGCCAGCTCTTTCAGCGTGCTGACGTCGAGGTAGCGGTAGTGGAAATAAGCTTCCAGCTCAGGCATATATTTGAACAGGAAGCGGCGATCCTGACCAATGCTGTTGCCGCAGATAGGCGATTTGCCCGCCGGCACCCACTGTTTAAGAAATTCGAGGGTCGCCAGTTCCGCTTCGCGATCGCCCAGGGTGCTGGCCTTAACGCGTTCGACCAGCCCGCTCCCGGTATGCGTGCGCACGTTCCACTCATCCATCAGCGCCAGCTGCGCGTCGGACTGGTGAACCGCAATCGTCGGCCCTTCCGCCAGAATATTCAGGTGCGCATCGGTCACCAGAGTGGCGATTTCAATAATGCGATCGCGCTCAGGATCCAGCCCGGTCATTTCGAGATCGATCCAAATCAGGTTGTTTTCATCTGCACTCATGCTATTTTCCACCCATAATTTTACAATTCTGGCCCGTAAAACTTCAGGATGCAGGCAAAGCAACGTACCAGCATCTTGCAAGATGACGGGTCGATATTCATCTTAGATAGCGTGTATCATAGAGGTTTTGCCCACTTAGGGCGACCAGGAGCCAGTCCGATTGAGTAAAAATAAACTCTCCAAAGGCCAACAGCGCCGCGTGAAGGCCAACCACCAGCGCCGCCTGAAAACGACTTCGGAGAAGGCCGATTACGATGACAACCTGTTTGGTGAAACCTCCGAAGGGATCGTCATCAGCCGCTTTGGCATGCATGCCGATGTCGAATCCGCCGACGGTAGCGTTCACCGTTGCAATATTCGCCGCACAATCCGTTCGCTGGTGACCGGCGATCGCGTCGTCTGGAGACCAGGTAAAGATGCCGCCGACGGCGTCAATGTGAAGGGGATTGTAGAGGCGGTACACGACCGAACCTCCGTCCTGACCCGTCCGGACTTTTACGATGGCGTCAAACCCATCGCCGCCAATATCGATCAAATCGTCATTGTTTCCGCGATCCTGCCCGAGCTGTCCCTGAACATTATCGACCGCTATCTGGTCGCCTGCGAGACGCTGGACGTTGAACCGCTGATTGTGCTCAATAAGACCGATCTGCTGGATGCCGACGGCATGGCCTTCGTTAACGAGCAGATGGATATCTACCGCGGCATCGGCTATCGCGTGCTGATGGTTTCCAGTCGTACTCAGGATGGCCTCAAGCCGCTTGAGGAAGCGCTCACAGACCGCATCAGTATCTTTGCCGGGCAGTCCGGGGTAGGCAAATCCAGCCTGCTGAATGCGCTGCTGGGTCTGCATGAAGATCAGATCCTGACCAATGACGTCTCTGACAACTCAGGACTTGGCCAGCACACCACCACCGCCGCGCGCCTCTATCACTTCCCGCACGGCGGCGATGTCATTGACTCCCCCGGCGTTCGCGAATTCGGCCTGTGGCACCTGGAGGCGGAACAAATTACCCACGGCTTTGTCGAATTCCATGATTATTTAGGCCGTTGTAAATATCGCGACTGCAAGCACGATACCGATCCGGGCTGCGCCATTCGTGAAGCGGTAGAAAATGGCCACATCGCCGGGAGCCGTTTTGAAAACTATCACCGCATTCTGGAAAGCATGACTCAGGTACAGGTAAAAACGCGTAAAAGCTTTTCATCATCCGATGACTGACATTTAAGCTGAGCATCGTTAGAATCGTCCCCTTTTTTCAGGACCCCGCACGTTGACGGGGTCAGGAACGACAAATCATGGCCTGGAGGCTACCTTGTTAAACGATCTTAAACTTTCACTGCAATACATTCTGCCTAAACTGTGGCTCACCCGCCTCGCAGGCTGGGGTGCGAGCAAACGAGCGGGTTGGCTGACAAAGCTGGTCATCGATCTGTTCGTGAAATGCTACAAGGTCGATATGAAAGAGGCGCAAAAGCCTGATACCGCCAGCTACCGCACCTTTAACGATTTCTTCGTGCGCCCGCTGCGCGAAGACGCCCGTCCGCTGAACACCGATCCTAACGTGCTGGTCATGCCTGCCGATGGCGTCATCAGCCAGCTGGGCGCCATCGAAGATGACAAAATTTTGCAGGCCAAAGGCCACAACTACACCCTGGAAGCGCTGCTGGCAGGGAACTACCAGATGGCCGATCTGTTCCGCAACGGCACCTTCGCCACCACCTACCTGTCGCCGCGTGACTATCACCGCGTCCACATGCCGTGCAACGGTATCCTGCGTGAAATGATCTACGTCCCGGGGGATCTGTTCTCCGTTAACCACCTGACCGCACAGAACGTTCCGAATCTGTTTGCCCGTAACGAGCGCGTTATCTGCCTGTTTGATACTGAATTTGGCCCGATGGCGCAAATTCTGGTGGGGGCGACGATTGTTGGCAGCATTGAAACCGTGTGGTCCGGTACCGTGACCCCGCCGCGTGAAGGCGTTATCAAACGCTGGACCTGGCCGGCGGGCGACAGCGAAGGTTCCGTCGCGCTGCTGAAAGGCCAGGAGATGGGCCGCTTTAAGCTCGGTTCGACGGTAATCAACCTGTTTGCCCCGGGCAAAGTGAAGCTGGTTGAACAGCTGAAAAGCCTCTCCGCCACCCAACTCGGCCAGCCGCTGGCAACTGCCGTAGAGACCATGTCCGCGACCGCAGATGGCGTCAGCCCACTGAGCGACGCGACGCAAGACGAAGGTTAATTCCTGACAAAAAAGGGTTATGCCGTGCGCCTGATATATATTTTCCTGCTGGCCTGGAGCCTCAGTCTGGGGGCGTACGCAGCGACAGCCCCCGATGCGAAACAGATCGCTCAGGAACTGGAACAGGCGAAGGCGGCAAAACCCGCTCAGCCTGGTACCGTTGAAGCCTTACAATCTGCACTGAACGCGCTCGAGGAACGCAGCGCCTCCCTTGAGCGCGCGCGCCAGTACCAGCAGGTAATCGATAATTTCCCCAAACTTTTCCAGACGCTGCGTTCGCAGATCGGCAATCTGCCCGATGAGCCGCGCCAGGTCTCAACCAACCTCTCCACGGATGCGCTGAACCAGGAAATCCTGCAGGTCAGCAGTCAGCTGCTCGAAGCCAGCCGCCAGGCCCAGCAGGAGCAGGAACGCGCCCGCGATATCGCCGATTCGCTTAACCAGCTTCCGCAGCAGCAGAGCGACGCGCGTCGCCAGCTCAATGAAGTTGAGCGCCGCGTCGGCACGCAAACCAGCAATACGCCGCTGGCACAGGCGCAGAATCTTGGTCTGCAGGCGGAATCTGCGCGCCTGAAAGCGCTGGTGAACGAACTGGATCTGGCACAGCTCTCGGCGAACAATCGTCAGGAGCTGTCGCGGATGCGCGGCGATCTGGCGCAGAAGCAGGGCAAGCTGCTCGACGGCTATCTGCAGGCGCTGCGCAATCAGCTCAATAGCCAGCGTCAACGTGAAGCGGAAAAAGCGCTGGAAAGCACCGAGCTGCTGGCAGAGAACAGTGAAAACCTGCCGCCGGAGCTCGTGGCCCAGTTTAAAGTCAACCGTGAGCTGTCACAGGCGCTGAACCAGCAGGCCCAGCGTATGGATCTGGTGGCCTCGCAGCAGCGTCAGGCGGCCAACCAGACGCTGCAGGTGCGCCAGGCGCTGAATACCCTGCGCGAACAGTCGCAGTGGCTGGGCTCCTCCAACCTGCTGGGCGAAGCCCTGCGCGCCCAGGTAGCTCGTCTGCCGGAAACGCCGAAGCCGCAGCAGCTGGATACCGAGATGGCGCAGCTCCGGGTGCAGCGTCTGCATTATGAGGATCTGCTCGGCAGCCAGCCGCAGCTGCGTCTGATTCGCCAGGCGGACGGCGAGCCGCTCACCAGTGAACAAAGCCGCATTCTGGAAGCACAGCTGCGCACGCAAACCGAGTTGCTCAATTCGCTGCTCCAGGGCGGCGATACGCTGATACTGGAGCTGACCAAGCTGAAGGTCTCCAACGGTCAGCTGGAAGATGCGCTGAAAGAGATCAACGAAGCAACGCACCGCTATCTGTTCTGGACGTCGGACGTCAGCCCAATCGGTTTTTCGTGGCCGCTGGAAATCGTCCACGACCTGCGCCGCCTGGTCTCTCTCGATACCGTCAGCCAGCTTGGCAAAGCCAGCGCCATGATGTTAACCAGCAAGGAGACGCTGCTGCCGCTGTTTGGCGCGCTGATCCTGGTCGGCTTCAGCATCAGTTCGCGCCGCCACTTTACCCGCTTCCTCGAACGCTCCAGCGCCCGCGTCGGCAAAGTCACGCAGGATCATTTCTGGCTCACGCTGCGTACGGTGTTCTGGTCGATTCTGGTGGCCTCTCCCCTCCCCGTGCTGTGGATGACGCTGGGCTACGGCCTGCAATCGGCATGGCCCTATCCGCTGGCGGTGGCGATCGGCGAAAGCGTCACCGCCACGGTGCCGCTGCTGTGGGTGGTGATGATTTGCGCCACCTTTGCGCGTCCGAACGGCCTGTTTATCGCGCACTTCGGCTGGCCGCGCAGTCGCGTCAGCAAAGCCATGCGCTACTACCTGATGAGCATCGGCCTGATCGTGCCGCTGATTATCGCGCTGATCATGTTTGATAATCTTAACGACCGGGAGTTTTCCGCTTCGCTCGGCCGCCTCTGCTTCCTGCTGATTTGCGGGGCGCTGGCGCTGGTCACCCTGAGTCTGAAGCATGCCGGGATCCCGCTTTATCTCGATAAAGCCGGGAACGGCGATAACATGGTTAACCGCATGCTGTGGAACCTGCTGCTCGGCGCGCCGTTAATCGCCATGCTGGCGGCGGCGATCGGTTATCTGGCCACCGCCCAGGCGCTGCTGGCAAGGCTGGAAACCTCCGTTGCTATCTGGTTCCTGCTTCTGGTGGTCTACCACATCATTCGCCGCTGGATGCTGATTCAGCGCCGCCGGCTGGCCTTCGATCGCGCGAAACATCGACGGGCGGAAATTCTCGCTCAGCGTGCTCGCGGGGAAGATGACGTCGCCCATTCCAGCAGCCCTGAGGGTTCCGCGGAGAACGAAGTGAGTGAAATCGATCTCGATGCGATCAGTACGCAGTCCCTGCGTCTGGTCCGTTCGCTGCTGATGTTGATCGCGCTGGTCTCGGTGATCGTTCTGTGGTCAGAAATTCACTCCGCCTTCGGCTTCCTCGAAAATATCTCGTTGTGGGATGTCACCTCGACGGTGCAGGGCGTTGAAAGTCTGGAGCCGATTACCCTCGGCGCCGTGCTGATTGCCATTCTGGTGCTGATTATCACCACCCAGCTGGTGCGAAACTTACCGGCGCTGCTGGAGCTGGCGATTCTGCAACACCTCGATCTCACCCCGGGGACCGGGTATGCCATCACCACCATCACCAAATATCTGCTGATGCTGATTGGCGGCCTGATGGGCTTCTCGATGATTGGGATTGAATGGGCCAAGCTGCAGTGGCTGGTCGCCGCCCTCGGCGTAGGGCTGGGCTTTGGTCTCCAGGAGATCTTCGCCAACTTTATCTCCGGCCTGATCATCCTGTTTGAAAAACCGATACGTATTGGCGATACGGTCACGATCCGCGATCTGACCGGCAGCGTCACCCGCATCAATACCCGCGCCACCACCATCAGCGACTGGGACCGTAAAGAGATTATCGTGCCTAACAAGGCCTTCATCACCGAGCAGTTTATCAACTGGTCGCTCTCTGACTCGGTCACCCGCGTGGTGTTAACCATCCCGGCGCCAGCGGATGCCAACACCGAAGAGGTCACGCAGATCCTGATCGCCGCCGCCCACCGCTGTTCGCTGGTGATCGATACGCCGGCGCCGGAAGCGTTCCTCGTCGACCTGCAGCAGGGGATTCAGATTTTCGAGCTGCGTATCTACGCCGCCGAGATGGGGCATCGTATGCCGCTGCGTCACGAGCTCCACCAGCTGATTCTGGCCGGCTATCGTGAACACGGTATCGATATGCCGTTCCCGCCGTTCCAGATGCGTCTGGAAAGTATTGATGGCAGAAAAAGCAGCCGGGCGCTGACATCAGCCGGGAAATCCAGCCGCACGGCGGGGAGCCTGTAACACCCATCGCGCCTAGACGGCGCGATATCCGTTAGCCTGTCCCGCGCTTCCCTTAGCCCGTTCGGTAAGGGAAGCGGCTGGGCATCAGGCGCGATCGACGGTAAAGGCAATCACTTCGCTGATGCTTTCGGCGCCCAGCGCCAGCATCACCACGCGATCGACTCCCAGCGCCACGCCGGAACAGTCCGGCAGTCCGGCGGCCAGCGCATCAAGCAGATTCCGATCGATAGGCTGCTGCGGCAGACCGCGGGCCGCACGTTTGCGGTTATCCTGCTCGAAACGCTGCTGCTGTTCACGCGCGTCGGTCAGTTCGTGGAAACCATTCGCCAGCTCAATGCCTTTGTAATAGACCTCAAAGCGCTCCGCCACGCGGTGATCTTCGGTGCTGATTTGCGCCAGAGACGCCTGACTGGCCGGGAAGTGATAGACAAAGGTCGGGCGATCTTTACCAATATGCGGCTCGACGCCCATGGTAAACAGCAGCTGCAGCAAGGTATCCCGGTCTTCTTCCGTATCGGCAATATTGCTCAGATCGAGCTTCGCCGCCGCTTCACGCAGCTGCGTCTTATCGGCCGACAGCGGATCAAGCTCAAGATGACGCAGGAACGCCTGCTGATAAGAGAGGCTTTCCGCCGGCTGGCACTCCAGCACCTGCTGAAGCAAGTCATCGACTTCGTTAATCAGCCGATACATGTCATAGCACGGACGATACCACTCCAGCATGGTGAATTCCGGATTGTGGTGACGCCCCATCTCTTCATTGCGGAAGCTACGACACAGCTGGAACACCGGGCCACAGCCCGCGGCCAGCAGGCGCTTCATATGGTATTCCGGGCTGGTCATAAGATAGAGATCCATCCCCTGCGAATAGCCAGGGCCGACGAAACGGGTCTGGAACGGAAACATGTGAATATCCGTCACCGTTGCCTGACTCATGCAAGGCGTCTCCACCTCCAGCACGCCGCGATCGCTAAAGAAACGGCGAATTTCCGCCATTATCGCCGCGCGTTTCAACAGGTTTGGAATGGACGCGCTCGGCTGCCAGGTTGCCGTCTCGCTCATGTTACTTTCTCCGATTTCATACAAGGGCACGAAGTCTACTCGTAACCGTCGGGTGAAACAAATTTTGTGCGAACCGGCCCTCCGGTGACCTACGGAAAAGGTACTGCCGAAGAGAATTCATCACCAGAGCTGATAAACCGGCGCACATATTGACAAAAAAATCGAACACATCAATTTTCCCCATCAACCCTACGGCTATACTCCTTTACCTATAAAGGAGCAGTGATACTTTTTCGCCAGTCCGGCGGCGAAATACACAAAAACTGGAGGAATGTCGTGCAAACTTTTCAAGCCGATCTTGCTGTTATTGGCGCTGGCGGAGCTGGTCTTCGCGCCGCTATTGCCGCGGCGCAGGCAAATCCACATGCCAAAATCGCACTGATTTCAAAAGTCTATCCCATGCGCAGCCATACCGTTGCGGCCGAGGGAGGTTCTGCTGCCGTTGCACAGGATCATGACAGCTTTGAGTACCATTTTCACGACACTGTCGCCGGTGGCGACTGGCTCTGTGAACAGGATGTCGTCGATTACTTTGTCCACCATTGCCCGGAGGAGATGACCCAGCTTGAGCAGTGGGGATGTCCGTGGAGCCGCCGTCCGGACGGTAGCGTCAACGTGCGCCGCTTCGGGGGGATGAAAATCGAACGCACGTGGTTTGCCGCCGATAAGACCGGCTTCCATATGTTGCATACCCTGTTCCAGACCTCCCTCCAGTTCCCCCAAATCCAACGCTTCGATGAACATTTCGTCCTCGACATTCTGGTCGACGATGGTCAGGCCCGTGGCCTGGTGGCGATGAATATGATGGAAGGTTCGCTGGTGCAAATCCGCGCAAATGCGGTGGTTATGGCGACCGGCGGCGCGGGACGTGTCTATCGCTATAACACCAACGGCGGCATCGTCACCGGTGACGGTATGGGCATGGCGCTGAGCCATGGCGTACCGCTGCGCGATATGGAGTTTGTCCAGTATCACCCAACCGGCCTGCCCGGTTCCGGCATTCTGATGACCGAAGGCTGTCGCGGCGAAGGCGGTATTCTGGTCAACAAAAATGGCTACCGCTACCTGCAGGATTACGGCATGGGTCCGGAAACCCCGCTGGGTGAGCCTAAAAACAAATATATGGAGCTCGGTCCGCGCGACAAAGTCTCCCAGGCCTTCTGGCACGAATGGCGTAAAGGCAACACCATCCCGACGCCGCGTGGCGACGTGGTCTATCTCGACCTGCGTCATCTCGGTGAGAAAAAGCTGCTCGAACGCCTGCCGTTTATCTGCGAGCTGGCCAAAGCCTATGTCGGCGTTGACCCGGTGAAAGAGCCGATTCCGGTCCGTCCGACCGCACACTACACCATGGGCGGCATTGAAACCGACCAGCAGTGTGAAACGCGGATTAAAGGCCTGTTCGCGGTTGGCGAATGTTCTTCCGTCGGTCTGCATGGCGCCAACCGCCTCGGCTCCAACTCGCTGGCAGAACTGGTGGTATTTGGCCGCCTCGCCGGTGAACAGGCGATGACGCGCGCTGCACAAGCCGGTGAAATGAACGTTGCGGCGCTGGACGCGCAGGCTGCCGATGTAGAAAAACGTCTGAAAGATCTCGTCAATCAGGAAGGTAACGAGAACTGGGCGAAAATTCGCGATGAAATGGGGCTGTCGATGGAAGAAGGCTGCGGTATCTATCGCACGCCGGAGCTGATGCAGAAAACCATCGATAAGCTGGCGGAGCTGCAGGAGCGCTTTAAGCGCGTGCGCATTACCGACAACTCCAGCGTCTTCAACACCGACCTGCTCTACACCATCGAACTGGGCCATGGCCTGAACGTTGCCGAATGTATGGCGCACTCCGCTATTGCACGTAAAGAGTCACGCGGCGCGCACCAGCGTCTGGATGAAGGCTGCACCGAACGAGATGATGTCAATTTCCTCAAACATACGCTGGCTTTCCGCGATGCGGATGGCACCACGCGCCTGGAGTACGGCGAGGTGAAAATCACCTCTCTGCCGCCGGCGAAACGCGTATATGGCGCAGAAGCGGAAGCAGCCGAGAAGAAGGAGACGGCAAATGGCTGAGATGAAAAACCTCAAAATTGAAGTGGTGCGCTACAACCCGGAAGTGGACACCGCCCCGCACAGCGCGTTCTATGAAGTGCCTTATGATGAACAAACCTCGCTGCTCGACGCGCTGGGTTATATCAAAGATAACCTTGCGCCGGACCTCAGCTATCGCTGGTCCTGCCGCATGGCGATCTGCGGTTCTTGTGGGATGATGGTCAACAAAGTGCCGAAACTGGCCTGTAAAACCTTCCTGCGCGAATACACCAAGGGCATTAAGGTTGAGGCGCTGGCCAACTTCCCGATTGAGCGCGATCTGGTGGTCGATATGACCCACTTTATCGAGAGTCTGGAGGCCATTAAGCCCTATATCATTGGCAATCCGCGCACACCGGATCAGGGGCCAAACAAGCAAACCCCGGCGCAGATGGCCAAATACCATCAGTTCTCCGGCTGTATCAACTGCGGCCTGTGCTACGCCGCCTGCCCGCAGTTTGGTCTTAATCCGGAGTTTATCGGCCCGGCGGCCATCACCCTCGCCCATCGCTACAACGAAGACAGTCGCGACCACGGCAAGAAGGAGCGCATGGCGCAGCTTAACGGTCAGAACGGCGTCTGGACCTGTACCTTCGTGGGCTATTGCTCGGAAGTCTGTCCGAAGCATGTCGATCCGGCAGCCGCCATTCAGCAGGGCAAGGTAGAAAGCTCGAAAGACTTTCTTATCGCGACCCTGAAACCACGCTAAGGAGTGCATGATGACGACTAAACGCAAACCCTACGTGCGGCCGATGACGTCCACCTGGTGGAAAAAACTGCCGTTTTATCGCTTCTATATGGTGCGTGAAGGAACCGCAGTGCCAACGGTATGGTTCAGTATCGTGCTGATTTACGGTCTGTTTGCCCTGAAGCATGGCGCAGAAAGCTGGGCTGGCTATGTCGGCTTCCTGCAAAACCCGGTGGTGGTGGTCCTGAACCTGATCACCCTGGGTGCCGCGCTGCTGCACACAAAAACATGGTTTGAGCTGGCGCCGAAAGCCGCCAATATCATTATTAAGGGTGAAAAAATGGGGCCAGAGCCGGTGATTAAAGGGCTTTGGGTGGTGACCGCGCTGGTGACCGTGGTGATCCTGTTTGTTGCCCTGTTCTGGTAAGGAGGCTGTAATGATCAATCCCAACCCGAAACGTTCCGATGAACCGGTATTCTGGGGGCTGTTTGGCGCAGGCGGTATGTGGGGCGCGATTGTCGCGCCGGTCATGGTGCTGCTGGTCGGTATTCTGCTGCCGTTAGGCCTGGCGCCGGGCGATGCATTCAGCTACGAGCGCGTACTGGGCTTTGCCCAGAGCTTTGTGGGCCGCGCCTTTATCTTCCTGATGATCGTCCTGCCGCTGTGGTGCGGGCTACACCGTATCCATCACGCCATGCACGACCTGAAAATTCACGTTCCGAATGGTAAATGGGTCTTCTACGGCCTGGCCGCGATCCTGAGCGTTGTGACGCTGATTGGCGTGTTATTCATTTAACCTCCCTGCAGCCCGGTAGCATTCTGTTATCGGGCTCTCTTTTGCAGAAAATATCCCCGCTTTTCTCCAGATAGAATCTACACTTAGCTAAAAAGCCAGCAAGGAAAATGCTATGCGTGTGCTGCCCATTATTGCGGTTGTTGCCGCCTCGTTTCTGGTTGTTGCCTGTAGCACGCCAACGCCGCCACAAGGCGTAACGGTGGTCAGTCCATTTGATACCCAGCGCTATCTCGGCACCTGGTATGAAATAGCCCGCTTTGACCATCAGTTTGAAAGTGGCCTTGAAAAAGTGACCGCCACCTACAGCCTGCGCGATGATGGCGGACTGGATGTGGTGAACAAAGGCTATAACCCCGATCGGGGCATGTGGCAGAAAACCGATGGCGTGGCCTACTTCACCGGCCAGCCGACCCGTGCCGCGCTGAAAGTCTCCTTTTTCGGCCCTTTCTACGGCGGCTACAACGTGATCGCCCTGGATAAAGATTATCGCTACGCGCTGGTCTGCGGGCCAGACCGCGATTATCTGTGGCTGCTGGCCCGCTCGCCAAAGGTCTCACCGGAAGTGAAACAACAGATGCTGGACATCGCCACCCGACAGGGCTTCGACGTCAGTAAACTTATCTGGGTTAACCAGCGCTATTAGTCAGTGCGCGCTGATTTTCAGCCCGATAATACCGACAACGATACACGCCAGGCTGGCAATACGCATGGCGCTGGCGGACTCGCCCAGCAGGACGATCCCGGTGATCGCCGCGCCTACTGCGCCTATTCCCGTCCAGACCGCATAGGCGGTGCCGACGGGCAGCGTTTTCATCGCCCATGACAGTAGCGCCATGCTGAGCACCATAGCCACAATCGTGATCACGCTTGGCAGCAGGCGACTAAAACCGTGGGTGTATTTCAGACCAACCGCCCAGACCACTTCCAGCAGACCGGCGATAAATAAAACGAACCAGGACACAGGACCCCCTTGATGGGGCCGTCCCCGAATGCGATACGCTTACAGGTCGTCCCGTAAGGTGTGGATGAAAGCACAGAGATTATAACCAGCAGAACGTACGATGGAAAGAACGGTACGGCCAGTCACCGTACCGTCAGGGTCTATTGCTGAGCTTTTGTCGCAGCCCCAGAAATGGCACTGCCGCCTTCTGAAATATCCTGACCCACACCACGTGTTGTATTACATGCGGTCAGCACAGAAGAGAGGGCCAAAACCGTAAAGAACGCTGCAATTGCTTTTTTCACCATAATATCATCCTTATTACCAGTTTTAGTTATCGTGCCCTATAAGCATAGACAACCTGACCCAGGATGGCGGAATCTCAGCGTTTTTTAAGAGAAAAGGAGTGAATTAGCGGAAGGTGTAAGCGAAACGGTACAGCGAAGCGGTGATCAAAGCAAAAGATCGGGCCAAAAGGCGTTTAGCTGACCGCACGCGAAATCGCATGCCCCAGCCCCTGGATGTCTTCGCCAACGCCGCGGGCGGTATTGCATCCGGTAAGCAATATTGCGCTCAGAGAGAGCACCAGCAGAAGTTTTATCGCGTTGTTCATCTTCCCTGCCTGCGGTTAATGAGCTGCTGTTTCCTTAACGGCTATTCTCTTGAGGGCTATAGCAGGCGCAGCACGCTGCTGCGCCAACCCTCTATGGCATGAATTACTTCACGCGGGATACGTATTCGCCAGAGCGAGTATCCACTTTGATGACTTCGCCAATCTGAACGAACAGCGGTACTTTAACCACTGCGCCAGTAGACAGCGTCGCCGGTTTACCGCCGGTACCTGCGGTATCACCTTTCAGGCCTGGATCGGTTTCCACGATTTCCAGCTCAACGAAGTTCGGCGGGGTGACGGAGATAGGCTGACCGTTCCACAGGGTCACGATGCACTCAGCCTGATCCAGCAGCCATTTTGCGTTATCGCCTACGGCTTTCGCATCGGCAGCCAGCTGCTCGAAAGTGGAGTTGTTCATGAAGTGATAGAACTCACCGTCGTTGTACAGGTAAGTCAGGTTCATATCAACAACGTCTGCGCCTTCGGCGGAATCGGTAGATTTGAAGGTTTTCTCTACGCGAGTCCCGGTCAGCAGACGGCGCAGCTTAACGCGGGCAAAAGCCTGGCCTTTGCCTGGTTTTACGAATTCACTGGCTTCAACGGCATAAGGTTCGCCGTCCATCATGATTTTAAGACCGGCACGAAAATCGTTGCTATAGTAAGTCGCCATAAGGCCCTCTAAATTTGTTAATTGGTAGCTAAGCCACAAAATGGCGCATATTGTAACCCTAAATACCCCATCCAGAGAAGATTGGTTAACGCAACTTGCAGATGTTGTGACCAGTCCCGATGAACTGCTGCATCTTTTAAATGTAGACGCTGATGCGAACCTGCTGGCGGGACGCGAGGCAAAACGCCTCTTCGCCCTGCGCGTGCCGCGGGCATTTATCGCCCGTATGGAGCCGGGAAATCCCAACGATCCCCTGCTTCGTCAGGTACTTACCTCACAAGATGAGTTTATTTCAGCGCCGGGTTTTTCCACCGATCCGCTGGAGGAACAGCACAGCGTGGTACCCGGTCTGCTGCATAAATACCGCAACCGGGCGCTGCTGCTGGTCAAGGGCGGCTGCGCGGTAAATTGCCGCTATTGTTTCCGCAGACACTTCCCTTATGCCGAAAATCAAGGCAATAAGCGTAACTGGCAGGCGGCGCTGGAGTACATTGCCGCGCACCCGCAGCTCGATGAGATTATTTTTTCCGGCGGCGACCCGCTGATGGCGAAAGACCATGAGCTGGACTGGCTGCTCACTCAGCTGGAAGCGATTCCGCACATTAAGCGTCTGCGCATTCACAGCCGCCTGCCCGTCGTCATCCCGGCGCGGATTACCGATGCGCTGGCCGCACGCTTTGCCAGCTCATCGCTGCAGGTGCTGCTGGTCAACCATATCAACCACGCCAATGAGATTGATGCCGATTTCCGCGCTGCGATGGCGCGCTTGCGTCAAGCCGGTGTCACGCTGTTGAATCAAAGCGTTCTGCTGCGCGGCGTCAACGACAATGCGCACACGCTGGCCGCTCTGAGCAATGCCCTGTTCGATGCCGGCGTCATGCCTTATTACCTGCACGTGCTGGATAAAGTCCAGGGCGCGGCCCATTTTATGGTCGAAGATGAAGAGGCCCGCGCCATCATGCGTGAGCTGCTGACGCTGGTTTCAGGGTATATGGTGCCAAGACTGGCGCGGGAAATCGGCGGTGAGCCAAGTAAGACACCGCTGGATTTGGGCTTAAAACAACATTCGTGAAAAGGTCTGCCGGGGAAAAGCTGGCAGACCGCCGATTCACAGACTGACTGAACGCGTGGAGATCGCCCGGGCCCTCTGACCATCGACGGCAGAGGCCCGGAATCAAATCAGTTCGGGCACTTATAGACCTGGCCGTTCATTTCGCTATCGGTTGGCACAAAGCTCGACAGCAGATTCTGCGTCGGGCTGCTCACGCCATAAATCACGTTGCCGCCCATCGCCGCAGCCTGGTTGCGCAGCGCGTTAGCTGCGCCACGCATGGAGCCGCCTTCATCACCGTTCTGCCCGGACAGCCAGTTGCTCTGCTTGCCCGTCGCGGTCCCCAACAGCTGGCAATCCGCACCCGGCTTATCTTCAACAAAGCGTACGCTCTGTCCGCCTGAGCTCAGTTCGTTGCTGGAACTGCAACCCGCTAACAATAATGCTGCGCCGACAATCCCTGCTAAATATCTTACCTGCATGTTATTCCCCATGATCAATGAGCTGGACGCGCTGGCCCGGATGTACACCTTATACTAAAAAGATGAGAAAAAGAAAAACCCCCGAGCATTTCTGCCCGGGGGTTTCTTTGTTTCTAAGGGGTATAGCGCACGATTACATCATGCCGCCCATACCGCCCATGCCACCCATGCCGCCAGCAGCGCCTAAATCGGCTGCGTCGCTTTTCGGCAGGTCGGTCACCATGCACTCGGTGGTGATCATCAGACCAGCAACGGATGCAGCGTACTGCAGAGCAGAACGCGTCACTTTAGTCGGGTCCAGGATACCGAAGTCGATCATGTTGCCGTATTCTTCAGTTGCCGCGTTATAACCGTAGTTGCCTTCACCCGCTTTCACGTTGTTAGCAACAACAGACGGCTCTTCGCCGGCGTTGGACACGATCTGACGCAGCGGAGCTTCCATTGCGCGCAGCGCAACTTTGATACCGACGTTCTGATCTTCGTTCTGAGCGGTCAGGCCAGCCAGTTTAGCGGCAACGCGCACCAGCGCAACGCCACCACCGGCAACAACACCTTCTTCTACCGCAGCACGGGTTGCGTGCAGAGCATCGTCAACGCGCGCTTTTTTCTCTTTCATTTCAACTTCGGTCGCTGCACCGACTTTGATTACCGCAACGCCGCCAGCCAGTTTCGCTACGCGCTCCTGCAGTTTTTCACGGTCGTAGTCAGAGGTCGCTTCTTCGATCTGCTTACGGATCTGAGCAACGCGGCCCTGAATTGCGCCTTCTTCACCCACGCCATCGATGATGGTGGTGGTGTCTTTGTTGATCACAACGCGTTTCGCCTGACCCAGGTCTTCCAGCGTCGCTTTTTCCAGCTCCATACCAATCTCTTCAGAGATGACGGTACCGCCAGTCAGGGTAGCGATGTCCTGCAGCATAGCTTTACGACGGTCGCCGAAGCCCGGTGCTTTAACAGCAGCGACTTTCACGATACCGCGCATGGTGTTGACCACCAGAGTGGCCAGCGCTTCGCCTTCAACGTCTTCAGCGATGATAACCAGCGGTTTGCCTGCTTTCGCAACGGCTTCCAGAACCGGCAGCATTTCGCGGATGTTGGAGACTTTTTTGTCAGCCAGCAGGATGAACGGGCTTTCCAGTTCAACAGCGCCAGTTTCCGGCTTGTTGATGAAGTACGGGGAGAGGTAGCCACGGTCGAACTGCATACCTTCAACAACGTCCAGTTCGTCTTCCAGACCGGTACCGTCTTCAACGGTGATAACGCCTTCTTTACCGACTTTATCCATCGCTTCCGCGATCAGTTTACCTACGGTTTCATCGGAGTTAGCGGAGATGGTACCAACCTGAGCGATAGCTTTAGAGTCGGAGCACGGTACGGAGAGCGTTTTCAGTTCTTCAACGGCAGCCACGACAGCTTTGTCGATACCGCGTTTCAGATCCATCGGGTTCATGCCAGCAGCAACGGCTTTCAGGCCTTCTGCGATGATAGCCTGAGCCAGTACGGTTGCGGTGGTGGTACCGTCACCTGCAGCGTCGTTCGCTTTAGAGGCAACTTCTTTCACCATCTGCGCACCCATGTTTTCGAACTTGTCTTCCAGCTCGATTTCACGCGCTACGGAAACACCATCTTTGGTGATGGTCGGTGCACCGAAAGATTTATCCAGAACCACGTTACGGCCTTTCGGGCCCAGGGTCACTTTCACTGCATCTGCCAGTACGTTCACGCCGCGCAGCATTTTTACACGAGCGTCGTTACCGAATTTTACGTCTTTAGCTGCCATTTTTTCTATTCCTCAAATTCGTTCAGTTTCGCGCGCGAATTACGCTTCAACAATTGCCAGAATGTCGCTTTCAGACATGATCAGCACTTCTTCATTGTCGATTTTTTCAGATTTCACACCGTAGCCGTCGTTGAAAATAACGATGTCGCCAACTTTAACGTCCAGCGGCTGCACAGTTCCGTTTTCCAGGATGCGGCCCTTACCGACAGCGATGATTTCGCCACGAGTTGATTTGGCTGCCGCAGAACCGGTCAGAACGATGCCGCCTGCAGATTTGGTTTCAACTTCTTTACGTTTGACGATCACACGATCATGTAACGGACGAATACTCATTGATAGCTCTCCTTTGAGAAAGTCATTATCAGTTATGGGTGACACCGGCCCGTATACGGTTTTCCGGCTAGTGCCTGAGAGATGGGGGTGGGTTTTCGCGCTTCAAGGGGGAAAGTTAAAAAAAAATTTTTCCTCGTGCGCTGACGCACAGAAACAGATGCCGGTTTGCCATCGTCATAAGCAAAAACGATTGTGATACCATCGATCTTTTGTCAGGGCAGGATGGCATCATGAGTGGTTTAAAACAGGAGTTAGGTCTGGCTCAGGGAGTGGGGCTGCTTTCTACGTCGCTACTCGGCACCGGCGTCTTTGCCGTTCCCGCTCTTGCCGCACTGGTGGCGGGAGATAACAGCCTGTGGGCCTGGCCCGCGCTCATTTTGCTGGTCTTCCCGATCGCTATCGTCTTTGCCGTCCTTGGCCGTCACTTCCCCAGCGCGGGCGGCGTGGCACACTTTGTCAATATGGCATTTGGTTCCCATATGGAACGCGTCACCGGCTGGCTGTTCCTGTCGGTCATTCCGGTTGGGCTACCGGCGGCGCTGCATATAGCCACCGGCTTCGGCCAGGCGCTGTTTGGCTGGCACGACAGCCAACTGCTGCTCGCGGAGCTGGGGACGCTGGCCATCATCTGGTGGGTCGGGTCGCGGGGCGCAAGCTCCAGCGCGAATCTACAAACGCTGGTAGCGGTTCTGATCGTCGCGCTGATCGTCGCTATCTGGTGGCGCGGCGGGATTAGCCCGGCGCAAATCCCCTTTCCGGCGCCGGCGGATATCGATCGCTCCCGCCTTTTTGCCGCCCTGTCGGTGATGTTCTGGTGTTTCGTCGGCCTTGAAGCCTTCGCCCATCTGGCATCGGAATTTAAACGCCCGGAGCGCGATTTCCCCCGTGCACTCATGATCGGCCTGCTGCTGGCGGGCTCCGTTTACTGGGCCTGTACCGTACTGGTCCTGCATTTTCATGCCTTCGGCAGCGATATGGCCGCCGCCGCATCGCTGCCCAATATCGTGGTGCGCCTGTTTGGCGTGCAGGCACTGTGGATCGCCTGCGTCATTGGCTATCTCGCCTGCTTCGCCAGCCTCAATATCTATATCCAGAGTTTTGCCCGTCTGGTCTGGTCGCAGGCGCAGTACAAGCCAGAAAGCTATCTCGCCCGCCTCTCGCCGCAGCAAATCCCACGCAATGCGCTCAACGTGGTGCTGGGCTGCTGTGTCATCAGTACGCTCGCCATCTACTGGCTGGATATCAACCTCGATGCGCTGATCGTCTATGCCAACGGCATCTTTATTATGATTTATCTGCTGTGCATGCTGGCGGGCTGCCGGTTACTGCGGGGGCGCTATCGGGTTCTGGCGTTCATCGGGAGCCTGCTCTGCCTGTTGTTACTGGCGATGGTCGGCTGGAAAAGCCTGTACGCTCTGCTGGTGATGGCGGCGCTGTGGCTGTGGCTGCCAAAGCGCCGTCCGGCGGCGCTTCCCCACCATCATTGAGAATGAAACAGCCCATAAAAAAGCCGGATAGCGCAACGCATATCCGGCTCATCAGCTATATCACCGTATCAACCCGGCCTTGCCGGGCCTGAGGGGTTAGCGGTCGTCTTTATGATCCAGACGGTCGCGCTCTTCATCTTTGCGCTGGAACTCCCCGTCAAAGGTCTCACCGCCTCCGGTTCCCGCGCTAAAACCACCGCCGGGCATCCGGCTAAAGCGTAAGTGCGGCATCAGCTTCAGGGTCAGGTGTTTCTGTACCGGCGGCAGCAGAAGCAGCAGGCCGAGGAAATCGGTAAAGAACCCCGGCAGCAAGAGCAGCAGACCGGCGATAATCAGCGAGACGCTTTTAATCATTTCTGCCGCCGGGCTTTCACCAGCCGCCATTTTCTGCTGCATCAGCATAAAGTTTTTAAAGCCCTGGTTGCGCACCAGCGACATACCGACCACCGAGCTAAAGATCACCAGAATCAGCGTCAACAGAACGCCAAGCACGTGAGCCACCTGGATAAAGATCGATATCTCAATGTAAACGTATAAAAAAATGGCAATAAACGGAATCCAACGCACTGGCGTCTCCTTCATTAGCGGGGTTCACTATCGGCCCCCGCAGTCATCGGTGTGCTTTTCGCATCACATCAATATTGGGCTCAAACAGCACATTTCAATCGGCAGAAGCGCTTATTTTTTCCAGGAACGGCAAAGCGGTGACTCATTTCACAGATTAATAATTCTTATACCCTTCTCGACATAATAAGTGATCAAGGTTGCTGACATTCGCTATCATCAGCATATGATCGTGGGCACCGGGCCGATTAAGGAAATAATCTTCGGCAAGAAAATGCGCAAAATCCCATAAATTCTGCGTATTTGGTGAATTCATTGGCAGCTTGAAAAAGAAGGTTCACATGTTAAACAACATTCGTATCGAAGAAGACCTGTTGGGTACCAGGGAAGTTCCAGCTGACGCCTACTATGGTGTTCATACTCTGAGAGCGATTGAAAACTTCTACATCAGCAATAGCAAAATCAGCGATATCCCCGAGTTCGTGCGCGGCATGGTGATGGTCAAAAAGGCCGCCGCGATGGCCAACAAGGAACTGCAAACCATTCCTAAAAGCGTCGCGAATACCATTATTGCCGCATGCGATGAAGTTCTGAATAACGGTAAATGCATGGACCAGTTCCCGGTTGATGTGTTCCAGGGCGGCGCAGGGACATCCGTCAACATGAACACCAATGAAGTGCTGGCCAATATTGGCCTTGAGCTGATGGGCCATCAGAAAGGTGAATACCAGTATCTGAACCCGAACGACCACGTTAACAAATGCCAGTCCACCAACGATGCCTACCCGACCGGTTTCCGTATCGCGGTTTATGCGTCCCTGCTGAAATTAACCGACGCCATCAACCAGCTGGGTGACGGTTTCCAGAATAAAGCCGTCGAATTCCAGGATGTCCTGAAAATGGGTCGTACCCAGCTGCAGGACGCTGTGCCGATGACGCTCGGCCAGGAGTTTCACGCGTTTAATGTTCTGCTGAATGAAGAAATCAAAAGCATTCTGCGCACCGGAGAGCTGCTGCTCGAAGTTAACCTCGGCGCCACCGCCATCGGTACGCGCCTGAATACGCCGGATGGCTACCAGCAGCTGGCGGTACAAAAACTGGCGGAAGTCAGCGGCCTGCCGGTGATTCCGGCGGAAGATCTGATTGAAGCCACCTCCGACTGCGGTGCCTACGTGATGGTACACAGCTCGCTGAAGCGTCTGGCGGTGAAACTGTCCAAAATCTGTAACGACCTGCGCCTGCTCTCTTCCGGCCCGCGCGCGGGTCTGAACGAAATCAACCTGCCGGAGCTGCAGGCGGGTTCCTCGATCATGCCGGCGAAAGTTAACCCGGTCGTCCCGGAAGTGGTCAACCAGGTCTGCTTCAAGGTGATTGGCAACGACACCACGGTGACCATGGCCTCGGAAGCCGGTCAGCTGCAGCTGAACGTGATGGAGCCGGTTATTGGCCAGGCGATGTTTGAATCTATCCACATCCTGACTAACGCCTGCTACAACCTGCTGGAAAAATGCATTAACGGCATCACCGCCAATAAAGCGGTGTGCGAAGGCTATGTGTATAACTCCATCGGTATCGTCACCTACCTCAACCCGTTTATCGGCCACCACAATGGCGATATTGTCGGCAAGATTTGCGCCGAAACCGGCAAGAGCGTAAGGGAGGTTGTCCTGGAGCGTGGATTACTGACCGAAGCGGAGCTGGACGATATTTTCTCTCCACAAAACCTGATGCATCCGGCCTATAAAGCGAAGCGTTATACCGATGAAAGCGAACAGTAAGCTTTCAGGTTAAACTAGCCAAAGGCATGTCAGCAATGACATGCCTTTTTTGCTTTTTTAGGTTTACTAAATCACAACAATTCAATATCAACTTGTTAAAAAACAAGGAAGGCGTATATGTTTGGTGCAGAACTCGTGATTGTCCTGCTGGCGATTTACCTGGGGGCCAGGCTCGGCGGTATCGGCATCGGCTTTGCCGGTGGTCTGGGCGTCCTCGTCCTGACGCTCCTCTTTCAAATCAAACCTGGCGCGATCCCCTTCGACGTCATTGAAATCATCATGGCGGTTATCGCCGCTATTGCCGCCATGCAGGTGGCCGGAGGCATGGATTATCTGGTCAGTCTTGCCGAGCGTATGCTCAGACGCCATCCGAAATACATTACCTTCCTTGCTCCGCTGGTCACCTGGTTTATGACCGTCCTGGCGGGAACGGGTCATACCGCGTTCTCTACCCTGCCGGTGATTACCGAGGTTGCGAAGGAGCAGGGCATTCGCCCGTCCCGCCCGCTGTCTATCGCCGTCGTCGCCTCGCAGATTGCCATTACCGCCTCGCCGATTTCCGCTGCGGTGGTCTTTTTTGCCGGGATCCTCGAACCTCTGGGCGTGAGCTATCTGACGCTGCTGGCCATCTGTATTCCGGTGACGCTGATTGCGGTAATGATCACGGCGGTTGTCTGTAACTTCCTCGGCTGCGAACTGAAAGATGACCCGATTTATCAGGAGCGTCTGGCAAAAGGTGAAGTGAAGCTGCGCGGGAGCCAGGTTTTCGAGCTGAAGCCGCATGCAAAACGTTCGGTGCTGCTGTTTCTGATCGGCATCGTGGCGGTCATGTTCTACGCCACCGCCATCAGCGATACCGTCGGGCTGATTCAGAACCCGGTGCTGCCGCGTAACGAAGCGATCGTAGTGTTCATGCTGACCATCGCCACGCTGATTAGCGTCACCTGCAAAATCGACACCAGCGAAGTGCTCAACGCCAGCACCTTTAAATCCGGGATGAGCGCCTGCGTCTGTGTCCTGGGCGTCGCCTGGCTGGGCGATACTTTCGTCAAAGCGCATATCACCGACATCCAGACCGTAGCCGGCGACCTGCTGCACAACTATCCGTGGCTGCTGGCGGTGGTGCTGTTCTTCGCCGCGACCCTGCTCTACTCCCAGGCCGCGACCACCAAAGCGCTGATGCCGGCTGCGCTGCTGCTTGGCGTCACCCCGCTGACCGCCATCGCCTCGTTTGCTGCCGTCTCCGCGCTGTTCGTGCTGCCGACCTATCCTACGCTGCTGGCGGCGGTCGAAATGGACGACACCGGGTCAACGCGTATCGGCAAGTATGTCTTTAATCATGCGTTCTTGATCCCAGGGGTGATTGCCATCACCCTGTGCGTCATTCTGGGGTTCATCATTGGCGGCATCATGCTGTAAATCTGCTTAAATTCGGGCCAGTTTCTGGCCCGTTTCATTATTCCCCTCATCGTGCGTGCTATAGTGCCTCTTTTCGCTGATACGAGGTTCACGATGACTACGCCTGATGCTGTTGTTGTTCTCTGTACCGCGCCGGATGAAGCCACTGCCCAGGATCTGGCGGCCAAAGTGCTGGCCGAAAAGCTCGCCGCCTGTGCCACGCTCCTGCCTGGAGCGACATCGCTCTACTACTGGGAAGGCAAGCTGGAGCAGGAGTATGAAGTGCAAATGCTGCTGAAAACCGACCGGGCTCACCAGCAGGCGTTACTGGATTGCCTGAAGTCCCATCACCCGTATCAAACCCCCGAATTACTGGTTTTACCCGTCACTCACGGAGACACTGATTACCTCTCATGGCTCAACGCATCATTACGCTGATTCTGCTGCTCTGCAGCACATCCGCTTTCGCCGGCTTATTTGACGCCCCCGGGCGTTCTGACTTTGTTCCCGCAGACCAGGCTTTTGCCTTTGATTTCCAGCAGAGTCAGCGGGACCTCAACCTGACCTGGCAAATCAAAGAGGGTTACTATCTCTACCGCCAGCAGATCAAACTGACGCCGGCGAATGCCACCCTCGCCGCGCCGACGCTGCCGCCCGGGACCTGGCATGAAGATGAGTTTTACGGCAAAAGTGAGATTTACCGCCAGCGGCTGACCATCCCGGTGACGCTGAACCAGGCGGAAAAAGGGGCAACGCTCACCGTGACATATCAGGGCTGCGCCGACGCGGGCTTTTGCTATCCGCCAGAGACGAAAGTGGTGCCGCTTCGCACGGTACTGGCCGCCTCCGGCAGCGAGTCGGTCCCCGCCCATCCGGCGCTCCCCGCGTCCGGACAACCCAAATTTAATCCGCCGCTGCCGGTGGAAAAGCGTCCTGAGCTGGCCTCGCAACCCGAGCAGTCTGTCCGACAAGAGAAGAGCGACGCCGGCGATAATGCGCCAGCCAGCCTGCCCTTCTCCGCGCTATGGGCGCTGCTGATAGGTATCGGTATCGCCTTCACGCCGTGCGTGCTGCCGATGTATCCGCTGATCTCGGGTATTGTCCTCGGCGGCAAACAGCGGCTCTCTACCGGACGAGCGCTGCTGCTGGCGTTTATCTACGTGCAGGGGATGGCGCTGACCTATACCGCGCTGGGGCTGGTGGTCGCCGCCGCCGGTTTGCAGTTTCAGGCGGCGTTGCAGCATCCGTACGTACTGATTGCCCTGTCTGCGGTCTTTATCCTGCTGGCGCTGTCGATGTTTGGTCTGTTCACGCTGCAGCTGCCCTCATCGCTGCAAACCCGCCTGACGCTGATGAGCAACAAACGCCAGGGGGGTTCACCCGGCGGCGTCTTTGCGATGGGAGCCATTGCCGGGCTGATCTGTTCGCCCTGCACCACCGCGCCGCTGAGCGCCATCCTGCTGTATATTGCCCAGAGCGGCAACCTGTGGCTCGGCGGCGGTACGCTGTATTTGTATGCGCTGGGCATGGGGCTGCCGCTGATCCTCGTCACCGTATTTGGCAACCGTCTGCTGCCGAAGAGCGGCCCGTGGATGAGCCATGTGAAGACCGCGTTCGGGTTTGTGATCCTGGCGCTGCCGGTTTTTTTGCTGGAGCGTATCGTCGGCGAGCCCTGGAGCCTGCGCCTGTGGTCGCTGCTGGGCGTGGCCTTCTTTAGCTGGGCTTTTATTACCGCGCTCGGCGCATCCCGCCCCTGGCTGCGCCTCGTGCAAATCATTCTGCTCGGTGCGGCGCTGGTCAGCGCGCGTCCGCTGCAGGACTGGGCTTTTGGCGAGCCGGTAGCCCGGCAGCAGTCACATCTGGCCTTTACGCGGGTCGCTAACATCGCAGAGCTCGACCAGGCGCTGGCGCAGGCAAAGGGTAAACCGGTTATGCTCGACCTGTACGCCGACTGGTGCGTCGCCTGCAAAGAGTTTGAAAAATACACCTTTAGCTCGACCGAAGTACAACAGGCCCTGAAAGAGACCGTTCTGTTGCAGATAGACGTGACCAAGAACAGCGCCGAGGATGTGGCACTGCTGAAACACCTGAAGGTGCTCGGCTTGCCGACCATTCTGTTCTTTAATGCGCAGGGCGAAGAGCAGCCCGCGCAGCGCGTCACCGGCTTTATGGATGCGGCGACATTCAGCGCCCATTTGCACGATTGGCAACCGTGAACGACACTTTAGGAGGAAAAATGGAGGAGAAGACCGTGCAACGTGAAGATGTCCTGGGTGAAGCCATACAAATTCTCGAAATTGAAGGTATTGCCAACACCACGCTGGAAATGGTCGCCGAACGCGTCTCTTACCCGCTCGCTGACCTCAAACGTTTCTGGCCCGATCGTGAAGCGCTGCTGTACGATGCGCTGCGTTACCTCAGTCATCAGGTTGATGCCTGGCGCCGTCAGCTGTTGCTCGATGACACGCTCACGCCAGAGCAAAAGCTGTTGGCGCGCTACGGCGCATTAACCCAATGCGTGAGCAACCATCGCTATCCCGGCTGCCTGTTTATCGCCGCCTGCACCTTTTATCCGGACGCCCAGCACCCTATCCATCAGCTGGCGGAACAACAAAAGCAGGCGTCTCTGGCCAATACCCACGAACTGCTGACCCAGCTGGAAGTGGACGACCCGGCGATGGTGGCCAAACAGATGGAGCTGATTGTCGAAGGCTGCCTGAGCCGTCTGCTGATAAAACGCAGCCAGGCGGATGTCGATACCGCCCAGCGTCTGGCGGAAGATATTCTGCGGTTTGCCCAATGTCGTGCGGGTGGCGCATTAACCTGATTGTGCCTTTCCCGATGCGAATCCGCATATCTCTCCCCCGCAAGAGGACGCGTGAGGGCAACCGCGTCCCCGCCCTCTGACCGGCCGTAGGTAATTGAGTGCCGCACGGGTTGTCAACAGAGATGCAACTTGGAGTGCGAAGGGTATAATTCCCCCTACATCGATATGTCTACAGGGATTTATATGCGTCCTCTCCTATGGGCTGCCATCATGGGGCTATGCCCTGCATCGCTCCTGGCCGCGCCTGTTCAGGGTTTTTCTTTCGCGCATAAAGACTGGGAAGTCGCCTGCGATAACACCGGCACCTGTCGGGCCGCAGGTTATGGTGTCAACATGGGGGAAATCAGCGTCCTGTTGACCCGTAATGCGGGCGCCGGACAGCGCGTAAGCGCTCAGGTGACCTTCGCCCAGACCGATCATGATATTCCCCAGGACGCCACGGTTAACCTGCTGATCGACAATCAGGATCGCGGTACGCTTGAGGCCAAAGACGACAGCCATTTTCGCTTCGATAGCAGCCAGACCGCCGCCCTGATTCAGGCGCTGGAGCATGACAATCACATCGAGATTGCCCTTAACGGCCAGCGTAAACCGCTCTCCAGCGCGGGCAGCAGTGCGGTGTTTCTGAAGATTGATGAGTTTCAGCAGCGCCTGGGCAGCGCAGATGCGCTGGTGCGAAAAGGCGATGCCGACGATGACAACACGCTCAGCACCGTTCCGGCTCCGGAAATTATCGCCGCCCCGACGATCCGCAACGCCCAGAGCGAACCGCTGACGGCAAAGCAGCGGCAGAAGCTGCTGCCAGCGCTGACCCCGTTGCTGAACAGCCGCTGTGATGACTGGCAAAATAAAGATATTCCGTCGCAGGAGCGGCAGATCACCGCAACCCCCCTCGATAAAACCCATTCGCTAATCGAGGCCCTGTGCTGGCGTGCCGCCTATAACGACGGCTACGCCATGTGGGTGGTGGAGAATACCCCTCTCGCCAAACCACAGCTGATCACCACCGATGCATCGAGCTATGCCGATGGCGTAATCACCTTTTTCATGAAAGGGCGCGGCATCGCCGACTGCGTCAACGGCGAGGAGCGGGTCTGGGACGGCAGAACCTTCGTGCAGAGTCTGAAATACACGACCGGTATGTGTCGTGAAATCACCCCTGGCGGCACCTGGATGCTGCCCACGTTCGTCAGTCAGGTACGGCCAAAACAGCAGAAGGACGCCGATAATCTGGCGCTCAAGGCGCTGTATAACGCCGTGCTGAAAGAGCAAAAGAGCGACCCGGAACTGGCGTTGAAAAAGGTTGCCGCGCAGTTCCCGCTCACCGGGCACGTCACGAACTTTACGCTGACCTACGCGGACGACTCTCTGGTATCGACCAACAAACCCGCGGTCGATATCAGCGACGATGAGTGGCAGGCTTTTCTGCACTCCGATATCAGCGCTGACTCAGAAAACGGCAAGGTCAGCTTCACGCTGGTCGATCTTGATAACGACGGTAAGCGCGATTTAATCATCGACAGCTATATCGGCGGGACCGGGCTCTTCAGCTACACCGGCGTGCTGAGGCGGGGGGATAATACGTTTGATACCGTCGATAATAGCGATACCGATGACGACGATGATTTTGACGCTGGCGTACCCGGGGCGCTGTTTTCCCTCAACGGCCGCGGCGCCAATCAGTGGAACCAGTGGGTCAGAATCAACGGCCAGGTGTATGCGCTGTGGTACAACGGCCAGTTCGGCGAAGACAACCTGTATCTGCTGCGCCCCTTCAGCCCGACGGACAGAAGCCCTGCCGTGACGATCCGCTATCGCTACAGGCTGGAGACGCTAAGTTCACCGGAAAAAGGCCAGCCGCTGACGCCGGCGCTCACGGCACAGGAGCGCGACGATTTACTCAAATCGCTGGACCTGATGCAAAGCAACCTGCTGAAAGATAAAAAAGATCACGCGGAAGATGGCCCCATCTGCCCTATCCCGCCCGGTACCTCATCAGAGGAAGCGGATAATTACTACAGCGGCGTCGCCTCTTACTACGTCTATGAAACGGTGGCCTATATCCCCGTCTGGCTCGGTGGAAAATGCTTCATTGGCACCGTTATCAGCCATCATGGCGCCTACCGCCACGGCGTCGATGCGGAAATTATGATCGGCTCGCCGCGAGAAGACGAAGACCTCATTGGCGGCTACTCCGTATCCGGGTTGCGCCGCGTTATCTCTGCCGTCAGCGGCTGGAAAATCCGCGAAGGTGACAACGGGATGATGTGATGAACCCGCAAAAGGTCCCTTTCGCGGCAAAACTGCCGCAAAGTTAAGCAATCAGCAGGGAAATCAAGAAATTTGGTTGACGCACAGGATGGATTACGGTTTAATGCGCCCCGTTGCCCGGATAGCTCAGTCGGTAGAGCAGGGGATTGAAAATCCCCGTGTCCTTGGTTCGATTCCGAGTCCGGGCACCAAAATTCATATTAACGGACCTCTACGGAGGTCCGTTTTTGCATTCTAAGCCCGCAGAAATCAACACTTCTACAATATCTTAACTCCACCCAACTCAATCAACTTCACCCCACAGCAAATCCCTTACGAGGGTACAACTGCGGGTATCGTCTAATTCGATAAAATTTATCCCCCTTTTACTCTCAGGAGCCCCCCACCCCTGGCGCTCGATGGCGCTAAAATCCGTGCAGCTAAATCGGATGAAAAAGCTCATAAACTGGCCGACAGTGGCAACATATTTTTGCTCGTTCGCCCTAATGACTCCCGCCACTGGCGATTGCGCTAGCGCTTTCCGGGCCCAGCGAAAACGCTCACCCTGGGTTTTATATTGATTCATTTATTTGATAAATATAATTTTTCTTCTCATCCCCTCTTCACACTTTAATAAATTTTATCTCTGCGTATTGCAAATTAAATCGCCAGCCATATAATTGAGTGAGTAGTCAGTCATTTAATTAATGGCCATGACAAACGCAGCAACTCACCGCCAGGCCATGCGCCGAGCTTATCAACCGAGGATACAAAGATGACGTCTAAAACTGAAAAGTGGTTTATTACCGGAGCATCCGGTGGCCTGGGTCTGGCGCTGACCCGTCGTGTGCTGGAAGCGGGCAATACCGTCGTGGCCGCAGTGCGTAACCCCGCCGCGCTGGCCGAACTGCAGCAGCAGTTTGCCGGACAGCTTATCACCGAGAAACTGGATGTGACCGACTATGCCCGCCTACCTGCTATCGCGAAAAAGCACGCCGATAGCGATGTCATCGTTAACAACGCCGGCGGGGCGATAATCGGGGCGATGGAAGAGTTCACCGAACAGGAAATTGAGCACCAGTTTGCCCTGAACCTGCTCTCCCCGGTACATATTACCCGCGCATTCCTGCCAGCATTGCGCGCTAAAAAGCAAGGACGGCTGATCTATATCACCAGCATGGGCGGCCGCGTCGCTTTCCCAGGTGGTGCGTTCTATCATGCCGCGAAATATGGACTTGAAGGGTTTGCTGAAAGCACGGCGCAGGAAGTGGCGGAGTTCAATATCAAGGTGCAAATCATTGAGCCCGGCTCCATTAAAACGAACTTCCAGGCGAATGTGCGCTGGACTGAAGAATCCGACGCCTACAAAAACGGTACCGTGGGCCAACTGCGTCGCTGGATTGCCGAACACGGCGAAGAGAGTAACGCAGGTGACCCGCAAAAAATGGCTGATGCCATCTATACCTTGAGTCAGCAGGCAGAGCCACCGCTGAGAACCGTGCTGGGTGCCGATGCTTTCCAAATCCTTAAAGGCAGCTATGAGAAGAGCCTGCAGTCGCTGGAGGAGCAAAAAGCGGTGTCCGTCTCCGTGGTCATCGAAGGTAAAACCGGGTTTATTCCCGAGTAATATTTTTCCCCGTTGTTTGTCTGCGCGGGAGCAAAGCCGAAAATCCATCGGCTAAATCCATTACACTAGGCGGAGATGGTACTAACCCCGGAGACGCTGGAATGGCAAGACCCCTAAGTCCGCAAAAACAGGCGGCACTTCTGGAGGCCGCGGTGGCGATTGTTGCGCAGAGCGGTTTGTCGGCTACAACGGCCAGCATTGCTAAACGCGCGGAAGTAGCGGTAGGCACGTTGTTTACCTACTTCCCCACCAAAGAGCAGCTGCTGAACGAAGTCTATTTAATGCTGAAGCAGGATATGTCTGACCTGCTGGTGAGCGGCTACCCGAAAGACGCCGATTTTCACACGCAGATTATGCATATCTGGCGAGCCTACACGGAATGGTCGCTGAAAAATCCGGATGGAAAGCAGGTGCTCAGGCTGCTGACGGTGTCAGATCTGCTTACGCCGGAGACGCTCGCCAGGACGCCGGAGGCGCTGAATCAGGTGGATAAGATGTTTGATGAGGCAATCAAGCAGTCGCTCTTCGCCACCGATTGCAAAACGTTTATCTATGCCATTATTCAAAATATCGCTGATGCCACCAGCGAGCAAATTGTTCGGCATCCGGAAGAGAAAGATAAATTGCTGCAGCTTGGTTTTACTATGATGTGGCGCGCTATTACGGTTTAAACGTAAATAGTTCGCTCGTTCCCTGAATATAACTTAAAGAGTCGGTAGTTTATTTACTACCTGCTCTTTACTGCACTTTTTTTTTAAAATTTCAGAGTCATTAAATATGAAGATTAAAACACAGTTTAATTTTAATAGTACTGCCAATGAAGTTATTAAAGGTCAGGATCTCAGCGATAAGCGTGCCGTGGTGACCGGTGCGGCATCAGGCATCGGTCTGGAAACAGCAAGGGCGCTGGCTGGCGCAGGCGCTGAGGTTACGCTGGCGGTAAGGAATATAGAGGCAGGCAAGCAGGCCGCTGAAGATATTATTCGCAGCACCGGCAATAAAAATATCCATGTTGCTTATTTGGATCTCACTGACAGAAATTCTATTGCCGAATTTACTTCTTCGTGGTCCGGTGCTCTGCATATTCTAATTAATAACGCGGGCGTAATGGCCATGCCGGAAACCCGAACCCGGGAAGGTTGGGAAGCGCAATTTGCTACCAACTACCTTGGCCATTTTGCTTTAACCAAAGGGCTATATGGGGCGCTGAAAAAAGCGGGCGGCGCAAGGGTCGTCGTCGTGAGCTCCAGCGGCCATCACTTTAGTCCAGTGGTGTTCGACGATATTCACTACCATATTCGTCCTTACGATCCGTGGACGGCTTATGGTCAGTCGAAAACGGCGATGGTGCTGTTCGCCGTGGAAGCTTCCCGTCGCTGGAAGGAGGAGGGCATTTTCGTTAACGCGGTAATGCCCGGCGCGATTAAATCAAACCTGCAGCGGTACTCGGGAGAGTTACCGGTACCGGAGCACTTGTGGAAAAGCACCCAGCAGGGAGCCGCCACGTCAATTGTGGTCGCAACGCTACCTGAACTGGAGGGCGTTGGCGGGCGCTATTTCGCCGATTGTAACGAGGCAGAGCTGATTACGCGTACCAGCGGAGACCGCATGACCGAGTTTTCAGTGGTTGCGGGTTGGGCGCTGGATAAAGCCAACGCGTCGCGCCTGTGGGATCTGACGGAAGATCTACTAAATTGATACCAGACGGGCCTCCTGACAGGAGGCCGGCAAACAGAGCTTCGGCAAGAGATAGCGCATGAAAATTGTGATTGTAGGTTCCGGCGGCATGGTTGGGCAGGGTGTGTTGCTGGCAAGCCTGGCGGCAAAAGACGTGAGCGATATTATTCTGCTCGTCAGAAAACAGCCTGAAGGCGAGCATGACCCCCGAATTCGTTATGTGGTGAACGGCGACCTGCTGGACTTTGACGCGGCGGACCCGCTGTTCGACGATGTTGATGCGTGTTTCTTCTGCGCCGGGATGAGTTCATCCGGAGTCAGTGAGGAAGTGTATCGACGCGTCACTTACGACATGACGCTGCGGGTTGCCGGGCAGCTCAAAGCCCGCAGCCCGCAGATGAAGTTTGTTTATGTCTCCGGCGCAGGCGCAGACAGTAGCGGAAAGAGTTCGCAGATGTGGGCGCGTGTGCGTGGCGAAGTAGAAAACAAACTGCTGATGCTGTTTCCCGGCCATGCTGCGATTTTCCGACCAGCGTTTATTTTGCCTACGCCAGAAGTGCAGTCCCGAACCCCGACTTACCGGCTTTTATATACCGTGGTTGCCCCCGTCATGCGCCTTATCAGCGCCACTACCGGAAAGCGATTTTTATCTATTATCGACATTGGCAACGCGATGCTGAACATCACGCGTTTTGGCGTGGAAAAAACTGTTATGACAAAGTCGGATATTGTGGCCTGTGCAGATCGTCATCGCTGAACCGGGTAACACAGGTGATTAGCCGATGTTAGCCTGTTTGGTCGCCGGCATGCCCGGCGTTTGACCGGTCATGCTGCGGTAGGTAACCGGGGCGGGTAGCGCGATCGGTTCGCTGGCCTTGAGCGAATGCTGATGATCCTTGACAGCAGTCCTGCTCCTGACAACCGCGCTGATGTCACTCGTCGTCCCGGCGATCATTTTGATGCAAACAGGCATGGCCCCGGTATGAAGATGAGAAGTTTGTGGCTAAATACTTTCAGGAGGGAGCAGCCTATATCAGCGTCAAAAGGCCATTCCGAGCCCGACCTCTTATTTAAAAAAACCAACCTAAGGGCTGGTTTTTTTGCTTGCTGCCATACGGACTCTTCATCGAGCTCCGTTCGATTATTCGCGGCACGCCGCTCACCCCTTCGAAGCCAGCGCGTAAACCGCAATCCTTTCTTGCTCTTCTCCTCCCATCAGCGCGTCCCTGCACGAGGAAAGACTCTGTACACTAGCGAGTAAAGTGGTTCATCACACAAGCATATCGCGGTGAAAACTGATCGCCGATAACGACCGTCTCACTATCAATACGTTTGACCATGTACAGCTTGTCCGCACGCTCATAGGCGTCAAAAAAAAGATAATCGATAGCATCAGGCGCATTATCATCTGGCGACTTTTCACGCCCTGACGGATTAATCGCATACACCCCCGCCGCATGTCCCAGGGGCCGGGAATAACGAAAGAAAAGCTTACGGTCAACAACATACTGACCACTTTCAGCTTTCAACGATCCCTGCACTGACAAGGAAAAATAGCCAGAGTGATAGCTGGTAATCAACAAAATCCCCTCAAGATCCATTTTTGACTTATGTATATCAAGGGACGAACTGAATTCAGATGAACAAGAAAAGCTAATTTCGTTCTTTTTGGCATCTCTGTTCACCAGTAAATAAGCTATCAGCGCCCCCCCAATAATGATGATCACCAATGCCCATAAATAAGGGGATAGATCCCTCTCAGTCTTCATACCACTCCTCACGATGATGATACTGACTATGGCAATGGTAATAACCATTGTTGTATCCACACTCCGCAGCAAATGTCCAGTTGATCAGGTCATAGTTACTGGCCCAGGTATTGAGATAAAGGTCTTTTTTCACTGAACAATCAGGAGTAATACCGGCTTCCTGAAAAATATCCTGAGCTCTCTTCTCGGTAATATTATCGGTGCTGGCATTTCCCAGAATATGAATTTGACATTGCTGCCAGCTGACGGTCCTGAGGACTGAAACATCAACCATCGGAATTTCATCGGGTATCCATGTCCACCAATATGTCGCCAGCACGGCAATACTGGTAATTAACCCCGTCAGACCGATCGTCCAGCGACTCGCTCTCTTTCGGCCTTTTCTGGCATCAGAAACAGCCGTTACAGGCTCCCCCGCTTTTTGCGGCTCCTCCAGCAGTTGAAAATGAATAACAAACTCACCGATTCTGAACCCCATTCGAGGAACCGTTACCACAACCTCAGCCGGGTGTCCGATAGAAGTAATAACTTTACGTATAAAGGAAACATGCTGATTCAGGTTTGCATCGGTTGCTCTGGCGCCATTACGCTGAAAAACATTAAGAAGAATCTCGTCGCGGGTAGAAATGTCGTTACCATTTTGCAACAAATAAAGAAGCAATTGCGATGCGACATTATTGAGAGTACCAGTCTTACCGGATGCAACGTCTTTTAAGGAGTTTTTATGCGGTCTGAATACGATACCATCGCCAATAATTACGGATTTAATCTTATCTATTGGGATATGAGAAACCAATGATGTCTCCTTGATACAGGAATATCCTTGAATAAATGTCTGAGGCGCTAGCATATCACAATTCATTTATCATTTTAGAATTTATCAGAGATCGCTTTATTAGCTATTTCATAACATCTATTTAATATTATACATATAGCCGAATACTTCACAGACAAAAAATGGCTATCCTGTTGTCATCTCTACACTTTGCCCCTCTTTTCTTTTTTCACAAAAAATTTATAAATGTTCTACGGTAGCCACTTCTGACTAAATAAAAATACAAACGACAGATAAAAACACTATAAATAACGGTAAATACAAAATATAAAACCATTATAAAGATCAAAAAACAATCAAAACAACATAAACAGTTGATAAGAAGAAGCCACAACAACAGGATCAGCTGAGTTTGATTCAATCCCACATTTTGCGTTGCCTCATTTTTCCACCGACTTAATATAGGTCGCCGAAACAGTGTTGATGGTTGCTTTTGATAATTCCGCGTTGATTATTACTTAGCTCACTCGCAGGGGATATTGATGGCCAGGAGCGGTATCACGCTATTGCCTTCAGTCGACAAAGGTATTTCAGGCAGGACATTCCTTTGCCTCAACACATTGTTGTAATAACCCAAACAGAAACAAGGTCTAGAATAAACATGAAAATGAAAAATGTAGCTGTCGCCTGTGCGCTGATGGCCGGTATGACATTGACGGCAACTTCTTCTTACGCGGCGAAAAGCGTCGACCCGACCAACGGGAAAATTCAGTTCTCCGGTACGCTGGTCAATTCAGCCTGTGGCCTGGCGCCAGAATCCAGCCCGGTACAAGTTAATTTTGGTGAGATTCCAACGTCTCAGTTAAAAGATAACCAGCGCGCAGGAACCAGACACGCGAAGATCGTCCTGCAGGGATGCGATACCACCGTGGCTAAAACTGCCACCGTGACTTACACCCCGGCAACAATCGATCCGGACAACGCAGCTCTGGCCGCTTTCACCTCCGGCACCGCTCAAGGCGCAGGTATCGGCATGGTTGATAGCGGCAACCAGGATGTGAAATGGGGCCAGGCGGCATCTCAGGTCAATATTACTGACGGTGAAACCGATATCGATTTCGTGGCTTATTTACAGGCCAATAACGCCTCTGCAGCAGTCACTCCGGGTGACTTCGAGTCTACCGTAAACTTCCAGATCGATTACCAGTAACGATATCGGGCAGGTGCATCGCTGCGCCTGCTTAGAACTTTATATCCAATAGATAAAGGGAGCGCAGCGATGCCTGGATGGCGGACTCTACTGCTTTTGATTCTCCTGCCATCAACATGGACCCTGGCGAGCACCAGTAAACTAGCTAAAACGCCAGGTAAAATGCATTTACAGGGGAAAATAATAGAAGCCGCTTGCTATGTCGATCATGATGACCAGCAATTGTTAGTTGAATTTCATAATATTTCTGCGAGAGATATTAGCAATGCCCCTGAAAATATTTCAGCGCATGATTTTAGTATTCATTTACTTGGCTGTTCATTAGGGGATTCACAACATCCAGGCAGTATATTTCATAGTGCCAGCATCACTTTTTACAATGCATCACAGAGCAATGATAAAGATGATTTAAGTGTGAAATCTGATTCCGGAGATTTATCAATTACAATCTTTGATAAATATGGAAATCCCATTCATATGGGGATCCCCTCCCCAGATTATGTACTGAATCCAGGTAAAAACACGCTCCGATTTACAGCACATTTAGTTTCCCCAAACGGATATATCCGTTCCGGTGAGTTTAACGCCAGCATGCATTTTGTTGTGAATTATCTGTAAGCCGTTCTGGTAATAAGGTCCTGAAGGTTAGCAAACGAAGATGACTACGCTGAATACATCCAAAACGCTTCTGGCACTTTTCATTGCCCTGGCCTGCACCTCTTTTTTTCCCGCTGCTGCAGACGAAACCATTGAATTCAATACCGCCGTGCTGGATGCCAGTGACCGACAAAATGTAGATTTACAGCGTTTTTCCGAAGGTAACTTTGTGGCTCCCGGAGATTATCTGCTGGACGTGCACATCAACGGCCAGGAGATCGCTCAGCAACAGGTCCGATATATCTCCGATGTTGACCATCCGCATAAGACCCTGGTCTGTCTCAGCCCGCAGCAGCTCGAACTACTGGCGCTGAAAGAGGATGCACTGAAATACACCCGCCCACTTGCAGAGAACTGTCTCGATATCTCACGCCTACCCGGCATAGCGCTGAACAATAGCGCCGGCGTCCTCGATATTACCGTCCCCCAGGCGTGGATGAAATATACCGACCCAAACTGGACGCCACCCGAACGTTGGGACAACGGCATAACCGGGCTCATTTTTGACTACAACCTTTCCGGGCAGGCAACGCGCTATCAACAGGATGGCGGCAGTTACCAGTCCCTTTCAGGTTACGGGCAGACAGGATTTAACCTCGGCGCCTGGCGTGTACGTAGCCAGTATCAGGCGAATTATACCTCTGACACACAAGGCACACGCTTCGACTGGGATCAATTTTACGCCTATCGTCCCCTGCCTATGCTGGCGGCGAAGCTGACGCTTGGCGAGATCTATTTAAACTCACAGATATTTGATTCTGTTCGTTTTACCGGAGCCAACCTCGCCAGCGACGAGCGTATGCTGCCGCCGAATTTGCAAGGTTATGCCCCGCAGGTCCACGGCATTGCCAAAAGCAACGCCAAAGTCACGGTGAGCCAGCAGCAGCATGTGATCTATCAGACCACCGTCCCGGCAGGGCCGTTCAATATCGAAGATCTGCGCAGCTCGGTGCGCGGCACGTTGGATGTTCGGGTGGAAGAACAAGATGGCACGGTTCAAACCTTTCAGGTCAATACGGCTGATATTCCCTACCTGACGCGTCCGGGTTATATCCGTTACAACGCCGCCGTGGGGAAGCCCTCGCGTTACGACCATCACCTCCAGGGGCCGGCGTTTTATAGCGGCGACTTTTCATGGGGAATGAGCAACGCGTGGTCGCTGTATGGCGGTGCGCTGCTGACCGGCAATCGCTATAACGCGGGGTCCCTGGGCATAGGGCGCGACCTGAGTCTGCTGGGCGCCCTCTCGGCGGATGTCACCCAATCGATCAGCCGGATAAAAAATCAAAACCAGCAAAAAGGATTGTCCTTCAAGCTCAGCTACGCCAAAACCTTTGATGAATACAACAGCGCCATTACCTTTGCCGGCTATCGTTTTTCCCAGCGGAACTTTCGCTCTTTCTCGCAATTTCTGGATGAGCAGTACGAAAATAACGACAGCACCGGGCGTGAAAAAGAGATGTATACCCTCACCGGGAATACCACCTTTTTTGCCGACGATCCTCGTCTTGCCACCACGTTGTATCTGACTTATGCCCATCAGAACTATTGGGATCGACGTTCGCAGGATCGTTATGGTCTGTCGGTCGGGCACACGTTCTCGTTTGCCGGTATGGAAGGGATCAGCGCTAACCTTGCGGCCTATCGTTCTGAGTATCAGGGAAAGCGCGATGACAGTCTGTCACTTTCCCTGTCGATCCCGTGGCGAGACGGACGCTCGACAGAATATCAGTTGCAAAACAGCGGCGGCCGCTCCAGCCAGATGGTTTCTTATTCCGATAACCGCGATCGCAATAATCCATGGCGAGTACGTGCGGGTCTGTCAGAAGACGGGCGAACGGCCTTTGATGGTTACTACCAGCACCGCAGCATGATGGCGGAACTAGAGTCTAACCTCAGCTGGCAACAGGACCGCTATATCTCGGTTGGAGGGACGGTGCGCGGTGGTTTTACCGCCACGCGGCACGGAGCCGCCTTCCACAATAGCCAGGCCTCAATGAACACGGCCCGCGTGATGGTCGATACCGACGGAGTTGCCAACGTTCCCCTCAATGGTCAACAGGCCCACTCAAACCGCTTTGGGATTGCTGTCGTGCCCGACATTGTCAGCTACAACAGCTTTGATACCCGCATTGACGTCGACGCGATGGCTGAGGACATCGCCGCCACTAAAGCCATTGTCACCAGTACGTTAACGGAAGGAGCCATTGGGTATCAACGCTTTGCGGTAGCACAGGGTGAAAAAATGATGGGGTTGCTGCGTCTTGCCGATGGCTCAGCCCCGCCTTTTGGCGCAGAAATTTTTAATGCTAACGGCGTCAGCGTCGCCATGGTCATGGACAACGGGGAAAGCTGGATCGCGGGGGTCAAACCCGATGAAACGCTCTCCGTTGTGTGGGGAGGCCAGACGCAATGCCACCTGAACGTTCCCCGACACATTAACCCACAAGGCAATGTCTTGCTGCCTTGCCACTCCTCTTAACCAGAAAAATGAATACTGCGATGAAAAACCAATCCTCTTTTCCTATACGTCGGGTGCTGATGTCAGCCACTTGCGGCCTGCTACTGGCTGCGGTAGTCCATTCGGCCTGGGCCGGCGTCGCCCTGGATCGTACCCGTTTGATCATCACCGGGAACGATCGCTCAGTGAGCGCCAGTTTAACCAACACCAGTCCCTCAACGCCCTTCCTGGCGCAATCCTGGGTGGAAGATGCCAGCGGCGCCAAAGTGACCTCTCCCCTCATGGTTCTCCCCCCCTTACAGCGCATTAACGGTGGGCAAAAAGGAATCGCCCGGGTCACCAAAACCAGCGGGATTACCTCCCTTCCGCAGGATCGTGAAAGTTTGTTCTATCTCAACGTGCGCGAAATTCCGCCGAAACCGGATAAACCCAACGTTTTGCAGCTGGCGATGCAGTCGCGCATCAAGCTGTTTTATCGCCCTTCGGCGATTGTGCCGCCAGAACCGGGGACAGTCTGGCAAAACCAGCTGGTCTTCCACAAAAACGGCAGCCAGTGGTCGGTAGACAATCCGACCCCCTACTTCATCACGGTCATCGGTCTGAGCCGCAAAACCGAAGCGGAAGGCAGCGGCAGGCTAACAAACTTCCCGGGGATGATGGTTGCCCCTAAATCATCGCAGAAGTTTAAGGTTACCGACGCCGGGATCGGTCAGTTCGTCATGATGTATGTGAATGATTTTGGCGGCCATCCGGAACTGAGATATCGCTGCACAGGTGATATTTGCCGGGCATTGCCAGCCGATCAACAACCCCGGTAACAGGATTCATCAGGGAGATTCGTTAATGAAGAAGCGACTTTGCATCCTGCTGCTGGCAGGGTGCTCCTGCTCCATTCAGGCCGATAACGGGCACCACGACATGAGCCATGTCTCAGGTGAATATGGCGACGTCCGCTTTCACGGGCGCGTTTATGTTTCACCCTGCGTACTGGACATGGCGTCCCGCGATCAAAGTATTAACCTCGGAGATATTCCGGCGAGCGCTTTTCACCAGGCAGGCGATCGTAGCCGCCCGGTTCTCGTCACATTGTTTCTCAATGACTGCCTGAAAGGTTCGAGCCACACCATACGGGATCTCCCAGGACAAACCTCCGCTACCCCACCGCTCGCACGTAGCACGCGAGAGCAAGGCATTTCCCTCACGCTGATGGCGGAAGGCGCGTGGGAAAATAGCGATCTTGCACGCATCCACGGCGATGTTCAGGGAGCGGGTATCCGCGTCATGACCGAACACCAGCAGCTTATCCATCTCAATCAGCCACAGCGTATGTGGATGATTAAACCTGGAAATAATGCGCTTCACTTTCTCGCCGCGCTGGAATCTACCGGACCCGAGGTCAGCGCCGGTGCCTTTCAAGGACTGCTCAGATTGAAGCTGGAGTATCTATGACCCTATTGTTCAAAGCCCTGCTTGGCGCCACGCTCTCGTCCATGACCCTGGCTGCATCGGCATTCACGCAAGGAGAAGGCGAGCCGCAAGGGGGGATGCCGCATCAGTATGATATCGAGCTGAAATCGTTAGATATGGATAAAAACCATATTGGCGGACGTACCAGTCCTTTCAACTGGAATCTGAACGGGCAATATGTGGTTAATTTTCATTGCCCTGTTGAAAATATCAGTCGCGGGGCTATCCATTACTCAACGCTTTCCACCATGCCGCTCTCATCAAACGGCCCCAATCGCTATCGTCTGAATGAATATCTGGATGTCGAGGTTTCGGTGTGGATTGCCGGAAACTATCGCGGCTACGTACCCGCTCCCTTTACCAATGTGTCAAATCTCCTGACCAACAATTCATGTTCGAAACGCAACGGCGTCTCTACGGTCAGAAACGTCGAAAGCGGCTCCAAAGGGAAAGTGGTATTTATCGTCACCAAACCGATCATTAACGGGATCAACATCGCTTCGCAGTCGCTTCTCGACGTCGCGGGACGAATGGGAACCGCCGGTCCGACGCCAACAACCTCTATTTCACGGGTGGTGATTAAATCCGGGATTATTACCGTTCCTGATAAATGCACATTTAATCGTGGCGATAAAATCACGGTTGAATTCGGCAATTTACCCGGGTCGAACGAGAAGCTTAATGGGGTCAACTTTAGTAAATCGATCCCCATCCACGTCCAATGCGAAGGCGGAAGCTTTGATCAGGGCGCGCTGAATATCAATCTGGCCGTCCAGACGAGCACAGCCTCCGGAACCGCCGGATTTAATAACCAGTTTCTCGGCACCCTGAGTAACGGGCAGAAACGCGACGATCTTGGCATCATCCTCAAAGACGAGGGTGGCCGTACCGTGGTACCCAACCAGTTTTATAATGTGAAAGGATTTTATCAAAATCAGGGCGACTGGAATCTCACCGCCGCTCCCATCGCGAATCCTGGCGCAGGAAGTGTGAAAGAGGGGGAATTCGAAGCCTCCGCAACCGTTGTGGCACAGTTTCAGTGAGGCGCCCGATGACCTACCGGATACTCCCGGTGCTGCTCTCTTTATTCCTGAGCGGCGCCGTCAATGCGGAAACCAAACTTGTCGGCGGCGATATGCATTTTCATGGCACCGTCATGGCACTGGCCTGCAGCCTTCCGCCCAACGCAGACAAGATTGAAGTCGATTTTGGACAGATCGCCGCGAAAGACCTTTACCTGAGCGGACGCAGTCAGCCTCAGGCGTTCACGATCCCCTTACGTGATTGTAATCCCGACGTTTTCGCCACGATTTCCGTCACCTTTAACGGTACTGAAGATGCAAATTTACCCGATCATCTGGCCTTGAACAGCGGCGGTCCCGGAAGTGCCTCTGGCGTGGCGATAGGGCTGAGCGAGGAGGACGGCGCCGCCATTCATCTGGGCCAAAGCACCTCCCGACAGGCCATTACCGAAGGCCCCATGGCGCTACACTTTCTGAGCTGGGTCGAGGTGGAGCCTGATGCCCTGAAAAATCAATCCATCGAGTTTGGCCCGTTCAGCGCCAGCGGAACCTGGACGCTAAATTATCAATAGCATGAAGACCTCCTCTTTATCGCCTCACCGCTCGGGACAGCGTTTGATAATCGGCCTCAGCACGGCGTTCTGGGGTATCACTCTCCACCTTTACTGGCCCAATAACGGCGGAAGCGGGCTGTCACTGCCGATGAATATCATGGCCTGGCTCTACGCCGGGCTGATAATGGGCGGTGCATCCTGTTTGTTATCCCGCCGAAGATGGCGCATCACGACGCCATCGTTGTGCATTATCGCTGGCACCTTCCTCCTGACGCTGCTTTGCCTGTTGACGCCTGCGATCTGGCGTTCGGAAGCCATCCTCGTTGCCGGTGCGATAACCGGCGGCGCATTGTTTTATCTGGTTCTGCTGCAAATTCCGCTGACAGGCAAGGTCTTCACTCAGTTACTCACAATCCTGTGGGGCGCAAGTCTGCTCGAATGCGGCATATTCACCCTTCAGTACCTGCATCTGCCTCTGGCGCAGTTCTGGGAATTTCCCTGGTGGCGAGACGCGCGCCCATATGGCATTTTTCAACAGGTCAACCTGATGGCCAGCTTCACGGCAAGCGGAACTCTGCTGTCCGCGACCCTCGCCTTACGTACCGGCGCCCGATGCCGTATTGCCATCGGCGCAGGCATGCTGTTAATGGGGTTTGTGCTGCATGAAAGCCAGTCCCAGACCGGATATCTGTCACTGTTTATCGGCTGGTTTCTGCTGCTGTGTTGCTTTCCTGCACGGCGGCGGCTGGCAGGATTATTGCTGCTCCTGATTCTGGGCATGGCGCTGGGGGAGTGCGTACGGCGCCTGCTATCCGTCGCGATCATCGATCATCAGACCTCCACCCGCACCCGCTGGGAAGTCCTCCGCGACTGCTGGACACTGTTTACTCATCATCCCTGGATGGGCTCCGGAGTCGGCAGCTTTCCCGCCCTCTTTCTGATGCATTTTGGCCACACGGGGCTGAGCCGGATTGCTCACCCGCATAATGAACTGGTGCTATGGCTGGTTGAAGGCGGCATGGTCGGGCTGGCCGGCACCGCCTGTTTTATCTCTGCCGGAGTCAGGCTCTGGCTGGCTGGCAATGTCTGGCGTCGCGCCTGCTTACTTTGCGCGGTTCCCGTCTTGATCCATATGTTGACGGAGTACCCCGTCTGGCAATCGACGCCACACTGGTTGTTGTTGATCCTGCTGATGCGTTGTGCGGATCGCCCGATAAAAGGAACACAGCTCGCCGGGGTGACCACAATGACGATCCGCACCTCGCTCGCGCTGCTGACCCTGATAGTGATCCCACTGCTGGGAAAAACGCTGCACATTCAGCAGCAGTTGACCGCCATTGAACGACAGGGAGAGCAGTGGCGGCTTCAGGCCCAGGTTCCTCCCGGCGGCTGGCTTCTGAGGTCCCGGTATCAGTTCGATATCCACATGGGCTACCTGCAACGTTATCAACAGACGAAGGACGAACGGTGGCTGAACGCCTTTTGGCACTGGGCCTCCCGCTACGTGCGTGTCCATCCCGATCCGAATGTCTCATTCACACGCATTTTGATTGCCCAGCATCAGCACGATTTTGCGCTAGCCCGCCACCTGGCGCACCGCTTTTATCTCGAGTACCCAAAAGACCGCCGCATCCCCTGGCTACAGGACACACGGCGCCCCTTCAATCACAGAAACAATGAACATGAGCAGAAAGATTGAGAATGTCCGATTCCCGTCAGAGATGAGCCATCACCGGGAACTGAGCCCGGTTTGCGGGATCCGGCTCGAAATGATCCACTTTTTTGCAGATTCTGTCTCTAACGTCACTGAAGTGCTAAGTCAGATTCAGACGAAACTCTCGCCAGATGCATTCTTTCGCCATCTCTCTGTTCAGGCGAAACAACAGTTATTTTTGTGGCAAATCCAACAAGTTATCGCATTACCAGGCCGTTTCTCCCTCAACATGTCACTCAACATGATGACTCAGCCAGCGTTTATCCAGGCGCTGATTGCGCAGGGGCGTCCAACGCGGATTATTATTGAAATACAGGACCCTGGTAATATGCTGCACCTTGCCAGGGACGAACGACAAATCGTACTGGCAGCGATACGTACTCTCTATCGGGCGGGGTTTAAAGTCTGGCTCGATGATTTGTATCCGCATCAGGTACCGATCTGGCAGCGCACGGGGATGCGTTTTGACGCGATAAAAATCTCCAGCGAGCTATTTCACCAGCTCAGAACAGCAGAACCACAGCTGGCCGCGCTGATTGCACGCTATCGCGAGATGGGCGAACGAGTCGTCATTGAGGGAGTTGAAACCGGACAAGATTACGCGCTCAGCCGTGACAGCGGAGCCGATGCCGTACAGGGATTTTTACTGCGCGATCCCCTGCCAATCGCACATCTTCTCAGTTAAGCGATGGCGCGAATACAGGCACGCAAACATTGCCTGAATGCAACAAGATAATCCCGCCGCTGCCCTGACTTCCTCACCATATTCCCGTCAGCGCTCTCTTCCAGACTGCCGCGTCATAAGCGCAAACTAAGGATGGGCTCTGCCAGATGATTATGCCGATGCGGTGCGCCCTGCTGAGCATGATGTGAAAAACCCACCGCCAGGTGGGTTCTTGTAGCGATGAATCCGACTATAAATACTCAGTTGCCGCCAGCCTTCTTAATCGCCGCATCCAGCGAGTCTTTATCAGCCAGCCCCGGGAAGACGGTAATCGTGGCTTCGGTCGCGCCGGTGGTCGGCATCACGATTACGCCCGGCGTTCCGCTTAAGCCAATCTCCTGCGCCAGCTGGTTGGTGCTCTCGAGGGCAGCCGCAACATCCGGCGCTTTCTTCGCGTCGAAATTCACTTTCTTCGCCTGCTGCTGCACATCCGCGGCCGTCAGCTTCCCTTCGTTATGCCCGGTGGCGTAAATCCCGTTATGGTAGGTCAGGTAAGCTTCCGCGCCCTTCTGCTGGTAAATTTGCAGGCCAGTCTTCGCCGCCGTCAACGAGGTCTCCCAGCGACTGCCGAAAATGGGCCACTCTTTAAACGCAAACCGGGTCTGCGGATTTTCTTTAATCACCTGCTCCATCACCGGCGCCAGACGGCTACAGTAAATACACTGATAATCAAAGAATTCGATCACGGTCACCTTGCCATTGGCCGGTCCGTAGGTCGGGGTATTTTTATCCTGGGTCAGCGCAGCCTGGTTTTTAATCACGGCCTGAGTTGCCGCGCTCGCCTGCTGTTCCTGCTGAATCTGCTGAAGCTTCTGGCTCGCCTGCAGCAGCACCTCCGGATGCGCGACTAAGTAATCCGCGGCAATTTTGCCAATGCGGGCTTCCTGCTCCGGGGTAAAAGTTGCTGCCGGCGCCTCCGCGGCAATGGCCAAAGCCGGAAGAAGCGTGGTGCCCAGCAACGCGCCAATCAATATTTTTTTCGTACCAGCCATGAGGATAATCCTTGCGATGAGTAAACGGCAGGTGGGTCTGACAAAACAAAGTACCATCCTTTTCCGGTGAATCATCCCGGCACGATGCATTGATTCGTAACTTTTTTTTTCAATATCGCGCATGGGCAACCCCAGCGCTCTTTTGCCGGGCAGTGGTCAATGCGCCAGAACAGAGGTACGCTTGCTGCGCTTTTTCCCTTGAGGATACTTTTTTTAACATGATATGAGTCAGGCATGAACGAGCTATTCAATCAGTGGGATGTTGTTGTTATTTTGCTACAAATCATCGCAATCGATCTGCTGCTGGGCGGCGACAATGCGGTGGTGATCGCCATGGCGTGCCGCAAGCTGCCGCCCGAACAGCGTACCAAAGCGATTATTATTGGCACCTTCGGCGCCATTCTGGCCCGCGTTCTGCTGTTGGCCATTGCCGTCTACCTGCTCTCTCTGCCGTGGCTGAAAATTGTCGGGGCGCTCCTGCTGCTGTGGATCGGTATCAAGCTGGTTGCCCATCAGGATGAAGATGAAGAGATCGGCAGCTCAGGCAGCCTGTGGCGGACCGCGGTCACCATCACGGTGGCCGATGTTATTATGTCGATGGATAACGTGCTGGCGGTCGCCGCCGCCGGGAAAGGCCACCTGCTGCTGGTCGCGTTGGGCGTATTGATCAGCATTCCGATCATCGTGGCAGGCAGTAAGCTGGTACTGGCCATCCTTAACCGCTTCCCGGTTGTTATCCTGCTGGGAGGCGCCCTTATCGGCTGGATAGCCGGCTCGATGTGGGTTACCGACCCCACCATCGTACGCCTGTTTCCGCAGGCACCCGATGCGCTACCGCTTATCGCCGGCGCCCTCGGCGCGGCGCTGGTGCTGCTGGAAGGACTTCGTCGCAACGGCCGGGCGCGTCCGGCCAGCTAAGCGCCCGCCGCTGACAGACGCCGTCAATCCCGACGGCGTCAAGTTTCCGCCAGATTCCTTCCCCACCGGCACTCATTTGCCCTAAGCTTATGACTGAAAGTCGTGACCACCGCAGCAAGTCAAATGAGATAACGCCATGGAATTAAAGGATTATTATGCCATTCTAGGGGTTAAGCCAACAGACGATCTAAAAACAATTAAGACCGCCTACCGCCGCCTGGCTCGTAAATATCACCCCGATGTCAGTAAAGAAAGCGATGCCGAAGCGCAATTTAAAGATCTCGCCGAAGCCTGGGAAGTCCTGAAAGATGAACAGCGCCGTGCCGAATATGACCAGCTCTGGCAGCACCGCAACGACCCGCAATTTGGCCGCCAGCAGCACTCCCGCGAACAAAGCTACAGCCAGCAGGATTTTGACGACATCTTCTCGTCGATGTTTGGCCAGCAGGCGCACCAGTCCCGCCGCCAGCATGCCGCCCGCGGCCATGATTTAGAAATTGAAGTCGCGGTGTTCCTTGAAGAGACACTGGCCGAGCAGACGCGCACCATCAGCTACAAACTGCCGGTCTATAACGTCTTCGGAATGGTTGAAAGCGAAACGCCGAAAACCCTGAATGTGAAAATTCCCGCCGGGGTCAGCGACGGGCAGCGTATTCGCCTGAAAGGTCAGGGAACGCCGGGAGAAAACGGCGGACCGAATGGCGATCTGTGGCTGGTTATCCACATCGCGCCGCATCCGCTGTTTGATATTGTGGGCCATAACCTGGAAATCGTTCTGCCGCTCGCACCGTGGGAGGCGGCGCTTGGCGCCAAAGTGACCATCCCGACGCTCAAAGAGAGCATCCTGCTGACCATCCCACCGGGTAGCCAGGCGGGACAGCGTTTACGTATTAAAGGGAAAGGGCTGGCCAGCAAAACGGCCACCGGCGATTTATATGCCGTGATTAAAATCGTCATGCCGCCCAAACCGAATGAGAAAGCCAGCGCGCTCTGGCAACAGCTGGCCGATGCAGAGGCCGGCTTCGAGCCGCGTCAAGCATGGGGGAAAGCATAATGGCTAAAATGGCAGTGACCTTTACGATGACGGAGTTTTGTCTGCATACCGGCGTTTCCGAAGAGGATCTGCGGGAGATCGTCGGCCTGGGCGTGATTGAACCACGCCAGCCGCTGACGGAGGTCTGGTTGTTCGACGATAGCGCGGTGATGATTGTCCACCGCGCGATGCGCCTGCGTCGGGAGCTGGAGCTGGACTGGCCGGGTATCGCGGTGGCGTTAACGCTGCTCGATGAGAATGCCCGGCTGACCCGCGAAAACCGGCTGCTGCAGCAGCAGCTGGCCCGTTTTCTGGCGCATAGTTAAGCCGGTAGCACAGCAGGCTCTTCTGCCATGGCCCGCCTGCGCGGGTCAACAAAAGACCAGGCATCTTTTGATGGCCTAAAACCGGTAGGCCGGGCAAGGCGCTGGCCGCCGCCCGGCAGAAATGCGGCGCCCTGCCTCATACAGAACCGACTAACGATGTACCCACTCCGGCAGCCAGTCGCCGTGGCTGGCAATCAAATCGTCCACCAGCGCATAAATCTCTTCGATGCCCAGCGCGGCAGAGGTATGCGGATCCATCATCGTGGCGTAATAGATGTAGTCCCGGTTCTCGGTAAGAATGGCCTCGGTCAGCAGAGTCTGGACGTTAATATTGGTCTGCATCAGCGCCGCCAGGTGCGCAGGCAGCCTCCCGACTTTGGTGGGCTGAATGCCGTTCGCATCCACCAGACAGGCCACTTCCACGCAGCACCCTTGCGGCAGGTTGTCGATCAGCCCCTCGTTGCGCACGTTACCGTACACGACGCTCGGCTCACCGGTCCAGAGGGCGTTGATGATGGTGCTGGCATACTCGCGGGAGGGCTTAATCTCAATCCGCTCGCGGGTTTTATACTGCTCCAGCTCTTTGTGCCAGTTGGCCACCTGCTCCACGCAGCGTTTTGGATATTCGTCCAGCGGCACCTGATAGCGTTCAATCAGATCTTCACGCCCCGGTTTGATAAACCACGGCGTATATTCCGCGAAGTGCTCTGACGACTCCGTCACGAAGTAGCCCAGCTTTTTGAACATCTCATAGCGAACAATATTCTGGCAGCGCGAGTTCTCCCGATGCTTCGGCGCCCGCCCGTCGGCAAAGGCCTGCAGCATATCCGGATAAATGCTGACGTAGCTGCCGTCGGCCCGTTTTTTCTCCAGCGACAGATAGAACGCCATATGGTTGATGCCCGCGCAGCGATAGCGCAAATCCGCCGGGTCGAGATCGAGATCGTGCGCCAGTTCTTCCGCCGTTCCCTGCACCGAATGGCACAACCCCACCTGTTTAATATGCGGATAGCGCGCATACATTGCCCAGGTATTCATCGCCATCGGATTAACGTAGTTCAGCATGGTCGCCTGCGGGCACACTTCCGTCATGTCCTCGCAAATGCGCCACAGGTGTGGAATGGTGCGTAATGCGCGCATAATCCCGCCCGGGCCGAGCGTATCGGCAATGGTTTGTTCCAGGCCATGCAGCTTACAGACTTCAAAATCGGTGACGGTACAGGGCTGATAGCCGCCAATCTGAAAAGCCACCACCACAAAATCCGCATCCTTCAGCGCAGTTCTCTGCTCGCGATGGCAGCTAATTTCACCGTCGGCGCCGACGGAATCCATCAGCTTACGCACCACAATGTGCGACTCTTCCAGCCGGGTCGCATCGATATCCATCAGCGCAACGTGCGCCGATTTCAACGCCGGGCGCTGAAAAACGTCACCGAGAATATTTTTGACGAAAACCGTTGAGCCAGCGCCGATAAACGTAATTTTTGGGGCAGACATAGTGCTCTCTCCATCAGGTCATTGAACCCCTGCAGAGTGGCACGTCCGCGCGGCTTCCCGCTGCCCTCTTCCCGACAGAGCATTCCCGGAAACTCAGATTGGCGGCGGGACAACACGAAATCTGAGTTTATGGGAACAAATCGGCGAAAAAGTAGAGAAAACGGGCCGTTTAATCCGCTAAGATACCGGCATACCGGTGCAAAAAACCAGCAAGTGTGATGATTCAGGAACCCACGCCGTCATGGAACAAAACCGCCCGCCTTCGCGCCACGACCCGCATATGAGCAGCAGCGACGAGAAACAGACCCGCAGCCCGCTGGCGCTCTATTCCGAATATCAGCGGATGGATATTGAGCTGCGCCCGCCCCACGCGATGGCCACCAGCCACTGGCATGGCCAGGTGGAGGTCAACGTGCCGTTCGACGGCGATGTGGAGTATCTGATTAACAATGAAGCGGTGCTCATCAAACAGGGCTATATCACCCTGTTCTGGGCCTGTACGCCGCACCAGTTGACTCGCCCCGGCAATTGCCGACAAATGGCTATCTTTAATCTGCCGATGCATCTGTTTTTATCCTGGCCGCTGGATCGCGAACTGATCAATAACGTCACCCACGGCATGGTGATTAAATCGCTCTCCGCCCAGCAGCTCAGCGTCTTTGAAGTCCAGCGCTGGCAGCAGGAGCTCAACAACGACAACGAACAGATTCGCCAGCTGGCGATCGATGAAATCGCGCTGATGCTTAAGCGCTTTAGCCTTTCCGGCTGGCAGCCGATCCTGGTCAATAAAACCTCACGCACCCACAAACACAGCGTCTCGCGGCATGCGCAGTTTTACGTCAGCCAGATGCTGGAATTTATCGCCGCCCACGACGATCAGGCGCTGACCGTCGATGCCGTTGCCGAGCATGTCAAACTGAACCCCAACTATGCAATGGGCATTTTCCAGCGGGTGATGCAGCAAACCATGAAGCAGTACATTACCGCGATGCGCATCAACCACGTGCGCGCCCTGCTCAGCGACACCGATAAGACGATCCTCGACATCGCCCTGACCGCCGGTTTTCGCTCCAGCAGCCGCTTCTACAGTACCTTTAGCAAGTACGTTGGTATGCCGCCGCAGCAGTATCGTAAGCTCAGCCAGCAGCGCCGGCAGGGCCTGCCGCCCGCGCAGCCATAAACGGGCATAAAAAATGCCGCCGGGGAAGCCCACGGCGGCATGATTTAACGCAAGAACCGATTATTCGTTAATACGCGGGTGCTGCTGCACCAGTCGGGAGCGTTTTTCCTGCAAATCCGCAATCTCCTGATCGAGATCTTCGATTTTGTGTTCGATGTTATCGTAGTGCTCGCCGAGAATTTCTTTCGCTTCCTGGATATCCGAAGCCGCAGGCGTCGCCCCTTTCAGCGGGCGGTTTGCCGTCTCTTTCATCGTCAGACCGGTCATCAGCCCGATAACCGCAATGACCATCAGATAGTAAGCCGGCATCATCAGGTTCTGCGAGGTTTCCACCAGCCAGGCCGCCAGAGTCGGCGTCAGACCGGCAATCAGCACCGAAATATTAAAGGCGCTGGCCAGGGCGCTAAAACGAATATGGGTCGGGAACATCGCCGGCAGCGAGGACGCCATCACCCCGATGAAGCAGTTGAGCACCACAGCCAGCAGCAGCAGACCCGCGAAAATCAGGCCAATAACGTTGCTGTTAATCATGATAAAGGCCGGAATCGACAGGGTAAACAGCGCCACGCTACCGATCAGAATAAACGGACGACGGCCGAAGCGGTCGCTGAGCATACCGATAATCGGCTGGACGAACAGCATACCGACCATGATCGCAATAATAATCAGCACCCCGTGATCTTCCGAGTAGTGCAGGTTATGCGACAGGTAGCTCGGCATGTAGGTGAGCAACATGTAGTAGGTCACGTTGGTGGAAATCACCAGACCGATACAGGTCAGCAGGCTGCGCCAGTGTTTGGTCGCAATCTCTTTAAAGGAGACTTTTGGCCCTTCCTGTAACCCTTCACGATCGCCCTGCTCAAGGGTATCAACGTGCTGCTGGAACGCCGGAGTCTCTTCCAGCGCATGACGAAGATAGAGACCAATCAGCCCTAACGGCAGGGCCAGGAAGAACGGTAAACGCCATCCCCAGCTGAGGAAGTTCTCTTCACCCACCACGCTAGAAATCAGCACCACCACGCCGGCGCCCAGGACAAAGCCGGCTATCGAACCAAAGTCCAGCCAGCTCCCCATAAAGCCGCGCTTGCGGTCGGGAGAGTATTCAGCAACAAAGATGGATGCACCGGTATACTCGCCGCCCACCGAGAAGCCCTGCGCCATTTTACACAGCAGCAGCAGAATCGGCGCCCAGATACCAATCGAGGCGTAAGACGGAATCAGACCGATACAGAAGGTACTGATCGACATGATGACAATGGTGATGGCCAGTATCTTTTGTCGACCATATTTATCGCCCAGCATGCCGAAGAACAGGCCGCCTAGCGGACGGATTAAGAACGGAACGGAGAAGGTCCCTAACGCGGCAATCATCTGCACGCTGGGATCGGCATCGGGGAAGAAGACTTTACCTAAGGCATACGCCACAAAACCATACACACCAAAATCGAACCACTCCATCGCATTACCCAGCGATGCTGCGGTAATCGCTTTCTTCAGTTTGCTGTCATCAATGATGGTCACATCCCGAAGCGTGATGGGTTTTACTTTTTTCCTTTTAAGCATAATTATCCTCTTTTGCTCTCGCCTTGAGCGCACGAATCTCCGCCGAATGACAAGGTCATTCGCGTCATGCGTTGGGAGCGGCGAATTGCTGTGCTCCACATTTCAAGCGTAGCAGGTTTGCCTGCACTGTCTGCTGACAGTCCGTACAACCGAACCTGTTGACGCCTGCTCTGGCCATAATGAATATGCGGTGCCGCTAATAAGTGTAGTGAATTTGCGTTCTCGCCTTTTTACCCTAACAGCGTTTAAATTTGGGATCAACTTCACAAAAATTTACCTACCCTTAAACAGAGTCGGCTAAAACCAATAAGTTCAATGAATATTGGAACTTAGCAATACATTTCCGGAAATATCTGGCGGTTTTTATGCAAATAACCCCGTCACTCTTCACGTGATATATTCATTTCTTCCCGGCGGTAACTCATAAAAAAGGCCCGACAAAAATGCGGGATTGCGCTATAATCACTTACACTTTCGGCTATCAGCCGCCATTTAATGGACCAACGTCCTGTTTTACCCAGTAATCGCGAGGAACGTCATGCAACTGCCACACTGCCCAAAATGCCATTCTGAATACACTTATGAAGACGGCGGCATGTTTATCTGCCCGGAATGCGCCCACGAATGGAACAATGCCGAGCCTGCGGATGATAACGACGCGCTGGTAGTCAAAGATGCCAACGGTAATTTACTCGCCGACGGCGACAGCGTCACCGTAGTAAAAGATCTCAAAGTTAAAGGCAGCTCTTCAATGCTGAAAATCGGCACCAAAGTGAAGAATATCCGACTGGTGGAAGGCGATCATAACATCGACTGTAAAATTGATGGTTTTGGTCCGATGAAGTTGAAATCCGAGTTCGTCAAAAAGAACTAATTCTATTTCCCCGGCACCGGAGATTTATTTTCCCGCTCCTGAAACGGCCGCCGGGATAAATGAACGGATATATTTCCGCTGCGCCGCCTGATTATTTCCCGCATGTCGCAGCATCCAGACCCGGCTCTACCGCCTGGTCTGGATGGCTCATCACCTTCTACACTTAATGGGTCTTCGTTACCTGAGGTAATGGTTATGCCCTTAAGTCCTTACATCACCTTTAGCGGCAACTGCGCAGCGGCGATAGCGTTCTATCGGCAAACGCTGGGCGCCGAACTTGTCCACCAAATCACCTACGGCGAAATGCCGCAGAATGTCCAGGATGCCCAGGATGGCTGCCCTTCCGGCCAGCATTTATCCGCCGACTGTATCGCTCATGCCAGCCTGCGCGTCGCGGGTAGCGAGCTCATGCTCGGCGACAGCCCGGGCGGCGAGACCGATCGCTACGCCGGCTTTACCCTGGTACTCGATACTCAGGACCTGGCCGAGGGCAAGCGCTGGTTCGATAGCCTCGCCGACGGCGGGAGCGTCGAGATGGACTGGCAGGAAACCTTCTGGGCCCACGGCTTTGGTAAAACCATCGACCGCTTTGGCGTGCCGTGGATGGTGAACGTTGTCAAACAAGCGTAAAACTTCCCCCTCCGGGCGGGTTCTCCCGCCCTGTCACTCAGCTGGCACCAACTCTTCATCCGCCGGTCATTGTGTGTTAACCGGAATGTAACAAAAACGCGTCAGGATCGGGCCACTCTCAGAGGGAAATCCCTTCTTCTGCTTAGTGAGGCTTGACTGACATGTACTTATCCAGACATCCGACCAGTTATCCGACCCGGTATCAGGAAATTGCCGCCAGACTTGAGCAGGAGCTACGCCATCACTACCGCTGCGGCGACTACCTTCCGGCTGAACAACAGCTGGCCACGCGTTTTGAAGTCAACCGCCATACCCTGCGCCGGGCGATCGATCAGCTGGTTGAACGCGGCTGGGTCCAGCGTCGTCAGGGGGTTGGCGTGCTGGTGCTGATGCGCCCAATCGACTATCCGCTCAATGCCCAGGCGCGCTTCAGCCAGAATCTGCTCGATCAAGGCAGCCACCCGACCAGCGAAAAGCTGCTGTCGGTACTGCGCCCGGCCAGCAGCCACGTCGCCGAAGCCTTTGGCATTGATGAAGGCGACAACGTCATTCATCTCCGGACCCTGCGCCGCGTCAACGGCGTCGCGCTGTGCCTGATCGACCACTACTTCACCGACCTGCGCTTCTGGCCAGCGCTGCAAACTTTCACCCAGGGTTCACTGCACGATTTCCTGCGCCAACGGCTGGATGTCGAACTGACCCGCGCGCGCACCAAAATCAGCGCCCGTCGCGCCCAGGCTAAAGAGAGCAATATTCTCGGGATCCCCAACATGGCGCCGCTGCTGTGCGTGAGAACCCTGAACCACCGCGCGGGCGAAACGCAGGCTACGGAGTACTCCGTCAGCCTGACCCGGGCGGACATGATTGAATTCACCATGGAGCACTGAATGCACTTTGATACCGCAACCCGCCAGCGCTGGATGTCCGTGCTGGCCCACAGTGAACCCGAGGAGCTGCTGGCACGGATGCAGACCCTGCAGCTGGCGCCGGACTATGAACTGATTCGCGCGCCGGAAACCGGCCTGGTGCAGCTGCAGGCACGGATGGGCGGGATCGGCGATCGCTTCTTCGCCGGCGACGCCACCCTCACCCGCGCCGCCATTCGCCTTGCCGACGGCACCATCGGCTACAGCTGGATCCTCGGTCGCGATCGACCACATGCCGAACGCTGCGCCACCATCGACGCGCTGATGCAATCGCCCCACCATTTTCACACCTTAATGGAAACCCTGATTACCCCGCTGGAAGCACAACGAAGCGCACGCATTGAAGCCCGACGCGCCGAAGTCAACGCCAGCCGGGTGGACTTCTTTACTCTGGTTCGCGGAGATAACGCATGACCTTACAAACCGCTTTTACCCTACCGGTGCAGGATGCCCAGCACAGTTTTCGTCGCCTGCTCAAAGCCATGAGCGAGCCGGGCGTCATTGTCGCCCTGCAGCAGCTCCAGCACGGCTGGCAGCCGTTGAATATCGCCTCCACCAGCCTGCTGCTGACACTGGCGGACCACGAAACGCCGGTCTGGCTCTCATCGGCGCTGCATAACGACCTCGTCGGCCAGAACTTACGTTTTCATACCGGCGCACCGCTGGTGGAACTGCCGCAGCAGGCGGTCTTCGCCGTCACCGATGAACGTATCAGCAGCGAACAGCTTAACGTCCTGTCCGCTGGTACCGTCGCTGCGCCGGAAACCGGCGTCACGCTGATTGTCCAACTCGCCAGCCTCAGCGGCGGGCGCATGCTGCGCCTGACCGGGGCCGGTATCGCTGAAGAGCGCATGATTGCCCCGCAGCTGCCGGACTGCATCATTGATGAGCTGACCGAACGCCCGCACCCGTTCCCGCTGGGCATTGACCTGATCCTCACCTGCGGCGAGCGCCTGCTGGCTATCCCGCGCACCACCCACGTGGAGGTTTGCTGATGTACGTTGCCGTCAAAGGCGGAGAGCGAGCGATCGAAGCCGCTCACGCCTTACAGGAACATAAACGACGAGGCGATGGACGGCTTCCCGAACTGAGCATTGAACAGATTACCCAACAGCTACACCTGGCGGTCGATCGGGTGATGACCGAAGGCGGCATCGCCGATCGTGAACTGGCGGCGCTGGCGCTCAAACAGGCCAGCGGTGACAACGTCGAAGCCATTTTTTTACTGCGCGCGTATCGCACCACCCTGCAGCGGCTGGCGGTGAGCGAACCTGTCGATACCGCCAGCATGCGCCTGGAACGCCGTATTTCGGCGGTCTATAAGGATATTCCCGGCGGCCAGATGCTCGGCCCGACCTACGATTACACCCACCGCCTGCTGGATTTCACCCTGCTGGCCAACGGCGAAACGCCGCCGCTGAAAACCGCCGAACGGCCGCCGGAAGCCACACCGCACGTTTTTAACCTGCTGGTGCAGCAGGGGCTGGCGAAAGCGGAACAGGAGTCCCACGCCCGGCCCGACGACATCACCCGCAATCCGCCGGTCTATCCCTGTTCTCGCTCGTCACGCCTGCAACAGCTGGTGCGCGGCGATGAAGGCTATCTGCTGGCGCTGGCCTACTCCACGCAGCGCGGCTACGGCCGCAACCACCCTTTTGCCGGTGAGATTCGCAGCGGCTACGTCGCCATTGAGATCGTCCCCGAAGAGCTGGGTTTTACGGTCAATATCGGCGAACTGCTGATGACGGAATGCGAGATGGTCAACGGTTTCGTGGCGCCGGAAAGCGAACCGCCGCACTTTACGCGCGGCTATGGCCTGGTATTCGGCCTGAGCGAGCGCAAAGCGATGGCGATGGCGCTGGTCGACCGGGCGCTACAGGCGCCGGAGTACGGCGAGGAGATAGCCGGGCCAGCGCAGGATGAAGAGTTTGTCCTCGCCCACGCCGATAACGTCGAGGCGGCCGGTTTCGTCTCGCATCTCAAGCTGCCCCACTATGTCGATTTCCAGGCCGAACTGGCGCTGCTGAAACGCCTGCAACGGGAGAACGAACGTGGCTAACCCACTCACTGGCTACAACTTTGCTTATCTTGATGAGCAGACCAAGCGCATGATCCGCCGGGCAATTCTCAAAGCGGTGGCGATTCCCGGCTACCAGGTACCGTTCGGCGGCCGCGAAATGCCGATGCCCTACGGCTGGGGCACCGGCGGTATTCAGCTGACCGCCAGTATCATCGGTGAGCATGACGTGCTGAAGGTGATTGACCAGGGCGCCGATGACACCACCAATGCGGTGTCGATACGGCAGTTTTTTAAGCGCGTCACCGGCGTCGCGACCACCGAGGCAACCTGCGATGCCACGCTGATCCAGACCCGTCACCGGATCCCGGAAACGCCGCTCACCGAAGATCAGATCCTGATCTTCCAGGTGCCGATCCCGGAACCGCTGCGCTTTATTGAGCCGCGCGAGACCGAAACCCGCACCATGCATGCGCTGGAAGAGTACGGCGTGATGCAGGTGAAACTGTATGAAGACATTGCCCGCTTCGGTCATATCGCCACCACCTATGCCTACCCGGTAAAAGTGAACGGCCGCTATGTGATGGACCCGTCGCCTATCCCTAAATTCGACAACCCGAAAATGCACATGATGCCCGCGCTACAGCTGTTCGGCGCCGGGCGGGAAAAGCGTATTTACGCCGTGCCGCCGTTTACCCCGGTGGAGAGCCTCGATTTCGACGACCACCCCTTTACCGTCCAGGAGTGGGATGAACCCTGCGCCATTTGCGGGTCTCGCCACAGCTACCTTGATGAAGTGGTACTCGATGACAGCGGCAAACGGATGTTTGTCTGCTCCGATACCGACTATTGCCGCCAACAGAGCGAGGCGCTGAACAAATGAGCCATCCGTTACTCGCGGTCAATCATCTGACCCATCTTTATGCGCCGGGCAAAGGCTTCAGCGACGTCTCTTTTGAACTGTGGCCCGGTGAAGTGCTGGGTATCGTGGGCGAGTCCGGCTCGGGGAAAACCACTCTGCTGAAAGCCCTCTCGGCGCGCCTGGCGCCGCAGGAGGGTGAAGTGCGGTATGAAAACCGCTCGCTGTATGCGATGAGCGAAGCGGATCGCCGCCGTCTGCTGCGCACCGAATGGGGCGTGGTACATCAGCATCCGATGGACGGCCTGCGGCGCCAGGTGTCAGCGGGCGGCAATATCGGTGAGCGCCTGATGGCCACCGGCGCACGCCACTACGGAAATATCCGCGCCACCGCCGAACGGTGGCTGAGCGATGTCGAAATTCCGCCGTCGCGTATTGACGATCTGCCCACCACGTTTTCCGGCGGTATGCAGCAGCGTTTGCAAATCGCCCGCAACCTTGTGACCCAGCCGAAGCTGGTGTTTATGGACGAGCCGACCGGCGGTCTGGATGTCTCGGTGCAGGCGCGTCTGCTCGACCTGCTGCGTGGCCTGGTGGTCGAGCTGAACCTGGCGGTGGTGATTGTCACCCACGACCTGGGGGTGGCGCGCCTGCTGGCTAATCGTCTGCTGGTCATGAAACAGGGTCAGGTGGTGGAAAGTGGCTTAACCGACCGGGTGCTGGACGATCCTCATCATCCGTATACCCAGCTGCTGGTGTCATCGGTATTGCAGAACTGAGGTTGCTGTCGCCGGGTGGCGCTGCGCTTACCCGGCCTACGAACACAGCCCCCCCCAGTCCGGGTTAGGCCGTGAACACAGCGCCCCAGGCCGGGTAAGGCCATGAACACAGCGCCCACAGGCCGGGTAAGACCATGAACATAGCGCCCCCAGGCCGGGTAAGGCCCACGAACACAGCGCCCACAGGCCGGGTTAGGCCCACGAACGCAGCGCCCACAGGCCGGGTAAGGCCGTGAACACAGCGCCCCAGACCGGGTAAGGCCATGAACACAGCGCCCCCAGGCCGGGTTAGGCCCACGAACGCAGCGCCCACAGGCCGGGTAAGGCCATGAACACAGCGCCCCCAGGCCGGGTTAGGCCCACGAACGCAGCGCCCCAGGCCGGGTTAGGCCATGAACGCAGCGCCAGCAGGCCGGGTCAGGCTATGAACACAGCGCCCACAGGCCGGGTAAGGCCATGAACACAGCACCGTAGGCCGGGTAAGGCGAAGCCGCCACCCGGCACCCAAACCACGAGGCCAAAATGATTCACGTTGAAAATGTCAGTAAGACCTTTGTACTCCACCAGCAAAACGGCGTGCGTCTGCCGGTGCTGCAGAATGCCTCTCTGGAGGTCAGCCATGGCGAATGCGTGGTGCTGCACGGCCATTCCGGCAGCGGCAAATCCACCCTGCTGCGTTCGCTGTATGCCAACTACCTGCCGGACACCGGCCATATCCATATCCGCCACGGCGACGAATGGGTTGACCTGGTCAACGCCTCGCCGCGTAAAGTGCTGGAAGTCCGCAAGCGCACCATCGGCTGGGTCAGCCAGTTTCTGCGCGTCATCCCGCGAATCTCGGCTCTCGAAGTGGTGATGCAACCGCTGCTCGACCTCGGCATTGCGCGCGATACCTGCGCTTCGCAGGCTGCCCGCCTGCTGACGCGTCTGAACGTTCCGGAACGGTTATGGCATCTGGCGCCGTCCACATTTTCCGGCGGGGAACAGCAGCGGGTCAATATCGCCCGCGGTTTCGCGGTGGACTACCCGATTTTACTGCTTGATGAGCCGACCGCCTCGCTGGACGCCAGAAACAGCGCCGCCGTAGTGGAACTGATTAACGAAGCCAAAGCGCGCGGCGCGGCTATCGTCGGCATTTTCCATGATGAAACGGTCCGCAATCAGGTCGCCGACCGACTGCACCCGATGGGAATAACAGCATGATTATCAATAATGTAAACCTGGTTCTCGAAGACGAAGTGGTGCACGGATCGCTGGAAGTGCAGGAGGGCAGCATTTACGCCTTTGCCGAAAGTCAGAGCCAGCTGCCGCAGGCGCTCGACGGTGAAGACGGCTGGCTGCTGCCCGGGCTGATTGAGCTGCATACCGATAATCTGGACAAATTCTTTACTCCGCGCCCGAAAGTCGACTGGCCCGCCCACTCGGCGATGAGCAGCCACGATGCGCTGATGGTCGCCAGCGGTATCACCACCGTTCTGGATGCGGTCGCCATCGGCGACGTACGCGACGGCGGCGATCGCCTGGAGAATCTGGAAAAGATGATCAACGCCATCGAGGAGACGCAGAAACGGGGCATCAACCGCGCCGAACATCGCCTGCATTTACGCTGTGAACTGCCGCACCACACCACGCTGCCGCTGTTTGAAAAGCTGGTAGACCGTGAACCCGTCACCCTGGTTTCGCTGATGGACCACTCGCCCGGTCAGCGTCAGTTCGCCAATCGCGAGAAGTATCGCGAGTATTACCAGGGCAAATATCAGCTAACTCATGAGCAGATGCTGCGCTATGAAGAAGAGCAGATCGCGCTGGCGGCAACCTGGTCCCACGCCAACCGCCGGTCCATCGCCGCAATGTGTCGCGATCGCCGTATTGCGCTCGCCAGCCACGACGACGCCACCGCGGAGCATGTCCTCGAATCCCATCAGCTTGGCAGCGTGATCGCCGAGTTTCCCACGACGTTAGCCGCCGCCGAGGCGTCACGTCGCCACGGTATGAACGTATTGATGGGCGCCCCCAATATCGTGCGCGGCGGTTCACACTCCGGCAACGTCGCGGCCCATCAGCTGGCGGCCAGCAACCTGCTCGATATTCTGTCGTCAGACTATTATCCCGCCAGCCTGCTCGATGCGGCGTTCCGCATCGCGGACGACCACGACAACGCCTTCTCGCTGCCGCAGGCCATTCGTCTGGTCAGCAAAAATCCGGCCCAGGCTCTGGGATTAGACGACCGCGGGGTGATCGCGGAAGGTAAGCGTGCCGATATGGTGCTGGCGCACCGTCGCGGCGAACACGTCCATATTGACCACGTCTGGCGTCAAGGAAAGAGGGTCTTCTGATGAGCGGAAAATTGATTTGGCTGGTGGGTGCCTCAGGCTCCGGAAAAGATAGCCTGCTGGCGGCCTTACGCCAGCGCGAAAATGCCCAGCTGCTGGTGGCGCATCGCTATATTACGCGCCCGTTCAACGCCGGCAGCGAAAATCATATTGCGCTCAGCAAGCAGGAGTTTTTCAACCGCGCCGAGCGCCAGCTGTTCGCCCTGAGCTGGCATGCCAATAACAATTACTACGGAATTGGTATCGAAATTGACCTGTGGCTGCACGCCGGTTTTGACGTGGTGGCCAATGGCTCCCGCGCCCATCTGCCGCAGGCCCGGGCGCGCTACGCTGACGCCCTGCTACCCATCTGCCTGCAGGTCACGCCGGAGGTGCTACGCCAGCGCCTGCAACAACGCGGGCGAGAGAGCGAAGCGGAGATAGCCCTGCGCCTGGAGCGTGCGGCGCGCTATGCCCCTTCCGACTGTCTGACGTTGAACAACAACGGCAGCCTCGGGCAATCCGTCGACCAGTTCCTCACGCTGCTGCGCCGCCACTACGCCCGACAAGAGAATCAACATGCCTACCTGTGAACTCCGGGCCCCGACTCTGGACGACGTCGATGCCGTATATGCGTTAATTTGCGAATTAAAGCAGAAAGCGTACGATCGCCGCCATTTCACCGCCGGATTTGCCATGAACCTGCAAAATCCAACCCTGCGCTATCAGCTGGCTCAGGTGGAGGGAGAGACGGTCGGGCTGATTGGGCTACAGTTGCAGTTTCCGCTTAATTTCAACGCCTGGATCGGGGAAGTGCAGGAACTGGTGGTGCTGCCGCAGAGACGCGGCCTGCACGTCGGCCAGGCGCTGCTGGCATGGGCGGAGCAGGAAGCCCGCGAACACGGCGCGCAAATGGTGGAGCTCTCCAGCGGCAAAGCCCGTCCCGACGCCCACCGTTTCTATCTCCGTGAAGGGTATACGCAAAGCCATCTGCGTTTTAAAAAAGCGCTGTGAGGAGGAAGTATGGGCCTGACTATCCGCTTAACCGGCACCGGCGGCGCCCAGCTGGTTCCAGTCTTCGGCTGCGACTGCGCAGTCTGTCAGCGTGCGCGCAGCGATGAGGCGCATCGTCGGCGCCCCTGTAGCGCGGTCGTGACCTTCAATGACGCCGTGACGCTGCTGGATGCCGGGCTGCCCGACCTGATGGACCAGTGGCCCGCCGGCCAGTTTCAGCAGTTTTTACTTACCCACTATCATATGGATCATGTTCAGGGATTATTCCCGCTGCGCTGGGGCGTCGGCGCGCCAATTCCGGTGTTTGGACCGCCGGACCCTGAAGGTTGCGATGACCTGTTTAAACACCCCGGCCTGCTGGACTTCAGCCATACCGTTGAGCCGTTTGTGGTGTTTACCTTGCAGGGGCTGAGGGTGACGCCGCTACCGCTCAATCACTCGAAGCTGACCTACGGCTATCTGCTGGAGTCGGCGCACAGCCGGGTAGCCTGGTTGTCGGATACCGCCGGATTACCGGAAAAAACGCTCAAATTCTTACTGAATAACCAGCCGCAGGCGATCGTGATCGACTGCAGCCATGAGCCGCGCCCGCAGCCTCCGCGCAACCACTGCGATTTGAATACGGTACGCGCCATCAACCAGGTACTGGCCTGCCCGCGGGTCATTCTGACTCATATCAGCCACCGGTTTGATCTCTGGATGATGGAGCATCCCTTGCCGCCGGGATTTGAGGCCGGCTATGACGGTATGGAGATCGTGCTGGATTAATCTTTAACCCGGGTAAGCGCTATCGTCACCCGGTCAGCATCGCGTCGCCACGGCCAGAAACGCAGCTCGGTTAATCGTCGTCATCCAGTCGCCGCTGGTCGTTCTCCAGCTGCCGACGATCCTGATCCAACTGGCGCTGGCGATCGTCGAGCTGACGGCGACGATCCTCTATCTGTCGTTGCCGATCGTCATACTGCCGCTGGCGATCGGTGCTTTGTTGGCGGCTGCCCTGGTAACGTCCGTCATCATAGCGGTCGTCGTCATCAGAGCGGTTATCGCCGGGGTTGTAGGCATCATTAATCGCCTGCTGAATATTACCGATTGCGTCGTCAATAATATCAGCGCGCGCCAGCTGGCTACTCAGCGACAGCGTGCAGAGGATTAAAGCGGTAAAGTAACGTTTCATAGAGCCAGTCTCTTCGGGGGGCTGGCCCTACGTTAATCAACGGTCGTGGCGGCGAGTAGCGGAGGAATCTCAAATCCGCGGCTGTTCAAGCGCGGTAATCGCATCAATTCGCGTCTGATGACGTCCGCCTTCATACTCGCTCCCCAACCAGGCATCGACAATCATTTTCGCCAGCTCAAGACCTATCACGCGCGCGCCGAAGGCCAGCACATTGGTATTATTATGTTGCCGCGATAGCTGGGCCGAATAGGGTTCACTGCACACCACCGCGCGAATGCCGGGGTATTTATTGGCGGTGATGGAGATCCCGACGCCGGTGCCGCAGATCAGGATCCCCCCCTCGGCTTCGCCTGTCAGAATGGCCTGCGCGACAGCGCTGGCATAACGGGGATAATCGGTACGCTCAGGTGACCATGTTCCCTTATCCAGCACCTCGATCCCCCGCAGCCGGAGATGCGCCATAATATCGTTTTTAAGGATAAACCCGACGTGATCACAGCCAATTGCAATCCTTTTCATACTTAACCTCGCCTGTTCTTACTTTACGAACATAGATGGAGTTGTGATTTAAACCGGAAAAACTGGCGCAATAATCGTCAAAAATCCGGTCTGACGTGCCCTTTCTACATCGCGAAAATTCACAAATCAAGCGAGAAAAATAGCCAGCTCATATTACCTGTCGTCTTAAATCTTACGGGTAAAGATGAAAAATACTTGTTTTATAAATAGTTAATCAAAAAATGGCCATTCTCAAAATCGCCAACACTTTACAAAAACTAAAACTTTATAAAAATTATATTTTTGTGAAGTTGATTGTATCTTTTCTGTTTTGCCTGTGGTGATATAGTGACGTCTTCACTTTATGGACAAGAGAAAGCGATGAGTCAGTCAGAATCCAGTTCGCTCCCCAACGGTATCGGCCTCGCCCCCTGGCTACGCATGAAGCAGGAAGGAATGACCGAAAACGAAAGCCGAATCGTCGAATGGTTGCTTAAACCTGGCAATCTGAGCGACGCTCCCGCCATTAAAGATGTAGCGGAAGCGCTGTCGGTTTCCGAAGCAATGATCGTTAAGGTCTCCAAACTGCTCGGTTTTAGCGGTTTTCGTAACCTGCGTAGCGCCCTGGTGGAGTATTTTTCTCAATCTGAACAGGTCCTTCCGGCAGAGCTCTCCTTTGATGAAGCACCTCAGGACGTGGTGAATAAGGTTTTTAATATTACCCTGCGTACCATTATGGAAGGTCAGTCGATCGTTAATGTCGACGAAATTCATCGCGCGGCACGTTTCTTCGCCCAGGCCAACCAGCGCGATCTGTACGGTGCCGGTGGATCAAATGCCATCTGCGCCGATGTGCAGCATAAGTTTTTACGTATCGGCGTGCGCTGCCAGACATATCCGGATGCGCATATCATGATGATGTCCGCCTCGTTATTGAAAAAAGGCGACGTCGTGCTGGTAGTCACCCATTCCGGGCGCACCAGCGATATTAAATCGGCAGTAGAACTGGCAAAGAAGAACGGCGCTAAAATTATCTGTATTACCCATAGTTACCATTCACCGATTGCTAAATTAGCTGATTTTATTATTTGCTCGCCAGCACCAGAAACTCCTCTATTAGGGAGAAACGCCTCAGCGCGTATTTTACAACTTACATTATTAGATGCTTTTTTTGTTTCGGTAGCCCAACAAAATATTGAACAGGCCACTTTAAACATGCAAAAAACCGGCGCCATTGTTGATTTCTTTTCACCAGGAGCGCTGAAGTAAATAATAAACACCGATCCCACTACGGTGGGATCAATATTACTGTATCCTACACCGAGAACACTGTTATGAATAAATACCTGAAAATTTTCAGCGGCGCGGCTATGGGCGTAATGTTATCTACCAGCGCTTTTGCCGCCGCCGATTACGCTGTGGTATTAAAAACATTATCGAATCCTTTCTGGGTTGATATGAAAAAAGGTATTGAAGATGAGGCTAAAACGCTGGGAGTCAGCGTCGATATTTTTGCCTCGCCTTCGGAAGGGGATTTTCAATCACAGCTTCAGCTCTTCGAAGACTTAAGCAATAAGAACTATAAAGGCATCGCTTTCGCCCCTCTCTCATCGGTCAACCTGGTGATGCCCGTGGCGAAAGCCTGGAAGAAAGGGATTTATCTGGTCAATCTCGATGAAAAAATCGATATGGATAACCTGAAGAAAGCAGGCGGTAACGTGGAAGGTTTCGTCACCACGGATAACGTCGCGGTGGGGGCAAAAGGGGCCGATTTTATTATCGAGAAACTGGGAGCTGAGGGCGGCGACGTTGCCATCATCGAGGGAAAAGCGGGGAACGCGTCGGGCGAAGCCCGTCGTAACGGTGCGACGGAGGCATTCAAAAAAGCCACTCAGATCAAGCTTGTTGCCAGCCAGCCAGCCGACTGGGATCGCATTAAGGCGCTCGATGTTGCCACTAATGTGCTACAGCGGAACCCTAACCTGAAAGCCTTTTACTGCGCGAATGACACCATGGCAATGGGCGTTGCCCAGGCTGTAGCCAACGCCGGGAAAAGCCAAACGGTTCTGGTGGTCGGCACTGACGGTATCCCTGAAGCGCGTAAAATGGTTGAAGCCGGTCAGATGACCGCAACGATTGCGCAAAACCCTGGCAATATCGGCGCGACGGGACTGAAAATGATGGTTGATGCCGAAAAAACCGGCAAGGTGATTGCACTGGATAAAACACCGGAATTCAAACTGGTGGATTCTATTCTGGTCACAAAATAATTTTTCCAGCAGCTAGCCCGATGTTCTCCCCTTACCCTCCTGACCTCAGGAGGGTAAAAATAAGTAAGGAGTTATTATGCTCACGCCATATATTTCAATGGCGGGGATCGGCAAATCATTTGGTCCGGTTCACGCATTAAAATCGGTCGATTTAACCGTTTACCCGCACGAAATACATGCGTTGCTAGGGGAAAACGGTGCCGGGAAATCAACGTTAATGAAAGTTTTGTCGGGAATACATGAACCGACCACAGGCACCATCACGGTTAATAACGTGAATTATGCCCGACTCGATCATAAATTAGCCGCCAGACTCGGCATCGGCATTATTTATCAAGAACTCAGCGTTATTGATGAATTAACCGTAATGGAAAATTTATATATCGGCCGCCATCTGACGAAAAAAGTCTGTGGCGTCAATATTATCGACTGGAAAGAGATGCGCATCAGAGCGGCAATGATGCTGCTGCGCATCGGATTAAAGGTCGATTTAGATGAGAAAGTCGCGAATCTGTCCATCAGCCATAAGCAGATGCTGGAAATCGCGAAAACACTGATGCTCGACGCCAAAGTGCTGATCATGGATGAACCTACCTCTTCGCTGACCAACAAAGAGGTGGACTACCTGTTCCTGATCATGAACCAGCTGCGTAAAGAGGGGACCGCCATCGTCTATATCTCGCACAAGCTGGCGGAGATACGCCGAATCTGCGACCGCTACACGGTGATGAAGGACGGTAGCAGCGTATGCAGTGGCATGGTCAGCGAGGTCAATAACGACGATATCGTACGTCTGATGGTCGGTCGTGAGTTGCAAAACCGCTTTAACGCGATGAAAGAGAACACCGGAAATATCGCGCGCGAAACGGTATTCGAGGTGAAAAATGTCACCAGCCGGGACAAGAAAAAGGTCCGCGATATCTCCTTTAGCGTCAATCGCGGTGAAATTCTCGGCTTTGCCGGTCTGGTGGGCTCCGGGCGTACCGAACTGATGGATTGTCTGTTTGGCGTTGATAAGCGCAGCAGCGGTGAAATCATCCTCAATGGTAAAGCGATTACCCCGCGTTCACCGCTGGATGCCTTGAAGAAAGGAATGGGTTACATCACGGAGAGTCGCCGGGACAACGGTTTCTTCGGCAATTTCTCCATTGCGCAAAACATGGCTGTCAGTCAAAGCCTGAAACACGGCGGCTATAAAGGGGCAATGGGGCTGTTCCATGAAGAGAACGAGCGTAAAACGGCGGAAGCGCAGCGTAAATTACTGGCGCTGAAGTGCCACTCTGTCGATCAGAGCATCACCGAACTTTCCGGCGGTAACCAACAAAAGGTCCTGATATCCAAATGGTTATGCTGCAACCCCGACGTCATTATTTTCGATGAGCCGACGCGCGGGATCGACGTCGGCGCGAAAGCCGAAATTTATAAAGTGATGCGCCAGCTGGCGGATGACGGAAAAGTCATTCTGATGGTGTCATCCGAGCTTCCTGAAATTATCGCCGTCTGTGACCGCATCGCCGTGTTCTGCGAAGGGCGGCTGACGAAAATTCTGACCAATCGCGACGACATGAGCGAAGAGGAGATTATGGTATGGGCACTGCCGCAAGAGTAAAAGGGGAGTCCGATGGCAAAAAGCCGTTCAACTTCGCACTGTTCTGGGATAAATACGGCACCTTTTTTATCCTCGCAGTTATTGTCGCGATTTTCGGCTCGCTGTCGTCGGAATACTTTCTGACGACCAATAACATCACGCAAATATTTGTTCAGAGCTCGGTGACGGTGCTCATCGGAATGGGAGAATTCTTCGCTATTCTGGTAGCAGGCATCGACCTGTCGGTGGGGGCGATTCTGGCGCTTTCCGGCATGGTGACCGCCAAACTCATGCTGGCAGGAGTCGATCCGTTCCTCGCGGCGCTGATTGGCGGCGTGCTGGTCGGCGGCGCGCTAGGCGCGATTAACGGCTGCCTGGTCAACTGGACCGGCTTGCACCCGTTCATTATTACCCTCGGCACTAACGCGATTTTTCGCGGTATCACCCTGGTTATCTCCGACGCCAACTCGGTCTATGGCTTCTCTTTCGAGTTCGTCAATTTCTTTGCCGCCAGCGTATTGGGGATCCCGGTACCGGTCATCTTCTCGCTTATTGTGGCCGTGATTCTATGGTTCCTGACCACCCGGATGCGGTTGGGCCGCAATATCTACGCCCTCGGCGGCAATAAAAACTCCGCCTTTTACTCTGGCATTGATGTCAAATTCCACATGTTGCTGGTGTTCATTATCTCCGGCATCTGCGCCGGGCTGGCGGGGGTGGTCTCGACGGCACGTCTCGGCGCCGCGGAGCCTCTGGCCGGAATGGGCTTTGAAACCTACGCCATTGCCAGCGCCATTATCGGCGGCACCAGCTTCTTTGGTGGTAAGGGACGCATTTTTTCTGTGGTGATTGGCGGCCTGATCATCGGCACCATCAACAACGGCCTGAATATTCTCCAGGTACAAACCTACTACCAGCTGGTGGTGATGGGTGGATTAATTATCGCGGCTGTCGCCCTCGACCGTCTTATCAGTAAGTAAGGAATTTATGATGAAAATTTCCCCCTCTTTAATGTGTATGGACCTGCTGAAATTCAAAGAACAGATCGAGTTTATCGATCGGCATGCAGATTACTTCCACATCGACATCATGGACGGTCATTTTGTCCCTAACCTGACACTATCGCCGTTTTTCGTCAGTCAGGTGAAGAAGCTGGCCAGTAAACCGCTGGACTGCCATCTGATGGTCACCCGGCCACAGGATTACATCAGCCAGCTGGCGCAGGCAGGCGCGGACTTTATCACCCTGCATCCGGAAACGATTAACGGTCAGGCTTTCCGCCTGATAGAGGAGATTCGTCGCCACGGCATGAAGGTCGGGCTCATTCTCAATCCGGAAACGCCGGTTGAAACGATGAAATATTACATCCACAAGGCGGACAAAATTACGGTGATGACCGTCGATCCGGGTTTCGCCGGCCAACCCTTTATTCCTGAAATGCTGGAGAAGATCGGCGAACTAAAAGCGTGGCGAGAACGAGAAGGACTGGCCTACGAGATTGAGATCGACGGCTCATGCAATAAAGCGACCTATCAAAAACTGATGGCGGCAGGCGCGGACGTCTTTATCGTCGGTACCTCCGGTCTGTTTAACCATGGCGACAATATTCACGACGCGTGGCAGGTCATGGCAGAGCAGATTCTGGCGGCCAAAAACGAGGTATTCCCTCATGCAAAAACAGCGTAAGGTCGTCGCAGGTGTGGACATGGGCGCAACCCATATCCGCTTTTGCCTGCAAACCGCGCAGGGCGAGACTCTGCATTGCGAGAAGCTGCGCACTGCTGAAGCGATCGCGCCTGACGGTCTGGTCAGCGGGATAACCATGTTGATTCAGCAGCAGCTTGACCGCTTTCAGGCCCGTTGCTGCGGCCTGGTGATGGGCTTTCCGGCATTGGTAAGCAGAGATAAACGGACGATTATCTCCACCCCCAACCTATCGTTACCGCCGGAAACCCTGCGTACGCTCGCCGATGAGCTGGAGCATTCGCTGGCCTGTCCGGTCGAATTTTCCCGCGATGTCAATCTTCAGCTCTCATTTGACGTGCAGGAAAATGGTTTGCAAGAGCAACAGGTGCTAGCCGCTTATCTCGGCACCGGCATGGGCTTCGCCATCTGGTTAAACGGCGGGCCGTGGACAGGCGCGCACGGCGTGGCGGGAGAGCTGGGTCATATCCCGCAGGGCGACAACGCGCTCATCTGCGGTTGCGGTAATCCCGGTTGTCTGGAAACCGTCTGCTCCGGCATCGCGCTCAAACGCTGGTATGAACAACAACCGCGCGACTATGCGCTGGATGAGCTGTTTTTGCACGCCGCTGAGGAGCCGTTTGTACAGGCTCTCCTGCACCACGCCGCCCGCGCAATCGCCACCAGCATCAACCTGTTCGACCCCGATGCAGTGATCCTCGGCGGCGGCGTGATGGACATGTCCGGCTTTCCACGCGAGGCGCTGCTCACCATGATCAAAGCGCATATTCGCCGCCCGTTGCCTTATCAGGCAGTGCAGTTTGTTGCCGCATCGTCCTCAACATTTAATGGTGCTCAAGGGGCTGCGGCACTGGCCCGCAGCCGTTATTTACCACAACCTGTCGCAGCGCCTGCATCAGCTGTGTCCGACTGAAGGGTTTACGCAGCAGCTCGACGTCCGGCAGCGCAGGATTGTGCGCCGGACGCAGATCCTGGCCGCTGATCAGCAGCACCGCCACCGTCGGGAAACGGCGCTGGGTTTCGTTGATCACCTCGGCTCCGCTCAATCTGCCCGGCAGCATCAGGTCGCTAATCAGCAGCGCAATTTCCGTCGAAGCCTCAAGTAACTGCAGCGCCTGCTCCCCGTTCCCGGCCTCCAGGGTTAACCAGCCGAGCTGATGAAGCTGCTCACAAAGAGTCTGACGCACATCGGCCTCATCCTCCAGCACCAGCGCCAGCCGTTCACCGCTCACCGTCTGCTCTACTTCCGGTAACGTGCCGCCGCTCGGCGCCTGCACCGCCGCGCGCGGCAGCTGTAAACGCACCGTGGTCCCCTGGCCCGGCGCGCTCTCAATAGCCACCCGCCCGCCGGACTGGCGGACAAAACCATAGACCATCGACAGCCCCAGACCGCTGCCGCTGCCGGTCTGTTTGGTGGTAAAGAACGGTTCGAACACCTGGGCTTTGACCTCCTGTGACATCCCGCTACCGTGGTCAATCACCTCCAGCGCCACCATATCCTGCCGCCGCCCGTCGCTGCGGGCCACGCGCTGGTTCCAGGTGCGCAGCTTAATCACCCCTGAGCGCCCTTCCATTGCATCGCGAGCGTTCATCACCAGATTGATAATGGCGTTTTCCAGCTGGCCGATGTCAATCCACGCAGGCCACGCGGGTGACTGTGCCTCAATCTGCAGAGTCAGCGTCGTCGGCAGAGAATGGCGCATCAGTTCGCCCAGGTTCTCCAGCAGCGGTTTCATCGCCACGGCATTGGGGTGCAGCGACTGCTTACGCGAGAAGGCCAGCAGCCGCTGGGTGAGCAGCGCGCCGCGTTCTGCGGCTTTTCGCGCCCGGGAGATCCGCGGCACGTCCGCGTCCTGCGGCTGAACCAGTTCAAGACTGCCGATAATCACCGCCAGCAGGTTATTAAAATCATGCGCCAGACCGCCGGTCAGCTGGCCGACCGCTTTCATTTTCTGGCTGTGAACCAGCGCCTGCTCCAGCCCTTTGCGTTCGGTTCTGTCGAGTACCACGTTCACCAGCCCGCGCCCGGGAACCGGACTAAAGCGCAGCTCAATGGTACGATCGCCCGCCAGCTGTAGCTCCTGGGGTTTGGGTAGCGGACGGGACAGGTTGTCACGAATATGTTCCGCCAGCGGAGCGGCCTGGCCCAGCAGCTGCTGATAGTGAATACCGCGCTGCAGATCATTGGCCGCCAGCCCTAACAGCAGCGGATACTGCGGATTCCACACCACCAGCAGCCCCTGGTTATCAAACAGCGCGAAGCCGTCGCGCATGGCATGAAAGGTGGTCTCCAGCAGGGTACTTTTTTCTTTCAGCAGCTGGGAGGTATGGGCCAACGACGCGGTATTGCGGGCAAAGACGTTGAAGGCGCGCGCCAGCTCTCCCAGCTCATCGCGTCGCTGAAGCCCCGGGACAGAGACCTCCTGCTCGCCGTGGGCCAGACGCGACATCGCGCGGGAGATGGCGGTCAGACTGGAGCCGAGGTTACGGTAGATATACCAGCCGGCGAAGCCGGTTATCACCAGCGCCAGCAGCGCCGACAGCAAAATAAACATACTGATGGAACGTAGCTCCCGATGGCTCTGCGCCGCCCGCAGCTCAGACGCCTGCGCGACCCGGGCAACGTACTGATTAATATCGCTGTTGAGCAGCGCCACCAGCGCCTTGATGTGAAACATATACCAGCCGATGGCCAAATCGCTCTCCTCCAGCTGCGCCGAGAGCGGCTCCAGCCTGGCCAGCTCGCCGTTGAAATCCTGCAGAATCGCGGCCAGCGTAGGATCGCGGCTGGTTACCGGCAGAAAACCTCGCACCTTATCCAGCTGCTGGACGATCGATCGCGGCGTCGAAGTATGGATGGCCGCAACGATCAGCCGATCCATCTCTGCCAGCGGCCGGGGATCGATCGCGTCTGCGCCATACCGATCGTTAAGATCCTGAATATGCCGGAGATAGCTCTGGTTCTGATACAGCGAGCTGAGCAGTTCATTACGCTGCAGATGACGACGCTGACCGCGTTCCAGCATGCCGCCCACGCTCTGCTGCAGCTCATTGCTGCGGCGAATAATACTGGCCACCAGCGCCAGCTCCTGTTGCGCCAGCGGCGCGGCGGCGAGGTGAGAGAGGGAATATTTCAGGGCCTGCTGGGTCTCCAGCAGGCGTTCAGCCTCGCTTTTATACTCCAGCGCACCGACCACCTGGGAGAGGCGAACCGCCGCGGTGGCAACGTTCGCGGTGTCGCGCGCCAGATTCATACTGCCGGTCATATCATCCAGCGTCTGCCGCTGCACCTGTTCTTGTAGCAGGCTGGCATGGCGAAAGCCCAGCAGCGCCACGCCGGCCACCATCAGCGTCACCGCCACCATCAGCAAATTAAACGACAGCAGACGCCCGCGAGCGCTGGTGAAAAACGGGTAGCGATGGGATGGCATGGTCAGCTCCACGATCTTTTTATTTATCCTGGCGGTTGCTGACCCGGACCGGGAGAGCCGCATCGCGTAATTGTGAGCCAGGTTAACTATTCATCAATATGACAAATATGAACGGCGTCTGACATTTTGTATTTATCGTCCTGTGGTGCACTGCGATTCTCGATCACACTCGCAGGAGAGCCGCCATGCAGGGGACACCGGTACTATCCATGCGCAATATTGCCAAAGCCTTTGGCAAGTTTTATGCGCTGAAAGGCGTCGATCTGACGGTCTGGCCCGGTGAGATCCACGCCTTAATGGGGGAGAACGGCGCCGGCAAAAGCACGTTGATGAAGATCCTCGCGGGAGCGTATACCGCTACCAGCGGCGAGATCCTGATCGACGGACGGCCGCACGCCATTAAAGGGCCAAAAGATGCGCTGGCCGCCGGGATCACGCTGATTTACCAGGAGATGCAGCTGGCGCCGAATTTAACCGTCGCTGAGAACATTTTCCTCGGCAGCGAGCTGGCGCGCGGCGGACTGGTACAGCGCAAAGAGATGATTCATCAGGCCCAGGCGGTGATAGATCGTCTCGGCGCTCAGTTTAAGGCCGGCGACCGGGTGATGACCCTGACCATTGCCGAACAGCAGCAGGTGGAGATCGCCCGCGCCCTGCATCGCAACAGCCGGGTCCTGGTGATGGACGAACCCACCGCCGCCCTCTCCTCCCGTGAGACCCAGCGCCTGTTTGAGCTGATTCTGCGCCTGCGCGACGAAGGGATGGCAATTATCTACATCAGCCACCGGATGGCGGAGGTTTATGAACTCTCCGACCGCGTCAGCGTATTGCGCGACGGCCAGTACGTCGGCAGCCTGACCCGCGACAAGCTCAACGCCTCCGGGCTGGTGCGCATGATGGTCGGCCGTCCGTTAAGCGACCTGTTCAATAAAGAGCGTGATATTCCACCCGGCCAGCCGCGCCTGCGGATACAGGATTTGACCGACGGCGGCAAAGTGAAAGCCAGCAGTCTGGTGGTACGGGCTGGGGAAATCGTCGGCCTGGCCGGTCTGGTCGGCGCCGGCCGCTCGGAACTGGCGCAGCTGATTTTCGGCGTGCGTCGGGCCACCGGCGGCGTCATCGAGATCGACGGCGAGCCGGTGGTCATTCACTCTCCGCGCGCAGCCATCGAGCTGGGAATCGGCTTTCTCACCGAAAATCGCAAGGAGCAGGGGCTGTTCCTCGAAATGGCGGCGCAGGAGAACATCACCATGGCCACCCTCGAACGGGATGCCCGCTGGGGCATGCTCAATCGCAAAAAGGCGCAGACCGTCTCCGACGATGCGATCTCCCTGCTCAATATTCGCGTACCGCACGCGCAGGTGCGGGCCGGCGGCCTTTCCGGCGGCAATCAGCAAAAGCTGCTGATCTCCCGCTGGGTCGCCATCGGTCCGCGCATTTTGCTGCTTGATGAACCGACGCGCGGCGTTGACGTCGGCGCCAAAAGCGAGATTTACCGCATCATGACCCAGATGGCGCGCCAGGGGGTGGCCATTCTGATGATCTCCAGCGAACTCCCCGAAGTGGTCGGCATGAGCGACCGGGTGTACGTCATGCGCGAAGGCAGCATCGCCGGCGAACTCCAGGCCGGCGACATCAGCCAGGAAAGCATTATGACGCTGGCCACCGGCGTAAACGACTCTCACCTTAAGGCGGTATCACCATGACAACACAGAAAGAGACCGCCGCGCAGCCGGTGGCAAAATCGGTATCGGCGAAGAAAATCCTGATGGGCGATCTGCTACAAACGGTCGGTATCCTGCCGATTTTAATCCTGATTGTGGCGGTATTTGGCTTTATCGCCCCAAATTTCTTTACCGAAAGCAATCTGTTGAATATTACCCGTCAGGCGTCGATCAACATCGTGCTCGCCGCCGGGATGACCTTCATCATTTTGACCGGGGGGATCGATCTGTCCGTCGGCTCGATTCTCGGCACGACCGCGGTGGCGGCCATGGTGGTATCGCTGACCCCGGAGCTGTCGCTGCTGTCGATTCCGGCGGCGCTGATGCTCGGCCTGCTGCTCGGTTTGTTTAACGGCGCGCTGGTCGCCTTCGCCGGGCTACCGCCGTTTATCGTCACGCTCGGGACCTATACGGCCCTGCGCGGGGCCGCCTATCTGCTGGCCGACGGCACCACGGTGATTAACTCCGATATCAGCTTCGAATGGATCGGCAACGATTACCTCGGGCCAGTTCCGTGGCTGGTGGTGATCGCGCTGCTGGTGGTGGCGGTGTGCTGGTTCATTCTGCGCCGTACCACCCTCGGCGTTCATATCTACGCCGTGGGCGGCAATATGCAGGCGGCAAGGCTCACGGGGATCAAAGTGTGGCTGGTGCTGCTGTTCGTTTACGGCATGAGCGGCTTGCTCTCCGGGCTGGGCGGCGTCATGAGCGCCTCGCGGCTGTACAGCGCCAACGGCAACCTCGGCGTAGGTTATGAGCTGGATGCCATCGCCGCCGTTATTCTCGGCGGGACCAGCTTCGTTGGCGGCATCGGCACTATCACCGGCACGCTAGTGGGGGCGCTGATTATCGCCACGCTCAATAACGGTATGACGCTGATGGGCGTCTCCTATTTCTGGCAACTGGTGATCAAAGGGGCGGTGATCATCATTGCGGTGCTGATCGACAAATACCGTACCCGACACCATCAAAGTGCATAACAACAATACCCTACAGACAGAGGAAAACAGCATGCGTTTGAAACCCATAGTAACCGCACTCTGTGCCGGCGCGCTGCTTGCCGCAGCGCCCTTTACCCAGGCCAAAGAGCTGAAATCAATCGGCGTCACGGTGGGGGATTTAGCCAACCCGTTCTTTGTACAAATCACCAAAGGCGCGGAGCTGGAAGCCCGTAAGCTGGCCGGAGACAATGTGAAAGTGACGCTGGTCTCCAGCGGTTACGATCTGGGTCAGCAGGTGGCGCAGATCGATAACTTTATTGCCGCCAAAGTCGACATGATTATCCTCAACGCCGCCGACTCAAAAGGGATTGGCCCGGCGGTAAAACGCGCGAAAGATGCCGGGATCGTGGTGGTTGCGGTGGACGTGGCCGCCGAAGGCGCCAATGCCACTATCACCTCTGATAACACTCAGGCGGGAGAAATGGCCTGTAAATACATCACCGACCGCCTGAAAGGCAAAGGGAATGTGGTGATTATCAACGGGCCGCCGGTTTCCGCCGTGCAGAACCGCGTTGAAGGCTGCCAGGCCGAGTTTGCACGCCACCCGGATATCAAAGTGCTCTCCTACAACCAGAACGCGAAAGGCAGCCGTGAGGGCGGTCTGGAAATTATGACCTCACTGCTGGCCGCGAATCCGAAGATCGATGGCGTCTTTGCCATCAACGATCCGACCGCGATTGGTGCCGATCTGGCGGCAAAACAGGCGCAACGTCATGAGTTCTTTATCGTTGGCGTCGACGGCAGTCCGGACGGTGAAGAGGCGTTGAAACGTAAAAACTCGCTGTTTGTGGCGACGCCGGCGCAGGACCCGCAGGTGATGGCGGCGAAAGCGGTCGAGATCGGTTATGACATTCTGCAGGGTAAACCGGCCCCGTCCGCACCGGTGCTGATCCCGGTGACCCTGATCGATAAAAACAATATCGGTAGTTACAAAGGCTGGACCGTGAAGTAAGAGCACTATCTCCCCGCTGGCCCCGCGTCTGCCGGGGCTACGCCGCCCTGTCGCCGTGGATAACATCTGCGGCGAACACATAGCCCAGACCGCGCAGGGTTTTGATCAGCGTCGGCTGATGCGGATTCGGTTCGATTTTGCGCCGCAGGCGCATGATCAGCACGTCAATCGTCCGGTCAAAGACTTCGGTGCTTTCGCTATGGGTCAGAGCCAACAGCTGCTCACGGTTAAGCACCCGGCGGGCGTTTTGCGCCAGCGCCAGCAGCAGGCTGTACTCTCCCTGGGTCAGCGGCACCGCTTGCTGTTGCGAGTTAAACAACTCGCAACGAAACGTATCCAGCCGCCAGCCGTTAAAGAGCAATCCCGTGCCGCCGCTCGCGCCTTCAGCGCCCAGCGCGCCGCTACGCCTGAGCACCGCCTTCACCCGCGCCACCACCACCCGGGAGTTAAACGGCTTGGCAATATAATCATCGGCACCCATTTCCAGCCCTACCACTACGTCGGATTCGCTGCCGAGGCCGGTCAGCATCACGACCGGTAAATCAGGTCGGCTGCGCTGCAGCTGTTGCAGTACCAGCAGCCCGTTGGTGTCAGGGAGAATCATATCCAGCAGCACCAGCGAGATATCCGTCCGCTGGGCCGCCACCGCCAGCGCATCGCTGCCGGTCTGGCACAGCAGCACGTCAAAAACATGCGCGCTGAGCACATCGCTAAGCAGCTCGCCAATCGCGCTGTCGTCATCCACAACCAAAATGACCGGTTTCATTACTTGCCTCTGCCCGCACGGAACGATCTCTGTCTGATTAATTCAGCAAAGCCCCCACGACAAATCCATTACCGGATCGCGTTTCTTCAATCCATGTCACATCTCACCTCCCTTCGACACGTCAAAACTGACGACGCCCTGCTTTTCGTCAGCATTTAGCCCAAAAAATCGACGTATCATCAGTCAATACCCACAATGAAAACATGGCATAGAAGATGCATATTGACGGCGTGATAGCGCATATGCGCCCATTGATCAACTGGAGCAAGACCGATGAAAAAAGTCGTCACGGTTTGCCCGTATTGCGCATCAGGTTGCAAAATCAACCTGGTGGTCGATAACGGCAAAATCGTCCGGGCTGAGGCGGCACAGGGGAAAACCAACCAGGGAACCCTGTGCCTGAAAGGCTATTATGGCTGGGATTTCATTAACGATACCCAGATCCTCACCCCGCGCCTGAAAACCCCTATGATCCGCCGTCAGCGTGGCGGCAAACTGGAATCCGTCTCCTGGCAGGAAGCGCTCGACTACGTCGCGACCCGTCTCAGCGCCATTAAGGAGAAGTACGGTCCGGACGCCATTCAGACCACCGGCTCCTCCCGCGGGACGGGGAACGAAACCAACTATGTGATGCAAAAGTTCGCGCGCGCCGTTATTGGTACCAATAACGTCGACTGCTGCGCTCGCGTCTGACACGGCCCTTCGGTTGCAGGTCTGCACCAGTCGGTCGGTAATGGCGCCATGAGTAATGCCATCACAGAGATTGATAACACCGATCTCGTGTTTATCTTCGGGTACAACCCGGCAGATTCACACCCTATTGTGGCGAATCACGTGATCAACGCCAAACGCAATGGGGCGAAAATTATCGTCTGCGATCCGCGTAAAATCGAAACCGCGCGTATCGCCGATATGCACATTGCGCTGAAGAACGGCTCGAACATCGCGCTGCTCAACGCCATCGGGCAGGTGATTATCGCAGAAGATCTCTACGATAAATCCTTCGTCGCCAGCCGTTCCGAGGGCTTCGACGAGTATCGCAAAATCGTCGAAGGCTATACGCCGGAGTCGGTGGAAACCATCACCGGCGTCAGCGCGCAGGAGATCCGCGCCTGTGCCCGGATGTACGCCGGCGCGAAATCCGCCGCCATCCTGTGGGGCATGGGCGTGACCCAGTTCTATCAGGGCGTGGAGACCGTGCGCTCGCTGACCAGCCTGGCGATCCTCACCGGTAACCTCGGCAAGCCGAGCGTCGGCGTCAACCCGGTGCGCGGCCAGAACAACGTGCAGGGCGCCTGCGATATGGGGGCGCTGCCGGACACCTATCCGGGCTATCAATACGTGAAGTTTCCGGAGCACCGCGAGAAGTTCGCCCGGGCCTGGGGCGTAGAGAGCCTGCCGGCGCATACCGGCTATCGCATCAGCGAGCTGCCGCACCGCGCGGCGCACGGTGAAGTGCGGGCGGCGTACATTATGGGCGAAGATCCGCTGCAGACCGACGCCGAGCTCTCTGCGGTGCGTAAAGCGTTTGAAGAGCTGGAGCTGGTGATTGTCCAGGATATTTTCATGACCAAAACCGCTGCGGCGGCCGACGTTATCCTGCCGTCCACCTCGTGGGGCGAGCACGAAGGCGTCTATACCGCAGCGGACCGCGGCTTCCAGCGCTTCTTTAAAGCGGTGGAGCCGAAGTGGGACCTGAAAACCGACTGGCAGATCATCAGCGAAATCGCCACCCGGATGGGCTATCCGATGCACTACAACAACACCCAGGAGATCTGGGACGAGTTGCGGCATCTGTGCCCGGACTTTTACGGCGCCACCTACGAGAAAATGGGCGAGCTGGGCTACGTCATGTGGCCGTGCCGCGATGAGTCCGACGCCGACCAGGGGACCTCTTATCTGTTTAAAGAGAAGTTCGACACCCCGAACGGCCTGGCGCAGTTCTTCACCTGCGACTGGGTTGCGCCGATCGATAAACTCACCGACGAGTATCCGATGGTGCTCTCCACGGTGCGGGAAGTGGGCCACTATTCGTGCCGCTCGATGACCGGCAACTGCGCGGCGCTGGCCGCGCTGGCGGATGAACCGGGGTATGCGCAAATCAATACCGCCGATGCCGCGCGACTGGGCATTGAGGATGAGGCGCTGGTGTGGGTGAACTCGCGGAAAGGCCGCATTATCACCCGCGCGCAGGTCAGCGATCGTCCGAATAAAGGGGCGGTCTATATGACCTATCAGTGGTGGATTGGCGCCTGTAACGAGCTGGTCGCGGAGAACTTAAGCCCGATAACCAAAACGCCGGAGTACAAGTACTGTGCCGTGAACGTTGAGCGCATCGCCGACCAGCGCGCCGCCGAGCAGTATGTGATTGATGAGTACACCAGGCTGAAAGCCCGTCTGCGCGAAAGCGCGTTGGGTTAAGACAGAAGGCCCCCCCGGCTACATGACGCTGGCCGGGGGGGATTTTCACCATCCGGGTTGCGGGATAGCTGACGCAGCCCACTTTTATCGAACCTGGCAACCGCCGCCATTTTCTTCTTTTTCGCCTCCCTTTATACTGCGCGCTGTGTTCCTGACCGATAATAAAAAATGAAATACCTCTCTTTACTTCTGATGCTGTTCTCTCTTGCCGCGGGCGCTACCGATCCCGGCAGCCAGTACCAACAACAGGCGGAAGCCGGCGATCCGCGGGCGCAGTACTATCTTGCCGATACCTACGTCAGTTACGGTGATTATCAGCAGGCCGAATACTGGGCGCAAAAATCGGCCGATAACGGTGACGGGGATGCGCTGGCGCTGCTGGCCCAGCTGAAAATTCGCAACCCGCAGCAGGCCGATTATAAACAGGCCAGAGACCTGGCTGAGAAGGCGGTACAGGTTGGCAGCAAGGCAGGAGAAATTATCCTGGCCCGCGTGTTGGTCAACCATCAGGCCGGGCCGACGGACTATTCACATGCCATCACCCTGCTACAGGATGCCGCCCAGGATCCGGAAAGCGACTCCGCCGTCGACGCCCAGATGCTGTTAGGTTTGATTTACGCCAGCGGCGTCCAGATGACAGAGGATGACGCCAGGGCAACGGACTATTTTAAACGCAGCTCCTCGCTGTCCCGTACCGGTTATGCCGAATACTGGGCCGGGATGATGTTCCTGCAGGGAGAACAAGGCTTTATCGAACCCAACCAGCAGAAAGCGCTGCACTGGCTCAATGTCAGCTGTCAGGAGGGGTTTGATACCGGCTGCGAAGAGTTCGACAGGATAAGTAAAAGATAAGAAAAAGCCCGGCGATAGCGCCGGGCTTTAAGATGCTTACTCTTTGTCTACAATCTGAGCCCGACGCGATAGCGCCAGGTTTTAAGACGGCCTGACAAACCTGCCTGAACATTAAGCCCGCGTTTCGCCAGGTGGCGGCTGACGCCTGACCCGGCCTACGAAACCCGCAATCTCAACGCTTGCGCAATTTCAGTCGGCCCGCGCAAGCGCAGCGCCGCCGGGCAATTTAAGACGCTGACTCTTTGTCTACAATCTGAGCCCGACGCGATAGCGCCGGGCTTTAAGATGGCTGACAAACCTGCCTGAACATTAAGCCCGCGTTTCGCCGGGTGGCGGCTGACGCCTGACCCGGCCTACGAAACCCGCAATCTCAACGATTGCACAATTTCAGTAGGCCCGCGCAATCTCAACGCTTGCACAATTTCAGTCGGCCCGCGCAAGCGCAGCGCCGCCGGGCAATTTAAGACGCTGACTCTTTGTCTACAATCTGAGCCCGACGCGATAGCGCCGGGCTTTAAGATGGCCTGACAAACCTGCCCGAACATTGAGCCCGCGTTTTGCCGGGTGGCGGCTGACGCCTCACCCGGCCTACGAAACCCGCAATCTCAACGCTTGCACAATTTCAGTAGGCCCGCGCAAGCGCAGCGCCGCCGGGCAATTTAAGACGCTGACTCTTTGTCTACAATCTGAGCCCGACGCGATAGCGCCGGGTTTTGCATTTTACTGCGCCGTTTTATCAAATTTGCCCAGCACTTCACGCTCATAGGCCAGCGCTTTTTTGCGGTCAAACTTGTGCTCCCACTTGGCAATCACCAGTACCGCCAGCGCATTCCCCACCACGTTCAGCGCGGTACGCGCCATATCGAGGATACGGTCAACGCCAGCAATAAAGGCCAGCCCTTCCAGCGGAATCCCTACGCTCCCCAGCGTCGCCAGCAGCACCACGAAGGAGACGCCCGGCACGCCGGCAATCCCTTTCGAAGTTACCATCAGCGTCAGCACCAGGGTTATCTCCTGCCACAGCGACAGGTCAATACCGTACAGCTGGGCAATAAAGATCGCCGCGATGCTCTGATACAGCGTTGAGCCATCGAGGTTAAACGAGTAGCCGGTCGGCACGACAAAGCTGGTAATAGAAGCCGGCGCGCCATAGGCTTCCATCTTCTCAATAATACGCGGCAATACGCTCTCGGAGCTGGCGGTAGAGTAGGCCAGAATCAGCTCGTCTTTCAGGATACGGATCAGAATCCAGATACTTAATCCGCATACCCGCGCCACGATCCCCAGCACCACCAGCGCGAAGAACAGAATCGCGAAGTAGACCAGGATAACCAGTTTGGCCAGCGGCCACAGCGAGGCGAAGCCAAAGGTGGCAACGGTCACCGAAATCAGCGCAAACACCCCGACCGGCGCATAGCGCATCACCATGTGGGTCACTTTGAACATGGTTTCGGAAATGGAGCGGAAAACGGTCACCAGCGGTTCACGATGGGTAGCCGGCAGCGAAGAGAGTCCCAGACCGAACAGTACCGAGAAGAAGATAATCGGCAACATATCGCCTTTCGCCATCGACGCGACAATGTTGGTCGGCACCAGCGACAGTATCGTTCCCATCAGGCCGTGAGCGTGACTTTGCACCTCTGCCGTTGTGCTTTGATATTTCGAAATATCCACCGCGGCCAGCTGCGACATATCAATACCGCTACCCGGCTGGAAGACGTTGGCCAGGGTAATCCCCAGCACGATCGCCACGGTGGTGATCACTTCAAAATAGATAATGGTTTTCGCGCCGATACGGCCCAGTTGCTTCGCGTCGCCAACGCCCGCAATCCCGACAATCAGCGTCGAGATAACAATCGGAACGACGATCATCTTGATCAGGTGGATAAAGATATCGCCTGCCGGCGTCAGGAAATTCGCAATTAACCAATCACGACCGTCGGCATGGTAATGCAGATAGCTGCCCAGCAGAATACCCAGCACCAGGGCCAGCAAAATCTGCCAGGCCAGGCTGACTTTTGTTTTTTTCTTCACTACTGACTTCCTCAATGAGAGGCACCATTCCCGGAAGTCATGATGCCCACTGAAAGGGATATGAATTGTGTTGCGTTGCTCTATGGGGTTTTTTAACGCGCGGTATCAGTATCATCTGCACGGCATGCTACGCAAGCGTTTAAGAACAGGGCTTTTCTCTGGGTTTCTGCATAAATTCGCTAACTTTCCCCACTTCTGATGCATAAGTATCTGTTATAAAAAAAATTTCATAGCTTCCATTTCTATAAATACATTTCTGAAATTATTTCACTTCAAAGTTTCATTTGATGGATTTTCATTCAGTTGAATCAATGCGTGATCTGTCCCCCAAATAGCAAACAAAGCCGCGAAAGCCCCTACTCTTAACGTTTACTTGACATATATTTAACAACCTACAGGAGAAAAAAAGCCATGAGCCAAATACATAAGCACTCTATTCCCGCTAACATTGCGGACAGCTGCCTGATTAACCCGGAACAGTACAAGGCGCAGTATCACCAATCTGTCACCGACCCGGATGCGTTCTGGGGTGAGCAAGGCAAAATCCTTGACTGGATGCGGCCCTATACGCGCGTGAAGAACACCTCATTCGCACCGGGCAACGTCTCTATTAAATGGTATGAAGACGGCACGCTGAATCTTGCCGCTAACTGCCTCGATCGCCACCTGGCCGAACGCGGCGACCAGACTGCGATTATCTGGGAAGGCGACGACGCCAGCCAGAGCAAACACATCACTTATCGCGAGCTCCATCACGACGTCTGCCGTTTTGCTAACGTCCTGCTCGACCTCGGCATTAAAAAGGGCGATGTCGTCGCTATCTATATGCCAATGGTGCCGGAAGCCGCCGTCGCTATGCTGGCCTGCGCCCGTATCGGCGCTATCCACTCGGTGATCTTCGGCGGTTTTTCTCCCGAAGCGGTTGCCGGACGTATCATTGACTCGAATTCTCGTCTGGTCATTACTTCCGATGAAGGGTTGCGCGCCGGACGTGCGATTCCGCTGAAGAAGAACGTTGACGACGCGTTAAAAAATCCGAACGTGAAAAGCATCGAGCACGTGGTGGTGCTCCAACGTACCGGCGGCAAAATCGACTGGCAGGAAGGTCGCGACCTGTGGTGGAGCGACCTGATTGCGCAAGCCAGCGACCAGCATCAGCCGGAAGAGATGAATGCGGAAGACCCGCTGTTCATCCTCTATACCTCCGGTTCAACCGGTAAGCCCAAAGGGGTGCTGCACACCACCGGCGGCTACCTGGTCTATGCCGCCACCACCTTCAAATATGTCTTCGACTACCATCCGGGCGACATCTACTGGTGTACCGCTGACGTGGGCTGGGTGACCGGCCACAGCTATCTGCTGTACGGCCCGCTGGCCTGTGGCGCCACCACGCTGATGTTTGAAGGCGTGCCGAACTGGCCGACGCCGGCGCGGATGTGTCAGGTCGTCGATAAGCACAAGGTCAACATTCTCTACACCGCGCCGACGGCGATCCGCGCGCTGATGGCGGAAGGCGATAAGGCCATCGAAGGCACCGACCGCTCTTCCCTGCGTATTCTGGGCTCGGTCGGCGAGCCGATTAACCCGGAAGCCTGGGAGTGGTACTGGAAGAAGATTGGCAACGAGAAATGCCCGGTGATGGATACCTGGTGGCAAACTGAAACCGGCGGCTTCATGATTACTCCGCTGCCGGGCGCCATTGAGCTGAAAGCCGGCTCCGCCACGCGTCCGTTCTTCGGCGTGCAGCCGGTACTGGTCGACAATGAAGGCACTCCGCTGGAGGGCGCGACCGAAGGTAACCTGGCCATCGCCGACTCCTGGCCGGGACAGGCGCGAACCCTGTTCGGCGACCACGAGCGCTTTGAACAGACCTACTTCTCCACCTTCAAAAATATGTATTTCAGCGGCGACGGCGCTCGTCGTGATGAAGATGGTTACTTCTGGATCACCGGCCGCGTGGACGACGTTCTGAACGTATCTGGCCACCGCCTGGGGACCGCAGAAATCGAATCGGCGCTGGTGTCGCATCCGAAAATCGCCGAAGCGGCCGTGGTCGGTATTCCGCATAACATCAAAGGTCAGGCGATTTACGCTTACGTCACGCTCAATCACGGTGAAGAGCCGACGCCGGAGCTGTATGCGGAGGTACGCAACTGGGTACGCAAAGAGATTGGCCCGCTGGCCACGCCGGACGTGCTCCACTGGACCGATTCCTTACCGAAAACCCGCTCGGGCAAGATCATGCGCCGTATTCTGCGCAAGATTGCCGCGGGCGATACCAGCAACCTCGGCGATACGTCAACACTGGCGGATCCTGGCGTCGTGGAAAAACTGCTCGAAGAGAAGCAGGCCATTGCGATGCCGTCGTAAACGGACTCATTCCCTACACCCTCTCCCCGTCAGGGGAGAGGACATAAATCATACGCCCTAAGGATTCCACGTAGCAGGACAGCAGGAAGCACCCTCTCTTCCCGACAGTATGTTGCCGGGCGGATAAGTGCTGCCGACGGTCAGCGCGCGGATGACGAAAAGGGTACCTCTGGAGACGCTGTGATGAATGAGCAAATTTGTCAGCGGATAGAAGATAGTGCGCATTTCAGGGAGTTAGTTGCAACCCGGCAAAGGTTTGCCGCCATCCTGTCACTGATTATGTTAGTGATCTACGTGGGCTTTATTCTACTCATCGCTTTCGCCCCTGGCTGGCTGGGCACGCCGCTGCATGCCGGCACCAGCGTCACCCGAGGAATCCCGATCGGCATCGGTGTTATCGTTATCTCTTTTGTCCTGACCGGGATTTATGTCTGGCGGGCTAACGGAGAATTTGACCGTCTGACGAAAAGCGTTATCAACGAGGTGCACTCATCATGAAGAAAGTCCTGACGGCGATTGCCGCCACGCTCCCTTTTTCCGCGAGTGCCGCTGACGCCATCTCCGGCGCGGTACAGCGCCAGCCGACCAACTGGCAGGCGATCATCATGTTCCTGATCTTTGTCGCCCTGACGCTGTATATCACCTACTGGGCGTCAAAACGCGTTCGCTCACGCAGCGATTACTATACCGCGGGCGGAAATATTACCGGCTTTCAGAACGGGCTGGCGATTGCCGGAGACTTTATGTCGGCCGCCTCCTTCCTCGGTATTTCTGCGCTGGTCTACACCTCCGGCTACGACGGACTGATTTACTCCCTCGGTTTCCTGGTCGGCTGGCCGATTATTCTGTTCCTGATCGCCGAACGCCTGCGTAACCTCGGGCGCTACACCTTCGCTGACGTCGCCTCTTATCGCCTTAAGCAAGGGCCGATTCGTACCCTCTCCGCCTGCGGTTCGCTGGTGGTGGTGGCGCTGTATCTGATTGCTCAGATGGTCGGCGCAGGCAAGCTGATTCAGCTGCTGTTCGGCCTGAACTACCACGTCGCGGTGGTGCTGGTCGGCGTGCTGATGGTGCTCTACGTCCTCTTCGGCGGTATGCTCGCCACCACCTGGGTGCAGATTATCAAGGCCGTCCTGCTGCTGTGCGGCGCCAGCTTTATGGCCTTTATGGTCATGAAGCACGTCGGCTTCAGCTTCAACAACCTGTTCAGTGAAGCCATGGCGGTGCATCCGAAAGGCGCAGCGATTATGAGCCCGGGCGGGCTGGTGAAAGACCCGATATCGGCGCTATCGCTCGGTCTCGGTCTGATGTTCGGAACCGCCGGTCTGCCGCACATTCTGATGCGTTTCTTCACCGTGAGCGATGCGAAAGAAGCGCGTAAGAGCGTGTTCTACGCCACCGGGTTTATGGGCTATTTCTATATCCTGACCTTTATCATCGGCTTCGGCGCGATCATGCTGGTGGGCGCGAATCCTGCGTTCAAAGATTCCGCGGGCGTGCTGATTGGCGGCAATAATATGGCGGCGGTACACCTGGCCGATGCGGTGGGCGGCAACCTGTTCCTCGGCTTTATTTCAGCGGTCGCCTTCGCCACTATTCTGGCGGTGGTCGCCGGCTTGACGCTGGCCGGCGCCTCGGCGGTTTCTCACGACCTGTATGCTAACGTCTTCCGCAAGGGCGCCAGCGAGCGCGATGAGCTGCGGGTGTCGAAAATCACCGTTCTGGTGCTGGGCGTGGTGGCGATTCTGCTGGGGATTTTGTTTGAAAATCAGAATATCGCCTTCATGGTGGGTCTGGCCTTCTCCATCGCCGCCAGCTGTAACTTCCCGATCATACTGCTGTCGATGTACTGGTCGAAGCTGACCACTCGCGGAGCCATGGTGGGCGGCTGGCTTGGGCTGCTGACCGCCGTGATTCTGATGATCCTTGGCCCGACGATTTGGGTGCAAATCCTCGGCCATGAAAAGGCGATATTCCCGTATGAATATCCGGCGCTGTTCTCTATCGCTATCGCCTTTATCGGTATCTGGCTCTTCTCCGCCACCGACAATTCGGCGGAAGGGATGCGCGAGCGTGAGCAGTTCCGCGCTCAGTTTATTCGTTCGCAAACCGGGATCGGTATCGAACGCGGCCAGGCGCACTAACCTGACTCTCCCCGGCCGCCCGGCCGGGGAACATTAAAACATCAGCAGGCGCACCAGCGGCGCTGCCAGTACCATTACCACGCCCGACAACATCATCACCAGACTGGCCACCACCCCTTCCTGCGGCCCCAGCTCATATGAACGGGCGGTGCCTGCGCCGTGCGAGGCGGCGCCAAATCCAGCGCCTTTTGCCATCCCTTCGCGAATGGCGAGCCGCATAAACAGCGCATCACCCACCGCCATGCCAAACACGCCGGTGATCACCACAAACAGCGCCACCAGCTCCGGCTGGCCGCCGATCGGTTTTGCCGCGGCCAGCGCAAACGGCGTCGTGACCGAACGCACCGCCAGACTACGCTGAATCTCATCCGGCAGCGTAAACAGTCGTGCCAGCCACACCGAGCTGGTCACGGCGACAACCACTGCCGTCGTCACCCCTGCGGTCAGCGACATCCAGTGCCGTTTAATGACCGCGAGGTTGTCATATACCGGGACGGCAAACGCGATGGTTGCAGGCCCCAACAGCCATAACAACCAGTGGGCCTCGCCCATATAGTTCTGATATGAAATGTGGCCAAACACCAGAATCAGCACCAGCAGTATCGGGGTAAACACCAGCGGCATCAGCGGCAGCCTGTGGAAGCGGCGATACAGGCGCTTATTGGCGAAATAGAGTGCCAGCGTCACAACCAGGCACAGGACGCTCAGTTGAAAATCACTCATGCTTCATCCGGCTGACTTCATAACGATACACTTTATCCACCACCCATGCCGTCGCCCCCAGCACCATCAGGGTACTCAGCGCAATCACCAGAAAAATGCGCCAGCCGTCGACCATCAGCAGCTGGGTATAATTCACCACCGCCACCACCGCCGGGACGAAAAACAGCAGCATTTCCGCCAACAGCCAGCGCGCGCCGGCCCGCACCCAGTTCAGCGGGATAACCCGACAGATAATCAGCGCCAGCAGCATCAACATGCCGACCAGGTTCGCCGGCAGCGGCAGATGCAGCCAGTTAACCAAATATTCAGCGCAGACGAACAATCCGGCATAAATCAGCACCTGAACCGGGACCTGGAGGCGCTGTACAACGAAGGGGGTCACACGAGCTGGCGCGAAGGCCATGAGCGAAATTCCTGAAAAGAAGCAAGGTATGCAGTATAGAGAGCCGCCTGAGCGGACAGAAATGAATTAAAATCATCACAGGTATAGTCTCTGGGAATAATTATGGATATCCGAACGCTGCGCTATTTTGTCGAAGTGGTGCGTCAGCAGAGTTTTACGCGCGCTGCGGAAAAACTGTTCGTCACACAGCCCACGATCAGCAAAATGCTCAAAAATCTGGAAGATGAGCTGAACTGCACCCTGTTGATTCGCGATGGCCGCCGGCTCCTGTTGACCGATACCGGTCGGGTTGTTTTTGAGCGTGGGCAGGCGATTCTGGGCGAGTTTCATCAGCTGGAATCGGAGCTGAGCGATATTAACCACCTGCACAAAGGGGTCCTGAGACTGGGGATCCCGCCGATGGTCGGGATGCTGATGGCAGAACCGATCGGCCTGTTTCGCCAGCGCTACCCGGGCGTGGAGCTGAAAATTGCCGAGTTCGGTGGGCTGACGGTTCAGCAGGCGGTGAGCAACGGCGAGCTGGATCTCGCCATGACGGCGCTGCCGGTAGATGAGGACAGCGGCCTGAGCACGCTGCCGCTGTTCAACCATCCGCTGTGCGTGCTGACGCCGAGAACCGAGGAGTGGGAAAGCGTTCAGTCGCTCTCGCCGGAAGCCCTCGCGGCCCATCCGCTGGTCATTTATAACGAAGATTTCGCGCTGAGCCGGCAGCTGATGGCACTGTTTACCTGTCATGATGTGAAGCCCCGCATCGCGGTGCGCAGCGGCCAGTGGGACTTCCTCGCGGCCATGGTGCAGGCGGGAATCGGCGTGGCCATACTGCCGCAGCCGATCTGCGAACGTCTCGACGCGCAGAATTTTTGCTGGATACCGCTGCAGAGTGAGCTGCACTGGGAGCTGGGGATGATCTGGCGGGAAGGCGTTTATCTGTCGCACAGCGCGCAGGCGTGGCTGGAATGCAGTAAGGCGTTCTGGCTGGAGTAAGTCCCGGAGGCGGCGCGTTGCGCCTGTCCGGGCGACAAAAACAGTCATTCTGAATTCATCGCCCGGCCAGCGTAGCGCCGCCGGGGAAGCGGTGCGGCGCTACTGATCTTCGATGAGCAGCGCTTCCAGCAGGTCAAGGTCGTGGAGCAGCTTCTGCAGCGTTTCATTGCTGATCTGCCGGGTCGCACGAAGATGATACAGCTCTCCGCGTTCTGAACGCAGCGCCGCCAGACGGAACCGGCGCTCAAGCTGCTCTTCGAGTATGGAGGTTTCCACATCGTTGCGCCCGTCGACGCGGCGGCGCAGATTACCAATCACCCGCGAACTGACCTCGGTCAGCAGCTGGTTATCAATATTCTCTTTGGTGTCGGCCGCCAGACGCTCCTCCATTTTCTGAATCGCGACAATCGCCACATCTGCCGTCGCCGCGCGCGCCAGCCGCTCTTCTTTACGCTGCTGAACATGGTCGCTCGACTCAATGTGACGTAGCAAAATTGGCAGCGCGATCACCCCGACAAACAGCGAGAACAGAATCACCCCGGCGGCCAAAAAGATCAGCTCATAGCGGGCCGGGAAGACGTTGCCGTCAGGCAGCAGCAGTGGAATCGACAGCACACCGGCGAGGGTTATCGCCCCGCGTACCCCGGCAACGGAGGAGATCAGCAGTTCACGGGTGGTCCACGAGCCAAACTCCATCGGTTTCCTCTTCAGGAAACGCTGGCTTAACTTGCGCATCGTCCACAGCCAGCCAAAACGTACCAGCATCAGCGCGGCGTAGATCAGGATAATGTCGGTAAACAACATCCAGGTTTCAACATTAGGATCCGCTTCCGCCGCCACCAGCGATGTCGACAGAATGTCCGGCAGCTGCAGACCCAACAGCAGAAAGACCATGCCGTTAAAGACAAATTCCAGCATCGCCCAGGTACTGTTCGCACGCAGACGCATGGCCAGCGGCGCGGTGCGCATCACGCCGGAACGGGTGATGGTCATCCCCGCCGCCACCGCCGCCAGAATCCCGGAAACACCGATATGTTCCGCGATCAGGTAGGAGGCAAACGGCAGCAGGAACAGCAGAACAATCTGCGTCGCCGGCTCGTCGCCGCCCCAGCGGCTGAGGAAGCGCATCGAACGACCATACAGCCAGCTCACCACAAACCCGGCCAGGATACCGCCGATGGCGACTTTGAGGAACTCGACCGTGGCACCGCCGACGGTAAAGACCATCGTGCCCATCGCCACGGCGACGGCAAACTTCAGCGAGACCAGGCCGGAGGCATCATTCATCAGCGCCTCGCCCTGCAAAATCCCCATAATTTTTTTCGGAATGCGCCCTTCGCCCACGATGCCTGACAGCGCCACGGCATCGGTCGGTGACAGCACCGCCGCCAGCGCAAAGGCGGGAATCAGCGGAATACCCGGCACGATCCAGTAGATGAGGAAGCCAATACCCACCACCGTGACCAGCACCAGCGCCAGCGCCAGCCCGAGGATTTCTCGTCCGTGCTCAATAAATTCGCGGGTCGGCGTCTTCCAGCCGTCGGCAAAAAGCAGCGGCGGGATAAACAAGACCAGGAACAGCTCGGGGTCGAATTCAACATGCAAACCAAACGTCGGCCACGCCAACAGCGCGCCAATGGCGATTTGCATCAGTGGTAGTGGAACCTGAAAGGGCAGTACGCGTGTAACCACCCCGGAGAGAGAGACCACGAGGGTCATGATGAGTATGGTGAAGAATATTTCCATGTGTTCCCTGTTTGCTGCGTTTTCTTTTTTTTACACCGGAGGCGTCATGTCTCTGGATAATACGCTACTCAGATTAACGCAAAAGGAAACAGGATGTGGCTTAAAAATAAAACGGGCGGCCTGAGCCGCCCGCTATTGGCAGGAAAAGCTTAAATGGCCCAACCACCGGCGTAGAAGATAACCAGCGCGGCCGCGATGATGACGGTCCCCAGGTTCAGCTTGCGCCACTCGCCGGACACCAGACGGCCAATGACCAGGGCGGCAAAGCCAATCATGATGCCGGTGACGATGTTACAGGTCAGCACGATAAAGACCGCCGTGATAAGCCCGGCCATCGCATCGACGAAATCATTAAAGTCGATTTTCGCCACGTTGCTCAGCATCAGCAGACCAACATACATCAGCGCTGGCGCCGTGGCATACGCAGGTACCAGATAAGAGAGCGGAGAGAGGAACAGAATCAGCAGGAACAGCACGCCAACGGTCACCGCGGTGAGGCCGGTTTTACCGCCCGCCGCAGTACCTGCCGCAGATTCGATGTACACCGCCGCCGGCGCCGCCCCGACCACGCCGGAGAAGACGCTGCTCAGGGAGTCGGTGGTCAAGGCTTTACCGCCGTTGATAATCTGCCCGTCTTTATCCAGCAGGTTTGCCTGCCCCGCCACGGCGCGAATCGTGCCGGTGGCATCAAATACCGCCGTCATCACCAGCGCCAGGACGCTTGGCAGAACCACCGGGTTTAGCGCGCCGATGATATCGAGGCTGCCAATCAGCGAGTTGCCTTTGTCGTCGCTCAGCGACGGCATCGCGAAAATACCGGAGAAATGAACGCTCGGGTCAAAAATCAGCCCGACGATCGAAATGCCGATAATGGTCAGCAGAATACCGCCCGGCACTTTCATTTTTTCGAGGCCAATAATCACCGCCAGCCCCACCAGCGACATAATCACCGGGAAGCTGTTGAAGTGACCCAGCGCGACCGGCAAACCGTCCAGCGGGTTTTTAATCACCAGGCCCACGCCGTTGGCGGCGATCAGCAGCAGAAACAGGCCGATACCTATCCCGGTGCCGTGCGCAACGCCCTGCGGTAAATTGCGCAGGATCCAGCTACGAATACCGGTGGCAGAGATAACGGTAAACAGCACGCCCATCAGGAACACGGCGCCCAGCGCAACCGGAATACTGATGTGCTGCCCCAGCACCAGGCTGAAGGCGGTGAACGCGGTCAGCGAAATCGCACAGCCGATGGCCAGCGGCAGGTTTGCCCACAGCCCCATCACCAGAGAGCCTACGCCGGCGACCAGACAAGTCGAGACGAACACGGCTGCCGGAGGGAACCCGGCTTTACCCAACATGCCCGGGACAACAATGACCGAGTACACCATTGCCAGGAAGGTGGTTAAACCGGCAACAATCTCCTGACGAACGGAGCTGCCACGAGCTGAAATTTTAAACCAGGCGTCTAATGAACCGCCGGTACGCGCTGAAGGCGTAGACATAGAAAACTTCCCCTGAAAATTTTAATCGTTCGTCCGTATGCGTGGTGGACCATCCACTGCCAGCTAAACGCGATCTCCTTGTGCTTCCTCGCAGCGCCAGGGGGGCTGCAAAAAAGCAAACGTTTAACTCCGCGCATACAATACGGTGGTCAGAATGAATTTGCTCCCCCCAGAACAGGGATAAATAGCGAGCAAAATACAAAGGCAAACGATTATCCAGCCTTTAGACGGGCCTTTTCAACTGAAGTTTGTGTTAATTCGCTAAATTTTGCTTATGGCGTTCATGAAATAACCAGTCGATGCGCAAACGTTGTCGTCTATGCGCAATCCGGTAACATTTTTGTATTGCGTTGATAGCAATTCACCGCGGCCATCACAAAAATCACCGCCTCACTCCGGCAGGGTGAACGGGCCGCCGCGTTCAATCGCTTTCTGCCAGGCCGGAAGCTGCTCTATTCGCTGCACCCACTGTGCGATCCGCGGCACATCCGTGATGCCACCGCGCACCAGCAGCGCCATGACCGGAAAGCTCATCTGGATATCGGCCATGCTGAGCTGCGCGCCGGCAAACCACGGCTGACGGGAGAGATGATCCTCAATATAGCGAGCGTGCGTGGCGATTTGCCGGTCCAGCCAGGCCTTCTGTACCCCTTTACCCAGGGCATTGCCCAGCGTTCGCATCCCGAGCGGAATGGGCGGTTTACCGAGACTGGCAAACACCAGTTTCATCACCATCAGCGGCATCAGTGAGCCCTCGGCATAGTGCAGCCAGAAACGGTATTGCAGCTTATCCGCCATCGCCTGCGGTCTGAACCGGTGGTCGCTATCGTAGGTTTCCTGCAGGTACTCGAGGATGGCGCCCGATTCCGCCAGCACGTGGCCGTTATCTTCCACCACCGGAGATTTCCCCAGCGGGTGGATCTGCTTTAACGCCGGCGGCGCCAGCATATTTTTTTCCCGCTGGTAGCTGACAATGCGATAAGGCAACTGGAGTTCTTCAAGCGCCCACAGCACGCGCTGGGATCGTGATTGATTGAGATGATGTACCGTCAGCATGGAGGTTCTCCCGTAATTCGTTCGAATTAACTATAGGAACTGACGGCGATTGGCGGAAAAATTTCGCCGAAATAAACGGGTGAAAAAGCCGGGCTGTGCCACAATTAAGTTGTCGGCGCAAACCGGAACCTCCAGCAACATCTTGCGCAATACCGAGGTGAGCCGACGTCGGGGGAAACCCTCCTGCGAACGACCAGGATAGTGTTAAAGACCAAGACCGGAAAACAACTAAAGCGCCCTGTTGTGGCGCTTTAGTTTTATACGTCATCCTCCAGCAGTCGCGCGCCGGTCCCCTCTTCACCCAGCTTATCTCCCGGGTTGCGCAGCGGGCAGTCGCGTCGCGACAGACAGCCGCAGCCGATACAACCATCCAGCTGGTCGCGCAGTGCGGTCAGGGTATGAATACGCCGATCAAGCTCCTCCCGCCACTGCGATGAGAGCTGTTTCCACTCCTTCGCGCTGAGGTTATGCCCTTCCGGCAACACGCCGAACGCATCACCAATGGTCGACAGCGGAATGCCGATTCGCTGGGCAATCTTGATGATCGCCACCGCGCGCAGCACATCGCGGCGATAGCGCCGCTGATTACCGGCATTACGCTGGCTGTGAATTAACCCTTTGCTTTCATAGAAATGCAGGGCAGAGACGGCAACGCCGGTACGCTTTGCCACCTCGCCGGGGGTCAACAGCATTTTAATACGGGGGGATTTCTTTTCCATAAAAGCGCTTTACCTCAAGTTAACTTGAGGAATTATACTCGCCCGCAGACAAAACGACGAATCGAGAATTGAGAGAGGCCGCTTTATGTCCCATCAGGATATTATCCAAACGCTTATTGAATGGATTGATGAACATATCGATCAACCACTTAACATTGATGTAGTCGCCAGAAAATCCGGGTACTCAAAATGGTACCTCCAGCGGATGTTCCGCGCCGTGATGCATCAAACGCTGGGCGATTACATCCGCCAGCGCCGGCTGTTGCTGGCCGCAGAGGCGCTGCGGACCACCCAGCGACCCATCTTTGATATTGCGATGGATCTGGGCTACGTGTCGCAGCAGACGTTCTCACGGGTATTTCGCCGGGAGTTCGACCGCACCCCCAGCGATTATCGTCATCAAATTTCCGCCTGAGCGTTCACATGCAAGGGCTGAGCAGCCTGGGCGCGTTGGCCAGCCACTGCCTGAACTCCTGTGGCGGCATCGCTTTCGCAAAGTACCAGCCCTGACAATACCGGACCCCGCGTTTTCGCAGCCAGTTAACCTGGTCCGCCGTTTCGACGCCTTCGGCAACGGTCTTTAAGCCCAGGCTGCGGGCGATTTCAATAATATGCTCGGCGATCGTGTAGCTGGTGCTATTGGTGGTGAGCGTATCGATAAACGATTTATCGATCTTCAGGATATCCACGTTAAGCGAGTGGAGATTATGCAGATTGGAATAGCCGGTACCGAAGTCATCAATAGCAATTTCATATCCGGCTGCGCGGAATGCCTGGATGACCGGCATCGTTTTCTGCACGTCAATAAATCCGCGCTCGGTGACTTCAATTTTAATTTGATCGATATTCACCGCGGAGCTCCGCGCCTTTTCACCGATTTGGGCAATGAGCCGCGAAGAGTGGAAATCGGTGGCCGACAGGTTAATCGCAATATACAGATGCGGATGCCCGGCCAAAAATTCCCCGAGTTCGGAAAATAACTCATCCACCACGTAATCGGTGACCTGCGCAATCATCCCTTCATTTTCCGCTAGTGGAATAAACTCCGCCGGCGTCATCACCGGCCCGTCAAATCCTGGCCAGCGCAGCAGCGCTTCGGCTCCGACGCAGCGGTTATTTTCGATATCAATAATCGGCTGATAATGCAGACGCAGCTGACGCCGATTGAGCGCACGTTGCAACATATTGCGCGGTGAATGGTATTGCTGCCGGGTGCGCAACCACACCAGTAAGATCAAAATGCTGCAAATCCCCCCCAGCGGGAGGGTGAGCGTCACCTGATCATAAAAGCTCTGGTAATAACTGGCGTACGAGGTAGACATAATCACGGCGATCGGGCGGATGGCGGAATGAGCCACGGTGTACACCCGGTTACCCTGGCGAAAAAAGGCATCTTCCTGACGAATCAGGCCATGCAGTACCGCGGGGTCGGCATTTCTACTGGTGGAAAAAAACTGATTCGTTTTTGTATCGTACAAACCGTAGGATAAATCTTTATCACTCGATATTAACGAACTGTAGGAGAGCGGATTAATCACCGCAATGTAGTGCCCTCGCTGCATATAGTTCATCGCAAAGCCGGGATAGAAAGGCGTATCGCGGTAATAGTAGATAGCGATATCCGGCTTTTTGGTATAATTCGCCGGCGGAATACGCCATGCGCTATCGGGGCGGACCGCAGTCGAGCAAAACAAACGGGGACCGTCGGCATAAATTAAATCGTCAACATAAAGCAGGCTGCGTACAATCGACAACATATATTGCTGATGTCCGGCAGAGCACATTTCCCCTTTAAACTGCAAGGCCTTTTCACGCGCCCGATCGGCTTCATAAACCACCATTTCCGTTTTCTGCAGCGCCAGCTGTGAAAATGCGCGGAGCCGATCGGAGGTTTCGGCTTTGGCTCTGATTTGCGCAAACCACAGTGCCAGCACGACGGGGAGCAGAACCACCAGCGTCACTCCCAATATTCTCAACGCGTTGCGCAATGTGCGACGATTCATTTCCGTTTTTTATCCATGCGATATGCCTTATCACGGTAAAAGATCACACTCGTTGTTATACAACAGAGACTATTTTCAGCAACCGGTCGTTTGATGTAAAAACCCCATCCTCAATAATGATGAATAATACTAATTTCGCAGAAAATCGAGAAACACTCTCGGTATTCTAAAAACAGAGTCGTTATCTAATTCGGTTTATCCGTACGATCGGCAAGAATATGTAATAAAAGCCGCAGATAACGAGCTCAAAAAAAGCAATCAGACGCCGGGAAGAGCAACTTACCCGTTTGACGTGGTGGGAAGATGCCCCGCCACCATTATCCACAACAAAAATACGGCTTTAAAAACCGCCAAAAACGCGCATTTGGGGCTGGTGAATAAAACAGCAAATGTGATATAGTTCACACAACTTGATGAAACAAGAACAATGTTTCATTATTCTCCTGATTGCCCGTAGATAGCCAGAGCGCCACGTCATCGTCAGTCTCGCCAGGTTGTCAAAGGCACCCGATTTTCTTTGAGGATGAGGTTGATGGCTTCCATAACTACCAGTGTCATACTTTTGCGCTGGCCGCTGGTGAGCGCGGTTCTGATGTTTTTGGCCAGTTCGATGAACATTCAGCTACGCAAAAGTGATTATGCCGGTTTAGCCGTTATTTGTAGCTGCATCGGCCTGGTGGCGGCCTGCTGGTTCGCCACCGGCTTGTTGGGGATCACGCTGCTGGATATCGCGAAAATCTGGGGCAATATCAAAGACGTCATGATCGAAGTCATGAGTCAGACGCCACCACAATGGCCAATGGTCATGACCTGATAATAAAAAAGCTTCCTACGGGAGGCTTTTTTATTTACCGGCAAACACTACTCGCAATCCTTTGATATTTTAATAAATTTATCATTATAGATAATGTATTTATTCCCAGGCTGGCGCAGCGCCGCCTGGCGAACCACATCTCCTGGCCGTAAGTACCAGGCCTCGCCCTCTTCTTCCGTTGCATCGCATCCCGGCTTGATCAGCAGTTTAAACCAGGTATTGCCGCTGTTGCTGACGCTTCCCGCCTGCCGATCGAAGGCCCATTTGAACTGCACCTGCCGCGGGCGTACCACCAGAATCGTTTCCATCACGACCACCGGATCAATACCGATTGACCCGCCGGCCGCAGTACGGCCAATGCGGTTTCGGGTGGGAATTTCGCGAAACGAAACCCGGTAATAACGTTCACGATTATCCTGCGGGCCATGATAATAAAATTTAAAGTATTCCCCTTGCCCGGCCTGCAAGGTGAGCTGACGCGGGGCAAAGAGCAGTTCGCCGTCTGCCGGACGCGAACGGACCTCGTGACCTCCCGGCCGGTCTATCCCGACGACGGAAATCTGATAGAGCCGCGCGCTCGGGTTGTTATTCAGTACCCGTTTGGCGACAAAGTTCTCTTCAGCACCCAGCGAAAAAGTTAAATTGCCGACGGAAATCGCCCGGCCCGCCATTGGCAGACCCAGAAGCAGCAACCACGCGACGGCCTGGAGCAGATTAATTAATATTGCGCCATGTCGCCTGAACATGAATCTCTCCTGAAGCACTCACTTCACCAAACCAGCCATCGTCATCTACCGTTCTCAACGAAATATTGTCGTTCATCGGTATGGAAAATTTCACCGTCGTCTTGTTCATCACGCCAATATCGCCGGAAGCATCTGTCCACGGCGTCGTCAGCCACAGCGCATCCGTCATATCGCGCCAGTTGTCATCGCAGCCGGCGTCATAATTTTTGCTCGTTCCGGTCTGGGTGGTAAACGTCAGCAGCGCCGGGAAAGGCACTTTTGTCACCCCGTCTGGCGAACTGAACAAGCAATATGAACGCCCGGCGATCGACTGCGACGGGCCGGTCACTTTGATCAGGACTTCATCGGCCGCGGTTTTTCCGCTGGTGGTGACGATATAGCCAAAATCCAGTGACGGCTGTCCGGCACCGACATACCCTTCGCGCGACGGTGAACTGCTGTACTCATCGGAAATAATGCTGATACTGAAATCACGCGGTTTGATAATCAGCGAGTTGGAGGTAGAAAATTCATACCAGCCGGACTCCGGCGAGGTGGTGTTCTGGAAGCGGAAGTTAAACAGATCCTTGGTATTAATATCACTGATGCCCAGCGCCACCATCTGCTTAAAGAAGTTACTGGAAAAGAAGATGTAGACCGAATCCGAGGATTTCATCTCGTTAAACGTATAGTAGTAGGCATTGCCGCTGACCGGTTTCCAGCTGTTACCATCGAGGCTGAACTGCATATCATAGATATTCACCGCCGACGTCAGCGACGTGTTGTTAATCGCCGGGAAAATATGAATCGAGGTGTTGCTCAGGCCATTATGCTGCAACGCATAGTTGACCATCTTGCAGCTCAGACCGCTACGGGTACCAATCGTCTGGGCGCGACAGTTCGAGCTGCCCTCCCCCAGCGTCGGGATCCCATCGCTATTGATAAAGACTTCGGTCAGAGAATGGGTGTTAATCAGCTTTAAGTTTGCCGCTTTAGTATGGGTCACTTTACGCACGTACCAGGCGCCGGAGGTCTGATCTTTGCAGCGCGCCCCGCTGCTTGCATCGTAGGAGACGGAAGTCTGGCAGGCATTGATCGTCATCGACATGCTGCCACCAACCGGCATCTGCTGCAGATACTGGTAGAAAGCGTCCGACATCATGCCGTGCATCCATTTTTGGCCACCGGAGGTCACCGTCGCACCGTAAAAGCCGTTTGTATCCGTGACCTGGGGCAAAATCAGACTGGTCGCCATATCGCAACCGGCGTACCAGTTGATGCAGCGCAGCCCGCTCAGGGGGTTCGACACCGGCGAGTTTTCCAGCCACATGTCAAACTTCCAGTTGGCATTCAGCCCGGTGTTATAGCCGTTATCGATATAGCCCAGACTCTGCTGGTAGATAGTGCCGCTACCGGTATATTTCAGCCCGGTCCAGCGACTGGCGCCGGTCATGCGCGGATCCAGCACGCCGCCTGGAGTGGCGAAAAAGTTATCATCGGAGTTGTTTTCCACGAAAACAAACTGCACCGCTGCTGCGTCCGGCCAGGTTGTTTTCGTTACCGCCGCCTCTGCCCGCACCGCACACAGTGCGACAATAAACAGGCTTACCAACGGGAACCACTTAGCTTTCATGACCTTCTCCTGCCTGCTGCGCGCTGGCGTAAGTTTTCAGACCCGTGCAGACGACATCGCCGACCCACACCGCCCCGCGCGCCTGACTTATCTCAAGCCCGACTTCACAGCTTTGGTTATTGCCGTAAGTGAAATCGATGGTGGGGTATTTTTTATCCACGTCCATCACGAATCCTCCCGTGTTATCGGTACGGGTGCGGCCAATATGGTTATTGATGTGTGCATTGGCCAGCAGCGTTCCATCTTCGGCGCGGATGCGCCCGGAAACGGTCACCATCTGTTTCACTTCCGGTTCGATAACCGCCACGTTGCCCGGGTAGAGCGTCAGGCTGCTCTTGCGGTTGCTGACAATGTCGTAGCTGTCGAGGGAGTTCTTACTGTTTTGCAGCTCGACTTCGTAACGGCTGTACGGCGAGAGCGGCAGATAGTTGCGTTTGCCGGTCAGCTGGATGACCCGTCCGTTGACCCTGGCGCTCAGCTTGCCGTCATCATCGAGATCGGTGTTAAAAATCACGCCGGCGTTACCGTCGGTGCGCCCGCTGGCGGCGATATTCCGCCCCTGCCAGCCGACGCTACCGCTGGCGGTCAGGTTGGTATTCACATAGCCGTCAGCGCCGCTGTTAATATTGAGCGTGCCATTGGCATAGCGGGTATCGAACTGGGCATAGCCTCCGCCGCTCAGCGTTTTGTCATCGCCGGTATCACCGGAGATCGCCCGCGAAATATTGGCCCCAAGAGTACGTACCACGCCCTCATCAAACTGTTTACGGGCGGAAAGGTTTGCCATGGTATAGCCGTTCTGGTGGGTCATACCGGCGCTGAACCAGTTTCCCAGGGGGAGTGAGAAATCGAGCGCAACATATTTCCCGGTACTGCTACTGCTACCACTGCCACCATTATTGAAGCGCTGAATACCGGCACGCAGGCCCAGCGAGCCGAAGGCCCCGCTAAAGAGAGTCTGATAATAATCCGCCGTGTAGTAATGGCTGTTGTAGCGACGGTCGTCGTTGTAGCTAATGCTAAAGGTCCCCAGCTTTGACCACAGCGGGTTCAGATTAAGGGTTCCGCCAATCGCCCGGTTGTCGGCATCGCTGCGCCGTAACCGGGCGCCAATAATGGTTTTTTCCTGGTTAACCCAGACGGTGCTAAAACCTCCGGGTAAGGTGGCGCTGATGCTGCCAATGCTGCTCCAGGAGCTATCGCTGGCCAGCATATTTTGCAGGTTGACGTTGACAGACTCCGTCAGCGGTACGGTCAGACGCGTCTCGGCGACGGCATTGCTATCATAACCGTAGCCGGTTGCCGCCCAGCTGAACGTGCCCACGGATCCGGATGTCGACGCCCCCGCCAGCCAGCTCTCTTTCGCCGGTTTGCTCTTCTTGCCGCTCTCTGACCAGCGATCCATATGAAAGCTGCCGCCCCACACCTGCCAGGCCAGCGGAGCACCCGCTCCGCGCCCGCGACTGAAAAGTTTGTTCACCCGCTGAGTGCGCTTGCTGACCACCCGGCCATTGACGATCACCTCAACGTCCACATCATAAATGCCGTATGGCAGGCCTCGGGTGTCCACTTCGTGGTTACCCATTACGAAGTTCTGTACGCTCAGCAGACGTCCGTCGCGCGATAAATGCACTTCACCTGCTGCCGGTAAGAAAGCCACGATTGGCGTGACCGATTGTGAATTATCAAACACCGTTGAGCTGGCCTGGTTTCCCCAGGATGCGCCGTAGATTTTCCCGGCAGAAATGGCGGTCATCGGTCCAAGCGACTGTAAATTCCACGTATCCAGCATCCCGCCGGCAAAGCGATGCCCGGCGAAATCACGCTCATACATGGCCTTATAAATTTCGCTATCCTGATTGCTGGTTCCGGTGCCGTAGAGCGACCCGTCCAACACAATATGGTGCTCGCGCAGTGAGCTGACGCTGTTCAACGACAGATAGCTGGACGTACTGTTGCCAGCGTTACGCATCTGGTTGTTATACACGCCGAGGTTATAGTTCAGACTGCTGCTGATGCTGTTAACGCTGGACTGGCCGATATCTTCGCTGCGCGAACGCAGAACGGTACCCAGCGCCTCTCGTTTCACGACCAGTTGCAGCAGCAGCTGCCGCAGACTGAGCTGCAGCTGCGCATCGCGGGTGAGCATGATGTGTAAATCGCTGTTGAAAGGTTCATTCGCCAGTTCAGTCAGCGTTTTTCGGGTTTGTTCACTCACGCTGGCGTTGTCCCCGCGCTCTTCCAGCTGAATATGACGGACGCGAAGCGTACCGGCGTCCAGCCAAATAAACGCACTGCCAAGCCGCTGGTCATCCTGCGTCCCCGCGCTGCCTTCCAGGTGAAGAAACAGTGGGATACTCATTCCATCCTGTAGCGCCTGGCTGAAGGCCTGGGGAATCACTACGCCGCCAATTTGCTGCACCTGCTGAGGAGCGGCATTCACACTAAGCGGAAGAGTAAAAATGGCCATACCACAGGCAAGGAGCGTTTTCAGCTCAGGTGAAATCCGTCGTAAAGGCATAACCTGATTCCGTCAGCACAATTGTTATTTTACGGGAACAAACTGCTCGCCCTGCCAGAGTGCGACCCGCCCTTTTTTATCGGCAACATTCACGCGGGTGAAACGGCGCTCTTTGCCGGGCATGAGGTAATAGTTTTCTTTGCATTCTTTGCCATCTGCGGGCTTCAGGCAGGGGCCGTAAGCCAGGATACGTAGCGTGGCATTGCCGGTATTCACCAGCGTTCCATTGGCATACTGATAGCGGTAATCCGCCTTGCGTGGGGCAACGACCAGGATGGTGCCGATGCGGGCCGATGCGGTAGCCACCGCACTGCGCCTGGCACTATCGCGCTGCGCATCGCTCAACGCCTGATCGAACCAGACGATGCGGTAGTAGCGCTCTTTATTATCCGCCGGTCCTTTGTAGAAAAAGCGAATGACATCTCTACTCTTCGCGGGCAGTAGCAGGCTGGCTGGTGTCAGCAGCACTTCATCCTGACTGTCCATCGGAATCACGCTGCCGCCTTCAAGCGGTGAGGAAAGGCGTTCAACATGGATATTGATTAAGCGTCCACTCTCGGTGGTGTTTTTAATCTCTTTACTGAGCACGCTGGCGTCGCTGTTCATAAATGAAGAAATATCGCCAACATCCAGTGCCAGGGCCGGCATGATGGCGCAAAAATACAGGCTGATAGCCAGAATGCGGTTTTTCATATGAATTCGGTCCGTGGAAGAAAGCAGGGGGAATCCCCCCTGCTCGTGCTACAGAGAAATCAGCTGGTCCATGTCGCGTCGAACTGGACGCTGACGTCACCGCTCCAGATCCCTTCCGGCAGCGTGCTGTAATCGGTCACTGCAGCCGTACCATCGGTGGTGCCACTGATGATAGAGAAGTTGAAACCATCCTGTGCGGTCGCGCGGCCAGCCTGGTTATAACCGTTAGACAGTGCGCTAAGGTTGCCGCCCAGAACGCCATTCGCGGTGTCGATCATGACGGTATCAGCCGATTTTTCGACGGCAACGCCGTTATAATCCACACCCACATTCAGCGTCGAACCGGAGGTATCCAGCTGGGTCAGGGTATTGGTAATCAGACGGGAGGTCAGTTTAAATGCTGTCGCAGTCGCATCCCCTTCAATTGCAACATCAAACAGACCTTTCTGAGAGTTAAAGCCTTTAATCCCTTCTGCATACTGGAAAGCCAGGCTACCCAGAGGGGTCACAACCAGTTTGCTGGTAGTGTCTTTTTTTGCCGTTGCCGACCAGGTTGCGACGGCCTGAGCCGTAACGTCTGCTGCCTGAACAGCGCCCACACAGAAAGTCGTCACAAGAGCTGCTGCTAACATTTTCAATTTCATATTCATCACCTGATAAAAATAATAGGCTTTTTATCGCCCGTGCTGTTCCATAGTTATTTATGGAGCCATTACCCTTAAGAACCTGATGTTCTTAAATGCAAAACTTGAATAAAATCGATAAAACTCAATAAATTTCCGCGAAAATAAAACGCAATAATGCTGCCAGTGATACAACATTAAATAAGGATCATGTCGGTCCCTGATGCCGGCAAGATAAAACGCATTAAGGCAAGCATGGTAATGTTGTTGTTATTTAACAAGCCGACCTTATTACTGGTATTACTTTTATGTAAACTCACCGTCTTGATACTCAGACCAAGAGTTTTAGAAATATCATTAATTAAGTTCCCAATAATCATTAATGACATAATTTTCTCTTCACGAACCGTGAGGTTTCTTTTTCTGGCTTTAAACCTCTTCAGCTTAAGGATGTTTTCAACCGTTTTAACACTCGCGTCAGCAGACAGAAAACAGATATTATTGATGTCAGAAACATCACTGACAAATTTGGCATCCGGAGCCACGATCACTTTCGCCGGACTGTTCATCAAATAATACTGATATGAACAAAGCATTTTATCTATCTGTGCAAAATGGATAATGACGTAATCTTCGGCACTCAGTACCTGGCACTGCTGGTACGCATACTCACTGTCAATGTTATCGACCCAGGTAATGTTGCAATCATCGTCAGCCATGCTGACCAGACCCTGCATATAGAAATAATTATCTGTTACGATCAATACCGCCATGATAACAGAACCTCCATTCCATTGAGTCTGTTGACCCCCATCCGTTGGCTGAGACAAACACCTATAATGAAGTTCGCCTCAGCTTTTTACTTTTCTTTTATGAAAGGTGACAAAACATCACTATTATTTTTGTTACGGTAACACCGCCACATTTCATGCACAAATAGTAAGCTTAATAAGCAGAATTTATTACTCATAAAGTTATGAAGGGCAAAAAAATCACATCTGTTGAGTATTTGTTAAAACTCAAATCATTGATAAACATAAGAATAATTAGTAAATTTAACAAATAAAAAGCAATTCAGGCAAAACCTCACCTGGGGATTAAGAGTATTCTTAGTTATGAGTGAATGTCAGGTTTACTCTTTGGTGCTAGTATCGCGGCATCAAATCCCAGATAAATGACACAGTGGTAACTATTCTCACAATAAGAAATCATATATGGCTACTATTTACGTTATAGAGAACACGCTGCGATTTAACTCAGAAGCGCATACTCTCCATTCCATAAAAAGTAATGAACGTATGGCCCTGGCAATACCAGCAAGCCTTTGCTTTGATTTGTTAATAAAAAATCAAGGAAGAATCGTCACTCAGGCAGAGCTACTGCAAAATGCGTGGGGAGAAAGGGGGATGAGTGTTACGCCGAATACTCTACATCAAAATATCTCTTTGCTGCGTAAGTCTTTAAATTACTTCAATGTGAATGGAACACTGATTCAAACGATCCCTAAACGGGGTTTCATGATTGCGGATGAAGCGAATATCCGGATTGATACTCCCGGCGCCCCTGCGGAGAAGGATAATGATATTGCCACTCCAGAAATAAATCAGCTGAACAGAGTTGTGACGGAAGGAAATGGCGCTCATCATGAAGGGAGCCAGCAACTTCACGCCGACCCACCGACAGCGCAAGACAAAGGTGACGTCCTGTCGACGAGAATCATCGAGGCCGTGAGAAAAAGAAAGACAGGATGGCTTGTCGCCGGTATTACCAGTCTGTTGATTATTCTGTTGCATATTATCTACCTTAACCCGTCAGCCACGATCGATTCACCTTTCGCGTCGTATACGCTGATCACGACGATCAATAGCTGCAAGGTTTTCAGAAATGATGATCTAAGATTTGATGAGTACTATATTAATTTTCTTAAAGAGCATAATATCACCTGCTCAAATGGACGGACTATTTATATAACGAATCATTACCCATCGAGCAGGACCTCACTGATCTCCTGTCGATACCCAATAAAATCTCATAAAAAATCATTCTGTACCTCATCTTATTACTTAAAATAACACAATATGAAAACACGAAAAATAAACAAAGTCATTGCATATACTTTCATTATTATCACGATAAGTCTTGTCTTTTATTACATCAGTTCATTTGATGACGATGAGAGCATTAACTGCACATCCGCTTTTTCAATAGTTAATGACGGTGAGGAATATTCTTTCTCTGTCACTTTCTTTGCCAGCGATGGGGATGGGTTAATTACATTCACCGGTAATTCCAGAAACACAAAGGATGACATCAGCATCAGAAAATATATAACCTATGTAAAAAATAAAAATAATATTTATATTTTCAGAAGTAGCGACACGAACATTCGCTCAAATTCCACAGCGCTCCCTGATAAATTCGATGAGATTCTACCGCCGTTCTTTACGGGGATCAGAAAAGAAGATCGATTCATTATCAAAATATTAAAGATAAAACATGACTCGTGGGTATTTATGTCAACAAATACCCCCTATTTTATTTGTGAAAATACCAATAGTTAGCGCCAACTTCGTTAACACAGCGCATGGTGCTTGAAATTGCCAGGGCAACGTTTAATCGCACAATGTGGCTGATAACAGCAACCCTCTATCGTCGTGGCCCCGAAATCATAGGGGCAGGATGGTCTTTCCCTTAGGATTTCCCATTGCTCATGGCTGTAGGTTGACATATTGTAGACCTTAATATAATGATATTTTCCATTAACTAATACCTTCGAGGAATACAGTTTCATGGATTCTCCGGGAAGTAACAGGATATCGGCTTCATACCATATAATAAATTTTAAAAAGCGCAATCTCGATATACTTGAAAATGCCACACCGGAATGTGGGCAAATAATTGTGTTCTGAATTATCCATTTCATGTCGCGTCCTTGTGCTTTATGAGAAACAGCCACATAGCTAGTCATAGCAAAGATTATAATTATCCGCAAGCCCTCTCCTCGATATTGTGAGGTAAAATCACGATATTCTGCCAGTAAATTGATAAACAGTTAGTAGCGGAGTAATATAAAATACGTAGACATGAAAATATAGCGACATAATTCTACATTACGCCGGGTATAAATTTACAATACGCGGATGATTGATGTGCCGACTACAGTTAAAGAGGACGCGACGGATTGTCATCAACCCATCGCGTTATTGATGAATAATTTACCAGGTTTTGCCAATATTAAACTGAAACTGCTCCGCTTTATCGCCATCATATTTTTTAAATGGTTCGGCCCAGGAAAAGACCAGCGGCCCCAGCGGCGACATCCACTGCACCGCAATCCCTGCCGACATACGAATATGCAGCGGATCGCCGTAGTCAGGGATCCCGGCGGCCTGCGTCTGAGCGCTATTTTGCCATGATGTACTCCATACCGTCCCCGCATCGACGAACAGCGAGGTGCGTAAACTGTCGGCATATTTATCATTAATAAACGGCGTCGGAATAATAAATTCACTATTCAGTACCGCCATGGCGTTGCCGCCCACCGCATCCGAAGAGCTTTCAACCGGGCAGTTACTGTAGCTGCTTTCAGTCCCGTTACAGCGATAATAGGCCGCTTTTGGACCAATCGTATTGGAAGAGAACCCCCGCACTGACGACGACCCTCCGGCATAGAAGTTATCGTAAAACGGAACCGAATTCCCGTTCAGGCCGCCGGCATAACCTGCTTTCAGATGCTCCATCCAGACCCAGCTTTTCCCTTCATTCAGAGGGAGATATTGCGTGGTATCCAGGGTGAGTTTGTAATAGCTGTTGTCTGATCCCGGCACGGTCACTTTACCGCTCAGGCTGCTTTTATTCCCGGAACGAGGGAAAAACCCGCGGTCGAGATTGTTATAGCTCCAGCCGAGACTGGCGAAAACGTCGTTGGCGCTATACGTCGCCCCGCTGTCGCCATCTTTGGTGACCACGTTCGGATAAATCCCTCGCGAATTAAGGTAATTCCACGTCGTCAGCTCCGGATCCATGTTCGTCAGGTAGTTATGGACGTAATCAATGCCCACATTCAGTGAGTTATTCTCACTAATCGGGAAACCAAGATTGCTCCCCAGCCCGTAGCTTTGCTGGTTATAGCTCCCGGCATCTGCATCGGCAGCATCGTAGCTGTTGTAGAAAATTTTCCCGCCGAGGCTGACGCCATCAACGGTAAAATAGGGATCGGTTGCGCCCAGTTCAACATAGGACTGGTAGCTGTTACGGGTGCCGTTAAAACTCACGCTGTTGCCGGTGCCTAGCCAGTTATCCTGAGTGACGCCAAGCTGATAGCTGATGCCGCTGTCTGTCCCGAATCCCAGGCCCACGTTAAACGAACCGGTGTTACGTTCTTTCACTTTATACACCACGTCGACCTGATCCTGGCTCCCGGCAACCGGGGTGATTTCTTTATCCACCGTTTCAAAAAAGCCCGTACGATCCAGCCGCTCTTTCCCTTGCTGTACTTTTTCGTCGTTGAGCCACGCCCCCTCCATTTGCCGCATTTCACGACGCAAGACGGCGTCACGCGAAGTATCATTCCCGGTAAACCGGATCTGGCGCACGGAATACCGACGTCCGGCATCAACATTGATATGCAGGGTCACACTTTTGTTGGTCTCATCGATTTCCGTACGGGTATTCACCTGGGGCCAGGCATAGCCATATTTACCAAAGCGTTTTTTGATGCTGTTTTCAACGGCGGTAATGTCGGCTCCGCTGTACCATTTGCCCGACAGAGACTGCGCCAGCGCTTCTGTCTCTTGCGCATGCCCGGCCATCTCGCCGCTCACCAGCGTGCTGGTGACTTTATAGCGATCGCCTTCAGAGAGATTGACCGTCAGATACAGCGACTTTTTATCCGGCGTGATGCTGACCTGACTGGAGTTAATGGTAAAGCGCGCATAGCCACGATCGAGGTAATAACTACGCAGGGTTTCCAGGTCGGCTTCCATTTTTTGTTTCTGATATTTCTTGTCGCCAATCACGTTCCACCATGGAACATGGTCACGCAGCTGCAGCTGGTCCAGCAGAGTTTCCTCGCGGAAGGCTTTATTGCCGATAATATTAATCTGGGCAATCGTCGCGGCGATCCCTTCCTGAAAAACAAACTTTAAATCGACGCGGTTTCGCGGTAGCGGCGTGACCACAGCATGGACCTGCGCACTGTATTTCCCGACGCTATAATAGAAATCCTGTAATCCTTTTTCTATTTCACTGAGGGCATTACGATCTAACGCGCTCCCTTCTTCGACGCCGCTGGCCGCCAGATTGTCTTTCAGGGCGTCATCTTTCACCGCTTTATTCCCCGAAAAACTTAATTTGGCGATGGTCGGCCGCTCTTTAAGCTGTACCACCAGCGTCGTTCCATCGCGCAGGATCTGGACATTTTCAAAGTTACCGCTGGCATATAAAGCGCGTAGCGACTCGCTAATATCATCATTAGACACCCGTTCTCCGGTATGGATCGGCATGCTTAATAGCGCGGCCCCTACGGTAACACGCTGCAACCCCTCAAAGCGAATATCATCAATTTTGTACGTTGTTGATGCATAAAGCGTTAAGGGAGAAATTAATAACCCGGCAATGATATTTGTTTTCTTTAGCATGGACGTTTCGTCTAAGAGATATTTGGCGATAGCAGAATTCTGCTGGGATTTGCGTAAGCAACGCGCAGAATTACACTTCATTATGGCGAAACAATGGAGAAAAAATGGATGTTATTGGCTGGAGAAAAAAATAAAATTTAACGGAACTTCGTTCTAATAATTCAGTCTGAGCAGCAACCTAGCAACCGAATGAAAGCGCACAATGACTTTAAGGTATAAAACAAAAAGCCCCCTTTCTAATGGGGTGAAAGGGGGAATGATCTTGTCAGGAATGATGCTCTCTGGGATAAACCAGGAACACCGGCAATTTACCCTGAAATACCGAACTTAAAATGAAGAGATATTGAATAAATTATGCAGTAACGCCCCGTAATACCCGCAAGGGTTCCGGGCGTTAATTTGTATGAATTCTTCATCTTTTCCTCAAAATAGCAGAATAGAGTATGAGAGGCTTATGGGAACATCAAAGCACATCAAGCGTTATATCGCAAAAGTAAAGTAGTGGCGCCTTACCATGGAGGGTGAGGCATTTACCTGGCCGCCTGCAGCCCTCCCGCCACGCGATGGAGAGGCCCGGTCCTGGAATGAGCATGAATCATGCGTAGAAATGAGATCCAGCAGTCCGTTCTCAACGAACTGGTACGCTGGATAAAAAACAACCTCGAGAAAAAACTCACGGTCAATGCACTCAGCGTGTTTTCCGGGTATTCCGAGTGGCACCTCTTTCGTCTGTTCCGTCATCATTTTAATATGTCGCCGATGGAATATATCAGGCAACAGCGTATGTCGCTATGTCGTGATTTATTACAGATGCAACCGGCTTTCCGTATCGTCGATATTTGCATTATGGCCGGATATGAAGATATCAGTGCATTTAACCGGACATTTAAGAGGTATTATTCTCTCACCCCCACGCAGTTTCGCCAGCGTATTAATGAACAATCCGGATAATCCTTCCTGGAGTTAAAAATAAAAGGCCGGGAACAGACTTATGCTCCCGGCCAGGCAGAACAGGATCAGAAATGGGTATTTACGCTGACATAGAAGGTCCGCCCTGACTCATTATAGGTCTCCGCACCGGCACCGTATAAATAGGCGCCGGTGGTCGCGTTCCCGGTCGTTTAGGCATTTCCAGCACGGTAGTGGCGTATATCAAAGAGATTATCCACACCGCTGGTCAAGCTCAGATTTTTGTTCACATCCCAGGTCGCGCTCAGCCCGACGATGCTGTACGGACTCACTTCGTTCAGCTCACTACCGGATACCGCCTCGCCTTTGTAATTGAAACGCTTAGGTTTCTGCCGCCCGTACCAGGTAAAGGTGCTTTGCAACGAGAGATCGTCGCGGACCTGCCAGCCGAGCGTAGAGTTAAGGGTAAACTGCGGAATCACCGACAGGCGATCGCCGGTCGTCTTGTTCTTACTTTGCAACATCCAGGTCAGGTTATTACTCCAGTTGACCGTTTCACTCACCGGCAGGTTAAGCGAACCTTCCAGCCCCTCCACCAGCGCTTTGGGGACGTTCTCCCACTGATAAATATTCGTGGTTCCATTGCTTGCCGTACCGACAGCTGAATACCCGGACTCAATTTTATTGCGGTAGTCGTTACGGAACCAGGTTATCCCCGCCTGATAGCCTTCGTGCTTGTATTCCAGACCAATCTCTTTGTTAACGCTGGTTTCCGCCTTCAGGTCGCTATTTCCCATCAGATAACAGGCCGAACTGCTGGCGTAGCACCCCTGGCCGTTACTGTAGAGAATATAGTTGGGGTTGAGCTGATAGAGGTTCGGCGCTTTATAGGCGCGGGCAATGCCTAGCTTCAGGGTCCAGTCGTCGCTCAGTCCCTGCGACAGGTTCAGCGACGGACTCCAGTTATTACCGACGATGCTGTGATGGTCAAAACGCAGGGCCGGCGTCAGCATCGTACTATCGGTTAGCGCGATATTATCTTCGGTAAACAGCGAGAAAATTTCGGCGCTGCTGTAAGGCGTTCGGCCGGAGGTCGAAATACCGTCAATCGAGCCGTAAGAGAGTGCCTGGGTGGTCGACACGCCATCTTTCATCCGCTGCTGATTCCATTCGGTGCCCAACGTCAGGTTCTGCTCAACGCCCAGCGTAAACGGGATATTGACCTCGCTGTGCAGCAGAACGTCCGCCAGATCGATATCCGAGAATTCGCTGCTGGAGAAGATGCCCTCGGTCCCGCCGGCCAGACCTTCATTCATACGGGAGTTACGGGTATGTTCATACTGCGCATAGCTGTTGCTGGTGACACCGTTGTCCCAGCCTCCGGTCCAGGTCAGGCCGTAGGTCTGACGGTAAATTCGGTTGGTCTCTTTACCATACATGCTTTTCACGAGCGTACTGGTATTGGTGTTCTGGGTATCGCCAGCGTAGAGGTTGCCCTGGCGGCTATAGCCAGTTTCAAACTCCAGCGCCTGCATGGGAGCAAATTCCCAGCGCAGCTTACCGTGGATATCTTTGTTCACCACCCCTTCACGCCCGGCCGGATAAGATCCGGCATAGCTGCCGGTCCGCTCCGCCTCGTGGCCGGCGTTAATATCCTGGGCATCAGCCTGGGTTTTACTCAGGTTGCCCCATAAATTAAAACTCACGCTGTCCGACATCGGCCCCTCAAGGCTGAAGTTCGTCCGCTTCGTCGCCCCCTCTTTTCGGTGCTGCGGCGCGTTCATGTAGGTATTCCAGGAGCCGTGCCATTCGTTATTCACAGGCTTAGTGATGATATTCACGACGCCACCCATTGCGCCGTTGCCATAGCGCGCCGCCGCAGGGCCGCGAATCACATCAATGTGGTCGATCATCTCCGCAGGAACCCAACCGGTGTCGCCACGCGTATCGCGATCGCCGCGCCAGCCATAGCGTACCGAATTGCGACTGGTCACCGGCTTTCCATCGATCAGAATCAGCGTATTCTCTGGCCCCATACCGCGGATATCAATTTGCCGGTTATTCCCGCGCTGGCCGCTGGTCGAGTTGCCAGTCAGGTTCACCCCCGGCTGAGTGCGAATCAGTTCTGAGATATCGCGTGCCGGCGGATGTTTGCGAATTTCGTCAGCCGTGAGCGTTGATACGCCCGGCGCCTGTAAGGTCTGTCTGGCAGCAGTCACTACCATCGTCTCTTCGGTTTTGGCCGCAGCGGTATCGGCGTCCTTTGCCTCTTCCGGTTTGCTGATGTCGGCGGCCTGCGCGGGTAGCGCCGCGCCCCAGATAGCCAGATGAATCAGCGCGGCCAGCGAGTAGTGTGAGTTTCGTTTCATGGAGTATGCCCTGTTTTCTTTTTTTGCTGTCGGGGCGCGCCTCCTTCATCCTTAGATAAACAGCGGCAATCATTTCCATGCGAACAACTTAGTGCCTGGTTTTGGCATAGCAAGGCCCTCCCGGAAAATGAACGGGATATAAATAGCCTGTGGCCAAAATATAAAGTCTCACCCTGTCAAAAATGAAAAATACGCGTCAGCACTATTCTTAGATAGCGTTTTTCGATCAGCCTTAGAGATGATTATTGTGCGTTATCACGTTATTAGAAATGAGATTCATTATCAAGTTGATAATGTAAAATAGCGGAAACAGATTAAAATACAACAAATAAAACAACGGGATAAATAACAAATAATATTCTCAAGTCACTCAAATAATTAATACCAACACTTACAACAACATAAAAAAAACATTATTCAATCATATTATCTCCATAATCATTTGTGGCCGCTCATTCCTTTATCACAATAAAATGAATGCCCCAAAACAGAGAGCCTGGTTAGCCCGGCAATATGCCTGCCAGAATCGAGGCAGATAGCCTCTCTTTTGGCAGCACAAAAAGTGGCTCTCGCCTCTGACACAACCGGCGATGTTTCCCCGCGCAGGCGGGCAAACGAACAGGCTAACCCCCCCAGAGTTGACTAAAATATAGGGATGCACCTGCGGAGCTTCTCTCCATGAACATCCTCTCATTTCAACGACCCGCTATCGCCAGCTTTGCCTGCCTTGTTGCCCTGCTGTTTGCCGGTTCCGTTTATGCGGCAGTCGGGGAAAAGCAACCTCCGCCTCAGGAAAAACGACAGGCGCTGGAACTCAATACGCAAGAGATGCAGAAGCCCTGGCAAGGCGATCTCCCCGGTATGCTCGACAGACGCGTCATCAGAGTCTTAACCACCTACAGCAAGACCTTTTTCTTTATCGACAAAGGTACCCAGCGCGGGGCAACGCATGACATCTTCATTGAGTACGAACGCAACCTTAATCAACAGTTGATGAAGGAGAAAAAGCTCAAACATCGCCATCTGAAGGTACGGATAGTTTTCGTCCCGGTGGCCCGCGACCAGCTCTTCAGCGCACTCGTTGCCGGCAAAGGAGATATCGTCGCCGCAAATCTTACGGTTACCGAGGATCGTCAGCAGCAGGCTGACTTCACGATACCGCTCTATTCCAATGTTCAGGAGCTTCTGCTCTCCGGTCCTGGTTCACCGGAAGTCGCCAACCTGGAACAACTTTCTGGCAAAGAGGTATTTGTTCGCCAGTCATCAAGCTATTACCAAAGCCTGGTCGCCCTGAATGCGCATTTTGCGAAAGAATCTCGTCCGCCGGTTATTATCGAAGCCGCTCCGGAATCACTCGAAGATGAGGACCTGATAGAAATGCTCAGCGCCGGCCTTATTCCGTTGACCGTCGTCGATCGTCATAAAGCGCTATTCTGGAAACAAGTTTTCCCCAAAATTGAAGTCCATCAGGATATTGTCCTGCGTAAAGATGCCAGCATCGGCTGGGCGGTACGTAAGAACAGTCCGCAGCTTCTCGCCTCGCTAAACCGCTTTGTGAAGGCTAACGGCCAGGGCAGTAAGCTGGGAAATACCATCCTGTTGCGCTATCTGAAGAACGCGAAGTATGTCAAAAATGCCGCCGCGCAGAAGGAACGGCGAAAATTTCTGGCGATGGTGGATATCTTCCGTAAATACGGCGCTCGGTATGACGTTGACTGGCTGTTAATGGCGGCCCAGGGTTATCAGGAATCACGCCTCAATCAGTCGGTTCGTAGCCACGTGGGCGCCATCGGCGTTATGCAGGTGATGCCGCGGACGGGCAAAGAGCTGAAGGTCGGAGATATCAGCAAGCTGGATCCGAATATCCATGCCGGGGTGAAATATATGCGCTGGATGATCGACCATTACTATGGCGATGAGCCGATGACCCGGCTCGACAAAGCGCTCTTTTCCTTCGCGTCCTATAACGCCGGGCCCGCCCGTATCGCCCGCCTGCGGACAGAAACCAGCAAGCGCGGTTTTAACCCTGATATCTGGTTTGGCAATGTGGAGTATCTGGCCGCTGAGAAGATCGGTTCCGAGACCGTCACCTACGTCAGCAATATCTATAAGTACTACATTGCCTATCGGCTAATTGTCGATGAAATGGCGCGCAAACAAAAAGCCACCACCCAGTCGAACAGCCCGGCAACGCCCGCCGGGGAACAGGCCGCTCCCGCTACGCCGTGAGGCAGTATCATCGCTGGATACGCGGAGAGAGCAGATATAAAAAAGCCCCGAAAACGGGGCTTTTTCTTCTGCTTTAACGACAGTGTCTAAGGATGATCTTAGAACGGGATATCGTCATCGAAATCCATCGGCGGTTCGTTAGAAGGTGCTGCCGGTGCCTGCTGCTGCGGGCGAGACTGCGCGCCGCCGCTAAACTGGTTGCCGCCCTGCGGCTGCTGAGGCTGACCCCAACCGCCCTGCTGCTGACCGCCGCCTGCCGGAGCGCCCGCGCCCTGCTGACGACCGCCGAGCATTTGCATCGTGCCGCCAACGTTAACCACGATCTCGGTGGTGTATTTTTCCTGACCAGACTGGTCAGTCCATTTACGGGTACGCAGCTGGCCTTCAATGTAGACCTGAGAACCTTTACGCAGATACTCGCCGGCCACTTCCGCCAGTTTGCCGAACAGCACAACGCGGTGCCATTCAGTCTGCTCTTTCATCTCACCGGTCGCTTTATCACGCCAGGATTCGGAAGTAGCCAGCGTAATGTTGGCAACTGCGCCACCACTCGGCATGTAGCGTACTTCCGGGTCCTGGCCCAGATTACCGACGAGAATCACCTTGTTTACGCCTCTGCTGGCCATGTTTGTGTCTCCTGAATGCGTTTCTTAATAGTGTAAACGCGCGAGTGTACCATTTCCAGGCGCTATGTTGATAGCTGGGAAGTATGTTCCAGATAACTCTCGCGGTACGCCATTTTTGCATACCCCACGCGAAAATGCATTCCAATACTGTATATTCAAACAGGTTAAATTGTGTCATAATTAGCCGTTTCTGCCGTTTGTCCTTCTAACAAACCAGGCAATCCGCGTATCTACCGGGAAAGGTGAATGGATAAGATCGAAGTTCGGGGCGCCCGCACCCATAATCTCAAAAACATCAACCTCGTCATCCCACGCGACAAACTGATTGTCGTCACCGGGCTGTCAGGGTCAGGCAAATCCTCATTGGCTTTCGACACACTGTATGCCGAAGGGCAACGTCGCTACGTTGAATCACTCTCTGCCTATGCGCGCCAGTTCCTGTCGCTAATGGAGAAGCCGGACGTCGATCATATCGAAGGACTGTCGCCGGCGATTTCCATTGAACAGAAATCAACGTCCCATAACCCTCGCTCTACGGTTGGGACCATTACCGAAATTCACGACTATCTGCGCCTGCTGTACGCGCGCGTCGGCGAGCCGCGCTGCCCGGACCATGATGTTCCTCTGGCCGCACAGACCGTCAGCCAGATGGTCGACAACGTGCTCTCACAACCGGAAGGTCAGCGCCTGATGCTGCTGGCGCCGATCATTAAAGAACGTAAAGGCGAGCACACCAAAACGCTGGAGAACCTGGCCAGCCAGGGCTATATCCGCGCGAGGATCGACGGCGAGGTCTGCGATCTTTCCGATCCGCCGAAGCTGGAACTGCAAAAGAAACACACCATTGAGGTGGTGATCGATCGCTTCAAGGTGCGTGACGATCTGTCCCAGCGTCTGGCCGAATCCTTTGAAACCGCTCTGGATCTTTCCGGCGGTACCGCCGTTGTCGCCAATATGGACGATGAAAAAGCGGAAGAGCTGCTGTTCTCCGCCAATTTCGCCTGTCCGATTTGCGGCTACAGCATGCGTGAGCTGGAGCCTCGCCTGTTTTCGTTCAACAACCCGGCAGGCGCCTGCCCGACCTGTGACGGTCTGGGCGTTCAGCAGTACTTCGATCCCGACAGGGTCATCCAGAATACGGAGCTGTCGCTGGCGGGCGGCGCCATTCGCGGCTGGGATCGCCGCAACTTCTACTACTTCCAGATGCTGAAGTCGCTGGCGGAGCATTATCAGTTCGATATCGAGGCGCCGTGGGGCACCCTGAACGCCGACGTGCAGAAGGTCATTTTGTACGGCTCAGGCAAAGAGAATATTGAATTCAAATACATGAACGACCGTGGCGATACTTCAGTGCGCCGTCACCCGTTCGAAGGCGTGCTGCACAATATGGAACGCCGCTACAAAGAGACGGAATCCAGCGCGGTGCGCGAAGAGCTGGCGAAGTTTATCAGCAATCGTCCGTGCGCCAGCTGTGACGGTACCCGTCTGCGCCGCGAAGCCCGCCACGTATTTGTCGAAAATACGCCGCTGCCAACCATCTCTGACATGAGCATTGGCCACGCGATGGATTTCTTCACCAATCTGAAGCTGTCCGGCCAGCGGGCGCAAATTGCGGAAAAAGTGCTGAAAGAGATTGGCGATCGCCTGAAATTCCTCGTCAACGTCGGCCTGAACTACCTGACGCTCTCCCGTTCGGCAGAAACCCTCTCCGGCGGTGAAGCCCAGCGTATTCGTCTGGCAAGCCAGATTGGTGCCGGACTGGTCGGCGTGATGTACGTGCTGGATGAGCCGTCCATCGGTCTGCATCAGCGCGATAACGAACGTCTGCTCGGCACGCTGGTTCATCTGCGCAATCTGGGCAATACGGTGATTGTCGTCGAGCATGATGAAGACGCCATCCGCGCCGCCGACCACGTGATCGACATCGGTCCTGGCGCCGGGGTACACGGCGGCCAGGTGGTGGCTGAAGGGACGCTGGAGGCGATCATGGCGGTGCCTGAATCCCTGACCGGGCAGTACATGAGCGGCAAACGCAAGATTGAAGTACCGAAGCAGCGCGTGCCTGCCGACGCGGAAAAAGTGCTCAGGCTCACCGGTGCGCGCGGCAACAACCTGAAGGATGTGACGCTGACGCTGCCGGTCGGCCTGTTTACCTGTATCACCGGGGTCTCCGGTTCAGGTAAATCCACGCTGATTAACGATACGCTGTTCCCGATTGCCCAGCGTCAGCTCAACGGCGCCACCATCGCCGAACCTGCGCCATATCGCGATGTGCAGGGGCTGGAACACTTCGATAAGGTCATCGATATCGACCAGAGCCCGATTGGCCGTACGCCGCGTTCAAACCCGGCAACCTATACCGGCGTTTTCACACCGGTACGCGAACTGTTTGCCGGCGTGCCGGAATCGCGCTCACGTGGCTATACGCCAGGGCGCTTCAGCTTTAACGTCCGCGGCGGCCGCTGCGAAGCCTGTCAGGGTGATGGCGTGATTAAAGTCGAAATGCACTTCTTGCCGGATATTTATGTGCCGTGCGACCAGTGCAAAGGCAAGCGCTATAACCGCGAAACGCTGGAGATTAAGTACAAAGGCAAGACCATTCATGAAGTGCTGGATATGACCATTGAAGAAGCGCGTGAGTTCTTTGATGCCGTGCCGGCGCTGGCGCGTAAGCTACAAACGCTGATGGACGTCGGCCTGACCTATATTCGTCTCGGCCAGTCCGCTACGACGCTGTCCGGCGGTGAGGCCCAGCGCGTGAAGCTGGCGCGCGAGCTGTCAAAACGCGGTACCGGCCAGACGCTCTATATTCTCGATGAGCCGACGACGGGGCTGCACTTCGCCGATATCCAGCAGCTGCTGGACGTTCTGCATCAGCTGCGCGATCAGGGCAACACCATCGTGGTCATTGAGCACAACCTGGATGTCATCAAAACTGCGGACTGGATCGTTGACCTTGGGCCGGAAGGCGGCAGCGGCGGCGGTGAAATCCTCGTCTCCGGTACGCCAGAGACCGTTGCAGAGTGCGAAGCCTCGCACACCGCACGCTTCCTCAAACCCTTGCTGAGCTAATCACCGGGAAAGCTGCTGTCGGGTCGGTTCCGACAGCAGCCGTACCGCCTGCTGGTAGGAAGCATCCACCAGGTAGTAAATCTGCGAATCCGGCAAGGATCCATCAAGAAAGACCGTACTCCAGTGGGCTTTATTCAGATGTCTGCTGGGGCGGATATCCACATGCTGTTCCCGCAGCAGTTCGGCAAGCTCCGGACTGGCTTTCAGCGACACGGCTGGCCGCTTATCTTCCACTTCTTTCACCAATGCAAAGAGCACGTCCGCCACTTTAATCTGCGTGGCCTTCCAGTCGCTGTGCACGCTTTGCTCTGCGCCCGGTTTTGCCATGCAGTACAGCAATAACTCCGAAATTGTCATCTGTTATTCCCCCGTGAGCGTCGCAACGATATGCCGCGAACCGCCGTGAATACGATGTTCCCCTAACCAGATTCCTTGCCAGGTCCCCAGCCTGACGCGCCCGTCCTGCACCGGCAGCAGCAGGGAGACGCCAAGCATCGACGACTTGATATGCGACGGCATATCATCAGGACCTTCATAATCATGTTCATACGGCGCATTATCCGGCACCGCGTTGAGAAAATACTGCTCCATATCGTAACGGACGGTTGGATCGCAGTTTTCGTTAAGCGTCAGGGAAGCGGAAGTGTGCTGGAGCAGCAGATGCAACATCCCGACTTTGACGCGCGACAGCGCGTGGAGCTGTCCCAGGATCTCGTCGGTGACCAGATGAAAACCGCGAGATTTTGCGCCTAACGTCAGCGTTTGTTGATGCCACATAAACGACCCCTGTTGCGAATGAATCTTTCTAAGTGTGCAGCAATAAGCGAAAAGGTAAAACCTCCCTACACGCTTTTTCGTACAAAAAAGCGGCAGCCCGGAGGCTGCCGCTTTCGCTTCTGACTCATTTCCACAGAAGGTGAAATTAGTATTCGGAATTGACGATCACTTCTTCACCCAGCGCTCCGGCCATCGGCAGAGGTTTATATGACGAGTTTGACGCGCGCAGTACGCGAATGCCGCGAGCCCCGGCATCATGCGCGGCAGAGATGTCGTTATCGGAATCGCCGTAGAAGACCTTAATATTCTTCTCTTTCAGCCACTGGACTTTCGTATTCTGCCCCGGCTTGTCACCGGCAAAAATGACCGGATTCATGTTTGCCGCCGGGATCAGGAAATCATCCTGCAGCGTTTTCGAGACCGTTTCCGTTTTGGTCTGGCTGCGTCCGGTGACAAAATAAATGCTATCGCCGCGCTTCACATGCATTGCAATCAGCTGACGCGCCACCTCTTTAGGCATGCTGAATTCGTCCCAGCCGTTATTCATTTTTTCCCAGAATTCCGGGTTTTTCAGGTAAGCATCGCTGCCGGGAGAGAAGGTCTTTTGGCCGCGCCAGAAGCCCGGGCTGGAAAATAGCACGGTGTCATCGATATCAAAACCTACGGCAAACGGCTGACGACCCAACAGGCTGTTTTCAATCTGTGCGACGGAAACCCAGTGAACAGGCGCCTGCTCAGCCAGTCTGGCGACGTTGGTACCCGGATTTAGTGACGGAGAAGACTCCAGGGCGATTGCTGAGTGATTTAACGTGAAAAGTAAACAGAAGGCGCTAAAGGCCAAAGTTATCTTGCGCATAGTTATCCCTTTTAAGCGTCATCCTGCCAACTGCCGCTTTGCTGGCCGCAAGGCGCCTGGGGCAACCGCCGCGATACGGCGCGGATGACGGTGCGTATAAGTCGTCGAATCGTTATAATTTTCAATAATGTGGCTGCTTATTACTGGACCATGACCTTAACTCCGGCCCTCGCCGATGAAAAGAATTTTCTGCTCAGATGTCATAGAAAAAGAGAATGATCACACTTCGGAAGGGAATAGTCCTTTCCCGCAAACGGGAAAGGACATGATATTCGCAGGGAATTAAATAACGGCAGAAAACGCCTGCGCGACGCGCTGGACGTTGCGTGAATTGAGACCCGCCACGCACATCCGGCCGCTGGAAATCAGATACACGCCAAACTCTTCACGCAGACGATCAACCTGCGCCGCACTCAGGCCGGTGTAGCTGAACATCCCACGCTGTTTGAGCAGGTAGTCAAAATTGACGCCCGGTACCGCGTCTTTCAGAACGTTCACCAGCTCCTGACGCATCGCCAGAATACGCGTACGCATCTCTTCCACTTCCGCCAGCCAGCTGGCTTTCAGCTGCGCATCATTCAATACGGTCGCGACAACCTGAGCGCCAAAGTTCGGCGGGCTGGAGTAATTGCGACGGACGGTCGCCTTCAGTTGCCCCAGCACACGGTTTGCGGTTTCGGTGTCTTCGCAAACGATCGACAGGCCGCCCACGCGCTCACCGTACAGTGAGAAAATTTTCGAGAAGGAGTTGCTGACCAGCATCGGTATGCCGGCGCGGGCGATCGCGCGAATCGCGTAAGCATCATCATCCATTCCCGCCCCAAAGCCCTGATAGGCGATATCAAGGAACGGAATCAGGTTGCGCGCTTTCAGTACCTCGGTGATTTGATCCCACTGGGCAGGATTCAGATCGGCGCCCGTCGGGTTATGGCAGCACGGATGCAGCAGCACAATGTCGCGTTCAGGCAGCGTCTGCAGTTTCGCCAGCAGCGCATCAAAACGCACGCCGTTGGTCTCGTTATCAAACCAAGGGTAAGTACTTACTTCGAAGCCAGCACCTTCAAATATGGCGATGTGGTTCTCCCAGGTCGGGTCACTGACCCAAACGCGAGAACCCGGGAAGTAGCGTTTCAGAAAATCGGCGCCCACTTTCAATGCGCCGGAACCGCCCAGCGTCTGAATAGAGGCGACGCGCTTTTGCACCAGCACCGGGTGTTCTGCACCGAACAACAGCGGGGCAATCGCGTTGCGATAAGCATTCAGCCCTTCCATCGGGAGATACAACGAGGCGCCGTGCGGCTGAGCGTTAAGACGCGCTTCCGCTTCAGCAACCGCCTGTAGCTGCGGGATAATCCCGTCTTCGTTGTAATAGAGGCCGATGCTAAGGTTTACTTTGTCACTACGCGGATCTTCTTTGAAACGCTCCATCAAGGAGAGAATAGGATCGCCAGCGTAGGCGTCAACTTTTTGAAACACGTGATGTTTCTCCGGGTTTACGAGAGGCAGGTCGTAACACAATAAACCGGAAGCAGGAGAAGATCGAGAGGATGTTGGCGGATAGTTGGCGGAAAGTCGGCGAAGATCGCACCTGTCCCGCTTGCCCTCAGGGAATATCCCGGCTCGCGGCGTAAACGCCTTCGCCGGGCCTGGCAGTGTAACCATAGCCCCGGCAAGCATCGCGCCACCGGGGTTGTCTTGTCGCACAGCAACGGAAAAACCGCGCTTAATCCACGTACTGCATGGCGACCCGCGACGTCAGCCGCGTAATAAGTTCGTAAGCACTCACATTCGTCAGTGCGGCAATACGCTCGACGGGCAGGTCTTCCCCCCAGAGCACCACCGGGTCGCCGGATTTATCCTGCGCCTCAGGCCCAAGATCGACGCAAATCATATCCATCGCGACACGACCAACAATCGGCACTTCCCGGCCGTTAACCAGCACCGGCGTACCGCTGGGCGCCGCGCGCGGATAGCCGTCGCCGTAGCCCATCGCCACCACGCCTAGCCGGGTGTCTCGCTCGCTGACCCAGGTACCGCCATAGCCTACCGGCTCGCCCGCTTTATGTTCGCGTACGGCAATCAGGCTCGACGTCAGCGACATCACCGGCTGACAACCGAAATCTGCGCCGGTGGAGGGGTAATCCAGCGGAGATACGCCGTACAGGATGATGCCCGGGCGAACCCAGTCAAAATGCGACTGCGGCCACAGCAAAATTCCGCCCGATGCCGCGATGGAACGCAGGCCAGGCTTGCCTTCACTGAAGGTGGTAAAAATATCCAGCTGGCGTTCGGTGGCGCCGCATTCAGGCTCATCCGCCCGCGCGAAGTGGCTGACGATATTGACCGGCTGGCGCACGTTTTTACACTGGCTCAGGCGCTGCCAGAAGGCGTCCGCCTGTTCCGGCAGCACGCCCAGGCGATGCATTCCGGTGTCCAGTTTCATCCAGACGGTGACAGGCTCAGGCAGCTCAGCCTGCTCCAGCGCTTCCAGCTGCTCCGGGCTGTGTACCGCCGTATGCAGTTGCTGCGCGGAAATAACCGGCAGATCGGCCGCATCAAAGAAACCCTCCAGCAGCAGGATCGGTTTCGTGATACCGCCAGCGCGCAGGCGCAGGGCTTCTTCGAGACGGGCGACGCCAAAGGCATCGGCATCAGGGAGCGTTCGCGCGGTCTCGAGAAGACCGTGTCCGTAAGCGTTCGCTTTCACCACTGCAACCAGTTTACTGGCAGGCGCCAGTTCACGCAGACGTTGCAGGTTGTGTCGCAGAGCGCGGCGGTTAATCACAACAGTTGCCGCTTGCATTTACATTCCTTGCCTTAAATAAAATAAGCCGAATCCACTCAATCATTTGAGTCACCGCAAGGCGCTAAGCCAGGGAATCACCGGGAGCTAAGTACACTAAGTGACCGCGAGCAGCCAACGCAGCGGTGAATCAAAGGATGACGAGGATTTATTCGTCGTCGTACTGCGGCCCCGCATAATTATCAAAGCGCGACCACTGCCCGTTAAAGGTCAGACGTACCGTACCGATGGGTCCGTTACGCTGTTTACCAATAATAATTTCCGCGATGCCTTTTAAATCACTGTTCTCGTGATAGACCTCGTCACGATAGATAAACATGATCAAGTCGGCGTCCTGCTCAATGGAGCCAGATTCACGCAGGTCGGAGTTGACCGGGCGCTTATCGGCACGTTGTTCCAGCGAGCGGTTAAGCTGCGACAGCGCCACCACCGGTACCTGAAGCTCTTTCGCCAGCGCTTTTAACGAACGGGAAATTTCCGCAATTTCCAACGTACGATTATCGGAAAGCGACGGTACGCGCATCAGCTGCAGGTAGTCGATCATGATAAGACCGATACCGCCGTGCTCGCGGGCGATACGCCGCGCGCGGGAGCGCACTTCCGTCGGCGTCAGGCCGGAGGAGTCATCGATATAGATATTGCGTTTTTCCAGCAGGATACCCATGGTGCCGGAAATGCGCGCCCAGTCTTCATCGTCCAGCTGGCCGGTACGGATACGGGTTTGGTCGACGCGCGACAGCGAGGCCAGAGAACGCATCATAATCTGTTCTGATGGCATCTCAAGGCTGAAGATAAGCACCGGCTTATCCTGCAACATCGCCGCATTTTCGACGAGGTTCATTGCAAATGTGGTCTTACCCATCGATGGACGCGCGGCGACAATAATCAGATCCGACGGCTGCAGGCCGGCGGTCTTTTTGTTCAGATCGTCATAGCCGGTATTGACCCCGGTGACGCCGTCATGCGGCTGCTGGAACAGCTGCTCGATACGCGCAACGGTCGCATCGAGGACGTCGGCGATATTTTTCGGGCCTTCATCTTTGTTGGCACGGCTTTCCGCAATCTTGAATACCCGGGATTCGGCCAGGTCGAGCAGATCTTCGCTGGTACGCCCCTGCGGGTCGAAACCCGCCTCGGCGATTTCATTGGCCACCGAGATCATCTCACGGACAACGGCGCGTTCACGTACGATATCCGCATAGGCGCTGATGTTCGCCGCACTTGGCGTATTTTTTGAGAGTTCCGCCAGATACGCGAATCCGCCAACGCTGTCCAGCTGCCCCTGACGCTCCAGCGATTCCGCCAGCGTGATCAAGTCGATCGGGCTACCCGTCTCCTGCAGACGGGCCATTTCCACAAAGATATGGCGGTGCGGACGCGTATAAAAATCTTCCGCCACAACGCGCTCGGCGACGTCGTCCCAGCGTTCGTTGTCCAGCATTAAACCGCCCAACACCGACTGTTCCGCTTCAATCGAGTGCGGCGGGACTTTTAACCCGGCGACCTGCGGATCGCGCTCACGGGGTTCAGTCTGCGGTTTGTTGAAGGGTTTATTTCCTGCCATATTGAATACAGATACCGGGATAGAGATGGGGTCGAAATATTAGCACAGGTCTCTGTTTTGACCCACCCAAATGAAACTGGAGATAATCATGGCAACACGAATAGAATTTCATCAACACGGTGGGCCGGATGTACTCAAGGCCGTAGAATTTACCCCTGCGGATCCGCTAGAAAACGAGATCCAGGTAGAGAATAAGGCCATCGGCATTAACTATATCGACACCTATATTCGCAGCGGCCTCTACCCGCCGCCGTCTCTGCCAAGCGGCCTGGGAACCGAAGCCGCGGGCGTGGTGACGAAAGTCGGGCGCAGCGTGCAGCACATTAAAGCTGGCGACCGCGTCGTCTACGCTCAGTCAGCGCTGGGCGCCTACAGTTCAGTCCATAACGTGGTTGCCGATAAGGCCGCTCTTTTGCCGGACGCTATCTCCTTTGAACAGGCTGCCGCATCGTTCCTGAAAGGGCTGACGGTCTATTACCTGCTGCGAAAAACTTACCAAATCAAGCCCGGTGAACCGTTCCTGTTTCATGCGGCGGCCGGTGGCGTCGGGCTGATTGCCTGCCAGTGGGCGAAGGCGCTGGGCGCTAAGTTGATCGGTACCGTCGGCAGCGCGCAAAAAGCGCAGCGGGCAAAGCAGGCCGGCGCCTGGCAGGTCATCAACTATCGCGAAGAGAATATCGTTGAACGCTTGAAAGAGATAACCGAAGGGAAAAAAGTCCACGTGGTCTATGATTCCGTGGGCAAAGATACCTGGGAAGCGTCGCTTGATTGCCTGCAGCGCCGGGGGCTGATGGTCAGCTTCGGTAACTCTTCCGGCCCGGTCACCGGCGTCAACCTGGGGATCCTCAACCAGAAAGGATCGCTGTACGTCACCCGCCCTTCACTGCAAGGCTATATCACCAACCGTCAGGAGCTGGCGGAAGCCAGCGGCGAACTGTTTTCGTTGATTGCCAGCGGCGCGATTAACGTTGACGTGGCGGAGAGCCAGAAATATGCCCTGACCGATGCCCGACGCGCGCATGAAGTACTGGAGAGCCGTGCCACTGAAGGCTCAAGCCTGCTGCTGCCGTAACGGGTGCCCAGGCAAGATTAACGCTGCCAACGCTTCTGTAGCCTGAAGTATGACGGGAGAGCAGAAAAGTTTAGGGCTTCCACCTGGGAAGCCCTTACTTTTTTTAGTTCGGCTGTATGTAGGGTACAGCGCGATGAATTCGTTAACGCGCTAATAGTGACAGATTTAATAAGCAAAACCTACGCTGTTCTATGCAAAATTCTTCAGGTTGTGACCGACCGCTCACTCCCTTAATAACGCCAGCGGTTGTTACTGCGGTAGTCTGTCGTTTTTGGCGTATTTATCGACCGAATCACCCACACGACCGCAATGGCTAACAGCAACCACGGCAGCAGCTTAATCATCATCGCAAACAGCCCGCCGACGAACATCAGCACCGTGGCAACGACAATCGCGGCAAGAATCCCCAGAATCGACACGCCGGTGACCAGCAACATGACAAAAAATCCAATGACAAATAAGAGTTCCAGCATCGTCTTCTCCCCAAAGAAATAATCGAATGACTCTCCAGGTATTACAAGAAACGTGCCAAACTTAATACATTGAATTTAAAGAAAAACGCCCTGACGATTAAATCAGAGCGTGGCGTATTTGACTAAATTTTAGCGCAACATTAACGCTTATCGGCAACCAGCTTCAGCGCATGTTCCAGCACGTTAATATCCGCCCCCGCCTTGTGCGCATTTTCACTCAGATAGCGACGCCACTGCCGCGCGCCTGGGATACCCTGAAACAGGCCCAGCATATGGCGCGTGATATGGCCCAGATAGGTGCCGTTGGACAGCTCACGCTCGATATACGGGTACATCGCGCGCACCACGGCGACCGGGTCGCTATCAGCCCCCTCTACCGCAAAGATCTCCCTGTCGACCGAGGTCAGGAGCCCCGGGTTCTGATAGGCCTCGCGCCCCACCATCACGCCGTCCATATGCTGCAGATGCAATTTCGCCTCTTCCAGCGACTTAATTCCGCCGTTGATCGCCATCGTCAGGTGTGGGAAGTCGCGTTTCAGCTGATAAACGCGCGGATAATCCAGCGGTGGAATTTCACGATTTTCTTTTGGGCTCAGGCCGGAGAGCCAGGCTTTGCGAGCGTGGATGATAAACATCTCGCACTCACCGTTTCCGGAGACGGTATTGATGAAATCACACAGAAATTCATAGCTATCCTGGTCATCGATGCCGATACGGGTTTTTACCGTTACCGGGATGGACACCACGTCGCGCATCGCTTTGATACAGTCAGCTACCAGCTGCGCATTGCCCATCAGGCAGGCGCCGAACATCCCGTTTTGCACGCGGTCGGACGGACAGCCGACGTTGAGGTTGATCTCATCGTAACCGCGCGCCTCCGCCAGTTTCGCACACTGGGCGAGCGCAGCAGGATCGCTGCCGCCCAGCTGCAGAGCCAGCGGATGCTCTTCTTCGCTATAGGCCAGATAGTCGCCTTTGCCATGAATAATCGCTCCGGTCGTCACCATTTCGGTATACAGCAGCGTATGGCGCGACAGCAGGCGCAGGAAATAGCGACAGTGCCGGTCTGTCCAGTCGAGCATCGGCGCGATGGAAAAACGATGGGCGGCAAAAGCGTGAGATGTTGATTCTGGCATCATGGCGATAAACAGGCATCCGGGTAAAAAGGGGCGCTACTATAGCACAAAGATAAATCACAGAGGCATAGCAGCGCGACGGGTGCTGTGCCTCTGCCGGACAGACTAGCGCCTGCGCGGTTTACCATCGTGCGGGCCGAAAAATTGCGGCGGATGATCGACCCAGCGATCCTGACGCGTGGCGGCATATTCCGGGTTCAGCGGATAGTAGATGCGGTTAAATTTCTTGTTCGACTCCCCCACCACTAATAAGCGAACTTCCTGGTCGGTATTATTCAAAAAAGTGTGACACACTCCGGTTCCGGCCGGAAAACCGACGCTGTCGCCCGGCTCAAGCTTCCACAGATAGCCGTTAATCCAGACTTCAGGGTAGCCATCCAGCACATAGATAAACTCCTCCTCATCACTTTCAGCGTGGGGATAAGAGGTGCGGCGGCCCGGGGGCAAACGTTCATGATGAATACCCAGCCGGTTGAGCCTTAACCCCCGTGCCAGCGGCGCGCCGATGGAAAAACGCTCCGGGTTATTGGGATAAGTGGCATCATCTGGACCTTCCAGTTCGCGCCAATGTCGAATGCAATCAGGTCTTTTCATCGTTTTCTCCCGAAAATGAGATGCATCAGGTATAGCACAAGCCGCCGGTTCTCGGCGTTTTGCCTGGATCGTGATAAAGTAACAACTTCAGACTCACGCAACCAGAGGATGCTCATGAATAAGACCACTTCGCAAGAAATGTTAGCGCATGCTGAAAAGCTCTGCGCACAGCGCGGCGTGCGCCTGACTCCGCAGCGCCTGGAAGTGTTGCGTTTGATGAGCCTCCAGCAAGGGGCGATTAGCGCGTATGATCTGCTCGACCTGCTGCGTGAGAAAGAGCCGCAGGCAAAACCGCCGACGGTCTACCGGGCGCTGGAGTTTCTGCTGGAACAGGGGTTCGTGCACAAGGTGGAATCGACCAACAGCTACGTACTGTGCCATCTTTTCGATCAGCCGACCCATAGCTCAGCCATGTTTATCTGCGACCGCTGCGGCGTGGTCACGGAAGAGTGTGCCGAAGGCGTTGAAGACATCATGCATACGCTGGCGGCGAGAATGGGTTTTGCGCTACGCCACAATGTGATTGAGGCGCACGGCCTGTGCGCAGGTTGTGTCGAGGTCGAAGCCTGTAGCACCCCGGGACACTGCCATCACGACCATACCATTCAGATTAAAAAGAAAGCCCGCTGAGGCTATCGCCGCAGCGGGAATCGAGGTTGCCGGTACCTCCGTGTACCATCAGGCAGGCAATAACAAAGGGTTAATTCGTTAACACTCACCGCTACCAGCGGTGATCGTTTTTTCGTTCCCAGTCAGACACTTCTTTCTCCGCCTGATCTTTGGCGTATCCATAACGCTCCTGGATTTTACCGACCAGCTGGTCACGCTTACCCTCAATGACGGTCATATCGTCATCGGTCAGCTTGCCCCATTTCTCTTTCGCTTTACCTTTCAACTGTTTCCAGTTACCGCCGATTTCGTCTTTGTTCATAATTCAATCCTCATCGTTCGGTGAGTTAACAGCCCGCTGTGTGCCGGACATAGTATTAACTATAGATAAGAATTCTGAGTTGAATTTATTATTCGGAATCTTTAACCAATTACATATCAAAAATCACTACGAAAACCAGGTGCCACGCCGCCAGTGTCGCCGCCAGATGACCGCCAGCGACAGACCGCGCAGCGCGAGGAAAACCGCCAGCGCCAGCCATAGCGCGTGGTTGCCGAGGACCGGTAGCGTCAGTAGCGTCAGGGCAAACCCCGCCGCCGCCACCGCCATGCTGTTGCGCATCTCAGCCCCGCGCGTCGCGCCGATGAACATGCCATCCAGCAAATAACACCACACGCCAATCACCGGCAGCACGATCTGCCAGATCAGGTAGCGATCGGCAAGCAGCTGAAGCGAGGGCAGCGAGGTCAACAGGGCGACAATCTGCTGTCCCGCCACGGCATAGGTCGCCGCAAAGGCCAGCGCCACCATTCCCGACTGACGGCAGGCCGCTCGCCAGACCTCAAGCAGCTGGCTACCGTCACGCGCGCCGTAAGCCTGCCCGGAGTGCGCTTCCACGGCATAAGCAAAACCATCCAGGGCATAGGCGGTAAAGGTCAACATGGTCATCAGGAGCGCGTTGACGGCAACGATCTCGCCGCCAAGACGAGCGCCGAAAACGGTCACCGCACCAAAGCAGAGCTGAAGCAGCAGAGAGCGCAGCATGATATCGCGATTGAGCGCCAGCAAGCGGCGCATATCTCCGCGCCACGCGCGCTTGAGCAGGGCAAATGACACACCGCGTAGCGCCAGCACGCGTCTTGCCATCAGCAGCCCGATGATAAAGGTGACATATTCGGCGGTGACCGTCGCCAGCGCGGCACCCTGCACGTTCAGATGCAGGCCCATCACCAGCCACAGATCGAGCACGATATTCAGCAGGTTGCCGACAATCAGCAAAATCACCGGCGCCCGGGCATACTGTACGCCCAACAGCCAACCGAGCAGCACCAGGTTTGCCAGCGATGCCGGCGCGCTCAGCCAGCGGATGTCGAGAAAGCGCCGCGCCTGCTCCAGCACCGCTTCATTGCCGCCAACAATATGCAACGCCAGATCGATAAGCGGGGTTCGGAAAAGCACAATCAGCAGGCCGGCACCTGTTGCCAGCCCCAGCGGCTGCACCAGCGCCCGCGCCAGGCGGAGAGGATCTTTTGCGCCAAAGGCCTGTGCCGTCAGTCCGGTGGTACTCATCCGCAGGAAAAGCAGCAGCATAAAGAGAAAACTGGTGGCCGTCGCGCCGACCGCGACACCGCCGAGGTAAACCGGGCTGTCGAGATGACCAATCACGGCGGTATCCACCAGTCCCAGCAGCGGAACGGTGATATTGGAGAAAATCATGGGTAGCGCCAGGCGCCACAGGGCCTTATCAGCGGCGTTAAAGAACATGAGAAAGAGCCTGACCGGGAGGAGACAGCGCAGCATCATGCATCAGACGATGCTGCGTGGGGAAGGTGTTACAGCCACTCACCGTTACGAATCACGCCAACGGCCAGCCCTTCAATAGTGAAATTTTGCTCGCGTAGATTCACCACGATAGGGGAAAATTCGCTGTTTTCTGGCAGGAGTTCGACGATGTTGCCCTGCTTTTTAAGACGCTTAACGGTGACCTCTTCGTCAATACGCGCCACGACAACCTGGCCGTTGCGTACATCCTGAGTTTTATGGACCGCCAGCAGATCGCCATCGAGAATACCGATATCTTTCATTGACATACCGCTAACCCGCAGCAAAAAGTCGGCATTCGGCTTGAACATCGCCGGATCGACCTGGAAGTGGCCTTCGATATGCTGCTGAGCCAGCAGCGGCTCACCGGCCGCCACGCGTCCAATCAACGGTAGACCTGGTTCTTCTTCCGTCAGCAGGCGAATCCCCCGGGAGGCGCCGGAGATAATCTCGATCGCGCCCTTACGCGCCAGCGCTTTCAGGTGTTCTTCCGCCGCGTTTGGGGAACGGAACCCCAAGCGCTGAGCAATTTCCGCACGCGTCGGCGGCATGCCCGTCTGGCTGATGTGATCCCGAATGAGATCAAACACCTCTTGCTGCCTGGTCGTTAACGCTTTCATCCCGCCCCCTGGGTGTATATACAGTTATGCTGTGAGTATATACAGCTAACGGTGATTTTGGAATCAAATTTCACACAAAAATCAGGAGATTCTTTCCATTTTGCGTCCCCGATAGCCCATGGCGCCAGGGGTGATTGTCGCCGGCCGGGCAAAAGCTCATCGGGTTCGCCCGATCGCCGGGAAGACATCGCAAAGCGGAATATCTCACCACGTGGCCGCTCAGTGATAGCGAGCCCACAGTAAGAGCGCCCAGGTGATCAGCGCGATCGCAATGGCCAGCAGCACCGCCGCAGACCCCATATCTTTCGCCCGACCGGACAGCTCATGATGTTCCGGGCCAATACGGTCCACCACCGCCTCAATCGCGCTATTAAGAATTTCGACTATCATCACTATCAGGACCGAGCCTATCAGCAGCACACGCGTGATGGCGTCGACGTCCAGCCAGCAGGCGATCGCTACAGCAACAATGGCGGCGATGCCTTCTTGACGAAATGCGGCCTCATTTATCCATGCCGCACGGAACCCTTTCCAGGAATAACCTGCCGCTTTAATGATTCGGGTTAACCCAGTGGTATTATTGGCCATCAAAAGAACCTTTTTATGTAAATGACGTCAATGAGTGTACGCGTTTGCCGCGTGGCAACGGAAATTTTGCGCGCTTTCTGTTATTCTTGCCGCGCATTTGCATGATTAACCAGAGGCTTCACATCGTTTATGTCCGGCTGGCAACGAATTTACTATAAATTACTGAATTTACCATTACGGGTGCTGGTAAAAAGCAAGTCTATTCCCGCAGAACCTGCTCAGGAATTAGGGCTGGATACCTCGCGTCCTATCATGTACGTCCTGCCTTATAATTCAAAGGCGGACCTGCTGACCCTGCGCGCTCAGTGCCTGGAGCACGATTTACCCGATCCGCTTGAACCGCTGGAAATCGACGGCGCGCTGCTGCCGCGCTACGTCTTTATCCACGGCGGCCCGCGCGTCTTTACCTACTACGCGCCGAAAGAAGAGTCGATTAAGCTGTTCCACGACTACCTGGATCTGCACCGCAACCATCCTGACCTGGACGTGCAAATGGTGCCGGTGTCGGTGATGTTTGGGCGTGCGCCTGGGCGCGAAAAAGGCGAAGTTAACCCGCCGCTGCGCATGCTGAATGGCATTCAGAAGTTCTTCGCCGTTCTGTGGCTGGGACGCGACAGCTTTGTCCGTTTCTCGCCGCCGGTTTCTCTGCGCAGAATGGCCACCGAACACGGCACCGATAAAATTATCGCCCAGAAGCTGGCCCGCGTCGCGCGTATGCACTTCGCCCGCCAGCGTCTGGCAGCCGTCGGCCCACGTCTGCCGGCGCGTCAGGACCTGTTCAATAAGCTGCTGGCATCCAAAGCCATCGCCCGCGCGGTAGAAGATGAAGCGCGCAGCAAGAAAATCTCCCATGAGAAGGCGCAGCAAAACGCCATCGCGCTGATGGAAGAGATCGCCGCGAACTTCTCTTATGAGATGATTCGCCTGACCGACCGCGTTCTCGGTTTTACCTGGAACCGTCTCTATCAGGGGATCAACGTCCACAACGCCGAGCGCGTACGTCAGTTGGCCCATGAAGGGCACGAGATTGTCTACGTACCGTGCCATCGTAGCCATATGGACTACCTGCTGCTCTCCTACGTGCTGTATCACCAGGGGCTGGTGCCGCCGCATATTGCCGCCGGTATCAACCTGAACTTCTGGCCAGCAGGCCCCATTTTCCGCCGCGGTGGCGCATTCTTTATTCGTCGTACCTTTAAGGGCAATAAGCTCTATTCAACGGTGTTCCGCGAATATCTCGGCGAGTTGTTCAGCCGGGGTTACTCCGTGGAGTACTTCGTTGAAGGGGGCCGCTCGCGTACCGGCCGTCTGCTGGATCCGAAAACCGGTACCCTGTCGATGACCATCCAGGCCATGCTGCGCGGCGGGACCCGACCGATCACGCTGGTGCCTATCTACATCGGTTACGAGCACGTGATGGAAGTGGGCACCTACGCCAAAGAGCTGCGCGGTGCGACGAAAGAAAAAGAGAGTCTGCCGCAGATGCTGCGCGGCCTGAGCAAGCTGCGTAACCTCGGTCAGGGCTATGTTAACTTTGGCGAACCTCTGCCGCTGATGACTTACCTGAACCAGCATGTTCCGGAATGGCGTGAGTCTATCGATCCGATCGAAGCGGTTCGCCCATCGTGGCTGACGCCGACGGTCAACAATATTGCTTCCGACCTGATGGTGCGCATCAACAACGCCGGCGCGGCCAACGCCATGAACCTGTGCTGCACCGCGCTGCTGGCCTCTCGTCAGCGCTCGTTGACCCGCGAACAGCTGACGCAACAGCTGGAGTGCTACCTCGATCTGCTGCGCAACGTACCGTACTCCCCGGATGCGACCACGCCGACGGCCTCCGCCAGCGAGCTGATTGACCACGCGCTGAAGATGAATAAGTTCGAGGTCGAGAAAGATACCATCGGCGATATCATCATTCTGCCGCGCGAGCAGGCGGTGCTGATGACCTACTACCGCAACAACATCGCCCATATGCTGATGCTGCCGTCGCTGCTGGCGGCGATCATTACCCAGCATCGTCGTATCACCCGCGCGGAAGTGCTGCGTCACGTTGAGATGTTCTATCCGCTGCTGAAGGCCGAGCTATTCCTGCGCTGGGAAAAAGCAGAGCTGGCTGGCGTCATCGATGCCCTGGCGGCGGAAATGCAGCGTCAGGGGCTGATTGTCCTGAGCGATGAGGCAATCAGCATCAATCCGTCCCACTCCCGTTCCTTGCAGCTGCTGGCCGCAGGCGCGCGCGAGACGCTCCAGCGCTACGCCATTACCTTCTGGCTGCTGAGCGCGAACCCGTCCATCAACCGCAGTTCTCTGGAGAAAGAGAGCCGCACGGTGGCGCAGCGTCTGTCGGTGCTGCACGGTATCAACGCGCCGGAGTTCTTCGATAAAGCGGTATTCAGTACGTTAGTGCTGACGCTGCGCGATGAGGGCTATATCAGCGACACCGGCGATGCTGAGCCGGCAGAGACGCTGAAGGTCTACCAGATGCTGGCCGATCTGATTACGTCGGATGTGCGCTTGACGATTGAAAGCGTCACGCAGGATGAAGCGTAACGACTGAGACAGGCTTTCCTCTCCCCCGGCTATGGCGTTTGCGCCGCATGCCGGGGGAAAGGAAGAGACTACTGCAGATAGCTCATCGCCAGACCGAGAAACACCACCAGTCCGACGTAGTTATTATTTAAAAACGCTTTAAAGCAGTCGTCCCGTTCGCGACGGAAAATCAGCTTCTGCTGCCAGAAAAACAGCCCTGCGGCGATAAACAGCGACCAGTAATATTCCCAGTGCAGCCCGTTCAGCCAGCCGATGGCGGCCAGCAGTACCAGCACCCCAATCTGCAATATACCGATAATGGTACGGTCATGTTCGCCGAACAAGATCGCCGTTGATTTAATCCCGATTTTGACGTCATCGTCCCTGTCGACCATCGCGTACTGGGTATCGTAAGCCACCGCCCACAAAATATTGGCGAGGAACATCAGCCAGCAGCTTAACGGCAACGCTTCGCTCACCGCCGAGAAGGCCATCGGAATCGACCAGCCGAACGCCGCGCCCAGCACCACCTGCGGCAAGTGGGTATAGCGTTTCATAAACGGATACACCCACGCCAGCGCCAGCGCCGCCACCGACAGCAGGATGGTCATGGTGTTTAAGGTCAGCACCAGCAGGAACGAAAGCACAACCAGCACGGCAAACAGAATCCGGGCCTCTTTCTCCGAGACATCGCCGCTGGGCAGCGGGCGGCGGGCGGTGCGTTTAACATGGCCGTCAAACTTTCGGTCGGCGTAATCATTCACCACGCAACCGGCGGCGCGCATCAGCCAGACGCCGGCGACAAAAACGGCCAGAATCCACAGCGGCGGAATCCCCGGCGTCGCCACCCACAGTGCCCACAGCGTCGGCCACAGCAACAGCAGCGCGCCAATGGGTTTGTCAGTACGCATCAGGCGATGAAACGCCAACAGCTTATTCTGCGCCAGACTCCTCTCCATTTTCTTTTCCTCTTAATACAGCGGCGACGCAGGCAGAAAAAGTTCTGTCAGCAGCAGCGGTTTACCGCTCAGCCGCAGGCGAGAACGACGCCCCCACAGCTCTGCTGTGCGCCCAATTTCAATAAAATCGCGGGTTAATGTCGATGACGTGAACAAATAACGCCCCAGCGGCGTCTGCCCCAACTGCTGCAGGGCCAGTTCCGGGCCGCACAGCGTCGACTCAGGCACGACCGTTCGGCCAGCGAGCCAGGGTTCACCATTGGCGCAAAGTATGATTTCCCGCAGCCAGTAACGCGCTTCATCCGGCAGCAACGCCTCTTCACCCACCAGCGCTTCCCGGCCGACGAAACCCTCGTTGACTCGATTAACACTGACCTTTTTCCCTTGTTGCTCAAAGCGTTGAGTCATTGAGTCTTCCAGCAACAGCCAGTCGCGCAGGTGCGGTTCCAGCGGGGGTATCGCGGCAAAATAGCGCAGCGCACGCAGTTGCGTAAGCGCAGGATGTGACATGCCTGATTCTCCGTTACATAACGTAGCAGCATTGTATCGCAGAATAAGCCAGTCAGGGCGGGCAAAGCGTCAAGATACGATCATCGGCGTAACAGCCATGCAACAGCAGCCGCCACGCGATAAAAAAAGGTGCGTCCAGGCGGACGCACCTAAAGGCTGTGCCTAAACATCAGCATTGTGGGGAGACGATCACCCCTTGCCTTTTACACTGCTGATAAAGGTGGAACGAGCAGATTTCGAGCCGAGGCGCTCAGCTTCGTTCATCAGTTTAAGGGCTTTATCGATATCACCTTTCGCAACCGCCTGCTTGATGCCGTTGTTAAAGTAAGTTTCCGTATCGTCAAGCATCGGTTCGCTCTTCGCAGCCGGCGCTGGCGCCGCAGCTGGAGCAACGGCCGGCGCGGCGGCTGGCGCGTTGTAGACCGGAGCCGCGGTATTACCGACGGTCACTGGGCCCGGGCCGGAGGAGCCAAACAGCGGCCCAACCAGCACGCTGGAGCCGGAAGAAGTTTTCACCTTCAGACCCAGGGTACCTTCGGTGGTATGTTTGGCAATCGGGTCCGGAATATCCGGCACCGCATTACCTGTGCCTTTGGCGTAGGCCTTCGCCGGATCGATTAATTTGGTGGTCTGCTGCAAATCCTGCGGGGTAGTAAAGACCAGCACATAGATTTTTTGCTGACCTAAAGCCGGAGTCAGGCGCATCACCCCTTCCAGGCGATCCGAGCTCATCACGCCCGGCTCCAGATAGGTGAAGTAGCTGCTTGGGAAAAACGCCGATGGCGTCATATTCTGGTCAAGAATCAGCACATTTGGCGCATAAACGCTGGTTTGCTTATTCACTTCACTGGTCAGGGTCAGGGTCAGCTCACCGATATTTGCCGGGACGCTGTAGGCCGCCACGGGGCCGACGATGCCGGGGATATTCAGCGACTGGCCAGCCGTCGCTAACTTTGTGGTTTGCGTTTTCGATTGGTCGACCGGCGTCCAGGTTAGCTGTTGTAACGCGGAAGCAGGAATGGTCGGTGCGGCAGAAGTATTCTGCGGCACGAAATTCACATCGGCAAAACTGACTGCGGGTACGCTGGCCAGCAGGCCGGCGGACAGGCAGAGGGCAACGAGACTTTTCTTCATTTTCATTGTTATCACCTCAATTCCGATGGCCAAGCGGTAGCCAGGCAATAGCCCGCTGAGCCGAAGATAGAGGGGCTTGCGCCCCTCTTTTTTGGTCATCACACGTCAGGTTGGATTACCACCAGATTTCCATCTGGGCACCGAAGGTCCACTCGTCGCTATCGCCACGGCTGAAGGTCTTCGCAGAAGTGTCGTTGTACGCAACGCCGGAGGTGTAGCCCGCACCGGAATCACCGTTCGCGTAGCCCCATTTCTCATCCCACTTGGCGTAGGTTGCGAACAGACGAATTGCCGGACGGGACCAGATGCTGTCGCCCGCCTGCCACTGTTGCGCCAGGGTAATTTTGTACTGGTTGTTGCTGTCGCCAGTTTTCTGCGACTTCACGTTGTCGTAGCCGACTTCCAGCAGGGTGCTCATGATCGGCGTCCATTTGTACATAGGACGTACGCCGACGGTCCACCATTTGGTGCCGTTGTTGTTGTCCAGGTTGATATCCTGGTACATCGCCACGTACATCATGTCCCAATCGTCAGCCAGAGAGACTGCACCGTGGTCAAGCACGCGCCACATGGAACCGTCGTTGTTGATGCTGCCGCCCTGCGGAACGCCTTTACCGTTAGAGGTCATCGCGTCGGTGGCGTACTGCAGAACAAACTTGTTGTAGCCTTTCAGGATGCTCTGGGTGTGTTCAGCGGTGAACATCCAGCCATCTTTAGACGCGTCTGGCTGCAGGTAGTAATTATCCGGAACGTTGGTATGACCGTAGTCAACACCCAGTTCCAGAGTACCGCCCGGGTTGATTTCCATCTGTGCTAAACGCACGTCGAAGACGTCGTTCGGAACGATGTTGTCATATACGCGGTTACCCAGCGCATCACGATCGGCGAAGGTCGCAGAGCCGCCAGATTCAGAAGAACGGGTCGCAGCCAGAGAGAGTTTACCGAAGCCAACATCGATGTTTTCAAGACCCGCACCAGGACCGGAGATATCCCAGTAGTAGAAGTCGATCATATGGACGTCATGACGCTGGTAGAAGCGCTTACCGGCCCAGATGGTGGATCCTGGCAGCCAGTCGATCAGGTTTTTACCCTGCACGTTGGCTTCACGGAATGCCGGGCTGGTGGATTCCCAGTCATTTTGCTGCGATACGGAGTAGGCAACGTTAGTATCGAAGTAGAAGCTCTTATCACCTTCTTTCCATACTTCCTGACCCAGTTTTAATTCCGCATAGGTTTCACATTCGTTACCAAGACGGTATTTACTTTGAGCACCGGTTGCCTGGAAGCACTGTTGTTCACCGCCGCTACCGGTCCAGCCGATACCGGAACGAGCATAACCGTGGAAATCAACGGCCAGCGCCTGAGCAGACATAACGCCTGCCGCGACGGCGACCGCCAGTGGAAGTTTGCGCAGAGTAATCATCATTCTATCTCCTGAGATCATTGCTTTTCTTTGAACACTTCGCCCGTCGTTATGCCTGGTTGCAGCGCACTATGGGGTTCGTGTTTTTTTTAATGGGAAGCCTTACACGCCCGGCTCTTTATGCAACCGACGACACGCCGTACCATCCTCACGGAATAAATGGCAGCGCTCTGGTGGCAAACCGATAGCGAATGTGGCTCCCTCTTCTACCAACACCACGTCGTTCTGGCGGTAAACCAGGTTTTGACGGATGGCGGGGATCTGGATATGAATTTGTGTTTCGTGACCAAGCTGCTCAACCACCTGAACGACCCCTTCCAGAGTGACGTCGGCGATATCGCTGGGCAGCAGATGTTCCGGGCGGATGCCTAAGGACATATTGGCGCCAACCTGAACGCGGGCGCTGTCCACCGGCAGCCAGACGTGCTGGCGGTTCGGCAGTTCTACCTGAACCTGCTCAATGGCGGTTGCAGTCACTTTTACCGGCAGGAAGTTCATCTTTGGCGAACCAATAAAGCCCGCAACAAAGCGATCGGCCGGGTAGTGATACAGTTCCAGCGGTTTCCCGACCTGCGCAACGCGGCCGGCGTCCAGCACCACAATTTTGTCGGCCAGCGTCATCGCTTCGACCTGATCGTGGGTAACGTAGATCATCGTGCGCCCAAGACGCTTATGCAGACGGGAGATTTCGATACGCATCTGCACGCGCAGCGCGGCATCGAGGTTAGAAAGTGGTTCGTCGAGCAGGAATACGCGGGGTTCAGCAACCAGGGTACGGCCAATCGCCACACGCTGACGCTGTCCACCGGATAATGCCTTCGGCTTACGCTCCAGCAGATGCGCCAGCTGCAGAACTTCCGCAACCTGAGTGACGCGCTGGTTAATTAAATCTTTTTTAGCACCGGCCAGCTTGAGGCCGAAAGACATGTTTTCCGCAACGGACAGATGAGGGTAAAGCGCATAAGACTGGAACACCATCCCGATACCGCGTTCGGCCGGAGGGATATCGTTCATTCGCGCGTCACCAATAAATAAATCACCGCTGGTTATGGTTTCCAGCCCGGCAATCATACGCAGCAGGGTTGATTTGCCGCAGCCCGATGGCCCGACAAACACCACGAACTCCCCTTCCTGGATGTCGAGATTGATATCTTTCGACACCACCACGTCACCCCAGGCTTTCGTTATATTTCGCAGCTGTACGCTCGCCATCCCCATCTCCCTTCGTTACAACCTGTCACTAAAAGACACATTCAAGATGGGCTGACTATGCGGCATTCATTAACCTGGTGAATCCTCCACCCCCGCCTTTTTTATGGGGGAGGAGACGGGAGGATGAGAGATTGCCCCTCGCTGCGGGGGATGGCGTGGCAAAGCCATTTTCGTGATGCAGGTAGCAAAAATGGCCCCGTTTTTATGTGCTCCAGACCCCAATACGGGCATTTCTGCAATGCAGATCACACAAACCACGGGTGGGGCGTAGACATAGGGAGGATGGAAAGGGGTTGTTAAAAAAGGAAACTCATCACCGTTAAGCCACCTAAGTGTATCCACGAGCACATCACCAAAAAGGACTGGTATATGAAAATCAAAACCGGCGCTCGCATCCTCGCGTTGTCTGCATTGACTACGATGATGTTTTCCGCCTCTGCCCTCGCCAAAATTGAAGAAGGTAAGCTGGTCATCTGGATTAACGGCGACAAAGGCTATAACGGTCTCGCCGAAGTGGGTAAGAAGTTTGAAAAAGATACCGGCATTAAAGTTTCCATCGAACACCCGGATAAGCTGGAAGAGAAATTCCCGCAGGTCGCGGCGACTGGCGACGGCCCGGACATCATCTTCTGGGCTCATGACCGTTTCGGTGGCTATGCGCAATCTGGCCTGCTGGCTGAAATCTCCCCGGACAAAGCTTTCCAGGACAAACTCTATCCGTTTACCTGGGACGCCGTACGCTATAACGGCAAACTGATCGCCTACCCTATCGCGGTTGAAGCGCTGTCGCTGATTTACAACAAAGACCTGGTACCGAATCCGCCGAAAACCTGGGAAGAGATCCCGGCGCTGGATAAAGAACTGAAAGCGAAAGGTAAGAGTGCGCTGATGTTCAACCTGCAAGAACCGTACTTCACCTGGCCGCTGATTGCCGCTGACGGCGGATATGCGTTCAAATTTGAAAACGGCAAGTATGACGTCAAAAACGTGGGCGTAGACAGCGCTGGCGCAAAAGCCGGTCTGACCTTCCTGGTTGACCTCATCAAGAATAAACACATGAATGCCGATACCGATTACTCCATCGCTGAAGCCGCATTCAACAAAGGCGAAACCGCGATGACCATCAACGGTCCGTGGGCATGGTCGAATATCGATAAGAGCAAGGTCAACTATGGCGTCACGCTGCTGCCAACCTTCAAAGGCAAAGCGTCTAAACCGTTTGTCGGCGTCCTGAGCGCCGGTATCAACGCCGCCAGCCCGAACAAAGAACTGGCGAAAGAGTTCCTCGAAAACTACCTGCTGACCGACCAGGGTCTGGACGAAGTGAACAAGGACAAACCGCTGGGCGCCGTTGCTCTGAAATCCTTCCAGGAAAAACTGGAGAAAGATCCGCGTATCGCTGCAACCATGGCGAACGCCCAGAAAGGCGAAATTATGCCGAACATCCCGCAGATGTCCGCCTTCTGGTATGCCGTACGTACCGCGGTTATCAACGCAGCTAGCGGTCGTCAGACCGTCGATGCCGCGCTGAAAGACGCACAGTCTCGTATCACTAAATAAGAAAATGGCGGGTGGCGCTTAGCTACCCGCCCTACCACTACGGCCTGGGCCGTAGGTCAGGCGAGCGTAAGCGCGGCCTGACAAATAAGTTTTCACCGCTGTAGAGGATGATCCCCATGGATGTCGTTAAAAAGAAACACTGGTGGCAAAGCCCGCAGCTGACATGGTCTGTGATTGGCTTGCTGTGCCTGCTGGTGGGTTACCTTGTCGTTTTGATGTACGCCCAGGGGGAGTACCTGTTTGCCATCCTGACGCTGATTTTAAGCTCAGCTGGCCTGTATATCTTTACCAACCGCAAGGCTTATGCCTGGCGCTATGTCTACCCGGGTCTCGCCGGGATGGGGCTGTTCGTCCTGTTCCCGCTGGTCTGCACCATCGCCATCGCCTTCACCAACTACAGCAGCACCAACCAGCTGACCTTTGAGCGCGCTCAGGAAGTGCTGATGGATCGCTCCTTCCAGGCCGGTAAATCCTACAACTTCTCGCTGTTCCCGGCGGGAGATGAGTGGAAACTGGCGCTGACCGATGGCGACAGCGGCAAAAATTACGTCTCCGATGCCTTTAAACTCGGCGGCGAGCAGAAACTGGCCTTAAAAGAAGGTGAAGCGCTGCCGGAAGGCGAACGCGCGAACCTGCGTATCATCACCCAAAACCGCACCGCGCTGAACCAATTGACCGCCATCCTGCCTGACGACAGCAAAGTGATCATGAGCTCACTGCGCCAGTTCTCCGGTACCCAGCCGCTGTACACGCTGGCGAATGATGGCACGCTGGCCAACAATCAGAGCGGCGTAAAATATCGTCCGAACAATGACGTCGGTTTCTACCAGTCCATCAACGCTGACGGTAGCTGGGGCGTTGAGAAGCTGAGCCCGGGTTACACCGTCGGGATCGGCTGGGATAACTTCACCCGCGTCTTTACCGACGAAGGAATTCAGAAACCGTTCTTCGCTATCTTCGTCTGGACGGTGGTCTTCTCAGTTCTGACGGTGATTCTGACCGTGGCCGTAGGCATGATCCTCGCCTGCCTCGTACAGTGGGAGTCTTTGAAAGGTAAAGCGATTTACCGTGTTCTGCTGATTCTGCCTTACGCCGTACCGTCGTTTATCTCGATTCTGATTTTCAAAGGGCTGTTCAACCAGAGCTTTGGTGAAATCAATATGATGCTCAGCGCGCTGTTCGGCATCAAACCGGCCTGGTTCAGCGACCCGACCACCGCGCGTTCGATGATCGTTATCGTCAACACCTGGCTGGGCTACCCGTACATGATGATTCTGTGCATGGGCCTGCTGAAAGCTATCCCTGACGACCTGTACGAAGCATCGGCAATGGACGGCGCCGGTCCGTTCCAGAACTTCTTTAAGATTACGCTGCCGCTGCTGATTAAGCCGCTGACGCCGCTGATGATCGCCAGCTTCGCCTTCAACTTTAACAACTTCGTGTTGATTCAGCTGTTAACCAACGGCGGTCCGGACCGTCTCGGCACCACCACGCCGGCCGGCTATACCGACCTGCTGGTCAGCTACACCTACCGTATCGCCTTCGAAGGCGGCGGCGGTCAGGACTTCGGTCTGGCGGCAGCTATCGCCACCCTGATCTTCCTGCTGGTGGGCGTACTGGCGATTGTTAACCTGAAAGCCACACGAATGAAATTCGACTAAGGAGGGCTCTGAACATGGCTATGGTACAACCCAAATCTCAGAAGCTGCGTTTACTCACCACGCACCTCCTGCTGCTGGTTTTCATCGCGGCGATTATGTTCCCGCTGCTGATGGTTATTGCTATCTCTCTGCGCGAGGGTAACTTCGCCACCGGTAGCCTGATCCCGGACCAAATCTCCTGGGAGCACTGGCGGCTGGCGCTGGGCTTCAGCGTTGAACACGCTGACGGCCGCGTCACCCCGCCACCTTTCCCGGTTCTGCTGTGGTTGTGGAACTCGGTGAAAGTGGCCGGGATCACCGCCATCGGTATCGTGGCGCTGTCCACGACCTGCGCCTATGCCTTCGCCCGTATGCGCTTCCCGGGCAAAGCGACCCTGCTGAAAGGGATGTTGATTTTCCAGATGTTCCCGGCGGTGCTGTCGCTGGTGGCGTTATACGCCTTGTTTGACCGCCTCGGCCAGTATTTACCGTTCGTCGGCCTGAACACCCATGGCGGCGTCATCTTCGCCTATATGGGCGGAATTGCGCTGCACGTCTGGACGATTAAGGGCTACTTCGAAACTATCGATGGCTCGCTGGAAGAAGCGGCGGCGCTGGATGGCGCGACGCCGTGGCAGGCCTTCCGTCTGGTCCTGCTGCCGCTGTCGGTACCGATTCTGGCCGTCGTATTTATTCTGTCGTTCATTGCCGCGATTACCGAAGTACCGGTGGCCTCGCTGCTGCTGCGCGATGTGAACAGCTATACCCTGGCCGTCGGTATGCAACAGTATCTCAACCCGCAGAACTATCTGTGGGGCGACTTTGCCGCCGCGGCGGTGCTCTCCGCCATTCCGATTACGGTTGTCTTCCTGCTGGCCCAGCGCTGGCTGGTTAACGGCCTGACGGCAGGCGGGGTGAAAGGTTAAGTTTCATCGTTATACCCGCCCCAAATTTCAGCGGAGGGATGGTGCTTTAGTTGCTGTACACGAACCCCAACCGGGTACGGCAACTACCGCCCTCAGCTGAAAAAGTAAGGCAAATGCCACTGCTATCCTCAACTGGACCCTACATAAATTAAGTTTTGTGACTGTTGGTCAGCGGCCTCTGAAGGCCGCTTTTTTTTATTCGCGTTTCAGGCGGTTGGAGTTACACAGCCACAGCGTAATCACCAGAATCAGGATCGCTGCCGAATAGATAAGCACCGCCATGGGCGATTCGTGATCGACAATAATCAGACGCACAATCGCCGTAATACCGATATAGACAAAATAGCGCAGCGGAAAGTGAAAGCCCGACTCAAAGTACTTCACAATCAGCGCGATAAATTCGAAATAGAGAAAATAGACCACCAGCCCTTCGACCAGCTTGTACTTACTGACCGGTTCCGGAGTAAACAGGACATGCGCCAGATGGAACGTCTCTTTCCCGAGGAAAACCACCAGGATGACCCCCAGGCACAGCAGCGCCAGATTCAAAACCGCCTGCATGGCGGTCGCCACAAAATTGACCAACGGACGATAGACCGACGGCATAGGCACACCTCTTATATTCGTTATTCCTGCCGATCTGTATAACGCAAAAACGTGATCCAGATCGATATTATTCGTTAACTTTTTGCGTCTGTTGCGTCAAATGTAACAATCACTTGCCAGACTGGCGGGTTAAAAAGGATACAGCAATGCTGACAATACGTACGGCGCAACGGGAAGACGCTCCCCTGCTGAGTGAAATGGGGAACGCCAGCTATCGCCACCACTTCGCCCACCTCTGGCACAGCGCCAGCGAGCTGGCGCACTTCCTCCAGCAGGAGTACTCCCTGCCCGCCCTTCACCACAGCCTCAGCGATGAGCGCAGCTGCTGGCTGATTGCCGAAGCCCGGCATCCTGTCGGCTTCGCAAAATACAGCTGCCATCAGCCGATGGCGCCCGATGGTCCGCGCGGCACGTTGCTGCATAAGCTCTATTTACTGCCAACTGAAACAGGACATGGCTACGGTGAGCAGATTTTTAGCGCCGTTGAAGCGCGGGCAAAGGCGGCGGGCGATGACTGGCTGTGGTTAGAAGTCCTCGCCAGCAATCCCGGCGCCAGGCGTTTTTATGAGCGCTCAGGTATGCAATATGTGAAAGACAGCGTATTCCGCTCCGCTACCCAGATGAGCACGCTGCATATTCTGGCCAAACCTATCTGAGAGGCGCTATGCACACTCTTCGTGAAACCGGCATCCGCAACGTCACCAGTGGTGAGAACGTGGTGATTTATCAACCTGCCAACCTCTATGACTGCACGCTTGGCGATAACGTCTTCGTCGGGCCATTCGTCGAAATTCAGGGCAATACGCGCATCGGCGCCGACAGTAAAATCCAGTCCCATACCTTTATTTGCGAGTATGTCACGATCGGCGAGCGTTGCTTTATCGGCCACGGCGTGATGTTTGCCAACGATATGTTTCGCGAGGGGCGTCCCGATGCCAACCGGGAAAACTGGGGGCGAATTACGATTGGGAACGATGTTTCTATCGGCAGCGGCGCGGCCATTCTGGCGGTCAGCATCTGCGATGGCGCGGTGATTGGCGCGGGCAGCGTGGTCACGAAATCGATAACAGAAAAAGGCGTCTGGGCGGGTAATCCGGCGAAATTGTTGCGCCGTCTGCCATAAAAAATGCCGACCCTGGGGTCGGCATTATTGCGGCGGATTAACGCTCCGTGACCGGGGGCATGATTATGCGCGCCAGGCTTTGTAACGGTTAATCAGGCCGTTCGTCGAGCTGTCGTGGCTGCTGATTTCTTCGCCATCTTTCAGCTCTGGCAGAATGCGGTTTGCCAGCTGTTTACCTAACTCAACGCCCCACTGGTCGAAGGTGAAGATGTTGAGGATCGCGCCCTGGGTGAAGATCTTATGTTCATACAGGGCAATCAGCGCGCCCAGGCTGAACGGGGTGATTTCACGCAGCAGGATGGAGTTGGTCGGGCGGTTGCCTTCGAACACTTTGAACGGCACCACGTGATCCAGGGTTGCCGGATCTTTACCCTGATCACGATATTCCTGCTCAACCGCTTCACGGGATTTACCGAACGCCAGCGCTTCGGTCTGTGCAAAGAAGTTAGACAGCAGCTTCGGATGGTGATCGGAGAGCGGGTTATGGGTAATGGCCGGGGCGATAAAATCGCACGGTACCATTTTGGTGCCCTGGTGGATCAGCTGATAGAACGCGTGCTGGCCGTTGGTACCCGGCTCACCCCAGATGATAGGGCCGGTCTGGTAATCTACGGCGTTGCCGTTACGGTCAACGTATTTGCCGTTAGACTCCATGTTGCCCTGCTGGAAGTAGGCCGCAAAGCGGTGCATGTACTGGTCGTAGGGCAGAATGGCTTCGGTTTCAGCGCCGAAGAAGTTGTTGTACCAGATACCGATCAGCGCCAGCAGCACCGGCAGGTTTTTCTCTGGCGCGGTGGTGGAGAAGTGTTTATCCATCGCATGCGCGCCGGAGAGCAGCTCAACAAAGTTGTCGAAGCCCACGGACAGGATAATGGACAGGCCGATGGCTGACCACAGGGAGTAACGGCCGCCAACCCAGTCCCAGAACTCAAACATATTGGCAGTATCAATACCGAACTCGCCCACCGCTTTGCCATTGGTGGAGAGTGCGGCGAAGTGTTTCGCCACGTGCTTCTCATCGCCCGCGGTCGCCAGGAACCAGTCGCGCGCGCTGTGGGCGTTGGTCATGGTTTCCTGGGTGGTGAAGGTTTTCGACGCGACCAGGAACAGGGTGGTTTCCGGGTTCACCGTTTTCAGCACTTCGGCGATATGGGTGCCATCGACGTTAGATACAAAGTGCATATTGAGGTGGTTTTTATACGGACGCAGCGCTTCGGTCACCATGAACGGGCCGAGGTCAGAACCGCCGATACCGATATTCACTACGTCAGTAATCGCTTTACCGGTATAGCCTTTCCAGCTACCGGAGATGATCGCTTCAGAGAAATGCTTCATCTTTTCGAGAACAGCATTAACTTCCGGCATCACATCTTTGCCATCAACAATAATCGGAGTATTGCTACGGTTGCGCAGAGCAACGTGCAGAACAGCGCGATCTTCAGTGCGGTTGATCTTTTCACCGGAGAACATGGACTTGATCGCCCCTGCCAGATCGGTCTCTTTCGCCAGATCCTGCAGTTTGCTCAGCGTCTCTTCGGTGATGCGGTTTTTGGAAAAATCCACCAGCATCAGATCGTCGAACGTTGCGGAAAACTTAGAAAAACGGTCGCTGTCTTGCGCGAAAAGCTCGCTGATAGTGACGTCTTTCATTTCATCAAAGTGTTTCTGTAATGCCTGCCAGGCAGAGGTCTGCGTTGGGTTGATGTTTTTCATTAGCAATACTCTTCTGATTTGAGAATTGTGACTGCGGTCGATTGTAGCGCCGGCGGCAAAAAATTGTGATGATTTTTATGTTATGCCTATGACACGCGTCAGGAACAGGGTCAGTTCGGGGCAAAAAGCCTCTACTAGTATAGCCATCATAAGGCTTTTTTCTGTTAATCATCCCCGCATGAAAAATCCGCATAACCGCAACGTTGACATACCTACTCCGAAGCCTTTATATAACTGCACTGCCTGCATTTACGCAGGTTTGTATTGCTCGCGCATTTCACGCTACAGCGAAAGGGTATTGCAGGGGGATTATCACCAGCGCCCCCAGGCAAAGTGAAAGACGTCGGTAATTGCCAGAAGAGGTGCGTTGCCCAGGTAACCGTATTGGAGGAACCAGTCCGGCGAAAATACGTGAGGGGGAGCAACGCCGAGGTGATAAAGCGTCTGGTACGCACATCACCGGCCACAGGGGCTGAATCCCCTGGGTTGTCACCAGAAACGTTCGCAGTCGGGCGTTTCATACCCAGGAACTGACGCAAGACGTCGGGGAGCGGGTCTACAAGGTGGAGCACTTCTGGGTGACATCGTAGCTGTTTATTGCTCTGCGCCCACCCTGTTTTTCGCTCTTCCCTTGTGCCATGGCTGAATAATTTGGCCTGGCTTATTAAGACATTTTATTACTGTAAGTTGGTGTCCAGCCCAGCCCCACTCAGGAATCGTTTTAATAAGTCAGGCCCCCCCTGACACGAGGTTGTTATGACAGATTTAGTTGTAGCCAAATTCGGCGGCACCAGCGTTGCCGATTTCGATGCCATGAATCGCAGCGTTGATGTTGCGCGACTTGATGAGAACACGCGCGTCGTGGTGTTATCGGCCTCTGCGGGTGTGACCAATCTTTTGGTTGCTTTGGCTGAAGGGCTGGAACCCGCTGAGCGTTTTGAAAAGCTCGAGTCACTGCGCCAGATTCAATTCAATATCCTGGAGCGTCTGCGCTATCCCAACGTGATTCGCGAAGAGATCGAGCGTCTGCTGGAAAATATCACCACCCTGGCAGAAGCCGCTGCGCTGGCAAGTTCCGCTGCGCTGACCGACGAGCTGGTCAGCCATGGTGAACTGATGTCCACCCTGCTGTTTGTCGAAATTCTCCGCGAGCGCGGTATCGCGTCACAGTGGTTCGATGTGCGTAAAATTATGCGCACCAACGATCGCTTCGGCCGCGCCGAGCCAGACATTGCCGCACTGGCCGAACTGACGCAGCTGCAGCTGACTCCGCGCCTGGCTGAAGGTCTGGTGGTCACTCAGGGCTTTATCGGCAGCGAAGCGAAAGGGCGTACGACAACCCTGGGTCGCGGCGGCAGCGACTATACCGCGGCTCTGCTGGGCGAAGCGCTGAACGCCAGCCGTGTCGATATCTGGACCGATGTCCCGGGTATCTACACCACCGACCCGCGCGTCGCGCCGGCGGCAAAACGCATTGATGTCATCGCCTTTGCCGAAGCGGCAGAAATGGCCACCTTTGGGGCCAAAGTGCTTCATCCGGCCACCCTGTTGCCCGCCGTGCGTAGCGATATTCCGGTCTTTGTGGGCTCCAGCAAAGAACCCACCGCCGGCGGAACGCTGGTGTGCAATAAAACCGAAAATCCGCCGCTGTTCCGGGCGCTGGCCCTGCGCCGTCGTCAGACGCTGCTGACGCTGCATAGCCTGAATATGCTGCACTCTCGCGGCTTCCTGGCGGAAGTGTTCGGGATCCTCGCGCGCCACAATATTTCCGTGGATCTGATCACCACCTCCGAAGTCAGCATTGCGTTGACCATGGATACCACCGGTTCGACCTCCGCCACCGATACTCTGCTGACGCAGGCGCTGCTGACCGAGCTCTCCTCCCTGTGCCGCGTAGAAGTGGAGCAGGATCTGGCGCTGGTGGCGTTAATCGGTAACGAGTTGTCGCGCGCCTGTGGCGTGGGCAAAGAAGTTTTCGGCGTCCTTGAGCCGTTCAATATTCGTATGATTTGCTACGGCGCATCCAGCCATAACCTCTGCTTCCTGGTGCCTGGCGCAGATGCCGAGAAAGTCGTGCAGAAATTACATCATAATTTGTTTGAATAATATTTCTTCACGCGATAAATATTACCTATAGCCGGGCTCGAACCCGGCTTTTTTATAACTATACCAACACAACACCCCCTCAATCGTTCAGGCGACTGGACGGTGCGACGCTCCCTGATGCACAGCAGACAACGTGCCCGGGGAAACAGACACCGCCTGCGCACGCGTTGCCCGAAGAATGAGGCGTTAATCGCAAGGAAAACAACATGCTCGCTACTCTGACGAGGCTGTTCCCGTTATGGGCGCTGCTGCTCTCTGTTCTGGCTTATTACACTCCGTCGACCTTTACCCCCGTCGGGCCATGGGTCACCACGCTGCTGATGCTAATCATGTTCGGAATGGGAGTACATCTGAAACTGGATGACTTTAAGCGCGTGCTGTCGCGCCCGGCGCCGGTGGCTGCAGGTATTTTTCTTCACTATCTGGTGATGCCTCTCGCCGCCTGGGCGCTGGCGCTGCTGTTCCATATGCCGCCCGAGCTTTCAGCCGGCATGGTACTGGTCGGGAGCGTCGCCAGTGGGACCGCATCGAACGTGATGATCTATCTCGCGAAAGGCGATGTGGCGCTGTCTGTCACCATCTCATCGGTTTCTACGCTGGTCGGCGTGGTTGCCACGCCGCTGCTGACGCGGCTGTATGTGGATGCGCACATTCAGGTCGACGTCATGGGGATGCTGCTCAGCATCCTGCAGATCGTGGTGATCCCGATTGCGCTGGGGCTGGTGATTCACCATACGCTGCCCAAAGTGGTGAAAGCGGTTGAGCCTTTTCTGCCCGCCTTCTCAATGATCTGCATCCTGGCGATCATCAGCGCCGTCGTCGCCGGTTCCGCCTCGCATATCGCCTCGGTGGGCCTGGTGGTGATTGTCGCGGTTATCCTGCATAACGCCATTGGCCTGCTCGGTGGCTACTGGGGCGGGCGGCTGTTTGGCTTTGACGAGTCAACCTGTCGGACGCTGGCGATTGAAGTGGGGATGCAAAACTCTGGTCTGGCTGCCGCGCTGGGGAAAATCTACTTCGGCCCGCTCGCCGCGCTGCCCGGTGCGCTGTTTTCAGTCTGGCACAACCTGTCCGGTTCGCTGCTGGCGGGTTACTGGTCCGGGAAACCGACCGCCAAAAACGTGAACAAACGCTAATATTCCCTCACCCGGGCCAACGGCCCGGGTATTTTCCCCGTTTGCGCCCTCCTCAACGAGACTAACCCGCTGTCCGTCGGCCCGCGATTACCGTACACTGGGTTATCCGGCAGACTGAGGGCACCACAATGGCACTTCCCCGCATTACGCAAAAAGAGATGACAGAGCGCGAGCAACGCGAACTCAAAACGCTGCTTGACCGGGCCCGAATAGCACACGGCCGTCCGCTGACCAACGCCGAGACCAACGCGGTCAAGAAAGAGTACATCGACAAGCTGATGGTGCTGCGAGAAGCCGAAGCGAAAAAGGCCCGCCAGTTAAAGAAAAAGCAGGCCTACAAACCCGATAGCGAAGCTTCATTTTCATGGTCGGCGAGCACGCCGACGCGCGGCAGGCGTTAACGCCCTTTCTTTTTCCGCCCCGGCTGAGTAAAACGTTTTCCGTTAGACGCCGGGCGCCCTTTCTCGTTTTTCTCATTGCTCTTTTCAACCTTCACTACCGGACGTTTGATCCCGGTGGTTTTCGGTTTGGCTTTCGCCTTCGGTTTGGCCTCAGAGGACGAATTCTCAATCAGCTTAAACAGTGCCACCAGCTCATCATCCGTCAGGTCGCGCCACTCGCCCAGCGGCAGTCCCGACAGCCCGACGTTCATAATTCGCGTTCGTTCAAGCTTCATGACCTCATAGCCAAAGTGCTCACACATCCGGCGAATCTGCCGGTTCAGGCCCTGAACCAGGGTTATGCGGAACACGAACGGCGCTTCCTTCCTGACTTTGCACTTCTTCGTCACCGTGCCAAGAATCGGTACGCCGGCTCCCATACCGCGGATAAACTCGTCGGTCACCGGCTTGTCCACCGTCACCAGATACTCTTTTTCGTGATCGTTGCCGGCACGCAGGATCTTATTCACCAGATCGCCGTGGTTGGTCAGAAAGATCAGCCCCTGAGAGTCTTTGTCCAGTCGACCAATCGGGAAGACGCGCTTGCTGTGGTTAACAAAGTCCACAATGTTATCGCGCTCGCTGTCTTCCGTTGTGCTGACAATACCGACCGGTTTATTCAGGGCGATGAAAACCAGATCTTCGGCCTCGCGCGGCTCGATCAATTGACCGTTGACCTTCACGACATCGCCAGGGTTGACCTGATCGCCAATGGTCGCACGCTTGCCATTGATAAAAACATTGCCTTGTTCAATGTAGCGATCGGCTTCGCGACGCGAGCAAATTCCGCTTTCACTGATGTATTTATTGAGTCGGGTTGATGAGTCTGGCAGCATAAATTCTCCTGTAAAAGCGAAATATACCTCAGGCCGCGGACAATCAAAAATAATCGCGTCTCCACGGCTCGCCGCTAAATGTGATCCGTCACACCTTTCGACACAAAAGTGTTCCACCCCGTGCCGTGCAATTCTGCCCGGCGAAAATAAGCAGAATCAAACCATTAGCTCACCCTGCACAAAAGTGCCATCTCCAGGCAGGTCAGTAATCAAATGTGCAAAACAAACCGCCACCTTATGGTGATGATATAGCGGAAAATTGCTTTGTCGCCGGCGATAGTTGGGGTTATATCAGATCAAGAGAGCAAGAGTGTCGTTTGCACAAATGTGCAGGAGCCCAAAGATGGCGATCGAAAATAGCGATGATATCCGCTTAATAGTTAAAGTTGCCCAGCTCTATTATGAGCAGGACCTGACCCAGGCGCAGATTGCCCGTGAGCTGGGTATTTACCGCACCACGATCAGCCGCCTGCTAAAACGCGGTCGTGAGCAGGGTATTGTCACCATCGCCATCAACTACGACTACAACGAAAATCTGTGGCTGGAACAGCAGCTGAAGCAAAAGTTCGCTCTCAAAGAGGCGGTGGTCGCTTCCTGCGAGTCATCACAGGAAGAGGACCAGCTGAGCACCATCGGGCAGCATGGCGCTCAGCTGGTCGATCGCCTGCTTGAGCCTGGCGATATTATTGGCTTTTCCTGGGGGCGTGCGGTCCGTGCGCTGGTCGAAACCCTTCCGCAGGCAAGTCAGTCGCGGCAGGTGATTTGCGTGCCGATTATCGGCGGTCCCTCGGGCAAGCTGGAGAGCCGGTATCATGTGAACACGCTGACCTACGGCGCCGCCGCCAGGCTGAAAGCCGAATCGCATCTTGCTGACTTCCCGGCGCTGCTGGAAAACACATTGATTCGCAACGGTATTATGCAGTCCCAGCATTTTAAAACGATTTCATCCTACTGGGAGAATCTCGATGTGGCGCTGGTGGGTATCGGTTCCCCGGCGATTCGCGATGGCGCCAACTGGCATGCGTTTTATGGTAGCGAAGAGAGCGATGATCTCAACGCGCGGCACGTCGCCGGCGATATTTGTTCACGCTTTTATGATATCAACGGTATCGCCGTTGAAACCAATATGAATGAAAAAACGCTCTCCATCGATATTGCCAGATTAAAACAGGTGCGTTATTCCGTGGGTATCGCCATCGGCGAAGAAAAATATACCGGAATCATTGGCGCATTACGCGGGGGTTATATTAACTGCCTGGTGACGAATAGAGAAACCGCAGAACTGTTACTGAAATAAAAGACGTTTTCTTTTGCCGCAGCTCGCGCGGCGTGGGATCCCTTTACCTGAAAATGAGATAACGATTATGCAAACATGGCTAAATCTGCAAGATAAAATCATTATTGTTACCGGCGGCGCTTCGGGAATTGGTCTGGCAATTGTTGATGAGTTATTAAATCTCGGCGCAAATGTCCAGATGAGCGATATTCACGGCGGTGACAAGCATCACCACAATGACCGTTACAGGTTCTGGCCCACGGATATTTCCAGCGCCAGCGAGGTGAATCACACCGTCGAGCAGATTATTCAACAATACGGCCGTATCGATGGCCTGGTGAATAATGCCGGGGTGAATTTTCCGCGTCTCCTCGTCGATGAGAAAGCCCCGGCAGGACGCTACGAACTCAATGAGGCCGCTTTTGAAAAGATGGTGAACATCAACCAAAAAGGGGTCTTTCTGATGTCGCAGGCGGTGGCCCGGCAGATGGTGAAACAGCGCGCAGGCGTCATTGTTAACGTCTCGTCGGAAAGCGGGCTGGAAGGCTCTGAAGGTCAGAGCTGCTATGCCGCAACCAAGGCCGCGCTGAATAGCTTCACGCGTTCATGGTCCAAAGAGCTGGGGAAACACGGTATTCGCGTCGTGGGCGTTGCGCCAGGCATCCTCGAAAAAACCGGGCTGCGCACGCCGGAATACGAAGAAGCGCTGGCCTGGACGCGCAATATCACCGTCGAGCAGCTGCGCGCGGGCTACAGCAAAAACGCGATTCCGCTTGGTCGCTCCGGTCGTCTGAGCGAAGTGGCCGACTATGTCTGCTACCTGCTGTCAGAGCGGGCAAGCTATATAACCGGAGTAACCACTAACATCGCCGGCGGAAAAACCCGCGGATAAGGAGTCGATATGGTGAATGTTATTTTCTGCGCCCACGGTCAGCTGGCCTGCGCCATGCTGGATTCGGTGCGCATGGTCTATGGTGACGTGAAGGCCAGCGCGGTGGCATTTATGCCCGGCGAAAACGCCAGCGACATCGCCACCCGGCTCGATGAGTTAGTAAGTGCTCACAATGATAGTGAGTGGCTGATCGCCGTCGATTTACAGTGCGGCAGCCCATGGAATGCCGCCGCCGGGCTGGCGATGAAAAACCCGCGACTGCGGGTCATCAGCGGTCTCTCTTTACCGCTGGCGCTGGAACTGGTGGATAACCAGCAGACCCTGACCGCAGACGCCCTGTGCGCACACCTGACCACCATCGCCAGCCAGTGCTGCGTGGTGTGGCGACAGCCGGAAACCATTGAGGAGGATTTCTGATGAACATTACGCTTGCTCGCATTGATGACCGCCTGATCCATGGCCAGGTGACCACCGTGTGGTCAAAAGTGGCCAACGCCGGGCGCATTATTATCTGCAACGACGAGGTCTATAACGATGAGGTACGTCGGACCTTACTCCGCCAGGCCGCGCCTCCGGGCATGAAGGTCAATGTCGTTAACCTCGAAAAGGCGGTCGCCGTTTATCACAACCCGCAATATCAACACGAGACCGTTTTTTATTTATTCACCAACCCCCAGGATGTTTTAACGATGGTCAGACAGGGGGTCAATATTGCCACCTTAAATATCGGCGGCATGGCCTGGCGACCGGGTAAAAAACAATTAACCAAGGCGGTATCTTTAGACGACCAGGATATTCATGCGTTTCATGAACTGGATAAACTGGGCGTAAAACTGGACTTACGTGTGGTGGCATCAGATCCGTCCGTCAATATCCTCGACAAAATAGCCGAGCACTCTGTTACAGAATAAAACAGCGCCTGTATTTTGCACATCGTTATTCTGAATGGCACACCCTGGAAATAGACTTAGCACAATTTTTAGTGACAGGTTTAAAAATATAAAACCCATACCGTGACCGTCAGCATAATACCGTGTTAATGCCGTAACAGGCAGGGATTTGCATACCCTCAAGGTGACACATTATGGAAATCAGTACCCTACAAATAATCGCCATATTTATTTTTTCCTGTATTGCCGGAATGGGCAGCGTGCTGGATGAATTTCAGACGCACCGCCCGTTAATTGCCTGCACGGTCATCGGCTTAATTCTCGGTGATTTAAAAACCGGGGTTATGCTCGGCGGTACATTGGAACTGATCGCACTCGGCTGGATGAACGTCGGCGCCGCGCAATCGCCGGATTCGGCGCTGGCCAGCATTATCTCCGCAATTCTGGTTATCGTCGGCCATCAAAGTATCGCCACAGGGATCGCCATCGCGCTGCCGGTGGCCGCGGCCGGGCAGGTGCTCACCGTTTTCGCCCGTACCATTACGGTGGTCTTTCAACACGCAGCGGACAAAGCGGCGGAGGACGCGCGTTTTCGCACTATCGACATGCTGCATATCTCGGCGCTGGGCGTACAGGCGCTCCGCGTCGCAATTCCGGCACTGGTCATCTCGCTGTTTGTCAGCGCCGACATGGTCAGCAACATGCTGAACGCCATCCCGGAATTTGTCACCCGCGGCCTGCAAATCGCCGGTGGTTTTATTGTGGTGGTGGGCTACGCCATGGTGCTGCGCATGATGGGCGTCAAATACCTGATGCCATTCTTTTTCCTCGGTTTTCTGGCGGGAGGCTATCTCGATTTCAGCCTGCTGGCCTTCGGCGGCGTGGGCGTCATTATCGCGCTGATTTATATCCAGCTGAACCCGCAATGGCGCAAGGCCGAGCCCCAGCAGACCGCCGCCTCTTCCACCGCCCTTGACCAACTTGACGACTGATGGAGCCCGTTATGGAACCGAAAAAACTCACCCAAGGCGACCTGGTTAACATCTTTCTGCGCTCCAACCTGCAGCAGGCCTCCTTCAACTTTGAACGCATTCATGGTCTCGGCTTTTGCTACGACATGATCCCGGCGATCAAGCGTCTCTATCCGCTAAAAGAGGATCAGGTGGCGGCGCTAAAACGCCATCTGGTGTTCTTCAATACCACCCCCGCCGTCTGCGGCCCGGTGCTGGGCGTAACGGCGGCGATGGAGGAAGCGCGAGCCAACGGCGCGGCCATCGACGATGGGGCGATTAACGGCATCAAAGTTGGCCTGATGGGGCCGCTGGCCGGGGTCGGCGATCCGCTGGTCTGGGGCACGTTGCGCCCGATTACCGCGGCGCTCGGCGCGTCGCTCGCGCTCTCCGGGAATCTTCTTGGGCCACTTCTCTTTTTCTTTATTTTCAATGCAGTACGCCTGGCAATGAAATGGTACGGCCTGCAGCTCGGTTTCCGTAAGGGGGTCAATATCGTCAGCGATATGGGCGGTAACCTGCTGCAAAAACTGACCGAAGGGGCCTCTATTTTGGGTCTCTTCGTGATGGGCGTGCTGGTCACCAGGTGGACCACCATCCACGTGCCGTTGGTGGTGTCGCAAACGCCAGGCGCCGACGGCACCACCGTCACCATGACCGTACAAAACATCCTCGACCAGCTTTGTCCCGGCCTGCTGGCGCTGGGCCTGACGCTGCTGATGGTGCGTCTGCTCAATAAAAAAGTTAACCCGGTATGGCTGATCTTTGCCCTGTTTGGTCTGGGGATTATCGGTAACGCGCTGGGCTTCTTGTCCTGATTATTCGGCCCCGGTCGCACCGGGGCCACTTCAATAAGCTAACCCCGTAGTAAAAGGGGATGAGGTGGTAAACATGAAAACGACAGCTCTACGCCTTTACGGTAAACGCGACCTGCGTCTGGAAACCTTTGCACTCCCGGAAATGCAGGATGACGAGATCCTGGCCCGCGTGGTCACCGATAGCCTGTGCCTCTCTTCCTGGAAAGAGGCCAACCAGGGGGAAAACCATAAAAAGGTGCCGGACGACGTGGCGGTGAACCCGATCATTATCGGCCATGAATTCTGCGGTGAAATCCTCGCGGTCGGGAAAAAGTGGCAGCATAAATTCCAGGCCGGTCAGCGCTATGTGATTCAGGCCAACCTGCAGCTGCCGGATCGCCCCGATTGCCCCGGCTACTCCTTCCCGTGGATCGGTGGCGAAGCGACTCACGTGGTGATCCCGGATGAGGTCATGACGCAAGATTGTCTGCTCACCTGGGAAGGCGATACCTGGTTTGAAGGCTCGCTGGTCGAACCGCTCTCCTGCGTGATCGGTGCATTCAACGCCAACTATCATCTGCAGGAAGGGAGCTATAACCATGTGATGGGGATCCGACCTCAGGGCCGCACGCTGATCCTCGGCGGTACCGGCCCCATGGGGCTGCTGGCGATCGACTACGCCCTGCATGGGCCGGTCAACCCTTCCCTGTTGGTGGTGACCGATACCAACAAACCGAAGCTGAGCTATGCCCGCCAGCATTATCCGTCAGAACCGCAAACGCTGATCCATTACCTCGACGGGCACGATGCCGGACGCGAGACGCTGATGGCGCTGAGCGGCGGCCACGGCTTTGACGATATTTTCGTCTTCGTGCCGAAAGAGGAGTTGATTACCATGGCCTCTTCGCTGCTGGCCCCCGACGGCTGTCTGAACTTCTTTGCCGGCCCGCAGGATAAGCAGTTCAGCGCTCCGGTAAACTTTTACGACGTGCATTATGCCTTTACGCATTACGTCGGTACTTCCGGCGGCAATACTGACGATATGCGGGCCGCCGTGGCGCTGATGCAGGCGAAAAAAGTCCAGGCGGCGAAAGTGGTGACCCATATTCTCGGACTCAATGCGGCGGGTGAAACTACCCTCGATTTACCGGCCGTCGGCGGCGGCAAAAAGCTGGTGTATACCGAAAAATCGCTTCCCCTGACCCCTCTTGGCGCCATTGCTGACCCTGAACTGGCGGCCATTATGGCGCGTCATCACGGGATCTGGTCCGCCGAAGCGGAACGGTACCTGCTGGCCCACGCACCGGACATTGCTCATGATTAATCGCGAAACTCAGCTCTGCATGTCGCTGGCCGGCCGGCCAGGCAACTTCGGTACCCGTTTTCACAACTATCTGTATGAGAAGCTGGGGCTGAATTTTATCTATAAAGCCTTTACCACGCAGGATATCGCCGCCGCGGTGGGAGGGGTACGGGCGCTGGGGATTCGCGGTTGCGCGGTCTCGATGCCGTTTAAAGAGAGCTGCATGCCCTTCCTTGACGCCATCGATCCTTCGGCCAGGGTAATTGATTCCGTCAATACCATCGTTAACGACAACGGCAGATTGACCGGACTCAACACCGACTATATCGCGGTGAAGAGCCTGATCGACAGCCACCAGCTGGATACCCATGCCAGCGTGATGATTCAGGGCAGCGGCGGCATGGGGAAAGCGGTTATCGCCGCCTTTCGCGACGCCGGCTTTCGCGATGTGGTTATCGCCGCCCGCAATCGCGACAGCGGCCTGGCGCTGGCGAAACAGTACGGTTTTCAGTGGCAGCCGCAGCCTGAAGGGATCAGGGCCGATATTCTGGTCAACGTCACACCGCTCGGCATGGCCGGCGGTACGCAAAGCGACGCCCTGGCATTCAGCCAGTCGATGGTTGGGCAGGCTCAGGTCGTGTTCGACGTGGTGGCCCTGCCGTCGCAAACACCGCTGATTCGTCTGGCGCAGAGGCTGGATAAGCAGATTATCAGCGGCGCGGAGGTGATTGCGCTGCAGGCGGTGGAACAATTCGCGCTTTATACCGGCGTACGTCCGGATGCCGATCTCGTCAACGAGGCTGCGGCATTTGCGCGGGCGGGGTAAGCCTGAGCGCCAGGGAGGGCGCTCTTACCCGGTGTCCTGGTTTCATACTCTTTGCCTCCCCTTCACCGTTCCCCTCTTCTCACTCGTCACAACAGCAAGAGACCCGGTGTCGCGCCGCCACCTTGCAACATCGTGAGCCATATCAGTGAGCCTGCGGGCAACCGGTGGTAGGATCGCCTGCGACTCTGTAACCTGGCTAAATGGAGAAAAGATGGAACTGCTGTTATTGAGTAACTCGTCGCTACCCGGCAAAGCATGGCTGGAACATGCGCTGCCGCTGATTGCCGGACAGCTAAACGGACGCCGTTCCGCGGTGTTTATCCCCTTTGCCGGGGTGACGCAAACCTGGGATGACTACACGGCCAAAGCCGCCGGGGTGCTCGCCCCGCTTGGCGTTTCCGTCACCGGTATTCACCGCGTCGCCGACCCGGTGGCGGCGATTGCCGCCGCTGAAGTGGTGATTGTCGGCGGCGGTAATACTTTTCAGCTGCTGAAAGAGTGCCGTGGACGCGGGCTTTTGGCGCCAGTTGTGGAGGTTGTGAAGCGTGGCGCGCTGTACATCGGCTGGAGCGCGGGGGCAAATCTCGCCTGCCCGACCATCCGCACCACCAACGATATGCCGATTGTCGATCCGCAGGGTTTTGACGCGCTGGGGCTGTTCCCGCTGCAGATTAACCCGCACTTTACCAACGCGCTGCCGGAAGGACATCAGGGCGAAACCCGTGAGCAGCGTATTCGCGAACTGCTGGTCGTGGCCCCGGAGCTGACGATCGTCGGCCTACCGGAAGGCAACTGGATTCAGGTGACACAGGGGCAGGCCACCCTCGGCGGCCCGAACCCGACGCTGCTGTTTAAAGCCGGTGAGGAAGCGGTGCCTCTGCAGGCCGGTCACCGCTTTTAAGATGACGGTTCCCGGCTTGCGGCGTCAGCGTCGTCGCCGGGATATCGCCCCCGTGACCGGTTAATCCGCCGACGGCAGGAGAACGACTTAGTATTCATCCCGATCGTCATCTTCATCCGGCTGCTCCATCACGCTATAAGCCACCGAGCAGAACAGCGAGTTCAGGCGTTTCATATCCCCCAGTAACCCCAGATGCAGCGAGCTGGTCTCGATACTCTGCACGTTCTGCTGATGCAGACGGTCGACGTGCGCGTGCGAGTAGCGGCGGTTCAGGATGCGGAAACGATGCTTGTTGCGGCGCAGGCGTCGGGCGCTCGGGACATCGCTGGAGAAAAAGACCGACATCGCCAGTTGTAGGTTGCTGAGCAGCTGCTCGTACAGCCCGTCCAGCTCCTTCAGCCCTTCCACCGAAAAGGCGCGGCGCGCCGCCAGCGATTTATCGGCGATTTCGCTGCCCATTCTCTCGACGATATCGGAAGCCTGCTCCAGATTGAGCGCCATTTCGATGATCTCCGCCCAGCGGCGGGACTCTTCTTCGGCCAGCTCATCTTTCGGCATGCGGGCCAGATAGAGCTTGATCGCGGTGTAGAGCACGTTGATATCGTCCGCCAGCCTGCGCAACTCTTTCTCCTCCCGCGGCTCGCCGTGCATCACCTTGTGCAGCCCCTCGAGCATCTGCTCCATCGCGTCGCCAATGCGCAACGTTTCGCGTGCGGCATTCGCCAACGCCAGCGCCGGCGTATCCAGCGCCGTGGTATCCAGATGTTTTGGTTTGAGATGGAGGTCCTGCTCGGGATCCTCACGAATCATCCGTTTGCAGAGTCTGGCCATGGGCTCGGCAAAGGGCACCATCGCCACGCAGCGAATCAGGTTGTAGAAGACGTGGAAGTAGATAACCAGTTCCGATTCCGGCAGCGGCATACGGTGCATCGTATTGGCCAGCACATGCACAAACGGCAGAATAATCAGACTCCCCACCAGCTTGAACAACAGACTGCCGAGCGCCACGCGGCGCGCAGAAGCGTTGGCGGCGCTGTTGTTGATCATCGCCAGAATCCCCGAACCGAGGTTGGCGCCAATCACCAGGCACAGCGCCACCGGAAACGAAATCACCCCGGTGGAAGTCAGGGTTGCCGTTAACAGCACGGCCGCCAGGCTGGAGTAGCTGATGATGGCAAACATGGCGCCAATCAGCGCGTCGAGCATAATGTCGCCGGTCAGCGAGGCGAAAATCACCTGCACGCCATTTGCCTGGGTGATGGGATGAACCGCCTGCACAATCAGTTCCAGCGCTAGCAGAATCAGCCCCAGGCCGATCCCCACCCGTCCGAGCTGGCCGGCACGCGTTTGTTTGCGTCCGAGGAAAAAAATCACGCCGATAAAAATCAGCAGCGGCGACAGCCACGACAGATCGAAGGTCAGCACCCTCGCCATCAATGCGGTCCCCACATCGGCCCCCAGCACAATCACCAGCGCGGGCGTCAGCGCGACCAGATCCTGAGCGACAAATGAGGTCACCAGCATGGTGGTGGCATTACTGCTCTGGACCAGAGCCGTGACGCCAATCCCCGCGCAGAAGGCGAGCGGTTTTTTCTCAACGCTACTACTGAGGACGGAACGCAGGCGCGCGCCAAATACGCGCATCACGCCGGTACGAACGATGTGGGTGCCCCAGACCAGCAGGGCAACAGCAGACAGCAGATGCAGCAGAGTTAACACGGATTCTTATTCTCCTTATTACCCGACGGATATATACCGATAACCCGTCCTGAACGCGCCGGACTTATCCGGGCGATATCGTCCGGAGCGATATCAGGCGATGCCGGCCGTTGTGGATCAATACTCCAGTATAAGGGTTTAACCACAATAAAGAGACAGGGCGCCCTGATGGCGCCCTGTAAGTTGTAAGCTAAGATGACGGATTTGTGACAGGTCGCGTTCTAGTCCGCGTCATATCCCAGGTTTGGCGCCAGCCAGCGTTCAACTTCCGCAGGCGTCATCCCTTTCCGCTGGGCATAATCTTCCACCTGATCGCGCTGAATTTGCGCCACCGCGTAATACTTGCTGTCCGGATGGCTGAAGTACCAGCCGGAAACCGATGCGCCCGGCCACATGGCGAACGACTCGGTCAGCTTCATACCGGTATGCGCCTCGACATCCAGCAGTTCCCAGATCACCGCTTTTTCCGTGTGCTCTGGACAGGCCGGGTAGCCCGGCGCGGGACGAATCCCCTGGTAGTTTTCGCGGATCAGCTCCTCGTTACTGAGGTTCTCATTCGCCGCATAGCCCCAGTAGACCTTACGCACGCGTTCATGCAGGTATTCGGCAAACGCTTCCGCCAGACGGTCGGCGATGGCTTTGACCATAATCTTGTTGTAATCATCGTGCTGCGCATCAAACGCTTCCGCCAGCGCGTCCTCTTCCAGACCGCCGGTCACCGCAAATGCGCCGAGGTAGTCAGCTTTGCCGCTGAGCTTCGGCGCCACAAAATCGGCAAGGCAGTAGTTGGCAAAGCCGACTTTCTCCGTCTGCTGACGCAGATGGTGGCTGACCGTCAGCACATGGGTACGGGTTTCATCGCGGTAGATTTCAATGTCATCCCCCACCCGGTTGGCCGGGAATAACCCCACCACGCCGCGCGGATTCAGCGTCTTCTCTGCGCTCAGTTTATCCAGCATCTCGTTAGCATCGTGGAACAACCGCTTCGCCTCTTCGCCGACTACCTCGTCTTCCAGAATGCGTGGATACTTCCCGGCCAGCGACCAGGTCATAAAGAATGGCGTCCAGTCGATGTAGTTGCGCAGGGTTTCGATGCTGGCTTCCACGCTCTGCACGCCCAGACGATGGGCAACCGGTGGCGTGTAGCTGGCCCAGTCAAAGGCCAGATCGTTCTCACGAGCGGTAGCCAGGGTCACCGGCGGCGTGCGTGGTTTCTTGCGCGCGTGCTGGATACGCACGGTTTCATACTCGCGACGCGTGCGCGCAACAAAATCATCGTGCTGTGTATCGGAGAGCAGAGCCGAGACCACGCCCACGGTGCGCGAGGCGTTCTGAACATAGACCGTCGGGCCGCTGTAGTTCTGCTCGATTTTGACCGCCGTATGGGCCTTCGACGTCGTGGCCCCGCCAATCAGCAGCGGAATGGTAAAGCCCTGGCGTTCCATCTCTTTCGCCACGTTAACCATCTCGTCCAGCGACGGGGTAATCAGCCCGGAGAGGCCAATCAGATCGGCATTCACTTCGCGGGCGGTTTTGAGGATTTTATCCGCCGGCACCATCACGCCAAGATCGATAATTTCGTAGTTATTGCACTGCAGCACCACGCCAACGATATTTTTACCGATGTCGTGGACGTCGCCTTTCACGGTCGCAATGACCATCTTGCCGTTGCTGGAGCCCTTTTCCTTGCTGGCTTCAATATACGGCTCCAGATAGGCGACCGCCTGTTTCATCACCCGGGCCGACTTCACCACCTGCGGCAGGAACATTTTACCTTCGCCGAACAGGTCGCCGACCACGTTCATCCCGTCCATCAGCGGGCCTTCAATCACTTCTATCGGCCGAGCGGCCTGCTGGCGCGCCTCTTCGGTATCCAGCTCGATAAACTCGGTAATGCCTTTTACCAGCGAGTATTCAAGCCGTTTTTTCACGTCCCAGCTGCGCCATTCCGCCTGCTGGGCGTTGGCGGAGTCGTCCGTTTTGCTGCCGCGGTATTTTTCCGCCAGCTCCAGCAGACGCTCGGTGCCGTCAGCATGACGGTTAAGGATCACGTCTTCGACGGCATCGCGCAGCTCAGCCGGCAGATCGTCATAAATCGCCAACTGACCGGCGTTAACGATCCCCATATCCATGCCGTTACGGATGGCGTAGTAGAGGAAGACGGCGTGAATCGCTTCGCGAACCGGATCGTTGCCGCGGAACGAGAAGGAGACGTTTGAGACGCCGCCGGAAATCAGCGCGTGGGGCAGTTCGCGTTTAATGTCTTCACAGGCGCCGATAAAGTCCTGCGCATAGTTGTTGTGCTCTTCAATACCGGTGGCGACAGCGAAGATATTGGGGTCAAAAATAATATCTTCCGGCGGGAATCCCACCTCTTCGGTCAGAATCTTGTATGCCCGGCGGCAAATTTCAATTTTCCGCGCCCGGGTATCGGCCTGGCCCATTTCATCAAAGGCCATCACCACCACGGCAGCACCGTAGCGACGCACCTTCTTCGCATGCTCAACGAAGGCCTCTACGCCCTCTTTCATTGAGATGGAGTTGACGATACCTTTGCCCTGAATACATTTCAGACCCTTTTCGATGACATCCCATTTCGAGGAGTCGATCATAATCGGCACCCGGGCAATGTCGGGCTCGCCGGCGATCAGATTAAGGAAACGCACCATCGCCGCTTCCGCGTCGAGCATCCCCTCATCCATGTTGATATCGATAATCTGCGCGCCGCTTTCCACCTGCTGGCGGGCAACGTCCAGCGCTTCGTTATATTTTTCTTCTTTAATCAGGCGCTTGAATTTGGCTGAGCCGGTCACGTTGGTCCGCTCACCGACGTTAACAAACAGGCTGTCGTCGCCGATATTCAGCGGTTCCAGGCCGGCCAGACGGCAGGCGACCGGGATCTCCGGCAGCGCGCGCGGCGCGAGGCCCGTAACGGCGCGCGTCATGGCGGCGATATGTTCCGGCGTAGTGCCGCAGCAGCCGCCGACGATGTTCAGGAAGCCAGACTCCGCCCATTCGCGAATCTGCGCCGCCATGGTGTCAGCGTCCAGATCGTATTCACCAAAGGCGTTCGGCAGCCCGGCATTGGGGTGCGCAGTGACATAGCATTCGGCAATGCGCGACAGCTCCTGCACGTACTGGCGCAGCTCATCTGGCCCCAGCGCGCAGTTCAGGCCGAAGGTGAGCGCATCGGCATGACGCAGGGAGTTATAAAAGGCTTCGGTGGTTTGCCCGGAGAGCGTACGCCCGGAGGCGTCGGTGATGGTACCGGAGATCATGATCGGCAGTTCAACGCCCAGCGCCTCAAACTCCTCTTTCACGGCGAAGATCGCCGCTTTGGCATTCAGGGTATCGAACACGGTCTCGATCAGAATCAGGTCAACGCCCCCTTCCACCAGCGCTTTGGTGGACTCGCGGTAAGCCTCCACCAGCCCATCAAAGGTAATATTGCGGTAGGCTGGGTCGTTAACATCAGGGGAAATAGAGGCGGTGCGGTTGGTCGGGCCGAGCACGCCCGCGACGTAGCGCGGTTTTTCCGGCGTGCGGGAAGTCCACTCATCGGCGCAGGCGCGCGCCAGCTTTGCCGCGACAAAATTGATTTCCGCCGACAGGGATTCCATCTGGTAATCCGCCATCGCGATAGTGGTCGAGTTAAAGGTGTTGGTTTCAATGATATCCGCCCCCGCCTCAAAGTAGGCGTCATGGATAGCGGTTATCACATCCGGCTTACTGAGCACCAGCAGATCGTTATTGCCTTTCAGATCGCATGGCCAGTCGGCAAAGCGTTCGCCGCGGAAGTCCTCTTCACTCAGACGATAGCCCTGGATCATGGTGCCCATGCCCCCATCCAGAACCAAAATACGTTTTTTTAACTGCTGATGCAGTTGTTCAACTTTGCTGCTCACACTCGCTCCCGACAACGCTCAACCAGACCGAAAAAACTCAACGGACCATACTGGCATAAAGCACCAGAGCGGAAAAGAGAACGACGGGCAATATGAGACATGTTCAGCTTCACTCCTCCGATCAGTCCGGTTGTGATTGCAAATCCGAAAAATAAAATGAAAACTATTTCCACGATACAGAAAAAAGGAATCTGCGATGGCTACTCCCGTTCCCGCTAAGCGCGGCAGAAAACCCGCGACGCCCGCCGCCCCCCAGGCTGGCGGCCAGGTTCAGTCGCTCACCCGTGGATTAAAATTGCTTGAATGGATTGCTGAGTCTCACAGCAGCGTGGCGCTGACTGAACTGGCCCAGCAGGCCGGGCTGCCCAACTCCACCACCCATCGTCTGCTGACGACCATGCAGCAGCTGGGCTTTGTCCGCCAGGTGGGTGAGCTGGGCCACTGGTCCGTGGGCGCACATGCCTTTGTGGTCGGCAGCAGCTTCCTGCAAAGCCGCAACCTGCTGGCAATCGTCCACCCGATCCTGCGCCAGCTGATGGAAGACTCCGGTGAAACCGTCAATCTGGCGGTGCTGGATCAAAGCGATCACCAGGCGATTATTATTGATCAGGTGCAGTGTACGCAGCTGATGCGCATGTCGGCGCCGATTGGCGGCAAGCTCCCGATGCACGCCTCCGGCGCGGGTAAAGCATTCCTGTCACAGCTCAGCGAAGAGCAGGTCACCGGTCTGCTGCATCGCAAAGGGCTACATGCTTATACTCACGCCACGCTGGTCTCCCCGGTCCATCTGAAAGAGGATTTAGCCCAGACGCGCAAGCGCGGCTACTCATTTGATGATGAAGAACATGCCCTCGGTTTACGCTGCGTCGCCTCATGTATTTATGACGAACACCGCGAACCGTTTGCCGCTATCTCTATTTCCGGGCCGATTTCCCGGATGACCGACGATCGCGTCACCGAACTGGGGGCGCTGGTGATTAAAGCGGCGAAAGAAGTGACGCTGGCCTACGGCGGGATGCGATAAATGAGCGATCTGAAGTCATACTGGCAGGATAAATACCCTTCTGCTTTCTGCTGGTCTTTCGGCGATTCACCTGAGCTGGCCGACGAACTGGCGGCCCTGGTCGTCGCGGGGAAAAAGCGAGGCACCTGCAGCTCGCTTTTCAGCTATCAGCAAGAGCAGCCGCCCGTGACGCCAGGGGCATACCACATTGTGCTGGATGGCAAAGGAAAAGCGGTATGTGTGATACGTACCCTGGCGCTCAGGCTCATCCGTTTTAACGAAATGAGCCCGGAGCTCGCCGCGCTGGAAGGCGAAGGCGATTTGAGCCTGGCTTACTGGCAATCGGCACATCGGGCCTTCTTTGAACGAGAGGGCAGCTGGGCGCCGGATATGGAGCTGGTGTACGAAGAGTTTGCCGTGATCGAGGCGGCCTGAACAGCACGCCTACCCCGCCTGCTGCAACGCGCCGTAGCGCACGCAAAAACGCTGACGGCGCCGGTAGGCATAGACATCCTCTACATGGCCGTGACGAATGCGCGTCTGCAGCTCTCGCCAGTAGTCTGCCCGCAGCAGATCGGCATGCATCTCTTCAAGCAGCGGCCCGATACCCGGATCAGCGCACAGCCAGTGGCGAAACTCTTCCGGGAAGACATCTCCCGGCGACACGCTGTACCACGGTTCGCTCGCCAGCTCATCTTCCGGATAGCGCGGCGGCGGAATGTCGCGGAAATTTACTTCGGTCATGTAGCAAATTTCATCGTAATCATAGAACACCACCCGGCCATGGCGGGTCACGCCGAAATTTTTAAACAGCATATCGCCGGGGAAAATATTGGCGGCGGCAAGCTGGCGAATCGCGTTGCCATACTCCTCCACCGCATCGCGCAGCGCCTGGCCACTCACCTGCTCCAGCCAGATATTCAGCGGGACCATCCGGCGTTCGATATAGAGATGGCTGATGACAATGCGATCGCCTAGATCGGTGATTTTTGCGCCGGCTTCCGTCTGCAGTAATGCCATCAGCGCCGGGGCAATCTGCCGTTTTTCCAGCACGAAGTTTTCAAACTCCTGGGTATCGGCCATTCTCCCGACGCGGTCATGTTCTTTTACCAGCTGATAGCAGGCACGGACGTGGGCCGCGGTCATCTCCTTTTGCGGCGCAAAGCGGTCTTTGATCACCTTAAATACCCGGTCAAATCCCGGCAGAGTAAAGACCAGCATCACCATGCCGCGGATGCCCGGCGCCTCAATAAACTGCTCATCGCTGCGGGCAATATAGTGCAGGTATTCGCGATAGCTTTCCGTCTTCGCATGCTTCTGACAGCCAATCGCCATATACAGTTCGGCGGTAGTTTTACCCGGCAGAATGTCGCGCAGCCATTCCACCAGCGCACCGGGCAGCGGCGCGTAGACCATAAAATAAGAACGGGCGAAGCCAAACACGATGCTGGCTTCGGCGTGAGTCGTCAGACAGGTATCAATAAACAGTTCGCCCTCCTCGCTGCGATGGACAGGCAGCAAAAACGGCAGGGTTGCCACCGGCGTAACCAGCTTACCCACCAGCCAGGCGGCTTTATTGCGGTAAAAGAGTTCGTTCGCGATCTGCAAGTGGGAGCGGGATAACATCTCGCTTCCCAGCGCCTCCTGCAGACTGGCGCTAATGTAGCCGATGTCGCGCGCCTTGTTTTGCCACGGCAGACGCAGGGGTAAGTCGGTGAGAACCTTGCTTAACAGCGTCTCCCAGCCGCGATCGGGAAAGAAGTTTTTCGCCAGCGGTCGTGGCAGGGAACGAAAGCTGCGCTCCGGCTGAGAACTGAAAATAAAAAGCCGCTCGGGTGTCAGCGAGCGGTGGTCAAACAACCGGCAATAGACAGAATTAAAAAAGCTCTCCGCAATCTCAAAGCGAGGGTAATCCGGCAGCAGGTGCGTGTACTGCTCTTTCACCCGCAGTAAAAAATCCACGTCGGTGCTTTTACCTTCGGTAATACAGCGCAGCTGTTCCACCACCAGCCCGACGTGATGATCATAAAGGTGAATTCGCTGCTTCATGGCCTGCTGAACCGCATGCCAGTCGGCATGTTCAAACCGCTGCTGCGCGCCTGAAGTCACTTCCAGAAAACGCCCGTACTGCGCGTCGAAACCCTGTAAAATCGTTTGTGCAATCAATAATTCCAGGCCACGCGTCATCGCTTTTCCCCATCCGGCATCCGCTCATGCCGGATGGCGCGTTCGCTTATCCGGCCTACCGCTTTCGTAGGCCCGGTAAGCGCAGCGCCACCGGGCAGCAATCAGAACTGCTCTTCTTCCGTTGAACCGGTCAACGCCGTTACCGAGGAAGCCCCGCCCTGGATAATAGTGGTCACTTTATCAAAGTAGCCGGTGCCCACTTCCTGCTGATGAGAGACAAAGGTGTAGCCATCTTTAGCCGCGGCAAACTCTGGCTGCTGCACTTTCTCAACGTAGTGCTTCATGCCTTCGCCCTGCGCATAGGCATGGGCCAGGTCGAACATGTTGAACCACATGCTGTGGATCCCCGCCAGCGTGATGAACTGGTATTTGTAACCCATATCAGACAGCGACTGCTGGAAGTGAGCGATGGTGTTGTCATCAAGATTTTTCTTCCAGTTGAACGACGGCGAACAGTTGTAGGCCAGCAGCTTGCCCGGGAAACGCGCGTGAATCGCCTCGGCAAATCGGCGCGCCTGCTCCAGATCGGGTTTCGAAGTTTCACACCACACCAGGTCCGCGTACGGCGCATAGGCCAGACCGCGACTGATTGCTTGTTCGATACCGGCATGAGTACGGAAAAATCCTTCGCTGGTGCGTTCGCCGGTGACAAACTCGCGATCGTACGGATCGCAATCAGACGTAATCAGATCGGCAGCATCGGCATCCGTTCGCGCAATCACCAGCGTCGGTACGCCCGTCACGTCCGCGGCCAGACGCGCCGCGACCAGTTTCTGAATGGCTTCCTGCGTCGGCACCAGCACTTTGCCGCCCATATGGCCGCACTTCTTCACCGAAGCCAGCTGATCTTCAAAATGAACGGCCGCTGCACCGGCCTCAATCATCGATTTCATCAGCTCGAACGCGTTAAGCACACCGCCAAAACCCGCTTCGGCATCCGCCACGATCGGCAGAAAATAGTCGGTATAGCGCGGATCGCCCGGTTCAATCCCCGCCGACCACTGGATCTGATCCGCGCGACGGAAGGTGTTGTTGATCCGATCGACCACCGCAGGTACCGAGTTTGCAGGATACAGCGATTGATCCGGGTACATGCTGGAGGCGAGGTTGGCGTCCGCCGCCACCTGCCAGCCGGAGAGATAAATCGCCTCAATCCCGGCTTTCGCCTGCTGCAATGCCTGCCCGCCGGTCAGCGCGCCGAGGCTGTTGATGTAGCCTTTTTTCGCTTCGCCATGCAGCAGCCGCCACATTTTGGCCGCGCCAAGCTGCGCCAGCGTGCATTCCGGATTGACTGAGCCACGCAATTTCACCACGTCCTCAGCGCTATAGGGGCGGGTAATGCCTTCCCAACGCGGTTGTGTCCACTCTTTGTTTAATTCTTCGATTTGTTGGGTACGGGTTTTCATGTGCAGATGCTCCATTATTTTCTCCTGGCTTCCCAGGCGTTATCGGTGAAAGCAGTTTGGCCGCGGCCAAAAAGACAAACCAAGTTGCCCGCTGGTTACGCCAGCAGGCGGTAGCCCGGCAGCGTCAGGAAGTCGATTAACTCCTCTGAGGTGGTAATCTGTTCCATCAGGCGTGCGGCATCGTCAAAACGTCCGCTGCTGTAGCGGTGTTCGCCGAGCTCCTCCTGAATGACCATCAGCTCTTCCGCTAACCACTGACGAAACAGCGTCTTGGTGACCGGCGTGCCGTCACTGAGGGTTTTCTGATGGTGAATCCATTGCCAGATGGAGGTCCGCGAAATTTCGGCGGTCGCCGCATCTTCCATCAGACCGTAAATCGGGACGCAGCCATTACCGGAGATCCAGGCTTCGATATACTGCACCGCAACACGAATATTGGCGCGCATCCCCGCCTCCGTACGTTCGCCCTCACAGGGCGCCAGCAGCTGGTCGGCGGTTATCGGAGCATCGTCTTCCCGGCTGACGAACAGCTGGTTAGGGCGTTCGCCCAGGACCTGGTTGAAGACGGCCATGGCGGTATCCGCCAGCCCCGGATGCGCGATCCAGGTGCCGTCGTGGCCATTTTTCGCTTCCAGCTCTTTATCTGCGGTAACTTTGGCGAGGACCTGGCGGTTACGGTCGGCATCTTTGCTGGGGATAAACGCCGCCATTCCCCCCATCGCGAACGCGCCGCGTTTATGGCAGGTCTTAATCAACAGACGCGAATAGGCGCTGAGGAACGGCTTATCCATCGTGACAACCTGACGGTCGGGTAAGACGCGGTCGCCATGATTTTTTAATGTTTTGATATAGCTGAAAATGTAATCCCAGCGTCCGCAGTTCAGACCGACGATATGGTCCCGCAGCGCATGCAGAATCTCATCCATCTGGAACACCGCTGGCAGGGTTTCAATTAACAGCGTGGCCTTAATCGTGCCGCGCGGCAGTCCAAACCGGTCTTCGGTATAGCTAAAGACATCGCCCCACCATGCCGCTTCCTGCCAGGCCTGGGTTTTCGGCAGGTAGAAGTAAGGACCGCTGCCTTTTGCCAGCAGGTTTTTGTAGTTGTGAAAAAAATAGAGCGCGAAATCAAACAGGCTGCCGGGAATCGACTCGCCGCGCCACGTCACATGCTTTTCCGGCAGATGCAGGCCGCGCACGCGGCATACCAGTACCGCGGGATTGGGCTTCAGCTGGTAAATCTTGCCGGATTCATTGGTGTAGCTGATGGTGCCATTCACCGCATCGCGCAGATTAATCTGGCCATCAATGACTTTGTTCCAGTCCGGGGCCAGCGAGTCCTCAAAATCTGCCATAAAGACTTTCACATTGGCGTTGAGGGCGTTAATCACCATTTTGCGCTCTACCGGTCCGGTGATTTCCACCCGACGATCCTGTAAATCGGCGGGAATACCGCGAATCGTCCAGTCATCATTTCTAATGGAATCCGTTTCCGAAATAAAATCAGGCAGTCTTCCTGCGTCAATCGCCTGCTGTTGCTGAATACGTGCCGCCAGTAGTTTATTGCGCTCAGGCGTAAAGCGGCTCACCAGTTCCGTCAGAAACTCTACCGCCTCAGGCGTTAAAATCTGCTTTTCCTGCTCGCCATAAGGCCGGCTGAAGGCCAGTTCGTCAGTTATTGTCGCCTGTTGCGTCATTTTGTAGCTCCTATTGGTTGATCCAGTTGGCGCGAGTGAACGATCGTTGTCTGGTTTTCGCTCAACACAATTAAGACTACTCAATAAAATTACAAAATCAAAAACAATTTCCATTTTTAATTTAATATACAATCAACATATTGATAACATTGAAGTTAAAGTTATTCTTTATCGTGAGTTGAATTTCGGAAACAAAAAAGGCACCCGAAGGTGCCAGAGGCAAAATGCTGAAACGCTTTAGGATCGCGTTATCTGGAGGATTAATCCAAAGTCGGATTCATATTCCGCAGATCGTATGGAGTGATCTGGTAGACGTAATAGTTAAGCCAGTTTGCAAACAGCAGATTTCCATGGCTGCGCCAGGTGGCCCGCGGTTTGTTTTGCGGATCGTTTTGCGGAAAATAATTATACGGAATGTCCGGACTCAGGCCGGCTTCCACATCGCGGAAAAATTCGCTGGCCAGGGTGTGGGCGTCGTATTCCGGGTGGCCGGTCACAAAGGCGATTCGCTTATCTTTGCTGGCAAACAGGTAGGCATCACCCTCTTCCGTTTCTGCCAGGATCTCTAAATCGGTATAGTCGCGAATCAGCGCCGCCGGGAAATCCGCATAGCGAGAGTGCGGGGCGAGGAAAGAGTCATCAAAACCGCGGGTCAGCAGCGCGTGAGGATGCAGAATATGATGCTCATAGACGCCGGAAATTTTTTCTGCGCGGGTCTGCTTAGGAATGCCGTACAGAATATTGAGTGCGGCCTGTACCGCCCAACAGACAAAAAGCGTAGAGGTGACGTGATCTTTCGCCCACTCCAGCACCTGCTTGATCTGCGGCCAGTAGGCAACATCGTTAAATTCAACCAGCCCCAGCGGGGCGCCGGTGACGATCAGGCCGTCAAAGTTCTGGTCGCAAATATCGTCGAAGTTACAGTAGAAGTTATTCAGGTGTTCACTTGGCGTATTGCGGGATTCACGCGCATCGATACGTAGAAGCTGGATATCAAGCTGCAGCGGAGAGTTCGAAAGCAGGCGCAGGAACTGATTCTCCGTCTCGATTTTTTTCGGCATCAGGTTAAGGATAAGTACCTTCAGCGGACGAATTTCCTGAGTTGTTGCACGCGTAGTGGTCATCACAAAGACGTTCTCACTACGCAAGAAATTGACGGCTGGTAGCTCGTCCTGCACCCGAATCGGCATAACTTGATTACCTCATAGCATACGTATAAACGTTTAGACATCCAGACAGCTAACAATAACCAGGAATAATGAAAATGTCGAGTCTGCAAGCGGAAGGTGAGAAAGTTTCAACCATCTCCAGGATAGAATACAGCGGTTAATCGCAAGGAAATATCATGAATATAGTGATTCGACGTTCGCGCAGTGATGAGAGCGAACAACTGATTGAAATCTGGCGTCGTTCCGTCGATGCAACGCATCACTTTCTTTCAGCGCAGGACCGAAGGGAAATTGAGCGGCAGGTGTGCGCATTTTTTCCTCAGGCGCCGCTATGGGTTGCGGTCACGAATGAGGACAAGCCCTGCGCATTGATGCTGCTGTCTGAACGGCATCTGGAAGCCCTTTTTGTTGATCCTGACTTTCGCGGTATGGGCGTGGGTCGCCAGTTAGTCATGTATGCTCTGGAATTGATCCCCCGACTCACAACCGATGTGAATGAGCAGAACGCGCAGGCGGTAGGGTTTTACGCGAATATGGGGTTTGTGGTTAGCGGGCGATCCGCTCATGATGACCATGGCCGCCCCTACCCGCTGCTGCATTTGCGTTATGACGCGCGTTGAAACGCAAAAAGCCCGTCGGTGAGGACGGGCTTCTTACTGAACTGATGGCTGGCCGCGGTGCATGCGTCGTCGTATCACTGATGCTCCCCCCTCCGGGGCCGGCCTCCGGCGGTTCAACAGCGTTGCCGGCGATGTTGTCCTGCTCCCGGTGAGCGTTTCCCGACAAACAACAGATAAAACAAAAGGCCCAGTCTTTCGACTGAGCCTTTCGCTTTTATTTAATGCCTGGCAGTTCCCTACTCTCACATGGGGAGACCCCACACTACCATCGGCGCTACGGCGTTTCACTTCTGAGTTCGGCATGGGGTCAGGTGGGACCACCGCGCTATCGCCGCCAGGCAAATTCTGTTATCACCCCGCATTTCTGCGCAGCGACATAATCTGTATCAGGCTGAAAATCTTCTCTCTTCGCCAAAACAGCTTCGGCGTTGTAAGGTTAAGCCTCACGGTTCATTAGTATCGGTTAGCTCAACGTATCGCTACGCTTACACACCCGACCTATCAACGTCGTCGTCTTCAACGTTCCTTCAGGACTCTCAAGGAGTCAGGGAGAACTCATCTCGGGGCAAGTTTCGTGCTTAGATGCTTTCAGCACTTATCTTTTCCGCATTTAGCTACCGGGCAATGCCATTGGCATGACAACCCGAACACCAGTGATGCGTCCACTCCGGTCCTCTCGTACTAGGAGCAGCCCCCCTCAATTCTCCAGCGCCCACGGCAGATAGGGACCGAACTGTCTCACGACGTTCTAAACCCAGCTCGCGTACCACTTTAAATGGCGAACAGCCATACCCTTGGGACCTACTTCAGCCCCAGGATGTGATGAGCCGACATCGAGGTGCCAAACACCGCCGTCGATATGAACTCTTGGGCGGTATCAGCCTGTTATCCCCGGAGTACCTTTTATCCGTTGAGCGATGGCCCTTCCATTCAGAACCACCGGATCACTATGACCTGCTTTCGCACCTGCTCGCGCCGTCACGCTCGCAGTCAAGCTAGCTTATGCCATTGCACTAACCTCCTGATGTCCGACCAGGATTAGCTAACCTTCGTGCTCCTCCGTTACTCTTTGGGAGGAGACCGCCCCAGTCAAACTACCCACCAGACACTGTCCGCAACCCGGATCACGGGTCTACGTTAGAACATCAAACATTAAAGGGTGGTATTTCAAGGTTGGCTCCACGCAGACTGGCGTCCACGCTTCAAAGCCTCCCACCTATCCTACACATCAAGGCTCAATGTTCAGTGTCAAGCTATAGTAAAGGTTCACGGGGTCTTTCCGTCTTGCCGCGGGTACACTGCATCTTCACAGCGAGTTCAATTTCACTGAGTCTCGGGTGGAGACAGCCTGGCCATCATTACGCCATTCGTGCAGGTCGGAACTTACCCGACAAGGAATTTCGCTACCTTAGGACCGTTATAGTTACGGCCGCCGTTTACCGGGGCTTCGATCAAGAGCTTCTCCTTACGGATAACCCCATCAATTAACCTTCCGGCACCGGGCAGGCGTCACACCGTATACGTCCACTTTCGTGTTTGCACAGTGCTGTGTTTTTAATAAACAGTTGCAGCCAGCTGGTATCTTCGACTGATTTCGGCTCCATGAGCAAGTCACTTCACCTACCATCAGCGTGCCTTCTCCCGAAGTTACGGCACCATTTTGCCTAGTTCCTTCACCCGAGTTCTCTCAAGCGCCTTGGTATTCTCTACCTGACCACCTGTGTCGGTTTGGGGTACGATTCGTTGTTACCTGATGCTTAGAGGCTTTTCCTGGAAGCAGGGCATTTGTTACTTCAGCACCGTAGTGCCTCGTCATCACACCTCAGCGTTAAAAGAAGTCCGGATTTACCTAAACTTCCCGCCTACATGCTTAAACCGGGACAACCGTCGCCCGGCTAACATAGCCTTCTCCGTCCCCCCTTCGCAGTAACACCGAGTACAGGAATATTAACCTGTTTCCCATCGACTACGCCTTTCGGCCTCGCCTTAGGGGTCGACTCACCCTGCCCCGATTAACGTTGGACAGGAACCCTTGGTCTTCCGGCGAGCGGGCTTTTCACCCGCTTTATCGTTACTTATGTCAGCATTCGCACTTCTGATACCTCCAGCAACCCTCACAGGCCACCTTCAACGGCTTACAGAACGCTCCCCTACCCAACAACACATAATGTCGCTGCCGCAGCTTCGGTGCATGGTTTAGCCCCGTTACATCTTCCGCGCAGGCCGACTCGACCAGTGAGCTATTACGCTTTCTTTAAATGATGGCTGCTTCTAAGCCAACATCCTGGCTGTCTGTGCCTTCCCACATCGTTTCCCACTTAACCATGACTTTGGGACCTTAGCTGGCGGTCTGGGTTGTTTCCCTCTTCACGACGGACGTTAGCACCCGCCGTGTGTCTCCCGTGATAACATTCTTCGGTATTCGTAGTTTGCATCGGGTTGGTAAGTCGGGATGACCCCCTAGCCGAAACAGTGCTCTACCCCCGAAGATGAATTCACGAGGCGCTACCTAAATAGCTTTCGGGGAGAACCAGCTATCTCCCGGTTTGATTGGCCTTTCACCCCCAGCCACAAGTCATCCGCTAATTTTTCAACATTAGTCGGTTCGGTCCTCCAGTTAGTGTTACCCAACCTTCAACCTGCCCATGGCTAGATCACCGGGTTTCGGGTCTATACCCTGCAACTTAACGCCCAGTTAAGACTCGGTTTCCCTGCGGCTCCCCTATACGGTTAACCTTGCTACAGAATATAAGTCGCTGACCCATTATACAAAAGGTACGCAGTCACCCCATAAAGAGGCTCCCACTGCTTGTACGTACACGGTTTCAGGTTCTTTTTCACTCCCCTCGCCGGGGTTCTTTTCGCCTTTCCCTCACGGTACTGGTTCACTATCGGTCAGTCAGGAGTATTTAGCCTTGGAGGATGGTCCCCCCATATTCAGACAGGATACCACGTGTCCCGCCCTACTCTTCGAGTTCACAACGTGTGCATTTTAGTGTACGGGGCTATCACCCTGTACCGCCGGACTTTCCAGACCGTTCCACTAACACACGCGCTGATTCAGACTCTGGGCTCCTCCCCGTTCGCTCGCCGCTACTGGGGGAATCTCGGTTGATTTCTTTTCCTCGGGGTACTTAGATGTTTCAGTTCCCCCGGTTCGCTTCGTTAAGCTATGTATTCACTTAACGATAGTGTGTCGAAACACACTGGGTTTCCCCATTCGGAAATCGCCGGTTATAACGGTTCATATCACCTTACCGACGCTTATCGCAGATTAGCACGTCCTTCATCGCCTCTGACTGCCAGGGCATCCACCGTGTACGCTTAGTCGCTTAACCTCACAACCCGAAACTGTTTCGTAAAACAGTCGCGTTGCGAAAATTTGAGAGACTCGAACACACCATTTTTCCTTTCTTGTTTACGGAGAAAGGAAACAGTGTGTCGTTTCAATTTTCAGCTTGATCCAGATTTTTAAAGAGCAAATATCTCAAACGTGATTCCTGAGAATCAGTTTTGAGATATTAAGGCCGGTGACTTTCACTCACAAACCAGCAAGTGGCGTCCCCTAGGGGATTCGAACCCCTGTTACCGCCGTGAAAGGGCGGTGTCCTGGGCCTCTAGACGAAGGGGACACTGAAGTCTCAATCGCAAGACGCCTTGCTATTTACTTTTCATCAGACAATCTGTGTGGACACTACAAAGGCAGGTTCTTTCAGGTAAGGAGGTGATCCAACCGCAGGTTCCCCTACGGTTACCTTGTTACGACTTCACCCCAGTCATGAATCACAAAGTGGTAAGCGCCCTCCCGAAGGTTAAGCTACCTACTTCTTTTGCAACCCACTCCCATGGTGTGACGGGCGGTGTGTACAAGGCCCGGGAACGTATTCACCGTAGCATTCTGATCTACGATTACTAGCGATTCCGACTTCATGGAGTCGAGTTGCAGACTCCAATCCGGACTACGACATACTTTATGAGGTCCGCTTGCTCTCGCGAGGTCGCTTCTCTTTGTATATGCCATTGTAGCACGTGTGTAGCCCTACTCGTAAGGGCCATGATGACTTGACGTCATCCCCACCTTCCTCCAGTTTATCACTGGCAGTCTCCTTTGAGTTCCCGGCCGAACCGCTGGCAACAAAGGATAAGGGTTGCGCTCGTTGCGGGACTTAACCCAACATTTCACAACACGAGCTGACGACAGCCATGCAGCACCTGTCTCAGAGTTCCCGAAGGCACCAAAGCATCTCTGCTAAGTTCTCTGGATGTCAAGAGTAGGTAAGGTTCTTCGCGTTGCATCGAATTAAACCACATGCTCCACCGCTTGTGCGGGCCCCGTCAATTCATTTGAGTTTTAACCTTGCGGCCGTACTCCCCAGGCGGTCGACTTAACGCGTTAGCTCCGGAAGCCACTCCTCAAGGGAACAACCTCCAAGTCGACATCGTTTACAGCGTGGACTACCAGGGTATCTAATCCTGTTTGCTCCCCACGCTTTCGCACCTGAGCGTCAGTCTTTGTCCAGGGGGCCGCCTTCGCCACCGGTATTCCTCCAGATCTCTACGCATTTCACCGCTACACCTGGAATTCTACCCCCCTCTACAAGACTCAAGCTTGCCAGTTTCAAATGCAGTTCCCAGGTTGAGCCCGGGGATTTCACATCTGACTTAACAAACCGCCTGCGTGCGCTTTACGCCCAGTAATTCCGATTAACGCTTGCACCCTCCGTATTACCGCGGCTGCTGGCACGGAGTTAGCCGGTGCTTCTTCTGCGAGTAACGTCAATCACTAAGGTTATTAACCTTAATGCCTTCCTCCTCGCTGAAAGTACTTTACAACCCGAAGGCCTTCTTCATACACGCGGCATGGCTGCATCAGGCTTGCGCCCATTGTGCAATATTCCCCACTGCTGCCTCCCGTAGGAGTCTGGACCGTGTCTCAGTTCCAGTGTGGCTGGTCATCCTCTCAGACCAGCTAGGGATCGTCGCCTAGGTGAGCCATTACCCCACCTACTAGCTAATCCCATCTGGGCACATCTGATGGCATGAGGCCCGAAGGTCCCCCACTTTGGTCTTGCGACGTTATGCGGTATTAGCTACCGTTTCCAGTAGTTATCCCCCTCCATCAGGCAGTTTCCCAGACATTACTCACCCGTCCGCCGCTCGTCACCCGAGAGCAAGCTCTCTGTGCTACCGCTCGACTTGCATGTGTTAGGCCTGCCGCCAGCGTTCAATCTGAGCCATGATCAAACTCTTCAATTTAAGTTTGATGCTCGTGAATTAAACTTCGTAATGAATTACGTGTTCACTCAGAGACTTGGTATTCATTTTTCGTCCGAGGACGTTAAGAATCCATGTCACTTTGAGTGCCCACACAGATTGTCTGATAAATTGTTAAAGAGCAGTGCGACGGCGCTGAGCGCTCTGTCGCGAGGTGGCGTATATTACGCTTTCCTCTTTCAGAGTCAACCCTGAATTTCAGAAGTTTTCTCTTTCAACCCGGCGGCTTGTTTGCCGTTGTTCCGTGTCGATGGAGGCGCATTATAGGGAGTTCTCGAGCGCCCGCAATAGAAAAATTGCAGAAAAATGACTGACTGCTGCATTCCCCAGCAAAACCCCGCTTTATACCCTGTTACACACAGAATTATCCACAGACCACGCCTGTTCTTAGCTGATAAAGGCCGTCAAAAGCCCCTTCTATATAGAGAAGAGATCGGCAAAAAGAGAAAGATAAAAATTCGCGAGCGTTGCGCAAACGTTTTCGTTACAATGCCGCGCTATGACAAGGATGCCCGGTTGGGTGCGTTAGGTGAGTTTTTAGACAAAAACTCACCTAACGCTCTCTGTAATGTTCAAATCCTGGGGATTTAATACCATGCAACAACGTCGTCCAGTCCGCCGCGCTCTGCTCAGTGTTTCTGACAAGGCCGGTATCGTCGAATTCGCGCAGGCTCTTTCCGCTCGTGGTGTTGAGCTACTGTCTACGGGTGGTACCGCACGCCTGCTGGCTGAGAAAGGTCTGCCGGTAACCGAAGTCTCTGACTACACCGGTTTCCCGGAAATGATGGATGGACGCGTTAAGACCCTGCATCCAAAAGTACACGGCGGCATTCTCGGCCGTCGCGGCCAGGATGACGAGATCATGGCCCAGCACGCGATCTCTCCTATCGATATGGTTGTTGTTAACCTTTATCCGTTTGCCCAGACCGTCGCCCGCGAAGGGTGCTCGCTGGAAGATGCGGTGGAGAATATCGATATCGGCGGCCCGACCATGGTGCGCTCCGCAGCCAAGAACCATAAAGACGTGGCTATCGTCGTGAAGAGCCATGACTACCACGCCATTATTAAAGAGATGGATGCGAACGACGGTTCCCTGACTCTGGAAACCCGCTTCGATCTCGCCATTAAAGCTTTTGAGCACACCGCTGCCTACGACAGCATGATTGCCAACTACTTCGGCAGCATGGTTCCGGCCTATCATGGTGAGACTCAGGAAGCCTCCGGCCGCTTCCCGCGTACGCTGAACCTGAACTTCATTAAGAAGCAGGATATGCGCTACGGCGAGAACAGCCATCAGCAGGCTGCCTTCTATATAGAAGAAGACATTAAAGAAGCGTCGGTGGCGACCGCCACTCAGGTTCAAGGCAAAGCCCTTTCTTATAACAACATCGCGGATACCGATGCGGCGCTGGAGTGCGTGAAAGAGTTCAGCGAACCGGCCTGCGTGATTGTTAAACACGCCAACCCGTGCGGCGTTGCGGTCAGCGACTCAATTCTGGATGCTTACGATCGCGCCTACAAAACCGACCCGACCTCCGCATTCGGCGGCATTATCGCCTTCAACCGCGAACTGGATGCGGAAACCGCACAGGCCATCATTTCTCGCCAGTTTGTTGAAGTGATCATTGCGCCATCCGCCAGCGAAGAGGCCCTGAAGATTACTGCGGCCAAGCAGAACGTCCGCGTTCTGACCTGCGGCGAGTGGGCGGCACGCGTTCCGGGGCTCGATTTCAAACGCGTTAACGGCGGCCTGCTGGTTCAGGATCGCGACCTGGGCATGGTCACCGGGGGCGATCTGCGCGTGGTGACGAAACGCCAGCCTACCGAGCAGGAACTGCGTGACGCGCTGTTCTGCTGGAAAGTGGCGAAGTTCGTGAAATCCAACGCCATTGTCTATGCAAAAGAGAACATGACCATCGGGATAGGTGCAGGCCAGATGAGCCGCGTTTACTCGGCGAAAATTGCCGGTATCAAAGCGGGCGATGAAGGTCTGGAAGTGAAAGGCTCGGCAATGGCTTCTGACGCCTTCTTCCCGTTCCGTGACGGTATCGACGCTGCTGCTGCAGTGGGCATTACCTGTGTTATCCAGCCTGGCGGCTCTATCCGTGACGACGAAGTCATTGCCGCAGCTGACGAACACGGCATTGCGATGATCTTCACCGACATGCGTCACTTCCGCCATTAATTCACGGAGCAGAACATGAAAGTATTAGTGATTGGCAACGGCGGCCGCGAGCACGCGCTGGGATGGAAAGCGGCACAGTCTCCGCTGGTTGATACCGTCTACGTGGCGCCGGGTAACGCCGGCACAGCCCTGGAACCTGCGCTGCAAAACGTCAATATCGGCGTGACCGATATTCCGGCGCTGCTGGACTTTGCCCAGCGCGAGAAGATCGATCTGACCATCGTCGGCCCGGAAGCGCCGCTGGTGATTGGCATTGTCGATGCGTTCCGCGCTGCGGGCCTGAAAATCTTCGGCCCGACCGAAGGCGCCGCCCAGCTGGAAGGCTCAAAAGCCTTTACCAAAGATTTCCTCGCGCGGCATAACATTCCGACCGCGGAATATCAGAACTTTACCGAAGTCGAACCTGCACTGGCCTATCTGCGCGAAAAAGGCGCCCCGATTGTTATCAAGGCGGACGGTCTGGCGGCCGGTAAAGGCGTGATTGTCGCGATGACGCTGCAAGAAGCGGAAGAGGCGGTTCAGGATATGCTGGCCGGCAACGCCTTTGGCGACGCGGGCCATCGGATCGTGATTGAAGAGTTCCTCGATGGTGAAGAGGCCAGCTTTATCGTCATGGTCGACGGCGAGCACGTTCTGCCGATGGCCACCAGCCAGGACCACAAACGCGTAGGCAATGGCGATACCGGACCGAACACCGGTGGTATGGGCGCCTATTCACCCGCCCCGGTGGTCACGGATGAGGTGCATCAGCGCACCATGGATCGCATCATTTGGCCAACGGTCAAAGGCATGGCGGCGGAAGGCAATACCTATACCGGCTTCCTGTACGCCGGTCTGATGATCGACAAACAGGGCAATCCAAAAGTCATCGAGTTCAACTGTCGTTTCGGCGATCCGGAAACGCAGCCCATTATGCTGCGTATGAAATCCGACATGGTGGAGCTGTGCCTCGCCGCCTGTGACGGTAAGCTGGATGAGAAAACCTCCGAGTGGGACGATCGCGCCTCGCTGGGCATCGTGGTTGCCGCAGGCGGCTATCCGGGCAGCTACGCCACCGGCGACGAAATCTTCGGCCTGCCGCAGGAAGAAGCGGTGGATGGCAAGGTCTTCCATGCCGGGACGAAGCTTGCCGACGACCAGCGCGTGGTGACTAACGGCGGCCGCGTACTGTGCGTGACGGCGTTGGGCGACACCGTAGCCCAGGCGCAGCAGCGCGCCTACGAACTCCTGACCGGTATTCATTGGGAAGGAAGCTTCAGCCGTAGCGATATTGGCTGGCGCGCTATTGCCCGCGAGCAACGCTAGCGCCTGAGCGAGACCTCATAACAGGCCTCATTGACGGGCGGCTTCATTCTGGAGTCGCCCGTTTTTTATTGTCAGCCCGCCATCCTGTCGCGGAGGATATGCGGCTACGCGCCTCAGAGAAGCGTATGGTGGAAAAGGACAGAGGGAATGGTAACCGCGCTGATAGCGCGAAGCGGCTCTGACCGGAGGTCAGAAGTTTTTTTCCTGCGGCTGCCAGGTACAGAAGTCTTCATTGGCCACCAGCAAAAGCTGAGCGCCGTCTGAGGCTTCCAGCCACGCCACGCTCACCTCAACGGAGGAGTGATTCTGGCGGCGTTCAATATGGGCTAAGGCCCGGGCATCCAGATCCGGCTTCACGGTTTGCCCTTCACAGGTCGTCACCGTCTGGTTGGCATGCCAGCGCCCCTGACGCAGAACAACGCGTCCTTGCCGCAATGCATCGCTGGTCTGGCGAATTTGCGTTGCCCGGTAGCGGTAAAGCGCCACCTGATCGCTGGAAAGCTGCTGCTTTTGTCCGTCCACTTCGCGCTGCATAAAGCTCAGCTCGCCCTGGTCATCAAAACGGGCGCGAATGTGTTCCGTCGGTTTGCCGTAGACGTTGAGCTCGATAAGCGTGAGTCGGTCACCCTGCCAGCGGTATTCGCTGGTTGAAGTATTGCCGTGACGCCACGGGCTAAAGGCAGCAAGCAGATGTACTTCGCCGTTGGAGTCCAGACGCCAGATACGCATCGCGCCCTGGTTGTCCGCATACCCGCTGGCGGTAAAAGGCGGGACAGAAGAATCATGGCTACAGGCAGAGATCAGCACGACGCCTGCCAGCATCAATACGCGACGCCAGATAGACAAAAGGGGCTTTAAGGCCCCTTCGTTAAAACTGTACACTGCCACGCGGTCTTACTTAACTGCGTCTTTCAGTGCTTTACCAGAAACAAACGCCGGCACGTTAGCAGCGGCAATTTTGATTTCGTTACCGGTCTGCGGGTTGCGGCCAGTACGCTCAGCGCGGTGGTTCACTTTGAAGGTACCGAAACCAACCAGTTGAACAGCATCACCTTCTTTCAGAGACTCAGTAATTGCAGCCAGGGTAGATTCCAGGGCAGCTTTTGCCTGTGCTTTGGACAGGTCAGCTTTGTCCGCAATTACATCAATCAGTTGAGTCTTGTTCATAAGTTATCCTTACAATGTGTTTATCGCTTGCTAAGCACCGAGTGCGACGGAAATGCCTGAAAAGCACTCTCCTGCATACACGCACCGATAGCCACTTTTTTTCGCCCTCCAAATGTAGACCAGACGGGGGGCGGAATGGAAGCCTTCAGACGCTACAATTCAGGCGGTAAATCACGTTTTCTGGTCTCACTGCTGAAAATTTATACCAATATTGCTCTCGCCGGCTTCACGAAGGTCTGCGCGCAGCCCTTTGATCAGTTCAATATCGCGTTCTTCACACTCGGCCAGCAGACGGAAAATTTCCCACTGAATATCCCATTCTTGCTCAACCGCCGGGTTCTCTTTGAGCTCTTCGTCGGTCATTTCACGACCTGCCTGGGTCATTTCCAGCATCGCGACGGTCGTAATCGAACTCTTGCTCACCTCAATGGCATGCTCAAGCGTTTCTCCGCTCAGACGCGAATGAATCAGTTCACTCAGAGCAACACAGGCATCGATAGCCGGGTACACGCCGTACAGATCATAGTCGTCGGCAACCGGAATCGCCTCTTCCAGTTTTTCCAGCTGGCTATCGAAATTCACCTTCGCATCTTTGACGGTCAGGGTTTCCCAAATCAGATCGAGGATACGACGATACAGCTGGCCATCGGCAAATCCGGTTTGCTGGCAGAACATTGCGTAATTGGGGTACATGCGCTCGCACAAACAGGCCATAAAGGTGACGTGCTGCCAACTTTCCAGCTTCTCCAGGCGCAGATGAATCGGGTTTTGTAACATGATGAATTCTCGAAGTCAGAAATTAGCCGCAGTGTACCTGAATCAGCGCTGATTTGCTTGCCAACGCACAAATGCCGGACGCCGCGAGGCAACCGCATCGGCCCAGCGCGTAGGCTCCGGCAGGCGGTAGCCCTTGATGCAGCGCTGAACCCATGTCAGCGCACTATCGAGAGCCACCCGGTGACCGGTGCTGACAAACAGCGGGTTGCAACGCGCTTTGCTGCGCCAGACCCACGCCAGCTGTTCGTTTTTATCCATCAGCGGCGCCAGTGCCCCCGGTTCATCGCCGGGAAGCGTAAAGCGCCCGCACAGGCGCTTTTTCGCCACCCCAATGGTCGGGACATCCACCAGCAGGCCAAAATGGCTGGCGACGCCCAGGCGCCGGGGATGAGAAATCCCGTGGCCGTCGACAAATAAGAGATCGGGTTTTTGGGAAAGCTGTTCCCACGCCGCCAGCAGCGCGGGCGTTTCACGAAAGGAGAGAAAACCGGGGATATACGGCATGGTGGTGGCCACTCGCGCCACCTGATACTCAACCAGTTCCAGAGATGGATAAGCGAGCAGCACAATAGCCGCCCGCGTCACTTCACCTTCTTGCTCGAAGCCAACGTCCGCACCGCCGATCAGCCGCGGAGGCTCCCGATCCAGTCGATCCTCACGAATGACCGACGCGGCCAGCTCCTGCTGCCGTTCGCGTAGCGACGCCAGATCCATATTCGCTCCTTAGCGATGGTATTGCGCCGACAGCCGGTGCACTGCTTCCACAAATACGCCGGCGTGTTCAGGATTCACATCCTGATGGATGCCATGACCCAGGTTGAAGACATGGCCCTCTCCCTGACCAAAGCCGGCCAGTATGGTCGCCACTTCTTCTTCAATACGGCCAGCGGGCGCGTAGAGCATAGAAGGGTCCATATTGCCCTGTAGCGCCACTTTGTGGCCGACGCGACGGCGAGCGTCGGCGATATCGGTGGTCCAGTCGAGACCCAGCGCATCGCAGCCGGTTTCGGCCATCGCTTCCAGCCACTGTCCGCCGCCTTTGGTGAATAAGGTCACCGGTACGCGGCGGCCTTCGTTTTCACGCAGCAGGCCATCAACGATTTTGTGCATGTAATAGAGCGAGAACTGCTGATAATCGCGGCCGGTCAGCACGCCCCCCCAGGTATCGAAAATCATCACCGACTGGGCGCCCGCTTTGATTTGCGCGTTCAGGTACAGCGTGACGCTTTTAGCCAGCTTTTCGAGCAGCGCGTGCAGCGCCTGCGGGTCGGCATACATCATTTTTTTGATGACAGTGAAGGCCTTACTGCTGCCCCCTTCAACCATATAGGTCGCCAGGGTCCACGGACTGCCCGAGAAACCAATCAGCGGAACTTCGCCTTTTAGCTCACGACGAATGGTGCGCACGGCATTCATCACGTAACCGAGTTCATCTTCCGGATCGGGGATCGGCAGTTTGTCGACGTCAGCCTTGCCGGTAATCGTCGAAGTAAAACGTGGGCCTTCGCCGGTTTCGAAATAGAGCCCCAGCCCCATTGCGTCAGGGATGGTCAAAATGTCCGAGAAGAGGATCGCCGCATCCAGCGCATAGCGGCGCAGCGGCTGCAATGTCACTTCGCAGGCCAGATCGGCGTTTTTACACAGCGACATAAAGTCGCCCGCTTCTGCGCGAGTGGCTTTGTACTCCGGTAAATAGCGGCCCGCCTGGCGCATCATCCACACCGGGGTCACATCAACGGGTTGGCGCAGCAGCGCACGCAGGTAACGATCGTTCTTCAGTTCGGTCATTTTGCAGTTCCTTAAGCGTCAGGCCGTTATTGTATCACGTCATTCCTCGTCGGCCCGACAGATTGCCACGGTGTCTTCTATCAGGCGGCGCGCGACGGTACCCGGCGGCGGCAGCAGCGGTAAAGCGTCATAGCGATACCAGCCAGCCTGCAACAGCTCTTTCTTATCGATCACAATGTCGCCGCTGTCATATTCCGCCATAAATGCGGTCATTAGCGACTGCGGGAACGGCCACGGCTGGGAGGTCACGTAACGCAGATTTTTCACCTTCAGACCGCACTCTTCCATGACCTCGCGGGCAACCGCCTGCTCAAGGGTCTCTCCCACTTCGACAAACCCGGCCAGTACCGTATGTACGCCATTGCGATGGCGGGTATGCTGTGCCAGCAAGATAGAATCGCCCCGACGAATCGCCACGATCATGCAGGGCGCGATTTGCGGGTAATAACGTTCGCGGCAGTGGCTGCATAGCATCGCCCATTCAGTTTTGCTGGGATGCATAGGATGCCCGCAGTAACCGCAGAATTTATGCGAGCGGTAAAATTCGGCCAGTTGGATCCCGCGCCCCGCCAGTTGAAACAGCCCCGGATCCTGATCCAATAACTGACGCAACGATCCCATATCATGCCGACGATCCTGGCGCACCATCCACACCGCGTCGCCTTGCCATTCGCCAATATGCAGTGCGTGCTGGCCGACAAGATTAAAATTTACCGCTTCGCCATGTGGTAATTCCCCGTCCGGTAACCATAATTTTTGTTCGTGACTGACGATCCACCAGCCGCGATCTAATTTTTCAATAATACGATCCATATCTATTGCACTACCTTCGTTTTACTGGCACTTTTAACATTATATTTACATTTTGGTGAGCAACGTTATTTTCTTAATCTTGCGGAGTCAACCATGTTAAACCAGCTGGAAAACCTAACGGAACGTGTTGGAGGCAGTAATGAACTGGTCGATCGCTGGCTGCATGTACGTAAGCATTTGCTCGTCGCTTACTACAAGCTGGTTGGCCTGAAACCGGGAAAAGAATCCTTTATGCGGCTTAACGAAAAGGCGCTGGATAGCTTTTGCCAAAGCCTGGTGGATTACCTCTCCTCCGGCCATTTTAGTATTTATGAACGTATTCTTGGCGAAATGGAAGGTGATACGCCACTTTTGGCAGCTACCAGGCTCTATCCGCAGCTGGAAGCCAATACCCAGCAAATTATGGATTACTACGACACCTGCCTCGAAAACGCCATCGATCACGATAATTATCTTGAGTTCCAGCAGGCGCTGTCCGATATCGGCGAAGCGCTGGAAGCCCGCTTTGCGCTGGAAGATAAGCTGATCGCCCTCGCCATTTCGTACAACCTGCAGGGCAACGTCAGCGACAATATCGCGCCGACTGCTTGAGTTGTGAACCGTTAACGAGTAATTTACAGACATTCTCCCTCTGCGGAGGGAGTGCTATCTTGTCGGAGTGCCTATTTTCCACAAAAGCATTCGTGATGCCTCAAGACGGCCAGTCAGTGAACTTCCAGGAGCTTACATCAGTAAGTGACTGGAGTGAGCGGACGAAGCCAACGAAGAGGCAGCGCGAAGAATAAAGTGGAAAAGGCTGAGACCGTTAATTCGGGATCCGCGGAACCTGATCAGGCTAATACCTGCGAAGGGAACAAGAGTAAACTGCTATTCGCGACCGTCCGTCCAGGACCGATCGCCTCTGTTACTCCATCCGTCGTCTGACAAGCCATCTCCTCTTTATCTGGAATGAGCTATGTCCGCAAGCAAACCGACCCGCCGGGAACAGCGCGAACGCGCGCAACACTTTATTGACACTCTGGAAGGTACCGCCTTTCCCCGCTCACGACGCATCTATGTTCAGGGCGCGCAGGATAATATTCGCGTACCGATGCGCGAAATCCAGCTCAGCCCCACGCCGATCGGCGGCGACAAAATCAACCCGCAGTATGAAGAGAACGAAGCCATACCGGTGTATGACACCTCCGGCCCCTATGGCGATCCTGATATCGCCATCGACGTCCGGCAGGGACTGGCGAAGCTGCGTCAGCCGTGGATTGACGCTCGCCACGATTGCGAGCCGCTACGCGAACGCAGCTCCCTCTACACCAAAGCGCGTCTGGCCGATGAGGAGCTGGATGCGCTGCGCTTTAGCGGCTCGCTGGCCCCCAAACGCGCAAAATCAGGCAAATGCGTCACGCAACTCCACTACGCACGTCAGGGCATCGTCACGCCGGAGATGGCGTTTATCGCTATCCGGGAAAATATGGGCCGCGAGCGCATTCGCAGCGAGGTGCTGCGCCACCAGCATCCGGGCGAAGGTTTTGGCGCCCGCCTGCCGGAGAATATCTCCGCGGAGTTCGTCCGTGATGAAGTCGCCGCCGGTCGCGCAATCATTCCAGCAAATATCAACCATCCTGAGTCGGAACCGATGATTATCGGCCGCAATTTTCTGGTGAAGGTCAACGCCAACATCGGTAACTCGGCGGTCACCTCCTCCATCGAAGAGGAGGTAGAAAAACTGGTGTGGTCGACACGCTGGGGCGCTGACACGGTCATGGATTTGTCCACCGGACGTTATATTCACGAAACCCGCGAGTGGATCCTGCGCAACAGCCCGGTCCCTATCGGTACCGTCCCCATCTACCAGGCGCTGGAGAAGGTGAACGGTATCGCCGAAAACCTCACCTGGGAAGCCTTTCGCGACACCCTGCTGGAGCAGGCAGAACAAGGCGTTGACTATTTCACCATCCATGCCGGCGTCCTGCTGCGCTACGTGCCGATGACCGCCGGACGGCTGACCGGCATCGTCTCCCGCGGCGGGTCGATCATGGCGAAGTGGTGCCTGTCCCATCATCAGGAAAACTTCCTCTACCAGCATTTTCGCGAAATCTGCGAAATCTGCGCCGCCTATGATGTCTCGCTCTCCTTAGGCGATGGCCTGCGCCCGGGTTCCATTCAGGATGCCAACGACGAAGCGCAGTTCGCCGAGCTGCACACCCTGGGGGAGCTGACAAAAATCGCCTGGGAATATGATGTGCAGGTCATGATCGAAGGTCCAGGCCATGTACCCATGCAGATGATCCGCCGCAATATGACTGAAGAGCTGACCCACTGCCACGAAGCGCCGTTCTACACGCTTGGGCCATTAACCACCGATATCGCTCCCGGCTATGACCACTTCACCTCCGGTATCGGCGCGGCGATGATCGGCTGGTTCGGCTGCGCCATGCTCTGCTACGTCACGCCGAAAGAGCATCTCGGCCTGCCCAATAAAGAGGACGTGAAGCAAGGATTGATCACCTACAAAATCGCCGCCCATGCCGCTGACCTCGCCAAAGGGCACCCCGGAGCGCAGATCCGCGACAACGCCATGTCCAAAGCGCGGTTTGAATTCCGCTGGGAAGACCAGTTTAACCTCGCGCTCGACCCGTTCACCGCCCGCGCCTATCACGATGAAACGCTGCCGCAGGAGTCCGGCAAAGTCGCCCACTTCTGCTCCATGTGCGGGCCTAAATTCTGTTCAATGAAAATCACCCAGGAGGTCCGCGATTATGCCGCCCGGCAGCATATCGCAGCCGGTATGGCCGATAAATCCCAGGATTTCCGCGCTCTTGGCGGTGAGATCTATTTACGTAAGGAGCAAGCCTGATGTATCAACCCGATTTTCCTCCCGTCCCGTTCCGTTTAGGCCTCTATCCGGTTGTTGATAGCGTGGTATGGATTGAGCGCCTGCTGAAAGCCGGCGTGCGTACCCTTCAGCTGCGCATCAAAGATAAGCGCGACAGCGACGTTGAGGACGATGTGATCGCCGCTATCGCGCTTGGTCGTCAATATCATGCCCGGCTGTTTATCAACGACTACTGGCAGCTGGCCATCAAACATCAGGCTTACGGCGTGCATTTAGGCCAGGAGGATCTGGAAACCACAGACCTCAGCGCCATTCGCCACGCCGGCCTGCGTCTTGGGGTCTCGACCCATGACGATATGGAGATCGACGTTGCGTTGGCCGCACGCCCCTCCTATATCGCCCTGGGCCACGTTTTTCCTACGCAAACCAAACAGATGCCTTCCGCCCCTCAGGGACTGACGCAGCTCGCTCAACATATCCAGCGCCTGCGGGATTACCCGACGGTGGCGATCGGCGGCATCAGCCTGGCGCGCGCGCCGGCGGTGCTGGACACCGGCGTCGGCAGTATTGCGGTCGTCAGCGCGATTACCCAGGCGGCAGACTGGCAACAGGCCGCCGCCCAGCTGCTGGAAATCGCAGGAGCAGGCGATGAATGACAGCGATTTTATGCGCTATAGCCGCCAGCTGCTGCTGGAGGATATCGCCATCGAAGGCCAGCAAAAGCTGCTGGCCAGCCGGGTATTGATCGTCGGTCTCGGCGGGCTGGGCTCGCCTGCTGCGCTGTATCTGGCTGGCGCCGGTGTCGGCACGCTGGTGCTGGCCGACGATGACGACGTGCACGTCAGCAACCTACAGCGGCAAATTCTGTTCACCAGCGATGATATCGCGCAACCCAAAACCACGGCCGCCAGAGCAAGGCTGGCTCGTCTCAACCCGCAGATTGAGCTGATTGCACTGAAGCAGCGGTTAGGCGGAAAGGCCCTGCTGGATGAAGTGGCGAAAGCCGATGTGGTACTGGATTGCACCGATAACATGGTGACCCGCCAGGCGATCAATGCCGCCTGCGTCGCACTGGCAACACCACTGATTACCGCCAGCGCCGTCGGGCTGGGAGGCCAACTGATGGTACTGACGCCGCCGTGGGAACAGGGCTGCTATCGCTGCCTGTGGCCGGACACTCACGAGCCCGAACGCAACTGTCGTACGGCGGGCATTATCGGCCCGGTGGTCGGCATGATGGGCACCCTGCAGGCGCTGGAGGCTATCAAGTTGCTCAGCGGTATGGCGACGCCGCGTAATACTTTGCGGTTGTTCGATGCCCGCACCAGCAGCTGGCGCGCGCTTGTATTACAGCGGGCTCAGGGTTGCCCGGTATGTGGAGGGCAGCATGCAGGTGTGGTTTAACGATGAACCGTTGCAGTGCGCCGAAGCGACATCCGTCGCCGCTCTGCTCACTCAACTGGAACAGCAGCAGCCGGGCGTCGCGCTGGCGCTCAATCAACACATCCTGCCGCGCGAGCGGTGGGATCACCATCTTCTGCAGGAAGGCGACCAAATCCTGCTTTTTCAGGTTATCGCCGGAGGCTGACATGTTACGTATTGCGGATAAAACATTTGAATCACATCTTTTCACCGGTACCGGTAAATTCGCCGCCCCCGACGTCATGGTGGAGGCCATTCGCGCCTCCGGCAGTCAGCTGGTGACGCTGGCGATGAAACGCGTCGATCTCCGTCAGCATAATGACGCTATCCTCGCGCCGCTGCTGGCGGCTGGCGTGAGCCTGCTGCCCAATACCTCCGGGGCCAAAACGGCAGAAGAAGCCGTATTTGCCGCGCGTCTGGCGCGGGAGGCGCTGGGTACCCACTGGCTGAAACTGGAAATCCACCCGGACGCGCGCTGGCTGCTCCCCGATCCGATTGAAACGCTGAAAGCCGCAGAAATTCTGGTACGGGAAGGCTTCGTCGTGCTGCCCTACTGCGGCGCCGATCCGGTACTGTGCAAGCGTCTGGAAGAAGCGGGCTGCGCGGCGGTGATGCCGCTCGGCGCGCCGATCGGTTCCAACCAGGGGCTGGAAACCAAAGCGATGCTGGAAATTATTATCGAGCAGGCCACGGTACCTGTGGTGGTTGATGCCGGTATTGGCGTGCCAAGCCATGCGGCTCAGGCGCTGGAAATGGGCGCTGACGCGGTACTGGTGAATACCGCCATCGCCGTTGCCGACGACCCGGTCACCATGGCCCGCGCTTTCCGCCTGGCGATTGATGCCGGATTGCTGGCGCGACAGGCTGGCCCGGGGGCGCGCAGCGCTCAGGCGCAGGCCACCAGCCCACTGACCGGCTTTCTGGAGGCGCTGGTATGAAGACCTTCACTGACCGCTGGCGGCAGCTGGAGTGGGACGACATTCGCCTGCGTATCAACAGTAAAACCCCCGCCGACGTAGAACGTGCCCTGGCGGCAAAACAGCTCAGCCGTGACGATATGATGGCCCTGCTCTCTCCTGCCGCCGCGGGTTATCTGGAGCCTCTGGCGCAGCGCGCGCAGCGCCTGACGCGCCAGCGCTTTGGGAATACCGTCAGCTTTTATGTCCCGCTGTATCTCTCTAATCTGTGCGCCAACGATTGTACCTACTGCGGTTTCTCAATGAGTAACCGCATCAAGCGCAAGACCCTGGATGAGGCGGAAATTGCCCGTGAATGCACGGCGATCCGCGAAATGGGCTTTGAGCATCTGCTGCTGGTGACCGGCGAACATCAGGGCAAAGTCGGCATGGACTATTTTCGCCAGCATCTGCCCGCAATTCGCCGCCAGTTCGCCTCGCTGCATATGGAGGTCCAGCCGCTGGCGATGGAGGAGTACGCCGAGCTGAAAACCCTCGGGTTGGACGGCGTGATGGTCTATCAGGAGACCTATCATGAAAGCATGTATGCGAAACATCATCTGAAAGGCAAAAAGCAGGATTTCTTCTGGCGGCTGGATACGCCGGACAGGCTTGGACAGGCGGGGATTGATAAGATTGGCCTTGGCGCATTAATTGGCCTCTCCGACAGCTGGCGCGTGGATTGCTTTATGGTGGCGGAACATCTGCTGTGGCTCCAGCAACGCTACTGGCGCAGCCGCTACTCCATCTCCTTTCCGCGACTACGCCCTTGCGCCGGGGGTATCGAGCCTGCCTCATTAATGGATGAACGGCAGCTGGTGCAAACCATTTGCGCCTTCCGTCTGCTGGCCCCGGAAGTGGAGCTCTCGCTCTCCACCCGTGAATCCCCCTGGTTCCGCGATCGGGTTATCCCGCTGGCCATCAACAACGTCAGCGCATTTTCGAAAACCCAGCCCGGCGGGTATGCCGATAACCACCCGGAGCTGGAGCAGTTCGCGCCTCACGATGACCGTCGCCCGGAAGAGGTCGCCAGCGCGCTGGTAGCCAACGGACTGCAGCCGGTATGGAAAGACTGGGATAGCTGGCTGGGACGCGCTTCCCGGTCATCATGATGAGGAATGTAACGCCTTAAACGTTCTTCGTGGACGATCGCAATAAGAGAAACGGGCGATGGTGGTCATCTTTCCGTTTCTCTATTCTGCCCTGGTCAGCAGTGGATGCTGTCCAGGGCGAATGATATCTCTTCCTCACTTTCGCCCTGCTCCATCGCATTGATAGCCATCACGATCGAAGATAAATCCCATCCTCCCGCTGGCCACAGTTATAATTAACCAGGCAACATCTGATTCGCTTGCCAGGCATTGCGACTAATCCTGCGCTTCTTCCCATGGAAAAAACCTTCTGGAACGATTTAAAACACATGGCTCGTCACAGTAGAAAGCTCTCTTTTACCATGCCAATTCTTATTGGTTTTACAGGGATTTTACTCAGCTTTTTGCTGATCGCCGTATTCGTCACCACGACGCAGAGACAGAACTTCCTTGAGGACTATCACCACGTTAATCGCAATTTCACCCATAACCTGGCCGTTAACTATACGGAATCTCTGCTGCGTGGAAATGATTATATCCTCGCCAGAGCAACCAAGTTCTTTGCGAAAAACGACAAGTTAAATCAGGCCATTAATATAGACCCGCAAAGTGGGTTGCAGGAATTAATGCAGCTGCAGGAGCTGATGCCAACCGTCTCTTCTATTTCGCTGGCGGATACCCAGGGCCATTACCTCCGGGCACCTGAGGTGCTGGAAAATGATAACAGCCGCGCCTTCGATCCGAAGTCCAGACCTTGGTTTATCAAACAGGCGGAAGCCAGTACTTTCAGCCACTATACCAGTCCCTATCTGGATTTCTTTACACAGCATCCCACCATTACGCTCTACAAACCGGTCATCTCACCGGAAGGCCGGCTCAAAGGCAGCCTCGCATTTCATCTGGATCTGACGTCAATGGGATACGCTTTGCGCCAGATGGTTGCCCCTGTTCAGGGCGAGTTTTTCGTCGTGCAGCGCGACGGGAAAGTCGTACTTCATCCGGATACCGGCGCGCTTTTTAAACCCTATGTCCGCGACGATCTCATGGACAAAATGACCAGCGCCGAGGGTCAGCTGTATGACGAGAAAAATGGCATCTGGTATTACTATTATTCGTTCACCAATCCAGACTGGTTTGTCATCTACCGCGTTGATAACACCACGCTGGTCGATTTAACCCGCTATGAAACCGATATTGTGCTTTGGGGGTTTGCCCTGGCCGCCATTGTGATTATTCTCTTTGGCCTCTACCTGCGCCATGCGTCGCACACGGTGCTGATGAATATCATCAACGCGATTAAAACCGGCGACGTCAACCGTGCTCCGCGGCTGGAAGCGATGCTGAGTAAAGCCATCGAAAGTAATAAACAGCGCGAACTGATCTATGTCCGCCAGGCTACCATCGATGCGCTCACCGGCTGTAAAAACCGCCGCGCCTTCGACAGCGATATCGCCGCGCTGATGAACGATCACCAGCCTTTCTCTCTTGCGCTGGTTGATATTGATAACTTCAAGACGATAAACGACACCTGGGGTCACCTCAATGGCGATATCGTTCTGCGCAATGTCGCCCGGGAAGGGCTGCAGATCTTCCAGCCCCTGCAAATTTCACTCTACCGCTATGGCGGCGAAGAGTTTGCCGTGATTTTCACCGGCGAGCATATTGCCAATGCGCCGGCGATACTGGAAAGCTGGCGACTTAACATTGCCCAACGCACCTGGCGTGAAGAAGGACTGACGGTAACCTTCAGCGCGGGCCTGGGAGAATGGAATATGGAGCCTCTGGAGCAGCTAGTGGTGAGCGTCGATGAAGCGCTTTATAAAGCCAAGCAGCAGGGAAAAAACCGTATCGTCCGCGCTTAAAACCGCCTGCATCCGCAGGCCCGTCAGCCCGGATTTTACTGTTTTCAACCCCAAAACCGAAACCGGTTTCATTATTTTGTGATGCCTTACACACAATCACGGCAAAGCGGTTGTCGTGTCTGTCGGCCCGCGATAAAGATGATGCATCAAGGGAACATAAGGGCCATCTACTATGAAGAATATCGTTTTATGCTGCGCCGCTGGAATGTCCACCAGCATGCTGGTTCAACGCATGCAGGCTGCTGCACAACAAAAAGGTGTGGAAGTCTCCATCAAAGCCGTACCGGTTGCCGAGTTTAAAGATAACCTTGCTACTGCCGATATTATCCTGCTCGGTCCGCAGGTGAAGTACGAGCAAGCTAAACTCCAGGCGCTGGCCGACCCGTTTGGTAAAAAAGTCGCCGTTATCGATATGATGGACTACGGCATGATGAAAGGCGATGCTGTTCTCGACAAAGCCCTGAAGTTGATGGAGTAAGTCATGGAAGATTTAGAAACGATCATTATGGAGCTGTTGGTGAATGCTGGTTCTGCCCGCAGTTCAGCATTAACGGCTCTGCAGCTGGCCCGCAAAGGTGATTTTGCGGCTTCTGAGCAGGCAATGGCAGAATCACATGAGTTTGTGAAGCACGCGCATAAAATCCAGACCCAGCTCATCGGCCTGGATGAAGGCACAGGTAAGCTGCCGGTGAACCTGATTACCGTTCACTCCCAGGATCATCTGATGAATGCCATGGTGATACAGGATCTGGCAACCGATATGATTGAACTGTATCGTCGCACCGCGTAGTCAATAAACGCAGTGAATAGCAGGTGCCCTTCAGGCACCTGCTTTTTTATTATAAGAAGCCGTAAAGCGCGGCGAAGACCCAGCCAAACACGCACGAAACGCTGACGCCAATGAGCCCCGGTAGAATAAAACTATGGTTAATCACAAAACGGCCGATATGCGTCGTCCCTGAGCGATCGAACTGAATCGCCGCCAGGTCGCTCGGGTAGGTTGGCAGAATATAATAGCCGTAGCAGGCTGGCGCGGAGGCGACGATGTAGGCCGGATCGACGCCAATCGCCAGCGCCACCGGGACAATCGCCGCCAGTGCTGCGGCCTGGGAATTGACAAATTTGGAGACCAGCAGCAGTACGATGGCATAGGCCCACGGATACTCCTTCACCATTTCGCCGAGCACGCCTTTAATCTCCGTCATGTGCGCGCCGAACATCGTTTCCGCCATCCAGGCGATACCGTATACCGCCACAATGGCGATCATCCCCGAGCGGAAAACCTCATTCTTAGAAATCGACGCCGGGTTAGTTTTGGTAATGATGATGATAAGTGCGCCGGAGAGCAGCATGAACATCTGAATCACCAGGACCATCGACAGCGGCTTGCCGTTGAATGCCGGACGCAGTTCGGAGAAGGCCCCCAGAACGGCAACCACGGCAATCGACGCCAGGAAGATCCACATAGCGACCCAGTTACTGGTCGGCAGTTTTCTGTCCAGCAGCGTTGCCGTATCGCCATAAACATAATGACGGTTTTCCGGCGTTGAGATGAAAGCCTGAAACGCTTCGTCTTTATCTAAGTCTTTACCGCGAAACCAGCTAAAAATACCGATTGCCAGAATCCCCAGTAGCGTAGAGGGAATGGTAATCGCCAGCAGATCGAGGAATTCGAGGTGCTTACCGTTGAAGGTAAAGTTGCCCAGCATCGCCACCAGGGACACCACCGCTACGGACACCGGGCTGGCGATAATCCCCATCTGTGCGCCAATGGAGCTTGCCGCCATCGGGCGCTCGGGGCGAATATTGTTCTTGATAGCGACGTCATAAATAATCGGCAGAATTGTATAAACCACGTGGCCAGTGCCGCAAAGAATGGTCAGCGTACAGGTGACGAAGGGAGCCACGATGGAGACATATTTTGGATTGCGCCGCAGAAGTTTCTCTGCAATCTGCAGCATCACATCTAACCCGCCGGAAGCCTGAAGCGTCGCCGAGGCGGCAACAACCGCAATAATCACCAGCATCACATCAACCGGCGGCTTGCCCGGCTGAAGATGAAAGACAAAGACTAAAATAACCAGCCCGATACCGCCTAAAAGACCCAGTGCGATACCGCCTTTTCTGGCACCATAAAAGAGACAAATTAAGATAATGATGAGTTGTATTGCGAATTCCATGCATCCCCCAGCCCCTGGCTATGAAAATCAAAAGACTTATCTTCCGCTGCCGTATTATTTAGCCATCTCCCCCATCGCTTTTTACGGGTATAAACCGCCCTCCTCGGCGTCATCAAACCGAAGATAAAAGAAAAAGTAATCACATGATTAATTGGACTTTTTGACTATATCGCCTTTGATTTGCTGATTTTTTGATACGTGTAGAATTTTTACCCATCAATAAGTGTGGGTATTAAGAAAAAACAGCCAGTCGACTTTTATATGAATTGTTTGCTGCTTAATTGAGGGGGAAATATTAATGGAATGTAATTCATTATGAGAGGGCAGAAGCGGATATTATCGTGGCGCCATACCGGGATAATAAAAAAGCCAGTCAGGAGACCTGACTGGCTTTTTAAGCGTAGCGTCAACGATTAATCGTTGTCGGAACCGCCCAGGCCTGCGTTCAGCAGTTCTGCCAGGTTAGCAGAAGCTTCTTCCACGCTCACCTGAGGTGCTGCAGGCTGTTCGCCCGCGGCGCGGCGGCGCATACGATCCTGGTGGTACGCATAGCCGGTACCCGCCGGGATCAGACGACCGACGATAACGTTCTCTTTCAGGCCGCGCAGTTCGTCGCGTTTACCCGCAACGGCTGCTTCGGTCAGGACACGCGTGGTCTCCTGGAACGATGCGGCAGAGATGAACGACTCGGTTGCCAGAGACGCTTTGGTGATACCCAGCAGGTCGCGGGAGTAAGTCGCCGCCACTTTGCCGTTCGCTTCCAGATCGCGGTTAGCAATCTTGACGCGGGAGTATTCAACCTGTTCGCCTTCCAGGAAGTCGGAGCTACCGGCGCTTTCGATGGTCGCTTTACGCAGCATCTGACGAACGATAACTTCGATGTGTTTATCGTTAATCTTAACGCCTTGCAGACGGTAAACGTCCTGTACTTCGTTGGTGATATAACGCGTTACCGCGTGTACGCCACGAAGACGCAGAATGTCGTGCGGTGCTTCCGGACCGTCGGAAACCACATCACCACGTTCTACACGTTCACCTTCGAACACGTTCAGCTGACGCCATTTCGGAATCATCTCTTCGTACGGATCGCTGCCGTCTAACGGAGTGATAACCAGACGACGTTTGCCTTTGGTTTCTTTACCGAAGGAAATGATACCGCTGATTTCCGCCAGGATAGCCGGCTCTTTCGGACGACGTGCTTCGAACAGATCCGCAACGCGCGGCAGACCACCGGTGATGTCCTTGGTACCACTGGATTCCTGAGGAATACGCGCCAGAGCGTCACCCGCACTGATCTGTACGCCATCTTCCAGCTGTACAATCGCTTTGCCCGGCAGGAAGTACTGAGCAGGCATATCGGTGCCTGGGATCAGAACGTCGTTGCCCTGCGCATCAACAATTTTCAGCGCTGGACGCAGATCTTTACCGCCCGCGGTACGTTCTGCAGAATCCAGAACAACCAAGGATGACAGGCCGGTTAATTCGTCGGTCTGACGGGTAATGGTCTGGCCGTCAATCATGTCAGTAAAGCGGATGAAACCACTGACTTCAGAGATAACCGGCATGGTGTGCGGATCCCAGTTTGCCACGGTTTCACCGCCGGCAACCTGCTCGCCATCGCCTTTCGCCATCACAGCACCGTAAGGCACTTTATAGCTTTCTTTAGTACGACCGAATTCGTCGATCAGCTTCAGCTCGGTGTTACGAGAGGTCACAACCAGCTTGCCAGCGGAGTTAACAACCGACTTGGCGTTAGACAGCTTGATGCTACCCTTGTTTTTCACCTGAATGCTGGATTCAGCAGCCGCACGAGATGCCGCACCACCGATGTGGAACGTACGCATCGTCAGCTGTGTACCCGGTTCACCGATGGACTGTGCCGCGATAACGCCGATTGCTTCACCCTTGTTGATGATGTGGCCACGCGCCAGGTCACGACCGTAGCAGTGCGCACATACACCAAAGTCGGTGTCACAGGATACAACGGAACGCACTTTGACGGAGTCAACGGAGTTCTCTTCCAGCAGGTCACACCAGTGCTCGTGCAGCAGCGTGTTGCGTGGAACCAGAATGTCCGCGGTACCCGGCTTCAGAACGTCTTCAGCGGTCACACGACCCAGTACGCGATCGCGCAGCGGCTCTTTAACATCGCCACCCTCGATAACCGGGGTCATGGTGATGCCTTCCAGGGTACCACAGTCATCTTCAGTAACGACCAGGTCCTGGGCAACGTCAACCAGACGACGGGTCAGGTAACCGGAGTTCGCTGTTTTCAGTGCGGTATCCGCCAGACCTTTACGCGCACCGTGAGTAGAGATGAAGTACTGGAGTACGTTCAGACCTTCACGGAAGTTCGCGGTGATTGGCGTTTCGATGATGGAGCCATCCGGCTTCGCCATCAGACCACGCATACCCGCCAGCTGACGAATCTGTGCCGCAGAACCACGCGCACCGGAGTCGGCCATCATGTAGATGCTGTTGAAGGAAACCTGCTGCTCTTCGACGCCGTCACGGTTAATCACGGTTTCGGTTTGCAGGTTATCCATCATCGCTTTGGATACACGATCGTTCGCCGCAGCCCAGATATCGATAACTTTGTTGTAGCGTTCGCCCGCGGTAACCAGACCGGACTGGAACTGTTCCTGGATCTCAGCAACTTCAGCTTCCGCTTCGCTGATGATCTCGTGTTTTTTCTCCGGGATGACCATGTCATCGATACCAACGGATGCACCTGAACGCGCTGCATAAGCAAAGCCGGTGTACATCGTCTGGTCCGCAAAAATAACGGTCGGTTTCAGGCCCAGAATACGGTAGCAGGTATTCAGCATCTTAGAGATGGCTTTCTTACCCAGCGCCTGGTTCACGATAGAGAACGGCAGACCTTTCGGCACGATCATCCACAGAATCGCACGGCCAACGGTCGTGTCTTTCAGGCTGGTTTTCGCAACGAACTGGCCGTTTTCATCTTTTTCGTATTCGGTGATACGCACTTTAACGCGCGCATGCAGAGAGGCCAGACCGGCGCGATAAATACGCTCCGCTTCTTTCGGGCCAGTCAGCACCATGCCTTCGCCTTTGGCGTTAACACAGTCACGGGTCATGTAGTACAGACCCAGTACAACGTCCTGAGACGGAACGATGATTGGCTCGCCGTTCGCCGGGGACAGGATGTTGTTGGTAGACATCATCAGCGCACGCGCTTCCAGCTGGGCTTCCAGCGTCAGCGGTACGTGAACAGCCATCTGGTCACCATCGAAGTCGGCGTTATATGCCGCACAAACCAGCGGGTGCAGCTGGATAGCTTTACCTTCGATCAGTACCGGTTCAAATGCCTGGATACCCAGACGGTGCAGTGTTGGTGCACGGTTCAGCAGTACCGGGTGTTCGCGGATAACTTCGTCCAGGATATCCCAGACCACAGCTTCTTCACGCTCAACCATTTTCTTCGCGGCTTTGATGGTGGTGGCCAGGCCACGCAGTTCCAGCTTGCCGTAAATGAACGGTTTGAACAGCTCCAGCGCCATTTTCTTCGGCAGACCGCACTGATGCAGACGCAGGTATGGACCTACGGTGATAACAGAACGACCGGAGTAGTCAACACGCTTACCGAGCAGGTTCTGACGGAAACGACCCTGCTTACCTTTGATCATGTCGGCCAAAGATTTCAGAGGACGCTTGTTAGAACCGGTGATCGCACGACCGCGACGACCGTTATCCAGCAGGGCATCAACCGCTTCCTGCAGCATACGTTTTTCGTTGCGTACGATGATATCCGGCGCAGCCAGATCCAGCAGACGTTTCAGACGGTTGTTACGGTTAATGACGCGACGATACAGATCGTTCAGGTCAGAAGTCGCGAAACGACCACCATCCAGCGGTACCAGCGGACGCAGATCTGGCGGCAGAACCGGCAGAACGGTCAGGATCATCCACTCCGGCTTGTTGCCAGACTGAACAAACGCTTCCAGCAGCTTGATACGCTTGGTCAGCTTTTTACGTTTGGTTTCGGAGTTAGTTTCGTTCAGCTCTTCACGCAGCTGCTCGCACTCTTGCTCCAGATCCATGCTTTTCAGCAGGGCCTGAATAGCTTCCGCACCCATCTTCGCATCGAATTCGTCACCAAACTCTTCCAGCGCATCCAGATACTGCTCTTCAGTCAGGATCTGATTACGTTCCAGGTTGGTCATCCCGCCTTCGATAACCACATAGGATTCGAAGTACAGAACACGTTCGATATCGCGCAGCGGCATATCCAGCAGCAGGCCGATACGGGACGGCAGCGATTTCAGGAACCAAATGTGGGCGGTCGGAGAGGCCAGTTCGATGTGGCCCATGCGCTCACGACGCACTTTGGTCTGGGTCACTTCAACGCCGCACTTCTCACAGATAACACCACGGTGTTTCAGGCGCTTGTACTTACCGCACAGGCACTCGTAATCTTTTACTGGCCCAAAGATACGGGCGCAGAAAAGGCCGTCACGCTCTGGTTTGAACGTACGGTAGTTAATGGTTTCCGGCTTTTTAACTTCACCAAAAGACCATGAACGGATCATGTCTGGCGATGCCAGAGCAATTTTGATCGCATCAAACTCTTCGGTTTTAGTTTGCGCTTTCAGAAACTTTAATAAGTCTTTCACGGATTTGCTCCCGTCGGAGTTAGCACAATCTGGCGCCGGGGGTTACCCCGGCACCAGTGACCTGTTTGAGCGAGAGTTACTCGTCTTCCAGTTCGATGTTGATGCCCAGCGAGCGAATCTCTTTCAACAGTACGTTGAAGGATTCCGGCATGCCCGGTTCCATCTGATGGTTGCCGTCCACGATGTTTTTATACATCTTGGTACGACCGTTGACGTCATCAGACTTAACGGTGAGCATTTCCTGCAGGGTGTATGCTGCGCCGTAAGCTTCCAGCGCCCACACTTCCATCTCACCGAAGCGCTGACCACCGAACTGAGCCTTACCACCCAGCGGCTGCTGAGTAACCAGGCTGTAAGAACCGGTAGAACGCGCATGCATCTTGTCATCAACCAGGTGGTTCAGTTTCAGCATGTACATGTAGCCAACGGTAACCTGGCGTTCGAATTGCTCGCCGGTACGACCGTCGAACAGAGTGATCTGACCGGAAGTCGGCAGGCCACCCAGCTGTAACAGTTCCTTGATTTCAGACTCTTTCGCACCGTCGAATACCGGCGTGGCGATCGGCATACCTTTTTTCAGGTTTTCAGCAAGACGCAGAACTTCATCATCGGTGAAGGTATTCAGATCGACCTTCTGACGAACATCGGTACCCAGGTCATACGCTTTCTGGATGAACTCGCGCAGTTTGGCGACTTCCTGCTGCTGTTTGAGCATCGCGTTGATTTTCTCACCGATGCCTTTCGCAGCCATACCCAGGTGGGTTTCCAGAATCTGACCGATGTTCATACGAGATGGTACGCCCAGCGGGTTCAGTACGATGTCGACCGGCGTACCGTTTTCATCGTAAGGCATATCTTCGATCGGGTTGATCTTAGAAATAACACCCTTGTTACCGTGACGACCTGCCATTTTGTCACCCGGCTGAATCTGACGTTTAACGGCCAGATACACTTTAACAATCTTCAGCACGCCCGGTGCCAGATCGTCGCCCTGAGTGATTTTGCGGCGTTTCGCTTCGAGTTTTTTCTCGAACTCGTGTTTCAGTTCGTCGTACTGCTCAGCCAGCTGTTCCAGCTGATTTTGTTTCTCTTCGTCGGTCAGGCCCAGTTCCAGCCAGCGATCGCGCGGCAGCTTGTCGAGCTTCTCAGCTTCAACACCACCGGCAACCAGCACCGCGTAGATACGACCAAACAGGCCAGCTTCGAGGATCTGCAGTTCTTCAGACAGGTCTTTTTTGGCCTGCTTCAGCTGCATCTCTTCGATTTCCAGCGCACGTTTGTCTTTTTCCACGCCATCGCGGGTGAAGACCTGAACGTCGATAACCGTACCGGAAACACCGTTTGGTACGCGCAGAGAAGAGTCTTTAACGTCAGACGCTTTCTCGCCGAAGATCGCACGCAGCAGTTTCTCTTCTGGCGTCAGCTGGGTTTCACCTTTCGGCGTTACCTTACCAACCAGAATGTCGCCGCCGGTCACTTCTGCACCGATGTAAACGATACCGGATTCATCCAGTTTAGAGAGCGCAGCTTCACCCACGTTCGGGATATCAGCGGTGATCTCTTCCGGCCCCAGCTTGGTGTCACGGGACACACACGCCAGTTCCTGAATATGAATCGTGGTGAAACGATCTTCCTGAACCACACGCTCGGAGACGAGGATGGAGTCTTCGAAGTTGTAGCCGTTCCACGGCATGAACGCTACGCGCATGTTCTGACCGAGAGCCAGTTCACCGAGGTCGGTGGACGGACCATCTGCCAGCACGTCGCCGCGCTCAATTGGCTCACCCAGGGACACGCAAGGCATCTGATTGATGCAGGTGTTCTGGTTAGAACGGGTGTACTTGGTCAGGTTATAGATGTCGATACCTGCTTCGCCCGGGTACATCTCATCTTCGTTAACTTTGATAACGATACGGGATGCATCGACGTACTGTACGGTACCGCCACGCTTAGCAACTGCAGTAACACCGGAGTCGACGGCAACAGCACGTTCCATACCGGTACCAACCAGCGGCTTATCAGCGCGCAGAGTCGGAACCGCCTGACGTTGCATGTTCGCACCCATCAATGCACGGTTGGCGTCATCGTGTTCCAGGAACGGGATCAGTGACGCACCGACGGAAACCACCTGTTGGGTGGAAACGTCCATGTAGTCAACCTGATCGCGGCTGAACAAGCTGGATTCGCCTTTGCTACGGCAGGTCACCAGATCTTCTACAAAGTGGCCTTCGTCATCCAGGTTGGAGTTCGCCTGAGCGATAACGTAGTTGCCTTCTTCGATAGCAGACAGGTAGTGAATTTCGTCGGTCACAACACCGTCGGTCACTTTACGATACGGAGTCTCGAGGAAGCCGTATTCGTTAGTCTGTGCGTACACGGACAGGGAGTTGATCAGACCGATGTTCGGACCTTCAGGCGTTTCGATTGGACATACGCGACCGTAGTGAGTCGGGTGTACGTCTCGAACTTCAAAGCCCGCACGTTCACGGGTCAGGCCGCCTGGGCCGAGTGCGGAGATACGACGCTTGTGCGTAATCTCGGACAGCGGGTTGTTCTGGTCCATAAACTGAGACAGCTGGCTGGAACCAAAGAACTCTTTCACTGCTGCAGAAATCGGCTTGGCGTTGATCATATCCTGAGGCATCAGGGTATCCAGATCGCCCAGAGACAGACGCTCTTTCACCGCACGCTCCACACGTACCAGGCCAACACGGAACTGGTTTTCCGCCATTTCGCCTACGGAACGGATACGACGGTTGCCGAGGTGGTCGATATCATCGACTTCGCCTTTACCGTTACGGATATCGATGAGCTTCTTCATCACTTCGATGATGTCGTCTTTGCTCAGGATACCGGAACCTTCGATTTCGTCACGCAGCAGAGAGCGGTTGAACTTCATACGACCTACCGCAGACAGATCGTAGCGGTCTTCGGAGAAGAACAGGTTCTCAAACAGGCTTTCAGCCGCTTCACGAGTCGGCGGCTCACCCGGGCGCATCATGCGGTAGATTTCTACCAGTGCGCTCAGACGATCGTTAGTCGGGTCGACGCGTACCGTTTCAGAAATGTACGGACCGTGGTCCAGATCGTTGGTGAACAGGGTCTCGATGCGCTTGTGACCGGACTGGCTCAGTTTCGCCAGCAGATCCAGGCTCAGCTCCATGTTCGCCGGGCAGATCAGTTCGCCAGTGGCTTCATCGATGTAATCTTTGGCCGCAACTTTACCCGCAATATATTCAACCGGAACTTCGATATGCTTGATATCGTCTTTTTCCAGCTGACGGATATGGCGAGCGGTAATACGACGGGCTTTCTCGACGTAGATTTTGCCGTTCGCTTCGATGTCGAAGGAAGCCGTTTCACCGCGCAGACGCTCCGGTACCAGTTCCATCTGCAGCTTGTTGTCGCGAATTTCAAAGACCACTTTCTCGAAGAACAGGTCAAGGATCTGCTCAGTGGTGTAATTCAGCGCGCGCAGGATGATGGTGGCCGGCAGCTTACGACGACGGTCGATACGGACAAACAGGTTGTCTTTCGGATCGAACTCGAAGTCCAGCCAGGAACCGCGGTAAGGAATGATACGTGCGTTATACAGGACCTTACCGGAAGAGTGAGTCTTACCTTTGTCAGAGTCAAAGAAGACGCCCGGGCTACGGTGCAGCTGAGAAACGATAACACGTTCAGTACCGTTGATAACAAAGGTACCGTTGTCGGTCATGAGCGGAATTTCGCCCATGTAGACTTCTTGTTCTTTAATGTCTTTAACGGTGCCTTCCGGCGCTTCACGCTCGTAGATCACCAGACGCAGTTTAACGCGCAGCGGTGCCGAGTAGGTCACGCCACGGATCTGACATTCTTTAACATCAAAAACAGGTTCGCCCAGACGGTAGCTGACGTATTGCAGCTCAGAGTTACCGCTGTAGCTTTTAATCGGGAACACGGAACGGAAAGCAGCTTCCAGACCGTACTGCCCTTCAGGATCTTGCTCGATAAACTTCTGAAACGAGTCAAGCTGGATGGAAAGGAGATAAGGTATGTCCAGAACCTGCGGACGTTTACCAAAATCCTTACGAATACGTTTTTTCTCGGTATAGGAGTAAACCATAGGGTTCCTCAGCTCGCTGACAAGTCGACCCGTCTGCCCAAATAAGGCAGTTTTTTATGCAACACTATTTTGTGGACCGGAAAATGGAACACTTTCCGCAATGCCTGTTTCTATCACGCTTAAACCATTTCGTTGCGATTTACACAGCTCAGGGACCCTGACCTGTCGCAGTATATTAAGTCGTCTATAGAAACAAGCATTGAAAGGACAACCCAGTAGTCAAACAGCGTGAAACGCTACTGGTGCCTTACAGCGCAAAAAGGCTGGTGACCAAAAAGTCACCAGCCTCAGCCTGATTTCTCAGGCTGCAACCGGAAGGGTTGGCTTATTTGACTTCAACTTCAGCGCCAGCTTCTTCCAGAGATTTTTTCAGAGCTTCAGCGTCGTCTTTGCTGATGCCTTCTTTCAGTGCAGCCGGTGCAGATTCTACCAGGTCTTTAGCTTCTTTCAGACCCAGGCCAGTTGCGCTACGTACTGCTTTGATAACAGCAACTTTGTTAGCGCCTGCAGCTTTCAGAATTACGTCGAATTCAGTTTTTTCTTCAGCAGCTTCAGCCGGGCCAGCAGCTACAGCTACAGCAGCAGCAGCGGAAACACCGAATTTTTCTTCCATTGCAGAGATCAGCTCAACAACGTCCATTACGGACATAGCGGATACTGCTTCAATGATTTGATCTTTAGTGATAGACATTTAAATTGTTCCTGAATATCAGAATAAGTTTATACGTAAGCGAGCGCTTTATAAAGACAACTGCGATTAAGCAGCTTCTTTCGCATCGCGTACAGCAGCCAGAGTGCGAACCAGTTTGCCAGCCGAAGCTTCTTTCATGGTTGCCATCAGGCGTGCAATTGCTTCTTCGTAGGTCGGCAGAGTTGCCAGGCGGTCGATTTGCGACGCCGGGATCAGCTCACCTTCAAAGGCTGCAGCTTTGACCTCAAATTTTGCATTCGCTTTCGCGAACTCTTTGAACAGACGAGCGGCAGCGCCCGGGTGTTCCATAGAGTATGCAATCAGGGTCGGACCAACAAACGTGTCTTTCAGGCACTCAAACTGAGTACCTTCAACGACGCGGCGCAGCAGGGTGTTACGAACAACACGCATGTAAACGCCAGCTTCACGACCTGCTTTACGCAGTTCAGTCATTTTATCAACAGTAACGCCACGGGAATCCGCAACTACTGCAGACAGCGCACCTTTGGCTACTTCGCTGACTTCAGCAACAATCGCTTGTTTGTCTTGAAGATTTAAAGCCATTAGCTTTGCTCCTGGATGTTTGCCAGAGCTTATGCTCTGGAACTCACTTCACTCTTTCCAACGAAAGAGCGTCTTTAATACGGTGAGCAGAAACAAGCCAGAGTATCCAAAAAATAATCTTAGCGTTCTGTCACCGTCTACGCAGGGGATTAAGTTTCTGACGAAACACCTGCGGTCTTCGACGGAGGCCTGGATAGGCCAGGCTCCAACGAACAAATCTGTTTTTATCTGTCTGGCCGAAGCTAACAGAATCGTGGGGGTAGAATTGTAGACAAATCCACCGCCCACGTAAAGCTAATCTTAGTTCGCAGAAGCGCTCAGACCAGCCTGATCAACGGCAACACCAGCACCCATGGTGGTGGAGATGCTAACTTTCTTGATGTACACGCCTTTAGCCTGAGTCGGTTTTGCTTTTTTCAGCGCAACCAGCAGAGCTTCCAGGTTTTCTTTCAGTTTGTCAGCGTCAAAGTCCACTTTACCGATGGTGGTGTGGATGATGCCGTTTTTGTCGTTACGATAACGAACCTGACCTGCTTTAGCGTTCTTAACAGCTTCAGCAACGTTCGGAGTAACGGTACCCACTTTCGGGTTTGGCATCAGGCCGCGCGGACCCAGAACCTGGCCCAGCTGGCCAACAACGCGCATTGCATCCGGAGAAGCGATAACAACGTCAAAGTTCATTTCGCCTTTTTTGATCTGGTCAGCCAGATCTTCCATACCTACCAGCTCGGCGCCTGCAGCTTTAGCAGCTTCAGCGTTCGGGCCCTGGGCAAATACGGCTACGCGAACGGAACGGCCAGTACCGTGCGGCAGTACAGTCGCGCCACGGACGTTCTGGTCAGATTTACGAGCGTCGATGCCGAGGTTAACGGCAACGTCTACGCTTTCAACGAACTTAGCAGTAGCCAGTTCTTTCAGCAGAGAGATGGCTTCGTTGATGTCGTACTGTTTGGTCGCATCAACTTTGTCACGAATCACGGACATGCGCTTGGTCAGTTTAGCCATTTCTTAGTCCTCCACTACCAGGCCCATGGAACGTGCAGTACCTTCAATGGAGCGAGTCATCGCTTCAATGTCGGAACCAGTCATGTCGGCAGCTTTGGTCTGCGCGATTTCCTGCAGCTGAGCGCGGGAAATTTTACCCACTTTGTCTTTGTTCGGTTTACCGGAACCAGACTTGATACCAGCCGCTTTTTTCAGCAGAACTGCTGCCGGCGGAGTTTTGGTAACGAAAGTGAAAGAACGGTCAGCGTAAACGGTAATAACAACCGGAATCGGCAGACCTTTTTCCATGGATTCAGTTTTGGCGTTGAACGCTTTGCAGAATTCCATGATGTTCACACCCTGCTGACCCAGTGCTGGACCAACCGGCGGACTCGGGTTTGCCATACCAGCTGCAACCTGCAGCTTGACGTAGGCTTGTACTTTCTTAGCCATTTAAATTTCCTCGTTTGGGTGTAGCGCCTGAAAAGGCTCCCCGTGATAAATATCGCTTTATGGGAATCAGACCCATAAAAACAAAAGGCGCGAAATTGTATGTCAATTTCGCGCCTCGTGCAACGATTAAATCGCTGCTTTTTTGATCGCCGGTTAGGCTTTCTCTACCTGGGCAAAGTCCAGTTCAACCGGAGTAGCACGGCCGAAGATGGAAACAGAGACCTTCAGACGAGATTTCTCGTAGTCAACTTCTTCAACCACGCCGTTAAAGTCAGCGAACGGCCCATCGCTAACGCGTACCATTTCACCCGGCTCGAACAGAGTTTTCGGACGCGGCTTATCGCCAACCTGCTGCAGGCGATTCATGATCGCATCCACTTCTTTATCGCTGATCGGTGCCGGACGGTCAGAAGTACCGCCGATAAAGCCCATCACGCGCGGTACGCTGCGCACCAGGTGCCAGCTTGCGTCGTTCATTACCATCTGGACCAGAACGTAACCCGGGAAGAATTTACGCTCGCTCTTGCGGCGCTGGCCACCACGGATCTCGACCACTTCTTCGGTCGGCACCATGACTTCGCCAAACAACTCTTCCATATTGTGTAATTTGATATGTTCACGCAACGAGGTAGCTACGCGACCTTCAAAACCGGAAAACGCCTGAACGACGTACCAACGTTTTTTAGGAGCTTCAGACATCTCAGAACCTCAGGCCAGTGATAAAGGATACCAGGCGAACCAGAATACCATCCAGTCCCCACAGGATCAGTGACATTACCGCAGTAACCGCAGCAACAATCAGCGTGGTGTGCAGCGTTTCCTGGCGAGTTGGCCAGATAACCTTGCGGACTTCGGTTCTCGCTTCACGGGCGAAGGCGACGGTCGCCTTACCTTTAGTGGTTAACAGCGCGACGCCACCGGCAGCAGCGATCAGAATCACTACAGCCAGCGCACGCACCGCCAGCATAATGTCACGATAAAGGAAGTTGCCTACGATGGCCACAATCAGCAGCGCAGCAACGATCACCCACTTCATCGCTTCCAGGCCGCGCCCGCTCCCTTGAGCTTCGGTATTCGCACTCATAAACCAACCTGTCACAAGAATTCAGACAAATAATTTTGCCCCGCGAGAGCGAGGCAACCAAACCGAAATGCTCTGCTGCGTTTCGGACTTAACGCCCTCTACAGAGCCTGTCTCAGCAATGATTATGGCAAAAAAAATCACTGATGAGCCAGGTTCTGGTTCGAAAGCGTGCAAAAAGGGCATCAAATGATGCCCTTTTATTGCGCATTGCGTCAAATGTTATCAGCGATTAGCTGAGAACTTTTGCTACCACGCCAGCGCCAACGGTACGGCCGCCTTCACGGATTGCGAAACGCAGACCGTCGTCCATCGCGATTGGGTGAATCAGGGTAACAACCATTTTGATGTTGTCGCCCGGCATTACCATCTCTACGCCTTCCGGCAGTTCGATGGTGCCAGTCACGTCAGTTGTACGGAAGTAGAACTGCGGACGGTAGCCTTTGAAGAACGGAGTATGACGGCCGCCTTCGTCTTTGGACAGAATGTACACTTCAGATTCGAACTTGGTGTGCGGCTTGATAGAGCCCGGCTTAGCCAGTACCTGACCACGTTCGATTTCTTCGCGTTTGATACCACGCAGCAGAACACCAACGTTCTCACCAGCACGGCCTTCGTCCAGCAGTTTGCGGAACATTTCAACGCCGGTACAGGTTGATTTCGCAGTATCTTTGATACCAACGATTTCAACTTCTTCGCCCACTTTGATGATACCGCGCTCTACACGACCGGTAACAACGGTACCACGACCGGAGATGGAGAATACGTCTTCGATAGGCAGCAGGAACGGCTTGTCAATCGCACGCTCTGGTTCCGGGATGTAAGAATCCAGGTAGCCAGCCAGTTCGATGATTTTCGCTTCCCAGTCTGCTTCGCCTTCCAGCGCTTTCAGAGCGGAACCACGAACGATCGGAGTGTCGTCGCCCGGGAAGTCGTACTGAGACAGCAGCTCACGAACTTCCATTTCAACCAGTTCCAGCAGCTCTTCGTCATCAACCATGTCGCATTTGTTCAGGAACACGATGATGTACGGAACGCCTACCTGACGACCCAGCAGGATGTGCTCACGAGTCTGCGGCATCGGGCCGTCAGTCGCAGCAACAACCAGGATCGCGCCATCCATCTGAGCAGCACCGGTGATCATGTTTTTAACATAGTCGGCGTGGCCCGGGCAGTCTACGTGTGCGTAGTGGCGAGTCGGGGTGTCATATTCAACGTGAGAAGTGTTGATGGTGATACCACGAGCTTTTTCTTCCGGTGCGTTATCGATCTGGTCGAATGCGCGAGCAGAACCACCGTAGGTTTTAGCCAGAACGGTAGTGATTGCAGCAGTCAGCGTTGTTTTACCATGGTCAACGTGGCCGATAGTACCGACGTTAACGTGCGGTTTTGTACGTTCAAACTTTTCTTTAGACATCGATTGTCCCTCTAAGACACGGATAAATCGGTGATATCACCACATCAACCGGGCAACATGCCCGACTTGTTGAATGCAATAAACAGAGAGAAACAGGGAAGGAGAGATAAAGAAGTGGTGCTGATACCCAGAGTCGAACTGGGGACCTCACCCTTACCAAGGGTGCGCTCTACCAACTGAGCCATATCAGCACGTCTGGAGCGGGCAGCGGGAATCGAACCCGCATCATCAGCTTGGAAGGCTGAGGTAATAGCCATTATACGATGCCCGCATCCTGAAACTCGGCTACCCAGTTCTTTCTATAACAAAAAAAAGAGACTTATCTCTTTTTCTGTTTGAGTTGATTAGTTTAACCAAGCAACTCTGGCTTCGCAAAGCGTTGCCGAAAGATGGTGGTGGGGGAAGGATTCGAACCTTCGAAGTCGATGACGGCAGATTTACAGTCTGCTCCCTTTGGCCGCTCGGGAACCCCACCAGGCACTTGATGGTGCCGACTACCGGAATCGAACTGGTGACCTACTGATTACAAGTCAGTTGCTCTACCTACTGAGCTAAGTCGGCATCAAGTAGCGCGCATTTTAGGGAGACCTGCGAGTTCATGCAACTAAAAAATTGCATAAAATGTTCCATTGCTCATATTTTGTGCTCAAACAAGGAAAATCGTTGCAATTTCAAACAACGGAGCACAAAAAAACGGCATTTACCTAAGCGTAAATCGTACGCTGACCTGGGATATTTTGTTAAAGACCGGCATTTTTGACCTTCCGGGCGATTTCCTGAGCACCTCTGCATACGATAATCGATCTTTTAGCCCGCAGAGCAGGTATTCCAGCTTCACCTGAGAGCACCACTGACGACTCCCTTCCGCGGCATTTATTGCTCACCTAACCTGAGCGCTCTATTCACCTGATTAATAATTACCTGCGAACCCCGCTCTTGTGATGTCTGCATTAGAAAGCGCTATCCGATGAGTTTTTTTCTTATTATTCCTCGCAATCTGGTGTTACCCTCCTGCCCATTGTCCTGATTAACTTGTGTGAAGCATCCCTCGCTGCATTTGATTCGGCGATGCTAAGAACATGCTTATGAGCAAAAAAGAGCAGACGTTAATGACACCGTATCTACAATTTAACCGCAACCAATGGGCTGCACTTCGTGATTCCGTTCCGATGACGCTGACAGAGGAAGAAATCACGCGGTTAAAAGGCATCAACGAAGATCTTTCTCTTGAAGAAGTTGCCGAGATCTATTTGCCGCTGTCGCGTTTGCTTAATTTCTATATCAGTTCTAACCTGCGGCGTCAGGCCGTGCTGGAACAATTCCTCGGCACTAACGGCCAACGCATTCCCTATATCATCAGTATTGCCGGCAGCGTCGCGGTAGGGAAAAGTACAACCGCGCGCGTATTACAGGCGCTGCTCAGCCGCTGGCCGGAACATCGTCATGTTGAATTGATAACGACCGATGGCTTCCTGCATCCTAACGCCGTATTGAAAGAACGCGGGCTGATGAAGAAGAAAGGCTTCCCGCAATCCTATGATATGCATCGTCTGGTCAAGTTCGTCTCCGACCTCAAATCCGGCATACCTAATGCTACCGCTCCGGTTTATTCGCATCTGATTTATGATGTGATCCCCGATGGAGATAAAACCGTAGCGCAGCCGGACATTTTGATTCTGGAAGGATTAAATGTTTTACAAAGCGGGATGGATTATCCTCATGATCCGCACCACGTATTTGTATCTGACTTCGTTGATTTTTCGATATATGTTGATGCGCCAGAAGAATTACTAAAAACATGGTATATCAACCGTTTCTTAAAATTCCGTGAAGGGGCCTTTACCGACCCGGACTCTTATTTCCATAATTATGCCAAGCTTTCCAGAGACGAAGCGGTGAACATTGCCACCTCATTATGGAATGAGATCAACCTGCTGAATTTAAAAGAAAATATATTACCAACTCGTGAGCGAGCTAGTTTGATCATGACGAAAAGCGCCAATCACTCGGTTGATCAGGTTCGGTTACGTAAATAACGATTACAGAAAATAAAAAGGGAGCCAGGGCTCCCTTTTTATTCAGTTTATTCTGCACTTCGTAACGATATCTCACCACCAACCCAGGGTTTTATCACACCATCCTGCTCAAGCAATAACGCGCCCTGAGTATCGATACCGCGAGAAATACCAAATATTTCTTTATCGCCAATAATAAGCTTCACCGGGCGGTTGAGGAAGTTATCTAATTTCTCCCAACGCGCCAGATAAGGTGCCAGGCCATCCTGTTCAAAGAGCTGCAGGCCAGCGCGAAGCTCTTTAATCAGGCGCGCGGCCAACGTATTACGATCGATAGATACGCCTGCTTCCTGCAAGCTAATCCATCCCTGGTTGACGACATCTGACTCTACATGACGCATAGCCAGGTTGATCCCCGCCCCGCTGACTATCTGTGCCGCATCGCCGGTTTTTCCCGTCAGCTCAACCAAAATACCTGACAGTTTACGATCCTGAAGATAGAGGTCATTTGGCCACTTCACGCGAACCTTATCAGCCCCCAGGCTCTGGAGCACTTCTGCAATAACAATCCCGATGACCAGACTCAATCCCACTGCGGCAGCAGGCCCTTGCTCCAGCCGCCAGTACATCGAGAGATAGAGGTTTGCGCCAAAGGGAGAAAACCACTTGCGCCCTCGACGACCGCGGCCGGCCTGCTGATATTCTGCAACGCAGGCATCGCCGGATTGCAACTCATTAAGACGATCCAGCAAATACTGGTTGGTCGAGTCAATAACGGGAAGTACGGTTACCCGTCCATGTTCGATCTGTGCAGCGATTCGCTTTTCATCTAATAGATGGATCGGCTCTGGCAGGCTGTAACCTTTTCCCGGAACGGTGAACACATCAACCCCCCAGTCGCGGAGAGTCTGAATATGCTTATTGATTGCCGCACGACTCATTCCCAGACGATCGCCCAGTTGTTCTCCGGAATGAAATTCGCCATCCGCTAAAATTGATATCAATGTCAGGGGGATTGTATTATCTCTCATGCAATAGCCTCCTCGGCATTCACTTCACCGGTTGCGCCAATAAAGCGGACTTCCGGCTGGAGCCAGACATTGAACTTCTCGCCTACCTGCTGACGGACATAATGCGCCAGCTTAATCACATCGTCGCTGGTTGCCTGATTATCATTGATTAATACTAAAGCCTGCTGACGGTGTACCGCGGCCCCGCCGATGGTTTTCCCTTTCAGCTGACATTGATCGATTAGCCAGCCTGCGGCCAGTTTTATACGACCATCTACCTGCGGGTAGTGCGGAGCATTCGGGAACATGGCCAGTAGCTCCTGCCCTTTCCCGGCGTCAATCACTGGGTTTTTAAAGAAACTGCCGGCATTACCACTCACTTTTGGGTCAGGAAGCTTAGTCATTCGCATATGACAAACGGCGTCAAATACCTGACGTGGAGTAACGGTGTTTCGGTCAAGACGGGTCAGGTCACCGTAGGTTAATATCGGATCCCAGCGCTTTGTCAGGCGGAGGCCTACCGCAACGATGGCAAAGCGATCCTGATATTCGTGTTTGAAAATACTGTCACGATAGCCAAAACGGCATTCACTCGCAGAAAGACGCTGCTTATGGCCAGTTGCCAGCTCGATGCAATCAACATACTGGCAAACGCGCTGTAGCTCGACGCCATATGCACCAATATTCTGAATCGGGGAAGAGCCTGCACACCCAGGAATCAATGCAAGGTTTTCCAGACCCGGCATGCCATTATCCAGCGTAAACTGCACCAGTTGATGCCAGTTTTCTCCGGCCCCAACGTGTAGATGCCAGGCATCAGGCGTTTCCGTGATCTCAATTCCCATAATGCGGTTGATTATCACCGTACCGGCATAATCCTTCAGGAAGAGTACATTGCTCCCTTCACCAAGGATCAAAACGGGCTGATCCTCTGCAGTGGCCTGTTGCCATGCGGACAATAGCTGCTGTTCATTTTCAGCACGTACAATCGCTTTGGCCATACGGTCAATGCCAAAGGTATTCCAGGGTTTGAGGGAGTGATTCATAGTGGCTTCCTGATGCAAAATCTGCACTAGTTTACCGTATCTGCTGGGGGAAGGCTTGCTTGATTGCGGCCAGGCGGGTATTCAGGATGCTTCTGTTTTTCATGGACAAAAACGCAAAAAGCCCATCCGTCAGGATGGGCTTCTTACTGATTTGATGCCTGGCAGTTCCCTACTCTCACATGGGGAGACCCCACACTACCATCGGCGCTACGGCGTTTCACTTCTGAGTTCGGCATGGGGTCAGGTGGGACCACCGCGCTATCGCCGCCAGGCAAATTCTGTCATCACCCCGCATTCCTGCGCAGTGATATAATCTGTATCAGGCTGAAAATCTTCTCTCTTCGCCAAAACAGCTTCGGCGTTGTAAGGTTAAGCCTCACGGTTCATTAGTATCGGTTAGCTCAACGTATCGCTACGCTTACACACCCGACCTATCAACGTCGTCGTCTTCAACGTTCCTTCAGGACTCTCAAGGAGTCAGGGAGAACTCATCTCGGGGCAAGTTTCGTGCTTAGATGCTTTCAGCACTTATCTTTTCCGCATTTAGCTACCGGGCAATGCCATTGGCATGACAACCCGAACACCAGTGATGCGTCCACTCCGGTCCTCTCGTACTAGGAGCAGCCCCCCTCAATTCTCCAGCGCCCACGGCAGATAGGGACCGAACTGTCTCACGACGTTCTAAACCCAGCTCGCGTACCACTTTAAATGGCGAACAGCCATACCCTTGGGACCTACTTCAGCCCCAGGATGTGATGAGCCGACATCGAGGTGCCAAACACCGCCGTCGATATGAACTCTTGGGCGGTATCAGCCTGTTATCCCCGGAGTACCTTTTATCCGTTGAGCGATGGCCCTTCCATTCAGAACCACCGGATCACTATGACCTGCTTTCGCACCTGCTCGCGCCGTCACGCTCGCAGTCAAGCTAGCTTATGCCATTGCACTAACCTCCTGATGTCCGACCAGGATTAGCTAACCTTCGTGCTCCTCCGTTACTCTTTGGGAGGAGACCGCCCCAGTCAAACTACCCACCAGACACTGTCCGCAACCCGGATCACGGGTCTACGTTAGAACATCAAACATTAAAGGGTGGTATTTCAAGGTTGGCTCCATGCAGACTGGCGTCCACACTTCAAAGCCTCCCACCTATCCTACACATCAAGGCTCAATGTTCAGTGTCAAGCTATAGTAAAGGTTCACGGGGTCTTTCCGTCTTGCCGCGGGTACACTGCATCTTCACAGCGAGTTCAATTTCACTGAGTCTCGGGTGGAGACAGCCTGGCCATCATTACGCCATTCGTGCAGGTCGGAACTTACCCGACAAGGAATTTCGCTACCTTAGGACCGTTATAGTTACGGCCGCCGTTTACCGGGGCTTCGATCAAGAGCTTCTCCTTACGGATAACCCCATCAATTAACCTTCCGGCACCGGGCAGGCGTCACACCGTATACGTCCACTTTCGTGTTTGCACAGTGCTGTGTTTTTAATAAACAGTTGCAGCCAGCTGGTATCTTCGACTGATTTCGGCTCCACGAGCAAGTCGCTTCACCTACCATCAGCGTGCCTTCTCCCGAAGTTACGGCACCATTTTGCCTAGTTCCTTCACCCGAGTTCTCTCAAGCGCCTTGGTATTCTCTACCTGACCACCTGTGTCGGTTTGGGGTACGATTCGTTGTTACCTGATGCTTAGAGGCTTTTCCTGGAAGCAGGGCATTTGTTACTTCAGCACCGTAGTGCCTCGTCATCACACCTCAGCGTTAAAAAAGGTCCGGATTTACCTAAACCTTCCGCCTACATGCTTAAACCGGGACAACCGTCGCCCGGCTAACATAGCCTTCTCCGTCCCCCCTTCGCAGTAACACCGAGTACAGGAATATTAACCTGTTTCCCATCGACTACGCCTTTCGGCCTCGCCTTAGGGGTCGACTCACCCTGCCCCGATTAACGTTGGACAGGAACCCTTGGTCTTCCGGCGAGCGGGCTTTTCACCCGCTTTATCGTTACTTATGTCAGCATTCGCACTTCTGATACCTCCAGCAACCCTCACAGGCCACCTTCAACGGCTTACAGAACGCTCCCCTACCCAACAACACATAGTGTCGCTGCCGCAGCTTCGGTGCATGGTTTAGCCCCGTTACATCTTCCGCGCAGGCCGACTCGACCAGTGAGCTATTACGCTTTCTTTAAATGATGGCTGCTTCTAAGCCAACATCCTGGCTGTCTGTGCCTTCCCACATCGTTTCCCACTTAACCATGACTTTGGGACCTTAGCTGGCGGTCTGGGTTGTTTCCCTCTTCACGACGGACGTTAGCACCCGCCGTGTGTCTCCCGTGATAACATTCTTCGGTATTCGTAGTTTGCATCGGGTTGGTAAGTCGGGATGACCCCCTAGCCGAAACAGTGCTCTACCCCCGAAGATGAGTTCACGAGGCGCTACCTAAATAGCTTTCGGGGAGAACCAGCTATCTCCCGGTTTGATTGGCCTTTCACCCCCAGCCACAAGTCATCCGCTAATTTTTCAACATTAGTCGGTTCGGTCCTCCAGTTAGTGTTACCCAACCTTCAACCTGCCCATGGCTAGATCACCGGGTTTCGGGTCTATACCCTGCAACTTAACGCCCAGTTAAGACTCGGTTTCCCTGCGGCTCCCCTATACGGTTAACCTTGCTACAGAATATAAGTCGCTGACCCATTATACAAAAGGTACGCAGTCACCCCATAAAGAGGCTCCCACTGCTTGTACGTACACGGTTTCAGGTTCTTTTTCACTCCCCTCGCCGGGGTTCTTTTCGCCTTTCCCTCACGGTACTGGTTCACTATCGGTCAGTCAGGAGTATTTAGCCTTGGAGGATGGTCCCCCCATATTCAGACAGGATACCACGTGTCCCGCCCTACTCTTCGAGTTCACAACGTGTGCATTTTAGTGTACGGGGCTATCACCCTGTACCGCCGGACTTTCCAGACCGTTCCACTAACACACGCGCTGATTCAGACTCTGGGCTCCTCCCCGTTCGCTCGCCGCTACTGGGGGAATCTCGGTTGATTTCTTTTCCTCGGGGTACTTAGATGTTTCAGTTCCCCCGGTTCGCTTCGTTAAGCTATGTATTCACTTAACGATAGTGTGACGAATCACACTGGGTTTCCCCATTCGGAAATCGCCGGTTATAACGGTTCATATCACCTTACCGACGCTTATCGCAGATTAGCACGTCCTTCATCGCCTCTGACTGCCAGGGCATCCACCGTGTACGCTTAGTCGCTTAACCTCACAACCCGAAACTGTTTCGTAAAACAGTCCGCATTGCGAAAATTTGAGAGACTCGAACACACCGCTTTTCCTCTCTTATTACGGAGAAAGGAAACAGTGTGTCGTTTCAATTTTCAGCTTGATCCAGATTTTTAAAGAGCAAAACTTCGCAGCATACCTTTTCAGGTACACTCTGAAGTTTTCTTGTTGTGCAGCAGTAAAGGATGGTGGAGCTATGCGGGATCGAACCGCAGACCTCCTGCGTGCAAGGCAGGCGCTCTCCCAGCTGAGCTATAACCCCATCGTAATTTCTCTCTCTGTTTACCGTAATTCGATATCGGGCAAGGCGTGGTGATACGAAGCATACTGAAGTATGTGAGTATCGCCATAACGCAGCACGGTAGCGAATTTGGTAGGCCTGAGTGGACTTGAACCACCGACCTCACCCTTATCAGGGGTGCGCTCTAACCACCTGAGCTACAAGCCTGCAGAGATTTTTTACTGCTTATTTTTCATCAGACAATCTGTGTGAGCACTACAAAGGCAGGTTCTTTCAGGTAAGGAGGTGATCCAACCGCAGGTTCCCCTACGGTTACCTTGTTACGACTTCACCCCAGTCATGAATCACAAAGTGGTAAGCGCCCTCCCGAAGGTTAAGCTACCTACTTCTTTTGCAACCCACTCCCATGGTGTGACGGGCGGTGTGTACAAGGCCCGGGAACGTATTCACCGTAGCATTCTGATCTACGATTACTAGCGATTCCGACTTCATGGAGTCGAGTTGCAGACTCCAATCCGGACTACGACATACTTTATGAGGTCCGCTTGCTCTCGCGAGGTCGCTTCTCTTTGTATATGCCATTGTAGCACGTGTGTAGCCCTACTCGTAAGGGCCATGATGACTTGACGTCATCCCCACCTTCCTCCAGTTTATCACTGGCAGTCTCCTTTGAGTTCCCGGCCGGACCGCTGGCAACAAAGGATAAGGGTTGCGCTCGTTGCGGGACTTAACCCAACATTTCACAACACGAGCTGACGACAGCCATGCAGCACCTGTCTCAGAGTTCCCGAAGGCACCAAAGCATCTCTGCTAAGTTCTCTGGATGTCAAGAGTAGGTAAGGTTCTTCGCGTTGCATCGAATTAAACCACATGCTCCACCGCTTGTGCGGGCCCCCGTCAATTCATTTGAGTTTTAACCTTGCGGCCGTACTCCCCAGGCGGTCGACTTAACGCGTTAGCTCCGGAAGCCACTCCTCAAGGGAACAACCTCCAAGTCGACATCGTTTACAGCGTGGACTACCAGGGTATCTAATCCTGTTTGCTCCCCACGCTTTCGCACCTGAGCGTCAGTCTTTGTCCAGGGGGCCGCCTTCGCCACCGGTATTCCTCCAGATCTCTACGCATTTCACCGCTACACCTGGAATTCTACCCCCCTCTACAAGACTCAAGCTTGCCAGTTTCAAATGCAGTTCCCAGGTTGAGCCCGGGGATTTCACATCTGACTTAACAAACCGCCTGCGTGCGCTTTACGCCCAGTAATTCCGATTAACGCTTGCACCCTCCGTATTACCGCGGCTGCTGGCACGGAGTTAGCCGGTGCTTCTTCTGCGAGTAACGTCAATCACCAAGGTTATTAACCTTAATGCCTTCCTCCTCGCTGAAAGTACTTTACAACCCGAAGGCCTTCTTCATACACGCGGCATGGCTGCATCAGGCTTGCGCCCATTGTGCAATATTCCCCACTGCTGCCTCCCGTAGGAGTCTGGACCGTGTCTCAGTTCCAGTGTGGCTGGTCATCCTCTCAGACCAGCTAGGGATCGTCGCCTAGGTGAGCCATTACCCCACCTACTAGCTAATCCCATCTGGGCACATCTGATGGCATGAGGCCCGAAGGTCCCCCACTTTGGTCTTGCGACGTTATGCGGTATTAGCTACCGTTTCCAGTAGTTATCCCCCTCCATCAGGCAGTTTCCCAGACATTACTCACCCGTCCGCCGCTCGTCACCCGAGAGCAAGCTCTCTGTGCTACCGCTCGACTTGCATGTGTTAGGCCTGCCGCCAGCGTTCAATCTGAGCCATGATCAAACTCTTCAATTTAAGTTTGATGCTCGTGAATTAAACTTCGTAATGAATTACGTGTTCACTCAGAGACTTGGTATTCATTTTTCGTCCGAGGACGTTAAGAATCCATGTCACTTTGAGTGCCCACACAGATTGTCTGATAAATTGTTAAAGAGCAGTGCGACGGCGCTGAGCGCTCTGTCGCGAGGTCCCGTATAATACGTTTTCCTCATTCAGAGTCAAGCGTTTATTTTCGCTTTTCTCCGTTGGCGTTCATCTCTGAACCCCGCTGACCCGGCGGCTTGCGTGCCGTTGTTCCGTGTCAGTGGAGGCGCATTATAGGGAGTTCTGAGACGTTGACAAGCCCTGTTTTAAAAAAACTTTTCAACCGCTCAAATTCCCGCCATCACGCCCATTTTACGTGCTATTTGCTCGTCATTTGTGCGACTTCCCGCGCAAAATTGGCAACCTGCTTCCAGTCGGTATAGACGACTTCTTTACTGGTATCCGTTTCACCGCCGGTCATCTTCATTATCAGGCGAATCATGAAGCGATCGTACCAACGATAGCGCGGGTAGCGCAGTGCGCCGGCAAACACCGCGCTGCGCTGCGGCTGCCATGGCGAATTAAGCAGAAACTTACGCGTATAGCTATTTGTCTGCGGCGTACGCTTCTCTGGCTTACGCGCCACGAGATTCACCGAGAAAAACGCCCCCGGCAGCGCATTCAGCGATTGCAGGTGTTTCTTCACGAAACGGTCCAGCGCCGGATGAAAGTGTCCGTAACGAATCGATGCACCAATCACCACGCGATCGTAGTGGCGCCATTCAACCTCTTCAGTACGGTTGAGATTAACCGTATCCGCATCGATACCCAGCTCTTTCAACTCAGAGGCAAGGAAGGAGGCAATTTCACGCGTCTGCCCGTCGCGGGTGGAAAATAGAATCAACGTTTTCACAAGCACTCCTGTTATTCGCGCCAGAAAGTGGGGGTAAAGAGCACCAGTAAGGTGAACACTTCCAGACGACCAAACAGCATATTAGCAATCAAGATCCATTTCGCGACCGGGTTCATTGTCGCGAAGTTGTCCGCCACTACGCCAAGTCCTGGCCCGAGGTTGTTTAACGTTGCCACAACCGAGGCGAAAGCAGAAAAGTCATCCACTCCGGTCGCGATGATCGCCAGCATGCTAATAATGAACACCAGCGCATAGGCAGAAAAGAATCCCCACACCGCCTCCAGAATACGTTCCGGTAGCGCACGGTTGCCTAACTTAATACTGTATACCGCATTCGGATGCACCAGACGCTTGAGTTCACGGTTCCCCTGTTTGAACAACAGCAGTATGCGGATAACTTTCAGCCCGCCGCCCGTCGACCCGGCACAACCGCCAATAAATGCCGAGCACAATAACAGCACCGGCAGGAATAATGGCCAGCGCGCGATGCTGTCGGTGGTAAACCCCGCCGTCGTCGCCATTGAGACCACCTGGAAGAAGGCCTGATTCAGCGTCGTCAGCGCCGAGCTATACACATCATGCAACCACAACACCAGCGTACAAATCACCACCAGCGTCAGTTGAACACCAATAAACATGCGGAATTCAGGATCGCGCCAGTACACCTTCAGACTGCGTCCGCTGAGCAATGAAAAATGGAGGCCATAGTTACAGCCTGAGATCAGCAGGAAAACCGCAATAATCGTGTTAATGGTTGGACTGTTAAAATACCCTACGCTGGCGTCATGTGTAGAAAAGCCGCCAATCGCGATAGTCGAAAAGCTGTGACCGATGGCATCAAATGCCGGCATACCCGCAAACCAGAGCGCAAGCGCACAGGCTACCGTCAACAACACGTAGATAAGCCACAGCGTTTTGGCCGTCTCGGCGATACGCGGGCGCATTTTATTGTCCTTCAGAGGTCCCGGCATTTCCGCCCGATACAACTGCATCCCGCCGACGCCCAGTATCGGCAGTATTGCTACCGCCAACACAATGATCCCCATACCGCCAAACCACTGCAGCATCTGTCGATAGAAGAGGATGGCATGAGGTAAAGAGTCCAGCCCCACCAGCGTGGTGGCGCCGGTCGTAGTCAGGCCTGAGAATGACTCAAAAAACGCATCCGTTATCGTCAAATTCGGTTGTTCGGCGAAAATAAACGGTAGCGCACCGACGCTGCCCAGCACGGTCCAGAAGAGTACGACAATCAGAAAACCCTCGCGGGATTTCAGTTCGCCCTTTTCACGGCGGTTCGGCCACCATAATAGAGAGCCTATCGCCAGAGCGACAAAAAAGGTCTGGGTAAACGCCCGCCCCGCGCCATCGCGGTATATCAGGGCCACTAATCCCGGAAGGATCATCGTCCCCGAAAACAAAATGACCAACAGTCCAACGATTCGGGTTATGGCGCGAAAATGCATCTCTGGCGCTTCCTTTGGTATGCAAAAAAATCAGGTGGGGATTATTCGTCAATCTTCAGTAATTGCAACGAGCCACGACTAAAATCAGCCAGTTTTGTCGAAAAAGACGCCACTTCAGCTTGCGGAAGCGCCACACGAAGCTGGACGGAGGCCTGATAGTCACTGTCGACAATTTGTCCTGAGAACTGAGCCAACAGCGTTTCAATTCCGGCTAACTGCCCGTACTCACACTGCAAAGTATATGCGGTCAGCGGCGTCTTGCGCTGCGTTGTCAGCACGGCAAGCGCCTGATGAACGCCGCCGCCATACGCTTTAACCAGACCGCCGGTACCCAGCAAAATACCGCCGTAGTAGCGTACCACGACGGCCGTTATCTCGCCGACGCCGCTGCCCATCAGCTGCGCCAGCATAGGTTTACCCGCGGTGCCTGCCGGTTCGCCATCGTCAGAAAAACCCAGCTGTTGAGAGTCATTGGGTGGCCCGGCCACCCACGCCACGCAATGATGACGGGCGTCAGGGTGCTCCGCCCTGACGGACTCAACAAACGCCTTTGCCGCTACCACGCCGTCAGTATGTGCCAACAGCGTGATAAAACGACTTTTTTTGATCTCTTCGACAACGGTCACCGGCGCGGCCGGTATCAACCAACTTTCCATTACGCCAGTTTCAGGTCACGCGTCATATTTTCAACACTGTTTTCGTGGATGACGACGTTATCTTCAATACGGATGCCGCCAAACGGCTTCAATGCTTCAATTTTTTGCCAGTTGAAGTGTTTGCTAAACTGCCCTTCACGCCACGGCGCCAGCAGAGACTCAATGAAGTAGATGCCCGGCTCGATGGTCAGCACCATACGCGGCTGCAAAATACGTGTGCAGCGCAGATACGGATATTTCGACGGCGCAGCCAGATGAGTACCGCTATCATCCTGCATGAAGCCAGCCACATCATGGACCTGCAGGCCCAGCGGATGGCCAATACCGTGCGGCATAAACGGTCCGGTCAGGTCGTTTTCAACCATGGCCTCTTCGCTCATGTTGGTTACGATCTGGTGCTTACGCAACAGCTTAGCGATGCGTTGGTGGAACTGGATATGGTAATCCACATAGCTTTTTCCAGCCTTCATCGTGCTAATCAGAGCCAGCTGCTCATCGTTAACGTCTTTAATCAAATGAGCAAAGTCATTATCGCCGTGCGCCGCCCAGGTACGCGTCAGGTCTGCGGCATAGCCGTTGTATTCCGCTCCGGCATCCAGTAAGAAGCTGCGCGCTTCTGCCGGCGCACGATGATCCAGTTTGGTGTAGTGCAGCACAGAGGCATGTTCGTTAAGCGCCACGATATTGCTGTAAGGCACATCGGTGTCGCGATGACCGGTGGCCGTCAGATACGCCTGGTTGATATCGAATTCGCTCATTCCTGAGAGGAATGCTTCATGGGCCGCGCGATGCCCGTTGACCGCCGACTTCTGCGCTTCGCGCATGCAGGCCAACTCATAATCGGTCTTAAAGGAACGATAGTAGTGCAGGAAATCAATCACCCCTTTCGGGTTGATATGACTGGCCGCGATCTCCAGACCGAGCGCACGCTCCGGCACCGGCCCGATATAGGCGATATTGCCGCGCGCAGCTGGCAGCTGGCTACCAATACCGTCGGCTTTCGGCAGGGCAATCACTTCCACCTCTTCCGTCCAGAACGAGGTCGGCAGCGGTTCAACGTTATGCCAGTAATCGACCGGCAGGTAGAACCACAGTTTCGGTTTGTTGACGCCATCAACCAGCAGCCAGCAGTTGGGTACCTGCGTCACCGGGACCCAGGACTTAAATTGCGGGTTGACCTTAAACGGGTACGGATGATCGTCGAGGAAGACATTGACCAGCTCACCGGAGTGAATCAGCAACGCATCAAGGTTAAAACGAGACAAAGCATCACGGGTACGTTCTTGTAGGGTAACGATATGATTTTTATAGAGCGCGGCTAGTGATTCCATCTTTTATCCTTTGCTTTTATTAGATCGTGATTCCCCGCATCTTAGCACATCGGCCCCGGGCAGGGTGATTTCCGCCAGGTGTGATCCGACCAGCATTTATTTAAAGACTCATTTGCAATTCTTTAACATAAATCCCACACTCCGTTGCATCTGGTACGACCAGATCACATTGCTGGATTCAGGAGACTGACATGCTCTACAAAGGCGACAACCTGTACCTCGACTGGCTGGAAGATGGCATTGCCGAACTGGTGTTCGATGCTCCCGGCTCGGTGAACAAGCTCGATACCGCAACCGTAGCCAGCCTCGGTGAGGCGCTGGACGTACTCGAAAAACAACAAGATCTTAAGGGGCTGATGCTGCGTTCCGGGAAAGCGGCCTTCATTGTCGGCGCCGACATTACCGAATTTCTGTCCCTGTTCCTGGTACCACAGGAGCAGTTGAGCCAGTGGCTCCATTTTGCCAATAGCGTCTTTAACCGTCTGGAAGATTTACCGGTACCGACTATTTCAGCGGTAAATGGCTATGCGCTGGGCGGCGGCTGCGAGTGCGTGCTGGCGACGGACTACCGTCTGGCTACGCCGGACCTGCGTATCGGCCTGCCGGAAACCAAACTGGGTATCATGCCGGGCTTTGGCGGCTCAGTACGAATGCCGCGTCTGCTCGGCGCCGATAGCGCGCTGGAAATTATTGCCGCTGGGAAGGATGTCAGTGCCGATCAGGCGCTGAAAATCGGCCTCGTCGACGGCATCGTCAAACCAGAGAAACTGCGCGATGGCGCACTCGCCATGCTGCGTCAGGCCATTAACGGCGACCTGGACTGGAAAGCGAAGCGCCAGCCGAAGCTGGAGCCATTGAAGCTCAGTAAAATTGAAGCGGCCATGAGCTTCACCATCGCCAAAGGCATGGTGGCGCAGACCGCCGGGAAACACTATCCGGCGCCGATGACGGCGGTAAAAACCATCGAGGCGGCCGCTCGTTTCGGCCGCGAAGAAGCGCTGAATCTGGAAAACCAAAGCTTTGTCCCGCTGGCGCACACCAAAGAGGCCCGCGCGCTGGTCGGTATCTTCCTTAACGATCAGTATGTCAAAGCCAAAGCGAAGAAGCTGACCAAAAACGTTGAGACGCCGAAACAGGCCGCCGTACTGGGGGCCGGGATCATGGGTGGCGGTATCGCCTACCAGTCTGCCTGGAAAGGCGTGCCGGTGATCATGAAGGACATTAACGACAAATCGCTGACGCTCGGCATGAACGAAGCCGCTAAGCTGCTCAACAAGCAACTTGAGCGCGGCAAGATTGATGGGCTGAAGCTGGCCGGCGTTATTGGCACGATTCACCCGACTCTCGATTATGCTGGCTTTGAGCGCGTAGATGTCGTGGTCGAAGCCGTCGTCGAGAATCCGAAAGTGAAAAAGGCCGTACTGACGGAAACCGAAGAGAAAGTCCGCCCTGATACGGTTCTGGCTTCTAACACCTCAACGATTCCGATCGGTGAGCTGGCCAGCGTACTGAAGCGTCCGGAAAACTTCTGCGGTATGCACTTCTTTAACCCGGTGCATCGTATGCCGCTGGTAGAAGTGATTCGCGGCGAAAAAACCTCAGATGACACCATCGCAAAAGTCGTGGCCTGGGCGAGCAAAATGGGCAAAACGCCGATCGTGGTTAACGACTGCCCCGGCTTCTTCGTCAACCGCGTGCTGTTCCCCTACTTTGCGGGATTCAGCCAACTGCTTCGCGATGGTGCGGACTTCCGCAAAGTCGATAAGGTGATGGAGAAACTGTTCGGCTGGCCAATGGGCCCGGCATACCTGCTCGACGTGGTCGGCATCGATACCGCGCACCACGCGCAGGCGGTGATGGCCGCCGGCTTCCCGCAGCGTATGCAGAAAGATTATCGCGACGCGATCGACGCGCTGTTCGACGCCAGCCGTTTCGGCCAGAAAAACGGTCTCGGCTTCTGGCGGTATCAAGAAGACAGTAAAGGCAAACCGAAGAAAGAAGAAGACCCGGCCGTCGACGCGCTGCTGGCGGAAGTCAGCCAGCCCAAACGGGACTTCAGCGACGATGAGATTATCGCCCGGATGATGATTCCGATGGTCAACGAAGTGGTCCGCTGCCTGGAGGAAGGCATTATCGCCAGCCCGGCGGAAGCGGATATGGCGCTGGTTTATGGCCTCGGCTTCCCTCCGTTCCACGGCGGCGCATTCCGCTGGCTGGATACCCTGGGCAGCGCAAAATATCTCGATATGGCGCAGCAGTATCAGCACCTCGGCCCGCTGTACGAAGTGCCGGAAGGACTGCGTAATAAAGCACGCCATAACGAACCCTATTATCCCCCGGTAGAACCAGCCCGCCCGGCGGGCGTTCTGAAAACGGCTTAAGGAGTCACAATGGAACAGGTTGTCATTGTTGATGCAGTTCGCACCCCGATGGGCCGTTCGAAGGGCGGCGCCTTTCGCCACGTGCGTGCGGAAGACCTCTCTGCGCACCTGATGCGTAGCCTGCTGTCGCGTAACCCGTCGCTTGATCCAGCTGCGATTGACGATATCTACTGGGGCTGCGTACAGCAAACGCTGGAGCAAGGTTTCAACATTGCGCGTAACGCCGCACTGCTGGCCGAGATTCCGCATTCGGTACCGGCCACCACGGTCAACCGCCTGTGCGGTTCATCGATGCAGGCGCTGCACGATGCGGCGCGCATGATAATGACCGGCGACGCCAGCGTCTGCCTGATCGGCGGCGTGGAGCATATGGGCCACGTCCCGATGAGCCACGGCGTGGATTTTCACCCGGGTCTGAGCCGTAATGTGGCAAAAGCGGCCGGTATGATGGGGCTGACCGCCGAAATGCTGGCGCGCCTGCACGGCATCAGCCGGGAAATGCAGGACCAGTTCGCCGCGCGTTCCCACGCTCGCGCATGGGCGGCAACGCAGTCCGGCGCATTTAAAGCGGAAATCATTCCGACAGGTGGCCATGATGCCGACGGCGTGCTGAAGTCATTTAACTATGACGAAGTGATCCGCCCGGAAACGACCGTGGAAGCGCTGGCTGCATTAAGACCCGCATTCGACCCGGTGACCGGCACCGTCACGGCAGGAACCTCCTCCGCACTCTCCGACGGCGCAGCCGCCATGTTATTAATGAGCGAAAGCCGTGCCCGCGAGCTGGGGCTAAAACCTCGCGCTCGCGTACGTTCCATGGCGGTGGTCGGCTGTGACCCATCAATTATGGGCTATGGTCCGGTACCGGCATCAAAGCTGGCGCTGAAAAAGGCCGGACTGGCTGCCAGCGATATCGACGTTTTTGAAATGAATGAAGCGTTTGCCGCGCAGATCCTGCCGTGCATTAAAGATCTTGGCCTGATGGAGCAGATCGACGAGAAGATCAATCTCAACGGCGGTGCGATTGCCCTGGGCCACCCGCTCGGCTGCTCCGGCGCGCGTATCAGTACTACCCTGATTAACCAGATGGAGCGCAAAGACGCACAGTTCGGTCTTGCCACCATGTGTATTGGTTTAGGTCAGGGGATCGCAACGGTATTTGAGCGAGTTTGATTAAAGAGTTATCTCAAAGCTATTGGTGCCAGAACAAGGCGGCAGGCGAATGACAAATTCGTCAGGAACGAATTTGAACAGCCGAAGGCTGCCTTCGATGAGGGACACGGATGTCCCTTATTCACCCTGATGCGCTTACATACCGTAAGTGATTCGGGATGAATAAGCGCAGCCAACGCAGTTATGGTGACCATGGCGAAGAGAGGGGGTTTAGTTGCCGTTTTTCCCGCCTGTCAGGGGCGGGTTTTTTATTTCTACCGTTCTCTACCCTCTCCCTGAAGAAGAGGGCGTGAGAATCAGATAAAGGCAAACGCATCGCCGAACAGGCGATCTTCGCGGGCATTGCGCTCATTGCAGAACAGCTCACGGGCAATTTTTGCCATTTCGAAGCGGCCGGCAATATAAATATCATGCTCTGCCAGAGTGCCATAGTCCTGCAGTACCGCGGTCAACACGGTGCCAGAACGCCCACGCCACTCTTCTTCCGGCTGTTCCACAACCGGCTCAACACGCAGACCCGGGTGCTCCACGCTCAGCGCTTCCAGCTCTGCCAGATCGTAGAGATGTTTCGCTTCGCGACCACCCCAGTACACGGCAATATCGCGGTTCGGGTTACGCGCCAGGGCGGTAAGCAGAATGGAACGCACATAGGAGAACCCGGTCCCCCCGGCGATCAGGATCAGCGGACGATCTTCGTCCTCACGCAGCCAGGCCTCACCATGCGGAATATCAACCTCAATCTCGCGCTCTTTCAGAATGCGATCCATAACCGCCATCGCATACAGGTTGAGCTCAGAGGCGCCGATATGCAGTTCAATACATTCCTGCTCCGCCGGCGTGGAAGCCATGGAGAACGGACGCTTGTCGCGCTCATCCATTACCACCATCAAATATTGACCAGCGCGGAAAGAAAACGCCGCTTCCGGCACTAATCGAACGCGATACACGGTATCGGTAATTGCCTCCACCGAGGTCACTTTACAGCTTAAGGTTGTCATGCGTCCCCTCTGTCGGGTCTATAGAGCAAAACAGCGGCGTTAGCCCCGCTTACTGTGATTTAAAGATAGCCAGCTCATCCCAGATGGCGTCAACGCGCGCCGTCACCTCAGGATCTTTCTTAATAGGACGACCCCATTCACGCTGGGTTTCGCCTGGCCATTTATTTGTGGCATCCAGCCCCATTTTTGAACCCAGGCCGGAAACCGGCGAGGCAAAATCCAGATAATCGATCGGCGTATTTTCTACCAGTACCGTATCACGAGCCGGGTCCATACGGGTAGTAATCGCCCAGATCACGTCGTTCCAGTCGCGCGCATTAACGTCATCATCGCAGACGATCACGAACTTCGTGTACATAAACTGGCGCAGGAATGACCACACGCCCATCATGACGCGCTTGGCGTGTCCGGCGTACTGTTTCTTCATCGTGACCACGGCCAGACGATAAGAGCAACCTTCCGGCGGCAGGTAGAAATCAACAATTTCAGGGAACTGCTTTTGCAGGATCGGCACGAAGACTTCGTTCAGCGCGACGCCCAGGACCGCAGGTTCATCCGGCGGGCGCCCGGTATACGTTGAATGATAAATCGCATCTTCACGCTGAGTGATATGCGTAACCGTAAATACCGGGAAATTATCCACTTCATTGTAGTAGCCGGTATGATCGCCATACGGCCCTTCCGGCGCCATTTCACCTGGCTCAATATACCCTTCCAGCACAATTTCCGCGCTGGCCGGTACTTCAAGATCGTTGGAAATGCACTTGACCACTTCCGTTTTGGTGCCGCGCAGCAGGCCGGCAAACGCATACTCTGAAAGCGTATCGGGAACCGGCGTCACGGCGCCAAGAATGGTCGCCGGGTCAGCGCCCAGCGCCACGGAGACCGGAAAGCGTTCGCCCGGATGAGCCGCACACCACTCCTGAAAATCCAGCGCGCCGCCGCGATGGGAGAGCCAGCGCATGATCAGCTTATTCTTACCAATGAGCTGCTGGCGATAGATGCCGAGGTTCTGCCGTTCTTTATGCGGACCGCGAGTGACCGTCAGTCCCCAGGTAATCAGCGGGGCAGCATCTTCCGGCCAGCAGGTCATGATCGGAATACGCGTCAGATCAACGTTGTCACCTTCAATGATTTTTTGCTGGCAGGGTGCTCCGCGCAGGCGCTTTGTCGGCATATTCAATACCTGCTTAAACTGCGGCAGCTTATCGAACAAATCGCGAAAGCCTTTCGGCGGTTCCGGCTCTTTCAGAAAAGCCAGCAGCTTACCCACTTCACGCAACGAGCTGACATCCTCCTGCCCCATCCCCATGGCGACGCGGCGCGGAGTGCCAAACAGATTGCACAACACCGGCATGGTGTAGCCTTTGGGATTTTCAAAAAGCAGGGCCGGGCCGCCGGCACGTAAAGTGCGATCGGCAATTTCGGTGATCTCAAGGTGCGGATCGACCGGCAGGGAGATTCTTTTCAGTTCGCCCTGCTGCTCCAGTAATGTCAGAAAGTCGCGTAGATCGTGGTATTTCATGGAGTTATTATTGACCTCTATACAGGCGGCTGATTATACGGTGTTCGCCAGCGCCATGCTGTACTTTTGTTAAATTAGAGTGAAAGAACATAGAATTTTTGATTTCAGTTATATTGGCTTTCGCGATCGCCCCAGGCTTTTGTTATGCTTGCTGCTAATAGAGTGGAAAGAGTTATTATGCAAGCCTGGTATTTACTGTATTGCAAACGTGGGCAGCTTCAGCGCGCCCAGGAACACCTCGAACGACAGGCAGTTAATTGCCTGATGCCGACTATCGCACTGGAAAAAATCATCCGCGGCAAACGCACTACGGTCAGTGAACCTTTGTTCCCCAATTACCTGTTTGTCGAATTCGATCCGGAAATTATCCACACTACGACTATCAGCGCCACGCGAGGTGTGAATAACTTCGTGCGCTTTGGCGCCCAGCCCGCCACGGTACCGTCCGCGGTCATTCACCAGCTCTCTATCTATAAACCGGAAGGCATCACCGACCCGGAAACACCGCACGAAGGTGACTTCGTCTTGATTACCGACGGCGCGTTTGAAGGCCTGCAGGCTATCTTTAGCGAACCGGATGGTGAAGCGCGCTCCATGCTGCTGCTGAATCTGCTTAACAAGCAGGTACTGCAAAGCATCAAAAATACCGACTTTCATAAAATCTGACGGTACGCTTAAAAACGGATGCCAAAAAGCGTTCTGACATTCGTGTCAGCGATCTCTTCCAGCCGCTGAGCCTCCTCCCCGCGCCATCCCGCTATGCGGGTCAGAATATGCGGCAGATATACCGGTTCATTCCGGCGGGAAGCGGGCTTCGGGCTAAGGTCGCGGGGCAGCAGATACGGGGCATCCGTTTCAATCAGCAGGCGTTCTGCCGGGATATCCGGCAGCAGCGCGCGCAGCTCAAGCCCTCGTCGCTCGTCGCAGACCCAGCCTGTAATGCCAATATACAAACCGTGGTTCACGCAGGCACGCATTTCTTCGCGGGTTCCGGTGAAGCAGTGCAGCACCGCACCAGGCAGTTTATCCAGCCAGGGCGTCAGGAGCGTCAGGAAACGTTCATGGGCATCGCGGCAGTGCAAAAAAACCGGCAGAGACAACTCGGCTGCCAGCGCCAGCTGGGCGCTGAAGGCGGCCTCTTGCTCCTGAGGGGTTGAAAAGTTGCGGTTGAAGTCCAGCCCACATTCGCCGATAGCGACGACTTCCGGCTGGCGCGCCAGCTGAAAAATGGAGTCAGCCACCGATGCCGCCCAGCTGCTGCTGTCATGAGGATGCACTCCGGCGGTTGACCAGCAGCGGGTATAGCGATGTGCCAGCTGCCGGGCCTGCTCGCTTTCATGCAGGTTAGTCCCGGTGAACAGCATGCCGGTCACGCCCGCCGCCTGAGCGCGGGCCACGACCTCATCGCGATCGCGGGAAAACTGTGGACTGGTCAGGTTGACGCCGATATCAAACATCGCTTCTCCAATATGACAACCGCCCTGACGGGCGGCTGGTTACTCTTCTTTGCTCCCCGCCTCTTCAGCGGCGGCATCCTCGTCACGCGTCAGACGTTTTCCGGTATAGAAACGCGCAAAGAACACCCCGATCTCAAACAAGCAGTACATCGGAATTGCCAGCAGCGTTTGCGAGAAAACATCCGGTGGCGTCAGCAGCATGCCGACGACGAATGCTCCCACCAACACGTACGGCCGCTTCTTACGCAAATCTTCCGGGGTCGTGACGCCCATCCAGCACAGCAGCACGATCGCAACCGGCACTTCAAACGAAACGCCAAAGGCGATAAACAGCGCCATGACGAAATCGAGATAGCTGCGAATATCCGTCGAGACCTGCACGCCCTCCGGCGCCGCGTGGGTCAGGAAACCAAACGCCAGCGGGAAAACGACAAAGTAGGCAAACGCCATACCGATATAGAACAGCAGCGTACTGGAAACCAGCAGCGGCATAACCAGCCGACGCTCATGTTTATACAGCGCCGGGGCAACAAACGCCCAGACCTGGTAAAGAATCACCGGCACCGACAGAATCACCGAAACCATGAAGGTCAGTTTGATCGGCGTAAAGAAAGGGGAAGCCACGTCGGTGGCGATCATCGTTGCACCCACCGGCATCTGCCGGATAAGCGGTGCGGAAACCAGCTGATAGATGTCGTTGGCGAAGTACACTAACGCCAGGAAAATGACCAGTATCGCGATGATGCTATTGATCAGGCGCTTACGCAGCTCAATCAAATGCGAAATTAGCGGTTGAGTATCTTCTACGCCCATTTTTACGGTTTATCACTCGATGCAGGGGAGGAATCGGAAGCTGTCACGGCAACTTTTTCTTTGGCGACCGGGAGCGGGTCAGGCTGCATAGCCGGCTGCTCTGGCACAACGCTCTCTTCTGCGGCTGGAGCGTGAACGGGCGCGCTGGCCTGATGTTCAGCCGTCGCCGGCGTAATGTCCTGGCGCTGCGCTTCACTGCCCTTCACTATCGGGTTATGAATCGTGTTCGCTTCGTCGCTCGCTTTCTCAGGATCGTGGGCGGTATAAGAACGTTTCATAGATTCAGCGGCTTCACGCAGCTCATCCATTGACGCTTTCAGCTCCGGCGTCAGGTTATCCAGGCTCGCCTTTTCCACTTTCTTCAGGCTTTCCTGGAACTCCTGCAGTTTTAGTTCCTGAGTGATCTCATTTTGTACGGTAGCCGCCAGCGATCGTAGCGTACGAATCCAGCTGGCCACCGTTTTTACCGCTACAGGCAATCGCTGTGGCCCCAGGACAATGAGGCCAATGACGAACACCAGCAGTAGTTCACTAAAACCGATATCGAACACGAATTACACCTGCTCTTTGTCGTGGCGTTTTGTCTCGTCTTTTTTCGCATCATCCGGCTTATCAGCGATCGATTTCGCCGTGAAATCTGCATCCGGAGCAGACTTTTCAGGTTTTTCATCATCGCTCATGGCTTTTTTAAAGCCTTTGATCGATGCCCCCAAATCTGACCCCAGCGAGCTCAACTTTTTCGTCCCGAAAAGCAGAACCACAATGACGACAACAATTAATAACTGCCAAATACTGATACCACCCATACACGTTCCTCTATGACAGATGATGAATGATTAGGACGCATTATACACGTCATCCCACAAGCCGCCTCTTTGTCAGGCCGCTCGCATGACTTCGCGCAAAAACCAATGCGCTGTGATAAAGGCGCTTCCCATCAGTGCGTTTTCCGCCAGCCAATCAGCCAGGACACCGCGCCAGCGGCCATCAACCAGCCTGGCATCATGCCCCATTCCGGGCGGTGGATAAATAACAGCGTACCACTCAGTAACAGAACCGCGCCTATACCAAACAGATAACGGGACTGCCCCTGACGAACATGTCGCACCTGGAAGTCGCGCACGATGGTATCCACGCTGGTCTGCAGCTGCTTACTCTGCTGCAAAGTCTGGTACACCAGCTCAGGTATCTCCGGCATTCTTTCGATCCAGAACGGCGCTTTTTCTTTAAACGCACGCACCAGCGCCGGAATGCCGACCTGATCTTTAATCCACGACTCAAGGAAAGGTTTCGCCGTTTTCCACAAGTCTAACTGAGGATAGAGCTGGCGGCCTACCCCTTCTACGTAAAGTAATGTCTTCTGCAGCAGCACCAGCTGCGGCTGCACTTCCATATTGAAGCGCCGGGCGGTGTTAAACAGGTTCAGCAGCACATGACCAAACGAGATCTCAGCCAGCGGCTTCTCGAAGATCGGTTCGCAGACGGTGCGAATAGCAAACTCGAACTCTTCAACATTGGTATCCGCAGGAACCCAGCCTGAATCCACGTGCAGCTCGGCGACTTTACGGTAATCACGGTTGAAGAAGGCGATGAAGTTTTCCGCCAGGTAGCGCTTATCTTCTTTGTTCAGCGACCCCACGATACCGCAGTCGATCCCGATGTACTGGGGGTTCTCCGGATGGTCGTAGCTAACAAAAATATTGCCCGGATGCATATCCGCGTGGAAGAAGCTGTCGCGGAACACCTGGGTGAAAAAGACCTGCACGCCGCGTTCCGCCAGCAGCTTCATGTTCGTGCCCTGCGCCTCCAGCGCCTCCACGTCGGAAACCGGAATCCCGTAAATCCGCTCCATCACCATCATGCCTTCGCTGCAGTAATCAGAGTAGACTTCCGGTACATAGAGCATCGGGCTGTCTTCAAAGTTGCGCCGCAGCTGAATGGCGTTGGCCGATTCACGTAGCAGGTTAAGTTCATCCAACAGCGTTTTTTCGTATTCGCGCACCACTTCCTGCGGGCGCAGGCGGCGACCGTCGGGCAGTAAGCGCGGCACCCAGCGCGCGAGACGATAGATAAGTTTCATATCCGCTTTAATCACCGGCACGATGTCCGGGCGGATCACCTTGATAACGACCTCTTTGCCGTTTTCTTTCAGCCGTGCGGTATGGACCTGCGCAATAGAGGCCGATGCCAGCGGTTCAATCGAGAAATCGTCAAACCAGGCCTCTACGGGAAGGCCGCCCATCGCCTGTTCAATCTGCTGTTTCGCCAGCCGACCATCGAAGGGCGCTACGCGATCCTGCAGCAGCGCGAGCTGATCGGCGATTTGCGGCGGGAACAGATCGCGGCGGGTAGAGAGCATCTGACCGAACTTGATCCACACCGGCCCCAGCTCCTGCAGCGCAAGGCGCAGACGTTCGCCGAGGGGTTGGTTTTTATGACGATTCGGCATCCAGAACAGCATCCGCCGCCCGATACGCAGCGGCAGCGTGATACGCATTTTGGGAATGAGCTCATCAAGCCCATAGCTCAAAAAGGTGCGGATAATAAGATACAGGCGCCGTAATTCTCCTGGCGTCATTTGCCCTCCAGCGTTTCCAGCCGTTTTTCCAGTGCGGAAAGCGCGCGTTCCACAGCCGCGGTCTCTTCGCCAAACCAGGCCATTTCCAGCGGCCCCGGCGCCATACGCCACTCTTCGGTCAGCGCCTCAGCGACATAGCGCTGCTGACGCTGAACGCCGTGCAGCAGAAAGCGAGCTCCGGAGCGAAAGACCTTACTGACCCCTTCCGCAACGATATCGCCGGTGTAAGGCGCCAGCAGCTCAGCCGGATCGAATTCCGCCAGGTCACATAGCGCTACCGTGTTCTGCACCACCTGCAGATCGCCCTGCACTTCCAGGTCACCGCTGCGAATAAGCGCCGTGAGCTGTTGACGGTTGCGCAGCTGTGGCAGCACGCTGAGGCGGGTAATGACGGTACAGTCGGCATCGCCTTCCCAGGCCCCCAGCACATCCACCTGACGCTCGCTGAAGACCAGCACAACTGGCGTCGACAGCTCCTTCAGCTCAACGCGCAGCACCTTCCCCAGCAGACGCTGGCGAGCAGGTTTTAACGCTTTGTCGCGCCAGAGAAAGGTATTGAGGGCGGTTTCAATGCCAGCGGTAACCAGTGGTTTGAAAGGCATGCGATCCCTCCTGTCAGAACTTATAACCGCGGTGCAACGCAACGATACCAGCCGTCAGGTTGTAGTAGTCGACGTTTTCGAAACCGGCGTCCTGCATCATGGCTTTCAGGGTGTCCTGATTCGGGTGCATACGAATAGATTCCGCCAGGTAGCGATAGCTTTCACCGTCTTTGGCAACCAGCTCCCCTACGCGCGGCAGCACGTGGAAGGAGTAGGCATCATAGGCTTTGCTGAGCGGTTCAATAATCGGTTTCGAAAACTCGAGTACCAGCAGACGACCGCCCGGCTTCAGGACGCGATACATTGAACGCAGCGCTTTTTCTTTATCGGTGACGTTACGCAGACCGAAGGAAATGGTGATGCAGTCAAACGTATTGTCGGCAAACGGCAGGGCTTCCGCGTTAGCCTGAACGTATTCAACGTTGCCGACGATACCGATGTTGCGCAGCTTTTCGCGGCCCATTTTCAGCATGGAGTCGTTGATATCCGCCAGCATGACGCGCCCCGTTTCACCCACCAGGCGAGAGAACTTCGCCGTCAGGTCGCCGGTGCCGCCGGCCAGGTCCAGAACGGTCTGTCCGCGGCGTACGCCGCTGCAGTCGATGGTGAAACGCTTCCACAAACGATGAATACCGAACGACATCAGATCATTCATAACATCATATTTTGCGGCCACAGAATGGAATACATGTGCCACCATGTCCGCCTTCTGCTCTTTGGCTACGGTCTGAAAACCAAAGTGCGTCGTTTCTTGTGAATCCTCAACCATCTCAATGCCTGCTTATCAAGAAAATGTTCGCCGAGTGTAACAGATTCAGCGCATTTCCCATACGGTTCAACGCGGCGTAGAGGGTTCACCGGACATCGCCTCATCGGCCCGATCGGCGATAAATTCGTTATCTTCCAGCGCGTTTTCGTCTTCTTCAGAACGATATTCGTCATCCTGAGCCGTTGCCTGATCGACTAAATCAGGATTAATCCCGCGCTTCACTTCAACACCAAGACCGCGGAACGCCTCTGCCTGCACCAGCAGATTCCCGCGCCCGGAAGCGAGCTTTTTCATCGCCTGGCGATAGTTATCCTGGGCTTTATCCAGGCTCTGTCCGATGGCGGACATATCATCAACGAACAGGCGCATTTTGTCGTACAGACGACCTGCGCGTTCAGCGATTTTCTGCGCATTGCGGCTTTGATGTTCATAACGCCAGAGATTGGCAATCGTCCGCAGCGCCACCAGCAGCGTCGTCGGGCTGACCAGCATAATATTGTTCTTCAGCGCTTCGCTGATAAGTTCAGGCTGACGGTCGATAGCCAGCAGGAAAGCCGGCTCCACGGGAATAAACATCAGCACATAGTCGAGCGAGCGCAGGCCCGGCAGCTGTTGATAATCTTTACGCCCGAGCAGGCGAATATGGTTCCGCACCGAGGCGATATGCTCCTGCAGCGCCGCCTCGCGGGTGTAGTCATCTTCGGCATTAAAATAGCGCTCGTAGGCCACCAGCGTCATTTTGGCATCAATGACCACGTCTTTCCCCTGCGGCAGGCGGACGATCACATCGGGCTGCATGCGCGAACGCCCTTCTGTTTCGATGCTGACCTGGGTCTGGTATTCATACCCTTCGCGTAGCCCGGAAGCTTCCAGCACGCGGGTTAACACCACCTCTCCCCAGTTACCCTGCGTTTTGTTATCCCCTTTCAACGCCCGGGTCAGGTTCAGCGCCTCCTGCGCCATCTGCGCATTCAGCTGCTGCAGATTGCGGATCTCATGGGCCAACGTATGCCGCTCGCGCGCCTCCTGGCCAAAACTGTCCTGCACCTGGCGGCGGAAACCGTCCAGCTGTTCACGCAGCGGCGTTAGCAGGCCATGTAAACTCTGCCGGTTCTGTTCATCGACGCGCCGGTTGCTGTGTTCGAAAATGCGGTTAGCCAGGTTTTCAAACTGCTCGCTCAGACGCTGTTCGCTGTTCACCATCTGGCGGATTTTATCCTCGGCGTGTATCCGGGTAGATTCAAGGCGGGTGGTGACTTCGCGGAGATCGGCCTCCAGTGAGCTATTGATGTCACGCAGGCTGCGCAGTTCGTTATTCAGCAACTCGCATTCATCGCGCCAGTGGGCCTCTTGCACCAGCTGCTGGCGCGCAGCGCTGAGCTCGATATCCAGTTCACGGCGATCCTCGATAAGGTCGGCGCGAATTTGGTCAGCTTTGGCTTTGGTCGCCAGCCACCCTGCGACCAGCCCTACGGCCAGCGCCACGATGGCACTTATCACAATCGAGATATCCACAACGCCCCCTGCGGCAACAACTTACGGCACAAAAATAGAATTGTGCTGTACAAACGTCCAGTTTAAAAGAGATTTCCTGCGAGGCGCAGCGCAAAAAAGAAAGGCCGGAAGATCCGGCCCTGGGGTGAGAGGCGAGGAATTACAGCAGACGGCGAGCCGCTTCCACCACGATTTTTACCGCGTGGCTTTCGGTTTGCTTCATGGTTTCCGCGTTCGGAATTTCCTGCTGGGTACGGTTGACGATAACCCCGGCGACCATCCCGGCACGCAGCCCCTGGCTGGCACACATGGTCAGCAGGGTCGCAGATTCCATCTCGTAGTTCATGACCCCCATGGACTGCCACTCTTCCATAGAACCTTTAAAACGGCTGACCACGCGACCGGAGAAGGTGTCGTAGCGCTCCTGGCCCGGGTAGAAGGTGTCAGATGATGCGGTAACGCCGATATGGGTGGTCGCACCGATCGATTTTGCCGCTTCAACCAGCGCAGTGGTACAGGCAAAGTCAGCCACGGCCGGGTATTCCATCGGCGCAAAGTGCAGACTCGCGCCATCGAGACGTACCGATGCGGTGGTGACCAGCACGTCGCCGACGTTAATGTGTGGCTGGATAGCCCCGGTGGTGCCGATACGCAGGAAGGTACGAATCCCCAGCTGCGCCAGTTCTTCAACGGCAATCGACGTTGACGGGCCGCCGATACCGGTAGAGCAGACAATGACCGACTTGCCATCCAGTTCGGCACGCCAGGAGGTAAATTCGCGGTGAGATGCCAGCTTGACCGGCTTATCCATCAGCGCGGCGATCTTTTCCACACGCTCCGGATCGCCAGGGACGATAGCCAGCGTAGCCCCTTGTAAATCGTTTTTGGTGAGGCCGAGATGAAAAACATCAGACTTAGACATAAAAAACTCCTCTGTGGGTCGAATTATCAGCAGAAGCAAAACGGTACTTTACAGAAGCTACCCGCTAAATTTTGTGACAAAAATCACCATGAACAAAAAACATTGCAATGATTTTCCATCAAAAAGTGATAAACATCACATTAACAAGTTATATTCATCGTGCCTGAACAAAAGATAGCCTGTTTCAGGCACTGTGCTTTGTTAACGTCCGGTCGATAGCGTCTATAGTTATCGATGCGCTAATAAATAAGGGTACGGAGAATACCATGACCACAACCAAGCAACCTGGCTTTGCGCCTGCAGCCACGCCGCACGCTTCTACCGCCGTTCATACCTCGGAGGAGAGCATCACCACAGGCGAAACGTCGATCCCCACTCAGGGAGAGAACATGCCGGCCTATCATGCTCGTCCGAAGAACGCCGATGGCCTGCTCCCGGTCGTTATCGTTGTTCAGGAAATTTTCGGCGTCCATGAACATATCCGCGACATTTGCCGCCGTCTGGCGCAGGAGGGGTATCTGGCTATCGCACCAGAGCTCTACTTCCGTCAGGGCGATCCGAATGACTATACCGATATCCCCACCCTGTTCCAGGAGCTGGTCAGCAAAGTGCCGGATGCACAGGTGCTGGCGGACCTCGACCATGTCGCCAGCTGGGCCGCACGTCACGGAGGCGATGCTCATCGTCTGCTGATCACCGGCTTCTGCTGGGGGGGACGCATTACCTGGCTTTATGCCGCCCACAACCCGCAGTTGAAAGCCGCCGTCGCCTGGTACGGGAAGCTGGTCGGGCAGAAAACCCTCAACTCAGCGAAATATCCGGTGGATATCGCCGTTGATCTCAACGCGCCGGTGCTGGGGTTGTATGGCGGCAAAGACGCCAGCATTCCGCAGGATACGGTGGAAACCATGCGCCACGCGCTTCGCGCGGCCAACGCCAAAGCAGAGATCATCGTCTACCCGGAAGCCGATCACGCCTTTAACGCCGATTATCGCGCCAGCTATCATGAAGAGTCGGCCAAAGACGGCTGGCAGCGCATGCTGGCGTGGTTTGCACAGTATGGCGGGAAGCGCGCGTAAGCCGCTAGCGGTTGCCGATATGACGGTTAATCATATCGGCGATCGTGCCGTCATTCTTCCATGCCGCCAGGCAACCACAGACAAATTCATAGTGTTGTAGCCGGTTTCGTGGAACGCAAATCGCTTGCTGTATCTGACTAAAGCTATCAGGCAGCAGGCGAAACTGGGGATATTCCCGCGCCACGCTGGCAAGCGGTTGACGGATCCCGGCAACCATCTCCCCTTCCCCGGCGATAAAAGCGCGGATCGCCTCCTGGGAGGTGGCGTATTGACGCATCGTGGCATGCTGTAACGTGCGAATCAGATACAGCTCATAGGCCGCCCCTTTCCCGACGTTAATCGTCACTCCCGGGCGATCCATCTCTTGTACGGAGTGAATATCGCTGTCGTTTCTGACCAGCGCTGAACTTTCAATCGTGACATAGGGCGGGGTGAAGCACAGTTTGTCTTCGCGAGCGGGATCAATCGCCAGGAAAGCAATATCCCACTGGTTCAGCAAAGCCGCATCAACCACTTTTCCGGCCGTCGGCCAGGTCACAAATCGCGCCTCGCAACCGTATTCAGCGGCCAGTTTTTTGGCTAACTCGGCGGTGATGCCACCCGGGGTATTATCCGGCAATAACGTGGCAAGAACCGGGTTCCCCAGATTAATAGCAAAACATAAAGACCGCTGCGGATCGTCAAGTCTGGTCATCATTCTCCCCCGGAAATGTCTGTACGTGCCCTGTGCAGCTAAGCGTAGCCCAGCCGCGAGAACTCCGCAGGTTGCACGGCGCATGGGCCAGCACGGAAGAAAAAAGAGGAGGAGGTCTGGGCCTCCTCCGGGATGGGGGGTAACGGAATTAGGCCTGGCGCAGATTCTGCGCGGCTTTCACCATGTTGGCCAGCGCAGCGCGGGTTTCCGGCCAGCCGCGGGTTTTCAGGCCACAGTCCGGGTTGACCCACAGACGCTCTGCCGGGATACGCTGCGCCGCTTTCGCCAGCAGCGCTTCAATCCATTCCACGCTCGGCACGTTCGGCGAGTGGATGTCATATACGCCCGGTCCGATTTCGTTCGGGTATTCGAACTCTTCAAACGACTCCAGCAGCTCCATGTCAGAACGCGAGGTTTCAATGGTGATCACGTCCGCATCCAGTGCGGCAATGGAATCCATGATGTCGTTGAACTCGCAGTAACACATATGGGTGTGGATCTGGGTATCATCCCGCGCCACCGCGGCATTGATTCGGAAGGCTTCTACGCCCCACTGCAGGTAAGCATCCCAGTCGCTACGCTTAAGCGGCAGGCCTTCACGCAGCGCCGGCTCATCAATCTGGATAATACCGATACCGGCCGCCTCCAGATCCGCCACTTCGTCACGCAGCGCCAGCGCAATCTGCTTAGCGATGGTTTCACGGCTGACATCTTCACGCGGGAAGGACCAGCACAGAATGGTCACCGGGCCGGTGAGCATACCTTTCACCGGTTTGTCGGTCAGCGACTGAGCGAATTTCGCCCACTCAACGGTGATCGCCTCCGGACGGCTGACGTCACCGATCACCACCGGCGGTTTCACGCAGCGGGAGCCGTAGCTCTGGACCCAGCCGTTCTGCGTGAAGATGAAGCCATCGAGGTGCTCGCCGAAGTACTCCACCATGTCGTTACGCTCGGCTTCGCCGTGAACCAGAACATCTAATCCTAAACGTTCCTGCTCAACAATCGCCTGCTTGATGTGCTCCGCAATACCGGTGCGATAGTGGTTCGCATCGAGATTGCCTTTTTTGAAGTCCAGACGCAGGCCACGGATCTCGGTAGTCTGTGGGAAAGAGCCGATGGTCGTGGTCGGCCACGCCGGTAGATTGAAGCGCGTACGCTGTGCCCTGGCACGCTCAGCGTATGGGCTGTTGCGCTGGCTGTCCTGAGCGGTAATGGCCGCCAGACGTTTTTCCACCGCCGCATTATGTACGCGGGACGAGTGACGGCGAGCCTGAATCGGTGCGCTCCATTCAGCCAGTTTTGCGGTCTCGCCGCTGTTCAGCGCATCGCGCAGCAGCGCCAGCTCTTCACATTTTTGCAGGGCGAAGGCGAACCAGCTTTTCACTTCCGCGTCGAGACGGGTTTCCACGCTCAGATCGATCGGGCTGTGCAGCAGGGAGCAGGAAGAAGCGATCCACAGCGCACGCTGGCCGACGAGGTCTTTAATTTGCGCATATTTCTCGGTCAGATCGGCGCGCCAGACGTTGCGCCCGTTGATCAGGCCCGCAGAGAGCAGCCAGTCGGACGGCAGACGCTGATGCAGAGCAGCCACATCATCTTTACCGTGCACCAGGTCAACGTGCAGGCCCTGCACCGGCAGCGCGGTGATGGTGTCGAGGTTCGCGGCGATGCCTTCAAAGTAGGTGGTCAGCAGCAGCTTAAGCTGGCCCGCGAGCGCATCATATGCCGGTTTGAATGCATCCAGCCACGCCTGCGGCAGCTCCAGTACCAGCGCCGGCTCGTCAATCTGCACCCACTCGATGCCGCGTTTTGCCAGCTCTGCCAGCACCTGCTGGTAAACCGGCAGGATATCGTTCAGCAGGCTCAAACGGTCAAACTGTTGGCCTTTGACTTTGCCCAACCACAGATAAGTGACCGGCCCCAGCAGGACCGGTTTAACCTTATGGCCGAGCGCCAGCGCTTCATCCACTTCATCCAGCAGCTGGGTCCAGGTCAGTTTGAACTGCTGCCCTTTTACAAACTCCGGCACCATGTAGTGGTAGTTGGTGTTAAACCATTTGGTCATTTCTGCCGCTGCCGCCGGTTCGCCGGACGGCGCACGGCCGCGACCAATGCGGAACAAGGTATCGATATCAACCGAGCCATCTTTGTTCTGATGACGAGCCGGCACGTTACCCAGTAGCAGGCTGGTGGTCAGAACATGGTCGTACCAGGCGAAATCACCCACCGGCAGCAGGTCAACGCCCGCCTGCTTCTGCTGCTCCCAGTGGCGGGCACGCAGCTCGCGGCCCACCGTCAGCAGTTCTTCGCGGGTCGAGTGACCCGCCCAGTAGCTCTCTTGCGCTTTTTTCAGCTCGCGACGTAGGCCAACGCGAGGGAAACCGAGGGTGTGATTAATAATTGTCATTTTTAAGACCTCATAATTTTTTAATCCGAAGGATTTCGGATTCAGGGAAGGCGGCAAGCTTGATCATCCCCGGGTGCTTACTCATGTAAGTGACCGGGGTGAGCAAGCGCAGCCAACGCGCCATAAATTCGAAAGACACAGGATTTAGCCATCCAGATGTTTACACATCCATAATTGACAGGTACTGTATATTCCTCAAGCGCAAATTATTCATGCCGAAGTGAAGGACTTTCATGATCGAAATTAAACACCTGAAAACGCTACAGGCGTTGCGGAACAGCGGGTCGCTGGCAGGCGCTGCGGCGGCTCTGCATCAAACCCAGTCCGCTCTGTCTCACCAGTTCAGCGATCTGGAACAACGCCTTGGCTTCCGTCTGTTTGTGCGTAAAAGTCAGCCTCTGCGTTTCACCCCGCAGGGGGAGATCCTGCTCCAGCTGGCAAACCAGGTGCTGCCGCAAATCAGCCGCGCGCTGCAGGACTGCCACGAGCCGCAGCAAACCCGTCTGCGCATCGCTATCGAGTGTCATAGCTGCATACAGTGGTTGACCCCGGCACTGGAGAGTTTCCGCGCCCGCTGGCCGCACGTCGAAGTGGATTTTCAGTCTGGCGTGACCTTTGACCCGCAGCCAGCCCTGCAGCAAAGCGAGCTGGACCTGGTCATGACCTCCGATATCCTGCCGCGTAGCGGCCTGCACTATTCGCCGATGTTCGATTTTGAAGTTCGTCTGGTGCTGGCGCCGGAGCATCCGCTGGCGGCGAAAACGCGCATCGCGCCAGAAGACCTGGCCTCGGAACTGCTGTTGATTTATCCGGTTCAGCGCGGTCGCCTGGATATCTGGCGCCACTTCCTGCAGCCGGCCGGTATCAGCCCGCAGCTCAAAAGCGTCGACAATACCCTGCTGTTAATCCAGATGGTCGCCGCACGGATGGGCATCGCCGCCCTGCCGCACTGGGTGGTGGAAAGTTTTGAACGCCAGGGTCTGGTGGTCACCAAAACCCTGGGCGAAGGACTGTGGAGCCGGCTGTACGCCGCGGTACGCGACGGCGAGCAGCGCCAGCCGGTCACCGAGGCGTTTATTCGCTCAGCGCGGAACCACGCTTGCGATCATTTGCCGTTTGTCCGGAGTGCGGAGCGACCCAACGGCGATGGACCCACAGTGAGGCCAGGATCACCAGAGCTCCTGTAATAAAGCTCGGCCAGTGGGGCTGTTCCTGCCAGATGGCAAGGTTAACCAGCAGCCCGGCGGGGACATGCACGTTATTCATAATGCCCAGCGTGCCGGCATCCACCTGCGTGGCCCCGTAGTTCCACATAAAGTAACCCAGCCCCGACGCCGCCACGCCCAGCCAGACCAGAACGCCCCACTGTAGGGTTGTGGTTGGCAGCCGCTGCGGATTACCCAGCATAAACCAGGCCGCCACTGCCACCAGGAAGGCCCCCATATAGAACCACGCAAACGCGTTGTGCTGCGGCATCGGGCGCAGCTCCATCAGGCGCTTATAGCCCACCATACCGATAGCAAAACTGAGGTTCGACAGCTGAACCAGCAGCAGTCCCGTCCAGAAATGATCGCTCACTTTGTCATAGCGAATAATGGCTGCGCCCAGCACCGCCAGCCCCGCGCTCAGCAGATATCCCCAGCGGAGCTTGCGTCCGCTGAGCAGATCGTAAATCAGCGTGATATACAGCGGCGTAAAGACGGTAAACAGCAGGAATTCAGAAACCGTCAGGTACACATAGGCGCGGAATGCCAACAGGTACATGATGCCAAGCTGCATCGCCCCGACCAGCATGTAGAGCACGATAGTACGCGGCGATTGCCCGCGGGTACGCAGAAACGGCAGAAAGACCAGCGCCGCCAGCCCCACGCGCATTAGCACGGAAAAGTAGCTATCGACGCTACCCGCCAGGTATTCGCCTATCAGGCTAAAGGAAAAAGCCCACAGGATAGTGGTAATAATCAGTAGCGCCACAATGAATGTCTCTCAGGAAGAAGAGCACTCATTGTAGCGGAGAGTCAGGTTGACGACTGAGCAATAAACGAACAGTCGTCAATCTTTATCAGGCGAGATAGAGCTTACGCAGATAGTGCGGCACCGCATCGTCAGCGTTGCTGCCGATCACTTCCAGATCCGGATGCAGGTCTTTCAGCCGCTGGTGAGCGTTCTGCATAATGCAGCCTTTGCCCGCCATCGACAGCATTTCTGCGTCGTTCATGCCATCGCCAAACGCGATGCAGTCTTTCAGACCGTAGCCGAGCATTTTGGCGACCGCTTCCAGCGCATGCCCCTTCGACACGCCACCGGCCATCACTTCCAGGCAGGTCAGCGTGGAGAAGCTGACGTTCACGCGATCGCCCCAGCGGGCGTTGATCGCCTGCTCCAGCGGTAGCAGATGCTGATGATCATCGCAGGTGAAAAAGACTTTGCTGATCCCTTCGGGATCGAGTTCGCCCACTTCATACAGCTTGTAGTTAAACACCGCTTCTTTGAAAAAGCGCATCTCTTCCGGGCGATGGCGATTCATATACCACTCATCTTCGCGGTAGACGTTGGTCACCACCTTCGGGTCGTTACGCATCATTTCGAACAGATCGGCGGCAATATCACGGTCGAGGTTATGGGCAAAGATCTGTTTTCCCTCGCTGTCGTGCACACGCGCGCCGTTGGAGGTGATCATGTAGGATTTGATGCCGAGATTGTCGCGAATCTGGCCGACATCGATGTAATGGCGTCCGGTGGCGAAGACAAAATTGATCCCGCGCGCGGTCAGCAGCTGCAGCGTCTCTTTTGCGTAGGGCGTTAAGTAGTGATCGGGAGAAAGCAGCGTGCCATCTAAGTCAGACGCAACAACCTGGTACATAAAAATTTTAACCTCTAAGCAGGGCGACGAGCGTTTTCGTCGGATTCATTGTGTCGACTGAAAAAATCGACGATGGCATTCAGCGCGACTGAGCGCATGGCGTCCTTTTCAAAAAGGATCTCATGGTATGCCCCTTCTATAACAAGCGGCTTATTACCTTCGCAGGGCCGACCTGCCGCGGCACGGAGTTCGCAGTAGCGCTCGTGCATGCGGTTATCAACCACGCGTTCTTCTTCTGCCTGCAATAACAGTGTGGGAGTGGTGTCTTTCTCTACGCCCGCCAGCGCCTCTTCGCCTGCGAGGATCCCCTCACGCACCCAGTGGTAGGTTGGCCCGCCGACGCGCAGCTGTGGTTCATCGGCATAGAAGCGCAGATTACGGCGATAGCGTTGGCGACTGTGCGTCAGCACGTTGACCGAAAAGGGCAGCGCCCGCCAGCGACCGGTACCCAGCGCATACTCTTCACGAATGCGCTGATGGCCCTCAGCCCAGTCGAGAATATGACGCACCATCCAGTCCGGGAAACGCATGACGATACCAAACATGGGCGCGCACAGCGCAATAGCGTCGCAATGCTGCTGGTGACGCTGCAAAAACAGCGTCGCGATGGCCCCGCCCATCGAATGCGCGAGGATAAACCTTTTTCGCCAGTGGCCAGGGGCAACTTCCTGCTGCCAGAGCGCCGCCAGATCGTCGACATAATCGCTAAAGCGCACCACGTGGCCGCGATGGCTGTCGGTCAATATGCGCCCGGAACGCCCCTGGCCGCGATGGTCGATAATCATCACGTCGAAACCGCTGTGGAACAGATCGTAAGCCAGCTCGGCGTATTTCACGTAGCTTTCAATACGCCCCGGACAGATGACCACGAGCCGATCGTTATCTTTGGCGCAAAAGCGAACAAAACGGACCGGGACATCGTCTACGCCCCTGAATTCCGCCTCTTCCCGCTGATGCCAGAAATCGGTGAGTGGCCCCATCGTAAAAGCCGCAAACGCGTTTTCTCGTGTATCCCAATCCTTTTGCTGCCGAAACATCGGGCTTACACCCCTGTTAACCACTGAAAATCGTTTTTTTAGCGCGCATCACACAATGCTTACGCAATAGCGTATTGTGGCATAAAAACAGACAACCAGGGAGTTTCTCATGACGTTCGAGTGGTGGTTCGCCTATCTGCTGACATCCATTATCCTCAGCCTGTCGCCAGGTTCCGGGGCTATTAATACCATGACAACCTCGATCAACCACGGCTACCGCGGCGCGGCCGCCTCGATTGCCGGATTACAAACCGGGCTGGCGATCCATATCGTCCTTGTTGGTATCGGCCTGGGAACGCTGTTTTCCCGCTCGGTGCTGGCCTTCGAGGTGCTGAAGTGGGCCGGGGCGGCGTATCTTATCTGGCTGGGTATTCAGCAATGGCGCGCGGCGGGATCGCTCAATCTCAATACTCTGGCAAAGGCGCAAACGCGTGGAAAACTGTTCCAGCGCGCGGTCTTCGTCAACCTGACCAACCCGAAAAGCATTGTCTTTCTGGCGGCGCTGTTCCCGCAGTTTATCGTGCCGCATCAGCCGCAGGTCATGCAGTATCTGGTTCTCGGCGTCACCACTATTGCGGTAGATATCATTGTGATGATTGGCTACGCGACGCTGGCGCAGCGTATTGCGGCATGGATTAAAGGACCGAAACAGATGAAGGCGTTGAACAAAGTCTTCGGATCGTTATTTATGCTGGTAGGCGCGCTGTTAGCTTCCGCACGCCATGCCTGACGGGAGAGTCCCGGTTTGCCTGAAGCAAACCGGGAAAATCTGCGCTTAGCGCGAAATGATCAGATGAATGCCGAAGCCGGCAAAGAGCGTACCGGCAATGCCGTCGATCCATTTTGCCATTCGCTGGTAGCCGCGACGCATCGTCGGTAGGGCGAACAGGCTGGCGACCACGGTAAACCAGGCCAGCGTTTCCAGAACAATCAGCAGGAAAATCCCCCAGCGCTCGCCCGTGCCAACGTTATCGCCGACAAACAGGGAGAAGACGGAACCAAAATAGATAATCGCCTTCGGGTTAGCGAGGTTGGTCAGCAGCCCTTTCAGGAAGCTACGGCCGCTGCGGGCCAGCTCGACCTGCGGCTCCGGCGCCGCCACGGCGCTTTTCTTCAGCGCCCCGCGCAGCATCTGATAACCCATCCAGCACAGGTACAGTCCACCGCCCACCATGATAATGGTGTGCAGCCAGGCCATTTTTTCGATAATCAGGTGCAGGCCAAGCAGCGCAACGCCCGCCCAGACCATGACGCCACAGGTAATCCCCAGCACGCCCATCATGGCCTCTTTACGAGAACGACTCACGGCGGTCTGAGAAACAAAGAAAAAGTCCGGGCCAGGACTCATCAGCGCAATGATATGCACCAGCGCGACGGTGAGGAAAAGCATTAGCATGATTGCACCCTAATCTATCGGCAATTTGGATCGCAGGAATATAGTGAAGACCGAAACTATCCTGACACTTTTTTGCCCGGCTGACTACTCATCTTCACCATCGATATGCGCACGAATCAGCGCCATAAACTCTTTCCCGAAACGCTCAAGTTTACGCGTGCCCACGCCGTTCACGCTCAGCATCTCACCGGCGGTCATCGGCGACTGCTCCGCCATTTCGATCAGCGTCGCGTCGTTGAACACCACGTACGGCGGGATATTCTCTTCATCGGCGATCGCTTTACGCAGTTTGCGCAGCTTGGCAAACAGCTTGCGATCGTAATTGCCGCCGAAGGATTTTTGCATCGCCTTCGGCTTCAGCGCCACGATACGCGGAACCGCCAGCTGCAGCGGCACCTCGCCGCGCAGCACCGGACGCGCTGCCTCGGTTAGCTGCAGCGCCGAGTGCTGCGCGATATTCTGCGTCACCAGACCGAGGTGAATCAGCTGGCGAATCACGCTCACCCAGTGTTCATGGCTCTGCTCGCGGCCGATGCCGTACACCGGCAGCTTGTCATGCGCCATTTCACGAATGCGCTGATTGTTGGCCCCGCGCAGCACTTCAACCACGTAGCCCATACCAAACCGCTGATTGACGCGGTAAATCGTCGACAGCGCTTTGCGCGCGTCCATTAATCCGTCGTACTGCTTCGGCGGATCGAGGCAGATATCGCAGTTGCCGCAGGCTTCCTGGCGCCCTTCGCCAAAATAGTTGAGCAGCACCAGACGGCGGCAGGTTTGCGCTTCGGCAAACGCCCCCATCGCGTTCAGCTTGTGGCGCTCAATATCCTGCAGCGGCCCGGCAGGTTTCTCTTCCAGACAGCGACGCAGCCACGCCATATCGGCCGGATCGTAAAACAGCATCGCTTCCGCCGGCAGGCCATCACGACCGGCGCGACCGGTTTCCTGGTAGTAGGATTCAATATTGCGTGGAATGTCGAAGTGCACCACGAAGCGGACGTTGGGTTTATTGATCCCCATGCCGAAAGCGACCGTGGCCACCACGATTTGCAGATCGTCGCGCTGAAATTTCTCCTGCACATCCGCACGCACGTCGTTCTCCAGCCCGGCATGGTAGGCCGCCGCGCTAATCCCGCGACTTTGCAGACGTGCGGCGGTATCTTCCACTTTCGAACGGCTGTTGCAGTAGATAATGCCCGATTTTCCGCGCTGGTCCTGCACGTAGCGCATCAGCTGATCGAGCGGTTTAAACTTCTCCATCAGCATGTAGCGGATGTTCGGGCGATCGAAGCTGCTGACCTGAATCAGCGGGTCATTCAGCCCCAGCAGGCGAACGATATCGCGGCGGGTGGTGTCATCGGCGGTGGCGGTTAACGCCATAAACGGGATCTGCGGCACACGCTGGCGCAGCTGGCCCAGGGCGGCATATTCCGGCCGGAAATCATGACCCCACTGGGAAATACAGTGCGCTTCATCCACCGCCACCATTGCCAGGTTCCAGTGGCTGAGATGCTCAAGGAAGTTATCCAGCATCAAACGCTCGGGGGCGATATACAGCAGGCGAATCTGCCCGCTGCGACAGCCGGCCATGACTTCCTGCTGCTGCTCGCGGCTTTGGGTCGAGTTCAGACAGGCGGCGGCCACGCCGTTCGCCAGCAGCTGGTCGACCTGATCTTTCATCAGCGAAATCAGCGGCGATACCACCACCGTCAGGCCGCCCAGCACCAGTGCGGGCACCTGATAGCACAGCGATTTGCCGCCGCCGGTCGGCATGACGACCAGGCAGTCACGCCCGCCTAACGCCGTGTCGATAATGCTTTCCTGGCCTGGGCGAAACTGCTGGTAGCCGAAGGTTTCCTGTAAAACCTGCTTTGCCAGCAATGTTTGATTCAATACTTCCGCCTGCGCCACGTTGACCCCGTCTGCCTGAAAAGAAAACAGGCGCTATTTTCAGCGCCAGTGAGCCAGAGTGCAACGATTAAAACAGATCGTTAAGCGTCACGCCGACGCCGACGCGGGTCTGGTTAAAGTTATAATCGATAAGCGACTCGCCATAACCGCTGTAAACCTGGGTGTAGAAGCGCACATGGCGGGTAATCGGATAGCTGACGCCGAGCTCCGCACCGCCGTAACCGGTGTTCCAGTTATATTGCCCCTGGGCGCTGAGGATCGCCTCACCTAACTGATACCCCACCTTCAGGCGGTAATAGCCCATATATTTGGCGATATCCGGGTTATCGTTGGTGCTGCCGACCACATACCAGGGTTTCACCTCCACCAGCCAGTTGCCATTTTGCGCCATCAGGCGGGCATACAGGCGGTTCCAGCTGCGGGAAGTGGGATCCGAGCGACCGTTCGAATCGTGGTTGTAACCCATTTCGACATCACGCAACGTCCAGCCGGCAAGCTGATAATCCGTAGCAAATCCCAAAAACAGCTGCGGTTCATAGTTGGTTTCACGAAACGGTGCGGACTCTTTGCTGTTGGAGAGCTGCCACCAGGACTTCTGCGTATAGGATGCCCCGAGCAGCGAGTTCTCGCCGAGGATCCCTCGCCACAGCGGAAATGCCAGACTGAGCTGGAATTTGACTTCATCTTTGCGGGCATTTTCCGCCCAGTCATAGCTGGAGATCGCTTCCTTGTTGATATCGCTACTCCACGTATAGAGCAGGTAGTTGCTCTCATAGGGATACAGCAAGAAAGGATTATCATGGTCCTGCAACAGGTTCGCGATAATGCTACCGCGCACCGCCGGTTTATCATGAACCGGCGGACTAACCGGCGCATCCTGCGCCAAAACGCCGGCCGGAAGCGCGCTCAGCGCTAACAGCCAGGCCAAAGAGATACGCATTACTGTTCTCCTGAATGAGTGATTTTTATTTCTGTTTTATCCCGCATCCATTCTACCTGTTTACCGCCATCCTGCCCGGTTATCCGCTCTGAAAGTGGCAATCGCCGTTTCAGAAGCATAAAATCAACATTTTATTAACGAATGGATACAATTGTCATGTCTGAACTCACTGCCGACGCCGTCCTTAAGCTGGTGGGCGAAATCTTTGTTTACCATATGCCGTTTAATCGCGCCTTAGGATTGAAGCTGGAGCGTTATGAAAAAGAGTTTGCCCAACTTAGCTTCAAAAATCAGCCGATGATGGTCGGTAACTGGGCGCAGAGCATTCTGCACGGCGGAGTGATTGCCTCCGCGCTGGACGTCGCCGCCGGGCTGGTGTGCGTAGGCAGTACGCTGACCCGCCATAACACCATCACCGAAGAAGAGCTACGCCAGCGTCTGTCGCGCATGGGAACCATCGATCTGCGCGTCGACTATCTGCGCCCCGGACGCGGCGAGCACTTTACCGCCACCAGCAGCCTGCTACGCGCCGGGAATAAGGTCGCGGTCGCCCGCGTGGAGTTGCATAACGAAGAGCAGGTCTATATCGCCAGCGCCACGGCGACGTATATGGTGGGTTGATCGCGGTAAATAAAGTAACATCGTTGTTTTGGCGTAACGGATTTTACCGATGGATGCAAAACAAACGCGGCTGGGGGTTATACTGGCTCTTGCCGCCTATTTTATCTGGGGCATCGCACCTGCCTACTTCAAACTTATCTACTATGTTCCCGCCGATGAAATCCTGACGCATCGCGTGATCTGGTCATTCTTTTTTATGCTGGCGTTAATCAGCCTCAGCCACCAGTGGCCGCAGGTGAAAAAACTGCTGCATATGCCGCGCAAGATTTTCCTGCTGGCGCTGTCGGCAGTGCTGATTGGCGGCAACTGGCTGCTCTTCATCTGGGCGGTGAATAACCACCATATGCTGGAGGCCAGTCTCGGCTACTTCATTAACCCGCTGGTGAATATTGTGCTGGGGATGATTTTCCTCGGCGAGCGTTTTCGCCGCATGCAGTGGGTGGCGGTGCTGCTGGCCGTGTGCGGTGTGCTGGTACAGCTGTGGACCTTTGGTTCGCTGCCGGTTATCGGACTTGGGCTGGCCTTCAGCTTTGCCTTTTACGGGCTGCTGCGTAAAAAGATCGCCGTGGATGCGCAAACCGGGATGTTAGTCGAAACCCTGTGGCTCCTGCCGGTCGCCGCCGTATACCTGTTTGCCATCGCCGATAGCCCAACCAGCCATATGGGAGAGAACCCGTGGTCGCTGAACCTGCTGCTGATGGCGGCGGGCGTTGTCACCACGATTCCCCTGCTGTGCTTTACCGGCGCGGCAACCCGTCTGCGGCTCTCCACCCTGGGATTCTTCCAGTATATCGGCCCGACGCTGATGTTCCTGCTGGCGGTGATCTTTTACGGCGAAGTTCCGGGGGCAGATAAGATGGTGACCTTCGCCTTTATCTGGGTGGCGCTGGCGGTCTTTATCGTCGATGCGCTGTATACCCAGCGCCGGCAACGCAGAGGATAGCCGACGCGGATATCCTGCCCGGATAAGACGGCAGCGCCGCTATCCGGGTGCTTATCCCCTACAGCCAGTTTTTACGCTTGAAGTAGAGATACGGCGCCAGGCCGGCGAGCATCATAAAGACGATCGCGCCGGGATAGCCAAAGCTCCAGTGCAGCTCCGGCATAAACTCAAAGTTCATCCCGTAGCTGGAAGCCACCAGCGTAGGCGGCAGAAAGACCACGGAAACCACCGAGAAGATCTTGATGATGCGGTTCTGCTCGATGTTGATAAAGCCCATCGCCGCCTGCATCAGGAAGTTGACCTTCTGGAACAGCGATTCGTTATGTGGCAGCAGGGATTCGATATCTCGCAGGATTTCGCGCGCCTGCTCCAGCTGTCCCGCAGGTAAACGCGCCTTGCGTACCAGGAAGTTCAGAGCGCGCTGGGTATCCATCAGACACAGACGGACCTTCCAGCCAATATCTTCCTGCTCGGCAAGCGTTGAGAGCGCATCGTCGTACTCATCGCCCTGACGACCTTCCATAATCACGCGGCTGAGTTTTTCCAGGTCGCTGTAGATATTTTCGATTTCATCCGCCAGCTGTTCGATTTTGGTTTCGAACAGATCCAGCAGCAGTTCATAGGCGTTGCCATCAACCATTAACTGGTTGCGAACGCGCATGCGATAGAGGCGAAATGCCGGCAATTCACGTTCGCGCAGGGTAAACAGGCGCCCTTCACGAATCGTAAATGCCACGGTGGAGTTACCGGCGTGATCCTCTGCATCTTCAAAAAAGAAAAAAGAGTGAATGTGTAAACCGTCTTCATCTTCGAAGAAACGCGCCGATGCTTCGATATCTTCCAGTTCCGGGCGCGTTGCCAGGTTCTGACCCAATTCCGTCTGCACGCGGCTTCGTTCTTCGTCGTCGGGCTCGACCAGATCGACCCACACCGAACTGGCGAGATGTTTGATCTCATCAGCTTCCAGGCGTGTTAAACGATTATTTTCCAGTTGAAATGCGCTCAGCATGACCGGGACTCCCAATGCAAAAAAATTATCGGACAGTTCGGTGGGCACACAGAAACAATTTGGGTTTCAGACCATTAAGCCTGACTCAGAGCGACGGGTATGACGGGTCGCTGACAACCGCTAAGGCTATCAGCATAAGAGGATAGCCTTAGGAGTTGTTCCTGACGGACAGGAAGTTGAGCCAGCATCTACTGGGTGTGTCCAAGGCGAATGTCCTCTTAGCGTAATCGTGCGCGCATGTTACGCCAGCACAAAAACGGCGTCAACACGCAACGGAACGCTAAAGAGCAAATCCTGCCCTTTAGCATATAAGGCTAGCAGATTATTACAAAAAAACGATATTTTTCTTACTGTTACACTGTTTCCAGCCGGGCATAGGCCGCCACTAACCATTTAATACCTTGCCCCTGGAAGGCGACCTGCAAACGGCTATGCTCGCCGCTGCCTTCCAGATTCACGATGGTGCCTTCGCCAAACTTCGGATGGCGTACGCGCTGGCCCAGTTTATAACCGGTATCGTTTTCCGCCATCGGCGTCCCCATCCGCTGATGGCTGACCGGACGACTCACCGTTGCGCGCAGGCGTACCTCTTCTACACAGGCTTCCGGCAGCTCGCCGATAAAGCGCGACGGGCGATGGTAAACCTCTTTGCCGTACAGACGGCGGGTTTCCGCATAGGTGAGAGTCAGTTTCTGCATCGCGCGCGTCACGCCGACGTAAGCCAGGCGACGCTCCTCTTCCAGCCGGCCGCCTTCATCCAGCGCCATCTGGCTCGGGAACATCCCCTCTTCCACGCCAACGATAAACACCTGCGGAAACTCCAGACCTTTCGCCGAGTGCAGCGTCATCAGCTGCACCGCATCCTGCCAGGTATCCGCCTGCCCTTCCCCCGCCTCCAGCGCGGCGTGAGAGAGGAAGGCCTGCAGCGGCATTAAATCCTCATCTTCATCGTTGTAGCTGAACTGGCGCGTTGCCGTCACCAGCTCCTCTAAGTTTTCGATGCGCGTCTGGCCTTTCTCGCCCTTTTCCTGCTCGTACATCATCCGCAGGCCGGAATCGTTAATCACCCGGTCGGTCTGCACGTGCAGCGGCATATCCGCCGTTTCCTGCGCCAGAGCGTCAATCAGCTCCATAAAACGTTGCAGCGCGCTGGCGGCGCGGCCAGCCAGGACTTTATCCTTCAGCAGCTCGCGACAAGCCTGCCACAGCGTTAGCTGACGGTCGCGCGAGGTCTGGCGCACCACGTCCAGCGTGCGGTCGCCGATACCGCGGGTGGGCGTATTCACCACGCGCTCAAACGCCGCATCGTCGTTACGGTTGGCAATCAGACGCAGATAGGAGAGCGCATCTTTGATCTCCTGGCGTTCGAAGAAGCGCATGCCGCCATAGATACGGTACGGCATGCTGGCCTGCAGCAGCGCCTCTTCCAGCACGCGCGACTGGGCGTTGCTGCGGTAGAGAATGGCGCATTGCTCAAGCGCCCCGCCGTTCTCCTGCCAGGTTTTGATACGGTTGACGACAAAGCGCGCTTCATCGAGATCGTTAAACGCGCAATAGAGGGAGATCGGTTCGCCGTCGGCGCCGTCGGTCCACAGTTTCTTACCCAGACGCCCGCTGTTGTTTTCAATCAGGGCGTTAGCGGCGCTCAGGATATTGCTGGTCGAGCGGTAGTTCTGCTCGAGGCGGATGGTCTGCGCGCCGGGGAAATCGGTGAGAAAGCGCTGAATATTCTCAACCTGGGCGCCGCGCCAGCCGTAGATCGACTGGTCATCATCCCCCACGATCATCACTTTGCCGCTATCGCCCGCCAGCAGGCGGATCCACGCGTACTGAATGTTGTTGGTATCCTGGAACTCGTCCACCAGGATATTGGTGAAGCGTTCGCGGTAGTGCTGGAGAATATGCGGTTTATTGAGCCACAGCTCGTGCGCACGCAGCAGCAGCTCGGCAAAATCCACCAGACCAGCGCGATCGCAGGCTTCCTGATAGGCCTGATAAACCTTCTGCCAGGTCTGTTCCACCGGGTTGCCGTAACTCTGAATATGATGCGGGCGCAGCCCTTCGTCTTTCTGGCTGTTGATGTACCACATCGCCTGACGCGGCGGCCACTGCTTCTCGTCGAGGTTCATGGCTTTAATCAGGCGCTTCAGCAGGCGCAGCTGATCTTCGCTATCGAGGATCTGAAAATCCTGTGGCAGGTTTGCGTCCAGATGGTGGGCCCGCAGCAGGCGATGCGCCAGCCCATGGAAGGTGCCGACCCACATGCCGCCCTGGGTCGTCCCCATCAGCTGGCCGATACGATGGCGCATCTCCGCCGCCGCTTTGTTGGTAAAGGTCACCGCCATGATGGAATACGGCGAGCAGTTTTCTACGCTCAGCAGCCAGGCAATACGGTGTACCAGAACGCGCGTCTTACCGCTGCCCGCTCCCGCCAGAACCAGCATATTGGTGCGTGAAGCGGCTACGGCTTCACGCTGTTTATCATTGAGGCTGTCGAGCAGGTAAGAAACGTCCATTGGCACCGCCGGAAATGAGCTGCCCGGCAACGCATCGTCTACCGGGCATACTGTTAATATATACAGAACTAGTGGTGATTATATCAGCGAGGTCAGAGATGCCAACCGTGAAATTTCAATGTGTGGCAGCAGGCGGCTGTCGGTCGCGCGCATCAGATCGGCCCCCTGCGGCTTGATCCAGCAGGCCTGCATGCCGCAGCGAATAGCGCCCGCGACATCGGTGGTCAGATCATCCCCCACGTGGAGTATCTGATCCAGCGGCAAATCAAGACGCTCCGCCGCCAGATGGTACATATCAGCAAAGGGTTTCGATCGCCCGTCCGGACCAGCACGCAGAACAAAACGGAAATAGTCGCTCAAACCAAAGAGTTCGGGCTGCGCGTTGCCGTTGGTCACCGCCACCAGCGGCCATTTCTCCGCCAGCGCGGCCAGCGTATCGTGAGTTTCCTGCGGCACATCGATCAAACTACGCCAGTGGGCAAAATTCGCCATTGCCGCATCCGCGCCCTCGGCAGCCTGCCCGGCAGAGAGTCCGGCATTCGTCATCCCCAGCACCAGCGCGCGGCGGCGCCACTCGGTGACGTCATGGTAAATCTCGGGCTCGCTCTCCAGCAGCGTCTGGCGTAGCCGCTGCAGCTCGTTGGCATCAAACTGGCTCAGTGACGGATGGTAGCTGCGCACAAAGGCCAGCGACTCCTGCAACGTCCGGTCGATGACCGGGCGGTTGTCGTAAAGGGTATCGTCCAGGTCAAACGTCAGTGCAGAAATTTGGCCCAGCGGTCGGTAAAAACGCATTATTTCCCCCGTTTGGCGCGCGGATGCGCCGCATCATACACCGAGGCAAGGTGTTGAAAATCAAGATGGGTATAGATTTGGGTGGTCGAGAGATTAGCATGACCCAGCAGCTCCTGTACGCCGCGCAGATCGCCGCTCGACTCCAGCATATGGGTGGCAAAGGAGTGGCGCAGTTTATGCGGATGCACGTGGCTATTCAGCCCCTGCTTAATGCCCCATTCGGCAAAGCGCTTCTGCACATTACGCGCGGAAATACGTTTCCCCAGTTTAGATAAAAACAGCGCAGCGTCATCCGTGCCAAACAGACCGCGTAAATCGAGCCAGTGTTCGATCCACGCCACCGCGCTGCGCCCAATCGGCAGGCGGCGTTCTTTGCTTCCTTTGCCCATCACCCACACCTCCCCGGATTCCAGATCGAGGTGTTGAATATCCAGATTGACCAGCTCGGAGAGACGCAGACCCGCGCCGTACATTACCTCCAGCATCGCCCGATCGCGCACCGCCAGCGGATCGTTAAGATCGATATCCAGCAGCCGGTTGACGTCATCGACATCAATATTTTTCGGTAAGTGACGGGGAATTTTTGGGGCGGAGATACCTTTCGCCGGGTTCGCCGCCAGCTCGCCCTGCGCCACCAGCCAGTCAAAGAAACTGCGCAACGCGGAAAGCCGCAGCGCAAGGCTTGCCGGCCCCAGCCCCTGTTTACGGCTACGGACCGCCAGACCACGAACCTGAGCGGCATCGCACTGCTGCCAGCTTTTGAGCCCCGCCTGTTCCGCGAGCGCCATCAGCGCATCAAGCTGACGCCGGTAGTTCAGTAGCGTGATCGGGCTCAGCTGACGCTCCACGCCCAGATAGCGTAGAAAGCGCTCAACGGCGGTGAATAAGGGAGAGTCGGTCATGCGCGTTCAACCCAGCGCTCCAACAGACCCGGCAGCATTAACGCAATTTCCTGCAGCAGCTGCGTTCCCTGGCCTTGTTGATAATGCTGGGCATCGCGACTGCTGAAAAGCATCACGCCAGGGGCATCATCGCCGCCCAGCAGCGACATCGCCACCGAGCCGATAGCTTTCGCTTCCGGCAGTACCACCAGCAGTTCAGGTCCGTGCAGCGGCCCGAGATAATGACGAGCCTGCCCAAGACGCTGAATGCGGATAGGCTCAAATGCCTGCCGGCTTAACGCCAGATGGGTGAATTTTGACGGCGCGCCCAGCCGCCAGCTATCGGGAAACAGACGCACCGTCGCCCCCGCCAGCCCTATTTCGCGCGCCCAGCGGTGAAAGCGATTGAGCATCTCATCAAGGCTTTCCGCCGCCGCCAGCCGCGTCTGCAGATGCAGCAGACGCTGGAACAGGCTCTCATTCGCCGTGGCCTGCTCCATCAGCAGCATCATGTTCTCTTCCAGCACGTTGATATGGTTACGTGCCCGCACCATGTGCCATTCCACCAGCGAGATCGAGCCGCGTACCGGATGCGGAACGCGCATGTGCTCGACCAGTGCAGCATTACGAATAAAAAATTCAGGATGTTGCAACAGATAGTCCACCACCGCGCGGTCGTTCAGCGCGCCGGTGATTTCCTGCTGTTCTTCCCCGACTTGTTTCATAAGTGAATAAATCCGTCGTAGACATGTGCCGCCGGGCCAGTCATAAACAACGGTTGGCCCGGGCCTTTCCAGGCGATATCAAGACGCCCGCCTGGCAATTCCACGCGTACTTCTTCGGCCAGCAGTCCCTGTTGGATACCAACCGCTACCGCCGCACAGGCACCGCTGCCGCAGGCCTGAGTTTCACCTGCGCCGCGCTCATAAACACGCAGACGAATGCGATCGCGCTCGACCACCTGCATAAAACCGATGTTGGCGCGCTCCGGGAAGCGTTCGTGGCTTTCCATCACCGGGCCGAGGGTTTCCACCGCGGCGGTTTCCACATTATCGACCTGAATGACGCAGTGCGGGTTCCCCATCGAGACCACGCCGCACAATACTGTCTGCTCGGCGGCGCGCATAATATAGGTCTTTTCCGCTTTGTTGGCGCGGAAGGGCACCTGAGAGGGCTCGAAGTTCGGCTCCCCCATGTTGACGCGCACCAAATCGTCTTCCGTTACGCTTAATACCATACGACCGTTTGCCGTGCTCACGCGGATGTCACGTTTATTGGTCAGGCCTTTCAAGCGGACAAAGCGGGCAAAGCAGCGCGCGCCGTTACCGCACTGCGACACTTCGCTGCCGTCGGCGTTGAAGATACGATAATGGAAATCCAGATCCGGATCGTAAGGCGGCTCAACAACCAGCAGCTGATCGAAACCGACGCCCAGATGCCGATCCGCCAGGCGGCGAATCAGCTCCGGTGAGAAAAAAACATTCTGCGTTACCGCGTCAACGACCATAAAATCGTTGCCAAGGCCATGCATTTTAGAGAACTGCATCATCTACTCCAGTCGCGCGGAACAGAACGTTATCGTTAATAGTTTACCTGGGTCGGGCCGCCGCTATCGCCGCGATCGTTACGATCTGGCGCCGAGCTCTGGATACCGCTATTGACCGGTTTGGTCGGCGGAGCCGCCGTCTTTTCTGCCGGAGGGAAATAAAGCGGTCCCTTCAGACCACAGCCGGTCAGGCTGAAGATCGCCAATAAAACGGCAAGCGTTGGAAAAACGTTTTTCATTGATAGTTGCCCGTGATTCACTCTTTCTGCTTTCTATCATCGCAGGAGAAGACGTAAAAGCAAGCGTTTAGCATCCGACTGCGCGCGCTTTTGTTTCGCGCTATACTGCCGCCATCTTAAAAAAAGCAGGGTAGAACCATGAACGACAGTGAATTCCATCGCCTGGCTGACAGCCTGTGGATGACCATCGAAGAACATCTGGACGAGCGGGACGGCGATAGCGATATCGACTGTGAGATCAACGGCGGCGTGCTGACCCTCAGTTTTGAGAACGGCAGCAAAATTATTATCAACCGTCAGGAGCCGCTGCATCAGGTGTGGCTGGCGACAAAGCAAGGCGGCTACCATTTTGATCTTAAAGGTGATGAGTGGGTGTGCGACCGCAGCGGTGAAACCTTCTGGGACCTGCTGGAGCAGGCGGCGACCCAGCAGGCCGGCGAAGCCGTGAGTTTTCGCTAAGCCAGCGCTTTCATCGTCATCGGGAAAGCAAAACCCCGGCGAAAACACAACGTCGCCGGGGAAATGGTGACTCAGGAACGTCGGTCAGGAATAGTGCTGCTGCAGCATGGGCGACGCCACGGCATCCTGGCTCACCGGCGCGGCAGCCGCCCCGATCGCCTGGCTGCGGAACGGAATCACCTGAGGTCGACCGTCAACGTCGACGATCTGATAGAACTGCGGCAGGTTGAAGTTGATAAAACTGGAGCCGTAGGTGAAACGATCGTGGGATGAAGAGTAGAAGCGGCTCACGTCACGCACCAGCTCCTCTTTACTGCCTTCACAGTGATGATAAACCTCGGCGCGGTTGCTCTCGTCGAGAATATAGATATTAAATCCGCTCTCGTTATCCGCCTCTTCAAAGAAGAACTGAATAATCCCTTCGCTGGCAAATCCATCCACTACCGCCGGTAGCTTAACATGGTTGGTTTCCACCTGAACCGACAGGCCGTGCAGCTTGTTATGCGAGATAGCGCCGTAGAATTCAATGGCGTTCTCCAGCTTCTGCACCGACACGTTAAGACGTTCGAAAAACAGTCCCCAGGTCTGCCCGGAAACGCGCAGCGCCTTAAAGCGCCCGGTATCCTGACGGGTACTGGAAAGGCGCAGCTCAATGCACTCGGACACCATCTGCTGCACGCGGGTGCGAATGAGACCGCGCAGATGCTGACTGTAGCAGAACACTTCAACGCTATCCGGCGGCGCAGCATCCTGATGCATTTTACCGAGAATGGTTTTCAGCGCTTCGATCATCGCCTGCTCGCCGTTAAAGTGCAGGGTGCGCACTTCGTTCCACGAGTTGCGGTACAGCAGATCGACGCTACCGATTAAGCACTTCTGCTCTTCGCCAAAGCTGAAGACATCCAGTTTACGGAAATCAAAATGCACGACCTGATTGCGGAACGCCGCCGTCGGGTCATATTCGAGGTTGACGATAATCGCCAGGTGGCGGATTTCGCAGGGGCTATACAGCGCTTTGGGCGTTGGCGACGGCAGACGCAGCGGGAAATGGTGCGAAACGTCGGCGACCATCTCCTGAAGCTTCGCCAGATCGACGATACCGTTGCCCTTAATAAACAGGCGAGTGCGTGACGTCAGCAGGCCGTTAAACCAGGCCCATGCCACCAGCTTATTAAGATAACGGTTATATTCCAGCGGCTGATGGCTGATGATCGATTCCATATCCGGCGCACGGTTGTACACATACCAACCGGTACGGTTGGCACGGCCAGGAGGCACGTGGATGAAGGTCAGATTCGGCTCGGAGAGATCCGGAGAGATTTGCGGGTTCACCAGCGTCACTTTGCCCGGCAGCGCTTCAAACGCCGCATACAGCTTACGGGTCAGTACGCCGATATCCTGCGGACTGGCGGACACGCTGAGGTTGTTACGCCGCGCAAAGCGGATCAGGTTGCGATAGCTTTGCATCATCGCATCCAGCAGCTCGTTGTGCGCTTTGCGTACTTCGTCGATCTTCCAGTTAGCCCGGTTGTCCAGCATCATCAGACGCTTTTCATCCCAGCCCCACTCTTGCACCAGGTGGCTCACCACTTCACGACGCCAGCCTACGCAGGCGCGCTCGCGGCTGAGTTTTTCGCACACTTTCAGATAGAAACAGCGGCGCACCAGATCGAGACGCGTGTCGTCTTCAATGGCCTGCAGATAGGCGGTCACGCGTTCCAGCATCATGCAGTAAGGATCGAGCCCAAACGAGACGATTTCTCCGTCGTGCAGACGCTGTTTAATGTCTTTCGCCAGCAGGCGGTTGTTCGGGTACTCCCAGGAGTAGGCTTCCAGCAGCAGCGTTTTCAGCACCGCTTTATACGGTGAATCGATACTTTTATAGAGCTGCCACAGGCTGGCGCCGAAATACTCTTCCGCCGACAGCGAGCTCAGGCCGCCCAGATCGAGCCACTCATTTGGCGTCAGTACACCTTGCGCATAGAGCCCCATCACGTAATCGTCGTAATGATCCTCTTCGTCGCACGGCACCATATTCCACAGAATACGTTTCCCGGCGAGGCGCACGGCGGTGCGGTAGAACTCATCCAGCAGCAGGATATGCTGCGTCGACCCGCAGTCTTCGCCACCCAGGCTGCCGCTTTCGTTATGGCGGAAGCGGTTTTCGTCAATCAGGAAGAAGCTGACCTCAACGCCCAGCGATGCCGCCCAGCTTTCCAACAGGCTACATTTGCGCTGCAGCAGCTGGCGCTCTTCGGTATCAAGCCATGCCTGATGACAAACCCAGATATCGAGGTCGGAAGAGCAGCTTTGGCCTACGGAGGAGGTACTGCCCATCGAGTAGACGCCGGTTATCGGCAGTTCGCCTTTCGGCGGCTCCTGCGCCAGCATGCCGCGGTGCAGTTCTAACTCGTCAAGGTAGTGGCGTTGGGTTTCATCAGGCGTGTAGAGGCAAATGCCGCGGGGAACGTTACCGTCAAGGTAACCCGGCATCAACGGGTGATGATAATGTAGTAATGTCGGCAGTAGACTGTAAACCTGCTGGAAAGCGGGTCCCATGGCAGCAAGCGCGCGATCCACGCGCAGTTGGTTGATGGCATCCAGTCTCTGTTTCAGTGTCTCAATATAGAGGTACAAGACATATCGCCTGATGTTCAAAAACCCGTCGTACAATAGTACGGAGGATTTCAGTATTTCAACAAAAACCGTCACCATTTGTCGTCGGTGTGGTTGTGATGAGCTGCTGACGGACAAATGGTTTAAAACGTGATCAATCTAACACCTTGCTCATTGACCGTAAAGAAAGATGCGCTACATACAAGTGTAGCACCGTTTACTGCGTGTAAATTCCTCACTACGGTTGTGGCAACCGCAATGGCACCAAACGCAAATAACGCAAAAAACGAAACAGCCGCCCCCCTAATCCCACAAAACTAACATCCATAAGGCAACAATGTTAGGATAGTTTGTGGTCGACAATGACGGTAACAAGCATGTTAGACAAAGTTTTGAGAATTGCCACACGGCAAAGCCCACTTGCGCTATGGCAGGCGCATTATGTGAAAGAGCGCCTTGAGTCCTGCCATCCTGGGCTGGCGGTGGAACTGGTGCCGATGGTCACTCGCGGCGACGTGCTCCTTGATACTCCGCTGGCAAAAGTGGGCGGCAAGGGCTTGTTTGTCAAAGAATTAGAACTGGCCATTATCGAAGGGCGCGCGGATATCGCCGTGCATTCCATGAAAGATGTTCCCGTCGAGTTTCCCGAGGGACTGGGGCTGGTCACGATTTGCGAGCGCGAAGATCCGCGCGACGCCTTCGTCTCTAATCGCTATGCGTCAATCGATGCGTTGCCGCACGGCAGCATCGTTGGCACTTCCAGTTTACGCCGCCAGTGCCAGCTGGCAGCCCAACGTCCCGACCTGCAGATCCGCTCTCTGCGCGGTAACGTGGGGACCCGCCTCGGCAAACTCGATAGCGGCGAATATGATGCGATTATTCTGGCGGCCGCCGGGTTGAAACGCCTGGGGCTGGAGTCGCGTATTCGTCAACCGTTAACGCCGGAGCAGTCTCTGCCCGCGGTCGGCCAGGGGGCGGTCGGTATTGAATGTCGCCTTGACGATCAATGGACGCAAACCCTGTTAGCACCGCTGAATCATACGGAAACCGCCATCCGAGTCCGCGCGGAACGGGCGATGAATACCCGGCTGGAAGGCGGCTGTCAGGTTCCGATCGGCAGCTACGCTGAGCTGATTAACGGTGAGCTGTGGCTGCGCGCGCTGGTCGGTGCGCCGGACGGTTCACAGGTGGTGCGCGGTGAACGACGCGGCCAGCCGGAAGATGCCGAGCGTCTCGGCGTCTCGCTGGCGGAAGAGCTGCTGGATAACGGCGCCCGCGACATTCTCGCCGCCGTTTATGCAGGAGAAGCCCCTCGATGAGTATCCTGGTCACCCGTCCGTTGCCCCAAAGTGAAGAGCTGGTCAGCCGCCTGCGCGCGCTAGGACATGTGGCCTGGAGTTTTCCACTCATCGAGTTTACCCCTGGACGCGAACTGCCTGCGCTAAGCGGCCAGCTGGCCGCCTTATCCGCGGGCGATCTTTTGTTTGCGCTCTCACAGCATGCGGTAGAGTTTGCCCATGCTCGCCTGCATCAACTGGGCCAACGCTGGCCGAAAGCACCCGGCTATTTTGCGATTGGCCGTACTACGGCGCTGGCCCTGCATACGGTCAGTGGACAGAATATTCGCTACCCATTAGATCGGGAAATTAGCGAAGTCTTGCTACAATTACCTGAATTACAAAACATTGCCGGGAAGAAAGCCCTTCTTCTTCGCGGTAACGGCGGGCGGGAATTATTAGGCGAAACGCTCCGCGAGCGCGGCGCCGACGTCACTTTTTGTGAATGCTATCAACGTAGTGCAAAGCATTACGATGGCGCAGAAGAAGCAATGCGCTGGCAGTCCCGCGGCGTCACTACGCTGGTCGTCACCAGCGGCGAGATGCTGCAACAGCTTTGGGCGCTGATACCCCAATGGTATCGCGAACGGTGGCTCCTTCGCTGTCGCATTTTAGTTGTCAGTGAACGCCTGGCCCGGCAGGCCCGTGAATTGGGCTGGCAGGATATCCAGGTTGCCGATAGCGCCGACAACGATGCGCTGCTACGCGCATTACAATAACTCTCAACATTGGAAGCCATAATGACGGAACAACAAAACCAATCCGCCGTGGTTGAAGAGACCAGGGAGGCCGTGGACAAGGCGCCACAGCCAGAGAATACCGGAAAGAAAAACGGCGGTAATAAAACCAGCCTCGTTCTGAGCGCGGTGGCTATCGCCATTGCCCTCGCCGCTGGCGTCGGCCTGTTTGGTTTAAATAAACAGCAAGTATCACGGCAGAACGAGACCAGCACGGCGCTCGCCGATCGGGTGGCGGAGCTGCAAAAAGCGCAAGAAAGCCAAAAAAATGAACTCGAAGGTATTATCAAGCAGCAGGCGGACCAGCTAACCGAAGCGAAGCATCAGCAGGAGACGCTGGCGAAGCAGCTGGAAGACGTGCAGCAAAAAGTGGCCGTCATTTCCGGCAGCGATGCCAAAACCTGGCTGCTGGCGCAGGCTGATTTTCTGGTCAAATCGGCCGGGCGTAAGCTGTGGAGCGATCGGGACGTCACCACCGCCGCTGCGCTGTTAAAAAGCGCCGATGCCAGCCTCGCCGATATGAACGATCCGAGTCTGATTAGCGCCCGCCGCGCCATTACCGACGATATCGCGTCGCTGTCGGCCGTCAGCCAGGTCGACTACGACGGTATCATCCTCAAGGTTAACCAGCTTGCTAACCAGATTGATAATCTGCGCCTTGCCGACAATAACGATGACGACTCCCCGATGGATTCCGACAGCGAAGAGCTCTCCAGCTCTATCGGCGAGTGGCGCGTGAATCTGCAAAAGAGCTGGCAGAGCTTTATGGACAGCTTTATTACCATTCGTCGCCGCGACGAAACGGCAGTCCCGCTGCTGGCGCCAAACCAGGACATCTACCTGCGCGAAAATATTCGCTCCCGCCTGCTGGTTGCGGCACAAGCGGTACCGCGCCATCAGGAAGAGACATACAAACAAGCGCTGGATAATGTTTCCACCTGGGTTCGCGCCTATTACGACACGGAAGATGCCACCACCAGGGCGTTTCTGGAAGATGTCGATAAGCTGAGTCAGCAAAGCATCACAATGAATGTACCGGAAAATCTGCAAAGTCAGGCCATTCTTGAGAAGCTGATGCAAACGCGGGTACGCAACCTGATGGCGCAGCCTGCCGTGACCCAGAGCAGTGCGCCGACGCCCCCTGCACCTGCACCTGCGCCACAAGGAGAGTAACGCATGCTGAAAATTCTCTTACTCTTCGCACTGCTGATCGCCGGGATCGTTGTCGGCCCAATTATCTCCGGGCACCAGGGCTACGTTCTGATTCAGACCGATAACTACAATATCGAAACCAGCGTAACCGGGCTGGCGATCATCATGATCCTCACCATGGTGGTACTGTTTGCGATTGAATGGCTGTTCCGCCGTATTTTCCGTACCGGCGCCCATACCCGCGGCTGGTTCGTGGGCCGCAAACGCCGTCGCGCACGTAAGCAAACCGAACAGGCGCTACTCAAGCTGGCGGAAGGCGACTATCAGCAGGTTGAGAAGCTGATGGCGAAGAACGCCGATCATGCCGAGCAACCGGTGGTGAACTATCTGCTGGCGGCGGAAGCGGCCCAGCAGCGTGGTGATGAAGCCCGGGCGAATCAGCATCTGGAGCGCGCCACGGAGCTGGCCGGAGACGATTTGATTCCGGTCGAGATCGCGCGCGTGCGCCTGCAGCTGGCCCGCAATGAAAACCATGCGGCCCGCCACGGCATTGATAAGCTGCTGGAGATTACCCCACGGCATCCGGAAGTCTTGCGTCTGGCCGAACAGGCCTATACCCGCACCGGCGCGTGGAATTCACTGCTGGATATCCTGCCGTCAATGGCAAAAGCCAACGTCAGCGATGAAGAGCACCGCGCCGCGTTGGAGCAACAGGCCTGGATTGGCTTGATGGACCAGACCCTGGCCGATCGCGGAAGCGATGGATTACGTGAGTGGTGGAAAAACCAGAACCGCAAAACTCGCAGCCAGGTGCCTCTGCAGGTGGCGATGGCCAGTCTGCTCATCGAGAGCGACGATCACGATACCGCGCAGCAGATTATTATCGACGGACTGAAGAAGCAGTATGATGACCGCCTGGTGATGCTTATTCCGCGCCTGAAGACGAATAATCCGGAGCAGCTGGAAAAAGTGCTGCGTCAGCAGATTAAATCGGTCGGCGATCGGCCTTTACTGTGGAGCACGCTGGGGCAATCCCTGATGCGCCACGGCGAGTGGCAGGAGGCCAGCATCGCGTTCCGTGCTGCGCTGAAACAGCGCCCGGATGCCTTTGATTATGCATGGCTGGCCGATACGCTCGACCGTATGCATCAGCCGGAAGAAGCGGCATTAATGCGCCGTGATGGCCTGCTGCTAACGCTACAGAACAATCCTCAGCCTTAACCTGCCTTTCCGCTATCGTCTCTTCCAGAGGCGATAGCGCGCTTCTCTTCGCCCTCTTCTGCTCATACCGTTACGGACATAAAAAAACGCCTGCACTGAAACCAGGGCAGGCGTTAAAACAGGTCTGTTTGACAACAAATTGGGTGCTTCACTCAACGTTATGTCCATGGTGTTTGATGAGACGGTACGCTGTATCTCTCAAGCTACGTCGAAGTAGCGTGAAGAACGTGCGTATAAACGCGACATCTGTCAGTGGACGATAAGCACCGTAAACGGCTCTGCATCATTCCTGAGTTTATGAGGCCCGAGGGCGAACATAAGAGATGGAATGAGCATCTACCCGTTTATTATCGCACAGGTTCCGTGGAAATTGCATCAGCCACAGCGGTAAATTGGGAGGATTCCGGGCACGAAATTACGCGTTCGCATAGCGCACGGATAGCCGTTTTTTATTCGAGAGATCAGGGAGATAGAAGATTGTCGCGCTACGGCAGAAAACAAAAAACCCCGCCGAAGCGGGGTTCAAAATTGGTCGGCGAGAGAGGATTCGAACCTCCGACCCACTGGTCCCAAACCAGTTGCGCTACCAAGCTGCGCTACTCGCCGATGTACTGCTTTTTGAATTTTTAGTTCAATTCGTTAAAGTCGTGGTGCGAGGGGGGGGACTTGAACCCCCACGTCCGTAAGAACACTAACACCTGAAGCTAGCGCGTCTACCAATTCCGCCACCTTCGCATTTCACAACTCTATCAAATAATGGGGTGGCTAATGGGATTCGAACCCACGACAACTGGAATCACAATCCAGGGCTCTACCAACTGAGCTATAGCCACCACTGCAAATCTTTTCACGCGGCACTGTTAAATTAACAGTCCACCGCAGCTCAAGCACCGGGTTAAATGGTGCGCCCGACAGGATTCGAACCTGAGACCTCTGCCTCCGGAGGGCAGCGCTCTATCCAGCTGAGCTACGGGCGCTTAGCGCCGTTGCGGGGTCGGATAATACGGACTTCCCCCCCCGCTGTCTAGTGCCTTTTTAAATAAAATTTCTGTTTGGTCACGCTTTGTGCACTTTGGCGTTTATTCCGTCGTTTTATCGACATTTCCATGTCGACCGAGACCAAACGCCTTATAAATAAGCGTCACGAGGGCCAGGAAAAGTATTCCGACGAACAGCGACATACGGGTGTCGTCATTAAAGCCCATACCTATCAGCACACAAACCAGAAACGCCATCGTGAAATAGTTGGCCCACGGGAACAGCAGCGAACGGAACGGGTGGCTGGCCATCTCCTCCTGATGCGCACGACGAAAACGCAGCTGACTAATCAGAATCACAAACCACGGCACCATACCCGGCAATACGCTGGCACTGTAAACATAGACGAAGACCCGCTGCGGGTTGGGAATAATATAGTTCAGACAGGAGCCAATCAGCAGAATCAGAATCGACAGCGCGACGCCCACGGCCGGCACGCCATTGCGCGAAACTTTCGCCATTGCCGCAGGCAGTTGCCGGTTGCGCGCCAGCGCGTAGAGCATACGACCGCAGCTGTACATCCCGCTATTACAGCCGGAAAGCGCCGCCGTCAGCACCACAAAGTTGATAATACCCGCCGCCGCAGTAATACCGATTTTCGCAAAGGTCAGAACGAACGGGCTGCCGCCGGAACCAATTTGATTCCACGGGAAAATCGTGACAATCACGAAAATCGCGCCCACATAAAAAATCAGGATACGCCACAGGACCTTGCCCACCGCACTGCGCAGCGTGACCTGCGGATTCTTCGCCTCACCGGCGGTGATGCCGATAAGTTCAACCCCCTGATAGGAGGCCACCACGATACACAGCGCCGTCAGGAATCCTTTCCAGCCGCCGGCGAAAAAGCCCCCGTGTTCGGTCAGATTGCCAAATCCGATGGAGTGCCCGCCGTTGCCAAAACCAAAGAAGATCACCCCCAGCCCGACGACGATCATCACGATAATGGTGGTGACTTTAATCATCGCGAACCAGAATTCGATCTCACCATACAGGCGTACTGCGGCCAGGTTTGCCAGCGCCACCAGCCCGACGGCAATAAGCGCCGGTATCCACTGCGCCATATCCGGGAACCAGAACTGCACATACACCCCGATGGCCGTAATCTCCGAGATCCCGACCGCCATCCACATAAACCAATATGACCAGGCGGTAAGATAGCCGAAAAACGGGCTCATATAGCGGTGCGCGTAAACGGCGAATGAACCGGTCACCGGCTCAAGGAACAGCATTTCGCCCATCGAGCGCATGATAAAGAAGACAAATAAACCGGCGATAATATACGCCAGCAGGACCGAAGGACCGGCCCATTTCAGCGTGCTTGCCGCCCCCATAAACAAACCCACGCCAATCGTCCCGCCAAGGGCGATAAGCTCAATGTGTCTGGCCTCCAGTCCGCGCTGGAGTTCCGCTTTTTTCTCTGTCATATAACCTCTTGTGTTTGCCCTGCTTCCGGTTTTTGTTCCTCGTCCATTGAGCGGCACGCCTGAGGGCCGACCTTACCCCCACCCGTAGCACAGCGATTCATGCCGTCGGGAGTGACAGGTTTGCCATGGCGCGACCCGCGAATGGTCTTGCCCATATACCGGTTATTTTTATTAATGAATGAAAGGAAATGTCCTTGCCTGCACGACGGCACACGCTGCCCGCCGTGCATTAAGCATGCGAATGGTTAATGAATTTTCAGGAAATGGCAAATAAAGTATCAGGCGAGTGACAGTAGTAAACACAATACGTACGTAAACTCGCCAGTTTGCAGTGGAATATCAGAGCTGACCGGTATAATACCAACGTAAATATCGCAGCAGGCGAATCTGTCTTTTAATCCGACTCGGCTGAGAGACTAAACGATAGAACCACTCCAGACCCAGGTTTTGCCAGAATTTTGGCGCCCGGTGGACATGGCCGGTGAAAACATCGTAGGTGCCGCCAACCCCCATATACAGCGCCTGCGGATAGACCTCCCGGCAGTCGCGCATCAGGATCTCCTGACGCGGCGATCCCATCGCCACGGTTACGATTTTCGCACCGCTATCGCGAATACGCTCAAACAACGCCTGGCGTCGATCGGCAGCGAAATACCCATCCTGACTGCCGACAATATTGACCTTCCAGCGGGCACGCAGCTGCGCCTCCGTCTGTGCCAGCACCTCCGGCTTGCCGCCAACCAGGAAGACCGGGGTCCCCTGTGCGCCCGCCCGTTCCATCAGCGCTTCCCAGAGGTCAGCGCCCGCCACGCGCGAAACCTGAGCCTGAGGGTATTTTTTACGCAGTGAGCGCACGACGCTGATGCCATCGGCATATTTAAACTCTGCGGCTTCAATCAGTGCCCGTACGTCAGGATTATCCTCAACCGCCAGCATCTTCTCTGCGTTGATCGCCACCAGCGTTCCCTGGCGGATAGTGCCGTCCGCATACAAATAGTCCAGAGCGTGCTGCATATTGCGCCAACCAATGAGTTGTAACCCTCTCAGCAGATACAACGGCGCAGAAATAGTCTCAGTCATGTCCATCCTTATCTGACCTGAGGTTGCGAAAGCGGTTTAACCCGCCGGTGAATCAGTCCCGCGCTATCCAGGAACCAGTACAGCAATTTCGCCGCCAGTAAGCAGATACCAAAGATCACGAGGAAAAACACCACGCGGGAGCCAAATGAGTCCAGCCCTTCGCGCGCCAGCACTATCATGTTGAAGATAGCGCCAAAACAGAAACTGTGCAGGATAGCCGCTTTATAACGGTTACTCTCGCGGTTACCCAGCTCATACAGCCAGTCGAACCATTTGATAATCAGTCCGACCGCCACCGCGCCCAGCGGAACAAACCAGATCCCCCCCATCACCACCAGCGAGCCGATCAGCGTCGGCGAGATAGCCAGGCCGGAGTGGTTATTCAGCACTTCCCAGGTAAAGTAGTTAGCGGTATTGAGCACCATCGACGGTCGGCTATGCCACATCCAGCTGGGGATAAAGACGTAGAAATCCCTGATCATCGGCGCCAGCCCCTGGAAGGCGATCTTGTCGTAGTTTTGCAGCAGCAGCGCCAGATTCTCCCACGGCGAAAACGTATCGCGGGTCAGATAGAGGAAGGTATAAAACGCTTCATCGCCGCTGACGTTCATGCCATAGCGCTTAAGCGCCAGCCAGAACATTCCCACAATACCCAGGACGCCAGCCGCCGCCAGCATCCACAGGCTGATCCAGCCGCGAATAATGCCGATAAACAGGAAAATGGCGAAAGCGATAATGATATTCGCGCGGGTACCGCCGACAATGGCATAGGTCAACAGCCCAAACGCCACGGTGCTGAGCAGGAAGAATATCCACGCCTTATAATCCTGGCGCAGGAAATAGACCACCAGCATCGCCGGGATAAAGAAATAGAAAAAGCGCTTCAGCGCCACGCCGGAGACTTCGGCAGAGAAGATCTGACTGTAAGAGTTGAGCTTAAACAGCAGGAAGCCATTGTGGGCAAAGAAAATCCCGACGCACAGCAGCGCTACGCCCAGCAGAATGATCCATGCCAGATGCGTTTCCACGCGGTTCATCGTAAATAGCGGCCGTCGCTGGCTGTCGTGCGTGGCCGAACGCAGACGCGTTTTATAGGTCACGTAATAGACCGCATAGAAACAGACCGACACCAGCAAGGTTTGCAGCAACACGTCCGGCGGAGCAACGCTGACATCAAAGCGGAACACCAGGATACTGGTCAGCGGGAAACCAAAGAAGAAGGTCAGCAGAAACAACAACGAGAAGAACACATTGAAGTTAAAGCGCACGCGGCGAAACTCAAAATACGTCGCGGTGGCGATAAACAGCGTTGACAGCAGCCAGACCACCAGCAGCCCGCAAAATTGCATTAATGTCATGCGTTGACCCCCGCGGCAATCTGCAATGCCTGCTGCCAGCCCGCCAGGTAGTTCGGCCGGAAGAAAGCAATCTGGTTCTTATCAACGCTCGCCAGCTGACGCTGGGCTTCACGCACTACGTCAACATCCAGCGCATCGCCGGTAAACAGCACCGGAATATTCTGCTCCGTCATATCCTGCCAGAACGGGTTTTCCCGGTTCAGCACACAGGGTATCCCTGCCTGAATTAATAAACATAGTGTCCCGATGCCCTGCTGGCGAGCAAACAGGAAATAGCCCAGATCGCAGCGGCGCAGCAGATTCAGATAATCAGGAAACGCCAGCTTCTCACTGAGAATCTGCAGGTGGGTGGCGCTAAACAGCGCAGCGCCCGCTTCACGGACCTCGTTAATATAGTCCGTATTATTTTCCGGATACCCCATCGGCACGATCACGTTTACCGTATCGCCAAATTGCTGATGGATAGCACGCAGCGCCGCAATATGCTCATTACTGCGGTCACCCGAGTTCCCGACCAGAATCGTCAGCGTCTCGGCACGCGGTGCGCTCTCGGCCAGCGAATTAAGCGCCGGATCCATGCGCGTCGGAAAATAGAGCAGTTCGCCGGGCACGCCCGGATGACGGCGAGCGAACCAGCTGAGATCGCCCCGGGTGGCAAAAACGCGCCCGACCCGACTCTGGGCAAGGCGCCGCAGCGGATAGAACAGGCGAAACTTCAGGCTGGACGAATTTTCATACAGGTCGGCCCCCCAGATATGCCAGTTAAACTGGGCAGGACGAATCCCCCCGCTTAGCAGCGCCAGCCACAGCCCGGTATTAAACTGGCCGTGGAAGAAAAAGCGCTGTCGGCGATCGGCTTTTGCCAGAGTTATCACCGCCTGCGCCAGGGATTTTTTTCCGGGATAACAGGTGACAGATAATGCCGGGTAGGCCTCGCGCACTCCTGTTGCATCACCGACGACCATAAACCTACGCGCCTGCTCGTCATGGGCGGCCAGCTCGTCATTAAAGAACCGTAAAACGGTCTGGTTGTGGTGCGGGATATCCGATCCCAGTACATGTATCAGTGCTGTCATGCCCGTTTACGCCAGAGTAAAAACACGCCACTACAAAGGGCGAAATAAACAATATACGTAGCCATATACGCCTGCGCTGCGCCAATCGCGCCATGCGCCGGGATCAGCCAGTGCGAGAATGCGGTCAACAGCGTGAACTGGCTGATTTCCGTTAGTATATAAAAACGCAGCGACGCTTTCGCAATCACCAGATAGCCATAAACATAGGCGCCGACCTTCAGCACATCGCCGACCAGTTGCCAGGCAAACAGGTCGCGCATCGCCGTAAAGCGGTCGGAAAACAGCAGCCAGATGGCAAAGTCGCGCAGTAGCCAGACGGTTAAGCTCGCCACCGCCACCGCCGGAAGGACAAATTTTAATGATTTGCCGATCTCACGGGTAATCTCTGATTTGGCCGTCAATCGGGAGAGCGTAGGCAGCAGATAGACGCTAAACGATGCGGTGATAAACTGCAGGTAGGCATCGGAAATGCTGCTGACCCCTTGCCAGATCCCTACCGCCTCCCAGCCATAATGCTCCGCCAGCAGGTTACGCATCATCACGTAAGCCACCGGCAGCGTCACCGAGGTAATCAGCGCCATCAGGGTAAATTTGGAAAGCTGCCCCGCGAGGCCGTTATCCCAGCGCGGACGCAGCGCGCTGAGCGGGATTGTCCCGCGCCGCCATAGCACGATTGCCGCCGGGATCACCACCAGCGCCGGCACCAGCGCCAGCCCGAGCAGCGCCCCCTGGTAGCCCGCGAAGCGATAGCAGGCGTAATAGGCCACGACGCCAATCAGGCTACCGGCGATCAGCGACAGGGCATTGCCCGCCGCATCGCGAAAACCTTTCATCAAGGCCAGCAGCAGGTTTGCCCAGGCAATGCCCATCTGTACCAGCGCCACCAGTTGCACCAGCCCCTGATAGTGCGTATGGCCGAACAGCCCCTGGCTGACCGGCGCGGCCGCCAGCAGAAAGACCAGCGCCAGCAGCGTTGAGAAGCCAAGCACCATTGCTGAGGAGGTGCCGACGACCTTATTCAGCTGCTGGCGATCGTCATGATGCTGTGCGACCAGTTTGGTGACACCGTTGAAAATACCGGCGCCCGCCAGTACGCCAAGCACGGTCACCAGCTGGCGAAAGTTACCGGCCTGACCAACCCCTGCCGGGCCAAAGGAGACAGCCAGTAGTTTAACCACCAGCAGTCCGGCCCCAATTTTGACCAGCGTGGACGCGGCGGTCCACAGTGAAGCTTTAGCCAGCGACATATCAGGAGAAATAACTCAGCAGCGAATTAATCACCGTACGCTGATTGGCTGACGACAGGTTATAGAACAGCGGCAGGCGCAGCAGGCGCTCGCTCTCCTGGGTGGTATGACGATCGTCACCGCGGAACTCGCCAAAGTGCTCTCCCGCCGGGCAGCTATGCAGCGGGATGTAGTGGAACACCGCCAGAATTTCCGCCTCTTTTAGCCAGGCGATCAGGTTACTGCGATCGTCAATATCGCGCAGCTTAATATAAAACATGTGCGCGTTGTGTCCGCAGTCGGCCGGAATCACCGGCAGATCGATGCGACCAGCCCGTGCCAGTGGCAGCAACGCATCGTAATAGCGCTGCCAGAGCGTTAAACGTTGCTGGTTAATCTGTTCCGCCGCTTCCAGCTGCGCCCACAGGTATGCCGCCTGCAGGTCAGACATCAGATAGCTGGAGCCGATATCGCGCCAGGTGTATTTATCCACCAGCCCGCGGAAGAACTGGCTACGGTTGGTCCCTTTTTCGCGGATAATTTCCGCACGTTCGATCAACTTACGATCGTTAATCAGCGTCGCGCCACCTTCACCGCCGGCGGTATAGTTTTTGGTTTCATGGAAACTGAAACAGCCTATATGCCCGATTGTGCCCAGCGCTCGCCCTTTGTAAGTCGACATGACACCCTGCGCGGCATCTTCCACCACGAACAGATTGTACTTGCTGGCAAGGGCCATGATGGTGTCCATCTCGCAGGCCACGCCGGCATAGTGTACCGGTACAATGGCGCGGGTTTTCTCACCGATCGCCGCTTCAATTTTGGTTTCATCGATATTCATCGTATCGCGACGAATATCGACAAAGACGATTTTTGCCCCGCGCAACACAAAGGCGTTGGCGGTTGAGACGAAGGTATAGCTCGGCATAATCACTTCATCGCCCGGCTGGATATCCAGCAGCAGCGCCGCCATTTCCAGCGAAGCGGTGCAGGAAGGCGTCAACAGTGCTTTCGCAGTCCCAAACCGCTGCTCCATCCACTGCTGGCAGCGGCGGGTAAATCCGCCGTCGCCGCACAGTTTTCCGCTGTCCATCGCGGATTGCATATAATCAAGCTCGGTTCCCACCACCGGCGGTGCGTTAAATGGAATCATCATGTCACCTGTATAACCAGTACGCGGTGTTTTCAACATTCGCACCGCTGAGAATATAACGTTTAAGCGCGGCGGTGTTCCCCATCTGGGTTGCCACCCGCAGTGTAGACAGCCCGCGGAGTTCGGCCCAATGCCGTGCGGCCTGCATCAGTTCAGCACCCGCGCCGCGACCGGCTAGCAGGCCGATGCGGGCATCCGTCTCATTGAGCTGACGCAGTGAAACAAAAGCGCGAATGTCGCCATCGGCAGCGCGAAAAATCAGACACTGGTTATCGAACGTCCCCCGCACCGCGTTTTCAATCCACTGGGCGTAGAAACGGCCGCTGGCATCTGCGGCATACCAGGGAGCGCGGAAGCGACTTTGCGCAAAGGCCTGTGCCGCCAGCTCGCGCAGTCGTGGAATCTCTGCCGGCGTAGCCACTTCACAGCCCGAGTCGGCAGACCGACCGACCGGCAGTGCCAGATCGACTTCGCCTTCCACCAGCTGGAAACCCAGCTGCTGTAGCGCATCCAGCCGCACGCCATCATCCGCCGCAATCTTCGCCTGCAAACGCGTCCAGCCGGCCAGCGCCTGAGCGGTCAGCTGCGGGGCGTCATCGCGAAAGCGCACAATCGCGCTCTGGATGCCGAAGAAGCGATTTTCCCACTCCAGGGATTCAATACTGGCGTGGACGAACACGGACAAGATCCAGTAAGTATTGGCCATAGCCGGTTTTTTCCAGACGTTTGGCTGCCAGCTTTACGCCGTCATCATCCAGCCAACCGTTGCGCCAGCTAATTTCTTCAAGACAGGCAATTTTGAAGCCCTGACGCTTTTCCACCGTTTGTACGAACATGCTGGCCTCGATCAAGCTATCGTGCGTACCGGTGTCCAGCCATGCAAAACCACGCCCAAGAAGCTCAACGGTCAGCGCACCGTCCTCCAGATACATCTGGTTGATACTGGTAATTTCCAGCTCGCCACGTGATGACGGTTTAACCTGTTTCGCATATTCAGCAACTTTGCCATCATAGAAGTAGAGGCCCGTTACCGCCCAGTTAGATTTGGGATTTTGCGGTTTTTCTTCCAGAGAAAGAGCGCGAAAATTATCATCGAACTCCACTACGCCAAAACGTTCTGGATCCATGACCTGATACCCAAATACCGTCGCACCTTGAGTACGCGACGCGACGCTGCGTAGCTTAGGACTGAAACTTTGACCAAAGAAGATATTATCACCCAGCACCAGACAAGAGGGTTCACCATTAAGGAACTCCTCTCCGAGGATAAAGGCCTGTGCCAGGCCATCCGGGCTTGGTTGCACAGCATAATGCAGCTGAATACCGAATTCTTCCCCATCGCCGAGCAGGCGCTGAAAATCACGTTGATCCTCAGGCGTGGTGATCACCAGAATCTCGCGGATACCGGCCAACATCAGCACCGAAAGCGGATAGTAAATCATCGGCTTATCGTAGATAGGCAACAGCTGCTTTGACACTCCGCGGGTAATTGGATGCAAACGGGTGCCCGAACCACCTGCCAGAATAATACCTTTCATTGTTCTCTCCCAGGCGTTCAGGCCTGCAGTCCCAGACGCTCACCCTGATAGCTACCGTCCAGAACCTGCTGCCACCAGGTTTCATTTGCCAGGTACCACTGAACCGTTTTGCGCATACCGCTGGTAAAAGTCTCATCCGGAGTCCAGCCTAGTTCAGTTTCAATTTTCGACGCATCGATGGCATAGCGAAGATCGTGGCCAGGTCGATCGGTGACAAAGGTGATGAGATCGCGATAGTGCGCCACGCCATTCGGCTTGTGCGGTGCCAGCTCTTCCAGCAGATCGCAAATGGTTTCCACCACCTCAATATTCTTACGCTCGTTGTGCCCGCCGATATTGTAAGTTTCGCCAGACTTACCGCGTGTCGCCACCAGGTACAGTGCTCTGGCGTGATCTTCAACGTACAACCAGTCGCGAATTTGCTGGCCATTGCCATAAACCGATAGCGGCTTGCCTGCCAGCGCATTGAGGATGGTAAGCGGAATCAGCTTCTCTGGGAAATGATACGGTCCATAGTTATTTGAACAATTCGTGATCAGCGCTGGCAGACCATAGGTGCGTTGCCATGCGCGCACCAGATGGTCACTGCTGGCTTTAGAAGCGGAATAAGGACTACTAGGCGCATAAGGCGTCATTTCGGTAAAAAACGCGCCGCTATCGTGGAGATCGCCGTATACCTCGTCTGTCGAAATATGGTGGAAGCGAAACGCCGATTTTTTCTCATCGTCAGCCTCATTCCAGTATGCGCGTGCGGCTTCCAGCAGCGTATAGGTCCCGACGATATTGGTTTCAATAAACGCCGCCGGACCGTCAATGGAACGATCGACATGACTTTCAGCCGCAAGGTGCATCACGATGTCAGGCTGGTAGTGGCAAAAAACGCGATCGAGTTCGGTTCGATCACAAATATCCACTTGTTCAAAAGCAAATCGGGCATTCCGGGCAACAGGAGACAGTGATTGTAAATTACCGGCATAGGTCAACTTATCGACGACGACAACCGTGTCGGAAGTTTCGCGAATGATTTCGCGAACAACCGCTGAGCCAATAAACCCGGCCCCACCGGTGACCAGAACCGTTCTCACCGCCACACCCCTTTGGTATCGACAATATAATCCTGCGTCACGCTATCGCCGCTGATGGCTTTAAACTCGTGATGGTCAACCAGCATCACCAGCACATCGGCGTTCGCCAGTGCGTCATCCAGCAAGGCCAGCGTACACAGGCCGTCAAGTTTCGCCGGTAGCTGGTGAATATTGGGTTCCACAACCAGCGTTTCACCGCTGTGCCAGCGGGCGATTTGCATAGCGATAGACATCGCCGGACTTTCGCGCAGATCGTCGATATTCGGCTTAAAAGCCAGGCCAAAACAGGCGACCTTCAACTCACTGGCGCGTTTATTACTGGCGGCCAGACAATCGGCGACCCGGGCTTTGACCTGCTCGATAACCCAGTCAGGTTTATGGTCGTTAACTTCACGGGCGGTGCGAATCAGCCGCGCCTGTTGCGGGTTTTGCGCCACGATGAACCACGGGTCGACTGCGATGCAGTGCCCTCCTACCCCAGGTCCCGGCTGCAGGATATTCACGCGCGGATGACGGTTTGCCAGGCGAATCAGCTCCCAGACGTTAATGCCCTGCTCAGCGCAGATCAGCGACAGCTCGTTCGCAAACGCAATGTTAACGTCGCGGAAGCTGTTTTCGGTCAGCTTACACATCTCAGCGGTGCGGGAGTTGGTGACCACGCATTCGCCTTCGAGAAAAATTTTATACAGCTCGCTGGCGCGGGCGGAGCAAACCGGCGACATACCGCCGATGACGCGGTCGTTTTTAATCAGCTCTACCATTACCTGACCTGGCAACACGCGCTCCGGGCAGTAGGCAATATTGACATCCGCCGCTTCACCAACCTGCTGCGGGAAGCTCAGGTCCGGGCGCATTTCAGCGAGCCAGGCGGCCATTTGCTCCGTCGAACCCACCGGAGAGGTAGACTCCAGAATCACCAGCGCCCCCTTCTTCAGCACTGGCGCAATGGATTTTGCCGCCGCCTCGACGAAGACCATATCCGGTTCATGCAGATCTTTGAACGGGGTGGGTACGGCAATCAGGTACGCATCCGCCGCAACCGGCTCGGTCGTCGCACATAAATAGCCCTGCTCAACCGCCGTTTTGACCACGCTCGCCAGATCCGGCTCTACGATATGAATCTCGCCACGGTTAATGGTCTCCACGGCATGTTGATTGATATCAACGCCGACCACCCGCTTTTGCCGGGAGGCGAACGCGGCAGCGGTTGGCAGGCCGATATATCCAAGGCCAATCACTGAAATGGTAGAAAAACTCATAGCGTTACCTGATTATTTTTAAGTGCGGACAAAATACGGCGACATGCCTGACCATCGCCGTAGGGATTATGCGCCCGGCTCATTGCCTGATACGCGGCATCATCCTGCAGCAGATGCGTCACTTCAGCGACGATACGCTGGCTGTCGGTCCCGACCAGACGCACGGTACCTGCGGCAATCGCCTCCGGGCGTTCCGTCATTTCACGCATCACCAGTACCGGCTTCCCTAACGATGGCGCCTCCTCCTGAATACCGCCGGAGTCGGTGAGGATCAGCCATGCGCGATCCATCAACCAGACAAACGGCAGATAATCCTGCGGTTCAATTAACATCACGTTATCGATATGACCGAGAATACGGTTCACCGGCTCGCTGACGTTCGGGTTCAGGTGCACCGGATACACAATCTGGACATCGGGATTGCTGGCAGCGATTTCTGCCAGCGCGTGGCAAATTTGCTCAAACCCGCGGCCAAAGCTTTCCCGGCGGTGGCCGGTGACCAGAATCATCTTCTTGCCGTTCGCCAGGAAAGGATAGCGCTGCATCAGTGCGCTACGCAGAGCCTCATCGCCCAGCACCCGATCGCGAACCCAGAACAATGCATCAATGACCGTGTTGCCGGTGACCGTGATATGGTCATCGGTGATATTTTCGCGCAGCAGATTTTGCCGCGAGGTCTCTGTCGGGGCAAAGTGGTACGTTGCCAGATGCCCGGTCAGCGTACGGTTCCCTTCTTCCGGCCACGGCGAGCTCAGATCGCCGGTCCGCAGTCCCGCCTCAACGTGCCCCACCGGGATTCGCTGGTAGAAAGCGGCCAGGCTCGCGGCCATCGTCGTCGTGGTATCGCCATGCACCAGCACGACGTCCGGCTTAAATGACTCCAGGACCGGTTTCAGCCCCTCGAGGATACGACAGGTGATTTCCGTCAGGCCCTGACCTGGCTGCATAATATTGAGGTCGTAATCCGGCACAATAGAAAAAAGTTTCAACACCTGGTCGAGCATCTCCCGATGCTGGGCGGTTACGCACACTTTCGCCTCAAAGTGAGGATCTTTTGCCAGCGCATGAACCAGAGGCGCCATTTTGATGGCTTCGGGTCTGGTGCCAAATACCGTTAGTACTTTCACATCGATTCTCTTCGATTAGGTGATGAAGTTGATTAATGCTTCATCACAGGCCGCATTCACTGGACTCTGCGTCGCGATAATGCAACGCCTGCGCCGATGAGCGCGCCCACGATACCCCACATCACCATCAGAAATACGCGCCGCGGGCTATCGCGTTTTACCGGTTCTTCCGGCGTACGCAAATACCGGTAAGTCTGAAAACGCGGATCTAATGTCGGTCCGACGTTGAGCGTATTCAGCATGGCACGGCTTTGGTCATAGTCGAGATCGTATTCCGGCCCCACCGCTTGCAAATTTTCCAGCCGCGCCTGCAGCATTGGCCTGCCGAGCAAGAACAGCTCGGAATCCGGCAGCTGATCGGCCGGGATGTCCGTTTCACTGCGGGAGATGTTGTGCTGCTGCGCCACTTTCAACGCCTCTTCCACGCTGTGGGTACGGCGGTTGAAAATTTCGCGCGCCACCTCTTCCTGGCGCTTCACCTGCGCTTTCATCTGCACGGTGCGGGCCGCCCAGGCGCCTTTCAGCTCGTCATTTAGGTGCCCTGCCGCACGCTGGCTGGCGAAGGCCACGTACTGGCGCAGCAGATTATTGGCATCCGCCGCGGTCTCGGCCGTCAGCTTCACGCTGTCATTAACATTTTTTAGCGGGTCGCCGGGCATGAACTGAATATTGTTAATCAGATCGTCCAGCAGCGCAGCGTCCGCGCGGGCATTGCCCGACTGGCGCTGTTTGTAATAGTCAGTTTGCAACCAAAAATCGCGGCGGGTATCCCAGGACCCCTGCTGCATGATGAACTCTTTGTAGGCTTGATCCATCGCCGACGGCTGGTCGACCGGAACCAGATTGGCTTTAATATCCAGATTGCGTAAGAACTGCTGTTGAGAATAGTAACCGCCCAGCATATTCACGGTTGGCCGATCGGTTATCGCCGTTGCGCTCCACTCCTGGCGAGCAAAGAAGGCGTAAACCAGAACGATCAGCGCAAATAGCACGGCCATGCCGGCTATCCAGATTTTTCCTGCCCATAAGGCGCGAAACAGCCCGCGAATATCCAGCTCATTCTCAACGTTCACTGCTTGTGCTCCCGGTAATGGTTGAGTCATCACGTCCCCAGTTCTACTTGGTTAATTTTGGATTATTGCCGCTGTGTCGCCGTATTCTGCGTCTGATGCGCTTAACCAGTCGCGCCACTTTCCATGCGCGTTTAATGCAGTAGCCATAAAGGAAAAAGGCCAACAAAAAGAGAATTAACATCACCCATTCAGGAACGATACGGGTATATTCCGCCACCACGCCCACCAGCGCCAGTAGCGCGGCCGCCAGGGTGATCAGGACAAACGCCTGTCGGGAAGTAAACCCGGCACGCATGATCAAATGATGAATATGCTGGCGATCCGGAGAGAACGGACTCATACCTTTACGCAGGCGACGATACATAATCGCCACCATATCCATCAACGGAATCGCAATAATCCACAGGGCGGTCACCGGGCTAATGGGATGCGTTTTGCCCTGGGTCGTTTCCAGCAGAATCCAGATGATGGTGAAGCCAATCATGGTACTGCCGGCATCACCCATAAAAACTTTATAACGACGGCCAAGCGCGCCGAGGTTAAGTAAAATATAGGGCAGAATGGCGGCTATCATCGCAAAACACCACATTGCCAGGCTGTATTGGCCGTCAAACCACAGAATAATACCGGTTGCCGCAAAGGAGACCGATGACAGACCGCCGAGCAGCCCGTCGATACCATCCACCATATTAAAGGCGTTAATCGCGGCCCAGACGGCGAAAAGGGTGAGGAAGAAGCCAAACGGGCCGAGGACCAGCTCCCACGAACCAAAAATATAGCCCAGACTACTCAGGTGCAGATTTCCTGCCGTCATCATGACAACGGCAATGGCGGCCTGAATCACCGCGCGAATTTTTACACTGATATCAAACCGATCATCCAGCGCACCGACCAGCACAAGGATGCCGGCGCAGGCCAGATATAAGGATGAATGGGGAATGTAATAATCAGCGATGGCAAAAGTAAAACAAATGCCAGCATAAACTGAGATGCCACCCACTAACGGAACCAAACCCTGGTGCCGTTTTCGATAGTTAGGTTTATCCACTAACCCGACTTTTTTTGCTGCTTTTCGGGCAACAAATATAAAAAGGGTAGTGAATAAGAAAATACTGATTAATTCAGTAATAGCAGTGAGTAAATTCACAACACATGTGCTCTCAGCATGGTTAATCCGGGAAGTATAACGACGATGTCTCAACTCCTGAAGGGGTAAAGCAGAACATTACAAATTTATTGTATAGATTTTAGTCTGTTAAAATCATCTCTGCCTGGAGTGGCGCGCTAATCATACGATAATCCCTGCTTCCTTTTCCCTTCCTGGATCATACAAACCCAAAAAACAAAACGCCACGCGATTGCGTGGCGTTTTTGGGCTTTTTTTAACTTACGAGCGCTTCATCATATCGAAGAAGTCATCGTTCGTTTTGGTCATTGCCAGTTTGTTGATGAGGAACTCCATCGCGTCAATCTCACCCATCGGATGGATGATTTTACGCAGGATCCACATCTTCTGCAGCTCTTCCTGGGTGGTAAGCAGCTCTTCTTTACGGGTACCGGAACGGTTGTAGTCGATAGCCGGGAAGACGCGTTTTTCAGCGATCTTACGCGAGAGATGCAGCTCCATGTTACCGGTGCCTTTAAACTCTTCGTAGATAACCTCATCCATTTTGGAGCCAGTATCAATCAGCGCGGTGGCGATGATAGTCAGGCTACCGCCCTCTTCCACGTTACGTGCTGCACCGAAGAAACGCTTCGGACGATGCAGGGCGTTGGCATCCACACCACCGGTCAACACTTTACCGGAAGCCGGAACAACGGTGTTGTAGGCACGCGCCAGACGAGTAATGGAGTCGAGCAGAATGATAACGTCTTTCTTGTGCTCAACCAGGCGTTTCGCCTTCTCGATAACCATCTCGGCAACCTGAACGTGGCGAGAAGCCGGTTCGTCAAAGGTGGAAGCAACCACTTCACCTTTAACCAGACGCTGCATCTCGGTCACTTCTTCCGGACGTTCGTCGATCAGCAGCACCATCAGCACGCAGTCAGGATGGTTGTAGGCGATGCTCTGCGCGATATTCTGCAGCAGCATGGTTTTACCCGCTTTCGGCGGCGCCACAATCAGACCACGCTGACCGCGACCAATTGGCGAAGCCAGATCCAGCACACGTGCGGTTAAGTCTTCGGTTGAACCGTTACCACGTTCCATACGCAGACGTGAGTTCGCATGCAGCGGCGTCAAGTTCTCGAACAGGATCTTATTACGCGCGTTTTCCGGCTTGTCGTAGTTAACTTCGTTAACTTTCAACAGCGCAAAGTAACGCTCACCCTCTTTAGGAGGACGAATCTTACCGGAAATGGTGTCACCAGTGCGGAGGTTGAAACGGCGGATTTGGCTTGGGGATACGTAGATGTCATCGGGACCGGCGAGGTAGGAGCTGTCTGCGGAGCGGAGGAAACCAAATCCATCCTGCAGTATCTCCAGTACGCCATCGCCAAAGATATCTTCGCCACTCTTCGAATGCTGCTTGAGGATGGCAAAAATAATATCCTGCTTACGCATACGGGCCAGGTTTTCCAGCCCCATATTTTCGCCGAGAGTAATCAGCTCAGAAACCGGCGTATTCTTTAATTCGGTAAGATTCATAATGGTGTGGGTTCTTAAACTCGGGGTAGAACTCGAACTTAATGTTGTGAATGGTATGGCAGGAACATCCATGCCTGTTAACGGCCTTCATCTCGTGCCTGTACGTTGCCTGGTCACAGGAAAGAACGCAGAGCTGGAACGACAAAACGGAATGAGTGAAAAGCCCGGAATTTGTAGCCTCTCGCGCATTTTCTGCGGGACGCTTCGGGTAAAACAAGATTCAAACAATAAGGTATGTTTAAAACGAAGTCTGAAGTTAACTTAGCACGACTCTAGCCGGGCGTCCAGAGTTCCGCTAAAAATAGGAACCCGGACGCCGGAATGGCAAACCGCTTACGCCAGGTTGGCGTCGAGGAAATCTTTCAGTTGGCCTTTAGACAGGGCGCCAACCTTCGTTGCCGCCACTTCGCCGTTCTTAAACAACAGCAGAGTCGGGATGCCGCGAATGCCGTATTTCGGCGCAGTACCCGGGTTCTGATCGATGTTCAGTTTAGCTACGGTCAGTTTGCCCTGATACTCTTCAGCGATCTCATCCAGAATCGGGGCGATCATTTTGCACGGACCGCACCACTCTGCCCAGAAATCGACGAGGGTTAGCCCGTCTGCCTTGAGTACGTCCGTGTCAAAACTGTCGTCAGTCAGGTGAATAATTTTATCGCTCATATTTAACTCCACAGGAATAAGCCTGGTGTGTTGGTGTCGCAGACATCAACGACGTGCCGATGCTACGTTATACACGTTATTGTTCAGGATGCTTCTATTACTGGCAACTGCGCGATCCGATCCCTCATGGACGTCGTCTTGCAGGAGCCAAAGCAAACCGCCTTCAAACCGTTCCCGGTAGATTAATTCTCCTCGACTCGCTGAGTAGTCTAAGCTTTCGAGGATTCATCAGGTTGCCGTAGATGCACCTTAAGTCATTTCGCGTATAGCCAACGAAAGGTTGACGTTATTTCAACGGATACGCTTTCTTAATGCAATAGTTAGCTGATATTCTACCACACTATGAGCAAAACACATTTAACAGAACAGAAGTTTTCCGACTTCGCCCTGCACCCGGCAGTGATTGAAGCCCTTGAAAAGAAAGGGTTTCATAATTGTACGCCCATTCAGGCACTCGCTCTTCCGCTAACGCTGGAAGGTCGTGATGTCGCCGGGCAGGCGCAAACCGGTACCGGAAAAACGATGGCGTTCCTGACGTCAACGTTTCATTACCTTCTCTCTCACCCGGCCAGCGCTGACCGCCAGGTAAACCAACCGCGTGCGCTGATCATGGCTCCTACGCGTGAGCTGGCGGTACAAATTCACGCTGACGCAGAACCGCTGGCTGCAGCCACTGGCCTGAAGCTGGGTCTTGCGTACGGCGGCGATGGCTACGATAAGCAGCTGAAAGTGCTGGAAAGCGGCGTCGATATTCTGATCGGTACCACCGGTCGTCTTATTGATTACGCCAAACAAAATCATATTAACCTTGGTGCGATTCAGGTCGTCGTGCTGGATGAAGCCGATCGCATGTACGATCTCGGCTTTATTAAAGATATCCGCTGGCTGTTCCGTCGTATGCCGCCGACCAATCAGCGTCTGAACATGCTGTTCTCCGCAACGCTTTCTTACCGTGTCCGCGAACTGGCGTTTGAACAAATGAACAACGCCGAATATGTTGAAGTCGAGCCGGAACAGAAAACGGGTCACCGGATTAAAGAAGAGCTGTTCTATCCTTCCAACGAAGAAAAAATGCGCCTGTTGCAGACGCTGCTGGAAGAAGAGTGGCCGGATCGCGCCATTATTTTCGCAAACACTAAACATCGTTGCGAAGATATCTGGGGCCACCTGGCAGCAGACGGTCATCGCGTCGGCTTGTTAACCGGCGACGTCGCACAGAAAAAGCGTCTGCGGATTCTTGAAGAGTTCACCCGTGGCGATATCGACATTCTGGTGGCGACTGACGTTGCTGCACGTGGTCTGCATATCCCGGCCGTCACGCACGTCTTTAACTATGACCTGCCGGACGACTGTGAAGATTATGTCCACCGTATCGGCCGTACCGGTCGCGCGGGCGCCAGCGGTCACTCAATCAGCCTGGCCTGCGAAGAGTACGCGCTGAATCTTCCGGCGATTGAGACCTACACCGGTCACTCTATTCCGGTCAGCAAGTACAACCCAGATGCACTTATGACAGATTTGCCTAAGCCGCTGCGCCTGACGCGCCCACGCACTGGCAATGGCCCGCGTCGCAGCGGTCCGCCTCGTAACCGTCGTCGTTCAGGTTAAATAAATCTATGCTCAGTTCCACCTCGCTTTATGCAGCTATCGATCTTGGTTCTAATAGCTTTCATATGTTGGTTGTACGCGAGGTGGCCGGGAGCATCCAGACGCTCAGCCGCATCAAACGCAAAGTGCGTCTGGCCGCTGGTCTGAACAGCGATAACACGCTCTCCGCGGAAGCGATGGAGCGTGGATGGCAGTGTTTGCGTCTGTTTGCCGAACGCCTGCAGGATATCCCCCCCATTCAAATTCGCGTTGTGGCGACCGCCACGCTGCGCCTGGCCGTCAATGCCGACGAGTTTTTAGCGAAGGCCCGGGAAATCCTCGGCTGTCCGGTGCAGGTCATCAGCGGTGAAGAAGAAGCCCGGCTGATTTATCAAGGCGTTGCACATACGACCGGCGGCGAAGACCGGCGCCTGGTGGTCGATATTGGCGGCGCCAGTACCGAACTGGTAACCGGCACGGGGGCACAGACTACCTCTCTGTTTAGCCTGTCGATGGGATGCGTCACCTGGCTGGAACGCTACTTCGCCGATCGTAACCTGACGAAAGAAAACTTCGATCTCGCCGAGAATGCGGCTCGGGAAGTTCTGCGTCCGATTACTGACATCCTGAATTACCACGGCTGGAAAGTTTGCGTCGGCGCATCCGGTACCGTTCAGGCTCTGCAGGAAATCATGATGGCGCAGGGAATGGACGAGCGTATCACCCTGGCTAAATTGCAGCAGCTCAAGCAGCGCGCGATTCAGTGCGGGCGCCTGGAAGAGCTGGAAATCGAAGGTTTAACCTTAGAACGAGCGCTGGTTTTCCCCAGCGGGCTGGCCATACTTATCGCCATTTTCAGCGAACTGAATATTCAGTGTATGACCCTCGCGGGCGGTGCGCTCCGTGAAGGCCTGGTTTACGGCATGCTGCATCTGTCCGTCGATCAGGATATCCGTAGCCGTACGCTGCGCAATATTCAACGCCGCTTTATGATCGACACCGAGCAGGCCCAGCGCGTCACCCAACTCGCAGCACATCTGGTGAATCAGCTGGACGATGCCTGGGAGCTGGAATCGCTCAGCCGCGAGCTGCTCGCCAGCGCCTGCGAGCTGCACGAAATTGGCCTGAGCGTCGATTTTAAACGCGCCCCGCAGCACGCCGCCTATCTGGTGAGCAACCTCGATCTCCCCGGCTTCACGCCGGCGCAGAAAAAACTGCTCGCGACGCTACTGCTCAACCAGACCAACACCATCGACCTCTCCTCGCTCCATCAACAAAATGCGGTGAAACCACGGGTTGCAGAGCACTTGTGTCGGCTGCTGCGTCTGGCGATCCTGTTTGCCAGCCGCCGTCGCGACGATCTGCTGCCGGCCATTTCACTGGCCGTCGACGGCGAGAAACTGGTGCTGACGCTGCCGGAGGGATGGCTGGAAAGTCATCCGCTGGGTCGGGAGATGGTGGAGCAGGAGTGCCAGTGGCAAAGCTATGTCCACTGGGCTCTCGAAGTGGCTTAATTCCGCCTGATAAGCAGCGGGTTCAGTAACATCTCCCCCGGTGTGTACCACCGGGAGATATGCGGTCGTCCTACTTCCCTTTCGCTTTTGCCAGCATCGCACGAATATTGGCGACGTTGGCCTGCCCTTTATGCATCCGCTCCTCCGGCGAGATAACCTTGCGCTCCTGCTCCCAGATCAGGTCATCCTGCGGCAGCTCCAGCAGAAAACGGCTGGGCTCAGGGCGCACCAGTTCTCCGTACTGACGGCGCTCTTTACACAGCGTGAAGGTCAGCTCTTTTTGCGCGCGGGTAATCCCGACATACGCCAGGCGGCGCTCTTCATCGACGTTGTCTTCATCGATGCTACTCTGATGCGGCAGCAGCCCCTCTTCCATACCCACCAGATAGACGTAGGGAAACTCCAGCCCCTTCGAGGCGTGCAGGGTCATCAACTGCACCTGATCCGACTCTTCATCAGACTCGCCGCGCTCCATCATATCGCGCAGGGTAAAACGAGTGACCACCTGGGTCAGGGTCATCGGCTCGTCTATGTCGCTGCCTTCAAGCATCTCCGTCATCCAGCTGAACAGCTGATTGACGTTTTTCATCCGCATTTCTGCGGCCTTCGGGCTTGGGGAGGTCTCATACAGCCAGGATTCATAATCCACTCCGCGAATCAGATCGCGCACCGCGGCGACCGGTTCGCGCTCCGCCAGGCGCTGGATGTCAGCCAGCCACTGGGTAAACCCGGTGAGCGCATCATAGCCGCGGCCGGTTAACGTCTGGTTGAGACCCATATCAAAACTGGCGGTAAACAAGCTCTTGTTACGGGTCATCGCCCACTCGCCCAGCTTTTGCAAGGTGGCCGGGCCGATTTCGCGTTTTGGCGTATTGACGATACGCAGGAAGGCGCTGTCATCATCCGGGTTAGTCAGCACGCGCAGATAGGCCAACAGGTCTTTAATCTCGGGCCGTGAAAAGAACGACGTACCGCCCGAAATTTTGTACGGGATGCGGTTTTGCATCAGCATCTTTTCAAAGACCCGCGACTGATGGTTGCCGCGGTAGAGAATGGCGTAATCTTTATATTGCGTCTTATTGATAAAGTGATGGGCGATCAGTTCCCCGGTCACCCGTTCCGCTTCATGCTCTTCGTGGTTTGCTGAAAGCACTTTAAGCTCTACGCCATATCCCAACTCGGAAAACAGGCGTTTTTCGAAGACGTGCGGGTTGTTGGCAATCAGGATGTTAGCGGCTTTTAGTATGCGCCCGGAAGAACGGTAGTTCTGTTCCAGCTTGATCACCTGCAGCGCCGGGAAATCCTGGCTCAGCAGGACCAGGTTCTGCGGCCGGGCCCCGCGCCAGGAGTAGATCGACTGGTCATCATCGCCGACGACGGTAAAGCGCGCACGCTGCCCCACCAGCAGCTTCACCATCTCATACTGACTGGTGTTGGTATCCTGATATTCATCCACCAGCAGATAGCGAATCTTGTTCTGCCAGCGTTCGCGCACCTCTTCATTGCGCTGTAACAGCAGGGTCGGCAACAGGATCAGATCGTCAAAATCCAGCACGTTGCAGGCCTTCATATGGCCATCATAGAGCCCGTAGCAGTGGGCAAAGATCCGCTCCCGTTCACCCTTTGCGCCTGCCGCGGCCTGCGCCGGGGTTTGCAGATCGTTTTTCCAGTTGGAGATCGTCGAGATCAGCTGCTGCAACACGACTTTATCGTCGTCGATCAGCCCTTCGGTCAGCTCTTTAAGCAGTGCAACCTGGTCGGTATCATCGAACAGAGAAAAGTTAGATTTCATCCCTAGCGCAGCATACTCACGCTTAATAATATCCAGCCCCAGGGTATGGAAGGTGGAAATCATCAGGCCCCGCGCCTCTTTGCGCCCCAGCGTTTGCCCGACACGTTCTTTCATTTCACGTGCCGCTTTGTTGGTAAAGGTTACCGCCGCAATATGGCGCGCCTGATAGCCGCACCCGCGGATCAGGTGAGCGATTTTATTGGTGATAACGCGGGTCTTACCGGAACCGGCGCCCGCCAGCACCAGGCACGGTCCGGTAACAAATTCGACGGCTTGTTGTTGGCCAGGGTTTAAACGCATGGGAGTCTTGCTCAATCTTCGAACGGGGTGGGGATTGTAGCAGAAAGCCGGGTGGAGATTTACCGGCTAATGGTAAAGTGTTGGCAACACCGATAATCCAGAGAACAAAACAATGGCAAAGTCAGCAGCAGCCCTGCATATCCTGGTAAAAGAAGAGAAACTGGCGCAGGAGATCCTCGCTAAACTGGAGCGAGGCGTCAGCTTCGATCACCTGGCAAAGCGCTATTCGAAATGCCCCTCCGGGCGCAACGGTGGCGATCTCGGTGAGTTTACGCAGGGAGCGATGGTCGGGCCGTTTGATAAAGCCGTCTTCACCTGCCCGCTGCTAAAACCCTACGGACCGGTAAAAACGAAGTTCGGCTACCACATCATTAAGGTGCTCTACCGCCGTTAGCGCATGCTAATATTGCCGTCTGATTCATCGTAAATTATCAAGGTACGATCATGGCAAAAACAGCGGCAGCAATGCACATCCTGGTGAAAGAAGAGAAACTGGCACTCGACCTGCTGGAGCAGATTAAAAACGGCGCCGATTTCGAGAAGCTGGCGAAAAAGCACTCCACTTGTCCGTCAGGTAAAAAGGGCGGTCATTTAGGCGAGTTCAAACAGGGTCAGATGGTTCCGGCATTTGATAAAGTCGTCTTCTCCTGCCCTGAGCTGGAGCCGACCGGTCCGCTGCACACTCAGTTCGGCTACCACATCATCAAAGTCCTGTACCGCAAATAAAAAGCCGGGTGGCGGCTACGCCTTACCCGGCCTACATCTTGCGGTTTTGTAGGTCGGGTAAGGCGTAGCCGCCACCCGACAATCTGCTTAACCTGCTACCGCGATGCGTTTCATATCAGTCATATAGCCGCGCAGTTTCTTACCAACCTGCTCAATAGCGTGGCCGCGAATCGCTTCATTCACGTCGCGCAGCTGAGCGTTGTCTACCGCGCCTTCGGCAATTGCTTTGCCCAGGTCGCCGGTCTGCAGGGTAGTCATGAACTCTTTCAGCAGCGGTACGCAGGCATAAGAGAACAGGTAGTTACCGTATTCTGCGGTATCGGAGATAACCACGTTCATTTCGTACAGACGCTTACGCGCGATGGTGTTCGCGATCAGCGGCAGCTCATGCAGTGATTCGTAGTAAGCAGACTCTTCGATGATGCCGGAATCAACCATGGTTTCGAACGCCAGCTCAACGCCCGCTTTCACCATCGCGATCATCAGAACGCCTTTATCGAAGTACTCCTGCTCGCCGATTTTACCTTCAAACTGCGGGGCGGTCTCGAACGCGGTTTTACCGGTCTCTTCACGCCAGGTCAGCAGTTTCTTATCATCGTTGGCCCAGTCAGCCATCATGCCGGAGGAGAATTCGCCGGAGATGATGTCATCCATATGTTTCTGGAACAGCGGCGCCATGATCTCTTTCAGCTGTTCGGACAGCGCATAAGCACGCAGTTTCGCCGGGTTAGACAGGCGATCCATCATCAGGGTGATACCGCCCTGCTTCAGCGCTTCAGTGATGGTTTCCCAGCCGAACTGAATCAGTTTTTCGGCGTATGCCGGATCGGTACCTTCTTCCACCAGCTTGTCGAAGCACAGCAGAGAACCAGCCTGCAGCATACCGCACAGAATCGTCTGCTCGCCCATCAGGTCAGATTTCACTTCCGCAACAAAGGAAGATTCCAGAACGCCCGCACGGTGACCACCGGTTGCTGCGGCCCAGGCTTTAGCAATCGCCATGCCTTCACCTTTCGGGTCGTTTTCCGGGTGAACCGCGATCAGCGTCGGTACGCCGAAACCACGTTTGTACTCTTCACGCACTTCGGTACCCGGGCACTTCGGCGCCACCATCACAACGGTGATGTCTTTACGAATCTGCTCACCCACTTCGACGATGTTGAAGCCGTGGGAGTAGCCCAGCGCCGCGCCATCTTTCATCAGCGGCTGAACGGAACGCACAACGTCGGAGTGCTGTTTGTCCGGCGTCAGGTTAACCACCAGGTCAGCCTGTGGGATCAGCTCTTCGTAGGTCCCCACTTTGAAGCCGTTTTCGGTCGCTTTACGCCAGGATGCGCGCTTTTCAGCAATCGCTTCTTTACGCAGCGCATAGGAGATATCCAGACCGGAATCACGCATGTTCAGGCCCTGGTTCAGACCCTGCGCGCCACAGCCGACAATGACCACTTTTTTACCCTGAAGGTAGCTGGCGCCATCAGCGAATTCGTCGCGGCCCATAAAGCGACATTTACCCAGCTGCGCCAGCTGCTGGCGCAGATTCAGTGTATTAAAGTAGTTAGCCATGGTGATACCTCGTGATGTTGTACTGTCTTATTGTTCGGTTCGCTTTTGCGAGAATGAACTTACTATATGACAGGAAATTTATTGCGGAAATTGATATATTCACAACGTCACGTTGCAATTTCTGCAATGCAAAACCGTGGAGTACGGAGTGTGGATTTACGCGATCTGAAAACCTTCCTGCATCTGGCCGAAAGCCGCCATTTTGGCCGCAGCGCGCGGGCGATGCACGTCAGCCCCTCCACCCTTTCGCGCCAGATCCAGCGCCTGGAAGAAGATCTCGGGCAGCCGCTGTTTGTTCGCGATAACCGTACCGTCACCTTGACCGAAGCTGGCGAAGAGCTGCGCCTGTTCGCACAGCAGACGCTGCTACAGTACCAGCAGCTTCGTCATGCCATCGATCAGCAAGGCCCTTCGCTTTCCGGCGAGCTGCATATCTTCTGCTCGGTGACGGCAGCCTACAGTCATCTGCCGCCGATTCTCGATCGCTTCCGCGCGGCTCACCCTTCGGTGGAGATTAAGCTTTCCACCGGCGATGCCGCGGATGCAATGGAGAAAGTTGTCACCGGCGAGGCCGATCTGGCGATTGCCGGCAAGCCGGAAACGCTGCCGGGCTCCGTGGCGTTTTCGATGCTGGAAAACCTGGCGGTTGTGCTGATCGCCCCGGCATTGGCCTGTCCGGTACGCACCCAGGTGAGCCAGGAGAAGCCCGACTGGTCAACCGTACCGTTTATCATGGCCGATCAGGGGCCGGTGCGCCGCCGCATCGAACTGTGGTTTCGCCGCCATAAAATCAGCAATCCCTCGATTTACGCCACCGTGGGCGGCCATGAAGCGATGGTGTCGATGGTCGCGCTCGGCTGCGGCGTGGCTTTAATTCCGGAAGTGGTACTGGAGAACAGTCCGGAACCGGTACGCAATCGCGTGATGATTTTAGAGCGCAGCGATGAGAAAACGCCGTTTGAACTAGGCGTGTGCGCACAAAAAAAGCGGCTGTATGAGCCGCTTATTGATGCTTTCTGGTCGATTCTGCCGAACCACTGATATTTGGCGCACACGCCTTACCTGGCCTGTAATCTGATTGTAGGCCCGATGAGCGCAGCGCCATCAGCCATTAGCCCGCGAGAAAGAACCTGAACGCCGGGTTATTGGTTTCATCGTGGCAGTCATAGCCCAGCTCATGGAGTCGGGTTTCGAAATCCGGCTCATGATCGCCAAGCTCGAACGCCGCCAGCACGCGGCCATAATCGGTTCCGTGGCTGCGATAGTGGAACAACGAGATGTTCCAGTGGGTCCCTAACGTATGCAGGAACTTGAGCAACGCCCCCGGTGATTCGGGGAATTCGAAGCTGAACAGTCGCTCCTGCAGCGGTTTTGACGGCCGCCCACCGACCATATAGCGCACATGAAGTTTCGCCATTTCGTCATCAGAAAGATCGACAACGCTATAGCCGCCTTCGTGCAGCAGACTCAAAATCTCTTTGCGTTCTTCCAGACCGCGGCTCAGACGAACCCCGACAAAAATGCAGGCGTCTTTGGCATCAGCAAAACGGTAGTTGAACTCGGTCACTGAACGGCCACCCAGCAGCTGACAAAACTTCAGGAAGCTGCCCTTCTCTTCAGGAATGGTCACCGCCAGCAGCGCTTCACGTTGCTCTCCCAGCTCGCAGCGTTCGGAGACGTAGCGCAGGCCGTGGAAGTTAACGTTGGCCCCGGAAAGCACATGTGCCAACCGCTCGCCGCGGATATCATGCTGCGCGATATACTTTTTCATTCCTGCCAGCGCCAGCGCACCAGACGGTTCAGCCACGGCGCGAACATCTTCGAACAGATCTTTCATCGCCGCACAAATCGCATCGCTGTCGACGGTGACGATATCATCAAGATACTCCTGGCAGAGGCGGAAGGTCTCGTCGCCGATACGTTTCACCGCCACGCCTTCGGCAAACAGCCCGACGCGCGGCAGATCGACCGGATGTCCGGCATCCAGCGCGGCTTTCAGACAGGCGGAGTCCTCTGCTTCCACCGCGATCACTTTGATCTGCGGCATCAGCTGCTTGATCAGCACCGCTACGCCTGCGGCAAGCCCACCGCCGCCAACCGGGACAAACACGCGGTCCAGGTGTGCATCCTGCTGTAGCAGCTCCAGCGCCAGCGTGCCCTGCCCGGCAATCACCATCGGGTGGTCAAACGGCGGGACCCAGGTGAAGTTCTGCTGTTGCGCCAGCTCGATGGCTTTCGCTTTCGCTTCATCAAAATTAGCGCCGTGCAGCAGTACCTCACCGCCAAAGTTACGTACGGCATCCACTTTGATGTCCGCCGTGGCAACCGGCATGACGATCAGCGCCTTCACGCCAAGACGCGATGCCGAGAACGCAACCCCCTGGGCGTGGTTGCCCGCAGAAGCGGTAATCACTCCCTGCGCTTTTTGCTCTTCCGTCAGGCCTGCCATCATTGCGTAGGCCCCGCGCAGCTTGAAGCTATGAACCGGCTGGCGATCTTCACGCTTCACCAGAATCACGTTATCAAGACGCGACGAGATTTTTTCCATTTTTTGCAACGGCGTAATCTGCGCCGCTTCATAGACCGGTGCGCGCAGCACCGCCCTGAGATATTCCGCCCCTTCGGGGGCGGCAGACAGGGGTTGTGATTCAGCCATCATTAACCCCCCAGTTTTGATTTATCGCGAACCGCGCCCTTATCGGCGCTGGTTGCCAGGCTGGCGTACGCGCGGAGTGCAAAGGAGACCTGACGTTCACGTGCTTTCGGCGTCCAGGCACGATCGCCGCGGGCCTCTTGTGCTTCACGACGCGCGGCGATTTCGGCATCGCTCAGCTGCAGCTGAATACCCCGGTTCGGAATATCAATGGCAATCATATCGCCGTCTTCAATGATCGCGATATTGCCGCCGCTGGCTGCTTCCGGTGAGACGTGGCCAATCGACAGACCCGAGGTACCGCCGGAGAAACGCCCATCGGTGATCAGCGCACAGGCTTTACCCAGACCCATGGATTTCAGGAAGGTCGTCGGATAGAGCATTTCCTGCATTCCCGGACCGCCCTTCGGCCCTTCGTAGCGAATAACCACGACGTCGCCCGCCACCACTTTACCGCCCAGGATCGCGTCGACGGCTTCATCCTGGCTTTCATAGACTTTCGCCGGGCCGGTGAATTTCAGAATACTGTCATCCACCCCTGCGGTTTTAACAATACAGCCGTTTTCCGCAAAGTTGCCGTACAGAACCGCCAGACCGCCGTCTTTGCTGTAAGCATGCTCCAGTGAACGGATACACCCTTCGGCACGATCGTCGTCCAATGTATCCCAGCGGCAGTCCTGCGAGAACGCCTGAGTCGTCCGGATACCCGCCGGGCCGGCGCGGAACATTTTTTTCACCGCGTCATCTTTAGTCAGCATGACATCATATTGATCGAGCGTTTGTGGCAGAGTCAGACCGAGAACGTTTTTCACCTCGCGGTTCAGCAGCCCGGCACGATCGAGCTCGCCGAGAATCCCCAGTACGCCGCCCGCACGGTGCACATCTTCCATATGGTACTTCTGCGTGCTCGGCGCCACTTTACACAACTGCGGAACCTTGCGGGACAGCTTATCGATATCACTCATAGTGAAGTCGATTTCCGCTTCCTGCGCGGCGGCCAGCAGGTGCAGAACGGTATTCGTCGAACCGCCCATGGCAATATCCAGGGTCATGGCGTTTTCAAACGCCGCTTTGCTGGCGATGTTGCGCGGCAACGCGGATGCATCATCCTGCTCGTAATAGCGCTTAGTCAGCTCAACGATGCGTTTCCCCGCGTTGAGGAACAGCTCCTTACGGTCGGCGTGTGTCGCCAGCAGAGAGCCGTTACCCGGCTGGGACAGACCCAGCGCTTCGGTCAGGCAGTTCATCGAGTTGGCGGTAAACATCCCCGAACAGGAACCACAGGTCGGACAGGCGGAACGCTCGACCTGCTCACTCTGTTCGTCGGAGACTTTTGGATCCGCCCCCTGAATCATCGCATCGACAAGGTCGAGTTTGATGATTTTGTCAGAAAGCTTGGTTTTCCCGGCTTCCATTGGGCCACCGGAGACAAAAATCACCGGAATATTCAGGCGCAAGGACGCCATAAGCATCCCCGGGGTGATTTTGTCACAGTTGGAAATGCAGACCATGGCATCGGCGCAGTGCGCGTTAACCATGTACTCAACCGAGTCGGCGATCAGTTCACGGGATGGCAGTGAATAAAGCATACCCCCATGCCCCATGGCGATCCCATCATCCACCGCGATGGTGTTAAATTCTTTGGCAACGCCGCCTGAGGCTTCAATCTGCTCAGCAACCAGCTTACCCAGATCGCGCAGATGTACGTGACCCGGTACAAATTGGGTGAAGGAGTTAACAACGGCGATAATCGGCTTACCGAAATCAGCATCGGTCATCCCGGTTGCGCGCCACAGCGCGCGGGCACCCGCCATATTACGGCCGTGAGTGGTGGTGGCGGAACGGTACTTAGGCATGCTTTAGTTACTCCCAGTCTCTGTGACATGGGGCGCTGCGTGCCACCCCATTTTTTTATGCTTATGCTTGAAATATGACGGGTATGTTTATTGGTTAACCTGATCCAACCAGCCCCATTTATCCTCGGTTTCACCGGTGAAGAGACCAAAGAAAGCTTGCTGAATACGCTTGGTGACCGGGCCGCAGCGACCTTCGCCAACCTGAATACCGTCAACGCTGCGCACCGGAGTGATTTCCGCAGCAGTACCAGACATAAAGACTTCATCAGCCAGATACAGAGATTCACGGGACAGCACCTGCTCGCGGACTTCAATATCCAGATCTTTTGCCAGTTTAATGATCGCGTCGCGGGTAATGCCCGGCAGCGCAGAAGAGGTAAATGGCGGAGTGAACAACACGCCATCTTTCACTTCAAACAGGTTCTCACCCGCACCCTCGGAGATATAGCCGTTAACGTCCAGCGCGATCCCTTCCTGATAACCATGGCGGCGCGCTTCGCTACCAACCAGCAGGGAAGAGAGGTAGTTACCCCCGGCTTTTGCCGCGGTCGGGATGGTATTGGGCGCGACACGGTTCCAGGAAGAAACCATCGCATCGATCCCCTGATCCAGCGCTTCAGCGCCAAGATAAGCTCCCCACGGGAACGCCGCGATGATCACGTCAGTGCTGTATCCCGCAGGCGGGTTAACACCCATGCCAACGTCGCCAACAAAGACCAGTGGACGAATATACGCGCTGGTCAGGTTATTTTTGCGGATAACTTCGCGGCAGGCTTCCATCAACTCATCAATGCTTTGAGAGACCGGAAAACGATAGATTTTGGCTGAGTCATGCAGACGCTGCATATGTTCGCGATGACGGAACACCACCGGTCCTTTATGTGAGTCGTAGCAACGGATGCCTTCAAACACGGAAGTGCCGTAGTGAAGCGCGTGAGACATCACGTGAACCTTCGCCTCTCCCCACGGAACCATCTCGCCGTTGAACCAAATGTAATCAGCTTTTTTCGTCGTCATTTTTCTTCCCTTGCGCTTATGCGCGGATTTGTTGTGATGTTGGTTGCTGGATCTCGACGCAGGCGACGTCGACCAGCTTACTTAATTGACTAAACAGTAATTCGACGGGCCGCTGGCTGGCAACGGTCAATTCAATATTTATGTTGCCGGCATCTGCCGCGGTTTCCATATTCATGGAACAAACCTGAAAGCCACGGTGACGTACCACGCGCAGCACGCGTTCTAAGGTTTCCGGATTGAAGCGAGCCTGCAAAGCGACCTGATGTTGCATCATGATAATTTCTCCAGCATTTCTGCATTACTGGCACCGGGCGGTACCAACGGCCAGACGTTCTCAAGCTCATCGATTGAGACATGAAGCAGGTATGGCCCCTGGCTCGAAAGCATGGTGTCGAGAGCCGCTTCAACCTGGTCTTTACGGGTGATGTGCTGTCCAGGAATGCCGAAAGCGCTGGCCAGCGTGACAAAATCGGGATTATCGGTGAGGGTGGTTTCGCTATAGCGCTCCTCGAAAAACAGCTGCTGCCACTGACGCACCATGCCTAAACGCTGGTTATCCAGTAACAGGATCTTCAACGGCAGCTGTTTACGCTTCACGGTACCCAACTCCTGCACGTTCATCATGAACGAACCATCGCCGGAGACGCAGATAACGGTATCGTTCGGACGTGCAACTTGAGCGCCAACCGCAGCCGGCAGGCCAAAGCCCATCGTGCCCAGACCGCTGGAGGTAATAAAATTCTCAGGGCGTGTATAGGTCATATGCTGCGCTGACCACATTTGATGTTGACCCACGTCGGTTGTCACAACGCTATCGGCCGGCTTACGGTCGGAGAGCTGTTTGAGCAACAGTGGTGCGTAAATACCCTCACCCGGATGGTCGTAGCGCCATGCGTGCTCGTCACGCAGCGCCTGATTATGCTGGCGCCAGGCGTCGATAGTCAGCGGCTTCTGCAACGCTGGCAGCAATGTATTCAGATCGCCCGCCAGGGCAACATGTGCCTGACGCAGCTTGTTCAGCTCCGCCGGATCGATATCCAGATGGATAACTTTGGCGTGCGGAGCAAAGGTATTCAGCTTCCCGGTAACACGGTCATCGAAGCGGGCGCCAACGGCGATCAGCAGGTCACATTCCTGTACCGCCAGATTGGCCGCTTTGGTGCCGTGCATCCCCAGCATGCCCAGATAGTACGGATAGGCCGCATCAACGGCCCCCAGACCTTTCAGCGTGCAGGTGGCCGGCATTTGCGTAATGGCGATAAATTCGCGCAACGCAGGCACCGCCTGCGCCATGCCCACGCCACCGCCGACGTACAGCATCGGTTTTTGCGCGGCAGCTAACATCTGCAGCGCCTGCTCAACTTCTGCATGGGGGAAGGCAATGTCGTTATCAACCGTCGAGAAATACGGTTCAAGCTCACCCTTCGCCAGCTGGATATCTTTCGGGATATCAACCAGAACCGGGCCTGGGCGGCCAGAGTTTGCGACCTGGAAAGCTTCAGCGATCACTCGCGGCAGTTCTTCCAGCGACTGCACGAGAAAACTATGTTTCGTACAGGCCAGTGATAAACCAAGGACGTCCACTTCCTGGAAAGCATCGGTGCCGATAAACGGCGCCGCGACCTGACCAGTGATGGCGACAACAGGGACAGAGTCCAGTAACGCATCAGCCAGGCCGGTGATCAGGTTCGTCGCACCTGGACCTGATGTGGCGATGCACACGCCGGTTTTGCCGGTGGCGCGAGCATAGCCGATAGCTGCCATGGCCGCTCCTTGCTCGTGGCGGCACAACAGGTGTTCCACGCCGCCGTCATACAATGCATCGTAAACCGGCATAATCGCGCCACCAGGATAGCCAAAAACCGTGTCGACCCCCTGTGCCCGCAAAGCATGTACTACCCACTGTGCCCCATTCATAGTTAGTTCCCCGTCATAGATCGGGAGAAACAGAATTTTATGCTTTTCGTCATTGTCTGCTCCTCGCTTATCATTTTTAAGTTATAAAAAAACCCCCGGACCTTTCGGTGCGGGGGTCTTAGTTCGTTAAGGCTTGATTTCTAAGCCTTTCCTCGTCCAAGTGCAGCCCCGCACGGTGGGATAATAATCACCACCACGCTAATCACGACCAGGCTAATCACTCGTAGAAGGGCTGTCATTTTCTGTACTTTCTGGCTTCTTGTTCGAAGGAATACCTAAAGAGTTACCACAGACATCACAATAAACACAAGATTTTTTTATACATCACTTACTGATCGCGCTAACAGTTTTTTGTAAAACAATTGTTTTTAATAGAAAAAATATAAAATGAAAAAAATTCAATTTATCACCCTTTTCTATGACGATGCGGCGGTTTCCGGCAATACGCTATTTCACCATGATGGCCGTCTGCGATGCTGCTTCCATCATGAGTGAAATGTCACAATAACCGGTGATATTCGCTGGAACATGGCGTGTAAAATACATTTCTTACTCATTACTGCCCCTTTTTCTGCCGACATAATGCCCGTACTCAGGAGGCATTATGTCACTCGCGATTATTTACACACGGGCTGCTTTCGGTATCAGTGCCCCACTTATTACGATCGAAATACATATCAGCAACGGGCTTCCCGGGTTAACCATGGTAGGGCTTCCTGAAACCACGGTAAGAGAGGCTCGCGACCGGGTACGCAGCGCGATAATTAACAGCGGCTATACGTTTCCGGCCAAAAAGATCACCATCAATCTGGCCCCTGCTGATTTGCCAAAAGAAGGCGGGCGATACGATCTCCCCATCGCTCTCGCGCTTCTGGTCGCGTCGGAGCAGCTAGATGCGTCCAGGTTGAATCAATATGAGTTTATCGGCGAGCTCGCGCTCACAGGGGCGCTACGCGGCGTTCCTGGCGCTATCTCCAGTGCAATGGAGGCAATAAAAGCCGGGCGACAAATTATCGTCGCCGAGGATAACGCTGCAGAAGTGGGACTCATTGAGGGCCACGAGTGTCTTGTCGCCGGGCATCTGCAGGAAGTGTGTGCTTTTCTCGAGGGACGCCATGCGCTCAATCCTTCCATACCGGAGGAAGAACTTCCTGATGACCCTCTACCTGATCTGAGCGATGTTATTGGCCAGCAGCAAGGAAAACGGGCGTTGGAAATCGTTGCCGCAGGGGGTCATAACCTGCTGTTAATTGGCCCTCCTGGAACAGGAAAAACCATGCTTGCCAGCCGGTTGCCAGGTCTTCTGCCACCGTTAAGCAATCAAGAGGCGCTCGAAAGCGCCGCCATTCTTAGTCTGTTGAGTCGCCATCGCGCAACAAAACAGTGGCGCCGGCGGCCGTTTCGCAGTCCGCATCACAGCGCTTCTCTCGCGGCAATGGTAGGGGGTGGTTCAATCCCGATACCCGGAGAGATCTCGCTGGCACACAACGGGGTGCTATTTCTCGATGAACTACCGGAGTTTGAACGCCGGGTGTTGGATGCTTTGCGGGAGCCGATAGAGTCAGGGAAAATACATATTTCACGAACGCGTGCGAAAATTGACTATCCGGCACATTTTCAGCTTATTGCGGCTATGAATCCCAGCCCCACCGGGCATTACCAGGGTCATCATAATCGCGCATCACCGGAACAAACCTTACGCTATCTGGGTCGCCTGTCCGGGCCGTTCCTCGACCGGTTCGACCTCTCGCTGGAAATTCCTCTACCGCCTCCAGGCGTGCTCAGCCAGGCAGTCTCTGGCGTGGAAAATAGCGCCAGCGTGAGGAAGCGGGTTCTCGCCGCCCGAGACAAACAGCTGGCCCGGCAGGAGAAACTCAATGCCCATCTGGAGAGTAACGAAATGAAAATCTGGTGTCCGCTCAGTAAAGAGGATGCTATCTGGCTGGAACAGGTACTATCGCAGCTGGGGCTTTCTATCCGCGCCTGGCAGCGTCTGCTGAAAGTCGCCCGGACCATCGCCGACATAGGGGGGGAACCCTGTATTGAGCGCTACCACCTGCAGGAGGCCCTAGGTTATCGGGCGATAGACAGGATGCTGAACCATTTGCAAAAACTCATGGCATAAAAAAAGGGCTTACGCCCTTTTTTGTTAATCATCGCTTTCGGTGTAATCTTCAGCGCCTTCAACCTGCGGTTTCCCGCCGGACAGCGTATGAAAACGCTTAGGCCGCTTAATACGCGCCATATACTTAATCCAGACGCGTTCCATTTCCGTGGCTGGCTCACGTTCACCACGACATACCGAAACAAACTGTTTTTCATCTTCGGTGACAGGTTCGCGTTTACCCAGTTCCAGTTCGTTAAGAGCATAACCATGCTGTTCCAGCAGTTGTGCCTCTTTGATGGTGAAATCACCATGACGGGAGAACCCGCGCGGATAATGTTTATTATCGAAAAAACGATTAGTCGTCATAAAGCTTTCCGCCATCCTACACGCTCCTGATTCTTTGGCCGAGCTATTTATGGCGCGGAGTATTAGTTACGCTTGACAGAGTGTAAAACAAAAGATTTAAATCATTACGACAAATAATTTTGCGGAGAAGAGTGTGGATACGGAATTGCTCAAAACTTTCCTTGAGGTGAGCAGAACTCGCCACTTTGGACGAGCAGCAGAGGCGCTTTATCTGACGCAGTCGGCCGTCAGCTTTCGTATTCGTCAGCTGGAAAACCAGCTTGGCGTGAACCTTTTTACCCGCCATCGCAATAACATCCGCCTGACGTCAGCCGGCGATAAACTCCTTCCTTATGCCGAAACCCTGATGAACACCTGGCAGGCGGCGCGAAAAGAGGTTGCGAATGCTTCCCGGCACAATGAATTTTCAATTGGCGGCAGCGCATCTTTGTGGGAATGCATGCTTAACGGATGGCTGGGGAAGCTCTACAAAGAGCCCTGTAACCTGCAGTTTGAAGCGCGGATTGCACAGCGACAATCGCTTGTTAAACAGTTACATGAACGACAGCTTGATCTACTGATCACGACAGAATCCCCGAAAATGGACGAATTAAGCAGCCAGTTACTCGGTAATTTCACCCTGGCACTCTACTGCGCCTCGCCATTTAAAACTAAGAATGAATTGAATTATCTGCGCCTGGAATGGGGTCCGGACTTCCAACAAAATGAGGTCGGACTAATTGGCAGTGATGATGTTCCTCTGCTGACAACCAGTTCCGCTGAACTGGCCTATCAGCAACTTGCTGCGCTCAACGGTTGCACATGGCTACCGACACGCTGGGCAAAGGATAAAAGCGGCCTGCATACGGTGACGGACAGTACAACGCTATCCCGGCCCCTGTACGCTATCTGGCTACAAAACAGCGATAAACAGGTACAGATCCGCGAAATACTGAAGACAAACATACTGGAATAATGCGTACCTCCAGGGACGGAGGATGCTGGAAGATTTTGGGGATGGAAAATAACAGACAAAAAAAATCCTTTGCCTGAGCAAAGGATTATATATGGCAGGGGCGGAGAGACTCGAACTCGCGACACCCGGTTTTGGAGACCGGTGCTCTACCAACTGAGCTACGCCCCTAAATCTCTTACTATTAAGCCCGCTAATTAATTTAGCAGGCTTAACTTTTAATAAGTGGCGGAACGGACGGGACTCGAACCCGCGACCCCCTGCGTGACAGGCAGGTATTCTAACCGACTGAACTACCGCTCCACCGAATTTTTCTACAACTACTGATTTTTACATCAGCTTACTGCGTAATTTGATGCCTGGCAGTTCCCTACTCTCACATGGGGAGACCCCACACTACCATCGGCGCTACGGCGTTTCACTTCTGAGTTCGGCATGGGGTCAGGTGGGACCACCGCGCTATCGCCGCCAGGCAAATTCTGTCATCACCCCGCATTCCTGCGCAGTGACATAATCTGTATCAGGCTGAAAATCTTCTCTCTTCGCCAAAACAGCTTCGGCGTTGTAAGGTTAAGCCTCACGGTTCATTAGTATCGGTTAGCTCAACGTATCGCTACGCTTACACACCCGACCTATCAACGTCGTCGTCTTCAACGTTCCTTCAGGACTCTCAAGGAGTCAGGGAGAACTCATCTCGGGGCAAGTTTCGTGCTTAGATGCTTTCAGCACTTATCTTTTCCGCATTTAGCTACCGGGCAATGCCATTGGCATGACAACCCGAACACCAGTGATGCGTCCACTCCGGTCCTCTCGTACTAGGAGCAGCCCCCCTCAATTCTCCAGCGCCCACGGCAGATAGGGACCGAACTGTCTCACGACGTTCTAAACCCAGCTCGCGTACCACTTTAAATGGCGAACAGCCATACCCTTGGGACCTACTTCAGCCCCAGGATGTGATGAGCCGACATCGAGGTGCCAAACACCGCCGTCGATATGAACTCTTGGGCGGTATCAGCCTGTTATCCCCGGAGTACCTTTTATCCGTTGAGCGATGGCCCTTCCATTCAGAACCACCGGATCACTATGACCTGCTTTCGCACCTGCTCGCGCCGTCACGCTCGCAGTCAAGCTAGCTTATGCCATTGCACTAACCTCCTGATGTCCGACCAGGATTAGCTAACCTTCGTGCTCCTCCGTTACTCTTTGGGAGGAGACCGCCCCAGTCAAACTACCCACCAGACACTGTCCGCAACCCGGATCACGGGTCTACGTTAGAACATCAAACATTAAAGGGTGGTATTTCAAGGTTGGCTCCACGCAGACTGGCGTCCACACTTCAAAGCCTCCCACCTATCCTACACATCAAGGCTCAATGTTCAGTGTCAAGCTATAGTAAAGGTTCACGGGGTCTTTCCGTCTTGCCGCGGGTACACTGCATCTTCACAGCGAGTTCAATTTCACTGAGTCTCGGGTGGAGACAGCCTGGCCATCATTACGCCATTCGTGCAGGTCGGAACTTACCCGACAAGGAATTTCGCTACCTTAGGACCGTTATAGTTACGGCCGCCGTTTACCGGGGCTTCGATCAAGAGCTTCTCCTTACGGATAACCCCATCAATTAACCTTCCGGCACCGGGCAGGCGTCACACCGTATACGTCCACTTTCGTGTTTGCACAGTGCTGTGTTTTTAATAAACAGTTGCAGCCAGCTGGTATCTTCGACTGATTTCAGCTCCATGAGCAAGTCACTTCACCTACCATCAGCGTGCCTTCTCCCGAAGTTACGGCACCATTTTGCCTAGTTCCTTCACCCGAGTTCTCTCAAGCGCCTTGGTATTCTCTACCTGACCACCTGTGTCGGTTTGGGGTACGATTCGTTGTTACCTGATGCTTAGAGGCTTTTCCTGGAAGCAGGGCATTTGTTACTTCAGCACCGTAGTGCCTCGTCATCACACCTCAGCGTTAAAAGAAGTCCGGATTTACCTAAACTTCCCGCCTACATGCTTAAACCGGGACAACCGTCGCCCGGCTAACATAGCCTTCTCCGTCCCCCCTTCGCAGTAACACCGAGTACAGGAATATTAACCTGTTTCCCATCGACTACGCCTTTCGGCCTCGCCTTAGGGGTCGACTCACCCTGCCCCGATTAACGTTGGACAGGAACCCTTGGTCTTCCGGCGAGCGGGCTTTTCACCCGCTTTATCGTTACTTATGTCAGCATTCGCACTTCTGATACCTCCAGCAACCCTCACAGGCCACCTTCAACGGCTTACAGAACGCTCCCCTACCCAACAACGCATAAGCGTCGCTGCCGCAGCTTCGGTGCATGGTTTAGCCCCGTTACATCTTCCGCGCAGGCCGACTCGACCAGTGAGCTATTACGCTTTCTTTAAATGATGGCTGCTTCTAAGCCAACATCCTGGCTGTCTGTGCCTTCCCACATCGTTTCCCACTTAACCATGACTTTGGGACCTTAGCTGGCGGTCTGGGTTGTTTCCCTCTTCACGACGGACGTTAGCACCCGCCGTGTGTCTCCCGTGATAACATTCTTCGGTATTCGTAGTTTGCATCGGGTTGGTAAGTCGGGATGACCCCCTAGCCGAAACAGTGCTCTACCCCCGAAGATGAGTTCACGAGGCGCTACCTAAATAGCTTTCGGGGAGAACCAGCTATCTCCCGGTTTGATTGGCCTTTCACCCCCAGCCACAAGTCATCCGCTAATTTTTCAACATTAGTCGGTTCGGTCCTCCAGTTAGTGTTACCCAACCTTCAACCTGCCCATGGCTAGATCACCGGGTTTCGGGTCTATACCCTGCAACTTAACGCCCAGTTAAGACTCGGTTTCCCTGCGGCTCCCCTATACGGTTAACCTTGCTACAGAATATAAGTCGCTGACCCATTATACAAAAGGTACGCAGTCACCCCATAAAGAGGCTCCCACTGCTTGTACGTACACGGTTTCAGGTTCTTTTTCACTCCCCTCGCCGGGGTTCTTTTCGCCTTTCCCTCACGGTACTGGTTCACTATCGGTCAGTCAGGAGTATTTAGCCTTGGAGGATGGTCCCCCCATATTCAGACAGGATACCACGTGTCCCGCCCTACTCTTCGAGTTCACAACGTGTGCATTTTAGTGTACGGGGCTATCACCCTGTACCGCCGGACTTTCCAGACCGTTCCACTAACACACGCGCTGATTCAGACTCTGGGCTCCTCCCCGTTCGCTCGCCGCTACTGGGGGAATCTCGGTTGATTTCTTTTCCTCGGGGTACTTAGATGTTTCAGTTCCCCCGGTTCGCTTCGTTAAGCTATGTATTCACTTAACGATAGTGTGTCGAAACACACTGGGTTTCCCCATTCGGAAATCGCCGGTTATAACGGTTCATATCACCTTACCGACGCTTATCGCAGATTAGCACGTCCTTCATCGCCTCTGACTGCCAGGGCATCCACCGTGTACGCTTAGTCGCTTAACCTCACAACCCGAAACTGTTTCGTAAAACAGTCCGCGTTGCGAAAATTTGAGAGACTCGAACACACCATTTTTCCTTTCCTATTACGGAGAAAGGAAACAGTGCGTCGTTTCAATTTTCAGCTTGATCCAGATTTTTAAAGAGCAAAACTTCGCAGCATACCTTTTCAGGTACACTCTGAAGTTTTCTTGTTTTGCAGCAGTAAAGGATGGTGGAGCTATGCGGGATCGAACCGCAGACCTCCTGCGTGCAAGGCAGGCGCTCTCCCAGCTGAGCTATAACCCCATCGTAATTTCTCTCTCTGTTTACCGTAATTCGATATCGGGCAAGGCGTGGTGATACGAAGCATACTGAAGTATGTGAGTATCGCCATAACGCAGCACGGTAGCGAATTTGGTAGGCCTGAGTGGACTTGAACCACCGACCTCACCCTTATCAGGGGTGCGCTCTAACCACCTGAGCTACAAGCCTGCAGAGATTTTTTACTGCTTATTTTTCATCAGACAATCTGTGTGGACACTACAAAGGCAGGTTCTTTCAGGTAAGGAGGTGATCCAACCGCAGGTTCCCCTACGGTTACCTTGTTACGACTTCACCCCAGTCATGAATCACAAAGTGGTAAGCGCCCTCCCGAAGGTTAAGCTACCTACTTCTTTTGCAACCCACTCCCATGGTGTGACGGGCGGTGTGTACAAGGCCCGGGAACGTATTCACCGTAGCATTCTGATCTACGATTACTAGCGATTCCGACTTCATGGAGTCGAGTTGCAGACTCCAATCCGGACTACGACATACTTTATGAGGTCCGCTTGCTCTCGCGAGGTCGCTTCTCTTTGTATATGCCATTGTAGCACGTGTGTAGCCCTACTCGTAAGGGCCATGATGACTTGACGTCATCCCCACCTTCCTCCAGTTTATCACTGGCAGTCTCCTTTGAGTTCCCGACCGAATCGCTGGCAACAAAGGATAAGGGTTGCGCTCGTTGCGGGACTTAACCCAACATTTCACAACACGAGCTGACGACAGCCATGCAGCACCTGTCTCAGAGTTCCCGAAGGCACCAAAGCATCTCTGCTAAGTTCTCTGGATGTCAAGAGTAGGTAAGGTTCTTCGCGTTGCATCGAATTAAACCACATGCTCCACCGCTTGTGCGGGCCCCCGTCAATTCATTTGAGTTTTAACCTTGCGGCCGTACTCCCCAGGCGGTCGACTTAACGCGTTAGCTCCGGAAGCCACTCCTCAAGGGAACAACCTCCAAGTCGACATCGTTTACAGCGTGGACTACCAGGGTATCTAATCCTGTTTGCTCCCCACGCTTTCGCACCTGAGCGTCAGTCTTTGTCCAGGGGGCCGCCTTCGCCACCGGTATTCCTCCAGATCTCTACGCATTTCACCGCTACACCTGGAATTCTACCCCCCTCTACAAGACTCAAGCTTGCCAGTTTCAAATGCAGTTCCCAGGTTGAGCCCGGGGATTTCACATCTGACTTAACAAACCGCCTGCGTGCGCTTTACGCCCAGTAATTCCGATTAACGCTTGCACCCTCCGTATTACCGCGGCTGCTGGCACGGAGTTAGCCGGTGCTTCTTCTGCGAGTAACGTCAATCGCTAAGGTTATTAACCTTAACGCCTTCCTCCTCGCTGAAAGTACTTTACAACCCGAAGGCCTTCTTCATACACGCGGCATGGCTGCATCAGGCTTGCGCCCATTGTGCAATATTCCCCACTGCTGCCTCCCGTAGGAGTCTGGACCGTGTCTCAGTTCCAGTGTGGCTGGTCATCCTCTCAGACCAGCTAGGGATCGTCGCCTAGGTGAGCCATTACCCCACCTACTAGCTAATCCCATCTGGGCACATCTGATGGCATGAGGCCCGAAGGTCCCCCACTTTGGTCTTGCGACGTTATGCGGTATTAGCTACCGTTTCCAGTAGTTATCCCCCTCCATCAGGCAGTTTCCCAGACATTACTCACCCGTCCGCCGCTCGTCACCCGAGAGCAAGCTCTCTGTGCTACCGCTCGACTTGCATGTGTTAGGCCTGCCGCCAGCGTTCAATCTGAGCCATGATCAAACTCTTCAATTTAAGTTTGATGCTCGTGAATTAAACTTCGTAATGAATTACGTGTTCACTCAGAGACTTGGTATTCATTTTTCGTCCGAGGACGTTAAGAATCCATGTCACTTTGAGTGCCCACACAGATTGTCTGATAAATTGTTAAAGAGCAGTGCGACGGCGCTGAGCGCTCTGTCGCGAGGTCCCGTATAATACGTTTTCCTCATTCAGAGTCAAGCGTTTATTTTCGCTTTTCTCCGTTGGCGTTCATCTCTGAACCCCGCTGACCCGGCGGCTTGCGTGCCGTTGTTCCGTGTCAGTGGAGGCGCATTATAGGGAGTTCTGAGACGTTGACAAGCCCTGTTTTAAAAAAACTTTTCAACCGTCTCTTTTTTGTGCAAAACGCGATTAAAGTGGCAGTTTTTCCAGCGTCTCAAAGCCATAACGCTGTAAAACGGGCAAAAGTTGTTCAGTTTCGGCCGTCAGCGCCATGCAATAAGCCATATTCGGATCACTGGATTTCGCATCTGGCGCTTCATGTTCCAGCAGCCAGACGGTACGACGCGCAATCGCAGCACCTGAATCGATCATCCGCGTCCCTTCCGGCAGCACCTGCTGCAGCTCTTCCTGTAAGAGAGGGAAATGTGTGCAGCCCAGCACAACCGTATCAGGCGGCTCCGCCATTCGCAGCCACGGGCGCAGAATACGCCGCAACTCCTCCAGCGGGACCGGTTCGCCGTGCAGCTTCGCTTCCGCCAGCTCAACGAGTTCAGCGGAACCCAGCATCTCTATCTTACATTCATTCGCGAAACGGCTTATCAGCTCGCGGGTGTAAGGACGCTTGACCGTTCCACGCGTCGCCAGCAGACCAACAATACCGTTCGCCGTTAAACGCGCCGCGGGTTTAATCGCCGGGACGACTCCCACGACAGGAAAAGCGAATTTTTCACGAAGGGCGGGAAGAGAGACTGTGCTGGCGGTGTTGCAGGCAATGACGGCCAGCGCCAGCGGATAACGTTGTTGAACGGCAGTGACAATTTCGAGCACGCGTTCAACGATAAATTCTTCACTCTTCTCCCCGTAAGGAAAAGCGACGTTATCGAAAGCGTAGATATAATGCAGATTCGGCAGAAGCTGCCGAATCTCATGATAAACCGACAACCCACCGACGCCGGAGTCAAACACCAGCACGGTGGGACGTGGATCAGAAGGTGTAGCTGCCAGACAAGTAGTATTCTCGTCCTGCAGTTTGGTAGCCATAAGCTGTCTCGTAATCTTTATCGAACAGGTTAGCTATTTTACCACGAACTGTCAGGTGATCGGTGATCGGATACGCGGCAGAAACATCAACAGTGCTGTAGCTTGGCAAAATGCGCTGCGTATTATTGTACTGAGACGTGTTGTTATCGTAGCGCTTACCGTAATACTGCCACGATACATCCATATCGACGTTGAACATTGTCCAGTCCAGCTGGTACTTCGCCTGTCGCTTAGAACGTCTGGCCAGGACTTCACCATTGTCATCATTACGCGGGTCGACGTACTGCAACGTGACGCGGTGGCTGAAAATGCCGGTGTCGATATTACCGGTCCACTCAACGCCTTTAATGGTTGCGGCATTGATATTGTCATACTCACCTTCATAGGTGACAGGATCCGAGTAATAGGTAATCAGATTGGTGATCTTGTAATGATACGCAGACAGGCGCCAGTCCAGCGGCCCGGTGAGACCGTCAAGCCCGGCTTCCCATTGTTGGGACTCTTCAGGCTTCAGGTTCGGGTTTGAACTGATACCAAAACGGGTCGAACCAAACTGCTGTCCCAGCGAAGGCGCGAGGAAGCCGGTACCATAGCCGAGGGTCACGCGATAGTTTTCCACGAATTCCCAACCGGCGGTGGTCTGCCAGGTCCCGTGCCAGCCAAACTGCTCGTCATGGTCTTCGCGACCGGACGCTTCCAGCGTAACATCGCCAAACTGCTGCTGACCGGTCAAATACAGGCCGGTGTTATCACGCTTGTAGGTATCCGATATGACCGTATCCGACGAGGTCAGGCGCTGCTGTTGCCAGTCGACGCCGGCGCTCACCGAACCGTGGCCAACAATAACGTTATTTCCCCACTGCAGGTTACGCTGAGTCATCCGATCGAGCGTCGTACCATCATTGTAACGACCGTATATGCTGCTGTAGTTGTAGTCTTTGACCTTCTGATAGCTGGCAATCAGTTGTGAAGAGTAGATCCCGGAGCTGAATGTCAGGCCCGCGTCCCAGCTCTGGTTATAGAGCTGCTCTTCATCTGCACTGTAGGCAGGGCTGTATGGCGGGCTGCCCAGATCGTAATCGCTATTATTGGTATAGCTACGCCCGCGGAAGAAACCGTTCAGGTTATCGTTAAATTTATGTTCAAGACCGCCCCAGAACGCTTTGCTGCGGAAACCATCGCGATCCTGATCGTGAGACCAGCTCGAGTCAGGCTGAACGTTAAAGCCCTTATTGCCCTCATAGGAACCGGCGACCGTCGCCACCGTATCACCGAAGCGATGGCGAAGCGTGCCGTCGTATTGCTGATAGCCTTCAGAACCGACGCCTGCGGTAATCTTAGATTCTTCTTTATCAGAGTGGGTGATGACGTTAATTACGCCGCCCATCGCGCCGGAACCATAAATAGCCGAACGCGGGCCGCGGATGTATTCCACGCGTTGTACCAGAGAAAGCGGTATTTGATTGAGGTCAGGATTGTTTGTAATACCGGGGCGCGGCATGGGAACGCCATCGATCAGCACCAGAACCTGCTTGGCCTCGGTACCGCGGACAAATAAAGAAGAGCTCTGTCCCATTCCCCCGTTCTGGGCAATATCCACCCCCGGCAGTCGACGCATAACGTCATTCAAATCCTTCGCCTGCCAGCGATCGATATCTTCGCGGGTGACCACATCGGTCGGTGCAAGAACCGTATTGACCGGCTGTTGAAAACGATTTGCTGTCACCACTAACGTATCTGAATTGCTGTCTTGCGCCCAGCCAGAAAATGCCGTGACGGAGAGAGCCGTCATCAGCGAAGCTTTTTTAATCATTGTAAAAGCATCCGTAACATATAAAGGATGCCGCTGGTTTCATCAGTAGCACGCGATGATAGAAACCAAATGCGACGTATTCCGGCAGGTCTTCGGGCTTGGGGCGTGTTATGGATGAGGACTTCCCACCTGATATCGGCAGTGTCTGCATAATGCGTTCATCCCACCTTCCTTACCGCTGCGCGTCAGCCCCAGATTTACACTGGGTTCCCTTTTAACTCACAGGACCGGTTACACAATGCTATAATTAGAAACATATAGATGTCCAGACTTCTATAATTATATTTGATCCCTTATCCGGGCTGGACATCCCCTGCGCTTTCCCTACAATCCCCGCGTACTTATTTTATTCAGGATGCATCATGACCCCAGAACACCTTCCGACCGAACAATATGAAGCGCAGCTGGCAGAAAAAGTCGTCCGTCTGCAAAAAATGATGGTGCCTTTTGCCGCGCCGGTTCCGGAGGTGTTTCGTTCGCCGGTGAGTCATTATCGTATGCGTGCTGAATTCCGCCTGTGGCATGACGGTGACGACCTGTACCACATCATGTTCGATCAGCAGACGAAATCCCGGATTCGCGTCGATAGCTTCCCGGCGGCAAGTGAGCTCATCAATCAACTGATGGTCGAGATTCTTGACGGCGTGCGCGATAACCCGGTTCTGCGCCACAAACTATTCCAGGTCGATTATCTGACGACCATGAGCAACCAGGCCGTGGTATCGCTGCTGTACCACAAAAAACTCGACGATGAGTGGCGTCAGCAGGCCGAGATTCTGCGCGATGCGCTGCGCGCGAAAAACCTCAACGTGCATCTGATTGGCCGGGCCACCAAAACCAAAATCGAGCTCGATCAAGATTACATCGATGAGCGTCTGCCGGTTGCCGGCCGCGAAATGATCTATCGCCAGGTAGAAAACAGCTTCACTCAGCCGAATGCCGCCATGAATATCCAGATGCTGGAGTGGGCGCTGGACGCCACCAAAGAGGCGACGGGAGATTTACTGGAGCTGTACTGCGGCAATGGTAACTTCTCGCTGGCCCTGGCGCGCAACTTCGATCGCGTACTGGCAACGGAAATCGCCAAACCGTCGGTCGCGGCGGCGCAGTACAACATTGCGGCTAACCATATTGATAACGTGCAGATTATCCGTATGGCGGCGGAAGAGTTTACGCAGGCCATGAACGGTGTACGAGAGTTTAATCGCCTGCAGGGTATTGACCTGAAAAGCTATCAGTGTGAGACGATTTTTGTCGATCCGCCGCGCAGCGGGCTGGATAATGAAACGGAGAAGATGGTGCAGGCGTACCCGCGTATTCTGTACATCTCCTGTAATCCGGAGACCCTGTGCCAGAATCTGGAAACCTTAAGCCAGACTCATGACGTCACGCGTCTGGCGCTGTTCGATCAGTTCCCGTACACCCATCATATGGAATGTGGCGTACTGCTCACGAAAAAGTAAGCACCAAACACCCGGCAACGCAATGTTTGCCGGGTAACGAGGCTTACTCTGCCGCCGTATCCTTACGGTTACGAATCCGGTAGCCGATCCAGAACACGGTAATCACCGACAGCACGGCCGGGAAGAAATTGGAGCCGATATCCGGATATTCCGCACGTACCACGGTGCTATACAGCAGAACGCCGAGAATAAAGCAGGCCGCCGCCAGGCCAGGCAAGCCCACGGGCATACTGCGGTTCTGGTAGCGCTGATGCAGACAGTAAACTGTCAGCAGCAGAGACAGCACCGGGAAGATGGAAAAGGGAACAATCGAGCTGAACAGCGCGGCGAAGGTTCCATTAATGGATAAACCAGCGATCAGCGCCAGTAGCAGCGTACCTTTATCTTGAACTGAGTGTTTCATTGCTCGTCCTTCACGTTATTCGGAATGATGTGACATTTTTTCTTGTTCGCGGCGATACCAGTAATACGCGCCTTTCGAGATCATTCTGAGCTGCAGTACCAGTCGCTCTTCCAGCTGCCGGCGCTGTTCAGGACTGACGTCCAGCGCCTCAGCGCCGGCGCTGAAAACGATAGTGACCATAGCTTCAGCCTGCGCTTCGGTAAAGGCGCGCGGCATATGGTTTTCGATTTCTAAATAATCGGCAAGTTCCGCGATGAAATGTTGAATTTCACGCGCCACGGCGGCACGAAACGCCGCGGATGTGCCAGAACGTTCCCGTAACAACAGACGGAAAGCGTTTGGGTTATTACCTATAAATTCCATGAACGTGGAAACCGAGGTGCGAATCACGCTGCCGCCTTTGGCGATACGCTGCCGCGCCTGGCGCATCAGCTGGCGTAGCATGAGCCCGCTCTCGTCGACCATCGTCAGACCGAGTTCGTCAACATCGCGAAAATGGCGATAAAAGGACGTTGGTGCAATCCCCGCCTCGCGCGCTACTTCGCGCAAACTCAAGCTGGCGAAACTCCGCTCAGCACTCAGCTGGCTGAATGCGGCTTCGACCAGCGAACGTCGGGTTTTCTCTTTTTGTAGTGCTCTTACGCCCATCACGATGTCTGAATCCTTCCAATAGACCTGTTGGCACTATACCAGAGATTAAAACTAATCGGTTTAGCCAGGTTTGTGAATGATTGTTTACGAGCCGAATCTGCTTTTATGCCGCAAAAAAGCACAACGATAATTGGGTTAAAGCCCGGCGAATGTTATCATCGTGTTTATTTTATGTATAAAACAGGTGAGTAATGCCATGTCACACTCTTGGGATTATGATGCAATAGTGATTGGTTCCGGTCCTGGCGGTGAAGGTGCTGCGATGGGACTGGTTAAGCAAGGAGCGCGCGTCGCCGTTATTGAGCGCTATCATAACGTCGGCGGCGGCTGTACCCACTGGGGTACCATCCCGTCGAAAGCCCTCCGCCATGCCGTCAGTCGTATTATCGAGTTTAACCAAAACCCCCTCTACAGCGACCATTCCCGTCTTCTTCGTTCTTCCTTCGCCGACATTCTTAACCATGCCGACAGCGTCATTAACCAGCAGACCCATATGCGTCAGGGTTTCTATGAGCGCAACCACTGCGAAATATTGCAGGGCAACGCGCACTTTGTTGATGAACACACGCTCGCCCTGGAATGTCACGACGGTACCGTCGAGACGATCAGCGCCGAGAAATTCGTCATCGCCTGCGGCTCCCGTCCGTATCATCCGGCTGATGTCGACTTTTCCCACCCGCGCCTGTACGACAGCGATTCTATTCTCAGTCTGCAGCACGAGCCCCGCCACGTCATTATCTACGGCGCCGGGGTGATTGGCTGTGAGTACGCGTCCATTTTCCGCGGTATGGAAGTCAAAGTGGACCTGATAAATACCCGCGATCGTCTGCTGGCATTCCTCGATCAAGAGATGTCCGACTCCCTCTCCTATCACTTCTGGAACAGCGGTGTGGTTATTCGCCACAACGAAGAGTACGAGAAGATTGAAGGCGTTGATGACGGCGTGATCATGCATTTGAAATCGGGTAAAAAACTGAAAGCAGATTGCCTGCTGTACGCCAACGGGCGTACCGGTAACACCGATTCGCTGGCGCTGGAAAATATTGGTCTGAAAACCGATAGCCGCGGCCAGCTCAAGGTCAACAGCATGTATCAGACCGCGCTGCCGCATATCTATGCCGTAGGCGACGTCATCGGTTATCCAAGTCTGGCATCAGCCGCTTACGATCAGGGTCGCATCGCCGCGCAGGCGCTGATTAAAGGTGAGGCTTCTGCCCATCTGATTGAGGATATCCCCACCGGCATCTACACCATCCCGGAAATCAGCTCCGTCGGTAAAACGGAGCAGCAGCTGACTGCCATGAAGGTACCGTACGAAGTGGGTCGCGCGCAGTTTAAACATCTGGCACGGGCGCAAATCGTCGGCATGAGCGTGGGCACGCTGAAGATCCTGTTCCATCGGGAAACGAAAGAGATCCTTGGGATTCATTGCTTTGGCGAGCGCGCGGCCGAGATTATTCATATCGGCCAGGCGATTATGGAGCAAAAAGGTGGTGGCAACACCATTGAGTACTTCGTCAACACCACCTTTAACTACCCAACCATGGCGGAAGCCTATCGGGTTGCTGCGTTAAATGGCTTAAACCGCCTGTTTTAACGCTTTGTCGAAATGGCCATCCATGGTGCTGCGGATGGCCTCCGCCAGATGTTCGTAGCGGCTGCGCAGCGGGGAGCCGGGGCGGTAAACTAACCCGATGGTTCGTCTCGGTTCCGGCTTAATGCACGGAATATAGACCACGCCATCGCGTTTTCTCTCCTGCGGCACCGCTAACGCCGGCAGCAGCGTAATACCGCTACCTGCGGCCACCATGTTGCGCAGCGTTTCGAGGCTGGTCGCGCGGAAATGCGTATCTTCATCCGCACCGGCCTCAAAACAGAACCCCATCGCCTGATCGCGCAGGCAGTGGCCATCTTCCAGCATCAGCAGTTTTTCCCCGGCCAAATCGGACATCGGCACGCGATCGCGATTAGCCCACGGATGATCTTCGTAGATTGCCAGCATCATCGGCTCGTCAAACAGCGGTACCTCGATAAAGGCCTCGCTCTCTTTCACCAGCGCGAGGATCGCGCAGTCAAGCTTGCCGCTGTCCAGTTGAGCCAGCAGCTGATGCGTTTGGGCTTCATGCAGGTACATTTCCAGCTTTGGAAACGTCTGGTGTAGCATCGGTATGATTTGTGGCAACAGGTAAGGGCCAATGGTCGGAATCAGGCCAATATGCAGCGGCCCGGACATGGTCTCACCCTGTTGACTTGCCATTTCCTTGAGCACTTTGACTTCGCGTAACACGGTACGCGCCTGATCCACCAGCAACAGTCCGGCCTGGGTAAACAGCACCTTACGGCTGGTGCGCTCCAGCAACATGACCCCAAGTTCATCCTCCAGCTTACGGATTTGTCCGCTAAGCGTGGGTTGGCTGACGTGGCAGGAGTCCGCCGCGCGCCGGAAGTGGCGGTGCTCGGCTAGCGCAACCAGGTATTCAAGATCGCGAATATTCATTATTCATCCTCCGTCGCCATGATAGTTCATGGCGATAGATAGCATAGCAACGAACGATTATCCCTATCAAGTTTTCTGTTCAATAATAAACCCAGAAACGAGGCGAAAGTCAGAAAATCACGACATTGCCTCAGCATATTCCCTGACCAGATAACTAAAGCCAACGTGAACTTTTGCGGACCTTGTGTCCGCTTTTTTTTTGCATAAAAAAGCCCGGACATAGCCCGAGCCTCTTTTCTCACTCATCCCGCTGGAATCATCCAGGGGCGGCGAGGATTTACACCAGACGCTGTTTCGCGTCAGCAATCGCCTGGGCAACCTGCTTCGGCGAAACGCCGCCTTTTGCCGAGCGCTTATCCAGACAAGATTGCAGCGACAGAATCGGATAGACATCGTCGGCAATCACGCCGCTAAACTTCTGCAGGTCGGCCAGCGCCAGATCTTCCAGCGGTTTGCCCTGGGCAATCGCTTCAACAACCGCTTCCCCGACAATATGGTGCGCTTCACGGAACGGCACCCCTTTCGCAACCAGATAATCCGCCAGTTCGGTCGCATTCGCGTAGCCCTGCTGCGCCGCCTCTTCGCAACGCGGACGCTTGACCTGAATGCCATCCAGCACCAGCGCCGCCATATGCAGGCAATCAAGCCAGGTATCGAGCGCGTCGAACAGCCCTTCTTTATCTTCCTGCATATCTTTATTGTAGGCCAGCGGCAGACCTTTCAGAGTCATCATCATCCCGGTCAGGGCGCCCTGAACGCGGCCACATTTTCCGCGGATAAGTTCGAGCGCATCCGGGTTCTTTTTCTGCGGCATCAGCGAGGAACCGGAGGTGACGCGATCGGATAACTCAATAAAACCGGCTTCGCCCGTATTAAAGAAAATCAGATCTTCGGCGAAACGTGACAGGTGAACCATGCCAATCGACGCATCGGAGAGCAGCTCCAGTACGTGGTCACGGTCAGAAACGCTGTCCAGGCTATTGCGGGTCGCCGACGCAAAGCCCAGCCAGTCGGCCAGCTGCTCGCGATCGATATCATAGGCGGTACCCGCCAGCGCACCGCAGCCCAGAGGACTGACGTCCAGACGCTTGAGGGTATCCTGCAGGCGGCTTTCATCGCGCGCCAGCATCTCAACGTAGGCCAGGCACCAGTGGGCGAACGTCACCGGCTGCGCACGCTGCAGGTGGGTATAACCCGGCATAACGGCATCCTGGTTGTTCTGCGCCGTATCCACCAGCGCGCTTTGCAGCTGGCGGTTCGCAGAAAGCAGCTCCGCGACGGTATCTTTACACCACAGCTTCAGGTCGGTTGCGACCTGATCGTTACGGCTACGACCGGTATGCAATTTTTTACCCAGTTGGCCCACTTTGTCGATCAGTTTACCTTCCACCCAACTGTGGATATCTTCCGCATCGCTTGCAAGAATTTGCTGCGGATTTGCCCGCACCTCTTCCAGCAGCACGCTTAATGCCTCTTCCAGCTGCTGCTGCTCAGCGGCACTCAGAACGCCCACCGTCACCAGCGCTTTAGACCAGGCGACAGAGCCAACGATATCCTGCTCCGCCAGACGATAGTCAAAGCGCAAAGAGTCGTTGAACTGCTTGAACCGCTGATCTGCTGCCTGAGTAAAACGCCCGCCCCAAAGTGCCATAACCATTTCCTTAAATTCGTTTAGTTCTGCCGGGTGACGCTTCGCTAACCCGACCTACAGTCTTGTAGGCCCGGCAAACAATACGCCGCCGGGCATGAAATATTAAGCCAGAATACGCGTGCCGATAGGCGTGCCATTAAACAATGCCGGCAGCTGTTCCGCGTGGCGCCAGGAGGCGATATCCACCGGACGGCCCAGCGTCCGCGCCGCATCCAGCGCGGCATTCACCTTGACGATCATGCCATCAGTGATAATGCCTTGTTCGATCAGCTGCTCCGCCTTCGCCGCGGTCATTTCCGCGATGCGCTGGCCTTTACCATCAAGAATACCGCTGACATCGGAAAGCAGAATCAGATCCGCGCCAAGGGTCGCCGCCAGCGCAGTGGCCGCCTGGTCAGCGTTCACGTTCATCAGTTGCCCTTCATCGGTCACGCCGATCGAACTGACCACCGGCAGGTAGCCGCCCGCCAGCAGCGTGTTAATCAGCGCTGGCGATCCCGGCTGCGCCAGGCCAACGTGGCCCAGCTCTTCATCAAGCTGAGTGACCTTCACGCTGTCACCATCGCCAAGGAACAGGCCAACGGACGCAATATGGTGTTTCTTCGCCCATGCCAGCAGCGTCTTATTCGCAGTTCCCGCCAGCGCACCGGTAATAATGTCGATCTGATCCGCAGGCGTCACCCGCAGACCGTTTTTCTTGTTCACCGGCAGGTTGAGTTGCTTCATCAGCTCATCCACCACACAGCCGCCGCCGTGCACAATAACCAGCGGGCGATGATGCGTTTCACGATAATTGACCAGCGCGGTAAACAGACGCTCCAGCGCTTCTTCGCTGTCGAGTAAAACGCCGCCGAGTTTGATAATTAATGGGTTCATCATCACACCTTAAATAAGAGACTGCGTTTCAGCGAAGCCGAAACGAATATTCGCGCACTGGACTGCCTGCGCCGCCGCGCCTTTCAGCAGGTTATCTTCCGCCGCCACCACGATAATATGCTGGTCCTGAACCGCAAAACCGATATCACAGAATGGCAGACCTACGACGTTTTTCAATGCGGGCACGCCTTTATCGTATAAACGTACCAATGGCTTATCGGCATACGCCTGCTGGAACACTCCGGCAACCTGCTCTTTGCTGACGCCTGGCTTCAGGCGGCAGGTAATGGTTTCCAGAATCCCACGTTTAAAGTTGCCGAGATGAGGCGTAAAAATCACCTCTGCGCCAAGATGGGTCGAGATTTCCGGGTGATGGCGATGGTTGAACACACCATACGGCTGCAGGCTGACTTCACAGAAGCTATTGCCGATGGCCGCTTTACGACCCGCACCGCTGACGCCGCTGGTCGCGTTGATCACCGGCCACTGGCTAAGATCCAGCAGGTCCGCATCGATCAGTGGCTTCAGCGACAGCTGAGCCGCCGTCGGATAGCAGCCCGGTACGGCGACCAGATTCGCCTCTTTCAGTTTGTCGACGCTCCACTCTGCCAGGCCATACACCGCCTGCTCAAGCAGGGCCGGATGCTGATGAGTAAAGCCGTAATATTTTTCGTAGAACGCAGCGTCGTTTACGCGGAAGGCGCCGGATAAGTCGAATACCACGCAGCCTGCGGCAAGGAACTGCGGCGCCAGATCGTGGCTCACTTCATGGGCGGTAGCGAGGAAGACGACATCCACCCCGGCGCTAAATTCGCTGATATCTGACATCGGCTGCAGCGGTAAATCCACAATGCCTTTCAGCTGCGGATGCAAATCGGAAATGAATTTCCCTGCATCATTACTTTGCGCGGAGACCGTCAAAGCGGTTATGGTCATATGAGGATGGCGATTTACATAGGTCACTAGCTCTGCGCCGGCATAACCGCTGGCACCCACAATCAGCGTCTTCAACATCGGGGCTCTTCACCTTCTTACGTCATATTTGTCCAGGAAGCATTTCTCTTCCTCACCCTGTTAAGCCGTAAGCACTTTCCCTACACTTTATGGGTTTTCTTACGCTCAACGATAATGTATTTTTATTCACTAATACTGCATGAATATTGATACTATCATGACCCGAGGTGTGTCAACAATGAAAAACAATTTACCACCCTTTATCGAGATTTACCGCGCATTGATCGCCACACCTTCTATCAGCGCAACCGAAGAGGCGCTGGATCAAAGTAATGAGACTTTAATCAATTTACTCGCCGGCTGGTTCCGCGAAATTGGCTTCAATGTCGAAGTGCAGCCGGTGCCGGATACGCGCAACAAATTCAATATGCTGGCCAGCACCGGCCACGGCGCTGGCGGCCTGCTCCTCGCCGGACATACGGATACCGTTCCTTTTGATGACGGCCGCTGGACCCGCGATCCTTTCACCCTCACCGAGCACGAAAACAAGCTGTACGGCCTCGGCACCGCCGACATGAAAGGCTTTTTTGCCTTTATTCTTGATGCCCTGCGCGATGTCGATGTCAGTCAGCTGAAAAAACCGCTCTACATCCTGGCTACCGCCGATGAAGAGACCAGCATGGCCGGCGCCCGTTACTTTGCCGAAACGACCCTGTTGCGCCCGGATTGCGCCATCATCGGTGAACCCACCTCTCTGCAGCCGGTACGCGCGCACAAAGGCCATATGTCCAACGCCATCCGTATCCAGGGGCAGTCCGGCCACTCCAGCGATCCGGCGCGCGGCGTCAACGCCATTGAGCTGATGCACGATGCCATTGGTCGCATCATGCAGCTGCGCGACTCGCTGAAAGAGCGCTATCACTACGATGCCTTCACCGTACCGTATCCGACGCTCAACCTCGGGGCTATCCATGGCGGCGACGCCTCAAACCGCATCTGCGCCTGCTGCGAGCTGCATATGGATATTCGCCCACTTCCGGGCATGACGCTCAACGATCTCAACGGACTGCTGGATGAAGCGCTGGCACCGGTTAGCGAGCGCTGGCCGGGTCGCCTGACCGTCTCCGAGCTGCATCCGCCGATTCCGGGCTACGAATGCCCGCCGGACCACCGGCTGGTTCAGGTTGTTGAAAAGCTCCTCGGCGCACAAACTGAAGTCGTGAACTACTGCACCGAAGCGCCGTTTATCCAGACGCTCTGCCCGACGCTGGTTTTAGGTCCTGGCTCCATTAACCAGGCCCACCAGCCGGATGAATATCTGGAAACCCGCTTTATCAAGCCGACCCGTGAGCTGATTACGCAGGTTGTCCACCATTTCTGCTGGCACTAAAGCCTGCGGATCCCGCCTCTTTTCCTGGGGCGGGACGGTGATTCTGGTCACATTTCCATAAGCAACGCTTATCAAGCGACGTCTGAGTTAAATTTCGCAAATTGCCGCCATTTATTCGTTTGCTGAAGCGATTTCGCAACAATTGACGTGGGGGTTTTTACGTGGCTTTATAAAAGACGGCTGCTTATCCGCCGCTCAACGTTGCAGAGTGCCGGGTATAACAAAATAAAATGAGATGGGGTGTCTGGGGTAACATGAACGAACAATATTCCGCTTTGCGTAGTAATGTCAGTATGCTCGGTAAGGTGCTAGGCGATACCATCAAGGATGCACTGGGAGAGAACATTCTTGATCGTGTCGAAACTATCCGTAAATTGTCCAAGTCTTCTCGCGCCGGCAATGAAGCCAATCGCCAGGAATTGCTCACCACGCTGCAAAACTTGTCCAACGACGAGCTGCTGCCGGTCGCTCGCGCCTTCAGCCAGTTCCTGAACCTGGCGAATACGGCGGAGCAGTACCACAGTATTTCGCCAAACGGCGAAGCGGCCAGCAATCCGGAAGTGATTGCCCGCACCCTGAGAAAACTCAAAGACCAACCCCATCTCAACGAAGATACCATTAAAAAAGCGGTGGAGTCCCTGTCTCTGGAGCTGGTATTAACCGCTCACCCCACCGAGATCACCCGCCGTACGCTGATCCACAAAATGGTGGAAGTGAACAACTGCCTGAAGCAGCTTGATAATAAAGATATCGCGGATTACGAACACCATCAGCTGATGCGCCGTCTGCGCCAGCTGATCGCCCAGTCATGGCATACGGATGAAATCCGTAAGTACCGCCCGACCCCAGTTGATGAAGCGAAATGGGGGTTTGCCGTAGTTGAAAACAGCCTGTGGGAAGGGGTACCAAACTACCTGCGTGAGCTGAACGAACAGCTGGAAGAGAACCTCAACTATCAGCTGCCGGTTGACTTTGTACCGGTGCGCTTTACCTCCTGGATGGGCGGTGACCGCGACGGTAACCCGAATGTGACCGCCGATATCACCCGTCAGGTGCTGCTGCTGAGCCGCTGGAAAGCCACCGACCTGTTCCTGAAAGATATTCAGCTGTTGATTTCCGAACTGTCGATGGTCGAATGTACCGACGAACTGCGGGAGCTGGCCGGCGCGGAAGGCGCGCAGGAACCGTATCGTTATCTGATGAAAAAACTGCGTACCCAGCTGATGGAAACGCAGGCCTGGCTGGAAGCTCGCCTGAAAGGACAGAAGCTGCCGAAACCTGCCGGCCTGATTACCCAGAACGAACAGCTGTGGGAACCACTTTATGCCTGCTATAAGTCGCTGCAGTCCTGCGGCATGGGCATTATTGCCAACGGCGAACTGCTCGATACCCTGCGCCGCGTGAAATCGTTCGGCGTACCGCTCGTGCGTATCGATATTCGTCAGGAAAGCACCCGCCATACCGAAGCACTGGGAGAGATGACCCGTTATCTCGGTATCGGCGATTACGAAAGCTGGTCAGAAGCCGACAAACAGGCTTTCCTGATCCGCGAACTGAACTCCAAACGCCCGCTGCTGCCACGTCAGTGGGAGCCGAGCAATGAAACCCGCGAAGTGCTCGACACCTGCCGAGTGATCGCCGAAGCGCCGCACGGATCCATCGCCGCTTACGTGATCTCCATGGCGAAGACTCCATCCGACGTGCTGGCAGTTCACCTGCTGCTGAAAGAGTCCGGTATTGGCTTCGCCCTGCCGGTTGCGCCGCTGTTTGAAACCCTGGACGATCTGAACAACGCCAATGACGTCATGACCCAGCTGCTGAACATCGACTGGTACCGCGGCTTTATTCAGGGCAAACAGATGGTCATGATTGGCTATTCCGACTCAGCGAAAGACGCCGGCGTGATGGCCGCCTCCTGGGCGCAGTATCAGGCACAGGACGCGCTGATCAAGACCTGCGAAAAAGCCGGTATTGAACTGACGCTGTTCCACGGTCGTGGGGGTTCCATCGGTCGCGGCGGCGCCCCGGCGCACGCGGCGCTGCTTTCTCAGCCCCCGGGAAGCCTGAAAGGCGGCCTGCGCGTGACGGAACAAGGCGAGATGATTCGCTTTAAGTACGGTCTGCCGGAAGTCACCATCAGCAGTCTGTCGCTGTACACCAGCGCCGTGCTGGAGGCCAACCTGCTGCCGCCGCCGGAACCCAAACCGGAATGGCGTCACATCATGGCCGAGCTCTCCGACATTTCCTGTGAAATGTACCGCGGCTACGTGCGTGAAAATAAAGACTTTGTCCCTTATTTCCGCTCCGCGACGCCGGAGCAGGAACTGGGTAAACTGCCGCTCGGCTCGCGTCCGGCAAAACGTCGCGCTACCGGTGGCGTCGAGTCCCTGCGCGCCATTCCATGGATTTTCGCCTGGACCCAGAACCGTCTGATGTTGCCGGCCTGGCTGGGCGCAGGTACCGCGCTGCAAAAAGTGGTGGAAGATGGCAAGCAGAGCGAGCTGGAAACCATGTGTCGCGACTGGCCGTTCTTCTCTACCCGTCTGGGCATGCTGGAAATGGTGTTCTCGAAGGCTGACCTGTGGCTGGCGGAATACTACGATCAGCGTCTGGTGAAACCGGAGCTATGGGAACTGGGCGCGGAGCTGCGTGAGCTGCTATCCAACGGGATCAAAGTGGTGCTCGATATTGCAAACGACTCCCACCTGATGGCCGACCTGCCGTGGATCGCCGAGTCTATCCAGCTGCGTAACATCTATACCGACCCGCTGAACGTCCTGCAGGCAGAACTGCTGCACCGTTCACGTCTGGCGGAAGAAGAAGGTAAAGAGCCGGATCCGCGCGTTGAACAAGCGCTGATGGTCACGATTGCGGGCGTTGCCGCAGGTATGCGCAACACGGGCTAATCTATCAGCCGTTCCCGGTAAGACGATATTTACCGGGAAAAACCGGATCGCGCCTGATCCGGTTACGCTTTCCCCGGTCAGCCTCACGCGACCGGGGATTTTTATTAATGGTGCAGCATTTCGTCGACAATCTGCTCTTTATGCAGAGCATAAGGATAATAGGTCGGCCAGTTGTCCATTTCTTTCAGTAACGCCTCCTGCGAGTCATTGCCCATAAAGATATGGAAATGCTGTGATTTGCGCGGTCCGATAATATGATCGCTGAACTGAACAAATTTCGGCGCTTTTGATTCCGCCTGCTGGCATTCGAACAGATAGCGCACGCCTTTCTTGCCGGAAGCATAGGTCAGGATCTTATAGCCGGAATAGGTGTATTTACAGGCATTAACGGTTTTGCCAACGTGAAACTCCATCACGTTATCTTCGATCCCAATCTGGTCCACATCAGTGGCATAGCCTTTCTTATAATATTCCCGATATTCCGCCACGCTCTTGCCGCCCGCTTTTTTGGCTTTTTGCTCCAGCACCGGATCCAAATCCCCATTCAGCAGATACGGATTCACCGACTGCCAGATCCCATCCCAGTCGCTAAGCGCCCGATCCTTAACGTCCGCATCGGCAAAAATACCTTCGCTGGCCTTAACCTCCGCCTCCGTTAACGCGGGGCCATGGCTATGGTGGCCGTGGGCAAAGGTCTGAGCGCTGGCTAACAGCATGCCAACACCCAGCGCAAGGGCAGAAATCATTTTGGTCATCACTCTCTCCTGAGTTAACATTTGCAATGATATGTTACGATATAACATATCATATATAAGCTGCAATATGATTTCCCCTCATTGCCCCACTGACTTTTACCCTTTTCGCGCTGTCCGGTATGATAAAAATGTGGCGCCTTCTACGGAGCAAGAATGGATACCGATCTCAATCAACACATCGACGCGTTAATCAAAAGCCCGGCGACGATCCGGCAGATCCGATTTGCCACCGACGGCCGCCCGGCATCCGGTAACGTGCAGAGGGCGGATTTCCCACGCCTCGAAATCATGCTTGATGGCCAGCTTCACGATCCCGGCATCAAAGCCGATCCGCCCGTGCTGTCCCGGCACGACGTGCTGTTTATTCACGCCGGCGGATGGCATTCTCCCCGTTGGCAGTCGCCCTGTACCGTCCTGAGCATTGTGTTTGGCAAGCAGCAGTTAGAGCTCGCCCTGACGCGCTGGAACGGCAGTATGTTGAATGTTGAGGATAAGCTTCAGGTACCACGCCGCGGCCCCCGGACAGGCTCCTTCCTGCTCCAGGCGCTCAATGAGATGCAGATGCAACCGCAGGAACAGCACACCGCGAGATACATCGTTATCAGCCTGCTGAGCCACTGCGCCGATCTGCTTGGTAGCCAGGTGCAAACCGCCTCCCGAAGTCAGGCGCTCTTTGAAGCGATCCGCAAATATATCGACGCTCGCTTTGCCGAACCGTTAACCCGCGAATCGGTGGCACAGGAATTTTATCTCTCGCCAAACTATCTCTCCCATCTGTTCCAGAAATGCGGGACCATGGGGTTTAACGAGTATCTGAATCACATCCGACTTGAGCAGGCCCGAATGCTGTTAAAAGGCCACGACATGAAAATCAAAGATGTCGCTCACGCCTGCGGTTTTGTCGACAGCAACTATTTCTGCCGTCTGTTTCGCAAGAATACCGAGCGTTCCCCCTCCGAGTATCGCCGCCAGTATCACAGCCAGCTGACGGAGAAACCGCGCTAAGCAGAAACTAGATTTTTGTAAGTAAGCCATCGCGTTTTTACGATCCTCCTGCCCAGGCTCGCCAGATATAGCTGGAAAATGTGATCTAAATCATCCTTACCCGCAATGCGTACATTTATCCAGTTTTTGGCAAATTTGTCATCTGGCGACCCGCCGAGGAGAAGCCGTATCCTTACCTCAACATCACTGAATTGAGAATTGAGGAAAGGCTATGGAACTCTATCTGGACACCGCGAACGTAGCAGAAGTTGAACGTCTGGCACGAATCTATCCGCTGGCCGGAGTGACCACCAACCCGAGCATTATCGCCGCAGGCAAAACGCCGATCTGGGATGTTCTCCCGCGTCTGCAAAAGGCCATCGGACCTGATGGCACGCTGTTTGCCCAGACGATGAGCCGCGATGCTGAAGGCATGGTGGCGGAAGCCAAACGGCTGAGCAACGCCGTTCCGGGCATCGTGGTTAAAATCCCGGTCACCGCTGAAGGCCTCGCCGCTATCAAATTACTGAAGAAAGAAGGCATCCCGACGCTGGGTACCGCGGTCTATAGCGCCGCGCAGGGGCTGCTGGCAGCGCTGGCGGGCGCAAAATATGTTGCCCCTTACGTCAACCGCGTCGATGCCCAGGGGGGTGACGGTATTCGCATGGTGCAGGAGCTGCAATCCCTGCTGGAGCAGCACGCGCCGGGGAGCAAAGTGCTGGCCGCCAGCTTTAAAACTCCACGTCAGGCGCTGGATTGCCTGCTGACCGGCTGTGAAGCTATCACCCTTCCCTTAGACGTAGCGCAACAAATGCTCGGCACCCCCGCGGTAGAGTCAGCCATAGAGAAGTTTGAGCAAGACTGGAATAACGCTTTTGGCAATCTGAACCTGTAACCCGATTGTCGCGTCGCCAGAGGGCGGCGCCACGATCAACCAGGAGGAATAGAAATGGATCGCATTATTCAATCCCCAGGCAAATATATTCAGGGCGCGAATGCTATCACCCGCCTTGGCAACTATCTCAAACCGCTGGCCGAACGCTGGCTCATTGTTGGCGACAAGTTTGTACTGGGTTTTGCCGAAGAAAAGCTGCGAAAAAGCCTGACCGATGCGGGTCTGGCTGCTGAAATCGTGCCGTTTGGCGGTGAATGCTCGCATAATGAAATCAATCGCTTACGCGAAATCGCCGGCGCTGCCCGCTGCAATGCCGTGTTGGGAATCGGCGGCGGAAAAACGCTGGATACCGCGAAAGCATTAGCCTACTTTATGAATCTTCCGGTAGTGATTGCCCCGACCATTGCCTCAACGGACGCCCCCTGCAGCGCCCTCTCCGTTATCTATACCGACGAAGGCGAGTTTGACAGCTATCTGATGCTGCCGCGCAACCCGAACATGGTGATTGTCGATACGCAAATCGTCGCAGGCGCTCCGCCGCGCTTGCTGGCAGCGGGTATCGGCGATGCGTTGGCTACCTGGTTTGAAGCCCGCGCCTGTTCACGCAGCGGCGCCACGACAATGGCCGGAGGCAAATGCACTCAGGCGGCGCTGGCGCTGGCTGAGCTGTGCTACAACACGCTGATTGCAGAAGGTGAAAAAGCGATGCTGGCGGCGGAGCAGCATGTCGTCACGCCGGCGCTGGAAAAAGTTATCGAAGCCAACACCTATCTGAGCGGGGTGGGTTTTGAAAGCGGCGGGCTGGCAGCAGCGCATGCGATCCATAACGGCCTTACCGCCATTCCGGACGCGCATCACTACTATCACGGTGAAAAGGTCGCCTTCGGGACGCTGACGCAGCTGGTGCTGGAAAATGCCCCGCTGGAAGAGATTGAAACCGTCGCCGCGCTGTGTCACAGCGTCGGGCTGCCTGTCACCCTGGCACAGCTGGATATTAAAGGAGATATTCCCGGCAAAATGCGTACCGTCGCGGAAGCAGCCTGCGCAGAGGGAGAAACTATCCACAATATGCCCGGCGGCGCGACCGCTGATGAAGTCTACGCCGCGCTGCTGGTCGCCGATCAGTACGGGCAGCGTTTTCTGCATGAATGGGAATAAGCATAATGGCCCTCGATGAGGGCCATTTTTTATACCGCCGGACGCACGCCCAGGGTGTGACAGATGGCGTAGCTCATCTCGGCACGGTTCAGCGTGTAGAAGTGGAAATCCTTCACCCCTTCACGGCTTAAAATTTTCACCATGTCCATCGCAATGTTGGCACCGACCAGCTGGCGAGTTTCCGCATCGTTATCCAGACCCTCGAACATTTTTGACATCCACGTTGGAATACGCACGTTGGTCATGTCGGCAAACTTTTTCGCCTGTTTGAAGTTAGAAACCGGCAGGATGCCCGGGATAATTTCGACATCGATCCCGGCAGACACGCAGCGATCGCGAAAGCGTAGATAGCTTTCAACGTCAAAGAAAAACTGGGTAATCGCGCGGTTCGCGCCGGCTTCGACTTTCCGCTTCAGGTTCAGCAGATCGGCCTGCGCGCTTTTGGCTTCCGGGTGAACTTCAGGATAGGCCGCAACGGAAATATCAAAATCTCCGACCTCTTTCAACAGCGTCACCAGGTCCGCCGCATACATATCAGGCTTACCGCTACCCGGCGGCAGGTCGCCGCGCAGGGCAACGATGTGGCGAATACCGTTGTTCCAGTAGTCTTCGGCGATCGCGCGCAGTTCATCGCGGCTGGCGTCAATACAGGTCAGATGCGGTGCCGCTTCCAGACCGGTACGTTCTTTAATACCCTTAATGATACTATGGGTACGATCGCGCTCGCCGGAGTTGGCGCCATAGGTCACCGAGACAAACTTTGGCTTCAGGCTGCTTAAGCGATCGATGGACTTCCACAAGGTTTGCTCCATTTCACTGGTGCGCGGCGGAAAGAATTCAAAGGACACGTTAATCTGGCCCTGCACTTCTGCCAGGCTCTGATTCAGGGCTTCCCGCTGATTGGCGTGAAAAAAGCTCATACCTTACCTCATCAATCGCATTTTATTGTTTGTTGTGTTGCGAACTTCTATACGTTTAGACGTCCAGATGTAAAAATGACGGAAAAGAGAGCGGGCGTCAATAGAAAAATCAGCGTAAAGAGTGAGGAATATTCAGTGAAGATGAGATTAACTCATGTCGCTCAACGCTAAGATAATGATTCCTCAATAAACGGCAGCAACCACGCGCGCAAAGCTTCATCTTCCGGTCGCGTCAGTAATCCCAGCGACAAACGCAAGCGAGTCTCCTCCAGAGGATGAAATACCACCCCCTGACGCTGTATCGCGGCAAATGACGCCGGCAGCAAAATCATCCCTTCTCCGCGTGCGATGCGCGCCAACAGGACGTCATGCTCAGCAGGCTCCTCCACATACGCCGGCACGTAGCCAATACGGTCAAAAATACGCCGGGTTGCGTCAAAAAAGGCCGGATTACGTTCGCGCCTGAACCAAAACAGCGGCCGATGATTCAGGTGTTTTAAGACCAGCCGGGGGATTGCGGATTCCGGCCATGACGCGGGTAGCGCCGCAATCAGCGCTTCATGATAGGGCAAAGGAGAAAGCGTTAACCCATCGGCGTCCAGCGGCAGCGCAACCAGCGCAGCGTTCAGCTTGCCTTTGCGCACTTGCCGGGCAAGGGCAGGCGACGAGTGGCGAAGGAGGGAAAGCGCACGGGCCTGGCGACCCAACGCCGATTCCAGAGACGCAAAAATACCCTGCTCAAAGGCGGTCGTCAGCCCCAGACGTAAGGGCTGCTGCCGGTCATCGGACAGCTGGCCTAGCGCACTCAGCGTCGTCTCCTGCAGCGCCAGAAGCGGACGAATAAGCTCCAGCACCCGCTCACCCTCTGCGGTAAGAATCAGCCCTTTGGTATGGCGGACAAAGAGCGTCACGCCCAACAGCGTTTCCAGATGACGGATATGGCGGCTCAGCGGCGGCTGTGAGATGAACAACCGCTGCGCCGCCCGGCTGATATTATTCTCTTCCGCCACCACGGCAAAATAGCGCAGCAGGCGAATATCAAGAGTCTGTAAACGTGAACTTGTCATACCTGAAAGGTATCACGAAAAGGGTATTACTCAAGTCCGATCAACGCCTCTAACCTTCTTCCCAACCCACCATCATTATGAGGAAAGATCATGACATCAGAGCGTTATACCACCGGCCTGGACATGTTGCAGCGCGTTGACGGTAAAGGCGGCGATGCCGTCGTCAAAAGCCTACAGGCCATCGCCCCGGACTTTGCCCGCTACCTGATTGAATTCCCGTTTGGCGATATTTACGCCCGCCCGGGGCTCGATTTACGCAGCCGTGAAATCGCCACCATTGCCGCCTTAACCGCGCTGGGCAATGCCGCACCGCAGCTAAAAGTGCATATTGCCGCCGGGTTGCACGTCGGTTTGTCGCAGGAGGAGATTATCGAAGTCATCATGCAGATGGCGGTGTATGCCGGATTCCCGGCGGCCTTAAATGGCCTGTTCGCCGCCAAAGAGGTCTTTGCGGCGCATTGATACTCCGAGACCAGACGCCGGTCTGGTCTCGGGCAGAGGCAGGATTAGAGCAGCTGCGCCAGGCGGTTAATATCCGACTGAATGGCACCAGCGGTCACGTCGCGGCCGGCACCCGGGCCGCGGATGACCAGCGGATTATCGCGGTACCAGCGGCTCTCGATGGCAAAGACGTTATCGCACGGCAGCAGCGCCGCCAGCGGATGCTCCTCGCGGACGGCTTCAACGCCAACCCGCGCTTTTCCGTTGGCATCGAAACGCGCCACGTAGCGCAGAACCAGCCCCAGTTCACGAGCGGCCTCCAGACGTTGCAGCATCTGTTCGTTCAGCTCTTCGCCATTCTCAAAGAAGTGATCCACAGAGCCCTCTTCACAGTGCGCAGGCACCAGCGATTCCACCCGCACCTGATCGGGCTCGATGTCATAACCGGCTTCGCGCGCAAGGATAACCAGCTTACGCATCACGTCTTTCCCCGCCAGGTCAACGCGCGGGTCCGGCTCCGTCAGCCCCTGCTGCCAGGCCTGATCGACCAGATCGGTAAACGGCACGGTGCCGTCAAACTGCAGGAACAGCCAGGAGAGCGTGCCGGAGAAAATACCGCTCAGCGCCAGAATGGTATCGCCGCTGTCAATCAGGTCGCGCACGGTATGGTTCACCGGCAGACCCGCGCCGACGGTAGCGTTGTACAGCCAGTGACGGCCCGTTTTCTCGAACGCATCGTGAATCTGACGATATTTGTCGCTGCTGCTGGCACCGGCCAGCTTATTCGCACTGATGACGTGGAAACCATGGCTGGCAAAATCGAGGTACTGATCGGCCAACTGCTCGCTGGCGGTTACGTCCAGCACCACTAAATCATCATACGGATGAGCGCGCATCCACAGGAACAGCGACTCTTCGTCCTGCTCAACGGCTTCATCGTTGAAAAAGGCCAACGCGCGGCTGGCATCCAGACCGTCGTAGTTAAGCAGGCTGCGGCGGCTGTCCACCACGCCAGCGAGGACAAACTCAAAGCCGGTGCGGGCTGAGAGCGTGCTCTGTTCACGGGCAAACAGCTCCAGCCAGCGCGAGCCGATATTGCCTTTACCAAACAGGACCAGGCCAATACGTTTTTCTGCCCGGAAAAGAGACTGATGCAGGCCCTGAATCAGGCTTTCCGTCGGGCCTGCGCGCAGCACCGCCACCAGGCTAATCCCCTCTTCAGACTGCCAGGTAAACTCGACAGGCTGCCCTTTCAGCTGCTGCCAGAAACGGTGGCAGTGCAGCGGGTTACGGCTGACACCAGCCCCGACCATTGCCACCAGCGCCAGTTTCTGACGCAGACGCAGCTCGCCCGGCAGACCGGCTTCATCGAGCAGGCGCAGCGCGCTGTCGGCCACTTCCGAGGTATAGCAGAACTGCAGCAGCTTACGGTCGGCATGTACGCCAACCGCCAGCGGGCGCAGTTGGGCGCGTTTAAAGATAAGATCCAGCTCCTTGTGCGCCAGCTTGAAATCCTGACCGGCGGGCACCTGGAACTCAATCAGGCAGACATCATCATGGCTGGTGACAATACGCGCGCCGGTGCCAGACGCCAGCACGCGCTCAATGCGCGTGGAGCCTTGCTCAGGCGTGTAGCTACAGCGCAGCTGCAGATCGATATCGCTACCGGAGACCGGTTGAAGGGTGCGTGCGTGCAGGACCGGAGCCGCCAGACGCGCCAGTTCGCTGGCTTCATCCAGGCGCAGCAGCGGCAGCAGGCACGCATCCTTCACTTTACGCGGATCCGCGCTGTAAACCCCGGCCACGTCGCTCCAGATAGTGACGCGCGAAGCTCCGGCCAGGGCGCCAATTTGGGTAGCGGAATAGTCAGAACCATTACGCCCCAGCAGCACGGTTTCCCCGGCGCTGTTGCGCGAGATGAAGCCGGTCACCACCAGACGTTTGTTAGGATGTTGCGCCATCAGCTGTTGCAGCAGCGGATAAGACAGACCTTCATCCACCTGCGGCTGCGCAGCACGTTCGGCGCGCAGGAAGCTACGTGCGTCAAGCCATGCCGCTTCCAGTCCCAGCTGGTTGAGCACCGCTGCCATCAGACGTGCAGACCACACTTCGCCGTGGCCGACCACTTCGGCATATACCGCATCGGTCACGCCGCTATCCAGCAAGCCGGCGAGACGCTCGAGGTCGTGAATAAACGATGCGATCAGCGTATCCGCCGCTTCTGCCGACAGCAGGCTGGCGATCAGCTCCATATGGTAACGGCGCAGCGACTGCTGTACCTGATGCGCAGAAAGGCGATCGGTCTGGCTGAGCTTCAGCCAGCTAATCAGCTGATTGGTGGTGCTGCCCGCGGCGGAGACAACCATCATGTCCCCGGCCTGCGAGTATTCCGTCATGATCCCCGCGACGCGCAGGTAACATTTCGCATCCGCTAAACTACTCCCACCAAATTTGTGCAGCTGACGACCCTTCGCCCCTGCCTGCGCATTCACACTCATGTTTATTCCTCGTTTGCTGCCCGGAAGCCATTTTCCAGGTCGGCAATTAAATCTTCACCATCTTCAATACCGGTCGAAATACGCAGAAGCGTTTCTGAAATCCCCGCCGCCGCGCGCGCCTCAGGTGCCATACCTGCATGGGTCATCGTCGCAGCGTGCGAAATCAGACTTTCTACGCCCCCCAGCGATTCGGCCAGCGTAAACAGCGATAATCCGCTCAGAAAACGACGCAGCGTCTGCTCATCGCCCTTCAGCTCAAAGCTTAACATCGCGCCAAAACCTTTTTGCTGACGGGCAGCAATCTCATGCCCCTGATTTTGCGGCAGAGACGGATGATACAGTTTTTTCACCAGCGGCTGGGTTTTCAGATAGTCGACAATCGCCAGCGCATTGCGCTGTGCGACTTCCATACGCGGAGAGAGCGTACGTAAACCGCGCAGCAGCAGGTAGCTGTCAAATGCGCCGCCGGTCACGCCGATATTATTCGCCCACCATGCCAGTTCGGTGACAACCGCCGGATCTTTCGCAATCACCACCCCGGCCACCACGTCAGAATGCCCGTTCAGGTATTTGGTGCACGAATGCAGCACCAGATCGGCTCCCAGCGCCAGCGGATTTTGCAACGCCGGACTCAGGAAAGTGTTATCCACCACGCTCACCGCCCCCGCTTCACGAGCCAGCGTGCAGATTTTCGCAATATCCACCACCCGCAGCAATGGATTACTTGGGCTTTCGACCAATACCAGCTTCGGTTTTTCAGACAATGCCGCACTCAGCGCCTGTTCATCGTTCTGATCGACAAACAGAACCCGATAGCAGCCGCGCTTCGCCAGGCTATCAAACAGACGATAGCTGCCGCCGTAGCAGTCGTGAGGCGCCACCAACAGATCGCCGGGCTTCAGGAATACGGTTGTCACCAGCAGAATCGCCGACATGCCGGTATTGGTCAGAACGGCGCCCGCTCCCCCTTCCAGCTCCGCCAGCGCGCGCTGTACCACATCGCGGGTAGGATTACCGCGGCGGGAGTAGTCATGGGCACGAGGTTCATTAAAGCCGGTGAAGTTGTAGGTACTGGAAAGGTGAATCGGCGGGACAACGCAACCGTATTGTTCGTCGTCATTTAAACCGCTACGCACTGCGATGGTGGCCTGTTTACGCGTCATGTTGGGCAGTTCCTGGGCTGAATCGGTGAAAAGTCAGGCACCAGAGTAATCATTGTCACAATAGACGTCAATACATCTGGACATCTAAACTTCTTTGCGTATAGATTGAGCAAATAGAGAATAGCCGTTAAAATTATATGCATTAGCGCATCTCTGCAGGGGCTTATCGGGTGTCAGAACGCCCCCTCTACGGTAAACTACGCGCAATTATGGCCCGGACCCTGGGTTCTGGCCCTTAACTAATGACTAGAGGATTAAAGGTATCTCATGGCTGAATGGAGCGGCGAATATATCAGCCCATACGCTGAGCACGGTAAGAAGAGTGAGCAAGTAAAAAAAATTACGGTATCCATTCCTCTGAAGGTGTTGAAGATCCTCACCGATGAACGCACGCGTCGTCAGGTCAACAACCTGCGCCACGCCACCAATAGCGAACTGCTGTGTGAAGCGTTCCTGCATGCATTTACCGGTCAACCGTTACCCAACGATGAAGACCTGCGTAAAGAGCGCAGCGATGAGATCCCGGAAGCGGCGAAACAGATTATGCGCGAGATGGGTATCGACCCGGATACGTGGGAATACTGAGTTAATAAAAAAGGGCGGAAGTGACCTTCCGCCCTTTTTACGTCTCTTCCCGCCCACCCTGAATTTGCATCCAGGGCATAGCGACAGAAACAAAAAAAGCCGCCCGTGGGCGGCTTTTTCTTCCGGCAACTTACTTGCTGGTGCCTGGAACGCTGAAGCGCTTGTTGAAGCGGTCAACGCGGCCACCGGTCGCAACATCACGCTGCTTGCCAGTGTAGAACGGGTGGCATTTACCGCACACGTCGAGGTTCAGGTCGTGACCTACGGTAGAACGGATTTTCATGACATTACCGCAAGAGCAAGAAGCAGTAATTTCTTCGTATTTCGGATGAATATCTTTTTTCATGGGAGAACCTCAGTTAAGGCCGCGTCGCTCTTCCAGCCCTAACGCCAGACACCACGCGATGTTAATAATTTCCCGGCGCAATTCCGCTAAACGCAATCCCCGGGTAATAGATTCTGATGCTGCACGAAGCGCACCAAAGGCGGCGAATCATACAGAATTTGACCAGCATATGCAAACTGATCCGCGAGCCCTTATCACAATGTGTATACTAACCGGCCAGATTTCAAGTCAGGAAGATGACATGCCCGTCGCCCACGTTGCCCTGCCCGTCCCGCTGCCCCGTACCTTTGACTACCTGCTACCTGAGGGAATGCCGGTCAAAGCAGGCTGCCGCGTGCGCGTGCCGTTCGGTAAGCAAGAGCGTATTGGGATTGTGACCGCCGTCAGCGAACGCAGCGAACTGCCGCTGGATGAGCTCAAGCCAGTTATCGACATGCTGGATGCCGAACCGGTATTTTCTTCTGCCGTCTGGCGACTGCTGCTGTGGGCGGCCGACTACTATCATCATCCTATCGGCGATGTGCTGTTCCACGCCCTGCCGATCATGCTTCGCCAGGGGAAACCGGCCAGCGCGGCGCCGCAGTGGTACTGGTTCGCTACCGAACAGGGCCAGGCTGTCGATATCAACAGCCTCAAACGCTCCCCGAAACAGCAGCAGGCTCTGGCCGCACTGCGTCAGGGGAGGATCTGGCGTCACCAGGTTGCGGAGCTGGAGTTTAACGATGCGGCGTTGCAGGCTCTGCGCGGGAAAGGACTTTGCGAGCTGGCAAGCGAAGCGCCCGCCCTCACCGACTGGCGAACCCACTTTGCGGTACCCGGCGAACGGCTGCGCCTCAACACCGAGCAGGCCACTGCCGTCGGGGCGATTCACAGCGCATCGGACCGTTTTTCAACCTGGCTGCTGGCGGGGATTACCGGCTCCGGGAAAACGGAAGTTTACCTCAGCGTACTGGAAAATGTGCTGGCGCAAGGCCGACAGGCGCTGGTGATGGTGCCGGAAATTGGCCTGACGCCGCAAACCATCGCCCGTTTCCGTCAGCGATTTAACGCCCCGGTTGAAGTTCTGCACTCCGGCCTTAACGACAGCGAACGTCTTTCCGCGTGGCTGAAGGCCAAAAATGGCGAGGCGGCCATCGTCATCGGCACGCGTTCCTCGCTGTTCACGCCATTTAAAAACCTGGGCGTGATCGTTATCGATGAAGAGCACGACAGCTCCTATAAGCAGCAGGAAGGCTGGCGCTATCACGCCCGCGATCTGGCGGTCTGGCGCGCCCATAGCGAACAAATCCCGATTATTCTTGGCTCGGCAACCCCGGCGCTGGAGACCTTATACAACGTTCGTCAGGGAAAATATCGCCAGCTGAAGCTGACAAAGCGTGCGGGTAACGCCCGTCCGGCGCAACAGCACGTGCTGGACCTGAAAGGACAGCAATTGCAGGCAGGACTCTCCCCGGCGCTGATTGCCCGCATGCGTCAGCACTTGCAGGCCGATAATCAGGTGATTCTGTTTTTGAACCGCCGCGGCTTCGCTCCGGCGCTGCTGTGCCATGACTGCGGCTGGATCGCCGAATGCCCGCGCTGCGACAGCTACTACACCCTGCATCAGGCGCAGCATCATCTGCGCTGCCACCACTGCGACAGCCAGCGCCCGATTCCGCGTCAGTGCCCCTCCTGCGGTTCGACGCATCTGGTGCCGGTCGGGCTGGGGACCGAGCAGCTGGAGCAGGCGCTGGCGCCGCTGTTCCCCGGCGTGCCGATCTCACGCGTCGACCGGGATACCACCAGCCGTAAAGGCGCACTCGAACAGCACCTCAGCGATATCCATCGCGGCGGGGCGCGTATTCTGATCGGCACACAGATGCTGGCTAAAGGTCATCATTTCCCGGACGTTACCCTGGTGTCGCTGCTGGATGTCGATGGCGCGCTGTTTTCCGCCGATTTCCGCTCGGCAGAACGCTTCGCTCAGCTCTATACCCAGGTCTCTGGCCGCGCAGGACGCGCGGGTAAACAGGGCGAGGTGATTTTGCAAACCCACCACCCGGAACATCCGCTGCTGCAAACGCTGTTGTATAAAGGCTACGACGCCTTTGCCGAACAGGCGCTGGCCGAAAGGCAGACCATGCAGCTACCGCCGTGGACCAGCCATGTCCTGATTCGTGCCGAAGACCATAACAACCAGCAGGCGCCGTTGTTCCTGCAGCAGTTGCGTAATTTACTGCAGGCCAGTCCGCTGGCCGATGACAAACTGTGGGTGCTGGGCCCGGTTCCGGCACTGGCACCCAAACGCGGGGGCCGCTGGCGCTGGCAAATTCTGCTCCAGCATCCTTCCCGCGTTCGCTTGCAGCATATCGTCAGCGGTACGCTCGCCTTGATCAATACGCTGCCGGAAGCGCGCAAGGTAAAATGGGTTCTCGACGTCGATCCTATTGAAGGTTAAGCCTTCTCTTGCGAGACGGATCGAAAAAATTCAACGGCCATCACGTTTTTCATGAAAATTCTGTAACTCTCTACATCGACTATCTGCTAAAAATGTTGCTGATGTCAGATCGCAAGGGATGTGTCTGCGCCAGTCAGCGAGGAGAAAACAGGTGAAGCCCAAAAAACAGGTGGTTGCCGCCACAATGAAAGACGTCGCCCTGAAGGCAAACGTTTCAACGGCAACCGTGTCCCGAGCGTTAATGAATCCGGATAAGGTTTCTCAGACTACCCGTAACCGGGTGGAGCAGGCGGCGCTTGAAGTCGGCTATTTGCCGCAGTCGCTCGGACGCAATATGAAACGTAACGAATCGCGTACGATTCTGGTCATCGTACCGGATATTTGCGATCCCTTTTTCAGCGAGATTATCCGCGGCATTGAGATTACCGCGGCGGAACAGGGGTATCTGGTGCTGATCGGCGACTGCGCCCACCAGAACCGGCAGGAAAAGACCTTTATCGACCTGATCATTACCAAGCAGATCGACGGTATGTTGTTGCTAGGCTCCCGCCTGCCGTTTGACGCAGGCGTGGAAGAGCAGCGCAATCTACCGCCAATGGTGATGGCGAATGAATTTGCGCCGGAGCTGGAGCTGCCCACGGTGCACATCGATAACCTCACCGCCGCATTTAATGCCGTGAATTATCTGCACGAACTGGGTCACCAGCGTATTGGCTGTATCGCCGGCCCGGAAGAGATGCCGCTCTGCCACTATCGTCTCCAGGGCTATGTGCAGGCGTTGCGTCGTAGCGGGATCACCATCGATCCGCACTATATCGCTCGCGGCAACTTTACCTATGAAGCAGGGGCCAGCGCGCTGGAACAGCTTCTGGCGCTGCCGGTGCCACCAACCGCGGTCTTCTGCCATAGCGATATTATGGCGCTGGGGGCGCTGTCGCTGGCAAAACGTCGGGGCCTGAAGGTACCTGACGACCTGTCGATTGTCGGTTTCGATAATATCTCTTTATCCGAATTTTGCGATCCGCCATTGACGACCGTTGCGCAACCGCGCTTTGATATTGGCCGCGAAGCAATGCTCCTGTTACTGGATCAGCTACATGGTCACAATGTGAATAGCGGTTCACGATTGCTGGACTGCGAACTGATCGTTCGCGGCAGTACACGCAAAATCAGAGCATAACCATCAGGTTTTCGGGCCTGCTCTTCTGGTCAAAGGCCCGCCGCTTAAGTAACATGGCGGACTGACGAACGAATAAAACAGCGAAACGATAGTGGCACAACGAGATTATGTACGCCGCAGCCAACCGGCTCCTTCGCGGCGCAAAAAGGGTAATACCCGAAGCTCAAGGAATAAACAGAGCAGCCTTCCGGCGGTTTCACCCACTATGGTTGCGATCGCGGCGGCAGTGCTGGTGGCCTTTATCGGTGGGCTGTACTTCATCACGCACCATAAAAAAGAAGAAGCGGAAGCGCTGCAAAACCGTCAGGTGGCAGGTAATGGCCTCCCGCCGAAACCGGAAGAGCGCTGGCGCTATATTAAAGAGCTGGAAAGTCGCCAGCCAGGCGTCCGTGCGCCTACTGAACCGACGGCCGGCGGGGAAGTCATGAAACCCGAGCAGTTGACCAACGAACAGCGCCAGCTGCTGGCACAAATGCAGGCGGATATGCGCCAGCAGCCGACCCAACTGACCGAGGTGCCGTGGAACGAACAAACCCCGGCTCAGCGCCAGCAAACGCTGCAGCGTCAGCGTCTCGCGCAGCAACAGGTACAACAACAGCAGCAGCAGGCTCAACAACAATGGGCGCAAACCCAGCAGCAGGCGCCGGTGCAGCAACAGCCGCGCGTGCAGCAGCGCGTGGCAGAGCAGCAGCCAAAGCCGGTACAGCAGCCGAAACAAACCGCCTCGACGCAGCAGCCGTATCAGGATCTGCTGCAGACGCCTGCGCATACCACCGCACAGCCTAAAACCCAGGCGGCTGCGCCGGTCGCTCGCGTTGAAGAGGCGCCGAAAGCAGCGGCGGAGAAGAAAGACGATCGTAGCTGGATGATTCAGTGCGGCTCCTTTAAAGGCGCAGAACAGGCGGAAACCGTTCGGGCGCAGCTGGCGTTTGAAGGGTTCTCCTCACGCATTACCACCAACAATGGCTGGAATCGCGTGGTCATTGGGCCGCTGAAAGGCAAGGAGAGCGCCAACGATATGATCACTCGCCTGAAGATGGCCGGACACGCAAACTGCATTCGTCTCGCCGCCAGGGGTTGAAACCCTAAAAATCCCCCCCATCTATAATTGCATTCTGCCCCGCGTGAAGCGCGGGGCCCCTATTCCGCTTTTGTAACCAAGGGGTCTGCTCGTGACAACAATAGTTAGTGTTCGCCGTAACGGCCATGTGGTTATTGCCGGTGATGGCCAGGCCACGCTTGGCAATACCGTCATGAAAGGTAACGTGAAAAAAGTGCGTCGTCTCTACAACGACAAAGTGATCGCGGGCTTCGCCGGCGGCACCGCCGACGCCTTCACGCTGTTTGAACTGTTTGAACGTAAACTGGAAATGCATCAGGGCCACCTGGTCAAAGCCGCCGTGGAACTGGCGAAAGACTGGCGTACCGATCGTATGCTGCGCAAACTGGAAGCTCTGCTGGCCGTGGCGGATGAAAACGCTTCGCTCATCATCACCGGTAACGGTGACGTGGTGCAGCCAGAAAACGACCTGATTGCTATCGGCTCCGGTGGTCCCTACGCTCAGGCCGCTGCCCGCGCTCTGCTGGAAAATACCGATATGAGCGCACGCGATATCGCAGAGAAGGCGTTGAGTATTGCAGGTGATATCTGCATTTATACCAACCATTTCCACACCATCGAAGAATTAGCCTCTAAAGCGTAAGGATCTCCCATGTCTGAAATGACCCCACGCGAAATTGTCAGCGAACTGGACAAACATATTATCGGTCAGGACGCGGCGAAGCGTTCTGTCGCTATCGCACTGCGTAACCGCTGGCGCCGTATGCAGCTGAACGAAGAGCTGCGTCACGAAGTCACGCCGAAAAACATTCTGATGATCGGTCCGACCGGTGTGGGTAAAACGGAAATTGCCCGTCGTCTGGCGAAACTGGCCAACGCGCCGTTCATCAAAGTTGAAGCCACAAAATTCACCGAAGTGGGCTATGTCGGGAAAGAAGTGGATTCGATTATCCGCGACCTGACCGATGCGGCGATCAAAATGGTCCGCATGCAGTCCATCGATAAAAACCGCTATCGCGCGGAAGAGCTGGCGGAAGAGCGCATTCTTGATGTGCTGATCCCGCCGGCAAAAAACAACTGGGGCCAGGCTGAACAGCCTCAGGAACCGTCTGCTGCACGTCAGGCATTCCGCAAAAAACTGCGTGAAGGCCAGCTCGACGATAAAGAAATCGAGATCGATCTCGCCGCCGCACCGATGGGCGTAGAAATCATGTCCCCTCCGGGCATGGAAGAGATGACCAGCCAGCTGCAGTCGATGTTCCAGAACCTCGGCGGCCAGAAGCAAAAACCGCGCAAGCTGAAAATCAAAGACGCAATGAAGCTGCTGATCGAAGAAGAAGCGGCGAAGCTGGTCAACCCGGAAGAGCTTAAGCAGGACGCCATCGATGCCGTTGAACAGCACGGTATCGTGTTTATCGACGAAATCGACAAAATCTGTAAGCGCGGCGGCAACAGCTCCGGCCCGGATGTCTCTCGCGAAGGCGTACAGCGCGACCTGCTGCCGCTGGTCGAAGGCTGCACCGTGTCGACTAAGCACGGGATGGTGAAAACCGACCACATTCTGTTTATCGCCTCTGGCGCATTCCAGGTGGCCAGTCCGTCTGACCTGATCCCTGAACTGCAGGGCCGTCTGCCGATTCGCGTCGAGCTGAAAGCGCTGACGACGGAAGATTTCGAGCGCATCCTGACCGAGCCGAACGCCTCCATCACCGTCCAGTACAAAGCCCTGATGGCGACCGAAGGCGTCAACATCGAGTTTACGGAAGACGGCATCAAGCGTATTGCGCAGGCGGCATGGCAGGTTAACGAAACCACCGAAAACATCGGTGCACGTCGCCTGCACACCGTACTGGAGCGTCTGATTGAAGACATCTCCTTTGACGCCAGTGAAATGGGTGGTCAGAGCATCATTATTGATGCCGAGTATGTCGGTAAGCATCTGGATGTGCTGGTGGCGGATGAAGATCTGAGCCGTTTTATCCTATAATCCGGTTCAATGTATTTTCATCACAATCGATGGGGCTATATATAGCCCCATTTTTTTGGCCAGGAATTATGACTGAACAACCGATAAACCGAACCCAGGCCTGGCTGGAAAGCCTGCGGCCAAAAACGCTACCGCTGGCCTTTTCCGCCATTGTTGTCGGTACGACGCTCGCGTGGCAGCAGGGGTACTTCGATCCCTGGGTCGCGCTGCTGGCGCTGATCACCGCCGGCCTGCTGCAAATCTTATCCAACCTGGCCAACGATTATGGCGATGCCGTTAAGGGCAGCGATAAACCCGACCGTATCGGGCCGCTACGCGGCATGCAAAAAGGGGCCATTACCCAGGCGCAGATGAAACGCGCGCTGATCGTTACCGTGGTGCTGATTTGCCTCTCCGGGCTGGCGCTGTTGTTCTGCGCCTGGCAGACGATGGCCGATTTTATTGGTTTCATGGTGCTGGGGAGTTTAGCGATTATCGCCGCGATCACCTACACCGTCGGCACCCGGCCCTATGGCTATATCGGCCTTGGCGATATCTCGGTGCTGGTGTTCTTTGGCTGGCTTAGCGTCGCAGGGAGCTGGTATCTCCAGGCCCACACGATTGAAGCAACCATTTTCCTCCCCGCCACCGCCTGTGGTCTGTTAGCCGCCGCGGTGCTGAATATCAATAATCTGCGCGATATCGACAGCGACAGAGAGAACGGCAAAAACACGCTGGCAGTACGTCTGGGTCCGCTCAACGCCCGCCGCTATCACACTTGCCTGCTCATCGGCGCGCCGCTGTGCCTGGCGCTGTTTACTCTGATTTCTCTGCATAGCCCATGGGGTTGGCTGTTCCTGCTCGCCACGCCGCTGCTGGTGAAGCAGGCGCGATTTGTGATGCGCGAGCGCGAGCCGATGGCGATGCGCCCGATGCTGGAACGCACGGTGAAAGCCGCGCTGTTGACCAACCTGCTGTTTGTCATTGGGATTATTTGCAGCAAGCTGGTGGGTTAACTGACAAATATCAATTAACAATTGATGATTTTGCCAACAATACGATTCGCGAGATATACTAAAATCTCTCGCAGCAACTGAACGTTAAGCCTATGAAATACGATACTTCCGAGCTTTGTGACATCTACCAGGAGGATGTCAACGTAGTGGAACCTCTGTTCTCCAACTTTGGGGGGCGGTCGTCGTTTGGTGGACAAATCATCACGGTGAAATGTTTCGAGGATAACGGGTTGCTATACGATATGCTCGAACAGAACGGCCGTGGTCACATCTTGCTGATCGATGGCGGGGGTTCCGTCCGACGCGCGTTGATTGACGCTGACCTGGCGCGTCTTGCCGTACAAAATGAGTGGGAAGGGATTGTCGTCTATGGCGCGGTGCGTCAGGTTGACGACCTTGAAGACCTGGATATTGGCATCCAGGCGCTGGCCGCCATTCCCGTGGGGGCCGCTGGTGAAGGTATCGGCGAAAGCGATGTACGCGTCAATTTCGGCGGTGTGACCTTCTTCTCCGGTGACCATCTGTATGCCGATAATACCGGGATCATCCTGTCCGAGGATGCACTGGATATCGAATAGTCTGCCCACTAATAAAAAAGGCCTTCTCTCTGAGAAGGCCTTTTTGTTTGTGTCACGCCAGAATTAGTACAGTTTCTTCGCGCAATCCAGCCAGTCATTTTTGAACGGACGCTTCATGTTCTCGATAGCGTCGATGATGTCGTGGTGCACCAGCTTCTCGTTCTGAATACCGACGCAGCGGCCACCAAATCCCTGCTGCAGCAGTTCAATGGCGTAGGCGCCCATGCGCGAGGCCAGAATACGGTCATAAGGAACCGGGGAACCGCCGCGCTGAATGTGGCCCAGAACGGTCGCACGGGTTTCACGGCCGGTTTCTTTCTCAATGTAGTGCGCCAGCTCGTCCACGTCGCACATATGTTCGGTAATGGCCACGATAGCGTGTTTCTTACCTTTGGCGATGCCCGCTTTGATTTCAGCAACCAGATCGTCACGCGTGTATTCCACTTCCGGCACCATGATGAATTCACAGCCGCCGGCAATCGCCGCAGCCAGAGTCAGGTCGCCGCAGTAACGTCCCATCACTTCAACAACCGAAATACGCTGGTGGGAAGAAGAGGTATCGCGAAGGCGGTCAATGGCTTCCACCACGGTGCTCAGCGCGGTAAAGAATCCGATGGTGTAGTCAGTGCCTTTGATATCGTTATCGATGGTGCCAGGCAGGCCGATGCACGGGAAGCCCATCTCAGTCAGGCGCATCGCCCCCATGTAAGAGCCATCGCCGCCGATAACGACCAGCGCATCCAGGCCACGTTTTTTCATGTTCTCGAGCGCCACGGCGCGAATATGCTCTTCGCGGAACTCCGGGAAGCGTGCTGACCCGAGGAAAGTGCCGCCGCGGTTGATCATGTCAGAAACGCTATAGCGGTCGAGCTGAACCATGCGATCTTCATACAGGCCGAGGTAACCGTCATAGATTCCAAAAACTTCCAGACCTTCCGTTAATGCTGCGCGCACAACGCCGCGAATTGCTGCGTTCATGCCCGGAGCATCACCGCCACTTGTCAATACACCGATTTTCTTAATCATGACTACCTCTGAACTTAGGAAGCAAAAAATAATCCTGTTGCCTGAAGCGCTCCTTCACCAGGAGTGCACGACGATAATTGCAATAGTATATCAAACGCTTCTGGCTGAATTGATTCAGGTCAGACCAAATGGCGGTAATTTATACAAAAAATGCCGATCTGCCCCACACTTTTACATCGAGTTTACAGACTATAACCCAAAGCTCAAAAAACGCCCTGCCGCGCCAGCGGCACCACAGAACAGGGGTCCTGATGGATAATGACATCAGAACCCGGGAAACGGTGCAGAATCGCCTGCTCGACCTGATCGGCAATAACGTGTGCCTGAACCAGCGGGAGGTTATCTTCCATTTCCAAATGTATTTGAATAAAGCGAGTCGGCCCTGACTGCCGCGTCCGTAGATCGTGTGCCCCGCTGACGCCTGGCCATTCGGTCACGATATTGATAATTTCCTGACGTTCCTCGTCAGGAAGCGCGCGGTCTAATAACGACTGAATGGCGTCATAACCCATACGCAGAGCGCTATATAAAATATAGATGCCAATCCCGAGAGCAAACAGCGCGTCGGCACGATGCCAACCATACCAGGAGAGACCCAGCGCCACCAGAATTGCGCCGTTCATCATAACATCAGACTGATAATGAAGCATATCTGCTCGCACCGCCTGACTTTGCGTTTTTCTCACCACCCAACGCTGGAACGTTACCAGCACCAGCGTGCTGACCAGTGCGATCAGCGTCACGGCAATACCGACACCCGCCGCCTGCATCGGCTCCGGACGCGCCAGGTGCTGAATACCGGTCAAAAACAGAAACAGAGCCGACCCGGAGATAAACATACTTTGTGCCAGCGCGGCCAACGATTCTGCCTTACCGTGGCCAAAAGTATGTTCCTCATCAGCGGGTTGAAGCGAATAACGCACGACCAGCAGATTCGTTAACGAGGCGGCAATATCCACCAGCGAGTCCACAAGCGCAGCCAGAATACTCACAGACCCGGTGTACCACCACGCAAAAATCTTGATCAAAAGTAACGCGGACGCCATCACCGTCGCCGCAATAGCCGCACGGCTCACCAGCCGCCCATAAGATTGATTCATACATGCTCCTTTTCGGCGATGCGCTTAGTATAACCTGAACTTTTGTCGCCACGAGGAGCAAGGCGGGAGTCGTTTCGCTGAATGACAGGCAAAAAAAACCCCCACATCATGTGGGGGAAGACAGGGATGGTGTCTATGGCAAGGAAAACAGGGTCTACTACTGGGGTTGCACGGTATTGCTACTACTCGACAGCATGGTTGCTGAACCTTTTTGCATCCTTGCAACCTCACGCAACTGATCCATTCGTTGCTGGTGTTTAGCATTAAGAACCGCTTGCTGCTCCGGCGTTAACAGGTGGTACATCTGGTTGCGAACCTTCGCCATTTCAATCTGGCGGGTAACCTGTTCCTGCGCCATTTTATTAGCCTGAGCGCGCACAGCGTTTTCATCAAAATTTTCTGCGGTGACAAGACGATGCATTGTCTCCATTTCGCTAACATTAATGGGTTGCCTGTCATGGCGTGCCCGTTGCATAAGATCTCGTAACTGCTGGCGTTGCTGTTCGGTTAAACTTATGCCGTCAAACATATGACTCTGGCTGGTGCGCTGCGCCCCGTCGTCTCCAGGGAGCCAGTTAACGCTGGTAACGACTTCAGCGGCTTGGCTATATGCACTTAGCGCCAGCGTTGAGGCCATGACGGCAGCAATAACATTGCGCATCACATACTCCCAATACGTTTGTGTCTGTGTAGCGATTCAACGAGATACAGTCTACGATTCGGGCTGCAAACATGCGTCAGGGGGTGTAAAACAACGTAAAGTCATGGATTAGCGAGCCTTGATGACGTAATTTCTGCCTCGGAGGTATTTAAACAATGAATAAAATCCTGTTAGTTGATGATGACCGGGAGCTCACCTCCCTGTTAAAAGAGCTGCTCGATATGGAAGGATTTAACGTGCTCGTGGCCCATGACGGGGAACAGGCGCTGGCCCTTCTGGACGACAGCATCGATTTACTTTTGCTTGATGTGATGATGCCGAAGAAAAACGGTATCGATACGCTTAAAGAGTTACGTCAGACACACCAGACCCCGGTTATCATGCTAACTGCCCGCGGCAGCGAGCTGGATCGCGTTCTCGGCCTCGAGCTGGGCGCCGATGATTACTTGCCTAAGCCCTTCAACGATCGTGAGCTGGTGGCGCGTATACGCGCGATTCTGCGCCGTTCTCACTGGAGTGAGCAGCAGCAAACCACCGAAGTCGGTTCCCCGACGCTGGAAGTTGACGCCTTGAGCCTCAACCCCGGCCGCCAGGAAGCCAATTTCGATGGTCAGACCCTGGAGCTGACCGGCACGGAGTTCACCCTGCTCTACCTGCTGGCGCAGCATCTTGGCCAGGTTGTTTCTCGTGAACATCTGAGCCAGGAAGTATTGGGAAAACGCCTGACGCCGTTCGATCGCGCCATCGACATGCATATTTCCAATCTGCGTCGTAAGCTGCCGGAACGCAAAGACGGCCATCCGTGGTTTAAAACCCTGCGTGGACGCGGCTACCTGATGGTTTCGGCTTCATGATAGGAAGTTTAACCGCACGCATCTTCGCTATTTTCTGGCTCACGCTGGCGCTGGTGTTGATGCTGGTTCTGATGTTGCCCAAGCTGGACTCGCGCCAGATGACCGAACTGCTGGAGAGCGAACAGCGTCAGGGCACCATGATTGAACAGCACGTCGAGGCCGAACTGGCGACCGATCCCCCCAATGACCTGATGTGGTGGCGTCGGCTGTTTCGCGCTATCGATAAGTGGGCTCCGCCGGGACAGCGTTTACTGCTGGTCACCAGCGAAGGCCGCGTGATCGGTGCAGAACGCAACGAAATGCAGATCATTCGTAACTTTATCGGCCAGGCCGATAATGCCGATCATCCGCAGAAAAAACGCTACGGCCGTCTGGAAATGGTCGGGCCGTTTTCCGTCAGGGATGGGGAAGATAATTACCAGCTCTATCTGATCCGCCCTGCCAGCACCTCCCAGTCCGATTTTATCAACCTGCTGTTCGACCGCCCGCTGCTCCTGCTTATCGTCACGATGCTGGTCAGTTCGCCGCTGCTGCTGTGGCTGGCCTGGAGTCTGGCCAAACCGGCGCGCAAGTTGAAAAACGCCGCCGATGAGGTCGCGCAAGGCAACCTGCGTCAACATCCGGAACTGGAAGCCGGCCCGCAGGAGTTTTTAGCCGCCGGGGCCAGTTTTAACCAGATGGTCACGGCGCTGGAGCGCATGATGACCGGTCAGCAGCGTCTGCTGTCCGATATTTCCCACGAGCTGCGTACGCCGCTCACGCGCCTGCAGCTGGGCACGGCCTTACTGCGCCGTCGCAGCGGCGAGAGCAAAGAGCTTGAGCGTATTGAGACCGAGGCCCACCGACTGGACAGCATGATTAACGACCTGCTGGTGATGTCGCGCAATCAGGCGAATAACGCGCTGGTCAGTGAAACGGTGAAAGCCAATCAGCTGTGGGGCGAAGTACTGGATAACGCGGCGTTTGAAGCCGAGCAGGTTGGAAAATCCTTCACCGTCGAGTATCCGCCGGGCCCCTGGCCGCTGTACGGCAATCCTAATGCGCTGGAAAGCGCGCTGGAAAATATCGTCCGTAACGCGCTGCGCTACTCGCACACCAAAATTTCGGTCAGTTTTTCGGTGGATAAAGACGGCATCACGGTCAACGTCGATGATGATGGTCCGGGCGTCAGTCCGGAGGATCGCGAGCAGATTTTCCGTCCGTTCTACCGTACCGACGAGGCGCGCGATCGCGAGTCCGGCGGCACCGGTCTGGGGCTGGCGATTGTCGAGGCCGCGATTCAGCAGCATCGCGGCTGGGTCAAAGCCGATGACAGCCCGTTAGGCGGTTTGCGGCTGACCATCTGGCTGCCGCTGTATAAGCGCACCTGATCGCTCTTCTCCGGCTTATGCTGCGCTTAGCCGGGCTACAACAACCGTCCACAGACGGGTAGCCCGGACAGACGCAGCGCGCCGCTTCCGGGATAATTCGCAGCCAGCGCCTCCGGCGATATCGGCGAACTATTTCCCCCACAATCTCCGCGAATTGTCTTCGATCTGCCCGCTCAGACGCCGTTTCTGCAGGGTACGGCTCCAGCTCACCGACAGCCCGGCCGCCGAGAGCAGGCGATGGTATTGTTCGTCATCGAACGGCATATGCCAGGCAATGGCGCCCGCCTCATGGACGCTCACGTCGCTGAGTCGGGAAACCAGCTCCAGCGGCGCATCGCCGGATACCAGCCCGCCCGCCACGACCCGATACAGCCAGCCGGTTTTACCGCTGTTCTGCATGAGCTGCGCCATATCGCTGACAGCAAAATGATAGTTAAGCTTGAAGCACGGTGAACGCGGCTGCGTCACCTGAATCAGCGCCTCTCCCCAGCGGAAGATGTCGCCGATACAGACGTCGTTTTCCGTTAGCCCTTCGGTCGAGAGATTCTCGCCAAACGCCGGGGCGCAGAAAAGATCCGCCTGCTGCGGAAGTTCAAGAGCCCAATGGGCGTAGTGTTCACGGGGATAGTGGCACAGCGCGCGGTCCGGCCCGCCATGTATTTTCTTCTCCGCCTGTTCATCGCCCTCCAGCCCCAGTTCACCGAGGGTCAGTTCACCGTCGACCTGAATTTTACCGATGGCGCTTGGACGGCTGCCGTCGTAATCCTTTACCTTGCCCACAAAGACATTCACCGGATAGTGCATCGCTGCTCCTTTGCTGCGGATATAAAAAAAGCGAGTCATCAGACTCGCTTCTCGTTCAGCACAATGCAACCTTATTTTTTGGCGGCAAAACGCGCTGCTGCTTCGTCCCAGTTAACCACGTTCCAGAACTCTTTGATGTAGTCCGGACGACGGTTCTGGAATTTCAGGTAGTAAGCGTGTTCCCAAACGTCCAGGCCCAGAATCGGGAAGCCGGAAGCGCCGGAGATAGCTTCGCCCATCAGCGGGGAGTCCTGGTTAGCGGTAGAAACCACGGCCAGTTTGTCGCCCTTCAGCACCAGCCATGCCCAGCCAGAACCGAAACGGGTCGCAGCTGCTTTTTCAAACTCAGCTTTGAAGTTATCAACGGAACCGAAATCACGTTCGATAGCGGCTTTCAGGTCGCCCTGCAGGGTAGTACCGGTTTTCAGGCCTTTCCAGAACAGGCTGTGGTTAGCGTGGCCGCCCGCGTTGTTACGCAGTACGGTTTTTTTGTCAGCCGGCAGCTGATCCAGTTTAGCGATCAGTTCTTCAGCAGACAGGTCAGCAAATTCCGGCAGGCTTTCCAGCGCAGCGTTGGCGTTGTTAACGTAGGCCTGGTGATGTTTAGTGTGATGGATTTCCATCGTCTGCTTATCAAAGTGCGGTTCCAGGGCGTCATAAGCGTACGGCAGGGCTGGCAGTGTATAACTCATAATCATCTCCATTATTGTTAAGCGGCAGGAAGTGTTAATGCCGAGTAAGCAGTTGGTTCATTATAGTTAATTAAATGATATTGAAAACGCTTATCAATGCCGTATTTTTAATAAGGTTATAACCACAGGGTATACCTGCATTTTTGTGAGCTGGAACAAGTAATTAAGTTTTTGGCTGCCAGAGTTCAGCGTCACATGGCAACAGCCTGAAGGCGAGAAAACTGACCGATTTTTACACTCATCGTGTCGGAAGAAGATTTATCCGATAAAAAAATAGATGAGGATAAAATCAATGAATCACGCGATTACGATGGGTATTTTTTGGCATCTGATAGGTGCGGCCAGTGCAGCCTGTTTCTATGCCCCGTTCAAACAAGTTAAACAGTGGTCATGGGAAACCATGTGGTCAATCGGCGGGATTGTCTCCTGGCTGATTCTTCCCTGGGCTATCAGCGCGATGCTGCTGCCTGATTTCTGGGCCTATTACCGTTCCTTCAACGCCTCCACGCTGCTGCCGGTGTTTCTGTTTGGCGCGATGTGGGGGATCGGCAATATTAACTACGGCCTGACCATGCGCTACCTCGGCATGTCGATGGGGATCGGTATTGCCATCGGGATCACCCTGATTGTCGGTACGCTGATGACCCCGATTATCAACGGGCAGATCGATGTGCTGCTGCATACCCAGGGTGGCCAGATGACGCTGCTCGGCGTGCTGGTTGCGGTGATTGGCGTGGCGATAGTCACCCGCGCCGGCCAGCTGAAAGAGCGCAAGATGGGCATTAAAGCCGAAGACTTCAATCTGAAAAAAGGGCTGATGCTGGCGGTGATGTGCGGCATTTTTTCTGCCGGGATGTCCTTTGCGATGAACGCCGCCAGACCCATGCATGATGCCGCGGCGGCGCTGGGGGTTGACCCGCTGTATACCGCGTTGCCCAGCTATGTGGTGATTATGGGCGGCGGCGCGCTGGTCAACCTTGGCTTCTGCTTTATTCGTCTGGCTAAAGTCAAACACCTGTCGATCAAAGCCGACTTCTCGCGGGCAAAACCGCTGATCGTCGCCAACGTGCTGCTGTCGGCGCTGGGCGGTCTGATGTGGTATCTCCAGTTTTTCTTCTATGCCTGGGGCCACGCCAGTATTCCCGCGCAGTATGACTACATGAGCTGGATGCTGCATATGAGCTTCTATGTGCTGTGCGGCGGGCTGGTCGGGCTGGTGCTGAAAGAGTGGAACAACGCCGGGCGTCGTCCGGTCAGCGTGTTAAGTCTGGGCTGCGTGGTGATTATCATCGCCGCCAATATCGTTGGCCTCGGAATGGCCAGCTAACGCCCTATGCGGCAACGCGACTGCGTTGCCGCCACTGCCCAGGGGTCATGCCAATTTCACGATTAAAGACGACGGAAAAGTAGTTGCTGTCTTCAAATCCGCACTGCATCGCAATGTCACCAATCAAGCGTTCGGTGTGCTGCAATAAATACTGCGCGTGGCAGATACGCAGCTGACGCAGGTAATGGTTGATCGTCATCCCGGTCTGCTGGCGAAACTGCTGACGCAGCGCACGCTCGCCGCACCCTTCCCGCTCGCAAAACAGCTCGAGAATAAAAGGTCGGTTCAGGCTGCCGGCCAGTTCGGTCAGCAGCTTGTCGAGGAGCGTTTCGCTTTGGGTCGCCGCCCGGTTATCGGTCGCATAGCGGTGGCGATGAAGAATCAATACCAGCTGCGCAAACAGCAGCTCGGCCATGTTATTAGCCTGCGCATCGCCGCGGGCGCTCTCCTGCTCCAGCTGAGTAATCACCTGGCGAACCTGGGCCATACCAGAACTGCCGATCCGCCAGTGCGGCATCCACGACGTCCCAAACAAACCGGGAATATGGGTCGCCCAGTCAAAGTTAAGCCGCAGACGATCCGGGCAATAGATGACGTTTTGCAGAACTAAATCATTCACCGAGGCGTAGGAGTGTTTGTCTTCGGCGCGAATATAAAACAGATCGCCACGGGTAATGCGCCATGGGCGATCGTTCAGGACATGCAGGCCATTTCCCCGCCATACCAGCACCAGTTCGCAGAACTCGTGGGTATGCTCGGCGAAGACATTTTGCGGATAACGGTCGGCAACCGCTACCGCCTGAGAAGGAGAGGCAAAAAACTCATCTTTGCGCAGAATCAGCTGACCAGCCACTACCAGAACTCCACCGCCAATAACGGTTTATTATTCGCGTTTTTGCTCGCTAAAACGTTGACTGCTCTCGCGTTACTGAAGAATGGCGTCCCGTCCCTGGCGAATATCGCGCGGCGACCAGGAAAACTCGCGGCGAAAAAGCGTCGAAAAGTGGTTACTGTCGCCGAAACCGCAGCGATAGGCGATATCCGTGATGCTCTCATCGCTATGGCGTAGCAGGTGACGCGCCTTCATCAGTCGCACCCGATTGAGGTAGCGCTGTGGCGTCAGGCCGGTCTGTTGCTTCAACTGGCGATGTAACGTTCTCAGCGACAGGGAAAACTTAGCCGCCACCTCCTCCCAACAGACCTCCTCGGCGAAGTGATCTTCCAGCCAGGCCATCAGCTGATTCAGCCGCGCTTCGTTGCCGACCGCCCCTTCCGCGAGGCTGCTTTTACGCAGCAGGACCAGCAGTTGCATAAAGAGAATCTCCCGTCCGGCGAGCGTATGCATATCCGGTTCGAGACCGATATCTTCCATTTGTCCGACGATCTGCCGTACCTGCTGCAGCACGGTCTGGTTCACCCGCCAGTGAGAAAGGTAATTTCCCTCTTGCTCCTGCGGTAACAGCTGATTGACGCCATTCAGAAAGCGAAAGGCATCCGGCGCGCGGTAGAGCACGTTCGTCAGGCATAAATTGTCCGTATGTTCATAGAGATGACGATCGTGATCGCGAATAAAGCACACCGAACCGCCGCTGATGGTATAGGGCTGGCCGTTAAACACATGAATCCCCGTACCGTGCTCAACGATGACGATTTCATGGAAATCGTGATGATGTTCCGGGAACGCCGCCTGAGGGAGACGTGGCTCAATGGCCACAGCAGAAGTCCCGGACTTAAAGAAATCCACGCTGTGCAAGATGGTCATAACGGCGCCCTCGAAATGAGAAATGTTATCAATCAGTGTCACAAATAGTAATTAAGGGTCCGCAATCCGGCCTTCAATTTTTGACCGCAAAATTCGTAAAACCTGCCGCTTTTTCAAGAAACAGCCGGAAAGATCGGGAACTGCGGACAACATCACATCCTCTTCCCTGACGCTCATGAAGAGAAACTGTGACCTCCCTCACGGTCATCTTTGCTTTCTTGCCAGCCGCCTGTTTTCCCTGTCAGTGGCAAGAAGGTGCGCGATTCACGACTTTTTTAGACTGCTGACAATGATTTTTACAAGGATCTCCCCATGAGCTTTCGTCATTGTGTAGCCGTTGATTTAGGCGCCTCCAGCGGGCGGGTGATGCTTGCCAGCTATGAATGCGGGCCGCGTACGCTAACGCTGCGCGAAATACACCGCTTTACCAATAGCCTGCAAAAGGTGGATGGCTACGACTGCTGGGATGTCGACCGTCTGGAAGGCGAAATTCGCCGCGGGCTGGTGAAGGTCTGCGAGCAGGGTATCCTCATCGACAGTATCGGTATTGATACCTGGGGCGTGGATTATGTCCTGCTGGATAAGCACGGCGAACGCGTGGGCCTGCCGGTCTCCTATCGTGACTCACGTACCCATGGCCTGATGCACCATGCCGAAGAGCAGATAGGCCGCGCCGAGATCTACCACCGTAGCGGCATTCAGTTTATGTCCTTCAATACCCTTTACCAGCTCCGCGCGCTGGTTGAACAGCAGCCGGAGCTGGTCAGCCAGGTTTCGCATGCGCTGCTGATCCCTGACTATTTCAGCTTTCGCCTCACCGGCAATCTGAACTGGGAATACACCAACGCCACCACCACCCAGTTGATCAATATTAACAGCGATAGCTGGGATGAAGAGCTGTTGAACTGGAGCGGAGCGCCGCGCGAATGGTTCGGTACGCCGACGCATCCCGGTAACGTGATCGGTCACTGGATATGCCCGCAGGGCAACGCCATTCCGGTGGTGGCCGTCGCCAGCCACGATACCGCCAGCGCGGTGATCGCCGCGCCGTTGGCCAGCAAAAACGCCGCGTATCTCTCTTCCGGCACCTGGTCGCTGATGGGCTTTGAAAGCAAAACTCCCTACACCGGCAGCGACGCGCTGCAGGCGAATATCACCAATGAAGGTGGCGCCGAAGGGCGCTATCGGGTGCTGAAAAATATCATGGGCCTCTGGCTGCTACAGCGGGTGCTGAAAGAACAAAACATCAGCGACCTGTCGGCGCTGATCGCCCGTACCGCTCCTCTTCCGGCCTGCCGTTTCGTCATTGACTGCAACGACGAACGCTTTATCAATCCGGCCAATATGAGCGCCGAAATTCAGTCCGCCTGTCGCGAGTCCGGGCAGCCGGTTCCCGGCGATGACGCCGAACTGGCGCGCTGTATTTTCGACAGCCTGGCCCTGCTCTACGCCCGCGTACTCCGCGAACTGGCCCAACTCCGCGGCCAGCCGTTCAGCCAGCTGCATATTGTCGGCGGCGGCTGCCAGAACGCGCTGCTTAATCAGCTGTGCGCCGACGCCTGCGGCATCACGGTGGTTGCCGGGCCCGTAGAGGCCTCTACGCTGGGCAATATCGGCATCCAACTGATGACCCTGGACGAATTGAATAACGTCGACGATTTCCGTCAGGTGGTATGCCGCAATGCCGCGCTTACCACCTTTACCCCCAATCCTGAACATGAAATTGCCCGTTTCGTGGCGCAGTTTCAGCCACAACAGACTAAGGAGCTTTGCGCATGACCACTCAACTTGAACAAGCCTGGGATATTGCTAAACAGCGCTACGCTGCCGTTGGCGTGGATGTCGAGGAGGCCCTGCGTCAACTGGACCGGCTACCCGTTTCGATGCACTGCTGGCAGGGCGATGACGTCGCCGGCTTCGAAAACCCGGAAGGGAGCTTAACGGGCGGGATTCAGGCCACGGGGAACTATCCGGGCAAAGCCCGGAACGCTGGCGAGCTGCGCGCCGACCTTGAGCAGGCGCTGAGCCTGATTCCGGGGCCGAAACGCCTGAATCTGCACGCGCTCTATCTGGAATCAGACACGCCGGTGGCGCGCAATGAAATCAAACCACAACACTTCCGCAACTGGGTTGAGTGGGCCAAAACCAATAAGCTGGGGCTGGATTTTAACCCCTCCTGTTTCTCCCACCCGCTGAGCGCCGATGGTTTTACTCTGTCGCACGCCAACGACGAAATCCGCCAGTTCTGGATCGATCACTGTAAAGCCAGCCGCCGTATCTCGGCCTGGTTCGGCGAGCAGCTGGGCACCCCGTCGGTGATGAATATCTGGATCCCGGACGGCATGAAAGATATTACCGTTGACCGCTTTGCCCCGCGCCAGCGTCTGCTCAATGCGCTCGATGAGGTCATCAGCGAAAAACTCGACCCGGCGCATCATATCGATGCCGTAGAGAGCAAACTGTTCGGTATCGGCGCGGAAAGCTACACCGTCGGCTCCAACGAGTTCTACATGGGATACGCCACCAGCCGCCAGACCGCGCTGTGCCTCGATGCCGGCCACTTCCACCCGACGGAAGTCATCTCCGACAAAATCTCCGCCGCCATGCTGTATATCCCTCGGCTGCTGCTGCACGTCAGCCGTCCGGTGCGCTGGGACAGTGACCACGTCGTGCTGCTGGATGACGAAACCCAGGCGATCGCCAGCGAAATCATCCGTCACAACCTGTTCGACCGCGTGCACATCGGTCTCGATTTCTTCGACGCCTCGATTAACCGCATCGCGGCGTGGGTGATTGGCACCCGCAACATGAAGAAAGCGCTGCTGCGCGCCCTGCTGGAACCGACGGAACAGCTGCGCCAGCTGGAAGCTGACGGTGACTACACCGCCCGTCTGGCTCTGCTGGAAGAGCAGAAGTGCCTGCCATGGCAGGCCGCCTGGGAGATGTACTGCCAGCGTCATGATACCCCGGCCGGTAGCCAGTGGCTGGATAGCGTGCGGGCTTACGAAAAAGCGGTTCTGAACCAGCGCAGATAATGCCGGATTTTCCCCGGGTCGCGGCTGACGCCTTACCCGGGCTACGGATCGGCGAATTCTGCTCATCCGGATAAGCCGTTTACGACGCCATCACAGGACCTACGGCAGATAAACACCCTATTTACGGTGAGGGCAATTCCCGCACCAAATGAACAGGAATACAAGACTATGCAGAACATCATCAACGCCTGGTTCGTCCAGGGCATGATTAAAGCCACCTCCGATGCCTGGCTGAAGGGCTGGGACGAGCGTAACGGCGGTAACCTGACGCTGCGCCTCGACGAAGCGGATATCGAACCGTTCGCGGCCGATTTTCACGCTAAGCCGCGCTACATCGCCCTCAGTCAGCCGATGCCCACGCTGGCGAACCAGCCGTTTATCGTCACCGGCTCCGGCAAATTTTTCCGCAACGTCCAGCTCGATCCTGCGGCCAATCTCGGCGTGGTGAAGGTAGACAGCGATGGTGCGGGATACCACGTGCTATGGGGACTGACGGACGATGCGGTGCCGACCTCTGAATTACCGGCGCATTTTCTCTCCCACAGCGAACGCATCAAGCTGACCAACGGCAAAGACCGCGTGATCATGCACTGCCACGCCACCAACCTGATTGCCCTGACCTATGTACTGGAGAACAACAGCGATCTGTTCACCCGTAAACTGTGGGAAGGCAGCACCGAATGTCTGGTGGTCTTCCCGGACGGGGTCGGCATTCTGCCGTGGATGGTGCCGGGTACCGATGAAATTGGCCAGGCCACCGCGCTGGAAATGCGCAAACATTCGCTGGTGCTGTGGCCGTTCCACGGCGTCTTCGGTAGCGGCCCGACGCTGGACGAAACCTTCGGTCTCATCGATACCGCCGAGAAGTCAGCCGAAGTGCTGGTGAAAGTTTATTCGATGGGGGGCATGAAACAGACCATCACCCGCGAAGAGCTCATCGCCCTGGGCAAACGCTTTGCGGTACAGCCCATGCAGTCCGCGTTAGACCTGTATCAATAACAACATCGCGCCCCGCTCACCGAGACGGGGCGAACTCTGTCACCTGCAAATCATTCCCCGAGTAAGTCGCACTGCAGGAAGGGGGCGGAGTCCACGGATGGACGGGTCGTACAAGCCAACGCATCTGTCATGTGCATGACAACGGGAATCTAACTCAATCATGTGGAGTAAAAGCAATGAAAACAAAGACAAGCTTGATCCTCACCGTTGCCATTATGGCGTTGTCCGGTTCTGCTTCCGCGGAAGTGAAAATCGCCCTCGTGGCGAAATCGTTGGGAAATGGATTCTTCGAAGCCGCGAACGTCGGCGCCCAGGAAGCGGCCAAAGAGTTAGGCGATGTGAAAGTGATTTATACCGGCCCAACCACCACCACGGCAGAAGCGCAGATCGAAGTGCTGAACGGATTGATCGCCCAGGGAGTGGATGCGATCGCTATCTCCGCCAACGATCCTGATGCCGTGGTCCCGGTACTGAAAAAAGCCATGCAGCGCGGTATCAAAGTCGTCTCCTGGGATTCCGGCGTAGCGCCGGCGGGTCGGCAAATCCATCTCAACCCCTCCAATAATGCCCTGATCGGCGAAACCAACGTCCGGCTCGCCGCCGAAGCGTTAAAAACGCTGAATGTCGATAAAGGCGATGTGGCCGTGTTAAGCGCCACGCCGACCTCGACCAACCAGAATATCTGGATCGAGGAGATGAAAAAGGTGCTGCCAAAGTACCCGTCCGTCAATCTGGTCACCGTGGCCTACGGTGACGATCTGTCGGATAAGAGCTACCGCGAAGCGGTGGGCCTGCTGAAGTCGTATCCCGATCTGAAAGTGATCGTCTCGCCTTCTTCGGTCGGGATCGTTGCCGCCGCGCAGGCGGTCAAGGATCAGGGCAAGATTGGCAAGGTCTACGTGACCGGGCTCGGGCTGCCGTCTGAAATGGCCGGGGCGATTAAATCCGGCGCCAGCAAAAGCTTCGCTATCTGGAACCCTATTGATCTGGGCTACGCCGCCACATATCTGGCCGACGATCTGGTTAAAGGGACAGCGAGTAAAACCGAAGCCAGTATGGGCAAGCTGGGTAAAGTACAGCTGGATGCCGACGGCAACGGCGCGATGGCCGAGCCGTTCGTTTACGATGCCAGCAACATCGATAAATTCTCAAAAATCTTTTGACCCCGTTCCCCTCACCGATTCAGGGAGGGGAAAAACTGGAGAATTATCATGACGGCATCCACTCCTCTGCTGTCGCTTAAGGGCATCACCAAGGTTTTCCCCGGTGTGCATGCCCTTGAGAACGTACAGCTCGATCTCTGGCCCGGCAAAGTGACCGCCTTAATCGGTGAAAACGGCGCCGGCAAATCCACGCTGGTCAAAGTCATGACCGGTATTTATCAGCCCGAAGAGGGCGAGATTCTCTATAAAGCGATCCCTATCCAGCTGCCGAACCCGGAGTCGGCGCATAAGGTGGGGATCACCGCGATTCATCAGGAAACCGTGCTGTTCGACGAGCTGTCGGTCACCGAAAATATTTTCGTCGGCCAGTATCTGCATACCGGCCTGCTGAAGAAACTCGACTGGCCCGCAATGCACCGCAAAGCCCGCGAAATTCTCACCCGCCTTGAGGTGCAGATTGACCCACGCGCGACGCTGAAAACCCTCAGCATCGCCCAGCGTCATATGGTGGCGATTGCCAGGGCGCTCTCCTTCGACGCCCAGGTGGTGATTCTCGATGAACCCACCGCCGCCCTCTCGCAGCATGAGATTCTGGAGTTCTATCAAATCGTTGAACGTCTGAAGCAAGACGGGAAAGCGATTTTGTTTATCTCGCATAAGTTTGACGAAATTTTCGAACTGGCTGATTACTACACCATTTTGCGCGACGGCGTCTTCGTCAGCTCCGGCGCGATGAATGACATTACCGAAGAACGGATGGTGGCGATGATGGTTGGTCGCGCCATCACCCAGACCTACCCGAAAGTCGAGTGCACGCCGGGCGAAACGGTCCTGGAGGTGAAAAACCTCTGTCATCCCACCGAGTTTGCCAACATCCATTTTTCGCTGCGTAAAGGTGAAATTCTGGGCTTCTACGGCCTGGTCGGCGCCGGGCGAACCGAGCTGATGCAGGCGCTCTCCGGGGTATCTCGTCCCGCGAGCGGAGAGATCGTGCTGAACGGTAAAACCATGCACTTCCGCCAGCCAGCGGACGCCATCCGGGCGGGTATTGTCTGCGTGCCGGAAGAGCGGCAGAAGCAGGGGGCGATTATTGCCCTGCCAATCTCCCAGAACATTAGCCTGCCGCAGCTAAGTCAACTCAACCCCAATGGCGTATTGAACGCCACCCGCGAATGGCAGCTGGCGAATAAGTATGCCTCACGTCTGCAGGTCAAAGCGTTTAACTGGCAGCAGACGGTAGAAACACTCTCCGGTGGCAATCAACAGAAAGTGGTGATCGGCAAATGGCTGGCCACGCACCCGGAGGTGATCATTCTCGATGAGCCAACCAAGGGGATCGACATCGGTTCAAAAGCGGCGGTGCATCAGTTTATGTCCGAACTGGTAGGCCAGGGGCTGGCGGTGATCATGGTGTCGTCGGAGCTGCCGGAAGTCATGGGGATGGCAGACCGCATCATCGTGATGCATGAAGGGCTGATGGTGGCCGAATATCGCGCCGGGGAGGCAACGGCGGAAACCATCGTCAGCGCCGCCAGCGGCCTCGGTCGGGAGGCAGCATAATGGGGCGACAACTGCTTAAACACCGTGAAGCGCTGCTGGCTGTCGTCATCATTATGATGATCGGCGCTATCGGCAGCCGGGCGCCGTCATTTATCACTCCCGGTAATCTGGTGGAGATGTTTAACGACACCGCCATTTTGATCATCCTTGCCCTCGGTCAGATGATGGTGCTGCTGACCAAAGGCATCGATCTGTCGATGGCCGCCAATCTGGCGCTGACCGGGATGATTGTCGCGCTGCTCAACGCCCACTATCCCGAGGTACCGGTTTGGGCGCTGTTGGTTCTGGCAACCCTGCTGGGCCTGCTGATGGGGATGATCAACGGCCTGCTGGTATGGCGGCTCGGCATCCCGGCCATTGTGGTCACCCTCGGTACCATGAGCATCTACCGCGGCATTATCTTCCTGCTTTCCGACGGCGGCTGGGTCAACTCGCACCAGATGAGCGCCGATTTTCTCAGCCTGCCGCGCGCCTCGCTGCTTGGGCTACCGCTGCTGAGCTGGTGCGCCATCGCCGCGCTGCTGCTGGTGGGCTACTTTCTGCGTTACAGCCGTACCGGCCGGGCACTGTATACCGCAGGCGGCAACGCTACCGCGGCGTATTACACCGGGATTAATGCGGGGAAAATGCAGTTCATCAGCTTCTGCCTCTCCGGCGCGCTGGCGGGCTTTTGTGGCTACCTGTGGATCTCGCGCTTTGCCGTCGCCTACGTTGACGTTGCCAACGGTTTTGAATTACAGGTCGTGGCCGCCTGCGTGATTGGCGGCATCAGTACGATGGGGGGAACCGGGCGCGTCATCGGCTGCCTTTGCGGCGCGCTGTTCCTCGGCATCATCAATAATGCGCTGCCGGTAATTGGTATCTCACCGTTCTGGCAAATGGCGATCTCCGGCGCGGTCATCGTTATCGCGGTGGTGCTCAATGAGCGCGGCAACAAGCGACACGGGCGGTTAATTCTGCGCAGTGCGGTGGTTGCCGCGCAAAAACAGACGGTGAAATCATGAGTAAAATAATGACCCCGGAAGAGATGATCAACGTCGCACCTGCGCCGTCACCGCTGCGCCGCCTGCTGTGCTGGGAAGGATTTTTACTCGCGGTCACGGTGGTGGTTTTCGTGGTCTGCGCGCTGGCCTCGCCCTACTTCCTCAATATCTGGAATCTGTCGGACGCCACCTTCAACTTTACCGAGAAGGCGATTGTGGTCCTGCCGATGGCGATGTTGATTATTGCCCGGGAAATCGACCTCTCGGTCGCCTCCACCATGGCGCTGAGCTCAACGGTGATGGGCTTCTGCGCGGCGGCGGGGATCGATACGCCGCTGCTGGTGGTCGTCGGGCTGGGGGTGGGTCTGCTGTGCGGTCTGTTTAACGGCCTGCTGGTCACGCGCCTGAATCTGTCGTCGATCGTCATTACCATCGGCACCATGAGCCTGTATCGCGGTATGACCTACATTCTGCTGGGCGACAAAGCGCTGAACCACTATCCGGACAGTTTCGCCTGGTTCGGCCAGGGCTATGTGTGGGGCGCGCTCTCGTTCGAGTTCGCGCTGTTTATTCTTCTCGCCATCGCCTTTGCTTTCCTGCTGCACAAAACCAACTTTGGCCGCCGTACCTACGCCATTGGCAATAACCCGACCGGCGCCTGGTTTTCCGGTATCAACGTGAAGCGCCACAACCTGGTGCTGTTTGCGCTGGTCGGGCTGATGTCCGGGTTAGCCGCCGTGCTGCTGACCTCCCGACTTGGCAGCACCCGTCCGACCCTGGCGATGGGCTGGGAGCTGGCGGTCGTGACGATGGCGGTACTCGGCGGCATCAATATTCTCGGTGGTTCCGGCAGCATGGTGGGGGTGATTATCGCCGCCTTCCTGATGGGGCTGGTGACCTTTGGCCTGAGCCTGCTCAACGTGCCGGGCATTGTTATGTCAATCATCATCGGCGCGATGCTGATTGTGGTGATCTCGCTGCCAATTATTACGCGGCGAGTGATGCAGTGAAGACGGATCTAATGCCGGACGGCGCTGCGCCTACGAGAGAACAGGCCCACGCAAGCGCAGCGCCGCCGGGCATAAAAATCACGGTAATTAAGGAGAATTATGATGAGTTTTATGTTGGCACTTCCCAAAATCAGCCTCCACGGCGCGGGCGCTATCGGTGATATGGTCAAGCTGGTAGCGAATAAACAGTGGGGCAAAGCGCTGATCGTCACCGATGGCCAGTTGGTCAAGCTCGGGTTGCTGGACAGCCTGTTCGCCGCGCTGGATGAGCAGCAGCTGTCTTATCATCTGTTTGACGAGGTCTTTCCCAATCCCACCGAGGCGCTGGTACAACAAGGCTATGCGGCGTATCGGGAGGCCGGGTGCGATTACCTCATCGCCTTTGGCGGCGGCAGCCCAATCGATACCGCCAAAGCGGTAAAAATCCTCACCGCTAACCCGGCGCCTTCCACCGCTTACTCCGGCGTCGGCAAGGTGAAAAATGCCGGCGTACCGCTGGTGGCGATTAACACGACGGCCGGTACCGCGGCAGAGATGACCAGCAACGCGGTGATTATCGACTCCGGGCGTCAGGTCAAAGAGGTGATTATCGATCCGAATATTATTCCGGATATTGCGGTGGATGACGCCAGCGTAATGCTGGATATTCCGCCATCCATCACCGCCGCAACCGGGATGGACGCTCTGACCCACGCCATCGAAGCGTTTGTTTCCGTCGGCGCCCATCCGCTTACCGACGCCAACGCGCTGGAGGCCATTCGCCTGATATCCCGGTGGCTACCGAAGGCCGTTGAGGACGGGCATAACCTCGAGGCGCGCGAACAAATGGCATTCGGCCAGTATCTGGCGGGCATGGCATTTAACAGCGCCGGACTGGGGTTGGTCCATGCGCTGGCGCATCAGCCAGGCGCCACCCACAATCTGCCGCATGGCGTATGCAATGCTATCCTGCTGCCGATCATCGAAAATTTTAACCGCCCGAACGCCATCGCTCGCTTTGCCCGCGTGGCGCAGGCCATGGGCGTGGACACCCACGGTTTGAGCGATGAAGCCGCCAGCACAGACGCCATCAACGCGATTCGCGCACTGAGCAAACGGGTCGGAATCCCGCAAGGCTTCAGCCAGCTTGGCGTCACCAAAGCCGATATCGAAGGCTGGCTGGATAAGGCGCTGGCTGACCCCTGCGCGCCATGCAACCCGCGCAGCGCCAGCCGCGATGAGGTCCGTGAGCTCTATCTGGAGGCCTTATGATCCGCAAAGCCTTTGTCATGCAGGTCAATCCCGACGCGCATGAGGAGTACCAGCGTCGCCATAATCCCATTTGGCCGGAGCTGGAGGCGGTACTCAAAGCACAGGGCGCGCATCGCTACGCGATTTATCTCGATAAAGAGCGCAATCTGCTGTTCGCCACGGTGGAAATTGAATCTGAGGAGCGGTGGAATGCGGTCGCCAGTACCGATGTCTGCCAGCGCTGGTGGCAACATATGCGCGATGTGATGCCTGCCAATCCGGACAACAGCCCGGTGAGCGCGGAGCTCAAAGAGGTGTTTTATCTCGCTTGAATCGCCCGGAAACCGGGTATAAAAAACGACGCCGCGGGTCACTGCGGCGTCGTGCCTGGCGCTCGGCCACGCCGGGTTATGGCTAACTGCACGATCAGGTCGTCATCGCCTTGCCCTCTACGCTACCCTGGGGGGCTTTACCTGATAATGTGATAGCCGAGATAAGCGTGACCACCAGCGCTATTCCGCCAAGGATCATATAGGTGTCCTGGAAGCCAATCCGGTCATACATGTTGCCGGCAAACGCGGAGAGGAAAATCGCCGCCACCTGTTTGGCAAACTGAAAACCGACCAGGTAGATCGTCGCCGACAGGCGAGTATCGAAGACGCCGGTGATGTATTTAAATGCCCCCACCAGCAGGAACGGAACCTCGAGCGCATGGAGCATTTTCAGCGCCACCACTTCAGCGGCCGTCGTGGCAAACGATGAACCGATCATCCTTGCCGCCATCACCATCCCGGCAATCAACAAGGTATTTTTGGCGCCGATACGGTTAATAATCCATGGTGAGCAGAACATGATAATAGCATTGCAGATCTCCCCGGCAGTGGTGGCAAAACCAAACGCCCTCGTGCCTGCCTCCGGGGTGGTAAAGAAGGATTTAAAGAAGGTGGCGAACTGCTGATCGAACACGTCATAGACACAGGCCACGCCAACCACATACAAAATAAACATCCACATTTTGCGCTGGCGGAACATGCGCACCGCGGTTTTCAAATCCACAGCGGAACGATTGGCCCCCAGGGAGCCCAGCACCTGGGTCGCCTGACTGGCCTGCGGCTTAGCTATCGCCACCAGTACCAGCAGCAGCAAGGCCGCGACCGATCCCATCCAGAAAACCCATTCCGGGTTGACGCTAAACAACATGCCTGCCGTGGTCGCGCACAGCGCCCATCCCAGGCAACCGAAGGTACGCGCTTTGCCATACTCAAACCCGCTATTCCGGCTGACGCGCTCGATGTACGCCTCCATCGCCCCGGCGCCCGCGGAAAACACAAAGCCGATATAGGCACCGCCGCTTAACGCGCCGACCCAGATATTGGTTTTCAATAACGGAGCAAACACGTAGAGGAAGAACGGCGCAATCAGCACCAGCAGGACGGAGACGACCCACATCAGATGCTTCTTTAGCCCCAGCTTATCCGAGATAACGCCCAGCACCGGCTGAAAACAGATCGCAAACAGAGACAGGCTGGAAAACACAATACCGGTCTCGGTTTTGTTCAGTCCGATAACGTCCGATAGCCAGATCGGCAGAAACGGAAAACAGGTGGCCATGATGAAAAAGTAGAGAAAGAAGAACAGCCCGAAAATCCAGAAGTTAGGGTTGTTTTTATGGGTACAGGCGGTCGGGTTCATTTTTATATTCCTCAATAAGGGCCGCCGGGCGGCCCATTGCCATCACACGCGTTGCAGACCAATCAAAATGGCGCTTTCCGGGTCGAGAATCGGCAGCGCCAGTCCCGCCTGTTGCAACCACTCGCCGCTTACCGTCTGCGGTGAGGTCATCCACGCCGGCAGCTTGCGCATGGTGTGACCGCCCTCCCCCGTTATCTGAATATTCGGGTGATCAAGGAGCGTAATGTGATACCGCGCCCCCGCCTCCAGGCCCGCGATGCGCAGCGGCGCCATCAGGCTGTAATCCGGCATCGCCAGTTGGCTCACCAGAAACAGCGCCTGCCCCTTATCTTCGCTGACCACGCCGTGTGCGAGGGTAGTAGTGTCCGGCATATCCAGCCGCCACTGCACGCCATGGTGAATCACGTCGCGCCACTGCTTATGCAGCGCCGCATACTTGCGGTAGCCGGCACGCTCCTGTTCATCGGCGCTCACCGGATCCAGCTCCAGCCCCATATGACCAAACAACGCGGTCAGGCCGCGAAAAGCGATACTGTGCTGGCGGAAGGTGGCGTGACAGTGACGGTTGCCGATATGGGCCCCCATCACTTCCGGCGGGAAGAAATAGCTCATGCCGCGCTGGATGGTATTACGCTCCAGCGCATCGTTATTGTCTGAAGCCCAGAAGCGGTGGCTGCGTTTAAGCACCTCGTAATCAATGCGTCCGCCGCCGGAAGAACAGGATTCAAACTCGATCTGCGGGAAGCGGGCCACTAAGGTATCCAGCAGGCGATAAAACTGACGGGTTTGCGCGTCGGCCGCCGCTTTGCCGTTATGCGCCGGCTGCACCAGCTCGCGGTTCATATCCCACTTCACGTAATCAACCGCATGTTCGCCCAGCAGCCAGCTCATCCGCTCCAGCAGATAATCGAACGCCTGAGGGATATTCAGGTTCAGAACATACTGATGACGTCCGGTCGGCGCCTTATAGCCCGGCAGCGCCAGCACCCAGTCAGGATGCGCGCGATATAAATCGGAGTTCGGGTTAATCATTTCCGGTTCAACCCAGATGCCAAACTCCATGCCCAGCGACTTCACATGCTCAATCACCGGCGTCAGACCATTGGGATACTTCTTCTCATCGAGATACCAGTCGCCGAGCGCCGCCCAGTCGTCGTTGCGCCCTTTAAACCAGCCGTCGTCAATGATAAATCGCTCGACGCCCAGCGCCGCCGCCTCATCCGCCATGCGCATGATGTATTGCGGATCATGGTCGAAGTAAATCCCTTCCCAGGTATTGAGATGCACCGGTCGCGGCTTATTGTCCGGAAAACGAATGATCTGCTCACGCAGATAGCGGTGGAACTGCTGGCTCATACCGTTCAGCCCCTGAGCGGAATAGCTGGCATAGAGGCTGGGTGTCCACAGCGTTTCCCCTTCCGCGAGCGCCATTTCGCCCGGCAGATACAAGGCTTCCGCCTGCAGGTAGCGGCGGCCGTCGGTTTTCACCTCCGCCCGCAGACGGTGGTTACCGCTCCAGCCCAGATGCACGCCCCAGACCTCTCCCTCCATTTCGCAAAACGCCGGGCTACCGGTAATCAACGCCGGAAAATGTTCATGGGAGGTGCGTCCGCGGCGATTTTCCAGCACAAAACTGTCGTGCTCAAGGGTCAGACGATGCGGCTGAAATTCGCGAATCCAGCGGCCGTGGAACGCCATAACTTCGCGGGCACGTTCGGCAACCGGGAGCGTCACGGCCAGGCGATCGACCTGCCAGGGCTGCGAGCGAAGATTGGTTAAGCCATGTCGGACGCGCAGGACGCCGCTGCTATCGAGCTCAATCTCGCTATCCAGACGCAGACTGGCCTGCTTGTCTTCGCTGGTCAGCGTTAAGCGCTGCCCCTCGTGGAAAATCCCGGTAGTCACAAAGACCGGCGAACCATCCAGGCCCTGACGATGCCCTTCAATTCCCGGCGTGCCGAACAACCCGTGGCCCAGCTCGGCCATCAAGGTGACCGGCGAGTCAACATCAAGGCGACCGTTGGCGATTGGGCGAGCAAGCGTGGCAGCATCCTGCGGCGAAAAGTGAGCTAAATGCGGCCCCCAGTAGATAATTTCGGCGAACGGCTGGGTTTTGATCACCACATCAACCGTGGCGCTTTGCAGACGTAAAATCGAATCAGACATCAGACATCTCCACAACAAGGAATGTCTTACTGTTGATCCGAAACGTTTCGGGTAACAACCAAAACGTTTCGGATCCGTGATCGAGTGCAGAAATTAGCGTTGTAGAAAGACGATCAGGCGGTTTCGCCAGGGATGAATTCAGGTTGCCAGAGCACCTGTAAAGAGGAGAGATCGTCACCGGCGATCAGCCGCCGGACCATCTCTGCAATCTGCCGGCCGACGCCCTGACGGGTGGACTGAACCACCGCAGCGACCGGAGTATCGATAATGCTGTCCTGCGGCAATCCGTCATAAACCACTAATGACACGCGGCTATCGCCGGTCAGGCGACCCAGCTGCGAGAGCGCCATCGCCGCGCCGTCGCCGTGGGTATTACAGTCAGTGACGATCGCCGTCGGCGGCTCCGGCAGGCGCAATAGCTCCAGCGTAGCCTGGTATCCGCCGCGTCGGGTGGGCGACACGCTACGCAGCCAGCTATCGGACAGACCCGCTTCACGCAAGGCGTCCAGGTAGCCGTTACGCCGCTGAATGATAAACGCCTGGCTGTTGTTTTCCCCCAGCAGGGCGATGCGCCGATGGCCCTGGCTGATTAAGTGGCGGGTCGCGCGATACGTCCCGGCATAATTATCGAAATCAAACCAGGCGTAGGGCTGCGGCAGGCGGCTGCGACCAAGAGCGAGGAACGGGAACCCGGAGGAGAGCAACTGCGTCAGACGCGGATCGTCATCGAGCGTGTGCGCCACGATCAGCGCATCGACTCGCCGGCTTTGCACCATGCGCATATAGCCATGTTTATCCGCCTGCTCATCATCCGCGATCAGCAGCAAATCAATTTCATAACGCGCCAGCTCATGGCTAATCTCTCCGACCATCTCGAGAAACACCGTGTTATTCAGCGGAGCCGGACGTACGGGGAACACCAGGCCCACGGCATCGATTTTGCCCATTTTAAGACGCCTGGCAAAGGTATTGGGCCGATAGCCGCGGCGTTTCGCTTCTGCCTCGACGCGGGCTCGCGTCTCCTGCGACACGTCATCATAGCCGTTTAATGCCCGGCTGACGGTGGTGACCGAGATCCCAAGTTCTTTAGCAATGGCTTTCAGCGACATATGTATCCCTGTCTTCGCGTAGAATGCGGCTAGTTTCCCGCAATACGGAGATGGCGTCCAGCAACAGCGACAAAGCGCCGACCGGCGCTTTGTTTGAGTCAAGAACTACTGCGCCAGAGGTTTGCGCACAAAGAAGCCATAGAGACAGGCACCAAGGAACAGCAGGCAGCCGCCGAGAATAAAGACATTGGTGAACTGGCCGGTAGCATCAAGGATAATCCCGGTGATCACGGGTGCCAGCGCGGCACCGAGGAAACCGCCAAAGTTCTGGATCGCACCGAGAGAAGCAACCTGCTCTTTTGGCGCCATATCCGCCGCCAGCGCCCAGATAACCCCGGACGGCATTTGCGAGCAGAAATAGCCCAGCGTCAGCAACGTAATCGCGGTACCGCTGTTGCTGACAAACGGAATAGGCATCACAAAACAGGCCGCCATTGCCGCACCCAGCACAATCGGCACCTTCCGCGCCGTTACCGCCTGAACGCCTTTACGCACCAGGCGGTCAGAGAGCATCCCACCACACAGGACACCAAGAATACCGGCGAAGAACGGAATTGATGCAATGAAACCCGTTTGCTTCAGGCTGAAGCCCAGGGACGTTTCCAGATAGCCAGGCAGCCACGTCAGATAAACCCAGATAGTAAACATGATGCAGAAGTTGCCAGAGATCATGAACCAGGTTGTTTTGTTGCGAAACAGCGCGCCCCAGCTTACCTGCGGTTTATCCGCCGTAGTCACAGCGACTTTACCGGTATGGATCAGCATAGCTTCCCGCGCGTCCGGGTCGCGATAAAACTTCAGCCATGCCAGCACTAACGGAATCCCCAGCAGACCAACGGCGATAAACATCCCGCGCCAGCCTACCCACAACAGCAGAATGGTCAGCAGCGGAGGTGCAATAGCGTTAGCGATTTGCGAACCGGTATTGATGATCGATGTCGGTAGTCCGCGTTCTTTATCGGAAAACCAGCTCTGAGTAATCTTGATACCCGAGGTAAAGAACGGCGATTCAGCGACCCCCAACAGCACCCGTAGACCATAGAAAAAACTGTAAGTATTTACAAACCCCATCAAAAAAGTCACGGCGGACCACAGAGTCAGCGCACCGGTGAACATCTTCTTAGGACCGAAGCGGTCGACCAACCAGCCCGCTGGTAGGTTCGCCAGCGCATAGGGCCAGAGAAACGCCGATAGTAGCAGACCCATTTCGGTACCGGAAAAACCAAACTCCTTCGAAATCGTGGTATTGGCGATACTCAGGTTGGCGCGGTCAAGATAGTTCACTACCGCAGCCAGCAAAAGAATTAAAATAATCCCCCAGCGGCGACGGGAGAGTTTCGGAGGTGCAACTGCCGTGGCGGCAGTCGAATTTACTATGCTCATACCACCTCCTCAAGTAACGCACGATCGATTTTGATGACCGCTTTACGCAGAGGGGTTATCCCGCCATCCTGCGGATGGCAACACGGTCGATGGATATCTTCCGGGAAGAAAATCACGAACATACCGGGCGTTAACGTTACCTGCGTCTCTTCTTCTTCAACCTGCCAGAACATAATGTCCTGTTGCGGCGTACGGTCATCCACAACGCAATGCAGTCCGCTTTCTACGCGACTGACCCCCATGCGCTCATGGCCGGAGATCAGATATTGAATATCGATAAATTGACGGTGCGACTCCGGGCGCGCCTCTGCAAAAGGTACGCTGTCCATCTCCTGCAACAGACAGAATAGCTGGCCGGGGATCAGGTCGATTTTACCCGGCGCGAAATCCTGAAAATCGTTCTTAGCGAGGAAAGCCAGCGCCTGACGAATTACCGGATGGTAGGCTGATGCCTGCTCTGGCCATGCCTTAAGACTGGTTACGATCATAATGGCATCCTCTGCTTAGCCCACGATACGCTGACGCCACTGTTCGGTTCCGGCACGAATCTGGTCGAGAATCACCGTCAGCCCCCAGAACTTTTTCAGCACATCGTCCTTGTTAACCCGACAGGTGATACTGTCAAAAGTCCCCAGGCGCTGATGATAGATTTTGGCGTTTTTCGGATAGCCCAGCGTTTCAGTTACAGCCCCCAGAGAGAGGAAAATCGCCAGTTCATCGGCTAATACGCGTTGGTTTTTCCCCTCGCGCCACAGCCAGCTGTATAGTTCAGGGTGGAAGTTGGTAAACACGCCGCTAAAGCCCAGTGACCCCGCCAGAATCGCAGGCCAGGCAATCGCCGCGTTAGCGTTAATGACGTTAAGCGGCGTACCCTGCGCCAGGCGTACGCGACGTTCAACGGTCGCCAGATCGCAGCTCACGTCCTTCAGCACAACGAAGCGGCCGCTCTTAGCGCACCAGGTAAATTCATCATCACTAAGCAAGCGGCGATAGGGCGCCGGGCACTCGTAAAGGCCGAGTGGTAGCGAGGCCGGCAACGTTTCTAACAGCGTGTTCAGCGTTGCGTAGAAGACTTCGCTGCCCTCATCACGCGGATCGAGGTGGTTAGTCACCAGTACCAGAGCATCAATGCCGGTCTGCGCCATCGCCAGCAGCTCGGATTTTTGCGCTTCAATATCATCACTGATATGGCCAGAAGCGATAACCGGAATACGGCCATTCACGTGCTGTACCACAAAATGCGCCAGCTCAACGCGTTCTTCTAAAGAAAGGAACTGCATTTCGCTTGACTGGCAGACGGCAAACAGCGCATCAACTCCCTTCTCCAGATACCAGTCGATTAATTTCGCCAGCGCCGGATAATCAATCCGATCGTCAACTGTAAATGGCGTCAACATTACTGGAACAATACCGTTGATCGTTTTCATATTATTTTTTCCCGAGTTCAGAGGGTACGCAGTCGTGCGTTTGCCTGTTCAAAATCAGGCATGTTGGATGCCCCTTCTAGTTCAACAGCCAGAGAGGCGAAGGCGGAGGCCCAGGTTGCGGCCTGCACCAGACTGTTTCCGGCGGCAAGCGAGGCTGCCAGCGCACCGTTAAAAGCATCGCCGGCACCGGTGGTATCTACGGTGACGGCTGGGAAAGCGCGAATATGGCTGAACTGCCGGTTATCCAGCAGCAGTGCACCGCGCGACCCCATCGTAATCAGCACTTTTTTAGCGCCTAGTCCGGCAATACGTAGCGCTGCTTCTTTTGCCGAATCAAGATCGTTAATTTCGATTCCCGATAATAATGACGCTTCCGTTTCATTCGGCGTAATGACATCTACAAAGGGAATGCTGGGGATAATTTCAGCCGAATAGGGAGCAGGATTAAGAATAACTCGCTTACCCAGATCATGAGCGATCTTGATTAGCGAATGAGTGGCATCGAAATTATTTTCCAGCTGAACTAATAAAACGTCAGATGAAGACAATTCCGGAATAATGGTCTGAATTTCATTATAGGTAACAGTCGTGTTCGCTCCAGAATAAATAGCAATCATATTTTCGCCATTCTCTTGAGAAACGTAAATAATCGCATTGCCGGTTGGTTCACTCTCTGACTGATATAGCGTGTAAGAGTGGATTGCAGAGCGAGTTAAATGATCTGCCGCTAAATTACTAAACTGATCTTTACCCACCTTGGCAACAAAATGTACCTGAGCACCGGCTTTACTGGCAGCCGTTGCCTGGTTCGCACCTTTCCCACCCGGCCCCAGGCTGCTGCCCTGTGCCATTAGCGACTCCCCTCCTCTCGGGAAGCGTTCGACCTTAGCCACAATGTCAACATTGAACGAGCCAAATACACATACCTTACCCTGCATAAATTTTCCTTTTTGTCGCTCATCGCCTGGTGATTTGCGGTGATTAACAGGTTGCAGCAGCACCTCAAAACTATCTCCGGTTTCAGAAATAAGTTCAGCCTGCAAACTACGCCGTGAAATAATTGCTCCGCCATAACAACGCTGCACCAACCCCATCTCTGAAAGAGTATTTAAGTCGCTGCGTATAGTTTCTTTTGTGACATTAAAATGAGCAGAAAAATAATTTACATAACCCCGCTCGTGCTCATCTAAATATTGCAAAATAGACTTTCTACGTTCTTCAAGAAACATAATTAACCCCGATATCACCATTGCAGTATACGAACCACCTAAGGGCGGAAGAGTGATATCAATCCCATGTTTCCAGATGAAACGGAAGCAAACAAAAATGACAAAAGGAGTGAGTAGAAAGAGATATTCCTGATGCTATAGGATATTAAACAATATATCTGTCATTAATATATTTAGCGACATAACATTCTGCATATTACGAATATATACGCAGAATGTTATTGAAATTAATTATGCTCAGCCACCAACAGCGCCTGAGTATCCGGTTCCAGCGCCTGGAAAACATGTTCCTGATCCGCCGGATAGCAGATGTAATCTCCTTCACCCAGCTCTTCCGGTGCTTCGGTCAACCCGACCCGCGCGCGCCCCTGAGTAATAATAATATGCTCAACCGAACCCGGTGGATGGGGGTGAGAAATTCGGTCAGCGCCTGGCTGCGTCAGTAATAAATAGATATCGCGGCGGGCACCCGGCGGACAACTCGCCAGCAAAATAGCCTGGTAATGGGCCTGTTCGGCCACCACTTTGGTTCCTTCTCCGCGACGCAATACCTGTGTCTTTTGCGCCTGCGGCTCCAGCAGCTGCGCAAAAGGGATATCCAGCGCGACGCAGAGGGCCCACAGGGTCTCCAGGCTCGGATTACCGTTGCCCGATTCCAGCTGCGATAACGTTGATTTAGCAATACCCGCCCGGCGCGCCACTTCCGCCAGCGACAGCCCGGTACGTGCACGTTCACGTACCAGACTTTTGGCAATCAGGCTAATTGGCTGTGTCATACACGGCTCCACGTTTTTTATATCGAACGATTCGTTCGTCTTGAAAATCGATACTGATGCGTTCATTATAATGGAAATTCGTTCGATATGGCTAAATAGTATGAAGCAGCACCTCTCCTGTCTCAAAGCAGACACTATCAAAGCGATAGCGTTAGTGTGCCTGGCAGTCGGCATCGTCGGCATGTCCTACGGTTCGCTGGCGATAGCCTATGGCTTCCCGGTCTGGGTTCCGTTTGCGCTCTCCCTTTCGGTACTGGCAGGCGCCTCAGAATTTATGTTTATCGGCATTATCGCCAGCGGCGGGAACCCGCTAGCCGCTGCGGCGGCAGGCCTGCTGGTCAACGCCCGTCATATTCCGTTCGGCGTCACGGTGCGCGACCTGGTCGGCAAACGCGGCGTCAGCCTGCTGGGTTGCCATATTATGAATGATGAGAGCGTGGTGTTCGGGCTCTCGCAAAAAACGCCGGAACAGCGTAAAGCCGCCTACTGGCTGTGTGGCCTCGGCGTGGCGATGATCTGGCCCGCCGGGGCACTGCTCGGCGCCATGGTCGGCAAGCTGTTACCCGACCCGGAAACCATTGGTCTGGATGCGGTATTCCCGGCTATTTTGCTGGCGCTGGTCATTCCGGCGTTTAAGAATCGCACCACCTTAATTCGCGCCTGCAGCGGCGCGGCGCTATCCCTTGCCACCGTTCCCTTCGCTCCGGTGGGTTTGCCGGTGCTGCTCTCTCTGTTTGGTTTGATGACGAGGAAAAAATAATGGCTGATATCACGCTGTTCATCGTCGGCATGGCGATTTTATCGGCAGGAACCTATTTGATGCGCCTGGGCGGGGCGAAGCTCGGCAGTCGTTTAGCGCTTTCTGAACGATCTCAGGCGCTGCTTTCCGATGCGGCAACGGTGTTGCTGTTTTCTGTGGCCCTGGCGACCACCTTTTATGAAGGTGAACATTTTGCTGGCATGGCACGAGTGCTGGGCGTCGGTTTCGCCGTTTTTCTTGCCTGGCGCAAGATGCCGCTGATCGTGGTGATTATTTCGGCGGCGGTGGTCACGGCGCTGCTGCGTCTGGCCGGACTTTCGTAGGCCGGACAGGCGTAAGCGCTATCCGGCAATCAGACGCTCCGTCAACCTAGCGTCTGCTTAATCCACGCCGATAGCCTGACAATATCCAGCGGTTGCTGTTGATCCACCGTGAAGACCGGGCCAAATCGCATCGGCTCAGCCCGTTCAGCCAGCAGGGCAAGTTCCGGCAGATATTCTTCTCCGGGGTGGCCCGCGCGGCGCTCCTGCAGGCGCGTGGCATAGCGTGACACGGCAAGCTCAGGGGAGATTTGATTCCAGATCTCAACCACTTTCTCAACCCCCGCCTGATGCAGCAACCGCTGCAGAGTTTCCCGGGGCTGGAAACCGAACCAGGCGTCGATTAACCAGATAACGTTGGCTGGCGAATTCCCGATGATCGACCAGATAACCTCGTAGGCCGCGCATCCCAACTGACGGTTAAAAGGCCGATCGATGTCGGTAAAGCACGCCATAAACGGCTCTTTAATCTCATCGATGGTCAGGAGCGGCAGGCCAAAGGTTTGCGATAGCGCCTGGGTTATCGTGCTCTTTCCCGAAGCGGGGATGCCGTTAATTAAGATCACGGTTTTACAGCCTGCAGTGAGATGTCTGTTCATAACAACGCAATCACCTCTTCTCTGGTACTGGCGGCGCGAAGCCTGGCCATGGTTTCGTTATTGTCCAGCAGCGCAACAATCGCCCGAATTCCCTCTTCAATATGCGCATTACTATCCTGAGCGCCGAACATAATGACGATATCCGCCCTGTCGCTTCCGGCAAATTGAATCGGTTTATCTAATACCACCAGACTGAAGCAGTTTCGCTTCACCCCGCACTCCGGTCTGGCATGGGGAATGGCAATCCCCTCTTCGAATACGTAATAAGCTCCATGATTGAGAGTATTATCAATAACCGCTTTACTATAACTCTCAGAGATATACCCGTTCGCCACCAGGGGACTGGCGGCAAGCTCAATCACCTTGCGCCAGTCAGACTCCATCACGCCGACCTGAATCGCATCGGCCTCAATCAGCAAATCTTTTATGGTCATTACGCCTCCCTAGATATTACGGCGAATAATATTGCGTAACTCATCAATACGAATAAATAGTGCGTCGATATCCTGACGATGTATTTTGCTTTTAGCATACACCGATAGCGCCCTGTTATACTTCAGCATCAATGCCTTCTGGATTTCACCATTGCCAGGCTCGCCCTGCAGTTCATTTTCCAGCGTCTTTATTTCCTCAGCCAGCTCACGGGACAGCCGATCATAATCCTGCGGCGGATGATTCTCTTTTTTCCACAACGCTTTCAGTGATTGAAACATAATCTTCTCCCGCCCTGACGGGTGCAGGGCTAACCTGGTAATAACAATCTATTATTGCGGTTGGACTATTTAAATAATTCCATTTTTTCCATCAGCACCTGCGTGACCGCATTATTGGCGGGAATTAAAAACTTACGCACGCTGTCATTAACCTTGCCTTTTTCAAAAGTGGTTTTACATTGGTCAACCCACTGCACGTTCATTTCTGTGCCCACATTGACCTTATTAATCCCTTCAGTCACCGCTTTACGCATATCCTCATCACTGACGCCGGTACCGCCGTGCAGCACCAGCGGAACGCCCGTAGCCAGGCTAATCTCCTTCAGGCGCTGATGCTGGATCTGCGCCTTTCCGGTATAAAGGCCGTGCACCGTGCCGACGGATACAGCCAGCATGTCAACCTGGGTCTCATTTACAAAGCGCGTGGCGTCTTCGACGGTGGTAAAACAGATATCCTCTGCGGCAACGGCTTTACCATCTTCTGAACCCCCGATGGCGCCCAGCTCCCCTTCCACGGTGATATTCCGCGGCCGCGCCATTTCCACCACAATCCGCGTATTGCCGATATTTTCTTCTAGCCCCAGGTGTGAACCGTCATACATAACCGATGAAAATCCGGCATTCATGGCCGTTTCAATCGCGCTAATATCAGAACAGTGATCCAGATGCAGACAGGTTGGCACATTTTCACTTTCCGCCAGTGAGCGAACGGCATCCACCAGTAAACGATAGCCAAGATATTCCGCCGTACCGGTCGAGATTTGAATCATTAAAGGGCTATTGCTCTTTTGCGCAGCTTTAAAAAAAGCCGGTAGCATTTCAATACAGTGCAAATTAAATGAGCCAATAGCTTTGTAATTTCTTTGCTGGGCGACTTTCAGAATATCGTTGAAATTATACAGACTCATGAATATTTTCCCCTTTAGGCTTAGATGATGTACCGTTTACGAACCATGCCAGTGCGGCGACAAAAACAATAAACAAGGCGACAAATAACCAGTTATTCTGCAAGGCATGGCCTAATACCAGCCCTGAACTAATGACATCTGAATCACTGAATGTGACGCCGGTAAAACCGTAGCTTTCAAGCATCGGTACCAGAATGGCAGGCAGGAAAGTAATAAACAGACCGTGAACCACGCCGCCAATCATTGCCCCGCGACGCCCCCCCAGCGCATTACCAAAGACGCCCGCCGTACCGCCGGCAAAGAAGTTGGTTAACAGTCCCGGGAGGATCATCGCCAGACCAAACATCGGGAAGACCAACATGCCGATGATCGAACCCACGGTAGTCGCCAGGAATCCCACGATGACCGCGTTCGGGGCATAAGGGAACAGTACGGGGCAGTCCAGCGCTGGTTTCGCATCCGGAACAATACGCATGGCAATACCGCGAAAAGCCGGGACCAGTTCATTCAGTAATAAGCGCACGCCGCTGTAGAGGACAAAGACCCCTGCCACAAACTGAACAGACTGCATAAAGGCATACATCATGTAGTTCACGCCGCCGGAAAACTGGGCGATATACTCTGGTCCGGCCGCCAGCGCCGGAATCAGGTACATGGGGACCATCACCACCGCCATGGCGAGATAGGTATCCTGCAGAAACTTGAAGTTATCAGGCAGTTCAAGATCTTCAGTGGAACGGGAGCCTTTACCCACCACTTTGGCCACCGCTGCCTGGACTAAATATCCGATGGTGCAAAAATGGCCGAGGGCCACATCGTCAGAATCGGTAATGCGTCTGACCACCGGCTGCGCTAATGCCGGCATCAGTACCGCCATGACGCCGCCAAAGATACCGCCGGTCAGGATCAGCGGCAGCCCGGTCAGCCCGGCTTTGTAGCCAATCACCGTGCCAATCGTCGCCATCCACAGCAGCGCCTGCCCGGTGAGGAAGATATATTTCAGCGGCGTCAGGCGGGCGATAATAATGTTAACGGCAAAGATCACCATCAGCGTCAGCGCCACTTCAGAACCCAGCTCCCGATTCGCCAGACCGGCGATAGCGGCGACATCGGTGATGTATCCTTTCATCCCGAAACCGTGGGTGAAGATATCGTTAAGGAAGCTCAGGGTGGCGACAATAATATTAATGCCGGCCATCATAATTAAGAACCCGAGCAGCGTTTTAAATGTCCCCTCTACTGTTTTACCCACTGACTTCTTCTGTAAGATCAGACCCAGCATGGCAATAAACGCGATTAATATCGAAGCCTGGCCGAGCAAATCTTTTACAATAAACTCGATAAAGCTATTCATGATCGGCCACCTTCAGATTACGCTCCTTCAGGAATGAGACGATTTTTCGCTCAATTTCATCTTTATCCGTCAGCTTGTTGAGGACCACCACTCGTTTTATTTCCTCTTCAGTAGCGTCGGCGGTTAATATGTCGGCGAATGTTTTTTGCGTCAGAATAATGTCAGATTTAAATGCTCCAGCTTCAGATACGGTGGTATGTTCAATATGTGCAGGAATTTCCAGCTTCTTTAATACTGCTTTCGCCGTCATTTCGATGGCAAAGCTTGAACCGAGGCCGCAGCCACATACGCAAAGAATTTTCAGCATGTAGGGTCTCCTCAAATAATATTGAGTTGTTTGGCAAGTTTATAATGATGTCCTTCGATATCTACCAGACGTTTTTTCATACTGACTAAGTCAATTGGAATAGGTTTATTGCTTGAATTTATAATAATGGCTTTATTTTTCATTCCTGACTGAATACAGCGAACAACTTCATTCGCCATGATCGTGCCCTGGTAAATTTCTTCGCAGGTCGGGTCGCCGCTGCGCAGTCCATAGCCGATGATGGTTTTACGGATGCGGACACCGATGCGTGGCTCAAGCTGCTTGATCATCGTATCGATAGCCCCTTGAAACCCAGGTGAATACTCCCTGGTGTAACCTTCAGAGCAAAGTATCACCACGCTGTTTTGCTCGCGAAGCTTGCCTCTGACGCGCTCAGCCAGATCCTCTAATGGCATCTGTGCTTCCGGGATCAGCGCAATATCGGCATTACTTTTAATCGCTGACTGCAGCGTTAGCTCTCCACAATACCCTCCTAATATTTCAACCATAAACACCCGCCCAGGTAATGCCCTGCCGGTATTTCTTAAACGAGAAACCTCCTTGATAATTTGTTCGCAGGCTGTAGAAAATCCGATAGTATAATCACTACCGTATACATCGTTATCGATAGTCATCCCGACACCGAAACAGTTAATATCAAATTCGCTAAGCGTATTAAGGAACTGTAGGCTACCATCACCACCGGCCATAATAAGTACATCAAGGCGCAGTGACTTAATTTTCCTGGCTATAGTTTCATACTCATTCCTCAGCAATTTGCGAGTGGTTCGGCCGGACGTAATAACAGGCAGTGAACAAATAGAGAAATCGACAAGATCCCGCCAGGCGATGTCCTGATGATTTTTATCGAGCAGCCCAGGTATTCCACCATTAAAAATGGTGATCTCCGCCCTCGCGAGTTTCGCAACCTGAAAAATGAAATTATTAATTCCAGACACATCGCCACCGCTAATAACAATACCGATTTTCATGGTCACCACCGTCATATTTGCTTGCCCACATTTATCCCTAAGTTCAAGACCTGGATTTGCAATCAAGATCACATAATTATGATTAATTTATCCGTTGTAACGATTGACAGATATAAATATGGAGTGTTTTTTGTGATGAACATCTCACTTAAAAGATGAGATCGTCTTAACAGTTATTTTTAAATAACTTTATTATTCATTAGGTTAAATATTGAGAGGAGAGCGCGTCATTTTGCTTGCCAGAGGCTTAACCTCGTTGCCAAAAGCAAAGAAGAGAAACGTGATAAACACCACATTTTTTTGAGGAGAAGTGGAGGCGTTGGGTGGAGGGATTTCACGATGATGAAAGCACAAAAACAAAAAAAGCGCCCGCAGGCGCTCTTTCGACGGTGGTGCCGGTTTTATTTGTTCAGTTCTGCCGTCATATGCACGCGGTTACCGGTGAAGGCTTCGGTGATGGTGTAAGAAGAAGCACCGGCGGCCTGAGCCTGAGCGGCGATTTTCGCTTCCGCGCCGTCCATTGTAGAGGAGGTTGCGCTCACTGACTGTGCAGCGAAAGAACCGAAGGAAGCGGTAAGAGCGATAACTGCAGCAAAAGTTTTGATGCTTTTCATGATGTAAATCCTTCATTAAGTTGTTTGGGTAAGGCGTTTTGCCTTGATGTGATAAATAGTAGACCTCACAACCCACAACTAAAAGCGGAAGGATTTGCTCTCATCATTCAAAAAAATTGACTTATTTTTAACCTGCGATCAGCCGCTGCGGATGGGTGTAAACCGTCGCCCTGCCCGGGCGGCAAAAGCCCACCAGCGTCAGGTTGCAACGTTCCGCGACCTCCACCGCCAGCGCAGTGGCGGCGGAAACCGCAAACAGAATTTCCACCCCGCACATTGCCGCCTTCTGCACCATCTCGTAGCTGGCGCGGCTGGAGACTAACGCCGCCCCGCATTGCCAGTCATCGCCCTCTTCTACGCGCCGCCCCAGCAGTTTGTCCAGCGCGACGTGACGCCCGACATCCTCGTGTCCGCCCGCCAGCTCACCAGACGGACGCAGCCACGCTGCCGCATGGGTGCAGCCGGTGATATGGCCAATCGGCTGAACATCACGAAGCTGTTCCAGCGCGCGATCGAGATTCCCCAGGCTAAAGGTTTGCGTGAAAGGTAAAGGTTGCACCGGCTTGCCGATATCGTTGAGTTGCTCAACGCCGCAAACGCCGCAGCCGGTACGCCCGGCCAGCGCGCGACGGCGCTCTTTCAGCCCCATAAAACGACGGCTGGAAAGTTCAATCTGCACTTCCAGACCGTTGCAGGCCTGCACCACCTCCATCCCGTAGATCTCGCGCCGGTTTTCAATAATCCCTTCGGATAATGAGAAACCGACGGCAAATCGTTGCAGATCCTTGGGAGAGGCCATCATGACAACGTGTGAGATACCGTTATAGACCAGCGCCACAGGAACCTCTTCGGCTAATTCGTCAGACTGCGGATGTTGCAAATCATCGCGCTTCCAGAGCGCGACCTGACGACATCCTGTGATGCTTGTCACATTTTCAATTTGTTCGGGAGGGTTCTTATTCACTTTGTCTTAACCGTATTGGAACAGGCATACACACAATGTGGTATTCTTTGCATACCCCTTCAAGTGAAAGGGTGATCACCCCCCAATTCTGAACCTTTGCGGCGCTTACCGCAAAGTAAATAACTACATGTGACAATGTCGATACAAGGAGTGAACCATGCAGGTCAGCAGAAGGCAGTTCTTTAAGATCTGCGCTGGCGGTATGGCAGGCACAACGGCTGCAGCGCTGGGTTTTGCCCCAGGCGCCGCGCTCGCGGAAACCCGGCAATATAAGCTGCTGCGTACCCGTGAAACCCGTAACACCTGTACGTACTGTTCTGTCGGTTGTGGGCTGTTAATGTATAGCCTCGGCGACGGTGCGAAAAACGCCAAAGCATCCATCTTTCATATCGAAGGTGACCCTGACCATCCGGTCAACCGTGGTGCGCTCTGCCCGAAAGGGGCGGGTCTGGTCGACTTTATCCATTCCGAAAGTCGTCTGAAATTCCCGGAATATCGTGCGCCAGGCTCCGACAAGTGGCAGCAAATCAGCTGGGATGAAGCGTTCGATCGCATCGCGAAGCTGATGAAAGAAGACCGCGATGCCAACTTTATCGCCAAAAACGACGCCGGCACTACCGTCAACCGTTGGTTGACCACCGGGATGCTGTGCGCTTCAGCCTCCAGTAACGAAACCGGCTATTTAACGCAGAAATTCACCCGCGCGCTCGGTATGCTCGCGGTCGACAACCAGGCGCGCGTCTGACACGGACCAACGGTAGCAAGTCTTGCTCCAACATTTGGTCGCGGTGCGATGACCAACCACTGGGTTGACATCAAAAACGCCAACCTGATCGTGGTGATGGGCGGTAATGCCGCTGAAGCGCACCCGGTAGGGTTCCGCTGGGCGATGGAAGCCAAAATTCACAACGGCGCGAAGCTGATTGTTATCGACCCACGCTTTACGCGTACCGCGTCGGTAGCCGACTTCTATACCCCGATTCGTTCCGGGACTGACATTACCTTCCTGTCAGGCGTCATCCTGTACCTGCTGAATAACGAAAAATTCAACCGCGAGTACACCGAAGCCTATACCAACGCCAGCCTGATTGTGCGTGAGGATTACAGCTTCGACGACGGGTTGTTCAGCGGCTATAACGCGGAAAAACGCAGCTACGATAAGACCAGCTGGAACTATGAGCTGGACGAAAACGGCTTCGCCAAACGCGATACCTCCCTGCAACATCCGCGCTGCGTATGGAACCTGCTGAAACAACACGTTTCCCGCTATACCCCGGATGTCGTGGAAAACATCTGCGGTACGCCGAAGGCCGACTTCCTGAAAGTCTGCGAGTACATCGCCGAAACCAGCGCACCGGATAAAACCGCGTCATTCCTCTACGCGCTCGGCTGGACGCAGCACTCTATCGGCGCGCAGAACATCCGTACCATGGCGATGATCCAGCTGCTGCTCGGCAACATGGGGATGGCCGGTGGCGGCGTGAACGCCCTGCGCGGTCACTCCAACATCCAGGGGCTGACCGATCTGGGGCTGCTGTCGCAGAGCCTACCGGGTTATATGACGCTTCCGAGTGAGAAACAGACCGACCTGCAAACCTACCTGACCGCCAACACGCCGAAGCCACTGTTGAAAGATCAGGTGAACTACTGGGGCAACTACCCGAAATTCTTCGTCTCAATGATGAAGGCCTTCTTTGGCGATAAAGCGACGGCGGAAAACAGCTGGGGCTTCGACTGGCTGCCGAAGTGGGATAAGGGCTACGACGTCCTGCAATACTTCGAGATGATGCACCAGGGCAAAGTGAACGGCTATCTGTGCCAGGGCTTTAACCCGGTGGCCTCATTCCCGAATAAAAACAAGGTGGTCGAATCGCTGTCGAAACTGAAGTTCCTGGTGACCATCGATCCGCTCAATACCGAAACGTCCACCTTCTGGCAAAACCACGGTGAGTCGAACGATGTCGATCCGGCGAAAATCCAGACCGAAGTGTTCCGTCTGCCCTCCACCTGCTTCGCCGAAGAGAACGGGTCTATCGTCAACTCCGGGCGTTGGCTGCAGTGGCACTGGAAAGGCGCGGACGCCCCGGGGATTGCGACCACCGACGGTGAAATTCTGGCCGGTATCTTCTTACGCCTGCGGAAAATGTACGCCGAAGAAGGCGGCCCGACGCCAGAACCGGTGCTGAATATGACGTGGAACTACTCCACGCCGCACGAACCGGCTTCGGAAGAAGTGGCGATGGAGAGCAACGGTAAGGCGCTGGCGGATCTGACCGACCCGGTCACCGGCGCGGTAGTGGTGAAGAAAGGCCAGCAGCTCAGCTCCTTTGCGCAGCTGCGCGATGACGGCACCACCTCCAGCGGCTGCTGGATCTTCGCCGGGAGCTGGACGCCGGAAGGCAACCAGATGGCCCGCCGCGATAACGCCGATCCGTCAGGGCTGGGTAATACGCTGGGCTGGGCCTGGGCATGGCCGCTCAACCGCCGCATCCTGTATAACCGCGCCTCGGCGGACCCGCAGGGTAAACCGTGGGATCCGAAGCGTCAGATTCTGAAATGGGACGGCGCCAAATGGGCCGGTATGGATATTCCGGACTACAGCGCCGCCGCACCGGGCAGCGATGTCGGGCCGTTCATCATGCAGCCCGAAGGCATGGGTCGCCTGTTTGCTCTCGATAAGATGGCGGAAGGTCCGTTCCCGGAACACTATGAGCCGTTTGAAACGCCGCTGGGCACCAACCCGCTACACCCGAATGTCGTCTCTAACCCGGCCGCCCGCGTCTTTAGCGGTGACCTGGAACAGATGGGTAAAGCGGATAAGTTCCCGTACGTCGGTACCACCTACCGTCTCACCGAGCATTTCCACTACTGGACCAAGCATGCGCTGCTCAACGCCATCGCCCAGCCGGAACAGTTCGTGGAAATCGGCGAGAAGCTGGCGAATAAGCTCGGCATCGCGCATGGCGATACCGTTCGCGTCTCCTCCAACCGCGGCTATATCAAAGCCAAGGCGGTGGTGACCAAGCGTATTCGCACGCTGAAAGTGGACGGTAAGGATATCGATACGATCGGTATTCCTATCCACTGGGGCTATGAAGGGGTGGCGAAGAAAGGCTTTATCGCCAACACGCTGACGCCGTTCGTCGGCGATGCGAACACGCAAACGCCGGAGTTTAAAGCCTTCCTCGTGAACGTGGAAAAGGTGTAACGGAGACGACTTATGGCTTATCAATCGCAAGACATCATTCGTCGTTCCGCGACTAACGGTTTCACTCCCGCGCCTCAGGCGCGGGACCACCAGCAGGAAGTCGCGAAGCTAATCGACGTCACCACCTGTATTGGCTGTAAAGCCTGTCAGGTCGCCTGTTCAGAATGGAATGACATCCGTGATGAAGTCGGCAGCAACGTCGGGGTGTACGATAACCCCGCGGATCTGACCGCCAAATCCTGGACGGTAATGCGCTTCTCGGAAGTGGAACAGAACGACAAACTGGAGTGGCTGATCCGTAAGGATGGCTGTATGCACTGCGCCGATCCGGGCTGCCTGAAGGCCTGTCCGTCGGAAGGGGCAATCATTCAGTATGCCAACGGCATCGTCGACTTCCAGTCCGAACAGTGTATTGGCTGCGGCTACTGCATCGCCGGCTGTCCGTTTGACGTCCCCCGACTCAACCCGGAAGACAACCGCGTCTACAAATGTACGCTGTGCGTAGACCGCGTCACCGTGGGGCAGGAACCGGCATGCGTGAAAACCTGTCCGACCGGGGCGATTCACTTTGGCTCCAAAGAGGACATGAAGGTGCTGGCCGGCGAACGCGTCGCCGAGCTGAAAACTCGTGGATATGACAATGCGGGCCTGTACGATCCGGCTGGCGTAGGCGGAACGCACGTGATGTACGTACTGCACCACGCCGACAAGCCGAATCTGTATCACGGCCTGCCGGAAAATCCGGAAATCAGCGCCACCGTGAAGTTCTGGAAAGGTATCTGGAAACCGCTCGCGGCGGTAGGGTTTGCCGCGACCTTTGCAGCCAGCGTCTTCCACTATGTCGGGGTCGGTCCGAACCGTGCGGAAGAGGAAGAGGACAACCTGCATGAAGAGAATGACGAGGTGCGCAAATGAAAAGACGTGACACCATCGTGCGCTACACGGCGCCGGAACGCATCAACCACTGGGTCACCGCCTTCTGCTTCATGCTGGCGGCGATAAGCGGACTGGGATTCTTTTTCCCGTCCTTCAACTGGCTGATGCAAATCATGGGCACTCCGCAGCTGGCGCGCATTCTGCACCCGTTTGTTGGGGTCATTATGTTTGCCTCATTCATCATCATGTTTTTCCGCTACTGGCACCATAACCTAATCAATCGGGATGATATCTTTTGGGCGAAGAATATTCGTAAGATCGTCGTCAACGAGGAAGTGGGTGACACCGGGCGCTATAACTTCGGCCAGAAATGCGTATTCTGGGCGGCGATTATTTTGCTGGTTCTGCTGCTGGTCAGCGGTGTGATCATCTGGCGTCCGTATTTTGCGCCTGCGTTCTCAATCCCGGTAATTCGGTTAGCGCTCATGCTGCATTCATTTGCCGCCGTTGCCCTAATTGTGGTTATCATGGTGCATATTTACGCCGCCCTGTGGGTGAAAGGCACCATTACCGCGATGGTGGAAGGCTGGGTTACCAAAACATGGGCGAAGAAACATCACCCCCGCTGGTACCGAGAAGTTCGCCAGAAACAGGAAAATAAGACTGAATGAGTATTCGCATAATCCCGCAAGATGAGCTGGGTTCGAGCGAGAAACGCACGGCGGATTATATTCCGCCGTTGTTATTCCCCAGACTCAAGAACCTCTACAACCGCCGCGCAGAGCGTCTGCGCGAGCTGGCAGAGAACAACCCGCTGGGCGATTTTCTGCGTTTTGCCGCGCTGGTCGCCCACGCGCAGGAAGTGGTGCTCTACGACCACCCGCTGCAAATGGACCTGACCGCGCGCATCAAAGAAGCCAACGCGCAGGGCAAACCGCCGCTGGATATTCACCTCCTGCCGCGCGATAAGCACTGGCACAAGCTGCTGCATTCGCTCATTGCCGAGCTGAAGCCGGAGATGAGCGGTACCGCGCTGGCGGTTATCGAGAATCTGGAAAAATCCTCCGATCTGGAGCTGGAAGAGATGGCAAGCGCGCTGTTCGCTTCCGACTTCTCGCTGGTGAGCAGTGATAAAGCGCCGTTTATCTGGGCCGCCCTGTCGCTCTACTGGGCGCAAATGGCCAGCCTGATCCCAGGTAAAGCCCGCGCCGAATACGGTGAAGCACGCCAGTTCTGCCCGGTATGCGGTTCAATGCCTGTTTCCAGCATGGTGCAGATTGGGACCACTCAGGGGCTGCGCTACCTGCACTGCAACCTGTGTGAAACTGAATGGCACGTGGTGCGCATCAAATGCAGCAACTGCGAACAGACCCGCGATCTCAACTATTGGTCGCTGGAAAATGAAGATGCGGCGGTGAAAGCCGAAAGCTGCGGTGACTGCGGAACGTACCTGAAGATTCTATATCAGGAAAAAGATCCGAAAGTGGAAGCCGTGGCCGACGATCTCGCCTCGCTGGTGCTGGATGCCCGCATGGAGCAGGAAGGCTTCGCCAGAAGTTCGATTAACCCGTTTATGTTCCCGGGTGAAGGGGAGTAAATCCCCTCATAGTGCCGGGTAATCCAGGTTACCCGGCACTCCACCCCGATGCGCAAGCACCTCAGCCGAGGAACGCCTTCGCTTTAGTACGCCCCACTCCCGGCCCCAGCGCTCATTTCTCACAAAAAAACCCTTTTCTATCGGCTGCAATCCAGGCTATAACGCTGTATATCCATACAGATTAAAAGAATATAATGATGGCACTGGAACAAGGTATCGCCCGGCTGGTTGAGGAGTTTATCGCCGCAGGGCGCCCCTCTTCACGACAGCAGAATATTGATGACCGGAGGGCGGGTTATGTAGCCAGTACGGTGCTGGCCGGAGAAAGCGAAACGCGTGTGCAGGTGGACGACATCACGCTGGAAGGAATCAATTTTCGCGTGGTATCACCGCAGAATGCTGCCGGCCCTCTACCTACCGTTATCTACTATCACGGCGGCTGTTTTGTCAGCGGCGGCTTCGCCACCCACGATAAACAATTGCGCCAGCTGGCGTATGAAAGCGGCTGCCGGGTGATTGCCGTGCAATACCGGCTGGCGCCCGAGCAGACGTTTCCTGCCGCGCACGATGACGCGGAACGGGGAGCGCAGATTATCCGGCGCCACGCAGAGTCGCTTGGGGTGGATACCTCGCGAATCACCCTTGCGGGCGATAGCGCGGGGGGGAATCTGGCTCTCGTCACCGCGCTACGACTGAAAGCTGCGGGGACCTGGCTGCCCGCGCAGCTGATTCTGATTTATCCCATGCTGGACGCTACCGCGGCTTCGGCAAGCTACATCAGCAACGGAGAGGATTACATCATCACCCGGGATACGCTGCTGAGCGGCTACGAAATGTACCTGCCCGCCACGGAATCTGCACACCCGGAGGCCAGCCCGCTCTGGCGTGACGACTTCAGCGGTCTGCCGCCCGTGCATATCCTCACCGCCGAATATGACCCGCTGCGCGATGAAGGCGAAGCGCTGTACCAACGGATGGTTGAGCAAAATGTGGCCTGTACCTGCCAGCGCTATGCTGGCGTGATTCACGGTTTCTTTCAGCTGGGTGGCATCAGTCTGGCGGCGCGCCATGCCATGGGAGATATCGCCTGGCGAATCCGTTCGCCAGGTCGGTCGCTATAATCGCTGCGGCGGGAATTACTCTTCTTCGTTCCCGCCCTCTTCATACGAACCAAACGGCTTCGCGGGCAGAACGATGTAAATGCCTTCAAAAATGGCGCCCAGACTCTCGCCGCCAAACAACTCAACCTGCAGCTGCACGCGGGCTTTACGTCCACGCGCCAGACGGTCGAGATCGCCGCTGAGCGAACCCAGATCGGCCACTGCGCTCGGGCGGCCGCTAATCGGCTGGCTGTAACGGATATGGGCATCGGCGAGAATAATCGTACCGCCCAAATGCCGTTCGCGCAGCATCAGCCAGATCAGCCCCCAGCCGGTCAGCGTCGCCAGGGAAAACAGACTTCCGGCAAACAGCGTATGGTGCGGATTCTGGTTACCGGCTTCGGGCATGGTGGTGATGAAATTTTTGCCGGTGTACTGCTGAATGCGCACACCCATTTTTTCGCTGAGCGGAATGTGCTGATACCAGGCCTGCTGCAGCTGCCCGCACCAGTCGCCGCGATGCAGAATATCGTCCAGCGAGGCGATCGGTTTAATCATCAGGAAGTGGCGGATAGGCGTGGTGGTTGGCGTGGTAATCTCGCCCTGGTTAACAAAACCGAGCTTGGCAAAAAAATCCACCGCGTCTTCGCGAGCGCTACAGGTCACGCGTTTAACGCCCTCCTGACGGGCGACGGACTCCAGCGTCATCGCCATCAGCGTACCCAAGCCTTTATCCTGCACCGACGGGTGTACGGCCATAAAACGAATAGAGGCTTCGTTCTCCGCATTGATATATAGCCGCCCGACGGCAACCAGGTTGCCTTCTTCATCCACTACCATCTGGTGATGCGCCATCGCATCCCAGGCGTCACGCTCCGATCCTTTGGGCTGATGAAGCGGCTTACGCAACATCTCCCAGCGGAACTGATAGTAGCTCTCGAGTTCGTCTTCTGTTTGCGGTACACGAAGGTGATACATAGCTGTACTCTCTTTTGTTACCCGCAGCCGGCCCGGAAGCTGGCTCATACCTGCAACCAAAAGGTCACAGGACCATCATTCACCAGTGATACCTGCATATCCGCAGCGAATCTCCCGGTTTGTGTGTTCATCTCCTGCTGGCGACAGCGCGCGACAAAATAGTCATACAGCGCTTCTGCTCTGTCAGGGGCGGCCCCTTTGGAAAAACCCGGGCGCATACCCCGTTCGGTATCCGCTGCCAGCGTGAACTGTGAGACCACCAGCACGCTGCCGCCGGACTGCTGCACATTCAGATTCATTTTTCCTTCGGCATCGCTGAAGATACGATAGCCAAGCACGCGCTCGCACAGGCGATTCGCTTTTTGCTCATCATCGTCTTTCTCGACGCCCAACAACACCAGAAGCCCCGGGCCGATTTCACCCGTCACTTCGCCCTCCACGGTTACGCTTGCACGGGATACGCGCTGAATTAATGCAATCATAGTTATTCTGTTTCTTCTTTTTTAAGTTTGCGGTATTCCTCGAGAGTGACAGTAATTTCTGCCCCAAGCAAGACGATACACCACGTCCAGTACACCCAGACAAACAAAATAGGCACCACGGCTATCACGCCGTAAATCAGCTGGTACGACGGGAACGCCGTGATATATAAGGCAAACGCTTTTTTACCCGCCTCAAATAACAGCGCCGCCACCAGCGATCCGATAATCGCATCGCGATTGCGTACCTGGGTCGTCGGTACAATGCTGTAAAGCAGCCAAAACGCCGTCCACGATAAAATCAGCGGGAAGAGACGCAGCACATCATCAATCACGCCGTTCAGTTCGCTTGCCCAGCGCAGAGACAGCAGATAAGAGCTGATGGCCAGGCTCGCCCCCGCCAGCAGCGGCCCCAGCGTCAGAATCATCCAGTAAACGGCAAACGAGTAAATTTTGGACCGGGTGCGCGTGCTGCGCCAGATAGTGTTCAGCGCGCTATCAATAGAATACATCAGCAGCAGTGACGTCACGATCAGCCCGAAGGCGCCGACGGCCGTCATCCGGCTGGAGTTCGCGACAAACTGTTCGATGTATCCCTGGATGACATCCCCCGTCGCCGGGATGAAGTTAGCGAAGATAAAATGGCGAATCTGCCCGCTGACCTCGGAAAACATCGGAAATGCCGAGAACAGCGCAAAGACCACGGCGATCAGCGGCACCAGGGAGAGTAACGACACGTAGGCGAGATTCCCCGCCAGCGTGGTCATATGGTCTTCATCAATGCGCCGCCACAGCAGTTTTATCCAGGCCATCAGGGGCCGGACGCGGTGCTTTGCTTTTTGATGAACGGTTTTGAGCATAGTTATTTCGCAAAGTAGGCGGGGATGGTCTCCTTTCCGGTCACCAGAATACTGGTGATCCCCAACTGGTTAGCCCCCGCGATATTATCGGCGTTATCGTCAAAAAAGACCGTATCCTCCGCAGAGAAACCTTCCGACTGCAGGACGCTTTGATAGATTCGCGCCTCGGGTTTGCGCATCCCCATTTCCTGGGAAAGATAGATACGATCGGCGGCGGCCCGCACCTGCGGATATTCATCCGGCCAGAAAGTGGTATGCAGGCGATTAGTATTCGACAGGACAACCACGCGATGCCCCTGCTCACGCAGTTTTTGCATAATCGCGATGACATCAGGGCGCAGAGAGACAAAAACGGCCTGCCAGCCGTGGGAAAACTGCTCATAGCTCAGCGGCATATTCATTTCATGGCACATCGCCTGCGCAAAGGCCTCATCGCTAATTTCACCGCGTTCGTGCTGATGGAACGCCTCGCCCATGGTGAAATGCTGCTTGAGCGTCGCGAGCGGGATACGGCTCAAATCGCTCCATGTCCCGAGTACCCGGTTGAAGTCGATGTCGACAATCACATTACCTAAATCAAAGATATAGAGCATTTTTGTCTCCTTGCGCGCCATGAAAGATTAACTGTAGCGGGAAAGGCGGGGTTTGACTATGGAGTTAAAAGCAGAAAACACCCGCCCTGAGTCGGGTGTTTATCGAGGATCATAAAATTTCTTTAAAAGACCAGCGTGTTTCAATGATCTGCGGAGCGCCTGGATAGACAAACTGCGGTAAATGGTTAATCGCATTCGGCGCCTGAGTGATTGGGTTAACACATGTTGCATCAGGCTGTTTATCAAACACAACCAGACTTTGTGCGGCCGATGTCATCACCATATTCAGCTTACCAGGCCACTGTAATCGGACATTAATCCCGGAAGAAAATCCAAAACAATCGTCCCATGGGCCCGGCAGAGGGGATATCCGATTGCCCGTCGGTAACTCATTGCTCCCCGCCTCTTCTTGCCAGTCGGCGTTAAAGATGACCTGCAACTCGTCATCCGTATTCAAATCAAGCCGTTTAGCAAACCACGGGTGCCAGCCAGCAGACGCAGGAAATGTTTCCGATTCCGAACGGATTTCAAGACGCAGAATGACACTATCTTCTTCAATTTTTAGCGTTTGTAACACTTCCCCTCGCCAAGGCCAGGGTGAATCCAGTGGCATACGCAGCGTCAACGCCTCCACTTTATGCTCGACAACTTCCCATGATGAATAACAGGCCATCCCGTGCAAGGCATGCGGGGGTTTATTCGCTGGCAAAGTATAGCGTTTATCTCCTACATTAAGCGTCGCATAGCCAAGCCGTCCAGCCCAGGGCACCATCGGAAAACAGCCATACTGAAACGCTTTTCGCTGTGGGGCCCACTGCCGCAACACCTCAAAACCAAACGCCTGTAATGATGTAATCCTGGCGCCGTCATGCGGATAGACCTTGAGACGAATATGACCGTGTTCCAGTGACACAGCCTTACCTTCTGGCCCTGGCCAGGGGGCGTCAAAAGCGCGCTGTAGCGCAAGCTGATGCTGATTATTATCTTCGGTTTTCATGTGATTGTTCTCGGATATAGCAGTAAGAAGTTAATGGTTTCTTCGCGTCTTTTTTATTGTTTGAATGTGGCTCGATAAGCCAGACACAGATAAATGAAAGGGTTGAAATAACAAACAGGAACAGTGCGACATACCACGGTCTCCCCCCACCTAAAGCCAGCAGGCTGGATGCAATCAGGGGACTTAACCCCCCGAGAATGGCAGAAAATTGGTAGGCAAAGGAAAGACCGGTGTAACGGACCCGAATGCCAAACATGCGGGTAAATAGAGTGGGCTGCACAGCAAACATCATGGTTGGCCCAAGGTTATAACCCAGGATCATACTGCACCAGATGATCGGGGTACTTTTCGTGTCCAGCAAAAAGAAGAAAGGAAACGCAAAGAGGACGCAGAAACCCGCGCCAAATAAGTACATTTTCCTCTGCCCGATACGGTCGGAGATCCAACCCACCAAAGGGCAACACACAATGCCAATAGCCGACGCGATCAGCATACCGGTTAATGGAATATCCCTTGATAGCGCCAGCTGGCTGGAAATATAGACAATACCAAAAGCATTAATGATGTTTGACGAAACGCTCTCTGCCAGCCGGGCCCCAAGTGCGAGAAGAATATTGCGCGGATGTTTACGAAAGAGCTCAATCAACGGCGGCGCGACTTTTTCATGTGATACCGGCGGCTTCTGCTTTTTAAAATCCAGAGTCTCTTCGGTATGAAGGCGTATAAACATCCCGACAATCAGCATTACGGCAGAAAGCCAAAATGGGATGCGCCATCCCCAGGAAAGAAACTGCTCCTGGGTCAGAAAATGATTACAAAGCGCAAACACACCGGTTGCCAGCATAATTCCAACAGAGGCAGCGGTTTGCGGTAGAGCGCCTAAGAATCCGCGCTTTGCCTCAGGGGCCGACTCAATCGTCATTAATGCCGCTCCGCCATATTCTCCGCCAAGGCCAAATCCCTGAATCAGACGAAGAACCATCAGCGTGACGGGTGCCCAAATCCCAATATCCTGATAGGTAGGAATAAAACCTATTAAAAAGGTTGAAGTACCTACGATACCCAGCGTCCAGATCAGCGTGATTTTTCGCCCAACTTTGTCACCGAAATGACCAAAAACAATCCCTCCTAATGGGCGGGTTAAAAACCCCACGCCAAAGGTTGCGAATGCGGCAATCAAACCAATAAAAGGATCGCTGTCAGGAAAAAACAGAGGAGCAAACACCAGTCCCGCAGCCGTGCCGAAGATAAAGAAATCGTACCATTCCATCAGAGCACCAGCGAAGCTCCCCATGACAACCCGTCTCATGGCTTTGCCGGATAGCCCTTCTCTCGGTATCGGTAATCTTTCAGACATCATTTTTCCTCTCCAGGTCGACGAGAGATGCACACAACAAAATGGCTTCAAAAGATGGAGACCCTTCGTAGTAAACGCGTCGATATCAATCGACGCGTACGATCACTTCTCCAGTTCGGCCAGCACCTGAGCATCCTCAGCGTCCACATTCGCGCCAAGGGGTTCCCAGTTAATCAACACACAAGTCAGGAATCCCAGGAAAGGAACAATTGCCAGCCAATAAAACGCCTCTGTTTTTAATGCGCCCCACAGCATAGGCCAGAAGATAAGCCCGGCAATTGCTCCGGTACGCATAATCGCTCGTGCGAATCCCACGCCAGTCGGACGAATGCTGGGAGGATAGGAAAGGGTTGCGATAGTCATCCCTAAACCGCCTGGCCCTGCAGAATGGAAGAAAATGATGGCACCCAACAAGCCTAAAGAAAGCCATGGATTGGTCGTCGCTAACGCGCCTAACGCCAGCAAGGCAACAGTCACTAATGCGAATCCATACATAGACTGCAGACGTGTACCTAATCGCTGAAGGATGAGTGAACCAATCAAACCACCGGTAATCCCGCAGAGTGCGTTCACAGCCGCAGAACCGGTTAGCGCTCCGGTCAATCCTCCACTCAATATCCCCGCTAGCGTCAGAGGCAGATAAACACCGACGGCGTTATATTGCCAGGCCTGCATGGTCGCCACAACGCAGCCTAAAATAGTGCGTTTACGATAGCGCGCGTTAAACAGGATGCCGTACCCGCCGCGGAACTTACCTTCTGGCTTCTCAGATGACAAACTTTCTAATGGTGATGGAGAAGCCACGCGAGCGTGAACGCCATAGCGGGTTGCCAGAATGCCACAGGCTTCTTCATAACGCCCAACACGCGCAGCCCACATAGCGGACTCACCGATGAAGAAATAGCGCAGGATCATAATGCTGACAGCAAAAATCGCCCCCACGAAAATCCCATAACGCCATAATTGTTCTTCAGCAACACCGGACAGAAGTAACGGAAGCAATACAAGATAGACAACGGTTGTTGAGACGTACCATGCCATTTGCCAAAGGTTAACTGACGACCCTGTTTTCTTAGATGTTGAACCCCGCAGCTCCGCCACGGCATTTGTTGCCAGAGGAAAATCAATGCCCAGGCCAAATCCCATAACCACACGACATACCAGCACCCACCAGATATTGGGAGCAATAGCGACAGCGGCGGCACCTATCGTGCATAGCCCCATCCCGATGATAAACGCACGCTTTTGACCAAAACGGTTAATCACCCGGTTTGCTAATAACCCGCCAATCAAGGCCGCCACTAAAACAGAAGCGTTCACCGTTGCCGCAAGACCCGGTGAAATACCGAATTGCGCAGCAATGTATTTGTTGCCGAATCCCACCATCGCCGCCTGATAAGCATCAATGAGAATGCCACCCAGAGCGATAAAAATAACGCCGATACTGGTATTAACAGCTGAGTTTTTATTAACAATATCAATCACGTCTTGTGGACGACTGATTGAATAAGTTACAGGACTGGTGATTTGACTCATCGCAGTATCCTTTTTCATTGTTGTATGTAGGTGGCGCGGCTGTTTTGCAGCGCCAGACAGAGGGTTACATCATTAAACCTCAGCAAATTGCAGCATGACTTTTATGGAATCATTCTGTTGTGCACGTTCAAACGCCTTCGCCGCATCTTCGACCGGGAACAGATCTGTCACCAGTTCACGAGTGTCAAACTGGCCATCGGAGAGCCACCCAATCACCACGTCAAAATCCTCCGGGATGTACATGCCGGAATTCAGCAAATCCCGTTCAAAACGCTGCATCATAGGGAGAGGGATTTCACGAGGGCCGCCTGGCACCCCCATGCATACCACCGTTCCGCCGGCATAGACACGAGTGCAGGCATCATTTAGCGTTGCCTGAGCAGCAACCACATCTATCGCTCCCGTAAAGCGAACCTGCGGATCAAGCTCGCCGGGAGCCCAGACTTCAGCAGCACCAAGCTTTAATGACAGCGCTCGTTTAGCGGCATCGGGCTCGATAACGGTAATTTTCCCCGCCCCCATAATGCGGAGTGCCTGAACAATGGATAAGCCAATGGTTCCTGCACCAATCACCAACACGCTCTCAAGTGAGGCTTTCGGCATACGGTTAACACAGTGGCGCGCACAGGCGGCCGGCTCAGCAAAAGCCAGTACTTTCAGAGGCAGGGAAGCAGGTGCAACATGGCAGTTTCTCGCCGGTACAATATGCTGCGAACGAGCAAACCCTGGTGCACGGAAACCCGCAACCTGCGGAGGCTCGCACAGATTAAAGCGGCCTGCTTTACAGGCACGACATTCCATACACGCCATAATGGGGTCGACGACAACATGGTCACCCGGTTTAACCTCTTTTACCTCACTACCGACTTCCGTTACGCGTGCAGCAATTTCATGTCCTGGGACAACAGGGGGCTTAGCAAACGGATGCCCCCCCTTCAATACATGCAGGTCAGATCCGCAAATTCCATAGAATACCGGAGCAATACGAACTTCATGGGGTTTGAGTTCCTGGTGTGGCACTTCAACATACTGGGTAGTGACGCTCCCAATATCAGAAAATAAAACCTGGGTAATTTTATCCATTGTCATTCTCCAAATTCGTTATGAACCGGTGATTAGCGTTGAGCAATACCTTCATCAACGATTTCAGCTAAACGCTGCAGGCGTGGAACGGAAACATCACGCAGCATCGTTTGCGGATCCTGAGCACCGATAACCGAAGCCCACACGGCTCGACCGGCCAGGAATCCTGAAGCCCCCGCTTTCATTGCAATGCGCACCGCACGTCCAAAAATATCCGCATCAACGCCCGAGGAGAGAATGACCCAGGGCATCTTCATTTGATCATTAAGTTTCTGGCACGCGGCGAGTAACGTCTGTTGATCGCCCTTACCGCCTAACGGCATTTCTGCTTTATAGAGGTCGGCGCCTGTGTTCCCAAGTTCTGCTGCAGCAGCAACAATGGCGCCTTCGCGGTCAAACTCCCAACCACAACGAGGAGGACGCACCACCGGTTCAATAATGCTGACCAGCCCGGCGCTACGACAACGTTCAACGAACTCATTCACCATCGACAGGCGCGCTTGCGCAGGTTCATCTTCACGCCACAACACCAACAGTTTCATTGCCTTTGCGCCCATCTGCCGCGCCTGATGAGGGTCAATAGCTTTATCAATTTCAACGCTGTCAACCGGGATGCCATTACCGGGGATAAAACGATCGGCAGCGACAATCAGACCACATGAATCAGCCACCGCACCCTGTGACACGATCTGATCCAGGCAAAATTGCTTATCGGCAAGGACCGCAGAAGCATAGGGGGACAAGATGCGCGTCGCAGAAACTTTAAAATCAGTTAAAACGCTATCCGCTATCGGCTTAGCATGCCCGGAAGCCGCAAACATCAAACGCATTGCTTCACGCTGATCGACGGCCAACATGGCAAATCCGCCGCCAGGGCGAGAGATATCTTTCAGGGTGTACGGGTTATTGTGGGAAGACATAGTAACTCCTGTGAACGTTTAGAATTTAAAATGAGTCCGGACGGCCAGCCTGCTGACGAACCTGAGATAACAGCGCGCTCCAGTCCTGGCGACCTCGGCCATTCTCGCTGGCGCTGGCATAATACGTTTCTGCCGCAATCCCCATGCTGAGCGGCGCTCCGGTCTGTCCGGCGACATCAACGGCGATACGCAAATCTTTCAACGCCAGGTCCACCATAAATGCGGGAGAAAGATCCCCTTTCAGCACTTTTCCAGGCCAGGTTGTGGTGAAGTGGCCTTTGCCTGCTGCCGTACCGCTCATGACTTTGATAGCCACATCCAGACTTAAGCCTAATGATTCGCAAAGCACGGCAGCTTCCGCAGACAGTGCGTTTAGCGCGATGCTCATGTAGTTGTTGATCAACTTGACGCGGATCCCCATACCCGGACCCCCCGCTTCGATCATCTCAGATCCCATGCACAACAGAATTGGGCGCGCACGCTCCACCTGATCTGACGTTCCTCCTGCCAGTATCAGCAAAGTGCCATCGATAGCATTAACGGAAGTTCTGCCCACGGGGGCATCCATCATGCTGATGCCTTTTTCTTTCATCGCGTCGAGGAGTGCATCGGTTTGTAGCGGGTGAATCGTGGACATATCGATTACCAGTGCATCATGAGATACCGATTCACAGACGCCAGATTCGCCTAGCAATACCTGGCGAACAATGTCGCCATTTGGCAGCATTGTGATGACAAACTCAGCGCCCTGTGCTGCTTCGGCCGGGGTTCCGGCTGCGATGGCCCCCTTCTGAACTAACGTTTTAACGGCTTGCTGATTTACGTCGAAAACACGCAAAGCATGCCCTTTTTGCAACAAATTGTTGGCCATTGGGCTACCCATCTGGCCCAATCCCAAAAATGCGATGGTCGTCATGAACGATCTCCTGTCTTAGGTTGACAAAAAATTACAACAAAAAAAGAAAATTCCGTCTGTTTTTGAGCATATTTGTAATTTATGATTAAAAACACGACCAGCATCACTAATTTGATCATTTATGTCATTAGAATGAACAAAAGAAGACAAAATCACACAGGACAAGTCAGATATGATCAGAATTGCATGCGTTGGAATCACCGTTCAGGATCGCATTTACTCTCTGGGGAACCTTCCTGAGGGTGGTGGCAAATATCAGGCAAGCCAGTATCTGGAAACGGGAGGGGGTCCGGCGGCAACAGCGGCTGTTGCTATTGCCAGGCTCGGAGCTGAAGTTGACTTCATTGGCCGCGTAGGTGACGACAGTTGTGGAAATACCTTACTTACCGAGCTGCAAAACTGGGGGGTCAATACTTCACTTTGTCGCCAATATACCCATGCACGCTCTTCACAATCCGCAATTCTTGTTGATCATCAAGGAGAGCGAATCATCGTTAACTACCCGAGCCCGGATCTGAAGACCGATGCACAATGGCTGGAATCAATCGATTTTTCACGTTACGACATCGTCCTGGCCGATGTCCGTTGGCACGAGGGGACAGAGAAAGCCTTTACGCTGGCACGTGCGGCAGGCGTCACAACGCTGCTGGATGCGGATATGACGCCGCAGGACATCACCCCACTGGTTGCACTTGCCGATCATGCCGTTTTCTCTACGCCAGGTCTGGAACGAATGACTGGGCAAAGCAACGCCGAACTGGGTTTGCATCTGGCCGCTAAACACACTGATGGCCAGGTATATGTCACTCTGGGTAGTGAAGGGTCTTTATGGATTGCAGATGATCATCTGTGTCAACAGCCCGGATTCTCTGTGGATGTGGTCGATACTACCGGCGCTGGCGATGTTTTTCACGGAGCTATGGCCCTCGCGTTAGCGGAAAAAATGCCTACAATTCAAGCTATTCGTTTTGCCAGCGCGGTAGCAGCGATGAAATGCACACGCGCAGGAGGTCGAGCAGGCATTCCTAATCGTGAGCAAACTGAATCATTTTTGTCACTTTATGCGTAAAATAGTGAACATTTACAGGGGCAGAGTACAGGAGTATTCATGAGCATCACCGAGATTACCGGTAACCCACGACACGATCAGCTCGTTCACTATATTGCGGAGCGAGGCTACATGAATATCGAAGAACTGGCGCAGCTGCTGGATGTATCCACGCAAACTGTCCGCCGGGATATTCGTAAACTGAGTGAGCAAGGGTTGATTACCCGTCATCATGGCGGAGCCGGAAGAGTATCAAGCGTCATGAATACGGCCTTTGAGCAGCGCGAACTGTCGCTCACTCAGGAAAAGCAAGCTATTGCGGAAGCCGTTGCTGATTATCTTCCAGAACGTTGCACCGTTTTTATTACGATAGGAACAACCGTAGAAGCCGTTGCAAGGGCGTTGCTCAATCGCCATGATTTACGCATCATCACGAACAGTCTTCGTGTCGCACAAATCTTGTATAAAAACCAGGATATTGAAGTCATGGTGCCAGGAGGAACGCTACGTGCACATAATGGCGGCATCGTGGGTCCTGGAGCGGTGAGCTTTATTGAAGGGTTCAGAGCGGACTATTTAATCACCAGCATTGGAGCTATTGAGCATGATGGGACACTGCTGGAATTCGATGTCAATGAAGCTCAGGTCGCCAAAACTATGATTGAACATGCGCGTAATACGCTATTAGTTGCCGACCATACTAAATTCTCTGCCTCCGCAGCCGTCTCCATCGGCAACGCACGTAAAGTTCGGGCATTTTTCACCGATGCTCCGCCGCCAAACTCATTTAAGCAGCTGATGAGTGAGGAAAATGTTGAACTGGTCATTGCCGAGAAGGATATCCCCCGGGATATCAGCGAGTAAAAAAACCTCTTCTGCCGGGGAGATATGGTAAGAAAGCCGCAGAAATCTGCGGCTTTGAGCGAACGAGGTAAGGGTATGTAATCGGCTCTATGCCTTGGCGATCTCTAACGCCCGCTTTCTTTGGCTAATCCGCTTCACCAGCAATACTGAGGCGACGGCGCCACAGAACGCAAAGCAGGCCATGATACCAAAGACAATTTTGTACCCCAGAATGCCCGGATTAAGATCCAGGATATAGCCGTAGAGGCTGAAACAGAACATCGCAGGGGCATAGCCGATAAAGCTACCGAGAGCCATGGCGGCACCGGTCTGGCTTTCCGCAATCTTTGCCTCGCCGATGGGGGCAAAGAAGACCGCGCGCTGAGTAAAGACGATCGCCCCAAAGCCCAATGTGCAGGCCATTCCCAGATAAACCGGCATACTTTCATGAGGCAGCAGAATTAAGACCACCAGCGCAGCCGTACTGATAAAAAAGGTGTAGCACAAATATTTGCTCGGTGATTTCAGTATCTTATCCGAGATAATCCCGCCAACGGGGCCCCCGATCATCTTCAGGCAATACTGGTTAATAATGCCGTAAGCCCCCACCAGCGCGACAGGCAGCAGATAAATATTTTTCAGGAACGGAATAAAGAATGTTAACCCGCAATAGACGGCATAGACAAAAAAGACGTTGACCGCAATCAGCCATATTGTCTTATCTTTCAATACGGAGGACATACTGGTGTTTTTCTTTTCTTCCTGTGGGCGATCAACGGCTGTCGTTTTCACCTCATCATCATCCCGATTCAGCACGAAGAAGATAATGATCCCGACGCTAATAACGATAACAGAATAAAACCAGATCCCTGCTTTAAACCCTAACAGGCCACTGCCAAACCAGGCAAAAACCGCCAGCGCAGAAAACGCTACGATGGTATCGACAATACCCCGTCCGGTTTCAAAGAAACCAAACAACCGCCCCTGCTGTTCGCTATTCCCCAGACGACTAACCGACTTTAATAATACCGGCCAGTTCATCATATCGCAGGTGACACCAAATAGTGCCCAGACAAAGAGAATCCCCCAGTATCCCGGCATGGTTGTCAGATAGATACCTAACAGTCCGGTGGCGATAAGCGAGAGGGACATGGTATATTTGCGCGGTAATTTATCGGCAAAATAGATTGAAAGAAAGAAACCAATTGTCGTGACAAACGAGTTCACAGACATAGCATTGCCAATTTGACCATTGGTCAAATGAAAATACTCTTGCATCGGTATATAGAAAGCATCCTTTAGCGAAGGCAGTTTATAAATCGTACCACCACACAGTGTCAATAAGCTAAAGAGTGCCCATTTCTTTTTTGTGAGCATATAATTCCTTAATGATTTTACAATCATTTAGTTTTAAAAGGAAAAAGAACCCTGACCACGCCTGACGGGTGGCATATCAAAAAAATTAAAAATCAGAGATTGAAATTAAGAGTTAATAATGCAGCTGGCCTCACTTTTTATTTCCTGCAGCGTTGTTCTGACAAATGCTAACTGTTGAAGAGCATCCGCTTTTTCTTTCAATAACCGGGTTTCCAGCTGTGAGGCATCGGGTAACGGTGTTTCGCTCATTTCCCGCCACGGGATCCACGGGTTGTCGCCTTCATCGGCAAAGCGGAATGCCGGGGCATAATAGTCCACTTCTTCTTCCAGGCCGTAGGCGACCACCTGGGGTTGTTCGTCGCCCAGGCAAATCAGTCTGGTGAGCAACGCCTTAAACGGCATATCCCCTTGGCCGGAGACGCAGGCCTGATGTCCGAGACCGTTATCCTGCGGCATAATTAACGCATCTTTAATATGAACCTGAGTAATAAACGGAGACATCGCCTCTAATGCATGCAGCGGATGTTCGTTGGCATTAATCATATTCGCAAAATCAAAAAGCAGAGAGAGCGAAGACATACCGCTTTGCTCTATTAATGCGGTCAGCTCGTGGCTTTTTAGATCCTCATGCTGCTCAAGAGTAAAAGTCAGCCCGCTATCCTGATAACGTGCCTTCAGATACTGGATATCAAGAGCGATTTTTGACAGAACATCTTGTAAATGCCCCTCATAGCGAGGGTAAAATCTGACGGAGCTGGCGCCAGTTTTTAATGCTATATGCGTTACATGGTCGATCGCTTGTTTATCTGAAGAACTGGTCTCTATATGGACATCAAGCTGCAATCTCTGTGCTTTTTCAGAAAAAGCGGCAAGTTCAGCATCACTCATTTTACCTAAGGAGCGCGTTTCACCATCGAGAACATGAATTTTCACCCCGCGTAGATTATTTTCATGGGCGATATCTAATAAATCGCCGGGTAATATACGCTCAAGCCGCATATTAAGATGATATGCATAGGCGTGAAGATAAAGAGGAAGGTTATCGACACGGGAGAGGATTTTTTCTGCATCGTATTGAGTTAACATAACGTACCTACAAGTTAATAAAGAGGTCTACCGCCTCAAACCGCCAATATTCAATATCTATCTGAATGATATTTCCATCGCTGTCAGCCCGGTGTTTTTCAATAAGAATGGCCGGCATACCTGAAGAGCCGCCAATGAATTTACTGATATCGCCGGACATTCTGACCGGTTTAAATACGAGCTTTTTGGTTACGACGTCCTTTTGGTACTCATTTTTCCAGACCGAGGAGAAGGATTGGTTTTCAAGCTGTTCAATAAACCCTGGAGCGACATTCGGGTTAATAAAGGTTTCGTGATAAAACACTTTATGCCCTTCCAGCGCCCCCCAACCGGTGATGAGGTACAGTTCATCAGATGCCGCTGTCGCAAGAAGCGGTCGTGCGGCCTCGGGGTAATTTGCCGTGCGGCTTTTTTCAATAAATCCCCAGGAGGGTTCCCGACCTTGTTCAAGCGCGGCGCGCTGAAAGCTGGCGGAGAGCTCCGGACTATAATTAAAACGGGGCTGGGTCACGAACCAGCCCTTCCGGTCTTTACGGAAGATTCTCGATTCCGCCTCCAGGCTGAGGAGCGCCTGCCGCAGGGTCATCCGCTTAATCCCCAGCAGTTCGCCTAATTCTCGTTCGGAGGGGAGTTTACCGCCAGGCGCGGTGAGCCCTTCCCTCAGCCAGTGATCTAATTTTTCCTTCGCATTTTCGACGGTAGACAGATTTGTTGTCATTGTTTAACCCAATTGGTTTAAACCAGTTCATGAATCTTACTCCGACGTGCAAAAAAAAAACAATATCTCCGTTATTCTTTGGGGATAAATGTGACCGGCCTCTCTTCGGAAAGCGAGTGGCTCTCTGCTGACTGACGCGCGGCTATCGCGCCAGGGCAAAAAAAAACCCCGCCATCAAGGCGGGGTTCTGGCATCGACAAGAAGCGGGAATTAATCTTCTTTCGCACCGCGCATTGCGCGTTTACGGTCGTTCTCGGTCAGATGACGTTTACGGATACGAACGGAAGTTGGGGTCACTTCTACCAGTTCGTCGTCATCGATGAACTCCAGAGCCTGCTCCAGGGTCATCTTCACTGGCGGAACCAGGACCGTTGCTTCGTCAGTACCGGAAGCACGCATGTTGGTCAGTTTCTTACCGGTCAGGCAGTTTACAGTCAGGTCGTTAGAACGACTGTGAATACCGATGATCTGGCCTTCGTAAACTTCAGCACCGTGCCCCAGGAACAGCTTACCGCGGTCCTGCAGGCTGAACAGGGCAAACGCAACCGCTTTACCCTGACCGTTGGAGATCAGTACGCCGTTCTGACGCTGGCCCACATCGCCCGCACGAATGTCATCGTAGTGGCTGAAGGTGGAGTACAGCAGACCAGTACCGGAAGTCATGGTCATGAACTCAGAACGGAAACCGATCAGGCCACGGCTTGGGATCACGTAGTCGAGACGTACGCGGCCTTTGCCATCTGGATTCATGTTTTTCAGGTCGCCTTTACGCTCACCCAGAGCCTGCATGACAGAACCCTGATGCTGCTCTTCAACGTCCAGCGTTACGTTTTCGAACGGCTCTTGTTTACGGCCGTCGATTTCGCGGAAGATAACTTTCGGACGGGAAACCGCCATTTCGAAACCTTCACGACGCATATTTTCGATCAGAACCGACAGGTGCAGTTCACCACGACCGGAAACGCGGAATGCATCAGCATCCGGAGTTTCTTCAACGCGCAGCGCCACGTTATGCACCAGCTCTTTGTTCAGACGGTCAAGAATCTGACGAGAGGTAACGTACTTACCTTCTTTACCACAGAACGGAGAGGTGTTAACGCAGAAGAACATGGAGACGGTTGGCTCATCGACTGACAGCGCCGGCAGCGCTTCAACATTCTGCGGATCACAGATGGTGTCAGAGATGTTCAGTTCGCCCAGACCGGTGATCGCGATGATATCGCCCGCTTCAGCAATATCGCTGTCGATACGCTCCAGGCCCAGGTGGGTCAGAACTTTACCCACTTTACCGTTACGGGTTTTGCCTTCGCTATCAACGATAGTGACCTGCTGGTTTGGCTTCACTTTACCGCGTTTGATGCGGCCGATGCCAATGACGCCAACGTAGTTGTTGTAATCCAGCTGGGAGATTTGCATCTGCAGCGGACCATCAAGGTCAACGTTCGGTGCCGGAACACGATCGACGATAGTCTGATACAGCGGAGTCATATCTTCAGCCATATCTTCGTGATCCAGACCCGCAATACCGTTCAGCGCAGAAGCATAAACGATCGGGAAGTCCAGCTGTTCGTCGGTAGCGTCGAGGTTAACGAACAGGTCGAATACCTGATCGACAACCCAGTCAGGACGCGCGCCAGGACGGTCAACTTTGTTGATGACAACAATGGGCTTCAGGCCATGAGCAAATGCCTTCTTGGTTACGAAGCGCGTCTGCGGCATTGGGCCATCCATTGCGTCAACAACCAGTAGAACGGAATCAACCATGGACATTACACGCTCAACTTCACCACCGAAGTCGGCGTGCCCAGGGGTATCAACGATGTTGATACGGTAGTCATTCCATTTAATGGCGGTGTTTTTCGCGAGGATGGTAATCCCACGCTCTTTCTCCAAATCGTTGGAGTCCATCACTCGCTCTTGAGTTTCGGCACGCGCGTCGAACGTACCGGATTGCTGCAGCAGCTTATCAACCAGGGTAGTTTTACCATGGTCAACGTGCGCGATGATGGCGATATTACGCAAATTTTCGATCACAACTTTGCCTCAGGCATTAGAAATAGCGCGTTATTGTACACGGATTAATCGCAGTACAAAACAGGATCACAAACATCCTCCACAAACAAGTATTGCAGAGTTTCTTTGTGATCGCTTTCACGGAGCGTTAAAAGGGTTATTCAAGGTCAATTGCACCAAAATAGTGCCCAATGTTCACACAATTGCACTATATTGGTGCAATGCATTCATAATGGTGCAGCCCTTTTGCACGATGGAGTGCATGATAACGCCTTTTGGGGGCAATTTAAAAGTTGGCACAGATTTCGCTTTATATTTTTTAAGGCAACAACGCCACATTAAGCAGTTAAAAAGTTTTCGTTACCACGACGACAATGACCAATCCGGGAGAGTTTAAGTATGTCCGCTGAACACGTTTTGACGATGCTGAACGAGCACGAAGTGAAGTTTGTCGATCTGCGCTTCACCGATACCAAAGGTAAAGAACAGCACGTCACAATTCCTTCTCATCAGGTAAATGCCGAATTCTTCGAAGAAGGCAAAATGTTTGATGGCTCCTCGATTGGTGGCTGGAAAGGTATTAACGAATCTGACATGGTTCTGATGCCGGATGCGACCACTGCGCTGATCGACCCGTTCTATGAAGAACCGACGCTGATCATCCGCTGCGATATCCTGGAACCAGGTACGCTGCAGGGCTACGACCGTGACCCGCGCTCCATCGCCAAACGCGCGGAAGAATACCTGCGCTCTACCGGTCTGGCGGACACCGTTCTGTTCGGGCCAGAACCTGAGTTCTTCCTGTTCGACGATATCCGTTTCGGCGCCTCTATCTCCGGCTCCCACGTTGCTATCGACGACATCGAAGGCGCATGGAACTCCTCCACCAAATACGAAGGTGGTAACAAAGGTCACCGCCCAGGCGTGAAAGGCGGTTATTTCCCGGTTCCGCCGGTTGACTCCTCTCAGGACATCCGTTCCACCATGTGTATGATCATGGAAGAGATGGGCCTGGTTGTTGAAGCTCACCACCACGAAGTGGCTACCGCGGGTCAGAACGAAATCGCTACCCGTTTCAACACCATGACCAAAAAAGCGGACGAAATTCAGATCTACAAATACGTTGTGCACAACGTGGCGCACCGTTTTGGTAAAACCGCGACCTTCATGCCGAAGCCTATGTTCGGCGACAACGGTTCCGGTATGCACTGCCACATGTCTCTGTCCAAGAACGGCGTTAACCTGTTCTCTGGTGACAAGTATGCAGGCCTGTCTGAACAAGCGCTGTACTACATCGGCGGCGTTATCAAGCACGCTAAAGCGATCAACGCCCTGGCAAACCCGACCACCAACTCCTACAAGCGTCTGGTCCCGGGTTACGAAGCACCGGTCATGCTGGCTTACTCTGCCCGTAACCGTTCCGCTTCCATCCGTATCCCGGTAGTCACCTCGCCGAAAGCACGCCGTATCGAAGTGCGCTTCCCGGACCCGGCGGCTAACCCGTACCTGTGCTTCGCAGCACTGCTGATGGCTGGCCTTGACGGTATCAAGAACAAAATCCATCCGGGCGAAGCGATGGACAAAAACCTGTACGACCTGCCGCCGGAAGAAGCGAAAGAGATCCCACAGGTTGCAGGCTCTCTGGAAGAAGCACTGAACGCGCTGGACGCTGACCGTGAGTTCCTGACGGCTGGCGGCGTGTTCACCAACGACGCTATCGATGCTTACATCGCCCTGCGTATTGAAGAAAACGACCGCGTACGCATGACTCCGCACCCGGTTGAATTCGAACTGTACTACAGCGTCTGATTTTGCTGTAAATCCCCGGTATTCCGTGTTGTGGCGTGGGGTACCGTGGATATTTTGTTGCCGTGGAAACTTTCAGCCCATCTCAGGATGGGCTTTTTTCTCCACCAACACTCTGATCTCATGCGCTTTTTATCTATAAAAAGCTATACTGCACTAAAATGGTGCACTCTTTTCAGGAGACTGTCAGATGGCAACAGGCACTCAGCCCGATGCTGGGCAGATCCTTAACTCTTTAATCAACAGTATCTTACTGGTCGATGACGACCTGGCGGTGCATTACGCGAACCCGGCCGCGCAGCAGCTGCTGGCGCAAAGTTCACGTAAGCTCTTTGGCACGCCGCTTCCGGAACTGTTGAGCTACTTTTCACTGAATATCGGCCTGATGCAGGAAAGCCTGCTGGCGGGCCAGGGCTTTACCGACAACGAAGTGACGCTGGTTATCGATGGCCGCTCGCATATCCTGTCTCTGACCGCACAGCGCCTGCCTGAAGGCTATATCCTGCTGGAGATGGCACCGATGGATAACCAGCGACGCCTGAGCCAGGAGCAGCTGCAGCACGCCCAGCAAATCGCGGCGCGGGATTTGGTTCGCGGGTTGGCCCATGAGATCAAAAATCCTTTAGGCGGCCTGAGAGGCGCTGCGCAATTGTTGAGTAAAGCGCTGCCTGACCCGGCGTTGATGGAATACACCAACGTGATTATTGAACAGGCCGATCGCTTAAGAAATCTGGTCGACCGCCTGCTGGGGCCGCAGCATCCAGGGATGCACGTTACCGAAAGCATCCATAAGGTCGCCGAACGGGTTGTGAAGCTGGTCTCGATGGAACTGCCGGATAACGTCAAACTGGTCCGCGATTACGACCCGAGCCTGCCGGAGCTTCCTCATGACCCGGACCAGATCGAACAGGTTCTGCTGAATGTCGTACGCAACGCGCTGCAGGCGCTGGGGCCAGAAGGTGGCGAGATCATCCTGCGCACCCGTACCGCCTTTCAGCTGACGCTGCACGGCGTACGTTACCGCCTCACCGCGCGTATTGACGTCGAGGACAACGGCCCGGGAATTCCGTCCCACTTACAGGATACGCTGTTCTACCCCATGGTTAGCGGTCGCGAAGGCGGTACCGGTCTGGGGCTCTCCATTGCCCGCAGTCTTATCGATCAGCACTCCGGCAAAATTGAATTTACCAGTTGGCCAGGACATACCGAATTCTCGGTGTACCTGCCTATTCGGAAGTAGAGGTGTTTATGCAACGAGGGATAGCCTGGATCGTTGATGACGATAGCTCCATCCGTTGGGTGCTTGAACGCGCGCTCACCGGAGCAGGCTTAAGTTGTACAACGTTTGAAAGCGGCAACGAGGTGCTTGATGCACTCACCACCAAAACCCCGGATGTACTGTTATCTGATATCCGGATGCCGGGAATGGATGGGTTGGCGTTACTGAAACAAATCAAACAGCGTCACCCAATGCTTCCGGTCATCATAATGACCGCGCATTCGGATCTGGACGCGGCGGTCAGCGCCTATCAGCAAGGTGCCTTTGACTATCTGCCCAAACCTTTTGATATCGATGAAGCGGTGGCGCTGGTTGATCGGGCGATTAGCCATTACCAGGAACAGCAGCAGCCGCGTAATGCGCCGATTAATAGCCCGACGGCCGATATCATCGGCGAAGCGCCGGCAATGCAGGACGTCTTTCGCATCATCGGGCGCCTGTCGCGTTCATCAATCAGCGTATTGATCAACGGCGAATCCGGTACCGGTAAAGAGCTGGTTGCGCACGCCCTGCACCGCCATAGCCCGCGGGCAAAAGCGCCGTTTATCGCACTGAATATGGCTGCAATCCCAAAAGACCTGATCGAATCTGAACTTTTCGGTCACGAAAAAGGGGCATTTACCGGCGCCAATACCGTACGTCAGGGACGTTTTGAGCAGGCTGACGGTGGGACTTTGTTCCTCGATGAGATCGGCGATATGCCGCTTGATGTACAGACGCGCCTGCTGCGCGTGCTGGCCGATGGCCAGTTCTATCGCGTTGGCGGCTATGCGCCGGTGAAGGTAGACGTGCGAATTATTGCGGCAACCCACCAGAACCTTGAGCAGCGCGTGCAGGAAGGAAAGTTCCGTGAGGACCTGTTCCACCGCCTGAACGTGATTCGCGTTCATCTGCCGCCGCTGCGCGAGCGCCGCGAAGATATTCCCCGCCTGGCGCGGCACTTCCTGCAAATTGCCGCCCGCGAACTGGGGGTCGAAGCCAAGCTGCTTCATCCGGAGACGGAAACCGCGCTCACCCGTTTAGCCTGGCCTGGTAACGTCCGCCAGCTGGAGAACACCTGCCGCTGGCTGACGGTGATGGCAGCAGGCCAGGAGGTTCTGACGCAGGATCTTCCCAGCGAACTGTTTGAAACCGCGATTCCCGATAGCCCGACGCATATGCAACCGGACAGCTGGGCAACCTTACTGGGACAGTGGGCCGATCGCGCTCTACGTTCCGGTCATCAAAACCTGCTTTCTGAAGCGCAGCCGGAGATGGAGCGGACGCTGCTTACTACTGCCCTGCGTCATACGCAAGGGCATAAGCAGGAAGCCGCGCGACTGCTAGGATGGGGACGTAATACGCTAACGCGCAAGCTGAAAGAGTTAGGAATGGAGTAATGCTTCGCTGTCCCGGCAGGCCTGTCGCCCGCCGGGATAGTGTTTAAATTACCCGGGAGAACTGCTGCATCCGCGCTTTCTGACGCAGATAGGCGTCAAAGCACATGCAGATGTTGCGAATCAGCAGACGGCCTTTTGCCGTCACCTGAATGCCCTTGTCATCCACATCCACCAGCCCATCTTTTGCCAGCGGTGCCAGCAGCGCCAGATCGTCTGCAAAATAACGCTGAAAATCCAGTTTCCACCGCGTTTCCACCGCAGAGAAATCGAGATGGAACTGGCAAATCAATGCCTTAATAACGTCACGACGAATACAGTCATCGCGGGTCAACGCGATACCGCGCCAGAGCGCATCTCCGGTTTCATCAACCTGTTGATAATAGAGCTTCAGCTCTTTCTGGTTCTGCGCGTAGCAGTCGCCAATCATGCTGATCGCCGACACCCCCATCCCCAGCAGGTCGGTATCGCCCTGAGTGGTGTACCCCTGGAAATTACGGTGCAGGACGCCGTCGCGCTGAGCAATGGCCAGCTCGTCATCCGGACGGGCAAAGTGATCCATGCCGATAAACTGATAGCCGGCGTCGGTGAGTGAGGCAATGGTCTCCTGCAGAATATCCAGCTTCTGTTCCGCCGAAGGCAGGTCGGCATCTTTGATTTTACGCTGAGCGGCGAAGAGCGTCGGCAGATGCGCATAGTTGAATACGCTCAGACGATCGGGGTTGAGCTCGGCCACTTTTTGCAGCGTAAAGGCAAAACTCTCCGGCGTTTGTTTCGGCAGGCCGTAAATCAGATCGATATTCGTCGAGGTAAAACCAATTTCACGCGCATGGTTGAGCAGGGCAAAGATAAACGCCTCATCCTGCTCGCGGTTCACCAGCCGCTGAACCTCTTTATTGAAATCCTGCACGCCCATGCTCAACCGGTTAAAGCCTTCCGATCGGAGATGATCCAGAACATCCAGTTCAATTTCACGCGGATCGACTTCAATCGAGATCTCTGCATCGGCGTTAAAATTGAAATGGCTGCGCAACAAACGCATTAAGCGGCTGATTTGCGCTTTATTCAGGTAAGTGGGGGTACCGCCGCCCCAGTGCAGCTGGTGCACCTGACGCCCGGCAAAGAGCGGCGCGCGATGAATAATTTCTTGCTCCAGCACATCCAGGTACTGGTCGGCTTTATGCTGCTGGCGAGTCACAATTTTGTTGCAGCCACAGAAATAGCAGAGCTTGTGACAAAACGGAATATGCACATACAGCGATAGCGGACGCTGCGGGTAGCGAGCTACCGCCGCGTCAAATTCTGCCGCACCGAACTCAGGCGAAAACTCCAGTGCGGTGGGGTATGAGGTATAACGTGGCCCCGAATAGTTATATTTCTGGATCAGGGCCAGATCCCAGTCGATTAACTGCACAGACATGCTCACTCCTTCCGATGGTGCCGTCGGCGGGTACGCCGCCCCGGCCCAACCGCACCTCGGGTAATGAGCCGGTTGCGCAGCCATTTCTGACGCCGCGACAACCGTCGTAGTTTAACGAATAACCACAGCAGATAACATACAACCAAAAGGGTTATAAGCAGGACCGGGAATCCGATTGAGTGCAAACGTTAGTTTCCACCCTTCAGCAGACGCATCATATCTTCCTGACGCTCTTCTTCTTCCTCATCCTCGTCATCATCGTAGGACAGGCCAAGCTGCTGCATCAGCTCATCAATACGATCGAGTTTGGCATCGACCCACGACTGCTCTTCAGCATTCAGGGTGCCGCCCTCTTCCAGACGTTCCAGCAGCGCGTCCAGGCGCTCATCGTTTTCCAGCAAATCCAGCTCAGCCTGTGGTGAAAGCATAGGTTTCTCGCTCTTCGGTTTGTGCTGCTTAGGAGCCGGGGTGCTTTCAGTCACGCCCAGCGGAATCGGTTTTTTACTCCCAATACGCGGATCTTGCTGCTGGCTCTGTTTTTTGCCGGATGATGCGGCATCACCGCCGGTTGCGCGACTTCCTGCCGCGTGACCACGATGTTTCTTCTGGCGTTTGCGATCGCGGGATTCCTGATTCATTTCTTCACGTGTCTTGCGATGCGTTTTGCCACGGGGTACGGATGTCGGTTTTTTCATATAGGTAATCTTCAGATTCGTTTTCTTCAGTATAGAATTGAGGCGGAATCTAGCAGAAAGCAAGCAAAGAAAAAAGGCGACAGATTACTCTGCCGCCTTTTTCCTCACTGACAACCCTTAGCGGGTTTCCACTTTCCCTGTTAGCTCACGACGCACCCTGTCTTTCCTTTAGCAAATAACAGTCCCTGTTATCTCCCTTTCCTTGTTAAAACGTCTCCAGACGTTTGTCATCCTGACATTAATCCCGGGTCTTCGCCTCCCTGGCGCTCCTGACTACTCATCCTGAGTCACTTTCCTGCCGGCTTCCTCGCCTGTGCCCATTACTTTACCGTTTTAATCAAATCCTACAACCAACCACAAAGTAAAAATGGCTATTTAAGATTGTTCTATACAGTTAATTGTATGAATTTTAATGCCTTAACACTATCCACACCGTCGTTTCTCATCGATTACCTCGACATTGAATGGACAATGTCTCACAAAGTGAAGGGTTTTTACTTACGGCAGAGGATGCGGTAAAAACAGCCTTTTTCTGCTGTTCAGGTATAATCCTCGCCATAGCCTTATTTAACGGAGACGACAGTCTTGACTAACTGGAACTATCAACAGACGCATTTTGTCACCAGCGCACCCGATATCCGCCACCTTCCATCCGATACGGGTATCGAAGTTGCCTTTGCTGGTCGCTCAAATGCGGGGAAATCCAGCGCCCTGAATACGCTCACCAACCAGAAAAGCCTGGCGCGTACTTCAAAGACCCCTGGCCGCACCCAGCTAATCAACCTGTTTGAAGTCGCCGAAGGCAAACGCCTGGTCGACCTGCCGGGTTACGGCTACGCTCAGGTCCCGGAGGAGATGAAGATCAAATGGCAGCGCGCTCTGGGTGAATACCTGGAGAAGCGTCTGTGCCTGAAAGGACTGGTGGTGCTGATGGATATCCGTCATCCGCTGAAAGACCTCGATCAGCAAATGATCGAATGGGCCGTAGAAAGCGATATCCAGGTACTGGTTCTGCTCACCAAAGCCGATAAGCTGGCCAGCGGCGCACGTAAAGCGCAGGTCAATATGGTGCGTGAGGCGGTTCTTGCCTTTAACGGCGATGTGCAGGTTGAACCCTTCTCTTCGCTGAAAAAATCAGGCGTGGATAAGCTGCGTCAGAAGCTCGACAGCTGGTTTAATGAGATCCCTCCTCAGGAAGAGATCGCCGACGGAGAGTAATCGCCGTTGTTTTCCCGGATAGCGGCGCCTGACGTCTTATCCGGGCTGCGTCATCAGCCCACCGCAGTCCGCCAGAATTTTCTTTCGCGCAATAAAAAACGCCCCGGTCATAAATGACCGGGGCGGCTAAAATATTCAGCCAAATCCGATTACGTGAAGTAAAAGGTCTGAAAGATAGAACATCTTACCTCTGTACCCTACGTCATTAACTCTACTCTTCTTTTGGTTACGGAGAAAGCACTTTTTGTAGTTTTTTTTCACTCTTTACATAGCAAATTCAAATGATCATCACAAAACGCTATAAGTTATGTTGCTTACTTACAGGAAATCACCTTATCCACTGAATACTTAGTGCGCTTGATCCCAGTTTTCTCCGCTTCCCACTTCCACCAGCAGCGGTACCGCCAGCGTGGTGCTATTTTCCATCAGTTCGTGCACCTTTTTCGCCACGGCATCAAGGTCATCTTTGTGCACTTCAAAGACCAGTTCATCGTGCACCTGCATGATCATCCGCACCCGCGGCTTCTCGGTCAGCAGCCATTCATCAACGGCGATCATCGCGCGCTTGATAATGTCAGCCGCCGTCCCCTGCATCGGGGCGTTGATCGCCGCACGTTCGGCGCCGGCACGACGGGCGCCGTTGCTGGATTTGATGTCCGGAAGGTAGAGGCGACGGCCATCCAGGGTTTCGACATAGCCCTGCTCTTTTGCCTGTGCCCGGGTACGCTCCATGTAATCGAGGACGCCAGGATAGCGCTCAAAATAGAGGTCCATATATTTCTGCGCCTCTTTACGCGGAATATTGAGCTGCCGGGCAAGGCCAAATGCGCTCATGCCATAAATCAGACCAAAGTTAATCGCCTTGGCACTTCGACGCTGCTCGCTGCTTACGCTCTCCAGCGGCAGGCCAAAGACCTCTGCCGCCGTTGCGCGGTGGATATCTTTACCTTCCGCAAAGGCGGTCAGCAGGCCTTTGTCACGCGACAGATGCGCCATAATGCGCAACTCAATTTGTGAATAGTCGGCAGAGACGATGAGGTAATCCGGCGGCGCGATAAATGCCTGACGAATACGACGCCCCTCTTCGTTACGCACCGGAATGTTCTGCAGGTTAGGATCGGTGGAGGAGAGACGCCCCGTCGCCGTTACCGCCTGATGATAAGAGGTATGCACGCGGCCGGTTTTAGGGTTAATCATCAGCGGCAGCTTGTCGGTATATGTCGACTTCAGCTTCGCCAGTCCGCGATATTCCAGAATAACTTTCGGTAACGGATAATCCAGCGCCAGTTCTTCGAGCACTTCCTCGGAAGTTGAAGGCGCGCCGCCCGGTGTTTTCTTCAGTGGTTTAATACCTTGTTTTTCAAACAAAATAGTTTGAAGCTGCTTGGGTGAAGAGAGATTGAACTCTTCACCCGCGATCTCGTAGGCTTTCTGCTCCAGCTCGATCAGGCGTTTGGCAATCTCCTGTGAATGGGCATGCAGTACGGCCGGATCAATGTTGACCCCGTTACGTTCTACGCGGGAGAGCACCGGTACCAGCGGCATCTCAATATTTTTAAAAATATTCAGCGGACCTTCATGCTGCTGCAGCTTCGGCCACATCTTCAGGTGCAGCTGCAGGGTGACATCGGCATCTTCCGCCGCGTAGCGGCCGGCTTCTTCCAGCGCGATCTGGTTAAAGGTGAGCTGATTTTTACCTTTACCCGCAATCTCTTCAAAGCTAATCGTTTTATGCTTCAGCCAGCGGTCGGCAAGGCTGTCCATATCATGACGGCCCGCCACGCTATCAAGAATGTAGGATTCCAGCATGGTGTCAAAAGCGATACCGCGTAACTCAATGTCATAGTTCGCCAGAATTCCGCGGTCATATTTCAGGTTTTGCCCGACCTTCAGCAGATTCTCGTCTTCCAGCAGGGGTTTCAGCAACGTCAGTACGCGTTCTCGGGAGATCTGATCCGGTGCATCGAGATAATCATGCGCAACCGGTACATAGGCGGCAACGCCGGGCTCGATGGCAAACGACAGCCCCACCATATTGGCAGAAATATTATCCAGGCTGTCCGTTTCCGTATCAAACGCAAACAGCGGCGCTTGTTTCAGCTTGTCGATCCATTCGATCAGCGTCTGCTCATCAAGAATAGTGACGTAGTTTTCCGCAGACAGCGTCGCCACCACCTCGGCTTCTTCTTCCGCTACTGCCACCGCTTCTGTCGGTTTTACGGCTGGCTTAACGCCTTTTGACTGCATCCATTTGCCGGATTCAACATCGGTGATCCAGCGCTTAAATTCATATTTTTTGAACAGAGCCAACAGATCATCCGCCGCCGGCGGCAGCACGTGCAGCTCTTCACAGCTCAGATCCAGCTCGACGTCGGTTTTAATCGTGGCCAGCTGATACGAGAGGTAGGCCACCTCTTTATTCTGTTCCAGCTTCGCCGCCATCGTTTTGGCACCACGGAAGGTCAAACCGGCAATTTTTTCTGGCTCAGCGTACAACGTATCCAGCCCTCCCAACCCCTGCAGCAGCGCCTGAGCCGTTTTCTCGCCCACGCCGGGTACGCCGGGAATGTTATCGGAGGAGTCGCCCATCAACGCCAGGAAGTCAATAATCAGCTCTGGCGGAACGCCGTACTTCGTCACCACTTCTTCCGGGCCAAGAATGGTATTGGTCATGGTATTAATCAGGGTAATTCCCGGCGTGACCAACTGCGCCATATCTTTATCACCGGTACTGATGAGCACCGGACGGCCCGCTTTTTCTGCTTCGCGCGCCAGAGTTCCGATCACATCGTCCGCTTCGACGCCAGGCACAGCCATCAGCGGCAGCCCCATCGCCTTCACCATGGTATGCAGCGGTTCGATCTGCGCCCGCAGATCGTCCGGCATCGGCGGACGATGGGATTTGTAATGCTCAAACAGTTCGTCACGGAAAGTTTTCCCTTTGGCATCAAATACCACCACGGCATGCGTGGGTTGATACTGGAGGATCAGGCTTCGCAGCATATTCAGCACGCCATACATAGCGCCTGTCGGTTCTCCGGAGCTGTTAGTCAGCGGCGGGAAAGCGTGATACGCCCGGTAGAGGTAAGAGGAGCCGTCAACGAGGATAAGTGGGTTTTCTGGGATCTGAACCATAATTTCCGTGCCTGTTTATCAGATTATGGGTAAAGGATGCCACAGACAGGCCTGAAAACCTGAATTTTTCCCGCATTTCACCAAAAAGATTCGTTGATCCGGTCGATCGTGCGGCGGCAATATCTGTGGATAACTTTGTGCATAGTTTTATAAGGATAGCTGTCTGCTCTGAAATAAAATAACGAAAAACATAATTTAAGTTTATTTATCATAAAGTTAATTATTGATCCTTGCTTTTAATACCTTTCTAATGACTCAATGTTCCATGTGGATATAAGATCCGCCTTTTTTTCTGTTCTGGTAAGACCCGTCATTTGCTGCGTTTTCTGGTAAAATCAGCCTCTTGCACGGTTTAACTGCGCTCTTTATCAGCCTAACTTTCTGAATAAACTAACTATGTCGAGATTACTCGCTGCAATAACACTTCCGCTGAGTATCGCCCTTACCATCTTAGTCACCATTATCTGTTCCGTACCGATAATCATCGCCGGGCTGATTAAACTTCTTGTACCCATCCCTGCGGTATGGCGTGCGATTTCCCGTTTCTGCAATTTCATGATGTATTGCTGGTGCGAAGGGTTGGCACTGCTGCTCTACCTGAATCCCAGACTGACGTGGGACGTGCAAGGTCTTGAAGGGCTGAATAAGAAAAACTGGTATCTGCTTATCAGTAATCATCACAGCTGGGCGGATATCGTGGTGCTCTGCGTGTTGTTCCGCAAGCATATCCCTATGAATAAGTACTTCCTTAAGCAACAGCTGGCGTGGGTGCCTTTTATCGGGCTTGCCTGCTGGGCGCTGGATATGCCCTTTATGCGTCGCTACTCGCGAGGTTATTTAATTCGCCATCCTGAGCGTCGCGGTAAAGATGTTGAAACCACTCGCCGCTCCTGCGAGAAATTTCGCTCACATCCGACGACCATCGTCAATTTTGTAGAGGGTTCACGTTTTACCGAAGACAAGCAGCGGCAAACCCGTTCACCTTATCGCAATTTATTACCACCGAAGGCCGCTGGTATCGCGATGGCGTTGAACGTGCTCGGTGCTCAGTTCGATAAGCTGTTGAACGTCACGCTTTGCTATCCGGAGAACAACCAGAGGCCATTTTACAATATGTTAAGCGGCCGGCTGACGCGTATTGTGGTTCGCGTTAATCTCGTTCCCGTGGCGGAAGATCTGCACGGCGACTACGTGAATGACAAAAACTTTAAGCGCCGTTTCCAGCGTTGGTTGAATGAACTGTGGGAAGAGAAAGATCGTCAGCTGACGGAAATCATGCGGACAAAAGGACGCGAGGAGCGTTGAACCTGATAATGATGCCACCTCGACAGGGGGTTTAACAGGGATATTAAAAAAGCCGGTCAGTGACCGGCTTTTTTTTTACTTCTTCTCAACCAGCTGCTTAACGGTATCCGCATACTGGGCGACAAAGGCGTCCATATTGCTGGTATCCATCCCCTGCGGGTTCAGCTGATATTTGCCGTCGACGTACATTGCCGGTACGCCCTGCAGCTGGAAGTCAGCGGCCGCTTTTTCCTGCTGAGCAACCAGGGATTTCACGACAAAGCTGTTCCATGCCGCATCGTAGTCTTCACCTTTCACGCCAGCATCAACGAAGACTTTACGAATATCAGCCACGGTCTGCACGGTCTGGGTTTTCTGTACCGCTTCAAACATCGGCACAGTGATCTTATCTTCAACGCCCAGCGCCATCGCTACGGCCCATGCCTGGGTTAAGTCTTTACCCAAAGGCCCGAGGAATTCAACGTGGTACTTGGTCATTTTGACGCCTTCCGGCAGCTTTTTCTTCACGTTATCAGAAACGTGCAGCACTTCTTCAAACTGATAGCAGTGCGGGCAGTAGAACGAGAAGAACTCAAGAACCTGAGGCGCGCCGGCTACGGGCTTATCAAGGGTGATGTACTGCTTACCGTCGGTGATCTGGGCAGCAGAAGCACTAAAAGCCAGAATCATACCAGCCAGCGCCAGCCAAATTTTTTTCATGTTTACGTCTCTCCTGGAAATATCTGATTAATACATTGGCGTTAACTGAAGAGGGGGTTCTTGCAGAACCTTCACCTGCTCAAGAAAAGTTGCTGTCTGCCCCCGCCAGTAATCTTCCCCGGTAAGCCAGGGGAAATTAATAGGGAAAGCAGGATCGTCCCAGCGCCTGAGCAACCATGCCAGATAATAAACTAACCGCATGGCGCGTAAAGGTTCGATAAGGGCGATTTCGTCCGAATTGAACGGACTGAATTCTTCATAAGCTTCAACGATCATCTCCAGCTGCATACGCTGCTCGGCTTTATCACCGTTCAACAGCATCCAGAGATCCTGGATGGCCGGACCGTTGCGGGCATCATCTAAATCGACAAAAAGCGGACCATCGCGCCAGAGAATATTACCGGCATGACAATCGCCGTGCAGACGCAGAATGTCCGCGTTGCCGTGCCATTGAGCGATAACGGCAGCAATCAGCTTATCTGCGGCGCAGAGGAAGTCCTTCTTCAGACCTGAGGGGATCAGCGTTGAGTGTTCAAAAACGTCTCGCGGCGCGAGCAAATACTCATTCACTCCTATCTCAGGGCGCGCGACAAAACGCGCTTTACGCCCGGTCTGGTGCAAGCGCCCCAGATAACGGCCGACGGACTCCATTTGATCGAGGTTATCAGATTCAAACTGGCGCCCACCTAAGCTGGGGAACACGGCAAAAAAGAAGCCCTGATGCTGATGAAGGGTGCTGTCATTGAAAAATAATGGCGCAGCAACAGGAACATCATCCTGCTTGAGCTGGAGGGTAAACTGGTGTTCTTCGAGGATCTGTTCGGCAGACCAACGTTCAGGACGATAGAACTTCACCACATAGCGATGGCGGTCTTCGTCCTGAAACTGGTAAACGCGGTTTTCATAGCTGTTAAGCGGAGTGAGCCCGGAGTCCACTCGCATCCCCAGATCGAATAGCCCATCGATGATGGTATCCGGGTTTAGCGTCTGAAAATTAAAAGCCTTATCGTGCATCCTGACATCCGATAATCTTAGGAATAGTTCAGGATATCATCTCATAACTCGTTCCGCGGCAGCACTTACAACCTTTTACTCTTTAATCACGCCGCGTGCGCGCAATAAGGCCGTTTTGAAATCCTCTTCGTAATCCTTCTGAATACCAGGAATAACAGCTTCTTTTGCTGAATCACGCATTTTCAGATGATAAATCAGGATATCGTCGGAAAGATCGACCAGCTCACCGTCGTAACCGGCTTCTTTTGCGAGTTTCTGCAAAAATTGCATCAGGTTCAGCTCCGGCTCTTTCTGCCAGGCTGGCTGGAGGAGTTCAATTACTTCATTCAGACGTTTACATTTCATGGTCATGCTCCTTACTCTTGATAGCGACAACTTAACAGGGTCAATCCCACAATGAAAGAGGCGATATTGATATGCAAGGCGAGGTCATAACCGGCGTTGTATTAGCAGGCGGAAGGGCCACGCGGATGGAAGGAGCGGATAAGGGATTGCAGCTACTCGATGGTAAGCCATTATGGCGCCATGTTGCAGATGCGCTGTCTCCTCAGGTGGCCAACCTGGCTATCAGCGCCAACCGTAATCTGGAACGCTGGTATGAAAGCGGGTATCCGGTGTATTCCGACAGTCTCGCTGACTTCCCGGGGCCATTAGCCGGTATGCTATCCGTGATGCAGCAGACACAGAGCGAATGGTTTCTCTTCTGTCCCTGCGATACTCCCTTTATCCCCCCATTCCTGGCTGAGCGCTTTATACAGCAGAAAAAGACCGCCCCCGTAGTCTGGGTTTACGATGGCGAACGCGATCATCCCGCTATTACCCTGATGCATCGATGTTTAATGCCCGATCTGGCGGCATATCTTGCTGCAGGAGAACGACGCGTGATGGCTTTTATGCGCGACAGCGGCGGACATCGCGTTGATTTCAGCGATGTCCGCTCGGCATTTATTAACGTCAATACCCTTGATGACTTGCAGCGCATACAGGAGCAATCATGATCCCCGTTCTCGCCATTTCAGCCTGGAGTGGTACCGGTAAAACAACGCTGTTAAAGAAATTAATCCCCGCATTGTGCGCTGCTGGCCTGCGTCCAGGTTTGATCAAGCATACCCATCACAATATGGATGTCGATCGGCCGGGTAAAGACAGCTATGAATTGCGTAAAGCCGGGGCAGCTCAAACGATTGTCGCCAGTTCACAACGCTGGGCGCTAATGACGGAAACGCCGGATCAAGAAGAGGTGGATTTGGCCTGGCTGGTTAGCAGGATGGATGCATCAAAGCTGGATTTAGTTCTGGTTGAAGGGTTTAAGCATGAGCCGGTGGCAAAGCTCCTGCTTTTTCGGCAACAGGGTGGACATCGTATCGAGGAACTCGTCCTGGACGAGCATGTGATTGCGGTGGTCAGCGACACCCCATTAGAGACATCACTCCCACAGTTAGATTTAAACGATATTCCGCAGATCGCGGCGTTTATTCTACGATGGTTGGCAGAAGCTTAATGGCAGTGAGTATTTCAGCAATGGGCGTAAGATTACGCCCGTTTGCGTTATTCCTGCGAGATTAAACATAGCAACGACAAAAACGCAAAAAGCCCATCCGTCAGGATGGGCTTTTTACTGATTTGATGCCTGGCAGTTCCCTACTCTCACATGGGGAGACCCCACACTACCATCGGCGCTACGGCGTTTCACTTCTGAGTTCGGCATGGGGTCAGGTGGGACCACCGCGCTATCGCCGCCAGGCAAATTCTGTTATCACCCCGCATTCCTGCGCAGTGATTAATCTGTATCAGGCTGAAAATCTTCTCTCTTCGCCAAAACAGCTTCGGCGTTGTAAGGTTAAGCCTCACGGTTCATTAGTATCGGTTAGCTCAACGTATCGCTACGCTTACACACCCGACCTATCAACGTCGTCGTCTTCAACGTTCCTTCAGGACTCTCAAGGAGTCAGGGAGAACTCATCTCGGGGCAAGTTTCGTGCTTAGATGCTTTCAGCACTTATCTTTTCCGCGTTTAGCTACCGGGCAATGCCATTGGCATGACAACCCGAACACCAGTGATGCGTCCACTCCGGTCCTCTCGTACTAGGAGCAGCCCCCCTCAATTCTCCAGCGCCCACGGCAGATAGGGACCGAACTGTCTCACGACGTTCTAAACCCAGCTCGCGTACCACTTTAAATGGCGAACAGCCATACCCTTGGGACCTACTTCAGCCCCAGGATGTGATGAGCCGACATCGAGGTGCCAAACACCGCCGTCGATATGAACTCTTGGGCGGTATCAGCCTGTTATCCCCGGAGTACCTTTTATCCGTTGAGCGATGGCCCTTCCATTCAGAACCACCGGATCACTATGACCTGCTTTCGCACCTGCTCGCGCCGTCACGCTCGCAGTCAAGCTAGCTTATGCCATTGCACTAACCTCCTGATGTCCGACCAGGATTAGCTAACCTTCGTGCTCCTCCGTTACTCTTTGGGAGGAGACCGCCCCAGTCAAACTACCCACCAGACACTGTCCGCAACCCGGATCACGGGTCTACGTTAGAACATCAAACATTAAAGGGTGGTATTTCAAGGTTGGCTCCATGCAGACTGGCGTCCACACTTCAAAGCCTCCCACCTATCCTACACATCAAGGCTCAATGTTCAGTGTCAAGCTATAGTAAAGGTTCACGGGGTCTTTCCGTCTTGCCGCGGGTACACTGCATCTTCACAGCGAGTTCAATTTCACTGAGTCTCGGGTGGAGACAGCCTGGCCATCATTACGCCATTCGTGCAGGTCGGAACTTACCCGACAAGGAATTTCGCTACCTTAGGACCGTTATAGTTACGGCCGCCGTTTACCGGGGCTTCGATCAAGAGCTTCTCCTTACGGATAACCCCATCAATTAACCTTCCGGCACCGGGCAGGCGTCACACCGTATACGTCCACTTTCGTGTTTGCACAGTGCTGTGTTTTTAATAAACAGTTGCAGCCAGCTGGTATCTTCGACTGATTTCAGCTCCATGAGCAAGTCACTTCACCTACCATCAGCGTGCCTTCTCCCGAAGTTACGGCACCATTTTGCCTAGTTCCTTCACCCGAGTTCTCTCAAGCGCCTTGGTATTCTCTACCTGACCACCTGTGTCGGTTTGGGGTACGATTCGTTGTTACCTGATGCTTAGAGGCTTTTCCTGGAAGCAGGGCATTTGTTACTTCAGCACCGTAGTGCCTCGTCATCACACCTCAGCGTTAAAAGAAGTCCGGATTTACCTAAACTTCCCGCCTACATGCTTAAACCGGGACAACCGTCGCCCGGCTAACATAGCCTTCTCCGTCCCCCCTTCGCAGTAACACCGAGTACAGGAATATTAACCTGTTTCCCATCGACTACGCCTTTCGGCCTCGCCTTAGGGGTCGACTCACCCTGCCCCGATTAACGTTGGACAGGAACCCTTGGTCTTCCGGCGAGCGGGCTTTTCACCCGCTTTATCGTTACTTATGTCAGCATTCGCACTTCTGATACCTCCAGCAACCCTCACAGGCCACCTTCAACGGCTTACAGAACGCTCCCCTACCCAACAACGCATAAGCGTCGCTGCCGCAGCTTCGGTGCATGGTTTAGCCCCGTTACATCTTCCGCGCAGGCCGACTCGACCAGTGAGCTATTACGCTTTCTTTAAATGATGGCTGCTTCTAAGCCAACATCCTGGCTGTCTGTGCCTTCCCACATCGTTTCCCACTTAACCATGACTTTGGGACCTTAGCTGGCGGTCTGGGTTGTTTCCCTCTTCACGACGGACGTTAGCACCCGCCGTGTGTCTCCCGTGATAACATTCTTCGGTATTCGTAGTTTGCATCGGGTTGGTAAGTCGGGATGACCCCCTAGCCGAAACAGTGCTCTACCCCCGAAGATGAGTTCACGAGGCGCTACCTAAATAGCTTTCGGGGAGAACCAGCTATCTCCCGGTTTGATTGGCCTTTCACCCCCAGCCACAAGTCATCCGCTAATTTTTCAACATTAGTCGGTTCGGTCCTCCAGTTAGTGTTACCCAACCTTCAACCTGCCCATGGCTAGATCACCGGGTTTCGGGTCTATACCCTGCAACTTAACGCCCAGTTAAGACTCGGTTTCCCTGCGGCTCCCCTATACGGTTAACCTTGCTACAGAATATAAGTCGCTGACCCATTATACAAAAGGTACGCAGTCACCTAACAAGTAGGCTCCCACTGCTTGTACGTACACGGTTTCAGGTTCTTTTTCACTCCCCTCGCCGGGGTTCTTTTCGCCTTTCCCTCACGGTACTGGTTCACTATCGGTCAGTCAGGAGTATTTAGCCTTGGAGGATGGTCCCCCCATATTCAGACAGGATACCACGTGTCCCGCCCTACTCTTCGAGTTCACAACGTGTGCATTTTAGTGTACGGGGCTATCACCCTGTACCGCCGGACTTTCCAGACCGTTCCACTAACACACGCGCTGATTCAGACTCTGGGCTCCTCCCCGTTCGCTCGCCGCTACTGGGGGAATCTCGGTTGATTTCTTTTCCTCGGGGTACTTAGATGTTTCAGTTCCCCCGGTTCGCTTCGTTAAGCTATGTATTCACTTAACGATAGTGTGACGAATCACACTGGGTTTCCCCATTCGGAAATCGCCGGTTATAACGGTTCATATCACCTTACCGACGCTTATCGCAGATTAGCACGTCCTTCATCGCCTCTGACTGCCAGGGCATCCACCGTGTACGCTTAGTCGCTTAACCTCACAACCCGAAACTGTTTCGTAAAACAGTCCGCATTGCGAAAATTTGAGAGACTCGAACACACCATTTTTCCTCTCTTATTACGGAGAAAGGAAACAGTGTGTCGTTTCAATTTTCAGCTTGATCCAGATTTTTAAAGAGCAAATATCTCAAACGTGATTCCTGAGAATCAGTTTTGAGATATTAAGGCCGGTGACTTTCACTCACGAACCAGCAAGTGGCGTCCCCTAGGGGATTCGAACCCCTGTTACCGCCGTGAAAGGGCGGTGTCCTGGGCCTCTAGACGAAGGGGACACTGAAGTCTCAATCGCAAGACGCCTTGCTATTTACTTTTCATCAGACAATCTGTGTGGACACTACAAAGGCAGGTTCTTTCAGGTAAGGAGGTGATCCAACCGCAGGTTCCCCTACGGTTACCTTGTTACGACTTCACCCCAGTCATGAATCACAAAGTGGTAAGCGCCCTCCCGAAGGTTAAGCTACCTACTTCTTTTGCAACCCACTCCCATGGTGTGACGGGCGGTGTGTACAAGGCCCGGGAACGTATTCACCGTAGCATTCTGATCTACGATTACTAGCGATTCCGACTTCATGGAGTCGAGTTGCAGACTCCAATCCGGACTACGACATACTTTATGAGGTCCGCTTGCTCTCGCGAGGTCGCTTCTCTTTGTATATGCCATTGTAGCACGTGTGTAGCCCTACTCGTAAGGGCCATGATGACTTGACGTCATCCCCACCTTCCTCCAGTTTATCACTGGCAGTCTCCTTTGAGTTCCCGGCCGGACCGCTGGCAACAAAGGATAAGGGTTGCGCTCGTTGCGGGACTTAACCCAACATTTCACAACACGAGCTGACGACAGCCATGCAGCACCTGTCTCAGAGTTCCCGAAGGCACCAAAGCATCTCTGCTAAGTTCTCTGGATGTCAAGAGTAGGTAAGGTTCTTCGCGTTGCATCGAATTAAACCACATGCTCCACCGCTTGTGCGGGCCCCCGTCAATTCATTTGAGTTTTAACCTTGCGGCCGTACTCCCCAGGCGGTCGACTTAACGCGTTAGCTCCGGAAGCCACTCCTCAAGGGAACAACCTCCAAGTCGACATCGTTTACAGCGTGGACTACCAGGGTATCTAATCCTGTTTGCTCCCCACGCTTTCGCACCTGAGCGTCAGTCTTTGTCCAGGGGGCCGCCTTCGCCACCGGTATTCCTCCAGATCTCTACGCATTTCACCGCTACACCTGGAATTCTACCCCCCTCTACAAGACTCAAGCTTGCCAGTTTCAAATGCAGTTCCCAGGTTGAGCCCGGGGATTTCACATCTGACTTAACAAACCGCCTGCGTGCGCTTTACGCCCAGTAATTCCGATTAACGCTTGCACCCTCCGTATTACCGCGGCTGCTGGCACGGAGTTAGCCGGTGCTTCTTCTGCGAGTAACGTCAATCACTAAGGTTATTAACCTTAATGCCTTCCTCCTCGCTGAAAGTACTTTACAACCCGAAGGCCTTCTTCATACACGCGGCATGGCTGCATCAGGCTTGCGCCCATTGTGCAATATTCCCCACTGCTGCCTCCCGTAGGAGTCTGGACCGTGTCTCAGTTCCAGTGTGGCTGGTCATCCTCTCAGACCAGCTAGGGATCGTCGCCTAGGTGAGCCATTACCCCACCTACTAGCTAATCCCATCTGGGCACATCTGATGGCATGAGGCCCGAAGGTCCCCCACTTTGGTCTTGCGACGTTATGCGGTATTAGCTACCGTTTCCAGTAGTTATCCCCCTCCATCAGGCAGTTTCCCAGACATTACTCACCCGTCCGCCGCTCGTCACCCGAGAGCAAGCTCTCTGTGCTACCGCTCGACTTGCATGTGTTAGGCCTGCCGCCAGCGTTCAATCTGAGCCATGATCAAACTCTTCAATTTAAGTTTGATGCTCGTGAATTAAACTTCGTAATGAATTACGTGTTCACTCAGAGACTTGGTATTCATTTTTCGTCCGAGGACGTTAAGAATCCATGTCACTTTGAGTGCCCACACAGATTGTCTGATAAATTGTTAAAGAGCAGTGCGACGGCGCTGAGCGCTCTGTCGCGAGGTCCCGTATAATACGTTTTCCTCATTCAGAGTCAAGCGTTTATTTCGCTTTTCTCTGTTGGCGTTCATCTCTGAACCCCGCTGACCCGGCGGCTTGCGTGCCGTTGTTCCGTGTCAGTGGAGGCGCATTATAGGGAGTTCTGAGACGTTGACAAGCCCTGTTTTAAAAAAACTTTTCAACCGTCTCTTTTTTCACCAAACCAGCTCGTAACGTGGCAAAAAACCAGCGTTTTGCTGTTTTAACCAACGAAATAGTCCACCAGATGGCATACTGATACAGATAAAAAGAGAAAGGAACGGCATATATGTCTTTAAGCGCACAGCAACTGGCGGCACAAAAGAACATCTCCTGGGTATTAGCAGAGAAACTGGCTCAAAAAATCCTGACCGGCGAATACCCGCCGGAAAGTATTCTTCCTGGCGAAATGGAATTGGGCGAACAGTTTGGCGTGAGTCGCACCGCGGTACGCGAAGCGGTTAAGACGCTTACCGCCAAAGGGATGCTGTTGCCGCGCCCGCGTATCGGTACCCGAGTCATGCCACGCAGTAGCTGGAACTTCCTCGACAAGGAGCTGCTCTCATGGTGGTTAACGGAAGATAACTTTGAAGAGGTGGTGAGCCATTTCCTGGTTATGCGCAGCAGCCTTGAGCCTCAGGCCTGTTTTCTGGCGGCCACCTTTGGCAACGCAGAACAAAAGGCCCAGCTCAATACCTTAATGGAAGAGATGGGCCAGTTAAAAAAACGCTTTCTGCGCGAACGCTGGATAGAAGTCGATATGGCCTGGCATGAGCACATCTATGAAATGAGCGGAAATCCGTTCCTGATCGCTTTCGCTTCTCTGTTTCATTCGGTCTACCACACCTACTTCACTTCGATTACTCAGAACGAAGTGGTAAAGCTGGATCTCCACCAGGCCATTGTCGACGCTATCCAGGATAGCGATGGCCCGCGAGCGCTTAACGCCTGCCAGACGTTATTGAACGCACCAAACCATTCAGGCAAGTAACAAGGGTTCCGCATGAGTGAAAAAAAAGGGCGCAGTATGGCCGGACTGCCGTGGATTGCAGCCATGGCTTTTTTTATGCAGGCGCTGGATGCCACGATTCTCAACACCGCCCTTCCCGCCATTGCGCATAGCCTAAACCGTTCACCGCTGGCCATGCAGTCTGCCATTATCAGCTACACATTAACGGTCGCTATGCTTATCCCGGTCAGCGGCTGGTTAGCTGACCGCTTCGGCACCCGTAAGGTGTTTATCATTGCCGTCGGCCTGTTTACGCTCGGTTCACTGGCCTGCGCCCTCTCTAGTTCATTAATGGAGCTGGTTATCTTTCGCGTAATTCAGGGGATAGGCGGCGCCATGATGATGCCGGTGGCGCGTCTGGCATTATTAAGAGCCTACCCGCGCAGCGAACTACTCCCCGTACTGAACTTCGTCACTATGCCCGGACTTGTTGGCCCGATTCTTGGGCCGGTGCTCGGCGGCGTGCTGGTCACCTGGGCCAGCTGGCACTGGATTTTCCTCATTAATATTCCTATCGGCATTATCGGGATACTGTACGCGCGCAAATATATGCCGGATTTCACCACGCCGCGCCGCCGTTTCGATACCAGCGGTTTTCTGTTGTTTGGATTGAGCCTGGTACTGTTTTCCAGCGGCATCGAACTGTTTGGCGAGAAAATCGTCGCAACCTGGATAGCTCTTTCGGTCATTGCCTTTAGCGTTATACTGCTGCTGGCCTATATCCGCCACGCGCGTCGCCACCCGACTCCGCTGATCTCGCTTTCTTTATTTAAGACGCGCACCTTTTCGGTCGGTATTGCCGGTAATCTGGCCACCCGTCTGGGCACCGGCTGTGTGCCGTTTCTGATGCCCTTGATGTTGCAGGTCGGTTTTGGCTATCCAGCGATCGTCGCAGGCTGCATGATAGCTCCCACCGCAATCGGCTCGATTATCGCGAAATCAACCGTGACTCAGATTTTACGCTGGCTCGGCTATCGGAAAACCCTGGTCGGCATCACCATTTTTATCGGACTGATGATTGCCCAGTTCTCCTTCCAGTCTCCGGCAATGCCTGTCTGGATGCTCTTGCTACCGCTGTTTGTGCTGGGGATGGCGATGTCCACCCAGTTCACATCGATGAATACCATCACGCTGGCCGATTTGACCGATGATAACGCCAGCAGCGGCAATAGCCTGCTGGCCGTGACGCAACAGCTATCCATTAGCCTCGGGGTCGCCATTAGTGCCGCAGTGCTACGTTTTTATGAAGGGTTCGACAGCGCCAGTACCGTTGAGCAGTTCCACTACACCTTTATTACGATGGGGGCGATTACCGTGGTTTCGGCGCTGACATTTATGCTGTTAAGAGCGAAAGACGGCCGCAACCTGATTAAAGAGCGGCATAAGCGTTAAACGGAGCCGCGAACGACCAGCTCCGGGGTGAGCTGAACGCGTTGCTGCTTCTGACCCGGATCGGCCATGCGATGAATCAGCACGTCGATGGCCAGTTCGCCCAGTTCATCTTTCGGCTGATGGATAGTAGTCAGTGGTGGCGTCATATAGCGCGCCAGTTCGATATCGTCATACCCCACCAGCGCCATATCCTGCGGAATTCGTAACCCGGCCTGATACAGCGATTGATATGCCCCAACGGCCATCGCGTCGTTGCCGACGAAGACCGCCTGCGGCCGCTCGGGTAAGGCGAGCAGCTTTTGCATGGCGCTAAATCCGCCGCCAAATTCGAAATCACTGGTAATGACATAACCGTCCATCACCGGAAGCCCGGCGCGCGCCATCGCCGCGTGATACCCCTCCAGGCGCAGGCGCGACGGCGTTTTATCCAGCGGCCCTGCAATACAGGCCACGCGGGTATATCCTTTATCAATCAGATACTGGGTTGCCATATCGCCGCCCAGCAGCGAGTTGTCCTGAATCAGATCGCTATCGCCGTCGAACGGCGCCCAGTCCATCATCACCGTAGGGACTGACGGGTAGCGCTGCATAATTTCCGGTGAAGGCTGATGCGTTTCGGTACACAGCAGCAGCAGACCATCGACGCGTTTTTGCATCAGCGTCTCAAGATTGCGGTTCATGCGCTGCTCATCGCCTTCGGTATTACACAGCACCAGACTATAGCCTCGCTCAAAACAGCTGCGCTCCACGCCGCGCACCAGTTCCGAATAAAACGGATTGGTACTGGCGGTGATCAGCATGCCAATGGTCCGGGTCTGGTTTAATTTGAGGCTACGCGCCAGGGCAGACGGCGCATAGTTAAGGTTTTTAATCGCCGCATCAACTTTGGCGGTAATCGCCTCGCTGACGAAGCGATCTTTATTAATGACGTGAGAAACTGTTGAAGTGGAAACGCCCGCCTCGCGGGCTACATCCTTCATGGTAGCCAAACGTTACCCCTGTTGACGTAAAAACTCGTCGATTTCTTCGCGCCATGGTACGGAAGGCTGTGCGCCTTTACGGGTAACGGCAATCGCCGCCGCGGCATGGGCAAAACGGATCGCTTCGTCCAGCGCGATTCCTTCCAGTAAGGCCGTCACAAAAGCGCCATTAAAGGTATCACCAGCGGCAATGGTATCGATGGCCTGAACTTTAAAACCGGGAACCCGACGGCCTTGACCTTCATGGCTGACCCATACGCCCCGGCTGCCAAGCGTAATCATCACGATACCAATGCCTTTGTCATGCAGCACACGGGCCGCGTTAGCCGCATCGTCATCGTTTTCCACGCGGATGCCGGTCAGCTTCTCGGCTTCGGTTTCGTTAGGCGTAATGATATCCACCAGCGCGAGCAGTTCATCTGACAACTCACGCGCCGGTGCCGGGTTAAGCACCACGGTGGTTTGATGCTGATGCGCGATTTTTGCTGCCGCCAGCACGCTTTCCAGCGGTGACTCCAGCTGCATCAGCAGCGCCTGAGCACCCGCAATACGCGCTTTTTCCGCCTCAACCTGCTCGACAGAGAGCGCGGCGTTAGCTCCGGCATGAATACCGATGACATTCTCACCTTCGGCGTTAACAAAAATCAGCGCCACGCCGGTCGATTGATCTTTGACTGCCCGCACCGGCGCAACATCGATACCATCGCTCTGGAGCTGGTGACGAACGCGTTCGCCGATATCGTCATCGCCGGTACAGGCAATAAACGCAATATCCGCGCCGCTTCGCCCGGCGGCGACGGCCTGGTTAGCCCCTTTACCGCCGAAAGCCACCTGATAATGATGACCGGTGACGGTTTCGCCCGGCGTCGGGAAAGATTCAAGGTTAAGAATGTGATCGGCATTGATGCTGCCAAGGACGACAAGTTTGCCTGCGGTTTTCATTATTTCTGTTCCCGGGAAAGCGCGCCACCGGATTCCGGTGGCGCATGCCCTGCTTTTCTTTTTTATATTGTCCCTCGGACCGTTTCCGACCCGAATCGCATATTACTGCTTAATGACCAGCTTCAGCTCAACCGGATAGCTGGCATCCACTTTCTCACCCTTCAGCACTTTATCAGCAGTTTCGACGCCTTTCACGCCGATCTGCTCTGGCAACTGAGCGATGGTCGCTGCCAGTTTGCCACTATTTACGGCTTTTTCGCCATCCGGAGTACCGTCAAATCCAACCACCATCACATCGGATTTGCCTGCCGTTTGTAATGCACGCAGCGCACCCAGCGCCATTTCATCGTTCTGCGCAAATACCGCTTTCACATCAGGATGGGCGGTCAGCAGGTTCTGCATGACGTTCAGACCTTTGGTACGGTCGAAGTCCGCCGGCTGGCTGGCCAGAACATTGAATTTGTGCGCGGCAACGGCCTGCTTAAAGCCCTCACCACGTTCACGAGCCGCGGAAGTCCCTGCAATACCCTGCAGTTCAATCACTTTCGCGCCTTCACCGGCTTTCTTCGCAATGTAGTCGCCGGCCATCTTACCGCCCAGCACGTTATCAGACGCGATATGGCTGACGACATCGCCTTTCGAAGCCTGACGGTCGAGGGTAATCACCGGGATCTTCGCCTGGTTAGCCATCTTCACGGCGTTACCTACCGCATCAGAATCGGTAGGGTTAATCAGCAGCAGCTTCGCGCCACGGACCGTTAAATCCTGTACGTTCGCCAGCTCTTTCGCCGGGTTGTTCTGCGAATCCAGTACGACAAGGTTGTAGCCCAGTTTGTCCGCTTCTTTCTGCGCCCCCTCTTTCAGGGAAACAAAGAACGGGTTATTCAGGGTAGAGATAACCAGGGCGATAGTATCTTTCGCCATCGCGTTGGCGCTGACGGTTGCACTGAGAGCCACAGCAGAGACCAGGGTCGCCAGTTTTTTCATATTCATAGTTAAGATGTCCTGTAGAGTTCTGAGTTACTGCTTTTTGTTGTCTACCAGCACCGCCAGCAAAATTACCACCGCTTTCACGATCATCTGGTAATAGGAAGAAACGCCTAATAGATTCAAACCGTTGTTCAGGAAGCCAAGGATCAACGCGCCAATCAAGGTACCGACAATACGCCCTTTCCCCCCCGCCAGACTGGTGCCGCCGAGCACAACCGCCGCGATAGCATCCAGTTCATAACCGGTACCCGCCGTCGGCTGCGCGGAAGAGAGACGCGCCACTTCGATAATCCCCGCCAGCGAAGCCAGCAGGCCGCATAACGAATAGACGATGATTTTCACTTTATTGACGCTGATGCCGGATAAGCGGGTCGCCGCCTCGTTACCGCCCAGCGCATAGATATAACGACCCAGCCGCGTATGGTGCAGCATGTACCAGGCCGCCAGAAAGACGATTGCCATAATCCATACCGGCGTCGGAACCCCTAACGGGCGCCCGATACCAAACCAGCCAAACAGGTCGGCGTTATCGGTAAACCCGGTGTTCACCGGACTGCCGTTGGTGTACACCATCGTCACCCCGCGCAGGAGCAGCATCATCACCAGGGTGGCGATAAAGGCCTGAACACGCCCTTTCGCCACAATCACGCCGGTCACCGCGCCAATTGCCGCGCCTAAAGCAAGCGCTGCGGCAATCGCTACCAGCGCATTCACCTCCAGCCCCACAATCGATGCCGCAACCGCACCGGTCAGCGCCAGCAGGGAGCCGACGGACAGGTCGATCCCCGAGGTCAGAATGACCAGCGTCATTCCGACGGCCATAATGGCGTTGACCGACGTCTGCTGCAGGATATTGAAGAGGTTATTAACGGTAAAAAAGTTGGGGCTCATGGTCGAAACAATCGCTATCAGCACCAGCAGGGCAATCAACGACTTTTGCTCCATCAGCCATGCTTTTGTGAAATAGCGGCGACCAGTAACAGCCTGGGTTGTCATCTTTTTTACTCCTGATTCACACGGTTAAGCTTGCCCACAGCGGCAGCCATCAATACTTCCTGGGTGGCCTGCTCGCGTGTGAACTCACCGCCGAGATGCCCTTCATGCATCACCATGATGCGATCGCTCATGCCCAGCACTTCCGGCATCTCCGAAGAGACCAGAATGATGCTCAGACCATCGGCTTTAAACTGGTTGATCAGCTGATAGATCTCTTTCTTCGCACCAACGTCCACGCCGCGGGTCGGTTCATCAAGGATCAGCACCTTCGGCCGCGTCATCAGCCCGCGGGCGATGGCCACTTTTTGCTGGTTACCACCGGAGAGCAGGCCTATTGCCTGTTCCATCGACGGCGTTTTCACATTGAACAGGCGGATAAAATCGCTCACCGCCTGCTGCTCATCTTTGTGCTTCAGGCGGCCACCAGCATGGCTGAAATAGCGCAGCGCCGTTAACGACATGTTTTCTTTCACCGACATACCGAGCACTAAGCCATCGCGCTTGCGGTCTTCGGAGATATAGACAATCCCGTTTGCCAGACCATCCTGAGGGGAACGGGTCACCACTTCATGGCCGTCGAGCGTGACGGAACCGCTGGTGCGCGGCAGCGCGCCGTACAGCACCTTCATCAACTCCGTTCGCCCGGCCCCCATCAGCCCGGCGACGCCGAGAATTTCGCCCTGACGGAGGGAAAAAGTCACATTTTCAACGCCCGGCCCGCACAGGTTGTTCACCTTCAGACGAACCGTACCGGGCGCTTTATCCAGGTGCGGATACTGATCTTCCAGCTTGCGGCCAACCATCATTTCGATCAGCAGATCTTCATTCAGACTGGCGACCTCGCGCTCGGCGATAAACTGCCCGTCGCGAAAGACCGTCACATCATCGCAAATCTCGAAGATCTCTTTCATACGGTGGGAGATATAAACAATCCCGCGCCCCTGCGCTTTCAGCTCGCGGATGACGCGGAACAGAGATTCCGTTTCGGTATCGGTCAATGCGTCCGTTGGCTCATCCATAATGATGACCTTCGACTCAAAGCTCAGCACCTTGGCGATTTCAACCATCTGCTGATCGCCAATCGACAGATCGCCCACCAGCTTCTGGCTGTTAAAGCGTAAATTCAGCTTTGCCAGCAGTTTGTCGGCTTCGGCATACATCGTTTTCCAGTCGATTTTGCCAAACCGGTTGACGAACTCACGACCGAGGAAAATGTTTTCCGCGATCGTCAGTTGTGGGATCAGGTTGAGTTCCTGGTGAATAATGCCGATACCGGCTTCCTGGGAGGATTTCGGTCCGTTGAAGGTGACCTCTTTGCCGAGCCACAACAGCGAGCCGGCATCGCGGGTATAGATACCGGTCAGCACCTTCATCATGGTGGATTTGCCGGCACCGTTTTCGCCGACCAGCGCCATCACGCGGCCAGCATAGACATTGAGCGAGGCGCCGGAGAGCGCCTTAACGCCAGGGAACGCTTTATCGATCCCTTTTAATTGCAATAAGGCTTCCATATCGGCGACCTCAGAACGTCACGCCGGCACAGAGAATAACGTTCGCATACGGGGAACACTCCCCGCTGCGAATCACCGCCTGACTATCTGCGGTTTGTTTTTTAAACTGCTCATGACTGGTGTAACGAATTTCAATGGTATTTCCCTGGTGTTGCTGCAGCAGCTCAAGGTGAGTGAGCAACGTCGCATGGAGCTGCGGATTGTGTGTCTTTATCTCTTCCGCCAGGATCGCCGCCTCAACCTGCATTTCCGCCGTCACCACCTCCAGAACCTGCATAAAGGAGGGAACGCCCTGGGTTAATGCCATATCGATGCGCGTGCTGCTGCGGGGAACCGGTAAACCGGCATCGCAGACCACCAGCGTATCGGTATGACCCAGGCGGGAGATAACCGAAGAAATATCAGCGTTAAGTACGGTGCCTTTTTTCATTTTTCTCTTTTGCTCCATTAGCGAAACGTTTCGCTGTCGCAAGTATTGTCAATACACGCATGAAAAACCATCACCAGAAGAGAGAAATGTGATCGCCATCGAAACGTTTCGCAAACGCCGGGAAGGAAAAGTGAAGCGGGGCAAAAAACCAAAAAAAGCCCTTCACGCGGAAGGGCTTCAGAGCATCAGATTTCGACCTGGGTACCGAGTTCAATCACCCGGTTTGGCGGGATTTCAAACTGATCCGGCGCCCTCAGGGCGTTACGCTGGAGCAGGAGGTACAGTTTTCCACGCAGACGCAAATACCATGGCCGTTTGCCGATAATCAGCGATTCATGCGACATAAAGAACGAGGTTTCCATCATCCGGCAGCTCAGACCTTCCAGCCCGCAGCGGTGGAACACCTCTTCCACGTTTGGCGTTTCGCGCCAGCCGTAGCTGGCCACCACACGCCAGAACGACGGCGAAATCTGCTCGATCTGCACCCGGCGGACGTTATGCACATAAGGCGCATCTTCAGTACGCAGCGTCAGCAGAATCACGCGTTCATGCAGCACCTTGTTGTGCTTAAGGTTATGCAGCAGGGCAAACGGAATCACGTTCAGCGCACGGGACATATATACGGCAGTCCCCGGTACGCGAACCGGCGGTGATTTCTCGAGGGAAGAGATCATCGCTTCCAGAGAGTTACCGTGTTCATGCATCCGACGCAGCAGACGGAAACGCTCGCTTTTCCAGGTCGTCATCACGGTGAACATCACCAGACCCAGCGTTAACGGCAGCCAGCCGCCGGAAACAATCTTATCGAGGTTGGCCGAGAACAGCGGAAAATCAATGCTCATAAAGGCGATAAGGAGCAGCGCGACAACGAACTTATTCCAGCGCCAGTTTTTACGCGCGACCGTAGTGAAGAGAATCGTGGTCAATACCATGGTTCCCGTTACCGCGATCCCGTACGCCGCCGCGAGGTTCGAAGAGTGCTCGAAGTTGATAATCACGATGACCACCGAGACATACAGCAGCCAGTTGATGAACGGAATATAGATCTGTCCGGACTCCATTTCCGAGGTATGAATAATCCGCATCGGCGACAGATATCCCAGACGAACCGCCTGACGAGTCAGCGAGAAGACTCCGGAAATTACCGCCTGCGAGGCGATAACCGTCGCCAGCGCCGCAATGATCAGCATCGGAATCAGCGCCCATTCAGGAGCCAGCAGGAAGAAGGGGTTTTTGATCGCTTCCGGGTGCTGCAACAGCAGCGCTCCCTGGCCGAAGTAGTTCAGCACCAGCGAGGGCAGCACCACCGAAAACCAGGCCAGGCGAATCGGTAGTTTGCCAAAGTGCCCCATATCCGCATACAGCGCTTCGACACCGGTAATGGACAGCACCACCGCGCCCAGCGCAACAAAAGAGACGGTTTTATATTCAAGGAAGAAATGAACCGCCCAGTAAGGGTTTAGCGCCTGCAGCACTTCCGGGTTGGCGATAATGCTGCGCGCGCCCAGCACCGCCAGCAGCAGGAACCAAATCAGCATAATCGGCGCGAACAGCTTGCCGACCATACTGGTCCCGTGCTTCTGGATAGCAAACAGCAGCGTCAACACGATAATGGAGATGGGGACAATCCAGGTATCCAGATTAGGGGCGATAATTTCCAGCCCTTCAATCGCCGACATGACCGAAATCGCTGGCGTAATCACCACTTCACCATAGAAGAAGCTGCCGCCGATCAGACCAAGAATAACCAGAACCGACGTCATTCGCGCAGACGTATTACGCCCCGCCAGCGACATCAGCGTCAGGATCCCCCCTTCACCGGCGTTATCTGCGCGCATTACGAAGGTGATATATTTGAGTGATACGGTAAAGATCAACAGCCAGAATATTAGCGACAGAAAGCCAAAAACAGCATCACGTTCAACGCCAAACCCAAACTGACCAGACAGACATTCCCGAAGTGTATACAGCGGACTGGTACCGATATCTCCGTATACCACGCCGATAGCCGCCAGCGTTATTGCCGGCAACGATTGCTTATTATCAGTGCTCATAGACTAGTCTTTTCGTTTATAAAACAAATGTGTGCCTAGTCCCTTGGCCCACAAAAAGCGCACAGTATGCACGATTATTTGCTGAATCGTACCCCTAACAAACATCATATTAACCTGGCTCAAAGAAAATAAATCGATTCTTCAGGCTATTACCATCCCTAATCAAACATCTATACTCGAATCAATAACGACACATGAAAAAGCACGCAACTCAATTATGGCTCAATCACATTTACTGGCAGAAAGAATTTCCCGGCTCAGCGCCTCCCTCGAAAAAGGTTTGTTCGAACGCAGTCACGCGATACGACTCTGCCTGCTTGCCGCACTCAGCGGCGAAAGCGTTTTTTTACTCGGTCCGCCGGGCATCGCTAAAAGCCTGATCGCCCGCCGCCTCAAATTCGCCTTTCAGCAAGCCCGCGCTTTTGAATACCTGATGACCCGCTTTTCTACTCCGGAAGAGGTTTTTGGCCCCCTCTCCATCCAGGCGCTGAAGGATGAAGGACGCTACGAGCGCCTGACGACAGGCTATCTTCCGGAAGCCGAAATCGTCTTCCTCGATGAAATCTGGAAAGCCGGCCCGGCTATCCTCAACACCTTACTGACGGCAATCAACGAACGTCAGTTCCGCAACGGGGCGAAAGAAGAAAAAATCCCCATGCGCCTGCTGGTGGCTGCCTCAAACGAATTACCGGAAGCGGACAGCAGCCTTGAAGCGCTGTACGATCGCATGCTCATCCGTTTATGGCTGGATAAGGTCCAGGATAAAACGAACTTCCGCTCGATGCTGATAAGCCAGCAGGATGAAAACAGTAACCCGGTCCCTGCCAGCCTGCAGGTCAGCGACGAAGAGTTCCGGCAGTGGCAGCAGGATATCAGCGCCGTGAAGCTACCGGACAGCGTGTTTGAGCTTATCTTCCAGCTCCGCCAGCAGCTGGATACGTTATCGGGTTCGCCTTATGTCTCGGATCGGCGCTGGAAAAAGGCCATTCGTCTGCTGCAGGCCAGCGCCTTCTTCAGCGGCCGGGATACCATTGCCCCTATCGATCTGATTTTGCTGAAAGATTGCCTGTGGCACGATATCGAAAGCATGAATCTGATGTCACAGCAGCTGGAAACCTTGATGACCAGCCATGCCTGGCAACAGCAGGCAATGCTGACCAAACTGGGCGCCATAACCCAAAGACGCATCCAAATCCAACAGCAGCACAGCGACAAAACCGCGCTGAAGGTCACGCGCCTCGGCGGGATGTTCAGCCGTAAACCGCATTATGAATTACCGTCTGAACTCAAGGATACCACGCTGACCCTGCTGCTCCAGCAGCCGCTTAAGCTGCACGATATGGAAGTTATTCATATAACCTTCGTCCGCGAAGAGCTCTCGCACTGGCTGGAAAAAGGCGGTGAAATCCGCGGCAAGCTTAACGGCATTGGTTTCGCCCAGCAGCTGAATATCGATGTCGATGCCAGCCAGCATCTGGTCGTTCGCGACGTCAGCCTGCAAGGCTCCCGCCTTTCGCTGCCCGGCAGCGAATCGCAAGAAAACATGCCGGCCGAAATCCGCCAGCAGCTGGAAGCGCTGGATGACGAATGGCACCAGCAACATAACCGCTTTAGCGAACAGCAAAAATGTCTGTTTATTCCCGGTGACTGGCTAGGACGTATTGAAGCCAGCCTGCAGGACGTCGGCACGCAGATTAAACAGGCGCGACAGCCATGACGCTGGATATGCTGAATGTCATGCTGGCAGTCAGCGAAGAGGGGATGATCGAAGAGATGCTGCTGGCGCTGCTGGCCTCTCCTCAGCTTGCCGTGTTCTTCGAAAAATTTCCGCGCCTGAAGAATATTATCGCCGCCGATATTCCGCGCTGGCGGGAAGCCGTCAGAGCACGACTCAAAGAGACGCCGATCCCGCCGGAGCTGGATGTTGAAGTCCAGAACTATCAGCGATCGCAGCTGCTCTCCACCTCGCAGTTCATCGTGCAGCTCCCGCAGATCCTTGGCCAGCTGCATCAGCTGCACTCGCCGTTTGCCGCCCAGGCGCAACAGCTGGTGGATGACAATACGACCTTCACGCCCGCACTACATACCCTGTTTTTACAGCGCTGGCGTCTGAGTCTGGTGGTGCAGGCAACCACACTCAACCAGCAGCTGCTGGATGAAGAACGCGATCAGCTACTGAGTGAAGTCCAGGAGAGGATGACCCTGAGCGGACAGCTGGAACCGGTGCTGGTGGAAAACGATAACGCCGCGGGCCGGCTGTGGGATATGAGCGCAGGCGAGCTGAAGCGCGGCGACTATCAGCTGATCGTTCGCTACGGTGACTTTCTCAGCCAGCAGCCGGAGCTGATGCAGCTGGCTGAGCAGTTAGGCCGCTCGCGGGAAGCCAAATCGGTACCGAAAAAGGATGCGCCGATGGAAGCCTTTCGCAGCCTGGTTCGTGAGCCGGCAACGGTACCGGAACAGGTTGATGGCCTACAACAGAGCGACGATATCCTGCGCCTGCTGCCGCCGGAGCTGGCGACGCTGGGGATCACTGAACTGGAATTCGAGTTCTATCGCAAGCTGGTAGAAAAGCAGCTGCTGACCTATCGGCTACATGGCGACGCCTGGCGGGAAAAAATCACCGAGAGGCCGGTGACCCGACAAGATGTTGACGAACAGCCACGCGGACCTTTTATCGTCTGCGTCGATACTTCCGGCTCGATGGGCGGTTTCAACGAACAGTGCGCCAAGGCGTTTTGCCTGGCATTAATGCGGGTGGCGCTGGCGGACAATCGCCGCTGCTTTATTATGCTTTTCTCCAGTGAGGTCGTGCATTACGAGCTGACGGGCCCGCAGGGTCTGGAGCAGGCGATCCGCTTCCTGAGCCAGCGTTTTCGCGGCGGTACGGATTTAGCCAGCTGTTTCCGTTCCATCATTGAGCGAATGCAAAACCCGCAGTGGGTCGATGCCGATGCGGTGGTGATTTCTGATTTTATTGCCCAGCGGCTGCCGGATGAGGTGATCAATAAGGTGGGGGAGCTACAGCGTAAGCATCATCATCGCTTTCATGCGGTAGCGATGTCTGTCCATGGCAAACCCGGCATCATGCGCATCTTCGATCATATCTGGCGCTTTGATACCGGGTTACGTAGCCGCCTGCTGCGACGCTGGCGGCGTTAACGGATCTCTCGGGGCGATTAAAGGAGCGAAGCCACGCTCTCACGAACCTGCGCCGGCCATACGCCGCACTGTACCTGGCCGATATGATCCAGCTGCAGCAGCAGCATGGTAAGACGGGATTGACCAATGCCGCCGCCGATGGTCTGCGGCATTTCACCGCGCAGCAGCGCCTGGTGCCACTCCAGCTTCAGACGATCCTCATCACCGGTGATCGCCAGCTGGCGCTTCAGGGCCTCGGCATCCACGCGGATCCCCATAGAGGAGAGCTCGAAAGCGTCTTCCAGCACCGGGTTCCACACCAGAATATCGCCGTTCAGGCCGCTAAAGCCTTCCTCAACCGATGTACTCCAGTCATCATAATCCGGCGCACGAACGTCGTGACGCTGGCCATCAGAAAGCTTACCGCCAATCCCCATCAGGAATACGGCTCCCAGCTCTTTCGCAATCGCCCGCTCGCGGCCTTTAGCATCGAGACCCGGATAACGGCTCAGCAGCGTCTGGCTATGGACAAACTGAATCTGTTCCGGCAGGAACGGCGTCAGGCCAAACTCTTTACATACAGCGGCTTCGGTCGCTTTAATCCCGGCGTAGATAGCCTCTACGGTTGATTTTAATGTGCCGGCATGGCGTTCATCATCACCCATCACGCGTTCCCAGTCCCACTGGTCGACGTAAACAGAGTGGATGGCGGTCAGTCGGTCTTCATCGGGGCGAAGGGCCTTCATGTGCGTGTACAGCCCTTCGCCCGCGCTGAAGTCGTGTTGTCCCAGGGTTTGACGTTTCCACTTCGCCAGTGAATGAACCACTTCGAACTGGGCGTCTGGCAGCGTTTTCACTTTCACCTGAACCGCTTTCTCGCAACCAGACAGGTTGTCCTGAGTCCCGTCTCCTACGCGGCTTAAGATAGGTGCCTGGACTTCAATCAGACCAAGCTTCTCTTCCAGCTGGCGGGAAAAGTGAGACTTAACGAAACTAATCTGGCGTTGTTTTGCGATGTATGCGGTTTTCATTTTTTATTACTCCTGCGTCCTGTTGATATTGATTAAGCAACAAAAATGGCCACCAATACAATAATCAAACAACAAAAAGCCATGTTCACTTTTGATTCATTAAAATATACGGCTAATATAGAAAGAATCTTCAAACATCATAAGAAAAACCTATGGAAAATTATCAGATCGACAATCTGGACCGCGGCATCCTGGAAGCCTTAATGGCCAATGCCCGTACCGCCTATGCCGAACTGGCCAAACAGTTTGGCGTCAGCCCGGGGACGATTCATGTTCGCGTAGAGAAGATGAAACAGGCAGGGATCATTACCGGCGCCCGTATCGACGTGAACCCCAAACAGCTCGGTTACGACGTCTGCTGCTTTATCGGCATCATTTTGAAAAGCGCCAAAGACTATCCCTCCGCGCTGGCCAAACTCGAAAGTCTCGACGAGGTCACCGAGGCCTACTACACCACCGGGCACTACAGCATCTTTATTAAGGTGATGTGCCGCTCGATCGATGCCCTGCAGCAGGTACTTATCAACAAGATCCAAACAATCGATGAAATTCAGTCCACCGAGACCCTGATCTCCCTGCAGAACCCGATCATGCGGACCATCCGCCCGTGATCGGGCTTTTTTAATCCCACATTTTCCACAGGTAGATCCCAGCTCTCACACAGCGTACAATGTGCCACTCTGAATAATTGAGCAGACGATCATGGCAGACATTACGCTTATCAGCGGCAGTACCCTGGGCAGTGCGGAATATGTAGCGGAGCATCTGGCTGAAAAGCTGGAAGAGGCGGGCTACAGCACCGAAATCCAGCACGGTCCGTTGATCGAGGATCTGCAGGCTGAGGGGATCTGGTTAGTTATCTCCTCTACACATGGTGCGGGTGATATCCCTGATAATCTGCTGCCGTTCTATGAAGCGCTTCAGGAAAAGCAGGCAGACCTGTCCGCCGTTCGTTTTGGCGCCGTGGGCATCGGCAGCCGCGAATACGACACCTTCTGCGGCGCCATCGACAAAATCGACAGCGCATTGAAGGCATGTGGCGCACAACAGATCGGCGAAACGCTGAAGATAAATGTCCTGGAACATGAAATTCCGGAGGATCCGGCTGAGATTTGGGTCGGATCCTGGAAAGATTTGCTCTAAGTTTTGTAAAGATCGTCCGATCTTCTGTGGATAACTACACTTAAAAGCTCTGATCAACCGGTAGTTATCCAACGTATAACCAGTGGCTGCTTTTTGACCTGTGTATAACCCTTCATTTTGATCCCAGCTTATACGGAACAGGATCACCGATCATTCACAGATAGTGATCCTTCTTAAGCGTTTGATCTTAAAACGCGGATCTGGCTTATCCACAGAAAGGTTCGATCCTAATAAGAGATCACAATAAAACAGATCTCTAAATAAAAGATCTTCTTTTTAATACTCAAGATCCCGGAGCTTTCTCGATCGACTAAAGTTGAGTAGAATCCACGGCCCGGGCTTCAATCCATTTTCAAACCGCTTTATGCGAGGCATACCACCATGTTTTATCAGGATCCTTTTGACGTCATCATCATTGGCGGGGGTCATGCAGGCACTGAGGCCGCGATGGCCGCAGCGCGAATGGGTCAGCAGACCCTGCTTTTGACACACAATATCGACACGTTGGGGCAGATGAGCTGCAACCCGGCGATTGGCGGCATTGGGAAAGGACACCTGGTAAAAGAAGTGGATGCGCTTGGCGGACTGATGGCGAAAGCGATCGACCAGGCAGGCATTCAGTTTAGGATACTAAACGCCAGCAAAGGACCGGCGGTACGAGCGACACGAGCTCAGGCAGACCGCGTACTCTATCGTCAGGCGGTACGCACTGCGCTGGAAAACCAGCCCAACCTGATGATCTTCCAGCAGGCGGTTGAGGATCTGATTGTTGAAAACGATCGGGTTGTCGGAGCCGTTACCCAGATGGGACTGAAATTCCGCGCCAAAGCGGTGGTCCTGACCGTCGGCACCTTCCTTGATGGCAAGATCCATATCGGACTGGATAACTACAGCGGTGGCCGCGCAGGCGATCCGCCGTCCATCCCGCTTTCTCGCCGCTTACGTGAGCTGCCGCTGCGCGTCAGCCGCCTGAAAACCGGTACGCCGCCGCGTATTGATGCCCGTACCATCGACTTTAGCGTTCTGGCGCCGCAGCATGGTGATAACCCCATGCCGGTCTTCTCGTTCATGGGCAATGTGGCTCAGCATCCGCAGCAGGTACCGTGCTATATCACGTATACCAACGAAAAAACCCACGACGTGATCCGTAATAACCTCGATCGTAGCCCAATGTATGCCGGGGTGATTGAAGGGATCGGCCCGCGTTATTGCCCGTCGATCGAAGATAAAGTGATGCGTTTTGCCGATCGTAACCAGCATCAGATCTTCCTCGAGCCTGAAGGGCTGACATCTAACGAAATTTATCCAAACGGTATCTCCACCAGCCTGCCGTTTGACGTACAAATGCAAATTGTTCGCTCTATGCAAGGCATGGAGAACGCCAGAATCGTTCGTCCAGGCTACGCTATTGAGTACGACTTTTTCGACCCGCGCGATCTGAAGCCGACGTTGGAAAGTAAATATATCCACGGTCTGTTCTTTGCCGGACAAATTAACGGCACCACCGGTTACGAAGAAGCTGCCGCTCAGGGGCTGCTTGCCGGCCTGAACGCCGGTCGTTTCTCTGCGGAAAAAGAGGGTTGGGCGCCGGCGCGTTCAGAAGCCTACCTCGGCGTGCTGGTCGACGATCTGTGTACTCTGGGAACGAAAGAACCGTACCGGATGTTTACTTCACGCGCCGAATATCGTCTGATGCTGCGCGAAGATAACGCCGATCTGCGTCTGACGGAACAGGGACGTGAACTGGGTCTGGTCGATGATGAACGCTGGGCGCGTTTCAATGAGAAGCTGGAAAGCATTGAGCTGGAGCGTCAGCGTCTGAAAACCACCTGGGTTTATCCGGCGGCAGACAGCGCAGAAGAAGTGAATGCTCACCTGACTGCACCACTTTCTCGCGAAGCGAGCGGAGAAGATTTACTCCGTCGTCCGGAAATGACCTATGAGCAGCTGGTTCAGCTGTCACCGTTCGCACCGGGCCTCGAAGATGTGCAGGCCGCAGAACAGGTCGAAATCCAGGTGAAGTACGAAGGGTATATTGCTCGTCAGCAGGAAGAGATCGAAAGACAGCAGCGTAATGAGAATACGATCCTGCCGGCAACGCTTGATTATCGTCAGGTGATCGGGTTGTCGAATGAAGTGATTGCCAAGCTCAACGATCACAAACCGTCTTCAATCGGTCAGGCTTCGCGTATTTCCGGCATCACGCCAGCGGCGATTTCTATTTTGCTGGTCTGGTTGAAAAAGCAGGGGATGCTGCGCCGTAGCGCCTGATTGCCCTGAGAGGCGGAATTTGGCGGATAGCAGACTGCGCCTCCGCCCTTTTGATTCACCGGCCCGGTAAGCGTCATCGCCTCCGGGCTCATTATTTCTGGACAGGTATTGAACGTGCTCAACAAACTTTCTCGTCTGCTGGCTGAAGCCGGTATTTCGCTCACCGATCACCAGAAAAACCAGCTGGTGGCCTATGTTGGAATGCTGGATAAGTGGAACAAAGCCTACAATCTGACTTCCGTTCGCGATCCGAATGAGATGCTGATTCGCCATATCCTCGATAGCATTGTTGTTGCGCCGTATCTGCAGGGAACGCGTTTTATCGACGTCGGAACAGGGCCAGGGCTACCGGGAATCCCGCTGGCGATAGTTCTTCCGCAAGCACATTTCACGCTGCTGGACAGCCTTGGTAAGCGCGTGCGTTTTCTTCGTCAGGTCCAGCATGAGTTAAAACTGGATAATATTGCTCCGGTACAGAGCCGCGTGGAAGATTTCCCCGCTGAGCCGCCGTTCGATGGCGTCATCAGCCGCGCATTTGCCTCTCTGAATGACATGGTCAGCTGGTGTCATCATCTGCCGTCAGAAACCGGCTGCTTCTATGCGTTGAAAGGGGTGGCCCAGGAAGATGAAATGGCAAATCTTCCCAACGGATATACCGTCAGCGAGATCATCAGGCTGCATGTTCCTGAGCTGGAAGGGGAGCGTCACCTGGTGGTTATTAAGCCAAAAATGATTTAGTTTTTATCAAAAAATGTGAAAAAAATGAGACCGTAGCATGTTACAAAAATAAATGTGACTGCGAGCTATTCCCGGAGCATTTTAACCATGTTTTTACTATGGGTTATCTCGAAGTTAACTTTGACGGTTGGTTAACCCATAAAATAGTCAACATTGAAAATATCAGTACGCTAAAAATCGAGCGCCTGACAGAGCATACAGATGTTAAATATTTATTATAAATGTCAATAAAAGGTTTTCATTGTATGCGTGGTTGTTTTATAAAAACTGCTCATTTTTTATCTTTAATATCAAAAAGATGAAAACAGACAATTTATGAACGGAATTAATTCGCATTCCTCTAAAATGTTTAATATGTGATCTGGTGCACGCTTTAATCTCTGTGTTTTCTCAGTATTTGCAGTTTCGTATGACGGCTCACAGATTGGCAAAATGCAGGAAAAGTTGCCAGCTGGAAAATAATTAAACATTTATTCACTATTTTGCTACTTATTGTTTGAAATCACGGGGCGTCACCGTATAATTTGTCCGCTTTTTGATGCTTGACTCTTCGTCTTAAAGGACGTTTTATACGACACGCGACATACCTCGAAGGGAGCAGGAGTAAAAACGTGATGTCTGTGTCGCTCTTGAGTCGAAACGTTGCTCGTAAGCTTCTGTTTATTCAGTTACTGGCAGTAATAGCAAGTGGACTGCTGTTCAGCCTAAAAGACCCCTTCTGGGGCGTCTCCGCTGTATGTGGAGGTTTGGCGGTTGTTTTGCCAAACATGTTGTTTATGATTTTTGCCTGGCGTCATCAGGCGCATACACCATCTAAAGGCCGAGTGGCCTGGACCTTCGCCTTCGGCGAAGCTTTCAAGGTGTTGCTGACCTTTGCCCTCCTCGCGGTGGCGCTGGCTGTATTCAAAGTGGTATTCATGCCGCTGATAGTGACGTGGGTTTTGGTGCTGGTGGTACAAATTCTGGCACCAGCTGTAATTAACAACAAAGGGTAAAAGGCATCATGGCTGCAGAAAATATGACGCCGCAGGAATACATAGGCCACCATCTGAATAACCTTCAGCTGGACCTGCGTACTTTCTCGCTGGTGGATCCGCACAACCCCCCGGCCACCTTCTGGACGCTCAACATTGACTCCATGTTCTTCTCAGTGGTGCTCGGTCTGTTGTTCCTTACCATTTTCCGTAGCGTTGCGAAAAAAGCGACCAGCGGTGTTCCTGGTAAACTCCAGACGGCTATCGAGATGACCATTGGCTTCGTCCATGGCAGCGTCAAAGACATGTATCATGGCAAGAGCAAGCTGATTGCTCCGCTGGCCCTCACCGTGTTTGTCTGGGTATTCCTGATGAACCTGATGGACCTGCTGCCAATCGACCTGATTCCTTACATCGGCGAACACATTTTCGGCCTGCCTGCACTGCGCGTGGTTCCGTCTGCTGACGTGAACATCACCCTGTCGATGGCGCTTGGCGTGTTTATCCTGATTCTTTTCTACAGCATCAAAATGAAAGGCGTGGGTGGGTTCGTTAAAGAACTGACGCTGCAGCCGTTCAATCACTGGGCATTCATTCCTGTCAACTTAATCCTTGAAGGGGTAAGCCTGCTGTCCAAACCGGTTTCACTTGGTCTGCGACTGTTCGGCAACATGTATGCCGGTGAGCTGATTTTCATTCTGATTGCTGGTCTGCTGCCGTGGTGGTCACAGTGGGTTCTGAATGTGCCATGGGCCATTTTCCACATCCTGATTATTACGCTGCAAGCCTTCATCTTCATGGTTCTGACGATCGTCTATCTGTCGATGGCATCTGAAGAGCATTGATTTTTACCAACATACTACGTTTTTACTGAAACAAACTGGAGACTGTCATGGAAAACCTGAATATGGATCTGCTGTACATGGCTGCCGCTGTGATGATGGGTCTGGCGGCGATCGGTGCTGCGATCGGTATCGGCATCCTCGGGGGCAAATTCCTGGAAGGCGCAGCGCGTCAACCGGATCTGATTCCTCTGCTGCGTACTCAGTTCTTTATCGTTATGGGTCTGGTGGATGCTATCCCGATGATCGCTGTAGGTCTGGGTCTGTACGTGATGTTTGCTGTCGCGTAGTAAGTTGTTCGAAAGAAACCTAAGCCACAGAGTTAATTTAAGAGGTATTGTGCTGTGAACATGAACGCAACAATCCTCGGCCAGGCCATCGCGTTTGTTCTTTTCGTATGGTTCTGCATGAAGTACGTATGGCCGCCGTTAATGGCTGCCATCGAAAAACGTCAGAAAGAGATTTCTGACGGTTTGGCTTCTGCAGAACGCGCTAAGAAAGATTTGGACCTTGCACAGGCCAACGCGACCGACCAGCTGAAAAAAGCGAAAGCGGAAGCTCAGGTCATCATCGAGCAGGCGAACAAGCGTCGCTCTCAGATGCTGGACGAAGCTAAAGCTGAAGCAGAACAGGAACGCACCAAAATCGTCGCACAGGCGCAGGCTGAAATCGATGCCGAACGTAAACGTGCTCGCGAGGAGCTGCGTAAGCAGGTCGCAATCCTGGCTGTTGCTGGCGCCGAGAAGATCATCGAACGTTCCGTGGATGAAGCTGCTAACAGCGACATCGTGGACAAACTTGTCGCTGAACTGTAAGGAGGGAGGGGCTGATGTCTGAATTTGTAACGGTAGCTCGCCCCTACGCCAAAGCAGCTTTTGACTTTGCCGTCGAACACAAAAGTGTTGAACGCTGGCAGGATATGCTGGCGTTTGCCGCTGAAGTGACCAAAAACGAACAAATGGCAGAGCTTCTGTCCGGTGCTCTGGCGCCGGAAACGCTCTCTGACGCGTTCATTGCGGTATGCGGTGAGCAACTGGACGAAAATGGCCAGAACCTGATTCGGGTTATGGCTGAAAATGGTCGTCTGCAAGTGCTCCCGGATGTTCTTGAGCAATTCATTCACCTGCGCGCTGCCAGTGAGGCAACCGCAGAGGTCGATGTTATTTCTGCCTCCCAGTTGAGTGAAGCACAGCTTGAGAAGATCGTCGGCGCGATGGAAAAACGTCTGTCACGCAAAGTTAAGCTGAATTGCAAAATCGATAAGTCTGTTATGGCAGGTGTTATCATCCGTGCGGGTGATATGGTCATTGATGGTAGCGTACGCGGCCGTCTTGATCGCCTTGCAGACGTCTTGCAGTCTTAAGGGGACTGGAGCATGCAACTGAATTCCACCGAAATCAGCGAACTGATCAAGCAGCGCATTGCTCAGTTCAATGTGGTGAGCGAAGCTCACAACGAAGGTACTATTGTTTCCGTCAGTGACGGTGTTATCCGCATCCACGGCCTGGCCGATTGTATGCAGGGTGAGATGATTTCCCTGCCGGGTAACCGTTACGCTATCGCACTGAACCTGGAGCGCGACTCCGTAGGTGCAGTAGTAATGGGTCCGTACGCTGACCTCGCCGAAGGCATGAAGGTTAAATGTACTGGCCGTATCCTTGAAGTTCCGGTTGGCCGTGGCCTGCTGGGTCGCGTGGTGAACACCCTGGGTGCACCTATCGACGGTAAAGGTCCGGTTGAGCACGATGGCTTCTCGCCAATCGAAGTTATCGCTCCGGGCGTTATCGAACGTCAGTCCGTCGATCAGCCGGTACAGACCGGTTACAAATCCGTCGATGCCATGATTCCAATCGGCCGTGGCCAGCGTGAGCTGATCATCGGTGACCGTCAGACCGGTAAAACCGCGATGGCAATCGATGCGATCATCAACCAACGTGATTCCGGCATCAAGTGCGTGTACGTAGCTATTGGCCAGAAAGCGTCCACCATTTCTAACGTGGTACGTAAACTGGAAGAGCACGGCGCGCTGTCCAACACAATCGTTGTCGTGGCGACCGCTTCTGAATCTGCTGCACTGCAATACCTGGCACCATATGCCGGTTGCGCAATGGGCGAATACTTCCGTGACCGCGGTGAAGATGCGCTGATCGTTTACGATGACCTGTCTAAACAGGCCGTTGCTTACCGTCAGGTTTCCCTGCTGCTCCGTCGTCCGCCAGGACGTGAAGCATTCCCGGGCGACGTGTTCTACCTCCACTCCCGTCTGCTGGAGCGCGCATCCCGCGTTAACGCGGAATACGTTGAGAAATTCACCAAAGGTGAAGTCAAAGGTAAAACCGGCTCCCTGACCGCACTGCCGATTATCGAAACCCAGGCGGGTGACGTTTCTGCGTTCGTTCCGACCAACGTAATTTCCATTACCGATGGTCAGATCTTCCTGGAAACCAACCTGTTTAACTCTGGTATTCGTCCTGCGGTTAACCCGGGTATCTCCGTATCCCGTGTTGGTGGTGCTGCTCAGACCAAGATCATCAAGAAACTGTCCGGTGGTATCCGTACCGCGCTGGCACAGTATCGTGAACTGGCTGCGTTCTCTCAGTTCGCATCCGATCTGGATGAAGCAACCCGTAAACAGCTGAGCCATGGTCAGAAAGTAACCGAGCTGCTGAAACAGAAACAGTATGCACCGATGTCTGTAGCACAGCAGGGTCTGGTCCTGTTTGCTGCTGAACGCGGTTACCTCGAAGATGTGGAACTGGCGAAAATCGGTAGCTTCGAAGCCGCTCTGCTGGCTTACGTTGACCGTGACCACGCTCCGCTGATGCAAGAGATTAACCAGACCGGTGGCTATAACGACGAGATCGAAGGCAAGCTGAAAAGCATCCTCGACTCCTTTAAAGCAACCCAGTCCTGGTAAAGTCTGGCGGCTTGCCTTAGGGCAGGCCGCAAGGCATTGAGGAGAAGTTCATGGCCGGCGCAAAAGAGATACGTAGTAAGATCGCAAGCGTCCAGAACACGCAAAAGATCACTAAAGCGATGGAAATGGTCGCCGCTTCCAAAATGCGTAAATCGCAGGAGCGCATGGCGGCCAGCCGTCCTTATGCAGATACCATGCGCAAAGTGATTGGTCACCTTGCAAACGGTAATCTGGAATATAAGCACCCGTACCTGGAAGAACGCGACGTTAAACGCGTGGGCTACCTGGTGGTGTCGACCGACCGTGGTCTGTGCGGCGGCTTGAACATTAACCTGTTCAAGAAAGTGCTGGCAGATATGAAAGTATGGTCCGATAAAGGCGTTCAGTGCGACATCGCAATGATCGGCTCTAAAGGCGTATCTTTCTTTAGTTCCGTCGGTGGCAATATTGTCGCCCAGGTGACTGGCATGGGAGATAACCCATCGCTGTCCGAACTGATCGGCCCGGTAAAAGTGATGTTGCAGGCCTATGATGAAGGCCGTCTGGACAAGCTGTACGTTGTCAGCAACAAATTTATTAATACCATGTCCCAGACTCCGACCATCACTCAGCTGCTGCCGTTACCGGCATCAGAAGATGCTGAGCTGAAGCGTAAATCCTGGGATTATCTGTATGAGCCAGACCCGAAAGCGCTGCTGGATACCCTCCTGCGTCGTTATGTCGAGTCCCAGGTTTATCAGGGCGTGGTAGAAAACCTGGCCAGCGAGCAGGCCGCACGTATGGTGGCGATGAAAGCCGCAACCGATAATGGCGGCAGCCTGATTAAAGAGCTGCAGTTGGTATACAACAAAGCTCGTCAGGCCAGCATTACTCAGGAACTCACCGAGATCGTCGGTGGTGCATCCGCGGTATAACCAGGTTAATTCGTAGAGGATTCAAGATGGCTACTGGAAAAATTGTCCAGGTAATCGGCGCCGTGGTTGACGTCGAATTCCCTCAGGATGCCGTACCGCGCGTGTACGATGCTCTTGAGGTACAGAATGGTAATGAGAGCCTGGTGCTGGAAGTTCAGCAGCAGCTCGGCGGTGGTATCGTACGTGCTATCGCCATGGGTTCTTCTGACGGTCTGCGTCGTGGTCTGGAAGTTAAAGACCTTGAGCACCCGATCGAAGTCCCGGTTGGTAAAGCAACGCTGGGTCGTATCATGAACGTGCTGGGTCAGCCGATCGATATGAAAGGCGACATCGGCGAAGAAGAGCGTTGGGCTATTCACCGCGCAGCTCCGTCTTATGAAGAGCTGTCCAGTTCTCAGGAACTGCTGGAAACCGGCATCAAAGTTATCGACCTGATGTGTCCGTTCGCTAAGGGCGGTAAAGTAGGTCTGTTCGGTGGTGCGGGCGTAGGTAAAACCGTAAACATGATGGAGCTGATCCGTAACATCGCGATCGAGCACTCCGGTTACTCCGTGTTTGCGGGCGTCGGTGAACGTACTCGTGAGGGTAACGACTTCTACCACGAAATGACCGACTCCAACGTTCTGGATAAAGTATCCCTGGTTTATGGCCAGATGAACGAGCCGCCGGGAAACCGTCTGCGCGTTGCTCTGACCGGCCTGACCATGGCTGAGAAATTCCGTGACGAAGGTCGTGACGTTCTGCTGTTCGTCGATAACATCTATCGTTATACCCTGGCCGGTACTGAAGTATCCGCACTGCTGGGTCGTATGCCTTCAGCGGTAGGTTATCAGCCGACCCTGGCGGAAGAGATGGGTGTTCTGCAGGAACGTATCACCTCCACCAAAACCGGTTCTATCACTTCCGTACAGGCCGTATACGTCCCTGCGGATGACTTGACTGACCCGTCACCAGCCACCACCTTTGCTCACCTTGATGCAACCGTGGTACTGAGCCGTCAGATTGCGTCTCTGGGTATCTACCCGGCCGTTGACCCGCTGGACTCCACCAGCCGTCAGCTGGATCCGCTGGTTGTGGGTCAGGAACACTACGACACCGCACGTGGCGTACAGTCCCTGCTGCAACGTTATCAGGAACTGAAAGACATCATCGCCATCCTCGGTATGGATGAACTGTCTGAAGAAGACAAACTGGTGGTAGCTCGCGCACGTAAGATTCAGCGCTTCCTGTCCCAGCCGTTCTTCGTGGCAGAAGTATTTACCGGTTCTCCGGGCAAGTACGTCTCCCTGAAAGACACCATCCGTGGCTTTAAAGGCATCATGGAAGGCGAATACGATCACCTGCCAGAGCAGGCGTTCTACATGGTCGGTTCTATCGACGAAGCCGTGGAAAAAGCCAAAAAACTTTAACGCCTTAATCGGAGGGTGATATGGCAATGACTTACCACCTGGACGTCGTCAGCGCGGAGCAACAAATGTTCTCCGGTCTGGTCGAGAAAATCCAGGTAACGGGTAGTGAAGGTGAACTGGGTATTTACCCGGGTCACGCACCGCTGCTCACCGCCATTAAGCCTGGTATGATTCGCATCGTTAAACAGCACGGTCATGAAGAGTTTATCTATCTGTCCGGCGGCATTCTTGAAGTGCAGCCTGGTAGCGTGACCGTTCTGGCTGATACGGCAATTCGTGGCCAGGATCTCGACGAAGCGCGAGCCCTGGAATCGAAGCGTAAAGCGGAAGAGCACATTAACAGCTCTCACGGCGACGTGGATTACGCTCAGGCGTCCGCGGAACTGGCCAAAGCGATCGCCAAACTGCGCGTTATCGAGTTGACCAAAAAAGCGATGTAACACCGGCTTGAAAGTTAAAAAGCCAGTCTGGTTTCCAGGCTGGCTTTTTTTATGGCTTCGTTTCATATTTATCAAAACTAAAATGGCATTTTAATTTTTTGTGACGAGCATCTCATTTATGTTGATCGGTTAAAAAATGAAGCGTAGACTTGTTTTTGTGATGTGAGTCACAAAACAAATCTACCAGAACACATTCTTTATCCAGGAAGTCATCATGAAACTGCTTAACAAAATCATCGCTTTCTTCAGTGCTATGAACGTCACTTTCGGTACCTTCAATCACTAAGTCGCCAACCTCTCTGCATTTGCGCTGTACCGCTAACGAAAACGACAACACATGCGGTGTGAAGCAGAACGAAAAAGGTCGCCCGAGGGCGGCCTTTGTGTTTTCTCAGCCGGATAAAGCGCAAGACGCCCTTGCTATCGACGGTTGAGAAAGTCTCCGGTAGCAAAACTGCCATCGGCATGACGCAGCAGCGGATCCGGTAGCGCCAGGGTTTGATAATCGGCGCTCAGAATGGTCTTCCCCTCTGCATTGACGCTTTTCCCGCCGCGAATAAAGTAGTTGTTATCTTTAATATTCCCGACAACGGCATCATCATATTTTCCGGGCTGGCTGCGCAGTGACAGGTTGTCGCTGAAATCGCCTTGAGTCTCTGGCTTACCGTATGGGCTGGGGCGGAAGAGATAGTTAAAGCGCTGGTTATCTACCGCGACGTTATTGACCACTACCAGCTTGCCGGGATTGAAATTATCGGTAAACCCATCCAGATGGTTACCGATAGCAATGCTGTTACGTATTTCGTGGGCAACCGGCTGCCCTTCCCCGCCGAGTTTAAAACCGTTACTGGTGTTATTGCGGGCAATTGAATTCTCGATCACCACAACGCCATTGGCGCCGTCTTCGATTTTGTTAAACAGGTCGAATCCGTCATCGATATTGTCGTGTGAGTAGCAACCTTCCAGACGATTACCTTCCCCTACCCGCATTTTTACCGCGAAACCATCGGCGTTAATCTTACCGGGATCCTCATTGCCGTAGGATTCAGAGTTCACGACCCGATTGTAGCTGGCCCATAGTGGGCGACCTGTTTTGTCCGGGGAGGATATCTGGATCCCGGTATCCTCGTTTTTGTAGGCCGTGACGTTCTCGATCAGGTTATGGCTACCCTGTATGCGCAGGCTTTTGTCTGTTATCGAGATGCCATTGATATGCCAGTAGTTGGCATCCAGCAGCAGGCCATGAATAACCGCCTTGCCGTTGGCCTGCAGCGTTTTTACCTTTTCTCTGAGCCCGCTGGCCTGAAGCGGAATCATCGTTTGCGGATAATCCCCGGCGGCTAAGATAATCTTTCCGCCCGGAGGCAACAAATCGACCGCGGTGGAGAGATCGAGCGGAGAATCCAGCGTCCCTTTCGCGTCAGACTGCCCCTCAGGGGAGACATGCAGCGTGTTCCCTTCAACACGCTGGTTGCGTTCAACCGTCAGGCTTTGCGTAATGGGTTTTTGGCCGCTGGCGGGGGTAAAAACAATTTCAAAGGTACTGTTCTCTTTGAGCGTCGCGGGTTGAGTAAACATCTCACCGGCTTTGACCTTTTTATTCATCCCAATCGTCACCTCATCCTGACGAACAGTGAAATCGCCGTCGTCACTGGCCCGGGCCTGCAATACGTAATCTGCGCTCTGGCTTTGTACGCCTGAGGCGATTTGCATCACCACCGGCCAGGTTTTGGCAACATAGGGCTGCGAAGCAACGATATTTGCCGGGGATGTCACCAGAGATGCATGGCTGACGGTGATTTTGGCGTTACGAGAAGCAAAAAAGCCAACGTAGTAATTGTCTTTATCCTGTTGCGTGATCAGATCGGCATGAGGCACTTTTTGACTCACCCACTTATCGCTGCCGACGGGCGCCCATGATGTGACAAATCCCTCGTTGGTACGTTCGAGTCTGAGCTGGAAGTCCGGTGTCTGCTTAAGATCGATATTCTCTTTATAACTCAGCCGGTTGATAGTCGAACCTGCGTTTCCCCACGGTTGCGCGATCCCTTCCCGGGTAATGGCCTGGAGTTTGACGCGCGAGCGATCTTTTTTATCCTGGGTCATAATCGCGTTCATGACCATATTGGATGCTGCCGGAAACTCTTCGTAGCCAACCACTAAAGGCTGCTGCCGCGGATGGCCGATAACATCGCGAACCAGCAGCCCTGCGCCCTCCTGTGCTGCCGGAAGGGCGCCATTTTCCGGACCAAATTGATCCACCGTCACCGTGGCCTGCAGGATGAAATTCTGTCGGGCCGGTAGTTCAGTATAAAAGAAGGTCAGACCGTCGTGCGAGTTGGCTATTTTTCCGCCCCGACTCTCAATGGTGACAGGAGCCTGGAGATTGGCAACAGCCTGCGGAGCCAGTTTTTTTCCTGCTATCGTTACATCGTTAACGCCGATTTTTTCCGGCAGTACGTTGGAGGAAAAATTCACGTCTGTTGATTGACCAAAAGCGATGCCTCGCCAGACATGCTGCTCGTCAGCCTGCAGCGGTAATGCGATAATTGTGCTGCAAAGGGCTAATGCCAAAGGTATTTTTTTATTCATTTTTGTCTCCTGGGTAATTATTGAGCAGCATTATCATAATAATGAAATGGTGTTTCTATTTGTTGCGTCACAATTAACGAATATTGAAACTGTGTTTTATTTTATTACCTTGCTTTATTCAGGTGTCAAAAAAACAGGAAAAGCAGTGAGATAGCAGGGATTTATCTCCCTTATGCGCGTTTTTAGGAGATAAACTTATTTGCAGCGGTGAAAAAGAGCACCATAAAATGGTGTATATCGTTGAGCCAGGGCGTTTTATCCTCGTCTCGTTTCATGATGAAAAATATGTAGATATTTCAACGTGAAAGGCTTTTACTTTTCGTTCTAATTGTTGTCAGGATGCGTATGTCAAACAGTGCGATGAGCGTGGTTATCCTTGCCGCAGGCAAAGGGACCCGCATGTATTCCGATCTTCCTAAGGTGCTGCACTCCCTGGCCGGGAAGCCAATGGTGCAGCATGTTATTGATGCGACTAAAGATCTCGGTGCTTCGGCCGTACATCTGGTGTACGGGCACGGTGGCGATCTACTGCGCCAGACGCTGCATGAAGATAATCTTAACTGGGTCTTGCAAGCTGAACAGCTCGGTACCGGCCATGCCATGCAACAGGCGGCACCGTTCTTCCATGATGATGAAGACATCATGATGCTGTACGGCGATGTTCCGCTGATTTCCGTTGATACGCTACAACGCCTGCGCGCGGCGAAGCCACAGGGCGGCATTGGCCTGCTGACGGTGAAGCTGGACGATCCGAGCGGATATGGTCGCATTACGCGTGAAAACGGTCAGGTTACCGGCATCGTGGAGCATAAAGATGCCAGCGATACGCAGCGTCAGATTCAGGAAATTAACACCGGTATTTTGATCGCTGGTGGGGCGGATTTAAAACGCTGGCTGGCGAAGCTGACGAACAACAATGTGCAGGGTGAATACTACATCACCGATATTATCGCCATGGCGTATCAGGAAGGGCGTGAAATCGTTGCCGTTCATCCGCAGCGCTTAAGCGAAGTTGAAGGGGTAAACAACCGCCTGCAGCTGTCGCGTCTGGAGCGCGTTTATCAATCCGAACAGGCGGAAAAACTGCTGCTGGCAGGCGTGATGCTGCGCGATCCGGCGCGTTTTGATCTCCGCGGTACCCTGAAACATGGGCGCGATGTGGAGATTGATACTAACGTTATCCTCGAAGGCAACGTGGTTCTGGGTGAACGCGTGAAGATCGGCGCAGGCTGCGTGATCAAAAACAGCACCATTGGCGATGACTGTGAGATCAGCCCGTATTCGGTTGTGGAAGATGCTCATCTGCAGGCTGCCTGCACCATCGGTCCGTTCGCGCGCCTGCGTCCTGGCGCCGAACTGCTGGAAGGCGCGCATGTTGGCAACTTCGTAGAAATGAAAAAAGCGCGACTGGGTAAAGGCTCGAAGGCAGGTCATCTTTCCTACCTCGGCGACGCGGAAATCGGCGACAACGTGAATATCGGCGCCGGTACCATTACCTGTAACTACGATGGTGCAAATAAATTCAAAACCATTATCGGCGACGATGTGTTTGTCGGTTCCGACACTCAGCTGGTGGCGCCGGTGACCGTGGGTAACGGCGTCACGATTGCCGCCGGTACGACGGTCACGCGCGATATTGCCGACAACGAACTGGTTTTAAGCCGTGTGCCGCAGGTCCATAAACAGGGCTGGCAGCGTCCGGTGAAGAAGACGTAATGTTTGGATTGTCGCCGGGGGGGAAACCGCCCGGCGAACCAGGATGAGAGGATCAATATAGGTCCCCGTCCGCAGGCAGTACCATAAAAATAACCCCACTCTCTACAAGGCTCGGGGCGCCCGTAACGCGGGCAAATACAGGTCAGCGACAACGCATGGCATAACGCCATTATCAGGAAATTTAACTATGTGTGGAATTGTTGGCGCAGTCGCGCAGCGTGATATTGCTGAAATCCTTCTCGAAGGTTTACGTCGTCTGGAATACCGTGGATATGACTCTGCCGGTCTGGCAGTGGTTGATAACGCAGGGCATATGTCCCGCGTTCGTCGTCTCGGTAAAGTCCAGATGCTGGCTCAGGCGGTAGAAGAGCACCCGTTACACGGTGGTACGGGGATTGCCCATACCCGCTGGGCAACGCACGGTGAGCCGTCTGAAGGTAACGCGCATCCGCATGTTTCTGAACACATTGTGGTGGTCCATAACGGTATCATCGAAAACCACGAACCGCTGCGCGAAGAGCTGAAAGCGCGTGGTTACACCTTCGTCTCTGAAACTGACACCGAAGTGATTGCTCACCTGGTGCACTGGGAGCTGGAGCAGGGCGGCACGCTGCGTGAAGCGGTACTGCGAGCCATTCCTCAGCTTCGCGGCGCCTACGGTACGGTGATCATGGATTCCCGTGACCCGTCAACGCTGCTGGCAGCGCGTTCCGGTAGCCCGATGGTTATCGGTCTGGGTATGGGGGAAAACTTTATTGCCTCCGATCAGCTGGCTCTGCTGCCGGTTACCCGTCGCTTTATCTTCCTCGAAGAAGGCGATATCGCGGAAGTGACTCGCCGCAGCGTGACCGTATTCGATACCAAAGGCGTGCAGGTGAAACGTCAGGAGATCGAATCTAATCTGCAGTACGACGCAGGCGACAAAGGCACCTACCGTCACTACATGCAAAAAGAGATTTACGAACAGCCGAATGCGATCAAAAACACCCTCACCGGGCGCATCAGCCATGGCGAAGTGGATCTCAGCGAGCTGGGCACGCATGCGAATGAAATGTTGTCTCAGGTTGAACATATCCAGATCGTAGCCTGCGGCACCTCGTATAACTCCGGCATGGTTTCTCGCTACTGGTTTGAAGCGCTGGCGGGCGTGCCGTGCGATGTGGAAATCGCCTCTGAATTCCGCTATCGCAAATCGGCGGTGCGTCGCAACAGCCTGATGATCACGCTTTCCCAGTCCGGTGAAACCGCGGATACGCTGGCCGCGCTGCGTCTGTCAAAAGAGCTGGGCTACCTCGGATCGCTGGCTATTTGTAACGTGGCGAGTTCTTCTCTGGTCCGCGAGTCCGATTTGTCGCTGATGACCAAAGCGGGCACTGAGATCGGCGTGGCCTCGACCAAAGCCTTTACCACTCAGCTGACCGTATTGCTGCTGCTGGTGGCAAAACTGGCGCGCCTTAAAGGTCTGGATGCCGCCGTTGAGCATGATATCGTTCATGGGCTGCAGGCGTTGCCGAACCGTATTGAGCAGATGCTGTCGCAGGATAAGCGTATTGAAGCGCTGGCCGAGAACTTCTCCGATAAGCACCATGCGCTGTTCCTTGGCCGTGGCGATCAGTATCCGATCGCGCTGGAAGGGGCGCTGAAGCTGAAAGAGATCTCTTATATCCACGCGGAAGCCTATGCGGCCGGTGAGTTGAAGCACGGTCCTCTGGCCCTGATTGACGCCGAAATGCCGGTGATCGTCGTTGCGCCGAATAACGAATTGCTGGAGAAGCTGAAATCCAACATTGAAGAAGTTCGCGCGCGTGGCGGCCAGCTGTATGTCTTCGCCGATGGCGAGGCGGGTTTCAACAGCAGCGACAATATGCACATTATTGAAATGCCGCATGTTGAAGAGGTGATTGCGCCGATCTTCTACACCGTGCCACTGCAGCTGCTGGCCTATCACGTTGCGCTGATTAAAGGCACTGACGTCGACCAGCCGCGTAACCTGGCGAAATCGGTCACCGTAGAGTAAGCCAACACGCATCAGACAAAGGGCTGCCATCCGGCGGCCCTTTTTTTATTTCCGGCGATCGTTTTTCAGTGCTCTGGTGAAAAATGCCGCTGCGCGGGTTTATGACAAACCGTCATCTTCGACTACGATTTTAAGTGTCATAAAAAGAAAATTTTTCTGCAATCTTACGGTCACTTAAATAATTAACAGTATGATTTATATTGTTTTTATTTTCACCAGTCGGCTGTCTTTTTGAGTGTCATAAAACTGTAATAATTCGTACATTTTACTGTCACCTCTTTGTCCTATTTTGCTCACCATAGCCTCGAAACAACGATTTACGAATCCAGCAGGAGACATTATGAACGTTATGCGTACCACCGTCGCAACAGTTGTCGCCGCGACCTTATCGATGAGCGCTTTCTCTGCATTTGCAGCTGCAAGCCTGACTGGCGCGGGCGCAACTTTCCCTGCACCGGTGTATGCCAAATGGGCTGATACCTATCAGAAAGAAACCGGCAATAAAGTGAACTACCAGGGCATTGGCTCTTCCGGTGGTGTAAAACAAATTATTGCTAACACCGTCGATTTCGGTGCTTCTGATGCTCCTCTGGCCGATGACAAACTGGCTCAGGAAGGCCTGTTCCAGTTCCCGACCGTGATCGGTGGCGTGGTTCTGGCAATCAACCTGCCTGGCGTGAAGTCGGGTGAGCTGGTTCTGGACGGTAAAACTCTGGGTGATATCTACCTGGGCAAAATTAAAAAGTGGGATGACGAAGCGATCGCTAAACTCAACCCGGGTATGAAGCTGCCGTCTCAGAACATCGCCGTGGTTCGTCGCGCCGATGGTTCCGGTACTTCCTTCGTGTTCACCAGCTACCTGGCGAAAGTGAACGAAGAGTGGAAATCTAAGATTGGCGCGGGTTCTACCGTTAACTGGCCGACCGGTCTGGGCGGTAAAGGTAACGACGGCATCGCCGCTTTCGTTCAACGTCTGCCGGGCTCCATTGGCTACGTAGAATACGCGTATGCGAAGCAGAACAACCTGGCCTACACCAAACTGCTTTCCGCAGATGGCAAGCCGGTCAGCCCGACGGAAGATAACTTCGCTAACGCGGCTAAAGGTATCGACTGGAGCAAATCCTTCGCACAGGATCTGACTAACCAGAAAGGTGAGAATGCATGGCCGATCACCTCAACCACCTTTATCCTGGTACACAAAGCCACGACCAAACCAGAACAGACTGCTGAAGTGCTGAAGTTCTTCGATTGGGCGTACAAAAATGGCAGTAAAGAAGCCAACGCACTGGATTACGCAACGCTGCCGGAAAGCGTGGTTGAGCAGGTTCGCGCTGCATGGAAAACCAACGTGAAAGACAGCAGCGGTAAAGCGCTGTACTAAATACCGCCAGACTTTAAGCTGTCCGCCAGTGGCAGCTTAAAGGATGATGTGTATAGCATTACCTTTGCCCGAAAGGTCAGTAAAATACTGGCCTTTCGGGCCCGAACTTAAAGAGTAATCTATGGCTGCAACCAAGCCGGCATTTAACCCTCCGGGGAAAAAGGGTGACATAATTTTCGGCGTGCTGGTCAAACTGGCGGCGCTGATTGTGCTATTGATGCTGGGCGGCATCATCGTTTCCCTCATCATCTCTTCATGGCCAAGCATTCAGAAGTTTGGTTTTTCCTTTTTGTGGACCAAAGAGTGGGATGCGCCCAACGAAATTTTCGGTGCGCTGGTGCCTATCTATGGCACGCTGGTGACCTCATTTATTGCGTTGCTGATCGCCGTTCCGGTGAGCTTTGGTATCGCGCTGTTCCTGACGGAGCTCTCCCCTGCCTGGCTGAAACGCCCTCTTGGTATCGCCATTGAACTGTTGGCGGCCATCCCAAGTATCGTTTACGGCATGTGGGGCCTGTTTATCTTTGCTCCGCTGTTTGCTACCTACTTTCAGGAGCCGGTGGGCAACGTCCTGTCGACGATTCCGTTTGTCGGGGCGCTATTTGCCGGTCCGGCATTTGGTATCGGTATTCTGGCGGCGGGCGTTATTCTGGCCATCATGATTATTCCGTACATCGCCGCCGTCATGCGCGATGTGTTTGAACAAACGCCGGTGATGATGAAAGAGTCGGCCTACGGTATCGGCTGTACGACCTGGGAGGTTATCTGGCGTATCGTCCTGCCATTTACCAAGAACGGGGTTATCGGCGGCGTGATGCTCGGTCTGGGGCGCGCGCTGGGGGAAACCATGGCGGTGACCTTCATTATCGGCAACACCTACCAGCTGGATAGCGTTTCACTGTATATGCCGGGGAACAGTATTACTTCCGCCCTGGCGAATGAGTTTGCCGAAGCGGAAACCGGGCTGCATGTGGCGGCGCTGATGGAGCTGGGGCTGATTCTGTTTGTGATTACCTTTATTGTTCTGGCCGCATCGAAGTTTATGGTGATGCGTCTGGCGAAGAGTGAGGGGGCGCGCTAATGGCAACGATTGAATTGCAAACCAGCACAGAGCTGGCTGAATCGCGTCGTAAGATGCAGGCTAAACGCCGGCTGAAAAACCGTATCGCCCTGACCCTGTCAATGGGAACCATGGTCTTCGGGCTGTTCTGGCTTATCTGGATCCTGATGTCCACCGTGACCCGCGGTATTGATGGCATGAGTCTGGCGCTGTTTACCGAAATGACGCCGCCGCCGAACACCGCGGGCGGTGGTCTGGCGAATGCCCTGGCGGGCAGCGGCCTGCTGATCCTGTGGTCGACGGTTTTCGGTACGCCGCTAGGCATTATGGCGGGTATCTATCTGGCGGAATACGGGCGTAAGTCTGTGCTGGCGGAAGTGATCCGGTTTATTAACGATATCCTGCTTTCCGCGCCGTCCATCGTCGTGGGTCTGTTCGTCTACACCATCGTGGTTGCGCAGATGCAGCACTTCTCCGGCTGGGCTGGGGTTATCGCCCTGGCGTTGCTGCAGGTGCCTATCGTGATTCGTACCACCGAGAATATGCTGAAACTGGTGCCGGACAGCCTGCGTGAAGCGGCCTATGCGCTGGGTACGCCGAAGTGGAAAATGATTTCTGCCATCACCCTGAAGGCCTCGGTGTCCGGCATCATGACGGGGATCCTGCTGGCTATCGCGCGTATCGCCGGTGAAACGGCGCCGCTGCTGTTCACTGCGCTCTCCAACCAGTTCTGGAGCACCGATATGATGCAGCCGATTGCCAACCTGCCGGTGACCATTTTCAAATTTGCCATGAGTCCGTTCGCGGAGTGGCAGCAACTGGCATGGGCCGGGGTACTGCTTATCACCCTGTGCGTATTGCTGCTGAACATTCTGGCGCGCGTGGTTTTCGCGAAGAATAAACACGGTTAATTTTTGCGGCGCGGCGAAATGCGGCGCCGAATGAGGAAGAGATTGATGAGTATGGCGAATGCGACCCCGGGTAAACTTTCAGTTCGTAACCTGAACTTCTACTACGGAAAATTCCATGCCCTGAAAAATATCAACCTGGATATCACCAAAAACCAGGTTACGGCGTTTATCGGCCCGTCAGGCTGCGGTAAATCGACCCTGCTGCGGACATTCAACAAGATGTTCGAGCTCTACCCGGAGCAGCGTGCGGAAGGCGAAATCCTGCTGGATGGCGATAATATTCTGACCAATACTCAGGATATCGCTCTGCTGCGTGCCAAAGTCGGTATGGTTTTCCAGAAGCCGACGCCGTTCCCGATGTCGATTTATGACAATATCGCCTTTGGCGTTCGCCTGTTTGAAAAGCTGTCGCGTGCCGATATGGACGAGCGCGTGCAGTGGGCCTTGACCAAAGCCGCATTATGGAACGAAACCAAAGATAAACTGCATCAGAGCGGATATTCTCTCTCCGGCGGTCAGCAGCAGCGTCTGTGCATCGCGCGCGGTATCGCGATTCGTCCGGAAGTGCTGTTACTGGATGAACCGTGTTCAGCGCTGGACCCGATCTCCACCGGGCGTATTGAAGAGCTGATCACCGAACTGAAACAGGACTACACCGTCGTTATCGTTACCCACAACATGCAGCAGGCTGCGCGTTGTTCAGACCATACGGCATTTATGTATCTTGGCGAGCTGATTGAATTCAGTAACACGGACGATCTGTTTACCAAGCCCGCGAAGAAACAAACTGAAGATTATATTACTGGCCGCTACGGTTGATTGCCCTTCTGCTTTCACAGGATCTAACCCGTTGGGCATTCAGGAGACACCATGGACAACCTAAATCTTAACAAACATATTTCTGGCCAGTTCAATGCAGAACTGGAGTATATCCGCACTCAGGTGTTGACCATGGGTGGGCTGGTGGAACAGCAGCTGTCTGATGCCATCACCGCGATGCACAATCAGGACAGCGATCTGGCAAAACGCGTGATTGACGGCGATAAGCAGGTCAACATGATGGAAGTGGCCATTGATGAAGCCTGCGTGCGTATCATCGCCAAGCGTCAGCCAACCGCCAGCGATCTGCGTTTAGTCATGGCAATTATCAAGACTATCGCCGAGCTGGAACGTATCGGTGACGTGGCGGATAAAATTTGCCGTACCGCGCTGGAGAAGTTCTCCCAGCAGCACCAGCCGCTGCTGGTGAGCCTGGAATCGCTGGGGCGTCATACCGTGCAGATGCTGCATGACGTGCTGGATGCCTTTGCTCGCATGGATCTCGATGAGGCGGTGCGTATCTATCGCGAAGATAAGAAGGTGGATCAGGAATATGAGGGCATCGTGCGTCAGCTGATGACCTATATGATGGAAGATTCACGTACGATTCCAAGCGTGCTGACCGCGCTGTTCTGCGCCCGTTCTATCGAGCGTATCGGCGACCGCTGCCAGAATATTTGCGAATATATTTTCTACTTCGTCAAAGGCCAGGATTTCCGCCACGTTGGTGGCGATGAGCTGGATAAGCTGCTGGCGGGTAAAGACCCGAAAGAGTGATCCGCCGTAAAATGCCCGGAGGCGCTATGCTTACCGGGCCTTTAACACCACGGATCCTGTAGGCCGGATAAGCGCTAGCGCTATCCGGCTTTTTTCATTAACGCGTAATATTCCATCCACGGGCTTTCCACAGCGCGGGCAGCTGTGCCAAATCAGTAAAGGTCGTCACTTTTGGATGATCGATCGGTTTGTTGTGCGAGTCGGCACAGAAGTAAAAGACTTCCATTCCTGCTTCAATCCCGGACTGAGCGCCTGCGCTGGAATCATCCACCAGAATGCAGTTTTCGACGTTAACGTTCATGGCCTTTGCTGCATGGAACATCAGTGCCGGATCGGGTTTCCAGCGCTGAATATCGTAACCGCTGTACAGTCGGTCGGGAAAATGGCGCAACATGCCGGTTCTTCCCAGCGAGTGCTGCATTTTACTGACCGGGCCGTTAGAGACCACGCACATTGGCACGCTGACCGCATCCAGCAGCGTTTCCGCTCCTGCAATCGCTTCCAGTTCAGAATCAAACAGGCGCGCGACTTCGGCGCGGTAGAGGGGTTCGAGCTCTGGTTTTTGTAGATTAACGCCGTGCTCTTCGTTGATGGTATCAATGATCTCGTAGAGCTTTACGCCTTTGAAACGCTTAAAAATCTCGTCTAAATCCAGGGTAATGCCGAACGCTTTGAACATATGAACATAGGCGCGGGAACAGATCACTTCGCTGTCGACCAGCGTGCCGTCGCAGTCGAAAAACAGGGCTTCTATTTGGGACATGCCGTTTCCATTTTAACAAGTTAACGTTTTCGTCCTGCCTATTCACAAGACGCAATCGTTGCCGTATAAGCAAATTCAATGAAAAAAATTACCATACAACTGCCCCCGGTGTCGCATTTTGGTATAGGATAGCGACGAATTTTCCCTCCTTTTGTTCGGAAACCGATAATGAGTCAACAACAAACCAGCCAGTCTTCTGGCCAGGGTCTGCTGGAGCGCGTATTCAAACTACGTGAACACGGCACGACGGCACGTACCGAAGCGATAGCAGGTTTCACCACCTTTTTGACAATGGTCTACATTGTTTTCGTTAACCCACAAATTCTTGGCGTAGCGGGTATGGATACCAGCGCTGTCTTTGTGACGACCTGTCTGATCGCCGCCTTCGGTAGTATTTTGATGGGGCTGTTTGCTAACCTGCCGGTTGCGCTGGCGCCGGCAATGGGGCTGAATGCCTTCTTCGCCTTTGTCGTCGTCCAGGCGATGGGGCTGCCGTGGCAGGTGGGGATGGGGGCTATTTTCTGGGGCGCCGTTGGTCTGCTGCTGCTGACTATTTTCCGCGTACGCTACTGGATGATCGCCAATATTCCCGTCAGCCTGCGCGTGGGGATCACCAGCGGTATTGGGTTGTTTATCGGCATGATGGGGCTGAAAAATGCCGGCGTGATTGTCGCAAATAAAGACACCCTGGTGAGCATCGGCAACCTGACCTCCCACAGCGTGCTGCTGGGGATTCTCGGCTTCTTTATTATCGCTATTCTCGCTTCCCGTAACATTCATGCTGCGGTACTGGTCTCCATCATCGTTACGACGCTGCTGGGCTGGATTCTGGGTGATGTTCACTACACCGGTATTGTTTCCGCTCCGCCGAGCATTACATCGGTGATTGGCCATGTTGATTTGGCCGGCTCCTTTAATCTCGGTCTGGCGGGTATCATCTTCTCCTTTATGCTGGTCAACCTGTTCGACTCCTCCGGAACTCTGATCGGCGTGACCGACAAAGCCGGCCTGGCCGATGAAAAAGGCAAATTCCCGCGGATGAAGCAGGCGCTGTTTGTTGACAGTATCTCATCGGTGGCAGGGTCCTTTATCGGCACCTCGTCTGTGACCGCCTATATCGAATCCTCTTCCGGTGTTTCCGTGGGCGGACGTACCGGTCTGACGGCGGTGGTGGTGGGGATTCTGTTCCTGCTGGTGATCTTCCTGTCGCCGCTGGCCGGCATGGTGCCGGCGTATGCCGCAGCAGGTGCGCTGATCTATGTGGGCGTACTGATGACATCCAGCCTGTCGCGCGTGAAGTGGGACGACCTGACGGAAGCGGTGCCGGCCTTTGTGACCGCGGTGATGATGCCGTTCAGCTTCTCGATTACCGAGGGGATTGCGTTAGGCTTTATCTCTTACTGCGTGATGAAGATTGGTACCGGTCGCCTGCGCGATCTCAGCCCGTGCGTGATTATCGTCTCGCTGCTGTTCGTACTGAAAATTGTGTTTATCGATGCGCACTAAGCGTCGTGCATGTCGTGCATAATGAAAAAGCCCGGCAGCGATGCCGGGCTCTTTTTTACGCTTTGACTCGCTGAATATACTCGGCAAAGGCGCTCAGCTGCCCACTCAAATGGTCGAGCGTGCTCTGATCGACCACCTCTCCCGACTGCGGATCGACCTTGTTCTGAATCACGCCGCCCATAAACTCAGGCTTGTTCATCACCATCGCATCGAGGAACACCAGAATTTGACGCAGGTGATACTGGCAGCGCGCGCCGCCAATTGCGCCCATGGAGCTGGTTTGAATCAGGACCGGTTTGCCGGACAGCGGTTGTTCAGGCAGGCGCGACAGCCAGTCAATGGCATTTTTCAGGCCACCTGGAACGGAATAGTTATATTCAGGCGTGACGATAACAACGCCGTCGGCTTCGCGAATCTGTTGTGCAATATCCTGCACGCTTTGCGGAAACCCGTCTTCCTGCTGGATATCCGCGTCATATAACGGAATGTCGCCAATCGATGGCAGCGCGACGATCTCCATGCCCGCCGGCGCAATGCCAGGCAGGGTGCGTGCAACCATGCCATTAAAAGACCCCTTGCGCAGACTTCCGAGTAGCGTAACAACTTTCAACGTATCAGACATGATTGCTCCTTTGCATCATGATGGCCGGACAGACCGGTCAGTTGAGGGAGAGTGCTTTTTCTATGGGCAGGCTGGTAAAGCGCATCAGACGGGCAGAGGACTCCTTTGCTCGCATCTGTGCGTCCGGCAGACTACGCCAGCCTTCCTGACAATTGTATTCCCAGACTTTAAGCGGGCCGATGGCCGGCGTGGCGGCAATCGACCAGACCAGTATCGTTTCCGCATCGCACAGGGCTTCAACAGGCTGCATGTTGGTGGTTCGCAGTCGGCCCGCGCCGGGTAGCAGCTGCAGACGAACGGGCGCTTCAGCGGTTAACTTCAGCACGCTCCGGCGCAGCGCCACCAGCTGGGCGCGCGCTTCGTCAGGGTCGTGCTGGATGTTAATCCATAAATTCTCATTGCTGTTGAACACGTAGCGGTTGGCATCGTGCAGCGGGTGGACGCCGCGTGAGGCGTGCTGAAGCTCCATATCCAGTCCGCAATCACCTTCCGTCGTCAAGCTCACGCCGACAATGTTTCCGGCATAGGAAATGGAAAATCGGGGCAGGTGGGGATCGCGAAAAACGGGCCTGCCGTTATCTTCTCTGATGATTTCGGGGAGCTCACTAATGCCATACAGCATAAACAACAGTTCGGCGAGCAGTGAACGTGATGCGCGATAGCGGGCCTGTCGGTATTCTGGCAGGCGCTGTGCGGATTGATGACAGGCCGCGGACAGTCGTGTCGATAGCGGCTCCCTGGTGCTGAGTATCCCTCTTGCAAAATGCGTTGCCATTCGTCGCTCCGTGATTAATGGTCAGAGAAAAAGTTGTGGGGATCTATTATCACCTGGTATTGATAGGTTTTAATGCGGAAATCCCCCCTTGAAAAGGGATTTGCGCGATTTTTACAATTTCTTGCGCAGTCAGGCGGGGATGGCAGGAGAAATCACGTCAGAGGGGGTCCGCATAGAGCCGCTTAAACGTTTCTCTGAGCCAGACTATCTTCGGGTTGTCGCTGTTGCGTTTGTGCCATAGCAGGGTAAAGGGCACCCGCGTTTTTTCCAGCAATAGCGGCTCCAGCGGAAGCGGCCGCGACACCAGCGGCAGATGGTGCTGCCGGTTATAGTGATGGCAATAACGTGGCGCGGTGGCCAGCATCGTGTGATTCGGCTGGGCGGCCATAAACAGCGATTGTTCAAATCCCGGCAGCGTTAACGCAACGGTACGTTTATGCCCCTGCTCGTGGAGAACGTCATCCAGCGCCCAGGTATCACTCTGTTCCCAGCTAATATTGATATGCGGATAGCGTAAAAAGGTCTCCAGATTCCACTCTTCGTCGAGTGCCGGGTGATCCGCGCGCAGCCAGACCTGAGGCAGGTCGGTAAACAGGACTTCAAAATCGATATACCACGGCAGCTGGCTGAGCTGCTCCCGTGAACGCGGATGCGTTTCACGCCCGCAAAAGCCGATATCGACCTCACCGCGAATGATCGCGTCCAGCGAGTCGTAGTCCCAGTTGCGCAGGCGAATTAGCGCCTGGGGATAGCGCTGGTAGATTTGCTGCGACAGCGAATTAAACAGGATCATCAGCAGCGGTGTTTCCGCCGCCAGTTCAAACTTCAGACCGCTCGGCATGATGTGGTGGGGTTTATCGAGGATCTGGTTGCCCATCTGCATCCAGTCCGCCAGATCCTGCTCCATGCTGGTCATCAATGGCGTCGGCGACAGACCGAGCGGCGTTTTGACGAATAGCGGATCGTCAAACCAGGTACGCAGTTTAGCTAATGATTTACTCACCGCCGACGGCGAAACGTTCATGCGTTTCGCCGTGCGGGTGACGCTGAGCTCCTGGGTCAGAAGCTGCAGACAGAGTAATAAATTAAGATCGAGACTCGACAGGGATTTCTTCATTATGTTGCGCAGCCCGAACAGAGGAAGCGGCCAGAATCAGAACAATACTCACTATGCTACAGCCAATGAGAATCCCGATCAGCATATTCATGGCACTTAACCCGATGATGGCGGCCAGCCAAATCCACAGCGAAGAGCCGCAAACCTGAGCAATGCCCAGTACCGAGCTGGCAACCCCGGCACGCAGGGTAAAGGGCCCCAGGGCCTGGCTCATAGCAACGCCAAAGCCCACTGAGAAGCCAGCGCAAATCAGCGCCAGACCCAGCATAGTTACCGTCTGGCTGGTGGCAAGGCTGAGCAAAGTCCCGGCCGTAAAGAACATGACCTGTGACGTCAGCATCAACGTCCGCGGTTTAAACAGGGTGAGCGCAAAGGGCGTTGAGAACGACACCGTCATGCTGACCAGCGCCATTAAGGCCATCGCCATTGAATATTGTCCGCGATCGAACCCCATCTCTTCCATCATCAATACCGGGGAGACGTTAACGTAGGTGAGGATCGCTGTTACGCTGAGGGTCGTAATGACGATACGGCTGAGGAAAAAGCGGTTCAGCAGGGATTCCGTGGCATTTTTCTGCCCGGCGAGAGTATGCGAAGGGACTGCCGGCCGCGTTTCCCGCAGCATAAAGACCGAGAGCAGGCCGACCATCACTCCCATGCCGGTCATGGTGTAGAACAGGCTCTGCCACGGGTATTTCAGCATAATCAGGTGACCCAGAACGGGAGCCAGGACCGGGATAATGCAGGTGATGCCATTTAACAGCGACAGCACCCTGGCGCGACGACGATCGTCGAGCGTATCGCGCAGCACGGCGAAAGCGACGACATAACAGCTCCCCGCCCCGATGCCCTGGATAAAACGCCCGACGAGGAAGAGATCGCTGGTCTGCGCCTGCGCACAGAGCAGCGAAGCCAGAATAAATGTCGTCGAACCGAAAATGGCGACCGGTTTACGCCCGGATTTATCGGCTGCTCTGCCGGCAAACAGCATCGCGGCGGCCATGCCCGCAAGGTAAACCGAGAACGCAATATGCAGCTGTGCTTCGCTGGCGCCGAGGTCCTGCGCAATACGCGGCAAACCCACCAGATACATATCGATGCCGGATGGATAGAGTAAAACCAGCGCAAAACTGCAGATAAGAAAGCGTGCCATAAGACCCCCGCGAGAATAGAGGCGTACAGAGTAATGGCTATTGCGCGGCAGTACGAGTTGCCATTTGGACAACAATGATTTCCTGAGAGGAAAAACCCTCGTTGCGTTCTGCGATAAACTACCAGACTCTGGCCATTCCTTCGCTGGCCGGGCGCACCGGGGTAAACCCAAACTTCGCGTACAGCCCGGGGACGTCGGCGACCAGCGTGACATAGGCGCCCTGGCAGGCGTTAGCGTCCAGCCAGCTGACGATCTTTTCCATGATGACTCTTCCCAGCCCTTTCCCCTGGTGCGCCGGATCGACCGCCACATCGACGATGTCGAAATTCACCGCGCCATCACCGACGATGCGCCCCATGCCCACGGGAACGCCTTGCCAGAGGATATGCACGCCATAGCAGCTGCGCGGCAACCCGGCCTTCACGCCCTCCAGCGGGCGCGGGGACATACCGGCAATAAGGCGTAAACGGCAAAAATCCTCTGCCGACGGGACGGTCTCGATAACGGTGTAATCAGAAGTCATGGCGCTATCCTGCTGTGGGAGGGTCATGACATTTAATGATGCCACGTTACAGGAAGCAACCTTGCGTCGGTGGGATCGTGAGATTAAAGGGAAAACCCCCTGCCAGGGAAATAAAAAAACCTGCATAAACATTATGTTGATGCAGGTTAGTTCATGCTCACCAATGCGCAGTGATGCCGCGTTATTTCCCGATACAGAAGCTGGAGAAAATGCGCCCCAGCAGGTCATCAGAGGTAAACTCGCCGGTGATTTCGCTCAGCGCCTGCTGCGCGAGCCGCAGCTCTTCCGCCAGCAGCTCGCCGGCCCAGGCGCCAAGCAGCTGCGCTTTGCCCTGCTGTAGATGGCTGGCGGCTTCTGACAGCGCCTGCAGGTGGCGACGGCGGGCGAGGAAACCGCCTTCCATATTGGTATCGAAGCCCATGCTCTGCTTGAGATGGTTGCGCAGGACATCTATGCCCTCTCCGGTTCGCGCCGACAGCCGAATCAGCGAGTGGCCATTCACTTCACTGATACCCAGCGTTTCGCCGGTGACATCGGCTTTATTTCGCACCACGGTAATCGGCAGTTTCGCCGGTAAACGCTCGATAAAGTCTGGCCAGATCTCCGCCGGGTCGACGGCGCGGGTGGTCGTACCGTCCACCATGAACAGTACCCGATCGGCCTGCTCGATTTCCTGCCAGGCTCGTTCAATACCAATGCGTTCAACCTCATCATTGGCATCGCGGAGTCCTGCGGTATCAATGATATGCAGCGGCATGCCGTCGATATGGATATGCTCGCGCAGCACATCGCGGGTGGTTCCGGCAATATCGGTCACGATAGCCGCTTCGCGCCCGGCCAGCGCGTTCAGCAGGCTCGACTTCCCGGCGTTCGGGCGGCCGGCTATCACCACTTTCATCCCTTCTCGCAGCAGGCTGCCCTGGCGGGCCTCGGCGCGAACGGCATCAAGATCGGCAATCACGCCGTTGAGCTGGGCTTCAATTTTACCGTCGGAGAGGAAATCTATCTCTTCATCCGGGAAGTCGATAGCGGCTTCAACATAGATACGCAGATGGGTCAGCGCTTCCACCAGATGATTCACCCGGGCAGAGAAGGCGCCCTGCAGCGAGTTGAGCGCCGAGCGTGCTGCCTGCTCGGAGCTGGCGTCAATCAGGTCAGCAATCGCTTCAGCCTGGGCAAGATCGAGCTTATCGTTAAGAAATGCGCGTTCAGAGAACTCCCCGGGCCTGGCGATACGCACGCCCGGCAGCGTCAGGATTCGTTTCAGTAGCAGATCCAGAATCACCGGGCCGCCGTGGCCCTGGAGTTCCAGGACATCTTCACCGGTAAAGGAGTTCGGGCCGGGGAACCATAGCGCAATACCCTGATCCAGCGGCGTGCCGTCGGTATCTTTAAAGGGCAGATAATCGGCGTAGCGCGGTTTTGGCAGCTTGCCGAGAACCGCTTGCGCGACGTCGCGCGCTTTGAGGCCGGAGATGCGCAGGATGCCCACACCACCGCGTCCCGGTGGGGTTGCCTGGGCGACGATAGTGTCGTTATGGCTCATGATGACTCTCTATGTAAATGTAAAAAAGGCGGTCTATTGACCGCCTTCTCTGGCATTGATTCTACTGCGGCTTAAGCAGAGTATCAGCTCTTTTTCTTCTCGCGGCTATGCAGACCACGTTTCTCGAGACCACGGTAAATCAGCTGCTGCTGAATAATGGTCACCAGGTTGCTGACGATATAGTAAACCACCAGACCTGACGGGAACCACAGGAAGAACACCGTAAAGATGACCGGCATAAAGGTCATGATCTTCTGCTGCATCGGGTCGGTCACGGTGGTCGGAGACATCTTCTGAATGAAGAACATCGTCGCGCCCATGATGATCGGCAGGATGTAGTACGGGTCTTGCGCTGACAGGTCGTGGATCCACAGGATAAACGGCGCATGACGCAGTTCAACCGAGGCGCTCAGCATGTAGTACAGCGCAAGGAAGATTGGCATCTGAATAATCAGCGGGAAGCAGCCACCCAGCGGGTTGACCTTTTCTGCTTTATACAGGGCCATCATTTCCTGGCTTTGGCGCTGTTTGTCATCGCCCAGACGCTCACGCATTGCCTGAATCTTCGGCTGCAGCATGCGCATCTTCGCCATGGAGGTGTACTGCGCTTTGGTCAGCGGGTACATGATGCCACGAACGATAAAGGTGATAACGATAATCGAGAAGCCCCAGTTACCGAGGAAGCTGTGGATGAATTTCAGCAGCTTAAACAGCGGTTGGGAGATGAACCACAGCCAGCCGTAGTCGACGGTCAGATCCAGGTGCGGCGCGACGGCAGCCATTTTGTCCTGAATGGCCGGACCGACCCACAGAATGCTTTCCAGCTTGTCGGTTTGACCCGGCTGTACCAGTACCGGCTGCGATTTATAGCCGATTGCGACAACGCCGTTGCCGAGGTTGGCGGTGTAGAAGCTGTTGGTACCAGCGTTATGCGGAACCCATGCGGTGGTGAAGTACTGCTGCAGCATCGCCACCCAACCGTCTTTGGTGCTGACGTTCAGGTTTTCGTTATCGACGATGGTATCGAATTTATATTTTTCGTATTTCGATTCCGACGTTGAGTACGCGGCACCACGGAAGGTGTGCATCGTAGACAGGCCACCGGTTTGGGTATCGCGGCTGGTTGGCAGGTTGGCAGTCTGTTTCAACTGACCGAAGGTAGAAATCTCCAGCGGTTTTTCACCAACGTTCTGCACGTTATAACCCACGTTCACCGCATAATCACCGCGTTTCAGCGTGAAGGTTTTGGTGAAGACGTTGCCTGCTTTATCGGTATACGTCAGCGGAATGACGATTTCGTTCTGGCCTTCCGCCAGCACAAACGCATCTTTATCGACGTTATACAGCGGGCGGGCTCCATTAGCCGGGTTATCCGGGCCATCACGACCGGTTAAGCCGCTTTGAGCCTGATAGATAAACTGTGGCGTGGTTTCCAGTAACTGGAACGGTTCAGTCGACTTCAGTGCTTTCGGATAAGCCGGAAGCAGCGCTTGCTCCACATCACCACCGCGGGTGTTGATGGTCAGCTCAAGCACATCGGTTTTTACCGTAATCAGTTTCCCCTGGCCACTGGCCGGTACGCCCTGGTCGGCGGCGCTACCCGCTGCTGTGGTCGTTGTCTGCGTGGTCTGTTGCTGAGCCTGAGGATTGTTATCCTGCTCCCAGGCTTGCCAGATCATGAAAGACACGAACAACAAAGCGATGATAAGAAGATTGCGTTGCGAATCCATCGTTAGTGTTCTCTGGTATCAAATGGTCCAGGCGGGACGGGATCGTCACCACCAGGGTGTAAAGGGTGGCATTTTAATACGCGTTTCACTGTCAACCAACTGCCTTTTATCACTCCAAACCTGCGCAATGCCTCAATTCCGTAGCTTGAACAGGTTGGCGTGAAACGACAATGCGGCCCGAGTAGCGGACTAATCAGGCGCTGATAGACCCGAATAAGGCCTATCAGGACCCGGGAGCCAGGCGACAATGGCGGCGCCATAATTTTTCCAACGCTTCCGAGAGAGCACGGTTATCGAGGTCAGCAACCCCTTTCTTTGCCACCACCACGAAATCCATTGGCGGGAGTTCATGTTGACGCAAACGAAAACTTTCACGCGTCAGACGTTTAATCCGATTGCGTTCATGTGCGCGTTTGACGTTTTTCTTGGCGACGGTAAGACCGATGCGGGGATGCCCCAGCGAATTCAGGCGGCCGAGGATGGTGATTTGCGGCGTGCCAGCCCGTTGTGGCTGCTGGAAGACGAAAGTGAAATGACTGGGAGTTAACAAACGTAACTCCCTGGGAAATGCGAGCTTAACCACGCAGGGTTAGCTTTATTACTTGGAAACGGTCAGACGAGCACGGCTTTTAGCACGACGACGTGCCAGAACCTGACGACCATTTTTAGTAGCCATACGTGCACGGAAGCCGTGAGAACGGTTGCGCTTCAGTACAGACGGTTGAAAAGTGCGTTTCATGGCGGTTTCTACCTAAACTTGAATAATTTCACTGACTTTTGCGTATACCCGAACGAACTTCGAACGACTTACGCGGCAGCGATGGTGATTAAAGAGGCCGGATTGTAATAATTGTACACTCCGGAGTCAATTCTCTTTCCTTATTTCTCGCACCTTGTCGCACAAAAAATGACCTGCGACAGGCAACGGAAAACGGGCATTACGCGCCGGGTGGAGGATTATACGGCCTGACGGGTAAAGCGCAAGGATCGTAAAGGATCTTTGTTAGATCGTTTAGGCCCTAAACCAGCATAGCTCATTAAATTTTCCAATATGTGGGCGAAATCGTGCCTCACTCCTCTCCGGATCGATTACACTTACCCGGCTTTGATCCTTCCTGTGGATAAATCGGGAAGAATCTGTTGAGAAACACAAGATATCTTTCTCAGTTTAGGCTATGATCCCCGGTCCTGATCGCGATCCACCGATCCGCATCGGATAAATACCGCAGATAGCGGTTCGCGCGTCACCCCTTTTGTGCAGGGGCTTTTCGGCCAATGCTGGGTCTTGTCGACGTGTGCCAACAATCACGATTGTTTCTTTTTTTCTTTATATCGATTTTATGTTCGAGTGGAGTCCGCCGTGTCACTTTCGCTTTGGCAGCAGTGTCTTGCCCGATTGCAGGATGAGTTACCAGCCACAGAATTCAGTATGTGGATACGCCCGTTGCAGGCGGAATTGAGCGATAACACGTTGGCACTGTATGCGCCAAACCGTTTTGTGCTCGATTGGGTAAGGGATAAATACCTCAATAATATCAATGGACTCCTCAATGATTTTTGCGGTGCTGATGCCCCACAACTGCGATTTGAAGTCGGGACTCGCCCGGCGGTGCAGGCGCAACGCGGCGCGGTAAATACGCATGTTGCGACCGCCGTACCGGCAGCGCAGGTTCAGACGGCGCGCGTCGCGCCAACGATCGTGCGTCCCGGCTGGGATAACGTCCCGGCACCGGCGGAGCCTACCTACCGCTCTAACGTTAACGTTAAGCACACCTTCGACAATTTTGTGGAAGGTAAATCTAACCAGCTGGCTCGTGCGGCGGCGCGTCAGGTCGCCGATAACCCGGGTGGCGCATATAACCCTTTATTCCTTTATGGCGGTACCGGTCTGGGTAAAACCCACCTGTTGCACGCGGTCGGTAACGGCATTGTTGCGCGCAAACCCAACGCCAAAGTGGTCTATATGCACTCGGAGCGTTTTGTTCAGGACATGGTTAAAGCGTTACAGAACAACGCCATTGAAGAGTTTAAACGCTACTACCGCTCCGTCGACGCCCTGTTGATCGATGATATTCAGTTCTTTGCCAATAAAGAGCGCTCTCAGGAAGAGTTTTTCCACACCTTTAATGCTCTGCTGGAGGGTAATCAGCAGATCATTCTCACTTCGGATCGTTATCCGAAAGAGATCAATGGTGTTGAGGATCGTCTGAAATCCCGCTTTGGCTGGGGGCTGACGGTGGCGATCGAGCCGCCTGAGCTGGAAACCCGCGTGGCGATCCTGATGAAAAAGGCCGACGAAAACGACATTCGTCTGCCGGGAGAAGTGGCCTTCTTTATTGCCAAGCGTCTACGCTCTAACGTACGTGAGCTGGAAGGGGCGCTGAACCGCGTTATCGCCAATGCCAACTTTACCGGCCGGGCGATCACCATCGATTTCGTGCGTGAAGCGCTGCGCGATCTGCTGGCGCTGCAGGAAAAACTGGTCACCATCGACAATATTCAGAAGACGGTGGCGGAATATTACAAGATTAAGGTAGCGGACCTGTTGTCGAAACGCCGCTCCCGTTCGGTGGCGCGTCCACGCCAGATGGCGATGGCGCTGGCGAAAGAACTGACCAACCACAGTTTGCCGGAAATCGGCGATGCGTTTGGCGGTCGCGACCATACCACCGTGCTACACGCCTGCCGTAAGATTGAGCAGCTGCGTGAAGAAAGCCACGATATCAAAGAAGACTTTTCCAATTTAATCAGAACATTATCCTCGTGACGCTATGAAATTTACCGTAGAACGTGAACATTTATTAAAACCGCTGCAACAGGTGAGCGGTCCCTTAGGGGGTCGTCCGACGCTGCCAATTCTCGGTAACCTGCTGCTTCAGGTCTCGGATGGCGCGCTGTCGCTGACCGGTACGGACCTCGAAATGGAAATGGTGGCGCGCGTTGCGCTGATTCAACCGCATGAGGCGGGTGCAACGACCGTTCCGGCGCGAAAATTCTTTGATATTTGCCGCGGCCTGCCCGAAGGCGCGGAGATTGCCGTTCAGCTGGAAGGCGATCGGATGCTGGTGCGTTCCGGACGCAGCCGTTTTTCGCTGTCGACCCTGCCCGCTGCCGATTTCCCGAATCTTGATGACTGGCAGAGTGAAGTCGAATTTACCCTGCCGCAGGCGACGATGAAGCGCCTGATTGAAGCCACGCAGTTTTCGATGGCGCATCAGGATGTGCGTTATTACTTAAACGGCATGCTGTTTGAAACCGAAGGTGACGAACTGCGTACCGTTGCCACCGACGGACACCGTCTGGCGGTCTGTTCAATGCCGCTGGGTGAATCGTTGCCGAACCATTCGGTGATCGTGCCGCGTAAAGGGGTGATTGAGCTGATGCGCATGCTTGATGGCGGCGATACGCCGCTGCGCGTGCAGATTGGCAGCAACAATATTCGCGCCCACGTCGGTGATTTTATCTTCACATCGAAGCTGGTTGACGGTCGTTTCCCTGATTATCGCCGGGTATTGCCGAAGAATCCCGATAAACATCTGGATGCCGGCTGCGATATTCTTAAGCAGGCCTTTGCCCGTGCCGCGATTCTGTCGAACGAAAAATTCCGCGGCGTGCGTCTCTATGTCAGCGAAAATCAGCTGAAAATCACCGCCAATAACCCGGAACAGGAAGAAGCGGAAGAGATTCTCGACGTTTCCTACTCCGGCAGCGAGATGGAAATCGGCTTTAACGTCAGCTATGTGCTGGATGTGCTTAATGCGCTGAAGTGCGAAAATGTGCGTATTTTGCTGACCGACTCGGTATCGAGCGTGCAGATTGAGGATGCGGCATCACAATCCGCAGCTTACGTTGTCATGCCTATGCGCTTGTAAAGAATATCGGGCTATCTGACTTGTTATTCTGGCTCCGGGCAGTGCTCGCAATCCTCACGTACTTTAGTACGCTCCGGTTGCTGCGCGCTGGCCGTAACCAGACTAACTGCGACGATAATGCCCTGGTTATGAGCTGACTATGTCGCTATCCCGACTCCTGATCAAAGATTTCCGCAACATTGAAAATGCGGATCTCGCCTTATCTCCCGGCTTTAACTTTCTGGTTGGCGCCAACGGCAGCGGCAAAACCAGTGTGCTCGAGGCCATCTATACGCTCGGCCACGGTCGGGCGTTTCGCAGCTTGCAAATTGGCCGGGTGATTCGCCATGAGCAGGAGTCGTTCGTGCTGCACGGACGACTGCAGGGCGAAGAGCGTGAAATCTCCATCGGCCTGACTAAAGATAAACAGGGCGATAGCAAGGTCCGTATTGACGGTAGCGACGGCCACAAAGTGGCGGAACTGGCGCACCTGATGCCGATGCAGCTGATTACGCCGGAGGGGTTTACATTACTCAACGGCGGCCCCAAATACAGAAGAGCGTTCCTCGACTGGGGATGCTTTCACAACGAAGCCGGATTCTTTACCGCCTGGAGCAATCTGAAGCGCTTGTTGAAGCAGCGTAATGCCGCGCTGCGCCAGGTCAGCCGCTATGCGCAGATACGTCCCTGGGATCTGGAACTGATTCCGCTGGCGGAACAAATCAGCCGCTGGCGTGCCGAATATAGCGCCGCGATCGTCGAAGACATGGCGGATACCTGTAAACAGTTTTTACCTGAATTCTCTCTGACCTTCTCATTCCAGCGCGGCTGGGAGAAAGAAACGGATTATTCCGAAGTGCTGGAGAGAAACTTCGAGCGTGACCGCATGCTGACCTACACCGCCCACGGCCCGCACAAAGCGGATTTCCGCATTCGTGCCGATGGTGCGCCGGTCGAAGATACTTTGTCACGTGGGCAGCTTAAACTCCTGATGTGCGCGCTACGACTGGCGCAGGGCGAGTTTTTAACCCGCGAAAGCGGGAGACGCTGTCTGTATCTGATAGATGATTTTGCCTCGGAACTTGATGACGCGCGGCGCGGACTGCTTGCCAGCCGCTTAAAAGCCACGCAGTCGCAGGTTTTCGTCAGCGCGATCGGCGCTGAACACGTAATGGACATGTCGGACAAAAATTCGAAGATGTTCACCGTGGAAAAGGGTAAAATAACGGATTAACCTAAGTTTAAATGAGCGAGAAACGTTGATGTCGAATTCTTATGACTCCTCCAGTATCAAAGTCCTGAAAGGGCTGGATGCGGTGCGTAAGCGCCCGGGTATGTATATCGGCGACACGGATGACGGCACCGGTCTGCACCACATGGTATTCGAGGTTGTGGATAACGCTATCGACGAAGCGCTCGCAGGTTACTGTAAAGACATCGTTGTCACTATCCATAGCGATAACTCTGTCTCCGTACAGGACGATGGCCGCGGTATTCCGACCGGTATTCACCCGGAAGAGGGTGTGTCGGCAGCTGAAGTCATCATGACCGTACTGCACGCAGGCGGTAAATTTGATGATAACTCCTATAAAGTCTCCGGTGGTCTGCACGGCGTGGGCGTCTCTGTAGTTAACGCCCTGTCACAGAAACTGGAGCTGGTGATTCAGCGCGACAACAAGATTCACCGCCAGATCTACGCCCACGGCGTACCGCAGGCACCGCTGGCCGTAACCGGTGATACCGAAAAAACCGGTACCATGGTGCGTTTCTGGCCGAGCTATGAAACCTTCACCAACGTCATCGAATTCGAATACGAAATCCTGGCAAAACGCCTGCGTGAGCTGTCATTCCTGAACTCAGGGGTGTCTATCCGCCTGCGCGACAAGCGTGACGGCAAAGAAGACCATTTCCACTACGAAGGCGGCATCAAGGCGTTCGTTGAGTATCTCAACAAGAACAAAACGCCGATCCATCCGAATATCTTCTATTTCTCCACCGAAAAAGACGGTATTGGCGTTGAAGTCGCGCTGCAGTGGAACGACGGTTTCCAGGAGAACATCTACTGCTTTACCAACAACATTCCACAGCGCGACGGCGGTACGCACCTGGCGGGCTTCCGTGCGGCGATGACCCGTACCCTGAACGCCTACATGGATAAAGAAGGCTACAGCAAAAAAGCGAAGGTCAGTGCCACCGGCGACGATGCGCGTGAAGGCCTGATTGCCGTGGTTTCCGTGAAGGTTCCGGATCCGAAGTTCTCCTCACAGACCAAAGACAAACTGGTTTCCTCCGAGGTGAAAACGGCGGTAGAGCAGCAGATGAACGAACTGCTGAATGAATATCTGCTGGAAAACCCGTCTGACGCCAAAATCGTGGTCGGCAAAATTATTGATGCGGCCCGCGCGCGTGAAGCCGCGCGTCGTGCACGTGAAATGACCCGCCGTAAAGGCGCGCTGGACCTGGCAGGCCTGCCGGGTAAACTGGCAGATTGCCAGGAACGCGACCCGGCGCTCTCCGAACTGTACCTCGTGGAAGGGGACTCAGCGGGCGGTTCTGCGAAGCAGGGTCGTAACCGTAAGAACCAGGCAATCCTGCCGCTGAAGGGTAAAATCCTCAACGTCGAGAAAGCCCGCTTCGATAAAATGCTCTCTTCTCAGGAAGTGGCGACGCTGATTACCGCGCTGGGCTGCGGCATCGGTCGCGATGAGTACAACCCGGATAAACTGCGTTATCACAGCATCATCATCATGACCGATGCGGACGTCGACGGCTCGCACATTCGTACTCTGCTGTTGACCTTCTTCTACCGTCAGATGCCTGAAATTGTTGAACGTGGCCATGTCTACATTGCCCAGCCGCCGCTGTACAAAGTGAAGAAAGGCAAACAGGAACAGTACATCAAAGACGATGAAGCGATGGATCAATACCAGATCTCTATCGCCCTTGATGGCGCAACCCTGCACACCAATGCCAGCGCCCCGGCCCTGGCGGGTGAACCATTAGAGAAACTGGTTGCCGAGTTCAATGCGACGCAGAAAATGATTGTTCGCATGGAGCGCCGCTTCCCGAAAGCGCTGCTGAAAGAGCTGATTTATCAGCCGACGTTGAACGAAGCCGATCTGTCCGATGAGCAGACCGTAACCCGTTGGGTGAATTCGCTGGTGACCGATCTGAATGAGAAAGAGCAGCACGGCAGCCTGTGGAAATTCGATGTTCACGAAAATGCCGAGCTGCATCTGTTCGAACCGGTTATCCGCGTGCGTACCCACGGCGTGGACACCGACTATCCGCTGGATCACGAGTTTATCACCGGCGGTGAGTATCGTCGTATTTGCACGCTGGGCGAGAAACTGCGTGGGCTTATCGAAGACGACGCGTTTATCGAACGTGGCGAACGCCGTCAACCGGTAGCCAGCTTCGAGCAGGCGCTGGACTGGCTGGTGAAAGAGTCCCGTCGTGGTCTGTCTATCCAGCGCTATAAAGGGCTGGGCGAGATGAACCCGGATCAGCTGTGGGAAACCACGATGGATCCGGATAGCCGTCGTATGCTGCGCGTAACCGTGAAGGATGCGATTGCTGCCGATCAGCTGTTCACCACCCTGATGGGCGATGCCGTAGAACCGCGCCGCGCCTTTATCGAAGAAAACGCCCTGAAAGCGGCGAACATCGATATCTAAGCTCATCTTCTGATCCCCGGTGGCGCGATGCCGGCCGGGGTTGCGGAATATGTTGCCCGGACAGGGTGCCTCGCGCCACTATCCGGGCGTTCCTCCGGCCTAAAAGAGGAATTCCTCGTTTCGATCCTATCCTCGTTTTCCCCTTCTTCTGTTGCTGTTTTTTGAGCGGAATCGCGTTAGCATGGCCCAGGACTCATCTTACCTGGGGATCTCATGGCTATTAAACTGATTGCAATTGATATGGACGGTACGCTGCTGCTGCCTGACCATACCATCTCTCCTGCTGTTAAAACCGCGATTGCCGCGGCGCGCGCGCGTGGTGTCAACGTTGTGCTCACCACCGGCCGGCCGTATGCCGGTGTGCATAGCTATCTGAAAGAGCTGCACATGGAGCAGCCGGGAGACTACTGCATCACCTACAACGGCGCATTAGTACAGAAGGCAAGCGACGGCAGTACCGTGGCGCAAACAGCGCTGAGCTATGATGACTACCGCTATCTTGAACAGCTTTCCCGCGATGTTGGCTCTCACTTCCATGCTCTCGATCGCAATACGCTATACACCGCGAACCGCGATGTGAGCTACTACACGGTGCATGAATCCTACGTGGCGACGATTCCACTGGTCTTCTGCGAAGCAGAAAATATGGACCCGAATATCCAGCTGCTGAAGGTGATGATGATCGATGAGCCGGCAATCCTTGACCAGGCTATCGCCCGCATCCCGGCGGAAGTCAAAGAGAAGTATACCGTGCTGAAAAGCGCGCCGTACTTCCTCGAAATCCTCGATAAGCGCGTCAATAAAGGAACCGGCGTGAAGTCTCTGGCCGATGCGCTGAATATCAAGCAGGAAGAGATCATGGCGATTGGCGATCAGGAAAACGACATTGCGATGATTGAGTTTGCCGGCGTCGGCGTGGCGATGGATAACGCGATTCCGAGCGTGAAGGAAGCCGCCAACTTCATCACCAAATCGAACCTTGAAGATGGTGTAGCCTGGGCGATTGAGAAGTACGTTTTATCCTGACCCGATCTTCAGGCCCGGCGTTTTCGGGCCTGATTCTGCCTTGATGATGCATTAAATTAACCGCTTAGGACATTTTTACCTCATCGCACGCCTGTCCGCACAGAAGTCTCCCCTTCATTGCTGCAAATTCGATAAGCTTTCCTTCTTATATCGATGAACCCGTACCGCCCTCGAAAAAGCCACGCCGGATGCCAACTATAATCAAACCCGACGCGATTTCGTATTGCCGGCCGTCATCACCTTTATCTCGGAGAGAAACGTTTTTGAGCACGCTGCGTAGCGTCATTCTGTGTTGTACCGCATGCTCTTTTATCGGGCAGGCGCAGGCGCAGGCGCAGGCGTTGAGCCAGGAACATATTGATGACTGGCTGAAAAACCTGGGGGCCAGCGACCAGTTTGATGCTTCGAAAGGGATCGACTGGGGCGTGATGCCCGGGCCGTTCTACACGCCGGAGCTAGGTCTGGGAATCGGCACCGCAATGGTTGGCATGTATCGCCCCGATCCCGGCGATACCGTCAGTCAAAATTCGACGTTAACGCTCAGCGGCTACGCCAGTTCCACCGGCGCATTTGGTATTAGCGTAAAAAACTACGCCTTTTTTGCCGACGATCTCTGGCGCATCTTTGTCGAAGGTTCGCTGGCCAATACGCCAACGTATTACTGGGGACAAGGTTTCACTGCCGCCGATAACGACGGTGGCAAAGAGAAATATACCGCGCAGGTACTGACGCTGCGGCCCACCGTATATCGACAGCTGGTGGACAATATGTATCTTGGCGTGGGCTGGTCACTGGCCGCCCAGAATGCCGATGAGACGGACCGCGACGATTTGCCCAAAATTGAAAGCACTCCTCAGGGGCCCTCGGTATTCAGTTCTGGCTTCAGCATCGATGTGAACTGGGACGATCGGGATTTTGTTCCGAACCCTCGCCAGGGCCAGTATGCGGACCTCCGCTATACCCACTATGCTCCGGGGCTGGGGAGCGATACCCGATTTGATGAATGGCATCTTCACTACAGCCGCTACACCGCGCTCAGCGACAAAAGCGTCCTGGCGTGGGAGAGCGACGGAGTATTTACCCACGGCGATGTACCGTGGAGCATGCTGCCGCTTCTCGGCAGCGATGAACGCATGCGCGGCTATTATCAGGGGCGCTATCGCGATAAAAATGTGCTGAGCACCCAGCTGGAGTATCGTCGCCAGCTTACCTGGCGCCATGGCATTGTTGCCTGGGTTGGCGCAGGGACGATGGGACCTTCCGTTGATTCTCTGAATGACGGCCGTTGGCTACCGACGGCGGGCGTTGGCTATCGCTTTGAATTTAAACCGCGGGTGAATATTCGCCTCGACTATGGTATCGGCAAAGGCAGCAGCGGCTTTTACTTCCAGGTCGGTGAAGCCTTCTGATGTCGGGTTCTGTCCTTGTGAATCCACCTGCAGAAGTACCGTGGTGTCGCGGTTTACTCTCGTGGTTTACATCGCCATAGTCGACGTCGGTCGCTGCATTCGGGCTGGAACATCCGCTCATATTCAGGCGCGATTCGACACCACTAAAGCGGGAATAAGCAACGTTTTCCTGCGCTTGCCTGGTTTGTGCGCGTTATCCCGGCCCGGTTCTGGTCTGTAGTGCCGCAATCGCGTTGCCGGGGGCAACTCCTGTATCCTGCCGGCGGGCGATGTTAAACGTGTAGGTTAATTCTGTCCGATGCTATACCCTGATATGAACGTTGTGCATCAGGGTATCTCTATGAAACAAGTCACCTTTGCTCCCCGCCATCATCAGCTAACCAACACGCGCACCTGGACTGCGGACAGCCAGTGGCTGGCCTTTGACGTTCGTCCGTCGGGAGCCTCCTTTACCGGAAAGACGATTGAACGGGTTAATGTGCAAACCGGGGCCGTAGAGATCCTCTATGGTGCGGAACACGGGGCGCATGTTGGTGTGGTGACCGTTCATCCTGCGATGGATAAATACGTCTTTATACATGGTCCGGAACACCCGGATGAAAACTGGCAGTATGATTTTCACCATCGCCGCGGCGTGGTGACGTATCAGGGCGCGACGCACAACCTTGAGGCGATGGATATCACCGCACCGTATACGCCGGGCGCGCTGCGCGGCGGCAGCCATGTCCATGTCTATAGCCCAAACGGGCAGTTCGTCAGCTTTACTTATAACGATCATGTCCTGCACCAACGTTCGGCCTCCCTTGACCTGCGAAACGTCGGCGTCGCGACCCCTTATGGCCCGGTCACACCGCACGGGCAGCATCCGCGTGAATATAGCGGCAGCCACTGGAGCGTGCTGGTCAGCCGGACAACGCCGACGCCGGTGCCGGGCAGCGATGAGATTAACCGCGCCTATGAAGAAGGCTGGGTGGGGAACCATGCGCTGGCATTTATCGGCGATACGCTGTCGACCAATGGCGCCAGAATCCCTGAGCTGTTTATTGTGACGCTCCCGGAGAGCGAGCGGGGCTGGAAGCAACAGGGCGATACGCCGCTGGCCGGTACGGAGACCACCATGCCTGCACCGCCGGCCGGAGTGATGCAGCGACGTTTAACGTTTACTCACCATCGACGCTATCCGGGGCTGGTCAATACGCCGCGGCACTGGGTGCGGGCCAACCCGCAGGCAACGCAGATTGCCTTCCTGATGCGCGACGAGGCGGGAGTGGTGCAACTCTGGCTGATCTCCCCCCAGGGGCGCGATCTGCGGCAGTTAACCCACAATGTTAATGATATTCAATCGGCTTTTAACTGGCACCCGTCAGGGGAGTGGCTGGGATTTGTGCTGGATAACCGCATGGCTATCTGTCATGCCCGGAGCGGTGAAATTACATTTTTGACTGCCGATCATGAAAACCCGCCTTCAGCGGATGCTGTGGTGTTTTCACCGGACGGGAAACACCTTGCCTGGATGCAAGATGTGAATGGCTATCGCCAGCTGTGGATAACCGACGTCGAGTTTTAAATCAAGGCGCTGGCATGGCCGCTGGTGGAATCACGGCGTTGGTCGCCAGCGAGCTCTTCTCACTTTTCTCGACGCGTGATTTTATCGAGCTGTCGGTACGGAACATATCCCACGGCAGCAGCAGCGTGTCCATCACCGCCGTGAAGGGCATATCGAGTGCGACCAGGGATTTTGTTCCCCAGTTGGCATCACTGTTTCCCAGCATTTGAGCGCTGGCGCGAGTTCCCGGATAGGTTCCTTCCTTTCCACCGGTATGTGACATCACGCTGGAGCAACCGCTCAAACCCACCATCCCGCTGAACAGGACCAGCTTTAACAGACCGCTTTTCATCATTCTTCCATCGTTGTTTCGGGCATTGAGGTAACCTTCATATCGGTTATATCGAGCCATTCCATGAATGCCTAGCGTTATTGCACCGCACTGTGGCAGGCATCGCATTTTGCCTTTTGTGCTTTCCACCCAGTCTAAGCAATCGACAGGAAACTGCAAAAAAAAATGGTTTTTCGCGCTTGAAAACGGCGGAATGAGCCACATTTTAGAAATGTGACCCGATGAGGATACGCCTGCGGGGTATTCCGGGTAATGACGACCTGTCCATGATGGAAGGTCATAAATTCTCGCTGATTTCAGGAGCTTTTTATTATGCGTAATTTCGATCTCTCTCCGCTGTATCGTTCTGCTATTGGTTTTGACCGCCTTTTTAATCTGTTAGAAAACAATCAGAGTCAGAGTAATGGCGGCTACCCTCCGTATAACGTCGAGCTGGTAGATGAAAACCATTATCGCATCGCTATTGCCGTGGCCGGTTTTGCCGAGAGCGAACTGGAGATCACCGCGCAGGATAATTTGTTGGTCGTCAAAGGCGCCCATGCAACCGAGCAGAAAGAACGTACCTATCTTTATCAGGGCATTGCGGAACGCAACTTTGAGCGCAAATTCCAGTTGGCGGAAAATATCCATATCCGCGGTGCAAACCTGGTGAACGGCTTGCTGTATATCGATCTGGAACGCGTGATTCCGGAAGCGGACAAACCGCGCCGTATCGAAATTAACTAATTTTATCCGGGTCGCCGTGCGGCCCGATACTGCCAACTTGCTCGCCGTCAGGGGGCAAATGCGAATCCACAGGATTTGCAGAGATTAACTCGCTTCATAGAAGGAGAAATACATTATGCGTAACTACGATTTATCCCCACTGCTGCGTCAATGGATCGGTTTTGACAAACTGGCCAATGCACTGCAAACCACCAGCGAAAGCCAGAGCTTCCCGCCGTATAACATTGAAAAAAGCGACGATAACCACTATCGCATTACCCTTGCGCTGGCCGGTTTCCGTCAGGAAGATCTGGATATTCAGCTGGAAGGGACGCGCCTGAGCGTGAAAGGTACGCCGCAGCAGGCTGACAAAGAAACGAAATGGCTGCACCAGGGGTTAGTCAGTCAGGCCTTTAGCCTGAGCTTTACCCTGGCTGAAAATATGGAAGTCTCCGGGGCCACATTCAATAACGGGTTGCTGCACATTGATTTAACCCGTAACGAGCCGGAAGTGGTTATCCCGCAGCGTATCGCGATTAGCGAGCGTCCGGCGCTCGACAGCTAAGTCGAAACGACAGAGAAAGCCCCGATGATCGGGGCTTTTTTTTTGGCCGTTATAAAGGGCAGCCCGTCGTTTCCCGCCGATCTACACCGTTCAGATGACCCGCCGATTATTGTGCGCCAGGCTGCATACAGGCCCGGAGGCTTAAGCCATAATCCATGATATTGATAATGTTATTCACAGGGAACAGACGATGAGTGATATAGCATTGACCGTTAGCGTTCTGGCGCTGGTGGCGGTAGTCGGATTGTGGATCGGCAATGTCAAAATTCGCGGCGTCGGGTTTGGCATTGGCGGCGTGCTGTTTGGCGGCATTATCGTTGGCCACTTTGTGGACCAGGCGGGTATCGCGCTTAGCAGCCCGATGCTGCACTTTATTCAGGAATTTGGCCTGATTCTCTTCGTCTATACCATCGGCATCCAGGTGGGGCCGGGTTTCTTCGCCTCGCTGCGCGTCTCCGGGCTACGGCTCAATCTCTTTGCCATCCTGATTGTCATCCTTGGGGGGCTGGTGACCGCAGTGCTGCATAAGCTCTTTGATATCCCGCTGCCGGTGGTGCTCGGTATTTTCTCCGGCGCAGTCACTAATACGCCAGCGCTGGGGGCCGGGCAGCAAATTCTGCGCGATCTTGGCGTACCGTTTGACGTTGTCGATCAGATGGGGATGAGCTATGCCATGGCCTATCCGTTTGGTATTTGCGGCATTTTGCTGACCATGTGGCTGGTGCGTCTGTTCTTTCGCGTTAACGTCGAAAAAGAGGCTCAGCAGTTTGATGAGAGCAGCGGGAACGGACACGCGGTTCTGCAAACGATTAACGTCCGGGTTGAAAACCCGAACCTGAACAATATGGCGATTCAGGACGTGCCGATGCTCAACAGCGATAAGCTGATTTGCTCCCGTCTTAAACGTGATGATCTGCTGATGGTGCCGGCTCCGGGGACCTTAATTCAAACCGGCGACCTCCTGCACCTGGTCGGGCGCCCGGAGGATTTGCACAACGCGCAGCTGGTTATCGGTAAGGAAGTTTCCACCTCGCTTTCAACCCGCGGCACCGATTTGAAAGTTGAGCGGGTGGTGGTCACCAATGAGAAGGTATTAGGTAAGCGGATCCGCGACCTGCATTTTAAACAGCGTTATGACGTGGTAATTTCGCGGCTTAATCGCGCCGGGGTTGAGCTGGTGGCCAGCAGCCATGCCAGCCTGCAATTCGGTGATATTCTTAACCTGGTTGGCCGTCCGGAAGCCATTGATGCGGTTGCCGCCGAGCTGGGTAACGCACAGCAAAAATTGCAGCAGGTTCAGATGCTGCCGGTGTTTATCGGCATTGGCCTGGGGGTTTTGCTGGGTTCTGTCCCGCTGTTTGTTCCCGGCTTCCCGGTGGCGTTGAAGCTGGGGCTGGCCGGTGGCCCGCTGATTATGGCGCTGATCCTCGGGCGAATCGGCAGTATCGGGAAGCTCTACTGGTTTATGCCGCCGAGCGCCAACCTCGCGCTGCGTGAGCTGGGGATTGTGCTCTTTCTGGCGGTCGTCGGGCTGAAGTCCGGCGGTGATTTTGTCGAAACGCTGACCGCAGGCGACGGGCTGAGCTGGATTGCCTACGGCATTTTTATTACCGCGATTCCGCTGCTAACGGTAGGCATTCTGGCGCGGCTGCTGCTGAAGATGAACTACCTGACCCTGTGCGGCATGCTGGCCGGGTCGATGACCGACCCACCGGCACTGGCGTTCGCCAACAATCTGCATGCCACCAGCGGAGCCGCGGCGCTCTCGTATGCCACGGTCTATCCGCTGGTGATGTTTTTGCGCATCATTACGCCGCAGCTACTGGCCGTGTTGTTCTGGGGGATGAGTTAACGGCGTCTCCAGGTGGACGCGCCGCAGATGGTAGTCCACCTGGTATTCACTGGCGTTGCGGAACATCACCGAATAGTTCAGAAACTCACCGCTGTCGCTGTAGGAAAGCGAGGTAATCCGCAGCAGCGGCGTCTGTTCCGGCACATTCATTGACCGGGCCAGCTGCTTGTCCGCCAGCACCGGCGTCAGGCTTTCATAGTTACCGCTAATGGTTATCCCGCACTCTTTCTCAATGTAATCGAATTTTGACCCTTCCAGATGCACCAGCGACAGGTTACGGAACAGTTTGACCGGCATATAGCTGTCTTCCAGCATCAGAGGTTTGCCGTCCACGTAACGCACCCGGCGTGAAAAGTAGATCCGTTCATTGATTTGTATCCGTAGCTGGCTGGCAATTGCCGGCGGCGCCGGCATGACTTCGAAGATCAGCACCTCGCTGACCACCTCTTTACCTTGCTTGCGTAACACTTCCGCCAGACCGGTGAGATTAGTGGTCTCGTGATGCACATCTTTACGGGCGACAAAGGTGCCGGATCCGTGGCGGCGAACGACCAGCCCCCAGCTAATCAGCAGTTCGATAGCTTTGCGGATTGTCATCCGCGCCACGCCGAACTCTTCTGCCAGTTTTTTCTCTCCCGGCAGCGGGCTGCCGACATTGAAATCGGAGGAATTCAGCCGAAGGCGCAATCTGTCTGCGATAGATTTATAGATCACCAGTAGACCTCTGTTCCACTTTTCAAAAGGCATTGTTACCAATGGGTGTTATTAATAATTACTTTAAATACATAAAGATATGATTAATTCACCCTGATGTTTTAATCAGCGTAATTCATGATGTCTATTTTTACTTAAAAAAGTAGACAACATTGTGGAAATTAAAACCATGAAAGCGATCACGAATCGCAACGCCATCGCATGTTGTCGGACGGGTAAATTCCTATTCTCGCTTTAGGCCGATACTCAAGACAAATAAGGCCTCTTACCCTACTGGTTGTTAAATGAGGATTTTAAAATGCTCAGTCAAATACAACGTTTTGGCGGTGCCATGTTTACCCCGGTTTTACTGTTTCCTTTCGCCGGGATCGTGGTGGGTATTGCCATTATGCTGCGCAACCCGATGTTTGTCGGCGAAGCGCTGACAGCACCTGATAGTTTATTTGCCCAGATTGTTCACATTATTGAAGAAGGCGGCTGGACGGTATTTCGTAACATGCCGCTGATTTTTGCCGTCGGCTTACCGATTGGCCTCGCGAAACAGGCGCAGGGACGAGCTTGCCTTGCCGTGCTGGTGAGTTTCCTGACGTGGAACTACTTCATCAACGCCATGGGCATGACCTGGGGCCACTTTTTCGGCGTCGATTTTTCTGCCGACCCCACCGCCGGTAGTGGCCTGACGATGATTGCCGGCATTAAAACGCTGGATACCAGTATCATCGGTGCGATCGTGATTTCCGGGATCGTCACCGCGCTACATAACCGCTATTTTGATAAACCGCTGCCGGTATTCCTCGGTATTTTCCAGGGCTCTTCATTTGTCGTTATCGTTGCCTTCCTGGCGATGATCCCCTGCGCCTGGTTAACGCTGCTGGGGTGGCCAAAGGTGCAGATGGGCATTGAATCGCTGCAGGCTTTTTTACGCTCTGCCGGAGCGCTAGGGGTCTGGGTTTATATTTTCCTTGAGCGCATTCTGATTCCCACTGGCCTGCATCACTTTGTCTACGGACCGTTTATTTTTGGCCCGGCGGTGGTGGAAGGCGGTATCCAGGTCTACTGGGCACAGCATCTGCAGGAGTTCAGCCAGAGTACGGAACCGCTGAAAGCCCTGTTCCCGGAAGGCGGTTTCGCCCTGCACGGCAACTCCAAGGTCTTTGGTTCGGTCGGGATTGCGCTGGCGCTCTATTTCACCGCCGCGCCGGAAAACCGCGTCAAAGTGGCCGGGTTGCTGATCCCGGCGACGCTGACCGCCATGCTGGTGGGGATTACCGAACCGCTGGAATTCACCTTCCTGTTTATCTCCCCGCTGCTGTTTGCCGTGCACGCGGTACTGGCGGCGACGATGGCGACGGTGATGTATATGTGCGGGGTCGTCGGCAACTTCGGCGGTGGCCTGCTTGACCAGTTCCTGCCGCAAAACTGGATCCCCATGTTTCACAATCACGCCTCGATGATGTTCATCCAGATAGGTATCGGGGTGTGCTTTACCGCTATCTACTTCGTTATCTTCCGCGCCCTGATCCTGCGTCTGAATCTGAAAACTCCGGGCCGCGAAGAGAGTGAAATCAAGCTCTACAGCAAAGCGGATTATCAGGCGGCGCGTGGTAAAACCAGCGCCGCGGGTGCCACAGAGTCGAAATTAGGCCAGGCCGCAGGCTTTCTGCAGGCGCTGGGCGGCGCAAGCAATATCGAATGCGTCAACAACTGCGCCACACGGCTTCGCATCACGCTGGTCGATATGGCGAAAACACAAAGCGACGACGTCTTTAAAGCGCTGGGCGCTCACGGGGTGGTGCGTCGCGGTAACGGGATTCAGGTCATCGTGGGCCTGCATGTTCCCCAGGTTCGCGACCAGCTGGAATCCCTGATGAAAAATTCTCTACAGACCGAACAAACCACCATGACGGAGGCAGTATCATGAAAAAATTCTCAGTTGTTATCGCAGGCGGCGGCAGTACATTCACACCAGGTATCGTATTGATGTTGTTAGCAAACCAGGACCGTTTCCCGCTGCGGGCACTGAAATTTTATGACAACGACGGCGCGCGTCAGGAGACCATCGCCGAAGCGTGTAAAGTGATTCTTAAAGAGCAGGCGCCGGAAATTGAGTTCAGCTATACCACCGACCCGCAGGCGGCCTTTACCGACGTGGATTTTGTTATGGCGCATATCCGCGTTGGCAAATATCCGATGCGTGAAAAAGATGAAAAAATCCCGCTGCGCCACGGCGTGCTGGGTCAGGAAACCTGCGGACCTGGCGGTATCGCCTACGGCATGCGCTCTATCGGTGGCGTGCTGGAACTGGTGGACTATATGGAAAAATATTCGCCGAACGCCTGGATGCTGAACTACTCCAACCCGGCGGCAATCGTCGCAGAAGCCACGCGCCGCCTGCGTCCGAATGCGAAAATCCTCAATATCTGCGATATGCCGATCGGCATTGAAGGGCGCATGGCGCAAATTGTCGGCCTCAAAGATCGTAAACAGATGCGGGTGCGTTACTACGGGCTGAACCACTTCGGCTGGTGGACGTCGATTGAGGATCTGCAGGGTAATGATCTGATGCCGAAACTGCGCGAACATGTAGCGAAATATGGTTATGTGCCGCCTTCTAACGATCCGCATACTGAAGCCAGCTGGAACGATACCTTTGCCAAGGCGAAAGATGTGCAGGCGCTGGATCCGGATACCATGCCGAACACCTACCTGAAGTATTACCTGTTCCCGGATTACGTCGTCGAGCACTCCAACCCGGCGCGTACCCGCGCTAACGAGGTCATGGATCACCGCGAGAAAAATGTCTTTAGCGCCTGTCGGGCAATTATTGCCGCGGGTAAATCTTCTGCCGGCGATCTGGAGATCGATGAGCACGCTTCATACATCGTGGATCTGGCCACCGCCATTGCCTTCAACACCCAGGAGCGCATGCTGCTGATCGTACCGAACAATGGCGCTATCCATAATTTTGACGCTGATGCGATGGTGGAAATTCCGTGCCTGGTTGGCCATAACGGGCCGGAACCGCTGACGGTCGGCGATATTCCGAACTTCCAGAAAGGGATGATGAGCCAGCAGGTGGCGGTGGAGAAACTGGTGGTGGATGCCTGGGAACATCGCTCTTATCACAAGCTGTGGCAGGCGATTACGCTGTCGAAAACCGTGCCGAGCGCATCCGTCGCGAAAGCGATTCTCGACGACCTGATTGAGGCCAACAAAGACTACTGGCCGGAACTGCATTAATCCTCGCCTCAACCGGCATCCATCGGGTGCCGGTTCTTTCGCTGCTCCCCTGTTCGTAACAAATTACGCTATGCTGAAGCCTGCTCGCGCTACGAACAAGGAACCCTGATGAAAATTTCTCGCGTCGGCGAAGCGCCGGATTACCGCTTCTCGCTGGCCAACGAACGTACTTTTCTGGCGTGGATCCGCACGGCATTAGGTTTTCTTGCCGCCGGGGTTGGCTTAGATCAGCTGGCGCCGGATTTTGCCACGCCGCTGATTCGCGAAGTGCTGGCGCTGTTGCTATGTCTGTTTGCCGGCGGCCTGGCAATTTATGGCTACCTGCGCTGGCTGAGTAACGAAAAAGCGATGCGCCTGAAGCAGGATCTGCCTTATACCAGAACGCTGCTGGTCATTAGCGTCTTATTGATGATCGTGGTGGGGGTGGTGATGGCGCTGGTGCTCTATGGCGGATAGGCGCCGGGCGCGGCGGGAAAGCGATCCGGGGCTGCAGCCGGAGCGGACATCGCTGGCCTGGTTTCGAACGTTGCTGGGCTACGCGGCGCTGATGGCGCTGGCGATCAAACATAACTGGCATAGCGCGGGGGTGCTGTTCTGGCTATCGATTGGCGTACTGGCGATAGCGGCTATTGTGCTCTGGGGCTATACGCGGCGCCGTAATCTGATGGATGTTGACGCAAGTGATTTTGTTCAGCCGCAGGCGATACGTGACAAGTTTTTCATTGCCGTCGCCGTCCTTTCGCTATCGCTTATGTTTGCGGCTACGCACCTGCGGCAGATCGCGTTATTTCTGCAGAATGTGACATAGCGGAAAGCGGGCCCAACGGCTTATCATTCGCCGTTGAGCCCGTGGTATTAACGCCCTTTCGCCAGATACTGCGCCATCTCTTCCTCTGGCACCATGCCGCCGCCGGTCGCCCAGACCAGATGCGTGGCGTTGTCCATTTGGCCGGCCGTGAAGCCGTGCATCTGCTGATATGCCTCGCTGGCGCAAACGCGCTGCGGTCCGGCCATACCGGCCAGCGCGGACGGCTCCAGGCGGATATTTTCAGCTTTCGCCAGCCAGCCCAGCATGTCGTACATCGTCTGGTCGCTGAGGGTATAGAAGCCATCCAGCAGACGCTCCATGGCCCTGCCGACAAATCCGGAAGCCCGACCCACGGCCAGGCCATCGGCGGCAGTCAGGTTATCAATACCCAGGTCCTGGACCGAAATTTCATCATGCAGGCCGGTATGGACGCCGAGCAACATACAAGGAGAGTGCGTGGGTTCAGCAAAGAAACAGTGTACATGGTCGCCGAAAGCCAGCTTGAGACCAAACGCAACCCCGCCAGGGCCGCCGCCGACGCCACACGGCAGATAGACAAACAGCGGATGATCGGCATCGACCACACGTCCCTGGCGGGCAAACTGCGCTTTCAGGCGCTCGCCTGCGACGGCATAGCCGAGGAACAGCGTGCGCGAGTTCTCATCATCGATAAAGAAGCAGTTGGGGTCCCCTTCGGCGGCTTTACGCCCCTGCTCGACCGCGACGCCGTAATCCTGTTCGTATTCAACCACCGTTACGCCGTGGCTGCGCAGCTTCGCTTTTTTCCATGCCCGGGCATCGGCAGACATATGCACGGTGACGTTAAAACCGATACATGCGCTCATGATGCCAATCGACATCCCCAGGTTGCCGGTGGAGCCGACGGCGATGCTGTACTGGCTAAAGAACTGCTTAAATTCCGGGGTCAGCAGCTTGCGATAGTCATCTTCGGTAGTCAGTAACCCCGCTTCCAGCGCCAGCTTTTCGGCGTGGGTCAGCACCTCGTAAATACCGCCGCGGGCCTTGATGGAGCCGGAAATCGGCAGATGACTGTCTTTTTTCAGCAGCAGATCGCCGCTGACGGGCCGGGCAAACGCCTGCTCCAGCCGTGCTTTCATTTCCGGGATAGCGACCAGTTCGGATTCAATAATCCCACCGGTGGCGGCGGTTTCCGGGAATGCCTGCGCCAGATACGGCGCAAAGCGCTCAAGGCGGGCACGGGCGTCCTGAACATCGTCAGCCGTCAGGCCAACGTACGGTAAACCTTCCGCCAGCGAAGTGGTTGCCGGGTTAAACCAGGTGGTTTCTTTCAGGTCAACCAGATCCTTCAGCAGAGGAAACCGGGCAAGTAAAGTGGTCATGTCAGCGTTTTTCATATTACGTCTCTTTGCGCTCAGATGATGAAAGAAAGCAGGAACGTGCAGGCTAGTGCAAGTAAGGATGCGATAAATGTTGCCGTTGTATAGTATTTGAACGTCTCACTCAGGCTCGCACCACAGTATTGTTTAACCAGCCAGAACAGGGAATCAGTAACGATCGTGCAGCCAATTGCGCCGGAACCAATGGCAATGGCGATGATCTCCGGGCTAACGCCAGGGTAGAGCGGCAGCATCGGTGCCACGATGGCCGTGGCCCCCATCATGGCAACGGTGGCAGAACCCACCGCCGCGTGCAGAATCAGCGCCACCAGCCAGGCCAGCAGAATCGGGTGCATATGCAGACCGGAGAGAATAACCGCCAGCGAATCAGCCAGGCCGCTGGTTTTCAGGACCGCGTTGAACGCGCCGCCTGCGCCGATAATCAGCAGGATATTGGCAATAGAACCAAAGCCCTTTTCGGTATGGGTCAGCAGCGTGGCCATGCCCATATTCTGACGGATGCCGAGGACGTAGTAAGCCACGAAGACGGCGATAAACATGGCGGTAATCGGATTACCGATAAACTCCAGCAGCATATACAGCGTGCCGGTTTTGGCCATATTCAGCTCGGCGACGGTTTTCACCAGCATCAGAGCGATCGGCAGCAAAATGGTCAACAGCGTGGCGGCGAGCGACGGCAGCGTCTCTTCTTGACGAACGTCCAGATTGGCGAACTCGGCAGGAACCGCTTTGAACGGCAGGCGGTTGCCCAGCAGCTTCAGGAACAGCGGGCCGCCAACCAGTGAGGCCATCAACCCGACCAGCAAACCATAGACAATCACGGTACCGATATCGGCGCCCAGCTTATTGGCGACGAACAGCGCCGCCGGGTGCGGCGGTACCACGCAGTGCACGGCCATTAGCGCGGTACACAGCGGAATCGCCAGCTTCAGCAGAGAGGTGTGGGTCTTTTTGGCAATAGAAAAGGCCAGCGGAATCAGCAGCACGACGCCGACTTCGACAAACAGCGTAATCCCGCAAATCAGGCCAACCAGTACCATGATCACATCGACCGACAGCCAGCGACAGCGCTGAAGCGTCAGGCCGATACGTTCGGCGGCGCCTGAAATCTCCATCATTTTGCCCAGAATGGTGCCGAGGCCGATCACTGCCGCCAGGAAACCGAGGGTTCCACCGATCCCATTTTCAATGGCGTTGACCATGTCCAGTGGGCTCATCCCCATCATTGCGCCGACGAAGAAACTGGCTAACAGCAGCGCCAGAAAGGGGTGAAATTTCAGTTTTACGATAGTCAAAACAATCAACACAATGCTGATTAATAACGTGCTCACAACCCAAATCTGAGATTCCATACCCCACCTCGCCCGTGAATAAGATGGGGTTATTGAACAGAAAAACGACACCGGCTGACAAACGATATAAATGGCGCTTAAGGTGAATTAGATTGAATCAAAATGGTGATTAAAGTCTAAAAATGGCTTTTATTTGCGTTATGAGTCACTTTTTTTCATCTTTAAATCCATGTCGGGTGACCATTTTTCTTACAATCAGCGGTAAAAAATCAGGGGAACCGAACGATGGATGTCGCTAAAGAGATAGGCAACCGGCTGCTCAACGGCTGGCAGTTGTCAAAGCTGTATACCTTTGAGGTCGCCGCACGGCATGAATCTTTCGCGCTGGCGGCGGAAGAGCTGTCGCTGACCCCCAGCGCAGTGAGCCACCGGATGAATCAGCTGGAGGAAGAGCTGGGTATTCAGCTTTTTGTACGCTCTCATCGGAAAGTGGAGTTAACCCATGAGGGGAGGCGGGTGTTCTGGGCGCTGAAATCCTCGCTGGACAGTCTGAACCAGGAGATTCTGGATATCAAAAACCAGGAGCTGTCAGGTACGCTGACCGTCTACTCACGTCCGTCGATCGCCCAGTGCTGGCTGGTACCGGCGCTCGGGGACTTTACCCGCCGTTATCCGTCGATATCGCTGACTGTTCTGACCGGTAACGATAACGTGAATATGCAGCGAGCGGGTATCGATCTGGCGCTCTATTTCGACGATCTGCCTTCATCGCAATTAACCCACCATTATCTGATGGATGAAGCCATCGTCCCGGTTTGCACGGCGGACTATGCCCGGCAGCATCAGCTCCAGCAACATCCCGACAATCTGCAACATTGCACCCTGCTGCACGATCGCCAGGCCTGGAGCAATGATTCTGGCACCGACGAATGGTTTAGCTGGGCGCAGCACTTTGGGGTTAACTTGCCGCAATCGTCGGGTATTGGTTTCGATCGCTCAGATTTGGCGGTGATTGCTGCCATGAATCATGTTGGCGTGGCGATGGGGCGTAAGCGGCTGGTTCAAAAGCGTCTGGCGAGCGGAGAGCTGATTGCGCCCTTTGGCGAGATGACGCTGAAATGCCACCAGCACTACTATGTGACCACGTTAGCGGGGCGCCAGTGGCCGAAAATAGACGCCTTTATTCACTGGCTACAAAGTCTGGCGCAATGATTTTCCCCGGACGCGGGATAAGGCGCAGGCCGCTATCCGGGGAGACTCCGGTGCTTAAACCGGCTGCTGGTGGCGGCTGAAGCGCGAAGCCAGCGGCAGCCAGCACAGCAGAATCAGCAGCCCCATGAGCATCATCAATAACCCCAGGCTGCTTTGACCGGTCTGCGGCATCATCGCCGAGAGCCAGGCCAGGACGCCGGAGCCGATGTTTTGCAGGCCGCCCACCAGCGCGCCTGCCGTCCCGGCGAGGAACGGGAAGGGTTCCATCGCGCCGCTGGTCGCCAGCGGAAACAGCATGCCGGCGCCAAAGAAAAACAGCGCCGCGGGCACCAGCAGCGTCCAGACGGTCATGATGCCCATCAGGCCAGGGATCCACATCATAATGCCCGCCAGCAGGCAGCAAATCACCGATTGCCACATCAGGGTCGGGAAGCGTTTATGCGGGCGTCCGGCAAACCAGGCACCGAAAAAAGCCGCCGGGATGGGCAGAATAAACAGAATACTCACCGCCATGCTGCTTAAGCCCAGCACGGCGCCCATCAGCACGCCGGAACAGGCTTCGAACACGGCGATGCCGGCGAGGCCGCCAATCAGCATCAGCAGATAGCAGTTGAACGCGGTATTGCCGAACAGCGTTTTGTAACTGGTCGCCAGCCGGGAGCGCGGTGCGCCAGCCGGACGGGTTTCAGGCATCCAGCGCGCCATGCTGAAGGTTACGCCCGCGCACAAAATCAGCAGGAAAGCGTAGCAGGCGCGCCAGCTCCACAGCGTATTGAGGATACCGCCAATCAGCGGCGCCAGCAGCGGGCTGACCAAAATGCCCATATTTAACAGGCTGTTGGCATGCCTGAGCTGGGCACCTTCATACAGATCGCGCGGCAGCGTGCGCGCCATGACCCCGCCGACGCCGGTTCCCATACCCTGGATGGCGCTGGCGATAATCAGCACCGTCAGGCTGTGGGTGGTGATAGCAACCAGCGTCGCCAGCATAAAGATAGACATCCCGATGAGGATCACCGGACGTCTTCCTACGCGGTCAGACAGCGGGCCATAAAAGAGCTGAGAGACGCCATAGGTCAGCAAATAGGCCGCCATTACGCTCTGCACGGCCCCTTCACGGGCGTTCAGCGAGATAGCCATGTCGGCGATCGCCGGGATATAAATGGTCTGCGCCATCTGGCCAACGGCCACCAGCAGTACCAGCATCAACAACAAAGTGAAGTTCTTATGCCGTTTCATGTCGATGAATACTTTGTGAGTATGGGTAAATGAAGAATATGTGACTGGCACATCCCTTAAATGCTGGAGGAATCTACCACATAAAAATGACAGTACAACTATATGACGATGATTGGAGAGGGATTTCAGGCAGGTTTTGTAAACAATAATCGGCAACAAATGTTGCCATTCTGCGTTAGGACAGACGCAGCAGAATAGCCCCCGCCGCAATGCCGCAGGCGGCGACGATTCGCAGGGCGATAAGCTTCTCTTTGAGCAGCACCAACGCGATGACGGCGCCGAATAAAATCGAGGTTTCTCGCAGCGCGGCTACCACTGCCAGCGGTGCCTGGGTCATCGCCCACAGTGCCAGGCCGTATGATCCCATCGTACTCAGGCCGCCGATGGCGCCTTTTTTCCAGTGCTGGCGCAGATAGCGGCTGGCTTCCTGGCGCCGGTAGATCATCGACCAGCTCAGCAGACAGCAGCCGTTCATAAAAAAGGACCATAGCGTGTAGCCCAGCGCTGTATCCGACAACCGCACGCCGGTACCATCAACCAACGTATAGCCGGCGATAAAACAGGCGTTGATCAGCGCGAGGGTGATGCCGTAGCCGGAGCGGGTCCGGCCGTTGCAGGCCATGGCGAGGATCGCCAGACAAATTACGCCAATCCCTGTCCATGCCAGCGGCGACAGCGTATCGCCGAGGAATGCGACGCTAATCACCGCCACCAGCAGCGGCGCGGTGCCGCGCATCAGTGGATAGGTCTGACTCATGTCGGAGACCTGGTAGGTTTTGGCGACCAGAACGGTGTACACCACCTGCAGTGCGCTGGAAAGCACCAGATACGGCACGCTGGCCAGGGAGGGCTGCGGCGCGAAAGGCAATGCAACCAGGGCGGTCAGCGCGGCGGAGCCGCTCACGCCGATCGCCGCGTACAGCTTATCTCCACTTGCTTTGACGATAGCATTCCAGCTGGCATGCAGCAGGGCGGCGAACAGCAGAACGCAGAAAACGGTTATCGTCATGGCAGGTGTGTTGGTGAGTGGCCGGGTCCTGGAACTGTAACACGGGCATTTTCACCCGGCCAGCCGCGCTTAAAGTGAGCAGAACAGGCGATGAGTGACCCGCGGCTCATCATAAACCGGACGAAATCCAAGCGATTCATAAAATGGCCACGCCGACGACGGCGCGTGAGTGTTGAGAAAATCAAACCAGGTGCCGGAGTGGGTGATGACGGCCACCAGCAGCTGCTGACCAATATTCCGCCGACGAAAGGCATCGCTGATGTATAAATGGCGGATGCGCCCGGTTCGCAGCTGCGGGCTGAAGGGGTCAACATTCAGCCCGCAAATTCCCACCAGCTGCCCGCCGACAAAGGCACCCAGCAGTTTTTCACCCGGCGCACTAAAGCGGTTTTTCCCGCTTTGCCAGTTCTCCGCCAGGCGGCGCAGCATATTGAAATGTTGGGCGAGGCTTTCACTGCGCAAAGCCAGAAACCCGGGGTCGTCGGGGGTCGTGGCGGCAATCAACAGCGGTGGCATGATTTTCTCCAGCAAGTCAGCATAAGGTTAATGGGAACCGCCTGTAGAGGGGCGGTTTCCCGCCCCTCTCAGGTGCGACTTGAACCTGAATCAGCGCAGCTGTTTCAGGACAGCATCAAGCAGTTGCAACACGGCAACCATGAGTTTCAGGATAAGAACAATAATATCCATGGCACCCATACGCGTCTCCTCTGGTACAGGAGCACGACCGGCTGGCGTACCTTTCCGCCGCCTGTTGCCAGCCAGGGTATACGCCGACTACCGGGACACGTTGCCGTGCCCAGAAGACATTAGCGTATTTGTTGACGTAACACAGTGTGCTCTCTCGGGGTTAAGGCGCTGACGGCACCACCCGTTTCAGCCAGGACTTTATTGCGCCGGTGATACATGCGGCCCCGAATGACACAACGTGAACGTTTTCAGTATAAACAAATACTGTATATATAAACAGTATTTTCTCGACAAAATTGCGCTCGCCATCCATACTCTACTTTGGCAAAAACCGGGGTGAAAATTGCGTGAACGCCTGCGCGCGCGTATACTTTCAGCGTTGACGTAATACAGTGTACTTGCGGTTACCAGCCGTAAACATGCTGAGAAAAACCTCGCTCCGGCGGGGTTTTTTGTTTTTTTCGACCGGTAAGAAATTGTGATCCTTCACACAAATCCTCGTGGATGAAAATAAATCCGTTGTTTAATGGCGGCGGCTGTGTTTGTATAAATTCAGTTAAATTTTCGACACAACAGGTCCCTAATGAACGCTTCCATTCTGACTTCGACTCTACTAAAAACCGCGCCTGCCGCGGTGGTCGTCGTGCGTGTGGTGGTCGTCGTCGGCAATGCGCCGTAGGGTCCGGAACAACACGATTCCAAACCCCGCCGGCGCAAACCGAGCGGGGTTTTTTTTCGACACTCGCCCGGTAAGTCGGCTCAAAATAAAAGGACTGGAGCATGGCAAGTTCGGGCACAACATCAGAAAAAATGCGCTTTACCGGCGCACAGTTAGTTATTCATTTACTGGAACGCCAGGGGATCACGACCGTTGCGGGCATCCCGGGCGGCTCTATCCTTCCCATCTATGACGCATTAAGCCAAAGCACGCAGATTCGCCACGTTCTGGCGCGTCACGAGCAGGGCGCGGGCTTTATCGCTCAGGGGATGGCGCGTACCGAGGGCAAACCGGCGGTCTGTATGGCCTGTAGCGGCCCGGGCGCCACCAACCTGATCACCGCCATCGCCGATGCGCGTCTGGACTCGATTCCGCTGGTGTGCATTACCGGCCAGGTTCCGGCATCGATGATCGGGACCGATGCGTTCCAGGAAGTCGACACCTACGGTATCTCTATCCCCATCACCAAACATAACTACCTGGTCCGCGATATTGCTGAACTGCCGCAGGTGATGAGCGATGCTTTTCGCATCGCTCAGTCCGGCCGCCCGGGTCCGGTGTGGATAGATATTCCTAAGGATGTGCAGACGGCGACCATCGAGCTGGAGGCGTTACCGGAGCCGGGTGCGCGCACCACACCGCCGACATTTGACAGCGCCAGCGTCCACGACGCGGCCGCCATGATCAATGCGGCTAAGCGCCCGGTACTTTATCTGGGCGGCGGCGTGATTAACGCCCCTGAGCAGGTGCGTGCGCTGGCGGAAAAAGCGAACCTGCCTACCACCATGACCCTGATGGCGCTGGGGATGCTGCCGAAGGCGCATCCGCTGTCGCTGGGCATGCTGGGTATGCACGGCGCGCGCAGCACCAACTTTATTCTGCAAGAAGCGGATTTACTGGTTGTTTTAGGCGCGCGTTTTGATGACCGGGCGATTGGTAAAACCGAGCAGTTCTGCCCGAACGCGAAAATTATTCACGTTGATATCGACCGTTCCGAACTGGGTAAAATCAAGCAGCCGCACGTGGCGATTCAAGGGGATGTGGCCGACGTTCTGGCGCAGCTGACGCCGCAGGTCGCCGCCCAGCCGCGCGACGAGTGGCGCCAGATGGTGGCGGATCTGCAGCGTGAGTTTCCGTCCCCGATTCCGCAGGAGAGCGACCCGCTCACCCATTACGGCCTGATCAACGCCGTTGCCGCCTGCGTCAATGATGAGGCGATCGTCACCACCGATGTCGGTCAGCATCAGATGTGGGTCGCGCAGGCTTATCCGCTGAATCGCCCGCGTCAATGGCTGACTTCCGGCGGGCTGGGAACCATGGGATTCGGTCTGCCGGCAGCGGTCGGAGCGGCGCTGGCTAATCCACAGCGCAAAGTCATCTGCTTCTCCGGTGACGGCAGCCTGATGATGAACATTCAGGAGATGGCCACCGCGGCAGAAAACCAGCTGGATGTGAAAATCATCCTGATGAATAACGAAGCGTTGGGGCTGGTCTATCAGCAACAGAGCCTGTTCTATCAGCAGGGGGTATTTGCTGCCACCTATCCCGGAATGATTAACTTTATGCAGATCGCCGCCGGATTTGGTCTGCAAACCTGCGATTTAAATCACGAAGCTGACCCGCAGGCGGCGCTGCAGGCGATCATCGATCGTCCCGGTCCGGCGCTGATTCATGTGCGTATTGATGCGGAAGAAAAAGTCTATCCGATGGTTCCGCCGGGAGCGGCAAATACAGAAATGGTGGGGGAATAAACCATGCAACAGCAGACTCATGACAACGTTATTCTGGAACTCACCGTTCGCAACCATCCGGGAGTGATGACCCACGTTTGTGGCCTGTTTGCCCGCCGCGCGTTCAACGTGGAAGGCATTCTCTGTTTGCCGATTCAGAACAGCAACCACAGCCGCATCTGGCTGCTGGTGAACGATGACCAGCGGCTGGGGCAGATGATCAGTCAGATTGAAAAACTGGAAGATGTGGAGAAGGTGGCGCGTAATCAGTCCGATCCTTCCATGTTTAATAAAATTGCCGTCTTCTTTGAGTAAGAGCCTGCCCCATCAGGCTATTTTATTTGCCATTTTGGCCATGGGCAGTGCACGTACTGCGGTACGCTCTGGTTTTTCCGCGCTGCTCGCGTCCAGACTGGCTGCAACAATCTACGCCTGGTGGGATGACGCTCAGTTATTCGCTTTCAGAGTCCGGCGTGATGACTTTTACCGACCCGTTCCGGCAGTGCGTGGCATAGTCTGCCGGTAACGGGCGATCGCTGATCAGCACATCAAATGCCGGCAGCGGCGCTATACTGGCAGGCGCAACATCGTCGAACAGCGCGTAGCGCGCGAGCAGGATTTTCCGCAGGCCGCGATCCATCGCTTTACGTTTCGTGGCGAGGTCGTCGGGGTTAAACCAGCTGACGCCAAAATGTTCGTGAACGCCGCTGGCGGAGATAAACACTTTACGCGGATTGAGTGAATCCAGCGCCGAAGGGTTGCCGGTATCGTAGAAGGCATCGCTCTTCGCCCGATAGGTGCCACCGCATAAGATGGCGGTGGCATTGGGCTTTTCATTTAAGGCCATAAACACCCGATGTGAATAGCAAATACCGGTAAAGGTAATGTCATCGGGGATCATATTGATGACCAGCGGCATTTCGCTGCCGTTATCAAAAAAGACCAGGTCGTTTTCGCTGACCAGGCCGGCGGCGAGGATGGCAATGGGCAGTTCGTCGCGATGATGGGCCGGTTTTGTCGCCAGCGCTGGCGTGACGGAAGGCGATGAGGGTTTGTTGACCATCACCACGTAGCCGCCTAATAGCGTGAGCGGCAGCGGTTCGTCGTTTTCCTGGCTGAGATCCCGACGAATCGTCATCACAGAGACCTCCAGCATACGCGCGGCGTCTTTAAGATGGATTCGGTCGGTTTTCTTCAGCAGTTCCATCAGACGACGTATACGTTCTTTTTGCTTGGTCTCCATTCACACTCTCCGCAATTCATTTGGCAAATGTTCCTTTGGTAACATTTTTGTCCCTGCTGAAACATTATGCATTCACATTACTATACTGCGGCCCCTTGAGAATTAAAAGTCTGACCGATCTCGTTTTTATTAATATAATCTCTTTATTTTCAGTTTCTTATCTTGTTGTTTTTGATTTTTATTTTTCTTTCCCTCTCGATTGCCCACATTTTCCTGGATGATAAATAAACAAGAAATGATACTGCAATCGCGATCATGGTCACAAATGGTACTAAAGTAACATGATAATGTTACGATAATATCATTGTTGTGTGATTGTTTCTGAGAGGTAGTAAAATGGATATCGCGGTTATTGGCTCCAACATGGTGGACCTCATCACCTACACCAACCAGATGCCGAAAGAGGGGGAAACCCTTGAGGCGCCGGCGTTCAAAATTGGCTGCGGCGGGAAAGGGGCCAACCAGGCCGTTGCCGCCGCTAAGCTTAATTCGAAAGTGCTGATGTTGACCAAGGTGGGAGATGACATCTTTGCGGATAACACGATTCGCAATCTTGAGTCCTGGGGCATCAATACCACTTATGTTGAGAAAGTCCCTTGTACCAGCAGCGGCGTGGCGCCGATCTTTGTGAATGCCAACTCCAGCAACAGCATTCTTATTATTAAAGGCGCCAACAAGTTCCTCTCTCCTGAAGATATCGATCGCGCCGCCGAGGATTTAAAAAAATGCCAGCTGATTGTGTTGCAGCTTGAGGTTCAACTGGAAACGGTTTACCACGCTATCGAATTTGGTAAAAAGCACGGCATTGAAGTGTTATTAAATCCGGCGCCCGCGTTGCGCGAATTAGATATGTCTTATGCCTGTAAATGTGATTTCTTTGTTCCCAATGAGACCGAGCTGGAAATATTAACCGGCCTGCCTGTTGATACTTACGACAATATTCGTGCCGCCGCCCGCAGCCTCGTTGAAAAAGGCCTCAACAATATTATTGTGACCATGGGTGAGAAGGGCGCGCTGTGGATGACGCGCACTCAGGAAGTGCATGTCCCGGCATTTAAAGTCAGCGCGGTAGATACCAGCGGCGCAGGCGATGCCTTTATCGGTTGTTTTGCTCACTATTACGTCCAGAGCGGAGATGTTGAATCCGCCATGAAAAAAGCCGCTCTCTTTGCCGCCTTTAGCGTCACGGGGAAAGGCACGCAATCGTCTTATCCCAGTATCGAGCAGTTTAATGAATATCTGTCGTTAAACGAATAATCACTCTGCACTGTAAAAGGTAGCACTATGAACGATAAAAACATCATTCAGATGCCTGACGGCTATCTGAACAAAACACCTCTGTTCCAGTTTATTTTGTTATCCTGCTTATTCCCTTTATGGGGATGTGCTGCGGCCTTAAATGATATTTTAATTACGCAGTTTAAAAGCGTGTTTGCATTAAGTAACTTTGCCTCCGCGCTGGTCCAGAGCGCATTTTATGGCGGTTATTTTTTAATTGCGATCCCGGCGTCGTTAGTGATTAAAAAAACCAGCTATAAGGTCGCTATTCTCACCGGACTGACGCTGTATATCGTCGGCTGCACGCTCTTTTTCCCGGCTTCGCACATGGCAACCTACACCATGTTCCTGGCCGCGATTTTCGCGATTGCCATCGGCCTGAGCTTTCTTGAGACGGCAGCGAACACCTACAGTTCGATGATCGGCCCGAAAAGCCATGCCACGCTGCGCCTGAACATCAGCCAGACCTTTTATCCGATTGGCGCGGCAGCCGGTATTTTGCTGGGTAAATATCTGGTCTTTTCCGATGGCGAAAGTCTGGAAAAACAGATGGCTGGCATGAATGCCGAGCAGATCCATAACTTTAAAGTCCTGATGCTGGAAAACACCCTTGAGCCTTACAAGTACATGATCATGGTGCTGGTGGTGGTCATGGTGCTGTTCCTGCTGACGCGCTTCCCGACCTGTAAAGTTGCGCAGACGGCGAACCATAAACGCCCGTCGGCGGCCGACACGCTGCGCTACCTGGCTACCAACGCACGTTTTCGTCGCGGAATTGCCGCCCAGTTCCTGTATGTCGGTATGCAGGTTACCGTCTGGTCGTTCACCATTCGCCTTGCGCTGGAGTTGGGTGATATCAACGAGCGTGATGCCTCAACGTTTATGGTCTACAGCTTTGCCTGCTTCTTTATTGGCAAGTTTATCGCCAACATTTTAATGACCCGCTTCACGCCGGAAAAGGTGCTGATTCTCTACTCGGTTATCGGCGCACTGTTCCTTGCGTATGTGGCGCTGGCGCCGAGCTTTAGCGCGGTCTACGTGGCGGTGCTGGTGAGCGTGCTGTTCGGACCGTGCTGGGCAACCATCTATGCCGGTACGCTCGATACGGTGGATAACGAACACACTGAAATGGCCGGTGCGGTCATTGTGATGGCGATTATTGGCGCCGCCGTCGTCCCTGCGATTCAGGGCTTTGTCGCCGATATGTTCCACTCGCTGCAGGTCTCTTTCCTGGTACCGATGCTGTGCTTCATCTATGTCGGCATCTATTTCTGGCGCGAATGCAAAGTTCGCCGGGCGCTGACTGAAGCGACGGCATCCTGAGGAGAACGATCATGACGACACGCTTACCTTTATGGCGCCAGCTCTTTAGCGAGCAACCGCGCACGCTGCTGGCGAATGATGACTTCACGGTGACGGCTTTCCGCTATGCCAGCGGCGTAGAGGGGCTGCGGGTGGAAAACGCGCGCGGTTATCTGGTGATTTTGCCCTGGCTGGGGCAAATGATCTGGGATGCTGAGTTTGATGGCCGCGATCTGACCATGCGCAATATGTTCAGCGAGCCGAAGCCGGCAGCGGAGGTGGTGGCCACCTATGGCTGTTTCGCTTTCCACTCAGGGCTGTTGGCGAACGGCTGTCCGTCGCCGCAGGATACTCACCCGCTGCATGGTGAAATGGCCTGTGCGGCCATGGATGAAGCCTGGCTTGAACTGGAGGCAGACTGCCTGCGCGTGGCGGGGCGCTATGAATACGTGATGGGCTTTGGTCATCACTATGAGGCGCGGCCGACGGTGGCCTTACGGCGAGCCAGCGCGCTGTTTGATATCCAGATGGCGGTGACCAATCTTGCCTCTGTCGCCATGCCGCTGCAGTACATGTGCCATATGAACTATGCCTATGTGGCGCAGGCGACCTTCAGCCAGAATATCCCTGACGAAGCGCTCTCGCTGCGCGAATCGGTACCTGCCCACGTGCAGCCGACGGAATCGTGGCTGGCGTTCAATCAGCGTCTCCTGCAAGGCGAAGCGTCCCTGACCGCGTTGTGCGAGCCTCAATATTACGACCCGGAAATCGTCTTTTTTGCCGATCAGCTGGATCGCTACACCGATAGCCCGGAATTTCGCATGATAGCGCCGGATGGCACCACGTTTGTCACGCGGTTCTCTAGCACCGAGTTCAATTATGTTACCCGCTGGATCCTCTATAACGGCGATCAGCAGGTTGCTGCTTTCGCGCTGCCCGCCACCTGTCGGCCCGAGGGATTCCTGGCGGCTCAGCGTAATGGCAGCCTGATTTCACTGGCGCCGCAGCAAACCCGGACTTTCACGGTGACCACCGGTATCGCCTGAGGCGGATAATCCTGCTCAAGGATTGAACAACAACGCGCGATAAACAAAATCATTCAAGTGGCATCAAGGCGGCAAGTCTGAGAATCCCCGGTTACTGACTTAAGTCAGTGGCTGGGGGAAGCAGATGTCACCAGCGCAGACGCCGCTTGAAGGATGCCGTTTATATCGTTAAGGTAAGCGCGTTTTTTAACCCGCCAGGAAACGCCATGACCACCATTGCCCTTATCGACGATCATCTTATCGTCCGCTCCGGTTTTGCGCAGCTGCTGGGGCTGGAAGCCGACTTTCAGGTGGTTGCCGAATTTGGTTCCGCCCGCGAAGCGCTGGCGGGGCTGCCCGGGCGCGGCGTACAGGTCTGTATTTGTGATATTTCGATGCCGGATATGTCAGGACTTGAGCTGCTCAGCCAGTTGCCTAAAGGCATGGCGACCATCATGCTCTCTGTTCACGACAGTCCGGCGCTGGTGGAACAGGCGCTGAATGCCGGCGCCCGCGGTTTTCTCTCCAAACGCTGTAGCCCGGATGAGCTGATCGCCGCGGTCAGAACGGTGGCGGCCGGCGGTTGTTACCTGACGCCGGACATCGCCATGAAGCTGGCGGCAGGCCGCCAGGATCCGCTCACCCGCCGCGAGCGGCAGGTCGCAGAAAAGCTGGCGCAGGGGATGGCGGTGAAAGAGATCGCCGCTGAGCTGGCATTGTCGCCAAAAACCGTACACGTGCATCGCGCCAATCTGCTGGAAAAGCTGGGCGTCAGCAACGATGTTGAGCTGGCGCGGCGTATGTTCGATAGCTGGCAATGAGACCGTTCCTCTCCCGGCTGCTTTCGGTGGCTGGCTGCTTCTGTATTTTCTCCGCCGCGTGGTTCTGCCTGTGGAGCATCAGCCTGCACCTGGTCGAACGACCGGATCTTGCCGTCCTGCTGTTCCCCTTTGGCCTGCGGCTGGGTTTGATGCTGCAGTGTCCGCGCGGCTACTGGCCGGTGTTACTGGGCGCTGAATGGCTGTTGATCTTCTGGCTGGCGCAGGAAGTGGCGCTGGCGCATCCGATAATATTGATGATCGGTAGCGTGCTGGCGCTGCTGCCGGTGGCGCTCATTTCACGCTATCGTCACCAGCGCGACTGGCTCACATTGCTGCGTCAGGGCGGGGCGCTGATTGCCGCCGCGCTGCTGCAATCACTGCCGTGGATGAGCGAAGGGAGCGACGGACTGAACGCGCTGCTGTTGACGTTAACCGGCGGCCTGACGCTGGCCCCGACCTGCCTGGTTATCTGGCACTATCTCACCAGCACCGTCTGGCGACCGCTGGGGCCATCGCTGGTTTCACAGCCGGTCAACTGGCGAGGGCGGCATCTTATCTGGTATCTGCTGCTGTTTACCGTCAGCCTCTGGCTACAGCTGGGACTGCCCGCCGAGCTCTCGCGTTTTACCCCTTTCTGCCTGGCGCTGCCGATCATCGCTTTAGCCTGGCATTACGGCTGGCAGGGGGCGCTGATCGCCGCGCTGATGAACGCTATCGCGTTAATCGCCAGCCAGACCTGGCACGATCATCCGGTGGATTTGCTGCTCTCACTGCTGGCGCAGAGCCTGACCGGGCTGCTGCTTGGCGCCGGAATTCAGCGTCTGCGCGAGCTGAACCAGTCGCTGCAAAGCGAGCTGGCGCGTAACCGGCGGCTGGCGGAGCGGCTGCTGGAAACGGAAGAGAGCGTGCGCCGGGACGTGGCGCGCGAGCTGCATGATGATATTGGCCAGACCATCACCGCGATTCGCACCCAGGCCGGGATTGTGCAGCGTCTGGCGCCGGAAAACGGCGGCGTGAAACAGAGCGGTCAGCTGATTGAGCAGCTTTCGCTAGGGGTTTACGACTCGGTTCGTCGGCTGCTGGGTCGGCTGCGCCCGCGTCAGCTCGACGATCTGACCCTTGAACAGGCGGTACGTTCGCTGATGCGCGAAATGGAGCTGGAAGATCGCGGGATCATCAGCCATCTCGACTGGCGCATTGATGAGGCCGCCTTGAGCGAAAACCAGCGCGTGACGCTGTTCCGCGTCTGTCAGGAAGGGCTGAATAATATCGTCAAACATGCCAGCGCCAGCGCGGTGACGCTGCAGGGCTGGCAGCAGGATCAACGGCTGATGCTGGTACTTGAGGATGATGGCTGCGGGCTGCCGCCGGGTACCGGGCAGCAGGGCTTTGGTCTGACCGGTATGCGCGAACGCGTGACGGCGCTGGGCGGTACGCTCACTATCTCCTGCACGCACGGCACCCGTGTCTGCGTCAGCCTGCCGCGCCGTTATGTTTGAGGAGTCATGATGCTGAGCTTTCTGAAATCCCCGCCCGATGCCGCGCCGGTTACCGATAAGCAGGCGCTGGATGAGCGTTATCGCTACTGGCGGCGTCATATTCTGCTGACCATCTGGCTGGGCTATGCCCTGTTTTATTTCACGCGCAAAAGCTTTAACGCCGCGGTGCCGGAAATTCTCGCCAGCAACGTCCTGACCCGCAGCGATATTGGCCTGCTGGCGACGCTGTTTTACATCACCTACGGGCTGTCGAAGTTTTTCTCCGGCATCGTCAGCGACCGTTCCAACGCCCGTTATTTTATGGGGCTGGGCCTTATCGCCACCGGCGTGGTCAATATTCTGTTTGGCTTCTCCACCTCGCTATGGGCGTTCGCCCTGCTGTGGGCGCTGAACGCCTTTTTCCAGGGCTGGGGGTCGCCGGTGTGCGCCCGTCTGCTGACGGCCTGGTATTCGCGAACCGAGCGCGGCGGCTGGTGGGCATTGTGGAATACCGCGCATAACGTCGGCGGGGCGCTGATTCCGATGGTGGTCGGCGCGGCGGCGCTACACTACGGCTGGCGTACCGGGATGATGATTGCCGGGATGCTGGCGATTCTCGCCGGGCTGTTCCTCTGCTGGCGACTGCGCGACCGGCCGCAGGTCGTCGGGCTGCCTGCGGTGGGCGACTGGCGGCATGACGAGCTGGAGATTGCCCAGCAGCAGGAGGGGGCGGGTCTGACGCGCAAAGAGATTCTTACCAAATACGTACTGCTCAATCCCTATATCTGGCTGCTGTCGTTGTGCTACGTGCTGGTATACGTGGTGCGGGCGGCGATTAACGACTGGGGCAACCTGTATATGTCGGAGACGCTGGGCGTCGATCTGGTGACCGCTAATTCGGCGGTAACGATGTTCGAACTGGGTGGTTTTATTGGCGCGCTGGTGGCGGGATGGGGCTCGGATAAGCTGTTTAACGGCAACCGTGGACCGATGAACCTGATTTTCGCCGCCGGTATTTTGCTCTCGGTCGGCGGTTTGTGGCTGATGCCTTTCGCCAGCTATGTGATGCAGGCGGCCTGCTTCTTTACCACCGGTTTCTTTGTGTTTGGCCCCCAGATGCTGATTGGCATGGCGGCGGCGGAGTGTTCCCACAAAGAAGCGGCGGGCGCGGCAACCGGGTTTGTCGGGCTGTTTGCCTATCTCGGGGCGTCGCTGTCCGGCTGGCCGCTGGCGCAGATTATGGAAATCTGGCACTGGAGCGGTTTTTTCGTGGTCATCGCTATTGCCGCCGGCATTTCCGCGTTGCTGCTGCTGCCATTTTTAAACGCTCAGGCACCCAGAACCGCCAGCGAAGCGTGACCTGTCTCTCCTTTTTACCCCGAGCGAGGCAAAACTAAGAAATTTTCCCGGTTCCGCCTGGACACTGTCTCAGGCCAGTCGCAGCGCGGCTTTTTACAATGCCTGCCATTCGCAGGTATAAAAATTAGCCCGGAGTGTCCTATGCTGGCCTTTCTAAACCAGGTGCGCAAGCCGACCCTGGATCTGCCGCTCGATGTGCGGCGTAAAATGTGGTTCAAACCGTTCATGCAGTCCTATCTGGTGGTCTTTATTGGCTACCTGACGATGTATCTGATCCGCAAAAACTTTAACATTGCCCAGAACGATATGATCTCCACCTACGGGTTGAGCATGACCCAGCTGGGGATGATTGGCCTTGGCTTCTCGATCACCTACGGCGTGGGTAAAACGCTGGTGTCTTACTACGCAGACGGTAAAAACACCAAGCAGTTCCTGCCGTTTATGCTGATCCTCTCCGCCATCTGTATGCTCGGCTTTAGCGCCAGTATGGGGGCCGGTTCAACCAGTCTGTTCCTGATGATCGCCTTCTATGCGCTGAGCGGTTTCTTCCAGAGCACCGGCGGTTCGTGTAGCTATTCGACCATTACCAAATGGACGCCACGTCGTAAGCGCGGCACCTTCCTCGGCTTCTGGAATATCTCTCACAACCTCGGCGGCGCGGGCGCTGCGGGCGTGGCGCTGTTTGGCGCGAACTATTTGTTCGACGGCCACGTCATCGGCATGTTCATCTTCCCGTCGATTATTGCGCTGATTGTCGGCTTTATCGGTCTGCGTTTTGGTAGCGACTCTCCGGAATCTTACGGCCTCGGTAACGCGGAAGAGCTGTTTGGCGAAGAGATCAGCGAAGAGGATAAAGAGACGGAAGAGAACGCCATGACCAAATGGCAGATTTTCGTCGAGTATGTCCTGAAAAACAAAGTCATCTGGCTGCTGTGCTTCTCCAACATCTTCCTCTATGTGGTGCGCATCGGTATCGATCAGTGGTCGACGGTCTATGCCTTCCAGGAGCTGAAGCTTTCCAAAGAGGTGGCGATTCAGGGCTTTACCCTGTTTGAAGTCGGGGCGCTGGTCGGCACGCTGCTGTGGGGTTGGCTGTCGGATCTGGCGAACGGCCGTCGTGCGCTGGTGGCCTGTATCGCGCTGGCGTTAATCATCGCCACCCTGGGTGTTTACCAGCATGCCAGCAACCAGTATGTCTATCTGATGTCGCTGTTTGCCTTAGGCTTCCTGGTCTTTGGCCCGCAGCTGCTGATCGGCGTGGCGGCGGTGGGCTTCGTCCCGAAAAAAGCCATCGGCGCGGCGGACGGTATCAAAGGCACCTTCGCTTATCTGATAGGCGACAGCTTTGCCAAACTGGGACTGGGGATGATTGCCGACGGCACGCCGGTCTTTGGCCTGACTGGCTGGGCGGGTACCTTTGCGGCGCTGGATGCGGCAGCTATCGGCTGTATCTGCCTGATGGCCATCGTCGCGGTCTTTGAAGAACGTAAAATTCGTCGCGAGAAAAAGAAACCCATCCTGCAGAATGCCTGAGTGATGAGTATGGGTAACGTTGCCCGGCATTTATGCCGGGCTTTTTTATTTCAGGCCTGCCAGGCGCGCCAGGCGTGGATGAAGCGTTGCGCTTTTTCCGCGGTTTCCGCCTGGGACTGTTCAGCACGATACAGATCGCTCCCTAATCCCGCCCCTTCGCAACCGGCCCGGAGATAATCTGCGAGATTTGTCGCGGTGATGCCACCCACAGCGTACAGTCGGGTGTTCGACGGCAGTATTGCCCGAAGCGAGCGAATGTAGCCAGGCCCGACATCACCTGCAGGGAAGATCTTCAGCATGCTGGCGCCATGCCTGAGGGCGGTCAACGCCTCGCTGGCCGTCAGACAGCCGATACAGGTAGCCATTCCCGCAGATGTCGCGGCCTTGATGACGGAGATATCGGTATTGGGTGTAAGGATAAATTCGCAGCCCGCCTCTTTTAGTATGGCGACCTCTCGCGGGGTGGTTACCGTACCGGCGCCGATTCGCATCCGGTCGCCGTAATGTTTTACGGCAAGCACAATACTTTGTTGCCAGTTGGGGGAATTAAGCGGGATCTCTACCTGCGTAAAACCCGCACGATACAGTTCCGCCATGTGCACCAGTACATCATCTGGGGTTACCCCGCGCAGGATGGCGACCAGAGGAAGAGAGTCAGATGTGGTCATGAAGAAGTCTCCTGATGCCGTTAAGAAAGGCCGCTTCACCGCTGAAGGGGCGACAGGTGAGGCCAAAAAGGGTAAAAACGCTTTGGTATCGCGCCAGTAGCGCATCGTTACCGACCAGAACTACGCTTTCCGTGGATGAAATGGCGTATTGCTCGTACATCCGGGCGACTTCGTGACCAATCAGCAGTCCAGAGAGGGCGCTATGCAGAGCGTCAGAAGGCAGGGCGCCGCAGAGCATACGTGCGCGCAGCGCAAAGGTTCCTCGCGACAGGCAGCACTCTTGTGCTCCCAGTCGTGCGCCATCAAGAAATGCCTGGTGATCTTCCCGATGCCCGTCTTGTGGCTGGGACAGCACGGAGTAGTGGCTTAGCAAGTGAAAGAACTCCCCGGTCATGATGGTTTGAAAATCACCGATGCGCTCCCTCTCCATGCGTACCCATTTGCTGTGGGTGCCGGGAAAGACATACCACTCCTCTACATTCAGTGCGCCCAGGAGTTGCGTTTCCTCTCCACGCATCACGTTGAAATGTTCCGGGCCGTTGAGCTGGAGCCCGGGGACAATCCACACCGGTAGAGGCCCGGCATTTTCGACCGGCGTCAGGTTTGAGGAGAGCGCTGAAACGGATGTCGGACAGGGAATATAGGGCACGGCAAGCCAGCCGAGATTACTACCGATCATGCCGCTCATGATGACAATGGTGTCAGGGGCCAGGGGATGCGGACACCGTGAGAGGATGGTGAGCCAGAGCTCTTTAAACGCTCCCGGTTGTTGGTGGGTTACCCCTTCGCGACTATGATAAGTCCAGATCGCTTCACCTTGCTGAAATAGCCACAGGCGCAGATTGCTGCTACCCCAGTCCACGGCAATATAGTTTTGTAGATTGAACATCAAGCATTCCTGATGGATAAAACGGCCTGTTGCCAGGCCGTGGATGAGAGAGTTACTGCTCTGAAATTTCCATTTTCTTATCGAAATTGATGCACAAAGAGCAAACCAGATACCCCACCGCTGCGAGGGCGAAGAACATCATTGCGGCGTAATAATTACCGGTGAATTGCACAAGGAAACCGATAAAAATCGGCAGGATGGCGGCGAACAGATTGCTGGTAAAGTTCATGGTGCCGCAGATAGTCCCTGCTACGGATTGAGCGCCGAGAAGGCCCGGAATAGACCAGTAAACGCTTGCCCAGCGCAGGGGGAACAGGGCGATAGTGAGAAGCGTAATCGCGATGCCTGGCGTACTGCTTTGCGCGCAAAGAAATATTCCTATGCCAGCAGTAATGGCTGAAATCGACAGCATGGTATGCATAACGCGGCTGGTTTTACCGCCTTTACTGCGCCATTTATCCATGATGTAGCCCCCGGTTAGTTGGCCGACAAAACACAGCAGGAAAATAATCGCCATGGCACCACCCATAGACTTAATATCGAAGCCGTAGGTAGCCTGGAAATATAACGGGAGCCAGGTCATGAGACCATAGAAGACAAAGCTATAGCAAACCCATCCACAAATTAACGCAATAACATTACGTTGTTTTAAATAAGGTTTGATATCAGCGAGACGATATTTTTTACCAGAGGTGGAATCTCCATTGGCTTCAGTAATATGATCCAGTTCAGCTTTGTTAATCCCAGGGTGTTCAGAAGGATAGGTACGAATATACCACCAGGCAAGAAAACCTATAGCGATAGTCCCCACCCCGGCAATGATGAAGGCCATCCGCCAGGAATCAAACTGAGCAATAAGTCCGGCAATGATTACGGCACCCAGTGCGGTACCTAACGGCGCACCGCCATCCAGCAGCATTGAACCGCGGCCGCGTTCAGTCGGGGTCAGCCAGGTCCCCATCAGCTTTGCGCCCGCGGGCATAATGGGGGACTCGGCGATACCCAGCCCAATGCGTGAAATTGAGAGGGTAAAAATAGAATGACAGAGGGCGGCGATAGCCTGAAATGCACCCCATAAAATTGTGGCGATAGCAATAATATTTCGGGCTTTAAATTTATCAGCAATGACCCCGCTGGGTATTTGCATGAGCGCATAGGCCCAGAAGAATGCACTGTGAATAACACCAACCACACGCGTGTCGGTAATACCGAATTCATCGGTAATATAGGGCATGGCAATGGATAAAGAGGTGCGGTCAATATAGTTAATTGCTCCCAGAATAAGCATGACAATAAATATTCGCCATCTTACCGTTGTCGCTTTGAGCTTTTCTTCTTCAGTATGGACATTGACATGAGACATAGATGCTCCTTGCCATGCCCAATAATGAGCATGGCGATACGAGGTATTATAATTATCAGGGTAACTTACATAATGGAACCGATAGTCCAGGGAACAAACTCCTGGCTACCATAACCAAACTCTTCGCTTTTTGTTTTTTTCCCGGACGCCATTTCAAGGATCATTTGATATAAACGTTCACCGACCTGTGCAATTGTCTCTTCACCTTCAACAATGGTGCCACAATTAATATCCATATCTTCCTGCTGGCGTTGCCATAAGGCATTGTTGGTGGCGAGTTTCAGGCTTGGGGTGGGTTTAGAGCCAAACGCAGAACCGCGGCCAGTCGTGAAGCACAGCAGGTTTGCGCCTCCGGCAATTTGCCCGGTGACCGCAATGGGGTCATACCCGGGAGTATCCATAAATACGAATCCTTTTTCCGTTACCGGTTCGGCATATTCATAAACAGCGGTTAAATTTGTGGTTCCTGCCTTAGCAATTCCCCCAAGCGATTTTTCCAGGATGGTGGTCAGTCCACCAACTTTATTACCCGCTGAGGGGTTATTGTTCATCTCGCTCCCGGTACGGCGACAATAATCTTCCCACCAATGAATACGAGCGATGAGTTTTTCACCGACTTCACGACTGACGGCGCGGCGGGTCAGGAGATGTTCAGCACCATAGATCTCTGACGTTTCCGAGAGGATTGCGGTACCCCCTTGCTGCACCAGTTTATCAACCGCGTAACCGAGTGCGGGATTGGCAGAGATACCGGAATAGCTATCTGACCCCCCACATTCAAGGGCCAGAATGATTTCTGCCGCTGGAATCGGCTCCCGTTGTACCTGGTTTGCCTGCGGCAGCATTTCGTTGATGAGCTCAATGCCCCTGGCAATAGCATGGCGGGTACCGCCGATCTCCTGAATCGTGAAGCTGTGCAGCATGGGCCCATCGCTTAAGCCATGGGTGTTCATCATGTCTTTGATTTGGCTGGATTCACATCCGAGACCAATGATGATCACGCCAGCAAAATTGACATGAGTGGCATAACCCGCCATGGTTCGACGCATGACCTCCATCGATTCGCTTTTTGAACCAATGGCGCAACCAAAACTTTGCGGTAGCGCGACAACGCCATCCACGTTGGGATAGTCGCCGAGACCATGAAGCCGAAAGTGATCTTCAATGGCTTTGACAACGGTAGCGCTGCAGTTAACTGAACTCAGTACGCCAATGTAGTTGCGGGTTGCTGCCCGTCCATCGGCCCGGCGTATGCCCATAAATGTATCCTGGTGCCCGGCAGGCGGCAGGGTATGACAGTCTTCCCCCCAACCATACTCGCGCTCAAAATCGCCCATGCCGAGGTTTTGCATATGAATATGCTCACCACGACGAATAGACTGGGTAGCAAACCCGATAATCTGTCCGTAGCGTTTTACCGCTTCACCTGCGGCAATATCACGAATGGCAATTTTATGACCGGCGGGGATATCGCTGAGGGTTTTCAATTGTTCTTCAGGAAGCCAGGTACCGGCGGCGACCGGTTGTCTGGCGATGACGACATCATCTTTATCATTTAGTTTGAGTACAGGGTTTGTGTTCATTGACATTGCTCTCTTAGAATTTATTGGCTAATGCGGGCCAGAACGTTTTTAACGTACTCCGTTTTCTCAGCATTGAGCGGCAGGGCTGGAGGTACAACGGCAGTAGAAATATCCAGGCCACTTAAATTTATTGCCGCTTTAATCACGCCAAAAAACGGTTGTTCAAGGGCATACAGCGGGGAAAGCCTGGCCAGCTGCTTTTGGTAAAGACGGGCAGCAGTCATATCGCCATCAAGGAACGCCTGGTAAATCCCTCGCGTAATCTGCGGCGCGAAATTAAACGTCGCGGGAATGCCGCCGTGACCACCCAACAGCAGGGTATCCAGCATGTATTCGTCATAACCGCTAAATATGATGAAATCCGGGCGAAAAGCATGTACCCGATTGATGATTTCGCGGGTATGGCTGATGTTATCAATGGTGTCTTTAATACCAACGATGTTGGGCACGTCCTGGGCCAGACGCGTAATAACCTCAATGCCAATATCCTGACCGGTCAGTTCGGGAAAATTATAGAGAAATACGGGGGTGTTTAATGCGTCTGCGACCCGCTTATAATGGGTATAACGCGCTTCGTCACTTAATTTGGCATAATAGGGATTGACGACGAGTACGCCATCCGCACCATGCTGCTGGGCATGTAAACCCAGTTCAATGGTTTCCGCCGTACCGGCACAGGCGATACCCATTAGCACCGGGACCCTGCCTTTTATATGCTGGAGACAAAATTCAGCAATCTCTTTACGTTGGCAGTTCGATAAATGGGAAAACTCCCCGCCGCTGCCAAGAATCAGCACCCCGTCAGCGCCATTAGCTATTACATGATCCAGCATACGGGCCATGCCTGGGCGATCGAGTTCACCTTGTTCATTGACAATGGTCGGTACCGGTGGAAATACACCCTTAAATGCGGCTGTCATTTTAACTCCTTTGTTCTATATATGGAACTAGTGTTCTGTATGTTGAATCAAGTACAGCAAAACATCGCGCATTTCGTCAACGGTTTTTGTAGAACTAATGAACAATTGTGACTCGTGTCGTATTTAAAACGGAATGCCCGGTAGAGCCAGGGAGGTCACGGATTTGTGCAAAAAAGCCTCATCGCGGAGAGAATAGAATGGGGTATACTGATGGGAGTGTATGAATCAAAAGATCAATTTGCGTATGAACAAGGATATAACAACACCGGTACCCGCCCTCGATAAGACAGTCAAAATCTGTGATTACCTGTTCAATTCGCCCGGCGCTACATTCAGCCAGATTCAGCAGGATTTGGGCTTACCGAAAAGCAGCACGTCCTCGTTGCTCAATGCGTTGGTTGATCACCATCTATTGCGCCTGGAAAAAGGTCGTTTTTTCCTCGGGCTAAAGCTTTATGAGTGGGGAAACCGCTCGCTGGAGCAGTTTGATATTCGCAACGTCGCACTGCCTGTGCTGGAAAAGCTGAGAGAACAAACCGATCTGACCTGTCATCTGGGTATTCTTGATGAAGTTGCGCCGATCTATGTACTGAAACTTGAGAATACACAGCCAATCGGAATTCGTACCTGGGTGGGTAAAAAGCTGCCTCTGCACAGTTCTGGGGTGGGGAAAGCGCTATGTGCCTGGCTACCTGCAGAAAAAATAGACCAGCTGTTACCGGAAGAGAGGCTTCCGAGCTTTACCGCTACGACTATCACCAGTAAAACCCTTCTGATGCAGGAGTTTGCCAGGATTCGTGAGCAAGGGTGGGCATTTGACAACGCGGAAGATTCGCCGGGCATTTATTGTATTGCGGCTCCGGTCTTTAACCGCTCTCGGGAAGTAATTGCTGCGGTCAGCATCAGCGGCGTGGAGCTGCAAATGCCCAAAGACCGTATTCCCCGATACTCCGTTCTGGTTCGCGAGGCATGCCAGGCTCTCTCGGCAAAACTGGTTTAATTCGTCGCACCTCGCGGAGCCGTTTCTCGTACCGACTTCCGTGATACACATCCGCTATTTTCGACTGTTTAAGACAGCCGGCTCTCATCATGGCTGGCCCCAGCCGCGATAAGTCACATTATGCTATGCCCGGGAGTCGACAGCGGGCAAATTCCCATTATGATAGTGGGGCTGCGGTAGAATGAGAGGAAGCATGATCTGGTTAGGATTGGCCACGCTGGTGGTAGTTTTTGTTGTCGGATTTCGGGTACTTACCTCTGATTCACGCCGTGCTATTCGCCGCCTGAGCGAACGGTTAGCCATTACCCCGGTGCCGCTGGAATCGATGATCGATCAGCTGGGAAAAACCGCCGGAAATGAGTACCTTCATTACCTTGAGCGCCCCAATGAGGCGCATCTGCAAAACGCCGCCCAGGTCCTGCTGATCTGGCAGGTGGGGATTGTGGATAGCAGTGAACAGAACCTGCACTACTGGTTCCGCCAGATGCAAAAAGCCCGCCTGGCTGCACCGATTACCGATGCGCAGATCCGTCTGGCACAAGGATTTCTGCGCGAGCTGGACCCGGAGCTGAGCGAGATTGTCGCCCTGCAGCAGCGCTATAACGCGCTGTTTTTACCTGAAGACGGCGTGCACTGGCTGCACTGATTACCTTGTCGGCCACCGGATATCTGATCGCGCTGCGGCCCGTTACTGGCGGGCTTGGGTTTATTCACGCACAATAATCAAGCCTGAAGTTGTCAAAACGTTAAATTAGTCACACACAAAATGTTACACTGCGCAGCTTTTCCGCCATTCAACCTTGCAGGTAACTGATGACTCCTCTGAATGAAGCCAAACAACATGCCAGCGAACATGCGCGGCCAAACTGGTCGGCGGTATTCGCGGTGGCCTTCTGCGTGGCCTGCCTGATTACCGTTGAGTTTTTACCGGTGAGTTTGCTGACGCCGATGGCCCAGGATCTGGGGATTTCTGAAGGGCTGGCCGGCCAGTCGGTCACCACCACGGCGTTTGTGGCGATGTTCGCCAGCCTGTTTATCACCTCCATGATTCGCAGTACCGATCGCCGCTATGTGGTGATTCTCTTCTCGGTTCTGCTAACGGTATCCTGTCTGCTGGTCTCTTTCGCCAATAGCTTTGCGCTGCTGCTGGTGGGCCGAGCCTGTCTCGGGCTGGCGCTGGGCGGCTTCTGGGCGATGTCCGCCTCGCTGACGATGCGCCTTGTCCCGATGCGGGTGGTGCCAAAAGCGCTGTCGGTTATCTTTGGCGCGGTGTCGATTGCGCTGGTGATTGCCGCGCCGTTGGGGAGCTTTCTGGGCGGCGTTATCGGCTGGCGTAACGTCTTTAATGCGGCGGCGGTGATGGGCGTACTCTGTACGCTTTGGGTGCTGAAGGTGCTGCCCTCTTTACCCGGCGAAGCGCCGCATCAACAGCAAAATATGTTCGGCCTGCTGAAACGCCCCGGCGTGATGGCCGGGATGTGCGCCATTTTTATGGCCTTTGCCGGGCAATTTGCCTTCTTTACCTATATTCGTCCGGTCTATATGACCCTCGCCGGTTTTGATGTTGATGGCCTGACGCTGGTGTTGCTGAGCTTCGGTATTGCCAGCTTTATCGGTACCTCGCTGTCATCGATGATCCTTAAGCATTCGGTGAAAATGGCCCTGACGGTTGCGCCGCTGCTGCTGGCGATTTGTGCGACGACGCTGGTGCTGTGGGGAGAAAGCCAGGTGATAGCGTCGGCGGTGGCGGTTATCTGGGGCTTTGCATTTGCATTGATTCCGGTGGGGTGGTCAACGTGGATCACCCGCTCGCTCTCCGACCAGGCTGAGAAGGCCGGCTCAATCCAGGTGGCGGTCATTCAGCTGGCCAATACCTGTGGTGCGGCGGTGGGGGGCGTGGCGCTGGACCATCTTGGCCTGCTATCGCCGCTGGTGATTTCCGGCGCGTTGATGCTGTTGACCGGCCTGCTGGTGGCTGGCAAAGTCCGGGTGTAGTCGGGACTACGTTTCACGGGCAGGGCAACCCGGGCAAGGTGCGTATGACCCCGCCCGGGAAAAGGCAGTGAAATCTATGGGCGTTCGCCTTTTGCCAGGCGGGCGTTAATCTCGGCAATCACTCCCGGCAGGTCCGCCAGCGTATCAACCACATAATGCGCCCCTGCGGCATACAGCTTGCTTGCTGCAATCTCGCGGCGGGTGGCTATCTCTTCCGTCGTCATGGCCTGATATTCTTCCCAGGTGGCGCCAAACTCGTTGCCGGAAACCGCCAGGCCGACGCTCCACATGCCGGCGTTGAGCCCTTCGGTGATCCCGGGGGCGGCATCGTCCACCTTCACACAGTGAGCGACGGCATCAATGCCCAGAACAACGACGTTTTGCAGCGCCATCCACGGGCCTGGACGGCCGCCGGCCGCGAGGTCGTCGGTGGCGACCCAGTAGTCCGGCGCATAGCCAAGGGCGGTGGCGGCGGGCACCAGCTTCTCCATTACCGGGCGCGGGTATCCCGAACAGGAACCAATCTTCAGTCCTTCGGCGCGAAATGCGGAAATTGTGTCGACAACACCGGCAATCGGTGCAGAAAAGTCGACAACTTTGGCAATTTGCAGCGGCATAAAAGCGGCGTAAATCGCGTCAATATCGGCAGCGCTCATCGCCCGGCCGAATTTTGCCTGCCAGCGCGCGTCCACGGAGGGTAATTTACCCAGCGCTTCAATATGCTGCCACTTGCCAAGCCCCATCGGGACACGGGCTTCAGCCAGGGTGATATCGACATCAAATGCCTGATGAAAGGCCTCGACGAAAATTTGCGTTGGCGCAAATGAGCCGAAATCCACGGTGGTGCCAGCCCAGTCAAGGATCAGTGCGGTAATACGGTTCATGGCGGTTCCTCAGTGAGTCCAGTACATGGCGTTGTCGATAGCGGTCAGCAGGGCGGTAATGTCGGCGTCATAAACCTCGCCAATATTGCCAATACGGAAACAGTCGCTCTGCGAGACTTTGCCCGGATAGATAACAAAGCCCTGCTCTTTCAGCTTCTGGTAGAACGCCTTGAAGTGGTACTGCGGCGCGTCCGGAGAGTAAAACGCGGTAATGATCGGTGAATGCAGGCTATCGTCCAGCAGCGGCTGGAAGCCCAGCGCACGCATCCCGGCGACCAGACGGCGCTGGTTGGCGCTATAGCGCTGGTGGCGTGCGACTACACCGCCCTCTTCGGCCAGCTCTTTCAGCGCCTGGGCAAAAGCCAGCACGGTGTGGGTGGGGGAGGTAAAGCGCCATTTTCCATGGTTATCTTCCATGCATCGCCACTGGGCATACAGATCCAGAGACAGCGATCGCGAGCGGCCTTTACAGGTTTGCAGTTCGCTCACGCGGGCAATCACAAAGGCGAAACCCGGTACACCCTGAATGCATTTATTGGCGGAGCTAATCAGGTAATCGATATTCAGCGCGGCGATATCCATCGGAATACCACCGAAGCTGCTCATTGCATCAACGATGTAGCGTTTACCATAGCGCTGCGCCAGTACCGCTACCTCTTCGATGGGGTTAAGCATCCCGGTGGTGGTTTCGCTATGGACCATGGCAATATGAGTGATCGCCGGGTCCGTCTGCAGGATCTGTTCGATCGCTGCGACGTCTGGACGGGCGACTTCCCCGCAGTCATACGGGTGACAGGCAACGCCCATCATTTCTGCCATTTCAATCATCCGCGCCCCGTAGGCCCCGTTGCTGATAATCAGCACTTTGCTCTGCGGACCGATTGCGCTACCGAGTACCGCTTCGACCGCGTAACTGCCGCTACCCTGCAGCAGAACCGAGGTGTAGCCTTCGGCCGGGGTTGCCAGCTGTACCAGCTGCTGGCGAATGGTTTGTACGACGCCGAGATTGTAATCATCATCCCAGGTACAGCTATCGAACAGCATGGCCTCTTTTACCGTACGGGAGGTGGTCAGCGGGCCAGGGGTCAGCAGCAGGTAGTTGCGTGAAGTCATTTATCTCACCATTGGTCTATACCAGATTGGCTTTATGATGCTGATAAGGGACGCCAAAGGTCAAAGAAAAGATCGTGCTGCAACAAAAAATTCATCTCCATGGGTATAATGGCGCTATCAAATCTGCTTGCGAGTCAACATGAAATCACCCTCTGGCGAAACGCCGCAATACCTGCTGATAAAGGCGCAACTGCAGGCTCGTATCGAAAACGGGGCGTTAAAAAGCGGCGATAAACTGCCGTCAGAACGCGAGCTGTGCACTATTTTCAATACCACGCGAATTACGGTGCGCGAGAGCCTGGCGCAGCTGGAAGCCAGCGGCGTGATTTATCGTGCGGATCGCCGCGGTTGGTTTGTGACCCCGGAGCGTCTGTGGCTGGACCCGACACAAAATACCAACTTCCATAAGCTGTGCCTGGAGCAGGGGCGGGAGCCGAAAACGGTTTTGCTAAACGGTCGGTTGGCCGCGGTGCCGCTTGATGTGATGGCGCCGCTGGCGCTGCAGCCGTTCGATCAGGTTTATCTCCTGACGCGCCTGCGCTATGCCGACGGACGGGCTATTTGCTACAGCGAAAACCACTGCCTGCCGGCGCGGGTGCCGGAGCTGCTGCGCCACGATCTGAACGGCAGCCTGACCGAGATTTATCAGGCCCATTACGACCTGATATATACCAGTATGCATTTGTCGTTCTATCCAACCTCCATGCCACCGCAGGCGGCGGAGGCGCTGGGGGTGATGGAAGGGCGTCCGGCCCTGCTGCTGCGCCGTCTGAATTACGATCAGCATGGGCGTATCCTGGATTACGATATTGAGTACTGGCGCCACGATAGCCTGCGCATCGAAGTCGATACCCACTGATTTTGTTGGCCCTGTGAGGTGGGCATTATGCTGACCGGGGCCCCGTTCAGCACCCTCTTGTCACCCTGACAAAGCGCGTATGGCGCCGCCTCCAGGGGAAATTCCTGCACGACTTTTACCCTGACTACCCCCTTGCGCTTTTCATCCTTTCGACACCGTTCATTCATCGTTTTGTCATAAATCCCCGGTAGCGTGACAATCAATCTGGTATAGACCATTTAAAATCACCATCCGATGAGGCTTACACGATGAAACTTTCCCGACTTGCTCTGCTGTCCGTTTTCGCGCTGACCAGTTCCCCGGTTTGGGCCGATGGGGTGGTCACCGTTTATTCCGCTGATGGCCTGCATGACGGCGATAACAGCTGGTATCAGAACCAGTTCGACGCCTTTACCAAAGCGACGGGCATCAAAGTGCAGTATGTGGAAGGCGGCTCTGGCGCAATCGTTGAGCGGCTGGCGAAGGAGCGTACCAACCCGCAGGCCGACGTGCTGGTAACCGTTCCGCCGTTTATCCAGCGTGCCAGCAAAGAAAATCTGTTGGCTGAATTTACCCCGCAGGGCAGCGAACAAATTCCCGGCGCCAATGCCCGTTACTCGCCGCTGGTGAACAACTACCTGACTTTTATCTACAACAGCCAACTGCTGAAAACCGCCCCGGCCAGCTGGCAGGAACTGCTGGACAGTCGCTACAAAAACAAGCTGCAGTACTCGACGCCGGGCCAGGCCGGTGACGGTACTGCGGTAATGCTACAAGCCTTTCACAGCCTCGGTGGCAAAGATGCCGGGTTTGCCTATCTCGGGAAACTGCAGGCCAATAACGTCGGCCCGTCCGCCTCTACCGGCAAGCTGACTGCGTTGGTGAATAAAGGTGAACTGTTGGTGGCGAACGGCGATCTGCAGATGAACCTGTCGCAAATTGCGCGAAACCCGAATGTGAAAATCTTCTGGCCGGCGGACGATAAGGGCGAGCGCAGCGCGCTGGCCCTGCCGTATACCGTGGGTCTGGTCCAGAACGGGCCGCAGAGTGAAAACGGTAAAAAGCTGATTAACTTCCTGCTTGATAAGCAGGCGCAAAGCAGCGTCAGCGCGCTCTCCTGGGGCCTGCCGGTACGTAGCGATGTGACGCCAACCGACAGTAACTATCGGGCGGCAAAAGCGGCGCTCGACGGCGTGAAAAGCTGGCAACCGAACTGGGACGATGTGGCCGTATCGCTATCGGCGGATATTGCCCGCTGGCATAAAGTGACCGACAGCGAGTAAGCCTGATGTTGATGAAAACGACTGCTGCCCACTCCCCGTCAATGACGGGGACTTCGGGGATAACCCTCGATTCTCTGCGCGTTTCGTACCACGGCAACGTGGTACTGAAACCGCTGTCGCTGACCATTGAGCCAGGCGAAGTGCTGGCGCTGATTGGCCCCTCTGGGTCCGGGAAAACCACGGTACTGCGGGCCATTGCCGGGTTTGTACAGCCGGCGGGTGGACGCATTTTGATTGGTGATACGGAGGTGACCGGGCTGCCGCCGTACAAGCGCGGTCTTGCCATGGTGGTGCAAAACTATGCGCTGTTCCCGCATATGAAGGTGGAAGATAACGTCGCTTTTGGCCTGCGCGCGCAAAAGCAGCCGAAAGCGCTGATTGCCGACAGAGTGCAAGAGGCGCTGAAGATTGTCGGGATGGCGGACTACGCCACGCGCTATCCGCACCAGCTTTCCGGCGGCCAGCAGCAGCGCGTCGCCATCGCCCGGGCGATTGCCGTGCGTCCGCGGGTGCTGCTGCTCGACGAGCCGCTCTCGGCGCTGGATGCGCAAATACGTCATAACATGGTGGAGGAGATTGCCCGTCTTCACCGTGAGCTACCGGAGCTGACCATTCTCTACGTCACCCACGATCAGACCGAAGCCCTGACCCTGGCGGACAAGATTGGCATTATGAAAGACGGGTCAATGATTGCGCATGGAGAAACGCATCGGCTTTACCATTATCCGCCTAACCGCTTCAGTGCCGAATTCCTCGGCCGCGCCAATATTCTGCAGGCCACGGCGCTGACCGATAGCGCGGGCCCAGGGCTGGTCAGCGTCAGTTGCGGCGGCGGGTTACTCCAGGCTTTCAGCCAGGGCGGACAGCATGGTAATAACAAGCTGCTGTGCATTCGCCCACAACATATGAGTCTGGCGCCGCGCTCGGCGGCCAGCAACCGGCTTCATGCCACGCTGACGTCAGTGCACTGGCAGGGGGATCTGACCCATCTACTGTGCGACGTGGCCGGCGAATCGGTGCGTATTGTCATGACGCATGTTAATCCGCTGCCGCGCGCGGGCGATAAGCTGGCGCTCTACTTTGAACCGGACGACGCGGTCCTGATTGAGGTGTCATGATGTCGCAGACGTTAACGCTGTCGCGCCCGCTGCCGAACCTGCGTCCCTTCCTGTGGCTCCTGTTGCCGCTGTTGGTGCTGGCGACTCTGTTTTTCTACCCGCTGCTGCTGATCGCCGAACAGGCGTTGCGCGATACCAGCGGCCATTTGAGCCTCGGGACGTTCTGGCAGGTAATGGAGTCCCGCCGCTTTATCGGCGCCTTGCTAAATACTTTGCAAATTGCGGTTTTTGCTACGCTTGGCTGTCTGGTGCTGGGCAGCCTGATGGCGGTGATTCTGGTATTTATCCCGTTCCCTGGTAGCCAGCTGATTAGCCGGGTGATTGATACTTTTATCGCCCTGCCGACCTTTCTTATCACCCTCGCCTTCACCTTTATTTATGGCTCGGCTGGCCTGCTGAACGGCACGCTGATGTCGCTGTTCGATTTTGCGCTGCCGCCGGTGGATTTTCTCTATTCGATTCAGGGCGTGATTCTGGCGGAAATTACCGTATTTACGCCGCTGGTCATGCGTCCGCTGATGGCCGGACTGCGGCAGATTGATAAAAGCCAGCTGGAGGCGGCGAGCATTCTCGGGGCTCATCCGCTGCGGGTGATTGCTCAGGTTATCTTCCCGGCGGCGCTGCCGGCGCTGATGGCGGGGGGCAGTCTGTGTCTGCTGTTAACGACGAATGAGTTCGGCATCGTACTGTTTATCGGCGCGAAAGGGGTAAATACCCTGCCGATGATGGTCTACAGCAAGGCCATTCTGGAGTCCGATTACAGCGTGGCCTGCATGATTGCGCTGATTAATATTCTGCTGTCGCTGGGGCTGTTTATGCTCTACCGGCTGGCGGCTGCGCGTACCGGCGTGAGGAGCTAACGATGTTAATTTGGTCGCATAAAGGCCGCGCGGCGGCGGGAACCCTGGCGGTAGTGTTATTTGCCGCGTTCTTCTTCCTGCCGCTGGCGGTGATTTTGATGTCCAGCCTCAGCCAGCAGTGGAACGGTCTGCTGCCGTCGGGGTTTACCTTCGGACACTTCGTGAATGCGTTTCGCGGCGCGGCCTGGGATTCGCTGTTCTCAAGCCTGGTGGTGGGCTTTTGCGCCAGTCTGTTCGCCCTGTTATGCGGCATGTGGGCGGCGCTGTCTCTGCGTCAGTTCAGCGCCCGGCTGCAAAAATATCTCGGGCTGGCGTTCTATCTGCCCAGTGCGATTCCTTCCGTTTCAGTGGGGCTAGGGATTCTGGTGGCTTTCAGCCAGGGGCCGCTGCGAATGAATGGCACCTTCTGGATTGTACTGGCGGCGCACTTCGTGCTGATTTCGGCATTTACCTTCAGCAACGTCTCCACCGGGCTGGCGCGTATTTCGCCGGATATTGAAAACGTCGCCTCCAGCCTTGGCGCCTCGCCGTGGTATCGTCTGCGTTATGTCACCTTACCGCTGATGACGCCGTGGATGATCTCCGCGCTGGCGCTAAGTCTGTCGCTGTCGATGGGGGAGCTGGGGGCCACGGTGATGATTTATCCGCCGGGCTGGACGACGCTGCCGGTCACCATCTTCAGTCTTACCGACCGCGGCAATATTGCCGATGGCTCGGCGCTGACCATCGTGCTGGCGGGGGTGACGCTGCTGCTGATGATCAAGCTTGAGCGCATCGCCCGCCGATTGAGTCAGAGATAAGATTTCCCCGGTAGCGTGACGCTTACCGGGGGGACACTTTGTTAACCGGACTGGCGCGTCACGCGCTGCCTCCGGGGAAAGCTATGGCATCAGAACCACGCCTCAAACATACCGCCGACGTTCAGCGAATCCAGCTGGCTGTCTTTGGTGCCGTTCACCTTCGCGGTACGTTTATTATCTACCTGGCCACCGGTGACGTAGAAACGCAGCATCGGACGGAATTCCGGCCCCATCCCGATGGCGATATTCTGCGACAACGTCAGTTTCCAGCCGTGGTTATCTCCGCCCTGATCGTAATCTACGCGTTGATAGCCCGCTTCCAGCCAGGTCGAATGCACGTCATTCCAGAAGTACATCGGACGCACGATCGCCCCGTAGTTTTTACGATTATCGCTATCATCTTTGCCGTTATCGTAATCGTGGAAGGCCAGCAGGTATTCCACCTGCGCCTGCTGAGTAAACTTGTGGAGCCCCTCGAAGCTGGCGTAAATCGCCGTCAGGTCGTCTGTCTTGTTATAGACGCTGTTATCCGAGTTATCCGAGTAGCGCAGAATCACCTTATTGACGCCGCTGTCGTTAGTATGGCTCAGCACCAGGCCGCCCTGCCAGGCGTCAAGTCGGGCATCGTCATCCACGGCTTTGGAATCAAAACCGTAGTTGGCATAGACCTCAACGTCGATCGGGCCCGCTTTCATATTGTGAATTTTCGAGGTCAGCGCATAGTGACCGTCGTCGCCGGTGCCGGAGCCGCCGGTACAGGTAATGCGCGATGGGTTAGCTTCGTCGGCCATGACTTCCGGACTACAGGACTCTACCTGCGAAACCGCCGCGACATCAAACTGCACGCCGCCGATATCGAAGTTTTTCACCCCGGCGCCCTGGCCGTCGTGGTTCATCCAGAAGTAGTCGTTGATGCCCTGCTGTGGACGCTGGTGGAAATCACGACCGGCCCAGATATAAGCGCCGGGATTCGATTCCAGCACGTTGGTGACGCCAACGTAGGCCTTCTTGAGGTTAACTTCGTCGCTCCAGTGATCGAACATGACGTTGATGTCCCAGATGGCGCCCTGGCTGCTCTTAAAGGCTTTGGTAATCTGGAACTCGCCGCCGTTGCCTTCGTTGCCCAGACGGCCGATGGCCGACGCGCCGTTATAGGAGCCATCGACGCCAACGAACTTCTGATCGCCCGTCTGGAACTGGGCGCCGTAGCGGGCGTAGCCGCTAAACTTGAGGCCGAACGGAATCGCCATATCCGGCGAAGCGGCGGTGGTTTGCGGGTTGGTAATGACGTCCACTTTCTTATTGGCGGCGGCATCAATTTTAGCCTGACGATCCGCCAGCGCCTTATCGACGGCTTTCGCCACAATGGCGTCAATTTGTTCCTGAGTAAAATCTTGGGCGAGTACGGAAATTGGGCACAGCGCGGCGACGACCGCCATTGCTAATGGCAGCATTTTTACAGTTTTCATAATTATCTCGCTTTTAATAATTCATATATTCAGATAATAGCCATCCCGCCAGGATAAGCTGGTTTATTTATTTTGGGTACAGTTGTTAAATATTTATATAAATTAACGCTGGTATAAATGAATTAATTCTTCTGAAAATTCACGCGCTAGCAGTGAATTCATTAAATGATCCTGAGCATGCACCATAATTAACGTCATTGGCTGGCGCGCCTCACCGGCATCCTGCTCGATGAGCCGGGTCTGCATCAGGTGCGCGCGGCGGGCGTAGCCGTCGGCTTCATTCAGGAGTAATTTGGCTTCATTAATATTTCCACTACGGGCGGCATGTAACGCTTCAAAACATAATGAGCGTGACTGTCCCGCATTCACGATAATTTCCATTACCGCTTCTTCTAGATCAATCATAATATTACCTGAGATGATTAATTTTATTATTTAAAGAATATAGCGAAAATTCCTTTTTCGCATTATTCGGAGATGATGGTATTTTATTATTTAAATTTTACGGAAAACATTCCGCCAGCGGTATTGCCGCTGATTACTGGCTGACGGTTTCGGCAACCGGTACGCTATTTTTTGCTTTTTCTTCTTCAGTTTTCATTAAAGAGCGTTCATAGGCGCGCAGGAACGGCAGGTAGATAACCGCTGACATCACCATGCAAATGAGGCACATGATGACCGGACTTAAGGTCCAGTTAGCCGCCCAGGAGGCGCCTATCGGTGCTGGGGTCGTCCACGGCGTCAGCGACACGACCTGCGTCAGCCAGCCGAGGCGGGTTGCGCCATAGGCCAGGATAGCGTTGATCATCGGGACGAAAACGAACGGGATAAACATCATCGGGTTCATAATTATCGGCGCCCCAAACAGGATCGGCTCATTAATATTAAAGAAACTGGGCACGATACCCATTTTGCCGATGGTACGCAGGTGCGTCACGCGGCTACGCAGCAGCAGGAAGGCCAGCGGTAAGGTTGAACCCACGCCGCCAATCAGCAGATAGTGGTCCCAGAAACCTTGCAGATACACGTGCGGCAGGGCGGCACCGGCTGCCAGAGCCGCCTGGTTTGCCGACAGGTTTGCCATCCAGAACGGGTTCATAATTCCGGTGACAATCAGCGAGCCGTGGATCCCGGCAAACCAGAAAATCTGGCACATCAGCACGGAAAGCAGAATCGCGGGCAGGGAGTCGGAAGCGGATACCAGCGGTTCCAGCAGGTGCATAATCGCCTGCGGCAGGATCATGCCGGTCTGGGCTTCGATAAACAGGTTTAGCGGATGCAAGGTGCCAATCACCACCAGGACCGGGATCAGGATTTCAAACGAACGGGCGACGCCGGTTGGCACCTCTTTCGGCAGGCGAATGGTAATGTTGTTCTGCTTCAGCCACGCGTAGACGCGGGTGGAGTAAATGGCGGTAATCAGCGCGGTAAAGATCCCCTGACCTGACAGGTACTGCGTCGAGATTTTACCGTCAGCATAAGGGGCCGCCACCAGTAAAAAGGCCATGAATGCCAGCAGGCCGGACATCACCGGGTCGAGTTGAAACTGGCGTCCCAGACTGGCGCCAATACCGACGGAGATAAAGAACGTCATCACCCCCATACTGAGGTTGAACGGCAGCATCAGCTGTTCGCGGTACTGCTGCGAGAAATCGAGCCAGCCGCGGGCAAAACCATTGGTGGTATCCGGTGAAAAGGGAGGAAAGATAAATACCAGCATGAAAGAGCCGATGATCATAAACGGCAATGCGGCAGTGAAGCCATCGCGAATAGCGATAACATACTTCTGCTGCCCAAGGCGTCCTGCCAGCGGAGTAATAGATTGCTCGATCACGGCAATCATGGACTGATACAGAGAGCTCATTTGCACACCTCTTATTGCGCCGGATTAATCAGCGACAGCGCATAATCCAGGACGTTATCTCCCCGTTGCATCCCGTAGTCCATGGCATTAATAGGCTGGACCGGAATATTCAGGGAGGCGGCTTTTTCTGACAATGTTTTCAACATGTATTTCACCTGCGGACCAAGAAGTACCACCTGGTACTGCGGAAACTGCATGTCAAATTCGGAAACGCCGTAGGCGTCAATCTGCACCGGCAGGTTACGTTCTTTCGCCACGTCGACCATCTTCCTGACCAGCAAACTTGTGGACATCCCGGCAGAGCAGCACAGCATAATCTTGTACATCGACACTCATCCTCAAAATGTAAAAAGTTATTGCGTGGATGATTTGATATCAGACGGAAACCGGTTTCCATTCATAAAAAACAGAACTGTGATGACTGTCAAGATCTTCTCCTTATAGCGCTAATTAATTGGATTCTGCTCACAGATTTCAGCCGGTTTGGCGATGTTTTTCCATGAAACGGAAAATCGGTTTCCAAATGAAAAGGGAAACGGATATACTGGCGATGGTTATAATTGAAGCGATTCAGGGCCGGGGATGTACAGGGATCGGACGCGCCCTGTCAGGGGATAATGATGTCTACAATCAATGATGTATCACGTTTAGCAGGGGTGTCCAAAGCCACCGTCTCTCGGGTTTTGAGCGGTTCGCGCGGCGTCAAAGAGGCCAGCCGTCAGGCGGTACTGCAGGCGGCAGAAGAACTCAATTACCGACCCAATATGATAGCCCAGTCGCTGCTTAGCCAGAGCACCGGCTGTATCGGCGTGATTTGTGCTCAGGACAATATTAATCAAACGACCAGCTATCTGTATGCTCTGGAAAAACAGCTGAGCCTGCATCAGAAGCATCTGCTGCTGCGCTTTGCCAACACGCGCGCCGGCGTGATGAGCGCCCTTGAAGAGCTCAGCTGCGGCCTGTGTGATGATGTGTTGATTATCGGCGCGCGGTTTCCATTAAATATCGACCGGCCGGATGTGGCGCTGATTGACTGCCTGGAAAGCGAAGGGGTGAACAATATTCAGTTTGACCACGCATTTGCGGCGGAAACGGCCTGTAACTACCTGATTAGCCAGGGGCGGCGACAGATTGCGTTAATTCATCCGGAAGGGAGCGGCTTTGCCGACCAGGTTTTGCTGGGCTACAAACATGCGCTGGAAAAAAATTTCCTGCCGTTTAATCGCAACCTGGTATTCCTCGACAGCACATCGCCGTCGGTGGCGGTGCAGGAACTGGTGAACAATGCGACCACCTTGAATTTCAATGCGTTACTGGTTGCCGACGAGCAACAGGCTCAGCATATTGTGCCGCAGCTGCTGGCGTTCAACCGGGCGGTGCCGGAAAAAGTCATGGTGTTCAGCCTGGCCGGATCGTTACAGCTGCCCGGTATTCCGACCATCCCGGCAATTGAGTATTCGATGGACGCCATGGCGGCACGCATCGTCAGCTGGCTGACGGAAAAAACCCAGATGCTCGGCGGCAGCATGTTGCGCGGTGATTTAATTATTCCGAAGCGCTAAGCGCCCCTTCTGAACCTCGACCCGCGGCTTTAACACCGCGGGTTTTTTTATACCGACCTTTTTGCTGCCCACTTCACAATATAAACAGAACTCATAGCTGCCGCCGGTTTTTTGAACCGGACAGCGCCCGGTGACTACCTTAAGTTGAATACGAAAGTTCAATACCAAAAATCATTAACCAGAACATTCGTATCGCCTGCTTAAGGAAGTCACCCTATGAATCACCCTCGTGTTGTCGACGTGAAGTCGTGGATCGATGCCCGACCGATCTCACGTTTTCAGTGGAACGTCCTGCTGCTGTGTTTTGTCATCATTATGCTTGATGGCTACGATGCGGCGGTGATGGGTTTTATCGCCCCGGCTCTGATTGAAGACTGGGGCATCAGTCGGGCCGAAATGGGGCCGATCCTCGGGGCCGCCATGTTTGGCGTAGCCCTCGGCGCGCTGGTTGCCGGCCCGCTTTCCGATCGTTACGGTCGCAAGCGTATTCTGCTGTGGTCGGTGGCCTTTTTTGCTCTCTTCAGCCTTGCCGCCGCGCTGGCGCAGAGCCCGTCACAGCTGGCGCTGATGCGCTTTCTCACCGGGCTGGGGCTGGGGGCGGTGATGCCCAACTGCGTGACGCTGGTGGCGGAATATATGCCCGAACGTCGTAAGGGGCTGATGATCACCCTGATGTACAGCGGCTTTAACGTCGGCTCCGGGCTGGGCGGCTTTATCGCCGCGGGTCTGCTGTCGCATTACAGCTGGCATTCGGCGCTGATATTCGGCGGCGTACTGCCGCTGGTGGTGCTGCCGTTCATGGTCGTCATGCTGCCGGAGTCGGCGATGAATATGGTGGCGCGTCGCTTACCGGGTGAGCATATTGCCCGGGTCCTCAACCGTCTGGGCGGCAGCTTCGATAGCAGCACCGTCTTTCAGCTCAATGCGCCGCAAATCTCACGGCGCAGTAAGGTGGCGCAGCTGTTTCGCAACGGCTATGCGCGCGGCACGCTCGCCCTGTGGCTGACCTATTTTATGGGGCTGTTTGTGATTTATCTGCTCAACGGCTGGCTGCCCACGATTTTACGTTCTGGTGGATTGTCGCTGCAGCAGGCGGCGATTATCACCGGTCTGTTCCAGCTGGGCGGCCCGCTGGGGGGGATCCTTGTCGGTTATCTGATGGACCGCGGCTCGGCAAAAGCGGTGATTGCGGTGACCTATTTCCTCGGCTGTATGTGTCTGTTAACCCAGGGGCTGATGGACTTCGGCTCGGCGGCGCTGGCGGTGCTGATCTTTATCAGCGGCATGTGTATTAACGGCGCGCAAAATGGCCTGCAGGCCTACTCGCCGGCCTACTATCAGACCGAAATTCGCGCCACCGGCGTTAGCTGGATGCACGGTATTGGCCGTAGCGGAGCGATACTTAGCTCTACCCTCGGTGGCGTGATTATGCTCGCCGTACCGGGCCACTCTTCAATATTTTTGGTGCTGGCGCTACCGGCCTGCCTGGCGGGGATCGCGATTTTACTGCACCGTATGAACCACCCTAAGCCTCGGCAAACAGAGGCGGATCTGAACGCGCTGTCGCAAACGTTGCATAACCGATAAGTGGAGTTACCTTATGGCCAGAATACTCGGCGGGATCGCCGTTTCTCATACCCCGACCATCGGCTTTGCCGTCGATCATCACAAACAGCAGGACGCGGCATGGGCACCTATTTTCCAGAGCTTTGAGCCGCTGCAGCGCTGGCTTGATGAGAAAAAACCGGATGCGCTGGTCTATATATTCAATGACCATGTGACCGCCTTTTTCTTCGACCACTACTCGACGTTTACGCTCGGGATTGATAACGAATACGATGTGGCAGACGAAGGGGGTGGCCCGCGCGATCTGCCGCCGGTAAAAGGCGATGCGGCGCTCTCCAGGCATATTGGCGCGAGCCTGATGGCGGACGAGTTTGATATGTCGTTCTTTATGAACAAAAAGCTCGACCACGGCCTGTTCTCTCCGCTCTCGGCGCTGCTGCCGTGGCAGCAGGACACGGGATGGCCGACGCGGGTGATCCCATTGCAAATCGGCGTGTTGCAATTCCCGGTGCCCAGCGCCCGGCGCTGCTACAAGCTTGGCCAGGCGCTGCGACGGGCGATCGAAAGCTACCCGCAAGATATCAACGTGGCGATCGTCGCGACCGGGGGCCTGTCGCATCAGGTTCATGGCGAGCGCTGTGGTTTCAACAATCCGCAGTGGGACGCGCAGTTCGTTGATATGCTGGTTAATGATCCGGAAAAGCTGGCTGAAATGACGCTTGGCGAGTACGCCACGCTTGGGGGGATGGAAGGGTCTGAAGTGATTATGTGGCTGGTCATGCGCGGCGCGCTGTCGGCGAATGTGACTGAAACCTGGCGTGACTACTACCTGCCGTCAATGACCGGCATCGCCACCCTGATTCTGGAAAATAATGCCCGCACTCCGCCGGTGGATACCCTTAGCCGCCATCGTCAGCACATGGCACAGCAGCTGGCTGGCGTGGAAAAGCTGCCGGGGACCTATCCGTTCACCCATGAACGGAGCCTGAATAGCCTGCGGTTGAACAGTTTCCTCCACCAGTTGATCCAGCCCGCCTGGCGCGAGCGTTTTCTCAAGCAACCGCAGGCGCTTTACGCCGAAGCGGGGCTCAGCGAAGAGGAGCAACGTCTGCTCGACGAGCGCGACTGGCGTGGGCTGATTCAGTACGGCGCCAGCTTTTTCCTGCTGGAGAAAATGGGGGCGGTGGTGGGCGTATCCAACCTGCATATCTACGCCGCCATGCGCGGACAGACGCTGGAAGAGTTCCAGAAAACGCGAAATCAGCAGGTGACTTACTCGGTGGCCGGAACCCGTTAACCTTGCGCGACCTGCCGCTGGATAAAGCTGAGCAGTGCCTGGGTCGCCGGCGACGGCAAACTGCCCGCGCGGAAGGTTAGCCCGATGCGGCGGGTGGTATCCGGCAGCTGCACCGGCAGGACGGTCAGCAGGCCATTGTCGATTTCGAAACACATCTGGCTGGCGGAAACTGCCGCCAGCATATCAGAGTCGCGTAGCAGGCCGCGCACCATCGCCGCATCTCCTGTCTCCACGGTTGGCTGCGGCAAAGGTAATCCCAATGTCAGAAACGCCCGCTCCAGCAGGCGTCGTGCCGGAGCATTCGAGCGTGGCAGTACCCATTGCGCGGCCGCTAGCTGACTCAGTGGGTCGGGGTGGCGAAGCAGCGGGTGCTCGTTGCGCAGAAGAATCAACATATCTTCCTCAAACAGCGCCTCGCAGCTCAGGTCCGGCAGCTCTTCATCCTGACGCAGCGCGCCGATAATAAAATCGATGTGCCCCGCGCGCATGTCGGAAACCAACGACTCATACGGACTTTCGTTGGTCATCACCATAATCCCCGGATGATGCGCCAGAAAGGCGCTAATCGCCGCAGGCAGCAGCCGGGTACGGCTGAGCGGCAGGGCGCCGATGCGCACGCTACCCTCAAGCACCCCCCGACGGGCGGCAAGATCGCTCCAGATATTCTCCAGCTCGTTGAGTGCCCGGCTGATGGGCGGGTACAGCAGGTCTGCTGCCGGCGTCGGGCGGACGCCTTCCGGTGTCCGGCGAAACAGCGCGGAATCGGCGCCTTTTTCCAGAATTTTCAGCGCCGCGCTGACCGCCGGCTGGGTGATACCCAGCTGCGTGGCGACGGTCTGCGTGTGGTTGACATGGTAGAGCTGCAGAAAAATCTCCAGCCGCCGGGTATTAAACAGCCAGCCGGCGTCCGGCAGCGCCGATGAGGCGCGGGCTTTCAGCTTGTGCAACAGGGCGGGAATCGCCTGTAAATCACCGATCGCGCGCAGGGCGCGCGGCAGAATACATTTACCGTACTCTGTCGCCACCATCCCGCTGTAGTGGCGCTCGAATAGCGTCACGTTCAGCGCCGCTTCCAGATCGCGGATTGCCCGGGTGATCGCCGACTGTGTACGAAATAAGTCATCAGCGGCACGCGAGACGCTACCGCGCTGAGCGACCTGGCAGAAGAAGCGTAGCTGCATGATATTTATCGTCTTATCGTATTTTCTCTTCAACATTCTGTACCAGGCGCCAGGTTGTGAGCTTTCCTACAACATAAATAAAAATCATAGCCTTCGCAAGTTAAGGAATTACCCGCGGACCCCGGGACATGACAAGCTGAAAAAAACAACAGAGGAAGCCATCATGTCTCATCCGCATAGCGAAAAAAGTGCCCTTGTCGTCAGCGCCCACTCTGCCGATTTCGTCTGGCGCGCTGGCGGGGCGATTGCCCTGCACGCCAGCCAGGGCTACCAGGTCCATATTGTCTGCCTGTCGTTCGGCGAGCGTGGCGAATCGGCCAAATTGTGGCGCAAAGGCAACATGACCGAAGAGACGGTGAAGCAGATCCGCCAGCAAGAGGCGCAGGCCGCCGCCGATATCCTCGGCGCCAGCGTCGAGTTCTTTGATATCGGCGATTATCCTCTGCGCGCCGATAAAGAGACGCTGTTCCGTCTGGCCGATGTTTATCGTCGCGTGCAGCCGCACTTTGTCCTGACTCACTCGCTGCAGGACCCCTACAACTACGACCATCCGATGGCCTCTAATCTGGCCCAGGAAGCGCGGATCATTGCCCAGGCAGAAGGCTATCGTCCCGGCGAAAAGATCGTTGCCGCGCCGCCGGTTTACTGCTTTGAGCCGCACCAGCCGGAACAGTGCCACTGGCAGCCGGATGTCTTGCTGGATATCACCAGCGTGTGGGAGAAAAAATATCAGGCTATTCAGTGTATGCAGGGCCAGGAGCATCTCTGGGAGTACTACACCCGGGTTGCGCTGCAGCGCGGCGTGCAGGCGAAACGCAATATCGGCATCACCGCCGCCCGCGATATCGTTCACGGCGAAGCATATCAGAGCATCTTCCCTCGGGTGACGGAGAATCTGGCATGAACCTGTTGAATAAAAAAGGCATTGTTGTCCGTAATCTGCCGCGCCACGACGCGGCGACGTTACAGCAGTTTGCAACAGCTGGGGTGGCAACGATTCATGAAGCGCACGATCGGCAGGGATTGATGGCTCCAGCCATTCGCCCGATTCAGCAAGGCGTCAGCCGGGCGGGGAACGCCGTAACGGTGCTGGTGACGCCGGGCGACAACTGGATGTTCCACGTGGCGGTCGAGCAGTGTCGCGCGGGCGATATTCTGGTCGTGGCCCCGACCTCGCCCTGCGGCGATGGCTTCTTCGGTGACCTGCTGGCAACGTCGCTGCAATCACGGGGCGTGATAGGCCTGGTGGGCGATATCGGGATCCGCGACTCGCATACCCTGCGAGAAATGGGCTTTGCCGTGTGGTCGCGCCAGGTCTATGCCCAGGGGACGGTGAAAGAGACGTTGGGATCGGTCAACGTCCCGGTTGTTTGCGCCGGGCAACTGGTTACCCCCGGCGATGTGGTGGTGGCGGATGACGATGGCGTCGTGGTCGTACCGCATGCACAAGCCCGCGCGGTGCTGGCCAAAGCGGAAACCCGAATGGCTAATGAAATGGCGAAGCGCGATCGGCTGCGCGACGGCGAGCTGGGACTGGATATCTACGCCATGCGTCCGCGTCTGGCGGAAAAGGGGCTGCGTTACTACGACAATGCGGACGATGTGGAGGGCTAAGATGGCGCAACGCAAGATACCCTGCCTGCTGATGCGCGGCGGCACCTCGAAAGCCGCCTGTTTCCTGGCGGACGATCTGCCGTCAGACCCCGCGCAGCGCGATGCGGTGCTGCTGGCGGCGATGGGCTCGCCGGACGCCAGACAGATTGACGGCATCGGCGGCGCCGATCCGCTGACCAGCAAAGTGGCGATTATCCGCCGCTCCGCGCGACCAGACGCTGACGTCGATTACCTGTTTGCTCAGGTTAACGTCGATAGCGCCGTGGTCGATTACGGGCAGAACTGCGGCAATATTCTCGCCGCCGTCGGGCCGTTCGCGATTGAACGCGGCCTGGTGGCCCACGCGCCGCCGCTGACCCAGGTGCGAATATTTATGGAAAACACCGGTCAGACGGCTATCGCTGAGGTGCCTTGCGATGAAGACGGTGTGGAGTATGCGGGTGGGACGCGTATTGATGGGGTGCCGGGGTATGCCAGCCAAATCGTACTGAATTTTCTTGATGTCGCAGGTTCCAGCTGCGGCGCGCTGCTGCCAACCGGCAACGCCATTGATCGCTTCGACGGCATCGAGGTGACCTGCATCGATAACGGTATGCCGGTGATTTTGTTACGTGCCCGCGACCTTGGGCGAAGCGGCTATGAAACCCGTGAACAGCTGGATAACGACAGCGAGCTGAAACAGCGGCTGGAGTCGATACGCCTGCAGGCCGGCCCACGAATGAATCTGGGCGATGTTGCGCGGCGTACGGTACCGAAAATGACCCTGCTCGCCGAGCCGCGCGACGGTGGCGCGATTTCCAGCCGGACCTTTATCCCTCACCGCTGCCATGCGTCGATTGGCGTATTTGGCGCAGTCAGCGTCGCCAGCGCCTGTCTGATCCCCGGTTCGGTCGCCGAGGGGCTGGCGCGGGTGGGCGACAATCCGCTTATCAGCGTTGAGCACCCCAGCGGCGAGTTCAGCGTTGCCCTGCGGCGCGGCGCGCAGGGTGAACTGGCGGGCTGCGGTCTGCTGCGTACCGCCCGTCTGCTGTTTTCCGGCGAAGTCTGTATTCCGGCCAGGGTCTGGCCGCATAAGGAGCAATGATGACGGCAATAACATTTATTGGTTTTGGCGAAGCGGGCGGGATTCTGGCGGGTGATTTGGCACGGGAAAATGACGTTACCATCTGGGACCACAAGCTTCAGGGCGCAGAGCGCGCAGCGATGCGGGAAAAAGCGCATCTCGCTGGCGTCCGGGTTGCGGACTCGCTTGCCCAGGCGCTGGAGGGGGCAGCGCTGATCTTCTCCACCGTGACCGCCGGCTCGGCGCTGGAAGTCGCGCTGGCAGCAGCCGAATACGTACGCGAAGGCCAGTTTTTCCTCGATTTGAACTCGGTGGCCCCTGAAACTAAACGTATCGCGGCCAATCGCTTTTTGCCCGGGGCCTATCTCGATGTGGCGGTCATGGCGCCGGTACCGCCGGCGCGGCTGAGCACGCCGTTGCTGATCGGGGGCACGCAGGCTCGCGCACTCACGGAACGCTTAAGCGCCCTGGGGCTGAACGCTCGTTACGGCGCGGATGAAGTGGGCAAGGTGTCGGCCATTAAAATGTGCCGGAGCGTGATGATCAAAGGCCTGGAAGCGTTGACGACCGAATGCCTGTTCGCCGCCCGCGAATATGGGGTGGAAGAGCAGGTACTGGCATCGCTGCACGCCAGTTTTCCGTCGCTGGGCTGGAACGACGCGTTGCCGGGATATCTGATTAGCCGGGTGGCTGAACACGGTATTCGCCGCAGTGAGGAGATGGAAGAGGTGGTGAAAACGCTGCGTGATGCGGGGGGCGCAGGGCTGATGAGCCGGGCGACGGCCCAGGCGCAACGCCAGCTGCCGCAGAGCATGGCCGCACGCGACCTGAACTATGCACAGCTGGTGCCGTTCGACTGGAAAGCGTTGGCGGCGAAGCTAAAGTGATTACGTTTCCGGGCAGCTGATTTTATCGATGGCTGCCTGATAACCCTGCTGGTTATTTCGCTCTTTCGCCAGCGTGGCCTCCCGGACATACTCCTGGTTTGCCTGAGAGGTGAGGATTTTATTGGCAAAATCGGTATCGCTCAGGGGGGGCTTCGGGGCACATTTTTCCTTCACCGCTTTTAACACCAGCTGCTTTTGTTGCTCGAACTGCAGGCTCTTCAGCGGTGATTCGGCCCAGGCCGCCGTCGCGCTGAGGGTGGTAACCAGGCACAATACCCAACACGCTTTCATGGTGCTTCTCCTCAAATAGTAGCTTCAGTCAACTATATGCGCAGGATGCGAAACACGCAAATTATCAGGAAGTTAAGTTGTTTAAAATCAGATCTATGCTACCCGAACCCGACGTCGGGAATCCACGGCGATCAGCACCACAGAGGACAGAATCAGCAGCGTACCGAGCCAGTCCGGTAGCGTAAAGGTGATGCCCAGTAGCATGAGCGACAGCAGCGCGCTGCTCAGCGGTTCGGCGCAGCTGAGAATCCCCGCTTTCGCGCCGCCAATTTTCTGTGCCCCGTTTAAATAGAGGCTGAAGGTCAGCGAAGTGCCGATCACCACCAGATAGAAGAACGCCAGCAGCAGACGGCCATTGACGACAAAGTGGGCGCCCTGACCGCCGTAGAACGGCAGCAGCATTGCCCCGCCCAGCAGCATGCTCCAGCCGACGATCGGCAGGGTGCCGTATCGGGCGATGAGCGTTGACGGCCAGGTGGTGTAAAACGCGGCGGCAAAGGCCGACGCCACCCCCCAGAGCAGCGCCGACGGCGAAATGGACAACGTGGTGGGATTGCCGTGGGTGACCAGCAGGAACGTACCGGCCAGCGATGTCCCGATGGCGGCCAGCACCAGCGGCCCCGGTCGTGTTTTGCGGGCCAGCGCAAACCAGGCGACGATAATGGTCGGCGACAGGAACTGCAGCACCGTTGCGGTCGCGGCGTTCGATTTCTCGATGGTCATCAGGAAGGTGTACTGCACGGTCAGCGCGCCAAACAGCGAGAAGAACAGCAGGCTGAAGGCATCTTTGCGGTTTTGCAGGACGCGGAAAATTTTGTCGCCGTGCACAAAAGCGAGCATCAGGAGAATCAGGCCAGCGAACAGCAGACGCGTCATGGTCAGAAACGGTGATGACATCTGGCTTTGCTGCATAATGTACTGCGCGCAAACGCCAGAACTGCCCCATAGCACCGCGGCTATCAGTACGTTCAGCATCCCTTTTTTGCTGGAGCCCATCTTTTCCTCGAATGAAATATTGCAAAGGGCGCATCATAGCATGAGCTGACGCGCGAAGGCGGGCAGGAAATGGTGGGGCCCGGCGTGGTGGCGATGGCCGGGACCCCGGGGTGATTTGGCGTTAGCTCAAATCGACGTTTTTACTGCCGAACAGCCAGGTAAAGGCGAAGCCGCAGAGGTAGGAAACGGCCAGACCTGCGGCGTAAACCGCCATGCCAGCGTAGATCCCGCTCGCGGAGGTCATTAGCGGTAGCGCCACGAGGCCAGAAGGGCCAAAGACCGTATTCAGCCCTACCGGCAGGCCCAGCCACGCGATCAGACCGAGGAAAAAGCCGCCGCAGGCACCGCCAATACAGGCGGTGATAAACGGCTTCATGCGCGGCAGGGTTACGCCATAAATCAGCGGTTCGCCGATACCGAGAAAGCCGGGAATGATCGCCCCTTTAATCTGGGTCCGCAGCATCGAGCCGTGCTTCGCCCGCCAGTACAGCGCCAGCGCGGCACCAACCTGCCCGGCTCCCGCCATCGCCAGGATCGGGAACAGTGAGTTAAATCCTTGCGCATCGACCAGCGCAAAATAGACCGGCACGAAGCCCTGATGGACGCCGAACATCACCGCCAGCAGGAACAGACCGGCGAGCACCGCGGAGCCAAACGGGTTGCCGTTGAGATGGAGGAACAGCCACGACATCCCGGTAAACAACCAGCCGCCGATGGGCATAATCACCGTAAAGGTCACCGCGCCCATAATCAGCAGGGTGACTGCCGAGGTCAGGATCATATCGAGGTTGGCCGGCATCACGCGGCGTACCTGCTTTTCCACCCACGCACCGAGAATCGAGGCAATCAGCACGCCGATAATGTTGCCGCGCGGGTCAATGCCGTGGCCGAAGAAGGTGGTGATCCCGGAGAAGAACCCGCTGGTGGCTTCGGGGTTGTAGCCGAGGACAAACAGCGAAGCGATAATGGCGCCGTTGACTCCGGAGCCGCCAAACGCCTTCTGCGCGTTATAGCCGATCAGGATACTCAGGAAGGTGAACATCCCCTTGCTGAAGACTTTCATGTAGCCAATTAGCGCCACCAGGGAGGCGTTGGGATGGGCGTTCTCCAGCACAAACATCTGTTCTGCCAGCGTCGCGAAGCCGAGCAGCAGACCGACGGCGATAAAACCGGGAATCAGCGGGGTAAAAATAGTGGCGAATTTGGCGAGAAACTTCTGCACGCCGCTGGTTTGCTTACTTTTCAGCGCCTGTTTTTTCTCTGCCGCCACCTCCGCCAGAGACGGCGCGTCGGCCGGCGCCTCTTCCAGCAGTCCGTTCATCATTTCCGCTGCGGTTTGTGCTTTACCGGGGCCGAGCACCACCTGAAACTGCTCATCGCTGACGATAACCCCCATCACCCCTTCAATCTGGCGGATGGCGGCGCTATCGGCGAGCTGCTCATCACGTAGGGTTAAACGCAGGCGGGTCATACAGTTCCCCGCCTGGGCGACGTTTGCGGCCCCGCCAACATGGGTCAGGATCCGCGCTATCATCTCTTTATTTATTTTTGCCATTGCACGTTACCGGGTTGTCGGCGCTTAGGTGTTGCTCAGCGCCTGGCGGATAAAACCGTTATTTTGCGCCAGCAGGGACTGGGCTTCGGCAGCGTTCAGATTCGCCAGCACCATGACAATGGCGGTTTTACAGTGGCGACCGCAGGCGTCCAGCGCGGCCTGCGCGGTGGCGCGATCGCAGTCGGTTGCTTCCATAACGATCGAGACCTGGCGCTCAATCAGCTTCGCGTTGGTCGCTTCAACGTCAACCATCAGGTTGCTGTAAATCTTACCAATACGGATCATGGCACCGGTGGAGATCATGTTCAGCACCAGCTTTTGCGCGGTTCCCGCTTTCAGACGGGTAGACCCGGTGACCACTTCCGGACCCACGACCGGGGTAATGGCCACATCGGCCAGACGGGCCATTTCACCGTGCGGGTTGCAGCTGACGATGGCCACAAAGGCGTTCTGGCTGTGGGCATACTCCATGGCGCCAATGACGTACGGCGTACGTCCGCTGGCGGCCAGGCCAACCAGCACATCGCGGTTGCTGAAGTTAAGATTTTGCAGGTCCATGGCGCCCTGCGCTTTGTTATCTTCCACATTTTCCACGGCGCTGAGAATGGCTTTATGGCCGCCGGCAATCACCCCGACCACCTGCTCCGGACGGGTACCGAAAGTCGGCGGACATTCGCTGGCATCCAGGATCCCCAGGCGCCCGGAGGTCCCGGCGCCAATGTAAATCAGGCGTCCACCGGCTTGTAACGCCGCGGCCACTTTATCTACGACCTGAGCGATTTGCGGTAAATAGGGGGCGATCGCGTGGGGCACCTGCTGGTCTTCCTGGTTAATAACCGTCAGCATCTCGACGGTGGACAGGGTGTCTATATTGGCGCTATTGGCATTGCGGCGCTCGGTCAGCAGCGCGCTCAGGTCGATACTCATACACAAACCTCTTCAATCACAGTTAAGCCAGATTCTAAGGAATTAATTATTCCAATCATGTGAAGGTTATCACGATTAATACTCAACGGATAATAAGAGATTTGTAGGCAGGTCGGGAAGTGATGCAGTAACAAAATTGGAATATTTTATTACTGCATTCGCGCTTAACGGGTCGAGTGGTTTTTTTGCAGGCCGAAGAACAGGGCGATCAGATAGCTGATGGTCATGGCGAGGCTCATTTTCAACATCGTTTCACCGCCGAGTCCGGCCAGCGGCGCCGCGATGCCGCCGCAGACAAACATCAGGGTCCCCATCAGCGCCGAGGCGGTACCCGATTGCGTACTGCTGACCTCGCTCATCGCTTTTGAGCCGGCAACGGTGCTGATACCGCTCATGAACGACACGGTGAAGAACAGGCCGATTAGCGCCGGTAGCGGCAGATGTTGCCAGGCGAGAAACAGGGTGATGACTGCGCACAGGACCGCCAGGCTCAGGCCACCGCGCAGCAGCGTATCGGCGCTATAGCGGCGCGAGAGGCGGGAGAAGATCTGCGCGGCGATAATCAGTCCAATGCCGTTTACGCCAAACAGCAGGCTGAACTGCAGGGCCGTCATGCCGTATTCGCTCTGAATCACGAACGACGACGAGCCGATGTATGAGAACAGTCCGGCCATCATAAAAGCCTGAATCAGGCAGTAGCGCATAAAGGGGCGGTTTTTCAGCACCGGGATGTCGCTCTGCTGATGCGTCGTGGCCGGATCTTTACCCGGCAGCGTTTCGCGTAGCACCGTCAGGCTCAGGAGCAGCAGTACGCCGCCGATCCCGGCCATCGTCCAGAACAAAATTCGCCAGTCGAACGCGGTAATGATGTAGCCGCCAATCACCGGCGACACCACCGGGGCGATGCCGTTGACGGTCATCAACAGGGCGAAAAACTGGGTCAGTCGGGCGCCCTGATATTTATCGCGGGCAATCGAACGGGAGAGCACTGACCCCCCCGCACCGGCGAAGCCCTGCAGAAAACGCCAGCCGATCAACAGATGAATATCGTCGGTCGCGGCGCACATCGCCGATGAGAAAATAAACAGCAGCAGCGAGAGCACCAGCGGTTTTTTACGCCCGATGCGGTCGCTGAGCGGACCAAAAAACAGCTGGCCGAGACCAAGACCAATCAGCGCTGCGGTTAGCGAGAACTGGGTCTGCGTGCCGGTGGCATTCAGCTGCCGGGTAATATCCGGCAACGCGGGCAGATAGAAATCGGTGCACAGCGGACCGATGGCGGTTAACAGGCCGAGAATTAACGCCCAGGAGAGGGAGATGCGCGGCATAAAAACTCCTTTAGCATACCGGGCGTTGCCGCCCGGTTGATATTGATTTAGCTGGCGCCGCCTCCCAGCGACTGCCAGAGCGTGATGCGGTTTTCCAGATCGGTTTGTTGCAGCGATATCAGCGTGGCCTGCGCCGACCACAGCGTGCGCTGGGCGGTCAGGACCGACAGATAATCGCCGACGCCGGTCTGATAACGCCTCAACGCAATATCCAGCGACGTCTGCTCGGCGGCGACGTACTGGCGCTGGGCATCCAGCTGCTCGCTCAGCGTTTCCCGGCGCGCCAGCGCATCGGCCACGTCTTTAAAGGCGCTCTGGATACTCTTCTCGTAGGTGGCGATCAATCCCTTTTTCTCCGCTTCCGCGTAGCGCAGCTGGGCCAGATTGCTGCCGCCGGTAAACAGCGGCAGGCTGATCGACGGGGCGAACGACCACACCTGCATTCCGTGACTGAACAGGGAAGATAGCGCATCGCTGCCCACGCCAGCGCTGGCGGTCAGGGAGATGGTCGGGAAGAAATTGGCTCGCGCCGCGCCGATATCCGCATTGGCGCTCTTCAGGTTATGCTCCGCTTCCTGGATATCCGGGCGGCGGAGCAGCACCGACGAGGATACGCCGGCCGGTACCAGGCTAATGCTGTGGTCGCCGAGGCTTTCCAGGGTACCGGGCAGCAGGCTGTCGGGCACGGTTTCACCGGCCAGTAAATTGAGCGCGTTTTTGTCCTGCGCCACCTGGGTGCGATAGCTGGCGACGCTGGCACGCGCCTGCTGGTAAACGCTTTCGGCATCGCTGAGGTCGCCCGCGGAAGCGGTGCCTACCGCCATCTGGCGGGCAACAATTTTGCGTGAGTTCTCTGCGCTGGCCAGGGTCTGCTGGGCCAGCGCCAGATTGCTGTTATCCGCCGCGAGCGTGACCCATGCGGTGGTCAGATCGGCAATCATCGTCAGGCGCGTATTCTGCGCGGTGTATTCGCTGGCAAGCCAGGTCTCCCGTGCCGCCCGCGATAAACTCTGATTCTTACCAAACAGATCCAGCTCGAAGCTGGAGACCGCGCCGTCGGCCTCTGAGGATGAGGTGAGGCCGCTGGCGACAGTTTTACTGCGGGTATGGCTCAGTTCGGCGTCAACGGTGGGGAACAGCGATGCGCGGGTTTCGCCATACTGCGCCCGAGCGGCCTCAATGTCGGCAATCGCTTTCTGCAGATCGCGGTTGCTGGTCAGCGCCATGCTGACCACTTTTTTCAGCCGCGCATCGTTGACAACCTGCTGCCAGCTACCGACCACCGCAGTGGCTTCACCGTGAGCGCCAGGGAGCGTCGCGGGAACCGGCGCCGCCGGGCGGCTATAGTCCGGATCGAGGGAAACACAGCCTGCGGTCAGGAGCGCAACAAAAACCAGGGTCAAACGGAACATAACTTACTCCTGAGTAGGGCGTTGGCGGGTGAACAGACGCTTCACCAGCACAAAGAACAGGGGAACGAAGAACACTGCCAGCAGCGTTGCGGTCAGGGTGCCGCCGATAATACCGGTCCCGATCGCCACGCGGCTGTTGGCCCCGGCGCCGGTCGCTACCGCCAGCGGCAGGACCCCGGCGATAAACGCCAGCGAGGTCATCACGATAGGACGCAGACGCGTTTGCGCCGCACGTAGCGCCGCGCGCGACAAGGAATAGCCCTCATCGACCGCCGCTTCGGCAAATTCAACAATCAGGATGGCGTTCTTCGACGACAGACCGATGGTGGTCAACAGTGCGACCTGGAAGTAGACATCGTTGCTCAGATCGCGCATCCACGCCGCCAGCGCCGCGCCGAGCAGGCCCAGCGGGATCACCATGATCACCGAGAAGGGGACCGACCAGCTTTCATACAGCGCGGCGAGACACAGGAACACCACCAGAATCGAGATGGCATACAGGCTCATGGCCTGCCCGCTGGCCAGCTTTTCCTGAAGCGACATGCCGCTCCATGCCCAGGTGGTGCCTGCCGGCAGGCTGTTGGCCAGCGCTTCCATTTTTTCCATTGCCGCACCCGAGCTGAAGCCGGAGGCATTCTCACCCTGGATTTCGAAGGCCGTGGCGCCGTTGTAGCGCACCAGGCTTTCCGGGCCATATTGCCAATGGGTGGTGGCAAAGGCGGAGAACGGCGTCATGCTGTCATTGCTGCTGCGTACGAACCATTTACCGAGATCGGACGGCACGGCGCGGGCGTCGCTTTCTCCCTGGATGTAAACCTTCTTCACGCGTCCGCGATCGATAAAATCGTTGACGTAGGTGCCGCCCCATGCGCTGGAGAGCGTGTCGGTGACATCGCTCAGCGACAGTCCCAGGGAAACGGCTTTGTCATTGTCGATATCGACCTGCAGCTGCGGCATTTGCGGCAGGTCGTTGGCGCGGACCGACTGGAGTTCCGGACTTTGGTTGGCGGCAGCCAGCAGCTGGCTGCGCATTTTCATCAGGCTATCGCGATCGGTGCCGCCGCTGGCCATCAGTTCAAAGGTAAAGCCGTTGCTCTGCCCCAGACCGTCCACCGACGGCGGGGTCATGGCAAACAGCGAGGCGTCGCGAATACTGCTCAGATCCCGGGTGGCGCGCAGGGCAATGGCCTGGGCGGTGTTCTCGGCGCCTTTACGCTCGGACCAGTTTTTCAGCGACACGAAGGCCATCCCGGCGTTTTGTCCGCTGCCGCTGAAGTTAAAGCCATCGACGGTGAAAATAACGTTGGTATTGGCTTTTTCTTTGCTGAGGAACCAGTCGGTCACCTGGCGACGTACCTCGGCGGTACGCACGGCGGTGGCGCCCGCCGGGAGGGTGTACTGGACCATAATTTCACCCTGATCCTCTACCGGCAGGAAGCTTCCCGGCAGCTTCCACATCGCCAGCGCCATGGTGCCGCAGATCAGCACAAAGGCGCCCATCATCATGGCAGAGCGGCGTAGCCCGCCGAGCACGCGATGCTGATAGCCCTGTTCGGTACGGCCCCACAGGCGGTTAAACGCCCCGAAGAACCCTTTGGTATGCGGCTTAGAGTGGGAGAGCAGCGCGCCACACAGCGCCGGCGTTAGGGTGAGAGCCACCACCACCGACAGCATCATCGCCGAGATAATGGTCACCGAGAACTGGCGATAAATCACGCCGGTCGAGCCGCCAAAGAAGGCCATCGGTAAGAATACCGCCGACAGCACCAGCGCAATCGCGATCAGCGCCCCGGAGATTTCGCCCATCGATTTTTCGGTAGCTTCACGGGCGGGCAGGCCCTCGTCGCGCATAATACGCTCGACGTTTTCCACCACCACGATGGCGTCATCCACCAACAGGCCGATGGCCAGTACCATCGCAAACAGGGTCAGGGTGTTGATGGAGTAGCCGAACAGCGCCAGCACGCCAAAGGTCCCCAGCAGCACGACCGGCACCGCCACCGCCGGAATCAGCGTGGCGCGGAAGTTTTGCAGGAACAGGTACATCACGCAAACCACCAGAATGATGGCTTCAAACAGCGTTTGAATAACATCTTCAACCGAGATTTTGATGAACTCGGTGCTGTCTTTCGGATAGGCGATATCGTAGCCCTGCGGCATCTGCCGCTGATATTCAGCAATTTTACTTTTCACGCGCGTGGCGGTATCCAGCGCGTTGGCGCCCGGGGCCATCATCACCGCGATACCGGCGGCCGGATGGCCGTTGAGGTTTGAGGTGGCGGTGTAATCTTCGCTGCCCATCTCAACGCGAGCGACGTCGCCCAGACGCACCACCGAGCCATCTGACTTGCTCTTGACGATAATGTTTTTGAACTGATCGACGGTTTGCAGCCGCGACTGAGCGCGGACGGTGGCGGTCAGCTGCTGCGCGCTGGATGACGGCAGCGCGCCGATTTTGCCCGCGGAAATTTGCACGTTCTGCGCTTCAATCGCCGTTTGTACATCGGAAGGCATCAGCGCGTAGGAGGCCAGTTTGGTTGGATCCATCCAGATACGCATCGCGTATTCTGCGCCGAAAACGCGCAGGCTACCGACGCCCTCAACGCGTGCCAGCGGGTCCTGCATGTTACTGACCAGCCAGTCGGAGATATCGGAGCTGGTGGCTTTGTTATTTTTATCGTACACCGCGAGGATCAGCAGGAAGTTACTTTGCGATTTCACTACCGTGACGCCGGACTGCTGCACCTCGCTCGGCAGGCGTGATTCCGCCTGCTGGACTTTGTTCTGCACCTGCACCTGGGCGGTATCCGGGTCGGTCCCCTGCTCGAAGGTGACGGTAATATCTACCGAGCCGTCAGAGCTGCTGGTGGAGGTGAAATAGAGCAGGTTATCCAGCCCGGTCAGCTGCTGTTCAATGACCTGAGTGACGCTGTTTTCCAGGGTTTCCGCAGAGGCCCCGGTATAGGTGGCCGAGATTTTTACCGCCGGAGGGGCGACGTCAGGATATTGCGCCACCGGCAGCGTCTGGATGGCGAGCACCCCGGCGAGCATGATCAGAATGGCGATAACCCAGGCGAAAACCGGGCGACGCACGAAGAAGCGGGAAAACATCAGGCGTTGCCTCCGTCATTGTTGACTTCGACGGCTTTGACCTGTTGGCCAGCAGCGACTTTGCTGGTGCCTTCAACGATCAGCTTATCGCCGCTTTTCAGGCCGTTCACCACCAGCCATTTGTCGCCGTATGCGTCACCGGTTTCGACTTCCCTTTGCTCTACTTTGCTGTTGCTATTGACGACGAGCGCGGTGGCATTGCCTTTGGCATCACGGGTGATGCCTTGCTGTGGCGCCAGGATCGCATCGTCCATCACTCCTTCATCGACGTGGGCGCGCACGAACATTCCCGGTAACAAGACATGCTGCGGGTTGGGGAAGACTGCGCGCAGCGTGACCGAACCGGTGGATTCGTCCACCGCCACTTCGGTCAACGCCAGATGCCCTTTTTCGCTGTAGGTGCTGCCATCTTCCAGGGTCAGCGACACGCTAAGCGTATTGTCGTTGGTCGCCAGCGCTTGTTTGCGCAGGCGCAGCAGATCGACGCTGGAGCGGGTGAGATCGACATACATGGTGTCCAGCCCACGGATCGTCGCCAGGGCGGTATCCTGGTCGGCGGAAACCAGTGCGCCGGGGGTGACGGAAGAGATGCCGATCCGTCCGGCAATCGGCGCGGTAACAGTGGTCCAGTTCAGGTTAATCCGCGCGCTCTCCAGCGCCGCCTTTTTCGACTCCACGCTGGCTTTGTCCTGATTGCAGGTGGAGATAGCATCGTCGGCATCCTGACGGGAAACGCCGTTGTCCTTCACCAACGCCGCGTAGCGCTGGGCTTTCTGACAGTCGGATGTCACCAGCGACTGGGCCTGCTTGAGCGCGGCGGCGGCTTCGTTATAGGCTGCGCGATAGCTGGCGGGGTCGATTTGATACAGCGCCTGGCCGGCTTTTACCCTATCGCCCTCGGTGAACAGGCGTTTTTGAATGATGCCGCCCACCTGCGGACGCACTTCGGCGCTGAGTGAGGCCGTGGTACGACCGGTCAGTTCGCTGATCACGGAAACGGGCTGGCTTTTCAGCGTGACGACACCCACTTCCGGCGTCACCTGTGGTGGGGCTGATGTTTGGGCATTATCGCATCCGCTCAGGATGAATAAGGCCGCTGCGATGGGGATTATGGTATATTTCATTATATTTTTCTCAGGATGAACGACGTCCTCCCCGCTAATTAAATAGCAGGGTTCAGGCCAGCGGGTGACGCATTTCCGATAAACGGAAACGACAAAAAGGGAATTTAAAATTCCCTGTTTATTAATTGCAGTTAATTATTTATCCATTAGCAACATAGCGGTTATTTCCCGATAAAGTTTCTCGAGGACTTCTGGTGCCACCGTTTGTGGAACAAGACGCCGGTAAATCGTCCCTTCCATCATTACCGCGGTGATCTCAACGCAGCAGCGGATGCGTTCGTCGCTCAGATGCGGGTGCGCTTTGCGTATATGCGCGCAGGCGTTGGCAAACATGCGCTTGTCGGCTTCCACCATCATGGCCGCGATTTGCGGGTTGCGGGTCGCTTCGGCGGCCATTTCCAGCATCAGCGCGTCATCATCTTCATCCAGGGTCTGTCGCCAGGCGAGCAGCCGCGGAATTTGGTCCGTCTGCGTTTTTCCGTCCATCTCGGCAATACGATAATCGATGATGCGGCGGATCATTTCCGCAATAATGGCGTCTTTATTGGCGAAGTAGCGGTAGATTTGCCCGACGCTCAGCTTCGCCTCGCTGGCGATCTGCGCCATGCTGGCTCCGTGAAAACCATGACGGCGAAAGCAGTGACGTGCGGCAGCGATGATTTCATCCTGCCGGATCTTTTGCCGGGCGGCCAGGGCGTTGCTCATGGTTTTCTCCGTGGTGACATAAAGTGAGAATGATCATTCTCATTTTTCCTTCATTATACGTTTCCAGCGGATGATGGAAAGGTTTTTTTAATTAAAAATAAGCCCGGAAAATTTAGACAGGAAATAATGGAGAAAATAAGTATTTTTTGTGAAAGTAAGCGCAGAGATATCTTCATAATATTGAATTAAGGAGAATACCGATGGCATTGATTATAACGAAAAGTATTAATCCAGCGGATCAGGAGGAGTTGCTGGCAGGATTACGTGAATACAACCTGCGCTATCTGGATGCGACGCAGTTTGCTGACCTGGGCGTCTACTTCCGTGATGAGGCCGGGGTCATGTTGGGCGGTTTGATTGCCAAAAGAAAGGCCAACTGGCTCTGTATTGAGTATTTGTGGGTCAGTGAAGCTTCGCGCGGCAGCGGGCTGGGCGGCGAACTGATGCGCGCGGCGGAAAAGCAGGCGCGCGAGGAGGGCTGTCGCCATGTTCTGGTCGATACCTTCAGCTTCCAGGCCCTGCCGTTTTATCAAAAGCAGGGCTATCAGCTGCAGATGTCGCTTCCTGATTTTCCGCACGTCGGGATGGCGCGCCACTACCTGTCGAAAGCGCTGTAGCTCCGGCGGGCAGCCGATAGCGCGTGGCTTAACCGGCAATTCCCTGGCGGATCAGCGTCAGCGCGTGGCTGACAATGGTCTGTCGGGAGACGGAGGCTAAGCGTGTGTCGGTACGCAGGCGGGAGAAAGGCACCAGAACCAGGCTAATCAGGGTGGTGAACAGCAGCTCCGGCGACAGGGCCGGGTTGAGTTTACCCTCTTCCTGCCAGCGCTTCACCGTTGCCAGCATCCGGTGGTATTTATCATCGCCAAAGCGCGCGTGCATATGCTGGCGAAGTATCGGCATCTCGCCAATTACCTCCTGCATCCACAGCGGCGCAAACCAGTTGTGCTTCTCCGCCAGCGTCCCCAGTGCCTCGATCAGCAAGGTGAAAGCGGTCACCGGATCTTCCGGATGTTCGATAAAAATCTGTCCTATCTCACTGCGCAAAGGCATGAAGCGCTCTTCCAGCAACTGGTCTACTAACGCTTCCCGCGAGCTGAAATAGTAGTGCAGCATCGCCGGCGTCACGCCGGCTTCTTTGGCAATGGCATTGAGCGAAGTATGGGCGATCCCCTGACGGGCAAACAGCATCAGCGCAATATCCATAAGCTGCTCGCGACTGGCCGTGCCGGGTTTTTTACCCCGCGGGCGGCCCGGGCGGCGAGGGACATCATTGTCTTTTTGTGCGGCCATTTCTTGATCCTCTCTTGACGGGATTCATCATTTCCCTAAATATTAATTATACATTTAATTAATTTCAAGCGAGTGATGTGATGACGTCTCAAGTCGCGACCCAACCGGCACCGTCGATCCGTCTGCTGTTTAGCGCGCTGATGCTGGTTATGCTGTTGTCGGCCCTGGATCAGACCATTGTGTCGACGGCGCTACCCACGATTGTTGGTGAGCTTGGGGGGCTGGATAAGCTCTCCTGGGTGGTCACCGCCTATATTCTCAGCTCGACGATTGTCGTACCGCTGTACGGTAAATTTGGCGATCTGTTTGGCCGCAAAATTGTGCTCCAGGTTGCGATCGTGCTGTTCCTGGTCGGTTCCGCGCTGTGCGGCGTCGCGCAGAATATGACGCAGCTGGTGCTGATGCGTGGGCTACAGGGGCTGGGCGGCGGCGGCCTGATGGTGATCAGCATGGCGGCGGTGGCCGACGTGATCCCACCGGCCAACCGCGGCCGCTATCAGGGGCTGTTCGGCGGGGTATTCGGCCTGGCGACGGTGATCGGGCCGCTCATCGGTGGCTTCCTGGTCCAGCACGCTTCATGGCGCTGGATTTTCTATATCAACCTGCCGCTGGGGCTGTTTGCGCTGCTGGTGATCGGCGCGGTTTTCCACAGCAGCAATAAACGTAGCCAGCATCAGGTTGACTGGCTGGGCGCGATTTACCTGAGTATGGCGCTGCTGTGTATCATTCTCTTCACCTCTGAAGGCGGCAGCGTGCGCGCGTGGAACGACCCGCAGCTGTGGTGCATTCTCGCCTTCGGCGTGGTGGGGGTTATCGGCTTTATTTATGAAGAACGGATCGCCGCAGAACCGATTATCCCGCTCTCCCTCTTTCGCAATCGCAGCTTTCTGCTGTGCAGCCTGATTGGCTTTGTCATCGGGATGTCGTTGTTTGGCTCGGTCACCTTCCTGCCGCTCTATCTGCAGGTGGTGAAGGCGGCGACGCCGACCGAAGCCGGGATGCAGCTCATTCCGTTGATGGGCGGGCTGTTGATGACGTCGATCGTCAGCGGGCGCATTATCAGCCGCACTGGCCGGTACCGCATATTCCCGATTCTTGGCACGTTGTCAGGTATGGTGGGGATGGTGCTGCTGACGCGTATTACCATTTACTCGCCGATGTGGCAGCTGTATCTGTTTACCGCCGTGCTGGGGATGGGCCTGGGACTGGTGATGCAGGTGCTGGTGCTGGCGGTACAGAACGCCATGCCGGCGCAGATGTACGGCGTGGCGACCTCTGGCGTGACGCTGTTCCGTTCGATCGGCGGTTCCATCGGGGTGGCGCTGTTCGGCGCGGTGTTCACCCACGTTCTGCAAAACAACCTGCAGCGTCTGCTGCCGGAAGGGACGGCGCTGCCGCGGGCGCTGAATCCGGCCGCGGTGCAGAACCTGCCGTCAGAGATCCGCCTCGATTATCTCGATGCCTTTGGCTCGGCGATACATGCCGCATTCCTGATGGCAGCCTGCATCATGGCGGTCGCTTTCCTGCTCTCATGGCTGCTGAAAGAGGCGCCGCTGAAAACGGTGGCGAGCTAGCGGGTTGCCGCGATGCGCGCCAGCGCCTGGCGCAGCATCGGGGTGGCGAAATCGATAAACTTCCGCAACTTAAGAGGTGCCAGCCCGCGGGCGGTATACAGCAGGTGTACCGGCGCAGGCTCCGGTTCCATCGCTTCCAGTATCAGCGTCAGTTCACCGCACGCCAGACCATCGATGGCCTGGTAGTGCAGCAGGCGCGCCGCGCCGGCCCCCAGTCGCGCGGCGTCGGCGGCGCTTTCCGGAGTGGTCACGCAGAGCACCGGCTGAAGCACTACGTGCCGGTCTTCCGCCATCGGCGCCTTAAACCGCCAGCCGCGATAGGGCATCGGTGATTCAATGCCAATGGCCGGTAGTGTGCTCAGCTCACGCGGGCGCTGCGGGTATCCGTGCTTCTCCAGCAGCGCCGGGTGGGCGCAGGTGACAATACGCATCTCGCCCAGGCGAGTGGCAACCATTCCGCTATCCGGTAGCGTACCGATACGCACCGCGAGATCGATATGGTCGTCGACCAGGTCGGCATTACGATCGCTGAGCAGCAAACGGACGCGAATTTGCGGGTAACGGGCGAGAAAAGTGGTGACAACCGGCAAAACATGCTGTCGGCCAAACATCGTCGGTGCCGCGATCGTCAGCTCACCCTTCGGCTGCTGATATTCCCCCGCCGCCTGGCGCTCGGCCTGGTCAACCTCTTCGAGAATCCGCCGTGCGGCGGCGACATAATCGATACCGGCATCGGTCAGCGTCAGCTTGCGGGTGGTGCGGAGCAGCAGGCGCACGCCGAGCGTGCTTTCCAGCTCGGCAATATGGCGGCTGATGGTGGTCAACGGCGTATTCAGCGCCCGCGCCGCCGCCGACATGCTGCCCAGTTCAGTGACTTTTACCAGCAGCGCCATGGCGCTCAAGCGATCCATAATTATCCCGTTTTCCGGAAAGATGATTGTCAGTATCGCAGTATTATCATTTATGGCGGCAGAGTCCATGATGAGCGCAGTCACAGCGCGTTCGGAGGATCTATGCCGGGGGACTTTCTCGATATTGCCATCACGCCTGATGTGATGGACGTTCAACATGAAATGGGAAGCGATGGTCTGTGGCAGTCGCCGTATCGCCAGCGCAGGGGAGAACGTTTCGGCGCCAGCGAAGAGGAGATGATCGCCACCCGCGACAGTTTTTATCTGGCAACGTTATCGCAAACCGGCTGGCCCTACATCCAGCATCGCGGCGGGCCGCCGGGTTTTCTCCATCTGCTGGATGATGCCACCCTGGCGATGGCGGATTTTGGCGGCAACCGGCAGTACATCACCACCGGCAACCTGCGCGGCAGCGACCGGGCCTGCCTGTTTTTGATGGATTACCCGCGCCGCGCCAGGCTGAAAATCTATGCCACCGTCGAGGTGCTGGCGAAGGACGATGATCCCGGGCTGTTGGCTCGGGTCACGCCGGACAATTACCGCGCCCGGGTGGAGCGCCTGTTTCGCTTTCATCTGCAGGCGTTTGACTGGAACTGTCGGCAGCACATAACGCCGCGCTACAGCGCCCGACAGGTGGCGGAGTACAGCCAGACGCTGCAGCAGCGTATCCAGGCGCTGGAGCAGGAAAATCTGAAGCTACAACAACAGTTAACGTTAAAAGGAGAACGACCATGACCGAAGTTCGCCCGCCGCTACCGCCGTTTACCCGGGAAAGCGCGCTGCAAAAGGTTCGCGCCGCCGAAGATGGCTGGAACAGCCGCGACGCGCAAAAAGTGGCGCTGGCCTATACGGCCGACAGCCAGTGGCGCAACCGCAGTGAGTTTGTCCATGGGCGTGCGGAAATCATCGGCTTCCTGACGCGAAAATGGCAAAAGGAGCAGCAGTACCGGCTGATTAAGGAGCTGTGGGCGTGGAACGATAACCGTATTGCCGTGCGTTTCGCCTATGAATGGTGTGATGACAGCGGCAGCTGGTTCCGCTCATATGGCAATGAAAACTGGGAGTTTGATGAGCATGGCCTGATGCATACCCGCTACGCCTGCATTAACGATCTGCCGATTGCCGCGCGGGATCGCCTGTTCCATTGGCCCCAGGGGCGCCGCCCCGATGACCATCCGGGGCTGAGCGAGCTGGGGCTATAAACAGGCGATGTGACGGGTTAATCGGCTTTCGGGAAGTCGACGACCGTATCATTCACCCGGTTCACCATATTGGTGAACAGAATGGCGCTCACCGCGCTGATAATCTCAATCACCTGCTGGTCGCCGAAGCCAGCGTTACGCAGTGCGCTGACGTCGGCTTCCGGGAGCGTACCGCGAGTGCGCACCAGGGTCTGGACAAACTTGACCAGCGCATCGAGACGGGCATCATCAGTAAACTCGCCGCGGCGCAGGGCATGGATTTGCTCGCCGCTGTAACCCGCTTTTTTCGCCATTAAGGTATGCGCCGCCAGGCAGTAATCGCAGCCGGTGGCCTCGCTCACGGCCAGGTTAATCGCTTCCAGCTGTTTGGCATTCAGGCTGCTTTTACTCAGCATCGCGTTATGCGCCAACGCCTGCTGCAATGCCGCCGGTGAATGACCGCCAATGGTCAGATAGGCATTGGGCACTTTACCCATCGCTTTTTTGATCGCACCGAAAATTTCTGCGGCTTTACCGGTGACGTCTTGTTCACGAATATCAGCTAAACGGCTCATGGTGTGCTCCTGTGTCTGTGAGGGTGTGATGTGGCAATGGCGACATGTTAGGGACAGGCGGCGTGCTAGACTGAGGCTCTTTGTCTCATTTTTTTGTCTTATCGTCTCAGGAGTGGCATGGACAGTCTCAGTCATCTGTTGGCGCTGCTGGCGCCGCGCTGCGAAGTGAATCTGCATTGCCGGTTTGGCGGTCGCTGGCAGGCCGGGCATGAGCAAATGCGCAGCGGCGTAGTGCCCTGGCATTTTGTGTTGCGTGGCGAGGGGCGGTTGACGGTCGGCAGACAAACCCGGCAGATGCGGGCGGGCGATGTCATCTTGCTCCCGCACGGCTCGCCGCATCTGATGGAAAGTCTGGTGGAGTGGGGGCAGATTCTGCCCGTCGCCCACCGCTTTAACGGGACCCTGACCGAGGTCCGAACCGCTACCGACCACGATGCGCTGGAGATGCTGTGCGGCGAATTTTACTTCGGCCCGCACGTCAACTGGTTATTTGCGGAACCGGCTGACTTGATTCATCTGCACACCGATGAGCGGGCGGAGTGCCCGGAGCTGGAGCTGCTGCTTAACGTGCTGGTACGGGAGAGCCTGATGGCGCGCCCCGGCGGCGGGGCTATCGTGCGTAGCCTCGGCGACACGCTGCTGGTTTTGCTGTTGCGCACGCTACTGGGCAGCGAAGCACCGCCGGAAGGGCTGCTGCGGCTGATGAGCGATGAACGGCTGATGCCCGCTGTTTTCGCGGTGCTGGAGACGCCGGAGCAGCCCTGGACGCTGGAAAGCATGGCCGCCCGCGCTTTTTTATCGCGCGCGACCTTCGCCCGGCACTTTGCCCGTGCTTATCACCTCACGCCGCAGGCCTGGCTTTCGCAGCTGCGGATGGCGATGGCTGCGCGCCTGCTGCGCGTGGAGCGGCAGACCAACCTTGATGTGATTGCCGGGCGCTGTGGGTTTCAGTCGCAGGCCTCGTTCTCGAAGGCGTTTAAAAAACTGTATGGCGTAACGCCTGGGGAGTGGCGGCGTCGGTAAGCGGCTGTGGCGCCGAGGCTGGTCGTGACGGCCGGTGCCGCAGCGGCGTAAACACAACATTGTCGTCCGGTTTCCGGTTGTGACGCGCGGGCCAGCATCCGCCGTATCATTACCAAACCGGAGGAATTATGGATTTCGCACAGCAACAGCAACAGGCGACGCCTGGGCTGCTGGCGCATGAAGCCAAACACCGGTAGATGATTTTATTTCCGGTTGTTGTTTTTGCAGTTTAAAACCTGACCATAAAGTCGTTATAGTTTCGGACGAAAAATAATAACGACTTCTATGGACTGACAGGGTAAAAATGATGAAATTGCGTTTACGGACAGCCGCCGCCGTGGTGCTGGCGGGTCTGCTGCTGGCAGGCTGCGACCAGAAAGGCAGCGATGCGAAACACATTAAAGTCGGCGTCATCAACGGCGCGGAACAGGATGTAGCGGAAGTGGCTAAAAAGGTCGCCAAAGAGAAATATGGTCTGAATGTCGAGCTGGTGGGCTTTAGCGGTTCGCTTCTGCCTAACGAAGCGACGAACGCCGGCGATCTGGATGCTAACGTCTTCCAGCACCGGCCGTTCCTGGCGCAGGATAATAAAGCGCACGGCTACCATCTGGTGGCGGTCGGCAACACCTTCGTGTTTCCGATGGCGGGCTATTCACGCAAAATAAAATCAGTGGCCGATCTGCAAGACGGGGCGACTATCGCCATTCCGAACGATCCCACCAACCTGGGCCGCGCGTTACTGCTGTTGCAAAAAGAGCAGCTGATTACCCTGAAGGCAGGGACTGGCCTGCTGCCTACGGCGGTCGATATCACCGCCAACCCGCGTCACCTGAACATTATGGAGCTGGAAGGGGCGCAGCTGCCGCGCGTGCTGGACGACCCGAAAGTGGATGTGGCGATTATCAGCACCACTTATCTTCAGCAGACCGGTCTCTCGCCGGTGCATGACGGGATTTTTATTGAAGATAAAAACTCGCCGTACGTGAATATCATCGTGGCCCGCGAAGAGAATAAAGACGCGGAAAACGTGAAGGAATTTATGCAGTCCTATCAGTCGCCGGAAGTGGCAAAGGCGGCAGAGACTATCTTTAACGGTGGTGCGGTTCCCGGCTGGTAATCGTCAACACAAGGAGAGGTGAATATGGTCCGGCAGCGTCAGGCGGATTTACTGCTGGTAGCCGCTACGGTTATCGCCGCATGTGGGTGGATATTTTCTCGCGAAGCCATCGCCGGAATGCCGGTTTTCGCCTTCCTCGGGCTGCGTTTCTTTTTTGCGGCGCTGCTGCTGCTGCCGTTTTGTCGCGGCTTTCACGTTGAGAGGCGACACTGGCGGCAGATGACGATCGGCGGGCTGTGGTTTGCGCTGAACCTGTGTCTGTGGATCTACTCGGTCTCGACCACCGCCTCGCTGGGCGAGGGGGCGTTTATCATGAGCCTGTCGATGCTGTTTGTGCCGCTCACCGCATGGGTGATGATGAAAACACGCCCGGCCCGGGCATACTGGGAGTGCCTGCCGGTCGCGATCGTCGGCCTCGGGCTGCTCAGTCTGCATATGCCGATTGCCTTCCACCCTAGCCAGGGCTGGTTTCTGCTGACCGCGCTGGTGCAGTCGATCTGGTTTTGCTACACCAGCCGCTGCGCCCGCGATGTGCCCCTGATCCCGCTGACCACCGTGCAACTGGCGATTACCGGGGTCGTTGGGCTGGGGATCTCCGCCGCTGTCGAAACCTGGGACCAGCCGTTCACGCTGCCCACTTTCGGCTGGCTGCTGGCCAGTATTGTTATCGCCACCAGTCTGCGTTTCGGCCTGCAAATGAAGGGGCAGAAGTACGCGGCGGTGGCGAGCGCTGCGATTATCATGGTGCTGGAGCCGCTGTTGACGGTCATTGCCGCCGCGCTGTGGTACGGCGAACAGCTGCCGTTGCAAAAGATTATTGGCGGTATGCTGATCCTGGTGGCGCAGCTGTGGTTCCGCTGGCGGATGCTCAGGCCGTTACGCTAAACCGTTATGCTGCTGCGCCATCAGATGCAGCAGCGGCACCAGCGACAGCCCGTCAGGCATCTCGCCGCGGGCGATCAGCTGGCTGATTTCGGCGAAGGTAAACCAGCCTGTTTCCATCACCTCATCCTGATCCTCATCCATTCCGACATACGTCAGATCGCAAGCCAGCCAGGTGATAAACAGCTGGTCGCTGCTGCCGTAGGAGGGGTTGTAGCGGATAATTTCTGTGGCCTGTTTCGCCTGATAGCCGGTCTCTTCCCGTAGCTCGCGCAGGGCCGCCGCGCGCGGCTCTTCCCCTTCATCAATACCGCCGGACGGAATAGCCCATACCACCTTATCGATCAGATACCGATAGTGGCGGATCAGCAGCACTTTGTCCTGCTGCATGGCGACAATCCCCACCGCCGGACGCGGGTAATGGACAGAGTAAAAATCGCGGCGCTCGGCGTCGGTGACATCGATGGCCACTTTACGCATGCTGAACCACGGAGTTTGCGCAATCACTTCGGCGTCGTGCATATCGGCGGCGCTTAGTCTCTTTTTCATCGTAGCCACTTCCTCAGAAAACCCGCGTTCAGGACACCATAGCCTGGGGCGGATGGCAACCGCAGAAAGTTGGCCCAATCTCATCGAACATTGCCCAAATGCCCATATTGCGCCAGGCTGGTGGGACGTACGATGTTCGCCAGATAACCGCGAAGAGGAGTGAACATCATGAAAATGACCCAGATCCGTAACTCAACTCAGCTTATTGAATATGCAGGGAAAAAGTTCCTGATTGACCCGATGCTGGCGGATCGTGGCGCCTGGCCGGGATTCCCGGGCACCGCCCGCGCAGAGCTGCGTAATCCGTTGGTCGGGCTGCCTTTTTCCCTGAAAACTATCATTGATGTCGATGCGGCGATCGTCACCCATACGCATGATGATCATTGGGATGAGGCGGCGATCGCCGCGATCCCGAAAACGCTGCCGGTTTTTGTGCAGCATGACGGTGATGCCGGGCTGCTGCGTGGACAGGGATTTCAGGATGTCCGTCTGCTGTCGGAAGAGAGCGAGTTTGCCGGCGTCCGTTTACAGAAAACCACCTCCGGGCAGCATGGTAGCGACCGCACCTATGCCGTACCGGCTATGGCGGAGCGGCTGGGCGAAGCCTGCGGCGTGGTGTTTCGCCATCCGCAGGAGAAGACGCTGTGGCTGGTCGGCGATACCATCTGGCGTCCTGAAATTGCGGCCGACATGCTACGGCTACGTCCCGATGTCGTGGTACTGAATGCCGGGTACGCGCACGTGATTGGATTCGGGCCGATTATCATGGGCAAAGAAGATGTGCTGAAAACCCATTTCACCCTGCCAGAGGCGAAAATTGTCGCCATCCATCTTGAGGCGGTTAATCACTGCCTGCTGAGCCGCGAGGAGCTGCGCGAATACGTGGCGGATAATCAGATTGCCGATTGTGTCAGCATCCCGCAGGATGGGGAAAGTATGATCTTTTAAGCCCGCCGCGGGGAACGGAGAGGATGATGAAATTAACCGATGTCGCGATTGTTGCCGTGGACGGGTTCAGCCCTTTTCACTACTCGGTTCCCTGCATGTTGTTTGGCGATAGCGTCTCGGAAACGAAACGCTTTAACCTGCAGATTTGCGCCGAACGGCCGGGATTGTTGACCGCGCGCGACGGTTTTGCGCTCAACGCCAGCGCAGATTTCACCGCCCTTGAGCAGGCCGATATCGTGGTGGTGCCTTACTGGGGAGCGGTGCATCAGCGTCCGCCCCAGTCGCTGCTGGATAGCCTGGTACGGGCAAGGGAGAACGGCGCTGAAATCGTCGGGCTGTGCCTCGGTGCCTTTGTTCTCGGCTATGCCGGGCTGCTGGACGGCAAACGGGCGGCGACCCACTGGGAGTTTGAACAGGCATTTCAGCAGCAGTTTCCCGAGGTGCGGCTGGATATCAACGCGCTGTACGTTGATGACCAGCGGATCATTACTTCAGCGGGCACCGCGGCGGCGCTCGACTGCTGCCTGTATATCATTCGCCAGCGTTTCGGCAGCCTCGCGGCGAATCAAATCGCCCGGCGTATGATCGTGCCGCCCCATCGTGAAGGGGGCCAGGCGCAGTTTATCGCCCAGCCGGTACCGAAAAATACCCGCGACGCGCGGATTAACGGCCTGCTGGAGTATCTCCAGCAGCATATCGCCGAGCCGCACAACCTCGACTCGCTGGCGCAGGTGGTGGCGATGAGCCGCCGTACGCTGACTCGTCACTTTACCCGGGCTACCGGCATGAGCATTGCCGACTGGCTGACCATTGAACGTCTGCGGCGCAGTCAGCTCCTGCTCGAGGAGGGGAATATGCCCGTCGAGCAGGTGGCGGAGAGCGTTGGATTCCGCTCCGCCGTGACCTGGCGCCAGCAGTTTAAATCCCGATTTGGCGTCAGCCCGGCGGAGTGGCGGCGCACCTTTCGCCGCGGCATTTAGCCGGCGAGCGTCGCGCTGTCGATCACGAAGCGATATTTGACATCGCCTTTGACCATCCGCTCCCAGGCTTCGTTGATCTGATCGCCGCGAATCAGCTCAATATCGGCGACGATGCCGTGTTCGGCGCAGAAATCGAGCATCTCCTGGGTTTCCGGGATCCCGCCAATCATCGAACCGGCAATCGCACGACGGCGAAATATCAGATTAAACACTTCCGGCGAAGGATGCGGGCTGGCCGGCGCGCCGACCAGGGTCAGGGTGCCATCGCGTTTGAGCAAGGTGGTGAAGGCATCAAGGTTGTGCGGTGCCGCCACGGTGTTGAGGATGAAATCGAAGCTTTTCACGTGGGCGGCCATTTCGTCCTCGTTGCGTGAGACAACCACCTCATCCGCGCCCAGCGCTTTTGCCGCTTCCCGCTTCGATTCTGAGGTGGTAAAGGCCACCACGTGGGCGCCCATGGCGTGGGCCAACTTAATTCCCATATGTCCCAACCCGCCAATACCTACGATGCCGACTTTTTTTCCCGGCCCGACGTTCCAGTGGCGCAGCGGAGAGTACGTGGTGATCCCCGCGCAGAGCAGCGGCGCCACGGCGGCAAGTTGGGCTTTCGGATGGCGCACGTGCAGCACGTAGCGTTCGTGCACCACAATCTGCTGCGAATAACCGCCGAGAGTGTGTCCGGGCGCGTCTGCCGTGGGGCCGTTGTAGGTGAGAATCATATGGTCGCAGTAATTTTCCAGCCCTGCTTCGCACTCTTCACACTGTTGACAGCTGTCGACCATACAGCCGACGCCGACCAGATCTCCCACGTTGAATCCCGAGACCTGATTGCCGATGGCGGTCACCTGGCCGACGATTTCATGTCCCGGCACGCAAGGATAGAGCGTACCGGCCCATTCAGATCGCGCCTGATGAAGGTCGGAGTGGCAGACGCCGCAGTAATCGATGGCGATCTGTACATCGTGGGGGCCCGGGTCGCGGCGGGAGATAGCCATCGATTTCAGCGGTTGGGTGGCGGAGTACGTACCAATAGCATTGATCTGCATAGCGAAACCTCTTTCTGAATGAACGTGCTGGATGATTCGGAGGGGATGACCTGCTTTTTGGCGGCAACGGTAAGCGTAGCCTGGTCAGCGCGGGGCGTGGGGCGATTAGCTCAGAGTGTTAAACAGACAAAGGGAAAAAGACGGGATAAAAGCGGAAAGGGGCAAAAAGAGGCGGGTTCCCTGCCTGGCAGGGAACCCGCAGCGTTGAGGCGATTATTCAACCGGCGTCAGATAATCCAGGCGCAGCGGCTCAGCCAGCAGGCTGTCCATTTGCGCGATAAAGGCCTGAAAGTGCGGCAGAGCGATGTGTGCCTCCAGCGCCGCCGGGTCACGCCACGACTCGCGCATGTAGAAGGTGTCCGGCGCATCGCGCAGTTGAAACAGGGCATAATCCAGATTACCCGCTTCCTGACGGGTCGGCTGTAACAGCGCTTTCAGCGCCTGCCGCAGAGCGGCCGTTTGCCCCGGTTTGGCCTTCAGAACCGCAATGACAGATACCGTGTCGTTCGTCATCTTAAAACCCTTCCAGCACGATTTTGCCGACCGCGCGTCCGGTTTCCAGCTGAGTGTGCGCTTTCTGCAGGTTGCTGGCGTTGATTGGACCGTAATGCTCGCCGAGGGTAGTTTTGAGGGTCTTATCGTCAATCAGGGCCGCTACCCGGGTCAGCAGCTGATGCTGGGCCAGCATATCCGGCGTTTCAAACATCGAACGGGTGAACATAAACTCCCAATGCAGCGAAAGGCTTTTAGCCTTCAACGGGCGGGCGTCCAGGGTTTGCGGATCGTCAATCAACGCCAGCTTGCCTTGCGGGGCGAGAGCCGCAATCAGCTGCGCGTAATGTTGCTCAGTATTGTTGAGGCTGGCGACGTGCGTCACGGCGTTGACCCCAATCCGCGCCAGCTCTTCACTGAGCGGCTTGCTGTGATCGATAACGTGGTGCGCCCCGGCATCAAGCACCCATTTCTGGCTTTCCGGGCGCGAAGCGGTGCCGATGATCGTCATACGCGTCAGTTTGCGCGCCAGCTGCGTGAGAATGGAGCCGACGCCACCCGCCGCGCCGACAATCAGCAGCGCGTCCCCGGCGTTGCCGCCTTCCTGCACGCCAAGACGATCGAACAACAACTCCCATGCGGTGATGGCGGTCAGCGGCAGGGCGGCGGCAGAGGCGTTATCCAGCGAGCGCGGCTTCAGGGCGACGATCCGTTCGTCGACGAGCTGAAACTCGCTATTACTTCCCGCGCGCCCCAGCGCACCGGCATACCAGACTTCATCGCCCGGCGCGAACAGGGTGACCGCCTCGCCGACCGATTTTACGACGCCAACCGCATCCCAGCCCAGCACGCGCGGGGTATCGCCGGTAAATCCGGCGCGCACTTTGGTATCCACCGGATTCACGGAAATCGCCTTCACTTCGATGAGCAGGTCATGCCCCGCAGCAACCGGAACCGGTAGCTCGATGGCGCTTAAAAATGGGATGTTACTGCCTTCAGTAGCGGCGCGGGTAATGGCAATCGCTTTCATACACTCTCCGGTTTTAAATGGGGTTTCTGTGGGAATCCATTAATGGTAGACCCCTGGCGGGGAGGGAAAAACGGGGCCCGGGCGATAAGAGTTATATTGAAAAGCTGAAAATCAGCTCCGGGGATAAGCGTCGCGCTATCCGACGCAGATCCCTCAGCGCGGATACGCTGACTTCGCCGGTGGCACGGCGCCAATGCAGAGACTCCCGGGAGGAATATCGCTAAACGATCGCTCCGGGGAATGTGGTTTGTACTTCGCTAATTATGTTTCATATTTGAGAATGTTTTTGTTCCTGTACCACAAATATGAATATCTTCCGCAGGGAATAATAATATTGCGTTATCGCTCAAGGTTTATGCCTTGACTCCTGGCATCCTGCGTGCGATTTTCCCTCTATAAAATAATAAACAGAGTTTCATATCTGGAACGAAAATATAAAAATCTTGCTATTTAATCGATAGTTTCACTGCTGAGACAAAAATAAATAAAAACGCCGATATTAAGCGGTGAGGCTTTTTATCGCTTATTAAAATATAAAGTGAGGGATGTACTATGCGTAAATTAGTTCTTTCGCTGCTGCTGGTCGCCAGCGCCAACGGGCTGGCACAGGCGGACGACGGCAAGCCTTTTCCGCATATCGGCTGGCGCAGCGCGGACAATCTCGCTGGTCTGGATTTCGGCGGCGCGCTGCGGGCCAATTACCGCTATGAAGACTGGAAGGGCAGTAATTATCGTAACCCGCCGCATCTGCGTTTTGATACCTTTCGTATCGACAGCAGCGGTTTTTATAATCATTATTTCTTTGATGCCGGATTCTGGTTCCAGGATCATCGTAAATACGCCGTCGACCGCGCCTATGTAGGATATCGCGTTGATGGTAATAATAATATTCAGCTGGGCATTCCCGGCAAACCTTTCGGTCTGCAGCCCTATCCGCAATTTGGCTGGTCGTACGGCATACCGTTTTATTTAGGTTTTGGCGTCAGCGCCGGCAGTGGCGTCAACTATCAATATCACGATAATAACTGGTCGCTGGATGTGGCTTATTTTCCGTGGATGGAGCCGGAGAATTTACGCTACGCGCCGGATGTCGGCGATTACGATCGTCTGAAAAACACAATCTATCCTACCCAGCATCAGCAGCATAATGAAAAGCGCGATCAGGTTAATGTGCGTATCGCGCGCAATTTCCACGGCGGCGGCTGGAGTAACGAGCTGGGCGGCTCGCTGGCGCTGGCGCGCCTGCACAACCGCGAGACTGACGACGACGGTACCTTCTGGGCGGCGGGAGTACACGGCATGCTGCATAACGGGCCGTGGCAGCTCACCTCGCAGCTGATTCGCTACCAGTACGATCCGAAGAACCCGGCGGGGGTCAGCGACGATACGATTCTGATGGGCGGCAACGGCCTGACTCCGGCCTACCTGATCCCGGCTCAAGCGACCACCGCATCGCTCAACCTTGCCCGCGACGTCGATATGAAGTGGGGGACAGTCTCGAAGCTGCGTTTCTACAATGACTACAGCGTACTGTGGAAAGACAAAAGCGGCTGGCAGGATTCGCAGATGAACACCCTCGGCGTGCAGGTCTTCGCGCTACCGGTGATGTTCTGGGTCGATCTCAGCTGGGCGAAGAACGTCAATCCGTGGGGCGGCGCGCTGAACTCTACCGGCTGGACCAGCACTCAGTCCGAGGGCAGCGGCAAATGGTATTTCCGCACTAACGTTAATATTGGTTATTACTTCTGATGAGGGGAACTGGCTTCTCAAAAGCCCCCGCTTCGCACAGCCATCCTGCTAAGAAGTCTGCCGGTTGCCAGAAGATGCAAGCAATATGAAGCCGGTTATTCCTGATGATATTCGGGGTCTGGGTCAACATGAGTTGGCCTGAGGATGACACCGCGGATTGGCATGGTTTATTGCATATGGGGAAGTTCAGAGGTAGCAAACTGGCGGAAGATCACAGGAGTTGAACCTGCCCGGGACCGCTGGCGGCCCCAACTGGATTTGAAGTCCAGCCACCTCACCGGAGATGACGATCTTCCGCGCCTCGATTGCTACATGGAGGCGGGGCGCATTATAGCTACTTTCAGGCATTTACCACATACCTGAACGCACTTTTTTACTGTTAAAACTGGACTTTACAGAACAGTCTGACACAAACCCTCGTAAAATCCGCGGGTTACACTTTTATATTTTTTCTGCGAGGGCGATCTGGCAGGAAAAAACGACGCTGGAGAGATACGCGGCCGCCTCCATGCGTCTCAGTCAGCGTGGCGCATGCATGCCATGTCGCTATTCGCTCTTTCCTGCCAGTGAGTTCCCCCACAGACACCTTTGCCGTTTGGTGATAGCGTAATCTGCCGCTGAGAGGAGCCCGCAATGGACTTAGAAAATATCTTTCGTGACGTCAAGCTGAGCAAAACGGAAATGACCGTGCTGCGCTTTATCCAGAATGATCCTGAGCAGTGTGTGCGGGAAGGCATCCGCAGCGTCGCTGAGCGCTGCTATAGCAACCCCTCCTCGCTGGTGCGGCTGGCGAAGAAACTGAAGTTCAGCGGCTGGCTGGAGCTGGTCTATTTTATTAAATTCAATATCACCATGCCGAAACTCGATGTCACCAACGACATCGACTATATGAGTATTCAGCCGACAGAGCGGCTGACGCCGCTGCTGGAAAGCCTGCAGCATCAGCGGATCCTGATCCACGGCAGCGGCTTTTCGCAGCTGATTGCGCAATATATTTATAATAAGTTCCTGGTGACCGGCGTGAACGCCAGCCTCGCGCTGTGGCCGGATTACGAAATCCTGGAGCAAAAAAATGCGGCGAAATTCGACTCCATCTGGATCGTCTCAAAATCCGGGCGCAGCAGCTCGGCTCTGAACTGGGTGAAGGCGCTGGAAGGCAAGGCGATTAATCTGGTGTGCTTTACCGGCGATTATCAAAGCCCGCTGGCGCAGGCGGCGGATACCGCATTCATTATTCATGACCCGCAGAAGTTCGACGATGATATTTACTGGAGCAACCCGTTTTTCGGTTACTGCATACTCGGGTTTGAGCGGCTGCTGAAGATGTGGTTTATACAGACGGAGAACCCTGGAGGCGGCGTTTGACGCGCCTGTCAGGGCGATAAAATGACAACTTACGCGTTCCCGGGTTGTGGCTTAGATGCCTGACCCAGGCTACAAAACCGGCCAATCATGCCTTATCCGGTAGCCCGGATAAGGCGTTAGCCGCTATCCGGGGGATTGAGCCGGGCGTTTATTGCCAGTCGGCGAACTGCGCGTCGTCGAGATAGGCCTCGACCAGGGTTTTGGCCAGCGAAAAAGAGCCGATCAGCGGGTGTGCCATTAATGCGCGTATCGCCAGGGATTTATCGCGCTGCAAAATGGCCGCCACTGCCAGCCGCTCATACTCTTTCACGCTGGCAATCATGTTTCTCTGCGCCGTGGGCACGTGCGCTGGCGTCACCGGTTTTAAGCCGTCTTTGCTCAGGTCGCAGCTGATCTCAATCACATCGTCAGGACGCAAGAAATCGAGAGTGCCGTTATTGGGTATGGAGACCACGATTCGTTTGGTGGTGCGGCTGTTGACCGCCTCCAGAATGTCCAGCGCCACCCCGGCGTAGCCGCCGGTATCCGGCTCCTCGATAAACTGGCGCAGGGTTAACGGTTCGCGGGTATGGAATTTCTCCTGCTGCGACTCGTTCTGCATATAGCTATTTTCCCGGCGCAGGTAGTGCGTCATCCACAGAGAAAATGCCGCCTGCGGATCGGCTTTCACATCAATGCCGCGCAGCGCGTCCCGCATATCGCGATTGATACGGGCAATCTGCTCGCCGCGCGTTTCGTCCGCCTCTTGAATCGCTTTTAAGGCTACCTCGCGATAATAGTAATAATAGAGGTACTCGTTGAGTAATTGCTTATCACACAGCTGAACCAGCTCCGGCGAGAAATACTGCATCGCCGTTTTACGGTATAAATCCGGGCTGGCGATCAGGCGTTCGGTCACCTCTTCCCCGCGTACGGTGATGTGGGTGAACCAGGAGAAATGGTTCAGCCCGTAGCACTCGACGCTGAGATCGCGCTCGTCGCAGCCGAGAATCTCGGGCAGTTCGCGGATCAGCTCCGACGGCGCATCGCAAATGCCATATACGCGACGTTTAAAGCCGGACTTGATGATCGCCTCGGTGACCAGCCCCGATGGGTTGGTAAAGTTAAACAGGATCGCATCCTCGGCGGCATGCTCTTCGATCAGGCGACAGTAGTTGAGGATCGTCGGGATCGAACGCATCGCCATGGCAAAGCCGCCCGCACCGGTGGTCTCCTGGCCTAAGGTATTATGCTCAAGCGCAATACGCTCATCGCGAATACGGCTCTCATCGCCACCCACCCGCAGGGTAGTAATCACATAATTTGTGCCTTTCAGCGCGGCGACCGGATCGCTGGTCGTACTGAACGCAATATCCGGACGAATCGTATTAAACACGTAGCGGGCAATTTCACCAAACAAGGCCAGATTATCTTCCGAGCTGTCCAGAAATACCACTTCCGTTAAACCTATGCGGTGGGCGTTATAAGCCAGAGATTTCGCCAAAAATGCAGAGCGAACGCCGCCCCCGCCTAATACGGTTAATTTCATACATCACTCCCAATTAATTTTCTGCCAGCCAGCTATCAACCCGGGAACGTACCTGTCCCACTTTGACGCCATAAATAACCTGAACTTCATTACGATTTCGTACGACGCCATTGGCACCGGTACTTTTCAATATGAGATCATCAACCAAATCCATATTTTTAATTACCACCCGCAGGCGAGTGAAACAGTTGTCGACCGAAATAATATTTTCTTTACCGCCGAGGCCATTAATAATCTCATCGGTCACCGACTGCGGATTACCGACCTTTTTACGATAATCTGCTTTGCTGTAGAGCTTCACGTTATCGTCGTCTTCACGGCCCGGCGTTTTTAAATTCAGCTTCACTACCAGGGTGCGGAAAATAACGTAATAAACGGCGAACTGACCGATACCGATAAGAACATACCCAGGCCAGCGCGTTAATGAGACCGGCAGCGGCAGGTTATAAATCAGGAATTCGATAAGCCCGGATGCGCCCCACGGCCGAACGGTAAAGATGTCACAAATCGCCTGTGACGCGGCGGTCAGGGTGGCGTGAATCACCCAGAGCAGCGGCGACACGAACAGGAAGGTGAACTCAATCGGCTCCGTAATACCGGTGAGCATTGAGGTAATAATGGCGGGCAGCAGAATCGCTTTAGCCATCATTTTTTTCTCCGGTTTCGCCGTGTGATAAAAGGCCAGCGATGCGCCAGCGAGGCCGAAAATCGTGGTCATCCCCTGCTGTGAGAAACGGAGCGCATCGTTCATGACCGGGGTCAGATCCGGGTGGCGCATATAGGCGAGGAAAATCGCCTGGGTACCGGAAACCACCTGTCCGTCAACGTTTAGCGTACCGCCGATTTGCGTGAGCTGGAACGGCGACCAGACGAAATGGTGCAGGCCGGTGGGGATAAGGAATTTTTCAAAGAAGCCATAAACGAAAACCCCCGCCACGCCGGCGTTTTTCATAAATCCGGTTAACGCCCCGATACCGTGGGTCATAAACGGCCAGATCCAGGTGAAGGCGATGGCATAGAAAATCACCACCGGGGTCATGGCTACCAGGGTCAGCTTGGCGCCGCCGTACATTGACAGCGCGCCGGGCAGTTCGATGTTCGAGACTTTGTTATGCACCCAGGCAATGGTGCAGCCGAGGATAATGCCGAGGAACACCCCCATATCGACGACCACAAAACCGAGCAGTTGTGTCTGACCGGTGCCGTAGTATTCGCCATTAATTTTTTCGGCAATGCCGTGGATATGTTCCAGCCACGAATGGTTAGCGCCCAGAAACATAATAAAACACATCACTGAAACCAGGGCGACTTCTGTTTTTTTATCTTTCGCCAGCCCATAACTAATACCGACGCAAAAAAGTAATCCAAGATTGCCAAACAGCGGCCAGAACGTATCGCCGAGTAATTGTCCTGACTGATGTAAAAAACTGGTTTCAGAAATTAATGTAGGGTTGGTTAAGACAGAACTGAGTGCCAGAATCAGGCCAATGACGGGCAAGAACAGGACTGCACCGATCATTGCTCTGGAGAATTTTTGCATATTCTCCAGAATACGTTGACGTATTGCGGACATAGTCGTTCCTTTATTTTTATATTTACATAGGGTTTTTAATTGTTATCTCTACTTCCAGTATTTTGTTTATAGCAATTCCGATCTTTGAAAGAAACAGGTTGCGGGAAATAGGTACAGGTAGCCGCAAAATGCACACAGGTTTCGCTGACGAGAAAGGCGTGCCTGAGGGAGTGGAAGAGGGACCGATGGACGAAGACCAGAGCGGGACCCTCTCTCCGGCGGAGAGAGGGCGGAGGGCGATTACGGTGCTGGCGGGGGAGCGATCGGCTGAGCCGGCTCGCTGTTTAGCTGGCCGTTGCGCATCACTTGCGCAACCTGCTGTTTCTCCATATTCACCGCGCTGAGCTGGCCGTTAACCGTCGGTTTCAGCGGCGCATCGGCCTGCACGCTGCCGCTGGCGGTCAACTGGAAATTACCGTCGCCGGAAACCGGCAGGGCGGGCCAGCCCCAGGCTTGCAGAATATTCAGCGGTACGCCGCGACCGTTCAGACTGAGCGTGACCTGGCGCTGGGGAAGCTGCGAGACGGCCGCCGTGGCCTGCAGGATACCGCGCTCGGTAAAGGCGCTTAGCTCGGTGATGTTGAGCGTTGAGGCATTGGCGTTAAGCTTCAGCGATGGCCGGCGAACGTCGATGCGATTAAAGGTTGCGGCGGCGGCGTTCAGCGTTGCGCTGCCGCTCCACACGCCCCAGCGATGATCTTTCACCAGCTGCAGTTCGCCGCCGTAGCCGTCAAGGGCGGTGATCTGCCATGGAAATGCGGGATCGATATCGATAACCAGATTGCGGCTGGCGCTGAATTTCTTCAGCGTCAGGCTTTCCAGCCACGTGGGCAGCGACTCCATCCACAGCTGTTTCCAGTTAGCGGGGAGGGTATATTCCAGCCCGGCAAAGGCGGTGTCGTCCAGCACCAGCGCGTTACCCGCACGCAGCCAGTTGCCAGAAGTCCGTACCATCCCGCCTTCCCAGCGTGAGGTGAACTGGCGCAGCGCGATACCCTGTGGTGAAAATTCGGCATTGGCGATGGGATCAAGCAGATGCAGCGATCCGTTAATAAATTCGCTGGCGTTCATCGACAGGGTGCCGTCATCGCTTTGCCACCCGCCCTGGCTCAGGGTCAGGTTGCGTAGATTGAGGTCGAGATCGGTCACCGCCCAGTCCGGCCCCTGCAAACGGGCGTCGGTCATGTCGAGACGGCCAATGTGCAGTGAAGGGACGCTGGTCAGCGGGGTGAAGAATTCTGCCAGCGATTTATCGCTCTGCAGGCGAATTTCGTTGAGCTGCAGATTATCTACCAGCCAGCTGCCGTCGGCGTTGCGTTTGGCGTTGCCGGTCAGCGTCCCGCGCGCAATATCGGCGCCCAGCGTGGATAACGTTACTTCGCCATTATCAAGGCTTCCCTGGATCAGCACGTTACTGGCATCCACGCCGTTGAGGGTCAGCGAGCCTGCGCTCATCTGAATCTGTGCCTTTTTACCCAGCACATTGCCCGCTTCCGGCGCCCAGGGGCTGACGCCGCCGTCAACGCGCTGTGCGCTCAGCGCCCAGCCGGTTTCCGGGCTGTTAAACGCCATATTGCGCAACTGCAGACGGTCGGCGGCAAAGGGTAAAGAAGCGGAGGAGGGCGAGAGATTTAACGTCCCGTCGCTAAGCACAATCTCGTCGGCGTGCAGCGGATCGCTGAACTGGCGGGTGCTGAAGCCAATATCCACCGCTTTAGCGACCAGCGTCGGCGGTTTGCCGTCGCGTCCGAAAGTGACATTTTGCAGCTGCAGGTGAAGAGGGGAGGAGAAGCTGTGCTCCATCGCATCGAAGGAAACCTGCCAGCCGGTGCCATCGCTCAGCCAGGCGCTGGCCTGACGTGAACCCCAGTGGGTCTGGAGCAGGAAATAGAGGGCAATCACCACCACCAGTAGGGCGATCGCGAGCCACAAAATCAGCTTTCCAATAAATTTCATGATCTTCCATCCTGAGAAGTGCACATAGGGCTGTTATGCACGATTTATGCGCAATCCTCAAGACAGGAGTTGTTTATTTGAATGACAGAGTGATGGGAGATACGTTTTATTCAGGCATACCCGGAGGGCGGTGTGAAGGCCTCATCCGGGATATTCCGCCGTTATCCCCGTCAGGCAATGCGCCATCGGGGATACGGGTTTAATTCTTCTCTGGCGGGAACACTAAATTCAGCACAATGGCGGTGATACCCCCGGCAGCGATGCCAGAGGAGAGCAGGTTCTTCAGCCAGTCAGGGGCGAACTGCAGAATCAGCGGCTGCTGGGAAACGCCGAGGCCCACTGCCAGCGACAGGGCGATAATCAGAATCGCGCGGCGGTTGAGCGGTTCGCGGGAGACGATGCGCACCCCGGAAGCGGCGATAGTACCGAACATCACCAGCGTTGCGCCGCCGAGTACCGGCTCCGGAATATGCTGGACAAAGCCGCTGACTGCCGGGAACAGGCCCAGTACGATCAGCATCAGCGCTACCACGAAGCCGACATAGCGGCTGGCGACGCCGGTCAACTGAATTACGCCGTTATTCTGGCCGAAGCAGGAGTTCGGGAAGGTATTAAAGACGGCGGAGACAAAGGAGTTCAGGCCGTTAGCCAGCACGCCGCCTTTCAGGCGCTTCATATACAGCGGACCGGAGACCGGCTGCTCCGACACGTCAGAGGTGGCGGTGATATCGCCGATGGTTTCCAGCGAGGTGATCATAAACACCAGCATCAGCGGCAGCAGCAGGCTCCAGTCGATGCCAAGGCCGTAGTAGAGCGGGGTCGGGACCGTAATCAGGCTATCGTTGGCAGGCGCGGTATTTGCCGGCAGCATATCCAGCAGCCAGGCCGCCAGGTAACCCGCCGCCATGGCGATAACCAGCGACGCGATGCGCAGATACGGGTTGCGCTGGCGGTTAAGAATAATGATCAGCGCCAGGACGATGCCCGCCAGCAGCAGGTTTTTCGGCGCGCCGAAGGTATGGTCGGCCATCGCCGCATAGCCGCCGCCGATGGAGGTCAGCCCGACCTGAATCAGCGACAGGCCGATAATCATCACCACCACCCCGGAGACCAGCGGGGTAATCACCCGCCGCGCCAGGTGCAGAACGCGCGAGATGACCATTTCCGTGCAGCTGGCCAGCATCAGGGTGCCGAACAGCGCGGCCATCATTGTCGGCACGTCGGCGCCGCCGGTTTTCAGCGCGGTGCCGCCCATAATCAGCGGGGCGACGAAGTTAAAGCTGGTGCCCTGAATAGAGAGCAGGCCGGAACCGACGGGTCCCCAGGCTTTAATCTGAATAATGGATGCCACGCCGGAAGCGAACAGCGACATGCTGATGATGTGCTGCGTGTCCTGAGCCGGGAGGCCCAGCGCCTGACAGATTAACAACGCCGGCGTGATGACCGCGACAAACATCGCCAGCAGATGCTGAAAGGCGGCGAACAGGGTTTGCGGCAGCGGCGGGCGGTCTTCGAGGCGGTAGATTAATTCGCTGGTTGTTTTATGCGCAACCGGTTGCGCAGCTTCTGACTCGGCGGTGTTAACGGACATCACAAACAATCCCAAGGTGGCAAAGCGGGAATTTTATCGGACTGTAGTACAAAAGCAAACGTTTGCCAGCGTTTGCTGAGAAATATTTATACAACTCAGCGGGGTCGGTTATTAATTAACATTTTGTATGCTTGATCGCATCAATATCAAAACAAAATATCTTTTCCTGTCATTTTTTGCGCGGTTCTGCTTAAAATCCCCCTCCGATTCCTCAAGATGAGAAGTAATCGACACCGGGAATACCGACGCGTGTGAATGGATCATGCGCCTTTAAGGAGCTCTTTTTATGTTTCATCTCGATACCTTATCGACGCTCGTTGCCGCAACATTGGTGCTGCTGTTGGGCAGACAACTCGTGCAGAATGTCCCCTTCCTGAAAAAATACACAATCCCTGAACCCGTCGCGGGCGGTCTGCTGGTGGCGCTGGCGCTGCTGGTGCTGAAAAAGAGCATGGGTTGGGAAATTGACTTTGATATGAGCCTGAAAGACCCGCTGATGATGGCGTTCTTTGCGACTATCGGTCTGAACGCTAACCTCTCCAGCCTGCGGGCCGGCGGCAAAGTGGTGGGCACCTTCCTGATTGTGGTGGTGGGACTGTTGCTGCTGCAAAACGCCCTCGGCATCGGGATGGCGAAGCTGCTAGGGCTGGACCCGCTGATGGGTCTGCTGGCAGGCTCAATTACCCTGTCTGGCGGCCATGGCACCGGCGCGGCGTGGAGTAAGCTGTTTGTTGAACGCTACGGCTTTGCCAACGCGACCGAAGTCGCAATGGCGTGCGCCACCTTTGGTCTGGTGTTGGGTGGTTTGATTGGCGGCCCGGTGGCGCGCTATCTGGTTAAACACTCTTCTTCACCTGACGGAACGCCGGATGATCAGCTGGCGCCTACCGCCTTCGAAAAACCGGATATGGGCCGCATGATCACCTCGCTGGTGCTGATTGAGAGCATCGCCTTAATTGCCATCTGCCTGACGGTAGGGAGGGTGGTTGCGCAACTGCTGACCGGCACCGTCTTTGAACTGCCCACTTTTGTCTGCGTACTGTTTATCGGGGTGATCCTCAGCAACGGTCTGTCGCTGTTAGGTTTCTATCGCGTGTTTGAGCGTGCGGTATCGGTGCTGGGCAACGTTAGCCTGTCGCTGTTCCTTGCCATGGCCCTGATGAGCCTGAAGCTGTGGGAACTGGCTTCGCTGGCGCTGCCGATGCTGGCGATCCTCGCGGTCCAGACGGTGGCGATGGCGCTGTATGCCGTCTTCGTGACCTATCGCATGATGGGGAAAAACTATGACGCCGCCGTGCTGGCGGCCGGGCACTGTGGTTTTGGTCTCGGGGCGACGCCGACGGCGATTGCCAATATGCAGGCAATCACCGACCGCTTTGGCCCGTCTCATATGGCGTTCCTGGTGGTGCCGATGGTCGGCGCGTTCTTTATTGATATCGTGAATGCGCTGGTGATTAAGCTGTATCTGCTGCTGCCGATATTTGGCTGATGAGTGGCCCGGTGGCGGCTTGCGCCTTACCGTGCCTACAAAATCCTGACTCTGTAGGCACGGTAAGCGTAGCGTCACCGGGGCAGTCCTGTGGTCGCGGTTACTCGTGTTCTTCCCACGCCAGCGCGCGTTTCACCGCTTTTTTCCAGCCGTTGTAGCGGTAGTTACGCTCGGTGGTTTCGATACCCGGGCGGAACTCGCGCTCAATCACCGCTTTCTCCTGCAGCTCATCCAGATTTTGCCAGAAGCCAACGGCCAGACCTGCGAGGTAAGCGGCGCCCAGCGCCGTCACTTCACGCACTTCCGGGCGCTCTACGCGGGTACCCAGAATATCGGACTGGAACTGCATCAGGAAGTTGTTGGCCACGGCACCGCCGTCGACGCGCAGGCCGTGCAGACGAATCCCTGAATCTGCCTGCATCGCTTCCAGTACATCGCGTGTCTGATAGGCGATAGACTCCAGCGTGGCGCGAATAATATGGTTGGCGTTCACCCCGCGCGTCAGGCCAAAGATGGCGCCGCGCGCATACGGGTCCCAGTATGGCGCGCCGAGACCGGTAAAGGCCGGAACCACATACACGCCGTTGGTGTCTTTCACTTTAGTGGCGAAATATTCGGAATCGAAGGCGTCGTTGATAAGCTTCATTTCATCGCGCAGCCACTGAATGGAGGCGCCGGCCATGAAGACTGCGCCTTCCAGCGCATAGTTCACTTCCCCGCGTGGGCCGCAGCCGATCGTGGTCAGCAGGCCATGCGTGGAGGTTACCGCTTTTTCCCCGGTATTCATCAGCATAAAGCAGCCGGTGCCGTAGGTGTTTTTTGCCATCCCCTCTTTGACGCACAGCTGGCCGAACAGCGCCGCCTGCTGGTCACCGGCGATACCGGCGATAGGAATACGCGTGCCGCCTTTACCACCGATGTTGGTTTGACCGTATACCTCGGAAGACTTGCGCACTTCCGGCAGCATGGCGCGCGGAATATCCAGCGCCTCCAGCATCTTGTCATCCCAGTCCAGTTCGTGGATGTTGAACAGCATGGTACGCGAGGCGTTGGTGTAGTCGGTCACGTGGACGCGGCCCTGGGTCATTTTCCACACCAGCCAGGTATCCACGGTTCCGAACAGCAGTTCGCCGCGTTTTGCCCGCTCGCGGGCGCCTTCCACGTGATCGAGAATCCATTTTACTTTGGTGCCGGAGAAGTACGGGTCAACCACCAGGCCGGTGGCCTTGCGAATGTACTCTTCCATGCCGTCACGTTTGAGCTGTTCACAGATCTCTGCGGTACGACGGCACTGCCAGACGATAGCGTTATAGATCGGTTTACCGGTTTCGCGCTCCCACACAATGGCGGTTTCACGTTGGTTAGTGATCCCGATTGCGGCGATCTCGTCGGAGCTAATATCGGCTTTTGCCAGCACTTCAACCAGCGTGGAGCTTTGCGACGCCCAGATCTCCATCGGGTCATGCTCAACCCAGCCTGGATGCGGATAAATTTGTTCAAATTCTCGCTGAGAAACGCTGACGATATTGGCATCGTGATCCATCACAACGGCTCGGGAGCTGGTGGTGCCCTGGTCGAGCGCAACGATATATTTTTTGTCGGTCATAGTATGAGTCCCGTAGTCAGATTACAGCGAAGCGTTGTGTTGCGTAGTCGAGGTGCTCTCTTTCACTTCCTCGACGCAGGTGTCGCAAGGCAGGTGGCGGCCGATCAACTTACGATAGCTGAACGCGCCCAGCGCGGCGCCCACCACCGGTGCGCACAGCGGCACCAGGAAATAAGGAATATCTTTACCGCCGGTGAAGGCGACGTCGCCCCAGCCGGCAAGCCAGGCAAACGTTTTTGGTCCGAGGTCGCGGGCCGGGTTCATGGCAAATCCGGTCAGCGGTCCCATGGATGCGCCGATAACCGCAATCAACAGGCCGATTAGTAGCGGCGCCAGCGGACCACGCGGAATCCCATTGCCGTCATCAGTCAGTGCCAGGATAACGCCCATCAGGATAGCGGTAATCACCATTTCTACCGCGAAAGCCTGCACAAAATTGATGTGTGGGTTCGGGTAAGTGGAGAAAATACCGGCCAGCTCAAGACTTTCGACGCTACCGCGCACCATATTGTGGCTGTGTTCGAAATCGAAGAAAAGATTGTAGTAAAGCCCGTAAACTAACGCCGCGGCGCAAAAGGCGCCTGCGAATTGAGAAATGATAAAAGGAACAACTTTACGCCCGTCGAAGCAGGCAAACAGCCACAATGCGATAGTGACCGCCGGGTTAAGGTGCGCACCGGATACGCCCGCGGTCAGGTAGATAGCCATGGCCACCCCCAGACCCCAGATGATGCTGATTTCCCACTGACCGAAGCTGGCTCCCGCAACTTTGAGCGCCGCGACGCACCCAACGCCGAAAAAGATCAACAACCCGGTACCGAGGAACTCTGCGATGCACTGGCCTTTTAATGTTGATGTTTGGCTCATATCGAATCCTGAAGCGAAGTGGTGATTATTGTATGTATGAAGGTCATAGACGACCACGCTGCCTTGTAGGCATAGTGTTAATTTATCGTTAACGAACAAAAACGAGAAATATCGAAATATAAATGTGTGTGCTGCGTCAAGAAAATGAGCGTTTTCGCGCCATAAACGCGTGTTGTGACACATTTGCCCCGCTTTTCCGGCGGATTTTGTTAACCCATTGATTAACAATTGCAGGATAACTTCCACAGAAACGCGCCGAATGCGCCAGGTAAAGACTGAAAAGTGTTGCAAACCGCAATCTGCGCGGGTTGTCGCTGGACAGGGAAGGCGGGGATTCATACAATCGACTGCATGACCACTGTAGTGCGCTTATTTTCGTTAAGGCGTCACCGCGTAGGTACACAACATCATTCGGGATGTGTCAAAACGGCAAGCGAATGAATCCTCGCCGCTTACTTCGGTAAGTGTTCGGGAAGCACCCGCTAACGCAGAAGCAGCTTGAAGGACGACGTGTACGGGATAGTACTCTATCAACGCCTTGCAAGTTCAGGAGAGGTATGACGATGTCATTAGAAGTGTTTGAGAAATTAGAATCAAAAGTACAGCAGGCGATTGATACCATCACTCTGTTGCAGATGGAAATCGAAGAGCTGAAAGAAAAAAACAACACGCTGGCGCAGGAAGTCCAGGGCGCACAGCACGGCCGTGAAGAGCTGGAGCGTGAAAACGGTCAGCTGAGAGAACAGCTGCAGGGCTGGCAGGATCGTCTGCAGGCGCTGTTGGGTCGCATGGAAGAAGTGTAACCCTCTCGCCCTCACCCTCTCCTCTCCTGGAGAGGGTAAGCATTCCCCTCCGCTTTACATATACTCGCAAGTTATAGCCAATCTTTTTTTATTCTTTAATCATTGTTTCGCTTTCTGGCACGCTTAACTCATCACAACACGACATAAAGAGAGCGGTGCGATGAACAAGTGGGGCGTTGGGTTAACTCTGTTGCTGGCATCCGCCAGCGTTCTGGCCAAAGACATTCAGTTATTAAACGTATCTTATGATCCAACGCGCGAGCTGTACGAACAGTACAACAAGGCATTCAGCGCGCACTGGAAACAAGAAACCGGCGACAATGTGGTGATTCGCCAGTCGCATGGCGGCTCCGGTAAACAGGCGACGTCGGTGATCAACGGTATCGAAGCCGATGTCGTGACGCTGGCGCTGGCCTACGATGTTGATGCGATCGCTGAACGCGGCCGTATCGATAAAAACTGGCTGAAACGTCTGCCGGATAACTCCGCGCCGTATACCTCCACCATCGTGTTCCTGGTGCGTAAAGGCAACCCAAAACAGATTCATGACTGGAACGACCTGATTAAACCGGGTGTGTCGGTGATTACGCCAAACCCGAAAAGCTCCGGCGGCGCACGCTGGAACTACCTGGCCGCCTGGGGCTATGCCCTGCACCAGAATCACGGCGACCAGGCAAAAGCCCAGGAGTTTGTGAAGGCGCTGTATAAGAACGTCGAAGTGCTGGATTCCGGCGCGCGCGGTTCGACCAATACCTTTGTTGAACGCGGGATCGGCGATGTGCTGATTGCGTGGGAGAACGAAGCGCTGCTGGCGGCGAACGAGCTGGGCAAAGATAAGTTTGAAATTGTGACTCCGAGCGAATCGATTCTTGCTGAACCGACCGTCTCCGTGGTTGATAAAGTGGTCGATAAAAAAGGCACCCGCCAGGTGGCTGAAGCTTACCTGAAGTATCTCTACTCGCCGGAAGGCCAGGAGATTGCGGCGAAGAACTTCTACCGCCCACGTGACCCGGCAGTGGCGAAGAAATATGCCGATGAGTTCCCGAAACTGAAGCTGTTTACCATCGACCAGGAGTTTGGTGGCTGGACTAAGGCCCAGAAAGAGCACTTCTCAAACGGCGGCACTTTCGATCAAATCAGTCAGCGTTAATCGTTCCGAACGCCCGGTTAAATAGCCGGGCGTTTTTATTTAGTCATCAAACTACGCTACTCTTCCGTTTCTGGCTGGACAGGAAAAGATGATGAGAAGAGTACGATACCTTTTATGGCTGCTGCCGGTGCTTGTGCTGGCAGCGGCGGCCGGCGGCTGGTACTGGCTGCATTCCGGTAACCCTGACGCGCTGCGACAGATTGTTTTGCAGCAATGCGTTCCTAATCAACAGCAGCACCAAACTCCCTCGCCGTGTGCCGACGTTAATCTGCAGGGCGGTTACGTGCTGTTTAAAGATCGTAACGGACCCCTGCAGTATTTGCTGATGCCGACGTACCGAATTAACGGCACCGAGAGCCCGCTGCTGCTCGACCCGTTAACGCCGAACTTCTTCTGGCAGGCATGGCAGGGACGCGACATCATGAGTGAGCGCCGCGGTTCGGCGATACCGGATAGCGCCGTGTCATTAGCCATTAACTCCCGTAGCGGACGCACGCAAAACCATTTCCATATTCATATCTCCTGCCTACGCGAAGATGTGCGTGCCCGGCTGGATAACGATACCGCCGCCATCAGCAGCCGATGGCTGCCGCTTCCCGGTGGTTTGCTCGGCCATGAATATCTCGCGCGGCGAGTGACTGAGTCCGAACTGGCGCAGCGTAGCCCGTTTCTGATGCTGGCGGAAGAGGTGCCGGAGGCGCGTGAACATATGGGGCGCTTTGCGCTGGCGCTGGCGAAACAGAGCGATGGCTCGCTGGTGCTGCTGGCGACCGAGCGCAACCTGCTGACCCTGAATCGTGCCTCTGCGGAAGAGATTCAGGATCATCGCTGCTCGATCCTGAAATAACCTTTATTGCTGAGCCATGCGGGTTCCCGCATGGCTGGCTATTTTTTGATAGGTTTACCTGCCTCGCCCCCGATCGTATTCTTGCAGAAAAAACGACAGGAGACAGGCATGTCGCTCTGGTTTTCTCACCCTCTGTTCCTTCCCTCGCTGATTATCGCGATAACCATTCTGCTGTGGGCGACCTCGCTGTTGCCGGAGTTTATGACCGCGCTGCTGTTTTTCGCGGCGGCGATGATCGCCAAAATTGCGCCGCCGGAAGCGATCTTTGGCGGGTTTGCCTCGTCAGCATTCTGGCTGGTATTCAGCGGCTTCGTCCTCGGGATTGCGATTCGTAAAACCGGACTGGCGGACAGAGCGGCGCGGGCGCTATCGGCGCGACTGACGGACTCCTGGCCGTTGATGGTGGGTAGCGTCGTGCTACTCAGCTATGCGCTGGCCTTCGTGATGCCGTCGAATATGGGGCGCATCGCGCTGCTGATGCCCATCGTGGCGGCGATGGCGAAGCGGGCCGGTATCGCAGACGGCACGCGGGCCTGGTATGGGCTGGCGCTGGCGGTGGGGTTTGGGACCTTTCAGCTGTCGGCGACCATTCTGCCCGCCAACGTCCCGAACCTGGTGATGAGCGGCGCCGCCGAAGGTTCGTACGGGATCCACCTTAATTACCTGCCGTACTTGCTGCTGCACACGCCGGTGCTGGGCTGGCTGAAGGGGGGGATCTTAATTGCTCTGATTTGCTGGCTGTTCCCGGGCAAGCCGCATCCGCCGCGCGAACTGACGCCGCTTCCGCCGATGAGTCGGGACGAGAAGCGCCTGGCCTGGCTGCTGGCCGTAGTGCTGGTGCTGTGGGTGAGCGAGAGCTGGCACGGTATCGGGCCCGCCTGGACGGGACTGGCAGCCGCAGTCGTCACGCTGCTGCCGCGGGTTGGCTTTATCAGCGGGGAGGAGTTCTCCAGCGGGGTGAATATACGCACCTGCATTTACGTCGCCGGGATCCTCGGACTGGCGATTACCGTCACCCAAACGGGGATCGGCGAGGTGGTCGGCAATGCGCTGCTGCAGGTGATGCCGCTCGACAAAGAGAGTCCGTTCACCAGCTTCCTGGCATTAACCGGCATGACCAGCGCCCTGAACTTTATTATGACCGCTAACGGCGTCCCCGCGCTGTACACCACTTTTGCGCAGAGCTTTTCCGATGCCACCGGTTTCCCGCTGCTAAGCGTGATTATGATTCAGGTATTGGGCTATTCCACGCCGCTGCTGCCGTATCAGGCGTCGCCGATTGTCGTGGCGATGGGGCTAGGCAAAGTGCCGGCGCGGGCGGGAATGCTGCTGTGTATCGTGCTGGCGGCGGTGAGCTATTTGATTCTGCTGCCGCTGGACTATCTGTGGTATCACGCGTTGGGGAAATTGTAGCGGCATAAAAAAGCCCGGATGCGGCGCCTGCGCGCGTTGTCCGGGCTCCTCGTATTGCGCTATCCCTTCACCCCGGTAAGCGGTGCGCCGCCGGGGCCGGGATGAGTGCAGGTTACGCTTTTTTCGCTGCTTCAGCTGCTTTAACGATCACCGCGAAAGCGTCTGCTTTCAGGGAGGCGCCGCCAACCAGCGCGCCGTCGATGTCCGGCTGGGTGAACAGTTCTGCTGCGTTAGAAGCGTTAACGGAACCGCCGTACTGGATGATGACCTGCTCAGCCACTTTCGCGTCTGCTTTCGCAATGTGATCGCGAATGAATTTGTGCACGGCCTGAGCCTGTGCCGGAGTCGCTGATTTGCCGGTGCCGATTGCCCAGACAGGTTCGTAAGCGATAACCACGCCTTCGAATGCCGCAGCGCCCTGAGTTTTCAGAACGGCGTCGATCTGACGTGCGCACACTTCTTCCGTTTTGCCCGCTTCGTTTTCTGCTTCAGTTTCGCCGATGCACAGAACCGGAATCAGACCCTGTTCTTTCAGAACCGCGAATTTCTTAGCGATGAACTCGTCAGACTCGTTGTGGTAAGTACGACGCTCAGAGTGACCGATGATGATGTATTCAGCACCGACATCTTTCAGCATTTGAGCCGAGGTTTCACCGGTGAATGCGCCGGACAGGTTCAGGTCAACGTTCTGCGCGCCCAGGTGAATGTGGCTACCTTCTGCCGCATGCTTAGCCAGATCGATGTACATTTCTGGCGGAGCGATTGCAACGGCACAGCCAGAAACGCCAGCCAGTTCGGTACGCAGGTTAGCAACCAGTTCGTTTACCATATGGCGGCTGCCGTTCAGTTTCCAGTTACCCATCACTAAAGGATGTCGCATTTTAATTCTCCACGCTACGTTAAGCGAATTAAGGAATATAGCCACCCGTCAGGGCAGCATGGTCTGTCAAACAGTATAGAGATTCATCGTTGGAAAGGCTTTGCTTTTTGTCATTTATTATTGCTCTCCAGCGTTTCAGATAGCGCCAGCTTAATCGGTTCAACAGCGAAGGTCAGTCCTTTTTCACCGTTGTCTGCGACAACATAACGTATCGCACCTTCCGTTTCAGCGAAGTAACGTTTTCCCTTGCCGGCGGCGAGCATTTTCTGCAGTTTTTGCTGGCTCTGAGCCACGCTTAAGGTGGGCGCGAATATGCGTAACACGGCGCTCATATACTCCTGCGCTTTGGCCTTCGCCGCTTTCTGCTCGGGCCCCTGAATAGGTAGCCAGGTCACCTGCATCGATTTTATTTTCAGAGTACCGCGCTCCAGCGCCGTGGAGGCGTAGAGATTTTCATTAATTTTGCTCGCCGCACGGGTCAGATTTTCCCTGTCGCGGCTGGAGGCAATGGCGCGAAATTCATTCAGCTGCAGCTTCGGATTCTGCGCATTGAATTTTTCCCGAAAGTCGCTGATAGACATATCAAAGGTAGGGGCGCCCGCCAGCAGATAAGGGGCGGTGGCGGAGGATTCGGGCACCGCGGACAACGCCTTCGGGCCGACGGATATGGCCGTCAGCCCAATAAAACATACAGTCATCCACGTCTTCATGCCGGTCTTTCCTTTTTTTGCCTGCAGACGATTAAAACGGGAACCGTCGCGCTTGTCAAAAAGTGACGGCTTCAGGGTAAACTACGCGAATGATGATGATAAGGAATAAAACATGACCCTACAGCAGTGGATGTTCTCAATTAAGGGGCGTATCGGGCGCCGTGATTTCTGGATCTGGATGGCCATCTGGGTTCTTGCCATGAGCGCGCTCTTTACCCTGGCCGGCACCCATTTGCTCAATGTGCAGACCGCCGCGTTTATCCTGGTGTGCCTGCTGTGGCCGACGGCGGCGGTGACGATCAAACGCCTGCACGATCGCGGTAAATCGGGGCTCTGGGCGCTGCTGATGATTCTGGCGTGGATGCTGCTGGCGGGGAACTGGTCGGTGCTGCCGGGCGTCTGGCAATGGGTTGTCGGGCGGTTTGTGCCGACGCTGATTATCGTCATGATGTTCATCGACCTGGGCGCATTTGTCGGCACCCAGGGCGAGAATAAATTTGGTAAAGATACGCAGGATGTTCGCTGGAAGGCGGAGCCCTGATTACCAGTATTGCTCGGCGGTCATGTGGCCCGGGCGGCGGCGCAAATGTTTGGTCATCTGCCGGGTTTCTTTCAACAGCTGCTGGGTATCACGCACCATCTGCGGGTTTCCACACAGCATCACGTGGCTGGTATCGGCGTTCATCGGCAGGCCAACGGCCTCTTCCAGGGCGCCGGTGTCGATAAGAAACGGAATCCGTCCGGTCAGCGAACCGGCGGCGGTTTCACGGCTCACGACGGTCTGAATCCGCAGCTTTCCTCCATAGCGCTGTTCTAATTCGCGCATTAGCGGCAGGTAGCTTAAATCGGCCTCATAGCGCACGGCATGGACCAGCACCAGGTTTTTGAAGCGCTCAAGGTCTTTACCTTCCTGCAGAATTGACAGATACGGGCCGAGCGCGGTGCCGGTCGCCAGCATCCATAAGGTTTCGCAGTCAGGCACCTCTTCCAGAACGAAGAATCCCGCGGCTTCGCTGACCAGCTGAACGTCATCGCCCGGTTTGAGCGCCGCAAGGCGTGGACTGAGCTTACCGTCCGGGACGGTGACCAGATAGAATTCCAGATCGGGATTGCCCGGCGCGTTAACGTAGGAATAGGCGCGCTGAACGCGCTCACCGTCAATTTCCAGTCCGAGCTTGGTAAATTGCCCGGCGGTAAACGGGTGAACGGGCGCGTGGACGTACAAACTGAACAGCGTATCGGTCCAGAACTCTATTTTTTTTACTTTACCGCTAACCCAGTCCGCCATCATCTTCTCCCGTTGCGCAAAGCGTTGCCTTATCTTCGTTGCACGCGGCAAAGATTTCCAGCCTGACGGCGCCGAAAAGCTCTATTGATCAAATATTCCCGTCATACTTCAATTGCCTGTGGGTTGGCGGCATCCGTTTTCGGCCCGTCCCTGGGCCTGGCGCCAGCGTGCATTCCGCACGGGCGATCGGATGTTTACAGAATATGCAGCTGGATATCCGGGTCTTTACGGTCGAGATAATGAATGGACTGAATACGGCGAATCGTACGGGATTTACCGCGAATCAGCAGCGTTTCGGTGGTGGCCATATTGCCCTTACGGGTAATGCCATCGAGCAGATCGCCTTTGGTAATACCGGTTGCGGAGAACACCACATTATCACTACGGGCCATTTCGTCCAGGCGCAGCACTTTGCCCGCTTCGATGCCCATCTCTTTGCAACGCGCCAGCTCGTTCTCGCCGATACGACGATTTTCTGCGGTATTGCCTTTGACATCGTGACGAGCCAGCAGGCGACCCTGCATGTCGCCATCCAGAGCGCGGATCACCGCGGCGGAAACCACCCCTTCCGGGGCGCCGCCGATGCCATACAGGACGTCTACTTCGCTGTCCGGCATGCAGGTCAGAATCGACGCTGCCACATCGCCATCCGGAATGGCGAAGACGCGAACGCCCGACTGCTGGAGTTCGGCAATCACCGCATCATGACGCGGTTTGGCCAGAATGGTGACGGTCAGCTCGGCCAGCGGTTTATTCAGCGCCGCTGCGACATTACGCAGGTTCTCCGCCAGCGGCAGATTGAGGTCAATCGCCCCTTTTGCCCCTGGACCGACAATCAGTTTTTCCATGTACATGTCCGGCGCGTTCAGGAAGCAGCCTTTATCGCCGACCGCCATCACCGCCAGCGCATTGGCCTGGCCCATGGCCGTCATGCGCGTCCCTTCGATAGGGTCAACGGCGATATCCACCGCATCACCGTTGCCGGTGCCGACCTTCTCACCGATATACAGCATCGGCGCTTCATCGATTTCACCTTCGCCAATTACGATGGTGCCGTCGATATTAATCAGGTTGAGCATAATGCGCATGGCGTTGACGGCGGCGCCGTCGGCGGTATTTTTATCGCCGCGGCCCAGCCATTTATAGCCTGCCAGCGCGGCAGCCTCGGTGACACGCGAAAATTCGATGGCCAGTTCTCGTTTCATAATCCACTCGTTGTGAAGATAAATTGCGCGCAGCATCCTGCTCTGGCCTTGTGGGACAGAGCGGACGCTAGGCGTTGGAATAGCGTTCGGTTTCCGGCATCCAGCGTTCAATAAGCGCCTGGGCCTGCTGAGAATAACGTTCGTGAATATGACGAGCGATGCGCTGAACGTCCGGGATCATCGCCTGATCGCGCAGCAGATCGGCGACTTTAAACTCGGCGGTGCCGGTTTGTCGGGTACCGAGTAGCTCGCCGGGGCCGCGGATTTCCAGGTCTTTCTGGGCAATAACGAAACCGTCGTTGCTGTCGCGCAGAACCTGCAGGCGTTTCTGCGCCGTTTTTGACAGCGGTGATTTATAGAGTAGCACGCAGTGGGAAGCGACCGCGCCGCGCCCGACGCGTCCTCTGAGCTGGTGCAACTGCGCCAGCCCCAGACGTTCCGGGTTCTCGATAATCATCAGGCTGGCATTCGGTACGTCGACCCCGACCTCAATGACCGTGGTGGCGATCAGCAGGTGCAGTTCGCCCTGCTTGAAGGCCTGCATAACCGCCTGTTTATCTGCCGGTTTCATCCGGCCATGCACGAGGCCGATATTCAGCTCCGGCAGCGCGAGCTTAAGCTCTTCCCATGTCGCTTCTGCCGCCTGCGCTTCCAGCAGATCGGACTCTTCGATCAGGGTGCAGACCCAGTAGGCCTGACGCCCTTCCTGAGTACAGGCGTTGCGAACCCTATCGATAATATCGTGGCGACGGGTATCAGGGATGGCCACCGTGGTGACCGGCGTTCGGCCCGGCGGCAATTCGTCGATAACTGAGGTATCAAGATCGGCGTAGGCGGTCATCGCCAGGGTTCGTGGAATCGGGGTGGCGGTCATGATCAGCTGATGGGGATGGAAGCCCTGCTGCTGGCCTTTTTCCCACAACGCCAGACGCTGGTGGACGCCGAAGCGGTGCTGCTCATCAATAATCACCAGCGCCAGACCGTTGAACTGCACCTGTTCCTGAAAAATGGCGTGGGTGCCGACGATCATCTGTACCTGGCCGCTGGCGATGGCCTCCTGCTGTGCCTGGCGGGCTTTCCCCTTCTGTTTGCCGGCCAGCCAGCCCACTTCGATGCCCAGCGGCGCGAACCACTGGCGGAAGTTATTGGCGTGTTGTTCCGCCAGCAGTTCGGTCGGCGCCATCAGCGCTACCTGTTTGCCGTGAGCGATCGCCCGCAGCGCTGCGAGGGCGGCAACCAACGTTTTACCAGAGCCGACGTCGCCCTGTACCAGACGCATCATCGGCACATCGAGCGCCATATCGCGTTCAATTTCGGCGGTGACTCGCTGTTGTGCGCCGGTTGGCTTAAAGGGCAGGGAGGCCAGCAGCTGGTTTTTGAATGTGTCGTTTGCGCCGAGCGCCAGGGCATGATAACGCTGGGCGCCGGCGCGAAGCGCCAGCATGCTCAGGTTATGCGCCAGCAGTTCTTCCAGAATTAAGCGCTGTTGCGCCGGATGCTTACCGCTTTCCAGGTCACTGAGCTGCAGCGACGGCGGCGGACGGTGTAATGTGCGTAGCGCCTCCGGCAGGCTCATCATTCCCTGAGCCAGTTCGGGCGGCAACAGCTCGGCGATGGCGCAGGTCTCCAGTAATTCCAGCGCCTGATCGGTGAGCTTGCGCAGCGTCGCCTGCTTGATGCCTTCGGTGGTGGGGTAAACCGGCGTCAGCGTTTCCTGTAGATCGGGTGTGCTCATGTCACCCTGCACGCGATATTCCGGGTGAATCATCTCCGCCCCGTATTTTCCCCGTTTGGCTTCTCCGTAGGCCAGCACGCGGCGGCCGGTCGCCAGGCTGTTTTTCATGGCGGCGTTGAAGTTGAAAAAGCGCATGGTGAGAATACCGGAACCGTCGCTGATCTGGCAGGTCATCATTCGGCGGCCGCCGAAGGTGATGTTGCTACTGAGAACTTCACCCTCAACGGTGGCGTAAACGCCCGGCAGCAGCTCGCCTATCTGGTAAAGATGGGTGCGGTCTTCATAGCGTAGCGGCAGGTGCAGAAGGAGATCCTGCACGGTATGCAGGCCGATTTTCGCCAGTTTGTTGCTTTGTGCCGCTCCAACGCCGGTGAGCGAATTGAGCGGGACAGCATCTAACAGGCGACCGGCCATTTATCCTTCATCCTTCAGACTGCGTCTTGTCTGGCCTGCTCCGGCACGGTTGTCCCGCGTGCTGCTGTGAGCGGAACCAGAAGCCTGCATGGTTGCCCACCACGTGTCATCGGCTTCGACTTCGCCCTGCGCATTCACGTAGGGGTAAGGCAGACCTTTTTGTTTTGCCACTCTGGCCAGTACCGGATACCCGCCTTCAAACAGCAGGCGCTGCTGTTCTTCTTCCGGCAGCATGCTGTTCTCACGCTTATACATCCCCGCATTTTGCCGTTGGCGCTGGGCTTCATACAGAATCAGAGCCGAGGCGACGGAGACATTCAACGACTGCACCATGCCAGTCATCGGAATGATGATGTCCCGATCGGCCAGCGCCAGGGCTTGCTGGGTAATGCCGGTTTTTTCCTGACCCATCAGGATGCAGGTTGGGCGGGTATAGTCGATTTCGCGGAAATCGACGGCTTTGTCAGAGAGGTGAGTGGCCAGGATCTGCATGCCCTGGCCCTTTAAATGGCTGACGGCATCGTCAATCGAGCGGTGGGTTTTAACCTGCACCCAGCTATTGCTGCCGGCGGCGGCAGAGGCCATCGTACGCATGCGGCTACTGGGCCAGATGGCGTGGACTTCATGCACGCCAACGGCGTCTGCGGTACGAATCACCGCAGAGACGTTATGAGGTTTATGGACCTGCTCCATGCAGACCGTCAGGTCAGGCTGGCGCCTGGCGAGCATCTCGCAGATACGCGCATAACGCTGTGGATTCATAAACACTTCATCCTTCAAATTGCCTCGGCGTTAGCCGTACTCATTACCCCGGCTACGTATTCCTGTACGGGCCGGGTAATTCATTCGCTCGCCGCGCGATCCGGCTGACTGCACGGCCCTTCGGGACCGGTACGGTGCAAAACGCAAATGATTTTGCGCACAAGGTTAGTTTCGGTTACGGGTGACTTTAATTACATCCGGCATAACGCGAATTTTGCGCATAATATTCGCCAGATGGACGCGATCGCGCGCCGTCAGGCGGATAAACGCGCTGTACACGCGACCATCTTTTTCTTCGGTATTCAGACTCTGAATATTGGAAGAGGCGGTGTTAATGGCCGCGGTGAGGTTCGCCAGTGCACCCTGGTGGTTAAACATATCCACCTTAATTTCGGTGATAAATTCCTGCGCGGTCTCTTTATCCCACTCGACGGCCATAAACTTCTCTGGCTCTTTCTGATAGCCACGAATGTTACGGCAGGACTCATGGTGAATGACCAGGCCTTTGCCGGGGCTGACGTGGGCGATAATCGGGTCGCCGGGAATCGGACGGCAGCACTTCGCAAAGGTAATCAGCACGCCGTCAGCGCCTTTAATCGGCAGATGACCGTGGCCTGAAGAGGCACCCTGCGCCGGTGCGGTGACGGTCTCGCCCTGTTGCAGGTTTTTGGCTACCACGACGCTCATCGCGTTGCCGAGGCCAATTTCCGCCAGCAGATCGTCAAGGCTGGCCAGCTTCATGCGTTCCAGTTCGCGCTGAATGCTCTCCTGCGGGATTTCAGCCAGTTTACGGCTGCCGCCCAGGGCATGGTTGAGCAGACGGCGGCCCAGGCTGACGGAGTCATCGCGCTTAAGGTTTTTCAACAGCTGGCGAATTTTGGCGCGCGCTTTTGAGCTGACGACAAAATTCAGCCACGCGGCATTCGGACGTGCGCCCGGTGCGGTGATAATTTCCACCGTCTGGCCGCTGGAGAGCGACTGGGACAATGGATACGGCTGGCGGTCGACGCGTGCGCCAACGCAGGCATGGCCGATATCGGTATGCACCGCGTAGGCGAAATCCACCGGCGTGGCGCCAGCGGGGAGTTCGACAATACGCCCTTCCGGGGTGAAAACGTAAATCTCATCCGGGAACAGATCGGATTTGACGCTCTCGATAAATTCAAACGAGCTGCCTGCGCTTTGCTGCAGCTCCAGCAGGCTCTGCATCCAGCGCTGCGCGCGGATTTGTGCGGTGGTGCTGCTTTCGCCGCCGTGCTCTTTATATGCCCAGTGCGCCGCAACCCCCATTTCTGCCATCTGATCCATGTCTTCGGTACGAATTTGTACTTCAACCGGGACGCCGTGAGGGCCGATCATCGAGGTGTGCAAAGATTGATAGCCGTTCGCCTTGGGAATGGCGATGTAATCTTTCATCCGGCCAGGACGAGGCTTGTAAAGGCTATGCATCTGGCCAAGCACGCGGTAGCAGGTGTCAGAATCATGCACAATCACGCGGAAGGCGTAGATATCCATAATCGAGTGAAAACGCTGCTCTTTCAGCACCATTTTGCAGTAGATGGAGTACAGATGCTTCTCGCGACCGCTGACGCGACAGGGGATTCCCGCTTCCTGTAAACGCCCTTCGATTTCAGAGAGGATCTTTTGAATCATCTCTTTACGGTTGCCGCGCGCCGCTTTGACGACTTCTTTGATGACGCGATAGCGGTTGGGATACAGCGCTTCAAAGCCCAGCTCTTCGAGCTCGGTTTTGATGTGGTGGATACCTAAACGGTGGGCCAGCGGGCTGTAGATCTCCAGCGTTTCGCGGGCAATGCGGCGGCGTTTATCCGGGCGGAGTGAGCCCAGGGTGCGCATGTTGTGCGTGCGGTCGGCAAGTTTGATCAGGATGACGCGGATGTCCTGCACCATCGCCATAATCATTTTGCGAAAGTTTTCGGCCTGCGCCTCTTTCTTATCGCGGAACTTGAGCTTATCAAGTTTCGATACCCCCTCTACCAGCTCAGCAACGCTTTTGCCAAAGAGCTGCTCCATATCCTGGTAGGTGGCAGGGGTATCTTCAATCACATCATGCAGTAGCGCAGCCATCAGCGTTTCATAGTCGAGCTTCATCTCGGCCAGAATGCAGGCTACCGCTACCGGGTGCGTGATATAGGGTTCACCGCTTGAACGTGTCTGGCCCTCGTGAGCGTCACGTGCAACGAGATATGCCTGCCGAAGACGCTTGATTTGCTCTTCCGGCAGGTAATTTTGAATCAGCTGATTCAGGCTTTCAAACAGATACAAGGGCTACCCACTGCGTGATTAACGACGACCTTCGGCAATAGCGGTAACGGCTTGTAATTCAGCGGCTTCCTGCTCTTGCTGTTCTTGACGATCGCGGACGTCGAGGATCTGGTTGTTGATCAGACCTTCTTCGATTTCGCGCAGCGCAATTACGGTAGTTTTATCGTTTTCTTCCGGTACCAGCGGATCTTTTCCGCCAACCTGCATCTGACGAGCGCGACGCGCGGCGACCAGTACCAGGTCAAAACGGTTACCAATTTTCTCTACAGCGTCCTGAACAGTTACGCGTGCCATACTTAAAATGCTCCACAGATGAAGAAATGACTGGGCATGATACTGAATGTGGGTTCAGTCTGCCAACAGTTTGGTGATTAAAGCGCCATGTCGCTGCTTTTGGCGGCTCATGCGCAGACGTTCGGCGCGAATAATGTTTTTCAGATCGCTCAGCGCGGTATCAAAATCATCATTCACAATAAGGTAATCATATTCCGCGTAATGACTCATTTCTGCAACAGCCTGAGCCATACGTTTTGCGATCACCTCTTCGCTGTCCTGGCCGCGACCACGCAGGCGACGGTCAAGCTCATCTTTTGACGGCGGCAGAATAAAGATGCTGCGCGCGCCAGGCATTTTTTGACGGATTTGCTGAGCACCCTGCCAGTCGATATCCAGGAAGACATCGACGCCGGTTGCCAGTACCTGCTCGATGGTTTCGCGCGAGGTGCCGTAATAGTTGCCAAAAACTTCCGCGTGCTCAAGAAATGCGTCTCTGCTAATCATCGCTCTGAAATCGTCGTGATTAACAAAGAAATAGTGTTCGCCGTGCACTTCACCCGGACGCGGCGCGCGCGTGGTATGTGAAACAGAGACCTGGGTGTCGTACAGCGGTTGGGTTTTCAATAAAGCCTGAATCAGGCTGGATTTACCCGCGCCACTTGGGGCGGAAACAATATAAAGCGTGCCTTGAGCCATGAGAGTCTTTTGTATGTGATTGTCGAAAGAGATACTACATACGAGCCTATTATACACGGCGCCGCACCGTGACGCAGTCCCTGTCACACTTTTTGCTTCTGTTTCTTTCATTTTGCTAGCCGTTTCCCTGATTTCGCCGTGTATTACACAGAAGACAAACAAAGTCTGGATGTCCGATCGCAGCGTGATAAATCCCTCGTCGCCGCATAAAACCGCTCTCCTGCAGAATGTTCGCCGGTAAACAGGAGGTGGAGTCATGCATAAATGGATCTGGATGATTGGCGCGTGGGCGGTGGCTGGATACGGGCAGACTGCCTGCCCTGAATGGCCGCAGGCGCAGGCCCGGCAGGAGGTACATCGTCTGAACCAGCAGGTGACGGCCTGGAACAATGCATACTGGCGACAGGGAAGCAGTGGGGTCAGTGATGAGATATACGACCAGCTTTCGGCGCGACTCATGCAGTGGCGGCGTTGTTTTTCGCTGGTGTCGCCCGCGGATAACGCTGATGTGCCGCCCACAACCGGAGAGGTCGGGCATCCGGTTGCCCATACCGGCGTGCGTAAACTGGCCGATCAATCGGATGTCGCGCGGTGGATGCGCGATAAAACGGATCTCTGGGTGCAGCCGAAGGTGGACGGTGTCGCCGTGACGCTGGTGTATCGCCACGGGCGGCTGGCACAGGCCATTAGCCGTGGCGATGGTCGATCCGGGGAGGAGTGGACCGCCAGGGTGCGGCAGATTCCTGCCGTGCCGAAGGTGACGGAGGGCGAGCTGGCGAACAGCGTGCTGCAGGGAGAGCTTTTCCTGCAGCGCGACGGACATGTGCAGAAGCAGATGGGGGGAATGAATGCCCGGGCGAAAGTGGCCGGTACTCTGATGCGCCTTGATAACTCGGCGCAGCTCGCGGAGCTGGGGATCTTTATCTGGGCATGGCCAGATGGTCCTCAGGATATGCGCCAGCGTCTGGCCCTGTTGCGCAAGAGCGGATTTCTCCATAGCGCATCTTTTACGCAGCCCGTTACGGATGCTCAGCAGGTGGTACGGTGGCGAGAGCGCTGGTTAACCTCGCCTCTGCCTTTTGCTACCGATGGCGTGGTCGTGCGCCGAGGCCACGAACCCGCCGGGCGATTGTGGGCGCCAGGGCAGGGTGAGTGGGTCGTTGCGTGGAAGTATCCGCCGGCGTCGCGGTTAATGGAAGTACGCGGCATTCACTTTCGGGTCGGGCGCAGCGGCAAAATTTCCGTCGTCGCGCTGCTGGAGCCGCAGTACCTGGATGACAAACGGGTTAAGCAAGTCAGTATCGGGTCACTTTCCCGTTGGAAGCGCCTGGATATTGGTCCCGGCGATCAGCTACAAATCAGTCTGGCGGGCCAGGGCATTCCGCGTCTCGACAGCGTCGTATGGCGATCGGCGCAGCGTACGAAACCGCAGCCACCCCCGGAACGGTTTACCCCATTGACCTGCTATTTCACCACGCCGGGGTGTGACGCGCAGTTTCTCGCAAGGCTTATCTGGCTGTCGTCAAAACCGATTCTGAATCTTGATGGCGTGGGTGAATCAGTGTGGCGCACGGTGCAACATGCGCGCCCGCTGGAGCATCTGTTCTCGTGGCTGACATTGACGCCAGCGCAGCTGCAGGGGATTCCAGGGATAACCGCCGGGCGCGGGCAGCGGCTTTGGCACCAGTTTAATCTGGCGCGCGAACAGCCCTTTCTGCGCTGGGTCCAGGCGATGGGCGTACCGATACCCCGGGTGGCGCTTGCCGGTCTGGCGAGGGAAAACTGGCAGCAGCTACGGGAACGTTCTGAAGAACAGTGGCAGCGTCTACCGGGCATGGGGGCAGAGAGAGCGAGACAGCTGGTTGCCTTTCTCCAGCACCCGGATGTTGCCGCGCTGGCGCAGTGGCTCAGCGGGCAACATATTCCCGGGTTTTGAGGAGATCAGTGGGCGTTATGGTTGTAGTGGAAGACGGGCAGCCCCAGCTTCCAGCGCAGCGCCAGCATGCGAGCGGTAAAGCCAAACAGCAAGGTGGAGATCACCACGACGTCGTGGCTGCTGACGTAATGCTGCAGGGCAATATAGAGGATAGCTGCCGCAAAAGAGATGCCGGCATACAGCTCTTTCTGGAAAACCAGCGGGATGCGCTTGCAGAACATGTCCCGCAGTACGCCGCCAAATACGCCGGTAATCACTGCGGCAATAGAGGCGATCACCGGTCCTTCTCCCATATCCAGCGCGATTTGCGCGCCGATAATCGAGAATACCACCAGGCCCAGGGCATCGAGGACCAGAAACAGGCGGCGCAGATGGGGCATGACCGGCGCAGCAATGGTCGTTAACACTGCCGCGACGGCGACGATAATGACGTATTCCGGATGTTTTACCCAGCCCAGCGGGTAGTGGCCCAGCAGGATATCCCGGACTGAGCCGCCGCCCAGTGCGGTGGCGGTAGCAATGATGATGACGCCAAAAGTGTCCATCCGGCGGCGACCGGCGGCCAGAGCGCCGGTCATCGCTTCCGCGGTAATACCGATTAAATACAGAATATGAAGCAGCATAAATCCCCCACAATGATGTCGGGCAGATTAGCGATTTGTGCGTAAGATCACGATTGAGATTTTCTAAGGTGAAGCATTTACACCAGGAAAAACTAATGTGAAAGATATTTCATGAGCAGTATTGCAGGGGGATGTTGATCGAAGGATGAGAAAAAAAGATAAGTAAAAGTAATGCTGGCTCGCAACAAGACGAGCCAGCAAAAGAGATTACTCGATGTTCTGGATCTGCTCGCGCATTTGCTCGATCAGGACTTTCAGTTCGATGGCGGAATTGGTCACTTCGGCATTAATGGATTTTGATGCCAGCGTGTTCGACTCGCGGTTAAATTCCTGCATCATAAAGTCAAGACGGCGGCCAACGGCTTCTTTCTTCTTCAGGATGTTCCAGGTCTCTTTTACGTGCGCTTCCAGACGATCCAGCTCTTCGGCGACGTCGATACGCTGTGCCATTAGCACCAGCTCTTGTTCGAGACGGTTGTTTTCCAGCTGTACTTCCGCATCTTCCAGTTTGGCCACCAGGCGTTCGCGCTGCCACTGTAAGATTTCCGGCATATGAGCGCGCACTTTGGCGACCTCAGCGGTGACGCCTTCCAGACGTTGCTCAATAAGCGCTTTCAGCGCCTGACCTTCGGTCTCGCGGGCAACGATAAAATCATCCAGCGCGCCGTTCAGGGCCGACAGAATATCGGCGGCAATCGCATCGAGATCTTGTTCCTGAGCGGCCATGACTCCAGGCCAGCGCAGAATATCAACCGGGTTGATTTCGCCTTCGTCGCTCTGCATCTTGACCCAGTTGGCGGCATTGACCAGCTGTTTTGCCAGGTTTTCGTTGAGAATCAGCTCGCCCTGGGCGCTGGGATCCTGCTCAAAACGCAAGGTACATTCAACTTTGCCACGGGTCAGGCGAGAACGAATACGCTCGCGCACGACAGGCTCCAGGCTACGGAACTGCTCCGGCAGACGGAAATAAGTTTCCAGATATCGTTGGTTTACCGAGCGCAGTTCCCATGCGGCGCTGCCCCATTCACCCTTGATTTCACGCCGGGCATAGGCGGTCATACTGCGGATCATAGACGTTCCTGTTTTTAAAGGAGAGTGAGGTGGATTATAGCTTTCAGGGCCTTATCAGGATAGGAATAAGCGAGCATTATCCGTATATACACGTTATCCTTCTGACAGCCCCTCTGTTGGCGGCATCGCTCCGCCCTGAGCGCCAGTTATCTATGCTGTCAGGGGCGCGTCACCTCATGCATCCCGCATGATTTTGTGTATAATGCGCGCCACATTCGTTTCAAGCCGGAGAGATCATTATGCGTCCAGCAGGTCGTAGCGCTAATCAGGTGCGTCCCGTCACCCTGACCCGTAACTATACAATACACGCAGAAGGCTCCGTGCTGGTCGAATTTGGTGACACTAAAGTATTGTGCACCGCATCGATCGATGAAGGCGTGCCGCGCTTCCTGAAAGGTCAGGGCCAGGGTTGGATCACGGCGGAATATGGCATGCTGCCGCGTGCAACGCATACCCGTAACGCGCGTGAAGCCGCGAAAGGGAAACAGGGCGGCCGTACCATGGAAATCCAGCGTCTGATTGCCCGTGCCCTGCGCGCGGCGGTAGACCTGAAAGCGCTTGGCGAATTCACCATTACCCTTGATTGCGACGTTCTGCAGGCAGACGGCGGCACTCGTACCGCATCGATTACCGGCGCCTGTGTGGCACTGGCCGATGCGCTGAATAAGCTGGTCGCGGCGGGTAAACTGAAAACCAACCCGATGAAAGGGATGGTGGCGGCGGTTTCTGTCGGTATCGTCAATGGCGAAGCGCTTTGCGATCTGGAATATGTCGAGGATTCAGCGGCGGAAACCGATATGAACGTAGTGATGACCGAAGATGGTCGCATCATTGAGGTACAGGGCACCGCGGAAGGCGAGCCGTTTACCCACGAAGAGCTACTCACCTTGCTGGCGCTGGCCCGCGGGGGTATCGAATCCATTGTCGCGACGCAGAAAGCGGCGTTAGAAAATTAATTTTAAGGGCGGCTGATGAGCCGCCCTTTTTTTTACGTTTTATCCTTCATGCGGTCTTTCTCGGCTGCCACACGCGACCAGCTCACAGCGTTATCGACGTATCTGTGCCGCCTGATGACGCGTGAAGTATTTGGCGTAAACCTAAATGATGAAAAGTAAGATGAGGAGCGAATCCATGAAACCGTATCAGCGCCAGTTTATTGAGTTTGCGCTTAACAAGCAGGTACTTAAGTTTGGCGAATTTACGCTGAAATCCGGGCGTAAGAGCCCCTATTTCTTCAACGCCGGCCTGTTTAATACCGGGCGCGATCTGGCACTGTTAGGCCGTTTCTACGCCGAAGCGCTGGTCGATTCCGGAATTGATTTCGATCTGCTGTTTGGGCCGGCTTATAAAGGGATTCCTATCGCGACGACTACCGCGGTTGCGCTGGCGGAGCACCATGACCTGGATTTGCCTTACTGCTTTAACCGCAAAGAAGCAAAAACCCACGGTGAAGGGGGCAACCTGGTCGGCAGTCCCCTGCAGGGACGCGTCATGCTGGTTGACGATGTGATTACCGCAGGCACCGCGATTCGCGAGTCGATGGAAATTATCCAGGCGCACGGCGCGGAACTGGCCGGCGTGCTGATCTCTCTGGACCGTCAGGAACGCGGTCGCGGCGAAATCTCGGCGATTCAGGAGGTCGAGCGTGACTACGGCTGCAAAGTGATTTCTATCGTTACTCTGAAAGACCTGATTGCCTATCTGGAAGAGAAGCCGGAGATGGCTGAGCATCTGGCGACGGTACGTGCTTACCGCGAAGAGTTTGGCGTATAAGTCAAAAGCCCCGGAGGCGATATGCCTCCGGGATTTCCGCTACCGCAGCTGTGCGGCGACCAGCGGCCAGCGGGCGTCAAAATCATCCGTCGGACGATATTTAAACTCGCTGCGCACAAAACGCGACAGCATGCCTTCGCAAAATGCCAGTAGCTGGCTGGCCAGTAGCGCCTCATCGATGGTGTAGCCTTCACCTTCACGCATTTTCTTCTCACGCATGACCTGGCGTAGCTGAACCTCGATACGCTCAAACAGCTGGTTAATCCGCCCCTGGAGACGATCCTGTTCGAACATCAGCGCATGGCCGGTCAGAATGCGCGTCAGCCCAGGATTACGCTCACCAAACCCAAGAATCAGCAGTACAATCAGACGCAGGCGCGCTGATGTATCTTTTTCATCTTTTAAAATCAAATTGATGCGCGTAATCAGACTGTCTTCGATAAACTCGATCAGGCTATCGAACATGCGGGTTTTACTGGGGAAATGGCGGTACAACGCCGCTTCGGACACGCCGACAGACGCCGCCAGTTTCGCTGTGGTAATGCGTTGGCTACCATCGCTGGATTCAAGCATCAGGGCCAGAGACTGAAGTATTTCTTCGCGACGATTCCTTTTCGCAGTTTGTTTTTCTGCCATGTTTTAAAATACCCCTGAAAATAAGCACTTGTCAGGCAGGCATCCACAAAGTGACCGCAAACGGTCGTTTGCGGTGATGTTATTGCATTAGTGCACTTTGGGATGCGGATTCGATGTGGTCGGGCTTATGCGCGCCCTGAGTGACCAAAGCCACCTTCGCCACGTTCGGTGGCGTCAAAATCTTCCACCAGGTTAAATTCCGCCTGTACGACGGGTACAAAGACCATTTGAGCGATGCGCTCGCCAGGTTCAATCGTAAAGCTCTGCTGGCCGCGGTTCCAGACGGAAACCATCAGCTGCCCCTGGTAGTCGGAGTCGATAAGACCAACCAGGTTGCCCAGAACCACGCCGTGCTTATGACCCAGCCCGGAGCGCGGTAGAATCACCGCCGCCAGAGACGGATCGGCGATATGAATAGCCAGACCGGTCGGCAACAGCGTGGTTGCACCCGGCGCCAGCTCTACGGCGTCGTCGAGACAGGCTCGCAGGTCAAGTCCGGCGGAGCCGGAGGTGGCATAGGTCGGCAGCGGAAATTGCTGGCCAACGCGCGGGTCCAGAATCTTAACGTCGATTTTTTTCATCATAACGGGTCACGATCTCGTCGAGTAATAATTGGCCAAGGAGTTCTTTACGCTCAAGTGGTAAGCGCTTATCTCCATCCTGCCAGAAAAGGTGTAATGCGTTGCTGTCGCTGTTAAATCCTTGATCAGGCTGCGAAACATCGTTAGCGCAAATCAGGTCGAGATTTTTGCGCGCGCGTTTTTGCCTCGCGTATTCTTCCACATTATTCGTTTCGGCGGCAAACCCTACGACAAAAGGCCGATTAGCCGTGAGTGCTGCCACCCCGGCAACAATATCCGGATTTTTGACCATTTTGAGGGTGAGTTCATCACCTTGCTTTTTAATTTTTTCTTCAGCGATGGCGACGGCACGATAGTCGGCTACGGCGGCACAACCAATAAAAATCTGCTGCTGCTGAGCGCTTTGCTGGACCGCCGCTTCCATTTCCAGCGCGGTCGTTACATCGATTCGCTGGACAAACGGCGGCGTCGGTAATGCAACCGGCCCGCTCACCAGCGTGACGTTCGCCCCGCGGCTTGCGGCAGCGGCGGCAATGGCAAACCCCATCTTGCCGGAGCTGTGGTTAGTAATATAACGCACCGGATCCAGCGGTTCACGCGTGGGGCCCGCGGTAATCATGATGTTGAGATGTTGCAAATCTTTGACAGGCGAAAAATGCGCGGCGGCTAAATCAACAATCGTCATCGGATCCAGCATGCGGCCAGGGCCAATGTCGCCACAGGCCTGGCTACCGCTGTCTGGGCCCCAGAGCAGTAAGCCGCGTGAGGCAAGCACCTCAAGGTTATGCTGCGTAGCCGCTGCGCGGTACATTTGCTGATTCATCGCCGGGACAACGGCAACCGGAGAAGGGGTCGCGAGGCAGATAGTGGAAACCAGATCGTTGGCCATACCGGCCGCGACGCGGGCAATCAGATCGGCGGTTGCCGGGGCGAGGATAACCAGGTCCGCCCACTTGCCCAGCTCTATGTGACCCATCGCAGCTTCCGCGGCCGGATCGAGCAGACTATCGGAGACCGGATAGCCAGACACCGCCTGCAGGCTCAGTGGCGTAATGAAGGCTTTGGCGGCTTCCGTCATGGCAACACGCACATCCGCGCCACGGTCACGCAGGCGGCGCACCAGTTCCGGCGTTTTATAGGCAGCAATGCCGCCGCTCACGCCAAGAACGATCTTTTTACCAGCCAGACTCATCATGATTCTTTCCTGTTGCAGTACACCAGAATCCGCGCATATTACCACAATCCGGTCGCCGTCGCGTGACTGCCAGGAATTCACTTTGCGAGGCGCTGCGCAAGAGGTATATACGGTAGTCGGCAGCACCGTCGGGCTGTGCCAGGATGGGGGGCACGAGAAAGGAGAGGCCCTATGGATACACCGGAACCCCTGATGCCACGGGAAAAAATGTGGCTTTACGGCATTGAAACGTTGTCGGACGTTGAGCTGCTGGCGCTGTTTTTACGCACCGGAACGCGGGATAAAGATGTCATGACGTACTCGCATGACCTGCTACAGCGTTTTGGTTCGCTGTATGGTCTGCTGTCAGCGAATAAAGCACAGTTTGAGACGGTAGACGGGATTGGCCTGGCGAAATATGCCCAGCTAAAAGGGGTGGCCGAGCTGGCGCGGCGTTATTTTAGCCTGCGGCTGGTTGAAGAGCCTTCGCTGGTCACGCCGATGATGACGCTGGAGTTTTTGCAAAGCCATCTCTCTGATGAAGAGCGGGAGATCTTCATCGTGATCTTTTTAGATAATCAGAACCGGGTATTGAAACATAGCCGGCTTTTTTCTGGTACTCTTAGCCACGTAGAGGTGCATCCGCGAGAAATTGTACGCGAAGCCATCAAAGTGAACGCCGCTGCGGTGATCCTTGCACATAATCATCCGTCCGGTAGTCCCGAGCCGAGTAAGGCCGACAGACTGATGACCGAACGTGTGGTAAAGTGTTGTGGTTTCATGGATATACGAGTACTCGATCATCTCGTAATCGGCCGCGGTGCGTACGTATCTTTTGCCGAACGCGGCTGGATTTAGCCCCGATCACGCGATCCAGCGGGATCTTTGTCTGTTCGGGACTTGAGCACATCGCCGAGTCAGCGTATACTACGCCACCTTTGAGAATCTCGGGTTTGGCATTTGGGCCTGGCAATCGATGGTTCACTTAGAACTGCGATGACCGGGCTGTAAAGCCTGACGAGGCGCCGATACCCCATACGAAGCTCGAGCTAATTTGATTTTTGGAGAATAGACATGTCCCGAGTCTGCCAAGTTACTGGCAAGCGTCCGGTGACCGGTAACAACCGTTCCCACGCACTGAACGCGACCAAACGCCGTTTCCTGCCGAACCTGCACTCTCACCGTTTCTGGGTTGAGAGCGAAAAGCGTTTTGTCACCCTGCGTGTATCTGCTAAAGGTATGCGTGTTATTGATAAGAAAGGCATCGATACAGTTCTGTCTGAACTGCGTGCCCGTGGCGAAAAGTACTAAGTACTAAGAGGAAATAAATCATGGCTAAAGGTATTCGTGAGAAAATCAAGCTGGTTTCTTCTGCTGGTACTGGTCACTTCTATACCACCACGAAGAACAAACGTACTAAGCCGGAAAAACTGGAACTGAAAAAATTCGATCCAGTTGTCCGTCAGCACGTTTTATACAAAGAAGCTAAAATCAAATAATTTTAGTTTCCTTGTAAAGAAAACCCCGCCCCGGCGGGGTTTTTTGTTTTTGTCCGGCAGACACCGTCGGATAAACCCTGCCGGGAATTTACTTCCCTACCGTCTGTTGCTGCATCACAATACTCTGGGTTAACGGAGGAAAACGAATGCCTGAATTACCTGAGGTAGAAACCAGCCGGCGTGGCATCGAACCATACCTGGTGGGCGCGACCATTCTGCATGCTGTTATTCGCAACGGACGTCTGCGCTGGCCGGTCAGTGAAGAAATCTATCGGTTGAGCGACATACCGGTGCTGAGCGTGCAGCGGCGTGCCAAATATCTGCTGCTCGAGCTTCCCGGCGGCTGGATTATTATCCACCTTGGGATGTCGGGAAGTCTGCGGATTCTGAGTGAAGAGCTGCCCGCAGAAAAGCACGATCACGTTGACCTGGTGATGAGTAATGGCAAGGTCCTGCGCTACACCGACCCGCGCCGCTTTGGCGCCTGGCTGTGGACCCGCACGCTGGAAGGACATCCTGCGTTGGCGCATCTTGGTCCAGAGCCCTTAAGCGATGATTTTAATGCCGACTATTTGCAGCACAAGTGCGCGAAAAAGAAAACCGCCATTAAGCCCTGGCTGATGGATAACAAGCTGGTGGTCGGGGTAGGCAATATCTACGCCAGCGAATCGCTGTTTTCGGCCGGGATCCATCCCGATCGGCTGGCGTCTTCGCTGTCGCGCGAAGAGTGCGAACGGCTGGTAAAAGTGATTAAAGCGGTGCTGCTACGCTCGATTGAGCAGGGGGGCACGACGCTGAAGGATTTCCTGCAAAGTGATGGCAAGCCGGGCTACTTCGCCCAGGAGCTGCAGGTTTATGGCCGCAAGGGCGAACTTTGTCGCGTTTGTGGTACGCCGATTACGGCCAGCAAACATGCTCAGCGGGCAACATTTTATTGCCGCCAGTGCCAGAAGTAAGGGCTGATGTTGCCACCATCCCGGTGACGCTTCGCTGAGCGGGCTACGAGTCTACGCGATTGCTGACGGGTAGCCCGGACGGGGGCCGGGCATCATTCTGCGGCGCAAGATGACAGCTTTTTCAGCAGCGCCTGGTGTACGTTGGCCGGCAGGAAGTGGGAAACATCGCCCTGGTGGCGGGCCACTTCCTTCACCAGCGATGAAGAGATAAACGACCACTCTTTGCAGGGCATCAGGAAGACGCTTTCCAGGGTCGGCATCAGGTGGCGGTTCATATGTGCCAGCTGCATCTCATATTCGAAATCCGCTACCGCGCGTAAACCGCGAATGAGGATATTCGCCTGCTGCGCGCGGGCAAAATTCGCCATCAGATCGCTGAAACCAACCACCTCGACGTTGACCAGATGCGCCGTTGCCTGCTCCGCCAGCGCAATACGCTCGTCGAGCGTGAACATCGGTTTTTTGCTCGGGCTGGCGGCAATGGCCAGCAGCACCTTGTCAAACATGCTGGCGGCACGCGTGACGATATCGATATGCCCGTTGGTAATGGGGTCGAAGGTGCCCGGATAGATCGCTTTTGTGCTCATAATTACACTTTCTCTGAATAGCCGCGGCTCAGCGCCCACAGCTCGGTGTATTTATTAAACGTATACTGCGCATTGACCACGGCGAGTAGCCAGCCCTGTTTACCATCCAGCACGCCGCCGCGCAGCAGCAGCGTTTTCACAAAAGCTCCCAGCGTATGGCCGAAGATGCTCGCCAGAGAGGTTTTCTTCCCCTTCTGGTGACGCTCCCGTGCCCAGGCTGAGGCATAGGCCAGCTGCTTTTGCTGGAAGCCGGAGAAGTCGCGGCAGGTCAGATGCAGTAAATCGCCCGGCAGCTCGATAACCTGCGCGCCTTTGGCATCAAGCGATTCGTGCACCAGATTATTGTTATAGCGGAAACGGCTGCGTTCGTACAAACGCATGACGCGGTCGGGATACCAGCCGCTATGGCGCATAAAGCGGCCAAGGAAATAGTTACGCCGGGCGATGCTGTAGACGGCGCCGCTTTGGGGCGCCTCCAGTACGCGGCGAAGCGAGCTGGCCAGCTCCGGCGTCACGCGCTCATCGGTATCAATCATCAGCACATAGTCGCCGGTCGCGTAGTCCTGGGCGCGCTGACGCTGAATACCGTAGCCTTGCCAGTCGCTGTTGATGTAGACCGTTGCGCCGAGGCTGCGGGCCAGTTCGACGGTGTTATCGCTACTGCCAGAGTCCAGCAGCACGATTTCATCGGCCCAGTCTACCGAGGCCAGGCAATCAGCCAGCAGATCCGCCGCATTTTTGGCGATCATCACGACGGACAGTCGGGTCGACATTAGTGGCTCCGCTGCGGCAGATAGGGTTGCAGTAAATGTAGCAGACGCGAGAGCGCACCCTGGTTTTGATGCAACACTTCCACCGCGTGACGGCCGTACCACAGTCGATAGTCTTCATCGGTGAGCAGATTGGCGACCTGGGTGACCAGCGAACTGACGTCGGTGACCGTAATCAGGCCATCGTCCTGCTGCAACTTGGCGCAAATATCTTTGAAGTTGAAGGTGTGCGGGCCCATCAGTACCGGGATGGCGTGTGCCGCCGGCTCCAGCGGGTTGTGACCGCCGCGCTCGACCAGACTGCCGCCGACGAAGGCGAGGTCGGCAATGCCGTACAGCAGCATCAGCTCGCCCATGGTATCGCCGATCACCACCTGGGTGCTATTCGACGGGATTTCGCCGGTACTGCGCAGCGTGAAGCTCATCCCCGCTTTCTGCACCATTTCTCGTGCATCGGCGAAGCGCTCCGGGTGACGAGGGACGAGAATCAACAGCAGGTCCGGGAAGGTATCGAGCAGCTTCCTGTGCGCCTGCAGGATAATTTGTTCTTCACCGTCATGGGTGCTGGTGGCGATCCAGACTTTGCGGTGCGGCGCCCACTGGCGACGGAGGGTAATCGCGCGTGCCGCCAGCTCTGGCGTCACGGAAATATCAAATTTGAGGCTGCCGGTAACCGCCAGCTGGTTGCGCTTCAGACCCAGCGCCAGAAAGCGATTGCCGTCTTCTTCATTCTGCGCCGCAATCAGCGTGATGCGACTGAGCAGCCGACGCATAAATTTCCCAAGTTTCGCGTAGCCTTTGGCGGAACGCTCCGACAAACGGGCGTTAGCGATGACCAGCGGGATTTTACGTTTGTGCAGCGCGGCGACCATATTCGGCCACAGCTCGGTTTCCATCACGATAACCAGCTTCGGTTGCACCGTGTTGAGAAAGCGGTTCATGGCGCAGGGCAAATCGTAAGGCAGATAGACATGGTGAACATCTTTGCCGAAGGCGGACATGGCGCGTTCTGAGCCGGTCGGCGTCATGGTGGTGACGGTGATAGGCAGCGAGGGGTAGCGGTGGCGCAGCGCGCGCACGAGCGGGATAGCAGCAAGCGTCTCACCCACGGAAACGGAATGCAGCAGAATCCCATCCGGCGCTACCTTGTTCTGACAGAAGCCATAACGTTCAGCCCAGCGCTTTCGGTAGGCAGGGGCCTTACGGCTGCGCAGCAGCAGTCGCAGCCATACCAGCGGCTGAATAAGATAGAGTAGGGTGGTATAAAGCAATTCCAAGCGATTTATCCGATTTATGTTTTAGCGGGCAAATTCTAAGCATTTAGCCCGCGTAAAGCTATCTCTTTGGCGGAAACAACGGGATTCAGAGTCAGGCCGCGTCGCGATAGCGTTTAATGCGCAGGTAGCGTCGGCCAAGGCGCCAGCGTAAACGGAAGGTACGCGCATTTTTCCAGATCAGACGCCAGATGCCGCGGTCAAAGAATTCTTTAATGATAATATGCTTTTTTGACTCATCTTTCATGCTATCAAAGGTATGAATAATTCCCAGCCCCTCTTTGGCGATTTGCCAGCGGCAGGCGGCAATATGACGCACCTTATCGGGATAGCGTTGGTTGATGGCTTCCAGCATCTCCAGAATTTTCATGTAGTGGCGCGCCGAGCGCATCAGCGTGTCGTCGTTGTCCGGCTTGTGCGATACCGATTCCGAGTGAATATAGTAATCGTAGAACTGTTCGCTGGTGTACTGCACGCGTTCAGCCGCCAGCAGCGCTTCGGTGGTCCATGGAATGTCCTGATGACGTAATCCGGGCTCGAAGTGGAACTTGTGCTGCATGATAAATTCGCGGCGATAGATGTTCAGCCAGGTCACGTGCAGGAATTTGCGCGAATCCAACGCCTGTTTAAGCCAGACGTGGCCTGGCAGGATACCGGTCGACGGCAGACGGTCCGGTGGAAGAATCGGGTGGATATCTTTTCGGGTTTCGTAAACGTAGCGGCCGTTACAGGTGGCGACATCAAGGCGGCCCTTTTCGGCCATCTCCAGCAGCGTGCGGTACATTCCAGGATAAAGCTTATCGTCAATATCCGGGAAGGCCAGGTACTTGCCGCTTGCCACAGCCAGGCCGGTATTACGCGCAACCGAGACGCCCTGGTTTTCCTGTTCCAGCACGATAATATGCGGTAAGCGTGCTTTCCATTCGTCGATAACCGCCAGGCTACCGTCCGTCGAACCGTCGTTGACCAGGATCAGCTCATAGCTTTCCAGCTGCTGTTGTTCAATGCACTCAAAGAATTGCGCAAGGAATTTTTCGCCGTTATAAACGGCAGCCACAATGCTCAGTAAAGGCGTTTGACTCATAAATCATTCGATCCTGGTTAAATAGCGGCGTCAGCCGCGACGCAGCTGACGGTACTGCTGACAAATCGTATCCACACTGAATTTTTCCAGTGCAGAAGGTTCGATAGCGGGTGGGTTATGGTAAATGCTTTGCATCGTCCGGGCCAGCGCCGGGCTGTTCAGATCGGCCAGACCGCGGGCTAATTCGCCGGTGAGAATTTCCGTCACCCCGCCAGGACAGCGGGTGCTGGCGACCGGGGTATTGAGCAGAAGAGCCTCAACCACCACATTACCAAAGCCTTCGCTGTCGGAGCTGAGCACCAGCATCCGCGCATGCTTAATCCACGGCAGCGGGTTTTTCTGGAAGCCTTTAAACAGGACACGATCGGCAACCTGTAGCTGCTGTGCCAACTGGCGCAGGCGCTGTTCCTGCTCCGGTTTACCCTGACCCAGCAGCACCAGCGGCGCGGTGATTCCGCTTTGCGCATAGGCTTCGATCAGGCGATCGTGACGTTTCCCCGGGTGGAACCGACCGACGTGAATAATATAATCACCCGCGGGCTGCTCGCCAGGGGCATCGGCGGCGGCGCGCAGAGCGGGAATGTCGAACGGGTTATAAATAGTTTTTAACTGTGCCGGGCGAATAGCGAACTGTTCGACCAGATCCTGGCCTACCGCATCGGAGACGGTAATGACGTTGCGCCCCTGATAGACACGCTTAATCTTCTGCTGCTTCATCCAGCGATCAAATCCGCTGCGATGGCCCAGATAGGATGTGGAAAAGACGCCATGCAGGCAGAACCAGACGTTCCGGTTTTTCAGCGACCGGCTGCGGGCGACAATGCGATCGGTTTTATGCAGGTTGGAGAGCACCAGATCGAATTCGCCCTGCTGCTCGGCGTTGACTATGGCTGCATCCAGCTGGCGGGCACGGCGCGAAAGTTCGGTGATTTTGCGCCAGGGTGTCCGGCTGCGATCGCTCACAACCTGATAATCCAGCCCTTCCGGCAGCGCATAATCACAGACGTCGCGCAGGGAAAACAGCGAGACCCGTTCGCCCTGGCGCAGAAAACGCTCTGCCAGGGTCAGCACGACCTTTTCCGCTCCGCCGCCGGGCAGGCCGTCGATCACAAACAGTATACGCATCGTTATTTCACCAGATCCTGATAGAGGGAGAGCAGCTGCGTCGAGAGTCGTTCGCTGGTGCAGGTCATAATGCGTTCGCGGGCGCGTTGGCCTTCCGCAGAACCTGACGCGCGGGCAGGAAGCGCCATCACCGCCTGCTGAAGCGCCGGGATATCCAGCGCATCGCAAACATAGCCATTGCTGCCCTGAACGATAAACTCCGCGCCGCCGCAGCCGGTGGTGGTAATGACCGGCAGGCCGCAGGCCATCGCTTCGAGAATAACGTTAGGGAACGGATCGTACAGCGTCGGCAGCAGCAGGCCGTCGGCCATCTGATAGAACGGCAGGGTTTCCGACTGCATGCCGAAAAAGCGGACCCGTTCCTCGCAGTTGAGGGTTTTCGCCAGCGCCTGATAGCGATGCTGATCTTTGTCTTTACCGACGACCAGCAGATAGCGATCGGTGGGGGCGATGGCGCGGATCGCCGCATTCAGCCCCTTGCGCTCAAAGCCGGAGCCGACGTAGATCAGGCAGGTTGCCTGGAGCGGCAGATTCCATTGGTTACGTAGCGCAACAAAGGCCGCTTCCGTAGGCGGCAGAAAACGCTGGCTATCGATGGCGTTATAGATAACGTGGATTTTCTCCGCCGGCAGGCCGAAGTCTTCAATAATTTCGCGTTTTATCATTTCCGCGTTGCAGATGACGCCGCGCAGGTGCGAGTCCTGGTACATTTCGCGCTCAGCCTGCATCACATAGCGATGGTAGCGGTCGGCAAACAGCAGGCGGCTTTTCCAGCCGGGCAAAATGCGCGAGCGCTGCTGTAGCCAGCGGCGGTGCACGCCGTCTCCGGCGCGGTACAGGTCGCAGCCGGGAATGCGTTCATGACTCTGCACCAGATCGAAATGTTCGCTCTGCCACAGCTGGCGGGCGGCGTCGGCAAAACCGCGTTCGCGGCTGATCCGCCCCCACTTACGCGGGTTGCAGATATGAATATTCCAGTCGGATTTCACCGGCCCTTGCCATTCGCGAGTAATGACGTTCAGTTCAAGATTGCTGCTATCAAGGGCTTCCAGCGCGCGGGAGACAAAGCGCTCCGCGCCGCCGTCCGGGCGATATTTCTGTCGCACCAGGGCCAGCCTGAATTTGCTCATGCCAGTACCTTTTTCGCCGCCGCGATAACCGCGTCGGTGGGAATTAAATCGAGATAACGTTCGTCTGTGCCGGTATCGATATCATCCGGGTCGGGAATAGAGCCGAAATCCCCCGCCCAGATCACCTCGCCTTTGGCCTGCCATGGACGCCAGAAGGTGAGCTTGGAGGGGCCGAACAGCGCCACCAGCGGCGTACCCAGCGCGGCGGCCATATGCATCGGTACGGAGTCGACGCCGATGAACAGGCGGCCATGGTCGATGATGGATGCCAGCTGGCGTAGCGTCAGCTGACCGGCGAGGGAGTGCAAACGCGCATTGGGGCAGCCCGCCATAATGGTTTCGATCATCTGCTTCTCTTTGATATCAGGACCGGAGGTCAGCACGACCGGATAGCCCGCGTCAGAGAGAGCGTTAATCAGGGCGCTCATCCGCTCTTCGCGCCAGCACTTAAAGAACCAGCGGGAGGTCGGCTGAATGACGATATAGTTGTCCTGAAATCCTTCCGGCAGCCGCGCACGGCTGGCGTCCCAGTCCTGCTCGCTGTAGCCCATTTTCGCCGGCGCGTCATTAATATCCAGCCCAAGCGGCGCCAGAATCGACAGATTCTGCTGCACGGTGTGCAGCTGGTTATGCTGCTGCGTTGCGGCGAGAGCGGTATGACAAAAACGCCATGCCGGGTGACGACGCTTCGGGAAGTCAAAGCCGATACGGGTTGGCGCGCCGGTCAGTTTGGTGATAATTGCGCTTGGCCACTGATCGGCAAGATTGAGCACCATATCGTAGCGCTGCTGGCGCAGCGCGCGAATCAGCTGCCACTCCATCTTGAGCTGGTGGCCGGTGCCCTGTTTTTTCCAGCGCCGGTCAATGGCGAAAATCTGGTTGATATCAGGATTGGCGGCGAGCATATCCCGGGTTTCTTCATAAAGCAGAACATCAACGCTGGCCGCGGGATATTGCTGTTTGAGGGCGTGAATGAGCGGCGTGATCAGCAGCATATCGCCATGATGGCGCAGCTTAATAACCAGGATTCGCGTCGGGGTCACAGGGCCGGAAGTGCGGGTTTCAGGCGTCATTCTCTGTTCTTCATTCAATATCAGGTTTCCGATTCTAGGGGATCAGACTGATTGAGAGAAGCGTTGTATTGCTCTACCATGACCCGATACGTATGCTCTGAGGACGTTTTCGTGCACAATCCCGCATTTCTCATCACGATTGATACAGAGGGCGATAACCTCTGGCAAAAACATGACAGCATTACCACCGAGAATGCGCGCTATTTACCGCGTTTTCAGCAGCTTTGCGAAAAGTATGGTTTTAAACCCGTCTATTTGACCAACTATGAAATGGCGATTGATCCCTTTTATATCGAATTCGCCAAAGATGTGATTGCCCGCGGGACGGCGGAAATCGGCATGCACCTCCACGCCTGGAACAGTCCGCCGACGGACCCGTTGACCGATGACGACTGGCGTCATAAGCCCTACCTGATTGAATATTCCGATGCGGCGATGCGCGAAAAAGTCGCTTACATGACCCATCTGCTGGAAGACACTTTCCAGACGAAAATGGTCAGCCATCGCGCCGGACGCTGGGCGTTTGATGAGCGCTACGCCCGTCTGCTGGTGGAGCATGGCTATCTGGTTGACTGCTCGGTCACGCCGCGGGTCAACTGGAAGACGGCGAAAGGCGCCCCGCAGGGGGACGGTGGGACCGATTACCGTCGTTTCCCGCAGCATGCCTATTTCCTTGATGAGAATGATATCAGTCGCGAAGGCCGCTCTTCGCTGCTGGAAGTGCCGATGAGCATTCAGTATAAGCACTCCGGCTGGATGAACAGCGTGAAGCAGGGCTACGATCGCTTGCGCGGCAAAGTGCGCTCGCCTTCCGTTCACTGGCTGCGCCCGATGGGGGGAAATGTCGACACCATGAAGAAAGTGGTGCAGCAGACATTGACTCAGGGTAATGATTACGTCGAATATATGCTGCACTCTTCTGAGTATATGCCTGGCGGCAGCCCGACATTTAAAAATAAACAGGATATCGAGCAGTTATATGTCGACCTGGAAGCATTTTTTAACTGGCTGGCGCCGCAGGTGAAGGGAATGACGTTGGCAGAATATTACCAGCGGAAACACACACAGCGATAAAAGGCACCCTAAGGTACCGTATGCGTATCCTTAAACAACTGACGCGGAAGAAGAATGCTTTCTTCCGCGACATTAAATTTAATTTAATTAATTTTCGTTATAGAAATAAAGCTGAGCGCCAGCCGTTTAATCCGGCTCAGGTGAAACGCATTTTATTACTGCGTCTGGATGACAAAGTCGGTGACATGGTGGTGACCACAGGCTGTGCCAGACTTCTTGCCGAGCGCGGCTATAAAGTCTCTGTTCTCACCGGTCCTGTCTGTATGCAAATATTAGCAGGCTCAATATTTCTTGAGAATATATATTTGTATAAACCGCGGATGTCTCTCGCTGCATTACGGGCACTTAATTTTGATGTGGTCATCGATTTTGATGATGTGAAAACCTATGAACGGTTTAAGTTTCTCTCTGATTTACGCGCGCCCTGCGTGATTGGTTTTAATAAAGAGAAATATAAGCTGTATGACCAGTCAATCGCCTTTTATGATAGCAAAAGCCATATTTCCGCCCGTTATAAACAGGTGGTTAAGCTTTTTGGCGTGAGAGATGAGCACTATCATTATCACGTTCCCGGCGATATACGCGAGCGTGAGCGAGTGGAAAAGTTACTGGCGACAGAAAGTGACAGACAGCTATGCGTCGCCATCAACCCCTTTACCGCATCAACCGATAAGGACTTCTGCCGTCATCAGGTCGCCACGCTCATTGAGCGACTCCGTCAGCTACCCTATAAAGTGAGCGTGGTGATGGTTGGCCGCAGTGAGAAAATTCGTCAGCTTGGGCTGGATATGGCGCTGTATCTGGCTGACAGCAATATCAACTCGGCAGTAGAAGTTATCCGCTGCTGCGATCTGGTGATTACCGCTGACACTTCCATTGTGCACATTGCCAGAGTGTTTGATAAGCCAATGGTGGCGGTCTATAACAAGCGCAAGCTCAAGGATACTGGCCTGCCGGGTTATACCATCTGGGCCCCGGGTTATGCTAAGGCCAGACAGATTGTCTGCGAGGAAGAGAACGTGGCGGATGTCTCGATTGACGCCATATGGCCGATGATCAAAGAACAGGCTGATAGTCTGGTGGCCACGCGCTTGCGGCAATAAAAAAGGGCCCGGACGGGCCCTTTTCTGTTACGGTTTCACGACGGCCTTACGGCCGTTTTGCCGTCAGGTTATTGCTTAACGCAATCCCGAGCGGTAGCCAGAACAGCACCCAGGTTTCTCGTGGGTTGCTGACGATAAACATCCCCTGCGACGCCATAAAAATCAATGCGTACATGAAGATCGCCAGGCCGTACCGGCTGTCGCCGCGGCGTTTGCACCATGCCCGCCATAATCCGCTGGCGATGACCGCCAGCAGCAGCAGCAGGCCAATGATGCCGCCTTTCAACAGCGAGCCGAGATAGACGCTGTGGGTGGTGGTGATGTGTTCACCGCTGTAGTTAATGAATTCGAGTCCATAATCGAACCCCCGGCCCAGCCAGGGATGGTCCGCGATTTCCGCAAGCGTATGGCGCCAGATGCTGAAACGTAGACCACTCTGCGTCCCCATCTCCTCAAAGCGGGCTAGCAGCAGGTCCCCAACCGGCGTCAGGAAGAAGACCAGCCCGAGCACCACCGCCAGCGTGGCGACGATCGCTAAATTACGGCGCGTAAATACCTGGAGATGCAGCGTGCAGCAGAAGGCCAGCGCCAGGGCGATAATCGGCCCGCGGCTCTGGGTAAAGACCATCATCACCAGCAGGATAGCGATCGGCAGATAGAGATAATGGCCGGCTTTCTCTTTCAACAGCAGGCAGCAAATTAAGATGGCGATGCCGCAGTATCCTGCCAGGTCGATAACGTTGGTCGGGCCTGGGTTTTCCGGTGAGACTTCGCGCAGGGTCAGTACCAGCGTATGGTCTATCGCCAGCGTCCAGACAGACAGCACGGTGACTCCGGCAACCACGCTGAGCAGCGCCAGATGCCGGGTGCGGGGATGGCCCAGCAGGGTGGCGAGCAGCAACAGGTAGAAGATGAGATAGGTCCCGTGAGTCAGCGGCGAGTCAATATGTTGCGGCGTATGCCCCCAGAGATTGCTGAGCGCATAGTAGACAAAGAAGAGCACCAGCAGCGCATAGGTCGGCCATTGCTGGCGGGTACTCTCCGCCAGCGCCTGGCGATGGTCTTTGTTCAGTAAAGACAGCAGGAACAGCAGAATTGACAGGTGGAGCAGGTTATTCGTCCGGGTGGAGATGCAAAAAATAGCGCTGAAAAATAAAAATAAGGGAAAGAAAAGGGAGTAACCCTGAATGGCATAGTTACTTATTTTTAAAGTACGCATCAAAAGAAACCTTTGCAAAAATCGTTTCCGGCACCGCACTCTCCTGAGAGAAATTGATGACCCGAATATGGTTTTGTTGTAGCACACAAGCGGCGTGCGAAAAGGACGGGATGACCAGGTCATCCACTTTGTTTGCCAGGTAGGAAGGCAGTTTATTCTGTTGTGTTTCGTAGAACCGCGGTTGGTGGAAATTATTCATGTCCAGCCCGCTGATAAGAATGGTGTCGAATCCCAGCCAGGCGAGGATCTGTAAGGACCAGTAGACCACGGTTCCGGCATCAAAGACCCCGTGGCGGATATCGGTGCTAAAGCAGATATCCTGACGCTCAGGGTGGAAACGCAGCGCTTCGATATGCTGATAGGTTTTCCGCATCACGCTGCTGGCGACCTTAGGCTGGTAAATTTTATAGCAGCCGTCTTCAATCAGCGCCAGGCGGCAGCGCAGATCGGCCGGATAGCGATCGTAGATTTTGGCGATCCCGTGCATGGTGGTAAACAGCACAAGATCGGGCTGGCCGATCACCGAGCGAATAATGTCGGGCTGCTTGTCGTAAAACTCCATATCGACAATGGTGTAGAACGAAAACCGCAGCGTATCAGAGAGAAACCAGGCGCCGTTGACGCCCATCACCGGCACGCTCTCCGGCAGTCGTGAAAAATCAATACCGCGGGTAGAGGGGCCGGTCGCCGTCAACAAAACCTCGCCATGCGCGCTGTTTTTTAACGCGCTCAGGCTGACCAGCGGAATATTTTGACCTTTGTACTGCAGCGTGCGGATTTCACCGCTTTCGCCCCGGGTGATTTTGGTATACGGCCAGAGATTTTCGTTATGGCGAAAAGCACGCGGGTGCGTGTAGCGGTAAATTTGCTTGTACAGTGAACCCATTAAATCAGCCCCTGAGATTGCAGCAGCTGCGCGATGCGGGCGGCGGAAATATCCCCGGTGCTGTTGCCGCTTTCCGGACGTACGACATACTGATTTTTACCGTAACCGCCAATCAACCCCGGGTCGGTGGGGCCATATAACGTAAAATTGGGTTTATCGAGCGCGGCGGTCAGATGGCTCAGGCCGGTATCAACGGAAACCACGCCTCTGGCGCCCGCCAGAACCTGAGCGACCTGCTCCAGGCTCATGCGCGGCAGAACGTCGACAAAGTCGTGACCCTCCGCCAGCCGTTTAGCCCGCGCTTCTTCATGCGGGGCGCCCCACGGCAGCTTAATCTGCAGGCCGCTGTCGGCCAGCAGGGCGATAAGCGCCTGCCAGTGGCTTTCTGGCCAGTGTTTGTCATCGCGGGTCGTGGCATGCAGGAAGACGAGGTACGGCACAGCAGTGGCGGTTTCCGGGCGGGTAAAGTGGCGGGCGATGGCATAATCCCCCTGGCTTTCCGGTCGGGCGTAGCCCAGGCTTTTGGCGAACAGTTCGCGAGTGCGCTCAACGGCATGCTGTTGTTTCGCAATATGGTGGCGGCGATTGTAGAACAGGCTGGCCAGCGGCTCGCGGGCGGTTTGCCAGTCCATACCGTGCTTCACGCCGCGCGCCAGCCGGGTGACCAGCGCGGCGCTTTTGACCAGACCCTGGGCGTCGATAATCGCGTCATATTTCTGTGCCCGTACGGCATCGCGAAAGGCCTGGCGTTCGGCCTTCACCGGCGCGGAAAACCAGGCTTTACGCCAGCGGCGAATGGCGACGGGAATCACCCGATCCACCGCTTCATGCCAGGACGGAATCTGGGCGAACCCTTCCTCGACGACCCAGTCAAAGCGAATGCCGGGAAAAGCTTGCGCGGCATCGGTCAGCGCGGGCAGCGTATGCAGGACGTCGCCCATGGACGAGGTTTTTACGATCAATACCCGCATCCGTTACGCTTCCTCTTTATCGGTTTTTTCCTGCAGGAGCGCGTTTAGCTCTTCCTGTACGCGCTGCGGCGTAATATCGATCAGGCTCTGATGATAACCTTCCGCGGCATCGCCCTTACGGACTTTGTGGTAGCCGCTAATCAGGCGAATCACCCGTGCTTTGTGTGACAGCGGGGGAGTGAAGTCCGGGCTGCTTGGGCCATACAGCGCCACCAGCGGGCGGTCCAGCGCAGCGGCGACGTGCATCAGGCCGGAATCGTTGCTGACCACCGCTTTACAGGCGGCAAGCAGAATGACGGCCTGCTCAAGCTGGGTCTCCCCGGCCAGATTGCGACACCAGGCCTGCTGTTCGCTGCTCAGCGCGGCGATGATCTCTTTGCCCGCTTCGTTATCTTTGGCCGAACCGAACAGGACTATCTGGTAACCGTCGTCGATAAGCTGTTTCGCCAGCTCGGCGTAGTGATAGTGCGGCCAGCGTTTTGCCGGGCCAAACTCTGCGCCGGGGCAGAAGCCGATCATCGGGCGATCGGCTGAGAGATTAAACGCGCTACAGGCCTGCGATTTTTCACCTTCATGAACCTGCAGCTGCGGCCACAGCAGCGGCTGCGGCAGGTCTTTGGCGCTGCGCATGACGCCCTTGTCATAGGCCAGCGCGACATAGCGTTCAACCATCAGCGGCCAGGCGTCTTTATCCAGCACTCGCGCGTCATTCAGCAGACCGTAGCGCATCTCGCCGCGCCAGCCGGTGCGGTGCGGGATGTTGGCGAAGAAGGGGACCAGCGCCGATTTAAACGAGTTGGGCAGCACGTAAGCACGATCGTAGCGACGCTCGCGCAGGCTGTGCCCCAGCTTACGGCGTTCGCCGATTGCCAGCGCGCCGTGGCCGAGCGGCATCGGGATGGCTTCGTTAACTTCCGGCATGCGCGACAGCAGCGGACGGCACCACGCAGGTGCCATCACGTCGATTATCGCCTGGGGATAGCGCGCCCTGAGCGTGCGATAGAGACTTTGCGACATCATCATGTCGCCCACCCAAGACGGGCCAACCACCAATATTTTCATGTTATGTCTTACGCGTCGCGGTTGAGCCAGGCCATATATTCCGTTACGCCTTCGGCAACGGTCTTGAACGGCTTATCGTAGCCCGCAGCGCGCAGGTTGGTCAGATCCGCCTGGGTAAATGCCTGGTAGCGGCCTTTCAGCTTCTCGGGGAACGGGATGTATTCGATGCTGCCTTTCTTATGGTATGCCAGCGTGGCATCGGCTACCGCCTGGAAAGATTCCGCACGGCCGGTGCCGAGGTTGAAAATACCGGATACGCCGTTTTCCCAGAACCACAGGTTTACCGCCGCCACGTCGCCTACGTAGACGAAATCGCGTTTGAAGCCATCGCTGCCTTCGAACAGTTTCGGGCTTTCGCCGTTATTCAACTGGGTGTTGAGGTGGAAAGCCACGCTCGCCATGCTGCCTTTGTGCCCTTCGCGCGGCCCGTAGACGTTGAAATAGCGGAAGCCTACGATCTGCGAGTCGGCTTCCGGCAGGATCTGACGGACGTATTCGTCAAACAGGAATTTGGAGTAGCCGTAAACGTTCAGCGGCTGCTCATATTCACGGGATTCGATAAAGTCGCTGGTGCGGCCGCCGTAGGTTGCCGCCGACGAGGCGTACAGGAACGGAATCTGACGCTCCAGGCAGTAGTGCAGCACCTCTTTAGAGTACTGATAGTTGTTATCCATCATGTACTTGCCGTCCCACTCTGTGGTGGAAGAGCAGGCGCCTTCGTGGAATATGGCTTCAATTTCACCGAACTCTTCCCCGGCCATCACCTGAATCAGGAAGTCTTCTTTATCCATGTAATCAGCGATATCCAGGTCTACCAGGTTAGCAAACTTGGTGCCGTCTTTCAGATTATCTACGACCAAAATGTCGGTAATGCCTTTGTCATTCAGGGCCTTAACGATGTTGCTGCCGATAAACCCTGCGCCGCCGGTAACGATGATCATAACTGTAACCTTTGAAGTATGGAGTCCAGAGACAATCCGGACATGAATACTCATATCATATCACCACATGGAGCAGGCTTCAGCCATTCGCCGAAAAGCGGGGTGGTGAGCGTGATTTATGCTGCAAATAATTCATCCAGGCATGCATCATCTCGTATCAGCGTATAGCTTTGGGTAATATGTGCCAAATTTTGCCAAATCTGGAGAGTTGCAATGCGTGGTGATTTTTACGAACAGTTGACCAATAGCCTTGAGACCGCTCGTGCGGAAGGGTTATTTAAAGAAGAACGCATTATTACGTCGGCGCAGCAGGCGGATATTACCGTCGGCGGCAGCAATGTGATTAACTTCTGCGCCAATAACTATCTGGGTCTGGCTAACCATCCGCAGCTGATTGCTGCCGCGAAAGCCGGGATGGACAGCCACGGTTTTGGTATGGCTTCCGTGCGCTTTATTTGCGGGACGCAGGACAGCCACAAAGCGCTTGAGAAGAAGCTGGCTGAGTTCCTCGGCATGGAAGATGCGATTCTCTACTCCTCCTGCTTCGATGCCAACGGCGGTCTGTTTGAAACCCTGTTAGGCCCGGAAGATGCCATTATTTCCGATGCCCTGAACCACGCCTCGATCATTGACGGCGTTCGCCTGTGCAAAGCAAAACGCTACCGTTATGCCAATAACGATATGCAGGAGCTGGAAGCACGTCTGAAAGAGGCCCGTGAAGCCGGCGCACGCCACGTGCTGATCGCCACCGACGGCGTATTCTCCATGGACGGCGTGATCGCCAACCTGAAAGGCGTCTGCGACCTGGCGGACCAGTTCGATGCGCTGGTGATGGTCGACGATTCCCACGCCGTCGGCTTTGTGGGTGAAAACGGTCGCGGCTCGCATGAATACTGCGATGTGATGGGCCGTGTCGATATCATCACCGGGACATTAGGTAAAGCGCTGGGCGGCGCATCCGGCGGCTATACCGCCGGGCGTAAAGAGGTCGTTGAATGGCTGCGCCAGCGTTCGCGTCCGTATCTGTTCTCCAACTCGCTGGCCCCGGCGATTGTTGCGGCCTCTATCAAAGTGCTGGAGATGGTGGAGTCCGGTGCTGAACTGCGCGATCGCCTGTGGTCCAACGCGCGCCTGTTCCGCGAAAAAATGACCGCCGCGGGCTTTACGCTGGCCGGCGCCGACCACGCGATTATCCCGGTTATGCTGGGCGAAGCCGTGATTGCGCAAAACTTTGCGCGCGAGCTGCAAAAAGAAGGGATTTACGTCACCGGGTTCTTCTATCCGGTGGTACCAAAAGGCCAGGCGCGTATTCGCACCCAGATGTCGGCGGCGCATACCCCTGAACAAATTGAACGTGCGGTAGAAGCCTTTACCCGCATCGGTAAACAACTGGGCGTGATTGCCTGAGGGCGTGAGATGAAAGCGTTATCCAAACTGAAAGCGGAAGAAGGCATCTGGATGACCGACGTACCGGAACCGGAAGTCGGCCATAACGATCTGCTGATCAAAATCCGCAAGACCGCCATTTGCGGTACCGACGTACACATTTATAACTGGGATGAATGGTCGCAAAAAACTATCCCGGTGCCGATGGTAGTAGGGCATGAGTACGTGGGGGAAGTCGTGGGTATCGGCCAGGAAGTACGCGGCTTTAAGATTGGCGATCGCGTTTCCGGCGAAGGGCATATTACCTGCGGCCACTGCCGTAACTGCCGTGCTGGTCGTACACATCTGTGCCGTAACACGATCGGCGTAGGCGTGAACCGTCCGGGCTGTTTCGCGGAATATCTGGTCATTCCGGCTTTCAACGCCTTCAAAATCCCGGACAACATTTCTGACGATCTGGCGTCGATTTTTGACCCGTTTGGTAACGCGGTCCACACGGCGCTCTCGTTCGATCTGGTTGGTGAAGATGTGCTGGTATCCGGCGCAGGCCCAATTGGGATCATGGCGGCTGCGGTCGCGAAACACGTCGGCGCCCGTAATGTGGTTATTACTGACGTGAACGAATATCGACTGGGTCTGGCGCGTAAAATGGGCGTGACGCGTGCCGTGAATGTCGCGCAAGAGAGCCTGACCGATGTGATGGCCGAACTGGGGATGACCGAAGGGTTCGACGTGGGGCTGGAAATGTCCGGTGCGCCGCCGGCATTCCGTACCATGCTGGATACCATGAACCACGGCGGCCGTATTGCGATGCTCGGTATTCCGCCGTCGGATATGTCCATCGACTGGACAAAAGTTATCTTCAAGGGGCTGTTTATTAAAGGGATTTATGGCCGGGAAATGTTCGAGACCTGGTACAAGATGGCCGCATTGATCCAGTCTGGGCTGGATTTGTCACCGATCATTACCCACCGTTTTGGCATCGATGAGTTCCAGCAGGGCTTTGATGCGATGCGCTCCGGCCAGTCCGGAAAAGTGGTGCTGAGCTGGGATTAAATCTGATAAAACGGCAGCCCGGCTGCGGTCGGGTTTTACGCTGAGCGCCTGCGGGCGCTTTTTTTTATTTAGATTTGGATAACATTTCACAGATCCTTCATCGGGAACGCACTTTTTCTAAATCGATTTTTGGCCTATTCGTTTATACAGTTCGTTTAACTACCGTTTAATTTTATAAACACCATGCTTAAACTCTCTGTATGCTTGCTGACCTGTAATTCTGCCCGTCTGCTGAGCCAGGTTTTACCTCCGCTCCTGAAGGTGGCGGATGAGTGCATTGTCGTGGATTCAGGCAGTACCGATACGACGCTGGATATCTGTCGCCAGTTTGGGCTGACGGTACATCATCACCCCTATACCGCTCACGGGGCGCAGATGAACTACGCGACGACGCTGGCCAGCTATGACTGGGTGCTGTGCATGGATAGCGATGAAATTCTCGATAATGAGGTTGTCGCTGAGATTCTGAGGCTGAAAGCCGGCGAGGATCTCGACCCTGTCTGTGCCTGGCGCCTGCCGCGTTACTGGTATGTGCTTGGCGAAGCCGTCAGGACAATTTATCCCGTCTCATCGCCGGATTATCCGGTTCGCTTATTCAATCGTACCACGGCGGCCTTTAATAACCGCCCGGTTGACGATCAGGTGGTCGGCCACGTCAGGTCCGTCAAACTCCCGGGCCGGGTGCGTCACGATACCTTTTATTCGCTGCACGAAGTCTTTAGTAAGCTCAATAGTTATACCACCCGGCTGGTGAAACATCAGAAGATCAAACCCTCGCTGGGCCGCGGGATCATCAGCGCGACTGGCGCTTTTTTTAAGTGGTATCTGTTTAGCGGGGCATGGCGGAAAGGGAAGGTGGGTGCCGTGACCGGGCTGTATGCAACCCTGTACAGTTTTATGAAGTATTTTAAAGCCTGGTATGCCTTTGAAGATAAACGGGAATCTGCCGCTGAAAAACGAACAGATTCCCGATCCGTTTAGTTCGTTGGGTTGTCCCAGCCCTGCCATTTCAGCTGGTAGTACTGCACCAGAGGGCTCTGGCTGATGCTTTCGCTCAGGATGCTGAAGAAGCGGCTGGCGTACACCGGCTCCGGCGGATGCTTCGGCTTACAGAACTTCACGCCGCGGAACGGATTACGCGGCGACGTTGGCGGCGTCGTTTTCGACGGCGGTAGCCCGCTGTCCGGCCTTGAGGTATCGACCTGCGGCTCGTTCAGCAGGTTGCTCGGACGCACCAGGGTGATATCCGGCGGCAGGTTATAGACCATTTGCTGCAGGACGCGCACCGTGGTGGGGTGCGGATGACCGATAGCAATGGCGGAACCGTTGCGGCGCGCCAGCGCGATGGCGCGGTTGAACTGCACGCGAATATCGGCTTCATTCTGCGTGTCATCGAGGAACACCTTCCGCTTGATCACCTTCACTCCGGTACCCTGCGCCGCGCGCATGGCCTGAGTATTACCGATGGTGACGCTGTCGAGGAAGTAGAGATTGTAGCGCTCCAGGGCCTGCATCACCTTTTGCATTCCGAACAGGCTGGAGGTCATCGCGCTGCCCATATGGTTGTTCAGGCCCACGGCGTACGGCACTTTGCCATAGGCGTCGCGGATGATGCGCTCGATCTCGTTACTGCTCATATCCGGGCGCAGCGTATCTTTTTCCAGCGGTTGCTTGCTGAGCGGCGCCATCGGCAGGTGAATAAGCACCTCGTGGCCGAGATTGTGCGCTTTGGTCGCCATTTCACGGGCGTGCGGCGCGTTGGGTAATACGGCGACGGAGATGGTCGCTGGCAGCGCCAGTACCTGATTTTCAGTCTGTGGACGATAGCCAAAGTCGTCAATAACAATGGAGAGTTTACCGGCAAATGCCGATGATGCCATAGCCAGCGTACCGGCTACCGCGAATGCAATTCTGCGAAATTGAAGCAAAACTTATCTTCCCAACCACGGCTGTGGATTGACCGCCTGACCCTGGCGACGAATTTCGAAATAGAGCGACGGACGGCCCTGACCGCCGCTGCTGCCTACGAGAGCAATCGGCTGGCCCGCCCGGACCTGAGTGCCGACGCTGACCAGCGCGCTTTGGTTATAGCCGTAAAGGCTCATATCGCCTTTACCGTGTTCAACGACCACAACCAGGCCGTAGCCCTGTAGCCAGTCGGCGAGAATCACCCGGCCATCGGCAATTGCCTTAACCTCGGTGCCTTCAGACGCAGCGATAACCATCCCTTTCCAACGTAGTTCACCTTGCAGCTGTTCGCCATAAGGATGAAGCAACGTTCCGCGAACCGGCCAGTAGGCCTGACCGCGCGGAGAGCCCAGACCACCGGTGCGGGACATCAGCGAACGCTCGCTTTCGGTTGGTTTATAGGTGGTGCCTTTACGGGATGCATCCTGCTGACGATCGCGCACGGCCTGAGCCTCGCGAGCTTCTCGCTCTGCGCGGGCCTTCGCTGCGGCTTCTGCTTGCGCGATCCGACCGCGCAGGCGCGATTCGTTAGCCCGCATTTCGCCCAGCTGCTGCTGACCTTGCTGAATAGACGATTCAAGGCCTGAAAGGGTTTTCTTACGTTCGTTCCGCGCCTGTTCCAGCTTTGCCTGCTGTGCGCGCTGCTCGTAAACCAGCGTCTGCTGCTGGCTCTGCTTTTCTTCCAGCTCCGCCTTTTGCGCGGCGACCTCTTCGCGCGTCTGTTTCAACTGGGCGATGGTCTCCTGGCGGGCCTGGTTAAGATAACCGTAGTAGACCTGCATGCGCTGGTTACGCTGACCCTCTTCACCGCTGAGGATCATTTGCATCCCGGTATGCGGCCCCTGGCGGAACGCGGCATCAAGCTGCGCGGACAGGTTACGCTCCTGAGTGGCGCGCTGACGTTCCAGCTTTGCGATTGACGCGTTCATCTCGTCAATCTGCTTATTCAGCTGGTTCAGGGTATCCTGGGTTTCACGCAGTTTGCGGGCGGCGGCAGAGATGGCCTCTTCCTGCGCTTTTAGCTGGGCAAGCAGAGAGGCGCGTTGCTGTTGTTGTTGCTTGATCGCCCGCTGCTTTGCGGCGATATCGGCCTGAATAGATTTGAGCTGGTCGCGGTCATCCGCCTGAGCGGGTGCGGCGCACAGCAATACGCCAGCGCTGAGTGCGCTGGCGTAAAGGACGGATCGAACAGCCGTTGCGATCCATGTATTTGAATAAGTCGCCTTTCCCCTCATGGGGAAGGATTATTCCACGATGAACAGCGGCTTGCCAGTCATCTCTTGCGGGATTTCCATTCCCATCAGCGACAACATGGTTGGCGCGATATCGGAAAGCTTGCCACCTTCGGCGACTTTTACGGTTTTATCGCCAACGTAGATCAGCGGTACCGGCAGGTTGGTGTGGGCCGTATGGGCCTGGCCGGTAGCCGGATCGCGCATCTGTTCAGCGTTACCATGATCGGCGGTAATCAGCAGCTGGCCGCCGACGGATTCTACCGCTTTGGCAACCTGATCGATGCAATTGTCCAGCGTTTCAACGGCTTTAATTGCCGCCTCCATGACGCCGGTATGACCGACCATATCGCCGTTCGGATAGTTACAGATGATGGTGTCGTACTGACCGCCCTTGATAGCAGCAACCAGTTTTTCGGTCAGCTCGGCGGAGCTCATTTCCGGCTGCAGGTCGTAGGTTGCGACTTTTGGCGAGTTGATCAGAATACGCTCTTCGCCTTTGAACGGCTCTTCAACGCCGCCGTTAAAGAAGAAGGTCACGTGCGCGTACTTCTCGGTTTCGGAGATGCGCAGCTGAGTCTTGTCGTTCTTCGCCATCCACTCGCCGAAGGTATTGGCCAGGGACGCCGGCGGGTATGCGCAGGCGACTTTGATGTCGGCGGCATATTCGGTCAGCATCACGAAGTCGAGTTTGACCTCTTTCTTACGGGCAAAACCGTCGAAATCGGCGTTGACGAAGGCACGGGTGATTTCACGGGCGCGGTCAGCACGGAAGTTCATGAAAATCAGCGCATCGCCGTCTTCCATCGCGGCATCGGCCTGGCCTGCGGCACGGATCACGGTCGCCTTCACGAACTCATCATTTTCATCGCGAGCGTAAGCGGCCTGCAGACCGGCAACGGCGGTATCGGCCTGGAACTCGCCCTGCGCCAGGGTCATCAGATCATATGCCTGCTCAACGCGGTCCCAGCGATTGTCGCGGTCCATGGCGTAGTAACGGCCAATAATGGAAGCCACGCGGCCTTTACCGAGAGCGGCAAATTTTTCTTCAAATTTCGCCAGTGATTTTTCAGCGCTGCGCGGCGGCGTGTCGCGGCCATCGAGGAAAGCGTGCAGGTAGATTTTTTCTGCCCCACGTTCAGCGGCCAGCTCTACCATCGCCATAATGTGGTCTTCGTGGCTGTGAACGCCGCCAGGGGACATCAGGCCCATAATGTGCACGGCTTTACCCGCAGCAACGGCTTTGTCGACCGCGGCGGTCAGCACCGGGTTTGCAAAGAACGTGCGTTCTTTGATTTCGACATCAAGACGGGTCAGATCCTGGTAAACGATACGACCGGCGCCGAGGTTAACGTGACCCACTTCAGAGTTGCCCATCTGGCGATCCGGCAGACCGACCTCCAGGCCAGAAGCATCAATCAGCGTATGGGGACGTTTCGCCCACAATGCGTCCATGACTGGCGTTTTCGCGCTATAAATCGCGTTATCCTGCTGGTCTTCACGATAGCCATAGCCATCCAGAATGACCAGTACCATCGGCTTTTTAGAATTCGACATTGCGACAACCTCATGCTCAAAGACAGAAAATTTGCGTAATTTTACTACAGCTGAATCGTTCAAAGCACCGTGAAAGATCAAAGAAAGAGAGCGTCGGGCCCGCATGAAAGTCGTCGGAAGGGGATTTTTTCGTGACGGGCCGCAGAAAATACATTACATCGCGCTCACTGGCTGTATTTGCCGCAATGCACAGGTATACTCCTTCCCTGGTTTTTTTATCACTTAGTCGGGAGTTGTAACCCCCCATGCAAGAAATTATGCAATTCGTCGGCCGTCACCCCGTCCTGAGCATCGCGTGGATCGCGCTGCTGGTGGCGGTGCTGTTCACCACCTTTAAGGGGCTGATGTCGAAAGTTAAAGTCATTACCCGTGGTGAAGCGACGCGTCTGATCAACAAAGAAGATGCCGTGGTTGTCGACCTGCGTCAGCGTGACGACTTCCGTAAAGGCCATATCGCGGGCTCCATCAACCTGCTGCCGACCGAAATCAAGGCAAATAACGTTGGTGAGTTGGAAAAACACAAAGCACAACCCATTATAGTGGTAGACGGTTCCGGTATGCAGGCGCAAGAGCCTGCCAGCGCGCTGAATAAAGCCGGATTCGAAAAGGTCTTTGTACTGAAAGAAGGCATCGCTGGCTGGAGCGGCGAAAACCTTCCGCTGGTACGCGGCAAATAAATTTACCCGCGTCTTTATGACGTAGCCAGGTTTCCCCCGCTGCGGCGATCCGTTGGGGGGCAGCCTTGTCTGCGGCGTAACATCCTGCGGGTAAAAACAGGAGTGAAGTCATGGCCAATATTGATATCTACACCAAAGCGACCTGTCCGTTCTGTATCCGTGCGAAAGCACTGCTGAACAGCAAAGGCGTAACGTTCAATGAACTGCCGATTGATGGCAATGCCGCGAAGCGTGAAGAGATGATTCAACGCAGTGGTCGCACGACGGTTCCGCAGATTTTTATTGATGAGCAGCACATTGGCGGCTGTGACGACTTGTATGCGCTTGATTCACGTGGTGGACTTGATCCCCTGCTGCGCTAATTTTGCGTCCACCCAGGCCGGGTAGGCGTATTTAAGGACAACACGAAAGGGTTTTACTATGTCAGAACAAAACAGCACCGAAATGACTTTCCAGATCCAGCGTATCTATACCAAGGATATTTCCTTTGAAGCGCCAAATGCGCCGCAAGTTTTCCAGAAAGACTGGCAGCCGGAAGTTAAACTTGATCTGGACACAGCTTCCAGCCAACTGGCTGAAGGCGTCTACGAAGTGGTGCTGCGCGTAACCGTAACCGCTGCGCTGGGCGAAGAAACCGCGTTCCTGTGTGAAGTACAGCAGGGCGGCATCTTCTCCATCGACGGCATTGACGGCAACCAGATGGCGCATTGCCTCGGCGCATACTGCCCGAACATTCTGTTCCCGTATGCGCGTGAGTGCATTACCAGCCTGGTGTCTCGCGGTACCTTCCCGCAACTGAACCTTGCGCCAGTGAACTTCGATGCGCTGTTCATGAACTATCTGCAGCAGCAAGCTGGCGAAGGTGCCGAACAACATCAGGATGCCTGATGAACGCACTTAATGCTGCAATGACTGTGATCGGTGCCGGCTCATACGGCACCGCTCTTGCCATCACTCTGGCAAGAAATGGCCACCATGTTGTGCTCTGGGGCCATGACCCGAAACATATCGCGACGCTGCAACATGACCGCTGCAATGCCGCTTTCCTTCCTGACGTCCCTTTCCCTGACACGCTGCATCTTGAAAGCGATCTGTCTGCCGCGCTGGCTGCCAGCCGCGACATTCTGGTTGTGGTGCCAAGCCATGTCTTTGGTGAGGTCCTGCGCCAGATTAAACCGCTGATGCGTTCGGATGCGCGCCTGGTCTGGGCGACGAAAGGCCTTGAGGCTGAAACCGGTCGCCTGCTGCAGGATGTCGCGCGCGAAGCGCTGGGCGACACAATCCCGCTGGCGGTGATTTCCGGCCCGACCTTCGCCAAAGAGCTGGCGGCAGGGCTGCCGACGGCCATTTCGCTGGCGTCCACGGAGCCGCAATTTGCCGACGACCTGCAGCGCTTGCTGCACTGCGGTAAAAGCTTCCGCGTCTATATCAACCCGGACTTTATCGGCGTGCAGCTTGGCGGGGCGGTGAAAAACGTCATCGCCATTGGCGCCGGGATGTCTGACGGTATCGGCTTTGGCGCCAATGCGCGTACGGCGCTGATAACCCGTGGTCTGGTTGAAATGTCTCGTCTCGGTACCGCGCTGGGCGCCGATCCGGAAACCTTTATGGGGATGGCGGGGCTGGGCGATCTGGTGCTGACCTGTACCGATAACCAATCGCGTAACCGCCGCTTTGGCATGATGCTCGGCCAGGGTATGGATGTGCAAAGCGCGCAGGATAAGATTGGCCAGGTGGTTGAAGGCTATCGCAATACCAAGGAAGTTCGCGTTCTGGCACAGCGTTTAGGTGTCGAAATGCCAATAACCGAGGAAATTTATCAGGTATTGTATTGCGGAAAAATTGCGCGCGAGGCAGCATTGACTTTATTGGGCCGCGCACGCAAGGACGAGCGCAGCAATTAAGCTTAAAGGAACCTTTGTCACCTCGATGACCCGGTCAGCGTAGAACTGGCCGGTCATTCTGCTATCGCCTGGAGTCAGCAATGCCGTGTGAAGAACTGGATATCGTCTGGAACAATATTAAAGCCGAAGCCCGGGCTCTGGCCGACTGTGAGCCTATGCTCGCCAGTTTTTACCACGCAACGCTACTCAAGCACGAAAATCTGGGCAGCGCCCTGAGCTATATGCTGGCGAATAAACTGGCGTCGCCGATTATGCCCGCTATTGCCATTCGTGAGGTAGTGGAAGAGGCATATGCCGCTGATCCGGAGATGATCGCCTCCGCCGCCTGCGATATTCAGGCCGTGCGTACCCGCGATCCGGCGGTCGATAAGTACTCCACGCCGCTGCTGTACCTGAAAGGTTTCCACGCGCTGCAGGCCTATCGCATTGGCCACTGGCTGTGGAATCAGGGGCGCCGGGCGCTGGCGATTTTCCTGCAAAACCAGGTTTCCGTTTCTTTCCAGGTGGATATCCATCCGGCGGCGAAAATTGGCCGTGGGATTATGCTCGATCACGCCACCGGCATTGTGGTCGGCGAAACGGCGGTGATTGAGGACGACGTGTCGATTCTGCAGTCCGTGACCCTCGGCGGTACCGGTAAAACCAGCGGCGACCGTCACCCGAAAATCCGTGAAGGCGTCATGATTGGCGCCGGTGCGAAGATCCTCGGTAATATCGAAGTTGGTCGGGGGGCGAAAATTGGCGCCGGTTCCGTGGTGCTACAGCCCGTACCGCCGCACACCACCGCAGCCGGCGTACCGGCGCGTATCGTCGGTAAGCCAGAGAGCGACAAGCCGGCGATGGATATGGATCAGCACTTTAACGGTATTCACCATACCTTCGAGTACGGCGACGGTATCTAGACTCGGGCTATCCCGATAACGCGCTGCCGACGTAGCGAGGAGCAGGCGCCTGCGCGGCTATTCTGGCATTTGCTGCCGGACTGCTTTCCCCCGGCTGGCGCTGCGCGTAGCCGGGCGACGGGCCTGTGAGATCGGGTAGCCTGGCTCAGGCGCAGCGCCTCGCAATCCGTGAATGACTCAGGCTAACTGCGTAATACCGCCCCCGGATACCCCAGCTGGCGCCAGGCCTCATACACCACCACCGACACCGCATTTGACAGGTTCATACTGCGACTGTCCGGCATCATCGGAATACGGATTTTTTGCTGTGGCGGCAGGGCATCAAGAATGCTGGCCGGCAGGCCGCGCGTTTCCGGGCCAAACATCAAGAAATCACCATCCTGATAGCTGACCGCGCTGTGAGCCGGCGTGCCCTTTGTGGTCAGGGCGAACAGGCGCTGCGGCCTGGCGCTTTCCACGAAGGCAGCATAGTCACGATGGCGCTGAACGGCGGCGAATTCATGGTAATCCAGCCCGGCGCGGCGCAGGCGCTTATCGTCCCAGGTGAAACCCATCGGCTCGATAATATGCAGATTGAAGCCGGTGTTGGCGCACAGGCGGATGATGTTCCCGGTATTTGGCGGGATCTCAGGTTCGAATAGTACAATGTTCAGCATGCTGCCCTGTCTCATTAGGCTCTTAATCGCGCGGGCAGAATAGCAGATATTTGCCCGGCCCTCATCCCCGTGGGGGAGCGCCGGGCAGGGGGATTATGCCGCGTTGCCCTGCGTCATCGCATTGAAGGTATGCAGCGCGTCGGCGTTCTGAACCAGTGAGTCGCGGCTGATTTCACCGATGGTTTTGGTTCCGGTCAGGGTCATGGCCACCTTCATCTCTTTCTCGATCAGATTCAGCAGGTTGGCTACACCCTGCTTGCCGTGGGTGGCCAGCGCGTACAGATAGGCGCGGCCCAGCAGTACGCTATCGGCGCCCAGCGCGATCATGCGCACCACATCGAGACCGTTACGAATACCGCTATCGGCGAGGATGGTGATATCGCCTTTTACCGCATCGGCGATGGCCGGCAGCGCACGGGCTGAGGAGAGAACGCCGTCGAGCTGGCGACCGCCGTGGTTGGAGACCACGATCCCGTCGGCGCCGAAGCGTACGGCGTCGCGCGCATCCTGCGGATCGAGGATCCCTTTGATCACCATCGGACCGTCCCAGAATTCGCGGATCCACTCGAGGTCTTTCCACGAAATAGACGGATCGAAGTTGTTCGCCAGCCAGCCAATGTAGTCCTCAAGACCGGTAGGCTTGCCAAGATAGGTGGAGATATTGCCAAGATCGTGAGGGCGGCCGTTTAAACCGACATCCCACGCCCACTGCGGGTGGGTCATCGCCTGCCAGTAGCGGCGCATCGCCGCATTCGGGCCACTCATTCCGGAATGGGCATCACGATAGCGAGCGCCGGGGGTGGGCATATCGACGGTAAACACCAGGGTTGAACATCCCGCCGCTTTGGCGCGCTCCAGCGCATTGCGCATAAAGCCGCGATCGCGCAGGACGTACAGCTGGAACCACATCGGGCGCTTGATGGTCGGCACGACTTCCTCTATCGGGCAGACGGAAACGGTGGAGAGGGTAAACGGAATGCCTTTATCATCCGCGGCGCCTGCCGCCTGCACTTCACCGCGGCGAGCGTACATTCCGCACAGTCCGACCGGCGCCAGCGCCACCGGCATAGAGAGCTTTTCTTTGAACAGCGTGGTCTCCAGGCTCAGGTCCGACATATTCTTCAGCACCCGCTGGCGGAGCGCCACATCAGACAGATCTTCAACGTTGCGGCGCAGCGTGTGTTCGGCATAGGCGCCGCCGTCGATGTAGTGGAACAGGAACGGTGGCAGGATACGCTGTGCGGCTGCGCGATAGTCGCTGGCGGCTGAAATAATCATCACGGGTTCTCCCTGGCATTTTCGTTGTGGTCACCGGGCAGGCGGGTAATGCGCGCCTGGCGGGCCTGGTCTTCATCAAAGTGTTTAATCGTGGCGTGGACAAAGCCTAGGTGCGCCATCATCGCCTGCCGCGCGCCTTCGGCGTCACCGGCGAAAATGGCCTCCATCACGGCCTGGTGCTGTTCAGTCAGACGGGCGAATACCGGCGGGACAAGATACATCCGCTGGCGGCTCTGTTTGACCGAGGATTGCAGGAGGTCGAAAAATCCGCGCATGGTTTGTAGCAGCACCACATTGTGCGAGGCTTCGGCAATCGCCAGGTGAAAGCGAACGTCAGCCTGTGAGGCCAGGTCCGGGTCTTCGCTCTGGGTCGCTTCAAAGCACAGGCGAATGCGCTCTTTTTCGGCGTCAGTTGCGCGCATCGCCGCATGCCAGGCCGTGCTGGCTTCGATGGCGTGGCGCGCTTCCAGAATATCAAAACTGTAATCGGGGTCGTCGGCGAGCAGCGTTTTTAGCGGCTGAACGATATTCTGTTCCGACCACGCCTCGTGCTGCCAGCGCACGAAAGTCCCGCCGCCGCGGCGGCTGACCAGCAGGCCTTCGCTCACCAGCATCGCCAGCGCTTCGCGCAGCGAGTTGCGTGAGACGCCAAGCAGGGCGGCCAGCTGGCGCTCGGCGGGCAGTCGCATGCCCGCCTCCAGCTTCTGTTCTTCAATCAGCGCCCGCACACGACGGGCTACATCGTCTGCGAGGCGCCGGGGCATCACTATCATGGGATCATCCAGGTTAAGACATAGGCCTGTAGCGTGGTAATAACACCGACCATGCAGGTAAAGATCAGGCTGTGTTTTACGGTAAAGCGGAACAGGTCCGACTCTTTCCCCACCAGGCCTACCGCCGCACAGGCGATAGCGATGGACTGCGGCGAAATCATTTTGCCGGTGACGCCGCCGGTGGTGTTGGCCGCGACCAGCAGAATATCGGAGACGCCGATCTGCTGTGCCGCGGTCGCCTGCAGCGCGGCGAACAGCGCGTTAGACGAGGTGTCTGAACCGGTCAGGAATACCCCCAGCCAGCCGAGGAATGGCGAGAAGAAGGTAAACGCGTGGCCGGTGTGCGCCAGCGCGAGGGCCAGCGTCGACGACAGCCCGGAATAGTTAGAGATAAAGGCGAACGCCAGCACCATGCCGATGGAGTAAATCGGTAGAGCCAGTTCTTTTAACGTGCTGCCAAAGGTGATCAGCGCATCTTTTGGCTTCATACGCAGCCAGATGACGGAAAGTATAGCCGCAAACAGGATGGCGGTGCCGGTGGCAGACAGCCAGTCGAACTTATACACCGCCGCGTAAGGGGTGGCGGCGCTGACAACCGGCGGCATGCGGGCCACCATCTTATCGAGGAACGGCACGGAGATATTGATAACAAAGTCATACATCGCGCCGCCGGGAGCAAACAGGGCCTTAAACGGCGGAATACTCCACAAAGTCACGGTGGCGGTCAGGAACAGGAACGGCGACCAGGCGCGGACGACCTGCCCGGCGCTGTAATGGGTACGCGCCAGCGTTTGATCGACCTGGGCGGCACCCATATCGCCGAAGCGGAAGATACGGACCGGCTGCCAGCGTTTGAGGAACAGGGTCAGGCAAACCAGTGACACCAGAGAGGAGATGATGTCCGGCAGTTCCGGGCCAAGGAAGTTAGAGCTGAGATACTGCGCGATGGCGAACGAGCCACCGGCAACCATGACCGCCGGCCAGGTCTCTTTGATACCGCGCCAGCCGTCCATAATCGCCATAATCCAGAACAGGACGATAATGGTCAGGAACGGCAGTTGACGACCGACCATCTGGCCGATGGCAAAGCTGTCGATACCGGTGACCTGGCCGGCGACCAGAATCGGAATGCCCATCGCACCAAAGGCCACCGGCGCAGTGTTGACAATCAGACACAGCCCCGCGGCATACAGCGGGTTAAAGCCCAGGCCGACCAGCAGCGCGGCGGTAATCGCCACCGGGGCGCCAAAACCGGCCGCACCCTCGAGGAAAGCCCCGAAGGAGAAGCCGACAATCAGCATCTGCAGGCGCTGGTCAGGGGTAATCGAGAGAATCGACGAGCGAATAATATCGAACTGTCCGGTCTTAACCGAAATTTTATAGACGAATACCGCGGCGATAATAATCCACGCGATGGGCCACAGGCCGTAAAAGAAACCGTAGACCACGGAAGTCAGCGCGCGATCGACGGGCATCTTATAGAACAGCAGCGCGACCGACAGCGCAATGGCCACGGTCCATGTCGCCGCCAGGTACCCTTTGAGCTTGAGCTTTATCAGGGCAAAAAAGAAAAACAGAATCGGTAACGATGCGATAAGACTTGAGAGCCAGATATTACCGGCCGGATCGTAATTTTGTTGCCAGAGGTTCATGCAGGTCTCCATCGGGCCAAAAAGATGCGGTGCTGAGTCTGCGCTCCTTGCAGATCACATCTTTTGTAAAACTGGCCCAGCCAAAATTTAGTTGTAGGGTTAACGACAACGAATGGTTAACCAAATGTTATTGGCAGGCAATATATCTGTGACTAAAAATGATGGATATGTGAACCGTTGAGTGGTTTAAGAAATAATTGGTAGGGCCAATGGGGTGGGGGAATCATGGATGTGAAGGGTATGCGAATCAGCGCCTGTCCGGACACCGACCGCCGGCGTACGCGTTCCCGTCGCCCCGGTCAGCGCCGTCGGGAGGCCGTGGGATTCCCGGACACGGCGCCTGATACGCTTGTCCGGCCACCGACTGCCAGCGTACGCGTTCCCGTCGCCCCGGTCAGCGCAGCGCCGTCGGGAGACCGTGGGATTCCCGGACACGGCGCCTGATACACCTGTCTGGTCACCGACCGCCAGCGTACGCGTTCCCGTAGCCCCGGTCAGCGCAGCGCCACCGGGGGAGGTTCTCGCGGCTAAAAGCTTAGAACTCGGTTTTAGCGAAGCCGGTCATTTCTTTGAGGTTCATTTCGCGACCGAGGGCAGTCATCGGATGAACAATCACCAGTCCGCGAACGCTTTTCTTCAGCTTGCCCATATCGGCCTGCTCTTTTTTGGTAATCGCACGGCGATGTGGCAGGCTCATCAGCTTCTGTGCTTCTTTGCTCAGTTTCTGGCCCTGAACTTCGCGCAGGCGAATAATTTCGGCTTCGAGGGTGGCTTTTTCTTTTTCCAGCTCGGCGTATTTGTCCGCCGCTTCCACCAGCGACAGGTCTGCCTGCTGGTGGCGGATGGCGTCGAGGCGGTCGCTCAAACGCTTGATTTCATTCTTTTCGACTTCTTTCATGATGACTTAATCTATTAATAAAGGGATTTCGACAACATATAGTATGTGCTGTGACTTCTGTTGTGGGTAGTCATTTATCCAGAATCCGGCGTTTTTTCCGCGGAAGTCTCAGAGGCAATGATTTATAATTATATGAATGTTAATCATATTGTGACTAAGAGTGGCCTGTTTTTCATCTCTGTGAAGTCTGTCGTCAATACAGCACGTTTTCCTCAACCCTGACCTCGCTTTTCGCTAATCCTTTACAGGATGATCCCTGAACACAGGAGGGCGAGATGGCAAAAATCGGTGACGGCGTACCGCGTATTATCGACAAGACAGTTGATTTTATGGCTTCAAGCCAGGCTTTTATGGAGTATCTGAAAAAATCCCCGCGTTTACAGCATGTGCCACCGGAGATTCCGCAGAACAAAGAGGCGCTATTTTTGAATCGGCTGGAGTATTACCGGCAACTTTACCGGCCAACCTGCGATCAGTCTGAACCTGAATCAGAGCGTTGATTTCTGGAAGGCTTTTTTTAAGCTGATTCGGGAAATCAGCTCGGTCAGAGACAGCATCATTGTTGAACGTACCACCTGCTGGTAGCGCAGCTTCTGCATTGCCAGCAGTTCTTCATCGCTCTCATCAAACAGCGGCGTCGGCGGTAGGGCGGTCACGCAATGCAGTTCGCCAAAAGGCCCAAGAATCTCATCATCGGTAAAATTGTACTCATTTCCGTCGTGATTCAACTCTTCACGCAGGGCCATCAGCAGCTCGGCGTCTTCGTATTCGGCGCGGCTAATCACCCCAAGGCCGTAAATCAGCTTCAGGCGTACAGAAAGGTCCCCCAGCGGCCCATCGCCATCCAGCAATGGCTCCACTGCGTATTTCACCGCGTAGTCGTCTTTACGGAACACCTGAAGCACCAGAATATTGACCGCTTCCGTGAGTAGCTCGACGGTGGCGATCAGGAAGCTTCGTACGGTTTTGCCAGCATTCAGACGCTCAAGCACGCGGTTTTCAAATGCCTGTGTTTCTTCCATTATTGCCTGCATATCTGACAGGAGTAGTAATGGGCGCGGTTCATTCCGCGCCAGGTCTTGCCTCATTTGGTGGCGTTGTAGTCGTTAACGGCCTCGGTCACCACGGCACTTGCTGCATCCAGGCCAGAAATCTGTGCCAGCGCAGCCTGGGGGCCCTTGTCGTTAATCAAGGCTGCCAGCTCCTGCGCCTGCGGGTCTTCTTCGCTGCGGAAGTGCATTGCCGCCGCGATCCCTTTGACCAGATTGACGTGCGGCAGAGCATATTCCAGCGTACCAAGCAGCGGCTTAATCAAACGATCGCCCGCGCTCAGTTTACGCAGCGGCTGACGACCCACGCGCTCAACGTCATCTTTCAGGTACGGATTCTCGAAACGGCCGAGGATTTTCTGGATGTAGGCGGCGTGCTTCTGTGCATCAAAGCCGTAGCGTTTGATCAGCACCGCGCCGCTCTCTTCCATAGCCCCTTTCACCACGGCGCGAATGTTCTCATCAAGAATCGCGTCGCGGATCGTCTGGTGCCCGGCCAGTTTTCCGAGGTAGGCGGTTATAGCATGTCCGGTGTTTAAGGTGAATAGCTTACGTTCGACAAATGCCATCAGGTTGTCGGTTAATTCCATTCCCGGGATCGCCGGCAGCGTGCCTTTAAACTGAGTTTTATCGACGATCCACTCGCTGAAGGTTTCCACGGTCACTTCCAGCGGGTCATGCGTCGCAGAGGCGGACGGGGGAACAATACGGTCAACCGCGGAATCGACAAAGCCGACGTTGGCTTCTACCCAGGCTTTGTCTTCTTCCGCCAGGGCATTAAACACGTGGCCTTTGAGCTGCGTGGTTCCGCGCACCATATTTTCACAGGCAATGATGTTTAGCGGGGCGGTTATCCCCTGCGCTTTACGCTTCGCCAGCCCTTTCGCAATAGCCGGCGCAATGCGCTCCAGCACAACCGGGCCGACGGCGGTGGTGATCAGGTCAACGCGGGCAATCAGGTCAATCACTTCCTCACCGATGCTGCTGACGGCATTGACGCCGGAAACGGTATCGACCTGCTCGTTTTCACCGACGACGTGAACCTGATAGCTATGACGGGCATTCAGGGCATCAAGTACCACCTGATTCACATCGGCGAATGTTAAAGCGATCCCCGCGTCAGCCAGCAATTTGCCGATGAAGCCACGTCCGATATTACCTGCGCCAAAATGTAATGCATTCATAGTATTAACCTTCATTAATGTTTTTACCTGAGAGGGTTCGGGTGAGGCCTGCCCCTCACCCGAACCCTCTCTCTCCAGTCAGAGAGAGAGGGATTCGTCTCCCGGCGTGGCCGGGACCGTTTACGCTTTGTTGCCTTTCAGCAGCGCCAGCACTTCCTCAACGCTGGTGGTGTGGGTCAGGCGCTCAATCACCGACTCATCATCCAGCGCGTTAGTCAGGCTGGTAATCACATGAATGTGCTCGTTATTGCGTGCCGCGATACCGATAACCAGACGGGCTACGTCATCTTCGTCTTCGCCAAAGCGCACCCCTTCCGGATACTGGCAGAACACCACGCCGGTCTTCAGGACGCGGTCTTTAGCTTCAATCGTGCCGTGTGGTACCGCGATGGACTCTCCCAGATAGGTGGAGGTCAGTTTTTCACGATCCAGCATCGCCTGCACATATTCCGGCTCAACGTAGCCGCCTTTCACCAGCTGCTCGCCCGCAAAGCGGATCGCTTCTTCTTTGGTCGCCGCTTTGCGACCGAGGAAGATATTCTCTGCGCCAAGCTTGAACAGATTTGTGTCGGCGGTATCGAAGCTGTCTTTCAGACTGCCGCGGACTTTCTCTTCGTTGTCAGTATGGCGCTGCGCCGCAACCAGACGCTCGGTCAGGCTGGTGTACAGGCCGCTGTCGAGGAAGTTGGTCAGCGAAATATGCTGGGCCTGCGGCACCTGGCGCATCGCACGCTCGGTCAGATCGCGGTGGGTAATCACCAGGTCGACATCCGGCGGCAGGTTGTTAATCGCGCAGTTGGTGACGGAGATATTGCTCAGCCCCGCATCCTGCACTTTTTTACGCAGCACCCCGGCACCCATGGCGCTGGAACCCATGCCGGCATCGCAGGCGACGATGATTTTGCGCACGTGGCTCAGGTCGTTAGCTACGGTACCTGCAGACAGCGGGGTAGCCGCGCCTTTAGATTCGGCTTTCATATCCTGCATGCGACGAGTCGCCGCATCGATATCATCTTCCTCTTTCACTTTGCTGGTTTTCAGCAGAATGGCGGAGACCACAAAGGAGACGGCCATTGCCGCAATAATTGCCGCGATGTTAGCGAAGTACGCGCCTTTCGGCGTCATCGCCAGCACCGCAAGAATAGAACCCGGGGAAGCAGGAGAAACCAGACCGCCGTTGAGGATAGTCAGAGTGAACACGCCGGTCATACCGCCGAGAATAACGGCAAGGATCAGACGCGGATTCATCAGCACATACGGGAAGTAGATTTCGTGGATACCGCCCAGGAAGTGGATGATTGCGGCACCGCCTGCAGACTGCTTCGCATTACCGCGACCAAAGAACATGTATGCCAGCAGCACGCCCATCCCCGGGCCCGGGTTGGCTTCAATCAGGAAGAAGATTGATTTGCCCAGCTCATGAGACTGCTGAATACCCAGCGGCGAGAAGATACCGTGGTTGATAGCGTTGTTCAGGAACAGGATTTTCGCCGGTTCAACGAAGATAGATGCCAGCGGCAGCATGTCATGGACAACCATGAAGTTAACGCCCGCCGCCAGAATTTTGGACAGGACTTCAACCGCCGGGCCAATGCCGAGGAATGCCAGAATCGCGAGGATCATCCCGATAATACCGGCGGAGAAGTTGTTCACCAGCATCTCGAAACCGGACTTAATCTTACCGTCTACCCAGCCATCAAAATGTTTAATCGCCCAGCCGCCCAGCGGACCTGCGATCATGGCGCCGAGGAACATCGGCATGTCCGCGCCGACGATGACGCCCATTGTGGTGATGGCACCGACGACGCCGCCACGCTCACCGCCAATTAATTTACCGCCGGTATAGCCGATAAGCAGCGGCAGCAGGTAGGTGATCATCGGGCCGACTAACTTCGCCAGCGTCTCGTTCGGTAACCACCCTGTCGGTATGAATAATGCGGTGATGATACCCCACGCGATAAACGCGCCGATGTTTGGCATCACCATATTGCTGAGGAAACGACCAAAGCTTTGCACCTTGATCTTGATATCGGATGACATAAAACACCCCTTCTTCTGTTTTGCTTATCGCGTAGGCTAAAAGCCTGAGGCTTGTTGTGAATATGGCGGCAGAGGTCGCCGGACCCTGATTGATAAAGCGAATCTGGCACTGAATGGTTAAACTGTCCAGTCGGTGGGTTTTTGTGTGATTCTGATCACATGAATATAGGTGTCTGACAGCTATTTGTAGTGATGTACATCACAAAATTGGTGTGCAAAAAAAAGACAATGGGTCAAAATTAGCCTGATTAGGGCAATTAATGTGAATTACATCACATAATATTGTTTTTGGTTTGTCTCTATATTGTGATCATGTTCACAAAAAATAATTCGTTGAATTTTGCAGATGTGATCGCCGGCAAACTTTGCTCCCTCGCTCTGCGGCTGGCGTCGGTCCACGGACTTCACAATGAAAAAACATCATCGGCGGGCCGTATGGAAAAAAGTCAGCATGTGGCTTAAGCTCAAGTTGTAAAGATAAGTATATCGTTCTTCAGGATATATTTTGTCACGCTTAAAAACTTGCAAGGAGAATAACTAAAAACAATACTCCTCGGCCTTAAATTATAAGCGTATTTTTCTTTTACTTAAATTTCATTAATTAATTTGGTTGCTTACCATTTTATATTATTGATGAGCTGTCGTCGTGTTTAGTGAGGCACATATGTTTCTCAACTATTTTGCGTTGGGTGTATTGATCTTCGTTTTTCTGGTTCTCTTTTATGGAATCATTGCAATTCATGATATTCCCTATTTAATGGCCAAAAAACGTAATCATCCCCATGCTGATGCCATCCATACCGCCGGGTGGGTGAGCCTGTTTACGCTGCATGTTATCTGGCCATTCCTGTGGATTTGGGCCACGCTCTATCAACCTGAGCGCGGGTGGGGAATGAAATCTCATATTCCTCCAGCTGAACGCGATCCCGATATCGAAAGGCTTTCACAACGCGTTGCCGAGTTGGAAAAAAGACTGGGTGCGGTGCCATCATCCGCAGATAAAGAGACCCCGGAGCGCTAATCATGGATCTGTTAATTGTATTGACCTATGTAGCGATTGCATGGGCGGTTTTTAAGATATTTCGCATTCCGGTTAACCAGTGGACTTTAGCCACGGCGGCATTAGGCGGCATATTTCTCGTCAGCGCCCTTATTTTATTAATGAACTATAATCATCCTTATACATTTACTGCACAAAAGGCGGTTATTTCTATTCCCATTACGCCGCAGGTGACTGGTATCGTCAGTACCGTGACGGATAAAACGAATCAACGTGTTAATAAGGGTGATGTCCTGTTTACGATTGATCCCGTGCGTTATCAGGCCCGGGTGGACAGACTGCAGGCCGATCTGGTGACCGCGCTGCACAGCATCAACACTCTGAAGGCGCAGCTTTCAGAAGCGCAGGCCAACACGGTACGTGTTTCCGCCGAGCGCGATCGGCTCTACAAGGACTACCAGCGCTATCTGAAAGGCAGCCAGGCGCGGGTCAACCCGTTCTCTGAAAGCGATATCGATAACGCCCGGCAAAACTATCTGGCGCAGGATGCGTTAGTGAAAGCATCCGTTGCCGAGCAGGCGCAGATACAGAGTCAACTGGACAGCATGGTGGGGGGTGAGCAGTCGCAGGTTGTCAGTCTGCGCGCGCAGTTGACGGAGGCGAAATATAACCTCGACCAGACCGTGATTCGCGCGCCAAGCAACGGCTATGTTACCCAGGTGCTGATCCGTCCCGGCACCTATGCGGCAGCGCTGCCGCTGCGCCCGGTGATGGTCTTTATCCCGGAACAAAAACGGCAGATTGTTGCCCAGTTCCGCCAAAACTCGCTGCTGCGACTGAAGCCAGGCGATGATGCCGAAGTGGTCTTTAACGCGCTGCCGGGCCAGGTATTCCATGGCAAGCTGACCAGTATTCTTCCGGTGGTCCCGGGGGGATCTTACCAGGCGCAAGGGGCATTGCAGTCGCTGACGGTCTTACCGGGAACCGATGGCGTCCTGGCGACAATTGAGCTGGATCCCAACGCGGATGTCGACTCGCTGCCGGACGGTATTTATGCCCAGGTGGCGGTCTATTCTGACCACTTCAGCCATGTATCGGTCATGAGAAAGGTCTTGCTACGCATGACCAGCTGGATGCACTACCTCTACCTGGATCATTAATTGCGATGAAGGCAGGCTGACGTTAAGTCTGACCTGCCTTTTGCCTGCGCCTGAACCATACTTACTTTTTTGTTGGCGAAAGGAGCAGGCAATGAAACTGATCGGCAGCTACACCAGTCCCTTTGTACGTAAAATATCCGTCATTCTGCTGGAGAAAAACCTCCCCTTCGCATTCGTCAATGAATCTCCCTACCACGACGAGAACGGCGTCGGCCAATACAATCCCTTGGGCAAGGTGCCGGTGCTGGTCACCGACGGCGGCGAATGCTGGTATGACTCTCCCATTATCGCGCAATACCTCGATCAGCTCGGCGCGGCGCCGGCAATGGTGCCATCGGACCCGAAAGCGGCGTTGAAAATGCGCCAGCTGGAGGCCCTGGCCGACGGCGTAATGGAGGCGGCGCAGGCACTGGTGCGTGAAAAGAGCCGTCCGGCGGCGCAGCAGTCAGAAAGCGAGCTGCTGCGCCAGCGGGAGAAAGTGACCCGGGGCCTCGATGCGCTGGAAGCCTATGTTGCCGATGGCAGCCTGCGTATCGATGAGGTCAATCTGGCCACGATTTCAGCGGCGTGCGCGATTGCCTATCTAAACTTTCGGCGGGTTGCGCCCGGCTGGTGTGCGACGCGGCCTCAGCTGATTAAGCTGGTCGATGCGCTTTTTCAGCGCGCCAGTTTTGCCCGTACCGAACCGCCAAGGACTTGACCCAGGCAGGTAACAGTTTCCCCCCGGAGACGTTACAATCACCGCTGATTTGTTGACTCCCTCTCCCGTCGGGAGGGGGGTAAATAACTTACCGCCAGGTCCATTCATGACTACCGATATTCGTGCGCTTTACACCCGGCTTCCGGCCACCGACCGTTTGCTTCGCGACCCCGCTTTTTCTGCTGTGCTGGCCCGCTATGGTCATGCTCAGGTGGTGACGCTGCTGCGCCAGATGCTGGAGGAGGCGCGGGAATACATTCGTCAGCAGCAGGCGCTGCCGGGCTGGTGCGATGACTGGCCGCAGGAAACCGGGCGACGGCTGGCGCAAACATTGCAAAGCGCGCTGCGCCCGGTGTTCAATCTCACCGGCACGGTGCTGCATACCAACCTGGGGCGCGCAATCCAGGCAGAAACGGCGGTTGATGCCGTCGCCCAGGCGATGCGTGCGCCGGTCACGCTGGAGTACAGCCTGGATGATGCCGGACGCGGCCACCGCGATCGGGCGCTGGCGGAACTGCTGTGCCGCATCACCGGTGCAGAAGATGCCTGTATCGTCAACAATAACGCCGCGGCGGTGCTGCTGATGCTGGCGGCCACCGCCGGCGGTAAAGAGGTGGTGCTCTCGCGCGGCGAGCTGGTGGAGATCGGCGGAGCATTCCGTATTCCCGATGTGATGCGCCAGGCGGGTTGTATCCTGCATGAAGTTGGTACCACCAACCGCACCCATGCGAAAGATTATCGCCAGGCCGTGAATGACAATACCGGGCTATTGATGAAGGTCCATACCAGCAATTACAGCATCGAGGGCTTCACGGCGGCCGTCGATGAAGCCGAGCTGGCGATGATTGGCCGCGAAACGGGTATTCCGGTGGTGGCGGATTTGGGCAGCGGGTCGCTGGTTGATTTGAGCCAGTATGGCCTGCCGAAAGAGCCGATGCCGCAGGAGATGATCGCGGCGGGCGTCAGTCTGGTGAGCTTCTCCGGCGATAAGCTGCTGGGCGGCCCGCAGGCGGGGATTATCGTTGGTGAGAAGGCGATGATTGCCCGTCTGCAGCAGCACCCGCTTAAGCGCGCGCTGCGGGCGGATAAAATGACCCTTGCCGCGCTGGAAGCCACTCTGCGGCTCTATCTGCATCCGGAAACGCTGGCCGATCGGCTGCCCACGCTACGCCTGCTGACCCGCACGGCGGAGGCGATTCAGGCACAGGCGCTGCGCCTGCAGCCATTGCTGGCCGCGCATTACGCGCAGTTTGAGGTGCGGGTGGAGCCCTGTCAGTCGCAAATTGGCAGCGGTTCGCTACCGGTGGACCGTCTGCCTGGGGCGGCGCTGACCTTTACGCCGCGCGATGGTCGAGGCAGTCAGCTGGAGGCGCTGGCGGCCTGTTGGCGTGGGCTGACGATCCCGGTGATCGGACGGATTTACGATGGGCGTCTGTGGCTGGACTTGCGCTGTCTTGAAGATGAACCCCGGTTTATGGAGATGTTATTACAATGATTATTGCCACTGCCGGACATGTTGACCACGGCAAAACGACGCTGCTGCAGGCGATCACCGGCGTTAATGCCGACCGTCTGCCGGAAGAGAAATCACGCGGGATGACGATCGATCTGGGGTACGCCTACTGGCCACAGCCCGACGGTCGCGTGCTGGGGTTTATCGATGTGCCTGGCCACGAAAAGTTTTTGTCTAACATGCTGGCGGGGGTGGGCGGTATTGACCACGCGCTGCTGGTGGTGGCCTGCGATGATGGCGTGATGGCGCAGACCCGCGAGCATCTGGCCATCCTGCAGCTGACGGGAAAGCCGTCGCTGACGGTGGCGTTGACTAAGGCCGATCGCGTTGATGGGGCGCGCGTGAGCGAGGTGCGTGCCGAGGTGGCCGCGGTGCTGGCCGAATTTGGCTTTACCCACGCCACGCTGTTTGCCACGGCGGCGACGGAAAACCGGGGGGTCGACGAGCTACGCGCGCATCTGCGCCAGCTGCCTGAACGCACCCACCCACAGCATCAGCGTTTTCGCCTGGCTATCGATCGCGCCTTCACCGTAAAAGGAGCGGGCCTGGTGGTGACCGGCACCGCGCTCAGCGGCGAGGTCAACGTCGGCGATACGCTATGGCTGACCGGGGTGGATAAGCCGATACGCGTGCGCGGGCTGCATGCGCAAAACCAGCCGGTCGACCGGGCGCGGGCCGGTCAGCGAATTGCGCTGAACATTGTCGGCGATGCGCAGAAAGAGGCGCTCAATCGCGGCGACTGGCTGCTGTCCGTTCAGCCTCCCGAAGCGTCCGGGCGGGTGATTGTTGAATTACAGTGCCATACGCCGTTGACGCAATGGCAGTCTTTGCATATCCATCATGCCGCCAGCCATATTACCGGACGCGTCTCGCTGCTGGAGGGGAATCTTGCCGAACTGGTACTCGATACTCCGCTGTGGCTGGCAGATAACGACCGCCTGGTGCTGCGCGATATCTCCGCCCGCGTTACCCTGGCGGGTGCCCGCGTGGTGACGCTAAATCCGCCGCGGCGCGGCAAACGGAAAGCGGAATATCTGCAGTGGCTCCATGCGCTAGCGGCGGCTGCGGATGATGCCCAGGCGCTGGAGACGCACCTGCAGCGCGACGCGGTACGTCTGGATGAATTTGCCTGGGCCCGTCAGCTGAACGAAAATGGCCTGGCGGCGCTGACCCGCAACGCCGGCTATCTGCAGGCCGGTTATAACCTGCTCAGCCCTGCGCTGGCGGCGCGCTGGCAGACAAAACTCCTTGATGCGCTGGCGCGCTATCACGATCAGCATCGCGACGAGCCTGGACCGGGCCGCGAACGTCTGCGGCGTATTGCGCTGCCGATGGAGGACGAAGCGCTGGTACTGCTGCTGATTGAGCAGATGCGCGCCAGTGGGACTATCGACAGCCATCACGGATGGTTGCATCTGCCGGAACACAAAGCGGGCTTTACCGAGGAGCAGCAGGCCATCTGGCTACGGGTTGCCGACCTGTTTGCCGATGAGCCATGGTGGGTGCGCGACCTGGCGAAAGAGGCGGGCGTTGAAGAGGCGCTGATGCGCGCGGTGCTGCGTCAGGCGGCGCAGCAGGGCATGATTACCGCGATCGTCAAAGATCGTTATTATCGCAACGATCGGATCGTGGCCTTTGCCAGAATGATCCGCGAGTTGGATCAGCTACGCGGTTCAACCTGTGCGGCAGATTTCCGCGATACGCTGAACGTCGGGCGTAAACTGGCGATTCAAATTCTTGAATATTTCGACCGGATTGGCTTTACCCGCCGTCGTGGTAATGACCATATTCTGCGCGATAAAGCCTTGTTTCTTTAAGTCTCTTCAGGTGACCGGGCCAGCCTGCGCTGCCCGGTCAGCGTAGCGCCGGCGCGGATGTTTAGGTTGAACTCCCTCGGGGCGCGGCACTACCTCCCGCGTTTATTCGTCCGTTTCTTTCACCCAGATGCGCATTTCTCCTTCGCCGCGATTCGCCCAGCTAAACCACGGAACAAAGGTTAAGGTCTGCGGCTGGCGCGTGGCCGGCGTGTGGTCATAACTCCACAGCGCCTGGCTTTGCGCATTCTCCGCCGTTTGCTTATAACCCGGCGCCTGAAGAAGCACCTTATGCGCAAACATACCTTTTCCTGCAAAAGCGCTGAACCGGGCGTTACGCGGCAGCTGCAGGTTATGCAACTGTTCGCCGTTGTCCGCCTGTTCCAGACAATAGACCAATGGACCTCGCTGTACGGCGACCTGGCCGGCCTGATGGCGCACCAGCGGATTACCGTAGACGCGGCGCACCGGCATCGGTAGCGTTAGCAGCAGAGTGTCGCCTTCCTGCCAGCGATGGTGGATGTGCAGATAGCCTTTGCGGACATCCCGTGAAACCGCCACGCCGTTCAGCGTCACCTGCGGGTTATCGCACCAGTCTGGCAGGCGCAGCGCGAGGGTATGCTTGACCGGCATGGAGGAGTCAATGGTGATTTTTACCTGCTCCTGCCACGGATAGTTGCCGCTGATGCACAGCCGCAATGTCTTATCGCCCACCGGGATCTCTGCATGGTTGCCGATATACAGATTGATATAGAGCGCCTCTGCATGCGGCGTGTAGATGTAGTGTCCCAGCGACGTGAGTACGCGGGCGATATTCGGCGGGCAGCAGGCGCAGCCGAACCAGCGCTGACGAACGGGCTTCACGTGGTCGTAAATATGGTTAAATTTCAATGATTTTGGGTGGACCTCCAGCGGATTGACGTAGAAAAAGTGCTTACCGTCCAGCGCCATTCCGCCCAGCACGGTGTTATACAGCGCGCGCTCCATTACGTCGGCATACTGACTGTCGGCTTCCATCTCCAGCATCCGGCGGGCAAACATCATCAGGCCAATGGAGGCGCAGCTTTCGGCATACACCGTATCGTTTGGCAGGTCGTAGTCGCTGCTGAAGGCCTCTCCGCTGCTCTGCGAACCGATGCCGCCGGTGATATACAGCTGGCGCCGGGCCATGTTCTGCCACAGCCGCAGGCAGTCCCGGCGCTTGCCCTCGTCCTGGCTTAAACGGGCGAGATGGGCAACGCCGGTCATCAGGTAGACAAAGCGCACCGCATGACCGATGGCGACAGGCTGTTCAGCGATCGGTTGGTGCGCCTGGCTATAGGGCTTATCCATCACCATCCATGCCGGGCCGTAGGTATTCCAGTAGGAGGTTTTGCCGCGCTTTTCATATTCGATATCGTAAAAATGCGGCTGTGTTCCGCGCTCCTCAACGAAATAGTTCGTCAACGCCAGGTAGCGAGGTTGCTGGGTGACGTCATACAGGCGCATCAATGCCAGCTCAATTTCCGGGTGCCCGGGATAGCCGTGTAGCTGATGTTCTCCGGGGCCAAACACGCTGTCGATATGGTCCGCCAGGCGACAGACCACCTCCAGCAGGCGGCGTTTGCCGGTGGCCTGGAAGAAGGCGACGCCAGCTTCAATCATGTGCCCGGCACAGTAAAGCTCGTGGCACTCGGCGAGATTCGTCCAGCGTTGCGCTGGAGCTTTGACCGTGAAGTAGGTATTCAGGTAGCCATCTTCGCACTGGGCGTCAGCCACCAGTTCAATCACTTCATCAGCGGTCTTTTCCAGCTCGCTATCTGGCTTCTGGCACAGCGACCAGGCGACGGCTTCCAGCCATTTCGCCACGTCACTGTCCTGAAAAACCATACCGTAAAATTCGCCTTGCTGACGCCCGGCGGCGATACGGAAGTTTTCTATCGCATGGCTCGGATCGGCCTCGTCGATGCGGTCGTTAAGCGCATCCCACTGGTAGGGGATCACCACATCGCGCACCAGCTGCTGGTACTGACCGAGGAATGGATCGGTGATTTTCAGTTTGTGCAGATCGACTTCCATAACAGACATGACGGACTCCTTAGGGCTGAACGTGGCGCGTGCGCAGGTCGCTGGCAATGCGCGCCATCATCGGATTATTGAGTTTGCAGGCGCGGATCGCGAAGGCGAGCAGCAGATGGAAAAGTGCGGGCAGCAGGGTTTCCATTGTGGTGATACCGGCCAGCGATGATGCCGTCTGATTATCGGCGCCCGGCTGATAGGCCACGTAAATAAACACGAGGCTGATGATGCCGGCGCTGGAAGCCCATGCCAGCTTGATGAAGAACAGGTTAAAGGCAAAGTTCATGCCGGAAGAGCGCACGCCGGTCTTCCATTCGCCGTAGTCATCGGAGAAGGCCATCAGCGAGAAGTGCAGCGGCAAAGTGAAGCCGAGAATAATACCGTTGCCGAGGATCACTCCCAGCCACAGGGTCTGGTAGGCCGGGCCGGTGGGTAAAAACCACATCACGACGGCAAGCGCCGCTAACACCAGGTTGGTGTGGTAGTAGAGGGTGACGGTATCAAAACGGCGGGATAACAGGTTGATGATGACGGCGCCGAAAATAGAGGCAAAGGTCACCATAGTGAAAAACAGGGAGGTATAGCCAGTTGAACCGCCAAGGACGTAGGTGATGAAGTACATGTAGCCGCCGCCACGGATATTAAAAACGTTGATCAGCAGGAATGACATCACCAGCATCAACAGCAGCTGGTCGTTTCTGCGCAGCCCGGCAATATGTTCGCGCAGGGTAAATTTGCCCATCACATCCAGTGAGACACGTTCGCGAACCCAGAAGAAACAGCACAGGAACATCACCACCGCAATGGCACAGAGTACGCCAACGCCATACTGATAGCCCTGAGCGGTATTTCCCTGGCCCAGCGCTTTCACCAGCCACGGTAGCCCCACGGAGACCAAAAATCCTGCCACGCCGCATAATACAAAACGCCACGCCTGGCATGAGATCACTTCACTATGACGAGTGGTCATGGTGTTGATAAGCGCGCAGTACGGCACATTGATTGCGGTATAGCTGACCGATAGCAGCAGATAGGTCCCGAATGCCCAGGCAATTTTTACTCCCATACTGGCGTCCGGTACGGTAAAGGTGAGTACGCCAACGATGCCGATAGGCACGGCTATCCACAGCTGCCAGGGACGAAAACGTCCCCAGCGACTTTGGGTGCGGTCGGCAAGAACACCCATGATCGGGTCGGAAATGGCGTCAAAAACGCGCAGCGCGAGGAACAGCGTTCCGACCAGTGCGGGCGTCAACCCAAAAACATCGGTATAGAAAAACGTGAGAAAGTTCATTATCAGGCAGGTAATGACCGTCCCGCCGGCATCGCCCAGTCCGTAACCTATTTTTTCACGGAGGGATAATTTTTCGTCCAGCGCTTTTGGCGCCGAATCGGTAGTGGAAATTAATGTCGAAGTCATGGAGAACGCCTCACGTATTCGGAGATTTTGTTTCCAGAAAATAAGCCGCCTGGTTGTGGCTCTTGTTGTGTAGTTTGCAAAGTACCTTTTTATTTTGCATTGAATTCACCACACAACAAGGGAAGGGAAAAGTACAAAAAGGTGATGATTCCGACCTGATTGAGAAAATGTGATTTCGATCCGCTCAGTTATTCTGTTTTCGTTAATAATCAATAATAAGGTGGTTATTTTCATCACGTAATAGCGAGAGTTGACATAGTTATGCTCGAATTATCCATAGCACTTCCGATCCGGGTGCAAAACGGAGGGTTATTTATTTCTCGCGGCGTGGGGAGCCACCCGTCGCGTACCCTGCATTCCTGGGAAGTTATTTTTGTTGAAAAGGGGATATTAACGATCCGTGAAGAGGATAAGGTTTTCACGGTAAATTCAGGCGAAAGTTTATTACTCTGGCCGCAACGCCATCATGTCGGTGTGGGGGAATTTCCGGCAGATTTAAAGTTCTACTGGCTGCATTTTGAATTAACTCCGATGGTGGAAAAAAAAGCGCATCAATCGGTGTTGATGTTACCGCAGCACACAACGTTAAGTGACCCACAATATATGACCGGGTTATTTCGACAATTCTTAAATGAGCAGGAAAATGTGCACCGAAGTGTAGCGCTGGAATGTATTTTGCTGCTGATTTTGCAGCAGATATCAGCCTCCGCTTTAAGCGAAAGGGCGGGGAATAACCCGGGCATTGCGCTGGCCTGGAAAGCCCGTCAGATGATCGGTACGCACTTTCATCTGCCCATTTCGGCGTCGCTGCTGGCGAAAGAGTTGCACTGCAATGTGGACTATTTAGGCCGGGTTTACCGACGGGCCTTTCGTCTGACGTTAACCGAAGCCATTCACCGCCAGCGTGTTCGGGCAGCGGAGAAGCTGCTGATCAGCGATTCGCTGTCGCTAAAAGAGGTGGCGGAGCAGTGCGGTTTTCACGATGTGGGCTATTTTCGGCAGATTTTCCGCAAGCATACCGGCATAACGCCCGCCGCATGGAAGCGGCGGTATTGTAAGGAGCATATTAATTCGGGATGAGGCTTTAGCATTGCGCGGTCTGATGCCCTGACCCCTGGCGCTCTCCTACAGGAAGATCGCCAGGGGGCCGCAGAGGACGCGCTCACTGCCCGTAATAGGCATTCGCTCCGTGCTTACGCAGGTAGTGTTTATCCAGCAATTCATCCTGCATATCCGGCAGCTGTGGGGCCAGCTGGCGCGAGAACAGGCCCATATAGGCGCACTCTTCCAGCACTACCGCATTGTGCACCGCGTCATGGGCATTTTTACCCCAGGCAAACGGGCCGTGGGAGTGCACCAGTACCGCCGGAACCTGCATCGGGTTCAGGGCGCGCTCCTCAAACGTTTTGATGATCACTTCGCCGGTTTCGTACTCGTACTCGCCGCCGATCTCTTCAGAGGTCATCAGGCGAGTGCACGGGATCGTCCCGTAGAAATAGTCCGCGTGGGTGGTGCCCCAGGCGGGCAGGTCCAGTCCGGCCTGTGACCAGATGGTGGCGTGGCGGGAGTGAGTATGCACAATGCCGCCGATCTCCGGGAAGCGACGATATAGCGCCAGGTGCGTTGGCGTATCGGAAGAGGGTTTCTTGCTGCCGTCCACCACTTTGCCGCTGGCGATATCCACCACCACCATATCTTCGGCTTTCATCACGGCGTACTCCACGCCAGAAGGCTTAATCACCATCAGTTTGCCGGTTGCATCCACCGCGCTGACGTTACCCCAGGTGAAGGTGACAAGCCCGTGAGCGGGCAGCGCCAGGTTTGCCGCCAGCACCTCGGCTTTCAGTTGCTCTAACATACGAATCCTCCTTCCTCCATACGGGCTTCAATCCAGCGACGGGCCTGAATGATTTCCAGTACCGGCTCTTTGGCTTTTTCGGTCCACATCTCAATCAGAAATGCACCGCGATAGTTCAGGTTCTGTAATGTGCTGAAGACATTGACGAAATCGACGCATCCTTCACCAAACGGCACATCACGGAACTGGCCTGGGCTGGTGTCGGTGACCGGCTGCGTGTCTTTCAGATGAATAGCGGCGATGCGGTCGATGCCCAGAGCCAGCTCTGCCGGGACGTCATTACCCCAGGCGCTGAGGTTGCCCACGTCCGGGTAGACGGTGAACCACGGCGAGGCGAGCAGTTGGTCCCATTTTTTCCACTTGGTGATGGAGTTCATAAACGCGGTGTCCATAATCTCCACCGCCAACATCACCTGAGCCCCTGCGGCCTGCTCAACGGCCCACGCCAGCCCTTCGGCGAAGCGCTGCTGAGTGCCCGCGTCATGCTCTTCGTAATAGACGTCGTAACCGGCGAGCTGGATGGTGCGGATGCCCAAATCGCGCGCCAGCTTGATGGCTTTGGTCATGATGTCTCTGGCACGCTCACGCACGGCTTCGTCGCGGCTGCCGAACGGAAAACGGCGATGCGCGGAAAGGCACATCGAGGGAATCGACACATTGGTTTCCAGCATCGCTTCCACTAACGAGGCGCGCTGGGCGGTGGTCCATTCGAGTCGCGACAGGCGCTCATCGGTTTCGTCGACGGACATTTCCACGAAGTCGAATCCGCAGCTTTTAGCCAGAACCAGACGCTCCGGCCAGGATAAGTCTTTCGATAACGCTTTTTCATAAATACCTAATGGATGGTTACGCATAATTACGCTCTCCAGATGTCGCGAATGCGGGCGTGGAACTCTTCAGCCACCTGCTGCGGATCGGCGGCGCTGGAAAGGGCGCGTCCGGCAATAAAGGACTTCACGTTAATCTCTTTGAACAGCGGCAGGTCGGCAGGGGTGATGCCCCCCGTGACGGAGAGCTCCAGGCCGATATCCGACAGCGCTTTCATGCGCGCCAGATCCACTTCGCCCCACTGCTGACCGCTCGCCTGGGCGTCGCGCCCACGGTGATAAATCGCCTGACGCACGCCGGCGCTGTACCAGTCGCGGGCATCGTCGAAGGTCCAGTTACCAAACAGCTCGATTTGGATTTCGCCTCCGCGCGCAGCAGCAACGGCGTGACCTTTCTCGATGGTGGCCAGCGGTGCGGCACAGATGATGGTCATCCAGTTGGCCCCCGCTTCCAGCGCCTGCTGGGCCAGGGTTTCCCCGGCGTCAGCGACTTTCCAGTCGGCGACGATCAGTTTTTCCGGGCATTGGGCGCGCAGGGCGCGAATGGCATTTAGCCCCTCGCTCAGGCAGAGAATGGTGCCTGCCTCTACGATATCCACGCGGTCTTTTAACAACGCAACATCGCGCTGGGCGGCGGCAAGGTCGGTGTGATCGAGCGCCAGCTGCAGTAATGGTCGGCTCATAAAGAGTGCTCCTTAATACGGGCGTGAAAGCCCTGAAGTGCTTCAATTAAAATCTGGTAACGGCGGTATTTGCGCTGGTAGGCCGCGTGGGCGTTCATGTCCGGCGTCAGGGTGCGCATTTCGTAGCTGAGGGTCTGCTGGGCGTCGGTGAAGTTTGTGTAAACGCCGGTGCCGACGAGGGCTGCAATGGCGGCACCAAAGCAGCCGGTCTCTTCCACCTGCGGCAGTTCAACGGGCAGGCCGCTGACGTCCGCCAGCATCTGCATCCATACGGGAGAGTGCGCCGGGCCGCCGGTGACGCGCAGGGAACGTACCTCGGTAAAGCGTTCGCGCATGCGGTTGAGGTGTGTCATGTGGCTAAACACTACCCCTTCATAGACCGCCTGTAACAGGTGCGCGCGGGTGTGCAGCGCCTGCATGCCATAAAAGCCGCTGGTCATATCAAGCCCGGCGTTACTGCCGTACAGGAAGGGCAGGAAGAAGACATCGCTGGTGGCTTTCGGCAGGCTGTCGACGAGCTTGTTAATTTCATCAAAGCTGATGTCGCCAAATTGTGCGGTCAGCCATTCGAGGTTGCCGGAGGAGGTGGGACTGGCTTCGTGGACGATGTACTGACCATCGTTGACGTAGCGTCCGTAGACGAAGGGGTGCGCTTCGTTATCGCGCAGCCCTTCGGCGATACCGCTGGTGACCGCCCAGGTTCCCATTACGGCGTTCAGCGTGTACTCGTCATCCAGCCCGGCGCAGAGAGCGGTAGAAACCACATCAAACAGACCGCCCACGACGGGAGTTCCCGCCGCGAGACCGGTAATGGCGGCTGCCTGAGAGGTGATTTCACCGCTGATTTGGGATGAACCGACAATGGGCGGCAGCGCAGCGTCGATTTCGCTGATGCCAAGCCACTGCGTCAGGCAGGGATCGTACTGCCCGGAGGTCATATGGTAGAGGTTGGATTCAGAGATATTGCTCTCTTCGCATCCCTTCACGCCGGTGAGACACCAGCGCAGATAATCGTGGCCCATCATCACGCAGCCAATTTGCGCGTAACGCTGCGGCTCGTGCTCTTTCACCCAGCACAGCAGTGAAGCCGGGTGCCCGGTCCATAAGGTCTGGCGCGTTAACGGATAGAGCTTTTGTGGAATGCCGTCCTGCTGCCAGCGTTTGACGATCTCCATCGCGCGGCGATCGGAAGAGAGGATCGCGGTGCCCAGCGGCTGGTCATTTTTATCCAGTAAAAACAGTCCTTTGCCCTGAGCGGAAATACCGACGCCCTTGATTTGTTCACCGCGAATGCCGGTGCGCTGCAGCAGACGGGAAATGGTTGCCGCGCAGTGCTGCCACAATGCCGCCATGTCGCGCTCCGCCCAACCGGGCTGCGGGCTGAGGGTGTGAACGGACTGGCGTTCAATATCGAATTCTTTACCCTGGCTGTTGTACAGGCCTGCTTTCAGATAAGTACCGCCACAATCGATACCCAGCCAGAAGGTCTCTTTTTCACTCATCTTTTTTTCCTGGTTTGCACCCTCTCCCGGTGGGAGAGGGTTGGGGTGAAGGCGTCAGATCGCGCGTTTCGGTGCGTTTACCGTACCGATAGACGAACTGTTGGCGTCGCACCTGGACGGCAGCAGCAGCGCCATCAGCGCGGCAATCGCCAGTGAAATCGCCAGGCAGTAAACGCCCGCATCTTTGCTGTAAAGAGTGATCAGCACGCCCACGGCATACGGGCCGCAGAAGCCGCCGAGGTTGCCGAGGGCGTTGATCACACCGCGTGCGCCGCCGGCCATTTCGGCGCTGAACAGACGCGCAGGAATGGTCCAGAACACCCCGGCAGCGGATTGCAGGAAGAAGCCACAGCCGACCAGCGCGGTGTACGACAGCCAGACGCTCTCTTTCAGCACAACGGAAAGGAACATGCAGGTGGCGAAACCAATCAGCGGTAGAGAGACGAACAGCTTGCGTTTGCCGGTGCGGTCAGACAGGGAAGAGAACAGGAACATCCCGGCAATCGCACCCACGTACGGCAGAATGGCGAGCATCCCGACCTGGCCCATACTGGTGTGGGTCAGCTCTTTCAGGATGGTCGGGAGCCACAGGGTGTAGCCGTAAATCCCGGTCTGGTAGAAGAAGTTCAGGGCAATCAGCTGCCACATAGTGCGGTCAGATAGCACGGCGCCCAGAGAGGCATTTACCGTGGTTTTACCGGCAATGGCGCGCTGTTCAGCGGCCAGGGTTTCCACCAGGTACTTTTTCTCTGCGTCGGAAATCCAGCGGGCTTCCTGCGGGCGGTCGTAAACAGTCAGCGCCCACATCACCAGCACGACGAGGGAGAGCAGGCCTTCGATGATGAACAGCCAGCGCCAGTCGAGGGCGGTGATGATCCAGCCAGAGAGTGGGGCGGTGATGATCCCGGCGATCGGCACGAACATGATGACGATGGCGTTAGCGCGACCGCGCTCGGCATCCGGGAACCAGTTACTGATCATGGTGAGTACCACAGGCAGCATGCCGCCTTCCGCCACACCCAGCAGGAAGCGCAGTGCCAGCAGCTGGTAGTGATTGGTAACAAGCCCGGTGAACACGGAAATCACCGCCCACGCGACCAGCGACCAGCCGATGAATTTTTTGCCGCTGCCGTGAACGGCGATTTTTCCGCCTGGCACCTGTAAGAATAGATAGCCGAGGAAGAAAATACCGCCCGCCAGGCCTGCCATAGTCGCGGTGATGCCTAAATCCTGATCCATCCCGCCGGGCATGGCAAAGGCAATATTCACGCGGTCCATATAAGAAATAATACACGCGATAAGAATAGGAGGAATAATTCTTAACCAGCGTTGGCGCGGAATATCCGCGGTTGTAGAGTAAGAGGAAGTGTTCATATTAATCTCTTGTTTAAATTAACTGACCTTGCGATTAAATTGACGCTTTATATTTATTGTTGGGCTATGTTTAACGCGTTAATGCCATCGCGTAATATGGCTATGCGATGATTCGCATCAGCATTCTCATCAATTTCCAGTAACTTAATACCGGCAAACTGTAAATTTGCTGAATCAGCCACATTAAATAATTCTTTTGCGTGAGCCGCCGTTAACAGGCTTTGCGGGCAGAACGGTGCGAACGGTGCGTGCAGGTCAGTCCATTCGCCGTACGGCCCTTCGGTCGCGGTGCCAGAGAACATCAGCGCCCCCAGTTTGCCTGCGGCATGTACCGCCTGAGCGTGCGTCAGCGGCAGGGCGGCGTTACGCCCTTCAATCGCCGAACGCGCCCAGTTGATACAGATATCAATGCTGTAACCTGCCAGGATCTCCAGCACGTTTTCCAGCGGCAGAAAGCCTTTGCGTGGCGCGGGCTGGTTCATGGCATCACAATGTTCCAGTACGAGTGAGCATGACCAGTCCCAACCCGCAATCTCTTTGATTGAGCGCGCGAAGGCATCGGCTGCCTGCTCTACGTTCGCATTGCCCGCAAGCGGTGCCGCCTGCAGTTCAAGGGAGATGACCTTGCCGGCAAATCGTTTGTTTAGTGCATTGATTTTATTGCGTAAATGACGATGAAATTCGACGCACGCCAGGCGCTGTTCTTCATCGCTGGAGGCCAGGCCGAAAGCCGTGTTGCCGCCGCCACGGCGACGCATGGTTTCCGGGATGGCAGTCACCACCATCTTCCACTCCTGCGGCGTATGCTGGAGCAACCACTCATCGCCATAGGGGTGAAAGTTTTCATGGCATGGCTGCTCCAGGCCACGGATGTGGGGCGTGTCCGCGAGTAAGCGCCAGAATTCCGTCTCTTCCTGTTCGCTCTTTTGGTGAAATGAAGGCGCGCAAGGGTATGCGCCGATGATATAACCGGCGTCATTTCTTTCCATTTTTCACTCCTTTTATTTATCGGTGTTCGACAAATAAATTACGGATTAATCTAAAGCGGAAATAGCAACTTTAACCACTATTTTCCTGATTGCCGTTTCCCGGTGTTTATTACAGGCGGGGCGGTGAACGTCCTGCGGGAAAAATATGGCGTAGTTCCCCGGCCTCATTTCTATTAACGATTCGTTTTCGCTGTCGTGATAGAAAATAATATCCCGCTGCTCAAGTAATTCTTCACTTACTGCATTATTGCCGGTATCGATAGCGACACCGATCTGCTCTTCACCGGAATATAAAAACTGGATATCCAGGTAGCGGCGGTGCACTTCCGGGCGCAGCTCATCGTGCGGACGGGTGGTCAGGTCGAGGATCTGCGCGAAGATCGTGCGCCCCTCAATTTCGACCACCCCGGTCTCCAGCTTGCTGAAGTCCGTGGTGCGCAAAAATTCCAGTGCTTTTTCAATCGCTGCCGGATACCGGCAGGCGTTGGGTTGAGAAATATGTCCATAAATCATGATGATATTCCTTACAGCGCTTTGATTTTTGCCCACACGCTGTCATCAACGGTGATTCCGTTGCGGCGGTTCTCTTCCAGCAGACGGGAAAACTCATGACCGGGCAGACGGACCGGCACGTTTTCGTCGGCACGTTCGGCGCTGGTGATGTAATCCATGATGCGTTGCAGCTTGGCGTCGCGGGTGGCACCGTCGATCAGCTTGTCCACTTCGATAGCAATAAAGACTTGCGAAATGTTGAACTCGTCGCTGTTGTCTTCAGTTACCGCAGCAACGGAAGAGCCATCGGAGAGCAGGGTGGCGATCATATCCAGCACAATGGAGAGGCCCGAACCTTTCCAGTAGCCCATCGGCAGAATACGGCGGTTTTTCTCGATGGGGGCCGGGTCTTTGGTCAGGTTGCCTTCGTCATCGAAGCCGCCGTCAACCGGCAGCTGGCGGCCTGCCAGACGGTTCACTTCCAGCATGCCGTAGGAGAACATCGACATGGACATGTCCACCATGGTGATCGGCGTAGACGGAATGGCGACGATCAGCGGATTAGTCCCGATGCGGCACTCTTTGGCGCCCCATGGCGGCATCACGGCAATGGAGTTGGTCCAGCAGATGCCGATGTAGCCTTTTTCCGCAGCCTGCCAGCCGTAGCTGCCGCCGCGCATCCAGTGGTTGGCGTTTCGCACAGCAACCAGGCCAATACCGTGGTCAGAAGCCAGTTCAATTGCCCGGTCCATCATTTTTTTGGCGGTCAGGTTGCCGATAGAGCGCCGGGCATCCCACTGTTCAATCGCCCCCAGCGAAGCGGTGCGTTTTGGCAGGGCCTCCGGGATGATATCGCCGTTTTCCAACTGCTGAATAAAGCGCGGGAAACGGTTTACGCCGTGTGAATAGACCCCTGACTCGGTGGTGCGGGCGAACATTTCCGCGCAGGCATCGGCGGTTTCAGCCGCCACGCCGCGTGCCAGCAGGACACGGTTAAACTCATTTTTAAGGTCAGAAAAACTCAATAACATACGCTTTCTCCATTACATCTTTTTGTTTCACATAGTGGAATGTTATTCCACTAAATAGTATTGGGTTGCAAAAACGCGCCGGCAGGACCGGTGCGTTTCGGTGTTACTCCGGTTTATCCCTGAAGGCGGGATGGGGCGAGGCTCACCCGGTACAGCGATGTCGTCGCCGTAATAAAAAGCGTATTCCCGTCGGGGCCGCCAAAGGTGCAGTTAGAGACGCGCTCGGGGACCGCAATGGTTTCCAGTAATTCGCCTGCGGCGGAGAAAATCAAAATCCCTGTCTCGCAGCTGCAGTAAATATTCCCGTCCTGGTCGACGCAGAATCCGTCCGGAACACCCGGTTTGACCTGGGTTACGACGTGGGAAAATAACGCGTTATCGCCTTCAAGACGGTAAGCGCGAATTTCCCGGCGGCCCTGGCTCGGGAAATCAATAACTGACATATCTGCCACGTATAGCCAGTTATCATCCGGCGAAAAGGCCAGCCCGTTGGGGCGCTGGGTATCGCTGATGGCAATAGCGACCTGGTTACGCGCTTCATCAAATCGGTAGACGTAGCAGCCAATTACCTGGCTTGCGGCGCGATAGCCCTCTTCGTCACCGACGATGCCGTAGGGCGGATCGGTAAACCAAATCGACCCGTCCTGGCGCACCGCGATATCGTTCGGGGAGTTAAAACGCAGCCCGTCGACTTTATCCACCAGCAGGGTGTGATTGCCCGCGGCGTCGGTACGGCTGATACCGCGCCGACCGTGCTCGCAGGTCAACAAACGCCCTTGCTTGTCCAGCGCGTTGCCGTTGGCGTAGTGGGATTCGGCACGAAACACGCTGACTCCATTTTGCGCATCCCAACGGAACATCCTGTTGCCCTTCACATCGCTGAAAATCAGACACTGCTGGTCTGCCAGCCACACCGGGCCTTCCGCCCAGATCGCCGGTGAGCACAGGCGTTCAAAACTTCCCGTAACGGCTAACATCTCACTTCACGCCCCAGATAGCTTTGTAGCGATCGCGATAATGGTTGTCCGGATCGAATTCGTTGTTCTGGCCGCCGTCGGCGCCGATGTTCTCTTTGGTCACCAGATGTGCCGGGGTGACATAACCAGACGGCTCTTTGCCCGCGAAGGCGCGGTTAAATTCATCCAGCAGCTGCCAGCCGTGCAGTTTCAACGGCTCTGGTACGGTTGCGATCTGCGCTTTGCCTTCACGCACGCGCTGGTAGGCGGTGACGGAACCATCGCCAGCGGAGATGTTGTACGGCGGTTTATCTCCGGTGCCTTTGCCCGCGGTTTGCAGGGCTGGGGCCATAAAGTCGAAGTACAGGTCGTTAATCGCCAGCGAGTATTCGAACCTGTCGCCATATTTTTGGATCAGGCTGTAGGTCATGCCCGGCATGCGGTTGGAGGTGTCGGCAAGCGGGGTATCGATAAACTCCACCACCTGGCAGCCGCTGCACTGCTCAATCACCTTCTTCATCGCGTTGGCTTTATCCAGCGCGATTTGGTACAGCGAGTCGGTGAAAATAAGCACTTTGGCGGTGCCGTTGGATTTCGCCACCGCATACAGCGCCGCCATGCGCGAGACTTCGTTCGAGTCGGAGGTCACGTTGTAGAAAATGTTGTAAGCCGGAACCGGGCCAGGCGCGGGAACCGCGTGCCATGCGGTCAGCACGATGCCCTCTTTCACCGCTTTTTTCAGCGGAATTTTGGCGACGTTCGGGTTCCAGCCGCCAATGACGATACCGTCCGGTTTGCGGGCGATCGCCTGGTTTAGTGCCGCCAGTTGATCTTTCACCGAACCTGCGCCATCCAGCACATCCAGCTGCCAGCCTGCGGTTTTCGCCGCTTCTTCCAGACCCTCTTTAACGCCCAGCACGCCGCCGTTTTTCATGTCCGAGGCGATGAAAATGATCTTCTTATTAGGCTGCAGCACCGGGCCCTGGGTTGGGCCGTCCCATGCGGTGACTGGCGCGGTCGCTTTGGCAATCGCCGTTTTCGCCTGCTGAACAAAGGTATCGTCGGCGAGGCTGAAACCACTTGCCATCATCAACCCGGCAGCCAGACAGTATTGAACTATTTTGTTATTCATTTTCAGTTCCTTACGCGAGAGTCATTGGGTAACGGAGGAGCCTGATGCTGGCGATTGTGCCCGCTGCACCAGTTTCTTATTTAATGCCCGACGGCGTTGGGCGTAGCCTGCCAGGGTAATCGACAGCAGCAGTGTCGCGCCGTTAAACAGCGGTTCGACCCAAAACGCGCCGCCGAACTGCTGGATGCCCGCAATACCAATCGCCAGCACCGCAATACCTACCACCGTGCCCCAGACGTTCACCCGGCCGGGACGAATGGTGGTGCTGCCGAGGAACGCGCCCACCAGAGCCGGGAGCAGATAATCCATACCGACGCTGGCCTGGCCCACGCCCTGCTCGGCGGCGATGATCACCCCGGTAAAGCCGGTTAAGGTGCTGGAAGTAATAAATGCCCCGATGATGTACCGATTAACGGAAATGCCGTTGAGCGCTGCGGCGACCGGGTTACCGCCCACCGCATACATGCAGCGACCAATCGGGGTATGTTCGGTGATAATCCACAGCACCACGGCGGCAAAAAGGACGTAGAAGGCCACCACCGGAATGCCGAACAGGTCGGAGTGATGCAGGGCGATAAAGGCGTCCGGTAGGTCACCGACGATCTGCCGACCGCCAGAGTGCCAGAGCGCGACGGCGTACAGCACCGTACCGGAACCCAGGGTCGCAACAAAGCTGTCGATATCCGCCAGCGCCACCAGAATACCGTTCAGCAACCCGTAGAGCGCGGAGAGCAGCAGCACGATCGCCACCGCGGCGGGCCAGGAGAAACCATATTCAACCTGCAAAGTGATGGCGAGGATGTGCCAGAGCACGATCCCGAAGCCGACGTTCAGGTCGATTTTGCCGACAATCATCGGAATGGTTGCTGCCAGCGCCAGCAGGGCGATTTTCGATTTGCTGTCGAGAATCGCCTGCAACGTCAACAGGGAGGCAAACGAAGGCGTTGTCAGTGAAAAAACGATAACCAGCACCACGCAGATCGCGGGTAAACCGTAACGGGTGGTCAATTGTCCAAGCCAGGTGGCCGCACCGTGTTCATGAAGTGATACGCGTGATTCCAGGGCCGTCGATTTCATTGATGTTTTAGCCATAACGCACTCCGACTTAATGTATGGTGCCGCTGCCCGATGCCAGCTCAAGCAATCTGGCAAAGGTGACATCCTGGTTGAGAAGTTCGCCGACGATCTGCCCGCGGTTAAACACCAGCGCCCGGTTACAGATGTGCGCCACCTCTTCCAGGTCGTTGGAGATGACCAGAATGGCAACGCCGTTTTGCAGCGCCTGATTGAGTAAATCGTAAATTTCTGCGCGTGCGCCCACGTCAACGCCAGCAGAAGGATCTTCCAGGATGAGCAGAGGGGCATTGAGCGAAAGCCAGCGTGCCATTACCACTTTTTGCTGGTTGCCGCCCGACAGTGCACTGATTTCAATATTTATCTGCGAAGGGCGCACGTCGAACTGGCGGATTTTCTCCCGGCTCAGCGGCGCTTCGCTTTTTTCGTTATAGCGGGAAAGCAGCGCATGGCCGTGTTTACAGGGGTTCATAAACAGGTTTTCACGCACCATCATGCCCGGGATCAGACTTTCATGAAGACGGTCGCCCGCGACAAAAGAGACGCCTGCGGACATCGCCTCCCCTGGTGTTGTCGCCGTAAACGGCACGCCGTTTAAAGTGATTTGTCCACTTTCCTGCGTCCGGCAGGCAAACAGTAAACGTCCAATCTCTTCCTGGCCGGCGCCACGCAGACCGGCGAGTGCCACCATCTCACCGGCACGCAGCTCGAAGGAGACCGGCCCGGTATCGCCCACTTTGACATGGTCCATTTTCAACAGCACCGGGGCGCTGGCATCAGGTAAGGCCTGACGCTGGTCATCGCGCAGGCTTTCGCCCACAATCAGTTCGACCAGACCACGCAGGCTGTAGCGGCCGATATCGCCGCCCCCGGCGTAGCAGCCGTCGCGCATGGCGCAAACGGTATCAGCCATCTCCATCACCTCATCCAGGCGGTGGGTGATGTAAATCATGCCTACCTGCTTCTCGCGCAGGATGTTCATGACGCGGAACAGGTGGCGTACATCGTCGGCAGGCAGCGAGGCTGTCGGTTCATCGAGCACCAGCACCGAGGCGTCAACTGCCACCGCGCGGGCAATCGCCAGCAGGGATTTTTCGGTGCGGGAAAGGTCAAACACGCGGTCATCCGGATCGAGCTGAATGCCGATATCTTCCAGCGCTTTTTGCGCCTGGCGTTTGGTGGCCGCCCAGTCAATCAGGCCGAAGCGACGGGGAAACCCCATCACCAGAGCCATGTTTTCGGCGATGGTCATCCACTCTACCAGGCCTAAATCCTGATGAATAAAGGCGATAGGCTGTTCGTTGCCCTGACGTAACGCGGCGGCAGAATCCACCGGCTGACCGCGAAACAGGATCTCGCCACCATCACGGGAATAGACGCCAGCCAGCACCTTAATCAACGTCGATTTGCCGGCACCGTTTTCTCCCAGCAGCGCCACAACCTGGCCCGGATAAATATCCAGACTGACGTTATTGACCGCCACATTTCCACCAAAGCGCTTGATGATGTGGCGCATGGATAACAACGGAGACAACACTGCTGCTTCTGCCATTTAAGGTGACCTCCCGCTGAGGGAATAAGAACGTTTTGCAATCTATAAATTTCACTATGCGAAATCTGATTTCAAATATATCGATCATGATTTCACAAAGCAATCGGGGAGGATGTTTTTGAAATTCAATAAAATCAGTTAATTACAAAATTTCTGTTCAGATCGTGAAGTGAAACACACTTTGCGCTACCATCAGGTCGCCACAGAATGGAGAGCGGAAGCGATGAACACAAAAGAGAGTGAAAACACGCCGGAGAAAGAGCGGCCGGCTGGAAGCCAAAGCTTGTTTCGCGGTTTGATGTTGATAGAAATCTTAAGCAATTACCCCAACGGTTGCCCGCTGGCGCATCTTTCAGAACTGGCCGGGCTGAACAAAAGCACCGTGCACCGATTACTACAAGGGCTGCAATCCTGTGGCTACGTCACTCCCGCGCCCGCCGCCGGGAGTTACCGTTTAACCACGAAATTTATCGCCGTCGGTCAAAAAGCCCTGACGTCGCTGAATATTATCCACGTGGCGGCGCCGCATCTGGAAGCGCTAAACCTCTCTACCGGGGAAACCATCAACTTCTCCAGCCGTGAGGACGATCACGCCATTCTGATTTATAAGCTGGAACCGACGACCGGGATGCTGCGTACCCGCGCTTATATCGGCCAACATATGCCGCTGTACTGTTCGGCAATGGGTAAGATTTACATGGCGTTTGGTCAGCAGGAATATGTGAAAGAGTACTGGGAGACGCATCAGGAGCAGATTCAGCCTCTGACGCGCAACACCATTACGGGGCTACCTGCGATGTACGATGAGCTGGCGCAAATTCGTGAAAGCGTGATGGCGATGGACCGCGAAGAGAATGAGCTTGGCGTTTCCTGCATTGCTGTTCCGGTGTTTGATATTCAACACCGTGTGCCGTATGCCATCTCCATCTCACTCTCGACGTCACGTCTAAAACAGATTGGTGAGAAAAATCTGCTCAAGCCGCTGCGCGACACGGCACAGGCCATCTCTAACGAACTGGGATTTACCTTACGCGTGTAGGCAAAAAGCCAGATGCGGTTAGGCAGATGACAGATCTGGCAACAATCCCCGCCAGGATCAAAGCGAAGGCGGTTCGTTTTCTGGCACTCTGACGCTAATCAACGTCAGGCGGGGTGGAAAATGAACCGTTTTATCATTGCGGATTCGGCTAAATGCATTGGCTGTCGTACCTGCGAAGTCGCCTGCGTGGTGTCACACCAGGCAAATCAGGATTGCGCCGCACTTTCTCCAAAAGCCTTCAGCGCCCGCATTTGGGTGGTGAAGAGCGGGTCTTTTACAACCGCCGTGACCTGCCATCATTGCGAAGATGCGCCCTGCGCCAACGTCTGCCCGGTGGGGGCGATTAGCCGGGTCAGCGGCGCGGTGTACGTTGAACAATCCCTTTGTATTGGCTGCAAAAGCTGTATGCTGGCCTGTCCGTACGGCGCGATGTCCGTGCTGATGACCGACGATGGCGTACAGGCGTTGAAATGCGATTTGTGCGGCCATCGCGAAGACGGCCCGGCCTGCGTGGCGGCCTGTCCGACCCAGGCGCTGTACTGCATGACGTCGGCGGAGCTGGAGAGATTAAGCGGCGAGCGCCGTCGGCGGACGGCGCTGGCGATTTAGGCGGGCGACAAAACGTGCGATTACGCGCCCTGTTCACCCCAGGCCCGCTCAATCTCTTCGGCGAGGATTTGCACCCCCGCTTCGATTTTTTGCGGATCCGGCACGTAGTTCATGCGCATGCACTGGTGCGTGTGCGGCCAGGGTTTATCCAGCCCCGGGAAGAAGTAGTCGCCCGGCACCATCAATACGCCGCGTTTTTTCAGCCGCTGGTACAGCAGTTCGGTGGAGATCGGCAGATCTTTAAACCACAGCCAGAGGAAAATCGCCCCTTCAGGTTTATGAATCAGGCAGCGATCTTCCGGCAGATAGCGGCGAATAATGGCGATAGTTTCCTGTACGCGCTGGTAGTAGAACGGCTTGATGACCGTTTCTGACAGGCGCAGCAGGTCATGGCGTTTGATCATTTCGCACATCATCGCCGGCCCCATTCCGCCGGGCGCAAGGCTGATAATCCCGTTCATGTTGCTGATGGCGGTAATGATTTTCTCATTGGCCACGATGATCCCGCAGCGACTGCCCGGCAGGCCCAGTTTGGACAGGCTCATACACAGTACAATATTCGGGTTCCAGAGCGGCCTGGCGTCGCTGAAAATAATTCCCGGGAAAGGCACGCCATACGCGTTATCAATCACCAGCGGAACGCCGTGTTGGTGGGCCAGCGCATCCAGCTTGATCAGCTCTTCGTCGGTAATCACGTTACCGGTCGGGTTGGTCGGGCGAGAGACGCAAATCATCCCCGTCTCTTCCGTGACCTGCAGGTGTTCAAAATCGACGTGGTATTTAAACTGGCCTTCTGGCAGCAACTCAATATTCGGGCGGGTGGCGACAAACAGATCCTCTTCGAGACCCGAGTCGGCGTAGCCGATATATTCCGGCGTCAGCGGGAACAGGACTTTGCGGGTGGTGCCATCCGCACGGCGTCCGGCAAAGAGGTTAAACAAGTAGAAAAATGCACTCTGACTGCCATTTGTTAGTGCAATATTCTGTGGTTCAATCTCCCAGCCCAGTTCTTCGCGCAGCATCTGCGCCAGCACGGTCAGAAGCTCGCTTTTTCCCTGCGGACCGTCGTAATTACAAAGCGCATCAAGGGCTTTGCCGTTGGCGAGCATGTCAGCCAGCAGGGTCTGGAAGTATTCGTTCATTTCCGGGATCTGCGCGGGATTACCGCCGCCCAGCATAATAGCGCCCGGAGTGCGCAGGCCGTCATTGAGGTCTTCCATCAAGCGGGTGATGCCTGAATGACGGGTGAATTTGTCGCCGAAAAGTGAAAATGTCATTGCGGATAATCTATCGGTCTTCCTGGAAAGTGGATAACCATAACGCCAGCCTCGATGCGGTGCAAATCGGCAGGAATGTCGAGGATTTCATTTTTATGCTGGATTATAGATAGATATTAGTTTTTTATTCTGTAAAGGCTCCCCGGGGAGACCGGGGAGCCATCAGAAAAGGGGTTATCGTTGGCCTGCCCATACCACCATGACTTTGTCATCGGCGTTTTCACGGACGAAACCGTAACCTTGCGGCATAGAGAGCGTGGTTTGTTTGCCCATCCCGATTGCCGGGTGGCGGGCGCGGAACTGGCCGAGCTTCTGCCAGTGGGTGACGCTGAGCGCGGCTTTACCCTCGACGTCCTGCCAGTTCATATCCGAACGTGTCCCCTGCAGCGGATCTGAGCCGGTAGGCCCGAACGGCCGCGCGGACTCATCGCCATAGAAGAGCTGTACCGCGCCTGGCGCGAGCAGCAGCAGTTCTGCCGCAGTGCTGCCGCCTTCACGGAACAGACGCGTGTCGTGGGATGAGAGATAGCTCAGAACGTTAAACGTCTGCAGTTTATCCGCCATCTGCTGCCAGGTCAGGTCAATACTGGAGAGACAGCCTGATGCTTTCGCCGCCTGATCCTGGTAGTCGAAGTTAATCATCGCATCAAAACCGTGGCGGTAGTAATCGCTCTGCATCACCCCATGGCCCCAGGCTTCACCGGTCATCCAGAACGGCGCGTTATCCAGCGCTTTATCCGGATTGGCCTTTTTCCATTCCGCCAGCGCCGCAGTGGCCTGGGTTTTCAACTGTTGCCAGGCGGCTTGCTCGACGTGTTTGGCGGTATCGACGCGGAAACCGTCAATGCCGTAATCACGTACCCACTGACTCAACCAGTGGGTCAGATAATCGCGCGGCGTATAGCCTGGAATCACTTTTGCCGCCGTATCAGGCTTTTGTTGATAGAAATTCGGCAGCCCGGAAGGGGTGGTCGATTCGGTTTTCAGATCCGGCAGGAAGGCCAGGGACATGGTCAGATCGTCAAAGCCTGGGTTGTCGTAGTCGCCGATATCGGTACGAATCCACTTTTTCCCCCACCATTTTTCCCAGCCGGCTTTATCGCTGAAGTTGATGTAGTCGTTGAAGCTGTGCCAGGTCTGGCCCGGGCCGGGTTTCCAGTTGGTCCAGTGTTCCCCGAGCGTTTTTTTCAACTCGTCGCCCTGCAGATACAGCGAGCCGAATTTGAACTCCTGCATATCGGCGAGGGTGGCATAGCCAGTGTGGTTCATCACCACATCGAACAGGATGCGGATACCGCGCTTGTGCGCCTCATCGACAAGGCGACGCAAATCCTCCTCGGTACCCATATTGGCATCCAGCTTTGTCCAGTCCTGGGCGTAGTAGCCGTGATAGGCGTAATGCGGGAAATCGCCCTTGGTTCCGCCGCCGACCCAGCCGTGAATTTGTTCCAGCGGCGAGCTTATCCACAGCGCGTTAACGCCTAACTCTTTCAGGTAGTCGAGTTTGCTGGTCAGCCCTTGCAGGTCGCCGCCGTGGAAGGTGCCGATTTCCTGCATACCGTCTTTGTGCCGCCCATAACTGTTGTCGTTGGCCGGGTTGCCGTTGACGAAACGGTCGGTCAGCACGAAATAGACCGTGGCGTTATGCCAGTTGAAGGGGGCGTCGGCGGTGGTGTCTGCCCGCTCAAGGAGCAGTAAACCGTTGCTGTTGGGGGCCGGCTGCAGCGTAATTTTCCCGGCGCTGACCGTGGCGACATTGCCGCTGTAGAAATCACGGACTTTGCTACCCTCGGCAAAGGTCTTGCTGACATCCAGCGTTAGCGGCTTACCATCCCATTTTGGACACTGACGCAGCTGCGGCGCGGAAGCTGTCGCCGCCTCTTTTTCCTCCAGAGAAAGCATCAGCGTCGGCGTACCGGAGCGGGTATCCACTTCAAGCGTGTAGCGACCTTCGCGGAAGACCCGCCATTGTGCCGGGGTGCCGCGGCAGGGTTCCATGGACAGCATCTGGTTGAGTTTGATGGCTCCGACGGGCTGCCAGCACTGTTGGTCAAAATTAATTTGTAGCGGACGTGTACCCTTCGCCACCTCGTTTTGACTGATAAACCTGCCGGTGCCCTCTTCGGTAAAGGCCGGGAAATCGGCGGTGGTCCAGGCGGCGAAGGCCATTCCTGGCAACAAGAGCGACGCGAGCGCAGCGAGTTTCATTCTGGAGTCCTGTGAGCGGTTTTTTGTTCAGTTTGCCCGGCAATCCGGATAATGAACTCATCCCACCTGCGCTTTTGCAGGGATGACAAAAAGGGGTGAGTGACAGAGGTCAAAAAACAGGCAAAAAATGAGACGGCGCTAGCATTTTCGCCCCCTGATGACGGCGCGGAAACCGATTTCAGATGACAGCTTTTAGGAATTGGACTATTTCTGTTAGTGCTCTCACTGGGTATTTTTGATACTATTCGCGACTCAATTAACGTTTTTTTGCGTAAAACAAGGTGTTGGAATGATTAAATCCGACCAGGAGACCTAATGATATCGATTCCCATGCGACGATATGGGGCTGCGATACTCATGTTACTTACCTGCATATTTTCAGGTAGTGTGTTGGCAACAACCCACACAGCAACAACGAGTCATAAAGCCTCACAAGTAAAGAAAAGTAGTCAAGTTAAGGTAAGCAGTAAACAAGAGTATTCTCGCAATAGTGTAAAGAGTAGTTCACTTCCTGATTTGCGAAAATACCCTTCCGGAACCCCAAGGAAAAAAGCGTTTCTCCGGACAGTAATGCCTTATATTACTAAACAAAATCAGGTGATTACCGCCGATCGTAACTGGCTTGTTGCCAAGCAATACGATTCGCGCTGGTCACCGACAGAGCGCTCGCGCCTGAAGGATATTACTGCACGCTATAAAGTGAAATGGTCTGGCAACACCCGCCATATTCCATGGAACACGCTGATGGAGCGCGTCGACATCATTCCGAACAGCATGGTGGCGACCATGGCGGCGGCGGAAAGCGGCTGGGGTACGTCCAAACTGGCGCGCATGAACAACAATCTGTTTGGTATGAAATGCGGCGGCGGAAACTGCCGCGGTGCGATGAAAGGCTACTCCCAGTTTGATTCCGTGGAGGAGTCTGTACAGGCTTACGTGACGAACCTGAACACCCATCCGGCATACAAGTCCTTCCGTAAATCCCGCGCGCAGCTGCGTAAAACGGATCAGGAAGTGACGGCCAGCACCATGATTCATAAGCTGAAGGGCTATTCGACGAAAGGGTCGAGCTACAACAACTATCTCTTCGCGATGTATCAGGACAACCAGCGGCTGATTGCTGCCCATATGTAATAGCGAATGCCCGGCGCGTAAGCCCCGGGCATTTTTCTTTTCGATCTCACTGGCTCTACATCATCACTTCACTGTGCCGATCCCGGTACTCCTTCGGCGTCACGTCGTACTCTTTCTTAAATACCGAATAGAAATATTGCAGCGATGGATAGCCGCACATTTGCGAAATTTCATTAATCGACAGCGTGGTGGAGACCAGCAGGCTGCGGGCCTTTTCGAGTTTCTCGCGGTGAATGATGGAGTGAATGGTGTCGCCGACCTCCTCCTTGAAGCGCTTCTCGAGGTTAGAGCGGGAGATGCCGACGGCATCCAGCACCTGTTCGACCTTGATGCCCTTGCAGGCGTTATTGCGGATATAGTGCATCGCCTGAATCACCGACGGGTCGGTGAGCGAGCGATAGTCCGTGGAGCGCCGTTCAACGACGCGCATCGGCGGCACCAGCCGGCGCTGCAGCGGCAGAGGCTCTTTATCCAGCAGTCGATGCAGCAGCTTGGCCGCCTGGTAACCCATCTGCCGGGTCCCCTGCGCGACGGAGGAGAGCGCGACGCGTGACAGGTAGCGGGTCAGCTCTTCATTATCAATACCGATGACGCACAGCTTTTCCGGCACCGGGATATGCAGCAGCTCGCAGGCCTGAAGCACGTGACGGGCGCGGGCATCGGTCACGGCGATAATTCCGGTTTGCGGAGGGAGCGTTTGCAGCCAGTCCGCGAGGCGGTTCTGCGCGTGTTGCCAGTTTTCCGGTGCGGTCTCGAGTCCCTGATAAACCACGCCGCGATATTTCTCCTTCGCGACCAGCTGGCAAAACGCGTGTTCGCGCTCGACAGCCCAACGTTTTCCGCTGGAGGTGGGTAGCCCGTAAAAGGCGAAGCGCTGGACGCCTTTTTCTTTCAGATGCAGGAAGGCGCTTTCGACCAGCGCGGCGTTATCCGTCGCAATATAGTGCACCGGGGGATAGCATTCGGGGCGATGGTAGGAGCCGCCGACGCCGACAATCGGGACCTCGACGTCGGCCAGCAGTCTTTCGATTTCCGGGTCGTCATAATCAGCAATCACGCCGTCGCCCAGCCACTCCCTGATATTCTCAATACGCGCCCGAAAATCCTCTTCAATGAAGATATCCCATTCCTGTTGCGATGCCTGTAAATATTCTCCTACCCCCTCGACCACCTGCCGGTCGTAGGCTTTGTTGGCATTGAATAGCAGCGTAATACGGTGGCGCTTTGCAAACATAGTCTCTTTTCCTGGTCTCTCTTTCTGGCCATACAATACCGGCCAATGCCCGAATAATGACAAGCGTCTTATGCGTAAATCTGGTGGTAGCGCATAGAATTCGGGCATTCTTCCCTTTAGCTGGCTTATGTTCTGCGCTTCGTCGCCGAATCCATCCATACTGCCAGCAGTAAAATGGCGCCTTTGACGATGTACTGCCAGAAGGTGGCGACGTCCATCATGCTCATACCATTATCCAGCGCCGACATGATAAATGCCCCCATGACGGCTCCGGCGACGCTACCTACCCCACCGGCGAGGCTGGTGCCGCCGATGACGCAGGCGGCGATAGCATCCAGCTCGGCAATGTTACCGGCTGAAGGCGAACCGGCGCCCAGACGCGAGCTGAGGATCAGACCGGCGATGGCCACCATCAGACCATTGATGGCGAAAACGGCCAGCTTGGTGCGTTCAACGCTAATCCCGGACAGGCGTGCCGCTTCCAGATTACCGCCAATGGCATAAATTCGCCGGCCAAAGGCTGTTCGGGTGGCCATAAACATTCCCGCCAGCAGCAGAGCTGCCAGGATGAGAACCGGCGTGGGGACGCCGCGATAATCGTTTAATAGCCAGATGGCGCCGAGCACGATAACCGCAGTAATGCTCTGGCGTGCCACCGTCGAGGTTGGCGCGGGTGTGGTTAATCCCAGGGATTGACGACGCAGGCGACCGCGCCATTGCCAGACAATAAAGGCCGCCATGCCGATGACGCCGATGCCGAAACCGAGTCCGTCAGGCAGATAGCTTTGTCCAATTTGCGACATGGCCGGGCTGGTGGGAGAGACGGTGGTGCCGTTGGTAATACCGATCAGAATGCCGCGGAACGCCAGCATCCCGGCGAGGGTGACGATAAACGACGGGACTTTGCGGTAGGCGACCCACCAGCCGTTCCAGGCGCCGAGTACCAGCCCCATCACCAGCGTGACCGCAATGGTCAACGGCAGCGGCCAGCCGAGCCAGACGTCAAAAATCGCCGCCGCGCCGCCGAGCAGCCCCATCATCGAGCCCACGGAAAGATCGATCTCGGCGGAAATAATGACGAAAACCATCCCGACCGCCAGGATGCCGGTAATCGCCGTCTGCCGCAGCAGGTTAGAAATGTTTCGCGCGCTTAAATAGGCTCCTTCGGTAGCCCAGGTGAAGAACAGCATAATCACCACAATCGCGGCGATCATCACGAAAACCTGTAGGTTCAGCCCTTTGAATCCAGACACACCGGCAGGGGCGGGCGGGATGATTTTTATCTCAGACGACGTGTTTTTCGACATGGTGTTCGCTCCTCAACGCGGCTTCCATCACCTGTTCCTGGGTCAGATGATGATTGACTAAATTGGCTTTCAGCTTGCCTTCATGCATCACCAGCACCCGATCGCTTAACCCGAGAACTTCCGGCAGTTCTGATGAGATGACGATGACGGCGATCCCCTGCTGCACCAGCTGATTAATCAATTTGTAGATTTCGTATTTCGCGCCGATATCGATGCCGCGAGTGGGTTCATCGAGAATCAGGATGCGCGGATTCAGCAACAGACAGCGGGCCAGAATCGCTTTCTGCTGATTGCCGCCGCTCAGGCGGCCAATGGCCAGCTCAGGCGATGACGTTTTGATTTTCAGCCGCTGGATGGATTGCTGGATGCAGTGCTGCTCCCCGGCGTCATCCAGGCTGCTTAGCCGGCCGGTAAACTGACTTAACGCCGCCAGAGTGATGTTCTTACCCACCGCCATTACCGGCACGATCCCGTCTTTTTTGCGGTCCTCAGGGACCATGGCAATACCGTGGGCGATAGCCTGCTGGCAGTGGTGGATAGCCACCGGTTGACCGTCAATGAACACTTTCCCTTCCCAGCGCCCCGGCCAGACACCAAACAGGCACTGGACGGCCTCGGTACGCCCGGCGCCGACCAGCCCGGCAATGCCGAGGATTTCACCGCGATGCAATGAAAAAGAGATATCGTTGACCCGCTTAATGTGCCGGTTGACCGGATGCCAGGCGGTTAAATGCTCGACGCGTAGAATTTCATCGCCGCAGTCGTGCGGCTCGTTCGGGTAAAGGGCGGTGAGTTCGCGGCCAACCATCATGGTTATCACATCATCTTCATTCATGCCGCTGGCGTCGCGGGTGCCGATATGCTGGCCGTCGCGAATGACGCAAATGGTGTCAGAGATGGCTTTCACCTCATTCAATTTGTGGGAAATATAAATACAGGCGATACCGTGGGCCTGCAGATCGCGAATGATATCCAGCAGAATGGCCGTTTCTTGCTCGGTTAATGAGGCGGTGGGTTCATCAAGTATTAATAAACGCACCTGCTTATTGAGCGCTTTGGCAATTTCAACCAGCTGTTGCTGCCCAAGGCCGAGATCGCCGACGCGGGTATCGGGTGAAATGGTCAAATTCACCTGCGCCAGCAGCTTCTGGCAGCGCAGAGTCATGGTTTCATAATCAAGGAGACCATAGCGGGAGATTTCCGCACCAAGAAAAATATTCTCCAGAACGCTCAGGTGTTTAACCAGCGCGAGCTCCTGGTGAATAATAGCGATACCCTTGCGTTCGGTGTCGCGAATATGATTGGGCTTAAGCGTTTCACCGGCGAAAATAATCTCACCGTCATAGCTACCGTGCGGATAAATTCCGCACAGGACTTTCATGAGCGTGGATTTACCAGAACCATTTTCGCCGCAAAGTGAGACCACTTCCCCGGCGTTAAGTCGCAGGCTGATATTATCTACCGCCTTCACGGTTCCGAAGGTTTTGGTGATATTTTTCATTTCTAGTAACCAGGACATACATGCTCCGCATAAGCGATATCCGGCTGGACGAGAATGACGCCCCGGCGAGGGGCGTCAGGAGTTATAATTCGCTCTTTTTGTGGAAACCGTCTTTGATGACCGTCTGTTCAATATTGTCTTTATTCACTTCGATCGGGGTGAGCAGGCGGGACGGGACATCTTTAAGTCCGTTATTCAACGTGGTATCAGCATGCGGCGCTTTATCATTGCCGAGCTCGACGGCAATTTCAGCGGCGGTAGTGGCAAGGGTGGTAATCGGTTTATAGACGGTCATGGTCTGCGTGCCGGAAATAATGCGCTTGACGCCAGCAAGGTCGGCATCCTGGCCGGAAATGGCGACTTTCCCCGCCAGACCCTGCGCGCTTAATGCCTGAATCGCGCCGCCGGCGGTGGCATCGTTAGAAGCGACAACCGCGTCGATTTTGTTATTGTTAGCGGTGAGGGCGTTCTCCATAATTTTTAATGCATTTTCCGGCAGCCAGCCGTCAACCCACTGGTCGCCAACGATCTTAATTTTACCTTCGTCGATATAAGGCTTGAGGACTTTCATTTGTCCGGCACGGAACAGCTTGGCGTTATTATCCACCGGAGAACCCCCCATCAGAAAGTAATTTCCCTGAGGAGTTTTAGCCACCAGACTTTGGGCCTGCATTTCGCCCACTTTTTCATTATCAAAGGAAATATAGAAATCAATATCTGCGTTGTTGATCATGCGATCATAGGCCAGAACTTTAATGCCTTCCTGTTTGGCTTCTTTAATCACATTGCTTAAGACCTGACCGTTGTAGGGAATAATAACCAGAACATCAACGCCGCGGTTTATCATATTTTCAATTTGCGACATTTGTGTTTCTTCATTACCATTGGCGGACTGAACAAATACTTTGGCACCTAATGATTCGGCTTTGTTGACAAATATATCACGGTCTTTCTGCCAGCGCTCAAGGCGGAGATCGTCAATGGCCATACCAATCTTAACTTCTTTCGCCATCCCCGCCATACTGGTCAGCAGGAGCGAAGCACAGAGCGTGAGGCAAAGGTTCTTTATCTTCATAATAATCAGCCTTTTTTGTAAAGTGCAGGATAAGACGAACGGGGTAAAGAAACGGCCTGATACGTAGTAGATTCTTAACAGCTAAAGGAAGACTGGCAATTATCTGTGCTTATTTTGGGATTACGAAATTTAGTTTGTTTTCTGATTTATGACCGCGATCTGGTTTTTAAAAATAAATAAAATAGCTATATCATTGATATGTCATTGAAACGAAGGTGGGGAGGCCGTTGATAATATTCAGTTGTGCGATCTGGCGCACGTTTGTGGATTCTCTCAATCGCGGTGTGAAATAACGTAATTGAGGAAAGCAAAACATGAATTCTATATTGGCTTATGACTTGTTATCCGCCGCATCCCTGAATATGGAGTTCATTATGCAAACCTATTTCGATCAACTCGATCGCGTACGTTATGAAGGCCCAAAAACCACCAACCCGCTCGCGTTCCGTCACTATAACCCGGACGAGATGGTGCTGGGCAAGCGCATGGAAGAGCATCTGCGGTTTGCCGCCTGCTACTGGCACACCTTCTGCTGGAACGGGGCAGATATGTTTGGCGTGGGCTCCTTCAATCGTCCGTGGCAGCAGCCGGGCGACGCGCTGGAAATGGCGAAACGTAAAGCCGATGTCGCCTTTGAGTTTTTCCATAAGCTGAATGTGCCGTACTACTGCTTCCATGATGTGGATGTCTCTCCGGAAGGGGCATCGTTGAAGGAGTATCTGGACAATTTTGCCCGGATGGTTGACGTACTGGCGGCGAAGCAAGAACAGAGCGGCGTGAAGCTGCTGTGGGGGACGGCAAACTGCTTTACCAACCCGCGTTACGGCGCAGGGGCGGCGACCAATCCGGATCCGGAGGTTTTCAGCTGGGCGGCGACTCAGGTAGTGACCGCCATGAATGCCACACACAAACTGGGCGGGGAAAACTATGTCCTGTGGGGCGGCCGCGAAGGCTACGAAACCCTGCTCAATACCGATCTGCGCCAGGAGCGTGAGCAAATTGGCCGCTTTATGCAGCTGGTGGTGGAGCACAAACATAAAATCGGCTTCCAGGGCACGCTGCTGATTGAGCCAAAACCGCAGGAGCCGACCAAACATCAGTACGATTATGACGCCTCTACCGTCTATGGTTTCCTCAAGCAGTTTGGTCTCGAAAAAGAGATCAAACTGAATATCGAAGCGAACCATGCGACCCTGGCCGGACACTCTTTCCACCATGAGATTGCGACCGCCATTGCGCTGGGTCTGTTCGGCTCCGTGGATGCCAACCGCGGCGACCCGCAGTTGGGCTGGGATACCGATCAGTTCCCGAACAGCGTGGAAGAGAATGCCCTGGTGATGTATGAAATTCTTAAAGCAGGTGGCTTTACCACCGGCGGCCTGAATTTTGATGCCAAAGTTCGTCGTCAGAGCACCGATAAATACGATCTGTTCTATGGTCATATTGGGGCGATGGATACGATGGCGCTGTCGCTGAAAGTGGCGGCCCGTATGATCGAAGAGGGCGAGCTGGATAAGCGGGTCGCGAAGCGCTATGCCGGCTGGAATGGCGACCTGGGGCAGCAAATCCTGAAAGGGCAGATGACGCTGACGGAGATTGCACAGTACGCGGCGCAGCATAATCTGGCTCCCCAGCATCAGAGCGGTCATCAGGAGCAGCTGGAAAACCTGGTTAACCATTATCTCTTTGATAAGTAATAAGGCTACCCGGCGCCGCCGGGTATGAGTGAGAGCACGCTTTCTTGCGCCACGGTTAGCCGTGGCGCACTGTTAAGGAGAGACCGTATGTACATCGGGATTGATTTGGGCACCTCGGGCGTCAAGGCCATTTTGCTCAATGAGCAAGGTGAGGTGCTGGCTTCGCACACTGCGCCCCTCACCGTATCGCGCCCACACCCGCTATGGTCCGAGCAAGACCCCGAGCACTGGTGGCAGGCGACGGACCGCGCAATGAAAGCGTTGGCTGAACAGCACGCGCTGCGCGATGTAAAAGCGGTGGGGATCGCCGGGCAGATGCACGGCGCAACATTGCTGGATAAACAACAACGCGTGCTGCGCCCGGCTATTTTGTGGAATGACGGCCGCAGCGGCGACGAGTGTGTCCAGCTGGAAAAAGCGGTAAGCCGCTCGCGGCAAATTGCCGGTAACCTGATGATGCCGGGGTTTACGGCGCCAAAATTGCTCTGGGTCCAGCACCATGAGCCTGATATCTTCCGCCAGGTGGATAAGGTGCTGTTGCCGAAAGATTATCTCCGCCTGCGCATGACCGGTGAATTTGCCAGCGATATGTCGGACGCCGCCGGGACGATGTGGCTGGATGTGGCCAAACGCGACTGGAGCGATGAGCTGCTCGCCGCTTGCGGCCTGAGCCGCGATAACATGCCGGCGTTATTTGAAGGCTGTGAAGTGACGGGAACGCTGCGTCCCGCTATTGCCCAGGCGTGGAATATGCCGCAGGCGCTGGTGGTCGCTGGCGGCGGCGATAACGCTGCCGGTGCGGTAGGCGTCGGCATGGCGGATGCCGGGCAGGCGATGCTGTCCCTGGGAACCTCCGGGGTCTATTTTGCCGTCAGCAACGGGTTTCTCAGCAAACCGGAAAGCGCTGTACACAGCTTTTGCCACGCCCTGCCGGGACGCTGGCATTTGATGTCGGTGATGTTGAGCGCCGCTTCCTGCCTCGACTGGGCGGCAAAACTGACCGGCCTCGGCACGGTTCCTGCGCTGCTGGCGGCGGCGGAATCGGCGCGTGAAAATGCCGATCCCATCTGGTTTTTGCCCTATCTTTCCGGCGAGCGCACGCCGCATAACAACCCTCATGCTAAAGGCGTCTTTTTTGGCCTGACGCATCAGCACGGCCCGGCAGAACTGGCGCGTGCGGTACTGGAAGGGGTGGGTTACGCATTAGCCGATGGGATGGATGTGGTGCATGCCTGCGGCGTGACGCCGGAGAGCATCACTCTGATTGGCGGCGGCGCGCGCAGCGCCTGGTGGCGGCAGATGCTGGCTGATATCAGTGGCCAGCAGCTGGATTACCGTACCGGTGGCGACGTTGGGCCTGCGCTTGGGGCCGCCCGGTTAGCGCAGCTGGCGCAGCATAAAGAGGCGGCTTTTTCAGATCTGCTGCCGCAGCTGCCGCTGGAACAGGCCCATCGACCGGATGCCGGGCGTGTTGCTCACTATGCGCCGCGCCGCGAAACGTTCCGCCAGATTTATCAGCAGCTTCTGCCTCTGATGTCGTCATAAACATCCGCCCCGAATGGGGCGGGTTAACTTTTACGCCGCGCTAGCTGACCAGGCGTCGGCTATCCAGGCGCTGCACCAGCGTCGACAGCAGCAGGCTGCCCCCCAACGCTGCGCCGAATATCCAGAAGATATCCAGCAGCGGCCAGCGCGTCAGCTCCAGCCCGCTGGCCCGTAACGCATGAATAATCAGGGCATGAAATCCGTAGATCCCCAGCGAATGGCGCGCAATCAGCGTCAGGGCAGGGACCGGGCGTGTGTTAAGGGTATTCTTCACCAGCGTGAGCAGGGTTATCGCGCAGACAAACACCGCCGGGCCGCAATACAAGTACCAGGTATCGCCGAAGTCGCCGCGCCACTTCAGCTCGTGCAATGTCCCGCGGGAAATAATCCACACTGCGGTAGCGAAAAGCGCGGCGCACAGCAGCGTGAGCCACTTTTTATCGGTATCCATCATGCCGATCGCCCGCCCCAGCACGCCATACAGAACATAGTAAAACGTATCGCCGTTGATATAGAGATTGAGCGGTAGCCATTCGATGCCGCCAGCCTTGACCGACACCATGTTGGGGTTGGCCAGAAGACCAATTACCAGCATCAGAATCAACAGCATCTTGCCGCTGACCTGCTTAACCTGCAGCAACGGCGAGAGCAGGTAAATGACGATAATCGCGAAGAAAAACCACAGATGGTAGAACACCGGCTTTTGCAGCAAATGTTTCAGCGACAGCACCACATTGATATGGGTGAACAGCGTGATGTAGAGCAGGGACAGGGCGCTGTAAAACGCCACGCACAGTACGATCCGCAGAAAATGTCGCGGTTGGGCGCTGCGCTCACCGAAAAACAGATAGCCGGACATCATGAAAAACAGCGGGACGCTGACGCGAGAAGCCGAATTAAGCAGGTTGGCGATATCCCAGTCCAGCAAGCTGATGGAGTGAGGGTGGGTGATATACCAGGTTGTGCTGTGAATCATCACCACCATCAGGCATGCGATGCCGCGCAAACTTGTTATCCAGTTTATTTTTTCCTGCATCGATACCTCAGTTGCTCCTTCTTAAAGAGGGTCTGACTCCTCCTGACCGGCCATATCGCAATGGAAAATTCCGAGTTTATCGCGACGCTCTTGTAGAGATGCGGAGAGATTCGCACAATGCCCCGGTAATTTCACGTAACCTGCACGATAACAATTTGCTAACAAGGCGGTTGAGGAAAATAGTGATGAAATATTTCTTTTCTGGACTGTTATTGCTCCTGCTGGCGGGCTGCAGCCAACAGCCGCCTCAGCCGGTACAGAAAGCGCAACGTGCCCGGATTACGCCGCAAATTACCCTGAACATGGAGCAACTGTGCAAGGATCAGGCGGCAAAACGCTACAGCACGGGGCCCCGTATGGTGGACGTCAGCCACTTCGAGCAGTTCCAGGGGAGCTACGAGCTGTCGGGTCTGACATCGCAGAATGAGCGCTTTATCTGTTCTTTCGATCCAGATGGTCAGTTTTTACATCTTTCTATGCGCTAAATCGGCCCCTGATGCCGCGTGATGGCGTTAATTTCGGCAATTTTATTTAAACAGCGCCGTTTCGTACTGTATATCTCGCAGCCAGCGGGTATACTGATCCCTTCCTTTAAATCCACACGTATCCAGCACGAAATAATATGCAAAAGTTTGATACCAGGACCTTCCAGGGCCTGATCCTGACCTTACAGGATTACTGGGCTCGTCAGGGCTGCACCATTGTTCAACCACTGGACATGGAAGTTGGCGCCGGCACCTCTCATCCAATGACCTGTCTGCGTGCGCTGGGGCCTGAGCCGATGGCGACTGCCTATGTTCAGCCTTCCCGTCGCCCGACTGACGGCCGCTACGGCGAAAACCCGAACCGCTTACAGCACTACTATCAGTTCCAGGTGGTCATTAAGCCATCGCCGGACAACATTCAGGAGCTGTACCTCGGGTCTTTGAAAGAGCTGGGTATGGATCCGACGATTCACGACATCCGCTTCGTGGAAGACAACTGGGAAAACCCGACGCTGGGTGCCTGGGGTCTGGGCTGGGAAGTGTGGCTGAACGGGATGGAAGTGACGCAGTTCACCTACTTCCAGCAGGTCGGCGGTCTGGAGTGTAAGCCGGTGACCGGCGAGATCACCTACGGTCTGGAACGACTGGCGATGTACATTCAGGGCGTTGACAGCGTTTACGACCTGGTCTGGAGCGACGGTCCGCTGGGTAAAACCACCTACGGCGACGTGTTCCATCAGAACGAAGTGGAGCAGTCTACCTATAACTTTGAATACGCAGACGTCGACTTCCTGTTCTCCTGCTTCGAGCAGTATGAGAAAGAAGCGCAGCAGCTGCTGGCGCTGGAAAACCCGCTGCCGCTGCCTGCCTACGAGCGCATTCTGAAAGCCGCCCACAGCTTCAACCTGCTGGACGCGCGTAAAGCCATCTCCGTCACCGAGCGTCAGCGCTACATTCTGCGCATTCGCACCCTGACCAAAGCCGTGGCAGAAGCGTACTACGCTTCCCGTGAAGCCCTGGGCTTCCCGATGTGCAACAAGAATAAATAAGAGGCGGCCATGTCTGAAAAAACTTTCCTGGTGGAAATCGGCACCGAAGAGCTGCCACCAAAAGCCCTGCGCAGCCTGGCGGAATCTTTTGCTGCGAACTTTACCGCGGAGCTGGATAACGCTGGCCTCGCTCACGGCAACGTCGAGTGGTTCGCTGCTCCGCGCCGTCTGGCGCTGAAAGTCGCTAACCTGGCGGCGGCGCAGCCCGATCGCGAAGTAGAAAAACGCGGCCCGGCGGTTTCTGCCGCGTTCGACGCGGAAGGCAAACCGAGCAAAGCGGCCGAAGGCTGGGCGCGCGGCTGCGGCATCACCGTTGACCAGGCCGAGCGCATGGTCACCGACAAAGGCGAATGGCTGCTGTATCGCGCCCATGTCAAAGGCGAAAGCGCAGAAGCGCTGTTGCCGAACATGGTGGCCACGTCCCTGGCAAAACTGCCGATCCCGAAACTGATGCGCTGGGGCGCCTCCGACGTGCAGTTCGTGCGTCCGGTTCACACCGTGACCCTGCTGCTTGGCGATAAAGTCATCCCGGCAACCATTCTGGGCATTGCCTCCGATCGCGTGATTCGCGGCCATCGCTTTATGGGCGAGCCGGAATTCACCATCGATAACGCCGACCAGTACCCGCAAATTCTGCTGGAGCGCGGCAAAGTTATTGCTGACTACGAGCAGCGTAAAGCCAAAATTAAAGCCGATGCCGAAGAAGCGGCGCGCAAAATTGGCGGCAACGCCGATCTGAGCGAAAGCCTGCTGGAAGAAGTGGCCTCTCTGGTTGAATGGCCGGTAGTGCTGACCGCGAAATTCGAAGAGAAATTCCTCGCGGTGCCGGCAGAAGCGCTGGTCTACACCATGAAGGGTGACCAGAAGTACTTCCCGGTCTACGGCAACGACGGCAAACTGCTGCCGAACTTTATTTTCGTTACCAACATCGAGTCGAAAGATCCGCTGCAGATTATCTCCGGGAACGAAAAAGTGGTGCGCCCGCGTCTGGCGGATGCCGAGTTCTTCTTCAACACCGACCGTAAAAAGCGTCTGGAAGATCATCTGCCGCGTCTGCAAACCGTGCTGTTCCAGCAGCAGCTGGGTACGCTGCGCGACAAGACTGACCGTATTCAGGCGCTGGCGGGCTGGATTGCTGGTCAAATTGGCGCTGACGTTAACCACGCAACGCGTGCGGGCCTGCTTTCCAAGTGTGACCTGATGACCAACATGGTGTTCGAGTTTACCGACACCCAGGGCATCATGGGCATGCACTATGCGCGTCACGATGGTGAAGCCGAAGATGTTGCGGTGGCGCTGAACGAGCAGTATCAGCCGCGCTTTGCCGGTGACGATCTGCCGTCCAACCCGGTGGCCTGTGCCGTAGCGATTGCCGATAAGATGGATACCCTCGCGGGCATCTTCGGCATCGGTCAGCATCCGAAGGGCGATAAAGACCCGTTTGCGCTGCGTCGTGCCGCGCTCGGCGTACTGCGCATCATCGTTGAGAAGAACCTGAACCTGGACCTGCAAACGCTGACCGAAGAAGCGGCGCGTCTGTATGGTGATAAGCTGACTAACGCCAACGTAGTTGATGACGTCATTGACTTCATGCTTGGTCGCTTCCGCGCCTGGTATCAGGATGAAGGCTACACGGTCGACACCATCCAGGCGGTACTGGCACGTCGTCCGACTCGTCCGGCGGATTTCGACGCGCGCATGAAAGCGGTGTCTCACTTCCGCACTCTGGAAGAAGCGGCCGCGCTGGCAGCTGCCAACAAGCGCGTATCTAATATCCTGGCGAAATCCGAAGAGACGTTGAATGATGCCGTTCACGCCTCCGTGCTAAAAGAAGCCGCAGAGATCAAGCTGGCGACCCATCTGGTCGTGCTGCGCGACAAACTGCAGCCGTTCTTCGCCGAAGGCCGTTATCAGGAAGCGCTGATCGAACTGGCTTCCCTGCGCGAACCGGTAGATGAGTTCTTCGAAAACGTGATGGTGAATGCGGAAGATAAAGAAGTCCGTATCAACCGTCTGACGCTGCTGTCGAAACTGCGTGACCTGTTCCTGCAGGTGGCGGATATTTCCCTGCTGCAATAATCGCCTGTTTTGCATAACAAAAAACCTGCCCCAGGGCAGGTTTTTTTATGGCGGTAGGCGACTCTCTCGCCCCCCTGACGCTTTTCGGCGGCCAGATTTACTGCAAATTCCCCGCGGTCAGACTCTCTTTATCAAAAGCGTGGCTGACGTTAATACGGTTCTGATGCACTGAGGTATCCATACTGGAACCGGCTTCTGGTTGCGCGGGACGCTGCTCTGCGGCGATGGCGCCGGATGACAATGAAGCGGCCAGAAACAGGGCAGCGATCACGCTGAGATTTTTCATTTTATCTTCCTTTTCATCGTGTTGTCGTTGTCGCCTGTCTGGTTAACCACCGGCGGCCCGGCAAGAGCAGATTACGTTATTTGGTCAGTTCGGCGGTCATGTGCACGCGGTTGTTGAACTGGGCGCTGGTAATTTTATAAGAGGCACCTTGTTCTGCGGCCTGGGCGGCAATTTTTGCTTCAGCGCGATCCAGCGTGGAGGCGGTGGCGCTGACGCTCTGTGCGAATGCACCGAAAGACATCAGAGAAAGGGCAGAAACTGCAACGAAAGTTTTGATGGATTTCATGGTCGTATTCCTTAAGTGTTTTTGTTTGGTATAGAGCGTTGTTGCTCTGATGTGATAAATAATAGGACGATTATCGATCGATTAAAATTGGAACAATTTGCGCATCTCATTCAAAAAAACAGAATGAAAATTAAGCGTGGGAAACGGGGTGATTTCGAGGCCGTTTGACGTTCCTGCTGCGGGAGAGCCGCGCAACCCGAACGCATTTGCTGAAAAAATAATCTTGAAATGAAGGGGTGAGTATGGCTATCCTGTGCCCCGACGAATCCCTCGTCTCACAGAGAGCACACTGAAAATGGATAAACACACCTGCTGAATTCGGTCCTTGCTGGCGCACTGCGTCTGTAGGGGAAGTATGAATTTCATTCAGGAGTGCTTATGGCCCATTGTGCCCAATCCCCCTCTTTTATTTTGCATCAGGTCACCTGTCAGTTTGCGACGGGAGAAACGCTTTTTGGCCCGTTGAATATCTCGCTGGAAAATTCCCTCTGTGGCCTGGTCGGACGGAATGGCGTCGGGAAAACCCGCCTTCTGCGCCTGCTGGCCGGTATCGATGCGCCTTCTGGTGGCCATATCGAACGGCCTGTTTCTCTGGCCTGTGTTGCTCAGCAGCAGACGATAACCCCGCAGACCACGCTGGACGCACTGCTGGGCTACGGACCACACTTTGCTGCCTTGCAGCGCCTCGGGCGCGGTGAGGCTCTGGCTGACGATGTCGATTGCCTCGAAGGTTTCTGGGATCTCCCGGATCGCCTGAGCGCAGGTTTCCGCCAGGCCGGTTTAGCGGATTTCGATCCTGACCGACCCGCATCATCATTGAGCGGCGGGGAGCGGGTGAAGGCTCTGCTGTGCGGCGCCTTTCTCTCCGCGGCCGATTACCTGCTGCTGGATGAGCCAACCAATCACCTCGACAGGCAGGGGCGCGACTGGCTGTATCACCAGCTTGAATGCTGGTCCGGCGGAGCGTTGATAGCCAGCCACGATCGCGCGCTGTTGGCCCGCATGTCGCGCATACTCGAACTGACGCCCGGTGCGTTGCGAAGCTACGGCGGTAACTATGCCGATTACCAACAGCAGCGCGATGCGGAGCAGCAGGCGGCGCGCGCGGCGTTAGACCATGCCGCTACCGAGCGTCGTCGCACGCGTGCGCGGATGCAAAAAGAACACGATGCCAGCCAGAGACGTTCTGCTCAGACGCTGCGCGTGGTGGATACGCTGAATATCGCCTCTTTTGAACGGGTAAAATATAAAGGGGCGGCGAAGGAGCGGCCTGGCGCACTGCATCGCCAGCACCGGGAGCAAAATAGTGCGCTAAATGCCGCGGTGGTTCAGGCCCGTGAGCGGGTGGAGGAGGACGCTGCGGTGATGTTCACTCTGCCGGGAAGCCAGGTTGCCGCTGGCAAACAGGTGTTGGTCCTCGAGGCTTTGCAGCTGGCATTCTCTGCCATGCCGCCACTCGACTGGCGTCTTGACGGGCCGCTGCGCGTGGCGTTGCGTGGCCCCAACGGCTGTGGGAAAACCACGCTGCTGAAAACGTTGATCGGTCTGGAATCGCCGCTATCCGGCGAGTGTCGGATGTCGGTGCATGCGGCCTGGCTGGATCAGCATCTCACGCAGCTGGACCTGTCGCTGTCGGTCATGGCGCACCTGAATCTTGATGATACCCCGCTGGAGGCGGGGGTATTACGCAGCCGTCTTGCCCGGCTGCAGCTGGGCGCGGATAAAATTAATCTGCCGCTGTCGGCTTTAAGCGGCGGCGAACGGCTTAAAGCCGCGCTGGCCTGCGTGCTGTGGCGGCGTGAAGCGGCGCAGCTTCTGCTGCTGGATGAGCCGACAAATCATCTTGATTTGGCTTCCGTTCGGGCCATTGAGTCGGCTTTAGCCACCTTTCCTGGCGCGATGATTGTCGTCTCTCATGATGAGGATTTTCTGCGCGGACTGCGGCTGACCCACTCTCTGACGTGGCAGGAGAATGGCTGGCATTTCTCAGCGCTTTGAAGACAAAAAACCGCCCTCTGATGAGCGGCGGTTCTTTATTATCAGATAAAAAAAATCCCCGCCGCGAGGCAGGGATCTTAAATTCTGAGCTTAATTTAAGCTTACAGGCTGGTTACGTTGCCAGCTGCCGGGCCTTTAGCGCCGCTTTCGATGGTGAAGGAAACTTTCTGACCTTCATCCAGAGATTTGTAGCCATCGTTCATGATAGCGGAAAAGTGTACGAATACATCTTTAGAACCGTCATCAGGAGTGATGAAGCCGAAGCCTTTGTCAGCGTTGAACCATTTTACGATACCAGTCATTTTACCGGACATAGCGAAATACCTTTAAATAATAAATGAACCTTTCGGCGATACGGTCTGGACTACAGATTTGAAGCTATAAAGGGAAAGTTCACTACCGGGGTATCTATGATAACCGCTCAAGGACTACTCTATACTAATGCTCTGTGGTCTGTACATCAAACCTGCGAGCATTAACTCATTTTTGCGGTGCGATAGCAAACCTTTTTTCACAGAAATAAAAACGGTCCCGATACAGGACCGTAACCAGACCTGATTCTTATTATAGAACTTTAGTCGATAAGCTGCCTTGAAAGCTGTGGGTTTGCCTGAATCAGGCGCATTAATTTGAGCTCCGTGGATGACGGCTTCACCCGTCTCGACTCCCACTCTTGTACCATCGCCACGCTGACGCCCATGGCATTGGCAAAATCATCAATTTTCAGGCCAGTGCCTTTGCGAAGCTGTTCAAACTCGCTAAATGCGGTCTGCTTACGAGGCTGGGCGATCGTTTGAGAAATATCTTTAAAAACAATTTGTTCCAGGCTGCTAAGCAGTTCAAACACGGGATCTTTATATTCCATAGAGAACTCCTTCTGTCACACAGCAAAAGAGATATTTAGTGAAGCCTATTAAGAATAGTCAGAAAAAATGCAAAGAATAGTCACGGGAGTGATTATGTGCAGACAGCCTATCGTCTTAACGGGTATTCGGCGGTGAAAACGGCAGATAAGGTGATGATTAATCATCAGACGTGTCGCAATGGAAAACTTTTGTAAACGGCGAATAAATCCGCCAGGCCAGCGGTTGCCCGCTGGCCTGAGGGTCAGGCTTTTTGCATATTGTCGGCTTTCGTCTGCGCAGATATCGGCTGGCTCTTGCTGGTCTTATATTTCACCAGCAGCGCGATGGCGGATAAAAACGCCGGGATCGACAACAAGGTAAAGATGGTCACGAAGGAGAGCTGCGCCTGCATCAGGAAGGCTCCGCTGAAGGCGCCAAGGATCCCGCCAAACCGGCCGATACCCAGCATCCAGGCAACGCCGGTCGCCCGGCCCTGGGTGGGATAAAATCCGGCCGCCAGGGCCGGCATGGATGATTGCGCGCCGTTCATAATGCTGCCGGCAATAAAGACCATCACGCCCATTAACACCAGGTTGTTGGTTGAGAAGCCGACCAGAAAGACGAACACGCCGGTCAACAGCCAGCCTACGGCGACCACTTTATTGGGGTTAATTTTGTCCATCAGGGCGCCGAGGATCAGCACCCCGATGCCGCCGCCCAGCGGGAACAGCGCGGTGATAATCGACGCCTGGCTCATTGACGCGCCGGTTTCGCGAATCAGCAGCGGAAGCCAACTGGTCAATAAATAGAAAATCAGCAGCCCCAGAAAGTAGGTCATGCACAGCATCACGGTACCGACGAGATAACGGGGGGAGAAAATAACCGCAAGGGCCGATTTGTCTTTCACCTGTCCGGCTTCGCGCAGCTCGAATTCAACCTGTTCAGGCAGCGGGGCAATACGACGCAGAATGGTGGCAATACGCTGCGATGGCTGGCGCTTGACCACCAGATAGCGCGCCGATTCCGGCAGTAAGAACACCAGCGCGACGGCAAGCAGCAGAGGCATCACGCCGCCCAGTATCAGCACGCTTTGCCAGCCGTAATGCGGAATCATCCAGGCCGAGAGGAAGCCACCCAGCGAAGATCCCATCGGGAACCCGACGAACATCAGATTGACCAGCAAAGCGCGACGGCGTTCCGGCGCATACTCGCTCATCAGCGTGGCTGCGTTTGGCATGGCGGCGCCCAGCCCGAGGCCGGTCAGAAAACGCAGCAGCGTCAGTTGATTCAGGCTGGTGGCGAAGGCGGTCAACAGACTAAAGCTACCGAAAACCACAATCGACATCAGCAGAACTTTTTTTCGCCCAATGCGGTCGGCCAACGGGCCTGCGGTCAGCGCACCTACCGCCAGACCGACGAGCGCAGCGCTCATCACCGGGCCTAACGCAGATTTTTCCACGCCCCATTCCTGCACCAGGTCGGAGGCAATAAAACCGATGATGGCGGTATCAAACCCGTCCATCGCGACGGTGATAAAACACAGGGCCAGAATCATCCACTGGTACTTCGTAAACGGATGTTCGTTGATAAAAGCCTGAATATCGATAGTTGTCTTATTCATACAGCATTCCTGGCAGCCGGAGCGGGGGACGGAGCCGGGCGATTACCGCCTCCCTCGCTGTCGTTAATGTGATTTGTGCGATAATCGAACGTATCGCCGTTAATCGCTCATTTATCAAATCACTGAACCTGGCTTCAGGCAACGCAGTCGGCCCAGGAAGCGTGCGATTATCGTTCGCTTTCACGGGTTTGCCCCACAATAATGATTTTATTTATAATAAAATCAAATTGTTATTGGTCATTTTTCTCGGCCGGGTTATGGCGTTAATTGTGATGGGCTTAACAGACGCTCGCGGTCGCCCGTCAAACGCCGCCAACGGTGTTTTTCCTGCGTAAGATTGTCAGGAAAGAGTATCCTGCAAGGCCGACCTGGACTATCCTTGTCAGCGTCTGGCACGTGTGTGTCTGTGTGCGCTTTTTTTGGCTGAAAGGAGTAAAAAAATGGCGACAGGAAAGTCCTGCTCTCGCTGGTTTGCGGCTATTGCGGCCTTATTAATGGTGGTTAGCCTGAGTGGGTGTTTTGATAAAGAAGGCGATCAGCGCAAAGCGTTTATCGACTTCCTGCAAAATACGGCAATGCGTAGCGGCGAACGTCTGCCGACGCTGACTGCCGATCAGAAAAAACAGTTCGGTCCTTTTGTTTCCGATTACGCGGTGATTTACGGCTATTCACAGCAGGTAAGTCAGGCGATGGATGCAGGTCTGCGTCCGGTCGTAGACAGCGTGAATGCGATTCGCGTCCCGCAGGATTATGTGACTCAGCGTGAACCGCTGCGCCAGGCAAACGGCGCGCTGGGCGTGCTGAGCCAGCAGCTGGAAAATGCGAAAATGCAGGCCGATGGCGCACATAGCGCGCTGAAGCAGAGTGACGATCTGAAACCGGTCTTTGACCAGGTTTACAACAAAGTCGTGACCGCACCGGCAAACGCCCTGCAGCCGCTGATTCCTGCCGCGCAGGTCTTTACTCAGCAACTGGTGCAGGTGGGTGATTTTATCGCTCAGCAAAATACTCAGGTGAGCTTCGTGGCAAACGGGATTCAGTTCCCGACCTCGCAGCAGGCCAGCCAGTACAACGCGCTGATTGGCCCGCTGGCTGCCCAGCATCAGGCTTTCAACCAGGCGTGGACGGCGGCAGTTAACGCAACGCGTTAACCGGTTCGTCAACCCGGGTCAGGCGTTGACCTCGACCCGGGTTACTTCAGCTTACCTTCACTTCACCTGCGGATTGACGCAGTTCTTTTCGACCTGACCATTCAGTGCATCAATCAAATTATCGACCGCACAAGCCGCCATATTGTAGCGGGTCTCATGAGTGGCAGAACCGATATGCGGCAGCGCGACGACGTTCGGCAGAGTGAGCAGCGGCGACTCTTTCGCCAGTGGCTCCTGCTCGAAAACGTCCAGACCGGCCGCGTGGATTTGGCCCTTCTGCAAGGCTGAGATCAGCGCCTTTTCATCGACCACCGGGCCGCGCCCTGCATTAATAAAGATGGCGGAAGGCTTCATTTTCGCGAATTTTTCCGCGTTGAACAGGTGATGAGTCTCGGCGGTCAGCGGCAGGATCAGACAGACAAAGTCGGCTTCCTGCAGCAGCGTATCCAGATCGCAGTAACGCGCGTTAAAGCGCTCTTCCGCCTGCGGGTGACGGCTGCGGGCGTTATACAGAATCGGCATGCCAAAACCGGCGTGCGCGCGCTGCGCCAGGGCCATCCCGATACGGCCCATGCCCACGATCCCCAGCGTTTTATGGTGCACATCGCTGCCGAACCAGTCCGGGCCGATGCTTTTCGTCCACTCCCCGGCTTTCACCCGGTTGGCGACTTCCACCACCCGACGGGATGTGCTGAGCACCAGCGCCATCACCGTATCGGCAACGGTTTCAGTCAGCACGGTCGGCGTATGCATCAGCAGCACCTTGCGCGCATTCAGCGCCTCAACGTCGAAGTTGTCATAGCCGACGGAGATCGTGGAGGTCGCACGAAGCCTGGGCATTTTCTCCAGTAACGCGGCATCAACTTTTTCGCTCGACCCCAGCAGACCTTCCGCCTGGGCAAAGGCTTCCGCGTGCTGCTGGACGGTGTCAGGGCTCAGGTTTTTCACCTGAGTGACGGTAAAGTGTTTTTCCAGACGTTGCTGCAGGTCGTCGGGAAGCGTTTTATAGAGAATAACGGACGGCTTCATGCGGATCTCCGTAAGTAGTAAAGGTCAGGCGTGACGAGCGCCGATGGGGAGCTTTTGATTGTTAGCAGGCTTAACAATTAAAGTAAGCCATACCGAGGCGAAAAGCGCCACTCCCATGAAAATGTATGAGGCTGATGGACTGCCGGTGGTGCCGTTCAGGTAGCCCACGAACCACGAACCAAAGAATGAACCTAAGGCCCCCATGCTGTTGATGAGCGCCATTGCGCCACCGGCGACGTTACGCGGCAGCATTTCCGGAATGATGGCGAAAAACGGACCGTAAGGGGCGTACATTGCCGCACCGGCAATCACCAGCAGGGTATAAGAGGCCCAGAAATGGTTAGCGCCGACGGCCCATGAGCCAATAAAAGCCAGTCCGCCAATCAGCAGCAGCGGCCAGACGAACAGTTTACGGTTCTGCATTTTATCGGAAGCCCAGGAGACGACGATCATCGCAATAGTCGCGGCCAGATAAGGCACCGAAGAGAGCCAGCCGACTTCCACCATCCCCATATTGACGCCGCCGCTGCGAATAATTGACGGCAACCACAGCACAAAACCGTACACGCCGATACTCCAGGCAAAATACTGCATGCACAGCAGAATGACGTTGCGTGAGCGGAAGGCTTCACCGTAGTTACGCACGGCTTTAATACCCTGCTGCTCGCTCTCCAGCTGCGCCTGCAGCGCGGCTTTCTCGTTTTCCGACAACCAGTTCACCTGCGACGGTTTATCTTTGACCAGCACCCACCAGCAGAAGGCCCAGAGGACGGCCGGGACGCCTTCAATAATAAACATTTCACGCCAGCCGAAGGACTGAATCAGGTAGCCGGAGACCACCGACATCCACAGTACCGTGACCGGGTTGCCGAGGATTAAGAAGGTGTTGGCGCGTGAACGTTCTGATTTGGTAAACCAGTTACTGATGTAAATCAGCATCGCCGGCATGACCGCCGCTTCCACGACGCCGAGAATAAAACGGATCGCCGCCAGCGCTGGAATATTGTGCACCATCCCGGTCAGCGAGGCGCAGGCGCCCCACAGGATCAGACAGATGAAAATCAGCTTCCGTACGCTACGGCGTTCCGCGTAAATCGCCCCCGGGATCTGGAAGAAGAAATAGCCGAGGAAGAAAAGTGCGCCAAGAAGCGACGAGATGCCTTTGGTAATGCCTAAATCTTCCGTAATGCCCGCTGCCGAAGCAAAGCTGAAGTTTGCGCGGTCGAGATACGCCAGGCTATACGTGATAAACACGATAGGCATGATGTACCACCAGCGTTTCGTTGCATTGGTAGAGCTGTTCATAGGCTTGCCTCTAAAGTTGAGGTTCATGACGCCGCCGCCGTATGTAGGGTACAGAGGAGGCCGTGATTATGACGCCGGTCCGGGCTATTCGCCCAGCGCCTCGCGTGTGGGTAATCCTTCGCTGTCGCCCTGGACCTGAATGGCCAGCGCACCAATTTTGTTGCCGCGGCCTATCGCCTGCTGCAGCGTTCTGCCCTCCAGCAGAGCGCTAATCACGCCGACTGCAAAACCATCGCCGGCGCCCACGGTATCCACGACGTTATCGACTTTGATGGCGGCGACTGCGCCCTGTTCGCCCGCGGCGGTTTTGAACCAGGCGCCGTCGCCGCCGGTTTTAATGATCACGGCCTGAACGCCGCGCGTGAGATAGAAATCGGCAATCCCCTCCGGGGTCCGTTGGCCGGTAAGGATCATGCCTTCTTTGAGACCCGGCAGAACCCAGTCGGCCTGAAACGCCAGCTGATTGAGTTTTTCCACCATCTCGGCTTCGCTTTTCCACAGCACCGGGCGCAGATTCGGATCGAACGAGATCGTCTTCCCCTGGGCCTTCATCGTAGTGGCCGCCTGCTCCAGCAGGGCGTATGAACTCTCCGACAGCGCAGCGGCCACGCCGCTGAGGTGCAGGTGGCGAGCGCTGGTGAAATATTCGGCGCGAAAGTCCTCGGGCGACAGATGGCTGGCGGCAGAACCCTTGCGGAAGTACTCCACAATGGGATCGGTTCCATTTTCGACTTTAGATTTCATCTGGAAGCCGGTTGCATAGCGGCTGTCTTCGCTGACGCCGCGCGCATCAATCCCTTCTTTGGCCAGCGAATGAAGCACAAAACGGCCGAAGCTGTCTTTGCCTACGCGGCTAACCCAGCCGACTTTCAGCCCCAGGCGAGCCAGGCCGGTGGCGACATTCAGCTCTGCGCCGGCTACCCGTTTCATAAAGTGTTCTACTTCGGCCAGGTCGCCGGTTTCCGTCGCGACAAACATCGCCATCGCCTCTCCGATGGTGATGACATCTAATGCATTTTCCATGGCTTACTCCTCGCGTAACAAATTCACATAGCGACGGGTCACGGCCGTCAGATCGTGGCCCACCAGCGGAAATTCGATACCGCGCGGGGCATCGGCAGGCAGGTTGTCGAGCAGCGCCAGCCAGCGTGCCGGAGCTTCGTCTGGCGGGACGGCGCGAAAGTGCGCATGATGCGGCTCTGCGGCTTTGACATGGATATAGCTGACGGCGGGGGCCAGATGACGTGCGGCCTCTTCCGGCGAATCGCCGACCCACAGCCAGTTACCCATATCGAAGGTTAACGTAACCGGCAGCTGGTTCACCCGACAGGAGGCTTTAAAGCGCTGCATTGGCGCCAGCTGGCCGCAGTCGGTCTGGTCGTTTTCCACCACCAGCGCCATGCCGCTCTCCTGCAGGATGCGGCGCAGCGATTCCAGTTCGTTGTTATGGGTAAAATGGCCGAGCGACAGTTTTAACCACAGGGCGTTGAGGGTCTGCGCTTCGCGTAACAGCGCCGGCAGACGCGGGTTAAGGGCGCCATTCGCTTCAAACAGCGCTTCCGGCGCAGAGTAGCAGGCCAGCAGGTTGTGGCGTTCAATGGTGGCGGCCAGCGCCGGCAGCTGATTGAGCTCGTCAGCGCTGAATAACTCACGGCGGATTTCCACGCCGTCGGCGCCGGATCCGGCGATAAACGGCAGTACGGCGGACTGCCCGCCAAGTTCTTTAATGCAATCATGACCATAGGCGGCGGTCACGACAATAATTTTTCTGGCCATCTGACAAACTCCCGGTAGCGCTGTAGCAAATCACTCTATTACGCTAGATGGTACCGGTTCCAAAGGAAAGGAGAGGATGTCTAATTTATGATCACCATCACGAAGGAGGGCTATCGGGAGGTCGATCCCCGCACGATCAGTTCACCGGAGAAGACCCGCTCGCAGATGGGGTCGTTAGTGCCTTCAATCCGGCGCACCACCTGCTCAACCGCGGCATAGCCAATCTGCCACGTGGGCTGTTTGAGCGTGGTAATACCCACGCCCGCCAGCTCCGCCCACTCCAGCTCGTCGAAGCCGAGCAGGCCGATGTCGCTGCCCCAAACCAGGTCGATTCGCTTGAGCGCGCGCGCAACCTGTAGCGTCAGGGCGCCGTTGGCGGAAATCAGCGCCTTGCGCATGCCGCGATGGCGGGAGTGAAACTGACGCAGCACCGTATCGAGCATGGCGCCGTCGTTCAGCGGAACTTCAGCGTTTTCTGCGACGATGCCGGCGTAGCGCTGGAGGGTGGCGCGAAACGCGCTCAGGCGTTCGCGACGGGTGTTGACCGAACCGAGCGGCTCGCTCAGGAACAGCAGGGCTTCAAACCCTTTCTCCACCAGATGTTCTGTGGCGGTCGTCGCGGCCTGAGTGTTGTCCAGACCGACGACATCGCAGGCGAAGTCCGGAATCTTGCGGTCAATGAGTACCATCGGTAGCGCCGACTGCTGCAGGCGATTCAGCCCCTCTTCGCGCATCCCAACGGCGTTGACCACGATCCCCTCTACCTGGTAGCTGCGCAGCAGGTCGAGATAGTGCAGCTCCTGGTCGAGCTCGTTATTGGTATTACACACCAGCAGAGTAAAGCCCTTTTCGCGACAGGCCGCTTCGATGCCGCTGAGGACATTGACCGAGTAAGGGTTGGTGATATCGGCGATGATCAGGCCAATCAGCCGGGTACGACCATGTTTCAGGCCACGGGCCATCAGGCTGGGACGGTAGTTAAGTTCGGCAATCGCTTTTTCAATGCGCGCCAGCAGGTCATCGGAAAGCAGGTGCTTTTCGCCATTGAGGTAGCGTGAAATGCTGGTTTTTCCGGTCTTTGCGGCTTTCGCCACATCGCTAATGGTTGCTCGCGCCGCTTTCGCCATGATGGCTTCCTTTGCTGAAATCTGGAGAACACCTTAGCGCGAAAATCCGCTATATCAAGCATTTTGCCCGGCAAGTGGCGCTTACCGGGCGAAGGATACGGTGGTCGGGGTCGACCGCCGGACTTACTGGAGCGGGCTGAGGGTGATTTCTACGCGACGGTTTTGCGCTTTCCCTTCCGCCGTGGTGTTGCTGGCGATGGGGTTTGCCGGGCCCATGCCGCTGGTACGAATACGGTTTGCCGCCACGCCCTGGGTGATGAGGGCGCTGGCAACGCTGTCGGCGCGCTGCTGCGACAGGCGCATATTCAGATCCTGACCGCCGGTGCTGTCGGTGTAACCTACGACGTTAACCGCGGTTTTCTCATACTCTTTCAGCACCATGGCCACGCCGGTGAGGGTGTTTGCCCCGGCCGGTTTCAGGTTGGCACTGCTGCTGTCAAAGGTGACGTTATTTGGCATATTCAGCACGATGTTATCGCCATTTCGCGTCACGGTGACGCCCGTTCCCTGCATTTTCTCGCGCAGTTTTGCTTCCTGCACATCCATGTAATAACCGATGCCGCCGCCCAGCGCCGCCCCGGCCGCTGCGCCAATCAGCGCGCCTTTGCCGCGATCTTTTTTCGACGAGGAGAGTGCGCCGACGCCCGCGCCGACCAGCGAACCGATCCCGGCGCCGATGCCGGATTTCCCCGCTTCGCGTTCGCCGGTATACGGGTTAGTGGTACAGCCAGAAATCGCCAGGGTGCCGCTCACCACAGCCGCAATCATGAGTACGCGTTTTTTCATGTTATTTCCTTAATCCTTTTTATTCGTTGTCACAGCGCGCGTGACGGTTGATTATGACGTCCAATTACGTAGAAAATTCCCCGTACCGGCTCTCTTTTTGTAAATAACATTGAACGGTCAGTATCACAGACCGTCACAACACCTGCATTCGCTGACCAGGAGCTCGCTTTGCCAACCTCATCTGCAACCAAAACCATCTTAACCGCGGCTCACTGGGGGCCTATGCTGGTTGAAACGGATGGTGAAAATGTCCTCTCTTCCCGCGGTGCGCTGGAGACCTCTTTCGCCAACTCCTTGCAAACCGCCGTGCGTGAGCAGGTCCACAGCAAAACCCGCGTCCGCTATCCGATGGTACGTAAAGGTTTCCTTGCTTCGCCGGAGAGCCCGCAGGGCGTACGCGGCCAGGACGAGTTTGTGCGGGTGAGCTGGCAGGAGGCATTGGATCTTATCCACGCACAGCATCGGCGGATTCGGGAAAACCACGGCCCGGCAGCGATTTTTGCCGGTTCCTACGGCTGGCGCTCTAACGGCGTGCTCCACAAGGCGGCGACGTTGCTGCAGCGCTACATGAGCCTCGCAGGCGGATATACCGGACATCTGGGGGATTATTCCACCGGCGCGGCGCAGGCGATCATGCCCTATGTGGTTGGCGGCAATGAGGTTTATCAGCAGCAGACCAGTTGGCCGATGGTACTGGAACATAGCGATGTGGTGGTGCTCTGGAGCGCCAACCCGCTGAATACGCTAAAAATTGCCTGGAACGCTTCCGATGAGCAGGGGATCCCGTGGTTCGATCGGTTGCGCAAAAGTGGGAAGCGGGTGATCTGTATCGATCCGATGCGATCGGAAACGGCGGAATTCTTTGGTGAGGTGGGCGAATGGATCGCTCCGCATATGGGTACGGATGTCGCGATGATGCTCGGCATTGCCCATACGCTGGTGGAGAACGGCTGGCAGGACGATGCGTTTCTCGCCCGCTGTACCAGCGGCTATGACGTTTTTGCCCGCTATCTGACCGGTGAAAGCGATGGCACGCCGAAAACCGCAGAGTGGGCGGCGGAGATATGCGGCGTTAGCGCGGAGAAGATCCGCGAACTGGCCGCGCTATTCCATGACAATACCACCATGCTGATGTCCGGTTGGGGGATGCAGCGCCAGCAGTTTGGCGAGCAAAAACACTGGATGCTGGTGACACTTGCCGCGATGCTGGGGCAGATTGGTACTCCCGGCGGCGGTTTTGGCCTTTCCTACCACTTTGCCAACGGCGGTAACCCGACCCGTCGGGCGGCGGTACTGGCTTCGATGCAAGGCTGTGTGGCGGGCGGTACCGAGGCGGTCGAAAAAATACCGGTGGCGCGCATTGTGGAAGCGCTGGAAAATCCCGGTGCGCCGTATCAACACAACGGAATGGACCGGCATTTTCCGGATATTCGCTTCGTCTGGTGGTGTGGCGGCGCGAACTTTACCCATCATCAGGATACCAACCGCTTGATTCGGGCCTGGCAGAAGCCGGAGCTTATCGTCATTTCGGAGTGCTTCTGGACCGCTGCCGCCCGCCATGCCGATATTGTCCTGCCGGCGACAACTTCGTTTGAACGTCACGATATGACCATGACCGGCGATTACAGTAACCAGCACCTGGTGCCGATGAAGCGCGTGGTTGCGCCGCGCGATGAAGCCCGGGATGATTTTGACGTCTTTGCCGATCTCAGCGAGCGCTGGGAAGAGGGAGGGCGCGCGCGTTTTACCGAAGGGAAAACCGATCTACAGTGGCTGGAGTCCTTCTATCAGATTGCCGCGCAACGCGGGGCGAGCCAGCAGGTGACGCTGCCGCCATTTGACCAGTTCTGGCAGGCTAACCAGCTGATAGAAATGCCGGAAAACCCGGAAAATGCCCGTTTTGCCCGCTTCGCGGCATTTCGTGCCGATCCGCAGGCCAATCCGCTGAAAACCGCGAGCGGCAAAATTGAAATTCACTCTCCAACGATTGCCGGTTTTGCCTACTCCGACTGTCCACCGCACCCAATGTGGCTGGAACCGGACGAGTGGCACGGCAATGCCCGGCCTGGCCAGCTGCAGGTGCTGTCCGCTCATCCGGCGCATCGTCTGCACAGCCAGCTGAACCACACGTCGCTGCGCGAAAAGTACGCTGTCGCCGGTCGTGAGCCATTAACTCTTCATCCGCTGGACGCGCAGGCGCGCAATATTGCCGACGGCGATGTCGTGCGGGTGTGGAACGCGCGCGGCCAGGTGCTGGCCGGCGCCGTGGTGACGGAAGGTATTCGTCCAGGGGTTATCTGTTTACACGAAGGGGCCTGGCCTGATATCGACCCGCAGGCCGGTATCTGCAAAAACGGCGCGGTGAATGTTCTGACCAAAGATATTCCGACCTCGCGGCTGGGCAACGGCTGCGCCGGGAATACGGCGCTGGCGTGGCTGGAAAAATATGACGGCCCGGCGCTGACGCTTACGGCGTTTGATCCGCCGGCCAATGCATAATCCAGGTCGGTTGTAGCGTATCGTCCTGCCATGCGCAGTCTTCTATCCGGAAGCCTTGCGCATGGTAGAAATTCACCGCCTGAACGTTTTTCTGGTAAACCTCGAGACTGAGCCAGCGGTAATGCTGTTTGACCTCGTTCAGCAGCGCGCTGCCGATGCCGCGGCGGATAGCGTCCGGCGCGACAAACAGCGCACCGATAAAGCGGGACTCCATCACGCTGACAAAACCCTTGATCGTCGCGCTCTCTTCCCACACCCAGGTGCTGGCGGCAGGCAGGTAGACATCGCGTACGACGGCGACACTCTCGTGCCAGTATGTTTCGTCGATAAAGGGATGGGCATGAATCGTGCTTTCCAGCCACAGCGTGAGCAGCGGGCGGGTCTCTTTAGCGTCCCACTTGCGGATCATCATCGCCTCCCGGGTGACAGAAACAGCTCGTCACATGATCGTTGACCAGTCCGCAGGCCTGCATAAAGGAGTAGCAGATGGTGGAGCCGACAAACTTAAAACCGCGCTTTTTCAGCGCCCTGGAGAGGGCGTCGGAAGCCGGTGTGGTGGTGGGGATCTCCGCCAGCGTGGCGGCATGGGAAATCTGTGGCTGATTGTCGACGAAAGACCAGACAAAGTCGGTAAACGATTCGCCGCTCTCTTCCATGGTCAGGAAGGCGCGGGCGTTGCCAATAATGGCCTGAATTTTCCCACGATGGCGAATAATTCCGGCGTCCTGGAGCAGGCGTTCAATATCGGTCTCATTCATGGCGGCAACGCGGACCGGATCGAACTGATGAAAGGCCTGGCGGTAATTTTCCCGCTTTTTCAGCACCGTAATCCACGACAGACCGGCCTGCTGGCCCTCAAGGCAGATCATTTCGAACAGTTTGCGGGCATCTCTTTGCGCAACGCCCCACTCGTTATCATGGTACTGAATATAAAGCGGGTCCTGGCTTACCCAACCGCAACGCTGCATGTCTCTCTCCCTTTAGCAATAAAACTTACGCGTTCGCCTTGACGGCTGAAAGATAAAGATAATAGTTAATACAGGGATACCACTCTCAAATATACCCGCCATTATTCAGGTTGCATGTGCATTGGCTGCATTCGTTCGCCCAATCACATTATTCAAGGTATTCAGGGAAGCCCGTCCCATAAAAACACAGCAATAATGCCGGTTTGGCTCTTTTCTGGAGTCGCATTAATGATAATAAAGAAATGCAATGGCCTTCGGGGGATTATGCTCCCGGCGTGTGCCGTCGTCTGGGTCTCGTTTATCAGTGGCGCGAATGCCTGGCAACAGGAATATATCGCTATCGATACCAAAAGTAACACCCCTGAACGCTATACGTGGGATAGCGATCACCAACCCCGCTATGAAGATATTCTGGCGGAGCGTATGAATGCGTCCGGCGATCTTCCCGGTATTGCGCTGAATCAGGCGGTGGCGCCGCCGGATGGCGGCCGCGGGATGAGCGTGGGATGGAATTTTACGCTGGCCAACGGCGTCACTTCCGGCCCGGTGGCGAGTTTGCGTAGCGAGGTGATATCGACCGCCCCCGCGCGCCGCGCGTCAGACAACCCCTATGTGAATACGCTTGGCTGGCGTATGGATTATCAGGCGCTATGGGGCGTCCATCCGTGGGCGCAGGTGAGCTACAACCAGCCGCTCTCTTCGGATCTGATTGGCCCTAATCGCGGGCAGGATGGCGCCTGGCGCGATGTCACCTTCGGGGCGGATATGGCTCTCAATTCACACCTTGCCGCCTGGGCGGCATTATCGCAGGCGGAGAATACGCCAACGGGAGCCAACTATCTCTATGTGATGGGAGTGAGCGCTAACTTTTAGCCTTTATTTAGCATGCGTGAAACGTTCTTGTTACTTAAAAAACACAGTAATGGCGCATTGTTGTAAGATAGTAGTCACTAACTTATTTCTGCTGCTGTCATGCGCCTGCCTTTTTCAATGTCATTCATTCCGGCTCACATGCATTTCATTCCTTGCTGATGGCATTTCATGCCTTTTTTACCCTGGCGTTCAGGCGGCTTCGCTATTGTGGCGGCAGTTAATTATTCAGGATATCTGCTATGAACGCTGCAAACAGTCAATATACCCGCTGGCTTACGCTGGCCGGCACGATCGTTACACAATTCGCGCTGGGATCGGTTTATACATGGAGTTTGTTCAACAGTTCCCTTTCCGCAAAACTGGACGAACCGGTAAGCCAGGTGGCTTTCTCCTTCGGTCTGTTAAGCCTCGGTCTGGCGCTATCCTCTTCCGTCGCCGGTAAACTGCAGGAACGCTTTGGCGTCAGGCGCGTCACGATGGCGTCCGGTGTTCTGCTGGGGCTCGGCTTTTTCCTTACCGCCCACGCCAACAGCCTGATGATGCTCTGGCTGAGCGCAGGCCTGTTGGTGGGGCTGGCGGATGGCGCGGGCTATCTGCTGACGCTCTCCAACTGCGTGAAGTGGTTCCCGGAGCGTAAAGGGCTGATTTCCGCCTTTTCCATTGGTTCCTATGGCCTCGGTAGCCTCGGGTTCAAATTTATTGATAGCCATCTGCTGGCCACCGTCGGGCTGGAGAAAACCTTTATTATCTGGGGCGCCATTGTCCTGGTGATGATTGTCTTCGGCGCAACCTTAATGAAAGATGCGCCGAATCATACCGCCGCCTCGCATAATGGCGTGGTGGAGAATGACTTCACGCTGGCCGAGTCGATGCGTAAACCGCAGTACTGGATGCTCGCCGTGATGTTCCTGACGGCCTGCATGAGCGGCCTGTATGTTATTGGCGTAGCGAAAGATATCGCTCAAGGGATGGTGCATCTGGATGTCGCGACGGCGGCGAATGCGGTCACCGTTATCTCTATCGCCAACCTGAGCGGACGTCTGGTGCTGGGGATTCTGTCGGATAAAATTTCCCGTATCCGCGTCATTACTATCGGCCAGGTCGTTTCACTGGTCGGCATGGCTGCGCTGCTGTTCGCGCCGCTGAACGCGATAACCTTCTTTGCCGCGATTGCCTGCGTCGCCTTTAACTTCGGCGGAACGATTACCGTGTTCCCGTCGCTGGTCAGTGAATTTTTCGGTCTGAATAACCTGGCAAAAAACTACGGCGTCATCTATCTGGGCTTTGGTATCGGCAGCATCTGCGGCTCGCTGATTGCCTCGCTGTTCGGTGGGTTCTACGTGACCTTCTGCGTTATCTTTGCCCTGCTGATTCTCTCTCTGGCGCTTTCCACGACGATTCGCCAGCCGAAAGGTGAAGTTTACAGCGAAGCCCACGCCTGATACGCCATCTTCGCGGCGTCATACCGATATTCCTGAGCTATTTGTGCTTGTCCAACCAAATGTTTTGTAAATGTTTGGTTGGATCACACTCCCGCCTGGTACTTTTTCCTTTCTCTGTGGTCTACTTAGCGCGCTTTGTAGAGGTTTCTTATACTCTCCGTCCTTCAAACTGCCTTATTGTTGACTGCGCTCGTTCGCCTCAGTCACTTACTTGAGTAAGCTCCAGAGGATTCACGAGCCCGTCGCCGCAAGGCATCTCGAATGGGTTTGAGTAGTTAATCAACCTGAACGCACCCTATTAACCTGCCCGCTTATATCGCGTAAGTCAGGTGGTTTTATCTCTTCTTTTTCCAGGTTTCATGCATGAATTATATTAGAACGATGACACAGCAGAAAGTCAGCCTTTGGCTGGCGCTGTACATCGGCTGGTTTATGAACGTTGCTGTGCTTTTCCGTCGCCTTGATGGTTATGCGCAGGAATTTACCCTCTGGAAAGGGCTTTCCGGGATTGTGGAACTGGTTGCCACCGTGCTGGTGACGTTTTTCCTGTTACGTGTTCTGTCGCTGCTGGGTCGGCGCGTCTGGCGAATACTCGCTACGCTGGTGGTGATTTTCTCCGCTGCCGCCAGCTATTACATGACCTTCCTGAACGTGGTGATTGGTTACGGCATCATCGCGTCGGTTATGACCACGGATATCGACCTCTCTCAGGAGGTGGTGGGCTGGTATTTGATTCTGTGGCTGGCGCTGGTCAGCGCTCCGCCGCTGCTGCTTATCTGGAGCAACCGCTGTCAACATACTCTGCTGCGGCAAATTCGCACGCCGGGCCAGCGGGTAAAAAATATCGCCATCGTTGCCCTTGCCGGATTAATGGTCTGGGGACCGATTCGCCTGCTCGAACTGCGGCAGAAGGACGTGGAGCGTAGCTCTGAAGTCGATATGCCGAGCTATGGCGGGGTAATTGCCAACTCGTATCTGCCGTCAAACTGGCTTTCTGCGCTGGGGCTGTACGCCTGGGCGCAGGTGGATGAGTCCTCAGATAACAAGTCGTTGATAAACCCTGCCAAAAAATTCACCTATGTGGAGCCGCAGGGCCTGGATGATACCTACGTGGTGTTCATTATCGGTGAAACCACCCGCTGGGATCATATGGGGATCCTGGGTTATGGCCGCAATACCACGCCAAAGCTGGCCCAGGAGAAAAACCTGGTCGCCTTCCGCGGGTATTCGTGCGACACCGCGACCAAGCTCTCCTTGCGCTGCATGTTTGTGCGCGAGGGCGGGGCGGAAGACAACCCGCAGCGAACGCTGAAAGAGCAAAACGTCTTTGCGGTCCTGCACCAGCTCGGCTTTACCGGCGACCTGTATGCGATGCAGAGCGAGATGTGGTTCTACAGCAATACTATGGCGAACAGCATTGCCTATCGCGAGCAGATTGGCGCGGAGCCGCGTAACCGCGGTAAGAGCGTGGACGATATGCTGCTGGTGGATGAAGTGAAGCGTTCACTGACCAAGAATAACCAGGGTAAGCACCTGATCATTCTGCATACCAAAGGGTCGCACTTTAACTATACCCAGCGTTACCCGCGCAGCTTCGCGCAGTGGCAGCCGGAGTGCGTGGGCGTGGACAGCAAATGCTCGAAAGCGGAGCTGATCAACTCTTACGATAATAGCGTGACCTATGTCGATCACTTTATCGTGAGCGTGCTGGATCAACTGCGTGATAAGAAGGCGATTGTGTTCTATGCCGCCGATCATGGGGAGTCAATCAACGAGCATGAGCACCTGCACGGTACGCCGCGTAAGATGGCGCCGCCGGAACAGTTCCGTGTGCCGATGATGGTGTGGATGTCGGATAAATATCTGGCAGCGCCGGACCATGCTGCTTCGTTTGCCCGCCTTAAAGAGCAGGCGGCGATGAAAGTCCCGCGTCGTCACGTTGAGCTGTATGACACCATCATGGGTTGTCTGGGCTACACCTCGCCGGACGGTGGGATTAATGAGAATAACAACTGGTGCCGCGTTGCCGATGCGGGGAAAACCGTGGCGAAATAGCGGGAGTGGCGAGTTTCTCGCCGCTTGAGCTATTTTTTCCAAATAAGGCATTGACGGGTGTGAGTCTCAGCAGTAAGATGCGCCCGCATTCGGTGATTGGCGCAGCCTGGTAGCGCACTTCGTTCGGGACGAAGGGGTCGGAGGTTCGAATCCTCTATCACCGACCAAATTTAAAAGCCTGCTCAATGAGCAGGCTTTTTTGCATCCGGAGCTGATGAGGATGAGAACCTCCGGGGGCAGAGGTTCGACCCGAGCGTAGCGAGGGAACGTTGCTTTAGCAACGGCCCGCAGGGCGAGCCACGCAGTGGCGAGTTATCCTCTATCACCGACCAAATTTAAAAGCCTGCTCAATGAGCAGGCTTTTTTGCATCCGAAGCCGATGAGGATAAGAACCTCCGGGGGCGAGGTTCGGCTATGCTGGCGGCCCAGAGCGCTCATTTGTACCTCAGCAATTTTTAGCCGGCTTAACACCGCCCTGGTGTATTGGCCTGTCTCCCCCTGCTGACAGCAAAAACAGGCCTCGTCCAGGCCACCGTAAAATGAAATCCTTTGCATCAATGGCGTTGGGCTGCGGGCCGGGCGCCACGATGTCGGAGTGTGATAGTCAACCAAAGTCACAAAAAAAGCACGAATCCTTGTTTCATGTTGCCTGTTAACTATTTTGTGACATCTTCCATTGTATTTTTTTATATATCTAAGGCTCTTTTTTCGCGAAGCTTATGGATAACTGCAGCATTTTCCGCTGTGCGTTTTAACGTTCGCGCTATTAATCGCTCACATATTGGCCATATCGTAATAAATTTTCACCATTTACCAGAATTGCTTATCACTGGCTGTTACGAAGTATTAAGACATTTATGCTGCCCGCTCGCCGCTAGCATAAATTTCTCTGCTGAAAATAGCGTCTTGAAGTTTTTTTAATCTTTGCCTGCTGATTCTCACCCCGGATGTAAAACCCGGTTGGCTGTATTGACGTTTACGCATTCTGTTGACAGATTGTAGGGCATGAGGGGCATTTCATGGAGAATCCGCACTGCAACTCAGGCGTTTTTGTGAAAGGAATCCCCATCTCTCATCCAGGCCTTCGGGCACCACCGACCAGACCGGGTAAAAAATAAATAAAGGCCTGGCGGATATATGCAAACAACATCACATTTGGAGCAGAATAATGAGTATTTCCTTGAAAAAGTCAGGGATGCTGAAGCTTGGTCTGAGCCTGGTCGCCCTGACCGTTGCAGCAAGCGTTCAGGCTAAGACCCTGGTTTATTGTTCTGAAGGTTCGCCGGAAGGCTTTAACCCACAGCTATTCACTTCTGGTACAACCTATGACGCCAGCTCGGTGCCCATCTATAACCGCCTGGTTGAATTCAAAACCGGTACTACGGAAGTGATTCCGGGGCTGGCGGAAAAATGGGAAGTGAGTGAGGACGGCAAAACCTATACGTTCCACCTGCGTCAGGGCGTGAAGTGGCAGGATAATAAAGACTTTAAACCTACTCGCGACCTGAATGCCGACGACGTTGTATTCTCGTTCGATCGCCAGAAAAACGCGCAAAACCCGTACCATAAAGTGTCCGGCGGCAGCTATGAATACTTCGAAGGGATGGGCCTGCCTGACCTGATTAGCGAAGTGAAGAAAGTCGACGATAAAACCGTCCAGTTTGTGCTGACTCGCCCGGAAGCGCCGTTCCTCGCTGACCTGGCGATGGACTTCGCCTCTATTCTGTCGAAAGAGTATGCCGACAACATGCTGAAAGCCGGTTCACCGGAAAAAGTGGACCTGAATCCAATCGGTACCGGTCCGTTCCAGCTGCTGCAGTATCAAAAAGACTCCCGTATTCTCTATAAAGCCTTCCCGGGCTACTGGGGCACCAAGCCGAAGATCGATCGCCTGGTCTTCTCCATTACGCCTGATGCTTCCGTGCGCTATGCCAAACTGCAGAAGAATGAGTGCCAGGTGATGCCGTACCCGAACCCGGCCGACATCGCGCGCATGAAAGAAGATAAGAGCATTAACCTGCTGGAACAGCCGGGCCTGAACGTCGGCTATCTCTCCTTCAACACCGAGAAGAAACCGCTGGATAACGTGAAGGTCCGCCAGGCGTTGACCTATGCGGTAAATAAAGAAGCGATTATCAAAGCCGTTTACCAGGGCGCAGGTCAGTCCGCGAAAAACCTGATTCCACCGACCATGTGGGGCTATAACGACGACGTTAAAGACTACACTTACGATCCGGAAAAAGCGAAAGCGCTGCTGAAAGAAGCCGGGATGGAAAAAGGCTTCTCCATCGATCTGTGGGCAATGCCGGTACAGCGTCCGTACAACCCGAACGCGCGCCGTATGGCTGAGATGATCCAGGCTGACTGGGCCAAAATTGGCGTCCAGGCCAAGATCGTCACCTACGAGTGGGGCGAATATCTGAAGCGTGCGAAAGCAGGCGAGCACCAGACCGTGATGATGGGCTGGACCGGCGACAACGGGGATCCGGATAACTTCTTCGCCACCCTGTTCAGCTGCGCGGCTGCAAAAGACGGCTCGAACTACTCTCGCTGGTGCTACAAACCGTTTGAAGATCTGATTCAGCCGGCACGTGCCACCGACGACCACAACAAACGTATCGAGCTCTACAAGCAGGCTCAGGTGGTGATGCATGACCAGGCTCCGGCGCTGATCGTCGCTCACTCCACCGTCTATGAGCCAGTGCGTAAAGAAGTCAAAGGCTACGTGGTCGATCCATTAGGCAAGCACCACTTCGATAACGTCTCTGTCGAATAATAAACAGTATGTTCCCCCTCTCCCCGCCTTGGGGAGAGGGAATTGACATTTGTGAGCAATACAGACGTCCGGTCACCAGGCGGGGCGTCACTATAGAGAATCCGGGTTATGTTGCAGTTCATCCTCCGACGTTTGGGACTTGTCATCCCGACCTTTATCGGTATTACCCTTCTCACCTTTGCCTTTGTGCATATGATTCCCGGTGACCCGGTGATGATTATGGCGGGCGAACGTGGTATCTCCCCTGAACGTCACGCTCAGCTGCTGGCTGAAATGGGCCTTGATAAGCCGATGTGGCAGCAGTATGCCCACTATATCTGGGGTGTATTGCATGGGGATTTAGGCATCTCGCTGAAAAGCCGTATTCCCGTGTGGCAGGAGTTCGTGCCGCGCTTTAAAGCCACGCTGGAACTGGGCGTGTGCGCGATGATTTTCGCCGTTATCGTCGGTATTCCGGTGGGCGTGCTGGCGGCGGTCAAACGCGGTTCTATCTTCGATCACACCTCCGTCGGCCTTGCGCTGACCGGCTATTCCATGCCGATCTTCTGGTGGGGAATGATGTTGATCATGCTGGTTTCGGTCCAGCTCAACCTGACGCCAGTCTCCGGACGTATCAGCGATACCGTGTTTCTTGACGATACCCTGCCGCTGACCGGTTTTATGCTCATCGATACCGCTATCTGGGGCGAGCCGGGCGATTTTATTGATGCCTTAATGCACATGATTCTGCCAGCCGTGGTGCTGGGCACCATTCCGCTGGCCGTTATCGTACGTATGACCCGCTCCTCGATGCTGGAAGTACTGGGCGAAGATTACATTCGCACCGCGCGCGCCAAGGGGCTGACCCGTATGCGCGTCATCGTGGTCCACGCGCTGCGTAACGCTATGCTGCCGGTGGTCACGGTGATTGGGCTACAGGTAGGGACGCTGCTGGCGGGCGCTATTTTGACCGAAACCATCTTCTCCTGGCCTGGTTTAGGGCGCTGGCTGATCGATGCGCTGCAACGCCGTGATTACCCGGTGGTTCAGGGTGGGGTACTGCTGGTGGCGACGATGATTATCCTCGTCAACCTGCTGGTCGATCTGCTGTACGGCGTGGTGAACCCGCGTATTCGGCATAAGAAGTAAGGGGCCATCATGTCACAAATTACTGAAAATAAAGTTGTCGCCGCACCGGTGCCAATGACCCCTTTGCAGGAGTTCTGGCACTATTTCAAACGCAATAAAGGGGCGGTTGTCGGCCTGGTGTACGTGGCGATTATGATTATCATCGCCGTGTTCGCTAACTTCCTCGCCCCCTATAACCCGGCGGATCAGTTCCGCGACGTGCTGCTGGCGCCGCCGGCCTGGCAGGACGGGGGAAGTTTTGCGCATCTGCTGGGTACCGATGACGTGGGCCGCGATATTCTGTCGCGACTGATGTACGGCGCGCGTTTATCGCTGCTGGTTGGCTGTCTGGTCGTGGTGCTGTCGCTGATTCTCGGCGTGGTACTGGGCCTGATTGCCGGCTACTTCGGCGGGGTTATTGACTCCATCATTATGCGTGTTGTCGATATTATGCTGGCGTTGCCGAGCCTGCTGCTGGCGCTGGTGCTGGTGGCTATCTTCGGCCCCTCGATCGTCAACGCTTCGCTGGCGCTCACCTTTGTCGCCCTGCCGCACTACGTGCGATTGACCCGTGCGGCGGTGCTGGTGGAAGTGAACCGCGACTACGTCACCGCTTCACGGGTGGCAGGAGCGGGGGCAATACGTCAGATGTTCATCAACATTCTTCCTAACTGCCTTGCTCCGCTGATTGTTCAGGCGTCGCTCGGTTTTTCTAACGCCATTCTCGATATGGCCGCTCTTGGCTTCCTTGGCATGGGTGCGCAGCCGCCGACACCGGAGTGGGGCACGATGCTCTCCGACGTGTTGCAGTTCGCGCAGAGTGCCTGGTGGGTCGTCACCTTCCCGGGTGTCGCGATTCTGCTGACGGTGCTGGCATTTAACCTGATGGGTGACGGTCTGCGTGACGCGCTCGATCCCAAACTGAAGCAGTAAGAGGTTCGAGATGGCGTTATTGAATGTTGATAAATTATCGGTGCACTTCGGCGACGAAGGGACACCGTTTCGCGCGGTAGACCGCGTGAGTTACAGCGTGAATCAGGGTGAAGTGGTTGGCATTGTCGGCGAGTCCGGCTCCGGTAAATCGGTCAGCTCACTGGCGATCATGGGGCTGATTGATTATCCCGGCCGGGTGATGGCGGATAAGCTGGAATTTAATGGTCGCGATCTGAAGCGTATTTCAGAAAAAGAGCGCCGCCAGCTGGTGGGGGCGGAAGTGGCGATGATCTTCCAGGACCCGATGACCAGCCTGAATCCGTGTTACACCGTCGGCTACCAGATAATGGAAGCCATTAAAGTACATCAGGGCGGAAATAAGAAAACCCGTATCCAGCGGGCGATCGATCTGCTGACGCTGGTTGGCATTCCTGACCCGGCATCGCGTCTTGATGTCTATCCGCATCAGCTTTCCGGTGGGATGAGCCAGCGCGTGATGATCGCCATGGCGATTGCCTGCCGACCAAAGCTGCTGATTGCGGATGAACCGACCACCGCGCTGGATGTGACCATCCAGGCGCAGATCATTGAGCTGCTGCTGGAGTTGCAGCAAAAAGAGAACATGGCACTGGTCCTGATCACCCACGATCTGGCGCTGGTGGCCGAGGCGGCACACAAAATTATTGTGATGTATGCCGGTCAGGTTGTGGAGACGGGCGATGCGAAGGATATCTTCCGCGCGCCGCGCCATCCGTATACTCAGGCGCTGCTGCGCGCGCTGCCGGAGTTTGCCCAGGATAAAGCGCGGCTGGCGTCGCTGCCGGGCGTAGTGCCAGGGAAATATGACCGCCCCAACGGCTGTCTGTTAAACCCGCGCTGCCCCTATGCCACGGATAAGTGCCGCAGCGAGGAGCCTGAGCTGAACCGCGTCGACGGCGCCCGTCAGTCGAAATGCCACTACCCACTGGATGATGCCGGGAGGCCTACGCTATGAGTACCCATGAGGCCACCACGCAACAGTTCTTGTTGCAGGCCATTGATCTGAAAAAATATTACCCGGTGAAGAAGGGGCTGTTTGCTCCGGAAAGGCTGGTTAAGGCGCTGGACGGGGTCTCGTTTACCCTCGAACGCGGGAAAACGCTGGCGGTGGTCGGCGAGTCCGGCTGCGGCAAATCAACGCTGGGCCGTCTGCTGACGATGATTGAGATCCCGACCGGTGGCGAGCTTTACTATCAGGGCCAGGATTTATTAAAGCCAGACGCCACGGCGCAAAAGCTGCGTCGGCAGAAAATCCAGATTGTGTTCCAGAACCCCTACGGCTCGCTGAATCCGCGTAAGAAAGTGGGGCAGATTCTGGAAGAACCGTTGCAGATCAACACCTCGCTGAGCAAAGAACAGCGCCGTGAAAAAGCGCTGGCGATGATGGCGAAGGTCGGGCTGAAAACGGAGCATTACGATCGCTATCCGCACATGTTCTCCGGCGGTCAGCGGCAGCGTATCGCGATTGCCCGTGGCCTGATGCTGGACCCGGACGTGGTGATTGCCGATGAACCCGTCTCCGCGCTGGACGTGTCGGTTCGTGCGCAGGTGCTGAACCTGATGATGGATCTGCAGCAGGATATGGGGCTGTCGTATGTGTTCATCTCCCATGACCTGTCGGTCGTGGAGCACATTGCGGATGAAGTGATGGTGATGTATCTCGGCCGCTGCGTGGAGAAAGGGTCCAAGGATCAGATCTTCAACAATCCGCAGCACCCATATACCCAGGCCCTGCTGTCGGCCACGCCACGCCTGAACCCGGACGATCGTCGCGAACGTATTAAGCTGACCGGCGAACTGCCGAGCCCGTTGAATCCGCCGCCGGGATGCGCTTTTAACGCCCGCTGCCGTCGTCGTTTCGGTCCGTGCACCCAGCTGCAGCCACAGTTGAAAGATTACCGGGGTCAGTTGGTCGCCTGTTTTGCCGTTGACCAGGATGAAAACCAGCAAAAACCGCTCGCCTGATGTTCCCTGCTGCTGTCGAAGGAGCCAAAACTTTCGGCAGCAGCCGCTTATTATGCCCAGAGAAGAGTCAGGCTTGAGAAAGTACCTGGCCGATATTTTTCGGCTTAAATAATTTATTTGACCTATTTATACAACGATATAAAAAGTCTAAAATATATTCCATCACGCGGCAGAGTTATTTTGTTCTGCGCATTATCTAAAGATCAATTAGAGAAAAAACGGGTTATTTTAAGGGTGCGCTGGGCTCAGCTTTGCTGGGATCATGGGACCTCCTAAAAAATGGAGCTATCATTTCTTATAATAAATGATAGGGTAACTACAAAATTATCAGTGATTTACGCCACCTTGACCAATACTCCTCTACAACGTCATTGTATTGTTGGTCATTCTGACCAACTTAAGTTGATGAAAAACAATAAAATAAACTATGCTCTAAAGGCGTAGTATCAAAATAAAAACAGCTAAAATATTATTTTTTAGAATCATGAGGTTATCCATGAACCATTATGATGATTTGCAGCGCTTCAAGGAAAAGACTCGTACGCAAAGTCTCGATTTTAAGGACCTTTCATCACACGCAGCCGCCAGGGAACAGGGCGATTGGGTTATTCTCAATCAGCTCTCGCCTGGGGAAGAAAAAGAATCCTCTCTGGCCATGGGAGGATCGGTATCGTTACCGATACCGCAGCCGGTCCCTACGGATATGTTTCATTGGGTCGAGGCACAACCCGCGCACCCGCCGCTGCCATCATCACCTGTAGCCCCGGCTCCGGTAATGCCGCCGCCTGTCTCCGTCTCAGCCCCACATGACCCCCTTTCGGTTGCAGAAAATACGCGGGTAGCGGAACCTGCGCCGGCAATGGCCGTCCCCCTTGCGCCGGCTCCAGCCGTTGCGCCAGATCCAGCCCCAGCCGTTGCCTCAGCCCCAGCTCCAGCCGTCGCGCCAGCACCACCGGTAGCGGTTCGCCCGGCCGTGCCGTCTGTGCAGGCGGCGGAAGGCTATGCTCATTTATTTGCGGCAAAAGCCGTTGAACCGGTGGCGAAAAATAAAGATCAGCCGCTGAAATCACTTTTAGAAAGGATTGCGACATGCCGTTGATCTGCGTGTGTTCTCCCAAAGGCGGCGTAGGAAAAACGACCCTCGCGGCAAATCTGGCCTATTCATTAGCTCGCGCAGGCAGCAAAGTCCTGGCGATCGATTTTGACGTGCAAAATGCGCTGCGTCTGCATTTTGGCGTCCCTCTGAGCGATGAGCGCGGCTATGTCGCGAAAGCGCTGGAGCTTCATGACTGGAGCCAGTGCGTACTGAGCGCGGGCAGCAATATTTTTGTCCTGCCGTATGGCGATGTTAGCGAGGCGCAGCATCAGGCTTTTGACCAACACCTTGTCAGCGACGCCCATTTCCTCACCCGTGGGCTGGCGGCATTATTGAATTATCCCGGGTTGATTATCATCGCCGACCTGCCTCCCGGCCCTTCACCGGCGCTGACGGCATTAACGTCGCTGGCCGATCTGCACCTGGTGCCGCTGCTGGCGGACACCGCCTCGATGTCGACGCTGTCGCACGTGGAAAAGCAGCGTTTAACCGGCGGTAAGCTTAACCACAAACTTGGGCACTTTTTCGTGCTGAATCAGAGCGATAACCGCCGTCAGGTCAGCCGTGACGTCACTGCTCTGATGGAGGATAAACTGGGCGATCGTCTGTTGGGTATTATCCATCGCGATGAGAGCGTCGTTGAAGCGAATGCTTCCCAGAAGTCGATTCTCGACTTTAGCTCTTCCTCTGCAGCCGCCTTTGATATTGAAATCATGGCAAAAAAAATCTCTGCGCTGTTGGGTATTAAAATTGGCGACGGCACGGTGCACAGCCAGCCTCGTATGTCAGGGCTTTAACTTATTGCAGGGCTGCTGAATGAAAAAGTCTCTTTTCTGGTTGCTGGCACTGGTGCTATCGCCGATTGCCGTTCTGGTCATTATTACGCCGATGGACAGCCAAAAGCAGTATCTTTTTGGTCTGCTAAGCATCGGTATTCTGTTCTTAATGGGCTTTAGCAAAAAGCGCAGTATTTCGGTCATTATGGTCGTGACTTCGCTGCTGATGTCTACCCGCTATATGTATTTTCGCCTGACGCAGACCCTGCATTTTAACTCCACTATTGAGACGGTGCTGGGGATGGGGCTGTTTCTGGCGGAAGTCTATATCTGGGTGATGCTGCTGCTGAACTATCTGCAAACGGTCTGGCCGCTGAAGCGAGAAATCGTCCCGCTGCCGGATGATATGAGCACATGGCCGACGGTCGATATTTATATTCCCAGCTATAACGAACCGCTGGAAGTGGTACGTGATACCGTGTTGGCTGCGCAGTGTATCGATTACCCGGCGGATAAAATGAAAATTTATCTGCTGGACGATGGCAAACGTAGCGAGTTTGCGGTGTTCGCCGCCGATGTCGGCGTTGGCTATATCACCCGTAATGATAATAAACACGCCAAGGCGGGTAACCTGAACCACGCGATGACCCTGACTCATGGGGAGCTGATTTGCGTTTTCGACTGTGACCACGTGGCGACCCGCGTGTTCCTGCAGGCGACGGTCGGCGGCTTCCTCAAAGACCCGATGCTGGCGCTGGTGCAGACCCCGCACTATTTTTATTCGCCGGACCCGTTTGAACGCAACCTCTCCGTCGGCCGCAATATCCCCAATGAAGGGATGCTGTTCTATGGCCCGATTCAGCAGGGCAACGATAACTGGAACGCGACCTTCTTCTGCGGTTCCTGCGCCGTGATTCGTCGTAAAGCGCTGGATGATATCGGTGGTTTTGCCGTAGAAACTGTGACCGAAGATGCGCACACCGCGCTTAAATTTCAGCGCCTGGGCTGGAAATCATCGTTTCTCGATATTCCACTGGCTGCGGGTTTAGCCACCGAACGTTTGGTCGTGCACGTCATTCAGCGTACCCGCTGGGCGCGTGGGATGACGCAAATTTTCCGCCTCGATAACCCGCTACTGGGCCGCGGGCTGACCTTCCAGCAGCGCCTGTGTTATCTCAGCGCCATGCTCTACTATCAGTTCGCCCTGCCACGGGTCGTGTTTGTCACCGCACCGTTAGCGTATCTGTTGTTTAACCTGAATATTATCTACTCCTCAGCGAGCCTGATTGTCTCGTATGCGCTACCGCATCTGTTCCTGGCGATTTATGTCGGCTCGCGGATGAACGGTCGCTATCGCTACAGCTTCTGGGGGGAAATCTATGACATCGTGCTGGCATTCCACCTGGTGCTGCCGACGCTGGTGACGATGATCTTCCCCAAACGCGGTAAATTCAACGTGACCGACAAAGGGGGGCTGCTGGATGTGGGCTACTTCGACTTTACCGTCGTCAGGCCGCATCTGGTGGTGGCATGTTTGCTCGCGGTTGGCGTGATTGTCGGTATCGTCAGGGCCATTGGCCATGACTATTTCGGCTCGGATCCTAACGTTATCGCGCTGAACGTCGGCTGGGGGCTGTACAGCCTGATCTTCCTGCTGGCGGCGATTGCCGTTGCCCGGGAAACCCGCCAGGTGCGGAAAACGATCCGTATCGACGTCAATATTCCGGTGTTGATTCACTACGCCAGCGGCATCGTGTCACGCAGCCACACCGCAGACCTGTCGATGGGCGGATGCCGCATCGCGGTCCCGGACGATCGTCATCTGCAGGATGAGATCGAAGAGATTGAACTGATTCTGCAATCTGGCGCGATTTGTATTCCGGCTGAACAGGTGACCGCGGACGAGAGCTTTATTCGCCTCAAGTTTGATGAAAATATTCCCCTCTCTTTGCGCCGTGAACTGGTGCGAGTGGTGCTGGCGCGCGCCGATGCATGGATTAACCCGCCGCGCCCGCAGGACAACCCGTTCCGGTCATTTTTCACCATCTTACGCTGCGTGTTTGAACTGTTCTGGCTGAGCTGGAAAACACGACGCGGCCGTCGCCAGCAGAAACCTGTCGCGAGTAGCGCGCAGGAGGATGGGCAACTATGAAGCGATTAACCACGCTTGCGCTGCTGGCCGGCATGTTTTCCATACCGGTGCTGCACGGTGAAGAGGCGCCGGCCGATCGTTCTGCGCCGCTCAATTTCCCGTTACCGGGCGCGACCACGGGCGGCATTCCCGCCGATGAATCCGCGTCGACCACCGGCGCGGATCCGTCGGCCACACCGGAGGTTCCGGTGATCCCAGAACCCTCTGCCGCGTCCGGGTCGTCGACCGCATCGACACCCACGACAGCAGAACCCGCGGCGGCGGATCCGGCCCCCTCGCTTCCCGTCATGCCTCCACCGACCAATACGGCAATGCCGGATGTCGCGCCGTTAACATCGGTGGTCGGGGGCAGTCTGAATCTGGCTCAGATGGGGATGCCGGATGGCATTATCCTCAGCGGCGGTCAACAGCAGGGCGGTGCGGGTTTTACGCTGCCTTCGGACCAGGTGGTGACCCATGCAGAGCTGATGCTGGATGTTCAGGTCTCGCCGGATATGGCCGCTCGCAACGCCACGCTGCAATTGATGCTCAACGGCCAGCCTTTAGGCACGGTGCCGCTGGGCACCGACGGGGCGGACATTTCGCACTATCAGCTGGATATTCCGGCGGCGCTGATGGTCTCCAGCAACAATCTGAGCTTTAAAGTGAATGATGGCGACAACATGCAGTGCCAGCTCAATACGCATGACACGTCGGGCGTCACGATTTTACCGGCTTCGCGTTTTAACTGGGAAAGCCAGCCGCTGAATCTCAGCAATGATTTGAGTCACTTCCCGCGGCCATTCTTCGACAGCATGCAGATGACCCCGGCGGATATCGCGGTGGCCTACCCGGAGAAATCGGGAGCGGATATCTTCAGCGCCGCAGCGCTGCTCTCGTCGTGGCTGGGTATTCAGGCGGATTATCGCGGGATTGCTTTTAGCGCGCTGCGCGACCGCTTACCGGAGCGCCACGGCATTATTATCGGCCATCCGGGTGACCAGGTCGGCGGGCTGACGCTGCCGCAAACCGATAAACCGCTGCTGCAGATTGTCGATAACCCGGGTAACCCCACCTACAAACTGCTGCTGATCGTCGGGCAAAATGATGCGGCGCTGCGTGCGGCGGCCTGGCGGCTGACCCGCGGTAATATTGCCCCGCAGACCGCGAGTCTGAGCGTGGATCCGCAGGCGATCCCGATCGGCAAGCCGTACGATGCCCCGCGCTGGATCCCAACCGATCGGCCGGTAAAAATCAGCGAGCTGCTGCGTAAAGATCAGAGTATGACCGTAAATGGCGTCTGGCATGAACCGCTGCGCGTAGCTTTCCGCGCGGCGCCGGATCTCTATCTGTGGGACGGGGAAACGATTCCCTTGCAGATTGGCTACCGTTTCCCGTCGGAAAACTGGATTAATGAGGAGCAGTCGTTATTAAGCGTGACGCTCAATAACACGTTCCTGCACAACCTGCCGCTAAACAAGCAGGGGCCGCTGGAGAAATTATGGCGTTATCTGGGCGGCGATGTGCGTCAGGAGCGGTTTACCATTCCGCTGGCGCCGTATCTGATTTACGGCGATAACCAGCTGTCGCTCTATTTCAACGTGGTGCCGAAACAAAACGCCCCCTGTTCGGTGGTGCTCAATAACAATATCAAGAGCCGGATTACCGATGATTCGTGGATTGATTTGAGCAATACGCGACACTTCTCGCTGCTGCCCAATCTCTCCTATTTCGTCGGCGCTTCGTTCCCGTTCTCGCGGCTGGCGGACTATTCACAAACCACGCTGCTGCTGGCGGAAAAACCGTCGGAAACGCAGGTCGCCACGCTGTTAAACCTCGCGGCCCGCTCGGGGAATGCGACCGGCACGGCGCTGGCGAACAACCGGGTTGTTTTAGGCATCCCCAGCGGTGGAGCTGGCCTTCAGTATCTGCACGATCGCGATGTGCTGGCGGTCAGCGCCCTCGATCAGAAAACGTTTAACCAGCGCTTGTTGGAAGATTCTCCTTATTATCAGACGGATAATCAGCTGGGCGTGCGCGAGTCGGGACTGAGTTCAAAAGTACAGCGATGGCTGGCCGGCGACTGGACATCCGCCAGCCTGGATGCCGATCGCTATCTCTCCTCCAGCAGCGCCTGGCGCGGCTTTATTAGCTACCGTTCACCGTGGAACCCACGGCGGACGGTGGTGGTGGCGATGGCCAGCAACGATGATCAGCTGACGAAGCTGAAAAGCGACCTTGATTCACCGCGAATCAACGCCGGTATCCGCGGTGATACGGCGGTTATCACCAGTGATAATGGGGTTCGCAGCTTCCAGGTGAGCACGCCATACCCTGGCGGGCAGATGCCGTGGTACATGATGGCCGTTTGGTATGCCAACCAGCACTCCGGTCTGCTGGCGCTGCTGGGACTGCTGGCGACAACGATCATCGGCCTGGCGCTTACCGCCATGTTTAAACGCCATGCACGCAAGCGTCTGAGTTCGGGGGATAGCCAATGAAACGAGCCACTAAAATGAAGAGCAGGGCGACCCGCGGATTATCCACGTTTTGTCTGTCCGGTGCGCTGACCCTGGGCGCCCTCGGCGATGCCATCGCCGCGGGGAATGATGCCGCGCTGCAGGCGCTGTTTGCCCAGGCGAACTACTGGCATGAAAAATCGCACGATGAGCTGGCGATAGAGTCGCTGCAGAAAGTTCTGCTGGTTGATGCCAACAACACGCAGGCCATGTATCTGATGGCGCTGTGGGCACAGCAGGGCGGCGACCTTCAGGCGGCGGCCCAGTGGCGGGCGCGCCTGGCGAAAGTGTCGCCAGAGAGCCCAAACCTGCAGGAGCTGGATAACGCTAAAAAAATGGCTCAGGTGCCGCAGGGGCAGCTGGGTCTGGCCAGACAGCAGGCGCGCAGCGGCAATATTCCGGCTGCGCTGACGACCTGGCGCAGCATGTTCAACGGCAACACGCCGCCGCCGGGGCTGGCTGGCGAGTATTACATGACTATGGCCAGCGACAAAGCGCTGTATCCTCAGGCGGTCAGCGAACTGCGTCAGTACGTGGCGCAGTATCCGCAGGAGAACGCCCCGCGCGTGGCTTTAGGCAAGGCGCTGACCTGGCGGGAAGATACCCGGCGGGAAGGGATTTCAATGCTGGAATCGATGGCCAGCGGCAGTAAAGATGCCGACAGCGGCCTGCGCCAGGCGCTGCTGTGGCTGGGGCCGCAGGAGGGCGATCGGGAGTTTTACGATACCTGGATGCAGCGCCACCCGCAGGATACCGAAGTACAGAATTACTATCGCCAGCGGATAAGCGGCCAGGCGCGTGGTCAGGGGTTCGTTAACCTCAATAGCGGTAATACCGCAGCGGCGAAGCAGCAGTTTGAACAAGTGCTGCAAACCAACCCGCAGGATGCGGACGCGCTGGCCGGGATGGGATATATCGCCCAGCGCAACGGTGACTTCCAGGCCGCATCGCAATATTTAAGCCGGGCGGCGGATCTCGGCGGTAATGATTCAGCGGCGCGCCGTCAGCAGGCGGCGGACGCGCTCTTCTATGGGCAGCTGGCGCAGGCTCAGCAGGCGTACAAGCAAGGCAATATTAGTCAGGCGCTGGCGCTCTCTGCTCCGCTGGCTCAGCAGAGCGGGACGCGTGGCTCATCGGCTAAACTGTTCCGTGCCGATGTATTGCGCCATAACAAAGATCTCCCTCAGGCCGAACAAACGCTGCGCTCGCTGCTCAGCGAGCAGCCGCAAAATGGCCCGGCGCGCGAGAACCTTTACTACATCCTGCGCGAGCAAAATAAAACGGCGGAAGCGCAGGCGATGTTACGCACGCTGCCGGAGAGTTTGCAGCAAAAGCTGCAGCCGCGCATCGTGACCGGTATGCCGGGAGATTCGCTACGTCGCCAGGCGCAGGAGCAGGCCAACAGCGGCAACGTCAGCGGCGCTATCGCGACATTGCGCCAGGGGGTCTCCCGCTACCCGGATGACGCCTGGATGCGCCTCGACTTAGCCCGGCTCCTGCAAAAATCCGGCAATGACAGCGAGGCCGCGTCAACGATGGCCGCCGCGTATCGTCCCGGCGCCAGCAGTAACGACCTCTATGCCGCAGCGCTGTTTGCCAGTGAGAGCGGCGGCTGGCAGCAGGCGCAGACGCTGCTGGGGCGGATTCCCGCCGCCAGCCAGACCAGCCAGATGCGCGACCTGCGTCAGCGGGTAAACTACAACCTGCAGCTGACCACCGCGCAAGACTATCTCGCCCAGGGCAACACGGTGGCGGCGTCCAATACCCTGAAAGCGATGTCGGCCACGCCGCCAAAATCACCGGCTGACGTGGGGAAACTGGCGCGATTGCTGGCGCAGAGCGGCGATGTTTCCACGGCGGTCACGCTGGTGCGCAACAATATCAGCGGCGGAATCACCGGGAACGCCGGCGACTATGCCGATCAGGTGGCGGTCCTCAACCAGGCGGGGCTGACCAATGAAGCGCAGACTCTGCTGTCGAACCCGCAGCTTCAGGCAAGCAGTACGCCAACGCAGCTGGCGAGCATCCGCAACGGCTATGTGATCAACGAAGCCGATCGACTGCGGGAGCAGGGCAACTATGCCGCGGCGTATGACAAGCTGATGGGGGCGATGCAAAGCGATCCGCAAAATACCGATCTGATGTTCGCGATGGCGCGTCTCTATCAGAGCGGCAAAATGAACAAAGAAGCCGGGGTGGTCTATGACTATCTGATGACCCGCGATACGCCGGATCAGGCGGCGCGCTCCGGCGCTATCGATGTTGCGCTGTCGGCCGGCGATAACGACCGGGCGGAACAGCTGGCCGGCGGATTGCGTCAGGACAATACGCCGGATCGCCTGCTGCTGCTGGCGCGCGTCGCGGAAGCGCAGGGACACCATCAGCAGGCTATGACGTATCTGCGCAGCGCGCGCGGCAAACTGCTGGGGCTGCAGAGCAGCAACAGCGCGCAAACGCCGACCGTTGGCGGTGTGCTGGCGGCGGATAACCCCTTTGTGGGCGTCTCCCGCACGCCGTCCACGACGCGAACGGCATCGGCTTACGGGCAATATATGCCGTGGCAGGTTGCCCAGGTGTCAACAGGCAGCGGAACCACGCTGCCCGGCATCCAACGTCCCGACCTGCCGGTGGAGACCGCGCAAACCCGCATGCTGCGCCAGGTCGATACCATGATGGAGTCGCTGCAGGATAAAACCGGCACCTGGCTGCAGGGGGGGATGGAGGTGCGTGGGCGCGACGGTGAATCCGGGACCAGTAAGCTGACCGAGATGAAAACGCCGCTGACCTGGTCCTCATCGCCGTTTGGCGACTCGCGTTTTGATTTTACCGTGACGCCGATTTCGCTGAATGCCGGCACCGCCAGCGGCGACGCCTGGCGGCGCTACGGCGCGAACCCGCTCTCCAATGCGGTTTCCAACATGATTTCCACTGCCACCAGCGAACAGGCGGCGATTGCGGCGATGACTGAGACGGAGCGTACGGCATACTTTGCCAGCAATCCGGGAGCCGAAGCCTTGAGTTCGCTGGGGACGCTGAATGCGGCAGACTTTAACGCCACGACCAGCAGCGGGATGGAGAATCTGGCGAAACTGGGCGCCTATGACTCCGGACAGGTCGCCAGCTATCTGGCTTCCTCCAGCCAGAAACCGAATGTCGATCAGACCAGCGGTTCGACGGATTCGCAGAAGGCAAATGGCGTCGAATTAGCCCTGGCGCTGAGCGGCGATGATTATCGCGTGGATATCGGCAGCACGCCGTTGGGTCAGGATCTCAACACCGTGGTCGGGGGCGTGAAATGGTCGCCGAAACTCACCAACTACCTGTCATTGATCTTCACCGGTGAGCGCCGTTCGCTGACCGACAGCCTGCTCTCTTACGTGGGGCTGAAAGACACCTACTCCGGGAAAACCTGGGGGCAGGTGACAAAAAATGGCGGAACTCTGCAGCTCAGCTACGACGATGGCGACGCCGGTTTTTACGTCGGCGGCGGTGGCTACAGCTACATTGGCAGCGACGTGGCCAGCAACACCAGTATCAACGCCAATGCCGGGGTCTATCTGCGACCTTACCATGATGAGTATCGCCAGCTGCAGGCCGGTTTGAGTATGAGCTACATGGATTACTCGAAGAACCTGAGCTACTTCACCTATGGTCAGGGGGGCTACTTCAGCCCGCAAAACTACGTGAGCGTTTCGCTGCCGGTTAACCTGACGGAGAAGTATGACAACTGGACCATGAAGCTTGGCGGCTCGGTGGGCTATCAATCCTATAGTCAGGATAAGAGCGCCTACTTCCCGACCAACTCCGAATGGCAGCAGACCCTGGAGACCGCGGTGGCCAATGGTTTTGCCAAAGAGGCGTACTATTCATCGACCTCGAAAAGCGGCATTGGCTACACGCTGCGCGCCGGGGCGGATTATAAGGTGAACAAACAGATGACGCTGGGCGGCCAGATTGGCTACGACACCTTCGGTGATTACAACGAGAGTACCGCCGGTCTCTATATCCGCTATATGTTGGGAGATAACTGATCATGACGGACAAAAACAACGCGGAAGTCATGGCCTGGTTTCAACAGCAGCAAACCCCCGCGGGATGGTTTGATCTGCTGCTCATTATGATTGACGGGATGCTGAACAACGCCGGTGAGCTGGAGAGCCAGCCATTTTTACGCCAGATGGGGGAAGCGCTGGCCGATAACTATCCGCTGCCAGAGTCAGAAACAGTCGGACAGCTGGAGGCCAATATCAACCAGCTGCTCAGCCGCTTTCAGTGGGGCGTCGTCAGCGTGGAGGTGGGCGATGACGGCCTGCGCTTACGTCATCGCGCGCTGCCGGTGAGCCGTGACGATGCGCGCCGCGTACGCTGGTGCAATGCATTTTGTGCCATACTCGAGGGGCTTTATTCTCGCTGGCTACAGGGACAAGGGGGCGGTGCGCATGTGGTGTTACAGCGTGAGCGGCTGTTCTCGGTTTCCGATGTTCAGTTCCTCTACTTCCATCCATAACGGGTGAACATATGTCTTTGCGTGCTGTAATCGCAGTCATGGTGACGATGATGGTGCTGCCCCGCGCGTGGGCAGACGCCGCCTGGGAAAGCTATAAATCGCGTTTTATGATGGCTGACGGGCGCATTGTGGATACGGGCAACGGTAACGTTTCGCATACCGAAGGCCAGGGATTCGCGATGCTGCTGGCGGTCGCGAAAAACGATCGACCGGCCTTCGACAAGCTATGGCAATGGACCGATAAAACGCTACGCAATAAAGACAACGGGCTCTTTTACTGGCGCTATAACCCCGTGGCGCCGGACCCTGTCGCCGATAAGAACGATGCCACCGACGGCGATACCCTGATTGCATGGGCGCTGCTGCGCGCACAGCAACAGTGGGGGGACAAATCCTACGGCAACGCGTCTGATGCCATTACCGCTTCGCTGCTGAAAAATACGGTGGTGACCTTTGCCGGATATCAGGTCATGATGCCGGGCGCCAAAGGCTTCAACCGCAATGACCATCTCAATCTTAACCCCTCCTACTTTATCTTCCCGGCATGGCAGGCGTTTGCTGAGCGTACGCATCTGATCGCCTGGCGTAAGCTGCAAAGCGATGGTCAGACGCTACTGGGTAAAATGGCATGGGGCAAAACCCAGCTCCCTACCGACTGGGTTGCGCTGAAAGCTGACGGTAAGATGGAGCCGGCGAAAGAGTGGCCGCCGCGGATGAGCTATGACGCGATTCGTATCCCGCTGTATCTCACCTGGGCCGATCCGCAGAGCCCTCTGCTGACGCCGTGGAAAAACTGGTTCCAGAGCTATCCGCGGCTGCAAACGCCCGCGTGGATTAACGTCAGCACCAATAACGTCTCCCCGTGGTTTATGACCGGCGGCCTGCTGGCGGTGCGCGATCTGACCATGGGCGAGACGGCGGAGGATCCGCAAATTACCGCCCAGGATGATTACTACTCCGCCAGCCTGAAACTGCTGGTCTGGCTGGCAGGGCGCGATCGGTAATGTTAGCGCCTTCGCCAGGCGCGCTCTGGCGTGCTGAAGGCGATATCGACAGCCGGAACGGCTCAGAACGGGATAATTTCGTCCTCGCGTAGCGTCAGGACTTCTACGCCGTCGGCGGTGACGGCCACGGTGTGTTCCCACTGCGCCGAGAGCTTCTTATCGCGGGTCACCACGGTCCAGCCATCCTTCTTGATTTTTGTCCGGCTATCGCCCTGGTTGACCATCGGTTCGATGGTAAAAACCATGCCCTCTCGCAGCACGGCGCCTTCACCCGGCTTGCCGTAGTGCAGCACCTGAGGCTCTTCATGCATCTCTTGCCCGACACCGTGACCGCAATACTCGCGTACGACGCTGTAGCCGTTGCTTTCAACATAGCTCTGAATCGCATGGCCGATATCACCCAGCGTGGCGCCGGGCCTGACAACCTTGATACCTTTCCACATCGCTTCATACGTTTTCTTCACCAGTCGACGGGCCAGCGGCGAAACGTCGCCGATTAAGTACATTTTGCTGGAGTCCGCAATCAGACCATCTTTTTCCAGCGTAATGTCGACGTTGACGATCGCGCCTGACTTCAGATGCTCCGTTTCTTTTGGCATACCGTGGCACACCACTTCATTCACCGAGGTATTTAAGACGAAAGGATAATCGTATTGCCCTTTGCTGGCCGGTCGGGAATGGAGCTGGTTGACGATAAACGCTTCCGCCAGGTTGTTGATCTCCATGGTGGTTATGCCGGGCTGAATATGCTTATCCAGCATGTCGAACACCGAGGCCAGCAGCGCGCCTGCCCGGCGCTGTCGGGCTAATTCGTCCGCCGTTTTAATGGGAATTGATGGCATTGATCACCTCCAGTAAACGATCGGATCCCGATTTAAGCATCATCATCTTGATTTGCTGGTGGTTAAGCTCCGGGTAGAGTTCGCTCATCATCCCAAGCCGAATCCAGTATTCCGCCTGAGCATTCACTGAGCGTGACATGGCCTTGCTGGCGTCGCGGATGTCGTCATGCAGCAGGTCGGAGATTTTTACGATTCCCATATATATGTTCCGTAATGATTCATATATATATCGTATAGCCCCAGGCGAACGCTGTCACGGCGTTTTTTGCCAGCGACGGTCGTCTGGAGTACGCCATCAGAGATAGCGACCCTGTGCGGTCGTTGGCGGTTTCACCGGGAGACTAACGAGGAGGCGAGGGGCAGTTGACTACTGGCGCATCATGGCCGCAGGGAACGCCCCTGCGGCCATTGGCGGGGTTATTGCGGGTACGGTACCCAGCTTCCGCCGTTCAGTTGAACGTAAGGTTTCCCCTGGTACTGCAGAACGATGGCGTTGGCGTTTTCCGATACCGCGGCGCTTTGCGGCAGGTTGGCGGTGTACTGCTGCCAGTCCACGTTATCTTCGGTAAACATCTTGCCGTCCAGCGCGCGCACCACCAGCTCCGACACCGCCAGATAGCTGGTTGGCTGGTCGATAATCAGCGGGGCGCCCTGATGCGGTGCCTTCATGCCGAAAAATTTCACCGCCGTCGGTACGTTGGTAATGGACGGACTCGGGATATCACGCAGGCCGGAAACCTGCATTTTGTCGCCCTTCAGCGCGCCGCCGTGCTCCGGTACGACCACGACCATCACTTTACGGCCCGATTTTTCCAGCGCGGTAAAGAAGCTGTCCAGCTCGTCGAAGAGTTTCTGCGCGCGAACTTTGTAATCCGCCGTTTTGCTCTGGCCCGGGAAGTGGTTGCCGTCGTGCAGCGGCAGAGTGTTATAGAAGGTGGCGTTGCGGGCGTTACCCTGTTTATTTTCGGTTTCCAGCCAGCGGTTGAGGGTCGCTAAGTCGTCATAGACCGGCGAGCCATCAAAAGCCTGCAGACTGACCGGCAGCCCCGTTTGATCCATCAGCGGACTTTGCATCCCGCCTAAGCTGCGCACCTCTTTCAGGAAGTCGCCGAACAGGCCGTTGTGGCCGAGCATCAGCTGTTGGGTAAAGCCGAGTTTTGCCAGATTTTCGAACAGGTAACAGTTGCTGCCCGACGGTTGATAGAGGTTCGAATGCGACAGCTGGCCACAGCTTGCGCGCAGCAGTCGTACCGCCGCCGGGCCGCTGTAGGAGGTCACCGAGTTAAAGTTTTTGAACACAATATCAAAATGCTTCCACAGCGGATGATCCATCAGCCCGGCGGCTTCGATATCGGACCATGATAGCGAGCAAATGTTGATAACCAGCAGGTCAAACGGCTGGGCATCGGCCGGCAGCTGATCCGGGAACGGCGTTTTACGCTTCTGTTCTGAGGCGTAGAACGCGTTCAGCCAGTTGGTCAAATTCGCCGAGGTGGGCGGTTCGGTCTGGGCCGGAATATCGCCGCCGGCGGCCGAGGTGCTCGCCGGCGCCATCGTCGCGGTGGTAGTCTTCGCGGTGGTCGCCGCTGCCGTCGGTTGGCCCACGGGCCATAAGGTAAAGGCCGGAAGCAGTGGGCTGATCGCCAGCCACACCATAATCGCGGAGACCACCACCGTGACGCGCAGCCACTGGCTGATGAACATCCACAGTACCAGCAGCAGGAAGAAGGCGCCGACCATATTCCAGTTAATAAAGCGGGTGATCAGGTCCCAGATATAACCGGCGCTGAAGCCAGCAAGCTGTGAGCCCTGGCTGAAAATACTTTCCGGCCCCGGTAGCCAGGTATCATGCCAGAACAATCCGATGCCGATCGGAATAGCAATCCAGTGCCGCAGGCGGTGCAGTTTATATTTTGGCAGCGGGACCAGTAAAAACGCGAGAAAGACCAGGTTGAGCATGGGATGAAAATTAAGATATCCCGCCCAAAGCAGCGCAAACTTCACCAGGAAGTAAAAATTCCAACCGGCCAGGCCACGCCAGTATTGCCACAGCGGCAGCGGCGTCGCATTAGTTTTTGGATTCGTCATTTATTCAGTTTGCCTTGCTGAGTTGTTGCTTCCCGGCGTAATACGCCAGCCGGTTTGACATAACGAGGTTTAAAGAACATTAAGCGTAAGGTGGTGCGAATTCGGCGCTGATAATGGCGCGCCAGATATCCCAGCGGAAAAAACAGCAGGGCACATAGTACGATCAGCTGAAGAATATCACTGATGGACATCATGACGTTTTCTCCCTGTCGGTAGACAAACGATGCGGCTGCGGAATACGTCGCCAGCTGCGTCCGTCATGGGCCGCGTTAATGGGGGTGTTTTTCTCCATCGTAATAGGCAGCGGCGTGTTCCACTGCGCCGGCGAAATACCCCGCATCAGCCCAATTTCCGCCGTGATTTGTTTATCTTCAAACCAGACCATGCGGTTCGAAAAAATATCGCCGGTGGGCAACGGGAAAATATGGTTTAGCGCGGTGTCCAGGTCGTTTACGCGACAAAACGACAGAAACAGCACTAATCGGTTGTTACCGATCGTCATGATATCGCCCATACGGTTCGGCCGGCACAGCGTCAGCGCTTGCTCGACGCGCAGCCCCGGCGCCGGGCGCAGCGCCACCATCACCCCTTTGCTGTCCGCAGGCAGCATGGTGTTGGTCATAATGTTATGTACCGCGGCGCAGAAATCTCCCCACTTTTGGTAGCCGCGTAGTTTAAGCGGCTGACTCCAGGTCAGCAGGGTGGCGAACTCTTCCGGAATATGGCGGGTGAACTTCTGTTTTTGCACGCTTTCCACTAACGTCAGGCAGCGGGAAAGCGGGGCGCTGAAGGGGATCACCATATTCGCGCCGCTGCTGAGTAGCAGTCGCTCATCGGTAGTTCGCAGGCTGGGTAGCTGTTCGCGGACGACAATTTTCAACGCGCTGCCGCGCTGCCGGCGCAGCGTGTGAATATAGCGGCCCAGTTGCTCAATTTGTTCGTTCTGCGTCACGGAAAATAACAGCGTTGCCGCCTGCGCGGTGCGGGCGGCATTAAACACGCCGTCATTGGTATCAAACAGCGTCCAGTATTCAGACAGGGCAGGCGCCCCTTCCAGGACTCGCAGGTTACTCAGGACGACCTTCTCATCGCTGCGCGGCTGCACCGTGGCCTCTTCTTCTTCAGCCAGTCGCCAGCCGTCGTCATCCTGAATTACCGTCAGCTGTTGCTGGGCGCTCATTCCTTTTTCGCTGCCCCACCAGGCAATATCATACAGAAAACTATCGCCCTGATAACGAATGCTCGCCAGCCCGGAAAGCGCGCGATACTCGTGTAATAATGGCGAGAGTTGCTTGTCTATATCATTATCTGAATTAAGAATTAATAACGAACACTTATGGTATTTAGCCCATTGATGAGATTTTTCAACCCATGCGCTTATTTTCTCACTTTTTATGTTTTTCCATGCATTTTCGGCGCACAGCAAAATAAAAAAGTAATTGGCCGGATCGATCGAGCAGAGTAAATCACGATGCATTTCTTCCAGCCCGGCCGTCAGGTCTGGCATGCTGAATAACGCCACTTTTTCCGGGCCGCGATCTTTTTTTAATGATATGATTTTATTTGGTTTCTCACCCATGACGATGGCGGCGACTTTACACTCTTTATCCTGGGCCGCCAGGGTTTGATTGAGCAGGCTTACCGCGTCAGGATAGCGATCGACGTTAAGCCACCACACGCCCCCGACGGGCATATGGCAGACCTCGTCCCATAATGATGAAATACCTAAAGTATAAACGATATTCACGTCGTTCCTCGTCAGCCCTGATTCATACTGGATCAGTTTACTAGCGAAAGCGTCAGAGTAAACCTAACATTGAATTTAAAGGGTATCAGTTTTAGCATATATAGGTGACTTGAGATTGAGCCTATTATACATCGGGTTTTATTTATGTGTTTTTTGAATGGACAGCGAAATGCCGGGAAAAGAGCCTTCAGTACCCTCAGATGCAACGCTGGGTTACACCTTTCAAAATGATTTCCTGGCGTTAAGCCGGGCATTTTCCCTGCCCGAAATTGATTACCACGACATTTCCCGGCGCGAGCAGTTAGCCGCGGCGCTGAAACGCTGGCCACTATTGGCGGAACTCGCAGAGAAAAAGTAAGGACGCCGTCGATGGCTATTCTTGGATTACAGGGTATCCGCGGTGGCGTGGGCACCACGTCGATTACCGCCGCGCTCGCCTGGGCGTTACAGCTCCTCGGGGAGACGGTTCTGGCGATCGACGCCAGCCCGGATAATATGCTGCGCTATTTTTTCAACGTTGATGCGACGCATCGCGACGGTTGGGCACGCGCGTTAATTGACGGAGGCGACTGGCGTGACGCCGGCATCCGTTATACCTCGCATATCGATATTTTGCCTTTTGGTCTGCTCTCGCCCGGTGAAAGAGAGAACGTTGATAAGCTCTATCCGCTGCTGGAATCGTTTGTCGGCATGGTGGAGAAACTGGAACAGCAGGGCGATCATCGTTGGCTGCTGCTGGATTTACCGGAAGGTTATTCCCCGCTGACTCGTTCGCTGCTTAGCGCCTGCGATCGCACGCTGGTGGTGGTGCATCCGGATGGCAACAGCCATATTCGCCTGCATCAACAGGCGCTGCCGGCGAAGGGCGATATTCTGATTAACGATCTGCGCGTCGGCAGCCAGCTACAGGAAGATTTGTATCAGCTGTGGCTGGAGAGCCAGCGCCGTATTTTGCCGGTCACCGTCCATCGTGATGAGGCGATGGCGGAGTGTCTGGCGGCGAAGCAGCCGCTCGGGGAATATCGTTCTGATTCGCTGGCCGCCGAAGAGATCCTGACCCTCGCTAACTGGTGCTTGCTGCACTATTCCGGCAAGGGGACGCAATGATGCGCCTCAGTACTTTGCTCCTGGCGCCTGCGGTTGCGGAACGCCTGAGCGAACGCTACAGCGATTATCGCCAGCACGGCGCATCGTGGCTGTCCGCCTCGCTGGGCTGCCTGTGGGCGTCGCTGGTCTGGGCGCTGATGCCGCTGGAAACACCGCGCTGGCAGGCGATTCTGAACAACCATCGTGACTACTTTCCGCATATTAATCCCCATCGCCCGCGGCTGCTGGATCCGCTGCGCTATCTGCTGCAGTCCCTGTGGCTGCTGGTGACGCATGTACCCGGGGCGGATAAAAAGGCGAACTGGCGTTCGTTTGCCGCCATCAAAGGGGTTCACGGGCGCTACACCCAGTGGCTGGAGACGCTTCCCGAGCGGACGAACAGCCGTACTGCCCATCTGAATAAACACAAAGAGCTGGCGCACATCAGCCCGAAACTGCGCAAGGCGATTCTTGGCGTGGTGGTCACTTTCTCGCTGGTGCTGTCGCTGCTGTGTATTACCCAGCCGTTTAACCCGCTTTCGCAGTTTATTTTCCTGATGTTGCTGTGGGGTGTGGCGCTGCTGGTGCGCCGTATTCCCGGGCGTTTTTCGGCCCTGATGCTGATTGTCCTCTCGCTGACCGTCTCCTGCCGCTACATCTGGTGGCGCTATACCTCGACGCTGAACTGGGACGATCCCGTCAGCCTGGTGTGCGGCGTTGTGCTGCTGTTTGCTGAAACCTATGCCTGGCTGGTGTTGGTGCTGGGCTATTTCCAGGTGATATGGCCATTGAATCGCCAGCCGGTTCCGTTACCCAAAGATATGGCCGAGTGGCCGACGGTGGATATTTTCGTTCCCACCTACAATGAAGACCTTAACGTGGTGAAAAACACCATTTATGCGTCGCAAGGTATCGACTGGCCAAAAGATAAGCTCAATATCTGGATCCTCGATGACGGCGGGCGCGAAGAGTTTCGCCAGTTCGCCAAAGACGTCGGCGTGCATTACATCGCCCGCGCCACTCACGAGCATGCTAAGGCCGGGAATATCAACAACGCGCTTAAGTACGCCAAAGGCGAATTTGTGTCTATCTTCGACTGCGACCACGTGCCGACACGCTCTTTCCTGCAGATGACCATGGGGTGGTTCCTGAAAGAGAAAGCGCTGGCGATGATGCAGACGCCGCACCATTTCTTCTCGCCCGACCCGTTTGAACGCAATCTGGGACGTTTCAGGAAAACGCCAAACGAGGGGACCCTGTTTTATGGCCTGGTGCAGGATGGCAACGATATGTGGGACGCCACCTTCTTCTGCGGCTCCTGCGCGGTGATTCGGCGCGGCCCGCTGGATGAGATTGGCGGTATCGCTGTGGAAACGGTGACCGAGGATGCCCACACCTCCCTGCGTCTGCACCGTCGCGGCTACACGTCCGCCTATATGCGCATTCCGCAGGCCGCCGGCCTGGCGACCGAAAGCCTTTCAGCGCATATTGGCCAGCGTATTCGCTGGGCGCGTGGCATGGTGCAGATTTTCCGCCTCGATAACCCTTTGTTTGGTAAAGGGCTTAAGTTTGCGCAGCGGCTCTGTTACGTCAATGCGATGATGCACTTTTTATCCGGCATTCCCCGGCTGATCTTCCTCGTCGCGCCGTTGGCATTTTTACTGCTGCACGCCTATATCATCTATGCGCCGGCGCTGATGATCGCGCTCTTCGTCTTGCCGCATATGATTCATGCGAGCCTGACGAACTCGAAGATTCAGGGCAAATATCGCCACTCTTTCTGGAGCGAAATCTACGAAACCACGCTGGCCTGGTATATCGCGCCGCCGACCTTTGTCGCGCTGATTAACCCGCATAAAGGTAAGTTCAACGTGACGGCGAAAGGAGGGCTGGTGGAGGACGAATATGTCGACTGGGTCATTTCCCGTCCCTATATCTATCTGGTGCTGCTGAACCTGGTGGGCGTGGCGGCTGGGGTCTGGCGTCACTTCTATGGCCCGGAAAATGAGATCCTGACCGTTTGGGTCAGTATCGTCTGGGTGTTCTATAACCTGATTATCCTGGGCGGCGCGGTGGCGGTCTCGGTGGAAAGTAAGCAGGTCCGTCGCTCGCATCGCGTCGAAATGAGCATGCCGGCGGCAATTGCGCGCGAAGATGGCCACCTGTTCTCCTGTACCGTACATGACTATTCCGATGGCGGGCTGGGGATCAAAATTAACGGTAAGGCGCAGGTGCTTGAAGGGCAAAAGGTGAATCTGCTGCTCAAACGCGGACAGCAGGAATATGCCTTCCCGGTCAGGGTTGCGCGCGTGAACGGCAGCGAAGTCGGTTTGCAGCTGATGCCGTTGACCAATCAACAACATATTGATTTTGTACAGTGTACGTTTGCCCGTGCTGATACGTGGGCGCTTTGGCAGGATAGCTTCCCGGAAGATAAACCGATGGAAAGCCTGCTGGATATCCTGAAGCTGGGGTTCCGTGGATATCGTCACCTGGCGGAGTTCTCGCCGCCGTCGGTGAAGGTTATTTTCCGCTCGCTCACCATGCTGGTTGCCTGGATAGTCTCGTTTGTTCCCCGTCGGCCTGAGCGTGCCGCGGCGATACTCTCTGCGGAACCAGAAATGGCTCAACAATGATGATAATGCGATGAAAAGAAAACTCTCCTTGATTTGTGCAGTGGCAGTGGGCATGGCTGGTTGGTCATCCTTCGCCTCTTTTGCGGCGCCGACGACAGTCGTGGCGGCAGCGCCAGCGCCTGCGGCGACGGATCCGCTGGACGGGGGCCTGACGGCCCCGGTCATTGCCGACAGCCAGCCGACGGCAACCCTTGCCGCACCGCCAGCGCCGGCGGTCGTCATGGAGAATGTTCCGACCCGCGACGTGAAGCTCTCTTTCGCCAGTATCGCCCCGCCTCCGGGCAGCATGGTACTGCGCGGGGCGCATCCCGACGGCTCGGTAGAATTTGGTATGCGCAGCGATGAGGTCGTGACGAAAGCCCTGCTGAATCTCGACTATACGCCGTCCCCTTCACTGCTGCCGGTGCAGTCGCAGCTGAAGGTGTACCTCAATGATGAGCTGATGGGCGTCCTGCCGGTTACTAAAGAGCAGCTGGGTAAAAAAGTCAGCGCGCAGATCCCTATCGATCCTCTGTATATCACCGACTTTAACCGCGTGCGTCTGGTGTTCGTCGGCCATTATCGCGATGTGTGCGAGAACCCGGCCAGCAGTACGTTATGGCTGGACGTCGGGCGTGACAGCAACCTGGACCTGACCTATCAGGCGCTGGCGGTGCGTAACGATCTGTCCCATTTCCCGGTGCCGTTCTACGACCCCCGGGACAACCGATCGCTGACGCTGCCGATGGTTTTCGCCTCCTCGCCGGATGCGCAGCAGCAGCAGGCGGCGGCGATTGTGGCCTCCTGGTTCGGCAGTAAAGCCGGCTGGCGCGGCCAGGCGTTCCCGGTACTGTTTAACAAACTGCCGGATCGCAACGCCATCGTGTTTGCGACCAACGATAAGCGCCCGGACTTCCTGCGCGAACATCCGCCGGTGAAGGCGCCGACCATCGAAATGATCGACCATCCGGACAACCCTTACGTCAAGCTGCTGGTGGTCTTTGGCCGTGATGACAAAGATCTGCTGCGGGCCGCCAGGGGGATCGCACAGGGCAATATTCTGTTCCGCGGCAGTAGCGTCGTGGTCGACGACGTCAAAGAGCTGCAGGCGCGTAAACCCTATGATGCGCCGAACTGGGTGCGAACCGATCGTGAAGTCACCTTCGGCGAACTGAAAACCTACGAACAGCAGCTGCAGTCCAGCGGCCTGGTGCCAGATTCCATTAACGTGGCGCTGAATTTGCCGCCGGATCTCTATTTGCTGCGCGCCAACGGCATCGATATGAAGCTGAACTATCGCTACACCATGCCGCCGATCAAAGACAGTTCGCGGATGGATATCAGCCTCAATGACCAGTTCCTGCAATCCTTCAGCCTGAACAGCTCTCAGGACGTGAATAAATTAATATTGCGTCTGCCGGTGTTGCAGGGGCTGCTGGACGGTAAGACCAACGTCAGTATCCCGGCGCTGCGCCTCGGGGCGCTCAACCATCTGCGTTTTGATTTCCAGTACATGAACCCGATGCCGGGCGGCTCTATCGATAACTGTATTACCTTTCAGCCGGTGCAGAACCACGTGGTGATCGGTGACGATTCAACGATCGACTTCTCGAAGTATTACCACTTTATTGCCATGCCGGATCTGCGCGTGTTTGCCAATTCGGGCTTCCCGTATAGCCGGATGGCCGACCTTGCTGACACGCTGATTGTGGTGCCATCCGCCCCGACTGAGGGCCAGGTGGCGACGCTGCTGGAATCCGTTGGCGGTATCGGCGCGCAGACTGGCCTGGCGGCTACCAATGTGCAGGTCACCGATGATGGCAACAAAATTAAGGATAAAGACGCCGACCTGCTGTTGATTGGCTCGATTCCGGCAGCGCTGAAAGATGAGACCAAAATTAGCCTGCTGGTCGATGCGACAAAGAGCTGGGTGAAGATGCCGATGCGCCATTACGATCTGCCGAGCATCTATCCGGATGATGAGGCCAGAACGCCCAATACGCGCACGGATATCACCTCCTCCGGGCCAATGGCGGCCATTATCAGCTTCCAGTCGCCGTATTACGATCAACGCAGCGTCGTGGCGCTGCTGGCGGACAGTCCGCGCGGTAACGAGCTGCTGAACGGTGCGCTAAACGACAGCGGTAAGCGGGCGGCGATGTTTGGTTCCGCGTCGGTGATTCGTGAATCCGGGGTGAACAGCCTGCGCGTGGGCGACGTCTATTATGTCGGACACCTGCCGTGGTTTGAGCGTATCTGGTTTGCGCTGTCCAGCCACCCGGTGCTGCTGGCGATTCTGGCTGCGGTGAGCATTGTGCTTCTGGCCTGGGTGCTGTGGCGCATGCTGCGTATTGTCAGCCGTCGTCGTCTCCACCTTGATGATGAGTAAGCGATGATGAACCCGATTCGCGGAGTCATCCTGGCGGTTCTGATGCTGGCGGCGGCGCAGGTGAGCGCCGCCTGCCACTGGCCGGCCTGGGAGCAATTTAAAAAAGAGTATGTGAGTAGCGAAGGGCGGGTGGTTGATCCCGCCGATTCGCGAAAAATCACCACCTCCGAAGGACAAAGCTACGCCTTGTTCTTCGCACTGGCGGCAAACGATCGCGACGCTTTCGGCAAGCTGTTCCAGTGGACCCAGAACAACCTGGCGGCGGGCGACCTGCGTGCGCACCTGCCGGGCTGGCTGTGGGGCAAAAAGAGCGATGAGGAGTGGACCTTGCTGGACAGCAACTCCGCGTCTGACTCCGATTTATGGATAGCCTGGTCGCTGCTGGAAGCGGGGCGGTTGTGGCAGATGCCGCAGTACACCGAGGTGGGCAAGGCGCTCTTGTCGCGTATCGCCGATGAAGAAGTGACGGATGTGCCGGGGTTCGGACCCATGGTTCTCCCCGGCAAAGTTGGCTTTGCCGACGATAAAGGCTGGCGCTTTAACCCCAGCTACCTTCCGCCACAGCTTGCCAGCTACTTCAGCCGCTTTGGCGCCCCCTGGCTGAAACTGCGCGACAGCAACCTGCGTTTTCTGCTGGAGACGGCGCCCAAAGGTTTTTCCCCTGACTGGGTGCGTTACGAAAAAGGACAAGGCTGGCAGCTGAAGGCGGACAAACCGATAATCGGCAGCTACGACGCGATCCGCGTCTATCTGTGGGTCGGGATGCTGGATGACGGGGATAAACAGAAAGCGCGACTGCTGGCTGGTTTTAAACCGATGGAAGCGCAGACGATTCGCCAGGGCGTTCCGCCGGAAAAAGCGAATATCGCAACCGGTAAAACGACCGGCAACGGCCCGGTCGGATTTTCCGCGTCGATGCTGCCGTTTTTACAAAATGACGACGCCCGGGCGATACAGCGCCAGCGCGTCGCAGACCACTATCCAGGTGCCGATGCCTACTATAGTGCGGTCCTGACTCTTTTTGGCCAGGGATGGGATCAACATCGTTTTCGTTTCACTGCGGGTGGCGAATTACGACCTGACTGGGACCAGGAATGCGTAAGTTCAGATTAAGTATTATCACGCTGTCTCTCGGGCTTGCCCTGCTGCCGGTGGCGCAGGCGGCGACAACCCCTGCCCAGGAGCATCTGCTGGAGCAGGTTCGGCTGGGCGAAGCGAGCCATCGTGAAGATCTGGTTAAGCAATCCCTCTATCGCCTCGAGCTGATTGACCCGAATAATCCGCAATTAATTGCCGCGCGAATGCGTTATCTGCTGCGCCAGGGCGACAGCGACGGCGCCAGAAAACAGCTCGACAGGCTGGCAAAACTGGCCCCCGATTCCGCAGAGCTGAAATCCTCCCGTAGCGAAATGAACCTCAACACCGGCGACGGGAGGCAGGAGCTTCAGCAGGCGCGTCTGCTGGGTGTATCGGGACGCGTAGAAGAGGGCGTGGCCGCCTTTGAAAAATTGTTCGGCGGCGTGCCGCCCGATCAGACCCTCGCGATTGAATACTGGGCGCTGGTGGCTCGTCTCCCGGCGCGACATAAAGAAGCCGTCGCTCAACTGAAGAAGCTGGATGCCAGCTCTCCGGGCAATGCCGACCTGCAGGCGGCGTTAGCCAAACAGATGTTTGCTGACAATAAGCCGGCGGAAGGGTTTGCCTATTTAGAACAAATGTCGCGTTCGGCCGCCGGTCGCGGCGCTGCCGCCGATATGTGGCTCAGCGAAATCAAAGATATGCCGGTCAGCCGGGCCAGCGTGCAGGAACTGCAGCGTTTCCTGGCCCTGTTTACAACCGGTGAATCGGCAGCGAATGCCCGCGTGTTGCTGGCTCAGCAGCAGACTCAACTGCAGGATCCGACGTTTCGCGTGCGTTCTGAAGGGCTGGCGGCGGTTAAAAATGACAACCCCGCCCAGGCCGTGGCCAATTTACAGCAGGCCGTACGGGCCGATGCCCGGGACAGCGATGCCGTGGGCGCCCTGGGTCAGGCCTATTCGCAGCGTGGCGACAGAGCCCGTGCCGTCGCACAGCTGAACAAAGCGATCGCGATGGATCCGAAAAGCCCGAATCGCGATAAATGGGACAGCCTGCTCCAGACGAACCGCTACTGGTTGTTGATCAAACAGGGCGATACCGCGCTGAAGGCCGGAGAGCTGGATCGGGCGCAAAACTATTATGCGCAGGCTCAGCGAGTCGACGGTACCGATAGCTATGCGGTGCTCGGGCTCGGAGATGTGGCGGCAGCGCGCAAAGATAATGCCGCAGCGGAGCGCTATTATCAGCGCACCCTGCGGATGGATCGCGGCAACAACCTGGCGGTTCGCGGGTTGGCTAATCTTTATCGTGCGCAATCGCCGGAAAAAGCCAGCGCCTATATCGCCGGTCTGTCGCCTGCCCAGCGGCGCAGCATTGATGATATCGAGCGCAGCCTGACCAATGAACGACTGGAAAAACAGGCCGCAGCGCTGGAAAGCCAAAGCAACTGGGCGCAGGCGGCGGAAGTCCAGCGTCGGCGTCTGGCGCTTGACCCGGATAGCGTGTGGATTACCTACCGTTTATCCCGCGATTTAGTCAGCGCAGGCGAACAGGCACAGGCCGATACGCTGATGCGTAATATGGTCAGCCGCAGGCCGGGGGATGCCGAGCGGGTTTATGCCTGGGGTCTCTATTTATCCGGCAATAATCAGGACGATCTGGCGCTGGCGCAGCTTGCTGCCCTGCCGCGCAGTCAGTGGACGGATAACATTCGTGAGCTGGATGCGCGCCTACAGAGCGATAAGGTGATACGTCAGGCTAACCAGCTGCGTGACAGCGGCCAGGAAGCACAGGCTATCGCCCTCCTTCAACAGCAGCCGCCGTTGGTTCGCTACCAGCTTACGCTTGCGGACTGGGCGCAGCAACGCGGCGATAGCCAGACGGCGATTGCGCAGTACAACGTGGTGCTGAGTAAAGAGGCTGACAACGGTGATGCCCGTCTGGGACTGGCGGAAGTCTATCTTGCCGAAGGCGATAAAAATGCCGCGCGCGCGCAGGTCAGCCAGCTGAAAGGCGGTGAGACCGACTCCATCAATATGCAGCGGCGGGTGGCCCTGGCGAACGCAGGGTTTGGCGATACAACCCAGGCGCAGCAAATTTTTAACCGTATTATCCCGCAGGCTAAAGCGCAGCCACCGTCGATGGAAAGCGCGCTGGTGCTGCGCGATGCGGCCCGATTCCAGACCCAGAACGGCCAGCCGCAGATGGCGCTGGAGAGTTATAAAGATGCCATGGTGGCCTCCGGCGTGACCCCGGTCCGCCCGCAGGATAACGATGCCTTTACCCGTCTGACCCGGAACAACAGCGGCGATGACTGGCTGAAGCGTGGGATCCGCAGCGATGCCGCGGATCTCTATCGCCAGCAGGATTTGAATGTCACCCTGGAACATGATTTCTGGGGATCCAGCGGTACCGGCGGCTATTCCGATCTCAAAGCGCACACCACGATGCTGCATGTGGATGCGCCGCTTGCCGACGGGCGCATGTTCTTCCGCACCGACCTGGTCAATATGGATGCCGGCAGCTTCTCAACGAACAGCGACGGCAGCTATTCGCCAAACTGGGGGACCTGCGGTGAAATTGCCTGCACCAGCGGTAGCAAAAACCAGACCGACGGTGGGGCCAGCGTTGCGGTGGGCTGGAAGAACGAGACCTGGAGCGCGGATATCGGTACCACCCCGATGGGCTTTAACGTGGTTGATGTGGTGGGCGGCCTGAGCTACAGCAACGATCTCGGACCGATCGGCTACACCCTCAATATGCATCGTCGGCCGGTTTCCAGCTCGCTGCTCGCCTTTGGCGGACAGAAAGACAGCAGCAGCCATACCGGGATAACCTGGGGCGGCGTCCGGGCTGACGGCGGCGGCGTGAGCATGAGCTACGATAAGGGCGAAGCCAACGGCGTCTGGTCTTCGTTGGGCGTCGATCGACTCACGGGGAAAAACGTGGCCGACAACTGGCGCGTGCGCTGGATGACCGGTTACTACTATAAAGTCATCAATGAAGATAACCGCCGCGTCACGGTGGGCCTGAACAATATGCTCTGGCATTATGACAAAGACCTGAGCGGCTATACCCTGGGCCAGGGCGGCTACTATAGCCCGCAGGAGTATATTTCGTTCGCGGTACCGGTCACCTGGCGCCAGCGTACGGAAAACTGGTCATGGGAACTGGGGGGATCCGTCTCCTGGTCGCACTCGCGTACCAAAACCATGCCGCGCTATCCGTTGCTGAATTTGATTCCCTCGGACTATCGGGCCGATGCCAGTCAGTTGACGGAACAAGGCAGCAGCAGCCAGGGCTTTGGTTATACTGCCCGGGCGCTGGTTGAGCGACGTGTCACCGGCAACTGGTTCGTGGGGGCGGCGGTGGATATTCAACAGGCGAAGGATTATACCCCGAGCCATGCGCTGCTCTACGTGCGCTATTCGGCCGCCGGCTGGCAGGGTGATATGGATATGCCGCCGCAGCCGCTGGTGCCTTACGCGGACTGGTAGCAGAATAGCCTGAATTACGCGATCGGGCGTCACTCCACCCGCCGGTTCGCGTATACTCGTCAAACTTCGCCCGTCTTTGTTAATTCTGGCCGTCTTTCCCTCGCTGGCGCTACGCTTATCGGGGCGACAGACCAATGCCGTCGCCTGGCTCCGGTAAGGGGTCAGCGGCAATCCGGGAAAATAACGCGCAGACATCACGTCACCCCTTGCGGACGCGAGCGAAGGATTTAAGTATATAATCATCCCGAAAACGACCGGTTTTGATGGAATTAAACCGGGTTGGTGTTAAGTATCAGTGGAGAACCCAGTTGCGCGTCAGCCGCTCACTTACAATTAAACAGATGGCGATGGTCGCGGGCGTGTCCATGGCGTTTGTATTGGTATTTTGTTCTATTTTGCTGTTTCACTTTGTGCAACAGAGTCGCTTCATTACGGCCACGCAATTAGAAAGTATCGCTCGTTCCGTTCGCGAACCCCTGTCGGGGGCTATTCTGAAAGCGGATATCCCTGAGGCGGAAGCCATTCTGGGGCGTATCCAGCCTGCTGGTATTGTCAGCCGGGCGGATGTGGTGTTGCCCAATCAATTTCAGGCGCTGCGGATGCGTTTTATCCCGGAGCGCCCGGTACCGGTGATGGTGACTCGCATTTTCGAACTCCCGGTACAGATCTCCCTGCCGATTTACTCCCTGGAGAGGCCAGCCAACCCGCAGCCGATAGCCTATCTGGTGCTGCAGGCCGACTCCTGGCAGACCTACAAATTCGTCATGAGCGTGCTTTCTACGTTAGTGACCGCTTACTTCTTGCTGGTGCTTATTCTGACGGTGGCTATCACATGGTGTATCAACCGTCTGATCGTCCGTCCGCTGCGTAAGCTGGCCCGTGAGCTCAATGATGTTGCGCCGCAGGACCGGCTCGGGCACCAGCTGACGCTGCCGCGTCTGCACCATGACGATGAAATAGGCCTGCTGGTGCGCAGCTATAACCGCAATCAGCAGACCCTGCTGCGCCAGCACGATGAGCTGACCTTACAGTCCACCCGCTTCCCGGTATCCGAGCTGCCGAATAAGGCTTTTTTGATGGCCCTGCTGGAGCAGACCGTCGCCCGGCCGCAAAGCTCGGCTTTGCTGGTTATCGCCTGCGAAACATTGCAGGACACCGCGGGGGTACTGAAAGAGACCCAGCGCGAGATCCTGCTGCTGACGCTGGTGGAGAAGCTGCGGGGGATTATCCCGTCGCGGATGGTGCTGGCTCAGATTAGCGGCTATGACTTCGCGATTCTGGCCCACGGAATGAGCGAGCCGTGGCACGCGGTGACATTAAGTAAGCAAGTGCTCACAGTCATAAATGAACGGCTGCCGCTACAGGGTATTCAACTGCGCCCCTGCGCCAGCGTGGGTATCGCGATGTTTAACGGCGAACTGAGCGCGGAACAGCTCTATCGTCGGGCATTTTCTGCCGCCATCGCCGCGCGGCACAAAGGTAAAAACCAGATTGAATTCTTCGATCCGGCGCAGATGGAAAAAGCCCAGCGTCGGCTGATGGAAGAGCACGACATCCTGACCGCGCTGGATAATCATCAGTTTGCTATCTGGCTTCAGCCCCAGGTTGATGCCGCCAGCGGTGAGGTCTGCGGGGCGGAAGTGCTGCTGCGGCAACGCCAGCCCGACGGTAGCTGGTCGCTCCCTGCGGATCTGATTGAACGCATTGAAGCCTGCGGGCTGATGGTGCCGGTAGGTTACTGGGTGATGGAAGAAGCCTGTCGTCAGCTGGCCGCATGGCAAAGCCTGGGCATCATGTTGCCGCTGTCGGTGAACGTTTCGCTGCTGCAGCTGCTGCACCACGATCGCGGTACCGAGATGCTGACGTTACTGGATCGCTATCGCATTGCGCCTGGGACGCTGGTGCTGGAGATTACGGAAAGCCGTCATCTGGACGACCCGCAGACGGTGGTGTCGCTGCTGCGCCCGCTACGTGAGGCCGGCGTGCGGATCGCGCTGGATGATTTCGGTATGGGCTATGCCGGGCTGCGTCAGCTCCAGCATATGAAATCGCTGCCGGTCGATATCCTGAAAATCGATAAAGCCTTTATTGATATGTTGCCCGAGGATACCAGCATGGTTCCGGCGATTATCCAGCTGGCGCGCGGCCTTAATCTGCGCATCGTGGCGGAAGGGGTAGAAAAAGAGCCGCAGTATCACTGGTTGCAGGCGGCCGGCGTGGATGTCGTTCAGGGGTTCCTGTTTGGTTGCGCTTTGTCGCAGGAGGCCTTTATGACGCAGTTCTTGCGAGGCAAGAATGAAGAGGGTGCAAGCTTGTAACGCGCGTGGTGAACTTGTGCGTGTCAGCTCAAAGTTTTTAACAATTCCGTTGCATTTTTGCGGTTAGTTATTTCTGAAATGTTTCCCTGGTGTTACTTTTAAGCCACAGACAGCCTATACCCCTTCAAGGTCTGTGGTTTTACCCAAAGGACACCCTATGAAAACCTCTCTCTTCAAAAGCCTCTATGTGCAGGTTTTGTCGGCCATTGCGATCGGTATTCTGCTGGGCCATTTCTACCCGGAACTGGGCGCGCAGATGAAACCTCTCGGCGATGCCTTCGTTAAACTGATAAAAATGGTTATCGCGCCGGTTATTTTCTGTACGGTTGTGACCGGTATTGCCGGGATGGAAAGTATGAAAGCCGTCGGCCGTACCGGTGCGGTGGCGCTACTCTATTTCGAAGTGGTCAGTACCGCAGCGCTGATTATCGGCCTGATTATTGTTAACGTGGTGCAACCCGGCGCCGGAATGAACGTCGACCCGGCGACCCTGGATGCCCATGCGGTGGCGGTCTACGCCGAGCAGGCGAAAGAACAGGGGATTGTCGCCTTCCTGCTGGATATTATCCCCGGCAGCGTCATCGGCGCCTTTGCCAGCGGCAACATCCTGCAGGTACTGATGTTTGCCGTGCTGTTTGGCTTTGCGCTGCATCGCCTCGGGAGCAAAGGCCAGCTCATTTTTAACGTCATCGAAAGTTTCTCGCAGGTGATCTTCGGCATCATCAACATGATTATGCGCCTTGCGCCAATCGGTGCTTTCGGGGCCATGGCCTTCACCATCGGGAAATACGGTGTCGGCACCCTGGTGCAACTGGGTCAGCTGATCGTCTGCTTCTATATCACCTGTATCCTGTTCGTGGTGGTGGTACTGGGTTCTATTGCCCGCGTGACCGGGTTTAGCATTTTCAAGTTCATCCGCTACATCCGTGAAGAGCTGCTGATTGTCCTTGGGACCTCTTCGTCCGAATCGGCGCTGCCGCGTATGCTGGACAAGATGGAGAAGCTGGGCTGTCGTAAATCGGTCGTGGGGCTGGTGATTCCAACCGGCTACTCCTTTAACCTCGACGGGACCTCGATCTATCTGACGATGGCGGCGGTCTTTATTGCTCAGGCGACGAACAGTCATATGGATATTTTCCATCAGATTACCCTGCTGGTCGTGCTGTTGCTCTCCTCAAAAGGAGCGGCGGGGGTGACGGGGAGCGGCTTTATCGTTCTGGCGGCAACGATTTCTGCGGTAGGGCATTTGCCGGTCGCCGGTCTGGCGCTAATCCTGGGGATTGACCGTTTTATGTCTGAAGCACGCGCGTTGACCAACCTGGTGGGTAACGGTGTGGCGACTATCGTGGTGGCAAAATGGGTGAAAGAACTGGACAGCCAGCAGCTGGATGATGTCCTGAATAACCGCGAGCCAACCAACAAATCGCACGAATTATCCTCTTAAATCCTTCTGTTAGGCCCGTTGTCCTTGCTGGACTCCGGGCTCCTGCGCATAATTAGGTATCATTCCCCGCAGCAGGGGAATGATACGAAATGATTATTTTACGTCTCCGTGCGACATTTTCATCTCCGCGTGGTCTAACCGACGTACTTCGTTCACCATATTTTTTGGCAGCCCGCGCGCGGGTTGCTTTTGTAACCAGGAATGTTCATCAGGGGTTCACATGCAGGGCACAAAAATTCGACTGTTAACGGGTGGTTTGCTGATGATGGCAGCAGCCGGTTATGTGCAAGCAGAAGCGCTCCAGCCGGACCCGGCCTGGCAACAGGGGACTCTCGCGAATGGACTTCAGTGGCAGGTTTTAGCCACGCCGCAGCGTCCTAGCGATCGTATTGAAGTCCGTCTGTTCGTAAATATTGGCTCGCTGAGTGAGAGCACTCAGCAGAGCGGCTTTAGCCACTTTATTCCTCGTCTGGCGCTGACGCAGAGCGGCAGTCTGCCGACAATGCAGGCGCGTTCGCTATGGCAACAAAGCATCGACCCCAATCGTCCGATGCCGCCCGCGATCGTCTCGTATAGCTACACCATGTTTAATCTCAGCCTGCCGAATAACCGCAATGATCTGCTGAAAGAGGCGTTGAACTGGCTGTCGGATGCCAGCGGAAAGCTGGTCGTGACGCCGGAATCGGTGAATCATGCCCTGCAGGGGGATGACATGGTGGCGACCTGGCCGTTGGACACCAAAGATGGCTGGTGGCGCTATCGTCTGAAAGGTTCCACGATGCTGGGACATGATCCGGGCACCCCGTTGAAAAAACCGGTCGATATTGCTCAGCTGAAGGCGTTCTATCAGAAATGGTATACCCCGGATGCCATGACGCTGATCGTGGTGGGTAACGTCGATAGCCGCAGCGTGGCGGAGCAGATCAACAAGACCTTCGGTGAGCTGAAAGGCAAACGCGAAACGCCGGCGGCGGTGCCGACGCTGGCGCCGCTCCCGACGACGCCGGTGAGCATCATGACCAAAACGGTGCGTCAGGATAAGCTGTCGATCATGTGGGATTCCCCGTGGCAGCCGATTCGCGACTCTGTGGCTCTGCAGCGCTACTGGCGTGACGATCTGGCGCGTGAGGCGCTGTTCTGGCATGTGCAACAGAGCCTGAGCAGGAGCAATGCCAAAGACGTTAACCTCGGCTTTGATTGTCGGGTGCTGTATCAGCGCGCGCAGTGCGCCATTAATATTGAATCACCGGGCAATAAACTCAACGCAAACCTGACCGCAGTCTCCCGCGAACTGGCGAAGGTACGCGATAACGGCTTGCCGGAAGAAGAGTTTGATGCGCTGATTGCGCAGAAAAACCTGGAGCTGCAGAAGCTGTTTGCCACCTACGCGCGCACCGATACCGACATTCTGATTAGCCAGCGTATCCGCTCGTTGCAAAACCAGGTGGTGGATATCGCGCCGGAGCAGTATCAGAAGCTGCGTCAGGAGTTTCTGGACTCTCTGACCGTGGATATGCTGAATCAGTATCTGCGCCAGCAGCTGTCGCAGGATATGGCGCTGGTACTGCAACAACCGCAGGGTGAGCCGGAATACAATATGAAGGATCTGAAGGCGACATGGGAAAGGCTGATGATGCCAGCCCCGGCTGCGGCAACCAGCGGCGGCGCGGCTGAAGCGCATAACGACGCCTCAGATATTCCTCCTGCGCAGTAAATCAGCGGCTATCTCCGGTCTGCATTGCGTGACCGGGAAGTTCCCGGGCGGCGGGGTAAACCCCTTGCCCGGGCTACAGATTACATACGGCACCGATCGTAGCCCCGCTAAACGCCGCGCGAGCGGGGTAGATGTTGGCGAACGGCGGTGCGATCGCCCGGCCTGGACTACTGCGGCATCGCGTCGCGCGGGATAATCGCCCCACGATACTGAATGACCGTGCTGGCCGTCAGGTGGCCGCGTCTGGCGGCAGATTCCGCATCGCCGCCGGTCAGGCGCACCGCCAGATAACCGGCGCTAAACGAATCGCCTGCCGCGGTGGTATCCACTACGCACTCTTTTGCCAGCTTCACGGCCGGTACGTCCAGCAGCGGCTGGCCGGCGATCGCCACCAGGCATGAATCCGCGCCTCGCTTCACCACCACCTCTTGCACGCCCGCGGCATGAGTGCGGGCAATGACTTCATCGACCGGCTTTTCACCCCACAGCGCATCTTCGTCATCCAGCGTCAGGAAGGCGATATCGGTGCAGGCCAGCATCTGTTGATAGACCTGGCGGGTCTCTTCCTGGCTGGCCCACAGGCGCGGGCGGTAGTTATTATCAAAAATGACCTTCCCGCCGTTAGCGCGACATTCGCGCAGCAGCGTCAGCAGCTTGTCGCGGCTGGTCGGGCTGAGGATGGCCAGGCTGATTCCGCTGAGATAGAGATAGTCAAAGGTGGCCAGCTCTTCACAGATTGCGGCAGCCTGCTCGCTCTCCAGCCAGAATTTTGCCGCTGCCTCGTTACGCCAGTAATAAAACGTCCGCTCGCCGGTATCGTCGGTTTCGATGTAGTACAGACCGGGTAAGCGGTCGGCCATCCGTTGAATCAGGTTGGTGTGGACCTTCTCCTGCTGCCAGGCATCCAGCATCTGCTGGCTGAATCCATCGGTACCTAGCGCGGTAACGTAGTGGACGGCGAGTGCGCTGGCATCGGTCTGGCGCGCAATATAGACGGAAGTGTTTAAGGTATCGCCGCCAAATCCGCGGTTTACCGCCGCGTTTTTCTCTGACAGCTCAATCATACATTCGCCAATGACGGCAATTTTTTTAGACATAATCATGACCTGAGATGGAATCGAATAAGCGCGAGTGTGCGCCGCGCCGTTTTTATGGTCAATTATATTAAAACAATGTTCCATTATTTTTTTGACCTGACGCGTGGAATGTGACGAAAAGCGCATTTGTCAGAGAAAGATGTGCTTTTCAACTATATTCAGAACTGACGAGACGCAAAAGGAGCGGAGAGGGGATGACCAGAACCCGTAAAACGATTGCCATTATCTCGGGAACGATACTCGTAGCGATCGTTCTGTTTTTCATCGTGCTGGCGACCTTTGACTGGAATCGCCTGAAACCGACGATCAACCAGAAGGTCTCAGCCGAGCTGAATCGACCGTTTGCGATTCGCGGCGACCTCGGCATTGTCTGGGAGCGCCAGCCAGGCGAGAGCGGCTGGCGGCGCTGGATCCCCTGGCCGCACATCCATGCCGAAGATATTGTTCTCGGCAACCCGCCGGCGATCCCTCAGGTCACCATGGTGCATCTGCCGCGCGTTGAAGCCACCCTGGCGCCGCTGGCGTTGCTTACCAGAACCGTTTACCTGCCGTGGATTAAGCTGGAACAGCCCGATGCCCGCCTGATTCGGCTGTCGGAAAAAAATAATAACTGGACCTTTACCCTGGCCTCCGATGCCGCGTCCACCGAACGGCCCGCCTCTTCCGGCTGGTCTTTCCGCCTGGATAATATTCTGTTCGATCGCGGACGGATAGCCATTGATGACAAGGTGACGCGCGCGGATATCACGATCCTGGTCGATCCGCTCGGCAAGCCGCTGCCCTTCAGCGAGGTGAGCGGCGAGAAGGACAAAGAGGGGTCGGCAAAAGCCGGAGACTATATTTTTGGCCTGCAGGCGAAGGGGACCTATAACGGGCAGCCGCTCCAGGGCGACGGTAAAATCGGCGGCATGTTGGCGCTGCGCAGCGAGGGGGAGCCGTTCCCGCTGCAGGGGGACTTTCGCTCCGGCAACACCCGGGTCGCCTTTAGCGGCACGGTCAGCGATCCCCTCAATCTCGGGGGCGTGGATCTGCGTTTGAAGTTCTCCGGGGCCTCGCTGCGGGATCTGTACGAGCTGACCGGGGTGGTGCTGCCGGATACGCCGGCCTTCTCGACCGACGGCCATCTGCGCGCCACTTTTCAGGATCCGAAAGGCGCGCGTTTCGCCTATCGTGATTTTAACGGCCGTATTGGCGAGAGTGATATCCACGGTTCCTTGACCTACAGCACTGGCAAACCGCGACCGAAGCTGGAGGGCGATGTCGCTTCACGACAGCTACGGCTGGCGGATCTTGGCCCGCTCATTGGCGTGAATACAGGCACAAAAACCGCCGGAGGCGAGCAACGTAAAGGCGCAGCTTCAGCGCAGCCTGCGGGGAAAGTGTTACCGTACGATCGCTTTGATACCGATAAATGGCAGCTGATGGACGCCGATGTGCGCTTTAAAGGCGGGCGGATTGAGCACGGCGGCACTTTGCCGGTTAGCGACCTTTCCACCCATGTGATCCTGGAACGAGGTGACCTGCGCCTGCAGCCGCTGCGCTTTGGCCTGGCGAACGGCACAATTGCCGGCAGCCTCCATCTGCAGGGCAATAAGAAACCATTGCAGGGGGAAGCCAACCTGCAGGCGCGGCGTCTGAAGCTGAAGGCGCTGATGCCGAAAGTCGAAATGATGCAGAAGACGCTCGGGGAGATGAATGGCGACGTACAGCTGCGCGGGAGCGGCAATTCGGTGGCGGCGCTGCTGGGCAACAGCAACGGCAATCTGAAGCTGCTGATGAACGACGGTCTGATTAGCCGTAACCTGATGGAAATCCTCGGTCTGAACGTGGGTAACTATGTTATCGGGCAGATATTTGGCGATGATGAGGTCCGGGTGAACTGCGCGGCGGCAAATATCAATGTGACTAACGGCGTGGCGCGGCCGCAGATTTTTGCCTTTGATACCGAAAATGCGCTGATTAACGTGACCGGCACCGCCAGCTTTGCTTCGGAACAGCTCGACCTGACCATTGATCCGGAGAGTAAGGGATTGCGTATTATTACCCTACGCTCTCCGCTGTACGTGCGCGGGACCTTTCAATCGCCGAATGCCGGGGTGAAGGCCGGGCCGTTGATCGCGCGCGGCGCGGTAGCGGCGGCGCTGGCGACATTAGTCACGCCGGCGGCGGCCCTGCTGGCGCTGGTATCGCCTGCGGAAGGGGATGCCAATCAGTGCCGGGCGATTTTATCGCAGATGAAAAAGTAAACGAATGGAAGAAGCGTGCCCGGCGCGGCGCGCCGGGCAGTAAGGGATTACAGCGACTGATGGCGCGTTTCGTGGGTCAACAGCAGCGCAATCAGCGTCAGCCCGGCCATGGCCGCGAGATAGAGGCCGACCGCCATCAGGCCGTAGTTGCCCTGTAACCAGGCGGCAATATACGGTGCGACGGAGGCGCCGAGAATCGACGAAACGTTATACGAGAACGATGCGCCGGTGTAGCGAACTTCCGTCGGAAACAGCTCCGGCAGCAGCGCACCCATCGGGCCGAAGGTCAGCCCCATCAGGCTCAGGCCCAACAGCAGGAAGGCGAAGACCAGAACCGGCTGACCGGAGCCCAGCAGCGGTTTAAAGGCGAACAGCGCGAAGAGGATAATCATCGTGGTAATCACGATCATGCTCTTACGGCGACCAAACGCGTCGGCCAGCAGACCCGCCACCGGCACCATCACGCCGAAGCCAATGACCGCCATCATCAGCATCCACAGCACTTCGTTCCGCGGCAGGCCGAGACCCACCGGCGCGGCGCCGGTACTGAACGTCATGGAATAGACGGTCATGATATAGAACAGGGTATAGGTCGCCAGCATGATAAAGGTGCCGAGCACGGTGACGCGCACATGCTTCGTCAGCAGGGTCCCCAGCGGGATTTTGACCTGTTTCTTCGCGGCGGCGATTTTGGCGAACACCGGCGTCTCGTGCAGCGACACGCGCACATACAACCCGATAATCACCAGCACGGCGGAGAAGATAAACGGTACGCGCCAGCCCCATGCCATGAACTGCTGGTCGGTCAGCAGCCACGAGAGCAGCAGGAAGGTGCCGTTGGCGAAGAAGAAGCCGATAGGCGCGCCGAGCTGCGGGAAAGAGCCGTACAGCGCGCGCTTGCGCGGCGGGGCGTTTTCGGTCGCCAGCAGCGCCGCGCCGCCCCATTCACCGCCCAGCCCCAGCCCCTGGCCGAAGCGCGCCAGCGCCAGCAGCATCGGCGCCAGAATACCAATGCTCTCGTAACCGGGCAGCAGGCCGATCACCACCGTGGAGATGCCCATGGTCAGCAGCGAAGCGACCAGGGTGACCTTACGGCCGACGCGATCGCCGAAGTGGCCGAATAGCGCAGAGCCAATCGGACGGGCAATAAAGGCAATGGCAAACGTCGCCAGCGACTGTAGCGTAGCTGCGGCCGGGTCACCCTGCGGGAAGAAAATGTGCGGGAATACGATCACCGCGGCGGTGGCATAGATATAAAAGTCGAAGAACTCAATGGCGGTACCGATGAGGGAGGCGACGACGACTTTATTGCGTGAGTTAACCGGAGCGGTTTCCTGCTGCTTGTCGAGTGTGGTGGCTGTGGCTTGCATAGATCTTTCTTATTTTTAGCGAACGAAAGGTCATATAGCCACAGCAAAAGGGACATTTCAATCTGTAACAGGGGGCGTGAGTGGTGAAAAAATGGTCAAAAAGCGGATAATTTGCGTGCCGGAAAAATAACTTCTATGAAATGCTTCACACAAATAAAATAATAGTAGATAAAACCAGTTCCGCGTTAAATAAAAGTTACATGTTGGATTTATCTGCTGAAATGATGATTCGGGCTGAATTTTGTACCTTTCTTCAGCCCGATACGGCATCAATCGTGGGCTTTGCCCGGCATACGACGGTCATCCTTGTAGTCGGCCGTGGCGATCCACGCCGCGCAGAACAGCGTCAGGCGGGCGAAGAAATAGAAGAAGGCCATCAGGCCTAATACGGAGCCAAAGGCGGCGCCGGAAGGCGATTTCACCAGCGCGGGCAGGGTCCAGGTCATGATCATTTTTATGATTTCAAAACCGATAGCTGCAATCAGGGTACCGCGAATCAGCGCCTTACGCCGCGGACGGTGGCGCGGCAGGCGCCAGAAGATCCAGAAAAACAGCAAATAGTTGGCGAAGATGGAGATAGCAAGGCCGATCAGCCGCCAGGCCGGTTTCAACCACTCAATATTATCAAGATAGAGCGCGGAGATGATCATCTGCTGCGCGGAACCGGCGACCGAGGTTATCGATAACGTCACCACCAGCGCCACCAGCAGGCCGATCAACGAGATAAAATCACGGAAGTATTTCATCCAGATCTTTTCCTGGTCCTGCGGCGCTCGCTCCCAGACGTCGCGCGACTGGGCGCGAATCGCCTCCCGCAGGTTGCCCATCCAGTTAATACCGGAATAGAGCGCAACCAGCAGACCGACCAGGCCAACGGCGGTGCGTTGCTGGATGGCGGTATTAATGGTGTTTTTCAGCGTGGCGGCCAGCGTGGGGTCGCTGACATTAAGCAGGATTTTATCGAAAATGTCCTGCAGCAGCGTCGGGTGCCAGGCCAGCACAAAACCGGCGGCAGCGAAGGAGACCATCAGAATCGGGATCATCGACAGAAACGAAAAGTAGGTGATGGCCGCACCGAACTGGTTTCCCATCCTGTCGTTAAACCGTTCGGTTGCGCGCAGCAGGTGCGCAATAATCGGGTTCCTCTGAACTTTTTCTGCTGTTCCGGTGACGCTTTTTAACGCCTGATTCGCCTTCTGCGCCACGGCAGAGTCGTTGATGGCGGCCAGCGGGCTTTTACTTTTTTCCGGCGGCTGGCCCGGATCCTGGGTCGGGCGTTTCGCGTCGTTTTCCGATGTCATGAGTGATTTCTTCCTTTCTTTACAGCGAGATTCTTCAAAATTATATACGTAAAATCCTTCATAGACCTGCGAAGCGTCCGAACGACCGCCGGATAAAGGGCGGCGTCGCCTAATCGACGTACTCTTTCATCACGCTCCCCAGCCACTCCATAAACAGATGTACCCGACGGGAAAGGTTGCGTCGGTGCGGATAGATTAACGATACCGGCAGCGGTGCCGCGCGGTACTGCGGCAGGATGTCAATCAGCTCGCCGGTGCGCAGCGCTTCGCGGACGCCGGTACGCGGAACCTGGATAATCCCCAGCCCGGCCAGGCAGGCGGCCTGATAGGTTTCCGTGCTGTTAACGGTGAGCGTGCCGCCGGTCTTCACCCACTGGACAACGCCATCGCTCATCACCTCAAACCCCAGCGGGCGAGCGCCAGGGGTGCTGGCATAGTGAATAAGAGCATGACCGGCCAGATCGTCGAGCGTGGTCGGGTAGCCGAAGCGTGATAAATACTGCGGGCTGGCGCAGTTAATTTGCGTCAGCTTACCCAGCGGACGGGCGATCAGGCCGGAGTCTTTCAGCGTGCCGACGCGCACCACGCAGTCAAACCCCTCGCGAATCACATCCACCAACCGGTCGCTACTGCTCAGCTCCAGTTCAACGCCCGGGTACTGCTGCAAAAAAGCCGGCAGGCGCGGAATGATCAGTTTCCTGGCCAGTCCAACCGGCATATCCACCCGCAGGCGGCCGCTGATGGTGGCCGGATCGTGCTGAAACATGCCGTCCAGCTCATCGAGATTGCTGAGCAGGTCCCTGGCGCGTTCGTAATAGACCATCCCGTCCTGGGTGAGCTGAACCCGACGCGTGGTGCGGTGCAGCAGGCGCACCCCCAGATGGTTTTCCAGCGCCTGAATCTGGCGCGAGACACTCCCTTTAGGCAGGTTTAAGGTTTCGGCGGCGCGGGAAAAACTCTCCAGCTCCGCGACGCGGATGAACAGCTGCATTGCGTGAATTTTATCCATACCGAAACTCTATTGTTGTTAATTCTGGAACAGTAAAACGTAATTTAACGCATTTATTGTTTTACTGGCAGCTAATAAGCTCTTTAACCAGACAAACGCAACTGAGAAGGGGTTTTCTGATGGCACAACGTATCGCTTTAGTGACCGGCGGCAGCCGTGGACTGGGAAAAAATGCCGCGCTGAAGCTGGCAGAGAAGGGAACCGATATTATTCTCACCTGGCATAGCAACCCGCAGGCTGCCCAGGAAGTCGTGGATGAAATTGAGCAAAAAGGGGTGAAAGCTGCGGCATTGGCGTTGAACGTCGGTGATACGGCGAGCTTTGGCACTTTCGCTCAGAATGTGGCTCAGCTGCTGCAACAGCGCTGGCAGCGCGATACCTTTGATTATTTATTAAACAATGCCGGGATCGGTTTAAACGTCCCCTTTGCTGAGACCAGCGAAGCACAATTTGATGAGCTGATGAATATCCAGTTTAAGGGGCCGTTCTTCCTGACCCAGCGCCTGCTGCCACTTCTGGCGGATAAGGGACGTATCCTCAATGTGTCGAGCGGGCTGGCCCGCTTCGCGCTGCCGGGCTATGCCGCCTATGCGGCGATGAAAGGGGCGATGGAAGTGCTGACCCGCTACCAGGCGAAGGAGCTGGGAGGGCGCGGGATTTCGGTCAACATTATCGCGCCAGGCGCGATAGAAACCGATTTTGGCGGTGGAATAGTGCGGGATAATGCTCAGGTTAATCAGCATATTGCGGCGCAAACGGCGCTGGGTCGGGTAGGGCTGCCAGATGACATCGGCGATGCAATCGCGGCATTGTTGAGCGATGACCTGAGATGGATGAACGCACAGCGCGTGGAAGTTTCCGGCGGCATGTTCCTGTAATCGTGACCGCCTCTCCGTCTGCGGAGAGGCGCAGCGTTCAGCTTATATTTTCAGCGTGTGATAATCGCGACGCAGCAGGCCAAACAGCCAGTCATTATGCCAGCGTCCGTTCAGCCAGTAGCATTCGCGCAGCTCACCCTCCTGCAGAAAGCCGGTTTTCTGCAGCAGATTTCGCGAGGCTATGTTGCCGGCGGTAACCGTGGCGGTCAGACGCCGTACGCCTCCGGCGCTGAAGGCAAAATCACAGAGCGCACGCAGGGATTCATAGCCATAGCCGCGCCCCTGCGCGGCCGGGGTAAATAAAAAGCCCACTTCAGCGCAACCGCCTTCATGATGCCGGTAGCCGGTCAGACCCAGCGGTATACGGGTCTCCCTGTCGCGCACCACCAGGCACAGCCACTGTTTTGCCCCTGGCGACCACGGTGAAATACGCGAATCGAAGGCCTCGCGTATTTCAGACAGCGGGCGTGAATCGGCTATATACAGCATCGCCTGCGGATCTCTCTGCAGAGCGAGAAAAAAAGACCAGTCCTCCTGCTTCAGCTGTGAACAGTGCAGCCGTGGCGTAAGCAATTCGGTCATGAAAACAATTCCTGCAAAGTGCGATGCTATGACCATAGCAGGACATGAATTGTCGGAACAGCACCTGGTTATAAGGGTTCTCCGTACAGCCCTATCAGCCGACGCGCCACGCCGTTCGTCCAGCCGAAGCCATCCTGTAACGGATATTCGCCGCCGCCGCCTTCGTGGGCAACACCGCCGGCGATGTGGTACTTCTCAATCAGCTTATGGTGCTGCTTATAGAAATGGTTCACCGTTTGCAGCCAGCTGTGGGCAATTTCGTCGCCGAGCGGGTCCTGGCCGTACAGTTTAAATCCCTGTATCGCCATCCACTGTAGCGGCGCCCAGCCGTTGGGCTTATCCCACTGTTCGCCGCTGTCATATTCGGTGGCCATGATGCCGCCGGGAGTCAGCAGGCGGGCGCGGACCGCATCGGCGAGCCGCTCGGCCTGTTGGTGCGTAGCCATGCCGACATACAGCGCTACGATGCTGGCGGCGGAGAAGAGCGCCTGCTGTTCGCGTCGCCAGTCGTAATCCCGAAAACAGCCGCCCTCTTCATCCCATAAATAGCGGTTTACCGCGGACCGGCGATCGCTGGCTTTCTGGCGAAAAGCCGTTTCCGTTTCCCGGTCGCCTTTCAGGCCGGATAGATTGGCAATGGTGTTTTCCAGTTTGAATAAAAAGGCGTTTAAATCGATCGGAATAAACTGGGTCGTACGGATGCTTGCCAGCCGGGTGATATCGCGCAGCCAGCGGCTGGAATAGTCCCAGCCGGAGGCCGCCCCGGCGCGCAGGTCCCGGTAGACTTCGTTGGCCGGGCGGCCGGAGTGGCGCGCCGTTTCCACATCTTCCCGCCACGATTCATCCCGCGGGGTATCGCGGTCGTCCCAGTAGCGATTGAGTAACGATCCGTCCGGCATGCGCACCGTGTGGCGATAGGCCTGGTTTGGGATCAGCGATTCGGCGCCATCCATCCAGAACTGATACTCCAGTTTCAGATGGTCGAGATAGCGCCGCGCGCCGCGCACGCCATCCTCCTCAAACAGCTCAACCATCAGGGCAAACACCGGCGGCTGCGAGCGGCTGAGGTAGTAGGTACGGTTGCCGTTGGGGATATGACCGTAGGTTTCAATCATCCACGCGAAGTTGTCCGCCATACATTTCAGCAGGTCTTCGCGGCCGCTTTCCGCCAGCCCCAGCATAGTAAAGTAGGAGTCCCAGTAGTAGGTTTCGCTAAAGCGCCCGCCGGGCACGATATAAGACTGTGGTAGCGCCAGCAGCGATGACCAGGGAATATGATCCTGCGGTTCGCGGGTGAGAACGGGCCAGAGGTTATCGATATGCTCTTTCAGCGATCGCCGGGGATCGGACACGTAGTCGTCAGTGCGGTTGTCCGGCATCCAGAAGTGCTCTTCAACAAACTGGCGCAGGTCGAATCCAGGCTGGTGCTTCACCCGCCGGTAGTGGATCAAGATATCCAGCGGATCTTGCTTTGGCGCGCAGTCGGGGAAGGTTTTGCTGTCGGCAAAGATGCGTGATTTCTGCACATGCGTAAAGAGTTCCAGATAGCGGTCGGCAGGCGTCAGGGCATCAGAGGCCGGCAGGCCTTCGATGATCTCCGGCTCCGGTTCGGCATCGAACATTTCATCCAGTTTTAACTCATACGGATCGGCTTCGTAGCACAGATCGCGCTCGATCTTCGGTTTATCGCCATTCTCGTTGCGTAATGTCTGGCTGGACATAGTGATACAGACCTCCGGATCGCGTCAGTTCAGGGCGCCGGGCCTCTCCCGGCCTGACTATTAAGCTTAGTCATTCGCTTCGGTGTCTGGAAATAAAAGTGTGCGTCAGGTCACGTTTTTTAGCGATAAGTTTAGGTAGAGATGTGGCTAATTTATTGATTTTTTATATCAAATTGCTCCGGGTCGAAGGGGGGAATTCGGAGCAATCGTTTTGCAACAAAATCTAATTATGCCGGATAAAACGGGGCGTCACTCCCACGCCGCTTCCAGCATCTCCAGCAGCTGCTCGCTATCCAGCTGCACCGGATTCGCTTTCATGGATGAGGAGCTGCTGGCTGCCAGCGCCGCAGGCTCCAGGGCCTCGTGCGGTACGCCCAGTTCGCGCAGATTCCCCAGCCCGGCGCCGCGGCTCCATTCGCGCAGGCTATCCCAGGCCGTCTCCGGCTCGACGTCCAGCCCGTCGGCCAGCCACTGGCGGACTTCGTCAAAGCGTTCGCGGATAGCCCTGTTGCTGACCTGCGACTCATTGAGCGCCAGGCCGTAAGGCAGCAGGCTGCCGCAGAGTGCGCCGTGGGAAGCATGGCTCAGTCCCCCCAGCGGGCCGGCCAGCCCATGAATGACGCCAAGACCAGCATTCGCCAGCGCCAGGCCGCCGCACAGGCTGACCCAGGCCATCTCATCGCGGCTGTCCGGGCACTCTTTTTCCATCAGCGTGCGGAGCGCTTTGATTCCGCGCGGAATAGCGGCCCGGCACAGCGCATCGGTAAAAGGATTGGCGCGGGTACAGAGCCAGGGCTCAATGAGCTGGGTAATCGCGTCAAGGCCGGAGCCGAGCGTCACCGCGCGCGGGGCGTTATCGGTCAGCGCCGGGTCGACGATGGCCAGCTCCGGCAGCATCCGATCGTCGCGCAGGCTGACTTTTCGCCGCTGCTGAGGGACGTTAATCACCGCATTTTTCGTCACTTCTGCCCCGGTACCGGCGGTAGTCGGGATAGCGACAAACGGCAGCGGATGCCCTTCTAATACCCGGCCGTTGCCCACCACTTCCAGATACTCCATCACCGGGCCCGAGGCCGGCACCAGCGCAGCAATCGCTTTTCCTGCGTCGATAACCGCGCCGCCGCCGAGGCTGACCACCGCCCCGATGCCATTTTCCCGCGCCAGACGCACCCCCTGTTCAATATCTTCCAGCGTCGGCTCATGGGCTACGGATAGCGTCATCGCTTCAAGATGATGGGCGCGCAGCTCGGTGAGTAAAAAACCGGCCCGCTGCGCGCTGGCGCCGTGGACCAGCAGTACCTTCGCGGTACGCTGGGCCAGCCAGGGGGCAGCGCTACGGGCAAGGCCGCGGCCAAAACGGATATTGCCGGGCGTGAAAACAGTAAACGGAGTCAGCATGGCGGGTTCCCTGTGTCAGCAAAAAAGACTGAAATCAACTATACACATTATCCGGCAGGCTGCCTCTTTGTCGCCGGATAGAGTAGGGTGGAAGTCACGTTCCTTCGCTTAAGGATGTCACGATGCTAAAAATACTGGGCAAACGCTCATCAATTAACGTTCGTAAAGTGTTATGGACCTGCGATGAAGTCGGTCTGACCTATCAGCAGGAGGATTACGGCAGCGGTTTCCAGCCGGTCGATAGCGCCGAGTTTCGCGCCCTGAACCCAAACGGCCTGGTGCCGGTGCTGCTCGATGATGATTTCGTGCTATGGGAGTCAAACAGCATCTGCCGCTATTTGACGCGCAAAGCCGGACGTGAGGATCTGCTACCGGTGACACCTCAGGGCGCAGCGGATGTTGAGCGCTGGATGGACTGGCAGGCCACGGAGTTTAACAATGCCTGGCGCTATGCATTTATGGGTCTGGTGCGCAAAGACCCGCGTTTTCAGGATCCGGCGGCGATTAAGGAGAGCATCGCTACGTGGACCCGCTGTGTTCACATCGTTGAATCACAGCTGCAGCGCACCGGCGCATGGATCGCCGGCCCGCAGTTTACGCTGGCGGACATCGTACTGGGTCTGTCGGTACATCGCTGGAAAATGACCCCTTTTGCCCATCCGGAGCTGACGGCGGTTGAGCGCTGGTATATGATGCTCAATCAGCGGCCGGCGTTTATGCGCCACGGCAATAACGGTACGGCGTGACGGTCTACTCCCGGAGTTAACGCCGCGGCCGGGTACTGCCCCTGATAATGAGCTTGCCTTTCAACACGTGCTGCACGGGGGCCGCCTCCGCACTATCCAACTGCGTCTTTAATACCGCGATCGCCGCTTCCACCATCTCCGAGAGCGGCTGCACCCAGGTGGTGAGATCGATCAGCGGCCAGCTGGCCATCGCGATATCGTCAAAGCCGACGACCGAAATATCGTGGCCGGCCCGCATACCCATTTCGCCCACCACGACGTTTAATGCCGCGATCGCCATCATGTCATTGGCGCAAAACAGCGCATCCGGCGGGTCTGGCAGGGCCATCAGCCTGCGGGTGGCGTTCATCGCTTCTTCAATCGACCACATCCCGCTATCGCGCAACGGGGGCCTGGCCCCGCGCGTATCCAGCCGGTGGCGAAAGCCGGTTTCCCGGTCGCGGCTGGTGGATGAGGTATCTCTCCCGGCAATAAACGCCAGCTGCCGGTGGCCGGCATCCAGCAGAAAATCGGCAATCGCCGCGCCGCCGGCGAGGTTGTCGCTGGTGACGCTGGAGACGGACTGGCTGTCATTTTTACGATTGAGCAGCAAAACCGGGAGCCCGAGGTGCTGGCACTCCTGGGCGAAGTGGGAAGAGAGGCTGCTGGAAACCAGCACCAGCGCTTCGACGCGATGGCGCAGGATCTCCTCCATGATCGGCGTGGTATCGTCATCGCGATACATGGAAAACAGCAGTACCCGATATCCCATCAGATTAAGCTTATGCGAAAGCTCATCGAGGACGGCCGAGTAGAACGGATTGACCAGTCCAGGTACCACAATGCCTATCAGATTGGAGCGGCGGGTGATCAGCGATTGCGCGATAAAGCTCGGCCGATAGCCGAGCTCTGCGGCGACTTTGCGCACTTTCTCCCGGGTGGCGGGCGATATTTTCGCCCCGTCGGTAAAGGCTCTGGAAACTGCAGATTGCGAGACACCCGCCGCTTTCGCAACGTCATAACTTGTCACCGCTCGTTTGATTGAACCTGCCATTCCTTTGTCTCCCGCTAACGAATGCCTCGTCATTATGCGTGAATCTGCCCCGCTGTCACTCATTTTGCGATCTGCGTTGCATTCGAATGCATTGATCCTTTTCATCACATCTTATTCACGCCAGGATACAAATGAATTCGAATGCATTAGCATTTTATTAACATCATAGTGAGGCAAATTATGGCGACCTGGATCAAACGCGGGGCTGAATCTGAAGCGGTAAAAACGCACGATCGTTCCGTTCGTGAAGCGGTGGAAAAAATTCTGGCGGACATTGAAGCGCGCGGAGACGCCGCGGTACGCGAGCTGTCGATTAAGTTCGACAAGCTCGACAGAGAGGACTTCCGTCTCAGCCAGCAGGAGATTGACGACTGTTATGCCCAGCTCTCCGCACGCGATATTGCGGACATCCGTTTTGCCCAGGAGCAGGTGCGCAACTTTGCTCAGCATCAGCGTGACAGCATGAAAGATATTGAGGTGGAGACCTTACCGGGCGTCATTCTGGGCCATAAAAATATTCCGGTCAGCGCGGCGGGCTGCTACGTTCCGGGCGGCAAGTACCCGCTGCTGGCCTCGGCGCATATGTCGATCATTACGGCTAAAGTGGCCGGCGTGCCGCGCATCGTCACCTGCGCGCCGCCGTTTAACGGTAAACCGGCTCCGGCCATTGTGGTGGCGCAGCATATGGCGGGTGCGGATGAAATTTACTGTCTGGGCGGTATTCAGGCGGTGGCGGCGATGGCGGTCGGCACTGAGAGCATTGCTCCGGTCGATATGCTGGTGGGGCCGGGAAATGCGTTTGTTGCCGAAGCCAAGCGACAGCTGTTCGGCCGCGTCGGTATCGACCTGTTTGCCGGGCCAACCGAAACCCTGGTGATTGCCGATGAGAGCGTGGATGGCGAAATCTGCGCCACCGACCTGCTGGGCCAGGCCGAGCATGGCCTGGATTCACCGGCTATTCTGCTGACCACTTCCGGGAAGCTGGCGCGCGAAACCCTGGCGGAGATTGAGCGTTTGCTGGCGGTGCTGCCGACGGCGGAAATCGCTCGTCAATCGTGGGATAAATTTGGCGAGGTCATCGTCGCCCAGGACAAGGAAGAGATGTTGAAGATTGCCAATGAGCTGGCCTTCGAACATGTGCAGGTCATGACGGAAGATCCTGACTGGTTCCTCGCCAATATGCAGAACTTCGGCGCGCTGTTCCTTGGTCCGCGTACCAACGTGGCCTATGGCGATAAGGTTATCGGGACTAACCATACGCTGCCTACGCGCAAAGCGGCGCGCTATACCGGGGGGCTGTGGGTCGGCAAATTCATCAAAACCTGCACTTATCAAAAGGTACTGACCGATAGCGCTTCCGCGCAGATTGGCGAGTACTGCTCGCGCCTGTGCGCGCTGGAAGGGTTCTCCGGACACGGCGAGCAGGCCAACGTTCGCGTGCGTCGCTATGGCCATAAAGATGTGCCTTACGCCGGTATCCCCGAGTGAGCATTCAGCACTGAAGCGGAGGGCAGGATAAGCCCCTCTGGATAACATCGGCCGCCATATAACTCGGAGAAAAGTGGCGGCCACGCTGATGGATAGCCCTATGGACGTATTGATTGCCTTACTGGCGTTAGGAGTATTGATGTTAGCCGCCTATCGTGGCTACAGCGTGATCCTCTTTGCCCCCCTGGCCGCACTTGGCGCCGTTTTGTTAACTCAACCGGCGGCGGTTGCGCCTGTTTTCAGCGATATCTTCATGGATAAGCTGGTTGGGTTTGTGAAGCTCTATTTCCCGGTGTTTTTGCTCGGGGCGGTTTTCGGCAAGCTGATTGAGTTTTCCGGCTTTTCCCGCTCGATTGTCAGCGCCGTGACCCGCTTAATGGGCCAGAACAAGGCGATGCCGGTGATTATCCTGGTGTGCGCTCTGCTGACCTACGGCGGCGTTTCGCTGTTTGTGGTGGTCTTCGCGGTCTATCCGTTTGCCGCTGAAATGTTCCGTCAGAGCCAGATCCCTAAACGCCTGATGCCGGCCACCATTGCGCTGGGGGCCTTTACCTTCACCATGGATGCCCTGCCGGGTTCGCCGCAGATCCAGAACATCATCCCGACCACCTTTTATGGCACCACCTCCTGGGCCGCGCCGTGGCTGGGGATTCTCGGATCGGCCTTCGTGGCGATCGGCGGCTGGCTCTATCTCGAAGCAATGCGGCGTAAAGCGCAGCGTAACGGGGAAGGCTACGGCACAAATTTAGTGAATGAGCCGGAAACCCCGGCGGACCTCAATTTGCCGCATCCGTTTATCGCGCTGTTGCCGCTGATGGTGGTCGGTATCGCCAACCTGATTTTTACCTGGCTTATTCCTCTGACCTACGGCGGCCATTTCCTGATTGACCTGCCGGGGCTGAAAGCGCCGCTGGAAAGCGATGTCAAAAAGATGGTCGCCATCTGGGCGGTCATGGCGGCGCTGTTGTGCGGTATTGTCACCATCTTTTTGTTTGCCTGGCGCAGCCTGAAAGGCAAGCTGGCGGATGGCAGCAAGGTGGCGGTCGGCGGCGCGATGCTCGCTTCGTTGAATACCGCATCGGAGTACGGTTTTGGCGGCGTCATCGCTGCGCTGCCGGGGTTTGTCCAGGTGGCCGATGCGCTGAAAGCTATCCCTAACCCGCTCATTAATCAGGCGATCACCATCAATATTCTCTCCGGGATCACCGGCTCGTCTTCGGGGGGCATGAGTATTGCGCTGGCGGCGATGGCCGATCGCTTTATTGAGGCGGCCCATGCGGCGGGGATCCCGCTGGAGGTGATGCACCGCGTCGCGTCGATGGCGGCGGGGGGAATGGATACGCTGCCGCACAACGGGGCGATCATCACGCTGCTGGCGGTGACGGGGTTAACTCATCGTCAGGCCTATAAACCGATACTCGGGATTACGCTGTTTAAGATTCTCGGGGCGTTTTTCATTATTGGCGTTTATTACGCGACGGGACTGGTGTAACGAGACCAATCAGAGCAGACCGTCTGGCAGCGTGTCAGACGGTCGTTCAGACGTTTTTCAGCCTGTTCGCTTTGCAATGACCGTTGACTGTCGTTACGATCCCTGACTCTTTATTCTCCCCTTGATTTCAGTACGGCAGGAAGGTGTGGTTTGAACAGGCAGTTGAGCCCTGTGCTATTGGCGTCGCTGCTGCTTGTAGGATGCTCCGGAACGCTTTCACAAATGAGCGTCCCCTCAGATGAAACCAGCCTGGTCGGGCAAAATAGCCATGTTCTGCCCATCGATGCGTTCGTCAGCCGCTATATGCAACGCAAGCAGGTCAGCGGCGTGGTGGTGGCGATCATTCATCACAACGGTCCGGCGGAGTTCCACTGCTATGGTGTGACCGATGCCAAAAACCGTTATCCCATTACCCCGGATACGCTCTTTGCGCTGGGTTCGCTGAGTAAAGGCACCACCGCCGAGGTGATAACCCTGCTGGTCAACGAGGGGCGACTGCACTGGGACGATACGCTACTGACGTTGTTACCGCCGGGTACGCCGCTGAGTGATGACGCGAAAAAAATCACCTTGTTGCAGCTGGTGACGCACACTTCAGGCCTGCCGCGCCAGCCGATGAACCTGCTGTCGCTTGAGCATTTGCTGGTTTATCTGAGTGATGGCGAAAATTTCTATCACGAACTGGATAATGAGCGGGTACTGAGTTACCTGAGCACCTTTAACGCGCCGCTGAGCCATGAGCCGGAATACTCCAATCTGGGCTACGCAATTCTGGGTTATATCCTTACCTATCAGACCGGCGAATCCGTTGCGGCGCTGGCCTCAAGGATGATTTTCCAGCCGCTGGCGATGAGAAATAGCAGCTATCTTCCGCAGACCCTGCGCGAATATCCCCGGCGGGCCCTCGGCCATGCCGGCGACCAGCCGAAGTTTAAACCTCGCGGCGCGCTCACGCCGGACTGGCAGTTCAGCAACAATATGGTCGGAGCGGCGAACCTGTACAGCGATGCTCGCGATCTGATCGAATACGCCCGCGCCCATTTTTCTCCGACCCAACATGCTGCGCTGGATAAGGCTTTTGCCGACGTCAGCGTTGATTACTATCCGCGGGAAAAAGAGGCGGCCAATATCGCCTGGGTGACCGATACCCTCGCCGGGCAAAGAATCACCTATCAGGTGGGTTATATCGGTGGCTATTCCAGCTATATCGGTTTTGATAAGGCTAATCAGAATGCGGTGGTGGTGCTGCAAAACAGCTTTAACTGGAGTAACTACATCGGCCACGCTATTTTGCAAAATCGGCTATCAGCACCGTCGGTAAGTCACCCTCTGTCTGGCGAACAGGTCAACCCCTGTAGCGGATATGACAGCGTATACCAACGTCCCCCGTTGTCTGAGCGGTCCTCACACCTGTAGGCGCGTCCCGTCACTCTCCTGAAGACTGGGTAAATGGATTTCTATCTACATGATAAATAATGTTTTTATTTTTACTCTGTCTTCTTGAATATCTTTTGTGTGATGCATAGCACAAAAAAAAGCCAGCGCTATTGAAGCAAGTTCGTACCAGGTATAGCTTTAAATCACTTGAACATGGTTGTACATAGACAACCATGACTGACAGTAGATATGTTACACACAAATCTCTCACCGGGACCCGAGGTGTTTTTATGTCCATTGCAACCAGTCTTGATAACGATTTTATATTGCTAAACCACCCTGGGGGTGAGCGTGAAACGTTGTTTGGCGAGGTAGGCAACCTGCTCTATAGGCATGGCTTTGTCGAAAGTACTTATCTTTCTGCCTTAATCAGCAGGGAAGAAAATAATCCGACGGCGATGCAACTGGAGAGAATTGGTGTCGCGATTCCTCATGTGGATGTTGAGCATATTAAAGAGGAAAAACTGGTTGTAGTGACCTGCCCGGAAGGGATTGAATTTAAGCAGGCAGAAGATCCCGATGAAGTTATGTCGGTGCAGGTTATATTTTTCCTGCTGTTAAAAGAAAAAGATGCGCATATTGATTTTCTCATGAAAATGATCGGCTTGTTCAGACAAACTGACAAGATGGATGCGATTTTAAAAGCCAGTTCACCTTCAGTGGTGAAGACACTCCTCGAAGAAGTCATTAATTAAAATAGCAACTACACCTGATAAATGTACCCGGAGATTACGATGAACAAGAAAATTATTTTTGCATGTACCAGTGGTATCGCTACTTCCGCCGTAGCAACAGAGAAAGTTGTTCAGTATTGTAAAAGCCAAGGTATTAATGTTGACCCCATTCAGTCAAATATCGGAACTATTGGTAAACAGGACGGTATGGCTGATTTAATTATTGTTACTTCAGCGGTAAAAACCGAACTGACCACCCCGGTTTTGAATGGCCTTCCACTTCTGACCGGTTTTGGTGAAGAAGAGTTACTGGAAAAAATCGTAGCCATCCTTAAAAAATAAAGGTGAGCATGATGGATAAAGTATTTTCCGCAGTCCAGTTTATTCTGGGGCTCGGTCCGACGATCATGTTGCCGATAATTATTTTTATTATGGCAATGTGCCTGCAGACCGGTTTTAGCCGGGCATTACGCTCGGCCCTGACAATCGGTATGGGCTTCATCGGCATCTTCCTGGTCTTTGGTTTACTGGTCGATAGCCTTGGCCCGGCGGCGAAAGAGATGGTTAGCCACACCGGCATTGATTTACCTGTCGTCGATCTGGGCTGGACACCGCTTGCGGCTATTGCCTGGGCTTCACAGGTCGCGCCGTTTGTCGTGCCGATGACCATCGGTATCAACGTACTTATGTTAACCCTGAACTGGACTAAAACGGTCGATATTGATGTCTGGAATTTCTGGCACTTCTCTATGGTCGGCGCCATGGTATATGGAGTTACCGGCAGCTTCTTCTTCGGGTTACTGATTGCCGGCGTGACGGCGGCTATCACCTTTGTGATGGCGGACTGGTGCGCGCCGATGATCCAGAAATACTTCAATCTACCTGGGATTTCACTGCCCACATTGTCGTCCGTCATCTTCTTCCCGATCGGCGTGCTGGGAAATATGGTGCTTGATAAAATCCCTGGTATTAACAAGCTGAATGCTGATCCGGAACAAATCCAGAAACGATTTGGTGTTTTTGGCGAGCCGATGATGTTAGGGGTGATTCTGGGGGCAGGTATTGGTCTGCTGGCAGAATACGACCTGAAAGGTGTGTTGAACCTGGCTATGAGCCTTGGGGCAGTCATGCTGATTATGCCGCGGATGGTAAAACTGTTGATGGAAGGGCTGTTGCCATTATCAGATGCCGTCAGAAGTTTCCTGCGTAAGCGTTATCCAGACCGTCACGATCTTTATATTGGTCTCGACATTGCGGTCGCCGTGGGTCACCCATCCGTACTGTCGACCGCTCTGTTACTGATTCCGGTTGGGGTGCTCCTTGCCGTTATTCTGCCAGGCAACAGACTGTTACCGTTGGGCGATCTGGCTAATATTTGGGTACCAATATCGATGGTTGTACTGGCCTGTCGTGGGAATATTGTCAGAGCATTTATTATCGGTATTCCTTGTCTTGCTGTGAACCTGTATGTGGCATCAGCGGCGGCGCCGATTCTGACTAAAATTGCCCGAGATATGAATTTCCCCATCAAAACCGATGGTGAAATATCAAGTCTGCTTGATGGCGGTAACCCTTATCGGTTCTGGGCGGTGAAAGTCTTTGAAGGTAATGGAATTGCTTTGGCTCTTATCCCGGTCATATTCCTGTTATGTCTGTGGCTCTATCGTGTAACGAAAAAACAGCTTCAGGCAGAAGAGGCGGCTGAAAATACAGAAGTCTCGACGAGTGATATTCCGCTAGCGAAATAATCCTGCTGATTCTGAGGCAGAGATGTTCTGCCTCAGAATAAAAACAAACTATGTCCCTTGCAAAAAGAAGGGGAGAGTAATGTATACGATCGGAATCGATGTTGGTACGACAAATTGTAAGGTGTGTTTGTTTCAGGTTCCTTCGCTTGATTTAATTGAACAGTATAGTTTCAGAACCGCCAAACTTATTGATGGCGATAATACCGATTTTGACGTCCGCCTGATATGGGAGGGTATTGTCCATGGCCTGAAAACGATAACTGGTAATCGACCCGATGTGACAGATATCCGCGCCGTTGCTGTTGCCAGCGTTGGGGAAGCCGGCGTATTGCTCGATGAGTATGATAATATTATTGGGCCATCTTTAACCTGGTATGATACCCGGCCAAAACGGCAGCTGGAGAGTATTATTTCGGCTGTGGATGTTGAAAGTATATATGAAATAACCGGTATCCCGGCGCATTCAAATTACAGCATTAATAAAATTAGATGGTTGCATGACAATATTAAAAATGCCGCAGATGGAACAAAGTGGTTGTGTCTTGCCGAATATATTGCCTTTAAATTGTCAGGCATAAAACGCTCGGAGTACTCCCTGGCCTCGCGGACCATGGCATTGAATATCACGGAGAGAGGTTGGGACGAAAAGATGCTGGCCGCGGCCAAACTTTCCCCATCCCTGTTTAGCCCGCTGGTTCATGCCGGAACGTCGATAGGCCATATCACCCCAGAGGTTGCCGGCCTCACCGGGCTGGCGGACGATGTGCAGGTTGCCATTGCCGGGCATGATCATATGTGTGGTTCTGTCGCCGTCGGCTTGAATAACGAAAACCAAATATTGAATTCTACTGGCACCACGGAAGGATTGTTGGTGGTGACCGAGGCCGTCAACAACAGCAGAAGCTTTTTCCGTGCCAGGGTCTCTAACGGGGTCCATGTTTTGCCGGGGCTTCATTCTCTGTATGCCTCGCTGCCTTCGGCTGGCTACGCCATTGAATGGTTCAGAAACCTGTTTGAACTCGATATGCCTGCTTTTCTGCGCATGGTGGATACGCTGAGAAATGAAAAAGATCGGGTTGTTGCAGGCTCACTGGACGGCATTTTTATTCCTCATTTGCGGGGTAGCGGGCCGCCGGACAGGAATACCTGGTCCAGGGCGTTGATTTATGGACTTGATGATAAATCCCGGCCTGAAGACGTTCTGCGCTTCGTTTTCCAGGGCTTGTGTTTTGAACTGAAAAATCTTCTCGATTTGTATGAAACCCTGACAGGGCGCCACTACCCGGTCGTCAACGTCATTGGTGCGGCGTGTAAAAACCCCTACTGGCTACAGCTGAAAGCAAACATTCTGAACAGGGAAATTGTCGCCTGTAATGTCGATGAGGCCGTGAGCAAAGGGGCGGCAATGCTGGCGGCAAAAGCCGTTGGAGTGGATATGGATAACTGTGCCCTTACCGCGCCGGCAGAGCTGAAAAATTATCGGCCAGAGCCTGAGGTTGTCGCACATTATCAGCAAATTTTTAGCCAGGTGTATAAACCGCTTTATGAATCCAAGATGCGTGCTGAGCATCTTTGTTATGGAGTTAGCCAATGAAAGCCAGCGTCTACTACAGCAAAAATGATATTCGATATGAAGATATCGCGGTGCCTGAAATAGGCGATGGCGATATGCTCATTAAAATGCACTCCTGCGGTCTGTGCGGCACTGATATTCATAAGGCGCAACACCAGACCGTAACGGGGCCTGTTATTCTCGGCCATGAAGTCTCTGGCGAAGTTGTGAAGGTCGGGAAAAACGTGACCCGCTACCGCGTGGGAGAACGCGTGGTAACCGCTATTCACGTTCCTTGTTTTAACTGCCACTACTGCGACAGAGGATATTTTACCCTCTGCGATCAATTTAAAAAAACCAATCTTGAGCCCGGTGGTTTCAGTGAGTTCATTCGTATCCCTCAGCTACACGTTGAGCATCTGACGCATCGAATTGTGGAGCAACTCGACTGGGATCGTGCGGCGATGATCGAACCGGTGGCCTGTTGTTTACATGGTCTGAAATCAGCAAATATCCATGCAAAAGATACGGTGCTGGTATTGGGTTCCGGCACCATTGGCCTGGTCAGCGCACAGCTTGCCGCGCTGAAGGGGGCATCAACCGTCATCGTTTCCGACCTTTCGCGCTTTAAACGTGAACTGGCGTTGAAAATCGGCGTAACCCATGCGATCGACCCGGCGAATGAAGATCTTGAAACGCGGGTAGCTGAAATAACCGATGGGAAAGGGCCCGACGTGGTGATTATTGCGGCCGGCGTGTCGTCATTAGTTTCTCAGGCGGTGAACGTGGTGCGGCGGGGAGGTCGGGTCGTTGTATTCTCGCCATTTGATAAAAACCCGGTGGTGGAAATTGATGCCGGACGCCTGTTCCGGGATGAAATATCCATCGTTGGTACATACTCTCTCACCCCTTACGACATGAAAGAAGCGATTGAGATCGTTGAAAAAGACAAAATCAATACCAGAGAGATGATCACGCATACCTGGCCTCTTTCTCGTCTTGAAGAAGCAATTGAGTTTGCGGCAAATCCTGAAAACGACGTACTGAAAATAATTATTAAATCTGAGGGTTAAGCGGGGAGCCCCTTCCCGCTCAACGGTCGGGAGGGGGCCGATATGCCACGTAACGCTTTGTTACAGGGAGAACAGGGGGTTGGGCTGAAACTGTGAAGTTGATCATATAGTTAGATTTTTAAAAAACTCTGTATTATCGTAACTTGTTCATACTTGTATACAGATGATCTACACAGGAGAAGCACAACATGAGCACCATACTGAAAGATTCAGAAATTCCGTTGTATATGCAGGTTTCTGAATGGATCCGCGAAAACATCTATAAAGGGGAGCTGGGCAAAGGCGATCGTATTCCTTCTGAGAACCAGATTATGGAAATACTGCAGGTCAGCCGGGGCACCGTAAAGAAAGCGGTCACCATGCTGGTCAATGAAGGTTTGCTGGTCCAGGTTCAGGGGAAGGGGACATTTGTAAAAAAAGAAAATATTTCTTATGCCCTTGGCGAAGGTTTATTGTCTTTTGCTGAATCACTTGAAAGTCAGCATTTGTCATTTACTACTGAAGTTATTACTTCATATATTGAGAAAGCGTCGAAAAGTGTTGCCGAGAAATTAAGAATTGAGCCTGGCGCGCCTATTCTTTACCTTAAGCGTGTACGTAGCGTGGAAGGCGAGAGAGTGATGCTGATTGAAAACAGAATCAACATTGCACTCTGCCCTGGAATTACTGATGTTGACTTTAATAAACAAAATTTGTTTCCAACGGTTGAAGAGTTATCTGGTCAAAAAATTGTCTATTCGGAAAGCCGTTATGCAGCAAAAATTGTTGGTAGCGAACGTGGTCATTATTTAGAAGTCAATGAAGATGCCCCCGTTTTGCACCTCGAACAACTTGTTTTCCTTGAAAACAAAATGCCATTTGATTTAGGAAACGTCTGGTTAAAATCAGATAAATATTATTTAGGTACTATTCTTCAACGAAGATAGAGGATAATGCTATGCCATTAGTTAACGGTAAAATCTTGCTGGATCGTATCCGCGAGAAACGTGTACTTGCCGGTGCATTCAATACCACGAATCTGGAAACCACCATCTCGATTCTCAATGCTATTGAGCGCTCAGGGTTACCAAACTTCATCCAGATTGCACCGACCAATGCGCAATTATCAGGCTATGACTATATTTATGAAATCGTTAAACGTCATGCTGATAAAATGGATGTACCGGTTAGCCTGCACCTCGATCATGGTAAAACTTTTGATGATGTCAAACAGGCCGTACGGGCGGGTTTTACCTCCGTTATGATTGATGGCGCAGCATTTTCCTTCGAAGAAAACATTGCGTTCACCGCCGCTGCCGTTGATTTCTGTAAATCATATGGCGTTCCGGTTGAGGCTGAGCTGGGGGCGATTTTAGGTAAAGAAGACGATCATGTCAGCGAAGCCGACTGCAAAACGGAACCAGAAAAGGTACGGACATTTGTTGAACAGACCGGCTGCGATATGCTGGCTATCTCCATTGGCAACGTCCACGGTCTTGATGATGTCCCGCGTATTGATATTCCGCTGCTGCAGAGAATTGCTGAAGTCTCGCCGGTCCCTCTGGTCATTCACGGCGGTTCAGGAATTGACGAAGATATCCTGCGTAGTTTTGTGAACTATAACGTGGTCAAGGTGAATATTGCCAGCGATTTACGTAAAGCCTTTATTACCTCCGTTGGCAAAGCTTATCAACAGAACAATAACGAAGCCAATCTGGCCCGAGTTATGGCATCGGCAAAACAAGCCGTTGAAGATGATGTCTACTCTAAGATTCTTATGATGAATAAAGGGCATCAGTTTCTACGCCAGGCATCCTGAAAATTATTAGAGCTAAGTGAATTATGATTAGACAAAGCGTCAGAGTCGTCAACAGTACCGGACTTCACGCCAGGCCAGCGGCCACTCTTGCCCGGATCGTGAAGAAATATACCTCATCATTAACGCTGGTCAATGAAGGGCGAGAGATTCAGATAAAAGGCATGATGAGTATTCTTGGTGCTGGCGTAAAGGGTAATACCATGATTGATATTATCTGTAATGGCGAGGATGAACATGAATTAATGAGTGAATTAAAAACTGCTTTCGCTGCGGGCTTTGGCGAAAAAGAGTAATTCACGAAATAAATTATGCCCCTGTATTTTGGGTGAGATTCACATCAGCAACAGAGGCTCGCTTATGCAGCCTCAACGGCTTTCTGTTGTCGTTTCTCACCCAATGGCTCACTCGCTTTATGACTCTCATTCACTTTTTATCCGGGAGTGATGATATGAAAGCATTAAATCTTTATTCGCGACAGGATGTGAGATATGAAGAGACGATCCAACCCGACATTGAAAATGATGACGATGTTTTAATTAAGGTCCAGGTTGCGGGCATCTGTGGCTCCGATATTTCTCGTTTTGGCAAACTGGGATCTTATAACCCTGGGCTGACCTGGGGGCACGAATTTTCTGGTGAAGTGGTGAAAACCGGTCCTGCTGTGAAGGAAGTGAAAAATGGCGATCGCGTGACGGCCTGTAATTGCTTCCCCTGTTTTCAATGCAAATATTGCCAACAAGGGCGCTATTCGCAGTGCATCGATCTCAACGTTCTCGGGGGACATAAAAACGGCGCTTTTGCTGAATATATTGTGGTGCCGTCGCGTAATGTTTTACTTCTGCCTGCGACCATGGATTTTGCGACGGCAAGCTTTATTGAACCTTCCAGCGTAGTGGTACACGCTCTACGCCAGGTCGATATGAAAGTTGGCTGCCGGGTGGCGGTGGTTGGCTGCGGTACCATCGGGCTGCTGGCAGTACAGTGGGCCCAGGTCTGTGGTGCCGGGGAAGTATTTGCTTTTGATACCGATCGAAAGAAGCTCGATATCGCCAAAGAGACCGGGGCCAGAGATGTTTTCTCGGTCGAGGATGAAGGCTATCTGTCCCGTTTTCATGAGCTCACAGAAAGCTCCGGCGTAGATATCGTTATTGAGTCTTCAGGGCATCCCGCGGGGATTGCCAGCGCAATGCTTCTGGCGGCGAAAGGTGGGGCCGTGGTCCTCCTGGGTATTCCTTATGGCGACGTCGCTTTCCCCCGGCTTAACTTTGAGAAAATCATCCGCAATGAAATTAAAGTGCTGGGTTCGTGGAATTCTATTTCAGCGCCTTTTCCAGGCCCGGAGTGGGATACATCGATTAAGTACCTCAGTTCCGGCGTCATTGATGTTCAGCCTTTAATCACTAAACGCGTCGCGCTTAAAGATGTTCCGGCTATTTTTCCCGGGTTATATCAGCGGGAAACGTTTTTTGTAAAAGTCCTGATTGAGATAGGCGATAGCGCCTGAAGGTATCACGCAATGAGGTTTAAAAGCCCCGTGAGAACACGGGGCTGAGAGGATTAACGCATGGTTACGAACTCTTCCGCGGCCGTCGGGTGAATCGCCACGGTATTGTCGAAGTCCTGCTTGGTGGCGCCCATTTTCAGCGCCACCGCAAAGCCCTGCAGCATTTCATCCATGCCGAAGCCGATACCGTGAATGCCGACAATCTTCTCTTCCGGGCCGACGCATACCAGCTTCATGCGGCACGGCTGGCGGTGCGAGGTCACGGCGGTATACATGGCGGTGAAAGCGGATTTATAGACCTTCACGGCGTCATCGCCATACTGCTCGCGCGCCTGCGGCTCGGTTAAACCGACGGTGCCGATCGGCGGATGGCTGAAGACCACGGTCGGGATATTGCTGTAATCCAGATGCTCTTCCGGCTTGTTGTTGAACAGGCGTTCAGACAGACGACGACCCGCCGCTACCGCCACCGGCGTCAGCTCCACCGCCCCGGTGTTATCGCCCACGGCATAGATCCCCGGCACATTGGTGTTCTGGAATTTATCCACCACGATATAGCCTTTGTCGTTGGTTTTTACGCCAGCGGCTGCGAGGTTGAAATTATCGGTCTCCGGCTCACGCCCAATGGCCCAGATCAGGCAATCCACGGTCTGACTCCGGCCATCTTCCAGCTGAAGCGTCAGGCTGCCGTCTGCGTTTTTCACTACCGCTTGCGGAATGGCGTGAGTGTGCAGCTGCGGCCCTTCGCTGTTCATCACTTCGACCAGGGTATCGACGATCAGCGGATCGAAGCTGCGCAGCGGCGCATGTTTACGCACGAACAGGTGCGTTTCGGCGCCGAGGCCGTTAATGACGCCAGCCAGCTCAACGGCAATATAGCCTGCGCCCACCACGGCGACGCGCTTCGGCAGGGCCGGCAGCTCGAAGAAGCCGTTAGAGTCGATGCCGTACTCAACGCCCGGAATAGACGGATGGCTCGGACGGCCGCCGGTGGCGATCAGGATATGATCGGCGGTGATCGTTTCGCCATTCACTTCCACGGTTTTAGCATCAACAAAACGGGCGAAGCCTTTGATGACATCAACCTTGTTTTTGCCTAACACGTTGTCGTAGGAGGTGTGGATACGGTCGATATACGCGCTGCGGCTGGCCACCAGTTTGTCCCAGTCGAAGTGGTTAATCGTGGTATCGAAACCGTAGTCCGGGCCATACAGATGAATCGCTTCGCGAATCTGCGCCGCATGCCACATGATTTTCTTCGGTACGCAGCCGACGTTGACGCAGGTGCCGCCCAGATCTTTAGCTTCAATCAGCGCGCACTTCTGGCCATACATTGCCGCACGGTTGATGGAGGCGATGCCGCCACTGCCGCCGCCGATAGCGATGTAATCATAATGTTTGCTCATAGCCTGTATCCTTAGAAGACCTATCCTGGTAGGCCCTTAATCGTTGAATGACCGCGATTGTAGCGCGAGGCGTAAAAGGTTCCACCGATGGCTGTGATTACTCCGGTACGATCCAGCCAACGGTGGCATGTCCGATGCCGGTCGGCGAGAGTTTCTTATGCAACCACGGCAGGACGTTGTTCATCTGCTGTTCCAGCTTCCACGGTGGGTTAATGACGATCATCCCGGAAGCGGTCATGCCGCGCTGGTCGCTGTCAGGACGCACGGCAAGTTCAATTTGCATGATTTTGCGAATGCCGGTCGCTTCCAGATCTTTGATCATGCGCTTAATCTGCGCGCGCAGCACCACCGGATACCACAGCGCATAGGTGCCGGTGGCAAAGCGTTTGTAGCCTTCGTGGATGCCGGCCACGACCGCCTGGTAGTCGCTTTTAATCTCGTACGGCGGATCGATAAGAATCAGGCCGCGACGGGACACCGGCGGCAGCTTCGCTTTCAGCTGCAGGTAGCCATCGGCTTTTTCCACGCGGGCACGGGCATCTTTTTGAAATTCCGAACGCAGCAGCGGGAAATCGCTCGGGTGCAGTTCGGTCATTTGCAGGCTGTCCTGCTCGCGCAGCAGCTGGCGGGCGATCAGCGGAGAACCCGGGTAGTAGCGCAGCTGGCCGCTACGGTTGAAATGCTGGATGACGGAAATGTAGGCTTCCATCTCGGCCGGCAGGTCGTCCTGCTGCCAGATACGGGAAATGCCTTCCAGGTATTCACCCGTACGTTCGGCGTGCTCGCCGCTCAGCTGATAGCGGCCCGCGCCGGCGTGAGTGTCCAGATAGAGAAACGGTTTTTCTTTCTCTTTCAGCGATTCAATGATCAGACTCTGAACGGTGTGTTTAAGGACGTCGGCGTGGTTGCCTGCGTGAAAGCTGTGGCGATAACTGAGCATGGATGCAGAGATTCCGGGAATTAAACAAGATGACCGATAGTTTACCGCAGATCCGTACAGATTACCGCTGTAGCGCCGCGCTGTTTCAATGGGGTCAAAAGCGTTGCAAAACATGACTGCGTCATAAAAATGTCAAATATCAGCGCTAGCGTCGCGTGAAGGCAAGGTAATTGTTTGAATAAAAGGAAAAATAATGAAATTGCAAATCACACTCCTGACCTCAGCGTTGATCCTGGCGCTGCCGGCTCTGGCGAAAGAGGTTCCGCTGAACCAGGCGGCAGCGATCGCCGGTAGCGTGACGCCAGCGGCGGCCAGCCCGGCGTTTGACGATCTTGAAGGTCAGACGCTGGCGCAGCTGCGCGCTGCGCTGAAGGGCGATGCCGCCACGCTCACCCGTGGTCAGCTCGCGCACGCAAAACAGAATAAAACCCAGGCGGATAAGGCCTGGCTGAAGGCCAGCGGCTACGATTTCCAGGAGAAAGCGAATCAGCAGGCGGGTATCGCGCTGCTTGCCGCCTTCAGCACGCTCCCGGATTCGGTGGTGAAGGATAACCTGGCTACGGTGACCGCAATTAATCGCGATGCGACGCAGGCGACCCGCCATCAGGCGCTGGCGGATGCGGAAGGGATTAGCTATCTCTATTTCCTCAGCGATGCGCTGGGTCCACGGCTCGGCAAAGCCTTCCTCACGGCCTACGACAAAGGTGAGCTGGGTAAAGCGGCGGCGCTGATTAAGGCCAGTGAAGTCAGTACGGGGGCGGCGAAAAAGCATTATAACAATCCGCGCCCGTTCCTGATCCAGGGCAATACCATTCATCTGGTGCCGGACGATGTGGTGATAAAGGACAACCAGCCTTACACCGCCGACGGAGGTTCCTTCCCCAGCGGACACACCAACACCGGCTACACCGATGCGCTGCTGATGGCGGAAATGATCCCGGAGCGCTTTGATGCGCTGGTGACCCGCGGCGCGCGCTACGGCTATTCCCGCATCGTGCTTGGCGTACATTACCCGCTGGATGTGATGGGTTCGCGGATGGTGGCGCAGCGTAATGTCGCGCATTACCTCAACGACGCGAAGTATCGTGCGCTGTTCAATGAAGCGCGCGATCAGCTGCGGACGGCGCTGGAAAAAGAGTGCGCGACCTCACTGGCCGAGTGCGCGAAGCCGGCCGGAAAAGATGACCCGTACCGCGACCCGGCGATGAACGCATTTTACGCGTTCACCATGACCTACAACCTGCCCCAGCAGAAGGGGGAGAAATCAGCTCTGACGGTGCCGGAAGGCGCAGAGGTTCTGCTGGAGACCGCTCTGCCGCATCTGTCCGCCGCCCAGCGCCGGGCGCTGATGGTGAAAACCGCGCTTCCGGCAGGTTATCCGCTGTCGGGCGAGACCGCCGACCAGCAGTTCTGGCAGCGGGTGAATCTGCCGGCGGCATATCAGATGGCGCAGAAAGCACATTAATCCAGCTCCCCGGTTTGCAGGATGACAATGTCCCCGGCCCACATAGCCGGGGAAAACCGGCGCGAGTCAGACCAGCACTGAGCGCAGCGCTGTTTTGCTTGTCATTTTGAAGCGGGGCGACGCCCACAACGATTTATGTTTGAATGCCCCCTGGCGGCCCGAAGAGGGGGCGAAGCGAAGCAAATCAACTCTTCACCTGCTACGTGTCCGCTCCGGTTGCTCCGCGCTGGCCGGGTGCAAACTGCCTGCGCCAATAATGCCGACTTATTGCAGCAATACCCGGCGCCTGGCACGGTGTGACATTGAAATTCCCGTCACGATCCCCCATTCTAGATCTCATGCTAAAGCGCCGGAACGCGCGCTTCATTCACCCTTTTCAACAGGACTGCGCATATGACCAATCCATTATTGACGCCTTTTTCATTGCCGCCTTTTTCTGCGATCAAGCCGGAACACGTCGTCCCTGCGGTGACCAAAGCGCTGGCCGACTGTCGGGCCGCGGTAGAAAGCGTGGTCGCGCAAGGCGCGCCATACAGCTGGGAAACGCTCTGCCAGCCGCTGGCTGAAGTGGATGATGTGCTGGGACGCATCTTCTCGCCGGTCAGCCATCTGAACTCGGTCAAGAACAGCCCTGAGCTGCGTGAAGCCTATGAACAAACGCTGCCGCTGTTGTCGGAATACAGCACCTGGGTAGGTCAACATGAAGGGTTGTATCAAGCGTATCGCGATCTGCGTGACGGCGACCATTACGCCACGCTGAATACCGCGCAGAAAAAAGCGGTGGATAACGCGCTGCGCGATTTTGAACTGTCGGGGATCGGCCTGGCGAAAGAGCAGCAGAAACGCTACGGCGAAATTGCCGCACGCCTGTCTGAGCTCGGCAACCAGTACAGCAACAACGTGCTCGACGCCACCATGGGCTGGAGCAAGCTGGTGACCGACGTCGCTGAGCTGTCCGGGATGCCGGAAAGCGCGCTGGCGGCAGCCCAGGCTCAGGCTCAGGCGAAAGAGCAGGAAGGTTATCTGCTGACGTTGGATATTCCGAGCTATCTGCCGGTGATGACCTACTGCGACAACCAGGCGCTGCGTGAAGAGCTGTATCGCGCCTACTCCACCCGCGCGTCAGACCAGGGGCCGAATGCCGGCAAATGGGACAACAGCCCGGTGATGGCGGAAATTCTCGCGCTGCGCCACGAGCTGGCCCAGCTGCTGGGCTTTGACAGCTATGCCGCCAAATCGCTGTCGACCAAAATGGCGGAGAACCCGCAGCAGGTGCTCGACTTCCTGACCGACCTGGCGAAACGCGCTCGTCCGCAGGGTGAGAAAGAGCTGGCTCAGCTGCGCGCCTTCGCAAAAGCGGAGTTCGGCGTCGACGAGCTGCAGCCGTGGGATATCGCTTACTACAGTGAAAAACAGAAGCAGCATCTCTACAGCATCAGCGATGAGCAGCTGCGCCCTTACTTCCCGGAAAACAAAGCCGTTAACGGCCTGTTTGAAGTGGTGAACCGCATTTACGGGATTACCGCCAAAGAGCGCACCGATGTGGACGTCTGGCACCCGGAAGTGCGTTTCTTTGAACTGTATGATGAGAACCACGAACTGCGCGGCAGCTTCTATCTCGATCTGTATGCTCGCGAGCACAAACGCGGCGGAGCGTGGATGGACGACTGCGTCGGGCAGATGCGCAAGCTTGACGGTTCGCTGCAAAAGCCGGTTGCCTACCTGACCTGCAACTTTAACCGCCCGGTGAACGGCAAACCGGCGCTGTTTACCCATGATGAAGTGATCACGCTGTTCCACGAATTTGGTCACGGTCTGCACCATATGTTGACCCGTATCGATACCGCCGGCGTCTCCGGCATCAGCGGGGTGCCGTGGGATGCGGTCGAGCTGCCGAGCCAGTTTATGGAAAACTGGTGCTGGGAGCCGGAAGCGCTGGCGTTTATCTCCGGCCACTATGAAACCGGTGAACCGCTGCCGCAGGAGCTGCTGGAAAAAATGCTGGCGGCGAAAAACTATCAGGCCGCGTTATTCATTCTGCGTCAGCTGGAGTTCGGCCTGTTCGACTTCCGTCTGCATGCGGAGTACAAACCGGAGCAAGGGGCGAAAATCCTCGAAACGCTGGCGGAAATCAAAAAGCAGGTCGCCGTGGTGCCTGGGCCGTCCTGGGGGCGCTTCCCACATGCCTTCAGCCATATTTTTGCCGGGGGCTATGCGGCAGGCTACTACAGCTATCTGTGGGCCGATGTCCTGGCGGCGGATGCCTTCTCGCGCTTTGAAGAAGAGGGGATTTTCAATCGTGAAACCGGCCAGTCGTTCCTCGATAACATTCTGAGCCGCGGTGGTTCTGAAGAGCCGATGGTGCTGTTCAAACGCTTCCGCGGGCGCGAACCGCAGCTCGACGCGATGCTGGAGCATTACGGGATTAAGGGCTAATTTCCCGTCATTCTTCAGGCTGCCTCTTTGGCAACTGCACTCACTCACCCTGGCCGCATACTCTCTGTACGTGGCCAGGGATTGGTTCTTTTGTTGTCTTGAGGCAACGCGAATTCTTTAGGGTAAAGTGGACGTGAAAATCTGCTTAATTGATGAAACGGGCGCCGGAGACGGCGCCTTATCTGTTCTTGCCGCTCGCTGGGGCCTGACGCAGGACGATGACAATCCGATGGCGCTGGTGATGACCCGCGAACATCTGGAGCTGCGTAAGCGCGACGAGCCGAAGCTCGGCGGGATCTTCGTTGATTTCGTCGGCGGGGCGATGGCCCACCGACGTAAATTTGGCGGCGGTCGCGGCGAGGCGGTGGCGAAAGCGGTTGGCGTCAAAGGCGACTACGTGCCGGATGTGGTGGATGCGACGGCAGGGCTGGGGCGCGATGCCTTCGTGCTGGCCTCGGTGGGTTGCCGTGTGCGCATGCTGGAACGTAACCCGGTAGTGGCGGCCCTGCTTGATGATGGGCTGGCTCGCGGCTACGCCGACCCGGAAATCGGCCCGTGGCTTCGGCAGCGTTTGCAGCTGATTCACGCCTCCAGCCTGACGGCGCTGACGGACATTACGCCGCGTCCGCAGGTGGTCTATCTTGACCCGATGTTCCCGCATAAGCAGAAAAGTGCGCTGGTAAAGAAAGAGATGCGCGTGTTTCAGTCGCTGGTGGGGCCGGATCTGGATGCCGACGGCCTGCTGGAACCCGCGCGTCATCTGGCGACCAAACGGGTGGTGGTGAAACGTCCGGATTACGCCCCGCCGCTGGCGGATGTCACCACGCCGAACGCTGTGGTCACCAAAGGACACCGCTTCGATATTTACGCCGGGACGCCCGAGTAGCGTTTCACTGCTGCGGACTATCCCGGATCGCAGCCGCAAGCCTTATCCGGGATGTATGTCCAACGACCTGAAGCGCCGGACGAGTTTGTCATTGAAGTGCGAGACTGGATTGCCGCGCGGAAAGGAACACCCCAGCGGCGCCAGCCGCTGAGGTGAAACAGGTTGTTATTTGTCGCTCGACGGCGTGTTAATCATCCTGTTGAGCCACGGTACCAGCAGCGCCATCACCATGGTTACACCCAGCGTCACCAGGCCAATTTTGCTAAACACGCTGGTATAAACCGGCAGAGTTTGCAGCGGGTCGGTGATATTTTCCGGCACGGCGGTGAAAGTGGCGACGTATCCGCCCATCAGGAAGGCCGCCGCCTGAGTCAGAAACCACATTCCCAGAATAAAGCCCATCAGATGCTGTGGCACCAGCGCGGCGACCATCGCCAGCCCCAATGCGCTGATCAGCAGCTCCCCCAGACTCTGGAACAGATAAACCAGCACGATAAACCACGGCGACGTCAGCCCCTGTGCATCGGCAAACCAGATTCCCGCGGCGGCGGCGGTCAGGAAGCCCAGCGAACATAAAAACATGCCGAGGGTAAATTTCATCGGCATGGTGAGATCTTTGCCTTTGTTGCCAAGGCGGGTATAAATCGCCGCCAGCACCGGACTGGCCACCACCACCCAGAACGGGTTCAGTGCCTGGAAGCTGACCGGGTTAATGGTCATGCCGAGGATATCGTGGTGAACGTTATTGATGGCGAAGAAGTTCAGCGAGGTCGGCATCTGCGCGTACAGAATGTAGAACAGCACCGCTTCCAGCATCAGGATAAAGGCGACAAACATTTTGTTGCGCCCGGTTTTATCCAGCCTGAAGGCCTCGCGAAAGAAGAAAATAATGACGATGATAGAGAGGACAATCAGCACCAGGTTAGCGATTTTGACGTTATGCATCAGCCAGGCGCAAAGGAACACCATCGCCACCGTACCGACCAGCACGTACAGCAGGTTGCGCACAATAAGCGGCCGATGGTCCGGCTCCGACCCGATATCTTTCACCATCCCGCGGCAGGCGAAATAGACCAGCAGGGCGATAATCAGCCCCGCGCCGCACAGGTTATAGGTCACGGCATAGCCAAATTTTTCCGCGATCACCGGCGCCAGAGAGAGCGACAGCAGCGAGCCGATATTAATCGACATATAAAACAGGGTGAATGCGCCATCGAGACGAGCATCTTTGGGGGGATAGCACTTTGACAGCAGGCTGGCGGGATTGGCTTTAAATAGCCCGTTCCCGACGGCAATCGTCCCGAGGGCGATAAAAATCAGGTCCGGTTTAAGCAGCGACAGCCCGGTCATGAAGTAGCCCAGCGCCAGCACCACGGCTCCAAGAACCAGCGTGCGTTTGGTGCCGAGCAGGTGGTCGCCAACATAGCCGCCGATGGAGATCAGCCCGTAAACCAGCGCGGCAAAGGCGCCAAAGGTAATAAACGCTTGTTCCTGAGAAAATCCAAGTTGTTTAACAAAAAAGACCGCCAGGATCCCCTGAACGCCGTAATAACCAAATCGCTCCCATAATTCCACAAAAAAAATCATGAAGAACGGACGAGGTTGCTGCAACAGCCCCGTAGGTGCAGTAGTTTTCATATTCCTTCGCCTTGTAGTGCAATCCCAAAAAAGTATGAACGCGTATGCCAGAACGCGCTGAAAAAGTATGGTGAAGCGCAATGATGCGGCTATTGGCTTTGACGGTAGATTATTATATAGATTATTTTTCTAATAACTGGTTGATCACACTAATCAATAATAAATACTCGGTTTGATATCCTGGTAGTAAAGGTGGGTAAGTAATATTTGAATCAGCCAATGGAGGCAGGCAAGGGGCGCGGGCAAATATGCCCTTCGTGAAAAACAACAACGCCCGCAAAGGCGGGCGCTGGCATTCTGATGGTTAACCGCGCGAACGGTTATTCGTCTTCTTCATCGCGCAGCGGCACAATCAGCATATCGACGTGAACGGTGTTGATGAGCTGACGTGCGGAAGACATCAGCTTGCTCCAGAAATCCTGATGGTGACCGCAGACCACCAGGTCCATATCGTATTTTTTAATCGCATCAACCAGCACCTGGCCGAGATCGCCGCTGCCGCTCAGGGTTTCGGTAATGGGGTAACCCGCATTGGTGGACAGCTCGCTCAGCGCGTGGTGCGTCTCTTCGGAAATACGTTTCTGCATATCGCCCAGATTGACATCGATCAGACCGGTGTACAGGTCGGAGTAATTAACATCCACGTGAATCAGAGAGACTTTGGCATTATAAGGACGCGCCATAGAAACGGCTTTCTCCACCAGAACTTTGCTTTCCGGGGAGAGGTCTACTGCAATAAGAATATGTTTGTAAGCCATAGTGTTACTCCTTCCATAAGTTGTCGATGACCATTGGACCAGACAGCTGGTGCTGCCGCTTCGCCCGCGTCCTGCGTGCTAATCCGCGGGGGTTCAGCCCTTTAAGGACTTAATTGTAGAAGATATTTCTACCTTATAGCGCCCCTCGCGCTCCGTCAATGCACCTGGTTCACCAAAAGTTAAACAAATATATTCATCTTACGTATTGATAACGATTAACCTTGTGGTAAAAAAATTGACTGATCTCCTACACTATTTAATGAGCCGATCGGATAAATAAACGTGATCGGAATCGCACTCTCGTATTGTATGTTGGGTTGGGTATTGGGAAGCGCTAGCTCCGGAGATGTCTCCGAGGGCGGGTCGCCGGGGAGGACGTATGATCAGCACTATTGCGCTGTTTTGGGCCCTGTGTATCGTTTGTGTGGTGAATATGGCACGCTACTTCTCATCATTGCGTGCATTATTGGTTGTGCTACGTGGTTGCGATCCCTTGCTTTATCAATATGTTGATGGCGGAGGCTTTTTTACTTCGCATGGGCAGCCGGGCAAACAGGTGCGCCTGGTGTGGTATATCTATGCCCAACGTTATCGCGATCATCACGATGAGGAGTTTATTCGTCGCTGCGAGCGGGTACGGCGGCAGTTTATTCTGACTAGCGCCCTGTGCGGTCTGGTGGTGGTGAGTCTGATCGCGTTACTGATCTGGCACTAGCCGGATGTCAGGTAAAAAAACGGGCCAGTTTCCTGACCCGTTTATGTTTGCTCGCTCAGCGCTAATAACCGGACTTAGATAAGCTTGAGGGCTATCCAGTACAGTCCGCCTGACAACAGAATCGCTGCCGGCAAGGTCAGCACCCACGCCATCAGAATACTGGTGACGGTCTTTCTCTGCAGGCCGCCGCCATCGACGAGCATCGTCCCCGCTACGGAGGAGGAGAGCACGTGGGTGGTGGAAACCGGCATACCGGTGTAACTCGCCAGACCAATCGAAACCGCAGCGGTCATCTGGGCTGACATACCTTGCGCGTAGGTCATACCTTTCTTACCGATCTTCTCGCCGATAGTGGTCGCCACGCGACGCCAGCCGATCATGGTGCCGATACCCAGCGCCAGCGCCACGGCCATAATGATCCAGATTGGCGCGTACTCGATGGTGCTCAGCATATCGGTTTTCAGTTTCTTCAGCAGGCGCTGATCGTCAGCATTCACTTCCGGCAACTTCGCGACTTTATCGGTCGTGTCGGAAATGCACAGCATGATGCGACGCAGCTGACTACGCTGATCAATGGAGAGCGAGTCATAGCTTTCAATACCGGTCAGCGCCGTCTTCACGCGATTCAGTGCGTTGATGGTATTCGCCGGATGGCAATGGAACTCGCCGCCGCTGGCGGCCGTCCCGGCCTCCGGAGACGGAATCAGCTGATCAACGCCGGTGGCCTTTTTCAACAGCTCAGGGCGCTGTTCGAAGAAGGTTTCCACGTTGTTCACCGCATCGCGGGTCCGGGTTATCTCATAGCCGGAGGCATTCATGTTAACCACGAAACCTGCCGGCGCCACGCCGATCAGCACCAGCATGACCAGACCAATGCCTTTCTGGCCGTCGTTCGCACCGTGTGAGAACGATACGCCAATGGCGGACAGAATCAGAGCAATACGGGTCCAGAATGGCGGCTTTTTCTTACCGTCTTTCTTTTCACGTTCTGCAGGCGTCAGGTGAATACGGGCACGTTTTTTGGTACCGCTCCAGTAACGACGCAAAATGAAAATCAGGCCGCCAGCAACCACCAGACCGACAATCGGTGAGATGATAAGTGAGCCAAAAATACCGATGACTTTCGGGATATTCAACGCATCGACCACGGACGTGCCGGTCATCAGCGCATTGGTTAAACCAATACCGATGATAGCGCCGATCAACGTGTGCGAACTGGAGGCCGGGAGGCCAAAATACCAGGTACCGAGGTTCCAGATAATCGCTGCCAGCAGCATAGAAAACACCATGGCGAGGCCATGTGCGGAACCCATGTTAAGCAGCAGGTCGGTCGGCAGCATATGCACGATGGCATAAGCGACGCTGAGACCACCCAACAGAACGCCGAAGAAGTTGAAGAGGGCCGCCATCGCAACAGCAAGTTGTGACCGCATTGCGCGTGTGTAAATCACAGTAGCAACAGCGTTTGCGGTATCATGAAAACCGTTAATCGCTTCGTAAAACAGCACGAAAGCTAAAGCAAGCAATAGTAATAGCCCGGTATGTAAATCCAGACCGGCAAATAAATGTAGCATAGGACGTTACGCCATTTTGAGGACATGAACGCGGCGCATTATCAGTGACTTTAGCGGCGCGGGCAAAGTGAAATATAGACTTTTTTTGATTTTCTTCCTGTCTGGATTTTACCTGCTTGAGAGTAATCCTATATCTTTCAATGATGTACATGAATACATCGATTTTCGTGCTGGTGCGACCAGCGTGAAAAATTTACAATTCCCGACAATCGGGATATGAGGAAAGTTGCGTGGAAAGGTTTGATGCCATTGTAATTGGCGCCGGAGCGGCGGGAATGTTTTGTGCAGCGCAGGCGGGCCAGGCGGGGCTGCGCGTGCTGTTGCTGGATAATGGCAAAAAGCCAGGCCGTAAAATCCTGATGTCCGGCGGCGGCCGCTGCAACTTTACCAATATGTATATTGAGCCGGCAGCGTATCTCAGCCTGAACCCGCATTTTTGCAAATCTGCGCTGGCGCGTTATAGCCAATGGGATTTTATCGAACTGGTGGGCAAACACGGAATTGCCTGGCATGAGAAGACCCTCGGCCAGCTGTTTTGTGATGATTCTGCTGAGCAAATCGTCAACCTGCTGCTGGCGGAATGTGAAAAGGGCGGCGTGCAAATTCGCCTGCGTAGCGAAATTATCAGCGTCGAACGCGATGATGAAGGCTACAGACTGCAACTTAATGGCGACGAGGTGGCGGCGAAAAAACTGGTGGTCGCCTCCGGCGGCCTGTCGATGCCCGGGCTGGGGGCGTCGCCGTTTGGCTATAAACTTGCCGAGCAGTTTGGTCTCAAGGTGCTGCCGACCCGTGCGGGCCTGGTGCCCTTTACGCTGCATAAACCGCTGCTTGAGCAGTTGCAGGTGCTCTCGGGCGTTTCGGTGCCATCAACCATTACCGCACAGGACGGCACGCTGTTCCGCGAGAATCTGCTGTTTACCCACCGCGGGCTCTCCGGGCCGGCGGTGCTGCAGATTTCCAGCTACTGGCAGCCGGGCGAGTTTGTCACCATCAACCTGCTGCCTGATTGCCATCTTGATCAGTTCCTTAACGAGCAGCGTAGCGAACATCCGAATCAAAGCCTGAAAAACACCCTCGCCATGCAGCTGCCGAAGCGGCTGGTGGAGTGCCTGCAGCAGCTGGGACAAATTCCGGACGTCACGCTAAAACAGCTCAATGTGCGCGAGCAGGAAATGCTGGTGGAGACGCTGACCGCCTGGCGCGTGCAGCCCAACGGCACCGAGGGTTATCGCACGGCGGAAGTGACCCTCGGCGGCGTCGATACGCACGAACTGTCGTCGCGGACCATGGAAGCTCGCAAGGTGCCGGGGCTCTATTTTATCGGTGAAGTGATGGATGTGACCGGCTGGCTGGGGGGGTACAACTTCCAGTGGGCATGGTCTTCCGCCTGGGCCTGCGCCCAGGCGCTGGTCGAAGCGTAAGACAGGGGCAGCCTCCTGTTACGGGAAGCTGCCCCCGGTTTATCAGCTCAGACCAAGAAAGTGCTGGGCGATTTTGAAGTAGATAATCAGCCCGGTGCCATCAATCAGCGTGGCGATAAACGGCGCGGAGACGACCGCCGGGTCGATGCCCACGCGCTTAAGCGTCAGAGGGATCACTGACGATACCACCGCGCTCCACAGCGTAATACATACCAGCGTCAGGCTGACAATCAGGGTGATCTCCATGCCAATGCCCATCATCCAGGCGCGCAGGCAGCCCGCCAGACCGAGAGTGATGGCAATCAGCAGCGACGTCGTCATCTCTTTACGAATCACCCGGCCCATATCGCGCAGGCGGACTTCCCCGAGCGCCATGGAACGGACCAGCGTGGAGGTGATCTGCGTACCGCTGTTACCGCCGGTACCGATCAGCAGCGGAATAAAGAAGGCCAGCGCAATGGCCGATTCCAGCGCCTCTTCAAAATGTTGAATGACGCTGCTGGTGTAGGCTTCCGCGACGAACAGCAGCAATAACCACACCGAACGTTTTTTCCACAGCGTCCACGGGCTGATCTCCAGATAGGGCTTATCCAGCGGGAGCGTTGCGCCCTGGCGATGCACATCTTCGGTGACGTCGTCTTCCAGCAGATGGGCAATCTCTTTCTCCATCAGGCAGCCGACCAGTTCGCCTTTTTCAACCACCGGCACCAGGTCGAGTCCGCGCTCGCTCAGTTCGGCGACCACCTCCTGACGCTCATCATCGGGCTTCACGCGAAACAGGCAGCTGTCCATCAGATAGCGAATGGATTGCGCCGTATCGCTCTCCTGAAGCAGCTTTTTAATCGATAAACTGCCGCGCAGCTTCTTTCCGGCCACCACAAAGACCTGGCCTGGAATATCATCGCTGGTGAGCTGCGAGACAAAGAGCTCCCGCGCTTCATAGACGCTGAGGTGCTCGGGCAGAGTGATAAAATCGGTACGCATGTACTGGGCGATCGCATCGCCGTCGAAGGCGGAAGTGGCCAGATGCGCGGCGCAGTGTTGCATTGAAGACATGGTGTAATTCCCTATAAAAAATCACTCATAGGGGCGAACAAGACAGGATGAGCACAGGCAGATCCCTACGTCCTGGTTTTAGCACTGCACAACGTATCTGTCCGGCATGAACGCCGTCAGAAGTTACCTTGGCAACACCTTGATTCGATGGATGCCTGTATTTCCCTGAGTGGTCTCTCTCGATACCAGCAGGGCGGTAACTTGTATTTGTGCAGGAGCCTCGCCATAACGAGATCGTTAAATGAGCGGCCATTATAGGCAGGTAGAAAAGTGGTGAAAGCATATAATTTACGTGGTTTATCAACTGTTGATAAACCACGTTAAATTGGTCGGTTTTCAGGGCGATACGTCGAATTGCGTTTCCGCCATCATCGGCGGGTCAGTCGTGCGGACCCTCGTCTTGCGCGGTTAAGCAGTGCAGATGCCCGTGACGTACGCCGCGCTGGGCAATCACCTCATCGGCAAAATGCCGCACCTCGCCCATTTCACCTTTAAGGACGGCAATCTCCAGACAGTCGTCATGGCTGATATGTACATGCAGCGTCGCAACGGACAGGTCATGATGGTGATGCTGCGTGGCGATCAGTCGGCTTGCCAGCTCGCGCTTTTCATGTTCATAGACATAGGAAAGCACCGCGTAACCGCGCTGTTCGGGCCGCTGCGCATGCTCATGCATCAACGAATTGCGCAAGATATCGCGCACCGCCTCCGAACGGTTGTGATAGCCGCGCTGGGCGCTCAGCGCGTCCAGGGTCGCCAGAAGATCGTCATCAAGAGTCAGGGTTACGCGCTGCATGGTCGTTTCTCTATGGCAAGGGAAGGTGGAAAAGCAGGGAGGACCGCCCGTTGAAGTGTCCGTCCTGCCATTGACTGAAGGCGCAGCGGCGTGTTGACCGCCGTGGTCTCAAGAATCTGCCCGCTTTCCATCACCATCACCCGCTGGCAAAAGCGCTCTACCAGCCGCAGATCGTGGGTGATAAACAGGCAGGCGGTAGAAAACTGTACCTGCAGACGCTTCAGCAGCGCAACGATCTCCGCCTGCAAAACGAGGTCAAGATTCGAGACGGCCTCATCGAGGATCAGTAAGGGGGGACGCACAACCAGCGCCCGCGCCAGGCAGACCCGCTGCAGCTGCCCGCCGCTGAGCTGGTGCGGGCGTTTGTCGAGCAGGTGTGGAGAAAGGTCCACCGCCTGCATCATCGCGTCGACCCGCGCCTGGCGCTCATCGCGCGCGAAGCGAAACAGATGGCGCAGCGGCTCGCTGATGATCTCATTCACCGTTTTTCGCGGGTTCACCGCGCTTTGAGCATCCTGGAAAACCAGCTGGATATCACGACGAAACGCCCGTTGCGCGTCGCCTTTTAGCGTATGAATCGGCGTCCCGCGCCAGGTTATCTCGCCGTGATCCGGTGTCTCAAGGCCGACCAGCATCCGCGCCAGAGTGCTTTTACCGCAGCCGCTGCGTCCAAGCAGCGCCACCGTTTCACCCGCCTGGACGCTCAGGCTGACGTCGCGCAGCACGCCCGGATGGTGCGGGTAATCGTGGCTGACGTCGGTAACATTCAGTAGGTTCATCCTGCAAACTCCATTCCGTACAGCGCCAGGTGCGCCGCCAGCAGCCGTTGACTCACCGGATGCCGGGGAGCGCTGAACAGGGTATTGACGTCGCAATGCTCGACGATGCGCCCGCGGTCCATCACCGCGACCTCGTGCGCCAGCCGCGCCACCACGCCCATGTCGTGAGTCACCAGCAGCAGTCCCTGGCCGCGGCTGGAGACAATCTCTTCCAGCAGATCCAGAATGCGCCCCTGCGCCACGGCATCGAGGTCGGTGGTGGGTTCATCGGCGAAGATAAAGGGGGCTTTACTCAGCAGGGCGAGAGCGATCATCATTCGCTGCAACATCCCGCCGCTCATCTCGAAGGGATAGCGTTTCAGCAGCTGAGACGGGTTTTCCAGACCGACGGCGGTCATGGCGGCAATAAGCGCCGCATCATCCGCAGGCTGGCCGGTGGCGCGGCAGGTTTCCCGCGCGTGAGTCGCCATCGTATACAGCGGATTAAAGGCGCTGCGCGGATTCTGCATAATGGTGGCAATGGTACCGCCCCGTAGCTGTTCGCCGTGCACCGGAATGCCGTCCAGCAGCAGACGCCCGGCGGTTTGCCGGACGCCGGGTGGCAGAACGCCAAGCGCGGCGGCACAGGTCAGCGATTTTCCGCAACCGCTGCTGCCCAGCAGGGCCAGCACCTGCCCGCGACGCAGGGTCAGCGACAGCTCCGTCACCAGCGGGCGGCCGGCGCACAGGGTAAAGTGTTCTAACTGGATCTTTTGCGGCATCAGTGGCTGTGCTCCGCGATCAGGTGAGGATCGAGACGATCGCGCAGCGCGTCGCCCACCAGGTTAAAGGCCATCACGCTGATAAACAGTGCCAGGCCGGGCCACAGCATCTGTAGCGGCTGGGTCCAGATAAACTGCCGCGCATCGTTAATCATCACCCCCCATTCCGCCGTGGGTGCGCTGACGCCAAGGCCGAGGAACGACATCCCGGCGACGTGCAGCATCATATGACCGATATCGAGGGTAGCGAGGACCAGCAGCGACGGCACCACCGCGCCGGCCAGGTGATCGAGGAAAAGCCGCCAGCGATTTGCGCCGCTCAGCCGCGCGGCGAGAATAAACTCGCGCTGGCGCAGGGACACCACCAGGCTACGAACCATGCGCGCGTACCATGCCCAGTGCGACAGGGCGATGGCGATAATCACGTTGCTCAACCCGGTCCCCAGCGCGCCGACCATAAAGAACGACAGAATGGAGGTAGGAAAGGTCATAAACATATCGGCCACCCGCATGGTGAGCTGATCGACGCGCCCGCCCATCAGGCCGGCACAGCCGCCAATGAGGAGCCCCAGCGCCAGAACCAGCAGTAAACAGGCCATCACCGCCCCCAGCGACACCCGGGTCGCCGCCAGCAGACGGGAGAAAATATCGCGGCCAAGATGGTCGGTTCCCAGCCAGTGCTGGCCGTCTGGCGACAGCAGACGGGAAGGTAAATCAATGGCCTGCGGATCATACGGTAGCCACCACTGGCTGGTGAGCGCCACCAGCGTCAGCAGGACGATGATGACCAGCGCCGCGCGCACCGAACCGCGCGCTGAGAAGAAAAAGCTCATGAGTGCGCTCCTTCATGACGACGAATGCGCGGGTCCAGCGCGGCATTTACCAGATCGACCGCCAGATTACACAGGGCGAATACCACCACCATGATAAGCGTAAAGCATTGAATCACCGGATAATCACGGTTAAAAATGGCCGAAACGGCATAGCGCCCGATGCCCGGCCAGGCAAAGATATTTTCGATGATCATCGTCCCGCCGATCAGTTCGCCAATGTGCATTCCCACGGCGGTAATCATCGGTAGCGAGGCGTTGCGCAGAATGTGGCGACGTTCGATTTGCCTGGCATTCAGGCCGCGCAGGCGTGCCCAGGTGACATGGCGCTGTCCGGCGACTTCCAGCATGCTGGCGCGCAGGAGGCGGGCGTTAATCGCCAGCGACATAAACGCAATCGACACGGCCGGCAGGATGATATGCTGCCAGCCGCCGTAGCCCAGAGCCGGCAGCCACTGTAAATAGACCGAGAAGAAGAGCACCAGTAAAAAGGCGAGCCAGAAGTTTGGCATCGACACGCCGAGAAAGGCGATGATCCGCACGATGAAATCCGGCAAATTCTCGCGGTGACGCGCGGCCCAGATGCCCAGCGGTACCGAGGTCAGCAGGATCAGCACCAGCGCCGCGCCCGCCAGCTGCAGCGTGGCGGGCAGGAAGCGCAGCACATCGTCAAGCACCGGGCGCTGGGTGGCAAATGATACGCCAAAATCGAGATGCAGCGCCCGCCACAGCCAGCGGCCGTACTGGACGACGAGCGGTTGATCCAACCCGAGCATCGCCCGCGTAGAGGCCACCATATCCGGCGTGGGCGGCAGGTTTGAAAGCCGCAGATAGTCGAGCGCCGGGTCACCGGTGCCGAGGCGCAGCATCAGGAAGATAATCACCGAGGCGGCAAAAATCATCGGAATCAGCAGCAGAATGCGGCGCAGCAGATAACGTTGCATCAGGGATTCACCGGCTGGATCTGTTCGAACGGAATTTCAGCGGTAACCGGTGCGTAAGGAATCGCTCCCAGCTCGGGTTTCGCCACCACCATCATTGAGATATAGCTGACGGGCAGATAGACCGCGTCGTTGTGCAGACGAGTCAGAATATCGCGATACAGCGCCTGACGTTGCGCATCGTTGCTGGTGGTCAGAACCTGCCCAATCTCTTTATCAATCAGTGGCTTGTCCGCTAGCCCTTGCTGCGCCTGGTAATCAGCGTGCGAGGGGACGCGCATTGAGCTCATAAAAGCATGCGGGTCATACGGCGCGCCCCAGGTACGGTTAAAGATCATGCCAAAGCGGCCGTCGCGCTGGCGGGCGTAAATGCTGCTCTCCTCTTCACCGACCAGCGCCACATCCACCCCGACCTGGCGCATATCCGCCTGGATTATCTCCGCCATCGACTTACTCAGGGCATCGGTACCGATAAACGACAGTTCTATGTGCAGCGGCTGGCCGTTCTTCTCGCGAATCGCTTTGCCCGCGGGCCGGATCCAACCGGCGTTTTCCAGTAGGGCGTTGGCCTGCTGCGGGTCGTAGTGGCGCGGTTTCAGACCAATGTTGGCGTACGGTACGGAAGGGGCGAAAAGCGTGTCGGCCACCTGCTGCGTACCGTACAGCGCATTGTCGATCAGCGATTTTTTGTTCACCGCATAATTCAGCGCTTCACGCACCGCCAGTTCATTGGTGGGGGCTCTGGCGGAGTTAAGCGCCAGCATCACCGTTTCCACAGGTTGAGAGAGCTGGGTACGCCAGGCCGGGTTATGGCTGAAACGGGCGAAGGTATCCAGCGGCAGCAGGCCCTCGTTACCGTAAAGCAGATCGATATCGCCGGTTTCAAAGGCCACGGCGCGGGTCATCGGATCCGGAATCACTTTCACGGTCACCTGGCGGATCGCCGGTTTGTCACCCCAGTAGCGGTCGTTACGTACCAGCACATCATACTGGTTGAGTTTCGAAGTTTTCAGTACCCAGGGGCCGGTACCGATGGGCGCTTTGATACCGTGTTGCGTTCCCCCTTCCACAAACTGCGAAGGGGCGATAAAACGGAACGGGCGCGGCAGAGCCAGCTCCTGCAAGAAAGGGTAGTAGGCGCTTTTGAGCGTAATCTGCAGCTGCGTATCGCCGAGCGCCCGCACGTCGGTAATCTGATTGGTGAGTTCCAGCCAGGCATGGCGCTGCCGGTTAGCCAGCACCGCCTGGAAGTTGGCGACCGCAGCCTGCGCATTGAACGGCTCGCCGTTAGAAAACTGCACGTCGTTACGCAGGGTAAAGATCCACACTTTCCCGTCCGCAGAGTGGCTCCAGCGGGTGGCCAGCCACGGCTTTACCGCACCATCCGCCTGGTACTTAACCAGCGGCTCATACACCATGCTTTGGGCAAACATTTGGTTGGGGGTATACAGATGCGGATTCAGCGGACCCACGTTCACCGGCCAGGCGGTGGTGATGTCGTAGGAAGCGGCGGCGGTCAACAGAGGTGCGCAGGCGAGGAGCGCCAGCAGCGTGGTGCGGAAAATAGACAAGGTCTTTATCTCAACAGGAAGGAAAGTATGATGATTTTAATAATTCATCATACTTCAGGCCTAACCTGGATCAATGTCAGGACAGAAAGTATAAGAATTTCATATACACACTTCATCATTCAGATTGTCTGCAGGTTAGCCAGGTCGAGACAACGTGAAGGATGAGTGGCCCGTAGGCCCGCGCAAGCGGGCGATTCAGGGCGCTCTGAACAGCGCCAGCAGCGTGGCGAGCTGCTCATCAATGGGCGCCAGATCGCGTTTGACGATCAGGTGCAGCGGGGTGGCGCGTCGGGCGCCGTGGCTGAGCGGCAATATTTTCAACAGACCCTGATCCAACCGGGAGCGGATGCGCTCTTCCGGGAGCCAGCCGAAGCCGACCTGATAGAGCACGGCATCGATAGCGGCATCAATGGTGGAAAACGTCCACGCCTCGCGCCCCGTCTGCGGGTCATCGCTGCGATCGGCGATACGTACCAGCGGCCAGGAGGCCAGCGCACTGTCGTCGAGGGGGCCGCTCAGTCTGGCAAGCGGATGGTCCCGGTGGGCAACGGCAACAAAATCAATGTTCATCAACCATTCGCCGCGCCCGGTAATATCCTGGCGGCGGGTGAGTACCATCACGTCGGCTTCGCTGCGGGCCTCCTGCTCATCTTTCATGTTTTCGAGGACTTCGGTCAGCCTCACCTGAGTCTGCGGATGGCGCTGCTGAAACTGGCGCAGAATGGCAAACAGCCGTTCGCGAGGGAAAATACTGTCCACAACCAGGTCCAGACGGGTTCGTGCGCCGTTGTGCAGGGTCGCCGCGCGGGTTTCAACGTATGAAAATGCCTGCAGGAGCGGTTTTACCTGGCTTAGCAGCAGCTCTCCGGCCGGAGTGAGGACCGCGCGGCGGCCTGAGGGGTGCAGCAGCGCGACGCCCAGCCTTTCCTGCAACAGGGCGAGGTTATAGCTCACCGAAGACTGGCTGCGGTGAGTCTCTTCTGCCGCTTTTGCGAAACTACCGAGCGCGATGACTTTTTCCAGCAAGGCCCATTGTTCCAGCGTCGTTTTGTGCATGATTTATCGAAAAAGTGAATGAGTTTCATCAAAACATAGCGTTATTCATCCATTTTTTAAAGCAGTATGCTTGTTCTCAACAAATAGAGGAGAACAAATTATGAGCACATTCGACAAACATGACCTGAGCGGTTTTATCGGCAAACATCTGGTTTATACCTACGATAACGGCTGGAATTACGAAATTTACGTGAAAAACGCTAACACCCTGGATTACCGAATTCACAGCGGTATCGTCGCGAATCGTTGGGTGAAAGATCAGCAGGCTTACATCGTTCGCGTTGGTGAAAGCATCTACAAAATTTCCTGGACCGAACCGACCGGCACTGATGTGAGCCTGATCGTCAACCTCGGCGACAAACTGTTTCACGGCACCATCTTCTTCCCGCGCTGGGTGATGAATAATCCGGAAAAAACCGTCTGCTTCCAGAACGATCATATCCCGCTGATGGTTTCTTACCGTGAAGCCGGACCGGCTTACCCGACGGAAGTGATTGACGAGTTCGCCACCATTACCTTTATACGTGATTGTGGCGCGGATAATAACAGCGTCATTAATTGCCCGGCTAATCAATTACCGGCTGACTTTCCTGCAAATTTGTCATCTACCGGAAATGATTTTGTGAGCTAAGATCTGTTTTTGAAATTCAGATTGCAGAATAAAATTCTATTTATTGTTTAACCGTTTAATGTCTGTTTACTTTACTACATCGTGCTCCTGTTTTGCCCATGAACGGGAGCCGGTTTCCCTCTCTTCTCCCGCCTCGTCATTTGTAAATTCCATTTAAAAACAATTGATTATTGTCTGTCCGGCAAATTATATTAATTTCTTAATATTATCCTAAGCAACCCCGTCTAAATTTAATAACGTCAAATACCCTGGAATGAAAAGTGGTGCTGAAGAGATTCCATTTTCATTTTGTTTAAGTCCGCTGGCGCAGGATATTTTTTCTATCGACCCCGTAACCCTGAAAGGGTCATATACAGAACAGGAACATGATGAGCGAATTTTTGCCGTTTTCGCGCCCGTCGATGGGCGACGCAGAGCTGGCTGCGCTGCGTGAAGTTTTGCAATCGGGCTGGATCACTACCGGACCGAAAAACCAGGCGTTGGAAGAGGCATTCTGTACGCTGACCGGCAACCGTCACGCCGTGGCGGTGAGTTCGGCGACTGGCGGCATGCACGTCACGCTGATGGCGTTGGGCATTGGCCCGGGCGATGAAGTCATCACGCCATCCCAGACCTGGGTTTCCACGCTGAACATGATTTGTCTGCTGGGTGCGACACCGGTGATGATCGATGTCGATCGCGACAATCTGATGATAACCGCCGAGTCTGTGGCAGCGGCGATTACCCCCAACACCAAGGCGATTATTCCCGTGCACTATGCGGGCGCGCCTGCGGATATCGACGCGATTCGCGCCGTGGCAGAACGTCACGGCATTCCGGTGATTGAAGATGCCGCGCACGCGGCGGGGACGTATTACAAGGGCAAACACGTGGGTGGACGCGGCTGCGCGATCTTCTCTTTCCACGCCATCAAAAATATGACCTGCGCCGAAGGTGGTCTGATCGTGACCGATGACGATGCGCTGGCATCGCGCATTCGTAGCCTGAAATTTCACGGACTTGGCGTCGATGCCTATGACCGTCAGACGCATGGCCGGGCGCCGCAGGCGGAGGTGATTTCGCCGGGCTTTAAATACAATCTGGCCGATATCAACGCCGCGCTGGCGCTGGTACAGCTGGATAAACTGGCCCATGCCAACCAGCGGCGTAGCGAGATTGCCCAACGCTATCTGCGCGAGCTGGCGGATACGCCGTTTAAGCCGCTGGCGATACCGGAATGGGAACACCAGCACGCCTGGCACCTGTTTATTATTCGCGTGGATGAAGCCACCTGCGGGATTAGCCGCGATGCGTTGATGGAAAAACTGAAAGCCATGGGCATCGGCACCGGCCTGCACTTCCGCGCGGCCCACACGCAAAAATACTACCGCGAGCGTTTCCCTACGCTTTCCTTACCGAATACGGAATGGAACAGCGCGCGTATCTGTTCACTCCCTTTGTTCCCGGATATGACCGACGATGACGTCACTCGGGTCATTTCCGCGCTGCACCAGCTGTCAGGATGTTGATATGTTTACTTACCCACCCGTGAAAAAAGTCTCGGTCGTTATTCCGGTTTATAACGAACAGGAGAGCCTGCCCGAGCTGATTCGCCGTACGGATGCCGCCTGCGCGACGCTGGATCGCCAGTATGAGATTCTGCTGGTCGACGATGGCAGCAGCGATGAGTCTGCCCGTATGTTGACCGAGGCGGCAGAAGCCGAGGGCAGCCATGTGGTCGCGGTGTTGCTTAACCGCAACTATGGCCAGCACTCGGCCATTATGGCGGGCTTCAGCCATGTCACCGGCGATCTGATTATTACCCTTGATGCCGACCTGCAAAACCCGCCGGAAGAGATCCCGCGCCTGGTGGCGAAGGCGGACGAAGGTTACGACGTGGTCGGTACCGTTCGGCAGAACCGCCAGGATACCTTCTTCCGCAAAAGCGCGTCGAAGATGATCAACCGCCTGATTCAACGTACCACCGGTAAAGCGATGGGGGACTACGGCTGCATGCTGCGCGCCTATCGTCGCCACATTATTGACGCAATGCTCAATTGCCATGAGCGCAGTACGTTTATCCCGATTCTGGCAAATACCTTTGCCCGCCGGGCGGTCGAAATCCCGGTGATGCACGCGGAACGTGAATTTGGCGATTCCAAATACAGCTTTATGCGCCTGATTAATCTGATGTACGACCTGGTGACCTGTTTGACCACCACGCCGCTGCGTCTGCTTAGCGTCTTTGGCAGCGTGATTGCCCTGCTGGGCTTCGCTTTCGCCTTCCTGCTGGTGTTCCTGCGACTGGTATTTGGCCCGCAGTGGGCGGCGGAAGGGGTGTTCATGCTGTTTGCCGTACTGTTCATGTTCATCGGAGCGCAGTTTGTCGGCATGGGGCTGCTCGGGGAGTATATCGGACGCATTTATAACGATGTCCGCGCCCGTCCCCGCTACTTTATTCAACGTGTTGTTCGTCAGCCGGAAACGGCGTCTCAAGAGGAAGATCGTTCATGAAAGCTGTAGTCTTCGCTTATCACGATATGGGTTGTGCTGGCATTCAGTCTCTGCTGGATTCCGGGTATGAAATCGCCGCTATTTTCACCCATCCGGATAACCCTGGCGAAAACCATTTCTTTGGCTCGGTTGCGCGTATTGCTGCTGAACAAGGTATCCCGGTGTGGGCACCAGAAGATGTTAACCACCCGCTGTGGATTGAACGCATCCGCGACATGAAGCCGGACGTACTGTTCTCTTTCTACTATCGCAACATGCTGGGCGACGATATCCTCAGCCTTGCGCCAAAAGGCGGCTTCAACCTGCACGGTTCTCTGCTGCCGCAATATCGCGGCCGCGCGCCGTTGAACTGGGTGCTGGTTAACGGTGAAACGGAAACCGGCGTGACCCTGCATCGCATGGTCAGCCGTGCGGATGCCGGCGATATCGTGGCGCAGCAGACGGTGGCTATCGGCGCTGATGATGTCGCGCTGAGCCTGCATCGCAAGCTGTGCGCCGCGGCGTCAGAGCTGCTAAACCAGGCTCTGCCGGCGATTCGTGAAGATAAAATCCAGGCTCGTGCCCAGGATGAAAGCCAGGCCACCTACGTTGGGCGCCGCACGCCGGAAGATGGCCGTCTCGATTGGGACAAACCTGCGCTGACGCTGCATAACCTGGTCCGCGCGGTTTCCGATCCGTGGCCGGGGGCGTTTGGCTATGTGGGCGCGAATAAATTTATCGTCTGGAAATCCCGCGTGCGTCAGGACCTGGCAGCGGCGAAGCCTGGAACGGTGATGTCGACCTCTCCGCTGGTGGTCGCTTGTCAGGATGGCGCGCTGGAGATCGTAACCGGTCAAACCGAGCGCGGCGTTTACATGCAGGGTACGCAGCTGGCGCAGGCGCTGGGGCTGGTATCCGGTGCGGTACTGAGCAGCAAACCGGTTGTGGCGATGAAACGTCGTACCCGCGTGCTGATCCTTGGCGTGAACGGTTTTATCGGCAACCACCTGACCGAGCGCCTGCTCGCCGACGACAACTATGAAATCTATGGCCTGGATATCGGGTCGGACGCGATCAGTCGTTTCCTCGGCAACCCGCGCTTCCACTTCGTTGAAGGCGATATCAGCATTCACTCCGAGTGGATCGAATACCACATTAAGAAATGCGACGTGGTACTGCCGCTGGTGGCCATCGCGACGCCAATCGAATATACCCGCAACCCGCTGCGCGTGTTCGAGCTGGACTTCGAAGAGAACCTGAAGATTATCCGCGACTGCGTGAAATACGATAAGCGCATTATCTTCCCGTCGACCTCCGAAGTGTACGGCATGTGCACCGACAAAAACTTCGATGAAGACACCTCAAACCTGGTGGTCGGCCCGATCAACAAACAGCGCTGGATTTACTCGGTATCGAAGCAACTGCTCGACCGCGTTATCTGGGCCTATGGCGACAAGTCCGGTCTGCGCTTCACCCTGTTCCGCCCGTTTAACTGGATGGGACCGCGTCTGGATAACCTGAACGCCGCGCGTATCGGCAGCTCTCGTGCGATTACTCAGCTGATCCTGAATCTGGTTGAAGGTTCGCCGATCAAGCTGATCGAAGGCGGTAAACAAAAACGCTGCTTCACCGATATTAGCGACGGTATCGAAGCGCTGTTCCGCATTATTGAGAACAAAGACGGCCGCTGCGACGGGCAGATTATCAACATCGGTAACCCGGAAAACGAAGCCAGCATCAAAGAGCTGGCGGAGATGCTGCTGGCGTGCTTCGAGCGTCATCCGCTGCGCAATAACTTCCCGCCGTTCGCCGGTTTCCGCGACGTCGAGAGCAGCGATTACTACGGTAAAGGCTATCAGGATGTGGAGCATCGTAAGCCGAGCATTCGTAACGCGAAGCGCTGCCTGAACTGGACGCCGACGGTTCCGATGGAAGAAACCGTGGAGCATACGCTCGACTTCTTCCTGCGTACGGTTGAGCTGGTGGACGATAAGACATCATGAAACAGGTCGGCTTACGCATAGATGTCGATACCTTTCGCGGTACCCGGGACGGGGTACCGCGCCTGTTGAGCCTGCTGGGCCAGCACGGGGTTCAGGCAAGCTTCTTCTTCAGCGTTGGGCCGGACAATATGGGGCGCCATTTATGGCGCCTGATAAAACCGAAGTTTCTGTGGAAGATGCTGCGTTCAAACGCCGCTTCGCTGTACGGCTGGGATATTTTGCTGGCCGGCACCGCCTGGCCTGGGCGACGGATTGGCGCGGGTAATGAAGAGGTTATCCGTGCGACGGCGCAGACGCATGAAGTGGGTCTGCATGCCTGGGATCATTACAGCTGGCAGGCATGGAGCGGCGTCTGGCCACAGGAGCGGCTGGCGCTGGAGGTCGAACGTGGCCTGCTCGAGCTGGAGCGGATCATCGGCCGTTCGGTCACCTGTTCCGCCGTGGCGGGCTGGCGCGCGGATCAGCGGGTGATTAAAGCCAAAGAGTCCTTCAATTTCCTCTACAACAGCGACTGCCGGGGCTCGCGTCCCTTCCTGCCGTTGCTGGGCGACAAGGTGACAGGTACGGTGCAGATCCCCGTTACGCTGCCTACCTGGGATGAAGTGGTCGGCAGTAGCGTCGATGCCGGGGGCTTCAATCGCTATCTTCTGGATTGTATTCATCAGGATAGCGGTACGCCGGTCTACACCATTCATGCTGAAGTGGAAGGAATTGCCTTTGCCCGGCAGTTTGATGAACTGCTGACGATGGCCGCACAGGAAGAAATCCAGTTTTGCCCTCTGAGCCAACTGCTGCCCGCAGATTTTAGCGAGCTGCCGTTGGGTAAAGTGGTTCGCGGTGAATTGGCTGGCCGGGAAGGCTGGCTTGGGCGTGAACAATTATTGAGTCAGGACGTATGAAAAGCATTCGTTATAGCGTCTCTTTAGTGGTGTTATTTGCGCTGTATTATCTACTTCCGTTGAATTTCCGCCTGCTCTGGCAGCCTGATGAAACGCGCTATGCGGAGATCAGCCGCGAGATGCTGGCGTCCGGTGACTGGGTGGTGCCGCATTTTCTCGGGCTGCGCTATTTTGAAAAACCGATTGCCGGATACTGGATTAACAGCATCGGGCAGTGGTTGTTTGGTCACAATAACTTTGCCGTACGCTTTGGCTCGGTATTCTCCATTAGCGTCACCGCGCTGCTGATTGCGTGGTTGGCATGGCGAATCTGGCAGGACAAACGGGTGGCGATTCTGTCCGCCGTGATCTTCCTGACCGCTCTGCTGGTCTACGCTATTGGCACCTATGCGGTGCTGGACCCGATGATCACCCTGTGGATGGCGCTGGCGATGTGCAGTTTCTGGGGCGCCGCTCAGGCGCAGACCCGAAACGGTAAACTCATCGGCTACGCGCTGCTGGGGGTGGCCTGTGGAATGGGGGTGATGACCAAAGGCTTCCTGGCGCTGGCGGTGCCGGTTGTCGGGGTCCTGCCGTGGGTGATTGCCCAGAAACGCTGGCGTGAAGTGCTGACCTACGGCTGGCTGGCGGTGGGCGTCTGTATCCTGACGGTGCTGCCCTGGGGCCTGGCCATCGCTAAACGCGAACCGGACTTCTGGCGCTATTTCTTCTGGGTGGAGCATATTCAACGCTTTGCCGAAAAAGATGCCCAGCACAAGGCGCCGTTCTGGTATTACATCCCGTTCCTGCTCGCCGGAAGCCTGCCGTGGCTGGCGCTGCTGCCCGGGGCGCTGAAGCGCGGCTGGAGCGAGCGCGATGACGTGCGCGGCGCGCTGTATCTGCTTGGCTGGGTGGCGATGCCGTTCCTGTTTTTCAGCATCGCCAAAGGGAAACTACCGACCTACATTCTGCCGTGCTTCGGGCCGCTATCGATTCTGATGGCACGCTATGCGCTGGATGCGGCGAAGGCGGGAGCGAAAGCGCTGCGCATTAACGGCCTCATCAACCTTGTCTTTGGTCTGGTTGGCCTGATTGCCGTGCTGGTGGTGTCGCCGTGGGGCGTGATGCATAAACCGGTCTGGACGCAGATCGAGCTGTATAAATGTCTGCTGGCGGCGATTGCGTTTGCCATCTGGGCGCTGATGGGCTGGCTGGCGATGAAAGATAACGGTCGTCGCTGGACATTAGCCGCCTGCTGTCCCCTGGGGCTGGCGCTGCTGATTGGCTTTGCTATTCCTGACCGGGTGATTGATAGTAAGCAGCCGCAGTTCATGGTCGATATTATTGGTGAATCACTGGCGCCAAGCCGCTATGTGCTGAGCAACAACGTTGGCATTGCCGCGGGTCTGGCGTGGGAACTCAAGCGCAACGATATCATCATGTATGACAAGCAGGGCGAACTGAAGTACGGTTTAGACTGGCCGGATGCGAAGAATGGCTTTGTGAGCCAGAGTGAGTTTGCCAGCTGGCTGGCAGCGCATCGCCAGGAAGGACCGGTATCGCTGGTGCTGTTGATGGATAAAGGAGAAAACATGGCCGATTTACCGCTACCGAAACCTGACAGCAGCTATGTGTTAGAGCGGGTTGTGTTCCTCCAGTATCTGCCGCAATGAGTACCTGGATCTGCCTGGCGCTGGCGAGCCTGTTAAGCTGCGCCGGGCAGCTGTGCCAGAAACAGGCGACGCGCCCGTCTAAATCACGGCGGCGCGGTCGCCATATTCTCGGCTGGCTGGGCCTTGCGCTCCTGGCGCTCGGCGGCGGTATGCTGCTGTGGCTGAGCGTGCTGCAATCCATTCCGGTGAGTGTGGCCTATCCTATGCTGAGCCTCAATTTTGTCTGGGTGACGTTAGCGGCCTGGGGGATCTGGCGCGAGCCGGTAGCCCGGCGGCACTGGGTCGGCGTAGGGCTGATTGTGGTTGGCATCGTGGTGCTCGGGAGTAGCGTCTGATGGGGTTAATCTGGGCGTTATTCAGCGTCGGGCTGGTCAGCGCCGCGCAGCTTTTGCTGCGCGGGGCGATGGTTGAGCTGCCGCCGCTGAGTGACCTGTTCGCGTTTCTCAATCATCTTCTACACCTGCGTGCCGGAACTATCGGCCTGGGTCTGGGGCTGAGCGGCTACCTGCTGTCGATGGTCTGCTGGTACTTTGCGCTGCACCAGCTGCCGCTGGCTAAAGCCTACGCGCTGCTCAGCCTTAGCTACATTCTGGTCTGGGCCGCCGCCATCTGGTTGCCCGGCTGGCATGAGCCTTTCCACTGGCGTTCCCTGCTGGGGGTGCTGATTATCATCGCCGGCGTGCTGACAATCTTCTGGCCGGCGAAGCGTAAAGCCTGAGTCAGCGAATCCTGTCGGCCCTCAACACAAACGGCGTAGGCGTGCAGACCGCCAGGCTCAGATCGGCAAGCTGAATCTGACTGACCGGGAGCGCCGCGCCGCGCGTGCTGTCGACGCTGGCAATCTGCCAGGCGCTGCCGCCGCGCTGCTTAACCATCGCTTCTTTGCGCGTCCAGATACGCCAGAAGGCGTCGAGCTGCCGTTCCGGATGCTCCGCTTCGACCTCCGCATGCTCCCCGAGACTGAATACGGCGTTAGCCAGCCTGCGCCAGTTCGGTCGAGGGCGAATCACTTCGATATCGCAGCCGACCTCGCCTTCATCGCTGAGCAGCAGGGCGATATCATCGCCGCTGTGGCTGAGGTTAAACCACAGCCCCGTCTCGCCGGAGAACCCCGGTTTACCGTGTTCAGCGTAAATAATCTCAGGCAGCGGCGACACCGCCTGCGCCAACAGGACCCGACCCGCCAGCCAGCTTGCGCGACGACTGCCCTGCGGCGCCTGAGCCGCGAGGTTCTGCGGCAGAGGCCGGGTGCTTAACGTCGAGATTTTTCCCAGAAAAAGTCGATACATATCAGGGCCAGCGCTGAATAATGATTGACGTATTGATCCCACCGAAGGCGAAGTTATTACTCTGAATAAATTCGCAGTCGATCCGCCGGCTCTCGCCCATAATGTAATCCAGCTCGCCGCACTGTGGGTCCGGACGGCGCAGGTTGAGCGTAGGGGCAAACCAACCCTCCCGCATCATGTGCAGGCTCATCCAGGCTTCCAGCGCCCCGCAGGCGCCCAGGGTATGGCCAAAATAGCTTTTTAGCGAAGAGATCGGAACGCGGTCGCCAAACACGGCCGCGCTGGCCTGGCTCTCGGCAATATCACCGCGATCGGTCGCCGTGCCGTGCGCCGAAATATAGCCAATATCCTCGGCGCTTAAACCGGCCATCCTGAGCGATTGCTCCATGCAGATTTGCATGGTTTCCCGCTGCGGCTGGGTAATATGCGCCGCGTCGCAGTTGGTGGCGAAGCCGATGATTTCACCGTAAATCGTCGCCCCTCGGGCTTTGGCATGCTCCAGCTCTTCCAGCACAAAGGTGCCGGCGCCTTCGCCAATCACCAGTCCGTCACGGGCTTCATCGAACGGCGACGGTGTGGTTTTCGGCTCATCGTTACGCTGGCTGGTCGCGAACAACGTATCGAAAATAGCGGCTTCCGACGGACACAACTCTTCAGCGCCGCCGGCCACCATGATGGTCTGATAGCCGTGACGAATCGCCTCCCAGGCATAGCCAATCGCCTGGCTGCCGGAGGTGCAGGCGCTGGAGGTGGGAATGACCCGCCCGCGCAGGCCGAAGAACAGGCCGGTGTTCACTGCGGTTGTGTGCGGCATCATCTGGACGTAGGTAGTGCCGGTGATGTTATTGGTATGCTTTTCCGTCAGCATGGTGGCGAATTCGCTGACCGGACCGGTGCTGCCGGTAGAGGAGCCGTAGGCAATACCGGTTTCGCCATTGGTGAGAACCGCCTCGCCAATCAGTCCGGCCTGTTCCAGCGCCAGTTCGCTGGCGCGGGTGGACATCAGCGAGACGCGCCCCATGGCGCGAATACGCTTGCGCGTATAGTGCTCTGGCAGGGTGAAATCGTCGACAGGCGCGCCGAGTAGCGTATGCAGACCATCATAGATTTGCCACTCCGGCATTGTGCGCACGGCGTTCTCGTAGGCCTGTAGTCTGGCGGATACCGCCTGCCAGCTTTCACCGAAGGCGGTGACGCCGCCCATGCCGGTAATGACGACGCGACGAGTCATAGCATACCTCCATTGATGGAAATCACCTGACGCGTCACATAGCCCGCAATATCCGACATCAAATAGCTGGCGAGTCCGGCGACTTCTTCGGCCTGACCCATGCGTTTCATCGGAACGATCGACATCGCCTCTTTGAGGGCGGTCTCTTCCATGGCGATCATCCCGGTATCAATCAGCCCAGGGGCAATGCAGTTGACGGTGATCTTGCGTTTTGCCAGCTCAATGGCCAGCGCTTTGGTCGCGCCGATAATGCCCGCTTTGGCGGCACTGTAGTTAACCTGCCCGCGGTTGCCCATGACACCTGACACCGAAGAGAGCGTGATAATCCGTCCGCCCTGACGGGCGCCGATCATCGGCATGATGCACGGCTGAATGACGTTATAAAAACTGTCGAGATTGGTGTGGATCACCGCATCCCAGTCGTTGTCGCTGAGCGCCGGGAAGGCGCCATCCCGGGTAATGCCGGCATTGCTCACCACGCCGTACCACGGCCCATGAGTCGCGATCTCCTGCTCCAGCACCTCGCGGCACTGTTCACGGTTGGCGACATCAAAACTCAATGTCCGGCCTGCTCCCCCGGCGGCGCGGAGGCTCTTCAGCGTCTCCTGCGCGCCCTCTGCGTCACGATGGTAATGGACGCCGACAATAAAGCCATCGGCCGCCAGCTGGCAGGCGATGGCACGCCCGATACCCTTGCTGGCACCGGTCACTAATACGGAACGACTCATGGTTTCTCTCCCTGATTAAAAAGCGTCGTTAACTCTTCCTGGGTGGGCTGGAAGGTGTTGATGCGGCCCGTTGCCAGCGTGTCATTCCCGCAGCAGATGGTGCATTCGAAGCTACCGAAACGTTCATCCTGCATTAATAAGCTGACTGCGATGGTCAGCGTATGCCCGGCAGGCAGAACCCCGGCGGCGCATACCAGTTCTCTGGCTCCCAGCACCATACCGAGGGCGATGTTGTCCAGGTTTTTCTGCTGACGATGCCAGCCGGACCAGACGCCAATGGTCTGCGCCATCAGCTCCAGCGCAAACCAGCCCGGCAGATCGCCGTTGGCATCAAGAAACGGCGTCAGTACGCCCCCGGAGGCGACGGTCACGCGGCAGGCGGCCGTTTCCTCGGTCACCTCCAGCACCTCTTCGAGCAGCAGCATCGGGGCATCGTGCGGCAGATAGGCGCCGGGCGCCAGGTAATGGCTCATGAAACTCTCCCGAGCAAAATGCTGGCGTTGTTGCCGCCAAAGGCAAATGAGTTGGACAAAATCACCGGGCGTTCAAGAGGCTGCGCCGTGGCGATAATACCGCACTTCGCCAGCGCCGGGTCGCGCGGCGAGAGGCTGAAATCCTGGGCCGGCAGTGGCAAATGACGCTGCAAAATCAGCATCCCGATTGCCGCTTCGGTGATCCCGGCGGCGCCGAGAGTATGTCCGGTGAGGTGTTTGGTTGAGCTGCACGGCACGGTGTCGCCGAACAGCTGCTGCACGACCTGCGACTCCACCCGATCGTTAAGCGGCGTGGCGGTGCCGTGCAGGTTGATGTAGCCCACCGCTCCGGCGGTGATGCCGGCATCGTCAAGCGCCTGGGTAATGGCGCGGATGGCGCCTTCGCCCTGTGGATGCGGGGCCGAAATATGGTGCGCATCGCTTGATTCGCCGACGCCCAGCAGTGCGATAGGCTGCGGCTCGCGCGTCAACAGCATCAGCGCCGCCCCTTCACCGATGGTAATCCCGCAGCGGTCGCGGGCAAAAGGCTGGCATCGCGTCACCGAGAGGGACTCCAGGCTATGAAAACCGTTCACCGGCATCCGGCTCAGCGTATCGGCGCCGCCGACAATCGCGACGTCGGCGAGGTCGGCTTCAATCAGCCGTCGCCCGCTGATCATGGCCCTGGCGCTGGAGGAGCAGGCGGTGGAGAGGGTGAACGCCGGGCCGTCCAGCGCCAGCCAGTGGCTCAGAAAACGCGAAGGATCGCCCAGCTCCTGCTGCGGATATTGCCAGCCAGCGCTGGCCCCGCCGTTAAGCGTGGCCGCCACGTGAATATCACCTTCGTCGAGGCCGGAGGTGCTGGTGCCAAGCACCACCGCGACTCTGTCGCTGCCGAAGCGCGCAATGGCTTCATCGACCTGGGGACGAATCTGGGTCAGCGCCGCCAGCAGCAGCTGGTTATTGCGCGATCGGTGGGCCGCAAAATCATCGGCAATGGCAGGCAGGACGGCATCCACGCCGCCGAGTACCGCTGCGGGCTGTCCCTCTAGCCAGCCCGCACGCGGGCGCATGCCGGGGGCAACACCGCGCGTCAGATTCGCGGCGATTTCATCGCAGTTGTCGCCCAGCGCATTGATCATGCCGACAGCAGAAATGTAGATCATCTCAGTCACCCAGATATTGAATGGTGATGTGGTATTTAAAGGCCCGCTGCTCAATGCTGATCGGCTCGCGCTTACCATGCCGGTTCAGGTAGACGATCGCCGTCACCAGCTGGCCGCTGGCGTTGCGTAGCTCGCGGCGGTCGCCGGTGTCGGTCAGGGTCCAGCCGCCCGGCAGCTGCGGTTGCCAGGCGGCGACAGGCCAGTGGCTGAGCATCACATCGGCCAGCACCTGACTTGCCGGCGGCAGCTGCGGGGCCACGATAGACTGCTCGGTGTGCAGCCCCTTTTCATCATAGGTCACAAGAAACAGGCGGATCCCCATCGATGAGAGACCGGCGAGCGTGACTTTTTGCTCATCCGCGTTGAGCATCACCAGCAGCGACTGAGTCTGGCCGTGAAAACGCCCGGTAAGCAGCTGCTGGGCATTCAGCGGCGGGGTGATGCCCGGCGCCGGTAACGTCACGCGGGTTCCCGGCTCCAGCCATGCCTGCGGTCGCCCTTGCATGGGGCTGGACGAGTGGCTGCACCCGGCGAGGATGAAGGTGGCGGCCAGCGCCGCGGCGCACCGGAGTCTGTGTTTAATCATCGTCTTTTTTTCTCTTTTTTACCGGGCATCGCCAGCGGGGAGAGCAGGAAAGCGGTGAAAATACCGCTGACCAGCACAATGCCAAAACTGCTGATGGCCTGGGTGGCGCTGAAGACCAGCATGCCGAGGGTCAACAGGGTGGTCATCATGGCGAGGATGATCGCCAGCAGTGACGTCAGCGGCGTTCCGCGCGGGTTGCTGAAAAACAGGGTGTAGTTGATACCAATCCCCAGCACCAGCACCAGCGCCAGCAGTGAAAACAGATTCACCGGGTGGCCGCTGAAGGCGAGGGCCGCCAGCCCGCAGCCTAATGACAGCACGGAGGGCAGCAGGCCGATCGACCCTTTGCGCCAGCCGAGACGCAATATGGCGCCACAGGCGATGACCGCCAGCGCAACCACCAGCAGCCCCGTCAAAATATGGCGATAGAGAGTAAACAGTTCGTCAAAGGCACTTTTTCTGTCTACCCACGCGACGCCGGGCTGTTTTTCACTCAGGGCCCGTAGCGCCGCACTTGTTTTCACGCCGTCAACCGGAACCAGCACCCCGCTTTCGCCCCCTGGCAGCGTCAGCCACAGCAGGCGCCAGCCTTCGCTGGCCGGGCTGGCAAGCCAGTCATCGACCGTGACCGGCATGGCAGAAAGATCGGCATCGACCGTTTTGAGCCCGGCGTTTTGCAGCGCGGCGGTGACCGCCGGGGCTGCCGCGTTGAGCAGGGCCAGATCCTGGCGTTGACGGGCCAGCGAATTGAGCGGAAGCGTGCGATAACCGCTGAGCATCCCCTGACGTTGCGCCTGGGCAAGGGCAGGAGTAAAGGCCTCCAGCCGCTCCAGCGTCTGCTGCGGCGTCGCACCGTAGACCACGAACCATTTCTGATCCACGCTCTGGCCGGTCAGGGCGACGATCGCTTTTTCTTCGGCCAGAAGATGCTGCGGCAGCGCCTGGAGCTGTGAAATATCGTCATCGACCCGCAGGGTGGCGATACCGGCCAGCGATAAGAGCGCCAGCGTCAGCGGCAGGCCAATATACAGTTTTTTGTTGCGTCGCCATGCTGCCAGCCAGCGAAGCATAAGCCCCATCGCCGGCACCGGGCGAACCGGCAGACCGCGGGACAGCAGCGGATGCCAGAAAATCACCGTCAGGCAGGAGGCGCTCAGTCCGACGGCGGCGAATACCGACATTTGGCGAATACCGGGGAAGGGGGCGAGCATCATGATGAGATAGGCCACCACGGCCGTCAGCAGCGCCAGCAGCAACGTGCGGCGGACTTTGGCAAGGCTTTGCCACGGCGTGGCATCATGCCCGTGGACCATTCGTTCCGTGAGATAGTACAGCGTATAGTCGGCGGAGATACCGATAATGCTCATGCTCATCACCAGCGTCATCAGATGCAGTTCGCCAAACAGCAGCAGCGTGACGACGGTGCCCGCCAGCCCGCCAATGCCAACGGAAATCACGCACAGCAGCAGCGGACGAAGCGAACGGAAAGTCGCAACGATAAGCAGGATCACGCCAAGCAGCGTGGCGATACCGAGGGTGGAGATATCCTGCTTCGCCTGCTGGCTGGCGTAGTCGCTGTAAAACACCGTCCCGCGGGCGAGCACCTGTGCCTGCGGGTAGCGCGCTTTTAATTGCTCTTTCAGCTCCGCGAGGGTCGTCACGACGCGGTGCGTCTGCTGCATATCGAATGAGGATCCGGCCAGCTCGCCGTGGATCAGATACCAGTCGTTTCCCTGCTTATCCTGGGTCACCAGCCAGCCATCTTTGAGCTGCAAACGCTGGCCGTTTTGCGCCATCGCCAGCTGCGAGCCGCGCATCAGCATCAGCGGATCGTTTTGCAGCTCTTTGCCGCTGACGCCGGAGAAGGCGGAGTAGAGCTGGGAGAGGACCCACTGCGCCTGCGCCGCGCCGCCGTTTTGCAGGCGGGCGCGGGTAGCATCATCGATAAGCCCGTTGCGGTGCTGCCAGAAAAATGTTCCCCAGGCCTGCTGGCTGGCGGCATTCATAGGGCCTTTCACCTCTGCGAGAGCGTGCGATTGCTGAAGGAGAGTGAGCCATTCGCCTGCCGCCTGAGGACCGACCAGCTTGCCGGGATTCACCAGCCAGACTATCTGCCGGTCCAGCCGCTGCATAAAGCCATCGTTCAGGGCCGGGGGAATCGCGCCAAGGGTCTGCTTCGGCAACATCGCCAGCACGCTGCTGTTGACCCGCGATTGCGGCAGCAGCGTCAGCAGAACGCCCAGCATCAGCAGGCAGGCGCAGCCCCACAGCAGCGCGATGCTCCGGCGGTTACGGTGCAGCAAATCGTTGTCGTTCGTCATCGGTCAGTTGCGCGGGCGTCAGTTGATGTTGAGAGAGGACGATATCGGTACGATCGCCTTGTTTATCATTGAGTTGAATATTTTCCAGGTAGCGCTGGCCAGCCAGGTCGATGGTGGCGAAGATTTTATCCAGCGGTGTGGTTTTCGGCGTCAGGCGCAGGGTCCATCGCCCTTCGCCGGTATCGGCAAACTCAACGCGGAAGTTCTGCTCCAGCACCTGACGGTCGGCCTGAAACAGCGCGCGCAGCAGATGGTTGAACTGGAACATCTGCGGGTTGTTCTCGGCGGTGATCGTCTGCGGCGGCTGGCCGCCGATCGCCTGTACCATCCGTTTATCATCCAGCAGGAGCTGCATCGGGAACGGTGCGGTCTGATCCCACAGCAGCCCCTGGTCGCGGGCGATCAGCATCTGGCCCTGGGATCGCAGCGGCTGCGGCAGATCCTTAATGGTACGGGTTTGATCGAAGTGGGCGCGGATCACCGGCTGTTCGGTAAAGCGCTGCTGCAGATCGTCAAGCGTCAGGGCGCTGACCAACGGGCTAATCAGCAGCGCCAGCAGGGGCCACCATCTCATGGCTTCACCCCCATGCGCTCAAACAGGATATCCGGGCTGACGAAGCTCATCTCACGGCTCTTCTCCTCCACGGCGACCTGGATGGTATAGCCGGTGGTGGTGCGTTTTCCGCTGTCGGCGGCAAAAATCTCATAGCCGATGCGCAGCCGGTTTTCGTACTCTTCTATCCGGGCACGCACGCGAAAACGTTGTTCAAAGGTCAGCACGTCGCGGTATTTCACCCGGGTATCCACCACCGGCCAGAGATAGCCGGATTCTTTCATCTGGCGGTAGCCATAGTTGAACTGATTAAGCAGCGCCTCGCGGGCAATCTCAAAGTAGCGAAAGTAGTTGCCATGCCACACCACGCCCATCATATCGACGTCGTGAAACGGTACGGTCAGCTCTACCTCGGCAGTAAAACGGGGATCGTTCAGCACCCTTTACTCCTTCTCTTTGGCATCCGGCAGCTGCCAGAAATCGAAAAAATTGAACCAGTCCAGCGGCGACTGCAGCGCGTAGTGCTCAAGGCGCTTTGCATAGCGGTCAATGGCATGCTGTAACGCCGCCTGGCGTTCTGCGCGAGGCAGCGTCAGCGGGTCGGCGAAGGGTTCGCAATGGATATGCAGTTTGCCCTGCTGGCGCAGCGCGAAAATCAGCTGCACCGGACAGCGCAGGATCGACGCCAGAATGAACGGCCCCTGCGGAAAAGGCGCGGGCTGCCCCATGAATTTGCTCCAGCAGACGCGCCATTCGCCGCCGCGCTGGGGCGTCACGGCGATGCGGTCGCCGACGATAGCCACCCATTCGTTACGCTCCAGCTTCTCTTTGAGCAGCATCGCGGTCTCCGGGCCGATATCGGTCACCGGCATCAGGTTGATCCCGGCCTGCGGCGCCATCTCCTCCATGATCTGTTTAAAGCGGCGGGCGTTATCGCTAAACACCAGCGCGTTAATGACCTGACCGCCCTGCAATTGCGCCAGCGCCCGGCAGGCCTCGACATCGCCGAGATGGGAGGCCAGTAAGAGCTTGCCGCCTGGCGTGGTGTTGCTGAGCACGTCTTCCGCTCCGGGGGCGAAAACCACATCGCGTCCGAAGCGTAATTCGCCGCGCCAGCCGGCGATTTTGTTGAACATCGCCTCGCCAAAGCGCAGAAAATGGCAATAGCTGTTGAGGTGCGCGGGCAGCGGTTGCTGACGGGCGCTAAGCTGCACGCGCACGCGGGAGAGCCAGTTTTGCGAGGCCTGACGGGCGCGGTGCGCGGTCAGCCAGTAGACGGCCACCACCGGGTAGAGCAGCCACGAAAACGCCCTACGCCCCAGCAGCCGCCAGACCAGCAGCATCAGACGCATTCCCCACAGCCCTTTGAGCTCCTGCTGCTGCGCCCAGTGGCTTGCCCGACGGCGAAACAGCAGGGAAGGGATACGTGGCAGCATGCCGAGGAACAGGCGAGTGTGCATCCAGGAGATGCGACAGTTATCCTTTAGCGCATCAAAATGAGACAGCCCGTCCACGGGGTAGGTCACGCGGGTCGCCACAAAATGGCTGTCATTGCCCTGCCAGTAGAGACGCACCATGACCTCGGTATCGAAATCCATTCGTTTACCCAGCGCCACGCGCTGCGCCAGCTGTAGCGTCGGCGCAATCGGGTAGACGCGAAAGCCGCACATGCTGTCTTTCAGCTGGAACGAGAGCGTTTCTATCCACACCCAGATGTGGGTAATCCAGCGGCCATAGAGGCGCGATCGGGGAATGGTGTCGTCGTAAACGGGCCGCCCGGAGATCAGCGCGGCCGGGTGCGCTTGCGCGAGAGCCAGCAGCTGCGGAATATCCTCAATGGCATGCTGCCCGTCGGCATCCACCTGCACGGCGTGGCTGAAACCCGCCGCGGCTGCGGCCTGTAGGCCGCGGATCACCGCCGCGCCTTTGCCGGCATTTTCCGTCAGGCGAATCAGCGTCAACCCGGGCTCCTGCGCCGCCAGTTGTTCCAGCACCCGGCGCGTCGGCGCGTCGCTGCCATCGTCGACCACGATGCACGGCAGATTGCAGGACCGTAAACGGGCCAGCACCTGGGGCATCATCGCGCCGTGGTTGTAGCAAGGGATCACCACACAGGGCGCGAAGGTTACTGACATAGACGGATTTTCCCGCTGCTGGCGGTATGCCGCGCTTCGCCATCGTGGCGCTGATAGTTGAAAGTGAGTATCTGGCGCGCTTCCTGCCAGTGCAGGGTGAGCGTGACGGTCGCATCCGGCAGCAGCGGCGCCTGGAATTTGACGTTCTGAATGCTGTGGAACCGCCAGCCTGGCGCCAGCAGCGTGGTGGCGTAATGCATTACCCAGTCCAGCTGGGCAACGCCGGGCAGCAGCGGCTGTATGGCAAAATGGCCGCTAAACCAGAAAAGGCCAGGATCGAGGTACAAGACAATCTCAACCTGTTGCGGATGCGCCTGATTCCCTTTAATTTCATGGGGTTTCATGAAATAACTCCTGTAATTGCGCATACACGCGCTTATTCATGCTGTTCACCGGGATCTCGTCGATACTGCGCCAGTAGCGGGGAATGGCGACCGGCTCAAGCGTTGGCCGAAGCGCTCGCCGCCACGCCTGCTCAAGGGGTTTGCTGGCGGACAGCCACTGCTGACGGGTATGGTCATTGAGCACCAGCAGGACACCGATGGCCTGTCGGCCACCGCGGCTGACGGGTAAAGCCACCGCGTCGCGAATCCCCTCCAGTTCCATCAGGCGCTGTTCAATTTCGCTGAGCGAAATCCGCTTTTCTTCAATTTTAACCACCCGTCCACGGCGCCCGGTCAGGCGAAAGTGTCCGTCGGCGGTGAGTTGCAGGGTATCGTCGAGTAACAGACCATCTCGCTCGGCAATCAGCGGCGAAAATACGCGAAACGCTTCGCCCTCAGGGAGAAGTTTGACCCCGGGGAAAGGCCGCCAGTTGCCATATTCCTGCTCGCGGCAACGCCAGGCAAGGATGCCGGTTTCGGTACTGCCGTAAATCTCATCCGGCCAGCATTTAAGCCAGTCGGCCGCTCCGGTCACCTGTTCCCAGGGCAGTACTCCGCCGGCAGAGAACAGGATTGCCACCGGCGGCGGGGTCAGCCGGGGGTCAAGGCGCTTCAAAAAGGCCGGGCTGCTGATAAACGCATAGCGATGCCGGGGATCCAGCGCGCTGAGCTGTTCGGCATAATTCAGCATGGCCGCATCTAGCGGCAGGCCGAGCGCCATGGGCAGGAAAATGCGAAAGGTCAGGCCGTAAAGATGCTGGGGCGCCACCGAAGCGACAATACGACAGCCGGCCAGCCGGTCGGCAAAGCGCGTGGCCAGCAGTTCAGCCTCGCGGTCGAGAACGGCCAGCGATTTGATAATTCGCTTCGGCTGCCCCGTCGAACCCGAAGTGAACAGCTCAATGGTGGCGTCATCAGCCAACTGGTGGAAGGTGACCGTCTGCGCGGGAGGGCGTCGGGAACGGCTGATGACCCATGTCGGGCCGCTCCAGCCAAGAGGCTTTTCACTGAGCACGCCATCGAACAGCGCGCGTTGCTCTTCCAGTTGAGAGAGGCGGCTATGCCCCGGGATCACCGGCGTTTTATGGGCATGCAGCGTGGCCAGCAGCGCGACCAGAAACAGATAGCTGTCGTCAAAACAGAGCGCCCAGCGTTGACCCTGGTGCTGCTGCAGCCGCTCCACGCAGTGCGCAACGTCATCGCGCAGATGGCCCAGGGTCCAGACCTGGTCGCCCCGCCAGGCCACGAGGGTGTCGGCCGAACGCGGGGTACTCAGCCAGCGGACCACAGAAAGAGGCGGCATCATGAGGATTCTCGCTTAATCACCCGACGGCGTACCAGCCACTCTCCGGCCATCAGCGCGCCAATCAGCAGATAGGCGATCATGCCGTTCCATGCGGTCCAGAGCGCCATATCACCGTACAGCGCCGTAAAGAGGGCGATACTGCCATTGACGATAAAAAACAGGCACCAGATCTGCGTGACCCGACGGGTATAGCGCACGGCGGCGGCGGGGAGGTGAGGCTCTTGTATGCGGGCCAGGCGTTCCACCAGCGGCATGGTTGTCCACAGCGAACCGCCGAACGCAGCCAGCATCACGGCGTTGACCACCACCGGGTAAAACAGCAGCAGCTGGTGCGTTTTCAACAGCGTGCTGGCCACGCACAGGACGATCCCCGCCAGCGCAACCACCTGGGTGACGATACGCAGCGGACCCGCCTGACGCCGGGTCTGGCGCAGGCGTAAATACAGCAGCAGCGCCATTAAAGGGAGCAGCCAGCGCAGGCTGTTATGCGCGAGGCCCAGCCAGATAACACAAGGCCAGGCCAGCAGGAGCAGGCTTGTCAGCAGCAGGATACCCTTGCGTGAAAGTGCCCCCGACATGCGGCTCAGGCTTCCCGGGACAGGCGTTCGAGGGCATCAACCACATCCTGCACGGTGCGCACGGCTTTAAATTCTTCTGCTTTGATTTTCTTGCTGGTTTTCTTCTGCAGGTGGACGATCATATCGACCGCGTCGATACTATCCAGCTCCAGGTCTTCGTACAGCCGCGCTTCCGGTTTGATATCCTCAGGATCGATTTCAAACAGCTTAACCAGCAGTGCCGAGACGTCGGCATAAATATCATGTGATTCAGTCATGGGGCGAGCCTCAGGTACGTTGAGCGTCGATAAACGCGGCCAGGGTGGCAACGGAGAAGAAATGCTGGCGCATCTCGTCGCTTTCGGCGGAGAGCACCACGCCATAGCGGTTTTTTACCGCCAGCCCTAGCTCCAGGGCGTCGATGGAGTCCAGACCCAGGCCATCGCCAAAGAGTGCCGCATCGGTGTCAATGTCGTCAGCCGACAGTTCTTCCAGATTCAACGTAGTAATTATGAGATTTTTAATTTCAAGATAGAGCGCTTGCATCATTAATTCCTGAAGTAGGCGTAGTACCTGATTGTAATTGAAGCAAAAGATGCCGGTTTAGCTGCCGTGCCGCCAGCGATGGCGTCTGTGAGCTGGCATCGAAAAACTGGTTGATACGTATCCGATCCCGCACCTCAATCGTAAACAGAGGTTTGCTGGGCGGCGCATCGTACCATTTGCACTGCTTGCCAAGCATGTGTTCGCTGCAGCGGATTGTCACGACCCGTAAATCGCTGGCGCAGCGCACGGCAATATTGGCCGCACCGCGCTGCAACGTCATCTGCTCACCGGGGCGCGTCCGCGTGCCTTCGGGGAAAATCAAAATGGTATCACCCTGCTGAAGGCGGTTCAGGCTGGCGGGCAGCAGCGAATCCGCCTGGTCATTAAGCAGATAATCCGCCGCGCGAATCACGCCGCTGACGAACGGGTTCTTCAGCAAGCTGCTTTTTACCATGCAGTCGGTCTCCGGCATGATCGACGCCAGCATCACGTAGTCGATCAGGCTGGGATGGTTGGCCACCACCAGACATCCGCGCTCCTGGCGTAGAATGTCACCGCCTTCAATGCGGTAATCCAGCACGCCGACGGCTCTGACCACCGCCAAAAAGAGGCGGAAGCTGGCGGCAATGCTGCGCCGCGCCAGACGGCGGCGACGGGGTTTGTTCCTGATAACTATCAGCAGCAGGTTGAACCAGATGAGGGACAGCAGCAGTCCACCAAGACCGAACAAGGCGAAACAGACGCCGGTCATGGCTCCCCGCCAGACCCGGTTCAGACGTGCCTGCAGAGGGCTCATGTGCGACTCCATTGCCACTGCACGCGCTCGCCGGGCAGGGTAAAGGCCGGGCTGTCCTGCAAATAGTGTTGTAAAAATAACAGGCTTTGCGGCAGCGCGGTCTCTGCGGACGGTGCGCTGCGACGGGTGACGCAGCGCAATGCCGCCCCGGCTTCAATCACCAGCGCCAGCGCATAGGGCCAGGTTGGCATTTCTGGCGATAGCTGCGGATGGTAGAACTCGGGCAGGTAGCCGTCGAAATCCACCATTAATACCCGTTGATAGCCCGCCTGCAGCAGGCACATGACTTCGCATAGCCCTTGCTGGAAGGTATCCCGCCCGGCCGACAGAGAGGAGGAAACGATCGGCCGCTGTGCGGCAATGGTCAGATTCCCCACCGCCGAGTTATGGACGGACAGGGCAAAGTCGGTCGGGGAGATGGCCTGCTGCGTCGCCAGGGCATGGAGAATACGATAATTGCGTTCAAGTTCGCCGTGGCGGCTGGTGTACAGTATGGCGTCGATTTGATGACGGCGCAGCATTGCCAGCCCGCACTCAACGGCGAGTTTACTGCCGGAGCTAAGGCGTCTGGCGGTCATCATCGGTAATTCGGTTAATTTTGCCTGTGGGGCTGAGGGATCGAAGGCGTGCGGATGCCGTGACCATTGCTGCCACTGTGTCGCTTCGCTCATTCCCGGGGCTCTGCCCTGCCAGTCAACTATGTTTAGTGCAAATTTCATCAACGCGTATCCGCGATAAATCGGTGATCTTAGCGCCATTTTTTAACGGCACTTTTTATTTTTGTTGTGGCACGCGTATACAGTATGGCTAACGCCTTGACCAACGGCGCATTACCGGCCTGGATTGTTTACCGTTCCGCTTTTTGCCGACCGGATATCCGGCCTCAGGGTGAGTCTGAGGGCATATCGGCAAGCATATTCACTGCATGGCAATTTATGCGGCGAAGTCAGGGCGTATTTTCGATATTTTCCTATGCCAGCGCAATTTATTATGGCAACTATTCGCGCCTGAGAGAGATATTCTGTTATTCCATCAACAGGTCAGTGACCTGACTCTGACATTTCCGCCACATATTCTACCGGGTGGCAAACGAATACATAGGATAATGCCGAATCCTGTCGAGCATCAGAATAGTCTCTGATCCTGTGCCTCTTCAGAAGTCAGCATTTGCGCGCTGACTCCTGAATCAATGATGGGATGACGAGGACAATCACAGGCTTGAATCAGCGGCTAAATTTACCTGAATATCTTTATCCAGATTGTGGACCCAGCGGTTATAGTTTTTATGGATTTTCCCACCGGAGGCCAGCATATTGCTGCTGCTGACGTAGTGAATAGAATAACCGCTGGCGGAGTAATTAATACGGACCTCAACGACATGGTCGCGAGCCTGCTGACGCGCGGCGATCGCGCCAGGCGCGGTTTGCGACATGATCCACTGGCGCTGCACGCCGGCCCGCAGAATGGCCTGTTTCACCTGAGCCTCAGTATGACCGGCACTCACGGTGGTCTGGATTTGCTCAACCGGCGCGGTGCGCGCACAGCCGGCCAACGCGCCTGCAACCGCAATAGCGGCGAACCACTGCACATACTTTTTCATGAACACTCCCTGTCAAATTACCGGTAATACAATGAAATGGCTGACGTTAAAAATGAATGTCGGCCACCAGAAAGTTCCGGATAAATATCCGGTATGGATTTTCGTGTTGTCTTAATGATGCGACGGTTTTCATCATAAAGGATAGCGAGCGAGGCCACCAGCAGTAATGAGTGATAATGAATGGTTTTATGAGGTTGAATTTTAACGGCATAGCGGGAATTCCCGAAGCTTATACCATCGACATTATTATTCGCCAGACAGTTAATTCGCGGGGGATATTCAGGTATATCGCTGACGGTATTTAAATAAATATGCCTTAGACATCCGGTTGCGTATGTGTTGACCAGGCCCATTCACTCCGGCTATCGGGTTATCTGTGTTCCCGGGCGATCCTGGCTCCTCACCGATGCCGCCTTCGGCTATTTACATTCTTTCCTGACCAATGCGGCTCTCTTGCCGGCCGGTTCCGGCTAGCGACACAAACATTCCCCCGTGGCGAAGCGAAAATGAACGCCAGTTGCCCTGTAGCAGTCCTTGCTGACAGAAGCTGTACCCGATGTTGAGGTTGATCGTGCGGCCCGTCGCGCGCGAATTTCTGCGCCGTGGGCTGCTTTTGAGCAGACGACGTGGTAATAGTGAAACACTGTTGTAAAAGTCTGGTGGACCCCCATGCCCGAACCCGTTGACGAACCGGCGCTGAATGGCGTGCGCCTTAATCTGCGGATTGTCTCCGTTGTGATGTTTAATTTTGCCAGCTACCTGACAATTGGCCTGCCGTTGGCCGTTCTGCCGGGCTATGTCCATGATGTGATGGGATTTAGCGCGTTCTGGGCCGGCCTGGTCATTAGCCTGCAGTATTTTGCCACTCTCCTCAGCCGCCCTCATGCCGGACGCTACGCCGATCTTCTTGGACCGAAAAAGATCGTGATCTTCGGGCTGTGCGGCTGTTTTCTCAGCGGTTTGAGCTATCTGCTGGCGGCCGTCGGCAGCGGCTGGCCGATCTTTAGCCTGGCGCTGCTGTGCCTCGGTCGCGTGATTCTCGGCATCGGGCAAAGCTTTGCCGGCACCGGTTCAACGCTATGGGGGGTGGGCGTGGTGGGCTCGCTGCATATCGGGCGGGTTATTTCGTGGAACGGTATCGTGACTTACGGGGCGATGGCGATGGGGGCGCCGCTCGGCGTGCTCTGTTATTCCCTTGTCGGACTGCCGGGGCTGGCGTGGGCGATTATGGCCGTGGCGCTGGTCGCTATTCTGTGTGCGCTGCCGAGGGCGGCGGTCAGAGCAACGAAGGGCAAAGCGATGACGTTTCGCGCCGTGCTGGGCCGGGTCTGGCCGTATGGGATGGCGCTGGCATTGGCTTCCGCCGGGTTTGGCACGATCGCGACGTTTATTACCCTGTTCTACGACGCCAAAGGCTGGGACGGCGCGGCGTTTGCGCTGACGTTATTTAGCTGTGCGTTTGTTGGTACGCGTCTGCTGTTCCCTAATGGCATTAATCGTCTGGGGGGACTGAACGTCGCGATGCTGTGCTTTAGCGTTGAGATTGTCGGACTTCTGCTGGTGGGGTTGGCTGAAACTTCGCCGATCGCCAAAGTCGGGACCTTCTTCGCTGGCGCCGGTTTTTCACTGGTCTTCCCTGCGCTGGGGGTGGTGGCGGTGAAGGCGGTGCCGCAGCAAAATCAGGGCTCGGCGCTGGCGACCTATACGGTATTTATGGATCTGTCTTTAGGCATCACCGGGCCGCTGGCCGGGCTGCTGATGGCATGGGCCGGGATTTCCACCATTTATCTGGCGGCGGCGGGGCTGGTGGCGGTGGCGTTGTTGTTGAGTTGGCGGTTAAAAAAACGGCCCCCGGCGGTGGCGCCGGAGGCCGCTACGTCAGGCCAGTAGTTACTGGATGACGAGGGTGTTGATGATGTTTTCAGCCGCGCTTTGCGCCTGCTGCTGGTTGTCTGCCGGCAGCGTGATTTGCAGGGTCAGCAGCTTATCGTCAACCTTGCCGAGAATCACGGAAGACCAGGCGGTCTGGCCTTTGGCGGAGATGATGCTGTCCAGCTGCTGCAGCGTGTGGCCTTTGATATCAATCGATTTATTGGTGACAACCTGCAGCTGCGGATCGCGGCTGCGCTGCTGATCTTCCAGGCGCTGAGCCAGCACGCTCAATTCTTCATTGGTGCTGTCGCCAACAATCACGATCACCGCTTTCTGTCCGGTGACGTCAGAATAGACGTGCATGTTGTTGGCCTGGGTACCCAGCTTGCCGCTCTGATCGGTCATTCCTGCTGGCAGGGAAAAACTCAGCTTACCGTCCAGCAGGCTGATAGTTTGTCCGCTGGCGTTGCTTTCCGCAGCTGCCCCGGCAGTCGGCGTTTTTGTGTCGCTGTTATCACAGGCCGCGAGCCCCATAACCAGCAGGCCAATACCGACATATTTAACCAAATTGCGCATTGACATATTCCTTTCGATAAACGGCCATTAACGGCTCATTCGCTTATCTTATCACATCAACCTGCGAGTACTCTTAACCTGGCTGCAATGCGGATAAATCAGATTTATCTGCCAGTTTTTTCAGCAGCATATTCAACAACATGCCATACATCGGCAGGAAGAAAACAATGCTAATCAGTACCTTGAAGCTGTAGTCGACAATCGCGATTTCTCCCCAGTTCGCTGCCATAAACGGGTCCGGACTGCGCCAGAAAGCGATGAAGAAAAAGGCCAGGGTATCGCTGACGTTGCCGAACAGGGTCGAGGCAGTCGGCGCCAGCCACCAGCGGCGGTTTTGCCGCAGGCGGTTAAAGACGTGGACATCGAGGATCTGGCCCAGCGCGTAGGCCATGAAACTGGCGGCGGCGATACGGGCGACGAACAGGTTAAAGTGGGTCAGCGCGGCAAAGCCTTGCCACTCGCCCATATAAAACAGGGACGAGATGCCATAGGAGATCAGCAGCGCCGGGACCATCACCGCCAGGATAATGCGTCGTGCCAGCGGCGCGCCGAAAATCCGCACCGTCAGATCGGTGGCGAGGAAGATAAACGGAAAGCTGAATGCGCCCCAGGTGGTATGAAAACCAAAAATGGAGATCGGGAGCTGCACCAGATAGTTGCTGGAGGTGATAACCAGCAAATGAAAAAGAGAAAGCCAGACCAGCGCTTTTTGACGCTGTGACGTTGTAAACGGATTCATATTGTGACCTTTTTATGCCCGTTATCCTTCAGACTGCAGATGCGTTGACTCTCCTCGTGTATTCCAGTCGCTTACCTGGGTAAGCCCTCGGGAATTCACTGCGGTATCGCCTTTCTGCAACTCGAATGATTCAGGACCAGAGAGTTGGGGTGAGGGAACCCAATAAATCAATACTCGTGCCGTGGCTTGCCAACGCGCGAGTACCAGTTTGAAGCGGCAGAATGATACTGCGTTGAGCGGGTATTGCAATGGTTGTTTTTCGCGCAAACGTTAACCTGACTTGCGTAGCGGAAAAGTGGGGGTAAACTAGGGCCGTTTTGTTGATGTGAGATAAAAATGACCGAACTTTTCTCCAGCCCTGACCACACTCTGGACGCTCAGGGCCTGCGTTGCCCGGAGCCGGTAATGATGGTGCGTAAGACCGTACGTACCATGCCGGTGGGCGAAACGCTGCTGATTATCGCCGACGATCCGGCGACAACCCGCGATATTCCGGGTTTTTGCCGCTTTATGGAGCATGAGCTGCTGGCGCAAGAAACCGCGGCGCTGCCCTACCGCTATCTGATTCGTAAAAGCCATTAAGCACGGGTTTACGTGCCGCACGGCCTTTCCCGGAGGCGGGGCTGCGCCCCTGTCCGGGCTACAAAATCCAAAGATCGCACGCTCCCGTAGCCCCGGTAAGCAGCGCGCTACCGGGGGATAAACGGTGCGATTGCCGCAGACCGTCTTCCCGGAGGCGGGACTGCGTCCCTGTCCGGCCTGCAAAATCCAAAGACCGCACGCTCCCGTAGCCCCGGTAAGCAGCGCGCCACCGGGGTCTTTCCGCTTATTTCTTACGTAACAGTCGCAGGGCGTTAGCGGTCACCAGCACCGTTGCTCCCGTATCGGCCAGCACCGCCAGCCACAGCCCGGTCAATCCGAGCAGCGTGGTGATAAGGAAAATCCCCTTTAAGCCAAGCGCAATCGCAATGTTCTGCCGAATATTGGCGTGGGTGGCGCGGGCCAGGGCAATCATCTGCGCCAGACCGGTTAAGCGGTTATGCGTCAGGGCGGCATCGGCGGTTTCCAGCGCCACGTCGGTTCCGCTGCCCATGGCGATACCAATGGTGGCGGCCTTCATTGCCGGCGCGTCATTAATTCCGTCACCGACCATGGCCAGCGGCGCAGCGGCATTGAGCGCCGTGACCGCCTCGACTTTATCGGCCGGCAGCAGTCCGGCACGGAATTCCAGCCCCAGCTCCCCGGCAATGGCGGCAGCCGCACGCGGGTTATCGCCGGTCAGAATGACGCCCTGCACCCCCAGACGATGCAGATCGTCGACCGCCTGACGGGCGTCATCGCGCAGCGTATCCTGCAGCGCCAGAATGCCGAGCAGAGACTGTTCGCGCAGTACCAGCACAACCGTCTGACCCGCGCTCTCCAGCTGCTGAATCTGCGCCTCATGCTCTGCGGCGGCGTCATTGCCTGCCGCGCAAATCAGTATCTGACGACCGTCAACCTTGGCTTCAATACCCGAACCCGCCAGCGCGCGCTGACCGCGGGCAGACGGAATCGTCAGCTGGCGCTGCTGGGCTTCGCGCACGATGGCCTGCGCCAGCGGGTGGCTGGAGCCTTGTTCTACTGCCGCCGCCAGTGCCAGCAGGCCATTTTCATCCACGTCATTCAGGGCGATTGCGGCGGTGACGCGCGGTTGGCCGACGGTTAGCGTCCCGGTCTTATCAAAAGCCACCTGACGTATGCGACCCAGTTGCTCAAGCGCTGCGCCGCCTTTAATCAGGGCACCGTGACGCGACGCCACCGCCAGCCCGGAAGTAATGGCCGCCGGAGTGGAAATAACCAGCGCACAAGGACAGCCGATCAGCAGCAGCGTCAGACCTTTGTAGATCCACGGCAGCCAGGCGGCGGCAAAGAACAGCGGTGGTACGATGGCGACCAGCAGGGCGACGACCATAATGGCTGGCGTGTAAATCCGGCTGAAGCGATCGATAAAGCGTTCAATGGGTGCCCGACGTTCCTCTGCCTCTTCAATCAGCTTCAGAATACGGTCAATGGCGCTGTCGCCCGGCTCAGAAATCACCGTCAGTTGAACCAGACGGTCGACGCTGGTGGCGCCTGCCGCCACGCGTTCGCCGGACCGGCGCTCGACCGGCACCGACTCACCGGTTAAGGCACTTTCATCGAAGCTGGCGAACGGCGTGCGCAGCTGGCCATCAGCGGGCAAGCGACCACCTGCTGCGACTTCAATGATGTCTCCAGGGCGGAGATCGCGCTGGGCGACGGTTTCCCGCACGCCGTCACGCAGACGAGTGGCGGTATCGGGTTTTAACGCCATCAGCGCGCTTACCCCCTGGCGGGCACGGCTGGCCGCCCAGCCTTCAAGACGCTCGCCAACCATAAACAGCAGTAGCACCATCGCGGCTTCGGCCGTTGCGCCGATAAACAGCGCCCCGATGGCGGCGACGCTCATCAGTGTTTCAATGGCAAACCAGCTACCGCTGCGGATCAGGCGCAGAGCCTGACGAGCGACGGGCCACAGGCCCACAAGCGTGGTGGCAATGAATGCCAGCTCGCCGAAGGGGTGGTTGAACTGCTCCAGACCCCAGCTCAGCGCCATCAGTAGTACCAGCGTTATCAGCGGCAGGTTCTCGCGCAGAGGCGAGGTTTCCGGCGGCGGGGCGCTTTCATCGCGCAGCGTATAGCCCGCGGCACGTACCGCACTTTCGACGGCAGTGCGGATATCGGCATCGGCGTTGACCAGCAGTTTTTCGGTGGCAAACAGAACCTGTACCTGGTTGACGCCTGGTACCTGGCGCACCGCAGTTTCGACTTTACGGGCGCAGGCGGCGCAGTCCATGCCTTCAACCAGCCAGCTATAGCGCGCCTCGTTTAACGCCTCGCTGTCGGCGGCGTTATTGGCGGCACAGCCAGATTCCGTGCAGCAGCTGTCAGCCTGGGCGACAACCGGCTTTAATTTGAATGACGAGAACTGTGGGACTTTTTTATCCTGCGTTTCTGGAGTCGACATGGGACCCTCCCGGTAATGATAATTTTCTCATTACCAGAAGGATACACTCTGGAGTCGACTCCAGAGTCAAGCGCAAAATTACAGATACAGCGCGCGGACGATCAGAAAGTGGCCAGCAAAGTAGAAGGCGGCAGCGATGGCGTTATCGGCGCGGAAGCGACGACGATAGTGGCTGATCAGCCAGACAATATTACTCAACAGCAGGAATGTCGCGCCGGCGAAGCCAGAGAACGCGGTATCCGTCGGGCGGAAGAACCACAGCTCACCGGCCAGCCAGACCATAACCAGGGTCATACCGATAAAGGTGAAGACCGGCATGCGCAGGTCTTCCAGCCGGCTCCAGATGACCGCAAGCAGCAGCGCGCCGATAACCAGCAGCACCAGCGGCAGCGGCCAGAAAAACGACATCGTCATCTGGCTGGCAAACCAGATCGTGTACAGCAGATGCGACAGGAAAAAGGCCCCCACCGCATACATCACCCGCTGGCGCGGCAGCAGCGTTAATGCATCGCCCAGCAGCGAAGCGCACAGCCCGGCGAGTACCAGGTAGCTGATGGCGTTGAACATTGGCGCCTGCCAGGCCAGCAGCAGCAGTAGGATCAGCGTGACGGGTTTAAAAACCCAGCGCTGCCACGTGGGGCCGCGATAGGACGCATCGACGAAAAGCCATGCGGAGAAACAGACAGCAATAAACGACCAAAGCATAGTAAGTCCTTGTATCTGTTATTATTAAGTGAGTGGTGTATTGGCGGTACTGAAACTTAGTGTAGTGGTTCGGGCGGGCAGATGACAACGTTAATCAAGGCGCGGTATGCTTATTCCTGAGAATTCTTATGGGTTAGATGAATGAGCAAGGTTCCCCTGTTTTTTATGATCGTCGTCGCCATCATTGTGGTGGCCGCATCGGTACGCTATGTGCAGCAACGACGGGAAAATATGGATAACGACGCCGCGCCGCTGCTACAAAAGCGGGTGGTGGTGAGTAACAAGCGGGAGAAGGTGCTCAACGATCGCCGGTCGCGCCAGCAAACCGTTGCCCCCGCTGGCAGCGATATGCGCTATGACGTGAGCTTCAGGCCGGAAAGCGGTGGCCTGGAAGTCAGTTTTCGACTTGAGGCGGCGCAATATCATGCGCTGAGCGTCGGTGATCGGGGAACGCTAAGCTACAAAGGCTCAAGGTTTGTCGCGTTTACGCCAGAACCTTGAGCCCAGGGGGTTACTTCTTACGCAGCGTGGCCTTGAGCTTTTTCTGCCAGGCCACCAGTTCGAACACGCCGAAGATAAAAATACGGACCTGTTCAAAGCGGCCCAGCGGCGGGGCATCTTTCGGCTGAGTGGCCTTTAGCAGCGTCAGCTGCAGACCGTGCATCAGGATCATAAAGATCAGGGCAACGTTAACGAAGATGTTCAGTGGCTTCGGGAAAGGCTGAAACAGGTTTAATAATAAAAATGCCCAGACGCACAGCATCAACACGCGGCCAAAATTAATCAGCATGATTTTCTCCTTTTGCCTCACGTTGATAGAGACGGTAGGCGACCTGTCCGGCCACTTTCTCACGATACAGATGCCAGCATGCCGGCACCGGCGGTAAACCATTTTCGACTTCGCTCTCAACGTAGATGAGCGCTTCATCGGCGAGCCAGCCGTTATTTTCCAGCAGACGCAGCGTCTCTTCCAGCAGACCTTTGCGGAAAGGCGGATCGACAAACACGATATGGTGCGGCGTGCCGGGCTGATTAAGGTAGCTGAGCGTATTGGTATTGACCACCTTGCCATGGCTGGCTTTCAGGGTCGCCAGGTTTTTTTGCAACTGTTGAGCGACGCCGCGCTCCATTTCCAGCAGCGTGGTGCTGCCCGCATAGCGCGACAGCGCTTCCAGCCCGAGGGCTCCGCTGCCGGCAAAGCAATCCAGGCACTGCGCATCGACCATGACAGGCGCCAGCCAGTTAAAAAGGGTTTCACGGACCCGGTCGGTCGTCGGACGCAGGCCCGGGCTCTCGGGCACCGGTAATTTCCGTCCCCGCCATTGCCCGCCAATAATACGGATCTGGCCGCTGCCCGTGTGGTTTGGTTTCTTCATCTCGTTGCTCAGGTCTCCACTTTCAGTCCGCTATTCTAGCGATCGAACGCGGATGACGAAACCTTAATCCGGGGGCGGTGATGCGAGTTAAGTTAAGTGATAGACTATCCGACTAATTTCATCATTTTTCAGCTTCCGCTATTGTTATGCCGAAGCTGTGCCATGAATAAACAGCGGGAGTGTCGTCGCAAATGGCAAAAGAGAAAAAACGTGGCTTCTTTTCCTGGCTGGGCTTTGGACAAAAAGAACAGGCGCAGGAAACCGAGACCGAACAGAAAGTAGAAGGGCAAACCGACGTTGCCGAACAGCATTCGGCTACAGCGTTGCCTGCTGAGACGGTGGCGGCACCAGAAGCGGAGACGGTAAGCGCTTCTGCGGTGGAGAAAGAGGACGCGGAAGCTTTTGCGGCCGAGGTCGTTGAGGTGACGGAACAGGTTGTTGAGAGCGAATTACCGCACTCAGCGCCGGTGACGCCTGTGGTCGAAGGCCCGGCTGAAGCCGAAGAGATCCCTCAGCCGCATGCTGCGATTGACGAGGCGCCAGCCGCCAGTACGTGGGTCGAAGAGGCCGCCGTTGAACAGGTTGTGGCGGAGACCGTGGCGGAAGAGGCTGTTGCTGAACAGCTGCCGACAGAAGATCTCGCTGCCCCGGAGCCGCTGGTCGAAGAAGTGATCGCTCAACCGGTTGTCGCGGAAGCGGTAGCCGGGCAGACGCCGGAAGCGGTGACGGATGAGCCACAAGTCGCTGCCGTGGACGATGCGGTGAGTGATGAGACGCGCGCTGAGGAACAGCCTGAATCTGCACTGTCTGATGAAGAGCTTGAAGCTCTGGCGCTGGCTTCACAACCGCTTGATGAGCAAGAGATTGTTGAAGCGGAAGAACAGAGCCAGCCGGATGATTCCGCCCAACAGGAGCAGGAAAAACCGACGAAAGAGGGCTTTTTCGCCCGTCTGAAACGCAGCCTGATTAAAACCAAACAGAATCTCGGTTCCGGATTTATCAGTCTGTTCCGCGGCAAAAAAATCGACGATGATCTGTTTGAAGAGCTGGAAGAGCAGCTGCTGATTGCCGACGTCGGCGTGGAAACGACCCGGAAGATCATTACCAATCTTACCGAAGGCGCCAGCCGTAAGCAGCTACGTGATGCGGAAGCGCTGTATGGCCTGCTGAAAGAAGAGATGGGCGATATCCTTGCGAAAGTGGATGAGCCGCTGAATGTTGAAGGGAAAACGCCATTTGTTATTCTGATGGTGGGCGTGAACGGCGTAGGTAAAACCACCACTATCGGTAAGCTGGCCCGTCAGTTCGAACAGCAGGGCAAATCGGTGATGCTGGCGGCCGGGGACACCTTCCGCGCCGCGGCGGTAGAACAGCTGCAGGTCTGGGGTCAGCGCAACAACATTCCGGTGATTGCTCAGCATACCGGCGCGGACTCGGCATCGGTGATCTTCGATGCTATTCAGGCCGCGAAGGCGCGAAACGTTGACGTGCTGATCGCCGATACGGCGGGTCGTCTGCAGAATAAATCGCACCTGATGGAAGAGCTGAAGAAAATTGTCCGGGTGATGAAAAAACTGGACGAAGATGCGCCGCATGAGGTCATGCTGACCATCGATGCCAGCACCGGGCAAAACGCGATTAGCCAGGCCAAACTGTTCCATGAAGCCGTTGGCTTGACCGGCATCACGTTGACTAAGCTGGACGGTACCGCGAAAGGTGGGGTTATCTTCTCGGTCGCCGACCAGTTCGGTATTCCGATTCGCTACATTGGCGTCGGTGAACGTATTGAGGATCTGCGTCCGTTTAATGCGGGCGACTTTATTGAGGCACTTTTTGCCCGAGAGGATTAATCATGATTCGCTTTGAACAAGTCAGCAAAGCCTATCTCGGTGGGAGACAAGCGCTGCAGGGGGTGAATTTCCACCTGCAGTCGGGCGAGATGGCATTTCTGACCGGCCACTCCGGCGCAGGGAAAAGTACCCTGCTTAAGCTTATCTGCGGTATTGAACGGCCGAGCGCCGGGAAAATCTTATTCGGCGGCCACGACATTAGCCGCCTGAAAAGCCGTGAGGTGCCGTTTTTGCGCCGTCAGATCGGCATGATTTTCCAGGACCACCACCTGCTGATGGACCGTACGGTGTTTGATAATGTCGCTATTCCGCTGATTATTGCCGGCGCCAGCGGCGATGATATTCGTCGCCGCGTGTCGGCGGCGCTGGACAAGGTCGGGCTGCTGGACAAAGCGAAAAACCTCCCTATTCAACTCTCCGGCGGTGAACAGCAGCGCGTGGGGATTGCCCGCGCGGTGGTCAATAAGCCCGCGGTGTTGTTGGCGGATGAACCCACCGGTAACCTCGATGAGGCGCTCTCGGAAGGGATTTTACGCCTGTTTGAGGAGTTTAACCGCGTAGGGGTAACGGTTCTGATGGCGACGCACGACCTGGGGCTGATTTCCAGCCGCTCGTATCGCATGCTGACCCTGAGCGACGGTCATATGCATGGAGGCCATTGGGGTGAATAAGCGCGACGCAATAAACCAGATTCGCCAGTTCGGTAGCCGGCTCGATCGCCTCCGCAATGGCGCAGGCGCGGGCGGCGGTGGCGGGCGTAATGCGCCGAAGCGGCCAAAAGCGGCGCCGGGCCCGGCTTCTCGTAAGAGCAACGTCTTTAACGAACAGGTTCGCTATGCCTGGCATGGCGCGGTCCAGGATTTAAAAAGTACGCCGCTGGCTACCTTCCTGACCATTATGGTTATCGCCATTTCGCTGACGCTGCCAAGCGTGTGCTACATGGTGTACAAGAACGTCAACAGCGCGGCGGCGCAGTACTATCCGTCACCGCAGATCACCGTTTATCTTGAGAAAACGCTGGATGATGACGCGGCGGCGCGGGTGGTTGGCCAGCTCCAGGCGGAACAAGGCGTAGAGAAAGTGAACTATCTGTCGCGGGATGAAGCGCTTGGCGAGTTCCGCAACTGGTCTGGCTTTGGTGGCGCGCTGGATATGCTGGAAGAGAACCCCCTTCCGGCCGTCGCGATTGTGGTGCCGAAGCTGGATTTCCAGAGCACCAATGCCCTGAATACGCTGCGCGATCGCGTGACGCACATTCAGGGCGTGGACGAAGTGCGTATGGATGACAGCTGGTTTGCCCGCCTCTCCTCGTTGACCGGGCTGGTGGGCCGTGTGTCGGCGCTGATTGGCGTGCTGATGGTGGCGGCCGTGTTCCTCGTTATCGGCAACAGCGTACGCCTGAGCATTTTTGCTCGTCGTGATACCATTAACGTGCAAAAACTGATTGGCGCGACCGACGGCTTCATCCTGCGCCCGTTCCTGTATGGCGGGGCGCTGCTGGGCTTCTGCGGTGCCTTTTTGTCGCTGATTTTGTCGGAAATTATGGTGATGCGACTGTCGTCCGCGGTGACGGAAGTCGCGCAGGTGTTTGGCACCAGGTTTGAACTCAGCGGGTTAGGCTTCGACGAGTGTCTGCTGATGCTGATTGTCTGCTCGATGATCGGCTGGGTTGCGGCCTGGCTGGCTACCGTGCAACATTTACGTCACTTTACCCCCGATTAAAAAAAGTCTGATATAATCTTTCCCTGCACTGATGAATGTCTCTCTGCAGGGAAAGAGTCCCTGTTGTCTCTTCCCTACGTTTCATTTCCATGTCACATTTTGTGCGTAATCTATTCACATCGTTGCATGGAACTTGTGGATAAAATCACTGTCTGATACTAATGTGGGTGATATTCTCGTTGCTCATAAACGCTGGCATGTTTGTTGCTCATCTCATGGGAACCATCACGTCAGACGATATCGATTGAGAGGATTTGAATGACCAAAGATATGCAAACTTTAGCTTTAGCCCCCGTTGGTAACCTGGAATCGTATATCCGGGCTGCGAACAGCTGGCCGATGTTATCGGCTGATGAAGAGCGGGAGCTTGCTGAAAAGCTGCATTACCAGGGCGATCTGGAAGCAGCGAAAAGGCTGATCCTGTCTCACCTGCGCTTTGTTGTTCATATTGCTCGTAATTACTCGGGCTATGGCCTGCCGCAGGCGGATCTGATTCAGGAAGGCAACATTGGCCTGATGAAAGCCGTGCGTCGTTTTAACCCGGAAGTGGGCGTGCGTCTGGTTTCCTTCGCCGTACACTGGATTAAGGCTGAAATTCACGAATACGTTCTGCGTAACTGGCGTATTGTGAAAGTCGCTACCACCAAAGCGCAGCGTAAGCTGTTCTTTAACCTGCGTAAAACTAAGCAGCGTCTGGGCTGGTTTAACCAGGATGAAGTCGAGATGGTGGCCCGCGAGCTGGGCGTGTCGAGCAAAGACGTACGTGAGATGGAATCCCGTATGGCGGCGCAGGACATGACCTTCGACATGTCGTCGGACGACGAGTCCGATAGCCAGCCGATGGCGCCGGTGCTCTACCTGCAGGATAAAACGTCTAACTTTGCCGATGGCATTGAAGATGATAACTGGGAAGAGCAGGCGGCCAACAAGCTGACCGACGCGATGCAGGGCCTGGACGAGCGTAGCCAGGATATCATCCGCGCCCGCTGGCTGGACGAAGACAATAAGTCGACGCTGCAGGAACTGGCGGATCGCTATGGCGTGTCGGCTGAGCGCGTGCGCCAGCTGGAAAAGAACGCGATGAAGAAACTGCGTACTGCCATCGAAGCATAACGCGGCAGCGTACATACTCGCCTCTGCGCAGGCACCCGATAACGCCCCACATTATGTTGGGGCGTTTTGTTTTTCTGCCTCTTCCCCGACGGCCAGCGCCTGCGGGCACAAGGTCTGCAGGCACTCAAGCAGGATCTGGAAGGCCGGCTCCATTTGCGCTTCCGCCAGGCTGGCAAAGCCCATCAATAGCCCCTTCTTACGTTCTTCCGTCAGATAGTAGCGTGACAGCGGACGCACCAGAATATTGCGGGCGTTGGCCTGTCTGGCGATCGTAACATCGTCAGCATCATCTGGCAGGTTGAGGATCAGATGCAGACCGGCGTTATCGCTGAAATCTGACAGCGCCTGCGGGCTGCAATAGCGCTGAATCAGCTCGGTCAGGCAGGCGCGACGGCGACTGTACAGCAGGCGCATTCGTCGGATATGAGCGGAGTAATGGCCTGCGTTAATGAATTCCGCCAGCGCCATCTGAATCAGCGAGTGGCCGCCGCGATAGAGCTCGGCATGGGCGCTTTTCAGATCGGCAATCAGCGGGCGCGGCAACACGACATACCCCAGCCGCAGCCCCGGATAGAGGGTCTTACTGAACGTTCCGATATAGACCACCGGCGCGTCGGCAATCAGTCCCTGCAGCGCCGGAATCGGCTGGCCGGAAAAGCGAAATTCGCTATCGTAATCATCCTCGACGATCCAGCTGCCGTACTGGCGCGCCAGGGCCAACAGACGCTGACGGCGTTCCAGACTCATCACCGCCCCCAGCGGGTACTGATGCGATGGGGTGACAAAAATCAGATGCGGCGCCTCCTCAACGGTCTCCGGCGGGCACAGGCCGTTGGCATCGACGGTAATCGGATTGACCCGCACATCATTCATCGCCAGTACGTGGCGGATCCCCCAGTAGGAGGGCTCCTCGACCCACGCCAGATCGCCACTATCGCAGAGCATACGCGTCACCAGATCGATTGCCTGATGGATCCCTTCCGTAATAAGAATTTGATCTGCCTGACAGTGGACGCCCCGGGACACGCGAAGGTAGTCCACTAACGCCTGCTGCAGTTCAGGCGTACCGCCGTTACAGCTGTAGCTCAGTCGCTCGGGTTTCGGGCGGCGGCTGATACGGGCCTGAATCTTGCTAAATAGCGGGTGGGGAAAGGCATTGACGTCCGGTACGCCGGGGATAAAAGCTCCCCACTGGCGCGGACTGGCGCTGACGTGGCTGAGCAACTGTTGCCCGCGACGGGACAAAAAGGGGGTTGCCGTCAAGTCGCTGCTGTTTACGGCGATGTTGCCAGTAGAAAGAGAAATATCCGGCCCGGTTTTCGCGACGAATGTGCCGCTCCCGCGGCGGGAAACCACATATCCTTCCGCCTGCAATTGTTCATAAGTTGTTAATATGGTGTTTCTTGATACGCCGAGCTCCCCGGCCAGATCTCGCGAGGGGGGCAGGCGGCTATGGGGCGCTAAAGAACCGTCCAGAATTGAGCGACGAACCGCGTTATATAAGCGTTTATGCAGCAGCGGGTCTGTCTCCTCCTGCAATCTGACCAGCACAAGGTCACCGACGAGTGAACGCAATTGGATCCCTCAGATAATCTAAATTGGTACTCGATTATAGGGCCAACTCCTGTGTAAATAAACGACATAGTTTCGAGATTGTTGCGATAACGTGACACACATGACAGGAGATTCGAGGGTGAAAAGTTCAGAACTGAATCAACGTCGCCAGCAGGCGACGCCGCGCGGCGTAGGCGTAATGTGCAATTACTTTGTTGAGAAGGCGGAGAATGCCACGCTGTGGGATGTGGAAGGCAATGAGGTGATTGATTTTGCTGCGGGAATTGCCGTGCTCAATACCGGCCATCGCCACCCGAAAATTGTTGCCGCCGTCGCGCAGCAGCTGGAGGCCTTTACCCATACGGCGTATCAGATTGTCCCTTACGAAAGCTATGTCTCGCTGGCGGAGCGCATTAACGCGCTGGCGCCGGTTGATGGCCCGGCCAAAACCGCTTTCTTCACCACCGGTGCGGAAGCCGTGGAAAACGCGGTGAAGATTGCCCGCGCTTATACCGGTCGTCCGGGGCTGATTACTTTTGGCGGCGGTTTTCATGGCCGTACCTTTATGACCATGGCGCTGACCGGTAAGGTCGCACCTTACAAAATCGGTTTTGGACCGTTCCCTGGTTCGGTCTATCACGGGGTATACCCGAATGCTGCCCACGGCATTACCACCGATGAGGCGATGAAAAGCCTTGAGCGTATTTTTAAAGCCGATATCGCTCCAGACCAGGTGGCGGCAATTATCCTCGAACCGATTCAGGGCGAAGGCGGTTTTAACGTCGCGCCAGCGGAGTTTATGCAGGCGCTGCGTACGCTGTGCGATACCCACGGCATCCTGCTGATTGCCGATGAAGTACAGACCGGTTTTGCCCGTACCGGCAAGCTGTTTGCCATGCAGCATTACGATGTGAAGCCGGACCTGATGACGATGGCGAAAAGCCTTGCCGGCGGTTTCCCGCTGTCTGGCGTAGTGGGGCGCGCCGAGGTGATGGATGCGCCGGCGCCGGGCGGACTGGGCGGCACCTATGCCGGTAACCCGCTGGCGGTCGCTGCGGCTCATGCGGTCCTTGACGTCATCGAAGAAGAGCAGCTGTGTCAGCGTGCGGAACAGCTTGGCAGCCACCTGAAAGAGGTGCTGAATCAGGCGCGCGAGTATTGCCCGGCGATCGTTGATATTCGCGGGCAGGGCTCAATGGTTGCCGTGGAGTTTAACGATCCGCAGACCGGCGCGCCGTCACCGGAGTTCACCCGCCACATCCAGCAAAAGGCGCAGGAAAATGGTCTGCTGCTGCTGAGCTGCGGCGTCTATGGCAACGTTATCCGTTTCCTGTATCCGTTAACTATCCCCGATGCGCAGTTTACAAAAGCGCTGGATATTCTGGCGCGCGTCCTGAAGGGATGATGTGCCCGACTCCTGTGCGGCGGCAGGGAAGCCAGATAAAACAGGATGCCGCACATGAGTTTTCATACTCAGCGTGAGTGGTTTATCACCCTGATATCACCTTTTTTCCGGCGGCGCATGTCGCCGGAATAAAACGGAATCTATGGTCACTCCCGTTTTTGCAACACCGATTTTGACGACAAGTTGGCTTGCTTGAATCTATCCGGCGTCTGAATGGGATTTTATTCCCGCGCCTTGATGAGTTCCGCGCCTGATGAACCTCCAGAAAATATACGGCTTCAATGAGCCTTTCCGTTTTACAGGTTCCTCAACAGGCCGGTGGGCCGTTAGTATCATCAATATCAGTATTCGCAAAACCAGATCAGTAATTCTTTAAACCGGTGTATTTCTGCCGTTATGCTACATAAGTTTGCTGTCGTGCCGTTAGGGCCCAGGCTATTCTGGCCAGCTTGTTTGCCAGAGCACAAGTGACGACAAAGTTGCTTTTCCGGCACAGTAAATCCCTGACCCAATCGGCCAATTTGCCAGACTGGTGTTCCAGTTTTTGTATGAATACCCTGGCACATTGAACCAACAAAGTTCGGATCTTTTTATTACCTCGCTTACTAATTCCCAGCAATGTCGTCCTACCTCCCGTGCTGTACTGCCGAGGTACAAGCCCTGTTGCCGCCGCAAAGTCACGGCTGCTGGCGTACTGCTTCCCGTCGCCAATCTCAGTTGAAATAGTACTCGCTGTCAGTGTTCCGACGCAGGGAATGCTCAGCAAGCGCTGTCCAACCTCATCTTCGTCCAACTTTCGTTTCAACTGGGATTCCAAATCTTTAATCTGCTCAACAAGATAGTGATAATGCTGTTGTAATTTCAGCAATAACTGGCTGAGGTAAAGAGGCAAACTATTATCCTCAAGAATGGTACTCAGTCGGCTAATAACGGCAGCTCCTCGGGGAACGCTAATGCCAAATTCCAGCAGAAAAGCATGCATTTGATTGGTTGTTTTTACCTTATCCTGAACCAGGGATTCACGGACACGATGCAGAGCCCGCATTGCCTGCTGAGATTCCGTTCTGGGCTGCACAAAACGCATAGACGGACGCGATGCAGCTTCACAAATAGCTTCGGCGTCGACAAAGTCGTTTTTATTGCTTTTAACGAACGGGCGGACAAATTGTGGTGATATCAGCTTTGGGGAATGCCCCAACTCTTCCAACTTGCGTGCCATAAAGTGAGAACCGCCACAGGCTTCCATTGCGATGGTTGTAGCGGGGCATGTCGCCAGAAATTCGATCAACTTTGGCCGGGTAAATTTTTTACGGTAAACAGCCTTCCCGCGACGATCCTGGCAATGAATATGGAAAGAGTTTTTACCCAGATCGATACCAATGAGCGCAATGTTTTCCATGATAGTTCTCCGAATGAAAGCCTGTCCTCAGCATAGTACCGGGAAGGAGGGAGTGACCATCTCATTAAATATTATGTCTGAACATTCCACCTTTTCCTCGGTTCTGACGAGCCGGGAGCGTACCGCTGTACCTGCAAAATCCCTTAGTTTCGTCGAAGGGGTCTCAATGATCGTCGGCACCAATATCGGTGCCGGGGTTCTGTCTATCGCCTATGCGTCCAGCAAGGCCGGCTTTTTACCGCTGTTGTTCTGGCTGGTGGTGGTCGGCAGCCTGACGACGGTCACCATGCTGTATGTCGCGGAATCGACGCTGCGTACCCGTAAACATTTACAGCTGAGTGGGCTGTCGCATCGCTATGTCGGGCGCTTCGGGGCGCTGATGATGTTCCTGTCCGTTTGCGTGAACAGCATCGGCGCGTTGACGGCCTATATGACCGGAAGCGGTAAGCTGCTGCATTCGCTGTTCGGTATCTCTCCGGCGCTGGGGAGTGCGCTCTTTTTTATCCCGGCGGCAGGCGTACTTTATCTCGGGCTGAAGGCCATCGGGCGGGGTGAGAAATTCATCAGTATCGGCATGGTGGTCATGATCGCCGTGCTGGTGGCGGCGACGCTGCTCAAAGAGACGACCCAGGTTCGCTATCTGCTCGACGGCAACTGGCTATATATGGTGCCGGTGTTCAACGTGGTCGCATTCTGCTTCTCGGCGCAGTATATCGTTCCGGAAATGGCCCGCGGGTTTGCGGATAAGCCGGAGAAATTGCCGAAAGCGATTATGGTGGGAATGGGGCTGACTTTCTGCCTGCTGGCGCTGGTCCCGCTGTCGGTAATCGCCCTGAGCGGTCTGGATAATATTTCCGACGTGGCGACGATTTCCTGGGGCAGAGCGCTCGGTGAGTGGGCCTTTTTCTCGGCTAACCTGTTTGCCCTGTGCGCGATGCTGACCTCTTACTGGGGTCTGGGGGGAAGCTTCCTGACGAATATTTTCGATCAGTTCCGCCTGGGCAACGATGAACAACCGCTCAAGCGCCTGATCGTGCTGACTGTCGTGGCTATCCCGCCATTTATTCTGGCGTACAGCGGCATGGTGTCATTTGTGAATGCACTCTATTTTGCCGGCGTCTTCAGCGGCGTGATTTTATCCATCATGCCGATTCTGATGCTCAAAGGTGCCCGGCAGCGCGGTGATATCACGCCAGGCTGGACCTGTCCGGCACTGATAACCCATCCGCTGATCCAGACCTTCATTGTGTTGCTTTACCTTTGTAGCGCTGTTTACGCGATAGCTTCCGCATTGGGCTACCTGCCCGCCGGTTGGTAATCTGGCGCCTGACTCCACCGCGTCCGGTTCATCCTGACGCGGTTTTTTATTTGTCACTTATCTGTTACATAACCCGCAATTTTGTCATTTCAAATTCTCCTGAATGGCGGTATGTTTAGCATAGTGTGCTGCAAAAGCGCAGGCGGCAGACCTCAAAGTAGACGTCATATGCTTTTTTTATGACTTTAATTAGAATAATGCGCTAACAAACAACATCACAACAAATGCAAAAAACCATAATAATGGGGAGCCTCAGGATGAACATGAAGGGTAAAGCGCTGCTGGCAGGATGTATCGCCTTGATTATGAGCAATGCCGCGTTTGCGGAAGATATCAAAATTGCCGTGGTTGGCGCGATGTCTGGCCCGGTGGCCCAGTACGGTGACCAGGAGTTTACCGGTGCTGAGCAGGCGGTTGCCGATATTAACGCGAAGGGTGGGATCAAAGGTAACAAGCTGCAGATCGTTAAATATGATGATGCCTGCGACCCGAAACAGGCGGTGGCCGTCGCCAACAAAGTGATTAACGATGGCATTAAGTACGTTATCGGCCATTTGTGCTCGTCCTCTACCCAGCCGGCGTCCGATATCTATGAAGACGAAGGCGTTCTGATGATTACCCCGGCCGCGACAGCGCCGGAGCTGACCGCACGCGGCTATAAAATGATTCTGCGTACCACCGGTCTCGATTCTGACCAGGGGCCGACGGCGGCGAAATACATTATCGAGAAGGTCAAACCTCAGCGCATCGCTATCGTTCACGACAAACAGCAATATGGTGAAGGTCTGGCGCGTGCGGTGCAGGATGGTCTGAAGAAGGGCGGCGCTAACGTGGTGTTCTTTGACGGCATCACCGCCGGGGAGAAAGATTTCTCTACCCTGGTTGCGCGCCTGAAGAAAGAAAATATCGACTTCGTCTATTACGGCGGCTACCACCCGGAAATGGGGCAGATTCTGCGTCAGTCCCGCGCGGCAGGTCTGAAAACGCAGTTTATGGGACCGGAGGGCGTCGCCAACGTCTCCCTGTCTAACATTGCCGGTCAGTCTGCGGAAGGCATGCTGGTCACGAAACCGAAGAACTACGACCAGGTCCCGGCGAACAAACCGATTGTGGACGCGATTAAAGCGAAGAAACAGGATCCGAGCGGCGCCTTCGTCTGGACAACCTACGCGGCAATTCAGTCGCTGCAGGCTGGCCTGAATCAGTCCGAAGACCCGGCGGCGATCGCGAAATACCTGAAGGCCAACTCTGTAGATACCGTTATGGGGCCGCTCTCCTGGGATCAGAAAGGCGACCTGAAAGGCTTCGAGTTCGGCGTGTTTACCTGGCATGCTGATGGTACGGCAACCGACGCCAAATAATTTAACCTTCGCCTCTCGCGCCGCAGGTTCGTTGGCGGCGTTCTTCAACCCCGGTCAGTTACTGATGTCAGCTCCCGGGGATTTCCCCGGTGGCGCTCCGCTTACCGGGGCTACGGTTAGAGGTCGCCGGGGAAGGCGTTTACGCCGTAACCCGGAATTTCCCCGGTGGCGCTCCGCTTACCGGGGCTACGGTTAGAGGTCGTCGGGGAAGGCGTTGATGTCGTAACCCGGGGATTTCCCCGGTGGCGCTCCGCTTACCGGGGCTACGGTTAGAGGTCGCCGGGGGAGGCGTTTACGCCGCAACCCGGAATTTCCCCGGTGGCGTACCGCTTACCGGGGCAACGGTTAGAGGTAGCCCGGATAAGGCGTTTACGCCGCAACCCGGGATTTTCCTCTGGCGATGCGGCGTTTACCGGAGCGCTCTTTCCCAACCACTCTGCTGCGCACTAAAACCCAGCGCCTGCATAAAGGCGGACATCACCGCGTTATCTTCCACCCCCGCATTACTGACCCGCCAGCGCTCGATCTGCGGATTGTTCTGCAGCACCTCTTCGACTAAATATTGCCCGACGCCGCGCCGACGGGTGACTTCGCGTACGCACAGCGCGCTGAGCTCGCCTTCATTGCCGCGTAGCGTGACGCGCACGGCGCCCAGCAGACGTTCGTTAAAGCGGGCGGCGTAAATTCGGTGACGATCGTCCAGAGGGATATCGTCGGGATCCTGCGACGGCCAGATTTTCCCTAAGTCGATGCGATCCTGATCGCTGAAAAGCGGTAATCGAATAATGGTCAGTTTCATGCGCGACAAGTCCAGTCAAAACGGATGGGGCAGTGTACCCAAATTTGCTGTCGGAAGGGGCGCTGTTTTTTATCCATTCATTAGGGGATTCGTTCTTTTGATGAGTGCAGAGTAGAGCAATCCGTCATGGATCGAAAAATAAGCAGAATTTTAACCTAATGTGCAGCGTTTTATTCCGCCTTATGTATCGTTATTTTATGCTGTGAAGAGGACTTTTTTTTGTTTATCTTCGCTTTAATACAGAATATTATCTTTGCTTAATCGCCTGAAAAATAGAGATTTTAATCTCAATTCAGGCAAAAAACATCGCTAAACCATTAAAGATAATGGTAAAAGTAGCGTTGTTTAATAAAAGCACAGAATGCTTTTTAACCATAAAAATACAAAATATTTACACCACATCACGAACGGGGTTCTGAAGCATGAAAAGGAACGCAAAAACCATTATTGCGGGATTCGTTGCACTGACGATGTCTCACGCGGTCATGGCTAAGGATATTAAAGTCGCCGTCGTCGGCGCGATGTCCGGTCCGGTAGCTCAGTGGGGCGACATGGAGTTCAACGGCGCGCGGCAGGCCATTAAAGACATTAACGCGCAGGGCGGAATTAAAGGCGATAAGCTGGTTGGCGTTGAGTTCGACGATGCCTGCGACCCGAAACAGGCCGTTGCGGTAGCGAACAAAATTGTTAATGAAGGCATCAAGTACGTCATCGGCCATCTGTGCTCCTCTTCTACCCAGCCTGCCTCCGATATCTATGAAGATGAAGGCATTCTGATGATCTCTCCGGGCGCGACGAACCCGGAACTGACCCAGCGCGGCTATCAGTACATCATGCGTACGGCTGGCCTGGACTCCGCACAGGGGCCGACCGCCGCCAAATACATCCTGGAAAAAGTGAAACCGCAGCGTATCGCCATCATCCATGACAAACAGCAGTACGGCGAAGGTCTGGCGCGATCCGTCCAGGAGAGCCTGAAGAAAGGCAACGCCAATATCGTCTTCTTTGATGGCATCACCGCGGGGGAGAAAGATTTCTCCGCGCTGCTGGCGCGCCTGAAAAAAGAAAATATCGACTTCGTTTATTATGGCGGCTACTACCCTGAAATGGGGCAGATGCTGCGTCAGGCTCGCTCCGTGGGGCTGAAAACCGTCTTTATGGGACCTGAGGGTGTCGGCAACGCGTCGCTGTCAAATATTGCCGGCGCAGCAGCGGAAGGCATGCTGGTAACAATGCCGAAACGCTATGACCAGGATCCGGCGAACAGCGCTATCGTTGAGGCGCTGAAAACAGAGAAGAAAGATCCGAGCGGTCCGTATGTCTGGATCACCTACGCCGCCGTGCAGTCATTGGCGCAGGCGATGGACAGAAGCAGCAGCCAGGAGCCGCTGGACTTAATCAAAGATCTGAAAGCTCACGGAGCGAAAACCGTGATTGGGCCGCTGAATTGGGACGAAAAAGGCGATTTGAAGGGATTTGAGTTTGGTGTCTTCCAGTGGCATGCGGATGGATCATCCTCTGTCGCAAAATAAGATGCGTTATCCCACCGCCCGCGTGAAGCGGGCGGCATGAAAAAGGTTACCTTATGTCCGAGCAGTTTCTCTACTTTCTGCAGCAGATGTTTAACGGCGTCACGCTGGGCAGTACCTATGCGCTGATCGCCATCGGCTATACGATGGTGTACGGCATTATCGGCATGATTAACTTCGCCCATGGCGAGGTATACATGATTGGCAGCTACGTCTCCTTCATGATCATCGCCGCCCTCATGATGATGGGGATTGATACCAGCTGGCTGCTGGTGGCCGCCGGGTTTATCGGGGCGATTATTATCGCCAGCGCCTACGGCTGGAGCATTGAACGCGTGGCCTACCGGCCGGTGCGCAGCTCCAAGCGTCTGATTGCGCTGATTTCCGCCATCGGGATGTCCATTTTCCTGCAAAACTACGTCAGCCTGACGGAAGGTTCGCGCGATATCGCGCTGCCGAGTCTGTTTAACGGCCAGTGGATTATCGGCAGCAGCGAAAACTTCGCCGCGACCGTCACCACGATGCAGCTGGTGATTTGGGTCGTGACTTTTGTGGCGATGCTGGCACTGACGCTGTTTATCCGCTATTCACGCATGGGCCGCGCCTGCCGCGCCTGCGCAGAAGACCTCAAAATGGCGAGCCTGCTCGGTATCAATACCGACCGGGTGATTGCCCTGACGTTTGTTATCGGCGCGGCAATGGCGGCGGTAGCAGGTGTACTGCTGGGCCAGTTCTACGGCGTTATCAACCCGTATATCGGCTTTATGGCCGGGATGAAAGCCTTTACCGCTGCGGTACTGGGTGGGATCGGCAGTATCCCAGGGGCGATGATCGGCGGTCTGATCCTCGGTATTGCCGAAGCGCTTTCGTCTGCCTATCTCAGCACGGAATATAAAGACGTCGTCTCCTTTGCCCTGTTGATTCTGGTGCTGTTGGTGATGCCTACCGGCATTCTGGGTCGCCCGGAGGTCGAGAAAGTATGAAACCGATGCATATTGCTATGTCGCTGCTGTCTGCGGCGATGTTCTTTGTCCTGGCTGGCGTGTTTATGGGCGTACAGCTGGAGCTGGATGGCACCAAACTGGTTGTGGATACCGCCGCCGATATCCGCTGGCAGTGGATCTTCATCGGCACCGCGGTGGTCTTCTTCTTCCAGTTGATGCGTCCGCTGTTCCAGAAAACCCTGAAAAACGTCTCCGGGCCGAAGTTTGTTATGCCGGCTATCGACGGTTCGACGGTCAAGCAGAAGCTGTTCCTGATAGCGCTGCTGGTTATCGCCGTGGCGTGGCCGTTTATGGTGTCGCGCGGGACGGTGGACATCGCCACCCTGACCATGATCTATATCATTCTCGGTCTTGGGCTGAACGTGGTGGTGGGGCTGTCCGGTCTGCTGGTGCTGGGCTATGGCGGCTTCTACGCCATCGGCGCTTACACCTTTGCGCTGCTGAACCACTATTACGGTCTTGGCTTCTGGACCTGTCTGCCGTTGGCAGGGCTGGTGTCCGCCGCCGCGGGCTTCCTGCTGGGGTTCCCGGTGCTGCGTCTGCGCGGCGACTATCTGGCGATCGTCACGCTTGGCTTCGGCGAAATCGTGCGTATTTTGCTGCTTAATAACACCGAAATCACCGGTGGTCCCAACGGCATCAGCCAGATTCCAAAACCGACGCTGTTTGGCCTTGAGTTTAGCCGCAGCGCCCGTGAAGGCGGCTGGGATACTTTCAGTAACTTCTTCGGCCTGAAGTACGACCCGGGCGATCGGGTGATTTTCCTTTATCTGGTGGCGCTGCTGCTGGTGGTGCTGTCGCTGTTTGTGATTAACCGCCTGCTGCGTATGCCGCTGGGACGCGCGTGGGAAGCGCTGCGTGAAGACGAAATTGCCTGCCGCTCGTTGGGCCTTAGCCCGACGCGCATCAAGCTGACCGCCTTTACCATCAGCGCCGCGTTTGCCGGTTTTGCCGGTACGCTGTTCGCCGCGCGCCAGGGCTTTGTCAGCCCGGAATCCTTCACCTTTGCCGAGTCGGCTTTCGTGCTGGCGATTGTGGTTCTGGGTGGGATGGGCTCGCAGTTTGCGGTCATTCTCGCCGCGGTGCTGCTGGTGGTATCGCGCGAGCTAATGCGTGATTTCAACGAATACAGCATGCTGATGCTGGGTGGTTTGATGGTGCTGATGATGATCTGGCGTCCGCAGGGTCTGCTGCCGATGACGCGTCCGCAGCTGAAGCTGAAAAAAGGTCAGGCGAAAGGAGAGCAGGCATGAGTCAGCCATTATTATCCGTCAGCGGCCTGATGATGCGCTTTGGCGGCCTGCTGGCGGTCAACAACGTGTCGCTGGAGCTGCGCCCGCAGGAGATCGTGTCGCTGATTGGCCCTAACGGCGCCGGGAAAACCACGGTCTTCAACTGCCTGACCGGTTTTTATAAGCCGACCGGCGGGACCATCATGCTGCGCGATCAGCACCTGGAAGGGCTGCCGGGACAGCAGATCGCCCGGATGGGCGTGGTCCGTACCTTCCAGCACGTGCGTCTGTTCCGCGAAATGACGGTGATTGAAAACCTGCTGGTGGCGCAACATCAGCAGCTGAAAACCGGGGTCTTCTCCGGCTTGCTGAAAACCCCGTCCTTCCGCCGCGCGCAGAGCGAAGCGCTGGATCGCGCCGCAACCTGGCTGGAGCGTATTGGCCTGCTGGAGCATGCTAACCGCCAGGCCAGTAACCTGGCCTATGGCGACCAACGGCGTCTGGAGATTGCCCGCTGTATGGTGACCCAGCCGGAAATCCTGATGCTGGATGAACCCGCTGCGGGTCTGAACCCGAAAGAGACCAAAGAGCTGGACGAGCTGATCGCCGAGCTGCGCAGTCATCACAACACCACCATCCTGCTGATTGAGCACGATATGAAGCTGGTGATGGGCATTTCCGATCGTATTTATGTGGTCAATCAGGGTACGCCGCTGGCTAACGGTACGCCGGAAGAGATCCGCAATAACCCGGACGTGATCCGCGCATACCTTGGTGAGGCATAAGTATGGAAAAAGTGATGTTATCTTTTGACAACGTAAGCGCCCACTACGGCAAGATTCAGGCGCTACATAACGTCAGTCTGCATATTAATCAGGGGGAAATCGTGACCCTGATCGGTGCCAACGGCGCGGGGAAAACCACGCTGCTGGGTACCCTGTGCGGCGATCCGCGGGCTTCCAGCGGAAAAGTGGTCTTTGATGGGAAAGATATTACCGACTGGCAGACCGCAAAAATCATGCGTGAAGCGGTGGCGATTGTCCCGGAAGGGCGGCGCGTCTTTTCACGTATGACCGTTGAAGAAAACCTGGCGATGGGCGGTTTTTTTGCCGATCGAGACCAGTTCCAGAGCCGTATTAAGTGGGTTTACGAACTGTTCCCGCGTCTGCTTGAACGCCGTATTCAACGTGCGGGCACCATGTCCGGCGGCGAGCAGCAGATGCTGGCGATTGGTCGGGCGCTGATGAGCCAGCCGCGCCTGCTGCTGCTTGACGAACCTTCGCTGGGACTGGCGCCGATCATCATCCAGCAGATTTTCAACACCATCGAACAGCTGCGCGAACAGGGGATGACTATCTTCCTTGTCGAGCAGAACGCCAACCAGGCGCTGAAGCTGGCTGACCGCGGCTATGTGCTGGAAAACGGTCACGTCGTGCTGGAAGACACCGGCGAGCGGCTTCTGGCTAACGAGGCGGTGCGTAGCGCCTATCTGGGCGGCTAATTCGTTATTTTCCCCGGCGGCGCCAGGTCTGGCCGGGCGACAAACTGCACTCATCACCCGGGCGAGGTGCCTGCGCCGACCCCGGGAACCGTTCCGCCCCCTATACGTGCCTCAGCTCCCACTTTCCTGTCTCCAATCCTTCATCGTCTTGCCATCTCTCTGACGCGTTACTATCTTTTTTTTGTAATAAAAAAGTTATTTTTCTGTAATTCGAGCATGTCATGTTACCCCCGCGAACATAAAACGCGTGAAATCGCGCATCTGGAACAACAAGAGAGATAACCGATGATATCGTTACGACATACAGCTTTAGGACTGGCGCTCAGCCTGGCATGTGCCGGTCAGGCGTTGGCAGTGACCAATATTCCGTTCTGGCATTCCATGGAAGGGGAGTTGGGTAAAGAAGTTGATTCTCTGGCGCAACGTTTCAACGCGGCCAATCCGGATTATAAAATTACGCCGGTGTACAAAGGTAACTATGAACAGAGCCTGAGTGCCGGCATTGCGGCATTCCGTACCGGCAATGCGCCGGCGATCCTTCAGGTTTATGAAGTGGGTACCGCGACAATGATGGCTTCGAAAGCCATTAAGCCGGTGTATCAGGTGTTCAGCGATGCGGGTATCAAGTTTGATGAATCGCAGTTCGTCCCGACGGTTTCCGGTTACTACACCGATTCCAAAAGTGGTCATCTGCTCTCCCAGCCGTTTAACAGCTCCACGCCGGTGCTGTACTACAACAAAGATGCCTTCAAAAAAGCCGGTTTAGACCCGGAGCAGCCGCCGAAAACCTGGCAAGAGCTGGCGGCCTATACCGATAAGCTGAAAGCCGCCGGGATGAAGTGCGGTTACGCCAGCGGCTGGCAGGGCTGGATTCAGATTGAAAACTTCAGCGCCTGGCATGGCCTGCCGGTGGCGACCAAAAACAACGGCTTCGACGGGACTGATGCGGTTCTGGAGTTCAACAAGCCGGAGCAGGTCAAGCATATCGCCATGCTGGAAGCAATGAACAAGAAGGGCGATTTCAGCTACTTCGGGCGTAAAGATGAGTCTACCGAGAAGTTCTATAACGGGGACTGCGCGATAACCACCGCCTCTTCCGGTTCGCTGGCCGATATCCGCCAGTACGCGAAGTTCAACTACGGCGTGGGGATGATGCCGTACGACGCCGACGTGAAGGGTGCGCCGCAGAACGCCATTATCGGCGGGGCCAGCCTGTGGGTGATGCAGGGTAAAGATAAAGAGACTTACACCGGGGTGGCGAAATTCCTGGAATTCCTCGCTAAACCGGAAATCGCCGCAGAATGGCATCAGAAAACCGGCTACCTGCCGATTACCACCGCCGCTTATGACCTGACCCGCCAGCAGGGCTTCTACGATAAGAATCCCGGCGCGGATATTGCCACTCGTCAGATGTTGAACAAGCCGCCGTTGCCGTTCACCAAAGGGCTGCGTCTGGGCAACATGCCGCAGATCCGCACCATTGTGGATGAGGAGCTGGAAAGCGTGTGGACCGGGAAGAAGACGCCACAACAGGCGCTGGATTCAGCGGTTGAACGTGGTAACCAACTGCTGCGCCGCTTCGAGCAATCAACTAAATCGTAATAGTTGAAATGCCCGGTGGCGCTATGTTCACCGGGCCGACGACGTGCCATGTGTAGGCCGGGTAAGGCGAAGCTGCCACCCGGCGATTTCTGGAAAAGAGTCCATCTATGTCATCATCCCGTCCGGTATTCCGCTCGCGCTGGCTGCCTTATGTGCTGGTCGCGCCGCAGCTGATTATCACCATTATTTTCTTTATCTGGCCCGCGGGCGAAGCGCTGTGGTACTCACTACAGAGCGTCGATCCGTTTGGTCTTTCCAGCCAGTTCGTTGGCCTGGACAACTTCGTGACCCTGTTCCACGACCCGTACTATCTGGACTCGTTCTGGACCACTATCAAGTTCAGTAGCCTGGTGACTTTCAGCGGGCTGATGATTTCTCTGTTCTTTGCTGCGCTGGTGGATTATGTCGTGCGCGGCAGCCGCTTTTATCAAACCCTGATGCTGCTGCCCTATGCCGTAGCACCAGCGGTGGCGGCGGTACTGTGGATTTTCCTCTTTAATCCCGGTCGTGGGCTGATAACCCATTTCCTCGGCGAAATGGGCTACGACTGGAACCATGCGCAGAACAGCGGCCAGGCGATGTTCCTGGTGGTCTTTGCCTCGGTGTGGAAGCAGATCAGCTATAACTTTTTGTTTTTCTTCGCTGCATTGCAGTCGATCCCGCGCTCGCTGGTTGAGGCTGCCGCCATTGACGGCGCCGGGCCGATTCGCCGCTTCTTTAAACTGGCGCTGCCGTTGATTGCGCCGGTCAGCTTTTTCCTGCTGGTGGTCAACCTGGTCTACGCCTTCTTCGATACCTTCCCGGTGATCGATGCCGCCACCGCCGGCGGCCCGGTACAGGCAACCACTACGTTGATTTATAAGATCTATCGCGAAGGTTTCGCCGGGCTCGACCTGTCGGCGTCCGCCGCCCAGTCGGTGGTTCTGATGTTGCTGGTGATTGTGCTGACGGTCGTTCAGTTCCGCTACGTTGAAAGTAAGGTGCGCTACCAATGATTGAGAACCGTCGCGGGCTGACGCTTTTCAGCCACACCATGCTGATTGCGGGGATCGCCGTGATCCTGTTCCCGCTGTATGTCGCGTTTGTTGCCGCGACGCTGGATAACAAAGCCGTTTTTGAGACGCCGATGACGCTGATTCCCGGCGGACATCTGCTGGAAAATATGGCGACCATCTGGACCCAGGGCGTTGGCGTGAACAGCGCGCCATTCTGGCTGATGATGCTCAACAGCTTCATCATGGCCTTCGGCATCACGGTGGGCAAAATCGTGGTGTCGATGCTCTCCGCATTCGCCATCGTCTGGTTCCGCTTTCCGCTGCGTAACCTCTTCTTCTGGATGATTTTTATTACCCTGATGCTACCGGTTGAGGTACGTATCTTTCCCACCGTGGAAGTGATCGCCAATTTGAAGATGCTCGACAGCTATGCCGGATTGACGCTACCGCTGATGGCCTCGGCGACCGCCACCTTCCTGTTCCGCCAGTTCTTTATGACCCTGCCGGACGAGCTGATTGAAGCGGCGCGTATCGATGGCGCCTCACCGATGCGCTTTTTCCGCGACATCGTGCTGCCGCTGTCGAAAACCAATCTCGCGGCCCTGTTTGTTATCACCTTTATCTACGGCTGGAACCAATATCTGTGGCCGCTGTTGATTATTCAGGACGTCAATCTTGGCACCGCAGTAGCGGGTATCAAAGGCATGATCGCCACCGGAGAAGGCACCACGCAGTGGAATCAGGTGATGGCCGCGATGCTGCTGACGCTGATTCCCCCGGTCGTTATCGTTTTAGCCATGCAGCGGGCGTTTGTGCGTGGTTTAGTGGACAGTGAGAAATAAAATGGCAGGTTTAAAACTACAGGCTGTAACCAAAAGCTGGGATGGCAAAACCCAGGTGATTCAACCGCTGACGCTGGACGTCGCGGACGGGGAGTTTATCGTCATGGTCGGACCGTCCGGCTGCGGGAAATCAACGCTGCTGCGCATGGTCGCCGGGCTCGAACGCGTGACCAGCGGCGATATCTGGATTAACCGCCAGCGTGTGACCGAGATGGAACCGAAGGATCGCGGGATCGCGATGGTGTTTCAGAACTACGCGCTTTATCCGCACATGAGCGTGGAAGAGAACATGGCCTGGGGGCTAAAAATACGCGGTATGGGCAAAGGCCTGATCGCCGAACGGGTGCAGGAAGCGGCGCGCATTCTGGAGCTGGACGGGCTACTCAAGCGCCGCCCGCGCGAGCTCTCCGGCGGTCAGCGCCAGCGTGTGGCGATGGGCCGCGCCATCGTGCGCGACCCGGCGGTATTTCTGTTTGATGAACCGCTATCGAACCTCGATGCCAAGCTGCGCGTCCAGATGCGTCTTGAACTTCAGCAGCTGCATCGTCGTCTGAAAACCACCTCGTTGTACGTCACGCATGACCAGGTGGAAGCGATGACGCTTGCCCAGCGGGTGATGGTCATGAATAAAGGTATTGCCGAACAAATTGGCACCCCCGTCGAGGTGTACGAGAAACCGGCCAGCCGCTTTGTGGCGAGCTTTATTGGCAGTCCGGCGATGAACCTGCTGGACGGGCGCATCAGCGAAGATGGTCGTCGTTTTGAACTGGAAGGCGGCCTGCGTTTACCGATGAATGGCGAGCATCGCCGCCATGCCGGGCGTAAGATGACGTTAGGTATCCGCCCGGAGCATTTTGCATTAAGCTCCCAGGCGGAAGGTGGCGTACCGCTGGTGATGGATACGCTGGAAATTTTAGGTGCCGATAACCTTGCCCACGGTCGCTGGGGCGAGCAGAAACTGGTGGTCAGGCTGCCGCATCAGCAGCGTCCGTCAGCAGGCAGCACGCTGTGGCTGCATCTGCCCGAGGATCATCTGCATCTCTTTGATGGTGAAACAGGACAACGCGCATGAGTCACTGGCCTTATCCTCACATCGTCGCCCATCGTGGCGGCGGGAAACTGGCGCCGGAAAACACCCTGGCGGCCATCGACGTCGGCGCCCGTTTCGGGCATACGATGATCGAGTTTGACGCTAAGCTATCGAAAGACGGACAGATTTTTTTGCTGCACGATGACCATCTCGAGCGCACCAGCAACGGCTGGGGCGTCGCCGGCGAGCTGGCCTGGAGCGAACTGCTGAAAGCCGATGCCGGAAGCTGGTATAGCCATGAATTCAAAGGCGAGCCGCTGCCGCTGCTGGCCGAGGTTGCCGAACGCTGTCGTCAGCACGGCATGATGGCGAATATCGAGATTAAACCAACGACCGGCACCGGGCCGCTCACCGGGAAAGCGGTGGCGCTGGCGGCCCGTGAGCTGTGGCAGGGGATGACGCCGCCGCTGCTCTCATCGTTTGAAATTGACGCGCTGGAGGCGGCGCAGCAGGCGGTGCCTGAGCTGCCGCGCGGGCTGCTGCTGGATGAGTGGCGCGAGGACTGGCGCGAGCTGACCACGCGCCTGGAGTGCGTTTCGATCCACCTTAACCATAAACTGCTGGATGAGTCGCGAGTGGCAAGCCTGAAGGCCGTGGGTCTGCACATCCTCGTCTATACCGTCAACAAACCCCAGCGGGCGGCTGAGCTGTTGCGCTGGGGCGTGGACTGCATTTGTACCGATGCCATTGATGTCATCGGTCCTGACTTCCAGGCCTGATCCACCGGCAGACGGCCGTTATGGCGTCGTCTGCCGTTGCAACATCCCTCCGTTGTTATTCGGCAACATCTGCTGCGACGAATTCAAATTACCGCTCTGAATGACCCGCTGCTGGTTGTTGTTGAGCTGCGTCTGGAGATGCTGTTGCTGGGCGCGTGTCTGGCTCTGCATATCCTGCTTCAGCATGCTTTGGTGCTGCTGCTGTTGCACTTGCATCTGATTTTGCATCCGCTGCTGGCTGGGGATGACGTACCCCGGCTGGTTGGGATTATTAGTGGTGTTGAGTGGCTGTGCCAGGACGCTTAGCGGCAGCAGCGCCGCCAGAAATAACAGTGCTTTCATGGTTCTCTCCTCCCGTGCGTGGGATCACTTAAGTGTACCTCCTTTTCGGCATAACAATGATTTTTTAGGACTTATCAACCAGGCTTAAGCGGGGAAAAAAAACACTTCAGGAGTAAGACAATGATAAACACGCGTTCCTGGCGTCAGGTGGTCATCGCTGCTTTGCTGGCCGGCGGAAGTTTTACCGTCGCCGCAAATCCCACCCCGCCGCCCGTTTCTTATGGTGTAGAAGAAGATGTCTTTCACCCGGTTCGTGCCCGGGAGGGGATGGTTGCCTCGGTGGATGCGATGGCAACCCGCGTCGGGGTGGATATTCTGCGTCAGGGCGGTAACGCCGTCGATGCCGCGGTGGCGGTGGGCTATGCGCTGGCGGTCACGCATCCACAGGCCGGTAATATTGGCGGCGGCGGATTTATGATGCTGCGGACCAAAGACGGTAAAACGACGGCGATTGATTTTCGCGAAATGGCGCCTGAGCAGGCCACCCGGGATATGTTCCTTGACGATCAGGGCAACCCGGATAGCAAAAAATCGCTCACTTCGCATCTGGCTTCCGGTACGCCGGGTACCGTGGCGGGCTTCTCATTAGCGTTGGAAAAATACGGCACCATGCCGCTGAACAAGGTGATCCGCCCGGCGATTAAGTTGGCGGAAGAGGGCTTCACGGTGAACGATGCGTTGGCCGACGATCTGAAGACCTACGGGAGTGAAGTCATCCCCAGTCACCCGAACAGTAAAGCCATCTTCTGGAAAAACGGTGAGCCGCTGAAGAAAGGTGACAAGCTGGTGCAAAAACAGCTGGGCAAAAGCCTTGAGCTGATCGCGGAGCATGGCCCGGATGCCTTTTATAAAGGGACGATTGCCGATCAGATTGCCGACGAAATGCACAAAAACGGCGGCCTGATCACCAAAGCCGACCTTGCCGGCTACAAGGCGGTCGAGCGTACGCCGATAAGCGGCGAGTATCGCGGTTATCAGGTATTTTCGATGCCACCGCCTTCATCCGGGGGGATCCACATCGTACAGATCCTCAATATCCTCGAAAACTTCGACATGCATAAATATGGCTTCGGCAGTGCAGACGCCATGCAGGTCATGGCGGAAGCTGAAAAGCATGCCTATGCCGACCGCTCGGAGTATCTCGGCGATCCGGACTTTGTCAAAGTACCGTGGCAAGCGCTCACCAATAAAGCCTACGCCAAATCGATTGCTGAACAGATTGATATCAACAAAGCCAAACCTTCGAGCCAGATTCGTCCGGGCAAACTGGCGCCGTATGAAAGTAACCAGACCACCCATTTCTCGGTGGTGGATAAAGAGGGTAACGCGGTGGCGGTCACCTATACGCTGAATACCACCTTCGGGACCGGTATTGTGGCGGGTAGCTCCGGGATACTGATGAACAACCAGATGGATGACTTCTCGGCGAAACCTGGCGTGCCGAATGTCTATGGGCTGGTGGGCGGCGATGCCAACGCCGTCGGGCCGAAAAAACGTCCGCTGTCGTCGATGTCGCCGACTATCGTGGTGAAAGAGGGGAAAACCTGGCTGGTGACCGGTAGTCCGGGCGGCAGCCGCATTATTACCACCGTACTGCAGATGGTGGTCAACACCATTGATTTCGGGATGAACGTGGCGGAAGCCACCAATGCGCCGCGCTTCCATCATCAGTGGCTGCCGGATGAGCTGCGGGTGGAGAAGGGGTTTAGCCCGGATACGCTGAAGCTGCTGGAGCAGAAAGGGCAGAAAGTGGCGCTGAAAGAGGCGATGGGCAGTACCCAGAGCATTATGGTGGGCCCGGACGGGACGCTGTATGGTGCGTCCGATCCGCGTTCGCCCGGTGATTTGACGGCGGGCTACTGATTGATTTGCCAGGGGCAAGCCACAGGCCCGGTAAGCCTTGCGCCGCCGGGCAAATCCCCGATTGTCCATAATGGGGGGATTTACCGTCTCCCTGGTTCATCGCCTGGCCGGTAGCGCGGAGATTTTGGGGAACTGCGGATAACACGCCGGGCGGCGGCTGACGCCTTACCCGGCCTACAGAATGATGCACAATCACGGGCCCGGTAGGCATAGCGCCGCCGGGCAATGCTGAGTGGTTACTTGAGGCGCGCCATGAAATGCGCATCCACATACTTGCCGTTACGCAGGGCAAATTTCCTGCCGGTTCCTTCAATTTCAAAACCGAACTTCCGGTATAGCGCCAGCGCGGATGAATTATCGGCAAATACCGTTAGCTCGATACGTTCGATGCGCAGCCAGTTATCACACAGGTTGATCATCTCGCGCATCAGCGCGCTGCCCACTCCACGTCCGTGGAATGCTGCGTCAACGCTCATTCCGAAGGTGGCAACGTGGCTCCGGCGAGGCCGCGGCTCGACGCTGAGCATCAGGTGACCGACGACGCTATGGTCAAGAGTGGCGACCAGATGGTGGCTGTGAGGCCTGGGCTGTAGACGTTCTTGCCACATTTCCATCGAGGGGTGAGGAAGCTGTAGTGTGTCGTGATAGACCTCCGGGTGAGCCGTCAGCTGGCGTAAAGGTTCTGCATCGCGCGGTTCGGCGTGGCGTATCACTATGTCACTCATTCCTCTTCTCCTGTGCCGCGGCATCGCGGTCTTCATCCACTTTATTGGCCTTTTAAACATCCCTGAGTTTAAAAAATGCGTCAACGCCTAATTTTTGCAAAAAGAGGTAGACAAGTGCGAATGAGAATGATTATTATTGTCCTGCATTCAGGGAGACCCTTGCGGAAAGCCTGAAAGCACGACATTGCTCACATTGCTTCCAGTATTACTTTAGCCAGCCAGGTGCTGGCTTTTTTTTTTGGCTTTTTTGCCGGTCATTTCCACCATCTTGAATGGGTTAAGAGTTAAGTTCGTCGCCGGGGTGCGCTATGGTGAGCAGCAGAAACCTCAACAAAGGACGGCTGTATGACTCTGCACTGCGCATTTATTGGGTTTGGCAAAAGCACGACCCGCTACCATCTTCCTTATGTTCTGCACCGCAAAGACCGCTGGCGCGTCGCGCATATCTATCGCCGCAGTGCGAAGCCGCAGGAGCAGGCGCCGCAGTATTCTCATATTCATTTCACCAGCGACCTCGACGAAGTGCTCAACGACCCGCAGGTAAAACTGGTGATCGTCTGTACCCATGCGGACAGCCATTTCGAATATGCAAAGCGGGCGCTGGAAGCAGGTAAAAATGTGCTGGTAGAAAAACCGTTTACCTCCACGCTAGCAGAGGCAAAGGCGCTCTTTGCACTGGCGAAGAGTCGGGGACTGACGGTGACGCCATACCAGAACCGCCGCTTTGATTCCTGTTTCCTGACGATGAAAAAGGTGATTGAGAGCGGCAAACTGGGTGAGATCGTGGAAGTTGAGAGCCATTTTGACCTCTATCGCCCGGTCGCAGAAACCCAGCCCGGAGTCCCGCAGGATGGCACATTTTACGGTCTTGGCGTGCATACGCTGGATCAGCTCATCTCGCTGTTTGGCCGCCCGGACCACGTGGCTTATGACATCCGCAGCCTGCGCAACAAAGCCAACCCGGATGACACGTTTGAAGCCCAGCTGTTCTACAGCGACCTGAAGGCCATTGTTAAAACCAGCCACCTGGTGAAGCTGGCGTACCCGAGGTTTATCGTTCACGGCCATCAAGGTTCGTTTATCAAATATGGTATCGATCGGCAGGAAACCAGCCTGAAAGCCAATATTATGCCGGGTGAGCCAGGATTCGGCGCGGACGATACGTTTGGCCTGCTGGAGTACGTCAATGAAGCGGGTGAAACCGTGCGGGAAGAGATCCCGATTGAAACCGGCGACTATGGGCGGGTCTATGATGCGCTGTATGAAACCCTCGTTAACGGTCAGCCAAATTACGTCAAGGAATCTGACGTTCTCACGAATATGGAGATCCTCGGACGCGGATTTGAACAGCCCTCTCCGGCCACGATAACCTTAGATAAATAAGTCTTCCTGGCTCCTCTGTAATTATTCATATTTTTTGAACAGAGGAGTCAATTTTCACCCTCTATGATCGTGAGCAGATTGAGTCCACACTGACTCCATCGAAAACATACGGGGGTGCAACATGATCTACTTACGCAAAGCTAACGAACGCGGTCACGCTAACCACGGCTGGCTGGATTCCTGGCATACTTTCTCTTTCGCTAACTATTATGACCCGAATTTCATGGGCTTCTCGGCACTGCGGGTTATCAATGATGATGTGATTGATGCCGGCCAGGGCTTCGGTACCCATCCGCACAAAGATATGGAAATCCTGACCTACGTGCTGGAAGGGGCGGTTGAGCATCAGGACAGCATGGGTAACAAAGAGCAGGTTCCGGCGGGCGAGTTCCAGATCATGAGCGCAGGTACCGGGATCCGTCACTCCGAGTACAACCCAAGCGAGACAGAAAAACTGCATCTGTACCAGTTCTGGATTATGCCAGAAGAAAACGGCATCACTCCGCGCTACGAACAGCGTCGCTTTGATGCTCTGCAGGGCAAACAGCTGGTTCTGTCGCCGGATGCTCGTGACGGTTCACTGAAAGTGCACCAGGATATGGAACTGTACCGCTGGGCGCTGCTGAAAGATGAACAGTCGGTACATCAGATTGCCGCGGAACGCCGCGTGTGGATCCAGGTGGTGAAAGGCGAAGTGACGATTAACGGTACCAAAGCGACCACCAGCGATGGCCTGGCGATTTGGGACGAGCAGGCGATTTCCGTACACGCCGACAGCGATAGCGAGATCCTGCTGTTCGATCTGCCGCCGGTCTGATTCCGTTGTGCAGATGGGTAAATAAATTGCGCAGCCTTCCCGGATGTTTGGGAAGGTTGCGCTTTGTCCGTGATAAACTGGGAAAATGTCTCCCCCGTTATCACAGTCAGGACGATGAAAAAGAAAAGACCCGTACTGCAGGATGTAGCCGATCTTGTCGGCGTGACCAAAATGACGGTCAGTCGCTTTTTACGTAACCCGGAACAGGTTTCCGAGGCCCTGCGTGGCAAGATTGCCGCTGCACTCGATGAACTGGGTTATATTCCCAATCGTGCGCCTGATATCCTCTCTAATGCCACCAGTCGCGCCATTGGTGTGCTGCTGCCCTCGTTGACCAACCAGGTCTTCTCGGAAGTGCTGCGTGGGATTGAAAGCGTCACCGATGCCTTCGGCTACCAGACGATGCTCGCGCACTACGGCTATAAGCCGGAAATGGAAGAAAAGCGTCTCGAATCCATGCTCTCATGGAACATTGATGGCCTGATTCTCACCGAACGTACCCATACCCCTCGCACGCTGAAAATGATCGAAGTTGCCGGTATCCCGGTGGTTGAACTGATGGACAGCCAGTCGCCGTGCCTCGATATCGCCGTCGGTTTTGATAACTTTGATGCCGCACGCCAGATGACCGCAGCGATTATTGCCCGCGGCCATCGCCACGTGGCGTATCTGGGGGCGCGTCTTGATGAACGTACTATCATCAAGCAAAAGGGATACGAACAGGCGATGCGCGATGCCGGCATGACGCCGTATAGCGTGATGGTTGAACAATCTTCGTCCTATTCGTCAGGGATCGAGCTGATGCGCCAGGCGCGTCGCGAATATCCGCAGCTCGATGGGATCTTCTGTACCAACGATGACCTTGCGGTCGGTGCCGCTTTTGAGTGTCAGCGCCTGGGATTGAAAATTCCGGACGATATGGCGATCGCCGGTTTCCACGGCCATGATATTGGGCAGGTGATGGAACCGCGGCTGGCCAGCGTGCTGACCCCGCGCGAGCGAATGGGACGCATTGGAGCCGAACGGCTGCTGGCCCGCATTCGGGGTGAAGTCGTGACACCGAAGATGTTAGATTTAGGTTTCACATTGTCACCGGGCGGATCAATTTAGACTGACAAGTTTGAAGTAGATCACACATATTCATTTCTGGCACGAATGGTGATTGCTTATCCCTGAGTCCGGCATGACAATGTTACCGATAACAGTTACCCGTAACAATCAATCTGTATACGAGTCTTTCACGCTGTATTCTTGCAGCCAGTACGGCTTGGTATATGTGTCCAGTGGGAGGAAGCTTTGAGCACGACTAACCATGATCACCACGTCTATGTCCTGATGGGCGTTTCCGGCAGTGGTAAATCCGCTGTCGCCAGCGAAGTGGCGCATCAGCTGCATGCCGCGTTTCTCGATGGTGACTTTCTGCACCCGCGTAGCAACATCAACAAGATGGCCTCCGGCGAACCGTTAAACGACGATGATCGTACACCGTGGCTGCAGGCGCTGAACGACGCCGCTTTTGCCATGCAGCGTACAAATAAAGTCTCGCTGATCGTCTGTTCCGCTCTGAAAAAGAGCTATCGCGATATTCTTCGTAAGGGCAATCCGAATCTCTCTTTCGTCTACCTGAAAGGCGATTTCGACCTGATTGAAAGCCGTCTGAAAGCGCGTAAAGGCCATTTCTTTAAAACCCAGATGCTGGTGACCCAGTTTGAAACGCTGCAGGAACCTGGCGCAGACGAAGGCGATGTTTTAATCGTCGATATTGATCAATCGCTGGAAGGCGTGGTCGCGAGCACCATTGAGGTGATCAACAAAGGCAGTAACTAGTGAGTACATTAACGCTTGTTTTAACAGCAGTGGGCTCCGTTTTGCTGCTGCTGTTTTTAGTCATGAAGGCGCGTATGCATGCTTTCGTGGCTTTGATGGTGGTTTCTATTGGTGCCGGTCTCTTTTCCGGAATGCCGCTGGATAAAATTGCGGCGACGATGGAAAAAGGGATGGGCGGGACGCTGGGCTTCCTGGCGATCGTCGTGGCACTCGGGGCGATGTTTGGCAAGATTCTTCATGAAACCGGCGCTGTCGATCAGATTGCCGTCAAGATGTTGAAATCTTTCGGCCACAGCCGCGCTCATTACGCGATTGGCCTCGCCGGTCTTATCTGCGCGCTGCCGCTGTTTTTTGAAGTGGCGATCGTGCTGCTGATCAGCGTCGCCTTCTCCATGGCGCGCCATACCGGTACCAACCTGGTGAAACTGGTTATCCCGCTGTTTGCAGGCGTGGCGGCCGCGGCGGCGTTCCTGCTGCCCGGGCCGGCGCCGATGCTGCTGGCATCGCAAATGCATGCTGACTTTGGCTGGATGATCCTGATTGGTCTGTGTGCGGCGATTCCGGGAATGATTATCGCCGGGCCGCTGTGGGGCAACTTCATCAGCCGCTACGTTGAGCTGCATATTCCTGACGATATTAGCGAACCAAGCCTGGGTGAAGGCAAGATGCCGTCTTTTGCCTTTAGCCTGTCGCTGATTCTCCTGCCGCTGGTGCTGGTGGGGCTGAAAACCATCGCCGCGCGTTTTGTGCCGGTTGGCTCCAGCGCTTACGAATGGTTTGAGTTTATCGGCCATCCGTTCACCGCGATTCTGGTCGCATGTCTGGTGGCTATCTATGGTCTGGCGATACGTCAGGGGATGGCGAAAGATCGGGTGATGGAGATCTGCGGTCATGCGCTGCAGCCTGCGGGGATTATCCTGCTGGTTATCGGCGCCGGCGGCGTCTTCAAACAGGTGCTGGTTGACTCCGGCGTGGGACCGGCGCTCGGTGAAGCGCTGACGGGCATGGGATTACCAATCGCCATTACCTGCTTCGTGCTGGCGGCGGCGGTGCGTATTATCCAGGGTTCTGCGACCGTTGCCTGCTTAACGGCCGTGGGGCTGGTCATGCCGGTCATCGAGCAGCTGAACTACAGCGGTGCGCAGATGGCGGCGCTCTCCATCTGTATCGCGGGCGGTTCCATCGTAGTGAGCCACGTGAACGACGCCGGTTTCTGGCTGTTCGGGAAATTTACCGGCGCCACCGAAGCGCAGACGCTGAAAACCTGGACGATGATGGAAACTATCCTCGGCACCACCGGTGCCATCGTCGGTATGATCGCGTTTACGTTGTTAAGCTAAACGCCGCTGAGATTGTCCGGCCGAGCGACGCGAGGCCGGGCAAATCGCCCCTCCAATAGCGCAAAAAAAACGTCTCTGCTGAGCGATGAGACGAAAGGATTAATCCTCATAAGGCCGTATCAGGCCTGGTTTTCTCCGCTTTCTCCACCGGCGCGATATCGCTAAATTTCTGCGCAGATCCATAATCCAGATCAATAAAAAAGCGGCGGAAAATATTCCCTTCCCACGACCATTTCCCCGATAATCTTTGCGGTTTTTCTGGGTACCGATGTCGGCAGAAACTGCGTTCAATAAGTTGCTTTTCTGATTGCCGCGCAATCATTGATTAATTTCACTTGCGACTTTAGCAGCATTTTGTAATGTGAGGGATGATCCAGCAGGAAACTGGCTAGGCACAAACAGCACACATCTCCCAGGAAATACGTTATGAAAAATGTTGGTTTTATCGGCTGGCGCGGAATGGTCGGCTCTGTACTCATGCAACGCATGGTTGAAGAGCGCGACTTCGACGCCATTCGCCCTGTTTTTTTCTCCACCTCTCAGCTGGGGCAGCCGGCTCCCTCTTTTGGTGGCAGCACCGGCGGTACGCTGCAGGACGCGTTTGATCTGGACGCGCTGAAGGCACTGGACATTATTGTGACCTGCCAGGGCGGGGATTATACCAACGACGTGTATCCGAAGCTGCGTGAAAGCGGCTGGCAGGGTTACTGGATTGACGCCGCCTCTTCGCTGCGCATGAAAGACGACGCCATCATTATTCTTGATCCGGTAAACCAGGATGTGATTACCGCCGGTCTGAATAATGGCGTGAAAACGTTTGTTGGCGGCAACTGTACCGTCAGCCTGATGCTGATGTCCCTCGGCGGCCTGTTTGCCCAGGATCTCGTGGAGTGGGTGAGCGTGGCCACTTACCAGGCGGCATCCGGCGGCGGGGCGCGCCACATGCGTGAGCTGCTGACCCAGATGGGCCAGCTGCATAGCCACGTGGCGACAGAGCTGGCGAACCCGGCGTCCGCCATTCTGGATATCGAACGCAAAGTGACGGCGCTGACCCGCAGCGGCGACCTGGCGGTGGATAACTTTGGCGTGCCGCTGGCAGGCAGTCTGATCCCATGGATCGACAAGCAGCTGGATAACGGCCAGAGCCGCGAAGAGTGGAAAGGTCAGGCTGAGACAAACAAAATTCTCGCCACCTCGTCAGTCATTCCGGTCGATGGCCTGTGTGTACGCGTTGGCGCGCTGCGCTGCCACAGCCAGGCGTTTACTATCAAACTGAAAAAAGATGTCTCTATCCCGACCGTGGAAGAACTGCTGGCCGCACACAACCCGTGGGCCAAAGTCGTACCAAACGATCGTGATATTACGATGCGTGAGCTGACCCCGGCCGCTGTCACCGGCACCCTGACCACGCCAGTGGGTCGTCTGCGTAAGCTGAATATGGGGCCGGAATACCTGTCGGCTTTCACCGTCGGTGACCAGCTCTTGTGGGGCGCCGCCGAGCCACTGCGACGCATGTTGCGCCAGCTGGCTTGATAACTGGATGAACAAAAAGGGGGTGTTTTACACCTCCTTTTTTTTGCGTAATACAAGGAGTACACGCGGATGTCAGATTTTTCCAACGGAGGTAAGACAGCCTTGGCTATGCTTTAAGTAAGGAACGACAACGTTGCCTTACCTGAAGGTGGGACGGAGCAGGAGGATGCACAGTGTGCTGCACCGTTCAGGTCAAAAAAAGTCGCCAGATACAGGAAAGGGCGACACTTACAACAGGATGAAACCATGTCTAATCGTATCGATAGAGACGTGATTAATGCGCTTATTTCCGGCCATTTTGCGGATCCCTTTTCCGTACTTGGCATGCATCAAACCGATGCCGGGCTGGAAGTACGCGCATTATTACCCGATGCCACCGATGTATGGGTTATTGAACCGAAAACCGGGCGCAAAGTCGGCAAGCTCGAATGCCTCGACTCACGCGGATTCTTTAGCGGCGTTCTGCCGCGGCGAAAAAATCCTTTTCGTTACCAGCTGGCGGTCACCTGGCATGGCCAGCAAAATCTGATTGACGACCCTTATCGCTTTGGTCCGCTGCTGCAGGATCTTGATGTCTGGCTGCTGTCAGAAGGGACCCATCTGCGGCCTTATGAAACGTTGGGGGCGCACGCCGACACGATGGACGGCGTCACCGGCACGCGCTTTTCCGTCTGGGCGCCGAACGCCCGTCGGGTTTCCGTTGTCGGGCAGTTCAACTACTGGGATGGCCGCCGCCATCCGATGCGCCTGCGCAAAGAGTCCGGCATCTGGGAGCTGTTTGTGCCCGGGGCGCATAATGGCCAACTGTATAAATTTGAACTGATTGACGCCCACGGCCATCTGCGCGTGAAGTCTGACCCTTATGCTTTTGAAGCGCAGATGCGCCCGGAAAGCGCCTCGCTTATCTGCGGTCTGCCGGAAAAGATCGAACAGCCGCAGTCCCGCAAACAGGCCAATCAGTTTGATGCACCGATTTCGATTTATGAAGTCCATCTGGGATCCTGGCGTCGCCATACCGATAACAACTTCTGGCTGAGCTACCGCGAACTGGCCGATCAGCTGGTGCCCTACGCGAAGTGGATGGGCTTCACCCATCTGGAGCTGCTGCCGGTAAACGAACATCCGTTCGACGGCAGCTGGGGCTATCAGCCGACCGGGCTGTACGCGCCGACCCGCCGCTTTGGCACCCGTGAAGACTTCCGCTACTTCCTGAATGCCGCCCATGCCGCGGGTCTGAACGTCATTCTCGACTGGGTGCCGGGCCACTTCCCGTCGGATGACTTTGCGCTGGCATCGTTCGACGGTACCGCGCTGTACGAACACAGCGACCCGCGTGAAGGTTATCACCAGGACTGGAATACGCTGATCTACAACTACGGTCGCCGGGAAGTCAGCAACTTCCTGGTCGGTAACGCGCTGTACTGGATTGAACGCTTCGGGATCGACGCCCTGCGCGTGGATGCGGTAGCGTCAATGATCTACCGCGACTACAGCCGCAAAGAGGGTGAGTGGGTGCCCAACGAGTACGGCGGCCGGGAAAACCTCGAAGCGATCGAGTTCTTGCGCAATACCAACCGCGTGCTCGGCGAACAGACGCCGGGAGCGGTCACGATGGCGGAGGAGTCCACCGACTTCGCCGGGGTTTCACGACCGTCTTCAACGGGCGGTCTTGGCTTCTGGTTCAAATGGAACCTTGGCTGGATGCATGACACCCTCGACTACATGAAGCTCGATCCCATCTATCGTCGTCATCATCACGACAAGATGACCTTCGGGATGCTCTACAACTACACCGAAAACTTCGTCCTGCCGCTGTCACACGATGAAGTGGTTCACGGCAAAAAATCGATTCTTGACCGGATGCCCGGCGATGCCTGGCAGAAGTTTGCCAACCTGCGCGCCTACTACGGCTGGATGTTTGCTTTCCCGGGGAAAAAACTGCTGTTTATGGGCAATGAATTTGCCCAGGGGCGGGAGTGGAACCACGACGGTAGCCTGGACTGGCATCTGCTGGAAGGCGGCGATAACTGGCATCACGGCGTCCAGCGCCTGGTACGCGATCTGAACCATACCTATCGTCACCATAAAGCGCTGCACGAGCTGGATTTTGACCCCTATGGCTTTGAATGGCTGGTGGTGGACGATCATGAGCGCTCGGTATTTGTCTTCGTCCGTCGCGATAAGGCCGGCAATGAGATTATCGTTGCCAGCAACTTCACGCCGGTGCCGCGTCACGGCTATCGGTTCGGGATTAACCAGCCAGGGCGCTGGCGTGAAGAGCTGAACACCGACTCGATGCATTACCACGGTAGCAACACCGGTAACGGCGGCATCGTGGAAAGTGAGGCCATCGCCAGTCACGGGCGTGAGCATTCTCTCTCGATTACGCTACCGCCGCTGGCGACCGTCTGGCTGGTACGGGAGGCAGAATGACGACACTGGCGGCCGGAAAACCCTCGCCGTTGGGGGCGAGCTATGACGGAAAGGGGGTGAATTTCACGCTCTTTTCCGCCCATGCCGAGCGAGTGGAGCTCTGCGTGTTTGATGCACAAGGCAATGAGCAGCGGTTCGATTTACCCGCGCGCACGGGCAATATCTGGCACGGCTGGCTTCCTGCCGCCGGGCCGGGTCTGCTCTACGGCTACCGTGTGCATGGGCCGTGGGATCCGGCGCAGGGGCACCGCTTTAATCCGGCCAAACTGCTGCTCGACCCGTGCTGTCATCGGGTTGAGGGCGTACTGCCCGATGATGAGCGTCTCCACGGAGGCGATCTTTTTCCCGATCATCGTGACAGCGCGGCGATTGCGCCAAAGTCGCAGGTTGTGGATCTGCGTTACAACTGGCAGAACGATGCGCCGCCGGGGACCCCCTGGGGCCAGACGGTTATCTATGAGGCCCATGTTAAAGGGCTGACCTGGCTGCATCCCGGGCTGCCGGAGTCGATTCGCGGCACCTATAAAGCGCTGGGTCACCCGGTGATGATCGATTACTTCAGGACCCTTGGTATTACGGCGCTGGAGCTGATGCCGGTGGCGCAGTTTGCCAGCGAACCGCGCCTGCAGAGAATGGGGTTAAGCAACTACTGGGGCTATAACCCAATGGCGATGTACGCGCTCGATCCGCGCTATGCCAGCGAGCCTGAGCGTGCGCTGGATGAGTTTCGCGATGCGGTAAAGGCGCTGCACGCGGCGGGTATTGAAGTGATCCTCGACGTAGTGCTGAACCACAGTGCTGAAATTGATCTTGAAGGGCCGACCTTCTCTTTGCGCGGAATCGATAACCGTAACTATTATTGGATCAGAGAAGACGGGGATTACTACAACTGGACCGGCTGTGGAAATACGCTCAATCTCAGCCAGCCGGACGTGGTGGAGTATGCCCGCCAGTGTCTGCGGTTTTGGGTCGATGAGTGCCACGTTGATGGTTTTCGCTTTGATTTGGCCTCGGTGATGGGACGCACGCCGGACTTTCGCCAGGATGCGCCGCTGTTTGAAGCGATCCGTAACGATCCGCAGCTGGCGGCCGTGAAGCTGATTGCCGAACCCTGGGATATTGGCGCCGGTGGCTATCAGGTGGGGAACTTCCCACCGCTGTTTGCCGAATGGAATGACCATTTTCGCGATGTCGCCAGGCGCTTCTGGTTACAACAAAGCGTCTCATTGGGCGAGTTTGCCCGGCGTTTTGCTGCGTCCAGCGATCTCTTTTCGCGTAACGGTCGCCAGCCCGCTGCGGCGGTGAACCTGATCACCGCCCACGATGGCTTCACCCTGCGCGACTGCGTTTGTTTCAATCAGAAACATAATGAGGCGAATGGTGAAGAGAATCGCGATGGGACTAACAATAACTACAGCAGCAATCATGGTATAGAGGGAACAGGGGGGAGTCTTGATGTGCTTGAGCGGCGTCGGGACAGCGTTCATGCCCTGCTCTCGACGCTGCTGCTGGCGCAGGGCACGCCGATGCTGCTGGCGGGTGACGAGCATGGTCATAGCCAGCACGGCAACAATAACGCCTATTGTCAGGACAACGCATTGACCTGGCTTGACTGGAACCAGGCAAATAGCGGGCTGACGGCATTTACCGCCGCGCTCATTCATCTGCGTCGATGCATACCGGCATTAACCAGTAACCACTGGTGGCAGGAAGGGGACGGCAACGTTGTTTGGCTAAACCAGTATGCGCAACCGTTAACTGCCGATGAATGGCAGCACGGCACCGCGCGTCTGCAAATTTTGCTGTCTGGCCGTTGGTTAATGACGGTGAATGCCACCCCAGAGGTGGCGCATATGGAATTACCTGAGGGGGAGTGGCACGCCGTTCCTCCTTTCGCCGGAGAGGATAATCCGGTCGTCATGGCTGTCTGGCATGGGCCCGCGCACGGAGTGTGCGTATTTCAAAGGTCGTAAGCCCTGAAGCTTCCGGTTGCACTCGCGGCCGCTGCGCGGTGAGAGGGACAGGAAGGCTGGGATGTCAAAAGGAGTTAATCATGGTTAGGCTAGAAAAGAACGATCCGTTGATGCTGGCGCGTCAGCTCCCCATCAAAACCGTTGCGTTGATTCTTGCGGGTGGACGCGGTACCCGGCTTAAGGACTTAACTATTAAGCGTGCAAAACCGGCTGTCCATTTCGGCGGTAAGTTTCGCATAATTGATTTCGCATTATCTAACTGCATTAACTCAGGTATTCGCCGCATCGGCGTCATCACCCAGTATCAATCGCACACTCTGGTGCAACATATCCAACGCGGCTGGTCGTTTTTCAGCGAAGAAATGAACGAGTTCGTCGATTTACTGCCAGCGCAACAGCGGGTGCATGGCGAAAACTGGTATCGCGGCACGGCGGATGCGGTGACGCAGAACCTCGATATCATTCGTCGCTACAAAGCGGAGTATGTGGTGATCCTCGCCGGCGATCATATTTACAAGCAAGACTACTCGCGCATGTTGATCGATCACGTCGAAAAAGGGGCTCGCTGCACCGTGGCCTGTATGCCGGTGCCCATTGAAGAGGCATCCGCCTTTGGCGTTATGGCGGTGGATGAAAGCGATAAAATTATCGAATTTGTCGAAAAACCGGCGACACCGCCGGCGATGCCGAGCGATGAGACCAAATCGCTGGCCAGCATGGGGATCTATGTCTTTGATGCGGATTATCTTTATGAACTGCTGACTGAAGATGATAACGACGAAAACTCCAGCCACGATTTCGGCAAAGATATTATTCCGAAGATAACCGAAGCTGGCATGGCTTATGCACATCCATTCCCGCTCTCCTGCGTGCAGTCTGACCCGGATGCGGAACCGTACTGGCGCGATGTGGGTACGCTTGAAGCCTACTGGAAAGCGAACCTGGACCTGGCTTCGGTGACGCCGGAGCTGGACATGTATGATCAGAACTGGCCGATTCGCACCCATATGGAGTCTCTGCCGCCCGCGAAGTTCGTTCAGGACCGCTCGGGGAGTCACGGTATGACGTTGAACTCGCTGGTTTCCGGCGGCTGTATTATCTCCGGCTCCGTGGTGGTGCAATCGGTGCTGTTCCCGCGCGTGCGCGTGAATTCATTCTGTAATATTGATTCGGCAGTCTTATTGCCAGAAGTGTGGGTGGGGCGCTCATGCCGCCTGCGCCGCTGCGTAATCGATCGTGCCTGCGTGATTCCTGAGGGCATGGTGATCGGCGAACACGCGGAAGAGGATGCGCGTCGGTTCTACCGTTCAGAGGAAGGCATCGTGCTGGTTACGCGTGATATGTTGCGGAAGTTGGGGCATAAACAGGAGCGATAATGCAGGTCTTACATGTATGTTCAGAGATGTTCCCGCTGTTAAAAACCGGCGGTCTGGCGGATGTGATCGGCGCGCTACCTGCGGCGCAAATCGCTGAAGGTATTGATACGCGCGTGCTGCTGCCGGCGTTCCCGGACATTCGCCGTGGCGTCACCGATGCGCAGGTGGTGACGCGGCGGGATACTTTTGCCGGACGCATGACGCTGCTGTTTGGTCACTATAACGGCGTGGGGATCTATTTGATTGATGCCCCGCATCTCTACGACCGCCCAGGGAGCCCTTACCACGATACTAACCAACATGCTTACACCGACAACGTGCTGCGTTTTGCGCTGCTGGGTTGGGTAGGTAGCGAGATGGCCTGCGGGCTGGATCCTTTCTGGCGTCCTGATGTCGTGCATGCTCACGACTGGCATGCGGGTCTGACTCCAGCCTATCTGGCCGCGCGTGGACGACCGGCGAAATCGGTCTTTACGGTACACAATCTGGCCTATCAGGGGATGTTCTACTCCTGGCACATGAATGAGATCGAACTGCCGTGGTCGTTCTATAACATGCATGGCCTGGAGTTCAACGGCCAGATCTCGTTCCTCAAGTCCGGGCTCTATTACGCCGATCATATTACGGCGGTCAGTCCGACCTACGCGCGGGAAATAACCGAACCGCAATTTGCCTACGGCATGGAAGGGCTGCTGCGTCAGCGCCAGCACGAGGGGCGGCTATCGGGGATCCTGAACGGCGTGGATGCGGGCATCTGGAACCCGGAGAGTGACCTGCTGTTGGCGTCGCGTTATGACCGCGATCGCCTTGAGGACAAAGCGGAGAACAAGCGCCAGCTGCAAATCGCGATGGGGCTGAAAGTAGACGACAAAGTCCCGCTGTTCGCCGTGGTCAGCCGTTTGACCAGCCAGAAAGGGCTGGATTTAGTTCTCGAAGCGCTGCCGGGCCTGCTTGAGCAGGGTGGGCAACTGGCGCTGCTTGGCGCAGGAGACCCGGTACTCCAGGAAGGTTTCCTCGCTGCGGCCGCCGAGCATCCGGGCAAGGTTGGCGTGCAGATTGGTTATCACGAGGCCTTTTCACACCGCATCATGGGGGGCGCCGACGTGATTCTGGTTCCCAGCCGTTTTGAGCCCTGTGGCTTAACACAGCTGTATGGCCTGAAGTACGGCACGCTGCCGCTGGTGCGGCGTACCGGTGGTCTGGCGGATACCGTGACCGACAGTTCGCTGGAAAATCTGGCCGATGGCGTGGCCAGCGGTTTTGTCTTTGAGGACAGCAATGCACTATCGCTGCTGCGGGCAATTCGGCGCGCGTTCGTGCTGTGGTCGCGCCCGTCGCTCTGGCGTTACGTTCAGCGTCAGGCGATGAATATGGATTTTAGCTGGCAGGTCGCGGCGCACTCTTATCGCGAACTTTATCAACGCTTGCTGTAACCACAGGAGTCATTGTGATGAATGTACCCTTTAGCTATGCATCACCCACGCTGAGCGTTGAGGCATTAAAGCACTCTATTGCCTATAAGCTGATGTTTATCATTGGTAAAGATCCGGCCATCGCCAATAAGCATGAGTGGCTCAACGCCACGCTGTTTGCCGTCCGCGACCGTATGGTGGAGCGCTGGCTGCGCTCGAATCGCGCTCAGCTTTCTCAGGAAGTACGCCAGGTTTATTACCTGTCGATGGAATTTCTGATTGGCCGTACGCTTTCGAACGCCTTGCTGTCGTTGGGCATCTACGAAGATGTGAACAGCGCGCTGGAAGAGATGGGGCTGAACCTTGAAGAGCTGATTGACGAAGAGAATGACCCGGGGCTGGGCAATGGCGGTCTTGGGCGCCTGGCCGCCTGTTTCCTCGACTCGCTGGCGGCGCTGGGCCTGCCTGGCCGTGGTTACGGTATCCGCTATGACTACGGGATGTTTAAGCAAAACATCGTTGACGGGCGGCAGAAAGAGTCCCCGGATTACTGGCTTGAATACGGCAACCCGTGGGAATTTGAACGGCATAATACGCGTTACAAAGTGCGCTTTGGCGGACGCATTCAGCAGGAAGGTAAACAGGCGCGCTGGGTTGAAACCGAAGAGATCCTGGCGGAAGCCTACGATCAGATTATCCCGGGCTTTGATACCGACGCGACCAACACGCTCCGTCTGTGGAGCGCCCAGGCCAGCAGCGAGATTAACCTCGGTAAATTTAATCAGGGTGATTACTTCGCGGCGGTAGAAGATAAAAACCATTCCGAAAACGTCTCCCGGGTACTGTATCCGGACGACTCGACCTACTCCGGGCGCGAGCTGCGTCTGCGGCAGGAATATTTCCTCGTCTCCGCGACGGTGCAGGATATTCTCAACCGCCATTATCAGCTGCATAAAACCTTTGCTAACCTGGCAGACAAAATTGCGATTCACCTCAACGACACCCATCCGGTGCTGTCGATTCCGGAGCTGATGCGCCTGCTGATTGACGAGCATAAGTTCGGCTGGGATGAGGCGTTTGAAGTCACCTGCCAGGTCTTCTCCTACACCAACCATACGTTGATGAGTGAAGCGCTCGAGACCTGGCCTGTCGATATGCTGGGGAAAATTCTGCCGCGCCATTTGCAGATTATTTTCGAGATCAATGACTACTTCCTGAAGACGCTGCAGGAGCAGTATCCCAATGATACCGCGCTGCTGAGTCGCACGTCGATTATCGACGAATCCAACGGCCGTCGCGTGCGCATGGCATGGCTGGCGGTGGTGATTAGTCATAAGGTGAACGGCGTTTCCGAACTGCACTCCAGGCTGATGGTGGAGTCGTTGTTTGCCGACTTCGCAACGATTTTCCCGATGCGTTTTATTAACGTCACCAACGGCGTGACGCCGCGCCGCTGGCTGGCGCTGGCGAATCCGCCGTTGTCGAAGGTGCTGGACGAGAACATCGGCCGTACCTGGCGTACCGATCTGAGCCAGCTCAAGGAGCTGGAGCAGCATATTGACTATCCGACGGTAAATCAGGCCGTACGTCAGGCGAAGCTGGAGAACAAGCAGCGGCTGGCAAACGTGATTGCCCATCAGCTGAATGTGGTGGTGAACCCGAAAGCGCTGTTTGACGTGCAAATCAAACGTATCCACGAATACAAACGTCAGCTGATGAACGTCCTGCACGTCATTACCCGCTACAACCGTATTAAGGCCGATCCTGACGCCGAATGGGTGCCGCGCGTGAATATCTTTGCGGGTAAAGCCGCCTCCGCTTATTACATGGCCAAGCACATTATTCACCTCATTAACGATGTGGCGGCGGTGGTGAACAACGATCCGCAGATTGGCGATAAGCTAAAAGTGGTGTTTGTCCCGAACTACAGCGTTAGCCTTGCGCAGCTGATTATTCCGGCGGCGGATCTTTCTGAGCAGATCTCGCTGGCAGGTACGGAAGCTTCCGGAACCAGTAATATGAAATTTGCGCTTAACGGCGCCTTGACCATCGGTACCCTGGACGGCGCGAACGTCGAGATGCTGGAGCACGTGGGCGAGGATAATATTTTTATCTTCGGCAATACCGCGGAACAGGTGGAGGCGTTGCGTCGTAACGGCTACAAGCCGCGGGAATTTTACGAACAGGATCCGGAGCTGCATCAGGCGCTGACGCAAATCGGTACCGGACTGTTCAGCCCGTCGGAGCCGGGTCGCTATCGCGATCTGCTGGATTCGCTGATCAACTTCGGTGACCATTATCAGGTGCTGGCTGATTACCGTAGCTATGTGGATTGCCAGGATAAGGTGGATGAGCTGTATCGTCATCCGGAAGAGTGGGCGATGAAAGCGATGCATAATATCGCCAACATGGGCTATTTCTCTTCTGACCGTACGATTCAGGAATACGCCGACCATATCTGGCATATCGACCCGGTAAGGCTGTAGCCGGTTACGCAGTGAAAACGGGGCCACTGGCCCCGTTTTTTATGCATTCTATGCGTAAACTCCCCGCAGGCGCAGGTTGTGGTGGCTTACGACGCCAGCGAAAGCTCAGACTTTCCCGCGTGCTGCGCCAGCCATTCGCCGATCCGCGCCTGCTGCTGGTCATTCAGCCACATGCCCTGTTTCGTCCGGCGCCAGATGGCATCCTCAAGAGTGCGTACCCACTCATGCTCCACCAGGTATTTCAGCTCGGCTTCATAGAACTCATGACCAAAATCTTCACCCAAATCCGCTACCGATGCCGCCTCTGCGAGGATCAGCTCGCTGTTGCTGCCGTAGGTGCGGGCATAGTGACGCGCCATCGATTCGCTGATAAATGAGAACCGGCGGCGCAGTTTGGCCGCGTAATCGTCGCGGTCACCGTCGATATCCCCGCCGGGCAGCACCGCGGTTTTGGTCCAGGCCGGACCGATGCCTTTGTAGTAGGGCGTCAGTTTTTCCAGCGCGTGCTCGGCCAGCTTGCGATAGGTCGTCAGCTTGCCGCCAAATACCGACAGCAGCGGCGCCTGGCCCTGTTCGTCATGGATATCCAGGGTGTAATCGCGGGTAATCGCCTGCGGCGAATCCGATTCATCGTCGCACAGCGGACGGACGCCGGAGTAGGTCCAGACGATATCGTCACGGGACAGCGTCTTTTTGAAGTGTGCGTTATAGGCGTTCAGCAGATAGTTGATCTCGTTGTCATCGATCGCCACTTTCTGCGGATCGCCGTTGTACTCAACGTCGGTGGTACCGATTATCGAGAACTCATCCATCCATGGGATCACGAACACAATGCGTTTGTCTTCGTTTTGCAGAATGTAGGCCTGCTTCTGGGTGTGCACGCGCGGCACCACAATATGGCTGCCCTTAATCAAGCGAATGCCGTACGGTGAGCGCAGGTGCATCCCTTCGTCAAAGAAGTGTTTGACCCACGGGCCGGTCGCATTGACCAGGCCACGGGCCTGCCAGGTGAATTTCTCGCCGGTATCGATATCCTCCGCCTCGACAATCCACAGGCCGTTTTCACGTTTCGCCGAAATTGCCCGGGTACGGGTCCGGACCTCGCCACCTTTGCGTACCACCATCTGCGCGTTAGCCAGTACCAGACGCGCATCGTCGACCCAGCAGTCGGAATATTCGAAACCGCGCACGATTTCAGGTTTTAATACCGATTCTGCGCCAAATCGCAAGCCGGTTGAGCCGGGTAAGCTGGTACGTTTCCCCAGGTGATCGTACATAAACAGACCAATACGGATCATCCATGCCGGACGCAGGTGCGGGCGATGCGGCAGACGAAAGCGCATCGGAAAGGCGAGATGCGGCGCCATTTTTAACAGCACTTCACGTTCGGCCAGCGCTTCGCTGACGAGGCGGAATTCGTAGTGTTCGAGGTAGCGCAGCCCGCCGTGAATCAGCTTCGAACTGGCGCTGGAAGTGGCGCAGGCGAGATCGCGTGCTTCCAGCATCAGTACGGATAAACCACGCCCGGCGGCGTCTGCCGCGATACCGGCACCGTTGATGCCTCCCCCTATCACAATCAGATCTTTGGTTTCCACGTTCGCTACCTCTGGCACTTTCGTTTAAGCTCATAAATGTTCGTTATCGCTCAATATAGCAAACAAACGCGCCATTGGTAACATCAAAAAAACATTTCAGAGTGATGCGTGTAACATATTGGCGTTTATTTCCCGTCTGACGGTAAACTAGGTAGTAGAATCATGGCCGGTAACGGGTCAGCAATATCATTCCGCTATATAGAGAAAGAGCACATGGACCACTTTGAATGTATCAATGTTGAAGAAGCGCACCAGAAACTGCATCAGGCAATGGCGGTGCTGGTGGATATCCGCGATCCGCAGAGTTTTGCGATGGGACATACGCCGGGTGCGTTTCATCTGACCAACGATACGCTGGGCGCGTTCATGCGCGATAACGACGTTGACACCGCGGTGATGGTGATGTGTTACCACGGCAATAGCAGTAAAGGCGCCGCGCAGTATCTGCTACAGCAGGGCTATGACAAGGTTTACAGCGTGGATGGCGGGTTCGATGCGTGGCATCGTCATTTCCCGGCGGAAGTGGAACATGGCGCGCTTTAAGCGTTAGCACGTCATACCGTTATTCCCGTCTTGTTTCAGATGGCATGGCTGCGGATGTGTTGTTCAAGGACGTCCCGGGCGCGCCACTCCTGCAAACTCGTATATACTAGCCCCCTTTGTGTGGAATAAGCGATCCGCTGTATGTTAATGATTACCTCTTTTGCTAACCCGCGTGTGGCCCAGGCGTTTGTCGACTACATGGCGACACAGGGCGTTATCCTGACCATTCAGCAGCATGATCAGAGCGATGTCTGGCTGGCCGATGAGAGTCAGGCCGGGCGGGTGCAGGCTGAACTGGCTCGCTTCCTGGAAAACCCTGCCGATCCGCGTTATCTGGCGGCCAGCTGGCAATCCGGGCACACCAATAGCGGGCTGCGCTACCAGCGCTTTCCCTTTTTTGCCACCCTGCGCCACAACGCCGGGCCGTTTACATGGGCGATTCTGCTCGTCTGCATTGCGGTCTTTGCGCTGCAAAATATCCTCGGCGACCAGCCGGTAATGTTGCTGCTGGCCTGGCCGTATGACCCGTCGCTGAAATTTGAAGTCTGGCGCTACTTTAGCCATGCTTTCATGCACTTCTCGCTGATGCATATCCTGTTTAACCTGCTATGGTGGTGGTACCTTGGCGGGGCGGTGGAGAAACGCATCGGCAGCGGCAAGCTGGTGGTCATTACCGTCATTAGCGCCTTGTTAAGCGGGTTTATTCAGCACCAGTTTAGCGGCCCCTGGTTTGGTGGGTTATCCGGCGTCGTGTATGCGCTGATGGGCTATGTCTGGCTGCGTGGAGAACGGGATCCGCAAAGCGGCGTCTATTTGCAGCGTGGCTTGATACTCTTCTCTTTAGTGTGGTTAATTGCTGGATGGTTTGATGTTTTTGGCATGTCGATTGCGAACGGTGCGCATGTGGCGGGTCTCCTGACCGGGCTGGCGATGGCGTTTGTCGATACGCAACATGTGCGAAAGCGAACATAGGGCCGTCTTACCCGGCTCTCTGCAACGACAGCGCCTTTATGCGAGTCTTATAATCCCAGGGATATTTCATGAAACAAACACAACGTCATGACGCCATTATCGAGCTGGTAAAAAAACAGGGATATGTCAGTACGGAAGAGCTGGTTGAGCAGTTTGCCGTCAGCCCACAGACCATTCGTCGTGACCTGAATGACCTCGCCGAACAGAAGATGATCCTGCGCCACCACGGCGGAGCCGCGCTGCCTTCCAGTTCGGTAAATACCTCCTGGCACGACAGGAAGGCCACCCAGACGCAGGAAAAAGAGCGTATTGCCCGCAAGGTGGCCAGCCAGATCCCCGATGGCGCGACACTGTTTATCGATATCGGCACCACGCCGGAAGCGGTTGCACATGCGCTGCTGGAGCATAACGATCTGCGTATCGTCACCAACAACCTGAACGTGGCCACCACGCTGATGGTGAAAGAGGATTTCCGCATTATTCTGGCGGGCGGCGAGCTGCGCAGTCGGGATGGCGGCATTATCGGCGAGGCGACGCTGGACTTTATCTCCCAGTTTCGCCTTGATTTCGGCATTCTCGGTATCAGCGGCGTAGACAGCGACGGTTCGCTGCTGGAGTTTGATTACCACGAAGTTCGCACCAAACGCGCGATTATTGAAAACTCGCGCCACGTGATGCTGGTAGTGGATCACTCGAAATTTGGCCGCAATGCGATGGTGAATATGGGCAGCATCAGCATGGTCGATGCGGTCTACACCGATGTGATGCCGCCGGCAGGCGTACTGAAGGTGATTACGGACAACAACCTTCAGCTGGAACTGTGCTAAACGGCGTTAAACGCCGTATCCCATCATTTTAAGCAGCCGCTGGGCGTGCTGTACCGCATCCTGGCGGTGGGCGACTCCCAGCTTCTGATACAGATTACGAATGTGGGTTTTAATGGTCGTGGCCGCCACGTCCAGCTCACCGGCAATCTGTTCGTTGCTGTAGCCGGAATAGATCAGCCCCAGTACCTGCCATTCACGCTGGGTCAGCGGGCTGGTGCGAATCAGTTCCGGGACTTCCGGATGACTCAGTAGCCGTTCGACAAAGCCCTCATCAAAGTGGGCAAACTTGTGGCGATGGTGCTGGTTGATATCGCGCAGGATGCGCTGGGCGCGATGCTGTTCCAGCTCCGGCAGCGTATTAAGCTGAATCAGCTGGCGCAGCTGCTGCGCCATGGCTTCGCCTTCAATCACAAAGTGGTTGATAAACCCGGTGCGGTTGGCGAGTGCAAGCGCCTCCAGCAGGACTTTTTGCGCTTCGCTTTTCCGTCCCGCCTGCCAGTAAAGCTGGTTGAGCAGCAGCAGGTTGCGGTTAATATCGCTCATCAAACGCAAAGAGCGGGCATTGTCGTTCAACTCTTCCAGCACCATTTCCGCCGAGTCAAAATCACCCAGCAGAATTTGCGCCCGGGCAATGTTGCGCCACTGGCTTTGCAGGAAGTGGTTATTGGCGAATTCCGGTTTCGGCGTCTGGCGCAGCCAGTTGGCGGCCGCGGCTTTATCACCGACCATCTGCCAGTAGATCACCCGGACTTTATCGGCGTTTGATACCCAGTCGCTATGATAGTGACCATTGCCGAGCAGGTTCTCCAGGCGGTTGAGGTGGCTGCGGGCGTTATCCAAATCGCCGCGGGCCAGCGAGCACTGCACCATCAGGGCCAGACACTGCAGCTGCTGCTGCGGCTGATAGCTTGACAGGACATCCATGCCATTACGTGCGGACGCTTCCGCTTCATCCAGCCGCGCCCAGGCCCACAGCAGCTGTGAGCGAATACGTAGCAGGAATTCATGCATCGGCAGCTGCTCGAGATGCTGTTCGCGGATAAGCTGGAAAGCTTTCTCCTGCACTTCCCAGGCGGCCTGCAGGAAGCCCTGGGCAAAGAGAATCTCGCTTTGCTGGATCATGCTCCACAGCGCGTAGTGCCAGATATCGTGGCGGCGGGCCATCTGTTCCGTCTGTTGCATGACCGCCAGAGATTTACTTAACTGGCCTTTACAATGCAGCACTTCACCGTGGACCGATGTCGCAACAATTCGGCTATAGTAGCTGGCCAACGGCAGCTCTTCTAACGCGACCATGGCCAGACGCTCGGCCTCTTCCTGATCGCCCGCATTAATGGCCACCTGTGCACGCAGGGCGTTGAAATCGCCATGCATCGCGGTATCCATTTTCATGTCCATCTCCTGCTCGGCGCGCGCCAGCAGGGTGTTGACTTCGCTGTAACGGTGCTGGCTTTGCATCAGCCAGGCCTGCAGCAGGAGCAGACGCGGATTTTCCAGCAGGTTTGACCACGGCAGCGCCGCCAGCGATTGTTCGAGCAGTCCCAGTTCGCTGTGGTTAAACATGCCCCAGGCATGATTCAGTAAAATATCGCGCAGCATTTTCGCATCGCCGGCCGCCAGCGCATGATGAATGGCTTCACTCGGGAAGCCCAGCGCCATCCAGCCTTCGGCGGCAGAGCGGTGAATTTCAGGTAATTCGGTTGCCAGCTCCCACTGGCAGCGCTGGCGCAGGAAATTGCCAAACAGGGGGTGATAGCGGAACCATTCGCCGGAATCGTCCATCCGCTGCATGAACAGGCCCTGACGTTCAATCTCTTCCAGCTGCATTTGCCCGTTTTCTTCCCCGGTCACGCGAACGATGAGCGCATCGTTCATTGAACGCAGCAGCGAGCTTTTCAGCAAAACGTTACGCGTCCGCGCGTCGACATTATCCAGGACCTCATCCACCAGATAATCGGAGAGATGGCTGGCATTAATACCGGCAAGACGACGGGCTGAGTGGTGGGCGGAGGAGTTATTCTGGCGGGCGGACAGAGCAATAAGCTGAAGCGCCGTGGCCCAGCCGGCGACGTCGTCGCACAGCCTGCTGCTGTCTTCAGCTTCAATCGGCGAAGCCAGACGACAGTCGAAAAAGAGTTTTGCTTCCTGATGGGTAAATGCCAGCTGCTGGCTGCCGATTTCCAGCAGCTGATCGCGCACGCGCAGGTTGGCAATGCCGAGCTGCGGCAGGTTACGCGAGAGCACCACCAGGGTCATATTCTCCGGTTGATGACGGAGGAAGAAGCGCATCGCATCGTGAATCACCGGATTGTTGATCAGATGATAATCATCAATCACCAGATACAGCGGGCGCTGCCAGTCGGCAAGCTCAATAAACAGCTGCGCGAAAAGCGAGGGCAGGCTGGCATACTGGCGTTTCTGCACCATGGTTTCGCTGGCCACGCAGTGGCCGCCGGTAGCCTGCTGAACAGAGGCGATCAGATAACTGGCAAAACGCTCCTGTTGGTTATCGCCTTCATCCAGCGAAAACCAGCCAAGTTCATTTTTCCCCGCCGCCCACTGAGAGATGAGCGTTGTCTTGCCGTACCCAGCGGGGCTGGTGACCAACACGAGACGGTAATTGTTCGCGCCGGAAAGTTTAGCCAGCAATCGCTCGCGAACCACGGTGTGTTCAAGGCGGACTGGGCGACTTAATTTAGACGGAATCAACATAGTTAATCATTTCGCTGTGCAAGAGAGGATTTGCGATTTTTTTTGCGCTTCGTAATTAATGACTATTAAGGTCGGCGATAATGAAAATTATTGCAAGTTATGTCCGAATTTTATGCTCTTGAATTTGCACCAGGTCACAAATTCCCAATTAAAGTCCTTTCGTTGTAAAACCGGTACCAGCGTGCGTGGTTACTGGGTTTTCCCCGCACCCGGCACAAGTAAAATGGCATTCACTCCATTTTTTCGTAGTTGTATGTTTTTATTAAGTTAATTTAAGGGAAATCTTATAAATAATCGTTTTGGCGTATTTGTGTCATCAGGCAGGATTATTTTTACACAATGCTTATTTTTATTTCGTGATAATTGCGGAATGGTGTTTTATCCAACGCTTTGTCTCGGCCTGTAACAAATATTCTTCTGATGGTGAAGAGCAACATAGTGTTTCTGTGTGGTGAATTTTTCAGCATGTTTCTGACGGAGAGCTACCGTTATAGTGGCCACGATCACACTTTTCGCTCATCCCTGCTGCTCCTCCCTGCCTAATCCCCATCGGGATGAGGACGTTGCTTCAGGAGGTCGGCACACTAACGCCAACGTTTTAGTAAAGGACCCGGATTTCTTATGTCACAGACTTCTTTTAATAAAGATCAGTTTCAGGCTGCACTGACCCGTCAGTGGCAGCATTTTGGCTTACAGTCCGCTTCTGAGATGACTCAGCGTCAGTGGTGGCACGCCGTAAGCGGCGCGCTTGCCGAGCTGTTGGCCGCTCAACCGGTGGCGAAACCGGCCAAAGGGCAGCGTCACGTCAACTACATCTCTATGGAGTTTTTGATCGGTCGCCTGACCGGCAACAACCTGTTGAACCTGGGTTGGTATCAAGGGGTGAGCGATGAGCTGAAGGCTCATGACATTCACCTGACCGATCTGCTGGAAGAAGAGATCGATCCGGGCCTCGGCAACGGTGGTCTGGGCCGTCTGGCAGCATGTTTCCTCGACTCCATGGCGACCGTTGGCCAGTCGGCAACCGGCTATGGCCTGAATTATCAGTATGGTCTGTTCCGCCAGTCTTTCGAAGATGGCCAGCAGGTTGAAGCACCGGATGACTGGGGGCGTAGCCGCTACCCGTGGTTCCGTCATAACGAACAGCTGGATGTGCAGGTTGGGATCGGCGGTAAGGTCAGCAAAAGCGGCGCCTGGGAACCGGCGTTCGTGATTACCGGCCAGGCCTGGGATCTGCCGGTGCTGGGGTACCGCAATAACGTGGCGCAGCCGCTGCGTCTGTGGCAGGCGACCCATGCGCATCCATTTAACCTGACCAAATTTAACGATGGCGATTTCCTGCGCGCAGAGCAGCAGGGTATCGACGCGGAAAAACTGACTAAAGTGCTTTACCCGAACGATAACCATCAGGCAGGGAAAAAGCTGCGCTTAATGCAGCAATACTTCCAGTGCGCCTGTTCGGTTGCCGATATTTTGCGTCGCCACCATCTTGCGGGTCGTAAGCTGGCAGAGCTGGCGGATTACGAAGTAATCCAGCTCAACGATACCCACCCGACCATCGCCATTCCTGAACTGCTGCGCGTGCTGATCGATGAGCACCAGCTGAGCTGGGATGACGCCTGGGCCATCACCAGCAAAACTTTCGCCTATACCAACCACACGCTGATGCCTGAAGCGCTGGAGTGCTGGGACGAGAAGCTGGTAAAAGCCCTGCTGCCGCGTCATATGCAGATCATTAAAGAGATTAATGACAGATTTAAGAAGCTGGTCGAGAAAACCTGGCCTGGCGATAAGCAGGTGTGGGCGAAACTGGCGGTGGTGCATGACAAGCAGGTTCGCATGGCGAACATGTGCGTGGTCAGCGGCTTTGCGGTCAACGGCGTTGCCGCGCTGCACTCCGACCTGGTGGTGAAAGATCTGTTCCCGGAATATCACCAGCTGTGGCCGAATAAGTTCCACAACGTGACCAACGGTATTACGCCGCGCCGCTGGATTAAACAGTGCAACCCGGAACTGGCCGCGCTGCTGGATAAGACGCTGAAGAAAGAGTGGGCTAACGACCTCGATCAGCTGATCCATCTGGAGAAATATGCTGACGATGCTGCGTTCCGCCAGACCTACCGTGAGATTAAGCTGGCTAACAAAGTTCGCCTGGCTGAGTTTGTTAAGACGCGTACCGGCATCGAGATCAACCCGCAGGCGATTTTCGATATCCAGATTAAGCGTCTGCACGAGTACAAGCGTCAGCATCTCAATCTGCTGAACATTCTGGCGCAGTACAAAGAGATTCGTGAAAACCCGCAGGCGGACCGCGTGCCACGCGTGTTCCTGTTCGGGGCGAAAGCCGCACCGGGCTACTACCTGGCAAAAAATATTATTTTTGCTATCAACAAGGTGGCGCAGGCGGTGAATAACGATCCGCTGGTGGGCGACAAGCTGAAAGTGGTCTTCCTGCCGGATTACTGCGTCTCTGCGGCGGAAATGCTGATTCCAGCGGCGGATGTCTCAGAACAGATCTCCACGGCGGGGAAAGAAGCCTCCGGTACCGGCAACATGAAGCTGGCGCTGAACGGCGCGCTGACCGTCGGGACTCTTGATGGTGCGAACGTTGAAATCGCCGAACAGGTCGGCGAAGAGAATATCTTTATCTTTGGTAACACCGTTGAAGAAGTTAAGGCGCTGAAAGCGAAAGGTTATGACCCGCTGAAATGGCGTAAAAAGGACAAGCTGCTGGATGCGGTCCTGAAAGAGCTGGAAAGCGGCAAGTATAGCGATGGCGACAAGCATGCTTTCGACCAGATGCTGCACAGCCTGCTGAAAGGCGGCGACCCGTACCTGGTGCTGGCGGACTTCGAAGCGTATGTTGCCGCGCAGAAACAGGTGGATGAGTTATACCGTGACCAGGAAGCCTGGACTCGCGCGACGATTCTGAATACCGCGCGCTGCGGCATGTTCAGCTCCGACCGCTCAATTCGCGACTATCAACAACGTATCTGGCAGGCAAAACGCTAAGGACAGGCCTATGGAGACTAAACGCCTTGATAACGCCGCGCTGGCGGCGGGAATAAGTCCTGACTACATCAATGCGCACGGTAAGCCGCAGTCAATTGCTGCGGCGACTAAACAACGTCTGCTGGATGCGATGCATCGTACAACAACCGCCACGAAAGTGGCGGTTGACCCGCTGCCGCCGGTGCAGGTTTTCACACACGGCAAGAAAATGTCGCTGCCGGTCGCCGGTCGTGGGGAATTCCAGTGGATCCTCACCACCGAAGAGGGGAAACAGTATCAAGGCAAAGTGCGTGGAGGGGAGACCCTCCCGCTGCCGGCCAAACTGCCGGAAGGCTATCATTCGCTGACCCTGACTCAGGATGGCGAACGCTGGCATTGTCGGGCGATTGTGACGCCGGTGCGTTGCTATGAACCACAGGCCCTGAAAGAGGGGCAAAAACTGTGGGGCGCCTGCGTACAGCTTTATACGCTGCGCTCGGAGAAAAACTGGGGAATCGGCGATTTTGGCGATTTACGCACGATGCTGCCGGAGATTTCCCGGCGCGGCGGCGCGTTTATCGGCCTTAACCCGATTCATGCGCTCTACCCGGCCAACCCGGAGAGCGCCAGTCCCTACAGCCCATCCTCACGGCGCTGGCTGAACGTTATCTATATTGACGTTAACGCGGTCGATGATTTTCGCCTGAGCAAAGAGGCGCAGGCCTGGTGGCAATCGCCGGAGACGCAGCGGGCATTACAGGCCGCGCGTCAAACCGATGATGTGGATTATACCGCCGTGACCGCGTTGAAAATGACCGCGCTGCGCATGGCCTGGAAGCGATTTTCCGCCCGTCACGATGAGGCGATGACGGAGTTCCGCCAGTTCGTGCTTCGTGAAGGCGAAAGCCTGTACTGGCAGGCGGCGTATGACGCCCTGCACGCCTGGCAGGTACAGCAAGATCCGCTGCGCTGGGGCTGGCCTGCCTGGCCAAAAGCGTATCAGGATATCAACAGCCCGGAAGTGAAAGCGTTCTGCACCGAGCAGGCCGACGAGGTGAGTTTCTACCTCTGGCTGCAGTGGCTGGCGTATTGCCAGTTCGCCGAATGCTGGCACACCAGCCAGCACGACGCGATGCCGATTGGCCTGTACCGCGATCTGGCGGTGGGCGTGGCGGAAGGCGGTTCGGAAACCTGGTGCGACCGCGAACTGTATTGTCTGAAAGCCTCCGTCGGGGCGCCGCCGGACATTCTTGGCCCGCTGGGACAAAACTGGGGTCTGCCGCCGATGGATCCGCATATCATCGTCGCCCGTGCCTATGAGCCGTTTATTGAGCTGCTGCGCGCCAACATGCAAAACTGCGGTGCCTTGCGCATCGACCACGTGATGTCGGTTCTGCGTCTGTGGTGGATTCCGTATGGTGAAACCGCTGACCACGGTGCCTATGTGCAGTATCCGGTCGATGATCTGTTATCGATTATGGCACTGGAAAGTCAGCGTCATCGCTGTATGGTGATTGGCGAAGATCTGGGTACCGTACCGGTGGAGATTGTCGGCAAGCTGCGTAAGAGCGGCGTCTATTCCTACAAAGTGCTCTATTTCGAAAATGACCATGAGAAGACGTTCCGCGCGCCGCAGACGTATCCGGAACAATCAATGGCGGTGGCGACAACGCATGACCTGCCAACGCTGCGCGGTTACTGGGAAAGCGGAGACCTGACGCTGGGTAAATCGTTAGGTCTGTATCCGGATGAAGGGGTTCTGCGTGGCCTGTATCAGGATCGTGAACTGGCGAAGCAGGGGCTACTGGATGCGCTGCATCAATATGGCTGCCTGCCTAAACGCGCCGGGCATAATGCCTCGCTGATGGCGATGACCTCGACCCTCAATCGCGGTATGCAGCGTTACATTGCGGACAGCAACAGCGCATTGTTGGGGCTACAGCCGGAAGACTGGCTGGAAATGGCCACCCCGGTCAATATCCCGGGAACCAGCAGCGAATATCCGAACTGGCGGCGTAAGCTCTCCACGACCCTTGAGCAGATGTTTGCCGATGAGCGGGTGAATAAGCTGATTAAGGATCTGGATAAGCGGCGCAAAGCGGTCGCTAAGAAGAAATAGTGCCGCCGTTTCTCCGGTGATACCGGGGAAACGGTGTGAGAAAGGGCCAACAAAAAGGCCGGGTCGCGTATGCGGACCCGGCCTTTTTTATGCTGACGTCTGGCTTACACCACCATCCCCAGCAGCAGACAGCCAACCAGGCCGCAGACTGAGATAATGGTTTCCAGCACCGACCACGACCGGATGGTTTCGCCGATGGTCAGGTTGAAGTATTCCTTAAACAGCCAGAAGCCTGGATCGTTCACGTGAGAGAAGATAACGCTGCCGGAACCAACCGCAATAACCATCAGTTCCGGGCTGACGCCGGTGGTGGCAATCAGCGGTGCGGCAATCCCGCCGGCGGTGATGGCGGCAACGGTCGCAGAACCGAGCGCAATACGCAGTACCGCCGCGATAGACCAGGCCATAAACAGCGGGGACATGTTGGATTCATGCATGATAGAGGCGATGTATTTATCCATGCCGCTATCCACCAGCACCTGTTTGAAGGCGCCGCCGCCGCCGATGATCAACAGCATCATGGCGATAATTTTGATCGAAGAGGTCAGCGTGTCGTTGATCTGCTCCATGGAACGCCCACGGTTCAGGCCGAAGGTGAACAGGGCGATGAGAACCGCAATCAGGGTCGCCATTACCGGGTCGCCGAAGAACTCGGCAACCGGCAGGAAGGCGTGGCCTTTCGGCAGGATCATCTCGGCAACGGCACGCATCGCCATCAGGATCACCGGTACCAGTGAAGTCCAGACGCTGACGCCAAAGCCCGGCATCTCTTCTTCGCTGAAGGTTTTCGGGTTGTGCAGCCCTTCCGGAATCGGCTTATCAATGCCTTTCAGGAAGCGAGCGAAAACCGGACCGGCAAGGATAACCGTCGGGATAGCCAGAATCGTACCGTACAGCAGGGTCTTACCCATATCAGCGTGGAAGATAGTGGCAATCGCCGTTGGGCCCGGGTGCGGAGGCAGGAAACCGTGAGTCACGGAGAGCGCGGCCGCCATTGGAACGCCGACGTACAGCAGCGGAATGCGGGCAGACGCGGCAATGGTGAACACCAGCGGCAGCATCAGCACAAAGCCCACTTCGTAGAACAGCGCGAAGCCGACGGTAAAACCGGTCAGCACGACTGCCCACTGGATGTGCTTTTTCCCGAACTTAGCGATTAAGGTTGTGGCAATTCGCTGAGCGCCGCCGCAATCCGCCAACAGCTTACCGAGCATAGCGCCAAAGCCCATGATCAGCGCGAGACTGCCGAGGGTTCCCCCAACGCCGTTTTTAATGGATACGATGACTTTATCCAGAGGCATACCTTGCATAAGTCCGACGGCGAGTGCCACCAGAACCAGAGCGATGAAGCCGTTCATCTTGAAACGGATCATCAGCAGCAACAGCAGGGCAACCCCGATAGCAACGATGACTAATGGCATAATTTACCTGGCCTTACATTTGTTATGGGTAACGTCAAATTTCAATCTTTTTCGTTTGCTCTGCCTGAGCCGGCAAACGGTGTGGCGCCATAAAATCGACTATCACTCCTGTAGGAAAGGATAGCTGGCTATTTTTATAGCAGCGGTGCCTGAAAGAGATGATACGGGTAACATATGCAGGTTGAGAATCACCCGTCGGGGTAAAATTTTAAATATGAGACTTAAGTCATACTCTTTCCCGGGTTTTTGCCGGGTGGTTCAGGGGGAAATGTTGTGCGGTAACATCGGCAGGGGCGGCCCGGCTGGGCAAATGCCGCCGGGCTTAACATCGGGAAGAGGGGGGACTTAGTAGTAAGAGTGCTCGCCGCGCTGGTGTTCGGTCAGATCGCGCACGCCTTTCAGCTCAGGGAATTCGTTGAGCAGCTGTTTCTCGATCCCTTCTTTCAGGGTCACATCGACCATTGAACAGCCGTTACAACCGCCGCCGAACTGCAGGATGGCCAGACCGTCTTCGGTGATTTCCATCAGCGTAACGCGTCCGCCGTGGCCGGCCAGCTGCGGGTTAATCTGTGATTGCAGCAGGTATTCAACGCGTTCCATCAGCGGAGCATCGTCGGAAACTTTGCGCATCTTGGCGTTCGGTGCTTTCAGCGTCAGCTGAGAGCCAAGCTGATCGGTAACGAAGTCAATTTCAGCGTCTTCCAGATACGGCGCGCTGAGTTCGTCGACATACGCAGTCAGTTGCTCAAACTTCAGCGCCGTGTCGGTGTCTTCCACCGCATCCGGTGGGCAATAGGATACGCCGCACTCAGCGTTTGGGGTGCCGGGATTAATCACAAATACGCGAATTTGTGTCCCTTCTTCCTGATTTACCAGCAATTTGGCAAAGTGCGCTTGTGCAGCATCGGAAATACGGATCATAGCGTTGGCCTAATAGTTGACTATTTTACTTGGTTATAATACGCCCATCAGCAGGGGTCTACAAGGTACGGCATATACACCATACCTGAACCGTCGCGGCGCCGTTTCGCAAAAGCAGGCGGGATATTTCAGCGACGGTGCTTCCGGTTGTGACGACATCATCCACAATGGCGATATGGAGGCCGCGCACCGATATTTCAAGCTGAAAGGCATTTTTCAGGTTCTGTTTACGCAAGCGTGCAGAGAGGTGGTGCTGGGTCGCAGTGCGTCGCTGGCGACGTACAGCGTCATGGTGCCAGGCGCACTGCAGCCAGTAAGCCAACGGTCGGCATAGCAGGTCGCTTTGATTGAAGCCTCGTCGCCATTGACGTCGCTGCCATAGCGGGACGCTGACGAGCCGGTCTGGTCGAGGGAATCCTTCCCTCTGGCGAACGCGTAATAGCAGCAGTCGTGCCAGCGCTGACGCCAGTTCCGGGCGACGGGAAAACTTAAGCTGATGGATCAAACCGCTCAGCGGTGGCCGGTAATCATTGACCGTCACCAGCCGTTGCCACGGCGGCGGATTCCGCAGGCAGCGGCCGCAGGGGACTCTGCTGACCGCTGCAGGCAGGCCGCACCGTGGGCAAAGCGAATGGGTAAGCGCCAGCGAGGTCGCGCAGCAGGAGCAGATTCCCCAGCTGGCGATCGCCACCGGCATTTGGCATAGCCAGCATAAGCTGTGTGCTGTTAGCATATTTCACCTCGTAATGGTGGAAAGAGAACAGTAACTGATGAACGACATCTGGTGGCAAACCGTGGGGGAAGGAAATTGTCATCTTGTGCTCCTGCACGGATGGGGGCTGAATGCCAGGGTATGGGATTGCGTGACGCCGGAACTGGCCTCGCACTTTACGCTGCATCTGGTTGACCTGCCGGGATATGGTCGTAGCAGCGGCTTTGGCGCTCTGTCGCTGGAAGAGATGGCACAGCAGGTACTGAGCCAGGCCCCGGAGCAGGCTATCTGGCTGGGCTGGAGCCTCGGCGGGTTGGTGGCCAGTCAGATTGCCTTGCAACACCCCGGACGCGTACAGGCGCTGGTCACCGTGGCGTCCTCACCCTGTTTTGGCGCCGATGGCGACTGGCCCGGGATCAAAGCGGAGGTGCTAAGTGGCTTTCAGCAGCAGTTGAGCGAAGATTTCCAGCGTACCGTGGAGCGGTTTCTGGCGCTGCAAACGCTGGGGACGGAAAGCGCTCGCCAGGATGCCCGGGCGTTGAAAAGTACCGTGCTGTCGTTGCCGATGCCGTCCGCAGAAGTGTTGAACGGCGGACTGGAGATCCTTAAAACGGCCGATTTACGCCAGCCGCTGGCCGCAATCACCCTGCCATTCCTGCGGCTGTATGGCCGACTGGATGGCCTGGTACCGCGCAAAATTGTGCCGGTTCTGGATGCATTATGGCCGCAGAGTGAATCTATGGTCTTTGAAAAAGCGGCCCATGCGCCGTTCATCTCGCACCCGCAGGCGTTCTGTGAGCCGCTGGTGGCGTTGAAAAATCGCCTGCGCAATTATTTTTAGCCGGCTGTGGCAAAAATCCCGACCATAGCAATACTTAGGTTGTCACGGGGAGCATGCGTTTCTGTCGCCGCCGTGGCCTATAAAAACAACCTTATGGAGAGTTCAGGCTATGAAACTTATTACGGGTATTGTCGCATCTCTGGTGATTGGGTCCCTGTCTTTTGGCGCGTTTGCAGCGAAAGAGATTCAAAAAGATGAAGTGGCGTCAATGAAGCTGACGAAAATCGGCAGCATTACGACCTCAAAAACAACGTCACCGATGGATGCAAAGCGCGATCTGTCGAAGAAGGCGGATGAGCTGGGCGGCAAGTACTTTGTGGTGATTGCCGGTTCGAAAAACGAGAAAACCGTTCACGCTAACGCCGACGTCTACAAATAAGCAAAAGCGGGTCTCAGGACCCGCTTTGGTTTTATTGCTCAGAGGCTGATTGCCCAAGGGCGATCAGCGTAGCGCCCACCACTCTTGCAAGCAGGCTTTTCCCTCAGGGCAACTTTTGCAGCTGCCGGACAAACAGCCGTCCGCGTCTTCCGTTATGCGCACGGCTTTCCCCATGGCTTCCAGACGACTCAGCATGGCCTCGACCAGCGGCTGCGGAGCATGCAGGTGAGCGCTGAGTTGTGTCGCCTGCATACGCCCCTGCAGGGCCAGCATATCGCGTACTTCAATCAACGACGCCATGATGACTCCTTAGTGACAATCGCCTGCCGGACTCTGACAGCAGGATGACGGCGTTTTACGCGTGGCCAGCAGAGAGATATCAACCCGGCTGCGTGCCCGGCGTAACAGAGCAAAGACCAGGATGTTAAACAGCACCACCGCCAGGATACACACCAGACTGTAGCGCGGATGCTGGCTGAAACTCACGGTCTGGTAGTACAGCGTCGAGAGCGAGTAGGCGATGTTCAGTCCCCACAGGATGGAGAATGACATCCAGCCACGGCTGGATTCGCGAGCGATAGCCCCCATCACCGAGATGCACGGAATATAGAGCAGAACGAAAATCAGGTAGCTGTAGGCGGCGGCCGCGCTGCCGAATTTGCTGCCCATGACGCCCATGGCGCCGGTTTCCATTTCACCATCGCCTTTGCTGGCTTCAATAGGGTTAGCCAGGACGCTCAGGCTGAAGGTATCTTTCAGGCTCTGCCAGGTTTCGTCCAGCGCGGCCAGCAGTTCGTCGCCGAGGTGGAATTCCTGAGGATTAAACGCTTCGTTCTGAATGTCTTCGGCGGTGTAGAGCGTGTTCAGCGTGCCGACGACCACTTCTTTCGCCATTGCGCCGGTAAACAGCCCGACGGTGGCCTGCCAGTTGTCTTCATGCACGCCGATCGGTTTAAAAATCGGCGTGATAATACGACTGACGGAGGCCAGCGCCGAATCGTTAATGTTATCCACCAGCTTACCGTTGAGCGAGAAGCTGTTCAGGGCGCTAAGGAAGATACTGACGATGACGATAACTTTACCCGCGCGCAGCACAAAGCCTTTCAGCCGCTGCCAGGTCTGGATGACCAGGCTTTTGATATGCGGGACGTGGTAGACCGGCAGCTCCATCACAAACGGCGATGCTTCGCCGCGCATAATGGTGTGTTTGAGCATCAGACCGGTCAGGATAGCCATCACGATGCCGAGCAGATACAGCGAGAAGACCGCCAGCGCGCCATTCTGACCAAAGAACGCGGCGGCGAACACGGCGAAGATCGCCAGGCGCGCGCCGCAGGACATAAACGGCGCCATCATGATGGTCATCAGGCGTTCACGAGGCGCATCCAGCGTGCGCGCGCCCATGACCGACGGCACGTTGCAGCCGAAGCCGACAATCAGCGGAACGAAGGATTTCCCCGGTAGCCCCAGCGCCTGCATCAAGCGGTCCATGACGAATGCCGCTCGCGCCATATAGCCGGAATCTTCAAGGAAGGAGAGGAACAGATACATCATGCCGATTTGCGGGACCAGCGGCAGCACGGTGTTGATACCGCCACCCAGCCCCTGGGCAAGGAAAACGGTTAGCCAGTCCGGTAAATGCAGGGTATAGCCCAGCCACTGAATACCGTGAATAAAGATAGCCACGGACCCGGCGTCAAAGATGGGTTGTAATGCGCCGCCGATGTTGATCGCCAGCAGGAACATCAGGTACATGACAAATAAGAAGATGGGCAGCCCCAGCACGCGGCTGAGGATGATTTTGTCCATCGCGGTGGTGAAGCGGCTTGGCTCAGCGGTGAGCGTGTTGCTGACGGCATCGCAGATGGCGGCAATGCTCTGATAGCGGGCATCCGCGATATGCAGCGCCGGATCGTCAATTTCCGCGCTCAGATTTGCCAGGGCATCGTCGAGCTTATGCGCAGCGTTTCCGGCGTACTCGCGGCTGTAAATATCGCCCTCCAGCATCTGCAGACCCAGCCAGCAACGCTGACGCTGCGGGATCTCCCGCGCCATCTCCTGAGCCAGCTTTTCGGCTTCACGCAGCAGCGGCTGCGGGTAGTGCACCAGTTCAAGCGACGTATTTTGCTGGTGGCGGTCGACGGCCATTTTTAAGGCTTCGATACCGCGCCCGCGCGTCGAGACCAGTGGAATCACCGGGCAACCCAGGCGGGCGGCCAGCGCGTCAACGTCGATGCGGATTTTTTGCTTCTCGGCAATATCCAGCATATTCAACGCAACGATACAGGGGATGCCCAGCTCCAGTAGCTGCAGCGTCAGATAGAGGTTGCGTTCCAGATTTGAGGCGTCAACCACGTTAATCAGCATGTCGGCATCGCCGCTGAGGATATAGTGACAGGCGATCTGCTCATCTAAAGAGGTCTGTGAAGAGATCGTCGTCAGCGAATAGGTGCCGGGCAGGTCCACCAGCGTGACCTGGTGGTCAGTGGTGGTAAAGGCTCCTTCTTTGCGCTCGACGGTGACCCCGGCCCAGTTGCCGACGCGCTGACGGGCGCCGGTAAGCTGATTAAATAATGTTGTCTTGCCGGAGTTCGGATTACCAATTAAACCAAGAGTTAACTTTTTCATATTTCAGACTCTGCGTACCGGGTCAGGTGTTATTGTGCAACCGCTTCCAGTTCTATTAAATCGAGATCTTTTTTGCGTAATACCAGGCTTACACGCCGGGTTTCGATATGCACGGGATCGCCGAGCGGCGCGACGCGGACCACATTAAAAGAGGATCCTGGCAGCATTCCAAGGGACAACAGTTTCTGACGATAAGCCGGACTAATATCGCGAGAGAAACCCGTGATTTTCCACGCACTATCAGGAGTGAATTGCATAGGGCCTACCTGTAATCGCTAACTGAACGAGAGTTTACCGTGTGCGGTCATCGCGCAGCACCGGGGAGCATAGTCAACGGAGAAGAAGATATATTTACTATGAATGATGATAATGATAATGGTTTTTATCATCAATACATAAATGGTTTAATAATCGACATTTGCCGGAAATATACTGTTTTTTTGATATGACGCAAGGTCTGCACTGTAGCGATAAATAAGGGTAATATTTATTTTGTCATTTAATGTGTAATTAAGGTTTCATTGGTTAACAAAATGAAATCTTAATAAATAACTTATTTACTCGCCTGTATTAACCGGAGCTAATCGGTTTTCGGAGTATACCAACACGGGGTCAGAGAATAAGGGCGGGAAAATGGCCCCTGCAATGAGGGGCCGGGAAAAGATTAGCGTTTTTTACCCATGGCCGCTGCCAGCGCGTCCATCATGGCGCTGTTGCCAGCTGACTGCGCCTCACGGCCGCGCGGTTTAGCCGTCTTCGCCGCCGGGCGGTTGCCCTGCGCACGATCGCTCCCGCCGCCGCGCCGGGCGTTACTCTCGCCTGGCTGCTCGTCCAGACGCATGGTCAGTGCGATGCGTTTACGCTGCAGGTCGACCTCCATCACTTTAACCTGCACGATGTCGCCAGCTTTGACGACGGTATGCGGATCGTCGACGAATTTATTCGACAGCGACGAAATATGCACCAGACCATCCTGGTGTACGCCGATATCGACAAAGGCGCCAAAGTTAGTGACGTTGGTGACCGCACCTTCAAGTACCATGCCCGGCAGCAGGTCGTTCATGGTTTCCACACCATCGGCGAACTTCGCGGTTTTAAACTCCGGACGCGGGTCGCGACCAGGTTTTTCCAGCTCTTTGATGATGTCGGTGACGGTTGGCACACCGAATTTGTCATCGGTGAAGTCGGCCGCTTTCAGATTGCGTAACTCGCTGCTGTTGCCCATCAGATCGTTTAACGCCTGCCGGGTGGCGGCCAGAATGCGCTCGACGATAGGGTATGCTTCCGGGTGAACGGTGGAGGCGTCCAGCGGGTTGTCGCCGTGGTTGATGCGCAGGAACCCGGCGCACTGCTCGAAGGCTTTGGGACCCAGGCGGCTGACTTTCAGCAGCTGCTGACGGTTCTGGAACTGGCCGTTTTCATCACGCCAGGCGACGATGTTCTGCGCCATCATCCGCGTCAGGCCCGCTACGCGGGTGAGCAGTGGCACGGATGCGGTATTCAGATCCACGCCGACGGCGTTAACACAGTCTTCGACCACCGCATCCAGCTTGCGCGCCAGCTGTGACTGGCTGACGTCGTGCTGGTACTGGCCCACGCCGATGGACTTCGGATCGATTTTAACCAGCTCGGCCAGCGGATCTTGCAGACGGCGGGCGATTGAAACAGCGCCGCGCAGAGAAACATCGAGGTCCGGGAACTCCAGGGCCGCCAGCTCGGAAGCCGAGTAGACGGAGGCCCCGGCTTCGCTGACGATCACTTTCTGCGCGGTGACTTTCGGGAACTGTTGCTGCACATCGAGGAAGAAGCGCTCGGTTTCGCGGGAGGCGGTGCCGTTGCCGATAGCAACCAGCTCAACGTTGTGTTTTTCACACAGCGCTGCGACGACAACCGCCGCTTTGGCAGCCTGTCCGGTGTGCGGATAGATGGTGTCTGTGGCAACCAGTTTACCGGTGCCATCTACCACAGCGACTTTCACGCCGGTACGCAGACCCGGGTCGAGGCCCATCGTGGCGCGCAACCCGGCGGGGGCGGCCATCAGCAGGTCGTGCAGGTTACGGGCAAACACGTTGATGGCTTCATCTTCCGCGCGTTCACGCACGGTGCCCATCAGCTCGGTCTCCAGGTGCATCAGTACCTTGATGCGCCATGTCCAGCTGACAACCCCTTTGCGCCAGCTGTCGGCTGCGGCGTGGTTCAACCGTAAACCGAGATGGTCGATAATAATCTGTTCGCAGTGGCTCTCTTTAGGCGGCTCGTCAAACTGCGGGTCGGCATTCAGGGCCAGCTGCAGGATGCCTTCGTTACGGCCGCGGAACATGGCCAGCGCGCGGTGCGAAGGGACGGTAGCGATAGGCTCGTGGTGATCGAAGTAGTCGCGGAATTTTGCCCCTTCCTCTTCTTTGCCGCTCACCACCGTGGCAACCAGGTGCGCATTCTTCCACAGGTAGTCACGCACCTTCGCCAGCAGCGCGGCATCTTCAGCAAAACGCTCCATCAGGATATAACGCGCGCCATCCAGTGCGGCTTTGGTATCGGCGACGCCTTTATCGGCATCGACAAACTTCGCGGCTTCTGTTTCCGGATCGTGGGACGGTTCGTTCCATAGCAGGTCCGCCAGCGGCTCCAGTCCGGCTTCAATGGCGATTTGCCCGCGGGTACGGCGCTTCGGTTTATAGGGCAGGTAAAGGTCTTCGAGCTCGGTTTTGCTCAGCGTGGTGGTAATCGCCTTTTCCAGCGCATCGGTCAGCTTGCCCTGTTCGCCGATCGACTTGAGGATGGATTGACGACGGTCTTCCAGTTCACGCAGATAACCAAGGCGGGTTTCCAGATTACGCAGCTGCGTGTCATCCAGACCGCCGGTGACTTCTTTACGATAGCGTGCGATAAACGGCACGGTGTTCCCTTCATCAAGCAGGCGAACGGCAGCTTCTACCTGTTCAGACCTGGCCTGAAGTTCACCCGCAATAATGCGGCAGAGCGAATCATTCATCATGTCTATTTCATCTTGTGGATCGAAAATCAGGGGATAGTTATACGGACTGGCACGGCAAAATGCCAGTCGTGACACGAGGCTCTCAGATTGTTCCGGACGCGCTATTTCACATATTCGATATTGTTGACGTACCAGCTGGCTTCGCCGGCGGGCGTGTTGACAACCGCCAGGTCGCCGACCTCTTTTTTCAGCAGCGCGCGGGCCATCGGCGAGTCGATAGAGATGTAGTCTTTACGTCCGAAAATTTCATCGTAACCGACGATGCGAAAGCGTCTGGTGTCGCCATCATCGTTTTCGATTTCAACCCACGCGCCGAAAAACACTTTGCCCTCCTGCTGCGGGGAGTAATCGACGATTTTCAGATTTTCCAGACATTTGGTGAGATAGCGTACCCGGCGGTCGATTTCACGCAGACGTTTTTTGTTGTACTGGTAATCAGCATTTTCGCTACGGTCGCCAAGGCTGGCCGCCCAGGTCACTTTTTTGGTGACCTCGGGACGCTCTTCACGCCACAAATAATCCATTTCTTTTTTAAGGTTTTCATACCCTTCACGGGTGATCAGCGGCGTTTTCATTTATCGTTCTACCTTCTGATTGTCGGACACGGTGCGCGGCGATGTGCGGTTGCGCACAATTCGTAGTGCGTAATAATACCGACAGGATAAATAATGTGTCTTATGATTAAATGTATACTTAAGCTGCTGTTAAATATGCTTTGTAACAATTTAGCCTGGAATATATACCAGATTTAGCTGGTCGGCGACCCGGGCTTTTTTGAGAATACGCACTGACAATTGCAGTGAACCTTTGGGAGTATAAACAATGCAAGAGAATTATAAGATTCTGGTTGTCGACGACGACATGCGCCTGCGTGCGCTGCTCGAACGTTATCTGACCGAGCAAGGCTTCCAGGTTCGAAGCGTCGCCAACGCTGAACAAATGGATCGTCTGTTGACTCGTGAGTCCTTCCACCTGATGGTACTGGATTTGATGCTGCCGGGCGAAGATGGCCTCTCCATTTGTCGTCGTCTGCGTAGCCAAAGCAACCCGATGCCGATCATTATGGTCACGGCGAAAGGGGAAGAGGTTGACCGTATTGTGGGCCTCGAAATCGGTGCGGATGACTATATTCCAAAACCGTTCAACCCGCGTGAACTGCTGGCCCGTATCCGCGCCGTGCTGCGTCGCCAGGCCAATGAGCTGCCGGGTGCGCCGTCGCAGGAAGAGGCGGTCATCGCCTTTGGTAAATTCAAGCTGAATCTCGGCACCCGCGAGATGTTCCGCGAAGATGAACCGATGCCGCTCACCAGCGGTGAATTTGCGGTACTGAAAGCGCTGGTGAGCCATCCGCGCGAGCCGCTTTCCCGCGATAAACTGATGAACCTCGCTCGCGGTCGTGAATATTCCGCGATGGAGCGTTCCATCGATGTACAAATCTCCCGCCTGCGCCGCATGGTCGAAGAGGACCCGGCACATCCGCGTTACATCCAGACCGTGTGGGGGCTAGGCTACGTCTTCGTACCGGACGGCTCTAAGGCATGAAACGCGTGCGCTTTTCGCCGCGAAGCTCGTTTGCTCGCACCCTGTTATTGATTGTCACCTTGCTGTTTGTCAGCCTGGTGACGACCTATCTGGTGGTGCTGAATTTTGCGATTCTACCGAGCCTCCAGCAGTTTAATAAGGTGCTGGCATACGAAGTGCGTATGCTGATGACCGATAAACTGCAGCTGGAGGATGGTACCCAGCTGGTGGTGCCGCCGGCGTTTCGCCGCGAAATTTATCGCGAGCTGGGCATTTCGCTCTATTCCAATGAAGCGGCGGAAGACGCAGGCCTGCGCTGGGCGCAGCATTATGAGTTTTTAAGTCAGCAGATGGCGCACCAGCTCGGTGGGCCAACCGAAGTGCGGGTCGAGGTTAACAAAAGCTCCCCCGTGGTGTGGTTGAAAACCTGGCTGTCGCCCAATATTTGGGTACGCGTACCGCTGACGGAAATCCACCAGGGCGACTTCTCGCCGCTGTTCCGCTATACCCTGGCGATTATGCTGCTGGCGATCGGCGGCGCCTGGCTGTTTATCCGTATTCAGAACCGGCCGCTGGTCGATCTTGAACATGCGGCGTTGCAGGTCGGGCGAGGCATCATTCCGCCGCCGCTGCGGGAGTACGGTGCATCCGAAGTGCGTTCGGTCACCCGGGCCTTTAACCACATGGCCGCAGGCGTAAAACAGCTGGCAGACGATCGTACGCTGTTAATGGCCGGCGTCAGCCACGATCTGCGTACGCCGCTGACGCGTATTCGTCTGGCGACGGAGATGATGGGGGAAGAGGACGGTTACCTTGCCGAGTCGATCAATAAAGATATCGAAGAGTGTAACGCCATCATCGAGCAGTTTATTGATTACCTGCGCACGGGCCAGGAGATGCCGATGGAGCTGGCGGACCTTAACTCCGTGCTGGGTGAGGTTATCGCGGCAGAAAGCGGTTACGAACGTGAAATCGCGACGGACCTGCAGGCCGGCGAGATTCCGCTGCGCATCCATCCGCTCTCTATCAAGCGTGCGCTGGCTAATATGGTGGTTAACGCCGCGCGGTATGGCAACGGCTGGATTAAGGTCAGCAGCGGTAGCGAAGCCAGCAGCGCCTGGTTCCAGGTTGAGGATGATGGTCCGGGGATTAAGCCGGAACAACGCGAGCATCTGTTCCAGCCGTTTGTGCGTGGCGATAGCGCCCGCAGCACCAGCGGTACCGGGCTGGGACTGGCGATTGTGCAGCGTATTATCGATAACCATAACGGTCGCCTGGAGATTGGCTCCAGCGAGCGGGGCGGGCTGTTAATTCGCGCCTGGCTGCCGGTTCCGGTTCAACGTGCGTTAATGCCGACGAAACAGAGCAAAGAGAGTTAAGCGGCCGCTCGCGGCCGCCTGAATCGCGCGAGTCGGCGCGAGAGCATAAAAAAAGCCGGGCATTGCCCGGCTTATTCTTTATGGATACACGGTTAGCGTTTCGGACCGGCAGCGACCAGCGCGGCGCCCGCTGGCGTATCGGTGTACTTCTCGAAGTTCTCTACGAACAGCTTCGCCAGCTGCTCGGCCTTCTCCTGCCACTGCTCTGGCGAACCGTAGGTGTTGCGCGGGTCGAGGATGTGCGTATCGACACCTGGCAGCGAGATTGGGATCTGCAAATCGAACATCGGCAGCGTGAAGGTTTCCGCATCGTCCAGCGACCCGTCAAGAATGGCGTCGATAATGGCGCGAGTATCTTTAATCGAGATACGTTTGCCGGTGCCATTCCAGCCGGTGTTGACCAGATAAGCCTGCGCGCCGGACGCCTGCATGCGCTTCACCAGGACTTCCGCATACTGCGTCGGGTGCAGCGACAAAAACGCGGCGCCGAAGCAGGCGGAGAAGGTTGGCGTCGGCTCGGTGACGCCACGCTCGGTACCGGCCAGTTTAGCGGTAAAGCCAGAGAGGAAGTGATACTGGGTCTGATCTGCCGTCAGGCGCGATACCGGCGGCAGTACGCCGAATGCATCCGCGGTCAGGAAGATAACTTTGGTGGCATGGCCCGCTTTCGAGATCGGCTTAACGATGTTCTCGATATGATCGATCGGGTAGGAGACACGGGTGTTCTCGGTTTTCGAACCATCGTCGAAATCAATCGTGCCGTCCGCGCGAACCACCACGTTTTCCAGCAGCGCATCACGACGAATCGCGTGATAGATATCTGGCTCTGCGGCTTCGGAGAGTTTAATGGTCTTGGCATAGCAGCCGCCTTCGAAGTTGAAGACGCCATCGTCATCCCAGCCGTGTTCGTCATCGCCGATCAGGCGGCGTTTCGGATCGGTGGAAAGGGTGGTTTTGCCGGTGCCGGAGAGGCCAAAGAAGACCGCCACGTCGCCTTTCTCGCCAACGTTAGCGGAACAGTGCATCGACGCGATACCCTGCAGCGGCAGCAGGTAGTTCATGATAGAGAACATCCCTTTCTTCATTTCGCCGCCGTACCAGGTCCCGCCGATCAGCTGGATCCGCTCCGTCAGGTTGAAGGCAACGAAGTTTTCAGAGTTGAGTCCCTGCTCCTTCCACTGCGGGTTGGTGCATTTGGCGCCGTTCATCACGATGAAATCCGGCTTAAAGTTGGCCAGTTCTTCATCGCCTGGGCGAATAAACATGTTCTTGACGAAGTGTGCCTGCCAGGCCACTTCGGTAATGAAGCGTACGCTCAGACGTGTGTCGGCATTGGCGCCGCAGAACGCATCAACGATGAACAGACGCTTGCCGGAAAGCTGATGGGTGACCAGATCTTTCAGGTGCTGCCAGGTTTCCTGAGAGAGCGGTTTGTTGTCGTTTTTACCGTTGCCTTTATCAGACCACCACACGGTATCGCGGGTTGTATCGTCACGAACGATATATTTATCTTTCGGCGAGCGACCGGTAAAAATACCGGTATCGACGGCGATCGCTCCCAGATTGGTTAGTACGCCGCGCTCATACCCTTCCAGAGTGGGATCGAGTTCTTCTTGATACAACGTATCGTAACTAGGGTTGTGGACGATATCCTGGACGTCATTGATACCATAAGCCTTGAGATCCTGCGGGGTTAAACCATTATTAACGCGCATGTCACTGCTCCTTAGCCAATAATATATACTGCTTTAAATTGTAGGGGTTCTTTCGGGGTATAGACCGCGACCAGGCTCATAGATTTACGTATCTCGACAAACGCCTTACTTACGAAAAACACGGTGACTCCTGTCACGAAACATGCGTGATTATCTCAGGAAATTGGCCGTTGGTGGGGATAGATGTTTCTTATTGGTTAAAAAGTAATTAAAAAAACTGCTGAATTGTGAATGTAATCGCTTTCTTGAAAGAAAATTACGTAACTCTTTCAGTGAAAATCGATTCATCACGCGAGGAAATGTTTGACAACAGGCGCGGCGGAGGCTGAAAACCTCCGCCGCGAGCTCTGGCGGACAGGATTATCAGTGAACCTGCGGGTCAGCCGGAGAGGCATTATTGCGAATCTCGGCGATATCCATGGCGTTGAAGAGATAATGATTGCCGCAGTAATCGCAGTGCATATCAATTTCCCCTTCGTCAGCGAGAATGCTGTCGATCTCTTCATCCGGCAGCGTTTTCAGCGCCCCGGCGCAGCGTTCGCGGGAACAGGTACATTTAAATTCCACATTCTGCGGATCGTACACGGTCACTTCTTCTTCGTGATACAGACGCCACAGGACGTCAGTGGCAGAGAGGGTGAACAGCTCCTCGGCTTTGATGGTCTCAGTGAGCGTAGCCAGATGTTCGAAATCATTGGCCTGGGTCTCTTGCGCCGGCATGACCTGAAGCAGCATGCCGCCCGCCATCGGTTTCCCTTCATGTTCGCCGGTGCGAATGATAAGGCGCGTCGGCAACTGTTCTGAGCGCTGGAAATAATCTTCCAGGCAAGCCGCCAGGGTGTCGCCTTCCAGACCGACCACGCCCTGATAGCGCTCACCTTCATCCGGTGAAATGGTGATGACCAGGTACCCGTTACCAACCAGCGTTTTCAGGTCCGCATCTTCCGGAATGTCGCCCTGAGTCCGCGCTACGCCGCGCAGCTGCTGCTGATTCGTCCCGTTGATAACCGCCAGAGACAGAGGACCATCGCCCTGCAGCTGCACGGTGATATCGCCGGCAAACTTCAGCGTGGCGGTCAGCAGGCTGGTGGCGACGAGCAGCTCTGCCAGCACGGTTTTGACCGGCTGCGGGTAGCTGTGGTTCGCCAGAATCTGTTCCAGGGTTTCCGAGACGGTAACCAGTTCACCGCGTACGGCATAGTTTTCAAACAGATAACGATGTAATTGATCGTGTTGAGTCATAATGGTCTCTCTTGCTGGCAACAGCGGTGCCTACAGGTATAGGCGGTTACTCACTGTCGCCGTGTTTAAATCTCATCAGGTCGCGGCGTTCTTTCTTGTCCGGACGTCTGTCGGGATGCGGCATGGTCAGCGCGTTCATTTTGCGCGCCAGCGCCATTTTCTCGCGTTTCTCGATGCTCTCTGCCGTCTCTTCATACAACGCGACGGCTTCACTGGCAGGTCGGCGCTGTTCCGTTATCCCTTTGACCAGCAGGGTACGTTCGTCGTTGCCCTGGCGTAGCGTCAGGGTGGCGCCCTGCTCAACGACTTTACCCGGCTTGCTGCGTTGGCCGTTGTAATGCACCTTGCCGCCTTCAATCATCTCGCGCGCCAGCGCACGGGTTTTATAAATGCGGGCTGCCCAAAGCCATTTGTCCAGCCTGACGGCTTCGACGGGCTTCTCTTTCATGGCCTCTCCTTTAGGGTCAGCGAAGGGATCAGGCGCCGGTAGTCGTTCAGTCCCGGATGGCGGGCATAGCTTTTTTCCGCCAGTCCGGAATCCGGATTCGTGACGCCCAGGCAGTAACGAATACCAAACTGAGCCGCGGCATCGAGAATCGCCTCGCTATCGTCAACAAAGAGCGTTTTGCGCGCATCGAAGCCGGTTTCTTCCGCTACCGCACGCCACAGACGCTGATCTTCTTTCGGATAACCAAATGTGTGGGTAGAAAGCAATAAATCAAGGTGTGCGTCGAGACCGGTATGTTCAAGCTTTACCGCCAGATTGTGCGGATGGGCGTTGGTCAGCAGGATGCGCCGCTTGCCGCTGGCCTTGAGGGCATCAAGGAACGGGACGGTATCTTCACGCAGCGCCGCTCGCGGCCCCTGCTCGCTGGTCATCGCACGAATATCCAAATTCAGGCGCTCGCTCCAGTAGTCCAGACAGTACCAGTTTAGCGTATGCTGCACCGCGTGATACTCCTGGTGCATCGCCTCTTTGGCCTCCTGCAGGTTGAGGCCACGTGCCGCCCCCCAGGTTTCCGGCACCAGCTTTTGCCAGAAAAAGTTGTCGAAGGCGAGGTCGAGCAGCGTGCCATCCATATCCAGCAGAACGGTATCAACCTCCTGCCAGGCGATATCAAAATGCATGGTGAGTCTCCAGCGAGGGGAAATGCGCGACAGGGTATCACACCCCGCCGCGTAGGGAATTACTCTTGATGTTCCGGCGAGGGGATGAGTACCGGATTCAGACAGCTTTCGTAGTATTTCTGAATATCTTCCATTCGCTGGCGATGACGCTGGTAGCGACGAATCGTCAGGATCCCGTGCCACGACATGCAGCCCAGCATGGTCAGCAGAAGCAGCGTCGTCCCCAGATAGCGCCACAGACCTGAACGGTCCGGAATGCGATGCAGGTTGATGTGCTGCGTGCCATTGGCATCGGTATAGAGATTGGTAACAATCCCCTCGGCGTGGAACGGCGTATGCATCAGCATTCTGGCCAGCCGCTGCAGTTCGCCCCACTGTTCATGCGCCGGATAGTCATACAAGCTGGTGGTCGGCCACGGCTGATTTACCAGATCGCTGCCTTCATCACTGACAATCAGGAAACCGCCGGGAGCCGGACTGTTAAGGGCCTGCGCTGCGCGTGAGGTCTCACGAATGACAAACGGTGCCGTTGAGGTGGTCACCAGATTTTCCAGCGACTCGGCGCTTACCGGGCGCAGCAGAACGTTGACGCCATCCAGCTTGCCCGAGTTGGCGCGTTTGGTCAGCGCTTCCCAGTTACGCGTATTGCCCAGGTTAACCAGCGCGTTTTTCAAACGGGTGCAGTCATCTTTTGCCGCGCACAGGTTGTTGGTTTTAATGACGATATCGCCAAAATCATCCAGCAGCACCATCCCTGATTTCTGAATCGCCGAGCGTAGCGCGGGGCTGACGTGCGAATCATCGTCCGGATCGGGATGTAGCTGGCGCTGCACGGATTGCATCAGCGCCGTGGCTTTGCTGACGACGTCGGACTCCGGGAGCGGTAGGGGAGGCGCGTCATTCCAGATGATCTGCGAGCAATCAAACGGCATAAACGGCGAGTTCTCTTTCGCCGTCCAGGTATCCGGCGAGTGGATATTGCAGGTTCCGGTACCTTTCAATCGCAGCGTATCGCCAAGACGAACCTGCGACTTCTCCAGTTGGGCGACGGTGGTCGCTTCAATGGTTTGCGCCCCTTTCAGCCACGAAAGCGTAAACTTAAACGGCATATTCAACGGTACGCTGGCCCACAGCATCACCACCACCAGCAGTGCGCCGGTGGCGATAATGGCGCTACGCAGCCAGTACTGAAGCGGGAAGTGTTTCACTTCATCGTGCAACGACAGAAAGCGGCCCTGGCGCACGACGTGACGGCTGAGATAGATATCGATATCCGTCTGCTGGCCGAGATCCTGGGCAATCCAGGGCTGCCAGTGGCGCGGATAGATCAGATCGATAATCCCCAGGGAGATATTATTGATATGCTCCTGGTCATTTTCGCCAAACAGACCCCAGCGTTTGGGCATCCCGCGCAGGCAGTGGATCTCCCGGAGCGCCGTTTTACGCGGCGGCGCGTAGATTCCCCACAGGCCCGCAGCCAGTAACAGCAGCCCGCCGAGCATTAGCCACGGGGTAAACACGTAGGGGCTTATCAGGCTGAAGTAAAACAGCAGGAACGAGGTGACGATAAAGATCGCTTCACGCAGCCCATCCGGCCGACTCAGCGCGTATTCCTCAGCCGTTTCCTGGCGAATACTTAACAGCTCGATCTGCTCGCTCTCTTCCCCGCGGATTGACGCCTGGGTTGACGACGCCCGTTCAAGGGCGTAACCGCGGCTCTCCTGCGGGTAGTCGCTGAGCGCGTGGCCATTGAGCGCAATGACCAGCGGCAGGCTGTCGGTGGGTATCAGCTCAACGCTATTTTCGTCATTGATATACTGCTCCCAGAAGGGCGGCAGATGCACCTCCACCGAGTCGAGGAAGTAGCGCCATTTGTTCGGGTCATCGGTGGTAATGCCATAGCGCGTAATGGCGCGGGTCACCGTGAAGACGGTATCGCTCTGCTGAGTGAGAGACAGTGCGGCAGGGGCAACGCTTGCCCCCGATGCCGGCATCTGTCGGGCGTGGTTGAGACCTTCAAGGTACTTTTCCACCGCGCGGCGTTCTTGCTCAGAAAGCTTGCGGGTGACGGCATCGCTAAAGGCATGCAGGAGGGGGAGGCGGCGACGTCTGGCATGCGATCGATACCACCACCCGATAAGCAATGCGCAGATTAGCAGAGCTGTGAAAGAAATCAGAAAGGTGCCCATGCCCATCCCATCGTAGTTATTCTTTTCTTACAGGTGTCTTTAGTTGCTTAACACTTTGCGTGAACCTGCAGTGTGCTCTCGGCAGATAGCGTATGTATACGGGAAAATTTATTGTGCGATACAGCAGCATACAAGCTTATCAAAATCGTTAAAATCCAGGAATCAGTAAATTCTCAAAAACATTTCAACCTATTGACTTTTTTATCTTTCTGATTCTCGTGTTTTGGGCGTGCAAGTTGCAACTATGTAAATAAGTGGCGAATTGAATTGCCGAAACCGTGCTGCGTATCGCACAATGACTTCTGGAATCACAGCATAGATCGATAACAATGAGCAAATCATTACAAAAACCCACCATTCTCAATGTTGAAACAGTAGCGCGTTCGCGTCTTTTTAATGTTGAAAGCGTGGACCTGGAATTCAGCAACGGCGTGCGTCGCGTTTATGAACGCATGCGCCCTTCGACGCGTGAAGCCGTGATGATTGTACCGATTGTCGATGACCATCTCATTCTGATTCGTGAATATGCCGTTGGCACCGAATCTTATGAGCTTGGGTTTTCTAAAGGGCTGATTGATCCGGGCGAAACCGTTATGGAAGCCGCGAACCGTGAGCTGAAAGAAGAGGTCGGTTTCGGCGCGAATAAGCTGACGTTCCTGAAAAAACTGAGCATGGCACCGTCCTATTTCTCCAGCAAGATGAATATCCTGGTGGCTGAAGATCTGTACCCGGAATCGCTGCCTGGCGATGAGCCGGAACCCTTACCGCAGGTACGCTGGCCGCTGTCGCAGCTGATGACGCTGTTGGATGATGAAGATTTTAATGAAGCGCGCAACGTCAGCGCCCTGTTTTTGGTCCGCGAGTGGCTGCAGGCTCAGGGACGCTTGTGACTGCCCGACGCCTTGCCAGACATCTGGCCTGCAACCATGGCCTGCAAACAGAAGCAGAAAAAAAGCGCCCGCAGGCGCTTTTTTTATCAGAACAATTCGTGGGTTTCACCGCCACCATCGGTGATCGTGGTCCCCACTTCATGCACCGCCTGATGGGTCGGCTGTGTGCCGTCAATGAAGTATTCGGCGCGGCTGTTACCACCGCTTGCCAACTGGCCGGTGCTGCGGTCGATATTGACCGTTACCACGCCAGGCGGCGGGGTTAATGGCTCTTCAGGTACGCCTTCCAGCACGCGTTTCATAAAGTCATCCCAGGCTGGCTGGGCGCTTTTGGCTCCCCCCTCATAGCCAGAGATCTGATCTTTAATCGCCCCGGATGCGGTGGTTCGCCCCAGATCGCGGCGGTGATCGTCAAAACCAATCCATACCGACGTCACGACACCCGGACCATAACCGGAGAACCACGCATCTTTTGAACTGTTGGTGGTCCCCGTTTTACCGCCGATATCGTGGCGCTGCAGATCGCGACCGGCGCGCCAGCCGGTCCCCATCCAGCCCGGTTCGCCGAAGATGTTACTGTTCAGGGCGCTTTTAATCAGGAATGACAGCGGCGTGCTGATCACATGCGGCGCGTATTCCGGGGCGCCGGTTTGCGCTACCAGCGCCTGGTTGACCTGTTCAAGCTCTGGCTGCGGCGGCAGCGCGGAGTTCTGCGGTGTTGCAGAGGTCGCGACATCTTCGACATCTTTATTTTCCAGCACGTCGGATTTCGGCGTATCGCCGTAAATTACCGGCAGGTTGCACTGCGGACAGGCAACTTTAGGCCGCTCTTCAAAGATCACGCCGCCCTGATCGGTCTCGATTTTGCTGATAAAGAACGGCGTTACCAGGAAGCCGCCGTTGGCCATCACCGAATAACCGCGCGCAACCTGCAGCGGCGTAAAGGATGCGGACCCCAGCGCCAGCGACTCGGTATGCACGATATTCCCCGCCGGGAAACCGAAACGCTGTAGATACTCCGCCGCGTAATCCACGCCCATGGCACGCATGGCGCGAACCATCACGACGTTCTTCGACTGCCCCAGTCCCTGACGCAAGCGAATCGGGCCGGCGTACTGCGGCGGGGAGTTTTTCGGCTGCCAGTCGGAACCTGCACCGGCGTCCCAACGGGAAATCGGCACATCGTTAAGCATACTGGCCAGCGTCAGGCCTTTATCCATCGCCGCAGTGTAGAGGAACGGCTTAATGTTTGAGCCTACCTGGCGCAGGGCCTGGGTCGCGCGGTTGAATTTACTTTGATTGAAGTCGAACCCGCCGACCAGGGCGATAATGGCGCCGTTCTGCGGGTTAATGGAAACCAACGCCGAGTTTACATCCGGTACCTGCGACAACCACCAGCTGTCGCCGACCTGACGGACCCAAACCTGCTGCCCGGACTGCAGGACATCGGTGACTTTCCGCGGAGTCGCTCCTTGCTGGGTATCGGAGATAAAGCGACGCGCCCAGCGGACGCCCTCCATGTTCAGCGTGACCGACGTTCCATTACTTAATAATGCGACCGCTTCCTGGGGATTTGCCGAGGTAATTACCGCCGGAGCAAGCGGCCCGTAGCCGGGCAGGCTTTTCAGCGATGCGATGATTTTCGCGTGATCCCAGGGCGTTTCGCCCACTTTCCACAGCACGTTGGCCGGGCCGCGGTAGCCATGGCGCATATCGTAATCCAGCACGTTATTGCGGACGGCCTGCTGAGCAGACTGCTGGTTTTTACGCGTGATAGTGGTGTAAACGCGATAGCCATCTTCATACGCCTGTTCGCCATAGCGGTTAACCATCTCCTGGCGGACCATTTCACTGAGATAAGGTGCCGAGAAGGCGATTTCCGGTGCGTGGTAGCGGGCGTCAATGGCTTCGTTGCGCGCCTGATCGTATTGCGTCTGCGTGATATAGCCTTCGCTCAGCATACGTGCCAGAACAACGTTACGACGCGCGGTCGCGCGGTCCATGGAATAGAGCGGGTTAAATGTAGATGGTGCTTTAGGCAGGCCAGCGATAACGGCCATTTCGCTCAGGCTAAGCTGGTCGATAGATTTACCAAAGTAAACCTGCGCCGCCGCGCCGACGCCATAGGCGCGGTAGCCGAGATAGATTTTATTCAGGTACAGCTCAAGGATTTCGTCTTTATTCAGCAACTGCTCGATGCGAATCGCCAGGAAGGCCTCTTTGATCTTACGCATCAGCGTCTTCTCTGGGCTCAGGAAGAAGTTACGCGCTAACTGCTGGGTGATCGTACTGGCGCCCTGTGAGGCATGGCCTGAGAACATGGCAACGCTGGCTGCACGAAAAATACCGACTGGATCGACGCCGTGATGCTCATAGAAACGACTATCTTCGGTGGCAATAAACGCTTTGATCAGCTCGGGCGGCATTTGCTGCAACGTGACGGGAATACGGCGTTTCTCGCCATACTGCGCAATAAGCTCACCATCCGCGCTATAGACCTGCATCGGGATCTGCAAACGCACATCCTTCAAGGTCGCGACGTCAGGGAGTTGCGGCTCAATATATTTATAGAGGCCAAAAACCGAGCCTGCTCCCAGCAGTACGCAACAGACTGCAAGGATCAATAGATACTTTACGAACTTCACCGGAGATTTCCCATTAAGTTTAATTTGGGCAGTTTATAAACAAACGCGCGGTAGTATAAAGGCAAGCCTGGTGCATTGATAGAGTCGAGCCGTAATGGCGGACAAGGAGATCGTAAGCATGGCTTTCAGCAACTGGCGAATCGGGATGCATATTCAACAGGACGCAATCGTGCTGGTCGCACTGCGCTATGCGCGTTCCCGCTGGGCGTTATGCCGCTGGTGGGATATCGAACTGGCGCCCGGCATCGTGCGTCATGGCATGGTGGTTGACGTGACTGCGCTGGCTGAACGGTTGCAGAGCTGGCGGCGGGAACTGCCTTTGCAACATCAGGTCAGCATTGCGTTTCCGGCCAGCCGAACGCTACAAAAGCAGCTGCCGCGTCCGCAGCTGTCTCTGAGCGACAGGGAGCGGGCAACCTGGATAGCCAGCGTGATGGCGCAACAGCTGGAGATGCCCGCCGCCTCGCTGTGCGTCGATTATTCCGCCGCGCCGGCAAATAACGCGTGGCGGGTGACGGCGGCACAACGCCTGGATATCGACGTTCTGCGTCAGCTCGCCGCCCGCCTGAAGCTGAGCATCGCAGGCATTGTACCGGATGCCAGCGCGCTGGCGGCGTTCCTCCCCTGGTTACCCTCTGGCTCGCAAGGCCTGGCGTGGCGCAACGAGCCTCATTGGCTATGGGCAACCCGGGAAGGCTGGGGCAGTTTGCCGTGCGCTGAAGCCTCTTCGTTTTCACAACTCTCCCGGCTTATCGATGCCCAATCACTCCAGCGCTGCGCCACGCGTTCTGGCGATGAGACCGCTTTTGACCCCTGGCGCGTGATTCATCGCCTGCAACCACCGCTGCCGAGCTGTGGAGACCGCTATGCCGTGGCGATTGCGCTGGCGTTAGGAGGGCGGTAACGATGACGACGGCGGTGAATTTTTTGCCATGGCGTGAAGCACGTCGCCGCCAGCAGCTGCGTGTCGCGCTGCTGTATGCGGTGGGGGTTCTACTGCTCTTGCTGACGATGGCTCAGGTTAACCGGGCTGAGCGTCACGCGGTTGAGGTGCTGGCGGCGGTGAGAACCGCGGCTGAAAACCAGCTCTGGTCCGCACTCCGTCAGCGCGAAAGCATGATGCTGGAGCGACAGCAGCAAGCACAGCGGCTGCGGCTGAGACAGCAAAGAAGGGCATTAACCGAGGCCTGGCGGCCCCGATTGCAGGCAATCGCCGCGCAACTACCGGAGCAGGCCTGGTTAACCCGGCTGGAGTATCAGCGCGATACCCTGATGTTGAGCGGTCTGGCGCTGAATCTTAATGCCGTGGCGGGGCTGGAAAAAGCGCTGGGTGCGGTTGCCGGGTTCAAACCGGCTAAAGCCGGTGAAACGCGCCGCGGTGAGTCGGGGCGCTGGCAGTTTCGCTTTTCCCTGAGCGGAGAGCACGCTGATGCAGGCACTCATTGAACGTGGAATGACGGCATTGTTTTCTCTGCGTGGCGGGCGGCTCGCGCTGCCGATTATTCTGGGGCTGCTCGTGGTGATTTTTTTTCGGCTGTCGGCTTCGCCTCCACCGACAGAAACCGACGGACATCTCCGGCTGCGTCAGCAGTGGCTTCGGTTAATGCCGCTGCAGACTGCCTTGCAAAATGTCCTTCCGGATGAGCAACAGCGCTCGCTGTTCTCGCCGGTTGCGCTGCCGGTATCAGGCGCCATGCTGGTGACCTGGCGCCCGTCGGGGCATGGCGGTGAGCTGCTGCTGGAGGCCAGCTGGCAGGCGGTCCCGCCGCTGTTTTCCTGGCTGGCGGAGTGCGGGATGCGCGTAACGGGCTTTTCGCTGCGTCCGGAAAAAGAGGCACTGCTGATGACGTTACAGCTGGAGGCCGAAGATGTGGGGTAAGGGTTGGCGCTTTCTATGGCTGTTGCCGCTTTCGCTACCATTGCTGGCCGGCGATCGCGATCCGTTTCTGCCTCCGGAGGATCGCTGCCAGACGGCACAGCTGGCGCAATGGCGCTATGGTGGCGCGGTCGGTCATCCGCAATATTGGGTGGGTTATTTACTGGACCATCGTAACCAATGGCTACGGGTGCGACAAGATGACGCTTTGCCGGGGGGCTGGCGAATCCATGTGCTGACGGCGGAGCGAATTGAAATAACAACAGGGCCTGGATGCGAACCTGCGCATTGGGAATGGCTGCGGGAAAAAGGAGCAAAAAATGATGCGATGGATAAGCCTGCTGTTTCTACTGTTGCCAGCGCTAGCGGCGGCAAAAAATGAGCAACTCGTGTCGCTGGTGGTTGATGATGTGCCGGTAGCCCAGGTGCTGCAAACGCTGGCCGAGATGCAGCAAAAAAATCTGGTCGTAGCGCCTGACGTCAGCGGTACGGTGTCGCTTCATCTGAAAAACGTTCCCTGGCAGCAGGCATTGCGCGCGGTGATTGATAGCGCCGGGCTGATGTATAACCAGCAGGGCACGGTCCTGCATGTGCATACGCTGGGCTGGCAAAATGCGCGGCAGGCGCAACAAGAGGCGGCGCGCGCGAAGCAATTGCAGAATCTGCCTTTGCAAAGGCATAGCGTGATGCTGCAGCATGCCGATGCGAGCGAGCTGGCAAAGTCCGGGGACAAATTGCTCAGCGCCCGGGGCAGCCTGACGGTGGATAAACGCACCAATCGACTGTTCATTCACGACGATGCCGCGCATCTGTCGACGTTGACAGCGTGGGCCCAGGAGATGGATCTGCCGGTCGGTCAGGTCGAACTGGCGGCACATATCGTCTCGATGAGTGAAACCAGCCTGCGTGAACTGGGGGTGAAATGGAGCATGGCCGAAGCCAGCAGCGCGCCGGGTTCCGGTAAGCTGACGACCTTAAGCAGCCATCAGGCGGTGAACGATGCCAGCACTCGCGTGGGGTTTAATATCGGCCGCCTGAGCGGGCGATTGCTGGAGCTGGAGCTTTCGGCGCTGGAGCAAAAACAGCAGGTGGAAATCATCGCCAGCCCGCGTTTGCTGGCTTCTCATATGCAGCCTGCCAGCATCAAGCAGGGTAGCGAAATTCCCTATCAGGTCTCCAGCAGGGAAAGCGGCGCAACATCGGTTGAGTTTAAAGAGGCGGTTCTGGGAATGGAGGTCACGCCAACGGTTCTGCAACAGAATCGCGTGCGCCTGAAGCTACGTATTACTGAGAATACGCCAGGTCAGGTTCTGAAGCAGGAAAACGGCGAAGCGTTGGCTATCGATAAACAGGAAATTGAGACGCAGGTTGAAGTTAAAAGCGGCGAAACGCTGGCTCTGGGCGGAATCTTTTCGCAAAAAAAGAAATCTGCCCGCGACAGTATTCCGCTACTGGGTGACATTCCGCTGCTCGGCCAGCTGTTTCGTCGCGACGGTAAAGATAACGAACGGCGCGAACTGGTTGTCTTCATTACCCCACGAATTCTGGCAGTGCATTAAGCGGTTTTTCTTGCTAAACACGTTTCAGGTGTTTGACGTGAGGACGGATTTAGCATACAAGGGGTACCGATTTGAGAGTCGGGTTCGGCATCAATCCTCCCTTTTTGTCCGGTGATTTATCCACACGATCATTCAGGATGCGTCGAGGCGGTAAGCTGGTTTACCCCCAGAAACATAGATAACTATGCACCTGGAGGCGGATAAGTGCAGCCGACGGCGAGGTAGTTTGAATAATGACGAGTATATTCAGTTGCCAAACCTGCCTGAGTATTGAGATAATTTTTAGTCTGACTCTCGCTCTATTGCATATGAGGTTTCAGTTCATGTCCTGCTGCGCTGGGTATTCGCGAAGCGGGTTTACCATTAACGAATAGTCTTAGTAGTACCGAAAAAATGGCAGAGAAACGCAATATCTTTCTGGTTGGGCCTATGGGTGCCGGCAAAAGCACTATTGGGCGCCAGTTAGCCCAACAGCTCAATATGGAATTTTACGATTCTGATCAAGAGATTGAGAAACGCACTGGCGCAGATGTGGGCTGGGTTTTCGATGTCGAAGGTGAAGACGGCTTCCGCGACCGTGAAGAAAAGATCATCAATGAGTTGACGGAAAAACAGGGAATTGTGCTGGCGACTGGCGGCGGCTCTGTGAAATCCCGTGAAACGCGTAACCGTCTCTCCGCCCGCGGCGTGGTGGTGTACCTGGAAACAACGATCGAAAAGCAGCTTGCCCGTACGCAGCGCGATAAAAAGCGTCCTCTATTACAAGTTGAAGCGCCGCCTCGCGAAGTTCTTGAAGCGTTGGCCGACGAACGCAACCCACTGTATGAAGAGATTGCTGACGTCACTATCCGTACCGACGATCAGAGCGCAAAAGTAGTGGCAAACCAGATTATTCATATGCTGGAAAGCAATTGATTCTGGCTTAATAAAGAGCGTCAGAGTAAAAAGCAACTGAGGTGGACGTCGCGTTATGGAGAGGCTTACTGTAACCCTCGGGGAACGTAGTTACCCGATTACCATCGCGGCTGGTTTGTTTAACGATCCAGCTTCCTTCCAGCCACTGAAATCAGGCGACCAGGTTATGCTGGTCACCAATGAAACGCTGGCGCCGCTTTATCTGGATAACGTTCGCTCTGTACTGGAGCAGGCGGGGGTTAACGTAGATAGCGTCATTCTACCCGACGGCGAGCAGTACAAAAGCCTGACGGTGATGGACTCCGTCTTTACCGCTTTACTGCAAAAACCGCACGGCCGTGACACCACTCTGGTGGCGCTCGGCGGTGGCGTGGTCGGTGATCTAACCGGCTTTGCTGCGGCTAGCTATCAGCGCGGCGTGCGTTTTATCCAGGTTCCAACCACCCTGCTGTCGCAGGTGGACTCTTCGGTCGGCGGTAAGACGGCCGTCAATCACCCTCTTGGTAAAAACATGATTGGTGCCTTCTGGCAGCCGGTTTCCGTGGTCGTCGATCTCAACTGTCTTAAGACGTTGCCGGCCCGTGAACTCTCTTCCGGACTGGCCGAAGTGATCAAGTACGGCATTATCCTCGACGGTGAATTCTTCAGCTGGCTGGAAAGCAATATCGATGCGCTGATGGCGCTTGATGAGAAGGCGATGGCGTACTGTATTCGTCGTTGCTGTGAGCTGAAAGCCGAAGTTGTTGCTGCCGACGAGCGCGAAACCGGGTTACGTGCTTTACTCAATCTTGGGCATACTTTTGGTCATGCTATTGAAGCCGAAATGGGCTACGGTAACTGGCTACACGGTGAAGCCGTTGCTGCCGGTATGGTGATGGCTGCGCATACGTCCGAGCGATTAGGGCAGTTCAGCGCACAGGATACACAGCGTATCGTGACGCTGCTGCAGCGTGCGGGCTTGCCGGTACGTGGGCCGCAGGAGATGACTGCGCAGGCGTATCTGCCCCACATGATGCGTGATAAAAAGGTGCTGGCAGGCGAGATGCGGCTGGTGCTACCGCTGGCAATAGGGAAAAGCGAAGTTCGCGGCGGAGTGTCGCATGATGTAGTTCTTGGCGCGATTGCTGATACACAGCTAGCGCAACAATAAGAAGGTCTAGCCGCGTCCGCGCGGCGTTATCATTTCAGGTGACATGCAATAGTCGTGAGCATAAGCCTTTTAGTGGGGTGTTAAATGGATGAATTAAAACCAGAAGATGATCTGAAAGCCGATCGCAGCGATCGTCGTACTGGTCGTTCCCGTCAATCTTCCGAGCGCGATAGCGATCCGCAGATCAATTTTGATGATGTCGATCTTGATGCGGACGACAGCCGTCCGACGCGCGCCAGCAAAGCACGCCGTGAGCGCGATGAAGAAGAGTATGAAGCGGACGTAGAGTCTGAAGAAGACGAAGAGTCCGAAGAGCAGCAGGTTGAGCGTCGTCCGCGCAAGCGTAAGAAAGCGCCCGCGAAGCCAGCCTCCCGCCAATATATTATGATGGGGGTGGGGATTCTCGTGCTGCTGCTGCTGATCGTCGGCATTGGCTCTGCACTGAAGTCGCCATCCTCTTCCAGTGAACAAACCGCGTCAGGCGAGAAGAGCATTAACCTGTCAGGCGATCAGTCTGACAATGGACAGTCTGGCAATGGCCAGCCTGCCGCTCAGGACCAGACAACGGCAAACAACGCGCAGCAGGATGTTTCTCTGCCGCCGATCGCCTCTAACCCGACTCAGGGCCAGACTGCCGCTGAGCCGCAGGGACAGCAGCGTGTTGAAGTACAGGGCGATCTGAATAATGCCTTGACTCAGCAGCAGGGCCAGATTGACAGCGCCGTAGCGAACTCTACGCTGCCGACTGAACCGGCAACCGTTGCTCCTGTCCGTAATGGCGCCGCCCCGCGTCAGGCAACAACTGAACGTCAGACTGCCGCCGCTCCGCGTCCGGTAGAGCGTAAGCATACGGTGATAGAGCCGAAACCAGTGGCGAAAGCCCCGGTTGAAGCGAAACCGGTTCAGCCGAAGCGTGTTGAAAGCACTGCCGCGGCCGCGCCGGTGAAAGCGCCTGTTACTCAGCCGAGCAAACCTGTTGCCACCGCACAGACAACTAAGCCGGCTCCGACGACAACGACAACGACAACGACAACCGCGACCGCACCAGCGGCTACCGCTGCGGCGACGGCGGCTCCGGCTGCGACTGCCGGGGGTAAAACTGCCGGTGATGTCAGCTCGATGAAAGCGGCGCCGTCGGGTAACTACACTCTGCAACTCAGCAGCTCCTCCAACTACAACAACCTGAATAGCTGGGCGAAGAAAGAGAAGCTGGATAAATATGTCGTCTACGAGACCACGCGTAACGGTCAGCCATGGTATGTACTGGTCAGCGGTATCTACGCTTCGAAAGATGAAGCGAAGCGTGCTGTTGCCACTCTGCCAGCGGATGTGCAGGCGAAAAACCCGTGGGCGAAACCGCTGCATCAGGTTCAGGCTGATCTGAAGTAAGTGCGGTGTAGTCTTAAGCGCAGGGTGCTGTCGGAGCTTTCTCCACAGCCGGAGAATGTGGTAATTAGTTAGGCAGCATGAAAAAGAATCGCGCTTTTCTGAAATGGGCAGGGGGGAAATACCCCCTGCTTGACGATATAAAGAAACACTTGCCGCAAGGCGATTGTCTGATTGAGCCCTTTGTGGGCGCAGGGTCGGTATTTCTGAATACCGACTTTTCTCGTTATATTCTGGCGGACATCAACAGCGACCTGATCGGTCTTTACAACATCGTTAAATTGCAGACGGATGAGTATGTTGCGGCGGCGCGTGAAATGTTTACGCCCGAGAATAACGCGGCAGAGCAGTACTATCAGTTCCGTACTGAATTCAATCAAAGTCAGGATCCGCTGCGTCGTGCGGTGTTGTTCCTGTATCTGAACCGCCATGGTTACAATGGCCTGTGTCGCTATAATCTGCGCGGCGAATTTAACGTACCGTTCGGCCGTTATAAGAAGCCCTACTTCCCGGAAGCTGAGCTGTATCATTTTGCCCAGAAGGCGCAGAATGCGTACTTCTACTGCGAGTCGTATGCCGACAGCATGGCGCGCGCGGACGGTTCTTCGGTGGTCTATTGCGATCCTCCGTATGCGCCATTGTCGTCTACCGCCAATTTTACGGCCTATCATACGAACAGCTTTAACGCCGAGCAGCAGGCCCATCTGGCGCAGCTGGCGGAGAACCTGCTGGAACAGCGGGTTCCGGTTCTGATTTCCAACCACGATACCGCGCTCACGCGCGAATGGTATCGTCAGGCTAAACTGCATGTCGTCAAAGTTCGACGCAGTATCAGCAGCAACGGTGGTACACGAAAGAAGGTGGACGAGCTTCTGGCTCTTTACCGTCCGCCCAAGACTAAATAATTTCAAGGAGATGCGGATGAAGCAGTATTTGATTGCCCCTTCGATTCTGTCGGCTGATTTTGCCCGCCTGGGCGAGGATACCGCCAAAGCGCTGGCTGCAGGTGCGGACGTTGTGCACTTTGACGTGATGGACAACCACTACGTGCCGAATCTGACCATCGGCCCTATGGTGCTGAAAGCACTACGCAACTATGGCATCACCGCCCCGATCGACGTGCACCTGATGGTGAAACCGGTCGACCGCATCATCCCTGATTTCGCCGCGGCGGGCGCCAGCATTATCACCTTCCATCCGGAAGCCTCTGAGCACGTTGATCGCAGCCTGCAGCTTATCAAAGAACATGGCTGTAAAGCCGGTCTGGTGTTTAACCCGGCCACGCCGCTGAGTTACCTTGATTATGTGATGGATAAGCTGGACGTTATCCTGCTGATGTCCGTTAACCCAGGTTTCGGCGGCCAGTCCTTCATCCCCCAGACGCTGGATAAACTGCGCGAAGTGCGCCAGCGCATCGATGCGTCGGGTTATGACATTCGTCTGGAAGTCGACGGCGGCGTGAAGGTCAGCAATATTGCGGACATTGCGGCGGCAGGTGCAGATATGTTTGTTGCCGGCTCCGCGATATTCGACCGTCCTGACTACAAGGAGGTTATTGATCAAATGCGTAGTGAATTAGCAAAGGTTAGTCATGGATAAATTACACTCTGTTCGCGGTGTCGCCTTTGACCTTGACGGCACGCTGGTCGACAGCGCACCGGGTTTGACGGCTGCGGTTGATAGCGCGCTCTATGCGCTGGAGCTGCCGATGGCGGGCGAGGCGCGCGTCGTAACCTGGATCGGCAACGGTGCGGATGTTCTGATGGAGCGGGCCCTGAGCTGGGCGCGTCAGGAACGCGCAACCCAGCGTGCTGCAATGGGGAAACCCTCCGTCGATCATGACGATATTCCACGGGCAGAGCAGCTGATGGTGCTGCGTAAGCTGTTCGATCGCTACTATGCTGAAGCGGCGGAAGAAGGCAGTTTTCTGTTCCCGGCAGTGGCTGATACGCTTGGCGCACTACATGCGAAAGGCCTGCCGCTGGCGCTGGTGACCAACAAGCCGACGCCGTTCGTTGCGCCAATTCTGGCAGCGTTGGATATCGCGAAATATTTTACGGTCGTCATCGGTGGCGATGATGTGAAGAATAAAAAACCACATCCGGATCCGCTGCTGCTTGTGGCGCAGAAGCTGGGTCTGGCGCCTGCTGAGCTGCTGTTCGTTGGTGATTCACGTAATGATATTCAGGCGGCTAAAGCCGCTGGCTGCAGCTCTGTCGGACTGACCTACGGGTATAACTACGGCGAGTCGATCGCGCTTAGCGAACCGGACTACATCTTCGACCAATTTAATGAACTCTTGCCCGCTCTCGGGCTACCGTACAGTGAAACTCAGGAATTGAAAAATGACTAAGCCCATCGTTTTTAGTGGCGCACAGCCCTCAGGTGAATTGACCATTGGCAACTATATGGGTGCGCTGCGTCAATGGGTGAGCATGCAGGATGATTATCACTGCATCTACTGCATCGTGGATTTGCATGCCATCACCGCGCGTCAGGATCCTGAGAAACTGCGTAAAGCGACGCTGGATACTCTGGCGCTTTACCTGGCATGTGGTATCGACCCGGAGAAAAGCACCATCTTCGTTCAGTCGCACGTGCCGGAACACGCACAGCTGGGCTGGGCGCTGAACTGCTACACCTATTTCGGTGAACTGAGCCGGATGACTCAGTTCAAAGACAAATCTGCGCGCTATTCGGAAAACATTAACGCCGGTCTGTTTGACTATCCGGTGCTGATGGCGGCGGACATTCTGCTGTATCAGACCAACCAGGTTCCGGTTGGCGAAGATCAGAAACAGCACCTGGAGCTGAGCCGCGATATCGCGCAGCGCTTCAACGCCCTTTACGGCGAGGTGTTTAAAGTGCCTGAGCCGTTTATTCCTGCATCCGGTGCCCGCGTGATGTCCCTGCTTGAACCGACAAAGAAAATGTCCAAGTCAGACGACAATCGCAATAACGTGATCGGTCTGCTGGAAGACCCGAAATCGGTGGTGAAAAAGATCAAGCGCGCCGTGACGGACTCCGATGAGCCGCCTGTTGTCCGCTATGACCAGCAGAATAAAGCCGGTGTCTCCAACCTGCTGGATATTCTTTCCGGGGTTACCGGTCAGAGCATCGCGGAGCTGGAGCAGCATTTCGAAGGCAAAATGTATGGTCACCTGAAAGGCGAAGTGGCTGATGCGGTGTCCGGTATGCTGCTGGAGCTGCAGGAGCGCTATAACCGCTTCCGTAACGACGAAGCGTTCCTCAATCAGGTGATGAAAGACGGGGCTGAAAAAGCCAGCGCTCGTGCGTCGCAAACGCTGAAAGCAGTCTATGAAGCCATTGGTTTTGTGGCTAAGCCGTAAGCGATAGCCGGGCGATAAACAGAAAAGGGCGGGGAAATCCCGCCCTTTTGCATGTTAAGCGTATGCGACGTTTGCCGGTCAGTTTCTCAGCATTCGCGAGCTGAACCCGGAACGTCAGTATCAGTGATGTGAGAACCAGTTCAGCTTGTCGCGCAGGCTGACCACGCGGCCAACGATAATCAGCGCCGGGCTGGCCATCTGCTGCGCCAGAATATCCAGCTGATCTAAGGTGCCGGCGACCACTCTTTGGCTGACCGCCGTACCGTTTTCAACGATAGCCGCGGGCATATCCGCCGCCATGCCGTGAGCAATCAGGTTCTCACGGATAGCAGAGGCCTGGTTCAGCCCCATATAAAACACCAGCGTCTGCTTCTCTACCGCCAGGTTTTCCCAATCCAGCTCGCCGCCGGTCTTCAGATGGCCGGTGATCAGGCGGACGCCCTGGGCGAAATCGCGATGGGTCAACGGGATACCTGAATAGGCGGAACAGCCTGAAGCCGCGGTAATTCCTGGCACCACCGAGAAGGGGATTCCGGCGTTGCACAGGGTTTCCAGCTCTTCGCCGCCGCGGCCAAAAATAAAGGGATCACCGCCTTTCAGGCGCACCACGCGACGTCCGTTCTGCGCCTCGCGCAGCAGGATCTGGTTAATCTCTTCCTGGGGTACGCAGTGATAGCCCGCGCGTTTGCCGACGAAAATCCGATCGGCGTCGCGACGTACCAGATTCATAATGTCGTCAGAAACCAGACGGTCATACACCACGACGTCCGCCTGCTGAATCTGCTGGAGCCCTTTGAGGGTCAGCAGCCCGGCATCGCCGGGACCGGCGCCGACCAGCACCACTTCGCCACGATGATCCAGCGGCTCCGTTAACAGTTGCTCGGTAGTATCGGCAACGGCCTGGCGGTCTTCATTGGCCAGCGATTGCGCCAGACGGTCGTTGACGAACAACTTTTCCCAGAAACGTCGACGTTCGCCGACCGTCGCAAACTGTTTTTTCACCCGCGAACGCAGCTGGCCGGCATAGTGGGCCAGCTGGCCTAAGTGGAGCGGCAGAATCGACTCCAGCTTTTCCCGCAGCAGCCGCGCCAGCACCGGTGAGGTACCGCCAGAGGAGACGGCGACCATCAGCGGCGAGCGGTCAATGATCGACGGCATAATAAAACTGGCCTGCTGCGGCGCATCCACCACGTTACAGAATATCCGCCGTGCCTCTGCCGCGTCGCTGACCCGCTGATTGACATCCTCATCGTCGGTGGCGGCGATGGCCAGCCAGCAGGTGTCGAGAAGCGCCGGGTTAAACGGCGCTTGCACCAGGGTCAGCATCTGCGAATCAGCCCACGCATGGAACTGCGGCGAGAACACCAGCGCGTTGACCGTGACTCTGGCGCCGGCATCAAGCAGCAGGCGTGCCTTGCGTTCGGCAACATCACCGCCGCCGACCAGTAAGCAGTCGCGGCCGCGCAGCTGACAGAAAATAGGTAAGTGATCCACGGAACATCCTCGCAGCAAGCAGTGGGAGAGGGGTAAGCGGTCGTAGCATAGCAGCAGAGGGTTAGCACAATATACGATTTTTCGGGCGCCTACCGCTTAGTTGGCATAAGAAGAAAATATGGTTCCCGCCGGAGCGCGGCGGGAACCTCAGGGCATCATGCCTTCAGCTGAACGTTGCCGTCTTTCACGCGCGCATCGAAATGTGCAATGGAGTGGCTTGCATCTTCCATGCACAGGCCGTCGCGCAGACGGAAGCGCTGTTTCTTCAATGGGCTGGCGACCCACAGCTCACCCTCATGTTCAGCAATGATGCCTCGCGACAGCACGCTGGCGTTGAAGTACGGGTCGATATTGCTGATCGCATAGACCCGATCGTCATGGTAAGGCCGGAACAGGGCGACCTGCTGCTGGCCCAGCAGCGCACAGACGCCGGTTGCAGGCAGAATATCGTCAATCTTGCAGATGTTTACCCACTGGCTCATGCGTTCTCCTCCACCAGAGTGACCGGGATACGCTCATACGGCGTTGCCGGACGGTGCTGCTCGCGTTCCGGTACGACCTGTACATTCGGGTCGCGCTGGTTGCTGTTGATAAAGTGTTTGAAGCGGGTTTGTGCCGCCGGATTGTTGACCGTCTCGGTCCACTCGCAGGCGACAGCGGCACGCAGACGCGCCAGCTCTTCTTCCAGGTGGGCGTTCAGGCCCAGCTTGTCGTCGATAATGACGCTACGCAGGTAGTCGATGCCGCCTTCCATGTTGTCTAACCACGGCGCGGTACGCGTCAGCTTATCGGCGGTACGGATATAGAACATCATAAAGCGATCGAGATAGCTGAGCAGCGTTTCGCGATCGAGATCGGCGGCCAGCAGGTCGGCGTGGCGCGGCTTCATCCCGCCATTCCCGCAGACGTACAGGTTCCAGCCTTTCTCGGTAGCGATAATGCCGACGTCTTTCCCCTGCGCTTCCGCACATTCACGGGTGCAGCCGGAGACGCCAAACTTCATTTTGTGCGGCGTACGGATGCCTTTGTAGCGGTTTTCCAGCTCGACGCCGAAGCCCACGCTGTCGCCGACGCCGTAGCGGCACCAGGTGCTGCCGACGCAGGTTTTCGCCATACGCAGCGCTTTGGCATACGCGTGGCCGGTTTCGAAGCCCGCTTCAATCAGCTGACGCCAGATTTCCGGCAGGTCGTCTTTTTGTGCGCCGAACAGGCCGATACGCTGTGAACCGGTGATTTTAGTGTAGAGGTTATATTCGCGCGCGATGCGCCCTACGGCCACCAGGCCTTCCGGCGTAATTTCGCCGCCGGCGGAGCGCGGGATAACCGAATAGGTCCCGTCTTTCTGGATGTTGGCGAGGAAATTATCGTTCGTGTCCTGCAGCGGCGTATGCTGAGGCTTGAGAATGTACTCATTCCAGCAGGAGGCCAACAGCGAGCCAACGGTCGGTTTACACACTTCGCAGCCGTAGCCTTTTCCGTGTTTCGCCAGCAGCTCTTCGAAGGTTTTAATCCCTTCTACGCGAATCAGGTGGAACAGCTCCTGGCGGGAGTAGGCAAAGTGTTCGCACAGATTGTGGTTCACTTCGATCCCCTGTTTCGCCAGCTCCGCGTTCAGCACCTGGGTCACCAGCGGAATACAGCCGCCGCAGCCGGTACCGGCTTTGGTTTCTGCTTTCAGCGCGGCGACGGTATGGCAGCCTTTGTTGATGGCGGAAATCAGCATCCCTTTGGTCACGTCGAAGCAGGAACAGATTTGCGCGCTGTCCGGCAGTTTATCGACGCCGATTGACGGCTTACCGCTGCCTGCGTGTGCCGGCAGAATCAGCGAGTCCGGGTTTTCCGGCAGTTCAATGCCGTTGAGCACCAGCTGCAGCAGATTGCCGTAATCGCTGGTGTCACCGACCAGCACCGCGCCAAGCAGAGTTTTATTGTCTTCGCTGACGATCAGTCGTTTGTAGACTTCTTTGCTTTCATCAAGATAGACGTAGCTGCGGGCGCCAGGCGTGCGGCCATGCGCATCGCCGATGCCGCCCACGTCAACGCCAAGCAGCTTCAGTTTGGCGCTGAGATCGGCCCCGATGAAGCGGTTGTCGTTGCCGAGGAGATGGTCGACGGTCACCTGGGCCATTTTATAACCCGGCGCCACCAGACCGTAGACGCGGTTGTTCCAGCTGGCGCATTCGCCGATAGCATAGATATCCGGATCGGAAGTCTGGCAGGTGTCATTGACCACGATACCGCCGCGCTGCGCCACGGCCAGACCGCACTGGGTCGCCAGCTTGTCGCGTGGACGAATACCGGTGGAGAAGACGATGAAATCGACCTGCAGCTCGCTGCCATCGGCGAACTGCATGGTTTTTCTGGCCTCGCTGCCCTGCTGGACAATCTCTTTGGTGTTTTTGCTGGTATGGACCTTTACGCCCATACTTTCGATTTTACGCTTGAGCTGCTCGCCACCCATATTATCCAGCTGTTCGGCCATCAGCATGGGCGCAAATTCGATGACGTGGGTTTCCACGCCGAGGTTCTTCAGCGCGCCGGCAGCTTCGAGGCCCAGCAGGCCGCCGCCGACTACGGCGCCGCGTTTGCTGCGACGCGCGCAGGATTCAATCGCGTTCAGATCTTCAATGGTGCGGTACACAAAGCAGTCCTGAGTGTCCGCGCCTTTGATTGGCGGGATCCACGGATAGGAGCCCGTCGCGATCACCAGCTTGTCGTAAAATACCGTGCGTCCCGCGCTGGAGTGAATCACTTTCTCCTGGCGGTTAATGGTAATAGCGCGTTCACCGATCAGGACTTTAACGCCATGTTTCTCGTAAAAACCTTCACGGACCAGCGAGAGCTCTTCGGCGGTGTGATGGGAGAAGTAAGACGACAGGTGGACGCGGTCGTAAGCGATACGGGGTTCTTCACAGAACACGGTAATGTCGAACTGTCCGGCAGGCGCCTTATCAAGAAGCTCTTCGATAAAGCGATGGCCAACCATGCCGTTACCGATAATAGCGATTCTGACTTTGCTCATTTTTGCCTCGATTTCTTTTCTATTACCGCCTACCTTAACGATTCAGCCAGGACACTTATTGATACAAATCAAGAACGCCCGCACCTACCACTTAATGGGTATGCTTATGATTTTCCTGGATTTTTATAAGTTATGGAAAACTCAGGCTTTTCCTTGCTGTTGCTTTTGTGTACAAAATGGATGCGGGGGAATGTTCATGGGTTGGGCGAAAAAACGGCAATATTCACGGGAGTCATCAAGATGACAGCAGTTCCGCTTTGGTTGATTGAGAACGTACGTTTGCCTGACCGCGAAGGGCTGTGGCAGATCGCGATAGATAAAGGCTGTTTTGGTGATATCACCCCGATGGGCGATGCGCGCAGCGAAAGTTATGAAGTGCTCAACGCCCGCGGCGGGCTCGCGATTCCACCATTTATTGAACCGCATATTCATCTCGATACCACCCAAACTGCCGGCGAGCCAAACTGGAACCAGTCCGGGACGCTGTTCGAGGGGATTGAGCGCTGGGCAGAGCGTAAGGCGCTGTTGAGTCATGAAGATGTGAAGGCCCGGGCGTGGAAGACGCTGAAATGGCAAATCGGCAACGGGATTCAGTTTGTCCGGACGCACGTTGACGTGTCTGACCCGACGTTGACGGCATTAAAGGCGATGCTGGAGGTGAAACAGGAGGTAGCGCCATGGGTAGATTTGCAGATAGTCGCCTTCCCCCAGGAGGGGATCTTATCCTACCCCAATGGTGAGGCCTTGCTGGAGGAGGCCCTGCGACTCGGGGCCGATGTGGTCGGCGCCATTCCGCACTTTGAGTTTACTCGCGAGTATGGCGTGGAATCGCTGCATATCGCGTTCCGTCTGGCGCAGCAGTATCAGCGTCCGCTGGATATTCACTGCGATGAGATTGACGACGAGCAGTCGCGGTTTGTCGAAACGGTGGCGGCTCTGGCGTTGAAAGAGGGGATTGGCCCACGGGTTACGGCCAGCCATACCACCGCGATGCACTCCTATAACGGCGCCTATACTTCGCGGTTGTTTCGGTTACTGAAGCTCTCGGGAATCAACTTTGTCGCTAACCCGCTGGTGAATATTCATCTTCAGGGGCGTTTTGACGATTATCCAAAGCGCCGTGGCATCACCCGGGTGAAGGAGCTGATGGCGGCGGGCATTAATGTCTGTTTCGGTCACGATGATGTTTTCGACCCGTGGTACCCGCTCGGTACTGGCAATATGCTGCAGGTGCTGCATATGGGGTTGCATGTCTGTCAGCTGATGGGCTATCAGCAGATTAACGATGGGCTGAAGCTGATTACCGACAACAGCGCCCGCACCTTTGGCCTGCACGATTACGGCATTGTGCCGGGCTATCCCGCAAATCTGGTTATTCTACCGGCGGAGAATGGTTTTGAAGCGGTTCGCTGCCAGGTGCCGGTTCGCTGGTCGATTCGTCAGGGACGGGTAATTGCCACAACGCAACTGGCACAGACCTGGATCCAGACCGACAGAGGAGGAGAGGAGCTGTTCTTTAGCCGAAACAGCCCCTTCACTGACGCAAAGGGGCCAACAAAGGCTTAGTGGGAGGCCGCCGCCGCATTGTGCTGGCGGTGGCGGGAGACGAAGCCAAGGATTAAGCACATCACAAAGACGACGGCGTAGAGGCCGTTAGCGGTGTGCAGCGCTGCCAGCGGGCCGCTGGCAGCCACAATCGGACCGGTCACCACGAAGGTCAGCATTGTGCCGATGGTGCCGCAGGTCAGTACAAAGTTCACCAGTTTCGGCGACGCGACTTTGGTTTGTAGCGAACCCAGCGTAATAAGCGAGGTGTAAATCGCGCTGGAGAAGAAGCCGAGGGTCAGAATAAACCACGGCATATGCTCCGGTGAACCGTTGATGAACAGGTACATCAGCACGGTGGCGAGACCAGCCAGGACGGTCAGGATCCGCTGCAGGTCGAAGAAGCGCAGGATGAAGCTGAACGACCACATGCCAATCATGTACGACATCCAGAAATCACTCACCAGCTTACCGCCATCGGCCAGGCTCATGCCCAGGGTCTTGGCATACTCCGGTACCCAGGAGATAAAGCCCAGCTGACCGAGGATGTAGCACAGCGCCGCAATTGCGAGGAACAGCACGCCGATGCCCCATTTTTCTTTCACGACCGGCTGGTTGTCCTGCTGCCCTTTTTTGCCAAGAACCGGGAACTCACAGCCGAAGGTCAGAATAAAGATGGCAACGTAGACCAGACCAATGCAGGCATAAACCCAGTACCACTCAATGCTGCGGGCCAACAGGAATGCGGCGACCATCGGGAAGATCATCCCCGCCATGCTGAAGAAGGAGTCGGTAAACAGCAGACGCGCGCCACGCTGGCGGCCTTCATACATGTGGGTGATCAGGAAGGTCCCGATCGACATGGTGATCCCGCTGACCAGTCCCAGAACGAACATGGACGCGGAGAACAGAGCCAGGCTGTGGCTAAACATCAGCCCGGCAACGGCCAGTACCATCAGAATGAAGCCAAAACGCAGCTGGGTTTTCAGCGGCACAATTTCCATCAGCCAGGCGTTCAGGAAGATAGAGATCAGGATACCGGCGTTGAGGAAAGTAAAGGTGTTGCTCATGCTGGAGACGGGCAAATGGAAATAATCGGCGATATTTCCCATCACCATTCCGGTGACGATCACCAGCGCGCCGGTGAGGGCGTAGGAAAAGAAGCTGATCCATGTGAGCTTGATACGATTGCTGTTAGTCATGACTGGCCTGTGAATAGAAATGTAAAGCGCATTGACTGCGCCAGGGCGGACAGATTTTATTCATTCGAGTGATGTAAGCAAACGTTTATTATGCAATGAAATGCTTTTTGCATAGATTAGTGTGATTTGTATCGCTTTTATTGATCACGCTGGTCAAGGCGTGCGCCGTAACAACTGTTTCAGCTACGTAAAATTAGGTAAAAGGCTGGCCCAGGATGCAAAGGCTCTTTAGAATCAAAGCACTTGCTTTTTATTCTGCTCCGTTAAGGAATTCCCATGCTCAAATCAACTCTGGCGGCGGTGGTTGCCGTTTTCGCCATTTCAGCTTTCTCTCCGGCAATGGCAGCGAAAGGCGATCCTCATGTACTGCTGACGACGTCTGCGGGCAATATTGAGCTGGAGTTAAATAGCCAGAAAGCACCGATTTCCGTGGATAACTTCCTGAAGTACGTGAACAGCGGCTTCTATAACAACACCACCTTCCATCGCGTGATTCCGGGCTTCATGGTGCAGGGCGGCGGCTTCAACGAACAGATGCAGCAAAAGCAGCCGAACCCGCCGATTAAAAACGAAGCCGATAACGGTCTGCGCAATACCCGCGGCACTATCGCGATGGCGCGTACCGCCGATCAGGACAGCGCGACCAGCCAGTTCTTCATTAACATTGCGGACAACGCCTTCCTTGACCACGGGCAGCGTGATTTTGGCTATGCGGTCTTCGGCAAAGTGGTGAAAGGCATGGACGTGGCGGATAAGATTTCTCAGGTTCAGACGCACAACGTCGGACCGTACCAGAATGTACCGTCCAAACCTGTCGTCATCCTCTCAGCGAAAGTCCTGCCGTAAGCCTTTCTGTGCGCGGGTAACATCGCCCGCGCCACATCGGCCTCTCTGCGTAACCCGAAATTGCTGCTTATACTTGTGGCAAACAGGGGACGATAAGGGAGGCGACCATGCGTTCACTCACCGATAAGCAAAAATCCCAACTCTGGGAACAGACCCGCAATGTGAATTTTCAGGCCAGCCGTCGTCTTGAGGGCGCAGCGATCCCGCTGGTGACACTGACTGCCGAACAAGCGCTGGCGCGTGTCGCCGAGATCAGGAGGCGTCATGAGCAGTAAATATGGCGACGATCGCGACCCTTACCTCTACCCTGCGCTCAATGTGATGCGTAACCGTCTCGGCATTCGTCAGGCGCAGCGGCTGGAGCAAACGGCCTGGGAAATCACCTCCCTGCGTGCGGCGACGCTGCCGCTGGGACCGCGTGGCCGCGGGCTACCTTACCTCTGTTTCATTCATCATCAGCTGTATCAGGATATCTTCGACTGGGCGGGGCAATTCAGAGAAGTCGATATCTATCAGGGTGATACCCCTTTCTGTCATTTTGCGTGGATTGAGAAAGAGGGCAATGCGCTGATGCGGGCGCTGGAGGACGAGGACTATCTCAGCGGAATCAGCCGCGCGACGTTTGTCACGCGTCTGAGCTGGTACTACGGGGAAATCAACGTCCTGCACCCGTTTCGCGTCGGTAGCGGCCTGGTTCAGCGGATTTTCTTTGAACAGTTGGCTCTTCACGCCGGGTTTGTGCTCGACTGGCGGGATATCGACCCCGATACCTGGAGCCAGGCTAACCAGCTGGGGGCGATGGGCGATCCCGAACCCCTTGAGCGGATCTTTCGCAAAGTGGTAAGCGAAGCGTGAGAATCTGAGTAGAATAGCCCGGTTTTATTCTTTCCGGAGCCGCTATGATCCTGCTTATCGACAACTATGATTCTTTCACCTGGAACTTGTACCAGTACTTCTGTGAACTGGGGGCGGAAGTGCTGGTCAGGCGTAATGATGAGCTGACGCTTGAGGAGATAGCGGCGTTGCTGCCGGAGAAAATCGTGATCTCTCCCGGGCCCTGTACACCAAATGAGTCAGGCATTTCGCTGGCGGTGATTGCCCGTTATGCCGGTCAGATTCCGCTGCTGGGCGTTTGTCTTGGCCATCAGGCTATCGCCCAGGTCTTTGGGGCCACTATCGTGAGAGCGGCGAAAGTGATGCACGGCAAGACTTCCCCCATCCATCATAACGGGCAGGGGGTCTTTCAGGGGCTGAATAATCCGCTGACCGTCACTCGCTACCACTCTCTGCTGATTGATCCCGCGACGCTTCCCGAATGTTTTGAGGTGACGGCCCGCAGCGACAGCGGGGAGATTATGGCCATTCGCCATCGGGAGTGGGATCTCGAAGGGGTACAGTTCCACCCGGAGAGTATTCTCAGCGAGCAGGGACATCAGCTGCTGGCAAACTTCCTCAACCGGTGATTTGTAGTTGCCATTGACTGATTTTTTATGCATATTTTGTGATTAGATTATCACAATAATGACCGCATAACGAAGAAGGATGGCATGACATGGCAACTGAGCAACCGGTAATTACCCGCGCCACATTCGATGAAGTTATTTTGCCGATTTATGCACCGGCAGAATTCATCCCGGTCAAAGGTAAAGGTAGCCGCGTTTGGGATCAGCAGGGCAAAGAGTACGTTGATTTCGCCGGCGGGATTGCGGTGACGGCGTTAGGGCATTGTCATCCGGCTCTGGTCGCGGCGCTGCATGAGCAGGGAGAAACCTTGTGGCATACCAGCAATGTCTTTACCAACGAGCCGGCGCTGCGTCTGGGCCGCAAGCTGGTGGATGCCACCTTCGCCGAGCGCGTGGTGTTCATGAACTCCGGCACCGAAGCGAACGAAACGGCGTTCAAGCTGGCCCGCCACTACACCATTACCCGTCACAGCCCGTATAAGACCAAAATCATCGCCTTCCATAATGCCTTCCACGGCCGTTCGCTGTTCACGGTATCGGTGGGCGGGCAGCCAAAATATTCTGATGGCTTCGGCCCGAAACCGGCGGACATTATCCACGTGCCGTTTAACGATCTGCATGCGGTGAAGGCGGTGATGGATGACCACACCTGTGCGGTAGTGGTTGAGCCAATTCAGGGGGAAGGCGGGGTGATGGCCGCGACGCCGGAGTTCCTGAAAGGACTGCGCGAGCTGTGCGATGAGCATCAGGCGCTGCTGGTATTTGATGAAGTGCAGTGCGGCATGGGGCGTACCGGTTCGCTGTTTGCATATATGCACTACGGCGTGACGCCGGACATTCTTACCAGCGCTAAAGCGCTGGGCGGCGGCTTCCCGATCAGCGCTGTACTGACCACCAGTGATATTGCCAGCGCATTCCACGCCGGTTCCCACGGTTCGACCTACGGCGGTAACCCGCTGGCCTGCGCCGTCGCCGGGGCGGCATTTGATCTGATTAATACGCCGGAGGTGCTGGAGGGCGTGAAGGCGAAGCGCGAGCTGTTTGTGCAGCATCTCCAGCAAATTGACGCGCAGTTTGACCTGTTCAGCGACATCCGCGGTATGGGGCTGTTGATTGGCGCGGAGCTTAAGCCGCAGTATAAAGGCCGGGCACGCGATTTTCTCTATGCCGCGGCAGATGCGGGCGTGATGGTGCTGAATGCCGGGCCGGATGTGATGCGCTTTGTCCCTTCGCTGGTCATCGACGAGAAGGATATTGCTGAAGGCATGGCCCGCTTTGCCCAGGCGATAAAGCAGGTTCTTAACGCTTAATCGCGCGTAGCCAGATACCGTGATGCGGGCGCTGACGCCATGCCACCGAGGAGATGGTGTGCATGGTGTTCAGATGGTCGAGGATCCGCTGCAGATGTTGCTCCATTGTACTCAACGGGCCCCGGCTCACCTCCACATCCTGCGACTCCATAATATTCACATCGCCAGCGCTGCCGGGACCGTCGGAGTCCAGCCGCTGTTGACAGCGCTGGAGCGCAATCTCACAGGATTCCAGGTAACGCCGGGCCAGCTCCGGCGTCAGCATATTGTGCTCGCGGGCGAGGGTGGTCATGGCGTTGATATGCTCAACAATAAACTGGCTGTGGGTGACCCACAGTTTCATATCATCAAGATAATGTGTGTTAAAACCGGGTTCCTGCATGGCCTGATTCAGCGAGTTATACAGCGAGTTATGTGCCTGATTGACGCGCATCCGGCGATAGGCCAGCGCCGGGGCCTGATGATCGTCGCTGAGAATTAGCCTGATCGCTTCCTGATCGGCTTCCAGCGCGTCGTGAGCGTTTTTACGCAGTAGCCCGCTTTGCCATTGCGGCCATAGCCAGACCATGCCGCCAAAGGCGATAAGGCAGCCGATAAGCGTATCGATAAGCCTGGCGACAATATACTGCTCGCCGTTGAGCGTCAGAAGCTGCAGGGTATACACCGCCGTCACGGTAAAGCCAACCATCGCCCAGCCATAATGCTTGCGAATAATCAGGTAGCTCAGCAGCGTGACGAGCAGCATCGCGGAGAGCGTATAACCCTCCGGGACGTGAAAGTGCAGCGCCAGGCCGGCGATAGCCAGACCGGCAAGTGTACCTGCCGCCCGATGGACGATACGTACCCGCGTCGCGCCGTAGCCGTTTTGGGTCACAAAAAGCACCGTCATCAGGATCCAGTAAGGCTTGGGAAGGTTCAGGGCGCTTCCCATCAGGCTCGCGGCCGTTAGCATCACGCAGATACGCGCAGCGTTACGTAGCGCCGGCGATTTTAATGAGAGATAGCTCTTTAGCGCGGGCAGCAGCGGCAGACGGCGCTCTTTATCCGCCATCAGGTTGCGAGCATACAGCGGGCGCTGGGTACGCAGCACCCGGGCTATTCGGCTGAAGTGCCAGGCGCAGAACTGCCCTACCGGGTTGTCCGGATGCTGCCAGGCGATTTTCTCCAGCGCGCCGATTTGCTTATCCATATGAAAGCGTTGCGGGTAGCGGTGGTAGAGAATGTCATCGGCCAGCACCCGCAGGCGTGCGGCAACGGTTTGTGCGTTCCAGCGGATCACCGCCTCGGCATGGCTGCGCTCTACCAGTTTTTGTACTTCTTCGGGTTGGTGCAGGCTGACGGAGATATGTTCCTGCAAATCCAGCGCCATCTGAAATGCCCGCAGCAGGCGCTTGTGGTCATTGCGCTAGTTCGCCGCCAGCATATGCATCTGCTGGTAGCATTGGGTGATCAGGTCCACCACCTTCTGCTGGCGCGTGAGCAGCGGCGGCAGTGAAGTGGTGGGATCGATATGCTGGGTCAGCAGGCTGTATTTGGCTTCGCAGTAGTTAGCCAGCTCGCGATAAAGCAGGCTCAGCGATTCGCGCAGCGGCTGCTCGCGCCATAGCCAAAACCAGAACCAGTTAAACAGGCCGTACCACAGCGTCCCGAGGGCGTAGATCAGCAGTGGCTCCCAGACGGGCATGTTCCCGGCAAGGCTCAGGGTAAAGATTGCGGCAATTAACGACGCGGGCAGAAGCCTGGCGTGCAGAGAGCTGATCTCCGCCGTTACGCCCAGCAGTAGCGCCAGGCCGCTGAGAATCAAGGGCAGCGGGATATCCTGCTGAAGAAGAAGCTGGACCACCAGGCTACAGCCGGCAAACAGCGAGCCGCCAATAATCAGACGTTTAAAAAAGCGTTTGTGCGGCGTATCCAGACCGGCGACGTTACAGCAGGCGGGCACCAGCGAAAACAGCAGACCTTGCTGTAAGTGACCGAGGAGGAGACCGATTGCGACAGGCAAACACAACACCAGCGTTTGCCGCAGTGCATAGTTGACTTCCGGGTGGTAAATCAGCCTGCGCCACATAGAGGGAAAACAAAAACGGCGTGTTGCGCAAGCAACACGCCGTTTTATCGACTTAACGCGTACCGTATACGACGATAGTTTTACCGTGTGCGGAGATCAGGTTCTGATCTTCCAGCATCTTCAGGATACGGCCAACGGTCTCGCGGGAACAGCCAACGATCTGACCAATTTCCTGACGGGTAATTTTAATTTGCATACCATCAGGGTGGGTCATCGCATCCGGCTGTTTTGCCAGGTTCAACAGCGTCTGAGCGATGCGCCCGGTGACGTCGAGGAAGGCAAGGTTACCCACTTTTTCTGAGGTCACCTGCAGACGGCGAGCCATCTGCGACGACAGGCGCATCAGGATATCCGGGTTAACCTGAATGAGCTGACGGAATTTTTTGTAGGAGATTTCGGCCACTTCACATGCGGTTTTCGCACGTACCCAGGCGCTACGCTCCTGGCCTTCTTCAAACAAGCCTAATTCACCGATGAAATCGCCCTGGTTGAGGTAAGAGAGGATCATCTCTTTACCTTCTTCATCCTTGATGAGCACAGCCACAGAGCCTTTGACGATGTAGTACAACGTTTCTGCTTTTTCACCCTGGTGGATCAGCGTGCTTTTAGATGGGTACTTATGAATGTGGCAATGAGACAAGAACCATTCGAGGGTAGGGTCTGTTTGCGGTTTGCCAAGCACCATGCGCGGTTATCCTCTGTTATAAGCTATCTCCGGGTGCCGACACTACACGGCATCCGGGCATGCAATCGTATTGTTTCCCTATGCCTGGGAAACGGCTGGTGAGTTTTCTTCAGCCTGTAATGTGAACTCCTCTGCATACATGCAGTACATCAATGTAATACTGTAGCATCCCGACTGTTTTAGCATAGCTTTTGCCGCATGTCTCCTGGTGTCTCGCTTCAGCATGATGCAGGTCGCCTTCCGTTGCGAGAATTGTTATGTACGCGTAATCTGTCAGGAAAATTGCAACCTCGGAGTTAAATTTTATGCAAGCTCGTGTGAAATGGGTTGAAGGGTTAACCTTCATCGGAGAGTCGGCGTCAGGTCACCAGATTCTGATGGACGGCAACTCCGGAGATAAAGCGCCAAGCCCAATGGAGATGGTGCTGATGGCGGCGGGCGGATGTAGCGCGATCGATGTCGTGTCTATTTTGCAGAAAGGTCGTCACAACGTGACCAACTGTGAAGTCAAGCTGACGTCTGAACGTCGGGAAGAGGCGCCGCGCCTGTTTACCCATATCAACATGCATTTTATCGTCACCGGTAAGGAGCTGAAAGAGGCGGCCGTTTCCCGTGCGGTGGATCTGTCGGCGGAGAAATACTGCTCGGTGGCGCTGATGCTGCAAAAAGCGGTGAATATCACCCACACCTATGAAGTGGTGGAAGGCTAAGCAGCCTTCCCGGAGAGCGGCGCAAACGCCTTATCCGGGAGCCGTGAGTGAAGGACGAAAACCCCGCTTAGCGCCAGGCGCTCGGGGTTTTTTAACGTGGTTAACTGATTTTCTTCCCTTCCATCAGCCGTTCGACTAGCGGCGTCATGATGAGCTCCATCGCCAGCCCCATTTTCCCGCCAGGCACCACCAGCGTATTGATATGCGAGATAAACGACCCCTGCAGCATCGCCAGCAGCCAGGGGAAATCGATATCCTGCAGGTTGCGGAAATGGATCACCACAAAGCTTTCATCCAATGACGGAATGCCCTTCGCCGCAAACGGGTTGGAGGTGTCGACAGTGGGGACGCGCTGGAAGTTGATATGGGTGCGCGAAAACTGCGGCGTAATGAAGTTGATATAGTCTTCCATTGAACGGACCACGGAATCCATCACCGCTTCACGGGAGTGGCCGCGTTCACTGGTATCGCGGATGAGCTTCTGAATCCATTCCAGGTTGACGATAGGCACCACGCCGACCAGCAGGTCGACATTCTGCGCGACGTTATACTGCGGCGTAACAACCCCGCCGTGCAGCCCTTCATAAAACAGGACATCGGTCGGTTCCGGTAGCGGTTGCCACGGTGTGAATGTGCCCGGCACCTGATTCCACGGCACCGCCTCATCATAGGTATGCAAATACTTGCGCGACTGACCGCTACCGTTACGCCCGTACTCAAGGAAGGTGTTTTCCAACAGACCGAAGTCGTTGGCTTCCGGACCGAAGTAGCTGATGTGTTTCCCCTGATCGCGCGCTTTGCGGATCGCCATGTCCATTTCCGGGCGGGTATAGCGATGGAAGCTGTCGCCTTCCACCTCAGCGGCACGCAGGTTTAGCTGTGCGAAAATTTTACGAAAGGCGAGGCTGGTGGTCGTGGTTCCCGCGCCGCTGGAGCCCGTGACGGCAATCACCGGATGTTTGGCAGACATAACAACTCCCAGATTAAACGATGTGTGGCGCCGCCTTAGCCGTGAAACTGCTTGCGGGGCATGATGTTGACCGTCTCGTGCAGTTCTGACCACACCAGTACGGCTTCTCCGCTTTTCAATTGCTGTTTGACGTCGGCGACTTTATCCGCCAGCGAGCGTTCATGTTCACCATAATCGGTGCCTTCACGCAACACAAAGCTTTCGATCAGGTTATCCAGCGTTTCGGGATCCAGATCGTGCCAGGGAATAATCATTTTTGTGCTCCCAACCAACGGGTTAACCAGTCCGGGATACGCTTTTCCAGCCACATTTCCGGCTTGCGCAGCGTGCCGCCAACGAATCCGACGTGTCCGCCATTTTCTGTCAGCTGATACTCGACGTTTAGCGGGAGTTGCTCTTGCGGCGGAATGGAGTGGTGGTCCATAAAAGGATCGTCCTTCGCATGAATGATCAACGTCGGTTTAGTAATGTCGCTGAGCCGCGGCATTGCGCTACACTGGCGATAGTAGTCCAGCGCATCCGCAAATCCGTGAATCCGGGCAGTGATCATATCGTCAAACTCGCGGATGCGGCGCATACCTTTGAGCTGGCGCAGATCAACCGGTAGCGAGCCGGGATAGGCTTTCAGCTTACGCGCGGCGTTGGCCTTTAACAGATTGAGCAGATAACGTTGATAGACCCGGGAAAAGCCCTTGTCCATATGATAGCTGCAGGCTTCGAGCATGAACGGGGCTGAGACAATAACCGCGGCATCCAGCGGGACATTATCGCCTTCTTCGGCCAGCAGGCAGCCCAGCATATTGCCGCCCAGCGAATAGCCGACGGCGGCGGTCGGCACCGCACCCCATTCGCGTTGTAGCCAGTGCAGGAACCAGCTGCCATCTTCGGTTTCACCCGAATGATAGATGCGGTTATTGCGATTGGGTTCGCCGCTACAGCCGCGGAAATGCATCACCACGCCCAGCCAGCCGCGCTGCATGGCTGCATGGATAAGGCCATGAGCATAGGGGCTGTGCAGGCTGCCCTCCAGCCCGTGGAACACGACCAGTCGCGGTTTATGTTGCGCCCCGGCGGGGTCTTCGCTCCACGCCAGATCGACAAAATCACCGTCCGGGAGTTCAAGTCGCTGCCAGTGCGGCGTGAATCCCAGCTTACGGCGAATCAGGCGCGGCAGCATGGTCTGCAGATGACGATTGCCCACGCCGCGCATAGGGTGAAACTCGCGCGAGTCGTCTTCGGGGGGCGTCATTTCTGTGGGGGTGATTTCAACCATAGCACCAGAGCAGTTAATCATCTTATAAAACAGTATACCGCGCATGAAGTGCGCAGGTTATCCAATATGTGGTCTTGCGGCCTGCGCTATAGGTTACACGAAATTGAAGCCGGATGAGGACTGCTCTTGCGGGATAAGGATGACCCGCTACCCGGGAGGGCTGGAAGGGGAAACGGCCCCGCCAGGAGCGAATGGCCGTGGGGCTGGCTCAAAACATGCTGTTGCCGCTGGCGGTTTTTTCCGGAACCGTCTGAATAACATCCCAGTGCTCAACGATCTTGTTCTGCGCATCGAGGCGGAAAATATCGATAATCGCCCGGGTGACGCCCGGCTCGCGGCCGGTGGACGCAACGTGCAGAACGACATAGTCGCCGTCGACAATCACCCGTTTAATCTCGCTGTGAGAGTCGGGGAATTTCTCTTTCAGAAAGGCGATGAATTGACGAAAGCCTTCAGGCCCATCCTTCGCGCCAGGATTATGCTGGATATACTCCTGCCCGAGGTAGGTTTTTGCGGCATCAAAGTCTTTATCGTTCAGCGCCTTATTATAAAAAGCGATGACGTTTTCTTTGTTCTTTAATTCGCTTGCGGTGTAGGCGGCAAAAGCAGAGTGGGTCAGGGCGCAAAGCAGTGAGAGGGAGATGAGCGTTTTTTTTACCATGGCAATGCCTCTTCGCAGATGAGTGTTGCGGTTTTTAGCAGGGGCATATCACGGCGTGTTCCCATAACCTGGCGCCGCTGCGTTTATGCCCCCTGCCCGATCATAACCGGTCTTAACCTTCCTGCAGCATCTGTTCCAGCTGCTCTTGTGCATCCAGCCAGGCCATTTCACACTCTTCCAGACCGGATTTGGCACTGGCCTGCTGCTGCAGACAGGTGGTCAGCTCGGCTTTGCGGGAGGCATCATACAGCCCGCTGTCGCCGAGCTTCTCTTCCGCCTGGGCGAGCTGCGCGTTGAGCTTATCCATCTCTTTTTCGAGGCGGGTAATCTCTTTACGCAGCGGTTGAGTGAGCGTGCGTAATTCCGCTTCCCGACGTTTCTGGTCTTTGCGGGCCTGCGCGCTGTTACCGCTCTCTTTCGCCACGTCAGACGACGAGCTCTCCTGTTTCTGTGAGTCGCTGAGCCACTGCTGATAATCCTCCAGGTCGCCATCGAACTGCTCGACTTTGCCGTCATGCACCAGATAGAGATCGTCGGTGGTGGAACGGATCAGGTGGCGATCGTGCGAGACCACAACCAACGCGCCTTCGAAATCAATCAGCGCTTCGGTCAAGGCCTGACGCATATCGAGATCGAGGTGGTTCGTCGGTTCATCGAGCAGCAGAAGGTTAGGGCGCTGCCAGACGATTAACGCCAGCACCAGACGGGCCTTTTCACCGCCGGAGAAACGCTGAGTCTCTTCGTTGACCTTATCGCTCTGGAAACCAAATCCGCCGAGATAGTCGCGCAGCTTCTGCTCTGTCTCCTGAGGCGCCAGGCGAGCCAGATGCTGTAATGGGGATTCGTCAGCGCGCAGAAACTCCAGCTGATGCTGAGCGAAGTAGCCGAGCTTAATGCCTTTAGCGAGGCCAATCTCGCCATGCAGCGGCTGGAGTTCGCCAGCCAGCAGTTTGATCAGCGTCGACTTGCCGGCGCCGTTGCGCCCTAACAGGCCAATGCGCGAACCGGGCACCAGGTTTAACTTGATCGAGTCCAGAATCACCCGTTCGCCGTAGCCGGCGCTGACTTTTTCCATTTTCAGCAGCGGGTTTGGCAGGCTTTCCGGCGCGCGGAAACTGAAGTGGAACGGGTTATCGACGTGAGCCGGAGCGATAAGCTCCATACGCTCCAGCATCTTAATACGGCTTTGCGCCTGCTTGGCCTTGGTGGCCTTGGCGCGAAAGCGGTCGATATAACTTTGCAGATGCGCGACGCGCAGTTGCTGGCTTTCATACATCGACTGCTGCTGTGACAGACGGGTTGCGCGCTGCACTTCAAACGAGCTGTAGTTGCCGGTGTATTCGAACATCGTTTGCTGTTCGATATGAATAATTTTATCGACGATCGGGTCCAGGAAGTCACGATCGTGAGAGATCAGAATCAGCGTGCCGGTGTAGCCTTTCAGCCATTTTTCCAGCCAGATGACCGCATCGAGATCGAGGTGGTTAGTCGGTTCATCGAGCAGCAGCAGATCGGAACGACAAATCAGCGCCTGCGCGAGGTTCAGGCGCATACGCCAACCGCCGGAAAAGTCGCTGACCGGGCTTTCAAGCTGCTCATTACTGAACCCCAGCCCGTGCAGCAGGCTGGCGGCGCGCGAACGGATGGTCCAGGCATCAATGGCATCCAGTTTACCGTGCACCGTTGCGATGGCGTGGCCGTCATTGCGCTCGTTGGCCAGGTTTAAATCGGCTTCGAGCTGGCGGTATTCGCGATCGCCATCAATAACATAATCAATGGCTGGCTGCGGCAGCGCAGGGGTTTCCTGATTAACCCACGCCAGCTGCCAGTTACCCGGAAAGGTCATACTGCCGCCGTCGGCGCTAATCTCGTTTTTCAAAAGCGACAGCAGCGTGGATTTGCCGCAGCCGTTTTTTCCCACCAGGCCGACCTTCTGGCCAGGATTGATGGTTGCGGTGGCGTTGTCCAGGAGGACCCGTACGCCGCGACGAATTTGTAACGAGGAGAAAACAATCATAAGGCGCCGTATGTTCTGACTATGTTAGTTTGTCATTATGATAATGTAATGTGGTAGCAAATTGCTCCACCGGGCCGCAATGGTAGCCCAAAACGAAGACGATACACAAAGTCATTCTGGTTGCGTCGGGACGTAGCCGTTGTACAGGCCACCAGAAGACGTTCGGGAGGGGAATGATGTCTCAGACAGCGAAGGTTTTGCTGCTGTATGCCCACCCAGAATCCCAGGATTCCGTGGCCAACCGGGTTTTACTTGAACCGGCTTTACAGTTGCCTAATGTCACCGTGCACGATCTCTATGCACACTACCCAGATTTTTTTATCGATATTGCTCACGAGCAGGATCTGTTGCGCCAGCATGAGGTGATTGTTTTCCAGCACCCGCTTTATACGTGGAGCTGCCCGGCATTGCTGAAGGAGTGGCTGGACAGAGTGCTGACCCGCGGCTTTGCCAGCGGCGCCGGAGGGAACCAGCTTGCGGGAAAGTACTGGCGTAGCGTGATTACCACCGGTGAGCCCGAGAGCGCCTACCGACGCGATGCCAATCGCTATCCCATGAACGACATCCTGCGCCCATTTGAACTGACTGCCGGCATGTGCCGGATGCACTGGATGAGTCCGATTATTGTCTACTGGGCTCGCCGACAATCGCCTGCCGATCTGAAAAATCACGCGCGTGCTTATCGCGACTGGCTGGCTAATCCCATCGCGGCAGGAGGCATAAATGGAGGGCGCTGATCTGCTGTTAGCGGGAGTCTTGTTTCTGTTTTCTGCCGTGGTGGCGGTGCCGTTGGCCGCCCGGCTGGGCATCGGTGCGGTATTAGGCTATCTGCTGGCCGGCATTGCGATTGGTCCCTGGGGGCTGGGATTTATTAGCGATGTCGATGAGATTTTGCACTTCTCCGAACTGGGCGTTGTGTTCCTGATGTTCATCATCGGACTGGAGCTGAATCCGGCTAAGCTCTGGCGCCTGCGCAGCTCCATTTTTGGCGTCGGGGCGGCGCAGGTCGTGCTCAGCGCGGGTATCCTCGGCGGATTACTGATAGTGACCGGGTTTTCCTGGCAGGCGGCGGTAGTCGGCGGTATTGGTCTGGCGATGTCGTCCACGGCAATGGCGCTGCAGCTGATGCGTGAGAAAGGAATGAGTCGCAGCGAGTCCGGCCAGCTGGGTTTTTCCGTGCTGCTGTTCCAGGATCTGGCGGTGATCCCCGCGCTGGCTCTGGTTCCGCTGTTGGCCGGTTCCGGTGATGACCATCTTAACTGGGTGACCGTCGGGCTGAAGGTTTTGGCCTTCGCGGGGATGCTTATTGGCGGCCGTTTTCTGCTGCGACCTGTTTTTCGGTTTATCGCCGGCTCCGGGGTCCGAGAAGTATTTACCGCCGCGACGCTGCTGCTGGTACTGGGATCGGCCTTGTTTATGGACGCGCTCGGTCTGTCTATGGCGCTCGGTACCTTCATCGCCGGCGTTCTGCTGGCTGAAAGCGAGTATCGCCATGAGCTGGAGATCGCCATTGAGCCGTTTAAAGGGCTCTTGCTCGGGTTGTTCTTTATTTCCGTCGGCATGGCATTGAATCTGGGCGTGCTCTATACCCACTTACTGTGGGTGGCGGCAAGCGTTGCCGTGCTGGTGGCGGTGAAAAGCCTCGTGCTGTACAGCCTGGCGCGGGTATACGGGTTGCGTAGCTCGGAACGGATGCAGTTTGCGGGAGTGCTGAGCCAGGGGGGCGAGTTTGCGTTTGTGCTGTTCTCACTGCCGGCTTCGCTGCGACTGTTCGAAAACGATCAGATGGCGCTGCTACTGGTGACGGTCACGCTATCGATGATGACGACGCCGCTGCTGATGACGCTTATCGATCAAATTCTCTCCCGGCGCTTTAACCAACCGGAAGAAGAAGATGAAGCGCCGTGGGTTGAGGACGATAAACCGCAGGTGATTATTGTCGGCTTTGGCCGCTTCGGGCAGGTTATTGGTCGTTTGCTGATGGCCAATAAAATGCGGATTACCGTGCTGGAGCGCGATATCAGTGCGGTTAACCTGATGCGTAAATATGGCTATAAAGTCTATTTTGGCGATGCGACGCAACTGGAGCTGCTGCGCTCGGCGGGGGCGGAGGATGCGCAGTCGATTGTTATCACCTGCAACGAGCCGGAAGATACCATGAAGCTGGTGGAGATGTGTCAGCAACACTTTCCGCATCTGAATATTCTGGCGCGCGCCCGGGGGCGTGTTGAGGCGCATGAATTGCTGCAGGCCGGCGTGAAACAGTTTTCGCGTGAAACGTTTTCCAGCGCGCTGGAGTTGGGGCGCAAGGCATTGATTACCCTGGGCATGCATCCGCATCAGGCTCAGCGTGCGCAGCTGCACTTCCGTCGTCTGGATATGCGAATGCTGCGTGAGTTAATGCCCGTGAATACTGATACGCTGCAGATATCACGCGTGCGGGAGGCTCGCCGGGAGCTGGAAGAGATTTTCCAGCGCGAGATGCAGAAAGAGAGCAGGCAGCTTGACGGTTGGGATGAGTTTGAATAAGGGTCAAATAATGATGGCTGTACGTAAACGTTTTATTGCCGGGGCAAAATGTCCGGCGTGCCAGGCGCAGGATTCTCTGGCAATGTGGCGTGAGAATAATGTCGATATTGTTGAGTGTGTTAAGTGTGGTCACCAGATGCGTGAGGCGGATAAAGAGGCGCGCGAGCACGTCCGCAAAGATGAACAAGTGATTGGCATTTTTCATCCGGACTAGCGTTATCTGTCGCCTTTTTTTAAGCTAGAGGGTACACGGCTGCAGAATTCCGCTACAATCTGCGCCACTATTCTTCCCATGCTCAGGAGATATCATGAAAGTAGCAAAAGACCTGGTGGTCAGCCTGGCCTATCAGGTACGTACAGAAGACGGTGTGTTGGTTGATGAGTCTCCGGTAAGCGCGCCGCTGGACTACCTGCATGGTCACGGCTCCCTGATTTCCGGCCTGGAAAATGCGCTGGATGGTCATGAAGTGGGCGACAAATTTGACGTAGAAGTCGGCGCGAACGATGCGTACGGTCAGTACGACGAAAATCTGGTTCAGCGTGTTCCTAAAGACGTCTTCATGGGCGTTGACGAACTGCAGGTTGGCATGCGTTTCCTGGCGGAAACCGACCAGGGTCCAGTGCCGGTTGAAATCACCGAAGTGGACGATGAGCACGTAGTGGTTGACGGTAACCACATGCTGGCTGGCCAGAATCTGAAGTTCAACGTTGAAGTTGTTGCGATTCGCGAAGCGACTGCAGAAGAGCTGGAGCACGGTCACGTGCACGGCGCCCACGGCCACGATCATGACCACGATCATGAAGGTTGCTGCGGCGGCCACGGCCACGATCACGACCACGGTCATGAACATGGCAAAGGTGGTTGTGGTAACGGCGGCTGCGGTTGCCACTAATCCCCGTCGTCTTTCAGGCCGCAGGCGCGTTGGCCTGGCTTTCAAACCCCGGTGACATTGTTCTCTATGCTGTCGGGAGTTCTCAAGCCTGCCGCCGTTCTGCGAATCGAAATTCTTAGGGTATTCAATCCGGTAGACATAGCGCTGCCGGAGATAGTCAAGCGGGGAAACCCGCTTTTTTTACGCCTCAATAATGTGGTGGAGGCGTTTCTTCTGCCTGTGATGCGATATGCGATGATTGGGTCGCTTTCAGTTTTTCAACCATCAAGCGCATATGTTCACGCATCTTCGCCATTTCTATCTCATGGGCGGTGACGGTCTTGTTGAGGTCTTCAATGGTGATTTCCTGAAACGCCAGCCGGCTTTCCAGCTCCGCCAGGCGAGTCTCCAGTGTACTGTCGTGCATGAGTCACCTCTTCTGTCTTATTCGCGAGCGGATTCTACTCAACTTTCACCCTTCGCGCAGCAACCTCGCGTAAGACAGGAAACTTATTTATACAAAAATAGTCTGAAAACTGGCGATATTCAGGAAGGTCTGTATGTAGATTTGCTCTGCAACGTTCTATAGTACCTTTTTTGCTTTTTACGATAACCCTGGGGTGAGATGCCCCGGCCCTGGAGAAATGGATGAAATCACTGTTTAAAGTAACGCTGCTGGCGACCACGATGGCTGTCGCCCTGAATGCACCGCTGACCTTTGCGGCTGATACTGCCGCGAAGACGGCACCTGCAACGGATAGCAAAGCGGCATTTAAAAATGACGATCAAAAATCTGCTTATGCGCTGGGTGCTTCACTGGGACGTTACATGGAAAACTCCCTGAAAGAACAAGAAAAACTGGGTATCAAGCTGGATAAAGATCAGCTGATTGCCGGTGTTCAGGATGCGTTTGCGAATAAAAGCAAACTGTCCGATCAAGAAATCGAGCAGACTCTGCAAACCTTCGAGACTCGCGTAAAAACTGCTGCTCAGCAGAAAATGGAAAAAGACGCGACTGAAAACGATGCTAAAGGCAAAGCCTATCGCGACACCTTCGCAAAAGAGAAGGGCGTAAAAACCTCTAAATCTGGCCTGCTGTACAAAGTTGAGAAAGAAGGGACCGGCGACGCACCGAAAGACAGCGACACTGTTGTCGTGAACTACAAAGGTACGCTGATTGACGGTAAAGAGTTCGATAACTCCTACACCCGCGGTGAGCCGCTCTCCTTCCGTCTGGACGGCGTTATCCCTGGCTGGACTGAAGGCCTGAAAAATATCAAGAAAGGCGGCAAAATCAAGCTGGTCATCCCACCGGATCTGGCTTACGGCAAAACTGGCGTCCCGGGTATTCCGGCTAACTCCACGCTGGTCTTCGACGTAGAACTGCTGGATATCAAACCGGCACCGAAAGCCGATGCCAAGCCTGAAGCGGCGGCTGATGCCAAAGCTGACGCACAAAGCGCAGACGCGAAGAAGTAATCTGGTCTAAGCCGCCGCCGTTAAAGGCGGCGGCTTTTTTATTTGGGGCAGATATAATTAAAACTGGAAAGTGCCTCAAGCGCTGTATTACTTTAGTTAGCTTAATAATGATGATGAGCCTGCCCTGACAAGCTACACCTCATCCTTCAAGCTGCCTCTGCATTGGTTGCATCCGCTTATTCCGGTTACGCACTGGAGTCAGCCCTGAGACGTGATAAGAGACATGTTTGCCTCTTACCTCGCCAGCTTACGGCTGGTCAAATTCGTGGTGACGAATGTCTCGGACGTGCACCTCAGCGCATCTTGAACGGTTTTGTGTAAAAAATGACAGGCTCCTGAAAAGGAGTGCTTTTTTTCATGTCCAGGTCGCTTTTAACCAACGAAACCAGTGAGCTTGACCTGCTGGATCAACGTCCTTTCGACCAGACCGACTTCGATATCCTCAAATCCTATGAAGCGGTTGTGGACGGGTTAGCGATGCTCATTGGTTCCCATTGCGAGATCGTGCTGCATTCTTTACAGGATCTGAAATGCTCCGCCATCCGCATCGCCAACGGTGAGCATACCGGGCGCCAAATCGGCTCGCCGATTACCGATCTTGCGCTGCGCATGCTGCATGATATGACGGGGGCCGATAGCAGCGTATCCAAGTGTTACTTTACGCGGGCGAAGAGCGGCGTCCTGATGAAGTCCGTCACGATCGCGATTCGCAACCGTGAACATCGGGTCATCGGTCTGCTGTGCATCAACATGAACCTTGATGTGCCGTTCTCACAGATAATGAGCACCTTTATTCCGCCGGAAACGCCAGAGGTGAACTCTCAGGTTAACTTTGCCTCCTCCGTCGACGATTTGGTCGCTCAAACTCTTGAGTTCACTATCGAAGAAGTGAATGCTGACCGTAATGTTTCCAACAATGCTAAAAATCGCCAGATTGTCCTGAATCTCTACGAGAAAGGGATCTTTGATATCAAAGATGCCATCAACCAGGTTGCCGATCGGCTGAATATTTCCAAACATACGGTCTATCTCTATATCCGTCAGTTTAAGAGCGGCGATTTCCAGGGGCTGGATAAGTAATGCGTTTTGCCATTACGGTGACGGGGCCAGCCTACGGTACGCAGCAGGCCAGCAGCGCCTGGCAGTTTGCCCAGGCCATTTTGCAAGAGGGTCATGAGCTGGACTGTGTCTTCTTCTATCGTGAAGGCGTCTACAACGCCAACCAGCTGACTGCACCCGCCAGCGATGAATTTGACCTGGTACGCGCGTGGCAGCGGCTGCATGACGATCATGCTGTCGCGCTGCACATCTGCGTGGCGGCAGCCCTGCGTCGCGGTGTCACCGATGAACAAGAAGCTCAGCAGCTGGGGTTGCCGGGTCATAATCTGCAGCCCGGATTTACGCTGAGCGGCTTGGGTGCGCTGGCGGAAGCCTCATTAACCTGCGATCGGATGGTGCAGTTCTGATGAAACGCGTTGCCTTTGTTTTTTCTTCTGCCCCACATGGTTCTGCGTCGGGTCGGGAAGGTCTGGATGCGCTGCTGGCGACTTCCGCGCTGACCGATGAGATCGGCGTATTCTTTGTCGGCGACGGCGTCTTCCAACTGCTGCCCGGGCAACAACCGTCGGCGGTGCTTGCCCGCGATTATATCGCGACCTTTAAACTTTTGCCGCTGTACGATATCGACGCGTGCTGGATATGCGCAGCGTCTGCCCGCGAACGCGGCCTGAATGCCGGGACGGCGTGGGTAGTGGATGCCGGGTGGCTTGAACCCGAAGCGCTGCGCGCCCGACTCGATGATTTCAACGTGATTTTACGTTTCTGAGGACTGAATGCTCCACACACTCAGCTCGTCCCCGTGGCACACCGATCTCCGTGCAATGCTGCGCCTGGTAAAGGATGGCGACGATCTCCTGCTGCTTTCTGATGGCGTGATTGCGGCTATTGCCGGCGGACCCTTCCTTGAAATCCTGCACTCTGCCCCCATAACCATTCATGCTCTGCAAGACGATATCGATGCCCGCGGGCTGGCTGGTCAAATTGCGGACAGTGTCATCAGGGTTAGCTATACTGATTTCGTCAGAATGTCGGTCAAACATCCTGGACAGTTGTCCTGGTAATGGCGGGATCGTTGTATATTTCTTGACACCTTTTCGGCACCGCCCTAAAATTCTGCGTCCTCATATTATATGAGGCGATTTATTACGTGTTTACGAAGCAAAAGCTAAAACCAGGAGCTATTTAATGGCAACAATTAACCAGCTGGTACGCAAACCACGCGCACGCAAAGTTGCAAAGAGCAACGTGCCTGCACTGGAAGCCTGCCCGCAGAAACGTGGCGTATGTACTCGCGTATATACCACCACTCCTAAAAAACCGAACTCCGCACTGCGTAAAGTTTGCCGTGTTCGTCTGACTAACGGTTTCGAAGTCACCTCCTACATCGGCGGTGAAGGTCACAACCTGCAGGAACACTCCGTGATCCTGATCCGTGGCGGTCGTGTAAAAGACCTTCCGGGTGTTCGTTACCACACCGTTCGTGGTGCGCTTGACTGCTCCGGCGTTAAAGACCGTAAGCAAGCTCGCTCCAAGTATGGCGTGAAGCGTCCTAAGGCTTAATGGTTCTCCGTTAAGTAAGGCCAAACGTTTTATATTAATGTCAAACTAAACTCTTTGAGTTTTGGACAATCCTGAATTAACAACGGAGTATTTCCATGCCACGTCGTCGCGTCATTGGTCAGCGTAAAATCCTTCCAGATCCTAAGTTCGGATCAGAACTGCTGGCAAAATTTGTAAACATCCTGATGGTAGATGGTAAAAAATCTACTGCAGAAGCTATCGTATACAGCGCGCTGGAGACCCTGGCTCAGCGCTCTGGTAAAAATGAACTGGAAGCTTTCGAAGTCGCTCTGGACAACGTCCGTCCGACCGTCGAAGTTAAGTCCCGCCGCGTAGGTGGTTCTACTTACCAGGTTCCAGTTGAAGTCCGTCCGGTTCGTCGTAATGCCCTGGCAATGCGTTGGATCGTAGAAGCTGCTCGTAAACGTGGTGATAAATCCATGGCTCTGCGTCTGGCGAACGAACTTTCTGACGCTGCAGACAACAAAGGTACTGCAGTTAAGAAACGTGAAGACGTTCACCGCATGGCAGAAGCCAACAAGGCGTTCGCTCACTACCGTTGGTAATCCCTTCGGAGTCATAGTCACCAGGCGGGCGCTTCAGGTAAGTCGCCCGTGCTGGATAACTTAACTGAACGCCTAAAGAAATAAACGAGGAATCAAATGGCTCGTACAACACCCATCGCACGCTACCGTAACATCGGTATCAGTGCGCACATCGACGCCGGTAAAACCACTACTACCGAACGTATTCTGTTCTACACCGGTGTAAACCACAAAATCGGTGAAGTTCATGACGGCGCAGCAACCATGGACTGGATGGAGCAGGAGCAGGAGCGTGGTATCACTATCACCTCCGCAGCGACTACTGCATTCTGGTCTGGTATGGCTAAGCAGTATGAACCGCATCGCGTTAACATCATCGACACCCCGGGGCACGTTGACTTCACTATCGAAGTAGAACGTTCCATGCGTGTGCTTGATGGTGCGGTAATGGTTTACTGCGCAGTTGGTGGTGTTCAGCCGCAGTCTGAAACCGTATGGCGTCAGGCAAACAAATATAAAGTTCCGCGCATTGCGTTCGTTAACAAAATGGACCGCATGGGTGCGAACTTCCTGAAAGTTGTTGGTCAGATCAAAACCCGTCTGGGCGCGAACCCGGTTCCGCTGCAGCTGGCAATTGGTGCTGAAGAAGGTTTCACCGGTGTTGTTGACCTGGTGAAAATGAAAGCCATCAACTGGAACGAAGAAGACGCAGGCGTAACCTTCACCTATGAAGATATCCCGGCTGACATGCAGGATCTGGCTGAAGAATGGCACCAGAACCTGATCGAGTCCGCTGCAGAAGCTTCAGAAGAGCTGATGGAGAAATACCTGGGTGGTGAAGAACTGACTGAAGAAGAGATCAAAAAAGCTCTGCGTCAGCGTGTTCTGAACAACGAAATCATCCTGGTAACCTGTGGTTCTGCATTTAAGAACAAAGGTGTTCAGGCGATGCTGGATGCGGTAATTGATTACCTGCCATCCCCGGTTGACGTACCTGCGATCAACGGTATTCTGGACGACGGTAAAGATACTCCGGCTGAGCGTCACGCTAGCGATGAAGAGCCGTTTGCTGCTCTGGCATTTAAAATCGCTACCGACCCGTTCGTGGGTAACCTGACCTTCTTCCGCGTTTACTCCGGTGTGGTTAACTCTGGTGATACCATCCTGAACTCCGTGAAATCTGCACGTGAGCGTTTCGGTCGTATCGTACAGATGCACGCTAACAAACGTGAAGAGATCAAAGAAGTTCGCGCGGGCGACATCGCTGCTGCTATCGGTCTGAAAGACGTGACTACTGGTGACACCCTGTGTAACCCGGATCACCCGATCATTCTGGAGCGTATGGAATTCCCTGAGCCGGTAATCTCCATCGCTGTTGAACCGAAAACCAAAGCTGACCAGGAAAAAATGGGTCTGGCTCTGGGTCGTCTGGCGAAAGAAGACCCGTCATTCCGCGTATGGACTGACGAAGAATCTAACCAGACCATTATCGCCGGTATGGGTGAGCTGCACCTCGACATCATCGTTGACCGTATGAAGCGTGAATTCAACGTTGAAGCGAACGTCGGTAAACCTCAGGTTGCTTACCGCGAAGCGATTCGTGCGAAAGTTACCGATATCGAAGGTAAACATGCCAAGCAGTCTGGTGGTCGCGGTCAGTATGGTCACGTTGTGATCGACATGTACCCGCTGGAGCCGGGCTCAAATCCGAAAGGATACGAGTTCATCAACGACATCAAAGGTGGTGTAATTCCTGGCGAATACATCCCGGCCGTTGATAAAGGCATCCAGGAACAGCTGAAAGCTGGTCCGCTGGCAGGTTACCCGGTAGTTGATCTCGGCGTGCGTCTGCACTTCGGTTCTTACCATGACGTTGACTCCTCTGAACTGGCGTTTAAACTGGCCGCTTCTATTGCCTTCAAAGATGGCTTTAAGAAAGCGAAACCAGTTCTGCTTGAGCCGATCATGAAGGTTGAAGTAGAAACTCCGGAAGAGAACACTGGTGACGTCATCGGTGACCTTAGCCGTCGTCGTGGTATGCTGCGTGGTCAAGAATCCAACGTGACTGGCGTTGTGATTCACGCTGAAGTTCCGCTGTCTGAAATGTTCGGATATGCAACTCAGCTGCGTTCCCTGACCAAAGGTCGTGCTTCTTACTCCATGGAGTTCCTGAAGTATGATGACGCGCCGAACAACGTTGCTCAGGCCGTAATTGAAGCCCGTGGTAAATAAGCCGTAGGGTTAAAACCAAAATCCCGTGCTCTCTCCTGAAGGGGAGAGCGCTATAGTAAGGAATATAGCCGTGTCTAAAGAAAAATTTGAACGTACAAAACCGCACGTCAACGTCGGTACTATCGGCCACGTTGACCATGGTAAAACTACTCTGACCGCTGCAATCACTACCGTTCTGGCTAAAACCTACGGTGGTTCTGCTCGTGCATTCGACCAGATCGATAACGCACCGGAAGAAAAAGCTCGTGGTATCACCATCAACACTTCTCACGTTGAATATGACACCCCGACTCGCCACTACGCACACGTAGACTGCCCGGGCCACGCCGACTATGTTAAAAACATGATCACCGGTGCTGCTCAGATGGATGGCGCGATCCTGGTTGTTGCTGCGACTGACGGCCCGATGCCGCAGACTCGTGAGCACATCCTGCTGGGTCGTCAGGTAGGCGTTCCGTACATCATCGTGTTCCTGAACAAATGCGACATGGTTGATGACGAAGAGCTGCTGGAACTGGTTGAAATGGAAGTTCGTGAGCTGCTGTCTCAGTACGACTTCCCGGGCGACGACACTCCGATCGTTCGTGGTTCCGCTCTGAAAGCGCTGGAAGGCGAAGCAGACTGGGAAGCGAAAATCATCGAACTGGCTGGCTACCTGGATTCTTACATCCCGGAACCAGAGCGTGCGATTGACAAGCCGTTCCTGCTGCCGATCGAAGACGTATTCTCCATCTCCGGTCGTGGTACCGTTGTTACCGGTCGTGTAGAGCGCGGTATCATCAAAGTGGGCGAAGAAGTTGAAATCGTTGGTATCAAAGAGACTGCTAAGTCTACCTGTACTGGCGTTGAAATGTTCCGCAAACTGCTGGACGAAGGCCGTGCTGGTGAGAACGTTGGTGTTCTGCTGCGTGGTATCAAACGTGAAGAAATCGAACGTGGTCAGGTACTGGCTAAGCCGGGCTCTATCAAGCCGCACACCAAGTTCGAATCTGAAGTGTACATTCTGTCCAAAGACGAAGGCGGCCGTCATACTCCGTTCTTCAAAGGCTACCGTCCGCAGTTCTACTTCCGTACAACTGACGTGACTGGCACCATCGAACTGCCGGAAGGCGTAGAGATGGTAATGCCGGGCGACAACATCAAAATGGTTGTTACCCTGATTCACCCGATCGCGATGGACGACGGTCTGCGTTTCGCAATCCGTGAAGGCGGCCGTACCGTTGGCGCGGGCGTTGTAGCTAAAGTTCTGGGCTAATTATTAGTTCTGAATGAAAAAGGGCGCTTCGGCGCCCTTTTTGCTGCCCGTTATCTGGCGTTGACCAGAATGATGTTTGTACGAAAAAAGAGTATCTCTTTGCGTATTTAATCAACTCACTATTGTAATTATAACTATTCTCATTTACACTTTTGAGCATAAATTGAACGGGAGTCGGTATGTACGTTTGTTTGTGTAATGGTGTAAACGATAAAAAAATTCGTCAGGCCGTACGTCAATTTCATCCACAGTCTTTTCAGCAATTGCGCAAATTTATTCCTGTTGGAAATCAATGCGGTAAATGTGTCCGTGCTGCCCGTGAGATTATGGAAGATGAATTAACTCGCATGCCGGAATACCAGGAGAGCGCTTAAGAGCTCAGGCTTTTCTTTGACATCTTTATAGCCCGAACTACGCTTCAATAAGTGGAAGCGGAGGGACTATATAATGAAAGGTGATGTCAAAATCATAAGTTATCTCAATAAATTGTTGGGAAATGAGCTTGTCGCAATAAATCAGTACTTTCTTCACGCCAGAATGTTCAAGAACTGGGGCCTGATGCGCCTCAATGATGTTGAATATCATGAATCCATCGATGAAATGAAACACGCCGATAAGTATATCGAGCGAATTCTCTTCCTTGAAGGTATCCCCAATCTACAGGATCTTGGCAAACTGGGCATCGGTGAAGATGTCGAAGAGATGCTGCAATCTGATTTGCGACTGGAACTCGAAGGCGCAAAAGACCTACGTGAAGCGATCGCTTATGCCGACAGCGTCCATGACTATGTCAGTCGTGACATGCTTATTGAAATCCTGACGGACGAAGAAGGCCATATTGACTGGCTGGAAACGGAGCTGGATCTGATTGGTAAATTAGGACTGCAAAACTATCTCCAGTCACAAATCAAAGTGGCTGACTGACTAGCGTTTGCCATCCGCACCAAAAACCCGCTGCAGCCAAAAAAGGGCCAAAAGGCAGCGGGTTGTTCAATGACCCCGGTGCTTTCCCGAGAATTATCACTAGCAGCATGACTCCCCCGGCGAAGACAGTCGCCAAAAAAACCAGCTGCGGCAGCATTGGCCAACCGTGCCACGCGCCAAGTGCGGCCAGAAATTTGACATCCCCATAGCCGAGCCCTTCATAACCGCGAATCCCCCGATAGAGCCAATAGAGTAAAGTGAAAGCCAGATAGCCGCCGATGGCGCCGCCAACGGCATATTCCAGCCGTAGTGGAGCGTAGTATAGATAATAGAGCAGCCCGCTCCAGAGCAGGGGGCAGGTCAGGCGATCGGGAAGCAGGCCGTAGCGCAGATCGTACCAGCAGAGGGCGAGGGATAAACCGCTATAGACCAGTAATAAGGGGGGCATCATCGGTGAGGTTACCTGGCGATGGAGATATGCGCGGAGTCTGGTCGAAAAAGAGATGGATGGCAAAGGTCCGCATTCATTATCGCGAGGCGCTATCCACGGTATTACCTCAGTTTTCACGACTTTCAATGCCCGCCCGCCGCAGCACGCAAAAATGATTGCTGATTTTGTATGCAGCACTTGCGTCGAGCCCGAATTTGCGTATAATGCGCGGGCCTGTCAAAATTGGCAGGCTGGTTCGATATGAACCCTGATAGAGCTTTTAGCTATCAAACAATGTTCCCAATTGGGGAACTATGTAAGAACGGTTACACTCTCCCATCAATCGTAATGGGTATGAGGAGTAACCATTTCGTCTATAAATAATTGGAGCTCTGGTCTCATGCAGAACCAAAGAATCCGTATCCGTCTTAAAGCGTTTGATCATCGTCTGATCGATCAATCAACCGCGGAAATCGTCGAGACTGCCAAGCGCACTGGTGCGCAGGTCCGTGGTCCGATCCCGCTGCCGACCCGCAAAGAGCGCTTTACCGTTCTGATTTCTCCGCACGTCAACAAAGATGCGCGCGATCAGTACGAAATCCGCACTCACAAGCGTCTGGTTGACATCGTTGAGCCAACTGAGAAAACCGTTGATGCTCTGATGCGTCTGGATCTGGCTGCCGGTGTAGACGTGCAGATCAGCCTGGGTTAATCAGGTCATCGAGCGATTGAGAGGTTGAAACAATGATTGGTTTAGTCGGTAAAAAAGTGGGCATGACCCGCATCTTCACTGAAGATGGCGTATCTATCCCAGTAACCGTAATCGAAGTTGAAGCAAACCGTGTTGCTCAGGTCAAAGACCTGGCTAACGATGGTTACCGCGCAATTCAGGTTACCACCGGTGCTAAAAAAGCTAACCGTGTAACCAAGCCGGAAGCTGGTCACTTCGCTAAAGCTGGCGTAGAAGCTGGCCGTGGTCTGTGGGAATTCCGTCTTGCTGACGGCGAAGAATTCACCGTAGGTCAGAGCATTAGCGTTGAACTGTTTGCTGACGTTAAAAAAGTTGACGTAACCGGTACCTCTAAAGGTAAAGGTTTTGCTGGTACCGTTAAGCGCTGGAACTTCCGTACCCAGGACGCTACTCACGGTAACTCCTTGTCCCACCGCGTTCCGGGTTCTATCGGTCAGAACCAGACTCCGGGCAAAGTGTTCAAAGGCAAGAAAATGGCAGGTCAGCTGGGTAATGAGCGTGTCACCGTTCAGAGCCTGGACGTAGTACGTGTTGACGCTGAGCGCAACCTGCTGCTGGTTAAAGGTGCTGTCCCGGGTGCAACCGGTAGCGACCTGATCGTTAAACCAGCTGTGAAGGCGTGAGGAGATAGCAATGGAATTAGTATTGAAAGACGCGCAGAGCGCGCTGACTGTTTCCGAAACTACCTTCGGTCGTGATTTCAACGAAGCGCTGGTACACCAGGTTGTTGTTGCTTATGCAGCTGGTGCTCGTCAGGGTACTCGTGCTCAGAAGACTCGTGCTGAAGTAACTGGTTCAGGCAAAAAGCCGTGGCGCCAGAAAGGTACCGGCCGTGCGCGTTCAGGTTCTATCAAGAGCCCGATCTGGCGTTCCGGTGGCGTAACCTTCGCTGCTCGTCCGCAGGACCACAGTCAAAAAGTTAACAAAAAGATGTACCGCGGCGCGCTGAAAAGCATTCTGTCCGAACTGGTACGTCAGGATCGTCTGATCGTTGTCGAGAAGTTCTCTGTTGAAGCGCCTAAAACTAAGCTGCTGGCACAGAAACTGAAAGACATGGCTCTGGAAGATGTGCTGATCATCACCGGTGAGCTGGACGAGAACCTGTTCCTGGCTGCGCGCAACCTGCACAAGGTTGACGTACGCGATGCAACTGGTATCGACCCGGTTAGCCTGATCGCCTTCGACAAAGTCGTAATGACTGCTGATGCTGTTAAGCAAGTTGAGGAGATGCTGGCATGATTCGTGAAGAACGTCTGCTGAAGGTGCTGCGTGCACCGCACGTTTCTGAAAAAGCGTCTGCTGCGATGGAAAAAACAAACACCATCGTTCTCAAAGTTGCTAAAGACGCGACCAAAGCAGAAATCAAAGCTGCTGTGCAGAAACTGTTTGAAGTCGAAGTCGAAGTCGTTAACACCCTGGTAGTTAAAGGGAAAGTTAAACGTCACGGACAGCGTATCGGTCGTCGTAGCGACTGGAAAAAAGCTTACGTCACCCTGAAAGAAGGCCAGAATCTGGACTTCGTTGGCGGCGCTGAGTAAGTCGGAGGAGTAATACAATGGCAGTTGTTAAATGTAAACCGACATCTCCGGGTCGTCGCCACGTTGTTAAAGTGGTTAACCCTGAGCTGCACAAGGGCAAACCTTTTGCTCCGTTGCTGGAAAAAAACAGCAAATCCGGTGGTCGTAACAACAATGGCCGTATCACCACCCGTCATATCGGTGGTGGCCACAAGCAGGCTTACCGTATTGTTGACTTCAAACGCAACAAAGATGGTATCCCGGCAGTTGTTGAGCGTCTTGAGTACGATCCGAACCGTTCCGCGAACATCGCGCTGGTTCTGTACAAAGATGGCGAACGCCGTTACATCCTGGCCCCTAAAGGCCTGAAAGCTGGCGACCAGATTCAGTCTGGCGTTGATGCTGCAATCAAAGCAGGCAACACCCTGCCGATGCGCAATATCCCGGTTGGTTCTACCGTTCATAACGTAGAAATGAAACCAGGTAAAGGCGGTCAGCTGGCTCGTTCCGCTGGTACTTACGTTCAGATCGTTGCTCGTGACGGTGCTTATGTCACCCTGCGTCTGCGTTCTGGTGAAATGCGTAAAGTCGAAGCAGACTGCCGCGCGACTCTGGGCGAAGTTGGCAATGCTGAGCATATGCTGCGCGTACTGGGTAAAGCAGGTGCTGCACGCTGGCGTGGTGTTCGTCCTACCGTTCGCGGTACTGCGATGAACCCAGTCGACCACCCACATGGTGGTGGTGAAGGTCGTAACTTTGGTAAGCACCCGGTATCCCCGTGGGGCCTGCAGACCAAAGGTAAGAAGACCCGCAGCAACAAGCGTACTGATAAATTCATCGTACGTCGCCGTAGCAAATAATTTTAGAGGATAAGCCATGCCACGTTCTCTCAAGAAAGGTCCTTTTATTGACCTGCACTTGCTGAAGAAGGTAGAGAAAGCGGTGGAAAGCGGAGACAAGAAGCCCCTGCGCACTTGGTCCCGTCGTTCAACGATCTTTCCTAACATGATCGGTTTGACCATCGCTGTCCATAATGGTCGTCAGCACGTTCCAGTTTTTGTTTCCGACGAAATGGTTGGTCACAAACTGGGTGAATTCGCACCGACTCGTACTTATCGCGGCCACGCTGCTGATAAAAAAGCGAAGAAGAAATAAGGTAGGAGGAAGAGATGGAAACTTTAGCTCAACATCGCCATGCTCGTTCTTCTGCTCAGAAGGTTCGCCTTGTAGCTGACCTGATTCGCGGTAAGAAAGTGTCGCAGGCCCTGGATATTCTGACCTACACCAACAAGAAAGCTGCTGTACTGGTCAAGAAGGTACTGGAATCTGCCATTGCTAACGCTGAACACAACGATGGCGCTGACATTGACGATCTGAAAGTTGCGAAAATTTTCGTAGACGAAGGCCCGAGCATGAAGCGCATTATGCCGCGTGCGAAAGGTCGTGCAGATCGCATCCTGAAGCGCACCAGCCACATCACTGTGGTTGTGTCCGATCGCTGAGACTCTGGAGACTAGCAATGGGTCAGAAAGTACATCCTAATGGTATTCGCCTGGGTATTGTCAAACCATGGAACTCTACCTGGTTCGCGAACACCAAAGAATTCGCTGACAACCTGGACAGCGATTTTAAAGTACGTCAGTTCCTGACTAAAGAACTGGCTAAAGCGTCCGTATCTCGTATCGTTATCGAGCGTCCGGCTAAGAGCATCCGTGTGACTATTCACACTGCTCGCCCGGGCATCGTTATCGGTAAGAAAGGCGAAGACGTAGAAAAACTGCGCAAGGTCGTAGCGGATATCGCTGGCGTTCCTGCACAGATCAATATCGCCGAAGTTCGTAAGCCAGAACTGGACGCTAAATTGGTTGCTGACAGCATCACTTCTCAGCTGGAACGTCGCGTTATGTTCCGTCGTGCGATGAAGCGTGCTGTACAGAACGCAATGCGTCTGGGCGCTAAAGGTATCAAAGTTGAAGTTAGCGGCCGTCTGGGCGGCGCGGAAATCGCACGTACCGAATGGTACCGTGAAGGTCGCGTACCGCTGCACACTCTGCGTGCTGACATCGACTACAACACCTCTGAAGCGCACACCACTTACGGTGTAATCGGCGTTAAGGTATGGATCTTCAAAGGCGAGATCCTGGGTGGTATGGCTGCTGTTGAACAACCGGAACCGGCTGCTCAACCTAAAAAGCAGCAGCGTAAAGGCCGTAAATAAGGAGCGTCGCTGATGTTACAACCAAAGCGTACAAAATTCCGTAAAGTGCACAAAGGCCGCAACCGTGGTCTGGCGCAGGGTACGGATGTTAGCTTCGGCACTTTCGGTCTGAAAGCTGTTGGCCGTGGTCGTCTGACTGCACGTCAGATCGAAGCAGCACGTCGTGCTATGACCCGTGCAGTTAAGCGTCAAGGTAAGATCTGGATCCGTGTATTCCCGGACAAACCGATCACCGAGAAGCCGCTGGAAGTTCGTATGGGTAAAGGTAAAGGTAACGTGGAGTACTGGGTTGCCTTGATTCAGCCGGGTAAAGTCCTTTATGAAATGGACGGCGTACCGGAAGAGCTGGCCCGTGAAGCCTTCGGCCTGGCAGCAGCGAAACTGCCTATCAAAACCACCTTTGTAACTAAGACGGTGATGTAATGAAAGCAAAAGAGCTGCGTGAAAAAAGCGTTGAAGAGCTGAACGCTGAGCTGCTGAACCTGCTGCGTGAGCAGTTCAACCTGCGTATGCAGGCTGCAAGTGGCCAGCTGCAACAGACTCATCTGCTGAAGCAAGTGCGTCGTGATGTTGCACGCGTTAAGACTTTACTGACTGAGAAGGCGGGTGCGTAATGACCGATAAAATCCGTACTCTGCAAGGTCGCGTAGTTAGCAATAAAATGGAGAAATCCATCGTTGTTGCTATCGAACGTTTTGTGAAACACCCGATCTACGGTAAATTCATCAAGCGTACGACCAAACTGCACGTACATGACGAGAACAACGAATGCGGTATCGGTGACGTGGTCGAAATCCACGAATGCCGTCCGCTGTCCAAGACTAAGTCCTGGACGCTGGTTCGCGTTGTAGAGAAAGCAGTTCTGTAATAGAGCCTGCATTCTCAACGGATAAACGGCTCAGCGATGAGCCGTTTATTTTTTCTACCCATATCCGATTTCCGGTGTTATAATGCCGCGCCCTCGATATGGGGATTTTTAACGGCCCGACTTTGGGTCTCAGTAGTAGTTGACATTAGCGGAGCACTAAAATGATCCAAGAACAGACTATGCTGAACGTCGCCGACAACTCCGGTGCACGTCGCGTAATGTGTATCAAGGTTCTGGGTGGCTCGCACCGTCGCTACGCAGGCGTAGGCGACATCATCAAGATCACCATCAAGGAAGCAATTCCGCGTGGTAAGGTCAAAAAAGGTGATGTGCTGAAGGCGGTAGTGGTGCGCACCAAGAAGGGTGTTCGTCGCCCGGACGGTTCTGTCATTCGCTTCGATGGTAATGCATGCGTTATTCTGAACAATAACAGCGAGCAGCCCATCGGTACGCGTATTTTTGGGCCGGTAACTCGTGAGCTTCGTACCGAGAAGTTCATGAAAATTATCTCTCTGGCACCAGAAGTACTCTAAGGAGCGAATCATGGCAGCGAAAATCCGTCGTGATGACGAAGTTATCGTGTTAACCGGTAAAGATAAAGGTAAACGCGGTAAAGTTAAGAATGTCTTGTCTTCCGGCAAGCTCATTGTTGAAGGTATCAACCTGGTTAAGAAACACCAGAAGCCGGTTCCGGCTCTGAACCAACCAGGCGGCATCGTTGAAAAAGAAGCTGCTATTCAGGTTTCTAACGTTGCAATCTTCAATGCGGCAACCGGCAAGGCTGACCGTGTAGGCTTTAGATTCGAAGACGGCAAAAAAGTCCGTTTCTTCAAGTCTAACAGCGAAACTATCAAGTAATTTGGAGTAGTACGATGGCGAAACTGCATGATTACTACAAAGACGAAGTAGTTAATAAACTCATGACTGAGTTTAACTACAATTCTGTCATGCAAGTCCCTCGGGTCGAGAAGATCACCCTGAACATGGGTGTTGGTGAAGCGATCGCTGACAAGAAACTGCTGGATAACGCAGCAGCTGATCTGACAGCAATCTCCGGTCAAAAGCCGTTGATCACCAAAGCACGCAAATCAGTTGCAGGCTTCAAAATCCGTCAGGGCTATCCGATCGGCTGTAAAGTAACTCTGCGTGGCGAACGCATGTGGGAGTTCTTTGAGCGCCTGATCACTATTGCTGTACCGCGTATCCGTGACTTCCGTGGCTTGTCCGCTAAGTCTTTCGACGGTCGTGGTAACTACAGCATGGGTGTCCGTGAGCAGATCATCTTCCCAGAAATCGACTACGATAAAGTCGACCGCGTTCGTGGTTTGGATATTACCATTACCACTACTGCGAAATCTGATGAAGAAGGCCGCGCTCTGCTGGCTGCCTTTGACTTCCCGTTCCGCAAGTAAGGTAGGGTTACTTAATGGCTAAGCAATCAATGAAAGCACGCGAAGTAAAGCGCGTGGCTTTAGCTGATAAATTCTTCGCTAAACGCGCTGAACTGAAAGCTATCATCTCTGATGTGAACGCAACCGACGAAGATCGTTGGAATGCCGTTCTCAAGCTGCAGACTCTGCCGCGTGATTCCAGCCCGTCTCGTCAGCGTAACCGCTGCCGTCAAACAGGTCGTCCGCATGGTTTCCTGCGGAAGTTCGGGTTGAGCCGTATCAAGGTCCGTGAAGCCGCAATGCGCGGTGAAATCCCGGGTCTGAAAAAGGCTAGCTGGTAATTGTCACCAATTGAATCACGGGAGTAAAGACAGATGAGCATGCAAGATCCGATCGCGGATATGCTGACCCGTATCCGTAACGGTCAGGCCGCGAATAAAGCTGCGGTCACCATGCCTTCCTCCAAGCTGAAAGTGGCAATTGCCAACGTGCTGAAGGAAGAAGGCTTTATTGAAGATTTTAAAGTTGAAGGCGACATCAAGCCGGAACTGGAACTGACTCTTAAGTATTTCCAGGGTAAAGCTGTTGTAGAAAGCATTCAGCGTGTCAGCCGCCCAGGTCTGCGCATCTATAAGCGTAAAGATGAGCTGCCAAAAGTTATGGCGGGTCTGGGTATCGCAGTTATTTCTACCTCTAAAGGTGTTATGACTGATCGTGCAGCGCGCCAAGCTGGTCTTGGTGGCGAAATTATCTGCTACGTAGCCTAATCGGAGGAAAAAATGTCTCGTGTTGCTAAAGCACCGGTCGTTATTCCTGCCGGCGTTGACGTAAAAATCAACGGTCAGGTTATTACGATCAAAGGTAAGAATGGCGAGCTGACTCGTACTCTCAACGATGCTGTTGAAGTTAAACATGCAGATAATGCACTGACCTTCGGTCCGCGTGATGGTTTCGCAGACGGTTGGGCTCAGGCTGGTACCGCGCGTGCCCTGCTTAACTCAGTAGTTATCGGTGTTACCGAAGGCTTCACTAAAAAGCTTCAGCTGGTTGGTGTAGGTTATCGTGCAGCGGTTAAAGGGGATGTAGTAAACCTGGCTTTAGGTTTCTCTCATCCTGTTGAACACAAACTGCCGGCCGGTATCACTGCAGAATGCCCGACTCAAACTGAAATCGTGCTGAAAGGCGCTGATAAGCAGGTGATCGGTCAGGTTGCAGCAGATCTGCGCGCCTACCGTCGTCCTGAGCCTTATAAAGGCAAGGGTGTTCGTTACGCCGACGAAGTCGTGCGTACCAAAGAGGCTAAGAAGAAGTAAGGTAACACTATGGATAAGAAATCTGCTCGTATCCGTCGTGCGACCCGCGCACGCCGCAAGCTCCAGGAGCTGGGTGCAACTCGCCTGGTGGTACATCGTACCCCGCGTCATATTTACGCACAGGTAATTGCACCGAACGGTTCTGAAGTTCTGGTAGCTGCTTCTACTGTAGAAAAAGCTATCGCTGAACAACTGAAGTACACCGGTAACAAAGACGCGGCTGCAGCTGTGGGTAAAGCTGTTGCTGAACGCGCTCTGGAAAAAGGCATCAAAGATGTTTCCTTTGACCGTTCCGGGTTCCAATATCATGGTCGTGTCCAGGCACTGGCAGATGCTGCCCGTGAAGCTGGCCTTCAGTTCTAAGGTAGAGGTGTAAGATGGCTCACATCGAAAAACAAGCTGGCGAACTGCAGGAAAAGCTGATCGCGGTTAACCGCGTATCTAAAACCGTTAAAGGTGGTCGTATTTTCTCCTTCACAGCTCTGACTGTAGTTGGTGATGGTAATGGCCGCGTAGGTTTTGGTTACGGTAAAGCGCGTGAAGTTCCAGCAGCGATCCAGAAAGCGATGGAAAAAGCCCGTCGCAATATGATTAACGTCGCGCTGAACCACGGCACCCTGCAACACCCGGTTAAAGGTGTTCACACGGGTTCTCGTGTATTCATGCAGCCAGCTTCCGAAGGTACCGGTATCATCGCCGGTGGTGCAATGCGCGCCGTTCTGGAAGTTGCTGGAGTTCATAACGTTCTGGCTAAAGCATATGGTTCCACCAACCCGATCAACGTGGTTCGTGCAACTATTGATGGCCTGGAAAATATGAATTCTCCAGAAATGGTCGCTGCCAAGCGTGGTAAATCCGTTGAAGAAATTCTGGGGAAATAAACCATGGCAAAGACTATTAAAATTACTCAAACCCGCAGTGCAATCGGTCGTCTGCCGAAACACAAGGCAACGCTGCTTGGCCTGGGTCTGCGTCGTATTGGTCACACCGTAGAACGCGAGGATACTCCTGCTGTTCGTGGTATGGTCAACGCGGTTTCCTTTATGGTTAAAGTTGAGGAGTAAGAGATGCGTTTAAATACTCTGTCTCCGGCCGAAGGCTCCAAAAAGGCGGGTAAACGCCTTGGTCGTGGTATCGGTTCTGGCCTCGGTAAAACCGGTGGTCGTGGTCACAAAGGTCAGAACTCTCGTTCTGGCGGTGGCGTACGTCGCGGTTTCGAGGGTGGTCAGATGCCTCTGTACCGTCGTCTGCCGAAATTCGGCTTCACTTCTCGTAAAGCGATGATCACTGCAGAAGTTCGTCTGTCTGATCTGGCTCACGTAGAAGGCGATGTAGTCGACCTGAACACGCTGAAAGCAGCTAACATTATCGGTATTCAGATTGAGTTCGCGAAAGTGATCCTGTCTGGTGAGGTAGCTCGTCCGGTAACTGTTCGTGGCCTGCGTGTGACTAAAGGTGCTCGTGCTGCTATCGAAGCTGCTGGCGGTAAAATTGAGGAATAAGTAGCAGATGGCTAAGCAACCGGGATTAGATTTTCAAAGTGCCAAAGGTGGACTTGGCGAACTGAAACGCAGACTTTTGTTTGTTATCGGTGCGCTGATTGTGTTCCGTATTGGTTCTTTTATTCCGATCCCTGGTATTGATGCCGCTGTACTTGCCAAACTGCTTGAGCAACAGCGAGGCACCATCATTGAAATGTTCAACATGTTCTCTGGTGGTGCTCTCAGCCGTGCTTCTATCTTTGCTTTGGGTATCATGCCGTATATTTCGGCATCGATTATTGTCCAACTGTTGACGGTTGTTTATCAGCCGCTGGCAGAAATAAAGAAAGAAGGGGAGTCTGGTCGTCGTAAGATCAGCCAGTACACCCGTTACGGTACTCTGGTGCTGGCGATATTCCAGTCGATCGGTATTGCTACCGGTCTGCCGAATATGCCTGGTATGCAGGGCCTGGTGATGAATCCAGGCTTTGCATTCTATTTCACCGCTGTTGTAAGTCTGGTCACAGGGACTATGTTCCTGATGTGGCTCGGCGAACAGATTACTGAACGTGGTATCGGTAACGGTATTTCGATCATTATCTTCGCTGGTATCGTTGCGGGACTCCCGCCAGCCATCGCCCATACTATCGAGCAAGCGCGTCAAGGCGACCTGCACTTCCTCCTGTTGCTGTTGGTTGCAGTATTAGTATTTGCCGTGACCTTCTTTGTTGTATTCGTAGAACGTGGTCAACGCCGCATTGTGGTGAACTACGCGAAGCGTCAACAAGGTCGTCGTGTCTATGCTGCACAGAGCACACATTTACCGCTGAAAGTGAATATGGCAGGGGTTATCCCGGCAATCTTCGCTTCCAGTATTATTCTGTTCCCTGCGACCATCGCGTCATGGTTCGGGGGCGGGACCGGTTGGAACTGGCTGACAACAATTTCGCTGTATTTGCAGCCTGGGCAACCGCTTTATGTGTTACTCTATGCGTCTGCAATCATATTCTTCTGTTTCTTCTACACGGCGTTGGTTTTCAACCCGCGTGAAACAGCAGATAACCTGAAGAAGTCCGGTGCATTTGTACCAGGAATTCGTCCGGGAGAGCAAACGGCGAAGTATATTGATAAAGTGATGACTCGCCTGACCCTGGTTGGTGCGTTATACATTACCTTTATCTGCCTGATCCCGGAGTTCATGCGTGATGCAATGAAAGTGCCGTTCTACTTCGGTGGAACCTCGCTGCTTATTGTTGTCGTTGTGATTATGGACTTTATGGCTCAAGTGCAAACTCTGATGATGTCAAGTCAGTACGAGTCTGCATTGAAGAAGGCGAACCTGAAAGGCTACGGCCGCTAACAGGGCGCCCGAGAAGTTACGGAGAGTAAAAATGAAAGTTCGTGCTTCCGTCAAGAAATTATGCCGTAACTGCAAAATCGTTAAGCGTGATGGCGTCATCCGCGTGATTTGCAGTGCCGAGCCAAAGCATAAACAGCGCCAAGGCTGATTTTTTCGCATATTTTTCTTGCAAAGTTGGATTGAGCTGGCTAGATTAGCCAGCCAATCTTTTGTATGTCTGTGCGTTTCCATTTGAGTATCCTGAAAACGGGCTTTTCAGCATGGTGCGTACATATTAAATAGTAGGAGTGCATAGTGGCCCGTATAGCAGGCATTAACATTCCTGATCAGAAACATACCGTAATCGCATTAACTGCTATTTTCGGTATCGGCAAGACCCGCTCTAAAGCCATCTGTGCTGACACGGGTATCGCTGAAAATGTTAAGATCAGTGAGCTGTCTGAAGAACAAATTGAATCCCTGCGTGAAGCAGTAGGTAAATTTGTCGTTGAAGGTGATCTGCGCCGTGAAATCACCCTGAGCATCAAGCGTCTGATGGACCTTGGTTGCTATCGTGGTTTACGCCATCGTCGTGGTCTTCCGGTTCGCGGTCAGCGTACTAAGACCAACGCACGTACCCGTAAGGGTCCGCGTAAACCGATCAAGAAATAATCGGGGTGATTGAATAATGGCAAAGGCACCAGTTCGTGCACGTAAGCGTGTAAGAAAACAAGTCTCTGATGGCGTGGCTCATGTCCATGCTTCTTTTAACAACACCATCGTTACCATTACCGATCGTCAGGGTAACGCACTGGGTTGGGCAACAGCCGGTGGTTCCGGTTTCCGTGGTTCTCGCAAATCCACTCCGTTCGCAGCTCAGGTTGCAGCAGAGCGTTGCGCTGAAGCCGTAAAAGAATACGGCATCAAGAATCTGGAAGTTATGGTCAAAGGTCCGGGTCCGGGTCGCGAATCTACTATTCGTGCACTGAACGCCGCTGGTTTCCGCATCACTAATATTACTGATGTGACTCCGATCCCTCATAACGGTTGTCGTCCGCCGAAAAAACGTCGCGTATAACGCGCTCGTTTCTAGGATTGTTGGAGAAAGAAAATGGCAAGATATTTGGGTCCTAAGCTCAAGCTGAGCCGTCGTGAGGGCACCGACTTATTCCTTAAGTCTGGCGTTCGCGCGATCGATACCAAGTGTAAAATTGAACAAGCTCCTGGCCAGCACGGTGCGCGTAAGCCGCGTCTGTCTGACTATGGTGTGCAGTTGCGTGAAAAGCAAAAAGTTCGCCGTATGTACGGTGTGCTGGAGCGTCAGTTCCGTAACTACTATAAAGAAGCAGCACGTCTGAAAGGCAACACCGGTGAAAACCTGTTGGCTCTGCTGGAAGGCCGTCTGGACAACGTTGTATACCGTATGGGCTTCGGCGCGACTCGTGCTGAATCACGTCAGCTGGTTAGCCACAAAGCTATCATGGTAAACGGTCGTGTTGTTAACATTGCTTCTTATCAGGTTAAAGCGAACGACGTTGTTAGCATTCGTGAGAAAGCGAAAAAGCAATCTCGCGTGAAAGCCGCTCTGGAGCTGGCTGAGCAGCGTGAAAAGCCAACCTGGCTGGAAGTTGATGCTGGCAAGATGGAAGGTACGTTCAAGCGTCAGCCGGAACGTTCTGATCTGTCTGCGGACATTAACGAACACCTGATCGTCGAGCTTTACTCCAAGTAAAGCTTAGTACCAAAGAGAGGACACAATGCAGGGTTCTGTGACAGAGTTTCTAAAACCGCGCCTGGTCGATATCGAGCAAGTGAGTTCGACGCACGCCAAGGTGACCCTTGAGCCTTTAGAGCGTGGCTTTGGCCATACTCTGGGTAACGCACTGCGCCGTATTCTGCTCTCATCGATGCCGGGTTGCGCGGTGACCGAGGTTGAGATTGATGGTGTACTGCACGAGTACAGCACCAAAGAAGGCGTTCAGGAAGATATCCTTGAAATCCTGCTCAACCTGAAAGGGCTTGCGGTGAGAGTTCAGGGTAAAGATGAAGTCATCCTTACTTTGAATAAATCTGGCATTGGCCCTGTGACCGCAGCCGACATTACCCATGACGGTGATGTCGAAATCGTCAAGCCGCAACATGTGATCTGCCACCTGACCGATGAGAACGCAGCTATTAGCATGCGTATCAAAGTTCAGCGCGGTCGCGGTTATGTGCCGGCTTCTGCCCGAATTCATTCGGAAGAAGATGAGCGCCCAATCGGCCGTCTGCTGGTCGACGCATGCTACAGCCCGGTAGAGCGTATTGCCTACAATGTTGAAGCAGCGCGTGTAGAACAGCGTACCGACCTGGACAAGCTGGTCATCGAAATGGAAACCAACGGCACAATCGATCCTGAAGAGGCGATTCGTCGTGCGGCAACCATCCTGGCAGAACAACTGGAAGCTTTCGTTGACTTACGTGATGTACGTCAGCCGGAAGTGAAAGAAGAGAAACCAGAATTCGATCCGATCCTGCTGCGCCCTGTTGACGATCTCGAATTGACTGTCCGCTCTGCTAACTGCCTCAAGGCAGAAGCTATCCACTATATCGGTGATCTGGTACAGCGTACCGAGGTTGAGTTGCTGAAAACGCCGAACCTGGGTAAAAAATCTCTTACCGAGATTAAAGACGTGCTGGCTTCACGTGGTCTGTCTCTGGGCATGCGCCTGGAAAACTGGCCACCGGCAAGCATTGCTGACGAGTAACCGGATCACAGGTTAAGGTTTTACTGAGAAGGATAAGGTCATGCGCCATCGTAAGAGTGGTCGTCAACTGAACCGCAACAGCAGCCATCGCCAGGCTATGTTCCGTAACATGGCTGGTTCGCTGGTTCGTCATGAAATCATCAAGACGACCCTGCCGAAAGCGAAAGAACTGCGTCGCGTAGTTGAGCCGCTGATTACTCTTGCCAAGACTGATAGCGTTGCTAATCGTCGTCTGGCATTCGCCCGTACTCGTGATAACGAGATCGTGGCAAAACTGTTTAACGAGCTGGGCCCGCGTTTCGCGAGCCGCGCCGGTGGTTACACTCGCATTCTGAAGTGTGGCTTCCGTGCAGGCGACAACGCGCCGATGGCATACATCGAGCTGGTTGATCGTGCTGAGCTGAAAGCAGAAGCTGCTGCAGAGTAATCTGTAGTAACGTAAAAAAACCCGCCTCGGCGGGTTTTTTTATATCCTCGCTACGGCTGCTTCACTACAATACCTGTATTCTTTTTGTTCATCCCCGGAGCCGAATGATGTGGTTGCTGGATCAGTGGGCAGAACGCCATATCCTTGATGCACAAACCAAAGGTGAATTTGATGATCTTCCTGGTCGTGGAGAGCCACTGGCTTTGGATGATGACCTGCATGTGCCGCCTGAATTACGCGCGGGCTACCGCTTACTCAAAAATGCCGGCTGTCTGCCTCCTGAACTTGAGCAACGAAGAGAAGCCGTTGCGCTGGTCGATTTATTAAAAGCGGTCCGTCCGGACGATCCTCAGTATGCAGAGCTCAGCCGCCGACTTGCTTTACTGGAACTGAAGTTACGGCAGGCGGGGTTGAATACCGATTTTTTACGTGGTGAATACGCAGACAGGCTTCAGAATAAAATTGATGAGGAGTAGGTATGTACCGTATTGGTGAACTCGCAAAGCTGGCTGATGTCACGCCCGATACCATTCGCTACTATGAAAAACAGCAGATGATGGCTCACGATGTACGTACAGAAGGTGGATTTCGCCTCTATACCGAGAACGACCTTCAGCGCCTGCGCTTCATCCGCTATGCCCGTCAGCTCGGGTTTACCCTTGAAGCGATCCGTGAATTATTGTCGATCCGCGTTGATCCGGAGCATCATACCTGTCAGGAGTCAAAAGGCATTGTTCAGGCACGTCTGAGCGAAGTCGACGCACGAATTAAAGAGCTACAAGCAATGCGCCGTTCATTGCAACGACTGAATGAGGCCTGCTGCGGTACAGCCCATAGCAGCGTCTATTGTTCTATTCTCGAGGCCCTTGAGCAAGGAGCCAGTAGTACTACGGCGGAACGTTGATTTTTTCATCGCGCGGATCTACACTCCCGCCGATCTCATTCACATCCAGGAGCTATTATGAGCCGCTATCAACACACCAAAGGGCAAATAAAAGACAATGCCATTGAGGCGTTGCTGCATGACCCGTTATTCAGACAGAGAGTAGAGAAAAACCGGAAGGGGAAAGGCAGCTACCAACGTAAAGATAAACATGCGGGGCGGAATGACCGGGAGGCCAGTGGCAAAAGAGTGAATCGCTTTTTTACCACTGGCCTTCTGCTTTCTGTTGCCTGATTACGAACGGTTATTCTGTTCTTTCAGCAGATCGCGAATCTCACTCAACAATACTTCTTCTTTCGTTGGTGCCGGTGGCGCAGCAGGAGCCTCTGCCTTTTTGCGATTCAGGTTATTCATCAGTTTGATCGCCATAAAAATGGCAAAGGCCACGATCACGAAATCAAACACGTTCTGGATAAACACCCCATAATGCATTACCACAGCCGGGACATCGCCGTGTGCATCGCGTAACGTGACGGCGAACGATTTAAAATCAATTCCACCAATCAGCAGGCCTAGTGGCGGCATAATAATATCGGCAACCAATGACGATACAATTTTACCAAATGCCGCACCGATGATGACACCCACTGCCAAATCAACAACATTCCCGCGCATCGCGAAGTCGCGAAACTCTTTTAAAATGCTCATTTTATTCTCCATGAACCCGCTAACAGTGATAAGTTTATCAAATGTATTTCCATTTGCCATTGCTGTTGAATAATTGCTAAAAAATATTATCCCCTGATATATAAAGGATAATCAAAAAGGGCGCCATACAGGCGCCCGTGCAATTAGAGGAAGAAAGGACTGGGTTGGAAAAGACGCTCGACGTCGGATATAAATTTTTTGTCGGTCAGAAACATAATGACGTGATCGCCCTGCTCAATACGCAGGTTATTATTCGCGATCATTACGTCATTGCCACGGACGACAGCACCGATGATCGTGCCCGGCGGTAGCTTGATCTCATCGATCGAACGACCCACTACACGGGAGGTACTTTCATCGCCGTGAGCTACAGCTTCAATGGCCTCTGCGACACCGCGGCGCAGTGAGGAGACGCCAACAATATCGGCCTTACGGACATGGCTCAGTAGGGCGGAGATCGTGGCTTGCTGCGGCGATATAGCAATATCGATCACGCTACCCTGCACCAGATCGACGTAGGCTTTCCGCTGGATCAACACCATGACTTTTTTGGCGCCCATCCGTTTGGCCAGCATTGCAGACATGATATTGGCTTCATCGTCATTGGTGACGGCAATGAAGAGATCCACTTGATCGATGTGTTCTTCCGCTAGCAGTTCCTGATCCGAGGCATCGCCATAGAAGACAATAGTATTCTGTAGTTTCTCCGCAAGCTCGGCGGCGCGTTGCTGATCGCGTTCGATCAGCTTAACGCTGTAATCTTTCTCAAGACGACGAGCAAGACCTGCACCGATATTGCCCCCGCCAACCAGCATGATGCGCTTATAGGGTTTTTCCAGGCGCTGCAGTTCGCTCATGACGGCGCGAATATGCTGCGATGCGGCAATGAAGAACACTTCATCGCCGGCTTCAACGATTGTCGAACCCTGCGGACGGATGGGTCTGTCGTGGCGGAAAATGGCCGCTACGCGAGTATCGATATGCGGCATATGTTCACGCATTGTCGAGAGCGCATTCCCTACCAGTGGACCGCCGTAGTAGGCTTTTACGACCGCGAGGCTGACTTTACCTTCGGCAAAGTTTACGACCTGCAGTGCACCTGGATATTCAATAAGTCGGTAGATATTGTCGATAACTAATTGTTCAGGCGCGATCAGATGATCGATAGGCACCGCTTCCGAGTGGAACAGTTTTTCGGCATCTCGTACATAATCCGGGGAACGGATACGCGCAATACGATTAGGCGTATTGAACAGTGAATAGGCAACCTGGCAGGCCACCATATTGGTTTCATCTGAACTGGTTACGGCAACCAGCATGTCGGCATCGTCGGCGCCAGCTTCACGCAGCACGCGTGGGTGGGAACCGTGTCCCTGAACAACGCGGAGGTCAAATTTATCCTGCAGGCTGTGCAGGCGGTCACCATTGGTGTCGACCAGGGTGATATCGTTGTTCTCTCCCACGAGGTTTTCCGCAAGAGTTCCGCCTACCTGACCGGCGCCCAGAATAATAATCTTCATCAGCAGTGATCCATTATTTCCGATGTTTGATCAGCTTAGCGTAAAAGAACCCATCACCCTCTTCTGCGCCGGGCAAATTTTGCACGCCCGGCAGCTCAGGCGTGCCGGTGAGGCTGAGCTCTGCATCTGGCGTACGCTTGAGGAAGGCAGCAATTTGCTGGCTATTCTCTTCCGGAAGAATTGAGCAGGTCGCATAGACCAGTGTTCCGCCAGGTTTCAGATGAGACCAGATGGCGTCAAGAATCTCCGCCTGCAGCTGGGCCAGCTCGGCAATGTCGCGATCGCGGCGTAGCCATTTAATATCCGGATGACGACGAATGACGCCCGTTGCTGAACAGGGGGCATCGAGCAGAATGCGATCAAACTGTTCGTCTTCACACCACTGAGCGGGATAGCGGCCATCACCCTGTTTCACCTGCGCTTTCATGCCGAGTCGCTTCAGATTGTCATAGACACGCGACAGGCGCTGCTCATCAATATCAACCGCCAGAACGCTGGCCTGCGGCGCGACTTCCAGAATATGCGTCGTTTTACCCCCAGGAGCAGCACACAGGTCGAGGATTCTCTCGCCATTTTCTGGGGTCAGATAGCGCATGCAGCCCTGGGCTGAAGCATCCTGGACGGTAACCCAGCCCTGGTCGAATCCGGGTAATGCCTGAACGGGGGCCGGCGTTGCCAGACGCACCGCATCAGGATAATCAGGGTGGGTAAAACCGTGCAGTCCGGCCTCTTCCAGAAGCGCGAGCCACTCATCGCGTGAATGATGACTGCGGTTTACGCGCAGCCACATGGGCGGGCGTTGGTTATTTGCATCGACAATCGCTTGCCATTGCTGCGGCCATGATTTTTGCAAACGCTTGAGCAGCCATGCCGGATGAAGAAAACGACTCTCGCTTTGGGCAAATTCGGCCAATAAAGCTTCCTGCTGGCGCTGAAACTGGCGTAAAACGCCGTTGATGAGTCCCTTCAACTGCGGACGTTTGATGGCTACCGCGCCTTCCACCGTTTCCGCCAGCGCAGCATGGGCCGGAATGCGGGTATAGAGCAGCTGATAAAACCCCACCATAATTAAATAGTGAATGGTTCGCTGTTTGCCCGTCATCGGGCGAGCCATCAGTTTGTTAACCAGCCAGTCCAGCTGGCTGAGGGTACGCAGGACACCAAAACACAGCTCTTGCAGCAGCGCTTTGTCCTTTTCCCCGACCTTTTGCTGTAATGGCGGCAGAACGTTACTTAATGACTGACCTTGTTCGACAACCTGCTCAACGGCTTTCGCCGCCAGACTGCGTAAATTTTGATTTTTTTTCATAACCGCAAAATAAAAATGCCCGGTAAACCCGGGCTTTAGACAGTGACTACCGTCAGGATAGACGGTTACCGGGGATAAACCATTCCCGGCGAGAATTTAGCAAGTCCTGGGCGCTCATCGCTTTTTTACCTGCCGGCTGCAATGACTCGAGGTTCAGGATGCCATTGCCGGTTGCGATCTGAATACCTTGCTTGCCAGCGGCCACGATCGTACCAGGTTCAGCACCGCTGGTTTCAGCAATGACGGATGCCTGCCACACTTTCACCGGTTGCTCATCAATTTCCAGCCAGCTCATGGGCCACGGGTTGAATGCGCGAATGCAACGTTCGAGCTGCGCAGCGGAAAGAGACCAGTCAATGCGGGCTTCTTCTTTACTGAGCTTCTCAGCGTAGGTCACCAACGCCTCATCCTGGACTTCCGGCTGAGTCGAGCCGTTTGCGAGCTGAGTTAACGTTTCCAGCAACCCTTGTGGGCCGAGTTCTGCCAGCTTGTCATACAGACTGGCGCTGGTATCTTGCGCAGAGATCGGGCAGGAGAGTTTATGCAGCATATCTCCGGTATCCAGACCGACGTCCATCTGCATGATGGTGACGCCGGTTTCAGCATCACCCGCCCAGAGTGAGCGCTGAATAGGCGCCGCGCCGCGCCAGCGCGGCAGCAAAGAGCCGTGTACGTTGATGCAGCCCAGTCGTGGCATATCCAGAACTGCTTTGGGCAGAATCAATCCGTAGGCTACGACGACCATGACATCGGCATTCAGAGAGGCTACCAGCTGCTGATTTTCCTGCGGGCGCAGGGAGACAGGCTGGAACACCGGCAGATTGTGCGCCTGTGCAAGAACCTTTACCGGGCCTGGCTGCAATTTTTTGCCGCGGCCGGCGGGGCGATCGGGCTGGGTAAATACGCCAACAATCTGGTGCCCAGACGACAGCAGCGCATCGAGATGACGCGCTGCAAAATCGGGGGTTCCCGCAAAGATAATACGTAGTGATTGTGACACGTTAGTCCTTGTCCTCAGGCACGCGTACGCAAACGGTCCAGTTTTTCAACTTTCTGGCGAATACGCTGTTGTTTAAGCGGCGACAGATAATCGATAAACAGTTTGCCTACCAGGTGATCCATTTCATGCTGGATACAGATAGCCAGCAGGCCGTCAGCATTCAGTTCAAACGGCTTGCCTTCGCGATCCAATGCACGAATCTTCACGGTTTCGGCACGTGGCACCAGTGCGCGCTGTTCCGGGATAGACAAGCAACCTTCTTCGATGCCCGTTTCACCGTCTTTTTCCAACAGCTCCGGGTTGATTAACACCAGCTGCTGTTCACGGTTTTCCGAGACATCGATAACGATAATGCGCTGATGGATATCTACCTGGGTAGCGGCCAGACCGATACCTTCTTCCGCGTACATCGTCTCGAACATATCATCAACGATACGTTGAATTTCCGCATTGACTTCTTTTACCGGTTCAGCGACTTTGCGAAGGCGCTCGTCCGGGATATGTAACACTTGCAAAACTGCCATAAAGATCCAGAGTCGTATTCAGGAGTTGATAAGATTATTAGCTCTATTCTAGACAAAACCCCCTCTAATTGACAGTCTCACTGTCCAATCGCAAAGATTGTTAAAGCCACTTATGGCAGGGGACAGGGATGGCACCTACGGAGATCTGGCTGCGTCTGATGAAGGTGAGCAACCTTTATGGCGACGGTATGGTGATGGCTGCCAGAATACTGCGTGCAGCCCGGGTGCCAGATAGTGAAGTATTGTACGCCTGCGGTCTGAGTGCAGCGCAAGTGAAGCAATTTCTATCCGTTGGCCAACGAGAGCTTGAGTCTACGCTATTGTGGCTGGAGCAACCCGGGCACCACCTGCTGCTGGCCGATAGCCCTTATTATCCGCCCCGACTGCGCGCCATCGCTGACTATCCCGGCGCGCTTTTCGTTTGCGGAGATTTGGCCGTGTTGAGCAGTTTACAGCTGGCCGTTGTCGGCAGCCGCTCCCACTCCTGGTACGGTGCTCGGTGGGGGAAACAGTTCAGCGAAGAGCTGGCGCATCTTGGTATCACCATTACCAGCGGCCTGGCTATTGGCATTGACGGCGTCGCTCACCGCGGCGCACTTGAGGCACGCGGGAAGACAATCGGCGTACTCGGCAATGGATTAGGCGCAATCTATCCGCGTCGTCATCACGCATTAGCCGGGAAGATAGTGGATAGCGGGGGAGCATTGCTGTCTGAGTTTCCCCTTACAACCTCCCCGTGGCCGGGAAATTTCCCTCGTCGGAATCGAATTATCAGCGGACTCAGTATTGGCGTGCTGGTGATTGAGGCCGCCCTGAAAAGCGGCTCGCTGGTGACGGTTCGCTGTGCGCTGGAACAAGGAAGAGAGGTTTTTGCATTACCCGGGCCGGTAGGTAATCCTGGTTCCGAAGGTCCACACTGGCTGCTTAAACAAGGCGCCATCCCCGTGACATCAGCGCAAGATATCATCGCGTATTGCCAGCAGGAGCTGCAATGGCTCCAGGATGTGCCTGACAATATAAATAATTGCATGGATCCGCCTCCCGTAGCATTGCCATTTCCAGAGCTCCTGGCTAACGTAGGAGATGAGGTAACACCTGTTGACGTTGTCGCTGAACGTGCCGGCCAATCTGTGCCAGTGACCGTAGCTCAGCTACTTGAACTGGAGTTAGCAGGCTGGATCGCAGCTGTACCCGGCGGCTATGTCCGATTAAGGAGGGCAAGCCATGTTCGACGTACTCATGTATTTGTTTGAGACTTACATCCAAAACGAAGCAGAAATGCGCGTGGACCAGGATAAACTGACCCGGGATCTCACCGATGCAGGATTCGATCGGGAAGATATCTATAACGCGTTGATGTGGCTCGAGAAACTGGCTGACTATCAAGAGGGGCTCGTTGCTCCCATGCAGCTTGCTTCTGACCCGCTCTCTTTGCGGATTTATACCGAAGAAGAGTGTCTGCGTCTGGATGCCAGTTGCCGGGGATTTTTATTATTCCTCGAGCAGATTCAGGTGTTGAACCTCGAAACGCGGGAAATGGTGATAGAGCGTGTGCTAGCTCTGGATACAGCAGAATTTGATCTGGAAGACCTGAAATGGGTGATCCTGATGGTACTGTTCAATATTCCGGGCTGTGAAAATGCCTATCAACAAATGGAAGAATTACTCTTCGAAGTAAATGAAGGTATGCTGCATTAATCTTATTGCGGCAACATCGAGTTGTTATGACCAAATTAGCACTGTTTTCGGTGCGTAAAAATGAGCCCTGCCCACAGTGCGGGGCTGAACTGGTAATCCGCTCCGGGAAACACGGGCCGTTTCTCGGTTGCTCGCACTATCCGGACTGTGACTATGTCCGTCCGCTGAAAAATCAGGCGGACGGACATATCGTAAAGGTACTGGAGGGACAGGAGTGTCCGTCTTGCGGTGCTGTTATGGTGTTGCGCCAGGGGCGCTTCGGTATGTTTGTTGGTTGCAGCCGTTATCCGGAATGTGAGCATACTGAAACTATTGATAAGCCTGACGAAACAGCGATTTCCTGCCCGCAGTGTGGGCAAGGGCAGCTGGTTCAGCGCCGTTCTCGTTTCGGCAAAACCTTTCATTCCTGCGATCGTTACCCCGATTGCCAGTTCGTTATCAACTTCAAACCGGTAGCGGGTGAATGCCCTGAATGCCACTATCCGCTATTAATCGAAAAGAAAACGGCGCAGGGCGTCAGACGCTTTTGTGCCAGTAAACAATGTGGAAAGCCGATCCCGGCGGAACAAATCAGTGAATAAGAACCTGCACTCAGAAACCGTCGCTCATGCCGTGACGGTACTGCATAACGAAGATGTCATCGCCTATCCAACAGAAGCCGTTTTTGGCGTAGGCTGCGATCCTGACAGCGAAACGGCGGTCATGCGCCTGCTGGCGCTTAAACAACGCCCCGTTGAGAAGGGGCTCATCCTGATCGCGGCCAGCTATGAACAGCTGATACCTTATATTGATGATTCGCGGCTTAATGATGCACAGCGAGCGGCGATCTTCTCCTGCTGGCCGGGGCCGGTTACTTTTGTCTTTCCGGCTCGTGCCACAACGCCACGCTGGCTGACCGGGCGTTTTGATTCCCTGGCGGTACGCGTCAGCGATCATCCGCTGGTGGTCGAATTGTGTGAGGCCTATGGCAAACCGCTGGTTTCAACCAGCGCGAATTTATCCGGTCAGCCGCCTTGCCGTACCACGGCTGAAGTTCTGACTCAGTTTGGCGCCAGTTTCCCGGTCGTCGATGGTGCAACGGGTGGTCGTCAGAATCCGTCTGAAATTCGCGATGCCCTGACGGGCGAACTCTTTCGCCAGGGATAATTTATGCAAACCTACGCTGTCTTCGGAAATCCGATCGCCCACAGTAAGTCCCCCTCTATTCACCAGCGCTTTGCGCAGCAGCTGCAGATTGCGCATCCGTATGGGCGAGTTCTGGCGCCGCTGGACGATTTTATCCATACCCTGGATACCTTCTTCGCCGAAGGGGGAAAGGGGGCTAACGTTACCGTTCCGTTCAAGGAGGAAGCGTTTGCCCGAGCGGATGAACTGACTGAGCGCGCGGCCCTGGCGGGGGCGGTGAATACCCTAAAGAGGCTGGACGATGGACGTTTGCTGGGGGACAACACCGATGGGATTGGGCTGCTGAGCGATCTGGAGCGGCTGGGGTTCATTAAACCGGGCTATCGGGTATTACTTATCGGGGCCGGCGGCGCATCGCGGGGTGTCTTGTTACCCCTGCTGTCACTGGATTGCGCTGTCACTATTGTCAACCGGACTTATTCCCGCGCGCAGGAGCTGGCGACACTGTTTGCGCATACCGGTAGTGTATGCGCGCTTGAGATGGAATCACTGGCTGGACATGAGTTCGATCTCATTATTAATGCAACTTCCAGTGGTATCAGCGGTGATGTGCCGGCAGTTCCCGCGTCCTTAATCAATACGCACGTTTATTGTTATGACATGTTTTACCAGAAGGGCTGCACACCGTTTTTACACTGGTGCCAGGATCATGGTGCGACAATGTGTGCCGATGGGCTGGGTATGCTGGTGGCGCAGGCCGCCCATGCCGTTCTGCTCTGGCATGGGGTTCTGCCAGAGATTACGCCGGTTATTCAGGCCTTACATAAGGAACTGAATACGTGAATCAGGCGATTCAGTTTCCTGACAGAGAAGAGTGGGATACCGACCGACAGTGTGTCACCTTTCCCGTGCTGGTTAATGGTATGCAGCTCACCTGTGCAATCAGGGGGGCAACGTTAAAGCAGCGCTTCGATGGTGATACCCCCGAGCAGTGGCTGGCCGCGTTTTGTCGCCATCGCTGGGATCTGGAAGAAGAAGCTGAAGTATTGATCCGCGACCAGCAGGAAGATGATCAGGGCTGGGTGTGGTTCTCCTGATCCAGATAATCGTTTTTCCATTTCACATAGTTGTTTGCTGAATAGAGCAGACCTGCCCGTTCCGCCTCCGTCAGGGGGCGGATTTGTTTCACCGGGTTGCCAAAATAGAGATAGCCGCTTTCCAGCCGTTTGTTTTGCGGGACCAGACTACCGGCGCCAATCATCACGTCGTCTTCTACTACAACGCCATCCAGCAAAATCGAACCCATGCCAACCAGCACCCGATTGCCGATAGTGCAGCCATGCAGCATGACCTTGTGACCGACGGTGACCTCTTCGCCAATGATCAGAGGATTCCCCTGAGGGTTAGAGGAGGATTTGTGGGTGACATGTAGCACGCTACCGTCCTGAATGTTAGTGCGGGCACCGATTGCCACGTAGTTAACATCTCCGCGAATAGCAACCAGCGGCCAGATGCTGACATCATCAGCCATTCGGACATCGCCGATCGCTACGCTGGTGGCATCGATCATCACTCGCTGGCCGGTTTGTGGGAATAAATCTTTATAAGGACGTAAATTAGCGGACATGGTTACCTCAATAAACCTGGGTTGTACGAAGACTTTGGTGGCTTTTGCGGCCACCTGCAACCCCTTATTGTGGTGAAAATTGAGCAATCTGAACAATAACGCCGCGAAAAGGGCGAAAAAACATCACTTGGAAAAAAAGATCGATAAAAGACTTGTGCAATAAAATGGGATCCCTATAATGCGCTCCCACTGACACGGCACATGTGAACGAGTTCACAGAGTAAGCCGGGTCGGCAGAGAAAAAATTCTGAAATTCAGGGTTGACTCTGAAAGAGGAAAGCGTAATATACGCCACCTCGCGACAGAGCGCTCAGCGCCGTCGCACTGCTCTTTAACAATTTATCAGACAATCTGTGTGGGCACTCAAAGTGACATGGATTCTTAACGTCCTCGGACGAAAAATGAATACCAAGTCTCTGAGTGAACACGTAATTCATTACGAAGTTTAATTCACGAGCATCAAACTTAAATTGAAGAGTTTGATCATGGCTCAGATTGAACGCTGGCGGCAGGCCTAACACATGCAAGTCGAGCGGTAGCACAGAGAGCTTGCTCTCGGGTGACGAGCGGCGGACGGGTGAGTAATGTCTGGGAAACTGCCTGATGGAGGGGGATAACTACTGGAAACGGTAGCTAATACCGCATAACGTCGCAAGACCAAAGTGGGGGACCTTCGGGCCTCATGCCATCAGATGTGCCCAGATGGGATTAGCTAGTAGGTGGGGTAATGGCTCACCTAGGCGACGATCCCTAGCTGGTCTGAGAGGATGACCAGCCACACTGGAACTGAGACACGGTCCAGACTCCTACGGGAGGCAGCAGTGGGGAATATTGCACAATGGGCGCAAGCCTGATGCAGCCATGCCGCGTGTATGAAGAAGGCCTTCGGGTTGTAAAGTACTTTCAGCGAGGAGGAAGGCGTTAAGGTTAATAACCTTGGCGATTGACGTTACTCGCAGAAGAAGCACCGGCTAACTCCGTGCCAGCAGCCGCGGTAATACGGAGGGTGCAAGCGTTAATCGGAATTACTGGGCGTAAAGCGCACGCAGGCGGTTTGTTAAGTCAGATGTGAAATCCCCGGGCTCAACCTGGGAACTGCATTTGAAACTGGCAAGCTTGAGTCTTGTAGAGGGGGGTAGAATTCCAGGTGTAGCGGTGAAATGCGTAGAGATCTGGAGGAATACCGGTGGCGAAGGCGGCCCCCTGGACAAAGACTGACGCTCAGGTGCGAAAGCGTGGGGAGCAAACAGGATTAGATACCCTGGTAGTCCACGCTGTAAACGATGTCGACTTGGAGGTTGTTCCCTTGAGGAGTGGCTTCCGGAGCTAACGCGTTAAGTCGACCGCCTGGGGAGTACGGCCGCAAGGTTAAAACTCAAATGAATTGACGGGGGCCCGCACAAGCGGTGGAGCATGTGGTTTAATTCGATGCAACGCGAAGAACCTTACCTACTCTTGACATCCAGAGAACTTAGCAGAGATGCTTTGGTGCCTTCGGGAACTCTGAGACAGGTGCTGCATGGCTGTCGTCAGCTCGTGTTGTGAAATGTTGGGTTAAGTCCCGCAACGAGCGCAACCCTTATCCTTTGTTGCCAGCGATTCGGTCGGGAACTCAAAGGAGACTGCCAGTGATAAACTGGAGGAAGGTGGGGATGACGTCAAGTCATCATGGCCCTTACGAGTAGGGCTACACACGTGCTACAATGGCATATACAAAGAGAAGCGACCTCGCGAGAGCAAGCGGACCTCATAAAGTATGTCGTAGTCCGGATTGGAGTCTGCAACTCGACTCCATGAAGTCGGAATCGCTAGTAATCGTAGATCAGAATGCTACGGTGAATACGTTCCCGGGCCTTGTACACACCGCCCGTCACACCATGGGAGTGGGTTGCAAAAGAAGTAGGTAGCTTAACCTTCGGGAGGGCGCTTACCACTTTGTGATTCATGACTGGGGTGAAGTCGTAACAAGGTAACCGTAGGGGAACCTGCGGTTGGATCACCTCCTTACCTGAAAGAACCTGCCTTTGTAGTGCTCACACAGATTGTCTGATGAATGATAAATTTCAAAATGTACTGAGAAGTGCATTGTGAAATTTTGCTCTTTAAAAATCTGGATCAAGCTGAAAATTGAAACGACACACTGTTTCCTTTCTCCGTAAACAAGAAAGGAAAAATGGTGTGTTCGAGTCTCTCAAATTTTCGCAATGCGGACTGTTTTACGAAACAGTTTCGGGTTGTGAGGTTAAGCGACTAAGCGTACACGGTGGATGCCCTGGCAGTCAGAGGCGATGAAGGACGTGCTAATCTGCGATAAGCGTCGGTAAGGTGATATGAACCGTTATAACCGGCGATTTCCGAATGGGGAAACCCAGTGTGATTCGTCACACTATCGTTAAGTGAATACATAGCTTAACGAAGCGAACCGGGGGAACTGAAACATCTAAGTACCCCGAGGAAAAGAAATCAACCGAGATTCCCCCAGTAGCGGCGAGCGAACGGGGAGGAGCCCAGAGTCTGAATCAGCGCGTGTGTTAGTGGAACGGTCTGGAAAGTCCGGCGGTACAGGGTGATAGCCCCGTACACTAAAATGCACACGTTGTGAACTCGAAGAGTAGGGCGGGACACGTGGTATCCTGTCTGAATATGGGGGGACCATCCTCCAAGGCTAAATACTCCTGACTGACCGATAGTGAACCAGTACCGTGAGGGAAAGGCGAAAAGAACCCCGGCGAGGGGAGTGAAAAAGAACCTGAAACCGTGTACGTACAAGCAGTGGGAGCCTCTTTTATGGGGTGACTGCGTACCTTTTGTATAATGGGTCAGCGACTTATATTCTGTAGCAAGGTTAACCGTATAGGGGAGCCGCAGGGAAACCGAGTCTTAACTGGGCGTTAAGTTGCAGGGTATAGACCCGAAACCCGGTGATCTAGCCATGGGCAGGTTGAAGGTTGGGTAACACTAACTGGAGGACCGAACCGACTAATGTTGAAAAATTAGCGGATGACTTGTGGCTGGGGGTGAAAGGCCAATCAAACCGGGAGATAGCTGGTTCTCCCCGAAAGCTATTTAGGTAGCGCCTCGTGAATTCATCTTCGGGGGTAGAGCACTGTTTCGGCTAGGGGGTCATCCCGACTTACCAACCCGATGCAAACTACGAATACCGAAGAATGTTATCACGGGAGACACACGGCGGGTGCTAACGTCCGTCGTGAAGAGGGAAACAACCCAGACCGCCAGCTAAGGTCCCAAAGTCATGGTTAAGTGGGAAACGATGTGGGAAGGCACAGACAGCCAGGATGTTGGCTTAGAAGCAGCCATCATTTAAAGAAAGCGTAATAGCTCACTGGTCGAGTCGGCCTGCGCGGAAGATGTAACGGGGCTAAACCATGCACCGAAGCTGCGGCAGCGACACTATGTGTTGTTGGGTAGGGGAGCGTTCTGTAAGCCGTTGAAGGTGGCCTGTGAGGGTTGCTGGAGGTATCAGAAGTGCGAATGCTGACATAAGTAACGATAAAGCGGGTGAAAAGCCCGCTCGCCGGAAGACCAAGGGTTCCTGTCCAACGTTAATCGGGGCAGGGTGAGTCGACCCCTAAGGCGAGGCCGAAAGGCGTAGTCGATGGGAAACAGGTTAATATTCCTGTACTCGGTGTTACTGCGAAGGGGGGACGGAGAAGGCTATGTTAGCCGGGCGACGGTTGTCCCGGTTTAAGCATGTAGGCGGGAAGTTTAGGTAAATCCGGACTTCTTTTAACGCTGAGGTGTGATGACGAGGCACTACGGTGCTGAAGTAACAAATGCCCTGCTTCCAGGAAAAGCCTCTAAGCATCAGGTAACAACGAATCGTACCCCAAACCGACACAGGTGGTCAGGTAGAGAATACCAAGGCGCTTGAGAGAACTCGGGTGAAGGAACTAGGCAAAATGGTGCCGTAACTTCGGGAGAAGGCACGCTGATGGTAGGTGAAGTGACTTGCTCATGGAGCTGAAATCAGTCGAAGATACCAGCTGGCTGCAACTGTTTATTAAAAACACAGCACTGTGCAAACACGAAAGTGGACGTATACGGTGTGACGCCTGCCCGGTGCCGGAAGGTTAATTGATGGGGTTATCCGTAAGGAGAAGCTCTTGATCGAAGCCCCGGTAAACGGCGGCCGTAACTATAACGGTCCTAAGGTAGCGAAATTCCTTGTCGGGTAAGTTCCGACCTGCACGAATGGCGTAATGATGGCCAGGCTGTCTCCACCCGAGACTCAGTGAAATTGAACTCGCTGTGAAGATGCAGTGTACCCGCGGCAAGACGGAAAGACCCCGTGAACCTTTACTATAGCTTGACACTGAACATTGAGCCTTGATGTGTAGGATAGGTGGGAGGCTTTGAAGTGTGGACGCCAGTCTGCATGGAGCCAACCTTGAAATACCACCCTTTAATGTTTGATGTTCTAACGTAGACCCGTGATCCGGGTTGCGGACAGTGTCTGGTGGGTAGTTTGACTGGGGCGGTCTCCTCCCAAAGAGTAACGGAGGAGCACGAAGGTTAGCTAATCCTGGTCGGACATCAGGAGGTTAGTGCAATGGCATAAGCTAGCTTGACTGCGAGCGTGACGGCGCGAGCAGGTGCGAAAGCAGGTCATAGTGATCCGGTGGTTCTGAATGGAAGGGCCATCGCTCAACGGATAAAAGGTACTCCGGGGATAACAGGCTGATACCGCCCAAGAGTTCATATCGACGGCGGTGTTTGGCACCTCGATGTCGGCTCATCACATCCTGGGGCTGAAGTAGGTCCCAAGGGTATGGCTGTTCGCCATTTAAAGTGGTACGCGAGCTGGGTTTAGAACGTCGTGAGACAGTTCGGTCCCTATCTGCCGTGGGCGCTGGAGAATTGAGGGGGGCTGCTCCTAGTACGAGAGGACCGGAGTGGACGCATCACTGGTGTTCGGGTTGTCATGCCAATGGCATTGCCCGGTAGCTAAATGCGGAAAAGATAAGTGCTGAAAGCATCTAAGCACGAAACTTGCCCCGAGATGAGTTCTCCCTGACTCCTTGAGAGTCCTGAAGGAACGTTGAAGACGACGACGTTGATAGGTCGGGTGTGTAAGCGTAGCGATACGTTGAGCTAACCGATACTAATGAACCGTGAGGCTTAACCTTACAACGCCGAAGCTGTTTTGGCGAAGAGACGAGATTTTCAGCCTGATACAGATTATGTCACTGCGCAGAAATGCGGGGTGGTAACAGAATTTGCCTGGCGGCGATAGCGCGGTGGTCCCACCTGACCCCATGCCGAACTCAGAAGTGAAACGCCGTAGCGCCGATGGTAGTGTGGGGTCTCCCCATGTGAGAGTAGGGAACTGCCAGGCATCAAATTTAGCGTGCTGATATGGCTCAGTTGGTAGAGCGCACCCTTGGTAAGGGTGAGGTCCCCAGTTCGACTCTGGGTATCAGCACCAGTTTTTAGGTTAAAGTTCGGCACTTAGAAAGAATTTGCCTGGCGACGAGAGCGCGGTGGTCCCACCTGACCCCATGCCGAACTCAGAAGTGAAACGCCGTAGCGCCGATGGTAGTGTGGGGTCTCCCCATGTGAGAGTAGGGAATTGCCAGGCATCAAATAAAGCAGAAGGCTCAGTCGAAAGACTGGGCCTTTTTGCTTTTCTGATTTTCAGCACCACGCGGAGATACTGTACAGTAGCGAGATATCTCCCGGCCAGGCCAGTATAGTCGCCACAAATATTCTGATAAACGAACGGCTATTAAACTAAAAAGGGCTCAGTCTTCGACTGGGCCCTTTGTTTTAGCTGCAGTTTCTGCATGCTTCCAGGATAAAAATTAGCGGGTCAGGGCCACAATACCCAGTGTCAGGCCTGCAACGGCTGCGGCACCTCCTGCAATGGCGCCTGCTGTCTCCCAGTTATCCTGAGTGGTCCCTTTCATACAGGTATTAGTATGGACTAATCGCCCCTGAGAATCATAGACCGGTACGCAGGGGGAGTCGTGGGCACAGCCGGCGAGCAGCGTCGTCAGCAGCGTCACTAAAATAAATTTGTTCATGGTAGGCCTCTGAATAATCCGTCGGGTTGTACCGCTGTCGATATATGACGGAATAGCCTATTTTACCATCGACAATATCAAGGTCAGCGGCCGAAATAATATCAATTTATGTTCAGGGTAAATATCGTGGAGATCGCGCTGGGATTATGAGGAAAATATGCAGAATAAAATAACGAAAGAGAAGTAAGAGCCATATTATTAGTCGGCCGATAATATAACAAATTGATTTTTAACATATCCGTATATTGGTTGCCGGGCGAAAAAGTGTGAAGCGAAACCTGCGTGTAAACGAAGAGCTTACTTATGTCGGCAGTATTTTCTACCCCGCTTATTGGTCGTGACTTAACATCAGGGCCAAATGCCGCCCCAGGTATGCAGCCACAGAAGCCACTACAACAGGATGCCAGGGCCCAGATGAAATCTCCATTGAGGCAGGCCATCAATGCGCTCCTGGTGCATCAGAGAGGGTTTTGTCGCAATCTGAGAGCAAGGTCTTTTCCAGGTGCATATCGAACCGGAGATGGGGGGTGTTCTCAAGCCCGTTTGATCGTATGCGCACTGGCGGTGGCGGGTCCGGATTTGATTGCAGGTACTGTGTCAGTACGCTATGAGTCTGGTCACCCGATTGATAAGCTTAAAGTTAAAACTGGTAGCCCTGGCGAGTTCAATAATGGCCAGGAGGCAGGCACAGGAGTCTCATTCCCCCGCGGCTGATATATTAAGTTGCGATAGTGCTTAACGCGCGGACAGGAGAGAGATACGCAGCGACTTTGCTTTCGCTTTATTTTCTATTACGTTCGGGTATACGGTCTGGCAGGTGTGATTTGATAAAACGGCTGCCCGGATTTGAGATTACTCTCTTTGGCAAAGTGGCATTGCAGAGTCATGCTGCTGAGCAGTGATCTGCACTTCAGCGATGCGAAATACCGATATCCGCCCTGGCAGCCGGAGAAATTCGATATGTCAGATAATAAAAAGGCGCTTCCCCATGCCGAAGAGCGCCTTTTATAACAAGCAATTAACTGATTAGTATCAGTTCATGCCGTATTTTTTCAGTTTCTTACGCAGAGTACCGCGGTTGATGCCCATCATCAGGGCCGCACGGGTCTGGTTACCACGGGTGTATTGCATCACCATGTCCAACAGGGGCTGTTCAACTTCAGCCAGTACTAGCTCATACAGGTCATTCACATCCTGACCATTCAGTTGAGCAAAATAGTTCTTCAGTGCCTGTTTAACCGAGTCACGCAGGGGTTTTTGAGTTACCTGATCCTGAGAGTTAACGGTAGAAACGGTCAGTACGTCAGAATTTACGCGTTGTTCGAACATAGTTCTGTCAGCTCTTTATTTCTGTTTACGCAAAATTTTCGAAGTATGCCTCCAACGCCTCCAGCTGATCGCTGGCATCCTCTATGGCGTTGAATGTGCGCCGAAACTGGTCATTTGGGGCGTGCTCCTGTAGATACCAGGAGACGTGTTTACGTGCAATTCGGTACCCTTTTGCCTGGCCATAAAAGTCATGCAATTCCCGAACATGCGCGCAAAGCAAACGCTTAACCTCTGCCAATGGCAGCGGGGGCAGCAGCTCCCCAGTGTCCAGATAATGCTGGATTTCCCGAAAGATCCAGGGTCTTCCCTGAGCTGCGCGGCCTATCATAAGGGCATCAGCCCCCGTATAGTCGAGCACAGCTCTGGCTTTAAGCGGGTCAGTAATGTCACCATTCGCGATAACCGGAATGGAAACTTTCTGCTTAACTGCCCGAATACTGTCGTATTCAGCGTCTCCGTTAAACAAACAGGCGCGGGTGCGTCCGTGAATAGTCAGAGCCTGAATGCCACACTCTTCAGCCAGTTGGGCAATTTCTACACAGTTACGGTGTTCCGGCTCCCAACCGGTGCGAATCTTGAGTGTCACGGGAACGTCCACTGCCTTGACGACCGCCGTCAGGATTAACTTCACCTGATCGGGATACTGCAAGAGGGCTGAACCTGCGAGCTTGCGATTCACCTTTTTCGCCGGGCACCCCATATTAATATCAATAATCTGGGCACCGCTTTCCACGTTAATACGGGCGGCTGCGGCCATCTCTTCCGGTACGCTACCGGCGATTTGCACGGTACGAATACCGGGCTCATCCACGTGCACCATCCGTAAACGGGATTTGTCGCTCTCCCAAACCTGCGGGTTGGAGGACATCATCTCGGAAACGGTTAAACCTGCTCCCATCTCGTAGCACAGCGTCCTGAATGGTCTGTCAGTAATGCCAGCCATAGGCGCTGCGATCAGGCGATTTCTGAGCTGATAGTGTCCGATGCGCATGAGTTAAGAAATGACCATACTGTGACTGCAAGGCGGCGTATATTACGCATTTTTTGCACGAGATGAAAGGCCAAACTTTGAGCAATCCTCTGTCACAGATCAATGAATCCCACATCGATAGAAAAGAGATGGATAAATTATCATATTAATCATCACCTTAATCGGTGGTGGATAATTTGTGTCCATTTATAAAATCGCAAAACTTCTCGATTTTTCTTAGAAAAAGGGCACTGTTAACGGCATAAAACGCTGTTTTTGTAGTCAAAAAAGCGCATCGTAATGCGATCTGGCTCCCATTTCTTGACGTCATTCAGCGGTTACTGGAAACAAAAAAGCGGCCCGCAGGCCGCATTCCAGAGTTACTTTCTGCGGCCGGTGATCCGACACCACTCTTCTTTCTCCACCACCGGGTCGAGGGCAAAGCGATCGGCATAGGCTTCGCAGACGCTTTCCGCCTGGCTGGCGAGAATACCGGAAAGGCCCAGCAAACCGCCTGAAACGGGCAGCACGCTGATTAACGGGGCCAGCTCACGTAATGGCCCTGCCAGGATGTTGGCGACCACCACATCGGCGCTGAGCGCTTCTGGCTGATCCTGCGGTAAATAGAGCTCCAGACGATCGGAGACACCGTTACGCTCGGCATTATCACGGCTGGCCTGAATTGCCTGCGGGTCGATATCAATACCGACAGCTTTTGCGGCACCCAGCTTCAGCGCCGCAATCGCCAGAATGCCCGAACCGCAGCCGAAATCGATAATCGTTTTACCCGTCAGATCCAGTCCGTCCAGCCATTGCAGACAGAGCGAGGTGGTCGGGTGCGTGCCGGTACCAAACGCCAGGCCCGGGTCGAGCATCACGTTGACCGCGTTTGCATCCGGTACTTCGCGCCAGCTTGGGCAAATCCACAGCCGTTCGCCGAAACGCATTGGGTGGAAATTGTCCATCCATTCACGTTCCCAGTCTTTATCTTCCAGCTGCTCGATTTTATGGGTGAAACCGGCGCCCAGCAGCGGATGCTGCTCGAGGATAGCCACCACGTCATGCATATCGCTTTCAGCATCGAACAGGCCGATAACATCGGTGTCTCCCCACAGGCGAGTTTCACCCGGCAGCGGCTCGAATACCGGCGTATCGTGGGTATCCTGGAAAGTGATGGAGACCGCGCCGGCCTCCATTAGCGCGTCGCTGAGGTCTTCAGCATGTGCGCCGGTGGTATTCAGTTTCAATTGGATCCATGGCATAGCAAAACTCTTTATTTGTCAGTAGTCATAACAGGGGCTGGTGGAACGGGCTGACCAAAACGGTTGCCCACCACAAAAGCCAGCAAACTTAGCAGCAGCGAGGGCACGATAGGATGAAAGCCCAGGTACTGAATTTTCAGGGTGGCGAGCACGGCATACAGCACGCCGCCGACGATCATCGCGCTCAGGGCTCCCGCCGCGTTGGCGCGCTCCCAGTACAGGCCCAGAACCAGTGGCCACAGGAAGACCGCTTCCAGCCCGCCAAAGGCGAGCAGGTTCAGCCAGATGATCATCTCTGGCGGACGCCATGCGGCCAGCAACAGCAGCGCGCCGAGGATCAGCGTGATCATCGCCGACATCCGCTTCAGGCGTTTCTCGTTATCCAGCTGTTCCGGGTGCAGGTTCAGGTATAAATCCTTAATGATCGTAGCGGAACTCTGCAATAACTGCGCATTGATCGTCGACATGATCGCCGCCATTGGCGCGGCAAGGAAGATCCCGGCGGCAAACGGCGGCAGTACTTTCACCATCAGCGTCGGGATGACCAGATCCGGGATGGTCAGATCCGGGATCACCGCGCGACCCAGCGCTCCGGCGAGATGCATGCCAAACATCAGGATAGCGACCACGATGGTGCCGAGAATAATCCCGCGGTGCACCGCCTTACTGTCTTTATAGGAGATACAGCGCACCGCCGTATGCGGTAGACCGATAACGCCAAAGCAGACCAGGACCCAGAAAGAGGTCATAAAAGTCGGTGACAGAATATCGTCCGCTCCCTGGGGAGAAACCAGCTTCGGATCGATATGCTCCAGGGTCTGCACCGCCATGCTCAGGCCACCCGCAGCATGAACGATACCGACGAGCAGCACGATGGTGCCTATCAGCATCACCAGACCCTGCATCGCATCATTCAACACGCTGGCGCGGAAGCCGCCGAAAGCGGTGTAGAGCGCGATACTGATACCGAAAATCAGCAAACCGGTTTCGTAAGGGATGCCTGCGGCGGTTTCCAGCAGTCGCGCGCCGCCGATAAACTGCACGGTCATCGCACCGATAAACGCAACCAGCAGGCTGAGGCTCGCCAGCCATACCAGCAGACGGCTCTGATAGCGGGCGAACAGCATATCGTTGAGCGTTACCGCGTTATACCGGCGGGCCAGAATAGCGAATTTTTTCCCCAGTACCCCTAGCGACAGCCACACGGCAGGCAGCTGGATCATCGCCAGTAGTACCCATCCGAGCCCGTATTTATATGCCGCACCCGGGCCGCCTATGAACGAACTGGCGCTGATGTAGGTGGCCGTCAGGGTCATGGCCAGCACGAAGCCGCCCATAGAACGGCTGCCGAGAAAATACTCGTTAAGGAATGCCCCGGTCGAGCGCTTGCGCATCGCATAAATCGACAGGCCAAACACCACCAGCAGGTAGGCAATAAGCGGCAGGATCACTTCAGGCTGCATCATCATCCTCCAGCGGAATATCGCGGTAGATAAACTTCACCATCGCCCAGCACAGCAGAATGAAAATCAGCGGGATCAACAGACAAGCCATTTCAAACCAGCGCGGCAGGCCGGTAAAGCCCTGCTGAGAACCAGGAATGTAAGCACTTGCTAACCATGCTGCAAGATAGAGGAGGGTAAGCCACAACGCCCAGCGGGCTTCTTTGTGGGCCTGAACAAAACGCGCGTCCATAAGGCTCCCGGGGTCAATTTAAAGCGGGGATTGTACCTTAAGGGGCTGGCAAGGGGAGAGAAAAAGAAAAAAGGCCGGATAATCCGGCCTTTTGCTGCGAATACAGGATTATTTTTCCTGTAAACCGAGTTTTTTCTCCAGATAGTGGATGTTGGTTCCACCATGCTGGAAATGCTCGTCATTCATAATGCGAATCTGCAGATCGACGTTGGTTTTGATGCCGTCGATGATCAGCTCCTGCAGCGCATTTTTCATGCGTGAAATCGCGACATCACGGTTTTCGCCGTAACAAATCAGCTTACCAATCATTGAGTCATAGTACGGAGGTACGGTGTAGCCTGCGTAGATATGAGACTCCCAGCGTACGCCGAAACCGCCTGGCGCGTGGAAGCGGGTAATTTTACCCGGGCTCGGCAGGAAGGTGTTCGGGTCTTCGGCGTTGATACGGCATTCCACCGCATGGCCACGAACCTGGACTTCTTCTTGCTTGATGGAGAGCGGCTGGCCAGCAGCGATACGCAGCTGTTCTTTGATCAGGTCAACGCCGGTAATCATTTCGGTTACCGGATGCTCAACCTGAATACGGGTGTTCATTTCAATGAAGTAGAACTCACCGTTTTCAAACAGGAACTCAAAGGTGCCTGCGCCGCGATAGCCGATGTCGACACACGCTTTAGAGCAGCGTTCGCCGATGTAGCGACGCAGTTCCGGGGTAATGCCCGGCGCCGGCGCTTCTTCGACCACTTTCTGGTGACGACGCTGCATGGAGCAGTCGCGTTCCGCCAGATAGATAGCGTTGCCCTGACCATCAGCCAGTACCTGGATCTCGATGTGACGCGGATTTTCCAGGTATTTTTCCATGTATACCATGTCGTTGCTGAATGCAGCTTTGGCTTCAGCTTTGGTCATGGAGATGGACTGGGCCAGTTCAGCATCGCTGCGTACCACGCGCATACCGCGTCCGCCGCCGCCGCCGGAGGCTTTGATGATAACCGGATAGCCGATGCGTTTTGCATGAGCGCGGTTAGCATCCATATCGTCGCCCAGCGGGCCGTCAGAACCCGGAACGGTTGGTACGCCCGCTTTCTTCATCGCGGTGATCGCGGACACTTTATCGCCCATCAGACGAATGGTGTCGGCTTTCGGGCCGATGAAGATGAAGCCTGAACGTTCAACCTGCTCAGCAAAGTTGGCGTTTTCGGACAGGAAGCCATAACCCGGATGGATGGCCACCGCGCCGGTAATTTCCGCTGCGCTGATGATTGCCGGGATATTCAGATAGCTTTTTACGGACGGAGCCGGGCCAATACAGACCGTCTCATCCGCTAACAGTACGTGTTTTAAATCGCGATCCGCAGTGGAATGCACAGCGACGGTCTTGATGCCCAGTTCTTTACAGGCACGCAGGATACGCAGTGCAATCTCGCCTCGGTTGGCGATAACAATTTTATCCAGCATGTTCGCCTCGTTACTCGATGACTACCAGCGGCTCATCAAATTCTACCGGTTGGCCGCTTTCGATCAGAATGGCTTTCACCACGCCGGATTTATCGGCTTCGATCTGGTTCATCATTTTCATCGCTTCTACGATGCACAGGGTGTCGCCCACGTTAACTTTCTGACCGACTTCCACGAACGCTTTGGCGTCCGGGCTCGGGGTGCGGTAGAAAGTACCGACCATCGGGGAACGTACGATGTGACCGCTGATTTCAGCTTTCGCCGGCGCGTCTGCCTGAGCGGCGGCCGGTGCTGCTGCAACCGGTGCCTGAGCCTGCATCATCGGCGCGGCATAAGCCTGCTGCATGACCGGGTAGCCCGCATTTGGCGCGGCACGGCTGATGCGTACAGACTCTTCGCCTTCAGAAATTTCCAGTTCGGAGATGCCTGATTCTTCAACCAGCTCGATCAGCTTTTTAATCTTACGAATATCCATGAGTGGGTTCCGTACTCTTTGTTTAGTGTGATTGTGACAGGCGTTTTACCGCCGTCTGTAAAGCGTATGAATAGCCGTCCGCACCGAGTCCGCAGATGACGCCCGAGGCGATATCCGACAGATAGGAGTGGTGACGGAACGGTTCGCGTGCATGTACGTTGCTCAGGTGAATCTCGATAAACGGGATACTGACCGCAAGTAATGCATCGCGGATAGCCACGCTGGTGTGCGTAAACGCGGCCGGATTAATCAGGATATAGTCCACAGTGTCTTTAGCCTGATGAATTCGGTCGATTAGCGCGAACTCCGCATTGGACTGCAGGTGATCCAGCGCCACGTTCAGAGCCGAAGCTTCTGATTCCAGACGGTTAACAATCTCAGAAAGCTTAAGGGTGCCATACTTCTCAGGCTCACGAGTGCCGAGCATGTTAAGGTTGGGTCCGTTTAAAAGCAAAATGCGAAATTTGTCAGCCATTGTGTGGCTATCTCCTGCCATTCTCGGGTAAAAAACAAAATATACCTTCGAAGCGCGCTTGTCACCTTTTCAGGGCCCGAAAACCCCGTCAGGAAAACCAAAGTCGCACATTATAACGATTTCGTAGCATTTGGCAGCTAAATACTGGTCTTATCAGGGAAGATTATCAACCGCTATCGTTCAAAGCGTCGCGGTTGATAAAAGATCTGCGGGAAACTGCACATATCCGATGATTATCGCCACCACTGACGGAACTTCTTGTAACGCCATGCTAAAAGCAATGCGGCCAGCACGGCATAAATCACCGGCTGCGGAGATAAAATCTTCACCGACCACAGGTAGTGAATGGGGGCAAGGATTGCCACCAGATAGACGAAGTTGTGCAAAGTTTGCCATCGGCGACCCAGTTTTCTCTGCAGCGCTTGTGTTGAGGTGGCGGCCAGCGCCAGCAAAATCAACCAGCTGATAAAACCCAAAGTCAGGTAAGGTCTGCTGACTAACTCCGAGCCCAGCAGCGCCAGATTGTTGATACCTAACTCCAGCAGCGTGTAGCTGGTGAGATGCAGCGTTGCCCAGGCAAAGCACCACAACCCGAGTAAACGCCGGGTACGAATCAACAAAGGTTGTTTAGCGTAGCGCGCGAGCGGTGAGACGAGCAAGGTCGCAAGCAAAAATTTAAGAGCCATCCTACCGGTAAAATGCTGGATATCTTTTGCCGGGTCGGCGCTAAAGTAGCCCTGTTGTCCGGCCCAGAAGAGCCAGATAAAGGGTAAGAAGCCGGCCAGATGGAGTACCCCCTTCAGCCAGGTAATCTGTTTTACGTTCAGACGCACTAGTAATACTCCCGCAGATTCAGTCCCCGATAGAGCGATGCCACCTCGTCAGCATAGCCGTTAAACAGCAGCGTCGGCTGGCGTTTAACATCAAGCACGCCGCCAGAGCCAATAACACGCTCTGTGGCCTGCGACCAGCGCGGATGATCGACGTGCGGATTGACGTTAGCGTAGAAGCCATACTCTTCCGGCCCGGCGAGATTCCAGGTGGTGGGGGGCTGCTCGCGCGTCAGCTCGATACTGACGATGGACTTGATACCTTTAAAACCGTATTTCCATGGGACGGTCAGCCGGACAGGGGCACCATTTTGCGGCGGCAGCGCTTTACCGTAAACGCCGACGCTCAGCAGCGTCAGAGGGTGCATGGCTTCATCCAGCCGCAGACCTTCTACATAAGGATAAGCCAGCCCCCCGCCGATAAAGCGATCTTTTTGCCCCGGCATCTGGTCCGGTGCATACAGAGTTTTAAAGGCGACAAAACGGGCGTTGCTGGTGGGTTCAACCAGCGCCAGCAGTTTATGTAGCGGGAAGCCGACCCAGGGCACCACCATTGACCAGGCCTCCACGCAGCGCATCCGGTAAATACGCTCTTCCAGCGGAAAGCGCCGGGTCAGGTCGTCATGATCGAGCGTCAGCGGTTTGGCCACTTCTCCGCCAATCGTGAGGGTCCAGGGATCGGTACGCAGGCTGCCGGCATTGGCCGCGGGGTCAGCTTTATCAAGACCAAATTCATAGAAGTTGTTATAGCCGGTGACTTTATCTTCCGGCGTCAGGGCGAGCGAGCTTTGCCACTCCGCGGGTTTATTAAACGTCAGCGCTTTACCTGCCGGGGCCGGCGGGCGGTCGTGACCTTTAAACCAGTCCAGGAGATCGGCCCGCGCCGTGGGGGAAAGAGAAAGAGCCGTTGCGGTGATCCCGAGTGACTTCAGAACCTGGCGGCGCTGCAGCATAAATACGGACTCTGCCGTTACATCGGCTTCCGTGAGTTTTTTGGCTTTCATGACATCCTCCGGCATGCTTTTTCCTAAGCATGACGGAGGCGGCGATTTATCGCGAATATGTCACGAAAAATTGCAGATTAGGCGATCTTCACCAGCGTCCGCCCCTGGATCTGATTGTTCATGATCTTAGCGGCGAATGCCGGGGCCTCTGCGAGCGTAATTTCCGTGGCGCTCGCGGAATAGAAGGATTCCGGCAGATCACGCACCAGACGTTGCCAGGCTTCAGCGCGACGCGCGGGCGGCGTCATGACGGAATCGACGCCCTGCAGGCGAACATTGCGCAGAATAAACGGCATCACCGTCGTTGGCAGCGCGAAGCCCCCGGCCAGGCCACAGGCGGCGACGCAGCCGCCATAGTTCATCTGCGCCAGCACCTTGGCCAGCACCTTGTCCCCGACGGTATCAATCGCGCCAGCCCACAGCTGTTTTTCCAGCGGACGGGTTTCGGCAAACTCTTCGCGACCGAGAATGCGCTGTGCGCCGAGGCTTTTCAGATATTCATGGGTACTTTCGCGGCCAGAGACTGCGACGACCGAATAGCCGAGCTGATGTAGCAGCGCAATGGCAGTACTGCCGACGCCGCCGCTGGCGCCGGTGACAATGATTTCACCATCCTGCGGACGGATGCCGGCATCCTCCAACGCCATGACGCACAGCATAGCGGTGAAGCCGGCGGTACCGATCGCCATCGCTTTACGGCCATCAAGACCTTCCGGCATCGCGACCAGCCAGTCGCCTTTCACCCGCGCACGTTCGGCCAGACCGCCCCAGTGGTTTTCACCGACGCCCCAGCCGGTCAGCAGCACTTTCTGGCCGCTGTGGAAGCGCGGATCTTCGCTTGAATGAACGGTACCGGCGAAATCGATGCCAGGAATCATCGGAAAGTTGCGGATGATTTTTCCCTTGCCGGTGATCGCCAGCGCATCTTTATAGTTAAGGCTGGACCAGTGAATATCGACGGTGACATCGCCCGGCGGCAGCTGGTCGGCGTCGATGGTTTGCACCGAGGAGATTGTTTTACCATCCTGCTGTTCTAATATTAAAGCCTGCATATGCGGGTCCTTATTTGTACAAAGATTGGAAAAAATTTTCTGCAGACTATACTCGCTATCGACATTATTACGCCGATATAACGCAATAAATTGCCAGAAACGCCAGCTTTGATAGTATGCCTCGCGCTTTAGAAAGTTAGCGCTTACTTTAGGTAAAGCGCTAGTACACGTGCCTGAAAATCTATCGGGCGGTCATTCACTCGCGGAGTTAACACAGGGATGCGATTAACGACGAAGTTCTCAGCATTTGTCACGCTGCTCACCAGCCTGACCATCTTTGTCACGCTTATAGGTGCTTCGCTGAGTTTTTATAACGGTATCCAGCTGAAGATGGAGAATCGCGTCCAGGCTGTGGCGACGATGCTGGATAACCGCCTGATCTCATCCTCGTTCGATAAGCTCGAACCGCAAATGGATGAGTTGATGACGCCGGTGGAGATTGTGCAGGTCGATTTTCTGCTTAACGGCAAGCCGGTGTACGGTCACTCGCGTAGCGACAGCTATCGTCCGCCGGGGAGTAAGAATCAGTATCGTGAAATAACGGTACCGTCGTTAAAACACCCCGGTATGACGATTCACGTGGTCTACCTCGACCCGATGGTGAATTATTTCCGCTCGCTACACATCACCGGACCCTTATCGACAGCTATCGGCCTTATGGTTCTGGTTATCTTTTTCTCCGTGCGCTGGATTCGCCGTCAGCTTGCTGGTCAGGAGCTGCTGGAGGTACGTGCTGCGCGGATCCTCAACGGCGAACGCGGGCCGCAGGTACGTGGGTCGGTACATGAGTGGCCGGCAAGCACCAGCAGCGCGCTGGATATGCTGCTTTCCGAGCTGCAGTTTGCCAGCGATCAGCGTAGTCGTATGGATACGTTGATTCGTTCTTATGCGGCGCAAGACTCGAAAACCGGGCTGAATAATCGTCTGTTCTTTGATAATCAGCTGGCAACTTTGCTGGAAGATCAGGAAAAAGTGGGTTCGCACGGTATCGTGATGATGATCCGCCTGCCGGAGTTCGATCTGTTACGTGATAACTGGGGACGAGCCGCTGCCGAAGAACACTACTTCACGCTCATCAACCTGCTGTCGACTTTTATTATGCGTTATCCCGGGGCGCTGCTGGCGCGCTACCACCGCAGTGATTTTGCTGTACTCCTTCCTCACCGTACCTTAAAAGAGGCCGATAGCATCGCCGGGTTGCTGTTAAAAGCGGTGGATGCACTGCCGCCGACGCGGATTCTTGACCGCGATGACATGATGCATATCGGTCTTTGCGCTTTCCGCAGTGGGCAGACGACCGCCCAGGTGATGGAACGCGCCGAGGCTGCGACGCGCAATGCGGTGCTACAGGGCAGCAATAGCTGGGCAGTCTACGATGACTCGTTACCGGAGAAAGGGCGCGGTAACGTCCGCTGGCGTACGCTGATTGAACAAATGCTCAGCCGCGGCGGGCCGCGACTGTACCAGAAGCCGGCCGTTACCCGCGATGGACGCGTCCATCATCGTGAACTGATGTCGCGGTTGTACGACGGTAAGGAAGAGGTGAGCGCGGCAGAATATATGCCAATGGTGCAACAGTTTGGTCTGGCGGAAGAGTACGACCGCCTGCAGATCACGCGCTTACTGCCATTTTTAAGTTTTTGGCCGGAGGAAAACCTCGCGCTGCAGGTGACGGTGGAATCATTGATCCGCCCGAGATTTCAGCGCTGGCTGCGTGATACTTTGATGCAGAGTGAAAAATCGCAACGTCGACGGATTATTTTTGAACTTGCAGAGGCAGATGTTTGTCAATATATCGGCCGCTTACAACCGGTAATGCGCCTGGTCAATGCCCTGGGTATTCGCGTTGCCGTCGTGCAGGCCGGATTAACGCTGGTTGGAACCAGTTGGATCAAGCAGTTGGATGTCGAAGTGATTAAGCTGCACCAGGGACTGTCGCGCAATATCGAAAAGCGCAGTGAGAACCAGCTGCTGGTTCAAAGCCTGGTGGAGGCCTGTAAGGGCATGCCGGTCCAGGTTTTTGCAACCGGCGTTCGCAGTCGCAGTGAATGGCAGGTGCTGTCTCAGTGCGGTGTCACGGGTGGTCAGGGGGAATTTTTTGCCGCCTCACAGCCACTTGACACAAATGTGAAAAAATATTCGCAAAGATACTCGGTTTGATCTGCCGTTTAGCGTGATTTCACGTAGAATAACGCGCGCCATAGTGAAGGGGGTGTGCTTGTCTACCTGCCGGATTATCGCAATGTAAATGCCAGTAAATGACCTTTGACGGGTTACAGATTCAGGCGCGGAGCGCTGTTGACGATTTCGCCACTGAATGGACCCGGTAAATTTGTAACGAAGGAAATGCGCTGCACTAATTTTCACCGTAGCAGATGATTTTTGCGCCTTGTCGCTGCTGCGTGTGGTTGGTAAAGTAAGCGGATTTTGTTTTCCGCCCCAGCTTTCAGGATTATCCCTTAGTATGTTAAAAAAATTTCGTGGCATGTTTTCCAATGACCTGTCCATTGACCTGGGTACCGCGAATACCCTGATTTATGTAAAAGGACAAGGCATCGTATTGAATGAGCCTTCCGTTGTGGCCATTCGTCAGGATCGTGCCGGCTCGCCGAAAAGCGTCGCTGCTGTTGGTCATGAAGCGAAGCAGATGCTCGGGCGTACACCGGGCAATATCGCGGCGATTCGCCCGATGAAAGACGGCGTTATCGCCGACTTCTTCGTCACCGAAAAAATGCTCCAACACTTTATTAAACAGGTGCATAGCAATAGCTTCATGCGTCCAAGCCCGCGTGTTCTGGTGTGCGTACCGGTCGGTGCAACCCAGGTTGAGCGTCGTGCGATTCGTGAATCTGCTCAGGGCGCTGGCGCTCGTGAAGTCTTCCTGATTGAAGAGCCGATGGCGGCTGCGATTGGCGCGGGCTTACCGGTTTCCGAAGCGACCGGTTCTATGGTGGTGGATATTGGTGGCGGTACCACCGAAGTGGCGGTTATCTCCCTGAACGGCGTGGTTTACTCCTCTTCCGTTCGTATCGGTGGTGACCGTTTCGATGAAGCCGTGATTAATTATGTGCGTCGTAACTACGGATCCCTGATCGGTGAAGCGACGGCTGAACGTATTAAGCATGAAATCGGTTCGGCGTATCCGGGCGATGAAGTGCGTGAAATCGAAGTTCGCGGCCGTAACCTGGCAGAAGGCGTGCCACGCGGCTTTACCCTGAACTCGAACGAAATTCTCGAAGCGCTGCAGGAACCGCTGACCGGTATCGTCAGCGCGGTCATGGTCGCGCTGGAACAGTGTCCGCCGGAGCTGGCTTCCGATATCTCCGAGCGTGGTATGGTTCTGACTGGCGGTGGCGCCCTGCTGCGCAACCTCGACCGTCTGTTGATGGAAGAGACAGGTATTCCTGTCGTAGTTGCAGAAGATCCACTGACTTGCGTCGCACGTGGCGGCGGTAAAGCGCTGGAAATGATCGACATGCACGGCGGCGACTTGTTCAGCGAAGAGTAGTCAGCCGAAGGTCCAGGGTAGCCTCAAAAGCTACCCTTGGTCTTAACTGACACGAGAATACGCATAGCCTATGAAGCCAATTTTTAGCCGTGGCCCGTCGCTACAGATTCGCCTTATCCTGGCGGTTTTGGTGGCGCTTGGCGTGATTATCGCCGACAGCCGCCTGGGTACGTTCAGTCAGATTAGAACGTACATGGACACTGCCGTCAGCCCTTTCTACTTTATCTCAAATGGTCCCCGGGAATTGCTGGACAGCGTATCGCAAACGCTGGCAACCCGCGATCAGCTCGAACTGGAAAACCGCGCGCTGCGTCAGGAACTGCTGCTGAAGAACAGCGATTTGCTGATGCTGGGTCAGTATAAACAGGAGAACGCGCGTCTGCGCGAGCTGCTGGGCTCGCCGCTGCGCCAGGATGAGCAAAAAATGGTGACTCAGGTCATCTCTACGGTTAACGATCCTTATAGCGATCAGGTTGTTATCGATAAGGGCAGCGTTAACGGCGTATACGAAGGCCAGCCGGTGATCAGCGACAAAGGCGTGGTTGGTCAGGTCGTTGCGGTGGCGAAGTTAACCAGCCGCGTGCTGCTCATCTGCGACGCGACGCATGCGTTGCCGATTCAGGTTCTGCGTAATGATATTCGCGTGATTGCGGCGGGTAACGGGTGCACTGACGATTTGCAGCTGGAGCACCTGCCGGCGAACACCGATATTCGCGTCGGCGATGTGCTGGTGACCTCCGGTCTCGGTGGCCGCTTCCCTGAAGGCTACCCGGTCGGCGTGGTTTCCTCGGTGAAGCTCGACACGCAGCGTGCGTATACGGTCATTCAGGCGCGTCCAACGGCGGGTCTGCAGCGTCTGCGCTATCTCCTGCTGCTGTGGGGAGCCGATCGTAACGGGGCCAACCCGATGACGCCGGAAGAGGTGCACCGCGTTGCCAATGAACGTCTGATGCAGATGATGCCGCAGGTTCTGCCGGCACCAGATGCCATGGGGCCGCAAATGCCTGCGCCAGCAACCGGCATGACGCCGCCTTCGCAACCTCTGCCTGCAGGGGGGCAATAGTGGCAAGTTATCGAAGCCAGGGACGCTGGGTTATCTGGCTCTCGTTTCTTATCGCGCTATTGCTGCAGGTCATGCCCTGGCCGGCGGACCTGACCGTCTTCCGGCCAAACTGGGTATTCCTGATCCTGCTTTACTGGATCCTCGCCTTACCGCATCGGGTGAACGTAGGCACCGGTTTCGTCATGGGGGCGATCCTCGATCTGATCAGCGGGTCGACACTGGGCGTTCGCGCGCTATCGTTAAGTATCATCGCTTATCTGGTGGCGCTGAAATATCAGCTGTTTCGCAATCTGGCGCTCTGGCAGCAGGCGCTGGTGGTGATGATGTTATCCCTTGCTGTGGATATCGTTGTTTTCTGGGCAGAGTTTTTAGTGATCAACGTCTCTTTCCGTCCGGAAGTGTTCTGGAGTAGTGTAGTAAACGGTGTGCTCTGGCCATGGTTATTCCTGCTGATGCGGAAAGTCCGTCAGCAATTTGCGGTGCAATAAGGTTGATATGACGACTCTGTATCTCGCTTCAGGCTCTCCGCGTCGACAAGAACTGCTGACGCAACTGGGGTTATCTTTTGAACGTCTGGTTCCCGGTATTGAAGAACGACGCCTGCCACAGGAGAGCGCCGGGCATTATGTTGCGCGTCTGGCGCGTGAAAAAGCGCAGGCGGGGGTCGCACTGGCCCCGCGCGATCTGCCGGTGCTGGGGGCCGATACCATTGTTATCCTGAACGGCGAAGTGCTGGAAAAACCGCGCGATGCCGCGCACGCCGCCGAGATGCTGCGCATGCTCTCCGGTAAGACGCATCAGGTCATGACGGCCGTGGCGCTGGCGGATAAGCAGCTGACGCTGGATTGCCTGGTGGTGACGGAAGTCACCTTCCGCCTGCTTTCAGATCAGGATATTGCCAGCTATGTGGCCAGCGGCGAACCTCTGGACAAAGCAGGTGCATACGGTATTCAAGGGTTGGGTGGCTGTTTCGTCAGGAAGATTAATGGCAGCTATCACGCCGTGGTCGGCTTACCGCTGGTAGAAACGTATGAGTTGCTGAGTAACTTTAACTCACTGCGTGAAGAAAAGGGATAAAGATGACGGCTGAATTATTAGTTAACGTAACGCCATCGGAGACGCGCGTTGCGTACATTGATGGCGGTATTCTGCAGGAAATTCATATTGAGCGTGAAGCGCGGCGCGGAATCGTAGGCAATATCTACAAAGGTCGTGTCAGTCGTGTACTGCCGGGGATGCAGGCGGCTTTTGTAGATATTGGCCTGGATAAGGCCGCATTTCTGCACGCGTCAGATATTATGCCGCATACCGAATGCGTTGCCGGGGAAGAACAAAAGCAGTTTACGGTGCGCGATATTTCCGAACTGGTTCGTCAGGGCCAGGACCTGATGGTTCAGGTGGTGAAAGATCCGCTCGGCACCAAAGGCGCCCGCCTGACGACGGACATTACGCTGCCTTCCCGCTATCTGGTCTTTATGCCGGGGGCTTCTCACGTCGGCGTGTCACAGCGTATCGAGAGTGAAGCTGAACGCGAGCGGTTAAAGAAGGTGGTGGCCGACTACTGCGATGAGCAGGGCGGTTTTATCATCCGTACCGCCGCGGAAGGGGTGCATGAACAGGAGTTAGCCGCCGATGCGGCTTACCTCAAGCGCGTATGGACGAAGGTCATGGAGCGCAAAAAACGTCAGCAGACCCGTTATCAGCTGTACGGTGAACTGGCGCTGGCTCAGCGCGTGCTGCGTGATTTTGCCGATGAGCATCTGGACCGTATACGCGTCGATTCCCGCCTGACGTATGAATCGCTGGTGGAGTTTACCGCCGAATATATGCCGGAAATGACCAGCAAGCTGGAGCATTACAGCGGCCGTCAGCCGATTTTCGATCTCTTTGACGTGGAGAACGAAATTCAGCGCGCGCTGGAGCGTAAGGTGGAGCTGAAATCCGGCGGCTATCTGGTTATCGATCAAACCGAAGCGATGACCACCGTGGATATCAATACCGGGGCATTTGTCGGTCATCGCAATCTCGACGATACGATTTTTAATACCAATATTGAGGCGACTCAGGCGATTGCCCGCCAGCTGCGTCTGCGCAATCTGGGCGGGATTATCATTATTGATTTCATTGATATGAATAATGAAGATCACCGTCGCCGGGTGTTGCATTCACTGGAACAGGCGCTGAGTAAAGATCGGGTCAAAACCAGTATTAACGGCTTCTCCCAGCTTGGTCTGGTAGAGATGACCCGTAAGCGGACTCGTGAAAGCGTTGAGCACGTGTTGTGTAAGGATTGCCCTACCTGCCACGGACGCGGTACGGTGAAATCGGTGGAAACGGTGTGCTATGAAATCATGCGTGAGATTGTGCGTGTGCATCATGCCTACGATTCCGATCGTTTCCTGGTCTATGCTTCTCCTGCGGTTGCGGAAACCCTGAAAGGGGAAGAGTCGCACGCGCTGGCGGAAGTCGAAATCTTTGTCGGCAAACAGGTCAAAGTACAAATTGAACCGCTCTATAATCAAGAGCAGTTCGATGTCGTTATGATGTAATCATCTGGTTTGCTTCTGCTCTGGCACCCGGGAGTATGGCCGAACGACGGCTTATCCCGGAAGTCAACGCCGCCGACGCGGAGGCAAATAGACGGATGACGTGTAAAAGTCTGACAAGGAGAGAGGCGTGAGGCGACTGCCCGGGATATTACTGCTCACCGCGGCAACATTGACAGTTGTCGTCGCACTGCTGGTGAGCGGCCTGCGTCTCGTTCTGCCGCAGCTGGACGCATGGCGCCCGCAGCTGCTGGAAAAAATCTCTGCGCTTTCAGGCTCCCCGGTCAATGCTTCACAGCTAACGGCCCGCTGGGAAAACTTTGGCCCGACGCTCGACGTGCGCGATGTCTCCGCGGGTCTGAAAGACGGCGGCCAGCTCTCGGTTAAACGGGTCACTCTGGCGCTGGATGTCTGGCAAAGTCTGCTGCACATGCGCTGGCAATTCCGCGACCTCACCTTCTGGCAGTTGAAAATCCATACCAATTCGCCAATCCAGACCAATGATGGCGGCGAGAGTCTGAAAACCGACCATATTGGCGATCTCTTCCTGCGCCAGTTCGACCACTTTATTCTGCGCGATAGCCATTTGAGTTTCGTGACCATTTCCGGGCAACGTGCGGAATTAGCTGTTCCGCAGCTCACCTGGCTGAATACGAATAACCGCCATCGTGCAGAAGGGCAACTGAGTCTCTCCAGTCTGAACGGCCAGCATGGGGTGATGCAGGTACGTATGGATCTGCGTGATGAAAATGGTCTGCTGAACAAAGGGCGCGTATGGCTGCAGGCGGATGATATTGACGTGAAGCCGTGGCTGGGCCGCTGGATGCAGGACAATATTGCGTTGCAGACTGCGCGCTTTAGCCTCGAAGGCTGGATGACTATCGACAAAGGCGATATCGCCAGCGGTGACGTCTGGTTGAAGAAGGGCGGCGCCAGCTGGCAGGGTGATGGTCAGCCCCATCGATTGACGGTAGATAATCTGACGGCCCATATCTTCCGCGAGAAGCAGGGCTGGGGCTTCGACATCCCGGATACCCGGATCTCGATCGACGGCAAAGCCTGGCCGCGCGGCGCGCTGGCGATGGCGTGGATCCCGGCCCAGGATGTCGGCGGTGATAACCACTCGCGCAGCGATGAGCTGCGTGTCCGCGCCAGTCACCTCGATCTCAATGGCCTGACCGGGCTGCAACCGATTGCCGATAAGCTGGCCCCTGAGCTGGGCGAGGTCTGGCGTACCACGCAACCTGCCGGCAAAATCGATCTGCTGGCGCTGGATATCCCGCTGCAGGCAGCGGAAAAGTCCCGTTTTCAGGCAAGCTGGAGCGATCTCTCCTGGAAACAGTGGAAGCTGCTGCCGGGGGCCGAACATTTCTCGGGTAGCGCTGCCGGAAGCGTGGAGAACGGCTCGCTGCACGCCAGTATGAGCGAAGCCAAAATGCCTTATGCCACGGTCTTCCGCGCCCCGCTGGAAATTGCCAAAGGTGATGCCACCCTCAGTTGGGTGAAGAATGACAAAGGCTTTATGCTTGACGGGCGCAACATTGACGTGCAGGCAACCGGAGTACGTGCGCGGGGAGGGTTCCGCTATTTACAGCCGCAGGGTGATGAGCCGTGGCTGGGGATTCTGGCGGGGATCAGCACCAATGACGGTGGTCAGGCATGGCGCTATTTTCCAGAAAACCTGATGGGCAAAGAGCTGGTGGATTATCTCAGCGGCGCGATAAAAGGCGGGCAGGCAACCAACGCCACCCTGGTTTACGGCGGTAACCCGCACCTGTTCCCGTATCTGCATAACGAAGGCCAGTTCCAGGTTTCGGTGCCATTAACCAACGCCACCTTTGCCTTTCAACCCGACTGGCCGGCATTAACCGGGCTGGATATCAACCTCGATTTTATCAATAACGGTTTGTGGATGAAGGCCGATAAGGTCATGTTGGGGAACGTCACCGCCAGCAACCTTGATGCGGTTATCCCGGATTATTCGCGGGAAAAACTGCTTATTGATGCCGATATCAACGGTCCAGGGAAAGATGTCGGACCCTATTTTAACGAGACGCCGCTGAAAGAGACGCTGGGTTCGGCACTGGATGAACTACAACTGGATGGGAATGTGAGCGCTCGCTTACATCTTGATATTCCGCTGGATGGCGAGCTGACCACCGCCAAAGGCGATGTCAATCTGGTGAATAACAGCCTGTTTATCAAACCGATTGATACAACGCTGAAGGATCTGACCGGTAAGTTCAGCTTTACAAATGGCGATCTGAAAAGCGAGACCCTGAAAGCCAGCTGGTTTAATCAGCCGTTGAATCTCGATTTTTCCACCACCGAGGGACCTAAGGCCTTCCTGGTCAACGTTGGCATGAACGCCAGCTGGCAGCCATCGCGTACCGGTCTCCTGCCAAAAGCGGTCAATGATGCCGTTAGCGGTAGCGTGCCGTGGGACGGTAAGGTGGCAATTGAGCTGCCGTACCATGGGAATGCGAGCTATAAGGTTGATATTAACGGCGATCTGAAAAATGTAAGCAGTGACTTACCTTCTCCGGTCGATAAAACAGCGGGTGAGCCGCTGCCGGTGAAAATTAATGTTGAAGGCGGGTTAAACAGCTTCGAGTTGACCGGCGCTATTGGTGCGAAAAATCATTTCAACAGCCGCTGGCTGTTGAACCGTAAGCTGACGCTGGATCGGGCGATTTTAACCTCTGATAGCAAAGCCATTTCTCCGCTGCCGGATCAGGCCGGCGTTGAGCTGAATATGCCGGCGATGGATGGCGCGGAGTGGCTGGCGCTTTTCCAGGGTGGCGCAGTCAATGAAGTCAGCAGCAATATTCTCTTCCCGGAACGTATCACGTTGCGCACGCCGTCGCTGACGTTTGCTGGCCAAAGCTGGAACAACGTGAGCCTGGTGAGTCAACCGAATGCCGGTGGCTCGAAGGTTGAAGCCCAGGGGCGCGAAATTAACGCCTCTTTGACAATGCGGCAAAATGCCCCCTGGCAGGCCGCCATTCGCTATCTGTATTACAACCCGGCTGCCGCTCAGAAGAGTGGTGAGGCGTCCAGCGGGACGAACCCGCTTGCCAGTAACCGCCTTGATTTTCGCGGTTGGCCGGATCTCCAGCTGCGCTGCGCAGAGTGCTGGCTATGGGGGCAAAAATACGGGCGCATCGACGGTGATTTCTCAATTAAAGGCGATACCCTGACGCTGGCTAACGGGCTGGTGGATACCGGTTTTGGCCGTCTGACTTCCGACGGCGTATGGGTCAATGCCCCGGGCGGCGTGCGGACGTCGCTGAAAGGTAAACTCCATGGGAATAAAACGGATGCCTTCGCCAGCTTTTTCGGTATTTCGACGCCGGTGAAAGGGTCGTCGTTCGATGTCGATTACGATTTGCACTGGCGTGCACCGCCGTGGCAGCCGGACGTGGCATCGCTCAATGGGGTGCTGAAAAGCCATCTCGGGAAAGGCGAATTTACCGACATCAGCACCGGTCATGCCGGGCAGCTGTTGCGTCTGCTGAGCGTCGATGCGCTGCTGCGAAAGCTGCGTTTCGACTTTAGCGATACCTTCAGCGAAGGCTTCTATTTTGATTCGATCAACAGCACGGCATGGATTAAAGATGGCGTGCTGAATACGGATGATACGCTGGTGGATGGCCTCGAGGCGGATATCGCGATGAAAGGCTCGGTCGACCTGGTACGCCGCCGGCTGGATATGCAGGCCGTCGTGGCCCCGGAAATTTCGGCGACCGTCGGCGTTGCGACAGCGTTTGTGATAAATCCGATAGTCGGCGCCGCGGTGTTTGCCGCCAGTAAAGTGCTGGGGCCGCTGTGGAACAAAGTATCTATCCTGCGTTATCGCATTACTGGCCCTATCGATCAGCCGCAGATCAATGAAGTCCTGCGCCAGGCGCGCAGTGACAAAAAGCAATGATTTGACGATTGCGGGGAATTACCGCACTCTCAATGGATAGCGTTTTTTATTTCCGCCTGACCGGCGGCAACAAACGAGTAGCATAACGATGAGTCTGAACCTGGTAAGTGAACAATTACTGTCAGCAAATGGCCTGAATCATCAGGATCTTTTTGCCATTCTTGGCCAGTTGGCCGAGCGCCGTCTGGATTACGGCGATCTCTATTTTCAGTCGAGCTATCACGAATCCTGGGTTCTGGAAGACAGCATCATTAAAGATGGTTCGTACAATATTGACCAGGGCGTCGGCGTTCGTGCGGTCAGCGGCGAGAAAACGGGTTTTGCTTATGCCGACCAAATCAGTCGACTGGCGCTGGAACAGAGCGCGCAGGCGGCTCGTACCATCGTGCGCGACAGCGGCGACGGCAAAGTGCGTACCCTGGGGGCGGTAGAATACAGCGCGCTGTATACCAGTATCGATCCGCTGCAAAGTATGAGCCGCGAAGAGAAACTGGATATCCTGCGCCGCGTCGATAAAGCGGCTCGCGCCGCTGATAAACGCGTGCAGGAAGTGTCCGCCAGTCTGAGCGGCGTGTATGAATTGATTCTGGTCGCGGCGACCGATGGCACGTTAGCGGCGGACGTTCGTCCGCTGGTGCGTCTGTCGGTCAGCGTGCTGGTGGAAGACGACGGTAAACGTGAACGCGGCTCCAGCGGCGGCGGCGGTCGTTTTGGCTATGACTATTTCCTGGCTGCCGAAGACGGTGAAGTCCGTGCCGATGCCTGGGCGAAAGAAGCGGTGCGGATGGCGCTGGTGAATTTATCTGCCGTTGCCGCCCCGGCGGGCATGCTGCCGGTGGTGCTGGGGGCCGGTTGGCCTGGGGTATTGCTGCATGAAGCGGTAGGACACGGTCTGGAAGGCGATTTCAACCGTCGCGGTACCTCGGTGTTCAGCGGCCATATGGGGGAACTGGTGGCTTCCGAACTGTGCACCGTGGTGGATGATGGCACCATTGCCAATCGCCGCGGCTCGCTGGCCGTTGATGACGAAGGGACGCCGGGCCAATACAACGTGCTGATTGAGAACGGTATCCTGAAAGGTTATATGCAGGACAAACTCAATGCGCGTTTGATGGGCGTTGCGCCGACCGGTAACGGCCGTCGTGAGTCATACGCCCATCTGCCGATGCCGCGGATGACCAACACCTACATGCTGGCAGGTAAATCGACGCCGCAGGAGATTATCGAATCGGTTGATTACGGTATCTATGCCCCTAACTTCGGCGGTGGTCAGGTCGATATCACCTCAGGTAAGTTTGTGTTCTCCACTTCAGAAGCCTACCTGATCGAAAAAGGGAAGGTCACGAAAGCAGTGAAGGGGGCGACCCTGATCGGTTCCGGTATTGAAGCGATGCAGCAGATTTCCATGGTCGGTAACGATCTGAAGCTTGATAGCGGTGTCGGCGTGTGCGGTAAAGAGGGCCAGAGCGTGCCGGTAGGCGTTGGCCAACCGACGCTGAAAGTCGATAACCTTACCGTTGGCGGAACCGCCTGAGTATTCTGAATGCGCTTCCGCATTTTGCGGAGGCGCAGCCTGCACCGGCCATCGCTGCTGTTTGTGTCGCGTCGCTAGCGGGCAATTCCCCGGCCGTGCATCCCCTGGTAAATTTTTGCCACCTCGACGAAATACTCCGTCAGTGAATTAATACAGACCTGAACCTTCAGCGGTAGCTTGTCTTTTTCGGTATACAGCGCGTATACCGGACGCGGATCTGACTGGTAGCTTGGCAGCAGGATCTCCAGCTCACCGCGGTTGATCTCTTCGATCGCCCACATCAGCGGAACGTAAGCCACCCCGACCCCTGCGGTCAGCCAGCGGACCAGCGTCATGGGATCGTTGGTGACAAAGCGGCCCTGGGGGATCAGTTTGGTTGAGATCCCTTCCGGGGCGATAATTTCAAATTCATTGTCAGGGCGCACACTGTACTCCAGCCACGAATGGCTGGCGAGATCGGCCGGTTTTTCCGGGATCCCCGCCTGCTGCAGGTAGCTTTTTGCTGCGCAGAGCACCATCGGCATCGAGCCAAGCCGGCGTGAAAAGAGGCTGGAATCCTGCAATGCCCCGACGCGGATCACCACATCCAGCCCGTCAGCAATCAGATCCGGCGCCGGAATTCCGGTGACCAGGTTGACGGATAAACCCGGGTACTCTTTCAGCATTCCAGCGGTTATGTGGGCGAGGACATTTTGTGCCATAGTTGAAGAGCAGCCGACGCGCAGCGTACCGATGGGCGTATTGTTAAACGCGTACAGTTGCTCATGGACGTCCTGCGCTTCGAACAGCATTCGTCGGCAGCCCTGGTAATAGATCTTGCCGGCTTCCGTTAAGCCAAGGCTGCGGGTGCTGCGGTTAAGCAGCTTCACCTGGAGTTCATCTTCCAGTCTGGAGACAGTCTGGCTGATGGATGAAACGCTCATCTGGAGCTGGTGTGCCGTGGCGGTAAATGAACCCAGTTCAACCACTTTGGCAAAAACGGACATGCGTTTTAATCGTTCCATTGTTCACTCTGACTTAAAAGTGATTTAGATCACATAATATAGATCATGCTGCAATTGTTACGTTACTATATTGTTAGCTACATAATAAACGCTTCACGCATATCACCTGTACGCTTCTTATCAAGGTCATCATGAGTCTGTTTCCTGTCATCGTGATTTTCGGCTTGTCATTTCCGCCGATCTTCTTTGAGTTGCTAATATCGCTGGCCATTTTCTGGTTGGTACATCGGCTGTTGGTTCCCACCGGCATCTATGATTTTGTCTGGCACCCTGCACTGTTTAATACCGCGTTATATTGCTGCCTTTTTTATCTGATATCGCGTTTGTTCGTTTGAGGTCGATGTGAAAACACTAACAAGAAATATCTTCCGTACCGCAATCACTGTGATACTGGTTATCCTCGCATTTGTCGCGATTTTTCGCGCATGGGTCTATTACACCGCATCACCCTGGACGCGTGACGCACGCTTTAGCGCCGATATCGTGGCGATCGCGCCGGATGTGTCAGGACTGATTACGCAGGTCAACGTCAAGGATAACCAGCTGGTTAAGAAAGACCAGGTTTTGTTCGTGATCGATCAGCCGCGTTATCAGAAAGCCCTCGAAGAGGCTCAGGCCGATGTCGCTTACTACCAGACCCTGGCGCAGGAAAAGCGTACCGAGGCCGGGCGTCGTAACCGGCTTGGCATACAGGCGATGTCCCGTGAGGAAATAGACCAGGCCAACAACGTCTTACAAACGGTGGAGCATCAGCTGGCAAAAGCGATGGCAACCCGCGATCTGGCGAAGCTCGATCTTGAACGCACGGTTATCCGCGCGCCGGCCGATGGCTGGGTGACCAACCTCAACGTATACAGCGGCGAATTTATTACCCGTGGCTCGACAGCCGTGGCGCTGGTTAAGCAAGACACCTTTTACGTGGTGGCCTACCTCGAAGAGACCAAACTTGAAGGGGTTCGTCAGGGCTACCGTGCGGAAATCACCCCGCTGGGAAGCAGCCGCTCGATTAAAGGTACGGTGGACAGTATTGCCGCCGGGGTGACCAACGCCAGCAGCAGCAGCGATGCTAAAGGGATGGCTTCCGTGGATTCTAACCTTGAGTGGGTTCGCCTGGCGCAGCGTGTGCCGGTCCGTATTCGACTCGATAAGCAGCAGGGCAATCTGTGGCCAGCGGGGACAACCGCGACGGTGGTGATTACCGGTAAAGAAGACCGCGATACGACCCAGGTGAACTTCTTCCAGAAACTGGCGATGCGCCTGCGTGAGTTTGGTTAATCGCCATGGGGATCTTCACCATTGCTCCCCGGCACCTTCGCTTCGCCATTAAATTAGCGTGTGCGGTGGTGCTGGCGTTATTCGTCGGCTTCCACTTTCAACTGGAAACCCCGCGCTGGGCGGTGCTGACGGCGGCTATTGTTGCCGCCGGTCCGGCATTCGCCGCCGGGGGAGAACCCTATTCTGGCGCCATCCGCTATCGCGGGATGCTGCGTATCGTCGGGACGTTTATCGGCTGTATTGCCGCGCTGGCGATAATCATTCTGATGATTCGCGCGCCGCTGCTGATGATGCTGGTGTGCTGTCTGTGGGCGGGTTTCTGCACCTGGATCTCCTCGCTGGTTCGCGTCGAAAACTCCTACGCGTGGGGGCTGGCAGGCTATACCGCGCTGATCATTATTATCACCATTCATACCGATCCGATGCTGGCGCCGCAGTTTGCCGTTGAGCGTTGCAGCGAGATTGTGGTGGGGATTGTCAGCGCCATCATGGCGGATCTGCTATTTTCCCCGCGCTCGATTAAGAAAGAGATCGATCTTGAACTGGATAACCTGCTGGTAGAACAGTACCGCCTGATGCAACTTTGTGTGGCGCATGGCGACAGCGAGGTGGTCGACAAAGCATGGGGGGCGCTGGTACGCCGGACTAACGCCCTGGAAGGCATGCGCGGCAACCTGATTATGGAGTCGTCGCGGTGGGCAAAGGTTAACCGCCGCCTGAAGGCCATTAACACCATCTCCCTGACGCTGATTACTCAGGCCTGTGAAACCTATTTAATCCAGAATTCACGCCCGGAAATGGTGACCGATGATTATCGCGAGCTGTTTGCCGAGCCGGTTGAAACCGTGCAGGACGTCCACCGACAGCTGAAGAGAATGCGCCGCTTTCTGACCTGGAAAGGGGAGCACAACACGCCGGTGACGATCTACAGCTGGGTGGGGGCGGCGACGCGCTATCTGCTGTTGAAACGCGGCGTGGTCGGCAATACCAAAATCAGCCGGATTGAAGATGAAGTGCTGCAGGATGAAGTGGTGATCAAAGCAGGGTCCGCCGAGCGTCATCATGCGATGGTCAACTTCTGGCGCACCTCCATCTCCTGCATCCTCGGTACGTTGTTCTGGCTGTGGACCGGCTGGACCTCCGGCAGCGGGGCGATGGTGATGATCGCCGTGGTGACCGCGCTGGCGATGCGCCTACCGAACCCGCGGATGGTGGCGCTCGATTTCCTCTACGGGATGCTGGTAGCCCTGCCGCTGGGGGCGCTGTTTTTCCTCGTGATTATGCCCGCGACGCAGCAAAGCATGCTGTTGCTGTGCATCAGCCTGGCGGTGATGGCATTCTTCATTGGGATTGAAGTCCAGAAGCGCCGGCTGGGATCGATGGGGGCGTTGGCAGGCACCATCAATATCCTGGTGCTGGACAACCCAATGCAGTTTCAGTTCAGCCAGTTTCTCGATAGTGCGCTGGGACAAATCGTCGGCTGTTTCCTGGCGCTGATGGTGATTCTGCTGGTGCGGGATAACTCTCGGGAGCGTACCGGGCGCGTGCTGCTGAATCAGTTTGTTTCGGCGGCGGTCTCATCGCTGACCACCAACACCGCCCGTCGCAAAGAGAACCATCTTCCCGCGCTTTATCAGCAGCTGTTCTTACTGTTGAATAAGTTTCCCGATGACATTGCCCGTTTCCGCCTCGCATTGACGCTGATTATTGCCCATCAACGTTTGCGGGACGCTCCGGTACCGGTCAACGAAGATCTCTCTGCATTCCATCGCCAGCTGCGACGCACCGCGGACCATATGATATCCGCCAGCAACGATGATAAGCGGCGTCGCTATTTCGCCCGTCTGCTTGAAGAGCTGGACGTTTATCAGGAAAAACTGCAGGCCTGGGAGGCATCGCCGCAGGTGACCGAACCGGTCCGGCGGCTGGTGGAGATGTTGCGAAAATACCAGTACGCCTTCACCAATCACTAACTCCCTGAAACCGACGCTGAAGCGTCGGTTTTTTTATCACTATACTTAATCGTCGGGGATATTCGCGTTTCGTTCAGGGAAGCAGGGAAAGAAACCCCGGCGCGTGCAAGTATGGGCAGTATTGGCGGGTGGCAATAGCGCGATGTTGACAGGGTGTGGGCGATGACTATCTATACATTTGATTTTGATGATATAGCCGATCAGCAGGATTTCTATCGTGAGTTTTCACAGAGCTTCTCGCTCAACCGCGAGCAGGTGAACAATCTGGACTCACTGTGGGAAGCCGTAACCGGCGGTCTGCTGCCGCTGCCGCTGGAGATTGAGTTTATTCACTTAAGCGATAAGCAGCGTCGGCGCTTTGGCGCCTTGATATTGCTGTTTGATGAAGCGGAAGAAGAGCTGGAAGGGGAGCTACGGTTTAACGCCAGGCAGGCATAAAAAAGCCCCCGACGGGCGGGGGCAAGTCGTCGGACAAGACGACGAGGGTTTATTTGTACAACTCAGCTGTAGCGTGCCAGCTATCGCCGGTACGGGCTTCAATAATACGGTAGCTGCTGGCGCCTTCTTTTTCGGCTTTAGCCGCCAGTTCATGGCGCATATCCATCGGGGCGCTGCCTACCTGAGAAACAGAGATGGTGCCCATCGACTGCAGGTTTTGAGCTTGTTCCGCGTTGACCTGATGTACGGCGGCACTCGCGCCGAAGGAGAGAACGGAAGCCAGGCCCAGGGATGCGATGATCATTGAACGTTTCATAATCTTTACTCCAACCATTTGTTGCAGCGGCGGGAGGCTTTATATGGGCCTGGGCCGCTGGAAATTATTCGTATTGAGTTCGTAACCGACAATCGTTACGTCTTATTTATAAAGCTCTGCCGTAGCGTGCCAGTGGTCACCGGTACGGGCTTCGATGATGCGATAAGAAGATGCACCTTCTTCCTGAGCTTTTTTGTTCAGCATTTCATGCATATCCATCGGGGAAGAACTCACCGCGCCGACGGAAATGGTACCGATTGACTGACGGCCTTGTGCCTGATCGCTGTTGATAGAGTCAGCGGCGAAAGCGCCAAATGACAGAACAGACAGGATGCTTAGTGCAGCGACAGTTGTTTTGATTTTCATGATGTTCACCTCGTCGAATCTTATTATTGAGGGCTCTTCGTTTCGTGACCCTCATCACAAAATCAAGTATACACTAATCACCAAAAATATTAATACCCTGCTAATGGTTGTATGAGTAAATAATTACAAAGAATTGTCGTTTTTATAACATATAAGAATTAGAAATGTCATTTACTCGCCATTCAGGTCTGATATAGCGATTAAAATCATATAGATAGGATGTTTTGATATTTTGTGCGCTTCCGGCGAGTTCATTCGGTAAAAGTATGTATAGAGGCCGAAAACCACACTAAATGTTAAAGAAATGCAATATTTTTGAAAAGACCCTCTGGTGGGGACCAGAGGGGAGGCTCTCAGAGTTCCTGTTCAAACAGAACGAGAATGGCGTCGTACAGATCTTTGACGGTGAAGCCTCTGGCCGGGGTCGTAAAGATGGTGTCATCCCCGGCAATGCTGCCGAGAATCCCTTCCGCTTTGCCGAGAGAGTCCAGCAGGCGAGCAATCAGCTGCGCTGCGCCCGGGCTGGTATGGATAACCACGACGGCATCGTTATAGTCGATATCCAACACGAGGTTTTTCAGCGGGCTGGAGGTCGTCGGAACGCCAAGCTCGGCAGGCAGGCAATAGACCATCTCCATTTTGGCGTTACGGGTACGAACCGCGCCAAATTTTGTCAACATGCGGGAGACTTTCGATTGGTTGATATTATCGAAACCTTCTTCCTGCAGCGCCTGGACGATTTCACCTTGAGAGCTGAACTTTTCTTCTTTAAGCAGCAGTTTAAACGCTTTAACCAGTTCTTCTTGTTTTGCCGAACTTCGCATAAGTCACCCAAATTATGGTGGTAAAAACAACATCATTATGCATAGTAATGAATTTTTATGCAAATAATCCGCAGGGGGATAAAGTAAATAATGTTATGAAGGGGGCATATTTTAGCAAATAACCCTGCTAAGGAACATGCCTTCATCACAGCGCGTAAATCGCTGTAAAAGTAAACTAAATGTTATGAGAATGATGTTGTTTTGCCGAGTGAGCTGGGTGTATTGTAACCAACAGTCGATCCGGTACTACGTTTTGCTGGATGGTCAGTCTCAGGGATGAAAATGCGAAGCGGATGCATCGCTGCGCACCAGAACGCATTCTTCAACCATACTTATTGTAATTGTTCATCTTGTGAATTAAGGTCCAGGCGACGGAGTAACGAAAGACTATATTAACCATAATAAGGAGTTTAGGATGAAAGTTGCAGTCCTCGGCGCCGCTGGTGGAATCGGCCAGGCGCTTGCCCTACTACTTAAGACCCAACTGCCTTCAGGTTCAGAACTCTCGTTGTACGACATTGCTCCGGTCACGCCGGGCGTGGCGGTTGATCTTAGCCATATCCCTACCGATGTAAAAATCAAAGGTTTCTCCGGTGAAGACGCAACTCCGGCGCTTGTTGGGGCTGATGTGGTGCTGATTTCCGCTGGCGTAGCCCGTAAGCCAGGCATGGATCGCTCCGATTTATTTAACGTTAACGCTGGTATCGTGAAGAACCTGGTACAGCAGATAGCGAAAACCTGCCCGCAAGCCTGCATCGGTATCATTACTAACCCGGTGAACACGACGGTGGCTATTGCGGCAGAAGTGCTGAAAAAAGCGGGCGTGTACGATAAGAACAAACTGTTTGGCGTTACCACGCTGGACATCATCCGTTCAAATACCTTTGTGGCTGAGCTGAAAGGTAAATCCGCATCCGACGTTGAAGTGCCGGTTATTGGCGGCCACTCCGGCGTGACCATCCTGCCGTTATTGTCGCAGATTGCTGGCGTGAGCTTCAGTGAGCAAGAAGTTGCCGATCTGACTAAACGCATCCAGAACGCCGGCACCGAAGTCGTTGAAGCCAAAGCCGGTGGTGGTTCTGCCACGCTTTCTATGGGGCAAGCGGCCGCCCGCTTTGGTCTTTCCTTAGTGCGTGCGATGCAGGGCGAGAAAGGCGTGGTCGAATGCGCTTATGTTGAAGGCGATGGCCAGTACGCGCGTTTCTTCTCACAGCCGTTACTGCTGGGCAAAAACGGCATCGAAGAGCGTCAGTCGTTCGGTAAGCTGAGCGCCTTTGAGCAACAGGCGCTGGAAGGCATGCTCGATACGCTGAAGAAAGATATCGCCCTGGGCGAAGATTTCGTCAATAAATAAAATGGCGATGCGATAAAAAAACCGGAGCCGCGGCTCCGGTTTTTTTATGTCGGTCAGTTGGTCGCCGGATATTCCTGAACGGCGATATGCAGAGTGATTTTTTTGTCATCGCGCATGATAACCACCGGAATTTCGGAGCCTGGGCGGATTTCCGCGACCTGGTCCATGGTTTCGAGGGCGGAAACCGCCGGTTTGTCATTCACCGAAATGATCACGTCGTTGGCGCGGATACCGGCCTGAGCCGCCGGACCATCCGGAGCAACGTCATTAACCACAATCCCCTGCAGCTGATCGATGCCGCCGCCCTGAGCATGCAGCGGCGCAATCTCGCGGCCGCTGATACCGATATAACCGCGGATCACGCGGCCATCGCGGATCAGCTTATCCATGATCTTGGTTGCCAGCTGGAAGGGAATCGCAAAGCCGATCCCTTCCGGCGTTTCACCATCATTACTTTTATCAAATGACAGCGTGTTGATACCCATCAGTTCGCCCAGCGAGTTCACCAGCGCGCCACCGGAGTTGCCGTGGTTGATTGATGCATCGGTTTGCAGGAAATTTTGCCGTCCGGTAGGGTTCAGGCCGATACGACCGGTAGCGCTGATAATCCCTTGAGTAATCGTCTGACCGAGGTTGTAAGGGTTACCAATCGCAAGGACGACATCGCCGATATGCGGCACTCGTTTCGGGTTGATAGGGATGACCGGCAGGCCGGCATTGGCGTTAATTTTTAATACCGCCAGGTCAGTCAGGGTGTCAGAGCCAACCAGTAACGCTTCAAAAACACGACCATCCTGCAGGGCGACAATAATCTGATCCGCATCATTAATGACGTGTTTGTTGGTCAGAATGTAACCACGCTGGTCCATGATAACGCCGGAGCCCAGAGTCAGCTGATTATGGCTGGTACCGTTCAGCGCGCGATTATAGACGTTGACCACCGCAGGGGCAGCGCGGCGAACGGCAGAATTATAGCTGGCGGGCGACTCGTCCGCGCTATCGTACTGGGTTGTTGTCGACAGATGCCATTGACGCAGCGAAGGCATTACGGCCAGAAGCAGGCCTCCGACGATCAAACCAATGAGTACAGAACGTAAAAACTTTCCAGGCATGATACCGGTATCGTTGATGGATGGACATGCGCAGCATAACACGAGTTATCCGGACATCGCACTGCGGGCGATGTCCGGAAATGCGTGTTATCGCAGCAGCAGATAGATGCTTTCGTTACCGCGAATGACGTTCAGAGCGATGACCGCCGGCTTGCTCTCCAGCACTTTACGTAGTTCGGCAATAGAGCGCACGCGCTCGCGGTTCAGGCCGATAATAATATCGTCCTTGTGCAGGCCAACCTGCGCCGCCGGGCTTCCTTTATCGACATTGTCGACGGCGACGCCTTTAGTGCCGTCTTTCATCTGACCGTCGCTCAGCGATGCCCCCTGAAGCGCAGGGATGATGAGATCGGCGCTGGCGGTAGACGAGGTGCTCTTATCCAGAGTGACTTCGACATCCAGCGGTTTCCCGTCGCGCAGCAGGCCCAGCTTCACTTTGGTGCCCGGCTCGGTCGTGGCAATTCGCGAACGCAGCTCGGCAAAGCTGCTCAGCGGTTTACCGTTCATGCTGACAATCACGTCGCCGGACTTAATCCCGGCTTTCGCCGAACCTGAATTCGGTAAGACTTCGCTGACGAAGGCCCCGCGCTGAGCGTCGATATTCATCGCTTTAGCAATATCCGCGCTCATTTCCATGCCCTTAATTCCCAGCAGGCCGCGTTTGATTTCGCCAAACTGGATCAGCTGTTGAGCGAGGGTTTGCGCCATATTACTCGGAATGGCAAAGCCAATGCCGACGCTGCCGCCGCCTGGCGCCAGAATCGCGGTGTTGATACCAATCAACTCGCCGTTCAGGTTCAGCAGCGCGCCGCCGGAATTACCCCGGTTAATAGAGGCATCGGTCTGGATAAAGTTCTCCAGCCCTTCAAGGTTCAGACCGCTGCGACCGAGTGCGGAAATAATGCCGGATGTGGCGGTCTGCCCGAGGCCAAATGGATTACCGACGGCCACGGCGAAATCGCCAACGCGAAGTTTATCGGAATCGGCGATCGCGATTTGCGTCAGATGGCTGGGGTTTTGTAATTGCAGCAGGGCGATATCGCTCTGATCGTCGCTGCCGACCAGCTTCGCATCAAATTCGCGCCCATCGTTGAGCTGAACACTGATTTTCTGTGCCTGGCTGATCACGTGATTATTAGTTAATACATAGCCTTTGGCGGCATCGATGATTACCCCGGAGCCCAGGCCTTCAAAAGGCTGAGCCTGCTCCTGCGGCGCATTGTCGCCAAAGAACTTTTTCAACTCTTCCGGCATGTTTTGCGTGGGGGCGGCGGTCCCTTCAACCTGGACGCTCACGACCGCGGGCAGCACTTTTTCCAGCATCGGCGCAAGGCTTGGCAAAGCCCCCTGGCCGGGTACCTGCGTGGGTAACGATGCCGTCGCCGTAGGTAAAACCGACAACGATAACCCGATGCTTAACGCTAACGCACTCAACAGCAAAGTCTGTTTCTTCATTAGTTGCTGGCTCTCGTAACCTGAGGTGTATGGAAAAACGTCCCGAATGGCCTGATGTTATTGAATTTTCAACCGGCTAACAATGCGGTCAATGATTAAATAATAGCTGGGATGTGGGGTTGAGGCGGGCGCAGGGAGTGCGCCCGGATAATATTTTTGCTGGCAGGGATAAATCAGTCGCGTTTTGCACCACCGCGCAGCAGGCCGGATGCGCCTTCAGAATAATCGCGCGGCATCTGGACCGGTGCCTGATCGTTGCCGGCTTCTGATTCCGCCAGACGATTGCGGAACGGGTTTGCGTCCGCCATGGTATCCGGCAGCAGACTGCTGGAGCTTTTTGCCATGTGCTGATACAGCTGGCGATAATCATCGGCCATGTTATCCAGCAGTTCAGCGCTGCGGGCAAAATGACTGACCAGCTCTTCACGATACTCTTCAAGCTCTGTTTTATTCTTTTCCAGTTCGAACTGCAGCGCCTGTTGTTGACGTAATTTGCGGTTGCCAAAACGCATGGCGACGGCACCGATGATGATACCGACAACTAGCCCAATTAGCGCATATTCCCAGGTCATGTACATCTCCCGTTGTTTTGTGGTTCCGTAGGGTGGCTGTAAGGCTCTCCGCCTGCGCCCGATAGTGCCACTATAACCGCTAATTCCACAGAAGTGGAATCCTGGCGTATCATCGCGTAGTGTAGAACGGCCTTTTTTTCGTCAATCGTGAGCTTCAGCATTACGGTTTTCAAGGAATAACAATTAGATCATGCAAAGCCTGTCCCCAACATCGCGTTACCTTTTAGCTCTCAAAGAGGGCAGCCATCAACCTGACGACGTCCAGCAAGAAGCGGTAAGCCGCCTCGATACTATCTATCATGAACTGCAGAATAAACCTGTTCCGGCGCCGCAAAGCAGCGGCCTGCGGGCAAAATTCGGCAAGCTGCTGGGTAAGCGTGAACCTGCCGTCGAGACGGCTGCCGTACGTGGCCTCTATATGTGGGGGGGCGTCGGGCGAGGGAAAACCTGGCTGATGGACCTTTTTTATCATAGCCTGCCTGGCGATCGTAAGCAGCGCCTGCACTTCCATCGCTTCATGCTGCGCGTCCATGAAGAGCTGGTGGCCCTGCAGGGGCACAGCGACCCGCTGGAAATCCTCGCCGACCGCTTCAAGGCGGAAACCGACGTTCTCTGTTTCGATGAGTTTTTTGTCTCCGATATTACTGACGCCATGCTGCTGGGCGGCCTGATGAAAGCCCTGTTCGCACGTGGCATCACGCTGGTGGCCACCTCGAACATCCCGCCAGATGAGCTCTATCGCAACGGCCTGCAGCGCGCCCGCTTCCTGCCCGCGATCGATGCGATTAAACAGCATTGCGACATTATGAATGTGGACGCGGGCATTGATTACCGCCTACGCACGCTGACGCAGGCCCACCTTTGGCTGTCGCCGCTCGATGCGCAGACGCAGCAGCAGATGGATAAACTATGGCTGGCATTAGCGGGTGCGAAACGCGAGCAGACGCCGACGCTGGAAATTAACCATCGACCGCTCCCGACATTAGGCGTCGAAAACCAGACGCTGGCGGCCTCGTTTGCCACATTGTGCGTGGACGCGCGCAGCCAGCACGATTACATCGCGCTTTCGCGCCTGTTCCATACCGTCATGTTATTTGATGTACCGGTGATGACGACGCAGCTGGAGAGCGAAGCCCGGCGGTTTATCGCCCTGGTGGATGAGTTCTACGAGCGGCACGTTAAGCTGGTTGTCAGCGCCGCGGTGCCGCTGTATGACATTTATCAGGGAGAGCGACTGAAGTTTGAGTTTCAGCGCTGCTTATCGCGCCTGCAGGAAATGCAAAGCGAAGAGTATTTGAAACGCCCGCATATGCCTTAACTGGCGGGCTTTCCCCTGCGCATCCTGTTGCCAGGGCACAAGGATATCGCACGGCAACGCGCCGTCGAAAAAAGCAGGTTCAAATCACATAAAGGGGTCGATCTTTGGCCCCGACTTCTCTATAATCTTGCGACCCCACGTTACAAGAAGGTTTTTTTCCCAAAACTTTCTATAGTGCCGGCATAGGCTATTCGAAGGGGTAGGTTTGCTGGACAATGTCGTGTGAACCTCAACTGACTAAACGTTTGGGTGTTCACCAACGTGTAACTTATTATTTGGGTAAGCTTTTAATGAAAACTTTTACAGCTAAACCAGAAACCGTAAAGCGCGACTGGTATGTTGTTGACGCGACCGGTAAAACTCTGGGCCGTCTGGCTTCTGAACTGGCTCGTCGCCTGCGCGGTAAGCACAAAGCGGAATACACTCCGCACGTCGATACTGGTGATTACATCATCGTTCTGAACGCAGAAAAAGTTGCTGTAACCGGCAACAAGCGCGAAGACAAAATGTATTACCATCACACCGGCCACATCGGTGGTATCAAAGAAGCGACCTTTGAAGAGATGATTGCTCGCCGTCCTGAGCGTGTGATTGAAATCGCGGTTAAAGGCATGTTGCCAAAAGGCCCGCTGGGTCGTGCTATGTACCGTAAACTGAAAGTTTACGCGGGTAACGAGCACAACCACGCGGCACAGCAACCGCAAGTTCTTGACATCTAATCGGGATTATAGGCAATGGCTGAAAATCAATATTACGGCACTGGTCGCCGCAAAAGTTCCGCAGCTCGCGTTTTCATCAAACCAGGCAGCGGCAAAATCGTTATCAACCAGCGTTCTCTGGAACAGTACTTCGGTCGTGAAACTGCCCGCATGGTAGTTCGTCAGCCGCTGGAACTGGTCGACATGGTTGAGAAACTGGATCTGTACATCACCGTTAAAGGTGGTGGTATCTCTGGTCAGGCTGGTGCGATCCGTCACGGTATCACCCGCGCTCTGATGGAGTATGATGAGTCCCTGCGTGGCGAACTGCGTAAAGCTGGCTTCGTTACCCGTGATGCTCGTCAGGTTGAACGTAAGAAAGTCGGTCTGCGTAAAGCACGTCGTCGTCCTCAGTTCTCCAAACGTTAATTGTTTTCTGCTTATGCAGAACAATTTGCGAAAAAACCCGCTTCGGCGGGTTTTTTTATGCATAAACCTGCGGTTATCCACAAGGAAATCGCCTGTTCTTACCACTTTTTCAGCATTTCCAGAATCCCCTCACCACAATGCCTTCAAGATCTGGTAAACTATCATCCAATTTTCTGCCCAAATGCTGGTGATTGTTCATTTTTTGTTTTTTAGGCATAAACAATAATGACTTCACGCGAATGGGGTTTTTACATCTGGCTGGCCACGCGTGGCTGGTAGCAGTACAAAAATTCTGAATATACCTGGAGGTTTTCATGGCTGTCGCTGCCAACAAACGTTCGGTAATGACGCTGTTTTCTGGTCCTACTGACATCTATAGCCACCAAGTCCGCATCGTGCTGGCAGAAAAAGGTGTTAGTTTTGAGATAGAGCACGTGGAGAAGGACAACCCACCTCAGGATCTGATTGACCTCAACCCGAATCAAAGCGTACCTACGCTGGTGGATCGTGAGCTCACTCTGTGGGAATCCCGCATCATTATGGAATATCTGGATGAGCGTTTCCCGCATCCACCGTTAATGCCGGTCTATCCGGTAGCGCGTGGAGAAAGTCGTCTGTACATGCAGCGTATCGAGAAAGACTGGTATTCGTTGATGAACACCATTCAGACCGGTACCGCCGCGCAAGCGGATACCGCACGTAAACAGCTGCGTGAAGAGCTGCAGGCGATCGCGCCTGTCTTCACTCAGAAACCTTACTTCCTGAGCGATGAGTTCAGCCTGGTTGATTGCTATCTGGCGCCGCTGCTGTGGCGTTTGCCGGTTCTCGGTGTTGAAGTTATTGGTGCCGGCGCGAAAGAGCTCAAGGGCTATATGACTCGCGTCTTTGAACGTGATTCCTTCCTCGCTTCTTTAACTGAAGCCGAGCGTGAAATGCGTCTCGGTCGGGGCTAACCGATGGATGTATCGCAGCTAACGCCGCGTCGCCCGTACCTACTGCGGGCGTTCTATGAGTGGCTGCTGGATAACCAGCTGACTCCACACCTGGTTGTGGATGTGACACTGCCAAACGTACAGGTTCCGATGGAGTATGCGCGCGACGGGCAAATCGTTCTGAATATTGCTCCGCGCGCCGTGGGTAATCTGGAACTGGCTAATGACGAAGTACGCTTCAACGCGCGCTTCGGCGGTGTCCCGCGTAACGTTTCCGTGCCTATGGCTGCCGTACTGGCTATCTATGCTCGTGAAAACGGCGCGGGTACTATGTTCGAACCTGAAGCGGCTTACGATGAAGAGGTCAGCACTCTGAATGATGACGATGCATCGGTAAGCAATGAAAGCGAGACGGTCATGTCGGTGATCGATGGCGATAAGCCGGATCATCATGATGATGACCCGGATGATACGCCGCCGCCGCCGCGCGGTGGGCGTCCGGCGCTGCGCGTCGTGAAATAATCCAGCAGGTCGTGGATTTCATATTGCAGGCCCTTCGGGGCCTGTTCTGTTATCTACGCCGCCAGCATGGCATTCTTGTGTTAAGATGGTTCGGTCGTCACTTGCTGTCACACATCACACATGGTCCCTATGAGCGCATTTGATCCCCAGACAGAAGAAGCATCCACCCCCATCGGTAACAGCCTGCACCGCCGCCCTCTGGCGCGCAAAAAGCTGTCGGAGATGGTAGAAGAAGAGCTCGAGAATATGATTCGCCGCCGTGAGTTTGCCGAAGGCGAGCAGCTACCTTCTGAACGTGAGCTGATGACTTTTTTCAACGTCGGGCGACCTTCTGTGCGCGAAGCTCTGGCCGCGTTAAAGCGTAAAGGACTGGTGCAGATTAACAACGGTGAACGCGCCCGCGTCTCCCGGCCTTCTGCCGACACCATCATTGGCGAACTTTCGGGGATGGCGAAGGATTTTCTCTCTCACCCCGGTGGGATCGCGCATTTTGAACAGCTGCGTCTGTTTTTCGAGTCCAGCCTGGTCCGCTATGCAGCGGAGCACGCCAGCGACGAGCAGGTTGCAAAGCTGGAGCAGGCGCTGAAGATCAACAGCCAGTCGCTGGATGATAACGCGCTGTTTATCCGTTCAGACGTTGAATTTCACCGCGTGCTGGCGGAAATTCCCGGTAATCCTATCTTCCTGGCTATCCATGTCGCCCTGCTGGACTGGCTCATCGCCGCACGCCCTACCGTCCCGGAGCACGAGCTTCACGAACATAATAACGTAAGCTATCAACAACATATCGACATCGTTGATGCGATCCGCCGCCATGATCCTGATGAGGCCGATCGCGCCCTGCAGACCCACCTCAATAGCGTTTCCGCCACCTGGCACGCCTTCGGCCAGAAAAAACAATCACGTAAGTAACAAGACCGATCGTCTGGATCCTCGTTTAGTGAAGCCGATCGCATAATAAGCGTTCCCTATGAGGTCGTCGCGTAATTCGTCTGGTATAACAGGTATAAAGGTACACAGTTAATCATAACAAATAGCATACGAGGTGAGATATGGCGGTTAATTTACGTGGAGTCATGGCAGCGCTGCTTACGCCGTTTGACGGGGAACAAAAGCTGGATAAAGAGAGTCTGCGCCGGCTGGTACGTTTCAATTTGAGTCAGGGAATCGACGGGTTGTACGTTGGCGGTTCGACCGGTGAAGCTTTTGTGCAAAGCAGTGCAGAACGTCAGCAAGTGCTGGAGATCGTAGCGGAAGAAGCGAAGGGAAAAATGACGCTGATTGCCCATGTTGGCTGCGTCAGCACGCTGGAGAGCCAGCGACTGGCTGAAGCTGCGGAGAGCTATGGCTATGATGCCGTGTCCGCCGTCACGCCGTTCTACTATCCCTTCAGCTTTGAAGAGCACTGCGCCCACTACCAGGCCATTATTGATTCAGCCAATGGCTTACCGATGGTGGTCTACAACATCCCGGCGCTGAGCGGCGTGAAGCTCTCCCTGGATCAGATCAATACGCTGGTGAGGCTGCCGGGCGTGGGGGCATTGAAGCAGACCTCAGGCGATCTTTACCAGATGGAGCAGATCCGCCGGGCGCATCCGGATCTGGTGCTTTACAACGGCTATGACGAGATTTTTGCTTCTGGCTTGCTGGCCGGCGCCGATGGCGGGATCGGTAGCACCTATAACATTATGGGCTGGCGCTATCAGGGGATCGTGAAAGCGCTGCGGGCGGGCGATATAGCGGAAGCGCAAAGGCTGCAGTGTGAATGCAACAAGGCGATCGATCTGCTGATTAAAACCGGCGTATTCCGGGGGCTGAAAACCGTGCTGCACTACATGGATGTGGTCGCTGAACCGCTATGTCGCAAACCGTTCGCTCCGGTTGCTGAGCAGTTCTTGCCGGAGCTGAAAGCGCTGGCGCAACAGCTGCAGCAGGAGAAAGCGCGGCTGGCTTGAGGTTAGCGGTTTCCCCGCCGCATTGTGCGAGCGGGGATATTCCCGGATGGAGGCGCTATGCGCCCGGTCCGGGTCACAACACGGTCTATATCGGGTGCGGTGATAGCGACATCTGGTATGGCAAACCAAGCGTGGGTCTGACCCATCGCGGGAGAGTAAAATGATCGCAACGACCGAGAACATCCCGTGGTATCGCCATCTCAACCGGGCGCAGTGGCGGGCTTTCTCCGCCGCCTGGCTGGGATATTTGCTTGATGGTTTTGATTTTGTCCTGATTGCCCTGGTGTTGACAGAAATCCAGGCTGACTTTGGTCTGACAACCGTAGAGGCGGCGAGTCTGATCTCAGCCGCCTTCATTTCTCGCTGGTTTGGCGGCCTGATGCTGGGCGCAATGGGCGATCGTTACGGACGGCGGCTGGCTATGGTCACCAGTATTATTCTCTTTTCCGTCGGCACGCTGGCCTGCGGCTTTGCCACCGGTTTTACCACCCTGTTTATCGCCCGTCTGGTGATTGGCATGGGGATGGCGGGGGAATATGGATCCAGTGCGACCTATGTCATTGAAAGCTGGCCAAAGCAGCTGCGTAACAAGGCCAGTGGTTTTCTGATCTCCGGCTTTTCCGTCGGGGCGGTGATTGCCGCGCAAATCTACAGCCTGGTGGTACCGGTCTGGGGATGGCGTGCGCTCTTTTTCATTGGCATCGTGCCGATTATTTTTGCGCTGTGGCTGCGGAAAAACATCCCGGAAGCCGAAGACTGGAAAGAGAAGCATCAGGGTAAGGCGCCGGTGCGGACCATGGTGGATATCCTCTACTGCGGTAAACACCGGGCGATCAATATTTTCCTGACCATTGTGGCGGCGACGGCGCTGTGGTTCTGTTTCGCCGGCGAGCTCAACAATGCCGGAATCGTGGTCGCACTGGGGCTGCTCTGCACCACGATCTTTATCAGCTTTATGGTGCAAAGCAGCGGTAAACGCTGGCCAACGGGCGTGACGCTGATGGTAGTCGTCCTGTTCGCCTTTCTCTATTCATGGCCTATCCAGGCGCTTTTGCCCACCTATCTTAAAACGGAGCTCGCTTACGATCATACGACCGTGGCGAAGGTGCTGTTCTTCAGCGGTTTTGGTGCGGCGGTCGGCTGTTGCGTCGGCGGTTTTCTCGGTGACTGGCTGGGAACGCGCAAAGCCTATGTCTGTAGCCTGCTGGCTTCCCAGCTGTTGATTATTCCCGTCTTTGCTATCGGCGGCACCAACGTGTGGGTGTTGGGACTGTTACTGTTCTTCCAGCAGATGCTTGGGCAGGGGATCTCCGGGATCTTGCCTAAATTGATCGGCGGCTATTTCGATACCGATCAGCGTGCTGCGGGCCTGGGTTTTACCTATAACGTCGGGGCCTTAGGTGGGGCGATCGCGCCGATTCTCGGTGCGCTGATCGCGCAGCGGATGGATCTGGGCACGACGCTGGGATCGCTCTCTTTCGGCCTGACCTTTGTGGTGATCCTGCTTATCGGACTGGATATGCCCTCGCGTGTTCAGCGCTGGATCCGCCCGGAAGCGGTGCGAACTCACGATGCGATTGATGGCAGGCCCCTGAGCGGCGCAGTGCCGTTCGGTGCCGGTAAAAGTGAATTAATGAAAACCAGGTAATCTGCGCCCGGCCCTCGGGCCGGGCATTGAGCATACTCAGGGAGTTATTATGTCTTTGCTTGAACAACTGGATAACCGCATCCACGCCAGCGGCGGGTTAATTGTCTCCTGTCAGCCGGTCCCCGGTAGCCCGCTGGATACGCCGGCGATTGTCGCGGCGATGGCGCTGGCGGCCGAACAGGCCGGGGCGGTGGCATTGCGTATCGAAGGCGTTGAGAATCTGCGTGCGACCCGCGCAAGGGTGACCGTACCCATTATCGGTATTCTCAAACGTGACCTCGATGATTCGCCGGTACGCATTACCCCATTTTTAGAGGATGTTGATGCTCTGGCGCAGGCGGGGGCGGATATTATTGCTTTCGATGGTACCCGTCGGCCGCGCCCGGTGGCGGTGGAAGCCCTGCTGGCCCGTATCCATCAGCAGCACAAGCTGGCAATGGCCGACTGTTCATCCGTGGCAGATGGGGTGTTCTGTCAGCAGCTCGGTACGGAAATTATCGGCACCACCCTGTCGGGGTATACCACGGCGCACACGCCGGAAGAGCCTGATTTGGCGCTGGTACAGGCGCTACACGCAGCGGGCTGTCGGGTGATTGCCGAAGGGCGCTACAACACGCCAGCGCAGGCGGCAGAGGCCATGCGTCACGGCGCCTGGGCGGTGACCGTAGGCTCCGCCATTACGCGGCTGGAACACATTTGCGAGTGGTACAATACGGCGCTGAAAAAGGCGGTGCAATGACGACGCTGGCGATTGATATTGGCGGCACCAAGCTAGCCGCCGCACTGATAGACAGCCGATTGACCCTCCTGGAGCGACGTGAAGTCCCCACGCCAGCCAGTCAGACGCCGGCGGCATTAGCTGCCGCGCTGGCGGCGCTGGTGGCCCCTCTCTCGACGCGCGCGGATCGTTTTGCTATCGCCTCCACCGGCATCATTCGGGACGGCATTCTGACGGCCATCAATCCAGAAAATCTGGGAGGACTGGCGCATTTTCCCCTGCAGGTGTGTTTATCCGACCTCACGGCGTTGCCCGGTATTTCCCTCAATGATGCTCAGGCCGCAGCATGGGCGGAATATCATGCGCTGCCGGAGAAAGTCAGCGAGATGCTCTTTTTGACCGTTTCAACCGGCGTTGGCGGGGGGATCGTCAGCCAGGGCAGGCTGCTGACCGGTCGCGGAGGTCTGGCCGGTCATTGTGGCCATACGCTGGCGGATCCTGATGGACCACTCTGCGGCTGCGGCCGGAAAGGCTGTGTCGAGGCTATCGCTTCCGGGCGCGGCATCGCGGCGGCGGCCGGCGGTGAGCTCAGCGGGCTGGATGCAAAAGCGATATTTGCTCTGGCGAGCGAGGGACACCCGCAGGCGGAGATATTGATTCAGCGATCGGCACGTACGCTGGCCCGACTGATTGCTGACCTGAAGGCCGTTACGGACTGCGCCTGCGTTGTGATCGGCGGCAGTATCGGTCTTGCAGGCGGCTACCTGCCGCGGGTTGAGAAGTACTTGTCACAAGAACCTGCGGTCTATCATGTTCCGCTGCGGGAAGCTTATTATCTGCATGATGCGGGCCTGTTAGGGGCGGCATTATGGGCACAGGGAGGAAAGATATGATTCTGGGTCATCTACGGCAGCCTTCGCATGCCGGTCTTCCGGCGGTTCTGGTCCGGGCTATCGCCCTGGCGCAGGCCCACGATCTGCACACTATCGCCCCCGGGCGCTATGAGCTGCAGGGCGACAATGTATTGATGAACGTCATGCAGTTTCATAGCGGTGTGCCGGAAGAGAAAAAAGCCGAACTGCATAGCCAGTTTATCGATATCCAGATTTTACTGGCGGGGGAAGAGCGGATCTTTTATGGCGTGGCGGGGTCGGCCTGTGAGTGCGAAGAAGCGCATCCTGACGAGGATTATCAGCTTTGTCGTCGGATACGCGGGGAACAGGTACTGACCTTGCATCCGGATATGTTTGCGGTTTTCATGCCCGATGAACCACACAAACCCGGTTGCCAGGTCGGGCACAGCGCCGGGATTAAAAAAGTGGTCATTAAGGTCCGCGCCGCTCTGCTGGCATGATAAAAAAGCCCGCGGGCTTGCGCCAGCGGGCTCTGTCAGAGACCCGGACAGACAGTTTATCCGGGTTTATTGATTACACTTCCAGGTAGTTCAGGATCCCGTCAGCCGCTTTACGACCTTCGGCAATCGCCGTCACCACCAGATCGGAACCGCGCACGATATCGCCGCCGGCAAAGATTTTCGGGTTACTGGTCTGGAATGCGTTTTCATGGCCTTCCGGCGCAATAATACGGCCCTGAGAATCCAGCTCAACGTCGTGCTTCGCCAGCCACTCCATGCTGTGCGGGCGGAAACCAAACGCCATCACCACCGCATCTGCCGGGACCACGTGCTCGGAGCCTGCGACGATCTCCGCACGACGACGCCCCTTGGCATCCGGCTGGCCCATCTCGGTACGCGCCATTTTCACGCCGCACACTTTGCCGTTAGCATTCACTTCTACGCCCAGAGGCTGAACGTTGAACTGGAACTCGACGCCCTCTTCACGCGCGTTTTTCACTTCGCGTTTGGAGCCCGGCATGTTTTCTTCGTCGCGACGGTAGGCGCAAATAACGTGAGTCGCGCCCTGACGTACGGAAGTACGCACGCAGTCCATCGCGGTGTCGCCACCGCCGAGAACCACCACGCGTTTGCCTTCCATATTGACGTAAGGCTCGCTTGCCGTTTCGCCAAAGCCCATGGTCTGCTTGGTGTTGGCAATCAGGAACGGCAGCGCATCAAAGACACCATTCGCGTCTTCGTTTTCCAGCCCGCCACGCATGGACTGATAGGTCCCCACGCCGAGGAACACGGCGTCGTAATCTTTCAGCAGATCGTCAAGCTGAACGTCACGGCCCACTTCGATATTGAGTTTGAACTCAATCCCCATGCCGGTGAAAATTTCACGGCGGCGGGTCATCACCTCTTTTTCCAGCTTAAACGCCGGGATACCGAAGGTCAGCAGGCCACCGATTTCCGGATGGCGATCGAATACCACGGCTTTGACGCCGTTGCGGGTCAGGACGTCTGCGCAGGCCAGTCCTGCCGGACCAGCACCGACGATCGCCACCGTTTTACCGGTTGGTTTCACGCCGGAGAGATCCGGGCGCCAGCCCATCTCGAACGCTTTATCGTTGATATAGCGTTCGATGTTGCCGATAGTCACCGCGCCGAACTCGTCGTTCAGCGTACAGGAGCCTTCGCACAGACGGTCCTGCGGGCAGACGCGCCCGCAGACTTCCGGCAGGGTGTTGGTCTGATGCGACAGTTCTGCCGCTTCAAAAATACGCCCCTCATTGGCCAGCTTCAGCCAGTTCGGGATGTAGTTATGGACCGGACATTTCCATTCGCAGTACGGGTTGCCGCAGGACAGGCAGCGGTCTGCCTGGGCTTTGGCCTGGCCTTCTGAAAACGGCTCGTAAATTTCTACAAATTCAATTTTACGGATCTTCAGCGGTTTCTTTGGCGGATCAACGCGCTGTAAGTCGATAAACTGGTATACGTTCTGGCTCATCTGAATTCCTTACTGCGCCTGCACACGCAGCTCTGCTGCGCTACGACTACGGTGACCCAACAGTGCTTTAACATCGCTGGACTTTGGTTTAACCAGCGCGAATTTCGCGGCAAAAGCCGGCCAGTTGGCCAGGATCTCTTCGCCACGAGACGAACCGGTAAGCTGCACGTGTTCGGTAATCAGACCACGCAGGTGCTCTTCATGGATAGCGAGAGAGTCAACGCCCAACACTTCCACCAGTTCCGGGTTCACACGTTTACGGAAATCGCCGTCTTCATCCAGGACGTAAGCAAAGCCGCCGGTCATCCCTGCGCCAAAGTTGACGCCGGTTTTACCCAGTACGCAGACGATGCCGCCGGTCATGTATTCGCAGCCGTTATCACCGATGCCTTCTACCACGGTAATGGCACCGGAGTTACGCACCGCAAAACGTTCGCCTGCGCGGCCTGCTGCGTACAGACGACCGCCGGTCGCGCCGTACAGACAGGTGTTACCGATGATGCTCGCTTCGTGACTGCGGAAGGCGGAGCCCACCGGAGGACGGATTGACAGCAGACCGCCTGCCATCCCTTTACCCACGTAGTCGTTCGCGTCACCGGTCAGATGCAGTTCTACGCCGCCGGCGTTCCACACGCCGAAGCTCTGGCCTGCGGTACCGCTGAAGTGCGCGGTAATCGGGTCTGCCGCCAGTCCCTGATCGCCGTGGGTCTGGGCGATATAGCCGGACAACGACGCGCCAACGGAACGATCGGTATTACGGATATCGAACCAGAAGGTTTTGCTCTGCTTGCTGTCCACGAATGGTTTTGCCTGCTGCAGCAGCTGCGCGTTCAGCACGCCGTTATCAAACGGCGGGTTGCTTTCGGTGCAGTACAGCGCTTTCCCCGGATGCGGCTCGGCGGTTTCCAGCAGTTTGCTCAGATCCAGCTTCTGCTGCTTCGCGGTAAAGCCATCCAGCACTTTCAGCAGGTCGGTACGGCCAATCAGATCCACCAGACGCTTCACGCCAAGCTCAGCCATCAGCTCGCGGGTTTCGCGGGCGATGAATTCAAAGTAGTTGGTCACTTTGAACGGCAGGCCGTGATAGTGGTTCTTACGCAGTTTGTCATCCTGAGTGGCTACGCCGGTTGCGCAGTTGTTCAGGTGGCAGATACGCAGATATTTACAGCCGAGCGCGACCATCGGGCCCGTGCCGAAGCCGAAGCTTTCTGCGCCAAGAATCGCCGCCTTGATGATGTCGAGGCCGGTTTTCAGGCCGCCATCCACCTGCAGACGGATCTTGTGACGCAGACCGTTAGCCACCAGCGCCTGTTGGGTTTCCACCAGACCCAGTTCCCACGGACAACCGGCGTATTTCACGGAGGAGAGCGGGCTGGCCCCCGTACCACCGTCGTAACCGGCGATGGTGATAAGATCGGCATAGGCTTTGGCCACGCCGGTGGCGATGGTGCCGACGCCCGGTTCGGAAACCAGCTTCACGGAGATCATCGCTTTCGGGTTGACCTGTTTCAGGTCGAAAATCAGCTGCGCCAGATCCTCGATAGAGTAAATATCGTGGTGCGGCGGCGGTGAAATCAGGGTCACGCCCGGGACCGAATAGCGCAGTTTGGCAATGTACGGCGTGACTTTGTCACCCGGCAGCTGCCCGCCTTCGCCCGGCTTCGCGCCCTGAGCAACTTTAATCTGGATAACGTCGGCGTTGACCAGGTAAGCCGGAGTGACGCCGAAGCGACCGGAAGCGACCTGTTTAATACGCGACACTTTGTTGGTGCCATAGCGCGCCGGGTCTTCGCCGCCTTCGCCGGAGTTAGAGAAGCCGCCGATGCTGTTCATCGCTTCCGCCAGCGATTCATGAGCTTCCGGGCTTAACGCACCGATAGACATGGCGGCGGTATCGAAGCGTTTGAACAGCTCTTTGGCCGATTCAACGTGGTCGATGCTGATGGCGTCATCGCCAGGATTCAGCGCCAGCAGATCGCGCAGCGTTGCGGCCGGGCGTTCATTTACCAGGTTCGCATATTGCTGATAGTCGTGGTATTCACCGCTCTGAACCGCCTGCTGCAGCGTGCGGACTACGTCCGGGTTGTAGGCGTGATATTCACCGCCGTGAACATATTTCAGCAGACCGCCCTGATCCAACGGCTTACGGACCAGCCAGGCGCGTTTAGACAGATTCAGCAGATCCTGCTGGAAGTCATCAAAGCCCGCGCCGCCGATGCGGCTGACAACGCCGAGGAAGCACAGGTCGGAAACCTCACGATGCAGGCCAACCGCTTCGAACAGCTTCGAGCAGCGGTAGGAGGCGATGGTCGAGATGCCCATCTTAGACATGATCTTGTACAGGCCTTTGTTGATGCCGTTACGGTAGTTCAGCATCACTGTACGGTAGTCTTTCTCAATGGCCTTGTTATCGACCAGCTTCGCCAGCGTTTCATAGGCCAGGTACGGATAGATAGCCGTGGCGCCGAAGCCCAGCAGCACCGCGAAGTGGTGCGGGTCACGGGCGCTGGCGGTTTCAACGATAATGTTGGCATCGCAGCGCAGGCTCTTATCCACCAGGCGGGTTTGAATCGCGCCTACCGCCATCGGCGCCGGAACCGGCAGACGATCTTTGGCGATATTACGATCGGAGAGCACCAGCAGAACGGTACCGTTACGCACCATCTGTTCGGCTTTATCACACAGCGCCTTCACCGTGTCGGCCAGCGAGGTTTCCGCGGCGTTAAAGGTGATATCCAGCGTATCGGCGCGATAGTGCTCCTCTTCCATGGTGGTGAGCTGTTTGAAATCGGAGTACAGCAGGATCGGCGATTTGAAGCTCAGGCGGTGCGCCTGGCCTTCCGCTTCGCAGAAGACGTTCATTTCACGGCCGATGCTGGTGGCCAGCGACATCACGTGGGCTTCACGCAGCGGGTCGATCGGCGGGTTGGTAACCTGCGCGAACTGCTGACGGAAGTAGTCGTAAATGATACGCGGCTGGCTGGAGAGCACGGCAAACGGGGTATCATCGCCCATTGAACCGACCGCTTCCTGGCCGTTTTCGCCCAGAACGCGCAGGACGGAGTCCAGCTCTTCTGCGCTGTAGTTAAACTGTTTCTGGAAGCTGGCGAGGGTGTCATCATCCAGCTGACGGCTGCCAACCTCTTCGTCAGGCAGATCTTCGAACGGCACCAGGCGACGGACGTTTTTCTCCATCCACTCTTTGTAAGGGTGGCGGCTTTTCAGGTCATCATCGGTTTCCGCAGAGTGCAGAATACGTCCGCCGCGGGTATCGATAACCATCAGTTCGCCCGGGCCAACGCGGCCTTTTTCGACGACTTCGTCAGGCTGGTAATCCCAAATCCCGACTTCTGAAGCGCAGGTGATCAGCTTGTCTTTGGTGATGACGTAGCGCGCCGGGCGCAGGCCGTTACGATCGAGGTTACAGGCGGCATAGCGGCCGTCGGACATCACGATGCCCGCCGGGCCATCCCACGGCTCCATATGCATGGAGTTAAAATCAAAGAAGGCGCGCAGCTCCGGATCCATATCCGGGTTGTTCTGCCAGGCTGGCGGTACGAGCAGACGCATGGCGCGCACGATATCCATCCCGCCGGCCAGCAGCAGCTCAAGCATGTTATCCATGGAGCTGGAGTCGGAGCCGGTTTCGTTCACGAACGGTGCCGCATCGTGCAGGTCCGGAATTAATGGCGTCTGGAACTTGTAGGTACGCGCGCGCGCCCACTGGCGGTTGCCGGTGATAGTGTTGATTTCGCCGTTGTGCGCCAGGTAGCGGAACGGCTGTGCCAGCGGCCAGCGCGGTACGGTGTTGGTGGAGAAGCGCTGGTGGAACAGGCAGATTGCCGACTCCAGACGCAGGTCCGCGAGGTCCAGGTAGAAGCGCGGCAGGTCCGCCGGCATACACAGACCTTTGTAAATGTTCACCAGATTCGACAGGCTGCAAACGTAGAAATCTTTATCTTCCTGCAGACGCTTTTCAATGCGGCGACGGGCGATGAACAAACGACGTTCCATATCGCGCGGGCGCCAGCCTGCCGGGGCGTTAACAAAAATTTGTTCAATACGGGGCAGCGAGGAGAGGGCGATTTCACCGAGAACCCCTTCGTTGGTCGGCACTTCGCGCCAGCCGACGATGGACAGGGTTTCACGTTGTAGTTCTTCTTCAACGATGCGGCGTGCCGTAGCCGCCAGTTCAGGATCTTTATTAAGGAACAACATCCCGACGGCGTAATTTTTGGCTAAACGCCAGCCGCGCTCTTCCGCAACGATACGGAAGAAACGGTCAGGTTTTTGCAGCAGCAAGCCACAACCGTCGCCGGTTTTACCATCGGCAAGGATCGCGCCGCGGTGCTGCATTCGGGCCAGTGCGTGTATAGCGGTACGCACTACCTTGTGGCTAGGTTCGCCTTCTATGTGGGCGATCAGGCCGAAACCACAGTTATCCCTCTCAAGGGATTTATCGTACAACATATCAGTGAACCTCCCCAGGCTCTACGGGACACCCTCCGATACCGATTGCGCACGGGCACAGAAAGAGCATGGCGACGGGGTTTGCACCTCGCATTCGCCCTCTTTAAATCCTTTTCGCATCGGTACGCAAGTTTGAGGACTTGCTGTAAGAGGGAATCTCAATTACTGCATAAATATGATGAGCAGAGTGCTCATCCAGAAAGCTTCCAGCGGATTCCCAACTTATCGGGAATCCGCACTTACGTCAAATGGCAATCTTATTTATACAAAAATGTGCTATACAGGGTTTAACATTATGATAATTAAGATAATAGTTGTGTTTTAAGCGGCGCTGAAACGTAGCGGAAAGCATAATCTAGTGTGATCTGTCTCACTATATCGATAGCGTAACATTATCGATCTGTGCTGAACTGCCTATTTATCGCAGAGTATTTATCTGCCTGTTACCTTGAAGGCGGTAAATAACACTGTTTTTTGCCCTGATGAAGATAATGGCAAACCTGAGGTTAAGTATAAGGAAAAGTCATCACAGAGTGAGTGAATGAAATTGCAGTTATCTTGAGTGTTTATGCAATGAGCTGAGCGGCCGCGCTGACGATTGATCCAGGTCATCGCCGTCGGTGGCTAAAAATGGCAGGCTTGGCCCCTTTCTTCAGGCCGGTCTATCAGATTATGCAGTTACAGAAATTAGTCAATATGTTTGGTGGGGATCTTTCGCGGCGCTATGGCGAAAAGGTTCATAAACTGACGCTGCATGGCGGGTTTAGCTGCCCGAATCGCGATGGCACCATCGGCCGCGGAGGCTGCACGTTCTGCAACGTTGCCTCTTTTGCTGACGAAGAGCAGCAGCACCACTCTATTGCTGAACAGCTGGCACATCAGGCGCAGAGGGTTAATCGCGCAAAGCGCTATCTCGCTTATTTTCAGGCTTACACCAGCACCTTTGCCGAAGTTCAGGTACTGCGCTCGATGTATCAGCAGGCGGTGAGTCAGGCCAATATCGTTGGACTGTGCGTGGGCACTCGTCCTGACTGCGTCCCGGAGGCGGTACTGGATCTGCTCAGCGGCTATCGGGAACAGGGTTACGAAGTGTGGCTGGAGCTAGGCTTACAGACGGCGCATGACAAAACGCTGCAGCGGATTAATCGTGGGCATGATTTTGCCTGTTATCAGCGTACGACCCGGCTGGCGCGTGAGCGCGGGCTGAAGGTCTGCGCGCATTTGATAGTCGGGCTCCCGGGCGAGGCGCAGAGCCATTGCCTGCAAACGCTGGAACAGGTTGTGGATACCGGCGTGGATGGTATCAAACTGCATCCGCTGCATATCGTCACCGGCAGTACGATGGCCAAAGCCTGGCAGGCGGGGCGGTTGCAGGCGATTGCGCTGGATGAGTATACGATCATTGCCGGGGAGATGATTCGCCACACGCCACCTGAGGTTATCTATCACCGCATTTCCGCCAGCGCCCGGCGGCCGACGCTGCTGGCCCCCCTGTGGTGTGAGAATCGCTGGACCGGGATGGTTGAACTCGACCGCTATCTCAACCAACATGGCGTGCAGGGCTCGGCGCTGGGACAAGCCTGGGTGCCGCGCGCAGCTTTAGAGTAAGGGCGCCCGCATTTTTTGCACAACTTACAGCGTATTGCTCAGAATTGGGTATTATTGTGCGGAGTTGTCGCGAAGGAATCCCTTATGAAGCAAATCCGTATGCTGGCGCAGTACTATGTCGACCTGATGATGAAGCTGGGTCTGGTGCGTTTTTCCATGCTGTTGGCCCTTGCCCTGGTGGTGCTGGCGATTGTGGTTCAGATGGCCGTCACGATGGTTCTGCATGGCCAGGTTGAGAGCATCGACGTTATCCGCTCTATCTTCTTTGGTCTGCTGATAACCCCCTGGGCAGTCTACTTTTTGTCGGTGGTGGTGGAGCAACTGGAAGAGTCGCGGCAGCGTCTCTCCCGGCTGGTGGAAAAACTGGAGGAGATGCGCGAGCGCGACCTGCAGCTTAACGTGCAGCTCAAAGATAATATCGCGCAGCTCAATCAGGAGATTGGCGAGCGTGAAAAGGCGGAAGCCGAACGCGAGACGACGCTGGAACAGCTGAAGATTGAGATGAAAGAGCGTGAAGAGACGCAAATTCAGCTGGAACAGCAATCCTCCTTCCTCCGTTCTTTCCTTGATGCCTCACCGGACCTGGTATTCTATCGCAATGAAGACAAAGAGTTTTCTGGCTGTAACCGGGCGATGGAACTACTGACCGGGAAAAGTGAAAAGCAGCTTATCCACCTGAAACCTCAGGATGTCTATAACGAAGAGGCGGCGGTTAAAGTGCTGGAGACTGACGAAAAAGTCTTCCGCCATAATGTGTCGCTGACCTACGAGCAGTGGCTGGATTATCCGGACGGGCGTAAAGCCTGCTTTGAAATCCGCAAGGTTCCTTACTATGACCGCGTCGGCAAGCGCCGTGGACTGATGGGCTTTGGCCGCGATATTACCGAACGTAAGCGCTACCAGGATGCGCTGGAGCGCGCCAGCCGCGATAAGACCACCTTTATCTCAACGATCAGCCACGAACTGCGCACGCCGCTTAACGGCATCGTCGGGCTGAGTCGTATCCTGCTGGATACCGAGCTGACCGGTGAGCAGGAAAAATACCTCAAAACTATCCATGTTTCTGCCGTCACGTTGGGGAATATTTTCAACGATATTATCGACATGGATAAAATGGAACGGCGCAAAGTCCAGTTGGATAATCAGCAGGTCGATTTCACCGGTTTCCTGGCCGATCTGGAAAACCTCTCCGGCCTGCAGGCGCAACAGAAAGGGCTGCGCTTTGTCCTGGATCCGACCCTGCCGCTGCCGCATAAAGTGGTGACCGACGGGACGCGTCTGCGGCAGATTCTGTGGAACCTCATCAGTAACGCCGTGAAATTCACCCCGCAAGGTGGCAACGTCACCGTTCGCGTTCGTTATGATGAAGGCGATATCCTGCATTTTGAAGTGGAAGATTCCGGCATCGGCATTCCCGAAGCCGAGCAGGATAAGATCTTCGCGATGTATTATCAGGTGAAAGACAGCCACGGTGGCAAGCCTGCGACAGGCACCGGGATCGGTCTTGCCGTATCGCGTCGTCTGGCTCGCAATATGGGCGGCGACATTAACGTCTCCAGCCAGCCGGGCCAGGGGGCCACGTTTACGCTGACCGTGCATGCGCCGGCGGTGGCGGAAGAAGTGGAAGATATGCTGACTGAAGATGAGATGCCCCTGCCGGCGCTGAACGTGCTGCTGGTCGAGGATATCGAGCTCAACGTGATTGTGGCGCGCTCGGTGCTGGAGAAGCTGGGCAACAGCGTCGATGTAGCGATGACCGGTAAGGCCGCGCTGGAGATGTTTGAACCGGGCGAGTACGACCTGGTGCTGCTGGATATCCAGCTGCCGGATATGACGGGCCTGGATATTTCTCGTCATCTTAAGCAGCACTTTGCCGCCGACGAGCTACCGCCTCTGGTTGCCCTGACCGCCAACGTCCTGAAAAATAAAAAAGAGTATCTCGATGCCGGCATGGACGACGTCCTGAGTAAACCGCTATCGGTGCCGGCGCTTACGGCTATGATTAAAAAATTCTGGGATTCGCCGGAAGAGGATGAGTGCGAAATGCCGACCGTGGATGTGAGTAAATCGGCATCCGTGCTGGATATCCCAATGCTTGAGCAGTATATCGAGCTGGTGGGGCCAAAGCTTATCAACGATGGCCTTGCGGTTTTTGAGAAGATGATGCCGGGCTATATGGCGGTACTGGAGTCTAATCTGACCGCTCGCGACCAGAAAGGGATCGTCGATGAAGGGCATAAAATTAAAGGCGCGGCGGGGTCTATTGGCCTGCGGCATATTCAACAGCTTGGACAGCAGATTCAGACTCCGGATCTGCCGGCGTGGTCGGATAACGTTGGTGAATGGGTGGAAGAGATGAAATCCGAGTGGCAGAACGATGTGGCCGTGCTGAAGGCATGGGTTGCGGCGGCACATAAAAAATGACCCCGGATAAACCGGGGTGCGCGAATACTGCGCCAACACCAGGGAACTGGTCGTTGCGCCAGAATTTTTAGAGATATTTTTACGTAGCGCAACCTGAGGATTTGGTTTGCTCGCTCATTAAGATAGCAAACCTTAAATAATTTGTTACGTGAATCAGTAAAATATGTGAAGCAATGCGTGTAAATCAAAATTTTTGACTGGTTTCAGCAAGTTGCACTAAGGAGCTGGCAGTATGAAAAAGATTGGCGTGGTATTGAGCGGCTGTGGCGTCTATGACGGAACGGAGATCCATGAAGCGGTCATTACCCTGTTGGCGATCGCCCGTAGCGGCGCACAGGCCCTCTGTTTCGCCCCGGATAAAGCGCAAACGGACGTGATCAACCACCTGACCGGTGAGCCGATGGCCGAAAGCCGCAACGTTCTGGTTGAGGCCGCGCGTATTGCCCGTGGCGATATTCAGCCTCTGGCGGCGGCCCGGGCGGAAGATCTGGATGCGCTGATTGTCCCTGGCGGATTTGGCGCGGCGAAGAACCTCAGCAATTTTGCCTCGCAAGGGGCCGAATGCCTGATCGATAGCGACCTGAAGGCGTTGACGCTGGCGATGCACGAAGCGGGCAAGCCCCTGGGCTTTATGTGTATCGCCCCGGCGCTGCTGCCAAAAATTTTCCCGATCCCGCTGCGGATAACCATCGGCACCGATCTTGATACCGCTGAGGTGGTGGAAGAGATGGGGGCAGAACACGTTCCTTGCCCGGTCGATGATATCGTCGTCGATGAAGAGCATAAGGTGGTGACGACCCCGGCCTGGATGCTGGCGCAGAACATTGCGGAAGCGGCAAGCGGGATTGAGAAGCTGGTGGCTCGCGTGCTGGTTCTGACTGAATGAGCGTGCGTTCGGCCCCGTTGCGAATGATTAAACGCTTTTTATTGCGCATTCTGCTGATTGCGACAGCCTTTTGGGGAGGTGGCATCGCGCTGTTTAGCATACTGCCGGTGCCGTTTTCAGCCGTTATGCTCGAGCGACAAATCGGCGCATGGCTGAGCGGTGATTTTCATTATGTCGCCCATTCCGACTGGGTCGGGATGGACGAGATCTCGCCGTGGATGGGGCTGGCGGCAATCGCTGCGGAGGATCAAAAATTCCCCGAACACTGGGGTTTTGATGTATCAGCGATAGAGAAAGCGCTGGCGCACAATGAACGTCAGGAAAACCGCGTGCGCGGCGCCTCCACGCTCTCGCAGCAAACGGCGAAGAACCTGTTCTTGTGGGATGGCCGCAGCTGGTTGCGCAAAGGGCTGGAGGCAGGGTTAACGGTAGGGATTGAGACGGTATGGAGTAAAAAACGGATTCTGACCGTCTACCTGAATATCGCGGAATTTGGGGAAGGGACGTTCGGCGTCGAAGCGGCATCCCGACGCTACTTTCACAAGCCTGCGAGCAAGTTAACCGCTTCTGAAGCGGCGCTCCTGGCCGCAGTATTACCCAACCCGATTCGCTTTCGCGCCGATGCGCCGTCCGGCTATGTCCGCAGTCGGCAGGCGTGGATCCTGCGTCAGATGCGTCAGTTAGGCGGAGAAGGATTTATGCAGGCGAACAAGCTGAAGTGAGGTCACGACAGAAACAATAGCCCCGGTCAGCGTTGTACAGCCGGGGAAGAGGCGGGAATGCTTAGTCTTCGTCAAAACCGGCGTTGAACAGCGCGATAACCGCTGCCAGCGCCTCGACTTCCTGCGGACCGTTGGCTTCAATCTCGATTTGCCGACCTTTGGCAGAGTCGAGCATCAGCAGGGCAATGACGCTATTGGCTTCCGCTTCCGTCCCCTCGTCGTTGCGCAGCAGGACTTCCGCATCATAATTCTGCATCAGCTCAAACAACTTCATCGCCGGGCGGGCATGCATCCCCAGCTTATTGGTGATTTCAACGATCTGCTTTACGGTCATGATTTGCGTTTTTCCAGCGTCCGATGGCGAGACTGCACGTTCTTACCGCGTGAGCGGAAGTAATCAGCCAGCTGTTCGGCAATGTAGACCGAACGGTGTTTACCGCCGGTACAACCAATCGCCACCGTCAGATAGCTGCGATTATTGGTTTCCAGCATCGGTAACCATAGCTCAAGATAGCTGCGGGTCTGGTAAATAAAATTGTGAACTTCCGTGTGCCGGTCAAGGAAGGCGGCCACCGGTTTATCCAGACCGGTCATTGGACGCAGTTTCGGATCCCAGTGCGGGTTTGGCAGGAAGCGTACGTCAAAGACGTAATCGGCATCAATCGGGATACCGTGCTTAAAGCCAAAGGATTCAAAGACCATGGTCAGCTCACGTTCGCGCTTGCCGAGCAGACGGGTACGGAGCATTTCCGCCAGCTCATGTACCGACATCTCTGAAGTATCGACGATCAGGTCGGCGCGGGAACGCAGCGGCTCCAGCAGGGCGCTCTCTTCGTCAATCGCGCTTTCCAGCGACAGATTTTTGCTTGATAGCGGATGCAGACGACGGGTGTCGCTGTAGCGGCGGATCAGCGTATTGCGGTCAGCATCAAGGAACAGCAGCTGAGGGGAAAATGCCTCAGGCAGATTTTTCATCGCCTGTTCAAAGATCTCTGGCGATTCCGGCATGTTACGCACGTCAATGCTGACGGCGGCAGAGATGTTTCTGTCGGCCAGCGATCTCGCCAGCTCAGGCAACAGCACTACCGGCAGGTTATCTACGCAGTAGAAGCCCATATCTTCCAGCGCCCGCAGAGCGACGGATTTCCCCGAGCCTGAGCGGCCACTGACGATCATCAGTACCATGTACCGTTTCTCCTCAGTACGATAAAGGGTAGGGGGCGACGGCCGTTATACGTCATCGTTGCTTCCTGCTTCGGTGATGATCTCATACAGCTCTTCATCGCTTTGCGCCGCGCGCAGGCGGCGGCAAATCGTTTTATCCGCCAGTCGTTTTGCGACCAGCGACAGCGTATGCAGATGGGTTTTGGTCTGGTCAGCCGGGACCAGAAGCGCAAACAGCAGATCGACCGGCTGGTTGTCGATGGCATCAAAGGCGATCGGAGTCTCCAGCTGGACAAACACGCCGACGGCGCGCAGCGTATCCTCTTCGAGTTTGCCGTGCGGAATGGCAATCCCGTTGCCAATCCCGGTACTGCCCATTTTCTCGCGGGTAAGGATCGCCTCAAACACCACCTGCGGTGGCAAACCTAACTGTTTTGCTGCCAGTTCACTGATGATTTCCAGCGCGCGCTTTTTGCTCTGGCAGTGAACCTGGCTACGGGTACATTCCTGGTTAAGGACGTTGCTCAGTTGTAGAGCCGAATCGTTGTTCATCATAATTTCACCTGAGCGCGCCCCTCGCCTGCCGCCGATGAAAGCCGGCAGCAGGCAAGGGCGGCGCCCGGACAATTAGTGTTGTTTTAGTTTATCTTTATGTTTTGTTAACTGTCTTGCCAGCTTATCGATGAGTCCATCGATAGCGGCATACATATCCTGCCCTTCCGCACTGGCATGGATTTCGCCACCGTTGACATGCAGATTGGCATCCGCAATTTGCGTCACCTTCTCTACTTTTAACACAATATAGACCTGATTGATCCTGTCGAAAAACTGCTCCAGCTTGCTGAACTTCGCATTAACGAATTCACGCAGTGCAGGGGTGATCTCGACGTTGTGTCCTGTAATGTTGAGCTGCATAGTGTCTTCCTTATCGGTTGTATCAAACCAGTTGTTTACGCTGGTTAGATGGCGGAATGGATAAAGACTCTCGGTACTTAGCGACGGTACGACGTGCCACCATGATACCCTGTTCGGACAGGATGGTGGTCAGCTTACTGTCACTCAACGGCTTCGCGGGATTCTCCGCGGCGATTAACTTCTTCACCAGCGCACGAATGGCCGTCGACGATGCCTCGCCGCCGCCTTCCGTATTCACGTGGCTGGAAAAGAAATATTTCAGCTCAAAAATACCGCGCGGACTGTGCAGATATTTTTGGGTGGTAACGCGTGAAATGGTGGATTCATGCATTTCGACGGCCTGAGCAATATCCGCCAGCACCATCGGTTTCATGAACTCTTCACCCTGATCGAAGAAGGCCTGCTGCTGTTCGACGATGCAGCGGCTGACGCGCAGCAGCGTATCATTGCGGCTTTCCAGACTCTTGATCAGCCAGCGAGCTTCCTGCAGGTTGCTGCGGATAAACTGGCTGTCTGCATCATTGCGCGCGCTGTTGCCCATGGCCGCGTAATGCTGATTAATCTTCAGGCGTGGGATGCTGTCGGAGTTAAGCTCCACTACCCAGCGACCACTGACCTTACGTACCAGTACGTCGGGAATGACGTATTCCGGTTCGCTGGTCTGGATCGACTGACCGGGGCGCGGATCGAGGGACTGGATGAGATTAACGGCTTCTTTCAGCACCTCTTCTTTCAGTCGGGTGACGCGCATCAGGGAGCGGAAATCATGGTTGGCGAGCAGATCGAGATGATCGCTGATGATCAGTCGGGCTTCTTCCAGCCACGGCGTCTCTTTGGCATATTGGGAAAGCTGAACCAGCAGACAGTCGCGCAGATCTTTTGCCGCGACGCCGACCGGGTCAAAGCGCTGAATACGCTTTAGCACCGCTTCAACTTCTTCGAGACCAATTTCGTCATCGTCGATACTCTCGACAATATCTTCCAGCCGAATGGTGAGATAGCCGGTGTCATCAACGGCATCGACAATCGACGTGGCGATGGCGCGGTCGGTGTCGGTAAACGGCGTCAGTTCAACCTGCCACATCAGGTAATCCTGCAGGCTTTGGGTCGTTTCGCCTTGATAGACAGGCAGTTCGTCGTCCTGGTAGTCAACGCCGTTTCCGGACGGAGTGCCAGCGGTGTAGATTTCATCCCAGCTGGCGTCGAGCGGCAGCTCTTCCGGCATATCTTTTTGTTCAAGAGCGTCGACGGTGTCCAGCGATTCGCGGTCCTCGACCTCTTTGGTTTCTACCTCTTCGTGAAGATCGGTTTGCTCAAGCAGCGGATTACTCTCCAGCGCCTGCTGGAGTTCTTGCTGGAGTTCTAACGTGGACAGCTGCAGCAAGCGAATAGCCTGTTGCAGTTGTGGCGTCATGGCAAGCTGTTGGCTTAGCCTTAATTGCAAACCTTGCTTCATATTCAGGGCTAATATCTCCGGCTAAAACGTCTGTAACCTCTACCCTATCAGAGTCTGAAGTCTTCCCCAAGATACACGCGCTTAACCTGCTCGTCTTCAAGGATTTGCTGCGGGGTGCCGTGGGCGATCAGATGACCCTGGCTGACGATATAGGCGCGTTCGCAGACGGCCAGCGTCTCCCTGACGTTATGGTCGGTGATCAGCACGCCAAGACCACTGTCGCGCAGATGCTCGATGATGCGTTTGATATCAATAACGGAAATGGGGTCAACCCCGGCAAAAGGCTCATCCAGCAGAATGAATTTCGGATTAGCGGCCAGCGCGCGGGCGATTTCAACGCGGCGGCGTTCACCGCCGGACAGCGCCTGACCGAGGCTGTCGCGCAGATGCTCGATGTGAAATTCTTCCATCAGCTCTTTCGCGCGGTCTTCACGCTGCTCGCTGCTGAGATCGTCACGAATCTGCAACACCGCCATTAAATTATCGTACACGCTCAGGCGGCGGAAAATGGAGGCTTCCTGCGGCAGATAGCCGATACCCCGACGCGCGCGGGCATGCAGCGGCAGCAGGCTGATATCTTCATCGTCGATGATAATGTTGCCAGCGTCGCGCGGTACAATGCCGACTACCATGTAGAAGGTCGTGGTTTTACCGGCGCCGTTCGGCCCGAGGAGGCCAACGATCTCGCCAGAGTTGACGGTCAGACTGACATCTTCCACCACGCGGCGGCCTTTATACGCCTTGGCGAGATTCTTTGCGGTTAATGTTGCCATAACGAATTAGTTACCCTTCTTTTGCTGGTTGGTGCTTTTGTCTTGCAGCTGCGAAGGAACCAGAACCGTCGTCACGCGTCCGCCTTTATTGCTGAACGCCTGCATTTTCTGCTCTTTCACCAGATAGGTGATTTTGTCGCCCTGAATGTTGCTGTCGAGCTGATCCAGGTGTGCGTTGCCGGTCAGCACCACAAAATCATTCTGCAATTCATAGTGCATTTTCTGCGCGCGGCCTTTCACCGGCTTGCCGTTGTCCTGCATCTGGTAGAAGGTTGCCGGATTACCGTAACCGTCGATCACTTCTTTACCTTTTTCACCGCCAGGACGGGTCACCACCACCTTATCGGCGTTGATTTTAATGGTCCCCTGGGTGACGACGACATTACCGGTGAAGGTAACGACATTACCCTGCATATCCAGTGACTGCTGATCGGATTCGATGTGAATCGGTTGATCGGTATCGCCGGTTTTTGCCAGTGCCGGCAGGCTGGCGGCCAGTAAGGCGCTGGCGAGCGCAACCTTAAGGCTGAGTTTGTTTGTTCTGAATTTCATAAGAGGTTCTAACCTTTTCAATCAGCTCGGCAGTTTTGCTGCGTAAATTTCCGCGCATTTTCAGGCCGCTGGAATTAAATGTCGTCCCGTACAACGTCACCATGTCATCAGAGGTAACATCTTGCGTCACCAGGTTTATCTGGGCGTTATCCGTCGTAATTTTGCGCAATTGAGAGTCCGCGCTCAGCGCGTCCACCTCGACGTTTCCGTAAAGATACAGCATGCGATCTTTAGTCAGTTTGGCTTTATCCGCTTTGATAGACCAGGTGGGTACCTTGTTGGTATCAAACGTGGTCATCACCGGTTTGGTGAACCACGATACTTCCTGGGCGGAAAAATACTCCACATGCTCAGCGATTAAGCGGTAGTTAAGCGCCCCTTCCGGGCTGTAAACAACGGTGTCGGTATGTTCACTGGTATAGGTCGGGTCATCAGGACCGATCTCTTGCTGAATGGTATCGTCCGTACCCGCCAGATTCAGGCCGATCAGAATAAGCGCGACCAGCGATAGTAAAATGATAACCCAACGTCTGGTTTTACTCATATTGATTGCCCTTTGGCCTCATCCAGCTTGCCCTGCGCCAATAGTAACAAATCGCAGACTTCGCGTACCGCCCCGCGTCCACCGTCGATGCGGGTAACATAATCCGCTCGCGGTATCAGTAGCGGGTGCGCATCCGCCACTGCCACGCTTAAGCCGACCTCGGCCATCACCGGCCAGTCGATAAGATCATCGCCGATGTAGGCCACTTCGTCCGGACGAACGGCCAGCTTGCTCAATAATTCGCGAAATGCCAGCAGTTTATCGGACTGCCCCTGATACAGGTGCGTAATGCCCAGCGTCTGACAACGATCTTCTACCAGTTTAGCTTTTCGTCCGGTAATAATCGCGACTTCAATACCTGAGGTCAGCGCGCAGCGAATCCCGTAACCGTCGCGAACATTAAACGCCTTCAGCTCTTCACCGCTGTTGCCCATGTAGATAAGACCGTCGGACAGCACGCCGTCTACGTCGAGAATCAATAAACGGATCTTCGCCGCCCGATCGATAAACTCAGGGCTTACTGGCCCGTAGCAGGTTTCCTGCAGAGCATCAGCATTATTCATTATTTTATCCTTACTTACACTACGCCTGCGCGCAGGAGATCGTGCATATGTACCACACCCAACAGGCGGTCGCCATCGGCAACTAACACACAGGTGATATGGCGAGATTGCATCAGGTTCAGCGCATCGACGGCAAGAATACCGGGGCGAATGCGAATGCCGCCCGGCGTCATGACGTCAGCGATACGGGCATTACGCATATCGACACCGGTATCAAATACCCGGCGCAGGTCGCCATCGGTGAAAATACCGATGATGTTCATGTCATCATCACAGATAGCCGTCATGCCTAAATTTTTACGCGTGATTTCCAGCAGCGCATCACGCAAGGTGGCCTGCACATTGACGTGCGGGATTTCATCACCGGTATGCATAATATCATTGACCCGCAGCAACAGCTTACGGCCCAGTGCGCCGCCAGGGTGCGACAGCGCAAAATCTTCAGCGGTAAAGCCGCGCGCTTCCAGCAAAGCAACCGCCAGCGCATCGCCCATCACCAGCGCGGCGGTGGTGCTGGAGGTGGGCGCCAGCCCTAACGGGCAGGCTTCTTTCAGTACCTTCACGCAAAGGTGGATGTCCGCCGCGCGCGCCATGCTGCTTTCCGGGCGGCTGGTGATGCAGATAAGGGGAACCTGCTGGCGTTTGAGCACCGGAATCAGCGCCAGGATCTCGTTCGACTCGCCGGAGTTCGAGAGCGCGATAACCACATCCTTCGGCGTCACCATACCTAAATCGCCGTGGGCCGCTTCGCCAGGGTGAACGAAAAATGACGGCGTACCGGTGCTGGCAAACGTCGCCGCCATTTTACGCCCGATATGGCCGGATTTGCCCATCCCCATCACCACGACTTTACCCGCGCAGCGGAAGATCTTCTCGCAGGCATGGGTGAAATCTTCATTAATGTACTGATCGAGTTGAGCCAGACCTTCACGTTCAATTTCCAGGACCTCGCGTCCTACCCGTTGAAAGTCAAAATCCGTTGGCAAATCTATTTGCGACATAGTGTTATCCCGATTCATTCAACGAAGAGCGGTGCTGCCCAGTACAGCATCGCCAACCAAACCACAAAACCGCCGACCAGCAGCGCACCGACCAGGCGACCGGGTTGCCATTTGCGACGCCAGCATAGCAGGGCGAATATCACGCTGACGAACAGCATCACGGTGTAGTCGCGCGTAAAGGCCTCAGGTGCGAACGCTCCCGGGGCGATCAGTGCGGGTAATCCGAGAACCAGGGCGATATTCAGGATATTGGCGCCTATAATATTCCCGATAGCGATATCGTCTTCCCCTTTTCGTGCCCCGGCAATCGTCGTTGCCAGTTCCGGCAGGCTGGTGCCGATCGCCACCACCGTTAAGCCGACGGTGAGCTCGCTGATAGCGAAGTAGTTTGCCAGCACGGTAGCATTATCCACGACCATTCGGGTTGCCATAGGCATCACAATCATGGCTACGCCCAGCCAGAGCAGGGCCACGGGAAGCGAACCTTCTCGTGGAAGCTCTGCCATCTGTTCCCGGGTCAGGCTATCGCTGCCCTGACGTTCCGCCAGCCGGGCGATTTTAATCGTAAACAGCAGCCACAGCAGGGCTAGCGCCAGTAAGAAAAGACCATCCATACGGGACAGCTGCCCATCGTACAGCACAAAGCTTGCCAGCAAACTGACCAGCAACATTAGCGGTAACTCGCGGCGCAGGATATCAGAATGCACGGTAAATGGACGCAACAAGGCAGCGAGGCCGAGTATTAATAATATATTGGTAATATTGGATCCGAGCGCCGTGCCGATCGCCAGATCGGTCTGTCCGTGCAGAGACGCGGCGGCGGAAACGATGATCTCCGGCAGGCTGGTGCCGATACTGACCACCGTCATCCCGATAATGAGCGGGGGGATCCCTATCATGCGGCAAAGTATTGAAGCGGCGTAGACCAGACGATCGGCGCTGTAAACTACCAGCAGTAAACCAATTATTAACAGAGCCGTCGCTAAGAGCATCTAAAGTCCTTTCTTCAGGTATAATCGTCGATTCGCTGTACCGGTCCATCTGCAGCGTAACGAATTCTTAATTTTGACTTTATGTTTGTCAAAAGTAAAACAAATGCCAGCTTTCGCTAACCCAGGCAGGTAAGATTCTGTAAAAATGTTGGGTTTGTGGCGAAGGTACGCGCCATGCTTAGCCCGAGGGATGTTTAGTAAGGATGATTTTATGAGCCAAACTCTGGCGAATTTGGTCGAAGTACGCGGTATCCGCTTCTCTCGCGGCGATCGCGTCATCTTTGACGATATCTCGCTGTCAGTGCCGCGCGGTAAGATCACGGCGATTATGGGACCATCGGGGATCGGTAAAACGACGCTGCTGCGCCTGATCGGCGGGCAGATCCCGCCGGATAAAGGTGAGATTCTGTTCGATGGTGAAAACGTGCCGCAGATGTCACGCTCGCGCCTGTATACCGTGCGTAAGCGGATGAGCATGCTGTTCCAGTCCGGAGCCCTGTTCACCGATATGAACGTGTTCAATAACGTAGCCTATCCGCTACGTGAACATACGCGTTTGCCGGAGGCGCTACTGCATACGACCGTCATGATGAAGCTTGAAGCGGTCGGGCTGCGCGGAGCGGCGAAATTGATGCCCTCTGAACTCTCAGGCGGGATGGCGCGTCGCGCCGCCCTGGCCAGAGCCATCGCGCTGGAGCCGGACCTGATTATGTTCGACGAACCGTTTGTCGGACAGGATCCCATTACCATGGGGGTGCTGGTCAAGCTGATTTCAGAACTCAACAGCACGCTGGGCGTGACCTGTATCGTGGTGTCACACGACGTGCCAGAAGTGCTGAGCATTGCTGATTACGCGTATATCGTGGCGGACAAAAAAATCGTGGCTCACGGCAGCGCGCAGTCGCTGCGTGAAAACGGCGACCCTCGGGTTCGCCAGTTCATTGATGGTATTGCCGATGGTCCGGTACCGTTCCGCTATCCGGCCGGTGACTATCAGCATGATTTATTAGGCAAGGGAGCGAGCAACTGATGCTGCTAAACGTGCTGGCATCACTCGGACACCGGGGAATTAAAACGACCGCGGCTTTCGGGCGTGCCGGATTAATGCTTTTCAATGCGGTGGTGGGCAAGCCGGAATTTCGTAAGCATGCGCCGCTGCTGGTTCGCCAGCTCTACAACGTTGGCGTGCTATCGATGCTGATTATCATCGTGTCGGGGCTGTTTATCGGCATGGTTCTGGGGCTGCAGGGCTATCTGGTGCTCACCACCTATAGTGCGGAAACCAGTTTAGGCATGCTGGTGGCGCTATCCCTGCTGCGCGAACTGGGTCCGGTGGTCGCTGCGCTGCTGTTTGCCGGGCGTGCGGGTTCAGCGCTGACCGCGGAAATTGGCCTGATGCGCGCGACCGAACAGCTCTCCAGCATGGAAATGATGGCGGTCGATCCGCTGCGTCGCGTGATTTCACCTCGCTTCTGGGCCGGGGTTATCTCGCTACCGCTGTTGACCATTATTTTTGTCGCCGTGGGTATCTGGGGCGGTTCGCTGGTGGGCGTAAGCTGGAAGGGCATCGACAGTGGCTTCTTCTGGACCGCGATGCAAAATGCCGTTGACTGGCGAATGGACCTGGTTAACTGCCTGATTAAGAGTCTGGTGTTTGCCATTACGGTGACATGGGTTGCGTTATTTAATGGTTATGACGCTATCCCCACTTCCGCCGGGATTAGCCGGGCAACGACGCGTACCGTGGTGCATTCGTCGCTGGCGGTTCTGGGGCTGGATTTTGTGCTGACTGCGCTGATGTTTGGGAATTGAGTTCATGCAAACGAAAAAAAGTGAAATCTGGGTAGGTGTGTTCTTACTGGTTGCGTTGCTGGCTGCGCTGTTTGTCTGTCTCAAAGCCGCCAACGTGACCTCTTTACGTACCGAGCCGACGTATCGTATCTATGCCACCTTTGACAATATTGGTGGGCTGAAGGCGCGTTCTCCGGTCCGCATTGGCGGCGTGGTCGTGGGCCGGGTGGCGGATATTACGCTTGACCCGAAAACCTACCTGCCGCGGGTCGCGCTCGATATTGATGAGAGCTACAACCATATTCCTGATTCCAGCTCGCTGGCTATTCGTACCTCAGGTCTGCTGGGAGAACAGTATCTGGCGCTGAATATCGGTTTCGACGATCCGGAACTGGGGACGTCTATCCTTAAAGATGGCAGCACTATTCAGGACACCAAGTCTGCCATGGTTCTGGAAGACCTGATTGGTCAGTTCCTTTATAGCAGTAAGGGCAGTGACAATAAGAATTCTGGCGATGATTCGGCAGCGACAGATAGTCATACTAGCGCGACGCCACCGGCCGCCACGACGCATTAATTTCAGGAGAGACACCCTATGTTTAAACGTTTAATGATGATCGCCATGCTGGTGATTGCTCCCTTGACGGCTGCTACGGCGGCGGATCAGTCCAATCCCTATAAGCTGATGAACGAAGCGGCGCAGAAGACCTTCGATCGTCTTAAGAATGAACAGTCGAGGATTCAGGCTAACCCGAACTATCTGCGTGATATCGTTGACCAGGAGCTGATGCCGTATGTCCAGGTGAAGTATGCCGGCGCGCTGGTGCTGGGCCGGTATTACAAAGATGCGACCCCGGCGCAGCGCGAAGCCTACTTTGTCGCCTTCCGTGAATACCTGAAGCAGGCCTACGGCCAGGCGCTGGCTATGTACCATGGTCAAACCTATCAAATTGCTCCGGAACAACCGCTGGGCGATGCAACTATCATCCCTATTCGCGTGACGATCATCGATCCCAATGGCCGCCCTCCGGTGCGCCTGGATTTCCAGTGGCGTAAAAACACCCAGACCGGTAACTGGCAGGCTTACGATATGATTGCCGAAGGGGTGAGCATGATCACCACCAAACAAAACGAGTGGAGCGACCTGCTGCGCACCAAAGGCGTTGATGGCCTGACCGCGCAACTGAAAGCGATCTCCGCGCAGCCGATCACTCTGGAACAGAAAAAATAATGACCGGGCAGCTGAGCTGGACTCGCGACGGCGAGCGACTGGCGCTGCACGGGGAGCTGGACCAGGATCTGCTGGTCCCGCTCTGGGAAGCCCGTGCACAAGCGACCGATGGCGTATCGACTATCGACCTGAGCGCGCTGACCCGGGTGGATACCGCCGGCCTGGCGCTGCTGATGCACTTTGTGGCGTTAATTCGCCACCAGGGCCGGGAAGCGAAACTGACTGGCAAGAGCGACAACCTGCAAACTTTAGTCAGTCTTTACAACCTTCCCGCCGATATGATCCCATAGTTTTTCAGTGCGTTACTGCTGAGGTTATCCTGAAAGCCCCATCAATATCTTCGATGGGGCTTTTTGCTTATTTAAGACCGCGCCACTTTCCTCTAAGATGTTGGGCTATTTTCACTACCAGATAAAATTTGAACCCATGGAAAATCATGAAATTCAGACCGTGCTGATGAACGCACTCTCCCTTCAGGAAGTCCACGTCTCTGGCGATGGCAGTCACTTTCAGGTTATTGCTGTGGGTGAGATGTTTGACGGCATGAGCCGGGTAAAAAAACAGCAGGCAGTCTACGCTCCGCTGATGGAATACATTGCCGACAACCGCATTCATGCTCTGTCGATCAAAGCATTTACCCCGCAAGAATGGGCCCGGGACCGCAAACTCAACGGCTTTTAAGCTGCAGGGATGTTCCCCGCAGCGTATGTGAATTCTTAACAGAGAACAGAATCAATGGATAAATTCCGTGTTCAGGGGCCGACACGCCTCCAGGGGGAAGTCACCATCTCCGGTGCAAAAAATGCCGCCCTGCCGATCCTCTTTGCTGCACTGCTGGCAGATGAGCCGATTGAGATCCAGAACGTACCAAAACTGAAAGACATCGATACCACGATGAAACTGCTGAGCCAGCTCGGCGCCAAAGTGAAACGCAATGGGTCAGTCTGGATCGATGCGGGTCCGGTCGACGTCTTCTGCGCGCCGTACGATCTGGTCAAAACAATGCGTGCTTCTATCTGGGCGCTGGGCCCGCTGGTGGCGCGCTTTGGTCAGGGACAGGTTTCACTGCCGGGCGGTTGTGCTATCGGTGCGCGTCCGGTCGATTTGCATATTATCGGCCTTGAGCAGCTGGGCGCAGAGATCAAACTGGAAGAAGGTTATGTGAAGGCGTCGGTTAACGGACGTCTTAAAGGCGCGCATATTGTGATGGATAAGGTCAGCGTCGGCGCGACCGTGACCATTATGAGTGCCGCGACGCTGGCGGAGGGCACCACCGTTATTGAAAACGCCGCTCGCGAGCCGGAAATCGTCGATACGGCGAACTTCCTCAACACGCTGGGCGCGAAAATTAAAGGTCAGGGGACTGACCGCATCACCATCGAAGGCGTAGCGCGTCTGGGTGGCGGCGTATACCGCGTTCTGCCTGACCGTATCGAAACCGGTACTTTCCTGGTCGCTGCGGCAATCTCCGGCGGTAAAATTGTTTGCCGCAACGCACAGCCTGATACCCTGGATGCCGTACTGGCCAAGCTGCGCGATGCGGGCGCTGATATCGAAACCGGCGAAGACTGGATTAGCCTGGATATGCACGGCAATCGTCCGAAAGCCGTCAATGTACGCACCGCGCCACACCCGGGGTTCCCGACCGACATGCAGGCGCAGTTCACGCTGCTGAACCTGGTTGCGGAAGGGACCGGCGTGATTACCGAAACGATCTTTGAAAACCGTTTCATGCACATTCCGGAACTGATCCGTATGGGTGCACACGCGGAGATCGAAAGCAATACGGCGATATGCCACGGCGTGGCGCAGCTCTCCGGTGCACAGGTGATGGCGACCGACCTGCGTGCGTCAGCAAGTCTGGTCCTGGCCGGCTGTATCGCGGAAGGCACCACGATTGTCGATCGTATCTACCACATCGATCGTGGATACGAGCGCATCGAAGATAAACTGCAGGCGCTGGGCGCAAATATCGAACGCGTAAAAGGCGAGTAACTCTGTAGTGATAACAGCCCCTTGACGTGTGTCCGGGGGCTGTTTTTTATTCCGTCCTGTTGCACTCAGCGAACCGCTTTCATTCGCTCTCTTTCTTCTGGCGTATCATTTGCGTTCTGTCGATAAACTGATGCGTTACCGGGTCATGATAGCGTGAGGGCCAGATAATCCACGGCTTGGTATCCAGCGCATGAGCAATAATCAGCTCGCCTTTTGGCCATGGCCGGGTCAATGCATTCGCCAGCGTTGAAGAACTCAAGCCGTTACGCCGCGACTCCGCTGCCAGCGAAGTCCCTTTTTTGCGCAATCCAGCAATGATATCTGCCGGATGCCAGTCGATGAACTTTTCCATAAATTCTCCTGGTGGTGATGATCCCGCTTGCCTGATATATGAGCAACGGAATGACTATACTCCCAGGTTTAATTAAGTTCTAACAAGTTCTTGTAAGGTGTCTTGATATTCGGAATATACCAGGAAATAAGGCGAGGCATGAATTTTACTGGAACTTTATGGCCTGTTCCCGCGCCGTCGCGGGAACAGGGGAGGGGGAATCAGTGGTCGCGTTGTACCGCAATATGGGCAAGACCGATAAGCGCTTCACGCCATGGGGAATCCGGTAAGACCTGAAGCACCGCAATGGCTTTGTCCGCTTCCTCTTCCGCGCGTTTACGGGTCCACTCCAGTGAGCCGCAGGTCGCCATCGTCTCGAGAACCGCGTCGAGAAGGTGACGCCCGTTGCCTTGCTCAATCGCTCCGCGAATCATCGCTGACTGCTCTGGAGTGCCATGACGCATGGCATGCAATAACGGTAACGTCGGTTTGCCTTCGTTCAGGTCATCACCCACGTTTTTGCCGAGACGCTCACCATCAGAGCTGTAGTCCAGTAAATCGTCGATCAGCTGGAATGCCGTGCCGAGATAACGACCATAGTCCTGAAGCGCTTGCTCCTGTTCTGCGGTACAACCGGCCAGGATGCCGGAACACTGTGCGGCGGCTTCAAACAGACGGGCTGTTTTGCTGTAAATTACCCGCATATAGTTTTCTTCAGTGATGTCCGGGTCGTTGACGTTCATCAACTGCAGCACTTCGCCTTCGGCAATGACGTTAACGGCTTTAGACATCACTTCCAGCACTTTTAACGAGCCGAGGCTGGTCATCATCTGGAAAGAGCGGGTATAGATAAAATCACCAACCAGCACGCTGGCTGCGTTGCCAAAAGCGGCGTTTGCCGTCGCCTTGCCGCGGCGCATATCGGATTCATCAACGACATCATCATGCAACAAGGTGGCGGTATGAATAAATTCGATCAGTGCGGCAATAGTGACATGCGCGTCGCCCTGGTAACCCACTGCCCGGGCGGCAAGAACCGCAATCATCGGACGAATACGTTTACCGCCTCCGCTAACGATGTAATAGCCTAATTGATTGATAAGCTGAACATCTGAGTCAAGTTGCTCAAGGATTGTCGCATTGACACCCGCCATATCCTGCGCGGTTAACTCATTGATTTTTTCTAAATTCATCGCAAAAGCCGGGCCACATGTCCTGTTACCGCGAATCCAGGTGGGTTCACAGAAGGATTAAGATAGAATTAAACGAAGCTATGATTGTACTGAAAAATTGCCATAGATAAACGTTAGCGTGAAAGTTGTGTTTTTTTTCTGCGTTGATCGCTAATCGCTCTTGTCAAAGGCTCGCGTTTTGCGTAATATTCGCGCCCTATTGTGAATATTTATAGCGCACTCTGAATCACACGAAGAGGTGCGCGGAAGCGGAGTTTTATATGTACGCGGTTTTCCAAAGTGGTGGTAAACAACACCGAGTAAGCGAAGGTCAGACCATTCGCCTGGAAAAGCTGGACATCGCAACTGGCGAAGCTGTTGAGTTCGCTGAAGTGCTGATGATCGCAAACGGTGAAGAAATCAAGATCGGCGTTCCTTTCGTTGAGGGCGGCGTAATCAAAGCTGAAGTTGTTGCTCACGGTCGTGGCGAGAAAGTTAAAATCGTTAAGTTTCGTCGTCGTAAACACTACCGTAAGCAGCAGGGCCATCGTCAGTGGTTCACTGATGTGAAAATTACTGGCATCAGCGCCTAAGACCTGAGGAGAGATTTAAATGGCACATAAAAAGGCTGGCGGCTCAACTCGTAACGGTCGCGACTCAGAAGCTAAACGCCTGGGCGTTAAGCGTTTCGGTGGCGAATCCGTTCTGGCGGGTAGCATCATCGTTCGTCAGCGTGGCACCAAATTCCACGCAGGCACCAACGTAGGTTGCGGTCGTGACCACACTCTGTTTGCTAAAGCAGACGGTAAAGTGAAATTTGAAGTTAAAGGCCCGAACAACCGTAAATACATCAGCATCGTTGCTGAGTAAGTTTTTCGTGGTCCGGTAACGGATTAAAGCCCCGCAACGTGTTGCGGGGCTTTTTACATTAGAATCCCGGATATTTTTCTGCAGGGAAAACGGGTATGAAGCAGCAGGCCGGCATTGGCATTCTTTTGGCCCTCACCACCGCGATGTGCTGGGGAGCGTTGCCCATTGCCATGAAGCAGGTTCTTGAAGTGATGGCGCCGCCGACGGTGGTGTTTTATCGCTTTTTGATGGCAAGTATCGGCCTTGGCACAATCCTCGCTATCAGAGGTAAACTGCCGCCGCTGCGCCTCTTTCGCAAACCGCGCTGGCTGGTTCTACTGGCCATTGCGACGGGCGGCCTGTTTGGTAACTTCATTCTGTTCAGCTCTTCCCTGCAATATCTTAGCCCCACGGCTTCTCAGGTGATCGGACAGCTATCTCTAGTCGGTATGATGGTGGCCAGCGTATTCATCCTTAAGGAGAAAATGCGTGGTACCCAGGTCGTGGGAGCACTGATGTTGATTTGCGGGCTGGTGATGTTCTTTAACACCAGCCTGATTGAGATTTTTACCCGCCTGACGGATTACACGTGGGGGGTAATTTTTGGCGTTGCAGCGGCTGCGGTTTGGGTCAGCTACGGCGTCGCGCAAAAGGTGTTATTACGCCGCCTGGCGTCACAGCAAATCCTCTTTTTGCTGTACACTTTATGTACGATAGCGTTGCTGCCGTTGGCGACGCTCTCACAAGTTCTGGCGTTAAGCAACTGGCAACTGGCGTGCCTGATTTTCTGCGGGTTAAATACCCTGGTAGGCTACGGTGCGCTGGCGGAAGCCATGGCGCGCTGGCAGGCAGCTCAGGTGAGCGCGTTGATTACCTTAACGCCATTGTTTACGCTGCTTTTTTCAGATTTATTATCACTGGCCTGGCCCGATGTTTTCGCCAGACCGATGTTAAACCTGTTAGGTTATCTCGGTGCGTTTGTCGTGGTTGCGGGCGCGATGTATTCCGCCATAGGCCACCGTCTTTGGGGTGGCTTACGTAAGCGTGAAGCGGTTGTACCGCTGCCCCGCTCAGGCGAATGATTTTCGGAGAGTAAAATGAAGTTTGTTGATGAAGCAACAATCCTGGTCGTAGCAGGTGATGGCGGCAATGGTTGCGTTAGCTTCCGCCGTGAAAAATATATCCCGAGAGGCGGCCCGGACGGCGGCGACGGTGGTGATGGTGGTGATGTCTGGCTGGAAGCGGACGAAAACCTGAACACCCTGATCGATTACCGTTTTGAAAAATCCTTCCGCGCTGAGCGTGGACAGAATGGCCAGAGTCGCGACTGTACCGGTAAACGTGGTAAAGACGTGTCGGTCAAAGTGCCTGTAGGGACCCGCGTTATCGATCAAGGGACCGGCGAAGTCATGGGCGATATGACTAAGCATGGTCAGCGTCTGATGGTCGCTAAAGGCGGCTGGCACGGTCTGGGCAACACCCGTTTCAAATCGTCCGTCAACCGTACTCCGCGTCAGAAAACGATGGGGACGCCGGGTGACAAGCGCGATCTGCAGCTGGAGCTGATGCTGCTGGCAGACGTCGGGATGCTGGGTATGCCGAATGCCGGTAAATCCACCTTCATCCGCGCCGTTTCTGCGGCGAAGCCGAAAGTGGCTGATTATCCGTTTACCACGCTGGTGCCGAGCCTTGGCGTTGTGCGTATGGATAACGAGAAGAGCTTCGTTGTTGCGGATATTCCTGGGCTTATCGAAGGCGCCGCGGAAGGTGCAGGTCTGGGTATTCGCTTCCTGAAACACCTTGAACGCTGCCGCGTGCTGTTGCACCTCATCGATATCGAGCCGATCGACGGTTCCGATCCGGTTGAGAATGCGCGCATTATCATCGGTGAACTGGAAAAATACAGCGAGAAGCTGGCTGAAAAACCACGTTGGTTGGTCTTCAATAAGATTGACCTGATGGATAAAGCGGAAGCTGAAGCGAAGGCGAAAGCCATTGCCGATGCGCTGGGCTGGGAAGATAAGTTCTACCTGATCTCCGCGGCAAGCCAGCAGGGCGTGAAAGATCTGTGCTGGGACGTGATGACCTTTATCATCGAGAACCCAATCGTTCATGCACAGGAAGAGAAAGCGCCTGAAAAAGTCGAGTTTATGTGGGACGACTACCACCGTCAGCAGCTTGAAGAAGCCGAAGTTGAAGTCGAAGACGACGAAGACTGGGATGACGACTGGGACGAAGACGACGAAGAAGGCGTCGAGTTCATCTATAAGCGTTAAGTTGCTGGAGCGCCCCGGTACATTGCCGATCGGGGCGACGGCAGGACTGCTGCCCGGATATGCCGGAAAGCGGTGCAGAACGCACTAAAAAGGGCCGCATTTGATGCGGCCCTTTGTATTAGTTGTTCTGGTACAAATCCTTATACAATCGACTCTCGAAGCGTACCAGCGGGATCCGGCGGTTGCGCTGATCCGCAGGCGGTACCGCATAGCCTGATAAGTATTGTACGAAGGCGATTTTTTGCCCGCTGGCGGCGGTGATGAAACCTGCGAGGTTGTAAACGCCCTGCAGAGAACCCGTTTTGGCCGACACTTTACCATCGACCCCTGCCTGATTCAGGCCTGCACGATACTGCAGCGAGCCATCGTGGCCAGCCAGCGGCAGCATGGAGATGAAGTTGAGTTCATTATCGTGCTGGGCGATATATTGCAGCACCTGCATCATGGTTGCCGGAGCAATCAGGTTATGCCGCGACAGACCGGAACCGTCGGCAATAATCGTATTACCGAGATCAATGCCGGCCTGTTGACGCAGGATCTGGCGCACCGCATCCGAACCGGCACGCCAGGTACCTGGTACCCCGAGACGAGCGTGACCAATGGTGCGAAAGACGGTGTCCGCAATCATGTTGTCTGATTTTTTTAACATGATTCGCAGGAGGTCGTGCAGCGGAGCTGATTGCGTCGTAGCCAGCACGGTTCCCGGATCGTTCGCCAGAGTCTGGCGCAGCAGCGTACCGCTATAGGTAATCCCTGCCTGGGTCAGTTCGGACTTCAGGATCACGCCAGCATAGCTTGCGCCATCCTGAATGGCGAAAGCCAGCGGTAAGGGCTCACTACGCTGTGGCAGGCAACCCGTCAGGGTATAGCGGTTCAGGTCGCCGGTCACCACGTCGAGTTCGCAGTACTGGGCCTCCGCGGAGCCGCGGGCCAGCGTTCTCACCTGGCTAAACATCGTCACCGGGTAGTACGACGCGACGCGAATAAAGGCCAGATCGCCAGGTTTTTGCGCGCTATAAAGTGAGACAGAAAAACAGTTACGATCGACGATAGCGGCCGCAGGCGGGGCGCTAAAGCATTGGGTCATGTCGTTCCACGGCCAGCCCGGCGCTTTGTCGTGGCTGGCGAAGACCGAGGTATCAATCAAGACGTTCCCCTCGATCCGCTGGACGCCCGCTTTTTTTAGCGTCGCCACCATATTGCGAATATCCTGACGTTTCAGCGTGGGATCACCGCCAAAACGGGCAATCAGGTCGCCTTTTAGCACGCCGCCATCAAGGCTGCCTTTGGTTTCCAGCGTGGTGGTAAAACGAAAGTTCGGCCCGAGCTGCAGCAGAGCGGCCAGCGCAGTGATCACCTTCTGGGTACTGGCGGGGAGTGCCATCTGCTGGCTGTGGAAATCTATCTCCGGCGTCGGGGAGCCAACCTTCTGCGCCATGAAGGCGAGGTTAGCACCCGCAGGCAGCTGGGTGATATATTCGTCAATGTTCGCCGCCTGAGCGCTAAACGCTATACCGGCGGTCAATCCGATGATAAATCTGGGAAATCGCATAATCTCGCGCTAACAACCTGAAACCAGGTCGTCATACTACGGTGCAACACCCTGTAAAGTAAACGATGACCCATAGTGAACTTCAGGGTAAAATACGTATCAAATTGAAAATTGCTGCTGACCTGGGGAATGTTTTCCGGGTCGGTTTTCTTTTTGCTCCTGTCCTGCTCAATGCCTGACTGGTGGCGGAACGGCGGCGTCCGTTCTATGAAGGAATGATAAAGAGGTATAACAAATGCAAGCTATTCCGATGACCTTACGTGGTGCTGAAAAACTTCGCGAAGAACTGGATTTTCTGAAGTCCGTTCGTCGTCCTGAAATCATCGCTGCTATTGCCGATGCGCGCGAACATGGCGATCTGAAAGAGAACGCTGAGTACCACGCAGCCCGCGAGCAGCAAGGTTTCTGCGAAGGCCGCATTAAGGATATTGAAGCTAAGCTGTCCAATGCACAGGTTATCGATATCACCAAAATGCCGAACAACGGGCGGGTGATTTTTGGTGCAACCGTAAAGGTCCTGAACCTCGATACCGATGAAGAACAGACTTACCGCATCGTGGGTGATGATGAAGCTGATTTTAAGCAAAATCTGATCTCTGTGAATTCACCGATTGCCCGTGGTTTGATCGGTAAAGAACAGGACGATGTAGTGACAATCCGCACACCAGGCGGCGAAGTAGAATACGAAATTATCAAGGTCGAGTACCTTTAATCCGTATTTCCCGCTACCATGTTGATGGATTGTAAAGAAAGGAAAAAGGCCGCATAGCGGCCTTTTATCAACGTCCGGAGCATGGCATTTTGCTCGTCTACCCGTAGAAATCCCTCGTTTTACACAAAGTTGTGTCGAGATTCAGGATATTCTTAGCGTGGCAGCGAGATTTTACGCTCTTTAGTTGGGCGATACAGGACCAGCGTTTTACCGATGACCTGTACGTTACAGGCGCCGGTTTCGCGCACGATAGCTTCCACGATCAAGGTTTTAGTTTCGCGGTCTTCCGATGCGATTTTCACCTTGATGAGCTCATGGTGCTCTAACGCTTGTTCGATCTCGGCCAGTACCCCTTCGGTCAAACCATTGTTGCCAAGCATAACTACCGGCTTGAGCGGATGTGCCAGACCTTTCAGGTGCTGTTTTTGTTTAGTACTCAGATTCATCGTATTTTTTTGCTTACGTTGGGATTGAAAACGGTTCATTCTACCGCCATCTCCCATATATCGCCAAACTACCGTGTCGATTTTTACGTCGCAAAGTATGATGAACCCGAAACGGGAATGTTAAATGACAGGTAAAAAGCGTTCTGCCAGCTCAAGCCGCTGGCTTCAGGAACACTTTAGCGATAAATATGTTCAACAGGCACAGAAAAAGGGGTTACGTTCCCGTGCCTGGTTTAAACTTGATGAAATACAGCAAAGTGACAAGATTTTTAAACCGGGGATGACCATTGTTGACCTCGGCGCTGCACCCGGTGGCTGGTCGCAATATGCGGTTACGCAGATCGGAAACAGCGGCCGCATCATCGCTTGCGATCTTTTACCTATGGATCCAATCGTTGGTGTGGACTTCCTTCAGGGCGACTTTCGTGATGAATTAGTTCTGAAAGCGTTACTTGAACGCGTAGGTGACAGTAAAGTGCAGGTTGTCATGTCCGATATGGCACCAAACATGTGTGGAACACCGGCGGTGGATATTCCCCGGGCCATGTATTTGGTGGAGCTGGCGCTTGGAATGGCTCGTGATGTATTAGCGCCGGGTGGTAGTTTTGTAGTGAAGGTGTTCCAGGGCGAAGGCTTCGATGAGTATCTAAGAGAAATTCGCTCCCTGTTTACGAAGGTCAAAGTTCGTAAGCCGGACTCTTCTCGCGCACGTTCGCGTGAAGTGTACATTGTAGCGACCGGGCGTAAACCATAACCGGTAGATTTCAAACGAAAGTTTGAAAGACGCTGGATATAGAGTATCCTGACGCTGTTTTTAACACAGTTGTAATAAGAGGTTAATCCCTTGAGTGACATGGCGAAAAACCTAATACTCTGGCTGGTCATTGCCGTTGTGCTGATGTCAGTATTCCAGAGCTTTGGGCCCAGCGAGTCTAATGGCCGTAAGGTGGATTATTCAACCTTCCTGCAAGAGGTCAACCAGGACCAGGTTCGCGAAGCGCGTATCAACGGACGTGAGATCAACGTTACCAAGAAAGATAGTAACCGTTACACGACTTACATTCCGGTCAACGATCCGAAGCTGCTCGATAACCTGTTGACGAAAAACGTCAAAGTGGTTGGCGAACCGCCGGAAGAACCTAGCCTGCTGGCTTCCATCTTTATTTCCTGGTTCCCGATGCTCTTGCTGATCGGTGTCTGGATCTTCTTCATGCGTCAAATGCAGGGCGGCGGCGGAAAGGGCGCGATGTCCTTCGGCAAAAGCAAAGCCCGTATGCTGACGGAAGACCAGATCAAAACCACTTTTGCTGATGTTGCCGGTTGCGACGAGGCGAAAGAGGAAGTGGGTGAACTGGTTGAATACCTGCGTGAACCGAGCCGCTTCCAGAAGCTGGGCGGTAAAATCCCGAAAGGCGTCCTGATGGTCGGCCCTCCGGGTACCGGTAAAACGCTGCTGGCAAAAGCTATCGCCGGCGAAGCGAAAGTACCGTTCTTCACCATTTCCGGTTCTGACTTCGTGGAAATGTTCGTTGGCGTGGGCGCATCTCGCGTGCGTGACATGTTCGAACAGGCCAAGAAAGCGGCACCGTGCATTATCTTCATCGATGAAATCGACGCCGTCGGTCGCCAGCGTGGCGCTGGTCTGGGCGGTGGTCACGATGAACGTGAACAGACGCTTAACCAGATGCTGGTTGAGATGGATGGCTTCGAAGGTAACGAAGGCATTATCGTTATCGCGGCGACCAACCGTCCGGACGTACTTGACCCGGCGCTGCTGCGTCCAGGCCGTTTCGACCGTCAGGTTGTCGTGGGGCTGCCGGATGTCCGCGGTCGTGAACAGATTCTGAAAGTTCACATGCGTCGCGTACCGCTGTCGCCGGATATCGACGCGGCAATCATTGCGCGCGGTACCCCGGGCTTCTCGGGTGCTGACCTGGCGAACCTGGTCAACGAAGCCGCTCTGTTTGCTGCCCGTGGCAACAAACGCGTGGTATCGATGGTCGAGTTCGAAAAAGCGAAAGACAAAATCATGATGGGTGCGGAACGTCGCTCCATGGTGATGACCGAAGCGCAGAAAGAATCCACCGCTTACCACGAAGCGGGCCATGCGATTATCGGCCGCCTGGTACCGGAGCACGATCCGGTGCATAAAGTGACGATTATTCCGCGCGGTCGTGCGTTGGGTGTGACCTTCTTCCTGCCGGAAGGCGATGCTATCAGCGCCAGCCGTCAGAAGCTGGAAAGTCAGATTTCGACCCTGTACGGCGGCCGTCTGGCGGAAGAGATTATCTACGGCGTAGAACATGTTTCTACCGGGGCGTCGAACGACATTAAAGTCGCGACCAACCTGGCGCGTAACATGGTGACGCAGTGGGGCTTCTCTGACAAACTCGGTCCGCTGCTGTATGCAGAGGAAGAGGGCGAAGTGTTCCTCGGTCGTAGCGTCGCGAAAGCGAAACATATGTCCGATGAGACAGCACGTATCATCGACCAGGAAGTGAAATCGCTGGTTGAACGCAACTACAACCGTGCTCGTCAGATTCTGAATGACAACATGGACATCCTGCATTCGATGAAAGATGCGCTCATGAAATATGAGACCATCGACGCACCGCAGATTGATGACCTGATGGCTCGTCGCGAAGTTCGCCCACCTGCGGGATGGGAAGATCCGAACGGCACCAATAATTCTGGCAACAATGGCACCCCGAGTGCGCCGCGTCCGGTCGATGAACCGCGTACGCCGAACCCGGGTAACACCATGTCAGAGCAACTGGGCGACAAATAAGTTAGCCGCTATTGATGTTGTTATGTCTATTGAAACCCCGGGGCGCCAGCCGCTCCGGGGTTTTTCTTTTTATTAACCTTCCGGATTCATGGATTTCGCGATGAAACTCGTAGCCCAGGGCTCAACCCTCGACCTCTCCCATCCTCACGTAATGGGTATCCTTAACGTGACGCCAGATTCATTCTCCGATGGCGGCACACATAACTCGCTCGTGGAGGCGGTTAAGCATGCCAATCTGATGATAAACGCGGGAGCGACTATCATCGATATCGGAGGCGAATCGACTCGTCCGGGAGCGTTGGATGTGAGCGTCGAGGAAGAGCTGGCGCGCGTGATTCCGGTTGTGGAGGCGGTTGCCCAGCGTTTTGAAGTCTGGATTTCGGTAGACACGTCGAAGCCAGAAGTGATCCGTGAGTCCGCACGGGCAGGCGCACATATTATTAACGATATCCGTTCGCTGACCGAGCCAGGGGCGCTGGAAGCCGCGGCGCAAACCGGGCTACCGGTGTGTCTGATGCATATGCAGGGACAGCCAAAAACGATGCAGGAAGCGCCGAAGTACGATGATGTTTTTGCCGACGTCGCGCGCTTTTTCACCGAGCATATCGTGCGCTGTGAGCAGGCCGGTATCGCAAAAGAGAAATTGTTGCTCGACCCGGGATTCGGTTTCGGTAAAAATCTTGCCCATAATTATGAGCTACTTGCCCGACTCGGCGAGTTCCACCAGTTCGGTCTCCCGCTGCTGGTCGGCATGTCGCGTAAGTCGATGGTTGGCCAACTGCTTAACGTCGGGCCGGCGGAACGCCTCAGCGGTAGCCTGGCGTGTGCAGTGATTGCAGCGATGCAGGGCGCGCAGATTATTCGCGTCCATGACGTCAAAGAAACGGTAGAAGCGCTACGCGTGGTGGAAGCCACCCTGAGCACAAAGGAAAATAAACGTTATGAGTAACCGCAAATATTTTGGCACCGATGGTATCCGTGGCCGCGTAGGCGATGCGCCCATCACCCCGGAATTCGTGCTCAAACTGGGCTGGGCCGCGGGCAAGGTGCTGGCGCGTCACGGTTCACGCAAAATCATTATTGGTAAAGATACCCGTATCTCTGGCTATATGCTGGAATCGGCGCTGGAGGCAGGACTGGCTGCGGCGGGGCTTTCCGCTTCTTTTACCGGCCCGATGCCCACTCCGGCGGTGGCTTACCTGACGCGAGCCTTCCGTGCTGAAGCCGGGATTGTCATTTCAGCTTCGCATAACCCGTTTTATGACAACGGGATCAAATTCTTCTCTATTGAAGGCACCAAGCTGCCGGATAACGTAGAAGAGGCGATTGAAGCGGAAATGGAAAAAGAGCTCACCTGCGTTGATTCTGCTGAGCTGGGGAAAGCCAGCCGCATCGTGGATGCCGCGGGGCGTTATATTGAATTCTGCAAAGGCACCTTCCCGAACGAACTGAGCCTGAATGCGCTCAAAGTGGTTGTCGACTGCGCCCATGGCGCGACCTATCACATCGCCCCGAATGTGTTCCGCGAGTTGGGTGCTCAGGTGATCGCGATGGGTTGTGAGCCGAACGGGCTCAACATCAACGAAGAGGTCGGGGCAACCGACGTACGCGCCCTGCAGGCGCGCGTGCTGGCCGAAAAAGCCGATCTGGGTATCGCCTATGATGGCGATGGCGACCGCGTCATTATGGTCGACCATGAAGGTAATAAGGTCGATGGCGATCAGATTCTGTATATCATCGCCCGGGAAGGTCTGCGGCAGGGCCAGCTGCGCGGCGGCGCGGTGGGAACGTTAATGAGTAACATGGGGCTGGAGCTGGCGCTCAAGCAGCTGGGCATTCCGTTTGCCCGGGCTAAAGTGGGTGACCGCTATGTCCTCGAGAAGCTACAGGAGAAAGGCTGGCGTATCGGGGCGGAAAACTCCGGCCACGTTATCCTGCTGGATAAAACCACCACCGGTGACGGTATCGTCGCCAGCCTGCAGGTTGTGGCAGCGATGGTGCGTAACCACATGAGTCTGCATGACCTGTGTAGCGGCATGAAAATGTTCCCACAAATTCTGGTCAACGTCCGTTTCACTGAAGGCAGTGGTAACCCGCTGGAACATGAAAACGTGAAAGCGGTGATGGCTGAAGTGGAAGCGGCATTGGGCAATCGTGGTCGTGTGCTGCTGCGCAAATCGGGTACTGAGCCACTTATTCGCGTCATGGTCGAAGGCGAGCACGAAGAGCAGGTGCATGAGTTCGCGCATCGTATCGCCGATGCGGTGAAAAACGCCTGATTAAGCCGGTTATTTATTTTCTCGTCTGCGCAGTGCTGCCGTCAGCGCCAGGCAATGTGAAATAATTATGCGGGCTGACAGGGTGCTAAGTGTTTAAAAAGGCGGCGCTTGCCGCCTTTTTCTTCGCCAAAAAATCGTTTTTTGCTGTTTTTTTCCGCAGTTGATACAATGCACCGAAATTGCCCTTGCGAAGGTCATTCGCTTTGGTTAGTATTCACACCCGCTTCAGTGGGAAACATTAAAACCTCCCGCTTTATTGGTTGAAGCAATTGGTATGCGGCGAATCCGCAAGGAACAGGTTGATTATGCAAGAAGCTCTTTTAGTTGTTTTCCTTATTGTAGCGATTGGCCTCGTTGGTCTGATTATGCTGCAGCAAGGTAAAGGCGCTGATATGGGAGCCTCCTTCGGAGCAGGCGCTTCCGGCACGTTGTTTGGATCCAGTGGTTCTGGTAACTTCATGACCCGCATGACTGGTATTCTGGCAGCGTTGTTCTTCATCATCAGTCTGGTGCTGGGCAATATCAACAGCAACAAGACCAATAAAGGAAGTGAGTGGGATAATCTGAGCGCGCCGAAAACCGAGCAGACTCAGCCAACAGCTCCGGCACAGCCGAGCAGCGATATCCCGCACTAATAGTTATATCCGTGCCGAGGTGGTGGAATTGGTAGACACGCTACCTTGAGGTGGTAGTGCCCGATTGGGCTTACGGGTTCAAGTCCCGTCCTCGGTACCAATATTCCGAAAAAAAGACGCTGAAAAGCGTCTTTTTTTTTGCCTTCGACAGGCGCTTATTTATTTATAAATAACTCTTCACTGGTCTTGAACCCACCGCAATCGCTAAAGTCGCGCTCATCTATTCAGAAGAGGTGAAGTGACGCCATGAAAAAAATCAGGTCGTTTATCATTGCCGGCGCCCTGTGTTTGTCCGGATGCAGTGCTACGCCGTCGGGGGATACCGTGGACACCATTAATACCTTAACGGTGCCGGTATTGCAGAGTGGCGCGCAGCCTTCAGGGCAGAGTGCTCAGGCGGTGGTCAGTTGTTTCCAGGATAATAGCGCGATTATCGGCAACCTGAGCCGGTCGTTAAAAGACAACTACCTGCAGGATGTCTCTAAAAAAGACATATTTGATAAAGACAGCGAGGCGTTCCACGTCTACAGCGCTCTGACCAAACTGGAACAGATGTCAGCGATGAATGAGGTTTATCGTAAAGAGAACAACATTGCAGGACTACAGGTGATCAACCGCCTGCTGAAAGGCGTTCCTGTGGCGGCATAAATGAATGAGGGATTGCCGGCGGCAATCCCCTTTTGCATCAGAAACGGAAGTTGAAACCTGCATAAGCGCCATCAGCCAACGTGTTGTCATGATGGGCGTCTTTCCCCGCCATATCAATATAGCGATATCCGGCTTCAATATTCAGCGATTTAATCACGTTAATCCGCACGCCGGCGTTAGCTTCCACGTAGTCATCGACGCCGCTGGACATGGAGTCCGGAGAATAATAGGTTTCACCGAAAAGCGTAAAGTATTGGCCCAGTGGGAGCTGTGCACCGCCGCCCAGTGCGACGGCGTAACCCTCATCGCTATCTTGCGGATTCAGATAGAGCGCTTTGCCTCCCAGCGTCAGGAGAAACGGACCGAGGTTAAAGTTATAGCCCATGCCTAACCCGGCGACGTCGCCGTCATTATCGCTGTGTGCCCAGTTGCCGTTAAAAGTCATACCCGGTTCTTCTGCACCGAAGCTGGCGGAAAGGTTAGTGAACTCTTCCCCCGCCTCTCCGTGTAAGTTTACCGATGCGCAGGCGGCGCTGCTGGCACCGAGTGCGGCAACTAACAGAACTGATTTCGGAGTGATCATGCTCATTGTTGAATTCCTTCAGGTAAAAAAATGCCCGATACGGGCGTTCGGGCAAAAATTTAACGGGTTTTTGGGTTTAATCGTTATTTACTGAAGCGCGAAACCATTGCCACGATTGCGGTAGAGGTATCGACACTTACGCTTTGCTGATTATTGCCAGCGTTGCTGGCGTGCTAAAACATCGCACGATCAGCCCAGTCTGGTGTGACATACGGATAGCGCACCCTCTGCTGACGGACGGCCCATCCATCAGGCGTTTCAGGGACAGCTGAAACACCTGATTTCCCCCCATCCTCGTGCCTGAAGGGGCATAAATGCCTGCAGCCAGATGAGGGTTAATCCTCACATCAGACATCTCTTCCCAACGCATCGGCCACCAGGCTGATTAATTGCGGTCAAAGAAGAGAGTCATAGTGCCAGCTGCAGAAACAGGTATTGTCGTACCGTGCACCGGGACACAAGGAGACTAACCTGCGCACGAAGCAGGCATTGACGGTGAACGGCATAAGGAGAACCATCTTCATTCCTGAGCTTGTTGTTCAGTTTTCAACACACAATCAGTGTGATAAATACAGGAGCCCAGAATAAAATTATTTATCGCTTGTCGTTATCATTTGTTTGTTTAAATTTAAATTCTTCAGTCGACCCGGCGCCGACAACAATAGATAAGCGATAAATAGTACGATGGATGATTAGAATTTTTCAGGAAGTGAGCTTACGCTTTGTAAATAACCACCGCGGGCGAACTCAATATATCCCCCTTTTTTTAACGCCGACAGCACATTGAGAATACTGCTGCGTGAAAGATGGGTGCGGTCCTGAATATATTCGAGGATGGAGACCCGCAGGCGCGTCTCTTGCGGCAACAGCAGCATCTCCAGCAGATGATTGCGAATCACCGAGTAGGTACGTTGCTGCAACACCAGATCGTCCCGGTACACCAGATAGGAAGTATGGTATGCCAGCAGGCGGGTCACCTCTTCCCACAGGTTATGCTCGCGGAACAGTTTGATGGCATGCTCGCTGTCGATACGCAGAACCTCGGAGGCGACCTCAGCACGCAGAGCGTGGCTATGGCTTGGCTGAAGTATCTCGGCGACGCCAAACAGATGAGGTTCATAGACGGTAACGATCAATAATTTATCAGATGAACGAATGATGGACAGCTCACCTTTTTTTAAAAGATAGAGCTGCGCTTTACCTTTATAGTTCGGCGTCAGCCTTTTTCTGGCAACGACATTCATTGGTGTAGCATACGGTTCGAGCGTTTCCAGAAGGCGGTTGATCGCCTGGTTTGGCCTGACCGGGGGATTAATATTCATCGCGATCCTCACGGGGTCAAGGATAAATGTATTCGGGTGATTATAGACAGTAATTATAAGAAATTGCGACAGGTAAAAATTAACAGGCTAAGATTTTTCTGGCGTTGAGTGTTGACCAAAAAAAAGCCGACGGATTAACGTCGGCTGAAAGCGTAGTTGAAAACAGATTATTTTTCTCTGTTTTCCAGGTTTTCTACCTGCGGCAGGCCGGTAGCCGAAGAGGCGCTCAGCAGGCCCGATTGCGCGTAACCAAACAGCTTGTCACGGGTATCGGTAATATCCAGATTACGCATGGTCAGTTGACCAATACGGTCCTCCGCCGAGAACATGGAGTCGCCTTTTTCCATCGTCAGACGTTCGGCTTTGTAGGTCAGATTATCGGAGACGGTGTTCAGGATGGAGTAGTCGTTGCCGCGACGGAGCTCCAGCGTCACCTCGCCGGTAATGGCGCTGGCCACCCAACGCTGCAGCGCATCGCGCAGCATCAGAGCCTGGGAATCAAACCAACGGCCCTGATACAGCAGGCGGCCCAGCTGGCGACCATGGGCATGGTACTGCTCGATGGTATCTTCGTTGTGAATACCGGTCAGCAGACGCTCATAAGCAATATGCAGCAGCGCCATCCCCGGGGCTTCATAAATACCGCGGCTCTTCGCTTCGATGATACGGTTCTCGATCTGATCGCTCATGCCCAGACCATGACGGCCGCCGATGCGGTTCGCTTCCAGCATCAGCTCGACGTCATCGCTGAAGGTATTACCGTTCAACGCCACCGGATGACCCTGCTCAAAACGGATAGTCACTTCCTCGGCCGGGATTTTGACGCTTTCGTCCCAGAACTTGACGCCCATGATCGGGTTAACGATTTTCATGCTGGAGTTGAGGAATTCCAGATCTTTCGCTTCGTGCGTTGCGCCCAGCATATTGGAGTCGGTGGAGTAGGCTTTTTCAACGGACATTTTGTAGTCAAAGCCGCAGGAAATCATGAATTCGGACATTTCCTGACGGCCGCCCAGCTCATCGATAAAGTCGCTATCCAGCCACGGTTTGTAAATTTTCAGCTCGGCATTGGTCAGCAGACCATAGCGGTAGAAACGCTCGATATCGTTGCCTTTGTAAGTGCTGCCGTCGCCCCAGATGTTTACGCCATCTTCTTTCATCGCTGCAACCAGCATGGTGCCGGTCACCGCGCGGCCCAGCGGGGTGGTGTTAAAGTAGGTCAGACCGCCAGTAGTATTGTGGAAAGCACCGCACTGAATCGCGGCGATACCTTCTGCGACCAGCTGTTTACGGCAGTCGATCAGACGAGCGCCTTCTGCACCGTACTCTTTGGCGCGACGAGGGATTGCATCGTAATCTTCTTCGTCAGGCTGGCCCAGGTTTGCAGTATAGGCATAAGGAACTGCGCCTTTTTTGCGCATCCACAGCAGTGCGGCGCTGGTATCCAGACCACCAGAGAAAGCGATACCAATACGTTGACCAACCGGGAGATGCTTAAGAATCGTCGTCATAAAATAAAACCCTGCTAGATAGACTGTTGTGAGTTCGGTTTATCAAGTCGTAGAACCTGTCCCATTTGACTATTCTGCCTGCCGTTTTTTCTGCGGACAAAGTGCATAATCTTCACGAGCTTTGACGCTGCGCTGGCGACTGCGCGCTTTCCGTACCCAAAGATGCGGTGGCAATGGCGTCAAATGGAACAAGTTCTTATTGCATTTTTATGCATTAATTGTGAGTTTTCATTTAATCATCTTTTGCGGATGACAGGAAGTGCTTCATTGCTTTTTTGCTAAAAAATAGCGAGATGGCAGCACAAACGAGAACAGGGAGAGACGAAATACAGGTTGACAAAATATAGAGTTTATCAATAAACTTTACCACGATTTTATGTCCCGTCCTCGGTACCAAATCCCAGCAGTATTTGCGTCTTTTGCTCAATAAGAGTAAAATATGCCACGTTTCAGGCGCGGGGTGGAGCAGCCTGGTAGCTCGTCGGGCTCATAACCCGAAGGTCGTCGGTTCAAATCCGGCCCCCGCAACCACTTTCCCATTGAGTACTTTTTCAAATATACTGTGAGGACCTGGTCCTTCGTATCCGAATTTGAAAGAATTCTCCTGGAAGGTGTTCCAGATCGCAGTTGCGATCGCAGGGTTCAGTTATCTAAAACCCCGATTTATCGGGGTTTTTTGTTATCTGACTTCAGAATAACTGGGCTATACGCCCTTTTTTTATGTCTTGGGGGTGGGTTTGTCCACATTAGAGCAAAAATTAACAGAGATGCTCACGGCGCCGGTTGAAGCGCTTGGCTTTGAGCTGGTCGGCATCGAATTCATTCGCGGTCGCACATCCACACTGCGCATCTATATTGATAGTGATGATGGCATCAATGTTGATGATTGTGCTGATGTGAGCCACCAGGTCAGCGCTGTCATGGATGTCGAAGATCCAATCACCGTAGCTTACAACCTGGAAGTATCTTCACCTGGTCTCGATCGCCCGATGTTTACCGCCGAACACTATGAGCGTTTTTCCGGTGAGGAAGTCGCGCTGGTATTGCGTATGGCGGTACAGAACCGTCGCAAATGGCAGGGCATTATCAAAGCGGTAGACGGTGAAATGATCACGGTAACCGTCGAAGGCAAAGATGAAGTGTTCGCGCTGAGTAACATCCAGAAGGCGAACCTGGTTCCCCACTTTTAACAGTCTGGATTGAGGTGAAAGGCCCCGATGAACAAAGAAATTTTGGCTGTTGTTGAAGCCGTTTCCAACGAAAAGGCGCTGCCGCGCGAAAAGATTTTCGAAGCGCTGGAAAGTGCTCTGGCAACGGCAACCAAGAAAAAATATGAACAAGAGATCGACGTTCGCGTAGAAATCGACCGTAAAAGCGGTGATTTCGACACCTTCCGTCGTTGGCTGGTCGTTGAAGAAGTGACCCAGCCGACGCGCGAAATTACGCTGGAAGCGGCGCGCTACGAAGACGAAAGCATGAATCCTGGTGACTACGTTGAGGACCAGATTGAATCCGTCACCTTCGACCGTATCACTACGCAGACCGCGAAACAGGTTATCGTACAGAAAGTGCGTGAAGCTGAACGCGCTATGGTTGTCGATCAGTTCCGCGAGCACGAAGGTGAAATCATCACCGGCGTGGTGAAGAAAGTAAACCGCGACAACATCACTCTGGATCTGGGCAGCAATGCTGAAGCCGTGATCCTGCGTGAAGATATGTTGCCGCGTGAGAACTTCCGTCCGGGTGACCGTATCCGCGGTGTCCTGTATGCGGTTCGTCCGGAAGCGCGCGGCGCTCAGCTGTTCGTGACCCGTTCTAAGCCGGAAATGCTGGTTGAATTGTTCCGTATTGAAGTACCGGAAATCGGCGAAGAAGTTCTCGAAATCAAAGCCGCCGCTCGCGATCCGGGCTCTCGTGCCAAGATTGCGGTGAAAACCAACGATAAGCGTATCGACCCGGTTGGCGCTTGCGTAGGTATGCGTGGCGCACGCGTTCAGGCGGTTTCAACCGAGCTGGGCGGCGAGCGTATCGATATCGTCCTGTGGGATGATAACCCGGCGCAATTCGTGATTAACGCGATGGCACCGGCTGACGTCGCCTCTATCGTGGTGGATGAAGATAAGCACACCATGGATATCGCGGTTGAAGCGGGCAATCTGGCGCAGGCGATTGGCCGTAACGGTCAAAACGTCCGTCTGGCCTCACAGCTGAGTGGCTGGGAACTCAACGTGATGACCGTTGACGACCTGCAGGCGAAGCATCAGGCTGAAGCCCACGCGGCTATCGATACCTTCACGAAATATCTTGATATTGATGAAGATTTCGCCACGCTGCTGGTTGAAGAAGGTTTCGCGACGTTGGAAGAACTGGCCTATGTGCCGGTGAAAGAACTGCTGGAAATCGACGGTCTGGATGAAGCCACCGTTGAAGCACTTCGTGAGCGTGCGAAAAATGCGCTGACCACGTTGGCGCTGGCTCAGGAAGAAAGCCTGGGAGATACTAAACCTGCCGATGATTTGTTAAATCTGGAAGGTTTAGAACGTTTGATGGCTTTCAAACTGGCTGCCCGTGGTGTTTGTACGCTGGAAGATCTCGCCGAGCAGGGCATTGATGATCTGGCTGATATCGAAGGGTTGACCGACGAAAAAGCCGGAGAGCTCATCATGGCCGCCCGTAATATTTGTTGGTTCGGCGACGAAGCGTAATAAACTGTAGCAGGAAGGAACAGCATGACAGATGTGACCATTAAAGCGCTGGCCTCAGAGATTCAGACCTCTGTGGATCGCCTGATACAGCAATTTGCTGATGCAGGGATTCGCAAATCGGCTGATGATTCTGTGACGGCGCAAGAGAAGCAGACCTTGTTGACGCACCTGAACCGTGAACACGGTTCGGCGCCCGACAAGCTGACGCTGCAGCGCAAAACGCGCAGCACGTTAAATATTCCAGGTACCGGTGGTAAAAGTAAATCGGTACAAATCGAAGTCCGCAAGAAGCGCACCTTTGTGAAACGCGATCCGCAAGAGGCAGAACGCCTTGCCGCGGAAGAGCAGGCGCAGCGTGAAGCGGAAGAGCAAGCCCATCGCGAGGCAGAAGAAGCTGCCAAGCGAGAGGCGCAATTAAAAGCTGAACGTGAGGCCGCAGAACAAGCTAAACGTGAAGTCGCTGAGAAAGCGAAACGTGAAGCTGCGGAAAAAGACAAAGTGAGCAATCAACAAACCGACGACATGACAAAAAGCGCCCAGGCTGAAAAGATCCGCCGTGAAAACGAAGCAGCAGAGCTGAAACGTAAAGCGGAAGAAGAAGCACGTCGCAAGCTTGAAGAAGAAGCGCGCCGCGTAGCGGACGAAGCACGCCGTATGGCTGCAGAAAACGAAAAGAACTGGACCGAAACACCAGAAGCTCCAGAAGAAACCAGCGATTATCACGTGACGACGTCTCAGCACGCCCGTCAGGCTGAAGATGATAACGATCGCGAAGTTGAAGGCGGTCGTGGCCGCGGTCGCAACAGCAAAGCTGCGCGTCCGAAGAAAGGCAACAAACACGCCGAATCCAAAGCCGATCGTGAAGAAGCCCGTGCAGCCGTTCGTGGCGGCAAAGGCGGCAAGCGTAAAGGTTCTTCTCTGCAACAGGGCTTCCAGAAGCCTGCGCAGGCTGTAAACCGTGACGTTATCATCGGTGAAACCATCACCGTTGGCGAGCTGGCTAACAAGATGGCGGTCAAAGGCTCTCAGGTCATCAAAGCGATGATGAAGCTGGGCGCGATGGCGACCATCAACCAGGTCATCGACCAGGAAACCGCACAGCTGGTTGCCGAAGAGATGGGCCACAAAGTTATCCTGCGTCGTGAGAACGAACTGGAAGAAGCGGTAATGAGCGACCGTGATACCGGCGCGGCGGCAGAAGCCCGTGCACCGGTTGTGACCATCATGGGTCACGTTGACCACGGTAAAACCTCTCTGCTGGACTATATTCGTTCAACCAAAGTGGCATCCGGCGAAGCGGGTGGTATTACCCAGCACATCGGTGCATACCACGTTGAAACTGAAAACGGGATGATCACCTTCCTGGATACCCCGGGCCACGCCGCGTTTACCTCAATGCGTGCTCGTGGTGCGCAGGCAACGGATATCGTTGTTCTGGTTGTCGCTGCCGACGATGGCGTGATGCCACAGACTATCGAAGCTATCCAGCACGCAAAAGCGGCTCAGGTGCCGGTAGTGGTTGCGGTCAACAAGATCGACAAACCTGAAGCGGATATGGATCGCGTTAAAAACGAACTGTCTCAGTACGGCGTTATGCCGGAAGAGTGGGGCGGCGAATCTCAGTTCATCCCTGTTTCTGCGAAAGCGGGTACCGGTATTGATGACCTGTTGAATGCTATCCTGCTGCAGGCTGAAGTTCTGGAGCTGAAAGCGGTACGTAACGGTATGGCCAGCGGTGCGGTTATCGAATCCTTCCTGGATAAAGGTCGTGGTCCGGTGGCAACCGTTCTGGTTCGCGAAGGTACTCTGCACAAGGGCGACATCGTTCTGTGCGGCTTCGAATACGGTCGCGTTCGTGCGATGCGTAACGAACTGGGTCAGGAAGTTCTGGAAGCGGGTCCGTCCATTCCGGTGGAAATCCTCGGTCTGTCCGGTGTTCCGGCTGCGGGTGATGAAGTGACCGTGGTTCGTGACGAGAAGAAAGCGCGTGAAGTTGCGTTGTATCGTCAGGGCAAATTCCGTGAAGTCAAACTGGCGCGTCAGCAGAAATCTAAACTTGAGAACATGTTCGCTAACATGACTGAAGGCGAAGTTCACGAAGTGAACGTCGTACTGAAAGCGGACGTTCAGGGTTCCGTGGAAGCGATCTCCGACTCTTTACTGAAACTGTCTACCGACGAAGTCAAAGTGAAGATCATCGGCTCTGGCGTAGGTGGTATCACCGAAACCGACGCGACCCTGGCTGCGGCATCCAACGCTATCCTGGTAGGCTTCAACGTACGTGCCGATGCATCAGCGCGTAAAGTTATCGAAGCGGAAAGCCTGGATCTGCGCTACTACTCCGTCATCTATAACCTGATCGACGAAGTGAAAGCGGCGATGAGCGGTATGCTCTCTCCGGAACTGAAACAGCAGATCATCGGTCTGGCTGAAGTGCGCGATGTCTTTAAATCGCCGAAATTCGGCGCTATCGCGGGCTGTATGGTTACCGAAGGGACGATTAAACGTCATAACCCAATCCGCGTACTGCGCGACAACGTGGTTATCTATGAAGGCGAGCTGGAATCCCTGCGCCGCTTCAAAGATGACGTTAACGAAGTCCGTAACGGCATGGAATGTGGTATCGGCGTGAAGAACTACAACGACGTTCGCGTTGGCGATATGATCGAAGTGTTCGAGATCATCGAGATTCAGCGTACCATCGCGTAATCTTCGTCGACTTTTGGGCCGCCACTGCGTTGGCTGCGCTCGTTCACCCCGGTCGCATCGTTATCTATGCTCCCGGGGATTGATGAGCCTGCCGCCTGTGTTGCCCCCAAATCCTTAGACGATTGACTAGCGTTGGCCGGGTTAGCATAGCGCCACCCGGCAATAATTCTAAAAAGGGGCTTATGGCCCCTTTTTTGTCTTTATCTGGAGAATTTATTATGGCGAAAGAATTTGGTCGCCCGCAGCGCGTGGCTCAGGAGATGCAAAAAGAGATTGCTATCATCCTGCAACGCGAAATTAAAGACCCGCGTCTGGGCATGATGACCACCGTTTCTGGCGTTGAAATGTCTCGCGATCTGGCTTATGCCAAAGTCTTCGTGACCTTTCTGAACGACAAAGACGAAGCCGCGGTGAAAGCCGGCATCAAAGCATTGCAGGAAGCATCCGGCTTTATCCGTTCCCTGCTGGGGAAAGCAATGCGGCTGCGTATCGTGCCGGAACTGACCTTCTTCTACGACAACTCGTTGGTTGAAGGGATGCGTATGTCTAACCTGGTGACCAGCGTGGTGAAGCATGACGATGAGCGTCGTGTGAACCCGGACGACAGCAAGGAGGACTGATGAGTCGTCCTCGTCGTCGCGGTCGCGATGTGCATGGCGTGCTGTTGCTGGATAAACCTCAGGGCGCGTCCAGCAACGATGTACTGCAGAAAGTCAAACGTATCTATAATGCGAATCGCGCAGGGCACACCGGGGCGCTGGATCCGCTGGCAACCGGCATGCTGCCGATTTGCCTCGGGGAAGCCACCAAGTTTTCCCAGTATCTGCTGGATTCCGATAAGCGTTATCGTGTGATTGCGAAGCTCGGACAGCGTACCGACACCTCTGATGCCGATGGCCAGGTGGTGGAAGAGCGCCCGCTGACCTTCAGCGACGAACAGCTGGCGGCGGCGCTGGACAGTTTCCGCGGCGAAACCCAACAGGTACCGTCGATGTATTCGGCGCTGAAATACCAGGGGAAAAAGCTCTACGAATATGCCCGTCAGGGGATTGACGTTCCGCGTGAAGCCCGGCCGATTAACGTCTATGAGCTGCTGTTTATCCGCCACGAAGGGGATGAGCTGGAGCTGGAAATTCATTGCTCCAAAGGCACCTATATCCGGACGATTATCGACGATCTGGGTGAGAAACTGGGCTGTGGCGCCCACGTTATTTATCTGCGCCGTCTGGCCGTCAGCAAATATCCGGTTGAGCGGATGGTGACGCTGGAGCAGCTACAGGCGCTGGTTGAACAGGCGGCGGCACAGGATATTCCCGCCGCGCAGCTGCTCGATCCGCTGCTGATGCCTATGGACAGCCCGGCGTCAGATTATCCGCTGGTTAATATTCCCGAAACATCGGCGGTTTACTTTAAGAATGGCAACCCGGTCCGTACAACAGGTGCCCCGCTACAGGGCCTGGTGCGGGTCACTGAAGGTGAAGACGGTAAGTTTCTCGGTATGGGTGAGATTGACGATGAAGGCCGCGTGGCGCCGCGTCGTCTGGTTGTCGAATACCCGGCTTGAGTGCTGTTCTTGCGATAAAAGCCGGCTGCGGGTAGAATATCGCCGCTTAACGTCCGCAAAAGTGTTTTAACATTTTCGGGCGTTGCATCAGGGGTCGCTGAATTAGAGATCGGCACCCTTTCTTTCTTTTAAATCTGGAGTTTTAAAATGTCTCTAAGCGTTGAAGCTAAAGCAAAAATCGTTTCTGAGTTTGGTCGTGGCGAAAACGACAGCGGTTCTACCGAAGTTCAGGTTGCACTGCTGACTGCACAGATTAACCATCTGCAGGGTCACTTCTCCGAGCATAAAAAAGATCACCACAGCCGTCGTGGTCTGCTGCGCATGGTTTCCCAGCGTCGCAAACTGCTCGACTACCTGAAACGTAAAGATGTTGCACGTTACTCTTCGCTGATCGAGCGTCTGGGTCTGCGTCGCTAATTCTGCGAGTTTCAGAAAAAGGGGCCTCAGGGCCCCTTTTTTCGACCAGGCGGCAGCAATTCACTAAAAACTCATGTATTGTTGCTATTAATGATCTTCGTGCAGAGGTTCGCGCGGCTAATGAGAGGCTTGATCCGCAGGGGCGGGTAAAGGTTGTCATTAGTCGCGAGGATGCAGGAGATCGGGTCAACTGACGCTATGTCGTGGATATCGCGTCACCTATTGATATAAAGGATAGAATTTTGCTAAATCCGATCGTTCGTAAATTCCAGTACGGCCAACATACCGTAACGCTGGAAACCGGCATGATGGCTCGTCAGGCCACTGCTGCTGTCATGGTTAGCATGGATGACACTGCGGTATTCGTTACCGTTGTTGGTCAGAAAAAAGCGAAGCCAGGTCAGGACTTCTTCCCGCTGACCGTTAACTATCAAGAGCGTACTTACGCAGCAGGTAAAATTCCGGGTGGTTTCTTCCGTCGTGAAGGCCGTCCAAGCGAAGGCGAAACCCTGATCGCGCGTCTGATTGACCGCCCGGTTCGTCCGCTGTTCCCGGAAGGCTTCGTCAACGAAGTTCAGGTTATCGCTACCGTTGTTTCCGTTAACCCACAGGTTAACCCGGATATCGTGGCGATGATTGGTGCTTCCGCAGCGCTGTCCCTGTCAGGTATTCCGTTCAACGGTCCTATCGGTTCTGCTCGCGTTGGTTATATCAATGACCAGTACGTTCTGAACCCGACTCAGGATGAGCTGAAAGAAAGTAAGCTGGACCTGGTTGTTGCCGGTACCGAAGCGGCAGTCCTGATGGTGGAATCTGAAGCTGAACTGCTGAGCGAAGACCAGATGCTGGGTGCGGTGGTCTTTGGCCACGAGCAGCAGCAGATTGTCATTCAGAACATCAACGACCTGGTTAAAGAAGCGGGTAAACCGCGCTGGGACTGGCAGCCGGAAGCTGTCAACGAAGCGCTGAATGCGCGCGTTGCTGCCCTGGCCGAAGCGCGTCTGAGCGATGCTTACCGTATCACTGATAAACAAGAGCGTTACGCTCAGATTGACGTGATCAAAGCGGAAACCATCGCGACGCTGATTGCTGAAGACGAAACCCTGGACGCTAACGAACTGGGTGAAATCCTGCACGCTATCGAGAAAAATGCCGTGCGTAGCCGCGTACTGGCAGGCGAGCCGCGTATCGATGGCCGTGAAAAAGATATGATTCGTGGTCTGGATGTTCGTACTGGCGTACTGCCGCGTACTCACGGTTCCGCACTGTTCACCCGTGGCGAAACTCAGGCGCTGGTGACTGCCACTCTGGGTACCGCACGTGATGCGCAGAACATTGACGAACTGATGGGCGAGCGTACTGACTCCTTCCTGTTCCACTACAACTTCCCTCCGTACTCTGTCGGCGAGACTGGCATGGTGGGTTCACCGAAGCGTCGTGAAATCGGTCACGGTCGTCTGGCTAAGCGCGGCGTACTGGCCGTTATGCCGACCACGGAAGAATTCCCGTACACCGTTCGCGTGGTATCTGAAATCACCGAATCTAACGGTTCTTCCTCCATGGCTTCCGTTTGCGGTGCTTCTCTGGCGCTGATGGATGCTGGTGTGCCGGTGAAAGCTGCCGTTGCGGGTATCGCAATGGGTCTGGTGAAAGAAGGCGACAACTACGTCGTTCTGTCTGACATTCTGGGTGACGAAGACCACCTGGGTGATATGGACTTCAAAGTGGCGGGTTCCCGCGACGGTATCTCTGCGCTGCAGATGGATATCAAAATTGAAGGCATCACCAAAGAGATCATGCAGGTTGCACTGAACCAGGCGAAAGGTGCTCGTCTGCACATCCTGGGCGTAATGGAGCAGGCGATTAACGCGCCGCGCGGCGATATCTCCGAATTCGCACCGCGTATCCACACCATCAAGATCAGCCCGGACAAGATCAAAGACGTGATCGGTAAAGGCGGCTCTGTGATTCGTGCGCTGACTGAAGAGACCGGTACTACCATCGAAATCGAAGATGACGGTACCGTGAAGATCGCAGCAACCGATGGCGACAAAGCGCAACACGCTATCCGTCGTATCGAAGAGATCACCGCTGAGATCGAAGTTGGCCGTGTTTACAATGGTAAAGTGACCCGTATCGTTGACTTTGGCGCATTTGTTGCCATCGGCGGCGGTAAAGAAGGTCTGGTCCACATTTCTCAGATCGCTGACAAGCGCGTAGAGAAAGTGACCGATTACCTGCAGATGGGTCAGGAAGTGCCGGTTAAAGTTCTGGAAGTTGACCGTCAGGGCCGCGTTCGTCTGAGCATTAAAGAAGCAGCTGAACAGACACAGCCTGCCGCTGCACCGGAAGCTCCGGTTGCTGAGCAAGGCGAGTAAGGTTGCCGTTTGCCCTCCGCGTTGGCGGAGGGCGTATTACGGGCAGGACGCCCTGTTTGCAGCCGGGGAACTGGACGTTCATCCAATCGTTGTCTTCGGGAGTGGGAAATGAAGCCTTTTTTGCGCTGGTGTTTCGTGGCGACAGCTCTCACGCTGGCAGGATGCAGCAACTCTGCCTGGCGTAAGGACGCAGTCCTCGCGGTGCCATTGCAACCGACTTTGCAGCAAGAAGTGATTCTGGCGCGCATGGAACAAATTCTTGCCAGTCGGGCTTTAACCGATGACGAACGCGCACAGCTTTTATATGAGCGCGGAGTGTTGTATGATAGTCTCGGTCTGAGGGCATTAGCGCGAAATGATTTTTCACAAGCGTTGGCAATCCGACCTGATATGCCTGAAGTATTCAATTACTTAGGCATTTATTTAACGCAGGCAGGCAATTTTGATGCTGCCTATGAAGCGTTTGATTCTGTACTTGAGCTTGATCCAACTTACAACTACGCGCACTTGAATCGCGGTATCGCCCTGTATTACGGCGGTCGCGCTAAGTTAGCGCAAGATGATCTGCTGGCGTTTTATCAAGACGATCCCAATGATCCTTTCCGTAGCCTGTGGCTTTACCTCGCTGAGCGTAAACTCGACGAGAAGCAGGCGCTTGAAGCACTGAAACAGCGCTTCGACAAATCGGATAAAGAACAATGGGGATGGAACATTGTCGAGTTCTACCTTAGCGACATCAACGAAAAAACGTTGATGGACCGTTTGAAGGCAGACGCAACGGATAACACCTCGCTCGCTGAGCATCTCAGTGAAACCAACTTCTATTTAGGTAAGTACTACCTAAGTCTGGGGGACAAGGACAGCGCTACGGCACTGTTCAAACTGGCGGTCGCAAACAACGTTCACAACTACGTTGAGCACCGATACGCATTGTTGGAATTATCGCTCTTGGGCCAGGAGCAAGATGACCTGGCAGAATCGGACCAGCAATAGCTGACGAACACATCAGCCCATTTTTTTGTTTGCCATCACCTTAACGGGTGAGGGCGTTGTTGTTCGTTAATACACCTACTTTGAGCCGGTTCACACTTTTCAATGAAAATTACTCTAAATTTTCACGTTGAGTTATGTAGACTGGCCGCCATTAATTTTGAGGCACACGTACTACATGGCTGAATTCGAAACCACTTTTGCAGATCTGGGCCTGAAGGCTCCCATCCTTGAAGCGCTTAACGATCTGGGTTACGAAAAACCATCTCCGATCCAGGCTGAGTGCATTCCGCATCTTCTGGGCGGCCGCGACGTTCTGGGTATGGCCCAGACGGGTAGCGGTAAAACCGCAGCGTTCTCTTTACCGCTGCTGAACAATCTTGATCCTGAGCTGAAAGCACCGCAAATTCTGGTGCTGGCGCCGACCCGCGAACTGGCGGTACAGGTTGCTGAAGCAATGACGGACTTCTCTAAACATATGCGCGGCGTAAACGTGGTAGCCCTTTACGGCGGCCAGCGTTATGACGTGCAGCTGCGTGCTCTGCGCCAGGGACCACAAATCGTTGTGGGTACCCCAGGTCGTCTGCTGGACCACCTGAAGCGCGGTACTCTTGATCTCTCTAAACTGAGCGGTCTGGTACTGGATGAAGCTGACGAAATGTTGCGTATGGGCTTCATCGAAGACGTAGAAACGATTATGGCGCAGATCCCGGAAGGTCATCAGACCGCTCTGTTCTCTGCCACCATGCCGGAAGCGATCCGTCGCATTACCCGCCGCTTTATGAAAGAGCCGCAGGAAGTGCGCATCCAGTCCAGCGTCACGACTCGCCCGGACATCAGCCAGAGCTACTGGACTGCTTACGGTATGCGTAAAAATGAAGCGCTGGTGCGTTTCCTGGAAGCGGAAGATTTTGATGCGGCGATTATCTTCGTTCGTACCAAAAACGCGACCCTGGAAGTGGCTGAAGCGCTGGAGCGTAGCGGCTACAACAGCGCCGCGCTGAACGGCGACATGAACCAGGCGCTGCGTGAGCAGACTCTGGAGCGTCTGAAAGATGGTCGTCTGGATATTCTGATTGCGACCGACGTTGCGGCTCGTGGCCTTGACGTTGAGCGTATCAGCCTGGTTGTTAACTATGATATCCCGATGGACTCCGAGTCTTACGTTCACCGTATCGGCCGTACCGGTCGTGCGGGTCGTGCTGGCCGCGCGCTGCTGTTCGTTGAGAACCGTGAACGCCGCCTGCTGCGTAACATCGAACGCACCATGAAGCTGACGATCCCGGAAGTCGAACTGCCGAACGCAGAACTGCTGGGCAAACGCCGTCTGGAAAAATTTGCCGCCAAAGTTCAGCAGCAGCTGGAAAGCAGCGATCTGGATCAGTACCGTGCGCTGCTGGCGAAAATCCAGCCGTCTGCTGAAGGTGAAGAGCTGGATATCGAAACCCTGGCCGCAGCCCTGCTGAAAATGGCTCAGGGCGAACGTCCGCTGATTCTGCCGCCGGATGCACCGATGCGTCCTAAGCGTGAATTCCGCGACCGTGACGATCGTTTCGAGCGCCGTGGCGACCGCAACGACCGTGGTCCGCGTGGCGACCGTCCGGAGCGTAGCGGTGAAGATCGTCCTAAGCGCGAACGTCGCGACGTGGGCGATATGGAACTGTATCGCATTGAAGTGGGCCGCGATGATGGCGTTGAAGTTCGTCATATCGTTGGCGCTATCGCTAACGAAGGCGACATCAGCAGCCGTTACATCGGTAACATCAAGCTGTTCGGTACCCACTCCACGATCGAACTGCCGAAAGGCATGCCGGGCGAAGTTCTGCAGCACTTCACTCGTACTCGCATCCTGAACAAGCCGATGAACATGCAGCTGCTGGGCGATGCTCAGCCGCGTCCGGACCGTGGCGGCGAGCGTCGTGGCGGTGGTGAGCGCCGTGAAGGCGGTCGCGCATTCGGTGGCGAACGTCGTGAAGGCGGCCGCAACTTCGGTGGTGGTGAGCGTCGTGAAGGCGGCCGTGGTGATGGTCGTCGTTTCAGCGGCGAACGTCGTGACGGTGCTCGTGCCCCGCGTCGTGATGATGCAGCTGCGGCTCCGCGCCGTGATGATTCCGCTGGTCGTCGTCGTTTCGGTGGCGATGCGTAATTAGCGCACTCCGCTAGCGTAAAGTAAATAATACAGCCCCGATCGTGATGATTGGGGCTTTTTTTATTTCTTTTGTACTCGTGTACTGGTACAGTGCTGCGCGTTAACAACGAAAAGCATGAATGACTGGAGATTTCGGCAAATGGCGACACTTACCACTACGGCAACCCGACCGTCCTTATTTGGCGGCGTGGTGATAATCGGCGGGACCATCATTGGCGCAGGCATGTTTTCGCTGCCGGTGGTCATGTCCGGTGCGTGGTTCTTCTGGTCGCTGGCTGCGCTGATCTTTACCTGGTTTTGCATGCTCCATTCCGGACTGATGATTCTGGAAGCGAACCTGAACTACCGTATTGGCTCCAGCTTCGACACCATCACCAAAGATCTGCTGGGGAAAGGCTGGAATCTGGTCAACGGTCTATCGATCGCTTTTGTGCTCTATATTCTGACCTACGCCTATATCTCGGCCAGCGGCTCCATACTGCACCATACCTTCTCAGAGCTTTCATTGCATGTGCCGGCGCGGGCAGCGGGCTTTGGCTTTGCGCTGCTGGTGGCTTTTATCGTCTGGTTGAGTACCAAAGCGGTGAGCCGAATGACGGCAATCGTACTGGGAGCCAAGGTTATTACCTTCTTCCTGACCTTCGGAAGTCTGCTGGGGCACGTTGAGCCGACGACACTGTTTAACGTCGCCGAAAAGAATGCATCCTACACGCCGTACCTGTTGATGACCCTCCCGTTTTGCCTGGCCTCCTTTGGCTATCACGGTAACGTACCGAGTCTGATGAAGTATTATGGCAAAGATCCCCGGACCATAACCCGTTGCCTGGTTTACGGCACGCTGCTGGCTCTGGGGCTGTATGTCGTCTGGTTACTGGTGACGATGGGCAACATTCCACGCCCTGAGTTTATCGGTATCGCGCAGAAGGGCGGCAATATTGATGTGCTGGTACAGGCATTGAGTGGGGTGCTCAACAGCCGTAGTCTGGATCTGTTACTGGTGGTGTTCTCGAACTTCGCCGTTGCCAGCTCTTTCCTTGGGGTAACCCTGGGCCTGTTTGACTACCTGGCGGACCTGTTTGGTTTTGATGATTCTGCTCTCGGCCGTTTTAAGACCGCGCTCCTGACCTTTGTTCCACCGATCATCGGCGGCCTGCTGCAGCCCAATGGTTTCCTGTATGCCATCGGCTATGCCGGTCTGGCCGCAACCATCTGGGCGGCGATTGTCCCGGCGCTGCTGGCCCGCGCATCGCGCAAGCGCTTCGGCAGCCCACAGTTTCGTGTCTGGGGTGGAACGCCGATGATTGTGCTGATTCTGCTGTTTGGCGCCGGTAACATTATCGTGCATTTCTTATCGAGCTTTAATCTGTTGCCTGTTTACCAGTAAACAGCATGCCCGGTGGCGCGAAGCTGACCGGGCTTACAGGGGATGAGCTGGCCGGATAAGGCGCCGCCGTCATTCGGCAAAAACGCCCCCGCCAACTCGAAGCCACAATGCCCGGTGACGCAAGTCTGACCGGGCTTACAGGGGATGAGCAGGCCGGATAAGACGCCGCCGTCATCCGGCAAAAACGCCCCCACCAACTCGAAGCCACAATGCCCGGTGACGCAAGTCTGACCGGGCTTACAGGGGATGAGCAGGCCGGATAAGACGCCGCCGTCATCCGGCAAAAAACTACCCCAGCAACTCCTCTTTCACCTGCATCGCTAAATCAAACGAATACAAGCGCGCCTGATGATCGAAGATCTGGCCGTTCACCATCAGCTCATCGGCCTGGGTTTCCCGCAAAATGGATTCCAGCCCGTGGCGGACTTTGGCCTTATCCCCAACCAGCGACATGCTGAGCGCCTGCTGGACTCCATACTGTTCTGAGGCAGACCACAGTTGATGCATATTTTCCACCGGCGGCGGCAGCTGACCGGTTTCGCCGCGACGCAGTTTCACGAATGCCTGTTGCATCGAGGTGAACAGGAATTCGGCATCACGGTTGCTATCGGCGGCGATGATATTAATACATACCATGGCGTACGGTTTCGCTAAGCGTTCGGACGGTTTGAACTGGGTGCGGTAGAGATGCAGCGCCTGGAATAACATATCCGGCGCGAAGTGCGAAGCGAAGGCAAAGGGCAGGCCAAGCTGCGCCGCCAGTTGCGCGCTGTACAGACTGGAGCCTAACAGCCACACCGGGATCTTCTCTCCGTAACCGGGAACCGGGCGCACGTGCGGATTGGGATCGCGGGCATCAAACCAGTCCACCAGTTCGGCGACATCGCGCGGGAAGTTATCAACATCCCCGCCCATATGACGGCGGAGCGCCATCATCGTACGCTGGTCGCTGCCCGGCGCACGGCCAAGCCCCAGGTCGATACGCCCGGGATATAAGGTATTGAGCGTACCGAACTGTTCGGCGATCACCAGCGGTGAATGGTTGGGTAACATCACGCCACCGGATCCCAGATGCAGCGTCGTGGTATTCGCCGCCAGATAACCGATAAGCACCGATGTTGCGGCGCTGGCAATGCCAACCATGTTGTGATGTTCCGCCAGCCAATAGCGGTGATAGCCGCGTTTTTCAGCCAGGCGAGCGAGATCCAGAGAGTGCGAGAAGGCCGTTTTGGCGCAAGAACCCTCGGGGATCGGTGCCAGATCGAGCACCGAGAACGGAATAGATTTGTCAGTCATAAAGGCTCACTTTGTTACAGCATCGTCATCAGATTGAAGGTCTTCTTCCAGCCTGGCGCATTCAGCGAGCGCCAGCCAGAAAAGCTGCAGCTTTCATACTGCATGAAAAGACGAAGCATGCTGTTAACAAAGCGAGCTATTTTCAGGACTGCAGTTCCAGCCCGGCCAGTCGTTTCCAGTAACCGTTACAGTCACTGTTGGCGATCAGCGGCAACGGCGAGGCGCCGTTTTCATTGGCGCGGAAAGCATCGAGCATAGCAAAGGTATCGTTGCCCAGCGGTGACAGGCGCACCATATCGACCAGCCCCTGCATCGACGCCAGTTCGTTGCCGAGGTTATAGACATAGCCGCTCATGGTCTGAATACCGTTCAGGACAAACACCTGCTGATTTTCCTGGGACAGCACGCTGCGCCCGTTCGGGTACTTGATGCAGCAGGTCTCGCATTCATCTTTCGGGCGATCTTCGGAACGTGCGGTAAAGCAGCGGGCAGAGTAGGCCAGCGGCAGGTGGCCGTAGCTCAGGACTTCCACTTCGAACTGATCGCGCAGACCGAGCTCTTCGCACTGGGCGAGCAGGTTCACCAGCCAGTCGCGAGACAGCTCAACCGGCATGCACCAGCGCATCATTCCTTGTTTACGCAGCAGACGCAGGGTGACGGCGTTATAGCAGTTGAGCGCATGTCCGGCGACGAAAGGCAGTTTGCGCTCTGCGCACATATTGACGACGCCAAGGTCGCTGGCTTCGATCAGAAATTCGCCGTTATCGACATAGCGCTTCAGCTCATTGAGTTCGGAAGAGGCCTGCACCAGCGCAAGCGTGGAGAGCACCACCTGCTTACCGCTGCCCGCCAGCGCTTTCGCCATCTCCAGCCAGTCGCCCACTTTGGTGGCGCGGCGTTTGCTGCATACGGCTTCGCCCAGATAGATAGTATCGGCACTGGAACGTGCGGCCTGCTGGTAAAAATCTTCCAGCGTCTCTTTCGACCAGTAGTAAAGCACCGGCCCTAATGAATATTTCATTACTTTTCTCACTGCCATTTACGGTGGTAGGCGCCAAGGGTGGTTTGTGTCCCTTCGGACATGGCACCGAGCGTCTCCATCCATGCGGATTGCGGAATAAAGTTTTGCGGATCGGCTTTGCAGCGATCGATCGCCTGGCGCCAGACTTTCGCCACCTGGGTGACATAGGCGGGGCTGCGCTGACGACCTTCAATTTTCACCGACGCAATATTGGCCGCCATCAGTTCCGGCAGTAGCTCCAGCGTATTCAGGCTGGTTGGCTCTTCCAGCGCATGATAGCGCTCGCCATCGACCAGATAGCGGCCCTTGCACAGCGTCGGGTAACCCGCATTTTCGCCATCCTGATAGCGATCGATCAGCACTTCGTTGAGGCGTGATTCCAGACCCTGCGGCGTTTGTTGCCAGCGGACAAAGCGCGCAGGTGAACAGGCGCCGACGGTATTCGGCGATTCGCCGGTCAGGTAGGAAGAGAGGTAGCAGCGGCCTTCTGCCATGATGCACAGGCTACCGAAGGCGAAGACCTCCAGCGGAACCGGCGTCGTGCGGGCCAGCTGTTTTACCTGATGAATCGAGAGCACGCGCGGTAGCACAACGCGGGCGACATCGAAATTGCGGTGATAGAAACGCACCGCCTCTTCGTTGGTTGCCGACGCCTGTACCGAAACGTGGCGTTCAATATGCGGATAACGCTCCGCGGCGTATTCCAGCATGGCGATATCGGCAAGGATTAAGGCATCCGCGCCCAGCTGTGCCGCCATGTCTACCGCGCGCTGCCAGCGGGCATAACCGTCAGGATGTGCAAAGGTATTGATCGCGATATGCAGCTTACGACGGTGCTGATGCACAAAGCTAACGGCTTCCTGCAGTTTCTTTTCGGTGAAATTAAGGCCGGCAAAGTGGCGGGCGTTAGTGTCATCTTTCAGCCCGATATAGACGGCATCGGCACCGTTTTCGATGGCCGCCTTAAGTGCCGGAAGGTTGCCGGCTGGGCAGAGCAGCTCCATAATTTTTCCTGAAAAATGCGGCCCGTAGGGACGCTGATAGGGTTAATGAGCAGGGATTTTAGTTAACCTTCTGGTGACAATTTTTGATTTGAGGCAGTTAAAAGCGTATTGACGGCGCCAATAATAGGTATCCGTCGTTGTGATTTTGTTGATTTACGCCGCTATGTCGTTTATTTGATATGGCACAATAGCGGAACTATTGCTTTCATGGAGTAAGGCTTGTGTTGGATAAATTGCGTTCCCGGCTGGTCCACTTTGGCCCGTCTTTGATGAGCGTGCCGGTTAAGCTGGCGCCTTTTGCCCTCAAGCGCCAGGTGCTGGAGCAGGTATTAAGCTGGCAGTTTCGTCAGGCTCTGGAAGATGGCGAACTGGATTTTCTCGAAGGCCGCTGGTTAAGTATTAATGTGCGTGATATCGGTCTGCTGTGGTATACCTCGGTGAGCGAAGGGCGTCTGGTGGTCAGCTCTACGGCCGAAGCGGATGTGAGCTTCAGCGCCGATGCCAGCGATCTGCTGATGATCGCCGCGCGTAAGCAGGATCCGGATACGTTGTTCTTCCAGCGTCGGCTGGTCATCGAAGGTGATACTGAGCTGGGGCTGTATGTAAAAAACCTGATGGATGCCATTGAGCTGGAGCAGATGCCAAAAGCGCTGCGCGTGATGCTGCTGCAGCTGGCTGACTTTGTTGAAGCGGGGCTGAACGGCCCGCGGAAACCTGAACAGACATCGGTAGGTGAGGCATGCTGATTCGAGTTGAAATTGGGATTGATGCACCGGGAATCGACGCGTTATTGCGCCGTACGTTTGGCAGCGATGCCGAAGCGCAGCTGGTGCACGATTTACGTGAAGACGGTCTGATCACGCTGGGCGTGGTGGCGACAGATGATGAAGGGCAGGTTATTGGCTATGCTGCCTTCAGCCCGGTCTCCGTTGAAGGCGAAGAACTGCAGTGGGTTGGGCTGGCGCCGCTGGCGGTAGATGAAAATTATCGCGGCCAGGGAATCGGCAGCCAGCTGGTCTACGAAGGGCTGGATTCATTGAATGAGTTTAGCTATGCCGCAGTGGTGACACTGGGCGATCCGGCCTTCTACGGCCGCCTCGGCTTTGAGCCGGCAGCCCGCTTCGATCTGCGTTGCCGCTGGGCGGATACCGCCGAGGCGTTCCAGGTGCGCCCGTTGGCCGATGACGCGCTGGAAGGGGTGCATGGGCTGGTGGAGTACAGCGATCGCTTTAACCGCCTCTGAGGCTCTCCAGCAGAGTCTCAAAAGAACCATCTCCGGCAACGAGGCGCTCTTTCTGGCGCTTCGTTAGCTGCTTGATGCGATACTCCACTCGTAGTGCAAGTGAGTGTTCACCAACTTCCTGGCTGAACGCCAGCTGCAGTTCGCCTTTTCCCCGCAATGCTTTTGCTCCCTTGCCATCCTGATGCTGACAAAAACGGCGCGCAACATCGGTAGTAATCCCGGTGTAAAGGCGATTATCGGCGGTACGTATCAAATAGAGAAACCAGCGCACGGTAGAAATATCGGTATGTTAAGGTAGATGCACCATAACATACCGGAGAGTAAAGATGGATACGCTCGCTGCTATCAGCCGCTGGCTTGGCAAACAGCATGTGATTACCTGGTGCGTTGCCAGCGAGGAAGAGCTGTGGTGCGCCAATGCGTTCTATGTGTATGACTCGCAAAACGTCGCCTTCTATCTCCTCAGTGATGACAATACCCGCCACGGGCAGATGACCGGCCAGCGTGCAAAGGTCGCCGGCACCGTAAATGGCCAGCCGAAAACCGTTGCCCGTATTCGCGGCGTCCAGTTCAAAGGTGAAATTCGTCGTCTTTCAGGTGATGAGGAAGCGGTGATGCGCGCGCGGTACGTCACCCGCTTTCCGATCGCCAGGATGCTGCGGGCGCCGGTCTGGGAAATCCGTCCGGATGAGCTCAAGTTCACCGATAACACGCTGGGGTTCGGCACCAAGTTACACTGGCTACGTCATTCCGATAGCGAGTGAAAGCCCGTAACGGACGTGCAGAGTCCCATCTTTCCCACATACTCTTGTTACCGCGGCGTCTGCCGCTGAAGGGCTGATTTTTCAGGGGGCATAATGAGCCAGGTGCTAATAACAGGGGCTACCGGATTAGTTGGTGGGCACTTACTTCGAATGCTGATCCAGGCGCCGGGCATTGCGGCGATAACCGCAGCGACCCGCCGCCCGCTGGCGGATGCCGAGGGCGTGCTGAATCCTCATGCGCCTCAGTTGAGTGATGCGCTGGCGCAGGTTGTTGACCCCGTCGATATCGTGTTTTGCTGCCTGGGGACCACGTTGCGAGACGCGGGCAGTAAAGCCGCCTTCATTCAGGCTGACTACCGGCTGGTGGTGGATACGGCGCTCACCGGGCTACGGCTGGGCGCAAAGCACATGCTGGTGGTCAGCGCGATGGGGGCCAATCCGCATTCGATGTTCTTCTACAACCGCGTTAAAGGCGAAATGGAAGAGGCGCTGCGCGCGCAGCCGTGGACGCGTCTGACGATTTTGCGACCGTCGATGCTGCTGGGCGATCGAGAGCAAAAAAGGGCCAATGAAGCGGTGCTGGCGCCATTGTTCCGACTGCTGCCGGGAAACTGGAAATCTATCCATGCCCATGAGGTGGCGCAGGCGATGCTTAGCGAAGCGCTGACCCCAGGCCGGGAGGGCGTGACGATTCTGCCATCGGCAAAACTGCGTGAAATTGCGGCCAGCGAAGCGTAGTATTCTGCGCTTCACATCACCACATCTTTCCTGGGGAATGCTATGGCTGGTCAGTCTTCATCTCAGGCGGCATCACCGTTTCAATGGTGGAAACCCGCGCTCTTTTTTCTCGTTGTCATCGTTGGCCTGTGGTTCGTCAAATGGCAGCCTTACTATGGCAAGGCGTTTACGGCCGCAGAAACGCACAGTATCGGTAAATCGATCCTCGCCCAGGCCGATGCCAATCCGTTCAAAGCGGCATGGGACTACGCGGCGGTCTACTTCCTGGCTGTCTGGAAAGCGGCGGTGCTGGGCGTCCTGCTTGGTTCGCTGATTCAGGTGCTGATCCCGCGCGACTGGCTGCTGCGTACGTTGGGCCAGTCTCGATTTCGCGGTACGCTCTCAGGCGTGCTGTTTTCTCTGCCCGGTATGATGTGTACTTGCTGCGCCGCACCGGTTGCGGCGGGAATGCGTAAGCAGCAGGTATCGATGGGCGGCGCACTGGCGTTCTGGATGGGCAACCCGTTGCTGAATCCGGCAACGCTGGTGTTTATGGGGTTTGTGCTGGGCTGGCAGTTTGCGTTGATTCGCCTGGTTGCCGGGCTGGCAACGGTGTTGATCGTGGCGACGCTGGTGCAAAAATGGGTCAAAGAGGCGGCAACGCAACCGTCAGATCTTCCGGCTGTCGGTGATACCGCGCAGGGACCTTTTTTATCCCGCTGGCTGAGGGCGCTCTGGACCCTGTTCTGGAATACTATCCCGGTCTATATTCTGGCGGTCCTGGTGCTGGGGGCGGCGCGCGTCTGGCTGTTCCCGCATGCCGATGGCGTGGTGGGGAATACCCTGTTCTGGGTGGTGGCGATGGCGATAGCCGGCTGTCTGTTTGTCATCCCTACTGCGGCGGAGATCCCTATCGTCCAGACCATGATGCTGGCGGGAATGGGGTTTGCCCCGGCGCTGGCGCTGCTCATCACGTTGCCTGCGGTCAGCGTGCCGTCGTTGATTATGTTGCGTAAGGCTTTTCCGGCGAAAGCGCTGTGGCTGACCGGTGGGCTGGTGGCGCTATGTGGTGCGGTGGTTGGCGGACTGGCGTTACTCTGATGAAATCCCGGGCTGCGGCTAACGCCTTGCCCGGTTAGTCACCCGGCTCAGCATTGCGCGAGCCGGGACTATTTTTGCTACTTACTTGATATAGGTAAAGGCGGTGGTCACGCGCGACACGCCGCTGACCCGGCTGGCGATATCTGCCGCCGCACGGCCTTCACGGTCCGTGACCAGACCCATCAGGAACACTTCGCCATTCTCGGTCGTTACTTTGACGTTTGACGATTTGACCTGATCGGTGCCCAGCAGCTGAGAGCGTACTTTTGTGGTAATCCAGGTATCGGAAGAGGCGGTACCTAAACCAATCGGCTGGCCCTGACGTACTTCGTTAAAGACTTCCGTTGTCCCTTCGACGCCCATCGCAATTTGTTTCGCGCGCGCGGAGAGATCCGCCACCGGAGACTGACCGGTCAGCAGGACTTTGCCCTGATAGGCGGTAACGTTAATCCGGGCCTGTTTCTTAATTTGCTCGTCTTTCGACAGCGCGCTGTTGACGCGCAGTTCCAGCGTACTGTCATCAACCTGAGTACCTACCGTACGCGGGTCCGTGGCGGCTTTGGTGCCGACAGCTGCCGTTCCGACTACCGCTGCGGCAACGCATCCTTGTAGCAGTAGCGCAGAAAGAATGATGGCGAGGGGCGAGAGAGCCTTCATGTGTTCTCCTTAATCGTCCTGGTGTGGAAAAAGCGTGTTATCAATCAAATCGCACAGGCAGTTAACGGTGAGCATATGCATTTCCTGAATTCGCGCGCTGCGATGAGACGGAATGCGGATTTCGACATCCTGCTGGCCCAGCAGGCCAGCCAGCTCACCGCCGTCGTAGCCGGTGAGTGCGACGATGGTCATATCGCGGGTGACGGCAGCTTCAACGGCTTTCACGATGTCCCGACTATTGCCGCGCGTGGAAATGGCCAGCAGAACATCACCTGCATGGCCTAACGCGCGAACCTGCTTGGCGTAGATTTCGTCGTGCAGGCGATCGTTGGCAATTGCGGTTAAGACCACATTATCGGTATTTAGTGCAATGGCGGGTAAACCAGGACGCTCTGTTTCAAAACGATTAATCATGCTGGCAGCAAAATGCTGTGCGTTGGCGGCAGAGGTGCCATTGCCACAACAGAGGATTTTGTTGCCATTGAGCAGCGACTGTACCAGGGTCAAGGCCGCACGGGAGATGGCATCCGGGAGAGCTTCCGCTGCTGCAATTTGGGTTTGAATGCTTTCAGTAAAGCAGGCTTTAATTCTATCGAGCACGGGATCCCTTAATTCATTTACGCTATTCGCCAAAGGCGTTTCTCAGCCATTGGATGTCGTTTCCGGTGAAGGCTACCACATCGAAACGGCAATCCACAGTGTCAAAGCTCCCATTCTGCCGGGAGAGCCACAGGCGAGCAGCCTGGAGGAGTCTTTGTTGTTTTTTTTGCGTGACGCTGGAGGCGGCATCCCCGTAGCTTGCGCTGCGCCGATAGCGCACTTCCACAAAAACGGTTACCGCGCCATCGCGCATGATGAGGTCAATTTCACCGCCCCGCTCACGGGCGTTGGCGGCGATAAAATGCAGCCCCCGGCTTTCCAGCCACCGGCGAGCCTGGTTTTCCCAGGCATCTCCGGTCTGTTTGGTTAGTTGGCTGTGACGATCTGTCCGTGTTGGTACTTGAGCCATGACAATTTCCTGTTGATCACGCAGTCCTGCGTGGCCGTCAGATCGCCGGTGTTACCGTTCAGCTCGAAGCCCGGCGTCTGGCGCATCTGGGCGAAATGGTTAGCCAGCGACCAGGCATCCGCGCCCATTGCATACAGGCGAGCCAGTGAATAATCGTTGCGCACGGCGGAGAGCGCCTGCTGCATCAGCGCCGGGTTGCTGCCGGCCAGCATCGGGATCTCACTATACTGCAAACCTTCCATCTCCAGGCGGAAATCTGGGCCGGCAGTGCCCTGGGCGCTACGGGAGCTGGCGTACAGGGTGACATTGCTCTGGCTGCCGTTGCGCAGGGCGATCATCGGTTTGATATAGGCAATCTGTTCCGGCGTCGCCAGGATCCAGGCGGCGTCGACGCCACCGCTACTGCTGACCGGGACATCTTCCGGGTTGCCGAGGCTGCTGTCAGACGCTGACGGCAGCGTAGAAACGGGCGTTCCGCTCAGAGAGATACCGCTGTTGACGCTGGATTTCAGCTCAGAAGCTGAACCAAAGCGCTGCTGCAGAACGGTTCCGCCACCCAGTTTTAACCACTCGTTGGCAAAGGCGTTCACCACGCGATCGCCGAGCGCGCCGCGAGGCGCCAGCAGCAGCGGCGTTTGTTTGCCCTGATCGTGAATATGGCGCGCCGCGTCACGGGCTTCATCTTCCGGCGAGAGGGCGAAATAGCAAATATTGGCGCGATTTTCGACTTTCTCCGGCTGGTTCAGCGCCAGCACGTTGAGCGAGGTGTTGCTCTTGATGACCTCCTCGACGTTATCTTTGAGCAGCGGGCCGACGACGAGGGTGGCGCCATCCTGCTGTACCTGCGCGAGCAGCTGACTCATTGATTGCGTGGTGGTGTCGTAAATTTTCAGTTCAGCCGAAGGATTGGCCGGGGTGGTGGCAACCGGCTGGGCCTGCGGTGCGCTGACCGCAGGTTGTGCGGTCGTCGCGGCGGCGTCGCTGGTGGCTGACTGCTCCGGCGCAGCAGCGGCCTGAGTGGCGGCCGCTGCCGTCACCGGAGCCCGATCGGCCGCTGGCGCCTGAACAGGGACCGGCGCGGTATTGGCTGAGGTCAGGTCGCCCACTTCCGCCTGCGAAGGGCTCACGACGTCGCTACTGGCGACATTGGCGGCCTGCGCAACCTGGGCAGGAACGGCGCTTCCGGCGACGGTCGGCGCGCCATTTTTCGCCGCTTCAAAGCCTTGCTGGATGGTACGGCCGAAGACCGCGGCCTGGCCGTTGAGCGGCAGCAGGAGCGCGATTTTATTGGTTGAAGCCGGTTTATAATTTTGCATATTCACCAGCGCCGTTGGCAGCATTTTCGCGCCAGGGTTCTGCGGATAGCGGGTTTGCCAGTCTTTCACGCCGGCTTTGAGTAGGGTGGGATCGTTACGGTTGTCAAACCACATGCGTTGCAGATCCAGCCATCCCTGCAGGACGTTTTCATCGGCATTGATGATCAGCGCGTTAGCCTGATCCTGGGTCATTGAGGTGAGCGCTTTCCAGGTCGCGTCGATATTCTGCTGCTGTTGTTTCGCCTGACTCAGCAGCGGCTGCTGGGCGATCAGGGCACGCAGCAGCGTAATTGACGGGCGGCCCTGGCTGGCATCAATCTGCGCCTGCCAGTATCGCGGCTGCTGATTGTGCTCAAAACTGGCGGGATCGAGCTTCGCCAGCAGCGCCTGAGCGCCCTGGAAATCGTTCTGCGCCAGCTTCACTTCGACGGCCAGCAGAGATTGCTCGCGGGCCTGGGTACCGTTGAGATTAGACGGCAGCTGGTTGAACAGGTCGATGGCCTGCTGCTTTTTGCCTTCCTGTAACAGTGCACGAATGGCGAGTAATTGCCAGTTGGTCTTGCTATCATTCGAGCTTTGCTGCATTTGCTGTAGGTAGTAACTGGAATCTGCCTGTGCCGTACCCTGTAAAAACGCCGTGCTTTGATCCGGGGTATGGGTGCCGCAGCCAGCGAAGATCAAAGCAGCCAGCAGTACGGGCAGACAACGCGCGGGTTTAGAACGAAGAAATGTTGACGGTACCATATGTATCCAGTGATATTTTTTTGGCTCAATGCTCAATATTAATTCGGCAATACGGACGAGACAATGAAACAACACGAATCAGCAGATAATTCTCAGGGGCAGCTCTATATTGTGCCCACTCCGATCGGAAATCTGTCTGATATCACGCAGCGTGCCCTGGAAGTGTTACAAGCCGTTGATTTAGTTGCCGCGGAAGACACCCGCCACACCGGTTTGCTGCTCCAGCATTTTGCGATTAACGCCCGTTTATTTGCGCTGCACGACCATAATGAACAGCAAAAAGCTGAAACACTTCTGGCGAAATTAAAAGACGGGCAGAACATTGCGCTGGTGTCTGACGCCGGGACTCCGCTGATCAACGATCCTGGCTATCACCTGGTACGGGCCTGTCGCGAGGCAAATATCCGCGTGGTGCCGCTTCCGGGCCCCTGTGCCGCCATTGCTGCGCTCAGCGCGGCAGGCCTGCCTTCCGATCGTTTCTGCTACGAAGGGTTCCTGCCGGCAAAATCAAAAGGGCGTCGCGATACGCTGAAGGCGCTGGAAGAAGAGCCGCGTACGATTATCTTTTACGAATCAACCCACCGTTTACTGGAAAGCCTGGAAGATATCTGCACGGTGCTGGGAGAGTCCCGCTATGTGGTGCTGGCGCGCGAGCTGACCAAAACCTGGGAATCCATTCACGGTGCGCCAATTGGCGAGCTGCTGGCGTGGGTGAAAGAGGATGAGAACCGGCGTAAAGGCGAGATGGTACTGATCGTCGAAGGATTTAAAGCGCAGGAAGAGGCCCTGCCCGCAGACGCGCTGCGTACGCTGGCCCTGCTGCAGGCGGAGCTGCCGCTGAAAAAAGCCGCCGCGCTGGCCGCTGAAATTCACGGCGTGAAGAAAAATGCGCTGTATAAATATGCGCTGGAGCAGCAGGGATAAGAGACAGGCCCGGGAACACCGGGCCATTGATCTTATTTGATCGGCGTGGCTTCAAAAACCAGCGTTTGTAGCGGCTGTAGCGTAATCACCACGGCGTCCTGATAATGCTCCGGAACCGTTGGGTTACTGCCGTAGCGAGCGGTCAGGGTGAACCGGGTTGCTTCGCCTTGAGGAATTTCAAAGTCCTTTGTCAGATTCAGGTAGTAACGTTGCGGTTTATCAGAAGGGTTACGCAGTCCCAGTATCGCCTTGTCTTTGCTCCAGGATGCCCAGCCATATACCTCAAGCGCCGTCGGATCGCCGCCGACCCAGTGTGTGTCCACCAGCACGTGGGCATTTTCACGCGACCATTTAGCGGCCTCTGCCAGAACGTCCCACTTGGCTTTGTTCAACATGGACGGCGTGATGTACAGCTCTTGTAGCTGGGTCCCCGTCGCGAAATAGCTCCACACCTGATCGGCAAAATCGCCGTCGGTCTGTACTTTTTCCAGTCCGTAATAGGCATTTTCTGCACTGACAATGCCATGGTACATCAAGGAATTAAGTGGGAATAACGGTCCCTTTCTCACGATTGAGCGCCAGGTTTCCGCGTCGCGATAGGTCATCCACTGCTGTACCGGCGTTCCGGGACCGTACAGATTGATATCATCGCCCTGGCGCCAGATCGAATCGGCATAGAACAGCCATGACGGGCTGGCATCGGTGCCGGTCGTCAGGTTGATAAACAGGTTCGGGTTTGCGCTACGCATGTTGTGTAGCAGGGCGATGGAGGCATCAAAATCGGAAGCAAACGGGCTACCCTTAATATGCGAGTTGGCGTTGCCCATGCCGTCCAGTTTGAAGGAGGTGATGTGTTCGTTCTTAATCAGACTGGCGATCTGTTCATTGAAGTTCTTGAAATAACGAGGCCCGGAGAGCGCAAATTTACCGTCGACCGTTTCAAAACCATACTCTTTGGCATGAGAGACGCGAATATCGCGCGGTTTATTGTAGCCGCCCCACGGTGAGAGCCATAAACCGACGGAACTATGCAGGCTGTCCGCTTTCTCCCTGACCTTACCGAAACCCTGACTGAATGCCGGGCCAAATAGCCATCTTCCGGTACGATCGTCCCAGCCATCATCCAGCAGGAAGGCATCGAGAGGTACGCCGCGGCCGGTAATAAACGCTTTATTCCATTCATCCATACGTCCCAGCACGTCCTGCTCGGTGTAGGTGGTAAAGAAGCCGATGTCCATCCAGCTATTGTAGTGGAGGTAGGGTTTATAAGGCCGTGGGCGAACGGCATCGATAAACTGGTTGACGCTGCGGCGCAGCTGGCTGGTTTCTGCCACGGTGCCAAACCAGGTGGTGTAGCTCACCGGCGTTTCTGGCTGAACGGGCGTTTTAAGTTCAACGTTAAGGTTGGTGGTGCCTTCATAGGCATAAGTATTGACGACAGGTTTATTCGGCAACATGAAAAACGTATCGGCAATAATCGGTGAACTGTTAATAGCGCCATCCACGTAAGGCGCCTGTGCCTGTTTTTTGGTCGGGAAGAAGGTGATTTTCGCGACATTCCGCGCTTTGCCAACCGCGGCAATGGTGTAATTGATACTGGCGTACTTGTCTTTCAGCAAATTCAGCGTCATGGTCACGTTGAAATCGGGATGGATGTACGTCACTACCAGCGTATTCTCTTTTTTCTCAACGCGGCTGATTTTAAAATCAGCCGTATGGATGACGGTCTCATCTGGTAGCGTCAGAAAGAATGGTTCCTGAGGCGACAACTGATGGCCGGAATGCGTATCTTTAACGACAACAGCCGAGCTGGCATCATCGAATGAGAAAGCCATATTGTCGTTATTCAGTGCATAGTTCGCCGCGAAGGCGCCCGGTGACATAAACAGGGCGAGCAACGAAACATTGAGCGCTTTTTTCATGGGGCAGAGGTCCTTTATTTTCGTTTTATCAGCGGTCGTCAGCGTTATCCTGTCGTGAATAACGCTGGGGGGCAGGGCCGCCTGAGAAAGCTATCAGGCTTCAGCGGGGAGCAGCAGACGGCTGGCTGAGCCGCAGACGGTGATTTTGTGTCTGACCACCTCTTTCATGGCATCCATACCGACGCGCATGTAGTAGCGAGGATCGTTACCCTGCGGGTTGTCGGCGAACCATTTTTTGACCGCCGCGGCAAAGGCGATTTTTAGCTCGGTGGCGACGTTGACTTTACATACCCCCAGTTCGATGGTGCGGCGAACGTAATCGTCAGGTACGTCGCTTGCGCCGTGCAGCACCAGGGGAACGTCCACGACCTCACGGATTTCCGCCAGACGCTGGAAGTCAATTTTTGGCGTTTTGCTATAGAGCCCGTGGGCGGTGCCGATTGCCACCGCGAGACTGTCGACTCCGGTCAATTCAACAAAACGCTTTGCCTCCTGCGGATCGGTCAGAAAAGCGCTTTCAGCATCAACGCTCATATCATCTTCCACGCCGCCCAGGCGTCCGAGTTCTGCTTCGACGCTGCAATCACGGGCATGGCAAAAATCCACGACCGATTTCACCAGCCGGACATTCTCAGCAAACGGGAAATGGCTACCATCGATCATGGCGCTACGAACGCCGGCATTCACTTTACGGGTAATATCTTCCAGCGATTCATGATGATCGAGATGCAGCGCCAGCGGCATGTCGTAGGTGGTGGAGTAAGCGCTGCATAGCGCATAGATCTCCTCCAGCGCGATGTGCTTAAACGTGCCCGGCGTTCCTGCAAGGATCACCGGCGATCGCATTTCGCTGCAGACTTCGAGGATCGCCTGGATCGTCTCGGCGTTATGAATGTTGAATGCCGGGACCGCATAGCCTTTTGCATGGGCATCCAGCAGGAGATATTTCGTCGAAATGATACTCATGATGCGTTCCTCTCAAGCATTCCAGGGGTGAATGACAACACCTTGCACCACGCGGTTAACCGTGCCGCTGGCGGAAGGGGTATCCGGGGTATTACCAACGCGGATAGATTGTGCGAGCGCAAACGTCTGGGCATACATCAGGAAGCAGAACGCCTGCTCGACATCGCTAAAGGTGCGGGAAGACGGCGGTAACAGGATGTGTGGGCCGGCTTCGACGGCGGCGTCGTTTTCGGCCGCTATTGCCACCACGCGCATGGCCTGGTTGTCGCGACGCAGTTCGGCCAGTAGATCGAGATCGTACTGGCGGGTATAGGGATGGCTGGACACCATCACCACAACCAGCGTTTCATTATCCACCAGCGATTTAGGCCCGTGGCGGAAGCCGGCTGGAGAGTCATAAAACGCCGCCAGCTTGCCGGCGGTCAGCTCCAGGACCTTGAGGGCCGATTCACGAGCCGCGCCCTGTAATCCACCGCTGCCAAGATAGACGATTCGTTTCCACGGCTCATAACCAAACACCCCGTCGCTAAAATCACCCAGCGACGTGAGAATCTTTTGGCAACGATCCGCTACGTCACGGAAGGTATTGCTGTTGATCGTCTGCGGCGCGAATACCGCAAGGCAGCTTGCCATCATGGTGGTGATACTGCTGGTCATTGCGAAGCCGCGATCATGTGTTTCTGCCGGCATCAATAGCGCAAAGGCGTTATCGCTGCTCACCGCATTTTGGTACAGGCTGCCGGCTTCATTACAGGTAATCGACAGGTGGTAGCATTCCGCTACGAACTGATTGGCCAGCTCAACGGCGGCGACGCTCTCCGGGCTATTGCCGGAGCGGGCAAAGGAGACCAGCAGCAGCGGATGTGCGGCGTTAAAATAGTCCATGGGGTTGGTGACCAGGTCAGTCGTCGGGATAGCGCTGATATTTTTTCCGCTATGGCGCGACAGCCAGGGCGCGATGATCTCGCCGATAAAGGCGGAGGTGCCTGCGCCAGTCAGGACGATCCGCAGATCGTTTTTGCGCAGCAGCGGGGCGAGGAAGCTGTCGATCGTTGCACGATGATTGTCGATGTTGTTGAGTGAGCGAAGCCAGCAGGAGGGCTGTTGACGAATCTCTGCTTCAGTCCAGGTGCCGGTCGAGGCAAAGGCGGCGGTATAGGTTTCAGGCATAACTTAGTCCTTAGTCGTGTGAATTCCACATCAGACGCTGGCAAAAATGTCGCTATCTTTCGTTTCGTTTCACTTATTCATGTAATCAGTTAGATAAAATCTATAGGAAAGAAATCGAAAGTTCAATGGAGGAAGTTAGAAATAAAACGAAAACTGTGATCTTTGAAGTTTTGATGTTTTTATGTGACTGATAAACAATAGATTATCTGTTTTTATTATCAGATTGCCGTTATTTCAGAAAGGAAAGAAAAGGCCTTTCGGTACAACGCCAAAGGCCAATGTGATACATAACGAAAGATTTAAAGGGGGAGCGCCTGTCCCTGAATCCAGATCTTTTGCAGATGCAGGCGGTCGTCCAGTGCAATAACGTTCGCGTATTTTCCCGTACGCAGCGATCCCAGCCGATCGTCGATACCCAACAGACGAGCAGGGTGGAGCGATGCCATATGAATTGCCTGCTCCGGCGTGGCCCCCGCTTGTTCAACCATGTTGCGGACGGCGGCATCAAGAGAGAGTGTGCTGCCCGCGAGGCCGCCGGAAGCGGTGCGTACGATGCCCTTGCGCATTTCTACCTCTTCGCCGCACAACGAATAGTGGCCATCCGGCATGCCGGCTGCCTGCATCGCATCGGTGATCAGGACCAGCCTCTCTCTGGCGCAGCTGCAACACAGCTGCATGGCGGCAGGATGAACATGATGGCCATCGGCGATAAGTTCCAGCCATGCCTGCCGGGTGGTTAATCCGGCGCCGACCATGCCAGGCTCCCGATGATGTAATCCGCTCATGCCGTTGTAGCAATGCACCAGCCCATCAGCGCCTGCGGTAAATGCCGCTCGGGTCTGTGCATAGGTAGCAGCGCTATGGCCGAGCATGACGCGGATACCCTGCTGTTTAAGATGGCGAATAGCCCGTATGGCATCCGGTTTTTCCGGCGCCAGGGCCACGACCCGCAGCGTTTGCCGGGAGCGAGCAATCAGCGTATCCAGCTCGGCGATATCCAGTTCGCGGAACAACTCAGGCGGATGAGCACCTTTATTCTCTGGCGTGAAATAGGGGCCTTCAAGATAGCTCCCCAATACCAGGGCGCCGGGGCCGCCGGAAAGCGTACGCCGGGCTATACGTTCCAGCGCACGCTGGATGGTCTGCAACGGCGCGGTGACGGTAGTGGGGAGCCAGGCTCCCACTCCTTCACGAATTTTATACATCGCCAGCCTGTCGAGTGCTTCCGGTGCCTCGTCCATCACATCAATACCCGCGCCGCCGTGGACATGCGTATCGATGTAGGCCGGGCAAAGCAGATCGGCATCGCGAGCGGTGACGCCAATGGGAACGGGCTCGATGGCGGTGATAACGCCAGCTTCCATACGAAGCTGATGATCGGCAAGCCAGCCCTGCTCGGTTAGCAAGCGTCTGGCACGCAGAATTTGCGTCATATTCCTTCCTCAACAGGTTTCTCTTCGCGACAGCGCGCCAGTTCATCGACCAGACTGGTTAACCCGCGATGCCCGCATTCCAGCGCCTGCAGGCGAAACGCCTCGCTGTTCAGCCCTTCGCGTTCCAGCACCATTTCAAGCAGCAGCTGCAAATTAGTGCCGGTAATCACCTCGCGCCCGGGTTTTTGCATTGCCAGCGTCGAGGCTACGCGAAAGGGGGTCCCCCCCAGGAGGTCGGTCAGAAAAACGATATCGTCCTGAGCATCCAGTGCGTTGACGGCCTGCTCAAGCTGCGCAGTCAGCAGGGCCGTGGTTGAGGTTTCTGGAAAGTCGATGGCAATAAACTGCGATTGTTCACCCAGAATTTGCTTCATCGCCATTGCCATACCGCTGGCAAAGCCGCCATGCCCCGTCAAAATAATGCCTAACATCGAATACCTCTTTGCCTTTACAGGAAGTGACAGAATTTACCCACAACGCCCAGCACAACGGTGAGCGCGATGAGGCGCAACGGGCTCCAGCCGCGGCGCACCAGCCAGAACATGGTCAGGGTATAAACCAGTGGAAGAAACGCTGGCATCAGCTTATCGATGACATCGGTTTGCAGCTTCACGACTGCATCACCCGCGGTGATCTCCAGCGTGGTGCTGAGGCGGACATAGGTGGCCACCAGCGCGCCAATTACCGTCATGCCAACAATAGACGCCGCGTGTCCGACTTTTTTGGTATTGGCTTTAATCAACGGGATAGCCGCTACGCCCATACGGTACGCGTAGTGTGCAAGACCAAAACGCAATCCGAGATGTACCACGTTAAACAGCACAATAAACACCACCGCGCCGAGGATAGATCCTTGTAACGCGAGGCTGGCCCCAATCCCGCCGCAGATGGGCAGTAGCGTCAGCCAGAACATGGCATCGCCAATCCCGCCGAGCGGGGCACCCACGGCAATTTTGGTGCTCTGAATGCTGTTTACATCCTGCTTGGAACGTTCCATGGCGAGAATGATGCCGATAACAAAAGTCACCAGGAAAGGGTGGGTGTTGAAGAATCCCATATGCCCTTTCATGGCGCGTGCCAGGTCGCGTTGATTGGTATGGATCTTTTTCAACGCGGGCAGCAGACCGTACAGCCAGCCTGAAGCCTGCATACGTTCATAGTTGAACGAGGCCTGTAAAAGCATGGACCGCCAGGCGACACGGTTAATGTCTTTTTTCGTCAGCTCCGCACCGAGACTCTGGTCTTCGTAGACGTTTTCATTCACGCCGGAAAGCAACGTCTCTTCAGGAGCGGAGACGCCTGGCAGAGTGGTTTGATTAGATGCCATCTTCGAATTCCTCTTTCTGTGCCGCAGATGCAGTCGGTTCAGGAGATTTACGCAGCAGGTCTATGAGTGCCATTGCCAGCGCCGCGGCGGCAATGGCCAGCACCGGCAGCTTCAGCCAGGCAGCGGCGACAAAACCGATGATAAAATAGGGGATATAGACGTTTTTCATCATGATTTTCAGCAGAACAGCGAAGCCGATAGCAGGCATAATGCCGCCAGCCACGCCGAGACCGTCGATCAGGCGCGCAGGCAGGACATCAATGGCCGTTTTCGCATGTTCCGCGCCGAAATAGATCGGCAGGAAAGCGCAGAGAAAATAGAAAATCCCCAGAGCCAGCAGCGCCAGATAGTTAACCCGTTCAATACCGCGGGTATCAGCATTCGCGGCCATCCGGTCGCAGCGAGACATCACCCCTGACATCACCGAGAACAGGAAGGTGATCCCCATTTGTACTGCGACGGCGAAGGGCACGGCGACACCGACGGCAACGTCAGGTTTCACGCCGGTGGTAATGGCAAAGGTGGTGCCGACGATGGTACCGATAATCACGTTTGGCGGCTGAGCACCGGCCAGCGGGGCCAGCCCCATCCAGACCAGTTCCAGCGTACCGCCGGTTAAAATGCCGGTATGCAGATCGCCCAGAATCAGGCCAACCAGCGGGCCGAGCACCACCGGACGGTGCATATGTGTTAAACCATTGAACATATCCAGGCCCGCAATAAAGGCCAGAATGCCCAACGCAGATGCCTGCAACAGACTGATTTCCATTATGAATCCCTCAGAGTAGTTTAAAGAGATCCAAAGCGGGTTCTGTCGGAACGCCCTGAACAAAGCATTCCACCCCGGCGGCCTTCAGACCGTTAAACGCCGCAATATCGCCAGCGTCTACAGAAACCGTTTTGGCAATGTGTTGTTTGCCATTGGCGTAGTGCATATTTCCTACGTTGATACGTGTGACGGGAACTCCGCCTTCGACAAGGCGTAGGAAATCGGCTGGTGTTTTGCAGACCAGCAGAATCTTTTGTCGATCGGCGGCGCGGTGGATATTGTCGATGACCTTTTGCAGTGACCAGAAGCGTACGGCGATCCCTTCTGCCAGGACCATTTCCATCAGGTTTTGCTGTACCGGGTCTTCAGCAACCTCATCATTGGCCACCAGTACCAGGTTTGCTCCCGCAAATCCGACCCACTGGACACCCACCTGGCCGTGGATCAAACGTTCATCAATACGGCTTAAGACAATGTTTGGCATCGCGTTTTCCTCTTCGTTGTTATGCGTTATGGGACGTAACGCCCACACAGGCGGCGTGGTACTGCTGCAGTATGTCCTGAATGTGATCGAGGATGAGCTCTCGCGGTTCCGCCTTGAGATCGCCCTCGCGAACTTTGAGGTACTGCAGCGGCATATACTGACTGAGGAGCGGCAGCGGGAGCGGCCAGTCCGCGAGATTACGTACCAGGCGTGCAAACGCCTCATCGATTTGCCGATCCGGCCAGTAGTAGCGCACGCGGTCTGAATAGCTGTAGCCTCGGGCCAGACGTCGCGCATGACCATCGCCGTGATAGTGGTTTTGCCAGTATTCCGGGCGGTCGAGCATCACGTTTTCCAGCACCTGACGCAGCCCGGAGCAGGCCTTCGCAGGCAGCAACTCTTCCTCTATTGCCGCCAGTGAGAACAGCGCTTCACGCAGGGCGAAGGTGAGCGCCGGGCCAACCTTCAAAATGGCAAAGTGATCTTTAACCAGACGCCGCAGCGCCTGCGGCGTCTGGTAATCGGTCGAGTGGGCTTCGAAGACCAGCGCGTCATAGTCTTCAACCATGGCGCTAAGCGCTTCCGCTCGCTGCGGTTGATAGTCGATAATATGCGTGTGGTCGAATTCGACGCCGGGCTGTACTACTAACCCGATGATGCGTGGCCAGATGTGGGTCAGCCCGCGTTGCTCAAAGGCCTGCCGATGTGCTTCCAGCGTCGCACGCGCCGCATCAGGCGTCGTGACCTGTAGCTCGGTCAGGGTTTCATGAGCCCCGCCCGGGACGGGGACTTCGGTGCCGATGACGTAGACCAGGTCAGGTTTGCCGAAACGTTCACGGCAGGTCTCTTCCGCCACCTGAGCCAGCCGCGCGGCGCGTTCAGCGACGATGTCATCGGTTAACGGCACCGGGTCACCTTCGCAGGACATACTGCAATCGAGGTGGATCTTTTTAAAACCGGCGGCGACGTAGCTTTTTATTAAATCATCGGCATTCGCCATCGCCTGGGCCGCGGGCAGGGTTTGCCAGCGGTTGGGCCCAAGGTGATCGCCGCCGAGGATCAGCTGTGATTGGGGAAAATCGAGCGAGTCGGCAAGCTGGTGGACAAAACCGCGGAAATCGGCCGGTGTCATGCCGGTATAACCGCCGAACTGATCCACCTGATTGGATGTGGCTTCAATCAGTAACGGGGTCTGCTGCGCCCGGGCGTAATGAATGGCGGCCTCAAGTACCAGGGGATGGGCGGAACAGACGGCATAAATACCGTTGCCTCCACCTTGTTTATGCTGCGCCACCATTTTTGTCAGATGTTTCACTTTCCTCTCCATTTCGGATGGTAATGAGATTAATCTTTCGTTTTGTTTCATTTAATACTGCATCATGGTGATGTAAAAATAAAACGAAAGATAATAGTTTTCCGATCTGTTTCACAAAAGAAACATAATGAAAGGTTTCAGCGGTGGACATTGCGCTGCTCTCTGGCGTTATGGGGCTTGCATTCCGTTAAAAGAAAGGTGTTAATAGACCAAACGAAATGAAACGAAAGATTTGATGAAAGGAATACTTATGAGCGGTACCGACTCTTCTGCAGATAAGCGCATCAGCGGCACCAGTGAAAGGCGTGAGCAGATTATCCAGCGCTTACGGCAGCAGGGAAGCGTGCAGGTAAACGATCTTTCTCTTTTATACGGTGTCTCGACGGTGACGATTCGCAACGATCTGGCCTTCCTTGAAAAGCAGGGGATTGCGGTTCGCGCCTACGGTGGCGCGCTGATCTGCGATGGAACAATGCCGGCTGCCGAACCGTCGGTGGAAGATAAAAGTTCGCTCAATACCGCAGTGAAGCGCAGCATCGCGCGGGCAGCGGTAGAACTGATTCAACCGGGGCATCGTATTATTCTCGACTCCGGGACTACCACCTATGAAATCGCCCGTATGCTACATCAGCATACGGATATTATTGCGATGACCAACGGGATGAATGTGGCGAATGCGCTGCTGGATGCCGAAGGGGTGGAGCTGTTAATGACCGGTGGACATCTGCGCCGCCAGTCGCAGTCGTTTTATGGCGATCAGGCCGAACAGTCTTTGCTGAATTACCACTTCGATATGCTTTTTCTCGGCGTCGACGCCATCGACCTCGATCGCGGCGTGAGCACCCATAATGAAGATGAGGCACGCCTGAACCGGCGGATGTGTGAAGTGGCGGAACGCATTATCGTCGTCACCGATTCCACCAAATTTAACCGTTCGAGCCTGCATAAGATTATCGATACGCAACGAATTGATATGATCATCGTCGATGAAGGCATTCCGACGGAAAGTCTGGAAGGGCTGCGTAAGAGCGGGATTGATGTGCGACTGGTGAAGCGCCAGAACGTGGCATAGACCCCCTTCCTGTGGGGGAGAGGGGCTGCGGTCAGGCGGCTGGCGTCGCGCCGCCTGACCGGCAATCAGGTCACCGGCGCCGGGTTAAACACCGCCAGCTGATTATACAGGCCCCACCGATCGGAGAAGGTTTTCTTACGGCCGCTGGCGACATCAAGAATAAACCCGAACAGCTTCTGGCCAACCTCTTCAATCGTCTCTTCACCGGTGGCGATAGTTCCGGCGTTGATATCCATTAAATCATACCAGCGGTTTGCCAGCTCGGTGCGGGTTGCCATCTTGATGACCGGCACGGCGACCAGACCATACGGCGTGCCGCGCCCGGTTGTAAACACCTGAACCGTGATCCCTGAAGCAACCTGCTGAGTGCCGCAGACGAAGTCGCTGGCCGGGGTAGCCGCGAAGATCAGGCCGCGTTTGGTTGGGCGCTGGCCCGGTGAGAGGACCTCGGCAATCGCGCTCTTGCCGGATTTGGCGATCGAACCCAGCGCCTTTTCCACCACGTTCGCCAGGCCGCCCTTCTTATTCCCGGGGGAGGGATTGGCGCTGCGATCGGTCTGACCTGAATCGAGGTAGTTATCGTACCAGGCCATCTCTTCGAGCAGACGCTTGCCCACTTCCTCGTTGATCGCCCGCGGCGTCAGCAGATGGATAGCATCGCGAACCTCAGTGACCTCAGAGAACATGACGGTCGCGCCGCAGCGGACCAACAGGTCGGAAGCGTAGCCCACCGCCGGGTTGGCGGTCACGCCGGAAAAGGCATCGCTGCCGCCGCACTGCATGCCCACCACCAGTTCAGAAGCCGGACAGGTTTCACGCTGGCGGGCATTCAGTTTTGCCAGATGCCGTTCTGCGACCTGCAAAATATCGTCAACCATTGACTGGAACCCGACATGCTGTTCATCCTGCAGGCGGATGATACTGGCGCTGTCGACGGCAATGGGCTGGACATCTTCGGTGCCCTGGAGCAGGCGCTCCGGCTGGAGCTTTTCACAGCCGAGCCCAACCACCATGACTTCACCGCCGAAATTGGGATTTAGCGCGAGGTTATGGATCGTGCGGATAGGGATCACGGCGGCCGGGGCGTTGATCGCCACGCCGCAGCCATACAGGTGGTTGAGACCGACCACGCCGTCGACATTCGGGTATTTCGGCAGCAGGTCTCGTTCAATAATTTTCACCACATAATCGACGACGCCCGCGACGCAGTGCACGCTGGTAGTGATACCGAGCAGGTTTCTGGTGCCGACGCTGCCATCGGCGTTGCGATACCCTTCAAAGGTGTAGCCGGTCAGCGCAGGCAGAGGCTCCGGAACTTTGTTTGCCAGCGGTAGCGTGTTCAGCGGCGGCGCTTTCGGCAGTTCGACCAGCGATTCGTCAATCCAGCTGCCCTGCGGAATGTCGCGCACCGCGTAGCCAATGACTTCGCCATAGCGGATGATTTCACCATGTATGGGGATATCAACCAATGCTACTTTGTGACCTTGCGGGATATGTTCGATGAGCGTCAGTCCGTCAGGGAAACGCGTTCCGGCTTTTAAACCGCGATCGTTAACAATAATCGCTACATTATCCGTTTCGTGTACTTTTATATAAAACGCCGTCGGCGATTCCTGCCTGATTTCAATGTCGGCCATTGTCCAGTATTCTCCAGCAAGGTGCGAATAATAAAATAAAACGGCTATTCAGTTTCTGATGAACGAATTTCCTCGGCAAAGAATGTCAGCTGTTTTGATTTAGATGTGTGATCCCTGTCACTCATTGTTGCGGGAGCAAAATTGCGGCAAAGGGAAAACGCTGGAACTGTGCATCAGCGCCCACTGATTATGGCGGATGCACAATTTTAATGATTATTCATTCCATTTTATGGGTTTTTTGCACGGTGTTCTCTGGCCGTCAGCTGATTATACTGAGTCATGCTTGCTATGCACCGGATGAGTAAATCGAGTGCTTCTGATCTCGGTTTATAAATAATTAAGAGAGACACCAAAAATAAATAAATGAAGTGCAATGCTCTCATTTAACGCAGCGCTAATCTTCATCGGATGTTTGGCCTGATGGCAATGATTTACTATCCGTTTATCATCGGCAACATTCAATATGTGGAACTGCAGAAATAATTAACGGTTAAGTGACAAGGTATAAGTGATGAATAACGATATCTTCCCGAATAAATTTAAGGCGGCCCTGGCGGCGCATCAGATTCAAATTGGCTGCTGGTCCGCCCTGGCCAGCCCTATCACGACAGAGGTGTTAGGCCTGGCCGGTTTCGACTGGCTGGTGCTGGACGGCGAACATGCGCCGAACGATATCTCCACCTTTATCCCCCAGCTGATGGCGCTGAAAGGCAGCGCCAGCGCGCCGGTTGTGCGCGTACCGACCAACGAACCGGTGATCATTAAGCGCCTGCTGGATATTGGTTTCTATAACTTTTTGATCCCGTTCGTGGAAAGCGAAGAAGAAGCGATTAACGCCGTCGCCGCCACCCGCTACCCGCCAGAAGGCATTCGCGGCGTTTCCGTGTCGCACCGCGCCAATATGTTTGGCACGGTGCCGGATTACTTCGCGCAGTCGAACCAAAACATCACCATCCTGGTACAAATTGAAAGCCAGCAGGGGGTGGATAACGTTGATGCGATCGCTGCGACTGCGGGCGTTGACGGTATTTTTGTCGGCCCAAGCGATCTGGCCGCCGCGCTGGGACATCTGGGCAACGCCTCTCACCCGCAGGTCCAGCAGGCTATCCAGCACATTTTTGCAAGCGCGAAAAAGCATGGCAAGCCGAGCGGTATTCTGGCGCCGGTAGAAGCGGATGCGCGTCGCTATCTGGAATGGGGCGCAACCTTTGTCGCCGTCGGCAGCGATCTGGGCGTATTCCGCTCCGCCACGCAGAAACTGGCTGATTCCTTTAAGAAATAACCGCCACCGCAACAAGAGAGATAAAGACATGACAATGAAAGTTGGTTTTATTGGCCTTGGCATCATGGGTAAACCCATGAGTAAAAACCTCCTCAAAGCGGGTTACTCGCTGGTGGTTGCCGATCGTAATCCGGAAGCCATCGCAGAAGTGATTGCCGCAGGCGCTGAAACCGCCGCTTCAGCGAAAGCGATAGCTGAGCAGTGCGAGGTGATCATCACCATGCTGCCGAACTCTCCGCATGTGAAAGAGGTGGCGCTGGGCGAAGGCGGCATTATTGAAGGGGCGAAACCGGGCACCGTGCTGATTGATATGAGCTCTATTGCACCGCTGGCGAGCCGTGAAATCAGCGATGCGTTAAAGGCGAAAGGCGTAAATATGCTGGATGCGCCGGTAAGCGGCGGCGAGCCGAAGGCCATTGACGGGACTCTGTCCGTCATGGTTGGTGGTGATAAAGCGATTTTTGAACAATATTATGACCTGCTGAAAGCGATGGCGGGCTCTGTCGTGCATACCGGCGATATCGGCGCGGGCAACGTGACCAAGCTGGCCAACCAGGTGATCGTGGCGCTGAATATCGCGGCGATGTCTGAAGCATTGACTCTGGCCACCAAAGCAGGCGTGAACCCCGATCTGGTGTATCAGGCAATCCGCGGCGGTCTGGCCGGCAGCACCGTGCTGGATGCCAAAGCGCCCATGGTGATGGATCGCAACTTTAAACCGGGCTTCCGTATCGATTTGCATATCAAAGATCTGGCGAATGCGCTGGATACGTCCCACGGCGTGGGGGCGCAGCTGCCGCTGACCGCGGCGGTGATGGAGATGATGCAGGCGCTGCGCGCTGACGGCCTGGGTACCGCCGACCACAGCGCGCTTGCGTGTTACTACGAAAAACTGGCGAAAGTGGAAGTCACTCGCTAACAAGAAGGGCGCGGATGGCGCCCTGTCATTCTTGCCTTGCGCGGCACTGTCAGGCTAATAACTATGAAAATCGTAATCGCCCCAGACTCTTATAAAGAAAGCCTCTCAGCTACTGAGGTTGCACAGGCTATAGAAAAAGGTTTTCGGGAGATTTTCCCCGATGCGCTCTATGTAAAGGTCCCCCTCGCCGATGGCGGAGAAGGTACCGTTGAGGCGATGATCGCCGCGACGCAGGGAACCAAAATGAGCGCTTGTGTGACGGGGCCGCTGGGCGTGCCGGTTGATGCCTGCTGGGGGCTTTCCGGGGATGGTCAAACCGCGTTTATTGAAATGGCGGCGGCCAGCGGGCTGGGGCTGGTGCCTCCCGCGCAGCGCAATCCGCTGTTGACGACCTCGCGTGGTACCGGTGAGCTGATTTTGCAGGCGCTGGAGCATGGGGCGAGAAATATCATTATTGGCATTGGTGGCAGTGCGACCAACGACGGTGGCGCGGGGATGGTGCAGGCGCTGGGCGCGCGGCTTCATGATGCGAACGGCGCTGATATTGGTGACGGCGGCGGCAGCCTTGCTTGCCTGAACTCGATCGACCTGTCTGCATTGGATGTTCGGTTGCAGGAGTGTTCAATTCGCGTGGCCTGCGATGTCTCTAATCCACTGACTGGCGAGACGGGCGCTTCGTGGATTTTCGGCCCGCAAAAAGGGGCGACGGAAGCGATGATTCTCGAGCTGGATCGTAATCTTGAGCACTATGCGGATGTGATTAAGCGAACTCTGCGTGTCGATGTCAAAGAGGTCGCCGGAGCCGGTGCCGCAGGTGGCATGGGGGCGGCGCTGATGGCATTTCTGAATGCGGAACTACGTAGCGGTATCGAGATTGTGACCCAGGCGCTGAATCTGGAAGAGCATATTCTTGACTGTTCTCTGGTGGTGACCGGTGAAGGAAGGCTCGACAGTCAAAGCATTAGCGGTAAGGTCCCGGTCGGCGTTGCCAGCGTGGCGAAAAAGTACCATAAGCCGGTGATTGGTATTGCTGGCAGCCTGACCCGCGATGTCGGCGTGGTGCATCAGTATGGTATCGATGCGGTGTTCAGCGTGCTGACCACTATCACGAGCCTGGAGGAGGCCTTCCGCGGCGCTTCGGACAATATTTATCGCGCTTCACGGAATGTTGCTGCGACTTTGCAGGTCGGGATTGTGATGGAAGGATGACAACCGGCGGTAAACCTTTTATACTTCGCGCCGAAGCTGACCAGACAGTCGCCGCTTCGCCGTCGTCCTCCTCGGGGGAGACGGGCGGAGGGGAGGAAAGTCCGGGCTCCATAGGGCAGGGTGCCAGGTAACGCCTGGGGGGGAAACCCACGACCAGTGCAACAGAGAGCAAACCGCCGATGGCCCGCGCAAGCGGGATCAGGTAAGGGTGAAAGGGTGCGGTAAGAGCGCACCGCGCGACTGGTAACAGTTCGCGGCACGGTAAACTCCACCCGGAGCAAGGCCAAATAGGGGTTCACAAGGTACGGCCCGTACTGAACCCGGGTAGGCTGCTTGAGCCAGTGAGCGATTGCTGGCCTAGATGAATGACTGTCCACGACAGAACCCGGCTTATCGGTCAGCTTCAACTTCTTCAGAGAACCCTCGCCAGAAATGGCGGGGGTTTTTACTTTCCGGTTCCGGGAGGAAAGAGCAGATGAATGACTGTCCACTCCGTACTCGATGAAAAGAAAGCGGCTTATTGGCCAGCTTCAACTCATTCAGAGAACCCTCGCCAGAAATGGCGGGGGTTTTTACTTTCCGGTTCCGGGAGGAAAGAGCAGATGAATGACTGTCCACTCCGTACTCGATGAAAAGAAAGCGGCTTATTGGCCAGCTTCAACTTTTTCAGAGAACCCTCGCCAGAAATGGCGGGGGTTTTTACTTTCCGGTTCCGGGAGGAAAGAGCAGATGAATGACTGTCCACTCCGTACTCGATGAAAAGAACGCGGCTTATCGGCCAGCTTCAACTCATTCAGAGAATCCTCGTCAGAAATGGCAGGGGTTTTTACTTTCCGGTTCCGGGAGGAAAGAGCAGATGAATGACTCTCCACGCCGTACTCGATGAAAAAAAAGCGGCTTATTGGCCAGCTTCAACTCATTCAGAGAACCCTCGCCAGAAATGGCGGGGGTTTTTACTTTCCGGTTCCGGGAGGAAAGAGCAGATGAATGACTGTCCACTCCGTACTCGATGAAAAGAAAGCGGCTTATCGGCCAGCTTCAACTTCTTCAGAGAACCCTCGCCAGAAATGGCGGGGGTTTTTACTTTCCGGTTCCGGGAGGAAAGGACAGATGAATGACTGTCCACTCCGTACTCGATGAAAAGAACGCGGCTTAGCGGTCAGCTTTAACTCATGCAAAAACGCCCATATAGCGCAATCTGCATGGGCGTTTTGCTGTTTCTGACGGTGGCCATTCAGGCGGCGTTTTCTTCGTCCTGAATCCGAATTTCGGCTTCTGAAACAATTGCTTCCAGTTCGCTTAGCATCTCTTCATAGCCAAAACTTACGGCCTGCGTTGGCTCCGTTAACAGCGGCTCGGGCGACGACACGGTTTTCTTTGCTTTCTTCTTATGCTTACTCACTGACAGACTCCATAACTCCCGTTATTACACCGGTAAATCTATCAGTAAAGCGCGCAAAGGCGTGTCGGCAACGAGGGTAATGTTAGCTTCGTCACGAATAAATGCCCCGTCACCGCAGGTCAGGGCCTGTTTTTCTTCTTCATGGGCAACGGCATGCACCGTTCCATGAATCGATTGCAGGTAAGCGCGCGGCCCGTGCAGCTGGACATCAACCTGCTCGCCTTTGGCGAGATCGAGATGGTGGATCCAGACCTGCTGACGCAGCTGTAAACTGTTGTGCGCGCCGTCAGGCGAAGCGAGCAGCTGTTGCCCGCTATCCGCGATAGCCATCTTCTGCAGCAGCGGATTTTCCCGCTGCGGGCAGGCATCCAGCCACAGCTGCATCCGCGTCAGCGAACCCTCTTTACTCAAATTGTGCTCGCTATAACTCACCCCTGGTTGAGTGGATATCAGCAGCGCTTCACCGGCCTTTGCCTGCACATGGTTGCCGTCACTGTCACGATATTCCGCTTCCCCTTCCAGAATCAGGTTCAGGATATCGACTTTCGGGTAGGTACGCGGTTGAAACGACGCGCCGGGTGCCAGAACTTCCTGGTTGAGCACGCGCAAAGAGGCGTAGCCTAACAGTTTAGGGTCAAAGTAGTGTCCAAAGGAAAAGGTGTAGCGGGCCTGCAGCCAGCCGAAATCTGCTTGTCCGCATTGTTTGGCTGTTCGGGTAGTAATCATTTTCTTGACCTCTCTTTACACTAAATCAATGGTAAAGGTATGGACGCTGTATTGTTAGCCAGATATTCTGCCCGGTATATTCAAATTTCCTGAATGAGAGTGCTATGGCCAAAGAGAGAGCATTAACGCTGGAAGCGTTACGCGTAATGGACGCTATCGACAGGCGTGGGAGCTTTGCTGCTGCGGCCGACGAACTCGGACGGGTGCCCTCAGCCCTCAGCTACACCATGCAAAAGCTGGAAGAGGAGCTGGATGTGGTGCTGTTTGACCGCTCAGGTCATCGGACAAAATTCACCAACGTTGGGCGGATGCTGCTGGAACGCGGGCGCGTGCTGCTGGAAGCGGCCGATAAGCTCACCACCGATGCCGAAGCGCTTTCGCGCGGCTGGGAAACGCATCTGACCATCGTGACCGAAGCCCTGGTACCGACCCAGGACTTCTTTCCGCTGATTGAGAAGCTGGCGACCAAATCGAATACCCAGCTGTCGGTGCTTACCGAAGTGCTGGCCGGCGCGTGGGAACGGCTGGAACAGGGACGTGCGGATATCGTTGTCGCCCCTGATATGCATTTTCGTTCCTCATCGGAGATCAACTCCCGCAAACTCTATTCGGTGCTGAACGTCTATGTCGCTGCGCCGGATCACCCTATTCACCAGGAGCCGGAGCCGCTTTCCGAGGTGACGCGGGTAAAATATCGCGGCGTGGCGGTGGCAGATACCGCCCGTGAGCGTCCGGTTCTGACGGTGCAACTGCTCGACAAACAGCCGCGCTTAACGGTCAGTACCATTGAGGATAAACGTCAGGCTCTGCTGGCGGGACTGGGGGTGGCGACGATGCCCTATCCGCTGGTCGAGAAAGACATTGCCGAAGGGCGCTTACGGGTTGTCAGCCCGGAATATACCAATGAAATCGACATCATTATGGCGTGGCGCCGCGACAGTATGGGCGAAGCGAAATCATGGTGTCTGCGCGAGATCCCTAAGCTGTTTGCCGGGAAGTAAATCCGCTATGCGCTCCTTCCGCAGGAGGAGCGCATCATTCACGATGACAGGGGTTTGGGATCCGGCCCGAAACGGTTGTTTCCAGGCGTGCCGTTCTGGCAATTGAAGAGCAGAATGATCAGCCAGCCAATCACCGGAATCAGCATCAGCAACAGCCACCACGCCGAGCGATCCGTATCGTGTAAACGGCGAAACTGCACCGCCCACCACGGTAAAAAGACCAACACGCCATAAATCGTCGTCAGGATGCCTTCACCTCCTGCGCGCTGCCATCCCAGCATTTTATCGATGATGCTCAATACGCCGGTCAGGATGATGTTGACCAGAATAAACATCCAGTACTCTTTACGGCGTGCGCGGCCGCCAAATCCAATATAGTTTCTCAGTACCTTTAAATACCAGTCCATTTTTACGCCTCGATTAACGGTCAATCACTTGTTTTTAAAGCGATCGTAATAAGAATAGACGCGAATAGCAGACGGGTAAATATGCCGGATCTGAAAATATCGGGCGCCGGGAATGGCGCCCGGCAGGTTAGCGGAACAGAAGGTCCCGGCCGTGCGGCTCGCTGAGATCCTGATGAGGTCCGACGGAAATAATCCCGGTTGGGTTAATCGTTTTATGGCTGCGATAGTAGTGGTTGCGGATGTGGGCAAAATTCACCGTCTCCGCAATACCCGGTATCTGGTAGATATCGCGCAGGAAACCATACAGATTGGGGTAATCGCTGATACGGCGTTTGTCGCACTTAAAGTGGGTTACGTAGACCGGGTCGAAACGCACGAGGGTAGTCCACAGACGAATATCGGCCTCGGTCAGCTGGCTGCCCGTCAGATAGCGATGCTGGCTCAGAATTTGCTCCAGGCGCTCCAGCGAGGTGAACACCGCATCGACCGCCTCATCATAGGCCTGCTGGCTGGTGGCGAACCCGGCTTTATAGACGCCGTTATTGACGTTGTCGTAGATCCAACCGTTAAGCGCATCGATATTTTCGCGCAGCGCAGGTGGGTAGTAATCGCCGGCGGTAGCGCCGAGGCCGTCAAAGGCGGTATTGAACATGCGGATGATTTCAGCCGACTCATTACTGACGATCGTATGCTGCTTTTTATCCCACAGAACCGGCACCGTGACGCGCCCGGTGTAGTGCGGATCGGCGTGCAGGTAGAGCTGATAGAGGAATTCATGTTGATACAGCGTATCGCCGGTCGCAGCGGGAAAATCGTCGTCGAAAGTCCAGCCGTTTTCCAGCATCAGAGGGTGAACCACCGAGACGGAAAGAAAAGGATCCAGACCTTTGAGCTTGCGCAGGATTAACGTGCGGTGCGCCCACGGGCAGGCGAGGGATACGTACAGATGATAGCGATCTTTTTCTGCAGCAAAGCCGCCGTCGCCAGAGGGGCCCGGTGCGCCATCGGCGGTCAGCCAGTTGCGGAAGGCAGAAACAGAACGCTTGAAACGCCCTCCGGTGGATTTGGTGTCATACCAGGTATCGTGCCAGACGCCGTCGATTAATTGTCCCATTTTTTCCTCCTTCAGACTTCAGATAGCAAAAGCGAGGAGATGTCTCCTCGCTTTGTTGTTCACTCAGTATAGTGTGCTTACCACTTTTTATTCAGCACGCGGTCGATGCTGAATGCGCCCGGACCGGTGATGGCCAGCAGCAGGAAACCGCCTGCGATGGTCAGGTTTTTCATGAACATCAGCGAGTTCACGCCTTCAGCAAAGTTGCTGTGGAACAGGAACGCGGTCAGCAGGGTGAAGCCTGCGGTGAACAGCGCGGTGGTACGTGTCAGGAAACCGAACAGAATCGCCAGACCGCCGCCGAACTCCAGCAGAATGGTTAACGGCAGTAATGCGCCCGGTACGCCCATGGCTTCCATATATTGTTGAGTACCCGCATAACCGGTGATTTTTCCCCAACCTGCAGTGATAAACAGGATTGGCATCAGAATGCGTGCTACCAGTACACCAACATCTTCTAATTTTTTCATTTCTTACTCCAGAAAACCCAAAGGGCGGCGATTTTGTTTTTTGGTGCAATCCTGCGTAGTTACGCGGGGTTGCTGTCGATGGAGAGAATATTAGCGAGGCGCGAAAGGAATTGTTAGCAAGGAAAACTGTAGATCTTCATCAAAGATTCTGAGTGATCGCGATCAGTAAACGCGACGTGAGGAGGGCGACGAGCAGGGATGAACACCGTCGTCACCGGCTGGAGTGGTGACCAAGAGCAGCACCAGTCACGAGGCGTTGACGCCCCGGAACAAGGAAAACAGGGATGATGGACGTGTGGTGGGCAGAGCGTTTAGAAGGATGATGTCTGGCGCAGCAGGCGTTTTGCCATGCGCCATGCGCTCCAGAGACCGAAGCCGCGTTTAGTCCAGCGCAGTAAGAAGCGCGGGTGGCGAACGGACCATACTGCCATGATACCGCTGCCGACCATTGCCCAGGAGCGAAGGTGCTGGAGGGTCTGCCAGCCGCGGTCGAACGGGGCGGTCGCTTCGAGCCAGTCGCGACGGCTGGCGATTAAATCCAGCCGCTGCTGTTGGATCTGGCGCAAAAGCAGCGTTTTCTGCTGCTCGCGTTGCTGTTTGCTGCTCATAGGCGTTCGTCCTCCAGCAGAGCGCGGTCTTCAGCCAGCTCTTTGCGCGTCAAGCGCAGGAAAGTCGAACGGCGGGCTTTACGCAGCGTCCAGATACCGCCGATTAACGAGCTGAGGAGCAGCACAGCGGTGGTCGCAATCATCACGTACAGCCGATACTGGGGATCGATGGCCCAGATAATCAGAACCAGCAGGCTCATCAGGCCAAAGGCGGCAAACAGCAGCGTCAGCCCCAGCATCAAAAATAGCTGGAAGAGGTTCGCCTTCTCTTCCTCCAGCTCCACGACCACCAGGCGCAGGCGCGTTTCCACCATTTCAACCAGCAGCGTAATGATCCGCTGGCCGATCCCGAAAACGCTCTTGCCCGGCCCCTGCGTGTGTTGAGAATCCGCCATAATTAACGACGCGTCAGCAGGACACCCAGCACCAGCCCGACGGCTGCGCCAATACCTACACCGGTCCACGGATTTTCGCGGACGTACTCGTCGGCGCGGGCGGCAGTTTCACGCGTTTGTCTGACGATGGCATCGCTGGTTTCACCCAGCCGGACGCGGCTCTCTTTCAGTGCGCTCTCTGCTTTGCTACGCAGTTTGCCAATTTCTTCTTTTGACTTATCCGTGGAGGAGTTAAGCACTTCTTCCAGGGTATCAGCCAGAGTCTTCAGTTCTGCACGCAGATCGTCTGCAACGTTGTCTTTAGGCATCTTTCTCTCCTGTAGAGTGGGTCCATGTAAAGTGTGGCTTATCAGTAATCACGCGACTCAAGCGTTTTCAGCTCGTGCTGCGCTTCATCAAGCTTGCGTTGGCGCTTGCTGATTTTATCGGCATCGCCTTTCTGCTCAGCTTCCTTCAAATCGCGCTGACGTTCGGTAATTTCCTCGCGTTGTTTCGCGATTTTTTGCTGATGTTCGGCTTTGAGCTTACCGTCGCTGCAGTTCGCTCTGACTTCACGAAGCGCTTTGTTCAAACCATCAATCCGGTTCTGGTTGTGATGTTTTTCGGCATAGCTAATCTCCCGCTGGATATCCTGCTCTTTTTCCTGACAGGGGGAGATGGCAAAGGCGCTGGAGCTCAGCGAAGTCAAAACCAGAATCAAAGCGATGCGGTATTTCATGGATGCTACCTTCCATTGTGTGAGGGCATACCCGGGAGATATGCCCGATCCAGTCGATAAACGTCAGCCCGGTGGCTCCCGCAGTCTTAAGCATAGTCAGGAAAACGGGAAACCACCAAACTGCGTGAAAATATTCAGAATTTTGGCTACTTATCCCAATCTGTGTGGGGTATCGCGCAGACGGGAGAGCCATGCTGTCGGGGTATTCTCTTCCTCCAGCAAAGCAATAATATAACCATGCGGCAGGGCGCGGCCCAGCACTTCTTTCGCGGCGATACCCTGGGCGCTGGAATCAAATTTGATCAGCAGGCCGTCTTTTTGCGGGGTGATACTTTTAAAACGAATGCCGTTTGCGTCGAGATGATGCCAGACGGAAAAACCGTCGGGCATGCCAACGCCCTGAGAGACAGGATGAATAGTCAGGGTTGATTCCTGTTGCTGCACCGCCAGCCATAGCCAGAACAGCGCGCACAAAAAAACAGAACCGCCCAGCAGCCAGCTAATCCGGCGTCGGGAGAGGCTTTTTATGGCCATTATCAGCTCCGGCTTCTGTATTTTTTCTTCCACAGGACAACTAACGAGCCGATTAAGCCAAACACCAGCAGCACAACCGGCAGCAGCATCAGGCAGGACATCAGCTGATCCTCATATTTGAGGAATACCGGGGTCTTACCCAGCAGGTAACCGAGGGTGGTCAGAATCAGAACCCACAGCAGGCCGCTCATCCAGTTAAAGAACTGGAAGCGGGCATTGTTCAGACCCGAAAGTCCGGCAATGGTTGGCAGCAGCGTACGAACGAAGGCAATAAAGCGGCCCATCAACAAGGCGGAGAGCCCGTGCTTATGAAACAGGTGGTGTGCGCGCTGGTGGTAGTGGGAGGGCAAATGTGAAAGCCAGTTTTGCACAATCCGCGTATTACCGAGCCAGCGGCCCTGAATGTAGCTGAGCCAACAACCCAGGCTGGCTGCCGTCGTCAGCAGAAGCAGGGTTTCCGGAAAACCCATTGCACCTTTGGCTATCAGAACGCCGACCAGCACCAGCAGGCTGTCGCCGGGTAAAAAGGCGGCGGGAAGCAGGCCGTTTTCAAGGAACAAAATCATAAATAAGACAAAATAAAGCATGCCAATCATGGAGGGATTCGCGAGGGTCTCGTAATCCTGGCTCCATAAAGCATTCAACAATTGGGTTAATAGTTCCATTCACGATTCCTGGTACATCGGTTAACGGTATGTCTGAACGCAGTGTGTATTGCGACATAGATTCTTATGAGATTATGGTCGCTGTTGGTGCGTTCTGAACGGTTCCCTGTTAAAAGTGAAATCAATGCAAGCCCACTTCAGAACGTCAAAATGCATCTAATTGTAACAAAAGCACTGAGTTTACGTCAGAAAAATTGCAGTCAGTTGCTCGTTGATTTTGCTGATTGCAGTGGCGGGTGGCGAGTCTCTTTACACAGGCTGACACTATATATGTTTGCTTACCCAGGCGGGTTTGCGGGCAGGCGCTGATAGCCTGCCTGAAAGGAAGATAACCGCTTATTTTGCGCCGTTGGCGGCGGTATCGAGATGAACGACCGGATTTTCTGCAAACAGATAGCGGTCGGCATTGAATTCAAAATCGTCGCTGGTCTCGTTGAATAACATCAGCTTAGTGTTCTCCAGATGCTGCCACATGGCCAGTTTTGCCGCGTGCGGATCTTTGCGAATCAGTGCCTTCAGAATTTGGTCATGATCGTCACACCAGTTATCCACGGTACGCAGGTCGATATGGTCATGGAGCTTTTTCCAGTACGGGTTATGCACGCGCTGGGTCCACATTTTTTCAACAATAGCGGCTAATGCCGTATTTTGCGTCGCCAGGGCTACCTGGACGTGAAACTGGAGATCCCATTCCGAATCGCGGAAGCATTTCTCTTTACGCGCCTTCTCCTGGATCTCCATCAGCTTCATGATGTCCTGCTTGGTCACCTGGGTGGCGGCGAACTCGGCAATATTGCTTTCAATCAGCTGACGCGCCTGCAGCAGTTCAAAGGGACCGTAGCTGGCGAACTCCAGCGTTTCATCAACCACCTGCTGATGCTTCGGATGGTTGGAGATGACGTGGATGCCAGAGCCCTTACGCACCTCCACATAGCCTTCCACTTCCAGCATAATAATGGCTTCGCGAACCACGGTGCGGCTGACGCTCTTTTCATCGGCGATAAACCGCTCTGCAGGCAGCTTATCGCCCACAAGGTAAACACCTTGTTCAATACGCGCCTTCAGCTCGGCAGCAAGCTGCTGATACAAACGACGCGGTTCTGTGATTTCCATATTCGCTCCCGGAAGATGGCGACAATATTGGATTTGTTATACCACTTTTACGCGCATCTCACCACCGTCAGACATGAAAAAGCCGCCTTCGATAAGGCGGCTTTGTAAACAGATCTAACCGTATCAGGACTAGCTTTGCGTCACCGGCTTAGTCGTTTTGAGCGGCGGGGTGTCGTCATCGGCAGACTTGTTCTTCAGTACGGTCCAGATGACAAGGGCGCCCAGCAGATCGAAGACCGCCAGCACGGCGAACAGCGGGCTGAAACCGATGGTATCCGCCAGAGCGCCGACCACCAGGGCGAACATGGTACTCGCCATCCAGGCTGCCATACCGGTCAGGCCGTTTGCCGTAGCCACTTCGTTACGGCCAAATACGTCGGAAGAGAGCGTAATCAGCGCACCGGACAGTGCCTGGTGAGCAAAGCCGCCGACGCACAGCAGGGCGATAGCCACAAACGGGCTGGTAAACAGGCCGATCATCCCCGGGCCAATCATCAGCAGTGCGCCCATGGTCACGACCATTTTACGCGAAACAATCAGGTTAACCCCGAACCAGCGCTGGAACAGCGGCGGCAGATAGCCCCCGATGATGCAACCCAGGTCAGCAAACAGCATCGGCATCCACGCAAACATCGCGATTTCTTTCAGGTTAAAGCCATAGACTTTAAACATGAACAGCGGGATCCAGGCATTGAAGGTCCCCCATGCTGGCTCGGCAAGAAAACGCGGCAGCGCGATGCCCCAGAACTGACGGTTGCGCAGAATCTGCCACGGAGACATTTTCTTGCTGTTGTTGGTCTGGTGATGCGATTCCTGGCCGCCGATGATGTAGTCGCGTTCTTCGGTGGTTAATTTTTTCTGGTCACGAGGGTGTTTATAGAAGACCAGCCACGCCATTGCCCAGATAAAGCTCAAGACACCGGAGATAATGAACGCCATCTGCCAGCTGTGCATCACAATTGCCCAGACGACCAGCGGCGGGGCGATCATCGCGCCGATTGAAGAGCCCACGTTGAAGTAACCCACGGCAATAGAACGTTCTTTTGCCGGGAACCATTCGGAGCTGGCCTTCAGGCCTGCCGGGATCATCGCCGCTTCCGCCGCGCCGACCGCGCCACGAGCCAGCGCTAATCCACCCCAGCTGCCCGCCAGCGCCGTTGAACCACAGAAAACGGCCCAGGCGATCGCGAAGAAGGCATAACCGATCTTCGTCCCCAGCACGTCAAGGACATAGCCTGCCACTGGCTGCATGACGGTATAAGCAGCTGAATAGGCTGCGATGATATAGGAATACTGTTGGGTGGAGATGTGTAACTCTTCCATCAGAGTCGGCGCAGCCGCAGCCACAGTGTTACGCGTCAGGTAACCCAGCACGGTGCCCATTGTCACCAGTGCGATCATGTACCAACGTAACCCTTTAATTTTACGCATGTAAAACCTCATCGTTTGTTATATCTCCGCAGCGAGTGCGGCCATCTTCAAACCCTGCACAGGGATTGAGAAGGAGAAACGGAGGGCTCAGGAGGGAAAACCCATATGGCCCGAACCTTGCCATCAATGTGTGTTGCTTAATTCGGTATCCGTACCGGTCAATGCGATGTAATGAATCATCGCGAATACATTCCAACGGTTTATATGTTGCGACGGCAGAAAGATAACTTGTCATACAACTTTAAAAGTTGAGTACTGTCACAAAAGTGGGAAAGTTTATGGGGGTATTATTTCTCGCGAGCAAAGCCAGTGCTGGCGCGGCTTGCACGAGGGTTTACTCCAGAAAGGGTACTTTTTTTGTCAGCGTTTATTGATCTAACTCACGAAAAAGATTTCGGCCTGTAGAAATTGGTGTGATAACTTTGTCAGCATGATAGTCAATCATCTGAAAGGCTCCTCGATGGGGCGAAGAGGAAATGAAAATGACAGCGTTTATGACCGAAGATTTTCTGCTTGATACCGAGTTTGCCCGCCGTTTGTACCACGACTACGCCAAAGACCAGCCGATTTTCGACTATCACTGCCACCTTCCGCCGCAGCAGATTGCCGAAAATTATCGCTTTAAAAACCTGTATGACATCTGGCTGAAAGGTGACCATTACAAATGGCGCGCGATGCGCACCAATGGCGTGGCTGAACGCCTGTGTACCGGCGATGCCTCGGACCGCGAGAAGTTTGACGCATGGGCGGCTACCGTACCGCATACGATCGGCAATCCGCTCTATCACTGGACGCATCTGGAGCTGCGCCGCCCGTTTGGGATTACGGGTAAGCTGCTGTCTCCGTCCACCGCGGATGAAATCTGGAATCAGTGTAACGATCTGCTGGCCCAGGATCGCTTCTCCGCTCGCGGTATCATGACGCAGATGAAGGTGAAAATGGTCGGCACCACCGACGATCCGATTGATTCGCTGGAACACCATGCGGCGGTGGCGAAAGACGCGACTTTCACGACCAAAGTGCTGCCAAGCTGGCGTCCGGATAAAGCGTTTAACATTGAGCAGGCGACGTTTAACGACTATATGGCGAAGCTCGGCGAAGTCTCGGATACCGACATCCGTCGCTTTGCCGATCTGCAGGCTGCGCTGGTCAAGCGCCTGGATCACTTCGCCGCGCACGGCTGTAAAGTCTCCGACCATGCGCTGGATGTCGTGCTGTTTGCCGAATCCAGCGAAGCAGAACTTGATACTATCCTGGCGCGTCGTCTGGCCGGCTCGACCCTGAGCGAACACGAAGTGGCGCAGTTCAAAACCGCGGTACTGGTGTTCCTCGGCGCAGAGTATGCCCGTCGTGGTTGGGTCCAGCAGTATCACATTGGCGCGCTGCGTAACAATAACCAGCGTCAGTTCAAGCTGTTAGGGCCGGATGTTGGCTTTGATTCCATCAACGATCGCCCGATGGCCGAAGAGCTGTCCCGTCTGCTGAGCAAGCAGAATGAAGAAAACCTGCTGCCGAAAACCATTCTTTACTGCCTGAATCCGCGCGATAACGAAGTGCTGGGCACAATGATCGGTAACTTCCAGGGCGAAGGGATGCCGGGCAAGATGCAGTTCGGTTCCGGCTGGTGGTTTAACGATCAGAAAGACGGCATGGAGCGTCAGATGACCCAGTTGGCTCAGCTTGGTTTGCTCAGCCGTTTCGTCGGCATGCTGACCGACAGCCGCAGCTTCTTGTCCTACACCCGCCATGAGTATTTCCGTCGCATCCTGTGCCAGATGATCGGTCGCTGGGTTGCCGCGGGTGAAGCGCCGGCGGATATTCAGCTGCTGGGCGAGATGGTGAAAAATATCTGCTTTAACAATGCGCGTGATTACTTCGCGATTGAACTGAATTAAGACCAGAGGTCGGTTGCTATGCAATACATTAAAATCCATTCGCAGGATAACGTTGCTGTCGCGTTAGCAGATATGGCGGCGGGTACCCAGGTCACCATTGATGATGATGCGGTCACCTTAAGCCAGGACGTTGTTCGTGGTCATAAGTTCGCACTACGCGCGATTGCGAAGGGAGAAAACGTCATCAAGTATGGTCTGCCCATTGGCCACGCGCTGGCGGATATTGCGCCAGGGGAACATATTCATGCCCATAATACGCGTACCAACCTGAGCGACCTTGACGAGTATCGCTATCAACTGGAACTTGCCGAGCCATCGGCGCAGCCGGCCGACCGCGACGTGCAGCTTTATCGTCGTGCGAACGGGGAGGTCGGGGTGCGTAATGAACTGTGGATCCTGCCGACCGTCGGCTGTGTCAATGGTATCGCCCGTCAGATTCAGAACCGGTTTTTGAAAGAGACCAACGAAGCGGAAGGCACCGATGGCGTCTTTCTCTTCAGTCACACTTATGGCTGTTCGCAGCTGGGTGATGATCACATCAATACCCGCACCATGTTGCAAAACATGGTGCGTCACCCGAACGCCGGGGCGGTGCTGGTGATTGGCCTGGGCTGTGAGAACAACCAGGTCGACGCGTTCCGTGAAACCCTCGGTGAGTTCGATCCTCAGCGCGTACACTTTATGATCTGCCAGAAGCAGGACGATGAGGTGGAAGCGGGACTTGAGCATCTGCATCAGCTTTATGAGGTGATGCGTCACGACAAACGTGAGCCAGGCAAACTGAGCGAGCTGAAGTTTGGCCTCGAGTGCGGCGGATCGGACGGCCTTTCGGGGATTACCGCCAACCCGATGCTGGGTCGTTTCTCGGATTACCTGATCGCCAACGGTGGCACCACCGTGCTGACGGAAGTGCCGGAAATGTTCGGCGCTGAGCAGCTGCTGATGAGCCACTGCCGCGATGAAAAGACCTTCGACAAGCTGGTGACCATGGTGAATGACTTTAAACAGTACTTCATTGCGCATAACCAGCCGATTTACGAGAATCCGTCGCCGGGCAACAAAGCGGGCGGGATCACGACGCTGGAAGATAAATCGCTGGGCTGCACGCAGAAAGCGGGCTCCAGCGAGGTAGTGGACGTCCTGCGCTATGGCGAACGTTTAAAAGTGCATGGTCTCAATCTGCTGAGCGCACCGGGCAACGATGCGGTGGCAACCAGCGCGCTGGCCGGTGCGGGCTGTCATATGGTGTTGTTCAGCACCGGTCGCGGCACGCCGTACGGCGGTTTTGTGCCGACGGTCAAAATCTCCACCAACAGCGAACTGGCGGCGAAAAAGAAACACTGGATCGATTTTGACGCCGGTCAACTGATTCACGGTAAAGCGATGCCTCAGCTGCTGGAAGAGTTTGTCGATACCCTCGTTGATATCATCAATGGCAAACCGACCTGCAATGAGCGCAATGATTTCCGTGAACTGGCGATCTTCAAAAGCGGCGTCACGTTGTAATGATTCCTCATCCTGGCTCATCACAACCCCGGGCGGATCGACCGCCTGATCGGTGTGCGAGAATGATGGAGCTTTTGTCGCGTGGATAAAAAACGGCGCACTCGGGGAGAGGGCGCCGTTTGTTTTTAACTGTTTTGACAAGGATCTTTCATGACTGCGTATTGGCTTGCCCAGGGCGTAGGTGTCATCGCCTTTCTGATTGGAATCACCACCTTTATCAATCGCGATGAGCGGCGCTTTAAACAGCAGCTGGCGCTGTACAGCGGCATTATCGGCCTGCATTTTATTCTGATGGGAGCGCTGCCTGCGGGCATGAGCGCCGGGATTAACGCCGTGCGCACGCTGATTTCGCTGCGTACCCGCAATCTGTGGATCATGGTGATATTTATTGCCCTGACGCTGATTCTCGGCCTCGGAAAACTCCAGCATGCGATGGAATTGTTGCCGGTGGCAGGGACCGTCGCCAGCACCTGGGCCCTGTTTCGCTGTAAAGGGCTGACCATCCGCTGCGTGATGTGGTGTTCTACGGCGTGCTGGGTCACGCATAACTTTTGGCTGGGGTCGATTGGTGGCACGCTGATTGAAGGCAGCTTCCTGATCGTCAATGGCCTGAATATTATTCGTTTCTGGCGCATGCAAAAACGCGGTATCGATCCGTTTAAAAGAGAAGAGGCGGAGCTGAAAGAGAACCCCTCCGCATAATAGCGGAGGGGAAGGTCGGGATTAATCGCGCAGCGCGTTTTTCGCCAGCTGCTCGTCTTCCGCCATACAGGCGGCGGCGGTAAATAGCACGTCGGTGGAGGAGTTCAACGCCGTCTCACAGGAGTCCTGCAGCACGCCGATGATAAAGCCGACGGCAACCACTTGCATGGCGATATCATTGGGGATACCGAACATATTGCAGGCCAGCGGGATCAGCAGCAGGGAGCCGCCCGCCACGCCGGAAGCACCGCAGGCGCACAGCGACGCCACGACGCTCAACAGCAGCGCGGTAGGCAGATCCACCGGAATGCCCAGGGTATTTACGGCAGCCAGCGTCAGCACCGTAATGGTGATGGCGGCCCCGGCCATGTTGATGGTGGCGCCCAGCGGGATCGACACCGAATAGGTATCGCGATCGAGATTCAGCTTTTCACTCAGCGCCATATTTACCGGAATATTGGCGGCGGAGCTGCGGGTAAAGAAGGCATACACGCCGCTTTCGCGCAGGCAGGTCAGCACCAGCGGATAGGGGTTGCGGCGGATTTTCCAGAACACCAGCAGCGGGTTAATCACCAGCGCTACCAGCAGCATACAGCCCACCAGCACCATCAGCAGCTGCGCGTAGCCCCACAGGGTTTCAAAACCGGTGGTCGCCAGGGTGGAGGAGACCAGGCCGAAAATACCCAGCGGCGCAAACCGAATGACCAGTTTCACGATAAAGGTCACCGCATGAGAGACATCGTTGATCAGGTTTTTTGTCGTCTCATTACCGTGACGCAGCGCAAAGCCCAGACCCACGGCCCACACCAGAATCCCGATATAGTTGGCATTGAGCAGGGCGTCAACAGGGTTTGAAACCATGCTCATCAGCAGCCCGCGCAGCACTTCGACAATCCCCGATGGCGGCGTAATATCGCCGGCCGCGGAGCTCAGGTGCAGCGTGGAAGGGAAGACAAAGCTGAACACCACGGCGGTTAATGCGGCGCTGAACGTCCCCAGCAGATACAGGAACAGAATCGGACGGATGCTGGTTTTTTGCCCCTGCTGGTGGTTAGCGATGGAGGCCATCACCAGCATCAGCACCAGCACCGGCGCTACGGCTTTCAGCGCGCCGACGAACAGCGTACCGAGCAGGCCAACGGCGATCGCCGCCGGTTTCGAAACCAGCGCCAGCAGCACGCCAAGCACCAGACCGATTAAAATTTGTTTGACCAGGCTGCCCTGAGCCAGGCGCTGTAGCAGGCCCGATGGGGGAGTTTGTGTCGTCATAATGATTCCTTGTTGTGATGTTGCTACCCGTCCCATGTACGTATTATTTGTTACGTTTATGTCCGGATGTAAATAAATGTTTGCCTGGTCGAGTATACGGAAAGTGCGCCATGTAGGAAGGGTAAAATGCTGCTTATTTAGCTGAGATCTTATTTTTTAACTATGTCTTAACGTTTTTGTGACATGGTGAGAAATAATACGCGGCGGGCGTTGCTGACCGGGTGAAAGTGGCTTCCACCCGGTTATTTAAGGCTTAGTGCTGTAATTTCTTCTTGTCGTGTTGCTTATTGACCCAGGCGTTAATCAGCAGCGTCAGCGCCAGAATACCGCCAACCACGCCGAGCGAGGCGCCAATCGGGATATGGTAGAAGTCGACGATCAGCATCTTGATACCGATAAAGACCAGAATGATCGACAGACCATATTTCAGCATGGAGAAGCGCTCCGCGACGCCGGCCAGCAGGAAGTACATGGCGCGCAGGCCGAGAATCGCGAACAGGTTCGACGTCAGCACGATAAACGGATCGGTGGTTACGGCGAAGATTGCCGGGATACTATCGACCGCAAAAATCACGTCGCTCAGTTCGACCAGGATCAGCACCAACAGCAGCGGCGTGGCGAACAGAACGCCGTTTTGCCGTGTAAAGAAGCGCTCGCCTTCAATCTTATCGGTCATCCGCAGGTGGCTGCGGATCCAGCGTACCAGCGGTTTGTCGCCGATGCCGGAGTCATCCTCTTTCGCCAGCGCCATCTTCACGCCGGTAAACAGCAGGAAAGCACCGAAGAGATAGAGCAGCCACTCGAACTGGGAGATCAGCCAGCTTCCGGTAAAGATCATCACCGTACGCAGCACGATCGCACCCAGTACGCCGTAAACCAGTACCCGGCGCTGCAGCGCAGGCGGGACGGAGAAGTAGCTGAATAGCATCAGCCAGACAAAGACATTGTCCACGGCCAGCGCTTTTTCAATCAGATAGCCGGTGAGGAAAGCCAGCGCCTGCGGATCGGCAACGGCACGGCCTTCGGTTTGTGCCAGGTACCACCAGAAAACGGCGTTAAAGAGAAGGGAGAGCGTTACCCAGAGAATTGACCAACCCGCGGCCTGTTTCATAGTCATGCCATGCGCACCACGCCGTCCCTGAAGAAGCAGATCGATGGCTAGCATGATCACCACGACCACGGCGAATCCGCCCCATAACAACGGTGTGCCGACAGTATTCATTACTTAATTCCTTACATAAAAACAAAACGGCTGACGTCGGAAGACGGCAGCCGCTGCGTGTTTATGCATAGACCTCGCCTTCCGGCAAGGTCTCACTTACAACAATAAAAGAACCGCGCGATGACGGAAGGACCTTTTATTATTGCCCGGCGACCGGATGCGGTTTTGCACGCATCGTAATGACGATCCACCGGCAAGGAAGTTACTCCCCTTTGCAGGTAACAAAATATGACAAGTCATAAAGGGCGTCAATGGTTGCTGACGGCCTCTTTACACTCTTTTACGCCACCTGCGGGCCATCGGCCGGGAATACGACGCCGGTCTGACGACGAATTTCGCTCAGCAGTCTGGCCGTAATACGGCTGACTTCCAGCCCCGGGTGAACAACCTGGTTGTTCTCCACCAGATGCGCAAACTCCTCCGCCTCATACAGCATAGTATTGATATGCTGCGGTTGCGTCAGATCCTGAGCCTTCCCACCGCGTGGGATGAAAGAGAGCTTCTGGCACTCGGAGATTTTTTCGATAACCAGCGCGCCGGCTTCACCCTGAATTTCGCTTGGCAGCGTAGAGTCGCTCACTTTGGAGTGGTGCAGGGTGACGTCAAAATCGGCGTAGTTCAGGATCACGGTACCCTGGGCATCAACGCCGCTGTCCAGCAGGCTGGCGCTGGCGTGAACCGCGCGCGGTTCGCCCCACAGCGCCACCGCCGAGGCCAGACAATAGAAGCCGATATCCATAATCGAGCCGTTCGAGAAGGCCGGGTTAAAGGTGTTCGGGTTCTCACCGTCGAGATAGCGCTGATAGCGGGAGGAGTACTGGCAGTAGTTGATAAACGCTTTATGCAGTTTGCCTACCTTGCCGAGCGACTGCTGCAGCAGCAGAAAATTTGGCAGGCTGGCGGTTTTGAAGGCTTCGAACAGCACCACCTGATTTTCGCGAGCGATACGAATAGCGTCTTCGACTTCCCGCAGGTTTGAGGCCAGCGGTTTTTCGCAAATCACGTGCTTTTTATGGCTCAGGAACAGCTGCGTTTGCGGGAAGTGCAGGGAGTTCGGGCTGGCAATGTAAACCGCATCGATGGCATCGCTTTGCGCCAGATCGTCCAGCGACGTAAACAGCTGGTCGACGGGATAATCGCTCGCAAAGGCCTGCGCTTGTTCAAGGCTGCGAGAGTAAATTGCGGTGAGTTTATACTTGCCAGTTTCATGGGCGGCATCGACAAACTGTTTTGTTATCCAGTTTGTGCCAACAACAGCGAAACGTATCATAAACGTTGACGAACTCCGTTAAAGGGGACCTGTGGTCACTCTAACATGCCATCATGACAAAACCAGTGCGCGACTACGCAGAACGATTTAACGAAAGATGCGTTAGCCACAGACGGGTATCGAACTCCAGCTGGTGGTACTGCGGCTCCATATAGCAACAGAGTTGATAGAAGGCTTTGTTATGCTCCTTCTCCTTAAGGTGCGCCAGCTCATGCACCACAATCATGCGTAAAAACGCCTCAGGCGCTTCGCGGAACACCGTGGCCACCCTGATTTCGGCTTTTGCTTTCAGCTTACCGCCCTGGACCCGCGAAATCGCGGTATGCAGGCCGAGCGCATTATTCAAGACGTGGATCTTATTGTCGTACATCACCTTGTTGACCGGCGCCGCGCCGCGTAAATAGCGGGTTTTCAGATCCTGCGTGTACTGATACAGCGCCTTATCGTTATTGACGTCGTGGCCTTCCGGATAGCGCTTTTGCAAAACCGCCCCCAGGCGCTGCTCGGCAATCAATGTGCGCACCTGGGAAAGCAAATTCTCCGGATAGCCCTGCAGGTAAGTGAGTTGACTCATGACAGCTCCAGATAAAAGATCTTCACATCCTCCTTCAGGCTGCATCGGCGCATCTTGAATGATTTTGTGTATAAAAAGGGTATACTCACGCACCCTTTCAGGGATAACGCCGAAATTTTACCACTCAGGAGGGCCGATGAGCCACTTAGACAACGGTTTCCGTTCACTGACACTAAAACGTTTTCCGGAAACGGATGACGTTAACCCGCTGCTGGCGTGGGAAGCGGCGGATGAATATCTGCTGCAGCAGTTGGATGACACGGAGATTAACGGCCCGGTCCTGATTTTCAACGATACCTTTGGCGCACTGAGCTGCGCGCTGGCGGAGCATACGCCGTTTAGCATCGGTGACTCTTACCTCACCGAGCTCGCGACGCGTGAGAATTTACGCCATAACGATATCGCGGAATCCAGCGTCAAGTTTCTCGACAGCACCGCAGAGTATCCGTCGGCGCCAGGCGTTGTCCTGATTAAAGTTCCGAAAACGCTGGCGTTGCTCGAGCAGCAGCTGCGCGCGCTACGCCAGGTCGTGACGCCGCAAACCCGTATTATTGCCGGCGCAAAGGCACGTGATATCCATACTTCCACACTGGAATTGTTCGAGAAAGTGCTGGGGCCGACCACCACCACCCTGGCCTGGAAGAAAGCCCGCCTGATCAACTGTACGTTCAGCGAACCGACGCTTGCCGATGCGCCGCAGACGCTGAGCTGGAAGCTGGAAGGGACCGACTGGACCATTCACAACCACGCGAATGTATTCTCCCGCACCGGGCTGGATATTGGCGCGCGTTTCTTTATCGAACACTTGCCGTCGGATCTTGAAGGCGAGATTGTCGATCTGGGCTGTGGCAACGGGGTGATTGGCCTGACGCTGCTGGAGAAGAACCCGCAGGCTAACGTGGTGTTCGTCGATGAGTCGCCGATGGCCGTCGCCTCCAGTCGTCTGAACGTGGAAACCAACATGCCCGAGGCGTTGGATCGCTGCGAGTTTATGATTAACAACGCGCTGTCCGGCGTTGAGCCTTTCCGCTTCAACGCCGTGTTGTGCAACCCGCCGTTCCACCAGAAACACGCGTTAACCGATAATATCGCCTGGGAGATGTTTCACCACGCGCGCCGCTGCCTGAAGATCAACGGTGAGCTGTACATTGTGGCCAACCGCCATCTGGATTATTTCCACAAGCTGAAGAAAATTTTCGGTAACTGCGCCACCGTCGCCACCAACAATAAATTTGTGGTGTTGAAAGCGGTGAAGGTACGTAAGCTGCGCTAATCGCAGACTGCCAGGACACCCCGGCTGGCGGCCATCGCCTTAGCCGGGCTACTCATATCATGTAGCCCGAACACGTAGCCCGGGCAAGCGCAGCGCCCCCGTTAAATCTCCAGCGCCAGTTTCGTACCCTGAGCGATGGCGCGGCGAGCATCCAGCTCCATCGCGACATCGCACCCGCCAATCTGATGCACGACTTTCCCTGCCGCGCGTAGCGGATCCGCCAGCTCGCGCTTCGGCTCCTGACCGGCGCAGATAATCACCTGATCAACATGCAATATCTGGCTCTCGCCGCCGATCGTGACATGTAATCCCTCATCGTCGATCTTCTGATAGCTGACTCCCGGGATCATTTTGACGCCGCGGGCCAGCAGGGTAGCCCGGTGGATCCAGCCGGTGGTTTTTCCTAACCCATCGCCGGGTTTGCTGGCCTTGCGCTGGAGCATCACGATGCGCCGCGGGCTTTTCTCCAGCTGCGGTCCTTCCGGACGCAGTCCGCCCGCGCTCTGCAGTGTCGTATCAATACCCCATTCCCTGCAGAACGCGTCGATGTTCTGGCTGGTGGCAACGCCAGGCTGGCTCAGGTACATCGCGGTATCAAAGCCGATCCCGCCGCAGCCGATAATCGCGACGCGCTGACCCACCGGCGCCTTGTCGCGCAGTACGTCGAGGTAGCTCATCACCTTCGGATGGGTAATTCCGGCGATCGCCGGCATGCGCGGGGCGATCCCGGTGGCGAGGATCGTTTCGTCAAATTCCAGCAAACGATCCGCCGTGACCAGCTGGCCCAGCTGCAGATTGACGCCATGCAGATCCAGCATGCGCCGGTAGTAGCGCAGCGTTTCGTAAAACTCCTCTTTGCCGGGGATCTGTTTGGCGATATTAAACTGCCCGCCAATCTCCTGCTGCGCATCAAACAGGGTGACAGAGTGGCCGCGCGCGGCGGCATTGACGGCAAAGGCCAGGCCGGCGGGGCCGGCTCCCACAACGGCCAGGCGCTTTGGCGCGGCAGCAGGCATAACCGGCATCAGGGTTTCGTGGCAGGCTCGCGGATTGACCAGACAAGAGGTCACTTTACCGGCGAAGATCTGATCCAGGCAGGCCTGGTTACAGCCGATACAGGTATTGATCTCATCGGCGCGCCCGCTTTGGGCTTTGGAAAGGAACTCGCCGTCGGCCAGAAACGGGCGCGCCATTGACACCATATCGGCGTCGCCGCGGGCGAGGATCGCATCCGCGACATCAGGATCGTTGATGCGGTTAGTGGTGACCAGGGGGATCGACACCGCGCCTTTCAGCTTCCGGGTGACCCAACTGAAGGCGCCGCGCGGTACCGGCGTCGCAATGGTTGGAATACGCGCTTCGTGCCAGCCGATACCGGTGTTGATGATGGTTGCGCCTGCCGCCTCGATGGCCTGTGCCAGCTTAATTACTTCCGGCAGCGTACTGCCGTCGTTGACCAGGTCGAGCATCGACAGGCGGTAGATAATAATAAAGTCATGGCCAGCCCGTTCGCGTACCGCACGCACCACTTCTACGGCAAAGCGCATGCGGCGGGCGTAATCGCCGCCCCACGGGTCATCACGCTGGTTGGTACGCGCGGCGAGGAATTCGTTAATCAAATAACCTTCAGAGCCCATCACTTCGACACCGTCGTAGCCGGCCTCCCGGGCCAGCTGCGCGCAGCGGGCAAAATCATCGATCAGCTGCAGGATCTCATCATGGCTGAGCGCGTGCGGAGCAAAGCGGTTAATCGGCGCCTGCAGTGCTGACGGGGCCACCGGCCGCGGCTGATAGCTGTAGCGGCCGGTATGCAAAATTTGCAGGGCGATTTTGCCGCCTTCCCGGTGGACCGCATCGGTAATGTACCGATGCTGCGCCAGATGGCGGGCATCGTCGAGCACCGCGCCGCCCGCCATTGTGACGCCGGACGCCGTCGGCGCAATCCCGCCGGTGACAATCAGCGCCACGCCGTGACGCGCGCGTTCGGCGTAAAAAGCCGCCAGCCGTTGCGCGCCGTCGGCATGTTCTTCCAACCCGGTGTGCATGGAACCCATCAGCACGCGGTTTTTCAGCTGGGTGAACCCCAGGTCGAGCGGGGCGAATAACGACGGGTAGTGGCTCATAATGGCTTCCAGTCTCTTATATGTAACACTATTGTTATGTGGTCGGATGAGTTACTAATTTAGCCGTCGTCAGCGAAAAGTGAAAAAGGGCGTGCGGTGATTGTGATGGGATTCAAATAACGGTGACGGGGAGTTCCCCTCCTCGAAGGGAAGAGGGGTTTTTGTGCCAGCGGCAGACGCTCGCTGGAGGTCAGGGCGCCGGAACGACAGGTGGGCGCCGCTCAAGGCCTGGCGCCTGCCACATCGAGGTGGTCAGACCGCTGTCGACCAGCCCCAGCTGGTCGGCATAGACCGATTGCCATTTCTCCATCATCCCCTGGTACAGTTCGCGATGTGCCGGATTGGGGGTAAACACCCGATGCCAGCTCACCAGCTTCTCACCTGTGCCGGCCATATCGCTGTACAAGCCGGCGCCGGTTCCGGCGGCGATCGCGCAGCCCAGCGCCGTGGCTTCGCGCACCGCCGGGACCCGCACCGGCAGGCCGGTGACATCGCTGAGGATCTGGCTCCATAATGCCCCTTTCGATCCGCCTCCGGCAAACACCAGGCTGTCGAACGTCACGCCGGAAAAGCGGGAGATTTGCGCCAGGTTACAGGCAGAGACAATCGCCGCGTTCTCCTCCAGCGCGCGGAACAGAGTGGCTTTATTGCATTTCTCCGGGTCGATGGAGAGGTTAATAAACGACGGCGCGGCGTGATACCACTGCTTGAAATGCATGGCATCGGAGAAGATCGGCATCACGCCGTGGGAACCTGGCGGTACGCGGCTGGCCATCTCTTCGAGCAGAGCATAGGCATCCACTCCCAGGCGTTCGGCAACCAGCTTCTCTTCGGCGCAAAAAGCATCGCGGAACCAGCGCATGGTCAGGCCGGTGAAGAAGCTGATCGATTCGGCCTGCGCCATGCCGGGAATGACGTGCGGGTTGATACGAATATTCATCTGCGGATCGGTACGGACCTCCGGCAGATTCACCACCTGTTGCCAGAAGGTGCCCCCCAGCACCGCGCTTTGGCCGGCGCGTACCACCCCCAGACCCAGGCAGCCGAGCTGGACATCGCCACCGCCCATGATCACCGGCGTGCCGGCACGTAGCCCGCACTGCCGTGCTGCCGTCTCGGTCACCGCACCGAGCGGAGTGCCGGTCTCTTTAACCGGCGAGAGCAGATCCGCACGCAGCCCGGCCATATCGAGCAGCGCCGGGCGCCAGTCGCGGCTGAACAGGTCGAGCATCCCGGTGGTACCGGCATTGGAGGGGTCGACGGCCAGTTCACCGGAGAGTTTTGCCGCCAGCCAGTCGCTAATCATGGTGATGGTGGCAGCCTGACGGTAAATATCCGGGCGATGGTGGGCCAGCCACAGCAGCCGCGGCATGGCGCTGAGTGCCAGCGTCTGGCCTGAGACATCATAGACTTCCGATTCAAAATGATAATCATGGATCTCTTTAAGCTCCGCGACTTCGCGGCTGGCGCGGGCATCGACGTTGGCGCAGGCCCAGATAGCCTCGCCGTTGCGGTCGTAAAGCACAATCCCTTCGCGCATGGAACAGCAGGCGACGGACTGAATATCGGCCGCCTGAAGGTGCGCGTTTGCCAGCGCCTGGCGGATACACTGGCAGGCCAGCAGCCAGTTGGTGGTGAGGTCAAACTCCATCGAGCCGGGAACATTTTCCACGCTCAGGTGCTTCCATTCCGCCTGACCGACCGCGACCTGGTGGCCGCTGAGATCGAAAATCACCGCCCGAATACTGCCGGTCCCGGCATCTAACGCTAACAGGTAACTCATGACATGCGCCTCGCGGTTGTTGCGCGGCGCAGGGCCATCAGGAGGCCAGCGTGAGCACCGCGCGTGCTGTTGTCTCTTCCGTTACCAGGCCATTGATGCGTTTGCCCGTCAGGGCGGCATAAATCGCCTGCGCTTTTTCCGTTCCACCGGCAACGCCGACAATGGTCGGCAGCTGCGCCAGCTCGTCGAGGGTGACGCCGAGTAATTCCCGGTGAATCTCCAGATCCTCAACCCGCCTGCCGTCGGCCTGCAGGAAATAACCTAAAATGTCGCCCACCGCGCCTTTACGCGCATACATCAACTGTTCGCCTTCGCTGATGTAACCGGAGCGCAGGATGGTTGCGTCGCGGCGCTGGTCGATGGCGCCGATCCCCACGACCGCCGCATCCGCCGCGGTGGCCGCCAGAATCACATCCCGGACGCTCGACTCCCGACGCAGAATTTCAGCCACATCGGCCGAAGAGACCCGCAGCGGCGCCGGAATGATGCTGACGCGACAGGCGGCGTCCAGTTGGCCGATACCGGTCATATAGGGGCCCACGCCGCCGGAAAGCGTCACCAGCCGCACCTGCTGCGAACTGATAAACCCGCTCAGGTGCTGCAGACAGCTCATGGTGGCTTCGCCAAACCCCACCGCCAGCAGCTGTCCTGGTTCCAGCACCCCCATCAGCGATTGCGCCGCGCCGATCCCCAGCCGCGTATTCATCGGTGGCGTATTGAGCGCCGGCAGCACGCGGGCAATCTTCAGGTCAAAACGCTGTTGCAGCTCGGTTTCCAGCGCCAGACACCCTTCATAGCGGGAGTTGATCTGCACGCGGATCACCCCGGACTGGCGACCTTTCTCCAGCAGGCGGGAGATCTTTAACCGCGGCAGCCCCAGGCGCTCGCCAATATCGTTCTGCGTCAATCCATCGTGGTAGTAACACCAGGCGACCCGCGCCACCAGCTCCTCTTCGGCTAACGCCAGGCCTGCGTAGCGGTTCTCTTCCGTAATGCGTTTTTCGCTCATAAAGTGAACTCTTATAAAAATTTAGATCATATGTTCGCTATTGCGCGGTCGGAAAGTGTGAGCCGTCCGGCAAAACCGATCTTTCATTGTTTGCAGGTTTTTTCCAACGATCTAAAGCATGAAACTGTGATCTTTGCACGGTTGTAAATATAGTTCACCGTCTACGCTTTTGAACATTATTAAATTAAAAAATCATTTGTTCATACGAGGCGCGATGATGAAGCCACTGCTTGAAGCCCGTCAGATTCGCAAACAGTTCTCCGGCATCGCCGTGTTGAAGGGCATTGATTTCACGCTCTTTTCCGGCCAGGTGCATGCGCTGATGGGCGGTAATGGCGCGGGAAAATCGACGCTGATGAAGATTATCGCCGGGGTGGAAACGCCCGACGACGGTGAACTCACTCTTGGCGGCCGCGCTTTTGCGCGTCTCAACCCGGCTCTGGCTCATCAACTGGGCGTTTACCTTGTTCCCCAGGAACCGCTGCTGTTTCCTAACCTGACGGTACGGGAAAATATTCTCTTTCGCCTGCCGAAACGCGCCGATAACGACGCGCGTTTACAGGAGACGCTGCGGCAACTGAACTGTCAGCTCAATCTGGAGGCGGTGGCCGGGACGCTGGAAGTGGCGGATCAGCAGATGGTGGAGATCCTGCGCGGTCTGATGCGCGATGCGCAGATCCTGATCCTCGATGAACCCACCGCCTCGTTAACCCCCGGGGAGACGGATCGGCTGTTTCGTCAGATCCGCGCTCTGCAGGATCTCGGCGTCGGTATCGTGTTTATCTCGCATAAGCTGCCGGAGATCCGTCAGATCGCCAGCCATATCTCGGTCATGCGCGACGGGGCGGTGGTGCTGAGCGGCGACACGGCGAGCTACAGCGACGCGCAGCTAATCAATGCCATGACCCCCGCTCTTCGTGGACACGATCTCAGCGATACCCAGAAGCTATGGTTGGCGCTGCCGGGGAATCGCCGTACCCAGCCGCAGGATTTCCCGGTGCTACGGGTGGACGATCTGACCGGAGAAGGTTTTATCGATCTCAGTCTGGAGATCCATGCCGGAGAGATCGTTGGTCTCGCCGGGCTGGTGGGATCCGGGCGCACCGAATTTGCCGAGACGCTCTATGGTCTGCGCCCGCCGCGAGCTGGCCGGATATGGCTGGAAAACCGCGATATCAGTCGCGACAGCACGCGCGCGCGGCTCGCCAGCGGGCTGGTGTATCTGCCGGAAGATCGGCAGGTCTCCGGGCTGTTTCTCGATGCTCCGGTGCGCTGGAACACGGTGATGTTTAACCAGCCGTCGTGGTGGCAGCAGCGCCAGCGCGAAGCGGCGGTAGTGGAGCGCTACCATCGGGCGCTGGGCATCAAACTCAATCACAGCGATCAGACCGTGCGCACGCTCTCCGGCGGCAATCAGCAAAAGGTGCTGCTGGCTCGCTGTCTGGAAGCCAATCCGCTGCTGCTGATTGTCGATGAACCGACGCGCGGCGTGGATGTTTCCGCCCGCGCCGACATCTATCAACTGCTGAAAAGCGTCGCCGCGCAAAACGTGGCGGTGCTGATGATATCAAGCGATCTGGATGAGTTTGTCGGGCTGGCCGACCGGGTGGTGGTTATGCACCAGGGCCGGCAGAGCGGGGAACTGCTCCGGCAGGCGGTCACCGTCGATCGCATGATGACCCTGGCCTTTGGAGGGCAGTCATGAAAACGTTACTCAGAAACCGCGAGCTGAGCGCGTTGCTGGCGATTCTGGCGCTGTTTGCGCTGCTGATTGCGCTCAACCCCGCCTGGTTCAACCTGCAAATTCTGGCGATGATTTTTGCCAGTTCGCAAATCCTCTGTCTGCTGGCGCTGGGGGCGACGCTGGTCATGCTGACCCGCAATATTGACGTCTCCGTCGGCTCGACCGTCGGCCTGAGCGCGATTGCGGTCGGCGCCGCGCTCAACGGCGGCTATGGTCTGACGGCGGCGATTGTCTTTGCGCTGGCGATTGGCGCACTGGCGGGGGCCTTTAACGGCCTGCTGGTGGTTGGCCTACGCATTCCGGCGATTGTTGCGACGCTCGGCACCCTGGGGTTGTATCGCGGAATGATGCTGCTGTGGACCGGAGGCAAGTGGATAGAGGGGCTGCCCGATAGCCTGAAGTCGCTTTCTGAACCGTTCTTTATCGGCGTATCGCCGCTGGGCTGGCTGGTGCTGGCGCTACTGCTGAGCGGGACCTGGCTGCTGGCTCGCACCGCCTTTGGTCGCGATTTTTACGCCGTGGGCGATAACCTGGCCGCCGCGCGTCAGCTGGGCGTCGCGGTCAACCGCACGCGGATGCTGGCCTTTACGCTCAACGGCATGCTGGCAGCCTGCGCCGGGATCGTCTTTGCCGCGCAGATTGGCTTTGTCCCCAACCAGACCGGTAGCGGGCTGGAGATGAAAGCCATCGCCGCCTGCGTACTGGGCGGGATCTCGCTGCTCGGCGGGACAGGAACCCTCGTCGGCGCTTTTCTCGGCGCCTTTTTCCTCACTCAAATCGACACCGTACTGGTGCTGCTGCGGCTGCCGGCATGGTGGAACGACTTTATTGCCGGCCTCGTTCTGCTGGGCGTACTGGTACTCGACGGGCGGCTGCGTCAGGCGCTGGCGCGGCATCAGCGGGCGCTGAAGTACAGCCGTTTTCAGCCCGGCAATAAAGGGGGAAAGCACGTCACCCCGTTCGAAAAACGTAAAAACAAAGAGGTGGCGTAGATGAAACTCAACTGGGAAAGCGCGCTGCTGGCATTACTGGTGCTGGAGATTCTGCTGTTTGGGGCGATCAATCCGCGGATGCTGGATATCAACATGCTGCTGTTTAGCACCAGCGACTTTATCTGTATTGGCATCGTCGCACTGCCGCTGACTCTGGTGATCATCAGCGGCGGTATTGATATTTCCCTCGGTTCCACCATTGGCCTGTGCGCCATCGCGCTGGGGGTGATGATGCAGGCGGGTTGGCCGCTGGCGCTGGCGATCCCGCTCACCCTTGCCATTGGGCTACTGTGCGGCCTGGTGAATGCCGCGTTGATTCACTACACCGGCATCAGCCCGCTGGTGATTACTCTCGGCACGCTGTATCTCTACGGCGGCGGGGCGCTGCTGCTTTCGGGAATGGCCGGGGCGACGGGCTATGAAGGGATTGGCGGCTTTCCCGATAGCTTTACGGCTTTTGCCAACCTGACGCTATTGGGCCTACCGCTGCCGCTGGTGATGTTTGCCATCATCACCTTTTTCTTCTGGCTGCTGACCCATCGCGGGCGTTTTGGCCGCCACCTCTTTTTACTTGGACAAAACCCCAGAGCAGCACGCTATGCCGCACTGTCGGTCAACGGTATGCCCTACGTACTGTATGGCCTGGTGGGCGTGGCCTCGGCAATTGCCGCCTTGATTCTGGTCTCCTATTTCGGTTCGGCGCGTTCGGATTTAGGCCGCGACCTGCTGATGCCGGCGCTGACCGCTGCCGTGCTCGGTGGAGCGAATATCTATGGCGGGTCGGGTTCGATACTCGGTACGGCGCTGGCGGCGCTGCTGGTGGGGTATCTGCAACAGGGTTTACAGATGGTCGGCATCCCCAACCAGGTGTCGAGCGCGTTGTCAGGGGCACTGTTGGTGGTGGTGGTGATGGGGCGTTCGCTGAGCCTGCACCGCGAATGGCTACGCACGGCCTGGCGGCGTCTTTCTCGCGTATAGACATCATTCATTTTGCCAGAAGGCGGCAAGTTTATGCGTTCCCGGGTGCTGCGGGGTGAACGAAGGTAGCCAACGCACATGCAACTTGAAGTATGACGGTTTAAAACAATCGGAGCATAACAAGATGAAAGCAAAACATATCCTGCAAATCAGTGCCCTGGCGCTGGCCATGAGTGTCGCGGTGGCTCAGGCGGCGGATCGCATCGCCTTTATTCCTAAGCTGGTCGGCGTGGGCTTCTTTACCAGCGGCGGCAACGGCGCGAAAGAAGCAGGCAAAGCGCTTGGCGTGGACGTCACCTACGACGGCCCGACCGAACCAAGCGTGTCCGGCCAGGTGCAGCTGATCAACAACTTCGTCAATCAGGGTTACAACGCGATTATCGTCTCGGCAGTGTCGCCGGATGGCCTGTGTCCGGCGCTGAAGCGGGCGATGCAGCGCGGCGTGAAGGTCCTGACCTGGGACTCCGATACTAAACCCGAGTGCCGCAGCATCTACATCAACCAGGGCACTCCGCAGCAGCTCGGCGGCCTGCTGGTGGAGATGGCGGAAAAACAGGTGACGAAGCCCGCCGCCAAAGTGGCATTTTTCTACTCCAGCCCGACGGTGACCGACCAGAACCAGTGGGTGAAAGAGGCGAAAGCCAAAATCGAAAAAGAGCATCCGCAGTGGGAGGTGGTGACGACGCAGTTTGGCTATAACGACGCCACCAAATCGCTGCAAACCGCCGAGGGGATCTTAAAAGCGTATCCGGATCTCGACGCCATTATCGCCCCTGACGCCAACGCGCTGCCGGCCGCCGCGCAGGCGGCAGAGAACCTCAAGCGCCAGGGCGTGGCGATTGTCGGCTTCAGCACGCCGAATGTGATGCGCCCCTATGTCGAGCGCGGCACGGTCAAAGCCTTCGGCCTGTGGGATGTGGTACAGCAGGGGAAAATTGCGGTGAACGTCGCCGATCGGCTGCTAAAAAAAGGCGATCTTAACGTTGGCGATAGCGTGGATATCAAAGACATCGGGACGCTGAAGGTTGAGCCAAACAGCGTGCAGGGCTACCAGTATGAAGCGCAAGGCAACGGTATCGTACTGCTGCCAGAGCGCGTGGTGTTCACCAAAGAGAACATCAATCACTACGACTTCTGATGGAGGACGAGATGGCAGATTTAGACGATATCAAAGAGGGAAAAGACTTCGGCTTTGACCGGCCGCAGAAGAATACGCTCTATACGTTGAAAGGCTGTGGTTCGCTGGAGTGGGGAATGCAGTCCCGGCTGGCGCGTATCTTTAATCCGCAGAGCAACCGCACGGTCATGCTGGCTTTCGATCACGGCTACTTTCAGGGGCCGACCACCGGGCTTGAACGTATCGATCTCTCTATCGCGCCGCTGTTTGAGGAGACCGACGTGCTGATGTGTACCCGCGGGGTGCTACGCAGCCAGGTCCCGGCGGCCACCAACAAGCCGGTGGTGCTACGCGCCTCCGGCGGCAATTCTATTCTCAGCGAACTCTCCAACGAGTGCGTTGCCGTGGCGATGGAAGATGCTCTGCGCCTCAACGTCTGCGCGGTGGCGGCGCAGGTCTATATCGGCAGCGAATACGAACACCAGTCGATCAATAACATCATTAAGCTGGTGGATGCGGGCAACCGCTACGGTATGCCGGTGCTGGCGGTGACCGGCGTGGGGAAAGAGATGACCCGCGACGCCCGCTACTTCTCGCTTGCCAGCCGCATTGCTGCCGAGATGGGGGCGCAGTTTGTCAAAACCTACTTTGTCGATGAGGGATTTGAAAAAGTCACCGCCAGCTGCCCGGTGCCAATTGTGATCGCCGGGGGCAAAAAGCTGCCGGAACATGAAGCGCTGGAGATGTGCTGGCGGGCGCTTGACCAGGGGGCATCCGGCGTCGATATGGGGCGCAATATCTTCCAGTCCAGCGCGCCGCGGGCGATGTTAAAGGCGGTGAAAAAAGTGGTCCATGAGAATATGAGCGCCCGCGAGGCGTATCAGTTCTGGCAGGAAGAGAAACAGGGAGAGCAAAAATGAATGTGACGCTGGTGGAGATTAATATCAGGCCAGAGCGGGTGGCGGAGTTTCTCGACGTCTTTCGGGCTAACCATGAAGGGGCGCTAAAAGAGCCGGGCAACCTGCGATTTGACGTGCTGCAGGACCCGGAAGTGAAGACCCGTTTTTTTATCTACGAAGCTTATAAAGATGATGAGGCGGTGCTGGCGCATAAGAAAACCCCGCACTACCTGGCCTGCGTGGAAAAGCTCGACCAGATGATGTCGGAGCCGCGTAAGAAACGCAGTTTCGTGGGGTTATTGCCGGAATAGCCTTGCCCCCTGGCCTGCGGGATCTCTGCGGCGAGCGGATTATCGCAGGCCATGTTTCTGTCGAGAGGGGAGTGCTTTAAACTTTCTTTTGTATTGTGGGTAGGGTTTACCGCAATGATAAACCGGACGGTGAGTGCATTATCTTCGCGATGTATTCAACGTATTAATATATTCTGCAAGGAACTGTATATTTAAATATGAATTAGCGCTCCCGGCGGTTTGGTACAAAATAAATAAAGGTTTTTGGTTTGTTTTATTTGAGTTGTTTGTTCTTTTTGCATACATTCGGGGTTAGCCATGCTGATAGTAAGGATACTCGATGAAAGCCTCGGACTATTTAAAAATGAAGTTGCAGAGCGACAGGCAGCTAGCGGTGTATGGACAACAGGGCGTAATCTCCACATGGAAAGCAATGAAGGGCATTGGTTCTGATATTTACTCCGGGGTTGAGCGGGTAAGTTGGTATTCTTCTTGTCTTATCCCCAGATATCATGATGTTTGCGGGCAATTATACTCCGAAGAAAAAAGGATGATGTATTCCATTCGCTCCATCTATCGGTACCGTGACGTGATAGTCCATATATTCTATCTCTACTTTCAAATGGTCATAGACGATACGGAAAACGGAAATTCAAAGGGTATTGTGCGTTCTGTTGATTCAACAGCTACAAGGGTGGTTGCCCGAATGCCAGAAAGTAGGGCAGTGCAGTTGGGTCTTGCTGTTACCCTGGCCGAGGCATTATCTATGTCAGATTTAGTGTCTCGTGCGGTTGTTGAAAGGCTCGCTGCACGGGTTCCAGGTGTTGTTTGGATGTTCCAGATATTCGGGACCGAACAGAAATGTGCCCTTGCTGCCCGTAGGCTGAAAACACTGGATCCAAAATACTTCGCGATACTCTACAACGCAGAACTAGAAATGCTTTATTACTTCCTTGAACCTGTTCTATCCGAAGTTATCAAAAATGTTAAGATAAAATTTTATCAGGATTTCGATGAGTGTTATAACGCCATAAAGAGTAAGTATCATGTTTAAAACTTTACTGTCACTTATTTTTAATGAAGGACTTATTCTGGTCTGCTACATTGGGTTTGGATTTTTTTATCTTGAATTTTTTCCGACTTACTGGTTTGCTTTAACCATTTTTTCAATGATAGTACTGATCATTATATTGCCTAAATTTACGGAACGATTCGATAAGTACGATAAATAATTTCTACGAAAAGGATTTTTATGTCTAATCCAGCCTATTTATGGTTAACGGATGAAAATGGTTCACCGATGGTCGGTCCGTCGCTGGTATCAGGTCGTGAAGGGGCTATCGAGCTGAAATCGTTTACCCATAACGTCAATATTCCGATTGACGGCAATACCGGAAAGTTGACCGGCACGCGTATTCATATGCCGATTATGTTTCAGAAGGAATTTGACCGTGTCACTCCCATGCTTTACCGGGCGTTAAGTACCGGGAGAACTTTGCAATCTGCGATGTTCAAACTGTATCAGATTATTGAGGCCGGGTTAGAGCAGGAGTACTTCAATATTATTCTTGAAAATGTAAAGCTGACATCAATCACGCCGGATTTATACCCAGGGGCAGATACCGGAACGCATCTTGAAACGGTGCTTATGCGCTATGAAAAAATTACCTGGAAGCATTGCGATGGCAATATTGTCTATACAGACTCATGGAATGAGCGTGCGACATATTAACCGTATAGGCAAACGGCATATGACATGAAGGTGAAAGTCGGGCAGTACGGCATTGGTCTGGCCGGTATGACGGAATGGCAGGCGTAAAAAAGCCCGGCGAACATCGTTTTCGCCGGGCTTTTGTTGACTATCTTCAGGCTTGCTCCACAGATACCCGCAGGGCCGCCAGCGCTTTACTCGCCGCTTTGATGACCTGTTCACACTGCTCAATCGTCAGCGTCAGCGGCGGTTCAATACGAATGGTTTTGGCATTATTCAACGTTCCGGCCACCAGCACCCGCTGGCGGAACATCTCGCTGGCGAAGTTGTAGCCGATTTCGTTATCCACGAACTCAATCGCCATCAGCATCCCTTTACCGCGAACTTCATTCACCAGATCCGGGTATTCGCGGGATAGTTGATGGAAGCCGTTCAGCAACAGCTCACCTTTCTGCTCCGCCTGGGCCGGCAGATTCTGCGTCAGCAGGACGTTGATCGTGGCCAGCGCCGCAGCACAGGCCAGCGGATTACCGCCGAAGGTGGTGGTGTGCAGGAACGGGTTGTCGAACAGCACCGAGAACACCTCTTCGGTCGCCACCGTTGCGCCAATTGGCATCACGCCGCCGCCGAGCGCTTTGGCGAGGCACAGAATGTCCGGCTGAACGTTTTCGTGCTCGCAGGCAAACATTTTGCCGGTGCGCCCCATGCCGGTTTGCACTTCGTCGAGGATCAGCAGCGCGCCAAACTCATCGCACAGCTTACGCACCGCGGGCAGGTAGCCCTGCGGCGGCAGGATCACGCCTCCTTCACCCTGGATCGGCTCAAGGATCACCGCCGCGACATCATCACCGGTTTTTTTACACTCGCTCAGCAGAGTACGCATCGCGTTGATATCGCCGAACGGCACGTGACGGAACCCTGGAAGTAGCGGCATAAAAGGCTTACGGAATGTCGATTTCGCGGTGGCCGATAGCGCGCCCAGCGACTTACCATGGAAAGCGCCGCTGGTGGCCACAAACGTAAATTTACCGCGCGGCGACTGGTAGGCTTTAGCGAGCTTCAGCGCCGCTTCGACCGACTCTGTACCGCTGTTACAGAAGAAGCTGTATTTCAGCTTGCCGGGGGTTAACGCGGCCAGCGTTTTTGCCAGCATGGCCCGCAGCGGGTCAAGCAGTTCCTGACTATGAAGAGGTTGTTTAGCGAGCTGATGCTCGACGGCGGAAATCACAACTGGATTACGGTGCCCTACATTAAAAATTCCAAAGCCACCCAGGCAATCGACAAACTCTTGTCCCTGAGTGTCGACAAGCGTATTTAACCCTCCCGCTTGCCACTCTACGGCTCCGTAATCCCCGCCAGCGGTAACCGATTTTCGGTACTCTAAAAAACCGGGATTCACATGCTCTTTAAAATATTCCCTGACCTCCTGGTTAAGTGCTTTCATCTCCTCATGATCAAGCGTTCGCTTCTCAATGAGATTCAGTGCGTGTGCGCTGCAGGCCAGAGCCGATGCGCTGGAAGGTAACCTGTTCAAAGTGAGCTCCTGGGACGGGCGTATCACATGATACTGCATTAAGTATTGCAGGGATTACGCCACTTCGGCACGGCAGCTGAAAATCGGGATAAACGCAGCGCGAAAGCGCATTTGCACGAAATTTAATCTCACGGCGATATTTTTGGCATGTTTTACTCCTGAGCGGGGGACGCTACCCGTCTGGAGGCATTCCACCGCGTGCCGCCTGGTGGTGCAGATTGCCCAATATGGGGGCAGAGGGGGGACTGGCATCCCCCCGAAGAGATTAATCGAGCTGGGAAATCTCCATGGCCGCGCGGTCAATGACGGCGACAATCTGTTTCAACTGGGTCTCGCTAATGGCCTGCTGATTAACTTTTAAATCCAGAACGGCTTTAAAGTTCTCCAGCGCCCGCTTCATTTGCGGGTTTTTCCGCAGTTCACAGCCGACCATACGGGCCTGCAAACGTTCCTGAATATGGCCGAGCTGTTCCCGATTCTCGGCATGCAGAAGGCTGCCCTCTGCGGTTATGGCGATTTTTTTGCGGCCATTTTCCTCTTCGACGCTGATAAGACCCTGATCCTGAAGGAGATCGAGGGTGGGATAGATCACGCCCGGACTTGGGCTGTAGTTGCCCTGGGTCAGGTTTTCTATCTCTTTAATCAACTCGTAGCCGTGGCTGGCGTTGCGGGTGAGGATGTCGAGGATCACCAGACGCAGTTCGCCGTGGCCAAAGAAACGCTGACGGCGTCCGCCACCGCCGCCACCGCCGCCACCCCGGCGGCCATGCTCCCCGCGTTCGCTGTGTTCACCGTGGTGGCCACGTGGCCCACGACCTTCTTCATGATGATGTCGCATAGTTTGCTCCTGTATGTTTTGATATATCTAATTTATATCTAAAAAATAATGCTTAGCAAGCATGAATCTCAATATTTTAATAATTTATTGATTTTAAATGGTTTTATTTTGTCATTTGTACTTTATTGCTTTTTGCGACGGCTATATCAAAAAAAACTTGCATTCTTTTTTAATGGCAATCATTATCATTTGGGTAAAGTTTAGATATATCTATAAATCTCACGAAGGCGAATGACAATGATAAAAACGAAAGAACCTCAGTACCCGAAACGCGTTCGCAATGAGCTGCGTTTTCGCGAGTTAACCGTGCTGCGCGTTGAGCGCGTCGGCGCCGCCTTCCAGCGCATTGTGCTGGGCGGAGAGGCGCTGGAAGGTTTTGTCTCCCAGGGTTTTGACGACCATACCAAACTCTTTTTCCCGGAAGCCGGCGCCGCGTTTACGCCGCCGCAGGTGACGGAAGAGGGCATTAACTGGGGCGACGGCGTCCGTCCGGCAACCCGAGACTACACGCCGCTGTATGATGCCGAACGTCATGAACTGGCCTATGACTTCTTCATCCACGACGGCGGTATCGCCAGCAGCTGGGCGCTGGCGGCAAACGTCGGCGATAAGCTGGTGATTGGTGGTCCGCGCGGTTCGCTGGTGGTGCCGGAGGATTATGCCTGGCAGCTGTATGTCTGCGATGAATCCGGTATGCCTGCGCTACGCCGCCGTCTGCTGGGCCTCAGCCGCCTGCCCGTGCGCCCGCAGGTTACGGCGCTGGTGACGATCGGCGACGCATCGTATAAAGATTATCTGGCAGATTTGCAGGGCTTTAATATTGAGTGGATCGTCGGCCATCATTCATCGGTCGTGGCTGAACGTCTGGCGCAGGTGAGCGTGCCCGCGGAAGATTATTTTATCTGGGTGACCGGTGAAGGCGCGGTGGTGAAATCGCTGCTCGGGCGGTTTGAAAATGACCAAATTGACCCTCAGCTGGTGCGTTCCCAGGCCTACTGGCACAGTAAATAGCCTGATTCCCGGGCTACGGCGTCAGCACGTTGCCCGGGATAGCGGCTATTCCGTTCTCTCGCCCGGCTCAGCGTCGCGTTGCCGGGATATTCCGCTGCTGAGGGCGCAGCCTTAGCGGTGTTCCGCCAGCGTTTTGAAGACCTGCGCTACCGCGTGGGCGCCCGGATCCATATTGCCCAGCAGGCTGTCGCTGTTAAGGTACGACGCGCGCCCGGCGTTAGCTTTGCTGGCGTGGCAGGTGCGTTCGGCGCCCGCTTCCGCCGCGGCAAACGCCGCCTGTAAATCCATCGGTGCGACAAGCAGCGACGCCAGCGCCGGCTGTAGCGCATCAATCATCGTGCGATCGCCCTCATCCGCCCCGCCGTAAAACTTCATTTGCGCCAGACCGGCGTTTAACGCTTCCGCGACGCCGGCGCCTTGTTCCAGCTTCTGCCCGGCGGCGGTAAAGAAGATCGACATCAGCACGCCGCTGGAACCCCCCATCACCACGGTCAGACGTTCACCGATCAGGGTGAACAGGGTCGCGAGATCGCCCAGCGGCAGCTGCTGGCGCCGCAGCAGGGCGGCAATATCGCGCGCGCCTGCGGCAAAGGTGGAGCCGGTATCGCCATCGCCGACTTTGGCATCCAGCGCATTCAGGTGCGTCTCCAGGTCAGACAGGGTACTGGTTATCCGCCCGACATAGCCCGCCACGTCGTGATTGTCCGAAGGCTGGAACGCCACGCGGGTGCTACGCAGCGAAGAGGGCATCACCTCGATGGCCCGCGGCTGTACCGGCGCCTGCCAGCTGGCTGTTTCCACAGCGGAAAGCAGCGCCTTTTCAATGCTCTCCTCCAGTACGATGGCGGTTATCGAGAAACCTTTCATATCCAGCGCCGTCACCAGCGACGCCGGGCCAATCAGCCAGTCGATCCGCTGATGGAGCGGCGTGTCGGCCAGCTCACGGGTCAGAATCGCCATTTCCGCCACCGACACGCCGCCGAGGTTGTTAAGCATCACCGCCAGGCGGCCGGTTTGCGGCAGGGCGGCGGTCAGTTTCTCCACCATCAGGCGGACAATCTGCGCGCTGTTCTGGGTGGCGATGACCGAGGCGCCGGGTTCGCCATGGATGCCCATGCCCAGTTCTGCCCGATCGGGATGGTGGCGTGGCGCCGTTTCAGCCTCCTGCGGCAGATGACAACTGGAGAGCGCGAGGCCCAGCGTGCGGGTCTTGTCCGCCGCATACCGGGCTTCGCGCAGCACGGTGGCAAGATTGTAGCCACGTTCGGCAAAATAACCGGCCACTTTATGCACCAGGATAGTCCCGGCAATCCCGCGCGGATGCTTGTTATCCGGCAACGAAATATCGTCGCCGACAATCAGCATTTCGACGTTGTAACCCAGGCGACGTGCTTTCTCTGCGGCGAGACCAAAGTTAAGGCGATCGCCGGTATAGTTTTTGACAATCAGCAGACAGCCCGCTTCGCCGGTCACCGCCTGAATGGCGGTCAGCACCGCATCCACGCTCGGGGAAGCAAAAATATCGCCGCACACCGCGGCGGTGAGCATCCCTTTGCCGATAAACCCGACGTGGGCCGGCTCATGGCCGGAGCCGCCGCCGGAGATGACGGCGACATTGCTTTTGTTGAGATCGCGACGAACGACCACGCGAATCGCCGGGTCGCTCTCCAGACGCGCCAGGTTGTTCCACGGGCTGGCAACGATCGTTCCTTCAATAACATCGTCGACGAGGCGGGTGCGCTGATTAAAAAAGAATTGAGACATAACGGTTCCTGGTGGTTGAGCGAAAACAGAATCCCCGGAGGCGGAGCCTCCGGCGTGAAGAATGGCGTACAGAGAGTGACAAATGGACAGCTACGTGCGGATAACGCGTTTTCCGGCGACATCCAGGGTAAGGGATTCACCGTCACCTATCTGCTGCAGAGCGTCTCCCTGCTGACACAGGCAGACGATCCCGGCCTGACGGGCGATGATCGCGCCATGGGATGCCTCGCTCCCTTCCCGCAGACAAATCCCCTTGACCAGGCGAGGATCCAGCTGCAAGACAGTGGAAGGAAAGAGATCGTCGGCGATGATAATCGTCGGCTCATGCACCGCCAGCGGCTCTTCGCTGCTGCCTTGCAGATGGCGCAAAGTCCGGTGAAGCAGATCGTCGATATCAATATAGCGCGCCTGCAGATAGGCATCGTTCAACTGGCGGTACTGCTGGCTGAGATCGGCCAGCACCTGATACCACGCCCACTCCGCATTGCATTGTTCCTGGCGCAGGATATCGCAGGCGGCTTCATAGAGATCCGGGTCGTCGAGCAGCGTGTGGTGGCCGGAGAAAATGGCCGCGATATCGGCAGAATAGCGCTCTTCCGCCAGAGTGGTCAGCGCATTGAGATCGTCCAGCGTCTGGCCGATCGCCTGCTGCAGGCGCCGCTGTTCGTTGGCGATGTCGGCGCCGGTTTGTTGGACTGGCCGGGGGGCAGGCAGCGGATAGCGGAGCGCTTTGCCCTGAACGCGCGCGGCGGTCGGGGCAAAGAGCGCTGGCGCGGCGTCCGGCTGCTCGCCAAAGTTCTCCGCCGCCAGCGCCTGAAATGCCGCCAGCGCCGCTTCGGCATCTGGCCCGCGGGCCAGCAGCCTTAATGTATCGTTGCAGCGTACCTGCAACAGGGCAATCTGGTTAATGCTGTCCGGTGAGACGCATTTGCCGCCTTTCTCCAGCACCAGATCGGCATTGAATCCGGATAACGCGGCCACCAGCCGCGATGCCGGACGAACGTGTAAGCCGTTATGGTTTTTAATGACCACGGAGACGGACTCGCCGCTCAGATCGTCGGCCAGCGGCGTGGCCTCGGGGCCGTTCTGTGCGAGCGATGGTAACCCCAGCTGTACGCGCTTAGCTTCCAGGGCGTTCATGGCGTCGGCGATCACTTTATCGATATCCGATCCGGTGGCGGCGCTGACCGTTGCCGCCAGAGTGCCTTCGACCAGCGGCGCGGCGCACAGGCGAACCTTCGCCGCGATCGCCGGATCGAGGAGATCCAACGCGGTTTCCGCGCTGAGCAGGGCGCTGCCGATATCCATCATCACCAGCACGTGGTCGGTATCGGCGACGGATTCAATGGCCTCCATCACCTTAATGGGATCGGTGCCGATCGGGTTTTCAGGATCGTCAATGCCGGCGGCGATCGCTAGCTTACAGCCGTCGCCAGTTAACATCTGCCGGGCCAGTTCTCCGACACCTTCGCCCAGTCGGGCGCTATGAGAAACAATCACCAGGTTTACCATCGCGTTATCCTTACTCTTTGGCTGCGGCAGCCAGCTCCTGAATCATGAACATCACCGAGGTTGCGCCCGGATCCTGGTGCCCGATGCTGCGTTCGCCGAGGTAGCTGGCGCGGCCTTTGCGGGCCTGCATGGTGATGGTAGAGCGGGCGGCTTCCTCTGCTTGTGTCGCGGCGGCATCCAGCGCGTGCTGAACCGACAGGTGCTGTTCGCTGGACTGGCGCAGTGACTCGACGACCGGTAGCCAGACGTCGCACATGGTTTTATCACCGGGTTCCGCTTTCCCCCGGTTGACCACGCCGTCCGCCCCTTCGCGCATCATCTGGTACAGCTCTTCGAGGGTCAGACTCTGGTGAGCCTGTGTCACCTGGGCTGCGCGAATAAAGAAGGTGCCGAACAGCGGGCCGCTGGCACCGCCGACGTTGGAGAGCAGCGTCATTCCGGTGTTCTTAAGAATAAAACCGATATCTTTATCGGCAATGGACGGCAGTTTTTCCACCACCTTGCTGAAGCCGCGATACATATTCAGACCGTGGTCGGCATCGCCAATCTCTTTATCCAGGCCGGTCAGAAAATCTTTCTCTTTGGTAAAAATGTCGCCGCAGCGATAGAGCCAGTTAACGATTTGCGTTCTGTTCAGTGACATGTCGTGCTCCTTAATGGCCCCAGTTCAGCGCCGGGGTATGAACGGGGGCGTCCCATAACGCCAGCGTGTCGTCATCGACTTTCAGTAGCGTGAGGGAGAAACCCACCATATCCAGCGAGGTGCAGTAGCTGCCGATGAGGTTGCGCTCGATGGTGATGCCACTCTCCTCGCAGCGCTTGGCCAGACGGTTGTATACGCCGTACAGTTCCGACAGCGGGGTGGCGCCAAGGTTATTGACCAGCGCGATGACGCGGTCGCCCTTCTGTAGCGCCTGTTTGCTTTGCGTGACGTCCTGCCAGCTTCCTTTGACGGTATCCCACTGACGCAGCGTGCGGCTGTAGGTGCCGTTCTCCAGCAGGGTGTCGAACATCTCATCAACGGTGCGGTCAAGAGAGCTGAAGGGGCGACGATTGATACCCGGCTCGCCGTGGATCCCGACGCCGAATTCCATCTCATTATCCTGTAATTCAAACGATGGCTGTCCGGCGGCCGGCACGGTACAGGCGCCTAGCGCCACCCCGATGGAGTGGCCGAGGTTGTTAAGCTTGCGACCCAGCTCAGCGCAGGCTTCCAGTGAATCGCCGCGTTCGGCGGCCGCGCCGACCAGCTTCTCAATCAGGACGGTGTTGGCGACGCCGCGGCGTCCGGCGGTGTAGAGGCTGTCTTTGACCGCCACGTCGTCATCGATGACGACGGTGGTCACCTTAACGCCGCTTTCGTGCAGTAGTTCGGTGGCGGTTTCGAAATTGAGGATATCCCCGGTGTAGTTTTTGATGATCAGCAGCACGCCTTCGCCGCCGTCGATATTCATCGCGCACTCGAACATTTTATCCGGGGTCGGGGAGGTGAAAATCTCGCCCGGACAGGCGCCGGCAAGCATACCTTTGCCAATATAGCCGCAGTGCATCGGCTCGTGTCCGCTGCCGCCGCCGGAGAGCAGTGCCACTTTCCCGGCAACCGGCGCATCGGCGCGGGTGACATACACCGGGTCCTGATGCAGCGTCAATTCAGGATGGGCTCTGGCGAGGCCAAGCAGTTGTTCACTCAGTACATCTTCGACACGGTTAATCAATTTTTTCATTATTTATGCTCCGTCGGAGTGATGCGATGCGGCCTCTCTACCCGCGGAGGCGGTCATCGTGTAGGGGTATCGTCTGGCGTGAAGAACGACCCGGCGACGTTATGATTCTGGCTGAGTTAACGGAAAAAAAAATGTCGCGAAAACGAGTTTCATAACGGAACGTGGTTATTTATTTTTGTTCCGTTATGAAACGTTATCGCCGATGAAAAGAGAAAAATGCGAGCTAAGGCTGTTTTTTCGCCCTGCGTTCTTCTGCGGTAGCCGGGGCGGCGGATCCTTTTTTGATTTGTTTTCTGCTGTCGGGGGCAACAGTGTTGGCAGATTATCCGTTTTTTTTTGTAGCATGACGGCGAATGGACGGATCGGGATCGCAATCCCGGCGTTTTACGGCAATTGATGTTCCAATATGGAACGGTAAAAAATATTCTCTGTTTCATATCAGAACAAAAACGGGAAAAATTTTTTTGTTCACTGCTCGCCCTACAGTGTTTGCATCGCTCCGGCCACGATCCCGTTTCCGCCATCAACCGCAGGCTGAACAGGATGACGCCAGGGCTCATCATGTAAAACATGCACTTATTTGAGGGTGAAAGGAATGCTAAAAGTTATTCAATCTCCGGCCAAATATCTTCAGGGTCCTGACGCATCCACGCTTTTTGGTCAGTATGCCAAAAATCTGGCGGACAGTTTTTTTGTGATTGCCGATGACTTCGTGATGAAGCTGGCGGGGGACAAAGTACTCAATGGTTTGCATAACCACGGTTTAAGCTGCCACGCGGCCCGTTTTAACGGCGAATGCAGCCACGCGGAGATCAACCGCCTGATTGCCATTCTGCAGCAGCACGGCTGCCGCGGCGTGGTGGGGATTGGCGGCGGGAAGACGCTCGATACCGCTAAAGCCATTGGCTTCTACCAGAAGCTGCCGGTGGTGGTGATCCCGACGATTGCCTCTACCGATGCGCCAACCAGCGCGCTGTCGGTTATCTACACCGAAGCCGGTGAGTTTGAAGAGTATCTGATCTATCCGAAAAACCCGGATATGGTGGTGATGGATACGGCAATTATTGCCAAAGCGCCGGTGCGCCTGCTGGTGGCCGGGATGGGCGATGCGCTCTCGACCTGGTTTGAAGCGAAGGCCTGCTTTGATGCCAGAGCGACCAGTATGGCCGGCGGACAGTCCACGGCGGCGGCGTTGAGCCTCGCCCGCCTGTGCTATGATACGCTGCTGGCCGAAGGCGAAAAAGCGCGCCTGGCAGCGCAGGCTGGCGTAGTGACGGATGCGCTGGAGCGCATTGTCGAAGCCAATACCTACCTCAGCGGAATTGGCTTTGAAAGCAGCGGGCTTGCCGCGGCGCACGCCATTCATAACGGCTTCACTATTCTGGAAGAGTGCCATCATCTGTACCACGGCGAAAAAGTGGCGTTTGGCACCCTGGCGCAGCTGGTGCTGCAAAACAGCCCGATGGAAGAGATTGAAACGGTGCTGGGTTTCTGCCAGAAAGTCGGTCTGCCGGTGACCCTGGCGCAAATGGGCGTCAAAGAGGGCATTGAAGGGAAAATTCAGGCGGTAGCGCAAGCGACCTGCGCGGAAGGTGAAACGATCCATAACATGCCATTCCCGGTGACGGCAGACAGCGTTTACGCCGCGATCCTGACGGCCGATTTGCTCGGTCAGCAGTGGCTGGCGCGTTAACGTCTCGCTGACCTGCTTTTGCAGGGTGAAGCGTATTCTCCCCTCCGACAGTCTCTGCCGGAGGGGTTAACTATTTTAAACAGCGGAAAAGGAAATGGCGGCGCAGACTCAGGACTCCGGAAAAACAGTATCTTCCGTTATCAGTCAGTCATGGCAGCGTTGCAGCCGGTTTATGCCAAGGGAGACCTGGCAGGCGCCGCATCAGGCGCAGGGGCTGACCTTCGAATCGATCTGCCGACGTAAAACCGCGCTGCTGACCATCGGCCAGGCCGCGCTGGAAGATGCCTGGGAGTTTATGGATAGCCGACCCTGCGCGTTGTTTATCCTCGATGAGTCCGCCTGTATTCTCAGTCGCTGCGGCGATCCGCAGACGCTGGCGCAGCTCGCCGAACTCGGTTTTCTTGACGGCAGCTACTGCGCGGAAAGCATTATCGGCAGCTGCGCGCTCTCGCTGGCCTCGATGCTGGGGCAACCGGTGAAAACCACCGGCGATCAACACTTTAAACAGGCGCTGCACGGGTGGTCATTTAGCTCCACGCCGGTGTTTGATAACCACGGTCGCCTGTTTGGCTCCATCTCGCTGTGCTGTTTGATAGAACAGCAGGCCTCCTCTGATTTGTCTCTGACGCTGGCTATCGCCCGGGAGGTGGGCAACTCGCTGTTGACCGACAGCCTGCTGGCCGAATCTAACCGCCATCTCAACCAGATGTATGGCCTGCTGGAGAGCATGGATGACGGCGTGATGGCGTGGAATGAGCAGGGGGTATTGCAGTTTCTTAATGTGCAGGCCGCGACGCTCTTACATCTTGATGCCCAGACCAGCCAGGGGAAAAATATTAATGAACTGGTGACGCTGCCGGCGCTGCTGCGCCGGGCCATTAAGCACGCGCGCGCGCTGAACCATGCGGAAGTGACGTTTGAGAGCCAGCATCAGTTTATCGATGCCGTGATTACCCTCAAGCCCATCGTCGAAGAGCAGGGCAACAGCTTTATTTTACTGCTGCACCCGGTAGAGCAGATGCGCCAGCTGATGACCAGCCAGTTAGGGAAAGTGAGCCACACGTTTGCGCAGATGTCCTCGGACGATCCGGAAACGCGACGGCTGATTCATTTTGGCCGTCAGGCGGCGCGGGGTGGTTTTCCGGTCCTGCTCTGTGGGGAAGAAGGGGTGGGTAAGGAGCTGGTCGCCCAGGCCATTCATAATGAAAGCGAACGGGCGGGCGGCCCTTATATTGCCGTCAACTGTCAGCTGTATGCCGACAGCGTGCTGGGGCAGGATTTTATGGGCAGCGCGCCCACCGATGACGAAAACGGGCGTCTGAGCCGCCTGGAGCTGGCCAGCGGCGGCACTCTGTTTCTGGAAAAAATAGAGTACCTGGCGCCGGAGCTGCAGTCCGCGCTGCTGCAGGTGATTAAGCAAGGAGTGTTAACCCGCCTCGATGCCCGGCGCCTGATCCCGGTGGACGTTAAGGTGATTGCCACCACCACCGTTGATCTGGCTAATCTGGTGGAGCAGAACCGCTTTAGTCGCCAGCTCTATTACGCGCTGCACTCGTTTGAGATCGTCATTCCGCCGCTGAGGTCGCGGCGCAACAGCATTCCCTCGCTGGTGCACAACCGCCTGCGTAGCCTGGAGAAACGCTTTTCATCACGCCTGAAAGTGGACGACGATGCCCTGGCGCAGCTGGTGAACTACTCCTGGCCGGGCAATGATTTTGAGTTAAACAGCATTATTGAAAATATCGCCATCAGTAGCGATAACGGCCATATCCGCCTGAGCAATTTGCCGGAATATCTCTTCTCCGAGCGGCCGGGCGGCGATACCGCCTCGCCCCTGTTACCCGCCAGCCTGACCTTCAGCGCCATTGAAAAAGAGGCCATTATCCATGCCGCCCGCGTCACCAGCGGCCGGGTGCAGGAGATGTCCCATCTGCTCAATATCGGGCGCACGACGCTGTGGCGCAAAATGAAGCAGTACGATATCGACGCCAGCCAGTTCAAGCGTAAAAACCACGACTAGTTTGCTGCTTTCCTGCGCTCTCCGCAATTTGGCGGGCGCAATTGCTGTTTTTTCCCGATCTAAGCGGGGATTTGCTGTTGGTCACCGATGACGGGGCGGTTTATGCGGGCTGCGCCGGACTTATTGGGCAGAAAAACGCCATGCAAACGTTTGACTGAGGTCTGAATCAAAGAAAGGCAACGATCTCTTTGATATCCCCGCAGACTTGGGTCCATATTATAAACATGTTCATCACATGGTTAATTTTAAGGATAAGAGCATGCCAACAGCGATAGATAAAGCATTAGATTTTATTGGTGGAATGAACACATCGGCGTCGGCTCCGCATTCAATGGATGAAAGTACGGCTAAGGGCATTTTAAAATATCTCCATGAGTTAGGCGTTCCGGCTAGCGCCGAAGACGTGATCCTGCGAGGCGAACGGGAGGGATGGAATTCCGGGTTCACCAATAAAGTCGCTGGATGGGCGGAAAAAATCGCCGCTGGCAACCGTCTCGTAATTAAAAATCCAGAGTACTTCTCTTCCTATATGCGGGAGCAGCTCCGGGAGCTGGTGTAAGCGGCACGTTTTTAAAAAATGATTCTGAAGACGATATCCTGCAGGATGGTATAAAAAAGGAGCAACGTTGCTAACGTCGCTCCTTATATTTTTGCAGCCGATGAATATTCAGCATAATTTGAGATTGCCGCGCTAAGCGATGTATTTGCCGCTGGCTGAACATGATGCTGTATTTTTCACTTTATCCGCCATCATCTTCCGGCAACTTTAGCTTTTGAGCATATTCGCAAGTGGCATCGCCAACGGCCAGGTCGTGTCTACGACTGGGCAGGCCGGTTCCGTAACGTCAATCTGACTAGGATGGCTTTCAGTTTACAGCGGCGGACAGAATTCCGCCGCTGATGACGACATTTGAGCAACAATACCTCTCCCGCTTTTCTGAATTGAGTGCGTTTTCTCGCACAGAACGGGCTGGCTGTCTGGCTGAAAGTCATGTGGAATGTATGTTGATTCATCCCTTCAGGGGGGGAAAGTGAACATTGTGGTAACAGCCAGTCACGGCCGTTTTGGGTTGGCATCCCCGGTGAATGGCTAAAGCAAGTGCTGGCTATCTGCAACGAAAGTGTTCTGGTGAACCTTCAGGGTAAAAAACGAGATTGAAGTCTGAAGCCCAAACGGGACCTGGCTCAAATGCAATGCAAAGAAAAAGGACTTAGATAATTTCTTATCTAAGTCCTTGTTTTATCTGGTGGCCCCTGCTGGACTTGAACCAGCGACCAAGCGATTATGAGTCGCCTGCTCTAACCACTGAGCTAAGGGGCCGTGGCGAGGGATTATAAAGTAACTGGCAGACGCAATCCAGCGCAAAACGCACGGCTGCTGTTTTTATAAACAATGCATTTTCAATCCTTTATAATCGCCTTTTAGGTATTGAACGGGTGGAAAGATGATTAACGATATTCTGGCGCCGGACCTGCGGGTGGTCTTCTGCGGCATCAATCCGGGGAAGTCCTCTGCCCATACCGGTTTTCATTTCGCGCATCCGGGCAATCGCTTCTGGAAGGTGATTTATCAGGCCGGTTTTACCGACCGTCTGCTGAAGCCGGAAGAGGAGCTGCAGCTGCTCGATACGCGCTGCGGGATTACTATGCTGGTGGAGCGCCCGACGGTTCAGGCCAGCGAAGTTGCCTTGCAGGAGCTACGCAGCGGCGGGCGGGAGCTGGTGTTGAAAATTGAACAGTATCAGCCGCGGGCGCTGGCGATTCTCGGTAAACAGGCCTTTGAGAAAGCGTTTCAGGTGCGCGGCGCGCGCTGGGGCAAACAGCAGGTGACCATCGGCGATACGGAAGTGTGGGTGCTGCCAAACCCTAGCGGGTTGAACCGGGCGACGCTGGATAAGCTGGTGGAAGCGTATCGTGAACTGGATGATGCGCTGGCATCGCGAGGTCGATAGAGCCTGCGGTGAGTCGCGTCGCCGGCTCTCTCTGACGGCAACAGGGTGAATTGAAGACAAAAAAAAGCTCCCCGCAGGGAGCTTTTTTATTTCCGGCAACGATTAATCGTCGAGGAAGCTACGCAGCACTTCAGAACGGCTCGGGTGACGCAGCTTACGCAGCGCCTTCGCTTCGATCTGACGGATACGTTCACGGGTAACGTCGAACTGTTTACCGACTTCTTCCAGCGTGTGGTCGGTATTCATATCGATACCGAAACGCATACGCAGGACCTTGGCTTCACGAGCGGTCAGGCCTGCCAGCACGTCGTGAGTGGCGGCACGCAGGCTTTCCGTGGTTGCGGAGTCCAGCGGCAGCTCGAGGGTGGTATCCTCGATGAAATCACCCAGATGCGAATCTTCATCGTCGCCGATCGGCGTTTCCATGGAGATAGGCTCTTTGGCAATTTTCAGCACTTTACGAATTTTATCTTCTGGCATCAGCATGCGTTCAGCCAGCTCTTCCGGCGTCGGCTCGCGACCCATTTCCTGCAGCATCTGGCGGGAGATACGGTTGAGCTTGTTGATAGTCTCAATCATATGCACCGGAATACGGATGGTGCGCGCCTGATCCGCGATAGAACGGGTGATGGCCTGACGGATCCACCAGGTTGCGTAGGTGGAGAACTTGTAGCCGCGACGATATTCGAACTTATCAACCGCTTTCATCAGACCAATGTTACCTTCCTGGATCAGATCCAGGAACTGCAGGCCACGGTTGGTGTATTTCTTGGCGATAGAGATAACCAGACGCAAGTTCGCTTCAACCATCTCTTTCTTCGCACGGCGGGCTTTCGCTTCACCGATGGACATACGACGGTTGATATCTTTAACCTGCTCGATAGTCAGGCCGGTCTCTTCTTCAATCTGCTGCAGCTTCTGCAGGCCGCGCTGAACGTCTTCTTTGACGTCGTGCAGTTTTTCAGACCACGGCTTGTTCATGGCGATCGCAGCGTTGAACCAGGTCTCGCTGGTTTCGTTGCCGGTGAACAGGGTGATGAAGTTCTTCTTCGGCATTTTGCACTGTTCGACGCACAGTTTCATGATGATGCGTTCCTGAGTACGGACGCGATCCATCATGCTACGCATGCTGCCGACCAGGTAATCGAACTGTTTCGGTACCAGGCGGAACTGTTTGAACACTTCGGACAGCTTGAGAATTTCTTCCTGCGCTGCGGCGTGGCTACGACCTTTCGCTTTGATGGTATCGCGGGTCAGCTCGTACTGCGTGCGCAGTTCAGCGAATTTCTCGCGCGCCAGCTCAGGGTCGATGCTGTTGTCGTCATCGCTGCTGTCGTCGTCTTCTTCTTCATCTTCGTCTTCGTCGTCATCCATCTCTTCCTGAGAGAGTTCAGAGCCGACGTGCGTCGCGGTTGGCGCCAGGTCTTCTTCGGCGTTAGGATCGACGAAACCGGTGATCAGATCGGACAGGCGCGCTTCTTCAGCTTCAACGCGGTCGTACTGCTCCAGCAGATAGGTAATGGCTTCCGGATATTCAGCAACGGAGCACTGAACCTGGTTGATCCCATCTTCAATACGTTTGGCGATGTCGATTTCGCCTTCACGCGTCAGCAGTTCTACGGTACCCATTTCGCGCATGTACATGCGCACCGGATCGGTTGTACGTCCGATTTCAGATTCAACACTGGACAACACCTGTGCAGCAGCTTCTTCTGCATCTTCGTCGGTGTTGTTGCTGTTTTCAGCCAGCAGCAGATCATCGGCATCCGGTGCTTCTTCCATCACCTGAATGCCCATGTCATTGATCATTTGGATGATGTCTTCGATCTGATCGGAGTCGACGATATCTTCCGGCAGATGGTCATTGACCTCGGCATAGGTCAGATAGCCTTGCTCCTTACCACGTTGGACAAGAAGCTTCAGCTGTGACTGCGGGTTTTGCTCCATAAGACGGTATCCACACTTAATTCGTTTGATTGGTGTCGACAGACAAACTGCCAACATTTAAAGCGAGGGCGTACTTATATTATTGCCGCTGCGCCTCAGCGCGGCTGTCGGGGGCTTCCCGAACGATATTCGGCACTTAAGCCGTGCAATTCATTTTTTTGCCAGCTCCTGACTGATGGTCCAGAGTTCCCGGCGTTCTTCACTGCTTAAACCGTGCGTGCGGTCGCGAGCTATCAACTCTTCTTGCCGCAGTTCGAGCAGTGAATCAAACATATGGTTGAGCGCGTCGGTGAAGGTTTTTTCCGCGATATCTTTATCTGCTATATCGTCCCACATCGACAGTTTTTCAAGGGTTGCGGCCTCATTTGTACCGCGATACTGCTCTAAAAGTTGCCCGGTGGTCAGACCTGGCTGAGACAAACAGGTTTTGACCAGTTCGCTGAACAGGCCAAGCCCGGGCATTTTGCGCTGATCCAGGCCCTCTAAAGGCGGAACCAGCGGCGCCAAATCCGGGTTTTGCACCAGCAGTCCTATCAGTATACGCATGGTCGTGCGTTTTAGCTGCGGCGCGGGGCGTGGAGCTCCACTTTCTGTCTGTTTTGGCATTAAACGTTCAAGCTGAGCGTCATCTAAAATCCCCAGCTTGTTGCCCAGCTCCTGACGCAAATAAATGCGCAGCGTTTCGCCCGGTACCTGGGTGATGAGCGGCAGCGCTAAGGTACTGAGCTGCGCGCGCCCGTCCGGGGTGCTCAAATCGACCTGCGGCAGCAGGCTGTTGAACAAAAACGTGGAGAGCGGCTGAGCCTGCTCCATCCGCGCTTCAAACGCCGCTTTCCCCTCTTTACGCACCAGCGTATCCGGGTCTTCGCCGTCGGGCAGAAACATAAAGCGTAGCTGACGACCATCGGTCATGTACGGCAGTGCCGTTTCCAGCGCCCGCCAGGCGGCATCGCGGCCAGCCCGGTCGCCGTCGTAACAGCAGATGACCTGATTGGTCGCCCGGAACAAAAGCTGAATATGGTCGGCGGTGGTCGAGGTCCCCAGCGACGCGACGGCGTAGTTGATGTCGTACTGCGCCAGTGCCACGACGTCCATATAGCCTTCGACAACCAGCAAACGCGGTGGTTCGGCGTTATCCTGCTGCGCTTCATACAGGCCGTACAGCTGACGGCCCTTATGGAAAATATCGGTTTCCGGAGAGTTAAGGTATTTCGGCAGGGCATCACCCAGCACGCGACCACCAAAACCAATCACCCGGCCTCGCTTATCGCGGATAGGGAACATCACCCGTTCGCGGAAGCGGTCGTAACTGCGCCCCTTATCGTTCGTCACCAGCATGCCGGCATCGATAAGCGACTGGCGGTTTTCTTGATTGCCGCCAAAACGTTTTAAGACGTTATCCCAACCGGGTGGGGCGTAGCCAATCGCGAAGCGCGCAATGACCTCGCTGCTTAAGCCACGTTTCGCCAGATACTGGCGCGCAGGGTCGGCGGCGGGTTGCAGCAGAGACTGTTGATAAAACGCATTCAGACCGTCCATCAATTGATAGAGACTTTGCCGCTGATGGCGCTCTATTTGACTCGGTCCGTTGCCTGCTTCGTATGGCACTTCGAGGTTGTGCATGGCGGCCAGCTCTTCGACCGTCTCCACGAACTCGAGTTTGTCGTAGTTCATCAGGAAGTCGACGGCGTTACCGTGCGCACCGCAACCAAAGCAGTGATAAAACTGTTTTTCACCGTTGACGGTAAAAGAGGGGGTTTTTTCGTTATGGAATGGACAGCACGCGTGGTAGTTCTTGCCCTGCTTTTTGAGCTTTACCCGCGCGTCGATGAGATCGACGATGTCGGTGCGCGCCAGCAGATCATTGATAAATACGCGTGGGATTCGTCCAGCCATAGGCCCCGTAAACTATACACACGATCACCAGACGGCCTCAGCCTATGCTGAATACGTTCTTTCATGATGCGGTGTATCTGCTAATGCATAAACGAAAATAAGCCGCGCATTCCTTCCGGAAGCACGGCCTTACAACAACAACTCAGTCTGAATTGAGGGCGTTGGCCCTCAACAGATTAGTACAGACGAGTGCGGCGTGCGTTTTCGCGAGCCAGTTTCTTCGCGTGACGTTTCACTGCAGAAGCTTTAGCGCGCTTACGTTCGGTAGTCGGTTTTTCATAGAACTCACGACGACGAACTTCCGCCAGAACACCTGCTTTCTCACAGGAACGCTTGAAGCGACGCAGAGCTACGTCGAACGGCTCGTTTTCACGTACTTTAATTACCGGCATGTGCCTCTCACCTTTGATTAATTCGGTTTGCTGCTGGCATCAACGCCAGCTTATTTCAAAATGGTGCGGAATTTTACTGCAATTGCTGCTGCTTTGTAAAGCACCGCTGCCTTTTTTGAAAGGACTTTTATAAGGGTGAGGAGTATACACGAGGGTTGTTCCTGGGGCGAACAAAGTTTTATCTTCGCCGCCTGCAGGCCTTTCTGGCGCCGCATGGCGGGCAACGTGCGGCCGGGCGGGTTTTCGGGGCGCCCCGGTTGCCTCGCTGCGCCAACCAGGCACGCTGAGGGTATACATCAACCCGCATTGGTCCTAAACTGCGCGGTATTAGAGCGAGGTAAAACAAGACATGCGTGTACTGGGTATTGAAACATCCTGCGATGAAACCGGCATCGCCATTTATGACGACGAAAAAGGCCTGCTAGCCAATCAATTGTATAGTCAGGTGAAATTACATGCTGACTACGGCGGGGTGGTGCCTGAGCTGGCTTCGCGCGACCACGTGCGTAAAACCGTTCCGCTGATTCAGGCGGCGTTGAAAGAGGCCGGGCTGACGGCAAAAGAGATCGATGCCGTGGCCTATACCGCAGGTCCCGGCCTGGTCGGCGCGCTGCTGGTCGGCGCAACGGTAGGGCGTTCACTGGCGTTTGCCTGGAACGTGCCAGCGGTTCCGGTGCACCATATGGAAGGGCATCTGCTGGCGCCGATGCTGGAAGATAATCCCCCCGCATTCCCGTTTGTGGCGCTGCTGGTCTCTGGCGGCCATACCCAGCTGATTAGCGTCACCGGTATTGGTCAGTACGAGCTGCTCGGCGAGTCTATCGATGATGCGGCCGGAGAAGCGTTTGATAAAACCGCGAAGCTGCTGGGGCTCGATTATCCCGGCGGCCCGATGCTGTCTAAGATGGCGGCTCAGGGCAAAGAAGGACGATTTGTTTTCCCCCGTCCGATGACCGACCGTCCCGGTCTGGATTTCAGCTTCTCCGGCCTGAAAACCTTTGCGGCTAACACCATTCGCAATAACGATGACGATGAGCAGACCCGTGCAGATATCGCCCGCGCGTTTGAAGATGCGGTGGTGGATACGCTGATGATTAAGTGTCGTCGCGCGCTGGAGCAGACCGGCTTTAAACGCCTGGTGATGGCCGGTGGCGTGAGCGCCAACCGCACGCTGCGCGCGAAGCTGGCGGAGATGATGGCAAAGCGTGGCGGCGAAGTGTTCTATGCGCGTCCGGAGTTCTGCACCGATAACGGCGCGATGATCGCCTATGCCGGGATGGTTCGCCTGCGTACCGGCGCTAAGCCGGATCTCGGCGTGACCGTCCGTCCGCGCTGGCCGCTCGCTGAACTGCCGGCGGCGTAATCTGCATCACAGGCCGACATTCTGTCGGCCTGCCTTTCTGCTTTACTCCATACTTTTACACAGCGAGCAAATCGCGCCCTGATGTTTGTGCGAGTGCATGACGTCCGGACGTTCGTACTCTTCTTCACAGCTGACGCACTGGTAAACGGTGATGGACGCATTGCCCTGCGCGTCGTAGCGCGGCTCGCTAATCCCGTCATCGTACTGCTTGATGTAGTAGCGTCCGCCGGTGAGGATACCCATCAGCGGTGTCATCACCAGCGCCACGACCAGCGCAATCAGCGGCGAGAAGGGTGCCAGCGTGGCGCCGAGCAGACCGAAGAAGGCGCAGATGGAGAGCCCGGCCGCCAGAGCAAACGAAACCACGCCCACCGGGTTAACGTTGTAGATCATTCCGCGACGATATTCTGGCTGCGCCGGGGCGAGCCTGAGCAGGCCTTTGTTGACGGTGATATCGGTGGCAACCACCACCACCCAGGCAATGGCAAAGTTAGAGTAGAAACCAAGAATCCACGACAGCGCGCTGAACATATCGCCCTCCATCAGCGCCAGCGCGATGGCGAGGTTGACGATGACGAAGATAATCCGCCCCGGATAGCGTTTGGTGGTGCGCGTCCAGGCGCTGGTCCACGCCAGCGAGCCAGAATAGGCGTTGGTGACGTTGATTTTAATCTGTGAAATGACCACCAGCACGACGGCCAGGGTTAACGCCAGCCAGCCGGGTACCAGGTTATCAAAGACGCTGACGAACTGCTGTACCGGTTCGGTATTGTGCACCGCCGGGAAGCGGGTCAGCAGATAGAAGCCGAGGAAGGCGCCGATGATCTGCTTAATTGCGCCTAATATCACCCAGCCTGGGCCTGCGGAAAAGACCGCCAGCCACCAGCTTTTGCTGTTCTCTGCCGTTTTCGGCGGCATAAAGCGCAGGTAATCGATCTGCTCGCCGATCTGCATAATCAGCGACAGGCAGACGCCGGCGCCGAGCATAATGGCAGTTAAATCAACCTGCGCCGCGTTATTCTTGCCGGCGAAGTGCATAAAGCCGTCCACCAGCGCCGGGTCTTTGGCAATCAGCCAGGCCACCGGCACCACCATCAGCACCAGCCACAGCGGCGTGGTCCACACCTGCAGGCGGGTCAGGGCTTTCATACCGTAAACGACCAGCGGCAGCACCATCAGGGTGGCGATGAGATAGCCCATCCACAGCGGGATCCCTAATCCAACCAGCAGCCCCTGGGCCATAATCGAGCCTTCAAGGGCGAAGAAGATAAAGGTGAAGCCTGCGAAGATAATGCTGGTGATGACCGAACCAAAATAGCCGAATCCGGCGCTGCGGGTGATTAAGTCGAGATCGATGTTATAGCGGGCGGCGGTAATCGCCAGCGGGATCCCGGTGAGGAAGATCACCAGCGCCGCCAGCAGGATGGCGTAAATCGCGTTGGTGGTGCCCCATGCCATGCCGATGCTGGCGCCGATGGAGAAGTCCGCCAGATAGGCGATACCGCCCAGCGCGGTCACGGCGACGACGCCGGGTCCCCAGCGGCGGAAGCTCAGCGGAGCATAGCGGAGTGTATAGTCTTCCAGGGTTTCTCTGGAGCCGGATGTCCCGGTCTGGGCAGGTAACTCAGTTTTAATATCCAGTGATGACATAGTCATTCCTTAATGATCAGGCATGACAGGAATTAGCAAACCTTATGCCACTTCGTAGAACAGCTGCGGCGGGCGCTGGCGGGGCGGGGATGAATAAAGAGGGGGCAGGATGTGCACCATCCGGACGCAGGTGCGCCCGGATGGTGCAGGGACGCTTAGCGCAGCATGCCTTTGTCGACAAGGAAAGCGATGATGTTGTTCAGGCCATCGCCGCTTTTCAGGTTGGTAAAGGTCCACGGGCGGTCGCCGCGCATACGCATCGTATCGCGCTCCATCACCTCCAGCGATGCGCCCACATACGGTGCAAGGTCGGTTTTGTTGATCACCAGGAAGTCCGACTTCGTGATCCCCGGTCCGCCTTTGCGCGGGATCTTTTCCCCTTCCGCAACGTCAATGACGTAGATGGTCAGGTCCGCCAGCTCCGGACTGAAGGTGGCGCTCAGGTTATCGCCGCCGCTTTCAACGAAGATCAGATCGAGGTTGCCGAACTTTTCGCTCAGCGCTTCTACCGCCGCCAGGTTCATCGACGCGTCTTCGCGGATCGCGGTATGTGGACATCCGCCGGTTTCGACGCCGACGATGCGCTCCGGCGCCAGAGCGCCCGCTTCGGTGAGAATACGCTGATCTTCTTTGGTGTAGATGTCGTTGGTGACGACGGCTAACTGCCAGCTGTCACGCATGGCTTTACACAGCGCTTCCAGCAGGGCCGTTTTCCCGGAACCGACCGGGCCGCCGACGCCGACGCGCAGCGGGTGTTTGTAGTTATGCATACTCTCTCCTAGGAACGGAATAATCGGGAATACTGGGTTTCATGCCGGGCAGAAGCAATGGCGGCCAGCGGCGTGGATGAACCTATCGCGCTATCCGGCGCCGCAAGGGCGCAGGTCATATCCGCCGCGTAGCGATCGCACAGGCGTAAAATCAGCTGCTGGGCCGCCTGCTGGCCGAAAGGAACCAGCTTAACGCCGGCCATGACCGCGCTCTCGATCCAGCTGTAGCCAAGGCTCAGCGCCAGGTCGGGAAGTGCGATTTGCCAACGTACGCCGAGCCACGCCATGCCGGCGAGCTGACTTTGCCGACACAAAACGCGCCACGCCGGCGGGCAATCCGGCTGCCAGTCGGCCAGCAGGCGGGCAAAGGCCGCGCCGCGATTACGCTCTTCTTCACGCAGTTCGCGGGTCTCACGACAGGCGAGCAGCCAGGTGGTCCAGCGCTGTGCTGACGGCAGATCGTCGTTTTCGCATGCCCGATACAGCCGGGCGAACAGAGGAAGATCGACGGTAAAAAAGCTCTGTTCCATCTGCTGCAGCTGCCAGCGTTCAAAAGCGGCGGCATCGGGCACCCAGCCCGCTTCCACCGCCCACTCCAGCCCTTGCGACCAGCTATAGCCGCCGACCGGGAGGTTGCTGCTGGCCAGCTGCATCAACCGCAGGCGTTTTTCCGACGTTGGCATTTAGTGACTGTGCTCGTGATGATGATCGTGGCCATGATCGTGGCCATGATCGTGGCCATGATCGTGACTATGATCGTGACTATGACCGTGGCTATGGCCGTGGCTTTCGCTGGCGTAGGCGCCGGCTTCCGGTTCAAACGGCAGATGGGCGAAAGTGACCTCCAGGCCGAACTGGCGCAGCATATCGTCCAGCACATGGTCGTGGTGATAGCGCAGCTCTCCGGGCATGATTTGCAGCGGAACGTGGCGGTTACCGAGGTGATAGCAGGCTTTCGCCAGCGTGAACGGATCGTCACAATGCACCACGGACACGCCTTCATCTGCGGCGATAATTTGCACAAATTCGCTGCCGTCTTCATTGCTGAGCACATCCCCACCGCGTAGCAGCAGGCCGCGCGGCAACAACAAACCGGCTTCGCGACCATCGTTGAGGGTGACTTTGATACGACTTTTCACCCGTACATCGATCGGTAGCGTAAGGCTGGCGGTCAGTTTGCCAGGTGAATCCACTCGTTGGGTCAGATAGAGCATCCGGACTCCTTAAAACAGAAAATAACGTTGCGCCATCGGCAGGACATCTGCCGGTTCGCTGGTAATCAGCTCGCCATCGATGCGCACTTCATAGGTTTGCGCGTCGACGGTGATATTGGGCTGCAGGCCGTTATGGATCATGTCGGTCTTTTGTACCGTCCGGCAGCCTTTCACTACCGCCGTGGCGCTCTGCAGATTCAAACGTTGCGCCACGCCGCTGTCGACCGCCGCCTGCGGCAGGAAGGTGAGGCGACAGTGATGGCGAGCGCTGCCCAGCGCGCCGAACATCGGACGGTAGTGCACCGGCTGCGGCGTCGGAATCGAGGCGTTGATGTCGCCCATCGGTGCAATGGCGATCATCCCGCCCTTGATCACCGTGGCGGGCTTAACGCCGAAAAACGCCGGGGACCACAGCACGAGATCCGCCAGCTTGCCGACTTCAATCGATCCGACTTCATGGGCGATACCGTGGGTCAGAGCCGGATTAATGGTGTACTTGGCGATATAGCGCTTCACGCGGAAGTTGTCGTTATCGCCGCGTTCTTCCGCCAGCGGCCCGCGCTGGACCTTCATCCGATGCGCGACCTGCCAGGTACGCAGAACGACTTCGCCGACGCGGCCCATCGCCTGCGAATCAGACGATGTCAGCGAGAAGGCGCCGAGATCGTGCAGAACATCTTCTGCCGCGATGGTTTCCCGGCGGATACGCGATTCGGCAAACGCCACATCTTCGGCGATATCCGGATCGAGATGGTGGCAGACCATCAGCATATCCAGATGTTCGTCGATGGTGTTGACGGTATAGGGCAGCGTCGGGTTGGTTGAAGAGGGCAAAATATTGGGGTGTGCGCAGGCGGTAATAATATCCGGCGCATGGCCGCCGCCGGCCCCTTCGGTATGAAACGTGTGGATGGTTCGTCCGGCGATCGCCGCCAGCGTATCTTCCACAAAGCCGGATTCGTTCAGGGTATCGCTGTGCAGCGCCACCTGAATATCCATTTCGTCGGCAACCGTCAGCGCGCAGTTGATGGCTGCCGGCGTGGCGCCCCAGTCTTCATGAATTTTCAGGCCGATAACGCCTGCCGCGACCTGTTCGCGTAGCGCGTCCGGGTTCGAGCCGTTGCCTTTGCCCAGCAGACCGATATTCACCGGCAGACTGTCTGCCGCCTGCAGCATCCGCGAGATGTACCACGGACCCGGCGTGCAGGTGGTGGCATGCGTCCCCGCGGCCGGGCCGGTGCCGCCGCCGACCATGGTGGTGACGCCGGAGACCAGCGCCTCTTCCGCCTGCTGCGGACAGATCCAGTGGATATGGGTATCGACGCCGCCGGCGGTGACTATTTTGCCTTCGGCGGCAATCACTTCCGTCGCCGCGCCAATGGGGATATTGACGCCAGGCTGGATATCGGGATTGCCCGCTTTGCCGATCGCCAGGATCCGCCCGTCTTTGATGCCGATATCGGCTTTAACGATCCCCCAGTGATCGACGATCAGCGCATTGGTCAGCACCAGATCGACACAGTCGTCAGCGAGCATTTGCCCCTGGCCCATACCGTCACGGATGACCTTGCCGCCGCCGAACTTGACCTCTTCGCCGTAGGTGGTCAGATCGTCTTCGACCTCGATCCACAGTTCGGTGTCCGCCAGGCGCACTTTATCGCCGGTGGTGGGGCCAAACATGTCAGCATAAGCCTGACGTGAAATATCACTCATTGTTTGCCTCCAGATTCCCCATCACCTCGCCGCGAAAGCCGTATACCGCGCGACGACCGGCGAGCGCGACCAGCTCCACTTCACGTTTTTGCCCCGGCTCAAAGCGGACCGCGGTGCCAGCGGCGATGTTCAGGCGGTAGCCGGTGGCTTGCGCCCGATCAAATTTCAGCGCCGGGTTGACCTCGGCAAAATGGTAATGCGAGCCAACCTGAATCGGCCGGTCGCCATGATTCTCAACGATAATGCTGCGGGTGGCGCGGCCAACGTTCAGAGCTATCTGGCCGGGTTGCACCTTGTATTCACCTGGGATCATCGCGAAACCTCAGATAATCGGGTTGTGGACGGTGACCAGCTTCGAGCCATCCGGGAAGGTGGCCTCGACCTGGATGTCGGGGATCATTTCGGGTACGCCTTCCATGACCTGCTCGCGGCTTAACACGTGGCGGCCTTCTTCCATCAGCGCCGCCACGCTTTTACCGTCGCGGGCGCCTTCCATAATAAAGGCGCTGATTAAGGCCACGGCTTCCGGGTAGTTCAGCTTCAGGCCGCGGGCCAGGCGACGTTCCGCCACCAGCGCGGCGGTAAACAACAGCAGCTTGTCTTTCTCTCTGGGGGTCAGTTCCATAGCGTTCTCTCAGGTCAACCAGATTCGGGGAAGGACCGGGGACTTTCCGGTCAGATGCGGGCGCATAAAGCGCCAGATATCACGCATCGCCCGCTGGCAAAGTAAGTTATCGTCACTTAAAAAGCGCACCGTCAGCAGGCCGTCAGTCAGCGTGGCGCCGGCATAATTTCCTAGCGTTGTGAGTCGTTCCCGCACGCCGTCAAGCAGGGCTTCGCTGGCGGGATAGAACAGCAGAGTACCGACCCACGGGTATTGCGCCACGCTGGCCAGACGCCCGTCGGCCAGGTGCAGGCGTTCGATCAGCAGCGGAGCATCATCCATCCATACTTCAAGACGGTTGCTGAGGGCGCCATGGCTAAAGTTTTCGCCGATGACCGGGCGGCCAAGGCACAGCAGATCCCAGGCCAGCAGCGTGCTGGAGGCGCAAAGATGAAAGGCGGTGTGCAGACTGGCCCGGGCGCCCGGAAAGAAAATCGCGTCCTGCGGCAACCACTCCAGCGTCGAGCGTTCCGCCAGCGTCAGGCGCTGATGTAAATGGGCCTGCGCGCCGCTGCTGCGGTAAAATTTACTGGCGCCGGGCATGGTGATTAACGTGTGGCAGCCGCTATCGAGAGCGGCGCGAATCGTTAGCTCGTCGCCTCCAACGATCCCGCCCGGCGGGTGGAGTAAATAGAGATGACAGGTATCGTCTTCGGGGTAAAAGGGACGCTGGACGGTGAGCGGACCGACATGACGGGCGGAGGTGAGTACCGTTTTGCCGCCGCGATGTTGAAAATGAAGGTCCAGCGTAGCCTGCCAGCCTTTTTTATTCTCTGGTAACACGGTGCTGTGCAATGTTGTTACGCCCCTGCAAAATCAAGATAAAACAGCAGCGATGAGTATTGATCGGCGCGAAAGTATCTCGATCATATGAAAAGCTTATGAATTAAAAACAAGAAAACAGCCGCCTGAGCGGCGGCCGTTTAGCGAAAAGATTATTACGCCTGATAATCCTCGGCGTCAATGTCATAACCCGACGGTTCCCAGCGAATCGCGAGCAGCGACAGCAGGCCAATCAGCGGCGCGGCGGCGATAATCCAAAAGACCTGGGTATCCAGGGCTGCAACCAGCAGCGGGAAGAGGAACAGCGACAGGGTTGAGCTGCTGCGCATCAGGGTCTGATTCAGGCCAACGCCGACGCCGCGCAGTGAGGTCGGATAGCTCAACGAGGCAAAGGTCATGGTGTGGGCGCCGGGGCCAAACCCCTGGCCGAACAGGAACAGCGCCAGCATCGCCACGGCCGCGATGCCTTCGCCCGCGCCGTGCGGACGGCCGATCAGCGCCAGCCCCAGCAGCGCCGCCAGCTGGCAGCTGTAGCCCGCCAGCGACATCTTCCAGGCCCCTAAACGCGGCACCAGCCGAACCGCCAGCAGACCGCCGACAAAGGCGAAGAGCAGATTCAGCGCCAGCGAGATCACAATCGTGGTCAGCATCGACTGAACAAAGAAGCTGGAGATGATCACCGGCAGGCCGAAGGCGACGGCGTTATAGGCAAAGGAAGAGACCACCGACAGCAGCGTGGCGAGGGTGGTTCGCCGCAGATAGACGCCCTGGAACAGACGGAAATAGTTGCTCCACTGCGCTTTTTTCACCACCGGCGTCGGGTTATCCAGCGCGTCCTGCGCCACGTGGGCGTTGATGTTATAGGCCTTGCGGAGAATGGCGGCGGCGTCGCGCAGGTTGCCCTGATTGGCGGCCCACACCGGTGATTCGCTCATATAGCGGCTGCGAATGGCGATAATCACCAGCGCAGGTACCGCGCCGAAGCCCAGAATCAGCCGCCATAGCCAGTCGCTGTGGCTTTCTGGCAGCATGGCGTAGAACAAGAGCACCAGCAGATACGAGATGCTGATAGCGGCATACCACGTCGGGCACCACATGGCGACGCTGGCCGCTTTGTTGCCCGGCCCCTTAAGCTTTGAGAACTCGCTCAGGAAGGCCATCGCCACCGGCAGATCGATACCGACGCCGAGGCCCATGACAAAACGGGCGCCGGTCAGCACATATTCGTTGGGGGCCAGCGCGCAGGCGATCGCGGCCACCACAAAAAACAGCATATCGGCCATAAAGACGCGGTAGCGGCCGATTTTATCCGTCAGGTAGCCGCCCAGCAGCGCGCCGACGATTGCCCCGAAGGTGATGGCCGATGCCACCATTCCGGTACCGGCAGGGGTCAGATTGAACTCGCGGGTAATATCTTTCAGGCCGAAGGCCAGGGAGCCCAGATCGTAGGCGTCAAGAAAAATACCGCCGAGGGCGATACCCATGACGATACGCGCATTATTGCGCCCGCTGCTGCCCTCATTAATTAAACGCGATACATCGGCCGCGCCGCGTATCCACTGTACTTCCCCGCCAGGCGATCCCGCCGCTGCGACCGGATCCGCGTTGATTACGTCTGTCATGATGTTGTTCTGTGCTGTTTTATAAAGGATTCAGAGTAAACATCGTGGCAGGCAGGGATAAATTATTTTTGGTTATAAGACATAGCTAAGTGATTGTTGTGAAATGATTATCTTTTGCTGAGCGGTGGGTTCAGAATGATTGGCTGCCAAAAAGGGCAATTTAGAGAGAATGTCGGGATAAAGGGGGCCCGGCGTGAGCCACCGGGCGCAAGATTATTTCTGCTCAGGCGTTTTTTTGTTCTTTTTCAGTCGGGACCAGATTTTGGTTTCCTGGCGGCGCCACAGACGCTGAATATTGTCGTGATGGCGCAGCAGAATCAGGCAGGAGAGCATAGAGACCGGGAAGGTATACTGCGGTTTGAACCACCAGACGTAGAAGGGGGCAATCAGCGCGCTGACAATAGCCCCCAGCGACGAATAGCCGCTGAGCAGGATGGTCAGCAGCCAGGTACCCGCCATCACGCCGGTCAAATCCCAGCCGATGGGGGCGATTGCGCCGAAAGCGGTCGCCACGCCTTTACCACCGCGGAAGTTAAAGAATACCGGCCAGATATGGCCTACGCAGGCCGCAATGGCGACCAGGCCCAGCCAGAAAGGCGTCAGGCCGAGCGCCCAGGCACCCCAGACGGGCAGCATGCCTTTGAGCACATCAAAAATAAGAACCGTTACGGCTGCTCCCTTGCCGCCAATTCGTAGTACGTTTGTCGCCCCAGGATTGCCGGAACCGCTATCGCGAGGGTCGGGCAGGCCAGCGAGACGACACACCAGAATGGCGCTGGAAATTGAGCCGCAGAGGTAGGCAAGGATAACCAGTCCAGGCGCGATTGCACTCATCAGCTGTTCCATTTTGAAAATGTCATTTTGTCCCCGCTCTCCTTCGCGTCGCTGATGCGCTGGCGCGCTTCTTTCGTGCCGTCATCGGAGCGTGCATTGAGCCAGAACGCTTGCTGCGCCGCTGCTTTCCTGCAATACGAATTATTTAGGGGATGTCTTTGCATCTGTGGATAATACGCATAATTCGCCGGAAGTGGTATCCGGTTTAGCCAAAAAGCAGGCAGGTCGTGATGGATATTGTATTTATAGAGCAACTTTCGGTAATCACCACTATCGGTGTTTACGACTGGGAACAAACCATTGAACAGAAGCTGGTGTTCGATATCGAAATGGCGTGGGACAACCGCAAAGCGGCGAGCAGTGATGATGTCAATGATTGCCTCAGCTATGCTGATATCAGCGAGCTGGTGATTGGTCACGTTGAAGGCGGGCGTTTTGCGCTGGTTGAACGCGTCGCGGAAGAGATTGCCGATCTGCTGCTGGAAAAATTTCCCTCGCCGTGGGTGCGGATTAAAGTCAGCAAACCGGGCGCCGTTGCCCGGGCGGCAAACGTGGGCGTGATTATCGAGCGCAGTCGGACGTAGCCTTAATCTGAAACAAAACTTTTCAGGTCATACTCGTTAAACAAATTGAGTTTATACCGGTCACAGGATCCGGCTATCGGGATATTTAATTGCCGCTCAGGGTCAGGACAGCACTCGAAATTTACGCGTACTCCGTGTACGCTCCGGTTTCCTGCGCCGTCCGTCTCCAGACTGGCCGCATCAATATCACCTGATGGAATGGTTCAGCGTATCTGGTTTTTTCATTTTACTTTTAAAGGGTTTATTGGATGAGCGATATACACTCGCTGCTGGTGGCGGCAATATTGGGTGTGGTTGAAGGGTTAACGGAATTTTTACCTGTTTCCAGTACTGGCCATATGATTATTGTCGGCCATCTTCTGGGTTTTGAAGGCGAGACGGCAAATACTTTTGAGGTGGTCATTCAGTTAGGTTCTATTCTTGCTGTTGTCGTCATGTTCTGGCGTCGTCTGTTTGGTCTGATCGGTATTCATTTCGGTAAACCACCGGAACATGAAGGCCAGGGAAGCGGCCGTTTATCGCTGATTCATATTTTACTCGGGATGGTTCCGGCGGTGGTGCTGGGCCTGTTGTTCCACGATACCATCAAATCGTTGTTCAACCCGGTCAACGTCATGTATGCGCTGATCGTGGGTGGCTTGCTGCTGATCGCGGCGGAAGTGCTGAAGCCAAAACAGCCGCGTGCCGTCGGCATTGATGATATGACCTATCGTCAGGCATTTATCATCGGCTGCTTCCAGTGCCTGGCGCTGTGGCCCGGCTTCTCTCGCTCCGGTGCGACCATTTCCGGTGGGATGCTGATGGGCGTAAGCCGCTATGCGGCGTCAGAGTTCTCCTTCCTGCTGGCGGTGCCGATGATGATGGGGGCGACCGTGCTGGATGTGTATAAGAGCATCGGTTTCCTCAACGCCAGCGATATTCCGATGTTTGCCGTCGGCTTTATTATGGCGTTCATCGTGGCGCTGATCGCGATTAAAACCTTCCTGCAGCTGATTAAACGTATCTCGTTTATCCCGTTTGCCATCTACCGTTTTGTCGTCGCGGCAGTGGTTTACGTTATCTTCTTCTGAGTTTGAAGCGCCGGTAAAACCGGGCCCTCAGTCGCAAGGCTGAGGGCAGCGCTCTTCCTTCCACTTCGCGACGGCCAGAATGCGGCGCCGCGTCAGCTCCTCACGAATCTCCGGCCCTTTAAAGCCCTGAGCAACCACCTCTTTTGTAGAGACCGATTGGGCTATCTCCCAGGCTTCAAGCAGCAGGCGTCCCTGCGGATAATCGCGGGCTTCGAATCCGGTACGTCCGCGCACATCCGCTTCACTGGTTAAGGCGATTTGCATGACCCGGTGCGGCTTACGCCAGGCGTCGATATTATCAAACAGTTTGACCAGCGTTTTGGGCTGCAGTATCGGCAGGGTATGAATCAGGTCGTGGAATTCGGCGACCAGCTTCGCCAGATCGCGAATGTCGTTCGGCACGCGCAGGCGGGCGCAGAGCTGCTCGACCAGCCTGACGCCTGCCGGACCGTGGCCGTGGTGGCGCGGCCAGAGCGCTTTTGGCGTCAGCCCTTTGCCGAGATCGTGGCATAGCGTTGCAAAGCGAACGTCAATTTCCGGCGACAGCATTGCCGCCATCGTCAGGGTCATCAGCGTATGTACACCGGTGTCGATTTCCGGGTGCCATTTAGCCGGTGCCGGAACGCCGTACAGCGCGTCAATTTCCGGGAACAGCACGCCGAGCGCGTGGCAGTCGCGCAAGGTCTGGAAAAAGACCTGAGGATTACGGGTGCCAAGGGCGTTTTCCGTCTCCTTCCAGACGCGTTCCGGCGTCAGATGCGCCAGTTCGCCGGCGTCGGCCATGGCACGCATCAGCGCCATGGTTTCGTCGGCAATACGAAAGCCCAGGTGGGCATAGCGGGCGGCGAAGCGCGCCACGCGCAGAACGCGCAGCGGGTCTTCGCTGAAGGCGGGTGAGACGTGGCGCAGCAGGCGCAGACGCAAATCGGCCTGGCCGCCGTAGGGATCGATAATCAGGCCATCGATATCTTGAGCCAGCGCATTGACCGTCAGATCGCGGCGCAGCAGATCCTGTTCCAGCGTGACGTCCGGGGCGGCATAGCAGGTAAAACCGGTGTAGCCGGCACCCGATTTACGCTCAGTACGTGCCAGAGCATACTCTTCCCGGCTTTTCGGGTGCAGAAATACGGGGAAATCGCGGCCTACCTGCTGGTAGCCCGCATCAAGCAACTGCTCAGGCGTGGCACCCACCACGACCCAATCTCTGTCTTTGACCGGTAGCCCTAATAACGCATCCCGAACTGCACCACCGACCAGATAAATCTTCACGCCTGACTCTCCCGTATCCACTTTGCTCAAGATGATACGTAAGTCTGGCAGAGAAGACGAATTAGTTCATCCACCGGTCTTTACGTTTACGGCTCGGGACCAGATGCGGCAGCACCAGACCGAGCAGCAGTCCGACGCCAAGCACGCCGCCGCCGTACATAAACCACTGCATGATAATGGTGCGCTGCTTATCATCCAGCTGCAGATTCGCGGCATTCACCTTCTTCTGGGCGACAACCAGCTCGTTTTTCAGCTTTTGGTTTTCGTCTTTCAGCGCGTTGATAACGGTATCGCTGCCGGCGACCTTTTTCTGCATGTCGGCGGTGCGCTGATTCCAGGTGGTGTCGATGTTATTCAGCTTGTCGGTCAGGGTTTTCACCTGATTTTCCAGATCCGGCACGCGGGTGCGCAGGCTGGGCTCGGTGCTCAGCTCTTTCAGCGGAATCCAGGCGGTACGGCCGTTGCCGTCGCGGATCTGGGCATAACCGGTGCTGTCATTGGTCTGCAGCAGAGAAACTTCTTCCCCGGCGTTAATGGTGCCCTGAAGACGATAATTATCGCCCGGCCCCGTGCGAACCCAGGTGTTCAGTTCATCAGAAACATAGCGTTTTTCTTCTGCATGAACCGCCGTGGCGGCGCTGAGCGCCAGCAAAGTAAAAGTGATAAGGCGTAATTTTGGCATCAGGTCATCGTTTGATCATAAAAAGTTGAACGATAGTAGTGGCATCGCCATAGCGACGCAAAGTTTTCTGCCACAATCGGAAACATCCGGGAGGTGGCCCGGCAAAATGCGCATTGCATGGAGAATCGCCGCAAAATACTATCTACTGACAAAAAATATCGGCGATAGTTCGCCGTATTTTCCCGGCAGCGCAAAGAAGCGGAAGAATTCAGTCATGGCTCAAGAAATCGAATTAAAATTTATCGTCTCCGACAGCGGCGTGGAAACATTGCGCCAGCACCTTAACGCGCTTAATGCCCAGCACACGCCTGCGGGTCAATTGCTCAATATTTACTATGAAACGGCGGATAACTGGCTGCGCCGTCACGATATGGGGCTGCGCATCCGTGGCGATCGCGGTCGGTATGAAATGACCCTGAAAATCGCCGGGCGCGTGGTGGGCGGATTGCATCAGCGTCCGGAATTCAACATCCCGCTGGAAAGCCCGGAACTGGCGCTGGAACGCCTTCCTGCCGAAGTCTGGCCGCAGGGCGAACTGCCCACGGAGCTGGCGCAAAACGTACAGCCGTTGTTCAGTACCGATTTTGAACGTGAAAAATGGGTGCTCAGCGAAGGAGAGAGCCAGATTGAAATCGCGCTCGATCGCGGGGAGGTGAAAACCCCTGAGCATCAGGAGGCGATTTGCGAGCTGGAGCTGGAACTGCTCTCTGGCAAGACGGAGGATGTGCTGGCGCTCGCCCGTCTTCTGCTGGAAACCGGCGTGCTGCGCCAGGGAAGTCTCAGCAAAGCGGCGCGCGGCTACCATCTTGCCCAGGGTAATGAAGCGCGCCCGGTGCAGCCATTCGGCGTTCTGCAGGTGGCGCCAAAAGCCAGCGTAGAACAGGGGCTGGAGGCGTCGCTGGAAAACGCGCTGGCGCACTGGCTCTATCATGATGAGGTCTGGAGCCGCGGTAATCCGATGGCAAAAGGAGAAATCCTCCGCGCCATTGCCCGGGTACGTCATGCGCTGGTGCTGTTTGGCGGCATCGTGCCGCGTAAGGCCACCGCGCAGCTGCGCGAACAGCTCGCTGAAGCGGAAGCTGTCCTGACGGAGGCCGGCAAGGATCCGTCGGCGCTGTTCAGCATTGCCGCAGTCAGCGCGAAGCTCGCCTTGACCGAATGGCTGGTGAGCCGCAGCTGGCGCGCCTTTTTAAATGAGAACGCGCAGAAGAAGATCGCCGGCTCTTTTAAACGTTTCGCCGATATCCAGCTTTCGCGGGCGGCGGCGGAGTTAAAAAATGCGTTTCAGCAGACGCTGGGGGACGATTACGACGGCCAGCTGCCGCGTCTGGCCCGCGACATTGACTGTATTCAGCTGCTTGCCGGCGCCTATGCCGATGCTGCTGCCTCCTGGCTGGAGAACTGGCTGGAAGTCCGTCGTGCGATTGAGCACAAAGATCGTAGCGTCATTGAATATTTCCGCCGCCAGGCGCTGGCCGCGGAGCCATTCTGGCTGCATAGTGGAAAACGATAATTTCAGGCCAGGGAGACCCCTATAATGCCGCTTTCTTCACAGTTACAGCAGCACTGGCAGACGGTTGTAGACCGACTGCCGGCGGATTTTCCATTATCCACACTAAGTCCGCAGGCGCAGTCGGTGATGGCGTTCAGCGATTTCGTCCAGCAGAGTCTGGTGGCGCAGCCGCAGTGGCTGGCCGAGCTTGAAAACTCGCCCCCCGAGGCGCAGGAGTGGCGTCACTATGCCGACTGGCTACAGGCCGCCCTGGCCGGGGTCAACGACGAAGCGGCGCTAATGCGTGAGCTGCGCCTGTTTCGCCGCCGGATCATGGTGCGCATCGCTTGGGCACAGGCGCTGTCGCTGGTCAGTGAAGAGAGCAGTTTGCAGCAGCTAAGCGCGCTGGCGGAGACGCTGATTGTCGCCGCCCGCGACTGGCTATACAGCGCCTGCTGTAACGAGTGGGGAACCCCTTCCAGTGCCGAAGGTAAAGCGCAGCCGCTGCTGATCCTCGGGATGGGGAAACTGGGCGGAGGCGAACTCAATTTCTCGTCGGACATCGATCTGATTTTTGCCTGGCCAGAACATGGCTCAACCCGCGGCGGGCGCCGCGAGCTGGATAACGGGCAGTTCTTTACTCGCCTCGGCCAGCGGCTGATTAAAGTTCTCGATCAGCCGACGCAGGATGGCTTTGTTTATCGCGTTGATATGCGCCTGCGCCCCTTCGGCGACAGCGGGCCGCTGGTGCTGAGCTTTGCCGCGCTGGAAGATTACTATCAGGAACAAGGGCGCGACTGGGAGCGCTACGCGATGGTCAAAGCGCGGATCATGGGCGATAACGAAGGCACCTACGCCAACGAACTGCGCGCCATGCTGCGGCCGTTCGTCTTCCGTCGCTACATCGACTTCAGCGTGATCCAGTCGCTGCGTAACATGAAGGGGATGATTGCCCGTGAAGTTCGTCGTCGCGGGCTGAAGGACAATATCAAGCTCGGTGCGGGCGGGATCCGCGAAATCGAATTTATCGTACAGGTCTTCCAGCTGATCCGCGGCGGACGCGAACCGGCGCTCCAGCTGCGGGCGCTGCTTCCGACGCTGGCGGCGATCGATGAGCTGCACCTGCTGCCGGAAGGCGATGCCGCCCGGTTGCGTGATGCCTACCTGTTCTTACGTCGCCTGGAAAACCTGCTGCAAAGCATCAATGACGAGCAGACGCAAACTCTGCCACAGGATGCGCTTAATCGCGCTCGCCTGGCGTGGGGGATGCATGTTGATGACTGGGAAACGCTGACCGCGCAGCTGGAAGAGAAAATGGCCAGCGTACGGCGGGTGTTCAACGAGCTGATTGGCGATGATGAAACGCAATCACCGGATGAGCAGCTGGAGGAGTACTGGCGCGAGCTGTGGCAGGATGCGCTGGAAGAGGATGACGCCAGCCCGGCGCTGGCCCATCTTGCGGATGACGACCGTCGCAGCGTGCTGGCGCTGATTGCCGATTTCCGTAAAGAGCTGGATAAACGCACTATCGGCCCGCGCGGGCGCCAGGTGCTGGATCAACTGATGCCGCATCTGCTCAGCGAGGTGTGCTCGCGGGCCGATGCGCCGGTGCCGTTGGCGCGGATTACGCCGCTGTTGACCGGTATCGTCACCCGAACCACCTATCTGGAATTGCTCAGCGAGTTTCCCGGCGCGTTGAAACATCTGATTAGCCTCTGCGCCGCCTCGCCGATGGTTGCCAGTCAGCTGGCGCGCCATCCGCTGCTGCTGGATGAACTGCTGGATCCCAATACCCTCTATCAACCGACGGCGACCGATGCCTATCGCGATGAGCTGCGCCAGTATCTGCTGCGCGTGCCGGAAGAGGACGAAGAGCAGCAGCTGGAGGCGCTGCGCCAGTTTAAGCAGGCACAGCTGCTGCATATTGCCGCTGCCGATATCGCCGGTACGCTGCCGGTGATGAAAGTGAGCGATCACTTAACCTGGTTGGCCGAAGCGATGATTGATGCGGTGGTCCAGCAGGCGTGGATGCAGATGGTGGCGCGTTATGGCCAGCCGACGCACCTGCATGACCGTCAGGGGCGTGGTTTTGCGGTCGTCGGCTACGGTAAACTGGGGGGCTGGGAGCTGGGCTACAGTTCTGACCTTGACCTGGTGTTCCTGCATGACTGTCCGATGGAGGTGATGACCGACGGGGAGCGCGAAATCGACGGGCGCCAGTTCTATCTGCGCCTGGCTCAGCGCATTATGCACCTCTTCAGCACCCGCACGTCCTCGGGGATTCTGTACGAAGTGGATGCTCGCTTACGTCCCTCCGGCGCCGCGGGTATGCTGGTCACCACGACCGATGCGTTTGCCGATTATCAGAAAAATGAAGCCTGGACCTGGGAACATCAGGCCCTGGTGCGCGCCCGCGTGGTCTATGGCGATCCTGAGCTGCAGGTGCGTTTTGATACTATCCGGCGCGATATTCTCAGCACCCCGCGTGAAGGGGAGACGCTGCAGACCGAAGTACGGGAAATGCGGGAGAAGATGCGCGCGCATCTCGGCAATAAGCACCGGGATCGCTTTGATATTAAAGCCGATGCCGGGGGCATTACCGACATTGAATTTATTACCCAGTATCTGGTCCTACGCTATGCGCACGATAAACCGAAGCTGACGCGCTGGTCTGATAACGTGCGCATTCTGGAACTGCTGGCGCAAAACGACATTATGGATGATGAAGAAGCGCGGGCGTTGACCCATGCGTACACCACGCTGCGCGATGCGCTGCATCATCTGGCCTTGCAGGAACAGCCGGGGAACGTCGCCCCGGACGCCTTTACCCATGAACGTCAGCAGGTGAGCGCCAGCTGGCAGAAGTGGTTGATGGCTTAACTAAAAAACCGGGTGTGCTATTATCGCGCGCAAAGTTTGTATCTCGCAGGAGAGAGTCATGAAAGTAACGCTGCCGGAGTTTGAACGTGCAGGAGTGTTGGTGGTTGGCGATGTCATGCTGGACCGCTACTGGTATGGTCCCACCAGCCGTATTTCCCCCGAAGCCCCGGTACCGGTGGTCAAGGTGGAAAATATCGAAGAGCGTCCCGGCGGTGCGGCAAACGTGGCGATGAACATCGCCTCTCTCGGTGCGACTTCCCGTCTGGTCGGCCTGACCGGGATTGATGACGCCGCGCGTGCGCTCAGTAAGGCGCTGGCGGATGTCAACGTGAAGTGCGATTTCGTCTCCGTGCCGACTCACCCGACCATCACCAAGCTGCGCGTGCTGTCGCGCAACCAGCAGCTGATTCGCCTGGATTTCGAAGAGGGATTCTCCGGCGTCGATCCGCAGCCGATGCATGACCGTATTCAGCAGGCGCTGGGTACCATTGGGGCGCTGGTGTTGTCCGATTATGCAAAAGGCGCGCTGGCTAGCGTGCAGACCATGATTAAGCTGGCGCGCGATGCCGGCGTACCGGTGCTGATTGATCCGAAAGGCACCGATTTTGAACGCTATCGCGGCGCCACGCTGCTGACGCCGAACCTCTCCGAATTCGAAGCCGTAGCAGGTAAGTGCAAAGACGAAGCCGACATTGTCGAACGCGGCCTGAAAATTATTGCGGATTTCGAACTCTCCGCACTGCTGGTGACCCGCTCCGAGCAGGGGATGACGTTGTTGCAGCCGGGCCGTCCGCCGCTGCATATGCCGACTCAGGCGCAAGAAGTGTATGACGTCACCGGTGCCGGCGATACGGTGATTGGCGTGCTGGCGGCGACGCTCGCCTCCGGCAACACTCTGGAAGAGGCGTGCTACTTTGCCAACGCGGCGGCTGGCGTGGTGGTCGGCAAGCTGGGGACATCCACCGTGTCACCTATCGAGCTGGAAAACGCCGTGCGCGGGCGCGCGGAGACCGGGTTCGGCGTGATGAACGAAGACGAGCTGAAACAGGCCGTTGCGGCGGCGCGTAAGCGCGGCGAGAAAGTGGTGATGACCAACGGCGTGTTTGACATTCTGCATGCGGGCCACGTTTCTTATCTGGCTAATGCGCGTAAGCTCGGCGATCGGCTGATCGTTGCGGTCAACAGCGATGCGTCGACCAAACGTCTGAAAGGCGAGTCTCGTCCGGTTAACCCGCTGGAGCAGCGCATGATTGTGCTCGGCGCGCTGGAAGCCGTCGACTGGGTCGTCTCATTTGAAGAGGATACGCCGCAGCGCCTCATCGCCGGCATTCTGCCGGACCTGTTGGTCAAAGGCGGCGACTATAAGCCGGAAGATATCGCGGGTAGCGAGGAAGTCTGGGCGAACGGCGGCGACGTTCTGGTGCTGAACTTTGAAGATGGTTGCTCTACGACCAACATCATTAAGAAGATCCAGAAAGACAGCGGGAAGTAATTTGTGACGCCGGGCGGGCGTTCTGGGAGATCGGGGCTGCGTATCGTGCGGCTGAAGAACCCCGGATAACGCCCGACAAAGAAAGCCGACGATCGTAAGATCGCCGGCTTTTCTTATTTATTGATGACAGAGATGATTCAGCGCAATAAACAGGCGATCTGAGCGCATTTTTCGTACAGAAAGCGTTAGCGTAAGTATAAATACTGAAGTCAGTAGAAAGCATATGACCAATCAGAACACACACGGCTGAAGGAGTATGCGGATGAATCATCACGAACTGTATTCAATGAAGAACTTTGATTTTCTGGCCCTGAGTTTCGCCAGAATGTATGCACAAGGTCATGCCGTTGATCTGCAGGCCATTGTCGGCAATATGGATGAAGCTCAGCGTGAATGGTTTTGCCAACGGTATGAGCTCTACTGCCGTCAGGTCAGTGAAGAGGCGGCGTCGGAGCCAGAGCTGGAACACTGATACAACAACGGGCCTGACGGCCCGTTGTTTTTTACTGCTTTTCTTCGACGGTCGGGGCGGCCGCGCGGCTTTCCAGATCGCTGATTCGCTGCTCCAGCAGCGCCAGTTTTTCGCGGGTGCGCAGCAGCACCTGCGTCTGCACATCAAACTCTTCGCGACTGACCAAATCCAGGCGGGTCAGCTGCGACTGGAGTACCTGACGGATCTTTTTCTCGACATCTTCCCCAAGATCGCGAAGGCCTTTCGGCATCGATTCATGGACCTGGCGGGCGATTTGTTCAATTTTTTTCGGGTCAATCATGGTGGTTTCCTGCTCTGGTCGATTTATCGCTCATTGTAGTGCGATCGACGCTACCTATAAACCAGAAATGTTTGAAGCTTATGCATTGCCGATGATAATCAATAGCGTTATAGTGATCTCGCTTATTCTCAGGGCGGGGCGAAATTCCCCACCGGCGGTAAATCAACCATAGCGTTGAAAGCCCGCGAGCGCTTTCTGTGAAAGCAGAAAGGTCAGCAGATCCGGTGTAATTCCGGGGCCGACGGTTAAAGTCCGGATGGGAGAGAGTAACGGCTCAGTCGGGTTTCGATCCGCTTGCGTTGACTTTTGCCGCTAAACCGGCGCTCCTAAGACTGCCCTGATTCTGGTAACCATAATTTTAATGAGGTTTATTTACCATGAATCAGACGCTCCTTTCCTCTTTTGGTACCGCTTTTGAACGTGTGGAACACGCTTTAAATGCACTGCGCGAAGGCCGCGGTGTGATGGTGCTTGATGATGAAGACCGTGAAAACGAAGGCGACATGATTTTCGCCGCCGAAACCATGACCGTTGAGCAGATGGCGCTGACCATTCGCCACGGCAGCGGCATTGTCTGCCTGTGCCTGACCGATGAACGCCGTAAGCAGCTTGACCTGCCGATGATGGTGGAAAACAACACCAGCGCATACGGCACCGGCTTTACCGTGACCATCGAAGCTGCAGCAGGCGTCACCACCGGTGTTTCCGCCGCTGACCGCGTGACCACCGTGCGCGCGGCCATTGCCGACGGCGCTAAACCTTCTGATCTCAACCGTCCAGGCCATGTCTTCCCGCTGCGTGCGCAGCCGGGCGGCGTGCTGACCCGCGGTGGTCATACTGAAGCGACCATCGATCTGGTGACGCTGGCGGGCTTTAAGCCGGCTGGCGTGCTGTGTGAACTGACCAACGACGATGGTACGATGGCGCGCGCGCCGGAGTGCATTGCGTTCGCGCAGAAGCATAATATGGCCGTGGTGACCATTGAAGATCTGGTGGCCTATCGCCGCGAACATGAGCGCAAAGCCAGCTGATTCTGGCCCCGCGTCATAGCAAAGCCCACCTCTGCGTGGGCTTTGTTGTTTTTGCCATCAGCCAATGCCCATTGCCTGCAGCGCAACCAGACTTAATCCCATCACCGACATGCCGCACAGTACGCCATAGCTTGGGTTGCTCTGCGGATCGATCTCTTTTGCCAGCGGCATTAGCTCATCGACCGACAGCGCCACCATGATCCCGGCAACGGCTGCCATGATGGCGCCCATCATGACGGGTGACACCAGGCTTCCGAGGATCAGCCAGGCCAGCAGGCCGCCGAGAATCTCCGCCATACCGGAAAGCCCGGCCCAGAGTACGGCCTTATACCGTGAACCGGTGGCGGCATAAACCGGGCCGGCCACCGCCAGCCCCTCGGGAATATTGTGTAAAGCGACCGCCAGCGCGACGCCCATGCCCAGCTCAAGGTTATTACTGGCCGTTACAAAGGTGGCGATCCCTTCCGGGAAGTTGTGCAGGCTGATGCCCAGAGTCAATAACATTGCGGTTCGGCGGAGGTTACGCGGACGCGGCATACCTGGCGACATGAGATCCTGTGGATGCGCGTGGGGCAGCATACGGTCGAGCGCAAAGTAGCCCAGCAGGCCGATGACAAACATACCGTAACCGAGCAGCGGCGACATGCCCTCCGCGTTCAGCGCAGCGGGCAGCATCTCCATCAGTGAGATAAGCAGCATGATGCCCGCGGCAAAGCCCAGGGAGAATCCCAGCAGCCGGTTGGATGGCTTCTGGCCCAGCACGCCAAAAATAGCCCCGATGAATGTGGCGCTACCCGCCAGCAGCGTCAATATTAAGGGTGACGACATTATTCATTTCCTTTGATAATGATTATCATTAATGATATCCAGATTATCAGCTCACGACGAGAGGGAGATGCGACCCTTTACAGCGAATTACATTCAAATTTTCTGACGATCATCATCATGCTTATCTGAGTTTATCCTGACGCAAAAACGCGTAATGTGAAGGCATCACAATTCCTCTGTTTAAGGATATCACCATGTCCCGTACCCGAATGCCAGCGTTGTTTTTAGGCCACGGCAGCCCGATGAACGTGCTGGAAGATAACATCTATACCCGCGCCTGGCGGCAGCTGGGCGAAACATTGCCGCGGCCAAAAGCTATCGTTGTGGTTTCTGCGCACTGGTTTACTCGCGGTACCGGGGTAACGGCCATGGAAACGCCGAAGACGATCCACGATTTTGGCGGCTTCCCGCAGGCGCTGTACGATACGCATTACCCGGCTCCTGGTTCACCTGAACTGGCGCAGCGTCTGGTTGAGCTGCTGGCGCCGGTGCCTGTGACCCTGGATAAAGAAGCCTGGGGCTTCGATCATGGATCATGGGGCGTGCTGATAAAAATGTATCCCGATGCGGACATCCCGATGGTGCAGTTGAGCATCGACAGCACCAAACCGGCAGCCTGGCATCTGGAGATGGGGCGCAAGCTGACCGCGCTACGTGATGAAGGCATCATGCTGGTGGCGAGCGGTAACGTGGTGCATAACCTGAGAACGGCACGCTGGCATGGCGAGAGCACGCCTTACCCGTGGGCGGAATCATTTAATGACTACGTCAAAACCAACCTGAGCTGGAAGGGACCGGCTGCAGAGCATCCGCTGGTGAACTATCTGGCGCATGAGGGCGGATCGCTTTCTAATCCGACGGCGGAGCACTTCCTGCCGCTGCTCTACGTTCTGGGTACCTGGGACGGCGAAGAGCCGATATCTATTCCGGTGGAAGGGATGGAGATGGGATCGCTGAGCATGCTGTCGGTGCTGATTGGGGCGTAGAAGATAGCGGAAAAACCCCGGCAGGCGTCAGCGCTGCCGGGGCAAATCTTATTCGACGAAAATGTGCGGATAGAAACGCGACAGATCCTGGGTGATCAGCGCCCGATCCTCGCGTACGCCGATCCCGGCTGGCCGATCGTTGATGAGCCAGCTGCCGATCAGCGTATAGCTGTCGCCAAACTTCGGCAGCGGATAGAACTCCTGCACGATGGTGCCTTCTTCTCCGTATGGACCCTCTACCGCTTCCAGCACTTTGCCGTTTTCCACGATCGACACGTTGGCCCCTTCACGGGAGAAGATCGGCTTAATGACGTACTTCTCCATCTCCGGATGCGCATCTTCGCTGAAGTAAGCCGCCAGCAGGTTAGGGTGGTTCGGGAACATCTCCCACAGCAGCGGAAGCAGAGCTTTGTTCGAGATGATGCTCTTCCACGCCGGTTCGAGCCAGCGTACGCCCGCGTCTTCCAGTTTGGTAGAGAACATCTCGCGCAGCATATACTCCCACGGGTAGAGCTTGAACAGGTTGCCAATCACCTGATCCTGCAGGTCGGTAAACTGACCTTTTTCACCCAGGCCGATATCTTCGATATACAGAAACTCGGTGGCCACACCCGCTTCTGCGGCACAGTCCTGCAGATACTGAACGGTACCGCGATCTTCTTCGGTATCGCGACAGCAGGCCATATGCAGCAGCTGGAAGCCAAACTGTTCGCGCAGCTCGGAAAAACGCTCGATCAACTTTTCCTGCAGGCTGTTGAACTGGTCGCTGCCTGCTGGCAGCTGGCCGGCGTTGATCTGATCTTCCAGCCAAATCCACTGGAAAAAGGCGGCTTCATACAGCGAGGTCGGGGTGTCGGCGTTGTTCTCCAGCAGCTTCGGCTCGCCCACGCCGTCCCATGCCAGATCGAGACGCGAGTAGAGCGACGGCTGGTTGGTTTTCCACGACTGGCGAACGAAGCCCCAGGTGTGTTTCGGAATGCGGAACTTCGCCATCAGTTCATCGCTGGCGACGACTTTTTCCACCGCCTGCAGACACATCTGGTGCAGCCCGGCGGTGACCTCTTCAAGCTTTTCAACCTGCGCCAGCGTCAGTTTGTAATAGGCTTCTTCGCTCCAGTACGGCTCGCCATACATGGTATGAAAGTTGAAGCCGTATTCGGTCGCCTTCTCACGCCAGTCCGGGCGCTCCGTGATGCTGATTCTTTCCATGTGATTTAGCCGCCCATTGAGCGTTTAGTCGAACTGGTGCCTGCCGCGCTGCGCTGCATAGCAGATTGCTTCGCGACCGATTCACCAAAGCCGCCGCGGGTGACGGTGCTGGTGGTGGCGGGTTTTGGCGCCATCGCCGTTTTCGGTACGTTCATCGTCCGGCCCGGCTGTGCGGCGCCGTAGCTCTTACCGCCGGCATCGGTGTACTGGCCATAAGCTGGGCTGGCCGGGTTTTTCGAGCTGAACAGCGGCTGCTGTGCACCCATGCCGCCACCCATCATACGGCCCATCATGTAGCCTGCCATCAACGGCATCCAGAAGCTGCCGCTGCTTTGTGCCTGCGCCTGGTTTTCTGGCGCGACGCCTGCCTGAGCCGGCGTTTGCTGGCACTGGCCTTCGCCGAATTCAGCGACGCAATCTTCACGCGTGGCATATTTCGGCGCGGTACGTACCGCTTCCTTCTGTGCGTTGTTGAAAGCGGTGGTGCATTCAGCGCTTTTTCCCGGGTTGGCTGCAGAGCAGTCATCGGCGTTTTGGTACAGAGAAACCGTCTCGTCGGTTTTTTCACAACCGGCAAGCATAAATACGGCCGTAACGGCAAGGGCGACCGGCGTCAGATGGCGCGCGCTCCAGCTTTTACGGAACGAGGCATGATTGATATTTTTTGTCCGTTTCATATTTGTCTTCCAGGACCCAGTGGTATTGCGGTTTGTTAACGCTCAGGATAGAGGATGAGTGGTGGAAAATGAAGCGAAGAGGGAGGGAAAGGAGGGGATCTTTACGTTGCCTTACGTTTAGCGCTTCGCTTAGCGGAATTCGTTAAGCGAAGCGCCATGACGCAACGACGATTACTGGCGGAAAGGATTCGCGCCGCTGGTTTTCGTGGTGCGGGTCGAAGCCGGTGTTGCCGCCGGGGCTGCATTGCTGCTGTAGCCATCAGCGTTAGCATCCTGCTGCGGGGTTTCCGGTGCGACGCTATCTGGTGATGTTGAGACCGGTTTGCCCAGCGTGTTGTTCAGCGCAACCAGATCCTGCTCGTTCAGAGTACCGAGCGCAGATTTAATGTTCAGCTGGTTAATCAGGTAGTTATAACGTGCGCTGGAGAGCTGCTGCTTCGCGTTGTACAGGGTGGTGGTGGCATCCAGGACGTCGACGATGGTACGCGTCCCCACGGAATAGCCGGCTTCCATGGCATCAAGGGAGCTCTGCGCAGAGACCACCGCCTGTTTGTAGGCATTGATGCTGCTGATAGAGGCATTGATGTTATTAAAGGAAGAACGAACGGTCTGAACCACGCTGCGATGCGAGCTTTCCAGCTGTTCGCTGGCGCCAACGAAGTTGTACTGCGCCTGTTTCACCTGCGAGTTAACCATCCCGCCCTGATACAGCGGCAGCGAGAAGCTCAGACCGATTTTGTTCTGTCCGGCATCGTTGTCGTTATATTGGGTGCTGTTGTGGGTTTTGGAACCGCTGTAGGAGGTGTTTGAGACCCCGGTCGAGGCGGTTAAATCCAGGGTCGGCAGATGGCCGTCCTGCGCCTGACGAATCTGTTCGCGGGCGAGATCCTGGTTCAGACGCGCCTGCAGCAGCGACAGGTTACGGTTTTCCGCTTCCTTCAGCAGCGCATTTACCGTCTGCGGTTTGTTGGTTTTAAAGCCGTCTACGTTCAGCGATGCCAGCTCCGGATAGTAGTTGCCGGTGACCTGGCGCAGCGCTTCTACCGCGTTGTCGAGGTTGTTGCGCGCGGTTACTTCGTTTGCCAGCACTGAATCATACTGTGAACGGGCGTTCTGCACGTCGGTGATTGCCACAAGGCCAACGTTAAAGCGCTGTGTGGTCTGATCCAACTGGCGGTAGATTGCCTGCTTTTGCGCTTCGGTATAGGAAAGCGTATCAATCGCGCTGAGGACATTAAAGTAAGCTGTCGCGGTGTTCAGAATCAGCGTTTGCTGATCGGTCTGATAGGTGACATCCTGAATACCGGCCGCTTTTTCCTGCAGCGTCAGGGCGCGCCACTTCGACATATCAAACAGGGTCTGCGTTAACTGCAGCGAGCCGCTGGTGACGTTCGAGTTCACGCCGTTGCTGTCGCGATAGCCATTGGTGTAAGTATAATCTGCGCCCAGACCAAGCTGAGGCAGTAACGGGCTACGTGCTTCATTGATCTTCTCGAATGCAGCATCACGATCGGCTGCTGATTTACGCAGGTCAGGGTTGCTGACGCGCGCCTGCTGATAAACCTGCATCAGGTTTTCTGCCTGGCTCATGGCGCTGAAGCCAGTCAGGCCCAGACCGATGAGGATGGGGAAAAGTTTCTTCATTTGCATTCCTTGTTGTGAAGCATAAAGCGCTGCCCAAATTCTAAATATATTTGCTGATTGTATCGAGTCTGCCGCGGTAAAAAGTTGGCGTTACGTGCCATCCGGCGGTAATTTGCACCAATCTAACATACAGACTGTAAAACGATAGCCAAACGGCTTATAAATCCTTACTTTCGGATGCGCAGGACAGAGACAATGAGCAAGCCCAATCAGCAAGGAATTACCTTCTCTAAAAACGATGTAGAAATTATTGCACGCGAAACGCTTTATCGTGGTTTTTTTTCGCTGGATTTATACCGTTTTCGCCATCGCCTGTTTAACGGTGGGATGAGCGGCGAGGTGACGCGCGAAATTTTTGAGCGCGGGCATGCCGCAGTCTTGCTACCCTTTGACCCGATACGTGATGAAGTGGTGCTGGTCGAGCAAATCCGCATCGCCGCGTATGATACTAGCGAGAGCCCGTGGCTGCTTGAAATGGTCGCCGGTATGATTGAAGACGGCGAGACCCCCGAGGACGTTGCCCGCCGTGAAGCGGTAGAAGAAGCCGGGCTGATCGTCGGGCGGACAAAACCGGTCCTGAGCTACCTGGCAAGCCCGGGCGGCACCAGCGAAAGGCTGTCGATTTTGGTCGGTGAAGTCGATGCAACGACGGCAAAGGGGATTCACGGTCTGGCGGATGAAAATGAAGACATCCGGGTGCATGTGGTAAGCCGGGAGCAGGCTTATCAGTGGGTTGAAGAGGGGAAAATCGACAACGCGGCCTCTGTCATCGCCCTGCAATGGCTGCAATTGCATTATCACAATTTACGTAATGAGTGGACAAAATGAAGCGTTATACACCTGACTTCCCGGAAATGATGCGCCTGTGTGAAACCAATTTTGCTCAGTTGCGCCGCTTGTTGCCTCGAACCGATGCAGCCGGCGATGTCGCGGGCTATCAGGTGGGCAATGCGCAATATCGATTAACTATCGTCGAGTCGACCCGCTACACTACATTAGTGTCAATTGAGCAGACGGTTCCGGCGGTAAGTTACTGGAGTTTACCGTCAATGACGGTACGTCTGTATCATGATGCGATGGTCGCTGAAGTGTGTTCGACTCAGCAGATCTTTCGCTTCAAAGCAAAGTATGATTATCCTAATAAAAAGTTGCATCAACGCGACGAAAAGCATCAAATTAATCAGTTCCTGGCGGACTGGCTGAGATACTGTTTAGCACATGGAGCGATGGCGATTCCGGTTTGTTAGCGTCGTGAAACCTAAGGACACCATTTGGAAAGCCTGTTGAATCTGCCTCTGGCTGGTGAGACCAGAGTCAGGATATTACAAATTACTGATACTCACCTGTTTGCTGAAAAACATGAAACGCTGTTAGGTATCAATACCTGGGAAAGCTACCAGGCCGTGCTGGATGCCATCCATGCCTCACAGCGTCCATGCGATCTTATAGTAGCAACAGGCGATCTGGCGCAGGACCATTCAGCCGCGGCCTACCAGCACTTTGCTGAAGGTATCGCGAGTTTTGCCGCGCCCTGCGTCTGGTTGCCGGGCAATCATGACTTCCAGCCGGCGATGTACAGCACGCTGCAGGAATCAGGTATTTCCCCGGCCAAAAGGGTTTTGCTGGGCGATCATTGGCAAATATTGCTGTTGGACAGCCAGGTGTTTGGCGTTCCCCACGGCGAGCTGAGCGACTTTCAGCTTGAGTGGCTGGAGCAGAGGCTGGCGGAAGAGCCTGAGCGTTATACGCTGCTGCTGTTGCATCATCATCCGCTCCCTTCGGGTTGTAGCTGGTTGGATCAACACAGCCTGCGTAATGCCGGGGCCCTGGATCGTGCGCTGGCCGCTTTTCCGCGCGTAAGGCATTTACTCTGTGGCCATATTCACCAGGAACTGGACCTCAACTGGAACGGGCGGCGGATGATGGCAACTCCCTCGACCTGTGTACAGTTTAAGCCGCATTGCGCCAATTTTACCCTGGATACCATTTCTCCCGGCTGGCGCTGGCTGGAACTGCACGCCGACGGTACCTTGACCACGGAAGTTTGTCGCCTTAACGGCGTGAAGTTTCACCCGGATATCGCTTCAGAAGGATACTGATGGCTACGCTCCTTTATCTGCATGGTTTTAACAGCTCACCGCGATCGGCAAAAGCGACGGCGTTGAAGGACTGGCTGACGCAGACCTTTCCCGAGATTACGATGGTGGTGCCTGAGCTACCCGCCTATCCGGCAGAAGCGGCGGAGATGCTGGAAGCCATTGTGCTGGAACGCGGCGGGGAACCGCTGGGGGTGGTAGGCTCCTCGCTGGGTGGCTACTATGCCACCTGGCTATCGCAGTGTTTTATGCTGCCGACGGTGGTGGTTAACCCGGCGGTACGCCCGTTTGAACTGCTGAACAATTTCCTTGGCCCCAATGAGAATCCGTACACGGGGCAGCAATATGTGCTAGAGTCACGCCATATTTACGATCTCAAAGTCATGCAAATCGACCCGCTGGAAGCGCCTGATTTAATCTGGCTGCTGCAGCAAACGGGCGATGAAGTGCTTGATTACCGCCAGGCCGTTGCTTACTACGCCTCATGCCGGCAGACGGTAGAGGAGGGCGGCAATCACGCATTTGTCGGCTTTGAAGATCATTTCACTCAGATTATCGATTTTCTGGGTCTGCGTTAAGCGGCCCTGGATGACCTACGAATACACACCATGACGCAATCTTCATATAACGCTGATGCCATTGAGGTACTCACCGGGCTAGAGCCGGTTCGCCGCCGTCCGGGGATGTACACTGACACAACACGTCCTAACCATCTCGGTCAGGAAGTTATTGATAACAGTGTGGATGAAGCACTGGCTGGCCATGCCAAACGCGTGGAGGTCATTCTTCATGCCGATCAATCGCTGGAAGTGATTGACGATGGGCGCGGGATGCCGGTTGATATCCACCCGGAAGAAGGGGTTCCGGCGGTTGAGCTGATCCTGTGCCGGCTGCATGCGGGCGGCAAATTCTCCAGCAAGAACTACCAGTTCTCGGGTGGCCTGCACGGGGTGGGTATTTCGGTGGTCAACGCCTTGTCAAAGCGCGTGGAAGTGAACGTGCGCCGCGATGGCCAGATCTACAGCATCGCCTTCGAGAACGGCGATAAAGTTGAAGATCTCCACGTCACCGGTACCTGCGGTAAACGCAATACCGGAACCAGCGTGCATTTCTGGCCGGATGAGAGCTTCTTTGATAGTCCGCGCTTTTCCGTCTCGCGCCTGACGCACGTACTCAAAGCCAAAGCCGTACTCTGCCCTGGGGTCGAGATTGTCTTCCGTGACCAGGTAAACAACAGCGAACAGCGCTGGTGTTACCAGGACGGCCTGACCGACTATCTGTGTGAAGCGGTGAACGGCCTGCCGCTGCTGCCGGAAAAACCGTTCGTCGGTAACTTCTCCGGCGAAACCGAAGCGGTCGACTGGGCGCTGCTGTGGCTACCGGAAGGTGGGGAACTGCTGACCGAAAGCTACGTTAACCTGATCCCGACCATGCAGGGCGGTACCCACGTTAACGGCCTGCGCCAGGGTCTGCTCGAAGCGATGCGCGAGTTCTGTGAATATCGCAATATCCTGCCGCGCGGCGTGAAGCTGTCTGCGGAAGATATCTGGGATCGCTGTGCCTACGTGCTGTCGGTGAAAATGCAGGATCCGCAGTTTGCTGGTCAGACTAAAGAACGTCTCTCTTCGCGTCAGTGCGCGGCATTTGTCTCCGGCGTGGTGAAAGATGCCTTCAGCCTGTGGCTGAATCAGAACGTGCAGGCGGCGGAGCTGCTCGCCGAGATGGCCATTTCCAGCGCTCAGCGCCGGATGCGCGCGGCGAAAAAAGTGGTGCGTAAAAAGCTGACCAGCGGCCCCGCGCTGCCGGGCAAGCTGGCAGACTGTACCGCCCAGGATCTGAACCGTACCGAGCTGTTCCTGGTCGAAGGGGACTCGGCGGGCGGCTCTGCCAAGCAGGCGCGCGACCGGGAATATCAGGCGATTATGCCGCTGAAGGGTAAAATCCTGAATACCTGGGAAGTCTCATCTGATGAAGTGCTGGCGTCGCAAGAGGTCCACGACATTTCGGTGGCTATCGGCATCGATCCGGATAGCGACGACTTAAGTCAGCTGCGCTACGGCAAGATTTGTATTCTCGCGGATGCGGACTCCGACGGCCTGCACATTGCCACGCTGCTGTGCGCGCTGTTTGTGAAGCATTTCCGCACGCTGGTGAAACACGGGCACGTCCACGTTGCGCTGCCGCCTTTGTACCGTATCGATCTCGGCAAAGAGGTTTACTACGCGCTGACGGAAGAAGAGAAAGCCGGCGTGCTGGAGCAGCTCAAACGTAAGAAGGGCAAACCGAACGTACAGCGCTTTAAAGGGCTGGGTGAGATGAACCCGATGCAGCTGCGTGAAACCACGCTTGACCCGAATACCCGCCGTCTGGTTCAGCTGATTATCAGTGATGAGGATGAGCAGCAGACCACAGCGATGATGGATATGCTGTTAGCCAAGAAACGTTCGGAAGACCGTCGTAACTGGCTGCAGGAGAAAGGGGATATGGCGGATCTGGAAGCCTGACCTACTGTTTAAGCAGAACTGGCGCTCCGCCAGTTCTGACTCACTTCTTATTTTTTCTTCGCGCGCAGGCTTAAATGCCGGACTGCAGAATACGGATACTGGTCTCCAGCACGTCGCCTTTCACCGCTTCAGCGTAGGCTTTCATATGCGGAGTTTGCAGATGCGCTTCAAGATGGGCAACGCTTTCCCACTGTTCAACCATGACGATCGAATCCGGGGAAGTGCTCTGGAAACTCACGCCGGCAGCGTGGTCAACCAGCGGCGCATAGCCGTGGCAGCCCTCTTCCTGTAAAACCACCGGAACAAGTTTTGCAAACTGATCAAGTACCGCCTGGCGATGATGTTGGCCAGGGCGTGTACGAATTTCTGCGATCACTGTTAACATGATTAACTCAACTCCTTCTGTATGTAGACCTTTAGTTAACCAAAAATCTGCGCCAGATGCTTGCGATATTCTGCTATGTCACGCGGAACATCCGGCATTTTAATGACGTCGTTGGCGATAAAGGTCGGCAGAGGGGTCATGCCGAGGAACTGGTTGGCTTTATGGAACGGCAGATAAACGCCGTCAACGCCCACGCCGTGGAAGAACTGATCTTTATCGGTAAAGGCATCCATCGGTGCGTTCCAGGTCAGGGAGAGCATGTACTGCTTGCCCTGAATCAAGCCGCCGGAACCATATTTCTTGCTGGCGTCGGAGCGGGTGCGCCCGTCGCTGGCATACAGCGAGCCATGCCCTTCGGTGAAGACGTCATCAATATATTTCTTCACGGTCCACGGCGCGCCCATCCACCAGCCCGGCATTTGCCAGATAACCACGTCGGCCCAGAGGAAATTCTGTACTTCCTGCTGGACGTCGTAATCGCTTTCCGCACGAACGATTTTAACATCATGCCCGGCGTCGCGCAGATAACCATCCGCGACCTCGGTCAGGGTGTCATTCAACTGGCCGTTTGAATGGGCGAATTTCTTCGCGCCGTTGATAATCAGGATGTTGCTCATTTTTTACCCTTCAGGTTTCGAGTTTGTCACTGATTTTACCCCGCGAGGCGGGGCGGTAAAATGAGCAAAATGTGCAAAGTCTTTTGCGTTAATTGCAATAATTGCTACCAGCGCACGCGCGCCGCGAAACCGCCTCCGGGCGCGTTGCTGAAGTCTACCGTCATCCGGTGCAGCGCGGCAATGCGGCGGACGATAGATAATCCCAGCCCGCTGCCGGGCTCATCCTGACCGGGAGGGCGATAGAATCGTTCGCCGATCCGCGCCAGCGCTTCGGGGCTGACGCCCGGGCCATTATCGCGTACGGAAAACTCACGTGCATCAAGAGTGATATCGACCTGGCTGCCGGGAGGGCTGTAGCGTACGGCGTTATCCAGCAGATTACGCACCAGCAGACTCAGCAGCAGCGGCTGGCCAGGCTGCATGACCTGAGTTGCGTTCAGATGCAGGCGAAGCTCAATGCCCGCCTGCTGCGCAGAGTGGTACATCTCCATGACCGACGATTGCAGTAGCTCATCGATGGCAATCGTATGCACATCATCAAGCTGCGCCAGAGAATCGAGACGCGACAACGTTAAAAGCTGGTCTACCAGCCGGGTTGCGCGGTCAATCCCTTCATGCAGCTGCGCCAGCGCTTTCTCCCGCCCCTGCGGGTCGTCCATTGACAGCTGCGCGACTTCGGTCTGCACCTTCAGGGCCGCAAGCGGGCTGCGCAGCTCGTGTGCGGCATCGGAGGTAAACCGGCGCTCGCGTATCATGGTGTCATGGGTACGGGCAAACAGCTGATTCAGGGCATCGACCAGCGGCCGGACTTCACTGGGTACCTTGTCGACGTTAAGCGATTCAGCCGAGTCCGGCGCGCGCAGACGCAGCGTTCTGGTCAGCTGTTTTAACGGCGCCAGCTCCCGGCTCAGCAGCACAATCAGCAGCAGGAACATCAGCGGCAGCGCCACCAGCCAGGGGGTCAGCTGGGAGGTGACGATATCCAGCGCCATTTCCCGCCGGTAGTCCCACTCCTGACCCACGACAATACGGTAGCGGCCATCGCCGGTGGTTAACTGCAGGAAGCGCCATTCATCATCATCGTTATTCAGATAGCCATCGCTGAAGCCTTCCCGACGATTTTGCCACGGGATGTCCTGACCATTCTCGCCGTCGTGAAGCAGACGCTTGCCGTCGGCCGTGAAAATCGCGAACGCCAGCGCGTCGTCATCGAGGTGGCCGTGTTTGATCTTCTTTTTTGTCCGCACCGGCGCCGTGAGCGTATGCAGCTCGTCGAAATTCATGGCGCTCAGTCGGCGGGCAAACAGCAGCTGTTGGGTATCAAAGAGCTTATCCAGCTTTTCCGTGGTTTGTTGCCAGGCAATCAAACAGGCGATGCCCCAGGCTGCACTGGTCAGCAGGAAAAAAAGGAGCGTCAGGCGGACGCGCAGGCTAAGTCGTTTCATGCATCACCGAGGGTATAGCCGATACCGTGAACGGTACGAATAAATTCACTGCCGAGCTTGCGGCGCAGGTGATGAACGTGCACCTCGACCGCGTTGCTGGAGACATCGTCGTCCCAGGTATAGAGTTTCTCTTCAATGAGCTTGCGCGGCAGAACGCGTCCGGCATTGCGCATCAGCAGCTCCAGCAAGGCGAACTCTTTTGGTTTCAGCGCCAGGTTGTCGCCGTTCACCGTCACGGTCAGGCCAATGGGATCGAGCGCAACGTGGCCATGGCGCAGCTCGCTGCTGCTCTGGCCGTGGGCGCGACGAATCAGGGCCTCCAGACGAGCGGCAACTTCAATCAGCGCGAAAGGTTTACACAGATAGTCATCGGCGCCGAGGCGCAGCCCTTCAACCCGCTGGCTGAGCGCATCGCGGGCCGTGAGGATCAGTACCGGCTCGTGGCGGCCCTGATGGCGCCATTCACGCAGGATATCCAGCCCGTCGATACCGGGCAGCGTCAGGTCGAGGATCGCCGCGTCATAGGGCGCCGTATAGAGCGCGGCTTTGCCCTCTTCGCCACGGGTAAACCAGTCGATGCTGAAGCCCATTTTCGTCAGCCCGACTTTAATGCCATCGCCGATGAGCTTGTCGTCTTCCACCAGTAAAATGCGCATTGGCCGCTCCTGTGGCTGTCATGTGTACGCGCAGTAAACCGCGTTGCGGCAGGCGCTGTACAGTAATAAAATTTCTTTTTTCTGCTTAAGAAGTCGTTAAGTTTTGCCTGATGTAATCATGGTCATATAACCAGACAAGGGAGAACATCTTATGAAGAAAATGGCTGCAATGACCGCGATCGTCGCTTTAATTTCTATGCCGGTGCTGGCTGCTGAACAAGGTGGTTTTAACGGACCGGGCGCGACGCAAACCAGCCAGACGTCTACGCAAAAAGGCGGTTTTATTGGCCCGAGCGGGAGCGTAACGACGGTGGAAAACGCCAAATCCTTGCGTGATGACACCTGGGTGACCCTGCGCGGTAAAATCGTGCAGCGGATTTCCGACGATCTGTATAAATTCCAGGATGCTTCCGGGACGGTGAATGTGGATATTGACCATAAGCGCTGGAACGGCCTGACCGTCACACCGCAGGACACCGTTGAGATCCAGGGGGAGGTCGACAAAGACTGGAACTCGGTTGAAATCGATGTGAAGCAAATCACGAAAGTCGCGCCGTAATCTCGACATCGCGCAAGATCGGTCAGGAATCGCTATCCTCGCTCTGCCAGAGTATGTCCGCAGGAGGAGACGATGAACGAGACCAGAACCAGCCCGGCGTACGCCGGGCGTTTCCAGCGAGTGTGTTTATACATTGAGCGTCATCTCGATGAACCCCTGTCGCTGGAGACGCTGAGCGCGATCGCGCACAGCTCGCCGTATCACTTTCACCGGCAATTCACTGCCTGTAGCGGCGTACCGCTATATCGCTATATCCAGTGGCTACGTCTGCGCCGCGCTTGCTGGCGACTGGCGTTCAGGCCGCAGGATAAAATCATCGATATTGCCCTTGATGCCGGCTTTCAGAATCCGGAATCGTTCAGTCGTGCTTTCCGTGCCGCGTTCGCTCAAAGCCCCAGCCAGTTCCGTCAACAGCCGGACTGGCAGGAGTGGCACCGACGCGTTCCGAAACATACGTTACAGGAGCAACATCCGATGGTGGTTAAAATAGTCCAGTTCCCTGAGACGCAGGTGGCGATGTTGCGCCACCGCGGCAGTCCTGATTTGGTCAATGCTACGGCGGCGCAGTTTATTGCCTGGCGTAAGGCGAGCGGGTTATCGCCGATCGCCACCAGCGCGACCTGGGGCGTGTCGTGGGACGATCCCGCGACCACCCCCGCTGACGATTTCCGTTTTGATATCTGCGGGTCAGTCAGTGAACCGATAGCGGAAAACACCTTTGGCGTGGTGAATGGCACTATTCCGGGCGGGCGATGCGCAGTGGCGCGCCACCACGGCTCTCTGGATACGCTCGCGCAAAGCATCTGGTCTCTCTACCGCGACTGGCTACCGACGTCGGGTGAAACGCCACGCGATTTTCCGCTGTTTTTTCGTTACCTCAACTTTGTCCATGAAGTCGGCGAACACGAGCTACAGACCGATATTTATCTGCCGTTACGCTGATTAGCGCCAGCGGAATCCTCAGCCGATCTCACGGCCTGTGACTCAGGGCGTGAGATCGGGTATTATCGCCGGTAGTTTTGCCGCCCGCACGGTCGGTACGCAGATTGAGGATTCACGATTAATGAGCGATATGGCAGAGCGCCTTGCGCTGCATGAATTTACGGAAAATGCTTACCTGAACTATTCCATGTACGTCATCATGGACAGGGCGTTGCCGTTTATTGGCGATGGTCTGAAGCCGGTCCAGCGTCGCATCGTTTATGCGATGTCTGAGCTGGGGCTGAACGCCAGCGCGAAGTTCAAAAAGTCCGCCCGCACCGTGGGTGATGTGCTGGGTAAATATCACCCGCACGGCGATAGCGCATGCTATGAAGCTATGGTGCTGATGGCGCAGCCATTCTCCTACCGCTACCCGCTGGTGGATGGGCAGGGGAACTGGGGGGCGCCGGACGATCCTAAATCCTTCGCCGCGATGCGTTATACCGAATCCCGTTTGTCGAAGTATGCGGAACTGCTGCTGGGCGAACTGGGGCAGGGAACCGTCGACTGGGTGCCGAACTTCGACGGGACGATGCAGGAGCCGAAAATGCTGCCTGCGCGTCTGCCGAATATTCTGCTGAACGGCACTACCGGCATCGCCGTCGGTATGGCAACCGATATTCCTCCGCACAACCTGCGTGAAGTGGCGCAGGCGGCGATTACCCTGATCGAAAAACCGCAGACCTCGCTCGACGAACTGCTGGATATCGTTCACGGACCCGACTACCCGACCGAAGCCGAAATCATTACTCCACGCGCGGAGATCCGCAAAATCTACCAGAACGGCCGCGGTTCGGTGCGGATGCGCGCGGTATGGAAAAAAGAGGACGGCGCGGTCGTGATTACGGCGTTGCCGCATCAGGTTTCCGGTGCCCGCGTGCTGGAGCAAATTGCCGCTCAGATGCGCAACAAAAAGCTGCCGATGGTTGACGATCTGCGCGATGAGTCGGACCACGAAAACCCGACTCGCCTGGTGATCGTCCCGCGTTCGAATCGCGTGGATATGGAACAGGTGATGAATCATCTGTTCGCGACCACCGATCTTGAAAAAAGCTATCGCATCAACCTGAACATGATCGGCCTCGACAACCGTCCGGCGGTGAAAAACCTGCTGGAGATCCTCGCGGAGTGGCTGACCTTCCGCCGCGACACCGTGCGTCGTCGTCTGAACTACCGCCTGGAGAAAGTGCTCAAGCGTCTGCACATCCTCGAAGGTTTGCTGGTCGCGTTCCTCAACATCGATGAAGTGATTGAAATTATCCGCCACGAGGATGAACCGAAGCCGGCCCTGATGTCGCGTTTTGGCATCAGCGAAACCCAGGCGGAAGCGATCCTTGAGCTGAAACTGCGTCACCTCGCCCGACTGGAAGAGATGAAGATCCGCGGCGAGCAGAGCGATCTGGAAAAAGAGCGCGATCAGCTGCAGGCGATTCTGGCCTCTGAACGGAAGATGAACAACCTGCTGAAGAAAGAGCTGCAGGCCGATGCCGAAACCTTCGGCGACGATCGTCGTTCACCGCTGCGCGAGCGCGAAGAAGCAAAAGCGATGAGCGAGCACGACATGCTGCCGTCTGAACCGGTGACCATCGTACTGTCGCAAATGGGCTGGGTGCGAAGCGCCAAAGGCCACGATATTGACGCGCAGGGCCTGAGCTATAAAGCGGGCGATAGCTGGAAGGCGTCGTCGAAAGGCAAGAGCAACCAGCCGGTGGTGTTTATTGATACCACCGGGCGTAGCTACGCCATCGATCCTATTACGCTGCCGTCGGCACGCGGTCAGGGCGAGCCGATTACCGGCAAACTGACGCTACCGCCGGGCGCCAGCGTTGAACATATGCTGATGGAAAGCGACGATCGCAAGCTGCTGATGGCCTCCGACGCCGGCTACGGTTTCGTCTGTACCTTTAACGATCTGGTAGCGCGCAACCGCGCAGGCAAGGCGCTGATTACGTTGCCAGATAACGCGCGCGTCATGGCGCCGCTGGTGATTGAAGATGATTCAGACATGCTGCTGGCGATCACCGCTGCCGGACGCATGCTGATGTTCCCGGTCAGCGACTTACCGCAGCTGTCGAAAGGTAAGGGGAATAAGATTATCAATATTCCGTCGGCGGAAGCGGCTTCCGGTCAGGATGGCCTGGCGCACTTGTTCGTGCTGCCGCCGCAGAGCACGCTGACTATCCACGTCGGGAAGCGCAAGATTAAACTGCGTCCCGAAGAGCTGCAAAAAGTCACCGGTGAGCGCGGTCGTCGCGGCTCGCTGATGCGCGGACTGCAGAAAATCGATCGTGTGGAAATCGATTCACCGCGTCGGGCATCGTCGGCGGGCGATAGCGAAGAGTAAGATGAGCCTCCCCTGCTATCCGGTAGGGGAGGCTAAATTTTGCCGCAAAATCGTTGTTTATTCAGGTGTTGCGATTAACAATAGGCGCAAAATCATTCAAGATACGTCGGGGCGGCCAGCAAATGACCCCCGACGCCTGCAATCTGCTAAACAGCGAGTCAGTACCCTATACACGTGAGCGGCGCTTAAATGCCACGGCGAGCGTGTCAGGCGTGTCGTGCACGTGCGGTCACGATGTACCGGGCGATATTGCCGTTCGCGCGCATACGAGCTGAAGTTTAACGGGTATCATTCTAAGCGGTTTGGGTTTTAGAGGTAGCTATGCTATTTATTTTTCGACTAATTGTTGTTGTTATTTATTGTCTCTTTGTGTGCATATTTGGCTGTATTTACTGCTTGTTCAGCCCGCGTAATCCTAAACACGTGGCCACCTTCGGGCATCTGTTTGGCCGACTCTCTCCGCTATTCGGCCTGAAGGTAGAAACGCGTAAGCCTGCTGATGCAGAGAGCTATGGCAATGCGATCTACATCGCTAACCATCAGAACAACTATGATATGGTGACGGCATCAAATATCGTACAGCCGCCGACCGTGACCGTGGGTAAAAAGAGCCTGGTGTGGATCCCGTTTTTTGGTCTGCTCTACTGGTTGACGGGGAACCTGCTGATTGACCGAAATAACCGGGCGAAAGCGCATGGCACTATCTCGCAGGTCGTCAATACGTTTAAAAAACGCAAAATCTCTTTCTGGATGTTCCCGGAAGGTACGCGCAGCCGCGGCCGCGGTTTGCTCCCCTTTAAAACCGGCGCTTTCCACGCGGCTATTGCCGCTGGCGTACCGATTATTCCGGTGTGCGTTTCCAATACATCGAATAAAATTAACCTCAATCGCCTGAACAATGGTTTGGTGATTGTCGAAATGCTGCCGCCGGTCGATACCAGCCAGTTTGGTAAAGAGGGCGTACGTGCGCTGGCAACGCACTGCCGCGAGCTGATGGCGGCGAAGATTGAAGAGCTGGATCGCGAAGTTGCTGAGCGCGAAGCGGCGGCAAAGAAATAAACCAGGAACTGCCGCGATAGCGCGAGCACAGGGCTAGCGGGAAACGAATTCCCTTTTTGATGAGTTAGTATTCCATGGAGTTAATATGTCACTCAGTCGGCGTCAGTTTATTAAGGCTTCAGGCGTAGCGCTGTGCGCGGGAGCCGTGCCGCTGAACGCACATGCCGCCGGCCAGCAGCCAGCCTTGCCGGTTCCACCGCTGCTGGAATCCCGCCGCGGTCAGCCGCTGTTTTTAACTCTGCAGCGGGCGCACTGGTCATTTACCCCGGGAACGCGCGCCTCGGTATGGGGTGTGAACGGCCGCTATCTCGGGCCGACGATCCGCGTGTGGAATGGCGATGATGTTAAGCTCATTTACAGCAACCGCCTGACGGAAAACGTCGCCATGACCATTCGGGGCCTGCAGGTTCCCGGTCCGCTGATTGGCGGCGCGGCGCGAATGATGTCGCCGAACGCTGACTGGGCGCCGGTGCTGCCGATTCGCCAGAGTGCCGCCACGCTGTGGTATCAGGCGAATACCCCGAACCATATGTCCAGACAGGTCTATAACGGTCTGGCGGGTATGTGGCTGGTGGAAGATGAAATCAGCAAAAACCTCCCGGTTCCTAATCACTATGGCGTGGATGACTTCCCGGTGATTATTCAGGACAAGCGGCTGGATAATTTCGGTTCGCCGGAATACAGCGAGCCCGGCAGCGGCGGTTTTGTCGGCGATACGCTGCTGGTAAACGGCGTACAGAGTCCGTATGTCGAAGTGTCACGCGGCTGGGTGCGCCTGCGTCTGCTGAACGCCTCTAACTCCCGCCGCTATCAGCTGCAGATGAGCGATGGCCGGCTGATACATGTCATCTCCGGCGACCAGGGCTTTTTACCCGCGCCGGTGTCGCTGAAACAGCTGTCGCTGGCCCCCGGCGAGCGGCGAGAAATTCTGGTGGATATGACCAACGGCGATGAGGTGTCGATTACCTGCGGCGAAGCGGCGAGCATCGTTGATCGTATCCGTGGCTTCTTCGAACCGTCGAGTATCCTGATTTCTACGCTGCTATTAACGTTGCGTCCAACGGGCCTGCTGCCGCTGGTCACCGATAGTCTGCCGGTGCGTTTGCTGCCGACGGAGTTCTTGTCCGGCACGCCGCTTCGCTCACGGGATATCTCTCTGGGCGACGATCCGGGCATTAACGGTAATCTGTGGGATCCGCAGCGTATTGATATCACCGCCCAGCAGGGCACCTGGGAGCGCTGGACGGTGCGCGCCGATCGGCCGCAGTCGTTCCATATCGAAGGGGTGATGTTCCAGGTGCGTAACGTGAACGGGTCCGCACCGTTCCCGGAGGATCGCGGCTGGAAAGATACCGTCTGGGTCGACGGGCAGGTGGAACTCCTGGTGTACTACGCGCAGCCTTCCTGGCCGCATTTCCCGTTCCAGTTCCTGAGCCAGACGCTGGAGCTTGCCGACCGGGGTTCAATTGGCCAGATGCTGGTCAATCCGGCGCCGTAATGCCTCATACCCTGACTGAATCGCGGTCAGGGTATAAGAAAATCTCCCTTCATTTCGATCATCGATCCGGCTTATAATCGCCGCCCTTTGATTATTTTTTTATCATTTTTTCCGGAAGCAATATGAGCGCAATATCCCTGATCCAACCGGATCGTGACCTTTTTTCCTGGCCGCAGTACTGGGCCGCCTGCTTTGGCCCGGCGCCATTTTTACCAATGTCACGCGAAGAGATGGATCAACTTGGCTGGGATAGCTGCGACATTATCCTGGTCACCGGCGATGCGTATGTCGACCATCCAAGCTTCGGAATGGCGATCTGCGGACGCATGCTGGAAGCGCAGGGATTCCGCGTCGGGATTATTTCCCAGCCTGACTGGAACAATAAAAATGACTTTATGCGCCTCGGCAAACCGAATCTGTTCTTCGGGGTCACCGCCGGCAATATGGACTCGATGATCAACCGCTACACCGCTGACCGTAAGCTGCGCCACGATGATGCTTATACCGCGGGCAATGTTGCCGGTAAACGTCCTGACCGCGCCACGCTGGTCTATACCCAGCGCTGTAAAGAAGCGTGGAAGGATGTCCCGGTTATCCTCGGGGGGATCGAGGCCAGCCTGCGTCGTACCGCGCATTATGATTACTGGTCTGATACCGTGCGCCGTTCGGTGCTGGTGGACTCGAAGGCCGATATGCTGATGTTCGGCAACGGCGAGCGTCCGCTGGTTGAAGTAGCGCATCGTCTGGCTGCCGGCGAGCCGATTGGTCAAATTCGCGACGTGCGTAATACCGCCATTATGGTCAAAGAGGCGCTGCCGGGCTGGAGCGGCGTGGACTCTACCCGTCTGGATACCCCGGGTAAAATTGACCCGATCCCGCACCCGTATGGCGAAGACCTGCCGTGCGCGGATAACAAAACCGTCGCGCCGCCAAAACAAGAAGCCAAACGCGTCACCGTTCAACCGCCGCGTCCGAAGCCGTGGGAAAAAACGTATGTCCTGCTGCCTTCCTTTGAGAAGGTGAAAGGGGACAAGGTGCTGTACGCCCACGCGTCACGTATTCTGCATCATGAGACCAACCCGGGCTGCGCGCGCGCGTTGATGCAAAAGCACGGCGAGCGTTATATCTGGGTTAACCCACCGGCGATCCCGCTGTCGACGGAAGAGATGGACAGCGTTTTTGCGCTGCCGTATAAGCGCGTCCCGCACCCGGCATATGGCGACAGCCGTATTCCGGCTTACGAAATGATTCGTTTCTCGATAAACATTATGCGCGGCTGTTTCGGCGGCTGTTCTTTCTGCTCCATCACCGAGCATGAAGGTCGCATCATTCAGAGCCGTTCCGAAGATTCTATCATCAACGAGATCGAAGCGATTCGCGACACGGTTCCCGGCTTTACTGGTGTTATCTCCGATCTTGGCGGTCCGACAGCCAACATGTATATGCTGCGCTGCAAGTCGCCGCGTGCGGAACAAACCTGTCGCCGTTTATCCTGCGTCTATCCGGATATCTGCCCGCACATGGATACCAACCATGAGCCAACGATCAATCTGTATCGTCGCGCCCGCGATCTGAAAGGGATTAAAAAAATCCTTATCGCCTCTGGTGTGCGCTATGACATCGCCGTCGAGGATCCGCGCTATATCAAAGAGCTGGCGACTCACCACGTTGGCGGCTATCTGAAGATTGCCCCGGAACATACGGAAGAAGGCCCGCTGTCAAAAATGATGAAGCCGGGTATGGGAAGCTATGACCGCTTTAAAGAGCTGTTCGATACCTATTCGAAGCAGGCGGGTAAAGAGCAGTACCTGATTCCGTACTTTATCTCTGCGCACCCGGGCACTCGCGACGAAGATATGGTGAACCTGGCCCTGTGGCTGAAAAAAAACCGTTTCCGTCTCGACCAGGTGCAGAACTTCTATCCGTCGCCGCTGGCCAACTCGACCACCATGTATTACACCGGCAAGAATCCGCTGGGTAAGATTGGCTATAAGAGTGAAGAGGTTGTGGTGCCGAAAGGCGACAAACAGCGCCGTCTGCATAAAGCGCTGCTGCGTTACCACGATCCGGCGAACTGGCCGCTGATTCGTCAGGCGCTGGAGAGCATGGGCAAGAAGCATCTGATTGGATCGCGCCGTGACTGTCTGGTTCCTGCACCAACGCTGGATGAGATGCGCGAAGCGCGTCGTCAGAACCGCAACACCCGCCCGGCGTTAACCAAACATACGCCCATTGTGCATCAGCGTTCGAACGCCGGGGAGACGGCGAAGAAGCCCGTAAAACGTGGCAAGGTTGCCAGCCGTTAAGTCTGTTGTATGGCCCGGTGGCGCTTAGCGGGCCGGTAAAAACGGTGAACCACAGGCCGGATCGGCGTTAGCGCCATCCGGCCTGTTTACGTTCTATCCGCCGAACTGATCAGGATCCGGCCCCAGACGTTTGTTCTGGTCCAGTTTTGCCATCTCACCCAGTTCGTCTTTATCGAGACGGAAATCCCAGACGTTGAAGTTCTCCGCAATACGTGCCGGCGTTACCGATTTCGGAATCACCACCAGCCCGTTGTCCAGGTGCCAGCGGATAACAATCTGCGCGGGCGTTTTACCGTATTTATCCGCGAGTTGGTGAACGATTTTTCGATCGAAAACGCCTTCTCCCCCTTGCGCCAGCGGACTCCAGGATTCCGTCTGAATTTTATGCGTGGCGTTCCAGGCATGAAGCTGACGTTGCTGGAGTAAAGGATGAAGCTCTACCTGGTTTATCACCGGCACGACGCCGGTTTCATCCAGCAGCCGCTGGAGATGATGCACCTGGAAGTTACAGACGCCGATGCTTTTGACCAGCCCCTCTTTTTGCAGCTCAACCATGCCTTTCCAGGCGTCAACATAGTGGTCAATTGCCGGAACCGGCCAGTGCATAAGATAGAGATCGACATAATCGAGCTGCAGCTTGCGCAGGCTCTCTTGCAGCGCTTCACGAGGGCGTTTTTGGTCGTCGTTCCACAGTTTAGTGGTGATAAACAGCTCATCGCGGGGGATGCCTGCGCTGCGCAACGCATTGCCGACACCGGTCTCATTTTGGTATGCGGCGGCGGTGTCAATAGAGCGATAACCGACTTCCAGCGCCTTATGAATGGCGGAGACGACTTCCTCGTTGCCTGCTTTCCACACGCCGAGACCCAGTTGTGGCATCAGGTTGCCGTCGTGCAGTTTTATAACGGTTGGATGTGTCATGCCTTCCTCCTGTTAATGAAACTCAGCGGTGTACATTCCGCTAAGGGGTAGCATTAAGTCTGGACGAAATAGCTAAAAACGGTAGTAAAACTCTTCTCCTTCCCGCAAGTTCGCGGCAAGAAGAAGAGAGGGATAAAGGGAAACTTAGCGTGCGGCCTCGTAAATCCGACGGCTGACCTCAAGGGTGATATCCTGATTTTCACCCAGCGCCGTCATGCCGTGTTCTTCCAGTTTAGCCAGTAACGCCGGGATAGAGCTACCGTCCAGACCGTAGTCGGAAAGACGGGTCGGTACGCCAAGCTGTTCGAAGAAGTTACGCGTCGCGGCGATAGCGGCATCGATACGTTCGTCTTCAGAACCCTCGGTAATATTCCAGACGCGAGCGGCATATTGCAGCAGTTTCGCGCGTTTAGTATCGCGTTTTTCATTCCACAATACTGGCAGCACGATGGCCAGCGTCTGGGCATGATCGAGGCCATGCATCGCGGTCAACTCGTGACCCAGCATGTGCGTTGCCCAGTCCTGGGGAACGCCAGCGCCGATCAGGCCGTTTAACGCCTGGGTCGCGGCCCACATAATATTGGCGCGAACGTCGTAATTTTCCGGCTCCTTCAGCGCTTTCGGACCCTCTTCAATCAGGGTCAGCAGAATGCCTTCGGCAAAGCGATCCTGAATTTTGCCATCAACCGGATAGGTAACGTACTGCTCAACGGTATGGACAAATGCGTCAACCACGCCGTTGGCCACCTGACGCGGCGGCAGGGTATAGGTGTAAACCGGATCGAGGATCGCAAACACCGGCTGGACATGAGCAGACATGAAGGCGCGTTTGTCGCCGGTGGTTTTACGTGAAACCACGGCACCTTTATTGGATTCGGAACCGGTTGCCGGCAGCGTCAGCACGGAGCCCATCGGGATCGCACTTTTCACATGGCTGCCGTAGGTTTCGAGAATTTCCCACGGATCGACGTTTTCGTCATAGTGCGCCGCTGCGGCGATGAATTTCGTGCCATCCAGTACCGAACCACCGCCGACGGCGAGCAGGAAGGTGACGTTTTGTTCACGGGCGATTTTCACCGCGTTCATCAGCGTTTCGTAAGAGGGGTTTGGTTCAATCCCGCCAAACTCCAGAACGTCGAAGCCGTTCAGGGCGTTGAGGACCTGATCGAGCACGCCGGTTTTCTTCACGCTGCCGCCGCCGTAGGTCACCAGAATCCGGGCATCCGCCGGGATTTGATCGCGCAGGTTATCGATGGCGCCTTTACCAAACAGGATGCGGGTTGGGGTATGTAGATCGAAATTGTTCATTATTCGTGCCCTCAAAAAAAGAAAACTGCCGACTGAGAGGATGCCTCGGCCAGATGACGGTCATTGTGGTCCTGTCGCCGGTTCCTCTCAATGCACATTCCTGCCGTTGTCTTGCCCATTTCTCCACTGAGCTGGAGAAAAGGCAGAAATATGCGCACAATGCAGAGGTGAAAAAACGTCTGGAGAAGCACCGAAAATGAACCGCGCCGAGATATGCCAGCTGTTGACAGAAAAGGTTAATGCACTGAAAGATAACGAAGAAAATCTTAGCTTGCTGCTGCCAGATATTCGTCTGTTGTACGGTACGCAGCCGGGTACCCGTACGCCGGTGATGTACCAGCCAGGCATTGTTTTTCTCTTTTCAGGTCATAAAATTGGCTACATCAATGAGCGGACTTTTCGCTATGACACCAATGAATATCTGCTGTTGACGGTACCGCTGCCGTTTGAGTGCGAGACCTTTGCGACGCCAGAGGTGCCGCTGGCGGGATTGCGCCTGAATGTGGATATTCTCCAGCTGCAGGAGCTGCTGATGGACATAGGCGAGGATGAGCTGTTTCAGCCGGCGATGGCCTCCAGCGGCATCAACTCGGCAGCCTTATCGGAGGAGATCCTGTGCGCGGCGGAAAGGCTGCTGGATGTGATGGAACGTCCGCTGGATGCGCGTATCCTCGGCAAACAGATTATCCGCGAGATCCTCTATCACGTGCTCACCGGGCCATGCGGCGGGGCGCTGCTGGCGCTGGTCAGCCGACAAACCCACTTCAGCCTGATTAGCCGTGTTCTGAAGCGCATTGAAAGCCAGTACACCGAAAACCTCAGCGTCGATCAGCTGGCGGCGGAAGCCAATATGAGCGTCTCGGCGTTTCATCATAATTTCAAATCGGTGACCAGCACCTCGCCACTGCAGTATCTCAAAAGCTATCGCTTACATAAGGCGCGGATGCTGATGATTCATGACGGGATGAAAGCCAGTGCCGCGGCGATGCGCGTCGGCTACGAGAGCGCGTCGCAGTTCAGCCGTGAGTTTAAACGCTACTTTGGCATGACGCCGGGAGAAGATGCGGCGCGGATCAGAATGATTCAGGGACTGTGACGGAGAAGGGCCGGGGTTTCATTCCCGGGAAGGCGGGCAGCGCCGCTCCCGGGAAGGTTCTGTCAGGCGTTACAGAATTTTTTCTTGATAACCACGACCACGGTACCCACCAGCCCGGCCACCAGCAGCGCGATTGGCAGAATCATCAGGCAGGTCATGACCTGGTCTTCATGTCGCTTCACGAACGGGATCATGCTGAGCGCATAGCCCAGACCGGTAACCACGCCGACCCACAGCAGCGCGCTGAGCCAGTTGAAGAACTGAAAGCGGCGGTTGGAGAGCCCGGAAATGCCGGCCATCGTTGGCAGCAGGGTGCGCACGAAGGCGAGGAAACGACCGGCCAGCAGCGCCAGAAGACCATGTTTATCAAACATACAGGTCGCGCGCTGATGGTACTTCTGCGGCAGATGGGCGAGCCAGCCTTTGACGGTTTCGGTATTGCCAAGCCAGCGCCCTTGCAGATAGCTCAGCCAGCAGCCAAGGCTGGCAGCGGCGGTAAGGATGGCAAGAGTCGGCACAAAGTCCATGACGCCTTTGGCTATGAGCGCGCCGGCGAGCAGCAGCAGGCTGTCCCCGGGTAAAAATGAAGCGGGTAGCAGACCGTTTTCCAGAAACAATGTCATGAACATGACCAGATATACAACGCCCACGACCTGGGGGTTTGCCAGCGCGGCAAAATCATGTTGCCACAGGGCGGCGACAATCTCTTGAATGACAACCATGGACTTTCCTAAGTGGTACCGTATTTTTGATTAGTGTACTCCTGAAGAGCCCCGAACACCTTGATCTCGGGCGCAACAACAGCGGCCGCCTTACGCAGAACGTCCGCTATTGTTGCCACTCGCTGTCACTTTACACGATACGGGAGAAGCCTGCCGCTAAATCCGCCAGCAGATCGTCAACATTTTCTAAACCGATATGGACGCGAATCAGCGTGCCGCTGAAATCGACTTCAGCTTCCGGACGAATTGAGGCGATTTGTTCCGGCTGATTAGCCAGAATCAGCGATTCAAAGCCGCCCCAGGAGTAGGCCATGCTGAACAAGCTGAAGTTGTCGAGATATGCAGCAAGCTCGGCGTCGGTCAGGCGCTTATTGAGGACAAAAGAGAACAGGCCGCTGCTGCCGGTAAAATCGCGCTTCCAGAACTCATGGCCCTTGCTGCCCGGTAGCGCAGGGTGGTTGACGCGCGCGACCTGCGGATGTTGCGCCAGCCATTCGGCGATACGCAGGCTGCTTTCGTGATGCTGACGCAGGCGGACGCCCAGGGTGCGCAGGCCGCGGCTGGTCATATAGGCGGTATCCGCATCGACCATTTGTCCCATCAGGTAGGCATTTTCCCGCAGCTGATCCCAACAGCGCGCGTTGGATACCGCGGTGCCGACCATCGCATCAGAGTGGCCTATCAGGTATTTCGTCCCGGCCTGGATGGAGATATCGACGCCAAAATCCAGCGCTTTAAACAGCACGCCGGCGGCCCAGGTGTTGTCGATCATGATAATCGCCTGCGGGGCAACGCGGCGTACGGCCGCAACGATTGCCGGAACGTCGTGCACTTCCATGGTGATAGAACCGGGTGACTCCAGGAACACCACTCGGGTGTTCGGCTGAATCTGGCGGGCGATATCGGCGCCAATCAGCGGATCGAACCAGCTGGTGGTTACGCCGAGCTTCGCGAGGATTTTAGTGCAAAAGTCCTGGCTGGGCTCATACGCGGTGTTGGTCATCAGGACATGGTCGCCCTGTTCAACGAAGGCCAGAATGGTATTGGCAACGGCTGCGGCGCCGCAGGGAAACAGCGCGCATCCGGCGCCACCTTCCAGTTCGCACATGGCTTCCTGTAGCGAAAAGTGGGTCAATGTCCCGCGACGGCCGTAAAACAGCTCGCCTTTTGCCCGGTTGCGGGTGGCGTGTTTTTTGGCTTCGACAGTCTCGAACACCAGCGATGAAGCCCGCTGAATCACGCTGTTGACCGAGCCCTGAGTATATTTTTTACTGCGCCCGGCATTGACCAGCGCGGTATCAAGATGTTTATCAGCCATGTTTTTTTTACCTGGTTTTATACGTCTGGACGTCTAAACTAGCATGAATGACTCAAGCTGTACCGGGGAATGGCCGATACGGGAAAAAATTTTGCGAAATCCGCGGTCGGCCACTTTTTTACTGCGTAAGCGCAAGGAATCTAAACGTGATTTGCTGCACAGTGTAAATACTAATGAGAACCACTATCAATTCGATGCTTTTTTGATATTATTGTGCTCAGATTTTGTGATTGACGTCCTGGAGATTCAGCGTGGGTAATAATTTGATGCAGGCGGACCTGTCCGTTTGGGGTATGTATCATCATGCCGATATTGTCGTTAAGGTCGTGATGATTGGCCTGATTTTGGCGTCGATAGTCACTTGGGCTATCTTTTTCGGCAAAGGTGCTGAAATCCTCTCCAGTAAGCGCCGCCTCAAGCGCGAACAGCAGCAGCTCAGCGATGCTCGTTCCCTCGATCAGGCCAGCGATATCGCAAACAGTTTCCACCCGAAAAGCTTAAGCACCCAGCTTATCAACGAAGCGCAGAACGAGCTGGTGCTCTCTGAAGGCGTCGAAGATAACGAAGGGATTAAAGAGCGTACCGGTTTCCGCCTTGAGCGTCGCGTGGCGTTCGTCGGCCGTTATATGGGCCGCGGCAACGGCTATCTGGCGACCATCGGGGCGATTTCCCCGTTCGTCGGCCTGTTTGGTACCGTCTGGGGTATCATGAACAGCTTTATCGGCATTGCGCAGACGCAGACGACTAACCTTGCGGTAGTTGCACCGGGCATCGCTGAAGCGCTGCTGGCGACCGCCATCGGCCTGTTTGCGGCGATTCCTGCCGTGGTTATCTATAACATTTTTGCCCGTATGATCGGCAGCTACAAAGCGTCGCTCGGCGATGTCGCCGCGCAGGTGCTGCTGCTGCAAAGCCGTGACCTGGATCTGAGCGCCAGCGGCGTAAAACCGGTCCGTACCGCGCAAAAATTACGAGTAGGTTAATGCTTTATGGCAATGCATTTTAACGAAAACCTCGATGATAACGGCGAAATGCATGACATTAACGTCACGCCGTTTATTGACGTCATGCTGGTGCTGTTGATCATCTTTATGGTGGCGGCGCCGCTGGCGACCGTGGATGTGAAGGTCAACCTTCCGGCCTCCTCAAGTCAGCCGCAGCCGCGTCCGGAAAAGCCGATTTATCTGTCGGTGAAAGCGGATAAAACGATGTTCCTCGGCAACGATGCCATTACCGAAGAGAGCATGATCGGCGCGCTGGATACGCTGACTGAAGGGAAGAAAGACACCACCGTCTTCTTCCGCGCGGACAAAACCGTGGATTATGAGACGATGATGAAGGTCATGGATACCCTGCACCAGGCGGGTTATCTGAAGATTGGTCTGGTGGGTGAAGAAACCGTAAAAGCGAAATAACCCTCCCGACGACGCTCCTCAGGCTGGCCATGCGCCAGCCTTTTTTATGCCTGATACGCCGCGGCGGGAGGTTGCAATCGCCATGGCGGGTTGCGATATAATGCCGAACGTTTTTTGTTAACTCACAGGATCTTATGGAACGCTTTCTGGAAAATGCTATGTATGCCTCACGCTGGTTGTTGGCGCCGGTTTATTTTGGTCTTTCGCTCGGGCTGATTGCGCTGTCGATCAAATTTTTTCAGGAGATTTTCCACGTACTGCCGCACATCTTTAGCGTGGGCGAGTCGGAGCTGATTCTGACGCTGCTGTCGCTGGTCGATATGACGCTGGTGGGCGGCCTGCTGGTGATGGTGATGTTCTCCGGCTACGAAAATTTTGTCTCCCAGCTGGATATCAATGAAGGTAAAGAAAAGCTCAGCTGGCTGGGTAAAATGGATGCTACCTCCCTGAAAAATAAAGTGGCGGCGTCGATTGTCGCCATCTCCTCTATCCATCTGCTGCGGGTGTTTATGGACGCGAAAAACGTACCGGACAACAAGCTGATGTGGTACGTCATTATCCATCTGACCTTTGTGCTGTCGGCGTTTGTGATGGGCTATCTCGATCGTCTGACCAAGGTTAAGCACTGATACACCAGCCCGGCGGGGCAGAGCCGCCGGGCTGGTGACTTATTTATCCGACGAGGTTTGCCATAAATTGAGCTGACCATCCGCGACGTGCTGGTCAATCTGCGCCAGCTCTTCTGCGCTAAACGTCAGATTTTTCAGCGCCTGTACGTTCTCCTCCAGCTGCTGCGGGCGGCTGGCGCCAATCAGCACCGAGGTCACACGGCGGTCTTTCAGCAGCCAGCTCAGCGCCATCTGCGCCATGCTCTGCCCGCGGCGGTGGGCCATCTCCTGCAATAAACGCAGACTGTTCAGATTTGACTCACTGAGCATATTTTCCGTCAGGCCGCGCGCTCTTTTGCCTTCGTAGAACATCCGCGAACCCTCCGGGATCTGCTGGAGATATTTACCGGTCAGCAGGCCCTGCGCCAGCGGTGTAAAGGCGATGCAGCCGACGCCGTTCTCCTCCAGCGTATCCAGCAGTCCGCTGGTGTCGACCCAGCGGTTGAGCAGGTTATAAGACGGCTGGTGAATAAGCAGCGGGATCTTCCAGTCGCGCAAAAGGGCGGCCATTTGCTGCGTACGTTCCGGCGAATAGGAGGAGATGCCGACATACAAGGCTTTACCGCTCTGTACCGCCTGCGCCAGCGCTGCGGCAGTCTCTTCCATCGGCGTATTTTCATCGACGCGATGCGAATAGAAAATATCGACGTAATCCAGTCCCATCCGCTGCAGGCTCTGATCGAGGCTGGCGAGCAGATATTTTCGCGAACTACCGTTGCCATAGGGGCCTGGCCACATGGAGTAGCCTGCTTTCGTCGCTACAATCAGCTCGTCGCGATAGGCGGCAAAATCCTCGCGCAGCAGGCGGCCAAAATTTTCCTCTGCGCTGCCGGGCGGCGGCCCGTAGTTATTCGCCAGATCGAAATGGGTAATGCCCAGGTCAAAGGCCTTGCGCAGCAGGGCGCGTTGGTCATCCAGCGCGTGACCGTGGCTAAAGTTGTGCCACAGTCCCAGCGACAAGAGGGGCAATTGCAGGCCGCTTTTACCGCAGTAGCGGTACTGCATGCGATCGTAGCGGGTGGCGTCAGCTAACCAGGACATGATCTCTCCTTATAAATTAAAACGTCGTTTCCATTTTAACTGGTATGGCACGCCGGCAGCGTTTGCTGGATCACAATGCGTAAGATTGCTGGCGTCACCGCGAGCTTATGCTTTGCTTAAAAGGGGTTAATTTACGGAGAAGAGATGATGACGCGACTGACGGCGAAAGATTTTCCGCAAGAGCTGCTGGAGTACTACGACTATTACGCACACGGCAAAATCAGCAAGAGGGAGTTTTTACAGATGGCCGGGAAGTACGCCGTCGGTGGCATGACCGCCCTGGCACTGTTTAATCTGCTGAAACCCAACTATGCGCTTGCCGGGCAGGTCTCGTTTACCGACCCGGATATTCATGCGGAATATATTCGCTATCCTTCGCCCGAAGGGCACGGAGAGGTGCGCGGCTATCTGGTGATGCCGACGAAACCCACCGTAAAACCGGCGTCGGTGATCGTCGTGCATGAGAATCGCGGGCTGAATCCCTATATCGAAGATGTCGCCCGGCGAGTGGCCAAAGCCGGTTACATCGCGCTGGCACCGGATGGCCTGAGTTCGGTGGGCGGCTATCCCGGCAATGATGACGAAGGGCGCGAGCTTCAGCAGAAAGTCGATCCGCAGAAGCTGATGAACGACTTTTTTGCCGCCGTCGCCTTTATGGAAAAGCATCCGCAGACGAGCGGCAAAGTGGGAATAACCGGTTTTTGTTACGGCGGCGGTGTGTGCAATGCTGCCGCCGTGGCGATCCCGGAACTGGCCTGCGCGGTGCCGTTTTATGGCCGCCAGCCGCCGATCGCGGATGTCGAAAAAATCCGTGCGCCGCTGCTGCTGCACTATGCGGAGCTGGATAAGCCCATCACGGACGGTTGGCCCGCCTATGAACAGGCGCTGAAGGCGCAGCATAAAGTGTTTGAGGCCTATATCTATCCTCAGGTGAACCACGGTTTTCACAACGATTCTACGCCGCGTTACGACCGGGCCGCCGCTGAACTTGCCTGGCAGCGAACGCTGGCGTGGTTTGCCAAATATCTCGGCTAAAAAGGGCGGAAATAGCGCTGGCACTCGCTCAAAAAATCGCTATATAATTTTATATATAACGATTGGGGGTGAAAGCGATGGATAACCATTTTGGCAAAGGTTTAATGGCGGGGTTGAAGGCTTCTCAGGCTGAAAGCGCCAGCAACGCAGCCGGTTTTTGCGCGGATTATAAACGTGGGTTTGTCCTCGGTTATTCTCAGCGGATGTTTGAACAAACCGGCGATCGTCAGCTTAGCGCCTGGGAGGCCGGGATCCTCACCCGCCGTTATGGCCTGGACAGAAACATGGTCATGGACTTCTTCAGGGAGGGACATTCCTGTACCGCAATGCGTTACTTTATGGCGGGATACCGGCTGGAAAGTTAACTACCGAAGGCCGAGGCCTCCGGTAGGTGAGGCGTTATGCCTGGCGTTTGTCTTCGGTCAGGGTATCGAAGTCGCTGGCGCTGTGGCGTTCATGCAGTTGCTCGTTAAGCGGGCCGTTGGTCCGGTTGACGATACGCCCGCGTTTGACTGCCGGACGATTGCCGATGTCCTGCGCCCAGCGCAGGACGTTTTTATAGCTGCCGGCGTCAAGGAATTCAGCGGCGTTATACACCCCGCCCAGCACCACATTGCCGTACCACGGCCAGATAGCCATATCAGCGATCGTGTACTCTTCCCCGGAAACATAGCGGTTGCGGGCGAGCTGTTTATCCAGCACGTCGAGCTGACGTTTGGCTTCCATCGTGAAGCGGTCAATCGCGTACTCGATTTTCACCGGCGCATAGTTAAAGAAGTGGCCAAAACCGCCGCCGAGGAACGGGGCTGCGCCCTGTAACCAGAACAGCCAGTTAAGGGTTTCGGTCCGCCCGGCGGGATCTTTAGGCAGGAAGAAACCAAACTTCTCAGCGAGGTACAGCAGGATGCTGCCGGACTCAAATACGCGCGTCGGCGGGGTGGTGGAGTGGTCGCTCAGGGCGGGAATTTTTGAGTTGGGGTTCACCTCAACAAAACCGCTGGAGAACTGATCGCCTTCGCCAATGCGAATCAGCCAGGCATCGTATTCCGCGCCGCTCACGCCGAGCGCCAGCAGTTCTTCCAGCAGGATAGTCACCTTCTGGCCGTTTGGCGTGCCCAGGGAGTAGAGCTGCAGCGGATGTGAGCCGACCGGTAGCGCTTTTTCATGGGTTGCGCCGGAGACGGGACGGTTGATGTTGGCGAACGCGCCGCCGTTGTTTTGCTTCCACTCCCACACTTTAGGTGGTTGGTAGTTATTCTCTGACATGAGGACCTGCCTTTTTAGTGAGCCGTTGAGGGAGTGTAGCAGGAGATGCTAAGCAGGTTTAACCGTGTGAGGCTTATTGGCCCCGGTCAGCGTCGCGCAACCGGGGCGAGAGGGACTCAGGCCATAATCCGCGCGGCCCATACGCTGATATCGTCGCTGCTGCCAAGGTCCGGCTGCACCAGACCGTTGACCATAAAGGTAGGCGAGACATGAATACCGTTCTGTCGCGCGTATTTGCAATGCCATTTAATTTCAGCCTGCAGCTCAGGGCGGGCGAAGGCCGTAGAGAGCAGAACCTGGCTATAGCGCTCAATGCGCTGGATAATCTGCTGCGGCGTGGTCTCCATATTCGGCCCGCTGCAATGGTCGGTAAATTCAAACTCTTCGCGATGGTCGGCGACGGCTTTTAACACCCTGTGCGCCTGCTCTCTGCCGTGCGGGAGCGTCGAGGCGGCAAGAATGCAGCGCACGATGACGCCGGAGAAAAGATGCCATGGCTGCGACTGCAGACGAATCTTGATGGTCACATTATCCGCGCCGACTTCGTCCAGTAGCTCGTCGAGCTTATTGAATGCCCGGACGGAAAACGGGCAGGTTGGCTCAAGGAAAACCTCAAAAGTACGTGGGCCGTGGCCCCAGACCAGCGGTTGAGCCTGCAGATGCGGTTGTGCGCTCATAATCAACTCCTGACGTTGTCTCATTCTTCGTTATGATTCCCTGAATCACCCGGGCTGTTGTCAACGGCAATGCAACCTGAAGTATTACGGGGAGATATTACAAATAACGATATCACTTTTACCCAAAGGCGCCGGGTTATTTTCCCGCAGGGCACGATCGCTGAATCCAATGAGTGGTATCATCATTTCACCTCTGTCTGGTAAGTGCCTGTGGCAGGATAAGAAGAGGGAGTTTTGTTCCGCCAACTGCCCGGGCTGCATTAATTTGAGGTCAGGCTAATGAGCAAAGGATCGACAAGTAGTGATGCCCCTTTTGGTACATTGTTAGGCTACGCGCCGGGGGGCGTAGCAATTTATTCATCGAATTACAGCAGTTTAAATCCGCGCGACTATCCGGATGACGCGACGTTCCGCAGCTACATCGGCAGTGAGTATATGGGGCATAAATGGCAGTGCGTTGAATTCGCGCGCCGCTTTTTGTTTCTCACCTACGGCTTTGTCTTTACCGATGTCGGCATGGCCTATGAAATCTTCTCCCTGCGTTTTCTGCGTGAAGTGGTCAATGACAATATTCTGCCGCTGCAGGCTTTCGCAAACGGCGCCCGCCGTCCGCCGATGGCCGGTTCGCTGCTGATTTGGCAAAAGGGCGGTGAGTTCAAGCATACCGGCCATGTTGCGGTGATTACGCAGCTGGTCGGCAATAAGGTCCGCATCGCCGAGCAAAACGTGATTCACGCTCCGCTGCCGCAGGGCCAGCAATGGACCCGCGAATTAACGCTGGAAGTGAAAGACGGTTTCTACACCATCAAAGATACCTTTGCCGATACGGAAATATTAGGCTGGATGATTCAGACCGCCGATACCGAGCACAGCCTGCCGCAGCCGGTGCTGCCGGGTGAAGCGATGGCGATTCAGGGCGCGAGATTGCCGAATAAAGGCCAGTTCCGCGGTAACTGGCTGAACGAGAAAGATTCGCTGCAGAAAGCCTACGTGGCCGCCAACGGTCACTTCATCAATCAAGATCCCTATCAGTACTTCACCATTACCGAAAGCGCCGAGCAGGAGCTAATCAAAGCGACCAACGAGCTGCATTTGATGTACCTGCATGCCACCGATAAGGTGATGAAAGATGACAACCTGCTGGCGCTGTTTGATATCCCTAAAATTCTCTGGCCGCGCCTGCGCCTCTCGTGGCAGCGACGCCGTCATCATATGATTACCGGCCGCATGGATTTCTGTATGGATGAGCGCGGGCTGAAGGTCTATGAATACAACGCCGACTCCGCCTCTTGTCATACCGAAGGCGGGCTGATCCTCGAACAGTGGCTGAAGCAGGGCTACTACGGCAGCGGACACAACCCGGCGGAAAATCTGCTTGATGAGCTGGCGGGCGCCTGGAAACACAGCCGCGCCCGTCCTTTCGTGCATATCATGCAGGACAAGGATCTGGAGGAGAACTACCACGCGCTGTTTATCCAGCGCTCGCTCACGCAGGCGGGGTTCGAAAGTAAGATCCTCTTTGGCCTTGATGAGCTGCACTGGGATGCCGCCGGGCAGCTGATCGACGGCGACGGGCGTCTGGTGAACTGCGTCTGGAAAACCTGGGCCTGGGAAACCGCCATCGAGCAGGTGCGTGAAGTCAGCGCCGATGAGTACGCCGCCGTGCCGATCCGTACCGGACATCCGCAAAACGCCGTGCGGCTGATCGACGTGCTGCTGCGTCCGGAAGTGCTGGTCTTCGAACCGCTGTGGACGGTGATCCCCGGTAACAAGGCCATTCTGCCGGTACTGTGGTCGCTGTTCCCGAACCACCGCTATCTGCTGGATACCGATTTTGTGGTCAACGACGAGCTGGCGAAAACCGGTTACGCGGTGAAACCTATCTCTGGCCGCTGCGGCAGCAACATTGATTTGATTGGTCCGAAAGACGAAGTGCTGGATAAAACCAGCGGGCAGTTTGTCGATCGTAAAAATATTTACCAGCAGCTCTGGTGCCTGCCGAAAGTGGATGGTAAATACATTCAGGTGTGTACGTTTACCGTCGGCGGCAACTACGGCGGTACTTGTCTGCGCGGCGATGATTCGCTGGTAGTCAAAAAAGAGAGTGATATCGAACCGTTAATTGTGCTGAAAGACAGCGACGGCCGGTAGCCGGCAGCCCGGACAGCGCCGTAAACGACCTGTCCGGGCAACAAATCCTGCAAACACGATAAGTCACAAAGACAACAACAAGACAGAAAAGGAAAATAATATGCACGACAGGCGACTCGCCGCCCGCGCGGGTGAACTCAAGCCCTCCGCCGTCCGCGAACTTCTTAAGCACAGTAAACTGCCCGGCGTTATCTCTCTGGGCGGCGGGATTCCGGCTCCGGAGCTGTTTGATACCGAAGGTCTGAATCTGGCTGTGCAACAGGTGATGAGCGGGCGCTTCAACGATGCATTTCAGTATGGTTTGACCGAAGGCTACCCGCCGCTGCGTCAGGCCGTGAGCGAACTGTGTCAGGCGCGCGGCGTTGACTGCCAGGCCAGCCATGTTTATATCACCTCCGGTTCTCAGCAATCGTTGGATATTGTCGCCCGTACGCTGCTCGATCCGGGCGATGCGGTGGTGGTTGAGCGCCCGACCTACCTGGCGGCGCTGCAGGTATTCCAGTTAGCGCAGGCCAATATTCTCAGCGTGGATACTGATGATAACGGGATGCTGGTCGAACAGCTGGCCGACCTGCTGGAAACGACCCGCGTCAAAGCGGTTTATCTGGTGCCCACCTTCGGCAACCCCGGCGGAAAAACCCTGAGCGAAGATCGCCGCCGCCGTCTGGTGGAACTGGCGAAGCAGCATGATTTTGTCATCATCGAAGACGACCCCTATGGCGAAATCAGCTTTACCGATGAAGTCCGCCGTCCGCTGTATCAGCACGCGGTTGAGCTAGGCTGTGAAGATCAGGTGGTCTACACCTCCACCTTCTCCAAAATTCTCGCTCCGGGGATGCGTATCGGCTGGATTGTGATGCCGGACTGGCTGGCGCAGCAGACGGTGATCGTCAAGCAGGCGGCGGATCTGCATACCAACATGCTGTCGCAGGTGATCACGGCGGAATATCTGGCGATGAATCGCCTGGATAACCAGATCGCGCTGATCCGTGAGGATTATCGTAAGAAGTGTGTGGCGCTGGCGGATGCGCTGGAGTCGCGACTCGGGGAGCACATTGCCTTCAGCCGACCAAAAGGCGGGATGTTCCTGTGGGCTCGCTTCCGCTATTCGTTCGATACCATGGAATGGATGAAGAAAACGCTGGCAAACGGCGTGGTGTTTGTCCCTGGCGAAGCGTTCTATCACGATAATCCGGATACCCGTACGCTGCGTCTGTCCTACTCTACGGTCTCGGAAGAAGGGCTGATGACGGCCGTTGAACGTCTGGCGAAATCGCTGTAGCTATATAAATCACTCCGCGCCGCCGGGCGGCACGGAGTGTTAATCTGGTTTAATCGCTTTCGGCGATGCGGTCATCGAGCCAAATCAGCATCAGTGAGGAGAGAAATGCAACGCCGAGTGTGCCAATAAATAGCCACATAAAGAATACCTCAGAGGTTTTTTATTATTTTTCTGCTTTTACCGGTGAGTGATTGTTTCTGTTGATCATCGTGACTTTCGTCGCGGACTGGGAGGTGGCGAGCGTGAAGAAATCATCAGCATCAATATCAAAATTCAGCACGATTTCCCTGTATTTCCCGCAGTGAATTAACTCTTTCGCTTCTTGCATACTACTTGCTGTTATTGTCGGCATCGTCTTATCTCGTGTGAAAACTGGTTAGCAAAGTAAGAGCTTGTGCATATCAGATCAACTCTTTTTTATCGCCACCGGTAAGATCTGTTTTCCTTATTTTTTAAAGGGACAGCGCGGGCAGAATACCATTGCGGGACAGGGTGCCGCCCATTGCCGTCTGGCCTGTGATTTCAAAAGCAGCGTTAACGCTGTTTTTCGCTCATCAGCTGGCGGCAGCGCTGCTGATCCTGACCAATACTCTCTTGTTCTTGTTGGCTGAGCTGCAGCCAGGTCTGACGCATACGTTCGCCAAGTGCCGGGATATAGTGGTTTTTGTGCAGCGCGTAATCGGCATTGCCGCCTTCGACAATATTTTCCATATCGCGAAGAAACGCCTGGCTATCCCGGTGGTCGATGACACAGAAAACCGAACGGTACCAGGCCATCTCTTCTTCGGAGTAGCGGGGCGTAAACCACCAGACAAGCAGCGCGATGAGCGCCAGCAGCGGAATAATAAGCGGTAATTTCTTCAGCATGGATTAGTCAGGGAGAGGAAACAGGGGGCGTAGTGTACCTGCTGCGCAAACGGGATGACATCCCGGAGGTCTTTTTTACCTCCGGGCGAGCGGGACAGGTCCCGTTAGCGCGGTTATGCGCTAACGGTAAAAGAGCTATAACAGACCGCTCTCTTTTGCGGTCCGGTCGATAGCGCGTTTGGTCTTCTCGACCAGCTCATCCAGTTCGCTGTGGCTGGCAATCAGCGCGGGAGCCATAATCATACGCCCCAGCGTAGAGCGGATAATGACCCCCTCTTCAAAGCCGATAGTCCGGCAGCGCCAGGCCAGATCGTTTTCATTCGCAAAGCGTTTGCGGGTCGACTTATCTTCGGCGAACTGCAGAGCGGCCACGAGGCCTGTGCCCTGGATTTCGCCAATCATCGGGTGGTGGCTAAACACTTCACGCAGCGTTTTTTGCAGATACGGGCCGGTATCGTCACGTACGGTGGTGACCCGGTTTTCATCGCGCAGTGCTTTCAGGTTGGCAATGGCGACGGCCGCAGCGACGGGGTGGCCGGAATAGGTCAGACCGTGGGCAAAGACGCCGCCTTTCTCAACCAGCACCTCGGCCATCCGTTTGCTCAGCACCAGGCCGCCCATCGGAACATAGCCGGAGGTCAGCCCTTTGGCGATGGAGAGCGTATCCGGCTCAAAGCCAAAATACTGGTGCGCAAACCATTCGCCGGTTCTGCCAAAGCCGCCAATCACCTCATCGGCGCACAGCAGCACGTCGTATTTGCGGCAAATGCGTTGAATCTCCGGCCAGTAGCTCTCCGGCGGGAAGATCATCCCGCCCGCCCCCTGGAACGGTTCGGCGATAAAGCCCGCGACGTTCTCCGCGCCGAGCTCCAGGATCTTCTCTTCCAGCTGGCGGGCGCAGCGCAGGCCAAACTCCTGTGGCGTCAGGTTGCCGCCGTGCATATACCAGTAGGGCTCATCAATATGCGCCACGTCGGGAATCATCCCCCCCATGGCATGCATGGCTTTCATGCCCCCGAGCGCGGTGGCGGCGAGGGTAGAGCCGTGGTAGCCGTTCCAGCGGCCAATCATCACCTTTTTCTGCGGCTTATCGAGAATCTGCCAGTAGCGACGCACGGTGCGGATCAGCACTTCATTCGATTCAGAACCGGAGTTGGTGTAAATGGCGTGGCTGTAGTGCCCGGGCAGCAGGCTGAAAAGGAGTTCGGACAGCTCAATCACCGTCGGGTGCGTGGTGTGGAAGAACATATTGTAATAGGGCAGCTTCGCGAACTGCGCCGCCGCGGCATCCGCCAGATCCTGGCGGCTGTAGCCCAGCTGGGTACACCACAGTCCTGACATACCGTCCAGATACTTGTTGCCGTCATTGTCCCACAGGTACAGGCCTTCGCCGCGTACCATGACGCGCGGTCCTTCAGCGTTCAGCGCTTTCTGGTCGAGAAACGCGTGGATATGGTGTGCGGCATCCCCGCTTTGATACTCGGTGGTGGATCGCGTCGGGTGAATCGGGTAAGTCATGTTATCTCTCCTGTAAGCGGAATCAGGGCAAGGCAAGGCCGTTGCCTGCTAGCGAAACTGGAACCAGGTCGTTTTAAGGGTGGTGAATTTGTCGAAGGCATGCAGCGACAAATCCCGACCAAAACCAGACTGTTTATTGCCGCCAAACGGCACGGTGACGTCCAGCGCATCCACGGTATTGACCGATACCGTGCCGGCGTTAAGCCGTCCGGCTACGCGGTGCGCGCGGTGCAGATCGTCTGTCCAGATCGACGCGGCGAGGGCATAAATATGGTTATTAGCCAGCTCGATGGCCTGCTGTTCATCATCAAAAGGGATAGCGGCAAGCACCGGGCCGAAAATTTCATCTTTCCACAGCGACATCTCTTCGTGCACCCCATCCAGCAGCGTGGGCTGAACGTAGTTGGCGATCCCTTCAATCTCGACCTCACGGCCGCCGGTCAGCACGCGTGCGCCGGCCTGTTCGGCAGAACGGATCGCGCGTATGACCTTTTGCGCATGCGCCGCGCTGACCATCGCGCCCATTTTGGCTGCTGGATCAAAGGGGTGAGACGGTGCCCAGGCTTTCATTTTGGCCTCTACCCGGGTGATAAAGTCGGCATAAATCGCGCGTTCTACCAGCAGCCGTGAGTTGGCGGAACAGACTTCGCCCTGGTTAAAACAGATACCGAAAGCGGCTTTCTCCGCCGCCAGGTCGAGATCCTGGCAGTCAGCAAAGACGATATTGGCGCTTTTACCGCCGCACTCCAGCCAGACCTGTTTCAGGTTTGACTGCGCGGAGTAGGTCATGAAGGCCTTGCCGACGGCGGTCGAACCTGTAAAGGTGATGACATCAATATCGTTATGCAGCCCAAGCGCGGCGCCCGTTTCGGTGCCGAGACCGGTCACCACGTTCAGCACGCCTGGCGGGAGACCCGCTTCGAGCGCCAGTTCACCCAGGCGCAGTGCCGAAAAAGGCGAGTTTTCTGAGGGTTTGAGGATCACGCTGTTCCCGGCGGCCAGCGCCGGCCCGAGTTTCCAGCAGGCCAGATCGAGCGGAAAGTTCCACGGTACGATTGCCGCCACCACGCCGACCGCTTCACGAGTGAGGGTAGCGAGCGACCCGTTACGCGTGGGGGCGACCTCGGCGTAAATTTTATCGACGCTTTCAGCGTACCAGGCCAGGACGTGCGCCGCGCCGGGAATATCAACATGCAGCGCATCGTTGACCGGTTTGCCCATGCTGGCACTTTCAAGCAGCGCCAGCTCTTCACGGTGTTCGAGAATCAGCGCGGAGAGCCTGAGCAGTACGGTTTTACGCTCCTGCGGCGCCAGAGCGGACCACACGCCGGAGGCGAAGCTGGCGCGGGATGATTTTACTGCAATATCAATATCGTCTGCTTGCAGCGCCGTCACCCCGGCGAGCACGTTATTGGTTGCCGGGTTGATGGCCGGACAGACTTTACGGCTGATGGCGAGGTAGGGACGACCATCAACGATCGCGTGGCTGATAAAGCGTTGCTCCCGCAGTTTGTCCTGCCAAAAATTTCGATCAGACATACCAGACATGCGCCTCTCCCTTGATGTGTTGCTTATTTGTTATTGATTTGTTGCTATTGATTCATGATGCAGGAGGGGGCAGCGACGAGAAAGGACTAAAAATCTAGCTAACCTCTATAAAAAACGTAGCTAGTCCCGGAAAGGGGATAATTCTCCGGGGCGTGAGGCGCGGTTATTTCTGTGACGGTATTCATAAAATTTACGCGGATGAATTTTTAATGTTTTGTATTTAAAAGGATATTATTTTTATGCTTCGCTTTTATGAGCACAGCACCCGCTGCCTTTTAAATACATTAAATATTGTTTGATTTAATAACAGGCAATGAAAAAAAGATGAATGACCCTCATTCCTTGCGATCGGATGCCGCATGCTTGTCGTTGGCTCGCAGCTTTCCTGCGCTTTGCCTGTTAATTTTCTGTAAAAATACGACCCGAGTCGGATTGTTGATCTTTTTCCGCTGGCGGGGTTGCCGGCGACGGGGAGCATCGTTTAAAGCTATTTAGCTTATCTCTCTGAGAATAAAAAATAAGGTGTCCCATGCCCCATTTCACCCTGAAGCAGCTCAAATACTTTGTTGCCGTTGTCGAAGCAGAGAGTATTGCGGAAGCCTCCAGACAGTTACATATCGCCCAGCCGTCAATTTCCATTGCGGTTAAAACCCTGGAAGATATGTTTGAACAGCAGTTCTTTATTCGCCACCATGCGCAAGGGGTTTCGCTGACCCCCAGCGGACAACGCTTTTATGAAAAAGCGAAAGAGCTGCTGCGGCTTTCGTATCAGTTTGAGCAAAATTCAAAAGCGGATAATGAACTGGTCTCCGGCATTATTTCATTAGGCTGTTTTGAAACGGCGGCGCCGCTCTATTTACCTTCGCTGATCGCCGGATTTAAAAAAATCTATCCCGATATAACCCTCAAAATTTGCGATGGGGAGCAGCATGAAATTACTCACGGTCTGCACCGCGGTCGTTTCGATCTGGCGTTTCTCTATGATCTTGAGCTGGATAGCGCGATTCACACCGAAAGCCTCAATGCGCCGCAGAAGCCTTATGCCCTGCTGCCGGCACATCATCCGCTGGCGCAGCGGGCGACGGTGAAACTCTCCGAGCTCAATAACCTGCCGATGGTCCTGTTGGACGTGGTGCCAAGTCGAAACTATTTCATCAGTATTTTCAAAGATAAAGGGTATAACCCTCAGGTTGCCTATAGCTCGCCGTCTATTGAGATGGTGCGCTGTATGGTCGGCCAGGGGCTGGGTTTTTCCGTGCTGGTAACCCGCCCGGTTTCCGACATGACCTACGATGGCCAGCAGGTGCGCTGCGTGGAAATTCAGGACGAGATGACGAACTCGACGCTGGTGATGGCACACTTGCGCAGTAGCGAGCCGACCAAACCGACTAAACTGTTTATGGAATATTGTCGCCATGCGGTGCTCAGCCCGGCGGACATTGATACGCGGGTGGCGTAAATTCAGCGGAGAATAAGAGACGGCTCGCCCTGTTGCGGGCCGTATCAGTCTCTGCCGGTGATGTTAAATATAAAAAAACGAGCCTCTGAATATATTTTTAATAGGCTTGATGGCTTGCGATTTATTTTTTATGAATAATCAGGCGCTCGCCGGATTATCTTTTATCGGTAATCTACCGGGAATAATATTTTTATTCAGTAGATTCAAGATACTGCGTTCTGCATCACTATTTTATTCTCAGGTTCTAAATTTATAATAATTTACCTGCTTGTTACGGTTTATTAACCTCGGTCCTGCGCAGTGGTTTATTCCTGGCGATTGAACACCATTCGAAGGACACATTTATGACCGTAGAAAAAACGAACATTGATACGTTGATTGTTGGCGGGGGTCAGGCCGGTATTGCCATGAGTGAGCATCTGACAACGCTGGGGATCTCACATCTGGTTATCGAGAAAAACCGCATCGCCGAAGCCTGGCGAACCGGGCGCTGGGACTCGCTGGTGGCAAATGGTCCGGCGTGGCATGACCGTTTTCCGGGGATGGAATTTAAAGGGGGAAATCCCGACAGCTTCATTCCCAAAGACGATGTGGCGGAATACTTTGAAGATTACGTCAGGGCCTTCAATCTGCCGGTGCGTACCGGCGTTGAAGTCAAAAGCGCGGTGCGCAACAGCGGGCGACCGGGGTTTACCATTGAGACCACGGAGGGCGTCATTGAGGCCCAGCGTATTGTTGCCGCGACCGGGCCGTTTCAAAAACCGGTCATTCCTCCGATTGCGCCGCAAGAGGGCAGCATTCATCAAATCCACTCCGCCCGATACTACAACCCGCAGCAGCTTCCTGAGGGCGCCGTGCTGGTCGTTGGCGCGGGCTCTTCCGGCGTGCAGATTGCCGACGAGCTTCAGCGTGCCGGCCGTCGGGTCTATTTATCCGTCGGCGCGCACGACCGCCCGCCGCGCGCATATCGCAACCGGGACTTCTGCTGGTGGTTGGGAGTGCTGGGCATGTGGGATGCCCCCGCCAGCGCCCCGGGCAAAGAGCATGTCACTATCGCCGTCAGCGGCGCTCATGGCGGGCACACCGTGGACTTCCGCGAGCTGGCGCATCGTGGCATCACCCTGGTCGGGCTGACGAAAGCCTTTGAATCCGGGACGGCGACCTTTCAGCCGGACCTGTGCGACAACATCCGACGCGGAGATGAGAACTACCTGGCGCTGCTGGATGCCGCAGATGCCTACATTGCGGCCAATGGTCTGGATCTGCCGGAAGAACCTGCCGCCCGCGAGTTTTTACCTGACCCGTCGTGTATGACTTCGCCGATCCTCTCTCTGAATCTCGCGGAGGCGGGGATCACCACCATTATCTGGGCGACCGGCTACGCCGTGGATTACAGCTGGCTCAACGTGAATGCTTTTAATGAGCAACGCCGTCCGCAGCATCAACGCGGCGTCTCCAGTGAACCCGGGGTCTATTTTCTCGGACTGCCGTGGCTGTCACGCCGGGGATCTACCTTCATCTGGGGCGTCTGGCATGACGCGAAACACATTGCTGACCATATTGCCACCCAGCGTAAGTACAGCCAGTACCAGGCCGCCGATCGGCGCTGAACGTTCGCCCACTAAACAGGATAAAAAAGATGCCAACGCATACCCGTATTCGCATGTTTAATACTAAAGAGACTTACCCCAATCAGAGCCTGGATAACGATTTATGTCAGGCGGTTCGCGCCGGGAATACCGTCTACGTGCGCGGTCAGGTGGGAACCGATTTTGCCGGTAACCTGGTCGGTTTGGGCGACCCGCAGGCTCAGGCCGAGCAGGCGATGAAAAACGTCAAACAGCTGCTGGAAGAGGCCGGAAGCGACCTGTCGCACATCGTGAAAACCACGACCTATATCATTGACCCGCGTTATCGTGAGCCGGTGTATCAGGAGGTGGGGAAATGGCTGAAGGGGGTTTTCCCGATCTCCACGGGGCTGGTGATTTCCGCGCTGGCGCAGCCGCAATGGCTGATGGAGATCGATGTGATTGCCGTCATTCCCGATGATTTCGTGAAGTAAGGAGCGACGATGACCTTTTCTATCGCAGCATATTGCCCGGAAAGCGGGCAGTTTGGGATTGCGCTCAGCTCCTCCAGCATTGCCGTCGGCGCCCGCTGTCCCTGGCTACAGGCCGGGGTGGGGGCGGTATCCAGTCAGAACATCACCTTACCGGCGCTGGGTCAGCTGGCGTTAGCGCAGCTGGAACAGGGACTAGCGCCGGATATCGCGTTGCGCAGGGCGCTGGCGGAGGATGATTTCAGCCGCTACCGGCAGATTATCGCCATCGACGCCAATGGACAAACCGCCGCCTTCAGCGGCGATAAAACCCTCGGTATCTATCATGTTGCCGAAGGAGAAAACTGTATTGCCGCTGGAAATATGCTGGCCAGCACGGCGGTTATTGAGGCGATGGTGGCGGGGTTTCAACAGAGCGAAGGCGAAATGGCGCTGCGCCTGCTGGCCGCGCTACAGGCCGGTCTGGCCTGCGGCGGTGAGGCCGGTCCGGTCCACTCTGCGGCGGTGAAGGTCGTGGATGATTATTCGTGGCCGCTGGTGGATTTGCGCATTGACTGGAGCGAGGACGATCCCATCGGCGAGCTGGCCGCGCTCTGGCAGGCCTATGAGCCGCAGATGCAGGCCTATATCACGCGCGCGCTCGACCCGCGGGAGGCCCCCAGTTACGGAGTACCGGGCGATGAATAATGAGCTGCAGTCGATACTGGCAACGCTACTGGCTTTTGATACCACCAGTCGCGAATCCAATCTCGAGATGATCGATTACATAAACCGCTTTCTGAGCGGTTTTGGCATTGAATGCCGGCTGTTCTACGATGACGACGGCAAAAAAGCCAATCTTTACGCCCGCCTGGGGCCGCCGGGGCCAGGGGGGGTAATGCTCTCCGGCCATACCGATGTGGTGCCGGTTGACGGCCAGCGCTGGACGGTCCCTCCTTTTGCACTTACCCTCCGCGATGGCCTGTGCTACGGGCGCGGCAGCACCGACATGAAGGGCTTTATTGCCTGCGTGCTGGCCTCTGTTCCCGCCTTCCTCGCACAACCGTTAAGCATGCCTCTGCATCTGGCCTTTTCCTATGATGAGGAGGTGGGATGTCTCGGCGTCCGCAGTCTGGTGAACCATCTCAAAGCCTCAAAGGATAAGCCTGCGCTGTGCATTATCGGTGAGCCGACGGAGATGCGCCCGGTCTACGGCCATAAAGGCAAACTAGCCATGCGCTGCCATATTCACGGTAAGGCCTGCCATTCGGCCTATGCTCCCGATGGCGTGAATGCCATTGAGTATGCGGCGAAGCTGATTACCCGCTTAGGCGTATTGGGTGAAAAGCTGGCGCTCAGGCAGGATGCGCGCTTCGACCCGCCGTACAGCACCGTACAGGTGGGGCTGATTACGGGCGGCGCGGCGCTCAATATTGTGCCTGAGCGCTGCCAGTTCGATTTTGAAATCCGCCATTTGCCGGATGTGTCGCTCGCTGAGACGCTCTCCGGACTGCAGGCGTATGCCGAAGATGAACTGGAGCAGGCGATGCGCGCGGTGGCGGAGGAGGCAACGATCCGCTTTCAGCCGCTCAGCCAGTATCCCGGCCTGCTGAGCGATCCGCAGTCGGCCTTTGCCGGTTGGCTGGCGCAATGGGCGGGAAATGATACGTTCTCCACCGTCGCCTTTGGCACTGAAGGCGGGCTGTTTGACGAAGCGGGTGTGGCAACCTTGATTTGTGGGCCGGGAAGTATGGAGCAGGGGCACAAGCCGGATGAATTTATTGCCCTGACGCAGCTGGATCAATGTCTGGCGATGCTGGATAACCTGCGCCGCTGGATGGCGGCCTCCTGAATCTTTTGCGCCCGGGGCCGGGCGCATTTCCGTCATCCTCTGTTCCCGCATTTTTTCCGCTCTCTATTTTCGCTCAGGCCGTTCTTTAATTCTCCGCGGTCGTTTCCTGTTGCCCGCCAGCAATAAAAAAAGCTCCGGAATCTGTCCGGAGCTAAATGATTACTGAGGGAATCTGTGGCTTTAAATTTTCTCTTTCACAAAGGCCATCTTCTTGACCGTCTTCGCTCTGGAGAGATAATAATAGACAGGAGAAACAACCAGCAAACCAATAATCCATGATAAGTCAGCGCCGCCAAATGACAGCGCAACAGGTCCGCTGTAGATCGCCGTCGACATAAACGGCACCTCCACGGCGATTCCCAGTAAATAACAGAAAATAGCCGTGGTATTAAAATAACCGTAGATTCCGCCATCGCGTTTAAAAAAGGACTCAACTTCATATTCGCCATGAGCGACCAGATAGTAATCCACCAGATTAATCGCCGTCCACGGCACCAGCACGTATAACAGCACGGTGATAAAGTTGGTGTAGATTAATAAAAAGTTTTCCTGACCATAGATCGCCAGCGATATTTCGAGAATCATCGTCAGGATGGCGGTAATTATTCTGGCGCGGGCCATCGGCGACCAGCCATCAATAAAAGTCTGGCCCAGGGTCAAGGTGCAGAGAACCCCGCAGTACAACATCATGGAGTTCGTGGCGGCGATCCCCAGTGCCAGTACCACAATGACCAGGGCGCCCATTCCACCGGTCAGATCTATAATGCCTTGAATAATATCATCATTACTAATACAGATAGCCACCAGCACGCCGAGGACCATCGGCAGGTAGGATCCTAAAATGCAGCCAAAATAGCTGGCATAAAAAACGCTTTTATCGTTGGTGCTGTAGGGCATATAGCGTGAATAGTCAGAGACATAGGGGGCATAGGCCAGTTGCCACAGCGCCGCTATGGATACCGCGCCGAGGAAGCCAACTTTGTTAAAGCCGCCGCGATCGAGGAAATCAACCGGCAGGCCATGCACAAACACGATCCACAGAAATGTGGCGGCCAGTACAATACCGGAAATCCACGACATAATTCTGGCGTAGGAGTGGATGATTTTATAGCCAAAGATGGTGGCGAATAAACTGAGCGCCCCGACGATAATAATCCCGACGTCGGCGTTCATCGGCTTATAGATAGCGTGCATTGACTGCCCGCCTAATACCAGGCTGGAGGCGGTAAATCCGATATACATTAATACCACGATCGATACCACCAGTACCGACCCGTAGGAGCCAAACTGTCCCTTAGTTTGCACCATTTGCGGCACGCCGAGCCTCGGACCCTGCGCCGAATGTAATGCCATAAAAAGACCGCCAACCAGGCTGCCGATCAGCAGGGCAATCACGGACCAGAAAAAAGAAAGGTGGAAAATGGTCACCGACATGGCACCGGTGATCACGGTTAATAACATGATATTCGAGCCGAACCAAATGGTAAAAAGATCGCCAGGTTTACCGTGTCGCATATTAAGAGGAATAGGTCTTATGGTATTACTTTCGAGGTTTTCAACATGAACGGATTGAGGTTTAGTCATGGTGCTCTCTCATCACTGTAGGGCTAAATCAGCGTTAGATGGATATTCCAATGAGGAGTACAGCTAATCTACTCATCATAACATTTCGTTTACTATTGTCACAATCTCGCATCATTTTATAAATTATTAAAAATGTCGAACGTCGATATAAAAAAAATGCTTTACCTGCGTCCTCGATCCTGAATCAACGCGCTGAATAAACCGTTAAATCTATTTTTTAGCGATTTATGCTGCTTTAATTGATATTTAATAATTAACCCGCTGGAAGGTTATTTTCAGACAGATAAAACTCCGTAGCGATGGCCATTGCCTGGAATGATTGGTTGTACAGTTGAATGAGAAAGGCCTGCTAAATATGTGGAAAAGCGATCATCCTGGTATTAAGCAATGATATTTATGAGGGAATAGTACTTACACTCTGAAAATCAGTCTGTTACACCGTGGTATACAGTGATTGAGGTGTTGAAAGGATGGCCCAGGGCAATAAATTGTCCGTGGCGCTTCACAATGAAATGCATTTATCGGGAGTGTGCAGCAGATCAATATTTACAACACCTGGTACTCTCTTTTCTCTTTATTTTGTCGCGAATATCGCGGCTGGAAACGGCTATCGTCCCCCGCTATTGTGCCGGGGATAACAGCCTCTGACCGGGCAGAGGCTGTCTGTGCTCTCAGCGGTCAGTAGCCGACGGTGTACACCCGGCCGCTCTGTATCCCTTCCACGCTGCGGCGATAGGCCTGAGCAACGGCGGCAGCGGGGACGCTGGTGAAGCCGGGGAAGAAACCGCCATAAGCGGCGAGCGACTCCGCCAGTACGGTGGGGCTTATCAGGTTGATACGGATCCCACGCGGCAGTTCGCAGGCGGCGGCGCGGACAAAGCCCTCCAGCCCGGCATTCACCGTTGTGGCGTTGACGCCCTGGGCAATCGGTTCATGGGCCACTATGCCGCTGATAAGCGTAATCGAACCGCCTTCATTGAGATAATGCTGCCCGGTTAGCGCCAGGCGGATTTGCCCCAGCAGTTTGTCCTGCAGGCCCTGGTTGAAATCCCGGTCCGTCATGGACGCCAGCGGGCCAAAGAACAGATTGCCGGTAGCCGAGACAATCGCATCGACCCGGCCGACTTTTTCGAAGAGAGCTTCGACGCTCGGCTGAGAGGTGATATCCACCTGAAGATCGCCCTGAGTGCGACCTACGCGAATGACTTGATGTTGACGGCTCAGTTCTTCGGCGACGGCGCGCCCGACGGTACCGCTGGCACCAATAACGACGATTTTCATGGCTGACTCCTGATCGGTTGTGAGCCTCTATTCTTTAATGAAACAGTTATCGGATAAACTGGCTAAAAGTTAGATGATTGCTAACCAGAGGTTTGTAATATGGATAAGCTACGTGGAATGGAGACGTTTATTGCCGTGGTGGAGTGCGGCAGTTTTACCGACGCGGCATCGCGGCTGGAGATGTCGGCGGTCATGGTCGGTAAATATATCGCCCTGACGGAGCGAGAGCTTGGCACCCGACTGCTTGAGCGCAACACCCGGCGCCAGAGTTTGACTGATGCCGGGCGCGTCTATTATGAAGAGGCCAAACGGGTACTTGAACAGGTCGCGATTGCCGAAAGCTCGGTTGAACGATTGCGACTGGCGCCGGCCGGGACGCTGCGCATCAGCGCGCCGACCTCTTTTGGCGCCTGCGTGATTGCGCCGCTGACCGCCTCGTTTTTACAGGCGTGGCCGGATGTTCGCATCGAACTGGATCTGACTAACCGGATGATCGATCTCGTCGATGAGGGCTTCGATCTGGCGATCCGTATTGGTGATATTCACCACACCGATCTGGTGGCGAAATATCTCTGTCCTTATCGGATGGTGATTTGCGCCGCGCCCGCTTACCTGGCTCGTCACGGTACGCCAGTCGTACCGGCGGATTTGGTCGATCACCGTTGTCTGTCCCATACGGTGTGGACGGCGCGCAATGAGTGGACATTGCCGGGCGCGCAAGACACGGTGCGCTGGAAGCGCGATGCGATTCTGCGCTGCAATGATGGTTACGGCCTGCGCATGGCGGCGATAGCCGGAGCCGGGCTGCTGCTCCAGCCGGAGGTTTTACTGAGCGAGGCGCTGGCCAGCGGCAAACTGGTGCGGGTGCTGGAGGCCTATACCCCCCATCCGCGTCCGGTACATTTACTCTGGCGTCAGGATCTTCGCCCGCTGCCGAAGCTGACCCGCTTCGTAGAGCATGTGCTGAAAGAGGGAAAACGCTATTTATGAACGGCGGTCAGCGAGACGGCTATTTTAAGGCCGCCTGGCGAAAGCTGGCGCACCTGCGTGCGGCCTGTCAGGCCACGTTGGCACGTTCCGCAGAACCCGCGCCAGAAAACGTTCCTTCTCCCAAACTACCGTGACCGACATCGGCATGTCTCGGCAAATCCCCAATACGCCGTGAAAAATCTGCTGGCCTGCGGTGGCCAGCATGATTCCGGCGGCGGATTTTTTTTCAGTCGCCTAAAGCGTGCTGCCAGTCGGCGATCAGATCCTGCGGATCTTCAATCCCGACGGAGAGACGGATCAACTGAGGCGTGATGCCATTGGCCAGCCGTTGTTCCAGCGGAATCGAAGCATGGGTCATGCTGAACGGTTGGCTGACCAGGCTCTCCACGCCCCCCAGACTCTCTGCCAGCGTAAACAGCTTCAGCCTGCTGATGACCTGCTGCGCATAGGTATCATCGCCTTTCACCACCACGGAAATCATCCCGCCGGGGAGGGCCATCTGCCGGCGCGCCAGCTGATGGTGGGGGTGCGATGCCAGCCACGGGAACCAGACTTTTTCCACCTGCGGCTGCTGTTCAAGCCATTCGGCGAGGGCCAGCGCATTGCTGCTGTGACGCTCCATACGCAGCGCGAGTGTCCGGATACCGCGTAACGTCAGGAAGCTGCTGAACGGGTCAAGTACGCCGCCCACCGCATTTTGCAGATAGCCCAGCTTCTCCGCCAGATCGCGATTGTCACCGACGACCGCCAGCCCGGCGACAACGTCGGAGTGGCCGTTCAGGTACTTGGTCGCCGAATGGACCACGATATCGAAGCCCAGCTCGAGGGGACGGTGGATGACCGGCGAGGCAAAGGTGTTATCGGTGACGCTGATAATATTGTGCCGACGGGCAATCGCCGCGATGGCGCTGAGATCCGCCAGCTTCAGCAGCGGGTTGGTCGGGGTTTCGACCCAGATCATGCGCGTATCCGGCCGAATGGCCGCTTCAATGCCGGCCAGATCGTCGGGCTTGACCCAGCTGACCCGCAGCCCCGCGCTGTGACGGCGGACATTTTCGAGCAGCCGCCAGGTGCCGCCGTAGACATCATCGACGGCCACCAGATGGCTGTCTTTATCCAGCAGCTCGAGGACGGTGGAAATCGCCGCCAGCCCTGATGCAAACGCGTAGCCGCGGGCGCCGCTCTCCAGCTCGGCAATCGCCGTCTCCAGCGCGTGGCGGGTCGGGTTGCCGCTGCGCGAGTATTCATAGCCGGTATGTTGCCCCGGCGCGGGTTGGGCAAAGGTGGAAGTGGCGTAAATCGGCGGCATAACGGCGCCGTGCCCGTCGTTAAAGATGCCGCTATGTACGCTCAACGTATGCAAATTTTTCATCTTTCGTCCTTAGTGTTCAAGTCGGTTGCGCCAGGTCGTCAGCACGTCGCTGCGGGTGATGAGACCCAAAAAGCGTTCGTTGTCAGCGATAACGGCCACCAGGCCGCGATCGAAAATGGCTTTCAATGCGCTTTCCGGCGCGTGTTTATCCAGCGTTTCTACGTTGCGGGTCATCGCCTCGCCAACGGGCAGTGAAAAGCGCCGGCTGTCACCCCCGACGTGGCTGATCAGATCCCACTCGTCGACGATGCCGACGACGCGGCCGTTTTCCAGTACCGGCAGCTGTGAAATGTCATACAGACGCATGCGAGCGAGAATGGCGGCGAGGGTGTCATCCGGGGCGGCGGTAACGGTGGCTCCCTCATCGTGGCGCAGGGCGATAAAATCGCTTAAATCGCCGCGTGTCGGCCGGCTCAACAGGCCCTGCTGGCGCATCCAGTCGTCGTTAAACATTTTGGAGAGGTATTTGTTGCCGCTGTCGCAGGCGAAGGTGAGCACTCGTTTCGCGGTGGTCTGCGCCCGGCAGTAGCGCAGCGCGGCACTCAGTAAGGTGCCGGTTGACGAACCGGCAAGCACGCCCTCGCTTTGTAAGAGCTGGCGGGCGGTCGCGAACGCTTCGCTATCGCTGATGCGATAGGCCGCTCTGACGCCGTCCAGATGGGCCAGCGGTGGAATGAAGTCTTCGCCAATCCCTTCGACCAGCCAGGAGCCTGTTGCACCGTAGCGCCCGGTTTCAACCTGGTCGGCAAGGATCGATCCCGCCGGGTCGGCAAGAATAAATTCGGTTTTTGGCGAGTGTCTGGCAAACCAGGCCTGCAGGCCGCCGAGGGTGCCGCCGGAGCCGACGCCGACGACGATGGCGTCGATATCCCCGTCGAGCTGATCGTATATTTCGGGCGCGGTAGTGGTGGCGTGCGCCAGCGGGTTGGCTTCGTTATTGAACTGGTCAATATAGAAAGCGCCCGGTGTTTCCTCCGCCAGGCGGCGCGCATAATCCTGATAATAGGCCGGGTGGCCCTTATTCACATCCGAGCGGGTGAGGAGCACTTTGGCTCCCAGGGCGCGGAGATGGAAAATTTTCTCCCGGCTCATTTTATCGGGAACCACCAGCGTCAGGGCGTAATTTTTTTGCGCGGCGATCAGCGCCAGCCCCAGCCCGGTGTTACCCGCCGTCGCTTCAATAAGGGTACCGCCGGGTTTTAATTTCCCCAGCCGTTCCGCCTCGTTGATCATCGACAGCGCAACGCGGTCTTTAATCGACCCGCCGGGGTTCTGGTTTTCCAGCTTTAAAAACAGGCTGCAGGGGCCGGTATCCAGCTTATGCAGTTGAAGCAGGGGAGTGTGACCAATCAGGTCGCTAATGGAGTGAAAGACTGACATAACTATTTGCCCATTCGTATCGAGATATTTGAATGGTAGGTCTGCAAAATTGGTAATTTAAAGAATATTTGTCCGCTATTAAGAGCGAAATGGAATATAAGATGCTTTTTAGCCATCCGGAGGGAAAGCCTGTTAGCCGCCTGGGTGTGTTGATTTCCAGATAAGCCCTTTTTTGCCGTATTTTTCACCGGATTATCCCTTTCCTGGCGACGCTTATCTTTATTTCGGCAAAGGATTGGCGAAAATATTCCATAGGCTGCAGGAGATTTTTATGGTTGGTGATTATTATTTTTTCGCCAGCTGCGCAAATTCATTGGTCGCGTCAGCGACGCGCCGCAGGCGCGGCAACAACGAGTAGCGGTCGGCCCGCGCAAAGCACAAAGTCGGCTATTTAATGCCAGTATTGATACATGCTGATGCGGTGTTCTGCATGGTAAGCTCTTTTAATAAGCTGTTCCCCGGAAAGAACAGTAATAAATAATGATGATTTGCAGAAAGGTGATATGTGCCGGAATTTATTTCATTAGCAATAAGCTCGTTTTGGCCGATGCTCTATGCCGGGCTGGTTTTTACTATTCCCATAACCTTAATTTCATTTTTCCTCGGGCTGCTGCTGGGGTTTATTGTCGCGCTGATTCGTTTATATGGCCCGGCACCGTTGAAAAACGTGGTGCGTTTTTATGTCTGGATTATCCGCGGTACGCCTTTGCTGGTGCAGCTGTTCCTGATTTTTTATGCCCTGCCCAGCGTCGGGATCACCCTTGACGCCTTTCCGGCCGCGGTTATCGGCTTTACCCTGAACGTCGGCGCCTTTACCTCGGAGGTGATCAGGGCGACGCTGCTGTCGGTCGCCAAAGGGCAGTGGGAGGCCGCGCACTCTATTGGCATGAGCTGGGGGCAATCGCTGCGTTATATTATTCTGCCGCAGGCGGCGAGAGTAGCGGTGCCGCCGCTGTCGAACACCTTTATTTCATTAGTTAAGGATACCTCGCTGGCCTCGGTCATTACCGTTCCGGAACTGTTTTTAGCCGCTCAGCGTATTGCCGCCGTCACCTATCAGCCGCTTATTCTGTATAGCGAAGCGGCTCTGCTCTATTTATTAATTTGTTCGGTTTTATCATATTTACAGTCCCGGCTGGAATTACGTTTAGAAAGAAATACGGTGGCAAAGGAAGAACATCATGATAACGCTGTCCGGACTTGAAAAGAGTTTCGCCCGCCAGAAGGTGCTGCATGATATTTCGCTAACGATTCCTGAGGGGAGCGTGACGGCGCTGATTGGCCCATCGGGCAGCGGTAAAAGTACATTATTACGCTGCATTAATTTACTGGAAATCGCGCAGGTCGGGAAATTAACGATTGGTAATGAGGAGATTATTTTTTCTCCCGCCGCGACGCCAAAAAGAAAAGACGTTCGGCGTATTTGCCAGCAAACCGGCATGGTCTTTCAGAACTTCCAGTTATTTCCGCATCTGTCGGTGCTGGAAAATATTATGCAGGGGCTGATGGTGGTGCAGAAATGGCCCCGCGAACGGGCAAGGGCACGGGCGGAAGAGCTGCTTGCTAAAGTCGGCCTGGCGCACAAGCGCCATGCCTGGCCGGCGATGCTCTCCGGTGGCCAGCAGCAGCGGGTCGCCATTGCCCGGGCGATGGCCCCCTCGCCGAAAGTGCTGCTCTGCGATGAGCCGACCTCGGCGCTGGATCCTGAACTGGCTCAGGAGGTGATCGCCGTTTTGCGCCAGCTGGCGCAGGAGGGAACGACGATGCTGATGGCGACCCACGATCTTCGGCTGGCGGCAAATATTGCCAGCCAGGTGGTGTTCCTCGAGTCCGGTCAGATTGTGGAGAGCGGGACCTCGCGGGACATTTTTACCCGGGCAAAGAAAACGCGTACGCAGCTTTTTATTTCCACGCTGACCGAGACGTTTCCCGACTCCTGGGAAATTTAAAAAATAACCCGGCAATCCAGATAAAGGAGTGAATGATGAAAGTATTGATGACCGCATTGCTGGCTACCGCCATTCAACTGAGCGTGACGCACGCGGCCTGTGCCGGGGAAAACCTGGCGAAGATAAAATCAGCAGGAGTATTTAAAGTCGGTACCGAAGGGACCTTCCCGCCTTTTACCTATCATGATACTTCCGGCAAGCTGGTGGGGTTTGATGTCGATATCGCGCGTGAAATTGCCCGCCGGATTGGGGTGAAAGCGGAGTTTGTTGAGGGCAAGTGGGACGGTCTGGTGGCCGGGCTGGATGCTAATCGCTACGACGCGGTGATTAATCAGGTCTCGATTACGCCGGAGCGCCAGGCGAAATATGATTTTTCGGTCCCCTATATCACCCCGAAAGCGGTCCTCATCGTGAATAACAACAATCAGGATATTCACACCTTTGCGGATTTGAAGGGCAAAAAGTCCGCCCACACGCTGACCAGCAACTACGCGCAAATTGCCCGTGAAAATGGCGCGGAGGTGGTGGGGACGGATGGCTTTGATCAGTCAATCGCCCTGGTATCACAGGGGCGCGCGGATGCGACCATCAACAGCAACCTCTCGTTCCTCGATTTCAAAAAGCACAAGCCCGACGCGCCGGTGAAAATTGTGGCGGAAAGAACCGATGCTGAACAAGAAGCGGTGTTGATCCGCAAAGGGGAACCGGAGCTGCGCCAGGCGATCGATGCCGCCATCGCCGATATTCGCGCCGACGGCACCTATCAGCGAATTTCCAGGCACTATTTCGGCGCGGACGTCTCGAAATAGCCCCGCGGGCTACGTTAGCACGCTGTTTCTGGCCAGACTCGCCTTGCGGTACTGCAGCGGCGTCTGGCCCATCATCTTCCTGAAGCAGGTAATAAAGTAGGTCACTTCGCGAAATCCGACTTCGGCCGCAATCTCATCCATACTGACGCTGGTGCTGCGCAGGAGATCGCAACTGCGCTTTATTCGGCGCGTCAGCAGATACTCGTGGATGCTGCCGCCCGTTTGCTGGCGGAATATGCGCGAGGTGTAGCTGCGCGACAGGCCCAGCGCCTGGGCGAGTTCATCCAGCGAAAATTTGTTGGCGTAGTGAGCCTCCACCCAGCTCATAATCCGCGACGCGACCGTCTGCTGTCGGGGAATACATGGCTCGGGTAGCGCGGGGAGAAAGCCCATTATCTGCATCACCAGAAAGGCCACCTCGCTGGTGGCGATCTGCCCGCCGTGATACAGCCCGTCAAATTGGGTCAGAATTCTCTCCATGAAAGGGCCGTGTTCGCTGAGGTCGTAAATTTGTGCCGGCGCGTTGCTGGCGGCAAGCGCGGCAAACTGGGCCTGATGGCGCGAAAACCCCCCCATAATGCTTTCAACTACCGACTGTTCAATATGCATCGTGGTGCGGTGGTAGGGATTTTTCTCGCTGTGGTCGACCTGGACTTTGTGCAGGCGAAACGGAGGAAAAATAAACAGGCGCCCCGGGCGAGCGGTGTAGTGCTGATTATCTACCACCACAATGCCATAGCCGCTGGAGATATAGAGGAATTCGACGCACTGGTGCCAGTGGTAGTAAATCGCGCTGGTTGAGCGCAATCGGTTAAAAGAGATCGCCCGGCTATCGAGTGTGATGCGTTCCAGCCGCTGTGGTTCACTCATTTTTCCTCCAGGACAACAGATTTAAGTTTTTACGCCATCATTTGCAATTTATCCCCCCGGCAGCGTGAAATATCCAGCAAAAATGAAATGGCGGTTTAATTTTGTGATTGTGCTCACTTAGCCGCACAAATAAAAGCGACTATTCTTCCTCCCGTTGACGTATAAATAATTTTATAAAATCGAAATAACAATAACTTATCTAATTCTCGTGTCATGACGGGAGGACCTTTTGCAACCTGAAAATATTCATCTGACCAATCCTTTAAGAACCGGCAACGACCTCCGGCAGCTGGTCAATGAGCTGCTGAATGCCGTGTCGCCCAATTTTAAAAATGATGCCAGCCGTGTCGATCTGGCGAATTTCACCGCCCATTACGGGCAACGCGTGGCGAGTATGGAAACCTTCTCGCGCCTGCTGTGGGGCGTGACGCCGCTGCTGGCAGGCGGCAGCGAGCCGCAACAGTTTTCTTTCTACCTGCAGGCCATTAAAAACGGAACCAACCCGCGGCATGCCGATTACTGGGGAGAAGTGAACCCCTACGATCAGCGCATCGTGGAGATGGCCGCCTACGGCCTGCTGTTAGCGCTGGCGGGCGATAGCGTGCTGGCGCATTTCAACGAGCAGGAGAAAGCCCATCTCTGGCGCTGGTTGCAGCAGAGCGAGGCGCAGGCGATCCCGGACAATAACTGGCACTTCTTTCCCATTCTGGTACAGGTCGGTTTTCATCACGCCGGGATGCCGACCAATCCTCAGGTGCGGGAAGCGCATTTTAACGCCATGGAGCGCTACTACCTGGGCGACGGCTGGTATTCCGATGGCCCGGACAGGCCGCGGGACTATTACATTTCGATGGGCTTCCACTTCTACGGGCTGATTTACGCGAAGCTGATGGCCGATATCGACCCGCAGCGCTGTGCTGAACTGCGTCATCGGGCGCTGCTGTTTTCCGCCGACTTTATCCATTTTTTTGCCGACGACGGGGCGGCCGTGCCGTTTGGTCGCAGCCTGACTTACCGTTTTGCTCAGGCGGCCTTCTGGAGCGCGGCGGCTTTTGCCGGACTGGAGGCATTCTCCCCGGGGGTGATCAAGGGCATCGTCCTGCGCCATCTCCGCTGGTGGCTGAAGCAACCGCTGTTCGATCGTGATGGCGTGCTGAGCGTGGGCTATAGCTACCCGAATCTGATTATGGCCGAGGATTACAATGCGCCGGGCTCTCCCTACTGGGCCCTGAAAACCATGCTGGTTCTGGCGATGGGTGAGGATGATCCCTTCTGGCTGGCGCCGGAGCTGCCGCTGCCGCCGCTCGCCGCGCAGCACAGCATCAAGCACGCCGATCAGGTGCTGGTGCATCAGACCGATCATCTGTGGATGCTCACCTCCGGCCAGCTTGAGCGGAATAACTTCGTCAATACCGAAGCGAAATATTGCAAGTTTGCCTACTCCACGCGCTACGGATTCACAATTGAGCGCGGACGCTATGGGTTAAGCCACGCTGCGCCTTACTCCATGCTGCTGCTCTGTGAGAAAGATGATTACTGGCGCGGGCGGCGCGACTGTGACGCGGTGACGACTGCCGATGGCATGATTTACAGCCGCTGGCGGCCGTGGCGCGATGTGGCGATTGAGACCTGGCTTATCGCGATGGGCGACTGGCAGCTGCGCGTACATCGTATCCGCACGGCCCGCGCGCTTGATACGGCCGAAGGGGGATTCGGCGTGCCGAACCGCCCCCTGCCTGAGGTGCAGGACGGGGAGGGCGGCTGCCGGATCATCACCCCTGCCGATACGTCGGCCATTCTCTGCCTGAGCCCGCAAAGGCGCTGCGGCGAGGCGGTACTGACGCCGCCTAACAGCAACCTGCTGTTTGCCGAACGCGCGGCGGTTCCGGTGTTACGCGGTGATTTAGCACCAGGAACACATCTGTTGTTAAGTGCGGTCTGGGCGGGGAATCCCGACACCTTTGCACCGCAGGGTTGTCCACAGGCCTTCATCAGCGATGATGCTGTACGCTTCGTGACGGCACAGGAAGAAAAACATCTTACGCTGTCCCCGGAGAACGTCCTATGACCACTTCATCCTCTGTGCGTGGCGCACAGTACAAAATGAGCACCTTTATCTTTCTCTACTTTTTTACCTGGTCTTCAAGCTTTGGCCTCTACGCGCTGTGGCTGAGCCAGAAAGTCGGCCTCGATAGCATCACCATCGGCAGCGTTTTCGCCATCAACGGTGTGTTCGCGGTGATCCTGAAGCCGGTTTACGGCTACATCATGGACAAGATCGCTATGAGCAAATGGCTGCTCTATTTTGTCTGCGCCGTGTCGGCCCTGATGGCGCCGTTCTTTGCCTTCGTCTATCAACCTCTACTGCAAAGCCACACGACGATCGGCATCATCCTTGGCGCGCTCTATTTAAGTCTTGGCTGGTATGCGGGCGTCGCGGCGTCGGAATCGTATGCCGATCGCTTTAGCCGGCTGTACGGCCTGGAGTTCGGTCGTATTCGCATGTGGGGATCGCTCGGCTGGGCGATGGCCGCTTCCGTTTCCGGGCTGCTGTTCAACTTCACGCCGCTGGCCAACTTTCTGTTGAGCAGCAGCACGTCGCTCCTGATGCTGCTGGTATTAATCAGCCTGAAGATCGGCGATGAGCAGTTGCGTAACAACAGCGTGATTTCGGCGAACAAAATCGTTTTTAGCGACGTGATGCAGTTACTGAAAAGCCGTAAATTCTGGATGTTCAGCCTGTATGTCGCCGGTGTCGCATGGATGATGTTTATTGCTGAGCAGCAGTTTCCGCGCTACTTCGTCTCCTTTTTTGCCACCAAAGAGCAGGGGAATGCCTGGTACGGCTATCTCAGCACCGTGCAGTCCGGTATGGAATTCGTGATGATGATGTTCATTCCGCTGCTGGTGAATCACTACGGCGCAAAGCGGGGGCTGCTGTTCTGCGGCTGCGTTGTCGGGGCCAGGCTGATCGCCTCAGGCTTGACCAGCGATCCGGTGATCATCTCGATTATCAAACCGTTTTATGGCGTCGAAATCGCGCTGTTGCTGATTTCGGTCTTTAAATACATCGCCGAGCACTTTGACCGCAGAGTCAACGCCACGATGTACCTGCTGGGCTATCAGGCGATGATCTACGTCGGTTCTATTGTGGTGGCGCCGCCGGCGGGCTACCTCTACGACAAAATCGGCTTTGAGCATACTTATCTGCTGATGGGCAGCTGCGCTCTGCTGTTTACCCTTATCTCCGCTTTTACGCTCTCGCGCTGTCGCTCGACGTGGGACGCATCGCGACCTTTTTCCCCGGCGCTGGACGCCACCCCGGTTGAACCGGCCAAACATTAATTCAGGAGTTGTTATGTCCAAAAAGGTGATTACCGAAGCCCTCCGCCCCGTCGAGCTGTATCAGGTCGACCGGCTGGCGCTGCGCCAGAAGCTCGATGATGCGCTGGCCCGCGTGACCCGCAAGCTCGATAAAAACATTGTCGCTTTTGGCGATAAATTCCCGGGCGAGGCCTGTGAAAACGGCATCTGGCCGCGTTCTGAAAACGTCGAGTGGACGACCAGCTTCTGGCCGGGCCAGCTGTGGCTGGCGTGGGAAATGAGCGGTAATCCCGCCTATCGCGAGGCGGCAGAGCGCTATCTGCCCTCTTTTGCCCGGCGCATCGAGGAGCGTATCGATACGGCGACCCACGATCTGGGGTTTCTCTATACACTCTCCTGCGTCAGCGCATGGCGACTCACCGGCAATGAGGCCGCCCGCCAGAGCGCGCTGCTGGCCGCGGAAACGCTGATGGAGCGCTTCAACCCGACGGCCAGAATTATTCAGGCCTGGGGGGATCTGAACGACCCGGAACAGCAGGGGCGGATGATCATCGACTGCAATATGAATCTGCCGCTGCTCTACTGGGCCAGCGAGCAGACCGGGGACCCGCGCTATGCGCAGGCGGCCACGGCCCATGCGCAACAGGCGGCGCGCTATATCGTGCGTGAAGACGCCTCGACCTACCATACCTACTACATTGACGTGAACAGCGGCGAGCCGCGTTTTGGCAACACCCATCAGGGCTATAGCGACACCTCCTGCTGGTCCCGCGGCCAGGCATGGGGCATCTATGGCTTCCTGCTCAGCTATCGCTATACCGGTGATAAAAGTATGGTGGAGCTGTCGCGCAGCCTGGCCCACTACTTCCTCAACCGCCTGCCGGAAGATGATGTGTGCCACTGGGATCTGGCCTTGCTCGGTACCGACGCGGTACGCGACAGCTCGGCGGCGGCGATTACTGCCTGCGGTCTGCTGGAGCTGGTCAATGCGCTGCCGGCGCTCGATCAGCATCGCCCGCATTACGAGGAGATGGCGTTGCGTATCGTCCAGTCGCTGACCGATAACTATCTGGCGACCGACGATGACCCGACCGAAGGGCTGCTCAAGCACTCGGTTTATCACATGGGCAGTGGAAAAGGGGTGGATCAGTGCTGCAGCTGGGGTGACTACTTCTATCTTGAAGCACTGATACGTCTGCGCCAGACCTGGTACTCGTGGTGGTAATGGCGAAATGGAGAGAGAGAACATGAAAACGGTAGCGGTCTTATTGGCCCCGGGCTTCGAAGAAGGGGAAGCGATTGTCGCAATCGATGTTTTACGGCGCTTGAAGATCCACGTGCAGACGATTGCCTGCGCGCAGACGCGCGAGGTGGTTAGCTATCACGCTATTCCGATGATGGCGGACAGTACGCTGGCGGAAAGCATGGAGCAGACTTTTGACGCGGTGGTCCTGCCGGGCGGGCCTGAAGGGAGCGTCTTTCTGGCCCAAAGCGAGCAGGTGATCGCCTTCGTACGCCGCCACGATGAGTTGGGTAAATACCTGTGCCCGATTTGTTCCGCCGCGGCGCGCGTGCTGGGGGGCAACGGTCTGCTGAAAGGCCGCCGCTATGTCTGTTCCGGCGAGCTCTGGCGGCAGGTGAGCGACGGCGTATATGTTGACGCCGATGTGGTGGAGGACGGCAATCTGATTAGCGGTCGGGGGCTCGGGAAGGTGTTTGATTTTTCCTTGACGGTGGCGGCGCGTCTGCAGGGCGATGAGGCGGCGGCCCGTGAGCATGCGGAGCATATCTATTACCGCTGGTAGCGCAGGGGGCGGTCGCCGGTTATCTGGCGCGCTGAGGTAAGCAAAAACTGGCCCGGGCAGATGTCCCGGGCTTTAGCGATAAGGCCTGTCGTTTGTACCCGCCCCCCATCGCGGCCAGACAGGTTATTGCCAGGAAAGGGTCATGCTCGCCAGGGGGTAGGCAGAGCCCGGTACCAGAGGTATCGCCGCATCGATGTTTTCTCTGCCTCTGAGGTTGGGTTACGCCATTCGATAACACCAGGTCCGCATCAGTCATACATGGGCGAGAAAATCTTGTCAGCCCATAGACTTCTCCGTTAGTCATGGCTTCGCATATGGCAGAGCTGAAAATCACTTCTTTTACCGATGTTCAAATAATCCGCTGTCGGAAAACATAAATCTGGTTCTGTAATGGTGAGGGTGTCTTTCCTGGTTATGATTTTTATTGCTATAAGGATTTTGTTTTAGATGGGGTTTTATTGTTAATGTTTATTGTTTTAGTTTCAGAGTGGTGAGTGGGGATTTCAAGGGCCAGTGATATAATTTTAGAGGTGGTGTTTTGTAAATAAAGCAGAGTCAGTAGCTTTGGGTTTCTTCGGGGCTTTCAGCTATTCATCGGCATGCCTGTCTTCGGTGGGAGCTGGCGCGGCGAATAGTTTATACAGTCAAGTGGAGATGAATCAGTGCCACATTATTCCCTGATTTATCCTTTCTTTTTTCAATTGCGGAAGGTGTGAATCCAAGAGCCGTGTAAACCAGTAACCCGCTTGTATTTTGATTAAAACAGGAGACGGCAATCTCTGATGCCTGATACTTCTCGCGAGCAATTGAACACATTGTCGCTATTAGATAGCGGCATACTCCCTGTCCTCGGAACTCAGGAGAAATAATTACGTTTCCTATAGAACAGCATCCTCCCTGTTCCCAGCGGTAGATATTTGCAAAACCTACGGGGACTTCATTAATAACAAAAACGGTTGAGTCCTGGCGCTGGGCAATCGCTTCTCGCAATTGAGAGACGGTAAGAGGGAACTCTGCTTTTGGGAAGAAATAGAATAGTTCTGTGGGGTTTTTTATAAAGTTGCATATTATGGCAATGTCTTCCTCTGTTACTGCTCTATGTTTTAACCCCTTTATATTCATCGGTATTATCCCTCAACAAACACTGAAAGTGGATGTGCGAAAATATTCTAATTATTGCATTAGAATAGGTCAATTACAGCATCATCTTTTCGTCTGATTTATTCCCCTCCGGGGAATACCGGAAGGAACGGGTCAGCAAAACCGTTGACGGCCGTTAAAATAATAGCGTGAGAAGGATCAATCTTGTGTCGAAACGGGTCGGGCGAATTCAGCTGAAGATGAACAATTAGCCTGGTAAAGAGAGAATCATTATAATTATGTTTGGCGTTGAGGTATTATATTTCCATTGACGATATTTTATGCTGTTAACGCCGCGGTTTTTATCCAGTGAATTGTGCGCAGATTGTGCGCAGATTGTGCGCAGATTGAGCGCAGTGAGATTCTGATACCGGCTATGAAACAGCAGGGGATTCTCCCCCCGGAACGGCATACCTTTGCAGTTAAGGTCATAGAGCTGACGGTTGGTTGAGTGAGGTGCGAAATCAGGGCGCATCGCTTCCCTTTGCCTGCGGGAAGCCCTCTTTGCTCATCATCTTGTCGGTAGGGGGATGCGGCTCGTGTTGCAGACGTCAGAATTTATTTCGTTGTTGAGCAAAGCAGTACCGTGACAACAGTCCAGGAACGGGCGCACAGCGCAAGCGCGACTGCGGGGGGATGGCTGAGTACCTGTGCTCTTTTTGCATTGGGTGCAGGCATCCGGCAACGTGTTTTTCGTCGATGAATGCTTCATTAACGCGGGGAGAGGCAGGGGTCAGAGACTGCGGCAGCGTGGTTACTTGCCGCCTCCTGTCTTTGCGCAGTGCAAAGCAGTGTATCAATTGAATGTTTATCGCTTAAGGTTTTCAGTATAAAGCTAATATTGCATCCTTTAACAGGAAAACGACGTATGAAGCCAAAACAAGCGGAAATTATCCGTCATTCCATGTCCCTGTTTAACCGGGAAGGGTACCTGTCGCCAAGCATCGACCGAATTTCGGAAAATGCGGGCATCTCTAAAATGACGTTCTACCGCTACTATCCGGATAAAGAAGCGCTCATCCTCGCTATTTTACAGCTGAAAGAATACGAGTTTATGCAGGATCTGCAGAACATTATTGCGGATAAATCCTCGGCGCGGGAGAAGCTGTTTGCCGTCTTTGAATACTACAACAACTGGTTTAAGTGCGAGGATTTTCATGGCTGCATGTTCACCCGCGCACTCTTCGAATATGGCACTTCTTCCCAGTCCATCCGGATGACCTGCTCGACGTTTAAATCACGCCTTTACCAGTTTTTTCGCGACATTCTGGTGAGCGTATTAAAACCGGAGCCGGCGGAACGGGTGGCGATGATGATGGTCATGCTGATCGATGGCGCAATCGCCGCCCTGCAGGCTGAGTCATCTGAGTGCCGGGAGATCCCCCCGGGAATGACGGCCTGGAGTGCGGCGAAAGCTCTTATTTATTCCGAAGGCGGGACGCTCTGATCATCGCACCGTGTTGGGTATTTCAAGTGCGCGTAACGTCTCCAGCAGGCGATCGTAGTAATCGTTGCAGGTTTGCAGTCGCAGCGCGGCGCCGAAGTACACTTCCTCCATCGCTGCCGGATGTCTTTTACCTGTCGGTACGATAACGTTATTCAGCCATCCATCGGCGTGCCCGATATCAACCGTGATGTGTTCAGCATAATAATGCACATCGCGTTCTGTCATGCCAATACGCAGGCAACCGGCGACCAGTTTTTGATACTGGGGGGGATCGAGTAATTCAGTCATCGCCATCACGCCAGGCGATTTGTAGTAGTGCTGCCGGTTCACGCCGTCAGGCATGAAAGCGTTATATCCCGCAAGCCCTTGCCAGTCATACAGATGGGTAAAATGATTATCGGGTAAGGCAATATCCCGACGCTTCAGTAAATCCTTATACAGATTGACGTGCGTGATTTCATTGTTCCTCGATAACGTGCGCCTGACCAGCCGCGATAACAGCAGAACCCCTTTCCAGTGGAATGATGGTCCTAACGCTGGTTTCACTCGCGGCAAGCCCTGGTTTCACATCAATCCAAACTATGTGCAAATCAATGCCGAGCGCGAGTCGGCCCAGGGAGATTCGGTGCTGAATGACTATAAAAAAATGATTCAGCTGCGTCATAAAATTCCGGCGCTGGTGTATGGCGCCTATCAGGATCTCAATGCCCAGGATAATACTGTCTATGCCTGTACGCGAATCCTGGGCAGGGAGCGCTATCTGGTCGTAGTGAACTTTAAAGAGCAGCCTGTTCGCTATCTCCTGCCGTCCAGTGATGCCATCGAGCAGGTTGTTATCGAGACTAATCAGCATAACGATACGCCGCAGGGAAGTACCTCTATCGCCTTAAGCCCATGGCAGGCGGGCGTGTATAAACTGCATTAATCAGGAGAGCGGGGCATTCATTTACGCATCACAAATGATTCGGGAGGGGCGGGCCAGCGTTCAGCATCGCTATTTTACAGCGAGGGCCCGCTGGGGTGTTGAACAGCGCGCTTGTCGCGCTGGCCCCGGAGGGGTGAGCGGCGCGCCGCGAATAATCGAACGAAGTTCGATGAAGAGTCCGTGCTGCAGAAAGCAAAAAACCAGCCCTCAGGCTGGTTTCTTTAAATAAGTGGTGCCCGGACTCGGACTAACGCCGCAGGCGTTGAACAGCGCGCTTGTCGCGCTGGCCCCGAAGGGGTGAGCGGCGCGCCGCGAATAATCGAACGAAGTTCGATGAAGAGTCCGTGATGCAGAAAGCAAAAAACCAGCCATCAGGCTGGTTTCTTTAAATAAGTGGTGCCCGGACTCGGACTAACGCCGCAGGCGTTGAACAGCGCGCTTGTCGCGCTGGCCCCGAAGGGGTGAGCGGCGCGCCGCGAATAATCGAACGAAGTTCGATGAAGAGTCCGTGTTGCAGAAAGCAAAAAACCAGCCCTCAGGCTGGTTTCTTTAAATAAGTGGTGCCGGACTCGGAATCGATGCTTTGCTTTATTCTTATGATTTACAAGTAAAATTTTTGATGTGGTTAAAAATGTACCCTCATTTGTACCCTCTGTCCCACCTGTTACGAATTTAAAAACCGAATCGGGGACGGCAAGGGGATGGTCATATGAGGATGATGTGTAGATGCTTCATTATGGTCTTATGTCTGGCGACGCACCTGGTGCGTCACAAGGATCCAGTAACAAACCACCAGAAGAAAAGCACCAGGTACGCCTGCTTTATTTTGGCCATAAGTAGTTGAGATGGCAAGGCGTTTGTTTAGCCCCTTCACTGGTAATGAAATTCCACTTATGTGCAGACAGGTAAATCATCCTGACTACTGCATGGATGCCAGCGTGCCAGGGTAGTGGTGGGCGATGATGTCATTCAGCTTATCAACCAGCTCTGCCCGCTTAAATGTGATATGCGCTGTTCCCTTCTGAAAGTACTTAATAGAAAACATCTCATCTTCATGGCCCAGTCCAGAACAGTTTTACCGCCGATACTGCTGGTCAGCGTCGATATATCGGCAACGTGTTGTATCAGTGTCTCAATTTGTTTAAGTACGTTACTACGTCCGATGATGATGCGTTCAATGCTGGTGGAGCAAATTACGTCAGTATGGTCAGTTAACACTTCGGATTCGGTGAGAGTAAGTTCTGACATGGTTCTCCTTCCTTATATAAAGCAAAGCGCCAGCCGATGAAGGCTGGCGTTTATGCGTAAGGTTAATATCGGATAGCGATTATTCTGACCGGATGTGTTGCAGAGACTGAGTATATCGGAATGAGGGTCTACCAGTCGAAAGTGGCAAAGCCGGGCAGCAATTCGCCCAGAGCATCCAGAAGGATAATTCTGATGGCGTGGAGACGTATCAGCGTCACGATTAGCCGACGGCAGGGCTTCGATAATCCCCGCTTCTTAAGCTGGAGTACCGGGTACTGCCAGGAATCCAGATAAATCAGATAGCCGGATCCGGTATAACTTATCCATTCACTGTCACCATGGTCTTCATGTTGATGTGACAATGTAAACAGCAGGGTGTTGTCGTCTTCGGTAATATGCGCGGTGCTGCACTGGATCCCGTTCAGACGGGTGGTACGTGGTAGCGGATCTTCAACAACCAGCTTTCCGGGAGTATCAGCAACACGAAGTGAATAACCGTTATCGCTGACCACATTCATCAGGTCGGCCAGTTCAATCCCGTCAATATCTACAGCGATCCGGCCCATATTGAGGGCCAGTACGTTGATGGCATCGGCTTCCACGGTCAGAGAGAGTTTCATTGCCCGGCCTCACTGTATTTACCCGTCGTGATATCAGTAATCGCTCTGTAGCCATGGCGGGTCATCAGCCCAGTTTCTTTTCGGGCCCGCAGGATATCGATACTGCCGATAAGCGGTGACTGTGTGTCTGCGCTGAAACCGTGACGATCGATACGGACCAGTTTGTATTTTTCGACGATAAGATTCACCGCATCACACAGGGTGATCCCGGTGCCAATATGCTCCTGGATCACGCCATCGTGGCCAAACGGTGTGTCGTTAAGCGTAAGACCGTAGTGCTGATCCAGCAGGTACGTCAACAGAGTCTGCCAGATTTCAACGGGAGACGGGCGCGACGGCGCCGCCCGTGTGGGGGAGTCTGATAATATTTTCATGGTGTGATCTCTTTATGGATGGTGCTCTACGGCGCAGGGGTTATGCGGCAGTAGCAGGCGTTGTGTAAATCGCGAGGTAAAGGTAACCGTGTGAGCCGAGGGTATCGGCCTCGCAGGTCAGACCTTTTGCATACAGCGTGACGCAGTGCTGATGACGGGGATTCAGTTCACCGCTGGTAAGCATTAACTCCAGCTGTTTCATCAATACCGGGAAAGCCTGGTCAAGATGGCGCAAATCCGCATCGCAGAACTGACCATCAAAGTTCGCACGGTCAGCCAGATAATTCAGCCGATTCCCCTCCTGGACCAGACGGGCCCCAAAACACGGAGAGACACTGCGCCTGAGCCCCCACCAGGGTTCGCTGATATCATGCGTTGTTATCGTGGTTTTCTTCGACAAAATGTAGTCCTTCTTAATCGTGAATTAATTCAGGCTTACGCTGCGTAATACGACATACGGGCCATTGCGGTCCTGGCGGCGCTCAGCGAATACGGCCAGTACACCGCTGATATCTTCCACCTCGCGACCGACATAGTGGCAGATGCTGCCGGACCATTTATATTTGCCGGTACAGAAGCGAAACAACCGGGACTGTGGATGCTGGCGGTATATCGCCATCGCCTGACGCTTACTGATAATTTTCATTAATACTCCTCCCTTACAACCAGCCCCGTTCAGCAAACGAGACGATATCCATTCCGCCGATAACGAGGTGGTCCAGGAGACGCACACCCACAAGGTCCAGAGCATTCTTCAGACGCTCTGTCACCCGTCTGTCAGCCTGACTGGGTTCGGCATGACCTGAGGGATGACAGTGAGCAACAATCACCGCTGCCGCATTGTATTTCAGGGAGGCCTTCACCACTTCCCGTGGATGGACTTCAGTGTGGCTGATGGTGCCTTTGAACAGCGTTTCGTGCGTAATCAGCCGGTGCTGGTTATCCAGCAGCAGCAGAACAAATGCCTCTCTTTCCTCCATTGTCAGCTGGAGCCGTAACCAGTCACGTACTGAGCTGCTGGACGTAAACGATGCGCCGGGTTCGCGTAACTGGCGCTCCAGCAGGGTCAGTGCCTCGCGGATGGTCTGTTGTGCTGATGCCGTCAGTTCATATGCAAACAACGGTAACTGTTTTTCCATGGTGCGGGACCTCAGTCGATAATGTGCATAATGGCGCTGCATTCCGGATGGTTCAGCGCGTAGTCCCGAAGACGGTAATAGTGTTCCGTCATGGCATCACACTCCGTGCGGCAGGCATGGTGGCTGTAAGCAATCAGACAGGCTGCAATCCCGGCAGCTTCAGCACTCATTTCAGCGCCGTTACCATTCAGGATATTGAACAGCGAACAGGGACCTTCACTCTCTTCCGGAGCCATGAAAGCGCCACCGTTGCTGAGAGTGTAAAAATCCCAGACACCACCGCTGTAATCCGCACACAACCGGTCCATCCAGGCAAAGATGCGGGGTTCGAGGGTTATCCACTGCGGGATACGACCAAAATGCTGAGGCCAGAAACGAAGGCGCTGTTCATCTTTAACAGGTATGGCACAAAGAGTGTCTGTCGGAATGGTGTTATCCGTTAATGCGTTGTTCATGATTAATGACTCCGGAAATAAAAAAGCCAGCCGGTCAGGGCTGGCGGGAAAGGCTGAGACTGAAGTCTGGTAAGGTTGGTCAGGACCTGCGGATGCCATAACGTGCGATGTAGCGATTCAGCATCACTCCGGCTTCAGGTTCAAAGTTCCATGCCCGCCAGACCATCACACCTTCGCAACGAATAACCAGACGAAAATGCGTTCCCTGGTCGTCTTCAATGGCGACGTTGTCATATTGCGCTGCGATGCCTGAGGCCTGCTCACGCGTAAACGGGCCGGAGGGAAGGTGTGGGTGAGTTTCGGTGTTCACGGGTATGTCTCTCCTCGTCGAAGTCATTCCTGTCCCAGCAGTTCGAGCATATTCTCTGCCATCACCCACAGCGCACGATTAAGTTTCACATCGCCGTCGATACCGTTCACAGCACGGGTACGGTTGCTTCGTCCTTGTGCAGTGCGTCCCGCCAGTCCTCCCTTCATCAGGTTCTCCTGCACCCGCTGGTACACCGTCCAGAGGTCGTCACTGCGGTCTTCGTAACGTCGTGGCGTCAGTATCTGAGCGGTAGTGACGGGCTGGTGGTCTTCACCAAAACGATAGTGGAGAGCAGCCCTCGCCATCGCCTGCTGCGCTGGTGGTGGTAACAGAGCCGACTGCATGGCATCACGTTTCTCCTCAACCCGGTCAAATATCCCCAGTACCTCGTAAGCCCCTTCAATAACTTTCTCCACCACATCCCCTTTATGCGGCACCCGTACTTCGCCGAATGACTGCCCGCAGACCAGTCCGTTGGTACAGACGCCACGAAACAGTCCCGGCAACATCTGATAGCTGGATGAGCCATCGTGTGAATTGAGGAGGATAATTTCGGGAACCTGCTGGCCGGTGAGTTGTCCGGCACGACGCAGGCGCAACATGTGTTTGGTGTGCTCCCGTCTGCTCTGGTCACGTACGCGGGTCTGGCAGGCAAAAAAAGGCTCAAAACCTTCCCGCTGCAGATTATCAAGAATAGTGATGGTCGGTATCCAGGTATATCGGTCACTGCGGGATTCGTGTTTATTCTCACTAAAAACACTGGGGACGTAATGCATCAATTCTTCACGGGTTAACGGGCGGTCGCGCCGTACCTGATTTACCCGTCCAAAACGACTGGCTAGTTTCATGATGAGCTCCTTAATTTATCTCTTTGCACCAAACGGCTTAACCTCAGAAGAATAGATATATGCTTCGAGGAATAACGGATTTTCACCAAAGTAATATAGGTTCAAATTTACCCATAACTTAATAAAAAAATCCCAAACATTATATGTGATAACTCCAGAGCAATTTGATGGCTAAAAAGGTATAAAAATCATGAATATCGTTAATTCCTTCCTTTATTGCAATTTCAACCCCTGACTAAAGAATAGTGGCGTTTGTCTATGTATGTATATAGATGTGTATATAGATTACTGATACATATCAATGCATTTAAATTAACATCTGTAGATTAATAAACATGAGAACACATGTAATTCAATACATTGAAACCAACAAACATTTCATCACTAATAAAACAACGCTCATGCATATAACTCGGCAAGTAAACATATACCGTATGCATAATGCATATGAACAATACAAGCGTAGAGCAAGTGATTTAATTAAATAATCAGCTCTACTACGACTAACACTTTCGAAATATAAAGAAGGAAACAAATAGTATGTACGAATATATCACCTCTCACGGAAAATTGAATCAATACCATTTAAAGAAAATAGAACAAACTATTGATAAAGCATTGAGTGAACACTCAAGAGTATTGGCTGTAAGAATAGATTTACATACTCCTGTTCTCAAACCATTAAATGACATGCCTGATGAGGCTAATTTCGCAAGGACAGATTCATCAGTAATATCCCGCTTTACGGATTCTCTGAAAGCAAAAATTTCACATTATCTTAACAAGCGGGAGAAAGAGGGAAAGCGAGTTCGTAAGACATCATTACGCGTTGTCTGGGCCAGAGAGTTTGCACCTGATTCACATAAAAAACATTATCACGTATTACTTTTACTCAACGGGGACACTTTCAATACACTGGGAGCGTACGATAGTAAAAAAGGTACACTCCTCCGGCTTATACGTGAGTCATGGATGAGTGCTGTCAGTTTCATATATCCCCCCGATAAAGAGTTAGTCCACACACCCAGGAATCCTTGTTATTACCTGAATGCAAAGGATGGCAAGCAAAGTGAGTCATATTGCTCGCTGATTTACCGGACAAGTTACTTTGCAAAAGAGAAAAGCAAATGCTTTACAGATGGTGAACGTAATTTTGGATGTAGCTTTAAATAATGGCATCACAAATCATCTATTTACCCATGAGTAAAACAGACCAGTACAGGGCTGTTCATGACTCATATCTGTACAGTATCAGGTAGCAAAACAATCCTGACTAAAAAATATCAATCCAAATAAAGCTAATTTGGCCTGATGGTTTTCTGGTGTATTCCAAATAGCAGCCAGGTAGCATATTCTCATTACCGGAAGGAGATATCCTTTAAATAAACCTGACATGAGAGATAAGATATGAGTGTTGGATGTTCGCTTAATGATAGAAATAACAATCCTGTAAATTTTTTTCCTCCCATTTTAAGAGATGCCGTGGAGGAGATAGAAAGAGAACTACAGGCTCCGGTAGAACTCATTGAAACAGTTGTTCTGGCTGCTGTATCACTGGCATGCCAGGGGGTAATAAAAATACAACATCCAGACGGGAGAGTGAGCCCTTGCCCAATGTATTACACCGTTATTGCTGACTCTGGAGAGAGAAAAAGTGCCGTATTTAAATTAGTCACACAACCATTTTTTGATTTTGAAAAGGAATCACGTCAAAAATATACGTTATTAATGCTGGATTACAATGCAGAACTTCAGTCATGGAAAAGTCAGGAGAAAGCACTATTGAAAGTGATTAGTAAAAAAACCGAGAAAGGAATTGATGTTGAATACGATACTCAGAGCATGAAAGAGCTTTACCGAAAAAAACCGCAACCACCCGCATTGCATAAGTTGATCTACAGTGATACGACACCAGAAGCGCTACAGCAGGGACTCTGCAGTCATGTGCCTTCATCGAGTCTTATGTCGGATGAGGCCGGTATTTTCTTCAAAGGACGTGCAAAGAATAACCTGGGATTTTTAAACCTTTTATGGGATGGAGCTCCGTTTGATATAGAACGAAAAAGTGGCAGATGTAGTATGGATGAATGTATGTTTACAATGTTATTAATGATTCAGTCCAGTGAGTTTAAAAAATATATCAAACTTCAGGGGGATTATGCAGTAGGCTCAGGGTTTCTGTCCCGTTTTATGATAACCGGAGTAACTTCAAAAAGAGGTCACCGCAGCTCTGTTAAGAATAACAGTAAAAGTAACACCATCAGGTTTCATGACAGAATAAAGGAACTACTGCTGCTTTCTGAAGAGAGGTACAAAAATAATGAAAAGCATAAATATCTATACTTATCCGAAGAGGCTCAGTCAGCACTCGGTTTAGTATATAAACATATTGAATCACGTATACTTAAAGACAGAGAGAAACATCCTGTTGTAGAAGGCATGTTGTCTAAGATGCCTGAAAATATTGTCAGACTGGCTGGGGTTTTTCATCTTTTTAGTGATGAGCACGGAAATGAAATATCTGAAAGAACCATTCAGGCAGGTGCGAAAACAGCGTATTTTTATTATCAACAGGCTCTTGATGCTATCTCATCATGCTCAGATTCAATAGAGCATAACGCTGATATATTGTACAAATGGTTATTAAAATACAAGGATCCTGATGTTAATTACCCTCAAATATTAAACACTCCCACCATTCTGAATAAAATGATAGTAAGGAGAAAAGGCCCATATGCTCTAAGAAACTCAAGAAAACTTAACGATGCGCTAGCTTATCTGGAAGAAGATGAGAAAATAAGAATTGAAAAAATTAAAAATAGTAATGGCAGCACCAGCGAAATAATACATATCCATCGTCATTGATGTCAACTGCACTGCTATCAGTTGCTACCAGTAGCAACTGATAGCAGTGATTAAGATATGTTGAATATTTCAAATGGAGTGGCAATAAATTGATATATATGATGTTTTTGAAAATATATAAAAACTTTTTTTATAAAAATATTATTTTCAGGGATGGTGTTCCAGGCGGGAAAAACATCAGTTATCACTGTCACCTCCGGACATTATCATATTAATTTTATACTATTCTAAGTTTGCAAAGAAAAATAATGCCCTTCCCTGGTCAAGTGTTAAGCACACTTGTGAATACATGAGATATGGAAGGGCATTGGAGGTGCAAAAAGTTATTTTTAACTCAATTAATTAACGCTTATTCTTATTTCGAATAAATTTATCATAATTGTCCCGCAGGTCGTCCAATAACCATTTATCGATTCTATTACGTAATGTGTTTTCCCTTTTTATTGGATCTCCCTTCCATTTTTCGGAATTGTGTTCTCCATCAAGTTTTACAACGAGTGGGATAATGGTATCAATGAATTGCCTCTTGCTTTCCCAACCACCTTCAGGGGAATGATCGGACAGCGCTGAAGATATATATAACTTTAGATAATCGAGATCTTTTGATTTTTTCTTTCCGCCAAGGCTTGATGCTGATTTTCTTTTAATTCTATCAAACCTTTCATTTAATCTAAGCCAATCACCAGTCTTTGCTTTATCATTTCTGTCTGCGGCGTAGGTGATATAAAGTAGTGCATAAAGTAAAAACTCGCAACTATCTTTTTTATTGCCATTTGATAAAATATACTCACTCCAGTAAAAATCCTTAAACCCCATAAAAAGATAATGTAACCAGAAGTTTTCATCCACTAATTTGATAATTCCAGAAATTCGACCGTCAAACATTTCTTTCTGTATACTGGCCCGAGCCTCAGCGTAAGTTTTTTTATAGACATACGGTTTTGGCACAATAATTCCATTAACATCATTAAATTCCTGTAGTAAACGGAAATTATCTGGATGGGATTCATCAACAATTCTCTCCGGCAGTACCTCCTCGATGGTCTTAAATTCCTCAATAACCTCATTAGCTTTTTCACGCATTGTTATCAGTTCATCGTATTGGACTGAACCTTTCAGCTTTGTTACTAACGCTTCAAGCTTCTCTTCAAAAGCCTTGCGTATGTCTTGATATATTTCATCCAAAGAATCGCAACTCACATTATCCATAAAAAGTAAAGCCCCCTGAAGTGATTTAACTGCTCATTTACTTAAGGCCTATTGTAGCCTGGCATTTGTTGGCAACATAGTCCCTGTCTAAAACGCAAAAAAGGTATTGATTATGTCTCAAAGTAACTCAACACAGCAGACAGTAAAGTATGTAAATCCAGCTAAAATGCTCAGGATCAAAGATGTCATGGAAAAGCTAGGCATCGCTCGTGCGACCATCTATGACTGGTTAAACACCAAATCACCACGATATGATCCAACTTTTCCCATCCAACGTCGCTTGGGCACTAAATCCGTTGGCTGGCTGGAGTCAGAACTGGACGACTGGCTAAATAATCGCCCGATATCAATCTGATATTGTAGGTGTAATGCTAACCAGAACAACTCACGTCAGCATAGAGGTAAATTAACGATAGATACAAAAAATCGCTGTTAATTCATAATCCATCCTGAATGATGAAATTTATAATTTCCGAAGATGATTTTTCTTCGAGCAGTTATATGCTGAAAAGATAACGCTTAGACAAACAAGTCTAAGCTTCAAATAAATCTGTACATTGTATTTTTACCGAGTGAGAATTAACAATGAAAGAACATGCATCAATATTTAATCAGAAAAATGATAATTACATGTCAGATACAGACTTCACAAAAGATCGCCTTGTAGATATGGCTTTTATTACTGCTTACACCGGATTAACAGACAAATGGTTTTATAAGCTCATCAAAGACGGTGAATTCCCGAAGCCAATTAAATTGGGTCGCAGTTCCCGCTGGACTGAAAGCGAAGTAAAGTCGTGGTTAAAACAGCGTATGGAAAAATCAAGAGGAAACTAACCATGCATGCAAAACGTATTGACTACACTAACCGACGGACTCACTCCACTCAAGGTACTACCGCAAATAAACGGTCCCGTTGGATCTGTAACCAATGCAAACGTCAGTATTGTGGGGCTAAGCCCTGCCCATTTTGTTATCGGATAACAGGAGAAGCTCACTAAATTCCTTTGATGCTCACTAAGCAGCCCAACACTGAATCACAATAGGTTTAACATACATCTGAGATGTCATTCAAGATGGCTCAAATATAAATACCTGCGGGCATTAAGCGTTATCCCGAAGAGTTTAAAGTTGAAGCAGTCAGACAGGTTGTTAATAGCGGTCATTCTATTTCAGGCGTTGCAATACGTCTCTGTATCACCACCCACAGTTTTCACGCCTGGATAAAGAGGCTCGGGTCGGAAATTTCAACGTCACAGAGCGATACTAATGCAGTTTCGTTTTTCGTGCGTTCGGAGTTGTCACCTGCAATTGTCCGTAGTGTTGCTGCCGTCAGTGGCACCATACCAAACTGACAGCGGAGGTTACCGGCACTCGCCAACGGTACTGCCATCCTTCTCAGTTAGGGGTAAAGACGGTTTACAAATACTTTACGGCGACCATTAGCCATCCAAAACATAGGTAGTTTTGCAGAGGTACGATGTTTAGGATAATAAGTGTTTTGGTTATGGGAATGTTCTGGTTGTGAAAGACAAGAAAGCAATAAGTTTCAAGAAATTTTTAACTATTAATAGCAATCTGGTTCATGTATCGGATACTTGGTCTGATTTATGGGCGGTAATTTTTTATACTGGTCAAAGTGTTGGTAGATTGATTGATCTTCGTTATACAGACATTGAAAGAGGTTCTGCTTATCTGCGAGTGAAAGGAAGAATAAAAGCAAAACGGATTGAGTTAAGCGCGCCTGTTTGCGCGATACTGGAACGTAGAAGAGAGACGTATCCTCAAGATGTTTTTGTGTTTCAGAGCCATTCAAACCGCGTCAAAAACCGTGACAGTCCAGTTACCGTGATTGCTTTTAATGCTGCTTTAAGAAAGGTTAGCAAGTTAGCCACTGGTGAACTTGCCAGTAGTAAAAATGCTCGTAAGGTTGTCGTTTGATCGCCTCACCCGATAGCGCATGCAAAAACTACCGAGCAAGGAGTGATTAAGTATGCTCATGCAAGGTAATTTGTGCCAGGACACCCAGCAGTTTATGAGAGTGTAATTCAGATGTTCTTTTAACGCCCGGGGAGGGCAAAATGAACATCAAACGAGGCTGTATCCCTTAATTACATACCCTTTGTAAAACAGCCGGATACACCCCAGTTTCACCATCGCCAGATAATTCCTCGCCATTTTGACGTAACGTGTGGCAATGCGGCAGTATTCTTTCAGGCACCCAATACACCGCTCAACAACGTTGCGATTGCGGTAGGCATCTCGATTAAGTTGTGAACGACTATCTGCTGCCATTTTTTCATTGGTTTTTCGGGGGGACCGTTTTTATCCCCTTTCTTTTCAGTTCTTTATGTAATATATGCTCGGAGTAGGCTTTGTCAGCCAGCACTGCATGGCCACGACGTTTCATGCAGCCGTTCTGGCGTTGAATACCAATACCATCCAGAAGACGTTGTGCAAACTGGCTTTCGTGAGCCTGACCGGGACTCAGTACGATATTTAACGGCAGACCACTTCCGTCTGTCGCCAAATGGATTTTGGTGCCAAAACCACCGCGAGAGCGACCCAGTCCATTATCTCCGGTGATATCGGAATGTTTATTTGCGCACCAGCGGCGCACCTGAGTACTCGGATTTTGCTGCCATCCAGCGCAGTCGTGGACCAGTCAACGAGACCATGGGCATCAAGAGAAGAAAGTAATCTGTTGAAAATAATGTTAATTGCTCCCGATTTAGACCATCGGTTAAAACGGTTATAAAAGGTCTTCCTTGGGCCATATCGCTCAGGCAAATCGCGCCAGCAATGGCGCGAGGGAAAGCTGCTATTATCTTCTTCAGAGAGTCCTCAGCTACTTCCTGTGACTCTCGATACCGCTGCCGTCGTTGCATAACCCTGTTTCCGGACACGATAAAGACAATGAACGCCTACTGACGCTCATCCGAGACTCATATACACTGAGTTGCGGCATGTATGGTTATCATCGGGTTAATGGTTATCTGAGCGAAATCGGTGAAACCTGCGTTAAAAATCGTGTAGATCGCATTATGCAACTGAACCGGATCAAAGCGGTACGTGGCTATAAATCTCCACGCCGGATGGCCCAAACCTTCGGTCATTGCCCCTAATCGCGTGCAGCGTGAATTTACCGTGGTAAAGCCTAATCAGATCAGATCAGGTCAGAGTGACTGATATCACCTACAGTGTGCCCGGAGTTCAGGGCGGGTAAAGTGTTTTACATACTGAGGACTGATAACTTTTACTTTATGTCCCAATTTTTAAAACTCATGCTGCCAGTAAAATGCCCCAGTGCACGCTTCGACACTAATCAGGCAGGCCGGAATGTTCGCCACTGTCTGGAGTAATTCTTTTCGACCAGTGCGCTTTGAATAAACTGGCTTACCCATGCCATTGTGATTTTAAACATCATTAAAATTATAGCTATGTAATTATAATCTATAAAAATCAATCGATTACCATGTTTTTCATGGCGTTTGACAAAAGTCAATGCGTATTTGATTGGAAATGCTGATTGTTTTTTTATTTATTAATAGGTGTCAATCCATAAAACAGTCTCAATCAAGTTGTAAAAAAATGTATATTTAATTTCGAAATAGCATTCTTTGACGCCGACAGCATCGACGAATTCTTTTATAGAATCCGTTCCTGACGCCTTAAATATTGCGGCTTCCGGTCAGTCGAAGTTTCTATTAACAGTTGCACAAGTGAGCATCGCATATCGCTTCTGACTTTTGTGCGAATTAACTGTTTGCTCATTGATACTTAATTCACTCTGACAAGGAAATGACAATGAAAAAGGTTCTTCTCTCTGCTGCGATGGCGACTGCGTTTTTTGGTATGGCTGCGGCAAATGCTGCTGATACCAATGTAGGCGGCGGTCAGGTTAATTTCTTCGGTAAAGTTACCGACGTCTCTTGTACTGTTTCCGTAAACGGCCAGGGCAGCAATGCTAACGTTTATCTGGCTCCGGTGACTTTAACGGAAGTTAAAGCGCCAGGCACACAAGATACCTTACTTAAACCAAAAACTTTCACCATCGATGTATCTGACTGTCAGGCTGCTGACGGTACAAAACAAGACGATGTGAGCAAACTGGGCGTGAACTGGACCGGCGGTAACCTGCTGGCTGGTGGAACCTCCACACAACAGGGCTACCTGGCAAATACTGAAGCCGCAGGCGCGGAAAATATCCAACTGGCTTTATCTACCAGCGATACGATCACTAACAAAATTATCCCAGGCGATGACAACCAGCCTAAAGCGACTGGTGACGATTCCGCCGTTAAGGATGGCGCACGCTTCACTTACTACGTTGGTTATGTAACCAGCACCCCGGCAACGGTTACCACCGGTGTGGTTAACAGCTACGCGACTTACCAAATTACCTATCAGTAATATCGACTGAGAGATAAAGCCGCCTCGCGCCGGGGCGGCATAAAACAATAATAAAGCGGCCACTGCTGCCGCTTATTTTTTATTCTGAGGTCAGCATGAAGCGTATTGCCCTTTTTTTCTGTTTCATTTTTAGTTTTGCGGCCCATGCCAATAATATTATTGTTAACGGCACCCGCTTTATTTATCCAGGAAATGAAAAAGAAATAACGGTGCAGCTCTCCAACACCGCCGACCGTCCGGCGCTGGCACAAGCCTGGCTGGATAACGGTAATGCCGACGCGACGCCGGACACTATTACGACGCCATTTATTATCACCCCACCTATTTCCCGCGTTGACGCGAAAAGCGGCCAGACCCTGCGTATTAAGCTCGGCAGTAATGCGGGACTCGCTAAAGATAAAGAAACGCTGTGGTGGCTAAACCTTCTGGAAATACCGCCAGTCGAGGCGAGCCAGAAAAACGAAGGGCAGAATGTTCTGCAACTGGCGATTCGTTCGCGCTTTAAGTTTATCTATCGTCCCAACGGATTAGGCAACCGCGATGCGGCGGCAGAAAAATTAGTCCTTTCCGCAAACGGTAACAATTTGTCCGTCAGTAATCCGACGCCATTTTATGTCACCGTCAGCCGTATCTCCCGCGACGGCGGCAAAGCGCTGAACAGCAAAACGGTGATGTTTGCCCCGCAGTCCAGCCAGACCATCGCCCTTTCTTCCGCAGTGAGTAAAGGCGAGACCCTGACCGTTAACAACATTAATGACTATGGCGCAGATGTTGCAGTGAAAGTTGCCGTCAAATAAGGGAAACGATCATGAAGCAGAGGTCAATCTGCCCGGGAAGATTAAGCACGGCCATTGCAGTTGCGCTGTGCTGCTTTCCGCCATTTTCCAGCGGAGAGGAAAACCCGGGAACGGTCTATCAGTTTAACGATGGTTTTATCGTTGGCAGTCGCGAAAAGGTCGATCTGTCGCGCTTTTCTACCAGCGCTATCAGCGAAGGCGTCTATTCACTTGATGTGTATACCAACGGCGAATGGAAAGGGCGCTACGACCTGAAAATCACCGCCGGTAAAGACGGCAAAATGGGCGTCTGCTATACCAAAGCGATGCTGATGCAATACGGGATCTCGCCTGAAAAATTCAACCCGCAGCTCAGCGAGAAAGAGGGCTTCTGCGGACGCCTGCAGGAGTGGCGCAACGAAGAGAATGTTAAAGATACTCTGATCCAGTCCTCCCTGCGACTGGATATATCCGTACCACAAATCTACGAAGATCAGCGCCTTAAAAACTTCGTCAGCCCGGAGTTCTGGGATAAAGGCGTTGCGGCGCTGAATTTAGGCTGGATGGCAAACGCCTGGAACAGCCACAGCTCGTCGTCCAACGGTTCTGATAACAGCAGTGCTTATCTGGGTGTTAACGCGGGCCTGTCGTGGGACGGCTGGCTGCTCAAGCATATCGGTAACCTGAACTGGCAGCAGCAGCAGGGAAAAGCCCACTGGAACAGCAACCAGACCTACCTGCAGCGGCCCATTCCGCAGATTAACTCGATAGTCAGCGGCGGTCAGATTTTTACCAACGGCGAATTCTTCGACACCATCGGCATGCGCGGGGTAAGCCTGGCGACCGATGACAATATGTTCCCGGACGGCATGCGCTCCTACGCCCCGGAAATTCGCGGCGTAGCGCAAAGTAACGCCCTGGTCACGGTTCGTCAGGGCAGCAATATTATCTATCAGACCACGGTGCCGCCGGGGCCGTTTACCCTGCAGGATGTTTACCCTTCCGGCTACGGTAGTGACCTTGAAGTTTCGGTTAAAGAAGCCGATGGTACGGTTGAAGTGTTTAGCGTGCCTTACGCCTCGGTGGCGCAATTACTGCGTCCAGGAATGACCCGCTATGCGCTCTCTGCCGGTAAAGTCGACGACAGTTCGTTGCGTAATAAGCCGATGCTCTACCAGGGAACCTGGCAGCACGGTTTAAATAACCTGTTTACCGGCTATACCGGCGTCACTGGTTTTGATGACTACCAGGCGTTCCTGCTGGGAACCGGGATGAACACCGGCATCGGCGCGCTGTCATTCGACGTTACGCATTCACGGCTGAAGAGCGACACCCTCGACGAGCAGGGGCAAAGCTATCGCGCCACCTTTAACCGCATGTTTACCGAAACCCAGACCAGCATCGTGCTGGCGGCATATCGCTACTCCACCAAAGGCTATTACAACCTGAACGACGCGCTGTATGCGGTCGATCAGGAAAAGAACCGTAACAGCAACTACACCGTGTGGCGGCAAAAAAACGGTATGACCTTTACCGTTAACCAGAACCTGCCGGATGGCTGGGGCGGTTTTTATCTGAGCGGCCGGGTGGCGGATTACTGGAACCGTTCGGGAACGGAGAAGCAGTACCAGTTTAGTTACAACAACATGTACGGCCGGCTCTCGTGGTCGGTGGGCGCGCAGCGTGTCTATACCCCGGATAGCTCTGGCCACCGTCGCGACGATCGCGTTTCGCTCAACTTCAGCTACCCGCTGTGGTTCGGTGAAAACCGTACCGCTAACCTGACGTCAAATACCTCGTTTAATAATTCACGCTTCGCCAGTTCACAAATTGGCGTCAACGGTTCGCTGGATAGCGAAAACAACCTCAACTACGGCGTGTCGACAACCACGTCTACCGGCGGTCAGCATGATGTGGCGCTGAACGGCAGCTACCGTACTCCGTGGACCACGCTGAACGGCAGCTATAGCCAGGGCGAAGGGTATCGCCAGAGCGGCGTCGGTGCCAGCGGAACGCTGATTGCCCATCGCCACGGCGTGGTGTTCTCGCCGGAAAGTGGCACCACCATGGCGCTGATCGAAGCGAAGGATGCCGCTGGCGCGATGTTGCCCGGCTCGCCGGGAACCCGTATTGACAGCAATGGTTACGCCATCCTGCCGTATCTGCGGCCTTACCGGATTAACTCCGTTGAAATTGACCCGAAGGGCAGCAACGACGATGTCGCCTTTGATCGTACCGTGGCGCAGGTGGTGCCGTGGGAAGACAGCGTGGTCAAGGTCTCCTTCGATACCACGGTGCAGAACAACATCACGGTTCTGGCGCACCAGGCTAATGGCCTGCCGTTACCGTTTGCCGCCACGATATTCGACCCGTCCGGGAAAGAGATAGGCGTGGTGGGCCAGGGCAGCATGATGTTTATCAGCGATACCAGCGTGCCGAAGGCGACGGTTAAGTGGAGCGGCGGACAGTGTTCGGTGGATTTAAGTCAGGCAAAAACAAAGGAAACGCTATGTCGCTAAGTAAAAAACTGACGCTTTTTATTGGCTTAATGGCGCTGGGGACAACGTCGGCATGGGCATCATGTTGGCAATCTAATAGTGCCTATGAAATTAATATGGCTATGGGGCGCGTGGTTGTTAGCCCGGACTTACCAGTAGGTAGTGTTATTGCAACTAAAACATGGACAATGCCGGATAATAATACGATTTATGTTACATGTGATAGAAGTACTACTCTGAAATCAGATGCGAAAGTTGTTGCTGCTGGTTTGGTTCAGGGGGCCAATAAAGTCTATTCGACTGCAATTCCTGGAATTGGTCTACGTTTCTCACGTAAAGGGGCGATCAGTATGATCTACCCTGATAGTTATACCACGACAGGTTCCTCCTTTAGACTCGCAGGTTCAACATTCACATTAGATATAATTAAGATCAGCACCACAACAGGGAGTGGGACATTAGCCAGTGGGCCGTATACAGAATATGGCCCAGGATTTACAATCCTGAAAACCAGCCTCAATGCTGATGCCATTACAATTGTTTCACCTTCTTGTACCATTTTGGGTGGCAAAAATATGAATGTCGATATAGGCACGATTAAACGAGCCGATTTAAAAGGGGTGGGAACCTGGGCTGGCGGTACACCATTTGATATTAAACTGGAGTGTAGTGGGGGAGTCAGTGTCAGTGGTTATGCAAATATTAACACCTCATTTTCTGGAATATTAGCTACAAATACTTCGGCGAATCAAGGTGTTCTGTTAAATGAAAAGACCGGAAGTTCTGCTGCTAAGGGCGTTGGTGTGCAGGTTATAAAGGATAACACTCCTCTGGAATTCAACAAAAAATATAATATTGGTACATTACAAAGCCAGGAAACCCGCTATATCACCCTGCCGCTCTATGCGCGCTTCTATCAATATGCGCCGACCACCAGTACCGGTGAAGTGGAGTCGCACATGATCTTTAACCTGACGTACGATTAATGCGGGAGGCGGGTATGAGTGATTCAGCAAAGTATATAAATAGCATACGACTCATTCAGTTTGCCCTGATGAGCGGGACGCTTATTGCCTCCTCGGTGTGGGGATTCGAGACGAATTACGATCGTGGGCGGGTGGATTTTGCCGGACGGGTGACCGACATCTCCTGTAGCGTGGCGCTTAACGGCGGCAATAATGCAGGGAGTGGAAGCGTCTGGCTGGCACCGGTTAGCCTGGCGGAAGTACACGAACGCGGGGCGGGGGCATTTATGAAACCGCAGCCTTTCACTCTGGAACTCTCAAACTGCCAGCTTCGCCATGATGGTGGCGCGGCGGATAAAGATGAAGTTCGGATGGTGAGTGTGCGCTGGATTGATGGGTTTATGGTCAATTTCGTCAGTAATGAAAACGCCGGTTATCTGGCGAATACGCGCGCGGACGGTGCCAGCCATATTTTTCTGGCGCTGGCGACCAACGATAATAATACGCTGGACAAAAGCAATAAAATTGTCCCGGCTGACCCGCAGCAAAACCGGGTGCCTCTGGTGGAAAAGGCGGTGGATGGCGGGATATTTACTTATTACATTGGCTACGTTACGCCCGCGCCGGAAAAAGCGACCAGTGGTCCGTTGACCAGTTGGGCGACCTGGGAGTTAGTTTATAATTGAGTGATTGATTGACTTTATTGCGCGAATGTTAATATTGATGCCGGAATGCTCCGGCATTTTTTTAAACCTTGATATCTTCTTTGACCAGTTGTTCAATGCTGACTTCCTTCCAGTAGTGTCCCTGAATAGCAAACCACTCCATGCCCTGTAACCACTTCTTGTGCGCTTCGCTTTCTACGCCTTCAATAATCACATTATGGTGGTTACGGGAAAGAAAGGTGATCAGTGCATCCATCAGCGGTCGGCCAGAATCTTTTTGCATTAAATGCCAGAAGAAGTCTTTATCGATTTTGACATAATCAAAATGGTAACTTCGAATCGCATTAATACCCGCATTGCCTGAGCCAAAATCATCGAGCCAGAGCGTCGTGCTTTGTGGATCGCTCCAGGTAGCAAGAGCATTGTTCAATAATTTATTCGAGTTTTCTGTTACCTCAAAGTGAACGCAGCCAATGTGGTCAACGAGGTTTTTAATCTCCGATCTTAGCAATATGTTGAGTATATGGTCATCAACATTGATTGTTGCAGAGATGCCGTTTTTATTAAACCACTGTTTATGTTTTTCAATGAGCGCCAGCTGCTCCATGAATATGCTCTCGCGCAATCCCGTATTGGCATAGCGGAAGAAGTTTTCTGGAGAGATAGGCAGGCTATCGAAACGACTCAGGCACTCAACGGCGACGAGCGTACCTTTTGGGGAAAACATCTTTTGAAAGACATAACGAACGGATATATCGTTACGTGATAAGTTATGATTGGAAAATAGCGTCGCGTTCATTATCTCTCGTCAAAAATCAGGCCGAAGGTAAAGAGAAGATAATATTATTATAGGTGAGGTTTGTGTCGATGGGAATGATTATTAAAGGAAGGTTGCCAATGAATTAGCGGCTTTTGATTGGTCACCCACATATTTTTGGCTTCAGCACCGATACATATTGACTATCCTTTTATTCATTATCCGTGAGTTATTCATCCCCAGCTTCTTCATAATATGTACCTTATGGCTGTGTACCGTTTTGTGATCAATATCGAGGAGTAATGCGATTCTTTTATTGTTGTTGCAGGCAATGATTAACTCCAGAACCTGAAGTTCCCTGGAGGTTAGCGTACGCCGGGTACATAATCCCTGACAGCCATCGGCGGTTAAAGGTCTGTTGATGATGGCAGAGAAATCTGATAAAGACGATTTTTCATTCAAAATCAATAAATTATTAATATCAAGCAACTCCCGAAACAGTCTGGAGAGGTCACTTTTTACAATTAAAACCAGCAACGCGCAGTGCGTAAGACGCTTGCGCAGGGAGTTAAGCAATGCGACAGTTGTGGCTGCAGGTATATCCTTATGGATAGTGTTGATAATAACGGTAGTGGTCGATGGTGTGATGACTCCCTTAACCATATCCTGGAAGTTAAGGGTGGTGATGTTTTTTTCGTTATCAACCATATAATCGTGGATTGATTGTCCGATGATATTGTCGTCAGTATAAAGCAATATGTTTTCCAATGGGGTAAAATTTCCTGTTGATTATCTTTATCATAAAAACATCTTGCGTACTATTGCATTAATGTTGATTTAGGTTAAAGTGATTGTGTTTTTTTGAAATTTTATTTCGTCAAGTGAATTAAACCAAGACTCGCCTGTTTTTTATTTTTCTATCAATTATCAATTTGACAATTATTTCTTCTATTTCCTCTTTTTTTTCTTCACTTTCGTAATAAAACATGCAAGATACCCTGAAGTTTGTTGCATCACATTGTTTGTGGTTATTTGTTTCGGATATATGTTTTATTTTTAAATTAACAAGGATTCGTCCGTACTCCCCAAGATTTAACTCTGAGTTTTCAAGTTTATTTCCACTTCTAATAAAACTATGCAAAGGTTCCAGGGATATAAACGAGCAACCACCTTCTGATATATCATTCAAGTGATATTTATAAATAGTGCCACTTCTGTATCTTCCAGAGCAATAAAACTGACTTTCGTACCTAACGTTAATTCTTGGTGATGTCCTTCGTTGTAGTATTGATAATGATTCAGGAATAATGAAGCATAGAAGATTGTTTGAATTTCTTTTGTCAGTGATTCGATTGTTGGTTGTGAATTCTATTTTCCCTAATGGGCTGTGGATGATAAAATAAAAAATGCTCTCTTTAGGAAGACCTGGATGAGAGGTGGATGGTTTTATATAGAAAAAATTACCTTCTACTTTTTTTAGTGTCGACTGGTGTTTTATACCATTACAATAGAAGTACAATTTAGATTGAATCCTGAGTTCATCTCTCAGAATTGCAATAATTTCATATTTGGACTTTTTAGAAACTCCCTCAGACATATTGACTCCCTAATCCAAAAACAGCCAAAATTTTAATTTATTATCCCATGCTGGAATCGTATTTTTCTTAAAAAAACGCCCTCATAACCTATTGTTTAATTTAAAAAAATAGGATAATCCTATTGATTGGGGGTTGACATTGTCGAACTTTCTTTTTTGGCATTTGGAGTGAATAATCTTTTAATATAAATTTTCCAGGTCTACCAACAGTGACGATAGCGGACAGTGATGTAGACTCCTTAAACAGACAGTAGCTGTATCTTCAGATAAGAGATAGGCTTGAATATTTGTCTAACACTGGCGCTAATTTTGAGATGACCGAGATCCTGTTAGGGCAATAAGCCCGTAAGTGTAAGACTCCTCAGGAGAAAATCGCCATTATCCAGCAGACGATGGAGCCGAGTATGAATGTCTCCCACGTAGTCCACCTACATGGTAACCGTTCAGCCGTCTGACAGGACAGATGCTGTACCCGGCGTAATGACGAAGTTGACGCTGGGATACAGTCTGACATCCTCAATATCATCAGCGACATGCCGAGTTACGGATATCGTCGCGTACAGGTTACTGGACATACCGGTGCAGTGGCTGACGGATAACGGTTCAGCGTATACCGCACATGAAACGCGGAAGTTCGCCAGAGATCTGAATCTGGAGCCATGCACAACAGCGGTGAGCAGCCCAGAAATCAACGAAATAGCAGAAAGCTTCGTGAAGATGATAAAACGGGACTGCATCGGCATCATGGCGAATCCGGACAGCCTGGCTGCGGTGATAAATCCGGCGGTGGTGTTCATTCATTACAACAAACGTCATCCGCATAGTGCACTGGGATATCAGTCACCACAGGAATATATACGCAGAAAGTTATCGCAACCGTAAGAGAGTAAAAATATCTGGATATATAGGGTCAAATATAGGAATAATTTAGACGACATACAGCAGGAGTAAAAAAATGTTACGTGGATCCGAAAGAGAAACCGCTTTATCCAAACTTAAAAATGCAACTGACCGTTATGAGACTCAGGCAAAAAGGACGCAGGAAGAGATTACAAATCTCTTCCTGTTGCGTCAGAAATGCAGTGAACAACTTATTACACACGTCGAAAACTATGTGAGTCAACTGGCAAATAAACCAAAAGAATTCGATAAATCCTGGAGTGAACTAAAAGCAGAAATTGTTGAGTTCGACAATGTTGTTGAAAAACTAGAGGAGGAATATCGCACATCGCACGTTGGTAAAGGGACTGCAACGGCGGGAGTTGCCGTCGGAGCCGGTGTTGCAGCATTTGCACCTACGGCAGCGCTGGCAGTCGCTACGACCTTTGGTACAGCATCAACCGGAACTGCAATTGCCACATTGAGCGGTGCTGCAGCTACAAATGCAGCACTGGCATGGCTTGGCGGGGGGGCTTTAGCAGCTGGCGGCGGTGGTATGTCTGCAGGCGGTGCGCTGCTAGCGCTGGCAGGTCCCATCGGTTGGGGGATCGGAGTTGCAGGTATTGCAGGGGGCACTCTTCTGGCTCGTCGTAAGAACGGCAAAATTATTGACAAAGCTCAGCAGGAAGAGCGTCATATTCGGGCTAAAACTAGCGAATTGCTGGTAATGGAACGTGGTGCGAATAAATTGAAGGCACTAACATCTGAGCATTATCATGGCACTGAAAGCATTATTGATGGGCTGGAGAAGACCGCACCGCGTGACTACAACCAGTTTAATGCGCATCAGAAAGATCAACTCGGGGCATTGATTAACCATATCCATGCATTATCAAAACTGATCAACAAGAAAATTCAGTGATGAAAATTATTGACCGCCATGATGCTGTAAGTGATCAGATTATCGGTAGTGCTGTTAATGCACTCAATCAGACCAGGATGCAGGACGAAATATTCGAATTAGAGAGGCAAGCTCGTGCGTTTGAGAATGCGGGCGAGCAAATGCTGAAGGTTCGTGATTTTATCGCCTCACCCAACACCATACTAGGCTCCACAGGTACCAAGCATGGTGAAATTGCCGAGCAAGTAGAAGTAGGTGTGCGTAACGCCCGTCAGGCGCTCGAAGAGAGACTACAGGATGAGTCCGCTTTTCGCGCAACATTCGACGGGGTTGGCCGGACGGCCCCTGCGGACTATTTAATTGATGGCGTTGAAGTGCAATCAAAATTCATAAACGGCATCAATAGTAATCTGACACATGTCCTGAAACACATGGAAGACTACCCTGACTTCACCCAAAACAAAGCGTTTTACCATATCCCGAAAGATACCTGGCAAACGATACAGGATGTTATCGACGGGAAACCTGTTGAGGGAATGAATGAGAGAAGTCTGCGGGCCATCAGGGAAAAGGTTGCAGAAATTGAAAACGCAACCGGCCGATCATTTGCGGACGTTGTACGTCCAGGAGACTCTAATTATAAAGATGTCCAGTGGGGGAAAATCGATGAAACACTCGATAAACATGACCAGGAATTAGCTGAGAAAAATGAGGTAAAAAAAGCCGAAATCGTTGAAGAACACCAGCCTTCGCTCAACGAAGCCATGCGAGCTACGGTTATGGGGGCAGCCTTCGGGGCCACTTTTGCTCTCGGTACGGGTATTTACCGCAAGTATCAAGACGGTAAAAATATCTTCCGTGGCGAATTCGATACAGAGGACTGGCAGGACGTAGGGCTGGATACGCTGAAAGGAGCAGCTATAGGGGGCGTGTCCGCAGGGGCTATTTACACCCTGACAAATTACGCCTCAATGGGAGCCCCCTTCGCCAGCGCATTAGTTACCGCAACCAAGGGGGTAGGAAGTCTTACTATGTCTTATCAGCGTGGTGAGATAGATCTCAATGAGTTTACCGATCTCGGGCTTATAGTCTGCGCTGAATCAGCCATTGTGGGCGCTATGACCATTGCTGGCCAGACATTAATCCCTGTGCCTGTATTGGGAGCACTGATTGGATCTATCTCAGGAAAGTTTCTGGTCACTGTTGCCAAAAATCTGGATGGCAAAACCAGCCAGGCCTTGCAGGCGAAAATGGACGATTTCAACCGCCGTTTGAATGACATTGAGCAGCGGGCGCTTAAGCGTATTCTGTCCGAGTTTGAGGCATTAGGTGAGCTGACAACTGCAGCCTTCAACGTGGAAAACAACCGCCAGTTGCTGGAAGCAAGCATTACGCTGGCACAAGCTTACGGTGTCGATAAAAACAAAATTATCAAAAATGCGGACGATTTGGATGCTTTTATGATGGCATGATGAGAGTCTGGTCCCTCTACTAAAATTGAAACCCATCTGGCTAGCACACAAAACACTCGATATGCGTCAGAGTATCGATATCCTGACGCAATACATTATAAGGGGTACCAGCTTCAGCAGTTTGCGCCAGTCAGTAGTGCTTCCAGTATTCCGGAAATATTCCGCCATGGCTGATGTCTCTGTTAGAGAGGCGAGGTTTATTTCCCAGAAAATTAATAACGCCACTACTGGTGACCAAACTTTGCCGGGTAAGGATCTTCAACTTCGCGATCCCTGACAGGCTTCCGTAGCCACCGACGCCAGCCCGATGTACTCTCTTTCGTATCAATTTCTCGATTGAAACTCTGCGTTTCACAGTTATCCAGTTTTTCCTCCACGACGTACTTATGGTGAATGAATGAAGCCAGTTGATCCTGATCGAATGAGCTTGCGAGATAAGGATAATTAATAACCATCTCGGCATTACTGCTCTCTTTAAGCAGCATATTCACGCGGCCAAAGAGGCGATCGACGCGACCATTCCTCTGCTCATTATCGCCGGGAGTCCAGGCAATGCCGTAATGATGGACTTTATGGCATTGCAGATGCAGATTTACGCCTTCCTGCATCACCGAAGTCGCCACAAGCACATCCGGGAAGAATGGCGAGTTAAATCCGCGTATAAGCCGCTCACGGTTGTGAGACTCACCGCTGGCGTACCATGCCGGACTGTTCAGGCTGCTGAGTTCGCGCCAGGCGTAAAGGCTATTATCAAGCGGCTGGCCAACAATCTTCTCACACAGCGTTTCAAACGTTTGGATGGCTGCCGAGAAATAACGCAGTATCAGCGAATCCTTGAATTTCGGCGTCACCCATTCAATAAATTGCAGATAGCGCTGCTGGGCATCGCCGCGCTGGGATACACGGTTAAATTCAGTAAACCAACAGTAAAGTTCGACCATCACCGGGCTGGCAAACAGGTAGCCAATGCGCAGATAGTTGGCAAGGTTCTCGACTATCGCCATGCCGTTCGGCTGCGCTTTCCATGTCCTGATCTGATGTTGATGCTGCTCAGGAAGTAAATCGAACATAATTCCCCAGGCCGTAGGCATCGGGTGGGCATAGTTTGAAACAAACTCCACCAGCATTTCCTGACGAATATCCCTCGCGGCATCACTGTAGCTATCACGCATCCGCTCTCCGGACTCTCTGCGATAATACTGTGTATAAGTTGCCGAAATACCATCGCGGGCAGGTTCCAGAAACAGCGATAACAAACTCTCCGGACGGCGAAAGCGCAGGCTGACGTTACTGCAGTCCGTGCGCCGCAGTATGCCACTCGTTTTGGTCACGAAAAGCGCCGCGATCCTGCTGGAAAGCTTTGCTTCATTTTCTTCGCTATCATCGTCCAGTAAGCACTCCTCTGCAGGCTCATCTGTATCCTGAGAATTGATAGTCTTTTCCGATATAAGGTTTTCATACTCTTCCCGGGACCAGCGCGTACTGCGCCACTTCTCCAACGCCTCCGGCGGCAGTTGCCAAAGCCGAATCAATCGCTCAGCCATCATCTCATCATAGCGAGCATTAATACGCTGAGTTATCTCGCGCACCGACGGGATACGGCGGACAAAGACCAAATGCTTGCGGCTATATAGTGCCTGAGATGCAAAGGGATCGTCGGACATACACTCATTGACCAGTACATCGTATTTGGGATGATCCGGAAAACGGTGGTAAACATCATGAAACTGCCGCGTCAGCCCGGTTAACAGAGACGAATCCAGCGCCCGGCTAAAATCAGTTTGAGTATGTTCATTATCATGTTCATCCTGCTCATTCTCAATATTGCCAGTGGATTCAAAACCCTCCAGGTATCCATACATCATCCGCTTGTCGCCGCTGCCTTTGTTCTCTTTATCCAGTTCTTCAACCAGTTTTTTTTGATAAAAAGCAAAAAACAGCTCTGCCTCAGCGCTACCAGAAAAGCTGGCGGCAATTGCCTGCTCCCGACGATATGCATATTTACTGTAATGCTGATTATCGCTCCCGCACATCTTCCGCAATCGACGGATGGCGAAATTCTCCATCAAAGAACGTACATCATCCATGTCATACTTCAGCGTAATATCTGTGAAGTAACTTAATATATCGTATATATTCCGTGCCGCAGAATGATTTGGCGTTGCGGTCAGAAGCAGTGCATTTCGGGCCAGTCGGTCTTTCCCTTCCCCAAAGAAAGTACGTGCCGCAGCAGCTCGCTGGCTGTCATTACGGTTGCGGAAATAGTGGGCTTCGTCGATGATAATTAAATCAAAACCCGTACCACCGAGAGCGTCTTTTATTTCCTGCCGATATATCTCCCCATACTTCTCAGCGACAAAAAATGCATTGTCTTTTTCATCCTTCGGTACCAGTCCGCTCAACGAATAGATAGTGGTCAGAAAGAAATGGTGTGACTTTTCTTTAACAGCTGCGCTCAGTTCTTTCAGCCGACCATGAAACTGCGGCGCGTATTTTTCCTTTCCCTTATAAGAAGTAAAGGGGTTATCTTTCATTCTAAGATGCTTATGAATAAAGGTAGTGAACTCTGTTTTCCAGTTGTTACACAGTGTCGAGTTTGGGGCCATGACCAGAATGCGTGCATCAGGCTTCTCCTGCCACCTTAGCAGCATCACTGCTATTGCCTGATAGGTCTTTCCCATACCCACTTCATCCGCAAGCAGCGCTACCCGCTGCTCAGCAAGCAAATTCCACAGGCCCGCTACGCCTTCAGCCTGCTTTGCAGCCATGCTGGTGCTGCACGTTTCGTAACTCCATAAGGGGTCGGCTACATCAAAGTTCATCTTTTCTGAGATACAATGAGGCGTAACAGGCTGAGGTTGTTTAGTTATCATATCCACACTCTTTACGGATGATATCCAGATAACGTTGGGTACTTTTTTTCCCCTTCAGAGGTGGGGGAGGAACGCGCAGTGAGCTCCACTGATGCGGGGAAATATCTGCGGTGCTCGATGCATTTTCTTTATTGATATCATCAAATCGCGCCTGTGCCAGAGCAGCCATGCTATTGACCTCATGTGTCAGAAACCAGTTGAACACTGACGCGGGTTCCTTTTCAACTCGCGCTTTGACCATTTCTGCCAGTTCCAGCAAACAACCGGGTTCGCTGAACAGGCGACGGTGTAGTTGTTCTCTATTATCCATGGCTGATAACGCTTTACTGCGTAGCCGTATTGCCTGAAACAGCCGGAAGTAGCTGGTAGCTTCCGGGCTTAGGACCCCTGTCTCGTCGCTCTCCTCGCTGAATAATTCATCCTGACCTGCCACGCTGCGGAGTATCAGATTATCGCTTTGTTCAGGTTCGGAGGAATTCATATAACTGTCGAGAATATCGTCCAGTGATTTAAAGCGCAGGACGCGGCGATATTCTGAGCCCGCTTCAACAATAGTCCCTGTCCAGTCCGCTTCACCGGTTTTACGCAGCGTGTAGAAAGGGCTATCCAGCAGCGCTGCGCTTTGCTCGACATCTATCAGCAAAGGAGATGCCAGCGTACCGTCAGCTGTGTTCCAGGTAAGTCTGACCGGTTTTTTGATCCCGGGCAGAAGCAGCCGGTGCCCCTCCTTCGGCTTGCCGAGAAACCACTTTCCGGTAAGCCTGTATTCGCAGTGCTGCCAGTCAAAAATAACCGTCAAGTCGAAAGGCGGGAGACTACCTGGTACCAGGGCCTCCTCTTCCAGCAATTCTTCACTGGCAAAATCTCCCTCATTCACGGCCCACACCGTCGAGCACAATGTGGTCCGCTTGCTGACGGGATGTACGATCCCGGCTTCAACGTTTCTCCCCTTTATCTTCAGGCTACTGCAGCCCGGTCCGGTGAAGTTCCATGAGCCTATCGCAAGGTGACGGCCCGTTGAACTCTCTGCCAGCCACAGCTTGGCGTGCGTCATCATTAATCGCGGATCACGTTCGGCGGGAGGTTTAAATAACGTCAATCTCTGTGCCGCAATTAACGCCTGCAGCTCCTCTCCCCAGCGGGTACGAATGAATTGACCTGCAGCAAGGTCGGGCACAAGCTCAACGCGCAGATAAGGCCCTGCCAACTTTGCTATCAGAGCAGGCAAGTTATCGGCAAGATAAGGAGACCAGACGCTGAGCGTTGTCAGTTCACCATTCGCGATTAGCGCATCCATCAGCGTGAACTCGCTGAGGCTGTGAATAAACGACCACTTTGGATCGTCACCATAGAGTATGTCACCATCTGCAGGCAATATGTCCTGGCTAGGCTCCTCATCAAGTCCCATGAAAAACTGTTTTATCTGCTGATACTGCGCATTGCTGGAAACCATCCGAAAGTCCACGGCTTCCTGATTCCGCCCCCAGCCGCTGAGCGTAAGATTCGCGCTTCCGGCACCGAGGACAATTTTCTTGTTCTTACCTTCAAGGTAAAACACCTTGGGATGAAACAGGCTGCGCTCCCCGTCCAGATATAATGCTTCATCCACAGCAAGCTTACGCACCGACACGGGATAAACTGCAATTGAGGTTCTTTTAGGTTTATCCAGGGCGATCATTCGCGGATCGCAATAAACACGAAAATCAATATTGCTTTCATTTAATGCCCGCTGTAGCCCTTCATAGTCCATGCGGCCTACAGGTGGGTCCATATCCAGAATGGCGGGAAGAATCCGGCTTTCGACAAACGCGATATCAAGATTAAAGGTCGTAAGCCAGACTCGCTTCAGCGGCCCCATCTGCGCTATTTGCTCTTTAAACGCATCAAGGAGCTTCACGCTTCATCTCCCCATAATCCATCCAGTAAATGACGGAATTGCGGTATGTAATAATGGTTTACCCAATCGCTACTTTTACGTTCCTGATCAATAGCTACAGGTGGAGTCTGCAGCGAGATGATATTGCCTTCAAGCATAAGCCATGGAAACTGCCCACGTGCTTCCATCAATCCACTATGATACGCCAGCAGCCCACGCACCTGCTCCTCCAGAGACGGCCCACTGGCTAGCGCAAGCAGTTGCCGAAAGCGTCTGTTGGGCGTACCGGAAAGCGACGCCACCAGCTCATTGTTTCGCTCAAGACTCATCGACAGTTTAGGTAAACTCTGAGTCGTCAGTCCGTTCCGCTGCCAGAATAGCGCGAAGTCGCCGAGGCTCTGCTGGTTCTGCCGCCTTAGTCCTGTGAACATCAGGTCAATTAAAGACAGAAACGGTTCTGCCTCAATAATGTATCCCAGCGTTTGCCGCTCGCATTCTTCCATTTCCATCGTTGCATCGGCATTCTTCCAGGCTTCAAGAAAAACACTCGAAATCGGCAAAAGTGATTGCTCAGGGTATTTTCGTTCTCGCTCCAGTACCCGATAAATGGCACCTGCACCATTTTTATTGAGCCCGGTTCTGGCGAGCCAGAATGCCTGCGAGTAGTTGCCCACATGTTTAGGGTTGCGAAATGCGCTGGCGTAGAGAGTTTTAAGACTGTCTGGAATTTTACTGAAGAAGGGCGTCAGGGCATCCTTGCTTGCTTCACACATCAGCGACTTAAGATAGGTCAGTACATCAGCATGCAGTTGGTGTAACTCGGGGACATGGCGAATAAAGGCTTCAGCGGCCTCCCATACAGGCTTACTATCCGGCAGATCATAGTCGTAGGTCGTCGTGAAAAAACGCATACTGATCATTGGCGATTTATAGCGGCCGTTAGTACCGAGCGCAAGCTGGTTTGTCAGCAGTTCACTTTCCTTCTGATGGCCAAAAGTGAGCTGAGGGTTCTTATCTGAGGTATGCCATTTTGCCCTGGCCTTATTAATCCCCTGCACCCCCGCAAGCGTTACGTCGCCCTGTTCTGCCCCCAGCATCGAATAAATATAAATATTCTCCAGGTGGATAAGGCTTGCCGCGATAAACTCTTTGAGCTGCTTTTTGGGATAGCGTATTTTCATCGCGCCAGCGGTTTGCACAGCATCATCCAGCATTATTTTTCGGATGACGCTGTGGTGCAGCAGGTTGAGCGTATACTGCCTGACATCATTGGCAATAGAAGTGATGCGTCCGTGAAAGAGGTCCTGTCCCCAGGATGACCAGATAACCAGTTGGCCCAAAGGGTCGATATTCATCTCGCCGGTCAGCGACTCATCATATTCAGTTAAAAATTTATCAATGTACATTGTACTGAATTCGTTGGAGAAACTACGAGTAAGAATAGCATGACGCGTGGCGGGAGCCCTCTATCAAGGTCAATGTTTATCAGTTTATAACATCCCGTTAAGGTATCTGCGGATCAGAAATGGATGTAAACTCTCGCCTTCATAGTAAAGTACTTCTGCATTAGATCTTCCCCCGAAAGCGAGGAATAATACCCCATCACAACTGACAGACCCCGTCCTCATGAACGCGCCCAGCATTATCATGCTCGCCGCAGGTCCCGGCTCTAGCTTCCGCCAGACGGGCGGTTCCGGCAATAAGCTGCTGACGCCTCCGGCCAGTTGTTGCTGGAACAGCCGCTGGCACATGCGCAGGTATGCAGGCTATCGGTGCTTGTGGTTACGCAGCCTTCCGACAGTTGAGTTAGTAGTAGCCAGACAATCCCAAAGCAAGCCGCTACTGGCATCCCTGCATGAGAGTCTGGTAGAAAAAAGAACGACTCTATCGAAAAAGTCCCGTCTGGGTGAAGCGTTCGCTTATGCTCTGAACCAGTGGGATGCGCTGTGCAACTACTGTGATGATGGCCTGGCAGAACCTGATAACAACGCCGCTGAGCGGGCATTACGTGCAGTATGTCTGGGAAAGAAAAACTATATCTTCTTCGGCAGCGATCATGGCGGCGAGCGCGGAGCCCTGCTGTATGGTCTCATCGGAACATGCAGGCTCAATGGTATCGATCCGGAAGCTTACCTTCGCCATATCCTGAGTGTACTGCCGGAGTGGCCCAGCAACAAAGTGGCAGAACTGCAGCCATGGAACGTAGAACTCACTAATAAATAATCGTCAATACGGCGCTCACTTAACGCTTACGTTAATTCCTCAGTGGCTCTGCAGATTGTATAGTAGTCATCAGGAGCCCCATTGCTGGCAGAGCGGCAGGAACAACGGCATCATCAGAGCTACCAGATCATTAATTGCATCAGGGCTTACCGCCTGGCTGCACCAGATGTATAATGCTTCTTTTTTCACCAGAACACTAAATAAGGCTACACATGGACGCAGATAAAATTCAGTCTGATATTGATGCCCTTTTGACGTACATGAACGACGACATGGAGAACCTCGGAGAAACGATCAAAACCGTTTCATTTGGATTCGATACGAGCCAGAACGATCGCATTGCTATTGACGAGCTGCTTCACTGGCCAGAAGAGTATTTGTTCAAAATCATCAATATCTGTCATTCCCGTTCTCTTGTGCGTAAGGATTATGGTGGCTTTCAGGATGTCTCCCTGACAGAAGAAGGTCAGAGTCGTGCTATCTCAGTTAAACACGGGAAAAATCGCTCATACGAGTTAGGGGCCAGTATGCAGATTGCTACGCTAAATGTTCATGGGCCAGCGCAGGTTGGCAACGGTAACACACAAAACATCCACAACGTATTTAACCAGTTGCTTCAGCAGATCGAGACGTCTTCAGCTTCTGATGAAGACAAGCAGGAAGCCAGGAGCCGCCTGGCTAAGTTTCTGGAACACCCGCTGGTCGGATCTATCGTGGGCGGTCTTGCTGGTTCGCTGCCTGGTCTGATGGGATGATGGACGATCTTAAAGAAACGATCCGCTTGCGTTGTGCATTCTGCCGCTCGGAGCAGTTCGCCTTACCTTACACGGATTACTCACCTCCTGGTCACAGTTTTGTCGTCTGTGCCAATTGTGGAAGGGAAAATGATGTGACGTCTTTGCTCATCATAGCTAAATCGAAAGGGATGGAAATAGCCCGGGCGTATGCTGATGGGCTGGTTGAACAGATGAAGAAGGATTTGGTTAATTCTTTTAAAAATAACAAATACATTAAGATAAAGTGATCAGCCACGACAGCATCGAAGTACAACTCTTCAGGGAGTACAAATGACCAGAGAAGCGATAACGCCATTAAACTACACATCTTCTGCGATCGATGATCTGCGGGCGCTGGAACGTAATTGTCTGCATGAAGCGCCGTATTCAGCTTACGTTCTGCGCAATGTGATAAACCTGCTGGAGAGCAGCGTTAAATTCATCCTGCCAAATTGTGCTGACTTTATTGCGCCTGAAGATCTGCGGCAGACGCATCTGGATATGGCTCATTTGCCTTACCCGGTAGTCGTGTTTGAAATCCCATGGGAAAAAGAGGGGACGCCCGAGACCTATTTTGATAAACAGTCCCTACGTTCAACTAAGCGGATCGCATTGTGCTGGGAAGCGAAAGTGGACCTGGAGCCTGTACCTGGAATTAACCGGATGCTTGAGCGTTTTCCGGAGGGCGGAGTTTTTGTGTGCTCTGTCTACTGGGTTGATGATGATAAGCGCTGGCACCCGAGTTACGGCGGGCTCTTTTACCCCTATGACAACACGCTCAATAACGTTTCTGATTTAACCTCCCGTCCGGGGGCGACAAGACTGGCTGTGGCCTCATTACAGGACGCGGGTCTGGTGTCCAGAACGCGCATGAAACAATACAAGGCTGAACCTGTGGTGATCCTGCCAGAGATTGCCAGCCAGACAGAATCTGTACTGGGAAGCCGCGATAAGCTTTTTGCAGATATTATCATCAACTCCCGGGATGAGTTACAGGCATTCATCAACGCCTGCAGTATTCTGAACTGCGCAAACGTGGTGGTGGATGAACTGGCGCCATCGAACACCAGAAAAACGCAATGGGTGAGAGGCAAGCGAGTTAATGTACTAGAGCCCGCAGTGAGGCCCCGTTTTACCTACAAAGTGCTGCAGATTACGGATGAACAACGAACAAACTCAACGGGTAAAGGTATCGGTGTAGGGGCACATACAAAGCGTATGCATCTGCGCAGGGGGCATATTCGCCGCCTTGGCGAGCGCTTGATCTGGGTACGTCCTTCAGTTGTGAATCCTGGCTCTGCTCAGGGTGCTGTCACTAAAGATTACCAGTTAAACAAGTCATCGGATTAGCGAATGCACTGAGGAAGGCCAGACCAGAGGACTTGCTCAGTTGTTATCAGGCTGGGTACCGATGCCTGTATTCTGAACGCTTCACCATACTGCGCTAAAACCCTGCGCCTTCAGTCGATGGCGGGTACGCTTGACGTAAACTGAATCAATAAGATCATCGGGTGGCAAATCACGGGTGATATTACAAATCTAAGCCAATGTAACGTCTGATCGCCATTGCAGCTTCTCATCTCTTCTGAATATATCCGTCATTCACACATAGCGAGCCTGCCTGCACAAGGACGGCGTTTACCTGCGTGTCGTCTGGCGGTAAGGAACCTGTTTATGTACGGAAAATTATTAATGATGATTTGAAGCGGCATAACCTCCGCTAAGGGGGAAGAGCTTATCATGCCGGAATTGTATTTCTGAATGCAGCAGGATTTAGGGTCAGATTCTAACCTAATCATCTTCACGATCATCATGGTAAACTGAATCTTTTATCACTCAAGATAACTGGACGTGGTCTACAATGGAGCAAATGCTAAGAAAATGCAGCATATGTCCTCTGTATAAGAATTATCTAGATCAAGCTAACGAAATCAGTCTATCACATTGAATTATATATAATATTACAACTCCACCATTATATAACGTCCATCAATCTTTGTTGGATAATTACCCTTTCCATAGAGAAATATAAAAGTGGACAACATTCCATCATATCGAAAATAGTTGCACAAAATCTCTTTTTTGATTCTTTTTTAAGGTGTATAGTTGCAATAAAATGCAACAAATACCCAAGAAATGATAAAATGACTAAGTACATGAACCTAATAGCCACAATCTGTCGTTTTGCTTTAAAAGACGATCCCTCACGCGAAGTGATCAAAGCAGTTCTCAAACTGAGAGATACACTTCAAAAAGATGGTTTGATTGTTGAGGCTAGAGCACTTAGTGCTCTAGTGGATAAAGCTGATACGAAGAAAAATCTTACTTTAGACAACAAGAAAATAACTTGGAGCAAGGGCTTCCTTTCCGGTAAAAGTGAAATGACTGTATCTACACCTTTACCAGTTGATAAAGAAAATAGCATGCCTTTAGCTGAGGTTTTGTTTCCTAAAGAAATCAATGATTTCCAAGAATTTCATTTCTTTGATGACAATATTACAAGCGCTATTGATGGTATTTTAGCTGAATGGGAACATGCGGAACGTCTAAGAGTGAATGGAATACAACCCAGTTATAGTTGCCTTTTCTTTGGCGAACCAGGGACAGGTAAAACTGAATTAGCAAAGCACTTAGCAGCAAAACTTAATCTCCCCTTAGTCTCAGCAAGACTGGATGCTATGTTGTCATCCTACTTAGGAACTAGTGCAAGGAATATATCATCTCTTTTCGATTTTGTTGAAAGATATAATTGCATTCTTTTATTAGATGAATTTGATGCTATAGCAAAATATAGAGATGACAGTAAAGAAGTAGGTGAAATAAAAAGAGTTGTAAATACTCTTCTTCAATGCTTAGACAGAAGAAAAGAAAGCGGTATAGTAATCGCTACGACAAATCATGAAAACTTGTTAGATCCTGCCGTCTGGAGACGTTTTCAGAATAAGATAAAAATACCTAAACCGACAAAGTTAATTCGCGAGAAAATAATATCAGCTTATATTTCACCTATGATCATATCGAATGGTGATCTTACATTTTTAAATATAATTCTGGATGGTTTTACACCAGCAGAAATAAAAAACTGCATTGAATTTATAAAACGATTCACCATCATAAATGAATGCAAAACTGTAGATCTGTATAATGCAATTAAAGCTTATTTCGTAATTAATGCAAATTATAACAATGATATAACAAAATCTATTCTTTCAGGTTCAGAGCATGAATTAGCAAAAAACCTTATAACCAAACATGATTATTCAATACAAGATGTATCTAATCTTATTGGAAAGCATAAGAGTACTATATCAAGATGGGTGAAAGATAAAAATGAATAAAAAAAATATATTGAAGATAAAAAACAGCAAAAAATATATCTATAGTCCTGAAGTCATTCCCGGCGGAGATAATAAAGATTTTTTCCACGGAGATGACGCTGCATTTGCTCGTCACAAAACTAAACTGATACTTAAAACTTCATTGATATCTCAGCAGATACAAGAAAGGAAAAATAAAAAATTTGCAACGATAAAAGTTTCATTAAAAGAAGATGCTATAGCTAAAAGCCACAGGCCTACATCTGCAGTATTTAATTATAAATACCCAGTAATCGGTGGTGGTGATATTGGTGAGATATACGTTCAGGTTAATGAAAAATCCTTACCAAGTTTGGTTGAACGCATCTCCCAAGCTAAGGTTCAATCTGAGATAAAATTTAATAAGAATGGAGAAATTGTTCCTAAAGTAGGAAAATTACGAAGCGAAGTTAGTGCGATTGAAAATATTGAATTATATACAGGTAATGATAAGTCTATAATGAGCGATATCGAGTTTGCTCAAGAGTTACTTAAGAATAAACGAGAAATTATCGTTGAATTGTTCACTGCCAGGAAAAATGAAACGTTAAGCGATGGTGAAATTTCTTTAATTTATAAAAACCTTGTGGATGAACTAAAGTCGAGGTTCCCAACTATTGAATTCGTCACTGAATCGAGGTTTTTCTCGGATAACATAATTACACTCTTCCCAAAGAATAATTCTAACACCGATGTTATTGAATTGCTGCGGGAATTAAAAATTAATCCCATAGTAAGAAAATATTACCTTTCACCAATTTTCACAGTTGCAAAAAAGAATATTGACATCGAAAAAAAATTAACTACATTCCCTAAGAAATTAGCTAATCAATCATATCCAAAAGTAATATTAATAGACAAAGGAATAAGAAGCAGCATTCTATCCACTTGGGTAAATGATAAATCAGATGCACTGGGTTCAGAAATTATCGAAGATTATCATGCAGATGAAATGGCTAGCATTTTAATTGGCTCAAAACATTTAAATTCTAACTATGATTATTTAGAAGAGGATGGTTGTGAAATATATGATATCTGGTTGCCAGCCGATAAGTACAGTTTCGAAGATCATTTCGAAACGCTAGCTGAATTTACAGATTGGTTATATCTTGAGGTTCAAGCTGCCAGAGAAAATGGTTTTCGTGTAATAAGTATGAGTATTAATTTTCAACAAATTGTATCCAACAGTGAGTATAGTTTCTTAGCAGCAAGGATTGATGAAATATCAAATAAACTTAACGTAATATTTGTTATTTCGGTAGGTAACCTGGAAGATAAAAAATATCGGAGCGAGTGGCCTAAAACAGAAGAGCAAGTTTTCCGTATGCTTGCAAGATTTCAACAACAAGATAAAGTTCTGCAGCCTGCTGATTCGGTAACATCCTTATCTGTGGGATCTGTCAATCATATCGAAAATGAATTAATAACCTTTCAGGCACCCACAAGATATACACGAAGAGGACCGGCGACAGCTTACGGAATAAAGCCTGACTTAGTGCATATTGGTGGAATTGGTGATCCAAATAATTCTTGTTATGTGACACTCGATGGAAACAATCATTTATGCTTAAACTCTCATGGTACTAGTTTAGCAGCACCACATATAGCAAAATCGATCGCTACAATTGATTTTAAATCAAATGAAAGTCTTAACACAAATACACTCAAAGCACTACTAATTCACAGTGCAAAAATACCTGATTGTTTATCTTCAAAAAACCTAGGTAAAGAGGCCAAGGACTTTGTTGGATTCGGGTTCCCAAGTGATTCTTCTAATATTATAAATAGAGATGAAGCTTCCTTCACTTTTATTTTTGAAGATATTATTAAAAAAGGACAAGTAGCTGAGTTTAACTTTATATGGCCAGAATCTCTGATAACTGCAACAAGAAAATGTAAAGGGAAAGTTAAAATGTCTTTAGTATATACACCAACAATTGATAGGCAGTATGGTCAAGAATATATTAGAGTTAATATTGATGCATCCTTACAACAAGAAAAAATAAAAAAAACAGAAAGTAATTTTAGCAAAGCTGTTAATTCTATTTGGGATAATAGACTTGGTTCAGATCTTAATTTTGAAAAAAATCTGATTGACCACGGTTTCAAATGGTGGCCATCTAAAGTTTATGAGAGATACAGTAAAAATGGATTTGGAAATTCATCAAACTGGCGTTTAAGGGTTACATCTCAAGTTCGAGATGGTGTATCACATCCTTTGGATGGTATTCCATTTTCTGTCATAATTACAATCGAAGATCCAACAAAAAAAGCCACTAAGATATATAATGAAATGAGTCAGAGTTTAATAGCTTTAGGTGTTGTATTTCAAGATATCACTATCCGTGATGAGGTAAGAGTATAATGAAGAAGTCTGAAGTGGTTTACGATTTTGAACAAATTATTTATCGTTTAGACGCTTTAAAGTCGGCTTCATGCCTGAAAGCTTCTCAGGTAGAAATTGATGAAATAAAAAAAAGCATTGATATATTAAAAAACAAGATCAGTTTAGGGATAATGTTTTCAATAACGGGCAGAGAAAATCCTACCTTACCAAAATCAGTATGCCGATTCTGCGGGAAATAACTTATGGGAAATGATAAATATTTTACGGTCTCAAAATATGAAGTTGATAATGAATTAAAAGATATCTTCTTCAAGGTTGAGGATGACGTAAGTGAATTCCCTGATGCCATTGTCAAGTTAAAAGATGACATTGAGTTATTTATGCTCGTCCTGCAGCGGCTTTGTGCCGATGATCACTCAATGTATAATTTCTATTATGAAAGAGTATTTATTGTTGCAGATCTTGCATTTAATGGAAATATAACACAATGTATCCTTGCTCAGAATAGCATTGATAAAATTAAGCAAGAACTTCTATATGAAAAAGCCCCATATCTCAGGAGTAGTATCTTAATAAGATATTTAAAAATAATTCTCATCCCGTTTTTTTTAAGTTTTTTAATTTACTTAGGAATTGTCAATTCTCAGACAAATATTTATGTAATTTATATTTCAAAATTGATATTAGTTGGCATGGGTGCTAGTGCTGGATGTTGGCTCTCACTTGCATTCAGAACTCAGAAGATTGAATTTAGTGAAATTATCCCAATTTTAAGTGACAGTATCAGTATTTATTCTCGCATTATATTTATAATTATTTTCTCTATGTCTCTTGCATTACTGATGAAGGCGGGAGTAATTATTATTCAACTAGGTAATTTTAACTCAGCTAATATTGAAAGTGATCCAATATTGGCATTTTCTGCTGGGTTAGTAATGGGGTTTGGAGAAAAAATATTCATGGATAGCTTTCAAAAAAGAATAAATGAAGTAAAGATATAGATTAATTTAAATTACATACATAGCCGTATTAAAAGTATAAATAAATACGGCTTAGTCTTTTTAATTTCCTAGAGAATTCATTAAACAATCACTTTGTTATTTTAGTTTTTCAATCAATGCAATAGCTTCGCCATGCTAAAGTTTGACTGATGTAACTGTTAAAAATCGATATTGTAGATACTGTATTTGTTACGGCTTAAATTTTTCACTTACAATCATAAAAACATTATTGTGATAATTACAAACATTAAGTTATATTTTGGATATTTGTTTAAGCATATTTTTAGTTCCAATTCAGATTAATTTTAGACAGAGGATTTATTACCGAATAGTATTTCTATGACGCTATACAATTGTATCAATTAGGAAATATTTTATCTCCAAATGGATAAATACTCTTTTCTCGGTTCGAAGCAAGATAGTAAGCTAACAACTGTGATACCAATCTCTGCACATCCAAATATTCAAGCATTGAAGTAATCTGCACTTACATCATCAAGCGACTAGTAATATAGATAGACTTGCATTAGGAATAAATAAAATATCAACAAATGCTTATTCATCAAATTTTGCGATTAAGCATTTGTATATATAGGTGTAGAATACTCTATTCCCACTTATCTTGAAAGATTAAAATTATAATTACCGCTATCGGTTTTAATTTCAATTTCAGTCCACATACATTTTGAGTATTTATTATTCATCTCAACCCAGTTCCACCCGGAGTTTGCATAGGCAACCTTTTGACTGATAACAAGAGAGAAATCTGTACCCTTACCATAGCCCAGAGTTACTGGTCGGGTATTCCACCGATAACAACTACCACGGTCTATACTTAAACCAGTAATCGTTACACTATCCTTCAAACCATAAACATAAGCATGTCTTCTTATAGTGTGCTCAGCACTGACATTACCTTTGAAGTTGTAAGTGGTATCTTCTATTTTGATCTTAACAGGTGATTGAGATGGTATCTTCTCTGATTTTGAGTTGGATTTATTACTTACATATTCGTTAATATTGTCTGAATGTTCATCGGGGATACCATGCATCATATTGCTGTCACCCAGATGTTGTTCCCAGATATCATCGCATTTTATCGTACTGATTTCTTTTCCCTGTTTTAAAATAGTTATTTCCCCATCAGTATTTTTTCCATCATCGATATAGGAAATAGAGTAAGTATACTCGTTTTCTGGTATGTTCAATGTATGTATCGACACCCCCTCAGCCCGACTGTAATTCCAGGACTGACTTAACTGACTCACATTTTTTACCAGAGTGATTTCAGGAATAACCCCACCACCTCCGTTAATGTCCGATTTACCGAATAAATAAGTGATCTCATTATTATTCCTTAACACAGCCACCTCTTTAGTGGTTTTACCTTTTATAAAACACCCGAACAAGACATCTGAATCTCCATAAGGTGATGCTATTACTGAACAGGAGATAGTAACTACCCCCAGAGCAGTCACATATTTAATTCCATTTAGAAATTTCATACAAACCTTCTCTAAAAATAAACAATATATAAAAAGCACTTACCCCAAAGGTAAGTGCTTTGCCTCAAAAGTGCCTATTCAATATATACAACAATCTTACCATCTGATTGTTCCGTCACGGTAATATCCTTAGTGGTACCATCACTAAGTTGAGCAAATCCATAGTGCTGTCTCCCTTCACTTTCAGTTAATGTTACCTTCTCACATTGCTGTGAGTATTGACGTAACTGTTTATGATAGATATCCGTTACTACCTCACATGCTGTACGTTCCAGCATCGCTTTGCTACCGTTGAACGCAAAGTTCCCGATGCCATATACAACCCAGATCCCAAGCCAGACCAGCAACAGCATTTTCCCCTGACCAACGGCTTTACAACGTTTAGCAATATAAACTGGCGAAAAAAGAATCCACCATTTTGAAAAGCTTGCCTTACCATGTTTATCCAGTAGCTTCCAGTCCATATAGAACAAAATAACCAGGGCAATCATAACGAACAGATTAACCGTATAGTTGACAGCTAAACTAAACAAACATGCGGATAAAACGCCGACAACAAACAATCCCGTTGCAATCCAGATATATTTTTCATGTAACGACGAGTTGTCTATATTTAATAATTCACGAATATTCTCAGCGCTTACCAAATCAGACTTTTTACGATCGCCAACAATAAAAGAAATCAATTTGTTATTATACAGAACCCTGGCTTCATCGTTTAACAAAATAGATTTCATTTCACGGATGAATTTTAAATCTGCATCATCACGTTCACTTACTTTTTGTATCGCATGGTTTAATTCATCAACGCTGGCATTCATATCCAGTTCAAGATATTCATAATAGTTTATCATGATAATTCCTTATCTTTACATAATAGCCGAAATATTACAGAGAACGTTATACTGATATACATCAAGAGTGTTGAACCGGAGGGGGGGATGGCAGTAAATATAAAATAATTATTAAAATACGTAATCATTTCCCTTATTGACCTAACAAAACAACAATCCCTGTACAAACAAGCAACATGAATAAAGCACCACTGCCAAGATAGGCTTTAAAAAGCCCCTTAATTCTGTCTGGTTTCATTTTGACCTCACGACTACAGCAAAAAGAATAGCACCAAATATGGGGTCTATAAGCATACTGATAACAAACCATATGAAGAACGAACGGCCACTGGCCTGAGCCAATTTACCAATAACTATCGATGCTCCGATCCACAAAAGTAAAAGAATAAATGCCATCGTTGGCTCCTTGAAAAATAGCAATAAATGACTGAAGTGGTGGTTTAATGCCGTCACTTTGTCCGGTAAGCATGTTGAATAGATGGGCAGACTTATACCTGCCGCATTGAAACCTCCTTGCTATAGGCGCATGGTGCATCTCCTTATTGTCACCCGGTAAGAATCCTGGCCTGATTCTAATTAAATCCTTTCTAAGATAGGGAGGTTATGAGTGCAGGTAAAATTGTTATTACCGATCGAATTTCAATAATTGATCTGCAATATCTATCGATAAAAGCGATCAATTATGTATTTTTGATAGTTTATAACTATCATTACAATGATATCGATCGTTTTTGTAGATCAGTTTATGCGGGGGATGTGGTGTATTAAAATTGATGAGGCAAGTAGTGGATATTTTTTATTCATTAAAATCATAAAGATATGAAATTTTTCATAGCCTTCTAGTCAAAGGTATGACCACAATCGTCGCACTCGTATCTGTCAAACAGGAGTCCATCAAGGGCTGAGCCGGTAACTGCTCCTGTAGTTGCACCAGCCACAAACCTCCCCAGCACAGCACCAATAACAGCCCCGGTCGCAGTTCCCAGAACTGGCACAACAGAACCAATTGCCGCCCCCGAGCTTGCTCCACTAAGGGCTCCAGCCACACCTCCAGCAATACCTCCAGCCTTCCTCCCAATGTTACGTTCGCTAACGCGTTCAGAACCACATTTTGGACACATTGTAACCATTGATAAAATCTCCTGCTTTTCGGTTGTTAAAAAGAAGAAGGCACCCGGACGTTAAAGTCCAGGTGCCTTCTGTATGTAATTTGTGTACTACACGATTTATCTTGCCCGCATCGGGTTATTGAGTTTTGTATAATCAAACGGACTAATTGTTTCCTCTTGGTTAGCATCAAGAAAGTCAGCCCACCATTGCAGCATCAGTCTGCGCTCATCCAGAAATTCCGCTTTATGGATATAAGCCGCACGTACGCCATTACGTTCCTGATGGCTCATCTGGCGTTCCACTGCATCTTTCGACCATAATCCTGATTCAATCAACGAACTGCAAGCCATTGCCCGGAAGCCGTGACCACAGACATCGATCTTTGTATCGTAGCCCATCAGGCGTAATGCGTTATTGATCGTATTTTCACTCATAGGTTTCCAGGGATTATGGTCACCAGTAAAGATCAGCTCATGTTCACCGCTGATAGCCTGGATTTGTTTCAGTATATCCAGCGCCTGGACCGAAAGTGGTACCAGATGTTCTGTACGCATTTTAGAGCCACGGTGCGAGTATTTGACCCCTTCAATGGGTTTCCGCTCTGGGGGAAGGGTCCACATGGCTTTATCAAGGTCGATCTCAGACCATCTGGCAAAACGGAGTTCACTTGAACGGATGAAGATAAGCAGGGTCAGTTTTGTTGCCAGTCGGGTGAGAGGCTGGCCTCTGTATATATTTAGTCGCTCAAGGAGCTCTGAAATGCGATTTAAGGCGAGAGCAGGGCGATGCTGTCGTTTCACCGTTGTTAACGCACCGGACATATCCACAGCAGGGTTATAACTTATAATACCGGACTGGGCGGCATAGCGCATGATTGCAGTGATACGTTGCTGAAGGCGGGCTGCAATCTCATATATCTCTTTGGTTTCGGCCGCTTTGACGGGTACCAGCAAATCTGGTGTTCTCAGCGTTGTGATATCGCGTAAACCTATATAGGGGAATACGTGACACTCAAGACTTTTGAGTACCTTCTCGCTGTGAGCTTCGGACCATTTTTTATTGCTCTTATGCCATTGACGGGCTACGAGCTCAAAAGTGTTTACGGCCTCCGGTGCACCTTTCTTCGCTCTCCGTTGTTCACACGGGTCAATACCGTCAGATATGAGTTTTCTGGCCTCATCGCGTTTATCACGCGCTTCAGACAGTGATACTTCGGGATACTGACCAAGCGCCAGTGTTTTCTCTTTACCGAGATGACGATAGCGCAATCGCCAGTAGCGGGAGCCATTAGGGTGAACGAGCAAAAACATGTTGCCGCTGTCGGCCAGCTTATAAGGTTTTTCATCCGGTTTGGCTGCGCGGATTTTAGCGTCAGTCAGTGCCATAGCTATGCTCCTGATGTTGGATGAGGGTACAGAATTTTATCGAATCAGACTATACCCTCATATGTACCCGCACAAGAAACTTGATGCAGGTGGAATTCGATGGAGTTCTGTGGAAACGGATGATTCGCGAGGTGCGTATTTTGGCGGGCGCAGAATGCAAAAACGGACCTCCGTGGAGGTCCGTTGATATAAATTTGGTGCCCGGACTCGGAATCGAACCAAGGACACGGGGATTTTCAATCCCCTGCTCTACCGACTGAGCTATCCGGGCAACGGGGCGCATTAAAACCGATTCGCCTCGCTTCGTCAACGAAATTTATTTAAATCGATGCAGACTGCACAATCTATCACCAGTTTGAATTAAAAGCACCCGTTTTCAGGTGAAAAAAAGCGTCCAGGCCGCTGAAATCGGCATCGCCAGGAGCAGGGCAGGTAGCATGTTAACCACCGCAAACATCTTAATTCCGCAGATGCGCAGCCCGGTCGCCAGCAGCAGCATGCCGCCGACGGCGCTGAAATCGGCCATCATCATCGGCGTGGTGAGCGGCATGATCAGCGATGCACAGGCCGCCAGCGTGAGCTGGATGAGCAGCATCGGGACGCAAATAGCTGAAACGGCAAATCCCAGCGTGCAGGCGAAAATCGTGGCGGTGAAAAAGTCGAGAAAGGCTTTGGCGATCAGAATGCTGGCATCGCCGGTCATCCCTTCGCGCATGGCGCCGAAAATCCCGGTACCGCTGGCGCAGAACAGGACAATAATGGCGACATAGCTCTGAATAAACGACGTATTCAACTGCGCCTTTTTTTTGCCCGCTGGCGTGAGCCACTGCTGAAGCTTGCTGACCAGAGTATTGATGCCTTTTTCCATATTGCAGGCTTCGCCAAGCAGCGTGCCGACCAACGTGGAGAGCACCATCACCGGCAGGTTGGCGCATTTCACTACCAGCAGAATACCAATCCCCAATGAGGCCAGACCGAAAATAGAGGTCATCGATGTCCGAATTCGCTCCGGCAATCGTTGGCTTAACAGCGCGCCCAGTACGCCGCCTAAAAGGACCGCGCCGGCATTAATAAAAGGTCCTGTCACCATAGCAGTGCTCCTGTTCATTATCCCTGACAACGGCATCATTATGACCCGAAAGCAGGGTAAAGACCTGCAAATACGTCGCCTGTTTGCATACAGATTTCATCTTGCGCAGGTATGTCAAAGGTGACATTATTGCGCGAATTTTCTTCTCTTCAGCGATGAGGCCGCCGATGATCACCCCATCCGTACATCATCATTGCCGCTGCGCGCAGATGCGTAAGCCGTCTCATCTTGCTACTCTGCATTCTGATTCCCTGCACCCCATGCGGTGAAGGCAGCGCATGCTCACTGCAGGACAACAGTAAGATCGGACCCGGTCTGCTTTTACTGATGTCTGGCGGTCGGAGCTGGAATCCAGTCGGACCCTGACATTTCGTTGGGCAAGGCATCAACGCCTTGCCTGAAGCCTTTTACTCTCCGGAAACGGGTATTCGCGCTAATGAAATCAATGCACATTGCCGCCAGCCACGCGCTGGTCTCTCATCTCTCTACCCACCGTCGCGTGGTGGCGCTGGACAGTACTGATTTTACCGATGTGGCGGCAGTCGTCATTACCGCAGCGGACAGCCGCAGCGGCATCCTCTCTCTGCTTAAACGCAGCGGCTTTAACCTGCCGGTCTATCTGCTGACCGATAGCGACATGGCAAAGCCAGACGGCGTGACGGCGATCATCGGCGGGAAGGAGCAGGAGTGGCTCGAACTGGAAGCCGCTGCCTGCAGCTATGAAGAGAACCTGCTCCCGCCGTTCTTCAATACCCTGACGCAGTACGTCGAGATGGACAACAGCACCTTTGCCTGTCCGGGGCATCAGCACGGTGCTTTCTTTAAAAAACACCCGGCGGGCCGCCAGTTTTTTGACTTCTTTGGCGAAAACGTCTTTCGCGCCGATATGTGCAATGCCGATGTGAAGCTTGGGGATCTGCTGATCCACGAAGGCTCGGCGAAGCATGCGCAGAAGTTCGCGGCGAAGGTTTTCAATGCCGACAAAACCTATTTTGTCCTCAACGGCACCTCGGCGGCGAATAAAGTGGTCAGCAACGCGCTGCTGACGCGCGGTGACCTGGTGTTGTTCGACCGCAATAACCATAAATCCAACCACCACGGCGCGCTGATTCAGGCGGGGGCCACGCCGGTCTATCTCGAAGCGTCGCGAAATCCGTTTGGCTTTATCGGCGGCATCGATGACCACTGCTTTGATGAACACTACCTGCGTAATCTGATTCGGGAAGTGGCGCCGGAAAAAGCCGACGCGCCACGTCCGTTCCGTCTGGCGGTCATTCAGCTGGGCACCTACGACGGGACGGTCTACAACGCCCGTCAGGTGGTGGATAAAATCGGCGGCCTGTGCGACTACATTCTGTTTGATTCCGCGTGGGTAGGCTATGAACAGTTTATTCCGATGATGGCCGACTGCTCACCGCTGCTGCTGGAATTGAATGAAAACGATCCGGGCATTTTTGTAACCCAATCGGTGCATAAGCAGCAGGCGGGGTTCTCGCAAACGTCGCAGATCCACAAAAAAGATAATCACCTGCGCGGCCAGGCGCGATTCTGCCCGCATAAGCGGCTGAATAACGCCTTTATGCTACATGCCTCCACCAGTCCGTTTTACCCGCTGTTTGCGGCGCTGGATGTGAACGCCAAAATCCATGAAGGAGAGAGCGGTCGCCGGCTGTGGGCAGAGTGCGTGGTGCAGGGCATTGAAGCGCGCAAGGCGATTATCGCCCGCTGCAAAATGATACAGCCGTTTATTCCGCCGGCTGTGGCGGGTCGCCCATGGCAGGATTATCCTACCGAGACGATTGCCCGCGAGCGGCGTTTCTTCAGCTTTGAACCGGGCGCCAGCTGGCACGGTTTCGCGGGTTATGCCAGCGAGCAGTACTTTGTCGATCCCTGTAAGCTATTGCTGACTACCCCGGGCATTGACGCCGAAAGCGGCGAATATACCGGGTTCGGTATTCCGGCGACCATTCTGGCGCACTACCTGCGTGAGAACGGCATTGTGCCGGAGAAGTGCGACCTGAATTCGATCCTGTTCCTGCTTACGCCGGCCGAGAGTGCGGAAAAAATGGCCCGCCTGGTGGCGATGCTGGAGCAGTTTGAACAGCATATCGAAGCCGACACGCCGCTGGCCGATGTACTGCCGACTATCTATAACAAATATCCGGTTCGCTATCGCGATTATACCCTCCGCGAGCTGTGCCAGGAGATGCATGATCTGTATGTCAGCTTTGACGTGAAGGATCTGCAAAAAGAGATGTTCCGCAAGCAGAGCTTCCCGCGCGTGGTGATGAACCCCCAGGATGCAAACCGCGAGTTTATTCGCGGCAACGTTGAGCTGGTGCGGTTAAGCGAGGCCGAAGGCCGGGTCGCCGCGGAAGGGGCGCTGCCGTATCCGCCGGGCGTGCTGTGCGTGGTACCGGGAGAAGTTTGGGGCGGGGCGGTACTGCGCTATTTCCTGGCGCTGGAAGAGGGCGTCAACATGCTGCCCGGTTTTTCACCCGAGCTGCAGGGGGTATATAGCGAAACGGATTCTGACGGCATCAAGCGGCTGTACGGCTATGTGCTGAACCAGGCGGCTATGCGCCTTTCTTAATAGCGACCCCTCTCCCGCAGTGTGTCGGGAGAGGGGATGCGGTGGCTCAGCCCGCGCTATGTCGGTACATTCTGCGCGGATGGCCAATCTTACCGTATTGCATCTCCACGCTGAGAAAACCGCTCTCCACGCAGTGTTCCAGATAGCGGCGGGCGGTGGTTTTGCTCAGTCCCGTCGCGCTCGCGACTTCGTCCACCGAAAAGCAGCGCAGCGTATGGTGGCTAAAGAGATTTTGTACCCGCGCCAGCGTATTCCCCTCTATGCCTTTGCTGCCGTTATCCTGACGGTAGTTTTTCGCCTGCAGTTGATACAGGGAATCCACGTTTTGCTGATCGACGATCTTCCACACCCGCTGCTGTTCAGCGAACTGCATAAAGCGCTCAAGTGACTGGTTAAGACGCTTCCACGATACCGGCTTGAGGATGTAGTCGAACGCGCCGTTGCGGATCGCCAGGCTACAGGTATCCATATCGCTGGCGGCGGTGATAAAAATGACCGAACAGGGGGTACGTGCCAGCAGCGCATTACCGATAAGCGTAATGCCTTTCCCGTCCGGCAGGTAATTATCCAGCAGCACCAGCTGCGGCTGCTTACTCTCAATTTGCGTCTGCGCGTCGGCCAGGGATGACGCAATGCCCACCAGCCGCAGGCCCGGATGTTTGCCAATCAGCTCCGCATGCAGCTGCGCCAACGCGTGCTCGTCTTCCACGATCAGTACATCGATAAGTTCATGTTGCATAGTCGGTCTCTTCCAGTTCCTGTTCCGGGCGCCAGGCGCTTCCCGTGGCGGGAATAAACAGTGAAAAAATCGCGCCGCGGGGCATATTGTCGGCGACCTCGATCGTTCCGCCAGCCTGGCTGACATAGCTGTCGATCAGGTACAGTCCGATACCGTGGTCGCCGCAGGTTTTGGTGGTGATGCCGCGCTCAAATATCCTCTCGCGCAAGGCCGGTGTAATGCCGACGCCGCGGTCGGCGACTTCAATAATCAGCTCACGGGCGTTGAGCTTAATCAGCACCTCTACCGCCTCGTGCGGCAGCGGCGCGCGCTGCGTCGCTTCAATGGCGTTATCCAGCAGGTTGCCGATAATCGAAATCAGCTCTGCTTCGGCAAGCGGGGCGAAGGGGCTCTCCATCCGGCAGGCCGGATCGAAGCTGAGTTGCACCCCTTTTTCGCGGGCGCGGGAGGCCTTGCCTAACAGCAGACCGCACAGCGTTGGCGAATGAAAGCGCGACGAGATAAAGTCCAGCAGCTCCTGGGCGTGTTCTGACTGGGCCTGAATATAGCCAATGGCTTCCTCATAACGCCCCATATGCAGCAGGCCGGAGAGCGTGGTCATGCGGTTGAGCTGCTCATGGCGCATGATGCGCAGATTGTCGACATAGCGTTTCACCTGGCTGAGCTGAGCGCTGAGGGTGTCTATCTCATTGCGATCGCGGAAGGTTATCACCCAGCCCTGCAGCGAATCCTCCAGCATGATCCGTACGCGGCTGGCGATCACCGTCAGATCGTTGAACCGACAGATCTCATCATGCGTGTCCCGTTGCAGCATCGTTTGCGGTGAGAAGAAAGGGACGGGGGCGATCACCTGGCCGATCGGCTGCCCGCGCAGCTGTCGGGCGGGTTGGTTCAGGCCCAGCAGCTTCCGCGCAGCCTGGTTGATCACCTCGATCCGCAGATGGTCGTCGATAGCGATCACCCCTTCGTAGATTGACTCCATCATCGCTTTTTGCTGGCGCACCAGCAGGCCGATTTCACGCGGCTCCAGCGAGAAAATCTGCTTCTTAATGCTGCGGGTAAAAAACCACGAGAACACGAACAGGGCAACGAGCAGCAAAACGGCAGCGAGCAGAATATTGACGGCTTTACTGACGGTAATGGTGTCGAGGTAGCTGGTGAGGTAGCCCACGGAGACAATCCCCACCACCTGACCGTCATCGCTGAAGATCGGTGCTTTGCTGCGTAGCGAAATCCCTAAACCCCCCTGGCGAATGGTGGTGGTGGTTTTGCCCTTCAGCACCTCCTCATTATCACCGCCGACGAGCAGAGTGCCGACCCGGTCGGCGAACGCCGAATGAAACAAATGACGGCCCTGATTATCGCCGACGACAATAAAACTGGCGTCACTGCGCGCCGCTATTTTATGCATAAAATTAGTGATTGCGCTAATATCCTTGCGGGCGACATTTTCACGTAATACAGGGATGATGGCGATCTCTTCTGCTTGTATTTTTGCCCGCGTGCTCATTTCCATATACAGCTGTTTTTCGACATCAATATAATAATAGCCTCCTAACAGCACGAAGAGCACTGAGAAAAAGGCCGTCAGTGAAATGAACAGCTTTATTTGAAATGAAACTTTCATCGCTATCACGCTGGGTATCAAGGGAAGTGGCTAATATATCATCTTTTTTCCGGCTGACATCTGCTTTGCCGGAAACTTGTGATCCTTTGCACAAGCGCTCTGCATGAGAAAAATATTGCTGTCGCCACAGATCTTAAATTTAGGTTAATAAATGTTATTTGTTTATTCGTTTTAGAAAATAAACCATAAAAACCACGCTAATAAATAAACTGTGAATCACATTAAATAAAAGAAACCATTAAAACCATAGCGTCCATTAAAGTTTCGGTTTTAATATGCTGAGCCTCACATTAAGTCTGCTTCGGGCACATTAAGCTGCCTGCACAAAATAACCAAGGGGCTTAATCATGAGCACAACTGACGATTCTTTCTCTGTTACCCAGGACCCAATTGATATTCATAAACCTTCGCTCAAAGAGCGCTGGTGGCATATTATGGATAGCTGGAAAGTGGGGATTATTCCTTTACCGCTGTTTGTTCTTGCCGGGCTGCTGATCGCCATCGATTGTCTGGGGGGGAAGTTACCGAGCGATATCGTGGTGATGGTTGCCACGCTGGCGTTTTTTGGTTTTGCCTGCGGTGAATTCGGCAAGCGTCTGCCGATTGTCGGCAAGCTCGGCGCGGCGGCGATTTGCGCCACCTTCATCCCCTCCGCGCTGGTTTATTACGGCCTGCTGCCGGACGTGGTGGTGGAGTCCACCACCAAATTCTACAAATCCACCAACATCCTCTATCTCTATATCTGCTGCATTATTGTCGGCAGCATCATGAGTATGAACCGCACCGTGCTGATCCAGGGCTTCCTGCGCATCTTCTTCCCGATGCTGTGCGGGGAAATCGTCGGCATGATCGTCGGCATGGGGGTGGGGCTGGCGCTCGGCCTCGAACCATTCCAGATCTTCTTCTTTATCATTCTGCCGATCATGGCGGGCGGCGTGGGTGAAGGGGCGATCCCGCTGTCGATCGGCTATGCGACGTTGCTGCATATGGATCAGGGCGTGGCGCTGGGACGCGTCCTGCCGATGGTGATGCTGGGCGGCCTCACCGCCATTATCATCTCCGGCTGTCTGAACCAACTCGGCAAACGCTATCCGCACCTGACCGGTGAAGGCCAGCTGATGCCAAACCGCGCGAATACCGACGAAACGGCCTCACAGCCTGCCTTCTCCGGCAAAGTCGACGTCACCACCATCGCTTCCGGCGCGCTACTGGCGGTACTGCTGTATATGCTGGGGATGCTGGGCCACAAGCTGATTGGTCTGCCTGCACCGGTTGGCATGCTGTTTATGGCGGTGCTGGTGAAGCTGTTTAATGGCGTCTCCCCGCGCATTCTTGAAGGTTCTCAGGTGGTCTACAAATTCTTCCAGACCTCTGTGACCTATCCCATCCTGTTTGCCGTTGGCGTAGCGATCACCCCATGGCACGAACTGGTCGCCGCTTTCACCGTCAGCAACCTGCTGGTGATTATCAGCACCGTCTCTGCGCTGGTGGCGACCGGTTTCTTCGTCGGCAAAAAGATTGGCATGCATCCGATTGATGTCGCCATCGTCTCCTGCTGCCAGAGCGGACAGGGCGGCACCGGCGATGTGGCGATTCTGACCGCCGGCAACCGTATGAGCCTGATGCCATTCGCCCAGATTGCCACCCGCATCGGCGGGGCGATCAACGTCTCCATCTCGCTGTTGGTTCTCGGCAACTTCCTCGTTTAAGTTTTCAGGAAAACATCATGAAACTCGCAAGCTTTATCTATCAGGGTTCCCGTAGCTTTGGCATCGTCAAGGCGGAAGGGATGATCGATTTAGGTCGTCGCCTCGGCGATCGCTACGGTGACCTCAAGGCGCTGCTGCAGGGCAACGGGCTGGCGGAAGCCGGCCGCTATCTCAACGATGCGGTCGATGTGCCGATGAGCGCCGTCACCTTCCTGCCGGTGATTGAGCAGCCGGAAAAAATCCTCTGCGTCGGCATGAACTATGCCGAAAAGCGCAAAGAGTTCGACCAGCACAATCCGGCGCCGACGCTGTTTGTTCGTTTCCCGGATTCGCAGACGGCGCACAACGCGCCGGTGTTGAAACCGCGCCATTCCAGCGAATTTGACTACGAAGGCGAACTGGCGGTGATTATCGGCAAAAGCGGCGAAAACATCCGTCGCGAGGAGGCGCTGCGCCACGTTGCCGGCTACAGCTGCTACATGGATGGCTCCGCACGCGACTGGCAGCACAGCTGGTTTACCGCGGGGAAAAACTGGCGGCAGACCGGCGCATTCGGCCCGTGGATGGCGACCGCGGATGAGATCCCGGATCCGCATCAGCTGACGATCCGCACCTGGCTGAACGGCCGGATGGTTCAGGACGACAACACCAGCAGCATGATCCACAAGGTGGCGGAGCTTATCGAGTACATCAGCACCTTCACCCGCTTAAGCCCGGGCGATGTGATCATCACCGGATCGCCGGGCGGGGTGGGGAAAAAGCGTAACCCGCCGCTGTTTATGCAGGAGGGCGATCGCATTGAGGTTGAGATTGAGCATATTGGCCATCTCAGTAATGTGATCATGGAAGCGCCAGCCAGCACGCTGACGACGGCACACTGAGTAGGGCGTGATGATGGACTCGCAACCCGCTATCGACTTTCGCTTCACGGAAGTGGCCCAACACCCGGAACGTCTGAGCCAGATTCGTTACCTGCTGACGGACAGCGGTCTGGGGATGGACAACGATATCACGCTGTTTGTTGAGGCCTGGTCCGGAAGGCAGCTGGTGGGCTGCGCGGGGCTGGCCGCCAACGTTATCAAATGCGTGGCGGTCGATGAGCAGCTGCGCGGTGTGAACCTTAGCGCGCGGCTGCTGGCGGAAGTGGAAAACGTCGCCCTCGCGCGCGGCCATTTTCATCTCTTCCTTTGCACCCGGCCCTGCAACGAGGAGCGCTTTGCCCGCAGCGGCTTCTGGCCTGTCGCCCGCAGTGGCAATAACGCGGTATTGATGGAAAACACGCCGCAGGGCATTACGCGCTACTGCCGTTCGCTGCGCCAGGAGCGCCGGCCCGGCCAGGATATCGGCGCGATTGTCATGAACGCTAATCCGTTCACGCTTGGGCACCGCCATCTGGTGGAACACGCGGCGGCACGCTGCGACTGGCTGCATCTGTTTGTGGTACGTGAAGACGCCTCTTTCTTTCCGTTCACCGCGCGTCTGGAGATGGTACGGGCCGGAGTGGCACATCTGTCGAATGTCTCCGTGCACGAGGGCTCGCAGTACATCATCTCGCGCGCCACTTTTCCGGCCTACTTCCTGAAAGAGAGCGGAAAAGTGCAGCAGGCGTGGAGCGAAATCGACGTGCTGATCTTTCGCGACTACATCGCGCCGTCTCTCGGCATTACCCATCGTTTTATCGGCTCCGAGCCGTTTTGCGATATCACCCGTCAGTACAACCAGACGCTGCATGAACTGCTGGCTGGCCACATCCACGTTGAGGAGGTGGCCCGTATCAAGGCCGGGGGCAGCGCCATTTCGGCCTCGGAAGTCCGTCGTTTACTTAAGACAGAACAGTATTCTCGTATTCGGGACATTGTCCCGGAATCCACTTTCGCGCATCTCGAAGCGCACTACAGCGCGGAAGTCGCTTAACTATCAGGAAACGAACATGAAAATTGTAAGGGAGGCGCTGGCCGGTACGCAGGAGTCCAGCGACCTGATGGTGAAAATCGCCCCCGCCGACGGCGAGCTGGAGATTGTCATCCACAGTGAAGTGATGAAGCAGTTTGGCGAGCAGATTCGTCAGGTGGTTGAGGAAACGCTGCGCGCGATGGCGGTGCGGCAGGGATTGATTATCATCGAAGACAAAGGCGCGCTGGATTGCGTCATTCGTGCGCGATTGCAAAGCGCGGTGCTGCGCGCCGTCGATGAACCGCATATCGACTGGAGGACACTGTGATGAACAGGCTCCGTCGTAGCATGTTATTCCTGCCGGGCGCTAACGCAGCCATGCTCTCTACCGCCTTTATTTACCGTCCCGATTCGATCATGTTCGATCTTGAGGACGCGGTGGCGCTGCGTGAGAAAGACAGCGCGCGGCTGCTGGTCTGGCATGCGCTCCAGCACCCGATGTATCAGGATATCGAAACCGTGGTGCGCATTAACCCGCTGAGCACGCCGTTTGGCTTGCTGGATCTGGAAGCCGCCGTGCGGGCTGGCGTGGACGTGATCCGATTGCCGAAAACCGATACTCCGGAAGATATTGACGAACTGGAAAGCCACCTGGTGCGTATCGAGCGCGACTGCGGGCGTGAAGTGGGGTCCACCCGCATCATGGCGGCGATTGAGTCGGCCGTTGGCGTCATTAACGCCGTGGCCATTGCCCGTCGTTCCCCGCGGCTGATTGGGATTGCGCTGGCGGCCTTTGATTATGTGATGGATATGCAGACCGAGCGCAGCGACGGTACCGAACTGTTCTACGCCCGCTGCGCGGTACTGCATGCCGCCCGGGCAGCCGGTATCGATGCCTTCGACGTGGTGTGGTCAGATGTGAACGACGAAGCCGGATTCCTGCGCGAAGTCGAGTTGATCCGCAAAATGGGCTTTAACGGCAAATCGTTGATTAACCCGCGTCAGATTGACCTGCTGCACAATGCGTATGCGCCAACCCGGCAGGAGGTCGAACACGCGCAGTTAGTGATTGAAGCCGCGCAGGAGGGGGAACGCAATGGCCTGGGCGTGGTCTCGCTCAACGGCAAAATGGTCGATGCCCCGATTATTAACCACGCACAGAGAGTGCTGGAACGCGCGGCCGCCTCCGGCGTGCGCCGTTAAGGATAAAACAATGAACCAGACAGAACTTCTCCATGCGACCTTCCCTCATCTGCGGGATTTAAAACCGTTTGATTCTGCCCTCAGCGCTACGCCCTGGCTGGCCGACGTGGAGGAAAAGCATCGTCGTAAGCTGTGTGCATCCCTCGAAGAGGCGGTGGCGCGCAGCGGCCTGCAGGACGGAATGACTATCTCCTTTCACCATGCCTTCCGTGAAGGCGATCGGGTGATTAACAGCGTAGTGGCGAAGCTTGCGCAAATGGGTTTTAAAGGCCTGACGTTGGCTTCCAGCTCACTGATGACCTGCAACGATGCCCTTATCGAACATATCCAGAACGGAGTGATTCGCCGCATTTATACCTCAGGGATGCGCGGGAAACTGGCGGAGGCTATCTCCCACGGAGTGATGGATGAGCCGGTGCAGATCCATTCCCACGGCGGGCGGGTGAAATTACTACAGGATGGCGAACTGAACATTGACGTCGCGTTTCTCGGTGTGCCGTGCAGCGATGAGTTCGGCAATGCCAACGGGACCCACGGGCGCTCCTGCTGCGGTTCGCTCGGCTATGCGATGGTCGATGCGCACTTTGCCCGGCGGGTGGTGCTGCTGACTGAAGAACTGGTGCCATTCCCCAATATGCCGGCGAGCCTGATGCAGGATCAGGTGGATTACATCGTGCAGGTTGATAGCGTGGGCGACCCGGCGAAGATCAGCGTCGGTGCGGCGCGCGTCACCAGTAACCCGCGTGAACTGATGATCGCCCGCTATGCGGCAGATGTGATTGAGCACTCCGGTTACTTCAGAGCCGGTTTTTCGATGCAGACCGGCTCCGGGGCGGCGGCTACCGCCTGCACCCGCTTTATGGAAGAGAAGATGGAGCGCAGCGGCGTGAAAGCCCGCTTTGCGCTGGGTGGGATTACCGGCAGTCTGGTGGATCTGCATGAGAAGGGGCTGATTGAAAAGCTGCTCGATACCCAGTGCTTTGACGGTCAGGCGGCCGCTTCGCTGGCGCGCAATCCCAATCACGTGGAGATCTCCACCAACGTTTATGCCAACCCGGGCAGCAAGGCGGCGAGCTGCGACCAGCTGGACGTGGCTATTCTCAGCGCGCTGGAAATCGACGTCGATTTCAACGTTAACGTGATTACCGGTTCCGACGGCGTGATGCGCGGGGCGTCCGGCGGTCACTGTGATGTGGCGGCAGCGGCAAACCTGACTATTGTCGTCGCCCCGCTGCTGCGCAGCCGCATTCCCACGGTAGTCAAGCGGGTGACGACGCGACTGACGCCGGGAGAAAGCATCGATGTGCTGGTCACTGACCACGGGATTGCGGTGAATCCGGCGCGACCGGAGATCCGCGCGCGCCTGATTGCCGCCGGGATGAACATCGTCGATATCGACGCGCTGTATGCGCGGGCTATCTCGCTAAGCGGGATCCCCAAACCCATTGAATTCACCGACAAAATCGTCGGCGTCATTCGCTACCGCGACGGGCGGGTGATTGATACCGTGCGCCAGGTTAAGGAGTAGCGACATGAACACTGCGACACCCGTGGCGGCGGGTGTCAGCCTTGAGGCGTGGCTGGCGGCGAAAGAATGCCGCGCGGCGCGCCAGGCTGACTGGCTAAAACGTTATCAACAGCCGATTATTTCGCTGACCCTGGTGACACCGGGAACGGTAAAAAATAGTCTCCGCTACCGCAATACGATGGGCGTGGCGCTACAGATGTGCGACCAGCTGCTGTGGGAGAACCGCTGGCCGGTGCGGGATCGCCAGATACTGTGGCTCCCGACGGGGCCTGAGGCGATGTGGTCCGTGGCGCACAATGCGCCGGAGATCAAGGCCCACTGCGTGGCGTTGGAGCAGAGCCATCCGCTCGGCAGGCTGTGGGACCTGGATGTGATCTGCCCGCAGGATGGCCACGTTGGCCGCCTGGCGCTTGGCCTGCACATGCGCCGTTGCCTGGTGTGTGATGAGCCGGCGCATGTCTGCTCTCGCTCGCGCAAGCATCCGGTCGGGCAGGTGGTGGGAAGTGTGGAGAAGATTATCAATGACTGGTTTGCCCGCGACTAAATTTTGCGCCATTGAGGTCCCTCGTCTGGCGGAAGAGGCTCTGTGGCAGGAGCTGGAGCTGACCCCTAAGCCGGGGCTGGTGGACCGACTCAACAACGGGTCTCATCACGATATGGACCACGCTCTGTTTGTCCGCAGTATTACCGCGATTGCGCCGTGGCTCTCCCGCTTTACCGCGCTGGGGAGTGACTACGCAGACCAACCGGCAGGCGAGCAGTTGCGCCTGCTACGCCCGATGGGCATTGCCTGCGAGCAGGCAATGTATGCCGCAACCGGTGGCGTGAATACTCATAAAGGGGGGATATTTGCTCTCGGGCTACTCTGTTTTGCCGCCGGAAGGGTGCGGGAGGTGACCGCGTCAAACCTCTGTCGCGAAGTGGGAATTCTGTGCCGGGGGCTGGTGGCGCGCGAGCTGGCTGGCCGCAGCGCGGCAGCAACCGCAGGCGAACGTCAGTTCCGGCAGCTGGGTTTAACCGGCGCCCGCGGTGAGGCGGAAAGTGGTTTTGCGACGGTACGTCGCGTCTTGCCTCAGTGGAACGGCCGCCAGCTGCATGATTTGCTCCTGCGCCTGATGGCGGTGAATCCGGACAGTAATCTGGTGTCGCGCGGCGGTATTCATGGGCTGCGATATGTGCAGAGCTATGCGCGAACGCTGCTGGCAAACGGCTGGGATCGCCGGCGTTTACTGGAGATGGACCGGGCGCTGATAAAGCGTCATTTAAGCCCGGGAGGGAGCGCGGATTTACTGTCGGTGGCGTGGGTTTTAGGGAAGTGCGGTTAATTTCCCTCCCCCCGAAGAGAGGGGAGGGAACAATCGGTTAATGCGCGGGGGTGGTCTGCGCGCCGGCCGGTACACGCACGTGTTTGTATTTAAACAGCGCGATGAAGGCGATGGCCAGAACCAACGAGTAGGCAGCAAAGATCAGCCAGACAGGCTGCCAGTCGGTGATGCCGTTGGTGGTATACATCTCCACCACTTTCCCGCTCACCACGCCGCCGAGGATACAGCCGAAGCCGTTGGTCATCATCAGGAACATCCCCTGGGCGCTGGCGCGGATTTCAGGTCTCACCTCTTTCTCAACAAACACCGAGCCGGAGATGTTGAAGAAGTCGAAGGCGCAGCCGTAAACAATCATCGACAGAACCAGCAGCACGGTGCCGAACGGGGTCGGATCGCCATAGGCGAAGAGACCGAAGCGCAGCATCCAGGCGAAAATACTGATAATCATCACGTTCTTGATGCCATAGCGGCTCAGGAAGAACGGAATAGTCAGAATGAACAGGGTTTCGGAGATCTGGGAAATCGACATCATCACCGACGCGTGCTCAACGATAAAGCTCCCGGAGAACAGCGGGTTATTATCGAAGCTGTGCAGGAAGGTATTGCCGAACATGTTGGTGATTTGCAGCTCTGCGCCTAACAGCATGGAGAAAATAAAGAAAATCGCCATCCGCTTGTTTTTGAACAGGGCAAAGGCATCGAGGCCAAGCATGCTGCTCCAGCTCTGGTTTTTCTGCTGATTGGAGACCGGAACGTGCGGCAGCGTCAGGGTGAACAGCGCGAGGACAACGGAGAGCGCCGCACCGATGTAGAGCTGCATGTGGCTCAGCTCGAAGCCCGCGAAGCTGACGCCCCACATCGCCATAATAAAGCCGATGGTGCCCCAGATACGAATCGGTGGGAAATCGGTCACAATATCCAGACCGGCGGATTTCAGACGGTAGTAGGAAATCGTGTTGATTAAGCCCAACGTTGGCATATAGGCCAGCGAGTTAAGCAGAATCACAAAGAACATCTCCCCAGGCGTGGTGACCTGGGCCGCCATAAACAGCGTACCTGCCCCCACCAGATGGCACAGCGCGTAAACCCACTTCGCGCTGATCCATTTATCCGCCACGATACCCAGCAGCGTTGGCATCAGAACTGCCGCAATGCCGAGCGAGCTGTAAACGGCGCCGATAGACGCACCGTCGAACTTGAGCGTCACAAACATATAGGAGCCAAGTGTAGTCAGCCAACTACCCCACAGGCAGAACTGCAGAAACGACAATATTTTAAGCTGCAGCTTAAGGTTCATGTTATTTTCCTCACGAGTAAGCGGGGGATGTGTTGTGATAATTACATTCAGGGTTTCAATTTGATGAAATTCTATCAGTTAACGCCGCGATGTTTTGTTACCTTCCGCAAAAAAATGCAATCCCCATTAATTTGCAGATTAGATTGTGATGCAAATAACATTTTCCTATGGGAAAGGCGAGGTGAAGCGGGAAAACCCGACCCTCTCTGCTCGGGAAAGGGGCGGGCGAGGAGATAACCTTATTTCCGGCGGTAGGACTTCTGCGCCGTATTCACCTTATAAAGATAGCGGCGCGATTCCGCCGACGGGTGACGGTTGGTGAGGGTGGAATAGACATCCCCCGGCGTCATGCTGTTGATAATATTGGCCGCCTGGACCTTATCGCTGGAGAAGACGCGCAATACGCTGCCGGCGCCGCCGTTATACGCGGTGATCACGGCATAGCGGCGCGAGGTCGGGTTATCGATACCTGACAGATACACATTATTCAGCATCGCCAGATAGGCGGTGCCGGTATCAATGTTATTCGCCGGATCGAACAGATAGCTGCGGCTTGGCAGCCCCGATTTCCCCTGCGCACGGAAGACATCTTTCCCGGCGCTGTGCTGCACAACCTGCATCAGACCCAGCGCATCAGCATGGCTCACGGCGTACGGGTTAAAAGAGGATTCGGTCTGCATAATCGCCAGAATCAGCGACTCATCGACGCCATACTTCCGCGCCGACTGGCGAACGTAGCCGATGTACTTATGCGCACGTTTGTCGAGGTGGTTCGGCACCAGATTAATGGTAATGCTATAGATCATCCGCAGGCCGTTGCTGCGGCTTTTCAGCCGCGTTTGCAACAGATAATCGGCATAGCGCGAGGCCCGCCACTCCCAGCGAATCGGATCGCCGTGGTTATCCACCACCTGTCCGTAAAGGAACGGCTCTTTCGAAATCTGGATATCATCGGCGTCGGAATAGAGGTCGATTGACCCCGGATCGTCGCCCATCAGCAGCGTCTTAATGATGGTCTGGCGTAAACGGCCGGTCGGATCGGTACCGGCGATGGTCTCGACGGTGATGGTGCCCTCATCAAAGTTGATGTGGCTACGGGTCTGATACTGATCGGTGTACTTAACGTAGTCTTTCGGCCCGGCGAGCAGAACTTCGTTATAACCCCAAATATTTTCGATGTTATGGGCGAACTGACCCATCAGAATATCGAAGCCGTTGGTGTCCTTAACCCAGGCCTCGTTATACCCATCGCCCTTTTTATTTGAGCTGGAACACGAAACGAGCAAAGGCGCAATGAGCGCTAGCGCTAAATATTTTTTCATCATTCCGGGTGTGTGCGTTGTGTTTGTTGTGCTTAAGAGTCAGAGGACTCTTACTTTTTTTCAGGCGGCGTGTAGCCTTCAATGTGCTCATCTTTCCCTTCAAACAGGAACTGGATCATCTCCTGTTCCAGCAGCTTGCGATGCTCCACGTTCATCATGTTGAGCTTTTGCTCGTTGATTAACATGGTTTGCTTGTGCTGCCACTGAGCCCATGCCTCTTTCGAAATCTCGTTATAGATGCGTTTGCCTAACTCACCCGGATACAGCTGGAAATCCTGGCCATCCGCTTCACGCTGCAGGAAAGTACAAAAAATCGTTCTGCTCATTAGTCATCCTCTTTATTCGCCAGAAAGCTATGCAAGAGCCCCGGCCTTCAACTGTTGCAACAAGCGCTCCACGGGAGCCGCCAGTCCAACCGACGGCGGCTGCGCTAAGTTATACCAGAGTGTGCTGCCTTCATCCATGCATGCGCCAGATGAATCTATGCTAAGCCACATCGGCACAATATCCAGATGGAAATGGCTGAAAGTGTGGCGGAACGCGGTCAGCTGCGTCAGATCATCATCCTTTATCCCGCGCTGAGCCAGCCATTCGCGCAGTGCGGCCTCCTCTTCAAACTGCGGAAAACAGAATAATCCGCCCCATAAGCCGACCGGCGGACGCTGGGAAAGCAATACTTCATTGCCGTGCTGCATCAGCAGGAAATAGCCCGTTCGCTGCGGAATGGTCTGCTTTGGTTTTTTGCCAGGATATTGTGCCCATGAATGGTTTGCGTAAGCGACGCAGCCGTTACTTAACGGACAGAGCTCGCATTTGGGTTTCGAGCGGGTGCAGACCATCGCCCCGAGATCCATCATCGCCTGGTTAAAGCGCTCGACCCCTTTTGCCGGCGTGACCTCTTCGCTGATCTGCCATAATCGTTTCTCAACCTCTTTTTTCCCCGGCCAGCCGTTGACCGCATAGCAGCGGGCCAGCACGCGCTTCACGTTGCCATCGAGAATGGGGTAATGCTTGCCAAGGGAGAGGGATAAAATCGCGCCGGCCGTGGAACGCCCGACGCCGGGCAGCGCCGCCACTTCGTCAAAGGTTTGCGGGAATTCGCCGCCGTGCAGGCTCGCCACCTGCTGCGCCGCCTTATGTAAATTGCGCGCGCGGGCGTAATAGCCCAGTCCGGTCCACAGATGCAGCACTTCATCCAGCGGCGCCGCGGCCAGATCGGTTACCGTCGGGAAGCGGGCCATAAAGCGTTCGAAATAGGGAATCACCGTAGCGACCTGCGTTTGTTGCAACATCACCTCGGAGAGCCATACTTTGTAAGGCGTTTTACCCATTTGCCATGGCAGGGTTTTACGCCCGTATTTGTCGTACCAGTCCAGCACCTGGGCTGAAAATTGCGCGGCGAGAAAAGTCAAAGCTACAGCTCCGGAATCGCGATATCAGGGTGGCAGATTGCAGCATAAGGGCGACAGGCTGTAAACCCTTGCATCCGTCGGGTAACTTTGGATAATGCCCGTTTTCCGAACACTCTCACAAGCAGACCTAACTTTTATGAAAAACGACGTCATATCTCCGGAATTCGATGAAAACGGCCGCCCGCTGCGCCGTATTCGTAGCTTCGTCCGCCGCCAGGGCCGCCTGACCAAAGGGCAGCAGCATGCGCTGGATAACATTTGGCCGGTGATGGGCGTTGAGTTCAACGATGCGCCGCTCGACTTCGCCGCGCTGTTTGGTCGCAACGCGCCGACTACGCTGGAGATCGGATTCGGCATGGGCGCTTCGCTGGTGGCGATGGCGCAAGCGAAGCCTGAGCAGAATTTCCTCGGTATCGAAGTTCACTCACCGGGCGTCGGTGCCTGCCTGGCCTCCGCCGAAGAAGAGGGTGTACACAACCTGCGCGTGATGTGTCACGATGCGGTCGAGGTGCTCCACACCATGATTCCGGATAATTCTCTCAACATGGTGCAGCTGTTTTTCCCTGACCCGTGGCATAAAGCGCGTCATAATAAACGCCGTATCGTGCAGGCGCCTTTTGCTGAGCTGGTGAAAAGCAAGCTTAAACTGGGCGGCGTCTTCCACATGGCGACCGACTGGGAGCCGTATGCTGAGCATATGCTGGAAGTGATGTCATCGCTGGAAGGGTATCGTAACCTGTCAGAAAGCAACGATTATGTACCGCGCCCGGAATCGCGTCCGGTAACCAAATTTGAACAGCGTGGCCATCGTCTTGGCCACGGCGTATGGGACTTAATGTTCGAGAGGGTGAAATAATGGCAAAGAATCGTAGCCGTCGTCTGCGTAAAAAAATGCATATCGACGAGTTTCAGGAAATCGGTTTTTCCGTCGCATGGCGTTTTCCGGAAGGGAGCACTGAAGAGCATATCGATCGCACCGTGAATGACCTGATTGAGGAAGTGATCGAGCCGAACAAACTGGCGTTTGACGGCAGCGGTTACCTCTCCTGGGAAGGGCTAATCTGCCTGCAGGAAATCGGTAAATGTACCGAGGAGCATCAGGCTATCGTGCGTAAGTGGCTGGAAGATCGCGGGCTTGCCGATGTGCGCACCAGCGAACTTTTTGACGTCTGGTGGGACTAAGTTTGACAAGGGTCGGCAATTGCCGACCCGTTTTGTCTTAAGGGAGTTTTATGATGCGCAAAACGCTGCTGGCGGTGGCGCTGTCCGTTACCGCTCTGTCCGCGCACGCGGACTACCAATGTAGCGTCACGCCGCGTGACGACGTGATCCTCAGCCCGCATCAGGTGCAGGTAACCGGGGAGAACGGCGATCTGGTGATTAAACCGGACGGCAATCTGACCTATAACGGAAAACAGTATTCTCTGTCTGCGGCCCAGCGTGAGCAGGCCCAGGACTATCAGGCCGGCCTGCGCAGCAGCCTGCCGTGGATTGATGACGGCGCGCGTTCGCGAGTCGAAAAAGGGCGTCAGGCGCTGGATAAAATCATTACCGAGCAGGTTGGCGCCAGCAGCAGTATGCATAGTCGTCTGACCAAACTTGACGCGCAGCTGAAAACCCAGATGAACCGCATTATTGAACGTCGCAGCGACGGCCTGACTTTCCATTACAAAGCGATCGATCAGGTGCGCGCCGACGGCCAGCAGCTGGTTAATCAGGCGATGGGCGGCATTCTGCAGGACAGCATCAACGAGATGGGCGCAAAGGCAGTGCTGAAAGGCGGGGGCAATCCGCTGCAGGGGATCCTCGGCAGCCTCGGCGGCCTGCAAACGGCAATTCAGGAAGAGTGGAAAAACCAGGAAGCGGATTTCCAGAAATTTGGCAAAGACGTTTGTAGCCGGGTCGTCTCCCTTGAAGACAGCCGCAAGGCGCTGGTGAGCTCCCTGAAATAACGCTCTCTGCGGTGTGCCGCGGCCTTCACCGGGGCACACCGCGTTCATCCTTCTCAGGCACGTCCGTGCGATACGCGGGAACGACGGGCCAGCGAGTCAATAATCACCGCAATCGCCAGCACGCAGCCGGTAATGATGTAGCGTAGCGATGACGGCAGATTTAACAGCGTCAGACCATTTGAAATCGACTGAATCACGATGATCCCCAGCAGAGCGGACCAGGCGCTGCCGCGCCCGCCGAACAGACTGGTACCGCCGATGACCGCCGCCGCAATGGCGTTCAGATTCACGTCACCTGTCCCGGCCTGCTGGCTCGCCGAGGCCAGCCGGGAAGCGGCCAGAATGCCGCCGAAGGTGGCGAGGGTGCTACAGAGTACAAAGGCGCTGACGTAAATAGCCCGCACGTTGATCCCTGAACGGCGTGCGGCTTCGCGGTTGCCGCCGACGGCAAACATCGAGCGCCCCCATTGCGTCCGCTTGAGCGCATAGTTGAGCATCATCACCAACGCGACGAACAGGCCGAAAATCCACGGTACGCCGCGCCCGAGATTAAGATAGAACACGGCGGCTTCAAAGATTACCGTCAGCAGAATCGCGCGCAATAACAGTGAGCTGACGGCTTCCGCCGACAGGTTCGCCGCCAGGCGGCGCGTACGCGTTTTGAGGCCAAATACCAGGATCGCCAGCCCGGGCAGCAGCGCCATAAGATGAGAGAACCAGCCCGGCATCACCAGTAGCTGACCAAACCGCACCAGCGGAGAGGCGTAGGGCAGGTTAATGCTGCCGCTGGGGCCGAGGATATACAGCTGCAGCCCGAGCAGCGCCAGCAGGCCGGCGAGCGTCGCTACGAAGCTTGGCATGCCGACGCGGTTATACAGCAGGGCGTAAAGCAGCCCGACGGCGATACCGCACAGCAGCGCGACGGCAATCGCCGCGGCAACCGGCCAGCCGGCATTAACCCACAGCACGCCAACAATCGCTGAAGAGAGTCCGCTCATTGAGCCCACCGAAAGATCGATTTCGCCGAGCATCAGTACGCAGACGATCCCCAGTGAGATAAATCCAACGGTCGCGCAGTCAAAAAGCAGGTTAACCAGGTTATTGGGCGCGATATATACCGGGTTGAGCCAGGTGAAAACCAGGGAGATCACGATCAGCCCGGCGATGACCGGCGCGGTCCCCAGATCGCCGGTTTTGATACGATTGATCTGCGCACGTACCACGCCGAACAGGCCGTCGTTGTGCTGGACGCGCTCATCGCTGCGATCCAGTGCGGGGCGGGATGCTGTCTTGCTGTTCATAAAATTAAATCACTCCGGAAGCGCTAGACTGTGATTTTCGTTCGACGCGACGTGAAACGGCATTCTCTGTTGCGCCGGTAATGGCCGCCACCAGATCCTGGTTTGAGGCGTCGGGGGTAAAGATGCCTTTATTGCGCCCGAGCCGCAGCACCACGATGCGATCGGCCACCGCACGGACGTCTTCCATGTTGTGGCTGATGATGATGACGCCGAGGCCGCGCTCGCGAACGCGCTCAATCAAATTGAGCACTTCCGCCGTCTGGGCCACGCCGAGCGCGGCGGTAGGCTCATCAAGCATGATGATTTTGGGGTTCATCAGCAGCGAACGGGCGATCGCCACCGTCTGGCGCTGGCCGCCGGAAAGCGAGGCAATCGGCTCGCGCACCGACGGGATTCTGGCCGCCAGCTCCTGCAATAACGTCCAGGCCCGTACCTCCATCGCCACTTCGTCCAGCTGCAGCGGCGAAATCTCGTGGCCTAAAAACAGGTTTGCGACGACATCGAGATTTTCGCACAGCGCTAAATCCTGAAAGACCGTAGCGATACCGTATTCCAGCGCCTTGCCTGGGCTGTCGAGAGTGATGGTCTTACCGTCAAACTCAATGGTGCCGGTCGTGGGCTGGTGTACGCCGGCGAGAATTTTCACCAGCGTGGATTTTCCCGCGCCGTTATCGCCCACCAGCGCGACCACTTCGCCGGCATGAACCTCCAGCTCGATATCCGTCAGAGCAGAGACCGCGCCGAAGTGTTTGGAGACATGACTCAGTTTTAAAACAGGTTGCCTGGTGCCGGCGACGATGTCTGATTGTTGCGACATAAAAAAGACCTCAATGATGGTGAAACTACGCCCGTCGGCGACGACGGACGCAGGGGCAGCATTACTTCTCAATACCTAATTTCTGGCAGGCTGCGGTGTATTCACCGGTACACACCTGAGCGTAGGTCTGGATCTTTTTATCGAAAATTTCCGCTTTGATATTTTTGGCGGTGATGACTGCCGGGGTAAACAGCTGAGAAGGCGTGTTGTACAGCGTGGTGCTCGCCTGCGGTTTCTTACCCTGAATGAGTTCCACGGCCACTTTCGCCGCGGCTGCGGCAACGATTTCTGACGGTTTGGAGATAGTGTTGTACTGGTCGCCGGCGATGATGAGCTGCAGCGCGGCAATCGTCGCGTCGTTCCCGGTGACCGGCGGAACCGGCTGTACGCCGGCGGCTTTAAAGGCGGCAATGGCACCGCCGCCGGTGCCGTCATTGGCCGCGACGACGCCTTTAATTTTGTCCCCGAAGCGGGTTATCTGCCCGGCGGCCCACTCCTGCGCTTTAGGCGGCGCCCATTCCGGGGTATCAAACTCCGCGAGGGTGGTGTAACCCGATGCTTTCAGCCCACGATGAATACCATCGCGGATAAGCCCTGCGGCGGCATCGGTCGGCGAGCCGTTAATTTGCAGGACGCCGGCCCCTTTTGGCACGCCGCTCTCTTGCAGATGATTAACCAGCGATTGTGAAATCGCATAGCCGATACCTTCGTTATCAAACGAGACGTAAAAATCAGCTGGCTTATCGGGGATAGGGCGATCGTAAGCGATCACTTTAACATCCTGGGCCTGGGCATTTTCGACCAGGGCGGCGGCCGCGGAGGAGTCAACCGGATCGAGAACGATAATCTTCGCCCCCTGGGCAATGACCGAATTGAACTGCTGCTGTTGCAGCGTCGCGCTGGCGTTAGCGTTTTGATAAATGACCTTACATTCTGCGCACAGCTTGCTCATTTCCGCTTTGAATCCGGGGAAATCATGCTGCTCATAACGCGTGGAGGCCTGGTCGGGCATGAGAAATGCTACGGTGGCGGATTCGGCCGCTTGTGCCGACGCGGAAATACCGCCGGATATTGTTGCGAGTGCGATAAAAATATTACGGTAATTCATTATATTACCCTCTTTTTTATAGGTTTGAGCCCGCCAGCCGGAGCCGACGTCATACAGACTTTTTTAATAAGAGTTACTAATAATTCACATGTAGGATACTTCTGTTTTACATTTGCTCAACCGATGAAGCAGGATTACCACTGCACTAAAACGGAGTCAAGAAATGGAAAAAAGTCGATGCGGATTTGTGATTGGCTGCAAAGAATTGCATAAAAAGTGATCAGGTGATTTGACCGGAACGGGGACAATAAAACGGACGGAGAAGTGGGGGAAAAGAGCAACAGCGGGCGGTCGAGGACCGCCCGGGGGGGATTAATCTTCGCTGAGAAACAGCTCCAGCAGCGAGTTTAAAAACAGCTTGCCGTGCTCGGTTATCTGCCAGCTGCGCTCATCTTCAGCCAGGTAGCCCTGGGCGATGGCGGCGTCAATTTGCGGCCGGATCACGTGCTCTTCCAGACCGGTGTAGCGGCTGAATTCACTGCGCGGTGCCGCTTCCAGCAGACGGAAGCGGTTCATAAAGAATTCGAAGGGTTTGTCGGCAGCCTCTACGTCATGCTGACGTTCGAGGTAGCGGCCTTCCATGTAGCCCCGCGGATGGCGCGTTTTTGCCGTACGTAAAATGCGCCCGTCCGGGAAGGTAATTTTCCCGTGCGCACCGCAGCCGATGCCAAGGTAGTCGCCAAAGCGCCAGTAGTTCAGGTTGTGCTGACACTGATAACCCGGTTTAGCATAGGCCGATGTCTCATACTGCTGATAACCTGCCGCCGTCAGCAAACGATATCCCTGCTCAAAGATATCCCACAGGGCGTCGTCATCCGGCAGCACCGGCGGACGGGAGCCAAACAGAGTATTCGGCTCAATAGTCAGCTGATACCAGGAGAGATGCGGCGGATTGAGTTCGATCGCCTGACGCAGGTCGTCCAGCGCCTCGTCCAGCGTCTGGTCCGGCAGGCCGTGCATCAAATCGAGGTTAAAGCTACGAAGGCCAAGCCCCGTTGCCAGATGCGCCGCGCGCTTTGCCTCATCCGGGCCGTGAATACGCCCCAGGCGCTGCAGTTTAGGTTCGCTAAAGCTTTGCACGCCGATGGAGATGCGGTTCACGCCCGCACGCTGGTACTCCACGAAGCGATCGGCTTCCACGGTGCCTGGGTTGGCTTCCATGGTGATCTCCGCACCGGCGGCCAGCGGCAGGCAGTCGCGTACGCCGTCGAGCAGGGTTTGCATAGCCGGCCCGGAGAGCAGGCTCGGCGTTCCGCCGCCAATGAAAATCGTGCCGATTTCACGTCCCTGGGCGTAGTCCGCATCGGCCCGCAGGTCGGTCAGCAGATGCTGCACATAATCATCATGCGGCACCTCGCCCTTTAGCGCATGCGAGTTAAAGTCGCAGTACGGACATTTCTGCACACACCATGGGATATGAATATACAGGCTCAGAGGCGGCAAATTAGCCATTACGTAACGCTTCCAGTAACAGTTTTAACGCGCGCCCGCGGTGGGAAATCGCGCTTTTTTCTTCACGGCTGAGTTCCGCCGCGGTCTTGCCTGCGGACGGAACATAGAAAATCGGGTCGTAGCCGAAGCCACCGTTGCCCGCCGCCTGACGGGTAATGACCCCAGGCCAGCTGCCGTGACAAACAACCGGCGTCGGGTCGGCCGCATGCCGCAGATAGACCAGCACGCAGTGGAATTGCGCCTGACGCTGGTCGTCCGGGACGTCCTTCAGGGCATCGAGCAGTTTTTCCAGGTTCTGCTGGTCGGTAGCGTCTTCTCCGGAGTAACGAGCTGAATAGATACCCGGTGCGCCGCCCAACGCGTCTACCGCGATACCGGAGTCGTCGGCAATCGCCGGTAAGCCGGTTATCTGCGCGGCATGGCGGGCTTTCAGAATCGCATTTTCGATAAAGGTCAGTCCGGTTTCCTCGGCGGAATCCACGCCCAGCTCGGTTTGAGCAACGATATCCAGTCCAAAATCTTCCAGCAGCGAGGCCAGCTCGCGAACCTTCCCGGCGTTACCGGTGGCGAGAACAACTTTTTGCATCATTAATCCTGTCTATTTTGTCAGCGCCGCGACCGCAGTCGGGATCTGTTGCGGGTTGATGATTTTTATCTGTTTGTGGCGGCCAAGCTCGCCTTTTTCAAGCAGCACCTGGCTTTTCGCGACACGAAACTGTTTGGCGAGGAATTTAACCAGATGGGCGTTAGCCTGGCCATCTACGGGGGGAGCGGTAATGGCGACTTTCAGTTCGTCGCCATGTAAACCAACGATGCTATCACGGCTGGCCTTGGGCTGAATATACAGCCGCAGCACCAGCCCGTCAGCGCAGGCTTCGACGGCACTCATAGCGCCATCCACAGCCCCGGAAGCAGAACGTTACCCGTCGCCTGCAGCAGTTCGGCGATGCCCATATTGACCACGTACAGCAGCAGCACCAGCACCATCGGCGAGAAATCGATACCGCCCATCGACGGCAGCATTCTGCGAATCGGGCGCAGCAGCGGGTCGGCCAGCTGCATCAGAACGAATTCCACCGGACTACGGCCCTGGCTTACCCAGCTCATGATCGCCATCAGCAGCAGCACCCAGAATATCAGCAGGCCGACGGTCTTAATCAAAATCAGCAGCGCGGAGATCCAGATAATCGGCTGGAAGGTGACCACCATAAACAGCACGATGGCTTTCACGACGCAGAGAATAAAGGCGATCAGCAGCGAGGAGCTGTCGATGGGGCCCATGGCCGGGATAATGCGTCGCAGCGGCCCGACGACAGGCTGGGTGACCTTAACGATAAACTGCGAAAACGGGTTGTAAAAATCGCAGCGTGCCCACTGCATCCAGACGCGTAGCAACATGATCATGGTGTAGAGTTCAATGACCGTTGCCAGCAGGAAAGTCAACGTCTTCATGGCGTTCCTCAGATTCCTTAATTTTTGCTGTAGTCGCGCGCACCGAAAATTGCGGTACCGATGCGCACCATCGTGCTTCCCGCCGCGATTGCGGCTTCCATATCATCCGACATGCCCAAAGACAACGTATCGACCGTAGGGTATTGCGTTTTCAATCGCGCAAATGCTACCGCCATTTGTTGGGCCACGGCAAACTGCCTTACATATTCTGACTCAGGTGCCGGAATGGCCATTAACCCGCGCAGCCGCAGATTGGGCAGGGCGGCAATCTCCGCTGCCAGCGCATCCAGCGCCTGCAGCAGAATGCCCGACTTGCTCTGTTCGTCACTAATGTTTATTTGAATCAATACATTAAGCGGCGGAAGATGCGAAGGGCGCTGCTCGCTGAGCCGCGTGGCGATTTTCAGACGATCGACGGTGTGGCACCAGTCAAAGTGTTCCGCCACCAGACGACTTTTGTTGGACTGCAGCGGCCCGATAAAGTGCCACTGCAGCGAAGAGGCGCCTGCTTCCTGGAAGTAGCGGATTTTTTCCACCCCTTCCTGGACGTAGTTTTCGCCAAAAGCCACCTGGCCTGCGGCTATCGCTTCTTCAATCGCACTCGCAGGCTTCGTTTTACTCACTGCAAGCAACGTAATTTCTTCTGGATCGCGGCCGCAGCGCGCGGCAGCGTCTGAGATTTTGTCCCGGACCTGTGCCAGGTTATGCGCAATATCGTTCATATTCCGAGGATGTGTTATGGAGCTGGAAGAAATCGTGGCCCTTAGTGTAAAGCATAATGTCTCCGATCTACACCTGTGCAATACCTCGGCAGCGCGCTGGCGTCGACAGGGAAAGCTTGAGCCGGCGCCATTTCACACGCCGGATATCGGGAAATGGCTTGACGGGTGGCTCGATGAGAAACAGCGCGCGCACTGGCAGGCCAACGGACAGGTGGATTTTGCCTTAACCCCCGACGGCGGACCGCGCCTTCGCGCCAGCGCATTTTCTCACGCTCGGGGTATTTCATTAGCGCTGCGCCTGTTGCCGGAAAGCTGTCCCCGGATTGAGGCGCTGCGTGTTCCTGCGGCGCTGACGGAACTGCTGAATGAAGAAAGCGGTTTGATTCTGGTGACCGGAGCCACCGGCAGCGGTAAGTCGACCACCCTCGCGGCGATGGTCAATCATCTCAACCAGCAGCGTGAAGGGCATATTCTGACGCTTGAAGATCCGGTGGAGTTTATCCATCACAGCAAGCGATGTCTGATTCAACAACGTGAAATCGGACGCGACTGTCCCTCTTTTTCCACGGCGCTGCGGGGGGCGCTGCGCCAGGATCCCGATGTGATTCTGCTGGGTGAGCTGCGCGACAGCGAAACGATCCGCCTGGCGCTGACCGCTGCGGAGACCGGCCATCTGGTGATGGCCACGCTGCATACCCGCGGCGCGGCTCAGGCGATTGAGCGTCTGGTTGATGTCTTCCCTGCGCAGGAAAAAGAACAAATACGTAGCCAGCTAGCGGGAAGTTTATGTGCGGTGCTGGCACAAAAATTACTGCCGACAGCGTCAGAGGGAAGAGTTGCGCTATACGAGCTTTTGGTGAATACCCCGGCGGTAGCAAATTTGATTCGCGAGGGGAAAACTCATCAATTGCCGGGGGTCATGCAAACCGGTCAACAGGCCGGAATGCTGACTTTTACGCAAAGTTTTCAACAGCGTGTGGCAGCGGGTCTGTTATAAGCGCTGTTTTAATATTCAGTTTTCATACCTGAGTGTTGTTATCGTAATGTTTTATTAATGTTTGTGGTTATTATGGCTGAATATAATTTAGCCATAAATGACTACGTCAAATTAATGACGGCTGTGAAAGGGCGAGCGGCATTTCCCTCGCAGAATAAAGAAAAAATAAGATTATCTTTTGACACTTTTCATCTCTTCGACTTATGCTGTTTATGGAAACAGGACGTTTCTTGTGAAATATTGTTTTGAAATGTAAATTTATTAATTATTTGTAATTTTAGGTTTAATTCATTTAACCGCCATGATGGTGGGTGCTTGCTAAGGAGAGTTTTAAGTGATTAATTTTTCAGGTAATTTATCTTCTTCCCGTCAGATCGTTTTTATTACTCATCCGTCAATTCAGAGTCAGGCATTTGCCAATTACCTGACCAATACATTGTCGGTCAGGGTGACGCTCCATAATATTAACAAACCGCTAACTCAGCGTCTGCCGAAAGAGTCGGTAATAGTATTTGATATCGCCGTGTCGAATAAAAAGCTCAACGGGCTGTGGCGAGATATTATTCGATCTTGCGCGGAAAACCCGCGGCTGCTGATTATCAACAGCGCACAAAAATATGAGCTTTATGAAATGGCGCAGTGGCCAGCGCTGTATGGCGTTTTCCGCCATGACGATGATGAATCGCGTTTAATTGAGGGCGTTAAGGCCGTACTTAATGGCGAACAGACGGCTGAATTGAGCGTGATGCACCCGGCGATGTATGCCGCGGATCATACATCGATCCCGACGGAGAGTTCGCCGCTCACCGAGCGTGAATGTGAAATTCTCAATGAATTACGCTGCGGTGCAACCAATATGGATATTGCTCGTGCGCTGTTTATCAGTGAAAACACGGTACGTACACATCTGTACAATGTTTTCCGTAAGCTGAGCGTAAAAAACCGCACCCAGGCAGTCAGCTGGGCCAATGAGCATTTACGTCACTAGGCATTAAGACAGGCGAAAGAGCGATGGCGCCACTTCGCAGAAGAGGGCGCCATATCATCATTATGGCTTCGGGATCAGAAGCCCTGCTCGAAGTAGCTTTCCAGGATAATCACCGCGGAGGCAGAATCAATGCTGCCTTTGTTCAGGGCGCGGAATCCGCCGTGCTCAAATAGCCCGGCACGGGCTTCTACCGTGCTCAAACGCTCGTCGTGCAGAGTGATTTTCACCCCAAAGCGGCCGTGAATTTTATTGGCGAAGTTACGCGCGCGCGCGGTGAGCGGTTGCTCAGTCCCGTCCATATTCAGCGGCAGGCCGACGATGACGGCCTCTGGTTGCCACTCTTTAAGCAGCTTTTCGATAACGTTCCAGTCCGGTTTACCATCCTGCGCCTTCAGCGCAGGAAGAGGGCGGGCGGTACCGGTGATGCGTTGGCCGACCGCCACGCCGATACTTTTGGTACCGAAATCAAAACCCAGCAGCGTTCCACTCATTACGCGTGCCCCGCTATGCCGGGCATCGTCACAATGTCGATACCGATCAGTTTTGCCGCCTCGCGCCAACGGTCGGCAATAGGCGTTTTAAACAAAATATTCTGGTCCGCCGGGGCCGTCAGCCAGGCGTTATCAAGGATTTCTTGCTCCAGCTGACCCTTTTCCCAGGAGGAATAGCCCAGGGCGACCAGCACGTTAGCCGGCTGCTTGTCCGTGCCGAGCGTTTCAAGTACGTCGCGGGAAGTGGTGATCACCGTGTTATCGGAGATGCGAATGCTGGAGGAAAAATCAGAAGGCGGTGAATGCAGAATAAAACCGCGATCTTCCGCCAGCGGCCCGCCGAGCATCACCGGCTTATCCAGACGAATCTCCGGATTGCGCGGTTCAGCGACAATGTTTAACTTTTCCAGAATTCCGTCAATCTGCAAGTTTTCCAGCGGCTTATTGATGATAATGCCCATGGCGCCATCGTCGTTGTATTCGCAGATATAGACCACGGAGCGGCGGAATATCGGATCCTGAAGAGCAGGCATGGCAATCAGAAAGTGATGCTGTAAATTCATTGTCAGAGGTTCTGTTCCTGGTTCAAAAAGCAGCACCCAGTATGCGGGTAAAGCAAGGACCTGTCGATTCAACTTTATCTTTCAGGCGACAGGGGCGTTGATTTCCTCGCTCAACCCGGTCACATAGTGGACTATGCTCCCGGGTACTCGCTGCGTCATCGCCTGCCTGTAGCCTGAAATCTGTCGTTGAATCTCGCGGCGTATCCTTCAGGCGACAGGGGCGTTGATTTCCTCGCTCAACCCGGTCACATAGTGGACTATGCTCCCGGGTACTCGCTGCGTCATCACCTGCCTGTAGCCTGAAATCTGTCGTTGAATCTCGCGGCGTATTCTTCAGGCGACAGGGGCGTTGATTTCCTCGCTCAACCCGGTCACATAGTGGACTAGGCTCCCGGGCACTCGCTGCGTCATCACCTGCCTGTAGCCTGAAATCTGTCGTTGAATCTCGCGGCGTATTCTTCAGGCGACAGGGGCGTTGATTTCCTCGCTCAACCCGGTCATATAGCGGACTAGGCTCCCGGGTACTCGCTGCGTCATCGCCTGCCTGTAGCCTGAAATCTTTCGTTGAATCAGAAGATTTTGCAGACTAACGATACGGGTCGTTAGCCTGAATGATCCTATTTTCCGAGGCGCTTCTCGATAGCGTCCATCAGCATACCGGTGATGGAGATCGGGAACGCCGCTTCAATTTCACGCACGCAGGTTGGGCTGGTGACGTTAATTTCCGTCAGACGATCGCCGATGATATCCAGACCGACGAAGATCAGCCCTTTAGCTTTCAGCGTTGGCCCGACGCGGCGCGCAATGGCCCAGTCGCTATCGCTCAGCGGACGTGCTTCGCCGCGGCCACCGGCAGCAAGATTACCGCGGGTTTCACCACCCTGTGGGATACGCGCCAGGCAATAAGGCACCGGCTCACCGTCGACAACCAGCACGCGCTTATCGCCATCTTTAATTGCCGGCAGGTAGTTCTGCGCCATGCAGTAACGGCTGCCCAGCTCGGTCAGGGTTTCCGCAATGACCGGCAGGTTAGGATCGCCCTCTTTCACGCGGAAAATAGAGGTACCGCCCATGCCGTCCAGCGGTTTCAGAATAATGTCGCCGTGTTTTTCCCAGAAGGCTTTCAGCTGGGCCTTATTGCGGGTCACCAGCGTTTCCGGAGTCAGGTCGGCAAACCAGGCGGTAAACAGCTTCTCGTTACAGTCGCGCAGGCTCTGCGGCTTGTTGACGATCAGCGTGCCTTTATCTTCGGCACGTTCAAGAATATAGGTCGCGTAAATAAACTCGGTATCGAACGGCGGATCCTTACGCATCAGAATGACGTCGAGATCCGCCAGCGGCAGATCCTGCTCACCGGTAAACTCATACCACTTATCGTAATTCTGCTCCACGCTGAGCTTGCGCGTGCGGGCGCGGGCTTCCCCGTTGATTAAGTACAGGTCGTTCATCTCCATATAATGGAGTTCATAGCCGCGACGCTGCGCTTCCAGCAACATAGCGAAGCTGGTGTCTTTCTTGATGTTGATGGTTGCGATGGGGTCCATCACGATGCCGAGCTTGATCATGGTTATTCTCCGTTAACGCTTCAACCTAAGTCGCCAAAACGCACCTGCAGGGCGGTAATGGCAGTGAGCGCAGTTGTCTCTGTACGCAGAACGCGCGGTCCCAACAGAATATCAGTAAACTGGTAGCGAGCGGTCATCGCAATCTCTTCCGCTGACAGGCCGCCTTCCGGGCCAATCAGCAAGCGAACGCGTTCAACCGGCAACGGCAGCGTGTTGATACTGGCGCTGGCGCGCGGGTGCAGATTGAGCTTCAGGCCATTATCCTGCTCAGCACACCAGGCCTCCAGCTGCATCGCCGGGCGAATCTCCGGCACCACGTTGCGGCCGCTCTGCTCGCAGGCGGCGATGGCGATTTTTTGCCACTGCTGGATCTTTTTCTGCAAACGTTCGGCATCCAGTTTAACGCCGCAGCGCTCGGAAAACAGTGGCGTTATGAGGCTTACACCGAGTTCAATCGATTTCTGGATGGTGAACTCCATCTTTTCGCCGCGCGACATCACCTGGCCCAGATGAATATGCAGAGGGGATTCGCGATCGTCGGTCTCGCTGCCGATCACGTCAACTAACACGTTTTTCTTTCCGGCTTCGGCGATCACGGCATCGAAAACCTGATTGCTGCCGTCAAAAAGCTGGATTGCCTGGCCTTTGCCCATACGTAATACGCGGCCAACGTGATTGGCGGCATCGTCAGAGAGGGCGATTTGACTACCTACGGTAACAGGTTCCGGGTGGTGGATGCGAGGGATGCGCATGCTGGCTATTCCGTTCTTCGCGCAGGTGCCGCTTTTCCATGTCGGGGGAAGCGGCACCTGCAAATTAACAATTGCCGCTAGTGTAGGTTAGCTCTTTTGCGCCTGGCAAGCTTGCTGGACGTACGGATTGTGGTTGCCCTGTACTTTAGCGATGCGCTCGTCGCGTTCGCACTCCCAGGAGGTGACCGGATACATCTTATCCCAGGCGGTAAAAAGCTGGGTTTGCTGGCGGGAGAGGGTCAACTGATAAGTATCGCGCATATAGAAGTAGGTGCGGGCGATAGAACCGCGGGCGCGAGCGGGCGGCTCGGCAACCTTATCCTTAAAGTCGACCTTCATGGCGCACTGGCCGTACTGGCCTTCGCCGCCGTTCCACTGGCCATACATAAAGTTGGCGCGGTCGCCGTTAACTTCGCCCACCGCCGGCTGCAGGTTGTGCATATCGCTTTCCATCTTGCGATAGACCGGATCTTTGGCGCAGTTTTTCCGTCCGCCGTCCTGCCAGCACTGGCGCTGGTGGCCAAACTGCCAGGCTGGAACGACGTGTTCCCACTCGACCCGACTGGCGCGGTTTTCATTTTTACGCACTTTATAACCGCAGGACTCCAGATCGATAACGCCTTTTTTCCCCTGCCAGTCAATTTTACAGCCGCAGTAGAAATCGCCGGGGACATCGGCATTGACCTTTACCCCGGCGGCTTTCGCCTGGGAGAAACTGTTGATTCCTTCGGCCGCGACCTGGCCGCTACAGGCGGCGGTCAGAAACGCCGCGGCAAAAATATAAATACGGGACATCGTGAACTCCGTGTCAAAACGAGCCCGCAACGTAGCGAATGCGATTGTCAGATGCAATCAGTCAGATCAGAAAATTTCCAGTTGTACCCGATATTTACTCTTCAGCGACCAGCAGATCGCCGCAGCGAACGCAGCGGTAAGTCGCTTCTCCCCGCACGACGCGGTTGTGGCGACGGACGGTAAGCTGATGCTGCTGGCACTGGCAGCGGTAGGGAAAGGTGTTCTGGCGAACGGAGTCGAGTTCGAAACGATGGGTGCGGCGGGCGGCGACGCCGAGCACGCTCTCCATCATCCATTTCCACTCTTTGCCGTGCGGCGCCACGCGGCCGAAGTGTTTCCACACCAGCAGGTGCGCCAGTTCATGCGGGACGACCTCATCGATAAAGGCCTGCTGGTTTTCCAGCAGCAGTACCGGGTTGAGGCGAATTTCGTTCTTTTCCAGCCATGCGGTACCGGCGGAGGTGCCGCGCTGCTGATAGACCAGGCTCGGTTCCGGGTACTGACGGCCAAGCCTGAGGTTGGCCTGGGCGAGCTTTTCCCGCAGGCTGCGCATAATGGCCTGCTGAATGGCGATGGGAATTCGGGGCGTTTTCATAGCGCCAGAGGATAGTGCGCCGTGAAGGGGAGAGCAAGAGGCAGACGCTTCCTCCCGCGAGAGGAGGAAGCGTTAACGGTCAGTCGCGAGCGCCGATTTCGCGCAGCGGGCGGCCTTTCATCAGGTTACGTTCGATGTGTTCCAGCGACACATTTTTGGTTTCCGGGATAAGCCACAGGGTCAGGAGGATGAACAGGACGTTCAGACCGCCGTAGACCCAGAAGGTGTTGGCGCTGCCCAGCGAGTTAAGCATGGTCAGGAAGGTGGCGCCGACGATCATATTGGCAATCCAGTTGGTTGCCGTAGAGCAGGTGATGCCGAAATCGCGGCCTTTGAGCGGCTGAATTTCGGAACACAGTACCCAGATCAGCGGGCCGGCGCTCATGGCGAAGCCAACGATAAACATCAGCAGCATCAGCACGGAGAAGTACTGGGCGGTGGCTGAGTGAATACCCACGTGCATCATGGTGCCCAGAACGCCCATGCCGGTGGCCATGACGATAAAGCCAAGGATCAGCGTCGGTTTGCGGCCCCAGCGGTCAACCAGCCCGATAGCGATGAAGGTCGCCAGCACGTTGGTCAGACCGACGATCACGGTCCCCCACATCTGTTCGGTGGTGTTGGTATAACCCGCCAGTTCAAAAATCTTCGGCGCGTAATACATGATGACGTTCATCCCGGTGAACTGTTGCATCACCTGCAGCAGGATGCCGAGGAATACGGCACGGCGGAAATTGCTGTTTTCTTTAAACAGTTCCCAGCCAGACTGCTTGATCTTCAGGCTTTCACGAATCTCATCCAGTTCACGTTTGGCTTCGGCACTGGTATCACGCAGGCGCATCAGTACGCGTTCAGCATCAACAAAGCGGCGTTTGGCTGCAAACCAGCGCGGGCTATCCGGCAGAAAGATAACGCCAATCAGCAGCAGAATCGCCGGGATGATAATCACGCCCAGCATCCAGCGCCATGCGCCGCTGTAGCTGAAGGCGGTGTCCGACAGATAGGCGCCGAGGATCCCGATAGTGATCATCAGCTGGTACATGGAGATCATGCTGCCGCGGATTTTTTCGGGTGCAATTTCCGACAGGTACAGCGGAGCGGTGTACGACGCGACGCCAACGGCCAGGCCGAGCAGCACGCGGGAGACGAGCAGCACTTCAACGTTCGGGGCGGCAGCAGAGAACAGCGAACCGGCGACGAACAGGATCGCGCCGATCATCAGGCTCTTTTTCCGACCGAGACGGAAGGAGAGCCAGCCGCTGCCGACGGCGCCGACCGCAGCGCCGAACATCATGGAGCTTACCACCCACTCCTGAGTGTGAGCGCTAATCTGGAACTCGTTGGCAATAAAGGGTAAGGCACCCGCAATAACACCGATATCAAGGCCGAAAAGCAGACCTGCCAGCGCGGCGAGGAAACAGACAAAGAACGTCATCGTTTTGTTCGAGCGCCCTTGTTTTTTGTTGTCAGGCATAACGCCCTCCAGTTGAGTTATTGATTCTGTCGATGCTTAGGGTAGGGGAGTCTATCGCAAAAAAACGTGATATCAGTCACGGCTGTGTAATCGGTTACACTAAGGTAAAGAAACGTAATCTATTAAAATAGATTAATTTCAAATAGATAGGTGATTATAAAACCTCCTGAGGAAAGCGATAATCAGATAACCCTGAAACATAATGCAATATGGTGAAAAATTGTTTCACTAACTCATTATCGTGCATGATTTCTGGCTACAGCTCTAATGTAATCGCTTTCATTGAATGGTGGAAAGGTTCGGCGGCAATGCGGGAGTGGCGGGCGTAAGGGGGAAAGTGTGGAAGCGGGGAAAACAAAAAGGCCAGCGCGAGGCTGGCCATGGCAGGAGAAAAACGTCGGGATTATTTCAGGCCGGCAGCTTCACGCAGCAGAGCGGCTTTGTCGGTTTTTTCCCACGGGAAATGTTCACGACCAAAGTGACCGTATGCCGCCGTCTCTTTGTAGATCGGGTGCAGCAGATCCAGCATCTGGATCAGGCCGTAAGGACGCAGGTCGAAGAATTCACGCACCAGCAGAGTCAGCTGCTCGGACGGCACTTTTTCGGTACCGAAGGTTTCCACCATAATGGAGGTCGGCTCTGCCACGCCGATAGCGTAGGAGACCTGAATCTCACAACGGTCAGCCAGGCCTGCCGCAACGATGTTTTTCGCGACATAGCGTGCGGCATAGGCTGCGGAACGGTCAACTTTAGAAGGATCTTTACCAGAGAACGCGCCGCCGCCGTGACGAGCCATGCCGCCGTAGGTATCCACGATGATTTTACGGCCGGTCAGACCGCAGTCGCCCATCGGGCCGCCGATAACAAAACGACCGGTCGGGTTGATGAAGAATTTGGTCGCGCTGCTCAGCCATTCCGTCGGCAGAACCGGCTTGATGATCTCTTCCATCACCGCTTCCTGCAGGGATTTCTGATCGATGTCTTCCGCGTGCTGAGTAGACAGAACCACGGCATCGATACCGACGATTTTGCCGTCGTCGTACTGGAAGGTCACCTGGCTTTTCGCATCCGGACGTAGCCATGGCAGCGTGCCGTTTTTGCGCACTTCAGCCTGACGCTGCACCAGACGGTGAGCATAGGTGATCGGCGCCGGCATCAGGACGTCGGTTTCGTTAGTGGCATAGCCAAACATCAGGCCCTGGTCGCCCGCCCCTTGCTCCAGCGGATCGGCGCGGTCAACGCCCTGATTGATATCCGGGGACTGTTTGCCAATGGCGCTCAGTACGGCACAGGAGTTGGCATCAAAGCCCATATCGGAATGCACGTAGCCAATTTCACGAACCGTGTTACGGGTAATCTCTTCGATATCAACCCATGCGCTGGTGGTGATTTCACCGCCGACCAGCACCATGCCAGTTTTGACATAAGTTTCACACGCGACACGCGCTTTCGGATCCTGTTCGAGAATCGCATCCAGCACGGCGTCGGAGATTTGGTCAGCAATTTTGTCTGGATGCCCTTCTGATACGGACTCGGACGTAAAGAGGTGTTTTGCCATGTTTTATTTTACCTGTGGAGTATTCGTGTAGCTCATACTGTTGTGTGGATTAGCTGTGGTAGATGATTCTACCAAAACTTGCAGGTAGTGACACGAGCAGTCTGAGTGTTAATCAGTATAGACGGATTAACTTCTGGATGGCTATTTTAGGTCAAATCTTAATCCCATTTCCAGCCTTTTTTGATGCAGATCGCATTGACGAAAAATAGAGGGTGGCAATTTTTCCTGCCATTCGCGGCAACTCGCCCATTTTTATTTTGCATTTTAGCCGGCTTATCGGTATAAAACGCCGCGCGCGGCTCATTAAAAAAGCGCACGAAGCCCATCTCGTGACGCCACTTCCAGCCGGGTTAAGCAGTCTGTTTTTACAGAAATCTGCAGCGGTGTTTTGGCACCTGCTGTGGTATGTCTAGCTTTGGCTTATCGCTGGCCCGTATCGGGGCAGTGTGGAGGTGATATCAGATAATGAACCCACGTTTTTCATCCGACTCGTCGCGTCGTTCCGTCGCGCGTCGCTATCCCGCAATCTGCATCTCTTTCATGCAAATCAGCCGATGTTCTACCCGTCTCGGCGCTTCTCAGGATTCCAGGGCCGGCAGGCTATCTGAAAACTGAACAAGGGCGCTCTTGCTGTCGCAAGGGTTTTCTCGTGGTTTCTCCGGACTGTCATACTACGTTCGGGTATGTGTTTTACTATGATATGAATAAGAAACCGGTCGCGCAGTCGCAAAGCCAGCACTATCTGCTGGGGTTTAGGACTGTTCATGGGTTGTTATCGCGTCTTCGGACTGCGATAGTAGTCAATATTACAATTTGAGGTTCGCTATGTCTGACGACATTTCTTCAGTTTCGCCTTCGTCAGCAGGCGAACACGGCGTACTACGTTCCATGCAGGAGGTTGCGATGAGCTCCCAGGAAGCCAGCAAAATGCTACGTACTTACAATATTGCCTGGTGGGGTAATAACTACTACGACGTTAACGAACTGGGCCATATCAGCGTTTGCCCGGATCCTGACGTCCCGGAAGCGCGCGTTGACCTTGCAGAATTAGTGAAAGCACGCGAAGCGCAGGGGCAGCGCCTGCCGGCACTGTTCTGCTTCCCGCAGATTCTGCAACACCGCCTGCGTTCGATTAACGCCGCGTTTAAACGCGCGCGTGAGTCCTATGGCTATAACGGCGACTACTTCCTGGTCTATCCGATCAAGGTTAACCAGCACCGCCGCGTGATTGAGTCGTTGATCCATTCCGGTGAACCGCTGGGTCTGGAAGCCGGTTCCAAGGCGGAGCTGATGGCGGTACTGGCGCACGCCGGTATGACCCGCAGCGTGATTGTGTGTAACGGCTACAAAGACCGCGAGTATATCCGTCTGGCGCTGGTCGGCGAAAAGATGGGCCACAAGGTCTATCTGGTCATCGAAAAAATGTCGGAAATCGCCATTGTGCTGGAAGAAGCCGAGCGTCTGAATGTCGTGCCGCGCCTTGGCGTGCGTGCGCGTCTGGCCTCGCAGGGCTCCGGTAAATGGCAGTCTTCCGGCGGTGAAAAATCGAAGTTCGGCCTGGCGGCAACGCAGGTTCTGCAGCTGGTTGAGATTCTGCGCGCGGCAGGGCATCTGGAAAGCCTGCAGCTCCTGCACTTCCACCTCGGTTCGCAGATGGCCAACATTCGCGATATCGCCACCGGCGTGCGTGAATCGTCGCGTTTCTATGTTGAGCTGCATAAGCTCGGCGTTAATATTCAGTGCTTCGATGTCGGCGGCGGTCTCGGCGTGGACTATGAAGGTACCCGCTCACAGTCTGACTGTTCGGTGAACTACGGCCTGAACGAGTATGCTAACAACATTATCTGGGCGATTGGCGATGCCTGTGAAGAGAACGGCCTGCCGCACCCGACGGTGATTACCGAATCCGGGCGCGCGGTGACCGCTCACCACACCGTGCTGGTCTCCAACATCATCGGCGTTGAACGTAACGAATACACCGAAGCGACCCCGCCTGCGCAAGACGCGGCGCGTCCGCTGCAGAGTATGTGGGAAACCTGGCAGGAGATGCACGAGACCGGCAACCGCCGCTCGCTGCGCGAATGGCTGCACGACAGCCAGATGGATCTCCACGATATTCATATCGGCTACTCGTCCGGTACCTTCAATCTTCAGGAGCGCGCCTGGGCAGAACAGCTGTATCTGAACATGTGCCATGAAGTACAGAAACAGCTCGACCCGAGCAACCGTGCGCATCGACCGATTATCGACGAACTGCAGGAACGGATGGCGGATAAGATTTACGTCAACTTCTCGCTGTTCCAGTCGATGCCGGATGCATGGGGTATCGATCAGCTGTTCCCGGTGATGCCGCTGGAAGGGCTGAACATGGTGCCTGAACGCCGCGCGGTGCTGCTGGATATCACCTGCGATTCCGATGGCGCGATTGACCACTATGTGGATGGCGACGGGATTGCCACTACCATGCCGATGCCGGAATACGATCCTGAAAATCCGCCGATGCTGGGCTTCTTTATGGTTGGCGCCTATCAGGAGATCCTCGGGAATATGCACAACCTGTTCGGCGATACCGAAGCGGTGGACGTATTCGTCTTCCCTGACGGCAGCGTTGAGGTTGAGCTCTCCGACGAAGGGGATACCGTGGCGGATATGCTGCAATATGTGCAGCTCGATCCGAACACGCTGCTGACCCAGTTCCGCGATCAGGTGAAAAACTCCGGTCTCGACGAAGCGCTGCAGCAGCAGTTCCTCGAAGAGTTTGAAGCGGGGCTGTACGGATATACTTATCTGGAAGACGAGTAACCGTTGTTGCCCGGCGGCGCTGCGCTTGCCGGGCCTACGGACGCTGGCCGGATAAGACGAAGCGTCATCCGGCAGCAACAAGCTACGGTTCGGTATTTGCTATACTCTCTTGAACCCGTAGACATTAACGGCGATAATTCGCCTATATAAGCAGCAACCCTATTCAAACCCTTCCTCGTCGGGCCTAACGACGCGGAAGGGTTTTTTTATATCTGTAGTTACATACACCGACTGTAAAAAGAGGTCATACCCATGAGCACCTTAGGTCATCAATACGATAACTCCCTGGTATCTAACGCGTTTGGTTTTCTGCGTCTGCCGCTGAATTTCCAGCCGTACGACAGCGATGCTGACTGGGTCATTACCGGCGTACCTTTCGATATGGCGACTTCCGGGCGCGCGGGCGGCCGTCATGGCCCGGCGGCGATCCGTCAGGTCTCTACCAACCTGGCGTGGGAACATAACCGCTTCCCATGGAACTTCGACATGCGCGAGCGCCTGAACGTGGTTGACTGCGGCGATCTGGTTTACGCCTTCGGCGACGCGCGTGAGATGAGCGAGAAGCTGCAGGCGCATGCGGAAAGACTGCTGGCGGCCGGTAAGCGTATGCTCTCCTTCGGCGGCGACCACTTCGTGACCCTGCCGCTGCTGCGCGCCCACGCGAAGCATTTCGGTAAAATGGCGCTGGTGCACTTTGATGCCCATACCGACACCTACGCCAACGGCTGCGAATTCGACCATGGCACCATGTTCTTCACCGCGCCGAAAGAAGGGCTGATCGATCCGAACCACTCTGTGCAGATCGGTATTCGTACTGAGTTCGACAAGGATAACGGCTTTACCGTCCTGGATGCCGGCCAGGTGAACGATCGCACCGTCGATGACATCATCGCCCAGGTGAAGCAGATCGTCGGCGATATGCCGGTGTACCTGACCTTCGACATCGACTGCCTGGATCCGGCGTTTGCCCCGGGCACCGGTACGCCGGTGATCGGCGGGCTGACCTCCGATCGCGCGATCAAGCTGGTACGCGGTCTGAAGGATCTGAACATCGTCGGGATGGACGTGGTGGAAGTGGCTCCGTCTTACGATCAGTCCGAGATCACCGCCCTGGCAGCGGCGACCCTGGCGCTGGAAATGCTCTACATCCAGGCGGCGAAAAAAGGCGAATAAACCTTACGCGCTCACTGCTGCTGCGCGACGCATGCGCAGCAGCAGCATTCCCCCGGCCAGCAGCGTTATCACCTGCGAGGCCACCAGCACGGAAAATCCTGAACTCACCGATCCCGCCGACTTCATCACCATTCCCATCAGCAGCGGAATAAATGCCGCACAGATGTTACCCACGCCGTTAATAATGCCGTAGGCGCTGCCCACCGCCTGGCGCGGCGCATGATGCTGTACTACCGCCGGTATCGCCGCCCCCTGCAATCCCCAGAAGATATTGGCCGACAGCATGAACAGCGCCAGCAGGGCCGGCTGCTGGCTAAGCATCAGCGCCACGACCGAGCAGGCGGTCAGCGCGCCGCCGATGATAAACAGCAGCGGCGCCTGTTCCGGGCGTAACTTATCGAGCAGCACGCCGCCGAGAAATTTTGAACCGAGGCTGAGCAGAAATGGGATCGCGGCCAGCAAACCGGTGGCCTGCAGCGAAAAGTGGTGTTCATCACGTAGCCAGGCCGGCAGCCAGGCGCTGCTGCCCCACAGATAGCTGAGAGTGGCAATCTCAACCAGCAGGATCCAGCCGAGAAGCGGCGTATGCCAGGCCAGCAGAAAGGTCCGCTGCAAGCCGGGACGCGCGCTGTTTACCGGGGCTGCCGGCGCCGGCAAAAAGCGCCAGATAGCTCCGCCGCCGAGTACCAGGTTGAGTCCCGCCAGGCTGTAAAACGATCCCATCCACCCCTGGTGCTCGACTAAAAAAGTCACCAGCGGAAAGCCCACCGCCAGCCCCAACGAGACCCCCAGGGCGGTGACGGCGTTCGGCTTGCCGATCTCTTCGGCAGAGAAGTTATCGCTGATAAAGCGCGTTTTAAGGGAAAACAGCGGACCTTCCGCGATCCCAAGGATAATCCGGGCCAGCAGCATCCCCATTAGTGAGCCCAGCAGCGGCGAGATGGCGCAGACCAGCGCCCATATCACCACGCTGCTTAACAATCCCTGTCGGTAATGCAGCTTACTTTCTATAACTGGTGTTAATAATAACGCCGAGAATCCATAACCCAGAAGAAAGCAGGTCATCAGCATTCCCTGTAACATTCTGTTTTCATTTAAATGAAAGTGGGCGGCGAAATCGGGGTTAAGAATCATGACCGAAATATTTACCCGGTCAATGTAAGAAATAATGATAAGTAACAATAATGCGATTGCTCCCTGCCATTTTGCGGTCATTGTTATTCTTCTTCCTCGCTCATTGATGGATCGTTCTTGTTATTTTTAAATCGCAGTGATAATCACGGGTGTAAAATGGTTAATTAGTGAAACCCCTTGATTTAAATGAATAATTTAATCTTTTGTTTCACCAGTGAAACTTGATGACGCGCTACCTTTATCATTTTTAATGATCATTGAGAACGAAAGTCAATAGCTATTAACGAGGTTTTTAGCGACAGCTTAATTTAATTTCATATCACTCTTTAAATATCACAATTTCATATTGCCACTTTTTTTCGTGATCAATTGCACACTTAGATAATTAAACAGCCCCTGGTTAACAAATTCTTCACATTGCCGCTTGACGAAAGATTGAACGCTTTTATATTGACCGTATTAAATAAGAAACAGAGTTTCATATATGAAACAAAAGCCTGGAGGATCGTGATGAGCTGGATAGGCGTATGTGACGCAGAGCAGGTACAGGAAGATTTCCCTTATAGCGGCAACATCGACGGTAAAGAAATCGGTATTTATCTGATTGATGGTGAGTACTACGCGCTGGAAGACGTGTGTCCACATGCCTATGCGCTGTTAAGCCAGGGGTTTGTGGAAGACGGCAAAGTTGAATGCCCGCTGCATGAAGCGGTCTTCGACGTGAAAACCGGCCAGTGTCTGCATGGTCCCGGCGGGCGCAACCTTAATCGTTATCCGGTGCGGGTATACGACAATCAGATCCAGATTACCTTTATCGAGGAGAACGTGGCATGAGCGAATCCCTGGACTTTAACCCGGCGCTGCCGGAAAGCCGCCAGTTTACGCCGCCTGCGGAAGGCGGGAACGGCAACATCCATAAGCCTGGCGATTATCACAACCTTATCTGGCAAACCCGCAGTCGCGTTGCGGAAAGCTGGGAGCTGGAACTTATCGCGACCCTTGAAACGCTTTTCGAGCAGGGGGCGGAGAGCCTGACGCAGCTGGTGGACGGGCTGAATACCCTGAAGATGCACGATCGGCAAGGCGATGCCTGGAGCGAAGAGAGCTTTCGGGTATTTTTGCAGGTAAACGGATACTGAGGGCACGGCGATGACGACAACGGTACAAAACTATCTCGATAAAGGTTTACGTGGCCTGTGGTATCCGGTTCTGGCGAGCTGGGAAGTGCAGTCCGCTCCGGTGGGTATTACCCGTCTCGGCGAACAAATTGTGGTGTGGCGTAACAAGGACGGAGAGCTGCAGGCGCTGGAAGACCGCTGCCCGCACCGTGGTGCTCGTCTGTCGATGGGCTGGAATCTCGGCGATCGTATCGCCTGCTGGTATCACGGCGTGGAAGTGGCAGCTAACGGCGAAGTGAAAGATGTTCCGGCGGTCGACAAATGTCCGCTGGTGGGCCAGCAGTGCGTGCGCAGCTACCACGTTCAGGAAGCGCATGGCGCGATATTCCTGTGGTTTGCGGCCACGGCCGACCAGCAGCCCGAACCGCTCACCTTCCCGGAAGAGCTGGCCGATAGCGACAAATACAGCAACTTCCTCTGTACCGCAGCGTGGAAATGCAACTATCAGTACGCGCTGGAAAATGTCATGGACCCGATGCACGGCACCTACCTGCACTCCTCTTCGCACTCAATGGCGGAAGGCGATCGCAAAGCTGACATGGTGCTGCAGCCAACGAAAACCGGCTTTATCTTTGAGAAAAAAGGCCAGAGCGGCGTCAACTTCGACTGGGTCGAGCTGGGCAACAGCGGCGCTTACTGGATGCGCCTGTCTATCCCGTACCAGAAGCGTTTTGGGCCGGGCGGCCACTTCTGGATCGTCGGCATGGTGGTGCCGGAAGATAACGACAACTGCCGGGTCTTCTTCTGGCGTATTCGCGGCGTGCAGGGCTGGCAGCGCGATCTGTGGCGCTTTATGTATCGCAACCGTCTGGAAAAACTGCACTGGGAAGTGCTGGAGCAGGATCGCGTGGTGCTCGAAAGCCTGGCGCCGAACGCCCGCGATCACGAATACCTGTATCAGCATGACGTCGGCCTTTCCCGTCTGCGCCGGATGATGCAAAAAGCGGCGAAAGAGCAGCTGGCAGCTCGGGAAGAGCAGCAGGGAGCGGCCTGATGAACGGGCTGTTAACCGGCAAACGTATGGTGATTACCGGCGCGGCACGCGGCCTGGGCTTTCATTTTGCCAAAGCCTGCGCGGAGCAGGGCGCTGACGTCGTGATGTGCGACATCCTGCAGGGCGAACTGGCGGAGAGCGCGCATCGTCTGCGCGAGCAGGGTTATCGCATTGAATCACAGACTATCGATCTGGCCGATGCCTCATCCATCGAGGAGGCGTTCCTCGCGATCGGCGAACGAGGAAAGATCGACGGCCTGGTCAATAACGCGGCGATGGCCACCGGCGTCGGCGGTAAAAATATGATCGATTACGATCCGGATCTGTGGGATCGGGTGATGTCGGTAAACGTCAAAGGCACCTGGCTGGTGACCCGGGCGGCGGTACCGCTGTTGCGTGAAGGGGCCGGGATCGTCAACGTCGCCTCCGATACCGCGCTGTGGGGCGCCCCCCGGTTGATGGCCTATGTCGCCAGCAAAGGAGCGGTGATCGCCATGACGCGCTCGATGGCCCGCGAACTGGGCGAAAAGCGTATTCGGATCAACGCGATCGCCCCCGGTCTGACCCGGGTTGAAGCGACGGAATATGTGCCTGCCGAGCGTCATCAGCTGTACGAAAACGGGCGCGCGTTAAGCGGCGCCCAGCAGCCGGAAGATGTCACCGGCAGCGTGGTGTGGCTGTTAAGCGACCTGTCGCGGTTTATTACCGGGCAGCTGATTCCGGTCAACGGCGGATTTGTTTTTAACTAAAGAGGCGAGGCGGTATGGCAAACGTTCAGGAAGTGAAATACCTGGTGCCGGGGCTGGAGCGGGGACTGCAGCTGCTGCTGGCATTTGGCGAGCAACATCGCGATCTGACCTTTGCCGAGCTGCATCGGCTGGTGGATATGCCGAAAGCAACCGCCTATCGCGTGGTGCAAACGCTGGAGTATATGGGGTTTCTGGAGCGCAACGCGCGTACCAATACCTTCTCGCTGGGGATGAATGTCCTGCGTCTGGGCTTTGAATATATTGCGTCGCTGGATGTGGCGCAGGTTGGCCAGCCGGTGATCGAGCAGCTGCGTGATACCAGTCAGTGCAGCAGTCATCTGGCGATCCGCGACGGTCGGGACATTATTTACATTGCCCGCGTCAGCGCCGCCGGCTCACGGATCAATCAGGTCAGTATCGGTACCCGCCTGCCGGTTCACTGCACCTCGCTGGGCCGCATGCTGCTGACCGATGTCTCGCGCGGCGAGTTTGAGCAGCTGTTTCCCGATGAACGGCTGCCGGGCAATACGCCGGGGCAACTTCACGATCGCGAAGCGCTATGGCAGATGGTGCAGCAGGATAAAGCGCGTGGCTATGTGATTGGCGAATCTTTCTACCGCCACGGCATCTCTTCCATCGTCTACCCGGTCTACGATCGCAGCGGTCGGGTAGCGGCGGTGGTCAGTATTCTGGTGCCGTCGGATGAGATCCCGCAAAGCGATCGGGAACGGCTGCAAAGCGACGTCAGCCTGGCGGCGGACAAAATTTCTGGCTTTTTAGGCTACCTGTCACAAGCTAGTTAAATCAATAACTTAACATCAGGCGCTTGCGTGCGTCGGGGATGTTTTACGCCCAAATCAGGGCGACAGAACGGTAAAGAGGCTACCAACGATGAGCGTAACCGGAATTGAAAAGCTGGAATTTGGCGTCGACGACCTGACTCATTGCGCCAGGTTTATGCGTGATTTTGGCCTGGCGGGCGATGCCAGCGGCCAGCGTTTTACCACCTTAAGCGGCGCGCGGGTGGAACTGAATCCGATCCATAGCCCGGATCTGCCGCCGGCCTTTGAAGCGGGTAACACCCTACGCCGTATGACCTGGGGCGTAGCGGATCGGGCGGCGCTGGATGCTCTGCGGCCCAAATTGTCCCGCCAGCCCGCCTTTCGTGAGATTGACGGTGCCCTCGAGTGCCAGGATCCCAACGGCATGACGCTGCGGGTGCAGGTCACTCAACAAGTCGCGGTGACGCTGAACGTTGAGCCGATTAACCAGTGGGGCGATATGCGGCGGATTGATACGCCAAGCCCGGTATATGACGGCGCGCAGCCGATCAACGTAGGCCACGTGGTGTTCTTCGTCGAAGAGCTGGCGGCGGTCGAGGCCTTCTATCGTGAGGTGCTCGGTTTCCAGGTTTCCGATCGCTACATCAATCGTGCGGTATTCCTGCGCTGCGGCGTACGCGGTGGCCACCACAACCTCTTTTTATTGCAGCTGCCCAACCGCAAGCGCGGCCTGAACCATGTGGCCTTTACCGTGCGCGATATCCATGAAGTGATTGGCGGCGGCATTGCGATGAATAAAAACGCGTGGAGCACCTTTATTGGTCCCGGCCGTCACCCGGTCTCTTCCGCCTATTTCTGGTACGTCAACAGCCCGACCGGCGGCGCTTTTGAGTACTACACCAACGATGATTTCCTGACGGAGAACTGGCGCCCGCGCGAGCTGGAACACTCGCTGGTCTCCTTTACCGAGTGGGCGGTGGAAGGGGGGATCGACCACGATACCCGCCGCCAGCAGAAAAAGCCGGAGGCGGTATGACGGCGCGAATAGTCATTATCGGCGGTGGCCAGGCGGGCGGCTGGGCGGCGAAAACCCTGCGTGACGAAGGCTACGACGGCGAGATTTGCGTGGTGGCGGAAGAAGAGTGGGATTTTTACGAGCGTCCGCCGCTGTCAAAAGCGACGCTGCTGGAGGCCGATGCGCCGCTGCCGCGTCTGTTCAGCGAAGAGGTGCAGCAGGCGTTAAACCTGCGCTGGTTCCGCCCGCTGCGCGCTGAGGCCATCGATCGCCAGAGCAAAAGCGTTCATCTGAGTAACGGCGAACAGCTCGGCTATGACCAGCTGCTGATCGCCACCGGCGGTCGCGCCCGCCTGCCCGGCGAAGCCTGGGCGAAACAGCCGCAGGTTTACACGCTGCGCCACTGGCAGGACGCGCAGCGCCTGAAGCAACGGCTGGCGACCACCGCGCGGCTGGCGATTGTCGGCGGCGGCTGGATTGGTCTTGAGATTGCCGCCTCGGCGCGAAAAAGCGGCGTCGCGGTCACCTTATTTGAACAGCAGCCGCTGCTGTGCATGCGTTCGGTAAGTGCGGAAGTGTCGCAGGAACTGGAACGGATCCATCGCGATCGGGGCGTCGATATTCGTCACGGCTGCGGTGCGCTGGAGCTGGAAGATGATGGCGGTCTGCCGGTTATTCACTGCGACGGTCAGCGGGAAACCTTTGATGCGGTGGTGGTAGGGATCGGCGTCGATCTCAACCTCGAACTGGCGCGGGACGCGGGACTGGCTGTCGATCGCGGGATCGTTGTCAACGCCCTGGGACAGACCAGCGACCCGGCGATCTTCGCGGCCGGAGATGTGGCGCAGCATCACCAGTATGGCCTGTGCATCCAGTCGTGGGCCTTTGCCCAGAACCAGGCGGTGGCGACGGCGAAAGCGATGCTGAACCCGCAGGCGGCCGGCTACGCCGACGCGCCATGGCTGTGGTCGGATCAATATGCCGACAATATTCAGATCCTCGGCATTCCGCAGCCAGGCAGTCGGACGGTGACGCGCCGGGATCCGCAGGGAGCGCTATTTTTCTCGATCGACGCTGACGGTCGCCTGACTCAGCTGGTGGCGTTTAACGACGCTCGCACCGTCAAGCTGGCGAAACGCTGGATGGCTGCGGGGAGAGATCTTTCCGCCGTACCGCTCGATGACCTGGCCTTTTCGCTGATGTCATTGCGATAAGACCCGCGCACCCTTAAGGGGGAGAGATGACCACATTAGAGACAAACACCGCGCCGCTTGAGGCAGGCGGTGAGGGCGTCCATACGCCTGAAAAGGCGGTCCGCTGGGCGATTCCGCTGTCGCTGCTGGCCTGCGTACTGCTGGCGTTCTTCGACAAAATCAGCATTGCCGCCTTGTTTTCCGATAGCCATTTCCAGCAGGCGATGGGGATGGATTTTGACACCACGCGGTTGGGCATTCTGATGAGTGCCTTCCTGCTGAGCTACGGTTTTTCCTCGGTGCTGCTCAGCGGATTGGGCGATCGCATCGCGCCGCTGCGCCTGCTCACCGGCATGATGATGGTGTGGTGCGTTTTAATGGTGATGATGGGCTTCACCCATAACTACACGGTGATGGTCACCTTGCGCATTCTGCTCGGCATCGCCGAAGGGCCGCTGTTTCCGCTGGCGTTCGCCATCGTCCGCCACACCTTCCCGCAGCGGCTTCAGGCGCGGGCCACCATGCTGTGGCTGCTCGGAACACCGGTCGGCGCAGCAATTGGTTTTCCGCTGTCGATTTGGCTGCTCAATACCTTTGGCTGGCAGAGCACCTTCTTTGTGATGGCGATGCTGACGGTGCCGGTGCTGATTTTCGTGCGCATCGGCCTGCGCGGGGTGCAGCTGGAGAGCAAAGCGTCCGGCGAAAAGGTATCCCAGGAGGCGCGCCGCGCCGCGCGGCGGGAGCTGTTCGTCAGCGCGCATTTCTGGATGATTTGCGTGTTTAACATCGCCTTTCTGGCCTATTTGTGGGGCATCAACGGCTGGCTGCCGGGCTATCTGATTAAAGGTAAAGGGATCCATCTGGAGCATGCCGGTTGGCTGTCGTCGATGCCGTTTATCGCCATGCTGCTGGGCGAAATAATTGGCGCCTGGCTCTCCGATCGTCTTGATAAACGCGCCGCCGCCTGCTTTGTCTCGCTGGCCGGGGCGGCGGTTGGCCTGGCGGCGGTGATGCACTTCGCCACCCCGCTGACGGTCATTGCGGCGATGAGTTTCAGCACCTTTATGTGGGGCACCGGCGCACCCAATATTTTCGCCCTGCTGGCCAAGGCGACCCATCCCCGGGTCAGCGCCACGGCGGGGGGCATTTTCAACGGGCTGGGGAACTTTGCAGGCGCCCTGTCGCCGGCGGTGATGGGGGCGCTGATCGCCTTCACCCACAGCATGGATTCCGGGCTGATTTTTCTGGCGGTGATGGCGGCGGTGGGCTGCGTCCTGTTACTGCCGCTGCTGAGACGTTACTGAGGAGAAAACGATGACTGATTCAACCGTGACTGCAAAACCGGGTATCAAACCTGAACATCTGACGATGGAAGAGTGGGTAGAGTCGCGTATCGCGCGCTTTGAGGGACGGAAATATGACTGGAACGCGCTGAAGTTCCAGGCTGATTTCGACCCGAAATACCGTCGCGCTCAGATGCGCTATATCGGCACCGGCGCCACCGGCGTGGCGAGCGATACCAATACCGTGGCGGCGGAAAACTTCACCTTCTCCACCATGGTGCTGCCGGCGAAATGTGAGGGGCCTCTGCATCTGCATGATGATGTGGAGGAGGTGTTCTTCATGCTCAAAGGGCAGATAACGCTGATGATTCAGGATGGCGACAGCTATACCGAAACCGTGCTGCGCGAGCGCGATCTGATCTCCGTCCCGGCGGGCATCTACCGCGGGCTGTTTAACCACGGTGAGGAAGAGGCGCTGATGTGCGTGATGCTGGGCACCAGGAAGCCGAATATTCCGACCTATCCGGAAGATCACCCCCTGTCGAAAGTAAAACGTAATTAAGGAGGCGGTATGACGGGTTTTCGTGAACAAGGGCACGGCACGCCGCTGGTGCTGTTACATGGCATCAGCTCCGGCGCGGCTTCCTGGCATAAACAGATGGCGCTGTCCGGCTATCGTGTGCTGGCCTGGGATATGCCCGGTTATGGCGAAAGCCCGATGCTGCCGGTTGCGCAGGCGAATGCGGGTGATTATGCCGATGCGCTGGCGCGCATGCTGGACCACGCCGGCGTTGAGCAGGCGGTCGTGGTGGGGCATTCGCTCGGTGCGCTGGTGGCCAGCGCCTTTGCGGCGAAATATCCCCGCCGCGTGCGCTACCTGGTGTTAGCCGATGCCGCACAGGGGTACGGCCAGGCGGAGGCGGAACAGCGGGAAAAAGTCTGGCGCAGTCGCCAGCAGCAAATGGCGTCAGGAGCAGAGCGGCTGGCGCAAACCCGGGCGGCGAAGCTGCTGCATCCCTGTGCGGCGGAGGCCGATATCGCCACCGTTGCCGCCGGAATGCGCAAGCTGCGTCGTGAGGGCTATCTGGCCGCGGCGTGGATGCTGGCGCACGACGATATTCACCGCTGGCTTGGCGATTATCACGGCCGGTTTGAGGTGTGGTGCGGTGAGCAGGACGCTATCACTCAACCAGAGCTGGTGCGTGGTCTGGCGCTACGCTACGGCATGCCGTACACCGCGATTCCGCACGCGGGTCACGCCAGCTATCTCGATAATGAAACCTTTTTTAATCAACAGCTTTTACGGGTAGGGGAAGAGGTGCGCGATGAATGCACAAATTGAAGGCCGTGTAGCGGTAGTCACCGGAGGATCGTCAGGGATCGGCTTTGAAACGCTGCGTCTGCTGCTGGGCGAAGGGGCGAAAGTCGCTTTCTGCGGCCGCAATCCCGACCGGCTCGCCAGCGCGCATGCCGCGTTGCAGAACGAGTATCCCGGAGCGGAGGTTTTCTCTTACCGCTGCGACGTCCTGCAAGAAGACGAGGTGCAGGCCTTTGCCGATGCGGTGGCGGCGCGTTTTGGCGGCGCGGACATGTTGATCAACAACGCCGGGCAGGGCTACGTGGCGCACTTTGCCGATACCCCGCGCGAGGCCTGGTTGCATGAGGCGGAGCTGAAGTTGTTTGGCGTGATCAACCCGGTAAAGGCCTTTCAGCCGCAGCTGGAGCGGTCGGATATCGCCTCGATTACCTGCGTCAATTCACTGCTGGCGCTACAGCCGGAAGAGCACATGATTGCCACCTCCGCCGCCCGCGCGGCGCTGCTCAACATGACGCTGACGCTGTCAAAAGATTTGGTGGGAAAAGGCATTCGCGTCAACTCGATTTTGCTGGGAATGGTGGAGTCGGGGCAGTGGCAGCGGCGCTTTGAAAATCGTGCTGATAAGCAGCAGAGCTGGCCCGAGTGGACGGCGGATATCGCCCGTAAACGTGGGATCCCGATGGCGCGTCTCGGCAAGCCGCAGGAACCTGCGCAGGCGCTGCTGTTTTTGGCCTCGCCGCTGGCATCGTTTACCACCGGCGCCGCGCTGGATGTCTCCGGCGGTTTTTGCCGTCACCTTTAAGGAGCCATCATGAAAAAAATTATGCTTATCGGCTATGGCGCCATGGCGCAAGCGGTAATTGAACGGCTGCCCCCGCAGGTCACGTTAGGCTGGATTGTCGCTCGGGAAGCCCATCAGGCGACGATTCGCGCCCGCTTTGGCGATGCGGTGACGGTGCTTGACGATCCGCAATCCTGTACGGAAACCCCGGATCTGGTGCTGGAGTGCGCCAGCCAACAGGCGGTTGCGCAGTATGGCGAAGCCATTCTCGCCCGCGGCTGGCATCTGGCGGTGATCTCTACCGGCGCGCTGGCCGATAGCGCGCTCGAACAGCGTTTATATCAGGCGGGCGGCAGGCTGACGCTGCTCTCCGGCGCGGTGGCCGGCATTGACGGACTGGCGGCGGCAAAAGAGGGCGGTCTTGAGCGCGTGACCTATCAGTCGCGCAAAAGCCCGGCCAGCTGGCGTGGAAGCTACGCGGAAATGCTCATCGACCTCAATGCGGTCAGCGAGGCGAAAATCTTTTTTGAAGGCAGCGCTCGCGAAGCGGCACGCCTGTTTCCGGCGAATGCCAACGTGGCGGCAACCGTGGCGTTGGGCGGTATCGGAATGGACGACACGCGGGTGCAGCTGATGGTCGATCCGGCCACGCGGCGCAATACCCACACGTTACATGTTGAAGGCGCGTTCGGTGAGTTTCGCCTCGAGCTGAGCGGCCTGCCGCTGGCCGACAATCCTAAAACATCTACCCTGGCGGCACTGAGCGCGGTACGCGCCTGCCGTGAACTGGCGCAACGCTAAGAGGCGGCAATGGACGAATTAACGATCTTTATCGGCGGTCACTGGCGCCACGGCGGCGGCAATCTGATGCACAGCTACTTTCCGGCGGACGGCACGGTGAACGCGACGCTGCGGGCGGCCAGTCTCGACGATCTGCAGGAAGCGATAACCTGCGCCGAGCGTGCCTGGCGGGAACCAACGTGGCGCAACATGCTGCCGCATCTGCGGGCAAAGATCCTGCATAAGGTGGCGGATCTGATTGAATCCCGTCTGGATGAACTGGCGCGAATGCAAAGTCGGGACAACGGCAAGCCGCTGGCGGAAGCGCGGGGGCTGGTGATGAGTGCGGCGGCAAGCGCCCGCTATTTCGCCGCCGCCTGCGAGCTGCTGGAAGGGGAGCTGCCGACTCCGCGTCAGACAGACCTGTTGACCCTGAGCCGCTACGAGCCGCTGGGCGTGGTGGCGGCGATCACCCCGTGGAACTCGCCGATCGCCAGCGAAATGCAAAAAGTGGCGCCGGCGATCGCCGCGGGTAATGCGGTGATCCTCAAACCCGCGGAAGCGACGCCGCTGATGGCGCTGGAACTGGCGCGGATCTTCGAGCAAGCCGGTTTACCTGCGGGGCTGCTGAGCGTGCTGCCGGGGAAAGGAGCGGTGATTGGCGACGCCCTGGCGCGTCATCCGCTGGTGCGCAAAATTTCGTTTACCGGCGGCACCCGCACCGGACGCCATCTGGCGCACGTGGCGGCAGAAAAACTGATCCCGGCATCGCTGGAGCTGGGCGGTAAATCGCCGACCATCGTGCTGGAGGATGCCGATATCGAACAGGCGGCGCGGGGGATCTGCTACGGCATTTTCAGCTCCGGCGGTCAGGCGTGCATCGCCGGTTCGCGGCTGTTTGTGCATGAAAAAGTTTACCCACAGCTGATGGCGCGGCTGCTGGAGCTGACGCGCGGACTGCGGATTGGCCATCCGTTCAGCGACGATACCCACATCGGGCCGTTGATTAATGAACAGCACCGTGACGGCGTGCTCGCGTACGTCGAACTGGCGAAACGCGAAGGCGGGCGGGTGCTATGCGGAGGAGAGATTCCGGCCGATCCGGCGCTGGCGGCGGGGAGCTACTTCCAGCCGACGATCGTCGAAGGGCTGACGAATCAGGCGCGCGTCTGTCAGGAAGAGATCTTCGGCCCGGTACTGGTGGCGATGCCCTTTCGCGATGAAGCCCAGCTGATCCGCGAAGCCAATGACTCGGTCTATGGCCTGGCGGCGGGGATCTGGACGCGGGATAGCGGACGTGCCCTGCGCTTAAGCGAGCGTCTGGAAGCCGGGACGGTGTGGATCAACACCTACAAGGTTTTCTCCATTTCGACCCCGTTCGGGGGCTTTAAAGAGAGCGGTCTGGGCCGCGAAAAAGGTATTCAGGGGCTGAAAGCCTGGATGCAACAAAAGAGCATTTATCTGGCGACGGGTAATAGCGTGAATCACTGGTGCGATTGAGATAAGGGTGAGCAATGAGCGAAATGATAACCGTCGGCGAAGCCATCGCCAGAACGCTGGAGCAGTACAACGTTGAGGCTATTTACGGCGTCATCTCTATTCATAACCTGCCGGTTGCCGATGCTATTGGCCAACGCGGCAACATCCGCTTTGTTCCGGCGCGTGGCGAAGCCGGTTCGGTGACCATGGCCGACGCCCACGGTCGCTTTTCCGGCCTTGGAGTCGCGCTAACCAGCACCGGTGCCGGGGCGGGGAACGCGGTCGGGGCGCTGGTGGAGGCGATGAATGCCGGTACGCCGCTGCTGCATCTGACCGGTCAGGTAGAGAAAACCTGGCTGGATGCGGATACCGGTTTTATTCACGAAACCCGCGATCAGCTGACCTTCCTGAAAGCCAGTTCGAAACGTGCGTATCGCATCAGTAACGCCAATCAGGCGATCGCCATTTTGCACAAGGCGATTCAGGAAGCGCGGACGCCGCCGTGCGGGCCGGTATCGGTGGAGATCCCGATTGATATTCAGGGGGCAAGCATTCCCCTGGCGCTGGTCACCGCCCCGCTGAACATCGCGCCGGCGGCGCCCGTCGCTCAGGCAACGGTGGATACCCTGTGGGCGCAGCTCAGGCAGGCGAAACAGCCGCTGCTGTGGCTGGGCGGCGGGGCTATCGGTAGCGCGGCGGCGGTGAAAAAACTGGCGGATGCGGGGATCACCGTGATCTCCAGTACCCACGGGCGCGGCGTGCTGCCGGACAGCCATCGCGCCAGCCTGCGCGCCTTCCATAATTCGCCTTCCGTTGAGGCGCTGATGGCGCAATGTGATTTCACCCTGGTCGCGGGCTCGCGTCTGCGCAGTAACGAAACGCGCTCCTGGACGCTTGAACTGCCTTCGCCACGCGTACAGATTGATATCGATCCGGCGGCGGCCAGCCGTAACTATCTGATGGACAACACGCTGATCGCCGATTGTTCGGCTTTACTGGCGGCGCTGGCGGCCAAAGCGCAGGGGCGTGAATGGGGCAATGGTCACTGGGACGCACAGGTCAAAGAGGCGGTGACGCAGGCGGAGCACGGGCTACGTGAACAGTGCGGCGCCTATGCCCAACTGAACGACGCTATCGAACAGGCGCTGCCTGATGACGGTATTCTGGTCCGCGATATCACCGTCTCCGGCAGCCTGTGGGGCAGTCGTCTGTTCCGTGCAAATGGCCCGCTGATGAACGTGCATTCGCTGGCGGGGGCCATTGGTATGGGGCTGCCGATGGCGATCGGCACGGCGATCGCCAACCCGCAGCGCAAGATAGTCGGCCTGGTCGGCGATGGCGGTCTGAGCCTGAACCTCGGAGAGCTGGCGACGCTGGCGCAGGAAAAGGCCAACGTGACGCTGCTGATCATGAACGATGGCGGCTATGGCGTGATGCGCGGTATTCAGGATAAGTATTTCGGCGGTCGCCAGTATTACAACGAGCTGCACACGCCGGATTTCACGCTGCTGGCGCAGGCTATCGGTCTACAGGCATGGAGCGTTGAGCGAGCGGAAGATTTCACCGCGGTGATGACCGAAGCGCTGGCGACGCCAGGGCCGTCGGTGGTAGAGGTCAGGATGGGGCAGATTGGCGCGCTGCGTTTTGCCGGGCCGCCGCAGAAGACGCTGTACTAAGCTCTTTTCCCCTCTCTGCGGCGCAGAGAGGGGACGGAGAGATTATTTAATGCCGTCTGCCTTCATACGATCGCGGATATGCTGAGCACGTTCTTCGGAGGCCGGGTGATCGTCAAACATTGAGCTTTGACGCCCGGCTTCCAGCTTAGCCAGCTTCTCGAAGCTGGTGGCCAGCCCTCCTGGATTAATCCCGCGCTTACGCAGCAGATCGTAGGAGTAGTCGTCCGCTTCGGACTCCTGGCGCTGGGAGAACTGCGAGTTCACCAGCTTTTCGCCCAGATCGCCAAGCTGAGATTGCGACAGGCTGCCGACGATACCGCCCGCCGAGGCAGCGGCAGCGCGAACGGCGTTGGTGCCGAGCGCGACCTGCATCCCTTTCTTGACGTGGCCGAGGGCGACGTGGCCCATCTCATGGCCGATGACCGCTTCAACTTCGTTATCGTTCATGATGTCCATCAGGCCGCTATAGACGCGGATGCAACCATTCGCCATCGCGAACGCGTTGACGTCCTTGGTTTCATACACTTTGTAATTCACCGGCTGGCCGTTGATATTGTCGCCCAGCGCGGCGGCGATTTTGCTCAGGCGCTTGCTGTATTCGCTGCTGGCCGGCGAGAGGGTGGCTTTGCTATCCATCTCTTTGCAAGCCTGGTCACTTAAGCTTTTAACCTGAGCGTCGCTCAGGGAATAGGCCTGAAAAGCTTCGGCGCCCGAACTGAGAAGGGCGTTGGAGTCCATGTTCTGACATCCGGTGAGGGTTGCTGCGATCCCAAGGGCAAGAATAGTTGAGCGAATTTTCATTTTTATCTTCCACACTCGTTCGATGATCTGACTGAAAAAGGCAACAATAAGGCTGTCGCATCCTGTACAAATTATAAAGACTATTGCGCGACGCGGGCGAGAGGATTCCGGGGCAGCACAACGTGTTCCGGAGATTTCTTAAACCACAAAAGGATGCTCCATGTACATGCTTTCGCGCTTGGGTTACATTGTTGACACTTTTTTCTGGCGTAGCCCAAAACGCGCTCTCGTCAAGTCGTTAAGGGTATGGCCTTCAACAGTCCGAACTGGAGTCAAAATGTCCTCACGTAAAGAGCTTGCTAACGCTATTCGTGCGCTGAGCATGGATGCTGTACAGAAAGCCAAATCCGGCCACCCGGGTGCCCCGATGGGTATGGCTGACATTGCCGAAGTCCTGTGGCGTGATTTCATGAACCATAACCCGCAGAACCCGGCCTGGGCCGACCGCGACCGCTTTGTGCTGTCCAACGGCCACGGTTCCATGCTGATTTACAGCCTGCTGCACCTCACCGGTTATGATCTGCCGATCGAAGAGCTGAAAAACTTCCGTCAGCTGCACTCTAAGACTCCGGGCCACCCGGAAGTGGGCTACACCGCTGGCGTGGAAACCACCACCGGTCCGCTGGGCCAGGGGATTGCTAACGCCGTGGGCATGGCTATTGCGGAAAAAACGCTGGCTGCGCAGTTCAACCGTCCGGGCCACGATATCGTTGACCACTTCACCTACGCTTTCATGGGCGACGGCTGCATGATGGAAGGGATCTCGCACGAAGTCTGCTCCCTGGCCGGTACCCTGAAGCTGGGCAAACTGGTGGCGTTCTATGATGACAACGGTATCTCCATCGACGGTCATGTGGAAGGCTGGTTCACCGACGACACCGCTAAACGTTTCGAAGCCTATGGCTGGCACGTAGTGCGCGGCGTTGACGGTCACGACGCTGAGGCGATCAAACGCGCGGTAGAAGAAGCTCGTGCGGTCACCGACAAGCCGTCCCTGCTGATGTGCAAAACCATCATCGGTTTCGGTTCGCCGAACAAAGCCGGTACCCACGATTCCCACGGCGCGCCGCTGGGCGATGCCGAAATTGCCCTGACCCGCGAAGCCCTGGGCTGGAAACACCCGGCCTTCGACATCCCGTCTGATATCTATGCGCAGTGGGATGCCAAAGAAGCCGGTCAGGCGAAAGAAGCGGCCTGGAACGAGAAGTTCGCCGCGTATGCCAAAGCCTTCCCGCAGGAAGCCGCTGAGTTTACCCGTCGTATGAAGGGCGAAATGCCGGCTGACTTCGACGCTAAAGCCAATGAATTTATCGCTAAGCTGCAGGCTAACCCGGCGAAAATCGCCAGCCGTAAAGCGTCGCAGAATGCGATTGAAGCGTTTGGCCCGTGGCTGCCGGAATTCCTCGGCGGCTCCGCTGACCTGGCGCCATCCAACCTGACCCTGTGGTCTGGTTCTAAAGCGATTAATGAAGACACCGCCGGTAACTATATCCATTACGGCGTGCGTGAATTCGGTATGACCGCGATCGCCAACGGGATCTCTCTGCACGGTGGTTTCCTGCCGTACACCTCCACCTTCCTGATGTTCGTGGAATATGCGCGTAACGCGGTGCGTATGGCGGCGCTGATGAAACAGCGTCAGGTGATGGTCTACACCCACGACTCCATCGGTCTGGGCGAAGATGGCCCGACGCACCAGCCGGTAGAGCAGGTGGCGTCCCTGCGCGTGACCCCGAACATGTCCACATGGCGTCCGTGTGACCAGGTGGAATCGGCGGTGGCGTGGAAATACGGCGTTGAGCGTCATGACGGCCCGACCGCGCTGATCCTCTCCCGTCAGAACCTGGCACAGCAGGATCGTACTGCAGAGCAGCTGGCGAACATCGCCCGCGGTGGCTACGTGCTGAAAGACTGCGCCGGTCAGCCGGAGCTTATCTTCATCGCCACCGGTTCTGAAGTCGAACTGGCGGTGGCCGCGTGGGATAAACTGACGGCCGAAGGGGTGAAGGCGCGCGTGGTCTCTATGCCGTCCACCGACGCGTTCGACAAGCAGGACGCGGCGTACCGTGAATCGGTGCTGCCGAAAGCGGTCTCTGCTCGCGTGGCCGTCGAAGCCGGCATCGCCGACTACTGGTTCAAATACGTGGGCCTGAATGGCGCTATCGTTGGCATGACCACCTTCGGTGAGTCTGCGCCGGCAGAGCAGCTGTTCGAAGAGTTCGGCTTCACCGTCGACAACGTGGTTGCGAAGGCAAAAGCGCTGCTGTAATTACGTTTACAGGTGAAAACGGGTCGCTCAGGCGGCCCGTTTTTTATGGGATTAAATTTATTTAAGTCTGTGCAACCCAATATTGTAGATCTGAATCACAAATATGATATTTAGCAATGTTTGAATTTTGTAATGCGTGTCACATAATTTGTATTGCTTTTTATATTTTTGTTAACAACTAATTGTTTTTAAAGGCTTCATGTAAAAGCATCCTGCGCTGTATGTGTTTTTCTCCTCGATTGATTTCATTTTGCCGCTCGAGTATTTTGTTTTTAACGCTCACTCGTACCCTAAAAATAAGGAAAATATATGCGGCTGATTGATTACTTTCCAGAAGCATCTATCTCAATAAAAAATTCCGCAAAGAACTGGCAGGAGGCAATTGACTTTTCTATGTCTTCCTTACTCGCTAATCATTATGTCAATTCAGGTTATATTCAGGCCATTAAAGATTCAACGATTAACAATGGCCCTTATTATATTTTAGCGCCTGGCGTCGCCATGCCACACGCTCGTCCGGAATGTGGCGCGTTAAAAACCGGGATGTCATTAACACTCCTCAAACAGGAAGTTAAATTTGCCGAAGATGATGAAGGTGTCCGATTATTAATCGGATTGTCGGCGGAAAATGCAGATTCACACATTGGCGCTATTCAGGCCTTAAGCGAATTATTATGTGAAGAGGAAGTACTGACCGCGTTGTTAGCGGCTAAATCAGAGAAACAATTGGCGGATATTATCGCCCACGCATAATTAACCGTTTCCTTTCAGGATATTATTATGGAAAACAAGTCTGCTCGTGCCAAAGTCCAGGCTTTTGGTGGGTTTTTGACTGCAATGGTCATCCCCAACATCGGCGCTTTTATTGCCTGGGGTTTTATAACCGCATTGTTTATTCCTACCGGTTGGATGCCGAATGAGCATTTCGCCAAAATTGTCGGTCCGATGATTACCTATTTACTGCCCGTCATGATTGGCTCCACAGGGGGGCATCTGGTGGGGGGGAAACGTGGCGCGGTAATGGGAGGTATTGGGTCTATTGGCGTGATTGTGGGCGCGGATATCCCGATGTTCCTTGGCGCGATGGTGATGGGACCGCTTGGCGGTTGGGTGATTAAGCATGTTGACCAGCTGCTGGAAAAACGCATTCCTGCAGGGTTCGAGATGGTTATCAATAACTTCTCACTTGGTATTGCGGGGATGCTTTTATGCTTGCTGGGGTTTGAAGTCATTGGTCCAGCGGTTCTCATTGCCAATAATTTTGTGAAGGAGTGTATTGAAGCGTTGGTTCATGCGGGTTATCTGCCGTTGCTGTCCGTGATCAATGAGCCTGCAAAAATCCTCTTTCTGAACAATGCCATCGATCAGGGCGTGTATTATCCGCTGGGAATGCAGCAAGCTTCAGAAACGGGAAAATCGATTTTTTTCATGGTGGCATCCAACCCTGGACCGGGGTTAGGTTTGTTACTTGGCTTTGCCATCTTTGGCAAGGGGATGAGTAAGAAATCTGCGCCAGGCGCTATGATTATCCACTTCCTCGGTGGTATTCATGAACTGTATTTCCCATATGTGTTGATGAAGCCTCTGACCCTGATTGGTATGATTGCCGGGGGAATGACCGGGACGTGGGTGTTCTATCTGCTGAACGGTGGGTTGGTTGCAGGACCGAGCCCCGGCTCAATATTCGCTTACCTGGCATTAACGCCAAAAGGTTCTTTCCTCGCAACTATTGCAGGAGTCACCGCGGGAACGATTGTCACCTTTGTTATTACCTCTTTAATCCTGAAAATGGAAAAGAACGTCGAAACAGAAAGTGAAGATGGCTTCGCTGAATCAGCCAGAACCGTCAAGGCAATGAAGCAGGAAGGTAAGTTTTCTTATAAAAATATTAAACGCGTCGCTTTTGTTTGTGATGCGGGAATGGGTTCTAGTGCCATGGGGGCAACCACGTTTCGTAAACGTCTGGAAAAAGCGGGGTTGAATATTAATGTAACGCATTACGCCATCGAAAACGTTCCGCAAGATGCCGATATTATTGTCACCCATGCCAGTCTTGAAGGTCGTGTTAAACGTGTGAGTGAAAAGCCATTAGTGCTGATTAAAAATTATATTGGTGACCCACTGTTGGACGATTTATTTAAACGCATTACTGCGAACTAACCTTATTCTATTATTGGAGTGAATATGAAAACGAAAGTTGCTGCCATATATGGCAAGCAGGATATTCGTATCCGCGAGTTTGAACTACCTGCCATTACAGATAATGAATTATTAGTCAGCGTAATATCCGATAGCGTTTGTTTATCCACCTGGAAAGCGGCAGCCTTAGGGAGCGATCATAAACGCGTACCGGACGATCTGGAAAACCATCCGGTTATTACCGGGCATGAATGTGCAGGTATCATTGTTGAGGTTGGAAAAAACCTGACGGATAAATATAAGAAAGGTCAGCGTTTTGTTTTGCAACCCGCGATGGGATTACCAAGTGGCTATTCAGCGGGGTACAGCTATGAATATTTTGGCGGCAATGCGACATATATGATTATCCCGGAGGTCGCGATTAACCTGGGATGCGTTTTGCCTTACCACGGATCTTACTTTGCCGCCGCCTCACTGGCAGAACCGATGTGCTGCATTATTGGCGCCTATAACGCAAACTATCATACGACGCCTTACGTCTATGAGCATCGTATGGGGATTAAGCCGGGGGGAAGCATTGCCCTTCTGGCCTGCGCCGGGCCGATGGGTATTGGCGCAATAGATTATGCCATTAACGGCAGTATTCAGCCGTCACGCGTGGTGGTGGTCGATATTGACGAAGCGCGACTGGCACAGGCTAAAAAACTGTTGCCGGTTGAGCTGGCGGCAGAAAAGGGGATTGAGCTTATCTATGTGAATACTTCCGGTATGGATTCTCCGACAGCGATGCTGCGTGCGTTAACCAATGACATAGGTTTTGATGATATCTTTGTGTATGCGGCAGTGCCTGCAGTCATTGAAATGGCTGATGATTTGCTCGCGGAAGATGGTTGCCTGAACTTCTTTGCCGGCCCTACGGACAGTCACTTCAAAGTGCCGTTTAATTTTTATAACGTGCACTACAACAGTACTCACGTTGTCGGGACATCCGGTGGTTCAACGGATGATATGAAAGAGGCAATTGCGCTCAGTGCAACCGGCCAGCTGCAACCGTCGTTTATGGTGACGCACATTGGCGGCCTTGATGCGGTTCCGGAAACCGTACTGAATTTACCTGCGATCCCCGGGGGTAAAAAGCTTATATATAACGGCGTTACCATGCCGTTGACTGCCATTGCTGATTTTGCGGAGAAAGGGAAAACTGACCCATTATTCAAAGAACTGGCGCAGCTGGTGGAAGAGACGCACGGTATCTGGAATGAAAATGCAGAAAAATACCTTTTGGCGCACTTTGGCGTTGATATCGGGGAGGCGGCGATATGATGTCGCTGGCATGGCCGCTATTTCGCATCACGGAGCAGGCTGCGCTGGCCGCCTGGCCACAAACCGGGTGCGGCGATAAAAACAAGATTGACGGTCTGGCCGTGACGGCAATGCGGGAAGCATTGAACAGTATTGGCATCCGTGGACGAATCGTCATTGGCGAAGGGGAGATTGATCGAGCCCCGATGCTGTGGATTGGTGAAGAGGTGGGAAACGGCGTCGGGCCTGAGGTAGATATCGCCGTCGATCCTATCGAAGGAACCCGAATGGTGGCGATGGGGCAAAGCAACGCCCTGGCCGTCATGGCGTTTGCACCCCGTGGCAGTTTGTTACACGCCCCAGATATGTACATGAGAAAACTGGTTGTTAATCGCTGCGCCAAAGGGGCGATTAATCTGGCGCTGCCGTTGGCAGACAATCTGCGTAATGTAGCAGAGGCGTTGGGCAAACCGCTGGAGCGACTGCGTATGGTGACGCTGGATAAACCGCGCCTTCAACCGGCGATTGCTGAGGCGACACGACTTGGCGTCAAGGTTTTTGCTCTGCCCGATGGCGATGTTGCCGCCAGCGTGCTGGCCTGTATGCAAGATAATCCCTATGACCTGATGTATACCATTGGCGGGGCGCCTGAAGGGGTTATTTCAGCCTGTGCGGTTAAAGCGCTGAGGGGCGATATGCAGGCTGAGCTGATCGATTTTTGCGAAGCGAAAGGGGATAGCGCAGATCATCGTCTGATTGCAACCCAGGAACGTCAGCGCTGCGCGGAGATGGGCGTTGAGATCAACCGAATCTATACGCTCGACGAACTGGTAGGGGGAAACGAGATCCTCTTCAGCGCGACGGGGGTCACGGGCGGCGATCTTGTTAAAGGGATCCAACAGGTTGCGAATGGTGTGCGCACGCAAACTTTACTGATCGGCGGCGCGGATCGAACGTGTAATATAATAGACTCCCTGCATTCATGGTGATTCATCGAGAAACGAATGACGACGCTGACAGAAGACGATGTGCTTGAGCAACTGGATGCTCAAAATAATTTACTCTCGTTTATGACGACGGCACATAACATTTTGCTCCAGGGCATTAAGCGCTTTCTACCGTCGCTGTTCGTCAATAACGATGAAGAGATCGTGGAATATGCAGTGAAGCCGTTACTCGCCCAGAGTGGGCCGCTTGACGATATCGACGTTGCGTTACGTCTGATTTATGCGCTGGGGAAAATGGATAAGTGGCTTTATGCCGACATTACTCATTTTTCTCAGTTTTATCAGTACCTGAACGAGCAGGATAATATCCCCGGTTTTGCCGATGACATTACCTGGGATTTTGTCAGCAACGTCAACAGTATCACCCGCAACGCGACCCTTTATGGTGCGCTGGAGTCGATGAAGTTTGCTGACTTTGCTGCGTGGTCTGAAGTGCGCTTTAGCGCAATGGTCAAGACGGCAATGACGCTGGCAGTGACGGCGATTTTAAAGGAATTAACGCCGTGAAAATCGAACTAACGGTGAATGGGCTCCAGGTTGAAGCACATTACCAGGATGATGAGATACAGAACGTTCACAAACCGTTATTGCAGCAGCTGTCAAAAATACATGCCGCTAACCCGCAGCGACGAACGATCGTTTTTCTCAGCGCACCGCCGGGGACGGGTAAATCGACGCTGACAAGTTTCTGGGAATACCTCTCTCGCCATGATCCTTGCTTGCCGGAGATCCAGACGCTGCCGATGGATGGCTTCCATCATTATAACAGCTGGCTGGATACCCATAATCTGCGGGCCTACAAAGGTGCGCCGGAAACCTTTGATGTGGGGAAACTTGCGCAGAATCTGCGCCAGATAAGGGAAGGGGAAGGATGCTGGCCGCAATATGACCGGCAAAAGCATGATCCGGTAGAAGCGGCCATCACAGTGACGGCGCCGATTGTGATTGTGGAAGGAAACTGGTTATTGCGCGATGACGAAAGATGGCGAGCGTTAGCTGCGTTTTGTGATTACTCGCTGTTTATTCGCGCCCCAGCCAATGCGCTTCGTACACGACTGGTGGGCCGTAAACTGGCTGGTGGATTATCGCGAGCTGATGCTGAGGCGTTTTATGAGCGTACCGACGGACCGAATGTTCGTCGGGTCCTGGAAACTAGCCGGCCTGGCGACCTGACGCTGGAGATGCTGGAATCAGGTGAGTATCGGATTGCGTGAAGGTAAATTATTCCAGTTATGCCGTAATGATTATTACGACTTACTGGGATAATTGCCCCCCGTCTCAGTAGGTAAAATGTGACGTACGTCAGATAACTGTCTTCTTTGGCTGGACAGTCATTCCTTTTATTCCCTGATTCGCTTATTCTAGCTGAAGCGTTTCAGTCGATTAAATGTTCGACAATTAATCAATCAGTCGCAGTTTGCGACGGGTAAGGTTTCCCTTCGGGCGTGGCTGGATTACTCTGTCAGCCATCTCAAATCAGGGACAACCTTGCAGGAGACCTATGACCATACGCATCGCGATTAATGGCTTCGGTCGCATAGGACGCAACGTGGTTCGCGCTTTATATGAATCCGGGCGTCGTGCGGAAATTACCGTGGTGGCAATCAACGAGCTGGCGGATGCCGCGGGCATCGCGCATTTGTTGAAATATGACACCAGCCATGGGCGCTTTGCCTGGGATGTTCGCCAGGAGAGAGAGCAGCTGTATGTCGGCGATGATGCCATACGCCTGCTGCATGAACCTTCGATTGAGGCGCTGCCCTGGCAGGAGCTGGCGGTTGATATTGTTCTCGATTGCACCGGTGTTTACGGCAGCCGTGAGCATGGCGAAGCCCATATTCGGGCAGGGGCAAAGAAAGTGCTCTTTTCCCATCCCGGCAGCAGCGATCTCGACGCGACCGTTGTATTTGGCGTGAACCATGATGAGTTGCGTACGGAGCACCGTATTGTCTCCAACGCCTCCTGCACGACCAACTGCATTATCCCGGTCATAAAACTGTTAGATGATGCCTACGGCATTGAGTCAGGAACGGTAACGACAATCCACTCCGCCATGCACGATCAACAGGTGATCGACGCTTATCATCCGGATCTGCGCCGTACGCGCGCGGCCAGCCAGTCGATTATTCCGGTTGATACCAAACTCTCTGCGGGGATCACGCGAATTTTCCCGCAGTTTAATGACCGTTTCGAGGCGATTGCGGTCCGCGTACCGACGATTAATGTGACGGCGATTGACCTTAGCGTGACGGTGAAAAAACCTGTAAAGGCTAATGAAGTCAACCAGTTGCTGCAAAAAGCAGCACAAGGTGCATTTCATGGTATAGTTGACTATACGGAATTGCCGTTGGTCTCGATAGATTTCAACCACGACCCGCACAGCGCCATCGTTGATGGCACCCAAACCCGAGTCAGTGGTGCTCATCTGATCAAAACATTGGTCTGGTGTGATAATGAATGGGGCTTTGCTAACCGGATGCTCGACACGACGTTAGCGATGGCCGTTATTGGTTTCAGGTGAGACATCCCTGCGCAACATTGTTCACGATGGAGCGTATGGCGTCTGCAAAACTTTAAGAATCATTGAGAGGATTCACCATGTCTGTAATTAAGATGACCGATCTGGATCTGGCTGGTAAACGCGTTTTTATCCGTGCCGATCTGAACGTACCAGTCAAAGACGGGAAAGTAACCAGCGACGCGCGTATCCGTGCTTCTCTGCCGACCATTGAGCTGGCGCTGAAACAGGGTGCTAAAGTGATGGTCACTTCTCACCTGGGTCGTCCGACCGAAGGCGAGTACAACGAAGAATTCTCTCTGCTGCCGGTTGTTAATTACCTGAAAGACAAACTGTCTAACCCGGTACGTCTGGTTAAAGATTACCTGGATGGCGTTGAAGTTGCAGCCGGTGAACTGGTTGTTCTGGAAAACGTTCGCTTCAACAAAGGCGAGAAGAAAGACGACGAAGCGCTGTCCAAAAAATACGCGGCGCTGTGCGACGTGTTCGTCATGGACGCCTTCGGTACTGCACACCGTGCGCAGGCCTCTACCCACGGTATCGGTAAATTCGCCGATGTTGCGTGCGCAGGCCCGCTGCTGGCCGCCGAACTGGACGCGCTGGGTAAAGCGCTGAAAGAACCGGCTCGCCCGATGGTTGCCATCGTAGGTGGTTCTAAAGTTTCCACCAAACTGACCGTTCTGGATTCCCTGTCTAAAATCGCTGACCAGCTGATCGTCGGTGGTGGCATCGCCAACACCTTCGTTGCCGCTCAGGGCCACAACGTGGGTAAATCCCTGTACGAAGCTGACCTGGTTGACGAAGCGAAACGCCTGCTGACCACCTGCGATATCCCGGTTCCGACCGACGTTCGCGTGGCAACTGAGTTCTCCGAAACGGCGACCGCGACGCTGAAATCTGTTAACGACATCAAAGATGACGAGCAGATCCTGGACCTGGGCGATGTTTCTGCACAGAAACTGGCTGATATCCTGAAAAACGCTAAAACTATTCTGTGGAATGGTCCGGTTGGCGTATTCGAATTCCCGAACTTCCGTAAAGGGACTGAAATCGTGGCTAACGCCATCGCTGACAGCGAAGGTTTCTCCATCGCTGGCGGTGGTGACACCCTGGCAGCGATTGACCTGTTCGGCATTGCGGACAAAATTTCCTACATCTCCACTGGCGGCGGCGCATTCCTCGAATTCGTGGAAGGTAAAGTCCTGCCAGCAGTAGCTATGCTTGAAGAGCGCGCTAAGAAGTAAGTTTGATCAGGCGGGGAAATCCCGCCTGTTTTGCAAATAAAATTCAATTTGTTGCTCTAAATAATTCGTGTTGCCGGAAGGTGGCGACAGCGCGAACGCCAGGTTCTTACGTAACCGGGGTAAGCGAGGTAAGCCAGAGGACTGCCGCACGAATGATGGCGAGCATAAACGGCCGAAGATACAGGACTACGTAACATGTCTAAAATTTTTGATTTCGTAAAACCTGGCGTGATCACTGGTGATGACGTTCAGAAAGTGTTCCAGGTAGCTAAAGAAAATAACTTTGCTCTGCCAGCGGTTAACTGTGTGGGTACTGACTCCATCAACGCCGTTCTGGAAGCTGCTGCAAAAGTTCGTTCTCCGGTTATCGTTCAGTTCTCCAACGGCGGCGCAGCGTTTATCGCGGGCAAAGGCGTGAAAACTGACGTTCCTCAGGGCGCAGCAATCCTGGGTGCTATCTCTGGCGCACATCACGTTCACCAGATGGCTGCACACTACGGCGTGCCGGTTATTCTGCACACCGACCACTGCGCGAAGAAACTGCTGCCGTGGATCGACGGCCTGCTGGACGCGGGTGAAAAACACTTCGCTGCTACCGGCAAACCGCTGTTCTCTTCTCACATGATTGACCTGTCTGAAGAGTCTCTGCACGAAAACATCGAAATCTGCTCTAAATATCTGGCGCGCATGGCCAAAATGGACATGACTCTGGAAATCGAACTGGGTTGCACCGGTGGCGAAGAAGACGGCGTGGACAACAGCCACATGGACGCTTCTGCCCTGTACACTCAGCCGGAAGACGTTGATTACGCGTACACTGAACTGAGCAAAATCAGCCCGCGTTTCACTATCGCGGCTTCCTTCGGTAACGTACACGGCGTGTACAAGCCGGGTAACGTCGTGCTGACTCCGACCATCCTGCGCGATTCTCAGGAATATGTTTCTAAGAAACACAACCTGCCGCACAACAGCCTGAACTTCGTCTTCCACGGCGGTTCCGGTTCTTCCGCTCAGGAAATCAAAGACTCCGTAAGCTACGGCGTTATCAAAATGAACATCGATACCGATACCCAATGGGCAACCTGGGACGGTATCCTGCAGTACTACAAAACCAACGAAGCTTACCTGCAGGGCCAGCTGGGCAACCCGAAAGGCGAAGACCAGCCGAACAAGAAATACTACGATCCGCGCGTATGGCTGCGTGCTGCACAGACGTCCATGGTGACGCGTCTGGAGCAGGCATTTAAAGAGCTGAACGCGATCGACGTTCTGTAAGAAACGTCTGTTTCTTGCCCGAAAGCCCGCTGAATAGCGGGCTTTTTTTATGGCTGAACAACGCGATATCTCGCTGAGAATTGTGATCAACTTGGCAAATCATGTGCATATTGTTTACCCTTAGTTAACCTGTCGCTGTACAGGTTGGGTTTTTTATTCCCCCTACGGGTATTCATAAGGAAGATTAAATGGAAGAGTTGAACGTTGGCGATAGCCTACACAACGCCAGTTCCTGGCTGGTGCGCAATCAGGAATTACTGCTGAGCTATGCCGTCAATATCGTTGCCGCTATCGCGATTATTATCGTCGGTATGATTGTGGCACGGGTCATCTCTAATACGGTGAACCGACTGATGCTGGCGCGTAAGATTGATGCGACCGTTGCCGATTTTCTGTCCGCCCTGGTACGCTATGCCGTTGTCGCGTTCACCCTGATTGCCGCATTAGGCCGCGTAGGCGTGCAGACGGCATCGGTGATCGCCGTCCTCGGTGCCGCCGGTTTAGCCGTAGGTCTGGCGCTGCAAGGATCGCTGTCTAACCTGGCCGCTGGCGTACTGCTGGTGATGTTCCGCCCGTTCCGCGCGGGTGAGTATGTCGATCTCGGCGGCGTCGCCGGTACGGTACTGAGCGTGCAGATTTTCTCTACGACCATGCGTACGGCAGACGGTAAAATTGTGGTGGTTCCGAACGGTAAAATTATCGCCGGCAATATCATTAACTTTTCCCGTGAGCCGGCGCGGCGCAACGAATTTATTATCGGCGTGTCCTACGATGCCGATATCGATAAGGTCAAGCAGCTGCTCACCCGTATTATCGAATCGGAAGATCGTATTCTCAAAGATCGCGAAATGACCGTACGTCTGCATGAATTGGGGGCGTCGTCGGTGAACTATGTGGTGCGCGTCTGGAGTCTGAGCAGCGATCTGCAAAGCGTATACTGGGATGTGCTGGAGCGTATTAAACGCGAGTTTGACGCTAACGGCATCAGCTTCCCGTACCCGCAGATGGATGTTCATATGGTTCGTCCGCAGGAGAAAGTGGAGTAATTCAGCCGCCGATCCAGAGGCCAGCGATGCTGGCCTTTATTGCCACTGCTGTATTAGTTAAACTTATTAATGATTAAAATTTTCAATTTCCTCTAATGATTTTATCGCGCTATATTCCCCGGCATTAACGACCTACCGGAAAAAACACCATGTTATCGTATTACTTTCAGGGGCTTGCCCTGGGAGCGGCTATGATTTTGCCGCTCGGTCCGCAAAATGCGTTTGTGATGAATCAGGGAATTCGCCGGCAGTATCATCTGATGATCGCGCTGCTGTGCGCGTTGAGCGATCTGCTGCTGATTTGCGCCGGTATTTTTGGCGGTAGCGCGTTGCTGATGCAGTCGCCGTGGCTGCTGGCGCTGGTCACCTGGGGAGGCGTGGCCTTTCTGCTCTGGTATGGTTTCGGCGCCTTGAGAACGGCGCTGAGCAGCAACCTGGAACTGGCCAGTGCGGAAGTCATGAAGCAGGGACGCTGGAAAATTATCGTCACCATGCTGGCGGTTACCTGGCTTAACCCGCATGTCTATCTCGATACTTTCGTCGTGCTGGGCAGCCTGGGAGGGCAGCTGGCCGTGGAGCCAAAGCGCTGGTTTGCCTTAGGCACCATTAGCGCATCATTCCTGTGGTTCTTTGGACTGGCCCTGCTGGCAGCGTGGCTGGCGCCACGCTTACGTACCGCGCGAGCGCAGCGGATTATTAATGTGCTGGTCGGCCTGGTGATGTGGTTTATTGCGCTGCAGCTGGCGAAAGACGGTCTCCAGCATGTCCAGGCTCTGTTTTACCAGGCTTAGTCCGATGGACTTTCTCCGCGGACGCGTTAAGCTTGCAGACATGCGTCCGTAGACGGGCGACCCAATGTAAGATGGAGAAACGACAGTGAAGTTAAAACTCATGGCCCTGGCGGCAGCAATCGGATTGAGCGCGATGGCAGTACAGGCAAATGAATTGCCGAATGGCCCGCATATTGTGACTTCGGGGACCGCCAGCGTAGCCGCTGTGCCGGATATCGCCACCCTGGCAATTGAAGTGAATGTTGCCGCGAAAGACGCCGCGTCGGCGAAAAAGCAGGCCGACGATCGCGTGGCGCAGTATCTCTCTTTCCTCGAAAAGAACGGCATCGCCAAAAAAGATATTAACTCAGCCAACCTGCGCACCCAGCCTGATTACGACTATCAGAATGGCAAAAGCATCCTGAAAGGCTATCGTGCGGTGCGCACCGTCGAAGTAACGTTGCGCCAGCTGGACAAGCTGAACGGTTTGCTGGATGGCGCGCTGAAAGCGGGTCTGAATGAAGTGCGGTCTGTTTCGCTGGGCGTTGCGCAACCGGATGCCTATAAAGACAAAGCGCGTAAAGCGGCCATTGATGACGCGGTGCATCAGGCGCAAGAGCTGGCGTCAGGTTTCCACAGCAAGCTGGGACCGGTTTATAGCGTTCGCTACCATGTGTCGAACTACCAGCCGAGCCCGATGGTACGCATGATGAAAGCTGCCGATGCGGCCCCGGTTTCCGCACAGGAAACCTACGAGCAGGCGACCATTCAGTTTGACGATCAGGTCGATGTTGTTTTTGAACTGCAGCCCGCTCAGCCAGCCCCGGCCCCCGCAGCGCCGGCTAAGCAGCCTGATGCGGCACAGTAAGCCATAAAACAAAAAGCCACTTCAGATGAAGTGGCTTTTTTTATTGCCCGCGCTTAGTCCTGGCGCAGCACCTTGTGGCCGTAATCGATCAGCGCATCGGTGACCCGGCGCATCATTCGGCTTTCCGGCGCGAAGCGATGCCAGTAGAGCATCCGCCGCTGAAACAGCCCCGGCGTGAGGTCGATAAGCTCGCCGCTGTTGAGCTCTTTTTCAATCTGCAGATGCGGGATCATGCAGCAGGTCGTGCCCTGGCGCGCAAGCTGCACAAAGGCTTCCGAAGAGTTAACGATATGGCACGGGACGCTGCCCGGCGGCAAATCGAAGTTCTGCTGTAAAAACGCCTGATGCATATCATCCAGATGATCGAAAGCGACAACCGGCGCTTTCAGCAGCGCTGAGCGGGTGACGCCGTTAGGGAAATAGCGTTGCGCAAACTCTTTCGAGGCGACGAACAGATAGTCCAGCGCCCCGAGCTGATCCACCAGGCAGCTCGGCAACGCCTGCGGCTGAATACTCACCGCGCCGACCACTTCACCGCGACGTAAGCGTTCCTGAGTACGGGTTTCATCCTCCACCTGCAGATTGAGGCGGATAGGGGAGTCGGAAAGGACATTAGACAGCGCGGGCAGCAGCCAGGTGGCCAGACTGTCGGCGTTGACCGCCAGCGACAGCAGCAGCGGTGTGGAGCCGGTCTGTTCATCGCCCAGCCACTCCTCTTCCAGCAGCTCAACCTGACGCAGCAGGGCCAGCAGTTTCTGCCCTTGTTCGGTCGGACGCGGCGGCACGGTACGCACCAGCAGCGGTTGGCCGAACATATTTTCCAGCTGTTTAATACGCTGAGAGACGGCGGACTGTGTAATGCAGAGCTTCTGCGCGGCGCGCTCAAACCCACGTTCTCTTATCACCGCATCCAGCGCCTGTAGTGTTCTGTAGTCCGGTCGTTTCATTATTCTGGCGTACCCCTATCACTTTTCATTAACTCGCACTATGACATAAATTCGTTTTTGATGAAGATGAAAAATGGTCTGTTCAGTTGTGTGACCCTGTCGCAGGGACAATTCCCCTCCCGGTGTTCTATAATGCGCCACAGGTATTCACATCTCGGACCATAATCATGACGCAAGATGAACTGAAAAAAGCAGTAGGCTGGGCGGCATTGCAGTATGTACAACCGGGCACCATCGTCGGTGTCGGTACGGGCTCCACGGCCGCGCATTTTATCGATGCGCTGGGCACCATGAAAGGGCAGATTGAAGGCGCGGTCTCCAGCTCTGATGCCTCCACCGAAAAACTGAAAAGCCTTGGCATTCCGGTTTTCGATCTGAACAGCGTGGACCGCCTGGGGATCTATGTTGATGGCGCCGACGAGATTAATGGCCATATGCAGATGATCAAAGGCGGTGGGGCGGCGTTAACTCGCGAAAAGATTATCGCCTCGGTAGCAGACAAGTTTATCTGCATCGCCGATGCCTCCAAGCAGGTGGATATTCTGGGCAAATTCCCGCTGCCGGTCGAAGTCATTCCGATGGCGCGTAGCGCTGTCGCGCGCGAGCTGGTGAAGCTGGGCGGCCGTCCGGAGTATCGCCAGGGGGTGGTGACCGATAACGGTAACGTGATTCTTGACGTCTTCGGCCTGGAAATTCTTGATGCCATCGCTCTGGAAAACAAAATTAACGGTATTCCTGGCGTCGTCACCGTTGGCCTGTTTGCCAACCGCGGAGCGGATGTGGCACTGATTGGAACCGCCGATGGCGTAAAAACCATCGTAAAATAATATAATCGGGGGAGCGAATGGCTCCCTCGCAAATATTTTTTCTCCAGGCTAAATTTGGTGACTTCTGTCACATTTATGCAACCAGGCTTAGTAACAATCTACCTTTTCTTTTCTTTCTGGTGTTTTGTCCTGCCATTTCCCTCTGCGTGATATTTCTTCAGGTCGTCGACGCAAACGTTCATATTGCCGCGATAGTTTTTTTTGATATGTTGCTGAGAAGAACTTTCGTTCAGCACGACATCAGATAAGACAAAACAGGACGGGGAAATGGCTAAGGTATCACTGGAAAAAGACAAGATTAAGTTTCTACTGGTTGAAGGTGTGCATCAAAAAGCGGTGGAGAATCTCCGCGCGGCGGGCTACACCAACATCGAATTTCATAAAGGCGCGCTGGACAGCGAAGAGCTGAAAGCGTCGATCCGTGATGCCCATTTCATTGGCCTGCGTTCCCGTACTCATCTGACTGAAGAGATCTTCGCCGCCGCGGAAAAACTGGTGGCGGTCGGCTGTTTCTGCATCGGCACCAACCAGGTTGATTTAGACGCGGCAGCGAAACGCGGGATTCCCGTTTTCAATGCGCCGTTCTCAAATACCCGCTCCGTTGCCGAGCTGGTCATTGGCGAACTGCTGCTGATGCTGCGCGGCGTACCAGAAGCTAACGCGAAAGCGCACCGCGGCGTGTGGAACAAGCTGGCGGTAGGCAGTTTTGAAGCGCGTGGCAAAAAACTGGGGATCATCGGTTACGGACACATCGGTACGCAGCTGGGTATTCTGGCTGAATCTCTGGGGATGCACGTCTATTTCTATGATATCGAAAGCAAACTGCCGCTGGGCAACGCTACCCAGGTCCAGCACCTCTCCGACCTGCTGAATATGAGCGATGTGGTTAGTCTGCATGTGCCGGAAAACGCCTCCACCAAAAATATGATGGGCGCGCAAGAGCTGGCGCTGATGAAACCCGGCGCGCTGTTGATCAACGCCTCGCGCGGTACGGTCGTGGATATCCCGGCGCTGTGCGATGCCCTGGCGCGTAAGCATCTGGCGGGCGCGGCGATTGATGTGTTCCCGACCGAACCGGCGACCAACAGCGATCCGTTCAGCTCGCCGCTGTGCGAGTTTGACAACGTGATCCTGACGCCGCACATCGGCGGCTCAACTCAGGAAGCGCAGGAGAATATCGGTCTGGAAGTGGCCGGTAAGCTGGCGAAGTATTCCGATAACGGTTCGACCCTTTCAGCGGTGAACTTCCCGGAAGTTTCTCTGCCGCTGCACGGCGGTCGTCGTTTGCTGCACATCCACGAAAACCGTCCCGGCGTGCTGACCGCTATCAACCAGATCTTTGCCGCGCAGAGCATCAACATCGCAGCACAGTATCTGCAAACCACGCCGCAGATGGGCTACGTGGTTATTGATATTGAGGCCGAAGAAGATGTGGCCCAGCAGGCGCTGCAGGCCATGAAGGCGATTCCGGGCACCATTCGCGCCCGTCTGCTGTTCTGATTGACGCAAGGATCCCTGCGGGGATCCTTTTACATGATGAGCACATCGCTACAGAATACCGGTGTCTTCCTGCTGTTGCTGATTCTGGCATGGACGGGGTTGGGCACCCACGATAGCCTCACCTGGCTGATGGAAGTGACGCCGGTCATTATCATCGTTCCGCTGCTGCTTGTGACGCGTTCACGCTACCCGCTCACGCCGCTCCTCTACACGCTTATCTTCTTCCATGCCATTATTTTGATGGTTGGGGGGATGTATACGTATGCGAAAGTGCCGATTGGATTTGATGTGCAGGCGTGGCTGAATTTAAGTCGTAATCCGTACGATAAGCTTGGCCACTTTTTCCAGGGGTTGGTTCCGGCGCTGGCGGCGCGGGAAATTCTGCTGCGCGGCGGCTATGTGCGCGGGCGCAAGATGCTCTCGTTTCTGGTGTGCTGCATTGCGCTGGCGATCAGCGCCACCTACGAGCTTATCGAATGGTGGGCGGCGCTGGCGATGGGGCAAGGGGCGGATGATTTTCTCGGCACCCAGGGCGATCCGTGGGACACGCAGTCGGATATGTTCTGCGCGTTGCTGGGGGCGCTGACGACGATCTTGTTACTTAGCGGATGGCATAACCGGCAACTGAAGAAGCTCGGTACGCCATAGCTTATGGCCACTGCCACAGCGCCGAGGGGGTAATCACCGCGGGCAGTGGAATATCCCAGTGCTCAGTGGGCAGTGCGTCGACCTGCTGGCAATCGTGGGCATAGCCAACAGGCTGCAGGGAATAATCCTGCCAGTTCTGTAATGTTCGGTCGTAGAAGCCGCCTCCCATCCCCAGCCGCTGTCCGGCGGTATCAAAGGCAACCAGCGGGACCATCAGTACATCGAGCCGGCCCAGCGGCAGGACGTCGCGTACATCGAGCTTCGGCTCGTCGATTTTCAGCCGGTTGGTCACCAGTTCGCTGCGCGGGTGATAGCGCAAAAACAGCAGATTTCCCGGGCTGAACGGGTGGAGTACGGGCAGATAAACCTGCTTGCCGGCCCGCCACAGCCGATCAATCAGCGGTCGGGTATCGAGTTCGCCATCAAATGACAGAAACAGGGCGACGGTTTGCGCCTGCGCGACGGGCGGATATGCCATCACGCGATCGGCACCCTGGCGGGCGAACTGCGCCTGCTGTTCTGCCGTCAGCGCGCGTCGTCGCTGGCGAATCTGTTGACGAATCAGCTGTCGGGTAGTTTGCGTGTCAGAAAGTTGAGTCATGACGGGTCGCTTGATTTAGCATGAGCACGATAATACGTGGGTCAGTTGCCTGTAGGCGTAGTGTAATACACAAGGTGATAAAAACCGAAAAGGAAGCACGAGGGATGGAACTGAAAAGAAGGGAATCTCCGAGATGCCGCCGCAGGCTGTAACCCTTGAACCCTTGGTTCAAGGTGAATGCGTCGTCACAGTTTTAAGGCTTCTCGGACGGACCGAGCATGCTCACCAACCATGGAGCGCCACATTCTTGTGGTATGAAATATCGGCTCAGGGGACTGGCCCGCTTGCAAACATCTCAGAGAAATTTTGTTCTTGCGCTTACTCTAACACAGTTAACTGCAAAGTGTTATTCAAACTTCGGCCCGGTTCTTTCGCTTATGCGACCTTGCTCAAGCAACGCTTGTTCGATGGTCTGCTGTAGCATCCGAATACGCTGTTCCATGCTGGAGGCGTAATCGCGGGTTTTCGCTTTTTCCTGAGTCAACTCATAGCTGATGTTCAACGCGGCGATGAAGACCAGCTGCTCAGTATTTGTGACTCTAGTGCGTTCTTTTAAATCTTGCAACCGCTGATTCAGGTCATCAGCTGCCTGATTCAAGGCATCCCTTTGTTCAGGCGGGCAATTCACGCGGAGTGAACGGCCAAAAATTTGGAGATCGACGGGTTGTGCAGACATGCCACCTTCCTGCTGATTGACTGCGCGGCCTTCACACCCGAATCCGGGACTGCAAAGGGGCGACACTATAGCTACCCTGGTGCGAAGGTACAAGCCCTATTCTGGTTCACCAGGGTCCAAAGTGGTAGCATACCATGAATATTCCTCCCAACGATGACGAATGCGCATGTCTATACAGAACGAAATGCCTGGTTACAACGCTGTAGACCAGTTACTGAACCAACAGGGCGTGGGCTTAACCCCGGCCGAAATGCACGGTTTGATCAGTGGGATCCTGTGCGGCGGCAATAAAGACAGCAGCTGGCAGCCGCTGGTGCACGACCTGACAAACGAAGGCCTCGCATTTGGTCACGAGCTGGCCGAGTCTCTGCGCACCATACATTCCGTGACCAGCGACTCGCTGGAAGACGACGGTTTCTTGTTCCAGCTCTATTTACCGGAAGGTGACGCGGTAAGCGTGTTTGAACGCGCCGACGCGCTGGCCGGTTGGGTTAACCATTTCCTGCTCGGCCTGGGCGTTACGCAGCCTAAACTGGATAAAATCAAAGACGAAACCGGTGAAGCCATCGACGACCTGCGTAACATTGCGCAACTGGGGTACGACGAAGACGAAGATCAGGAAGAGCTGGAGATGTCGTTGGAAGAGATTATCGAGTACGTGCGCGTCGCTGCGCTGCTGTGCCACGAAACCTTTTCTCGCCAGCAGCCAACCGCACCGGAAGTTCGCAAGCCAACATTACACTAACGATAATTTGTTGAGGGGGCGTCATGACACAGCAGGAATTTCTTTCTCGTCGCCAGGCATTGCTGGCGCAGATGCAGCCAGGCAGCGCCGCGCTGATTTTCGCCGCACCGGAAGCGGTCCGCAGCGCAGATTCAGAATACCCCTACCGGCAGAACAGCGATTTTTGGTACTTCACGGGATTTAATGAGCCGGAAGCCCTGCTGGTGTTGATTAAAAGCGACGACACCCACAACCATAGCGTGCTGTTTAACCGCGTCCGCGATCTGACCGCAGAGATCTGGTTCGGCCGTCGTCTGGGGCAGGAGGCCGCGCCGTCGAAGCTGGGCGTCGACCGCGCTCTGGCGTTCAGCGAAATTAACCAGCAGCTATTCCAGCTGCTTAACGGCCTTGATGCGATCTATTTTGCCCAGGGCGAATATGCCTATGCTGACAAAATCGTCTTCAACGCGCTGGAAAAACTGCGTAAAGGCGTGCGCCAGAATCTGCAGGCGCCCGGTTCAGTGATTGACTGGCGGCCGATGGTGCATGAGATGCGCCTGTTTAAATCGCCGGAAGAGCTGGAGGTGATGCGCCGCGCTGGCGAAATTTCCGCGCTGGCTCATACCCGCGCAATGCAGAAATGCCGTCCGGGCCTGTTCGAATACCAGCTGGAAGGGGAAATTCTGCATGAATTCAGCCGCCACGGCGCCCGTTTCCCCTCCTATAACACCATCGTGGGCGGTGGAGAAAACGGCTGTATTCTCCATTACACGGAAAACGAATCCGAGCTGCGCGATGGCGATTTGGTGCTGATTGACGCCGGCTGCGAATACCTCGGCTATGCCGGCGATATCACTCGCACCTTCCCGGTGAACGGTAAATTCAGCCCGGCGCAGCGCGAGATTTACGATATTGTCCTCGAGTCGCTGGAAACCGCGCTGGAGCTTTACCGTCCTGGCACCTCCATTCAGCAGGTTAACCAGGAAGTGGTGCGCATTATGATTACCGGTCTGGTGCGTCTCGGCATCCTGAAAGGGGATGTCGACGAGCTGATGGCAAACAATGCCCACCGTCCGTACTTTATGCATGGCCTGAGCCACTGGCTGGGACTCGATGTCCATGATGTCGGCCACTACGATGTCGATCGCTCGCGTCTCCTTGAGCCGGGCATGGTGTTGACCGTTGAGCCGGGTCTCTACATTGCCGTCGACGCCGATGTGCCGCCACAGTATCGCGGCATTGGCGTGCGTATTGAAGACGATATCGTCATCACCGAAGACGGCAATGAAAACCTCACCGCCGGCGTGGTGAAAAAAGCTGATGATATTGAGGCGCTGATGGCGGCGGCACGGCGGTCATGAGCATCCTGATCGTTGGCGGAGGGATGACCGGGGCAACCCTGGCGTTAGCTATCTCGCGCCTAACCCACGGCGCGCTCCCGGTGCATCTGGTCGAGGCCGCGCAGCCGGATTCGTCGCAGCATCCGGGGTTTGATGCCCGTGCGATTGCGCTGGCGGCGGGGACCTGCCAGCAGCTGGCGCGGACCGGCATCTGGCAAGGCATTGCCGATTGCGCGACGCCGATTCAGCGTGTTCACGTCAGCGATCGTGGGCATGCGGGATTCGTGACGCTCGATGCGCAGGACTACGGACTGGCGGCGCTGGGGCAGGTGGTCGAGCTGCACGATATCGGCCAGCGATTGTTTGCGCAACTGCGCGAAGCGCCGGGCATTACCTTACACTGCCCGGCGAAAGTCGAAGACGTCACCCGGTGGGAGGAGGGCGTCAGCATCACCCTGGACAGCGGCGAGACGATCGCCGGCCAACTGCTGGTTGCCGCCGATGGTTCGCGCTCCACGCTGGGCGCTCGCTGCGGCATGAGCTGGCAGCAGCAGCCTTACCAGCAGCTGGCGATTATTGCCAACGTCAGCACGGCGTTGCCCCATGAAGGGCGCGCCTTTGAGCGCTTCACCGAACATGGTCCGCTGGCCATGCTGCCGATGTCACACGGACGCTGTTCGTTGGTATGGTGTCACCCGCAGTCGCGGCGCGATGAGGTTCTGGGTTGGTCCGACGCGCAATTTTGCGAGCAGCTGCAGCAGGCATTTGGCTGGCGGCTGGGGCGCATCACTCATACCGGGAAGCGCAGCGTTTATCCATTGACGTTGACTACCGCTACGCGCCCGGTTTCCCATCGCCTGGTGCTGGTCGGTAATGCGGCGCAGACGCTGCATCCCATCGCCGGGCAGGGCTTTAATCTCGGTCTGCGGGATGTGATGAGCCTGGCGGAAACGCTGGCCCAGGCCGGCGCTAACGGACAGGATCCCGGCGATTACTCACTTCTTTGTCACTATCAGGCGCGGCGAGCGGATGATAAGGCCGCGACCATCGGCGTGACCGATGGGCTGGTGCATCTGTTCGCTAATCGTTGGGCGCCGCTGGTGGCGGGGCGTAACGTGGGTCTGATGGCGATGGAATTATTTACCCCGGCGCGCGACGCGCTGGCGCAGCGTACCCTCGGTTGGGTTCCTCGTTAAGGAGTTGAACGTGCAAAGTGTTGATGTTGCCATTGTTGGCGGTGGCATGGTGGGTCTGGCGGTCGCCTGCGGTTTGCAGGGGAGCGGGCTGCGGGTTGCGGTGCTGGAACAAGCCGAGCCGCAGCCGTTAAACGCCGATGCGCCGCCGGCGCTGCGGGTATCCGCCATTAACGCCGCCAGCGAAAAACTGCTTACCCGGCTGGATGTCTGGCCGGAGATTGTCGCCCGGCGCGCCAGCTGTTATCACGGTATGGAAGTGTGGGATAAGGACAGCTTTGGCCACATCAGCTTTGATGACCAGAGTATGGGCTTCAGCCACCTTGGCCATATTATTGAAAATGCGGTCGTTCATCATGCGCTGTGGCAAAAGGCGCAGCGTTGCGCCGACGTCACGCTGCTGGCCCCGGCGCAGCTGCAGCAGGTGGCGTGGGGAGAAAACGAAGCATTTCTCAGCTTGCAGGATGGCAAGATGCTGACCGCCAGGCTGGTGGTCGGCGCCGACGGTGCAAACTCCTGGTTGCGCAACAAAGCGGATATCCCGCTGACGTTCTGGGACTATCGCCATCATGCGCTGGTTGCCACCATTCGTACCGCAGAGCCGCATCAGGCGATTGCCCGTCAGGCGTTCCACGGCGACGGCATTCTGGCGTTTCTGCCGCTGAGCGATCCGCATCTGTGTTCGATCGTCTGGTCGCTGTCGCCGCAGGAAGCACAGCGGATGCAGCAGGTCGACGAAGCGGCGTTTAATCAGGCGCTGAATATTGCCTTCGATAACCGGCTTGGCCTGTGCCAGCTTGCCAGCGAGCGTCAGACTTTCCCGTTGACCGGTCGCTACGCGCGCCAGTTCGCCGCGCATCGCCTGGCGCTGGTGGGCGATGCCGCGCACACCATTCACCCGCTGGCCGGCCAGGGGGTGAATCTGGGCTTTATGGATGCAGCGGAACTGATCGATGAACTCCGTCGTCTGCATGCGCAGGGCAAAGATTTTGGTCAGTACCTGTATCTGCGTCGCTATGAACGTAGTCGCAAACACAGCGCTGCGATGATGCTGGCGGGGATGCAGGGCTTCCGCGAAATGTTCTCTGGCAGCCACCCGGCGAAGAAACTGCTGCGCGATATTGGCCTCAAACTGGCGGATACACTACCCGGCGTCAAACCGCAGTTGATTCGCCAGGCAATGGGCTTAAACGATCTTCCAGCCTGGTTACGTTAAGCGCGTCACACTTCTCTCTCCCGGCCCCGGCGCCGGGTTTTCTCCTCTCATTTGAAATAATCTAATCTCACCCATTTTTTCGCATTAGTTTTATTAATGTCTCTCTTTTTTTGAAACAGAAAACAGGCCCTTTTTTTCGCATAAAATACCATCATGCTCGGTATTATCAGTTCATGATGTTAATTTTATGTGGCATAAATCGCTTTTTTCCAGTCAATAACTCTGTAGTCTTTTTGGCGACTTTTAGTCATAAGCTAATGTGATGTCCTGATTTAGCTTATGGTTTAGCGCCGGGTTAGGTGGTAAGTTCAGGCAAAAGAGAACGTTTGCGTCGGCGTCCGGACATGGCGCCGACGGCGGATTTCGTGGGGCGAAATCGCCCTAATGACATCGCTCAACCCAGTAGCTGGTTCCGTTTTATTCGATGAGGAAAAGATGGCTCAACAGACTCCGTTGTATGAACAACACACGCTGTGCGGCGCTCGCATGGTGGACTTCCATGGCTGGATGATGCCGCTACATTACGGTTCCCAGATTGATGAGCACCACGCGGTGCGGGGCGACGCCGGTATGTTCGATGTTTCGCACATGACCATCGTCGATTTCCACGGCAGCCGCATTCGGGAGTTCCTGCGCTATCTGCTGGCTAACGATGTCGCGAAGCTGACGGTGCCGGGCAAAGCGCTATATACCGGCATGCTTACCGCGTCCGCCGGCGTCATCGATGACCTGATTGTCTATTTCCTTACCGAAGATTATTTCCGCCTCGTTGTTAACTCCGCCACCCGTGAAAAAGACCTCGCCTGGATTACCCAGCAGGCTGAACCCTATGGTCTTGAAATGACCGTTCGTGACGATCTTTCGCTGATTGCCGTACAGGGGCCGCAGGCGAAAGCGAAAGCGGCAACCCTGTTCACCGACGCACAGCGTCAGGCCTTAGAAGGGATGAAACCGTTCTTTGGCGTGCAGGCCGGCGATCTGTTTATTGCGACCACCGGTTATACCGGTGAAGCCGGTTACGAAATCGCCATGCCGAATGAGCAGGCTGCTGATTTCTGGCGTGGCCTGCTGGACGCTGGCGTGAAGCCGTGCGGTCTGGGCGCTCGCGATACCTTGCGTCTGGAAGCGGGGATGAACCTGTATGGCCAGGAGATGGATGAAAGCATCTCTCCGCTGGCGGCGAATATGGGCTGGACCATCGCCTGGGAACCCGCAGATCGCGCATTCATCGGCCGCGAAGCGCTGGAACTGCAGCGTGAAAAAGGTACCGAGCAGCTGGTGGGGCTGGTGATGACCGAGAAAGGCGTCCTGCGCGGCGGTCTGCCGGTGCGCTTTAGCGATGCAGACGGTAATCAGCAAGAAGGTATTATCACCAGCGGCACCTTCTCCCCGACGCTGGGCTACAGTATTGCGCTGGCGCGCGTACCGGCCGGTATCGGCGAGACGGCCATTGTGCAGATTCGCAACCGCGAAATGCCGGTAAAAGTGACTAAACCTGTTTTTGTACGCAACGGCAAAGCCGTGGTGTGATTCCCCTTTTTTGGAGATTAATTGATGAGCAACGTACCAGCAGAACTGAAATACAGTAAAGAACACGAATGGCTGCGCAAAGAAGCTGACGGCACCTACACCGTCGGGATCACCGAACATGCCCAGGAACTGCTTGGCGATATGGTTTTCGTCGATCTGCCGGACGTTGGCGCAACCGTTGAAGCGGGTGACGACTGTGCGGTTGCCGAGTCGGTAAAAGCAGCTTCGGATATTTATGCCCCGATTAGCGGCGAGATTGTGGCGGTGAACGAAGAGCTCAACGACTCTCCGGAGCTGGTGAACAGCGACCCGTACGCGGACGGCTGGATCTTTAAAATTAAGGCCAGCGATGAAGCGCAGGTTGCGGCCCTGCTTGACGCGGATGCCTATGCGGCGCTGCTGGAAAACGAGTAAATATCTTGTCCCTTCACGCTGCGGGCATCTGCTGCCGGCAGCGTGAATGATTTTTGCCTGTTCAGGTAAGTAAAGACACATACGATTCACTGCACGTTTCAGGAACCATCGCTCATGACTCAGACTTTAGGTCAGCTTGAAAACCGCGGCGCCTTTATTGAACGTCACATCGGTCCGGATGCTCAGCAACAGCAGGAGATGCTGAACACCGTCGGCGCCGATTCGCTTAACGCCCTGATTGGCCAGATTGTGCCGCAGGATATTCAGCTGGCGACACCCCCTCAGGTGGGTGACGCGACTACCGAATTCGCCGCGCTGGCGGAACTGAAGGCGATCGCCGGTCGCAACAAGCGCTTCAAGTCTTACATCGGCATGGGTTATACCGCCGTGCAGCTGCCGCCGGTTATTCAGCGCAATATGCTGGAAAATCCGGGTTGGTATACCGCTTACACCCCTTACCAGCCGGAAGTTTCCCAGGGTCGCCTGGAATCACTGCTGAATTTCCAGCAGGTGACCCTCGATCTGACCGGGCTGGATATCGCCTCCGCTTCACTGCTGGATGAGGCGACCGCCGGCGCTGAAGCAATGGCGATGGCCAAACGCGTCAGCAAGCTGAAGAATGCGAACCGCTTCTTCGTTGCCGCCGATGTACATCCGCAGACCCTGGATGTGGTGCGCACCCGCGCCGCAACCTTTGGCTTTGACGTCATCGTTGATGAGGCGGAAAAAGCGCTCGACCATCAGGACGTTTTCGGCGTGCTGCTGCAGCAGGTGGGGACCACCGGCGAAATTCATGATTACAGCAAGCTGATCGCCGAGCTGAAAGCACGCAAAGTGGTGGTCAGCGTTGCTGCGGACTTCATGGCGCTGGTTCTGCTGACTGCACCGGGCAAACAGGGTGCCGATATCGTCTTCGGTTCCGCCCAGCGCTTTGGCGTGCCGATGGGCTACGGCGGCCCGCACGCGGCCTTCTTTGCCGCAAAAGATGAATTTAAACGCTCGATGCCGGGCCGTATTATCGGCGTATCAAAAGATGCCGCCGGTAACACCGCGCTGCGTATGGCGATGCAGACCCGCGAACAGCATATCCGTCGCGAGAAAGCGAACTCCAATATTTGTACTTCCCAGGTATTGCTGGCAAACATCGCCAGCCTGTACGCGGTGTTCCACGGGCCAGAGGGCCTGAAGCGCATCGCCAGCCGCATCCACCGGCTGACCGATATTCTGGCCGACGGGCTGCAGAAAAAAGGGCTCAAGCTGCGCCATGCCCACTACTTCGACACTCTGTGCGTGGAAGTGGTCGACAAAGCGGCGGTGCTGGCACGCGCCGAAGCGCTGGAAATTAACCTGCGCAGCGACATCCATAACGCCGTTGGCATCACCCTTGATGAAGCAACAACCCGCGAAGATGTGCTGAATCTGTTCCGCGCTATTATTGGCGACGACCACGGCCTGGATATCGATACCCTGGATAAAGACGTGGCGCTCGACAGCCGCTCGATCCCGGAAAGCATGCTGCGTAACGACGCGATCCTGACGCATCCGGTGTTCAATCGCTACCACAGCGAAACCGAGATGATGCGCTATATGCACTCACTGGAGCGTAAAGATCTGGCGTTGAATCAGGCGATGATCCCGCTGGGATCCTGCACCATGAAACTCAACGCCGCGGCGGAAATGATCCCGATCACCTGGCCAGAGTTTGCCGAGCTGCACCCGTTCTGCCCGGCGGAACAGGCGGAAGGCTACCATCAGATGATCGCCCAGCTCTCCGACTGGCTGGTAAAACTGACCGGTTACGACGCCGTCTGCATGCAGCCAAACTCTGGCGCACAGGGCGAGTACGCGGGCCTGCTGGCCATTCGCCATTACCACGAAAGCCGTAATGAAGGCCATCGCGACATCTGCCTGATCCCAAGTTCTGCGCATGGTACCAACCCGGCGTCGGCACAGATGGCCGGTATGCAGGTTGTGGTGGTTGCCTGTGATAAAAACGGCAACATCGATCTCGCGGATCTGCGCCTCAAGGCGGAGCAGGCGGGTGAGAACCTCTCTTGCATCATGGTGACCTACCCGTCAACGCACGGCGTTTACGAAGAGACGATCCGCGAAGTGTGCGAAATCGTGCATCAGTTCGGCGGTCAGGTTTACCTCGACGGCGCTAACATGAACGCCCAGGTCGGCATTACCTCTCCGGGCTTTATCGGCGCGGACGTCTCGCACCTTAACCTGCACAAAACCTTCTGCATCCCGCACGGCGGCGGCGGCCCGGGTATGGGGCCGATCGGCGTCAAAGCGCATCTGGCACCGTTTGTTCCGGGCCACAGCGTGGTACAGATCGAAGGGATGTTGACCCGTCAGGGCGCGGTTTCTGCCGCACCGTTCGGCAGCGCTTCCATTCTGCCAATCAGCTGGATGTATATCCGCATGATGGGCGCCGAAGGGCTGAAGCAGGCGAGCCAGGTGGCAATTCTGAATGCCAACTACATCGCTACCCGTCTGAAAGAGGCGTTCCCGGTGCTTTACACCGGCCGCGACGGTCGCGTGGCGCACGAATGTATTCTGGATATTCGTCCTCTGAAAGAAGAGACCGGCATCAGCGAGCTGGATATTGCCAAACGTCTGATCGACTTCGGTTTCCACGCGCCGACGATGTCCTTCCCGGTGGCCGGTACGCTGATGGTTGAGCCGACGGAATCCGAAAGCAAAGTCGAGCTGGATCGCTTTATCGATGCCATGCTGGCGATTCGCAGTGAAATCGACCGTGTGCAAGCGGGCGAGTGGCCGCTGGAAGATAACCCGCTGGTTAACGCTCCGCACACGCAGGGCGAGCTGGTTGCCGAATGGAACCATCCGTACACCCGCGAACTGGCGGTATTCCCGGCAGGTCTGGCGAATAAATACTGGCCGACGGTGAAGCGCCTGGATGATGTTTACGGCGACCGTAACCTGTTCTGCTCCTGCGTACCGATGAGCGAATACCAGTAATTCACTGACTGGACTATCTTTTAAAGGCGCTTCGGCGCCTTTATTTTTTGGGGGAAGAGGATGGCTATAGCACTGATTACCGGCGCCAGCCGCGGGATAGGTAAGGCGACGGCGCTGCTGTTGGCACAGGAAGGGTATACCGTGGTGGTCAATTATCATCACAACATCAGCGCGGCGATGGCGGTGGTCAATGAGATTGTCGTCCTTGGCGGCAAAGCCGTTGCGCTGGGGGCCGATATCAGCGATGAGGCGCAGGTCATGGCGATGTTTGACGGAATCGACCGTCTTGCGGAACCGCTGACCGCGCTGGTTAACAACGCCGGCATCCTGTTTGCGCAAAGCACCGTGGAACACCTGACCGCCGGGCGGATTAATCAGGTGCTGAGTACCAATGTCACCGGCTATTTCCTCTGTTGCCGGGAGGCGGTGAAGCGGATGTCATATCGACACGGCGGAAAAGGTGGGGCGATCGTCAATGTTTCATCAGCGGCATCGCGTCTGGGCGCGCCGGGGGAATATGTGGATTATGCCGCCTCGAAAGGGGCGGTGGACACCCTGACCACCGGACTGTCGCTGGAAGTGGCGGCGCAGGGAATTCGCGTCAACGGCGTGCGTCCCGGCTTTATCTATACCGAGATGCACGCGTCGGGCGGTGAGCCCGGACGCGTGGATCGGGTGAAAGCGGGGCTGCCGATGCAGCGCGGCGGGCAGCCGGAGGAGGTCGCGCAGGCCATCGCCTGGCTGCTGAGCGACAAAGCCTCCTACGTGACCGGTAGTTTCCTGGAGCTGGCGGGCGGCAAATAAGATGTGCGAACGCTCTGCCTTATCCGGGCTACAACCGCTGGCCGGCGGTAAATAACCGCTACCCCACGGCACTCGTAGCCCGGCTAAGCGCAGCGCCAGTCGGGGGTTATGACGCCAGCCACAGCCGCAGGCGCATTCCCCAACCGCTGGTCCAGCCGGTCGTTACCGACTTAACCTCGCCGCGAGAGATGACGATAAGCGTTGGCGTGACCTGAACGCCCCACTGGCGAGAAAGTCCGCCGTCGGGGTCGTTCACCGTGGGCAGCGCCATTTTCTTATGCGCCAGCCAGTTGGACAGGGTGGCATCGTCCCCGGAACGGAGCGCGACGGTCATCACATTGCCGCCGTTGCTTGCCAGCGCCGCTACGGATGGCGTCGTATAACGACACACTCCGCACCAGGTAGCCCAGACGTAGATCAGCAGCGGACGCTGCTGACTCATGGCGTGCAGATCGACCACGTTACCCTCCAGCGTCTGCAGCGGTGTCGTCGTCAGGTTCGGCGGTAGCGCAGGCCGACGCAGATAATCCATCCCTGCGATGAGTGCGCCCGCAAGCAGCAGCAGGATAATCAGCTCGCGTAGCCAGCGGCGTAATTTACTGGCCATCGGCTTTTGCCAGCTGTTCTTTCACCAGCCCCTCCAGCTCCTGATAAGGAATCGCGCCAGCGACCATCTGATCGCCGATAATCGTCGCCGGGGTGCCCTGAATATTCAGCACCTGAGACAAAATCAGGTTCATCTTCAGCGAGTCCATTGTTTTATCATCGGTTTTCACCCCATCGGTGGAGGTTTTCTGCTGTGCGGCGAGAATACTCGCATCGTCGTGGTAGCCCTTTTTGGCCATCAGCCGCTGATGCAACGCCCAGAATTTATCCGGCTGCTGGCGCCATGTAGAGAGCGCGGCTTTGGCGGCGTTGACCGAACTTTGCCCCTTAAACGGCAGCAGTTTTACAATCAGCAGGACATCAGGGTTATCGTGAACGATCTTCTCCAGCATCGGATCGAACTGCTTGCAATACGGGCAGTTGTAATCGGTAAACGAGACGATAGTCAGGCGCGGCGCTTTGGCGCCCAGTCGCGGGCTGTCAGGATCGTTAAACAGCAGCTTTGCCAACTGGTCGTTGGCGGATGCCTCCGGCTGTTCTGCCGGAGCGGCAAGACTGAAGGTTGCAACGCACAGCAGAAGGAGTGCAGCGATGATTTTCATGATTATTGACCTTTTGCAGCGGACAGAGTGGCGAGGAGTTCGTCGCGGCTGAGCAGCGGAGACAGCACGCGGCCCTGCGTTAATCCCGGTCCGTAAATTTGATTGAAGGGGACGGCGGCGCTGCCGCGAGTGGTCAGAAAACGGCTGATAGTGGCCGACGGGCGACTCCAGTCTCCGCGCAGGGCCACCACGTCTGGTTCAGAGAGCGCGCTCTGAACGTCATCGCGCAGCAATACGTTGTATTTATTGGCCTTGCAGGTGACGCACCAGTCGGCGGTGACGTCGATAAACAGTCGCTTGTTGCTTGCCAGCGCATCGCTAATCGCCTGTTCGCTCAGCGGCTGCCAGTTCACGCGGTCGCGTCGCAACGCCTGACCGTCAGGCGGTGACAGAAAAGCGACGACCCCGGCGACAACTAGCGTTAGCGCGCCTGCTTTCAGCGTCGTGCGCCAGAGCGTCGCCAGCAGAAGCGCGAGGGCCAGAAGTGCCGTCAGGGCGATAACCGGCATCCGACCGATATGCACCGTCAGCAGGCCGAGCAGCCATACGGCCGATCCCAGCATCATCAATCCGAGTATCACGCGCAGGACGTTCATCCAGCGTCCAGGGCGCGGCAGATGCCGGGCGAGGCCTGGCCAGGCGGCAACCAGCAGCCACGGCAGACTCATCCCTACCCCCATGGCGAAGAAAATACCCCACAGCAGCGGCAGCGGCGCGACCAGCGCGACCGAGACGGCGGTACCGAGAAACGGCGCCGTGCAAGGCGTGGCCAGTAGCGTGGCGAAGGCGCCCTGCCAGAAATGGCCCATCAGCCCCTTGCCGCCGCGGGTAGCCAGAAATGTACTGGCGCCGGAGGAGAGGCGAATCTCAAACAGCCCCAGCAGGCTGGCGCTGAACAGCACCATCACCAGCGCCATCGCGCCGATAAACCATGGGTTCTGAAACTGAATGCCCCAGCCCAGCGCCTGATTCCCCAGGCGAAGCAGAGTCATCATCAATGCCAGCGCCAGAAAGGACACTACGATGCCACAAACCGAGGCCAGAAACTGCCGGCGTACGGTTGCGCGTTCGCGCGTCCCGGTCTGCACCAGCGAACCGAGCTTGATGGCCAGTACCGGCAGGACGCAGGGCATAACATTAAGAATCAGCCCGCCGGCAAGGGCCATCAGCAATACCCACCATAAAGCCGGCGCCTGCGCCGGGAGACCTTCGCTAACGATCGACGCGCTCTCCTGCGCCAGACCGCTGTCGGCAAGGACCAGCGACAGACGTTTGCCGCTGAGGTCAGGCGCCGCCTCACCCCAGCTGTCGGTGACCGGGATCTGTGCGACCAGCGTATCGCCGGTCAGTGAGAAGATGGGTTTGCCGAAATCGACATTCTCCACGCTGTCGATAAACAGCGACGGCTGTTGCCAGCCGGCTTCGCGAACGGCGGTCACCGTGAGCTTTCCGCCGCCATAGGACGAGGTCAGCCGGGACGTCAGGCCATCCGGGCGCGGGAGCGTGCCCAGCGCGCGGGTATAATCATAGCTAAAGCCATCTCCCGCAGGGACGGTCATATCCAGCGCAAAGGGATAGTCGGTCAGAATGCAGACATTGCTACAGGTGGAAAGCGTCAGCACGCCGCTTAAGGTCTGTGGCACCGGTCCGCGGATGTCCAGCGGAAAGCTGACGTTACCGTGATAGCCCTGGGTGGTGATCCCCGCGACGTCAAACCGCTGCGGCGTTGGCCAGTGCCAGGTGACATCCAGCGGCGTTTTCCAGGCGATAGCGGGCGCAATGCCGCCTTCTCCCGGGGAGCGCCAGTAGGTTTTCCAGCCTTTTTCCAGCGCCACATCGAGCAGCAGGCGCGTTGTGGCGCCATCGTCGTGTTGTGCGCGCAGCCGGACGCTGGCGTGTTGATTCTCGGCGGCGCGTAGCCAGCCGCTGTCGGCGGCCTGGCTGACGGGCAGCCATAGCCAAAGCAGGCAGACCAGCAGTCGCCTGAATACCATAAGCATAAATTTTCTCCGTAAATGATTGATTAACCTGAACTGTCAGGAAATCCTCATTCACGGAAGACGCACAATCGCAAATGCACCCGTAGCCGGGGAGGGGAAATAACGCGGGGAGGCCAGAGACGGACAATGCGCGGCGGTATTGCCGCCAGCAGCGTGAGCAGTAGCGCGACGGCAAACAAGGCGCCTTCAAACAGCACCGGCGGTGCGGCGAGCAGTGATTTCGCGCTCAGCTCGCAGGGAGTAACCGGCGCTTCGCCCGTATCCTGACCCTGCTGGGCTGATTGCGTCACGGCGGTGGCATTCATGACCAGCGCATGCAGCCCGGCCATACGCTGCGCGGTGCATACCAGCACCACCAGACAGGCAAGGGCTACAAGAAGAATGGCTTTTCGCTGTTGCTTAATCATTTTCGCCTCTGTGATTCACGAGGCTTATCTTATCGGGCGAACGCGTTTTAGCAATGTTAAAGCTGTAAAGAAGTGTCTGTAAGACCGGCAATTGCCCTCTCCTCTGGCGAAGAGAGGGCGGTACGGAGAGGGAATCAGAGGTTTTCGCCGTTGCTGGCAATGACCTCTTTATACCAGTTGAAGCTTTTCTTACGCGAGCGGGACATATCGCCGGTGCCGTCGTCATGTTTGTTCACGTAAATAAAGCCGTAGCGTTTGCTGTACTGGCCGGTGGTAAAGGAGACGCAGTCGATACAGCCCCACGGGGTATAGCCCATCAGTTCGACGCCATCGTAAGTCACCGCTTTGATCATCTCTTCCACATGCGCGCGCAGGTAGTCGATACGGTAGTCGTCGTTGATGCTGCCGTCCTCTTCAACTTTATCGTAGGCGCCGAAGCCGTTTTCCACGATGAACAGCGGTTTCTGATAGCGTTCGTACAGTTCGCACAGCGAGTAGCGCAGGCCCACCGGGTCAATCTGCCAGCCCCAGTCGGAGGCTTTGACGTGCGGGTTCGGCACGCTGCCTTCGAAGCCGGAGATGGCATCGCCGCTGCCGCCTTCCGCTTTGACCGCGTTGGTCATGTAGTAGCTGAAACCGAGGTAATCGCAGGTGCCTTCACGCAGGATCTGTTCATCGCCCGCTGCCATAACGATGTTAAAACCGCGGCGCTCCCACTCGTTGAGGACGTAGGTCGGGTAGTAGCCGCGCAGCTGCACGTCGGTAAAGACATAACGTTCACGCATGGACTCCTGGGCGAACATCACGTCTTCCGGCTTACAGGAGAACGGATAGAGCGCCACCATGGCCAGCATGCAGCCGACCTGCATCTGTGGATTGATCCGCCGAGCCGCTTTCACCGCCAGCGCGCTGGCAACGAACTGGTGATGCAGTACCTGGTACATGGTCTCTTCCGGGTTTTCGTAGTCGGTATAGACCACGCCGGAACAGCAGTAGCCGAACAGCGGGGCGCGCCAGTTGCGCTGGTTGTTGATCTCGTTGAAGGTCATCCAGTATTTCACTTTGTGCTTATAGCGCTCGAAGACCACTTCGGCGAAGCGCACAAAGAAATCGACCACTTTGCGGTTGGTCCAGCCACCGTACTGCTGCACCAGATGCAGCGGCATTTCGAAGTGGGAGAGGGTAATCACCGGCTCGATGTTGTACTTCAACAGCTCATCGAACATGTCGTCATAGAACTTAAGCCCCTCTTCGTTTGGCTGAGTTTCATCACCCTGCGGGAAGATACGGGTCCAGGCGATGGAGGTACGGAAGCACTTGAATCCCATCTCAGCAAACAGCTTGATGTCTTCTTTGTAGCGGCCGTGGAAATCAATGGCTTCGTGGTTCGGGTAGTACTTACCCGCTTCCACCTGGCGAGTAATCTCGCGCGGCACGCCGTGAGCACCGCCGGTCAGCACATCGCAAATGCTTGGGCCTTTGCCCTCTTTATTCCAGCCGCCTTCAACCTGATGCGCAGCAACCGCGCCGCCCCATAAGAAGTCTTTCGGTAAGGTAATTTTTTTCATCCTGGCTCGTCTCATCAAATAGCATCTGTTGGCGAGTCTAACAAAGGGAATATAAATGTCACGATATAACAATTTCCCTCAGCTGGAATATGTTACATCGAAAAAACAGGGTGTTATTTTCAGGCGAGTTTACGCGCTAATTTACGGCCCAGGGACTCCAGAATATAAATAACCGGAATTTGGGTGGTAATATCATAAACGCCGCCGATGCGCGTTTGCGGGACGTGCCAGGAGAGGTTGAAGTCCGCCAGTTTCGCCAGTCGGGAGTGCTCATGGCTGGTGACCGACATCACCTTGCAGTTGTGCAGGCTGAACTGGCTGGCGAAGCGGAGAATCTCTTCGGTCTCCCCGGAAACGGAAAGAACGATCGCCAGCGCGTTACGCGCCATGTCGTTGGTGACCGGGAAATAAGGGTCGTCGATATGGTTGCTGAATTTCCCAACGTTGGAGAAAAACCGTGCGCCATATTTTGCCAGCGCCCCGGAGGTACCGGCGCCGACAAATATAATACGTTCTGATGCGAGAATAATATCGACGGCGCGCTCGAGTAAATTATCAAATTCGTCATTGTTGACGCTTTTAAAGAAACTCATAATTTCACTGGCGCCGATATTTGCCTGTTGAGGCTGATTCTGCTCGAGATATAATTTAAAGCGGAGGCGAAACTCCGAGTAGCCTTCGCACTGCAGTTTGCGACAAAAGCGCAGGACGGTGGTCGTGGAGACCCCGGCGGCTTCTGCCAGCTCGCGGATGGTCATATACATCACTTTGTCACGATTCTTAATGACGTAGTGGTAGACCATCATCTCAAGATTATTGAGACTGGCGATCGCGGCGTGGGAGAACATACTCACAGTAATAACTCACAATTCATAATGACCAGGATGGAATTATATCATGCAGCCGAATGACATAACCTTTTTTCAGCGCTTTCAGGACGACATCCTCGCCGGGCGCAAAACCATCACCATTCGTAATGCCGCCGAGTCGCATTTTAAAACCGGCGACGTGCTGCGCGTTGGCCGCTATGAAGATGACGGCTATTTTTGCACGATAAGCGTGGTGGCGACGTCCACGGTGACGCTCGATACGCTCACGGAACGCCACGCCGAACAGGAGAATATGACCCTGGCGCAGCTGCGCCAGGTGATTGCGGAGATCTATCCTGGCGAAGACCAGTTTTATGTTATTGAATTCAAAAGGCTTTGATGGAATAGCGAACGACTGTTAGTTGAAATTTTAATGTAACATTATGATTTTATAGTGTTTACAAATATTCATCTTTTTATTTTAGCTAACAGGTGTTCACTGGAATCATTCTCAGTTACCCTAGGTGAGCATTGAAAGCGTTCTTGTTTTCGGAGTCAAATATGGTTCGCAAACCATTAATCACACAGGGTTATTCTTTGGCAGAGGAAGTGGCCAACAGTATCAGTCACGGTATCGGACTGGTATTTGGTATCGTCGGCCTCGTCCTCCTGTTGGTGCAGGCGGTAGACAGCAACGCCAGCGCAACGGCGATTACCAGCTATAGCCTGTACGGCGGCAGCATGATAATGCTGTTCCTCGCCTCTACCCTCTATCATGCTATTCCCCATCAGCGAGCTAAGCTGTGGCTGAAAAAATTCGATCACTGCGCCATCTATCTGCTGATTGCGGGAACCTATACGCCCTTTCTGCTGGTCGGGCTCAACTCACCGCTCGCGCGCGGCCTGATGGTGGTTATCTGGAGCCTGGCGCTGCTGGGGATCTTGTTTAAGCTCACCATTGCGCACCGCTTTAAGGTCCTCTCTCTGGTGACCTATCTGACGATGGGCTGGCTGTCGCTGATTGTGGTATATCAGCTGGCGATCAAACTGGCGGCAGGGGGAGTAACGCTGCTGGCGGTCGGTGGCGTGGTGTATTCGCTGGGGGTTATCTTCTACGTCTGCAAGCGCATTCCTTATAACCATGCGATCTGGCACGGTTTTGTGCTGGGCGGCAGCGTATGTCACTTCCTGGCCATTTATTTGTACGTCGGCCAGGTGTAAATAAGATGCCGCATCAGCGGGAAATTCCCCGGCGGTGCGGCGCATGCCGGAGCTACGGCGCCGCACGGTCCGGGATGTTGTCGCCCGGAGAGCCTGGCAGCGCTAAGGCTTAACTCTCTTCCAGCGAATAGGGCAGCGGAACGATACTTAAGGTGCCGGCATCATCGCGTACGCGGAATACGCTGTCTGGCTCCATATCGTTATTCATCACCACCTGCACCAGCAGCTGCCCATCATCCAGCAGCACGGCGGCCAGCACGGTGCCAGTCCGGCGCCAGTTTTCACCCATCTTCAGCTCAAGATCTTCTCCGGCTTCCGGGACGCGGCTCGCCTTCCCGGCCAGATACCACAGCGCGCGTTTGTTCGCGCCGCGGAATTTCGCCCGGGCGACCATTTCCTGACCGGTATAGCAGCCTTTCTTAAAGCTGATACCGCCCAATGCCTGCAGGTTTGTTGCCTGCGGGATGAACTGCGCGCTGTTGGCGCTGTCTATGACCGGCAGACCGGCTTCGATGTTGAGCGCCAGCCACTGCTGGCTGTTGTTCAACTGCGCGTCGCTGCGCAACGCGTCGGCCACGCGGGTGGCGGTTGCTACATCGGTCACCAGCAGAAAGCGCTCCGCCGGATGTTCAAACCACAGCAGGCTGGTCACGCCGTCGGTGACGAGCGGTTTGTCGCTGCCCGGAAGTTCGCTGAACAGCGGCGCCAGCGCGGCGCGGGCCTGGAAACCGGCAACGCCCAGCAGGACGTGTTCATCATCGGCGGCAATGGTCACTTTAGAGAACACCGCATATTTCTTCAGTTCAGCGAGCTGGGTATCGCGCAGGCTGCGGCGTTCAATCCAGGTAAAACCACCGTCGCGGCGGAAAACCCGCAGGTTGCTCCACATCTTGCCCTTGGCATCGCAGTGCGCGGCAAGCAGATGCCAATCGTCGGTTAATGCGCTGACATCGGCGGTAATCTGCCCCTGCAGATACTTCTCGCCATCCTGACCGGTAATCGTTGCCAGCGCCCAGTCATCCAGCGTCATCAGCGTTAACGGCAGACGAGAGGAAGAAGAAGGCTGACGCGGAGGAAAAGGTGTAAAAGCCATAGTCATGTCCTGAATAGCTTAACGCAGAGTGAATAGCTAATGGTAAAAGAGCTATGGTGCAATGCAAGCGCTTTTGGCAGGCCATTTGTGCCCTGAAAGCACAAACGGGGAAACAAAGGAGAAAGATAAAGCCATATTTTAAATATGGTTTTTGTGGAATGGCGTTCTCTGTTCTCGATATTGCTGTAAAGTAAGTGCAAAAAACGGGTTAAACTAACCTATCAACGACGTCTTTTCAGGCTGCCCTTCGGCGACCTGAAGGGCGCGTAAGACTCTCTTTATGCTGGAAGGACAACATGGACATTACGAATAAAGCCCGCATCCACTGGGCATGCCGCAGGGGTATGCGTGAACTTGATATCTCCATCATGCCGTTTTTCGAGTATGAATACGATACGCTCAGCGATGAAGACAAACAGCTGTTTATCCGTCTGTTAGAAAACGACGATCCGGACCTGTTTAACTGGCTGATGAATCATGGCGAACCGGCTGATGCACAACTGCAACGGATGGTAAAATTAATCCAGACTCGGAATCGGGAACGTGGTCCTGTGGCAATCTGATTTACGCATTTCCTGGCGCTCGCAGTGGTTCTCGCTGCTGCTGCACGGCATTGTGGCGGCTATTGTCCTGCTGATGCCCTGGCCGCTGAGCTACACACCGCTATGGCTATTGCTGCTGTCGCTGGTGGTGTTCGACAGCGTGCGCAGCCAGCGGCGGATCCACGCCTGCCGGGGGGAAATAAAGCTGATGACCGATTCGCGTTTGCGTTGGCAAAAAGCGGAATGGGAAATTGTCGGCACGCCGTGGGTGATTAATAGCGGGATGTTGCTGCGCCTGCAGGATATGCAAACGCGTCGCCGCCAGCATCTGTGGGTCGCTGCAGACAGTATGGATGCCAAAGAGTGGCGAGATCTGCGCCGGTTGGTTTTACAAAAACCGGCACAGGATTAAGAGCCTGTCAGGCGAACTGTTCAGCCATTTCGCCGAGGATTTGCTCGCACCAGTTCTGGATGCGATCGTCGCTCAGGTCATACTGGTTCGTCTCATCGAGTGCCAGGCCAACAAACAGCTGGCCATCGGCGATAATCGGTTTCTGGCTGGTGAATTCGTAACCTTCCGTCGGCCAGTAACCGATAAACTTAACGCCTTTGGCGCTCAGTTTGTCGTGCAGCATGCCCAGCGCGTCAAGGAACCATTCGCCATAACCCAGCTGGTCACCCATGCCATACAGCGCCACAATTTTATCCTGCAGATCCAGTGTATCCAGCTGTTGCCAGACGGCTTCCCAGTCTTCCTGAATTTCGCCGAAATCCCACGTCGGGATACCGAGAATCAACACGTCATACTGAGTCATCAGGGAAGGGGAATCATCTTTCAGGTTATGCAGCGTCACTAATTCCGGGCCGATGATATCGCGGATCTTCTCCGCTGCCATCTCGGTGTAGCAGGTACTGGAGCCGTAAAAAAGACCTATGTTCATGGCGTAAACATCTCAATTCATGCGGTGATTTTGCGGCTAGTTTATCAGAAAGCCGCCGTCAGCCGCATACTTAAGCTGTGCGGCCAGCCAGTCGGGGAAAAACAGCGCAGCCGTTTTTGCCCAGCCGGGCCACTTATTTGGGTATACTGAAGCCGTTTTAACGAGCAAAGAGGGCGATGTGAAAGAGGATCTCGCACGAATCGAACAGTTTCTTGATGCCTTGTGGCTGGAGCGCAATCTGGCGGAAAATACGCTGAGCGCCTACCGTCGGGATCTGACGATGGTAGTGGAATGGCTGCACCATCGCGAGTCGTCGCTGGTTAGCGTGAGCGGCGAGGATCTTCAGGCGCTGCTGGCCGAGAGACAAACGGGCGGCTATAAAGCCACCAGTACCGCGCGGCTGTTGAGCGCCGTGCGCCGTTTCTTCCAGCACCTCTATCGGGAGAAAATTCGTCCGGATGACCCCAGCGCGCTGCTGGCGTCGCCGAAGCTACCGCAGCGGCTGCCGAAAGATCTCAGTGAAGCTCAGGTCGAGCGTCTGCTGCAGGCGCCGCTGGTCGAGCAGCCTCTGGAACTCCGCGATAAAGCGATGCTTGAGGTGCTGTACGCGACCGGCCTGCGCGTGTCGGAACTGGTGGGCCTGACGATGAGCGACATCAGCCTGCGCCAGGGCGTCCTGCGGGTGGTGGGCAAAGGCAATAAAGAACGGCTGGTCCCGCTTGGCGAAGAGGCGGTGCTGTGGGTTGAGAACTACCTGGAGTACGGGCGCCCCTGGCTGCTGAACGGCGTGGCATCTGATGTCCTTTTTCCAAGTCAGCGCGCGCAGCAAATGACGCGCCAGACCTTCTGGCATCGGATTAAGCACTATGCCGTGCTGGCCGGGATAGATAGCGCGAAGCTCTCCCCGCACGTTTTACGCCATGCGTTTGCCACGCATTTACTTAACCATGGCGCAGATTTACGCGTGGTACAGATGCTGTTGGGACACAGCGATCTCTCAACGACGCAGATCTACACCCATGTCGCGACCGAGCGTCTGAGACAACTTCATCAACAGCACCACCCGCGGGCGTGAGTGCTGAATAAAAGGACTGAGTATGAAAAAAGGTTTATTGATGTTTACTCTGCTGGCGGCGACGCTGTCCGGTGCGGCCCATGCGGATAACGCGGCTATCAAACAGTCGCTGGCTAAACTGGGCGTACAGAGTACGGATATTCAGCCATCGCCGGTTGCCGGAATGAGCACCGTACTGACCGACAGCGGCGTGCTGTATGTGACCGATGACGGTAAACACGTCATCCAGGGGCCGATGTATGATGTCGGCGGCGCACAGCCGGTAAACGTCACCAACGCGCTGCTGGTGGGCAAGCTGAACGCGCTGGAAAAAGAGATGATTATCTATAAAGCGCCGCAGGAAAAACACGTTATCACCGTTTTCACCGACATCACCTGCGGTTACTGCCACAAGCTGCACGAAGAGATGAGCGACTATAACGCGCTGGGCATCACCGTGCGTTATCTGGCCTTCCCGCGTCAGGGGCTGCAAAGCCAGACCGAGCAGGATATGAAAGCCATCTGGTGCGCCAAAGATCGTAACAAAGCGCTGGATGATGCCATGGCCGGCAAAGGCGTACCGACGGCGAGTTGCAACCTCGATATCAGCAAACACTACACCCTTGGCGTGCAGTTCGGCGTCAATGGCACGCCGGCGATGGTGCTGAGCAACGGCTATGTGCTTCCGGGCTATCAGGGGCCGAAAGAGCTGAAAGCCTTCCTTGATGAGCATCAAAAACAGACAAGCGGTAAATAATTCGCGTGAAACCACAGATACAACTACGCCGCCGTGAGGTGGTTGAAGGGGCTGAGCTCCCCGCCGACCTGCCGCCGCTGCTGCAGCGGCTATACGCCAGCCGCGGCGTCCTGCATGCCCAGGAGCTGGAGCGCAGCGTCAAAGGCATGCTGCCGTGGACGCAGCTGAATGGCATCGAAAAAGCCGTTGAGATGCTCTACGGCGCATTCCGGCAAGAGCGGCATATCGTCGTGGTCGGGGATTTTGACGCCGATGGCGCCACCAGTACCGCGCTGAGCGTGCTGGCGCTGCGCGCGCTGGGCTACAGCAATGTCTCCTATCTGGTGCCAAATCGTTTTGAAGATGGCTACGGGTTAAGCCCGGAAGTGGTCGATCAGGCCCACGCCCGCGGCGCGCAGATGATCATGACCGTGGATAACGGCATCTCTTCCCATGCCGGCGTCGATCGTGCCCACGCATTGGGGATCCCGGTGGTCGTGACCGATCACCATCTGCCGGGTGAGACGCTGCCGGCGGCGGAAGCGATTGTGAACCCCAATCTGCGCGACTGCGATTTCCCCTCGAAATCGCTGGCCGGCGTCGGGGTGGCGTTTTATTTGATGCTGGCGCTGCGCACGTTCCTGCGCGATAAAAACTGGTTTGCAGAACGGGGCATCACGCCGCCGAATCTTGCCGAGCTGCTGGATCTGGTCGCGCTCGGGACGGTGGCTGACGTCGTGCCGCTGGATGCCAATAACCGCATTCTCACCTGGCAAGGGCTGAGCCGTATCCGTGCCGGTAAGTGCCGTCCGGGTATCAAAGCGCTGCTGGAGATTGCCAACCGCGATCCGCAAAAGCTGGCGGCCAGCGACCTCGGATTTGCCCTCGGACCGCGGCTGAATGCGGCAGGCCGGCTGGATGATATGTCGGTCGGCGTGGCGCTGCTGTTGTGCGATAACGTCGGCGAAGCGCGGATGCTGGCCAATGAACTGGATGCGCTGAACCAGACGCGCAAAGAGATTGAGCAAGGGATGCAGGCGGAAGCGCTCACGCTGTGCCAGCAGCTTGAACGCAGCGGCGACACGCTGCCCGGGGGGCTGGCGATGTATCATCCGCAGTGGCACCAGGGGGTGGTCGGGATTCTGGCGTCGCGGATTAAAGAGCGTTTCCACCGCCCGGTTATCGCCTTCGCCCCAACCGGCGATGGACTGTTAAAAGGTTCCGGCCGCTCCATCCAGGGTTTGCACATGCGCGATGCGCTCGAGCGCCTTGATACGCTGCATCCGGGGCTCATTCTCAAGTTCGGCGGCCATGCGATGGCGGCGGGACTGTCGCTGGAAGAGGCGCGCTTTGAGGAGTTTCAGCAGCGTTTCGGCGAACTGGTCACCGAGTGGCTGGATCCGGCGCTGTTGCAGGGGGAAGTGGTCTCTGACGGCCCGCTGGAAGCTGCTGAGATGAGCATGGAAGTTGCCCATCTGCTCCGCGAGGCGGGGCCCTGGGGACAGATGTTCCCGGAGCCGCTGTTTGACGGTCGTTTCCGCCTGTTACAGCAGCGTCTGGTGGGCGAACGGCATCTTAAAGTGATGGTTGAACCGGTTGGCGGCGGCCCGCTGCTGGACGGGATTGCCTTCAACGTTGATACTTCGATTTGGCCGGATAACGGCGTGCGTGAGGTGACGTTGGCCTATAAGCTCGATATTAATGAGTTCCGTGGCAACCGCAGCCTGCAGCTTATCATCGACCATCTCTGGCCGGTGTGACGAAAAAGCCGTCAACAAACAGGCTCACGGAAAGCCGAAGTATATATAAAAGAGAGCGGGGATCCGGTACAATTCCGCTCTTATCACCGCATTTTGTCGAATCCATTAAAAGAAAATCGATCATGTTTGAAATAAATCCGGTAAAAAACCGCATTCAGGACCTCACGGAGCGCTCTGACGTTCTTAGGGGGTATCTTTGACTACGATGCTAAGAAAGAGCGTCTGGAAGAAGTAAACGCCGAGCTGGAACAGCCGGACGTGTGGAACGAACCTGAGCGCGCACAGGCGCTGGGTAAAGAGCGTTCTTCACTGGAAGCCATCGTTGAGACGTTGGATCAAATGTCCCAGGGGCTGGAAGATGTTTCCGGACTGCTGGAGCTGGCTGTCGAAGCCGAAGACGAAGAGACCTTCAACGAAGCCGTTGCCGAACTTGACGTGCTGGAAGAGAAGCTGGCGCAGCTTGAGTTCCGCCGCATGTTCTCCGGCGAGTATGACAGCGCCGATTGCTATCTCGATATTCAGGCCGGTTCCGGCGGTACGGAAGCGCAGGACTGGGCCAGCATGCTGACGCGTATGTATCTGCGCTGGGCCGAAGCGCGCGGCTTTAAGACCGAGATTATTGAAGAGTCTGAAGGTGAAGTGGCGGGCATTAAGTCCGTGACCATCAAGATTATCGGCGATTACGCCTACGGCTGGCTGCGTACCGAAACCGGCGTCCACCGCCTGGTGCGTAAGAGCCCGTTCGATTCCGGCGGCCGCCGCCACACCTCCTTCAGCTCCGCGTTTGTCTATCCGGAAGTGGATGACGATATTGATATCGAAATCAATCCGGCGGACCTGCGTATTGACGTTTACCGCGCCTCCGGTGCGGGTGGTCAGCACGTTAACCGTACGGAATCCGCGGTACGTATCACCCACATTCCGACCGGCTTAGTGACGCAGTGCCAGAACGACCGTTCACAGCACAAGAACAAAGACCAGGCCATGAAGCAGATGAAAGCCAAGCTTTATGAGCTGGAAATGCAGAAGAAAAATGCCGAGAAGCAGGCGATGGAAGATACCAAATCCGACATCGGCTGGGGCAGCCAGATCCGTTCTTACGTGCTGGATGACTCCCGCATTAAAGATCTGCGCACCGGGGTGGAAACCCGCAATACTCAGGCCGTGCTTGACGGCAGCCTGGATCAATTTATCGAAGCAAGTTTGAAAGCAGGGTTATGAGGAACCAACATGTCTGAACAACAAGCACAGGGCGCTGACGCGGCAATTGACCTTAATAATGAACTGAAAGCCCGTCGTGAAAAGCTGGCTCAGCTTCGTGAGCAGGGTATCCCGTTCCCGAACGATTTCCGTCGTGACCATACCTCTGACCAACTGCACGCTGACTTCGATGCGAAAGAAAACGAAGAGCTGGAAGCACTGAACGTTGAAGTCTCCGTTGCTGGTCGTATGATGACCCGCCGTATTATGGGTAAAGCCTCTTTCGTCACTCTGCAGGATGTCGGCGGTCGCATTCAGCTGTACGTCGCGCGTGACGATCTGCCGGAAGGCGTCTACAACGAGCAGTTCAAAAAATGGGACCTCGGCGATATCATCGCGGCGCGCGGTAAGCTGTTCAAAACCAAAACCGGCGAGCTGTCTATCCACTGCACCGAACTGCGTCTGCTGACCAAAGCCCTGCGCCCGCTGCCGGACAAATTCCACGGCCTCCAGGATCAGGAAGCGCGCTACCGTCAGCGCTACCTGGATCTGATCTCCAACGACGAATCCCGCAAGACCTTTAAGGTTCGCTCCCAGATTCTGGCCGGTATCCGCCAGTTCATGGTGGGCCGCGGCTTTATGGAAGTCGAAACTCCGATGATGCAGGTGATCCCTGGCGGCGCGTCTGCCCGTCCGTTCATCACCCATCACAACGCGCTGGATATGGACATGTACCTGCGTATCGCGCCGGAACTGTATCTGAAGCGTCTGGTTGTGGGCGGCTTCGAACGCGTGTTCGAAATCAACCGTAACTTCCGTAACGAAGGCATCTCCGTACGTCATAACCCAGAGTTCACCATGATGGAACTCTACATGGCGTACGCGGACTATAAAGATCTGATCGAGCTGACCGAATCCCTGTTCCGTACCCTGGCGCAGGATATTCTGGGCAACACCGCGGTTCCTTATGGCGATCAGACCTTCGACTTCGGTAAGCCGTTTGAAAAACTGACCATGCGTGAAGCTATCAAGAAATACCGTCCGGAAACCGAGATGGCGGATCTGGATAACTTCGATTCCGCAAAAGCGATTGCAGAGTCTATCGGCATTCACGTTGAGAAGAGCTGGGGTCTGGGCCGTATCGTGACCGAGATCTTTGAAGAAGTGGCGGAAGCGCACCTGATTCAGCCGACCTTTATCACCGAATACCCGGCGGAAGTCTCTCCGCTGGCGCGCCGTAATGACCAGAACCCGGAAATTACCGACCGCTTTGAGTTCTTTATCGGCGGCCGTGAAATCGGTAACGGCTTCAGCGAGCTGAACGATGCGGAAGATCAGGCGCAGCGCTTCCAGGACCAGGTGAATGCGAAAGCTGCTGGTGACGATGAAGCCATGTTCTACGATGAAGACTACGTGACCGCGCTGGAACACGGTCTGCCGCCGACTGCGGGTCTGGGTATCGGTATTGACCGGATGGTGATGCTGTTTACCAACAGCCACACCATCCGCGACGTGATCCTGTTCCCGGCCATGCGACCGGTTAAATAAGACCGACCGTTAAAAACGCAACCCCGGCTACAGGCCGGGGTTTTTTGTTGGTACCTCCGCACCGGCTGCGCGCGAGGATGCGGACAGGCGGCGGAGAACCGCTATCCGGCAATACGGCTAATAGCGCAGCTGCGCGACATAGTTTCTCAACGCGAGCCGGGCATTATCATCAGCCGCTTCGAGCACCATCCACGGACTGTAGGCCCACGGTGTGAGCGCCAACGCCTGCAGTAAATCCTCCAGCTCACACCACTGATAGTCCATGACCTCGTCGCTATTAGCCTGTACCGGGCTGATAATGCGTGCGGCGTAAACCGGGCAGACTTCGTTTTCGACAATCCCGTTGGGGGCCACCGCCCGGTAACGAAACGCCGGATGAACGGATGCGATGTTGGCAATGTTAACGCCCAGTTCAAAACGGCTGCGCCGCGTCACGGCCTGTTCAAAGGTCTCTCCGCTCTGGGGATGTCCGCAGACGGAGTTAGTCCAGACGCCGGGCCAGGCTTTTTTGCCCAGTGAACGACGCGTCACCAGTAGCTGGCCGTGGTCGTTAAATAACCAGCAGGAAAAGGCGAGGTGTAAAGGGGTATTGAGGGTATGGGCGGCATATTTTTCCAGCCTGCCAACAGGCTTATCTTGCTCATCGAGCAAAATGACATGTTCCCCGGTCATGACAACTCCTGATAATAAAAATGACCCGGCATACACTCGCCTGGTCACGCACTCGCCACTAGGGTAGCCGATAACCGCGTGAAAGGCATTACCAAAACGCGCTTCTGGCGCTGCTGATGGAGGAACCCGAATCCGACAACGCCCGCGTATCGATTGGGGATCTGCCCGCGGGCTGGTATGATAGTCGTCCGTTGTGACGAGATGAGAGCTGTGCTGAGTGCAGGACGCCTGATGAGAAAACGCTTTTTTATCATGATGATGTTGGTCAGCAGCCTGGTGATTGCAGGATGTTCCAGTTCATCTGATTCCGGTTCCGTCTACACCGTTAAACGCGGCGATACGCTGTACCGTATTTCCCGGACGACCGGTACCAGCATTAAAGATCTGGCCCGACTGAATAATATCTCCCCACCGTATACCATTGAGGTTGGACAGCGTCTGAAGCTGAATCCGGCCTCGGGCTCCACCAGGAGCGGTGCATCCGGGAAGAGCAGCGCCGGTAAGCGCACCGCGGCCAGCAAGCCGCCGGCCACGCTGCCGCCGGTCTCCTGGCCACCGGTGGGGCAACGCTGCTGGCGCTGGCCGACCAGCGGTAAAGTTATCCTGCCTTATTCATCAAATGATGGTGGTAATAAGGGGATTGATATTGCCGGCACGCGCGGCCAGCCGGTTTATGCGGCCGGGGCGGGTAAAGTGGTGTACGTCGGTAATCAGCTCCGCGGTTACGGTAATCTGATCATGATTAAACACGGCGAGGATTACATCAGCGCCTATGCCCATAATGACAAAATGATGGTCAATAACGGTCAGAACGTGAAGATTGGTCAGCAGATAGCCACGATGGGCAGTAGCGACGCCGATTCCGTGCGCCTGCATTTCCAGATTCGCTACCGGGCGACGGCCATCGATCCACTGCGCTATTTACCGCCGCAGGGCAGTAAGCCAAAGTGCTAAGAGGTTATTTTATCAGCAGTTAGCGTGATTCAGTCTTGTAAGACGGTGCGTAAGGTCTATAATGGCCCTCGCACCTTAAAGCGGGCGTAGTTCAATGGTAGAACGAGAGCTTCCCAAGCTCTATACGAGGGTTCGATTCCCTTCGCCCGCTCCAGAATTTCTCTTGCGGTCACACATCTTAAATAAGACGCTGTTTTTGAAACAAGTTTCTTACCTCCTATAGCATGTCAGTCTCTCGTTCCACCCCTCAAAAATGCACGGTTAGTTGTCACGGAAAGTTAACGGCTAGATGAACGTTTAACTTAACGTCGGCGGCAGTTCCAGAGTCACACCGCGATAGCAACACGTGAACGAAAAAGCCTGGCCGGGCATGGTCATTTCATCGACAGACTGATCACCCGCATTTAAGCCCGATATGTAGCCTTATGAGCCATGTAAACAGGTGAATAGCTCCGTCACTTATGTCTACCTTTGCGCTCCCGTCAGCTGTTGATAAAAAGAAGTGGTACTTATCTCCCACACCTTTCAGGAAAGCGTCTTGGGTAACTTCTGAAGGGACTAAATAACAGCATGTTGAAGTATTCAGCTTCCTGGCCTGCGTCGTTGATCTTGTACCATTTGAACTCAGCACGCTTTAGCGTTTGACCAGTGGCAACGGCTTTTCTCGACAAATAGCAATCTGAAACCCGGGTACAGTAGGGGCGGCGTTGTCCATTCCGGAAACCTATTTTAACCAGCGGGAGGCCCGTTATCATGTTCAGCCATATGCGTATTGCCAGACCCGTCACCGACCTGGCGCGCGCTTGCGCCATGTACAGCCAGGGATTAGAGCTCCAACGGATTGCTGATTTTACCGACCATGCCGGTTTTAGCGGGATCATGGTGGGCCGTCCGGAGCTGGCCTGGCATATTGAGTTTACCCACTGCCACGATCATCCGCGACAACCTGCACCGACCGATGAAGACCTGCTCGTGCTGTATTACCCCGATAAAGCAGACTGGCAGCGGGCGTGCGCCAGAATGACGGAGGCGGGTTTTCGTGCGATGAGTTCGTTTAATCCCTACTGGGATACCAACGGCAAAACATTTGTCGATAATGACGGCTATCGGGTGGTGCTGCAGAACCGGGACTGGCCATAGCTTGGGGGCTCTTGCGTGACAGAACGGCGGGCCCTGTCCGCAGACGAGGGCGGGCAGTACTCCATGCGCTGAGTGCGGATATTTGCTATTCTGTACCGCGTCAGGTTATTGAAGAGATTGAGAAATGGGGTCGTTTATAGCCATCGCCTGTGTCATATGGCTTTTGTATAAAGGCGTGAAAATGTTGGCCAGGACTCTGTACAAAACGGAACCCATAAGCGCCAAACCAGATCGCGATGCCTGGGGGCGCAAGGAAGGCGAAGGTCCGCTGTACCGTCGCGTCAATCGCGCAACGAAAGATGAAGATGACGAGGGGTTGTTTCAGTCGATCAACCGGCGGCAACAGGCCACGGCAGAGGAAAAAGACGTGAGTGCCTCTGCTGCGTTCTACCAGTCCAGAGAGTGGCGCGCGCTTCGCTATCAGGCGCTCAAAAAATATGGCGGTGCCTGCAGCGCCTGCGGGCGTTCAGCGGCAAAACATGGGGTAGTCATCCATGTCGATCATATTCGGCCCCGCAGTAAATACCCGCATCTGGCGCTACGCCTGGATAACCTCCAGCTGCTATGCCACGACTGTAATCTTGCAAAAGGCAACCGCGACGAAATTAAATGGCGTTAGCCGCGGACTTTGCTGCTCTTTTTCAGCGCCCCGTTCGGGGTCAGAGGCTCTGCGAAATCGTTGGCTCCCCCCTGAACATATGTGCAAAGCGTAAGGTTTGATACTGCGGCAGCGTCATACTGGCTTCTGTCCAGCCCGCCATCGGTTGCCTGTGCGAGCCTCACTCTGTGACTAAATAATCAAGAGCGTGACTTATCGCTACTTTCTCCTGTCGTTAAGACCAACCTCGTATTTACCCTACTTTTTATCGCGTTTTATCTGCAATGCGTATCCGCCATGAGCATGAATATCTGTTTGTCTAACATGTTGTTTATAAATATATAATTGTATTCATTGTTATCATTTGAGATGTCAATCACATTTTGTTGTCAGCCAAGTTTAAATCTATAAAAGTAGACGTTTGTCGACTTTTCATCTAAAAGATGGGGTTGAGGGGCTAGACAAAACCAGAAGCTGGTTATCAAATAGTTAAAAAATATCATGCCTCATGTAAATGATTGGCCAGTGTAAACATGGCTAACACGCTTTCCGCGGTCTCTCTGCACTGCGGTGCATCTTATCTGGAGAAGTTATGCATTCCTCTGTGAATAAAAATGAAAGCCGGACCTTCTTTGGTCATCCTTATCCGCTAGGTTCGTTGTTCTTTACCGAAATGTGGGAGCGATTCTCGTTTTACGGTATTCGCCCCTTATTGATACTGTTTATGGCCGCCACCGTTTACGACGGCGGCATGGGGCTGGCGCGTGAAAATGCCTCGGCGATCGTCGGTATCTTCGCCGGCAGTATGTACCTCGCGGCGTTACCGGGCGGCTGGCTGGCGGATAACTGGCTGGGCCAGCAAAAGGCGGTCTGGTACGGATCGATTCTCATCGCGTTGGGTCATCTGTCGATTGCTCTGTCAGCGGTGTTGGGTGACAACCTGTTCTTTATCGGGCTGATGTTTATCGTGCTGGGATCGGGTCTGTTCAAAACCTGCATCTCGGTTATGGTCGGCACGCTGTACAAGAAAGGCGATGCGCGTCGTGACGGTGGATTCTCGCTGTTCTACATGGGCATCAACATGGGGTCGTTCATCGCGCCGCTGATTTCCGGTTGGTTGATTAAATCGCACGGCTGGCACTGGGGCTTTGGCATCGGTGGCATCGGGATGCTGGTGGCGCTGGTGATCTTCCGGGTCTTCGCGGTACCGGCGATGAAGCGCTACGACAGCGAAGTGGGCCTCGATTCAACCTGGAACAGCCCGGTGGCGAAGAAGAACGGCGTGGGCGCCTGGCTACTGGCGCTGGCGGTGGGTGCCGCAGTGATTATCACGCTGATTGCGCAGGGGGTGATTGTGGTTAACCCTGTTGCCGTTGCCAGCATGCTGGTATACGTGATTGCCGCTTCGGTCGTTCTCTATTTCATCTATCTGTTTGCCTTCGCCGGACTGAGTCGCAAAGAGCGTGCCCGTCTGCTGGTGTGCTTTATTCTGCTGGTTTCCGCTGCCTTCTTCTGGTCGGCATTTGAGCAGAAGCCGACCTCCTTCAACCTGTTCGCCAATGATTATACCAACCGTATGATCGGCAGCTTTGAGATCCCGGCGGTGTGGTTCCAGTCAATCAACGCGCTGTTTATTATTCTGCTGGCGCCGGTCTTTAGCTGGGCATGGCCGGCCATGGCGCGTAATGGCGTCCGTCCGAGCAGCATCAGCAAATTCGTCATCGGCATTCTCTGCGCCGCAGCGGGCTTTGGCCTGATGATGCTGGCGGCACAGAATGTGCTGAACAACGGCGGGGCCGGCGTATCACCGTTCTGGCTGGTAGGCAGTATTTTGATGCTGACCCTGGGCGAGCTGTGCCTGAGCCCGATTGGCCTGGCAACCATGACGCTGCTGGCGCCGGAAAGAATGCGCGGCCAGATGATGGGGCTGTGGTTCTGCGCCAGTGCGCTGGGTAACCTGGCGGCCGGCCTGATCGGCGGTCATGTAAAAGCTGACCAGCTGGATATGCTGCCGGATCTCTTCGCGCGTTGTTCGATTGCGCTGCTGATCTGTGCCGCCGTACTCTGCGTGCTGATCGTACCGGTGCGCCGGATGCTGGAAAACACTCAGAACAAAACCGCACAAAAACCGGTTACCCACGCCTGACGGCAACGGAAACGGGCACTCGGTAAGCTGGCGCGTAATGCGCCAGCTTTTTTTTCGTCTGAGGTTGCCAGGCCAGTCAGGACGGCGCGCGGGTACAGCGGTAGATCAACGGTACCGCGAAGACGTAGAGAACCACTACCGATAACCAGATAGCCCCGGGCCACCAGGTACGAAAGCCAAAATATAAGCTTGAGAACACCAGCGGGGCGACAATCGAGGCCAGGCTGACGGTTGACGCCAGCACCCCCTGAAGCTGCCCCTGGTTGTCGGCCTGTACCTGGCGGGTGGCCAGCGCCTGCAGGGCCGGCGTACCGATACCGCCGAGGGCAATCAGCGGCATCACCGCGAAAACTATCCAGCTCTGCTGGGCCAGCGACAGGACTATTAATGCCGTGCAGGAGCAGGCTATCCCGCCCAGTATCGCCCCGCGCTCTCCCAGCAGACGGGTTGCCGGGCCAGGTAAAAATGCCTGCGCCAGGGTCTGACACACCCCGAAGGCCGCGAGCGACAGGCCGATCCATAAACCGTTCCAGTGAAACATATCCTGGCCCCACAGCGCCCAGCAGGTGCCATAGACTTCGCCGGTGGCGCTGAGGAAAAAGAACACCAGCGCGATAGTCAGCAGTCCTTTGACGGAGAAGAGCCAGCGCATGGGGCGCAGGGGATTAAGCCCGGCAAGCGCCATTTTCTGCCTGGCCGGCTGGCGCGACTCTTGTAAGGCGAAGAGGGCCAGCAGAACGTTCGCGCTGTTCAGCACCGCGGCGACGAAAAAGGGCAGCCGGACACCGTAATCTCCTAGTACGCCACCGAGCACCGGGCCGATAATAAAGCCTGCGCCAAACGTGGCGTTAAATAGCCCAAAACGGCTGGCGCGTTTCCCGGCGGGCGTAATGTCCGTCAGCCATGCCATCGCCACCGCGATATTCGCGCTGGTCAGTCCGGCGATGGCCCGCCCGAGCAACAGTAGCCACAGATGGCTGGCAAAGGCCATTATCAGGTAGTTAACCACCGCTCCGGCCAGGGAGACCAGCAGCACCGGCCGTCGACCAAAATTATCGCTTAGCGCGCCAAGCAGCGGGGCGAAGATAAACTGCATCAGGGCATACAGCGCCGCCAGGATACCCATGTAATGGGCGATATCCGCGGTATGCATCACCTCTTTGAGCAACTGTGGCAGAATCGGAAAAATCAGCCCGATGCCCACCGCATCGAGCCAGATGGTCATAAAAATAACGCTAAGGGTTCTGTTCATAATGGCGTTCAGTATTTGCCGCGTGGCTCAGGCATAGGGCGTATCCTGGGCCGCCGCTTCAGCGGCGCGAAATCCGTTTTCCAGCAGTGTCAGAAAGCGCTGGCGAACGGCGGGGGCAAGATGTTCGGGCTGGCGCAGTGCGTCGCTAAAAGCGATACGCCAGCTATTCAGGATGATGCTGGCAATCAGAGCGGCAACGGGATTGTGCTCAGGCGCAGAGAGGCGCGCAGCGAGCATGTTACTGAGCGCCTGCGTCAGTTCGGCAAACTGTTCCAGGGCATATACCCGCAGTGCCGGGCTTGCGGCCACTCCTTGCCAGAAGTCGGCAACCCGCCGATCGATCCTGATAAGCGGATGCTCCTGCTCAATCAGTTCCCGGGTCAGGGCCCTGAACACCGCCACCGGCGCCAGCGTACGGTGACGTTCCAGGGCGTCCTGCAGTAACTGGTGGATTTCGTCGATGCGATCGAAGTAGAGCTCTTCCTTGCGTGGGAAGTAGTTAAATACGGTCATTTTCGATACCTTCGCCGCGGCGGCAATATCGCTTACGGTGACGTTATCAAAGCCCTGCTTGATAAACAGTTCGGTGGCGGTATTGGAAAGCTGCTGGCGCGTAAGGCGCTTTTTTTGCTCACGCAATCCTTCCGCTTTTTGCCGGGTACTCATTGATGCGCTCCCTCAACAGGTCTCTGCTGGCGATTTAATTTTTACCTGGTAAAAGTTTATGATCGGTATAAAATTAAATCCAGCACTTTTGCTGCTGCGTTGACACAGGGCGAGTACGGTTACGAATGCTAAGAGAAGAGAGGAGACAAAACGGAGTGGGCGGTTGACCGGGCTGGCACAAATGACAACCCGGGTCGAGGATTAACGGTAAACAATCCCGCCATCGATCAGGATCGACTGACCGGTAATATAGTCGGAATCCGGGCCGGCCAGATAGGAGACCAGGCTCGCCACATCGTCCGGCGTTTCCGCACGGCCGAGCGCAATCCCTTCCACATATTTTTTATAGGTCTCACCGACCGGCGCACCGGTAATTTCGGCAAAACGCTTATCGATTTCGGTCCACATGCCGGTCCCCACAATCCCCGGGCAGTAGGCGTTCACGGTGATCCCGCGGCTGGCATACTCTTTCGCCGCCGCCTGGGTCAGGGCGCGAACGGCAAATTTAGTGGCGGAATAGATCCCCAGCAGAGCAAAACCGTCGTGTCCGGCAATGGAGCAGGCGTTAATGATTTTGCCGTTTTGCTTACGGTCGATGAATTTTTTCGCCGCGGCCTGAATGCCCCATAGCGTCCCCTGAACGTTGATACGCATGATGCGATCGACCTCTTCAGGGGTCACGTCGGCGAGCGCCTGCACCTGGGCAATCCCCGCGTTGTTCACGATGATATCAAAGCCGCCCAGCTCTTTTTCCGCCCGATCAATGGCGGCATACACCTGGTCACGTTCAGCAATATTCGCCACGAAGGTGGCGGCCTTACGGCCCAGCGCTTCAACTTCGGCGGCGACCGCCGCAATCCCTTCCGGGTTCACGTCGACAAGCATCAACGACGCACCCTCTTTGGCCAGACGTAAAGCAATACCGCGGCCAATGCCCTGACCGGCGCCGGTGACTAATGCAACTTTATTTTCGATAGCCATTTCTGTACATACCTTGTACTGATTAAGAAACGATGGATGCCTGATGGAGAAAAGGTTCGCTGCACGCAGGCGCAGGCCTGGCGTACTGCCCATCGGCGGCAAAGGATAAAACTACTTTATAGGTATGGATAAACGTGGCCTACCCCCCGGTTGGGGGGGATAATGGCGTATGCACGGGATGAGGAGGTTATGGCGCTATGGAATTATTACCCCCGAGGGATGACGCATTGAGCGGGTTTGTTCATCAAGAACCGTTCCGCCTTGCGCGCACCTTGCCGCTTATCGCGACTCGCTTTACGCCGCCGCGCTCACCGGGGGTATTGCAGCCGCGCGATCGTCTGCTGCAGCGGCTGGATGCCGCGCTCACCAGCACGCTGACGCTGGTATGCGCCCCCGCCGGGTTCGGCAAAACCACGCTGCTGGCCCAGTGGTATCAGCATCGGCAGCAGCAGGGCGATACGCTGGCCTGGCTGAGCATTGACGAAGATGACAGCACGCCCTTGCTGTTTATGCGCTATCTGCAGGCGGCGCTGCGACCGCTCTGGCAAGCGGCGAATACTCTGCCGGAAAGCGCCCCCGGAGACGACTTCCGGCTGTTTCTCGCCGGGCTCGTCAACCAGCTGCACCGTTATCCGATTTCGCTGTCTCTGATCCTCGATGATTACCAGAATATTGCTCACCCGGAGATTGATGATGGTCTGAACTGGCTGCTGAACCATGCGCCGCCGTCTCTGCATCTGATTATCGCCAGCCGCAGCCAGCCGCACCTGGCGCTGAGTCGCCTGCACATGGAGGATCGGCTGGTGGAGATCGATGACCATGCGCTGCGGTTTAATGCTGAGGAGGCCAGAACCTATTTTGCAACGTCGATCTCCCCGGCACCGGACCCGCAGGAGATTCCGCGCTTGATTGCCCGCACGGAAGGATGGGTTGCCGGTATGAAAATGGCGGCTTTAGCAAGCGGCAGCGCCCATTGTTGCCCGAGCGACGGCAAGCTGAATACCACCTCCCGCGCCCTCTTTCGCTATCTGGAAGAGGTGATCTTTGCGCCATTGCCCGCCGGGGTGTTGGACTTTCTTCTGCAAACCTCAATACTCAACCGCCTGCATCCATCGCTGTGCGATGCTGTGACCGGGAAACGCAACGGGGAAGCCATGCTGGAATGGATAGCCCGGCACAATCTGTTTCTCTCGGCCCTCGATGCCGACGGGTTCTGGTTCCGCTACCACCCGCTGATGCGCGAAGCGCTGCTGTATCGTCTGCAGCACAGTGCGGAAGTGGATATCCGCGTGCTGCATGAACAGGCCAGTAACTGGTTTGCCGGCCAGCAGCTGTGGGCAGAGGCGATTCGCCATGCGCTGGAAGCCGGGAAAACGGGAGCCGGGCATGCGGAGGCCGGCGTGCAGTCGCTGGCGGAAGAGGGCGATATCGAGACGATGGTGCGCTGGATCCGCTATCTGCCGGCAAATCTGGACCCTTCCCGCATCGAGCTGCAAACGAACCTCGCCTGGGCGCTCGCGCACCGCTTTCGTTTCCACGATGCCCGCCAGCTGCTGGACGCCATTGAGTCGCTGGCGGTCGCCAACCGCAGCGCGATGGCCCACAGTTCGTGGGTGAAGCTCCGCGTCGTTCGGGCGATCTGCGAAGCTTTCGCCGATAATATTGCCCAGAGTATTGCTATCGTGGAACCGCTGCTGCACGAGGTGCCCTGCGGCGATATCTGGGTGGATGGCCTGGTGTGCAATATTCTCAGCTACTGCCATCTGGCGAACGCCCGGCCGCAACAGGCGCTGGATGTCCAGCAGCGGGTGTCGGGTGTGCGGGTGGCGAACCGCAACCTGTTCGTGGAGGTCTACCGGGCGTTTGTGATGGCCCAGGGATACCTGCGTCAGGGCAATCTGGCCGAAGCGCAGCGGCAGGCGGGGCGGGCGCTCCAGTATGCTGAACAGCAGACCGGCCCTCACTCCAGCAGCGGCGCCACCCTGGCGCCGATTCTGGCCGAAATCGCCTGGGAGCAGGGGGAAGTGCAGCGCATCCCCACTCTGCTGACGCTACGTCTTGAGATGATCGATGACTTTTGTCCGCCGGATGGGTTTAGCCGCTGCTATATCGTGCTGGCGAGGCTGGCGCAACGTCATGGTCAGACGGATGAGATGACATCGCTGCTGCTGCATGCCGAAGGTCTGGCGGTTCAGCGTGGATGGCTGCGGGCGCAGGCGCCGCTGCTGGCTGAGCGTATTGCCAATGCGCTCCACGCAGGCGATCGCACGGCGGCCGACAGTTTGCTTCTTCGCCTTCAGGGGCTGACCCTCGGCGCGGAGAAAAATGATGTGGTCAGCGCCTGTTTAACCCTCAGTCAGAGCCGGGTGCTGATGGCCGGCGGACAACCGCTGGCGGCGGCGCGGCAGCTCGATACGCTGGCCGCTGAGCAGGAGCGCGGCGGCGAGTGGCTGTTTGCCGTACGCCTGCGGCTTATTCAGGCCGTCGCCCTGTGGCGCGCCGGGGAACGGGAGAGGGCGATAACGCTGGCGATCCCGACGCTGCGTCGCGCTTTTCAGCAGAAACTGTGGCGCAGCCTGTTTGATGGTGGAGAAGAGATGGCCTCATTACTGGCGGCTATCCAGCAACGCGGGGGGCACGACGAGGTCTTCAGCGACGCGCTGGCGCAGCATCTCGCCAGATTCAGCGCTGCCGGGATCTTGCCGACCATCAGCCGTCGGGCGCCCGCGCAGCTTCGCCTCACCGAGCGGGAGCAGCAGACGCTGGGGCTGATCGCCGAAGGCTACTCCAACAAAGAGATCGCGCGGGCCCTGGGAATTACGGCCGAAACCGTGAAGTGGCATCTCAAGCAGCTGTACGAAAAGCTGCAGGTCAATGGCCGGATTCAGGCGGTGAACCAGGCGCGCGAGTGGCAGTTATTCAGCTGACCCCGCTCGCCGGTACGCAAGGGGCGCCTCAGCGCGTCTCTTTCCCCAGATTCTCCAGCGCCGGGCCGCGGTAGTCTCCGCCTAATGCCTTAATCAGCGTAATGTCGCTGCTCAGCCGCTGCGCCTCGATATCCAGCAGGAGCAATTGCTGGGTGATGACGGGCCGACGCGCTTCCTGAGCCGCATAGTAGCTGACCAGCCCCCGCTGATAGTGGGCGCTGGCGCTGCGGGAGGTGGCCATGGCGGCCGTCACCTTCAGCTTCTGCAGCACCACCTGCTGATTAAGATCGTTCAGCTCGCTGGAGCCGATCGCCACATCGCGCACGGCATCCAGTACCGCCTGGTTGTACTGTTTGATCAGAATATTGCTGGCGGTACGGACCGATTGCAGATTGGCATTCAGCCGGCCGCCGTCGAAGATCGGCAGATACAGCCCCGGCAGCAGGTTGATCTGCTGGAAGGACGATTTAAACAGATCCCCGACGCTCAGGGCGTTGTATCCCCAGAAGGCCTTGATATCAAAGTGCGGGTAAAACGCCGCCTTCGCCGCATCGACCTGGCTTAATGACGCCGTGACATAGCCGCGCAGCGCCTGGAGATCCGGGCGGCGGGCCAACAGTTCAAAGGAGAGCGAGTCGGGCAGCGTTTCCTGTAGCGTCGGCAGGGGGACCGGGTGGATCTCCGGCATGCTGTGCGCATCGGCGCCGATCAGCGCCCGCAATGTTTCCCGGTACTGCGTCAGCGTCCCGTTTGCCGTAATGACCTGCTGCTGCGCCGCCAGCAGCTCGGCCTGGGCATTGGCGATATCCACGCTATCCTCAACGCCGCGCTGGGTACGGTGCTCATGGGCCTGCACAGAGAGACGGGCAATCTCTTCAAGCTGATTCAACAACGTCATCTTCTGGAAGGTGGCCTGCATGGCAAAGTACAGCTGCGCCACGCTGCTGGCGAGATCCAGCTCGATTCCCGCCGTTTCCGCCTGACGCGCATTTTTCTCGCCAATGGCGGCGGCAACGCGGGCGCGATCGGCACCCCATAAATCAATATTCAGCGTGGCACCGACGCCAACGGTGTTCAGGGTGTACCACGGACCGTTTTTATCGACCGGCAGCGAGTAAGAGTAGGGCCAGGTGAACTGCTTGTTGGTAACCCGCAGCCGGTTCTGGGCCGCCACGGCGGTGGCCTGGACACCCATTGCCGACTGCGCCAGTTCTACGGTGGACTGCGATTGCGCAATCCGCAGCCGGGCGGCCTGCATGGTCGGGGAGTTTTGCAGCGCACGGTTGACCAGCATATTAAGCTGGGCATCGTGATAACCCTCCCACCATCTGGCTGCTGGCCAGCCGCTGTTGGCCAGGTGAATCACCTGCGCGAGTTCAGCCTGCTGCGGGTTCACGATAGTGACCTGGCCCGGATCGTCCTGAATTAACGCGCAGCCGGTGACCAGCGTCAGGACGAAGGCGAGCGGTGAGTAGCGCAGGAAGCGGGCTGCGGTGTCCATTTTTGTCATGACTTATCTGCCTGTCGCAAAAGCGGTGAAGGTGCGGACGACCAGCTCGGTAATGTCGTCAGCAGGGTGACCAGCGGGGGGCCAAAAGGATTACCGGGGGCGGGTCGAAGCTCGCCGAACGGCACGGGCGCCCGCTGCTGGTCGATATCATCGGCATAGGCCTCGAGCGACCCGGCGCAGTGGCGCAGAAAGGTATCTTCCGGGGCAGCGTACAGCCGGTACCCTTCGCTGAAGCGTACGATTTCGAGGGCCTGCGTCCAGGTGGCCTTCACCGGCCAGGTTTTTGCCTCGGGATGCGGGTGAGCATAAGCATTCAGCGGTTCAGCCGCCACCCGATGCATCAGCGTTTCGGCGCTGTTCAGGGCGTGAAACAGCGGCACTAATTTTACCTCATCACGACTGGCGCGCAGGTCATCCGCAATCCGCCGGTAGAGATCGGCCAGCCGCGATTTGAGCTGCGGGGCTTCGCTATCCGGCCACAGGTAGAGATGGACAATCGAAGAGACCAGCACGCCGAGTAAAATACCGATGACGCGATCGCGCAGCTCGGTCAAATTGGTCAGCGGGCCAAACCAACTGAGAAACGCCAGCGAGAAGGTAAAGCCTATCTGAATCCCGGCATAGGCGATGCGTTCAGACCCCGCAGCTATCCAGGCCGACAGCGCCATCACCGGCAGAGTCATCGCCAGCAGGCCGACGAGTGATTCGGTATGCGGCTGAATAAAGACGATCATTAACAGCGCCAGCAGGGTAGCGAGCAGAGCGCCGCCTGTTCGCAGCCAGGTTTTCTGCAGCGTTGCGCCGAGCCCCGGCTGGGCGACAATCACACAGCTGAGCATAATCGTATGGATACCCTGCCAGTCGGCGGCGGTATAAAAAACGTAGCACAGTAGCGTTGCCAGCAGCGTTTTGAGCGCGAAGTGCAAATAGGCGGGGTTCGACCAGGCGTCAGGCAGCAGCAGGGGGGCTTTTTCCTCTTCGCCCGCCGGCAGCGGCACCGGTTCGCCGCGCGCCAGCCGGCTCAGCGTGGTGACCATCTCCTGCAAAATTACGCCGTTCGCCGTATCCCGCGCGCTGGCCTCCGGCAGGGTTGCCGGAAGCGTGCTGACGTCCAGATTCTGCGCCAGCGTCGAGAGCGCGGCGGCAAGCTGCAGACGCCCGGCGGAAGGGGATGCTTCCGGCTGCAGCAGCGCGGCCAGATGATAGCAGTGAAGCGTGGTGGCCATCAGGGATTGCCACGCCTGCGGGCTATCGGCTATCTCGGGGCTGGAGCGGGTCGCCTGCTGATACAGAGACTGAAGCTGGGCGAACTGTTCGGCAATTTCTTTGAACGTCGGCGGAGAACGGGCGTCCGGACGAGCGAGAAGCACCGCCACCTGGCGGAGCAAGAATACCATCCTCGCTTTGAACTGATAGCCGGGAAAAGCCTGCTGAAAACCGGCGTTGACCAGCAGCGTGACCACGATGGCGAGGTTGATGACCACCCATAGCCAGAGCAGCAGACGTACCAGAATCTCACTTTGGCTGGTCATCGAAGGGAAAGTCTGTGCGTAAATAACGACCAGGGCGACCACGAAAAAGGCCAGCCCCAGCTTGCCCAGCACCCGCATCAGATAGATGGCGCCGAAAAACAGCGTTACCGAGGCGACCAGGCGGATCAGCGGATAGTCATAAGTCCATTTGATGATCAGCAGCACGCAGCCCAGCGCCACGCTGACGGTGAGGAAAAAGACCACGCTCACCAGCTTTATCATCAACACATTAGGCTGGCTGACGTAAAACACCACGATCAGCGCCACGGCTAAAAAAGGGATCTGCAGGGTCATAAACAGGACGATCAGCACCGCGCAACTCAGGGTCAGGCGCAGGGTGTAGTTTGCTCGCCCCGGCGCGTCGCGGAGTTCCCGGTGCAAAAATGACCAGACGTTCTGCATAGCGCCTCCTTACTGAGGCTGAAGAACGGCGCTGGCAGAGGCGCCCATACGGAAGAGTTCAGGGTCAGGATCTTTCACCGCGATCTTCACCGGGAAACGCTGCGAAACATGAACCCAGTTGATGCTCTTCTGAATAATCGGCAGACCTTCAATTACGCTCCCGCCTTCAGGCAGCACGCCGGAGCCGACGGAATCGACTACGCCGGCGAACGATTTATCATGATTGGTCATGATGGTGACTCTGGCCGCTACGCCGGGGCGGACATTTTTAAGATCGGTTTCGCGGAAGTTGGCGATGACATACCAGCGGTCGTCATCCATTAAGGTAAATACCGGTTTTAACGCCGAGGCGTACTGGCCGACGGTGGTTTTCAGCGCCACCACCACGCCGTTAAAAGGCGCCCGGACTTCGGTAAATTCCAGGTGCAATTCCGCCAGCGCGATCTGCGCCAGTATCCCCGCCCGCTGGGCAACCATGGCATCAACGCCGGTAACGGCGGCCGAAGCCTGTTTCGCTTGCAGCAGAGTGGCGTCGAGTTCCGCGCGGGCGGCTTTTTCGGCGGTTCGCGCCTGGTCGAGATCTTCTTGTGAAGCAAAGCCCTGCGGGACTAACGGTTCAAGACGCGTGCGTGACGACGTGGTCTGTTTTACCAGCGCCTTCGCGCGTTCTACCGCGGCGGCGACGGACTGGGCGTTGTACTCCTGCGCCTTAATTGTGCGCCGGGTCAGCATGATTTGCGCATCCAGCGTGGTCAGCCTGGCCCGGGCGTCATCGAGCATCGCCTGATAAGGGCGCGGATCGAGACGAAACAGCAGATCGCCTTTTTTCACCCGCTGGTTGTCGCGGATGGGCATCTCTACGATCCGGCCGCTCACTTCCGGCACCACGTCGATGGTATCGGTGTAGACGTAGGCGTCGTTAGTTTCCGGCGAGGTCTGAAGCTGCCAGATAACCAGGATAAGCGCCACGATCGCGGCGAGGACGAGGGCCAGCAGAGGCCACTTTTTCCGTAATACGCTTGGGCTGGAGTTTGTCATAGGGGCTTAGTAAACAAAGAAAAGGAACCACAGGAGCGTGGCGAACAGGAACATCAGAGCCAGGTAGCTGAATACCAGCGGAGAAAAACGTGATTGCCAGCCTTTGCGGACGATCAGGATATGACAGGGAATGAGTAACAGCACGCCGCCCAATAAACAGAAAAACCAGCCAGGAAATGCGGCGCCTAATACCGGAATCGCTGGTGATAATGAACAACCAGAGAGAAATAAGAACATGAATAATAGCACCGGACGTGCCAGCTTCACTCGATAATTCAAAGGATAATTCCTGAGCGCTCGTACCATTGTGGAGTGAGTTTAATCGCCCTTTCGGGGAAATAAAAGCAAAGGGAAGAGACGGGCTGTCTATTTTATGGGAACGTCAGCGCCGCTCCCGCAGGAAAAGTGAATATAAAATCGTTTATTTCGCATCAATGCGATAAATCTTATGACATATATGAAGGTGATTTTTGATCTCACCATAGCTGGCGTTCCGCGGCGGGGCTATGCTTAGCTGCTGAACAAGAAAAATAACTGAGGCAATGTCATGGATAAGGAATTACTGGAGGCGGGCTACCGCGCATACACCGGCGAGAAGATTGATGTCTACTTCAACACGGACATCTGCCAGCACTCGGGGAACTGCGTTCGCGGTAGTGCAAAACTCTTCAACCTGAAGCGTAAGCCGTGGATCATCCCGGATGAAGTGGATGTTGCCACCGTCGTGCGCGTGATCGACACCTGCCCGAGCGGCGCCCTGAAGTATCGCCAGAAATAAGTGAGGAAATGATGGAAATACTGGAAGGCCATAACAAGTTTTACGTCAACGATGCGGCAGGGAATCAGGTCGCGGAAATTGTGTTTGTTCCCACCGGCGAGCATCTCAGCATTATTGAACATACCGATGTCGATGAGAGCCTGAAAGGACAAGGTGTAGGCAAACAGCTGGTGGCGAAAGTGGTGGAAAAGATGCGCGGAGAACAGCGTAAAATTATCCCGCTATGTCCGTTCGCGAAACATGAGTTTGATAATACCCGCGAGTACGATGATATCCGGGCCTGAAATAAAAGCACCGGTCTAAGCCGGTGCTTAATTTTAGATGATGAAGGGCTCCTGCATCCGGGGGGCCTGTTATTGGCGATGATGGCGAATAATATTCTTGCGCCAGCAGGGGTTCGGCATGCCGCCTGACGTCTGAAGTCGCGACCGGGAGCATTTCTGTCGTCAGCCCGGCCCTTCATTTTCCAGCTTCTGCCTTTTGCGCAGGTGGGGGAAAATGGTCATCCATATAGCCACTACCACCAGTGTGCCAATCCCGCCAAGCGCCGCGGCCGGTACGGCGCCCATCCACGCTGCCAGCAGACCAGATTCAAACTCCCCAAGCTGGTTTGAAGTATTAATGAAGATGGCGTTCACCGCATTGACCCGGCCGCGCATATCATCAGGCGTATCCAGCTGTACCAGCGCGCCGCGAATCACCATGCTCACCATATCAAACCCGCCCAGCGCGGCCAGCGCCAGCAGGGAAAGCCACAGCTGAGTAGAAAGCGCAAACACCAGCGTCGCCAGGCCAAAGCCGGCCACCGAGGCGAACATGATCAGGCCCACGTTCTTTTCCAGCTTGTGGCGGCTGAGCCAGACGCCGACCAACAGCGCGCCGACCGAGGGCGCGCCGCGCAGCATCCCCAGTCCCCAGGGGCCGGTATGGAGAATATCCTGGGCGAAGATCGGTAACAGCGCCGTCGCGCCGCCAAGGAGGACGGCAAACAGATCGAGCGAGATCACGCCCAGCACATCTTTTCGCTCGCGGATAAAATGCACGCCGGCAAACAGGTTAGTGAGATTCATCGGCAGACGGGTTTGCGGCGGCCGCTCGTAGCGCAGCTGGCTAACCAGTACAATAGAGAACAGATAGAACAGCGCAGATACGCCATACACGACTTCCGGACCCGCCACGTACAGCAGACCGCCAAGCGTTGGGCCGATAATGACCGCCGCCTGCCCTCCGACGGAACTGGCCGCCATCGCGCGCGCGAGGATCGGCGGCGGCACCAGGGCTGGCAGCATCGAGGTGATCGCCGGCCACTCCAGCGCTTTTGCCACCGAGATTAAAAAGACCAGTCCCCAAATCTCAATCTTGTCCGCCCAATGCAGCAACGTCAGCGCGACCAGTCCGAGTAACGCCACCCATTCAATGAACTGGCCAAGCAGCACAATCCGCCGCCGATCGAACTGATCCGCGAGGTGTCCCGCAGGGAGAGCCAACAGGACCGAGGGTAAGAATTGCATCAGACCGATCATCCCGAGCGCCATCGCGCTATGGGTGATGGCATAAATTTGCCAGCTTACGGCCACCGAAAACATTTGAAAACCGAACGATGAACAGGTGCGCGCCAGCCAAAAGGTGACGAACGCCCTGTGCCGCAGCAGTGAATCATCCGCTGCGGATACCTGTGAACCCATAGTCTTATCCCATTTAAAGCCAATATTCCGGCCAGCATCGTCGTACCGGCCTGGTGCGAAGTCCGTCAGGGACTTTTATTTTTTTTACCGCCTGACAAGGTGCGATATCTTGTGAGTTCGGGCAGTGGCAAGGCGTGCGCTTTGCCACCTGGACTTAGCGTAAACTTGAAGGCGAGGTTGACTTTATTTTGTGTTGCTCGTTCGATTCAACCAGAGCAAAACGCCGACCGCTCCCAGACTGAACAACGAAACACTGTAGAGTGCGTTAAATGCGCCAAAGTATTGCGCTATCACGCTGGTTATACCGGTGGAAACAGCGGCGGTCAGTACCTGTCCGCGCCATGCCATCGCACTGGCTTTCGCTACGTGTGTTTGCGAGAAGTTTCTAAGAATACCGAAAGTACCCAAAGAAAATACAATATTCGATGCCATATGCGCACTGAAGATCAGACTTAGGCCGACGCAGGGATATCCGGCGGATAGGGGTAATAAAAAATAGCTTCCGATAAATGTCCCCAGGCATATAAGCAATATGCCGTTATTCGCGCTAAATTGCTGCAATTTACGGGCATCAAGCATGAGCGGCCCGCAGAGCTGCCCCAGGCTGCGCGCAAAAAGTAGCGGTAATGCCAGTCTGGCTGAATCCTCAGGCCGGATTTCTTGTGCCAGTGCAGGTAAAAGCGCCATTGCTGGTGATCCCACAGCGGCAAGTGCGGGTAACAGCATAATGCTTCTTTTTTGCAAGGGAGATATGGCGTGCCAGAGCGGTTTCTTTCGGCCAGACGTAGCCTCTGCAGGTTGCGGTTGTGCTCCGCGAAAGGTAGAAACGGACATCATAAGCAGAACCACTGAAGCCGTAAAACTGAGGGCATCAATGGCGAGTAGATGCACAGGCGTAATCAAGTCAAACAGGAGAACCCCCAAGCCGGTACCCAACAAAACCTGTGAGGCAAAAATGATGGTTTCCATGGCCGTTGCAGCAGGGAGTTGATCATGACGTAATCCGCGTTTAAACAATAACGTCAGCGCCGGGTAGCTTATGCCGCTGAACAGTGCTTCCGCACACTGCACGACCAACAGGGCCGGGACGTTATGATGCAGCAAACCATACAATGGAAAAACAAGCGCAAGCAGACCAAGTATCTCAGTAAAAATCAGGATCAGCAGTGGTGAGGTTGTCTTACACAGCATTTCGCCCCAGATGCTGCCAACAAAGCTGGGCAGCATCGATAGCATATACACCAGGGTAAGCGTGGCAGAAGAAGCCTGCCAGTGTAAAAGCTGGCCGAAAATAATGACCTGAGTAAGCCCATTGCCCAGCGATGACAGGATATAGGCAAAACCAAGCAGGCGTAGCCAGCGATGGCTACGCAGTGCGCCAATGAGCGCAAACAGCAACGTGTTCATGCAGAAAGATTCTCATCTTAAATAACAGAAACCCACGTAGCCGACAGGCAACGCGGAAGATAAGCACTGTTAAAAAGAGAAAATCGTTACATCGGAAACGGTACGCTACTGGAAACGGAGATAACACTTTAGCACAGAAAAAATCAGATAATGCCCTTGAAGTTGAATACCCGCTCCTCGCTCAAACCTACCCTCGGACTCATTGCTTCTGCCGTCAAATGCCTCTTTGAAATGTGCCGTCGATCTCACAAGGTGAGCGGCCTGATACGTAACCAGACTGAGAAACGGAGACGGCTGAGCAGCCTCGCCCCGCTACCAACAGCCCGCTGCTGCTCATCAAGAGCTGGCGGACTACCCCCGTAATCCAGGGGTTCTGCCATCGATCCGCAATGGCGGTTTCAATCGGCATCGGGGCTGAGGCTTAACGGAGAATCCCGACCAGGATAGTCGGGGGTTTTTCATGCAGGACAGAGCTGAAAATGGGCCGGATTTACCCGGCAATGCTGGTGGGGTAGCGCCCCGGCGAAAAACGCTGAATAAGATCCGCCAGATTATCGCCGGTGATCGGCGGTGAGATCAGATAGCCCTGAAAGCGATCGATCCCCAACGCCTTCAGCATATTAAATTTTTCCAGGCTATCGACCCCTTCGGCAATGCAGCGGCTACCGGAGAGCTGGCAGTAGTAGATCAGGCTTTTGATCAGCGCCAGAGCATGGGGATCCCGCTGCAGATCGTTCACGATACTGATATCCAGCTTGTACTCATTAAAGCGCACGGTGCGGACCGGAAACAGGACGCTGCTACGCGAAAAGCAGTCGTCGAGCATGATGCGAAAGCCCTGCTGCTGTAAGCGGGCGATCGTGTCGCCCGTTTTACTGTGACGATTGAGATCGACAGTTTCGGCAAATTCCAGTACCAGCCTCTCCCCCTGCTGCGGTTCCTGCAGCTGCTGACGGGCCGCCTCCATCATCCGGATAATGTTGGCGTTGTTGGCGATGACCGGCGGGATGTTAACCGCGAAATAATAGTCGCCCGGATATTGATTGATATTCTGTACGGCCTCCTGCAGGACAAATGCCGTGAGCAGCAGCCAGGCATACTCCGAGCGTATCTGCGGCAGAAACTCGCCAGGCAACAGCACATCGCCATTGCGTCGCCAACGCGACAGCACTTCGATGCCCTGTAATATCAGGCGGCCATCGGTAATGGGCTGAAACACAGGAAAAACTTGCCGGCAGTGAATGGCATGGATGAACTCGCGTTCAAAAGCGGAGAGCGCGGCAACCGCGCTCGTTTTCTGTCCTTTGGTCTGGCTGCCGGGAAAACGGCTGGCCAGATGGGGATGATGTTCCACCATCTTTTTCAGTCCTGAGCTTCTCTGGGTGTAGAGGGTTTTGTGGCTAAGCCCCCGACGTTGCGCCTGATGATTGATGCTGAATCCCCGCAGCCAGTCCAGCGCGGTGCTCAGTTCCGGTTTGCTCACGCCGGCGGCCGGTTTAGCGCAGATGACACTCTCCTGAGACGCCAGCTGCGCCAGCAGGGGATAGCTTTGTCCGGCGTCGGGGCTGAGCAGTGCCGCCAGCTGTCGACAGGGTAAATCAGAGGCCACGGCCCGTACCCTGGCCAGATGGCGCGGCTTGCCGACCTGATGTAACAGCGTTTGCCACAGCCAGTTGGCCGGGCTGCGGCTGAGGATCAGCATCGGCAGCGGAACGGCGCTGTGTTTCAGCAGCAGCCCCGCCTGCCGCAGAGTGAGCAGCAGCCAGAACGGATCGTCGGGTAAAAAAACCACGATACGCCTGACGGTCACAATATCGGGGATTAACAGCGCCTCGTGAAGCTGAGGGAACAGGCGCCTGGGCCGCAGCAGACCGCCGTCGTCCATCATGGAAGAGAGCCCCTCGGCGGCGATCGCACAGGGCGAAAGAATATAGTCCACCGGCGGGGAGGCCTGCGTCGCGCAGCCATTACTGGTAGACAAACGTCACCCCAATAATGGACTGCACATTACCTGCCGTCACCTGACCCGTGGTTCGCGCATAGGTGGCGGTTAGCCCCAGATTGACCGGCGAAGTACCGACCGTACCCAGCGACACCGTGCTGTTGGCGGGCACGATGCTGCCGTTACGCGTCATCTGTACGCCAATCCCCTGCGCCGCCGATGTCGAAGCGGTATTGCTGAAGATCGAATTGGCGGTATCGGCGGTGGTGCCGGAAAGGTAGTAGCCAAGATTCTGGTTTTGCGCGCAGTGCACCGTCACCGGAACGGCCATAGAGCCAGGGTAATCCGGAAGCGTTACCGTAACATCGCGAGCGGAGACATCGCAGCCGCCGGTCGGCACCACGACATCATTGTTGGCGTAAATGTTCCAGACAAACTGATAGGAGTCGCTGTTATAGTTGTTGGTCTGGTGAAGAATGAGCACCGCGATCAGGGAACCGGAGGTGATCGCCACCCCGCCAGCGGTGCTGACCGGCGTCAGGTAGAGCACGGTAGGCCACGGTTTATCGGTGGTTGAATCATAGATGACCCGCGCGGTTTCCGTGGTGGTGGGGAAGGGGTAGGAGGTACCGTTGTACTTTACGGTGCCGGAAAAGCTCGACAGCACCCCGCCATAGGCGGAGCCTCGTTGCAGGGTCACGTAGTCGGTAATGGTTTGCGGATAGTCGTTATGGCAGAAGATTTGCGTGGAGAGATCGACCACCAGGTTCTGCCCGACGTTCACCGCCGGCGTCAGGTTGACGTAGACGTTCGCGCTGCCGCCGCCGATGGGGATCGTCGCCCCGGTCGCGGTTTTGCAGGCAAAGGACCAGGCATTAACCGACCAGCCCAACAGCAGCAGCGTGGTCAACAGGGTAATCATTTTTTTCATCAACTTACTCTCCTGATTCAGGCGTAGGTGTAGGTGACGCTAATCACCGCCTGAATGGTTCCCTGGGTGGCGCCGCCGTTGACCGTCAAGGCTCTGACCTGCAGCGGGAAGCGGGCGGACTGCGTTGAGTCATCGACCTGGACTGATTTAGTGGCGCCGTTGTTCAACGTCGTTCCGCCGTCATCCTGCAGCTCCAGCTGGATATTGCCGGCGGTGCCCTGGTTTTTGTAATACCCGGTGGCGTCTGCGGTGCCGCTAAAGCTGGCGGTGACGCGCGAGGTGCCGACGGGGCAATTGCTCAGATCGAGCGACACCCCGTGCCAGGCCGAAGCGGCGCCTGCCGAGACCAGGCTGAAGGTATACAGGTCGCCGAGATCGACGGTGGCATTCGTGGTCGAGACCGTGCAGGGTTTGGCGACCACTTTGCCGTTAACGGTGATCGTAATATCGGCCGCCTGTAGAGGAGAGCAGGCCAGTATCAGCGTGCTCGCCAGAAGCCATTCTCGGGGAATCCATTTCATCTCAACCTCCGGTTACTGAAATTCCAGCGTGAATGTCGCTGTCGCGTTGACGTGCCCGGCGGTAACCGGCACCTGAGTGGCCATCAACCGCGCATAAAAGTTCAGGGTATTGGTCTGCCCGGGCGTCAGCGTCGTCCAGGCGATTGCCGTTGAGGGGGCGTTCAGCGGCAGCATCGTCTGCTGACCATTGAGAATCTGCACCCCCATGCCCGCCGCGGCCGACGCGCCGCTGTCCAGCTTCAGCAAGCTGGTGTTGTCGTTATCCGCCACGCCGGTGAAGCCCACTTTGACCGCAGTCACCGAGCTGCCGCAGGGCGACAGCACGATGCGAAACGGCACCACCGGCGTTGTCGCGCCGATGGTGTTGAACTGCTTAGCGGCGTTATCCATCAGGTCGACGGTAAAGTCTTTCGACTCGCCCGCCACCGCGCAGGCGTTATCCCGGACATATCCGCTGATGGTAATGGTACTGTCGGCCGCGAAAGCGTTGGCGATGGTCAGCGACAGCACGGCCCCCAGCAGATACAGCGATTTGGTCATCATTATTTCTTCCTTAGCGACAGACGGCGGACAGCTGGCTCAGCGCCTGCTGCTGGCTCTCTTGCGGCAGCTGATACTCGGCCACGCAGCTGGCATCGGGGCCTTCACCCCATGTCACCTGCACTTTGCCGGCCAGCGGCATACCGCTCAGATAGACCTGCCCGTTATCGGCCACGATACTGCCGCTCTGGTTATTGGCTGAGGTCACCATGGCGCCAAACGGGACCGGCTTGCCATGACGGGTTAGCGTCATCAGCAGCTTCATGCCGACGTGCGCTTTGAAATCTGCGCGCACGATGGCGCCGTGCGTGGGCACCACGCTGACCACCGCATCATCCAGGTCGACGTTGTCCGCCAGCGTGTTGGTGTCCAGCGCCACGCGGTTCTCACGATATTCGGTGGCGTACGGCAACACCGCATAGCCGCGCCAGTCGGTACGTACCCCGGTCTGGTTTTCCACCTTCACGTTGTCGGCGCCCGGGGCTTTAATCAGCACCACCGTATCGTTCAACGGCTGGCTCAAGGTGACGCCGTTGCCATGAGCCAGCACGCCGCCGCTCACGCCGTAGTACAGCTGTTTCAGGCCATCGCTGCGGCTGTAGCCGACGTTGGCGTTACCGTAGCCGCCGCGATAGTTCAGCGCCGCGTATCCGGTGCCGCCGCTCCCACCGTTGCCGCCGCCGGCATAACCGGTCTGCACGCTGTAGCTCAGGTTATTGTCCTCCAGCAGCGTGCCGTACAGCCCGGCCAGGTTGGTCATCCGGCCATCGAGATCGTGCGACATGCTGTAGCTGGCGCTGGCGTGGCGCCAGACTGATTTGCTGTCTGAGCGCAGCCAGTGGCTGAACGGAATGTTGACGTTGACCGCCAGCATCTGGTCGCGCCCCTGCTGCCAGGCGTTTTTGGTCAGGCTGTAGCTCAGCGTCCAGTTGATATCGTCCACCGCGGCGTTGAGCCCGGCCTGCAGCTGCTGGTCCGCTTTGCCGGTTGACCAGTAGGTCTGATGGCTGCCGCTCAGGTAGAGCGTGGCGGTGCGTCCCAGCTGCTGGGTGACGCTGACCTGCACCTTGCCGCGTTTGCTGTAGGCGAGGTTGTAGTAGTCGGTAAATTTGGGCTTCACCTGGATAACGCCGTCCTGGGTCTCGACGTCGTAGCCGCTCATCCGGCTATAGGTGGTATCGGCAAAGCTGTAATAGCCCCGCGTGGAGTAGCGGTAGCCGACCAGCTGAATATTGGTGCCGACTTCGTTAAGCGATTTGTTATAGAGAAAACGCAGCGACTGCCCCTGATGCTTGCTGTCGTCAGGTAGCGTGGCGTTTGCCTGGGTCACGTCCAGCGATACGGCGCCGAACTCGCCCATGTTTTTGCCGACGCCGAGGTTAAAGGCACGGTAGCGGTCGGCAAGCTGGGAGCCGCCGTACAGCGTCCAGCCCGCCGCCAGGCCGTGCAGCAGCGTCCCCTGGAAGAATTTCAGCTTCTCCTGCTGGTCGTTGCCGCTGCGATATTCCCCCGCCGTCAGGGCGAAGCGCGAATGGCCCTCACGCTGCAGCACCGGCACCGTTGACCACGGCACGGTAAAGACCTGGCGGGTGCCGTCGGTCTCTTTGATGGTAACCTGCAGATCGCCGCCGTTACCGGCGGCATAGAGATCGTCGATCGTAAACGGTCCCGGCGGCACCGTACTTTGATAGATCTCATAGCCGTTTTGCTTGATCGAGACCTGCGCCGTGCCACGGGCAATTCCGTGGATCACCGGAGCAAACCCCTTCTGACTATCCGGCAGCATATTGTCGTCAGAGGCCAGCTGGGCGCCGCGGAAGTTGATGCCATCGAACACGTCGCCATTGGTATAGCTGTCGCCGAGCGTCAGGCGCGAGCGTAGGGGGACAATATCCCTTTCCAGCCAGCTGTTGACGTGCTGCCACTTATTCTCGTTGCTCGATGAACTGCCGCCGCTGCTGTAGCTCCAGGTGGTGTTATCGCGCAGGCGCCAGGCGCCGAGGTTGAGGCCGCTTTGCAGATTCAAATAGGCATAGTTGCTGCTGCCGCCGATATCGTTATGGACATTGTTGCCGGTAAAGTTGTAGTTCAGCAGCCCGGCGGTGATGCCGTCATCCCACAGTTCGGGCGGGATATATCCGCGCGCACGATTGCCCATAAAAGCCTGCGGTACGGTCAGGTACAGGCGCTGTTGGCCGACGTCGAAACGGCTGGTCGACTCTTTGATCATCTCCGCCATCGGCACGCAGGCATCGGCCGCGAGGGCATTCATACCGGCCACGGCGGCGGTATTGACGCCCATGCTGGCCAACTGGCCGCGGGTCAGGCAGGGGGCCAGGCCGTGGTGGTTCTCTCCGCTCTTAAAGGTGACATCCCGGGTGGTCATAAAGCCGTTATTCAGGTAGATATCGACGCGATAGGTGCCCGGCGGCACCTCTTGACCCTTTTCGAAACTCGACAGATCCGCCACCGCGGCAGGATCATCGGCGAGGAAACGCGGGTTAAAGTAAAGTTCCGCCTGCGCGGAAAAGGCCTGCATGGCAAGCAAAAGGGCCAAAGGGAACCGGGCAAATACGCGAGCCGATCCCGACGCGCGGCGCCGCGCATGCCGGGCACCCAGGCGGTCCGATCCATATTTCAGATGTGACATAGTCCCTCCGGTCCGAAGTCGCCCGGCTGTCAGTTCTTTTTATATTTCAGGGGATAACGCTATTTCCCCGTGGTTATTGCAGTACGCCCTTCATCCGTGGGGTCAGTGCGCCGTAGTCGTTAATCGTCCGGTAGGTGATGTCGCGTCCGGCGTCGGACGGGATTTTGACCGAGGCTTCCCCCATCGGTGGGACCAGCGCATTTTCCAGCACCCGGGTGCCGGCATTGAGTTCGGTCACCGTCAGGTAGTACGGCGTGGGATTGATCAGCGTCAGCGTGTTGGCACTACGGCGAAACGTCAGCTTCTCCGCCGCCTGATCCGGCGACAGCGCGAGTTTCCCCGGGCGGTAGTAGAGCTTGATGCGGCTGATAATCGCCAGCTGCAGCGTGTTATCGCTAAGCTTTGATTTATCCATCGAGGGGATGGCCTTCACGTTCATCCAGAACAAACTTTCTCGATCCTGCGGCAGCTTGTCGTTGGTCGCATCGATTATGCGCAGCGTATTCTCTTTTTTGCCCTGCATGGCGAACAGCGGTGGGGTTATCACAAAGCGCCCGTCTTTTTGACCGTCGGCGTTTTCGACCCACGACTGAATCAGATAGGTGCTGTTGTCGTCATTGTTGGTCACCGCCAGCTGAACCTGTTTTTGTCCGGCGGGATAAATAACTCGGGTGGCTCCCAGCGCCACGCCCGCTTCGGCACGCGCAGCGAAACCGGCGGTCGCTATCATCAATAAGCCCGCCAGTAAGCAGCGTGTCATCCCCAGTGTTTTTCTCACGTTTTCCCCTTTTATACTCACCGTTATGTCCTGCATCCGGTATGCCTGCTGGTTAATTACTGATAGGTCAGAGAGAACCAGGCCTGAGCATTTGCGGCTCCGCCGGTAACCTGATGTCCGGTCGCCCGATATTTAGCGACAAAATGGAGCGTGGTGGGGCCGGTATACAGTCGTGACCAGGCGCCCGCTGGGCTGTTGAGCGGAATCAGGCGATCTTCTTTGTCGAACAGCGCGACGCCGATACCGGTTGCGATGCCGGGGCCTTCGCCAACCGAGAGCACGTCCGGATTTTTGCCATCGGCGACGCCATGAAAGGCGACACCAACCCGTTGACTGACGGCGGTGCTGCAATCCTGGAGATGAATATCGAAAGGAACAGGGTCAGTATCTTCCCCTGGCGAATGAAACCGATTGCTGCTGATCTGTCCCATGTTGACCGTCAACTGCTGGTCTCCTGCTTCAACACGGCAGGATTCGGCAATAATGACGCCCTGAAAGCGCATATTTCCGCCGGGTAACGTCACATTCCAGTGGTTTCCGGCCAGCGCGAGCGGCGACAGTAAAAAAAACAGCAGGCCAGATTTCATTCCTTGCATCGTTATCACCCCAGTCCTGTTGTGGATAACGGGCCATCCTGGCCCGAGCTGCGTCCTTGCGTGATGAGTGAATTATTCGTATTGCACTTTGAAGGTCGCGTCGGCGTTAGCGGTACCTGCTGTTGCCGCGCCAGTCGCGTAGTAGCGAGCCTGGAAAGGAATGATGTTGGTGCCGTCGTTCAGCGTGGTTGCTGCACCGAAGGTTGCACCATCCAGCGCCAGCGGAGTCCCGGTGCTGTCGAGGATCTGTACGCCGACGTTCGTCGCGCCACCGGCCGCAGAGTTCTGCAGTGCCAGAACGGTGGTGTTGGTGCTGTCTACGGCAGTACCGGAGAAGGCAACGGAAGCTTTGGTTGCGACGGTAGTATCGCAATCATCCAGCTGGATGTTAAAACCGACCGCAGAGCTGGTGCTGCCTGCAGTAGCGAGTTTGGCTGAACGAACCTGGCCCAGTTGAACGGTCTGATCGATAGAGCCAGCATCAACGGCACAGGCCGCGTTGACCACTTCCCCTTTAAAATGCACTGTGCCGCCATTAACCGTGGTGGTGTCAGCCAGGGCCGCCGCGGAACTCAGAGACAGGGCTGACAGAACAACGATAGCCAGTGTTTTGATTTTCATGCTGTTTTCCTTTAAACAATGTCGATATTACGAACCGAAATTGGCAGTCGTCGTGCCTTCCAGGCATTCCATATATCAGCCGAATGGTTCGACTGCCGGCTCTGCGCAGTTTTCGCCCAACTGATGAGTCAATTGGGGCCATTTTGACTCATTGAGATAAATGACTGATTTTTTGGTTTTTTGAGATTTTTATTGGTGTATTGGTCTGCTTTATTGGTTTTTGTTGGGGTTATTGTCTGGTTTTTTGTTTTGAAGAAGGGCGGTCATCGGGCGAGGTCAGGGCGGATGAGATGACGGGTAAGCGGAAAGGATGAAGAGATAAGTAAAGTTTCTTAATGGTAAAATGTGATAATAATCAATCAGATGAATTTAATTTGTGAGAATATATGTACTTGCCGGTTGCAAAAGTTTGCAAAACATTTTTATGATATAAACAGTTTGGCCCCAATTGACTTGTTCATTTTTAAATTTATCCTTATTTATCAAATGAATATGTCATTTCTTTGTGCCGTGAGAATTTTCTTCAAGCAGGTTATTTCTTTCCCACAATCCTGCGAAACGCGCGGCATTGCTGGCGGTATAACGCACTGTATGCCGAATATTGCGATGACCCAGATAATCCTGAATTAAACGTGTATCTGTGCCTCTTTCCGCAAGTTCATAGCCGCAGGCATGGCGCAGCATATGCGGGTGAGTATGGGTGGCGGTTCCGGCCTCTTCGCCGGCGCTACGAATAATCCGATAGGCCTGCTGGCGGGAAAGCTGAGTGCCCCGGAGGGAAATAAAAATCGCATTGGTTTTTTGTGCCGCCTTCCAGCCGGCGCGAACCTGGGTCCAGCGCGCAATGGCTTCCAGCTCGTCGAATCGCAGCGGGTGGATGGTCGAAAATCCATTCTTCAACCGACGGACGTTGATGCGACCCTCATTGAGGTCAAGATCGCGATAGTGCAGATCGAGCAGTTCGCTGATGCGCATCCCGTGGCGAAAGGCCAGCAGGATAAGACAATAATCCCGCTCTCCGGTTGGACCCTGCCGTGCCGCCTGCATCATTGCCTGAACTTCTTTGGCGGTAAGAAAACGACGTCGATTCACAATACAATGCTCCTGAAATTAATTTGCACAAAGACAGCGCCCTGAAGCAATTATCAGGACGGTTAAAAAATAATCCGCAGTGTTAAAGGCGTATTATATGAAGGCACAGATACAGTTCATTCTTCACGTTGCCATGATGTTGGCGCTGCAAAAATAGATGGTCACATTACATTTACACATAGTTAAAATATAGCTACACGACAATTCTTATTTTTATAGATTTTATGGCATATCACAATAGCGGCATCAAGGCTTCACGCCAGGTACATCAAATCACAGGGAAAAAAGTTAATGAAGAGATGGCTTTGGACGGAAAATATAATGCTGAATGGTTTAACCAAACAATAAATAACGAATTGAAATCCTGAATATTTACAAGGATATCAGCAGGAAACGTATTATGAATGAAGTAAGAACTTGTGGGAACAATAATCGTAACTAACGCATGGTTAATATTTATTAATGTGTTCAGCGACAGCTGTTCATTTTCACGCCATCGCGAGTATCAGGCGTCAACTCCTTTTGACGCCTGGACCGTCATTGCAAAATGCTGTGACGCTGCTTCTCTTTTGCATTGTCCCAGATGCCGTAAAAACGCCCGGCATTGCTCGCGGTATACCAGACGGTATGGCGGATATTTCGGTGGCCAAGGTAGTCCTGAATAAGGCGGGTATCGATACCCATATTCGCCAGCGCAAATCCGCATGAATGGCGAAGCATATGGGGATGAATTTCAATCGTTAATCCGGCGGTGCCTCCGGAGGAGGATATAATCTGGTAAAACTGTTGGCGGGAAAGAGGATTACCTTTGCGCGATAAAAACAGCCATTCACTGTCGGCATGCGGATAGGTTTTTCGAATATCCAGCCAGTTTTTCAATGCCTGTATTTCTTTATTGAGTAAAGGATGGGTAGTGGAAAAACCTTTTTTAAGACGATGGATGTAAATACACTTAGAACGTAAATCAATATCAGAGATTTGCAGGCGACAAATTTCACTGGCGCGAAATCCATGAATAAAACAGAGTAAGGTCAGGCAATAGTTTCGGGCAGCATGTGCCCCGGTGTTCGCTGCTTTAAGAAGCGACTCAATCTCATTCTGAGTAAGGAAGTTCCTTTTTTTGATATCGGCATTATTCTTCATTATATTCCCTTTTAATTGCAGGCGTGCATTACGAACTATTCGTTGTCGTCAGGCCAGTATTGTTGTCCGATTGAACATCTTTTCGCTTATATTTCGCCATCGCGCCAGGTGCTTTTAAAACGTGTAACTTACTCCAGCTTGTATCAAGCTGAACCGGGTCATCAGAAGGCAGGTATTTAGTTGAATCATGAAGTATCTCCATGCTCTGGAACCAATGACTTCATGTAATGCAATGAATTAAATCTATTTTTGTTAAACAATGACGCTGTTCCTGGGGGGGAGCATGTCCCGATCATCCTTCATTCCTCCTGGTTGCGCACGCCGGGGATACAGGGGCGCAGGGCATCGCTCTGGCGCTAGCCCAACGGATATCGACATCCTGATACATGCCGCGCTGCCATGAGCTATCACGATTGGCGGATCTCTCAGCAGCCGGGAATGGATAAATCATCTCCGGGTTCTCCCTTGTCGCTTCAGCGCAGGTTGAATGATTTTTGTGTCTGGTCTGGTAATAATTAAATGCCCGTTAACCGCTGCCATTCCTCACAAAAGTGAATTCGGCTCTGGCCTGGTGAATATTCCGCGAAGCACTTCGCAGAACGCGAAGAACGATATACTCGCCTGGGTAGCATTCACCGCATCACTACAACAGCGATTAAACCATACTGCAAAATTATGTTTGAGAATAGTAATAATAAGCCCGGAGACACCAGCGTCCCCTCACCACGGGGCTTAATTTCGGCACAGGGCCGGAGGGCGATTTCGTAAGCGTAGCGCGCTGAAAATGGCGGAGGTCAGGGGTTTACTGGAGTTATTTAACGCCTTTTGCTTGGGGATTTTGGCTATCTTGTTGTTTGTTAAGCCGGTGTTTTGGGGGGGTATGAGGATTACTGGAATTATCTGGAGTCTTTCCCCGGTATCTGAGGGAAACGATGTTTTCCACGGCGAATAGATTCAAATCCTTGCCGCGAAATATTCAGACAGAGCGATGGCCCCCTGTCGAGAGGGCACAAATAACTTAAACCGGCGTGAATCTATTTTGTTCATCCGGCGTCGGCGGCGTTATTTCAGCTGGCTGCAGAATAGCAGGATGGCTATCGCCACCATCATCGCTCCGGAGGTCATGCTGACTCTTCTTGCCACCTCTGGCCGGTGGGTTAATAGCCTTTTTGACCCGTAGCCAACCAGGAAATAGATCAGTGTACAGGTCAACAGGTGAATGCTTCCCAGGGCCGACATTTGCAGCGCGACCGGCCAGCGACCTTCAGGATCGGTAAATTGTGGCAACAGGGCGAGGAATAAGAGAAAGACTTTTGGATTCAGCCCGCTAATACATAACCCTTTTAGCGCCCAACGGTTCCAGCTTCCGGCCTGCTGTGTTGCGGCGCCAGGCGTGGCGGGGTGACGCAAAATCGTGATCCCCAGCCACAGCAGATAGGCTGCGCCCAGCAGAGTGATCAGCGACAGCACCAGCGGGTGGCCGGTGACGGCTACGCCGATCCCGGCGATCACGATAATGGCCGCCAGCAGATGCCCGGACATCAGCCCGATCACCGCAGGAAGTACCCGTTGTCCGTGGATGCCGGCGCTAATGGTATAGGCCCAGTCGGCACCGGGGGTGATGATCAGCAGGAAGGAGACAACCCAGAACCCGGCGATAAAACTCATCTCCATGACCGGCTCTCTCCACCGTGTTTCAAGGTATTGCGCATAACGATCTCCCGTCCATATCCGTGTGCTGTAGAGGAAAAGAATATCGGGATTTCCGGGAAATAAGTTTTCAATGTTATGCTTAAAACCCCCTGTTTAAGAGAAAATCTTCCAAATGGATAGCATAGATCGAAAAATTATTGCTGAGCTGCAATCCGATGGTCGTCTGTCGATTACCGAGCTGGCTGAACGGGTCAATTTGAGCCTCTCTCCCTGTCATCGACGGCTGCGGGCGTTAGAGCAGGATGGGGTTATTACCGGCTATCGGGCCAACCTCGATCCCCTGAAAATGGGCTTTAATTTCCTGGCCATCGTGTTTGCGACCTTAAAAGAGGGTGATAAAAAAGCGGTGAGCGCGTTTGAAGAGGCGGTTGAAGAGATCCCCCAGATCGTGCTGGCCCAGCGGCTGTTTGGCGATCCGGACTATCTGATGCACGTGGTCACCCGGGATCTCCCGGCGTTTCAAAAGCTCTATGATGACAAGCTCTCGGCGATGCCCGGCGTGCAGCATTTGCGATCGACGCTGGTGATGAAAACCGTGGTCCAGGATCGCCCCTTTCCCCTGGAAAGCTTAAACCTGACGCGTTGATCCGCCCGCAGGCAGGCCGGCATTGCTGATAAGGGGGGAGGCGTTGCGCTGAATCTCAAGGGGCAGGGGAAGGCGGGCGCGGTAACCACGCCTGCCCGTTCGCGCTTAACTTACCATTTTTCGTCGCGCGCATCCTGGCGGCCATCGCGGCGGTTATCGCGTTTATCCTGGCGGCAGCTGGCGTTGCTTTGATTGTTATCTCTGACGCACTGCTGTTTGGCATCGCGTCCGCCCTGGCGTGAATCCTGGCGGATGTCGCGTGAGTCCTGACGGTTATCACTGCGGTAAGTCGCCTGAGCCGAGAGGGTCGGCAGCAACAGCGCTGCGGTAACCAGAGTGAGAATGAGTTTTTTCATAAATATTGCCTTTCTGATAAACCAAACATACTGATATATGAATAATAATTAGGCGTTATTGTGGCGTGGATATATTTTTTATCTCTCGGCAATAAGTGCCTGTTTATCCATTGTTTTGTTTAAAATTAAATTTATCAGAGCGGCGGCAGGCGTTAGCCTCAGCCGGCGGTTCGGGTTGCCGGATCAGCGCGCATCCCTGCGGACCGATCCGCGGATGTTTACAGTGCTGGCTGCTGTTGGCGCGGCGTCGCGGGCTGACGAATACTGAACAGCGCCACCAGGGCCAGCAATGCAAAGGCCAGCAGCATCAGCGCCACGGGGACGTAGCTGTCCCATTTCATTAAAAATGCGACCGCCAGCATCGGGCTTATCCCGCCGGAGATAACGGCGCCAATCTCGTGGCCCAGCGCCAGACCGGTATAACGGACTTCTACCGGAAACAGTTCCACCATCATGCACGGCTGGGCGGCGATCATCGCCCCGTGACACACCGGCAGCGCCAGCAGCATCGCCAGCAAAATCGCCGGGAAGCTATGCATGTGTAGCAGCCAGAAGAACGGGAAGGCGACCAGCGCCATGCCCGTCACGCCAATATAGTAGAGCGTTTTCCTGCCGATACGGTCCGACAGCCAGCCCCAGCCGAGAATCGTGGCGATCTCCACCGTCATGGCAATGGTCACGGCGGCGATCACCTGGCTGGTCTCAATGCCGATATGTTTGCAATAGACGACGGAAAAGGTGAAAAAGATGTAGACCGCGCCGTTTTCCGCCAGCCGCAGACCAATGGCCTGCAAGATCGCTTTCGGGTGATGTTTAAAGGCGCTGAGCACCGGCAGCTGTATCTCCGTGGACTCATTTTTTCGGGCGACAAACTCGGCATTTTCCTCAATGTTGCGCCGGATATAGACGCCGACCAGAAAGATAAACAGGCTCAGCAGGAAAGGGATGCGCCACGCCCAGGCCAGCACATCGTCCTGCGGCAGCAGCTGCACCAGATAAAAAGCCAGCGAAGAGAGTACAAATCCGCCGGACACCCCCACCTGGCTCCAGGCGGTGTAGTAGCCTTTTTGCTGCGCCGGGGCATTCTCACTCAGCATCAGGACGCCGCCGCCCCATTCGCCGCCGGAGGCGACGCCCTGGATAAAACGCAAGGTAATCAGGGCGATCGGCGCCAGAATACCGATGTGTTCATAGGTTGGCAGCAGACCAATCAGAAAGGTACTGGCGCCCATTAACGTCAGGGTGATGATCAGGGTCATTTTACGGCTGTATTTATCCCCGAGATGACCAAAGGCGATGCCGCCCAGCGGCCTGGCGATAAAGCCGATGGCAAAACCGGAAAAGGCCAGAAAGGCCCCGAGCAGCGGATCATCGGTTGCCGGAAAGAACAGGGGACCGAAGACCAGCGCCGCCGCCGTGCCGTAAAGGAAAAAGTCATACCATTCCAGGGAGTTACCCAGAAAAGAGCCGATAATCAATTTGCGCATTGATTGGGGAGTGCTCACCGGCGTATCGCTTGCAGTTCCAGACATCACATCTACTCCAGTACAGGTGAAAAGAGGGCGCCGACGAGCTGGCGCCATGATGCAACCCGAAGCTTATGGGGCGGCATTATGCGATAGGGTATTTTTCGTCAGGGTGAACCTTAGCGGTACGGCTGCGCGCTAAGGGTATGGAACTGGCGATTGAACCACACCAGCCCGTCGCCGGCCTGGTGATGACGAATCTGTCTGACCTCGCAATAAAACACGCTGTGACTGCCCACTTCATGGCTGGTGGATAGGGTGCAGTCGATGCTGGCGACGGCAGTAGCCAGCACCGGCGAACCGGTTTCCAGCGTCAGCCACTGCTCGTGTAAAAAACGCTCTTCCGAACGCAGCTGGCTATTGGCGAAGATAGCGGACAGGTTTTGATGCTGACCAGAGAGCACGTTGACGCACAGCACGCCGTTCTCTTTAAATTTGGCATGGGCGAAAGAAGAACGGTTCATACAGACCAGTAGCGTGGGGGGGGAATCGGTGACGCTGCATACGGCGGAGGCGGTAAAGCCAAAGCGGCCTGCCGGGCCATCGGTGGTGATAATGGTGATGGCGCTGCCCAGCTGTGCCATGGCGTTACGGAAATCAGATGTCAGGTTCATAGCAGTATCCGTTATTTCAGTTTGACGTATTCGAAGCTTTCGATAACCAGCCGGGGCGTTTTGGCCCGCGAACAGCACAGCAGAATCTGGTCGTTATCTTCGCGTTCTTCATCGGTTAAATACTCGTCGCGGTGATCCGGCACGCCGCTGCACACATTGGCGAGACAGGTTCCGCAGACCCCCTGTTCGCAGGAGACTTTGACCTTGATCCCCGCTTTCTGCAGCGCGGCGACAATGGTTTCGTCCTCCCCGACGGTAACGGTGACGCCCAGCCCGGGGACATCGACGGTAAAGCTGGCGCCGCCGGTTTCCACTTCCCGGTTAAAAAACTCCTGATGCAGTCGTTCGGGTGGATAACCGCAGCCGCGCGCCGCATCGGCGATGTCGTCCATAAACCCTTCCGGGCCGCAGACGTAAACGTGAGCGGCGGCGTGGTGCGGGGCCAGCACCTCGTGAGGACGGATTTTTTGCCCTTCCTCGCTGATGTGCAGATGGACGCGGTCGCTAAAAGGGCAATCCGCCAGCTCGTGCAAAAAGGCCATCCCGTCGCGGCGCCGCCCGCAATAATGGATAGCGAAAGATTTTCCGGCGCGGAACAGCGTATCCGCCATCGCCAGCATCGGCGTAATCCCGATCCCGCCGCCAATCAGCAGGCTGTGGCTGGCATCCATCTCAAGCGCAAACAGATTGCGCGGCGGGCCGATGGTCACCGTGGCGCCGACCTGGAGCCGATGCGCCGCCAGCGATCCTCCGCGCGATGTCCGATCCTTGAGAATGCCCAGGCGATACTGCTGCGGGTGATGAGGGCTGCCGCACAGTGAATACTGGCGGACGATCTCCTCCCCGAGATAGAGATCGATATGCGCCCCGGCGCTAAATGGCGGCAGGGGGGCGCCGTCCAGCGAGGTCAGGGTCAGGACCACCACATCGGTGCCCTGGATTTCGCGTTCTGCGACGCGTACGGTCAGTGTTTCAGCCATCTTTCTTCTCCACCCTGACAGGGCTTAACGCATATAGATGCCGCCGTTGATATCCCAGGTCGCCCCGGTGATAAAGGTGGCGGACGGATCGGCCAGGAGTTCTACCGCGCGGGCGACCAGCAGCGGATCGCCCAGGCGTTTCATCGGGATCATTTCCAGCAGCGCCGGCATTTTTTCTTCCGGCACCGCCGCATGAACGGACGGTAAATCGAGCGGGCCGGGGGCAATGGCGTTGACGCTGACCCCGGCGGCGCTCAGCGCGCGGGCAAACACTTTCGTCAGCGTCAGGATGCCGCCTTTCGAGGCCGCATAATGGGCGCCGGAGGCGGTGCCACCGTTTTGTCCCGCCAGCGAGGCGAGATTGATAATGTTGCCCTGTCGGCGTTGACTAAAATAACGGCCGACAATCTGACAGCCGAGAAAGGTGCCCCGCAGATTGGTGCTGGTGACGCGATCGAACTCCTCAACGGAGATCTCCATGATCGGCGTGGTCAGCGTGAGCGCCGCGTTGTTAACCAGCACATCCAGCCCGCCAAATCGTTCATCGATCCACGCCAGCGCAGCGTGAAAGTGTTCGGGTTCGCGGATATCCAGCGCCAGGGGCAGCAGGCGCTGCCCCTCGGCATCGATCTGCCGGGCGCCCTCGCCCGCGGCGTCGATGGCGATATCCGCCATCGCCACCTGATAACCCAGCTGCCACAGATGGCGGCTAATCGTCAGCCCGAGGCCGCTGCCGGCGCCGGTTATGAGTACGGTTCTTGTCATTGCAGCCTCACAGGATGTAGCCAATGCTATGCAGATAATCGTCGCCGTTAATCAGCCGGATGACCTTCTGCGCGATAAGAAAGCGCTCGCCCTGCGGCACCAGGGTGTAGCTCAGGTCGGCGACGTAATGGTGTTCTTTGCCTTTGCGGTACTCATACAGAAACTGGGTGCAGCGGATCTCGACACGCTGGTCGCTGGCCTCGATCAGGCGGTGGCGGCCGGTCATGCGGATGGTACGTGCGCGGGGCGTCGTCGAGATCGACTCGCCGCTGTACAGACGATGGACGCGCTTCTCGCGCATGGCCTGGTTGTCATAGGCGTAATTCAGCGCGTTGGCGAAATCGGTCGTCTGCCGATCGACAGGAATGATGTACATTCCCTGCGGCTGCCACAGCGCCAGCCACTCGCGGAATTCGCCCTGGTCGAGCAGGTCCGCCTCCTGATTAATAAAGTGAATGGCGGCGGTTAAGGTCCGTTGTGCGCTCATTTTTGCCCCCGGTTTTCTGCGGTCATGTACTTTTTCCACTGCTGATAGGCGGCACGCATGCCGGTTTCGGCGCTGACGTCGCTGCGCAGCCCATCGGCGGTGCGCGTCTCTCCAGGCAGGCCGCGATTGAGCATGATCCACAGATCGTTGCCCGCGCCGCCGCCGCGCTGGACGCGCTCCCAGGCTTCAGAATCATCCGGCGTGCCAAAGCCCATTGGCCCCTGGAAGTGTTCATGCATCCGCAGTCGCGCCTGGTTGGCAATCGCCGGGCCATCTTTCATCGTCAGCACCACGTGGTGGATTTCGGTCTCTTGCACCGAGACGGGTTGCAGCACGCGAAAGAACGCCATCGAGCAGGCAACGTTGGGGAACAGGTTCAGGTTGAAGCCGCTGCCGCCCACTGCGCGGACGATGCGACGCACCTGCTGCTCTTCGTGGCCCTCTTCGCGCAGCGCCTGAGCCAGTTCAAGGAAGCGATCCGGCACCGGCGCATCGAGATTCTCTTCAAGGTCAATCAGTTCCGGGATCATCACCATTACGCTGTGGCCGTTCCCGAGGTCTTCGACAAAACCTTTGCCGTCAACGAAGTTGAGCATCTCTTCCGTCTGCTTATCGACGGAGCTCAGGAAGGACTTATGTACGACGGGAAAGTGATAGCCATCGGTGGTATTTTCCAGCTGAATCTTCCAGTTGCCGGGGAAGCGGAAGCGGTGGGCGGTGGTGGCCTGCAGCGGGTAGCCGGCCCCTTGTTTCATAAACAGATCCATCCACTTCATGGCCGGTCCGAGGAAATCGGTCAGCGGTTCCATCTGTCGGTTGAAGGTGGCGAAAATCATCCCCGCGTAGCTTTCGCTGCGTAGGCGCACCATGCCGAGCTGCTCTTTCTCCAGGGTATCGCCGTAGCTTTCCGGATGCGGTACGCCGCGCAGGGCGCCGTCGAGACCGTAACCCCAGCCGTGATACGGGCAGACAAAGCTGTTGGTTTTGCCGCTGCGGTGTTCGCAGACGGTGGCGGCGCGGTGGCGACAGCGGTTCAGCAGGACGTTGATATTGCCTTTGCGATCGCGTACCACGATGACCGGCTGCGTTCCGACCATGGAGGACTTAAAGCTGCCCGCGTCGGGGACTTCACTTTCGTGCCCGACCCAGACCCAGGTCTGGTTAAAAATCTTCTCAATCTCCAGGGCGAAAATGTCGCCGGAGGTGTATAGCGAGGTATGAACCCGGTCGGACTGAACCAGGGCGCCCAGCGTGGCGGCGTCGTAGCCGCTCTCAATATTTTTTACCGGAATACATTCAGACATTGCTTAATCTCCTGAGTCTCGGTGATGCTTCAGTGGGCAGATGTATCGGCTGCGCGCTGAATCATTCCGGGGACCGCGTAGCGTCGGGTACGGGTAAATCCACCGGCGAGTGCCAGTAATCCACCGGGCGACTCAATAAGTTACGGGTGGTGAAATGGTCTATGAGCCAGCGTTCGCCTGCTTTTTTAAAGCGAATCACCAACTCTGCGCTGTTGAGATGCGACCCTCCGGCGCGAAAGGTGGAAACCTGCAACATTTTCCAGCGCCCAATGGCCTCATTCTCCGCACCAATATCAATATGTTCGGACGTTAAATAATGAACGTTGATGGCAAAGTGTGCGGGCTCGCTAATATAACGGGCCATCATTTGGGCAATGTTTTTTCGCCCGGAATAACGCCCCAGTTTGTTTTGGTATAAACTGCCGAGGCCTTCCCAGATAGCATCTTCACAAAATAAGTCCGCAATTTCCTGAGCGATATCCGGATAAGATAAATCGTCACATAAATGCATATATTGACTCATCAGGTTGCGAATCTGATTGGCCGCTTCGAGTTTATCCAGACGCTGCAGACACTTTTCCAGATTCATGAGTTACGCCTGAATAATTAATTCGCGCCCGGTTCGGGCTTCAACTTTGCAATATTTCCACAACCGGTCTGGCCCCGGGCCGACCTGAATGCTGCGGAACAGATTGCAGGCGGCGGTGACGGCGTCAAAATCATGCGCATCGGCGAGGACGTAGGTGGTCCACGGCCAGCCGGTAGACTGCCCGACCATCACCCGATCGTCATCCATATTGCCGATCACCTGAATACCGTCAGTGTGTTCGATCCCTTTCATCATCTCGCCAAACGCGGCCCAGACCTGTTTGCCGACCTCCGGGGTGGCATCGAAAAAGTTTTGATTTACGCCAATACAAAACAGAACGCGGATCATCGTCATACTCCTTACAGGGTTATAAATAGCCGGGCAGCGGCGGGTGGCCGAAGAACATATTTCCGGCGTTGATATAGGTCAGTTCGCCCATAAAGGCGTGCTGAGTGATGACCATGGTGTCGCGGGCGTAGCGCTGGAGCGGGCTGCGCATGGTAATACCGGGCATTCCGGCCAGCCTGAGCGCGCGGGTGGTCACCGATGAAGAGACGCGGGTCACGTGCGTCGATGACAGGCGCAGGGCGTTGATCATCCCTGCATCGGGCTCATCGCCGCGTAAAATGACCTGCCAGACATCGTCGATGGCATCGTAAAACCAGCAGCGGGCCGAGCGCAGCTCCGCTTCACAGTGGGCAATATCCATCTGCGCAAACTGGCGATCGGCCAGACAGGGGGCGCCGGTGACCGAACTCTGACGTTCGGCGATGGTATAGATTTCGGACAGCGCGGCGCGGGCGATGCCCAGCGCCACCACCGAGAGTACCTGCGTCGCCAGCGACAGCACCGGGTAGCGGTAGAGGGCGCCGTCGAGATTGAGTTCGCCGCCGCGAATAAAGGTCCACTCCTCGGGGACAAACGCCTCCTTGAGCACCACATCATGGCTGCCGGTCCCCGCCAGACCGACGGTATTCCACACCGGATCGATGGTGAAGCGACCGGCGGGGAGGACCGCGATACGCGGCAGCGGGCGAGCGGAGCCGTCGTCAGGCAGAATGCCGACGCCAATCAGTTCGGCGCCGGTACAGCCGCTGGCGAAGCTCCAGCGCCCGCTGACCTGAAAACCGCCGTCCTGAGCGATGGCCTTCTGCGGGGGAAAAATAGCGCCGGCAAACACCACGTCCGGGCCGTGGCGATAGATCTCATCCAGCGTACTGAGCGGCAGGCCGCCGAGGTAGAAGGGGTTCATGCCAAAGCTGGCGACCCATCCGGCGGAACCGTCGGCGGTGGCGATGGTCTCAATCAACTGACAGAATTCGGCAGGCGAGATTTCATCGCCGCCATATTGTGCGGGCACCAGCGCACGATAAACTCCAGCCTGTTTAAAATGCGAAATAATATCGTCAGAGATATAGCGTTGTTGTTCGAACTCCTCGCTGCGCTTTTTTAATTCGCCGAGCAATGCGCTGAATTCACTATTACTGGCGTACGGGGTCTTTTCCGCACGCAGAGTTGCAGATGGGTTTAACATGCGACTGTGCCTCTTCCAGTTAAATAGAATAAATATTTATCTCCGTCATATTGCTGATTGCCGGTGCGCGGGCGATATTTATTTCACTTAGCCATGGAGTGGCCGCGGCACGGTAAAGCAGATTATTCAGGATGTATTATTTTATTTGCTCTGCGAGTCTGACGGGTATTGCAGTTTTGCCATCAGAGATTCAGCAAAACAGAGTAATTCATATTCTTTATTTTTCCCGGCAACTATTTGCAGGGCGACCGGCCGCTGGTTTAACTCGCCAACGGGAAGCGTCAGCGCCGGATGACCGCTTAAATTGAACGGACGCACCAGCCGGGTCAGGTTCACTACATTGAGTGGATTCGCCGCCTCTTCCAGCGTCGGCGGGCAGGCCGGCAGCGTCGGCAGTAAAAGAAACGGCGTGCGGGCGAGTTGCGCATCGACAGCCTCGGTAAAGGTCTGACGAATGCGCTCTGCCGCCTGGCGCTGGTGCGGACTGATTTCCGCGCCGGCGCGCAGGCGCACGGCGACATCCTCGGCCAGTTCGGGCTTCTCAGCGAGAGACTGAAACGCCTGCCAGTTCTCCTGGGAGATGATCGTCAGCCCTGCCTGATGCGCCTCGGCGAATGCCGGCAGCGTCGCGTCTGCGGGAAAAATTCCCGCCTGCGCCAGACGGGCGCGAATCAGCTGTTCAATGTCCGCCGTGGCGTGGCCGAAGAGAAAGGCCGTGGCCGTCTGGCACGCGCTGACGGCCGGGGTGATTTCGCCTGGGAGCCGCGCCAGCACCTGCCGTAACGTGGTGACATCGCGACTGAAAAATCCCACGCAGTCCAGCGAACTGTCGGTCGGCATCACCCCTTGACGGCTCACTCGCCCCCAGGTCGGCTTCAGGCCGACGATGCCGCAGCAGGCGGCAGGCATCCGCACGGAACCCCCGGTATCGGTGCCAATCGCAAAATCGACCTCTCCGGCGGCCACCACGGTTGCCGAACCGCTCGACGAACCGCCGGGAATCAGCGCCGGGTAGCGCGGGTTGATCGGCGTTCCGCTCCAGGCGTTGATCCCGGTCACGCCAAAGGCCAGCTCATGGAGCGTCGTTTTCCCTCGCAGCTGACAACCGCTATCGAGCAGCTGTTGAATCACCGCCGCATGCGCCGTCGCCTCCGGGGCATCTTGCAGCACCGGGCTGCCGGCTCGAGTGGGATAGCCGGCGATATCGAGAGTATCTTTGGCGGCAAACGTCAGCGCGCCGCTACCCAGCGTAAAGCGCGAGATAAACCCGGAACGGGCGGATGTCATGCCTGCACGATGTTCATTAGCCATGGTTCACTTTTCCGTTTAACGATGACGAGTGAAGGACGAATGTATAAAAAACAGACTGAATTGAATCTGAGATAATCTTGTCATTAAAACTTGAAACTTCAAGTAATTTGTAACGTATTTTTCACATCATTTTGGGCTATAAGAACATTTTATAAACAAATAAAAAATTTTAATGTATTGATTTTTATGTCTATTTTTAAGTGTCTATATTTTAATCTCTTGAGGGATCTCACAAAATAAACCGCAAAATATAAGTTAAAAAAATGATAAAAAAGCGTGCGAAAAACGAAGGGTAGGGTGAGAAAACGCTAATAGCCTTTTATTTAAAAAGGCTATTAGCGTGCCTGCGGAAGAGGGCGATCAGTCATTGAGGTTGTGCAGCAGCAGGGAGAGAACGTGGTTCATTTTCTTTTCTTGCGCGGGGGTAATGCCCTTAAATGCCCGGGCGAACACTTTTTGACTCAGTACTTTGGCCTCGGCGACCTTTGCCTGGCCTGCGGGGGTGAGTTCCGCTTCCGTGACCCGACCATCGCTGGCGCTGACGTGGGTCGTCAGCAGCCCATCTTCACGCAGGCGCCCCACGATTTTGGTGACGGTGGGCATTTTACTGACGGCGTATTCGGTGATGCGGGAGATACTGGCTCTGTGGTACTGATGGACCAGCATCAATACCCGGAAGCGGGAAAGATCGATGTCGATTTTTTTTAATTCGATTTCCATCAGCTGCGTATACTTTGCATAAACATTGACCACCCAGAAGAAGGGGAACTCTTCTTTATGAAAGCGGCTCTCGTGGCTGTCTGGTTGCGCTGATGCGTTATTATGTTCCACAAGCCTCTCCTTGCCCGACGACGGTAGAATGGGCAGATGGTATGCGTATTTGACGGGCATTGCAAAATGCAATCTACGGACAATATAGCAGGCTGTCGGCGCCGCTCACCGCTACCGCCAGGCGGAAATTCAGATTCATTTAATGGTAAAAATGATGACAACTCGCACGCTACCCGCGTGAACGAGCGATCGGCCCGTTTGCCTGGGATGACGGTCGCCTGAAATGGCTGCTGCCGGCGGTAAAAATTGCCGGCGGCGTCCTTCTGATTCTCTTTGCCTGCCTGCTGTTTCTGACCGTGAACCCGATGAGCACCAACGGCGATTATATTGCTGCCGGTTGTCAGGGCTCTTCCAGCAGGCGCATAAAGACCTTCAGCGCCCGATCCAGCTGCTGGCGCTGCTCCGTGGAGAGTCCGGCCAGCAGCTGGCGTTCGTTTTCCACGTGGCTTTCCACAGCCTCATCGATCCGCTCGCGCCCCGCTTCGGTCAGGGCGACCAGCAGGCTCCGCGCATCGTCAGGGGCCGGTAAACGGGTAATAAAGCCGCGTTTTTCCAGCGCCTTAAGCCGATGCGTCATGGTGCCAGAGGTGATCATCAGCGTAGAGAAAAGCTGGGTCGGGGAGAGAATAAACGGCGAACCTGCCCGACGAAGGGTGGCCAGCATGTCAAACTCCCAGCGCACCAGATCGTGACGGATAAAGGCGGACTCTACGCGCGGCTCCAGCAGCAGAGCGCAGCGCTTCAGGCGCCCGATGGGGCCCATCGGGCTGCAGTCCAGATCCGGGCGCTCCCGTTTCCACTGTTCAAGAATACGATCGACGGCGTCAGCCTGCGATGATTTGTCCAATTGTGCCCACTTATCTTGATATCAAGACATCTGTCGTTACATACTTTGGCGACTAATTTACCTTGATGTGAAGATAAAATCATGACCTTTTTCTCACGCTCTCCCGTTATTGATTTGCTGTTGACCGCCCTGGCTCCGGCCATCTGGGGGACGACCTACATTGTCACCTCCCAGTTTTTACCCCCGGACAGACCTTTTATTGCCGCGCTGCTACGGGTGCTGCCCGCAGGGATTGCGCTGCTTATCTGGTGCCGCCGTTTTCCTCTGCGCAATGAGTGGTGGAAGCTTATTGCTACCGGGATCCTCAATATTGGCGCTTTTCAGGCGCTGCTGTTTATTGCCGCTTACCGGTTACCAGGGGGGCTGGCGGCAGTGATTGGGGCAATTCAGCCGCTGCTGGTCATGATGCTGGCGTGGTGTGTCGACAGGCAGCGCTCGCCGTGGGTGGCGGTGCTCTCGGCAGTCACTGGCATTATCGGCATGGCGCTGCTGCTGCTGTCGCCGCATACGGTGTTGGATCCGCTGGGGATCATGGCGGCGTTTGCAGGCGCGGTCAGCATGGCGCTGGGGACCTGGCTGTCTCGCCGCTGGGCGATTTCGCTACCGGTGGTGGCGCTGACCGGCTGGCAATTGCTGATTGGCGGCGTGGTACTGGCTCCCGTTGCATGGCTGGTGGATCCGCCGCTACAGGGGGTGACGTTGACCCAGGCGGTTGGCTATCTGTGGCTCTGCGTGGCCGGTGCGATGCTGGCCTATGGGCTGTGGTTCCGCGGGATTAGCCGTCTCCCATCGGTCGCTGTCTCAGCACTCAGCCTGCTGAGTCCGGTGACAGCAGTGCTTCTGGGCTGGATCTTTCTTGGACAGAAGATAGAAGGGGGGGCGCTGGTGGGGTTAATCGTGGTGTTGCTGAGCGTACTGTCAATACAGCGCGCATTAACAAAAAAAGCCCCATAAAGGGGCCCGACATTGCAGCATGGTTATCGTGAAGCGGGAGCGAAACGAGCCGCCGTAAGGCGGCCTGTCCGGCAGCTCCCTCTGCAACCATTCTCTTATTTGGACAGCTCAGCGGTCATATGAACCTGGTTACCGGTATAGGCTTCGGTAATGTGGTAAGACGCGCCTTGATCTTTAGCGATGGTCGCAATTTTAGCTTCTGCGCTATCCAGGGTATCAGCCGTTACGCTGACCGGGTGCTGAGCGAAGCTGGCGAAAGAAACCAGAGAGAGCATACCGGCAGCGGCAAGTAATTTTACGTTTTTCATGGTGTTTTTCCTTTTAACTTTTTAGGTGGAAAGCGTTGTGCTTTCGATGGGTTTATAATAAGCCTGCTAACTATAACCAGCGTTGCAAAAAGTGCGATTTAGATCACACTTTTATGGCAGTAAGATGACGAAGTTTTAAGGGTGTTTTTATTTTTTGATTAAAAAACAATGCATTGATCGTTTTCTTGCGACCCTCATGAATTAAAAAAAAATGACTATTGCCATGCGTTTTTTTGAAAACCGTCGCAACGGACTGCCTGAGTGAAGGCGCGGGCGGGCTTTTTGCCCTGTTTTTGCGCAGGGCATACTTCGTTTAGCGGCGAAGTATCGGGCTTTATGGATACGATAAAGTGGCGTCACTGTTGATTGAGGAAGGACGACACGATGATTGCGGTACTCTTTGAAGCCGATGTCACCCCGGCAAAACAGGCCCGTTACCTGGCGCTGGCGGCGGAGCTGAAGCCATTGCTTGCTACGCTCGACGGCTTTATTAGCATTGAACGTTTTCAAAGCCTGACCACGCCGGGCAAGATCCTGTCCCTGTCCTGGTGGCGCGATGAAGAGGCGGTGCGGGCCTGGAAAAACAATCTCTGCCATCAGGCGGCCCAGGAGGAGGGCAAGGCGACTATTTTTGCCTCTTACCAGATTCGTATTGTGCAGGTCATTCGCGCCTGGGGTTCAGAAATGCAGGAGGGGCACGGCGATGTATGATATTCATGTCATTCTGCCAAATCGTCCTGGCCAGTTGTCGCGGTTAGGCCAAACGCTGGGGAAACATGGCGTGGGGCTTGAAGGAGGCGGGGTTTTCACCGTCGGCAATCAATGCCACGCCCATTTTCTGGTCGCTGAAGGGGAGCGGGCCAGAACGGTGCTGGAGCAGGCGGGGATCCCGGTAGCGGGCGTCTACCTGCCGCTTATTCGCAGATTAAAACAGGAACAGCCCGGCGAGCTGGGCGCAATAGCTCACGCGCTGGCCGAACGCGGGGTGAATATCCTGACCCAGTACAGCGATCATGCTAACCGCCTGATTCTGGTGACCGATAACTTTCCACTGGCGCAGGAAGCCACGCGTTCCTGGGCCACCACCTTGTGAGGCGTTATGCTAAAACCCGCTCATGTTATTGAGGATGATGAGTCGTTGGCCGTGGCCATCACCGCGCTGGCGTCCGCCATGGCCGATGCTTCACGGGTGAAAATGCTCTGTGCATTAATGGACGGGCGCGCGTGGACCGCGACGGAGCTGGCGACGGTGGCCGAGGTCTCGGCCTCAACCGCCAGCGCCCATCTCAGCCGTCTGGTCAGCTCCCATTTGCTGGTTTGTCTGGCGCAGGGACGGCATCGCTATTACCGGCTGGCGAGTGCCGATGTTGCCGGACTGCTGGAAAATATGATGGCGATGGCCGGAAAAAGCGCCATCGTGCTGACCACCCGGACCCCGGTGGGTCTGCGTACGGCGCGAACCTGCTACGATCACCTTGCCGGTGAAGTGGCGGTGGCGATTTATGCTTTTCTCTTGCGTGAGGCGTGGATTGTGCCGGACGGTAGCGCGCTGACGGCGAGCGGCGAGGCGCAGTTTGCCCGTTTGGGCATTACCTTGCCGGCCGGGAACCGGCGCAGGGTATGCTGCGCCTGTCTGGACTGGAGCGAGCGGCGTTTCCATCCCGGCGGTGCCGTCGGGGCCGCATTGTTAGAGCATGGTCAGCGCAAAGGCTGGTTCACTCTGACGCCGGGATTTCGTGAAGTGAGTATCACCCGAACAGGCAGGCTCGCGCTGCGCCAGCACTTCCATCTGCAGCTGTAGCGGGCAGCTACACGTCAGGTAGCAGGGGGAAATTTTCTAACCGGTTTATGTTATTTCAGCAACCCCCCTCTCAGTATTATTCAGAATGTTCGCTATAGTCATGGAATCGTATTATTTGCCATGATAATCCCTCTGCAAAATATATTGCCTGCGCCTTGTCCCTTCTGATGTAAATAACTTAACGTTTGTTTTTGTCTATTGTTTATTTGTTATCAATAGCTGAAATCTATCGTAAGGCCGATGTAACAAGTTATAAGCAAATGTATATTTGTTGGCGAAAAATAGCATTCTTTGACGCCGACAGCATTAACGAATTCTTTAAACAGAGTTCGCGTCCTGACGCCTTAAATATTGCGGCTTCCGGTCAGTCGAAGTTTCTATTCACAGTTGCACAAGTGAGCATCGCATAACGCTTCTGACTTTTGTGCAGGTTTACTGTTGGTTTATTGATATAAAACTCACTCTGACAAGGAAATGGCAATGAAAAAGGTTCTTCTCTCTGCAGCTATGGCAACAGCATTTTTCGGTATGACTGCAGCGAACGCAGCTGATACGAATGTTGGCGGTGGCCAGGTTAATTTCTTCGGTAAAGTTACCGATGTATCCTGTACTGTTTCCGTTAACGGCCAGGGCAGCGATGCTAACGTTTACCTGTCACCGGTTACCCTGACCGAAGTTAAAGCAGCGGCGGCTAATACCTACCTGAAGCCTAAATCTTTCACCATTGACGTCTCTGATTGCCAGGCTGCTAACGGCGACAAACAAGACGACGTGAGCAAACTGGGTGTGAACTGGACCGGTGGTAACCTGCTGGCTGGCGCAACGACTGAGCAGCAGGGCTACCTGGCAAACACCGAAGCCTCTGGCGCGAAAGATATTCAGCTGGTCCTGTCCACCGATAGCGCGACTGCGCTGACCAACAAAATCATCCCAGGCGTGAGCACTCAGCCGAAAGCGAAAGGCGACGCAACCGCAGTTCAGGATGGCGCACGCTTCACTTACTACGTTGGCTATGCAACCAACACCCCGGCTTCTGTTACCACCGGTGTGGTTAACAGCTACGCGACCTACGAAATTACTTACCAGTAATTATCGACAGAAAATAAAACCGCCGCGAACGGCGGTTTAAAACAACGATAAAGCGGCAGTTGCTGCCGCTTATTTTTTTCTTCTGAGGTCAGCATGAAGCATATTGTCCTTTTTTTCTGTTTCATTTTTAGTGTTGCGGCCAACGCCAACAATATTATCGTCAACGGCACCCGCTTTATTTATCCTGGAAATGAAAAAGAAATAACGGTACAGCTTTCTAATACCGCAGACCGTCCGGCGCTGGCGCAAGCCTGGCTGGATAACGGCAATGCCGATGCGACGCCGGATACCATTACCACGCCGTTTATTATTACGCCCCCGATTTCACGCGTCGATGCAAAGAGCGGCCAGACTTTACGTATTAAACTGGGTAGCGCCGCCGGACTGGCACAAAATAAAGAGACGCTGTGGTGGCTGAATCTTCTGGAAATCCCGCCGGTGGTGGCCAACCAGAAAAATGAAGGGCAGAACGTCCTCCAGCTGGCGATCCGTTCGCGCTTTAAGTTTATCTACCGTCCCGCCGGACTGGGTAACCGCGACGCGGCGCCGGAGAAATTAGCGCTTTCAGCCAGCGGTAGCAGCCTGTCAATCAGCAACCCTACGCCATTTTATCTCACCGTCAGCCGTATTTCCCGCGATGGCGGTAAAGCCCTGAACAGCAAAACGGTGATGCTGGCTCCGCAGTCCAGTCAGACCGTGTCCCTCTCTTCCTCCGTGAGCCGAGGCGAGACCCTGACCATCAATAATATCAATGACTATGGCGCAGATGTGGCAGTGAAAGTAGCCGTTAAATAAGGGACACGATCATGAAGCAGAGGTCTATCTGCCCGGGAAGATTAAGTACAGCGGTAGCGATGGCGCTGTTCTGCTTTCCGCCAGTTTCCAGCGGACAGGAAAGCCCGGGAACGGTATACCAGTTTAATGATGGTTTTATCGTTGGTAGCCGGGAAAAGGTCGATCTGTCTCGCTTCTCCGCCAGTGCTATCACGGAAGGGACCTATTCGCTCGATGTGTATACCAACAATGAGTGGAAAGGGCGCTATGAACTGAACGTCACCCGCGATAAAGACGGCAACATGGGGATCTGCTACACCCGTGAAATGCTTGAGCGCTATGGTATTGCGGCGGAAAAACTCAATCCTCAGCTGAGTCAGCAGGCAGGTTACTGTGGACGTCTGAAGGAGTGGCGTAACGAAGAAAACGTTAAAGATAACCTGATACAGTCCTCGCTGCGGCTGGAAGTTTCTGTACCGCAAATCTACGAAGATCAGCGCCTGAAAAATTTTGTCAGCCCGGAGTTCTGGGATAAAGGCATTGCGGCGCTGAATCTTGGCTGGATGGCGAACACCTGGACCAGCCATACCTCTGCCGCCAACGGCTCCGACAACAGCAGCGCCTATCTCGGCGTTAACGCCGGCTTCTCCTGGGACGGCTGGCTCCTCAAGCACATCGGTAACCTCGACTGGCAGCAGCAGCAGGGGAAGGCGCACTGGAACAGTAACCAAACCTATCTTCAGCGCCCGATCCCGCAAATCAACTCGATTGTCAGCGGCGGGCAGATATTTACCAACGGCGAATTCTTCGACACCATCGGTCTGCGTGGGGTCAACCTGGCGACCGATGACAACATGTTCCCGGACGGAATGCGCTCCTATGCCCCGGAAATTCGCGGCGTGGCGCAGAGCAATGCCCTGGTGACGGTGCGTCAGGGCAACAATATTATTTATCAGACCTCGGTACCGCCGGGGCCGTTTACTTTGCAGGATGTTTACCCGTCCGGGTACGGTAATGACCTTGAGGTGTCGGTAAAAGAGGCCGATGGATCGGTGCAGGTCTTCAGCGTGCCGTATGCGTCGGTGGCACAGCTGCTGCGTCCTGGCATGACCCGCTATGCGCTGTCGGCCGGTAAAGTCGATGACAATTCGCTGCGCAATAAGCCCATGCTCTACCAGGCCACCTGGCAGCGTGGCCTGAGCAACATGTTTACCGGCTATACCGGCGTGACCGGTTTTGATGATTATCAGGCGTTTCTGCTGGGGGCCGGGATGAATACCGGTATTGGCGCCCTGTCATTTGACATTACCCAGTCGCGACTGAAGAGCGATACCCTGGATGAAAAGGGGCAGAGCTATCGCGCCACCTTTAACCGGATGTTTACCGATACCCAGACCAGCATCGTGCTGGCGGCATACCGCTACTCCACGAAAGGCTACTATAACCTGAACGACGCGCTGTACGCCGTCGATCAGGAGAAGAACCGCAATAACAACTATACCCTGTGGCGGCAGAAAAACGGCATGACCTTCACCGTTAACCAGAACCTGCCGGACGGCTGGGGCGGTTTTTATCTGAGTGGCCAGATTGCCGATTACTGGAACCGTTCGGGTACCGAGAAGCAGTACCAGCTTAGCTACAACAATATGTTCGGCCGCCTCTCATGGTCAGCCAGCGCGCAGCGCGTGTATACGCCGGATAACTCCGGCCATCGTCGTGACGATCGCATCTCGCTGAACTTCAGCTATCCGCTGTGGTTTGGCGAGAACCGCACCGCCAACCTGACGTCGAACACCACCTTCAACAATTCGCATTTCGGCAGCTCGCAGATTGGGGTTAACGGTTCGCTGGATAGCGAGAACAACCTCAACTACGGCATTTCAACGACCGCAGCGACCGGTGGTCAGCATGATGTCGCCTTAAACGGCAGCTACCGTACGCCGTGGACCACGCTTAACGGCAGCTACAGCCAGGGCGAAGGCTACCGGCAGAGCGGGCTGGGCGCCAGCGGGACGCTGATCGCCCATCGTCATGGCGTGGTGTTCTCACCGGAGAGCGGCAATACCATGGCGCTGATTGAAGCCAAAGATGCGGCGGGCGCCATGTTGCCGGGTTCACCTGGGACCCGAGTCGACAGTAACGGCTACGCCATCCTGCCCTATCTGCGACCTTACCGGATCAACGCCGTCGAGATCGATCCGAAAGGCAGCCAGGAGGATATCGCCTTTGAGCGGACTGTGGCTCAGGTCGTTCCGTGGGAAGGCAGCGTGGTGAAAGTCTCGTTTGATACCACGGTACAGAACACCCTCACGCTTCAGGCGCGCCAGGCCAATGGCCAACCGCTGCCGTTTGCCGCCACCATTCTGGACCCGTCTGGTAAGGATATTGGGGTTGTTGGTCAGGGAAGCATGATGTTTATCAGCGATGCCGGGATTAAGCAGGCGATCGTCAAGTGGAGCGGCGGACAATGTGCGGTGGATCTGGGCCAGGCAAAATTAAAGGAAACGGTATGTCGCTGAGTAAACGATTGATGATGGCGGTTGGCCTGCTGGCCCTTGGAACCTCGACGGTCTGGGCGGACTGTTCGCGTAGAGCGGCAAGCACGGTCAGGCTGGATATGGCCATGGGACGGGTAGTGGTATCACCGGATCTGCCGGTAGGTGCGGTTATCGCGAAGCAGGACTGGACCATGCCGGCGGGAAATGGCGTCAGCTATTACTGTACCAACAGCAACACTTTTAAGGCCGATATTATCGCCACTGGCGTTCGGGATCTGGGTAATAAGGTCTATTCCACTAGCGTTCCAGGGATTGGCATGCGTTTTAGCCGCGGCGGTGCCACGGTTAATATTATTTATCCAGGCACCTTTACATCGAACGGCGGCAGAGGGACCAACTACTCTCTGGAAGGCTCGCGCTTTACTCTTGAGCTGATCAAAACCGCGGCGGTGACCGGCAGCGGTACGCTGGCAACGGGGAAATATACCTCCTATGACTGGGAAAGGGGGAATAACCCAATTCTGGAAACCTACCTGAGCGCCAATGCGATCACCGTTGTCTCACCTTCCTGTACGGTACTGAGCGGGAAGAATATGAACGTTGATGTGGGCAGCATTAAGCGTAGCGATCTGCAGGGGGTCGGAACAACGGCAGGCGGTCGGGATTTTAATATTGAGCTGCAGTGCAGCGGCGGATTAAGCGAGTCGGGATATGCCAATATCCAGACCTCTTTTTCCGGAACTCTGGCAACCAGCACCACGCTTAAGCAAGGGGCATTGCTCAATGAAAAAGCCGGGAGTTCCGCCGCCAAAGGGGTCGGGATTCAGGTACTGAAGGATGGCGTACCGCTGGAATTTAACAAGAAGTACAGCGTAGGCACGTTGCGTTCTCAGGAGACGCGTTACTTTACGCAACCTTATCATGCGCGATTTTATCAATACCTGCCGACAACCAGTACCGGCGAGGTGGAATCGCACATGATCTTTAACCTGACGTACGATTAATTCAGGAGGCGGGCATGAAGCAATATGGATGTGGCACATATGGCCGGCAATGCATCAGACTGGCCGTTGCTGGCGCGATGCTGGCCGCCTCGTCGGCCTACGGTTTTATGACCAATTATGATAACGGACGCGTTGATTTTGTCGGCCGGGTGACGGATATCTCCTGCAGCGTTGCGCTTAACGGCGCGAATAATGCCGGGAGCGGCAATGTCTGGCTGGCGCCGGTGAGTCTGGCGGAAGTCCACGGCCGCGGGGCCGGCGCATTTATGAAGCCGCAGTCCTTCACTCTTGAGTTGTCGAATTGTCAGCTCCGCCATGATGGCGGCGCGGCGGATAAAAATGAGATTCGCGCGGTGAATGTGCGCTGGATTGATGGATTTATGATCGATGCTGTCGCGAACGAAAATGCGGGCTATCTGGCGAATACGCTACCGGATGGGGCGCGTAATATCTATCTGGCGCTGTCAACCAATGATAATAATACGCTGGATAAGAGTAATAAAATTGTCCCCGCCGATCCGCAACAAAATCGGGTACCGCTTGTTGAAAAATCGGTTAATGGCGGTGTATTTACTTATTATATCGGCTATGTCACGCCGTCCCCGGAAAAAGCGACAACCGGCCCGCTGACCAGCTGGGCAACCTGGGAACTCGTGTATAATTAAGCGCGTGTTATTTAGCGTATAAAATACCGCATGATTGCGATATTTTTATGCGCTAACCCTTTCCTGCACCAGTTGTTCAATGCTGACTTCTTTCCAGTAATGACCCTGAATAGCAAACCACTCCATTCCCTTAAGCCAGTTTTTATGCGCTTCGCTCTCGACACCTTCAATAATGACATTGTGGTTATTACGTGACAGGAATGTCACCAGGGCATCCATCAGCGGCCGCCCGGATTCTTTCTGCATGAGATGCCAGAAAAAATCTTTGTCAATTTTGACATAATCAAAATGGTATCCACGAATAGCATTAATACCGGCATAACCAGAACCAAAGTCATCGAGCCACAGTGTCGACGTCTGGGGAGTTTTCCAGCTGGCTAAGGCGTTATTAAGCAGGCTGTTGGCATTTTCCGTAACCTCAAAATGTACACACTTCAGATGGTTAATGTAGGTTTCGAGTTGCGGCTGGCGCAACATCCCGAGAATATGATCGTCAACATTGATTGTCGCGGAAATACCATTATCAATAAACCATGCCTGATGTTTTTCAATCAATGCCAGTTGTTCCATGAAAATACTTTCACGAAGTGCCGCATTGGCATGGCGAAAGAAAAATTCCGGCGCCACAGGAATAGAATCGAAGCGGCTTAAACACTCCACTGCCACGAGAGTGTCCCGCGGTGAGAACATTTTTTGAAAAACATAACGAACAGAGATATCGCCACGGGATAAGTTATAGTCAGAAAATAGGTTAGCGTTCATTTTCTCGTGTCAGGCACTTTACAGAACATCGCTGCAGGGTGAAATTATTATAAGTGACCTTTCTGCAGTTTGGAATGTTTATTAAAAGTAACTTTTCAATTAATTATCCGGTTTCGATTGGGGGCGGTTTTTTTTCTAGCATTGATACATATCGACTATTTTATTGTGCATTGCTCGCGAATTATGCATGCCAAGTTTTTGCATGATATGAATCCGGTGGCTGTGTACGGTTTTATGGTCAATATTCAGCAGGGTGGCAATTTTTTTGTTGTTGTGACAGGTCAGGGTCAGCTCCAGCACCTGGCGCTCTCTGGCGGAGAGCTTCTTCGGTACTGAAAAATCGCCGTCGTCTGCCGGCGCGCTGACGGCGCGATAAAAATCGTGTAGTGGTGTTTTTTCTGTAAGAATCATTGTGTTATCTATGTTTATTAGTTCTCTGAACAGGCTGGCAATATCGCTCCTGACCACCAGAATTAGCCGGGCGCAGTGCAGAAGACGCCAGCGCATATCGTTGAGCAATAACATCGTGTCGGCAGCAGAAAAGTCCTTATGAATGGCGTTGAAAATAACGATCCCAGACAGGGGGGCGATTGCCCCCCGAGTGATATCCTGATAACGGAAGATGGTGATATTTTTATTGTTATCAACCAGATACCGATGAATTGATTGACCGATTAAATTATCATCGGTATACAGAAATATCCTGTCCAAGGGGTCAGACTCTCTTTTTTCGCTTAGCTTCCAGAATCAAATCGAGCAGCATTTTCTCTATTCTGGTCTTATCTTCGCGGTTGCGGAATTTAAACTGACAGGAAACCTGGTGATAGCTTTCACTGTCTTCATCAAATGTCACTTCAACAACATTTTTTATTGCTAAATCAATAGTGATTTCACCATGCTCAGCCAGAGACAGAACTGAATTTTTGAGGATTGAATTATGCGTGAGAAACTTCAGATTCGGGCTTTTCGCGATCAGCGCACAGCCGCCATCTGAAATGTCTTTAATATCGAAAAGATAGTTTTCGCCATTTCTATGTCGACCACGACAAAAAAAGTCATAACGGTGATGCAAACGAAAGCGAGGGTCGCGACGTCGTTGCACCACATGAATGCATTCGGGTAAGGCAAAAGAGACTTTATTGCCGTGTTCCGCGTCGGAGTTATAACTTTTCTTTAACGATGAACAGAACTCAATCTTTCCTGAATCACTATGCAGGATGAATTTATATTTATGCCCGGGGGGGATTTTGCTATGGGTGACGATATGGAACTCAGCAAAATCGACCCGGGTAAGTCGGGTCATGATGTTTTTGTTATTAAAGAAAATTTCTATCTCGGATTGCTTTCGAAGTTCCTCCCTGAAAATAGCAATGATTTCATACCTGCTGGTCTTTATTGTTCCCTCTGTCATGTAAAATCCTTGTTGATTATTTATTGTGTGTAGTTAATTTTTCTTATGGCAATGCCAACATTCTGATTGCATTAACCAGATGTTTTTATGAGCATTTGATGTTATTAGCTATCTTTGTCGCTAAATTGATTTGTATAAACGTCGAATCAGATGTTGTTTTTCCTGTAATCAAGAGTTGTAAAGAATTTTGGGGAAGGCAAAAACGACAGAAGTCCCCAATAAGGGGACTTGTCAAATTAGTATAAATCAATGCTGTATATAGGGTTGTTTCGTGCAGATTAGTGCAAGCATATACCCATTTGTAGGATATATAGTGCCAGCAGCGTTGGGCTAATTCCAGCCAAATAATAGGAGGGGAAAAGGGCGTCCGGCAAGGACCTGTGCGGAAGGAAACGCACAGGTGTACCGAAGACCGTCAGCTCTGCAATTTCGCTAATGTAGCGATGGCTTCAGGAGGCAGGGTTAATGCGCCAGCGGCCAGGTTTTCCTGCAGATGCTGGAGCGAAGAGGTGCCCGGGATCAGCAGAATATTAGGCGAACGTTGCAGCAGCCAGGCGAGCGCAACCTGCATCGGTGTCGCCTCCAGCGCGGCGGCAACATCATTCAGTTCCTGTGCCTGTAGCGGGGTAAATCCCCCAAGCGGGAAGAAAGGGACGTAGGCAATATTTTGTGCGGCAAGCTCATCAATCAGCGCATCGTCTCCGCGATTGGCGACGTTATATTGGTTTTGCACGCAAACAACCGGCGTCAATTTTTGCGCATCGGCCACCTGCTTCGCCGTGACGTTACTGAGGCCGATGTGGCGAATAAGCCCACGTTCTTTAAGTTCAAGCAGCGTGGTCAGCGGCGCTTCCAGTGAGCCTTCTACCGGACCGTGGGTGCCGAGCATGCTGCGCAGATTGACGATCTCCAGAACATCGAGCCCCAGATTACGCAGGTTGTCTTCCACCGCCTGGGTGAGCTCTTCCGGCGACATCGCCGGCAGCCAGTTGCCCTTTTCATCACGACGAGCGCTGACTTTCGTCACGATGCAGAGATCGTCTGCATAAGGGTAGAGCGCTTTGCGAATCAGCTGGTTAGTAATATGCGGACCGTAAAAATCGGAGGTATCAATATGATTGACCCCCGCCTCTACCGCTGCGCGCAGGACACGGATAGCGGCGTCCGGATCGGCAGGCGGACCAAATACGTCGGGGCCGGCTAACTGCATGGCCCCGTAACCCAGGCGATAGACCTGGCGATGACCTAATGTTCCGTTTCCGGATAGTTTTACGCTGGACATGGCGACTCCCCACTGGTGTGCAAACCCTAAGTGTAAACCTGGCGAGGAAGTCCGGATGGCAGGAATATTGGCAGAACGTGCGGCGGCGGTGATAACCGCTGCCGCAGAGGGGAAAATTAGCTAAAGAACATGACCGAAACGCACAGCAGGCCGACTACCAGGGTGATGAAATTACCCACTGAACGGTAGGGTTTGAGTGCGGGAATAATGTAGGTCGACAGCGTCGGCATGATGAACAGGATCATGGCGATCAGCGGACCGCTGATGGCATAGATCATGGAAATGGCGTTTGGATTGATGAAGCAAACTATGAACGTCAGCGTTGAGACCAGCAGAATCGACATCGCGCGGTTAAAGGCGCGGCTTTTACGAATGCCGACCTGATTCAGCGACGTTTTCACGATTTCGCTGGCGCCTTCAATCACGCCAAAATAGGTGCCGAGAAATGACTTCGACATGGCCACGACGGCGACCACGATGCCTGTTATCGCCAGCCACGCCGGGGAGCCTGGCATCATCGACAGCGCGGAGAGAATGGTCACCCCTTCGTTGCGTGCGCTTTCAATATAGGAGACCGGTATCGCCAGCAGGCAGCTGAAGACAAAAAACAGCACGCTGGCGCAGATGATGGTATAGGCCACCTTCATGATTTTTTTGCATTTACCCATAGCCAGATCACCATATTTCTCCTGCTGATCGATAGCAAAAGTTGAAATGATTGGCGTATGGCTAAAAGCGAAAACCATCACAGGGATCGAGATCCAGACCTGGTGGAACGTATGTGAGGTCAGCTGCAACTGACTGGTGAGGTGCTCAGGTTGCCAGTCGCCGATTAAATAGATCGACAAGAACAGGAAGCAGGCAATCAGCGGGAACACCAAAAAACCCATCACCTTAATTGTGATATGGCGGCCCATCAAAAAGATCAGGTTTAACACCATGACCACGGCCAGACTTAGCATGGCGCGAACGGCGGGCGTAATCGGCATGTGCCTTGCCAGCTGCTCGGCGAGCGAGTTGGTGATTGCCACGGCGTAAATCAGAACCACCACGAAGAAGGCGAGGAAATAGAGCGCGGTGATCAGATTACCCACTTTCTTGCCGTAGTAATGGTTAACCGCCCCGGTGATCCCGACGCCGGGCGCAACTTTCGCGGAGAGAATGAACTGACTCAGTGCTTTATGCGGCCAGTAGGTTAACGGCCAGGCGACCAGCGCGGTGATGAACAGAACAATGGCGCCAGCAGACCCCAGCTGGATCGGCAAAAACAGAGTGCCAGCGCCTACGGCAGTGCCATATAAGGCAAAACTCCAAAGAGTTTCTTCTTTAGACCAAATTTTAGACATTGTGTGAATTTATCAACCGTAAGACCAAAAAAAAGGAGTGTAATTTACCACAACAATGAATGCGCCGTTGCGATACTTTCGGATGACAAATAAGGCAGGGGATCGCCGGGCATCCTCCCCGGCGATGAAGTGTAGTTAGCTGCGTGCCAGGATCCGCTGCTGGCGATATTTCAGTACCCGTTCGCGCAGGGTATCCCATCCCCAGTTAAACAGCATGGTGTAGGGCAGGAAGAACAGCATAAAGCCGATTTCCAGCATAAACGCCTGGATCACCGGGATCCCGAGAATCAGTGCCACGGCGGTGACCCCGATAAGAATAAACCCGGACTCAAAGCCGATGGCGTGCAGCGCGCGGACTTTCAGGGTTCGCACCACGCGAGATACCGGCCACAGGCGGTCAAAAGCGGCGTTATAAATCAGGTTCCACACCATGGCCAGCGTCGCGAGCAGCACGCTCAGCCCACCCATTTCAAGAACCGAACGCTGCATCAGCCAGGCGGCGGTCGGGGCAAGAATTAATGTGGCGAGTCCTTCAAAACTGACTGCATGGATAACGCGCTCTGTCAGCGTCTTACGCTGAAATTGGTTCTGTTGCATGGCTTGCTACCTCCGAAAAAGCCGTTGCTCTGACCGGTTCCTCTGCGACAGGGAGGGAACAGATTCTGAGAAATTACTCCGCATTTTATGGATAAATATGATAAACAAAAGATAGATTCCATCGATAAAGTAGATAGTTCATGCGCTATTCTCCCGAAGCTCTCACCGCATTTGTTGAAGCCGTGGCCTGCGGGTCTTTTTCTGCCGCCGCCCGCCGGCTGCGCAAAAGCCAGTCCACCATCAGCACCGCCATTTCAAACCTTGAAGCCGATCTGGGCGTCGCGCTGTTTGACCGCGCGACCCGCCATCCCACGCTGACGCCGCAGGGTGAACAGGTGCTGAGTTACGTCAAAGCGATTCTGGCGGCCAGCGATCGGCTGGATGAGCTGGCTATTTCACTGTCTGATGAAACGGAAGCGCGCCTGACGTTTGTTCTCTCCGACACGTTGCACCCGGATGTGCTGGAGGATCTGCTGCAGCAGTTCGATCGTCGTTTTCCCCACACCGAGTTTGAATGCCTCATAGGGGAAGATGAGGATGTCATTGACCTGTTGCAGAAGGAGCGCGCGCAGGTGGGGCTGATTGAGGCCCGGGATAGCTATCCGACGGAGATTGGCAGCACCCGGCTGCCGTTACAAACGGCGATGGCTATCTACGTGGCCCCCGCGCATCCGCTGGCGGCACAGGGGCGGGTCACCTGGGATGAGCTGCATAGCTGGCGAGAACTGCGCCTGAGCACTTTTCTGGCCAGCTCGCTGGAGCCTGCGAAAGGCCAGGTCTGGTCGGCGCCGAACTATTTACTGCTGCTCAGCATGACGGTACAGGGGCTGGGATGGTGCATTTTACCCTGTGCGCTGGTTGAAGAGTTTGCCGGGTCAGGCACGCTGGTGGCGCTGAACATTCCCGGCTGGCCGCGGGCGATTTCCGTTGATTTACTGTGGAATAAGAAGGCGCCACCGGGGAAAGCCGGGAGCTGGCTGCGTCAGCATTTACAGCGCCAGGAACCCGCAACGCGGGGCTAATCTTTGTGATTTGCCTCACTTTTTTTAAACAATTGCGAAATTTTTTGATAACAATTCTCTACTATGTTGCTGTTTCTTTGCGCACAGGCAGGGCAGAGGTAGAGGATGAAAGATGTCGTGATCGTTGGTGCGTTGCGCACCCCGATAGGGTGTTTTCAGGGAACGTTGTCGCGCCACTCCGCGGTAGAGTTGGGGAGTCTCGTGGTCAAGGCTCTGGTGGAACGTACCGGTATCGACCCGCAAAGTGTTGATGAAGTGATCCTCGGGCAGGTGCTGACTGCGGGGACCGGGCAAAACCCGGCCCGTCAATCGGCGATCCGCGGCGGTCTGCCGAATACCGTTTCTGCCATTACGATTAACGACGTGTGTGGTTCCGGACTGAAGGCGCTGCATCTGGCGACGCAGGCAATCCAGTGCGGTGAAGCCGACGTGGTGATTGCCGGCGGTCAGGAAAATATGAGCCGGGCGCCGCACGTTCTCACCGATAGCCGCACCGGCGCTCAGCTGGGTAACAGCCAGCTGATTGACAGCCTGGTTCACGATGGTTTGTGGGATGCTTTCAACGATTATCACATGGGAGTCACGGCGGAAAATCTGGCGCGTGAATATGGTATCAGCCGCGAGCTGCAGGATGCCTGGGCGCTGAGTTCGCAGCAAAAGGCCCGGCGGGCGATTGATTCAGGGCGCTTTCGTGATGAGATTGTGCCGGTGACCACCGAGCTGAACGGGGCGCCGCGCTCCGTTGATACCGATGAGCAGCCGCGGGTCGATGCCAGCGCCGAAGGGCTGGCCAGTCTGCTACCCACCTTCGATCGGCTGGGTTCAGTGACCGCAGGCAACGCTTCCAGCATCAATGACGGCGCGGCGGCGGTAATGATGATGAGCGAATCGAAAGCGCAGGAGCTCGGTCTGCCGATCCTTGCGCGGATCCGCGCTTTTGCCAGCGTCGGCGTCGATCCGGCCCTGATGGGGATCGCGCCGGTACACGCGACGCGCCGCTGTCTGGAGAGAGCGGGCTGGCGGCTGGATGAGGTCGATCTTATCGAGGCCAATGAGGCATTTGCCGCCCAGGCGATTTCTGTGGGACGAGTGCTGGAATGGGATGAGCGGCGGGTCAATGTCAACGGCGGGGCGATTGCGCTGGGCCATCCTATTGGGGCATCCGGCTGTCGTATTCTGGTTTCTCTGGTGCACGAGATGATTAAACGCGATGCCCGCAAAGGGTTGGCTACGCTCTGTATCGGCGGTGGTCAGGGCGTTGCGCTGGCGGTAGAACGCGCATAGTCCCGCTTTGCTTTACCTGCTTCTCAAGCCTCCTTGCGGAGGCTTTTTTATTGGCTTTTCTCCCCGCAGATCCCGGCAAAATTCAGCGAAACAGGGGTGATAAAGGCCTTTTTTGTTGAGCTTTGTCACGTCCTGCTGTGCCATGTTTTTTGAAACAAATAATTACGATCTCGATCACTAAAACATACGTCCTTAAAAAATAAAATGCAGTTTCATAAAATAGAAACATAATTTTAATTTTGAGGGGTACCCTATGTTTGCAAGATCTCTGGCCCTTGCTTCTCTCTGTGCCGCAGCGTTTTCCGCTTCCGCTGTCACCGTTGATTTGCGTCATGAATTCATTGATGGAGGTAAAACAGATAAAACCAACGCCGACCGCGTCTCGGTCTCCCATCGCTTTGCCAACGGATTCGGCTTCTCCGTTGAGGCAAAGTGGAAGTCAGGCGGCGATAATACCTCGCAACCGTATTCAGATTTTGTCGGCAACGGCCACGAAGAGACCATTAGCTGGCAGTGGAAGGCGAATCAGAACTTCTCCGTGACGCCGGGGTTTAATATTGAGAGTAACGATAGCCGCTCAATCTACAAACCCAATCTGCGGGTGCAATACAGCTTCGATAATGGTTTCTACGTGGCGGCCCGTTATCGCTACGACTATACCCGCTACCCGGCGAGCGCCGGCAAAGAAGACGATAAAGTGAACCGTGGCGATGCGTGGGCCGGTTTTGTGATGGGCAACTGGCGTACCGAGCTGAACTATGTTTATGCCCGCAGCTCCGAGGGGGTGAACCGCAACGACAACAAGCCTTACTCCCAGGAGTACAACGTGAAGCTGGCCTATAAGCTGGACAAAAACTGGGCGCCGTATGGTGAAGTGGGCAACGTTGGGGTGAATGACCGCAGCGATCGCCAGACCCGTTTCCGCGTCGGGGTGGCTTACAGCTTCTGATAAAACCCTCTTCCGTCATGACCCCGGAGCCGTTAGCCGGGGTTTTCTGTTGCTGTCGTCCGGCAGCGCGTCCTTTAGCACTGATTCTGGCGAAAGCAGGTTTGCCGCCCGCGCTGTTGAGAGGAGCCGCGGAAAATTTCACCGGCACGGGTGCAACAGAAGGTGAGCAGAAACGGCTTTTGCCTGCCTCAGATACCCCGCCGGGCGGTAATGAAACAAAAAAGCCCTCCGCGAAGGAGGGCAAGGCCAGTTACAGAAACACACTCAAAAACGATACGGATATTACGCCTGCAGCATCTCCGGATGCACTGGCAGTTTCGCGATGTAGATAGCCGGTTTTCCGTCTTTGTCCGAGCTGAACAAGATTGCGCCATCGTCCGGCGTAAACGAAGGATGCGGATGGGTGACCTGACGGCTATTGGCGACCGTCGCCCAGGAGGTATCATGCCGGGCAACGCGGAAGTAAGCCTGTTTCGCGACATCAAAGACATAGAGATAAGGGTCATTATCAATGGTGTAACCGCTGGTATCTTTCACATCCACCGGCGTACCAGAGCCATCCCCGACTAACAGCGTGCCGTCGAAATTGCTCATCAGATGCGAGCAGGCGGGCATCGGCATCAGCGCGGTATTGATGCCGGTATCCGGATCGAAGCGATAAATCGTCCGTCCCTGTTGACCTTTCAGATAAGAGACATAAATCAGCGCAGAACCGTTCGGGACCCAGAATTCGTGGGTACAGCTTTCACCCTCGGCATGCTCTTTGACTTTCCGTACGTGGCTGCCATCTTCGTTGACCATCCACATCCGGGCGTCGACCAGATCGTGCGGCCCTTCATGGCAGAAGGCGACGGTGTTGTCGTCGAACGGACGGTAGATAGGATGGCCCAGCCATTTTTTCTCTTCATGAATAACGCGGCTCTCGCCGCTTTGCAGGTCGACGCGCAGCAGACGGCAGTGCGGACCTTTATGGAAGAAGTCGTGGAAAATCTGCCAGTCGTTGAGCGGCGTCCAGTCGCTTTTCGCAATCTCAATACCGACCAGTTTGCTGCAGTCGCTGTTGGCGACCCAGGTACCGTATCCGACCCACTCATCCGGGACGCGGTAGACCTGACGTTCCTGGAGGGTTGAAAGGTTGACTTCCAGCAGCGTACGGTCGTTTTTAACGTAATAGAGCGCGGAGTCATCCGGTGAGAGAAAGCCGCCGAAGGTATTATCGCCGGCGCCTTCGGTGAGCTGAACGGCCTCGGCTGTCGCGATATTTAACAGATAGTAGTTCCAGTGGCCATCAAACTCGCCGGCGAACAGCAGGTGGCTGCCATCATTAAAAAAACACTTCTGATAGAAATAGTTACGATGACAGGTTACTTCCGGAGGGGTTAAGCGGGTGATCTCCGCGCCGGTATCCGGATCGCGACTGACTGCATAATTCAATTTTACCCGCATGCCTTTAGCCATGATGTACTCCTTTTCCTTCCCGCGATGTCGCCTGTCTGCAGGGGACGTGTAGCCAGGTGAGGTTGATTTAAAAGATGAGTGTTAATTTATCAAAACATCGTTTCATTATTTGTGATGACGAGCGCAATTCGCCATAAAATGTTGCTCTGGATCGCGGTTTTACCGCTCTGTCACCTGGCATCTCGAGGCGATCTTTGTTTTCATGCCCACTTTTTGCGTTTTGCCGTCCTTTTTCAAAGTTAAATTAACTCATTGTATTTTATTATTTTTATATCTTTTCTTGCGCATCGCTCCGTGATCGGTTTTGCATTTTTGATAAATAGATGGTGAAAATATGAAACATTGTTTTAATAAAAATTGAAAACACCTTTCCTCGGGGGTAAGATGTCGACACCAGTAAAACGAAACTGTGTTTTATTTTTAAGGTGGGTAATACCCAGAGCGTTTTCCCTGGCGTAAGCAACCGTGAGGGATGCGGATCGGACAAATAGAACCTTGCCTGTGTTGTACGGGCTCTGAAAGATTAAGGAACAAAGTATGATACTTGATGCATTCTCTCTACAGGGTAAAGTGGCTGTTGTCACCGGCTGCGATACCGGTCTGGGTCAGGGTATGGCGCTCGGTCTGGCCGAAGCGGGCTGCGATATTGTCGGCATTAATATTGTTGAGCCGGTGGAAACGATTGAGCGTGTTACCGCGCTGGGACGTCGTTTCCTGAGCCTGACCGCCGATTTGCGCCAGATTGACGGTATTCCTCAACTGCTTGAGCGCGCGGTTGCCGAATTCGGTCATATCGATATTCTGGTCAACAACGCCGGTCTGATTCGCCGTCAGGATGCCCTTGAATTCAGTGAGAAAGACTGGGATGACGTGATGGATCTGAACATCAAGACCGTGTTCTTTATGTCTCAGGCGGCGGCGAAGCACTTTATTGCCCAGGGTAACGGCGGCAAGATCATTAATATCGCGTCGATGCTCTCTTTCCAGGGCGGTATTCGCGTACCGTCCTACACCGCATCAAAAAGCGGCGTGATGGGGGTGACCCGTCTGCTGGCGAACGAGTGGGCGAAGTACAACATCAACGTCAATGCGATTGCGCCGGGCTATATGGCGACCAACAACACCCAGCAGCTGCGCTCCGATGAACAGCGTAGCGCGGAAATTCTTGACCGCATTCCGGCAGGGCGCTGGGGCTTACCGGACGATCTGAAAGGGCCGGTGGTCTTTCTCTCCTCCAGCGCATCGGATTACATTAACGGCTACACCGTGGCGGTCGATGGCGGCTGGCTGGCGCGCTAAGCTCGCGCGGCGACAGGCGATAAACCCTGCTGTGACGGCAGGGTTTTTTTATGCCTGGCGGCGGTGGGCCAGGTCACTTCACCATGCGGCAACCGGCGCAACAGCGATAAAAAATGAACATTAATTATCCATATTTAGATGGCTCTTAATTTGAAGATCGTCCATATCATTTCGTCATGCTTTCAGCTATATACCAATAAATAAAGGGAGTTAATAAACAGTGATTGATGAAACGGCAATAATAGAAAGTTTAATGTCCATCACAAAACAACTCCTTCCAGCTATTTAATCCATATCTTTGACGTCTCCTCCCTGACACTTTGTCGCGTCGATCGCGTACTTTCACTGAACGTTTTACTTTGCTCAGGCAGGAAAAAAATGACCTCAATCAGTGACGGCACGACGGTCCTGGCGCGTAGCCAGCGTGATACCCGACGCATGAACCAGTTTGTCTCTATTGCCGCTGCGGTGGCTGGATTGCTATTTGGCCTCGATATAGGGGTGATTGCCGGGGCGCTGCCCTTTATTACCGACCATTTTGTCTTATCCAGCCGGCTGCAGGAGTGGGTGGTCAGCAGCATGATGCTTGGGGCGGCGGTTGGCGCGCTGTTCAACGGCTGGCTCTCCTTCCGACTGGGACGTAAATACAGTCTGATGGCGGGGGCGGTACTGTTTGTGGCCGGGTCGGTCGGATCGGCGTTTGCCGCGAGTGTCGAAATGCTGCTGGCGGCAAGGATCATTCTCGGTATCGCCGTGGGGATCGCCTCGTATACCGCGCCGCTGTATCTTTCTGAAATGGCGAGTGAAAATGTGCGCGGCAAGATGATCAGTATGTATCAGCTGATGGTGACGCTGGGGATCGTCATGGCCTTCCTGTCCGACACCGCATTCAGCTACAGCGGTAACTGGCGGGCGATGCTGGGCGTTCTGGCGCTGCCGGCGCTCCTGCTGATGGTTCTGGTGATTTTCCTGCCGAACAGCCCGCGCTGGCTGGCTGAAAAGGGGCGCCACGTCGAAGCGGAAGAGGTGCTGCGTATGCTGCGCGATACTTCGGAAAAAGCCCGTGATGAGCTCAATGAAATCCGCGAAAGCCTGAAGCTTAAGCAAGGCGGCTGGGCGCTGTTTAAGATCAATCGCAACGTCCGCCGCGCGGTCTTCCTTGGCATGCTGTTACAGGCGATGCAGCAATTTACCGGCATGAATATCATCATGTACTACGCGCCGCGTATTTTTAAAATGGCCGGCTTCACCACCACCGAGCAGCAGATGGTTGCCACGCTGGTAGTGGGCCTGACCTTTATGTTTGCGACCTTTATCGCGGTCTTTACCGTCGATAAAGCGGGGCGTAAACCGGCGCTGAAAATCGGCTTTAGCGTGATGGCTATCGGAACGCTGGTGCTGGGCTACTGCCTGATGCAGTTTGATAACGGTACCGCCTCCAGCGGGCTGTCCTGGCTTTCCGTCGGCATGACCATGATGTGCATTGCAGGCTATGCGATGAGCGCCGCGCCGGTGGTGTGGATCCTGTGTTCGGAAATTCAGCCGCTGAAATGCCGCGACTTTGGCATCACCTGTTCGACCACCACCAACTGGGTGTCGAACATGATTATCGGCGCCACCTTCCTGACGCTGCTGGATACGATTGGCGCAGCGGGGACCTTCTGGCTCTACACCGCGCTGAACGTGGCGTTTATCGGCGTGACGTTCTGGCTGATTCCGGAAACCAAAAACGTCACGCTCGAACATATTGAGCGCCGACTGATGTCCGGCGAAAAGCTGCGCAATATCGGTAATTAATCACAAGGATGCTCTGGGCAGCCACGGACTGGCTACGCGTACCGTTTCCCGATGGTTATCACCGTGAATAATATGCAGGGCGCTCAGGCGCCCGATGTCATAGTGCGGCAGCTGCACCGTCGATAGCGGCGGTAAAAATAGATCGCCAATGCCGACCATATTATCGTAGCCCAGCACCGCAACGTCCTGCGGAATCCGCAATCCTTGCGCCAGCAGCGTCTGATAGACCATAAAAGCGATACGATCGTTGCCGCAGATAATCGAATCGAACGACGGTTTCCCCCGACGCAGATGGGCCTGCACCACGGCGGGAATATCTTGATAGTGCTGATCGCCCCAGGTCATATAGCTGTGCACCAACGTATCCGGATCGATACCGGCTTCGCGGCAGGCGCGCTCCAGCCCGTGGCGGCGGCGCACGGTGGCAAGATGGTTGGCCGGGAGATGTAAACAGAGCGGGTTACGGTAGCCTGCGGCGAGCAGCGCTTTTACCGCAGCGTACTGACCCTGCTCATCATCAGGAATATAGCTGGCGACCGGGTCGTTAAGACTTTCGCAGTTGGCGAGGACGCAGGGGAGCGTCAGCAGCTTGGCCGGAACGGGGACCTGGCGCAGCCCCATGGTGGTGTAGATGATACCGTCAGGACGGTGGGAGAGCAGCAGATCGACGATGGTTTCCGGACTATCATCGGAAAACATATTCACCACGAAGCTGTTCCAGCCATGCGCGCGGGCGGTCTCTTCGATAGATAACGTGATCTCAACCGAAAACGGCGTGGTGACGGTATCCAGTGCCAGTACGCCAATGGTATTCGGCGTGGCGCGCGCGCCGCGGATTTTCTTGGCTGACAGGTCGGGGACATAGTTGGTCTGTTCGATAGCCGCCTGAACGCGAGCCAACGTCTCGGGTTTCAGACGTTCCGGGTTGTTCAGCGCCCGTGAAACCGTCATCAGAGATACGTTTGCCAGTTTTGCCACATCTTTCAAGGATGCCATATTTCACACTCCACCGTTGCCGCATGCAACAGGCTATACAACTAAGTTGCTGATGTAAAAGGATCATACGATATTCTATCGTATGCCGTGTTCTCTCCGTGGGCCGGATTATTTGATCGCGATCGCACCTTCGTTATGTTAACGTTAACTTTTGTGATTAACATCATGTATCTCAGTAAAACGGCATGATTTATGTTTTTTGTTAACGTTACCATTGCATGCATTACCCCTACACGAGAATGTCATGATGAAAGCCCATCACTCTCACAGCTATCCGCTCCTCAGCGCCTTACTGTTTTTCTTTTTTGTTACCTGGTCCTCTTCCGGCTCATTGCTCTCTATCTGGTTGCACCAGGAAGTCGGGCTCAAGGCGGGGGATACCGGGATCATCTACGCCGTGCTTTCCGTATCAGCGCTGTTTGCCCAGGTGTGTTACGGCTTTATTCAGGACAAGCTCGGGCTGCGTAAAAACCTGCTGTGGTATATCACCGTGCTACTGATTCTCTCCGGGCCGGCCTATCTGCTGTTTGGTTATCTGCTGAAAATAAACGTGCTGCTCGGCAGTATTTTTGGCGGGATCTATATCGGCTTAACCTTTAACGGCGGCATCGGGGTTCTCGAATCCTATACCGAACGCGTGGCGCGCCAGAGCCAGTTTGAATTTGGTCGGGCGCGTATGTGGGGATCGCTGGGTTGGGCGGTGGCGACCTTTTTTGCCGGATTGCTGTTTAACATCAATCCGAAACTTAACTTTGCGGTCGCCAGCTGTTCCGGCCTGGTATTCTTTGTTCTGCTGGCGCGGCTGCGGGTCTCCTCCGCACCGCAGGCCATGCAGGAAGCGATCTCGGGCGGCAAAGTGACGCTGGAGGATGCGCTGCGTCTGCTGACGCTGCCGCGTTTCTGGGCGCTGGTCTTTTTTGTCGTCGGGACCTGCATTTACGGCGTCTACGACCAACAGTTCCCGGTCTACTTTTCCTCGCAGTTCGCAACCTTGCAGGAAGGGAACGCGATGTACGGCTACCTGAATTCTTTCCAGGTATTCCTCGAAGCGGCCGGGATGTTCTGCGCGCCGTGGCTGGTTAACCGTATTGGCGCGAAAAACGGCCTGATTTTCGCCGGGATGGTCATGGCATTACGTATGGTGGCCTCCGGGCTGGTGGAAGGGCCGCTGCTGATTTCCATCACCAAACTGCTCCATGCGGTGGAGCTGCCGGTACTGCTGGTCGCCATCTTTAAATACAACAGCTTAAACTTTGATAAACGCCTCTCTTCCACGCTGTACCTGGTGGGCTTTGCCTGCACCAGCTCGGTCATTGCCACGGTGCTGTCGCCGCTGGCGGGCTACAGCTACGAGAAATATGGCTTCGCCCAGTCCTATCTGATTATGGGACTGCTGGTGTTCTGCACCACCTTTATCTCCATTTTCTTGTTGCGATCCAGTCGCTCATCTTCGGATCCGATGATGTCGCAACCCTCCGCTATCTGAATGAAAAGAGTGAAGAATATGATGTATACCGTTGCTAACGCTGAGCAGGAACTGCAGGCGAAACGCGAGGCGTTAAACCTGCGCTGGTACCCACGCTACCATCTCGCCGCCCGTGCGGGCTGGATCAACGACCCCAATGGTCTGGTCTGGTTTGACGGCTGGTATCACGCCTTTTATCAGCATCATCCTTACTCCACGCAGTGGGGGCCGATGCACTGGGGTCATGCGCGCAGCAAGGATTTAGTCCATTGGGAACACCTGCCGGTGGCGCTGGCGCCGGAAGGGCCGGAGGATAAAGATGGCTGCTTCTCCGGTTCGGCGGTGGTGGACGGCGATACGCTGGCGCTGATCTATACCGGGCATAAATTCCACGGCGATCCCAGCGACGAAGAGAATCTCTATCAGGTGCAGTGTCTGGCCACCAGTCGCGACGGCATTCACTTTGAGCGTCAGGGGATGGTACTGGATACGCCGCCGGGACTGCATCACTTCCGCGACCCGAAGGTGTGGCGCGTCGGCGACAGCTGGTACATGATCGTCGGCGCCCGCGTCGGCGATACCGGTCAGGTGCGCCTGTACCGCTCGGACGATCTGCATCAGTGGCATGAGGAAGGGGTCCTCGACGAAGCGGAAGAGAAGATGGGCTATATGTGGGAATGCCCGGACTTCTTCACCCTCGGCGATAAGCACGTGCTGATGTTCTCTCCGCAGGGGCTGGCGGCGCAGGGCTACGAGAACCGTAATTTATTCCAGAGCGGCTACCTGCTCGGCGACTGGCAGTCCGGACAGCGCTTTGCGCGGGAAGGTCAGTTTGTTGAAATGGACCACGGGCATGACTTTTACGCTCCGCAAAGCTTCGAAACGCCCGACGGCCGCCGTATCGTCATCGGCTGGCTGGATATGTGGGAATCACCGATGCCGGAACAGCAGGACGGCTGGGCAGGAATGCTCTCTCTCCCGCGTGAGCTGAGCCTGAGTGAGGACAACCGTCTGCAGATGCGTCCGGCGAAAGAGGTGGAGTGTTTGCGTCGCGCCTGGTTCCCGTGGCCGGTCAGCACCGTGAAGAATCAGCAGTTGCTGATGGTGGAAAACTGCGACGCGATGGAGGTGATCCTGCACTGGGACTGCGCCAACAGCACCGCCGAACAATATGGACTGAGCTTTGGCGACGGTCTACGCGTCTACGTTGACGCGCAGATGCAGCGTCTGGTGCTCGAACGCCACTATCCGCAGTACGGCCTGTGCGGCGTACGCAGCGTACCGCTCACCGCCGCTGCGCCGCTGAAACTGCGCCTGTTCTTTGATAGCTCCTCGGTTGAGGTCTTCGTCAATGATGGCGAGGCCTGCCTGAGTAGCCGTATTTATCCGGACGCTTCCCGCCGGGAATTATCATTATTTGCCTGGAGCGGTACCGCTTTATTATCTGAGGGCGGCGCCTGGCAGTTAGAATAAATAAACTCAATGTTGTTAATAACCCGTCCGCGGCGACGGGCGGGTTATTATTGTCATCGTCGTCGCCGGTTTTATCCATAAATAAAAAATTTCATTTAATTAAATAATAAGAAAGGGTTTACCGATGAAAAAGATCTGGGTCGGATGTATTGTGACGTCTTTATTTACCCCTCTGGCTAATGCACAGGCGCCGTTATCTCTTGAGGAGCGGCTGGCGCAAATGGAGCAGCGGCTCAAGGCGACCGAACAGCGGGCGGCCAGCGCGGAGGCGGAAATTAAGACGCTTAAAGGCCAGCAGACGCCAGCGACGGTGGCCAGCGTTGCACCGGCTAAACCGGCTTTACAGCTTAATGATTATGGCGAATTAAAATTCTATGGCGACGTTGAATTTAATATGGATGGCGCCAGCCGCACCGGTAGCCTGACGTCGGTGAAAACCAGTGCTAATAAAAACTGGGCGCCGGGAGATAAAGAACGCTGGGATATTAACGGCCGTATTCTGCTGGGCTTTGATGGCCTGCGTAAAGGCGCTGACGGGAAATATGCTGGCTTCAGCGTGCAGCCGCTGGCGGATATGACCGGGAAAATGAATCTCGATGATGCGGTATTCTTCTTTGGCCGCCAGGATGACTGGAAAGTTAAAGTGGGGCGTTTTGAAGCCTATGATATGTTCCCGCTGAATCAGGATACCTTTATTGAGTATTCCGGTAATACGGCCAACGATCTGTACAGCGACGGCTACGGCTATATCTATATGATGAAAGAAGGACGCGGGCGTAGCAGCAGCGGCGGCAACTTTCTGCTCAGCAAAACGCTGGATAACTGGTATTTTGAGCTGAATACGCTGGTGGAGGACGGCAGCTCGCTGTTCGTCAACCGCAGCTATCACGGCAACGCGCTGGATAATCGCAAAAACGTCGCCTATGTTCGCCCGGTGGTGGCCTGGCAGTCCGGCGCCTGGTCGGTGGCGGCTGCGGCGGAGAGCAACCTGGTGAATAACGCCTACGGTTATGACAAGCAAAATGGCGGCTGGGTCGACCAGTCAAATCGTACCGGTTACGGGATGACCATGAGCTGGAACACGCTGAAAACCGATGCCGAAAATGGCGCGGTGGTGAATCTGAGTACCGCCTATCTTGACGCGGCGGATGAGAAAGATTTCAGCGCCGGTATCAACGCATTATGGCATCGTGTAGAGCTGGGCTATATCTATGCGCATAACAAAATCGACCAGTTCAATATGTCTGGGGTGAGCGGGGAATGTGACGGCGACTGCGCGATTCTGGCGCCGGGACGTTATGACATTCACACCATTCATACCTCATGGCAACTGCCGAATATTATGGATATGCCGAACTTTAATATCTATCTCGGGGCCTATGCCTCCTGGCTGGACTCTTCGGCGGCGAAAACCGGCAGTACGGATGACCGCTACGGTGCCCGCGTTCGCTTCAAATATTTCTTCTGACAGGGCTCCCGGGTCGCGGCGTAAACGCCGCGCCCGGGCTACCGGCCCGCGGACGGCAGTGAACTCGTAGCCCCCGCTAAGGCGTCAGCCGCCAGCGGGGAGATCGCCAGAGGCTGGTCTGGATGGGGTTTCCCGGAGGCGATGTTGCACATCTGTTCGGGCTACCGGCCCGCGGACGGCGGTGAACTCGTAGCCCCGCTAAGGCGTCAGCCGCCAGCGGGGAGATCGCCAGAGGCTGGTCTGGATGGGGTTTCCCGGAGGCGATGTTGCACATCTGTCCGGGCTGCCGGCCCGCGGACGGCGGTGAACTCGTAGCCCCGCTAAGGCGTCAGCCGCCAGCGGGGGAGATCGCCAGAGGCTGGTCTGGATGGGGTTTCCCGGAGGCGATGTTGCATGACTACACCTCCGCCAGATACAGCGCCGGCATCCCTTCTTTATCGGAAGTGAATAGCACCCAGCGGTTATCCGGCGAAAATGACGGATGCGGATGAGTAACCTGACGATCGCCGTCGAGCACTTTCCAGCTGGAGTCGTGGCGACAGATGGCCTGCTGCGTACCGGACTGCACATCAAATACCCAGATAAACGGATCGTTTAGCTGAATATCGCCGGTATGATGCGGTGCGCCATCGCCGACGACCAGTGAGCCGTCGTGGTTGCTCATCAGGTGCGAGCAGGGGGGAATGGTCAGCAGCCGACGATTATCCAGCGTGGTCGGATCGGCACGGTAGAGATAGCGCTGCGGATCGTTTTCCCGGTGGGCGACGTAATAGAGCGCGGAGCCGTCCGGCACCCAGAACTCATGGGTGAAACTCTCTCCCGGCTGGTGCTGGCGAACGTTGCGCATATTGCTGCCGTCAGCATTGATAAGCCACATCCTGGCGTCGATAGCATCGCGCGGTCCTTCGTGGCAGAACGCGATGGTCTGGTCATCAAACGGCCGGTAAATCGGATGACCCAGCCAGCGTTTCTCCTGCAGGATAACGCGGCGCTCGCCGCTATGCAGGTCGATATTGATCAGGCGGCATTCGGGATGGGTAAAATAAAAGGCGCGGAATTTACTCCAGTCGGTGAGCGGCTGCCAGTCGCTTTTTTTGATCTCGATGCCGACCAGTTTGTTGCAATCGCTGTTTGCCACCCAGGTACCATAGGCGACCCAGTCGTCATCCACTTCGTAAACCACCTGCTCTTCCCGCGTAGCCAGATCCACGCGGCGCAACTGCTGATTGTTTTTCACGTACCACAGCGTGCGGTCATCGTCGGATAAAAAACCACCGAAGGTATTGTCTCCAGGCCCGTCGGTCAGTTGAATGGCCTGCTGCGCGGCAATATCGAGTAAATAGTAGTTCCAGTGGCCCTCGAATCCGCCGCCGAAAATAAGTTTGCTGCCATCCCGGGTAAAGCATTTTTGATAGAAGTAGTTACGGTGGCAGATAACGTGCGGTGGCGTCATCCGAATCACCCGATGTCCGGTTTCGCTGTCTTCCGTGGTGCGGAAATCCAACGGGATAATCTTGCCCTTCATGGTTCACTCCTGACAAAAAATACCCCGCAGCGGGCGCTGCGGGGCAGGGGAGGTGGCAAACACTTAGCGCATGGCGCGCCGTAAAATGCGGTCAGACTGGCGCTGGAAGTCCACCGCCGTCTCTTCGACGCTTTTCTGCCCGTAGTCGATGTACTGCAGCGACGTGCCAAACTGGGCAACGATCTGCGGGTCATCAAAGTAAGGCGATACCGAAAGTTTTGTCGGCAGCGACTGCGCCAGCTTCAGCCCGGATACGGCCGGATCGTCGGTTTTGATCGTGCCGTCTTCGGTCAGGTATTTCACCGCCACTTTGCTTAACGGCACGCCGCGCTCCAGGCCCAGCGTATCCACGCCCTCTTTGCTGTTCAGCAGGAAGTTAATCACTTTCGCCGCCGCTTCCGGGTTTTTCGTCGATTTGCCGATGGAGAGCATCTGCGCCGGTTTAAAGAACAGGCCGGCATCGGTGGCGCCCGGTAGCATCGGGTAGTCGCCCAGCGCCAGCTTCGCCGGCGGCTTCAGGTTGTCGGAGTATTTGTTGATGGTGGAGTTCCACATGTATGTCCCCGCCCATTCCCCCTGAATCCACGGTTTCATCTCATACATGTTGCTCTTGCCGAATGAGGCATAGTATTTGGTGTCCGGCATCACGTGGCTGTCGATGAGCTTTTTGTACATCTGGAAGAATTCGACCCACTGTTCTTTGCTGTAGGAGAATTTCTTCGTTTTCTCGTCGATAGCCGGCTGGTTGTACTTCTGAATCATGTAGGAGTTCAGCAGCGCCAGGGTATCCTGGTGCTCCAGCACCACCGGGAAATACTGCTTACCCAGTTTGCTCTCAAAGGTTTTGCCCGCCGCCATCAGCTCATCCCAGGTTTTCGGGAAGGCGACGCCGGCTTTTTTCCAGGTTTCGTCGTTAAAGTAGAATACCCTGGCGGTAACGGAAATCGGGATACCGTTGAGTTTGCCATTGACCGTGGTGGACTGCAGCTCTTTGGCGTCGAACTGGCTGAGGTCGATGACATCCTTCATTTTGTTCAGATCGTAGAAACCTTCCCCGTTCTTCGAGAAGATAGGCAGCCAGTTCCAGTTTGTCTGCATCACGTCCGGCTCGGTTCCCCCGGCGATTTGGGTGGTCAGGCGCGAAAGATGGCCGTCCCAGCCGGTGTATTCGGCTTTAACGTTGATGTCCGGATTCTGTTTATGAAACTCCTCCAGCGCTTTCAGGGTGACCTGATGGCGGCCGTTGCCTCCCCACCATGACATACGCAGATCGACATCCTTTGCCAGAGACGGTAACGCGGTAAGGCCCAGAGTGGCGGAGATTACGGCGCTTAAAAGCACTTTTTTCATTTTAATACTCCAGTGATTACAGAGAGATGTTCTGTTCGGTGGCGGCATCAAACAGATGGCACTTATTCATGTCGAATTTGAACCACACCTTGCGATGCAGCCCTTTATCAATCATCGGCTTCGCTTCGTCAGAAGGGACGCGGGCGGTCAGTTCATAGTCGGCGACTTTCAGGTAGACGAAAAACTCGTGCCCCATGTTTTCGACCCGCACCATTTCGCCCGAGCAGCCGCCTTCGGCGAACGGCTCATCGGCGATGGAGACAAACTCCGGGCGGACGCCGTAGAACAGCGGCTGGTTTTTATGGCTGCCGACTTTATCCTGCAGGGCCGCGCTTAACGGCAGCAGCTCATCGCCGATAGTCAGGTGCAGGCGACCGGCCTGTTCAACCAGCTTGCTGGGGCGAATGTTCATCTCCGGGGCACCGATAAAGCCGGCAACGAACATGTTTTTCGGTTTGTGGTACAGGTTGTCCGGAGTATCGACCTGCATGATATGCCCGAGCTTCATGACGCAGATACGGTCGCCCATGGTCATCGCTTCGGTCTGGTCGTGGGTGACGTACACGGTGGTCGCCGGCTTGCCGGATTTCTTCAGCTGCTTATGCAGATCGGAAATACGGATACGCATCGAGGCGCGCAGCTTGGCGTCAAGGTTAGAGAGCGGCTCATCAAACAGGAACACATCCGGTTTTTTGACAATCGCGCGGCCAACCGCCACGCGCTGGGCCTGGCCGCCGGAAAGCTGGCGCGGCAGACGGTCGAGCAGCTCTTCCAGCTCGAGGATTTTGGCCGCTTCGTTAACCTGGGCATCAATCTGGTCTTTCGGCAGCTTGCTCAGCTTGAGACCAAAGGCGAGATTCTCACGCACCGTCATGTGCGGGTAGAGCGCATAGTTCTGGAACACCATCGCAATACCGCGCGCTTTTGGCGCAAGGTTGTTGACGATCTTCTCGCCGATACGCACTTCGCCGCCGCTGATGGTTTCCAGTCCCGCCAGCATACGCAGGGTGGTGGATTTCGCACAGCCGGATGGACCGACGATCACCATAAACTCGCCGTCCGCGATTTTCAGGTCGATAGCATGTACCGCTTTGAAGCCGTTGGAGTAAACTTTTTCCAGTTTGTTGAAAATAACTTCAGCCATGATATTTCCCTCTTAACCTTTGATTCCGCTGCTGGTAACGCCCTGTACGAAGTAGCGTTGTGCCAGGAAGAACACGATGATGGATGGCAGAATGGAGATACTCGCCATTGCCAGAATTTCATTCCACGGAGCGCCTTCCGTGACGTCGATGGACATTTTCAGCGCCAGTGCGATCGGATATTTATCCACGCTGTAGACGTAAATCAGCGGACCGATAAAGTCGTTCATCGACCACATAAACTGGAACAGCGCCACCGAGATAATCGCCGGTTTCAGGATTGGCACCACCACGTACCACAGCACCTGAATGGAGTTACAACCGTCGATCTGCGCCGCCTCTTCCATGTCGCGCGGTACGCCGCGCAGGAACTGGATAAGCATGAAGACGAAGAATCCCTGGGTGGCGAAAGCCAGCGGCAGATACAGCGGCAGATAGCTGTTCAGCATGCCCATTTCACGGAACATCAGGTACTGCGGGATCAGCAGGACGGTGCTCGGCAGCAGCATGGTGGTGATGAGCGTGGCGAACCAGAATTTCTTCCACGGGATTTCGAAGCGGGCAAAGCCGTAGGCCACGATGGTCGAGGAGATAATGGTCAGCAGGACTTTCGGGATCACATACTTAAAGGTGTTCAGCATGTAGTGACCGAAGTTGTACTCGGTACCGGTTTTCCAGCCGTTAATAAAGCCGTCCCAGGTCGCGTGGGCCGGCCACAGGCTCAGGGTGGTGAAAATCTCATGATTCGGTTTGAACGACGCCGAGAACATCCACACCAGCGGGTAGAGCATCAGCAGGCCGACGAACAGCAGGATGACATAACGGATGGTCCGGCTGACTTTTTCGCGGCGCAGGGTGCGGGCAACTTCACGCTCCGCAATTTCCGTTGCCGGGGTGATTTGTTGAATATCAGCCATTTTTGCCTCCTTTATCGGCGGAGTAGAACACCCAATATTTCGATGACTTAAAGGCGATGGCGGCAAAGACCGCAACCACCAGGAACAGCACCCATGCCAGCGCCGCGCCGTACCCCATATCGAAGTACTTAAAGGCGGTGTCGTAGATATAGAGCGAGAACAGATAGGTGGAGTAGGTTGGGCCGCCGCCGGTGATGACGTACGGACCGGTAAACTCCTGGAACGCCTGGGTGGTCTGCATAATAAAGTTGAAGAAGATGACCGGCGTAATCAGCGGCACGGTGACCTTCATAAACATCTGCCACTTAGACGCGCCGTCGATCATCGCCGCTTCATACTGTGACTGCGGGACGTTTTGCAGCGCGGCGAGGAAGATGACCATCGCCGAACCAAACTGCCAGACGCGCAGCAGGGTGACGGACATCAGCGCCAGCGACGGCTCACCGAGCCAGTTCACCGGGTCGAATCCCAGCACGCCGATAAAGCTGTTCAGCAGGCCGTCGATAGCAAACAGCGCGCGCCACAGGACGGCAATCGCTACCGAGCTACCGAGAATGGACGGAATGTAATAAGCGGTACGGAAAAAGCCGATACCGCGCAGCTTAAAGTTGAGGACAAACGCTATACCCAGTGCGAAGGCCAGTTTTAACGGTATCGTTAAAAAGACGTAGGCAAAGGTCACGCCCATGGATTTCCAGAAGAGGCCATCTTCGGTCAACATGTAGCGATAGTTTTCAATGCCGTTAAACACCGGCGGGCTCATCAAATCGTACTCAGTGAAACTGAGGAAGAAAGATGAAACAAAGGGAAAAGCGGTAAAGACTATCAGCCCGATGATATAGGGCGATATCCATGCCAATCCCAGCATCTTGTTTTCATTCATACATACCTACCTGGCTTACGAGTTTGTAAAACGGATTCGGTGTCGTGGTTTTCTGCGCCCAGTCGCGGCCAGAAAGTGAATCGGTATCGGGTGTCTCAGCTGGCGTTGGCTTCCTTTTTAACCTTGTGTTTGTTATGGGTTTTTGCTCGCAGCGTCCCTGCTGAGCCTGAATGTTTCGGTTTTTACTTGTCCGGTACATCAGTTTTATAAAACGCCGTTTTAATTTTATTTTATTGCGATTTATTACAGAGTCATTCGATTCATAGCGGAAGTGTGATCGAAGTCGAAACGATGTTTCAAAAAATGAGATGGCGAGCGTTTTCCAGGATTGATAGGGGTTTGTAGAAAGTGCTGAAGATGAGATCTTATGCAGGGATGAGCAAGATGAGTGGCAGGCTAATCATTTTACTGTTACATATTTTTTAACAAATTATTCTGGCGGCAAGCAAGAATGGATAAAAGGGGCATGACGAATATGCCCCTGGAAGCGCGGTTTACAGGAAATCCTCACGAACGGGAGTAAAGGTATCCAGCAGGGTGCCAGCTTTCAGACAGATGCAGCCGTGCATAATATGCGGCTTTTTGTAGAGCGTATCTCCGGCGCGCACCACCCGTTTCTCTTCACCGATGGTGAACTCAAATTCGCCGGATAACACATAGGTCAGCTGTTCGTGGGGGTGGTTGTGCATTGGACCGATGGCCCCGCTGTCGAAATTGACCTCCACGGCCATCATGTTGCCACCGTGCGCAAGAATACGACGGGTCACGCCATTGCCCAGATCTTCAAGGGTGGTCTCGTTATGAAAAATAAACATCCGGCAGTCCTGTTGTTAAGTGAAACAATGTTTCATTTAATTTATCGCAGAATCGTCGGGAAAGAAACGATCGACAAGAGAAGTGGAAAGTTGATCACAAGTTTGTTTCACTGGAGCAAAGCATAATCAGGAGCGGATGATGAAAACGATTGGCCTGTTGGGCGGCATGAGCTGGGAATCCACCATTCCCTATTACCGTTTGATCAACGAAGGTATCAAAGCGCATTTAGGCGGCCTGCATTCGGCGAGTCTGCTGCTGCACAGCGTCGATTTCCATGAGATCGAAGCCTGCCAGTCCGCAGGGGACTGGGATCGCGCCGGCGAGATTCTGGCGCAGGCGGCAGTTGGCCTGCAGCAGGCGGGCGCGGAAGGGATTGTTCTGTGTACCAACACGATGCATAAAGTGGCGCAGGCCATCGAAACGCGCTGTGAGGTGCCGTTCCTGCACATTGCCGATGCCACCGGGCGAGCCATTACCGCCAAAGGCCAAAAGCGGGTTGCCCTGCTGGGAACGCGCTATACCATGGAGCAGGATTTTTATCGTGGGCGCCTGCAGGCGCAGTTCGCTATCGAGACGCTGATTCCGGACGCTGACGATCGTGAACGTATTAACCGGATTATTTTTGATGAGCTGTGCCTGGGGGCGTTTAACGACGACTCCCGCGATTATTACCTGCAGGTGATTGAAGCGCTGGCGGAGCAGGGCGCAGAAGGGGTCATTTTCGGCTGTACCGAAATTGGCCTGCTGGTGCCCGTGGAGAGCAGCCCGCTGCCGGTGTTCGATACCGCCGCGATTCACGCCGCGGACGCGGTGACGTTTATGCTCTCTTGAGCACCGCGTCCAGCGGGCCTTGAATCCGCGGCAGGCTCCCTTGCAGGTGCTGAATGAAGGTCTCGACCAGCGCCGAGCCCGGGCGGTGTAGCGGGCGGATCAGGCTGACGGTAAACGGCACTTCGACGCTAAAGCGGCGCACCGCCACGCCGCTTTCGCCATAGTCGAGGGCGGTCAGCGGGTTGACGACTGAGATCCCGACGCCCGCCCGTACCATCGCGCAAACCGAGGACGCGCTGTGGGTCTCCACCACCATCCGGCGCTTCACCTGATGATCCGCAAACAGGGCATCAAGCAGCTGACGATAGCTGTCGGTGCGCGACAGGCTGATATAGTTTTCACCGTGGAAATCGGCCGGAGTAAGCTCCTGCTTACTGGCAAGCGGGTGGCTCTGCGGCAGCACGCAAACCTCGTTAAGCGTTAACAGCGGCGTTCGTTCCGTCCCGGCGGGCGTGTGCAGGGTTTCCGTCAGGCCGAGATCGTGACGTTGGGCGGAGAGCCACTCCTCCAGCAGGGGGGACTCCTGCGGCACAATCTGCAGGCTGACCTCGGGATAGCGCGCCAGAAAGGGCTGTAGCAGCAGCGGCAAAAACGACTGAGAAAATACCGGCAGACAGGCGACGGACAGTTCGCCCTGGCGGAACTCGCGCAGGCTCTCGGCGGCGCTGACGATGCGGTCCAGTCCGTACCAGGAGCGCTGAACCTCTTCAAACAGCCGCAACCCTTGCACCGTCGGCTGCAAACGTCCGCGGGTGCGTTCAAACAGCTTCAGCCCAATCACCTTTTCAAAGCGTGCCAGCTCGCGGCTGACGGTCGGCTGAGAGGTATTCAGCAGACGAGCCGCCTCGGTGAGATTGCCGGTGGTCATCACCGCATGGAAGATTTCAATATGGCGTAAATTGACGGCAGGCATGGCGGCTCTCGACGGATTGGCAGTATCCATATCATTTTTGCATAGAGTCACGATAAAACGATATTTTTTATTCTCTTCAGGCTATGGCGTAATCATAAAAAAACGCGCACAACACAGATAACGCCGGAGTTCATTATGCCACGCTCGCTTTACGCCACCGATACTGACCTGACTGCCGAGAACCTGCTTCGCCTGCCCGCCGAATTTGGCTGCCCGGTGTGGGTCTATGACGCGCAGATTATCCGCCGCCAGATAGCTCAGCTCAGCCAGTTCGACGTGGTGCGTTTTGCCCAGAAGGCCTGCGCCAATATCCATATTTTGCGCCTGATGCGTGAACAGGGCGTTAAGGTGGACTCCGTCTCCCTCGGGGAGATTGAACGTGCGCTGGCGGCAGGTTATGACCCGCAGCAGCATCCGGAAGATATCGTTTTTACCGCCGATCTGATTGACGAGGCGACGCTGGAGCGCGTCAAGGCCCTGCAGATTCCGGTGAATGCCGGTTCAGTCGATATGCTGAGCCAGCTGGGGGAAGTCTCTCCAGGCCATCGCGTCTGGCTGCGCGTCAACCCGGGCTTTGGTCACGGCCACAGCCAAAAAACCAACACCGGTGGCGAAAACAGCAAACACGGGATCTGGTACAGCCATCTGCCGGCGGCGCTGGAAGTGATGCGTCGCTATCAGCTCCAGCTGGTGGGGATCCACATGCACATTGGCTCCGGAGTTGATTATGGCCACCTGGAACAGGTTTGCGGCGCGATGGTGCGTCAGGTGGTGGAGTTTGGGCAGGATCTGCAGGCGATCTCTGCCGGCGGCGGGCTGTCGATCCCGTATCGCGAAGGTGAAGAGGCGATCGATACCGATCACTACTACGGCTTGTGGAACGCCGCGCGCGAGCAGATCGCCCGACATCTCGGCCATCCGGTGAAACTGGAAATCGAGCCGGGTCGCTTCCTGGTGGCCGAATCCGGGGTGCTGGTCTCTCAGGTACGTAGCGTTAAAGAGATGGGAAGCCGCCACTTTGTCCTGATTGATGCCGGTTTTAACGATCTGATGCGCCCGTCAATGTACGGCAGCTATCACCATATTACCGCCCTGGCGGCGGATGGCCGCAACCTGAGCGCCGCGCCGCTTATCGACACCGTCGTGGCCGGGCCGCTGTGTGAATCGGGCGACGTCTTCACTCAGCAGGAAGGGGGCAAGGTGGAGACGCGTTTGCTGCCTGAAATCGCGCCGGGAGATTATCTGGTGCTGCATGATACGGGGGCTTATGGCGCGTCGATGTCCTCAAACTACAACAGTCGTCCGCTGCTGCCGGAAGTGCTGTTCGACAACGGCAGCGCACGGCTGATCCGTCGTCGGCAGACGATTCAGGAGCTGCTGGCCTTAGAGCTGTTCTAAAAATAGGGCCCCGTCGTAACCGACTCGCGCAAGACCAGCGTGCCGGTAAACGGCGGGATCGTTTCGATCGGCTGGTCGTTGGCGAGCTTGATCGCCTGATCGATCGCGGTGGTGATCATGTTATCGATCGGCAGATAGACCGTCGACAGGCCGGGTTCCAGCCATTTTGCGCTCGGGGCATCGTCGAAGCCGAACAGCGAAACGTCCTGCGGGATCCGCAGCCCCGCCTGATGCAGCGCTTTTGAGGCGCCCAGCGCCATATCATCGTTACAGGAAAACAGCGCGCTGAACGTTGTTTTCTCATCAAGCAGCTCGCGGCACAGTTCATAGCCGCGGGTCATCGTCGAATCGCCGTATTTCACTTTCGCCGCATCCCACGCGATACCATGCTTTTTCAGGGCCTTGCGGTATCCCTGCAGACGGGCTTTGCCCGTAGGGGTATGCATCGGTACGGTCATGCAGGCGATATCCCGGTGCCCTTGCGTAATCAGATAATTGACCGCCTGAAAGGCCGCATCTTCCTGCTCGAAGAACACGCAGCGTTCCCGCGCCAGGCTGACGTCGCGGTTAATCACGACCAGCGGCATATCGATGGATTCGATCAGCGACATGATCTTCTTTTCGCTCATGTGGCGGGTATAGAGGATGATTGCGTCGCACTGGCGGTCAGCGAGCATCTGCACCGCTTCTTCTTCGCGTTCCGGGGCATCGTGGCCGTCGGTGACGATCAGCTGTTTTCCCCAGGCTTCCGTCTGGCGCGAAGCCTGTTGTAGCAGGCGGCCAAAATAGAAACCATCAAAGGTAGAAACCACCAGTCCGATACTGTTGCTGGTACGGTTCGCCAGCGAACGGGCGAGAAAGTTTGGCCGGTATCCCAGCTCTTCCATCGCTTTGAATACCTGTTGGCGGGTGCTCTCTTTTACCTGACCTGTGCCGTTCAACACGCGGGAAACCGTCGCTTTAGAGACGCCTGCGCGAATTGAGACATCCAGCATTGTAGCCATTCATCGATTCCTGATTTCACGTGATAAGCCGCAGTTTATCACAGACATTCAGAGGGATATGCGCTCAACCGGACGCAAAGAACTATCGCGATCACGCTTTTTGCAGGAAGTGTCCGCAAAATGGCTCTTCTACGCCTTGACGTTCTCGCCACCGGCCGCTGCGGGCGCGGTATACTGGCAGCCAGAGGATTTTCAGCAGGGGATCGGTTATGCATATTCAGCCATTATACGCCGCGCCGCAGCACGCCGAACAGGTGGCGACGTGGCTCTGGCAGGCCTTTGGCGGCGAAACGCTGCCGCTGCCTTTTTTTGCCACTCTCATTGCCCACAGCCAGACGCCGGAGGCGCTGCCGCTCACCTTTATCGCTGTCGAGGGCGAGACGCTTATCGGGACGGTGGGGCTGTGGCGCTGCGACTTAATCAGCCGTCAGGATCTGTTCCCGTGGATGGCGGCGCTGTACGTCTCCCCGGACGCGCGCGGACGGGGCATCGCGGGACAGCTGCAGCAACATGTGATCGACTATGCCCGCCGGCTTGGGCACCCGCAGCTGTATCTTTACTCCGCCTGCCGCGATTTTTATGAGCGTTTTGGCTGGCAGTATATTGGTGAAGGGCTGGATTACCCGGCCACCGCCGTCAGCCTGTATCGTTACGACTTATCGCTTTCCGACGGCGCCATTACCGAGTGACGGCGAACCAGCGTCGGGCTGAATAAATGGGTGATTTCAGGCGCCGGGCGCTGATCCGCCAGCGCCAGCGCCAGTTCGGCGGCCTGCGTTGCCATGGTCACGATGGGGTAACGCACCGTCGTCAGGCGCGGGCGAACATAGCGAGAGATCAGCACATCATCGAAGCCAATCAGCGAAATCTCGCGCGGAACGTCGATACCATTATCATTCAGCACCCCCATCGCGCCGGCGGCCATCGAGTCGTTATAGCAGGCGACAGCGGTAAAATTCCTGCCGCGTCCCAGGAGTTCGGTGATGGCCTGTTCGCCGCCGCTTTCATCAGGTTCGGCAAATGTCACCAGCCGATCGTTACAGGGCAGACCGCTCTCCGTTAACGCCGCGTAATAGCCTTGCAGACGATCTTCAGCATCAGAAATCGCGTGGTTGGAACAGAGGTAGCCGATACGGGTATGCCCCTGTTGGATCAGGTGACGGGTCGCCAGCCAGGCGCCGTAGCGGTCATCCAGGGCGACGCAACGCTGCTCAAAACCCGCCAGAATACGGTTGATCAGCACCATGCCAGGGATCTGTTTCATCAGCCCGGCGAGCTCGTCGTCAGGGATCATTTTCGCGTGTACGACCAGCGCAGCGCAGCGATGGCGGATAAGCTGCTCAATGGCCTGGCGCTCTTTTTTAATGCTGTGATACCCATTGCCGATCAGCAAAAAGTTACCGGTGTTGTAGGCCACCTGCTCGACGGCTTTGACCATTGCGCCGAAGAAAGGATCGGACACGTCACCCACCACCAGACCGACGGTCTCCGTCGACTGCTGTGCCAGCGCGCGCGCGTTAGCATTGGGATGATAATTGAGCGTTTCCATCGCCGCAGTCACCGACTGGCGCGAGGTTTCACTGGCTTTGGGGGAGTTGTTGATCACGCGGGATACGGTAGCGACGGACACTCCAGCGAGTCGGGCTACATCCTTAATTGTCGCCATACCAGACCTTTTATAGGGTAAGCGTTTACATACCGTTATGTTACGGGAAAGTGTGGCAGATTCAAGGCTGGAGGCGCCTGGCTTCGCGCAAATGTGATGCAGATTAGCCTTCATGGTGAAAAAGTTACACAACGACAAGCGCAGGGGCGGAAACGAATGAAACGGCGGTGGGAACATTCACACCTTTGCTTACACTTTGCGATTAGCTGTTGCGAATGTTCGCTGGTTTATCCATTCATTGCATTGATATTCTGGCTATCCCAGAGGTATTGATAGGTGGAGCTAACGTTACGTTGGCCACTCTAATTACACCAGCCTGCGCAGATGCGCAGGTTTTTTTTTGCCCGCAGGCGGAACATGCCGCGACCCGCTCCCGCGAAATGCCCTCGCTACCCGCATCGGATAAGCCTCTTCCTGTTCACCGCTCGCCGCTGTTACAGATAGCGAAAATGGCAATAACTGGTTGCACTTAGGCTTATTCCCTTGCGTTTTATCGCTGGTGCGGCAGGGGCAAAAAACCTGACAATCAGGGTCCCAGAGGTATTGATAGGTGAGTTTTTAAGTACGCGTTTCGTACTGATTATCTTGCACCGGCCTGCGCAGATGCGCAGGTTTTTTTTACGCCAAACATTCTTCCCCGCACTGCTTTCAAACGCCTTCTCGTGTAACCTGCAATGACTTAATAACCGGTCAAATGGAGTTGTTATGCTGTTGGCATTTTTCAGGCTGTTGTTCAAAGGGTTGTATCGGGTCAGACTGACCGGCGACACGCAGCCCTTGCAACAACAAAAGGTCTTGATCACCCCGAATCACGTCTCTTTCCTCGATGGGATCCTGCTAGCCTTATTCCTGCCCGTCCGACCGGTCTTTGCGGTGTACAGTTCTATCAGCCAGCGCTGGTTTATGCGCGTGCTGACGCCGCTGATCGACTTTGTCCCGCTCGACCCGACGAAACCGATGTCGATAAAACACCTGGTGCGGTTGATTGAGCAGGGGCGTCCGGTGGTTATCTTCCCGGAAGGGCGTATCTCGGTTAGCGGTTCGCTGATGAAAATCTATGACGGGGCGGCGTTTGTGGCCGCAAAGTCGCAGGCCACTATTATCCCACTGCGTATCGAAGGCGCGGAGCTGACCCCGTTTAGTCGTCTCAAGGGGCTGGTCAAACGTCGCCTGTTCCCTCGCATCCAGCTGCATTTGCTGCCGCCAACCCGCATTGAAATGCCTCAGGCTCCCCGCGCCCGCGATCGCCGCAAAATTGCCGGGGAAATGCTGCACCAGATTATGATGGAAGCGCGCATGGCGGTGCGTCCACGGGAAACGCTGTATGAATCGCTGCTGGCGGCGCAGGATCGGTTCGGCGCGCGCAAAAACTGCGTGGAAGACATTAACTTTCAACCCGATACCTATCGCAAGCTGCTGACCAAAACCCTCTTTGTGGCGCGCATCCTGGAAAAATACAGCGCTCAGGGTGAAAGAATCGGCCTGATGTTACCCAACGCCGGCATCAGCGCGGCGGTCATTTTTGGCGCTATTGCCCGCGGGCGTATTCCGGCGATGATGAACTACACCGCCGGGATTAAAGGGCTGAGTAGCGCGATTACCGCCGCAGAAATCAAGACGATCTTTACCTCCCGTACCTTCCTTGATAAAGGCAAACTCTGGCATCTGCCGGAGCAGCTTACTCAGGTACGTTGGGTCTTCCTTGAAGACCTGAAAGGCGACGTTACGACCGGCGATAAGCTGTGGATCTTCGGCCATCTGCTGGCGCCGAAACTGGCGCAGGTCAAACAGCAGCCGGAAGATGCGGCGATTATCCTCTTCACCTCCGGTTCCGAAGGCAACCCGAAAGGGGTGGTGCATAGTCATAAAAGTATTCTGGCCAACGTCGAACAGATTAAAACCATTGCCGACTTTACTGCCAACGATCGCTTTATGTCGGCGCTGCCGCTGTTCCACTCCTTTGGCCTGACGGTCGGCCTGTTTACCCCGCTGTTTACCGGCGCAGAAGTGTTCCTCTATCCCAGCCCGCTGCATTACCGCGTGGTGCCGGAACTGGTTTACGACCGCAACTGTACGGTGCTGTTCGGGACGTCGACCTTCCTCGCGAACTACGCGCGCTTTGCTAACCCGTACGATTTCTATCGTCTTCGCTACGTGGTCGCTGGGGCGGAAAAGCTGCAGGAGAGCACGAAGCAACTGTGGCAGGACAAATTTGGCCTGCGCATTCTCGAAGGCTATGGCGTCACCGAATGTGCGCCGGTGGTATCGATTAACGTCCCGATGGCGGCGAAGGTGGGAACCGTCGGGCGTATTTTGCCGGGGATGGATGCGCGCCTGCTGGCGATGCCGGGTATTGAAGAGGGCGGCCGCCTGCAGTTAAAAGGGCCGAACATCATGAACGGCTATCTGCGGGTGGAGAACCCGGGCGTGCTGGAAACACCGACGGCGGAAAATCAGCATGGCGAAATGGAGAGCGGCTGGTATGACACCGGGGATATCGTCACCTTTGACGAGCAGGGCTATGTGCGCATTCAGGGGCGTGCTAAGCGCTTCGCGAAAATCGCCGGCGAAATGGTGTCACTGGAAATGGTTGAGCAGGTGGCTCTGGGCGTCTCACCTGACAAGATGCATGCCACGGCGATTAAACAAGATGCCGGTAAAGGCGAGGCGCTGGTGCTCTTTACCACCGATAATGAACTGAACCGTGAAAAACTGCTGCGCTACGCCCGTGAACATGGGGTGCCGGAGCTGGCGGTACCGCGCGACATTCGCTGGTTGAAGCAACTGCCGGTTCTCGGCAGCGGCAAGCCGGACTTTGTCACCCTGAAAGGTATGGTTGAGCAGACGGAAGATTCTGATGAGTGAGTCAGTACACACTAACACTTCGCTGTACTCAAAAGGGATGATGGCGGTCATCTGCGCCCAGTTCCTCTCGGCATTTGGCGATAATGCGCTGCTGTTTGCCACGCTGGCGCTGATGAAGCAGCAGTTCTACCCGGACTGGAGCCAGCCGGTGATGCAGATGTTGTTTGTAGGTGCTTACATACTGTTTGCGCCGTTTGTCGGCCAGTTTGCCGACAGCTTTGCCAAAGGGCGGGTGATGATGGTCGCCAACGGCATGAAGCTGGTTGGCGCTGGCTGCATCTGTTTTGGTCTGAACCCGTTTATCGGCTATACCCTGGTGGGGGTGGGCGCGGCGGCCTATTCGCCGGCCAAATACGGCATTCTTGGCGAGCTGACCACCGGGGATAAGTTAGTGAAAGCTAACGGTTTGATGGAGTCGTCTACCATTGCGGCGATTTTACTGGGATCGATGGCCGGCGGTATTCTGGCCGACTGGCATGTGCTGGCCGCGCTGGCCATCTGTGCGCTGGTGTATGGCGGGGCGGTGATCGCCAACCTGTGGATCCCGAAGCTGCCGGCGGCGCGTCCCGGCCAGTCGTGGCGTTTTACCCCGATGACTCACAGCTTCTTTAGCGCCTGTAAGACACTATGGCGTAATGGCGAAACGCGTTTCTCCCTGATGGGAACCAGCCTGTTCTGGGGCGCCGGCGTGACGCTGCGTTTCCTGCTGGTGCTGTGGGTACCGGCGGCGCTTGGCATCACCAGTAACGCCATGCCGACCTATCTCAATGCGATGGTGGCCGTCGGGATCGTCTTGGGCGCCGGCGCGGCGGCGAAGCTGGTCACCCTACAAACCGTCTCGCGCTGCATGCCTGCCGGGGTTTTAATCGGCGTCGCGGTGATCCTTTTCACCTTACAGCAGGCGCTTTTACCGGCATTTGCTCTGCTGCTGCTGCTCGGTATCTTCGGCGGCTTCTTTATTGTGCCGCTCAATGCGCTGCTGCAGGAACGCGGTAAGCATACCGTTGGTGCAGGTAACGCGATTGCGGTACAAAATCTCGGCGAAAACGTGGCCATGCTGCTGATGCTGGGGCTCTATTCGCTGGCGGTGAGAATCGGTATTCCGGTGGTGGGCGTCGGGATTGGCTTTGGCGCGGTGTTTGCGCTGGCTATCGCCGCGCTGTGGCTGTGGGGCCGACGTCAGTCGTAGCCCGGGTAAACCGTTTACGGCGTCACCCGGGAATCCCCGGCTCGCAGTAGGCTAGCCGGGCTACTGTTTAGTCTTTGCGGTAGCCCGGATAAGACGTCAGCCGCTATCCGGGAGGGGTTGACGCTTACGGTGCCGGGTAGGTATAGACCTGATGCACCGCTTCAATTTCCGCTAATACCGCTTCACTCAGCTCAAGATGCAGGCTCTCAACGTTGGTTTTAAGCTGCTCCAGCGTGGTGGCGCCCAGCAGGGTGCTGGCGACGAACGGCTGACGACGGACAAAGGCCAGCGCCATCTGCGCCGGGTCGAGGTTATGCCGTCTGGCGATATCGACGTAGGCCGCTACCGCTTTCTGCGACTGCTCACTGCTGTAGCGCGTGAAGCGGCTGAAAAGCGTATTACGCGCGCCGGCCGGTTTTGCACCGTTAAGATACTTGCCGGTCAGGGTGCCAAATGCCAGACAGGAGTAGGCCAGCAGCTCAACGCCTTCATACTGGCTGACTTCCGCCAGACCCACTTCGTAGCTGCGGTTCAGCAGGCTGTAGGGATTCTGGATGGTGACGATGCGCGGCAGGTCGTGTTTATCCGCCAGGTGCAGATAACGCATGACGCCAAAGGCCGTTTCGTTGGAGACGCCGATATAGCGGATTTTACCGGCACGCTGGAATTCGGTGAGCGCTTCAAGTGTATCCAGCAGGGTGACGACCGGCGTGGTGTCGGTCCAGCTATAGCCCAGTTTGCCAAAGCAGTTGGTCGGGCGCTGTGGCCAGTGAACCTGGTAGAGATCGAGATAATCGGTTTGCAGGCGCTTCAGGCTGTCGTGCAGCGCGTCACGGATATTTTTACGATCCAGCGCATGGTTCGGACGAATGCTGCTGTCATTATTACGCGCAGGGCCGCTGACTTTAGAGGCGATAATCAGCTTTTCGCGATTGCCGCGTTTCGCCAGCCAGTTGCCGACGTAGGTTTCCGTCAGCCCCTGGGTCTCCGGGCGCGGCGGTACGGGATACATTTCAGCGACATCAATCAGGTTAATGCCCTGGCTGACAGCGTAGTCGAGCTGTTGGTGCGCGTCGGCCTCGCTATTCTGCTCACCAAAAGTCATAGTGCCCAGCCCGAGCGTGCTGATTTCAAGAGAACTGTGTGGGATACGGTGATACTGCATAGCCGGCTTCCTTTTTTATTAACAAGGTCAGGAGTTCCCCGACAAAGGAGTATCAAAATGGCAGAGGGGGAGAAAAAGAGGAAGTAAAAAAATCAAAAAAGCCGGGGGTTCAGAATCCGAAGACGCGATGCTGCGGAGGTTTCAGAGGATCCCGACTCTTTATTAAGAGGGTCCGCTGTCGGGGAAGGCGGCCTCGCCAGGCGAGTGCTGGCAGGCGGCTGGCCGACGAAAAGTCTTAACGTTTAATAATCTGCGAAACATCGTCGCGGTTGATCTGCATTTTATTGCCCTGCTGATCTTCGTAACTGATGAGGCCGGTATCATCATCAACGGCTGGCTTACCATCGGTCAGGATCATGCGTCCGTCTTTTGTCGCCATCACGTAATCGCTGCTGCAACCGGAAACCGAGAACGCCAGTCCCACGGCGGAAATCAATACTGCCCATTTTTTCATCGTCATTACCTCTTGAATGGTCGCACCTCACACCAGTGTATTAATAGCCTGATTTGTGAGACATAAAAAGCAGTAAAGTCTTAAAAAAGTTTGCAGCCCAGGTTTGGGCTGCATTTTTGTGGCTTACAGCGGATTTTTTTTATTACGCAGCAGGTTAAGGCTTTCGACGGCAATCGAGAAGAACATCGCGAAGTAGATGTAGCCTTTCGGAATATGGATCTCGAAGCTTTCCAGCATCAGGGTGAAGCCGACAAGAATCAGAAACGACAGGGCCAGCATTTTAACCGACGGATGACGGTCAACAAAGTCGCCAATCGGTCGGGCGGCGAACATCATTACGCCGACGGCAATCACCACCGCAGCCATCATGATGAACAGATGATCCGACAGCCCAACGGCGGTAATGACCGAGTCGAGGCTGAAAATGATATCCAGTATCATGATCTGCACGATGGCGCCCATAAATGAATGGACGTTGGTTTTCAGCCCTTCCTCTTCGCCCTCGATCGACTCGTGGATCTCTTTACTCGCCTTCCAGATCAGGAACAGACCGCCGAGCAGTAAGATCAAATCGCGAAACGAGATCGCCTGATCGAAAACGGTAAACAGCGGATTGGTCAGCTTCACGACCCAGGCGATAGAGGCCAGCAGCCCCAGGCGCATCAGCATCGCGCCCATCAACCCGATACGTCTTGCGTGAGCACGCTGGGCGGTGGGCAGTTTGGCAACAACCAGAGAGAGAAAAATAATATTATCGATCCCCAGCACGATCTCCAGCAGCGTCAGTGTACCGAGCGCCAGCCAGGCGTTGGGATCGGTTATCCATGCAAATAACATTGTTCAAAGTCCTGCAAAAAAGAAAGTCGCAATTATATGCAACCTGGCAGGCAGAACAAAAAATTAATCGTGGCCGAGGAGAAAATGACGGGCCAGCAGGGCGGCGGTGAAATTTTTCTTCAGGTAGAAGCCGCGCGGCAGCGTGAGAATCGGCTCACCGCGGGCGCCAATCGCCTCGGTTAACGCTTTGCTGTTGGCGGCTTTCGGGCGCAACTGCAGTACCTCGCCATGACGGGCGGTGATGCGCTCCACCTGGCCGAGCACAATCAGATCCATCAGCTCCTCCCAGTCCATTCGCAGCTGGCGATCCTCTTCTTCACTGGGGCTCCACAGCAGCGGAGCGCCGACGCGGCGTTCCGCCAGCGGAATGGCGCGATCCCCTTCCACCGGCACCCACAGAACGCGTTTGAGCTTATGGCGCACGTGACTGCTCTCCCAGGTCACGCCGCTGTTACCAGTGAGCGGGGCGACGCAAACGAAGGTGGTTTCCAGCGGACGGCCCTGGCTATCGACAGGAATGGTCTTCAGTTCGACGCCCAGCGCGGCGAAATCCTGCTCGGGTTTACTCCCGGCGCTGGCGCCCAGCCAAATCTCCAGCAGAATACCGATCCAGCCTTTATCGCGCTTTAAATCGCGTGGAATGGGAATCCCTGCCAGCGCCGCCAGTTCGCCCAGCGAGTAGCCTGCCAGCCCCTGCGCCTGGGCCAGGAGCTGCTGCTGGGTTTGCGGTGGGGACGTTAACGGCGCGATGGCGGGCATACGGCAAAACCTCTGGTTAAAAAATGAACGGTATTTCAGTGCGTTGTGGATAGAGTTTACCTTTTCCTGGGTAACTATGACAATTTGATGATTCGTATGGTTTTTTTTTCATTTTTTTGTCGTTGTGAAAAGAGTAGTCGCGGGTTTTCCAGAACTGGTCACTGGCAATGAACAGGATCTTACACCATGTTATCCACAGAAAAGTGGGATAACTGGGGAAAAGCGGCACTACTGTTTCCATTTACAGCCTTGACGTGCGACGAAAATCGAATTTTTAGACAAATTGTGCCCAGTGGACTCGGATAATCTGTGGATAAAATCGACATTGTTCGATCTTTCATCAGTTCCAGGATCGCATATGTGATGATCATCACGTTTAACTGTAATTACTGAAAGATATATGTGATAACATCATGAATATAATGCCATTATTAAATTATGCTATTCGTAAGCACTTCGGACTACTCTGGGTTTTCCCTGGGTAATTCCATACTTCTTCACAACTCTATCCACAGAAAAAGTGAATAAAATGGGCTCTCGATCGCTTTCGTTGTTTATAACTCTGCTGATTACTGTGAGTTATTCAAATGTTATTCGATCGCACAGTGACAACAGAGTGGTTTACCGTTTACAGCGAGTGTGAAACAATCATTCACATTGAAGATTATTTTGAGGTAGTCCGGTGATTGATGACGATGGCTACCGCCCAAATGTCGGTATTGTAATCTGTAATCGCCAGGGCCAGGTTATGTGGGCCAGGCGCTATGGTCAGCACTCGTGGCAGTTCCCGCAAGGGGGCATTAATCCAGGGGAATCAGCCGAGCAGGCAATGTATCGGGAATTGTTCGAAGAGGTTGGGTTAAGTCGTAAAGATGTGCGAATCCTGGCCTCAACCCGTAACTGGCTGCGTTACAAGTTGCCTAAACGTTTGGTGCGTTGGGACACAAAGCCGGTTTGTATCGGCCAGAAACAGAAGTGGTTTCTCCTGCAGTTGATCGGCAGCGATGCGGAAATCAATATGCAAACCAGTAGTACACCTGAGTTTGATGGTTGGCGCTGGGTAAGTTACTGGTACCCGGTTCGTCAGGTGGTGTCGTTTAAGCGCGACGTGTACCGCCGGGTGATGAAAGAGTTTGCCAGCGTGACCATGTCGCTGGCGGAAAGTGCACCTAAACCGCAAAGCGCGCCTGCTTATCGACGTAAAAGAGGTTAAGCCACGCATATTATGCTCACTCGGTTACGAGAAATCGTCGAGAAGGTCGCGAGCGCGCCGCGTTTAAACGAGGCGCTGGATATCCTGGTCACCGATATCTGCAAAGCGATGGAAACGGAAGTTTGTTCGGTTTACCTGGCCGATCACGACCGACGATGTTATTACCTTATGGCCACTCGCGGGCTGAAAAAACCTCGCGGGCGTACCGTTGCGCTCGCGTTTGACGAAGGCCTCGTTGGCCTGGTCGGGCGCCTTGCGGAGCCTATCAACCTTGCCGATGCGCAAAAACATCCCAGCTTTAAATATATTCCTGCCGTCAAAGAGGATCGCTTCCGCGCTTTTCTTGGCGTCCCGATTATCCAGCGGCGTCAGCTGCTGGGTGTGCTGGTGGTGCAGCAGCGTGAGCTGCGTCAGTTTGATGAAAGCGAAGAGTCGTTTCTCGTCACCCTGGCGACGCAAATGGCCGCCATTCTTTCCCAGTCTCAGCTGACCGCGCTGTTTGGCCAGTATCGACAGACGCGTATTCGCGCGCTGCCCGCCTCCTCCGGGGTGGCCATTGCCGAAGGCTGGATGGACATCAGTCTGCCGCTCATGGAACAGGTGTATGAGGCATCGACGCTTGATACCGCTTCCGAACGCGAACGATTGACCGGTGCGCTGGAAGAGGCGGCGAACGAGTTTCGTCGCTACAGCAAGCGTTATGCCGCCGGGGCGCAAAAAGAGACTTCGGCGATCTTCGATCTCTATTCACACCTCCTGTCCGACGCGCGTCTGCGTCGCGAGCTGTTTGCAGAAGTCGATAAAGGCGCGGTGGCAGAATGGGCGGTGAAGAAGATCATCGAGAAGTTCGCCGAACAGTTTGCCGCGCTGAGCGACGGGTATCTGAAAGAGCGGGCCGGCGATTTGCGTACGCTGGGTCAGCGCCTGCTTTTCCATCTCGATGATACGATTCAGGGGCCTAATACCTGGCCGGCGCGTATTGTGCTGGTGGCCGACGAGCTGTCAGCGACGACGCTGGCGGAAGTTCCGCAGGACCGACTGGCGGGCGTCGTCGTCCGCGATGGCGCAGCCAACTCCCACGCCGCCATTATGGTGCGGGCGCTGGGGATCCCGACGGTTATGGGGGCTGATATCCAGCCTTCGCTGCTCCACGGCCACATGCTGGTGGTGGATGGCTACCGCGGCGAACTGCTGGTCGACCCGGAACCGGCGCTGCTGCAAGAATATCAGCGTCTGGTCAGCGAAGAGAACGAACTCAGCCGGCTGGCGGAAGACGATCTGGAACACACTTCCGAGCTGAAAAGCGGCGAGCGGGTGAAGGTCATGCTGAACGCTGGCCTGAGCCTGGAACATGAAGAAAAGCTTGGCAACTTTATCGACGGCATCGGCCTGTACCGGACCGAAATCCCGTTTATGCTGCAAAGCGGTTTCCCGTCGGAAGAGGAGCAGGTCGCCCAGTATCAGGGCATGCTGCAGATGTTTAATGAAAAGCCCGTGACCCTGCGTACGCTGGATATCGGCGCCGATAAACAGCTGCCGTATATGCCGATTAGCGAAGAGAATCCGTGCCTCGGCTGGCGCGGCATCCGCATTACTCTCGATCAGCCGGAAATATTTCTCATCCAGGTGCGCGCCATGCTGCGTGCCAATGCCGCCACCGGCAACCTGAGTATTTTGCTGCCGATGGTGACCAGTCTTGATGAGGTGGATGAGGCGCGCCGTCTGATCGATCGCGCCAGCCGTGAAGTCGAAGAGATGATTGGCTACGCTATTCCTCGCCCGCGTCTTGGCGTAATGCTGGAAGTGCCTTCGATGGTCTTTATGCTGCCGAATCTTGCCAGCCGCGTGGATTTTATCTCGGTAGGGACCAATGACCTGACTCAGTATATCCTCGCCGTCGATCGCAACAACACCCGGGTTGCCAGCATGTATGACAGCCTGCATCCCGCGGTGCTGCGGGCGCTGGCGATGATTGCGCATGATGCCGAACGCTTCGGCATTGACCTGCGGCTGTGCGGTGAAATGGCGGGCGATCCGATGTGCGTGACGATCCTGATTGGTCTTGGCTATCGCCACCTGTCCATGAACGGTCGTTCGGTGGCGAGGGTCAAATACCTGCTGCGACGTATCGATATTGCCGAAGCTCAGGAACTGTCGCGTCGGAGCCTTGAAGCGCAGATGGCCACCGAGGTTCGCCATCAGGTGGCGGCCTTCATGGAGCGACGCGGTCTGGGCGGCTTGATCCGCGGCGGCCGTTAGCCGTTAGAGAGCGGTAGGCCGGGTAAGCGTAGCGCCACCCGGCAAAATAACGGCTCAGTCAGGTAACCCGGACAGGTGATCGGCACCGCCTCCGGGAAAACTCCCGTGTGCCGTTAGCATCCGTATACATATCTTTTACAACAACGGCACGGCCAGCGAATTAACCTTATGCTATTATTCGCCCCCTTGGAGCACCCGTATAGGTCGGGCGTGTATGATCACCGCTGTCCACTTTCGGCGGAATAACAAGTCTTTATGGTGACAGATGAATAGTGGCTACCTGCATTTTCCGGATTTTGATCCGGTCATATTTTCCCTTGGGCCGGTCTCCCTCCACTGGTACGGGATGATGTATCTGGTCGGCTTTGTTTTTGCGATGTGGCTAGCCACCCGTCGGGCCAACCGTCCGGGCAGCGGCTGGACCAAAAACGAAGTCGAAAACCTGCTGTATGCCGGGTTCCTTGGCGTTTTCCTCGGTGGCCGTATCGGCTATGTCCTGTTCTATAATCTGCCGGTTTTCCTGCAGGACCCGCTGTATCTGTTCCGCGTCTGGGACGGCGGCATGTCGTTCCACGGCGGCCTGATTGGTGTCATCCTCGTGATGATCATTTTTGCCAGACGCACTAAACGCACTTTCTTCCAGGTCGCCGATTTTATCGCGCCGCTGATCCCCTTTGGCCTCGGGGCGGGGCGTCTGGGCAACTTTATCAACGGTGAACTGTGGGGCCGCGTCGATCCGAGCTTCCATTATTCGATGATTTTCCCCGGCTCGCGCGCGGAAGATCTGGCGCTGCTGCCGTCTCATCCGGAATGGCAATCGCTGTTTGATACCTACGGCGCGCTGCCGCGTCACGCTTCGCAGCTGTACGAGCTGGCGCTGGAAGGGGTCGTCCTGTTCCTGATTCTGAACCTGTTTATCCGTAAACCGCGTCCGACCGGGTCGGTATCCGGTCTGTTCCTGATTGGCTACGGCCTGTTCCGTATTATCGTGGAGTTCTTCCGCCAGCCAGACCAGCAGTTCACCGGTGAATGGGTACAGTACATCAGCATGGGGCAGATTCTTTCGATCCCAATGGTGCTTGCGGGTATCATTATGATGGTCTGGGCGTACCGTCGTCGTCCGCAGCAACAAACTTCTTGAGGAACCATGAAACAGTATCTTGATTTGATGCAGAAAGTGCTCGCCGAGGGCACGCAAAAAAATGACCGCACCGGTACCGGCACTCTCTCCATCTTCGGCCATCAGATGCGTTTTAACCTGCAGGAAGGCTTCCCGCTGGTGACGACCAAGCGCTGTCATTTACGCTCCATCATCCATGAACTGCTGTGGTTCCTCCAGGGTGACACCAACATCGCGTATCTGCATGAAAACAACGTCACTATCTGGGACGAGTGGGCGGATGAAAATGGCGATCTGGGGCCGGTTTACGGCAAACAGTGGCGTTCCTGGCCTGCGCCGGACGGCCGCCATATCGACCAGATCAGCACGGTGATGGAACAGCTGAAAAACGATCCGGATTCACGTCGCATCATCGTTTCTGCGTGGAACGTCGGCGAGCTGGATAAAATGGCGCTGGCGCCGTGCCACGCGTTTTTCCAGTTCTACGTCGCGGACGGCAAACTCTCTTGCCAGCTGTATCAGCGTTCCTGCGATGTGTTCCTCGGCCTGCCGTTTAACATCGCCAGCTATGCGCTGCTGGTGCACATGGTCGCCCAGCAGTGCGATCTGCAAGTCGGTGATTTTGTCTGGACCGGTGGGGATACTCACCTCTACAGCAACCACCTTGAACAGACGGATCTGCAGCTGAGCCGCGAACCTCGTCCATTGCCGAAGCTGATCATCAAACGGAAACCAGCGTCGATTTTCGACTACCGTTTTGAAGACTTCGACATCGAAGGCTATGACCCGCATCCGGGGATTAAAGCGCCGGTGGCGATTTAATTCGCCCGGCACAGGATGTCGTAAAGAGATAAAAACCGGTGCCTGAGGCGCCGGTTTTTTTTGCCTGCGCAAACTCGCTTCCTGATTTTCTGTAATCGTCTGCAAACCTGATGCCTGGCTTCGGCACGCCTCGCGAAAGGCTATTTTGCCCGTCGTCTCCGCGCCGTTTTTTCCCCATACTCGCGCCATGAACAGACAACGTGGCTACACCCTGATTGAAACCCTGATAACGCTGACGCTGGTGCTTATTCTCAGCGCAGGAGGGCTGTACGGCTGGCAGAGCTGGCAGCAACAACAGCGCTTATGGCAAACCGCCAGCCAGGTGCGCGACTACCTGGTGCTGCTACGCGACGACGCGAACTGGTATAACCGCAACCGGCTGGTGAGCGTGGGGCAAAGCGGCGGCGTCTGGTGTCTGAGCGCCGAAGATACGCTGGCGGAGTGTGCGGCAGTAACGCCGTTTACGCTGCTGCCGCGTTGGCCGGAAGTGGCGCTCAGCCACATCACGCCGGGATTAGGTTTTTACGGGTTGCGTAACAGCGCCTGGGCCGGACATATCCGGCTGCAAAGCGCGGGGGGGAGCTGGAATATTATCGTATCTGGCTGGGGGCGAATTCGCCTGTGCCGCAACGAGGAGAACGCATCGTGCCTCTGATTCCCCGAGGTTTTTCGCTGGCCGAGACGCTTATCTCAATGGCCATCAGCGCGATTTTACTGATGGGCGCATCGCGTTTTCTGCCTGCTCTGCAACGGCAGACACTGCGGCAGACGCAGCAGCAGTCTCTGGATAACGAACTCTGGCAGCGCGTGTATACGGTAGCAAAACATCTGCAGCGTGCGGGCTATTGCGCCGGGGAGTGCGTGGGACAACCGTTGCTTATCGCCAGCGATGGTCGCTGTGCGATCGTCCGCTGGGATAGTAATAGCAACGGCGCGTGGGATGCCACGCCGGAAGCAATGTCTGATGCGACAGGATTTCGTTTGAACAATGGGGCGCTGGAAACGCGGCGCGGTGTGACCAGCTGCAGCGACGGGGGATGGGAAAAAATGACGAATCCCGGAGCACTCAACGTGACCCATTTTCAGGTTACCCGCCAGGATATCGCCGGATTTGCTCCGGAGCTTACCGTCATGCTGGCGGCGCATGCGGTTGCGGATCCCCATATTTCGGCTCAGGCGGAATACCGCGTGACCGGGTATAACTTATGAACCGCCAGCGGGGAGCCTCCTCGTTGCTGATGGTGCTTTTGCTGCTGGCGCTCGGCAGTATGTTATTGCAAGGGCTGAACCAGCAGCAGCGCTCCCTGCTGGCGCAAACCGCGGGTGAAACTCAGGCGATCCGCGAAACTGCCGGTGCGCACTCCGCGCTGCAGTGGGGAAAAACTCTGGCGTGGACGGTACACGATGCCAACGCCTGCCGTGATTCTGCTGCCGGGGGCTGGCGCGCCTGCCTGCGCATTTTTGACGATGCATCCGCCCTGTTAATCGCCAGCGGCGGTCGCATTTTGCTGTGGCAATCTGGTCGGGTTGAAGAGGGCGTGGTGCGCTTTTCTCCCCACGGCTGGAGCGACTTTTGTCCACTAACGGAGGCGAATCTGTGTCGGATGCCGTGAACCATGAGCAAGGTTTTAGCCTGCCGGAAACACTGCTGGCGATGACGTTACTGGTTATGGTGGTGACCGCCCTTGGCGGCTACCAGCGTGGGCTGGCCAATGGTTTTATCCAGTTAAATCAATATCGCCAGCTGTGGCGCGACGCGTGGCGCTATGGTCAGATGAACCCTCCGGAGATCCCACCCGGCGGGTCCGTTACCCGCTTGCAGACATCGGCGGCCAGATGTGTCAGCATCACGGTAACGATCACCATGCCCGTGGATAAACGGGTGCAGATGACCCGGCTGCATTGCCCGGTCAGTCAGTAGTCAGGAGCGAATATGTTAAGGGTGTACCACTCAAACCGTCTGGATGTTCTTGAAGCGTTGATGGAATTTATCGTCGAGCGCCAGCGGCTGGATGACCCTTTCATGCCGGAAATGGTGCTGGTGCAAAGTACCGGGATGGCGCAGTGGCTACAGATGACGCTGGCAAAACGGTTTGGCATTGCCGCCAATATCGACTTCCCGCTGCCGGCGAGCTTTATCTGGGACATGTTTGTCCGCGTACTGTCGGATATACCCGGGGAAAGCGCCTTCAGTAAGCAGAGCATGAGCTGGAAACTGATGACCCTCCTGCCGCAACATCTTGACGATGAGGCTTTTACGCTGTTACGCCACTATCTCAGCGACGATAGCGACAAGCGCAAACTGTTTCAGCTGGCAGCCCGGGTCGCCGACCTCTATGACCAGTATCTGGTCTATCGCCCGGAATGGCTGATGCGCTGGGAGGCCAATGAGCGCGTCGATGGCCTCGGCGACGCCCAGCAGTGGCAGGCGCCGTTATGGAAGGCGCTGGTCGACCATACCGCTGCGCTGGGGCAGCCGCTCTGGCATCGTGCCAATCTGTACCAGCGCTTTATCAGCACGCTGGAAGCGGCGGATGAACCTCCGGCCGGGCTACCTTCGCGGGTTTTTATTTGCGGAATTTCGGCGCTGCCGCCGGTTTACCTGCAGGCGCTTCAGGCGCTGGGCAAGCACGTCGATGTGTATGTGTTGTTCACCAACCCCTGTCGTTACTACTGGGGCGATATTAAAGACCCGGCCTTTCTGGCGAAACTGCTGTCACGCCAGCGCCGTCATCATCGTGAACCGCGCGAACTCCCGCTGTTTCGCGATACCGGGCAGGCGCCAGCATTGTTTAACGATGCGGGGGAACAGGACGTCGGTAATCCTCTGCTCGCTTCCTGGGGGAAGCTGGGTCGCGACTACATCTATCTGCTGGCCGGGCTGGATCGTTATGAAGAGCTGGATGCCTTTGTCGATATTACGCCGGATAATCTGCTGCACAATTTGCAGGCGGATATCCTCGAACTGCGCAATACCGCAGTGGCCGGAAGAAGCGCCGAAGAGTTTGCCCACAGTCACGGCAAACGCCCGCTGGCACTCGACGATCGTAGCCTGACCCTCCACGTCTGCCATAGTCCGCAGCGTGAGGTCGAGGTGCTGCATGACCGGCTGCTGGCGATGCTGGAGGCGAATCCTGAACTGACGCCGCGCGATATTATCGTGATGGTGGCGGATATCGACAGCTACAGCCCTTACATTCAGGCGGTATTCGGCAGCGCCAGCGGTGAACGCTGGCTACCGTGGGCGATTTCCGACCGGCGCGCCACAGAATCGCATCCGGCTCTGCAGGCATTTATTACGCTGCTTGCTCTGCCCGACAGCCGCTTTGCCAGCGAAGATGTCCTGGCTCTGCTGGATGTTCCGGTGCTCGCCGCGCGCTTTAACATTGACGAAGAGGGGCTGCGCTATCTGCGTCAGTGGGTTAATGAATCCGGCGTGCGCTGGGGAATGGATGACGATAATGTGCGCGAACTGGATCTGCCTGCCACCGGGCAACACACCTGGCGCTTTGGCCTGACGCGGATGCTGCTGGGTTATGCGATGGACAGCAGCCAGGGCGAATGGCAGTCGGTCCTGCCCTATGATGAATCCAGCGGGCTGATCGCTGAACTGGTGGGTAATCTGGCTTCGTTGCTGATGCAGCTCAACCTCTGGCGCCGGAAGCTGGCGCAGGAACGTCCGCTGGCGGAATGGCTGCCGCTTTGTCGCGAACTGCTCAATGACTTTTTCTTGCCCGACGGCGACACCGAAGCGGCGCTGGCGCTGATTGAACAGCAATGGCAGACGGTGATTGGCGAAGGTGCCCAGGCACAATATGAGCAGTCCGTTCCTCTATCTTTATTGCGCGATGAGCTGGCGCAGCGGCTGGACCAGCAGCGTATCAGCCAGCGCTTCCTCGCCGGGCCGATCAACATCTGTACCCTGATGCCGATGCGCTCCATACCGTTCAAAGTGGTGTGCCTGCTCGGGATGAACGACGGCGTTTATCCGCGGACGCTGGCGCCGCTGGGCTTCGATTTAATGAGTCAGAAACCGCAGCGCGGCGACCGCAGCCGTCGTGATGATGACCGCTATTTGTTCCTGGAGGCGCTGATGTCCGCCGAACAGACATTGTATATCAGCTACATCGGCCGCTCGATTCAGGACAATAGCGAACGCTATCCTTCGGTGCTGGTGCAAGAACTGGCGGACTATATTGGCCAGAGCCACTGCCTGGCCGGGGATGAGGCGCTGGATTGTGACGCCAGCGAGCGACGCGTCAAAGCACATATCACCCATCTGCATACGCGCATGCCCTTTGATGCGGCCAATTTCCGTGATGATGAATATCAGAGCTACGCCCGGGAGTGGCTGGCGGCTGCCAGCCAGCAGGGAGAGGCGCATGGCGACTTTATCCAGCCGTTGCCGGCGCCGGTTATCGAAACGCTGCCATTTGAACAGCTGCTGCGATTCTGGCAACACCCGGTACGCGCCTTTTTCCAGCAGCGCCTGCGGGTTAACTTCCGTTCTGAAGAGAGTGAAATTCCCGATGACGAGCCGTTCACCCTCGAAGGACTTAGCCGTTATCAGTTGAACCAGCAGTTGCTGAATACGCTGATTGAACAACAGGATGCGTCGACGATGTATCGTCGCTTCCGCGCCGCGGGAGAACTGCCGTTTGGCGCTTTTGGTGAGCTGGCCTGGGAGACGCAGCGTCAGGAGATGCAGAACCTTGCGGAGCGGGTCATTGCCAGCCGTCAGCCGGGGCAGAGCATGGAAATCGATCTGCAATGTCACGGAGTCAACATTACGGGGTGGCTACAGCAGGTACAATCTGACGGTCTGCTGCGTTGGCGACCGTCGCTGCTGAGCGTCGCGCAGGGGATGCAACTTTGGCTGGAACACCTTGTCTACTGTGCTAGCGGCGGAACCGGTGAAAGCCGGCTGCTGGTGCGCAAAGAGGGCGAGTGGCGTTTCCCGCCTCTGGCGCAGGAACAGGCCAAAGCGTACCTTGATCAGCTGGTAGAAGGCTACCTGCAAGGCATGTCCAGACCGCTGCTGTTACTGCCGGAAAGCGGCGGTGCATGGCTAAAAGTCTGTTATGACGCTGAAAAGGATGTCATGTTAACGGACGAAGAGACGCAACAAAAAGCGCGTAGCAAATTTCTTCAGGTCTATGAAGGTAATATGGTGGTCAGTGGCGAAGGGACGGATGTGTGGTATCAACGCCTCTGGCGCACGCTTGAACCGGCTTACTATGAAGAAATTATCACGCAAACACAGCGCTACCTGTTGCCGATATTTCGTTTCCATCAGTCCGAATAAATTTGTAATAGTATAAAAATTGCGCAGAATAAGGTGTTCAATTATCATGCGCAACCAATCACGGACTGATGTGCATAACGCTGACGCAGTCAGCGCAAAGTTTGTTAATGATGAGGTTCGTGAATGCCCCGCAGTGTATGGTTCAAGGTTATTTTAGTACTGGCTGCCCTTTGGGCGCCGTTAAGTCAGGCAGATACCGGATGGCAACCGATTCAGGAAACCATTCGTAAAAGCGAAAAAGATCCCCGACAGTATCAGGCCATTCGCCTGGATAATGGCATGGTGGTCCTGCTGGTTTCCGATCCGCAGGCGGTGAAATCCCTGTCTGCGCTGGTGGTGCCCGTGGGGTCGCTGCAGGATCCCGTCGATCATCAGGGGCTGGCGCATTTTCTGGAGCACATGACGCTGATGGGCTCGCAAAATTATCCGCAGCCGGACAGCCTCGCCGAATTTCTGAAAATGCACGGCGGCAGCCATAATGCCAGTACCGCGCCTTATCGCACCGCCTTCTATCTTGAAGTCGAAAACGATGCCCTTGACGGCGCGGTCGATCGTCTGGCGGATGCCATTGCCGCTCCGCTGCTGGATAAAAAATATGCCGATCGCGAGCGCAATGCGGTCAACGCCGAGCTGACCATGGCGCGCACCCGTGACGGGATGCGCATGGCCCAGGTGAGTGCCGAAACCATTAACCCGGCGCACCCGGCTTCGCATTTTTCCGGCGGTAACCTTGAGACGCTTAGCGACAAGCCCGGTAAACCGGTGCTCGACGCCCTGCATACTTTCCGCGACAGCTGGTACTCGGCGAACCTGATGAAGGCGGTCATTTACAGCAACAAACCGCTGCCAGAACTGGCGAGCATCGCGGCGAAAACCTATGGCCGGGTGCCAAACCACAATATCAACAAACCGGAAATCACCGTCCCGGTCGTGACCGATGCGCAAAAGGGCATCATCATTCACTACGTCCCGGCAATGCCGCGCAAAGTGCTGCGCGTTGAATTCCGTATTGATAACAACAGCGAGCAATTCCGCAGCAAAACCGACGAGCTGGTGACCTACATGATCGGCAACCGCAGCCCGGGAACCTTATCTGACTGGCTGCAGCAGCAAGGCCTGGTCGAGGGGATTCGCGCGGACTCCGATCCGGCGGTCAACGGCAACAGCGGCGTGCTGGCGATTTCGGCGACCCTGACCGACAAAGGTCTGGCGCACCGTGATGAAGTGGCGGCGGCGATCTTCAGCTACCTCAACCTATTGCGTAGCCAGGGCATCGACAAACGCTATTTCGATGAGCTGTCCCATGTTCTGGCGCTTGATTTCCGCTATCCGTCGATCAGCCGCGATATGGATTACGTGGAATGGCTGGCGGACACCATGATTCGCGTACCGGTGGAGCATGCGCTGGACGTGGTCAACATCGCCGATCGCTACGATCCGCAGGCGATTAAAGACCGGCTGGCCATGATGACGCCGCAAAATGCACGCGTCTGGTATATCAGCCCGCAAGAGCCGCATAACAAAACCGCTTACTTTGTGAATGCGCCGTATCAGGTCGACAAGATCAGCGCGCAGACCTTTAGCGACTGGCAGCAGAAGGCGAGCGCTATCGACCTGAAGCTGCCGGTGTTGAACCCTTATATTCCTGACGATTTTACGCTGATTAAAAGCGATAAAGCCTACCCGCATCCGCAGCTGATCGTTGATGAGCCGACGCTGCGGGTGGTCTATGCGCCCAGTCAGTTCTTCGCCAGCGAGCCAAAGGCTGACGTTTCTCTGGTGCTGCGTAATCCGCAGGCCATGGACAGCGCTCGTAGCCAGGTCATGTTCGCGCTGAATGACTATCTGGCAGGCATCGCTCTCGATCAGCTCAGCAACCAGGCAGCGGTGGGCGGCATCTCCTTCTCAACCGGCGCCAATAACGGATTAATGGTCAATGCCAATGGCTATACCCAGCGGCTGCCGCAGCTGTTTACCGCGTTGCTGGACGGCTATTTCAGCTATACGCCGACCGAAGAGCAGCTGGAGCAGGCCAAATCCTGGTATGCGCAGATGATGGACTCGGCGGACAAAGGTAAAGCCTACGACCAGGCGATCATGCCGGTTCAGATGTTGTCCCAGGTGCCCTATTTCCAGCGCGAGGAGCGCCGGGCGCTGCTGCCGTCAATTAGCCTGCAAGAGGTACTGGCCTATCGCGACAACCTGAAAGCGAAAGGGCGCCCGGAGCTGCTGGTGATCGGCAACCTCACCGCTGAACAGTCCACCGCCATGGCGCGTCAGATCCAGCAGCAGCTGGGATCTGATGGCAATGAGTGGTGTCGCAACAAAGACGTCCTGATCAACAGTCAGCAACTGGCGATTTTTGAAAAAACCGGTAACAGCACCGATTCAGCGCTGGCCGCCGTCTTCGCCCCGCCGAAGGTGGATGAATACAGCAGCTCCGCCGCCAGCTCCCTGCTCGGGCAGATTATTCAGCCGTGGTTCTATAACCAGCTGCGCACCGAAGAGCAGCTTGGCTACGCGGTCTTTGCTTTCCCGATGAACGTCGGGCGCCAGTGGGGGATGGGCTTCCTGCTGCAAAGCAGCGATAAACAGCCTGCTTTCCTCTGGCAGCGCTTCCAGGCGTTCTTCCCGACTGCGGAAGCTAAACTGCGGGCGATGAGCCCGGCAGAGTTTGCGCAAATCCAGCAGGCGGTGATAAGCCAGATGACTCAGGCGCCGCAAACCCTGGGCGGCGAAGCCTCGCAGCTGAGCAAAGATTTCGATCGCGGTAATATGCGCTTCGATTCACGTGATAAAGTAGTGGCTCAGATAAAACTGCTGACGCCGCAAAAACTTGCCGACTTCTTCCATCAGACGGTGGTGGTTCCGCAAGGCATGGCGATATTGTCCCAGATTTCCGGCAGCCAGAATGGCAAGACCGATTACGTCCATCCTGAAGGTGGCAAAGTCTGGGAAAACGTCAGCGCATTGCAGAAATCCTTACCCCTGATGCGAGAGAACGAATGACCGAAACCGCCGAGTCTCTGGATCCCCTGCGCTTGCCCTTGACGGGTGAGCGCCTGATAGAAGCCTCTGCGGGCACCGGAAAAACCTTTACCATCGCCGCACTGTACCTGCGGCTACTGCTGGGGCTTGGCGGGGAATCCGCCTTTCCTCGTGCGGTCAGCGTGGAAGAGCTGCTGGTGGTGACCTTCACCGAAGCGGCCACCGAAGAACTGCGCGGCCGTATTCGCAGCAATATCCACGAGCTGCGCATTGCCTGCCTGCGCGACAGCGCGACCGATCCCCTCTATAGCGCTTTGCTGGCTGAAATTGCGGATAAGAACCAGGCGGCGAATACGCTGCTGCTGGCGGAACGACAGATGGACGAAGCGGCGGTATTTACCATTCACGGCTTTTGTCAGCGGATGCTGAGTCTCAATGCCTTTGAGTCCGGCATGCTCTTTGAGCAGCAGCTGATCGAAGATGAATCCCGGCTGCGTTACCAGGCCTGCGCAGACTTCTGGCGTCGACATTGCTATCCGTTGCCGCGGGAGATCGCCGCCGTCATTCATGAGGCGTGGAAAGGTCCGCGCGATCTGTTGAAATCCCTCGATCGCTGGTTGCAGGGCGAAGCTCCGCAGCTCAAATCCCCGCCGGCAGCGGAAGAGACGCTGGCCGAACGCCATCAGCACATTATTGCGCGCATTAACGCCATGAAAACACAGTGGCGGGAACAGGTTGCTGAGATTGAGGGGGTGCTGGAGAACTCCGGCCTCGACCGCCGTAAGTTCAATCGCGGCAACCAGGGAAAGTGGATAGAGAAAATCAACGCCTGGGCGCAGGAAGAGACGCTCGGTTATCAACTTCCTGACGCGCTGGAGAAATTCTCGCAGGCCTTCTTACATGAACGAACTAAAGCCGGCGGTGAGCCGCCGGTGCATCCGCTGTTCAGTGCGGTTGAAGAGCTGCTCTCTTCTCCGCTGACGCTGACGGATCTGGTTATCGCCAGGGCGATGGTGGAGATCCGCGAAGCGGTCGCCCGGGAAAAGCGTCGGCGCGGCGAGCTCGGTTTTGATGACATGCTCAGTCGGCTGGATGATGCGCTGCGCGGCGAGAGCGGAGAAGCGCTGGCCAGCGCCATTCGTCAGCGTTTCCCGGTGGCGATGATTGATGAATTTCAGGACACCGACCCGCAGCAGTACCGAATTTTTCGCCGTATCTGGCGGCAGCAGCCGGAGACGGCGCTGCTGCTTATCGGCGACCCCAAGCAGGCCATCTATGCCTTCCGCGGCGCGGATATTTTCACCTATATGAAAGCGCGTGGCGATGTGGCGGCTCATTATACGCTGGATACCAACTGGCGCTCTGCTCCCGGGGTGGTTGAAAGCGTTAACCGCCTGTTCAGCCTGAGCGATAACCCCTTTATGTTCCGGGAGATCCCTTTCTTGCCGGTCAAACCGGCCGGGAAAAACCACGGGCTGCGCTTTACCGTGGATAACGACGCGGTTCCGGCAATGAACATCTGGCTGATGCCGGGCGAGGCCGTGGGATCCGGTGACTATCAGACGTATATGGCGCAGCTGTGCGCGGCGCAAATTCGCGACTGGCTAAGCGCCGGTCAACAGGGGCGCGCGTTGCTCTGGCGTAATGACAAAGCAGCCCGGCCGGTTCAGGCCTCCGATATCACGGTTCTGGTACGTAACCGTCAGGAAGCCTCGTTGATCCGGGATGCCTTACGGGCGCTGGCGATCCCGTCGGTGTATCTCTCTAACCGCGATAGCGTTTTCGACACGCCGGAAGCGCAGGAGATTTTATGGCTACTGCAGGCGGTACTGGCTCCCGAACGAGAAAATACGCTACGCAGTGCGCTGGCAACATCGATATTCGGCTTGAATGCGCTGGATATTGAACGCCTCAATCAGGATGAACGAGCGTGGGACGCGCTGGTTGAAGAGTTCAGCATCTACCGGCAAATCTGGCGCCAGCGCGGGGTGATGCCGATGCTGCGTGCGCTGATGAGCGCGCGGCAGATTGCGGAAAATCTGCTGGTGACGGTCGGCGGTGAACGCCGTTTAACCGACATCCTGCATATCAGCGAACTGCTGCAGGAGGCAGCCAGCCAGCTGGAAAGCGAACATGCGCTGGTGCGCTGGCTGACGCAGCATATCGCCGAACCGGACAGCAATGCGTCCAGTCAGCAGATGCGCCTGGAAAGCGATAAGCACCTGGTGCAAATCGTCACCGTCCACAAATCGAAGGGGCTGGAATACCCGCTGGTCTGGCTGCCGTTTATTGCTCGTTTCCGCAAACAGGATCAGGCGTTTTATCACGATCGCGACTCGTTTGCCGCGGTGCTCGATCTTGGTCAGGATGAGGGCAGTCTGGAGCTGGCGGAAGCGGAGCGCCTGGCGGAAGATTTGCGCCTGCTGTACGTCGCGCTGACCCGCGCGGTCTGGCACTGTAGCCTCGGCGTGGCCCCGTTGAGTACCCGACGCAGCGACAAACCCGGCGCCAGCGATTTTCATCACAGCGCGCTCGGGCGTCTGCTACAGGGCGGCGAAGCCATGGATGCCGCTGGGCTGGCCGCGCGTTTGCAGGCCTTCTGCGGCGAGGATATCGCGCTGCAAATGCCTACCGCTCCGGATGAAACGCCCTGGCAGGCGCCGCAGGAAACGCTGCCGCCGCTGTCCGCCAGGAGCCTTGTGCGTCAGGTTAGCGATGACTGGCGGGTGACCAGCTATTCCGGATTACAGCAGCATGGTCAGAGCGCGGCTCAGGACCTGTTGCCGCGCCTTGACGTTGATGCCGCCGGCGTCGGTGACGTCGCCGCGGAGCCGCAGCTTACGCCGCATCAGTTTCCGCGCGGCGCATCGCCGGGGACATTCCTGCATAGCCTGTTTGAAGATCTCGATTTTACCCAACCGGTCCCGGCTGACTGGATGGCGGAAAAGCTGCAGTCCGGCGGCTTCGGCGAGCAGTGGACGCCGGTGCTGACGCAGTGGCTGGATGATGTGCTACGTACTCCGTTGCCGGGGGCCGGGATCGCGCTGAACCAACTTTCCACGAATGATAAGCAGGTCGAAATGGCCTTCTATTTGCCTATCGAACGCCCGCTGGAACCGCTGCGTCTGGATGCGCTGATTCGCCGCTACGATCCGCTCTCCGTGGATTGCCCGCCCCTCGACTTCCGCCAGGTTCGCGGGATGTTAAAAGGCTTTATTGACCTCGTTTTCCGCCATAACGGCCGATATTACCTGCTGGATTATAAATCGAACTGGCTGGGAGCGGACCGCGAGGCCTATACCCGACAGGCGATGGAACAGGCGATGCGGGCGCACCGCTACGATCTGCAGTACCAGCTCTATAGTCTGGCGCTGCACCGCTACCTGCGTCACCGCATTGCGGACTACGACTACGAACGCCATTTTGGCGGCGTGATTTATCTCTTTTTACGCGGCATGGACGGGCAGAGCGGCGAGCAGGGCATTTTCACTACCCGTCCCGTGCAGCCGCTGATTGACGGTCTCGATGCGCTGTTTGCCGGAGACGTCCTGGAGGTTCTGTCATGACGATGGATGAACTGCTGCTGGAAGCGGCCAGTCAGCGCCTGCTGCGCCCGTTAGATGTCCAGTTTGCCCTGATGGTGGCGCAAGAGGCGCATCCGGCGGTGAAGCTGGCGGCGGCGGTGCTCAGCCGTGATGCTGGCGAGGGGCACGTTTGTCTGCCGATATCGCGTCTGCGGACGGACGAGTTTCTGAGCGGTAAAACCAATGAACTGCGTGAACAGCTGCTGGCCCAGGCGGGCGTACCCGATGACTGGTCTGCGCTTTTGCTTGCTTCGGAAGCCGTCAGCGACGGCGAACGTCCGACGCCGATCGTCCTGTGCGGCGACCGACTCTATCTCAACCGGATGTGGCGTAATGAACTGACCGTTGCCCGCTTCTTCAACGAAGCTAACCAGGTTGTGGACGTTGATGAGGCCCTGCTGGCGCAAACGCTGGACGCTCTTTTCCCCGCCAGCGATGAGATCGACTGGCAAAAGGTTGCCGCCGCAGTGGCGTTGACCCGTCGTATTTCGGTGATTTCCGGCGGTCCCGGCACCGGGAAAACCACCACCGTCGCCAGGCTGCTGGCGGCGTTGATTCAGACAACCCGGCAACCGCGCTGCCGCATCCGACTGGCGGCGCCGACCGGGAAAGCGGCGGCGCGATTGACGGAATCGTTGGGCGAGGCGCTGCGTCGCCTGCCGCTAACCGATGAGCAGAAGGCGCTGTTACCTACCGAAGCCAGTACGCTGCATCGTCTGCTGGGCGCTCAGCCCGGTAGCCAACGGATGCGCTACCACGCCGGCAATCCGCTGCATCTCGATGTGCTGGTGGTGGATGAAGCTTCAATGATTGACCTGCCGATGATGGCGCGGCTGATTGATGCCCTGCCGGAACACGGGCGGGTTATTTTCCTCGGCGACCGCGATCAGCTGGCGTCGGTGGAGGCCGGAGCGGTACTCGGGGATATTTGTGCCTGGGTCAATGCCGGCTATACCGCCGGACGAGCTGCGCAGCTGGAGAGGTTGACCGGCCACCCGGTACCGGCGGGCGAAAGTGATGTTGCCGGCGCGCTGCGCGACAGCCTGTGCCTGCTGCAAAAAAGCTATCGTTTTGGCAGTCATTCCGGCATCGGTAGCCTGGCTCGCGCCGTGAACAACGGCGATCGCCACGGCGTCAGAGCGACGTTGCGCCAGGCCTTCGAGGATATTGTGCTGCATCCGCTGAGTACGACTGAAGAATATGAAGCCATGCTAGAGCAGTCGCAGGCGGGGTACGGTCGCTATTTGCAGCTACTGCGCGAGCGGGCCGAGCCGGAGGCCCTGATCGCCGCCTTTGGTGAATTTCAGCTACTGTGCGCCCTGCGCGACGGCCCATACGGCGTCAGCGGGGTGAATGAACAGCTGGAGCAGATGCTTAACCGTCGGCGGGCGATAACGCTGCCGAGGCATTCCCGCTGGTATGAAGGGCGTCCGGTGATGATTTCGCGCAACGACAGCGCGCTGGGGCTGTTTAACGGCGATATCGGTATTGCACTGGAGCGAGGAGAGGGGCTGCGCGTCTGGTTCCCGATGCCGGATGGCAGCATTAAATCGGTGCAGCCGAGTCGTTTGCCGGAGCACGACACCGCCTGGGCGATGACGGTGCATAAATCGCAGGGGTCAGAGTTTGACCATGCGGCGTTGATTCTGCCCGCCAAAATCGTACCGCTGGTCACCCGCGAGCTGGTCTATACCGCGATCACGCGGGCAAAACAGCGGCTATCGATTTATGCCGATGAACAGGTGCTAACCCAGTCCATTGTCGCCCGTACCGAGCGGCGCAGCGGGCTGGCGGACATCTTCGCCAGCGGCGCGTAATCTCAACCTTCCTCTGCCCGCCGGGGATTGCTGACTCAAGCGTCAGCGTTTTCCCCGGCTGGCGCTGTGCTTAGCCGGGCTACATGTGGGATGCGCTGACTCAGAGGGGCAGAGGAGGGGCGCCCGGATAAGGCGTTTACGCCGTTATCCGGGGCGGTGACATCAGCCGAGGTCGGCCATCATCACTTTGGAACGACGTTGGTAGTTGTACATCTCTTTCTTACTTTCCGGCAGCAGATCGATATCGACCGGCGTAAAGCCGCGCTCCTGGAACCAGTGAATACTGCGGGTGGTCAGGACAAACAATTTGCTCAATCCCATCTGCTTCGCCTGGGTGGCGATGCGGTTCAGCAGCACTTCACCGCGCGATGAGCTGCGATAGTCCGGATGCACCGCGACGCAGGCCATTTCGCCGATTTTCTCTTCCGGGAACGGATAGAGCGCGGCGCAGGCAATCGTGGTGTTATCGCGCTGAATAATCGTGAATTTATCGATTTCCATCTCCAGCTGTTCGCGGGAGCGGCGCACCAGAATGCCCTGTTGCTCCAGTGGGCTAATCAGCTCAAGAATACCGCCGATATCGTTAATGGTGGCGCGGCGAATCTGCTCGGCGCTTTCCATGACGATCTGGGTGCCGATACCGTCGCGAGAGAACAGCTCCTGCAGCAGCGCCCCGTCTTCCTGATAGCTGATCAGGTGGCAACGACGCACGCCGCTGCGGCAGGCCTTGACGGCACCGCGCAGAAAACGCACCGTGCCGGAGTTGTAATCCTCTTCCGCCTCCAGCTCTTCCACGCGCGCCTGAGCTTCGTTGGGGAACAGTTCGGAAACAATCACCCCATCCTGGTTGTAAACCCCTTGCGAAGAGCAGAAGCCGATCATCTTTTCCGCCTTCAGCTTCACGGCCAGCTGGGTGGCAATCTCTTCCGAGGTCAGATTGAAGCTTTCGCCGGTGACGGAAACGGCAACCGGACCCATCAGCACGATAGCGCCGTTATCCAGCTGGCGATGGATCGCCTCTTCATCGATACGGCGGATGCGTCCGCTATGGCAATAATCCACGCCGTCGTCGACGCCCAGCGGCTGAGCGATAATAAAGTTGCCGCTCACCACGTTGATATGGGCGCCCTGCAGCGGGGTGTTATTCAGGCTCATTGACAGACGCGCGGTAATTTCCAGCTGCAGCATGCCCGCAGCCTGTTTCACCAGCTCGAGGGTTTTGGCGTCGGTGACGCGGGTCTGTTTATGGTAAACCGGTTCGTGGTGATGCTCTGCCAGATTGGCATCAATCTGCGGGCGCGCGCCATAGACCACCACCAGGCGGATGCCCAGGCTATGTAAAAGGCCAATGTCATTGACAATACTGGAGAAATTCTCATGCTCGATTGCTTCGCCGCCGAGCATGATGACAAACGTTTTTCCCCGATGAGCGTTAATATAGGGGACAGAATGGCGGAATCCTTCTACCAGTTCGGTGCGACGCTCCTTCACCATGACTCAACCCTCAATGCATGATTATTCGTAATTAGTGTATTTTTATTCTGTTTCGTGGTTAAACGCAAGTCTAAATTTGCGACGAAACTGATAAAAATCTGTGATCAAATGCGCGCTGCCTAAGATTGTTTACCCTTTTATTGATGACAGGTTATGCAGCTTTCGTTAAAGTTTCCGGTCAATCTGTCTGTTTTGAGTACCAATACGTTTTATTGCTTGGGAGTGGCATGCCGGGATACAAGTCAGGATTAAGCCGTCGTCGTTTTTTACAGGGGGCGGGCGCAATGTGGTTAATGAGCGTCAGCCCGCTGGGTTTAGCGGCCGCCGCGCAGGTCGTCGCCGTACGCGTCTGGCCGTCGTCAACCTATACGCGCGTTACGGTAGAATCCAGTCATGTGCTGAAATATCGGCAGTTTGCGTTGAGCAATCCGGAACGGCTGGTGGTCGATCTGGAAGGCGTCAATCTTAACTCCGTGCTAAAAGGCATGGGGGCGAGTATTCGCGATGATGACCCTTATATTAAGTCCGCGCGCGTCGGCCAGTTTGATCCGCAAACCGTGCGCATGGTCTTTGAACTCAAGCAGAACATCAAACCGCAGCTCTTTGCCCTGGCGCCGGTGGCCGGCTTTAAGGAACGTCTGGTGATGGATCTCTATCCTTCGACCGCCACCGATGTTCAGGATCCGCTGCTGGCGTTACTGGAAGATTACAACAAGGGCGATCTCGAACGTCAGGTCCCTCCTGCAGAAAGCGGGCCGAAGCCGGGTAAAGCCGGGCGCGACCGACCTATTGTGATCATGCTCGATCCGGGCCACGGCGGTGAAGACTCCGGCGCGATCGGCAAATACCATACCCGTGAGAAAGATGTGGTGCTGCAGATTGCCCGGCGGCTACGGGCGCTCATCGAAAAAGAGGGCAACATGCGGGCCTACATGACCCGCAATGAAGATGTCTTCATTCCGCTGAAGGTTCGCGTGGCCAAAGCGCAAAAGCAGCGCGCCGATCTGTTCGTGTCGATTCACGCCGATGCCTTCACCAGCCGACAGCCGCGAGGCTCATCGGTATTTGCCCTGTCGACCAAAGGCGCCACCAGTACCGCCGCAAAATTCCTCGCGCAGACCCAGAACGCCTCTGACCTGATCGGGGGCGTCAGCAAGAGCGGCGATCGCTATGTCGACCATACGATGTTCGATATGGTGCAGTCGCTGACCATCGCCGACAGCCTGAAGTTTGGTAAAGCGGTGCTGCAAAAAATGGGCAGAATCAATAATCTGCATAAAAATCAGGTGGAGCAGGCGGGCTTTGCGGTGCTGAAGGCGCCGGATATTCCGTCGATCCTGGTGGAGACGGCGTTTATCAGTAACGTAGAAGAAGAGCGTAAGCTGAAAACGGCGACCTTCCAGCAGCAGGTGGCTGAGTCGATTCTGGCGGGGATTAAAGCCTACTTCGCCGATGGCGCCACGCTGGCAAGGCGCGGATAATACGGGAGCGGGAGATGGCGCTACTGAAGAGCGCGCACGGCGGTAATACCCGGGAAGCCGCTGCGCTGCTGGGCATTGAGGCGCACCAGCTTCGGGATTTCAGCGCCAATATTAATCCTCTTGGCATGCCGGAAAGCGTCAGACGCGCGCTTATCGATAATCTGGCCCTGGCGGAGCGCTACCCTGACGTTGAATACCCGCAGTTGCACCTTGCGCTGGCGGAACACCACCGTATTTCCGCATCGTGGATCCTGGCAGGCAATGGCGAAACCGAATCCATTTTTACGCTCGTTCACGGGCTAAAGCCGCGCACGGCGATGGTGGTGAAACCCGGTTTTGCAGAATATCGCCGCGCGCTGCAGACGGTCGATTGCACTATCCTCGAGTTCGCGCTGCGTGAAGAGGATGGCTGGCAGTTGACCGACGCGATTCTCGAGGCGCTGACGCCAGAGCTGGACTGTTTGTTCCTCTGTACGCCCAATAATCCGACCGGCCTGCTGCCGGAGCGCCCGCTGCTTGAGGCGATTGCCGCCCGCTGCCGGGACGCCGGTATCGCGCTGATTCTTGATGAAGCGTTTATCGATTTCATTCCTGACCAGCCGGGATTTATCCCCTTTCTGCAAAACAGTCCGCATATCTGGGTGCTCCGCTCGCTGACCAAATTTTACGCCATTCCCGGCCTGCGTCTGGGCTACCTGGTTAACAGCGATGAACGAGCGGTGGCCCGACTGCGCGAGAAACAAATGCCGTGGTCGATCAACGCGTTTGCCGCTCTGGCGGGGGAAATAGCGCTCAAGGATCGCGCCTATCAGCAGGCCACCTGGCGATGGCTGGCGCAGGAGGGTAGCCGGTTCTATCAGGCCCTCCGTCAGCTTCCCGGCCTGAGCGTCTATCCGGGGCGGGCGAACTATCTCTTTTTACGTTGCCATCTCCCGGAGCTCGATCTGCAGCAGGCGTTGCTGCAGCAGCATATCTTGATTCGCAGCTGCGCTAACTATCCGGGACTGGGAAACGGTTATTACCGCGTAGCGATTCGCAGCCCTGAGGAGAATCAACTGCTGCTTACGGCGCTCTGCGCTATCCTTGCCGCTCCCCTCTGACTGCAAGCGACCGGCTTCTCCGTATGGCATAATAGGCCGCCTGTTGCTTCAGATACCCGGTCTGACGAGCGTCCGGATGCAGCCGCAGGATAACCAACAGGTGCAAGGGAAGGGGGTGAAACGCCTCCGCAGCCCCCGCTGCTGTGATGCTGACGACCCCGTAAATACCACCGGCCGCGAATCCGGGAAGGGCGGGCGAGGATGACGCTAAGCCAGAAAACCTGCCTGTCGGTCATTACCAACAACTTCGGTGGGAAGTGGGTTGCTCAGATGCGTGCCGTCGCAAGACGGCGTCAGGCGCACCTTTACACCCCGACCACCCTGAACAGGAACAGGGTATGGCGGTACGACTCCATTCATCCATTGCCGCCCGCTGGCGGGCGGCAACGAGGCCCGGGCAATGACGTTACTTGCCTGGTGCGTGGCCTGGATTCTCGATTTTTTCATCGGCGACCCGCCGCGCTGGCCGCATCCGGTACGCTGGATCGGCAATCTCATCACCTTGACTCAACGTATCGTACGCCGGTATTGCCATAGCGACCGTGCGCTGCGCGTTGGCGGCGCGCTGATGTGGCTGACGGTGGTTGGCCTGACCTGGCTCCTCTCCTGGAGCCTACTGAAACTGGCGGCAAGCCTCCATCCCTGGCTGGGCTGGGGAGTTGAAGTGTGGATGATCTTTACGCTCCTGGCCGGGCGCTGCCTTGCGGATTCCGCCCGGGAAGTCGAACGTCCGCTGCGCGCGGGCGATGTGGCGCTCAGCCGGGAAAAGCTCTCCTGGATTGTCGGGCGCGAAACCGCGCAGCTCCAACCTGAACAGATCAATCGCGCGGTGGTGGAGACGGTTGCAGAAAACACCGTCGATGGCATTATTGCGCCGCTGTTCTTCCTGCTGCTGGGCGGCGCGCCGCTGGCGATGGCCTATAAAGCGGTCAACACCCTCGACTCCATGGTGGGGTATAAACATGAAAAATACCGCTCCATTGGTATGGTCAGCGCCCGCCTTGATGATGTGGCGAACTGTATTCCCGCGCGTCTGAGCTGGCTGCTGTTCAGCCTCGCGGCGTGGTTATGTCGCTACGACGCCGCGGGCGCCCTGCGTATCGGCTGGCGCGATCGCTATCAGCACAGCAGCCCCAATTGCGCGTGGTCGGAAGCCAGCGTCGCCGGCGCGTTAGGCATCCGGCTCGGCGGCCCGAATGACTATTTTGGCCAGCGGGTGGACAAACCCTGGATTGGCGACGCCGTACGCGATATTTCGCCCGAGGATATTCCCCGTGCCCTGCGCCTGATGTGGGTCGCCTCGACGCTGGCGCTGGTGATGTTTATGGCCGCACGGTATCTATGGACAGGGATGGCCTGAGGAGAAATCCGCATCACCTTCTGGCAGCGGGGCAGTGGCAACATAACAGAGCAGGATGGGAAAATAATGCGAGAAAACGCGAACGAGGAGGCCTCATGACGCAGGCAATTATGTTGCAGGGGACGGCGTCCGATGTCGGTAAAAGCGTGCTGGTGGCCGGTTTATGCCGCATTTTCTATCAGGATGGCCGGCGTACGGCGCCGTTTAAATCGCAGAATATGGCGCTCAATTCGGGGATCACGGCGGACGGCAAAGAGATGGGCCGGGCGCAGATCTTTCAGGCCGAGGCCGCCGGTATCGAACCCGACGTGCGGATGAACCCTGTCTTGCTGAAACCCACCAGCGACCTGAAAGCTCAGGTGGTGCTGATGGGCAAAGTGGCGACGAATATGGATGCGGTGAGTTACCACGAGTATAAACCGCGCCTGCGCGAACAGATCCTCTCGGTCTATCGCAGCCTGGCGCAGGAGTATGATGTGCTGGTCCTGGAAGGGGCCGGTAGCCCGGCGGAGATCAACCTGCGCGATCGCGATATCGTCAATATGGGGATGGCGGAGATGGCGCAGTGCCCGGTGATCCTGGTTGCCGATATCGACAGAGGGGGCGTCTTTGCCGCGATCTACGGGACGCTGGCGCTGCTTGAGGAGCAGGAGCGCGCCCGGGTGAAAGGGGTGATTATCAATAAATTCCGCGGCGACATTGCGCTGCTCTATTCCGGAATCGAACAGATCGAAGCATTAACCGGCGTCCCCGTACTGGGAGTACTGCCGTGGCTGGAGGTCGATCTGGAGGATGAGGATAGCGTGGCGCTGCAGAAAGGGAAGTATCTGAGCACCGCGAAGCGCGAGATCGACATCGCGGTCGTTCAGCTTCCCCATACCTCAAACTTCACCGATTTCAACGCGCTGGCGGCGCAGCCGGATGTCCGCGTGCGCTACGTGCGGCACCCGCAGGAGCTGGCGCAGGCCGATCTGGTTATCCTGCCCGGCAGTAAAAATACGCTGGGCGATCTGCTGTGGCTGCGCGACTCTGGGATGGCGGCGGGCGTCTTGCAGGCACGTCAGCAGGGGATTCCGCTGTTGGGGATCTGCGGCGGCTATCAAATGCTGGGTGAGACGATTGTCGATGAGGTGGAATCCGGCCTGGGGACGCAGCCCGGCCTCGGTCTGCTCAATACCGTGACGCAGTTTGCCCGACATAAAACCACCACTCAGGTCGACGCGACAATGGCGAGCGCGCTGCCGGACTGGCTGGCGGGCGCGTCTGCCCTGCGGGTGCGAGGTTATGAAATTCATATGGGGGAAACGATCCTTAACGGGAGCTGCCGTCCGTTGATGCAGCTGGAGAAAGATGGCGAGCTGGTGGCGGATGGCGCAATGACGGATGACGGACTCGTATTCGGGACTTATCTGCACGGCCTGTTCGACAGCGATGATTTCACCCGCGCGCTGGTCAACGGCCTGCGTCGGCGCAAAGGGCTGGACGCGCTGGATACCGCTCTTCACTATGCGCAATACAAATCGCAACAGTTCGATATCCTGGCCGCCGCCATGCGCCAGCATATTGATATCGAAAAGATTTACCACATCATGCAGCAGCATCAGGAGCCATCATGCTGATTCTGGTTACCGGCGGTGCCCGCAGCGGGAAAAGCCGCCACGCCGAGGCGCTCGTCGCCGATTCACCGCAGGTTTTGTATCTCGCGACCTCGCAGATCGTGGATGACGAAATGGCGCAGCGGATCCAGCATCACCGCGATGGCCGCCCGGCGCACTGGCGCACCGTCGAACGCTGGCACCATCTCGATGAGGTTATTACGCCGCGTAACGACCCGCAAGAAGCCGTGCTGCTGGAGTGTATGACGACCATGGTGACCAACATGCTGTTTGCTCAGGGGGGCGAGATCTCTCCGGACGACTGGGATTATGCGGCAATGGAGCGGATGATAGACGATGAGATTCATTCGCTGATTGTGGCGTGCCAGCGCTGCCCGGCAAAAGTGGTGCTGGTTACCAATGAAGTGGGGATGGGGATTGTCCCGGAAAACCGCCTTGCGCGGCATTTTCGCGATATTGCCGGCCGGGTTAACCAGCGCCTGGCGGCGGCGGCAGATGAGGTCTGGCTGGTGGTATCAGGTATTGGAGTCAAAATTAAATGATCAAATTATTCTGGGCAACGCTCTCTTTTCTCAGCCGCTTACCGGTACCGGATCGTTGGTCTCAGGGGCTTGAGATCGATCGGTATGTCCGGGGGATCGTCACTTTTCCGCTGGTCGGGGCGCTGCTGGGAGGTTTGAGCGGGCTGGTATTTCTTGCCGTTCAGTCCTGGTGCGGTCTTCCGCTTGCGGCGCTGTTTTGCATTTTAGCGCTGGCGCTGCTGACCGGTGGTTTTCACCTCGATGGCCTCGCCGATACCTGCGACGGCGTCTTTTCCGCCCGTCGTCGGGAACGGATGCTGGAGATTATGCGTGACAGCCGACTGGGGACCCATGGCGGGCTGGCGCTTATTTTTGTTTTACTGGCAAAAGTGCTGGTTGTCAGCGAGCTGGCGCTGCGTGGAACGTCGGTGCTGGCCGCGCTGGCGGCCGCCTGTGCCGCCGGGCGTGGCGTCGCCGTGCTGCTGATGTACCGCCATCGCTACGCCCGCGAAGAAGGACTGGGTAACGTATTTATCGGCAAAGTGAGCGGCCGACAAACCTGCGTGACGCTGGGGTTAGCGGTAATTATCGCCGCCATGCTGCTGCCTGGCATGCATGGCGTGGCGGCGTTGGGGATCACCATGGTGGCCATTTTTATCCTCGGACGGCTGCTGAAACGTACGTTGGGTGGGCAAACCGGTGACACGCTCGGGGCGGCGATTGAACTGGGCGAGCTGGTTTTCCTGTTGGCTCTGCTATGAGTCAGGCTACGCGATAAGTTGTAGCGGGGCGATGGGTCATCGCGCGCCATGTCTGCTCCGCAAGGGGAGGCGATGGCGCGTCTGGCATCATGCGGGCAAGAAAAGGCGCGTATTAATGCGGACAGGGAGAAATCGCGCCGGATTGGCGCCGGGTCAGTCTGTCAGAGGGGGCGGGGCATTGCGCTGGCGCGACCGTACGCGGTGCGCAGAAACAAAAAAACACCCGTCAGGGTGTTCATTGTGTTGGTTGCGGGGGCCGGATTTGAACCGACGACCTTCGGGTTATGAGCCCGACGAGCTACCAGGCTGCTCCACCCCGCGTCCGTCTTTACTCTTCATCGAGTAAATTATGCATCAGATTTTAAATTGGTTGCGGGGGCCGGATTTGAACCGACGACCTTCGGGTTATGAGCCCGACGAGCTACCAGGCTGCTCCACCCCGCGTCCGTCTTTACTCTTCCATCGAGTAAAGCTTACTGCTATCTGATTTTAATTGGTTGCGGGGGCCGGATTTGAACCGACGACCTTCGGGTTATGAGCCCGACGAGCTACCAGGCTGCTCCACCCCGCGTCCGTGGAAGCGCACTATACTCCGCTCGCGTTTTGATGCAACCCTTTTTCAGTAAAATCATCAAATTTGTAATAAACGGTGTATAAAGAACCATTTTCGGCTTGTTTTTTGAGCAAGATTGTATTTGTGGTGCTTTCGCGCATTTCAATAGCCTTGGGGGTTTGTTATCTTCCCTCATCACGAACCGCGACTAAGCAGCATAAAGAAGAGATACCATGAAAGGATGTTGGGCAAAGTATATAGCGACAGGAGCAATGCTGGCGATGCTCGCCGCCTGTTCCTCAAAACCGACCGATCGCGGTCAGCAGTATAATGAAGGGAAGTTGACCCAACCGTTCTCTTTGGTTAACCAGCCTGATGCGGTTGGTTCGCCAATTAACGCCGGGGACTTCTCCGAGCAGGTCCGTCAGATTCGCAGCGCCTCACCGCGCCTTTATAATAGCCAGAGCAACGTCTATAACGCGCTGCAGGAGTGGCTGCGCGCCGGTGGCGATACCCGCACTCTGAGCCAGTTCGGCATTGATGCCTGGCAGATGCAGGGCGCCGATAGCTATGGCAACGTTCAGTTCACCGGTTACTACACTCCGGTGGTGCAGGCGCGCCATACTCGCCAGGGCGAATTCCAGTACCCGATTTATCGCATGCCGCCGAAGCGCGGTAAGCTGCCGTCCCGCGCCAGCATTTATGCCGGCGCCCTGAGCGACGACTATATTCTGGCCTACAGCAACTCGCTGATGGACAACTTTATTATGGACGTGCAGGGCAGCGGCTATATTGATTTTGGCGACGGCTCTCCGCTGAACTTCTTTAGCTATGCCGGGAAAAATGGCTGGTCATATCGCAGCATTGGTAAAGTCCTGATCGATCGCGGTGAAGTGAAGAAAGAAGATATGTCGATGCAGGCGATCCGTGAATGGGGTGAGAAACACAGTGAAGCCGAAGTTCGCGAGCTGCTTGAACAGAACCCGTCGTTCGTCTTCTTTAAACCACAGTCTTTTGCCCCGGTAAAAGGCGCCAGTGCGGTGCCACTGATTGGTCGTGCCTCGGTGGCTTCCGACCGCAGTATTATTCCGCCGGGAACGACCTTGCTGGCGGAAGTGCCTCTGCTGGATAATAGCGGCAAGTTTAACGGGCAGTACGAGCTGCGTCTGATGGTCGCGCTGGATGTGGGTGGGGCGATTAAAGGCCAGCACTTTGATATCTACCAGGGGATCGGAGCAGACGCCGGTCATCGTGCCGGTTGGTATAACCACTATGGTCGCGTCTGGGTGTTGAAAAATGCGCCGGGCGCCGGCAACGTCTTTAGCGGTTAACGCGCTACCGTCTGATAGTTTATCGCCCGGACCGGCGCAACGCGCCGTCTCCGGGGTCGCCTGGCGGTCGCATTGATCTTTTATTCGCACTATGGGGCTTGCGCTGGCAGGCCCCGATGCATTCTGAGGTTTTATGTCTGTTGTAATCAGCGATGCCTGGCGTCAACGCTTTGGCGGCACGGCGCGTTTATATGGTGAAAAAGCGCTGCAATGTTTTGCCGATGCGCATGTTTGCGTCGTCGGTATCGGCGGAGTGGGCTCCTGGGCGGCGGAAGCGCTGGTAAGAACCGGAATTGGCGCGATTACCCTGATTGATATGGATGATGTCTGCGTCACTAACACTAACCGACAGGTTCATGCCCTGGGGGGCAACGTCGGGCTGGCGAAAGCCGAGGTGATGGCCGAGCGTATTCGCCTGATTAACCCCGAGTGTCGGGTAACGGTCGTGGACGATTTTGTCACGCCGGAAAACGTTGCTGAGTATCTCGGCGTCGGCTTCAGCTATGTGATCGATGCGATTGACAGCGTACGTCCCAAGGCGGCGTTAATCGCGTATTGTCGCCGTTATAAGGTGCCGCTGGTAACCACCGGCGGCGCGGGCGGGCAAATCGACCCGACGCAGATTCAGGTAGCCGATCTGGCGAAAACCATCCAGGATCCGCTGGCGGCAAAGCTGCGCGAGCGGTTGAAGAGTCAGTTCGGGGTGGTGAAGAACAGCAAAGGTAAGCTTGGCGTGGATTGCGTTTTTTCCACCGAAGCGCTGGTCTATCCGCAGGCCGACGGCAGCGTTTGCGCCATGAAGAGCACTGCCGAGGGCCCGAAACGAATGGATTGCGCCTCCGGATTTGGCGCCGCGACGATGGTCACCGCGACCTTCGGTTTTGTCGCCGTGTCCCATGCGCTGAAAAAAATGCTGGCGAAGGCGGAGCGTGAAGCGGCTTCTGCCGGGTAATTCTCCCGGGCGGCGGGTAACCCCTTGCCCGGCTACGATACGGCGCTGACAGTAGCCCCGGTAAGCGCAGCGCCACCGGGGGAAGGTGTACCCGGGCGGCGAACTCCTTGCCCGGCTACGATACGGCGCTGACTGTAGCCCCGGTCAGCGTAGCGCCACCGGGGGAGGTTAAAAGAGAAATTAAGCCTCGCGAGCGGCGGCGAGCACCGCTTCGCTCAGCGCGCTCAGTCCCTGGCTGCGCGAGGCGCTCAGCTGACCGCGCAGCCCCAGCTCATCAAACAGCGTCAGCGGATCCTGAGCCAGCAGCTCGGCGGCGCTTTTCCCTTCTACCGCCGTGAGCAGCACCGCCAGCATACCGCGCACAATCCGGCCTTCGCTATCGCCGAAGAAGTGCAGTTTACCGTCAGCATCAACGGTATAGCCCAGCCAGACGCGGTTTTCACATCCGGCAATCTCTTTGGCCCGTTCTTTCAGGTCATCCGACAGCGCAGGCAGCCGCTTACCCAATAAAATCAGCTGGCGGTATTTATCTTCCCACTGGCTGAGCGGAATAAACGTCTGGCGTAAGGTCTCTTCGGTGATGCTGGTACCAAAAGGATGAGAAGTCGTCATTAATCCACCAGTATTTCCAGGGCGCGGTCAACGGCATGCACCAGCGCGTAAACATCATCCTGAGTATTATAGGGGGCAAACGAGGCGCGCAAGGTACCGCTAACGCCCAGTGCCGCCAGCAGCGGTTGGGCGCAGTGCTGTCCGGCACGCAGCGCAATACCCGACTCCGCCAACAGGGTTACCATGTCGCTGTGATGTACTCCGGCGAAGTCAAACGCCAGCAGGCTGGACTCCTGACAGCGGAAGGAACGAAAGCCAGGCCGCTTCGCCAGCTCATCTTCCGCCAGCGTCGCCAGGCTACGGCTCCAGCTTTCGGCCTGGGCGATATCGGTCTCCTCCAGCCACTCCAGCGCGGCGCTCAGGCCAATGACGCCAGCAATATTTGGCGTCCCGGCTTCCAGGCGATAGGGAACCGGCTGAGTGGCAAACCCGGCGAAGGTGACCTCGGTAATCATTTTGCCGCCGCCGAGCCAGGGCGACATGGCATCCAGCAGCGCGCTTTTGCCGTACAGCGCGCCAATACCCGTTGGTCCGTACAGCTTATGGCCGGAAAACGCATAAAAATCGATGTCTAGCCGCTGAACGTCGGCGGGAAAATGAACCGCCCCCTGAGCACCGTCAACCATCACCACCATACCGGCGTCATGCGCATGGCGGATTGCCGTCGCCAGGTCCGGGCAGCCGCCGGTCACGTTGGACATCTGGCCGATGGCCAGCAGCCGACTGCGCGGCGTAATAAGAGAAGGCAGAAGGGCGACGTCGGGCAGGCGATCGGCAGCGACGGGCAGCTTCACGATCCGGGCGCCGGTTTGCTCTGCGACCATCAGCCAGGGAACCAGGTTGGCATGGTGCTCCGCTTCACTGACGATGATTTCATCGCCGGGCCGCAGGCGCGGGCGAAGATAGCTCTGCGCCACCATATTGATGGCTTCGGTGGTGCCGCGCGTCCAGACGATATCTTTCGCGGACGGGGCATTGAGCAGCGCCGCCACGCGCTCGCGGGCATTTTCATAGCGTTCAGTCAGGCGCTGGGCGGCGGCAAACTGGCTACGATGAACGTTGCCTGCGCTGAGGCGGTAAAACTGGTCGCTGGCGTCGATGACGGCGAGCGGCTTCAGCGCCGTCGCTGCGCTATCAAGGTAAACGCCGGCATCGGCCAGCGCAGGAAACTGGGCGCGAAAGTGAGCAGGATTGAATGCGTTCATGGAATTCCTCGTTGCAATACGACGATCGTCGCGCAATTTAGTCATCAGGGCAAGGCTGGCGAAAGGAAGAGAGGAGGAGATTCAGGTCAGCGCGGCGGCAGACAGGCAAAAAAAAAGCACCGCATGTTGCGGTGCTACATTAAATCACTATGGACAGACAGGGTAAATGTACAGGAAGTGAAAAGGGTAGCTTTACTACCATGGTCTGCAAACACAGACCAATTGCAAACACAACAACACAACATCACAACCGTAAGCCAAAAGCTTGTTGGAACACGCATTCCAAAAAAAAGCTCTTCGTTCCGGCTCAGGAAGTGCCGCCACTATAGGTATTTGCTGGTAGAACCTCAACGGACAAATTATAATGGCTCAGATAAAAAAAACTAATAGGTTAACTGTTGTTTCCTGTTTGTTAAAACGCCTTAACATCTAAGCCAGAATAACCATGTCAAAGCGATTACCGCCCCTGAATGCATTACGTGTTTTTGATGCAGCCGCACGTCACTTAAGCTTCACTCGCGCAGCAGATGAGCTTTTTGTGACGCAGGCCGCAGTAAGTCACCAAATCAAGTCACTAGAGGATTTTCTAGGGCTGAAGCTGTTTCGCCGCCGCAATCGATCGCTGCTGCTGACGGAAGAAGGCCAGAGCTATTTTCAGGATATTAAAGAGATTTTTTCGCAGCTGACCGAGGCGACGCGTAAACTACAGGCCCGAAGCGCGAAAGGGGCCTTAACGGTGAGTTTACTGCCCAGTTTTGCGATCCAGTGGCTGGTGCCGCGACTCTCAAGCTTTAACTCAGCTTATCCGGGGATTGATGTCAGAATCCAGGCCGTGGACCGTCAGGAGGACAAACTGGCGGATGACGTCGACGTGGCGATTTTCTATGGCCGCGGCAACTGGCCAGGTCTGCGCGTCGAAAAATTGTACGCCGAATATCTGCTGCCCGTCTGTTCTCCGGCGCTGCTGACCGGTGACAAGGCATTGAAAACACCTGCGGATCTGGCGCAACATACGCTGTTGCACGATGCTTCCCGCCGCGACTGGCAAACTTATACCCGTCAGCTTGGTCTAAGCCATATTAATGTGCAGCAGGGGCCTATTTTCAGCCACAGCGCGATGGTGCTGCAGGCGGCTATTCACGGGCAAGGGGTCGCCCTGGCCAATAATGTGATGTCCCAGTCCGAGATCGAGGCCGGCCGGTTGGTCTGCCCGTTTAATGATGTTCTGGTCAGTAAGAATGCGTTTTATCTCGTTTGTCATGACAGTCAGGCTGAACTGGGTAAAATAGCCGCCTTCCGACAATGGATACTGGCGAAAGCGGCGAGCGAACAAGAAAAATTTCGTTTTCGTTACGAACAATAAATGATTGTAGGGTAAAAACATGACCAGCCGATTTATGCTGATATTTGCCGCGATAAGCGGTTTCGTCTTTGTTGCTCTGGGCGCCTTTGGCGCGCATGTATTAAGCCGGTCGTTAGGCGCGGCGGAAATGGCCTGGATTCATACCGGGCTTGAGTACCAGGCCTTCCATACGCTGGCTATTTTTGGTCTGGCGGTGGCGATGCAGCGCCGTATCAGTATCTGGTTCTACTGGAGTAGCGTCTTTATGGCGCTCGGTACCGTTTTGTTCAGCGGCAGTCTCTACTGCCTGGCGCTGTCGCATTTACGCCTGTGGGCGTTCGTGACGCCGGTCGGAGGCGTGAGCTTCCTCGCCGGTTGGGTTTTAATGTTAATTGGTGCAATTCGTCTGAAACGTAAGGGCGTTGTTCATGAATAAGGTTGTCCTCTATTGTCGCCCCGGGTTTGAGAAGGAGTGCGCAGCAGAAATTACTGATAAGGCCTCCCGCCTTGAGGTGTTTGGTTTTGCCCGAGTGAAAGAAGACTCTGGCTATGTCATTTTTGAATGCTATCAGATGGAAGATGGCGACAAACTGGTGCGTGAACTGCCGTTCAGCTCGCTGGTTTTCGCCCGTCAGATGTTTGTGGCCGGCGAACTGCTGCGCGACCTGCCGCCGGAAGATCGCATCACGCCGATTGTCGGGATGCTGCAGGGCGTGGTCGAGAAGGGCGGCGATCTGCGGGTGGAAGTGGCCGATACCAATGAAAGCAAAGAGCTGATGAAGTTCTGCCGTAAACTGACGGTTCCGCTGCGCGCGGCGCTGCGTGAAGCGGGCGTGCTCACCAACTATGAAACGCCGAAGCGCCCGGTGGTGCATGTGTTCTTTATTGCCCCCGGCTGCTGCTATACCGGTTACTCGTACACCACCAACAACTCGCCGTTCTATATGGGGATCCCGCGTCTGAAGTTCCCGTCTGATGCGCCGAGCCGTTCTACGCTGAAGCTGGAAGAGGCGTTTCACGTCTTTATCCCGGCAGATGAGTGGGACGAGCGTCTGGGCAACGGGATGTATGCGGTGGATCTGGGGGCCTGCCCCGGCGGCTGGACCTATCAGCTGGTGAAACGCAATATGTGGGTCTCCTCCGTGGATAACGGCCCGATGGCGCAGAGTCTGATGGATACCGGGCAGGTGACCTGGCTGCGTGAAGATGGCTTCAAGTATCGGCCAACGCGCAACAACATCTCGTGGATGGTGTGCGATATGGTGGAGAAACCGGCGAAAGTAGCGGCGCTGATGGCGCAGTGGCTGGTGAACGGCTGGTGCCGGGAAACCATCTTTAACCTTAAGCTGCCGATGAAAAAGCGCTATGAGGAGCTGTCGCGCAACCTTGCCTATATCCAGGAACAGCTGGATGAACACGGGATTAATGCCCAGATCCAGGCGCGTCAGTTGTATCACGATCGTGAAGAGGTGACCGTTCACGTCCGTCGCCTGTGGGCGGCCGTTGGCGGTCGCCGCGACGAACGCTAAGCTCGCGTCGTGTCCCGGATAACGGCAGCGTTATCCGGGTTCTCTTGTCCCGCCGGTTATTTTGCCGCTATCTGCGCGTCAGAAAGAATGTGTGTCACATCATCCAGATGACCAATCCTGGCCTCCCCCGAACGATTAAACTTACTTTTGTCGATCAGCAGTAGCGATTGCGCCGCGCGTTTGAGCAGCAGCGATTTAAAATCGGCGTTCACCGTATTTGAATCCCACAGCGCGCCGTGGCTATCGATACCTTCGCAGGAAAAAATAAACAGATCGATCTCCAGCGATTTGAGCTGTGAGATCAGCGAAGGGCTGACGTAGCAGCCATATTTGCGCTGGAGCGTGCCGCCGGAGCAGGTGAGCTGAATGTTTTCGCGTTTGCTCAGCTCCTGGCAAATCGGCTGGCTGTTGGTAAAGACGTGCAGGTTGATATCCGGCAGCTGGCGGGCCAGATACCAGCAGGTGGAGCTGGCGTCGAGGGCAATCACCATCCCTTCGTCAATCCAGGCCAGGGCGCCGCGGGCGATATCCGCTTTATGGGCATAGTGGCTTTTGAGGCGAATATGGAAAGGGTCGCCGCTGTCCTGGCTTTCCCGATGAATGATTTTGACCCGACCGTGGTTACGCAGCACTTTTCCCCGCGACTGCAGCTCGCTCAGATCGCGACGAATCGTCTCTTTACTGACGTTGAGCTGTAGCGATAAGGCTTCCGTCGTCAGGCTGCTATGGTTGATCAGCAGGTCTATTATCGCTTGCTGGCGTGCCGCTTTCATGTTCTCACCCTGTCATTCGATGAGCGTCCGCATCAGGCGGACGCTCCGGCATGAGATTACGGCGTTACCCCTTTTTTTAAAAGAATATTCCCGTACTTAGCGCGTTCGCCTGTGATAACGATCGCAAAGGCTTTTTGCGCCCGCTCATAGAAGGCAAAGCGGTCGATACGGACGATATCCGGACATGGACTCTGTGGTGAGAGGGCGTCGCGATAGCGCATTTCCACCTGCGGGTCGAGCGTATCGCCTTCGACCGCCGCCATCATGACCAGCGGCGGCGCATAGCTGTCGAGCTCAAACAGCGGAATTACCGCGCGTAAGAGATCGCTCACCTGCAGGCCATCGGCGCGCAGCACCTGTGGCCCGATGCTGTGGGCCGGGAAGTGCGCATCAGAAAAAATAATCTCATCCCCGTGACCCATCTCGGCGAGGACCTTGAGGAGTTGAGGGGAAATGAGCGGAGAGATTGTTTTTAACATTTCATACTCCCTCTGACAGTTCGGGTTCGGTTTGCGGGTAGAAGTAGCGGTACTGATAGTGGACCTGCGATCGGGCCTGCCCGGCGCTGGCAAACTCGCCGGCGCCAGACCAGGCGTACATCGCAGCCCCTGACACGGTGGTTTCGGCGTCATCCAGTACCTTAATCGGTATATCGAGCATGTTGGCTTTGATTTGATTCCACAGCACATTGCGACTGCCGCCGCCGACCAGCAGCAGTTCTCTGGCCTTAAAATGGCCGATATTTTCCAGAGTGCGCAGGTTATTTTTCAGCTGGCTGGTTAACCCCTCCAGCGCCGCGCGATAAAAATGGCCGCGGGTCGTATTGAGCGTGACGCCTTGCCAGCCCGCATGCTGGCAGGCCAGCAGGTCGCACTGCATCTTCACGCCTTCTGCGCCGGCGGGAATCAGCCGCGCCTCATCAATCAGCGTTTGCCAGGGCGTTTGGGGCGTCCAGAGCAGCTGACGAACCCACTCCAGCACCCCGGAGGCCAGCCACTGCATCCCGGGATTGGTCAGCCCGGCCAGACTGTCCAGCTCGCAGGTTGAGCCGGGATACTGACTGAGCAAGGCGGTGTTGACCTCGCCGCTACGTACCATCAGGATTTCCCAGGTACCGGAGGAGAGCACCGGTTCATCCTGCTGAGCACCGGCGCCAAACAGCGCAAACTGCGTATCGTGGCCGGCGGAGAACACCGGCAGGCCGGCGGGAAGCCCCAGCTGCGCAGCGGCATCGTGGCGCAGCGAACCTATCCTGTCGCCCGCTTCGACCAGCGTCGGGAACAGACGACGCGGTATCCCGGTAGCCTCCAGAATCTCGGGGCTGAAATCCCGCCGATGAATATCCAGCATCTGGCTGGTGCCCGCCATGGTGATATCGGTCGTGAAGGCGCCGGTTAAACGGTGATTGATCAACGAGGAGATAAACAGCCAGGCGTGGGCCTTTGCCAGCAACTGCGGGTGATGCTCTTTCAGCCACACCAGTTTATACAGGGTATTGAAGCTGAATGCCCCGACGCCGGAGATCTCCTGCAGGCGCTGCGGGGCGATCAGCTGTCCGATGTTCTCCATCACTGCGAGCGTGCGCGGGCATTTCCAGCTGATCGTCGGGTAGAGCAGCGTACCGTGCTCATCGACCAGCGCGCCGTCAACGCCAAAGGTGGTCACCGTGATGCCGCGAATCCGGCACGCGGCCAGTTCGGCCGAGAGGCGCTGACAGCAGTCGGCGAAGCGTTGCAGAATAGCCTCCAGCGACCACTGGTGCCACGCGGGGTTCTCCGCGGCGCGCTCACTGGCGTTGGCGGTTGAGGCCCGGGCGACAATTTTACCCTGACGATCGACGGCGATAACCCGCACGTTGGTGGCGCCGCAGTCGAGGACGAGGATGACTTCATTTTTCATATTAACTCCATAAACGTCGCCGGATGGCGCTGCGCTTATCCGACCTACGGCTGACGTGCCCGTAGGCCCGGTAAGCTTGCGCCACCGGGCAAAGCCATTAACGTTTATACAGCGGGCCGTAGTTCTGACAGGCGCGGTAGTCCTGGCCTTCCGTGTCCATGCCGTGGGCGGACCAGCTGGACGGACGGTAGATTTTGCCCTCTTCCACGTTATGCATGCAGACCGGGATCCGCAGCATGGCCGCCAGGGTAATAAAGTCAGCGCCGACGTGGCCGATAGTCAGCACGCCATGGTTAGCCCCCCAGTTGGCCATCACCGAATAGACGTCGGCAAACGGGCCTTTGCCGGTGAGGCGCGGGGCAAACCAGGTGGTGGGCCACGTGGAGTTGGTGCGGGCATCCAGCTGGTCGTGCATCGCTTTTGGCAGCTCGACGCTCCAGCCTTCGGCTATTTGCAGCACCGGTCCCAGACCTTTGATGATGTTGACCCGGGTCATGGTAAACGGCACGCCGCCTTCAGTCAGGAAGCGTGAGGAGTAGCCGCCGCCGCGGAAGTATTCATGAATCGCCGGACACCATTCGGTTGCCGCCAGGCAGGCATCCGCCTCTTTCTGCGAAATCTCCCAGTGCGGTTTCATCGTTGGTTTGCCCTCTTCATCCCGCTGTTTGCAGGAACCGTCCAGCGCGGCGGAGCCCGAGTTAATCAGGTGAATAATGCCATGTTCCGCCAGCCCGGTGAGCGGCTGGCCGGTCACGCGCTCAACCGCGTCCGGCGACCAGTAGGTGCGCACATCGGCAAATACCTGCGCGGTACCGGTCAACTGGTGGCCCATTAGCATCGCTACCCCGTTGAGGCTGTCGTTCTCGGTAGCGACGACAAAAGGCTCACGTACGCCGTTCCAGTCGAAGGAGCTGTTGAGCAGCGCCTCGGCGGTGTCGCCGTTCGGATATTGATCGGTCCAGTGGCGCTGACCCTGGAAGCCGGCGGCGATGGCGTTGTAGCCCAGCGACTCCTCGACCAGCCCTTTTTCTGCCAGTTTCTTGTTGCCCTGCATCATGTCGCGAATACACATCGCCATCAGCAGGCTCTCTTTTAGCACCGCGCGGCTCTGTTCTTCATCGCGCTTATAGTGCTGCGCGTTCTGGTCCTCGCCGTAGCGGAAGTTTTTATCCGCCCAGGCCAGCGCCATTTCCAGCTCGACTTCATCATAGATTTTCTGGTCGATGCGGCGGCGCAGTTCGGTCATATCAACCGCCTGGACCTTCATCCCCAGCCAGGATTCAAAGAAGTTATGGTCGACGATGGAGCCAGCGATGCCCATCGAAACCCCACCCACGGAGAGATAGCTTTTCCCTTTCATGCTGGCAACGGCGAGCCCGGCGCGGGCAAAACGCAGCAGTTTTTCCTCAACGTCGGCCGGGATGGTGGTGTCGTCGGCATCCTGGACATCATGGCCGTAGATCGAGAACGCCGGGATCCCTTTCTGACTGTGGGCGGCCAGCGCGGCGGCCAGATAGACGGCGCCGGGGCGCTCCGTGCCGTTAAATCCCCAGATGGCCTTCGGGCGCAGCGGATCCATGTCGATGGTTTCGCTGCCGTAGCACCAGCAAGGGGTCACGGTGATCGTCACGCCGACGTTCTGGCTGCTGAACTTCTCCTCGCAGGCGGCGGATTCCGCCATGCCGGCGATGCAGGTGTCGGCAATCACGCACTCAATCTGCGCGCCGCTGGCATGACGGAGTTTCTCGCTAATCAGCGCGGCGGTGGCTTTTGCCATATTCATGGTCTGCTCTTCCAGCGACTCGCGTACTCCCATACGACGTCCGTCAATCACCGGGCGAATACCAATTTTGGGTAAGCTGATTCTTTTCATTACAGACTCCTCACGTTATTCGGAAAATGTTCAGTTCGTTACCGCTTGTGAGCGGAAACGGGCAAAAATAAAGATGATGGCAAAGCACAGTGCCGGAACCAGTTCTGCGGTGGGGATGTTGCCGGCGGCATCGCTGACAAAGCCCATCACCGGCGTGACGATCCCGCCGCCAATAATGGTCATGACGATAAACGACGATCCGTATTTGGTGTCCTGTCCCAGGCTCTTGATCCCCAAAGAGAAAATGGTCGGGTACTGAATGGACATGAACGCGCTGCACAGCGTCAGGGCCAGCAGGCCGATATGCCCGCCGCTCAGGGCGGAGATCAGGCACAGCGCCATCGACAGCAGGGCGTAGGCGGCAAGGACTTTATGCGGGGCAAAGCGGCTGATAAGCCAGGTCCCGCTAAAGCGGCCAATAAAGAAGCACACCATCGTGCCGGTCAGGTAGTTGGCGGCGAAACCTGGGGTCATGCCGGGAATCTCTTCAATGGCGTAGCGGATCAGATAGCTCCAGCAGGCGGTTTGCGCGCCGACGTAGCAGAACTGCGCCAGTACCGCCCAGCGCCAGTGGCGAATGCGGGCGAGGCGGCTGAATGAGGCCACGAAGGAGCTGGGTTCGCTTTCACTGTGGTCGTCGCTTTGCAGAGCCGGAAATTTTGTCAGCATAATCAGCAGAGCGACCAGCAGCACCACGGCGACGATAATCATGTACGGGGTCTGGACCGACAGGACCAGGCTGTGTTTATAGGCGCTGAGCTGGTCAGGCGCCATTTTATCGAGCACCTCCGGAGATTGATGTGGCACATGAGACAAAATAAGACTTTGCCCAAATACAACTGCAATAATGGCGCCAAAAGAGTTAAAGGTTTGCGCCAGATTAAGACGGAAGTGACCACCGCTTTCCGGGCCTAATACCGTGACGAAAGGGTTTGCTGCCGTTTCAAGACACCCGAGACCGGCGGCAATAATAAAAATCCCGATGAGAAATAACGTATAATTCATGATTTCAGCAGCGGGCCAGAATAGCGCAGCGCCGAAAGCATACAAAAATAACCCGGTAATGATCCCGGCTTTATAGCTGAGTTTCTTCATCAGTATTCCGGCGGGGATCGGAATGACAAAGTAGCCAAAATAAAATGCCGACTGAATCAGGCCTGCCTGGAAGTTGGTTAATGTAAAGGCCTGTTGAAACTGGGGTAGCAAAATATCATTGAGATTATTGGCGACAGCCCAAAGAAAAAATAATGAGCACAGCAAGGCGAATGGAATAATGTAGCGCTGACGTTGACCGACATCCACCGCGCGAAAACTCTGCGTTTGTATTGTTGTATTTCCCATAGCATCCTCATCAGTTAAGAAGCGTGTTCAGCATCTCAGGCGTGCGGTTGGTATGACTCACCAGACCGGCAACCGGGTGAGTTCCTGTGCCGACGTCCTCGTTATTCTCATCCCGCCGCGAGAGCGTCTCTTGAATAATTAGGGGGGGTGAATGAACTCATGAGGTCATTTTCAAATAAAAAAGGTCTTTTAATATGATAACGGTCACACTTCACCCAATAACGGTGGTTTTATGTGATTGCTATCACTTTAATTTCTGTAAAACAATGACCGTTTGAGTGAAATTAATTTAAAAGCCACAGGATGGTTGCCCGATTTAATTTATTGTGGTGAAAACGGTCAGTTGTTAAATGACAAGCTAAATTGCCCGTTTAGAACGAGAAAAATAATAACGGTCATTTTTCACGGCTGAAAAATATTGCGGCCTGATTAAACCAGGGAAATTAATTGATGGCGGTCACAGAATACGTGAATGTAAATTCCTTTCTGATTATTCAATATGATGATAGCCAGTAAATATAAAACTGACTCAACAGGGCCGGAATGCAACGCGAAAGCGTTTCTGTTAGCCCGGTGTTGAATCGCTGAGAGAGGTAAATAAATGGAACGGAACAGACTGGCGCGGCAGATTATTGATACCTGCCTGGAAATGACCCGACTGGGGCTGAATCAGGGCACCGCCGGGAACGTGAGCGTGCGTTATGACGGGGGGATGCTGATTACGCCGACGGGGATTCCTTATGAAAAACTCACTGAATCTCACATCGTGTGGATCGATGCCAACGGCCAGCACGAGCAGGGGAAACTGCCGTCGAGCGAGTGGCGTTTTCATCTGGCCGCCTACCAGACCCGGCCCGATGCGCAGGCCGTGGTGCATAATCACGCGGTGCACTGCACGGCGGTGTCGATCCTCAATCGCCCGATCCCGGCGATCCACTACATGATTGCCGCTGCCGGAGGGAACTCCATTCCCTGTGCGCCGTATGCCACCTTTGGGACTCGCGAACTGTCAGAGTTTGTCGCCGTGGCGTTAAAGCATCGCAAAGCGACGCTGCTGCAGCACCATGGCCTGATTGCCTGTGAAGAGAATCTGGAAAAAGCGCTGTGGCTGGCGCATGAAGTCGAGGTTCTGGCTCAACTCTATCTCAGTACCCTGGCGATCGTCGATCCTGTACCGGTGCTGGACGACGAGGCCATTGCCATCGTACTGGAAAAATTCAAAACCTACGGGTTACGTATCGAAGAGTGATTCGCAAAGCGAGCGGGAGGCGACGATGGCGAACAGAATGATTTTAAACGAGACGGCATGGTTCGGTCGGGGAGCGGTGGCGGCATTAACCGATGAAGTGACCCGCCGGGGATATCGCAAGGCGCTGATAGTGACGGATAAGAATCTGGCGCAATGCGGCGTGGTCGACAAGGTGACGCGCAGGATGGATGACGCGGGCCTGGCCTGGGAGATATTTTCCGGCGCGATCCCTAATCCGACGATTGCCGTGGTGCAGGAGGGGCTCGGAGCGTTTCAACGCAGCGGCGCCGACTACCTGATCGCGATTGGCGGCGGTTCGCCGCAGGATACCTGTAAGGCGATCGGCATTATCCACGCTAACCCGGAGTTTGCCGACGTGCGTAGCCTGGAAGGGCTATCGCCGACCCGCAATCCGGGGGTACCGATCATGGCCATTCCGACCACCGCAGGAACCGCGGCGGAAGTGACCATTAACTATGTGATAACCGATGAAGCGCAGCGGCGTAAATTCGTCTGCGTCGACCCGCATGATATCCCTCAGGTGGCCTTTATCGATGCCGATATGATGGACGGCATGCCGCCGGCGTTAAAAGCCGCGACCGGCGTGGATGCGTTGACCCATGCGATTGAAGGCTACATCACCCGGGCGGCATGGGCGCTGACCGATGCGCTACATATTAAAGCCATTGAGGTGATTGCCGGCGCGTTGCGAGATTCGGTAGCCGGCGATAGTCAGGCAGGCGAAGCGATGGCGCTGGGACAGTACATTGCTGGCATGGGGTTTTCCAACGTCGGGCTGGGGCTGGTGCACGGTATGGCGCATCCTTTAGGGGCGTTTTACAACACCCCGCACGGCGTGGCGAATGCGATTTTGTTACCCCACGTGATGCGCTACAACGCCGACTTCAGCGGCGAGAAGTTCCGCGATATCGCTCGCGCAATGGGGGAGAACGTGGATGGCGTGAGTCTGGAGCAGGCGCGCCAGTCCGCCGTTGATGCCGTCTTCCGTCTTAACCGCGATGTCGGTATTCCCCCAAATCTGCGTGACGTTGGGGTACGTAAAGAGGATATTCCGGCGCTGGCACAGGCGGCTTTTGCTGATGTCTGTACCGGGGGGAACCCCCGGGAGGCCAGCCTGGAGGAGATCATGACCCTGTATCATACTGCGTGGTAGTGCCTCATGCACAGGGCGATGCCAGCGTCGCCCTGTCGGTTTGTTTATGCCTGAGGGGCCAGCCGCAGCTGCTGTAAATTGCCGTCGAGCTGTAAATCGGTCTGCAGGCGGGCTATCTCACGGCAGGTAAAGGCCATCTCTTTATGCTCTTCCAGTTTTTTGCGCCATTTTTCAGGTACCTTCGCCAGCTGAGCATAGATGCCCTCCAGATCCTGATACTCCGTTAACAGCTGCGCCGCGCTCTTTGGGCCAATCCCCGCCACGCCCGGGACTTTTGAACTGCTGATCCCCGCCAGCCCCCAGTAATCAGGCAGTTGCTCCGGCGTGACGCCGAACTCTTTGGCGATGAAAGGGGCGTCCAGCCAGCGTTTCTGAAAGTAGTCGCGGATCAGAATCGTCGGCGACAGCAGCTGGCAATAGCCTTTATCGGTAGAGACGATCGTCGCCTGATGTCCGGCATGGGCGACTTTGATTGCCAGCGTGGCGGCGAGGTCGTCCGCTTCGTTGCCCGCTAAAGCCCAGCAGCGGATCCCGCGCTGCTCAAAGGCCGCGCGCAGGGCGGGCATTTCGGCTTCGAGGGTTTCCGGCATGGGCGCGCGCCCGGCTTTGTATTCCGGCAGGCGCTGGTGTCGCCAGCCGTGGGCGCGATCTTCGTCATCAAAAACCGCCACGGCATGGGTTGGCTGGCTATGAACGATGAGCTGCTCCAGCGCGTGCAGGCAGGTGTCAACGCAGGGGGACCCCTGCACCGCATGAATGCGGCGGATCAGATTGAGTGCGTCGACAATTAACAGATGAACGGCCACAGATACCTCCTGGCGAGCCTGTCGAAACAGGCCCTTATTCACAGAACCTTAAGGGTATCATTGCCGTGGCGGAGAGGCTATCGGCACGGGGAGATTCGGGAAGATGCGCCGCAAAGAGGCTTAATCGGCGTGCAGCAGCAGGCCCGGTTCGCTGTGGGTGGCCTCGCCGTACCAGACCGCTTCGCGGACCGCAACCGGCTTGCCGATCAGGCCCAGCGCATAAAAACGGTCGGCAATAGTTTGCTGCGCGCGGATCACTTTGAGGTCCATCATCCGCGGGCGATGGCTGCGGCGGGCCAACGCCAGGGACAGCGAGGCGACGTTAATCCCCAGCTCTGCCGCCAGCAGCCCGGCGGCTTCATCCCGTCGCCGATCGATAAACTGCCCGGTTTGCGTCAGCTCGTGCAGCAGGCGCTGCATGATATCGCCATGACGCGTCACGTAGTCGCGGCGCGACAGGTAGAACTGATGGTTGTGCACCCGACCTTCGCCGTTGGCTACCACCCGCAACTCCCCGGTGTGTTCGGCGTCGCTTAACAGCGGATCCCACATCATCCAGGCATCCACCGCCAGATAGTCGCTGGCGGTCAGCGGGTATTTGGGCGGGGTGTAGACAATCCTGACGTCATTTAAGCCCAGCCCTGCCTCCTCGAGAATCTGCAACAGCAGCCAGTGCACGTTTGACCCTTTGTTCAACGCAATACGCTTCCCGCGCAAGTCGGCAATCGTGCGGATCGCGCTATGTTGCGGGACAACCATCGCCACGCTCTGCGGCGCGGGCGGTTCCCACGCCACGTACACCAGCTCGCTGTTGCCGGACTGGGCAAAGACCGGTGGCGCTTCGCCGGTGGTGCCAAAATCAATTTCGTGACAGGCGAGGGCGTGCAGCAGCTGTGGCCCGGCAGGGAATTCGCTCCACAGCACGCTGACCCCGAGATGGGCGAAGGCGCTTTCCAGGCTCTGTCGGGCCTTTAAAATGCCCAGATTGCCAAAACGCTGATAGCCGATACGTAACTCGCGGTCGGCGGAAACGGCGGCCGACAGCGGGCGCTGCGTGGTCTCTACCCGCCGACGGCTTTTAATCAGTCCAATGTTGGCCAGCTGTGTACGTAAGGTATGGCGACTGATGCCCAGCAGCGCCGCCGCCTGGCTTTGGTTGTCATCGCAGTGGGCCATCGCTCCGCGGATCAGCGCCCCGGTGATGCGCTCCCACAGTGCCTCGCCTGGCTGGTTAAGCTGCTGATAGATAAAACTATCCAGTTCATTATCGGTGGTTGTCGTCGGCGTATCGTACAACGTGCTCAGCCGCAGCTGCGCGGGCGTAATCTCCTCCTCTTTGCTGAGCAGAACCGCGTTATGTAACGTATTTTCCAGTTCGCGGATATTGCCGGGCCACGGATAGTCCATCAGCCTCGCCAGCGTTTCCGGCGCCAGGCGGCGGGTCGGACGACCCAGCCGGCGGGCATACAGCGTTAAAAAGTGATTGGCCAGCTGGGGAATATCCTGGCGGCGCTGGCGCAGCGGCGGCAGCGGCACGATGGCGATATTCAAACGGTAGTAGAGGTCTTCGCGGAAGCGGCGTTCGCGGATCGCCTGAGCTAAATCGACATGGGTGGCGGCGATGACCCGCACATTCACTTTGATGGCCTTGCGCGAACCGACGCGGGTAATTTCCCGCTCCTGCAGCACGCGCAGCAGCTTGACCTGCAGCGGCAGGCTCAGTTCGCCGATCTCATCGAGCAGCAGGGTCCCGCCCTCGGCGGCTTCAAACCAGCCGGGGTGGCTCTGCACCGCGCCGGTAAAGGCGCCTTTTTCATGGCCGAAGAGTTCAGCTTCCGCCAGGCTTTCGGTCAACGCGCCGCAGTTAACGGCGAGAAACGGCTGGTGACGACGCGTGCTGTGATGATGAAGATAGCGGGCCACCACCTCTTTACCGGTGCCGGTTTCGCCGACGATCAGTACGGTGGCTTCCGTTGGCGCCAGCTTATCCAGCAGGCTCTGAAACGCTTTCGACGCCGGGTCGACCAGCACGGGCGTATCGGACAGGGATTCAGGATTGAGCATGGTGGACCTCCGGTAAATGACGCCTTGAACTTATCCTTTGCCAGCGACAGAAACCAGAGGGTCGCGACGTCAGGCTGTTGCAAAATCAACAGCGGGGGCACATGAACTGGCGCATTTGCAACAGCAAAATGGGCAGGGTGAAATTATAATTAACTGATTTTATTGAATTAATTTTTTATTCACCTTTGGCATGATTATCGCTAACACTCATATAACCAAATTAAAACATCTCTTCGATGAATATCGAATATGGTTATATAGGAAATGGATAATGACGCAGAAAGCGAGCGATACGATCAATGTGTTCTGGTTCTTGCCCACCCACGGTGACGGCCGTTATCTCGGGACCACCGAAGGCGGTCGCCCGGTGGATTTGCCTTATCTCCAGCAGGTCGCGCTGGCCGCCGATAGCCTCGGCTACTACGGCGTGCTGATTCCGACCGGGAAAAGCTGCGAGGACTCCTGGCTGGTGGCGTCGGCGCTGGCGCCGTTAACCCGCCGCCTGCGCTATCTGGTGGCGGTGCGTCCGGGTTTACAGCCGCCGACGCTGGCGGCGCGAATGGCGGCCACCCTCGACCGGCTGTCGGAAGGGCGGCTGCTGATCAACGTGGTGACCGGCGGCGATCCGGTGGAGAACAAAGGCGATGGGATCTTCCTCAACCACAGTGAACGCTACCAGGTGACCCGCGAATTTCTCGATGTCTACTCTCGTTTGCTGAAAGGCGAAAAGGTGGACTATCACGGGGAGCATATTCACGTTGAAGGGGCGGAAGTGCTGTTTCCGCCGGTGCAGGAAAACGGCCCGCCGCTGTACTTTGGCGGCTCTTCGGAGGAGGCCATCGACGTCGCCGCTGAGCAAATTGACAGCTACCTGACCTGGGGAGAGCCGCCGGCGCTGGTGGCGGAGAAGCTGGCTATCGTTCGTGAACGCGCTGCGGCGCGCGGGCGTACCCTGCAATACGGTATTCGCCTGCATGTGATCGTCCGTGAAACGGAAGAGGAGGCCTGGGCCGCCGCCGACCGACTGATTGCCCACCTGGATGATGACACCATTGCTCAGGCGCAGAAGATCTTCTCGCGTATGGATTCCGCAGGCCAGGCGCGGATGAGCGCTCTGCACAACGGCTCGCGCGACAATCTGCGTATTGCGCCAAACCTGTGGGCCGGCGTCGGGCTGGTACGCGGCGGGGCGGGGACGGCGCTGGTCGGCAATCCGCAGCAGGTGGCGGAGCGCATCCGTGAATATCAGGCGCTGGGGATCACCAACTTTATCTTCTCCGGTTACCCGCATCTGGAAGAGGCGCACCGCTTTGCCGAGCTGGTGATGCCGCTGCTGCCGCTGGCCAGCAACGCCCAGCCAAAAGCGCGCGGTGTTAATACCGGGCCGTTCGGTGAAACCATCGGCGGCGATAAGCGCCCGGTAAAACAGGTCAGCGCCAGCTGAGCGGAGGTCGCAATGTTTCGCTTCTTCTTTCATAAGGCGGTGGCCTATGCCAGCTGAACCTCATATCACGATCGTCGGCGGCGGCTTTAGCGGCGCGGCGGTGGCTATTCATCTGCTTGACCTGATGCCGGAAGGGGTACGGGTGACGCTGCTGGAGCCGCGCGCCGTGCCCGGGGCCGGCGTGGCCTATTCCACCGCCGAACCCAGCCACCGCATCAACGTGCCCGCCTCGCGGATGCAGTTGGCCGGTGAGGAGGAGGGCGCTTTTGACCGCTGGTACCGTAGTCAACCTGCTTTTGCCGACGATCCGCAGGCGTGGCGTGAAGATGGCTCGCTGTACCCCCAGCGCGGCCAGTTCGGGCGCTACGTCAGCCAGCGTTTTGCCGAGGCGGTACGGGTGAGCGCCGGGCGACTGGTTCACCTGCGCGAACAGGCGCTGACCTTTGACGAAAGCGGTATCACGACCGAGAGCGGTCGTCGGCTGCAAAGCGATCTGCTGATCCTGGCGGTGAGCCATCCGCCGCCGGCGCTGCCGCGTCTGGCGGCGCCTTTTCACGACCATCCGGCGCTGATTGCCAACCCGTGGCGTGCGGACAGCCTTACGGCAATCGCCCCGGACGCGCGGGTGGCGGTGATGGGAACCGGGCTGACGATGGCGGATTGCATCGCTACTTTATCCCGGCTCGGCCACCGTGGGCCGATTACCGCCTTTTCCCGCCACGGCCTGTTGTCCCGCGGGAACGTCAGCAGCGCGGCGGCGCAATGGCCGGGCGAGTATCGCCACGGCACGCTGCGCCAGCGGCTGCGGCAGGTTCGCAGCGATGTCAGGCGTGCCGCAGAGCAGGGGCTTCCCTGGCAGGTGGTGCTGGACGCGGTGCGTCATCAGGGTCAGAGCATCTGGCAGGCGCTGACGTTTGCCGACCGCCAGCGTTTCCTGCGTCATCTGCGGCGCTACTGGGATGTGCATCGTTATCGCATTGCGCCGCAGATTGCCGAGGTGCTCGAGCAACGGCAGCGCGAGGGGAGCCTGCAGGTGCTGGCTGCACGGCTGACGGCGCTGGAAGGCGATTCCCGTACGCTGAGCCTCACCCTGGCGCCGCGCGCGGGCGAGCGCATTGCGCTGACCGTCGACCACCTGATTCTGACCACCGGCCCGGCCCACGGCGGGCTGATCGACAGCCAGCCGCTGCTGCGCGAACTGGCCCGTCGTGGCCTGATTCGCGCCGATAAGCTGGGTCTTGGGCTGGACGTGGATGCTCATTCCCGGGCGATTGGCCGCGACGGGCGTGCGATACCCAACCTGCTGATCTCTGGCCCGGCGGCTCGCGGCTATTTTGGCGAACTGATGGGGCTGCCGCAGGTGGCCGATCATGCCGCCGCCGTCGCCGCTGAAGCTTTACAGGCGCTGGGGATTGGGCAATCCGCCCGATGTCCCACGATCTAACCCCCCCATTCCCCTTATTCCTTGATGTGTTAAGCGTGTGTTCCGTTGACGGAATGCACCGTGGAGAGCGCTATGTCATCACAACGTGAAATTCGCCTGAATGCTTTTGATATGAACTGCGTCGGTCACCAGTCGCCGGGGCTGTGGACCCATCCGCGCGACCGCTCCTGGCAGTATAAGGACCTGGATTACTGGGTTGACCTGGCGCGTTTGCTGGAACGCGGTAAGTTCGACGGCCTGTTTATTGCCGACGTGCTGGGCATCTACGACGTGCTGAACGGCAACGGCGACGCGGCGATTCGCCAGGCGACGCAGGTGCCGGTGAATGATCCGCTGGCGTTGATTACCCCGATGGCGCTGGTGACGGAGCATCTGGGCTTTGGCCTGACCGCGTCACTGTCGTTTGAGCATCCGTACCCGTTTGCCCGCCGTCTCTCGACCCTCGATCATCTGACCAAGGGCCGGGTGGGCTGGAACATCGTTACCTCGTATCTGGAAAGCGGGGCGCGCAACATTGGCCATCAGGCGCAGACCGATCACGATGCGCGCTATGACTACGCCGATGAGTATCTCGACGTGGTTTATAAGCTGCTGGAAGGGAGCTGGGAAGATGGCGCGGTGCTGCGCGATCGCGAGCGCGGGATCTTCAGCGATCCGCAAAAAATTCATCCGATCAATCACCAGGGCAACTTCTTCACCGTGCCGGGGATCCACCTCTGCGAACCCTCGCCGCAGCGCACGCCGGTGCTTTATCAGGCCGGTGCCTCCAGCCGCGGTAAACAGTTTGCCGCCGGTCACGCCGAGTGCGTTTTTGTCGCCGCGCCGTCGAAAGTGCTGCTCAAAAAGACGGTGGCGGATATTCGCCGCCGCGCCGCCGAAGCCGGACGCGACCCGCACAGCATTCTGATTTTCAACCTGCAAACGGTCATCGTCGGCGAAACCGACCGCGAGGCGCAGGCCAAATGGCAGGAGTATAAATCGTACGTCAGCTATGAAGGGGCGCTGGCGCTGATCTCCGGCTGGACCGGGATCGACTTCGGCCAGTATCAGCCGGATCAGGTGCTGAAATACCTGCATACCAACGCCATCCAGTCGGCGGTAGAGGCCTTTTCCACCGCCGATCCCGATCGTCAGTGGACGGTCCGGGCGCTGGCCGACTGGGTGGGGATTGGCGGCTTCGGCCCGCTGATTGTCGGCAGCGCGGAAACGGTGGCCGACGAGCTGCAGGCGTGGGTCGAAGAGACCGATGTCGACGGCTTCAATCTGGCCTACGCCGTTACCCATGAAACCTTCCGCGATGTCGTGGATCTGCTCATTCCCGAACTGCAAAAACGCGGCGTCTTTAAGCAGGAGTATCGCGAAGGCACCCTGCGCGAAAAACTGTTCGGCGCCGGGCCGCGTCTGGTCGCGCCGCATCCGGGGGCGGGGTATCGTCGCGGCGCCCGCATCGACGTCGCGGCAGGGGAGAAGGTGACATGATCGAGATAGATAACCTGCATAAAAGCTACCGCGCGGCGGACGGGCGGGTCAGCGAGGTGCTGAAAGGGCTGTCGCTGCGGGTACCGACCCGCTCCATCACCGCGGTCGTGGGGCCGAGCGGTGCGGGAAAATCGACCCTCGCACGCCTTATCAGCCTGCTGGAGCGCCCCGACAGCGGCAGTATTCGGGTGAACGGCAACGACCTGTCGTTGCTCAGCGGCGAGGCGCTGCGTCGCGAGCGGCGCACGATCGGTACCGTTTTTCAGTCCTCCGCGCTGCTCAGCCGTAAAACGGCCTGGCAAAATATCGCCCTGCCGCTGGAATATCTCGGGGTGGTCGAGCGCGATATTAAAGCCCGCGTCGGCGAACTGCTGGAAAGCGTCGGGTTGAGCCATAAGGCGGATGCCTGGCCGGCCCAGCTTTCCGGCGGCCAGCGTCAGCGGATTGGTATTGCGCGTGCGCTGGCGCTGCGCCCGTCGGTGCTGCTGGCGGATGAAGCGACTTCGGGGCTGGATCCGCAGGCTACCGCAACGGTGCTGAATTTGCTCAAACGTCTGCGCGATGAATACCGTCTGGCGATCGTGCTGATCACCCACGAGATGGATGCGGTCCGCGCGGCGGCGGATGCGGTGGCAGAAATTCGCGATGGCGCAATTGTGCAATTCGGTCAGGTGAAAGAGCTGTTGGCGCGCCCGGATTCACTGCTGGGCCAGCAGCTGCTGCCGCTCTCTCCGGTCGCGGCTCACAGCGACCTGCTGCTGCGCCTGAGCTATCGCTGGGATGTCCCGGTGGCGACCGACTGGATCAGCCGCCTGAGCCAACAGTTTGCGCTGCAGATCGATCTGCTCGGCGGCCACGTTGAGGTGATCAACGGCCGGCTGGCGGGAAGGCTACAGGTGGGGGTGCGGTTCCAGGGTGAGCGTCTGCCGCCGTCGCGGGTGCTGGCGCTGCTGGCCCAGCTCGGTATCGCGGCGGAGGTCCTTGACGACGCGCCGGAACTCAAGGAGGCGGTATGAAGCCGACGGTAATCAGTCAGGATACTCCCTGGAGCGAGATCCATACGCTGCTGCTGCCCGCCTACGCTGAGACCTGGCTGATGGTGGCCATCGTGATGCTGTTTGTGGTGACGCTGGGCGGTGTGGTCGGGGTGGTGCTATTCAATGCCTCAGCGCGCGGATTATTCCCGCATGCCGCGCTGTACCGGGTGTTGAACTGGGTGGTGAATATGGGGCGCTCTCTGCCGTTTCTGGTGCTGATGGCGGCGATTATTCCCTTCACCTTCTGGCTCACCGGGACAACGATCGGCATTCCTGCCGCGGTGGTGCCGATGATCGCCGCCGGGGTGCCGTTTTTTGGCCGGCTGGTGGAAAACGCGCTGCGCGAACTGCCGGCGGAAGTGACCGCCGTGGGGATCGTCTGCGGCGGCTCGCGCTGGCAGATCATCCGCAGCGCCCAGCTGAGCGAAGCCCTGCCGGCGTTAGTGGCGGCGGTGACGCTCAATCTGGTCTCAATGATCGAATATTCCGCGATTGCCGGCACCATCGGCGCGGGAGGCATCGGCTATCTGGCGGTGGTGTACGGCTACCAGCGCTTCGACAACCACATCATGATCGCCACCATTATCGCGCTGATCGCCACGATTCAGCTGATTCAATTTTTCGGTGACCGTCTGGTCAACAAACTTCGCCACACGCAGGGGATCGCTTCATGACAACAGAACAATTTGAGTTACGTAAGGCCCGCCGCTGGCCGTGGCTGGCGGCGCTGGTGGTGATTGTGGCGCTGGCCGTCGCCTTTTGGTGGTGGCGGGGAGAGGCCCGGTCGCAGCAGGTGGTGTTTGGCACCACCCTGAAAATCCATTATGAACCGGCGATGGCCGGCGAACAGCGAATTATCGAGTACATCGGCCAGCATATTGCGCCGGATTATGGCCTGAAGCTGGAGGCGGTGGGCGTGCAGGATCCGGTGCAGGCGGACCGGGCGGTGGCGCAAGGGGAATACGCCGGAACCATCTATCAGCATCAATGGTGGTTGAAGCAGGTGGTGGACGCCAATGGCTTCGCGCTTTCAACCACGGTACCGGTATTCCAGTGGGCTTTTGGGATTTACTCCGATCGCTATACATCGGTCAAGGATCTGCCGAACGGCGCGACGATCGTGGTGCCAGATGACGGCGCCAACCAGGGGCAGGCGCTGTGGCTACTGCAGCGCATCGGCCTGATTACGCTAGACCCGAAGGTGGAGCCGCGTACGGCAAAGCTGAAAAATATCGTCGGCAACCCGCATCAGTTTAATTTCAAAGAGCTGGACTTGTTAACCATGCCGCGGGCGCTCAATTCGGTGGATGCGGCAATCGGCTATGTCTCGCAGTTTGATGCCGGAAAAGTGTCGCGCGATAAAGGCATCTTATTCCCGCCGGCGCCGCGTACCTTTGCTTCGCAATTAGTTATCGGGACGCCTTATTTATCGCAGGAGAATATCGTCAAATTGAAGCAGGCGTTTTCCGACCCGCGCATTCAAAGCTGGTTGAAAACCACCGATGATCCGCTGGTGAAAGACGTGCTGGTGCCGGTTTCCGCGGAATAATCTGCGCTGATGATAGATCTCGCAGGACGGGCGAAGGCGCGTCCTGTTTTTGTTGCTTATATTAAGTAACTTATTGAATATATTGATTTTTATATGCGTTTTTGTTGGTTCCACTTTATCGGCTGGCGGCCTATAACTTCGATCACCTGCACAACATAATAAGGTGAAAACATGAGTACGCTGTCTGTTGATAATCCCGGTGTGGCCTCCGCGCCGGTGAGTAGCGTCGGGGACGTGGCGCGGCTGATTAATTCGGGCAAGGATCAGGCTAAATATGCGCGGATGATTGTCTTCCTCGCTCTCGGCGGCGTCTTTCTCGACGCCTATGATTTAACCACGCTCTCCTACGGCATCGATGACGTGGTGCGTGAATTCCAGCTTTCGCCGCTGCTGACCGGCCTGGTCACCTCATCCATTATGGTCGGCACCATTATCGGCAACTTAATCGGCGGCTGGCTGACGGATAAATATGGCCGCTATTCGGTGTTTATGGCCGACATGCTGTTTTTCGTCGTCTCGGCCATCGCCGCCGGTCTGGCCCCCAATGTCTGGGTGCTGATCGGCGCGCGCTTTCTGATGGGCATCGGCGTGGGTATCGATCTGCCGGTCGCCATGTCCTACCTCGCTGAATTCTCCCGTTTTACCGGCAAAGGCAATAAGGCCGCGCGCCTCGCCGCCTGGTGCCCGATGTGGTACGCCGCCTCGACGGTCTGCTTCCTGATTATCTTCGGTCTCTATTTCCTGCTGCCGCAGGCGCACCTCGACTGGCTGTGGCGCGCCTCGCTGCTGTTTGGCGCCGTCCCGGCGCTGCTGATTATCGCCGTGCGCAGTAAATTTATGAATGAATCACCGCTGTGGGCGGCAAACCAGGGGGACCTGACTTCGGCGGTGCGCATTCTGCGCGACTCATACGGCATTGTCGCCCATGAAGCGCCGACCGAACGTCCCGCGCCGCCGCCGAAAGTGAGCTTCCGCGTGCTGTTTGAAAAGCCGTATCGCGAGCGCACCATCGTCGCCGGGGTGATGAATATTTGTATCTCCTTTGAGTACACCGCCATCGCCTTTTTCCTGCCGTCGATCCTCGCCCGGTTTCTCGGGGCCGGGGTGTTTGAAACCATCTCCGCCTCGCTGGGGCTGAATGCGCTGTTTGCCTTTACCGGCGGGCTGCTGGGGATGCATCTGGCGTGGAAATACCCGTCGCGCCACGTGGCGATTGCCGGCTTCGCGCTGCAGTTTATCGCCCTGATCGTCCTTGCGCTGGTCGGCCAGCCGCAGGCCACCGTCGGGGTCGTGCTGGCGATCGCGATGCTCGGCCTGTGGCTGTTTGCCGAGGGCTTCGGCCCCGGCGCGCAGCTGATGATCTATCCGGCGCTTTCCTATCCTACCGCGATTCGCGCCACCGGCGTCGGCTTCAGCCGGGCGCTCTCCGGTATCGGCAGCGCGCTGGCGCTGTTCGTGCTGCCGCTGCTGCAGGCCTCCCTCGGCACTCAGATGTTCTGGGTGGTGTCGCTGGCCGCCATTATTCCGATTTTCTTCCTGCTTGCGGTCCGCCACGAGCCGACGCGTCACGATATTGACGACAGCCACCATTAAGGAACAGATGATGACATTACTCTCTACCGGTACCGATTATGAACAGCTGGCCGCGGCTTTCCGGCCGATTTTCTCGCGCATTGCGCAGGGAGCCGCGAACCGCGAACAGCACCGTATTTTGCCCGACGAGCAGATTCGCTGGCTGAAGGAAGCGGGGTTCGGCACGGTTCGCATTCCGCGGGAAAAGGGCGGCTGGGGCGCGTCGCTGCCGCAGCTGATTGCCCTGCTGATTGAGCTGGCCCAGGCCGACTCCAACCTGCCGCAGGCGCTGCGCGCCCATTTTGCCTTTGTTGAAGATCGCCTGAATCAGCCCGACTCCGCGCAGCGCGATCGCTGGTTGCAACGTTTTCTCGACGGGGAGCTGGTGGGCAGCGGCTGGACCGAAACCGGCGGGGTCAAGCTTGGGGAGGTGATTACCCAGGTGACGCCGGACGATCGCGGCTGGCGGTTAAACGGCGAGAAGTTTTACAGCACCGGGACGCTGTACGCCGACTGGATTGATGTCTTTGCCCGCCGCAGCGACAACCAGGGCGACGTTATTGCGCTGGTCAGCACCCGGCAGAGCGCGGTGGAACGCGAAGACGACTGGGATGGCTTTGGTCAGCGTCTGACCGGCAGCGGTACCACCCGCTTTAAGCAGGCACAGGTTGAGCAGGAACATGTCTATGATTTTGCTGAACGCTTTCGGTATCAGACCGCCTTCTATCAGCATATCTTACTGGCGACGCTGGCGGGGATCGGCCTGGCGGTGGAACGCGATGCCGCCGAGGGGGTGAAAAAACGCACCCGCATGTACAGCCATGGCAACGCCGCGGTCCCGCGTGAGGATGCGCAGGTCCTGCAGGTGGTGGGGCAAATCAGCAGCTGGGCGTGGGCGACCCGCGCGGCGGTGCTGCAGGCGGCGGAGTCTTTACAGCAGGCCTATGTCGTTCATGCCAGCGGCGATGAAGCGCTGATTGAACAGCGCAATCGGCTGGCGGAAGTCGAAGCGGCGCAGGCGCAGGTGGTTGCCAGCGAGTGGGTGCCGCGCGCGGCGATCGAGCTGTTTAACGCCCTCGGCGCGTCGGACACCCGGGCGGGCAAGGCGCTCGACAGGCACTGGCGCAACGCGCGCACGGTGGCCTCGCATAACCCGGTTATCTACAAAGCGCGCAATATTGGCAACTGGCTGGTCAACGGCGAGGCGCCGACCTTTATCTGGCAGATTGGCGATGGCGAAAAGGCGCAGTGCTAAAAAGAGAGAAGGCGACGGGGAGGCCCGTCGCCGACAACGGTTATTTATCCTGCGACCAGGTGGCGCTGCGCACGTCCACCTTCACCGGCAGCAGGCCGATACGGGTGAAGGTATCCGCCAGCGCCTGCTGCTCGTTATAGACCGCAGGCGTCATGCGTTCGGCGCCATAGGGCAGGCGGGCAAGCGCTTTCAACCAGATAGCCTTATCCAGCCCGGTTGACGTGGCGAGGATCCCGGCGGCATCGTCCTGATGGGCGTTCGCCCAGTCGCTTAGCTGACTTAACTCATCCACCACCTGTTTTGCCGTATCCGGGTGGTTTTCGGCAAATTTGCGGCTGGCGAGGTAGAAGGTGTAATGCGGCACCAGCCCTTCGGCGTTGCTGATCTGCCGCGCCTTCGCGTTGGTTTCGACTTCGGCAAGGTACGGATCCCAGATAACCCAGGCATCAATGGCGCCTCGCTGGAAGGCGGCGCGGGCATCGGCCGGGGGCAGATAGACCGGGGTGATATCTTTATAGCTCAGCCCGGCTTTTTCCAGCGCGGCCACCAGCAGGTAGTTGACGTCGGAGCCTTTATTCAGCCCCACGCGCTTGCCTTTCAGGTCGGCCACGTTGTGAATCGTTGAGTTTTCCGGCACCACGATCGCTTCAGTCTTGGGGTTGGCCGGTGAGTGCGCGAGGTAGACCAGATCCGCCTGAGCGGCCTGGGCAAAGGCCGGCGGCGCATCGCCGGTGGCCGCCAGGTCGATACTGCCGACGTTCAGACCTTCCAGCATCTGCGGGCCGGCCGGGAATTCCACCCAGCGCACGGCGATGCCCTGTTTTTTGAAGGTCTCATCGAGGGAGCCGCGGTATTTGAGCAGGGCGAAGATATTGGCCTTCTGATAGCCAATGTTGACGGTTTCCGGCGCCTGAGCCAGCGCGGACGCAGACAGCCCGAGCAGCAGCGGCAGCGCGGCCAGATGCAACCTTTTGGACATAATGTGTTCTCCTTTGGCGGTTTGCCGTAAGGTAACAAATTGTCCTTATAACCAATAAATAACTAAATTGTAATTGATATAACTGAAATATCTGGCGAGGGAGAAGAGATTGCGGGGAAGCTGCCCGGCAGAATCGGCTGCCGGGCAGGTATCGTTAATCGCAGGCGACGATTTTCATTGCCAGGCCGCCGCGCGAGGTTTCGCGGTATTTGGCGTTCATATCTTTGCCCGTTTCATACATGGTTTCGATGACCTTATCGAGACACACGCGCGGTTCGCTGGTGCGGCGCAGCGCCATTCGCGCGGCATTGACCGCTTTGACGGCGGCGATGGCGTTACGTTCGATGCAGGGAACCTGTACCTGGCCGGCAACCGGATCGCAGGTCAGACCGAGGTTGTGTTCCATACCGATCTCTGCCGCGATGCACACCTGACCCGGGCTACCGCCCAGCAGCTCGGTGAGACCGGCCGCCGCCATCGAACAGGCCACGCCGACTTCGCCCTGGCAACCGACTTCGGCGCCGGAAATCGAGGCGTTCATCTTATACAGCGAGCCGATCGCGCTGGTTACCAGCAGGTAACGCGCCAGCGAATTAGCATTCACCTTGCGGATAAACTTGTCGTAATAGGCCAGTACCGCCGGCACGATGCCGCAGGCGCCGTTGGTGGGCGCAGTCACCACGCGTCCACCGGCGGCGTTCTCTTCGTTGACCGCCAGGGCAAACATGTTGATCCAGTCAACCACCGCCATCGGGTCGCTGTTGGTATTGTCCTGGCTAACCAGCATCCGGCGCAGGGCGGCGGCACGACGCGGAACCCGCAGCTTGCCCGGCAGTACGCCTTCGGTGGTGATGCCGCGCTCAATACCGCTGCTCATCACTTCCCAGACGGCGGCGAAGTGCTGCTCCAGCTGCTCTTTGCTGTGCAATGCCAGTTCGTTTTGCATCATCAGGCCGGAAAGCGAGAGCCCGCTTTCGCGGCAGTGTCTTTGCAGGTCGGCCGCATTTTTGTACGGATAAGGCACCACCGGCGGCGCTTCATTGGTCAGGCCGAAATGTTCTTCATCGACAATAAACCCGCCGCCGATGGAGTAGTAAGTCTGGGTGTAGAGCACCTTGTCGCCGCCCAGGGCGGTAATGCGCATACCGTTCTCATGCAGCGACAGGTTGTCGGCATGGAAATTCATGCACTGGTCGACCGGGAATTCAACTTCCTGCTGGCCGTTCGCCAGCATCAGGCGGCCGTGGGTGTTGACGTCCTGAATGAATGCCGGGATGGCGTCGATATCAACGCTGTCAGGCAGGTTGCCCGCAAGACCCATAATAATGGCGATGTCGGTATGGTGGCCTTTACCGGTGAGGGAAAGGGAGCCGTAAACGTCGACAACGACTTTGGTGACGTTGGCAAGCAGCCCGCGCGCGATAAGATCGTCCGTGAACTGCTTGCCCGCTTTCATTGGTCCAACGGTATGGGAGCTGGAAGGGCCAATGCCGATTTTAAAAATATCGAATACGCTGATCATGTTGCATCCAGTACTGTCGGGGAGCGCGCCGCCTGCTGGCGGCGCGGGGGAGAGATTAGCTGAACAGAGAGTAGAAAATCGCGGAGATAGCAATCAGGCCCATAATCACCACGAAGACGTTGCTGATGTGGCCGCTGTATTTGCGCATGGCCGGGACTTTCTGGATGGCATACATCGGCATCAGGAACAGAATCATCGCGATAATCGGGCCGCCGAGGGTTTCGATCATCCCGAGAATGCTTGGGTTCAGCGTGGCCACAATCCAGGTGGTCACCAGCATGAACAGCGCCGTGATTTTGTTCAGTTTATTGATTTCGATGGATTTGCCTTTACCGCGCAGGGATTTAATCACCATGCCGTTAAAGCCTTCACGTGCGCCCAGGTAGTGGCCGAGGAAGGATTTGGTGATGGCGATCATCGCGATGATCGGCGCCATCCAGGCAATGACCGGTGCGTTAAAGTGGTTCGCCAGGTAAGACAGAATCGAGATGTTCTGCGCTTTTGCTTCTGCCAGATCGGCCGGAGACAGGCTCAGTACGCAGCTGAAGACGAAGAACATCACGGTCAATACCATCATGATATGAGCGCGAGCCAGGATGCTGGAGCACTTCTTCTCTGCGCCCTGACCGTACTCTTCACGCTTCGCCACGGCGAAGGAGGAGATGATCGGCGAGTGGTTAAAGGAGAACACCATTACCGGAATCGCCAGCCAGAGAGTCATCCACAGACCATTACCGGTAAAGGTAGCGCTGTTCAGGGAGAGGGTTTCCAGCGCCGCGCCGTTCCACTGAGGAATCAGGTACAGTGCGAGGATCATCAGAGCGATAACGAACGGGAACACCAGAATACTCATCGCCTTAACAATCATCTGCTCGCCGAAACGCACGATGGTCATCATGCCCACAATCAGAATCAGCGACAGGATCGCACGCGGCGGCGCGGTCATCTGCAGCTGGTGGGTCATAAAGCTTTCGACGGTATTGGTGATAGCCACGCTATAAACCAGCAGAATCGGGTAGATGGCGAAGAAGTAGAGCAGAGTAATCAGTTTACCTGCGCCGACACCGAAGTGCTCTTCTACCACTTCCGTGATGTCTTCACCCGGATTTTTACCGGAAAGGACAAAACGGGTCATTCCGCGGTGGGCGAAAAAGGTCATCGGGAAAGCAAGAATTGCCATGATGATCAGGGGGATCATCCCGCCGACGCCGGCATTAATCGGCAGGAACAACACGCCCGCACCGATTGCCGTACCGTACAGTCCCAGCATCCACATGGTATCTGTTTTGCGCCATCCGCTACGGGTTTCGCCCGATACGATAGTGCTGGTTTGAGTGGTTTCCATCTGTATCTCCTGGAGGAAGCGACCAAATATAATGATTAAAATCAATTAAGTAATATTAAATGTGTTTGATTACGGTTTTTTAATGATTTTCTCCGCAGCAAGTGGGGCGGAAAGATACATTTATCTGGTAAATGCATCAGTGATCGCGATCCCAATTGCAATAATCCACTTTCGAGGTGGGTATTTTTAGTTCAACAGTCTGTTTCTGGTGATCAGCCAGGTATTTGTGGCGCGAAGGCTACCATTTACAGGATATGAGATAAAAGAAGGTAGGCTTAATAACGATGTTTTTACTGTAAAAATGAGATACTGACGATGTTTTCGCGCTTAAATGCCTTTTTATCAGTGATATTTATTGCTTCTTATGGAAACGCAAACGATTGGCTTTTGTTAAAATGTTACAAAGCATTCTTAAAATAAATGAATTATTGGGAAAGCGGGCCTGAGAAGTTTAAGAGAGGTTAAAGGAGGTTAAAGGAGGTTAAAGGAGGTTAAAGGAGGTTAATACGGGAAGAGGGGGAAAGCGGATTACGGCAGCACGCGCCGTAACCCGGAATGACAGATTAGCTATCAGGAACAGATTTCGTAGCAAGGAATATACGCAGTGCCGCCCGGAAGCTTCATGCGGTGCTGGGCGACGAAACCCTGCAGCAGATCGTCCATCCGACGCATCATCTGCGGATCGCCGTGCAGCTTGTAAGGACCGAATTTTTCAATCGCCTGGATACCCACCTCTTTGACGTTGCCGGCCACGATACCGGAGAACGCGCGCCGCAGGTCTGCCGCCAGCATCTCGACCGGCTGATCGGGATAAAGCTTGAGGTTGGCCATGTTTTCATGTGTCGGGTCGAAGGGCATTTGCAGATCCGGGGTGATACGAATCGACCAGTTAAAGCTGTAGGCATCGTCGGTTTCCCGGCGACTCTCTTTCACCAGCGGCATCGCTTTCTTCATCTGGCGCGCCACTTCGCTGGCGTCGTCGATAATGATGCGATAGTGGCGACGCGCCGACTCGCCCAGCGTATGGACGATGAACTCATCCAGCACGCGGAAATAGTCGGCGCTCTCTTTCGGACCGGTGAGGATCAGCGGCAGGACCTGCGATGTGTTGGCCGGGTGCATTAAAATCCCCAGCAGATAAAGCAGCTCTTCCGCGGTGCCGACGCCGCCCGGGAAGATAATAATGCCGTGGGCGATACGGACAAACGCCTCAAGACGTTTTTCGATATCCGGCATGATCAGCAGCTCGTTAACCAGCGGGTTAGGCGGTTCGGCGGCAATAATTGATGGCTCGGTCATGCCGATAAAGCGGCTGTCTTTGTAACGCTGCTGGGCGTGGCCGACCGCGGCGCCTTTCATCGGCGCTTCCATCGCACCCGGACCGCAGCCGGTGCAGATATTCAGTTCGCGCAGACCCAGCTGGGTCCCGACGCGACGGGCGTACAGATATTCGTTTTCGTTAATCGAGTGGCCGCCCCAGCAGACAATCATATTCGGCGCTTCGCCGACGTGCAGCGCACGGGCGTTACGCAGAATAGAGAACACCAGGTTGGTGATATGCACTGAGCTTTCAAGATCGAGATTCGGGAAGCGCACGGTGTTGTGAATCTGCCCGTAAACGAACAGGATATCGCGCAGCACGGCGAACAGGTTGGCCTGCAGGGAACGGATAATACGCCCGTCAACGAAGGCCTCTTCCGGGGGATTGATCAGTTCCAGCTTCACGCCGCGTTCACGACGCAGCACGTTGATATCGAAGTTTTCAAAACGAGACAGCAGCTCCTTGCTGTTATCGGTCAGGCTCCCCGAGTTGAGTACAGCAAGCGAGCAGTTACGAAAGAGTTGATAGAGGTCACTGCTGGCGGTGCGTTTAAGCATATCCACTTCCAGCTGTGACAGCATATCCATTGAACCAAGCGGGCTAACATGTGTAATCAAGTGAACTCCTTACAGGACGATTATCGTCTTCCTGTGATTACAATAGCCTTGCTGATGGCGTTTTCACAACCTTGCGCGCGGGTTAACGCACGCAAATTGTGAAAATGTTGACTATTGACGAGCGAGGCGACCGATGGCCGGAACAAAATCGGTGTTGCTGCGCCACGGGTTGATATCCAGACCGCCGCGTCGCGTGTAGCGCGCATAAACGGAAAGGGCTTCCGGCTGGCAGAAACGCAGAATATCGTTGAAGATGCGCTCTACGCACTGCTCGTGGAATTCGTTGTGGTGGCGGAACGACACCAGGTAGCGCAGCAGCTTTTCGCGATCGATTTTGGCGCCGCGATACTGAATTTGCACCGAACCCCAGTCCGGCTGATGGGTGATCAGGCAGTTGGACTTCAGCAGATGGCTGACCAGCGTCTCCTCGACGACTTTGCCGCTTGCGGCATCCTGCAGATAGTCGGCGCTGAACTGGTAGTTATCGATTTCAATATCCTGATCGTCGATGCAGGCGCCGTGCAGATGTGCTACCGGCTGGCCTTCGAGTTCATCAAGACGATACAACGACACTTTAACTTCCCCCTCCGCACAGGCGCTGAGATCGCGCGCCAGCGTCGCCTCGACCTCCTGCCAGTCGGCGAAGCGGGTCTGGTTAAAGCTATTGAGATAGAGCTTAAAACTCTTCGACTCTACCAGGTTCACGGTTGTGTCATTGAGTTCAACATGGCCTACGGCGACCTGCGGTAGCCCTTTAGCGTTGAGCCAGGAGAGTTCGTACAGCGTCCAGATATCACCGCCGTGAAAAGGCAGATTGTCCGCGTGCAGGCCCAGCGGATCGCGGTTCAGGCTGCGCGGTACGCCCTGTAGCAGCGAGGCATCGTAAGTATCGCGGTAATCGGTTGATTTACCGAGCGTCAGGCCGGCAAGCGCCTGATGATTATCGTAAGAAGACATGTTTCACCATAGTAAAGCGGGTACACTATACGCCAAGTGTATCCTGTCTGACGTGAAGAGAGAAACCGGTGGACTATCAAACCGCAGAAGCGCTGCAAGCCTTCACCCAACGTTATTGCGCTGCCTGGCAGCAGCAGCGCGGCAGCCTGCCGCGTAGCGAAGAGCTTTATGGCGTGCCGTCACCCTGTATCAGCGCGACGGACGACGACGCCGTTTTCTGGCAGCCGCAGCCCTTTAGCGCAGAACAAAATATCAGCGCGGTTGAACGGGCACTGGATATTGTGATACAACAGCCGATTCATAGTTATTATACCACTCAGTTCGCCGGCGATATGGCCGCGCGCTTTGCTGGTGAGACGATGCTGCTGCTGCAAACCTGGAGTCCGGATGACTTCCGGCGCGTGCAGGAGAATTTAATCGGTCACCTGGTGGTGCAAAAACGGCTGAAGCTGTCGCCAACGCTTTTTATCGCCACGCTTGAGAGCGAGCTGGAGGTCATTTCGGTGTGCAACCTGAGCGGCGAAGTGCTCAAAGAGACGCTCGGCACGCGTAAACGGACAATCCTTTCGCCTTCTCTGGCAAGCTTCCTTGAGCAGCTTGATCCGGTGCTGTAATCCATTTTTCCCACCCGTTTGTGAGAGATCTCTTACAAGACCTGTAAGAGATCGTCATCATTTAAGCCAATTTTTCGCGGCTTTATTTCTTGTAAGTCAATATAATTCAGTGGGTTATTCTTCTTTTTGCCTGTTTGACCAGGGATTAACCTTAAGAGATTCTCTTAAGAAGGCTTGTAAGACGAAGCGGAATCAGTGATCCTATGTATGTCGACAGGGAGTCGCGAAATGAAGTGAACATCAGGATGATGACTCTTCATGCAGGACCCGCCGGGAAGGCGTTGCAAGGACAGGCTTCAGGATGAAGCGCAGGATAACGCAGGAACGCGTAAAGGACACCTCCAGGATGGAGAACGTGAGCCGCTCATGATGAACGGTGGATCAGGAAGATCGGGACAGACTTAAGGATAAGTGATTTCACATCGGGGTGGTGTGGAAGCAGGATGCACAAGTTTACGGATGAACATGGTCAGGAGACCTCAGGAAAAGTTTTCATGGACGAGCAGGGAGCACCAATGTAGCTGGATTGCTGCGAAACGAACCGGGAGCACTGTTTATACAGTGCTCCCTTTTTTTATGCCTCTTTTTATCGCATTACCTTTGGCTGGGGCATTTGAACGAAGGCCAAATCGCCTGGGTCGTGCTTCAGGCCAGGCTGGGCAATGTGTCTGACCCATACCACTCTGGCGCATGGCTGCACACCCATGGTCATGACTGGAGGGGAGACGGCGCCATGATTTTGAGTAGTTTTCGCTGCTGTATTTGCTATCCTGCGTCCGGTTTACAACTCATCGAGGTTTCCCATGACTCTTCACCATAGCGTGCGCGAGCGTTTGCACGCCCTTGAAGCGCTGCTGCGCGAAACGGACCACTGGCAAGACAATGCGCCGGAAAGTCGCGCGTTTGCCAGCCAACAGCCTTTCTGTATGGACACGCTTGAACCGCTGGAGTGGCTGCAGTGGGTCCTGATTCCTCGTATGCATCACTTACTCGATAGCGAGCAGCCCTTGCCGCAGAATTTCGCCGTCGCGCCCTATTATGAAATGGCTCTCGATGCCGCACATCCGCTGCGCGAGCGGGTGCTGGCGGAACTGCTGCTGCTGGATACGCTGTTTGCCGGTGATGACGCCTGATGCTGGAGATTATCTATCAGGATGAATGGCTGGTGGCGGTGAACAAACCCTCCGGCTGGCTGGTTCATCGCAGCTGGCTGGACCGCGATGAAAAAGTGGTGGTGATGCAAACCGTACGCGACCAGATTGGTCAGCACGTGTTTACCGCCCATCGCCTTGACCGCCCGACATCGGGTGTCCTGCTGATGGGGCTGTCGAGCGAAGCGGGAAGGCGCCTGTCTCAGCAGTTTGAACAGCATCAGATGCAAAAGCGCTACCACGCGGTGGTGCGCGGTTGGCTGACCGACGAAGCGGTACTGGATTATCCGCTGGTCGAAGAGCTGGATAAGATCGCTGATAAATTTGCCCGCGACGATAAAGAGCCCCAGCCGGCGGTCACGCACTATCGCGGAATGGCGACAGTCGAAATGCCGGTGGCGACCGGACGTTATCCGACAACGCGCTACAGCCTGGTTGAGCTGGAGCCCAAAACCGGACGTAAACACCAGCTGCGCCGCCATCTTTCGCATTTACGTCACCCGATTATCGGCGACAGTAAACATGGCGATCTGCGACAAAACCGTAGCGCCGCAGAGCATTTTTCCGTTGACCGTTTGATGCTTCACGCCAGCCAGCTATCGTTAACGCATCCCTTTACCGGCGAGCCGTTGGCTATCCGTGCGGGCCTGGACGACGTCTGGATGCGGGCGCTGTCGCAGTTTGGCTGGCGCGGTCTTCTGCCGCTAAATGAAAGGGTTGAGTTTGCTGACGACAGCGGTCAGGATGAAGAGATTGAGGTCAATTCAGGGAGATAATCATGGCAGATATCGGTATTTTTGTAGGCACGATGTATGGAAACGCGCTGCTGGTAGCCGAAGAGGCTGAAGCCATTCTGAGCGGTCTGGGGCATAAAGCAAAGGTGTTCGAAGACCCGGAGATTCAGGACTGGGAGCCGTATAGCGGCAAATATGTGCTGGTAGTCACCTCCACCACCGGTCAGGGCGATCTGCCGGACAGCATCGTCCCGCTGTATGAAGGGATGAAAGACATGTATCAGCCGCACCTGCGCTACGGGATTATCGCTCTTGGCGATAGCACCTACGCGAATTTTTGCGGCGGCGGTAAGACGTTCGATGCCTTGCTGCAGGAGCAGGGCGCCAGACGTATCGGCGACATGCTTATGATCGATGCCAGCGAAGACCCTGAACCCGAGAGCGTGTCGAACCCATGGGTTGAACAGTGGGCGACTCTGCTCGAATAAACAAATACATTAGCTAAAAGTTGCGCCCTCTCCCTACATAGAGGGCGTCACTTCCTGATGCCAGTGCCAGATAAACGGTCGATAAAATGTTAACCATTTTACCTGTCCCGGGCATCGGGCATTTGCACGACAACCTGTTCACGCGGGCGGTTTTTTCCGGGAGTTTCCACCGGGTCAAGTGAAGCATTTCACACTCCTGCTGTTTGTCCCGCCATTTCCGCTGTTCCTCGCGCCAGCTTTTCATTTCCGTGAACTACCCCCCATCCAGTCAGGCATAAGCCATAAATCTATTTCTAAATCTCCGCTAAAGCTGTGTGTATGCACGGTGAGCCGGTCAGGTCCTCTTTTTATACTTTCCCTGCCAGTTAAAAAGGCAGCACGCCAGATATAACGAAAACAATGAAAAACTCAAACGCGTCATTCTGACTACCCTACAGGTTGTGCCATTCAGAATGAACGTAGCTAACGGCTATGATTCAGGAGTGCAACAATGAGTACATTAAGTCAGGCGGCGAGCGGCGCGGAAAAACGCACCAATGCCCGCTACTGGATTGTGGTGATGCTGTTTATCGTCACATCTTTCAACTACGGTGACCGCGCAACGCTATCGATAGCCGGTTCGGAAATGGCCAAAGATATTGGCCTGGACGCGGTGGGCATGGGCTACGTTTTTTCCGCGTTCTCATGGGCCTACGTTATTGGTCAGATCCCCGGCGGATGGTTGCTTGACCGTTTCGGTTCAAAACGGGTCTATTTTTGGTCTATCTTCATCTGGTCGATGTTTACCCTGTTACAGGGCTTCGTCGATATCTTTAGCGGCTTCGGTATTATTATCGCGCTGTTTACCCTGCGATTTCTGGTCGGGCTGGCGGAAGCGCCTTCGTTTCCTGGCAACAGTCGCATCGTAGCGGCCTGGTTCCCGGCGCAGGAAAGGGGAACCGCGGTGGCGATATTCAACTCCGCGCAATACTTTGCCACCGTTATCTTCGCGCCCATCATGGGCTGGTTAACCCATGAAGTGGGCTGGTCGCACGTCTTCTTCTTTATGGGTGGGCTGGGGATTATCATCAGTTTTGTATGGCTTAAAGTCATTCATGAACCTAATCAACATCCCGGCGTGAACAAGAAAGAGCTGGAGTACATTGCCGAAGGCGGCGCGCTGATCAACATGGATCAGAAGAAAAGCGTGCAGAAGGTGCCGTTCAGTGAAAAATGGGGCCAGATTAAACAGCTGATCGGTTCGCGCATGATGGTCGGGATCTACATTGGTCAGTACTGCATCAACGCGTTGACCTACTTCTTTATCACCTGGTTCCCGGTCTATCTGGTGCAGGCGCGCGGCATGTCGATTCTGAAAGCCGGGTTTGTCGCCTCGGTGCCGGCAATCTGCGGTTTTGCCGGCGGAGTACTGGGTGGGATTATCTCCGACTGGCTAATGCGCCGTACCGGCTCGCTCAATATTGCCCGTAAAACCCCGATTGTGGCAGGCATGCTGATGTCGATGGTTATGGTGTTCTGTAACTACGTTAACGTCGAGTGGATGATTATCGGCTTCATGGCGCTGGCCTTCTTCGGCAAAGGGATTGGCGCGCTGGGCTGGGCGGTGATGGCCGATACCGCGCCGAAAGAGATCAGCGGCCTGTCGGGCGGCTTGTTCAATATGTTCGGCAATATCTCCGGCATCGTCACGCCGATTGCGATTGGTTACATCGTCGGGACCACGGGCTCATTCAACGGCGCGCTGATTTACGTCGGGGTGCATGCGCTGGTAGCGGTACTGAGCTATCTGGTGCTGGTGGGCGATATCAAACGCATTGAACTGAAACCTGTTACGGAGCGTTAATGATGAGTACTCAATCCACACCCGTTATCACCGATATGAAAGTTATCCCGGTGGCCGGCCACGACAGCATGCTGTTGAACATCGGCGGGGCGCATAGTGCCTGGTTTACCCGCAATATCGTGGTTCTGACCGACAGCGCGGGCAATACCGGTATCGGCGAGGCGCCCGGCGGAGAGGTGATTTATCAGACGCTGGTCGATGCCATTCCGCAGGTTCTGGGGCAGGAGATTGCGCGCCTGAATAAGGTGGTTCAACAGGTTCACAAAGGTAATCAGGCGGCGGATTTCGACACCTTTGGTAAAGGCGCCTGGACTTTTGAATTACGGGTCAACGCGGTGGCGGCGCTGGAGGCCGCGCTGCTGGATCTGCTAGGCAAAGCGCTCAATGTCCCGGTTTGCGAACTGCTGGGGCCGGGTAAACAGCGTGATGCGGTTACCGTGCTGGGCTATCTCTTCTATATCGGCGATCGCCAAAAAACCGACCTGCCGTACCTGGAGAGCACTCCAGGCAATCATGAGTGGTATCGCCTGCGCCATCAGGAAGCGCTGAACAGTGACGCCGTGGTCCGCCTCGCCGAAGCTGCGCAGGATCGCTACGGCTTTAAAGACTTCAAACTTAAGGGCGGCGTATTGCCGGGCGAGCAGGAAATTGACACCGCTCGCGCGCTGAAGAAACGTTTCCCGGACGCGCGAATTACCGTCGATCCGAACGGCGCCTGGCTGCTGGATGAGGCGATTGAACTGTGCAAGGGCCTGCAGGATGTGTTGACCTATGCGGAAGATCCGTGCGGCGCCGAGCAGGGCTTCTCCGGGCGGGAGGTGATGGCGGAATTTCGTCGCGCCACCGGGCTACCGGTCGCCACCAATATGATTGCCACCAACTGGCGGGAAATGGGGCACGCGGTGATGCTCAACGCGGTAGACATTCCATTAGCCGATCCGCACTTCTGGACGCTCTCTGGCGCGGTGCGAGTCGCCCAGCTGTGTGATGACTGGGGGCTGACATGGGGCTGCCACTCGAACAATCACTTCGATATTTCACTGGCGATGTTTACTCACGTCGGCGCCGCCGCGCCGGGCAATCCGACGGCTATCGATACCCACTGGATTTGGCAGGAAGGCGACTGTCGTCTGACCAAAAATCCGCTGCAAATTGAGAACGGCAAGATTGCCGTACCGGATGCGCCTGGCCTGGGTATCGAGCTGGACTGGGAGCAGGTGCAAAAAGCCCATCAAGCCTATAAGGCGCTGCCGGGGGGGGCGCGTAATGACGCGGCGCCGATGCAGTATCTGATCCCCGGCTGGAAATTTGACCGCAAGCGTCCCGTGTTCGGCCGCACCGCTGTCGCCAATCAATAACAAAAGGATTTCATCATGACCACGCAGTTTTCTACCCCCGTCGTCACCGCTATGCAGGTTATTCCGGTTGCCGGCCACGACAGTATGCTGATGAATCTTAGCGGAGCTCATGCCCCGTATTTCACCCGCAATATTGTGATTATCAAAGATAACTCAGGCCATACCGGCGTAGGGGAAATCCCCGGCGGAGAGAAAATCCGCCAGACGCTGGAAGAGGCCGCTGAACTGGTTGTCGGGAAAACGCTCGGCGAATATAAAAACGTCCTTGGGGCAGTACGCAGCCGCTTTGCCGACCGTGACGCCGGCGGCCGCGGTTTGCAAACTTTTGATCTGCGTACCACCATTCACGTTGTCACCGGGATTGAAGCCGCGCTGCTGGATCTGCTGGGACAGCATCTGGGCGTCAACGTCGCCTCTCTGCTGGGCGAGGGCCAACAGCGTAGCGAAGTCGAAATGCTGGGCTACCTGTTCTTCGTGGGTAACCGTCACGCCACGCCGCTGGCCTATCAAAGTCAGGGCGATGAGAAGTGCGACTGGTACCGGCTTCGTCATGAAGAGGCCATGACCCCGGATGCCGTCGTGCGTCTGGCGGAGGCGGCCTACGAAAAATATGGCTTCAACGATTTCAAACTCAAAGGCGGCGTGCTGGCGGGTGAAGAAGAGGCCGAGTCGATTGTGGCGCTGGCTAAACGTTTCCCGCAGGCGCGCGTGACGCTTGACCCGAACGGCGCCTGGCGCCTGGATGAAGCCATCAAAATTGGCAAACAGCTGAAAGGCGTGCTGGCCTATGCGGAAGACCCCTGCGGCGCTGAACAGGGCTTCTCGGGCCGGGAAGTGATGGCGGAGTTCCGCCGTGCCACCGGCCTGCCGACGGCGACCAATATGATTGCCACCGACTGGCGTCAGATGGGACATACTTTGTCTCTGCAATCGGTGGACATTCCGCTGGCGGATCCGCACTTCTGGACCATGCAGGGATCGGTTCGCGTGGCGCAGATGTGCCATGAGTTTGGTTTGACCTGGGGCTCGCACTCCAACAACCATTTCGATATCTCGCTGGCGATGTTCACCCACGTTGCGGCGGCGGCGCCGGGCAACATTACCGCCATCGATACCCACTGGATCTGGCAAGAAGGTAATCAGCGATTGACCCGACAACCTTTTGAGATCAAAGGTGGTATGGTGCAGGTGCCCACCACACCGGGCCTCGGCGTTGAGCTGGATATGGACCGCGTGATGCAGGCAAATGAGCTATACAAAAAGCACGGGCTGGGCGCGCGTGACGATGCGATGGCCATGCAGTATCTGATCCCGAACTGGACGTTTGATAACAAGCGTCCGTGTATGGTGCGCTAAGGAAAATCCGGTTCCTGCGGGAACCGGAATGGTTTTGCTATCGGGTGTTTGTTCATATTAAGGACAGCGGATGAAAATAGTGATTGCACCGGATTCATACAAGGAGAGCCTGAGTGCCCTGGATGTTGCGACGGCGATAGAAGCGGGGTTTCAGGAGATTTATCCTGATGCGGAGTATGTCAAGTTGCCCGTTGCCGATGGCGGCGAAGGGACCGTCGAAGCGATGGTAGCCGCCACTCAGGGGCGTCTGGTGCAGGTTACGGTTACCGGTCCGTTGAACCAACCGGTAGACGCTTTTTACGGCCTTTCCGGCGATGAACGCTGCGCTTTTATTGAAATGGCGGCGGCCAGCGGACTGGAAAGCGTCCCGCCGGCGTGCCGTAACCCATTGTTAACGACCACCTGGGGCACCGGGGAACTGATTCGCCACGCGCTGGATGCCGGCGTACAGCAGATTATTATCGGTATCGGCGGTAGCGCGACGAATGACGGCGGCGCCGGCATGGTACAGGCGCTGGGCGGCAAGTTACTGACGGCGGATAATCAACAGATTGCCTCCGGCGGCGGCGCGCTGGAACAGCTGGCGCGAATCGATCTGAGCGAACTGGATAGCCGGCTGGCCGATTGCCGCATCGATGTGGCCTGCGACGTGACCAATCCGCTAACGGGTCCGGAAGGCGCTACGGCGGTATTTGGGCCGCAAAAAGGGGCGACGGCAGAGATGATTGTCCGTCTCGACCGCGCGCTGGCGCACTATGCGCGCATCATTCAACGCGATTTAGCTGTCGACGTACTTCATCTTGAGGGCGGTGGTGCGGCAGGCGGTATGGGCGCCGCCCTGTATGCTTTCTGTGGCGCGCGACTGCGTCCAGGGATCGAGATTGTGACCGATGCGCTGCATCTGGCGGAGCTGGTGGCGGACGCAGATCTGGTGATTACTGGTGAAGGGCGTATTGACAGCCAGACGATCCATGGCAAGGTGCCGGTGGGAGTGGCAAAGGTTGCGCAGCGCTATAACGTACCGGTTATTGCTATTGCCGGCAGCCTGACCGCTGATGTGGGGATTGTTCACCAGCACGGGCTGGATGCGGTATTCAGCGTGATCTATTCGGTCTGTACTCTGGAGGAGGCGCTGGAGAACGCGGCAGAAAACGTACGCATGACGGCGAGGAATGTTGCCGCGGTGCTGAATATGGGACGCAAGCTGTAAGACGGTTTCCCCGGTCGCGTGATGCCTGCCGGGGCGATACCGTTTACATGGACGCCCGGACAGGCGCCGGGCTATCCGGGGAAGAGGATTTATATGCCCAGCATTTTGCACGCTTCCCGCGTGACATTATCCATTTCATCCAGCAGTTCCAGCAGCTCCGGCTCCAGCTCTTCGGCGGCGGTTCCGCCGCGCAGCTGGCTTTCGAGGGTCTGGCACAGTTTTTTCAGCCGCGGCACTCCGCTATAGCTGCAGCTGCCGTGGAGCTTATGAATCAAATCCAGCAGCCCCTCAGGCTCTTCGCCAACCAGCTGTTCCTCCACTTTATTACGCACTTCTGGCATAAAGGCGATCAGCATTTGCAGCATCTCTCGCGCCAGATCTGGTTTCATGGCGGCCTGGCGTAGCGCCAGCTGCCAGTTGAGGGTCACGTTGTAGTCGATGGGCGGTTCGACAGGTTCCGCTGCCCGCAGCGGCGCGCTATGCTTTCCCGGCTGATAGCGCAGTAGCAGGCTGTGCAGCTTATCCTCTTCGATGGGCTTCGCCAGGTAGTCGTTCATCCCGGCCTTCATCAGCTTCTCTTTTTGCCCGTCAAACGCGTGGGCGGTGACGGCGATCACCGGCGTTTGTTGCTGATGAGGAAGGTGGCGAATCAGCTCGCAGGCGCGAATGCCGTCCATATCCGGCATCTGAATATCCATCAGAATCAGATCCAGCTGCATCTCCTTAGCCTGCTCTACGGCGCGCTGGCCGCTATCACACAGCGTGACGTGCTGGACCAGATCTTCCAGCAGCACGCCGATAAGCTTCAGGTTCGCCGGATTATCATCTACCGCCATCACCGTCATCGGTAGCTTACTGCTGTCAGAATGGGGCAGGACGATCGGTGTCCTGGCGCGGCAGGAGGCGGTGAGCGCCGGGATTAACCGCGTGGCGGTCAGCGGTTTGAGCAGGCAGGCGGCAACGCCGTCTTGCTTCAGGGTTTCGGCATTGATCTGCGCATGGCAGGGGAGCGCCAGCAGTAAGTAGTCGGCCATGGCGCAGGCTTTCGCCAGGTTATCCTTTTGCTGACTCAGGTCACGCATCGATACCGGAAGACCGGCCAGCAGGATGTCGTAGTGGGCTTCCGGCAGCGCGGAAAACGTCGGGCTGTAGACCACCTCCAGCGGCAGGGTCGTCAGCAGCTCCATGGTGCACTGCGCCGCCGCCGCATTGGCCTCGATGTAGGCCAGCGTTTTGCCCGCCAGACCATGGGTTAACGGGCTCTCCTGAACCGCGTTGGGATTGAGGTCGAGGTTGATATGGAACCAGAACGTGGAGCCGCGATTCGGCTGGCTGTGGAATGAGATATCGCCGCCCATCTCTCTTACCAGCCGCTGGGTTATCACCAGCCCGAGCCCGGTGCCGCCGTGGCGGCGGGAAATGCTGGCATCGGCCTGGCGGAATGCCTGGAACAGGCGGGACTGATCGCGCTCGGGGATGCCGATCCCGGTATCGTGGATTTGAATTTCGATTTGTACGCTGGTGTTGCTCAACGCGCGCTGTTCGACCAGAACATCAATATTGCCATGTTCGGTAAACTTGATGGCATTGCCCACCAGGTTGGTGATGATCTGCTGCAGGCGCAGAGGGTCGCCGATAATATTGTCCGGAACATCATTTTTGATGTTCAGCGTTAGCTCCAGCCCCTTATCGTGAGCGGAGTGCGCCAGCAGAGTCATGACCTCATCCAGCGCATTACGCAGCAGGAACGGGATGCTCTCAAGTATCAGTTTACCCGCTTCCAGCTTCGAGAAATCCAGCACGTCGTTAATGATAGCGAGCAGGTTGTTCGCCGAGCGCTCGATCGTGGTGAGGTGGTCGCGCTGAGTGGTATTTAAATCGGTCTTCAGGGTCAGGCGGGTAAAGCCAATGACGCCATTGAGCGGCGTTCGTAGCTCATGAGACATATTGGCGAGGAATTCTGATTTGATGCGGGCCGCTTCCTGGGCGCGCTTCTTCGCCAGATCCAGCTCAACGTTCTGAATCTCCATCTGCTCAAGGGTTTCGCGCAGATCGGAGGTTGCCTGGTCGATATTGTGCTGCATCTCTTCGTGGTAGGCCGCCAGCGACATGGCCATGGAGTTGATGCCGTTTTTCAGCATATCCAGTTCGCCGAGCATAAACCCTTCGACGCGGCTGTCGAGCTGGCCGCGACGAATGCGGTCGACGGTATTCACCATATTGCGGATCGGCCCGGTGACGTCGCGCATCAGGCGCCAGCCGAAGATCAGCGCGATGCCGATACAGAACAGCATCATGACGCTGGAGATGAAAATCTCTTTGTACTGCTGCAGCCGCACCGATTTGAGATCCAGTTCGAGGGCGACATAGCCCAGCATGTTGCCGGGCATTTTGGCATCGGTCATCGGTGATTCATCGGGTGAATAGCTTTCCGAGACGATAGGCGTACGCAAAATCATAACGTCGCCCTTGCGCACCGCGCTCAGCTGGCGAGGAAATTTTTCCCCATTTTCCAGACGCAGCTCGCTGGGATTGAGCTGAAAATTGGAGGTGACGAACAGCCTGTTTTGCGAATCGTAAATGGAAATAGCGCGTACGATATCGGAATGACGGCGATGCAGCACGCTAATCAGCTGGCCGATAGACTCGCGGTTTTGCAGATTCATGCCATATTCACTGGAGACCGCCAGGGGTTCAATAATACTGGCCCCGGCGTCTTCCAGCTGACGCTGCAGGTCGTGATAGCGATGCGCGACGAAGAAAATACTGAGCAACAAACCGATGAGTACGGTTGGCGCCAGGATAAGAATCATCATGCGGGCACGTAGGCTGTAGTTGGTCATGCGGTTCCGTTATGGGAGAATATACTCTTCATCCATCAAGTGCCTCTGCGTTGGCGGTTTCGGCGACGGGCCGATCTTCGCCGCCGGAACGCTTACTGGCTGCCCAGATGCACCTTGAATGGACTCGTGTATAGAGTCAGTTTATTTGATTGAGACAAATCTCTACGATGGCGCAATTCTACTCTGCAAAACGGCGTGTGACGACGCGCCAGATCATAACCGTTACAGTCAATGACCTCGATCCCTTTGGTCAGGGCGTTGCTCGTCACCATGGTAAAGCGCTATTTGTTAATGGCTTATTGCCCCAGGAACAGGCTGAAGTTGTCGTCGTTGAAGACAAAAAACAGTACTCCCGGGCGCAGGTTAAACGCCGTCTTAATGACAGCCCGCAGCGCCAGGCGCCGCGCTGCCCGCATTTCGGTACCTGCGGCGGCTGCCAGCAACAGCATGCCAGCGTTGAGCTCCAGCAGCAAAGTAAACGCGCCGCGCTTGCCCGGCTGATGAAACGGGATGTCGACGACATTATAGCCGCTTCGTCGTGGGGATATCGTCGGCGCGCACGTCTGAGCTTGAATTATCAGCCAAAGACCCAACAATTACAGATGGGCTTTCGTCAGGCGGGCTCCAGCGACATTATCAACGTGGTGCAGTGCCCCATTTTGGCGCCCGCTCTTGAGGCGTTGCTGCCGGCGGTGCGCGAGTGTTTGTCCGGTCTGAAATCGCCGCGTCAGCTCGGGCATGTTGAGCTGGTGCTGGCGGACAATGGCCCGTTGATGGTCCTGCGCCACACGGCAGCGTTACCGGCGGGCGATAGAGAAAAACTGGAACGATTTTCGCAATCTCACGGTCTCGCGCTGTACCTGGCGCCGCAAAGCGAGATACTGGAACATATTAGTGGGGAAGCCCCATGGTATACCTCAGACGGGCTACGCTTAATGTTTAGCCCGCGCGACTTTATCCAGGTGAACGATGGCGTCAATCAGCTGATGGTGCAAACGGCGCTGGCGTGGCTGGATATTCAGCCTCAGGATCGGGTCCTCGATCTGTTCTGCGGCATGGGGAATTTTACTCTGCCGCTGGCTACGCGCGCGGCCAATGTCGTGGGCGTTGAAGGCGTCCCGGCGCTGGTCGAGAAAGGGCGGGAAAATGCCGCGCTCAATCAGTTGCACAACGTGACATTCTTTCATGAAAATCTGGAAGAAGATGTGACCCGCCAGGCCTGGGCGCAGCATGGTTTTGATAAAATATTACTCGACCCGGCGCGAGCCGGAGCGCCGGGCGTTATGTCACACATTATAAAACTTGCCCCGCGTCGCGTCGTCTATGTCTCCTGTAATCCGGCGACCCTGGCGCGCGATAGCGACCTGCTGCTACAGGCGGGGTATCAGATTCAACGCCTGGCGATGCTGGACATGTTCCCGCATACCGGACATCTGGAATCAATGGTGTTGTTTGAGCACAGAGATACATAGAATCGTTCGGATCAGGCCGAGGCAGCCAACCCCCCGGCGTACTGAAGGATGAAGTGTCAACGTTGAGGCTTGCCGACTTCGGCAGGCCAGGTCCCTTAAGGAGAGGACAATGGTTGCGGTAAGAAGTGCACATTTAAATAAAGCTGGTGAATTTGACCCGAAGAAATGGATCGCGAGTCTGGGAATTTCCAGCCAGCAGTCGTGTGAACGCTTAGCCGAAACCTGGGACTATTGTCGCGAGAAAACGCAGGGACATCCTCGAGCGGATCTGCTCTTATGGCGCGGCGTCGAGATGGTGGAAATCCTTTCTACGCTGAGCATGGATATCGATACGCTGCGGGCCGCGATGCTGTTCCCGCTGGCGGATGGCAATGTCGTCACCGAAGAGGTGATGCAGGAGAGCGTCGGTAAGTCCGTCGTGACATTGATTCACGGCGTGCGCGATATGGCGGCGATTCGCCAGCTTAAAGCCACCCATACCGACTCGGTCTCATCCGAGCAGGTCGATAATATTCGCCGCATGCTGCTTGCGATGGTCGACGACTTCCGCTGCGTGGTCATCAAGCTGGCTGAACGTATCGCCCACCTGCGGGAAGTCAAAGATGAGCCCGAAGATGAACGCGTGCTGGCGGCCAAAGAGTGCACCAATATCTACGCCCCGCTGGCCAACCGTTTAGGCATTGGCCAACTGAAATGGGAGCTGGAAGATTATTGCTTCCGTTACCTGCATCCCGACGAATATAAGCGTATTGCCAAACTGCTGCACGAGCGTCGCATCGATCGTGAACACTACATTGATGAGTTCGTCGGTCATCTGCGTTCAGAAATGAAAACCGAAGGCGTGAAGGCTGAAGTCTACGGCCGACCGAAGCACATCTACAGTATCTGGCGGAAAATGCAGAAAAAACACCTCACCTTTGATGAGCTGTTTGATGTGCGCGCGGTACGTATTGTCGCGGAGCGCCTGCAGGACTGCTATGCCGCACTGGGGATAGTACACACTCACTATCGCCATCTGCCGGATGAGTTCGATGATTACGTTGCCAACCCAAAACCAAATGGCTATCAGTCGATTCATACCGTGGTGCTGGGGCCGGGTGGTAAAACGGTGGAGATCCAGATTCGTACCCGGCAGATGCATGAAGATGCGGAGCTGGGCGTCGCCGCGCACTGGAAGTACAAAGAAGGTGCCGGAGCGGCGGCAGGCGGCGGACGTGGCTATGAAGATCGTATCGCCTGGCTGCGTAAGCTGATCGCCTGGCAGGAAGAGATGGCCGACTCCGGCGAAATGCTCGATGAGGTGCGCAGCCAGGTCTTTGACGATCGGGTGTACGTCTTTACGCCAAAAGGCGATGTGGTCGATTTACCTGCCGGCTCCACGCCGCTCGACTTTGCCTACCATATCCATAGCGATGTCGGCCACCGCTGCATCGGCGCCAAAATCAGCGGGCGCATTGTCCCCTTTACCTATCAGCTGCAAATGGGCGATCAGATTGAAATCATTACCCAGAAACAGCCAAACCCTAGCCGCGACTGGCTGAACCCCAACCTCGGCTATGTCACGACCAGCCGCGGACGTTCCAAAATCCACGCCTGGTTCCGTAAGCAGGATCGCGACAAGAATATTCTCGCCGGGCGGCAGATTCTCGATGATGAGCTTGAGCATCTGGGGATTAGCCTCAAGGAGGCAGAGAAGCATCTGCTGCCGCGCTACAACTTCAATGAGCTGGATGAGCTGCTGGCGGCCATTGGCGGCGGAGATATCCGCCTTAACCAGATGGTCAACTTCCTGCAGTCGCAGTTCAATAAGCCGAGCGCCGAAGAGCAGGATGCGGCGGCGCTGAAACAACTGCAGCAGAAAACCTGGGCGCCGCAGAATCGCAGCAAAGATAACGGTCGCGTTGTGGTGGAGGGCGTGGGCAACCTGATGCACCACATCGCCCGCTGCTGTCAGCCGATTCCAGGCGACGAGATCGTCGGTTTCATCACCCAGGGGCGCGGAATTTCCGTTCACCGGGCGGACTGCGATCAGCTGGCTGAGCTGCAATCGCACGCCCCGGAGCGTATCGTTGACGCGGTCTGGGGAGAAAGCTACTCCGCGGGCTACTCGCTGGTCGTCCGCGTGGTGGCAAACGATCGTAGCGGCCTGCTGCGCGATATCACCACCATTCTGGCTAACGAAAAAGTAAACGTGCTTGGCGTAGCCAGCCGCAGTGACACCAAACAGCAGCTGGCTACCATCGATATGAACATTGAAATCTACAACCTGCAGGTTCTCGGCCGCGTGCTCGGGAAACTGAATCAGGTTCCGGATGTGATTGATGCCCGCCGCCTGCACGGCGGCTAACCGCTTTTCCTCCCATGCTGACCCTCTCTCCGACGGAGAGAGGGTTTTGCGCGTCGTTTCTCCGCGAACCTCGCTGATTTTTCCCGTGTTTTATCCGGGGAAGATAAATAAAACCAATATGTTGCAAGGAATCACTATGACCCAAATCGATCGCCTGCTTGCCATTATGAAACGCCTGCGTGATCCGGAAAACGGCTGTCCGTGGGACAAAGAGCAGACCTTCGCCACCATCGCCCCGTATACCCTTGAAGAGACGTACGAAGTGCTGGATGCCATCGCCCGTGAAGATTTTGACGATCTGCGCGGAGAGCTGGGTGACCTGCTGTTTCAGGTGGTGTTCTACGCCCAGATGGCGCAGGAAGAGGGCCGCTTCGCATTTGACGACATCTGTGCCGCCATCAGCGACAAGCTGGAGCGCCGTCATCCGCATATCTTCGGCGATGCTACTGCCGGCAATAGCGCCGAAGTGCTGGCGCGCTGGGAGCAAATAAAAAGCGCTGAGCGTGCGGAAAAGGCGCAGCATTCCGCGCTGGACGATATTCCGCACAGCCTGCCGGCGCTGATGCGCGCGCATAAAATTCAGCGTCGCTGCTCGGCAGTGGGCTTTGACTGGACCTCGCTCGGCCCGGTGCTGGATAAAGTGCATGAAGAGATCGATGAGGTCATGCACGAGGCGCAGCAGGCGGTCGTAGATGAAGCTAAACTGGAGGAGGAAATGGGCGATCTGCTGTTCGCAACGGTCAATTTATCCCGCCATTTAGGGGTAAAAGCTGAAGTCGCCTTGCAGAAAGCGAACCTCAAATTCGAACGTCGTTTCCGGGAAGTTGAACGAATTGTCGCCGCCCGCGGACTGGAGATGACCGGCGTAGACCTCGATATCATGGAAGAAGTGTGGCAAGAGGTAAAACGCCAGGAAACTGATCTCTAACGAAATTTTGCGATCAAGCGCTATTTGTGTGATTTTTTAAATGACAAGCGCTTGATTTGCGTCAAAAACATTTACCCAAAAGGGGCTATTTTCTCACTCCTTATGTTTGTCATGACCTGGAAAGGAGACGGAGAATGAAAGTTTGTGGCGCTCGTCGTGTTCGGGTATACTACTTTCCCGTCCTGGTTATTCCATCGTTTCACCCTAACTTCTCAGGTTCAGCATGACAACGAACTATATTTTTGTGACCGGCGGGGTCGTATCCTCTCTGGGTAAAGGCATTGCCGCAGCCTCCCTGGCCGCTATTCTCGAAGCCCGTGGGCTTAACGTAACCATGATGAAACTGGATCCGTACATCAACGTCGATCCGGGCACCATGAGCCCAATCCAACACGGGGAAGTGTTCGTTACTGAAGACGGCGCTGAAACCGATCTGGACCTGGGTCACTACGAGCGCTTCATTCGTACCAAAATGAGCCGCCGCAACAACTTCACCACCGGGCGTATTTACTCCGACGTTCTGCGTAAAGAGCGCCGCGGTGACTATCTGGGCGCAACCGTACAGGTTATTCCGCATATCACTAACGCGATCAAAGAACGCGTTCTGGCGGGTGGCGAAGGTCACGACGTGGTGCTGGTTGAAATCGGTGGTACCGTCGGTGATATCGAATCCCTGCCGTTCCTGGAAGCGATTCGCCAGCTGGCAGTGGATATCGGTCGTGAACACGCGCTGTTCATGCACCTGACCCTGGTGCCTTATCTGGCAGCTGCTGGTGAAGTCAAAACCAAACCGACTCAGCACTCGGTAAAAGAGCTGCTGTCTATCGGTATTCAGCCTGACATTCTGGTTTGCCGTTCCGATCGTGCGATCCCGGCTAACGAACGTGCAAAAATTGCATTGTTCTGTAACGTGCCAGAAAAAGCCGTTATTTCAATGAAAGATGTCGATTCCATTTATAAAATTCCAGGCCTGTTGAAATCTCAGGGGCTGGACGATTATATTTGTAAACGATTCAGCTTAAACTGTCCGGAAGCGAACCTGGCCGAATGGGAGCAGGTGATTTACGAAGAAGCTAACCCGGCAGGTGAAGTCACGATCGGTATGGTCGGCAAGTACATTGAACTGCCGGACGCGTACAAGTCCGTGATTGAAGCGCTGAAACATGGTGGTCTGAAAAACCGCGTGACCGTTAACATCAAGCTGATCGATTCGCAGGATGTGGAAACGCGCGGCGTCGAAATTCTGAAGAATCTGGACGCTATCCTGATCCCTGGCGGCTTCGGCTACCGCGGTGTTGAAGGCAAGATCGCCACTGCGCGCTACGCGCGTGAAAATAATATTCCGTATCTGGGTATTTGCCTGGGTATGCAGGTTGCGTTGATTGAGTTCGCGCGCAACGTAGCGGGGATGGAAAACGCCAACTCCACAGAATTTGTGCCAGACTGTAAGTACCCGGTAGTGGCACTCATTACTGAATGGCGTGATGAAGAAGGCAACGTTGAAGTGCGCTCTGAGAAGAGTGACCTCGGCGGCACCATGCGCCTGGGCGCGCAGCAGTGCCAGCTGGACGACGCGAGCCTGGTTCGCCAGCTGTACGGCGAGCCGACCATCACTGAACGACATCGTCACCGCTATGAAGTCAACAACATGTTGTTGAAACCGATTGAAAATGCGGGCCTGCGTGTTGCGGGCCGTTCCGGGGATGATCAGTTGGTCGAGATCATCGAAGTACCGAATCATCCGTGGTTCGTTGCTTGTCAGTTCCATCCGGAGTTTACTTCGACGCCGCGTGATGGCCATCCGCTGTTTGCAGGTTTTGTGAAAGCGGCAAGCGAGTATCAAAAGCGTCAGGCGAAGTAAAAGAGTTAGAACGGCAATGCACCCATTCGGGTGCATTGTTTGTCTGGAGTTTTAGTTTAACTTGTACTGAGGAAAACCTAATGTCCAAAATCGTTAAAGTCATCGGTCGTGAAATCATCGACTCCCGTGGTAACCCGACTGTTGAAGCCGAAGTACACCTGGAAGGTGGTTTCGTTGGTATGGCAGCAGCTCCGTCAGGTGCTTCTACTGGTTCCCGCGAAGCGCTGGAACTGCGCGATGGCGACAAATCCCGTTTCATGGGTAAAGGCGTACTGAAAGCTGTTGGCGCTGTCAACGGCCCGATCGCTCAGGCTATCCTTGGCAAAGACGCCAAAGATCAGGCTGGCATCGATAAAATCATGATCGACCTGGACGGTACTGAAAACAAATCTAACTTCGGTGCGAACGCAATTCTGGCTGTGTCCCTGGCTAACGCCAAAGCAGCCGCTGCCTCTAAAGGCCAGCCGCTGTACGAACACATCGCTGAGCTGAACGGCACTCCGGGCAAATACTCCATGCCGGTTCCGATGATGAACATCATCAACGGTGGTGAGCACGCTGACAACAACGTCGACATCCAGGAATTTATGATTCAGCCGGTTGGCGCTAAATCCCTGAAAGAAGCCGTACGTATGGGTTCTGAAGTGTTCCACAACCTGGCTAAAGTTCTGAAAGCGAAAGGTATGAACACTGCAGTTGGTGACGAAGGCGGCTACGCGCCGAACCTGGGTTCCAACGCAGAAGCTCTGGCTGTTATCGCTGAAGCGGTTAAAGCAGCAGGTTACGAGCTGGGCAAAGACATCACTCTGGCGATGGACTGCGCAGCGTCTGAATTCTACAAAGACGGTAAATACGTTCTGGCTGGCGAAGGCAACAAAGCGTTCACCTCTGAAGAGTTCACTCACTTCCTGGAAGAGCTGACCAAACAGTACCCGATCGTCTCTATCGAAGACGGTCTGGACGAATCTGACTGGGATGGCTTCGCATACCAGACTAAAGTCCTGGGCGACAAAATCCAGCTGGTTGGTGACGATCTGTTCGTAACCAACACCAAGATCCTGAAAGAAGGTATTGAGAAAGGCATCGTTAACTCCATCCTGATCAAATTCAACCAGATCGGTTCTCTGACCGAAACTCTGGCTGCGATCAAAATGGCGAAAGACGCTGGCTACACTGCCGTTATCTCTCACCGTTCTGGCGAAACTGAAGACGCGACCATCGCTGACCTGGCTGTTGGTACCGCTGCAGGCCAGATCAAAACCGGTTCTATGAGCCGTTCTGACCGCGTTGCTAAATACAACCAGCTGATTCGTATCGAAGAAGCGCTGGGCGAAAAAGCACCGTACAACGGTCGTAAAGAGATCAAAGGTCAGGCATAAGCCCGTCTTTCTCTGATATGAAAATGCCAGTCTTCGGACTGGCATTTTTTTTACCTTTGCTTTTACCTTCGCGCCGATAATTACTTAAAGTCGACCGCCATCTGCTGCGGAATCGAAAGCCCGCGGGTGGTCTGCACGCAGCGATCGATATAATCGGTAAAGCGCGGCGGCTTCGGCATGCCCATGCTGAGCAGCTTATCGTTGCTGAAGCGTACGTTAAGGGTAGCGAAGGCGCCATAGAGGCGCATGGCTTTGAGCATCAGACGTTCATTGCAGGGGCCGAAGATATCCTTCAGTTCGCGACGCATCTTGACCAGCGTCTCATAGCTGACCTGCGCATACCTGTCGCCGACGGGCACCTGCTCCAGCGCAGAGGCCATGGCGCGATCGATCTCCGCGAATTTCACGCTATTTTCTTCACCTGCCGAAATATGCACGACTTCCCCCTGCGCAAGCTGGTTATCAAGCAGCATCATCAGCGCATCGGCGCAATAGTCGACCGGAATCACATCGATCCGGTCTTCCATGGAGCAGAGGAATTTTTGCAGCATTAAGCCCATGCTGAATACCCAGAAGATACTGCTGGAGGGCTGACAGCCGTGATGAGTATGGCCCACCACAATCGAGGGACGGGCAATCGTCAACGGAAGCGTCGGGCAGGTCTGCTGCATCAGCTGCTCGATTGTTGATTTAGAGTGGGTGTATTCGACAAGGTGTTCGGCACGCTCGCGAAACTCGGCGCTTTCCGCGACCAGAGAATCGGGCTCAGGGGAACATGACATGGCCGTACCCACATGCAGGAAGCGCTGTAGTCCGGCAACCCGGGACATACGCTGGGCAAACTGTAGGGTGCCTTCCACGTTCACCTTCCAGATGAGCGGGTTATTGCCAAAGGAGGCGACAGCCGCGCAGTTGAGCACGTGAGTCACCTGCTCCAGACGTGGGTCGCAGAGGAATTCTGCAGGGTTAGCCAAATCGCCCGCGAGAATATGTTGCGTGCCCAGCGCCGCCAGTTTCTCCTCAGAGACATTGAACTTGCGCATGTTTTCTTTGACCCGGGCAAGCGCCGCGTCATCATTATCGGCTCGAACTAAAAGCAGCAGATTCATCCCGTTATTTTGGTTCAGGATATTCTCTAAAACCGCTCCCCCCAGAAAACCGGTAACGCCTGTAATTAATAATGTATTCATGAACGCCGTCTCATCATGGTTGGTCGGCTGGATTCTAGGCGGCTGAAACTAAACGGTGAGTCAATGGAAAATGGCGAGCCGGAAGGCTTTCTTAAGCCAGAATTAAGGTTACGAACGGGCGTGAATAGTATTGGACATCTGCGGAGTGAAGAAGATTCTGTTTTTCATGTTTCCATTTGTACATATATGATTTTTATAGTTATTGTTATATTCTGAATGGTGTTGTCATCGTTGTTTAAAGGTAATTTTAAACATATTTAGTTACATCAAAAGTCGCCGTATAAAAAACGTAATACATGCAGAAATAAGTCGAGGTGATTTATTTCTCCCGTCGCTGAAGGTCTTTAAAGCCAGCGGGAAATAAAGCGGAAGAGATCGTTTGGTATTGCTCAACAGGCTATAATCTTAGTCTGATTTCAGCAACAACAGCGCGTTGATAATCGCCGCTGAGGACAAGACCTCGGCCGCTAAATCTGCGATAATGCGCGTTTCGAACCTAAACAGAGATGATTATGCAGTACCCGATTAACGAGATGTTCCAGACCTTGCAAGGCGAGGGTTACTTCACCGGCGTGCCTGCCATTTTTATTCGTCTGCAGGGATGCCCGGTTGGTTGCGCCTGGTGCGATACCAAACATACCTGGGATAAGCTTGCGGATCGGGAAGTGTCGCTGTTTAGTATTCTGGCGAAAACCAAAGAGAGTGATAAATGGGGCCCGGCAAGCGGCGAAGACCTGCTGGCGATTATCGGGCGTCAGGACTGGACCGCACGTCACGTGGTCATCACCGGCGGCGAACCCTGCATCCACGATTTAACCCCGCTGACCACGCTGCTGGAGCAGAACGGATTCAGCTGCCAGATTGAAACCAGCGGTACCCATGAAGTGCGCTGCAGCCCCAATACCTGGGTGACGGTATCGCCAAAGGTCAATATGCGCGGTGGCTATGATGTGCTGTCGCAAGCCCTGCTGCGTGCGGATGAAATTAAGCATCCGGTAGGGCGCGTGCGGGATATCGAAGCGCTGGATGAACTGCTGGAAACGCTGAGCGATGAAAAACCGCGCATCATCGCCCTGCAGCCCATCAGTCAGAAAGACGACGCCACGCGTCTGTGTATCGAGACCTGTATTGCCCGTAACTGGCGGTTATCGATGCAGACGCATAAATATCTGAACATTGCCTGATAAAAAGGCCCGGTCGCAGGCTGCGCACCGGGCCTTTCTGTTCTGCGGCCAGGAAACGTCCGCTCCCGGCCAGCGCATCATTCGCCGCGATAGATACAGCCTGCGGTACAGGTCTCTTTGATCATTACGGCGCTCAGCAGCGGCACCAGCGGTTTCATCTGCTGCCAAATCCACTTCGCCAGCACTTCGCTGGTTGGGTTTTCCAGACCAGGAATATCGTTCAGATAGTAGTGATCCAGGCGATCGTAGGTCGGTTTAAACGCGGCCTTGAGCTCGGCAAAATCCATGATCCAGCCCGTGTGGGGATCGACTTCACCGGTAATCTCCAGGCGCACCATAAAAGAGTGGCCGTGCAGGCGACCGCACTTATGACCTTCCGGTACGTGAGGCAGGTGATGGGCGGCTTCGAAGGTGAAATCTTTAAACAGGGTGGTGGACATCTTTTACTCTCAATAAGACAAAAAAACCGCCGTAGGGTACCGGAAAGCGGTTTTTTTATCATTAACTAAAACGGCCCTGAGCGAAATATCGACGTATTTGCCCACGGGTAACGTAATATCCTTTTTAATTTCATAGAGTTGATTAATCGTTTTTGTTGTTAATAACTATAACTAAAACAGGTTAGTCCATTTGGTTATTTGTTATTTCCATCCCTTCTTTAATTGTTACTATCAGCGCCGTTAACCTTACATTCTCTTCTGTTTTTGCCGCGCTGACAGGGTGCGAATAACAGCTTTGCTTACTGGAACATAACGACGCATGACGACACAGGCCCCACCTTCCAATTTGCTCCCGCTGAACCCGGAGCAACTGGCGCGCCTTCAGGCGGCCACGACAGACTTCACCCCGACTCAGCTTGCCTGGGTTTCGGGCTACTTTTGGGGCGTGCTGAATCAGCACTCCGGCGCGGCAACAGCGGTTCCTGCTCAGGCTGCAGAAATGCCGGGCATTACGCTGATTTCAGCATCGCAAACCGGCAACGCACGCCGCGTGGCTGAAGCGCTGCGTGACGATCTGATCGCCGCGCAGCTGAACGTGAAACTGGTGAACGCAGGCGACTATAAATTCAAACAAATTGCCTCCGAAAAGCTGCTGGTTATCGTGACGTCGACGCAAGGTGAGGGCGAGTCGCCGGAAGAGGCCGTTGCGCTGCATAAATTCCTGTTTTCCAAAAAAGCGCCGAAGCTTGAGGGTACCGCCTTTGCGGTATTTGGCTTAGGCGATACCTCTTACGAATTCTTCTGCCAGTCCGGGAAAGACTTTGACAGTCGTCTGGCTGAACTGGGCGGGGAGCGTCTGCTGGATCGCGTTGATGCAGACGTCGAGTACCAGCCTGCGGCGGCGGAATGGCGCGCGCGGGTTGTTGAAGTATTGAAATCCCGTGCCCCCGTTGCGGCTCCGGCCCAGGGAGCGACGAGCGGGGCGGTGAATGACATTCACTCCAGCCCGTATACCAAAGAAGCGCCGCTGACGGCGACACTGGCGGTGAATCAGAAAATTACCGGCCGCGATTCTGAAAAAGATGTGCGTCATATTGAAATCGACCTCGCTGACTCCGGGCTGCGTTATCAGCCGGGCGATGCGCTGGGCGTCTGGTATCAGAACGATCCGGCTCTGGTGAAAGAGCTGGTTGAGCTGCTGTGGCTGAAGGGTGATGAGCCGGTCACGGTTGACGGCAAAACCCTGCCGCTGGCGGAAGCGCTGGAATGGCATTTCGAGTTAACGGTTAATACCGCTAACATCGTTGAGAATTACGCCACCTTAACCCGCAGCGAAACCCTGCTGCCGCTGGTCGGCGATAAAGCGCAGCTCCAGCAATACGCCGCGACCACGCCGATTGTCGATATGGTGCGTTTCTCTCCGGCGCAGCTGGATGCCGACGCGTTAATTGGCCTGCTGCGTCCGCTGACCCCGCGTCTCTACTCCATTGCCTCATCGCAGGCGGAAGTAGAAAGCGAAGTCCATATCACCGTGGGCGCCGTTCGCTACGACATCGAAGGCCGCGCCCGCGCCGGCGGTGCGTCCAGCTTCCTGGCTGACCGCGTCGAAGAAGATGGCGAAGTTCGCGTCTTTATTGAACACAACGACAACTTCCGCCTGCCTGCTAATCCGCAGACGCCGGTGATCATGATTGGCCCCGGTACCGGCATCGCGCCGTTCCGTGCCTTCATGCAGCAGCGTGCGGCGGACGGCGCGGAAGGCAAGAACTGGCTGTTCTTCGGCAACCCGCACTTTACGGAAGATTTTCTCTATCAGGTGGAGTGGCAGCGCTATGTCAAAGAAGGCGTGCTGAGCCGTATCGACCTGGCCTGGTCCCGCGATCAACAACAAAAAGTCTATGTTCAGGACAAGCTGCGCGAGCAGGGGGCCGAACTGTGGCGCTGGATTAATGACGGTGCCCATATTTATGTCTGCGGTGATGCCAATCGTATGGCGAAAGACGTTGAGCAGACGTTACTGGACGTGATTGCCGAATTCGGCGCGATGGACGCCGAAGCGGCGGACGAATTTTTAAGTGAGCTGCGCGTTGAGCGCCGTTATCAGCGAGATGTCTACTAATGAGCGAAAAACACCCCGGCCCTCTGGTGGTCGAAGGCAAACTGGTTGATGCCGAACGGCTGAAGCTTGAGAGCAATTTCCTGCGCGGCACCATTAAAGAAGATTTGCAGGATGGCCTGACTGGCGGTTTCAACGGCGATAACTTTTTGCTGATCCGCTTCCACGGCATGTATCAGCAGGATGACCGTGATATCCGCGCCGAGCGCGCGGCGCAGAAACTCGAACCGCGCCATGCGATGATGCTGCGCTGCCGCCTGCCGGGCGGGGTCATCACCACTAAACAGTGGCAGGCGATTGATAAATTTGCCGGTGAGAACACCATTTACGGCAGCATCCGTCTGACTAACCGACAGACCTTCCAGTTTCACGGTATTCTGAAAAAGAACGTGAAACCGGCCCATGAAATGCTGCACGACGTGGGGCTGGACGCGCTGGCGACCGCCAACGACGTGAACCGTAACGTGCTGTGCACGTCTAACCCGAACGAGTCTCAGCTCCATACCGAAGCCTACGAGTGGGCGAAGAAGATCTCCGAACATCTGCTGCCGCGTACCCGCGCCTATGCGGAGATCTGGCTCGATCAGAAGAAGGTCGCCACCACCGATGAAGAACCGATCCTCGGCCAGACCTACCTGCCGCGTAAGTTCAAAACCACCGTGGTGATCCCGCCGCAGAACGACATCGATCTGCACGCCAACGACATGAACTTTGTGGCGATTGCCGAAAACGGCAAGCTGGTGGGCTTTAACCTGCTGGTGGGCGGCGGGTTGTCGATTGAACACGGCAACAAGAAAACCTACGCCCGTACGGCGAGCGAGTTTGGCTATCTGCCGCTGGAGCACACGCTGGCGGTCGCGGAAGCGGTCGTCACCACCCAGCGCGACTGGGGCAACCGTACCGACCGTAAAAATGCGAAAACCAAATATACTCTTGAGCGCGTCGGCGTCGAGACCTTCAAGGCCGAAGTGGAGCGTCGGGCGGGGATCAAGTTTGAACCGATCCGTCCGTATGAGTTCACCGGTCGCGGCGATCGCATCGGCTGGGTCAAAGGGATCGACAAAAAATGGCATCTGACGCTGTTTATTGAAAACGGACGTATTCTTGATTATCCCGGCCGTCCGCTGAAAACCGGTCTGCTGGAGATCGCGAAGATCCATCAGGGCGAGTTCCGTATTACGGCGAACCAGAACCTGATTATTGCCGGCGTACCGGAGACGGAAAAAGCGCGGATCGAAAAACTGGCGCGCGACCACGGTCTGATGAATGCGGTCACCCCGCAGCGTGAAAACTCGATGGCCTGCGTCTCCTTCCCGACCTGTCCGCTGGCGATGGCCGAAGCAGAACGCTTCCTGCCGTCGTTTATTGATAAGGTCGACGGGATCATGGGCAAGCACGGCGTGAGCGATGAGCATATCGTGACGCGCGTGACCGGCTGCCCGAACGGCTGCGGTCGTGCGATGCTGGCAGAAGTCGGGCTGGTGGGCAAAGCGCCGGGTCGCTACAACCTGCATCTCGGCGGTAACCGCAGCGGGACGCGTATTCCACGGATGTATCGCGAGAACATTACCGAGTCGGAGATTCTCGACTCGATCGACGAACTGGTAGGGCGCTGGGCGAAAGAGCGCGAAGCGGGTGAAGGCTTCGGCGACTTTACGGTGCGTGCGGGCATCATTCGCCCGGTGCTCGACCCAGCCCGTGATTTCTGGGAATAGCCCGGCATCGCCCGGTAGCGCTAAGCTTATCGGGTACTGGTTTTGTAGGCCGGGCACACGCAGTACGCCCGGTAAAACAGGCAAATGAGGTCTTTATGTCCGTACTCGATCTAAATGTCCTTAACGAATTACCGAAGGTCGATCGCATTTTGCAACTGGCGGAAACCAATAGCCAGCTGGAAAAGCTGAGCGCGGAAGAGCGCGTGGCGTGGGCGCTGGAAAACCTTCCGGGCGAATACGTGCTCTCTTCGAGCTTTGGTATTCAGGCGGCGGTGAGCCTGCATCTGGTCAATCAGGTACGGCCGGATATTCCGGTCATTCTGACCGATACCGGCTATCTGTTCCCGGAAACCTACCGGTTTATCGACGAGTTAACGGATAAGCTCAAGCTGAACCTGAAGGTCTATCGGGCGAAGGAGAGCGCCGCCTGGCAGGAGGCACGCTACGGTAAGCTGTGGGAGCAGGGCGTTGAAGGCATTGAGAAATACAATGAGATCAACAAAGTCGAACCGATGAACCGGGCCCTGCAAGAGCTGAACGCGCAAACCTGGTTTGCGGGGCTCCGCCGGGAACAGTCCGGCAGCCGCGCCACGCTCCCGGTGCTGGCCATTCAGCGCGGGGTCTTTAAAGTGCTGCCGATCATCGACTGGGATAACCGTACCGTCTATCAGTACCTGCAAAAGCACGGCCTCACATACCATCCGCTGTGGGAACAGGGCTATCTTTCGGTAGGGGATACCCACACCACCCGCAAATGGGAACCGGGGATGGCAGAAGAAGAGACCCGTTTCTTCGGCCTGAAGCGCGAGTGCGGGCTGCACGAAGGCTGAATCACCGACGACGGTTGTGCTAAGACAAAGCCCTCAGTCTGAACGACGAGGGCTTTTTCATATCGCCGGGCAGTGGATTAGCTCTGCTTTTCTGCCTTCGCCAGCTCTTTTATCAGCGGCAGCATCACCTTGACGACATCGCGGCTGCGGTGTTCGATACGACCCGGCAGCGCTTTATCAATATGCTGCTGGTTATCCAGCTGTACGTCATGCCAGCTGGTTCCTCGCGGGAAGGAGGCGGATTTGTTGCGTTGCTGAGAGCCATCTTTCTTACCCAGAGACCAGTTCGTGGCCTCCACGGACAGGACCGGGATCCCTGCGTCATCAAATATGCTGGCGTCATTACAGCAGCCGGTGCCCTGCGGATAATCATGATTGAGGCCAGGATTGGTATAGGCGGCAATCCCTTTGCTGCGCGCAATAGCCAGAGCGCGGTCTCGGGTGAGTTTGCGAATCGAGGCGGGAGTGCTGCGCCCGCTATTGAAATAGAGCTTATCGCCAACCACCAGATTATCGAGATTGATCACCAGCAGCGTATTTTTCTTCTCTGCATCGCTCATTCGCTTCAGTATATTTTGCGCGCCGAGATTCCCTTCTTCTTCACCGCTTGAAGCGATAAAGCGAATGCCATAGTGAGTGGACACATTTTTCAACCGCTCGGCCAGCTCCAGCAATACGCCCACGCCGACGGCATTATCGTCGATGCCCTGCAGGGTCAGGCCGCCAAGGTTGCGTTCTACATCAGCATCACTCATCGGCGCATAGGTATCGAGATGTGCCATCACGATGATCTGCTGGCGAGCCGCACCTTCGTGGGCGGCAATGACGGTGCTGCCGGTAACGTTTTGCCAGTTTTTCCGTTTATCCGTATTGCTGTAGATATAGCGCGCATGGAAGCTGCGGATGTCGCTTTGATAGCCCATTTGGGCAAACTGCTGACGCACATAGTCCGCCGACAGCATTTCAGCGGGCGAACCGGTCATTCTTCCGGGAAAGACAGTCGCGATATGACGAGCCTGGGTATTTGCGGTTTCGCCCATGGCGCTGAAAGCCGGGGCGGAGAAGACAAAACCTGCGCCAAGCGCCAGGGGAAGGAGGCGGCGGCACAACGCGGAAAACATAGCGGGGGTCCTTTCTCGAGGGAAAAATTTAACGCTCATAGTATGAAACTGTGACTGCGGTTAAACAATTTCATTTGCTCTTAAATAGCGGAAAAATCGCGCGTTAAGCACTTTTTGATATTTGCTTTTTCAGGTCGTTATTCTTTTGGGTAACTACTCATTCCATTTAGTAATTTCATTTGCTCTAAACAGCACCCTATAGTCGCTCTATGACTGATTGTAAGCGAGTTGTTGCAACGTGGACTATTTGCCCCTGTTTGCCGAACTGAAAGAAAAACCGGTGCTGGTTATTGGCGGCGGGGACATTGCGGCGCGCAAAATTATGTTCTTGCGCCGGGCAGGAGCCAACGTACAGGTCGTGGCGGCAGCATTATCTGCAGAGGTTGCCGCTCTGGTTGAACGCCAGGAGATTCAGTGGCGGGCCCACGCGTTTGAAGAACCACAGCTGGACGACGTCTTTTTAGTGATTGCCGCGACTGACGATGACGCGCTCAATCAGCGAGTTTCCGCTGCCGCCAACGCCCGTTACCGGTTGGTGAACGTTGTCGATAATCAGCCGCTCTGTTCGGTGGTGTTTCCCTCCATCGTGGACCGTTCTCCGCTGCTGATAGCGATATTCTCCGGCGGTTCGGCACCGGTATTGTCGCGGCTGATTCGCGAAAAAATTGAAGCGCTGCTGCCCACCAACCTGGGACGCGTCGCCGAGGCGGCCAGCTACTGGCGGCATCATATCAAAACGCATCTGACGACGACGGCAGCACGTCGGCGCTTCTGGGAGCGGGTCTTCAATGGCCGCTTTGCCAGTCTGATGATTGCCGGAAATAAAGCCGCCGCCGATAAGGTGCTGGAAGAAGAACTGCATCATCCGGAAAAACGGCTGGGTGAAATTATTCTCGTCGGCGCCGGGCCGGGCGATGCCGGGCTGCTGACGCTGCGCGGCCTGCAGGCGGTGCAGAAGGCGGACGTGGTGTTTTATGACCATCTGGTGACGCCGGAGATCCGCGAGCTGGTGCGCCGCGATGCCGAGATGATCTGCGTGGGTAAGCGCGCGGGCGAACACTCGGTGCCGCAGCATGAAACGAACCAGATGCTGGTCGAAGCGGCGCGAGAAGGCAAAACGGTGGTGCGCCTGAAAGGCGGCGATCCGTTTATTTTCGGACGCGGCGGCGAAGAGCTACAGGTGGCGGCGGCGGCAGGAATTCCATTTCAGGTGGTTCCGGGCGTAACGGCTGCTGCCGGGGCGACGGCCTATGCTGGCATTCCGCTGACCCATCGCGATTATGCCCAGAGCGTCACCTTCGTCACCGGTCATTACAAGGCCGACAGCGCCGCGCACGACTGGTCGCTGCTGGCGCAAAGCCGTCAGACGCTGGCTATCTACATGGGCACGATGAAAGCGGCGGAAATCAGCGCACAGCTGATCGCCCACGGTCGGGATAGTAATACGCCGGTGGCGGTGATTTCTCGCGGTACCCGCGCCGATCAGCAAACGATAACGGGCACATTACAGCAGCTCGAAGAGCTGGCGAAAGATGCCCCGATGCCCGCTCTGCTGGTCGTGGGCGAAGTGGTGCAATTACACCATCAGCTCGCCTGGTTTCAACAAACAACTCAAGCAGATGCGTTTAACGCCTCTGTGGTGAATCTGGCTTAAGGAACGGTTATGGACCAAAAACGACTCACTCACCTGCGGCAACTGGAGGCTGAAAGCATCCACATTATTCGCGAGGTGGCCGCCGAATTCTCTAACCCGGTGATGATGTACTCCATCGGTAAAGATTCCAGCGTCATGCTGCATCTGGCGCGTAAAGCGTTTTATCCGGGAACCCTGCCTTTTCCGCTGCTGCACGTTGATACCGGCTGGAAATTCCGCGAGATGTATGAATTTCGCGACCGTACTGCCAAAGCCTACGGCTGCGAGCTGCTGGTGCACAAAAACCCGGAAGGGGTGGCGATGGGGATTAACCCGTTTGTTCACGGCAGCGCCAAGCACACCGACATCATGAAGACCGAGGGTCTGAAGCAGGCGCTGGACAAATACGGCTTTGATGCTGCGTTTGGCGGCGCCCGTCGCGACGAAGAAAAATCCCGCGCCAAAGAGCGTATCTACTCTTTCCGCGACCGTTTCCACCGCTGGGATCCGAAAAACCAGCGTCCGGAGCTATGGCACAACTACAACGGCCAGATTAACAAGGGCGAAAGCATCCGCGTCTTCCCGCTCTCCAACTGGACCGAGCTGGATATCTGGCAGTATATCTATCTGGAAAATATCGAAATCGTTCCGCTGTATCTGGCGGCCGAACGTCCGGTGCTTGAGCGCGACGGTATGCTGATGATGATTGATGACGATCGTATCGATCTGCAGCCGGGCGAGATGATCAAAAAGCAGATGGTGCGCTTCCGTACTCTAGGCTGCTGGCCGCTGACCGGCGCGGTGGAATCCAATGCGCAAACGCTGCCGGAGATTATTGAAGAGATGCTGGTTTCCACCACCAGCGAGCGTCAGGGTCGTATGATTGACCGCGACCAGGCCGGCTCCATGGAGCTGAAGAAACGTCAGGGGTATTTCTAAGGAGCCGCCATGAACACGACCATTGCCCAACAAATTGCTAATGAAGGCGGCGTAGAAGCTTATCTGCACGCGCAACAGCACAAAAGCCTGCTGCGCTTCCTGACCTGCGGCAGCGTCGATGACGGGAAAAGTACCCTGATTGGCCGCCTGCTGCACGATACCCGGCAGATTTACGAAGATCAGCTCTCATCGCTGCATAACGACAGTAAGCGTCACGGTACGCAGGGTGAGAAACTGGATCTGGCGCTGCTGGTGGATGGCCTGCAGGCTGAGCGCGAGCAGGGCATCACCATCGATGTCGCCTATCGCTATTTCTCTACCGAGAAACGCAAATTTATTATCGCCGACACCCCGGGGCACGAGCAGTACACCCGCAATATGGCCACCGGCGCTTCCACCTGCGATCTGGCGATTCTGCTGATGGATGCGCGCAAAGGCGTGCTCGATCAGACCCGCCGTCACAGCTTTATCTCGACGCTGCTGGGGATTAAAAACCTGGTGGTGGCGGTGAACAAAATGGACCTGGTGGATTTTAGCGAAGAGACGTTTAATCGCATTCGCGAAGAGTACCTCTCGTTTGCTGAGCAGCTGCCGGGCGATGTCGATATTCGCTTTGTTCCGCTTTCTGCCCTCGAGGGGGACAACGTCGCGACCCAGAGTGCCAGCATGCCGTGGTACAGCGGCCCGACGCTGCTGGAAGTGCTGGAAACTGTTGAAATTCGTCGCGTGGTGGAAAATCAGCCGCTGCGCTTCCCGGTCCAGTTCGTTAACCGGCCCAACCTCGACTTCCGCGGTTTCTCCGGGACCGTGGCCTCCGGTAGCGTCAAGGTCGGACAGCGTCTGAAAGTGCTGCCGTCGGGCGTGGAATCCAGCGTGGCGCGGATCGTGACCTTTGACGGCGACCTGCAGGAAGCTGGCGCCGGTGAAGCGATTACCATCGTACTGAAAGACGAAATTGATATCAGCCGCGGCGATCTGCTGGTGGATGCTCAGGTGACGCTGCCTGCGGTACAGAGCGCCAGCGTGGACGTGGTCTGGATGGCCGAACAGGCGTTAGCCCCGGGCCAGAGCTATGACATTAAAATTGCCGGCAAGAAAACCCGCGCTCGCGTCGACGGCATTCGCTATCAGGTTGATATCAACAATTTGACCCAGCGTGAAGTCGAGTCGCTGCCGCTGAACGGGATTGGCCTTGTCGATTTGACCTTCGACGAGCCGCTGGTGCTGGACAAATATCAGCATAACCCGGTAACCGGCGGGTTGATCTTCATCGACCGGCTGACCAACGTCACGGTAGGCGCCGGTATGGTGCGCGAACCGCTGGAACAGCGCCAGGCGTCAGCATCAGCGTTCAGCGCGTTTGAGCTGGAGCTGAATCAGCTGATCCGTAAACACTTCCCGCACTGGGACGCGCGTGACCTGCTGGGAGGCAAGTAATGGCCCTGCATGACGAAAACGTCGTCTGGCACGCCCATCCGGTTACCCAGCAGCAGCGCGAACAGCACCACGGCCATCGCGGCGTGGTGCTGTGGTTTACCGGGCTTTCCGGCTCCGGTAAATCCACCGTTGCTGGCGCGCTGGAAGAGGCGCTGCATCAGCTGGGCGTCAGCACCTATCTGCTGGATGGCGATAACGTGCGGCACGGTCTGTGTAGCGATCTCGGTTTTAGCGATAGCGATCGTAAAGAGAATATTCGTCGCGTCGGGGAAGTGGCGAAACTGATGGTGGATGCCGGGCTGGTGGTATTGACGGCGTTTATCTCTCCGCACCGTGCCGAACGGCAGATGGTGCGCGAGCGCTTAGGCGAAGGGCGCTTTATCGAAGTGTTTGTCGATACGCCGCTGGCTATCTGTGAGGCGCGGGATCCAAAGGGGTTATACAAGAAGGCGCGTGCAGGTGAATTGCGTAATTTTACCGGGATTGATTCAGTGTATGAATCGCCGGAAAAGGCGGAAATTCATCTGGATGGTGAACAATTGGTAACAAATTTGGTGCACCAACTATTAGACCTCCTCAGACAGAGCGATATTATCAGATCCTGAAACGGCGGCGGCATTGAGATGCCGGTCGCCCGGTCAACAGGATTCGATATGCGCAATACCCAGAACATCAGTATTATTCGCTCAGAACCACCACCGGTGGCCCATGACGAGACCACCTGGTCTTTGTCAGGCGCTGCCGTGGGCTTTATTTCATGGCTGCTGGCGCTGGGTATTCCCTTCCTCATGTATGGCAGTAATACGCTTTTTTTCCTCCTCTATACCTGGCCCTTTTTTCTCGCCTTAATGCCGGTTGCCGTGGTTGTTGGGATTGCGCTGCACTCGCTGTTGAACGGTAAGCTCCTGTACAGCGTCTGCGCGACGATTTTGACCGTGGGGCTGATGTTTGGTCTGCTGTTCCTCTGGTTGTTGGGATAGTCCTTTCTGCGTATGAATCAAGCCTGGGTATCGGCGACAGAAATGTGTTACAGTCCCCGCGTTACGCGGCGTCGTCCGCGCGTCGGAGTGAAATACTCGGGCGAGTTATGGGATGATGATGCCGTTTTTCAGGGGGCAGAATGGGTAAATTAACGCTGCTACTATTGGCTTTGCTGGTCTGGCTACAGTACTCGCTGTGGTTCGGTAAAAATGGTCTGCATGACTATAGCCGGGTGAATGACGACGTCACCGCGCAGCAAGCCACTAACAGCAAATTAAAGGCGCGCAACGATCAACTCTTTGCGGAAATCGATGACCTTAACGGCGGTCAGGAAGCGATCGAAGAGCGCGCACGCAATGAACTAAGCATGACCCGCCCGGGCGAAACATTTTATCGTCTGGTCCCGGATGCGTCTAAGCGCAACCAGGGGTCGGCGCAGAACAATCGATAAACAAGCCCAGGATTACGACATGGCAGCCACTTTTCCGGGTGTTTGCGCCGTGGTACCGGCAGCCGGTTTTGGCCGCCGCATGCAAACGGAATGCCCGAAACAATATCTCTCAATCGGTAACAAAACGATTCTCGAACACGCGGTCGCCGCGCTGTTGGCGAACGCGTGCGTGCAGCGCGTGGTGATTGCCGTCAGTCCCGGCGATATCCGCTTTAGCCAGCTGCCGCTGGCCACTCATCCGCAGATTACCGTCGTCGACGGCGGGGCCGAGCGCGCTGACTCCGTACTGGCTGGTCTACAGGCGCTGCCTGAAGCTGAATGGGTGCTAGTGCACGATGCCGCGCGCCCGTGCCTGCACCAGGACGACCTTCAGCGCCTGTTGGCGCTGCGCGAAACCAGTCGCGTGGGGGGCATTCTCGCCGCGCCGGTACGCGACACGATGAAACGTGCGGAACCCGGCAAGGTAGCCATTGCGCACACGGTCGACCGTAACGATCTGTGGCATGCGCTGACGCCGCAATTTTTCCCTCGTGAGCTCCTCCTCGACTGCCTGACGCGCGCGCTCAATGAAAGCGCGATCATTACCGATGAAGCCTCGGCGCTGGAGTACTGTGGCTTCCATCCCGAACTGGTCGCTGGCCGAGCTGATAATATTAAAGTGACGCGCCCGGAAGACCTGGCGCTGGCAGAATTTTACCTTACCCGTTCCCGACACCAGGAGAAGGCTTAATGCGAATTGGACACGGTTTTGACGTACACGCTTTTGGCGGTGAAGGCCCAATCATCATTGGCGGGGTACGCGTTCCCTATGAAAAAGGGCTGCTGGCCCACTCCGACGGCGATGTGGCGCTGCATGCGCTGACCGATGCCCTGCTTGGGGCGGCGGCGCTGGGGGATATCGGCAAGCTGTTCCCGGATACCGACCCGGCCTTCAAGGGAGCCGACAGCCGTGAGCTGCTGCGCGAAGCCTGGCGGCGGATCCAGGCCAAAGGCTATACCCTCGGAAACGTGGATGTCACCATCATCGCTCAGGCGCCGAAAATGCTGCCGCATATTCCGCAGATGCGTGTCTTTATCGCCGAAGACCTCGGCTGCCATATGGATGACGTCAACGTGAAAGCCACCACTACCGAGAAGCTGGGTTTCACCGGCCGCGGTGAAGGCATCGCCTGCGAAGCGGTAGCGCTGCTGCATAAGGTGCAGCCATGATCGCTTTCAATGACCTCACCTGGCTGCACGGTAAACCGCAGGGGCAGGGGATACTGAAAGCCAACCCGGAAGATTTCGTGGTGGTCGAAGATCTTGGCTTTGCGCCGGATGGCGAAGGCGAGCATCTGCTGGTACGGATTCTGAAAACGGACTGCAATACGCGGTTTGTGGCTGATGCGCTGGCTAAGTTCCTTAAAATCCATGCGCGTGAAGTGAGTTTTGCCGGGCAGAAAGATAAACATGCCGTGACCGAACAGTGGCTGTGTGCCCGGCTTCCGGGCAAAGAGATGCCCGATCTGAGCCAGTTTCAGCTGGAAGGTTGCCAGGTGCTGGAGTACGCGCGGCATAAACGCAAGCTGCGCCTCGGCGCGCTGAAGGGCAACCAGTTTACCCTGATCCTGCGGGAGATTAGCGATCGCGAGGATGTCGAGCGGCGTCTGCAGGCCATTGCCGCGCAGGGTGTGCCGAACTATTTCGGCGCCCAGCGCTTTGGTATCGGCGGCAGCAATCTGATGGGCGCGCTGCGCTGGGCGGAGAGCGGCGCACCGGTTCGCGATCGCAATAAACGCAGTTTTTGGCTGTCGGCGGCGCGTAGCGGCTTGTTTAATCAACAGGTCAGTATTAGATTAAAAAAACCGGAATTTAATCAGGTTGTTGATGGCGATGCGCTACAATTAGCGGGGCGCGGGAGCTGGTTTGTCGCCACGCCTGAGGAACGTGCGCAGCTGCAGGAGCGGGTTGATAACCGTGAACTGATGATTACGGCGGCGTTACCGGGAAGCGGCGAGTGGGGCAGCCAACGCGAGGCGCTGGCCGCCGAGCAGGCGGCCGTTGCAGAAGAGACGCAGCTCCAGGCTCTGCTGGTGCGGGAAAAAGTGGAAGCGGCGCGCCGGGCGATGCTGCTCTATCCGCAGCAGATGAGCTGGAACTGGTGGGATGACGTAACCGTTGAACTGCGTTTCTGGCTGCCGGCGGGCAGCTTCGCCACCAGCGTGGTAAGGGAACTTATCAATACAACGGGTGACTATGCGAATATTGCTGAGTAACGATGACGGGATTCATGCGCCGGGTATTCAGACCCTGGCGAAGGCCTTACGGGAGTTTGCTGAGGTCCAGGTAGTTGCACCCGATCGTAACCGCAGCGGCGCATCGAACTCCCTGACTCTTGAGTCTTCGCTACGCACTTTCACTTTCGATAACGGCGATATTGCCGTCCAGATGGGGACGCCAACGGACTGTGTCTATCTCGGCGTCAACGCCCTGATGCGTCCCCGTCCGGATATCGTGGTTTCCGGCATTAACGCCGGCCCCAATCTCGGCGATGACGTCATCTACTCCGGCACCGTCGCTGCCGCAATGGAAGGCCGTCATCTCGGCTTTCCGGCCCTGGCCGTCTCCTTGAATGGCCATCAGCACTACGACACCGCGGCGGCAATTACCTGCTCTATCCTGCGTGCTTTAGGCCGCGAGCCGCTGCGTACCGGTCGCATCCTCAATATCAATGTGCCCGATCTGCCTCTTGAGCAGATTAAAGGCATTCGCGTGACCCGCTGCGGCAGCAGACATCCCGCCGATCAGGTTATTCCGCAAAAAGATCCGCGCGGCAATACGCTGTACTGGATTGGCCCGCCGGGAGAGAAGCACGATGCCGGGCCGGATACCGATTTTGCGGCCGTCGATGAAGGCTATGTCTCCGTGACGCCGCTGCACGTTGATTTAACCGCCCACCAGGCTCACGGGATGGTGGCCGACTGGCTGGATCGCGTCGGAGTGGAAACACAATGGTAAGCAAACGTGTTGAAAGCCTGCTGAATCAGCTGCGTACTCAGGGCATTGTTGACGAGCGCGTGCTCGAGGCGATAACCCTGGTACCGCGTGAGAAATTCGTTGATGAAGCCTTCGAACACAAGGCGTGGGAGAACACGGCACTCCCTATCGGCCAGGGGCAAACCATCTCGCAACCCTACATGGTGGCGCGGATGACGGAGCTGCTGACGCTGACGCCGGAATCGCGGGTGCTGGAGATTGGCACCGGCTCAGGCTACCAGACGGCGATACTGGCGCACCTCGTTCATCATGTGTGTTCGGTCGAACGGATTAAGAGTTTACAGTGGCAGGCGCGTCGTCGCCTGAAACAACTTGATTTACATAATGTTTCAACCCGTCATGGCGATGGATGGCAGGGTTGGAAGGCACGCGCTCCCTTTGATGCGATTATCGTCACCGCCGCGCCGCCGGAAGTGCCGCCAGCGCTGCTGGCGCAGCTGGATGAGGGAGGTGTGCTGGTATTACCGGTGGGCGAGGAGCATCAGTTTCTGAAACGGATCCGTCGTCGCGGTAATGAGTTTGTGATGGATACCGTCGAAGCCGTGCGCTTTGTTCCCCTGGTGCAAGGGGAGCTGGCGTGAGACCCGGATTTATCCAGGTTTTTTTTGCCTGACTTTAGGCGTAGGGTGGACACATTTTCAGTGTCCTGGCCGGGTGTTGTCCGGTAAGCAAGATATTGGCAGTTAACATATTCCTGGGGGATAAATGAGCGCGGGAAGCCCAAAATTTACCTTAAGCCGTATTGCGGCGTTATCACTGGTTTCACTCTGGCTGGCAGGTTGTACCAATACCAATAATCCGCCTGCGCCGGTTAGCTCGGCGGGTGGAGCCTCATCCTCGGGTACGAATTCCGGGATGCTGATCACTCCGCCGTCGACAACAGGTTCCGCCATTGTTCCGCATACACCTCAGGTACAGCCGGTTCAGACCCCTGCGACGCAGATTCAGCCGATGGCTCAGCAGCCGGTGCAGACCGTGAACGGCAAGATAGTCTATAACCGTAAATATGGCGATATTCCGAAAGGCAGCTATACGGGTGGCAGCACCTATACCGTGAAACGCGGCGATACGCTGTTCTATATTGCATGGGTAACGGGTAACGATTTCCGTGACCTCGCGCAACGCAACAACATCCCTGCGCCATACGGTCTGAACGTTGGTCAGACGCTGCAGGTTGGCAACTCTGCTGGCCAACCAATCACCGGTGATAACGCCGTTGCTGCGGCAAGCGTACGGGCAAGCGGAGGTGCGACGGCGGCCTCAAATACTGCACAAAAATCGACCGCAGTGGTTGCGTCACAACCAACTATTACGTATTCTGAATCCTCAGGTGAACAGAATGCTAATAAGATGTTGCCGAACAATAAGCCAGCGACGACGACTACCGTCGCGCCAGTGACGGCTCCCGCTGTTAGCACAAACCAACCGACTGCAAGCAGTACGTCAACCAGTTCGCCTATCTCCACATGGCGCTGGCCGACTGATGGCAAGGTTATTGAGAACTTTAGTGGCGCAGAAGGCGGCAATAAAGGTATTGATATTGCAGGCAGTAAGGGACAGGCTATTGTCGCGACCGCTGACGGACGCGTCGTCTATGCCGGTAACGCGCTGCGCGGTTACGGTAATCTTATTATCATCAAACACAACGATGATTACCTGAGTGCCTACGCTCATAACGATACAATGCTGGTCCGGGAGCAACAGGAAGTCAAAGCGGGGCAGAAAATCGCTACCATGGGTAGCACCGGCACCAGTTCTACAAGATTGCATTTTGAAATTCGTTACAAGGGGAAATCCGTCAACCCGCTGCAGTATTTACCGCAGCGATAATTTGGCGAAGTACGGATAAGCGTCACATCAGTTAGCAGACGCCAGGCCGGTCGCAACAGCCCCTTAACCGGGGCAAAAAGTCTCCGTCCGGCGTCGTTGAATGATGTATAGCGAAGGTGCTTTGCTCAGGGATCACGGGTAGGAGCCATCTTTATGAGTCAGAATACGCTGAAAGTTCATGATTTAAATGAAGACGCGGAATTTGATGAGAACGGAGTCGAGGTTTTCGATGAGAAAGCCTTAGTAGAAGAGGAACCCAGTGATAGCGATCTGGCCGAGGAAGATCTTCTGTCGCAAGGCGCAACACAACGTGTGCTTGATGCGACGCAGCTCTACCTGGGAGAGATTGGTTATTCCCCACTGCTGACGGCCGAAGAAGAGGTCTATTTCGCCCGTCGCGCATTGCGTGGTGATGTGGCTTCACGCCGCCGGATGATTGAAAGTAACCTGCGTCTGGTGGTGAAAATTGCTCGTCGTTATAGCAATCGTGGTCTGGCGCTGCTGGATCTGATTGAAGAGGGCAATCTGGGGCTGATCCGCGCGGTTGAGAAGTTTGACCCGGAACGTGGGTTCCGTTTTTCGACTTATGCCACCTGGTGGATTCGTCAAACGATTGAACGGGCGATCATGAACCAAACCCGTACCATCCGTTTACCTATCCATATTGTCAAAGAGCTGAACGTCTATCTGCGTACCGCACGTGAGTTGTCCCATAAGCTGGACCACGAGCCGAGTGCGGAAGAGATTGCCGAGCAGCTGGATAAGCCGGTTGATGACGTGAGCCGTATGCTGCGTCTCAATGAGCGCATTACCTCAGTGGACACGCCGCTGGGCGGCGACTCGGAAAAAGCGCTGCTGGATATTCTGGCCGATGAGAAAGACAACGGTCCGGAAGACACCACGCAGGACGATGATATGAAACAAAGCATCGTTAAATGGCTGTTCGAACTGAACGCCAAGCAGCGTGAAGTCCTGGCGCGTCGTTTTGGCCTGTTGGGCTACGAGGCCGCTACGCTTGAAGATGTTGGCCGTGAAATTGGTCTGACCCGCGAACGCGTACGTCAGATCCAGGTTGAAGGCCTGCGCCGCCTGCGGGAAATCCTGCAAGGACAAGGGCTGAACATCGAAGCGCTATTCCGCGAATAAGCAATTTTCCTCTCAAAAAGGCCCGATCGTCCGATCGGGCCTTTTTCTTTGCATGCTAGGCCTGTCGGGTCTCATGTAAATGACGCCACAAAATGCGCCCTCCAGTTTTCCTGAACAGGACCGTTGACCAGCGGAGAGTCTCGCTCTGTTCGGGTACACGCTGCCTTTCCCGATAGCATATCACCGCGCCATCGTGCCATTCGGCGAGCGTGGTCGTGCTATCAATGATGATGCTCAAGCCTGGACGACTGCCGCCCGCGGCCGTAAAGAAAGCGCTGAGCGCCCGGTGGTCCATGACGTTTCCACCGATACCAACCATTGAAAAATCAGGGGAAAAGCGTGCCATTAAGGCCTCTACCGCACCTTGTTTGTGACTCAGCCAGTTTTCAATAGCCACATGGGCGTCGATCGTTTCCTGAATATACGGGTTCATGGGATCTCCATTTTTTGATGCAGGCGCGTGACTATCGCCTGGTTATTAAGGTACAGGCAGCCCAGAAGCGGGATAAGCGTCAGGCACGCGGCGATGATAAACACCCCGTGCCAGGCCTGTGTTGCCGGATAATAAACCTGCAGGACCGCCAGCAATGCGGACAGCAATGCGGCTCCGGCCAAAAAGCTGAGCTGACGGTTGATGTTCCACAGTGCGCTGGCATCCGGCATGTCGCCATTGGCGATGTTGAGAAATGCACAGCTTTGGGCGGTGCTGCTGCACAGGCTGCCGCCGGCGCCCATCAGGATAAAGGCGAAAACCAGCGACGCCATTGAGCTTTGCGGCGTGACGCCGGTCAACAGCAGGATCCCGGCGGCCTGAAGCAGGCAGCCGGAGAGAATAAAGGGGCGAGGGCCGAGGCGATTGAAAAAACGGCCGGTCAGAGAGATAGCCACAAATGACGCCAGCGACCAGGGAAGCATCAGAGCGCCCGTTGCCGAAGGCGACATGCCGGTTATTGTCTGTAGGTAAAACAGGCCAACCACGTTAATGCCAATAAAGACCCCGGGTACGCAGAGATAAATCAACATGGCGAAACGCAACAGCGGATCGGCCAGCAGCGGCAGATGTAAGAAACGGGAAGGCCGTGCCGGGCCGTCGTCATTTTTTAGCCATACGCCGGCTAACGCCAGAGTGATCAGCGCTACGGGCAGGCTGGCAAAGTAGACCCCGCGCCAGCTGAATGTTTCAACCAGCAGTCCACCTGCTGCCGGAGAACAGGCGGGGGCCAGCAGACCGACCAACATCACGGCGGCCGACAGTTTCGCCCGCTCGTGCGGCTGGAAAAGCTGCCAGGTCAGAGACTGTCCGACGGGGATAAGCAATCCCCCGCCCATCCCTTGCAGGGCGCGCCAGAAAATCAGGCTGCCCAGCGAGTCGCTCAGTCCGCAGGCCAGCGCTGCCGCACTGAATAGCGTGAGCGAAAGCATAAAGAGCCGGCGAGCCCCGCAGCGCTGCGTCAACCAGGCGCTGAATGGCACGACCAGCGTCAGGCCGGCGATATAGCCGTTACTCACCCAGGCCAGTTCACTGACGGAGGCGTTGAGCACCCGGCTCATGCCGGGGAAGGCGACGCTGGCGATAAACATATTGATTAAATCGAGAAAGAAACCCAGTAAAAAAACGGTGGCGACCTTGCTGCGTACTGTCATTTTTATTCCTCATCAGAAGGCCGCTACTCTAAGCCGCCGGGACAGGCGGATAAACAGGACATCCGGGGATATACTGTCTGAAATTTTTTGACAATAAGTGAAGTGAATATGCTGAATCTGCAACGTATGACCATGTTTGTCGCGGTGGTGGAAAGCGGGAGTTTTACCGCGGCTGCGGCGGCTCTGGGGCAAACCAAGGCGGTGGTCAGTTTTAACGTGCGCCAGTTGGAGAGTGAACTTGGCGTCACGCTGTTGTTACGATCCACGCGACGACTCACGCTTACTGAGGCCGGTTCGCTGTTCTATCATCGCGGCCTGGCGTTACTGAAAACGGCGGAAAACCTGCAGGATGAAGTGCGGGCCAGCCATAGCGGATTGAGCGGCGAACTCCGTATCACCACCACACCGGAGTACGGCACCCAGGTGATTATTCCTGCGCTGGCTGAGTTCAGCCAGCGGCATCCGGCGCTGCGGGTGCGCCACGTCTCCTCCTCGCACCATGCGGACTTAATCTCTGAGCGTTTTGATGTGGCGATCCGCCTCGGAACGCTGGCGGATTCGCGCTACCGCGCGGCGCTGATCTCCCGTTTTGCAATTGTCCCGGTTGCCGCGCCGTCATGGCTGGCGGAACATCCTCTGGAGACGCTTGAAGATTTGGCCCGGGCGGCATGGATTATTCATGAGCGGTTGTCCGCGCCACGCCATTGGCAGCTCACCGGACCACGCGACGAGAGCGTGGCTTTTGACATTAAAGCGGTGCCGCGACTGTCGGCGGATAGCGCCAGCGCGCTGCTGGCGTTCGCGCTGGCGGGCTGCGGGGTTGCGCTGTTGCCCGAGTGGCTGGTGGCGCCGGCACTGGCGGAGCACAGACTGATTCAGGTGATGCCCGGGTTTACCTTTCCCCCGCAGGGCGTGTATGCGGTTTATCCGGATGCGCAGCATATCCCGACCCGGGTCCGGGCCTTTATTGATTTTCTACGCGAGCGCCAGGGCTAACTTTTTTTGCGTCATGAGCTTGTGGATAGAAGGGGGAACGCGGATGGCGCTTTTTATCGCACAACCGGACTGTTTTTATATTTCCTCATCAATGAAAACTATTTCTTCATTAACATGACGGGAAGGATTAATAGCATCTGAGTATTTGCGAGCCTTCTCGCAATCGCTAATAAAACCATCCCGTTTTATTTCCGTCTGATAATTTTTGCCAGCCGGTGGGGAGAGCATAGCGGCGGGTGCTTGAGGCTGGCTTTGAGCACTGACAGGGCCCGGATGGGCGAAAGTCCCAGGAGATATGTCTATCCACTGAGGCTGGCGTATGAATCTGAACAATTCAGATGCCAGTCTGTTCTTTGCAGGGAGGCAAGATATCCCCCTGCGGCAATCATTATACCGTGGACTACGCTGCCGGGATTTATGCTAATGGCAGGCGGCTCATTATGCGCGCTGAATATCAACGCGCGTAGTATGGGGTTGAACGCTGTTCTCGCTTACCAATCGCACAAGAAGCAACGGCGCGGGGAGAACCCCGCGTATGGCTTATCAGGTCACGGCTTCTCGCAGCCATTTATTTTGCTAAAAGGGCAGCGCTTAACGGGCTGCCCTTTTGTCACTTCAGCTGAACAAGCAGGCGTTACACCAGGCTTTTCAGCCGGTAAATCCACTCCAGCGCCTGACGCGGGGTCAGAGAATCCGGATCGAGATTTTCCAGCGCTTCTACCGCTGGCGAGGTCTCTTCCGGGGCGGAGAGCAGTGACATCTGCGTACCGTCGACCTGCGTGGCGGCAACGCCTGGGGCAATACTCTCCAGTTCGCGCAATTTCTGCCGCGCGCGCTTAATCACCTCTTTAGGCACGCCCGCCAGTGCGGCAACCGCCAGACCGTAGCTTTTGCTGGCGGCGCCATCCTGGACGCTGTGCATGAAGGCGATGGTATCGCCATGCTCCAGCGCATCAAGATGGACGTTCGCCACGCCTTCCATTTTCTCCGGCAACTGGGTCAGTTCGAAGTAGTGGGTGGCAAAAAGGGTCAGCGCCTTAATCTTATTGGCCAGACTTTCCGCACAGGCCCACGCCAGCGACAGACCGTCGTAGGTGGAGGTCCCGCGGCCGATTTCATCCATCAGCACCAGGCTGTGTTCGGTGGCATTATGCAGAATATTGGCGGTTTCGGTCATTTCTACCATGAAGGTGGAACGGCCGCTTGCCAGGTCATCTGCCGCGCCGACGCGGGTAAAGATGCGATCGACAGGGCCGATTTCAACCTTCTCTGCCGGGACGTAGCTGCCGATATAGGCCAGCAGGGCAATCAGCGCTGTCTGCCGCATATAGGTACTTTTACCGCCCATATTCGGGCCGGTAATAATCAGCATCCGGCGCTGCGGCGCCAGGCTCAACGGGTTGGCGATGAACGGCTCCTTCAGCACCTGTTCGACCACCGGGTGACGGCCTTCGCTGATGCGAATACCCGGTTTGTCGCTGAAGGTCGGGCAGCAGTAGTTCAGGGTTTCCGCGCGTTCGGCGAGGTTAACCAACACATCCAGCTCCGCCAGCGCGCTGGCGCTTTGCTGAAGGTCGGCAAGGTGCGGCAGCAGCATATCGAACAGCTGCTCGTAGAGCTGTTTCTCCAGCGCCAGCGCTTTCCCTTTCGACGTCAGTACCTTATCCTCATACTCCTTCAGTTCCGGAATAATGTAGCGTTCGGCGTTTTTCAGCGTCTGGCGGCGGACGTAGTGAATCGGGGCATGTTGGCTCTGGCCGCGGCTGATCTGAATGTAGTAACCGTGCACGGCATTGTAACCGACTTTCAGCGTGTCCAGCCCCAGGCGTTCGCGTTCGCGAATCTCCAGCTTATCGAGATAGTCGGTGGCACCATCCGCCAGCGCGCGCCATTCATCGAGCTCCTCATGGTAACCCGGGGCAATAACGCCGCCGTCGCGCACCAGTACCGGCGGTGCGTCGATAATTGCGCGTTCGAGAAGTTCACGCAGTTCGCTGAACTCGCCCATTTTATCGCGCAGCTGCTGGACCGGCGTGCAGCTGACGTCGGCCAGCATTTCGCGCAGGATCGGCAGCTGCTGGAACGCATGACGCATACGGGCGAGGTCGCGCGGACGCGCGGTGCGCAGCGCCAGTCGCGCCAGAATACGTTCCAGATCGCCCACCTGACGCAGCACCGGCTGCAGTTCGGTATAACGCTCCTGCAGCGCGCCTATGGTTTGCTGACGTTCGACCAGCACCGCCGTGTCGCGCACCGGCATATGCAGCCAGCGTTTGAGCATCCGGCTGCCCATCGGCGTCACGGTGCAGTCGAGCACCGACGCCAGCGTATTGTCGAAACCGCCGGCCAGGTTCTGGGTAATCTCCAGGTTACGGCGGGTTGCCGCGTCCATAATAATACTGTCCTGCTGGCGCTCCATGGTGATGGAGCGAATATGCGGCAGGGAGGTGCGCTGGGTATCTTTGACATATTGCAACAGGCAGCCTGCGGCACAGAGACCGCGCGGCGCATTTTCGACGCCGAAACCGACCAGGTCGCGGGTGCCAAACTGTAAATTCAGCTGCTGGCGCGCGGTGTCGATTTCAAACTCCCACAGCGGACGACGGCGCAGGCCGCGGCGGCCTTCAATCAACGCCGATTCGGCAAAATCTTCGGCATACAGCAGTTCCGCCGGGTTGGTACGCTGCAGCTCGGCGGCCATGGTTTCGCGGTCGGCGGGTTCGCTCAGGCGAAAACGACCGGAGCTGATATCCAGCGTCGCATAGCCAAAGCCTTTGCTGTCCTGCCAGATAGCGGCCAGCAGGTTATCCTGACGCTCCTGCAGCAGCGCTTCATCGCTGATGGTGCCAGGCGTGACGATACGCACCACTTTGCGTTCGACCGGACCTTTGGTGGTTGCCGGGTCGCCAATCTGTTCGCAAATGGCCACCGATTCACCCTGGTTGACCAGTTTGGCGAGGTAGTTTTCCACCGCATGGTGCGGGATCCCGGCCATCGGAATGGGCTCGCCCGCCGAGGCGCCGCGTTTGGTTAGCGAGATATCGAGCAGCTGTGAAGCCCGTTTGGCATCGTCATAAAACAGCTCGTAAAAGTCCCCCATACGATAGAACAGCAGGATCTCCGGGTGCTGAGCCTTCAGCTTCAGATACTGCTGCATCATCGGGGTATGGGCGTCAAGATTCTCTAGTGTGCTCATCAGGTTATGATGTCCATTTTTAAGTTTTAATGAGTTAGCGGAGTTTATTGTTCTCGTTACGCCGTACTGTGCTCATTGGTTCCCGTGACATTCTGCATTTCTGCTCATTTACATATAGACAGCATGATAACGGAGTCTTTATAGCAGGAAAACAAGAAGGAGGTGGTGGGACTGTAAGTATCCCGGCAGTGACGATCATCGATGCTGAAATGGGGCAGCCAACCTGAAGGCTGCGACCGGCGGCAACCCGCGCGACACGAAGCTGGAAGAGATTAAATCGCGGTATCGGGAAATTTTCTAACGCAATAAAAATCCGCTGTTGCCGGTAACCATACCGGCAACGAAATGATGCAGGAAGGGGGGAAGACGGTCACTCAATCGTTGCTGTTCGTCGAAGACTTAATCTTATCGATCGCGGTAACGTTTTCCGACATGGCTTCGTTAAGCACTTTCACCGCCGTGCTGGCATCGCGATTTTTGATAGACATATAGACTTTGATATGGGCTTCAACGCTCTCAAGGGTGATACCTAGCGCACGATTAAGCTCTTCAAGGTAGTAATAATAGATGTCTTTAATGGAATTCATCACATTATAAAAGACACTGTTGTGTGAAGCCCTGACGATAGCCAGGTGAAAAGCGTAGTCTGCCTCAGAATACTTTTTGTAGTCGCCTTTGTTGATCAGCATATTATTGAGCGCTTGCTCAAGCTGGAGAATATCTTCCTCGGTGGCATGGGTGACGGCCAGCTCCACGCATTTGAACTCCACGGTCTGGCGGAAGATCATCATGTCGTGAAACTCTTCGCGGCTGAGATGCATGATTGGACGAGGATCGTTGCTCAGCATCTGCGGCGTAAAGTGATCGCTCACGAAGCTACCGCTCCCCTGGCGAGTGACGACGATGCCGAGATCGCGAAAGCGCTGGACCGCGCTGCGCACGCTGACCCTGCTGACGTTAAAGGAAGTGGTAAGCTCCGCTTCAGACGGGAGGCGGCTACCCGGCGGCCAGCTACCATCCAGCAGCTTTGCGCTTATCTGATCATAAATTTCATTTACAACATTCTGTTTTTGAATGGATTTTATGCTCAAGATCGCTGTCCGTGTGAGTGATAAACAGTCGGGTAATATATCATTTTTCAAAACAAAGCGCCCGTTAGGGCGCCGAATATTAACAAGTCTGTACTTTCGTACTGCTGGACTCTTTACTGGTAAAAGCGGTCATTGAAGTCAGTAAGACGGCGAGGACAAGCGAACTCCCCATGAATATATACGAAGCGCCTGGCCCACCGGTTAAACCATTCAGATAGCCCACAATCCATGAGCCAACGAATGAGCCAAGTGCCCCAAAACTGACGATGAAGGCCATCGCTCCAGCCATAACATTCCTTGAGATCATGTCAGGTATTGCCGCAAAAAATGGACCATATGGCGTATACATCGCCCCACCCGCAATCATCAGCAGCACATAGGATAACCAAAAATTGGCGGCGCCGATGGTGAAGGAAGCGATAAAGCAGACCGCGCCCAGACCTAAAAAGAGCAGAACAATAATTTTGCGATTCAGAAATTTATCTGAATACCAGGAGGCGGCTAGCATAAGAGGCACGGCCAGCAGATAAGGGGCTGCCGATAACCAACCCGTCGCGACAATACTCAAACCTGATGCTGATTTCAGTATAGACGGAAGCCACATAATGAAACCATACATTCCTATATTCCAGAAAAAATGAATGAAGGAAAGGGAAAGGACTTTTCCTGAACGAAAAGCTTCACTGTAGTTTTTTATTTCTTTGATGTTAGTTTGCTCAGCGGCCAGCGCAGCTTCAATATCATTTTTTTCTTGTTGTGTTAACCATTTGGCATCCGCGGGACGGTCAACAAAAATAAACCACCATATCGCCGCCCAAATAATTGCCGGAACGCCTTCAATAATAAACATTCCTCGCCAGCCAAAGGCATCAACAAGATAGCCCGAAAGAACGGACATCCACAGCACGGTAATAGGGTTGCCAAGGAAAAGGAAAGTATTGGCTTTTGAACGCTCTTTCTTTGTAAACCAGTGGCTTAAGAAAACAAGCATTGCGGGCATCACCACACTTTCAGCCACGCCAAGAAGGAAGCGAATCACCGCAAGGACTTTTACATCATGCACCATCCCTGTCGCGGTTGCCAGGATTCCCCACAGAATAAGGCTCCAGAATATCAGTTTTTTAGCACTACGTTTTTCAGCGTAAATCCCCCCGGGAACCTGAAAGAAAAAATACCCAAGAAAGAATAAAGCACCTAATAATGATGATATTCCGGGAGTGATATTGAGGTCTTCCGCTAAACCGGATGCGGCACCAAATCCATAGTTAGCACGATCCAGATAGGCCAGGCTATAAGTGATAAATGCCAGCGGTATTAGCTTTTTCCAACGTAAGGGAGCTAGTTTTGTTTGTATTTTATCTATCATGATCTCTATTCCAAAATAGGATTTACGCACGGAGGTTGATGATTGGCGAAATGATTACAGTACCGCCAGCCAGCCGCCGTCGACGTAAATAATCTGTCCGTTGATATAGTCAGAGGCTTTTGAGGACAGGAAGACCGCAGTCCCAATCAATTCTTCCGGGCGACCCCAGCGCTGCGATGGGTTACTGTCTTTCACCCAGTTGTCGAACTGCTTATCTTCGATAAGGGCGGTATTCATATCGGTCAAAATATAGCCTGGGCCAATGGCGTTGCTCTGTATATTGAATTGCGCCCACTCTGCAGCCATGGAGCAGGTCAGCATTTTGATCCCACCTTTCGCGGCCGTATAGGGCGCGACGGTGGGCCGTGCAGCCTGGCTGGTCAGCGAACCAATATTGACAATTTTCCCGCCGGAACGGCGGGCGATCATTCGTTTTGCCGCGGTGCGCGAGACCAGGAAAGCGCTGGTCAGGTTGGTATCAATCACTTTTTGCCAGTTTTCCAGCTCCAGCTCTACCATCGGTTTGCGGTATTGAATCCCGGCGTTGTTTATCAAAATATCCACGTGGATGTCCTGCGCATCCAGTTCGGCAAACGCTTTCTCAATCGCTTCTTCGCTGGTGACGTCGAACGCCGCGCCGTGCGCGCTGTAACCTTTACTTGCCAGCGCATCGACCGACTCCGCCAGCAGCGTTTCGCGAATATCGTTCAGTATCACTCTGGCGCCCGCGGCGGCGAGTCCTTCCGCATAGGCAAACCCCAGACCGCGCGCCGATCCGGTGACCAGAGCCGTTTTTCCCGTTAAATCGAATAATGCGCTCATTTTATTTCCTCGTTGAATTTACTTGTATGACGACTGTCTTATTTAAGATTGGTTTTTTGGCGAGGCAAAAGCAATACGCTAAAAATAAATTTGCAATATGGATCACAAACACCTCGCATTAACCATCATCTCTATTGCGATTATTTATCGTAACTAATTGATTGGTATTTATATTGGTGATTGTGACATGATCGCGATCACAGAATTAAATGTTCAGGAAACGATCGCCTGGCTGGCGTGTTATAACAACGCAAAGTTGTAGGACAACCTACATATTTGACGATGACATTCTCTTGCAGCATGACAGGCAGTTAATTCTCTGAACTGAGGAGTTAAAGTGAGTAACCTGAAAATCACTAACGTGAAAACGATTCTGACGGCACCCGGTGGCATTGATCTGGCGGTTGTGAAGGTCGAAACCAACGAGCCAGGCCTGTATGGTCTGGGTTGCGCGACGTTTACCCAGCGAATCTTCGCCGTGAAAAGCGCTATCGATGAGTACATGGCGCCTTTTCTCATTGGCAAAGATCCAACGCGAATTGAAGATATCTGGCAGTCTGGCGCGGTCAGCGGTTACTGGCGCAACGGACCGATTATGAACAACGCGCTATCGGGCGTGGATATGGCGCTGTGGGATATCAAAGGTAAGCTCGCGGACATGCCGGTTTATGATTTGTTAGGCGGTAAATGCCGCGACGGCATTCCGCTGTATTGCCATACCGATGGCGGTGACGAAGTGGAAGTCGAAGACAATATCCGCGCCAGAATGGAAGAGGGATACCAGTATGTACGCTGTCAGATGGGCATGTATGGCGGCGCGGGTACCGACGATCTCAAGCTGATTGCGACCCAGCTGGCGCGGGCGAAAAATATCCAACCGAAGCGTTCCCCGCGCAGCAAAACGCCGGGAATCTATTTTGACCCGGACGCTTACGCTAAAAGTGTTCCTCGCCTGTTTGACCATCTGCGCAACAAGCTGGGATTTGGTATTGAGTTTATTCATGACGTGCATGAGCGCGTGACGCCGGTGACCGCGATTCATCTTGCCAAAACGCTTGAACAATATCAGCTCTTCTACCTTGAAGATCCGGTCGCTCCGGAAAATATCGAGTGGCTTAAAATGCTCCGCCAGCAGTCCTCCACACCGATCTCCATGGGGGAACTGTTTGTGAATGTGAATGAGTGGAAACCCTTAATTGACAATAAGCTGATCGATTATATTCGCTGCCACGTCAGCACTATCGGCGGTATTACGCCGGCGAAGAAACTGGCGGTGTATAGCGAGCTTAACGGTGTGCGCACTGCATGGCATGGGCCTGGCGATATCTCACCGGTCGGCGTCTGCGCGAACATGCACCTTGATCTGAGCTCGCCTAACTTTGGTATTCAGGAGTACACGCCGATGAATGATGCACTACGCGATGTCTTCCCGGGATGCCCGGAGATAGATCACGGTTATGCCTACCCGAACGACAAGCCAGGTCTGGGAATTGATATTGATGAAGCCAAAGCGGCGAAGTATCCGTGCGAAGGCGGCATTCCTTCATGGACGATGGCGCGGACGCCGGATGGCACGGCTTCAAGACCGTAAAAGGCTAATTACCAACGGAAAGGGCGTCAATGTCCGGCTGACAACGTGCGCCCTCCCTGGCATCGCCGGGTCGCGGCTAGCGGCTTACCCGGCTACATACCGGGTATTCTGCCTGACCCACCAGCACCATTGCCGCCCGGCAAAGCGCAGCGCGAACCGGGAAAGCGTTGCTGGCTGGCGCCGGACGATTGACCGTTTTTTGTCGGCCGGGCCAGGCGTTCGCCGCCGCCCGGCAGAAAACAGGCACAATAGTGTCATCAACTCACGGCGCCAGATATACCTGCGGGACGGCAATATCGGGATGCTCAGCCATTCGCACTTCAGCCCCGTACCAGCGGCTGATAACCGACTGGCGAATGACCTCCTGCGGGGTTCCCTCGGCCACCAGCTTTCCCTGATGGAGGAGCAGAATGCGGTCTGCCCAAAGCGCGGCGAGATTGAGGTCGTGCAGTACGACGCAGACGTGCAGCTGGCCGCTGCGGGTCAGCCGTTTTAGCAGACGCAGCAGATGCTGTTGATAGTAAAGATCCAGCGCCGAGGTCGGTTCGTCGAGAAACAGCCAGCCCCGTGGAGCGTCGTCATGCCACAGCTGAGCGAGGCAACGGGCCAATTGCACCCGCTGCTGTTCGCCGCCGGAAAGCGAAGGATAGCGCCTGCCCGCCAGGTGGTCGCAGCCGGTTTCCGCCATCACCTGCTGAATCATCTGTGGGTCCGGATTTTTACCCCATGGCGAGCGTCCCATGGCGATGACCGTTTCCACCGGCCAGTCGGCATGGAGCTGCGTACGTTGCAACATCACCGCCCGGCGGCGGGAGAGCGCTTCCGACGACCAGTGTTCCAGCGAACGTCCTTCTACATGACGTTCGCCGCCGTTTGGGGATAAGAAACCGGTCAACAGCCGCAGCAGCGTTGATTTACCGGCGCCGTTTGGGCCAATCAGCGCGGTCATCTCTCCACCGGACAGCCGGACCGACACATCATCGATGATCCGGCGTTTGCCCAGCAGCAGAGAGAGTGAGGTGGCGCGCCAGGTGCTATCACGATTATCCATATGTCGTCCTTTGCTGGCGGAAAATTAACCACAAAAACCACGGTGCGCCGAGCATGCTGGTCAGCAGACCCACCGGCATTTCGGCTGGTGCGGCGACGGTGCGGGCAAGGGTATCGGCCAGCAGCAGTAAGATCGCCCCGGCCAGCAGCGATCCTGGCACCAGCGCGCGGTGGTCCGGCCCCAGCCACATTCGTATCAGGTGCGGTACCACAAGGCCAATAAAGCCAATCACGCCGCTGATTGCCACCGAAGAGGCCACCAGCAGCGCGCTGCACAGTAGCAGCAGACGCTGCACGGCCCGGACGTTAATCCCCAGGTAGTGGGCTTCTTCATCGCCAAGCTGTAGCAGGTTGAGGCGGGAAGCCATTAGCCAGATGATCAGCGAAGCAGGAAAGATTAAGGTGGCCGCGACCAGCAGCGTGGACCACTCCGCCTGGCCGAGACTGCCCATCCCCCACAGCGACAGCTGGCGCAGCTGGGTGTCGTTACTTACCCAGGCCAGCACCCCCACCAGCGCGCCGCACAGCGCGTTGATGGCGATCCCGACCAGCAGCAGGCGCGATAGCGAACCCTCATTCGCCTGGCTGAGGATAAAAATGACCACCATGACTGCGATACTGCCGATAAACGCCGCCAGCATGGGAGCATACAGCGCCACCAGCGCCGGAACGGACAGCGGCAGAACCAGCCAGCAGGCCACCGCCAGCGCTGCACCGCTACTGACCCCCAGCAGGCCGGGATCGGCTAATGGGTTGCGGAACAGCCCTTGCATGACGCAGCCGGAGAGCGCCAGCGCGGCGCCGACCAGCAGCGCCAGCAGGACGCGCGGCAGACGAATGGTGAGCCAGATATGGCGCAGCACCTCATCCCCCGGCGGCCACAGACTGGCGAGCGGCAGAGGCATTGCGCCGAGGGTAGTCGCGAACAGCGTCAGGCTCACCAGCAGCAGCGTCATTAACCACAGATGGCGAGAGAGAGTGGAGTGCATCAGGGGAGCTGCTCCGCTTTTTTCCTCAGCTCGCTGACCGCCTGCGGCGTCCGCGGTCCAAAGCCGAGCAGGGCCATATCGTCAATCACCAGCACCTGTTTATGGCGACCGGCAGGCGTTTGCGCCAGCCCCGGCAGTTTCCATAAGCCGGCTTCACCGCCCATACCTTTAAGCCCGTCGGCGGAGATCACCACCAGGTCCGGCAGGCTGGCGATCACGCCTTCCTGAGACATGCTGCGATAATGGTCGAATCCCTGCATCGCGTTCTGCAGCCCGGCGGCCTGAATAGCACCATCGGCAGCAGTCTTTTGCCCGGCGACCATCGTGTTCATTCCGCCGTGGCTGAGAATAAACAGCACCCGTTTGCCGACTGGTTGCGTGGGGATCTGCGCTATCTGTGCGGCAACGGTGTGGCGCAGGGCGTCACCTTCAGCCTGCTTACCCAGCGCGTCGGCAACCGCGACGATTTTTTTATCAATCGCCGACAGATCGTTACCGCCCGGGATATTAACCACTCTTACCCGACTGTCCTCTACCTTTTGCAGGACCAGCGAAGGCTGGGCCTGCGCGCTCGCCAGGACGATCGTCGGGCGTAACGACAGGATCCCCTCGGTGTTCAACTGGCGTATATAACCGACGTCCGGCAGCGATCGCGCGGCGGCAGGCCAGGTGCTGGTACTGTCCTTAGCGACCAACTGCTGCTGTGCATCCAGGGCATAGACGATTTCTGTGACATCGCCGCCCAGAGAGATGATGCGTTCTGCGGCGGCATGCGCAAACAGGGGAAGAGCGGCAAATAACATCAGCCAGCGTTTCATGCGCTCTGTCCTTCCGTCGTCAGACGGTCAACCTGGCTACGCCATGTCGCCTGCTCCGGATGGCCTTCGCTACGCTGGCCGTATAGCTGGGCGATTTGCGTACCGTCATGGGCAAACAGCTCCACGCTGGTGACGTGGCCATCCGAGGTCGGCTTACGCGTTACCCAGACTTCATCAACACTGTCTTCACGCAGGTGCAGGGTGAAGGTGGTATTGAAGATGTTGAGCCAGCCGCGCATCGGGGCCAGCTTTTCCAGGGCGCCGGTAAAGATTTGCACGCAGCCGCGGTTGCCAACAAAAATCATGATCTCATTGCCCTCTTCGCGAATGGTTTCCAGCAGGTGCGGCAGGGCATCGTGGTCAATGCGGCAGGCCAGGTCATCGCTGACCAGGCGGAAAGCCTGCTGGCGAGAGAGGTTATATTTTCGCAACAGCCCGAAGAACTGATGGACGTCGGTCATGGCGCGCCATTCATTTTCCAGCGCCGCGCCGTCGGCGGAAGCGGCATAGCGGGGGGCATCAACGGGGCGGATAGCCAACGGTGTCGGGGCGGCATGGGTCTGCCCCGCAATCAGCGCTTCCCACGCCGTCATATCGGTTTGAGCCGTCGCATAGACTTTCAACAGCGCGTCGCCGTGATGGTCGAAGAACTGAATACTCTGGCGGCCGTTATCACTCAGGTGGAAGGCGCAGGCCCACTGGCTGAGGAACAGGCGCAGATCGAGTGCGCGCGGGTTCAGCACCAGCCCGGCATGGCCGCTAAGGTGCTGGTGGGTAAACTGGCCCACCTGCTCATGCACCGCATATTCATTACGGCAGATGCATTTGGTCTCGCCGACGCTTTCCAGTCCAGCGATGATTGCCCGCATGTCGTCCTGCAGGCGAACGGCATCGTGGCCAACGCGAGCGGCGGTTAATTCCGCTTCGCTAATGCCCATTTCAGCGGCGATATCACGGGCATATTTAGCGGAAGCCTGCGCTTTGGCGGCCTGATAGCGCTGCCACAGTTCGTTTGCGTTGTGTTGCATGATTCACATCCTTCTCTACGATGAATATCCCCGGCCGTGGCCGGGGAGCAGGTTCATCCCCGCTGTCTTTCAGCATGTTGCGAACGGGACGTTGTACTGCCGGCCTGAGTCTGCGTATCGCGACCCACGCTGCTGCTGCCGCTTGGCATGCTGAAATCCATGGGGTTTATTATTCTCCGGGCTATCAGAAATCGACGTTGACGCCCAGTTGCCAGGTCCGGCCCGGCATTGTCGCCAGCGCTTTATCGTAGGCGTCCTGATTCGTCGACGTCTCAATATTGCGGCTGCTCAGGTAATCCCAGTATTGTCGATCGGTAATGTTGTAAACGCCGCCGTTAATACGCACGTTTTTCGCCACCTGCCACCAGGCCGTCAAGTCCAGCATGCCGTAGCCAGGCACGCGCATGTATTCGCTGGAGGAGTCGGTAATGGCGGAACCCGTGTTGGTATAGCTTTCGCGGTTGGTGGCGCTGGCCTGCTTACCTTTCACGAAGGTGGCGGTCAACGCGGTCCCGTAGCGTTTCGCCGGATCGTCCCAGGCTACGCCGACGATAGCCTTCATCGGCGCCACGCTGTCGAGGTCGATATATTTGTCGCCGAGATAGCTGGATTTCGATTTCCCTTCACTATAGCCGTAGGCCAGCGTCGCGCTCAGGCCGTTAACCCCTTCAAACCAGGTGCCAAAGTTGAATTTGGCGCTGATTTCGCCGCCGTAGATATAGGCTTTATCGCGGTTTTCCGCCTGATAAATCGTATAGATATTCGACGGGACGTTGGTGAAGTGGTCCGGATTGCCGGAACGGGTGTAGCGGCTATAGGCGATGAAGTTCTTATAGCTGTTGTAGAACAGGGCGGTACGCATCGTGATCCCTTCGACCACTTCGCCTTTTAAGCCCCATTCGAAATTGTCGCTGGTTTCCGTGTTCAGATCGGTGTTACCAATCAGCGCATACTGCGCTCGTCCGGCGTAGCTGGAGCCGAGGTTCCAGGAGCCGTACAGCTGGCTGGCGTTGGGGAACTCGGCGCCGCGTTTATACTGCAGGTAGGTCATGGTACGCGGAGTGATATCGTACTGGAAGGTCAGGGACGGCAGCACCTGAGTATCGGAGTTTTTACCGTACAGGCTGGCGACGGAGGACTCCGTCAGCACGCTGCTGTTGGTGGTCAGATCGCCGAGATTCTCCGGTTTGGTGGATTGATGCACCACGCGCACGCCCGGGATCACCGCAAAGTTGTGGCTGTCGAGATCGAAGTTGATCTTATCCTGAACGAAGCCGCCAAGGGTGTAGCCCCGGCTGTCGGCTTCCGGCTGCATGATCTCGCTGTAGATACTCGGGACCGGCGACTGGCTGAACGGGCGCTGGGTTTTGGTGGTGCTGGCGTTGAGCCCGGCGCTCAGGTCGTGGCGACCAATGGATTTCGCCAGCGCGGTCTGAATACCCCAGGTGTCGGTATCGTAGTCAGAGTTGACCGTTTCCATCGATCCGGTGGTGCTGTCCGGCATCCAGGTCCAGTCATGGGCCTCGGTGTGCTGGTAGTAGACTTTGGTCGACATACTGTCGAGATAGTCATTCATTGGCGTCCAGTCGTCTTTCAGACTGATGCCCCAGCGACGAGTCTGGCTGGTCTGGTTGGCATCGCCAATGATGCTGTTGCCGCTGCTATCCCAGCTGTCAAAGTGGGTGTGGTTGGTTTTATGGTAGTAGTCGAGCGTGCTGGTCAGCTTGTGTTCATCATTTGGCTGCCAGATGCCGGAGGCCATAAAGGCATCGGAGTGCCAGTTGGCCGGATAGGCGTCAATCTTATCGCTGTTATTTTGGGTTTCCTGGCCGTCGCGGCGGCTGTAGACGAAAATGCCGCGTAGGGTTTCATCTCCGCCGGCCACCGTCACGCCGTTATGCCAGCTGCGGTCGGCAGAGTCGTAGCCGCTCCGGTAGCCGAAGGCGCTGGTTTTTCCCGGGCGCAGATAATCATCGGCAGATTTCGGCTGGAAGGAGACGTTGCCGCCGATAGAGGTGTTGGCGGTTTCAGTCGAGGTGGCACCGGACTGAATATCGATGCTGCCGTACATATACGGGTCGATGTAATCGCGACCGATGCCAAACGTATTCAGGCCGGCACGGCCGACGTAGCCGCGCCCGGTCGCATCCGGCTGCGCGATGCCGTCGACATCAATCCCGACGCGGTTGCTTTCCAGCCCGCGAATGTTATAACCGGTATAGCCGCCGCGGTCGAAGCCGCTTTTACCATTACCCGAGCCGCCGCTGGCGCCGGTCGCGCCGATCAGCGGTTCGTAACGCATGACGGAACCAAAATCTTTGGCCCCTTTGTCCTGTAGCTCCTGCGCGCTGACCGAATGTTCGCTGCCGGCTTTGAGCAGGGGAGCGGGTGCGGTGACGGTCATCTGCTCGGAGCTATCCGATGAGGTGTCGCTGGTGGTGGTGTGTGCGGTGGTATCAGCTGCCCCGGCGGTCGTCTGATAGATTGCTGCAAGCAACGAAGTCACCAGCAGGCTTTTCTTAAACCAGGCCGGTGATTGAGTGGATTTGTACATAGTAGCCACGCCTTGATAATTATTAGTATCGGCTCACGCGTTACTTCCAGATTTGCAGGAGAGTCCCGTTGCTTCCGTTAGCGGACTCTGTTTCTCCATGATTATTGATTGCGAATGGTAATGATAGGTATTATCGTTTGCAACAAAATAATCATGTATTCCCCATTTAATCTGCAATTTGTTTACAATCAGCCCTTTTAGATACAGCGAGAAAGTCATGAGTCACAAAGCCGCGATTACGATCAACTACTGCTCTCAATGCAACTGGATGCTGCGCGCCAGCTGGATGGCTCAGGAGCTGCTGCATACGTTCAGTACCGATATCGGCTCGGTCACTCTGGTCCCGGGCACCGGCGGCATCTTCACCATTACCGTCGACGACGTACAAATCTGGGACCGCAAGCAGGATGAGGGTTTCCCGGATGCGGCTGAACTCAAGCGCCGGGTACGGGATGTCTGTTTCCCGGAGAAGTCGCTGGGCCACCTCGATAAGTCTGCCGATCCGGCGTAAGCGAGAGGGGAAAACGGCTGCGCCAGAGATCATAAAGGTGTATTATTTTTGCATCTTTATTGATGGGGAAGCGCAATGGCGGGTCAACGCATCGACCGGGAAAAAAAGACTATCCGCAGCATGATTTCGCTCTATCAGCGCCGCTGCCCGGACGCGCAGGCTGACGTGGAGCATTACCAGGCGCTGAACGCCTATGCCGATAAGCGGCTGGATAAATGCGTGTTTGGCGAAGAGAAGCCGGCCTGTAAGCAGTGCCCGGTCCACTGCTACCAGCCGGCAAAACGCGAAGAAATGAAGCAGATCATGCGCTGGGCGGGGCCGCGAATGCTCTGGCGTCACCCGATTCTGACGATTCGCCACCTGATTGATGACCGGCGTCCCGTGCCGGAGCTTCCGGAAAAATACCGGCCTAAAAAGTAGCGGTGGCTTTCCCGGCTTGCGCAGCGCTTAGCCGGGCGACAATGCGTGCGGTCTGTCGGTACGGTCGCCCGGGTAAGGCGTCAGCCGCTACCCGGGGTCTCTGCGGACGTCGCCTGGGTTTGATTGTCGCGAACCGACGTCCAGACAAAGGTGATAATAAACAGCGCGGTAAACAACACCACGATGGTCGGCGCCGGGGCACTATCAAGGTAAAACGATAGCCACACGCCGCCCAGCGAACAGCTTACGGCAATCGCCACCGCCAGCAGCAGCGCGCTGATAAAACGCCGGGTCAGCAGCAGAGCAATGGCCCCGGGAGCAATCAGCAGCGAGATTGACAAAATAATCCCCACCGCTTTGAGCGTCGCCACGATGGTCAGGGCAATCATGCACAGCAGTCCGTAGTGCAGCAGGCCGCAGCGTAATCCGCTGGCTTTAGCCTGATGCGGATCGAAGGCGTGTAGCAGAAAGTCGCGCCACTTTAGCCCGATAATCAGCGCAATCACCAGGGCAATCGTCGACGTTTGCCCAATATCGCTGGCGGAAATCCCCAACATATCGCCAAACAGAATATGGTCGAGATGGACTTCGGACTGAATAGCGACATACAGCACCAGCCCGGCGCCAAACATCCCGGAAAAGACAATGCCCATAATGGTATCGCGCTTGATGCGACTGTTATCGTCGAGATAGCCGGTCGCGATGGCGCAGAATAGTCCGGCAACAAAGGCGCCAATGGCGAACGGGATCCCGACAATATAGGCCACCACCACGCCGGGAAAGACCGCATGGCTCATGGCATCCCCCATCAACGCCCAGCCTTTCAGCACCAGAACAACCGACAGTAGCGCGCAGGGAATGGCGACGATGGCTGCCACCAGCATGGCGTTGACCATAAACGAAAACTGGAACGGTTCGAGAAGCGTGGTCAGCAGCATGATCCCTCCCTGGCGCGACGGCGGTTGGCCAGCAGGCCGTGTTTGGGAGCAAAGACAAAGGTCACCAGAAAGAGCAAGGTCTGGGCCACGACGATGATGCCGCCGGTTGCGCCATCCAGATAGTAGCTCAGCCAGGCGCCGAAAAAACTGGTCAGGCTGCCAATAGCGACGGCAATCGCCAGCAGGCGTGGAAAGCGGTCGGTCAGCAGCCAGGCGGTCGCTCCCGGAGTGACTACCAGGCAAATGACCAGGAAGGCGCCCACGGTTTGCAATGCCGCCACGGTACAGGCGGCCAGCAGCGTGAAGAACAGCAGCTTGAGCCCGGTGGTGTTCAGGCCAATGGATCGGGCGTGGCTCTCATCGAAAAAGGTCACCATCAGGTCTTTCCATTTCAGCAGCAGAATCACCATTGAAATCGAGCCGATGGCCGCCAGCTGAATAATATCTTCCGGGGCGATCGCCAGGATATTGCCGAGAATAATGGTCTGGATATTTACCGAGGTTGGGTTGAGCGACACCATAAACAGCCCGATACCGAAGAACGACGAAAAAATCAGACCGATAATGGCATCCTCTTTGAGCTTCGAACGCTGGTTGAGAAACAGCATGCTGCCCGCCGCCAGTCCTCCGGAGAGAAAAGCGCCGACGGCGAAGGGCAGGCCGAGCATATACGCTCCCGCCACGCCCGGTACGATGGAGTGGGAGAGGGCATCGCCAATCAGCGACCAGCCTTTCAGCATCAGGTAGCAGGAGAGAAAGGCGCACACGCCGCCCACCAGCGCCGATACCCACATCGCATTCAGCATATACTGATAGCCGAACGGCTCGATTAGCCAGTTCATCCTTCTCCTCCCGTCGTCCGACGGCTGATAAACGGCCGTTCATCGTCGGTGATAATCTGCTCTTCTCCGCCGCTGAGCACCACGTGGCGCAGCGCGCCGCTGAAAGCGAGTTCGAGGTTAGCAGCGGTAAAGGTTGTTTCCGTCGGTCCGCTGGCCAACACGGTGCCTTTGACCATCACCGTGTAATCGCAAAACTCGCTGACCGAACCGAGATTGTGGGTCGAAACCAGCAGGGTACAGCCGTCGTCGCGCAGCTCGCGCAGCAGGGTGATGATCTGGGTTTCGGTCTGGACGTCAACGCCGGTAAACGGCTCATCCAGCAGAATGACCTTGCCCTGCTGAGCGATGGCGCGGGCAAGGAACACCCGTTTTTTCTGTCCGCCGGACAGCTCGCCGATTTGCCGGTGGCGATAGTCGCTCATCCCGACGCGGGCCAGCGCCGCATCAACCACTTCCCGGTCATGGGCTTTGGCCCGTCGCAGCCAGCCCATATGTCCGTAGCGGCCCATCATGACGACATCCTCCACCAGTACCGGGAAGGTCCAGTCAACGTCCTCTGATTGCGGGACATAGGCCACCAGGTTCTGGCGCAGCGCGCGATGAACCGGCTGGCCAAGTATGGCAATCTCGCCATGGGACAGACGAACAAAGCCCATCAGCGCTTTAAACAGCGTCGATTTTCCCGAACCATTGATGCCCACCAGCGCGGCAATGGAGCCGCGTGGTACGCTGAAGGTGGCATCGCGCAGCGCGGTGTGGCCGTTGCGATAGGTTACGCTGACCCGGTTGACCGAGAGGCCAGGCAGATCGGCGGTCATGGCTGTTTCCTCATCCCATCGTTGATGCCCTGGACGATGGTTTGCGTCGTAACGCGCAGCAGATCCAGGTAGGTGGGAACCGGGCCATCGGCGGCGCTCAGGGAGTCAACATAAAGCACGCCGCCATAATGGGCGCCGGCTTCCCGCGCCACCTGGCGCGCCGGTTTATCTGAAATAGTGCTTTCGCTGAAGATGGTCGGGATATGCTCTTTCTTCATGGTGTCGATGGTTTTACGCACCTGCTGCGGCGTGCCCTGCTGGTCGGCATTGATTGGCCACAGGTAGCGCTCTTTCAGCCCGTTGTCGCGGGCCAGATAGGAGAACGCGCCTTCGCTGGTCACCAGCCAACGCTTCTCTACCGGCAGTTTCGCCAGCTCCGCCTTCAGCGGCGCCATAGTCTGGCGGATTTTCTCTTTATAGATGGCGGCATTCTGACGATAGGTCTGCGCATTCGCAGGGTCGTATTTGCTCAGCGCATCACGGATGTTATCGACATAGATCAGCGCGTTATCCGCCGACATCCACGCATGGGGGTTGGGCTTACCGTTATAGGGACCTTCGCTGATCCCCATTGGCTGAATCCCCTCGCTGACGACCACTTCCGGGACCCCTTTCAGGTGCTGATAAAAGCGGGCGAACCACAGTTCGAGGTTCAGACCGTTGGTGAGGATCAGCTGTGCCCCCTGGGCGCGTTTAATATCGCCGGGCGTCGGCTGGTATTCGTGGATCTCGGCGCCGGGTTTGGTAATCGAGCTGACCTGGGCCGCCTCTCCGGCGACGTTTTGCGCCATATCGGCAATCACCGTAAAGGTGGTGATCACTTTGAATTTTTCGCTGGCCTGAGCCGGGGCGATCGCCAACAGGCCGAGCAGAGCGGTAAAGATCAGGTGCTTCAGAGGCGGCAGGTGCAGCATAGGATCCCTCACATCATTGTGGTTAATTAATCATCTGTTATAGCCATTGCTATGTTATATAGCACAGGCTATTTATAAATGAAAATGATTATTATTTAAATGCTGAGAGGAAAGCCGTACAAACCGGCTGTCGCGGGGAAAATGGCAAGACGTATCAAAGAACGCCGTTTCGTGTGAAGCGGCGTTGGAGTGCGGATTACGCGCGGGTGGCGAGGAGAATGGCCGAGGCTTTGATCAGCGCAATCACGCGGCTGCCCTCGACCAGCTTCATCTCTTCCTGACTTTCATTGGTGACGACGGCGATGATAGCGAAGCCCGCGTCGGTTTTGATGTGCACCGTCGCGTTGACCGCCCCTTCAGTGATGCGGGTGACGCTCCCGGCAAACTGATTACGCGCGGAGAACTTCAGGCCGCAATCCTCGGTGGCCAGGGTGACCCACGGCGCTTTAATCAGCGCGATGGCTTCTTTACCGGCAACCAGACCCAGCGCCTCTTTGCTGCTGTGGGTGACGATCGCCACCAGTTTTGCGCCGCCGGCGAGGGTCAATTCCACTTCATCGTTGACCGCGCCGGCGGCAACTGCGCTGACCGTGCCGGTCAACTGGTTACGTGCTGATACCGCCATAAAATCTCCTTGTGTGGCTGATTAAGTGAGTACAGGACTTATACTAGCTCATCTTTGTTAATGCCCAGGCGTTTCATGCGGGAAAGCAGCGTTGTACGCTTTAATCCCAGCCGCTGCGCCGCTCCTTTCGGCCCGGCGACCACGCCGTTGCTCTCTTTCAATACGCGGACGATCAGCTGATATTCATCCTCGCCCTCTTGCGGCAGCACTTCGGCCATCATCGTCTCCGCGTCGATATTCATCTCCGGCAGCGACAGCTGCAGCACACTACCGCGGGTTAACAGCACCGCGCGTTCAATCACGTTTTCCAGCTCACGAACGTTACCCGGCCACTCCATGTGGCTCAGCGTACGCAGGGTTTCTGCCGGAATGCTGTCGATGTTACGCCCGAGGCGGCGGGCGATTTTAAAGGTAAACGCCTTGACCAGCAGCGGGATATCGTCCGGACGCTCGCGCAGCGGCGGCAGATGGATCGGAAAGACGTTCAGACGATAGTAGAGATCGCTGCGGAATTCGCGATCGGCGACCATCTGCCTGAGATCGCGGTTGGTGGCGGCGATCAGCCGGACATCGGTGCGGATCAGCTTGTTGCTGCCGAGACGTTCAAACTCCTGTTCCTGCAGAACCCGCAGCAGCTTCGGCTGCAGCTCCAGCGGCATGTCGCCCACTTCATCGAGAAATAATGAGCTTTTATCCGCCAGTTCGAAACGGCCGATGCGCTGAGCGCTGGCGCCGGTAAACGCGCCGCGCTCATGGCCGAAGAGATCGCTTTCCAGCAGCCCGGCGGGCATCGCGGCACAGTTCATCTTGACCATTCGCCGCGCGTTGCGGCCGCTGAGATTATGAATGGCGCGGGCAATCAGCTCTTTGCCGGTGCCGGTTTCGCCGAGGATCAGCACGGTGCTGTCGCTCTGCGCCACCATTTCGACCTGCTTGAGTACGCTGTGCATCGCTTCGCTGCGGCCGATGATTTCGCCAAACTCGCTCTCGACATTATTCAGCTGTTCGGTGAGCGCCAGATTTTCATCCACCAGCCGCTCCTTAAGCCGCTGAATTTCGCGATAGGCGAGGGCATTATCGACGGCGATCGACACCCGTTCGGCAATTTGTCGCAGCAGCTTGAGGTTGGTGGTGGTGAACACCTTCTCATCGCACTGCGCCAGTTTCAGCACGCCCAGCAGCGTATTGCCAGACATCAGCGGCAGCAGGCACAGCGTCTGAATCTGGTTGCCCCACATCTCAAAAAGCATTTTCTCGTACGGGGCCAGCGAGTCGTGCTCGTGTAAATTGAGCAGCAGCATCTCTTTGCTTTTGAACACCCGTTCGGTCAGCGTACCGGCTTCATTCACCTCGCTCTGATCGTGAACCGGATGGCTGGCGTCGAGATAATGGGTCGAGTAGATATTCAGTTTGCCTTTGCGGTTGCTGCGTAGCACCACGCTGATAGCGTCGATACGGAAATAGTGGTGAATCTCTTTGGCGACTTCGCTAACCAGCTCATCGATATCCAGCCGGGAGAGCACGGCGTTAGTGATAGCAACCAGAATGCGAAAGTTGTCGCGCTCGTGGCACAACAGATCGTAATCGACGTTGTTGCTGACCCGGCTCTGGATCTGCTCGGTCACCACCGCAACCAGCTGGGTAAAGGTATGCAGCCGCTGGAACTCTTTCTCGGTCCACGGTCGGGCGTCGTCGCGGATAAACTCGCAGCCGCCAAAGATGCGGCCTTCCGCCGCCAGCGGCAGCAGGCCGTAATAGCCAAACGGTGGATAGAGTCCGCTACTGGCCAGCTGAGGCCAGGCCTCGACAAAGGTCGCCTTGTCACAGTGCAGCGCATCGGGGCGCGACAGCAGGCGACGCACCGGCCCGTGTGCCAGTACGGTCTCATCTTCATAGCTGACCGGCAGACCCGCTTCGTCACAACCGTACCTTGCCGCACGATGGTTTCCGGCGTTCCACAGAATAATCGCCGCACGATCCGCCAGCGCGGATTGCTGAACCAGACGGGTTAGCGTTTCACTCAGCGCCGCCAGGTCAGGCTGCTGTAATAAAATACGGGTGATATCGAACAGCCCTTGCTGCCCGAAATCGCCCAATGGTGTATACGACATTACTGAAGTCCAAAACGCACCCGCAAAGCGGCACGTAAGAAAGTGGTGACACAAATAATAGTATGTTAATAAAGCGGTTGTTGCCGCCGCCAACCCATCCGAGGTCGCCCGCGGATTTGGGCCGGATAATGATGCTGGCTTTTCCCGGCTCGCGCTGCGTTTAGCCGGGCTACAGGCCCGTGCGTAGCCGGTAGCCCGGATAAGGCGTTAGCCGCAATCCGGGGAGCCGTTTTCCGTTAACAAATTCGCGGCAGCGGCTCGGCATGGGGAAGGTCCAGCGTCCGCTTCACGCCATACAGGCCGATCGTGCGCACGCCGGTACGCTCAACCACGTCGCCGATAATCGCGGCGTGGCGGCCAAGCGGGTGGCTTTGCAGCTGCGCCAGCGCGGCCTCCGCCGCTTCCCGGGCGACGGCTATCACCAGCTTGCCTTCATTGGCGAAGTTTAGCGCCTCCAGGCCTAACAGTTCGCACACCCCGCGTACGGTCTCGTTCACCGGCAGCTTCTGTTCATGTAGCTCAATGCCGCAGCCGCTGGCGGCGGCGAACTCATGAGCCACCGCGTTCACTCCGCCGCGGGTCGCATCGCGTAGCGCTTTGATGCCGGGAACAGCGCGCAGCGTCTGAATAAGCGGCGTCAGCACCGCACAGTCGCTGGCCAGCGCGCCGTCCAGACCCAGCTGTTCGCGGAGGTTGAGAATGGTGGCGCCGTGGTCGCCCAGTGTGCCGCTGACCAGCAGGACGTCGCCGGGAGCGATCTGTTGTGCCCCCCAGCGAATATCCGCCGGAATGGCGCCGATCCCGGCGGTATTGATAAACAGTTTATCCGCCGCGCCGCGCGGGACGACTTTGGTATCGCCGGTGACGATGGCAATCTCAGCGGCCTGCGCGGTACGGGCCATGCTGTTGACCACCCGTTCCAGGGTAGCCATCTCCAGTCCCTCTTCGAGAATAAATCCGCAGGAGAGATAGCGCGGCAGGGCACCGCTGACCGCCACGTCGTTAGCGGTGCCGCATACTGCCAGCTTGCCGATGTCGCCGCCGGGGAAAAACAGCGGATCGATAACGTAGCTGTCGGTGGAAAAGGCGAGACGATCGCCCTGAGCGGTAAGCTGCGCCAGATCGAGACGCGCCTGATCTTCTTGCTCTGCCAGCCACGGGTTGGCGAACGCCTGCATAAACAGGGAGGCGATCAGCTGCTGCATCGCCTGACCCCCGCTACCGTGAGCTAACTGGACGCTTTTCATGCTTCATTTTCCTGACTGCGATATTGATACCAGGCGGCGCATGCGCCTTCTGATGAGACCATCAACGCGCCAAACGCGCTTTGCGGGTTACACACTTGCCCGAACAGCGGACACTGATGCGGCTTACAACGGCCGGTCAGCACATCGCCACAGCGGGCGCGCGGATCGTCGCAGACGCGCTGCGGCGCCGGCTGAAAATGGGCTTCAGCGTCAAAGCGCTGATAGGCGGGCGTCAGGCCTACGCCGGAGTTGTTGATGACCCCCAGCCCGCGCCATTCGCTATCGCCGGACAGGCAGAAAACGTCGGCAATCGCCGCTTGCGCCAGCGGGTTGCCTTCATCAGGCACCACGCGGCGGTACTGATTTTCGACCTGGCTGCACTGCGCTATTGTCTGCTCAACCAGCATCACCGCGCCTTGCAGTAGATCAAGAGGTTCGAAACCAGCCACCACTAAAGGACGCCGGTAGTCGCTGGCGATAAATCCGTAGGCTTCGGTACCGATGACCATACTGACATGACCCGGGGCAAGAAAGGCATCGATGCTGTTATCAGGCTGGTCGAGCAGACTGCGCAGGGTCGGGAGCAGGGTGATGTGCTGGCAAAAAAAGAAGAAGTTATCCACGTTGCGCTCGCGAGCCTGACGCAGCGTCAGCGCGGTAGCGGGCATGGTGGTTTCAAAACCGAGGCCAAAGAAGACCACCTCCCGCTGCGGGTTCTGCTGCGCCAGCTTCAGCGCATCCATCGGTGAATAGACGATACGCACATCGGCGCCGCGAGATTTCGCCTGCAGCAGGGAGCCGTTTTTACCGGGGACGCGCATGGCATCGCCGAAGGTGCAGAACATCACCCCCGGGCGGCTGGCGATATCGATACAGGTGTCGATGCGCCCCATCGGCAGGACGCAGACCGGGCAGCCGGGGCCGTGAATAAATTCGATATTCTCCGGCAGCAGCTGGTCGAGACCGAATTTAAAGATGGCGTGCGTATGGCCGCCGCACACTTCCATAATACGCAGCGGATGCCCGGCGGTATGAGGCAGCAGATGCGCGCGCGCCTGAAGATGTTCAACCAGCTGCATCACCTGCTCCGGCGCGCGATATTCATCAACAAAACGCATTATCGCTCCTCGCCGTACAGCAGCGCGCCCACGTCAGGCTCGACTTCAAACATATTTTGCAGCGCCTCAAGGGTATCGCGGGCTTCCGCTTCATTAATAATGCTCATGGCGAAGCCCACGTGGACCAGAACCCACTGGCCGAGTCGCGGCTGCCCCTGTTCATCAACGCTTCCTACCAGCGTCAGATCGACTTCGCGTTGGATGCCGCACACTTCGACCTTCGCCAGGTTACCGTCAATGGCGCAGATTTGCCCCGGAATGCCTATGCACATGTCTGCGCCTCCAGCCAGCTGAGCCACTTATCCATGCCTTCGCCGCTGGTGGCGGACAGCATAATGATTTCAATATGGGGATTGACCTCCCGCGCGCAGGCGAGGCACTTCTCTACATCAAAGTTGAGGTACGGCAGCAGGTCGATTTTATTCAGCAGCATCAGGCTGGCGGCGGCGAACATATGCGGATACTTCAGCGGCTTATCTTCGCCTTCTGTGACCGACAGCACCGCCACCTTGTGACGTTCGCCGAGGTCGAAGCCCGCCGGGCATACCAGGTTGCCGACGTTTTCAATAAACAGCATACCGTTATCCGCCAACGGCAGACGTGGAGCGGCATCGGCAATCATCTGCGCATCAAGGTGGCAGCCCTTTCCGGTATTGACCTGAATGGCCGGCGTGCCGGTAGCGCGAATGCGTGCCGCATCATTGACCGTCTGCTGGTCGCCTTCGATGACCGCGCAGGCGATTTTTCCTTTCAGACGCAGCAAGGTTTCACTGAGCAACGTGGTTTTGCCGGAGCCCGGGCTGGAGACCAGGTTCAGCACCAGCTGGCCGCGTGCGGCAAAGCGCGCGCGGTTGCGGGCCGCCAGACGATTGTTTTTATCCAGCACGTCGATTTCGACTTCCAGCATCCGGCGCTGGCTTTGACCCGGTGCATGGGTACCCGCTTCGCCGTGGCCGTAGTGCAGGTCGCCGCTCTCTGAACGGGTGGGGGAGAAGCTATCGCTTTTGACGCCGGTAATCGTCATGGTCTGGCGCGGGGCTGGCGCGAAAGGGGCGCTGCGAAACGCCGAGTGGGGGTTATGCTCATCACCTTCGATATAAAGGTTGCCTTCCCCACAGCCGCAAGTTGTACACATAGTTTTACTCCTGGTCTGTCCCGTTATCCTCACGTTGTCTCTTTGCCGGCTGGCTCGCTGGCCGCCGCGAGATAATCCGAATTAACGGGGATCACTTCTATTCGCTGAATCTGTAGGCCGTCGTCCGCCACAATCTGCAGCGTGTCGCTGTGGCACTGCGGACAGCGCCGCACGTGCTGCGAGATGAGTTGCACGTACTGCTGGCAGGATTCGCACCAGCATTCGGCCTGTTGTTCGGCAATATGCAGTTCGCAGCCTTCCGCCAGCGTGCCGCGGCACACCAGCTCAAAACAGAAGGTCAATGCGCTGGCTTCCACGCAGGAAAATGCGCCGACCTTCAGCCACACGCCGGTAACCCGACGCGCGCCGGCCTGCTGCGCCTGCTGTTCAATAATTTCCAGCGCCCGCTGGCTAAGAGTGATTTCGTGCATGGTCGCCTCCGTATCGCGATGGGCCATATATGCAATAACGATGCCAGGTCATCGCTACTGTCGGAACAACTGTCGATGACGACAGCTGACGGATGTCATCGACATGTCAGCATTACGCCGTATTTTTATTAAAATCATTAAATATCAATAAATTAAAATTTGGCATGGAAAATGCTTGTACGGTGCATCTCATGCAACCGGGGAGACCGAGATGACTATTTGGGAAATTAGTGAAAAGGCGGACTACATCGCCGACCGTCACCGCCGCTATCAGGATCAGTGGCGCCAGTACTGCAATTCGCTGGTTCAGGGCATCACCCTGTCAAAAGCGCGTTTGCATCATGCGATGAGCTGCGCGCCGGACAAAGAGCTGTGCTTCGTCCTGTTTGAACATTTTCAGGTGTATGTCGCGCTGGCGGAAGGGTTCAACAACCACACCATCGAGTACTACGTCGAAACGCGCAATGGTGATGATAAGCGCTTGATTGCTCAGGCAACGCTGGCATCCGACGGTACCGTTGACGGCCGGATCAGCAACCGTTCGCGCGAACAGGTGCTGGAACATTACCTGGCCATTATTGCCAGCGTCTATGACCGTCTGTATGACGCCATGGAACACGACCAGCCGGTGGATTTAAGCCATCTGGCGCTGGCCCATTAATCGTAAGGTGTCGACACGTGTCGAAAATGACATCTGAACTCCCTGATTTCGTCAAAAATGACTTTCACCCGAGGATTGCCCGGTGAACCGTTTTGTAATTGCTGACTCCACCGTCTGTATCGGCTGCCGCACCTGCGAAGCCGCCTGCTCAGAGACGCATCGCCAGTACGGCCTGCAGGCCATGCCGCGACTACAGGTCATGCGTAATGAAAAAGAATCGGCGCCGCAAATGTGCCACCACTGCGAAGACGCCCCCTGCGCCGCGGTGTGTCCGGTTAATGCGATCAATCGCGTCGATGGCGCGGTTCAGCTGAATGAAAGCCTGTGCGTAAGCTGCAAGCTGTGCGCCATTGCCTGCCCGTTCGGGGCGATTGAATTTTCCGGCAGTCGTCCGCTGGATATTCCGGCCAACGCCAATACCCCTATGGCGCCCGCTGCGCCGCCGGCGCCAGCCCGCGTCAGTTCGCTGCTCGACTGGGTGCCCGGCGTGCGCGCTATCGCCGTGAAATGCGACCTGTGCCATTTCGATGAGCAGGGACCCGCCTGCGTGCGTACCTGTCCGACGAAAGCGCTGCTGCTGGTGGATATCCGCGATATCGCCCAGGCCAGCAAGCGCAAGCGTGAGCTGACCTTTAATACCGACCTCGGCGATTTGTCGCTGTTTCAGTCGCAACAGGAGGGCGTGAAATGAGCGTGATCTCTTTAGTGAATCAGGCGGTGCTGTGGTATGCCGCCAGCGGCGTGCTGGCATTTATCTTTACCCTGAGAAAACCGTTAAGCGGCGCGATTGCCGGGATCGGCGGCGCGGTGGCCAGCGCGATGCTGATCGTCGCCGCCCTCGCGACGCTGATAACCCCTGAGCAGGTGAGCGACGGCATGCTGCAGATGCTCTCTTTACCGGTTCGGGTGAACGGCATCAATGCGCTATGGCTGCTCGCCATTGGCCTCAGCGCACTGCCCATCGCCCTGTTTAATATCGTCTGGCACCGTCATTCGCAGGTGAAAGCCAACGGTCTGTTGGTCAATTTGCTGCTGGCTTCGGCAACTTGTGCCGTGGTGGCAACCAACTTCGGCACGCTGGTGGTGATGGCGGAGATGATGGCCCTGTGCGGGGCATTTCTGACCGGCTGCGCGCAATCCGCAAAGCTGTGGTTTGCGTTGGGACGTCTGGGAACGCTGCTGATGGCGTGGAGCTGCTGGCTGGTGTGGTCGTTCTACGGCACCCTCGACCTGGGGCAGATTAGCCTGCTCGCCGCCCATGCCCCGCAAAATATGCTGCTGTGGCTGCCGGCGCTCGTCGGTTTCGCGCTGCTGGCGGGCGTTATCCCGCTGCACGGCTGGGCGCCGCAGGCGCACGCCGGGGCCAGCGCGCCGGCCGCCGCGCTGTTCTCCACAGTGGTGATGAAAGTCGGTCTGTTTGGCATCTTAACGGTCTCGCTTGCCGGGAGCGCGCCGCCGCTGTGGTGGGGCGTGTTGCTGCTGGTCGTGGGGATGATAACCGCGTTTATCGGCGGACTGTATGCCCTGATGGAGCACAATATTCAGCGTCTGCTGGCTTATCACACCCTCGAAAATATCGGCATTATTTTGCTGGGGCTTGGCGCCTTCGTCACCGGTCTGGCGCTCAACAGCAGTAGCCTGATGGTGCTGGGTTTCATCGGCGGCATGTACCACCTGATCAACCACAGTGTGTTCAAAACGACGCTGTTCCTTGGCGCCGGCGCCGTGTGGTTCCGTACCGGCCACCGCGATATCGAAAAACTGGGCGGGATGGGCAAAAGAATGCCGCTGATTTCGCTCTCTATGTTGGTCGGCCTGATGGCGATGGCTGCGCTGCCGCCGCTGAACGGCTTTGCCGGCGAGTGGGTTATCTACCAGTCCTTCTTCAAACTGAGCACCAGCGACGCCTTTATCGGCCGTCTGCTTGGGCCGCTGCTTGCCGTTGGCCTGGCGATTACCGGCGCGCTGGCGGTGATGTGTATGGCGAAAGTGTACGGCGTGACCTTCCTCGGCGCACCGCGGACTCCGGAAGCGGAGAACGCCACCCGCGCCCCGCTGCTGATGACGGTCAGCGTGGTACTCGCCGCGCTCTGCTGCGTGGCGGGCGGGGTCGCCGCGCCGTGGCTGTTGACGCTGGTCGGCGGGGTACTACCGGTTCAGGCGCAGGTCTCAAGCGTGGTGTCGCAGCCGCTGATCGCCATTCTGCTGCTGGCCTGTCCGCTGCTGCCGTTCCTGCTGATGATCTTCTTTAAAGGCGACCGTCTGCCTGCGCGCTCCCGCGGTGCGGCATGGGTCTGCGGCTACGACCATGAAAAATCGATGGTCATCACCGCTCATGGTTTTGCCATGCCGGTTAAAGAGGCCTTCGCGCCGCTGCTGAAATTGCGTCACTGGCTGAATCCGGTACGTCTGGTTCCCGGCTGGCAGTCCGCCTCGGCGCCCGCGCTGTTCCGCGGCGTGGCGTTAGTCGAGCTGGCGGCGCTGGTGGTCATTGTCATTTCGCGAGGAGCCTGAGAATGAGCGTTTTAATTGCACTATTACAGGCGCTGCTGCTGTTTGCCGCCGCGCCCCTGCTGTCCGGCATCACCCGCGTAGCCCGCGCTCGCTTGCATAATCGCCGCGGTCCGGGCGTGCTGCAGGAGTACCGGGATATCTTCAAGCTGCTGGGCCGCCAGAGCGTCGGGCCGGATGTTTCCGGCTGGGTCTTTCGCCTGACCCCCTTCGTGATGGTCGGCGTGATGTTGACCATTGCCAGCGCGCTGCCGGTGGTGACCGTCTCGTCGCCGCTGGCGGGACTGGGCGATCTGATTACGCTGATCTACCTGTTCGCGATTGCCCGTTTCTTCTTTGCGATTGCCGGTCTGGATACCGGTAGCCCGTTTACCGCGATCGGCGCCAGCCGCGAAGCGATGCTCGGCGTGCTGGTGGAGCCGATTCTGCTGCTGGGCCTATGGGTTGCGGCGCAGGTTGCCGGCTCCACGCATATCAGCCGGATCGCCGCCACCATTTATCACTGGCCCGCAGCCCACTCGGTACCGCTGGTCCTGGCGCTGTGCGCCTGCGCGTTCGCCACCTTTATCGAAATGGGCAAGCTGCCGTTCGACCTGGCGGAAGCGGAGCAGGAGCTGCAGGAAGGGCCGCTGACCGAATACAGCGGCAGCGGCTTTGCGGTACTGAAATGGGGCATCAGCCTCAAACAGCTGGTCGTGCTGCAGATGTTTGTCGGCGTCTTTATTCCGTGGGGAGCGATGACCAGTTTTAGCCTCGGCGGCCTGCTGCTGGCGCTGGTTGCTGCCATCGTCAAGCTGGTGGCAGGCGTGCTGGTTATCGCGCTGTTTGAAAACAGCATGGCGCGTCTGCGTTTTTGTGCCACTTCCCGCGTTACCTGGGCCGGTTTTGGCTTTGCGTTTTTAGCTTTCGTCTCCTTGCTGGCGGCGTGATTAAGAGAGTTTGAGCATGTCTGAAGAAAAAATCGGTCAACACTATCTCGCCGCGCTGCATCAGGCCTTCCCGGGCGTGGTGCTCGACGAAGCCTGGCAGACCAAAGATCAGCTCACCGTGACGGTGAAGGTCAACTATCTCCCGGAAGTCGTGGAGTTTCTCTACTACCAGCAGGGCGGCTGGCTGTCGGTGCTGTTCGGTAACGACGAACGTAAGCTTAACGGCCACTATGCCGTGTATTACGTGCTGTCGATGGAGCAGGGGACCCGGTGCTGGATCACCGTGCGCGTCGAAGTGGATGCCGACAAGCCGGAATATCCGTCGGTGACGCTGCGGGTGCCTGCCGCCGTCTGGGGCGAGCGCGAAGTGCGCGATATGTACGGTCTGATACCGGTGGGACTGCCGGATGAGCGCCGGCTGGTGCTGCCGGACGACTGGCCTGATGAACTTTATCCGCTGCGTAAAGACAGCATGGATTATCGTCAGCGTCCGGCGCCGACCACCGATGCGGAAACCTACGAGTTCATCAACGAGCTGGGCAGTAAGAAAAATAACGTGGTGCCGATTGGCCCGCTGCACGTCACCTCCGATGAACCCGGCCATTTCCGCCTGTTTGTCGACGGCGAGAATATTATCGACGCCGATTACCGCCTGTTCTATGTCCATCGGGGCATGGAAAAGCTGGCGGAAACCCGCATGGGTTATAACGAAGTGACCTTCCTGTCGGACAGGGTGTGCGGTATCTGCGGCTTTGCCCACAGTACGGCCTATACCACCTCCGTCGAGAATGCGATGGGGATCGTCGTCCCGGAACGTGCGCAGATGATCCGCGCCATCCTGCTGGAAGTGGAACGCCTGCACTCGCACCTGCTAAACCTCGGCCTCGCCTGCCACTTCACCGGTTTTGACTCCGGGTTTATGCAGTTCTTCCGCGTGCGTGAGACGTCAATGAAGATGGCGGAGATTCTCACCGGGGCGCGTAAAACCTACGGGATGAACCTGATTGGTGGCATCCGCCGCGACCTGCTGAAAGAGGACATGATCCAGACAAGAGCGCTGGCGCAGCAGATGCGCCGCGACGTGCAGGAGCTGGTCGATATGCTGCTCAGCACGCCGAATATGGAGCAGCGTACCGTGGGGATTGGCCGCCTCGACCCGCAAATCGCCCGTGATTTCAGCAACGTCGGCCCGATGGTGCGCGCCAGCGGCCACGCCCGCGACACCCGCGCCGACCACCCGTTTGTCGGTTACGGCCTGCTGCCGATGGAAGTGCACAGCGAACAGGGCTGCGACGTGATTTCGCGTCTGAAGGTACGTATCAACGAAGTCTACACTGCGCTGAATATGATCGACTTCGGCCTCGATAATCTGCCAGGCGGCCCGCTGGCGGTGGAAGGCTTTACCTATATCCCGCACCGTTTTGCGCTGGGCTTCTCGGAAGCGCCGCGCGGGGATGATATCCACTGGAGCATGACCGGCGACAACCAGAAACTGTACCGCTGGCGCTGCCGGGCGGCCACCTACGCCAACTGGCCGACCCTGCGCTATATGCTGCGCGGCAACACCGTCTCCGACGCTCCGCTGATTATCGGTAGCCTCGATCCTTGCTACTCCTGTACCGACCGCATGACCGTGGTCGATGTGCGGAAGAAAAAAAGCAAAGTGGTGCCGTACAAAGAGCTGGAGCGCTACAGCATCGAGCGTAAAAACTCGCCGCTGAAATAAGGAATCGCCATGTTTACCTTTATCAAAAAAGTGATCAAAACCGGCAACGCGACGCACGCTTATCCGCTGGAGCCGATGCCGGTAGATAAAAACTTTCGCGGCAAACCGGAACATACGCCGCAGCAGTGTATCGGCTGCGCGGCCTGCGTGAACGCCTGCCCGTCGAACGCGCTGACGGTGGAAACGGATCTGGTGACGCGCGAGCTTGCCTGGCAGTTCAACCTCGGGCGCTGCATCTTCTGCGGTCGCTGCGAAGAGGTGTGTCCGACGGCGGCCATCAAGCTATCGCAGGAGTATGAACTGGCGGTGTGGAAGAAAGAGGATTTCCTCCAGCAGTCGCGCTTTGCCATCTGCCATTGCCGGGTGTGCGAACGCCCGTTCGCCGTACAAAAAGAGATCGACTACGCCATTGCGCTGCTCGGGCACAACGGCGATACCCGCGCCGAGCTGCATCGCGAAAGCTTCGAGACCTGCCCGGAGTGTAAACGCCAGAAGTGCCTGGTGCCGTCCGACCGTATTGAACTGACTCGCCATATGAGAGAGGCCAGCTGATGAGCAACTTACTAGGCCCGCGCGATGAAAACGGCATTCCGCTGCCGATGACGGTGGAGGAGTCCATCGCCAGCATGAAGGCATCGCTGCTGAAGAAAATTAAGCGTTCCGCCTACGTCTATCGCGTGGACTGCGGCGGCTGCAACGGCTGCGAAATCGAGATTTTCGCCACCCTGTCACCGCTGTTTGATGCCGAACGCTTCGGGATCAAAGTGGTGCCGTCACCGCGCCATGCCGATATTCTGCTGTTTACCGGCGCGGTAACCCGCGCCATGCGTTCGCCGGCGCTGCGTGCCTGGCAGTCGGCGCCGGATCCGAAAATCTGCATCTCCTACGGCGCCTGCGGCAACAGCGGCGGTATTTTCCACGACCTTTACTGCGTGTGGGGCGGAACCGACAAAATTGTTCCGGTGGACGTCTATATTCCGGGCTGTCCGCCGACTCCTGCCGCCACGCTATACGGCTTTGCGATGGCGCTGGGTCTGCTGGAACAGAAAATTCATGCCCGTCTACCGGGCGAGCAGGATGACAAAGCGGCGGAAATTCTCCACCCCGGCATGGTGCAGCCGCTGCGCGTGCGTATCGACCGCGAAGCGCGTCGCCTGGCGGGCTATCGCTATGGCCGCCAGATTGCCGATGACTATATGCGCCTGCTGGCGCAGGGCGATAGTCAGGTGGTGCGCTGGCTGGAGGCGGAAAAAGATCCGCGTCTGACCGAGATAGTCACCCATCTGAACCAGGTGGTCGAGGGGGCGCGTATCCGATGAGCGAGACGGTGGTGTTCAGTCAGCTGAGCCGTAAATTTATTGATGAGAACGACGCGACGCCCGATCAGGCGCAGCAGGTGGTCTATTACAGCCTGGCGATTGGCCACCACCTCGGCGTCATCGACTGTCTGGAGGCGGCGCTAAGCTGCCCGTGGCAGGCATATCTGGCGTGGATTGCCACTCTCGAAGAGGGCAGCACCGCGTGGCGTAAAATGGAAGGCGTGCCGAAGTACGGCGAGATAGTGATCGACAGCAATCATGTCACGATGCTCGCCAACGCCTTCGATAAAGCGCAGGTCCGGCAGACCCCCGAACAGCAGGCGTGGAGCAAAACGATGCTCAGCATGCTGCACGATATTCACCAGGAAAGCGCCATCTATCTGATGGTGAGGAGACTCCGTGACTGACGTTTTACTTTGTGTTGGCAACAGCATGATGGGCGATGATGGCGCAGGCCCGCTGTTGGCGGAGATGTGCGCCGCCAACCCGGTCGGTGAATGGGTGGTGATTGATGGCGGCAGCGCCCCGGAAAACGACATCGTCGCCATTCGCGAACTGCGTTCCGAGCGCCTGCTGATCGTCGATGCCACCGATATGGGACTCAACCCCGGAGAAATCCGCCTCGTTGACCCGGACGATATTGCCGAAATGTTTATGATGACCACCCACAATATGCCGCTTAACTATCTGATCGATCAGTTGCAAGAGGACGTGGGAGAGGTGATTTTTCTTGGGATTCAGCCGGATATCGTCGGCTTTTATTACCCGATGACCCAGCCCATTAAGGATGCGGTAGCGACGGTGTATGCGCGGCTGGATGGGTGGGCTGGCGACGGCGGATTTTCCGCGCTCTGAGCCATGCCCGGTGGCGCTGCGCTTACCGGGCCTACGGTCTTGTAGGCCGGTGCAAGCGCAGCGCCGCCCGGCGAATTTCCGCAGGCGGTGCAGCACACCTGTCCGGGCTCCTGGCTTACCGGGCCTACGGTCTTGTAGGCCGCTGCAAGCGCAGCGCCGCCCGGCGAATTTCCGCAGGCGGTGCCGCGCACCTGTCCAGGCTCCTGGCTTACCGGGTCTACGGTCTTATAGGCCGCTGCAAGCGCAGCGCCGCCCGGCGAGTTCCCGCAGGCGGTGGCGCGCATCTGCCCGGGCACTGGCTTACCGGGCCTACGGTCTTGTAGGCCGGTGCAAGCGCAGCGCCGCCCGGCGAGTTCCCGCAGACGGTGCCGCGCACCTGCCGGGCTCCTGGCTTACCGGGACTACGGTCTTGTAGGCCGCTGCAAGCGCAGCGGCCCCGGCAATACGCGCTACTCGAGGTCTTCGCCGTTGCTGGCAATCACCTTCTTGTACCACCAGAACGATTTTTTACGCTTGCGCTCAAGCGTGCCGTTGCCGGCATCATCGCGATCGACATAGACAAAGCCGTAGCGCTTGCTCATCTCGCCGGTTGAGGCAGAAACCAGATCGATACAGCCCCAGCTGGTGTAGCCCATTACCGGGATCCCGTCCTCGATAGCATCGCGCATCGCTTTGATATGCTCGCGCAAATAGCTGATGCGATAGTCATCGTGAATCTCGCCGTTGCCATCAATCTCGTCGCGGGCGCCGAGGCCGTTTTCCACCAGGAACAGCGGCTTCTGATAGCGGTCATACATCATATTCATCGTGATGCGCAGGCCGAGCGGGTCAATGCCCCAGCCCCATTCACTGGCCTGAATATGCGGGTTCTTCAGTGATTTAACGATATTGGCAGCGTTGGTGTTATGCGCATTCATCTCTGCTGAGGCACAGCGCGAGGCGTAATAGCTGAAAGAGACAAAATCCACGGTATGCTTGAGAATCTCGTCATCGCCCGGCTCTTTGGCGATCACGACCCCCTTTTCGCGGAATACCCGCGCTGCCCATACCGGGTAGGCGCCGCGCGCCTGAACATCGATAAAGAACAGGTTCTCCCGGTCCTTTTCCAGCGCCATCCACACATCTTCCGGCTTACAGGACCAGGGATAAAAATTGCCGCCCGCCAGCATACAGCCGACCTGGTTGAGCGGGTTAACCTCGTGGGCGATTTGGGTGGCCAGCGCGCTGGCCACCAGCTCGTGGTGAGCCGCCTGGTACTTCACCTGCTCCTGGTTCTCTCCCTCTTCAAACACCAACCCGGCGCCGGAGTAGGGACTATGGAGCATGATGTTGATTTCGTTGAAGGTGAGCCAGTATTTCACCAGCCCGTCGAAGGCTTCAAAGCAGGTGCGGGCGTAGCGGGTAAAGAACTCCACCATTTTACGATTGCGCCATGAACCGTATTCAATGACCAGATGCATCGGCACATCGAAGTGGCAAAGGGTTACCAGCGGCTCAATCCCGTACTTTTTGCACTCTTCAAACAGCGAGCGATAAAAGGCGATCCCTTCTTGATTCGGCTCCAGCTCATCGCCGTTGGGATACAGGCGGCTCCAGGCAATTGAGGTGCGAAAGACGCTAAAGCCCATCTCCGCCATCAGGGCGATATCTTCTTTGTAGCGATGATAAAAATCGATGGCCTCGTGGCTCGGGTAAAATTCATCGTCACGCAGCTGAAAACGCTTCTCCAGCCCGAGCTTAACCGGCATGCGGTTCGCGCCGTGGGGCAGCGTATCCACGGTGGTCAGCCCTTTGCCGCCCTCGAGATACCCCCCTTCAGACTGGTTTGCGGCCAGCGCGCCGCCCCATAAAAACCCGTGTGGAAAAGTCGACATGCGTTACCTCGCTTGCAAAAAAATAGTGTTCAGACGTGTGATGGTCGGGTCGTGGTCTGGCGCGCTCTGGCATCGGCTGCGGCCTCTTCTACCGGGATATCTTCAAAGCCGAGCAGCAGCGTCAGTACGAATGAGAGCACCACCGCCAGCGCCATCACGCCGAAGACCCAGACGATAGACATCGGGTTAGCCGGGTCAAAGAACTGGACGCTGGTGAACAGGCCCGGCGCCGCCATCGAGTGGCTGGCAAGCCCGGCAATACCGGCCACCGCACCGCAGATGAAGCCGCTGATCAGGCTGGCGATGAGCGGACGTTTGAGCCGCACCGCGACACCGTACAGCGCCGGTTCGGAGATACCGGCCAGAATGGCGGAGGCCGCGGCCGCCAGCGCAGTCTGGCGCAGCTCCGGATTTTTAGTTTTCCAGGCTACCGCCAGCGATGAGCCGCCCAGCGACAGGTTGGCGCCGATTTCTGACGGCATCACCATCCCTTCTTTACCGGTTTCCGCAATGGTCTGAATAATGGTCGGGGTGAAAACGCGGTGCATCCCGGTCATCACCAGCAGCGGCCACAGGGCGCCCATAATAGCCACCGACAGCCAGCCCAGATAGCTATGAATGGTGTACACCAGCGCGGAGATGGCGCTGCCGATCCAGATCCCGAGCGGCCCTATCAGCAGGATCGCCAGCGGAGCGGCGATCAGCACGATCAGCATCGGCTTGAGGAAGTTTTTCGTCACCGCCGGAGTAATGCGATCGACCCAGCGTTCGATATATGACAGGCACCAGGTCATCACCAGCGCCGGAATGACGGTATAGGTGTATTTCACCGCCGTCACCGGAATAAAGGCGAACTCGACGTGCTCACCCTGGGCCGCTTTTGCCATCAGCTCAATAAAGCTCGGATGGACCAGCACCCCGGCAATGGCAATCGCCAGCGACATATTGGTTTTGAATTTTACCGCCGCAGAGGCGGCGACCATCAGCGGCAGGAAGAAAAAGGCGCCGTCGCCGATAACGGTCAAAATGGTCAGCGTGGGCGAACCTTTAGGCAGGACGCCGCTCATCTCGAGGATCATCGCCAGCAGTTTGACCATCGATCCGCCGATGATGGCAGGGATCAGCGGTGACATGGTGCCGATCAGCGCATCGAGGATCCCGGCGCCGATACGTTTTAACGTCAGCGGCGGTTTTCCCTGAGGTTCCGCGGGGCGCATATTGTCCGGCAGCAGGTTGACCACTTCGCGAAACGCCTGCGATACCGTATTGCCGATGATCACCTGACACTGATTGTCGCTGCGCACCACGCCAAGCACGCCTTTCAGGCTTTTGAGCGCGGCGCTGTCCACCCGCGCATCATCTTTGACCACAAAACGCAGACGGGTCATACAGTGGGTGACTGCCGTGATGTTATCCGCCCCGCCTGTTGCCGTCAGAATTTGCTTTGCCAGGGCTGCGTAATTTTTAGACATCGGATTTTATCCTGTTTAATCAATAGGGTACTGGCTGGTTATCGCACCTGAGGATCGTGCGCTATCAGGGATATGTAGGAAACCGGTTCCACAAAATCATGATGAGTTTCATTTGTTCTAACAAGATCTAAAAAAATCATTTTTAATTTTTGTGATTTTGATCGCTATGTGAAATGAAAAAGAATCTGCGCTGCGCGCGAGTCAAAGCTGTAAAACGGCGAGGCGTGCAGTACACTGCGGGCATCTTTTGCAACAGGAAGAACAACATGGCAACGATGCTGGAGGTGGCGAAACGCGCGGGAGTATCGAAGGCGACCGTTTCCCGGGTACTGTCGGGCAACGGCTATGTCAGCCAGGAAACGAAAGATCGCGTATTTCAGGCCGTAGCGGAAAGCGGCTACCGGCCCAATCTGCTGGCGCGTAATCTGGCTACCAAAAAGAGCCAGACGCTGGGGCTGGTGGTAACCAACACCCTTTATCACGGGGTCTATTTTAGCGAGTTGTTGTTTCACGTTGCGCGGATGACGGAAGACAAGGGACGGCAGCTGATTCTGGCCGACGGCAAGCACAGCGCGGAAGAAGAGCGCGAGGCGATCCAGTACCTGCTCGACCTGCGCTGCGATGCCATTATCATCTATCCGCGTTTTCTCAGCGTTGATGAAATGGATGAAATCGTAGAAAACCAGCCGCAGCCGATTATGGTGCTCAACCGCCGACTGCGGCGCAACGCCAGCCACTGCGTCTGGTCCGATCAAAAAGCCTCGGCGTTTACGGCGGTCGAAAAACTGATTGCCCACGGCCATCGTGATATCGCGTTTATCACCGGCTCGCTGGATTCGCCTACCGGGATTGAACGCCTTTCCGGCTATAAAGATGCGCTGACGAAACACGGGATTTCGCTGCATAATGACCTGATCGTTGAGGGCAAATGGACCCCGGAAAGCGGCGCTGCTGGCGTAGAGACGCTGCGTCAGCGCGATGCCCGTTACAGTGCGCTGGTGGCGAGCAATGACGACATGGCAATTGGCGCGATGAAGCAGCTACATCAGCAGGGCGTGCGGATTCCGCAACAGGTCTCGGTCATCGGCTTCGATGATATCGTGCTGGCGCCGTATATGGTTCCGGCGCTCTCCAGCGTCAAGATACCGGTGACGGAGATGATCAAGGAGAGCATTAACCGACTGATCTTTATGCTCGACGGCGGTGATTTAAAATATCAGCAAACCTTCCCCGGCGAGCTGCTTGAACGTGACTCTATTGCCCCGGGACCGTTCGCCTGACGTCGTCATCTGTCATCGTCAGATGTGACGATGACAGAATCTGTTCCCCGCCTATATGTGATTCATTTCCTTTATTATCAGTGCGATAAAAGTTGGAACGTATTATGCATACTCCGCCGCGTAACCTTCTTACTGCTGGAGAAATGGATGAACCGTTTCATTATTGCCGACGCGAGCAAATGCATCGGCTGCCGCACCTGTGAAGTGGCCTGCGTGGTCTCTCATCAGGAAAATCAGGACTGCGCCGCGCTGACGCCAAAATCCTTCTTACCGCGTATCCATGTGATCAAAGGCGTCAACGTCTCGACGGCGACCGCCTGCCGCCAATGTGAAGACGCGCCGTGCGCCAACGTCTGTCCGAACGGCGCGATCGCCAGGGATAAAGGCTTTATTCACGTGATGCAGGAGCGCTGCATCGGCTGCAAAACCTGCGTGGTGGCCTGTCCGTACGGCGCGATGGAGGTGGTGGTGCGTCCGGTGATTCGTCATAGCGGTGCCGGGCTGAACGTGATGGCGGAAAAAGCGGAAGCCAATAAATGCGATCTTTGCCATCACCGGGAGGAGGGCCCCGCCTGTATAGAGGCCTGCCCGACGCATGCGCTGATTTGCGTGGACCGCAATAAGCTTGAGCAGATGAATATCGAAAAACGTCGTCGTACGGCGCTGGCCTGGTAAGGCGGCACGATGAACGGGGTGCAGATTCGCATTCGCGGTAAAGTACAGGGGGTGGGCTTCCGCCCCTTTGTCTGGCAGCTGGCGCAGCAGTCAGCTCGCTGCGGCGACGTATGTAACGACGGTGACGGCGTACTGGTGCGCCTGCTGGGCGATGAGGCGGCGTTTCTCGCCGCGCTGACCCGCCGCTGCCCGCCGCTGGCGCGTATCGACAGCGTGGAAACCCGGCCGTTTCACTGGCGTACGCCGCCGCAGGATTTCGCCATCCGCGAAAGCGGCGGCGGAAGTATGCGTACCCAGATTGTGCCCGATGCGGCCACCTGCCCGGCGTGCCTGGCGGAGATGAACAATCCGCAGGAGCGCCGCTATCGCTACCCGTTTATTAACTGTACTCACTGTGGGCCGCGTTTCACCATTATTCGCGCGATGCCCTATGACCGCCCCTTTACCTCGATGGCTCCTTTTCCACTCTGTCCGCGCTGCGAGGCCGAGTACCGCCACCCTGGCGACCGACGTTTTCATGCTCAGCCGGTAGCCTGCGCCGACTGCGGCCCGCGTCTGGAGTGGCGCGCGCAAGGCGAGTCGCTGGTCGGAGAAGCGGCATTGCAGGCGGCGATTCATCAGCTACAGGCCGGGCAGATTGTCGCCATCAAGGGCGTGGGCGGTTTTCATCTGGTGTGCGATGCCGGCAATCCGCGCGCGGTGGCGGCGTTACGCGCACGCAAACATCGTCCGGCAAAGCCGCTGGCGGTGATGCTGCCGGCGGCGGATAGCCTGGCGGAAGCGGCGCAGGCGTTACTGACTTCACCCGCGGCGCCCATCGTATTGATAGAGAAATCGCAGGTCGATGGCCTGTGTGACGACATTGCGCCAGCGCTGAATGAAGTGGGGGTGATGCTGCCATCTAATCCGTTGCAGCATCTGGTTTTGCAGGCGTTGGCGCGCCCTCTGGTGATGACCTCCGGCAACCTGAGCGGGCGGCCGCCGGCGATCGCCAACGCCGATGCGCTGCGCGATTTGGCCGGGATTGCCGATGGCTTTCTGCTGCACAATCGCGACATCGTGCAGCGGATGGACGACTCGGTGATGCGGCAAAGTGGTGAAATGCTACGGCGTTCGCGGGGCTATGTGCCTGACGCAATGCCGTTACCGCCGGGGTTTCACGACGTGCCGCCGCTGCTGTGCCTCGGCGCCGATATGAAAAATACCTTTTGTCTGGCGCGCGGAGAGCAGGCGGTAGTGAGTCAGCACTTCGGCGACCTCGGCGATGAAGGCGTAGAACAGCAGTGGCATCAGGCGCGGCGTCTGATGCAGGCGGTTTATGGCTTTACCCCCAGTCTGGTGGTCAGCGATGCGCATCCGGGCTACCGTTCGACGCAGTGGGCGGCCTCGTTGGCGCTGCCGGTAGAGCGCGTCCTGCATCACCATGCTCATGCCGCCGCCTGCCTGGCGGAACACGGCTGGCCGCTGGATGGCGGCGATGTGATTGCCGTGGTCCTCGACGGTATCGGCATGGGGGAAAACGGCGCGCTGTGGGGCGGCGAGTGCCTGCGGGTGAATTACCGGCAGTGCGAACGCCTGGGCGGACTGCCGGCGGTGGCGCTCCCCGGCGGCGATCTGGCGGCTCGTCAACCGTGGCGTAATTTGCTGGCCCACTGCCTGGCCTACGTTGATGACTGGCAAAACGATGCGCAAACCGCGGCGCTGCGCCAGCATAACTGGCCGCTGCTGGCGCGGGCTATTGAGCGGGGAATGAATGCGCCGAAGGCGTCATCCTGCGGGCGCCTGTTCGATGCGGTGGCCTGCGCGCTGGGCTGCGCGCCGGATAGCCTGAGCTATGAGGGGGAGGCGGCCTGCCGGCTGGAGGCGTTGGCCACCGCCTGCGATGGCGTTGCGCATCCTGTTCGCCTGCCGTGGCAGGCGGGGGAGCTGGATCTGGCCGCGTTCTGGCCGCAGTGGCTGGGGTGGCGGGCGAGCCGTGAACAAAAAGCCTGGGCTTTTCACGATGCGCTGGCCCGCGGAGTGGCAGAGATGGCGCGCGATTGTGCAACGTCGCGCGGGATGACTACGTTGGCATTCAGCGGCGGCGTGTTGCATAACCGGCTGCTGGTCTCACGATTGACCTTTTATCTGGCGGATTTTACTCTGCTGTTTCCGCAGCAGCTACCTGCCGGAGATGGGGCAATCGCGTTTGGTCAGGCGGTCGTGGCCGCGGCCCGTCGGCAGGCTCACAGGATATCATCATGATCGTGACAATTTTACGCCAGCAGCCGCGTGCCGCTGCGCTGGTGCTGGGACTGATTGTGGCAAATCTGCTCGCCTGGGGTTGGGCCTGGCAGGCGTTTGGCGATAGCGGCGCGCTGATGGCGGCGAGTCTGCTGGCCTGGGGGTACGGATTGCGCCATGCGGTCGATGCCGACCATATCGCGGCGATCGACAGCGTCACCCGCAAAATGATGCAACAGGGGCGGCGGCCTTTTGCCGTCGGAGCCTGGTTCTCGTTTGGCCACTCGTCGATTGTGGTGCTGGCTTCGGCGGCGATTGCCGCGACCGCCACCGCTTTCGGCCAGCAGATGAACTGGCTTCACGATACCGGCAGCGTGATTGGCACAGCGATCTCGGCGCTGTTTTTATTGCTGATGGCGTTTATCAACCTGGTGATTTTACGCAGCGTCTGGCGCAGTTTTCGCGCATGGAAGAGAGGCGGCAAGGTGAGCGATGAGGTGGCGGCTGGCGGCGGCATGATGAGCTGGCTGTTCGGTAAAATCTTCCGTCTGATTAGCCGCAGCTGGCAGATGTATCTGGTGGGCTTTTTGTTCGGCCTCGGTTTTGATACCGCCACCGAAATCGGCGTGCTAGGGATTTCTGCCGCCAGCGCGTCAAGCGGCATGTCCATCTGGTCGATCATGGTCTTCCCGGCGCTGTTTGCCAGCGGGATGGCGCTGGTGGATACCCTCGATAATGTGCTGATGGTCGGCGCCTACGGCTGGGCGTTTAGCAAACCGCAGCGCAAGCTCTATTACAATATGACCATTACCGGTACGTCGGTGGTGGTGGCGTTATTTATCGGTGGTCTGGAAGCGCTGGGGCTGCTGATGGACAAATTTTCGCTCAGCGGTGGGCTATGGCGCTGGGTCGGCGCGCTGAACGATAATCTCGGCGACGCCGGTTTTGTGGTTATCGGGCTGTTTGTCGCCTGCTGGGTGCTGTCGGTGCTCAATTACCGCTGGCGCGGATACGATAACCTGGCGCAGTAGGTCGGGGATTCCTCCGGCTCGCGCTGCGCTTAGCTGGGCTACCTGAGGTTGGATGGCATGCTGCCCGGCGGCGCTGCGCTTGCGCGGGCCTACGGGACGAATGCCGGACGGCAGGTCGGGTAAGCGTCGCGGCGCCCGGCAAAATACCGGCGCAGAATCTGTAGCCCGGGTAGGCGTTGCGCCGCCCGGCAAAATACCGACGCAGAATCTGTAGCCCGGGTAAGCGTCGCGGCGTCCGGCGAAATACCGGCGCAGAATCTGTAGCCCGGGTAAGGCGTTTACGCCGCCACCCGGGAATAACGCCCGTTCGGGCAGCTTAACGTACCAATTGTTTGAGCAATGCAAAGGCCTCCTTCATTCGCTCCTTGCTGACCACAAAAGCACGCAGCTGGCATGTTGCCCGGCGGCGCTGCGCTTGCGCGGGCCTACGGGACGAATGCCGAACGGCAGGCCGGGTAAGCGTCGCGGCGCCCGGCAAAATACCGACGCAGAATCTGTAGCCCGGGTAAGCGTCGCGGCACCCGGCAAAATACCGACGCAGAATCTGTAGCCCGGGTAAGGCGTTTACGCCGCCACCCGGGAATAACGCCCGTTCGGGCAGCTTAACGTACCAATTGTTTGAGCAATGCAAAGGCCTCCTTCATTCGCTCCTCGCTGACCACAAAAGCACGCAGCTGGTTTTCCGCATCCACGCCTTTAGCCACCAGGCCGTCGTTGGCGGCAACGATATTCCATGTTAGGTCTTCGCGCCGCGTATCTCCGGCCAGATGCAGCGGCAGATCCGGGGTTTTCACCTTCACCAGCATCGGCGGCAGCGTCAGTTCGCTCGCCTGCGACAGCAGGTTTTTAGCGAGGCACATCGCGCTCAGTAAAATCGGCTGCAGAAATGGCAGGACGCTGCCATTGATTTCCGCGCAGTCGCCGAGGGCGTAAATTGCCGGATCGCTGGTTTGCAGCCGGCTGTTCACCACCACGCCACGACGAATCAGCAACCCGGCATGGCGCGCCAGCGCCGTTTCCGGGCGTAGACCGGCGGCGGCGACCACCGCATCGACGGTGACGCTGCGCTGGCGGTCGAGGCTGACGCGAATGCCGTCGGCAGTTTGCTCCAGCCCTGCAAGCTGGGTTTTCAGCATCAGGTGTACGCCCATATCGGTTAACCGATGCTGCAGGCGGCTGCTGACCTCCGGCGGCATCAACGCTGAGAGCACGCTGGCGGAGTTATCGACTACCGTCACCGCCTTTCCGGCGCGGCAGAAGTCCATCGCCAGCTCGCAGCCAATCAGGCCGCCGCCGACGATCAGCACGCGTTGCGCATCGTGGAGCTGACTCTGCGCGGCGCCGTATTCGCGTTGGCTGTTGAGGGTCAGCATCAGCTCATGCCCGGGTACCGGCGGAATAAACGGCGCGGCGCCGGTCGCCAGCACCAGCTTGTCGTAGCGCCACTCGCGATCCTGGCTTTTGACCACTTTGGCCTCGGCGTCGATATTGCTCACCCGGACGTGGGGGAACAGGCGCAGGTTATACTGTTCGGCAAACTCCCCGGCGGTTTGCAGGGTCAGATCCTCGGCATTCTGACCGCGGCTGATGACGTGGCTGAGATCCGGTTTGTTGTACTCATCCATGCTGTCGGCGGCGATCAGCGTCAGCGGAATGTGCGTATCCTGCTTACGAATATTTTTCACCAGTTGACGGGCCGCAAAGCCCGAGCCGATGATCACGATACCATCGCTCATACCGCCTCCGTTGCCAGGACATCAAATACCTCTTTACCGAGAGAGCATTCCGGGCACAGGAAGTTATCCGGGACCTCGCTCCACGGCGTCCCCGGCTGGACATCCTGGTTCGGCTCGCCTGTCGCCGGATCGTAAACCCACTGGCAGACGCTGCACTGCATCGACGGGCCGAGATCGGCTGCCGCAGCGGCGGCACAAGCGCAGTTTTCCTGTTCCGGCCCGCTCTGTGCTGCGGCGACCGGCAGCGGCGAGAGCGCCCACTGGCGGGCAATTTCACGGCCGTGTTCGCGGCACAGCTCCAGCGCGTCGAGGTCCGGGCGCCATTTGGCCTTCAGGCTCAGCGACATTTCAAAACCGGCATCCTGTAAACGGGTGGACAGGCGATCGACCGCACCGCCGCTCCAGCCGTGAGAGCCGAAGGCGCTGGCGCGCTTATTGCGAAAACGCAGGCCGGTCATCTCCTCCACCAGGCCGGCGATTTTCGGCATCATCACGTTATTCATGGTCGAGGTGCCCACTAACACCCCTTTTGAGCGGAAGACGTTGGTCAGAATTTCGTTTTTGTCGCTGCGGGCGACGTTAAAGATTTTTACCGCTACGCGCGGGTCCACGTCGGTAATTCCCTGGGCGATGGCATCGGCCATCATGCGGGTGTTGTTGGACATGGTGTCGTAGAAGAGAGTGATGCGATCTTCCTGATAATCCGCCGCCCATTTCAGGTACAGCTCGACGATTTGCGTCGGGTTGTCGCGCCAGACCACGCCGTGGGAGGTGGCGATCATATCCACCGGCAGGTTGAAGCCGAGGATCTCGGTAATTTTTGGCGTCACCAGGCGGCTGAACGGCGTCAGGATATTGGCGTAGTAGCGCTGGCACTGTTCGAACAGCTCGGTCTGATCGACTTCGTCATTAAACAGGTGCTCGTCGCAGTAGTGTTGGCCGAAGGCGTCGTTGCTGAACAGTACCGCGTCGCCGGTCATGTAGGTCATCATGCTGTCCGGCCAGTGCAACATTGGCGTTTCGACGAAGATCAGCTGCTTGCCATTGCCGATGTCGAGGCTGTCGCCGGTTTTCACCACGTTAAAGTTCCACTCCGGGTGATGGTGATGGCCGGTTATGGAGTCAATGGCGTTGGCGGTGCAGTAAATCGGAGTATCCGGGATACTGTTCATCAGCTCGGTTAGCGCACCGGCATGGTCTTCTTCCGCGTGGTTAATCACGATGTAGTCAATATCGGCAAGATCGATCTCGCTGCGCAGGTTCTGCACGAACTCGCGGCTGAATTTATGATCGACGGTATCAATCAGCACATTTTTCTCTTCACGGATGAGATAGCTGTTATAGCTGCTGCCGCGCAGCGTTTTGTATTCGGTGCCGTGAAAATCACGCACTTCCCAGTCACGTTGGCCAACCCAATGAATATTATTTTTAACCAGAATAGACATAGCAACCTCAATTAATTCAGCGTGTTCAAATAAGATGAATTGCTTATATCAAGTTACGTGCCAACTTTTTAATTGATTGATTTTAAATATATTATGTGTTTTTGCTTAAACTGATTGCTGTCAAAATGACAATGGTTAAAATAGTCGTTATGACAATAATCACTGTCAAAACGACAATGAGGCTGCAATGAGCTTTTCCGTAGAGGTACTGGCGAAAATCGCCATTGATTTACAAAGCGATATTGGTCACGCCGATCGATTCTCGCGTCTGATAGCCACCCTGCGGCAGGTGCTGGGATGCGATGCCTCGGCGCTGCTGCGCTACGACGCTCATCAGTTTGTGCCGCTGGCTATCGACGGACTGGCGCAGGATGTGCTGGGGCGACGCTTTGCGCTGGCCGGGCACCCGCGGCTGGAGGCGATTGCTCGCGCGGGGGATGTCGTCCGCTTCCCGGCGGACAGCGATCTGCCCGACCCTTATGACGGGCTGATTCCCGGCCAGGAGAGCCTCAAGGTCCACGCCTGCGTGGGGCTGCCGCTGTTTGCCGGACAAACCCTGATAGGCGCATTGACCCTCGACGGTATGGACGCCGACCGTTTCGATAGCTTCAGCGATGAGGAGCTACGGCTGATTGCCGCGCTGGTGGCAGGAGCGCTGAATAACGCGCTGCTCATTGCCCGCCTCGAAAATCAGAACGTGCTGCCGGAGGCGAGCGCGAGCTATACGCCCCCCGACCGCCAGGAGATTATCGGCCTGTCGGCGCCGATACAGCAGCTGAAAAAAGAGATTGATATCGTCGCCGCGTCGGATTTGAACGTGCTGATTAGCGGCGAAACAGGCACCGGCAAAGAGCTGGTGGCGAAAGCGGTCCACCAGGGGTCGCCGCGGGCGGCCAATCCGCTGATCTATCTGAACTGTGCGGCGCTGCCGGAGAGCGTGGCCGAAAGCGAGCTGTTCGGACATGTGAAAGGGGCGTTTACCGGGGCTATCAGCCACCGCAGCGGCAAGTTTGAAATGGCCGATAACGGGACCCTGTTTCTTGATGAGATTGGCGAGCTGTCGCTGGCGCTGCAGGCCAAGCTGCTGCGCGTATTGCAGTATGGCGATATCCAACGCGTGGGCGACGATCGCAGCCTGAGGGTTGACGTGCGGGTACTGGCGGCCACCAACCGCGATCTGCGCCAGGAGGTGATTGCCGGCCGTTTTCGCGCCGATCTCTATCATCGCCTGAGCGTGTTTCCGCTCTCGGTGCCGGCGCTGCGCGATCGTGACGATGACGTGGTGCTGTTAGCTGGATATTTCTGCGAACAGTGTCGTTTGCGGATGGGGCTGGCGCAGGTGGTGCTGAGCGACGCCACGCGGGCAAGTCTGCGCAGTTGGCCGTGGCCTGGCAACGTGCGCGAGCTGGAACATGCGATTCATCGCGCGGTAGTGCTGGCGCGGGCGACGCAGGCTGGCGATGAGGTGCGGCTGGATCCGACGCATTTTCAGTTTGCCGTCGACGCGCCCGGACTGCCCGCCGCGACATCGGCGGTGCCGATGCAGGCGATCAATCTGCGCGCGGCGACTGAGGCATTCCAGCGCGAGGCGATTTCCCGCGCGTTAGCGGATAACCATCGCAACTGGGCCGCTGCCGCCCGCGCGCTGGCGCTGGATGTCGCCAACCTGCACCGGCTGGCGAAACGTCTGGGGCTTAAAGAATCCCGGCCTGATAGAAGTTCTGCAGGTTAATCGCTCCAACCAGAAGGCCGTTTTCGTCGACCACCGGGGCGGCGCTGATTTTGTGCTTCATCAGCCGCTCTTTGGCTTCGACCGCGCGGCTTTCCGCCTGCAGGGTGACGCCGTTGCGGGTCATCGCCTGGGCAACGGCATCGTTGAGCGTCCCGCCGCCGACCAGCCAGCGGCGCAGGTCGCCATCGGTGAAGACGCCCTGCACGCGGTTTTGCGCATCGCAGACCGCGACCAGACCCAGCCCGGTACGACTTAACTCCAGCATCGCGTCCATCACGCGGGTATCAAGGTCGACGCGTGGGACATCGTCATCGCGGCGCATCAGATGGTGAACTTTGTTCAGCAGCCGCGCGCCGAGGGCGCCGGCGGGGTGTGAACGGGCGAAGTCTTCTTCATTGAAACCGCGGGCCTGCATGACCGCCATTGCCAGCGCGTCGCCGAGCATCAGGGTGTTGACGGTGCTGGAGGTGGGGGCCAGATGCATCGGGCAGGCTTCGCGTTCGACGGCGATATCCAGTACCGCTTTTGCCGCCAGCGCCAGCGGGGATTGCGATTTTCCGGTCATCGCCAGCAGCGGGATCCCTTTTTCTTCCAGACGCGGAACGATGAGATCCAGCTCTTTGGCGCTGCCGGAGTAAGAGATAAATAGCATCACGTCACGACCATCAAGCATCCCGAGATCGCCGTGCAGCGCCTCCGCCGGATGGACGAAAAAGGCCGGGGTGCCGGTACTGGCGAAAGTGGCCGCCAGTTTTTTGCCAATATGGCCTGATTTACCGATACCGGAGACCACCAGTTTCCCTTCGCAGTGGATGATGGTTTCCGCCGCGCGGATGAAGTCGTCGCCCAGGCGTTCAGGCAGGCGGCTGGCCTCCTGTAGCTCCAGCATCAGGGTCTGGCGTCCGGCTTCTAACAGAAAGTTACTCATGTTCTTCTCCAGTAATAATCACTTCGATGCCTTTCTTTTCCAGCGCCCGCTGGAATGTCGGGTCAATACCGGCATCGGTAATCAGCTTATCCACGCGCTCGAGGCCGCAGACGATGTTCGGGCTCTTACGGCCAAACTTTGATGAGTCGGCCATCAGGATCACTTCTCTGGCGGCATTGCACATCGCTTTACTGACGGTATAAACCTCGTTGAAGGTCGTCACGCCGGCGTTCAGGTCGATGCCGTCGGTACCCATAAACAGTTTGTCGAAGCTGAACTGCTCGAAGGCATTTTCCGCCAGCTGTCCGTGAAAGGAGGCCGATTTTTTACGGAAGGTGCCGCCGGGCATCAGGATCGTTTGTTCATTATCCAGTTCGGAGAGGGCGTTGACGATATGCAGGCTGTTGGTCATGACCGTGATGTTATTGAAGCGGCTGAGCAGCGGCACCATCTGCAGCACCGTGCTGCCGGCATCGAGGATGATCGAATCGCCATCGTGGATGTAGTGCACCGCTGTTTCGGCGATCAGCGCTTTTTTATGGGTGTTAATGAGCGTCTTATGATCGATGGGTGGGTCGGGCTCATCTTTGTTGAGGACCACGCCACCGTAGGTGCGAATAACGGTGCCGGCATTTTCGAGGATCACCAGATCCTTGCGTATGGTGGTGCCGGTGGTGTCGAAGTGTTGCGCCAGCTCTTCAACCGAGCATTTACCCTGCGCTTGCAGGTGCTCAACAATGGCTGCCTGGCGCTGACGTGGTTTCATAGCGGTAGTATCCTATCCTGCGTTAAGTTTCGAAGTGATAATTTCGCAAGATATTTACTTTTACAACGAAATTATACATGTTTCGGTTTAAGCGCTAATGATAGTGCATTCTGACAGAGCGGATCCTGGGGAAAGATCATATCTGGTCGCAATTCCTCACGATATTGCCCCTTTATCGCGGGGATTTTTTGCGGGCGGGCGAAGACGGTCACTCCTCGCATCAGCAGCGTATCGCTGACGCGATCGTGGTCGTCAAAGGCGATGGCGACGATCGCGCGCGGTTTGAAGCGGCCCGATGAACGCCCGACGCCGACCCGCCCCTGCTGGCAAAGTCGGTCAAAGGCGCGATTAAACTGGCGAATCTGCCAGCCGCCAAGCGCCAGTTGTGCCAGCCAGGCGATCGCGGCGACGGCAATCAGTGCACTAACCATAAAAGTCTCCTGAAGGGTTGTCGGTACGGGTCACTTCTCCCGGAGGCGGCGCGTTGCGCCTGACCGGGCTACGGACCTGCAGATCTCTGCGGGCGTGTAGCCCGGTCAGCGCAGCGCTACCGGGGAACAAACGGCATCCGGTCCGGTCGCGCCGGGTTTAAAACATGACCTGACCGCCGGTGATGTTAATCGACTGTCCGGTGCAGTAAGACGCCTGCGGGCTGGCATAAAACATCAGTACGTTCAGGACATCCTGATAGTCGCAGCCGCGTTTCAGCGGCACCTTGTCGATGTAATACTGCTCGACTTCGTCCTCGGCAATACCCAGTTTGCTGGCATATTGCGGCAGCAGCGACTGGAACATCGGTGATTTCAGCAGGTTGCCCAGCATCAATGCGTGAACGGTAATGCCGTATTCCGCCAGATCCAGCGCCAGCGACTGGGTCAGCCCGACGCCGCCAAACTTCGCTGCGCTATAGCCGGAATTATGCTTGCTGCCGACTTTGCCGGATTTGGAGTTGATCTGAATAATACGCCCCTTGATCCCATCGCGAATCATCAGCCGTGAAAATTCGCGAGCGCAGAGGAAGTAGCCCACCAGATTCACCTGCAGCGAGCGGTCAAAATCACCGAGCGCGAAATCGCTGATAAAGGCCGCTTTGGCGATTCCGGCGCTATACACCAACAGATCCACCCGCGCGAATATTTCATCCACGCCGCGGGCGAGGGCCATCACGCTGGCCTCGCTGGTGGCATCGGCGCCAAAGCCGTATGCCATTCCTTCTCCATATTCGTCGTTGATAGCCTGCGCGACGCGCGTGGCTTTATCGCTTTGGATATCCACAACGGCAACCCGATACCCCTGAGCGGCAAGGCCCCGGCTCAGAAATTCGCCTAAGGTTTGTCCACCGCCGATGACAACAGCAACCTGATTCATAGTCTTCTCCTGACAACTCATGCAACAAATTTCAATATACAGCCGGGTGCGATCGCGTCCGGCACGGGGCCAGACACGTGGACCGTCCCCGGAAACTCTGCTTCGCTATGGCCATCAAAGCGCAGCGTGATATGGCCAAGCTCACGCAGATTCTGTTCGGCGACATCGCCGACGGCGGTCACCGGATAGCGTTGTTCGCCAAGCTGGAGCTCCGCGCCCGGCATCAGCGTGCCGGACAGCTCGCCGTGATTGTGAATAAAGCAATATTCCTCGATATCCGCCGGCGCGCCTTCGCGAAAGGTAATCAGCATCTCCTCATCCAGTGCCAGCGTAGCGCTGGCGCCGATGCGCGTAATCGTGGTCTGGTAAATCACGGTCATCTTCAGGAACCTCTTATTGGTAAATAAATCCGGACACAAACCAGGCGATCAGCACCGTTGGCGCACCGGTCAGAAAACGTCCCACCAGCACCGAAGGAACGCCGACGCGTACCGTGTCCTGACGGGCTTCGGCAAGCGACAGGCCAACCGGAATAAAATCGCAGGCGGCCTGGGCGTTAATGGCGAACAGCGCGGGGAGCGCAAGGTGCGGGGGAATATTGCCGAGGCCAATCTGCACGCCGATCAGCACGCCAATGACCTGAGCGATAACCGCACCTGGGCCGAGGAACGGCGACAGCAGCGGGAAGGAGCAGATCAGGGCCAGCGTGACCAGGCCAAGAGGATGGCTGGCGAGCGGGGCCAGACCGTGGGCAATCCAGTCACCGATGCCGGAGGCCATGATGATGCCGATCAGCGCCGAGACGAAAGCCATAAACGGCAGGATGGTTTTCAGTACCGTGTCGATGGTGTCGCGCCCGGACTGGAACAGCACGGCCACCACGGAGCCCATTCCCATGCCGACCTTCGCCAGCAGGCCATCGCTCTGCTCGGTAATTTTTTTGCTGGTATCGTAATCCCGCGGGGCTGACTGGCCCGGCTTCGCTTCTGGCGCCGCTGTGCCGTCGCGGGTCAACAGGCGAATGTTCTCTTCTTTCACCCCGGAGACGTAAATATCTTCGACGATATATTGCGCCAGCGGGCCGGATTTGCCGGTGGCGTGGATATTGACGGTCGGGATACGACGTTTCGGGTAAAGGCCGCAGCGTAAGGTGCCGCCGCAGTCGATAATGGCAACGCCGATCTCCTCTTCCGGCGGTTCGCCTTCTTTAAACCCGTCGACGGCCTGCCAGCCGGTCAGACTGGCGATCTTGTCGACGATTGCCGGGCGGGTACCGGCGGTAATGTAGACGATCTTTTTACCGACAACGGCGTCCAGCTCAAGAGGGCCGCCCCAGCCGCTGGCGCCTTTTTCAATACGAATACGGGTCATGAGGTTGCTCCGGAAAGATGGACTTTTTGCTCAAGCTGGATGCCCATTTTTTTCTCAAAAATCGAGGTGGTCAGATCGGTGATCCAACCGCGGAAGAAGTTGGTGACCAGGCCCACCAGCAGATAGCTCACTGCCAGCGGACCTAACGGCAGGCCAAGCGTGGTCAGGCCGCTGGCAATCCCGAGATAGACAAACAGCTCGCCGGGGTTGATATGGGGAAACAGGCCATTCATAGAGTGACAGCTGTAAGAGGCTGCCGCGTAGTAGCTGGGCTTGTACTTCTCGGGCATAAAGCGCCCGAGGCTCAGGGTCATGGGGTTACAGAACACAAAGGTGCCGATGCAGGGCAGCAGCAGATAGCGTGAGATCGGATTGCCGGCGCAGCGTTGCGCCAGCTTTTCGATCCGCTGCTGACCGATAAAGTTGATCAGCGCGTTCATGATCACCAGCAGACTGATCAGCAGGGGCAGGATCCCGGTGACCATACCGGTAAACACCTCGCCTCCCTTCTGAAACAGGCCGATAAACCATTCGGCGCCGTGGGTAATGACTTCAATCATTGTTCTCTCCTTCAGAGTGTTATTTTTCTTGCTAACTGGCAGCTCATTTTAATCACTTTGAAAGATTTAAAAGTGTTAAATTGATCGCAAAATGAAAGGTAAATATTTTATTTTGAAAGTTTGTGCGCGCTCAGAGGGGGGGAAGCCGAGGCCAGGGGGAGATGAACGGACGGATAATGAACCGGAAAGGGCGGTGCTGTCGGGACTATTTTGTCCGCAAATACATTGCCGCTTCCTTGTTGACGGCCGCATGCTTTACCATAATTATCCTTTGCCAAATTTGTTAAACGGATGTCCCATGTTGAAGCGTCGCTATCTGGCTTTACTTCCCCTGTGTGTTTTCCTCGCTGCCTGTAGCAGCAAACCTAAAACCACCGCAGAACCCCAGACGGCGGGAGGCGGCGGTTTTTTGCTGGAGCCGCAGCATAATGTGATGGAGATGGGGGGCGATTTCGCTAACAACCCGGCGGCGGAGCAGTTCATCGATAAAATGGTGAGCAAGCATGGCTTCGACAGACAGCAGCTGCATGAGATCCTCTCGCAGGCGAAACGCCTGGATTACGTCCTGCGCCTGATGGACCGCCAGGCGCCGAGCGGACTGCCGCCGTCAGGGCCTAACGGCGCCTGGCTGCGTTACAAAAAACAGTTTATTACTCCGGATAACGTGCAGAACGGTGTCGTATTCTGGAACCAGTATCAGGATGCGCTGAACCGCGCCTGGCAGGTGTACGGCGTGCCGCCGGAAATTATCGTCGGGATTATTGGCGTAGAAACCCGCTGGGGTCGCGTGATGGGCAAAACCCGCATTCTCGACGCCCTGGCGACGCTGTCGTTTAGCTACCCGCGTCGCGCCGACTATTTTTCTGGTGAGCTGGAAACCTTCCTGCTGATGGCGCGCAGCGAGCAAGATGATCCGTTAAACCTGAAAGGTTCTTTCGCCGGAGCAATGGGCTACGGTCAGTTTATGCCATCTTCTTATAAACAGTATGCGGTGGACTTCAATGGCGACGGGCACATTAACCTGTGGGATCCGGTGGACGCGATCGGCAGCGTGGCGAACTATTTCAAACAGCACGGCTGGGTGAGCGGCGATCAGGTTGCGGTACAGGCGCTGGGTCAGGCGCCGGGCCTGGAGAATGGCTTCAAAACCAACTACAGCATTTCGCAGCTTACGGCGGCAGGCTTGACGCCGACGCAACCGCTGGGCAACCATCAGCAGGCCAGCCTGCTGCGTCTGGATATCGGTACCGGTTACCAGTACTGGTATGGTCTGCCGAACTTCTACACCATTACCCGCTATAACCACAGTACCCACTACGCGATGGCCGTCTGGCAGCTCGGTCTGGCCGTTTCTCAGGCCCGCGGACAGTAACCTTTCCCCGATACTCCCCTCGTCATGAGGGGAGTTCCGTTACATTTTGCAGCATTTCCCGCCGTTGACGCTGATTTACATTTTTCCGTCAATCTAATATTGTTACGTTATAACATATTGATTGGGTAAGACTGTGACTTCTCTTTTTATGACATCCGCAGCGGTACGCGCAGGAATCGCCTGTGTGCTGCTGGCGCTCCTGTGGCTGGCGACCTGGTGGGCGGTAACCCTGCCATGATTGAACTCGATCATCTGGTAGCCGGTTACGAAGAGCTGGCTATTACGCCGGCCCTCAGCGGCGTAATAGCGACAGGCAGTATGACGGCCATTGTCGGCCTGAACGGCTGCGGTAAATCAACGCTGTTGAAAACGCTGGCCGGCTTTATTCCTCCGGTCAGCGGCAGGTTGCGCTGGACGGTATCGCGTCCGGTGATTGGCTGGCTGGCGCAGCGCCATGCCCTCGAATCGCAGTTTCCGCTGACGGTACAGGACGTGGTGAGTCAGGGCGCCTGGCCGCATGTCTCTTTGCTGGGGGGGATCCGTAGCGAGTTCCGGCGGCGTATCGGCGCCGCGCTGGAGCGCGTGGGGCTGACATCGATGGCGAAAACGCCGATTGAGGCGCTCTCCGGCGGGCAGTTCCAGCGAATGCTGTTTGCCAGAGTCATCGTGCAACAGGCGCCGCTGGTTATGCTGGATGAACCCTTTACCGGCATTGATGAAGCCACCAGCCGCGAGCTGATGGGGCTGATCCTTGAGATGCATCAGCAGGGGCAGACGGTACTGGCGGTGTTGCATGATAACCAGCGCGTCGCTGAATACTTCCCGGAAACGCTGCTGCTGGAACCGCAGCGCGCCCGCTGGGGTAATACGGACGACGTGCTGCCCGCTTTCGGCTCTGCGAGGCTGGCATGATCTGGCATACCTTTTTCCAGCCCTTCATTGAATTCGGCTTTATGCGCCGCGCGCTGCTGGTGTGCCTCGCGCTCTCTCTGAGCACGACCATGCTTGGCGTCTTCTTACTGCTGCGACGCATGAGTCTGATGGGCGATGCGCTGTCGCACGCCATTTTACCCGGCGTGGCGGTGGGCTACCTGGTGAGCGGCATGTCGCTGCTGGCCATGACTATCGGCGGTTTTATCGCCGGAATTGCCGTGGCGCTGGTGGCGGGCTGGGTCAGCCGACGCACGCCGCTGAAAGAGGATGCCAGCTTTGCCGGGTTTTACCTCGGGTCGCTGGCGCTGGGAGTGACGCTGGTGTCGCTTCGCGGCTCCAGCGTTGATCTGCTGCATCTGCTGTTTGGCTCGATTCTGGCGGTGGATAACGACGCGGCGCTGTTTGTCAGCGGGGTCGCCAGCTTGACGCTGCTCTGCATCGCTCTGCTTTATCGTGGGTTGGTTAGCGAAGCCTTTGATAGCGCCTGGCTGCAGGTGAACCATCCGCGGCTCCCGGCCCTGCTGCACGGTCTGTTCCTGGCGCTGCTGGTGCTCAATCTGGTCGCTGGATTCCAGGTGCTGGGGACGCTGATGGCGGTTGGCGTGATGATGCTGCCGGCGGTAGCGGCGTGCTGCTGGGCGCGAACCTTGCCGGGTACCTTGCTGCTGGCGGCGCTGATGGGCGGCTTTTGCGCCTGGATGGGGTTAAGCCTGTCGTGGACGGCGAATTTACCGGCCGGGCCGTCCATCGTGTTGACCGCCAGCGGGCTCTTTTTTATTTCGGTGTTCTTTGGCACGCGCAGCCGACTGGTCGTCAGCTGGCGTAAATTAATGGGGTAAGGAAATATGATGAAACGTACCGCAGTCATTCTGGCGCTGGCGCTAGGCCTCGCAACGCAGGGTGCGATGGCGAAAACGCTCAACGTGGTGAGTAGTTTTTCCGTGCTGGGCGATATGGTGCAGCAGGTGGGGGGCGAACATGTCCATGTTGATACGCTGGTGGGACCGGACGGCGATCCGCATACCTTTGAACCTTCACCGCAGGATAGCGCCTTGCTGAGCAAAGCCGATGTGGTGGTGGTTAATGGTCTGGGACTGGAAGGCTGGGTCGACAGATTAATCAAAGCTTCGGGTTTTAAAGGCGAACTGGTGGTGGCGTCTACCGGCGTAAAAACGCACACGCTCAATGAGGAGGGGAAAACGGTTACCGATCCTCATGCGTGGAACAGCGCCGCTAACGGCGCGCTTTACGCGCAAAATATTCTCAACGGCCTGATCAAAGCCGATCCGCAAGATAAGGCTGCGCTGGAGACATCCGGGCAACGCTATATCGGCCAACTGACTGAAATCGACGGTTGGGCAAAAAAACAGTTTACGGCAATTCCGCTGGCAAAACGCAAAGTGCTCACCAGCCATGATGCGTTTGGCTACTTTGGCCGCGCCTATGGCGTGACCTTCCTGGCACCACAGGGGCTGTCGTCAGAAAGCGAAGCCAGCGCGGCGCAGGTGGCGGCGCTGATTCAACAAATTAAGGCCGACGGCGTCCATACCTGGTTTATGGAAAACCAGCTCGATCCGCGTCTGGTGAAACAAATTGCGGCCGCTACTGGCGCGCAGCCGGGGGGAGAGCTCTATCCGGAAGCGCTCTCGAAACCCGGCGGCGTGGCGGATAGCTACGTGAAAATGTTACGCCATAACGTCGAACTGATCGCCGCCAGTATGAAGTAACCCGCGCGTTGACGGTCCCGACGTCGTCGGGGCCGCTCATTTTCGGAAGCCCCCTCGTAAATTCATGACCTCATCCCCATATCTGTGCTGAAAGTGCTATCTTTGATGGCCTCTTTATCTGGCTTAAACGGGGCGATAATGACAGATTCTGAATTAAAGCAACTGAGTGAGCAGGTCGGGCTGGCATTAAAAGCTCGCGGTGCGACGGTGACCACGGCGGAGTCCTGTACCGGCGGTTGGGTCGCGAAAGTGCTCACCGACATCGCCGGCAGTTCAGCGTGGTTTGAACGAGGGTTCGTGACCTACAGCAATGAAGCCAAATCGCAGATGATCGGCGTCAGCGAGGTCACGCTCCTCGGCCATGGCGCGGTAAGCGAGCCGGTGGTAGTTGAGATGGCCGTTGGCGCGCTGCGTGCGGCGCGTGCCACCTATGCTATTTCGGTAAGCGGCATCGCCGGGCCGGATGGTGGCAGTGCGGAAAAACCTGTCGGAACGGTGTGGTTTGGCGTGGCCTGCGCGAACGGGCAGGGCGTTACCCGGCGTGAATGTTTTGCCGGAGACCGGGAGGCGGTGCGTCGTCAGGCAACGGCTTATGCGCTAAATCTCCTCTGGCAACAATTTCTACAAAATACTTGATACTGTATGACTATACAGTATAATTGCCTCAACAGAACAGAATTCACCACCCGGTTTCACCCGGCATGACAGGAGTAAAAATGGCTATCGACGAAAACAAACAGAAAGCGTTGGCGGCAGCACTGGGCCAGATTGAAAAACAGTTCGGCAAAGGCTCCATCATGCGCCTGGGTGAAGACCGTTCCATGGATGTGGAAACTATCTCCACCGGTTCGCTTTCACTGGATATCGCCCTGGGCGCCGGCGGTTTGCCGATGGGCCGTATCGTCGAAATCTACGGGCCTGAATCGTCCGGTAAAACGACACTGACCCTGCAGGTTATCGCCGCCGCGCAGCGTGAAGGTAAAACCTGTGCATTTATCGATGCAGAGCACGCGCTGGATCCTGTTTATGCGCGTAAGCTGGGCGTCGACATCGACAACCTGCTGTGCTCTCAGCCGGACACCGGCGAACAGGCGCTGGAAATCTGTGACGCGCTGGCGCGTTCTGGCGCCGTAGACGTTATCGTTGTCGACTCCGTGGCGGCGCTGACGCCGAAAGCGGAAATCGAAGGCGAAATCGGCGACTCTCACATGGGCCTCGCGGCGCGTATGATGAGTCAGGCGATGCGTAAGCTGGCCGGTAACCTGAAGCAGTCCAATACGCTGCTGATCTTCATCAACCAGATTCGTATGAAAATTGGCGTGATGTTCGGTAACCCGGAAACCACCACCGGTGGTAACGCGCTGAAATTCTATGCCTCTGTGCGTCTCGATATCCGTCGTATCGGTGCGGTAAAAGATGGCGATAACGTCATCGGCAGCGAAACTCGCGTCAAAGTCGTGAAAAACAAAATCGCCGCGCCGTTCAAACAGGCTGAGTTCCAGATTCTTTACGGCGAAGGTATCAACTTCTATGGCGAGCTGGTTGACCTGGGCGTGAAAGAGAAGCTGATCGAGAAAGCGGGTGCATGGTACAGCTACAACGGCGATAAGATCGGCCAGGGTAAAGCAAATGCTATCTCGTGGCTGAAAGATAACCCGGCGGCGGCAAAAGAGATTGAGAAAAAAGTGCGTGAGCTGCTGCTGAGTAACCAGGACTCCACACCGGACTTCGTGGTTGACGGTAACGGCGCGGGTGCAGAAGAAACCCACGAAGATTTCTGATAATCTCATTAAAAGATAACGAAGGGCTGCGGATGCAGCCCTTTTGCTTTTTGATTGTCGAGGTGCCCGTGACTGAACCTTCATCCCGCCGTTCCGGCTATGCCCGCCTGCTGGACCGCGCAATCCGTATCCTGGCGATGCGCGACCATAGCGAACAGGAGCTGCGGCGTAAACTCGCTGCTCCGGTACTGGGCAAAAATGGCCCGGAGACGCTGGACGTCACGCCGGAAGAGGTAGACACCGTTGTCGCCTGGTGCATTGAGAACCGTTACCTGGACGACGGTCGCTTTGTTCGCCAGTTTATTGGCAGCCGTAGCCGCAAAGGATATGGCCCGGCGCGTATCCGCCAGGAGCTCAATCAGAAAGGTATTCCCCGCGACGTCAGCGAAAGCGCGATGCGCGAGTGTGATATTGACTGGGCCGCGCTGGCGAAAGAGCAGGCGCAGCGCAAATATGGCGAACCGCTCCCGACGGCATTTGCTGATAAAGTCAAAATCCAGCGGTTTTTGCTGTACCGTGGCTACCTGATGGAAGATATTCAGGAAATCTGGCGAAATTTTGCAGATTGACCCATCGGGTATTTTACTTCCCAGTAAAGAAAACTTATCTTATTCCCACTTTATTCCGTCCGGTCGCTGGCTGTTAACAGGCAATCAGCGCCCACGACGATTATTCCTTATACACAAAATCATTCGCGCTGCGTCAAGGCAGCAGGGGAGTGAGTCACCTGGATCGTACAGAGGTACGTGGCCGAGGTGAACGAGCGCAGCCCGCGTAGAGGCAGCGTGAAAGGTGAAGTGTATAGCTTGATTTCAGGATAATTATGAGCAAGAGCACTGCTGAGATCCGTCAGGCGTTTCTCGATTTTTTCCATAGCAAGGGACACCAGGTCGTTGCGAGCAGCTCCCTGGTGCCGCACAACGACCCGACCCTGCTGTTTACCAACGCCGGGATGAACCAGTTCAAGGATGTTTTCCTGGGTCTCGACAAACGCCATTATTCTCGCGCGACGACCGCGCAGCGTTGCGTTCGTGCGGGTGGTAAACACAACGATCTGGAAAACGTCGGTTACACCGCGCGTCACCATACCTTCTTTGAAATGCTGGGTAACTTCAGCTTCGGCGATTACTTCAAGCAGGATGCCATCAAATACGCATGGGAACTGCTGACCGGGGAAAACTGGTTCGCGCTGCCGAAAGATAAACTGTGGGTTACCGTCTACGAAACCGATGACGAAGCCTTCGATATCTGGGCGAATGAGGTCGGCGTTCCACGTGAGCGTATTATCCGCATTGGCGATAATAAAGGCGCGGCGTTCGCTTCTGACAACTTCTGGCAGATGGGCGATACCGGTCCGTGCGGTCCGTGTACCGAAATCTTCTTCGACCATGGCGACCACATCTGGGGCGGTCCTCCGGGAAGCCCGGAAGAAGATGGCGATCGCTACATTGAGATCTGGAACATCGTCTTCATGCAGTTTAACCGTCAGGCCGACGGCACCATGGAGCCGCTGCCGAAGCCATCCGTCGACACCGGTATGGGCCTGGAGCGTATTGCTGCCGTTCTGCAGCACGTCAACTCCAACTATGATATCGACCTGTTCCGCACTCTGATTGAGAACGTCGCGAAAGTCACCGGCGCAACCGACCTGACGAACAAATCGCTGCGCGTTATCGCTGACCATATTCGTTCCTGCGCATTCCTGATTGCCGATGGCGTCATCCCGTCGAATGAAAACCGTGGCTACGTGCTGCGTCGTATCATTCGTCGTGCCGTGCGTCATGGCAACATGCTGGGCGCGAAAGAGACCTTCTTCTGGAAACTGGTTGCTCCGCTGATTGAGGTGATGGGCGCCGCCGGTGAAGAGCTGAAGCAGCAGCAGGCTCAGGTTGAGCATGTGCTGAAAACCGAAGAAGAGCAGTTCGCGCGTACGCTGGAGCGCGGTCTGGCGCTGCTGGATGAAGAGCTGAGCAAGCTGAAGGGCGACACGCTGGATGGCGAAACCGCTTTCCGCCTGTACGATACCTATGGTTTCCCGGTTGACCTGACCGCTGACGTTTGCCGCGAGCGCAATATTAAAGTCGACGAAGCCGGCTTTGAAGCCGCAATGGAAGAGCAGCGTCGTCGTGCGCGCGAGTCCAGCGGCTTTGGCGCAGACTACAATGCGATGATTCGCGTTGACGGCGCTTCTGAATTTAAAGGCTATGACCACCTGGAACTGAACGCGAAAGTGACCGCGCTGTTCATCGACGGCAAAGCCGTTGATAGCGTAACGGCGGGCCAGGAAGCGGTTGTCATTCTGGATCAAACGCCGTTCTACGCAGAATCCGGTGGCCAGGTGGGCGATAAAGGCGAACTGAAAGGCGCTGGCTTCTCCTTCGCGGTCAACGATACGCAGAAATACGGCCAGGCCATTGGTCATATCGGTAAACTGACCCATGGCGCGCTGAAAGTGGGCGATGCGCTGGAGGCTGATGTCGATCGGGCTCGCCGTCAGCGTATTCGTCTGAACCACTCGGCGACTCACCTGATGCATGCGGCATTACGTCAGGTTCTGGGTACGCATGTGGCGCAGAAGGGCTCGCTGGTGAATGACAAAGCGCTGCGCTTTGACTTTTCTCACTTCGAAGCCATGAAGCCGGAAGAGATTCGCGCGGTGGAAGATCTGGTCAACGCGCAGATCCGTCGCAACCTGCCGGTTGAAACCAACATTATGGATATCGATGCGGCACGAGAGTCCGGCGCGATGGCGCTGTTCGGCGAGAAATATGACGATCGCGTTCGCGTACTGAGCATGGGCGATTTCTCCACCGAGCTGTGCGGCGGTACTCACGCCTCACGTACCGGTGATATTGGCCTGTTCCGTATTACCTCTGAATCCGGTACCGCTGCCGGCGTTCGCCGTATTGAGGCGGTGACTGGCGAAGGCGCAATTGCGTATCTGCACGCGCAGAGCGATCTGCTGGGCGATATTGCACAGTTGCTGAAGGGTGACAGCCATAACCTTGGCGATAAAGTGCGTGCCGCGCTGGAACGTACTCGCCTACTGGAAAAAGAGCTGCAGCAGCTGAAAGAGCAGGCTGCGGCGCAGGAGAGCGCAAACCTCTCCAGCAAAGCAGAAGAGATTAACGGCGTCAAATTGCTGGTCAGCGAGCTGGCCGGCGTTGAACCGAAAATGCTGCGTACCATGGTTGATGACCTGAAAAACCAACTGGGTTCTACGGTCGTTGTGTTAGCCACGGTGGCGGATGGTAAGGTTTCTCTGATTGCCGGTGTGTCTAAGGATGTGACAGATCGCGTGAAAGCAGGGGAGCTGGTTGGTATGGTCGCCCAGCAGGTGGGTGGCAAAGGGGGCGGTCGTCCGGATATGGCTCAGGCCGGTGGTACCGATGCGTCTGCTCTCCCTGCAGCGTTAGCCAGTGTGAAAGGCTGGGTCAGCGCAAAACTGTAATAACTATAAATGCATAGCTACCGTTATCCTCGGATAACGGTAGCTTGCGAGAGAAGCACTGATAACGATAAAGTCGGGTTGAAGTTGTGTATATCGGCTAAACTTAGGTTTAACAGAATGTGATGCCGTGACTGCTTACACCGTAAGGTGTTTGTCATCGCTTACTTTTTGGCGTTATATGATGGATAATGCCGGGATACGAGAGACCCGACTCTTTTAATCTTTCAAGGAGCAAAGAATGCTGATTCTGACTCGTCGAGTTGGTGAGACCCTCATGATTGGAGATGAGGTCACTGTGACAGTTTTAGGGGTTAAGGGTAACCAGGTACGTATTGGCGTTAATGCCCCTAAAGAAGTCTCCGTGCATCGTGAAGAGATCTACCAGCGTATCCAGGCTGAAAAATCCCAGCAGTCCAGTTACTAAGGTTTTCGCGCCTCGCGATTCCGTGAGGCGCACCCCCCCAGCTCCCGTTTTTCTTTCTGACTTTTCTTCTTCTGCTACCTTGTTTTTTGTTTATAGCCCATCGTTCGCAACATTTATCTTTTGCCTGCCGCTGGCCGAAACCCCTGAATTCCTGTTGATAAAACACTCTTTTTGCCGTTTTTGCAGGCTAATTGCGCGGTAAGTGTGCAAACGGAAAAAGGTCTCGAAAAATTGTTTGACTTATAAGTACCAGAAAGTAATATGTGCGCCATCGCAGCGACGAAGAGCAGAAACAAGTTCTTCGAAGCACTCGTAAGAGGCGTGTGGTGAGGTGGCCGAGAGGCTGAAGGCGCTCCCCTGCTAAGGGAGTATGCGGTCAAAAGCTGCATCCGGGGTTCGAATCCCCGCCTCACCGCCATTTTGCATCCGTAGCTCAGCTGGATAGAGTACTCGGCTACGAACCGAGCGGTCGGAGGTTCGAATCCTCCCGGATGCACCATATTTTTCCATTTCTTCAGCGATGAAGGGGTGGTTGAGGTAGCGGTAATAACCGCAAGCACCAGGAAGGATAACGTTGCATTAGCAACGGCCCGTAGGGCGAGGCGACAGCCGAGTCATCCTCCCGGATGCACCATCTTACTCAGTGTGGCAAGTGTTAGATGTGACACTGACGCGTAGTAAAGCAGTTCTCCCTGATGCATCCGTAGCTCAGCTGGATAGAGTACTCGGCTACGAACCGAGCGGTCGGAGGTTCGAATCCTCCCGGATGCACCATCTTCTCCGAAATGACAGCCGAACTGTTGTTTCACGGTCTGCGAGATAATCGTCAGTACCAGCGAAGATAATTAGTAAAGCAGTTCTCCCTGATGCATCCGTAGCTCAGCTGGATAGAGTACTCGGCTACGAACCGAGCGGTCGGAGGTTCGAATCCTCCCGGATGCACCATCTTCTCCGAAATGACAGCGGAACTGTTGTTTCACGGTCTGCGAGATAATCGCCAGTACCAGGGAGGATAACGTTGCGTAAGCAACGGCCCGTAGGGCGAGCGAAGTGAGTCATCCTCCCGGATGCACCATCTTCTCCGAAATGACAGTCGAACTGTTGTTTCACGGTCTGCGAGATAATCGCCAGTACCAGCGAAGATAATGTAGTAAAGCAGTTCTCCCTGATGCATCCGTAGCTCAGCTGGATAGAGTACTCGGCTACGAACCGAGCGGTCGGAGGTTCGAATCCTCCCGGATGCACCATCTTCTCCAGATTCACATCAACTTTGTCGCTTCATGGTCTGCGAAATTATCGCCAGCACCAGGGAGGATAACGTTGCGTAAGCAACGGCCCGTAGGGCGAGTAAAACGAGTCATCCTCCCGGATGCACCATCTTCTTCAGATCCTCCTTTTTCGTAAAACCCCAAACCCCAAACCATTTATCCGTTCCTTGTCTGCCTTTTCTGGCAAAAGCTGCTTACACCATTCCGGCGGCGGATCTCTTTCAACGCCGCTTAGTGAACTTTTTTTATTGGCAAGTGACTCTTTCCACTATAATTTACCCGTATGTATCGATCTGATTTGGGTGAGATGAGTGCAAGGAGAGAAATCCATGAAATGGTTCAAAGCAATACCTGCGTTTTGTGCGACGCTTCTGGTAGCCGTATCGTTAGCTGGCTGTGCGGGATCGCCCACAAAGGAAAGTACCGGTGGCTATATTGATGATACCGTCGTCACCACGAAGGTTAAAACGGCGCTGTTTAACGAAAAAGACATTAAGTCTTCTGAAATTAGCGTACAGACCTTTAAAGGACGTGTTCAGCTGAGTGGTTTTGTCTCATCAGCGAAGGATGCCAGCCGCGCGGTAGAAGTCACCCGCAGAGTGCAGGGCGTTCGTTTGGTTGAGAATGATTTAAAAATCAAATAAATCACGATGTGAGTCATATAAAGGCGCCCCGAAGGCGCCTTTATTGCCTGAGGCGCTGGCCGCGACAACATGCGCCTTTTGCGATAAAGTAACGTTTTCTTACCCGGTTTGTGAGAACACGATGTACGAACGTTACGCAGGACTGATCTTTGATATGGATGGCACCATCCTTGATACCGAACCGACGCATCGTAAGGCGTGGCACGAGGTTCTGGGTCGATACGGAATGCGTTTCGACGAGCAGGCGATGGTCGCGCTCAATGGTTCTCCGACCTGGCGTATAGCCCAGGCGATTATCGAACTGAATCACGCTGATTTAGATCCCCACCGCCTGGCGGAGGAAAAAACCGTGGCCGTGAAGGCCATGCTGCTGGATAGCGTGCGCCCCTTACCGCTGATAGAGGTGGTGAAGGCATGGCACGGGCGCCGTCCGATGTCGGTCGGTACCGGCAGCGAAAGCGCCGTAGCTGAGGCGCTGTTGGCGCACCTCGGCCTGCGTCATTACTTTGCGGCGGTGATTGCCGCCGATCATGTCCAGAATCATAAACCCGCGCCCGATACCTTTCTGCTTTGCGCGGAGCGCATGGGTGTCGCGCCGGAAACATGCGTCGTTTTTGAAGATGCTGATTTTGGTCTGCAGGCGGCGAAGCGTGCGGGGATGGATGCCGTGGACGTGCGCTTGTTGTGAGCGACGCACTGTCGCTGATCTCGCTGTTTGCCAGTAGTTTTTTGAGCGCCACCTTACTTCCCGGCAATTCGGAAGTTGTGCTGGTTGCTATGCTACTTACGGGGGCAAGCCAACCGTGGGCCCTGGTATTAATAGCAACAATCGGCAATAGCCTTGGAGGGGTAACTAACGTTATTCTGGGGCGCCTGTTTCCGCTGCGCAAAACATCGCGCTGGCAGGAAAAAGCAACCGGCTGGTTAAAGCGCTACGGCGCGGTCACATTATTATTAAGCTGGGCGCCGGTTATCGGCGATTTACTGTGTCTGCTGGCGGGATGGATGCGCATCTCCTGGGGGCCGGTACTTTTTTTCTTATGCCTTGGCAAAGCGTTACGCTATATCGTCATTGCGGTGGTAACGCTTCAGGGCATGACGTGGTGGCACTAATTGTGGAACTAAGACTATCCCGGCAGGCCGTGTTAGCGGTTTGTGCCCGAAATCCGCACGTACTGCCAGTGCGCTCCGGTTTTCGTGCGCGGAACCGGCAACAGTAACGTCTTCTGGGATAACCTGTATGGTCACCATTACAATTATGCTTATTCAAACGATTTCGACAGGCGGGAGGTCAAATTGATCCCGGATGTATCACAGGCGCTGGCCTGGCTGGAAAAAAATCCACAGGCTCTTCAGGGTATCCAACGTGGTCTTGAGCGTGAAACGCTGCGCGTCAATGCCGATGGTTCACTGGCGACGACCGGTCACCCTCAGGCCCTTGGCTCGGCGCTGACCCATAAATGGATTACTACCGACTTTGCTGAAGCGCTGCTGGAGTTTATTACGCCGGTTGATGGCGACATTCAGCATATGCTCACCATTATGCGCGATGTTCATCGCTATACCGCTCGCCAGCTGGGCGATGAGCGGATGTGGCCACTGAGCATGCCTTGCTACATTGCTCCTGGTCAGGACATCGAACTGGCGCAGTATGGCACCTCGAATATTGGCCGTCTGAAAACGCTGTACCGCGAGGGGTTGAAGAACCGCTATGGCGCGCTGATGCAAACTATCTCCGGCGTGCACTATAACTTCTCGCTGCCGATGGCTTTCTGGCAGGCGAAGTGCGGCGTTGACGATGCGGAGAGCGGCAAAGAGGCGATTTCCGCCGGCTATTTCCGTTCAATTCGTAACTATTACCGCTTTGGCTGGGTGATCCCATACCTGTTCGGCGCCTCCCCGGCCATCTGCTCTTCGTTCCTGCAGGGCAAACCGACGACGCTGCCGTTTGAGAAAGCGGAAAATGGCATGTACTACCTGCCTTATGCGACCTCGCTGCGCCTGAGCGATCTGGGTTATACCAATAAGTCGCAAAGCAATCTCGGGATTACGTTTAACGATCTCCACGAGTATGTGGCAGGATTGAAGCGGGCGATTAAAACGCCGTCGGAAGAGTATGCCCGGATTGGCCTCGAGAAAGACGGCAAGCATCTGCAAATCAACAGCAATATTCTGCAGATTGAGAACGAACTCTACGCGCCAATTCGGCCGAAGCGTGTGACCCGCAGCGGTGAGACCCCTTCCGATGCGCTGCTGCGCGGCGGTATTGAATATATCGAAGTCCGCTCGCTGGATATCAACCCGTTCTCGCCGATTGGCGTTGACGAGCAGCAGGTCCGTTTCCTCGACCTGTTTATGGTCTGGTGCGTGCTGGCCGATGCGCCGGAAATGAGCAGCGATGAGCTGCTGTGCACGCGCACCAACTGGAATCGCGTGATTCTGGAAGGCCGTAAGCCGGGCCTGACGCTGGGTATCGGCTGCGAAAGCGCGCAGTTCCCGCTGGCTAAAGTGGGTAAAGATCTGTTCCGTGATTTGCGTCGCGTGGCGCAGACGTTAGATAGCATCCACGGTGGCGAAGCCTACCAGCAGGTGTGTGACGAGCTGGTTGCCAGCTTCGACGATCCGGAATTAACTTTCTCAGCCCGCATTCTGCGTTCTATGCTTGAAGAAGGGATTGGCGGCACCGGTAGGGAGCTGGCCGATCAATATCGTACGATGCTGCGGGAAGAGCCGCTGGAAATTTTACGTGAAGACGATTTTATCGCTGAACGTGAAGCTTCAGTGAAGCGCCAGCAGAAGGTGGAAGCGGAAGATAGCGAGCCGTTTGAAGCCCTGTTAGCAAGACACGCGTAGCAAAAAGCGGTACAAAAGAAAAAGGCCACATCAATGTGGCCAAACTTTCATCTCTGATTCAGGGATGATGATGATAATAAATGCGCGTCTTTCATATACTCAGACTCGCGGGTGTAAGAAGAGTTCATTTTATTTTAAAAAAAATCACTATCGGAGGTGAAGAATGCCGTTGTTAGATAGTTTCACAGTCGACCATACCCGCATGGAAGCACCGGCGGTGCGCGTTGCGAAGAAAATGAACACGCCGCACGGCGATGAAATTACCGTTTTCGATCTGCGTTTTTGCGTACCAAACCAGGAAGTGATGCCGGAAAGAGGGATCCATACTCTTGAGCACCTGTTCGCGGGCTTTATGCGCGACCACCTGAACGGCAATGGTGTGGAAATTATCGACATCTCTCCGATGGGCTGCCGTACGGGCTTCTATATGAGCCTGATTGGTACGCCGGATGAGCAGCGCGTAGCCGACGCCTGGAAAGCGGCGATGGCCGATGTGCTGAAAGTGAAAGATCAGAAGCAGATCCCGGAACTGAACGTCTACCAGTGCGGTACCTATACCATGCACTCGCTGGAAGAAGCTCAGGAGATCGCACGCCATATCATCGAGCGCGATGTGCGCATCAACAGCAACGATGAGCTGGCCCTGCCGAAAGAAACCCTGCAAGAACTGCACATTTAGTTCTGCTTGTCGGTCCGGCGATTTCCGCCGGGCCGCTCTTCCTGCGCCGCTATGTCGACGACCTTAACCTTCTCGTTTCAATACCGCGCCCTGGTGCCGTTTGCCCATGATTACGCTCACGGTGATAGCGAACCGTGGCATCAGCATGACTGCGCTCAGCTGCTGCATATCCTCAGCGGCGTGGTGCGGGTTGACACGCCGGTGGGCTACTGGGTCGTCCCGCCCGGACGCGGCGTCTGGCTGCCGGCAGGTACGCCCCATGCGCTGCGTATCACCGGGCAGGTCGCGGCCCGTACGCTGTTTATCGATCCGTTCGCCCGGGCCGATCTACCGTCCTCGTGCCAGATCGTGCAGATCACGCCGCTGCTGCGTGAGCTGATCGTCTCCTCGCTGGCTCTGGCGGAGCGCTATGAACCCGGCAGTCGCGACGAGCGCATTTATGAACTCATTCTCGATGAGATTCGCGGTATGACGGTGCTGCCGTTTGGCCTGCTGGAGCCCCGGAGCGAGGCGCTGCGCCGTTTATGTCACAAGGTGCGGGAAATGCCAGGGGAAGTCTGGAGCAGCCAGCAGGCGGCGAAAGAGAGCAATATGAGCGAACGCACGCTCAACCGCCATTTCCAGCAGCAGACCACGCTCACCTGGAGTGAATGGGTGCGCCGGGCGAAGCTGATGGAAGCGCTGGTTCGCCTGGCGCAGGGACAATCGGTGCTGCGGGTGGCGCTGGATTTGGGCTATGGCAGCCATAGCGCTTTCAGCGCGATGTTTCGTCGGGTGATGGGCGTCGCCCCCAGCGATTACTTCCGTCCGCCGGCTTGAGCATCTGCGCCGACCGCATGACACAGCGCCTGCAATGAGGCGCGCGCCACATCATTATCGATTCCAACGCCCCAGCGGCTGTCGCCATTGGGGAAAATACAGCGAATATAGGCCACTGAGCGGCTGTCGCTGCGTTCACCGAGCGTATGCTCGTGATAGTCCTTAATGACGAACGCTTGCTTCAGCAGCGCGCTGAGGCCGCTGGCGGCCGCGGAGAGCAGGCCATTACCGTGAGCCTGAAGACGACGCGTCTCACCGTTGACCCGTAGCGTCCCCTGCAACGCAAGCTGGCCGTCCTGTCGGCTGTCGGTTTTATACTCCAGCAGCGCCAGCGGCGGTTGCGCAACCAGCCCGTAACGGGAACGGAACAGCTGCCAGAGGGCATTCTGCGTCATCTCTTTGCCATGTGTATCGGTCTCTCGCTGAACGTGCAGGCTGAAATCTTGCTGCAGCGCGCGGGGCAGCTTCAGTCCGTGATTCTGTTCGATTAACCAGGCGCTGCCGCTCTTACCGGACTGGCTGTTGACGCGGATAACCGCTTCATAGCTACAGCCGATGTCCTGCGGGTCGACGGGCAGGTAGGGCATCTCCCAGCGATCGCCGGGCTGACGGGCATCGAATCCCTTCTTAATGGCATCCTGATGAGAACCGGAAAAGGCGGTGTAGGCGAGGCTGCCGGCCCACGGATGGCGCGGGTGAACCGGCAGCTGATTGCAATTCTCCACCACTTCGACTACCCGTTTCATCTCCGGGAAGCTGAGCCGCGGCGTAATCCCCTGGCTGTAGAGATTCATGGCCAGGGTGACCAGACAGACGTTGCCGGTACGCTCGCCGTTACCGAACAGACAGCCTTCTACGCGGTCGGCGCCGGCCATCACCGCCAGCTCCGCGCTGGCAACGCCGGTCCCCCGGTCATTATGCGGATGAACGCTGATGCAGACATCGGCCCGGCGGGAGAAATGGCGGCAGAAAAACTCAATCTGGTCAGCGTAAACGTTCGGGGTACTGACCTCGACGGTGGCGGGCAGGTTGATAATCATCGGTCGTTGTGCGCAGGGCTGCCAGATATCCGCTACCGCCTCGCAGATAGCCAGGGCAAATTCCGGTTCGGTAAAGCAGAAGGTTTCCGGGGAGTATTCATACTGCCAGCGGGTCTGCGGCTGCTCTTCGCACTGCTGGCGAATCAAGCGAGTGGCGCGGGTGGCCAGCTCAATGACCTGTGATTTATCCATCCCGAAAACCAGCTTGCGGAACAGCGGAGCGGTGGCGTTGTACAGATGGACGGTGGCGCAATGGGCGCCGCGCAGCGATTCAAAGGTCCGCAGGATAAGATCTTCTCGCGCCTGGGTCAGCACCTGGATGGTGACATCTTCTGGAATGCGCCGTTCCTCAATCAGCTGACGGACGAAGTTGAAGTCGGTCTGCGATGCCGAGGGGAAGGCGACTTCAATCTCTTTAAATCCGCACTCCAGCAGCAGCTCCCAAAACTGCAGCTTACGTGCGCTGTCCATCGGTTCGGCTAGCGCCTGATTGCCGTCGCGCAGGTCGGTAGAGAGCCAGCGCGGTGCGTGGGTTATCGGGTTGTCCGGCCAGCGGCGGTCGGGCAGGGAAATGGGCGGCCAGGGGCGATATTTTTCACCGGGATTTGTCAGCATAGTTCTCTCCTTGTGTCGGATCTTTATCCTGCCGAAGCGCAGAGCGGGCTGCTTTAGCAAACTGGACAGAAACTAGCGAGAACTGGACAAGGTTGGCGTAGAACCGGCAATAAAAAAGGGATCCGCAGATCCCTTCAGGTCAAACCTTAGTGCGCGCCGCCGCCGCCGCCCCCGGCGCTAAACGGCGGTCTGGCAAACCACACCAGCCCCAGCAGAAGGATAAATATCGCCGCCGAGAACCAGAAAATTTCGTTGGCGGAGATAATCAGCCCCTGGTTAGTTATCTGCTGCGCTATCCAGCCGGACGCCTGCTGTTGAGTCATCCCTAATCCCTGCAGCTGGTCATACATCTGCTGGGCGTTGGGATTATAGGGCGTCACCGACTCGGTGAGCTGCGCATGGTGCAGCGCCTCGCGGTTAGTCCACATGGTGGTGGTAATCGAGGTGCCTATTGACCCTGCCAGCGTACGGGTGAAGTTCGACAGGCTTGATGCCGCCGCCAGCCGTTCCGGCGGCAGGCCGGACAGGGTGATGGTGGTCAGCGGCATAAAGAAGCAGGCCACCGCAAAGCCCTGGATAAACTGCGGCCACGCCGAGGCGCCGAAGTCCATGCCAGGCTCGAAGGTCCAGGCGCGCCAGTAGAAGCACACTGCGTACATGATGAAGCTGAAGGTCACCAGCCGGCGCATATCGAGCTTATGGGCAAAGCGACCGATAATCGGCGACAGGATCACCGGAATAACCCCCACCGGCGCGGAAGCCAGACCGGCCCAGGTGGCGGTATAGCCGTAGACCTCCTGCAGCAGCTGCGGCAGCAGCACGATAGCGCCGAAGTAGAGCATATAGGCGAGGCTGATACACAGGCAGCCAATGGTGAAGTTTCGCGACTTAAAGAGCGAGAGGTCGACGATGGGGTTGTCGTCGGTCAGCTCCCAGACGATCAGGAAACTGATGGCGATCACCGCCACGATTGTCAGCACGATAATCTCGTTGGAGGCGAACCAGTCCAGCTCTTTACCGCGGTCAAGCATCACCTGCAGGCTGCCGATACCGATCACCAACAGCGCCAGGCCAACGCCGTCAATCCGCCGTTGTTCGGTACGGGTTTCGCGGCTGCGCAGGGTTTGCAGCGTCATCACCACGACCGCAATGCCGATCGGCACGTTGATGAAGAAGATCCAGCCCCAGTGGTAGTTGTCGCTGATATAGCCGCCGAGAATAGGGCCACAAATCGGCGCGACGATCACCGTCATCGACCACAGCGCCAGCGCGATAGAGCGTTTGGCCGGCGGATAGTTGCTGAGCAGCAGACTTTGCGACAGCGGGATCAGCGGACCGGCGACGATCCCCTGAATCACGCGGAAGAAAATCAGCATCGTCAGGCTGTTGGACATCCCGCAGGCCCAGGAGGCGATGGCGAACGCCACCGTCGACCACAGGAACAGCTTCACTTCCCCGACGCGTTTTGCCAGCCAGCCGGTGATCGGAATTGAGATGGCATTCGCCACCCCGAAGGAGGTGATAACCCAGGTCCCCTGGCTCAACGATGAGCCAAGGTTCCCGGCAATGGTCGGAATGGCCACGTTGGCGATAGTGGAGTCCAGCACCTGCATGAAGGTCGCAAGCGACAGCGCAATGGTCATGATGACCAGCTGCGCGCCTTCCAGCGGTTTTTGCTGTTGCATTACGCTCACTCCGAATTATCCCGCGTTAGCCTGGATGATACCGTCGATCAGTTTGTTCACCGGCTCAAGGGCGATTTCACGGGCATTGCTTTCATAAACCGGAGATTTGCGCGTCTGGTTAGCCAGCATTTCGCCGTCGCGGTTGGTGGTGTTCACCTCAACCAGCGTTGAAAGCCCAATACGCAGCGGATGTTCAGCCAGCTGTTTGGCATCGAGCTCAATACGTACCGGCAGACGCTGGACCACTTTGATCCAGTTACCGGTGGCATTTTGTGCCGGCAGCAGTGAGAACGCGCTGCCGGTCCCCATATCCAGCCCGACGACTTTGCCGGTGTACTTCACATCATCACCGTAAATATCACTGATGACGGTCGCTTCCTGGCCGATGCGCATATGCGCCAGCTGGGTCTCTTTAAAGTTGGCGTCGATCCACAGATTGGTGGCCGGCACCACCGCCATCAGCGGCGTGGTCGGGCTAATCTGGGCGCCGGGCTGCACGGCACGACGGGAAACGTAGCCGCTAATCGGGCTGACGATTTGCGTACGCTGCAGCGCAAGCCAGGCGTTACGGACATCCGTCGCCGCCTGCAGAACCGCCGGCTGTTGCTCCAGGCGGGTATTCAGCACGATAGCCTGGTTGGCGTTGAATTGCTGAATGGCGACATCCAGCTCGGCCTGGGCGCTGGCGACGGTATCACGAGCGTGCTGCAGCTCTTCGCGGCCAATCAGGTTGGCGGCGCCCAGCGGGATACGACGGTTGAGGTCGGTCTGTGCCTGAGAGAGCGCGGTTTTCTTGACGTCGATATTCGCCTGCAGCTGTTTGCTGTTGATCATCTGCTGACGCGTCTGGCGAACGCTGGCGGCCAGTTGGGTTTTCGCTTTTTCAAATGCCTGCTGGGCATCGGTCTGGTCAAGAGTGACCAGCGGATCGCCTTGCTGCACGAAATCGGTGTTGTCGGCCCAGACTTTCGTCACGCTGCCGGACACCTGCGCCATGATTTGCACCTGGTTCCCTGCCACGTAAGCGTCATCGGTTTCTTCATAATGACGCAGTACCAAAAACCAATAAATTCCGTATGCCACGGCAATAATAATAAAGAGCAATGTCAGTAGCAGAAGGGCGCCTTTGCGTTTGCCCTTCTTGCTGTCCGGTTGCTGCGGGGTTTGGCTCTCCGCATTTGCGCTCATGTTATTCTCCACGATCTTATTATTTCACATCGGCTGAGCCGACCTGTTTATCAGACAGGCCAGCAGATGATCTGCTGGCCTGTCTGTTTTTCCTTGTCAATCCAGAAAAAGTTTTGAGCAGTTCCCGCGCTTAGCGCAGCGACTCCGCCAGTACGCCATCCTCTTCCATCTGGTCAAGGCGGCTAAGCAGTTTGCGGGTGATGTGCTCGAGTTGGTCTTTCTCGCTGGTACTCAGGGAAGACCAGAGCTGATGCAGGCAGTTGTGCTGCGGCGGTAAAACTTCGCGTAAAAACTGATGACCTTTGTCGGTGAGTTGCAGATGCAGGCAGCGACGATCGTTATCGCTTTCGCGACGCTCAATCCAGCCGCGTTTTTCCAGTTCATCGGCAATACGGGTTGCGTTGGTGCGTGACGATCCCAGCGCGCAGCTCAGCTCGGAGGGCTGAATGCTGTGGTTTTCCTGAGACTCCAGGGTGATCAGCGCCATAAACAATGTCTCGTTAATCCCCTGCGCTTTCAGCATCTTATTGCGGTTTTCCAGTAGCTTACCTTGCATGTGCATACAGAGGCGGGTGAGCAGAATCTCCTGGAAAGGGAAATCTTCGTGACGGCTGGCGCGGAACTTGAGCATTTGCTCAATGGGAGTAAACGAACTATCCATTTGGGTATGACCTCATTAATTACAGCCGATATAATAACTATTGTGACAAATAAATCAAATCAATTATTGACTAAAATTGATACTTTAAAAGTATAAAAAAGTGGTGATTTTCCATGCTATTCCATAGGCCAACGCGCTCAGCAGCGTGGGCATAATAATGCTGCGCGTCTTCCAGAACGCCAGTCCCAGCGCCGTGAATCCAACCAACGTAGGCAGCAGCCGTCTGGAATCGCTGAGGATTTCCGGCACGCTGGAGACGATCAGCAGGGCGCAGATAGAAGCGATGCCGATGGTATCGAGCAGCACGCTGAGCGGACCGCGACGCCTCGGGCGCGCGTTTCCTGCGCGCAGGCGCAGCGGCAGATAGCGAAACAGATAGTTCACGCAGCCGACCACTATCCCGATAATCAGCACGTTATTGTTCATCGGGCATCCCCTGAATGCTGGCCTGAATCAGCGCGGCCAGACAGCCGCAGACAATCCCGGCGAGGATGGCCGCTGGAATAGAGAACAGAATAATGCCGCCCAGCGCACCCGCCAGGGCGGCCGTCACGCTAAGAGACTGTTTACGCTGGAACGAGGCCAGTAAGAAGCTCATAAACAGCGCGGGTAGCATAAAGCTCAGCGCGGCCTCCACCGCCGGAAAACCGACCAGCAGGCCGCTACCGGAGTAGGCGCCGATCAGCGTGCCGAACACCCATGATATCCAGGAGGTGAAGGCGATGCCGAGCATCCAGTTTTCGCTCCAGCGGCGGTTGTCGCGAACCAGCCTGGCGGTGGCCGCCGCGAAAACTTCGTCGGTCAGACCAAAAGCCCAGAGCGCGGTTTTTCGTTTATCCAGCGCGCGATGAATGCGGCTACGGAGCGAAGGGCCGTACAGAACGTGACGCACATCCATCGCCATCACGGTGAGGGCCGCCACCCACAGCGAGCTGCCTGCGGCGAGCATCGTGGTGATGACGAACTGGCTGGCGCCGGCGTAGATGATGCAGGAAAAGAACAGGCCTTCCAGCGGCGTGAAGCCGAGTCGGGTGGCGTTCAGGCCAAAGGCGAAGGCTACGGGAAGGTAGCTAATCACAATCGGCAGACTGTCTTTAATCCCTTCAGACAGCGTGGCCTCACTGGCAGGGGCAGGTTTTTCCATAGCGCGTTATTTATTGATAATTCACGTGAATATCACATGATTGAACAGGTGAGGTTACCTTAGCAGAGAGCGGGGCGCTTTGACACCTTGTTAAGCGGTGCTCGCCGGGAGAACGGGACTGGCTGAAAGTTGCCCCGGCCGGCGCCGGGGCAACAGAGTGGCCAATCAGGCACCCGGACTGCACGTCGCTATCCGGGGCTGAGGGAAGGTTACTTCTGCGCGGCCAGCGCTTCTTTCACCCAGCCGTCAAACTGCTGCTGGTGGGCTTTGATCCAGCCATCAACGTGACCCTGAATATCCGCTTCTGAGGCGTGACCTTCATGCATCATGGCGTTTTCGGCGTTAATGTCGGCAATCGGCAACTTCATGATGCTAAACAGTTTTGCCGCCGCCGGGTTTTTCTCAGCCCAGGCTTTGTTCGCTACGATGTGCATGGTGCTGACCGGGAAGCCATAGTTCGCGCCGTTCGCCAGTTTGGTATCGATATTTTTCTGCACGCCCGGCAGAGAGGAGAACGGAACCTGCAGCCAGACCACATCTTTGCCCGGCTTCAGCACGTCACTGACCCAGTACGGCGTCCAGGTGTAGTAGATAACCGGCTTACCTTCTTTAAAGCGGGCAATGGTATCGGCCATCATCGCCGCATAATTCCCCTGGTTGTGCACCACCGTTTTGCTCAGGCCATAAGCATCAATCTGATGATTAATTACCGCTTCACAGCCCCAGCCCGGCGTACAGCCGGTGAGATCGGCTTTACCGTCGCCGTTGGTATCAAACAGTTTGGCGATTTTCGGATCTTTCAGCTGATCGATGGATTTGATGTGGTACTGTTCGGCGGTTTTTTTGTCGATCAGGTAGCCCTGCGCCGCGCCGTTAACAAAAACGCCTTCGCGGTAGAAGCTTTTATCACCACCGGCGGCAGCGTACATATCGTCGTGCAGCGGCTGCCAGTTGACGGCGGTGAAGGTCGCGTCGCCGGAGGCAAGCGAGGTATAGCCAACGTTGTAGTCCACTTCGCTGGGCTTATCGACGGTGTAGCCCAGTTTTTCCAGCGCGCGGCTTACCAGCAGGGTCTGGAAGGTCTCTTCCGTAATGGTGCTTTGAATCGGTTTGACGGTGATGCCTTTTCCCGGCAGGTCGGCTGCCCAGGCAGCGCTGGTGGCGAGCAGAGTGGCAAACGTTGTGGCAATAATCGTGTTATGTCGCATCGTTATTCCTTATCAATGAGAAGGGAGAGCTGCGGGCCCGGCAGGTGCAGTGCCGCCGGGCGATGAGAAGTCTATTTACAGAAAGGGCGGGTAATGAGCCCCAGAGGACCGGTTGCGTACCAGCGACGGTTGCCGCGGCTGCGGGAATCGCGGCCAACGGCCTGGGTCAGACGGTCGAGAATAATCGCCAGAATGACGATCCCGACGCCGCCGACGCTCGCCAGCCCCATATCGAGGCGGCCGATCCCGCGCAGGACCATCTGACCAAGGCCGCCCACGGCGATCATCGAGGCGATCACCACCATTGACAGCGCCAGCATCAGCGTCTGGTTAACCCCGGCCATGATGGTCGGCATCGCCAGCGGGAGCTGCACTTTAAAGAGCAGCTGACGCGGGCTGGCGCCGAATGAGCGCGAAGCCTCAATCAGGTCCGCGGGCACCTGGTTAATCCCGAGGATGGTCAAACGGACGATAGGCGGCAGGGCGAAGATAATGGTCACCACCACGCCTGGAACGTTACCAATCCCGAACAGCATGACAATCGGCACCAGGTAGACGAACGCCGGCGTTGTCTGCATGGCATCCAGCAGCGGGCGGATAATTTTCGCCGCCCGTGGGCTACGCGCCAGCCAGATCCCCAGCGGCAGGCCGATCAGCATACAGAACAGCAGTGCGGTCAGGACCAGTGCCAGGGTCACCATCGCCTGCGACCAGGCGCCGATAGCGCCGATCGCAACCAGCGAGATCAGCGTTGCCACGCCCATCCCCACGCTGGAAATTTGCCAGGCGATAAGGGCAAACAGCACAATGGCAACCGGTGCCGGCATGCCTAATAACAGCTGCTGGAAAGCGCTGAGGATATAGTCCACCGGCACACGGATGCCCTGGAACAGCGGGCGGAAGTGCACCACGATCCAGTCGATACCGTGCGTTACCCAGCTGTCGAGCGGGATCAGCGTTTTATGAAACGGATCCATGATGTTGAAATGTTCCGCCTGCGGCGCCGGCGCGCTGTTTAGCCAGTCCGCACCGCCGCCATCGGTCGGTGCGGATGCCGGAGTGCCCCAGGCATCGGCAGATTGTGCAGCGCTATCCGCCGCCGGCGCGGTATCCCACGGATTAGATTGATCAGCCATTGTTTGCCCCCTCGCGATCTAAAGCCTTCAGCAGCATTCCTTTAGAAATAATGCCGATGTACTGGTGCCCTTCATCCACAACCGGAACCGCGCACGGTGCCTGGCCGACGTGGGAGAGCAGGTCGCTGAGCGACGTTTGCGCATCTACCGCCTGCGGGGATGCGAGTAACGCCGCATCAATTCCCTGACCTTCGCTCAAGGCGGATTTCAGTGAATCAATAGAGACAATACCGACAAACTTATTACCACGTTCAATCACATAACCATATTCGCGGTCTTCGTCCTGCAATAATTTCAATGCCGAACGCGGGCCGAAACCTGGCGTTTTACGAATTAAGCCTACCGGGCTTCGACGGGCAATATCTTTAGCGCTGAACACCTGGCTAATATCGACACCGCGGAAGAAGGTTTTGACATAATCATTGGCGGGATTATTCAGTATTTCATCCGGGGTACCAACCTGAATCACTTCGCCATTTTGCATGATGGCAATCCGATCGCCAATGCGCATGGCTTCATCAAGATCGTGGGAAATAAAGACCACGGTACGCTGATGTTTCGCCTGTAATTTTGTCAGCTCATCCTGCATTTCGGTACGAATTAATGGGTCAAGGGCGGAGAAGGCTTCGTCCATTAATAGGATATCAGGGTTGATGGCCAGCGCGCGGGCGAGGCCGACGCGCTGGCGCATTCCGCCGGAGAGCTCATCCGGGTAAGCATGCGCGTAATTCTCCAGGCCGACCTGACGCAGCGCCTCCAGCGCTTTCTGCTGGCGCTCCTGGGTCGACATACCCGCCAGCTCCATACCAAAGGCGGCATTGTCGAGCACGGTCATATGCGGCATCAGCGCAAATGACTGAAATACCATAGCGATCTTTTTTCTGCGCACCTCACGCAGCTCGGCTTCTGAGATTTTGGCGATATCGACGCCATCTATCAGCACCTGCCCGCGGGTGGGTTCAATCAGGCGATTGAGAAGGCGAACCATGGTGGATTTTCCTGAGCCGGAAAGCCCCATGATGACGAATATCTCGCCTTCTTCAATGGTCAGACTGGCGTCTTTTACGCCAAGCGAAAGTCCCGTTTTTTCCAGTAGTTGTTCTTTGGTAAATCCTTTTTCAATATATTTGAACGCTCGCTGTGGATGCTCGCCAAATATCTTATAGAGATTCTTAATTTCTAATTTAATTGCCATGCAATAGAGAGTTTCCTGTTATTTGTATTATGTCAATATAGTACCTGGTGGAGATAATTACCTTTTTACACCCTAACATACTCAGATTCTGTGACAACCCTCAATGTCCTATTGGCATCGAAATGAGAGGAGGGCACTGCGGCGTATTCCCCATGATAGAAGGGCTGAGCGTTGATGATCAGCAGGTAATATTTTTTACAGATGACAGGGGAATAATTGGTGAACCACGCGATTCTTGCTTAATATTCCGGCAGAATGACAGTGAAATATCATGTGGTTTTTTTTGTGTGATAAAAGTTAATAATGTGAAATAGATCACCAGGAAATCGGGCAATATTTTCCTGGTGAAAGTAAGGTTAAAAATCCCAATCGTCGTCGGCGGTTTCTTCCGTTTTGCCCATTACATACGAGGAACCGGAGCCGGAGAAAAAGTCATGATTTTCATCGGCGTTTGGCGAAAGCGCCGCCAGAATCGCCGGGTTGACCGCCGCCATCTCTGCCGGAAACAGCGCCTCGTAGCCCAGGTTCATCAGCGCTTTGTTGGCGTTGTAACACAGGAAGGCGTTCACCTCCTCAATCCAGCCGCTGTCGGCGTACAGATCCCGGGTGTAGGCCAGTTCGTTATCGTATAAATCCATCAGCAGATCGAGGGCGAAATTCTTCAGCTGTTCCCGCTCGTCGGCCGCGATGTTTTCCAGCCCCTTTTGGTACTTATAGCCGATGTAATACCCGTGCACCGCTTCATCGCGGATAATCAAGCGAATCAGGTCGGCGGTATTGGTCATTTTACCGCGGCTTGAGAAATACATCGGCAGCCAGAATCCGGAATAGAAGAGGAAGGATTCGAGAAACACGCTGGCGATTTTCTTCTTCAGCGGATTATCCGCCTGATAATACTCCAGCATCAGCCGGGCTTTGTGCTGGAGCGGTGCGTTCTCTTCGCTCCATGCATAGGCGGCATCGACATCTTTGGTCTGGCACAAGGTGGAGAAAATTGAGCTGTAGGAGCGGGCATGCACCGCCTCCATAAAGCTGATGTTGGAGAGCACCGCCTCTTCGTGTGCGGTCAGCGCATCCGCCATCAGCGCCGGCGCGCCGATGGTATTCTGAATCGTATCGAGCAGCGTCAGTCCGGTGAACACGCGAATGGTGAGCTGCTGTTCCACTGCCGTCAGCGTCTGCCAGGCGGGAATGTCGTTGGACAGCGGTACTTTCTCCGGCAGCCAGAAGTTGCTGGTCAGACGGTTCCAGACCTCCAGATCCTTATCGTCCTCAATGTTGTTCCAGTTAATAGCGCGAATACGCGTTAAATGGGTCATCCTGTTCTCCTTACAGCGCGCAGGACACGCAGCCTTCGATTTCGGTACCTTCCAGCGCCAGCTGGCGCAGACGGATGTAATACAGCGTCTTGATGCCCTTCTTCCACGCGTAGATTTGCGCCTTATTGATATCGCGGGTGGTGGCGGTATCGGGGAAAAAGAGCGTCAGCGATAGCCCCTGATCGACGTGCCGAGTGGCTTCGGCATAGGTGTCGATAATCTTTTGCGGGCCGATTTCCCAGGCATCCTGATAGAGCGCCAGATTGTCATTGGTCATAAATGGCGCGGGGTAGTAAACCCGCCCGGTTTTTCCCTCTTTACGGATCTCTATCTTTGAGACAATCGGGTGGATGCTCGAGGTCGCATGGTTGATATAGGAGATAGATCCGGTAGGCGGGATGGCCTGCAAATTACGGTTATAGATACCGTAGCGCATGACGTCATCGCGGAGCTTCAGCCACATGTCGCGGTCGGGCAGGCGGATGCCGGCGTGGGCGAAGAGCGCGCGGACTTTTGCCGTTTTCGGCTGCCAGTCACCCTGCAAATAGCGTTCGAAGTATTCGCCGCTGGCATAGCGCGATTGTTCAAATCCGGCAAAATGCTCACCGCGCTCGCGGGCTATCTGCATCGAGGTGTGCAGCGCGTGCCAGGTGACGGTATAAAAATAGAAGTTGGTAAAGTCCAGCCCTTCCGGACTGCCATAGGCGATGCCTTCCCGGGCCAGATAGCCGTGCAGGTTCATCTGGCCAAGACCGATGGCATGGGAGGCGGCATTGCCCGCCGCCACCGATGGCACCGAGCGAATGTCGCTCATGTCAGAGACCGCCGTCAGGCCGCGCACCGCCACCTCGACCGTGCGGGCAAAATCTGGCGAATCCATGGTATGAGCAATGTTCAGCGACCCCAGGTTGCAGGAGATATCCTGGCCTACGCTGGCATAATCCAGATTTTCATCAAAGGTCGACGGGGTGTTGACCTGCAAAATTTCCGAGCACAGGTTACTCATGTTAATGCGCCCGGCAATCGGGTTGGCGCGGTTGACGGTATCTTCAAACATGATGTAGGGATAGCCGGATTCGAACTGAATTTCCGCCAGCCGCTGGAACAGATCGCGGGCGCGGATCCAGCGTTTGCGGACCCGCTCGTCGGCGACCAGCTGCGCATACATCTCGCTGATGGCGATATCGCCAAACGGCTTACCGTACAGGCGCTCGACGTCATAGGGTGAGAACAGCGCCATCTGGGCGTCGTCTTTTGCCAGCTGGAAGGTAATGTCCGCGATGACGACCCCAAGCGACAGGGTTTTGATGCGAATTTTCTCGTCGGCGTTTTCCCGTTTGGTGTCCAGAAAACGCAGAATATCCGGGTGATGGGCGTGCAGGTAGACCGCCCCGGCCCCCTGGCGCGCACCAAGCTGATTGGCGTAGGAGAAAGCATCCTCGAGCATCTTCATCACCGGCACTACGCCGGAAGATTGATTTTCAATGCGCTTAATCGGGGCGCCGGCTTCACGCAGATTAGAGAGCAAAAACGCCACGCCGCCGCCGCGTTTTGACAGCTGTAATGCCGAGTTTACCGCCCGACCGATCGATTCCATATTGTCTTCGATACGCAACAGGAAGCAGGAGACCAGCTCGCCGCGCTGCTGCTTCCCGGCATTGAGGAAGGTGGGGGTCGCCGGCTGGAAGCGCCCGCTGAGGATCTCATCGGTCAACTGCCGGGCCAGGGTTTCATCCCCCTGCGCGAGGGTGAGGGCGACCATACAGGTGCGATCGGCAAAATGCTCAAGGTAGCGTTTGCCGTCAAAGGTCTTCAGCGTATAGCTGGTATAGAATTTCCAGGCGCCGAGAAAGGTCCGGAAGCGGAACGGGTCGCCGTGCGCGTGGTCAAACAGCGCCAGCACAAAACGACGATCGTAGCGTGCCAGCACGCTGGCATCGTAATAGCCTTCGGCGATCAGCCATTCCAGTTTTTCATTCTGCGTGGTGAAAGAGACGGTATGGGGCAGCACGTGCGTCGCCATAAAGGCGTCTACCGCCTGGTGGTCTTTTTCAAACGGAATACGGCCATTGCTGTCGTACAAATTCAGCATCGCGTTGAGGGCGTGGAAATCCGCCGCTCCGGTGGTTAGACGTTCTGCGGTTGTCGTTGCCAAAATTCGCTTACTCCTTTACGCACGTTATCGACATCGGTTGGGGTGCCCATCAGCTCAAAGCGATACAGATACGGTACGCCGCACTTTTGTGCGATGACGTCGCCGGCCCGACCGTAGGCGTCGCCGAAGTTACGGTTACCGGCGGCAATCACGCCGCGTATCCGCTGGCGGTTATGCGGGTCGTTTAAAAAGCGGATCGCCTGCCGGGGCACCGCGCCAGCGGTGCCGCCGCCGCCGTAGCTGGGGACAATGAGAATGTAGGGGGCGTCTACCTGGATGCGCTCCCGCTCGTTAAGCGGAATGCGCACCGCGGGCAGCCCCAGACGCTGGACGAACCGATGCGTATTTTCGGAACTGCTGGAGAAGTAGACGATCAGGCTCATGCGTTGGCCACCGGTTCGGGGCGCAGACGGTTAATCATATCCGGGCGAAAACCGGACCAGCGGGTTTCACCGGCTATCACGACCGGCAGCTGACGAAAGCCCTGTTCGCGCAGCATGTCAGCGGCGTCCGGATGATGCTCGACATTCACCATCTCGAAGGCAAATCCGCGGCTTTCCATTGCCCGCTTGGTGGCATGGCACTGGACGCAGTCATTTTTAGTGTAAATAGTAATGCGCATGATTCGTATTTCCATTTAAGATAAAGGGACGGCGCAAAAAAGTGCGACGGTCGCTATCGGTTAACTGTTCAGGAAATACTAGATGTAGTTATCTAAAAGTTCAACCACGCAATATATAGCGTTTTTAGATAAGTGATGCCCTCACCGGCCAATCCGGCGAGGGGGAGGGCGCGTGGTCTGAAATTACTGACGCATGCTGACGGCAAGGCGGTTAAAGGCGTTCATCAGGCTGATGGCGAAGGTCAAATCGCTGATCTGACGGGCGCTGAAATGTTCCAGCAGCGGCAGGTAAACGTCATCTTCTGCATGGGTGCTGGCAATATGCGTCACCGATTCCGCCCAGGCCAGCGCCGCCTGTTCCGCGGCGCTGAAATGCCCGCTTACCCGCCAGCCGGCCAGCGCATCCAGTTTAGTCTGCGCCACGCCGGATTTACGCAGCGCTTTACTGTGCATTTCCAGACAGAAAGCGCAGCCATTAATCTGTGATACCCGCAGGTAAACCAGTTCCAGCAGGGCGCCGTCCAGCTCACTTTTTTCCAGCGCAATCTTGGCCTGCACCAGCGCGTTATAGACTTCCGGACTCAGTTCGTTATAGGGCTGACGGAGTGTGCTCATGATGTTTTCCTCAATGATGAACCGCGGGGAATGGGTTCTAAGACCGCAGCAAAATAGCACTATAATGGACTGCAAAAGATAGCCATATTTTAATGAAAAAAGCAGACCATAATGGAAATCAAAAAAGTCCCCCACTATCAGCGCATTGCCAGACAGCTCAAGTCTGCGATTGAACACGGCGAACTCGCGCCCGGTAGCCGCCTGCCCGCCAGCCGGGTTTATGCCCAGGAGCTGGGCGTCTCCCGCGCAACCGTGGAGAATGCCTGGGGTGAGCTGGTGGCCCAGGGCTGGCTGGAGCGACGAGGGCAGGCGGGCACCTTTGTCAGCGAGCGTCTGAGTCCGCTGCGGGGGGAACCGGCGCGTCGCCCGACGGACATTGCGCCGACGGCGCCGCAGCCGTTTCAGTTGGGGCTGCCGGCGCTGGATCTTTTTCCCCGCGGCCTGTGGGCGCGGGTGATGGGGCGGCGACTGCGAACGCAAACGCGTTTTGACCTGGCGCCAGGCGATCCGTGCGGTGAGATGATCCTGCGTCGGGCCATTGTCGATTATCTGCGTCTTTCCCGCAGTATTGAATGCCTGCCCGAACAGGTGCTGGTGACCGGCAACTATGCTGCTTCCATGCGGCTGCTGCTCCGCACTCTGGCGCAGCCAGGTCAGCATATGTGGATGGAGGATCCTGGTTTCCCGCTGATTCGACCGGTGATAACCGGGGAAGGAGGGGTTATCGATCCGGTTCCCGTTGATGAAGAGGGGATGGATGTGGCGTGGGCGCAACGCCATTACCCCGATGCGCATTTCGCGCTTCTGACTCCCGCGCACCAGAGTCCGCTGGGCGTTGCGCTGTCGCTGTCCCGACGCAGGCAGCTGCTGGCATGGGCTGCCCGACACGACGCCTGGATTATTGAAGATGATTACGATAGCGAATTTCGCTATCGCGGGAAGCCGCTGCCGCCGCTGAAAAGTCTTGATGCCCCGCAGCGGGTGATTTACGCCGGCAGCTTCAGTAAATCGCTGTTTCCGGCATTACGCGCCGCCTGGCTGGTGGTACCGCTCCCGCAGGTCGCTGCCTTTCGCCAGCAGGCCGAATTGATGAGCTGTAGCGTACCGACGCTGTGGCAGCAGACGCTGGCTGACTTTATCCACGAAGGCCATTTCTGGCGTCATCTGAAGAAAATGCGTACCTGCTATGCGCAGCGCCGGCAGTGGCTGGAGTCCGCGCTGTTGGCGCAGGGGTTTAGCGTCGTCCCTCAGCTGGGGGGTATTCAGCTGGTTATTACGGTGAACGGTGACGATCGGGCGCTGGCTGTGAAAGCCCGACAGGCCGGACTGTCGGTACAGGCGCTGAGCGACTGGCGTATGCAAAGCCGCGGCGAAGGGGGACTGCTGGTGAGCTTTACCAATCTGACATCGATGGCGATGGCAACGGAGGCGGTGCGTCTACTCAAAGTAGCGCTGTTTTCGGCTGATAGATACAGCCGCTGACTGAGGATTCAGGTCATCCCTAAAGTAGCGATTCACGTCAATATGCGCTAAGACAACAAAAAGCCCCTGGGCCAGAGGCACACAGGGGCAGACGCGTATTTGTTATCTTCATTTATCGTTTATATTATCGACGTAAATTCAATAATACGCCAATAAATAGTCCAACTGCGGCAGCGGCCCCGACGCTCTGCCACGGTTTATCCCGCACATAGCTATCGGCACAGCCTGCGGCATCGCGAGCGGCCTGCTGCACACGGTTGTTCCCGTTCAGACGGGCACGCGTCTCTTTCAGCAGCGCCTGGGCTTTTTTCCGTGCGGCATCAGCCTCATCTTTCGCATCGCTGCCCCATGATTTCAGCACTTCTTCTAGCGTATCCGCTAATTGGCTGACATCGTTATGAATATCTTCAGCGCTTTCATCGACATTGTTGCGGTTCAGACGGTTAGCCATCGATTTCTCCCTTAATTCCATTGAGTCATTAAGTGTAGAACAAGATTTTGAATTATGCTTTTGCAGTGCCATTTCTGGAATTTTCCGAAAGCACTATCAAAGATGAATAAGGTAAGGTAAATGTGCGGTAAAAGATAAAGAGGAATGAGTATGTATTTAAGACCCGATGAGGTGGCGCGTGTTCTTGAAAAAGCCGGCTTCACCATGGATGTTGTGACGCAAAAAGCGTACGGCTATCGCCGTGGCGATAATTATGTTTATGTGAACCGCGAAGCGCGCATGGGGCGGACCGCTTTAATTATTCATCCGGCGCTAAAAGAGCGCAGTAATTCGCTGGCGGAACCCGCCTCGGATATCAAAACCTGCGATCATTATGAACAGTTTCCGTTGTATTTGGCCGGAGATGCGCAGCAGCATTATGGTATTCCACATGGCTTCAGTTCGCGCATGGCGCTTGAGCGTTTTTTGCAGGGATTATATGGCGAAGCGCAGCCGAGCCTGTCGCATAACTAACCGTATGATGACTTGTGCCGGGATGTGAAGCGGGGAAACAGACGAGCAGGCGACTGACAGCGGTCAGTCGCAGGTTGTGTTGAAACTCAGGCTTTAGCCTGCTGGTAAGCGCTGACGCGGAACAGTCGGCGGCAGTAATCGAGGAAGTAGCCGTAAACCGCCCCCATCATCATTGATACCGCAATATTTGAACTCACCGCCGCGGCAATTTGATGCCAGTCGGCACCGACGGAAAATAAAATAGCAACATACACCGGCGACTGAAATGTCACATAAGCCACAACATCGGCAATACTCTTCATCCAGGCGGAAGGGCTGAGGTGACGTGCCAGGCGCATGGCGCGGTCGCGGTAAAATCCGTACGGCACGGCAATAATAATGTTCACCGGAATCGCCACCAGGCGTGAAGATAACGACTGCTCAAAGGTCATTCCGGAGAGAAAAATTTCGATCAACATGTTCACAACGGTGCAGTAAACCACCATCGCAAAGGTGTCTGCTACCGCATGACGCAAGCGGGACTGCGCAGAGAACATCGGTGTGCTCCTCGAAAATGAAGTCTGATACGCCACAAAATGCGCTCTTCTGCAGCGTTTTGGGTTGCCTGTTTTGATGTGCGTAGATTATCTCTCTGCATCGAAAGAGACAACTAGCTGTAAATTTTTATTTAATGGCTTTTTGTCGATAAAATACTCTGCGAAAGGTAGTTTTGTCTTCTCTGCGCTACTTTTGTCCTGATGTTTTATTTTTTGTTTATTTATTAATGCCTTATGTTTTTTTTGCGGGCGGGCGTGAGGATCGCACCAGGCCACGATTGTGCCGACTACCGCCTGAAGTCAGGTTCCAGTGTGATTTTCGTCACTTTTAGAATAATTTATGCCACAAAGGCGCTTTAAATAGCATTAGATTCTGTTTTCTGTCGTTGGTGCGTATTCGTTTTTCATGCATGTTCATTCACTGGCGGGTCGTTGTGACATCCTCTATCCATCGGACATATCCCGCTAACCTGCTGACCATGCAGGTAATATACGGACTGATGATATTTTTGTGGCTTTTTTACCCTATTCAAATTATCGCTGAATTAATTCCGGGTATTGACTGGATAGCCGCTGTGGTTATTTTAAATAAAAATTTAAGATTGTGGTCTGAATATATTTATCAAACATCATTAAAGGTGGTAATAAATGGCTTCATATATTAAAGTACCCGGTGCTATTGTCTTATATGCAATTTAGGAACGTTTAATAATTTATGTCTTTAATGTTACAGAAGTTGAATAATATCCGTTCACTGCGGGCAATGTCGCGTGAATTCTCCATTGACGTACTTGAAGAAATGCTGGAAAAACTCAGGGTCGTCACTGAAGAAAAACGGTCAGAGCAGCAGTCTGCCCTGCAACAGCAGGCAGAATATCAGGAAAAAATTAATACCTGGCTGGAACTGATGATTGCCGACGGCATAACGCCTGATGAGCTGGTCACGCAGAATGCAGGCCCGTCGAAGGAGACGAAAAAACGCCAGCCGCGTCCGGCAAAATATCGGTTTACCGATTTTTCCGGTGCCCAAAAAACCTGGACCGGCCAGGGGCGTATGCCGAAGCCGATCGCCCGTGCGATTGCGGCCGGTGCGACGCTGGAAAGTTTTCTGATTTAAGCGTTAGCGAAAATGATATTCGGCAGGAGTTAAGGCTGCTGTCGGATAGCGAAAAAATAACGGTGGGGAATCCCACCGTGTGTATTAGCAAACGCCAAAATCACCTTCTTCTTTATAAGGTGTGACGTCTGCGGGCTTCAGCGTATATTTCTCACCCTGTTCATTACTGGCCTGCACGGCGACAATATGATCTTCACCGACGGCCACAATCTTGAGTTTGGGTCCGCCCATACGAGGCTGAACCAGATCACCTACTGAATACATCGTTTATCTCCTCTGGCATGGATAAATGCCGCTGTTCGCCTTCACTTTAGCGTAGCTGGATATCCGCATACAACAGGCCTGATGGCGCAGGCGTCAGCGTCGGTTCCAGGGCATGACGGCCAACAGGCGCGCCATCCCGCAAAAACCGGTGATACCGGCGAAGGTTAAGCCGGCGCCGACAAAAGCGCTGAGCAGGAAAAAGCCGCTACTGACGCTATAGCCCAGCGCCACGCCCAACAGAATGAGTACGCCCGCGGCGATTTGCACCTGGCGCATTAACGGCAGCGGCTGGGTTTTATCCTCTTTGACGGGCAATCCCGCTGCTTTCCAGGCCTGAATGCCGCCGGCCAGCAGTTTCACCTGGGCCGGAGCCGCCGCAGCCAGCAGACGAATGGCATTATTTTGTGTACGCGATCCCGCCTGACAATGAAAAATGACCGTTTCGTCCGCGGCGGTGTGCAGCGTTGCGCCGTTATTCAGGGCCGCCAGCGGCACCAGCTCGGCATCGGGGATGTGCTCGCGGGCGTATTCATCGGCATCGCGAATATCGATTAATCTGGCCCCTTGCGCGATTTGCGCCCGGGCCTCTTCAGGAGAAAGAGTGACGATAGTCATGACGGCTCCTTATGGGCAATAAATGGTCTTCAGCGTGGTAATGATTTGCTGAACCGCAGGGTGGGTGATGAAGTAGTGGATACGTTGCGCCTCGCGCTCACTGCCGATCAGGCCTTCATCGCGCATGCGCGCCAGATGCTGAGAGGTGGCCGAAGGGCTCAGACCGGTGACCCGTGCCAGTTCGCCGGCGCTGGCGCGCGGCGTCTCGCACAGCATGCACAGAATCATCAGCCGGTTCGGATTGCTCATGGCTTTCAACAGGGCGGCGGCTTCTCCGGCGCTGGACTGCAGCTGTTCTGGTGTATTCATTTATTTTAGTCTTTTCTAAATTTAGATAAGTCTAAAATAAAAAACGCCGCGGCGCCAGCGCAGAAAATGCCGTCGCGGTCAGGCCGCTTGTGTCAGCCGGATAAGCTGTTCTCTGGCCTGGGCAATGCCGGCATCGCGGCCGTGAGGCTGGATATCCAGACCTTCGGTATAGATAAATGCCACTTCGCTAATGCCCATCAGACCCAGTACCGAACGGAGGTAGGGGGTGACGGCATCGCTATCCTGCCCGCAATGTACGCCGCCGCGGGAGCTGATCACCACCGCGCGTACACCCTCGACCAACCCCTGAGGCCAGCTCTCGGTGTAGCGGAAGGTTTCGCGGGCCCTGGCGACCAGATCAAACTACAGGCGCATCCGGCACCCGCGACTCTCTCTGAACTGGCCGGACACCAGACCATCGGCTAACTGCTCGCCGGATTGCCGCAGGCGATCCGCCAGACCGGAGGCCAGCAATAAAACGAGTCACCTCTTCGCCGCGGGGTTAAGCGTAACTTAAGAGAGAGTTGCGATAATGACAGTAATATGACTGGCATGGACCCTTGCAATGAACGTACTCGAAACGGTTAACCAAAGCGCTTTTCTGGCGCTGAATGCTCAGCCGGGGACGTCGGATACCCTTCTGGCGTTGGCCCGCTTCTGCGCAAGCGGAATGATCTTTATCGTTCCGGCTATTCTGCTCGGTCTGTGGTTTTTAGGCGGTCGCCAGGGGCACCGGCAGGCGCTGTTTTGCACGCTGAATATTCTGATGGCGCTTGCGTTGGGCTATCTGTGCGGCTCGCTGTGGTTCCACCCCCGGCCGTTTATGATGCCGCTGGGCCATACCTGGATCAGTCATCCGGCGGATAACGGCTTCCCGAGCGATCACGGTCTGGTGATGTTCAGTGCGGCGTTTGCGTTGCTTTCTCTGCGTCTACGCAGCCTGGGGCTGTTTGTCCTGCTCGCATCGCTGCCGGTGGCGTGGTCACGCATTTTCCTCGGGGTCCATTTCCCGCTGGATATGGTGGGCGCAGCGGCGGTAGCGGTGGTTGCCGTCTGGGTGAGTAAAGGGGTCTGGCAGGCCTTTGGGCCGGCAATGGTGCGGATTTGCGAAGCCATCAGCCAGCGCATGTTTTCCTGGCTGCCGGCCCGTTTTACGCCGTAGCTCACGTTTAGTTTCTTGTCCGCGCGGCGCGTCGGTAGAGCGTGCTGCGCGCGACGCCCAGAGCCTGCGCCGCTTTACTGACATTACCGTTATACGTCGATAGCGTGTCGGCAATCAGCTGCGCATCGTGCTGCTGCAACCCGCGCGACGGGGCCGGAGCCGGGGCCGACTGGTACTCTGCCGGTAAATCCTCCACTTCCAGTTGTTCTCCTTCGTCGGCCAGCGCCAACAGCACCTTCATCAGGCTTTGTAGCTGGCGCACGTTGCCTGGCCAGGGAAGGGTGGAGAGGTGTGTCAGGAGCGCAGGCGAGAGCTGGACGTGTCGCGCTTCGGCACCGAGGGCTTGCCATAGCTGCTGAAGAAACGTCGGCAGTTGGGGCCACTCCCGCAGCGGTGGAATAGTGAGGGCGAATTCGCGCAGGCGATAGAGCAGGTCCTCGCGAAACGTCCCGTCGGCAACATGTTGCATCAGGTTACGGTGGGTGGCGCAAATAAGCGCAAAGCTGACCGGGGCGCTCTGGCTGGCGCCGAGCGGCGTAACCTCTTTTTCCTGTAGCACCCGCAGCAGCCGGGTTTGAAGCAGCATCGGCATATCGCCAATCTCATCGAGGAATAGCACGCCGCCGTCCGCCTCGCGAATTTTACCGATATAGCCATTCTTACTGGCGCCGGTAAAGGCGCCAGGCTGATAGCCAAACAGCTCCGATTCAATCAGCGATTCGGGTATCGCCGCGCAGTTGATCGCCACGAATTTACCGTCACGCCAGCGGCTGTGCTGATGAAGCGTGCGGCTGACAAACTCTTTGCCACATCCTGTTTCGCCCTCAATACACAGGGCAATGCCGGCATTCAGCAGACGCACCATCTTCTCTCCTTCACGCTGACTGGCGAAAGGCAGCTCAATGGCCGGCAGCGTCGGCGCCGGGGCCGGCGCTGGTACCGCAACGTGGGTGCGGGTCGGCGCGCGCAAACGGTAGTAATAGGTTTGTCGCTGCAGAGTTAGCGGCAGCGGAACATTTACCGCCGTTTGCGTCAGCTGAGGAAACAGCTGCTGAAAGGTGATATGGCCGAGTTGTCCGGGATCCAGACCCAGATCGCGCATCGCCAGGCGGTTTCCGGCGGTCAGCACGTTATCGGAAAAGACCAGCAGCAGCTCTTCAACGCTGTCGAGTTTGTGGGGTTGAGGGTGCAGGCTCATCAGCCACTGCTGCGGATGGAGACTCTGTTTTACCCACAGATATTCAATCTGCTTCGCGGCCTCTTTTACCCACGCCAGCGTGTGGGGGTGGGGGAAGTGGGCCGGGCCGGAAATATCCAGCACCCCGGCAATTTTTCCATCCGGACTCTGAACCGGCATCGCGGCGCAATAGAGATCCTGATTGCGGGTGAGGAAGTGCTGGCGGCCGTCGATTTCGCAGCTGTCGTCAATGGCCAGCGCGGTACCGATGGCGTTGGTACCGCGCCCGCTCTCGCTCCACAGATTTCCCGGAGCCAGCGCGAAGCTTTGCGCTTTCTGCATCGCGTGCAGGTTGCCGAAGGTTTGCAGCACCAGACCGCTGGCGTCAGAGAGGATCACCACCGACTGGAGATCGCTCACTTTACGCGACAGGGTGTTCACCACCGGCTGGGTTAACTGCTGTAACCGGGCATGGCTGGCCAGCGCATCCGCCAGTTCGCCGGAACCCAGGCGCGGGAAATCATCCGTCGCGGGATCCAGGCCGTACTGTTGGCTACGAAACCAGGAATCGCTGAGCAACGGGCTGGTTTTTACCTCGGGATCGAGGGTAAACGAATTGCCTTGCACGGAGCACCTCGTGGTCGGATGGCTGATGTTGCAATATTGTAGCTTTATGGTTTCTCATGTGTTGCGATTTGCGACACATAAGCAAAATTACGTTCCCATGCGATACAGGATTACGTATTAAGATATTGAATTATTTGTATATTTATTCCGTCAATAAATCTGGCATAACCTCTGCATAAGCTTCTGTGCAGCAGGCAACAGCAAAAAACCAATACCCCGCTGCGCCTCAACCCTACAGAAGGAGATTGCAATGCGTTATGCACATCCTGGCACCCCGGGCGCCTTAGTTTCATTCAAGTCCGCCTACGGTAACTATATTGACGGTCAATTTGTCGAACCACTCGGCGGCGAATACTTTATGAATACCTCCCCCGTGGACGGGAGTGACATTGCACAATTTCCCCGCTCCGATGCCAAAGATATCGACTTTGCTCTTGATGCCGCGCACCGTGCCGCGGAAGCGTGGGGGAAAACATCGGTACAGCATCGTTCCAACCTGCTGCTCCAGGTCGCCGACCGGATTCAGGAGAACCTGGAATATCTGGCGATTGCAGAAAGCTGGGACAATGGTAAACCGGTGCGCGAAACGCTGAATGCCGATCTGCCGTTGGCGGTCGATCACTTCCGCTATTTTGCCGGCTGCCTGCGCGCCCAGGAGGGGAGCACGGCGGAAATTGATGAAACCACCGTGGCCTATCACTTCCATGAACCGCTGGGCGTGGTCGGGCAAATTATTCCGTGGAACTTTCCGCTGTTGATGGCGGCGTGGAAGCTGGCGCCGGCGCTGGCGGCGGGGAACTGCGTGGTGCTCAAGCCGGCAGAGCAGACGCCGCTGAGTATCACGCTGCTGCTGGAAATTATTGGCGACCTCTTCCCGGCAGGCGTCCTCAACGTGGTGCAGGGCTTCGGTAAAGAGGCCGGTGAAGCGCTGGCAACCAGCAAACGTATTGCCAAAATCGCCTTTACCGGCTCAACGCCCGTCGGACGGCATATTCTGGCCTGTGCGGCGGAGAATATTATTCCCGCAACCGTTGAGCTGGGCGGCAAGTCGCCAAATATCTATTTTGCCGATGTGATGGACGGAGAAGAAGAGTTTATCGAGAAGGCGGTGGAGGGGCTGGTGCTGGGCTTCTTCAACCAGGGCGAAGTGTGTACCTGTCCATCGCGTGCTCTGATCCATGAATCGATCTACGAGCCGTTTATGGCGCGGGTGATGGCGAAAGTGGCCCAGATTCGGCGCGGCGATCCCTTTGACACCGACACCATGATCGGGGCGCAGGCGTCACGCCAGCAGTTCGATAAGATCCTGTCGTATATTAAGATTGCCCGCGAAGAGGGGGGGCAGATCCTGACCGGCGGAGAGCGCGCCAGTATCGCGGCTGAACTGGATAATGGTTACTACATTCAGCCAACCCTGATTAAGGGGCGCAATGATATGCGCAGCTTCCAGGAAGAGATTTTTGGCCCGGTCATCGGCGTCACCACCTTTAAAGATGAGGCAGAAGCACTGGAAATAGCCAACCAGACTCAGTTTGGGCTCGGCGCCGGCGTCTGGACCCGCGACAGCAATCTGGCGTACCGAATGGGGCGTGGGATTAAAGCCGGTCGCGTCTGGACCAACTGTTATCACGTCTACCCGGCCCATGCCGCGTTTGGCGGCTATAAACAGTCGGGCGTTGGCCGCGAAACCCATAAAATGGCCCTTGATGCCTATCAACAGACGAAAAACCTGCTGGTGAGTTACGGAACTGCGCCGCTCGGCCTGTTTTAACCGGGCGTCTCATTATCTGACTTTATCGGTCTGACAAAAACCGCGACCTTATGCTGAGGTTGCGGTTTTTTTATCGCTGATTGACGATTGGTTGATTTTTGAACTTTACTTTTTTAATAAAAAAAAAGAGGAAACCTCAGGCACCCGGACAGTTGTTATTTCGACGAACATGAAATTTATTCAATAATAACTTTCATTTGAAAATCATTTTGCCGGAAACATGATATCCTTCATTGGTTAGTGTTATTATTATTTCGGGGGTGACAAAAAGAAAATAAAACTTATTAGGAAAATTCTTAGTTTTTTGCTGAGTCCGTGGACGCCAGCACAGCGGATAATCCGGCATAAAATGATGTTTTTTTGTTAATTTTGTCAAATAGCATGTTGTTTTGTTGAGGATTGTTATTGGTGGGTTGCTTTTCTTTGTTTTTATAATTAATAACTTTCTTAATATTTGTGAAATCCACTCGATATGTAAAGTAAAACATTATTTCATTAACAAAATAAATCATTGCGTTTGATTTATTCTAAGAATAGTATTTGTTTTAATATTAAATGCCGCGAATAAATTCCCGCCTGATGAAGCGTTGCCGCCGATGCGCGTAAGCAATCAGACGGAATTTCCTGCTATGCGTTTAATATCCTGCGGATGGAACGCCAATATCATTAACAAGGAGGAGCGTCAGCAGATTGCTTCAGGCTCATTATGACCCTGTGATTAATCTGTCATAAATATATGTTTGAGATGAGATAAATAATGAAAACCCAACTTCGTATTATGGCAACTGTAGTCGGTATTCTGGTATCCGGCGTTGTCGTAGCAATGCCTTCACAACCTGCCCATTCTACATTAACCGTCAATCCGGGCGTCAGCGCCGGTACGCAAAGCACCGGTGGCCAGATCGAATTCTCCGGTTCGATTACCGATACTTCTTGTAATATCGATAGCACCAGCGCCAACCAGATTGTCGATCTGGGGAAATGGGCGAGCAGCTACTTTACGGGCGCCGGTTCTGAAACCACCAAAACCGCTTTCCATATTAAAGTGAAAGATTGCCCTGCCACCGTGACTAAAGTGTCGGTATTGTTTGATGGCACCCGCGACAGCAATAACAGTAATCTGCTGGCGGTAAATGGCGGGGCGCAGGGGGTGGCGATTAAACTGTATGAAGATGATAAAGCAACGCCAATTAACCTCGGCACAGAGTCAAAGGATCAGGCGGTGATCGCCGGGACCAGCGGCAGCAACAGTGGGACGGCGGATCTGGAGTTCTTTGCTGATTATATCTCTACCAGTGCGGTATCCGCCGGTTCGGCAAACGGCACGGCAAACTTCAATATGGTTTACAACTAAGAAATAAATGAGCAGGAGCACCTGCTCATTATTATTGAGAACTCATTCTCCTTTAGTTGTATTTCAGACCTTAGCTGATGGTTGCAATTATGAAACATATTATCGCGGCGGCGGCTGCTGCCTTTTTACTGTTATCCACAACGGTACAGGCCGGTATTGTCATGGGAGGGACCCGTGTTATTTATCAGGAAGGGAAGCGCGAGGCCTCAATTTCTGTCACCAATGCCGATGTCCATTCGCCTTATTTAGTGCAGTCATGGATAGAGAACTATGCGGAAAATGATAAAAGCAAGGTGCCTTTTATTGTAACGCCGCCGCTATTTCGCCTCGACCCAGAGCAAGAAAACGTATTGCGAATTAATTTCATCGGCGCCGACTTGCCTCATGACCGTGAATCCGTCTTTTGGCTGAATGTGAAAAGTATCTCCCCGACGCAAAAAGGCGATGCGAATAAATTACAGGTCAATATTAAATCTAAATTTAAAATTTTCTATCGGCCACATGGTCTGGCGGGCGATCCGGAGAAAGCCTGGCAGATGTTAACGTTTAAGATTGTTGGCAACCGGCTGGTGGCGCAGAACCCGACGCCATACTTTGTCTCCTTTTTTACCCTCTCGGTGGGGGGGCACGATATTGATGAACCGGGAATGATCGGACCTTTGACCCGTAAAGAGTGGCCGGTTAACGGCTCGGGGACGGTGAAATGGCGCGCCATCAATGATTTTGGCGGCATCACAGATTATACGCAGCAGTAATTGTTTCTATTTTTTCCCTCGTCGGTCAGGATATTGTGAACAAAAAGGCCCCCGTTTTCCTTCATGACTATTCCGTCATGGCTGTCCCCATCCGGGGCGCCTTAGGCGCGGCGGCGCTTCCGACGCTGCTGTTTTTTCTCTGCCAGAGCGCTACGGCGTGGGCAGACGATTACTTCGATCCTGCGGCCTTAGAGTTTGCTAACCCACAGCAAAAGATGGCGGATTTGCATTATTTTGCCAAATCGGGCGGACAGCAGCCGGGAACCTATCCGGTGACTATCTGGGTTAACAACCAGCAGGTTGCCGAGGGGCCGATCGTATTCGTCGACGATCGTGGGGTCCTGCAGCCGGAGTTGACCTCTGCGAAGCTGGCGGAATATGGGGTCAACGTTAGCGCTTTTTCCACCTTGACCCGGCTGCATGAGGGCGAAACGTTTACCCGGATTGAACAGTTTATTCCGGATGCCAGCAGCCGTTTCGATTTTGCTACACAGCGCCTGAACTTAAGTATTCCGCAGGCGGCGATGAATGTGCAAAGCCGTGGCTACGTCGATCCGGCGCGCTGGGATGATGGGATCCCGGCGGCATTTGTGAACTACAATCTGACCGGCTCACAGACTCGCCAGTCTGAAACGCAAAGCCGCTCCAGCTACCTGAATTTACGCAACGGGGCCAACCTGGGGCCGTGGCGTTTGCGTAATATTTCATCCATGCAGTATGACCAGCATTACCGCTGGCATTCGCAAAGCACCTGGCTACAGCGCGATGTGAAATCGGTCAAAAGCCTGCTGCGGATTGGTGACACCTTCACCAGCGGCGAGGTCTTCGATAGCGTGCAGTTTCGCGGCGTGCAGCTGATGTCCGATGATGAAATGCTGCCTGACAGCCAGCGCGGTTTTGCCCCGGTGATTCGCGGCATGGCGCACAGCAACGCCAAAGTGACGGTTTCGCAACACGGCTATGTTATCTACGAAACCTTTGTCTCTCCGGGGGCGTTTGCGATCAACGATCTCTACCCTACGGCGCAGAGCGGCGATCTTGAGGTCCAGGTTAAAGAGAGCGATGGGTCGGTACGCTCTTTTACCCAACCATACTCCACGGTCCCTTTTATGCTCCGCGAAGGGCGAAGCAAATTTAGCCTCAGCGCAGGGCGTTATCATTCGAGTCAGCATCAGGTCAGATCGCCGCAGTTTGTTCAGGGGACGCTATTTTATGGTTTGCCTGCGGAGTTCACTCTGTATGGCGGTACTCAGCTGGCGCAGGATTATCAGGCCTGGGCGTTGGGAATTGGCCGTGGTTTTGGCGAGCTGGGGTCGTTGGGGAGCGATGTGACCTGGGCCAATACTGCGACCCCCTCTGATCGACACTACGCCGGACATTCATTGCGCGTCCAGTATCAAAAGGATTTTGCCTCGACGGGGACCTCGTTCAGCCTCGCCAGCTATCGCTACTCCTCCGGCAGCTATTATGGCTTCAGCGAGGCTAACGCCCTGGAAAGCCAGAGCGAGCGACTGGACAACAAGCGTCAACGCGAAGAGATCTCTGTCGCGCAGTCCTTTGGCGCCGTCAGTAGCCTGGCGATTTCCGCTTATTCACAAACGTACTGGCACAGCAACAGCAATGATGAAACGGTACATCTCGGGTTCTATAGCGCCTGGAAAGGCGTGTCGTGGGGGGTAGGCTATTACTACACCCAATCCTCCGACCGGGAAAAAGCCGATCGCTCGTGGTCATTTAACCTCAACATCCCGCTGGGCGGCTGGCTGGACGAGAGCTCGGTCGGCTACAGCACCACCTCCGATAATAACGGCCACTCATCGCAGCAGGTTTCGCTGTACGGCGCGGTGCCTGGACGCGGCGATCTCGATTACTCGCTGCAGCAGGGCCATGCTAACGCCGGGCAGGGGAGCAACAGCAGCGCTGCGCTGGATTATCACGGCGGATATGGCAGCGCCCAGTTGGGTTATCGCCATGATAGCGCCAGCAACCAGCTGACCTGGGGAGCTTCGGGCTCCGTAGTGGCGCACCCGCATGGCGTCACGCTGGGGCAACCCGTCGGCGACAGTTTCGCCATCGTCCGTGCTCCAGGCGCGGCGGATGTGGCGATTGAGGACGGTACTAACGTGCATACCGACGGGCGCGGCTATGCCGTGGTACCGACCTTAACGGTATACCGCAAAAACACCATCACGCTGGATACCGAATCAATGAGCAATGACACCGACGTGGATCTACAAGGTCAAACCGTCATCCCTGGCGGCGGCGCGGTGGTACTGGCGAATTACCAGACCCATATCGGCAACCGGGTGTTGTTTACGCTGCGTAATCGCGACGGGGCGGTCCCGTTCGGCGCCAGCGTACAGCTGCGTCAGCAGGAGGACGATACGGGCGCCGCGCCGCAGGGAATGGTGGCCGATGGCGGACAGGCGTATCTCAGCGGCATCCCTCAGGAGGGCGTGCTTGAGGTGAGCTGGCTGCAAAACAATATCGCGCGGCAATGCTCGCTGCATTTCCACATTGCCGATCAACAACAGCAGAACACGGTGAAAACCGTCGCTGGCCTGTGTTCGTAAACCGAGGAGAAAGAGCGATGCATCGTGGCTTTCGCTTATTACAGTTTGTGTTCCTGCTGATCGCGGGGATGTATAGCCAACACGGTTGGGCCGAGAGCTGCGGCGGCAGCGTCGGGCAGATGACGATTAACGTGCCGAATATTCGCTATCTGCCGACGCTACGCGCCGATACGCAGATGACCAACGCGATGGCCGATAACGGCGGCGGTATTCACTTCGTCTGCGATCTACAGCTGCCGACCGCGGGCTGGAAACGCATCGTGTATCAACAGCGCGCCACCACCGGTGCGCCACGGGTGATTAACGGCCAGCATGTGTATGCCTCCGCGCTTAGCGGCATGGGCTATTCGTTGGGTTTTCAGTGCGGCGGCGGCCCGATTCACTATATTGACGGCAGCGATGCGCCTGCCGGAAGTGAATCCGTAACGGTTTGCGAGAGTTCGCAGCAGTCGACGCTGCTGGCCCAGCGGGAGGTGGTGGTGAAAGCATATATCATCTTTTATAAAACCGGCGATGTTGCGCTGGTCAGCGGCAATCACGCCAGCGTCCCGGGGCAGCCGCAGGTGGGAAATTTATATATTGAAAAACAGGACGCTGGCAACGCCTCCCACGTGGCTAGCGCGCCGGTCAGTATCGATCTCGCTGCCCTCAACGTTGATATTGGCGCCAGCGGCAGTTGTCAGGTGACCCGCGCGTCTATCGGCGTCAATCTGGGCACGGTGAATAAAGCGGAGTTCAAAGGCAAAACCAGCACCGCCGGCGCGGCGCAGACCTTTAGCATTCCGGTATATTGCAGCACGCCGACCGATATCCGGATTGGTTTTTTTGGCGTCACCGCCGACCCCAGCATCAGCGATTCCTTAGCGCTGGCCCAGGTTGACGGCGCTGCCAGCGGGGTGGGGATAAAACTGAGCTATGGTAACAATCCGGCCCCGGCGCCGCCCGCGGGAACCGGTGTGAAAATGAATGTCTCCAGTAATCTACCGGTGCTGAAACATGTTACCGCCAGCAGCGCCGCCGCTGCCGAGAGTATCAATTTTACCGCCCAGTATGTGCAGACGGGAGATGCGGTAACCCCCGGACGGGCGAATAGCCTGGCGACCTTTGCGCTCGAATATAACTAAGCGCCCTTAGTTTGCGCCGCGACTGGCAATAGTTTCCGCTTTCCAGCAGCGGGTCGCGGTCCCGTTACCAGACGGGCGCAGCGGCTGCGGTTTCTCGCAACCCGCGCCGGCGAACGGACAGCGATCGCGGAAGTAGCAGCCCTCGGGCAGATGGCGATTGCCGGGTAATTCCGTGTTGCGCGGCGCGTCGCCCAGCGCCGAGCCGATACGCGGCACCGAGTCCATCAATAGCCGGGTATAGGGATGGGCCGGGTTATCGAGGACCTGACGCGCCTCGCCCATCTCGACGATTTGCCCGAGATACATCACGGCGACGCGATCGCTCATATGGCGCACTACGGAAACGTTATGCGAAATGAGGATATAGGTCAGGTTCTGCTGTTTTTGCAGCTCGACCAGCAGGTTGAGGATCTGCGCCTGTACCGAAATATCCAGCGCCGAGGTCGGCTCATCCAGCACCATAATATCCGGCTTTGCCGACAGCGCGCGGGCAATGGCAATGCGCTGACGCTGGCCGCCGGAAAACTCGTGCGGTAAGCGGTCGAGATACTCCGGGCGGATACCTACCTGCAACGCCAGCTGCTCTGCCAGAAGACGTCGGGCCTTTTCACTGGGGCGCGATTGGATCCACACCGGCTCGGTGATGGTGCGCCAGACCGGCAGCCGTGGATCCAGTGAGGAGAGCGGGTCCTGAAACACCATCTGCATACGCCCGCTGCCGGACGCCGTCGCGCGCTCAAACTGGCCGTGAGAAGGCTTAAGCATGCCCATCAGCAGCCTGGCGAGGGTACTTTTTCCGCAGCCGGATTCGCCGACGATACCTAAGGTTTCACCGCGATACGCCGTGATATCCAGCCCGTTTAGCGCATATACCCGTTCGACGACTTTGCCGCGCCAGTTCTTGCGCGCCGGGAAGTTAAGATGAACATCGTTCAGTTGCAGCAGCCTCTCAGACATGCGTTTTCTCCCGTTGCGGGTACCAGCAGGCCGCCTGCTGCCCGGTCTGTTCTATCGGGCGGAGCATCGGCGTGATGCCGCAGCCCTCGCCGGCGGCAAAGCAGCGTTCGCGAAAGGCGCAGCCGCCCGGTAATCGCGCCAGATTCGGCACCGTGCCAGGAATCGAGCGCAGCAGCGAACGCGGCTCGCCGTTATCCGGGGCGCTGTCGAGCAGGCCAACGGAGTAGGGATGCAGAGGATGATGCAGCACCTGCTGAGTTAAACCGCTTTCAATCACCGCGCCGGCATACATGACGTACAGCCGATCGCAGACCTGTGAAACCACCGCCATATCGTGGCTGATAAACAGCACCGCGGTGCCCGTGGCCAGCGCTTTCTGTTTTAGCAGGCGCAGCACCTGGCGTTGAACGGTCACGTCCAGCGCGGTGGTCGGTTCATCGGCAATCAGCAGGTCGGGCTCGCAGGAAAAGGCGATGGCGATCATTACCCGCTGGCGCATCCCGCCGGAGAGTTCGAAGGGGTAACGTTCCATCACCCGCTGCGGATCGGCGATCTGCATATCCGCCAGCAGCGCGACCGCCCTGGCGCGCGCCTCGCGGGCAGAGAGGGGACGATGCTGACGAATAACGTCGACCATCTGCTTGCCGATCCGCCGCGTGGGATTCAGCGCGGTCATCGGCTCCTGAAAAATCATCGCCACCCGGCGGCCGCGGATATCGCGCATCTCTTTTTCCGATGCTTGCAGAATATCGTTGCCCAGCAGAGTCACCTGGCCGCTGTGAATCTGATAGCTTGCCGGCGGCAGCAGACGCATCGCCAGCATGGCGGTGACGGATTTGCCGGAGCCCGATTCACCCACCACGCCAACTATTTCGCCGCGGTCGATATGCATCGAGACCGCGTTCAGGACATGTACTTCCCCCTGGTAGACAGGGAAGCTCAAACGGACGTTGTCGATTGTCAGAACCCGATTACTCATGCGTTGCGTCCTCCGGACTTCGGATCCAGTAAATCCTGGATCCCATCCCCAAACAGATTAAACCCGACGGCGGTGATCAGGATCGCCGCCCCCGGGAAGGCGCAGTACCACCACTGATCGAGGACGTAGTTGCGCCCGTTTGCCACCATCGCCCCCCATTCGGCGGTGGGCTGCTGCGCGCCGAGGCCGATAAAGCCTAGCGTCGCCGCCATCAGAATGGCGCTGCCGATATCCAGCGATGCCTGCACCACCAGTGGCGGCAGGGCGTTGCGTAAAATATGCCAGCTGATCAGGTGCCAGCGGGAGGCGCCGAAGGTCACCGAAGCTTCGACGAAGCTGTGCTGGCGCACCACCAGCGTTTGTCCGCGCGCCAGACGGACATAAAACGGAATGCGCACAATGGCGATCGCCAGCATGGCGTTGAATAAGCTTGGGCCTAACGCGGCGGCCAGCGCCATCGTCAGCACCAGCGAAGGGATCGACAGCATGATATCCATCAGCCGCATGATCAACGCATCGCTGCGTCCGCCGAGCACGCCGGAAAGGCAGCCCAGCAGCGAGCCGCTGATCCCGGCGATCAGCACCACCGCCAGACCGGCGGCGATCGATTGCTGGCTGCCGATCAGCACCCGGCTGAACAGATCGCGACCGACCTCGTCGGTACCGAACCAGTGGGACAGCGAGGGCGCCTGCAGACGGGCGGTGAGATCGATAGCATTGGGATCGTGCGGTACCAGCCACGGTGAGAAGATCATCAGAAACAGCATGATCAACATAATGGCGCCACCGATCAGCGTCAGCGGGCTTTTGCGTACCAGCCACAGACGGCGCTTCCACGCGGTGTTGCGGCGGGTTTTTTCGATAGCGCCGGGGCGTTCCTGGGTCATCATCACTTAGTTTTCTCCCCGACCCATGCGCGGGTCTATCCATAAATAGAGCAGGTCGACGAGCAGATTGACCAGCACGTAAGCAAAGGACACCACCACGGCAAAACCCATCACTGCCGGGAAATCGAGCGCCTGAATAGAGGAGACCACGTAGGCGCCCATCCCGGGCCAGGCAAAAACGGTTTCGGTCAGCACCGCGCCGTACAGCAGATCGCCCAGCGCCAGCCCCAGCACCGTAACTGAGGGAATCAGCGCGTTAGGCAGCGCATAGCGCATCACGATGGTCCATTTAGGCAGGCCGCTGGCCAGCGCAGTGCGGATGTAATCTTCACTCAGCTGCTCCAGCATCGCGGAGCGAATTTGCCGGGCGACAATCCCCAGGTGGACAAAGGCCAGCGTGGTTGCTGGCAGAATCAGATGCTGCAGCGCGTTAAAGAACACATCGATGTTGCCTTCCAGCAGCGAATCGATCAGATAAAAGCCGGTCACGCGGGTTGGCGGGTCAAACCAGTCGTCAAGGCGCCCGCTGCCGGGCAACCAGTCCAGTTTGCCGTAAAACAGGACAATCACTCCCAGCCCCAGCCAGAACGCCGGGGTAGAGATTCCGGTCAGCGCCATCAGGCGAACCAGGTGATCGGTCCAGCGGTTGCGATACACCGCCGAAAGCACCCCCAGCGGAATGCCGACCACCAGCGCGATAAACAGGGCGCAGAAAGCCAGTTCGAGCGTGGCCGGGAAAAAGGTCTTTAAATCTTCCAGCACCGGGCGACCGGTGCGGATGGAGGTCCCCAGATCGCCGTGCAGCAGGGCGTTAACATAATGGAAAAACTGCTGCCATAACGGTAAATCCAGCCCCAGCTGCTGGCGGATATGGCGGACGATTTCGTCGCTCGCGCGATCGCCTGCCAGCAGGCGCGCCGGATCGCCGGGAATGAGGTGCGAAATAATAAAGGTGATCACGCAGACGCCGGCGACGACGAGGACCAGCCCCCAACTGCGTTGTCGAATTAAACCCCAGAAACTCATGATGACGCCCTCTGCCGGGCCCGCGACGGCCCGGCATGACAAGGTTAAGCTGCGCTATTTGTGCATATCGGCAATATTGAAAATCTGCTCGAGCATCGGGTTAAAGACGAAACCCTTGACCTCTTTGTTCATCGCCACCTGGTAGTTCTTCTGGAACAGATAGACGTAGGCGGCCTCATCGATAACGGTTTTCTGCGCCGCCTGATAATCCCGGGTGCGTTCTGTCTGGTCGGTAGTGGCGACGGCCTGTTTGAGCAGCGCGTCAACCTGCGGGTTGGCATAGAACGAACGGTTGCCCGGCAGCCCTTTCTTATCTGACTCGAACCAGTAGTTCATGAACATATAGGGGTCGGCGAAATCCGGGCTCCAGTTGCCGATAGCGATATCGTAATCCCCTTTACCAATGCGCTCGCGCATGGTGGCGTTAGCCAGTTTTTCCAGCTTCACCTGAATGCCGAGGGTTTGCAGATTCGCCTGGGTGGAGAGGGCGATGGGCTCCCAGTTCGGGTCGTTATCCGAGTAGAGGAACGACAGGGTTTTTGGCTTATCGGCGACGTTGGCCAGCGCGGCTTTGGCTTTATCCATATCAAGGGAATACTGCATCGCGCTCGGGTCAAAGCCCCACATGCCGTCGGGGATTGGGCCGCGCATCTGTTTGCCGTTGCCGCCGAGAATGCCGCTGACCATCCCTTGATAATCGGTGGCCCAGGAGACGGCGCGGCGTAAATCGACCTGATTCATCGGCGCTTTGCTGTTGTTGAGATACAGGTAGGTCACGCGCAGCGCCGGATAGTCATACACCGCCACGCTATCCTGCTTCTTCAGGGCCGCAAACTGGTCGACCGGCAGCGCATCGGCAATATCCAGATCGCCCTTGGTCAGCTGCAGACGGCGGGCGGCGCTTTCACCAATAATTTTCACCGTCACCCGTTTAAAGGTCGGCTTCGTGCCGCTGAAGTGCGGGTTGGGCACCAGCACCAGCTGCTGGCCTTTCTGCCAGCGCTGCAGCATATAGGCTCCCGAGCCGGCGGTATGTTCCGCCAGCCAGGCGCGGGCGTCATCGGCGGCGTTGGCCTTCAGGACCGCCGGGTTGACGATCGACGCGCCATCATTGGCCAGGGTGTGGAGGAACGGAGCGAACGAGTCCGGCAGGATGAAGCGCACCGTGGCGGGATCCACGGCCTCAATTTTCAGCCCGCTCGGGAAGGCTTCCGAAGGACCTTGCTTAATGCGCATCAGGCGTTCGAAAGAGAGTTTTACCGCTTCGGCGGTGACCGGCGTGCCGTCGTCAAACTGCATATTTTTGTGCAGTGAAAAGGTCCAGGTTTTACCGTCATCAGAGACCTGCCAGCTTTCGGCCAGGTCGCCCTCGACGTCCGTTGAGCCTTTCCCGTCCTGGGTTTTGTATTTGACCAACCGCTGGTAGGCCGGGTAGGTGACCGTCCAGTCGTTATTATCAATAGTGACGGCCGGGTCGAGCGTCTGCGGATCGGCGGCTTTACCGATGACCAGCATATCTTTGGGCACGGCAGCATAAGCCGGGGCGATAGCCGCTGCCAGCGCAACGGCCAACAGCAGCGGGCGAAAACCGGTAAAAGAGGTGCGACTCATATTCATGGAATGACTCCGTCAGTGTGAGCGGGGGACAGGCAGGCGAAAACATCGTCAAGGAGCGGATAACCGGCCGCATCCGGTAATTCGAAGTGCCACCATTCCGTGGAAATACCCTTAAAGCCGCCGCCAAACATAATGGCGTTCAATAGCAGGCGGTTACGTTGGGCGGCCTGGGGAACTGCCGGGTGATAAGGGTGAGAGAGATCGTCCATCTCATCGAAGGCGGTGCCCATATCCAGCGGATGGCCGTTTTCGTCGATTAACGTCACATCAATAGCGGTACCGCGGCTGTGGTTCGAACCCAGCGCAATCGGCACCACGTAGTCCTGGTTCGGACAGGCGTTCCACAGCAACTGCTGCGCCTGCTGCGGACGATAGGCATCGAGAACCTGCAGATTCAGGCCCGCCAGCTGTGCGATGCGCAGGGATCTCTCCAACGCCGCCGCCGCATCCGGGTGCAGCAGGCAGCGGGCTTCGGCATAGATGGGCTGGCCGGTAATGTTATCGGCGCTGGCGTACTTGAGATCGATAGCCAGCGCCGGAAAGCGCGCGCGGATATCGACCAGAGTGACTTGCTGATTCATCTGTTGTTTCCTGTCCTGGAGCCTGACGAGCAGGCGCTTATTCACGTTCAAATTGACCAAACTCCTGCTGCAGCGCCCGGTTTTCGGCCAGCCGGCGCGACAGCGTCGGGCCGAGTTGCTCGACGACCGCGGAGAGCAGCAGGTTGAAAAGACAGCTGATTGGGGCGAGGGAATCCCAAAAATGACCGGTATCGGTTTTGACCTGCAGCAGATCGACCGGATAGTCGCGGGCCCACGGACACCAGATATCGGTGACCAGCGCGGTGGCAATGCGCCGCTCGGCGGCAACCCGACAGAACTGGCGGGCGGTGCTGGAGTAGGCGCGGGTATCCGTCAGGATGATGTAAGGGTGTGCGTATTCGGAGTTCAGCGACTCCAGCCAGCTACCGGAGCTGCCGTCGGCATAGGTCACGCGCGGGCGCAGGTATTCGAGATGGCTAAAAAAGCTGTTGGCGATGCCTCGCGTTGACTGGATCCCGAGCACAATCACCGTATCGGCCTGGGCGATCCGCGTGCTAACCCGGGCGAAGGTCTCTTCCTGCGCCAGCTGATAAACATAGCGGATCGCATCCAGCTCCATCTGTAGCGACAGGCTGGCGCGATCGGGCTGCGTCTGCTGCTGCGCCCAGGAGTCGAGGCGGTCGATGACGCCCCAGTGTTTATAGGGCGCCGGGGTATGATCTTTCAGACCGTTTTTGACGTCGTCGAGGTTGCGATAGCCGAGTTTGCGCAGGCAGCGGCCGACGGTGATCCCGCTGGTGCCGGTCGCCAGCGCAATGCTATCGGCCGTTTCATAGGGAATATGTTCCCGATGGCTCAGCAGCCAGCTGCCGATGCGTTTTTCACTTGGCGTCAGCTGGCTAAATATCGACTCGATGGTGCGAAACAGCCTGGAGTTATCGTTCATACCCGCCTCTCAATGAGATTTCTCTCTCATGAACCCGCATTGTGTTACTCAACTAACAAAGCACGATGCATGCCATCTGTTCCGGAAAACCGTTTTTTGCGGTATCACTGGGAAAATGCGCGAGGCAGGCGAACAAAGAGCGTATATTTTCGCCAGAATATGCACAAAGAAAGTGCAACGTTTCCTGGTTGTGCATCACAAAAATAAAACATACGATTAACAATGTTGTAATCTGTGCAACAAATGAGCAGAAAATAAAGCGCGCTGGAATCGTGCAAAACCTTCACAAAACCCACGTATTGATAAGGATGATGGTATGAACTTAAAGGTCTGTCTGACCTTCGTACTCGCGAGTATTGCCTGCGGTAGCCAGGCGCGGGATCTGCAGGCGATTCAACAAAGCGGTGAGTTGAAAGTGGGCGTTCCGGGCGACTATGCTCCGCTGGCGTTCCACAACGAAGCGGGCGAACTGCGCGGTTACGACGTGGATATGGCAAAGGATCTGGGGCAGAAGCTGGGGCTTAAGGTCACCTTTGTGCTGACCAGCTGGCCGACGCTTTCCGGCGATCTGAAGGCCGATAAGTTTGACATTGCGATGGGCGGTGTCACTGAAACCCCTGAGCGGGCTAAAGATTTCGCCCTCAGCCATCCGGTGGTGGCCAACGGCAAAATCGCCCTGGCGAACTGTATGGCCGCCCCGGCACTCGGCAGCCTGGAAAAGATTGACCGCCCCAATGTGAAAGTGATTGTTAACCCGGGCGGCACCAACCAGAGCTACGTCGATGCTCATCTCAAACATGCGCAGATTATCAGGGTCAAAAATAACGTCGATAATCTTGAGGCGTTACGCCAGAAAACCGCCGATATGATGGTCACCGACCTGATTGAAGGCGTCTATTACGAGAACAAAGAGCCCGGTGTCTTCTGCGTCGCGACGGATAAACCCTTCCCGGGCACCGCCAGTTTTAAAGTCTATATGATGAACAAAGATAATCAGCCGCTGCTGGAGAAGGTGAACCACTGGCTGGACAGTCAGGATAAAAATATCCTCAAACAAAAATGGAAGATTCACGAATAGGAGACAACAGCCGGGAGTAAGCGCCTGATTTTTCCGCCCTCAAGCCTTTAGCCTTTTCGCCCCTTTGCACGAGTGCGGATGGTATCCCGCATCGCGCGAATTAAGGTCTCTTTGCTGCGTCCGCGACGAAAAATCAGTGAGAAGGGAGCCTGGTAGCCATATTCTGTCGGCAGCAGGGCGCGCAGCTTTTGCGCTTGTACCCACGGCAGCGCATAGTGCTCCGGCAGATAGCCGATATATTTGCCGGACAAGATGAGCATCAGCTGGGCCTCCATACTTTCGGCGCTGGCTTCGCTCTGCTTAAAGCCTTTACGCCCCAAATCACTGCTGCTCCAGTAGCTGCGGGTGACCATCCGCATCGGCGAAATCAGCGCTTCCGTCAGATGCTTAACGGTAAAGAGCGGGTGCTTATCACCGCAGTAGAGCCAGTTTTGCTCGCGATAGAGCGGATGAGAAATCACGCTGTTGGCCTGAAGTGAGAAGGTCCCGACGGCGAGATCCAGTTCGTTATTCAATACGCCCTGTAAAAGCGCATTCGGACTTCTGACCTGCAGGTTTATCTGTACCCGCGGGAAGCGTTCGCTGAAGGTCGCAATAATATCGCTCATGGGCAGCATCGGATCGGTAATCGTGGAATCGATGACGCCAAGATTAAAGATTCCGGTTTGTTCACCCCGCAGGGAGGCCGTATTGCGTTCGAAATCCTCCAGCGAATTCAGCAAATCGATGCTTTGCTGAAGGACGGTCTCCCCTTTTTCCGTCAGCGAAAATCCGCCTCTGCCACGGCGGCACAGAATGATTCCCAGCTTCTCTTCGAGCTCACTCATGTAGTTGCTGATGGCCGAAACCGTCAGGTTAAGCTCCTGCTGTGCGTTGGCGTAGCCCTGATATTTGGCGACGGTGATAAAAACGTGTAACAGGCGCAGATTGGGAAATTTGCCCACTGACATAGGGGAATACTCCACTGTAAGTCCCGGGTTTTGTTTTTATTTTTCTAAACTAATTTTTTGGCTTTGACTATTTTTTCTCTGTACTACCTTCCGCAGTATCTCTTTATCGCCCCGATAAGCCATGGAGAAACTGCAATGACATCCGCAACTGAACATGAGTTCCCGCAGCCGCAGGATGGTGAAATTCCGCGCTTTAGCGGATTACCGACCTTTTTCCGTCTTCCTTTTGCCCCGCAGACCAGCGAACTGGATATCAGCGTGGTGGGGGTGCCGTGGGATGGCGGAACCACTAACCGTGCCGGCACGCGCCACGGGCCGCGCGAACTGCGCAATGCCTCCAGCCTGGTGCGGCGGATCCATCCGGTGACCCGCCGCTCTCCCTACGATTATGCGCGGGTGGGCGATCTGGGCGATGTGCGGATTAATCCCGTGGATCTGCAGGATAGCCTGGCGCGCATTGAGGCCTGGTATCACGCCCTTAATCAGCAGCAGGTGATGCCGTTAACCGCGGGGGGCGATCATCTCACCACCTTGCCGATTCTGCGGGCGCTGGGAAGGAATAAGCCGCTGGGCATGATCCATTTTGATGCCCATTCGGACACCAACGACAGCTATTTTGGCGGTGAGCGCTTTACCCACGGCACCCCGTTTCGCCGCGCGGTGGAAGAGGGGGTTCTCGACCCGAAACGCACGGTGCAAATCGGTATTCGCGGCGCGCTATTCTCCGCGGATGAACACCGCTGGGCGGAGGAAAACGGCATCACGATTATCCGTATGGAGCAGGTCAATGAGCAGGGCATCGAACGGGTGATGCAGCGGGCGCGGGAGATTGTCGGCGACCAGTCCACCTACATCAGCTTTGATATCGACGTGCTGGATCCGGTCTATGCCCCCGGCACCGGAACGCCGGAAATTGGCGGTATGACCACCTTGCAGGCGCAGCATTGTCTCCGCCAGCTTGCCGGGTTGAACCTGATTGGTGCCGACCTGGTGGAGGTGTCGCCGCCGTTTGACCAGGGCAATCTCACCAGCCTGACCGGCGCGACCCTGATGTTCGAACTGCTTTGCCAGCTTGCCGATGCTCATCATCGGCGCATTTCAGCTTAACCGGAGCCAACTGATGAAAAAATCTCTCTCATTACGTTATCTTGCGACCTCGCTGGGACTGGCGTTGGGGCTGGCATCGGCGGCCCAGGCGGCCGATACCACTCTCTCGCCGGGAAAAATAAAAATAGCCATGGAGGTGGCCTACCCGCCATTTGAATCCTGGCAGGATGACGCCATCGTGGGTTTCGATGCCGAACTGGCGGCGCTGCTTAGCCAGAAAACAGGCTTAACGCTCCAGCTGGTGGATACGAAATTCAGCAGCCTGATCCTTGGCCTGAGCGGCGGTCGTCAGGATGCGGTGATCTCGGCGCTCTATATCACTGAGGAACGTACCCGTCAGGCGGATGCTATCCCGTACGCCAACACCGGGGCCTATATTATGGTGCGCAGCGACAGTCCCGTTGCGCCGCAAACGGAACACGATCTCTGTGGGCTCACCGTCGGACTACAGCAGGGCACCTCATGGGTGAAAAAGCTGCAGGCGCTGTCGGCGGGCGAATGCCAGCAGCAGGGCAAAGGGGCTATCGAGATAAAAGAGTTCCCGACCTCGCCGGAGACGCTGCAGGCGCTGCTCTCCGGAAATATTCAGGCGCAGGTAGATATCGCTGGCGTGGTCAGCCTGTTTACCCAGCGTAGCAAAGGCCGCCTGAAGGTGAGTTCCCCGCAGACGATTTATCCGCAAACGCTGGGGATTTACGTTCGCAGAGGGAATACGGCGCTGGCGCAACAGCTGACTTCGGCATTGAAAACGCTGCGTGACAACGGGGAATATCATGCTTTGCTGCAGAAATATGCCGTCTACGGTATTACCGATAACGCGCCGCAGCTCTGAGATGAAAAGCGGAAATGTTGCGATAAACGAGCCATTTAATGAGATGTACGTCACGTTTTATGGCTGATTATCTCTCGAATGAAACTTAATTCTCATAGTTATCAATTGATTAGTGTGTTTTTGCCATCATTTGTGTATTCAGTGTGTAAAATTACACACTGATCACAATTCCTCTCCCGTCCGCATGTTTTAATTCCCCTCACCAAAACAGAGAGGAATTCATATGAAACACATGATGATTTGCTGCGGCGCTGGCGTAGCCACCAGCACCGTAGCTTTAAATAAACTGCAGGACTTCCTGAAAAAAGAAAATATCCTCGATAAGGTTCGTATTTCACAAGGTACCGTCGCGGAAGCTAAAACCCGTGACGATGTCGATTTTATCGTCTCGACGTCGCCCGTTGCGCTGTCCGTTCCGGTCATCAACGCTCTGCCGCTATTAACCGGCATGGGTACCGATAAAGTGTTCAGCAGCGTGAAAGAATTAATTCTCGCCGAGGGTTAAGCCATGTTTATTGTTGATTACATAGTGGGGTTAGGCGCGTCGGTAATGATGCCGCTGATATTTATGCTCCTCGGTTTATTATTACGACTGTCCCTCAGTAAAGCCCTGAAAGCGGGCTTAATGGTGGGGATCGGGTTTATCGGCTTAAGCATTACCGTGAATCTGATGATCGATTCTCTTACGCCCGTCAGCCACGCGCTGGTAGAGCGTTTCGGTCTGAATCTGAACGTGCTGGATGTGGGCTGGCCCGCAGCGGCGGCGGTGGCGATGGGAACGCGCGTCGGAGCGCTGGTGATTCCGGTGTGCGTGGCGATTAACGTGCTGATGCTGTACACCAAAACCACCCGGGTGTTGAACGTTGATATCTGGAACCTGTGGCATCACGCGTTTACCGGCTCGCTGGTGACGATTATTACCGATAGCCTGTGGCTGGGGATATTTGCCGCCGGGATTAACTGCATTATTACGATGGTGATTGCCGACCGCACCAGCGGCGATGTCGAAAAATATTTAAATCTCCCGTCTATTTCGGTGCCACATGGTTTTTCCGCCTCATTTGTTCCGGCGGCATGGCTGGTGAATGCTATTGTCGACCGTATTCCGGTGGTGCGTGATATTAAAATTGATACCGAAGTGATTCAGCGGAGATTATCTATTCTCGGCGACCCGGCTTCTCTCGGGGCCATTATCGGCGCGCTGCTCGGCATTATTGCCGGAATTGAAGTAAAGGCTATTTTGCAAACGGCGATTACCATGGCGGCGGTGATGACCATTATTCCACGGATGGCGAAGATGCTGATGGAAGGGGTCTATCCGATCAGCGAACGTATTCAGGAAATTGCTCAGTCGCGGGCCGGATCGTTTGGTAAAATCGCCATTGGTCTGGACTCTGCCGTCAGCGTCGGCCATCCGGTGACGCTGTCCGTTTCGATGCTGATGATTCCGGTGATGCTGGTCCTCGCGGCAATCATTCCCGGCAACCAGTTCCTGCCTTTTGCGTCATTAACCGGTTTACCCTTCGCCTTTGTTCTGGTGACGGCGGTATGCCGCGGCGATATGTTCCGCACGCTGCTGACCGGGCTGTTAACCTTGAGCCTGGCGCTGCTGATTGGTACCAACCTGGCGCCGATTGTCACCAGTACCGCAGTCAGTACCGGCTTCTCGCTGCCGCAGGGCACCACCAGTATCAGTAGCGTGGATTATGCCGGGGCGATGTTGCCATGGGCGATTATCCAGAGTTTCCACCTCAAAGAGATTGGCGTCGGGATTCTGACCCTCTGTACCCTCGCGCTGGTGTTGTGGAACCGCCGCAAACTGGCACAGGAAAATGAACGGCCGACAGAGACGGCGACGGAGGCAGGAAAATGATGTTTAGCGCTCAGCGAGTCGTGACGTTTAACGAGGCCGTGAGTCGGACGGCCTTACTGACCCGCCTTGCCCAAAGTCTGCTGGCGGATGGCCTGGTAAAACCGAGTTTCACCGACGGCGTGCTCGCTCGTGAGGAGGTCTACCCGACGGGGATCTTTATGGAGACCCACAGCGTTGCCATTCCGCATACCGAGTTTGAGCATGTTAACCACACCGGGTTTGCTATCGGTATCAATCGGGCCGGCGTAGCGTTTCACCGTACCGATGAGCCGGAAGAGGTGGTGGTGCCGGAGATCGTGGTGATGATGGCCATTGATAAAACTTGCGAAAAAGTGGCAATTATTCAATCCTTATTCGCATTATTAGCCGATCGCGATCGCGTTAACGATATCGTTAAAATGACGCCAGAGGAGATTGCAAAAGTGTTCACCGATGCCGTCGTCACGCAGTAAGATAAAATGATGGGCGCCAGACGGTGAGGCCGGAAGCGGAGAGGGGCAAGATGTTACGCATCAGCGACGTCATAGAGCTAGCGATGGTCAGTCGCAAGACTATCTATAACGCGATCAACAGCGGCCGGCTGAAGTATCAGCTGGTGAATGTTGATAACCGCCAGGTTCGTATGTTCCTTGAAGAGGATGTGTTTGAAGCCTTTCCAAAATCCAGCCGCAGCACCACGCAAGAGCAGGAGATGCAGGCGCTACGGGAGGAGGTGGCTTCCCTCAAGTTTGCCCTCGCGGAACTGCAAAAGGCGGTCAACGCCATGGATCCTGAAAGTCAGTTCGAAATGACGTCGGTTAACGATCCGGCCAAAAAGCCCGGCCGCTAGTCAGCGGGCGGGCGCTAAGCGGTCAGACAATATCATCTACCACGCCGCCATCGACGCGCAGCGCCGCGCCGGAGGTGGCGGAGGCCTGAGTTGAGCAGACGTACACTACCATATTGGCCACTTCATCAACCGATGCCGCCCGCTGGATAACCGAGCTGGGGCGATGGGTCATCACAAACTCTTTGGCGAGCTGGTCCAGCGGTTTACCGGTTTTCGCCACCTCGTCTTTCATCATTTCGGCAAAGCCATCGGAAATCGTCGGGCCGGGCAACACGCTGTTTACCGTCACGCCGCTTCCGGCCACGAATTTCGCCAGCCCACGCGCCAGCGACAGCTGAGCGGTTTTGGTCACCCCGTAGTGGATCATGTCCGGCGGAATGTTGCGCGCCGACTCCGAGGAGATGAACACCACCCGCCCCCAGCCTTTTTGCACCATCGCCGGCAGCAGCGCACGCGACAGCCGGACGCCGGACATAACGTTGGTCTGCCAGTAGTTTTCCCAGATGGCATCGTCAGTGTCGTAGAAGTCCAGCGGGCCATAAATCCCGGCGTTATTAACCAGAATATCGACGCCGGTTACCGCTTGCAGGAGCTGAGCGACCCCTTCGCCACTGCTCAGGTCGGCAACGGCGGCGCGCGGCCTGGCGCCGGGCACCTCATTTTGCAGGCGGGCGATGGCCTCGTTGACGCTACGCTCGCTGCGCCCGTTCACCACCACCTCCGCGCCGCTGGCCGCCAGCCCTTTGGCGATAGCAAAGCCAATCCCGGCCGTGGATGCGGTCACCAGCGCAACTTTCCCCGAAAGATCAATCTTCATAACTCCGGCCTTATGTGTTGTCAGACAGACCATTAAGCGTAGCAGCTGATGAGGGCGCAGGTCGGGGGATCGCCTGCGCAAAGGGTCAATAGCCCCGCTGTTTATCCACCAGATTGTTCAGCGGTAGCGCGCGTTGCTGGCGGTGAATGTTCTCCAGCAGCTGGCGAGCAACCACCTCCGCCGGCGCGATCGAGGCCATATGTGGGGTGATGACCACCTGCGGATGCAGCCACAGCGGGTCATCCTGCGGCAGGGGCTCAACGGGGAAGACATCCAGTACCGCGCCCGCCAGCCGGCCGCTATCCAGCGCCTGCAGAATATCGTGATTCACCATATGTTCGCCGCGTCCGCAGTTGATGAGTACCGCGCCTGCGGGAAGCCTGTCGAGCAGCGGCCGGGCGAGAATACCGCGGGTCTGTTCGGTGAGCGGCAGCACGTTGATCAGCGCATCCAGCTCAGCAAAAAATTCACCGGCCTGCGCGTCGCCGTGATAACACCGGACGCCGGGGAGCTGCTTCTCACTGCGCGCCCAGCCGGAAACGTGATACCCCAGCCCGGCGAGGCGGGTGGCGATGTAGCCGCCGATTTCGCCAAGCCCCATCACGCCAATGCGAAAATCGGCGGCGGCCCGCTGCGGGTAAATCTTCCAGACGCGCTGACGCTGGTGCGCCAGCGCGCGATCGAAATTGCGCTGAAACCACAGCACGCCCCACAGGGCGTACTCGAACATCCCATGACGGAAATCCTCATCCACCACCCGGCAGAGCGGAACAGGGCTGGCGAACAGGCTATCGGGAAGATGGTCCACCCCGGCCGACGCGGCCTGGATTAATTTTAACGCCGGCGAACGCGTCAGCAGGCTGGCATCGGGAAACCAGCAGCTGGCATATTCCGCGGTGCGTGCCGCCGGATGTTCGGGTAAGACCGCGGTCACTTCCGGGAACAGCTGCAGCGCCTCGCAAATCTCGCGGGCATAGTTCTGGTCATTGCAATCGACAACGATAGTCAGGTTTGGCATAGGCGTTAGTCTTTGTAAGAAGTGTCGAGACGGTTCAGGCGGCGCAACCACGCCTGCCAGACCAGCTGGCGTTCATGTTCCACGCCCATCAGCTGTTCGCAGGCGTGTTGGCTCAGGTGTGCAGGAATGGTATGGATGGCGCTGAGCGGAGCGAGCTGTGCGCTGGCCATTTGAATTTCGCAGGCGCGGTTGAGGTAGTACATGATGTAAAACGCATCGGCAACGGTACGCCCGACCGACAGCAGCCCGTGGCTTTGTAAAATCATGGCGATATTGTTCCCGAGCGAACGCTGGATTCGCTCGCGCTCGTCGAGGTCAAAGGCGACGCCCTCATACGGGTGGTAGCCGACGCGCTGGTAAAATTCGGTGCTGATCTGGTTAAGCTGTAACAATCCCTGCTGGCAGGCGGCGACCGCCATGCCCGGCAGCGTATGGGTATGGATGACGCAATGCGCATCTTCCCGCGCCATATGCACCGCGCTGTGGATGGTAAAACCGGCTGAGTTGGCCGGAGCGTGGCCTTCCACGACCTTTCCCTGCATATCGACGACGATGAGATTACTGGCCGTCACCTCATCGAACATCATGCCAAACGGGTTTATCAGAAACCGCGGTTCGCCGTCGCCCGGCAGGCGGACGGAAAAGTGGGTATACAGCGTATCTTCCCAGCCAAACAGCGCCGCCAGACGGTAGGCGGCAGCCAGGTCCTGGCGTAGTTCACGTTCAGTCGTCATTTATTGCACTCCCATAAATTCACGTATGCGGCTCAGCGTCGGATCTTCCGCGCCGTTGCGGATGCGCTGTGGAGGCACATCGCTTGCCACGACGCCGTTTTCCATCATCACCACCCGGTCAGAGATGGATAAAGCGAAGTCCATCTCATGGGTGACGATCAGCATCGTCATCCCTTCACGGGCAAGAGACTGAATCACCTTCAGCACTTCCCCCACCAGTTCTGGGTCCAGCGCTGAGGTGGGTTCGTCAAACAGCATGATGTCCGGTTTTAAAGCCAGCGCCCTGGCGATGGCGACGCGCTGCTGCTGGCCGCCGGAGAGCTGCCAGGGATATTTTTCGGCATGGGCCAGCAGGCCGACGCGATCCAGCAGATAGAGGGCCTGCTCTCTGGCCACCCGCTGTTCAACCAGCTTGTGATACAGCGGGGCGAGCATGACGTTATCGAGCACCGTGCGGTGAGGGAACAGGTTGAAACTCTGGAAAACCATGCCGATACGCCGCACGCCGGCGCGCATCTGCGGTTTATCCACGATAGCCGCCCCCTTAAGGTAATCTTCGCCATAGAGCACAATCTCCCCGGCATCGATGCTTTCCAGCGCGTTAATGGTGCGGATAAGGGTGGTTTTGCCGGACCCCGACGGCCCGATGATGCTGATGACCTGCCCGTTTTCGACTTTCAGATCGATACCTTTCAGGACCTGATGCTGGCCCCAGGATTTCTCGATCGCGCGCAGATCGAGCGCCGGCGGATTGCCGCTGGTGGGTTCGGCCTTCGCCGTATGCTGCGGCGCCTTCAGCGACTGACGCAGGGCTTCACACTCGGCGTCATTGAAGGTCTGCGGGCGCTTTTGCTGAATATCCAGTACATTTTCCAGCGCCCGGAACAGCCAGGTGAAGACCGTCACCACCATGACGTAGTAGACCGCGACTGCCAGCAGCGTCTCCATGACGAGGAAGTTTTGCGCATACAGGCGCTGGCCGGTGAGCAGCAGCTCCGGAAGTGAAATAACCGATAATATTGAGCTGAGCTTAATAATCGTGATGTATTCATTAATCAGGGTGGGTAACGAAATACGAAACGCCTGCGGAATAATAATTAAGCGCTGAATACCAATAAAGCTGAAACTTAATGCGTGACCGGCTTCGCTTTGTCCTTTCGCCACCGACATTAATCCGCCGCGATGGATTTCCGCCATATAGGCTGCTTCGGTAACGGTCATCGATACTAATCCGGCAATAAACGGAATACCGAGCAGCGGCTGGGTGACCGGGAAGAGCTGCGGCAGGTTATAGACAAAGACCAGCAGCACCATTAACGGCACGCTGCGGAAAAACCAAATATAGAGTTCGACGGGAACCTTTAGCCAGCGCGGGCCGGAGAGCTTCGCGCAGGCTAATAAAAATCCTAATACCAGGCCAATAAACCAGGACAATGAGCTGACGACGATGACGGTGATACACGCCTGCCAGAATGCCCCAACGCTAAATAATGAGAAAAAGTATCCCCAATCGAACTCCATACCGACTCCTGTTGCTCGTGTGCTTTATTGTATTTAATCGATGCGCTCTAAATTGTATTTCTTGATAATGGCGTCATATTTTCCGTTGGCTTTTAAGGTGGTTAATGTTGATTTAATAGCGGTCACCAGTTCGCTATTTCCCTTCGCAACGTAAATCCCCAGAGGCAGCGGGTAGACCAGCCGCGTGGAGCTGATAGCCAGCCGCCCACGACTTTTATCGACAATGATTTGCGCCGCCGGAGCGATTTCTAACTGCGCGTTAATGTTTTTCGACAGCAGGGCCTGCGAAGCTTCCGGCGCGGTCGGGAACTCCTGGATGCTGATGGCCGGTTTACCGTTCTTCAGGCAATACTCGTCGGAGTGATTCTTCAGGCTGGTGACCCAGGTGGTGCCCTGCTGCAGGCCCACCTTGACGCCGCAGAGCTCGTCTTCCGTTTTGGGCTGAATTGCGCTGCTCTTCAGGGCAATGATCGACGCGCCGGACAGGGCGTAAGGGATCGCATCGGCCTGTTTCAGGCGCTCCGGCGTGACGTACATGCCGGAGATCACCGCGTCGTATTTCTTGCCGATGCCTAAAATCAGGCTGGTGAATTTGGTGTCGATCAGCTGCGGCTTCGCTTTTAGTTGTTCGGCAATCAGCGCGGCAAACTCCGGATCGAGGCCAACGATATTATTGTTGCTGTCATAGGATTCAAAAGGCGGATAGGTGACCTCCATACCGACTTTAAAGACACCATCGGTCAGCAGTTCTGCGGCCTGGGTCAGCGGAGAAAAGCAAGCGGCGACGGCGATGCCCAAAGCCACACGGCGCGAGAGCGACTTAAGCGTTTTTTTCATCATGTATCCTCACGGGTTATTAACGGTTTTTTGCTGTGCTTGTTTCTTCAGGTGACCAAAGGTGTTGGTGCCGCGGGCGCGCTCCGGAAGCTGCAGTTCGCCGCGGGTGACTTTCTCACGCAGGTAGCGATAGGTTTGCAGCGCCTGGCTCCACATATGCTCGCCAATGCTTAATTCCTGGTAGTCGCTGGCTTCTCCGGCGGCTAAAAAATTGGGCAGCGGCCGGATCAGCGTGTGGTAATCGCAGGCGAAAAACAGCGGGAAGGAGTAGCGTTCCTGCGGCACCTTGCGAACACGGTGAGCTGTAGCAACAAATGTGCCAGCGCTTAATACTTCCAGCATGTCGCCGATATTGATCACGAAAGCCTCTTCTCCGGCGGCGCTCTTCGCCGGCGGCGCATCGATCCAAACGCTTTCTTCGTTCAACACTTCCAGACCCGGCTGGTCGGCGAGCAGCAGGGTGAAGCACTCGTAATCGGTGTGTGCACCAATACCGGGAACATCCTCGGCGCTGGCATCAAAGGGGTAGTGAATCAGGCGCAGCTTCGACGGCGGGCAGGTCACCATCGCCTTGAAATATCCTTCCGGCAGACCAAGGGCGAGGGCAAAGGCGTCAAACAGGCGATGGCCAAGGGCGAAAACCGCGTCATAGTAGGCCAGCACCCGGGATTGAAATTCCGCGAGTTCCGGCCACTCGTTGGCGCCAATCAGCGGCGTGCCGGCCAGCACAAACGGATGGTCGTCCGCCGCCTGGAAGCCAATATCGAACGCCTCTTTATGGTCCGGTTTGCCGGAGCCGTAAATCTCTTCGCCTTCCGGGACATAGCCTTTATGGCTGCGGGAGTGGCCGATGTAGTACTGCATCTTTTGCTCCATCGGCAGGGCGAAGAGCGCTTTTGCCGCCGCGCGGATGCCGGCGATCAGCTCAGGGGCGATACCGTGACCGGTGATGTAGAAAAAGCCGACTTCCCGCGCCGCTTTGCCGATGGTGTCGGCGACGGCCTGGCGCTTTGCCAGACTGTCGCTGGCCAGATCGCTGATATCGATGGTCGGTAACTCAGTGAAAGAACTTTTTGCGACGCTCATTACGACAGATCCTTTTCGGTTAGCGATAAAAACTCGGCGAAATGCTGCTGTTCATGTTTCGCCATCCATGCATTCAGCGACCACAGATCGGCCACCGGGACGTTGGTGAACGGCAGGTGATGCAGATAGCCGTCGGGGCCAAACTCGGGCGTCAGCGTGGTGTGCTGATACCCACGCCGGCGCTGCGAGCGCCAGATTTGTTGCCAGAAGCGCTGCTGAAACTGCAGCGCAGCCCGATATTCCGGCGCGGCCGGATGGGGCACCTGCGGCCCCTGGTCATAACCGGCGCGGGCCTGAATGTGGTGCACGCGGTCGATAAAGGCGCTGAAATCATCGCAGGGGTCATCCAGCAGCCGTTCACTCACCACAATCCAGTGGCTGATATCGGCGGTAAACCGCAGCTGAGGCAGTTGCTGGATAATCTCGAGAGTCAGCCACGGGCTATACAGCGAGGTGGCTCGATGGGTTTCAAAGCTGCAGGTCAGCTCATACGCTGCCGCCAGCTCGTGGGCCTGGCCGAGAAAATCCACCTGCTGCGCCAGCGGCCAGCGGTCGTTGCCGGCTAGCAGATTAACGAAGCGCGGGTTCAGCGCTTTGGCGTCAGCGAAACGACCTTTCAGACGTTCAAGATGCTGCTGCGGCGTGTCGGCCTGCGCCGGAATCACGCCGCCGCCGCTGAAGACGATAGCGATATACTCCAGCGCCGATTCCTGCAGGCGTCGGGCCAGCGTCTGCTGCTCTTCCGGGGTCAGCGGTACGCGTGCTTCGATGCCAGCGCAGCCGACGCTTTTCAGCTCGTTGACCGTTTGCTGCCATGGGGTGGTGACACCCCAGAGCGTACGAAAAACCGTGAGTTGCATGAGCCGAATCCTCTATGGGTATTTCACGCCGGGCAGGACGCAGAGCATTTCGTACAGCAGGTTTGCCGCCAGCTGGGAGGTGTTGCCGCTCACGTCGTAGGGTGGAGAGACCTCGACCAGATCGCAGCCAATCAGGTTCAGACCGCGGCAGCCGCGAACGATTTCCAGCGCCTGAATCGATGTCAGGCCGCCGACTTCCGGCGTGCCGGTACCGGGCGCCCAGATGGGATCGAGGCTGTCGATATCGAAGCTGAGATAGACCGGGCCATCGCCCATCTGCTGGCGGACTTCAGCCATCAGCGGGGCGAGGGATTTGTGCCAGCACTGTTCCGCCTGTACCAGACGGAAGCCCTGGTCGACGCCCCACTGGAAGTCGCCGGCGGCGTAACCCTGGGCACGCTGGCCAATCTGCACCACCCGTTTGAGGTCCAGCAGACCCTCTTCAACGGCGCGGCGGAAAGTGGTGCCGTGGGCGATTTTCTCGCCGAACATCTCGTCGTTGGTGTCGGTATGCGCATCGACATGAATCAGGCCAACCGGGCCATGTTTTTTGCTCAGGGCGCGCAGAATCGGCAGGGTGATGGTGTGGTCTCCCCCGAGAGTCAGCGGGATGAGGGGGAAACTATTTAAACCGGTGTAGTAATCCTCGATGATCTGCACCGATTTGAGCAGGCTGTAGGTATTGATCGGTACGTCGCCAATGTCGGCCACCGACAGCGATTCAAAAGGCGCTGCGCCGGTTGCCATGTTATAGGGGCGAATCATCACCGATTCGGTGCGGATATAGCGCGGCCCGTAGCGGGTACCGGAGCGCTGAGAGGTACCGATGTCTAACGGGATACCGACGAATGCCGCATCAAGTCCCTGTAAATCTTCGATAAACGGCAGGCGCATCATCGTTGCGCGGCCGCCAAAACGTGGCATCTCGTTGCCACCCTGCGGTTGATGAAAGACGTTATCCATTTCAGCTCCTGAATCTGACACACAAATACTCGACAGGGAGATAGTGCGAAAGATGGGCTGGACTTTACATCGTCTGCCGTAAATACTTAGTTCATTTATTGGTGAACTAAACATGCTCAACGACGGCAATCTCAATATTCGACAGCTGCAGGTTTTTGAGGCGGTGGCGCGCCTGGAAAGCTATAGCAGGGCCCAGCAGGAGCTGGGGATTTCCGTGTCGGCGATCAGTAACGCGATGTCTCAGCTGGAAGGGCAACTGGGGTTCAGCTTGTGCCAGCGCGGGCGCGGCGGTTTTGCCCTGACGGAGAAAGGGCAGCAGTTTTTACAGCAGGCGATTCGGGTGCTGAGCGAGCTGAACGAGCTGGAGCGCCAGTCGGCGCTGCTGAAAGGCGAGCACAGCGGCACGATTTGCATCTCAACGCTGGACTCGATTGAAACCGAAACCGCGCTGTCGCTGCCGGTGGTCCTGCGTAGCTTCAGCGATAAGTTTCCCCATGTGCATATCAAGCTGATTATCCGCACCCCGGCGGAGCAGCTTAACGGCGTGCTGAACAACCATATCGATTTGGCGATCGGCAGCTACAACTCCCAGGTGCATAACATTATCAGCGAGCCGCTCTATCGCGAGCAGCACTGGCTCTACTGCAGCGATCTTCATCCGATGTTTTTCAGCCGTCAGCTTGATAAAGACCACATCAGCCAGTGTCCGCTGGTGACCCGCAGCTACTGGAATACCAGCGACCTGCGGCGGCGCGGTTTCAGTAAAGGCAGTGCCACCGTGGAAACCGTCGATGCGCAGCTGCTGCTGATTCTCTCAGGAAAATATATCGGCTATCTCCCTGAGCATTATGCCTGGCCGTGGATCAAGGAGAACCGGCTGAGGGTGCTGCTGCCTAACGAATTTGGCTTCCAGTCGCCGTTCTCGGCGATCTGCAAACGCGGGCGCAGCAATGAGCCGTATCTGAAAGAGTTTCGCAATTTGCTGAAGAAGAATACGGTGGCCAGGCCGAAGTGGAATTATTGAGGGCGGTGGCAGTCTGGCGCATCATAGCGATGCCCTGACTGCGCGACCGGTCAGGCGCCGGCTGCCGTTGAGGTGCGGGCGAGATAACGAAAATAGCAGTAGTAGCCGATCGACGCCGTCAGGCAGAGCATATAGCCAAAGGATTCGCTCCCCTCTTCAACGGCGTTTTTCACCACCCGGGCGTAACCCGCTTCAAGGATCGAATACCACAGGCCGTGCATGCCGAACAGACGCGAGAAGACCAGCACCGCCAGCAGGCCACTGAGCATCATGCCGTAGTAGGGCGTGCGGGTGTACTGCGCCAGCTGGCTCAGGGTGTGGCGATAATGGCGCAGCGGATAAATTAGCGTACACAGCGTTGAGAACAGGGCAAACCACACCCAGCTGCCGTGGGAAATTAAATCAAAGACCGCGTCCAGTTCGCGAATCAACATGGCGAGGAAAAAACCGCCGACGAGAATATTGCAGTAGCGTAACAGCGCATACCTGCCGGCTAAAGCGAAGTGAATCAGCACGATAATTGCCAGCACCGACTCCTGCACGATTTCGGTGAGCGAGATTTCCGGTATGTTGTTATCGAATACCCGTACGTCAATCCATAGACAGAGTACCGCGACGGCAGAGGCGGCTCCTGCGCCGAGGAAAAAGAGAAAACTTCTGAGTACAGACATTAGCACCACTTATTCTTTTGAAAAAAATATGGTAAATGTCAGCGTGCGTGCTTCCTGTTCACTTCGTGCTTCTTTACAGAGAATTTTTAACATATTGAGCCATTCCGCCTGTTCTGCGTCAGATAACGGCGCCACCATCCACATCCGGCGCCTGTCACTCAAGGAGCGTCATTGCGACGGGGCCGGATGACAAAACGTCTGGCTGCGTTTGCGGCGCGAACAGGGCAGGGAACGAATCGGGCTTAACGTTCAGACCACCCCATCACTGGCTCATGCTTAAAATGGTACGAATATTACGTGCGCTGGTGGCGATAATATCGATTGCCCCGGTGCGCAGGGCGCCCATAATCGCCATGGCTTTGGTATTTTCCGACGCAATGGCGATGACGCAAGGGATCTGCCTGAGTTCTTCAACGCTCAGCCCAATCACGCGGTTGTCCATCACCGTGTTAACGTGTTCGCCGCGGGAGTTGAAAAAGTCGTAGCCGGCGATATCGCCAATGACTCCCTGGTTAATACTGGCGTCGTTAATCTCCTGCGGCGTAAACCAGCCCAGCTTCACCATGTAACTCTCTTCATTCATATCGCCGATGCCTACCAGCGCAATATCCGCTTTACGTGCGCGATCGAGGGTCTCCTTGATGGTGCCGTTCTGCAGCAGCAGCTCTTTTAACTGCATGTTTTCGACGTAGGCCGGGGCATACAGCGATTCGCTGCTGCCGCCAAATTTTTTCGCCAGCAGACGGCTGATATGATCGGCGTTGATGATATCGCCCGGGCGGTGAGTGCCGCCGATGCCGCAAAGAAAGCGGCAGTCGCGTGCCTGGATGGTGCCGGAGAACTCCGCGACCGCGGCCACATTGCGCCCCTGGCCGACGGCCACCACGATATTATCTTTCAATATGTTGTTGAGATGGCTTGATACCAGCGTGGCAACCTGGCGCCGCTGCTCCTCTTCGTCATTATGGTCGAGCGCGATCAACGCGCGACTGATGGGGAAGCGTTCCTTGAGCTGTTTCTCGAGCTGCGTGCTGAAGATGGGGTGATAGCGGACGTTGATCTCGACAATCCCTTCTTCCTTGGCTCGTTTTAGCAGACGTCCGACCTTGATACGGGAAAAGCCAAATTTGTTGGCAATCTCCTCCTGCGTCACTTCATCACAGTAATAAGCTACGGCAATCTCGGTGAGTAACTCATATTCCTGGGACGCACTCGATTTTTCCATTCGGCTGCTTTCTCCACGCGATAGATTAATGTTTAGGGGGTGAACATTTGCTGAAAGTATATCAGAAATATTTTGACCTCAAGCGGAGCAAGCGCGACGGGCTGATGCGCTCTCCCGTCGCGCGTTGCAGAAGTGTTAATCAGGCTTGCGGGTGACCGGCGACGATCTTCTGCGCCTCGGCCAGAATGGATGCGAAGGCCTGAGGCTGGTGGGCGAAACGGCCCAGAAAAATCCCGTCAACGTCCGGCCACAGACGGCTTAGCAGGCCGGGACCCGCGCTGCCGCCGTAGATAACCTGTAATTGAGGGCCGTATTCATGCTGCAAATACGCGCGTAGCTCTTTGCAGACGTGGCGAATATAGTCATCGCTGGCGGGTTCCGCGGCACCAATGGCCCACTGCGGTTCCCAGGCGAAAATCATCGGCGGCAGGATCTCCCTGACGCGATGCGCCAGTAGCTCCCGCGCCTGACCGATGGCGTAATCGGCAGCATCGGCGGCGCTCATCTGCTGGTTTTCACCGATACAAATGACCGGGGTGAGATGACTTGCAAGGGCCATATCGATCTTCTGATTGATGATTTCCGTGGTTTCACCAAAGTGACGACGCCGTTCGGCATGGCCCAGTTCGACGTAGCGGCAGCCCATTTCCTGCAGCATGGGCGCGCTGCTCTCGCCGGTCCATGCGCCGGGGGGGGCAGCGCAGATATTCTGCGCCCCCGTTGCCATCGCGGTACCTTCAAAGCACTGCAGCGTCGCCGACACCGCCGGCATGGCGGGGAAGGTGAACAGCTGCAGCCGCGCGCTCAGCGCTTCGGGCTGCTGGCGCAATATTTCCGCAACCTGCTGGCACCACGCCTGCGTTTGCCGATAGCCAAAATAGGTTTTATGGCTGGTGCCGATGACCAGATTCAGGGACATACGTTCTCCTGAGAAGGTGTGATTTCAGTGTTATCGGCGAGGCAGGCGCCCACGGCGGCGATGATCATCGCCAGCGATATCGCGCCGGCATCCGGCGTGCCGAGGCTACGCTCCGCCAGCGGACGCGCGCGGCCAATCTTAGGCACCAGCTGCGCGGTATCCTGCGCGCTCTGCCTGGCGACCTGTTCGCCCTTGCGCCACGCGTCGGCGAGAGATAATCCTTCGTCAGCCGCAGCGCTCAGCGCCTGGCTGAAGGGGAGCAGCACATCGACCAGCGTTTTGTCTCCAGGTTTCGCTTTGCCGAAATGCATCACCCCGGCGTTAGCCTGGGCAATGGCCAGCGCAACCCGGGCGGCATCCGGTTTTTCATCGTTGCCGATGGTAATCCCCAGCGTATTGAGGATCACGCCCCAAATCGCGCCGGACGTTCCGCCGGCCTCGTCAGCCCAGGCATCAGCGGCGAATTGCAGCACGGTGCCCGCGCCGGCACCCTGTTCGAGGGTCTTTTTCGCCGCCTTGCGTGCGGCGACCACGCCGCGTTCCATACCGATGCCGTGGTCGCCATCGCCCGCGATGGCGTCAATCCGGCCAAACTCTTCGGCATTATCGATAACCGTCTGCGCGACCGCGTCGATCATCCGCATGACGTTGACGGCGACTTCTCTCGACGCCGGGCTACCCTGCGGGATTTTTACCGTGCCGCTCTGCTCCAGCCGCTGCGGATCGAGCGGTTGATGCGGGAGCACGGAGCCGCGGTTAAAGGCTGGGGTGGTGGCGGGCGCCAGCCACAGCCTTTCCAGCTCCTCATCAAACCAGACGAAAGTCATCGACATTCCGGCCATATTGAAGCTGGTCACAAACTCGCCGATCTGCACGTCGGCAATCACGACGTCGGCGGCCTGCAGGAGTTGTTGTACGTCATGCCAGAATACGAACAGCTCTTCATATTTGACTGAACCCAGTCCGTTAATAATCACCCCCAGACGCGCGCCTTCCGTTTGCGTAATGGTCTGCGGGCGCTCTTCCAGCAGGGTGGTGGTCAGCATACGCGCCAGTTCGGCGGAGGGGACCATATCAAGTTCGCTGATCCCCGGCTCGCCATGGATACCCATGCCGAAGCCCATTTTCCCTTCCGGAATGGTGAACAAAGGATGTTCCGCGCCGGGGAAGGTACAGCCGCTGAAGGCCAGGCCCAGCGAGCGCGTTTGTTCGTTGGCGCGGCGGGAAATCGCCAGCACCTCGGCCAGCGAATCGCCGCGCTCCGCTGCCGCCGCTGCCGCTTTAAAGACCACCAGGTCGCCGGCTACGCCGCGGCGCTTCTCTTTTTCCGCCAGCGGTGCGCTGGAAATATCATCGGTGATGGCGATGGTTTCGCAGGGAATACCTTCCGCTCGCAGCCGCTCGCAGGCCAGGCCGAAATGGAGCACATCGCCGGCATAGTTGCCGAACATCAGCAGGACGCCGCCGCCGTTATTGGCGGCGCGCGCCACGGAGCAGATTTGCTGGGCGGAAGGGGAGGCAAAAAGATTGCCCATTGCCGCGCCATGGGCCAACCCCTGGCCGACCAGTCCGGCAAAGGCGGGGTAATGCCCTGACCCGCCGCCGACCACGATAGCCACGCTGCCCGCTTTACTTTGGGTGTTGCGCACTACGCCGCCGGGAACCTGCCGCACCAGTGAGGCATGTGCGCTGACAAAACCCGCCACCATTTCTTTTGCGAAGTCTGACGGTCGGTTAAAAATCCAGGTCATTTTTTCTTCTCCAGATGATTTGCATTTATTACCCCAGCCGCCATTTCCTGGCCTTTGTATAACCATCACAAATGAACGCTAGCAGATCGTTTGCTTCAATCAAATGTTCAGTGGGTGGATATGTGATCATGGTCGTGATTTGACGAATAAAGCTAATTTTTGCGCAATCCCCCCTTTTTAAGCGCGAGTTTTCTTGCTAAACATTATTACATACGAACATGCAGTGAACTTTAGTTCAGTTAAGCAGCCAGGAATCCCAGCCTGAAACCATCACATGAGCGGCTAATGAGCATAAGTTCGATGCAACCACCGTAATCCATGAGGTAAAAAATATGTTGAAAGTCGCAATCGGGGCGGATGACGCCGCCACCGGACTTAAAAATCTGGTAAAGGAACATCTGCAACAGAAAGAGATTGAGGTCGTCGACTTTAGCCACGACGTGGTGGGGAATGAGCAGATGTATCCGGATATCGCCTTCAACCTGGCTTCGGCTATCCGTGAAGGGGAGTTTGAGCGCGGGCTTTTATTCTGCGGTACCGGTATCGGGATGGCGATTGTCGCCAATAAAGTTCCCGGCGTTCGCGCGGCGCAGTGTCATGACATTTACTCGGCCGAGCGCGCCCGTAAAAGCAATAACGCGCAAATTATGACCCTGGGCGCACGGGTGGTGGGGAGCGAACTGGCGTTAATGCTGGTCGATGCCTGGCTGGCCGCTGAATTTGAAGCCGGACGATCCGGACCGAAGGTGAAACGTATCGATTATTACGAAACGCTTGTTCACCCGGATGGCGCCGCCCGGTCAGATGAATGATGAATAAAGGAGTCATCACAATGACTATTCTGGAAAAGCTGAAAGAAGTGACCACCGTCGTCGCGGACAGCGGCGATATTACCGCGATCCGCGAATACCATCCGCAGGATGCGACGACCAATCCGTCGCTGATCCTGAAAGCTGCCGCGCAACCGCTTTATCGCCCGTTGATTACGCAGGCCATCGCCTGGGCCTGTGAACAGGGTGGGACGGCGCAGACGCGCCTGATCAACGCCAGCGACAAACTGGCGGTCAACATTGGCCTGGAACTGCTGCGCCAGGTACCGGGCAAAGTCTCTACTGAGGTTGACGCGCGCCTCTCCTTCGATCGCGGGCTGTGCGTCGCAAAAGCGCGTAAACTGATTCGTCTGTATGAGGATGAAGGCATCGAGCGCTCTCGCGTGCTGATCAAGCTGGCCGCGACCTGGCAGGGGATTAAAGCGGCGGAGGAGCTGGAGCGGGAAGGTATCCACTGTAACCTGACGCTGCTCTTTTCATTTGCCCAGGCGCGCGCCTGTGCCGAAGCGGGCGTATGGCTGATTTCACCGTTTGTCGGGCGTATTTACGACTGGTATCGCGACCGTCAGTTGCTGGAAGATGAGAGCCCAGAGAACGATCCGGGCGTTATCTCGGTACGCAACATCTATGAGTACTACAAAAAACATCGTTACCCAACGGTCATCATGGGGGCGAGCTTTCGTAAACCGGAGCAGGTTATCGCCCTGGCCGGCTGCGACCGTCTGACCATTGCCCCTGCGCTGCTGGAAGCGCTTAGCCGGATGGAGGGGGAGCTTGCCGTGGCGCTGGTGCCTCCCGTTGCCGGCGAAATACCACCGTCGCCCCTGAGCGAAGCCGAGTTTTACTGGCTGCACAATCAGGACCCGATGGCCGTCGATAAGCTGGCTGAAGGGATCCGTTTATTTGCTCAGGACCAGGAGAAGCTGGAATCGATGTTGAGCGAGCTGCTGGAAAAACAGGAGGCCGTAAATGTCATCGCGTAAGACGCTGGCCAATGCGCTTCGTGCGCTGAGCATGGATGCTGTACAGAAAGCCAAATCCGGCCACCCGGGTGCCCCGATGGGTATGGCTGACATTGCCGAAGTCCTGTGGCGTGATTTCATGAACCATAACCCGCAGAACCCGGCCTGGGCCGACCGCGACCGCTTTGTGCTGTCCAACGGCCACGGGTCCATGCTGATTTACAGCCTGCTGCACCTCACCGGTTATGATCTGCCGATCGAAGAGCTGAAAAACTTCCGTCAGCTGCACTCTAAGACTCCGGGCCACCCGGAAGTGGGCTACACCGCTGGCGTGGAAACCACCACCGGTCCGCTGGGCCAGGGGATTGCTAACGCCGTGGGCATGGCTATTGCGGAAAAAACGCTGGCTGCGCAGTTCAACCGTCCGGGCCACGATATCGTTGACCACTTCACCTACGCCTTCATGGGCGACGGCTGCATGATGGAAGGGATCTCGCACGAAGTGTGCTCCCTGGCCGGTACCCTGAAGCTGGGCAAACTGGTGGCGTTCTATGATGACAACGGTATTTCCATCGACGGTCATGTGGAAGGCTGGTTCACCGACGACACCGCTAAACGTTTCGAAGCCTATGGCTGGCACGTAGTGCGCGGCGTTGACGGTCACGACGCTGAGGCGATCAAACGCGCGGTAGAAGAAGCGCGTGCGGTCACCGACAAGCCGTCCCTGCTGATGTGCAAAACCATCATCGGTTTCGGTTCGCCGAACAAAGCCGGTACCCACGATTCCCACGGCGCGCCGCTGGGCGATGCCGAAATTGCCCTGACCCGCGAAGCCCTGGGCTGGAAACACCCGGCCTTCGACATCCCGTCTGATATCTATGCGCAGTGGGATGCCAAAGAAGCCGGTCAGGCGAAAGAAGCGGCCTGGAACGAGAAGTTCGCCGCGTATGCCAAAGCCTTCCCGCAGGAAGCCGCTGAGTTTACCCGTCGTATGAAGGGCGAAATGCCGGCTGACTTCGACGCTAAAGCCAATGAGTTTATTGCGAAGCTGCAGGCTAACCCGGCGAAAATCGCCAGCCGTAAAGCGTCGCAGAATGCGATTGAAGCGTTTGGCCCGTGGCTGCCGGAATTCCTCGGCGGCTCCGCTGACCTGGCGCCATCCAACCTGACCCTGTGGTCTGGTTCTAAAGCGATTAATGAAGACACCGCCGGTAACTATATCCATTACGGCGTGCGTGAATTCGGTATGACCGCGATCGCCAACGGGATCTCTCTGCACGGTGGTTTCCTGCCGTACACCTCCACCTTCCTGATGTTCGTGGAATATGCGCGTAACGCGGTGCGTATGGCGGCGCTGATGAAACAGCGTCAGGTGATGGTCTACACCCACGACTCCATCGGTCTGGGCGAAGATGGCCCGACGCACCAGCCGGTAGAGCAGGTGGCGTCCCTGCGCGTAACCCCGAACATGTCCACATGGCGTCCGTGTGACCAGGTGGAATCGGCGGTGGCGTGGAAATACGGCGTTGAGCGTCATGACGGCCCGACCGCGCTGATCCTCTCCCGTCAGAACCTGGCACAGCAGGATCGTACGGCAGAGCAGCTGGCGAACATCGCCCGCGGTGGCTACGTGCTGAAAGACTGCGCCGGTCAGCCGGAGCTTATCTTCATCGCCACCGGTTCTGAAGTCGAACTGGCGGTGGCCGCGTGGGATAAACTGACGGCCGAAGGGGTGAAGGCGCGCGTGGTCTCTATGCCGTCCACCGACGCGTTCGACAAGCAGGACGCGGCGTACCGTGAATCGGTGCTGCCGAAAGCGGTCTCTGCTCGCGTGGCCGTCGAAGCCGGCATCGCCGACTACTGGTTCAAATACGTGGGCCTGAATGGCGCTATCGTTGGCATGACCACCTTCGGTGAGTCTGCGCTGGCAGAGCAGCTGTTCGAAGAGTTCGGCTTCACCGTCGACAACGTGGTTGCGAAGGCAAAAGCGCTGCTGTAGGCAGCACGCTTGCGACCGCAGATGGCAACAGATTGTGCTACCCGCGGCAAAGGGTTGCCGGTAGCCCCGTGACTTAGGTAAGGAGGGAATCAGTATGAACAAGCTTGTGATTGGCGTGAATACCGCGATGTTCGACGGTCTGGAGACTGATGTCGCATTTAGCACGATAAAAAAAGCCGGGTTTCGCTATGTCGAGCTGGCGTATAACCAGGGCTACGTTGGCGATATGCCCCCGGAGCTTTTTGGCGAGGAGAATGCCCGGCATATTCGCGAGCTGCTGGAGAAGCACCAGCTACGCACCCATTCGTTGGGAGCAACCATGAATATGGGCGCCGTGGATGCCGTTGCCCAGTTCACCCGGCGTATCCGTTTCGCCAGTATGATTGGCGCTAAATGGATCAACATTTGCGTTGGCAGAAGCGGTGACCGGGCGCGTATTATCGCCAACCTGCGTGAACTTGCGCCGGTGGCCAGCGATCATGGCTGTGTGATATGCCTGGAAAACGGCGGCGATCCTAATTATGACGTCTTTCGTCTGGCCGACGATGGTTTTGGACTGCTGGAAGCCGTCGACAGCCCGGCGGTGGCCTTCAACGTCGATGCGGGCAATATCGTTTCGCTGTGCCCCGACGTCGACCCCATTGAGCAGGCTATCGCCATGCTGCAGGGGGCTCAGCACTGCCATCTGAAGGATCTGCAGGTACGCGATGGTGAAGTCCATTTCACGGCGATGGGGGACGGGCAGCTGAATTATGTGCCGATGCTGAAAGAACTGGAGGCCCGCGCTATCCCCTGTAGCCTGGAAATTCCTTTGCGCATGCACCGCCAGCGCGACAGCTATCCCGTACGCGGCGATTCACCGGTCGATCCTGCACGTAGTCTTGAGGTGCTGATTCAGTCGCGTGAGATGCTGGAAAAATGGCTTGGGTATCCTTTGCAGGAACGGTAAATAAAAGAGCGCCGGCGCTTAACTTATGGGGCGTAAAGACAATAAGTTTCTGGCGCATTTTATTTTCTTTGCAAATTGCAGGTTATTTTTTCATGCATTAAGAATGAACTTGAGACTATATCTCTGGTAACAGAGAGAAGAATAAATATCTGATACATATTTCTATATTGTGTGATTAGCATCGCACACGGCTTTTAGTAATTATGTTGTTATTCATTCATCATAAGTTCAGGTGCTGTTCTTTTGTTCAGTTAAATCAAAATCCGTAACTAATGTTCATAGAGTACCCAAGGTTCATAGATTAATTGTGTTTTATTTTTTTAACGATTTTTAAAACCGAAGGTTAATTATGTCTGACTCTACACTCACTCCGTCATCCAATGCAAAGAAGCCGACGAATTACCGCTGGGTTATCTTTGCAACTATGTTCTTCTTATTGGCTGTTAACCTGATGGATCGTATTACATTATCTATCGGGATGCCCTATATAAAAGAAGAATTCGATCTTTCACCCACGATGCAAGGTTTGATTCTTAGCAGTTTCTTTTGGTCTTATGCCCTGCTACAGGTACCGGGGGGGTGGTTACTGGATCGCTACGGTCCGCGTAAAGTGATCACCGGCGCGCTATTTGGCTGGGGCTTTTTCCAGGCCATTATCGGCCTGGCGACCGGCGGGATTAGCCTGATCCTTTCCCGTATTGGTCTAGGGGCGATGGAGGCACCGGTTTCCCCCAGCGGCGCGAAACTGAGCTCGACCTGGCTGACCCAATCAGAGAGAGGACGCGGCGCGGTGATCATGGACTCCGGTAGCCCGCTGGGCGTGGCGATTGGCGGTATCATCGTCGCACATCTGATTGTGCTGCTGGACTCCTGGCGCGTTACCTTTGTGGTCGTCGGTCTCTTCACGATGCTGTTAGGCTTTGTGGCGTGGCGAATCCTGCGCGATCGCCCCTCTGAGCACCCAAAAGTGGATCAAAAAGAGGTGGCGTATATTGCGGCAGGCAACATCAACGGCGCCGCCGGGGTGGATGACGCCACGCCGACAAAGGGTCTGGGCATCAGCTGGTTTACCATGGTTGCCATTATGATTGGCCGCGCCTCCTGGGGCATGGTGTACTGGGGGCTGCTGACCTGGGGACCGAGTTACCTGGCGCAGGCGCAGGGTTTACAGCTGGCCTCTATCGGTAACTCCACGTTCCTCATCTTCATCATGGGAACGCTGGGATGCCTGTTTAGCGGCTTCTTTGCCGATTTCCTGGTGAAAAAGGGCGTCAGCCACAATGTGGCGCTGAAGAGCCTGCTTTCCGTATCCGGTATCGTCGGGCTGTGCGTACTGTATGCCCTGGCAACGGTTACTGACCCTGAGCTTGCCGTTACGCTGCTCTCCGTCGCGGCATTCTTTATGATGTTCGGCAGCCTGTACTGGAGTTTCCCGGCTATTCTGGCACCGAAAGATCGCGTCGGCCTGATCGGCGGATTAATGAATATGGCAAACAGCTGCGCGGGTATTCTGGTGCCCATTCTGGTTGGCGTTATTCTGCAGGCTACCGGTAGTTATGAAAGCGTGCTGGTCTATTTTGCCGTCTGTGCCGGGTTCTATACCGTGGGTACCCTGTGCATTAACTTTAATAAGTTACCGCTCAGTAACGGGAAATTGTCGTTCCAGAAATAAATATTCCCGTTATATTAAGGGTATTGCTACGCAAAATCATTATTAAATACAGGATTCTGTTATGCCAGTGATATTACGAGTGGATAAGGTACCGCCGTCGTTAGCGGAAGAGCTGGCGCGTGACCATACCTTGTATGAATACAGCGAATTATCAGCCGAAGACTTGCAGACCATTGCCGGGGACATTCAGGTGATATTAGCCAGCGGGGAGTCGAAAGTTGAATCCTCATTGATTGAGCAGTTGCCAGAATTAAAATTAATTGCTGTATTTGGTGTCGGCTACGACGGCGTGGATATCCACGCCGCCTTTTCACGAAATATTCAGGTGACTAACACGCCGGATATTTTAACCGATGATGTTGCCGATCTCGGGATTGCCCTGATGTTGAACGTATCGAGGAGGATCAACGGCGCGCAGAAATTTATTGAACGCGGAGGCTGGCTATCCGGTACTTACCCCCCGTCAACCAAGGTCAGCGGCGGACGACTGGGCATTGTGGGTTTCGGCCGCATTGGCCGGGCGGTTGCCCGACGAGCGCAAGGTTTTGCCATGCACATTGCCTGCTTTGACCGCAATCCCGTAAACAGTAGCGAGGTCACTTATTACGCCGATCTGCTGGAGCTGGCGAAAAATAGTGATGTGCTGATGGTCTGCGCCAGCGCGGGCAAGGAGAGCCAGAAGCTTATCAATCGCGAGGTGCTCGCCGCGCTGGGAGCGAATGGGATCTTAATCAATATCGCCAGAGGCAGCGTGGTGGATGAGGAGGCGCTGGTCGAGGCGATAACTCAGGGCACGCTTGGCGGAGCGGGACTGGATGTTTTTGCCAACGAACCGCATATCCCGTCGGCATTGTTCAACCGTGATGAGGTCGTGATCACGCCGCATATCGGCAGCGCGACCCGGGCCACGCGCGCGGCGATGGCGAAACTGGTGATCGATAACATTACGGCATTTTATGCCGGCGAGGCATTGCTGACGCCGGTACCGCCGCGCTAAGCGAACGTCCTGGTATTCTGCGGGTAAAGAAAAAGGGGGCCTTTGCGGCCCCCTTGCTTATCTGCGTAAGGGTTAGCGCAGCGCTTCGCGCCAGGCGCTTTGCAGGAACTCACGACACTGTCGCTCATTATCCCACAGGTCATCCTGGTCGGTGGTGCGCATTTCAATGGCCAGCGAAATCGGGCCGAGTTCCTCAGGCAGAGCAAGATGCAGTGCGGTTCTGATGATCTGTGCCGCCGAGGCGGTCGTCAGGAAGCCCGGCTCGCCGAATTTCATATGGTAATCGCCATATCCCTGCGCCTGTGGATCGAGAATGGCGTTAGCCAGATGAAGCTGTGAAATCAGCGGTGCCGCCGTCGTCAGCGATTCGATAAGATTTTCTTCGTTTAGCGCGACATGGGCACTGTCCCAGGCAAGATACAGCTTTGGACAGTCTGGCCGCAGCGCCTTCATCCATTCTACGGTTTCGCCGGTGGGGCCGATAAGCTGACACTTGTGCGCAAAGCGATCGAGCGGTTCAACCTGCAGTAGCATGTTGTCATACTGCCTGACGGTTTCGCCAATGCGCACCAGCGCTTCGCCAAAGCCCTTTTTGGCCTCTTCGCGGCGGGCGTCGCCGGGATCGGCGCCGCTGACCAGCGACAGTTTGCGGGTACCGCATTCGGCTGCCAGGTGGACCAGTTCACAGGCGCGGCGGATCGATCTTTCACGTAGTGCGGGATCCAGACTGCTGAGGTTGAGGTTGTCTTTCAGCAGTTCAAAGGTGAGCCACTGGGTCACGCTTAACTGATTCTGTTCTGCCACCGTGCGGATAGTCCGGGCTATCTGCGGTTGATGAATAATGCCGGTTTCAAAACCGCGGTAATAACCAATATCGGCGATTTCACGGATGACGTGCAAAAGCGCGCTTTCATCGCCAGCGAGCGGGAAAAATAGCTCGGCAATATGTGCGGAAGGATACAATTCGGTCGTCATGATGCTCTCGCTGCCTCCTCATAAAAGAGAAAAGAGTACGTCTGATGTGCGGTTGCGGTACGTACGGGATGTGATGTTGCTGGTAGTGAACATTTTAATGATCATTGAACACATGAACAAACATTGAACGCGGGTTATGTCATAATTATGACCGTGATCGCACTTTGCTCTCTGCGATAAAGTTGGGGGGTATGAGATGAATATTGTTTTAAATAAGGTAGTTATTATTTATCTTGCACCGTGATCTGCGGAGGCGTTCGCGTTCAATGTTATGGTGCAAGAGTTATCATAGTGCGCAAAAGTTTGATCGTGGCGGCACGTGGCTTACTAAGACGAGGGGTGAAACGAGCGACGGCCGCAGGAGGCTGAGGCCGTGCTCAAACGCAGGGTCAGGGCGTCTCTGATTTGATGAAATCGACAAATGCCCGCAGTGTGGCCGTTAGCTGGCGGTGACCGGGATAATACAGAAAATGGCCGGGGTAGGCCGGGCACCACTCTTCAAGGTCGCGGATTAATTTCCCTTCTTTCAGCCGCTGCGCGACCTGCGATTCAAAAAGTAAACGCGCTGCCCGATCCTGCCAGAGCGGCGGGGATAGCCAGCTCCTGGCGTTGATTGTCAATCTGCCCGGTACCTCAATGGTTTTCCGTATGCCATCACGCTCAAATTCCCAGTGATAGTAACGCCCGCTCTCAAAGCGCAAACGGATACAGGGCAAATGGCGTAGCTGCTCCGGTTCACCGGGAACGGGGTAGCGTCTGAAAAAATTGGCTGAAGCGACATAGGCGCTGCGTATCGGGGGGGCCGAGGGGAATGGCACAGCGAAGGAGAGGGAACCGCTTCGCTTAGGCGATAATCCGCACGTCGACCGGGGTTGAGCGGGGTAAACGACGGATAGGGCGTGTGACCGGGCAGAGCCAATCTGAAGCACGCGAGTGGCTACCCGCGGTTCATGCATCGCTCTGCGGCAAGTATTTTTTACGTGGCAGATCCCCCGGAGATTGCTTCAAAAAAATGACCGTATTTGTTATATTGTTGTTCATTGCTTATTCACCTCTGCGGTGCCAAAAAGAATAAGATTCGCCGCAACCCAGGAAGATAAAATGTTAGATTATCGCTTCCCGACAGCTTTGCAGATGGTTCTCAGCGTAGCGATGGCGGAGCAGTTGGGTCAACGCTCGACAAGTGCGATTCTGGCCTATGGCCTGGAAGCCAATCCGAGCTTTATCCGCAAATTAATGGTGCCGCTCACCCGTGACGGTATTATTGTCTCCACGCTGGGACGCAACGGTTCCATCCATCTTGGTCGCCCAGCGGAGAGCATCACCTTGCGCGATATCTACGTATCGGTGATCGAAGATAAAAAGCTGTGGGCGTCGCGGCCCGATGTGCCGGCCCGCTGTGTGGTCAGCGCCAACGCCTGCTGGTACTTCAAGTCTATCGCCGACGAAGCAGAGCAGGCCTCCCTGGATGTGCTGGCCCGTCATACCGTGGCAAGCGCGCTGGAAAAGGTCAAAAAAGGCGATACCAGCGGCTGCGAGCTGTTACCAGAACTGGATATCCTGAAAAAAGCGCATTAATCCTGCCGTCCGCGCAAAAAATGCCTTCACACCGAAGGCGTAGATTGCTGATAAAGAGCGAGCTTATTACATTGCCCGGCGGCGCTTCGCTTGCGCGGGCCTACAGAGATTGTGCCATCGTTTGATAGTACGGGTTTTGTAGGTTTACGCAGATTGTGCCATTGCTTGATAGTACGGGTTTTGTAGGCCGGGTCAGGCGTTAGCCGCCACCCGGCAACTCGTGGGCATAATGTTCAAAACCGGTTTATCAGCAATCTACGCCTTCACACAGAAGGCGTAGATTGCTGATAAAGAGCGAGCTTATTACATTGCCCGGCGGCGCTTCGCTTGCGCGGGCCTACACAGATTGTGCCATCGTTTGATAGTACGGGTTTTGTAGGTTTACGCAGATTGTGCCATTGCTTGATAGTACGGGTTTTGTAGGCCGGGTCAGGCGTTAGCCGCCACCCGGCAGCTCGTGGGCACAATGTCCAAAACCGGTTTGTCATCCGTATCCGCCTTCATTCAGAAGGCGGTTTTTTGTTGTCATCTATTCAGGCAGCGTTTCCAGCGTCGGTTTACCGCGCGTGACCAGCTTACGCAGCGTGACGTAGAACACCGGCGTCAGGAACAGACCAAACAGCGTCACCCCGAGCATCCCGGAGAACACCGTAATCCCGGTGACGCCGCGCACTTCCGCACCCGCTCCGTGGCCGAGGATCAGCGGTATCGTCCCGGCAATAAAGGCGATGGAGGTCATCACGATCGGACGCAGACGCAGGCGACAGGCTTCCAGCGCTGCTTCCATGATCCCTTTCCCCTGAATTTCCAGCTCGCGAGCAAACTCAACGATCAGGATCGCATTTTTACAAGCCAGCCCCATTAACACCACCAGTCCAACCTGCACGAAGACGTTATTATCGCCGCCGGTGAGCCAGACGCCGAACAGGGCGGAGAGCAGAGTCATCGGAACGATGAGGATCACCGCCAGCGGCAGCGTCCAGCTTTCATACAGCGCCGCCAGCACCAGGAACGCCAGAAGTACCGCCACCGGGAAGACAATCAGCGCCGTGTTGCCCTGGGTGGCCTGCTGGAAGCTGAGATCCGTCCATTCGATGTTCATACCATTTGGCAGCAGCTGGCCGGACATCGCGGCCAGTTTGGTCATCGCCTGAGCGGAAGAGAGCACCCGAGGATCGGCGTCGCCGATCAGATCCGCCGCCGGATAACCGTTGTAGCGGATCACCGGATCTGGCCCGTAGGTGGTGCTGATGTTAACCATACTGCCGATCGGCACCATTTCACCCTGGTTATTGCGGGTGCGCAGATTAGCAATATCCTCCACGCTGTCGCGGAATGGCCCGTCGGCCTGCGCCATGACGCGCCAGGTTCGGCCGAACTGGTTAAAGTCGTTCACATAAGATGATCCCAGGTAGGTTTGCAGCGTACCGAACAGATCGGTCAGCGATACCCCCTGCGCTTTCGCCTTGTCGCGATCGACCTGCACATCCAGCTGCGGTACGTTTGCCTGGTAGGTTGAAATAGGGAAATGCATTCCCGGCGTTTGCATGATTGCCCCGGACAGAGTATTCACCGCCGTTTGTAGCGCGCCGTAACCTAAGCCCCCTCGATCCTGAATATACAGCGAGTAACCGGAACCCTGGCCGAGGCCGAGAATCGGCGGCGGCAGGATTGAGAAGCCAAAGCCTTCCTGGATTTGCGCGATTTTGGCATTGATCTCGGCGTTAATTTCCGCCGCAGAATGTTTACGCTGATCGAATGGCTTCAGGCCAAAAAATACCGTGCCGGTGTTCGGCGTATTGGTGAATTGCAGCGCGTTAAGCCCTGGAAACGCCACCGCATAATCCACGCCTTCAGTGTTCATCCCGATTTCGCTCATTTTACGGATGACCGCGTCGGTGCGGGCCAGCGAAGAACCTTCCGGCATTTTCACGCCGCCAATCAGGTAGAGCTTGTCCTGGGTGGGAATAAACCCGCCCGGCACGGCTTTAAACATCACGCCGGCGGCGCCGAGCAGCAGCAGGTAAACAATAAACACGGCGCCACGTCGTCCGAGCGTTTTGCCAACCAGCCCCTGGTAACCATGTGAGCTACGATGGAAAAAGCGGTTAAACGGGCGGAACAGCCAGCCGAACAGGCGATCGATAAGCCGGGTTGGGAGGTCTCTCGGCGCGCCGTGCGGCTTCAGTAGCAGGGCCGCCAGCGCTGGGGAGAGAGTCAGCGAGTTGATGGCCGAGATCACCGTCGAAATCGCGATCGTCACCGCAAACTGTTTATAGAACTGCCCGGTTACACCAGAGAGGAAGGCCATCGGCACGAACACCGCGCACAGCACCAGGGCGATGGCGATAATCGGCCCGGAAACTTCACGCATCGCCTGGTGCGCAGCCTGCAGAGGGGCGAGCCCCTCTTCAATATTGCGCTCGACGTTTTCCACCACCACAATCGCGTCGTCCACCACGATCCCAATAGCGAGAACCAGACCGAACAGGCTCAGGGTATTAAGCGAGAAGCCAAGCAGATAGAGAATACCGAACGTCCCCACCACCGAGACCGGTACGGCAATCAATGGAATAATCGATGCGCGCCAGGTTTGCAGGAACAGGATCACCACCAGTACCACCAGCACCACCGCTTCGAGCAGGGTTTGCACCACTGCACGAATGGAGTCGCGCACAAAAACGGTGGGGTCGTAAGGGGCGGCCCACTTCATATCTTCCGGGAAACGCGTGGACAGTTCGTCCATTTTGGCGCGTACCGCATTCGACAAATCAATGGCGTTGGCCCCCGGCGACTGGAAGATACCGATCCCGACCGCATCTTTATTGTTAAGCTGGGAACGTAGCGCATAGCTGCCCGACCCCATTTCGATGCGTGCAACGTCGCGCAGGCGTACCAGCGAACCATCCTGGGCCGTTTTGAGAATGATATTACCGAACTCTTCCTCCGTGTGCAGACGACCCTGGGCGTTAATCGAGATCAGGAAGTCGCTCTCTTTCGGCAATGGCTCGGCGCCAAGCTGCCCGGCGGACACCTGCACGTTTTGCTCCTGCATCGCCGTCACCACATCGGAGGCGGTCAACCCACGTGCGGCCACCTTATTCGGATCCAGCCAGATTCGCATGGCGTATTCGCCGGCACCAAAAATCTGGATTTGGCCGACGCCGGGCAGGCGCGCCAGTTCGTCCTTCACTTTTAAGGTGGCGTAGTTACGCATATATAGCGAATCGTATTTACCGTTGGGCGAAAACAGATGCACCACCAGGGTGAGCGTCGGTGACTGTTTCTGGGTGGTAATCCCCAGACGGCGTACGTCTTCCGGCAGACGCGCTTCGGCCTGCGATACCCGGTTTTGTACCTGAACCTGCGCCTGATCCGGATCGGTGCCTGGGCGGAAGGTGACGGTGGTGACCAGTACGCCGTCGGAGCCGGCGACAGACTTCATGTACATCATGTTTTCGACGCCGTTGATCGCTTCTTCCAGCGGCGTCGCCACGGTCTCGGCGATCACTTTCGGGTTGGCGCCCGGATACTCCGCGCGTACCTGCACACTCGGCGGTACGACGTCAGGGTATTCGCTGACCGGTAGCAGCGGGATGGCGATGAGCCCGGTAATAAAAATCAAAATCGACAGCACCGCGGCGAAAATCGGCCTGTCGATAAAAAAGCGGGAAAAGTCCATGCGTCGGATTCTCTGGTAAGGGATCAGTTGAGGGCGGTGCTGGTGGTCATCGCCACGGTTTTCGCGTTAACCGGCATCCCGGGCATAAACACTTTTTGCAAACCCTCGACGATGACTTTATCGCCAGGATTCAGCCCCTGCTGGACGATGCGTAAACCGGCGGCCAGGCGACCCGGTTTGATATCACGGCGCTGCGCTTTACCGTCTTTATCAACGATATAGACGTATTTCCGATCCTGATCGGTCAGGACCGCTTTGTCGTCGATCAGCGTGGCCTGGAATTCAGCGCTGCCCGGCAGGCGCACGCGGGCAAACAGGCCCGGTATGAACTGACGCTGGGTGTTATCCAGCAGCGCGCGCATCCGGATAGTGCCGGTGCTCGGGGTTAGCTGATTATCGAGGAAATCCACTTTCCCCTGATGGGGGTAGCCGTCCTCTCCGACAAGACCAATCTCAACCGGGAGCGCAAGGTGATTGCTGGCAGCCCCTTGGCCACTGCGGGCGAGGTTTTGATAGTGAAGGTAGGTTGATTCGTCGACATCAAAATAGACGTAGACCGTCTTCTGCGAGACCACTGTCGTCAGCACGCTGGCGCTGTCACCAGCGGTTACGAGGTTACCGCTGGTGATCAGCGCGCGGCTGGCGCGGCCATCGATAGGGGCGGTCACTTTGGTAAAATCAAGGTTAAGTTGAGCGGCATCAACGGCTGCCTGTGCGGCCTGGATGTCGGCCTGCGCCTGGGTAGCGGCCGAACGGCGCTGCTCCCACTCCTCGCGGGATACCACGTTGGTGTTGATTAATTTGTCGGTACGACTGGCCTCGCTGCGCGCCAGGCTGGCCTGTGTTTTGGCTCTTGCCAGCGTTGCCTGCGCCTGCTCGAGGGCGGCGCGATAGGTTCTGTCATCGATAGTGAATAGCACCTCGCCCTTTTTCACTTCCTGGCCGTCGGTGTAGTTCACTTTTTCAATGTAGCCGGAGACGCGTGGACGGAGCTGAACGCTTTCTACCGCTTCAATTCGGCCGTTAAAGCTGTCCCACTGGCTAATGGATTTCACCACTACGTCAGCGGCGCTGACGGCAGGGGCTTGCGGAGCGGCGTTTTGCGCAGCGCTGTTATCGCAGCTGGCAAGTAGCATGGCGATGACTGCGCTCCCCAGTCCGCGCAGATAAAAGTTAACCCAGGTTTTTTGCAGGCTCATTATTTTTATTCCGGTAATTGTTGCCGCCGGGCAAGACGCAGCGAAGGACGCGGCGCGACTTCCTATGTCCGGGCAGGCTTAAGGCCATTTGTGTCGTTCATCGCCACAAAACTGTAACAGTTGCGAATACACTATCGCGGCGATTGTAGGAAGGCGCTTAACTAAGTGCAAGAATAATTGTTGCACTTTATGTGCTGTTTCCGTTGCGCGGGAAAGGCACATTTCAGGCAGGGATTTTAATGTAACAATAAAACTTGCAATTTATGCAAAAGCAGGTCACTTTTAAATGTATTAGATAAAGATACTTTTATTAACAGCCCAGGGGAACCCGGCATGAACACTGGCGCTTTTATACATGATTTACTTGACTGGATTGATAATAACCTTGAAAGCCGCCTCGATATTGATACGGTCTCCAGGCGGGCAGGTTATTCAAAATGGCATCTTCAGCGGATCTTCAAAGAGCATACCGGTCATCCCATCGGCGAATACATCCGCGCCCGGAAGCTGCAAAAATCGCTTGAGCGCTTAACCCGCAGCGACGAGCCGATTCTGAACGTGGCCATCGCGCTGGGCTTTGACTCCCAGCAATCCTTCAATCGCAGCTTCAAGCGCCAGTATGGCCAGGCGCCGGGGGTCTGGCGCCGCAGCATGGGAACGGCGCCATCGTGCCAGCGTCCAGGCTGATGGTGGGGCGGGATTTCATCAGGAGGTTCAGGTTTAACGGGACGAATTAAGGGCACAAAAAAGCCCGCAGGGCTTGCGCCGTGCGGGCTTTCAGGACTTCATCGGATGACTCTGGTAATCACCGATGGAGAATTTTGGTGGAGCTGGCGGGAGTTGAACCCGCGTCCGAAATTCCTACATCCTCGGCACTACATGCTTAGTCCAGTCTTTACATTCGCTGGCCAGCTGCGGACGGACACGCCACTGACAAACTAGCCTGATTAGTTTTAACGCTTCAACCCCAGGCAGGGCTTCCACGCGATCTCTTTTGGGTTTGACCTCTCTTTATTCCCCGTCTTAAGAGCGGAAGCTAGGGAGAGAGGGCTCTTAGCAGGTTATTAAGCTGCTAAAGCGTAGTTTTCGTCGTTTGCGACTATTTTTTTGCGGCTTTTTACGAGGCCAACCGCCCCTCGGCATGCACCTTGGGTTTCGCGAATCCCGTCGAATCCAGAATCAGCCCCAATGTGTTAAGGCGAGTATAACAGATTTGTGAATGAAGTTACCAGCACTCGTTCGCACGATTATGGGGGCGGGGTGGGTGAAAAAGCAGCATCAACAACGATATAGCGCATAAGGGCCAGCTGAGCCGGCCCTTAAAAAGAGGGTATTAGCGGCCAGCGTGTTTCATAATGCGGGCTTTATCCAGCGCCCACTCGCGATCTTTGAGATCGGTACGCTTGTCATGCTGCTTCTTACCTTTGGCGACGCCGATTTTCACTTTGCACCAGGCGTTCTTCCAGTACAGCGACAGGGCGACGACGGTGTAACCTTCACGGTTGATGCGGCCGTACAGGGCATCCAGCTCGCGCTGATTAAGCAGCAGCTTACGGGTACGCGTCGGGTCGCAGACGTAGTGGGTCGATGCCACGGCCATCGGCGTAAAGTTGGCACCGAAGAGATAGGCTTCGCCATCCTTCAGGATGACATAGCTGTCGCTGATGTTGGCTTTGCCGGCGCGCAGAGATTTGACTTCCCACCCTTGCAGGGCAAGACCAGCCTCGTATTCATCTTCGATAAAGTATTCATGGCGGGCGCGTTTATTCAGCGCAATGGTGGCTGATCCAGGTTTGTGGGCTTTTTTCTTGGTCATAATGTCCTGAAGTCATTGCTAAACGGGAACACAGTACCTCAATCCATCCTGCGAGGTGTAATGCGCTATCTTAGCACGAGTTGCGGCACAGCGTTTTTTTTAGCGGCAGATAAATGATATTATTTGCGACGTGTATAAATGTGGAACTTGCTATGCCTCAGATTAGCCGTACTGCGCTGGTGCCCTTCAGTGTGGAACAGATGTATCAACTCGTAAATGACGTGAAGTCCTATCCTGATTTTTTGCCGGGCTGCACCGGGAGCCGTGTGCTGGAGTCTGGGCCGACGCAGATGATGGCGGCGGTTGATGTGTCCAAAGCAGGCATCAGTAAGACCTTTACGACACGCAATACCCTTACCAGTAACCAGAGCATTTTAATGAGTCTGGTCGATGGCCCGTTTAAAAAGCTGATTGGCGGCTGGAAGTTTATCCCGCTGAGCTCGGATGCCTGCAAAATTGAGTTTCATCTTGATTTTGAATTCACCAACATGCTGATTGAGATGGCGTTTGGTCGCATCTTCAAAGAGCTGGCGTTAAATATGGTGCAGGCTTTCACGGCCAGGGCCAAAGAGGTTTATCGTGTCGGCTAACATCGTGGTGGAAGTTGCCTATGCTCTGCCGGAGAAGCAGTACCTGCAAAGCGTAAAGCTTGAAGAGGGCGCCACGGTCGAACAGGCGATTATTGCCAGTGGCCTGCTGGCGCTGCGCGGCGATATCGATCTGGCGAAGAACAAGGTCGGAATATACAGTCGCCCGGTTAAGCTGCATGATGTGGTGCATGATGGCGATCGGGTGGAAATCTACCGTCCGCTGATTGCCGATCCGAAAGAGCTGCGTCGTCAGCGCGCGGAGAAAAACGCCGGGAAATAGCGGCGAACGGGATAAAAAAAGCGCTCAGTGAGCGCTTTTTGTCTTTTTGCAGCAAGGTGCTTACCGCATTACTCGTTGGTCAGAGCCGGTTTGTTATCAATGTTGGTTAACACGCCGCTACTGTTGAAGGTCAGCGTTAGCGTCTGCTGGGTGATTTTTTCATGCCCAGGCTGCTGACGGAAAACATAGAACCAGGTGTTGGTACCAAACGGATCCGACATCATTGGGGTACCCAGCGCATAAGCAACCTGCTGTTGCGTCATGCCGACACGAATTTTTGCTACATCGTTGGGTGCCAGATAGTTACCCTGGTTGATATCAGGACGGTAAACCACTCGTTCCAGAGTGGAACAGCCTGCGGTCAACATGAGAAGAACCGCTGCGGCAGCAGTCAGCGTTTTACAGCGCATAGTGATTTTATTCCTTTTCGGGCCCGAGCAGTACGTGGCTCATCTGTAATATGCCGATAATAATAGACCTTTGCCCAGTTGGAAACCTTCGACTGCAGGTCTTACGGCAATTTGCTGTTCACTATGACTCTGCGAAAATCAAAAAGTTTACGCCGCGAGCAACTCTTTCGCGTTTGCCAGCGTGTTACGGGTGACTTCGCTACCGCCCAGCAGACGGGCCAGTTCCTGCAGTCGCGCCCGTTTGTCGAGCGGGTGCATATGGGTTTCCGTCATCTCGCCGTCGGTCTCTTTGCAGACGAAGAAATGATGATGGCCACAGCCGGCAACCTGCGGCAGGTGAGTGACGCACATGACCTGGGTAGATTCGCCCAGCTGACGCAGCAGTTTGCCTACGACTGCCGCCGTCGGGCCGCTGATACCGACATCTACCTCATCGAAAATCAGGGCCGGCGTTTCCATCTTCCGCGCAGTAATGACCTGAATGGCCAACGCAATACGCGACAGTTCGCCACCGGAGGCGACTTTAGCAATGGGCTGAAGCGGCTGCCCCGGGTTCGTCGTGACGCGAAACTCGATACGGTCGGCCCCTTCGGCGGTGAGATGACGCTCATCAAAGGCAACCTCGATGGCAAATACCCCGTGAGGCATGGAAAGTGAGCGCATACTCTCGGTGATTAACTGCGCCAGCTCTGCCGCGCTGCTTTGCCGCAGAGCGTGCAGCTGCTGAGCAGTCTCTAGCGCCAGCTGATGGTGTTCTACCACGGTCTGGCTAAGGGATTCCAGCGAGCCCGCGCTGTCGTCGAGCAGCCGCTGCTCTTCCAGCAGGCCCTGATAAAATGCGGGGAGCTCTTCCGGGGTGATCTGATGCTTACGCGCCAGGGCTATCTGACGAGAGATGCGCTGCTCCAGCTCGAACAGACGATTCGGGTCGAGATCCAGACGGTCGCTATAGTGACGCAGTTCGTCGCTGGCTTCGCTGAGCTGAATCGCCGCCTCTTCAAGCATATCCAGCACCCCCGAGAGTTTGCTGTCCATCCCGACGAGCTCAGTCACCAGTTGCCTGGCGGTGTAGAGCTGGCTTTGCAGGTTGGCTTCTTCGCCGTCTGCGAGCACCGTCAGCGCGTGCTGACAGGTGGTCAGCAGCTGGCCGCTGTTGGCCAGGCGTTTGTACTCTTCATCGATTTGTTCGAACTCGCCCGGCTGTGGATTGAACTCATTTAATTCTTTCAGCTGATATTGCAGCAGATCGGCGCGGGCAGCGCGTTCCTGGCTCTGCTGCTGATGCTGAGCCAGCTCGCGGCAGCTTTGATGCCACTGACGATAGTGTTCAGCCATACGCTGAGTAAGCGCATACTCACCGGTGTAGCCATCGAGCAGGGTTTTCTGATGTTCAGGTCGGGTCAGCAGCTGGTGCGCATGCTGGCCGTGAATCTGGATAAGCAGCTGGCCGAGCTCACGAAGCTGAGAAAGCGGGACGGCGGTACCGTTAATAAAACCGCGGAAGCGCCCGTCGGTACTGATGACGCGGCGAAGTAAACACTCACGTCCGCTTTCCAGCTGGTTCTCCTCCAGCCAGCGCTGCGCCGCCGGAGTATCTTTTAAGGCGAAGCGGGCGCACAGGTCTGCGCGGCTGGCGCCTCTTCGCACCATGTCTGCTTCGGCTCTTCCGCCAAGGCACAGCCCTAGCGCATCAATGGCAATAGATTTCCCTGCACCGGTTTCCCCGGTGATCGCGGTCATTCCGCTGTGAAAATCGATTTCCAGTTCACGAACGATAGCAAAGTTACTGATGGTGAGTTGCGCCAGCATAGCTGCCTTCCTGTATGAAAAACCATTACTGTGTTTTAGTACAGTATAGACTGGTTTTTTATCCAGTAAAGAGGCAGCTGCTAAAATCAGAACAATTTTTTCGACCAGCCGAGTTTGGTGCTCAATGTATTGAAATAGCTGTAATCTTTTGGATGAATGAGGTTCAGATGATAATCGCAGCGGTGGATAAGGACATCCTCGCCATCCTGAATCGGCAGCGCTATCTGGCTGTCGCAACTGATCTCCAGATCGCTGCAGCGCTGGGAAAAACGCAGGCGAATGGTGCTGTCACCGTTAATCACCAGCGGACGCGCCGAGAGGGTATGCGGGAACATAGGGACCAGGGTAATGGCATCCAGGGAGGGGGTCAGGATGGGGCCGCCGGCGGATAATGAATAGGCGGTGGAACCCGTCGGCGTGGAGATAATCAGGCCGTCAGAACGCTGGGAGAAGGCAAATACCTCATCGATATACACTTCGAACTCAATCATATGCGCAACTTTGCCCGGATGCAGGACCACTTCATTAATCGCGGTACTGATGCGCTTCTGGCAATCTTGCTGGCAGACCTGGGCTTCCAGCAAAAAACGTTTTTCCGAAATGTAGTGGCCTTCCAGTACGTCGGCGAGCTGCTGTAGGGCGTTATCCGGGTCAAGATCGGTCAGAAAACCGAGGTTGCCGCGGTTAATGCCGATGACGTTGATATCATAACGTGCCAGCGTTCGCGCTGCGCCGAGCATGTTGCCGTCGCCGCCCACCACTACCGCCAGATCCGCCTGCTGACCAATTTCCGCCAGCGTGCCCGTTTTGACGTTGCTAAGCTGAAGCTCATGGGCAATCTGTTGTTCGACCAGAACCTCGTAGCCTTTGCCGGAGAGCCAGCGCCAGAGCATTTCATGTGTGGTCAGCGCGGTTGGGTGACGAGGGTGTCCCACAATGCCTATACACTTGAAATGGTTCTTCATGTTCTGGATGTCCTTGCGTTAAATGAATGATGACAATCTGACAGCTTCCCTTGAAACCCGGAAACGGATCCCCATAATAAGCGAAGTTAGCGAGATGAATGCGAAAAAAAACGCGGAGAAATTCATGAGTAGTAAAGAACAGAAAACGCCTGACGGGCAAGCCCCGGAAGAAATTATCACGGAACAGCACGAGAACGTTGAGGCGGTTGAGCCTGAAGTTTCTGCTGAGCAGGTGGATCCGCGCGATGAAAAAATTGCGAATCTGGAAGCGCAGCTGGCTGAAGCTCAGACTCGTGAACGCGATGGTGTCCTGCGCATAAAAGCGGAAATGGAAAACCTGCGTCGTCGTACCGAGCTGGACGTGGAAAAAGCGCACAAATTTGCTCTGGAGAAGTTCGTTAACGAACTGCTGCCGGTAATCGACAGCCTGGACCGCGCGCTGGAAGTGGCCGATAAAGCCAATCCGGACATGGCTTCCATGGTTGAAGGTATCGAGCTGACGCTGAAGTCGATGCTGGATGTCGTACGCAAATTCGGTGTGGAAGTGATTGCCGATACCAATGTGCCGCTGGATCCTAACGTGCACCAGGCCATCGCCATGGTTGAGTCTGACGATGTGGCGGCTGGCAACGTGCTGGGCGTGATGCAAAAGGGTTATACCCTGAACGGTCGTACCATTCGCGCAGCGATGGTCACCGTGGCGAAAGCGAAATAATTCGCCTCCAACGGCCGCCTGAGGGCGGCCGTTTTTTTATCGCCCCGCGGTTTTGTTGCCTGGAGAGTGGCGGGCAAAAAAAACGGCGAACCCAGGTCCACCGTCTCTGCCTCAGGCCTGTCGATTACTCGGCGGCGCTTTCACGAAGGGGCTTCACCGGCTTGACCTTCACCTGCTTAATCATGTTGTCCTGGACGTCGAGAATATCGATATCATATTGCTCGATGCGCACGCGCGTGCCGGGAACCGGGATCTCTTCCAGTGCCTCCAGAATAATCCCGTTAACCGTTCGGGCCTCATCTTCCGGCAGATGCCAGTTAAACGCTTTATTGATTTCACGCACGTTGGCGCTGCCATCGATGATGACGGTTCCGTCAGTTAACGGCGTGACCTCTTCAGCCAGCGTCGGCGACATTGAGGTGGTGAAGTCACCGACAATCTCTTCGAGAATATCTTCTACCGTCACCAGCCCCTGGATATCACCGTACTCATCGACCACCAGGCCTACTTTCTTCTTATTGCGCTGGAACTTCACCAGCTGCGTGCTGAGCGGCGTTCCTTCCGGCACGAAGTAAATTTCGTCGGCGGCGCGCAGCATCACCTCTTTAGTGAACTCTTTTTTCTCGGTCATCAGGCGATAGGCTTCACGTACGCGCAGCATGCTGATGGCGTCGTCCAGCGAGCCGCGATACAGCACGATGCGTCCGTGAGGAGAGTGGGTCAGCTGGCGAACGATCGATTTCCAGTCGTCGTTAATATCAATACCGATAATTTCATTGCGCGGGACCATGATGTCATCGACGCTGACCTTTTCGAGATCCAACACCGACAGCAGCATGTCCTGGTTACGGCGGGAGATTTGGGTGCGCGACTCGTTCACGATGGTGCGCAGCTCATCTTTGCTCAGCGCGCCGCTGACGATGATATCGGTTTTGATGCCCATCATGCGCATCAGGAGGCGGGTGATGGTGTTCAGCAGCCAGACCAGCGGCATCATCAGCACCTGTAGTGGCGCCAGTAAGAAGCTGCTCGGGTAGGCGACCTTTTCCGGATACAGCGCCGCGATGGTTTTAGGCAGGACCTCGGCAAAAACCAGGACCACGAAGGTCAGCACGCCGGTGGCAATGGCCACCCCGGCATCGCCATACAGACGCATACCGACAATCGTCCCCAGCGCGGAGGCGAGGATGTTGACGAGGTTATTGCCAATCAGCACCAGGCTGATTAAGCGGTCGGGTTTACGCAGCAGCTTTTCTACGCGCTTTGCCTGGCGGTTGCCTTGTTTCGCCATATGCCGCAGTCGATAGCGGTTCAGGGTCATCATCCCGGTTTCAGAACCAGAGAAATAGGCAGAGATAATCACCATGATAATCAGCGTCACGATCAGCGTGGTGGTAGATATGTGTTCCAGGGGGGACTCCTTAACGCCTGGCCCGGTAGGCTATTTTATGAGCCTGCTGGCGCTGATCGCGCCAGTCTTCAGGCTTTCTGCAATGATGGCACCTACCGGGACAGGCGGGTGTTCGGGGTTAACTAATAAACTGTTGAAGCACGCGGCTGCCAAAGTAAGCCAGCGTCAGCAGGCCGGCGCCGGTGACGTTAAACCAGACGACCCGACGACCGCGCCATCCTTCATGATAGTGGCCCCATAACAGAACGATATAGACGAACCACGCAACGATCGACAGCACGGCCTTATCGATATTTTCCGTGCTAAACAGGTTATGCATATAAAACAAACCGGTGCACAGCGTCAGCGTCAGCAGGACCACGCCGACCTGCGTAATATGAAACATTTTACGCTCGATACTCATCAGCGGCGGCATTTCATGGCTGAAGGCCAGCTTTTTGTTCTTCAGCTGATAATCGATCCATGCCAGCTGGAGCGCATACAGCGCGGCAATAATCAGCGTTGCGTAAGAGAAGAGCGACAGGCCGATGTGCACCAGCATTCCCGGCGTGGTTTCCAGGTGGGTGATGTATTCGTTCGGCACGAAAGTGGCGAAAGCCAGGTTTATCAACGCAAATGCGTAGACGATAGGCAGCAGCAGCCAGCCGCGGTTACGCGACGCGACGATAGTCATCACGGTACAGATCATCAGACTGACCAGCGAACCGACGTTTAATAAACTGAGATTCTGTCCGCTCTCGCCGCCGGGGAAAATACGTGACTCCAGCGCAAAAGCATGACAAATCAACGCAATAGTTGCGGAAAGAATCGCCATCCGCCGCCAGCTGCTGTTTTTTTGCAACAGGCCAGGGATGATCAGCGCAAGGCTGATGGAATAGGCGACAAGCGCGAGCAGAGCAAAAACAGGCATATGGGTGTCGACTGTTGACTAAATAAGAAAGAGAAGCAGTATAGCGTCACGCGACGTCTGCTCCAACCGTTGCATCACATCGCGCTTCATGTCGTGTTATACTGCGCCAAATCCGTGTTTTCGTGTCGCTGCTGCGACCGACAGTTTCCACCTCAGGCGAGAGACAATGTTTGATAATTTAACCGATCGTTTGTCGCGTTCGCTGCGCAACATTAGCGGCCGCGGACGCCTTACCGAAGACAATATTAAAGACACCCTGCGTGAAGTCCGCATGGCGCTGCTGGAGGCGGACGTCGCGCTGCCGGTCGTTCGTGACTTCATCAGCCGCGTCAAAGAGAGCGCGGTGGGTCATGAAGTGAACAAAAGCCTGACCCCGGGTCAGGAGTTTGTCAAAATCGTACGTAACGAGCTGGTTGCGGCGATGGGCGAAGAGAACCAGGCGCTGGATTTAGCCGCTCAGCCGCCGGCCGTCGTGCTGATGGCGGGTCTGCAGGGGGCGGGTAAAACTACCAGCGTCGCCAAGCTGGGTAAATTCCTGCGTGAGAAGCACAAGAAGAAAGTGCTGGTGGTCTCCGCGGACGTTTATCGCCCGGCGGCGATTAAACAGCTGGAAACGCTGGCTGAGCAGGTTAACGTTGATTTCTTCCCGTCCGATGTGGGCCAGAAGCCGATCGATATCGTTAACGCCGCGCTGAAAGAAGCGAAGCTGAAGTTCTACGACGTGCTGCTGGTGGATACCGCCGGTCGTCTGCACGTTGATGAAGCGATGATGGACGAAATCAAACAGGTCCACGCTTCTCTTAATCCGGTAGAAACGCTGTTCGTCGTTGATGCGATGACCGGTCAGGATGCCGCAAATACCGCCAAGGCGTTTAACGAAGCGCTACCGCTGACCGGCGTGGTGTTGACCAAAGTGGACGGCGACGCCCGCGGCGGTGCCGCGCTGTCGATTCGTCACATCACCGGTAAGCCGATTAAGTTCCTCGGCGTCGGCGAAAAGACCGAAGCGCTGGAGCCATTCCACCCGGATCGTATTGCTTCCCGTATTCTCGGCATGGGCGACGTGCTGTCGCTGATCGAAGATATCGAGAGCAAGGTTGACCGCGCGCAGGCTGAGAAACTGGCCTCCAAGCTGAAGAAGGGCGATGGCTTTGACCTGACCGACTTCCTCGAGCAGCTGCGGCAGATGAAGAACATGGGCGGCATGGCCAGCCTGATGGGCAAACTGCCGGGTATGGGGCAGATCCCGGATAACGTTAAATCGCAGATGGACGACAAAGTGCTGGTGCGGATGGAAGCGATCATCAACTCGATGACCCTGAAAGAGCGCGCTAAGCCGGAAATCATTAAAGGTTCACGTAAGCGTCGTATCGCCGCCGGCTGCGGGATGCAGGTGCAGGACGTGAACCGTCTGCTCAAGCAGTTTGACGATATGCAGCGCATGATGAAGAAGATGAAGTCGAAAGGCGGCATGATGAAGATGATGCGTGGGATGAAAGGGATGATGCCGCCAGGGTTCCCGGGCGGTCGATGATATCTGGCGAGCTTATTTGCCCTATTTAGCCTATGCGCAGCATATGCTGATTGCAATTTCCCCAGAAATCAGTAAAATTTTCGGGCTTTTAATATGACACCCGGGCTCCGTTCCTCGATGGGGCCCGGGTGTTCTATTCACACAAGAGGATGTTATGGTAACTATTCGTTTAGCTCGTCACGGCGCTAAAAAGCGTCCGTTCTACCAGGTTGTTGTCACCGACAGCCGTAATGCACGCAACGGTCGCTTCATCGAGCGCGTTGGTTTCTTCAACCCGATCGCTTCTGCGAACGAAGAAGAAACGCGTCTGGATCTGGATCGTATCGCTCACTGGGTTGGCCAGGGCGCTACCGTTTCCGATCGCGTTGCAGCGCTGATCAAAGCAGCAAACAAAGCAGCTTAATCTGTCACGGTGGTCATGATGAGCAAGCAACACACCGCACAAGCACCTGTTGATCCGATCGTATTGGGCAAGATGGGTTCTTCCTACGGTATCCGTGGTTGGCTCAGAGTGTTTTCCTCCACCGAAGACGCCGAAAGCATTTTTGACTATCAGCCCTGGTTAATCCAGAAGGCGGGTCAGTGGCAGGTCGTTGAGCTGGAAAGCTGGCGCCACCATAATCAGGACATCGTTATTAAGCTGAAAGGCATTGACGATCGTGATGCTGCGAATCTGCTGACTAATTGCGAAATTGTCGTGGATTCCTCGCAGCTGCCGAAGCTCGAAGAGGGTGACTATTACTGGAAAGACCTGATGGGCTGCCAGGTAGTAACCACAGAAGGCTATGGCCTTGGTAAAGTCATCGACATGATGGAAACCGGGTCAAATGACGTTCTCGTCATTAAGGCAAACCTGAAAGATGCATTTGGTATCAAGGAGCGGCTGGTTCCGTTCCTCGATGGGCAGGTTATCAAGAAAGTCGATCTCGCTACTCGTACCATCGAAGTAGACTGGGATCCTGGTTTTTAAATTCTCCGGATAAACGGTAAAAGACGGCGCTATGTGGATTGGCATAATTAGCCTGTTTCCTGAAATGTTCCGCGCAATTACCGATTACGGGGTAACTGGCCGGGCAGTAAAAAATGGCCTGCTGAGCATCCAGAGCTGGAGTCCTCGTGACTTTGCTCATGACCGGCACCGTACCGTGGACGATCGTCCTTACGGCGGCGGACCGGGGATGCTAATGATGGTGCAACCCTTACGGGATGCCATTCACACAGCAAAAGCCGCGGCAGGTGAAGGCGCAAAGGTGATTTATCTGTCACCTCAGGGACGCAAGCTTGATCAAGCGGGCGTCAGCGAACTGGCAACGAATCAGAAACTGATTCTGGTGTGCGGTCGCTATGAAGGCATAGATGAGCGCGTAATCCAGACCGAAATTGACGAAGAATGGTCAATCGGTGATTACGTCCTCAGCGGTGGTGAGTTACCAGCCATGACGCTGATTGACTCCGTTTCCCGGTTTATTCCGGGGGTTCTGGGTCATGAGGCATCGGCAACGGAAGATTCCTTTGCCGATGGATTGCTGGACTGTCCACACTATACCCGTCCTGAAGTGTTAGAAGAGATGGAAGTACCGCCAGTTTTGCTGTCGGGAAACCATGCTGAGATTCGTCGCTGGCGTTTGAAACAGTCGCTGGGCCGTACCTGGCTTAGAAGACCTGAACTTTTGGAAAACCTGGCTCTGACTGAAGAGCAAGCAAAGTTGCTGGCGGAGTTCAAAACTGAACACGCAAAACAGCAGCATAAACATGATGGGATGGCGTAAGCCCCCAATATCAGTTTACCCAGGATAAGAGATTAAATTATGAGCAACATTATTAAGCAACTTGAACAAGAACAGATGAAGCAGGACGTACCTTCCTTCCGTCCGGGTGATACCGTGGAAGTGAAAGTATGGGTTGTTGAAGGTTCCAAAAAACGTCTGCAGGCATTCGAGGGCGTGGTTATCGCTATTCGTAACCGCGGTCTGCACTCTGCATTCACTGTTCGTAAAATTTCCAACGGCGAAGGCGTTGAGCGTGTCTTCCAGACTCACTCTCCGGTAGTTGACAGCATTGCTGTTAAACGTCGTGGTGCTGTACGTAAAGCTAAACTGTACTACCTGCGTGAGCGTACCGGTAAGTCTGCTCGTATCAAAGAGCGTCTTAACTAAGATTCGCTTTCGCGACATCCTGATGAAAAGGGCTGGCCCGTTGGGCCGGCCCTTTTTTTATCTTCAATTTAACCATTCTGATGTAAATCATTTACAATATCGCTCTCATTTCGGAGGGGCGGTGGTCAGCAAACTTTCTCTACAATCAGCGTTTATACGGCGAGCCGCATGGCTGGCGCTGTTTTCGATCCTGCTGATTGTGGTTGCGCCGCTGATCTCGGTGTCACTGCAAAAAGATCCGATGAGCGCTATGCCCGGCATGCATCATGCGATGATGATGGCGGATATGCCGCATGAGCAGGCGATGTCCCACCCGGCGGTCTCTCCTGCGCCCCAGTCGACGCACACGATGCCGCTCGACCATGCGGAGGCCTGTGGCTACTGCGTGCTGCTGGCTCACGTACCGGGGCTGCTCTTTGCGCTGGCGCTGCTTATCTCCGTTATCCTGCGCCGCGTGCGCGTGCTTTTCCCCTGTCTGGTGCTCAAGCGCCGGCATTTCTTCCCCTGGCTGTACCCCGAAACCCGCGCGCCGCCGCGTCTGTCTGCTTTTTCTGCTTTCTAAAATAACAATGCGCACAGCGCTACGTTCTCTTTTTGCTTTCAGAAAGGAAAAGTATGACTACCTGCACCTCACGCGCGGCATGGCTGAACCTGCTGCGACGTCTCCATTTTTATATTGGTCTGTTTATCGGGCCGTTTATCTTCGTGGCGGCCCTTACCGGGACGCTGTACGTGGCCACTCCACAGCTGGAGAACTGGCTCTATCAGGATGCCCTTCATGGTTCGCTGAACGGCGATCGTCAGCCGCTTAGCGCCCAGCTGATGGTCGCGGAAGAGACGACTCAGGGGAATCTTCGTTTACAGGCGGTGCGCCCGGCTATTAAGGCCGGGGAGACCACGCGGGTGATGTTTGCCGATCCGCAGTTGGGAGAGTCTGAGTCCCGGGCGATCTTTATCGACCCGGTAACGCTGAAAGTGAAGGGCGATATGACGGTCTATGGCACCAGCGGAATTTTACCGTTGCGCCAGTGGATCGATTACGCCCATAAATCATTGCTGCTCGGGGATAGCGGCCGGCTTTATAGCGAGCTGGCTGCATCATGGATGTGGGTTGCGGCACTCGGTGGCATTGTCCTCTGGGCGATGACTCGTCCCCGCAAGCGGATCAATAATCGTATGCAGAATAGCCGTCGTCTGCATGTTTCTCTCGGCTGGGTGCTACTGGCAGGTATGCTGCTCTTCTCCGCCACCGGGCTGACCTGGTCGCAGTGGGCCGGTGGCAATGTGGATAAAATGCGCGCGGCATTCGGCTGGCTGACCCCGCAGGTGAATACGCAGCTGCATAGCGCAATGCCGATGCCGAATGATCCGCATGCCGAACATCATATGGGGCATATGGCCGATGCGGCGCCGGCGGCGAAAGGCGAACAGTTTGATCGGGTGCTGACAATCGCGCGCGCGGCGGGTCTCAATGCCAGCAAGCTGGAAATCCGACCTCCGGCAGCGGCGGGGCGTGCGTGGACGGTCAATGAAATTGACCGAAGCTGGCCAACGCAGGTGGACGCGGTGGCAGTTGACGGGGAGAGCATGCAGGTTGTTGATCGCACCCGCTTTGCCGATTTCCCGTTAATGGCGAAGCTGACCCGCTGGGGCGTGGATTTCCATATGGGGATTCTGTTTGGTCTTGCCAATCAGCTGCTGCTGATCGCGTTTGGGATCGCGCTGTGCGTGATGATTGTGGTGGGATATCGTCTGTGGTGGATCCGGCGGCCGGCTCATGCGGCGTTTAACCCGGCGAATACCCTGATTCAGGCGTGGTTCAACCTGGGATGGCCCGCCCGCGCGCTCACGCTGGCGATTGCAGTGATGCTGGGGCTGGCGCTACCGTTAATGGGCGCCAGCCTCGCGGCAGGACTGGTCATTGACTATCTACGCTGGCGGGCGGCAACGGCCGTCTTGCTCGCGAAGTCGGTCGACTAAGTGCCTACGGCGTGCTGATGACCACCGTAACGCGGCGGTTTTCAGCACGTCCTTTCGCCGTATCGTTGCTGGCGATCGGATATTTTTTACCTAATCCACGGGTCGTTAAATTGCTGCGCGGGATATTGGCTCCCTTCGCCCAGTCATCCGCGACGATATCGGCGCGTTTAAGCGACAGCATTTCGTTATAGCTGTCTTCACCGTAGTTATCGGTGTGTCCGTCTAACCGAGCGTGCGTAATCCCGGTAGCAGCCAGACGAGAGGCCATTTTCTGGATTTGCGCCTGGCTATCGCTGCGCAGATGGTAGTCGTTTTTATCAAACAGGATGCTGTCGGACAAACCCAGCGACCAGTCGCCATCACTTTCCGTAAAGCCGTAAGACTTCATGGCGGCAACCTGTTCCTGAGAGAATTTCCCTTGCGGGGCCTGACAGCCGGTGAGTAAAACCGCGGCCATCAGCGCGGGAGCAAAATATTTCCTGAGCATTGTGGTTCCTTTTATTTTTGTACTTGCGGAATACGCCGGTGTTTCATCCGATACATATTTTGATCGGCGAACTCCTGCAGATTCTCCGCTGACGCATGTTCCCAGGCCAGCGCATAGCCGATGCTGAGCGACAGGGTCGCAGTATGGCCGTTATGCAGATTAAACGGCTCAAGAAACTGGCTGGATAACGATGCGCAGAGCGTCTTTACTTCCGCCTCTGAGTGAACGTCACGCAACAAGATCGCGAATTCGTCCCCGCCTAAACGCCAGGCCTGATGGTGCTTGCTGACAAAATTCATCAGCCGGCTGGCGACTTCGATGAGGACCTTGTCTCCCGTTGCATGACCCCAGTTATCATTAATCAGCTTAAAATTATCGCCATCAAGAAAGAGTAATGCCGAACTGCGTCGGGCAGCCTCATCTTTCATTAATGTACTGATGACGTTGCGAAACGCCGCGCGATTGGCCAGCCCGGTGAGGGGATCATGTAACGACGTGCGTAACAGCTGGGCATTTTTAGCCTGCAGCTGCTGCTGCCAGTCCTCCATTTCACCCAACAGGCTATTAAAGTCCTGGGCAAACAGATGGAACTCCTCGATGCGCTCTTCAGGGACCCGGCGGGAGAAGTGGCGGTTTTCCCGGATGTCATGGACCACTTCGGTAATGCTTTGTAAGGCGGTGACGATACCGTGGTGCAGAGAATGCGTCAGCAATAAGGCGATAAATGAGGCCAGCAGAATACTGCCAGTCAAAACGATGATAGATATGCCGAGGAAGTGGCTTATCAGGCTGTCCAGCGCCGTCAGCCGAAGTTCGCCGACGACCTTCCCCAGATGCCAGATTGGCTGGGTTGTTGGTTCAGGAAACAGCCATTTGCTGATGATCCCGCTGAATTTCTCCTGCCGAACCAGGTCCGTATTACGCCAGACGGCGAAGTGATTTTGCTGGTTATCCAGCACCAGCGCTTCTGAAAACTGCCCCTGCCTGCCGAGCGTGGCCAGCGTCTCTTCTGCCGCAGCGCTGTCATCGAAAACCAGCGCGGCTTCAAGACTACGGCTCATTGTGGCGGCCGTCAGCGCCAGATTCTTCTGCGCATACTGTTTTAACGTAAAGACTGATGCGGTACTCAGCAATAGCCAGACCAGGGTCATAGAGATCACCACGCTTATCACGCTGATACGGCGTAGTGCTCGTTTAAAGGTGGGGCGCGGAGCCTGAGAGAAATCCTTATTCATGTGCATTGTTCCGGGCAAGCATCAGTACGTCTGGATTAACCCGCACACCGCTGTGTGTCAGGACATCCAGATTCACGGAGAATCTGACCCTTTTGTCATTTATGATCAGGCAAAAAGCACTGCCAATTGCACACTCGCTATTTTGTTCCGCAATGAGTAACAGGGGACGTGATGGGTATTCTGCGGTGAGCTTCGCCTGTTGAGAGGGCGATTCGCTGCCAAAATAAAATCCATCACAGACCGTATTCAACGCTTCTTCGGTATTACGCACAATGACCGGTTTGTACGGCAAAGCCTCAGGTTGTTCCTGAGCCAGGCTGTAGGTATAACGCGAGGTAGAAAAGATACACAACCTGGGCGGGCCAGATAATGCTGGCCAGCGGGTATAGGTGACAATACCCGAAACAATAGCCCGAACATTTTTAGGCGCGTCAGCGGCAAAAGCGGGATGGCCCACGATAAATAACAAAAAAATAAAAAAAAGACGGTGAGACTCTTTCATTAACGGATCCGTCAGGTTCGTCGGGGTGCATGAATTGCAGATCGCTGATGCCCGGGCGCAGGATATCATTGTTGGTGGGGAGCGTCATTAACCGCCCCCTTTCCTTTGAGATAATTCTGCCCAGGATTTTTCGTAAACGAAGGTGGGGAAAGGTGAGCGTCGGCAGGGTGAAATATCATATTGTACCAATAACTTTACACATATGGCGGAATAAAGAGCCATTTAATTTGCTGGTGTAAAGTAAAATTTACGGATTATGGATTGAAATCTTTACTTTGTGTGGTATCGTTACGTCACTCCTCACCGAGGAACCCACTATCGCAAACGAGCTACACAGGATCGCAATCATGCAAAAAGACGCGCTGAATAACGTACATATTACCGACGAACAGGTTCTGATCACGCCGGATCAGCTGAAAGCTGAATTCCCGCTGAGCCTCGAACAAGAAGCGCAAATTGCGCAGTCCCGTCAGACGATATCTGACATTATTGCCGGCCGCGATCCGCGTCTGCTGGTGGTGTGTGGACCTTGCTCGATCCACGATCCAGAGGCGGCAATTGAATACGCTCATCGTTTTAAAGCACTTGCCGAAGAGGTCAGCGATAGCCTCTACCTGGTCATGCGCGTCTATTTTGAAAAACCTCGTACTACCGTGGGCTGGAAAGGGTTGATTAACGATCCGCATATGGATGGCTCATTTGATGTTGAAGGCGGTCTGAAGATTGCGCGTCGTTTGCTGGTAGAGCTGGTGAATATGGGGTTACCGCTGGCAACGGAAGCGCTGGATCCAAACAGTCCGCAGTACCTCGGCGATCTGTTTAGCTGGTCCGCTATCGGCGCACGTACGACCGAATCCCAGACTCACCGTGAAATGGCGTCAGGTCTGTCAATGCCGGTTGGCTTTAAAAACGGTACCGACGGTAGCCTGTCGACGGCAATTAACGCGATGCGTGCCGCAGCGATGCCGCACCGTTTCGTCGGGATTAACCAGGCCGGCCAGGTTTGTCTGCTGCAAACCCAGGGCAATCCGAACGGCCACGTTATTCTGCGCGGCGGTAAAGCCCCAAACTACGGCCCGGAAGATGTCGAGAAGTGCGAAAAAGAGATGGCTCAGGCGGGACTGAAACCGTCACTGATGGTAGATTGCAGCCATGGGAATTCTAATAAAGACTACCGCCGCCAGCCTGCGGTTGCGGAATCCGTCGTCGCACAGATTAAAGATGGTAATCGTTCCATCATTGGCCTGATGATCGAAAGTAATATCCACGAAGGTAATCAGTCTTCTGAGCAGCCGCGTTGTGATATGAAATACGGCGTATCCGTCACCGATGCCTGCATCAGCTGGGAAACGACTGATGCACTGCTCCGCGAACTGGATCAAGATCTGCGCGGTCATCTGGCGGCTCGTCTGGGGTAAGAGGATAGTATGGTTGCTGAACTGACCGCGTTACGCGATCAAATTGATGAAGTCGATAAGGCGCTGCTGGGGCTACTGGCTAAGCGCCTGGAGCTGGTAGCGGAAGTCGGAGAGGTCAAAAGCCAGTATGGGCTGCCGATTTACGTCCCGGAACGGGAAGCTGCGATGCTGGCTTCCCGACGGGAAGAGGCGTCGGCGCTAGGCGTTCCACCCGATCTTATCGAGGACGTGCTGCGTCGCGTCATGCGCGAGTCATATTCCAGCGAGAATGATAAAGGCTTCAAAACGCTGTGTCCGAATCTGCGCCCGGTCGTGATTGTCGGCGGTGGTGGGCAGATGGGGCGCCTGTTTGAGAAAATGCTGACGCTTTCAGGCTACCAGGTACGCATCCTGGAGAAAGACGACTGGGCGCGGGCAGCGGACATTGTTGCTGATGCCGGAATGGTCATCGTCAGCGTGCCTATCCATGCCACGGTCGATACGATTGGTCAGCTGCCGCCGTTACCGGCGGACTGTATCCTGGTCGACCTGGCGTCGGTGAAAGCGGAACCTTTACAGGCGATGCTGGCCGCGCACCGTGGTCCGGTACTGGGTCTGCACCCGATGTTCGGGCCGGACAGCGGCAGCCTGGCGAAGCAGGTGGTGGTTTACTGCGATGGTCGTCAGCCGGAAGCCTATCAGTGGTTCCTCGAGCAAATTCAGGTCTGGGGCGCCCGTCTGCACCGTATCAGCGCCGTTGAACACGACCAGAATATGGCTTTTATTCAGGCGCTACGTCACTTTGCTACCTTTGCCTATGGCCTGCATCTGGCGGAAGAAAACGTTCGCCTGGAACAGCTGCTGGCGTTGTCATCGCCGATCTACCGCCTTGAGCTGGCGATGGTTGGCCGCCTGTTTGCGCAGGATCCGCAGCTGTATGCCGACATTATTATGTCGTCGGAAAACAATCTGGCGCTGATTAAACGCTACTACCAGCGCTTTGGTGAAGCGATTGGCCTGCTGGAGCAGGGGGATAAACAGGCGTTTATCGACAGCTTCCGCAAAGTAGAGCACTGGTTTGGCGATTATGCCCAGCGCTTCCAGAGCGAAAGTCGGACGCTGCTGCGTCAGGCGAATGATAACCGGCAGTAACGGAAAACCATATATAATCAAAGCCAGAGGGGAAACCCGCTGGCTTTTTTTATAGGGATGAAAACGATGGCTGAACCACAACCGCTGTTTGATTACGCAGGACATCTGCCGGAATGTCCGACCTGGAGTGAAGCCGAGCAGGCGCTCTACTGGGCCGATATTCTGCAGTGCGAAATTCACCGTTACGACATCCGCAGCGGCGAACATCAGGTTCTGCAGTTTCCCGAAGAAGTGGGCTGCTTTGCCCTGCGCGAGAAAGGGGGCTTTATTGTGGCGCTACGCAGCGCTATCTGGCTTACCGATGCCCATGGCCTGTTGCGGCGCAAAGTTTGTGATAATCCGAGCAACCCGCAGCTGGCACGCTTTAACGATGGCGGCACCGATCGCGACGGGCGCTTTTATGCCGGTACATTCTGGGGGCCGGGAGATTATAACGGCGCGCTGCTGATGCGCATCAACCACGATCTCACTCCTCGGGTGATTCAGTGCGATATCCATGGCGCCAACGGTCTGGCCTTTAGCGCGGACAAGCGTTGGATGTACACCTCGGATACGCCAAACGCCGTTATCTACCGCACTCCGCTGGATGAGCAGGGCGAGCCCGGCAAACGCGAAGTCTTTCGTCGTTTTCAGCCGGGAGAAGGTATCCCGGACGGGGCGGCCGTGGATGAAGAGGGTTGCTACTGGAGCGCAATGTTCGATGGCTGGCGTGTCGCCCGTTTTTCACCGACCGGTGAACAGCTGGAAGAACATCGATTACCGGTGCGCTGCCCGACAATGGTCTGTTTTGGCGGCGCGGATATGCGCACGTTGTACATTACGACCACGCGCGAAAATATGTCTGCCGACGAAGTCCAGAAATATCCGCTCTCCGGCGCTATCTTCACCCTGCCGGTGACGGTGGCAGGGATGAAGAAACCCGTATTTACAGAGCGTTAGATAGGATCGACCGGCACGACGTTTTCGCCTGGGTAGCAACCCAGAACTTTCATGGAACGAGTAATCTCGGCCAGCTCTTTTAGTGCCTTACGCATCGGCATTGATTCCAGGTTGGCCTGGATATCCAGATAAAACATCTCTTCCCACGGATTACCGTGAATCGGACGAGATTCCAGCTTGGTCATGATCAGGTTGTGATTGCGCAACACCAGCAGCGCTTCAACCAGCGCACCGGCCTGCTGGCCGGTTGCCATGAGCAGCGTGGTCTTTGCCGGTACCTGTTCGGAAACATTCACCGCTTTACGTGCCAACACCAGGAAACGGGTGATGTTTTGTGTCTGATTTGCCTGGCAATGTTCAAGAACCTGCAGGCCGTACAGTGCGCCACCGGCTTCGCTACCCAGCGCGGCTACGCCCGGTGAGTTCGCCTGAGCCACTTTTTCCATCGCCGCAGAGGTGCTTTCGGTGTATTCAATTTTCCAGTGTGGGTAACGGCTCAGATACTGGCTGCACTGCTGGAACGGCTGCGGGTGGCTATATACGGTCTGAATGTGTTGCGGATCGGTTGAAGCTGAGACCAGAACGCAGTGATCGATTGGGATCGTGAGCTCACCGACGATCGACAGGCTGGTATGCTGCAGCAGATCGTAGACATCATTGATGCCACCGGAGCTGGTATTTTCGATAGGAACGACCGCGTAGTCGGCCTGGCCGGTTTCCACCTGGTTAAAAATATCGGCAAATTTCGCGCAACCGCTCTCAATGAACTGTTCGAAATGGCGCGCCGCGTACTGGCGGGCGGCCAGATGTGAATATGACCCTTTTGGTCCCAGGAAAGCCACGCGCGCTGAATGCGGATTGATTTTATTCAGATGCTGTTGCAGCAGGGTTTGCTGGGTGAGAACGGAATCCTCGATGATCAGCTGAAACAGGCGGGTGATGTAGTGGGCATCCAGATGGTGGCTTTTCCCCAGCGTTATCAGACGCTCCAGCAGGTCGCGCTCGCGGTCGATATCACGAACCGGACGGTGCGATGCCAGCTTTGCTTTACCGACCTCTACAGCCAGTCCGCGGCGTTCTGCCAGCAGCGCGAGCAGTTTTTCATCCAGTGCGCTGATCTTATCGCGCAGAGCCAGTAACGGGTTTTCCTCGGTCATATGTGTTGCCTTTCTTGTTATTGATTTATCAATAAAAAAGGCCTCCCGTTTGGGAGGCCTTGTTGTTCGTCTTCGCATTCTTTATCACACGACGAATCGCCTCCCGTTCAGGGGAAGGTAAAAAAGAATGCGAAGAAGAACGCTAGTCGTTTCACGATGAATTCCTTTGCTGAGTTGAGATTACAGTACCCGTACTGTTTTCATCCTGTCAATAAAAAACGCGCCCGAAGGCGCGTGGCGTTACACAATATTAAGTTAAGGATTACTCTTCTTCTTCCACAAAGCCTGCCTCTTTCACCGATGTTGCGGCGCGGCGGGCTTCCCCTTTGTGTTGCACTTTATTCAGCTGCCGTTCCAGCTTGTTGATCAATTCGTTGATTGCGACGTACATATCTTCGCTTCTTCCGCTGGCGACCAGATGCCCGTTTGGCGTATTGATGGTTGCATCAGCGACAAAACCCTGCGGCTCCTTAGAGAGAATGATGTGCGGGTTGATTAAGTGGGTTTGCCATTTATCCAATTTGGCGAGACGGTCTGCGACATGCTGGCGAATTGCCGGAGTAATTTCCATTTGTTTACTGGTAATGTTCATTGTCATAAATTTTACCTCTTGTCTTTCCCGTCTTGGTGAACTCAGCATACCTCTCCCAATGTCAAGATGTGTGATCTATATCACATTTTAATGTCACTTTTTGTCAACGAATTCATTTTGTGAGGCAGGGCAGGAACAGGTGAGATTTTACTTGTCGGAAAGGGGAAAGGGAGTCATATTTGATAGGATGACTCGGCGCTAAAACGCTTCAGCTCAGGCGCCTGAACAATAAAAAACGGCAGCTCATGGCTGCCGTTTTGCTTATCTGAAAAACGATCAGGTGTTTTTACCGTTAGCGGCGATAATTTTCGCCACCTTGTCTGCCTGAGCGTTCATTTGCATCTGGCGGTAGGCGTTTTCCATTTTCGGTAGCGCATCGCGAGTCGCCTGAGTATCCGGGTAGCTGCGCAGCATACCATCGACACGGTTCACGACGGCAACCCATGCGCCGCGGTCGGTGTAGTAATCAACCACTGACAGCTCGTACTTCGCCAGGCGATCCTTCAGGAACACCATACGTTTGTAGGCGTCGGTCGCATACTGGCTGTTCGGGTAACCGCGTACCAGTTTGGAGAAGTCGTTGAAGGCATCGCGAGCGTGCTGCGGGTCGCGATCGGAGCGATCGACCCCGAAGAATCCTTGCAGCGCACTGTCATCCAACGCCATATTTGTCAGACCACGCATATAAATGACGTAATCAATGTTAGGATGCGTAGGGTTCAGACGAACGAAGCGGTCGATGGCTGCCTGAGCCAGCGGCAGATCGGCATTTTTGTAATACGCATAAATCAGGTCAAGCTGTACCTGTTGGGAATAAGGACCGAACGGGTAGCGGTTATCCAACGCTTCCAGTTGCGTTATTGCCTGTTTCCAGTTACCGTCCTGCAGCTTTTGCTGGGCGGTCGCGTAGATTTCATTCGGCGGATTATCAGGCACCTCTTCCTTTGAGCCGGAGCAACCCACCAAAGCCAGGCTCAGTGTGGCCGCTGCCACCAGGTATTTCATGCGCGTCATGACGTTTTGACTTCCTCAAAATGTTTATGCGGGAGAATCTCTGTTCCAGCTCCCGATTAAGACCAGCTACAATAGCACACTATATTAAACGGCAAAGCCGTAAAACCCAACGTTAAACGAAGAAGCTGTATATGGCACAACGAGTACAACTCACCGCAACGGTGTCCGAAAATCAACTCGGTCAACGCTTAGATCAGGCTTTGGCCGAAATGTTCCCGGATTATTCGCGTTCGCGCATAAAAGAATGGATCCTCGACCAGCGAGTGCTGGTAAACGGCGCTGTCAGCGACAAGCCGAAAGAAAAAGTTTTAGGGGGAGAGAGCGTCTCCATCGATGTTGAAATCGAAGAAGACGTGCGCTTCGAACCGCAGGATATTCCGCTCAATATCGTCTACGAAGATGATGACATCCTCGTGATCAATAAACCGCGCGATCTGGTTGTTCACCCAGGCGCGGGCAACCCCGACGGTACTGTGCTGAATGCGCTGCTGCACTATTATCCGCCGATTGCCGACGTACCGCGCGCGGGTATTGTTCACCGTCTGGATAAAGATACGACCGGTCTGATGGTCGTAGCGAAAACCATCCCGGCACAAACTCGTCTGGTGGAGTCGCTGCAGCTGCGTGAAATCACCCGTGAGTATGAAGCGGTAGCAATTGGTCACATGACATCGGGTGGTACGGTAGAAGAACCTATCAGCCGTCACCCGACGAAACGTACGCATATGGCGGTGCACCCGATGGGGAAACCGGCGGTAACGCATTACCGTATTATGGAGCACTTCCGTATTCACACGCGTCTGCGCCTGCGCCTGGAAACCGGCCGTACTCACCAGATTCGTGTGCATATGGCTCACATCACCCATCCGCTGGTGGGCGATCAGGTCTATGGCGGCCGCCCGCGTCCGCCGAAAGGTGCATCGGAAGCGTTTATCACCGCCCTGCGCAAGTTTGACCGTCAGGCACTGCACGCGACGATGTTACGCTTGTACCACCCGATCAGCGGTATCGAGATGGAATGGCATGCGCCAATTCCTCAGGATATGGTTGATCTGATTGAAGCAATGCGTGCAGATTATGAAGATCACAAGGACGATATTGACTGGCTATGACTAAACTGATTGTACCGCAATGGGCCGTGCCGGAAGGCGTGGCTGCCTGTAGCTCCACGCGTATTGGCGGCGTCAGTCTGCCTCCGTACGATTCGCTCAATCTGGGCGCCCATTGCGGAGACAATCTGCAGCACGTGGAAGAAAACCGTCGGCGCATGTTTGCCGCTGGCGGGCTGCCGTCATATCCGGTATGGCTGGAGCAGGTTCATGGCACCGCGGTGCTCACCCTGGACGGCGGGCCATATGAGTCAAAACGGGCGGATGCGTCATACTGTAATACACCGGGTACGGTGTGCGCGGTAATGACGGCGGACTGCCTGCCGGTTCTTTTTTGTAATCGCGCAGGGACGGAAGTTGCCGCTGCTCATGCCGGCTGGCGCGGATTATGCGACGGTGTGCTGGAAGCGACGGTCGCATGTTTCGCCGATAAGCCGGAAAACATTCTGGCCTGGCTTGGCCCGGCGATCGGTCCCGAGGCTTTTGAAGTCGGTCCGGAAGTGCGGGATGCGTTTATAGTCAAGGACGGGAAAGCGGAAGAGGCTTTCCGCCCCGTCGGAGAGAAATATTTTGCTGATATCTATCGGCTGGCTCGTCAGCGTTTAGCCAATGTTGGCGTCACGCAGATCTTCGGCGGCGATCGCTGTACGCTAAGCGAAAAGGATGATTTTTTCTCTTATCGTCGCGATAAGACTACGGGTCGTATGGCGAGTTTTATCTGGTTGAGATAACCTGGCGAATCAAGACGGTCCAGAAGGCAAATTTATTTTTCGCATAGTTCAGGTCTTTAACCTTGAATAATTGAGGGATGACCTCATTTAATCTCCAGTAGCAAATTTGACCTGTTATGGGAGGAGTTATGCGTCTGGATCGTCTTACCAATAAATTCCAGCTTGCTCTTGCCGATGCCCAGTCGCTTGCACTCGGGCACGACAACCAATTCATCGAACCTCTTCATTTAATGAGCGCCTTGCTGAATCAGGAAGGGGGATCGGTACGTCCTTTATTAACCTCTGCGGGCATTAACGCCGGAGAGTTAAGCACCAATATCACTCAGGCGCTGAGCCGTTTACCGCAGGTGGAAGGCACCGGCGGTGACGTACAGCCGTCTCAGGATTTAGTGCGTATTCTGAACCTTTGCGACAAGCTGGCGCAAAAGAGGAAGGACAATTTTATTTCGTCTGAACTGTTCGTTCTGGCGGCGCTTGAATCACGCGGTACGCTGACCGACCTTTTAAAATCCGCCGGAGCAACAACCGCCAATGTGACTCAGGCGATTGAACAAATGCGCGGAGGTGAAAGCGTGAACGATCAGGGTGCCGAAGACCAACGTCAGGCATTGAAAAAATTTACGGTCGATCTGACCGAACGTGCTGAACAGGGCAAACTGGATCCGGTCATTGGCCGTGACGAAGAGATTCGCCGTACTATCCAGGTTCTGCAGCGCCGAACTAAAAATAACCCGGTTTTGATTGGTGAGCCCGGCGTTGGTAAAACCGCCATCGTTGAAGGGCTGGCACAGCGTATTGTCAACGGTGAAGTACCTGAAGGACTGAAGGGTCGTCGGGTTCTGGCGCTGGATATGGGGGCGCTGGTGGCCGGGGCCAAGTATCGCGGTGAGTTCGAAGAGCGCCTGAAAGGGGTGCTGAACGATCTGGCAAAACAGGAAGGCAACGTCATTCTGTTTATTGATGAACTGCACACTATGGTCGGGGCGGGGAAAGCGGACGGCGCAATGGATGCCGGCAACATGCTGAAACCTGCTTTGGCGCGCGGTGAGCTGCACTGCGTCGGCGCAACCACGCTCGATGAGTATCGTCAGTATATTGAAAAAGATGCTGCGCTGGAGCGTCGTTTCCAGAAAGTGTTTGTTGCTGAGCCAAGCGTTGAAGATACCATTGCGATCCTGCGTGGTCTGAAAGAGCGCTATGAGCTGCACCACCATGTACAGATCACTGACCCGGCAATCGTCGCAGCGGCAACCTTGTCGCATCGTTATATTGCTGACCGTCAGCTGCCGGATAAAGCTATCGACCTGATCGATGAAGCGGCATCCAGCATCCGTATGCAGATTGACTCGAAGCCGGAGGAGCTCGACCGACTCGACAGACGTATTATTCAGCTCAAGCTGGAACAGCAGGCGCTGAAGAAAGAAGCCGATGAAGCCAGTCTGAAACGTCTGGATATGCTGAATGAAGAGCTGGCGGATAAAGAACGTCAGTATTCCGTATTAGAAGAAGAGTGGAAGGCGGAAAAAGCGTCGCTCTCCGGAACCCAGACGATTAAAGCTGAGCTGGAACAGGCAAAAATCGCCATCGAGCAGGCGCGACGCGTTGGCGACCTGGCCAGGATGTCTGAACTGCAGTACGGCAAAATCCCGGAGCTGGAAAAACAGCTGGCAGCGGCTACACAGTCTGAAGGTAAAACGATGCGTCTGTTGCGTAATAAAGTGACGGATGCGGAAATTGCCGAAGTGCTGGCACGCTGGACCGGTATTCCGGTAGCGCGAATGATGGAAGGCGAGCGTGAAAAACTGCTGCGTATGGAGCAGGAGTTGCACAGTCGGGTGATTGGTCAGAACGAAGCGGTTGAAGCAGTATCCAACGCGATTCGCCGTAGCCGGGCCGGGCTGTCCGATCCTAACCGTCCAATCGGGTCGTTCCTGTTCCTTGGTCCAACCGGTGTCGGTAAAACGGAGCTGTGCAAAACGCTGGCGAACTTTATGTTTGATAGCGATGATGCCATGGTACGTATCGATATGTCTGAGTTTATGGAGAAACACTCCGTATCGCGTCTGGTCGGTGCGCCTCCGGGATATGTCGGCTATGAAGAGGGCGGGTATCTGACGGAAGCAGTACGTCGTCGTCCTTACTCTGTCATCCTGCTGGATGAAGTAGAAAAGGCTCATCCGGATGTGTTTAACATCCTGTTGCAGGTGCTGGACGACGGTCGTCTGACCGATGGACAGGGGAGAACGGTCGATTTCCGTAATACGGTTGTGATTATGACCTCTAACCTTGGTTCGGATCTGATTCAGGAACGTTTCGGCGAACTGGATTACAGTCACATGAAAGATCTGATTCTGGGTGTGGTCAGTCAGAACTTCCGCCCGGAATTCATCAACCGTATCGATGAAGTCGTGGTCTTCCACCCGCTGGGTGAAAAACACATTGCTTCGATTGCTCAGATTCAGCTGCAGCGTCTGTACAAACGTCTGGAAGAACGTGGCTACGAAGTCCACATGTCCGATGAAGCGCTGAAGTTGCTGAGTGCGAATGGCTATGATCCGGTGTATGGCGCTCGTCCGTTAAAACGCGCTATCCAGCAGCAGATCGAAAACCCGCTGGCGCAGCAAATTCTTTCCGGCGAGCTGATCCCCGGTAAAGAAGTTCAGCTGGTGGTGAAAGACGACCATATAGTGGCAGTGCAGTAAATCACAAAACGACAAAAACGGGCCCTCTGGGCTCGTTTTTGTTTAAAAACCAGGCAAGAATTAAAGTCCGGATGCAGGATTGTTTAATAAGTGAGCGAACGAATCATTTATTTGAATTTAAACTTGCCACATCAGAATTACCCCCTATAATGCGCCTCCACTGACACGGAACAACGGCACGCAAGCCGCCGGGTCAGCGGGGTTCAGAGATGAACGCCAACGGAGAAAAGCGAAAATAAACGCTTGACTCTGAATGAGGAAAACGTATTATACGGGACCTCGCGACAGAGCGCTCAGCGCCGTCGCACTGCTCTTTAACAATTTATCAGACAATCTGTGTGGGCACTCAAAGTGACATGGATTCTTAACGTCCTCGGACGAAAAATGAATACCAAGTCTCTGAGTGAACACGTAATTCATTACGAAGTTTAATTCACGAGCATCAAACTTAAATTGAAGAGTTTGATCATGGCTCAGATTGAACGCTGGCGGCAGGCCTAACACATGCAAGTCGAGCGGTAGCACAGAGAGCTTGCTCTCGGGTGACGAGCGGCGGACGGGTGAGTAATGTCTGGGAAACTGCCTGATGGAGGGGGATAACTACTGGAAACGGTAGCTAATACCGCATAACGTCGCAAGACCAAAGTGGGGGACCTTCGGGCCTCATGCCATCAGATGTGCCCAGATGGGATTAGCTAGTAGGTGGGGTAATGGCTCACCTAGGCGACGATCCCTAGCTGGTCTGAGAGGATGACCAGCCACACTGGAACTGAGACACGGTCCAGACTCCTACGGGAGGCAGCAGTGGGGAATATTGCACAATGGGCGCAAGCCTGATGCAGCCATGCCGCGTGTATGAAGAAGGCCTTCGGGTTGTAAAGTACTTTCAGCGAGGAGGAAGGCATTAAGGTTAATAACCTTGGTGATTGACGTTACTCGCAGAAGAAGCACCGGCTAACTCCGTGCCAGCAGCCGCGGTAATACGGAGGGTGCAAGCGTTAATCGGAATTACTGGGCGTAAAGCGCACGCAGGCGGTTTGTTAAGTCAGATGTGAAATCCCCGGGCTCAACCTGGGAACTGCATTTGAAACTGGCAAGCTTGAGTCTTGTAGAGGGGGGTAGAATTCCAGGTGTAGCGGTGAAATGCGTAGAGATCTGGAGGAATACCGGTGGCGAAGGCGGCCCCCTGGACAAAGACTGACGCTCAGGTGCGAAAGCGTGGGGAGCAAACAGGATTAGATACCCTGGTAGTCCACGCTGTAAACGATGTCGACTTGGAGGTTGTTCCCTTGAGGAGTGGCTTCCGGAGCTAACGCGTTAAGTCGACCGCCTGGGGAGTACGGCCGCAAGGTTAAAACTCAAATGAATTGACGGGGGCCCGCACAAGCGGTGGAGCATGTGGTTTAATTCGATGCAACGCGAAGAACCTTACCTACTCTTGACATCCAGAGAACTTAGCAGAGATGCTTTGGTGCCTTCGGGAACTCTGAGACAGGTGCTGCATGGCTGTCGTCAGCTCGTGTTGTGAAATGTTGGGTTAAGTCCCGCAACGAGCGCAACCCTTATCCTTTGTTGCCAGCGGTCCGGCCGGGAACTCAAAGGAGACTGCCAGTGATAAACTGGAGGAAGGTGGGGATGACGTCAAGTCATCATGGCCCTTACGAGTAGGGCTACACACGTGCTACAATGGCATATACAAAGAGAAGCGACCTCGCGAGAGCAAGCGGACCTCATAAAGTATGTCGTAGTCCGGATTGGAGTCTGCAACTCGACTCCATGAAGTCGGAATCGCTAGTAATCGTAGATCAGAATGCTACGGTGAATACGTTCCCGGGCCTTGTACACACCGCCCGTCACACCATGGGAGTGGGTTGCAAAAGAAGTAGGTAGCTTAACCTTCGGGAGGGCGCTTACCACTTTGTGATTCATGACTGGGGTGAAGTCGTAACAAGGTAACCGTAGGGGAACCTGCGGTTGGATCACCTCCTTACCTGAAAGAACCTGCCTTTGTAGTGTCCACACAGATTGTCTGATGAAAAGTAAATAGCAAGGCGTCTTGCGATTGAGACTTCAGTGTCCCCTTCGTCTAGAGGCCCAGGACACCGCCCTTTCACGGCGGTAACAGGGGTTCGAATCCCCTAGGGGACGCCACTTGCTGGTTCGTGAGTGAAAGTCACCTGCCTTAATATCTCAAAACTGATTCTCAGGAATCACGTTTGAGATATTTGCTCTTTAAAAATCTGGATCAAGCTGAAAATTGAAACGACGCACTGTTTCCTTTCTCCGTAAACAAGAAAGGAAAATACGGTGTGTTCGAGTCTCTCAAATTTTCGCAACGCGGACTGTTTTACGAAACAGTTTCGGGTTGTGAGGTTAAGCGACTAAGCGTACACGGTGGATGCCCTGGCAGTCAGAGGCGATGAAGGACGTGCTAATCTGCGATAAGCGTCGGTAAGGTGATATGAACCGTTATAACCGGCGATTTCCGAATGGGGAAACCCAGTGTGTTTCGACACACTATCGTTAAGTGAATACATAGCTTAACGAAGCGAACCGGGGGAACTGAAACATCTAAGTACCCCGAGGAAAAGAAATCAACCGAGATTCCCCCAGTAGCGGCGAGCGAACGGGGAGGAGCCCAGAGTCTGAATCAGCGCGTGTGTTAGTGGAACGGTCTGGAAAGTCCGGCGGTACAGGGTGATAGCCCCGTACACTAAAATGCACACGTTGTGAACTCGAAGAGTAGGGCGGGACACGTGGTATCCTGTCTGAATATGGGGGGACCATCCTCCAAGGCTAAATACTCCTGACTGACCGATAGTGAACCAGTACCGTGAGGGAAAGGCGAAAAGAACCCCGGCGAGGGGAGTGAAAAAGAACCTGAAACCGTGTACGTACAAGCAGTGGGAGCCTCTTTATGGGGTGACTGCGTACCTTTTGTATAATGGGTCAGCGACTTATATTCTGTAGCAAGGTTAACCGTATAGGGGAGCCGCAGGGAAACCGAGTCTTAACTGGGCGTTAAGTTGCAGGGTATAGACCCGAAACCCGGTGATCTAGCCATGGGCAGGTTGAAGGTTGGGTAACACTAACTGGAGGACCGAACCGACTAATGTTGAAAAATTAGCGGATGACTTGTGGCTGGGGGTGAAAGGCCAATCAAACCGGGAGATAGCTGGTTCTCCCCGAAAGCTATTTAGGTAGCGCCTCGTGAACTCATCTTCGGGGGTAGAGCACTGTTTCGGCTAGGGGGTCATCCCGACTTACCAACCCGATGCAAACTACGAATACCGAAGAATGTTATCACGGGAGACACACGGCGGGTGCTAACGTCCGTCGTGAAGAGGGAAACAACCCAGACCGCCAGCTAAGGTCCCAAAGTCATGGTTAAGTGGGAAACGATGTGGGAAGGCACAGACAGCCAGGATGTTGGCTTAGAAGCAGCCATCATTTAAAGAAAGCGTAATAGCTCACTGGTCGAGTCGGCCTGCGCGGAAGATGTAACGGGGCTAAACCATGCACCGAAGCTGCGGCAGCGACACTATGTGTTGTTGGGTAGGGGAGCGTTCTGTAAGCCGTTGAAGGTGGCCTGTGAGGGTTGCTGGAGGTATCAGAAGTGCGAATGCTGACATAAGTAACGATAAAGCGGGTGAAAAGCCCGCTCGCCGGAAGACCAAGGGTTCCTGTCCAACGTTAATCGGGGCAGGGTGAGTCGACCCCTAAGGCGAGGCCGAAAGGCGTAGTCGATGGGAAACAGGTTAATATTCCTGTACTCGGTGTTACTGCGAAGGGGGGACGGAGAAGGCTATGTTAGCCGGGCGACGGTTGTCCCGGTTTAAGCATGTAGGCGGAAGGTTTAGGTAAATCCGGACCTTTTTTAACGCTGAGGTGTGATGACGAGGCACTACGGTGCTGAAGTAACAAATGCCCTGCTTCCAGGAAAAGCCTCTAAGCATCAGGTAACAACGAATCGTACCCCAAACCGACACAGGTGGTCAGGTAGAGAATACCAAGGCGCTTGAGAGAACTCGGGTGAAGGAACTAGGCAAAATGGTGCCGTAACTTCGGGAGAAGGCACGCTGATGGTAGGTGAAGTGACTTGCTCATGGAGCTGAAATCAGTCGAAGATACCAGCTGGCTGCAACTGTTTATTAAAAACACAGCACTGTGCAAACACGAAAGTGGACGTATACGGTGTGACGCCTGCCCGGTGCCGGAAGGTTAATTGATGGGGTTATCCGTAAGGAGAAGCTCTTGATCGAAGCCCCGGTAAACGGCGGCCGTAACTATAACGGTCCTAAGGTAGCGAAATTCCTTGTCGGGTAAGTTCCGACCTGCACGAATGGCGTAATGATGGCCAGGCTGTCTCCACCCGAGACTCAGTGAAATTGAACTCGCTGTGAAGATGCAGTGTACCCGCGGCAAGACGGAAAGACCCCGTGAACCTTTACTATAGCTTGACACTGAACATTGAGCCTTGATGTGTAGGATAGGTGGGAGGCTTTGAAGTGTGGACGCCAGTCTGCATGGAGCCAACCTTGAAATACCACCCTTTAATGTTTGATGTTCTAACGTAGACCCGTGATCCGGGTTGCGGACAGTGTCTGGTGGGTAGTTTGACTGGGGCGGTCTCCTCCCAAAGAGTAACGGAGGAGCACGAAGGTTAGCTAATCCTGGTCGGACATCAGGAGGTTAGTGCAATGGCATAAGCTAGCTTGACTGCGAGCGTGACGGCGCGAGCAGGTGCGAAAGCAGGTCATAGTGATCCGGTGGTTCTGAATGGAAGGGCCATCGCTCAACGGATAAAAGGTACTCCGGGGATAACAGGCTGATACCGCCCAAGAGTTCATATCGACGGCGGTGTTTGGCACCTCGATGTCGGCTCATCACATCCTGGGGCTGAAGTAGGTCCCAAGGGTATGGCTGTTCGCCATTTAAAGTGGTACGCGAGCTGGGTTTAGAACGTCGTGAGACAGTTCGGTCCCTATCTGCCGTGGGCGCTGGAGAATTGAGGGGGGCTGCTCCTAGTACGAGAGGACCGGAGTGGACGCATCACTGGTGTTCGGGTTGTCATGCCAATGGCATTGCCCGGTAGCTAAATGCGGAAAAGATAAGTGCTGAAAGCATCTAAGCACGAAACTTGCCCCGAGATGAGTTCTCCCTGACTCCTTGAGAGTCCTGAAGGAACGTTGAAGACGACGACGTTGATAGGTCGGGTGTGTAAGCGTAGCGATACGTTGAGCTAACCGATACTAATGAACCGTGAGGCTTAACCTTACAACGCCGAAGCTGTTTTGGCGAAGAGAGAAGATTTTCAGCCTGATACAGATTATATCACTGCGCAGGAATGCGGGGTGATGACAGAATTTGCCTGGCGGCGATAGCGCGGTGGTCCCACCTGACCCCATGCCGAACTCAGAAGTGAAACGCCGTAGCGCCGATGGTAGTGTGGGGTCTCCCCATGTGAGAGTAGGGAACTGCCAGGCATTAAATCAGCAAAAAGCCCATCCTGACGGATGGGCTTTTTGCGTTTTTGTCCAGATGCAAAGCGATCAGGCGCTCAGCAGCAATCTATCTGTTTGTTCATACAACATAAAAGCCTGCTGTGGCCACCACCTCACCATATTTCACTTTATCCTCGTTCATGCTTTAGCGTTAATCCCGAAAACCACACGACGAAAAAAAATGTGAGTTTAATCACATATAAATAAATAACAATTATATAACATTTAGTTTACTAATTGATTTGTCTCAGTGACGTGGCACGCCCGACAAGACAGATTGCAGTCTTTGCTGGAGCAGGATGACAATGGCAGAAAGCAGTATGAATGAACGGGGAGCGCTGGAACAAAGCGATACCCGCCGCCGCATATGGGCGATTGTAGGTGCATCTTCGGGGAATCTGGTTGAATGGTTTGATTTTTATGTCTATTCATTCTGCTCTCTCTATTTTGCCCATATCTTTTTTCCTTCCGGAAACACCACCACTCAGCTATTACAAACCGCCGGTGTGTTTGCCGCGGGTTTCCTGATGCGCCCGATTGGCGGATGGTTGTTTGGTCGTATTGCTGACCGCCGCGGACGCAAAGCCTCTATGCTCATTTCCGTATGCATGATGTGCATGGGCTCGCTGGTGATTGCCTGCCTGCCCGGCTATGCGACGATTGGCACATGGGCGCCGGCATTATTACTTCTGGCGCGCCTGTTTCAGGGGATATCCGTCGGGGGAGAGTACGGTACCAGTGCAACCTACATGAGTGAGGTCGCCGTAGAAGGCAAGAAAGGCTTCTATGCCTCATTCCAGTACGTGACCCTCATCGGTGGTCAGCTTCTGGCGGTGCTTGTGGTGGTGGCCCTACAGCAAATTCTAAGCGATGCGCAGCTGCATGCCTGGGGATGGCGGATACCGTTTGCGCTTGGGGCGGTACTTGCTGTTGTGGCCCTGTGGCTACGCCGCCAGCTGGATGAAACATCTAAGCAGGAGACGCGGGCATTAAAAGAGGCTGGCTCCTTCAAAGGATTATGGCGCAATCGTAAAGCATTTCTGATGGTCCTGGGTTTCACCGCCGCCGGGTCGTTAAGCTTTTACACCTTCACGACCTATATGCAGAAATACCTGGTCAATACGGCGGGCATGAGCGCCGGTACAGCCAGTGTGATTATGACTGCGGCACTGTTTGTCTATATGCTGGCCCAACCGTTATTTGGCGCGCTATCAGACAAAATAGGTCGCCGGACATCAATGCTCTGCTTTGGCTCATTAGCGACGCTCTTTACCGTGCCGATCTTGAGTGCGCTGCAGGGTGTAACCTCACCCTATGCCGCATTTGGATTGGTTATCTGTGCGTTGATGATCGTGAGTTTCTATACCTCGATCAGCGGTATTCTGAAGGCGGAGATGTTCCCGGCTCAGGTACGCGCTTTAGGCGTTGGCTTGTCGTATGCCGTGGCAAATGCGCTGTTTGGCGGCTCGGCGGAATACGTCGCGCTGTCGCTAAAATCGGTCGGAGTTGAACATGTCTTTTACTGGTACGTCACCGTGATGAGTGCGATTGCGTTTCTGGTATCTCTGATGCTGCATCGTAAGGGCAAGGGATTACGACTTTAGGTCTACTGGTGCGCCAGCTGCCACACGGCATAACCTGTCGTGGCGCCGGCCACATCCCACGCGAAATCCTTCCAGCTCCAGCCGCTTCCTGCCGGGCGGCTGTCCCAGAGTTCTTTCGAAGCCCCCAGACTGACGGAAAACATCAGGCCAATGGCCGCGCTTCGGTCGCGACTGTAGCCCTGATGCTGGGCGTATTCGTTACCGGCCGCTGAGAGCATCGCCGAGGCCAGAAAATGCTGGGCCTTATCCTGGCCACTCCATGAATCATGCGCCATATGGCTACAGCCGGTGAGCAGCAACGGGGCAATAATGATGAAAGTACGCATACACATTCCAGAAAAAAGCCCCGGCGATGCGGGGCAGATATTCAGAGAATACGGCTGATCAAGCGGTCGATACGGATACGCCTCAGGCGGCGAATCAGTTTGCGTACCTTGACCGGGTAATCCGCAATGCTTTGCAGATCGCGATAGTGTTTAACGACCGTCGTGTGCTGACGAATCAGATGTAGCTCTTTTTCACGCATCGCGCCGAGCTGATGCTGCGGATCGTGAATCAGAATCGCATTTTCCAGGTCCAGGCGCCAGGCGCGCGGATTGAGGTTATTACCGGTGAGCAGCATCCACTCATCATCAACCCACATTCCCTTAAGGTGATAGCTGTTGTCGTCATCTTTCCACAGACGAACGATCAGCTGGTCAGTATTAACATAATACTGCAGTCGGCTGAGGAAGCGGCGGAGGTTGATTTCATACAGATAGGGGAGGGCGCCGATAATCTTAAACGGCTGATCTTCAGGAATATAGAAGTCATTCGCTGTTTTATCGCCAACGATAATCTCTACCTGCTTCCCGCTACGCAGTAGCTGAATAATGTTACGTACCAGAAGAGCCGGAAGGTTGAAATAGGGCGTACAAATCGTCAGCTTACGCTCAGCGCAGGGCATAAGATGGAAGATAGTTTTATTCAGCAGGCTCGATTTGCCCAGACCGACCAGCGGCGTGACCGACAGCCGATCGTCATCCGCATTGCCAGAGAAATGGTAGCCGCTGTCACGCAGTTCCTGGCGATACTGGCGGATATCATTTTTGATTTCCGGGCTTTTCGGGCGAGCGGCGCTGTCGAGACGGTTTACACCGCGGCCTTCAACCAGATTGTGCTCGACCCAATCGAACATCACATCGGCCATTTTGCCATTGCGAATACACTGATAGCGGTCGTAACGATACTTATCATGCTGATGCAGATAGACATCGTTCAGGCTTGCGCCGCTGTACAGGACGCAATCATCGATAATAAAACCTTTGAAGTGCAGCACGCCGAGGGCTTCCCGGGTATTGACCGGCACGCCATAAACCGGGACATCGACGCCGGGGTTTTCCTGCGCCATGCGACAGTACCAGTCGGCATTCGTGTTAGCTGCCGCTGCGCCAATGCGTCCACGCTGGGCGCGATGCCAGTCAACCAGTACGCGAACATCTAGCTCCGGACGCTGACGCTTGGCATCGTAAAGTGCCTGCAGAATTCCTTTGCCGCCATCATCCTGCTCCAGATAGAGCGCAACAATACAAATACGCTGGGTGGCGTGGGCTATCTTTGCCAGTAACGCTTGCCGAAAATCCGCAGGAGCGTAAAAGAACTCGATATCATCAACTGACTGAGAAAGCTTAGGGAGTTGGGCAAGGTGTTGTTGATGTTTATTACGCTTAAATTTTGACAACATCACAGTGCGTTTCTTCTCTGTTTATTGAAGGGTCTTCTGTACCATGCAGACGACGTAAGCGGGCAATAATAACATTACTGTTCGCGAATGTGGTCAACAATTGCGGTCGCCAGTTTATGATTGTTGTGGTACCAGTTGCAGGGACAAACTCACAATCCCGTCCTCCAGCTGAATATCAACCGCGAACCCCAGCTTCCTGGCAAGGCCGATCATGCCTCTGTTATTGGGCATGGTGATGCCATTTAACCGCTGCAGACCGTGGCTTTGGGTGTAGGCAATCAGCTTTTCCAGCAGCCGCCGGCCTAAACCTAACCCTTTCAGATCGGATCGAACCAGTACGGCAAATTCGGCATCAATATTGTCCGGATCGGAGATAGCTCGCGTTACGCCAAGGATCTCATTGCCCTCGGCGCTTGTGCGCACGGCAACAAACGCCATTTCTCGATCGTAGTCGATCTGCGTCATATTGGCTAAGTCATCATGAGTAAATTCATTGATTTCGCTGAAATAACGATAGTACAGATCTTCTTTCGTTACCTGACCGATAAAGGCCTGAAGCAGCGGCTCATCTTCCGGCAGGATCGGGCGGAACAGACAGCGCTCGCCATTTTTCATCACCACCCACTCTTCCTGCTGCTGCGGATAAGGACGTATTGCCAGCCGGCTTTCGCTGTCGCCGCTAAACGGGGCAAGGGCCAGCGTGACGTCAAGCGCGGTGAACTCGTTACCCGAAGCGAGCAGTGGGTGAATATCCAGCCGCTGGATCTCCGGACAATCGACGATGAGATTTGATACCTGGACCAGAAGTTGGCTCAGGCCAGAGACATCCAGCGGGCGCAGCGCGCTGCGGCCACGGATCTTCTTACTTTTGATCGCCTGGATAACCAGGTAACGGGCCAGGTTCATATTTAACGGTGGAAGGGCGACGGCAGCCTGATCTTCCGCGCGCCATTCGACGCCACCTTCGCCCAGCATAATCAGCGGGCCGAACAGCGGATCGTGCTCAACGACGACCCGCAGCTCCTGCGCGCCGGCGCGGTTGGCCATGCTTTGTACCAGCAGACCGTGAATCCGTGCCTGGGGCCAGGCCATTTTCACGCGGTCGAAAATAGCATCCGCAGCCTGTTGCACTTCGGTGGCGGTACGCAAATAGAGCATCACGCCCTGAACTTCCGATTTGTGCGGAATATCCGGTGAACGCAGTTTCAGAGCCACCGGATAGCCAATTTGTTCGGCGATATGCACCGCTTCGGCGCTGTCGGCGGCAATCCATGTCGGTAAGGTGTGGATCCCGTAAGCGTGCAATACCGGACTTACTTCATGGGTGTCTAACGAACGGGCGCCTTCGCGAATCGCTTGTTGCAACAACATATGGGCTTCTGCGGTATTGGCGGTCACCGTATCCGACAGAACCGGCGTCTCCCGGAGCTGTTTTTGGTTACGTCGGTACTCCACCATGTGCATAAAAGCGGTAATGGTTCCTTCCGGCGTGCGGTAGGTTGGCAAGCCTGCATCGCTGAACAGGCGGCGGGCTTCCTGAGAAGAGTATTCGCCACACCAGTTCGTTAGTACCGTGACATATTTACCGCGCGGATGGTTTTTCAGCGCGTCGATCAGGGCGAGGGCGCTTTCGGTTCCCGGTGCGGCGGCGCTGGGGGAATGAATCACCAGCAGGGCGTCGTAATCCTGGCTATCCAGCAGAACGTTCAGCGCCTTGAGATAGTGTTCGCTGCTGGCATCGTCACGGAGATCCAGCGGGTTAGCGATGCCGATACCGCCCGGCAGCGCCTGGCGTAGTTTTTCACAGGTCTCTTCGCTGAGAGTGGCAAGCTTGCCGTTTCGTAGCCACAGTTCGTCCAGCGCCAGCGCCGCAGGGGCGGCACCGTTGCTGATGATCATCAGTTTCTCACCGCGTAGCGGGCGCATATGGCTGAGGGTTTCAACCGCAGAGAACAGCTCATGAGTATCCTGCACGCGCAGTAAGCCCGCCCGTTGAATCGCGGCGTCCCAGGCCGGATCCATACCCGAATTGACATGGAGCAGCTTTTGCGCGGCGGGACTGCGGCCGCTTTTGATCACCAGGATCGGCTTATTACGCGATGCGCTGCGCGCCGCGGACACGAAGCGTCGGGCGTCGCTCAGATGCTCAAGGTAGAGCAGAATGGCGCTGGTTTTACTGTCGCGAGCAAGGAAGTCGAGGAGGTCGTCGACATCAATGTCCAGGCTATCCCCAAGCGCAATAAAGTACGAGAAGCCCATCTCGCGCTGCTGCGCCCAGTCAAGAATGGTATTTGAAACCGCTGCAGACTGGGAGATAAATGCCAGCTTGCCGCGATGAATCGGTACCGGCGAAAAGCTGGCATTCAGTCCCTGCCAGGGGGCAAGCAGGCCCAGGCTGTTGGGGCCAAGCAGGCGCATTTGATAGCGTGCGGCGCATTCGAGTAGTACGGGATATTGTTCCGGCGGGGCGGAGAGAATAATGCAGGTCTTGCACCCCTTTTGCCCCAGCGCGTCCAGCAGCTCGGGATTTCGCCGGGCGTTGGTACAGAGCACGGCCAGATCCGGGGTGAATGGCAGGCTATCGATAGTCGGCCAGGCCAGCACGCCCAGAACGGCTTTCCAGGCCGGGGTGACGGGCAGGACCGGGCCGTTGAACCCCCCGGCCAGCAGGTTACGCATCATCAGATAACCGGCGCGCTGTGGTTTCATTGATGCGCCAATAACGGCGATCGACTTCGGCCGCAGCAGTGCTTCCAGGCCTCGTTGGCTCATACCGGTCTCCTTTGATCCCCAGTGACCGAATGATTTTAAACGCTTTCTGCCATTTGTGCTGTGATGCTGCCCTTATGCTGCGTTTTTCCCGCCAGATAGCGGGTGCGGAACAGGCTAAAGTGGTCCCCGAGCGCGCGCGCGGCCATGCGGTCTTCTGCAAGGTCGAGCAGCGCAATGGCGACTTCGGCGGTGCAGTACTGCCCCTGCGCATGGGCTTCTCTCAGGTGATAGGCGGAGATGCGTGACAGATCGACGGAGATAACCGGAAGCGCATCCAGATACGGGCTTTTGCGAAACATTTTGCGCGCTTCCGTCCAGGTTCCATCGAGCATGATAAATAGCGGTGGTTTCCCCGCCGGTGGGATGCTCAGCACCTGGCGTTCCGCACCTGCATACGAGGCCGGGAAGACCACCATGGGCTGGTAATCCGGGTTGGCGACCAGATCGAGTAACGCCTGCGGCGGCTCGGTTCGCGACCATTGAAAGGCTTCGGTGTCCGGCAAGATATCCGCGATTAGCCGACCGGTATTGCTGGGCTTCATCGGCTCGGTATCAAACATCACCAGGCAGAAACGGCTGGTAGCCTGTGCAGGCTTCAGGGTCGCGCACAGGCACTGCTTCAGCGGTAACAGACAGCGTTGGCAGCGATGGACTCGGTTACCACGCGCGAGAAAAGGCCGGGTCGCGCGAGCGAGGCGTTCGGCACGAAGGCGAAGGACGGCGTTATCAATCATAAAGGGTCGCTAAGAAAAAACGCCATTGTCGCAGAGGTGAAAAAGGGGCACAAGCTGTGCCCCGGTAGGTTTACTGCGCGTTGGCCTCATTGAGCCAGCTGTCGAACGGTGCTTTTGGTACCGCGCCGTTAAGCATGTCGATGACTTCGCCTTTTTTAAACATCATAATGGTTGGAATGCTGCGGATGCGGAAACGCGCGCTCAGCTCGCGTTCTGCTTCGGTGTTCACTTTTACGAAGCGCATCTTGCCGCTGCGTTCTTCCGCGACGTCTTCAAAGATCGGCGCAAAATTACGACAAGGACCGCACCATGGCGCCCAGAAATCGACAACAACGGGCAGATCGTCCTTCAGTAGTTTATCCAGCGTTGCCCCGGTCGCGTTGATGACGTCGCCGTCAAAAAGATCGTGGCCGCAGCGTCCGCATTTAGCGCCATCGGCACTACGATCGTCGGGGATGCGGTTCAGAGCCTGACAACTGGCACAAACGGTATTCATAACTAACCTCTGGTTATGGGTTGCAGCGTGGCACGTGGCCGATTTGTTTCTTTAATGTTACATATTATCGACTAGCAGCTATTAAACAACAATGCGTTTTGTTCGATGAATACGATAGACCCTATCTTTTAAACGAAATCATGGCGCAGCGGTGACACATCGGGTAATCTTCGCGCTTCGCGCAGCGCAGGTGGAGAAAATTGATGAGCGACGAACTGAAAAATAAAAGCGGCAAGGTCAAAGTGATGTATGTCCGCAGTGATGATGATTCTGACAGACGCACCCATAACCCGCGTACCGGGAAAGGGGGAGGGCGCCCAGGAAAATCTCGTGTTGACGGCCGTAGCCGCCCTGCCCGCGACGAACGTAACAGCCGCGGTGATGACCGCAAACGTGACGATCGTAAACGCGATGATTTCGATCGTGATAGCTCTTCTCCGTGGCGTACCGTCTCGCGTGCACCAAACGATGATGCGGCGGTGAAGCCGGATCACGGCGGGATCAGCGGTAAAAGCTTTATCGATCCGGAAGTATTACGTCGTCAGCGCGCGGAAGAGACCCGCGTTTACGGTGAGAATGCTTGTCAGGCGCTGTTCCAGAGCCGTCCGGAAGCGATTGTTCGCGCCTGGTTTGCCCAGAGCGTCACCCCACGTTTCAAAGAAGCGCTGCGCTGGATGGCGGCGAACCGCAAAGCCTATCACGTGGTTGATGAAGCTGAGCTGGCAAAAGCCTCCGGCACTGAACACCACGGCGGCGTTTGCTTCCTGATTAAGAAACGTAACGGTACCTCGGTGGCTCAGTGGGTCGCCAAAGCCGATGCCGAAGATTGCGTTCTGGCACTGGAAGATGTCGGTAACCCGCACAACCTCGGCGCGATCATGCGTAGCTGTGCGCATTTTGGTGTGAAGGGTGTAGTGGTGCAGGATGCCGGCATGCTGGAATCTGGCGCGGCAATCCGTACTGCAGAAGGTGGTGCAGAACACGTCGAACCGATCACCGGCGACAGCTTTATCGACACTCTGGAGCAGTTCCGCAAAGCGGGCTACGCCATTGTTTCGACCTCCAGCCACAACGGTACGCCGTTGCATAAGGCTGAGCTGCCGAAGAAAATGGTGTTGGCATTAGGTCAGGAGCGTGATGGCCTGTCTGATGCGGCGATCTCCAGTGCCGATCTTAACGTTGCCATTGAAGGTACCGGCAATGTAGAAAGCCTGAACGTCTCCGTGGCGACCGGCGTATTGCTGGCCGAGTGGTGGCGTCAGAACAAGGCCTGATGGCCGGGTTCAGCTGAAAAAATGCCAGCGCTACGCTGGCATTTTTGTTGCTGCGAAAGGCGAAGGCTAGGCATCCCCGGCCGGTAATACCGGCATCCAGTCAATGGGAGACTCGCCGCGCTCGGCCAGCCACTGATTAGTCTGGACGAAGTGATTACTACCAAAGAAGCCGCGATGGGCGGAAAGCGGCGAAGGATGCGGTGCTTTCAGCACGCAATGACGTTGCCTGTCGATAATCGCCCCTTTTTTCTGGGCATGGGCGCCCCACAGTAAAAACACCACCCCTTCCCGATGTTCGTTGATCAATGAAATGACCTTATCGGTAAAGGTTTCCCAGCCAAGGCTGGCATGCGAATGGGCCTGACCCGCCCGCACCGTCAGGACCGTATTGAGCAGCAGCACCCCCTGTCGCGCCCAGCTCTCCAGGTAACCGTGCGTCGGACGGCTGAATCCCGGGATCGTCCCTTCCAGTTCTTTATACATATTTAACAGCGATGGCGGCGTCTGAACTCCCGGAAGCACGGAGAAGGCCAGGCCGTGGGCCTGTCCGGGGCCGTGATAAGGGTCTTGCCCAAGAATAACCACTTTGACATCGCCAAGTTCGGTATAACGAAAGGCATTGAAGACATCTTTTTGCGGCGGATAAATCGTCATGCCCGACTGGCGCTCTTCGGCGACAGTTTTGAGGGTATTCACAAAATAGGGCTGCTGCTTCTCTTCCGCCAGCACGTCGTGCCAGGTCAATGGGGTGGTCATCTTGCTCTCCTGCAAAGTGTCATCGCTATAGCTTAACTGCTTCTTTCTGCATAACAAAATCCACGGTGTCTGACTGACGTTTTGTATGCAAAAAAAATTGAAAATTTACAAAAATATTTTGCATTGGCTCTGGCGTAACTTGATGTAAAACAATAATATCCTCCTATACCCATTTTTATTGCGTGGTTTTTATTGATTTAAGTCAATGAATGCCGGTTGTTTGGCTGATATACATACACTCAGACAACAATGGTTTTACCAATTGGCCGGGAACGGGCCAAGAAAACGAATAAATATTGCCTAAGGGAGGCATCAAATGATTACTGGTATCCAAATTACTAAAGCTGCAAACGACGACCTGCTGAACTCTTTCTGGCTGCTGGACAGCGAAAAAGGCGAAGCCCGCTGCCTGTGCGCCAAAGGGGGTTTTGCTGAAGATGACGTGGTTGCGGTCAATAAACTGGGTGAAATCGAATACCGCGAAATTCCGCTCGATGTGAAACCGGAAGTCCGCGTAGAAGGTGGTCAGCACCTGAACGTTAACGTGCTGCGTCGCGAAACGCTGCTGGATGCGGTTGAACATCCGGAAAAATACCCGCAGCTGACTATTCGTGTCTCCGGCTACGCGGTGCGCTTTAACTCCCTGACACCAGAACAGCAGCGCGACGTTATCGCCCGTACCTTTACTGAAAGCCTGTAAGTCGACGCTTAAATATAAAAACGCCGGGATATCCCGGCGTTTTTTTTGTTACTGCTGATTTTCACCCGCGCTACCGCTTGGTTTACGGCGCTTGCCAATATTTTTGGCATCGCGGTGACGTTTCTTCACTCGCGGTTTCTCTTTATCTTTCTCTTTTTTCTGCTCGGCGCGTTTAGCCAGTACCTTTTTGGACGGCTTACCGGTCAGCTTCTCGCTCGGTGCACGGGTTGTCGGGCGCAGTTCATCAATAACGCGCGCTTTGAGCGGCTCGTCGATATAGCGGCCAATTTTACCCAACAGCAGATGGTCATGGGCTTCAACCAGAGAAATGGCAACGCCTTTTTTCCCCGCGCGGCCGGTGCGTCCGATACGATGCAGATAGGTATCAGCCGTGCGCGGCATGTCGAAGTTGAAAACATGGCTAACGTCCGGAATATCTATCCCGCGGGCAGCGACGTCGGTGGCAATCAGCACATTCATACGGCCGTCGGTCATACGTTTGATTGCTTCGTTACGTTTTGCCTGCACCATTTCGCCTTCCAGCCAGCAGGTATTGATTCCCGCTTCGCGCAGCCAGGATGCCAGTTCATGAACGCGCTCGCGCTTACGCACAAAGACGATAGAGCGGGTCGCATCCGGCTGTTTCAGCAGGTTAACCAGTAGCGCGGTTTTATGCTTAATGTCATCGGCGCGATAGTACCACTGGTGAATTTTCTTACGTTCGCGCGTGGAGGGACTGGCGGAAACTTCAACGGGCTCTTCCAGCAGGCGTTCGGCAAAGTCTTTAATCGCATCGCCTTCGAGGGTCGCGGAAAACAGCATGGTCTGCTTACGCCAGCGGGTTTCACCGGCAATGTGCTCGATATCCTGAGCGAAGCCCATGTCCAGCATACGGTCCGCTTCATCGAGGATCAGCGTTTCGACCGCCCGGCAGTCGAAGTTTTCTTCTTTAATATATTGCAGCAGTCGGCCGGTGGTGGCGACCACGATATCCTGGTTCTCGCTGAAGACTTCCGCGTGGTTCATGTATGCGACGCCGCCGGTGATGGTGGCAATGTCCAGATGCGTGTGTGCGGCCAGCTCACGGGCATGGTCGGCAACCTGCATCGCCAGCTCACGGGTCGGCGTCAGGATAAGAATACGCGGCGGCCCCGACTTCTTACGCGGGAAATCAAGCAGGTGCTGCAACGCTGGCAGCAGATACGCCGCTGTTTTACCGGTACCTGTCGGGGCTGAACCGAGAATATCACGGCCATCAAGCGCAGGCGGAATAGCGGCGGCCTGAATGGCTGTCGGGCGTGTGAAACCTTTTTCCTGGAGGGCTTCCAGAAGGTTTTCGTCGAGTTCAAGTTCGGAAAAAGTCGTTACAGTCATGATCTACCTCTGAGTGGACCGACGATTATAGACGTTACGGGCGTAATGTTCATCTGTTTGTAAGGCTATCTGTTCTCCGGTATTGTGCATAGCTTCAGTCTCAGGAGTTTTTGTTCGCAAGGTTATTCAGGATGTCTCAGTCGAAGTTTGCGCTGCCGCGCAATGGTTTTACGTTTAAACAGTTCTTTGTTGCCCACGACCGCTGTGCGATGAAAGTGGGCACCGACGGCATTCTGCTTGGCGCGTGGGCGCCGATTGCGCAAGTAAAACACGTGCTGGATATCGGGACCGGTAGCGGTTTGCTGGCTTTAATGCTGGCTCAGCGAACCGACGATCGGGTCATGCTGGATGCGGTCGAACTCGATGAAGAGGCCGCGGCGCAGGCGCGCGAAAACGTGGCAACCTCCCCGTGGGGGGCGCGGATCCAGGTGCATCTGGGGGATATTCAACGGTGGCAACCTGCGCAAACCCGACGTTATGAACTGATTGTCAGCAACCCGCCTTTTTTTGCAGAAGGTGTGCCCTGCGCAACATCGCAGCGCGAACAGGCGCGATATACGACGACGCTCGATCACGTCACGCTCTTAACCTGCGCCGCAGAGTTGATTACCGAAGAGGGCTTTTTCTGCGTGGTGTTACCGGTGGATATTGGCAATACGTTTGTTCAACGTGCCCAAACCATGGGCTGGCATCTGCGTTTACGCACCGATGTCGCGGAGACGGAAATGCGCCCGCCGCACCGCGTACTGCTGGCTTTCTCGCCGACCGAGGGGGAGTGTTTCAGCGATCGGCTGATTGTCCGTGGGCCTGAGCAGCAATACTCCGAAGGGTTTACTGCCCTGACCCAGGATTTTTACCTCTTTATGTGAGCCAGAGGTGACAGAATTGACGGGCCGCTATCCGCAAGTTGTTCCGGGTAATCCAGGGTATAGTGTAGCCCGCGGCTCTCTTTACGTTGCATGGCGCAGCGCACGATCAGTTCGGCCACCTGTACCAGATTGCGCAACTCCAGCAAATTGTTCGACACGCGGAAGCGGGCGTAATATTCGTCGAGCTCCTGCTGCAACATGGTGATTCGTCGTAGCGCACGCTCCAGCCGACGGGTGGTGCGGACAATCCCCACATAGTCCCACATCAACAGTCTCAACTCGTGCCAGTTATGTTGAATCACCACCAGTTCATCGGGGATCTCAACCTGACTTTCATCCCAGGACGGCAGGCCGTTAACCGGTTGGGCCAGCGGCATGCGCTGGAGAATATCCTCGGCGGCGGACCAGCCGTAGACCAGGCATTCGAGCAGCGAATTTGACGCCATGCGGTTAGCCCCGTGCAGCCCGGTATAGCTCACTTCGCCAATTGCATACAGCCCGTCAACATCGGTACGTCCGTTGTCATCAACCATTACGCCGCCGCAGGTATAGTGGGCGGCGGGGACAATCGGCACAGGCTCTTTTGTCAAATCGATACCCAGGCCGAGCAGTTTTTCGTAGATCATCGGGAAATGCTGACGGATAAAGGCTTCAGGCTTATGGCTGATGTCGAGATACATACAATCGACGCCGAGGCGTTTCATCTCATGGTCAATCGCACGAGCGACGATATCGCGTGGGGCCAGCTCGCCACGTTCGTCAAAATCGGGCATAAACCGGGTACCGTCCGGACGTTTCAGGTATGCGCCTTCGCCGCGTAATGCTTCGGTTAACAGGAAATTGCGCGCCTGTGGATGGTACAAGGCGGTGGGGTGAAACTGGTTGAATTCGAGGTTGGCCACGCGACAGCCGGCGCGCCAGGCCATAGCAATACCATCGCCGGAGGAGACATCCGGATTGGTGGTGTACTGATAGACTTTCGCCGCCCCGCCGGTGGCCAGCACCACGGATTTCGCGCTGCAGGTCTCAACCTTTTCTTTATTCCGGTTCCAGATCCAGGCGCCAACCACACGCCGTGTCCCCGGCAGGCCGATTTTATCGGAAATGATCAAATCGACGGCGTTACTCCGCTCCAGAATACGAATATTCGGGTGCGCAAGCGCCTTGCCAACCAGCGTCGTTTCCACCGCTTTACCGGTGGCATCGGCAGCGTGGAGGATACGGCGATGGCTATGGCCGCCTTCACGGGTCAGGTGGTAGCTCTGTTCGCCGTTGGCCTGGGTCTGAGTATCAAACAGCACACCCTGGTCGATAAGCCATTGCACGCAAGGTCTGGCGTTGCTGGCGACGAAAGAGACAGCATGGCGATCGCACAGGCCGGCCCCGGCGATGAGCGTATCTTCAACGTGAGATTCCACGCTGTCGGTTTCATCAAAAACGGCGGCAATACCGCCCTGCGCGTAGAGCGTTGAACCTTCGCTGACGGGGCCTTTGCTCAGTACGGCGACGGAGCAGTGCTCCGCCAGACGTAGCGCAAGGGATAAACCGGCAGCGCCGCTGCCGATAATCAGCACATCACAGGAGAAGTCAGGAGTCGTATTCATTGTCTTTGTTTAATTTACTAAACACATTTTTGCCACAATAGCACCAGGTTGTGATAAATCGTACATTTTTTTTACTTGTCGTTGTGGAAACTAAACATAAGCGGCTGGGACGGAGCAGGGTAAACGAAAGAAAATATTTGCGAAGCAGATCGTTAGCTTCAGATTTTATAGTGAAATAAAAGCGATGTTACGTTACCCTTCTGGCGGACCTTACGCTTTTTCTTCATCATCTTACCTGGCGTTGAGTTGCGGGACATATAATGAGAGATAACAAATCGTCCGCCGTTGCCAGACAAAAATCAAAGGCGTAACGGAACTTTATTGTTTTCAGACACTCCAATCGTCTGCTTGCTCATATTGCAGTGATTGGGTAGTGCTTTGAAGACGCATGGGAATTGGGTTTGGGGAGACATTACCTCGGATGAGCGAGCAGTTAACGGATCAGGTCCTCGTCGAACGGGTCCAGAAAGGAGATCAGAAAGCGTTTAACTTGCTGGTGGTGCGCTATCAGCATAAGGTCGCGAGCCTGGTCTCCCGCTATGTGCCACCGGGCGATATTCCTGACGTTGTTCAGGAATCGTTCGTAAAAGCATGGCGCGCGCTGGAGTCCTTCCGGGGGGATAGTGCTTTTTATACCTGGTTATATCGCATCGCCGTAAATACGGCGAAGAATTATCTGGTAGCTCAGGGACGCCGCCCACCGTCCAGCGATGTTGACGCCAATGAGGCAGAAAACTTCGAAAGTGGTGGGGCGCTGAAAGAAATTTCGAACCCTGAGAACTTAATGTTGTCAGAAGAACTGAGACAAATAGTTTTTCGTACCATTGAATCACTCCCGGAAGATTTACGCATGGCAATCACGTTGCGGGAGCTGGATGGCCTGAGCTATGAAGAGATAGCCGCTATCATGGATTGCCCGGTAGGAACGGTACGTTCACGCATTTTCCGGGCACGAGAAGCTATTGATAATAAAGTTCAACCGCTTATCAGGCGTTGACGATAGCGGAATACTGAAAAGGGTATCAGGCATGCAGAAAGAAAAACTTTCGGCCTTAATGGATGGTGAAACGCTGGATAACGAGCTGCTCAATGAGCTTAGCCGTTCTTCTGAAATGCAAAAGACCTGGGAGAGCTACCATCTCATCCGTGATTCGCTGCGAGGCGATACCGCTGAGATGCTCCATTTTGATATCTCAGCCCGCGTCATGGCCGCCATTGAGAACGAGCCCGTTCGTCAGGCGGTGCCGCTTATTCCTGAATCTCAGCCAGCACCACATCAGTGGCGTCAGATGCCTTTCTGGCAGAAAGTCCGCCCGTGGGCCAGTTCTCTGACTCAGATGGGGGTTGCGGCGTGCGTTTCGCTTGCGGTTATCGTCGGCGTCCAGCAGTATAATGGGCATAGCGAATCAGCTCAGCAGCCCGAAGCGCCTGTCTTCAACACCATGCCGATGATGGGTAAAGCCAGCCCGGTAAGTCTTGGCGTTCCGGCTGATGCTTCCGCAGGAAGCGGCCAGCAGGCTCAGGTGCAAGAACAGCGCCGCCGTATTAATGCTATGCTGCAGGACTATGAATTGCAGCGTCGCCTGCACGCAGAACAGCTGCAGTTTGGTCAGGCCCAGACTCAGCAAGCCGCTGTTCAGGTGCCAGGCTATCAAACTTTAGGAACGCAATCGCAGTAATGAAGCAACTTTGGTGTGCCATGTCGCTCATGGCAGGCAGCCTGTTCTTCTCTGTCAACGCCTCGGCTGATACATCGTCCGGGGCGTTGTTGCAGCAAATGAACCTGGCCAGCCAGTCCCTCAATTATGAGCTGTCTTTCGTCAGCATCAACAAACAGGGCGTTGAGTCGCTGCGTTATCGTCACGCGCGGCTGAACAATCAACCTCTTGCCCAGCTTTTACAACTCGATGGCCCACGCCGGGAAGTTGTACTGCGCGGTAATGAAATCAGCTATTTTGAACCGGGGCTCGATCCGTTCACGCTGAACGGCGATTATATCGTCGATTCGTTACCCTCGCTGGCCTACACCGATTTTAAGCGACTGGCTGCCTACTACGATTTTATCTCCGTTGGGCGAACCCGTATTGCCGACAGACTTTGCGAAGTGATTCGCGTCGTCGCGCGGGACGGTACGCGCTATAGCTATATCGTCTGGCTGGATGCGGAAACCAAACTGCCCATGCGCGTCGATTTGCTTGACCGCGACGGGGAAACGCTGGAGCAGTTCCGGGTCGTATCCTTTAACGTTGGCGACAAGGTCAGCAGCAGCATGGAGACATTAGCGAAAGCCAGTCTGCCTCCTCAGCTGTCGGTGCCGGAAGGGGGCGATAAAGCCAACTTTAACTGGGCGCCGGCCTGGCTACCGCAGGGCGTTTCCGAAGTCTCCAGCAGTCAGCGCCGTCTGCCGACTTTTGATGGTCCGGTTGAATCCCGCCTGTATTCTGATGGGCTGTTTAGCTTCTCGATTAACGTGAATCGCGCCTCGGCAAACAGCAGCGATCAGCTGTTGCGTACCGGGCGTCGTACCGTGAGCACGACGGTACGTGATAACGCCGAGATAACCGTGGTTGGCGAGCTGCCGCCGCAAACGGCTAAACGCATCTCCGACAGCATCAAATTCAGGGCTGTGCAATGATTAAAGAGTGGGCCACGGTCGTCTCCTGGCATAACGGTATGGCGCAAGTGCACTGTGACGTGAAAGCCTCGTGCAGCAGCTGCGCCTCGCGCGCTGGCTGCGGCAGTCGGGTGCTGAACAAACTGGGACCGCAAACCAGCCACACGATCAGCGTTCCCAGCGAACAGCCGCTGTCCGCCGGGCAAAAAGTCGAGCTGGGGATTGCTGAAAGCAGCCTGCTGGGCTCGGCGGTTTTAGTTTATATGGCGCCGCTGGTTGGACTGTTTGTTATGGCGTCTGTTTTTCAGGTCTTGTTTGCCAATGATTTCGCTTCGCTGTGCGGTGCGCTACTCGGCGGCGTCGGCGGATTTCTGGTGGCGCGCGGGCTTTCGCCCGGATTAGCCGCTCGCCAGTCGTGGCAGCCCGTTATTATTAGCGTTGGCCTGCCGCCAGATTTGGTGCGTGTAGAGACACCCTCTTCAGAACCAGGCCAGTGATTCCACTGGCCTTTATTTTTTATTTATTACCCCCGCCTGAACACATCATTTGCTACGGTTATGCTGCTGGTAAGAGCATTTCCTGGTTTCGCGGATGTAGTGTAGAATGCGGCGTTTTCGGATTAAAAAACGTCAGGCACAGAACAGCGGCCTCATGATACGCGTAAGGCATAATTAACTCTAAATATGAAGAATATACGTAACTTTTCAATCATCGCTCATATCGACCACGGTAAATCGACGTTGTCTGACCGTATCATCCAGATTTGCGGTGGCCTTTCCGATCGTGAAATGGAAGCCCAGGTACTGGACTCCATGGATCTTGAACGCGAGCGTGGCATCACCATTAAGGCGCAAAGCGTCACCCTGGATTACAAGGCGACCAACGGCGAAACTTACCAGCTGAACTTCATCGATACCCCGGGGCACGTCGACTTCTCGTATGAGGTGTCACGTTCGCTCGCCGCATGTGAAGGTGCGCTGCTGGTGGTCGATGCGGGTCAGGGGGTAGAAGCTCAGACGCTGGCCAACTGCTATACCGCCATGGAAATGGATCTGGAAGTGGTGCCGGTGCTCAACAAAATCGACCTGCCAGCTGCCGATCCGGAGCGCGTAGCCGATGAAATCGAAGACATCGTTGGTATCGATGCGGCCGATGCGGTGCGCTGCTCGGCGAAAACCGGCGTCGGCGTTCCCGATGTTCTGGAACGTCTGGTGCGTGATATCCCGCCGCCGGAAGGTGATGCGGATGCCCCGCTGCAGGCGCTGATCATCGACTCCTGGTTCGATAACTATCTTGGCGTGGTTTCGCTGGTGCGTATCAAAAACGGCACGATGCGCAAAGGCGACAAAATTAAAGTGATGAGCACCGGTCAGGTCTATAACGCCGATCGACTGGGGATCTTTACGCCAAAACAGGTTGACCGTACTGAGCTGAAATGCGGCGAGGTAGGCTGGCTGGTGTGTGCCATTAAAGATATCCTCGGCGCGCCGGTTGGGGATACCCTGACGACATCACGTAACCCGGCGGACAAGGCCCTGCCAGGCTTTAAGAAAGTGAAACCGCAGGTGTATGCCGGTCTGTTCCCGGTGAGCTCCGATGATTATGAAGCCTTCCGTGATGCGCTCGGTAAACTGAGCCTGAACGATGCGTCTCTGTTCTATGAGCCGGAAAGTTCCACGGCGCTGGGCTTCGGCTTCCGCTGTGGCTTCCTCGGCCTGCTGCACATGGAAATCATCCAGGAGCGTCTGGAACGCGAATACGACCTGGATCTGATTACCACCGCGCCGACGGTTGTCTACGAAGTGGAAACCACATCGAAAGAAGTCATCTATGTCGATAGCCCGTCCAAGCTGCCGCCGCTGAATAACATTCAGGAGCTGCGTGAGCCGATCGCGGAATGTCACATGCTGCTGCCGCAGGAGTTCCTGGGCAACGTCATCACGCTGTGTATTGAGAAGCGTGGCGTGCAGACCAACATGGTTTATCACGGTAAACAAGTTGCGCTGACCTATGAAATTCCGATGGCGGAAGTGGTGCTCGATTTCTTTGACCGCCTGAAGTCCACCTCCCGTGGCTACGCGTCGCTGGATTACAACTTCAAACGCTTCCAGGCATCCAACATGGTGCGCGTGGACGTGCTGATCAACGGCGAGCGTGTAGATGCGCTGGCGCTGATCACCCACAACGATAATGCGCCGTACCGCGGTCGTGAGCTGGTGGAGAAGATGAAAGAGCTGATCCCACGCCAGCAGTTCGATATCGCGATTCAGGCGGCTATCGGCAACCACATTATTGCCCGTTCCACCGTCAAACAGCTGCGTAAGAACGTCCTGGCGAAATGCTACGGCGGTGACGTCAGCCGTAAGAAAAAGCTGCTGCAGAAGCAGAAAGACGGTAAGAAACGTATGAAGCAAGTGGGTAACGTTGAGCTGCCGCAGGAAGCGTTCCTCGCCATTCTGCACGTCGGTAAAGACGGAAAATAATTTAAGGAGTTGGCATGGCGAACATGTTTGCCCTGATCCTGGTGATTGCAACCCTGGTGACGGGGCTTTTGTGGTGCCTGGATAAATTCATTTTTGCACCAAAACGTCGTGAACGTCAGGCCGCTGCTCAGGCAGCGACCGGTGATAGCCTCGACAAGCAAACGTTGAAGAAAGTCGGTCCGAAACCGGGCTGGCTGGAAACGGGAGCCTCGGTATTTCCGGTGCTGGCGATCGTCCTGGTGGTGCGCTCATTTATTTATGAGCCGTTTCAAATCCCGTCAGGTTCGATGATGCCAACCCTGCTGATTGGCGATTTTATTCTGGTTGAGAAGTTTGCCTACGGCATCAAAGATCCGATCTACCAGAAAACGCTGATCGAAACCGGCCATCCGAAACGCGGCGATATCGTGGTGTTTAAATACCCGGAAGATCCGCGTCTGGATTACATTAAGCGGGCTGTTGGCTTACCGGGCGATAAGATCACCTACGATCCGGTAGCAAAACAGGTCACTATCCAGCCGGGCTGCAGTTCCGGTCAGGCATGCGGCAACGCACTGCCGGTAACTTACTCCAACGTTGAGCCCAGCGATTTCGTCCAGACCTTCTCTCGTCAGAACGGCGGGGAAGCGACCAGCGGCTTCTGGCAGTTGCCGAAAGGCGAAAGCAAGGCTGACGGTATTCGTCTGACCGAGCGCAAAGAGACGCTGGGTGAGGTGACTCACCGCATTCTGACCGTGCCGATTGCTCAGGATCAGGTTGGAATGTATTACCGCCAGTCCGGCCTGCCGCTGGCCACCTGGATCGTGCCGCCGGGTCATTACTTCATGATGGGCGACAACCGCGATAACAGCGCCGACAGCCGTTACTGGGGCTTTGTGCCAGAGGCCAACCTGGTGGGTAAAGCCACGGCCATCTGGATGAGCTTCGAAAAACAGGAAGGTGAATGGCCGACCGGCGTGCGTTTATCGCGTATTGGTAGCATTCAGTAATTTCCCTGCCTAATTCACGCTGCCGCTGCAATATTGGCAGCGTGAATTATTTAATATTTAAATCCATTCAAACTAACGACATCTATTGTCGTTGCGTATAGAATATCCCCCCGAAGTTTTGGTTGTCTCTCGTAAGAGTGACACTGCACACGAAACCGCGTTGGTTGATTTTACTCTGAATAATTTGGGTTGCAGAAAGGCGGCAGGCAAGCGCACAGGCAATCTAAATGGGGACAGGGCTGCCCAGGTCGGTTTCGTGTGCTGCATTTTTGACGCATTCATTTATTGGTAAAGCATGAACCCCATCGTAATTAATCGGCTTCAACGGAAGCTGGGCTACACTTTTCATCATCAGGAGCTGTTGCAACAGGCATTAACTCACCGCAGTGCCAGCAGCAAACACAATGAGCGCCTGGAATTTTTAGGTGACTCAATTTTGAGTTTTGTGATCGCGAATGCGCTCTATCATCGTTTCCCTCGGGTGGACGAAGGCGATATGAGCCGCATGCGCGCAACGCTGGTACGAGGCAACACGCTGGCGGAGATCGCCCGCGAGTTTGAACTGGGTGAGTGTCTGCGCCTTGGCCCGGGTGAGTTGAAAAGCGGCGGCTTCCGTCGCGAGTCTATTCTGGCAGATACCGTTGAAGCGTTGATTGGCGGGGTATTCCTCGACAGCGATATCCAGAACGTTGAGCGCCTGATTCTCACCTGGTACCAAACTCGTCTGGACGAAATCAGCCCAGGCGATAAGCAAAAAGATCCAAAGACTCGTTTGCAGGAGTACCTGCAAGGTCGCCACCTGCCGCTGCCTTCCTATCTGGTAGTGCAGGTGCGCGGTGAAGCACACGATCAGGAATTTACTATCCACTGCCAGGTCAGTGGCCTGAGTGAACCGGTGGTAGGCACAGGTTCCAGCCGTCGCAAGGCGGAGCAGGCTGCCGCCGAACAGGCGCTGAAAAAGCTGGAGCTGGAATGAGCATCGATAAAAGTTATTGTGGGTTTGTCGCCATTGTTGGCCGCCCGAACGTGGGTAAATCCACGCTGTTGAACAAACTGCTTGGGCAGAAGATTTCGATCACTTCCCGTAAAGCGCAGACCACGCGTCACCGCATTGTCGGTATCCATACCGAAGGGCCGTATCAGGCAATTTATGTTGATACCCCGGGCCTGCATATGGAAGAGAAACGTGCGATCAACCGCCTGATGAACAAAGCGGCGAGCAGCTCGATTGGCGACGTTGAGCTGGTGATTTTCGTTGTCGAAGGCACGCGCTGGACGGCCGATGACGAAATGGTGCTGGGCAAATTACGTGATGCCAGAGCGCCGGTGATCCTGGCGGTCAATAAAGTGGATAACGTGCAGGAAAAGGCTGATTTGCTGCCGCACCTGCAGTTCCTGGCAAGCCAGATGAACTTCCTCGATATCGTGCCGATTTCTGCGGAAACAGGCATGAACGTCGATACCATCGCCGGGATCGTACGCAAACATCTGCCGGAAGCGATTCATCACTTCCCGGAAGACTATATTACCGACCGCTCACAGCGCTTTATGGCCTCTGAAATCATCCGTGAAAAGCTGATGCGTTTCCTTGGCGCCGAGCTGCCGTATTCGGTGACGGTTGAGATCGAGCGTTTCCAGACCAACGAACGCGGCGGTTATGATATTAACGGTCTGATTCTGGTTGAACGTGAAGGTCAGAAGAAGATGGTGATTGGCAACAAAGGCGCCAAAATCAAAACTATCGGGATTGAAGCGCGTAAAGACATGCAGGATATGTTTGAAGCGCCGGTACACCTTGAACTGTGGGTGAAGGTCAAATCCGGCTGGGCCGACGACGAGCGCGCGTTGCGCAGCCTCGGTTACGTTGACGATCTCTGAGTTTGACACACCATGGCTTTCGTGGTGCAGGCCGGCGGCAACACCGTGAGTCCCCGGGAGCTGACTTTAGTCAGTGATTCGGCTGAAAAGGTGCGGCCAACGCACCTGCAACCTGAAAGACGACGCGTATGATGGAAGGCTGGCAGCGCGCTTTCGTTCTGCATAGTCGTCCCTGGAGCGAAACCAGCCTGATGCTGGATGTCTTCACGGAAGAGTCGGGTCGCGTGCGCCTGGTAGCAAAAGGCGCACGTTCCAGACGCTCCAACCTCAAAGGCGCCCTCCAGCCTTTTACCCCCTTACTCCTGCGCTTTGGCGGTCGTGGCGAAGTGAAAACGCTACGCAGCGCCGAAGCCGTTTCATTGGCTCTTCCTCTTAGCGGCATCACGCTTTACAGCGGGCTGTATGTCAATGAACTGCTGTCCCGCGTGCTCGAACATGAAACGCGCTTCTCCGAACTCTTTTTCGATTACCTGCATTGCCTGCAGGCGTTGGCTGGCGCAAGCGGTACGCCAGAGCCGGCGTTGCGCCGTTTTGAACTGGCGCTGCTGGGACACCTGGGCTATGGCGTTGATTTCCTCCACTGCGCCGGCAGCGGCGAAGCCGTAGATGACACCATGACCTATCGCTACCGTGAAGAAAAAGGGTTTATTGCCAGCGTGGTTATTGATAACAACACCTTTACCGGGCACCATTTGAAGGCGCTGGCTAACCGTGAGTTCCCGGATAGCGATGCGCTACGTGCCGCAAAGCGCTTTACCCGTATCGCCCTGAAACCGTATCTTGGCGGTAAACCGCTAAAGAGCCGGGAGCTGTTTCGCCAGTTTATGCCCGCCCGCGCGGCGCGGGCAGCAGATAAAACGAATAACGATCAATGAGGATTGTCATGGCTGAATTACTGTTAGGGGTCAATATTGACCATATTGCGACATTGCGTAACGCGCGCGGCACTGCCTATCCGGATCCGGTGCAGGCGGCCTTTATCGCCGAGCAGGCTGGCGCCGACGGAATTACCGTGCACCTGCGCGAAGACCGCCGTCATATTACCGACCGCGATGTTCGTATCCTGCGCCAGACGCTGGATACCCGCATGAACCTGGAGATGGCGGTTACCGAAGAGATGCTGACCATCGCCTGTGAGACCAAACCGCACTTCTGCTGTCTGGTGCCGGAAAAACGTCAGGAAGTGACGACGGAAGGCGGTCTGGATGTCGCGGGTCAGCGCGACAAAATGCGCGATGCCTGCACCCGTCTTGCCGATGCCGGTATTCTGGTCTCGCTGTTCATCGATGCCGATGAGGAGCAAATTAAGGCTGCGGCGGACGTCGGCGCGCCGTATATCGAAATCCATACCGGTTGCTATGCGGATGCCGAAACCGACGCCCGGCAGGCAACAGAGCTTGAGCGGATCGCGAAGGCGGCCACCTATGCCGCGAGCCTTGGCCTCAAGGTCAATGCCGGTCACGGCCTGACCTACCATAACGTGCAGGCGATCGCCCGCATTCCGGAGATGCATGAGCTGAACATTGGCCACGCGATCATCGGTCGTGCGGTGATGAGCGGCCTGAAAGAGGCGGTTGCCGAGATGAAACGCCTGATGCAGGAAGCGCGCGCGTAATGGCTATTCTGGGGCTGGGCACCGATATTGTTGAAATTGCCCGTATTGAAGCGGTGATTGCCCGCAGCGGCGATCGTCTCGCCCGGCGGGTTCTCAGCGACAACGAGTGGGCGATATGGGCACAGCACCAGCAGCCGGTTCGTTTTCTGGCGAAGCGTTTTGCGGTGAAAGAGGCGGCGGCGAAAGCCCTGGGGACCGGTATCCGTAACGGTCTGGCTTTTAATCAGTTTGAAGTTTACAACGACGAACTGGGCAAGCCTAAGCTACGGCTGTGGGGCGAGGCGAAGAATCTGGCGGAGCGTCTGGGAGTCAGAAGCATTCACGTGACGCTGGCCGATGAGCGTCATTACGCTTGTGCGACGGTTATCGTGGAGAGTTAGCGCCCGCTGCTCGCGGCATCAGATTTTGTCCGCGTGATGCATTAGCACGAATTTGTCCCACAGCTGTTCTTCATTTTCGACGTGTGCCGGGTCTTTCAGAATCGTATTCGGGATCGGGCACACTTTCTGGCAGGTGGGCGTTTCATAGTGGCCCACGCATTCCGTGCAGCGGTCGCTGTTAATTTCATAAATGCTGTCACCCATCGAAATGGCCTCGTTAGGGCATTCCGGTTCGCACATATCGCAGTTGATGCATTTTTTGGTGATTAACAGCGCCATCAGGAAATTCTCAGAAACAACACAAACAGGGCGGGCATTATACGCCCATTTTCTGCTCACACCAGTTTTTTCACCAGCGCTTCGCTGTGGCGGATTCGCTCCGGCGCATGTTCCAGATCCTGTTGAACCAGCGCCATAAACAGCAGATCGGTGAGCATCATCTGCGCGCTGGTGGAGGAGATCGCCGCGCTGCGGGTCGCCTGTTCTTCGGCGATAGTATACAGGCACTGCGTGGCCTGCTGTTGCAGGGCGTTGGGGGTGAAGCCAGTGATCGCCAGGATCCGACAGCCCACGCGCAGCGCTTCTCCGGCGGCCATATTGATTTCACGACGTTCGCCAGAGTAGGAGATGGCTAACAGCAGATCGTCTGACGACATGGCCTGTACGGTGGCGAGCAGGGCATGCATATCCTGTTCGGCAACCGCGTTAATGCCGATCTTCATCAGCTTCCAGCTGAAATTACGCGCCACCAGGCCGGATGCGCCAATACCGGTAATAATCACCCGGCGCGCATTACGCAGCAGCGCCACGGCTTCCAGCAGCTTCTCCTCGCTGTTCACATCCAGCGAGGCGTGCATGGCGGCCACGTTATCCTTAATCAGTTTCTCGCCGACCAGGCGCAGCGGATCGTCGCCGCGGATCTGGTTATGCACCGGCACCGACTGAGGATCGGGCGCGCTGGCCAGCGCTTCACTTAATGCCAGCTTCAGCGCCGGGAAACCCTTAAACCCCATCTTCTGCGCGAATTTCACAACGCTGGACTGGCTGACGCCTGCCTCGCCTGCCAGCTGTTGCGAACTGAGGTGGCGGGTCTGGTCCGGCTGAGCCAGAATAAAGTCTGCCAGCTTCTTATCGCTTGCTGCCAGCGACGGGTAGCGCTGGCGGATGCGGATTAAACAGTTCATCGGTTTTCCTCAGGACAACCTTCGCCCTCTGCTGAAAGAATTTTGTATTCGATTATAAGAGGATTGCGGCGAATTAAAAATTCTACCGCTGAGATTTATTCACGGCAGAGTAACTGCCTCAACCCAGGCTTAACGTCGGCGGATGTTTTCTCTGTTCATGGCACAAGACTGTTAAGCTAGCGGTATCAGAGACAAAATTCGATAAAAAGAGGTCCGGTTTGAAGAGCAGCACGCAGCGAGTGGTTTTTTTTGATCTCGATGGAACCTTACATCAACAGGATATGTTCGGCAGCTTCTTACGCTACGTCTTGCGTCACCAGCCCCTGAATCTGCTGCTGGTTGTACCGCTGTTGCCGGTTATCCTGGCAGGACTGGCGGTAAACGGCCGGGCGGCGCGCTGGCCAATGAGCCTGCTGCTGTGGGCATCGACCTTCGGGCGCAGTGAGCGCCGGTTAAAACGCCTTGAGGCCGATTTTGTCCGCTGGTTTCGCCAGCGCGTGACGGCCTTTCCGGTGGTGCAGGCCCGGTTGTCGGACTACCTGACCCGGCGCGATGCTGAGGTCTGGCTGATTACCGGATCGCCGCAATCGCTGGTGGAACAGGTCTACGGGGATACCGCCTGGCTGCCCAGGGTGAACATCATCGCCAGTCGGATGGAACGTCGCTGCGGAGGCTGGGGGCTGTCGCTACGCTGTCTGGGCCATGAAAAGGTGGTGCAACTGGAGCAGAAGATCGGTGCGCCGCTGCAGCTGTACAGCGGCTATAGCGATAGCGAGCAGGATAATCCGCTGCTTCATTTTTGCCAGCACCGCTGGCGGGTCACCCCGCAGGGCGATCTCCACCAGTTAGAATAGTGTGCAATGACTGTCGGCCATGTATAATGCGGCCCGCTTTTTCCGCAGGAGTGCCCGTTTTGTCTGACCATGAACTGAACGATGAATACTGGATGCGTCATGCCCTGACGCTGGCTAAACGCGCCTGGGAAGAGGGCGAAGTGCCGGTTGGCGCCGTGCTGGTGCACAACAATCAGGTTATCGGCGAGGGGTGGAACCGACCTATCGGGCGTCACGATCCTACGGCGCATGCCGAAATTATGGCCCTGCGTCAGGGGGGACTGGTACTGCAAAACTATCGCCTGATTGACGCGACGCTGTATGTCACGCTCGAACCCTGTGTGATGTGCGCGGGGGCGATGGTGCATAGCCGGATTTCGCGGCTGGTATTTGGTGCCCGGGATGCAAAAACCGGCGCGGCCGGCTCGCTAATGGATGTCCTGCACCATCCGGGGATGAATCATCGGGTGGAGATCAGTGAGGGGATTCTGGCGGAGTCGTGCTCAGGCATGCTCAGCGAATTTTTCCGCTGGCGGCGGGAAGAGAAAAAAGCCTTAAAAAAGGCGCGTCGGGTCGAAGGCGCTTAGTGCCCCAATCCGGGAATCTTCAGTCTGGTGTTGTCGACTAACGATTCCGCGCGAAACTGGAAAAAGGGGAGCGCCCGCTGTTCTTTATCCAGTTCATCCGGCATCACCGCCGGATAGTCCCCGGCAAGCGCCAGCCGCTGTTCATCCTTCCTCTCTTTCTCCGACAGGTAGCCCACCAGGCTGATGTGGTATTTGCGGATGTTCTCGACGTAGGCGTATGCCTCATGACCGCGGGCGTAGCCATATTTCAGCCGGCTGTAATACGGTTTCTGACTGAGCAGCGGCAGGCGCTGCTTCACGTCCGCCCAGCTGTCGGGATTGCCCTTCTGTTTTTTGGTCAGCGAGATGGCGTCCAGAATATGGGCGTACCCCATATTGTAAGCCGCCAGCGCAAACCAGATGCGTTCATCTTTGGGGACCGAGTCCGGGATTTTATTCATCATATCCTGCAAGTAGCGCATACCGCCGCTAAGGCTCTGCTCCGCATCGGTACGATCGGTTAATCCCAGGCTCTGCGCGGTATTGCGGGTCAGCATCATCATGCCGCGTACCCCGGTGGGCGAAGTGGCCTGCGGATCCCAGTGTGACTCCTGCCAGGAAATGGCCGCCAGCAGGCGCCAGTCGATCTGGCGCGCATATTTTTCAAACATCGGCTGGAGGTCCGGCAGAATATTATCGACGGCGCGCAGGAACGTCCGGGTGTCGACATAATCGAAATCGTTGCCGTGTCCGAGGTATTTTTCTTCCAGTCGCGCCAGGGTGCCGTCTTCATTCATGTTGTTGAAGAAATCCAGCATCGCCGCGGAGAGCGAGTTGTCCTCGCTCCTGGCGCTAAACCAGGTCACCGGCTGTTCATCGCTGATATCCAGAGCAACCGCCAGTTCCGGATGCACGCGCTGGAACAGGCTAATCGCCACCGAATCTGCGATGGTGTAATCCACTTCGCCATCGATAACCGCCTGCATCAGCGCTGTCGTCCCGCGCTTTTCATCCACGCGCCAGCCGAGATCCGGGTATTTATTTCCTTTCAGCGTCTGCAGGTCGTTAATGGCGACATGGCCCGGGGCAATCACCAGCTGTTCTGCCGTGAGGTTAGCGAGGCTGCGTGGGCGCGTGTTGCCCACCCGGTAGACCAGCTGCTGCGACACCGAATAGTAGCCCGGTCCGGCCTGATAGTTTTTGACCCGTTCTGAGTTGTAGACCAGCCCGGCCGCTAACATATCGGCATGACCGTTATCCAGGTCATCAAACAGCTGACTGATATTCTGGCGGACGGTCACCTTCAGCCTGACGCCGAGGTAATCGGCAAACTGTTCCGCCAGCTCGTAATCCAGCCCGTAGGTCTTGTTATTGATGGTCGCGAAGGTGAGCGGCGAATTGATAGTGCTGACGCGCAGCTCACCGCGCGCCATAATTGCGGCGACACGGTTCTCCGGCTTTCCTGACCATGGGATCGACGGCCACAGGGCGGCCGCCAGCAATAAGGTCACAATGCCGATGAGCAGATAATTAATCTTTAATTTTTTCAGAGAGTTAATCTTCTGCAGCTCTGTGTTCCTCAGCAGGCTATTAGCGGAAAAGTTAAAAGAGAGTCCTCGAATGAGCGGCATTTTGCTTAAGAATGCGTCAGTTGGCAACTTATTCGCGAGGAAGGTCACATTAATTGATAAACCAGGGGAATGATTTTATTTCCACGCAAACGGTTTCGTCGAGGCTCAGGATTCACTATAATGGCGCCCGTTTCCCCCCTGGCTCATATTGAAAGCTGCGAAGACGAGAGACTTATGATGGAAATTTTGCGTGGTTCACCTGCACTGTCGGCATTTCGTGTTAATAAACTGCTGGCACGTTTCCAGGCGGCCAACCTGCCGGTTAGCACAATATATGCAGAGTATGTTCATTTTGCCGAACTGAACGCGCCGTTAAGCGGTGATGAACGTGAGAGGCTGGTACGACTGCTCAAGTATGGCCCAAACTTAAACAGCCATACCCCAACCGGTAAATTACTGCTCGTCACCCCCCGCCCTGGCACCATCTCCCCCTGGTCTTCTAAAGCTACCGATATTGCCCATAACTGCGGCCTGTCGCAGGTTGTGCGTCTTGAACGCGGCGTGGCGTACTATGTGGAAGCCAGTACGCTGAGCGAAGAACAACGGGCGGCTGTCGCGAGTGAACTCCACGACCGGATGATGGAAAGCGTCTTTGACGCGCTGGAAGAGGGCGAAAAGCTGTTTGCTCAGCATCAACCGACGCCGGTGACCAGCGTCGATCTGTTGGGGCAGGGACGTCAGGCGCTGATTGACGCCAACCTCCGTCTGGGGCTGGCGCTGGCGGAAGACGAAATCGATTATCTGCAGGATGCGTTTAACAAGCTTGGTCGTAACCCGAACGACATCGAACTGTATATGTTCGCCCAGGCGAACTCCGAGCACTGCCGCCACAAGATTTTTAACGCCGACTGGGTCATCGATGGCGAACAGCAGCCGAAGTCGCTGTTTAAGATGATCAAAAACACCTTCGAAAAGACCCCTGATTACGTCCTGTCCGCCTATAAAGACAACGCCGCGGTCATGGAAGGTTCTCAGGTAGGGCGCTTCTTCGCCGATCGCGAAAAAGGCCGCTATGACTACCATCAGGAAGACGCCCATATCCTGATGAAAGTGGAAACGCACAACCACCCGACGGCCATCTCTCCCTGGCCGGGTGCGGCGACCGGCTCCGGCGGTGAAATCCGCGATGAAGGGGCAACCGGTCGCGGCGCGAAACCGAAAGCCGGTCTGGTCGGTTTCTCGGTCTCTAACCTGCGGATTCCCGGCTTTGAACAGCCGTGGGAAGAAGATTTCGGTAAGCCGGAGCGCATTGTGACCGCGCTGGATATCATGACCGACGGCCCGCTGGGCGGCGCCGCGTTTAACAACGAGTTCGGTCGTCCGGCGCTGAACGGCTATTTCCGTACCTATGAAGAAAAAGTGACCAGCCACAATGGCGAAGAGCTGCGCGGGTACCACAAGCCGATCATGCTGGCGGGTGGTATTGGTAACATCCGCGGTGAGCACGTGCAGAAAGGCGAAATTACCGTTGGGGCGAAACTGATTGTCCTCGGCGGCCCGGCGATGAATATCGGCCTGGGCGGCGGGGCAGCCTCTTCGATGGCATCCGGCCAGTCCGACGCGGATCTCGATTTTGCCTCTGTACAGCGCGATAACCCGGAAATGGAACGCCGCTGCCAGGAAGTGATCGACCGCTGCTGGCAGCTGGGCGAGGCGAACCCGATTCTGTTTATCCACGACGTCGGCGCCGGCGGCCTGTCTAATGCCATGCCGGAACTGGTCAGCGACGGCGGTCGCGGCGGTAAATTCCAGCTGCGCGATATTCTGAGCGATGAGCCGGGAATGAGCCCGCTGGAAATCTGGTGTAACGAATCCCAGGAACGCTATGTGCTGGCGGTCGCGCCGGAACAGCTGCCGCTGTTTGACGAGCTGTGCCGCCGCGAGCGCGCACCGTACGCGGTAATCGGCGAAGCCACCGAAGAACTGCATCTGAACATGAGCGATGCTCACTTCAACGACCAGCCGATCGACCTGCCGCTGGATGTACTGCTGGGTAAAACGCCGAAAATGACCCGCGATGTGCAGACCCTGAAAGTGAAAGGTGATGCGCTGGATCGCGAGGATATCACTCTCGCCGACGCGGTGAATCGCGTGCTGCATTTGCCGGCGGTTGCGGAGAAAACCTTCCTCGTCACCATCGGCGACCGTACCGTGACCGGGATGGTGGCGCGCGATCAGATGGTCGGCCCCTGGCAGATCCCGGTAGCGAACTGCGCGGTAACTACCGCCAGCCTCGATAGCTACTACGGCGAAGCGATGGCTATTGGCGAACGTGCGCCGGTTGCGCTGCTGGACTTTGCCGCCTCCGCTCGCCTGGCCGTCGGTGAAGCGCTGACCAACGTCGCGGCAACGCAAATTGGCGCGTTGAATCGCGTGAAACTTTCCGCAAACTGGATGGCCGCGGCCGGTCACCCGGGTGAAGATGCCGGTCTGTATGAAGCGGTAAAAGCGGTTGGCGAAGAGCTGTGTCCGGCTCTGGGACTGACCATTCCGGTGGGTAAAGACTCGATGTCGATGAAAACCCGCTGGCAGGAAGGCAGCGAGCAGCGCGAGATGACTTCGCCACTGTCGCTGGTGATTTCCGCCTTTGCTCGCGTGGAAGATGTGCGCCATACCGTGACGCCACAGCTCTCCACGGAAGATAACGCCCTGCTGCTGATTGATTTAGGTAAAGGCCGTAACGCGCTCGGTGCCACCGCGCTGGCGCAGGTTTACCGTCAATTGGGCGATGTTCCGGCCGACGTGCGCGATGTCGCACAGCTGAAAGGCTTCTGGGATGCGATGCAGGCGCTGGTGGCCGATCGTAAGCTGCTGGCTTACCACGATCGCTCTGACGGCGGCCTGCTGGTCACCCTGGCTGAGATGGCCTTTACCGGCCACTGCGGCCTGACGGCAGATATCGCCGCGTTGGGCGACGATCGTCTGGCGGCGCTGTTTAACGAAGAGCTGGGGGCGGTTATCCAGGTGCGTGCCGCGGATCGCGAAGCGGTTGAAGCGCTGCTGGCTTCTCACGGCCTGGCGGACTGTGTCCACTATCTGGGCCAGGCGACGGAAGGTGACCGCTTTGTCATCACCGCCGAAGGGCATCCGGTGTTCAGCGAAAGCCGCACCACGCTGCGTATCTGGTGGGCAGAAACCACCTGGCAGATGCAGCGCCTGCGCGACAATCCGGAGTGCGCCGATAGCGAGCACGAAGCGAAACGTCGCGAGGACGATCCGGGCCTTAACGTGAAGCTCTCCTTCGATATCAACGAAGACATTGCCGCACCGTACATCGCCACCGGCGCGCGTCCGAAGGTGGCGGTACTGCGTGAGCAAGGCGTTAACTCCCACGTTGAGATGGCGGCAGCGTTCCACCGCGCGGGCTTTGATGCGATTGACGTGCACATGAGCGACCTGCTGGCGGGACGTACCGGGCTGGCTGATTTCCAGGCGCTGGTTGCCTGCGGCGGCTTCTCCTATGGCGACGTGCTGGGGGCGGGCGAAGGCTGGGCGAAATCCATTCTGTTTAACGAGCGGGTGCGCGATGAGTTTGCCACCTTCTTCCACCGTCCGCAGACGCTGGCGCTGGGCGTGTGTAATGGTTGTCAGATGATGTCCAACCTGCGTGAGCTGATCCCGGGAAGCGACCTGTGGCCGCGTTTTGTGCGTAACTATTCCGACCGTTTTGAAGCGCGCTTCAGCCTGGTCGAAGTCACGCAAAGCCCGTCTCTGCTGCTGCAGGGCATGGCCGGTTCGATGATGCCGATTGCCGTTTCTCACGGTGAAGGGCAGGTGGAAGTGCGTGACAGCGCGCATCTGGCCCAGCTGGAGAGCAAAGGTCTGGTGGCGCTGCGCTTTGTCGATAACTTCGGTAAGGTGACGGAGAGCTATCCGGCTAACCCGAACGGTTCACCGAACGGGATCACCGCCGTGACCAGCGAAAGCGGTCGTGCGACGATCATGATGCCGCATCCTGAACGCGTATTCCGCACGGTGGCTAACTCCTGGCACCCGGAAAATTGGGGCGAGGATAGCCCGTGGATGCGTATCTTCCGCAACGCACGTAAACAGCTGGGTTAATATCCGGCGAGTTGTGCAGGATCCGCCGCGTTCGCAAAGCCTTCCCGGCTGAAGCGTAATGTATCAGGCCCCCGCCTTTGAGCGGGGGCTTTTCGTTTGTGACGGCGGTCGCCTGAAGGTGTCGGGAATTGCCGACAAACGCCGGTGAGGGGTGTCGCTAATTTGAGACATTTAACTTGTTGATTTCTAATGAAGTGAGAAAACAGGTCGCTATGTGTTGCTAAATAGCGACACTCTGGTTAAAAAAGCATCGCGAACATGGTGCGGGTAAAATGCTATAAATTCATTATATTTCATTGTGTTAATAATTTGTTTTGCTATGTGGCATAGTTAATGCATAATAATAGGCAGTGGCTCATTCACCTTCTTATGTCAGCCCCTTCGGGACGCGCTACATAAACTTCGAATGACGCACAACAAGGTGCCTGCCGTCCAACTTCTGATAACAGCTTTGCTTTATCAACCATCGGGCGAAACGTCGAGTTAGGCACCGCCTTATTCCATAACAAAGCCAGGCCTGTGCCTGGCTTTGTTATATCCGCAGGGCGACAATTTAGCGAACGCTACTGGCAGCTTGCCATGCCAGTCCGTTTGCCGTTATCGACGCGTCGCGGATTCTCTTATCAGCCGCGTCGGGCTATTTTTCGACTCTCCACGACAGAAAGGTCGATTGCACCTGTTACTCTGCGGCGTCCTCAGTTAGCATCGTGATGAGCTAATGATTGAGACCCTATCCTTGAAGCGAATCTCTCTTTTCCCCCGTTCGTTGCGTCAGCTGGTCACGCTCTCGTTTGTGTTGATTCTGCTGCCGCTGCTGGTTCTGGCCTGGCAGGCGTGGCAGAGCCTGAATGCGCTTAGCGCGCAGGCCGCGCATATTAACCGCACCACGCTTGTCGATGCCCGGCGCAGTGAGGCGATGATGAACGCGTCGCTGGAAATGGAACGCAGCTACCGGCAGTACTGCGTACTCGACGATCCGACGCTGGCGAAGGTCTATCAAAATCAGCGTAAACGCTACAGCGAGATGCTTGACGCTCATGCCGGGGTGCTCCCGGACGAAAAAATCTGGCAGGCGCTGAGCCAGCAGCTGAACGATCTGGCACAGCTCAGGTGTAAAAACAGCAGTCCGGATGTGCAATCGGGAGCCAGCCTTGAAGCCTTTGCCGCCGCCAACAGCGAAATGGTTCAGGCCACCCGAACGGTGGTTTACTCGCGTGGACAACAGCTCCAGCAGGAGATTGCCGAACGTGGACAGTTTTTTGGCTGGCAGGCGCTGGTTCTTTTTCTGCTGAGCCTGGCGCTGGTGCTGCTGTTTACCCGGATGATTATCGGCCCGGTTAAAGGGATCGAGAAAATGATTAACCGCCTGGGGGAGGGGAAGTCGCTGGATAATGCGGCGCTGTTTACCGGTCCGCGCGAACTGCGTTCCGTCGGCGAGCGTATCATCTGGCTGAGCGAACGTCTGGCCTGGCTGGAGTCGCAGCGCCATCAGTTTTTACGCCACCTTTCACACGAACTGAAAACGCCCCTCGCCAGCATGCGGGAAGGCACGGAACTGCTGGCCGACCGCGTGGCCGGGCCGTTGACCGCGGAACAGCAGGAGATCGTCGAAATTCTCGATAACAGCAGCCGCAATCTGCAAAAACTGATTGAGCAACTGCTGGACTACAATCGTAAACAGGCCGATGGCCCGGTCCCGCGTGAAATCGTTGATCTTGCTGAGCTGGTTGATAACGTCGTGGCCGCTCACAGTTTGCCCGCGCGCGCAAAAATGATGCATACCGCGATTCAACTGGCGGAACGTACCTGCCTGGCAGAACCGGCATTATTGATCAGCGTGATGGATAATCTCTATTCCAATGCGGTGCACTATGGGGCTGAATCCGGTAACATTCGTATTCATAGCTACCGGCATGGCGAGCAGGTTCGCATAGACGTGATAAACAGCGGCGAACCGATCCCGCAGGCGGAAAAAAATATGATTTTCGAGCCTTTTTATCAGGGAAGCCATCAGCGTAAAGGGGCGGTAAAAGGCAGCGGTCTGGGCCTGAGTATTGCCCGCGACTGCGTCCGACAAATGCAGGGTGAGCTAAGCCTGGAAGAGAGTGAGTCCGGGCTTATCTGTTTTCGCATAACGCTGCCCGCCGCTGAGCCGGAAAAAACCAACACATGAATCAACAATGGGTGAATATGTCCCACTTTTTCGTAGTGGTTCGTGCTTTCAAAGGATGGCTGTTGCCGGGCATTTCTTGCCTGGCGCTGGCGGGGTGTTCCGCCGCTTTTTCGCCGCACACGGCAAATGACAAAGCACAACCCGAGCTGCCGCAGCACCAGGTTGCGGATTTTCTTTCAGTCGACTGTGCCGATATCTGGTCGTTGAAGAGCGAAGCCAGCGATAAAAACCCGCTGTACTGGCTGCGCGGGATAGATTGTGCCGACCGCCTGGCACCGGTTCAGGCGCGGGCGGAAGCCAAACGGCATGATGATGACAGCTGGCAGGACGCCTTTAAGCGCGGCATTTTACTGGCGGATGCGAAGATTACGCCGGATGAACGCCGCGAACTGGTATCCCGCCTGAATACCTTCAGTCCGCAAATCGCCGTGCAGGTGCGTCCGCTGTATCAGCTCTGGCGTGATGGTCAGAACAGGCAGCTGCAGCTGGTGGATGAGCGCGCCCGTTACGCGAAGCTGCAGCAGTCCAGCGATAGCGAGCTGGAGGCGCTGCGCCTGCAGGAACAGCAGCTGCGCGGCCAGCTGGAGCTAACGACCCGCAAGCTGGAAAACCTCACCGATATTGAACGCCAGCTTTCCAGCCGCAAACCCGGAGGCAATTTTAATGCCGACGGCAGCCACAGCAGCGATAAAGTTCCGGAGGTCATACATGACGATCCGTAAACCTGCGCATCTGCTGCTGGTGGATGACGATCCGGGCCTGTTAAAACTGCTGGGAATGCGTTTGACCAGCGAGGGCTACAGCGTCGTGACCGCCGAAAGCGGCGCGGAGGCGCTGCGCATTCTGGCACGAGACAAAGTCGAACTGGTGGTCAGCGATTTACGCATGGATGAGATGGACGGCCTGCAGTTGTTCAGCGAAATCCAGAAAGTTCATCCGGGGATGCCGGTGATTATTCTTACCGCTCACGGCTCGATTCCCGATGCAGTGGCGGCCACCCAGCAAGGGGTGTTTGGTTTCCTGACCAAACCGGTGGACAAAGACGCGCTGTATAAAGCCATCGACGATGCGCTGGAACACAGTGCGCCAGCGACGGATGAGCGCTGGCGTCAGGCAATCGTAACCCGCAGTCCGCTGATGCTGCGTCTGCTGGAGCAGGCCGGGATGGTGGCGCAGTCGGATGTTAGCGTGTTGATTAACGGCCAGAGCGGGACCGGGAAAGAGATTGTCGCGCAGGCGATTCATAATGCCAGCCCGCGCCATGACAAGCCTTTTGTCGCCATTAACTGCGGTGCGCTGCCGGAACAACTGCTGGAATCCGAGCTGTTTGGCCATGCGCGCGGCGCGTTTACCGGCGCGGTGAGCAACCGGGAAGGGCTGTTCCAGGCCGCGGAGGGCGGGACGCTGTTTCTCGATGAGATCGGCGATATGCCGGTGGCGCTGCAGGTGAAGCTGCTGCGGGTACTGCAGGAGCGCAAAGTGCGCCCGCTGGGTAGCAACCGCGATATCGATATCGATGTGCGTATCATCTCGGCCACTCACCGCGATCTGCCGAAAGCGATGGCGCGTGGCGAGTTTCGTGAAGATCTGTTTTATCGCCTGAACGTGGTGAACCTGAAGATCCCGCCGCTGGCCGAGCGCGCGGAAGATATCCCGCTGCTGGCAAACCATCTGCTGCGTCAGTCTGCCGATCGGCATAAGCCGTTTGTTCGGGCGTTTTCAACCGATGCGATGAAACGGCTGATGGCCGCCAAATGGCCCGGCAATGTCCGCCAGCTGGTGAACGTGATTGAGCAGTGCGTGGCGTTGACCACCTCGCCGGTGATCGGCGATGCGCTGGTGGAACAGGCGCTGGAAGGGGAAAATACCGCGCTGCCGACCTTCGTCGAAGCGCGCAATCAGTTTGAGCTCAACTATCTGCGCAAGCTGCTGCAAATTACCAAAGGTAACGTCACCCACGCGGCAAGAATGGCGGGGCGCAACCGTACTGAATTCTACAAGCTGCTGTCGCGCCACGAGCTCGACGCCAACGACTTTAAAGAGTAGCTCCGCAGCATGACGCAAGTTATGATACGGTAAGCAACCGGTTACGCGACAAAGACAGGAACACCATGAAAAAGATTGATGCGATTATTAAACCTTTCAAACTGGATGACGTGCGCGAAGCGCTGGCCGAAGTCGGCATCACCGGGATGACGGTTACGGAAGTGAAGGGCTTTGGCCGTCAGAAAGGCCACACCGAGCTGTACCGCGGTGCGGAGTACATGGTGGATTTTCTGCCGAAAGTGAAAATCGAAATTGTAGTCACTGACGATATCGTTGATACCTGCGTGGATACCATTATCCGCACGGCGCAGACCGGTAAAATCGGTGACGGTAAGATCTTCGTCTTTGACGTCGCCCGCGTGATTCGTATTCGTACCGGGGAAGAGGACGACGCGGCAATTTAAGCCGGGCCGTATTCTGATGCATCCCCCGGTCAGCTTTGCCCGACCGGGGATATCCCCGAATGGCGGCATCTCTGCCTCTTCCGGGTTATTTCATTACAGCACCTTATGCGGGCCAAAACATTCGTAGTGAATGTTGTCGCTATTGACGCCCAGCGCCACCAGCTGTTTCGCTGCATGTTGCATAAAGGCTACCGGGCCGCACAAATAGTACTGCATTTGTGGGTCACGCAGCGTGTCAGCCAGATCCGATAACATCATCAGACCTTCGCTGTTAAAGCGTGCCGCCTGGCGGTCGGCTTCTGTCGGCGTGCGATACCAGATATGGGAAGTGAATTTCGCCAGGCTGGCGCCGAGCGTTGCCACCTCGTCGGCAAACGCATGGACATCGCCATTTTCCGCCGCGTGGAACCAGTTCACCTGGGCCGCATGCTGCGTTTTTGCCAGCGTGTCGAGCATGGCCAGCATCGGTGTCTGTCCGACGCCGCCGGAAATCAGCGTAACCGGCGTTTTCGGCTCAACGGCGAGGAAGAAGTCACCTGCCGGCGCAGCCAGATGCACAATATCCCCTTCCTGCGATGCGTTGTGCAGCCAGTTTGATACCTGGCCGCCGTTTTCGCGTTTAACCGCAATTCGGTAGCCTTTGCCATCTGGTTTGCGGGTCAGCGAATACTGACGAATTTCCTGATATTCAAACTCCTGCGGCTTCAGCCAAATCGCCAGATACTGGCCCGGCTGATAATCCGCCACCGGCTGACCGTCTACCGGCGCCAGATCGAAGCTGGTAATCAGGGCGCTACGCGGGGTTTTCTTCACGATACGAAACGCGCGCGTGCCTTCCCAACCACCGTTTTTGCTGGCGTTACCCTGGTAGATTTCAGATTCGCGTTGAATAAAGACATTGGCCAACACGCCGTAGGCTTTACCCCATGCCTCAAGCACTTCCTCGCCCGGGCTGAACATTTCGTCGAGCGTCGCCAGCAGATGGCCGCCGACAATATTGTACTGTTCTGGTTTGATCTGGAAGCTGGTGTGTTTCTGCGCGATTTTCTCAACGGCAGGCAGCAGGGCTGGCAGGTTGTCGATATTGCTGGCGTAAGCGGCAATGGCATTAAACAACGCTTCACGCTGGTCGCCGTTACGCTGGTTGCTCATGTTGAAGATCTCTTTGAGCTCCGGGTTATGGGCAAACATGCGATCGTAAAAATGGGCGGTCAGCTTAGGACCTGTTTCGACGAGCAGGGGAATAGTGGCTTTAACCGTTGCGATGGTTTGGGCGTCGAGCATAGCAGCTTCCTTCGGTGTTATTTAAATGATGTATTTTATATACATCTTATAAAAATAACCCTGCACTGTAAATGGTTCCTTAACACTTTTCCCCGTAGTGGTAACAACATGAAGAATTCGCATCACAAACCTGAAAAGAAATCCGTTGATAATCGTTGAGTCGTTATTGCTCAAAGCCTTGTGTAATGGGGAGCCAATCGTTTGCGTAAAATCCTTTGTCAAGACCTGTTATCACAGAACGATTCGGTTATACTGTGGGCCGTCGCCCAAAAAGGCCCCCCTTTTAGAGCTGTAATCTATTGTTAGCTGAGCAGGAGATGCGGATGTTAAAGCGTGAAATGAACATTGCCGATTATGATGCCGAACTGTGGCAGGCTATGGAGCAGGAAAAAGTACGTCAGGAAGAGCACATCGAACTGATCGCCTCCGAGAACTACACCAGTCCGCGTGTTATGCAGGCACAGGGTTCTCAGCTGACCAATAAATATGCCGAAGGTTATCCGGGCAAGCGCTACTACGGCGGTTGCGAATATGTAGATATCGTTGAACAACTGGCGATTGACCGTGCAAAAGAGCTGTTCGGCGCTGACTACGCTAACGTACAGCCGCACTCCGGCTCCCAGGCTAACTTCGCGGTCTATACTGCTCTTCTGCAACCGGGCGATACCGTTCTGGGTATGAACCTGGCGCAGGGCGGTCACCTGACTCACGGCTCCCCGGTTAACTTCTCAGGCAAACTGTACAACATCATTCCTTACGGCATCGATGAGTCCGGCAAAATCGACTATGCAGACATGGCGAAGCAGGCTCAGGAACATAAGCCGAAAATGATCATCGGTGGTTTCTCTGCTTACTCCGGTATCGTTGACTGGGCAAAAATGCGTGAAATCGCTGACAGCATCGGCGCATACCTGTTCGTCGATATGGCCCACGTTGCTGGCCTGATTGCGGCGGGCGTTTACCCGAACCCGGTGCCACATGCTCACGTTGTGACGACCACTACCCACAAAACCCTGGCGGGTCCGCGCGGCGGCCTGATCCTGGCGAAAGGCGGTAGCGAAGAGCTGTACAAAAAACTGAATTCTGCCGTATTCCCTAGCGCTCAGGGCGGCCCTCTGATGCACGTTATCGCGGGTAAAGCGGTTGCGCTGAAAGAAGCGATGGAGCCAGAGTTCAAAGTCTACCAGCAGCAGGTGGCGAAAAACGCCAAAGCGATGGTTGAAGTGTTCCTGAATCGCGGCTACAAAGTGGTTTCTGGCGGTACTGAAAACCACCTGTTCCTGCTGGATCTGGTCGATAAAAACCTGACTGGTAAAGAAGCTGACGCTGCGCTGGGCCGTGCTAACATCACCGTCAATAAAAACAGCGTACCAAACGATCCGAAGAGCCCGTTTGTGACCTCCGGTATCCGTATCGGTTCTCCGGCGGTAACCCGTCGCGGCTTTAAAGAAGCGGAAGTGAAAGAGCTGGCCGGCTGGATGTGCGATGTGCTGGACAACATCAATGACGAAGCGGTCATTGAGCGCGTGAAGGGTAAAGTGCTGGATATCTGTGCACGCTTCCCGGTTTATGCGTAACGTTTAACGACGCAAGCGTAAAGAAAAAGGCCGCCAGTGCGGCCTTTTTTACGTCCGGCGTTCAGCGATTAACGACGGTCGAGGGAGATTGCGCCTGGGCCAGTGATGGCCAGAAGCAGGAAGGCTCCAGCTATACTGATATTTTTGTAGAAGTTAATCATATTGGGGAGTACTGCATCGCCGGTCATATCCCAGTAATGATGGCCAATGACGGCGGTACCGAGCGTATAAAAAATAAAGATCACCGCCAGCGGACGGGTGAAGAAACCGAGGACAATCAGGATCGCCGCCGGAACCTCCATCACAATCGCGATAATAGCCGCTAGCGTCGGAAGCGGCGCGCCGGAGGAGGCCATATATTGTACCGTACCGCTAAAACCCATCAGTTTGGGATAGCCAAATATAATAAACAGCAGTACGACGGCAATACGGGCGATCAGCAGCAGAACGGAACGGGAAGAGCCAAAGTCGAAATAGCGTAGTGTGTTCATAATCAATCCGTTGTGAAGGTGCGTGATTTAAACGTAATACACAATTTTGTGATCTGCCACATACCTTGTGCGATCAACGTAGTGTCTGCAGTTGCTCTTCTACGTACAGATAGCCAATGCCGAGTAGCTGTTCAGAACGCGTCAGCCTGCCAAACTCAATCTGTGTCGCGTGTGCCCGAGGGGAATCACCGTGATCGAAGGGATTAAAACCGGTTTGCTTTACAATAGTGGCCAACCAGTTTTCGCCGAATGCACAGCTCCGACCATAGATCCAGATTTGATTAATATTTAGAATGTTCAGGAAGTTATATAAACTCAATCCGATGGCATTGGCGGCTCTCTCTGCCCAGGCACGGATGTGTACATCACCATCTTTCCACGCATTAATCAGTGACTCTGTGGTTATTTTCTCTGGCGAAAGACCTGCATCAGGCTGCGTTTTTAACCACATCCGGGCTTGTTTTTTTAGTGCGGTAAGGGAGGCTACTGTTTCCAGGCAACCATAGCGCCCGCAGTCGCAGGCAATACCATCGGGATTAATAATGGTGTGCCCTATTTGTCCACTGCCATAAAGACTGCCGCGCCAGATCTGGTCGTTGATGACAAATGACGAGCCAATGCCGTAATCGACGTTAATGATGCAAAAATCCACTTGTGTACTGTGGTTTTGCCACTTTTCCGCCAGCGCCAGCATGGCACAGTCATTATCAACTCTTACCTGAACGCCGAGCTCTTCTTCAAGCAAGTATTTTAGTTCAATTGGACTCTTCCAGCGCGCCTGAGGCATGGTTTGAGATACGCCAGTCACTGGATCTACCTGACCATGAACACCCAGCGCGAGATTGATTGTGCGTTCCGGATATTGACGATGAATGCGCCGCCAGCATTCGATAATTACGGTAAGCAGAGCCTGTGGGGTGGGGGCATCAATCTGTATATGCTGGAGGCTGTCTACGGCCAGCAAGCGCGCATCAGCAAGTTGGTACTCAATGCTGGTTGGTGTGATGCTCATGCAAAGCGTCCACGCCCGTTGCTGTGGAATCTGAAAGCTTCCACTATTTACACCTCTGCGACTCATTTTTTCGGTGGAATGGCTAATCAAGCCTTCACCGAGGAGCTCTTCGAGAATATTACTCACGGCCGGAATGGATAACCCGCTGAGTTGCGAGAGTTGCGATTTGCTAAGCTGTTTTTCCCGCCACAGATGGGCAAGAAAGATAGATTTATTGACTTGCCTGACCTGAACATTATTGAAACCGGTTCGCTGCATACACTTAACTCCCTTAACTATATTGCGTGAGCATTGTGCATTTTAACAGCTGAACAGGGATATAAACTCGATGCATTGAATATTTTACTTCTTTTCATTTAGTGGAGAACGCTATGTACGGTTCGGTTAAAGTCTGGCAGGAAACGATTACATTACCGACGTGGACAACGGGCGCGGAAGACCCTAACCCGATGTTCCTTGAGAAACGGGTCTATCAAGGTTCTTCGGGGAGTGTGTACCCATATGGCGTGATTGATACGTTAACGGGTGAGCGTGAGTTGCGTGAGTATCATGCGGTATGGATGGAGAATGATTTCATTCGTATCATGCTACTTCCTGAGCTCGGCGGGCGTATCCATCGTGCCTACGACAAGGTTAAACAACGTGATTTCGTCTACTACAACGAGGTTGTGAAGCCCGCACTGGTTGGGTTACTTGGGCCATGGATTTCTGGTGGTATTGAGTTTAACTGGCCCCAGCACCACCGACCGACAACGTTTATGCCCGTTGATTTTACGATCCTGCAGGGTCAAGACGGTACGCAAACCGTATGGATGGGGGAGGCGGAACCAATGCGTGGTTTGCAGGTTATGACTGGATTTACCCTTTATCCCGACCGTGCACTGATAGAAATTACAGGTAAGGTTTTTAACGGCAATGCCACACCACGGCATTTCTTGTGGTGGGCCAATCCGGCAGTCAAAGGTGGCGATGCGCATCAGAGCGTCTTCCCTCCTGATGTGACTGCCGTCTTCGACCATGGCAAGCGCGATGTCTCTGCATTTCCTGTCGCCACGGGTACTTACTATAAGGTTGATTACTCGGCTGGGGTGGATATTTCCCGCTATAAGAATGTCCCCGTACCGACTTCCTATATGGCGGAAAAATCGGATTACGACTTTGTCGGTGCCTATCATCATGATGAACGCGGCGGGCTCTTGCATGTCGCCGACCACCATGTCTCACCAGGTAAAAAACAGTGGAGCTGGGGCCATGGTGATTTCGGTCAGGCGTGGGATCGGAATCTGACTGACAACAATGGCCCCTATATTGAACTGATGACCGGCGTATTTACCGATAATCAACCGGATTTCACCTGGCTTGATCCATATGAGGAGAAAATTTTTGTTCAAAATTTCCTTCCTTACAGTGAGCTGGGAAATGTGCAAAATGCGAATACGCGGCTTGCTCTCAAACTGGTTCGTGAAGCTGAACAGCTGCAATTAGGGATTTATGCGATTGCTCCGCTGGAAAATATTGTTCTGGAGCTGAGTGCGGATGAGCTGCCTCTTTATGAAACTCAGCTAACGTTAAAGCCCGGCGAAAGCTGGTTGCAAACACTGCAGGAGAAGGACGCCGCGCGCTTAACTCTGCAGGTAAAAAGCAGGGAAGGCGAACTACTACTGAAGTATCAGGAGCATCAGGCACAGCAAACGCCATTACCTGACCCTGCAACGGCACCAGCTATGCCTGAAGAGATCGATAACGAGGATGAGCTTTATTTTATTGGTCAACACCTGGAACAGTACAACCACGCCAGCCGCTATGCCGCAGATTACTATCGTCGGGCGCTAGCACTTGACCCACAGGATTACCGCAATAATGTTGCCCTCGGCACGCTGGCACTTAACGCTGCTGACTGGTCGTTGGCGGAACAATGTGCTCGGGCCGCGCTGCTGCGCGCCCATCGTCTGAATAAAAACCCTCGGGATGGTGAAGCCAGCATGTTGCTCGCTAGTGCTCTGGAAAGACAGGGCGATGAAACCAATGCATGGGATCACTATTACAAGGCTTCGTGGAGCGGAAATTGTCGTGATGCGGCCTACTGGTCTCTTGCGCGGCTGGCAATGAAGCGTGGCGACATCGCGGATGCGTTAGAAAAAGTAGACATTAGCCTCCGGTTTAACGGCAGTAATCATATGGCAATGGCGCTTAAAGCGCTGGCGTTGGCGGAATTACAGCGCGGCAGCGAGGCTCTGAAGTACATATCGGTATGTCTTGAACAATATCCACTAAGCTACCCGCTGCATTGTGTTAGCTGGATGATCAATCAGGACGATGAGACGCGCGATAGCCTGCTACGCGTGACTGGCTGTCGAGGTATTAATGCTAGTCTGCTTGCCGGATGGTTGCTTTCTATCGGGCAGAAAGAGACCGCAAAAACGATGTTAGCCATGCTCGATTGCCAGGAGGCCATTCCAATGCTGTGGCGCGCGGCATTAAGCGACGTAGCCAGCGAGCGCCAGCACTTTATCTCATTGGCCCAGCACTGCCACACGTTACGGGTACGCTTTCCTAATACACTCGATGAAGTCCAGATGCTGCAGAAATTGGATGACAGTGCTTTTGCCTGTTATCTGCTGGGTTGCTTCTGGTACAGCAAAAGACGCTATGACGAGGCGGTTGCTTGCTGGCATGAGACGCTGGAGGAAGCACCGGATTATGCGCCAGCACATCGTTTACTTGGCGTGTACGCCTGGAACAAACAACATGATTCGGTGCGGGCAATGGCTCGACTCCAGCAAGCAGTAGCGCTAGAACCTGAAAATGCTCGTTTTCGTTTCGAACTGGATTATCTCAGTAAGCTGACGGGCACCTCCGTTAGCGAGCGATTACGTCATCTGGAGGAGAACCTCGCGGTTGCCCTGAAGCGCGACGATCTGACTGCTGAGTTACTCAGTTTGTGGAACAGTTGTGGGCGTTATGCCGATGCCGCACATATTTTGCGTACCCGAGAGTTTCATCCCTGGGAAGGCGGGGAGGGTAAAGTGACCGGCCAGTATTTACTTAATCAGCTGCACAGTGCCTTACAAGCGATTGAGCGCCGGACGTTCCCGCAGGCTATTCAGTATCTGGAGGAGGCGTTGTGCTATCCGTATAACCTTGGTGAGGGGAGACTACCGGGGCAGACAGACAACGACATCTGGTATTTGCTCGGTCATTGCGCGACGCAAAGCGGGGAAACTGAGCAGGCGTCGGCATACTACCGCCGCGCACTCCAGGGTGGTACTACGCTGAATGCCGGACGCTACTATAACGATCAACCCGCTGATTATCTCTTCTGGCAGGGAATGGCAATGCGCCAGTGCGGCAATGAAGCGCAGGCAGTGCAGCATTTCCAGAACTTTATCGCCTGGGCTCAATGTCACAAGGACAATGTCCCACAAGCCGACTTTTTCGCCGTCTCGCTACCTGACCTGGTGGTCCTGGATGTGCCGGCGGCGCAGCAACATCAACAGCATTGTCTTTTCATTGAAGCGCTGGGGCATCTGGGGTTGGGGAATATAACCGACTATCAGCGCGCACTACTGCAGTTATTGGCGATCAACCCCGCTCATGATAAGGCGCATTTGATTAGCCATGCCTTGCAAAGCGGCATCTTTTCCTGAACCTCAAACTGGCGGGGCATCCCGCCAACCCTACTGTTCCCTGCGTTTCCCTTAAAGAGGAATCTATATGAATAACGCGCAGACACATCTTAAAATGTGCTACGTCTGGACTATCTGTCTGGTTGCCGCCTGCGGTGGTTTACTGTTTGGCTATGACTGGGTGGTCATTGGCGGAGCGAAACCATTTTATGAAGCTTATTTCTCTATTACCGACCCGGCACAGTCCGGTTGGGCAATGAGTTCAGCGCTAGTGGGTTGTGTATTCGGTGCGCTGGCCTCCGGATGGTGTGCGGATAAATTTGGCCGCAAACAGCCTCTGATTATGGCCGCAACATTGTTTACGCTGTCGGCCTGGGGAACGGCGCTTGCCCACAGCTTTGATATGTTTGTCGTCTGGCGTATTGTCGGCGGCCTTGGCATCGGTCTGGCGTCTGCGCTAAGCCCGATGTATATCGCTGAGATAAGCCCGGCGGCACAGCGTGGACGTTTTGTGGCGGTCAACCAATTGACGATTGTTATTGGCGTGCTGGCGGCTCAGTTGGTTAACCTGATGATTGCTAAGCCGGTAGCGAGCAGTGCCACGCTTGCAGAAATTAGTGCCAGCTGGAACGGGCAGGTGGGCTGGCGATGGATGTTTGGCTCTGGCATCGTTCCTGCGGTGGTATTTCTGGTACTGATGTTTTTTGTTCCTGAATCTCCGCGCTGGCTGGTACGTGCAGGAAAAAGCCAACGTGCCCATCAAATGCTGATGCGTATCGGCAATCAGCGCTACGCCGATGAAACCATCCGTGATATTGAACATACCCTCAGTAAAGATTCGCAAAAGGTCTCCTGGTCTGCCCTGCTGGAGCCGAAGGTACGCCCTGTCATCATGATTGGCATTGTCCTGGCCATGTTTCAGCAGTGGTGCGGGATTAACGTCATTTTCAACTACGCGCAGGAGATTTTTGCCTCTGCCGGGTTTGATATTAACAGTACGTTGAAATCAATTGTTGCTACCGGACTTATCAACCTGGTATTTACCATCGCGGCCTTACCGCTGGTCGATAAAATTGGCCGGCGCAAACTGATGCTGCTGGGTGCGGCTGGGCTGACTATTATTTATGCATTAATCGGTGCAGCCTACGGTCTGGGAATTTTGGGATTACCTGTACTTATTCTGGTGCTGGCGGCGATTGCTATATATGCATTAACGCTCGCCCCGGTCACCTGGGTGCTGCTGTCGGAAATTTTCCCTAATCGCGTACGTGGCCTGGCCATGTCACTCGGGACGCTGGCACTATGGATTGCTTGCTTCCTGCTAACCTATACCTTCCCGCTACTCAATGCCGGGCTGGGAGCATCGGGTAGCTTCATTCTGTATGGTGTGATTTGTGCAGCAGGTTATCTCTACATTTTGCGCAATGTTCCGGAAACCAAAGGTGTGACTCTGGAAGCGCTTGAAGAGCAACTGGCGCAGCGCCATACCGGTAGGCAGACGATGAAACAGGATCGGATACGCTAATGGTGGATAGCTTTATTCTGGAAAACGCGCATCTTCAGATGCGCGTCAACTCACTGGGCGGCAAGGTACAAAGCTTGTTTTCCCGTCAATGCCAGATTCCGGTTTTATATGATAATCCTGCTGGCGGCATGTTCCCGATGATACCGATGGCGAACCGCGTATCAGATAATCGTTTTCTTTTTCGTGGACGAGAAGTCAGGTTGCCCAGCCATCATGCGGATGCACGTTTCTTCTTGCATGGCGATGGCTGGTTACAACCGTGGGAAGTCAAAGCGCAATCTTCCTGTCATTGTGTACTGCAATTGCGTCAGAAACATTCCTGCGGATTCGATTATCTGGCGCTAATACGTTACGAACTGCAGCAAGAGACTCTTGTCGCCACTATGACGCTCGTTCACTGTGGGGATGCGCCGATGCTGTACGGTGGCGGTTTTCACCCATTCTTCGCCTTCGACAGGCACAGCCTGGTACAGTTTCAGGCGAGCGGACACTGGCCGGAAGGTGATTTGCATTTACCGCTAAGCTGGCGCGGAGACCTGCCAGCAGGAGGTGATTTCTCACAGGCGACTTACGGTGAAGATAGCTGGTTAAACGTTTGTTATTCCGGCTGGGGCGGCGTCGCAAGCATTCAACGAGATGTGATGTCTGTCACGATTTCGTCGCAAACTCCTTGGTTGATGCTTTTCCGGATGCCGGGTAAACCTTTTATTTGCCTGGAGCCGCAGAGCCATCCGGTTGACGCACATAACATGGAAGGGCAGCCCGGTCTGGTGGTCTTAGGGCCGGGAGATACCGTTTCATGGTCGCTGAAAATAGCGGTAAATCAGGTACTCATTGCTGGGAGATAGATAAATCCCCGTCTTGCGCCCGTGGCGCTTTATCGCCAGACTATCGACTCCATTCGGGAGGGAATCATGGTCTTGCACTCCACGCGCTGGTTGGCGCTTAGTTACTTCACCTATTTTTTCAGCTACGGTATTTTCTTGCCTTTCTGGAGCGTCTGGCTGGCGGGAACAGGCTTAACGCCGGAAACCATCGGCATGCTGTTGGGCGCCGGGCTGGTGGCCCGTTTCCTGGGAAGCCTGCTTATCGCGCCGCGGGTCAGCGATCCCTCCCGGCTGATTTCCGCCCTGCGGATCCTCGCGTTACTGGTGCTCTTGTTTGCCCTGGCCTTTTGGGCCGGGAACCACGTAGCCTGGCTGGCGGTGGTGATCGTGGGGTTCAACCTCTTTTTCTCTCCGCTGGTGCCGTTGACCGATGCGTTGGCCAACACCTGGCAAAAACAGATAACCATGGACTACGGGCGCGTGCGTCTGTGGGGGTCGGTGGCGTTTGTTATCGGTTCGGCGCTTACCGGTAAGCTGGTCAGCCTGTTTGACTATCGGGCGATTCTGCTGCTGCTCAGCCTCGGCGTTGCTTCTATGCTGCTGGGGATGCTGCTGAAACCCTCGGTGATGCCGCAAGGGGAGTCTCGTCATCAGGAAGCGGCGGGGGTGGCGGCCTGGCTGTCGCTGATACGACAAAGCTGGCGTTTTCTCGCCTGCGTCTGTCTGCTTCAGGGGGCGCATGCCGCCTACTACGGCTTCAGCGCGATTTACTGGCAGGAAGCCGGTTACTCTGCCTCTGCCGTGGGCTATTTATGGTCATTGGGCGTGGTGGCGGAAGTGGTTATCTTTGCACTGAGTAAAAAAGTATTCAGTCGCTTCAGTGCCCGGGAGCTGCTGCTGCTTTCGGCAGTGTGCGGTCTGATTCGCTGGACGCTGATGGGCGCGACCACGGCTCTTCCGTGGCTTATCGTCACGCAGATTTTGCACTGCGGCACCTTTACGGTCTGCCACCTGGCGGCGATGCGCTATATCTCCGCGCGCCAGGGCAGCGAAGTGATACGCCTGCAGGCGGTCTATTCTGCCGTGGCGATGGGCGGCAGCATTGCGGTCATGACGGTTTTCGCTGGCTTCCTCTATCAGCACCTGCATCAGGGGGTCTTCTGGGTGATGGCGCTGGTGGCCCTCCCGGCGCTGGTGCTGCGGCCAAAAGCGGTTGCCTAATCCTCCAGCATTTTGCAAATATGCTGCCGCTGGTGATCGCTGAACATCTCTTCAGTGTGAAACAGCGGCGGTGAAAACAGCGGTAACGCGGTGGCGTAAGGTGTGACGACCAGCGTCACGCCTTTGGGCGCGCCTTCCTTCTCAAAAGCCTGCACGCTTTGATATTTGATATTCAGCGGCAGCAGCGTCAGTTCGCGCAGCTGGAGTTCAAGCGCCTGTTCAAGAACGGGATTATCATGGGTGAGCAGCACGACCTGCTTTTCATGCAGATCGCTTTTCTGCATCAGCCATGCGCCAAAAATCACCGCGATCAGTCCCACCTCTTCCTGATTAAACGTAATCTCGTACGTCGCTTCAAACTCGCTGAGCGCGGCCTGGGTCGTGCGCATCAGCCGCGGGTAGAGACGGCTAATCTCTTCCGGCAGCGCGTTATCAATACCGATAGCGAAAACGCTGCGGTTGAGCGCCTGCGACAAATGAATATAAAGCTGATCGCTAAGTCCCTGGTCATCACTGAACGGCCGGCCTGCCAGATCCTGGAAACGATGAATCAAGCGGTCGATTGCCAGGTGTAGCCGCCGATCCTGGTGATGGCCGTCGCGGATGGGATCGGGCGTTTTCAACAACATAAAGAGCAGCGTCAGGAACAGCTGTTCGCCCGCGTGCGGCGTGCTGGCGACCCGGCGTTGCCAGTGGCGAACGATCTCCTGGGCGAGAGTGAACTCCACCGCTTGTTGCGTCCAGCGCTGCTGCTCATAGGTAAAATCCGGGGTGAGTCCAAGATGATGCTGCAGCAGGCAATATTGCAGATACAGACGCAGGAAATGAACATCGCGACAGTCAAACTGCCGGTTGAGCATCCGCGAGCAGCGGTTGACCAGCGCCTGCAGGTTGGTGTCGTCATACAGCGTCCGCGCAATGCCCTGTAGTTTAAGCTGCGTTTTTAATGCCGGCGTAAAATGGTGGGCGATAAAATGCGGGCATAGACGTAATGCCCGCCGCAGACCGTGCAGCAGACACAGACGTTGATCGATGACAGCACCTTCAATCCGGTAGCTGCCGTCCACCTGTGACGAAAGGGTCAGTCGGTGGTAACGCTGAATTTCGCGTGCGGTCTCTGCGATATCCTGCCGGGCCGTTGACTCATCAACCTGGTTGATGTGGCTAAGCCGTTCTGGCGTCACCGGTTGCCCGGGCAGATAAAACATCAGCAGTACCTGGCTACGGCGCTGTGGACTGGAAAGCGCAGATGGTGGTTCAATGACGGTCATCATCTGGTGAGTTCCAGTTAGGGTTTTTGCTAAGAATAGCTAATGGATGAATGGAGATCAGGGCAGTTCGGCGCCTTTACGTCAGGATTGCTGGCTAAGTTCACAGAATTTTTCACGTGAGGATCGGATGAAGAGAGTGAAACAATGCACCAGTGCGGCATTTTTCATGGTTTTATCATTTAGTGTGCTAGCGCAACCGCATAGCTTCATTAGCCTGAAAACGGAAGTCGTGGCGGACAACGGGCTGCTCACCGGTTTTAAAATGCGCTGGACGATGGATGAAATCACTTCGGCAGACTTGCTCTACGATGCGGGGAAAGCAAAGCCAGGGGATGAGGTGTGGAAAAAACTGGCGGCGGAAGTGATGGCCAATGTGCTCGGCCAGCATTATTTCAGCGAGCTATGGCATAACGGCCAGCGGGTGAAGTTTGATAATCGACCTGATGGCTATGGTCTCGAACGCGAGGGGCACCAGGCGGTGCTGACGTTTACCCTGCCGCTGGCAAAGCCTCAGCCGCTGGCCGGACAAACGCTGACGTTATCGACATTTGACCCGACCTATTATGTCGATATGCACTATGACAACGCGAGCGATGTCACGTTGCCCGCCGCCTTGAGCACGACGTGCAAGGTTAAGGTGGTCACGCCGGAACCGAATGAAAAAATGGCGGCTTTTGCCCAGTCCCTCGATAAAGCCGACGCGCCGCCGGAAGATATGGCGCTGGGAACCTACTTTGCGCAGAAGGTGACGCTGACATGTCCGTAATTTTCTCTCACACCGCACGCACTTCGCGTCTGCGCCAGATGTGGCCGCTGGCGCTTTTTTTGCTGCTGGCAACCGCGGCGGGGATCTGGCTGTGGCAGGCCTGGCCGCAGGTTTTACTGCAAAGCGCCGTCTGGCAGCGGGCGTTGAATCTTGAGCTCAGCCGTCTGCTGAAAGCGGTTGCGGACAACCCCTCAGCGGCGGGATTATCGCTGCTGGCGTTCAGTTTTATCTACGGTGTGCTGCACGCCCTGGGGCCTGGGCATGGCAAGATCGTGATTACCACCTGGCTGGCAACACATCCGGCAAAACTTAAATCCAGTATCATGCTGACCCTGGCGGCCTCGCTCCTGCAGGGCGTAGTGGCGATTGCGCTGGTCGTGGTGGTGTTAACCCTCCTGCAGCTACCGGCCAGACAGCTGCACCTCAGCAGCTTCTGGCTGGAGAAAGGCAGCTATCTGCTGGTGGGGGCGCTGGGCCTGCTGTTGTGCTGGCGGGCGGTAAAAAAGCTACGCTCGGTACTGCGACGACCGACGTTTATCGCATTTACGCCGCACCACGTTCATCATGCGCAGTGCGGATGCGGACATCAGCATATGCCCGCACCGGAACAGCTACAGGGCGGCGATGACTGGCGCGCGCGGCTGGTCATTATCCTCTCGATGGGGATGCGACCCTGTTCCGGGGCGATTATGGTCCTGCTGTTTAGTAAAGTGATTGGCGTATTTAACTGGGGAATGGCGGCGGCGCTGGCGATGGCGGCAGGCACGTCGTTGACCATTAGCGCGCTGGCGCTGCTGGTTCATGGTTTCCGGCAGCTGGCCGTTAAGCTCAGCGGCAATAAGACGCCACCGCTGTGGCAACACGTTGGTTGGGCGACGCTGGCATTGGCGGGCGGTGTGATTTTATTGGTTGCGGCGCTGGTGATGTGGAGCAGTGCGGCGCCTGTTGGTGGGGGCTTACGACCATTTTGAAGAATCCCCTCCCCCGTGAACCGGGGGAGGGGAGAATGATTAACGCTTCAGCGCTTCACTCAGTTCGTCACGCATATTCGCCAGCATAGCTTTAACGACACGCGGATTACCGGCAACGATGTTGCCGGTATGCATGTAGTTGTGGCCGCCGGTGAAATCGCAGACCAGCGCGCCTGCTTCACGAGCAATCAGCTCGCCTGCCGCAAAATCCCATGGTTTCAGCGCGATTTCAAAATAACCGTCAACGCGGCCTGCGGCCACGTAAGCCAGATCCAGAGCAGCAGAACCGGTGCGGCGGAAATCAGCACACTCGGTAAACAGCTTACCGAGAATATTCATGTACGCCGTCGCGTGCTGTTTTGCTTTGAACGGGAAGCCGGTCGCCAGAATCGTGCCATCCAGGTCGCGAGCGTTGCTACCGCGCAGACGGTAACCGTTCAGCTGTGCGCCCTGACCACGGGTAGCCGTGAACAGTTCGTTACGCATTGGATCGTAAACCACCGCGACTTCAGTACGGCCTTTGATGCGTACGGCGATGGAAACGGAGAAGTGCGGCAGACGTTTGACGAAGTTGGTGGTGCCATCCAGTGGATCGATAACCCATTGAACATCCTGATCTTCACCTGCGTGTTCACCGCTTTCTTCGGTGATAATGGTGTGCTGCGGGTAAGATTTGCGAATGGTTTCAATAATCAGCGCTTCAGCTGCTTTATCGACGTTGGTCACAAAATCATTGCTGCCTTTCTGGCTCGTTTCTACGGAGTCTGGGGTTTCGTAGTGCTTGGCAATTAAATTACCCGCCTTGCGCGCTGCGCGCACGGCGATGTTCAGCATCGGATGCATCGGTCTCTCTCACTGGATGTTAAAGAACGGGAAAAAACGGCGCACATAGTAACAGTGAAATCTGCCTATGTCTCCGTTTTATGATAGCATGCGTGAATAATCTTTAGCCGAAGAACCATAATGCTACAAAATATTCGAATTGTACTGGTAGAAACATCACATACCGGAAACATGGGCTCCGTCGCCCGGGCAATGAAAACCATGGGATTAACCAACCTGTGGCTGGTTAATCCGCTGGTTAAACCTGACTCTCAGGCTATCGCGCTGGCCGCTGGCGCCAGTGATGTGATTGGTAACGCGCAGATCGTTGATACCCTGGATGAAGCCCTGGCCGGCTGCAGCCTGGTGGTGGGGACCAGTGCCCGTTCACGTACTCTGCCGTGGCCGATGCTTGACCCGCGCGAGTGCGGTCTGAAGAGCGTGGCGGAAGGGCAGCATGCGCCGGTCGCACTGGTCTTTGGCCGCGAACGCGTTGGGCTGACCAACGATGAACTGCAGAAATGTCACTATCACGTGGCTATTGCCGCAAACCCGGAATACAGCTCGCTGAACCTGGCAATGGCGGTGCAGGTTATCGCCTACGAAGTACGTATGGCGTGGCTGGCCACCCAGGAACAGGACGAACCGGCAGCAGAGCACGAAGAGACGCCGTATCCGCTGGTTGATGATTTAGAACGTTTCTATGGCCACCTCGAGCAAACCCTGCTTGCTACCGGTTTTATTCGCGCCAGCCACCCGGGACAGGTGATGAACAAACTGCGCCGTCTGTTTACCCGCGCGCGTCCGGAAAGCCAGGAGCTGAATATCCTGCGTGGTATGCTGGCGTCTATCGATCAGTTAAAGAAAGAGAAGTAAGCGCCTGCATCCCTTGACGGGGGCGGCTCTGGCTTACCTGGCCTGCATTGCCACAGGCCCGCGCAAGCGTAGCGCCGCCGGGCAAATACAGACCGCACGGATGGTTAAATACCTGACTAAAACAGTCAAGTAAATAGTTGACCAAATTACTCGGGAATGTCAGACTTGGCCCTGCTATGCAATACCCATATTAATAAAAAGCCCGGGCAGGGGCGAGTTTGAGGTTAAGTAAGACATGAGACTGACATCTAAAGGGCGTTATGCTGTGACCGCGATGCTGGACGTTGCGCTCAACTCTGAATCGGGCCCGGTTCCGTTGGCTGATATTTCTGAACGTCAGGGAATCTCGCTGTCCTATCTGGAACAGCTGTTTTCCCGCCTGCGTAAAAATGGTCTGGTATCCAGCGTTCGTGGCCCAGGCGGCGGTTATTTGTTAGGTAAAGAAGCTGGCAGCATCGCCGTAGGCGAAGTGATCAGCGCAGTAGACGAATCGGTTGACGCGACCCGCTGTCAGGGTAAAGGCGGCTGCCAGGGCGGCGATAAATGCCTGACCCACGCGCTGTGGCGCGACCTGAGCGAACGTCTGACCGGCTTCCTGAACAATATCACCCTGGGTGAACTGGTGAATAACCAGGAAATCCTCGATGTTTCAGGTCGTCAGCATAGCCATGAATCCCAGCGCAATACCCGCACTCAGGACGCAATTGACGTCAAGCTGCGTGCATAATACTCGTCTTGTTTCAGCTTGCGGCTCCGCTGCGGCAGGCTGAAATAGTCAGAGTAAAAACGATAAAAAAGAGATTTCAGAATCAGGCCGGGGTGTTGCGACATCCCGTGTCCCCGGTCGTACATCAAGCCGGTTGCCTGGTTCCTTGCATTGAGTGATGTACGGAGTTAAAGAGCAATGAAATTACCGATTTACCTCGATTACTCCGCAACAACGCCGGTGGACCCGCGTGTTGCCGAGAAAATGATGCAGTTCCTGACCCTGGACGGGACCTTTGGTAACCCGGCCTCTCGTTCACACCGTTTCGGTTGGCAGGCTGAAGAGGCGGTAGATATCGCCCGGAATCAGATTGCTGAACTGGTCGGTGCCGATCCGCGTGAAATCGTCTTTACCTCCGGTGCAACGGAATCCGACAACCTGGCGATTAAAGGTGCAGCCAACTTTTATCAGAAAAAAGGCAAGCACATTATCACCAGCAAAACCGAGCATAAAGCGGTTCTGGATACCTGTCGCCAGCTGGAGCGTGAAGGTTTCGACGTCACCTACCTGGCGCCGCAGCGCAACGGGATTATCGATCTGAAAGAACTGGAAGCCGCGATGCGTGACGACACCATCCTGGTCTCCATCATGCACGTGAACAACGAAATCGGCGTTGTGCAGGATATCGCCACCATCGGCGAACTGTGCCGCGCGCGTGGTATCATCTACCACGTTGACGCCACCCAGAGCGTGGGCAAACTGCCTATCGATCTGAGCCAGCTGAAAGTTGACCTGATGTCCTTCTCGGGTCACAAAATTTATGGTCCTAAAGGTATTGGCGCACTGTACGTTCGTCGCAAACCGCGTATCCGCATTGAAGCGCAGATGCACGGCGGCGGTCACGAGCGCGGCATGCGTTCCGGTACTCTGCCAGTCCACCAGATCGTCGGTATGGGTGAAGCTTACCGTATCGCGAAAGAAGAGATGGAAACCGAGATGGCGCGTCTGCGCGGTCTGCGTAACCGTCTGTGGGACGGCGTAAAAGATATGGAAGAGGTTTACCTCAACGGTGACCTCGAGCAGGGCGCACCGAACATTCTCAACGTCAGCTTCAACTATGTTGAAGGCGAGTCGCTGATTATGGCGCTGAAAGACCTGGCCGTTTCCTCCGGTTCTGCTTGCACCTCCGCAAGCCTTGAGCCGTCCTATGTGCTTCGCGCACTGGGCATGACTGACGAACTGGCACACAGTTCTATCCGTTTCTCTTTAGGTCGCTTCACTACCGAAGAAGAGATTGACTACACCATTGATCTGGTTCGTAAATCCATCGGCCGTCTGCGCGACCTTTCTCCGCTGTGGGATATGTTCAAACAGGGCGTAGATCTGAACAGCATCGAATGGTCACATCATTAATCGGTAGGGTATAAGGAGAATTCATCATGGCATACAGCGAAAAAGTTATCGATCATTACGAGAATCCGCGCAACGTCGGCTCTTTTGACAACAGCGACGACAGCGTCGGCAGCGGCATGGTTGGCGCACCGGCGTGCGGCGACGTGATGAAGTTGCAGATTAAAGTCAACAATGAAGGTATCATTGAAGACGCGCGCTTCAAGACCTATGGTTGCGGTTCTGCTATCGCCTCCAGCTCCCTGGTTACCGAATGGGTGAAAGGGAAATCTCTGGACGAAGCTCAGGCTATCAAGAACACCGATATCGCCGATGAGCTGGAACTGCCGCCGGTGAAAATTCACTGCTCCATCCTGGCGGAAGACGCGATTAAAGCCGCGATTGCGGATTATAAAAGCAAACGTGAAGCGAAATAATTAAGAGGTTATTGTATGTCGATTACTCTTAGCGACAGCGCAGCGTCGCGAGTTAATTCCTTCCTGGCCAACCGTGGCAAAGGCTTCGGTCTGCGCTTAGGTGTCCGCACTTCCGGCTGCTCAGGTATGGCCTACGTGCTGGAATTTGTTGACGAGCCGGCGGCAGAAGACACCGTGTTTGAAGATAAAGGCGTCAAGGTAGTGATCGACGGCAAAAGCCTGCAGTTCCTCGACGGCACTCAGCTGGACTTCGTCAAAGAAGGCCTGAACGAAGGGTTTAAATTCACCAACCCGAATGTGAAAGATGAGTGCGGTTGCGGCGAAAGCTTTAACGTATAATCCCGACACTATCCGACGTATTTCCGGCCGCATCAGGGCGGTAAACGCGTGAATCCCGGAGGCTGACAGCAGTCGGCCCAGCGGGTAAGCGACGACAGCCCACGCAGAGGCGGCCCGATGTGCACGGGTAGAGGACCCCACCGCGGTGAATCGTGAGTGGGGTTTGCTTTATCTCGTTAACCCTGAGGTTACTATGGACTATTTCACCCTCTTCGGGTTACCGGTCAGTTATACCCTTTCGCAAGAACAGCTGGCTGTCCGGTACCAGGATTTGCAGCGCCAGTATCATCCCGACAAGTTCGCCAGCGCGAGCGCGGCCGAACAGCTCGCCTCCGTGCAGCAATCCGCAACGATCAATCAGGCGTGGCAAACGCTCCGTCATCCGCTGACCCGCGCCGAATATCTCCTTTCGCTCCATGGCTATGACTTAGCCAGCGAACAGCACACCGTGCGCGATACCGCCTTTCTGATGGAACAGCTGGAGCTGCGTGAAGAGCTGGATGAGATTGAAAAATCGCAGGATGAAGAACGTCTGGCGGCATTTATCAAACGCGTGAAGGGGATGTACGACGTTCGTCATCAGCAGGTTGTCGAACAATTAAATAGCGAGACGTGGGACGCGGCGGCGGATACCGTGCGTAAACTGCGTTTTCTCGATAAACTTCAGAGCGTTGCAGAACAACTCGAAGAAAAGCTGCTCGATTTTTAATTTTCGGAAGCAATTATGGCCTTATTACAAATTAGTGAGCCTGGTCTGAGTGCCGCGCCGCACCAGCGTCGTCTGGCGGCGGGTATTGACCTGGGCACCACCAATTCTCTGGTCGCTACCGTGCGTAGCGGTCAGGCCGAAACTCTGCCCGACCATCAGGGGCGCTACCTGCTGCCTTCCGTGGTGAACTACCATGAATCTGGCCTGAGCGTCGGTTACGATGCCCGACACAATGCGGCCCTCGACCCGGTTAATACCATCAGTTCCGTGAAACGGATGATGGGGCGCTCGCTGGCCGATATCCAGACTCGTTATCCCCATCTGCCTTACCAACTGCAGGCCAGCGAAAATGGTCTGCCGATGATTCAGACCACCGGCGGTCTGCTCAACCCGGTTCGCGTCTCCGCCGACATCCTGAAAGCGCTGGCCGCCCGGGCAACGGAAGCGCTGTCCGGCGAACTCGACGGCGTAGTGATTACCGTCCCGGCCTATTTTGACGATGCTCAGCGCCAGGGCACCAAAGACGCCGCGCGTCTGGCCGGTCTGCACGTATTGCGCCTGTTGAACGAACCGACCGCTGCGGCCATTGCCTACGGCCTGGACTCCGGTCAGGAAGGGGTGATCGCGGTTTACGATCTCGGCGGCGGCACCTTTGATATTTCGGTGCTGCGCTTAAGCCGCGGCGTATTTGAAGTGCTGGCCACCGGCGGGGATTCCGCGCTGGGCGGCGATGACTTTGACCATCTGCTGGCGGATTATCTCCGTGAACTGGCCGGGCTGAGCGATCGTAGCGACAACCGCCTGCAGCGTGAACTCCTGGATGCGGCCATCGCGGCGAAAATTGCCCTCAGCGATGCCGATTCCGTCAGCGTTAACGTCGGCGGCTGGCAAGGCGCTATTACCCGTGAGCAGTTTAACGAGCTGATTGCGCCGCTGGTGAAACGCACGCTGTTAGCCTGCCGTCGCGCGCTGAAAGATGCGGGCGTGGCGGCGGAAGAGGTACTGGAAGTGGTCATGGTCGGCGGTTCAACCCGCGTGCCGCTGGTTCGTGAGCGCGTCGGTGAGTTCTTTGGCCGCACGCCGCTGACCACTATCGATCCGGACAAAGTGGTGGCCATTGGCGCCGCGATTCAGGCCGATATCCTGGTGGGCAACAAACCCGATAGCGAACTTCTGTTGCTCGACGTTATTCCGCTCTCTTTAGGGCTGGAGACGATGGGCGGCCTGGTGGAGAAAGTGATTCCGCGCAACACCACGATTCCGGTGGCGCGTGCGCAGGAGTTCACCACCTTTAAAGATGGTCAGACGGCGATGTCTATCCACGTCATGCAGGGTGAGCGCGAACTGGTGCAGGACTGCCGTTCGCTGGCGCGTTTTGCGCTGCGTGGTATTCCGGCGTTACCGGCGGGCGGGGCGCACATTCGCGTCACCTTCCAGGTGGACGCCGATGGCCTGTTGAGCGTGACCGCGATGGAGAAATCGACCGGCGTCGAAGCCTCCATTCAGGTCAAGCCCTCCTACGGTCTGACCGACGGCGAAATCGCCACCATGATTAAAGATTCGATGAGTCACGCCGAACAGGATATCAAGGCGCGTATGCTGGCCGAGCAAAAAGTGGAAGCCGCGCGCGTTCTTGAGAGCCTGGAAAGTGCGCTGGCCGCCGATGCCGCGCTGCTAAGCGCCGCAGAACGTCAGGCTATCGATGAAGCAACGGCGCAGCTGCGTGCGGTTGCCGCAGGCGATGACGCCGACGCGATTAAAGATGCGATTAAAAATACAGACACACAAACCCAAGAATTTGCCGCACGCCGCATGGACCAGTCGGTCCGTACTGCGCTGAAAGGCCAATCCGTGGACGAGGTTTAATATGCCAAAGATTGTTTTTCTGCCCCATCAGGACCTGTGCCCGGATGGCGTAGTTGTGGAAGCTGAGATCGGTGAGACCATTCTGGATGCTGCTCTGCGTAGCGGCATTGAGATTGAACACGCCTGCGAAAAATCCTGTGCCTGCACCACCTGCCACTGCATCGTGCGTGAAGGTTTTGACTCGCTGGCCGAAAGTACCGAAGATGAAGATGATATGCTGGATAAGGCCTGGGGGCTGGAGCCCGACAGCCGTCTGAGCTGCCAGGCGCGCGTGACCCACGATGATCTGGTCGTCGAGATCCCGCGTTATACTATCAACCACGCACGCGAGCATTAATATGGGACTGAAATGGACCGATAGTCGTGAAATTGGCGAAGCGCTGTATGACGCCTTCCCGGATCTCGACCCGAAAACCGTTCGCTTCACCGATATGCATCAGTGGATTTGCGAGCTGGAAGATTTTGATGACAATCCGACCGCATCCAATGAAAAAATTCTGGAGGCGATTCTGCTAGTCTGGTTAGATGAAGCAGAATAATTTCCGCAACATGCTTCACGCTGCAGATGCGTGGGTCATGTTTGCTCACTCCCGCCGCACAGTCATCTGTGGGCCCGGCGAATGAGCGGCTGACCGCCTTCTCCTGCAGCGTGAAACATCGGAAAAATAATATGGGCTGCCTTTTGGCGGCCCTTTTGCCAAATAAGGATAAAGATAAAATGACCGAAGCCATGAGGATTACGCTGACGACCCAACCCGCTGACGCGCGCTGGGGAGAAAAAGCGGCTTACAGCATTAATAATGACGGCATCACCCTGCATCTGAACGGTAAAGACGATCTCGGTTTGATTCAGCGGGCGGCGCGTAAAGTCGACGGGATGGGGATCAAACACGTTGCGCTGAGCGGCGAAGGCTGGGATACCGACCGCGCGTGGGCATTCTGGGCCGGCTACAAAGGGCCGAAAGGCAGCCGCAAGGTGGAATGGCCGGCGCTGGACGACGTGCAGAAAAGCGAGCTGGACAATCGCCTGACGATTATTGACTGGGTGCGGGATACCATTAACGCGCCGGCGGAAGAGCTCGGTCCGGAACAGCTGGCTCAGCGCGCCGTCGATCTGCTGTGCAGCGTCGCCTGCGACAACGTGACTTACCGTATCACGAAAGGTGAAGACCTGCGCGAGCAGGGCTACCTTGGCCTGCATACCGTTGGCCGCGGCTCCGAGCGTCCGCCGGTACTGCTGGCGCTGGATTACAACCCAACCGGTGATAAAGAAGCCCCGGTGTATGCCTGCCTGGTCGGCAAAGGGATCACTTTCGATTCCGGCGGCTACAGCATCAAACAAAGCGCGTTTATGGATTCGATGAAGTCCGATATGGGCGGCGCGGCAACGGTTACCGGCGCGCTGGCGTTCGCGATTACCCGCGGCCTGAACAAACGCGTGAAGCTGTATCTGTGCTGTGCGGACAACCTGATCAGCGGTAACGCCTTTAAACTGGGCGACATCATTCGCTACCGCAATGGCAAGACCGTGGAAATCATGAACACCGACGCTGAAGGCCGTCTGGTGCTGGCGGATGGTCTGATTGATGCCTCGGCGCAGAAACCTGAGCTGATCATCGATGCCGCGACCCTGACCGGGGCGGCGAAAACCGCGCTCGGTAATGACTACCACGCGCTGTTCAGCTTTGATGACCCGCTGGCTAACCGTCTGCTGGCGAGCGCGCAGGCGGAAAATGAAGCCTTCTGGCGCCTGCCGCTGGCCGAGTTCCACCGTGGTCAATTGCCGTCTAACTTCGCCGAGCTGAACAACACCGGCAGCGCAGCCTATCCGGCTGGCGCCAGCACCGCAGCCGGTTTCCTGTCGCATTTCGTTGAAAATTATCATCAGGGCTGGCTGCACATCGACTGCTCGGCGACCTACCGCAAAGCGGCGGTTGAGCAGTGGTCTGCCGGCGCCACCGGCCTCGGCGTACGTACCATAGCGAACCTGCTGACGGCTGAGTAATCTTTTTTGCCGGGTGGCGCTACGCTTACCCGGCCTACAGAACCCGTAGGCCCGCGCAAGCGGGCAATTGTGAAGTAGCCAAACTATGTCCGAAACTAAAAATGAATTAGAAACTCTGCTGGAAAAGGCGGCGACCGAGCCGGGCCACCGCCCCGCATTTTTCCGTACGCTGCTGGAATCCACCGTGTGGGTTCCGGGGGCGGCGGCGGAAGGCGAACAGATTGTCGAAGAGAGCGCCGTCGATCTGCAGCACTGGGAGAAAGACGATGGCGCCTCGGTGATACCGTTTTTCACTTCTCTGGAAGCGCTGCAGCAGGCGGTGGAAGATGAACAATCGTTTGTGGTGATGCCGGCCCGGACGCTGTTTGCGATGACGCTCGGCGAAACGCTGTTCCTCAATGCGAAGCTGGCAACCGGTAAAGAGTTTATGCCCAATGAGATCCGCCATCTGCTGGGGGAAGAGGGCAGCCCGCTCAGCACCCAAACCGTGCTCGAAGGCGGCGAATCTTTGTTGTTGTCTGAAGTCGCCGAGCCACCGGCGCAGATGATTGATTCGCTGACGACGCTGTTTAAAACGATGAAGACCGTCAGACGGGCGTTTCTGTGCTCAATTAAAGATAGCGCTGATGCGCCGGCAAACCTGCTGATCGGGATTGAAGCAGAAGGCGATATCGAAGAGGTGATCCAGGCGGCAGGCAGCGTGGCGACCGATACGTTACCGGGTGATGAGCCGATTGATATCTGTCAGGTGGTTGAAGGTGAAAAGGGGATCAGTCATTTTATGATGGCCCATATCACGCCATTCTATGAAAAGCGCTGGGGCAGTTTCCTGCGCGATTTCAAACAGAACCGCATTATCTAAAGCCGCGGGGGCCGAGGCCCCCGCTGTTGTTCTTATTGCGCCGGTTCGATCGGCAGGTCGCTACGTGCGCCCCATTCGCTCCACGAGCCGTCATACAGGCAGACGCCGTTGACGCCCAGCGTCGTCAGCGCCAGCACCACCACCGCCGCCGTGACGCCGGAGCCGCAGCTGGCGATAATCGGTCGCTCGAAATCCACGCCCTGGCGAATGAAAATCTCATTCAGCTCATCAACGGTTTTCAGTTCGCCGTTAATCACCAGATCGGTCCACGGTACGTTGAGCGCGCCGGGAATATGGCCACGACGCAGCCCCGGACGAGGCTCATCCACCAGGCCATTAAAACGCCCGGCCGGACGCGCATCGACGATCTGCGCCGATCCCTCATGGCTAACCAGCAGCACATCGGTCAGCCGTTTGATCACTTCCGGATCGAAGCGTCCGTCAAATTCGCCTTCCGGAATCTCGGGAACTCCCTGCTCAAGCGGTAGTTCATCGCGCTGCCAGCCGGCCAGGCCGCCGGCGAGAATCGAGACATTTTCGACGCCAAATGTGCGCAGCATCCACCAGGCGCGCGGGGCTGAGAAGAGATTGCCTTCATCGTAAACCACCAGATGTTTATCGCTGCTGACCCCCAGTTCGCGCATCGCCACGGCAAAAGCCTCCGCGCGCGGCATCATATGCGGCAGCGGGCTGGTGTGATCCGACAGGGCTTCGATATCGAAAAATACGGCGTTGGGAATATGACCCGCGCGATACTCCGCATCCATATCACGCAGGGCTTCCTGACCTGCCGGCGCCATTCGCGCATCGATAATCTGAATTTCCGGGTCATCAATATGTTCCGCCAGCCAGTCGGCGGCGACAAAAAACGAGGTGGACATGGGGGGCCTCCGTTTTATTATCCATCATTCAATGAATTGTCGACGTTTTCCCGACGGCTGACAAGCTCAGAGCACCGGAGTTGCGACGCCGCGACGTTCCTTAAAATAGGCTTAGCCAGATTCTATTATGGTGGCTATTGGTAATTCCGTCGTTGGCGCATAATACTGTGTTCACTGTTGGTATCCGGTCTTTCGGCCGAGGGGTTAAAGGATGAAACCATTTCGTTTAGCGGCATTGTCTCTGGCGCTACTGACTGCACTATCGCTGACCGCCTGTGATGACAGCGGTAAACCGCAGGCCGTCGCACCGGCCGCCTCTTCCTCTGCAGACAAAGGCGGGGCAAAGCTCGATAGCGCCCAACTGGCGGCGCTGGCGGAAAAAAGCAAAGGCAAGGCGCTGACGCTGCTTGATGCCTCGGAAATCCAGCTGGACGGCGCGGCGGCGATGGTGCTCACCTTCTCTGTGCCGCTTAATCCCGATCAGGATTTCTCCCGCAGCGTGCATCTTGTCGACAAAAAAAGCGGCAAGGTTGACGGCGCATGGGAACTGGCGCCGAATCTGAAAGAGCTACGCTTGCGCCATCTTGAGCCGAAACGCGAACTGATTGTCTCCGTTGACCCGACGCTGAGCGCGCTGAACGCCGCCACCTTTGACACCCATTTTGAAAAAACCATCGCGACCCGCGACATTGCCCCGAGTATTGGCTTCGCCAGCCGCGGTTCGCTGCTGCCGGGCAAAGTGGTCGCCGGGCTGCCGGTGATGGCGCTGAACGTCGATAACGTCGACGTAAACTTTTTCCGTATCAAGCCGGAGTCGCTGTCGGCTTTCGTCAGCCAATGGGAATACCGTAACTCATTGAGTAACTGGGAGTCTGACGAGCTGTTGAAAATGGCCGATCTGGTCTATACCGGGCGTTTCGATCTCAATCCGGCGCGCAACACGCGGGAGAAACTGCTGCTGCCGCTGGCGGATATTAAGCCGTTGCAGCAGCCGGGTGTTTACGTAGCGGTGATGAATCCGGCGGGACGCTACAGCTATAGCAACGCCGCAACGCTGTTTACGCTGAGCGATATCGGCGTGTCGGCGCACCGTTATCGCAACCGGCTGGATGTCTTTACCCAGAGCCTCGAAGACGGTGCGGCGCAATCGGGTATCGATGTGCAGTTGCTGAATACGAAAGGGCAAACCCTCGCCGAGGCGAAAAGCGACGCCCAGGGGCACGTTACCCTGCGAAACGATGATAAAGACGCGGCGCTGCTGCTGGCGCGAAAAGACGGGCAGACCACCCTGCTGGATCTCAAACTTCCCGCACTGGATTTGGCCGAGTTCTCGATTGCCGGCGCTCCGGGATTCAGCAAGCAGCTCTTTATGTTTGGTCCGCGCGATCTTTATCGTCCGGGAGAAACGGTGATCCTTAACGCGCTGCTCCGTGACGGCGACGGCAAACCGCTGGCCGAGCAGCCGGTGAAGTTCGAGGTGGTGCAGCCGGACGGTCAGGTGATCCGCTCGCTGGTCAGCAAACCGCTCAACGGTCTGTATCAGTTTACCTGGCCGCTTGATAGTGGGGCGGCGACCGGTATGTGGCATATCCGCGCCAGCACCGGCGACAATCAGCCGCGCGAGTGGGATTTCCACGTTGAAGATTTTATGCCTGAGCGTATGGCGCTGAATCTGACGCCGCAAAATAGACCGCTGGCCATGGATGCCGATGTGCACTTTAACGTTGCCGGCGCCTATCTGTATGGCGCCCCGGCCAGCGGCAATCAGCTGCAGGGGAAACTGTTCCTGCGCCCGCTGCGCGATGCGGTTACGGCGCTGCCGGGCTTCCAGTTTGGTGATATTGCCGAAGAAAACCTCTCCCGCAGCCTGGATGAAGTCCAGACGACGCTGGATGAAAAAGGCCATGCCGACGTGACTACCGCCAGCCAGTGGCAGGATAGCCATTCGCCGCTGCAGGTGGTTTTACAGGCCAGCCTGCTGGAGTCAGGTGGCCGCCCGGTTACCCGTACCGTACAGCAGCCGATCTGGCCGGCCGATACGCTGCCGGGGATCCGCCCTGAATTTGCCCTTAAAGAGGTCTACGACTACCGCACCGACAGTACGGTGAAACAGCCGGTGGTAGAAGAAAACAGCAGCGCGGCGTTTGAGATTGTCTATGCCGATGCCAAAGGCGAGAAAAAAGCGGTCTCTGGGCTACAGGTGCGGCTGATTCGCGAGCGCCGCGACTACTACTGGAACTGGTCTGACAGCGAAGGCTGGCAGTCGCAGTTCGATCAAAAAGATCTGCAGGAAGGCGAACAATCTCTCGATCTGCAGGCCGGGCAAACGGCGAAAGTGAGTTTCCCGGTGGAGTGGGGATCCTACCGCCTGGAAGTGAAAGGCCCCGATGACGTCATCAGCAGCGTGCGTTTCTGGGCGGGCTACAGCTGGCAGGATAACAGTGATGGCACAGGGGCTGCGCGTCCGGATCGGGTCACCATGAAACTGGACAAAGCGGCCTATAAACCGGGCGACACTATCAAACTGCACATCGCGGCGCCTGCGGCGGGGAAAGGCTATGCGATGGTCGAATCCAGCGAAGGGCCGCTGTGGTGGCAGGAAATTGACGTCCCGGCGGAGGGCATGGCGCTATCGATTCCGGTCGATAAAGCCTGGAACCGTCACGATCTTTACCTCAGCACCCTGGTGATTCGCCCCGGAGATAAATCTCGCTCGGCGACGCCGAAACGGGCGGTGGGTCTGCTGCACCTGCCGCTGGGCGATGAAAACCGTCGCCTGACGCTTGCGCTGGATGCACCAGAAAAAATACGTCCGAATCAGCCGCTGACGGTGAAAATCAAAGCCAGCGTGGCGCAGGGGGAAGTACCAAAACAGGTCAATGTGCTGCTCTCCGCCGTGGACAGCGGCGTGCTGAATATCACCGATTACGCCACTCCGGATCCGTGGAAGGCTTTCTTTGGTCAGAAGCGTTACGGCGCGGATATTTATGATATCTACGGTCAGGTGATTGAAGGGCAGGGGCGTCTCGCCAGCCTGCGTTTCGGCGGCGACGGCGATGAACTCAAACGCGGAGGTAAACCGCCGGTTAACCACGTCACGATTATTGCCCAACAGGCGCAGCCGGTGGTCCTGGATGAGCGTGGTGAAGGGGTTGTGACGCTGCCGATTGGCGATTTCAACGGCGAGCTGAGGGTGATGGCGCAGGCGTGGACCGCCGATGATTTTGGCAGCAGCGACGAGAAAGTGGTGGTGGCCGCGCCGGTGATTGCCGAGCTGAATACGCCGCGCTTCCTTGCCAGCGGCGATGCAACCCGGCTGGCGCTGGATCTGCGTAATCTCACCGACAGGCCGCAAACGCTGAACGTGGCGCTGAGCGCCAGCGGTTTGCTGCAGCTCGATGGCGCGGCCATTCCTCCGCTACAGCTGGCGCCCGGCGCGCGCAGTACGCTGTTTGTCCCGGTGAGCGCCCGCGATGGTTTTGGCGATGGTCAGGTGAACGCCACGATTACCGGCGTGGCTCTGCCGGGTGAGACCTTCACCCCGATGCAGAAACAGTGGAAAATTGGCGTGCGTCCGGCCTACCCGGCGCAAACCGTGAATAGCGGCGCGGTGCTGCAACCGGGGGAACGCTGGCAGGTGCCAGCCGGGCAGACGCAGGGCTTCTCACCGGCGACGCTGCAGGGGCAACTGGTGTTCAGCGGTAAGCCGCCGTTGAATCTCGCCCGCTATATTCGCGACCTGAAAGCCTATCCGTATGGCTGCCTGGAACAGACCGCCAGCGGTCTGTTCCCGTCGCTTTACACCAACGCCGCGCAGCTCAAAGCATTGGGCATCGCCGGCGACAGCGATGAAAAACGCCGTGCGGCGGTGGACATCGGTATTTCCCGACTGCTGCATATGCAGCGTGACGATGGCGGATTTGCTCTGTGGGACAAAGAGGGGCCGGAAGAGTACTGGCTGACCGCCTATGCCATGGATTTCCTCGTGAGAGCAGGTGAGCAGGGCTATAGCGTACCGGCTCAGGCGATGAATAACGGTAACCAGCGTCTGCTGCGCTATCTGCAGGAACCGGGACTGATGACCGTTCGCTACAGCGATGACGCGGCGGCCAGCCGTTTCGCCGCGCAGGCCTATGCCGCCCTGGTGCTGGCCCGCCAGCAAAAAGCGCCCCTTGGCGCCCTTCGCGAAATCTGGAGCCGTCATGAGCAGGCGCGTTCTGGCCTGCCTCTGCTGCAGCTGGGGATCGCCCTCAAAGCGATGGGCGATGCGCCGCGCGCTGAGCAGGCGTTGACGCTGGCGATGAGTACGCCGCGTCAGGATACGGACCGCTGGCTGGGTGATTATGGCAGCGCGCTGCGCGATGATGCGCTGAAGCTGGCCCTGCTGGAGGAGAATCAACTGCTGCCGGATGCGCAGAACACCTTACTGAGCAACCTTGCGGAAGAGGCCTACGGTCAGCGCTGGCTCTCAACCCAGGAGACCAATGCGCTGTTCCTGGCCGGCCGGACATTACAGGACTTACCCGGCAGCTGGCAGGCGCAAACGTCGCTACAGGCGCAGCCGCTCTCGGCGGATAAAGCGCAGACCCGCACTCTGAGCGCTGAACAGCTGGCGACCCTGCAGGTCAGCAACACCGGCGATCGCCCGCTCTGGTTGCGTCTCGATAGCAGCGGATACCCGCTCACTGCGCCGCAGGCCACGGGAAACGTACTGGGCATTGAACGCCAAATCTTTGATACCCGCGGTCAGCAGAAGTCCCTGACCTCGCTGCGTAGCGGCGAGCTGGTGCTGGTGAAGCTGGAAGTCACCGCCAAACGCAACGTTCCGGATGCGCTGGTGGTGGACCTGCTACCGGCGGGACTCGAGCTGGAAAACCAGAACCTGGCGAACAGCAGCGCCAGCCTGCAGGAGAACGGCGACTCGGTACAGAACCTGCTTAACCAGATGCAGCAGGCGGATATTCAGCACATCGAGTTCCGCGACGATCGCTTCGTCGCCGCCGTGGCGATTAACGAAGGGCAGCCGGTGACGCTGGTGTATCTGGCGCGCGCGGTCACGCCGGGAACATATCAGGTTCCGCAGCCGCAGGTAGAGTCGATGTATATTCCGCAGTGGCGGGCGACCGGCACGGCCAGCGGCCCGCTGACTGTTACCCCGTAAATGCGGCCGCTGCGACAGGTAAAACGCCGATGGCGCTGGCTGGCGGCGTTGGTCGTTATGCTATGGCTGGCGGTGTTGGCGGCCGATCGTCTGTGGCCGTTACCGCTGCATGAAGTGGCTCCGGCCCGGGTGGTGGTAGCGGAAGATGGCACGCCGCTGTGGCGCTTTGCGGATAAGCAGGGGGTCTGGCGCTATCCGGTCGCTCTCGATGATGTGTCACCGCGCTATCTGCAGGCGCTGATCCAGTATGAAGATCGCTGGTTCTGGCGGCATCCGGGCGTGAACCCGTTTGCGGTTATTCGCGCGGCCTGGCAAGACCTGACCGCCGGGCGAGTCGTCTCCGGTGGCAGCACGTTGACCATGCAGGTCGCGAGGCTGCTCGATCCCCATCCCCGTACCTTCGGCGGCAAGCTGCGTCAGCTCTGGCGCGCGCTGCAGCTGGAATGGCATTTATCAAAAAGCGAGATCCTGACGCTGTATCTTAACCGCGCCCCCTTTGGCGGGACGCTGCAGGGGATTGGCGCTGCCAGCTGGGCCTATCTCGGTAAACCCCCCGCGCAGCTGAGCTATGGCGAAGCGGCCCTGCTGGCGGTGCTGCCGCAGGCGCCGAGTCGTTTACGTCCGGACCGTTGGCCGCTGCGGGCTCAGGCCGCGCGCGATAAAGTCCTGGCGCGGATGCGCAGTCAGGGCGTCTGGTCCGATAAGGCGGTACAAGAGGCGATTGAAGAACCGGTATGGCTGTTTCCACGACAGATGCCGCAGCTGGCCCCGCTGTTTTCCCGTCGGGTACTGGCGAGCAGCCGTAAAGAGAAAGTGGTGACGACGCTGGATGCCGGGCTCCAGCGTCAGCTGGAAGACCTGGCGCTCAACTGGAAGGCGCGCCTGCCGCCGCGCAGTTCGCTGGCGATGGTGGTCGTCGACCACACCAATATGAAAGTGCGGGGCTGGGTCGGTTCGGCGGATATTTCCGACGATAGCCGCTTCGGGCATATCGATATGGTCTCGGCGCTGCGTTCGCCGGGTTCGGTCTTAAAACCGTTTGTGTACGGTATGGCGCTGGATGACGGGCTGATTCATCCGGCATCTTTATTACAGGATGTGCCGCGCCGCTTTAGCGATTACCGTCCCGGAAATTTTGATAGCGGTTTTCATGGGCCGGTCAGCGCCAGCGAAGCGCTGGTGCGCTCGCTGAACCTTCCGGCGGTTCAGGTGCTTGAAGCCTACGGGCCGAAGCGCTTCGCCGCCACCCTACGCAATGCCGGTTTGCCGCTGACATTACCGGCCGGTGCGGAACCCAACCTGTCGCTGATCCTCGGCGGGACGGGAACAAAACTGGAAGATATCGTGGCCGGATATAGCGCCTTCGCCCGCCATGGCAAGGTCGCGCGATTGCGGATGACGCCGGACGACCCGCTGGTGGAAAGACCGCTGTTGTCGCCGGGCGCGGCATGGATAATCCGGCGAATTCTGGCTGGCGAAGCCCAGCCGGTGCCGGACGCTTCGTTGGTGCAGGTGGTTCCGCTGGCGTGGAAAACCGGGACCAGCTACGGCTACCGCGATGCCTGGGCCGTTGGCGTCAATGCCCGCTACCTGATCGGGATCTGGACCGGACGGCCGGATGGCACCCCGGTGGTGGGGCAGTTTGGTTTCGCCAGCGCGGTGCCTCTGCTGAATCAGGTCAATAATATGCTGCTGGCGCGACCGGCTATGGGGCGCGGCGGCCTGCCCACCGACCCGCGTCCGCAGACGGTCAGCGCGGCAACGATCTGCTGGCCTGGCGGGCAGAGCCTGGCGCCAGGCGATAGCAACTGTCGACGTCGACTGGCGACATGGCTGCTGGATGACAGCCAGCCGCCTACGCTGCTGTTACCGGGCCAGGAAGAGGGCCGAGGTATTCGCTTCCCTGTCTGGTTAGATGAACAGGGACGGCGGGTGGCGGCGGATTGCCCTGGCGCGGTGCGGAAGGTCGTCGATGTCTGGCCGCTGCCGCTGGAGCCCTGGCTGCCTCCTGCGGAGCGGCGGGCTGCCCGCTCAGGCGCGGTTTCACCGGACTGTCCGCCGCCGCAGGCGACGGACGTGGCGCCGCTGGTGCTGTCGGGCGTGCGCGAGGGGGCGGTGATTAAACGTTTACCGGGAACGACGCGGGTCATGCTGGCGTTGCAGACAACCGGTGGCGAAGGGCGGCGTTGGTGGTTTCTTAATGGTGAGCCTCAGACCGCCGGCGGCGCCAGTGCGACGCTTCCGCTGGCGCGACCCGATCGTTATCAACTGGTGGTTATGGACGAGAGTGGCCAGGTGGTGACGGCGAATTTTACGCTGCAATAGCGGCAGATGCCCAATTCCCCTGTTTTATGTGTTGCTAAAACTCGTCTTATTTTAACAAAATGTTACCTTCATCCATAGGCAGCGTCGGTGTTGCTCATTATAATGCGCGCCAGGCCATACGATCGTATGCGCAACAACAGAACACTTTATTAGAGGTAATCATGGCTATTGAACGTACTTTTTCCATCATCAAACCAAACGCGGTGGCAAAAAACGTTATTGGCAGCATCTTTTCTCGCTTTGAAGCTGCAGGGTTCAAAATCGTCGGCACCAAAATGCTGCACCTGACCGTTGAACAGGCTCGCGGTTTCTACGCTGAGCACGAAGGTCGCCCGTTCTTTGACGGTCTGGTTGAGTTCATGACTTCCGGCCCGATCGTGGTCTCCGTTCTGGAAGGCGAAAACGCCGTTCAGCGTCACCGTGACCTGCTGGGCGCAACCAACCCGGACAACGCGCTGGCAGGCACTCTGCGCGCAGACTACGCCGACAGCTTCACCGAGAACGGCACCCACGGTTCCGACTCCGTTGAATCTGCCGCTCGCGAAATCGCGTTCTTCTTCGCTGAAGGCGAGGTTTGCCCGCGCACTCGTTAATCCCCTGCGTCTTTCACGCCACCGCTTTGTTGGCTTCATTCGCGCCCCCCGGCCACATAGCTATCTATGCTCCCGGGGATTTGCGAACTTGTCGCTTCGCCGTGACGTGAAATATTTTGGAGATTCAGAGCCTCATCTTTTCGACAATCGAAAAGCCATAGAGGCTCAAGTACGCAGTAACAGATTTTTTCATCATTGCCGCGTGCAAACGTGGTATTGATGCAGCAGAATTTGTACAATGCAGCGCCCCTGGACGAGCACTCGTTCATAGGGGCGTTTCTTTTTTCAACCCTCCTGGGGCCATAACGTGTAACAACGAGGCCGGAATAGATTATGTCTGAACATATTGTCACACCTGATACCGCCGCTCTGACGGTGCCGAACAAAGATGCCAAAATCAACCTGCTGGACCTGAACCGTCAGCAGATGCGCGAGTTTTTCAAAAACATGGGTGAAAAACCCTTCCGCGCCGATCAGGTGATGAAATGGATGTATCACTACTGCAGCGACAACTTTGATGATATGACCGATATCAACAAGGTGCTGCGCAACAAGCTGAAGGAAGTCGCGGAGATTCGCGCGCCGGAAGTCGTTGAGGAGCAACGCTCCAGCGACGGTACCATTAAATGGGCGATTGCCGTCGGCGATCAGCGTGTGGAAACGGTTTATATTCCGGAAGACGATCGTGCGACGCTGTGCGTTTCGTCGCAGGTTGGGTGCGCTTTAGAGTGTAAATTCTGCTCGACGGCGCAGCAGGGCTTTAACCGTAATCTGCGGGTTTCAGAAATTATCGGCCAGGTATGGCGCGCGGCGAAAATCGTCGGTGCGGCCAAAATTACCGGCCAGCGTCCGATCACCAACGTGGTGATGATGGGGATGGGCGAACCGCTGCTGAACCTGACTAACGTCGTCCCGGCGATGGAAATCATGCTGGACGATTTCGGTTTTGGCCTGTCGAAACGTCGCGTGACGCTTTCTACTTCAGGCGTGGTCCCGGCGCTGGATAAGCTCGGCGATATGATTGACGTGGCGCTGGCGATTTCTCTGCACGCGCCCAACGATACCATTCGTGATGAGATCGTGCCGATCAACAAGAAATATAACATTGAGACCTTCCTGAACTCGGTCCGCGGCTATATTTCGAAGTCCAATGCTAACCAGGGTCGCGTCACCATTGAGTACGTCATGCTGGATCACGTCAATGATGGTACCGAACATGCCCATGAGCTGGCGGCGCTGTTGAAAGATACGCCGTGCAAGATCAACCTCATTCCCTGGAACCCGTTCCCGGGCGCGCCTTACGGCCGTAGTTCAAACAGCCGTATCGACCGTTTCTCCAAGGTGCTGATGGAATATGGCTTTACCACTATCGTGCGTAAAACGCGCGGCGATGACATTGACGCCGCCTGTGGACAGCTGGCCGGCGACGTTATCGACCGGACCAAACGTACGCTGCGTAAACGCATGCAGGGCGAAGCCATTGATGTGAAGACGGTCTGATAAATGACGCAGCGCACGCCATGAAGCATGCGCTGCGGATTTATGCCTAATCGCCAGGCGAAATACGCTGATTCGGGCAATAATTACGGTGCGTTTTTGTCGACTTTGAGGCAGTATGTAGCGGCACTACAACCGCTTAGCATTCAATATTGATAAGTATCTGTGATAGTGGGTCATACGGACTTATACTCTTCGTGTGACGTTTAGCAGATGTTTCGCGGCGCGGGGTAAACCGGCGCTGAACTTTAAATTCACGTACCAGTAGTTGTCGAATGAACACTGAAGCCACTCAAGACCATCAAGAAGCAAATACGACGGGCACGCGTCTACGTCATGCCCGTGAACAACTCGGACTCAGCCAGCAAGCGGTGGCGGAGCGCTTATGCCTGAAAGTTTCCACGGTTCGTGATATTGAAGACGACAAGGCGCCGGCCGACCTGGCCTCTACCTTCCTGCGCGGCTACATCCGCTCCTATGCGCGCCTTGTGCACATTCCGGAAGATGAACTGCTGCCAATGATGGCAAAACAGGCCCCGATTCGTGCCGCGAAAGTTGCGCCGATGCAGAGCTTCTCCCTGGGAAAACGCCGTAAAAAGCGTGACGGCTGGCTGATGAGCTTCACCTGGCTGGTACTGTTTGTGGTCATTGGCCTCAGCGGCGCCTGGTGGTGGCAAGACCATAAGGCCCAGCAGGAAGAAATTACCTCAATGGCCGACCAGTCAACCGCTGAACTGAATGCGGGCGACAGCAGCCAGAGTATTCCGTTGGATACCGGCGCCAGCAATACGGCGCCGGATAGCACTGCCAACAGCGCGCCGGTTGATACCCCCCCTGCACCGACGGCCTCTACCCAGGCACCGGTTGATAATAACGCCGTTGTGGCGCCGTCTCAGGCCAATGTCGATAGCGCACCGGCTGCCGCGGCGCCGGCTTCTCCACTGCCAACCGCCCCGGCTAATGCAGCCGCTACGGCCGCTGCGGCCCAGGATTTGGTTCTGAACTTCTCTGCCGACTGCTGGCTGGAAGTGAGCGATGCAACCGGCAAGAAACTGTTCAGCGGTTTGCAACGTAAGGGCGGTAATCTGAACCTGAGCGGTCAGGCGCCTTATAAACTGAAAATTGGCGCACCGGCAGCGGTACAGATTCAGTATCTGGGTAAACCCGTCGATTTAAGTCGTTTTATCAGAACTAACCAGGTTGCGCGTCTGACCCTTAATGCCGAAACATCACCGGCGCAGTAACAGACGGGTAACGCGGGAGATTTTTCATGCATAACCAGGCTCCGATTCAACGTAGAAAATCAAAACGTATTTACGTTGGGAATGTGCCGATTGGCGATGGTGCTCCCATCGCCGTACAGTCGATGACCAATACTCGCACCACCGATGTGGCTGCGACGGTAAACCAAATCAAAGCCTTAGAGCGCGTAGGCGCGGATATCGTCCGCGTCTCCGTTCCGACGATGGATGCAGCGGAAGCGTTCAGGCTTATCAAGCAGCAGGTCAACGTCCCGCTGGTCGCCGATATCCACTTTGACTACCGTATCGCCCTGAAAGTGGCGGAGTACGGTGTGGACTGTCTGCGTATCAACCCGGGCAACATCGGTAACGAAGAACGTATCCGTATGGTGGTTGATTGCGCCCGCGATAAAAACATTCCTATCCGTATCGGCGTCAACGCCGGTTCGCTGGAAAAAGATCTGCAGGAAAAGTACGGCGAACCAACGCCGCAGGCGCTGCTGGAATCAGCTATGCGCCATGTCGATCATCTCGATCGTCTCAATTTTGATCAGTTTAAAGTCAGTGTGAAGGCCTCCGATGTTTTCCTGGCGGTAGAATCGTATCGTCTGCTGGCGAAACAGATCGATCAGCCGCTGCACCTTGGGATCACTGAAGCCGGCGGCGCGCGTAGCGGCGCGGTGAAGTCGGCGATCGGCCTGGGGCTGCTGCTGTCAGAAGGGATCGGCGACACCCTGCGCGTTTCCCTGGCGGCGGATCCGGTTGAAGAGATCAAGGTCGGTTTCGACATACTGAAATCCCTGCGCATCCGCGCTCGCGGGATCAACTTCATCGCTTGCCCGACCTGTTCGCGTCAGGAGTTCGACGTTATCGGCACCGTTAACGCGCTGGAACAGCGTCTGGAAGACATTATTACGCCGATGGATATTTCGATTATCGGCTGCGTGGTGAACGGTCCGGGCGAAGCGCTGGTTTCGACGCTTGGCGTGACCGGCGGCAATAAAAAAAGCGGCCTCTATGAAGATGGCGTGCGTAGAGACAGGCTGGACAACGACGATATGATCGATCAGCTGGAAGCGCGGATCCGTGCGAAAGCCTCGATGCTCGATGAAGCGCGTCGCATCAATGTTCAGCAGGTCGAAGAGAAATAATCCGGGGCGGTGTATCACTTCCCGTGTATGATTGAACCCGCAGACGCGCGGCGTCGGGGTTCATTTTTGTATATAGATAAAGAGAATAAACGTGGCAAAGAACATTCAAGCCATCCGTGGCATGAACGATTATCTGCCGGGCGAGACCGCTCTCTGGCAGCGCATTGAAGGCTCACTGAAACAGGTGCTCGGCAGCTACGGTTACAGCGAAATCCGTTTGCCGATTGTAGAGCAGACCCCGTTATTCAAACGCGCGATCGGTGAAGTAACCGACGTGGTTGAAAAAGAGATGTACACCTTTGAGGACCGCAATGGCGATAGCCTGACGCTGCGTCCGGAAGGGACGGCGGGCTGCGTACGTGCCGGCATCGAACATGGTCTCCTGTACAATCAAGAACAGCGCCTGTGGTACGTCGGGCCGATGTTCCGCCACGAACGTCCGCAGAAAGGGCGCTATCGCCAGTTCCACCAGATGGGCGTTGAAGTCTTTGGCCTGCAGGGCCCGGATATCGATGCTGAGCTGATCATGCTGACCGCTCGCTGGTGGCGTGAGCTGGGCATCGCTGACCACGTTGCGCTGGAGCTGAACTCCATCGGTTCGCTGGAAGCGCGTGCAACCTATCGCGATGCGCTGGTTGCCTATCTTGAGCAGTTTAAAGATAAGCTCGACGAAGACTGCAAACGCCGCATGTATACCAACCCGCTGCGTGTCCTGGATTCCAAAAATCCGCAGGTGCAGGCGCTGCTCAACGACGCACCTGCGCTGGGCGACTATCTGGATGAAGACTCCAAAGCGCATTTCGCGGGCCTGTGTGCCCTGCTGGACGATGCCGGTATTCGCTATACCGTCAATCAGCGTCTGGTGCGCGGTCTGGATTATTATAACCGTACCGTGTTTGAGTGGGTCACCACCAGCCTCGGTTCCCAGGGAACGGTCTGTGCCGGCGGTCGTTATGATGGTCTGGTAGAGCAGCTGGGCGGGCGTGCAACGCCGGCCGTAGGCTTCGCTATGGGGCTGGAGCGTCTTGTTTTACTGGTTCAGGCAGTAAATCCGGAATTTAAAGCCGATCCTGTTGTCGATATATACCTGGTGGCTTCCGGAACCGATACCCAGTCTGCAGCGATGCGTCTGGCTGAGCGGGTTCGCGATGAGCTGCCCGGCGCTAAGCTGATGACCAACCACGGCGGCGGCAACTTTAAGAAACAGTTTGCCCGCGCGGATAAATGGGGCGCTCGCGTTGCTCTGGTGGTCGGTGAATCAGAAATTGCTGACGGAAACGTGGTAGTGAAGGATTTACGCTCAGGTGAGCAAACTACCGTAACGCAGGATAGCGTTGCTGCGCATTTGCGCGCACTTCTGGGTTAATCTCCCGGGAATCATTAGTCAGGAGAAGGACTGCGTGGAAACGTATAACAACGAAAACGATCAGGTCGATGCGCTCAAGCGTTTCTTTGCCGAAAATGGCAAAGCGCTGGCCGTTGGTGTGATTTTAGGGATTGGCGCGTTGGTTGGCTGGCGCTACTGGAGTTCTCATCAGCAGGATACGGCGAGAGAATCCTCTTTAGCCTATGAAAACGCCATTTCCGCGCTCAAATCAGACAAGCCGGAAGCGATCGGTTCGGCGGAAAAATTTGCCGCCGATAGCAAAAACAGCTATGGCGCGTTTGCTTCTCTGGAGCTGGCCCAGCGTTTTGTCGATAAGAACGATCTGCAAAATGCCGAAAAGCAGCTTCAGCAGGGCCTGGCCGCCGCGCCGGATGATAACCTGAAGTCGGTTATCAATATGCGTCTTGCGCGTGTGCAGCTGCAGCTGAAGAAACCTGATGAAGCGCTGAAAACCCTTGAGGGTATTAAAGGTGAAGGCTGGGCCGCTATTGTCGCCGATCTCCGTGGTGAGATTCTGCTTAACAAAGGCGATAAGCAAGGCGCTCGCGCAGCCTGGGAAGCTGGCGTGAAAAGCGATGCTTCACCTGCGCTCAGCGAAATGATGCGTATGAAAATAAATAATCTGTCCATCTGAGAGGGACTCGATGCAATTGCGTAAATTACTTTTGCCAGGGCTGCTTTCCGTTACCTTATTAAGCGGTTGTTCGTTGTTTAACAGCGAAGAAGATGTGGTGAAAATGTCACCGCTGCCGACGGTGGAAAATCAGTTTACGCCGTCCACGTCCTGGAGCACCTCTGTTGGCGATGGTATCGGCGATTTCTATTCTAACCTGCACCCGGCTTTCGCCGACGGCGTCGTCTATGCGGCCGATCGTAAGGGCACCGTCAAAGCGCTGAACGCTGATGACGGTAAAGAGGTGTGGTCGGTTAACCTGGCTGAAAAAGACGGCTGGTTCTCTCGCACGCCTGCGCTGCTCTCTGGCGGCATCACCGTTTCCGGCGGTCATGTCTATATCGGCAGCGAAAAAGCGCAGCTGTTCGCCCTGAATACCAGCGATGGTACCGTGGCGTGGCAGGCTCGCGTTGCGGGCGAAGCGATTTCTCGTCCGGTAGTCAGCGACGGCATGGTTCTGGTTCACACCAGCAACGGTCAGCTGCAGGCGCTGAATGAAGCGGATGGGGCGGTGAAGTGGACCGTTAACCTGGATATGCCGGCGCTGTCTCTGCGCGGTGAATCGGCACCGGCGACCGCCTATGGCGCAGCCATCGTTGGCGGCGATAACGGCCGCGTGAGCGCCGTGCTGATGCAACAAGGGCAGATTATCTGGCAACAGCGTATCTCCCAGGCGACCGGACCGACGGAAATCGATCGTCTGAATGATGTCGATACGACCCCGGTTATCGTCAACGGTGTGGTATACACGCTGGCGTATAATGGCAACCTGACCGCGCTGGATCTGCGCAGCGGCCAGATCATGTGGAAGCGTGAGCTGGGTTCCGTGAACGACTTTATCGTTGACGGCAACCGTATCTACCTGGTCGATCAGAATGACCGCATCCTGGCGCTCTCCACCGAAGGTGGCGTGACGCTGTGGACGCAAAGCGATCTATTGCATCGCCTGTTGACTGCGCCGGTGTTGTATAATGGCAACCTGGTGGTCGGTGATAGCGAAGGCTATATGCACTGGGTGAACCCGGAAGATGGTCACTTTGTGGCTCAGCAGAAAGTGGATAGCTCCGGCTTCCGTACCGACGCGGTGGTAGCCGATGGTCGACTGCTGATCCAGGCAACAGACGGCACGCTGTATTCTATTACGCGTTAGTCGTGGCGGCTTACCCCGCGGCTCTTGAGTTTCTTCGCGGCGGCCGGCAATGCAGCCGGCAGCGAAGTTCACTGAGAGACAACGGGTATAGTGCGAATTGAGAAACGGCTCCTGGCAGACAGGGGCCGTTTTGACTTTTTTAAAAACGTCGTTAAATCGATGTTGCATAGCAATTTGTAAGAGGCATTTAACATGATACCTGTGGTCGCGCTTGTCGGGCGCCCTAATGTTGGAAAATCCACGCTTTTCAACCGTTTGACGCGCACTCGTGATGCGTTGGTCGCGGATTTCCCGGGGCTGACTCGTGACCGTAAGTACGGTCGTGCTGAAGTTGAAGGTCGTGAATTTATCTGTATCGATACCGGCGGTATCGATGGCACAGAAGATGGCGTTGAAACCCGAATGGCGGAACAGTCGCTGTTGGCGATTGAAGAGGCGGACGTCGTGCTGTTTATGGTCGATGCGCGTGCGGGCCTGATGCCTGCTGATACCGCGATCGCCAAACATCTTCGCTCCCGTGAAAAGCCGACTTTCCTGGTGGCGAACAAAACCGACGGCATTGATGCCGATCAGGCGATTGCCGACTTCTGGTCACTGGGCCTCGGCGATATCCATCCGATCGCTGCGTCTCACGGTCGCGGCGTGACCAGCCTGCTGGAGCACGTCCTGCTGCCGTGGGCCGAAGAGATCGACCCGTCGGAAGAGGTCGATGAAGATGCGGCGTACTGGGCGCAGTTTGAAGCGGAACAGAACGGTGAAGAAGCGGAAGAGCCAGAAGACGACTTCAACCCGCAAGATTTGCCGATTAAGCTGGCGATTGTCGGCCGTCCGAACGTGGGTAAATCCACGCTGACCAACCGTATCCTCGGCGAAGACCGCGTGGTGGTCTACGACATGCCGGGGACGACGCGCGACAGTATCTACATTCCGATGCAGCGCGACGAACGTGAATACGTGCTCATCGACACCGCGGGCGTGCGTAAGCGCGGTAAAATTACCGACGTGGTCGAAAAATTCTCGGTCATCAAAACGCTGCAGGCCATTGAAGATGCCAACGTGGTGATGCTGGTTATCGATGCGCGTGAAGGGATTTCCGACCAGGATCTTTCTCTGCTCGGTTTTATCCTCAACAGCGGCCGCTCGCTGGTGATTGTGGTCAATAAGTGGGATGGCCTGAGCCAGGAAGTGAGAGAGCAGGTTAAAGAGACGCTGGACTTCCGTCTGGGCTTCATTGACTTTGCACGGATTCACTTTATCTCCGCACTGCACGGCAGCGGCGTCGGTAACCTGTTCGAATCCGTACGCGAAGCGTATGACAGCGCAACCCGTCGCGTCGGGACGGCGATGCTGACCCGTATCATGACCATGGCGGCAGAAGATCATCAGCCGCCGCTGGTGCGCGGCCGTCGCGTGAAGCTGAAATACGCCCATGCCGGTGGTTATAACCCGCCGATTGTGGTCATCCACGGTAACCAGGTAAAAGACCTGCCGGACTCCTATAAGCGTTACCTGATGAACTACTTCCGCAAGTCGCTGGACGTCATGGGGACGCCGATTCGTATCCAGTTCAAAGAAGGGGAAAACCCGTTTGCCAACAAACGCAATACCCTGACGCCGAACCAGATGCGTAAGCGTAAGCGCTTGATTAAACACATCAAGAAAAGCAAATAAGAGAAACCCGCCGCTGGCGGGTTTTTTTATCTCTCAACAACCCGTGATATTGGTGAATCACGTTTGCCGCCCGTTCGATGTGTATAATACCCCTATTATTTCCACCAATTTACTGGCAGGACACTATGCAGACTGGATTTGTTGGGCTGGGCGCGGTAGTCGAAACCGCTTATCTTCCCGCGCTGAGGCATCTGGGGTGCCCCATGAACGAATGCTGGGGCTTCGATGCGAATCCTGCCAGGAGATTAGCGGGGATAACCCGCTGTGAGTCATTAGCGGCACTGCTCGGAAAACCGTTAGATCTGCTATTTATCACCACCGCGTCGTTGCAGCATCTTCCGGTGCTGGAGGCGGCGCTGGCATCAGCCTGTCCGCGCATTGTGGTGGAAAAACCGGTTGTGGCGACCCTTGAACAAATGACCCGTCTGCGTGAGCTGCTGAGCGAGCCGCAGCATGCGCGGCGGGTACTGGCGCTCGATCACTGGATGGCGCGGGACGGCGCGCTGAAGCGGGCATTGGGTGAGCTGGACGATCGCTGGCAGGGGGAAGATGAGCTGCAGTCCCGTCGGCCTCTGCTGTCGTCAATCCAGGATATCGTGCGTATTGACGGCTTTTTGCAGGAGCCCAGCGGATTTAACGACCAGGGCGAACCCGTGGCGCTCAATTTTGCCACCGGTGAGCCGGATACGCGCCAGTTGCGCCATCCTGACGGCGTGATTCTTGATATTGGTACGCATGTGCTGGCGATGTTGCGCGAAACAATCCGCTACTGTGGTGGGACGGATGAGATGCACCTTGAAATCCGGCAGGCCAGCGATCGGCTGGGTCATGCCATTGCCCGTGGAGATACGCAAACCGCGGAAGGCAATGCCCATCTGCAGGGGGAACTCAGCGGTATCCCGCTCAATATCTGGCTAAACAAATATGCCGGACCGGCGGGAGGACAAAAAGGAGTGCGCATCTGGTTACGCGATGGACGCATTATCAATCAGGACCGGCGCGATAATTGCGAAGTGGTGGAGCTGATTGATGGCGATCGTATTGAGCGCTGGCGGCGGCCGGGCGCTATCTATGAGCATTGCCTGGGCGAGCATATTCTGGGGAAAGACAGCCTGTTTGTTCGCGCTCCCGAGGAAGTGTCCCGGTTAACGCAGCGACGGATCGGCGAAGTGGCGCTATTGCTTGAATTACAGCAACAATTGCGTGGGCCACACTGAACCGCCGCCGTGGTAAACTGGATAGACGAACATTCGGTAAGGAATCATCATGGAACTCGCATGCCCCATCTGTCGCGCGCCGCTGGCACGACAGGATCACAATGCACACTGTCAGCACTGTGCGAAAGACTTTGCCCTGGAAGCCCGCTGTCCGGATTGCCACAAGCCGCTGGAGGTTTTAAAAGCGTGTGGCGCAGTGGATTATTTTTGCCAGAACGGGCACGGGCTGATTTCGAAAAAACGCGTGGAGTGGGCGGCGGTAGAATAACCGGTGTTACTTTTTCTTCGCCCGGGTTTTCTTCACCGGCGTAATCGTTCTGACTTCGCTTTCGACCCAGCCGTCATTTAAACGAGTGGTCAGCAGATCGCCTGTCTTCACCTGTTTGGTTTGCTTCAGCACTTTGCCGTCGCTGGCGGAGGTTACGCTATAGCCGCGGGCCAGCGTTGCCAGAGGGCTCACGGCCTCCAGATGGGTAACCGCGTTGCCGAAGCGCTCGCGGCGCTCGCTTAAACGCGAGCGGATGCTCTCGGCGAGGCGGTACTCGAGTTGCTGAATGCGTGACTGAATACGGTGGATGCGCGGCTGCGGGTTTTGCATGTTCAGCCGCTGAATGACGCGCTGTTGACGCTGATCGGCGCGTTTCATCTGCGTTTCAAGCGCAAGGCGCATCCGCTCGCGTAGCCTTTCCAGCGCCGTTTGCTGGCGTACTAATCGCAGCTGCGGATGCTGCTGCTGAAGACGATGGAACAGCTGGGTAAAACGACGGTGACGGTTGGCGATAAAATAGTCCATCGCCATTTCCAGACGTTGCTGGCCGGACTGCAGCTGGCGCAGCAGCTCCTGCTGATTGCGGCTGACAATCTCTGCAGCGGCTGAAGGAGTTGGCGCCCGCAGGTCGGAGACAAAATCGGCGATGGTGACGTCGGTTTCATGGCCGACGGCGCTGACGACCGGAATGCGGCTGGCAAAAATCGCCCGCGCTACCCGTTCATCGTTGAAGCTCCATAAATCTTCCAGAGAACCGCCGCCGCGGCCAACGATCAGCACATCACACTCTTCGCGAAGGTTGGCTAATTGTATGGCGCGAACGATTTGCCCTGGCGCATCGTCGCCCTGAACCGACGTTGGGTAGATAACCACCGGCAGCGACGGATCGCGTCTTTTCAGCACCTGCAGAATGTCGTGTAGCGCCGCGCCGCTTTTCGAGGTGATGACGCCTACGCAGCGCGCAGGGGAGGGGAGCGCTTGCTTATGCTGCTGATCGAAAAGACCTTCCGCCGCCAGCAGCGCTTTTAGCTGTTCATACTTTTGCTGTAACAGCCCTTCGCCGGCAGGCTGCATGCTCTCGACGATAATCTGATAGTCGCCGCGCGGCTCATACAGCGTGATATTGGCGCGTACCAGTACCTGCTGTCCGTGCTGCGGGCGAAAAGTAACCCGACGGTTGCTATTGCGGAACATCGCGCAGCGCACCTGGGCGTTATCGTCTTTTAAGGTGAAGTACCAGTGGCCGGAAGAGGGCTGGCTGAAGTTTGAGATCTCGCCGCTGATCCAGACCTGGCCCATTTCCTGTTCCAGCAGCAGGCGAACCGTCTGGTTTAGGCGGCTGACCGTGAAAATTGCAGGGGATTGAGATGGCAACATGTGAGCAAGATCAAATTTTAAATCAGCAGGTTATTCAGTCGATAGTAACCTGATGATGGACGATCGCAAGTATTATTTTCAAAAAAGGGTAGATGCAATCGGTTACGCTCTGTATAATGCCACGGCAATATTTATCCACCCTGGTCGAGATATTGCCCATGCTACGTATCGCTAAAGAAGCTCTGACGTTTGACGACGTCCTCCTCGTTCCCGCTCATTCTACCGTTCTGCCGAATACTGCCGATCTCAGCACCCAGCTGACGAAGACCATTCGTCTGAATATTCCTATGCTCTCCGCAGCCATGGATACCGTAACAGAAGCGCGCCTGGCAATTGCCCTGGCACAGGAAGGCGGCATCGGCTTTATTCACAAAAACATGTCCATCGAGCGTCAGGCGGAAGAAGTTCGCCGCGTGAAGAAACATGAGTCCGGCGTGGTTTCCGACCCGCAGACCGTACTGCCTACCACCACCCTGCGTGAAGTAAAAGTGCTGACCGAGCGTAACGGCTTTGCTGGTTATCCGGTGGTGACCGAAGACAACGAACTGGTCGGTATCATCACCGGTCGCGACGTCCGCTTCGTGACCGACCTGAACCAGCCTGTCAGCGTTTACATGACGCCGAAAGAGCGTCTGGTTACCGTGCGCGAAGGCGAAAGCCGCGAAGTCGTGTTTGCCAAAATGCACGAAAAACGCGTTGAAAAAGCGCTGGTTGTTGATGATGGCTTCCATCTGCGCGGCATGATTACCGTTAAAGATTTCCAGAAAGCGGAACGTAAACCGAATGCGTGTAAAGATGAGCATGGTCGTCTGCGCGTCGGCGCAGCGGTTGGCGCAGGCGCAGGCAACGAAGAGCGCGTAGATGCGCTGGTTGCTGCAGGCGTTGACGTTCTGCTGATCGACTCCTCCCACGGCCATTCTGAAGGCGTTCTGCAGCGCATTCGTGAAACCCGTGCTAAATATCCTGACCTGCAAATCATCGGCGGCAACGTGGCCACCGGTGCCGGCGCACGTGCCCTGGCTGAAGCGGGCGTGAGCGCGGTGAAAGTAGGTATTGGCCCTGGTTCTATCTGTACTACCCGTATCGTCACCGGCGTTGGTGTCCCGCAGATTACCGCCGTCTCCGACGCGGTAGAAGCGCTGGAAGGTACCGGCATTCCGGTTATCGCCGATGGCGGTATCCGTTTCTCCGGCGATATCGCGAAAGCAATCGCTGCTGGCGCTGCTGCCGTGATGGTCGGCTCCATGCTGGCGGGTACCGAAGAGTCCCCGGGTGAAATCGAGCTCTACCAGGGGCGTTCTTACAAATCTTATCGCGGTATGGGTTCTCTGGGTGCGATGTCCAAAGGCTCCTCTGACCGTTACTTCCAGAGCGACAACGCTGCGGACAAACTGGTACCGGAAGGTATCGAAGGCCGCGTTGCCTATAAAGGTCGCCTGAAAGAGATCATTCACCAGCAGATGGGGGGCCTGCGCTCCTGTATGGGACTGACCGGTTGTGGTACCATCGACACCCTGCGTACCAAAGCGGAATTCGTGCGTATCAGCGGTGCTGGCATCCAGGAAAGTCACGTTCACGACGTGACGATCACCAAGGAATCCCCGAACTACCGCATGGGCTCCTGATTTTCATCGCCCGGTCATGCGCCGGGCGATTTTATTTAATCGCTACTGCTCTGGAATAAACGTCAATGACGGATAACATTCATAAACATCGCATTCTAATCCTGGACTTCGGTTCTCAGTACACCCAGTTGGTTGCGCGTCGCGTACGTGAATTAGGGGTTTATTGCGAGCTGTGGGCCTGGGACGTAACGGAAGCTCAGATTCGTGAGTTCAATCCTAGCGGCATCATTCTTTCCGGCGGCCCGGAAAGCACCACTGAACATAACAGCCCGCGCGCGCCGCAGTATGTGTTCGAAGCCGGTGTACCGGTGTTTGGCGTTTGCTACGGTATGCAGACCATGGCAATGCAGCTGGGCGGCCATGTAGAAAGTTCTAATGAGCGCGAGTTCGGCTATGCGCAGGTTGAAGTTGTTACCGATAGCGCGCTGGTGCGCGGTATTGAAGACTCCCTGACCGCTGAAGGCAAGCCGCTGCTCGACGTCTGGATGAGCCACGGCGACAAAGTTACCGCGATCCCGTCTGACTTTGTTACCGTTGCCAGCACTGAAACCTGCCCGTTTGCCATTATGGCGAACGAAGAAAAACGCTTCTACGGCGTGCAGTTCCACCCGGAAGTGACCCACACCCGCCAGGGTATGCGTATGCTGGAGCGCTTCGTGCGCGACATCTGCCAGTGTGAAGCTCTGTGGACGCCGGCAAAAATCATCGACGATGCCGTTGAGCGTATCCGCCAGCAGGTTGGCAATGACAAAGTGATCCTCGGCCTCTCCGGCGGCGTGGACTCCTCCGTGACCGCAATGCTGCTGCACCGCGCTATCGGTAAAAACCTGACCTGCGTATTCGTGGACAATGGTCTGCTGCGTCTGAACGAAGCCCAGCAGGTTATGGACATGTTCGGTGACCACTTCGGTCTGAACATCGTTCACGTGGAAGGCGAGAAGCGTTTCCTGGACGCGCTGAAAGGCGAGAACGATCCGGAAGCCAAACGCAAAATCATCGGTCGCGTGTTCGTCGAAGTGTTCGACGAAGAAGCGTTGAAGCTGGAAGACGTTAAATGGCTGGCGCAGGGTACCATCTACCCGGATGTCATCGAATCCGCTGCGTCTGCAACCGGTAAAGCGCACGTCATCAAATCTCACCACAACGTGGGCGGCCTGCCGAAAGAGATGAAGATGGGGCTGGTTGAACCGCTGCGTGAGCTGTTCAAAGACGAAGTGCGTAAGATTGGTCTGGAGCTGGGCCTGCCGTACGACATGCTGTACCGTCATCCGTTCCCGGGGCCGGGTCTCGGCGTTCGCGTACTGGGCGAAGTGAAGAAAGAGTACTGCGACCTGCTGCGTCGGGCGGATGCTATCTTCATCGAAGAGCTGCATAAAGCCGACCTCTACAACAAAGTGAGCCAGGCGTTCACCGTGTTCCTGCCGGTCCGCTCTGTAGGCGTCATGGGCGATGGCCGTAAGTACGACTGGGTCGTTTCCCTGCGTGCGGTCGAAACCATCGACTTTATGACCGCGCACTGGGCGCACCTGCCCTATGACTTCCTTGGCCGCGTCTCCAACCGCATCATCAACGAAGTCAACGGCATTTCCCGCGTCGTCTATGACATCAGCGGCAAGCCGCCGGCAACGATCGAGTGGGAATAACTCCCCGGCGTTGTTAAACGAAGCCCTCTGTTTTTACAGGGGGCTTTTTCTTTTCTGCCGCCGGATTAATGCTGAGTTTTATCGCTGAACTGGGGCACTTCCGTTGAGAAACGCGCGCTGCGAGCATCGCGTTCATAACCCTGATTCTGGCTCAGAATCGGATAGAGCTCGGGCCGTCTGCCGTGAATCCAGCGTCGGCCCGTGGACATGGTCAGCAGGCTTAAATCCAGCGTGGCGCAGACCAGGGTGTCTTCAAACGCATCGGTTTCTGCAATAATGCGGCCATAGGGATCGATAATCATCGCATTGCCGGTACGCACCTCCCCGTTGTCGAGCCCGACGCCATTGCTGAATAAGATAAACATCCCGTTATCATGCGCTCTTGAGGGCAGCCAGCGGAGCAACCATTCCCGACCGTTACGGCCCTGGAACGCGGCTTTCAGCGCGTCAGGATCCTGATACCGGTTCTCCCAAAGGGCTACGGGTACGGGCTTCATCCCGAACGGGCTGCGGGAGTTCGTACCGCCGGTTTGATGAGGGGCCAGCAGGATATCCGCGCCCAGCAGCGCGGTAGCTCGTGCATTTTCCGTCAGATTATTGTCCCAGCAGATCAGAACGCCAACTTTCACTCCCCACGGCGTATCGAAGACGGTGAAGCTATCCCCCTGGTCTATCGCCGGATGTTCAAAGGCGTGCAGCTTGCGGTGGATATGTCTCTGGCCATCCGGCATACAAACGACGTAGGTGTTATACAGGCGATCGTCACTCGCTCTTTCAATCAGCCCCACGCCAATGGCCATCTGGTAACTTTGTGCCAGGCGGGCAATTCTCGCCAGGGAAGGACTGTCGTCAATGGGCTCGGCGAGCGACCCCACCTCTTCGGCGCTGAGATCGATAACGTGCCAGTAGCCGGTAATGCACATTTCGGGAAAGGCCAGAATGCGGGTACCTTCGCCGGCTGCCTGATGAATAAAGCGTTCCATAATGCCCAGGTTATAGGACTTATCATTAGCGCGGTGGCAGAACTGTACCGTAGCTACCTGAAGTTCGTTGTTCATAGGTCTCTTCTCGTTGCTAAAAACTGAGCGCATTACGCCAGCAGAGACACAGGATGTATAATCACGCTTTCTCCGCGTTTGATAAGGGACTGGAATGGACATCAGATTAATACGGGCGTTCGTCACCCTGGCCCAGCAGCGGCGCTACCATGCGGCGGCGGAGCGGCTTTGTTTGACCCAACCGGCGCTGACGAAACAAATCCAGACCCTGGAGCATCTGACGGGCATGACCCTTTTTCAGCGGGGTCGGCAGGGAGCACAGCTAACCGCGGCGGGGGAGGCTATCTATTCTCAGGCCTGCCATTTTGTGGCGCAGCATGACCAGTTTTGTGCCTGGACGGAGCAGGTCCGGCGCGGAAACGTCGGCACGCTGGCGCTGGGATTCGGCATCTCAACCTTCCAGTTGGCCCCGGCGCAAGTTAAAGCCTTTCGCCAGCAGTTTCCCGATATTGACGTCTCCCTCAACGATATCGCTTCCCACGAGCAGTATCGAATGCTGCTGGAGGGGCAGCTGCATGCCGGGTTCGTGCGGATGCCCGTTCCGGACGCGCTGGAGGCCCAGGCGCTGATGGAAGAGAGCCTGGTGCTTGCCGTGCCCGCTGGCGCAACGCAGGCGCTCCCGGATATCGCCTCGGTGCTCCGACAGTTCCCGCTGCTGCAAATTAACCCAAGGCGCGGCCGTGGGTTGGCACAGCAAACGGCGCATTTCCTGCAAATCAACCGCCTGACCGCTGACATTGTGGCGGATGCTGACGATATTCATACGCTGCTGGCGCTGGTTGCCGCCGGAAATGGTGTTGCGCTGCTTCCCGCCGGCGCATGTCATCTCCTGCCGGCGGGCATAACGCTCGTTACCGTGACGGGGGAGGGCGCGCAATGGCAGGTTGGCGTTGCCTGGAATCCACAGGTAGTGGACGCCGTCCGCGATCGTTTTATCGCGATGGTCTGTCGGAAGAACGGGGAGATACCTCCTCGCTAAGGCGCGTGCAGGTATCGCCACGAAGTTCAGGAATCAATGGCTGCCGGCATCGCCTCTGGAGGCTGGCCGGACTGGCTCCGGGCAATGGCCAGCGCCAGCCCGGCGACCACCAGCGTCAGCGCAGCGGAAACACCTAAGCTCCCCTGAACCCCGAACTGCTGATTTAACCAGGCGTAGACAAACGGCGAGGCGGCGGCCAGCAGCTGGGCGGGGATCAACAGGATACCGGTGCGGCTGGCGTAATCCTCGGCGGCAAAAAGCTGTAGCGGTAGCGTGGCCTTAAACACGGTCGTTAACCCATTGATGGCGCCATAGCCCAGCACAAATCCGCCGGCCGCCCAGATGAGATATGGCCCGCTCAGACCGAGGGCGAAACAGACCGGCATCAGCAACGTGGTCAGCAGCGTAAGTCGAAGCGGCGTGAGCACCGAACCCGAGGCGACCTCCAGAAAACGGGCGCCGGTCTGGCCAATGCCCCAGAGCATCCCCGCCGCCACTGGCAGACCGTAGTGGGCAATAAATTCCGGCAAATGGGTGGAGGTTCCGTTAGAAACAAACGTCACCAGCGCGATCAGCGCCGCATACAGCAGACCAACGCGTCTCTGCTGGTGAGAAGTGGGCCGATGCGCTTTCGGGGGTATCGCCGCCGGTCGCCTGGCATTCGGCATTCGCCAGAGCAACAGCGCGCTGAACAGGCCCAGCAGGCCATAAACCAGCAACGCCTCCCGCCAGCTCATCATCGTCAACAAAAATGCGCCCAGTGGCCAAAACAGAGCGGAAGCCAGGCCGCCAGCCAGCGTCACGCGGGAAAGGGTTCGTCTTGCCTGTTGTCCGTACAGATTCACCAGCGCGGCGAACAGCGCATCATACAGCGCCAGACGCATTCCGATACCGGTAAGTAGCCAGGCACCCAGCCAACCGGATAGGGTAGGTATAGCGGCCATCATGAAACAGCCTGCGGCGATCGCCAGCGTGCCGCTGACCACAATTTGTTGGCCGCCAAAGCGGGCCAGCAGGCGGGCGACAAACGGGGAGATTAGCGCCATTATCAACATGGCGATCGTCAGGCCGAGGTAGATTTGTGTCTCTGGCCAGCCGGTGTCCTGCCCGATAGCCCGGGCAAAAGTGCCCGGCATATAAAATGAAATTCCCCAGTTAATCAGCTGATTGCATCCAGCGGCAAGCGTCAGCATGGCGGGCGCGGCGCGTCTGTTTTCCGTATTTTTCATTCGTATCTCAGTCTGTTATGCAGTTGTCGGCAGCATAACCTGCGCGCTATTGTGCAGGCAGACTCGTTCGTTTATGACCCTTATAAGAGAAACTTTGAGATGACGACGCTTAATCTGGGAAACCTGGCTACTTTTCGACTGGTGGTACAGCGGGGGAGCTTCTCTGCTGCTGCGGATATCCTGGGGCTATCGCAGCCCGCGGTCAGCCTGCAGGTCCGTCAGCTGGAACAGTTTCTGCAGACCCGGTTGATTGAGCGGACCGGACGGGGGATTAAAGCGACGGCGGCCGGTATGGCTCTGCTGGCTCACGGTGACAATATTGAACGAGCGGTCAGCGCGGCGGTGCTGTCGGTCAGCGAGTTTAGTCGCGAAATCAGCGGCGCGATAACGCTCGGAACGGGGGCCACGGCCTGCATTCATCTGTTACCGCCTGTCTTACAGCAGTTGCGGCAGGCGCATCCGCTGCTGACGGTAGGCGTGACGACCGGCAATACGCTGGATATCGTGCGTGCCGTGGAGGAGAACCGACTCGATCTCGGACTGGTCACGCTTCCGGCGCACGGGCGCAACCTGGCAATAGCCCCGCTGGTGGAAGAGGAGTTTGTGTTTATTTTTGCCTGCGGACAGGATGCGCTGCCGCTGGAGCTGACGCCGGAGGTGCTGCAGGCGCTGCCGCTGATTGCCTTTGAGGCCGGAAGCGGAACCCGGGAGCTGATTGATGGCTGGTTTCGTGCTAGCGGGCGCGATATTTCGCCGGTGATGCAGCTGGGCAGTATTGAAGCCATCAAGCGAATGGTGCGTGCCGGACTGGGATACAGCATTGTTCCACGCATGGCGGTGGCGCATCATGACGATCGGCAGGGGTTACGCGTTCAATCGCTGACGCCAGTACTCCACCGTCAGTTGGGGGTCGTGATGCGTCAGGATAAAATTCTCAGCAAAGGGAGCGGCGAAATGCTGCGCCTGCTGCGAGAGGTGCAGTTTACCGTTTAAAGCAATGTCATGCCGTACTGGCTGGCACCGTAATGTGCTGGCTTATTCCCGCGGCGTGGTATCAACCGGGAGCGTCGATTGCTGGGACTCGATCTTGTCCTGATGATGATACCAGGCGCCAATAGAAGAGTAGACAAAGCGTCCAAAGAAGAAGATAAAGCTGATAAGCAGTACGATACGGGTCATGCGACGGTTAAATCGATGTCGTTTACGCATACTGGGTGCCTGACTCACAAAAGGTTCCTTGAGGTATACCCACAACTGGGGCGATAAGGGTATTAAGGCACAGGAATGCAGCAGGGTCAATTGATGAGGATGTAAAAATCCGCCGCTCAAACATTACTTAATGTTATGTAAGATAATTATCACATTCACATCCTTTTTCTTTCATTCGAACAGACGCATAAAAATAAGCTTTATTAATCATAGCTAAAAGGTTTATTGATTTATATCAACAGTCCGCGTGTGCTGATAACTAAAATCTCTTGCCTGTTCCGCGTAGGTATTCCTTATGCGGCTAGGATGGTTAGGTTGGATGCCTGCCTGAATATACCCTGCGGGAATTTGGGTTATCTGTCGAGCATCAATGAAAATAATTAAACGATACAGACAATATCGGGATAAATGGTGGGCGCTGCCGCTGATTTTACCCCTGCTTTTACTGCCTCTGGCACGAGGGGCAAATACCTATGCTGAGCTGGGCGGTAGTGAAGTTTCGCTTTACTATTTGCCGTTGGCGCTGGTCCAGAGTCTTATGCTGTTTTTTGATGTGGCGGCGCTGCCCGGCATTATCATCGGCCTGCTGTGCACCGTGGCCCGGGGAATGAGTCCGTGGGAAGCCATTGTGGTCGTTTTTCATTTTCTTATCCCGGCGGTTCTGTGCTGGGGCGGCTATCGGATTTTTGTGCCGCGCCGGCAGCATATTTACCATGGTAACGTGAGCCTGATGCCGTATCGTCTGTTCTGGCAGATGCTGCTGCCTTCGTTCATTTTTCTCGTGCTTTCTCAGGTTGCCGAGTATCTTGGCATGCACCCGCGGATGACGGAACTGGCTGGGGTTGATCCGTTAAGTTTACGCTCGCTGATTACTTTTCAGGCCTTGATGGTGGGCGGTTTAACCGGTGTTCCGCTGTGCTATTTCTTGATTCGTATTCTTCGCAATCCTTTTTATCTGCGTAGTTTTATTTCACAAGCGAAGTTACAGGTTGATCCAAAAATAAAATGTGGTGAATTTGTTTTATGGTCGATAACATTGTTAATGTTATTGGGTTTGTTATTAATACCGCTGAATGGTCAGAGTACGATATTTAGCACAAACTATACATTGTCATTACTCATGCCGGTAATGTTGTGGGGAGCGATGCGCTTTGGCTATCGCTGTATCGCAATGATTTGGGCGCCGGTTTTAATCATCATTATTCACTTTCATTATCGCTATTTGCCTTTTTCTCCGGGATATGACAATCAGCTGGCCATTACCTCTTCGAGCTATCTGGTGTTCTCATTTATTATTACTTATATGGCCATGCTGGCGACCCAGCAGCGTCTGATTCATGCCAGGGTACGGCGGATGGCGTTTCTCGATCCGGTTGTCCATATGCCCAATTTACGGGCGCTGAGTCGGTCGCTGGACAGTTCAATGTGGTCGGTGCTGTGCTTTTTACGCATTCCTGAGCTGGAGCTGCTGGGGCGCCATTATGGCGTTATGCTGCGCATTCAATATAAACAAAAACTGGCTGAACATCTGGGCGACTTACTCCAGCCGAACGAGGCCGTTCACCATCTGTCAGGACACGAGCTGGTACTCCGTCTGAACAGCGGCGATCATAAGGCGCGTATTGCCGCGCTGGATGAGCGTATACGACAGTTTCGCTTTATCTGGGATGGTATACCTCTGCAGCCTGCGGTAGGGATGAGTTACTGCAGCGTCCGCTCACCGGTGAAGCACCTCTATTTGCTTTTAGGCGAGCTGAATAATATTGCAGATCTGTCTCTGACCAGCGGCCAGCCAGAAAATATGCAGCGTCGCGGGGCGGTGCATATTCAGCATGGCTTACGGGATAAAGTGGCGATGATGAACCAGATCCAGCAGGCGCTGGAGCAGAATCGTTTTTGTCTGATGGCGCAGCCGATCGTCGGTATTCGCGGTGACAACTATTATGAAGTTCTGCTGCGCATGGCGGGAGATGACGGGAAGCTCATTTACCCGGATGATTTTCTCCCGGTGGCGCATGAGTTTGGCCTGTCATCCCGTATTGACCTGTGGGTGCTGGAGAATACGCTCGCCTTTATGAACCAGCACCGAAAAGTTTTACCCGGGCTGCGGCTGGCGGTGAATCTTTCGCCGGCCTCCGTCAGCAGGAGCCAGTTCCCTGGCGAGGTGGAACGACTGCTGGCGCAGTATCATGTTGAACCGTGGCAGTTACTATTTGAGTTAACGGAAAACCATTCGCTCAGCAACCCTGAGCAGGCACGGCAAACGCTGGCGCATTTGCAGGCGCTGGGGTGTCGAGTGGCAATCGATGACTTTGGTACCGGCTATGCCAGCTACGCGCGCCTGAAAACTCTGAACGTTGATCTGCTGAAGATTGACGGCAGCTTTATTCGTAATTTGCACTCCAGCAGTCTTGATTATCAGGTCGTGGCATCGATTTGCCATCTGGCGCGGATGAAGAATATGCAGGTGGTTGCGGAGTATGTGGAAACGCCGGAGATTCGACAGGCGGCGCTGTCATTGGGGATTGATTATCTGCAGGGGTATGAGATTGGCCAACCGGTTCCACTGGCGTCTCTGGTGACGGCTGAAGCGAGTTGACGGGGAAGAAACGGGCCGGGTGAGAGCAACCCGGCCTCGGGACTAGTTTTTGCTGTCCGGCTCTTCTTCGGCGATTTTCAATAGCCAGTCAGGAACGCCTTCCCAGTACTGCTGTTCTTTTTCCAGATCGAGCAGCACCAGCGCATTCTGGCTGAACCAGTCGTGCGGGAAGACCAGCGTCCAGTGATTGGCTTCGGTCTTCAGCCTGAGCGTGGGCGGTGTGGTGGTCGCCTGACGCTGGTTGTTCAGCAAAATACCAAGGCGTAAAAGCTGAATGAGCGGCAGGAACTGCTTTTTCTTAAACAGCGTAAAGCGGGGCAAATCATCCAGCTTGATCGCTTTACGGTGATAGCGAACCAGCGTCGCCATCAGCATTTGCTGCTCCTGATTGAAGCCCGGCAAATCGCTGTTTTGCAGAATATAAGCCGAGTGGCGGTGCATTCCGCTGTGGTTAATATTCAACCCCACTTCGTGCAGCATCACCGCCCATTTCAACAACGCCGACAGATTCGGGTTGTCCAGTTTGGGGTTCTGTTCCTGCCACTGCTCGAATATATGGGTGGTGGTTTCCAGTACCCGACGCGCCTGCTCGCGGTCAATGTTGTACTGGTTTGCCAGACTTTGCGCGGTGCGGCTGCGGATATCCTGATGGCGAAAACGTCCCTCCATCTCATACAGCACGCCTTCACGCAGCGCGCCATCAGACAAGCGCAGCTCTTTGATCGCCAGCGCATCGAAAACGCCGCAGAGGATAGCCAGCCCAGGAGCAAACACCGCTTTGCGTTCTTCCGACAGACCCGGCAGGCTGAGCGCGTCAAAGTTTTTATACTTCAACACTTCATCCACCAGCATTTCAAGGCGTTCCGGGGTGATAAAACCGTCTTTCTCACCCATCGCCACCAGCACTTCCTGCGCAGCTTTAATGGTGCCGGAGGCGCCCAGCGCCACATTCCAGCCCTGGATGCGGAACTGCCACGCCAGCGTTTCCAGCTTCTGCACGGCCGACAGACGCGCGCGCTGGAAATTCTCTTTGTTGATGGTGCCGCCGGGGAAATAGATCTGCGAGAAGCTGACGCAGCCCATACGACGGCTCTCAACCAGACGCGGTTCGAAATCCTCGCCAATCACCAGCTCTGTCGACCCACCGCCGATATCGATGACCAGCTTACGGCCCCGTTCCGGCTGCGTATGCTCGACGCCCATAAAAATCAGACGCGCCTCTTCGTTACCGGAGATTATCTCTATCGGATAGGGAATCACCTTTTCCGCGCGCTTGAGAAATTCCGCGGCGTTGGCGGCCTGGCGTAAGGTGTGTGTCCCGACGATGCAGACACTGGAGGGAGAAAAACCCTGCAGGCGTTCGGCAAACAGCGACAGGCAATTAAGCCCGCGGGCGATCGCCTCTTCGCTGAGCACGGAATTTTCATCCAGTCCATCGGCCAGGTGAACCCGCTGTTTCAGGCGGCCGATGATCTGCATGGCTCCGTCGACGACGCGAGCGATCACCATATGAAAACTGTTTGAACCAAGGTCGACCGCAGCGAACTCCTGCGGACGAGGGGTTTTTTCGTTTATTGGCATAGGTTAGTCGGGTTGTTCGAGTGATTTGAGATAATCGTAAATCGCCAGCTGTGCGCGCACTTTACGGCGATTGCCGCGCGGCACATAGCGATTACTCAGTTCTTTATCAAGATAGCGTGCTTTGACCGTATCGTTGAATAAGAGATCAAAAATATCCAGTACGCGCTGCTTCAAACGCGGATCCAGCAGCGGCGCGGCGACCTCAATACGGTAGTCAATATTACGCGTCATCCAGTCAGCAGAGGAGAGCCAAACCTGTTTGTCGCCGCCGTTTTCGAAAACATAGACGCGGTCGTGCTCAAGGAAGCGGTCGACGATACTGGTGACGCGAATATTTTCGCTGATCCCTTCCAGCCCAGGAATCAAAGAGCACATGCCACGAATCAACAGGTTAACGGGAACCCCGGAGCTTGACGCGGCATAAAGTCGATCCACCAGTCCTTTATCGACCAGGTTGTTCAGCTTCAGCGTGATGCCAGAAGGCTGACCGTTCTGGGCGTTGGCGATTTCTCTGTCGATCATTTCATACAGCAGGCGACGCGAGTTCTGCGGTGAAACCAGCAGGTAATCGAAGCTCACCGGGCGATATGGGTTTTCGATAAAGTTAAAGACGCGGCGCACTTCATTGGTGATACGTGCATCTGCCGTCAGCAGCGAATAGTCGGTGTACAGACGGGCGGTTTTTTCGTTGAAGTTACCGGTCCCGATATGCGCGTAGCGGACGACTTCGTCTCCCTCTTTGCGCGAGATCAGGAACAGCTTGGCGTGAATTTTCAGCCCCGGCGCGGAGAAGATAACGTGTACCCCCGCTTCGGTCAGACGTTTCGCCCAATGAATGTTGGCTTCTTCGTCGAAACGCGCCTGCAGCTCCACCACCACGGTGACTTTTTTCCCGTTATGGGCTGCGTGGATCATCGAGTCGATGATGCGTGAATCTTTGGCAACGCGATAAATATTGATTTTGATTGCCAGCACGCTCGGATCGAATGAGGCCTGGCGCAGCAGTTCCAGCACGTGCTCAAAGGTATGATACGGGTAGTACAGCAGCACGTCGCGTTCGCGAATGGCATCAAACCCGTTGCGGAACTTATCGAACCAGGTGTGGCGCAGGCGCGGCAGCGGCTTGTTGACCAGATTAGCCTTACCGACGTTCGGGAAGCCGATAAAGTCTTTAAAATTATGATAGCGCCCGCCGGGCAGCATTGAGTCGTAGCGTGAAATGGAGAACATCTCACGCAGCATTTCAACCATGGTGTCCGGCATATCGCGCTGATAAACAAAACGCACCGGTTCCGCCGTCAGACGCTGTTTCAGACTTGAAGACATCAGCTCCATCAGGCTCGACTCCATCTCGTGCACCAGATCGTACTCGGCGTCACGGGTCATTTTCATCGAGTAGGCGTTCAGCGCATCGTAGTCAAAGAAGCCTTTAAAGATATCATCGAGGCAGTAACGCAGGATGTTATCAAGCAAGATCATTGGCTTGCGGCGACGCGGTGCTTCCGGCGGCAGATTGACGAACCGCGGGACTTTATCTGACGGAATCTCCAGCAGGGCGTAGTTGATGGTTTCCCCGCGGATGATTTCGACCGCCAGATAGGTGTAATCATCTTTCAGGAACTGGATCAGGTCCGTTTCAGGGTTAATCAGGATCGGGGTGATGTGCTGACGCAGGTACTGTTTAAAATAGTTGCGTAGCCAGGACTGCTGATTCACCGAGAGCTGGCGTTCATTGATCAAAAAGATCTGGTTACGCGCCATTTCCAGCAGCAGCTCATTATACAGGCTGTCAAATTCCTGATCGGCCTTCAGAACGCGGGCCTGAATTTTGCCTAACAAATGGCGAGAATGGGCGGTACTCCCTTGTTCTTCGCTAATTATGATGCGGCGCTTAAGTTCAGCGAAGCGCACTTTATAAAATTCATCGAGGTTGTTGGAGTAGATGCCCAAAAAGCGCATGCGCTCAATCAGTGGATTGCTTTTATCCGCCGCTTCCTGAAGTACGCGTTCGTTAAAGGACAACCAGCTGAGTTCTTTCTCGATATATAGCTTTTCCTGGCCCATTACAACTCACACTCCGGTTGATTGATGTTGCTTTTTCATTATGGCGAGCTTTGCCATTGAATGTCCAACTATGTCAAAGAAGTATGACAGTTTTCTTTCAATGTGCTGTGAATAAAAACGATGGCGAGCGAGTGCCCATATTGTGTGCAAAGCGAGGCCGTGCCTGGAGATATACAGGGCAAAAATCATCGCTGATTTGAACAAAACCGGGGGAAAGCGGCTGGCGCTGAACCAATAAAAGGCGCCTCTGGCGAGTGCCGGAGACGCTGATGATTATTCTTCGGCCGCATGGCCCTGCGGCGGCAGAGGGGCGTTATCAAGCCAGGCCTGATTCCCCTCCATGCGCAGACGACCGTCCATAAACCAGCTCACCACCAGCGGATAGATGGCATGTTCCTGAGTCTGCACGCGGGCGGTAATCTCGTCTTCGCTATCCCCGGTAAAAACCGGCACTTTGGCCTGCAGAATGACCGGACCACCGTCGAGCTCATCGGTGACGAAATGCACCGAGGTACCGTGCTCCTCATCACCGTTTTCCAGTACCTGGCGATGCGTATGCAGCCCCGGGTATTTTGGCAACAACGACGGGTGGATATTCAGCAGGCGCCCCTGATAATGGGCGACAAACGCCGGACTAAGGATCCGCATGTAGCCTGCCAGCACCACCAGATCCGGCGCATAAGCATCGATCTCATGCATCAGCTCGCGATCGAAGGCTTCGCGATTGGCAAACTGGCTGGCCGACAACGCATGGGCCGGGATACCGGCCTCACGCGCGCGTTCAAGGCCGAACGCGTCGGCCTTATTGCTGAATACCGCTCTCAGGGTGCCGTTAATCTGCTTTCGGGCGCAGGCATCAATTATCGCCTGCAAATTGCTTCCGTTACCGGAAATCAGCACCACAATGTTTTTCATTCAATGACCACACGCTGTTCGGAATCAGAAGCTTTGATATAGCCGATTTTCCACGCGTTTTCACCTTTCTCGCTCAGCAGCGCGATGGCGCTGTCGGCGACGTCTGCCGGCAGGGCGATAACCATGCCGACGCCGCAGTTAAAGGTACGGTACATTTCATGGCTGCTGACGTTACCGGCCTGCTGCAACCAGTTGAACACTTCTGGCCATTGCCAGGAGGACTCGTCGATGACCGCCTGGGTGTTATCCGGCAGAACGCGCGGAATGTTTTCCCAGAAGCCGCCGCCGGTCAGGTGGGCAATCGCGTGGACTTCAACGTTAGCAATCAGGTCCAGCACCGACTTAACGTAGATGCGGGTCGGCGCCAGCAGATGGTCGGCCAGCGGCGAACCATTCAGATCGGTGGTCTGCGGATCGACGCCGCTGACTTCGATAATTTTGCGCACCAGCGAGTAGCCGTTGGAATGTGGACCGCTGGAGGCCAGCGCGACCAGCACGTCGCCATCGGCAACTTTGCTACCATCGATAATTTCTGATTTTTCTACTACGCCGACGCAAAAGCCCGCGACGTCATAGTCATCGCCGTGGTACATGCCCGGCATTTCCGCCGTTTCGCCGCCAACCAGCGCACAGCCTGACTGCAGGCAGCCTTCTGCGATGCCGCTGATGACGCTGGCTGCCGTATCGACATCCAGTTTACCGGTTGCATAGTAGTCGAGGAAAAACAGGGGTTCTGCCCCCTGGACCACCAGGTCATTGACGCACATCGCCACCAGGTCAATACCGATAGTATCGTGGCGCTTCAGGTCCATCGCCAGCCGCAGCTTGGTGCCGACGCCGTCAGTGCCGGAAACCAGAACCGGCTCGCGGTATTTTTGCGGCAATGCGCACAGTGCGCCGAATCCGCCCAGTCCACCCATCACTTCCGGGCGTCGGGTTTTCTTCACCACACCCTTGATACGGTCGACGAGCGCGTTGCCTGCATCAATATCTACGCCGGCATCTTTATAGCTGAGAGAGGTTTTATCGGTCACTGCGAAATCTCCACACATTTGCGGTAGCAAGAAAAATCGGCGCAATTCTAACAGGGAAAGCAAACGTTTGCGAGCCTGCTTTGCAGTCGGCGTTAATCGGCTGCGATATGAACAAATTTGAAGCGGTTCACGAAAATGAAACCGGGTACATTCTTGTACTTGCCTCTGACATCGGGAATAGCCATCATGCCACTGAAACCGGTTTCTTTTTTTGTTCAGGAGAGCCGAAGGTTGATTCTGCGGGGATTCAGGAGGAAGAGACGGGATGAACATTGCCGCATTTGATATCGGTGGAACGGCGTTAAAAATGGGCGTCAGCACCGCTGCGGGCGAACTGCTTGAAAAAGGTAAGCAGTCGATTATTGACAGCGACGGCGACCAGATACTGCAAGCGATGCTGGCGTGGATTGCTGCTCACCCGACGTGTGAAGGCGTGGCGATCGGCGCGCCTGGCTATGTCAACCCGCACACCGGCTTTATCGAAATGGGCGGCGCAATCCGTCAGTTCGATAATTTTGCGATTAAGCGCTGGCTGGAACAACAGACCGGGCTTCCGGTCGCCATCGAAAACGATGCTAACTGCGTCCTGCTCGCCGAGCGCTGGCAGGGTAAGGCGGTCGACATGAGTGACTTTCTGGTCCTGACAATCGGCACCGGCGTCGGCGGCGCGATTTTTTGTCACAACCAGCTGGTGCATGGCGCGCGTTTTCGCGCGGGCGAATTCGGCTATATGCAGACCGAACGCCCCGGCGCCCGCGATGTGCGCCGCTCTTCAATGAATGAAAACTGCACGATGCGCGTATTGCGCGACCGCTATGCCGGGCATGTCGGTAAATCGCTGGAAGCGGTAACCGGTGAAGAGATCTTCGATCGCTACGAGGCGGGCGATGCGGTTTGCCAGCGGCTGGTGGCTGACTTTTTCAACGGTCTCGGTACCGGTCTGTATAACCTGGTGAACATTTTTGATCCGCAGGCCATTTTCATCGGCGGCGGCATTGTGGAACGGCCGGGCTTTTTGGCGCTGCTGCGCGAACATCTGGCCTGGTTCGGTATCGCGGACTATCTCGACACCGTCAGCCACGGCAACGATGCCGGTTTGATGGGGGCGGTTTACCATTTTAATCAGCAAAACCGATCGCTTAACGGCGATCGCTCATAAGGAAGAGAACATGTCTGGATTTAAAGAAGGTTTTCTGTGGGGCGGCGCGGTGGCGGCGCATCAGCTGGAAGGCGGCTGGCAGGAAGGGGGTAAAGGCGTCAGCGTGGCCGACGTGATGACCGCCGGCGCACACGGCGTGCCGCGTGAAATCACCGATGGCGTACTGCCGGGGAAAAATTATCCCAATCATGAGGCGATTGATTTTTACCATCGTTATAAAGAAGACATTCAGCTGTTTGCTGAAATGGGGTTCAAATGCTTCCGCACTTCGATTGCCTGGACACGTATCTTCCCGCTGGGTGATGAGCTGGAGCCTAACGAAGCAGGGCTCCAGTTCTATGACGACCTGTTTGATGAATGTCTGAAGTACGGCATTGAACCGGTGATTACGCTCTCTCACTTCGAGATGCCTTACCATCTGGTGACCGAGTATGGCGGCTGGCGTAACCGTAAGCTGATCGATTTCTTCGTCCGCTTTGCGAAAGTGGTGTTCGATCGCTATCAGCACAAAGTGAAGTACTGGATGACCTTTAATGAGATCAATAACCAGGCTAACTTCCATGAAGATTTTGCCCCGTTTACCAACTCAGGTCTGAAGTATCTGCCGGATGAAGATCGCGAGCCAGTGATGTATCAGGCGGCGCACTATGAACTGGTTGCCAGCGCACTGGCGGTAAAAGCCGCTCGCCAGATAAATCCATCGCTGCAGGTGGGTTGCATGATTGCCATGTGCCCGATTTATCCGTTCTCCTGCGACCCGAACGATATGATGATGGCAATGAACGCCATGCATCGCCGTTACTGGTTTACCGACGTTCACGTCCGCGGTAAGTACCCGCAGCATCTGCTGAACTACTTCGCGCGCCGCGGTTTTGCGCTGGATATCACCGCAGAAGATCGTCAGGCGCTGGCCGAGGGCTGCGTCGACTATATTGGCTTTAGCTACTATATGTCGTTTGCCACTAAAGCGACCGATGATAATCCGCTGCTGGATTATGACGAGACCCAAAGCCTGGTCTCTAACCCGTACGTGCAGAAGTCAGACTGGGGCTGGCAGATTGACCCGGTGGGTCTGCGCTACTCCCTGAACTGGTTCTGGGATCACTACCAGCTGCCGCTGTTTATTGTTGAGAACGGCTTTGGGGCCATTGACGTGCGCGAAGCTGACGGCACGGTGAACGATCGCTACCGTATCGATTATCTCTCCGCGCATATTGCCGAGATGAAAAAAGCGGTGGTTGAGGACGGCGTTGACCTGATGGGCTATACCCCATGGGGATGTATCGACCTCGTTTCCGCCGGTACCGGTGAAATGAAGAAACGCTACGGATTTATCTACGTCGATAAAGATAACGAAGGCAACGGGACGCTGGACCGTAGCCGGAAGCAATCTTTCTCCTGGTATCAACAGGTTATCAGCAGCAACGGCGAAACGCTGTAAAACTCCCCTCAAGCCTTGTGCGACCCCGCCTGCGCGGGGTTTTTTTATTTTGTTTTATACTGGCTCAGGCAGCGCAAAGCATTTTGGTTGATCCCGGTCAAACATATCGGCTATGGCGCAAATGGAAAAAAGCGGTATAATCCCGCGATTTTTTTTGTGGCTGCCCCTCAGAGGAGAAAGAGAATGAAGATTGTGGAAGTGAAACACCCGCTCGTCAAACACAAGCTGGGCCTGATGCGTGAGCACGACATCAGCACCAAACGCTTCCGTGAACTTGCCTCAGAGGTAGGTAGCTTGCTGACTTATGAAGCCACTGCCGATCTGCAGACCGAGAAAGTCACCATCGAGGGCTGGAATGGTCCGGTAGAAATCGAGCAGATCAAAGGGAAGAAAATCACCGTTGTGCCAATTCTGCGCGCCGGTCTGGGGATGATGGAAGGGGTTCTGGAGCACGTACCGAGCGCGCGTATCAGCGTGGTGGGGATCTATCGTGACGAAGAGACGCTGGAGCCGGTTCCTTATTTCCAGAAGCTGGTGTCGAATATCGACGAACGCATGGCGCTGGTGGTTGACCCGATGCTGGCAACCGGTGGTTCGATGATCGCCACTATCGACCTGCTGAAAAAAGCGGGCTGCTCCAGCATTAAGGTGCTGGTTCTGGTGGCGGCGCCGGAAGGGATTGCCGCGCTGGAGAAAGCGCATCCGGATGTTGAGATGTATACCGCATCCATTGACCAGGGCCTCAACGAGCACGGATACATTATTCCGGGGCTCGGCGATGCCGGCGATAAGATTTTTGGTACCAAGTGATTGCATAGATAATAAGAAGCCGACTTTAAGAGTCGGCTTTTTTTTGAATAAAACAAACTCACAGCAACTAATAAACGACTCTTAGAGGAAAACGCTATGACGCGCCGCGCAATCGGGGTGAGTGAAAGACCGCCGCTTTTACAGACTATCCCACTGAGTTTGCAGCATCTGTTCGCTATGTTTGGCGCAACGGTCCTGGTGCCCGTTCTGTTTCATATCAACCCGGCTACCGTCCTGCTGTTTAACGGTATTGGGACATTGCTGTATCTTTTCATCTGTAAGGGAAAAATCCCGGCCTATCTCGGATCGAGCTTCGCGTTTATCTCCCCGGTTCTGCTGCTGTTGCCGCTGGGGTATGAAGTGGCGCTGGGTGGCTTCATTATGTGCGGCGCGCTGTTCTGCATCGTCTCCTTTATTGTCAAAAAAGCCGGCACCGGCTGGCTGGACGTGATGTTCCCGCCGGCGGCCATGGGGGCCATTGTCGCGGTTATCGGCCTCGGACTGGCGGGCGTCGCTGCCAATATGGCCGGCCTGCTGCCGGCTGACGGGCAGTCGCCGGATAGTAAAACCATCATTATTTCGATGGTGACGCTGGCGGTGACGGTTTTCGGTTCGGTGCTGTTTCGCGGTTTCATGGCCATTATCCCGATTCTCATCGGCGTACTGGTCGGCTACGCGCTCTCTTTCGTGATGGGCGTTGTCGACACTACGCCGATCGCCGAGGCGCACTGGTTCGCCCTGCCGACGTTCTACACGCCGCGTTTTGAATGGTTTGCTATCTTCACCATTCTGCCTGCTGCGCTGGTGGTGATTGCCGAGCACGTCGGCCACCTGGTGGTGACGGCGAATATCGTTAAAAAAGATCTGATCCGCGATCCCGGGCTGCATCGTTCGATGTTTGCGAACGGCCTGTCGACGATGATCTCCGGCTTCTTTGGGTCGACGCCCAACACCACTTACGGCGAGAACATCGGCGTGATGGCGATCACCCGCGTCTACAGTACCTGGGTTATCGGTGGGGCGGCAGTCTTCGCGATTCTGCTCTCCTGCGTGGGTAAACTGGCGGCGGCGATTCAGATTATCCCGCTGCCGGTAATGGGCGGCGTTTCTCTGCTGCTGTACGGGGTGATCGGCGCATCCGGTATCCGCGTGTTGATCGAGTCGAAAGTGGACTACAACAAGGCGCAGAATTTGATTCTGACCTCCGTGATTCTGATCATTGGCGTCAGCGGCGCGAAAGTGCACATTGGCGCGGCGGAGCTGAAAGGCATGGCGCTGGCGACAATTGTCGGCGTGGGTCTGAGTCTGATTTTCAAACTGATCAGCGTCCTGCGTCCGGAAGAGGTTGTGCTGGATGCGGCCGACAGTGAAGAAGTAAAACATTGATCCTGCAACCGGGCGGCGATCCCGCCCGGTTCTCTCGAGGCATACTTCGTGATAAACTCTTCGCGTTTTTCTGTAAGCCTATGATGAGGTCCATCTGAACGCACCGGCACAGCTCTCTCTGCCACTGTATCTTCCCGATGATGAAACTTTCGCGAGTTTTTGGCCGGGTGATAATCCTTCTCTTCTTGCTGCCTTACAGAATGTGTTGCGGCAGGAACATAGCGGGTACATCTATATCTGGTCACGCGAAGGGGCGGGGCGCAGTCACTTGTTACATGCCGCCTGTGCGGAGCTTTCCCAGCGCGGCGACGCGGTGGGCTATGTTCCACTGGATAAGCGTACGTGGTTTGTACCGGAAGTGCTCGACGGGATGGAGCAGCTTTCGCTGGTCTGCATTGACAATATCGAGTGCGTGGCCGGCGACGAGCCGTGGGAAATGGCCATTTTCAACCTCTATAACCGGATCCTCGAATCGGGTAAAACGCGTTTGTTGATTACCGGCGATTGTCCGCCGCGCCAGCTGAATCTCGGGTTGCCGGATCTGGCGTCGCGCCTCGACTGGGGGCAAATCTACAAGCTACAGCCGCTGTCGGATGAAGATAAGCTGCAGGCGCTACAGCTGCGCGCGCGTCTGCGGGGTTTTGAGATGCCGGAAGACGTCTGTCGTTTCTTGCTTAAACGGTTAGATCGTGAAATGCGCTCACTGTTTATGACGCTCGATCAGCTCGATCACGCTTCGATTACCGCGCAACGTAAGTTGACCATTCCTTTCGTGAAAGAGATCCTCAAGCTCTAGCCGGGCTGGATCTCGGCTATCTGCCAAATCCGCGTCCCTCGTCGTTCACTCGCTGCGCCATCACGGTAAAACCACGATGGCGCATCGGCATCAGTTGACGATTTCCAGAACCTGCTCCGGCGGTCGGCCGATCCGCGCCTGACCATGGCTGACGACAATCGGGCGCTCCATCAACTTCGGATTATCGACGATGGCCTGAATCAGCGCGTCCTCGCTAAGCTGCGGGTCAGCGAGCTCCAGGGATTTATACAGATCCTCTTTCTGGCGCATCAGTTCGCGGGCGCTGACCATGCCGAGCATTTTCAACAGCTGGCGCAGCGTGTCTGCATCCGGCGGCGTCTCCAGATAGAGCACGACTTCAGGATCGATACCGTTAGCCTTCAACAGGCTTAAGGTGTCGCGGCTCTTGGAGCAGCGGGGATTGTGATAGATTTTTACCGCGTCAGACATGTCGTCTCCTTACATTTTTTGATAGGGGCGGAATCGTTCCTGCAGCTGGCGCAGCTGGTCGATACGCGCATCGTAGCGCGCCTGCTGCAAACTGCCCAGTTTCACCTGCGAGCTGGCGCTGCTCAGCAGAGTAATCGCCTGATCGAGCTGGCCAACCAGCGCCATACCTTCTGCACGCGCCGCCAGCTCCTGGTCACGATGGCCGAGGCTTGCTTCAGCCTGCGCCAGCAGATCCCAGCCGTTGCTGTCATCTTTGTAGCTAAAGGTATAGCGGTTAAGGATTTGCGCCGCTTCCGCCGCTTGTCCGCCCTGTAAGTATGCGTTGGCAAGGTTCAGCTGCAGAACCGGGTTGGTACGAATTTCGCGAGCATTTTTCAGCCGGTTAATCGCATCGGTCGCTTTCTTCTGTCCGAGATCGATATCGGTCGCCAGGTCGAGATACCAGGCGTTCTGCGGATCGGCGCTCAGCAGAGGCTGCAGCGTTTTGCGCGCCAGATCGTAATTATTGCTTCCCATAGCCAGCAGCGCTCGCCCGTACTGGGAGGCGTGCTGTTCACGGATATTGCCTTTCGCCCACGCGTTCAGCAGATCGTCGCCAAGCTTATTTTCCCCGGAGTTATACATTCCCAGGGTTCTGGCCTTGGCCAGGTAAAAATCGGCGGAAGACTGGACAACCACAGGACGCATCTGGTTTGCGCGGTTGCGGGCGTCAGACAGACGGCTTTCCGGCAGGGGGTGAGTCAGCAGCATTTCCGGCGGACGGGTAGAGTAACGCGACTGGTCGAGCAGTTTCCCCATAAAGGCCGGCATCGCCTGCGGATCAAAACCGGAGCGCTGCAGCACCTGAATCCCGATGCGGTCAGCTTCTTCTTCGTTTTGACGGGTAAAACTGATCATCCCCTGCTGGGTTCCCGCCAGCGTACCGGTGAGTGCCGCCATCCCGGCCTGCGGGCTGGCCATCGCCAGCAGAATCGAGCCCAGCGCACCGACCCAGGTCAGCGGGGCGTTGCGCTTTTGGTCTTCCATTGCCCGCGCGAGGTGGCGCTGGGTGACGTGTGAGATTTCGTGCGCCATGACCGACGCCAGTTCGCTTTCGGTATCTGAATAGCGGAACAGAGCGGAGTGCAGCACGACATTGCCGCCGAAGAAAGCAAAGGCGTTTATCTGGTCGTTATTAATCAGGTAAAAGTGGAAAGGGGTGCGAACAGAGTTAGCATGTGAGACCAGACGCATACCTAATCCGTTAATATATTGCACCAGCAGAGGGTCGTTGATGAGCGGCGCGCTACCGCGTAGCTGGCGCACATAGTAGTCCCCCATCTGCATTTCCTGGCCAATAGAGAGCGTGCTTCCCGCAGAGGTTCCCATATCGGGCAGGGTATCTGCGGAGTCAGCAAAAGCAGGCAAAATCGAACCCAGCGTCAGCGACGCTATGACGGTTGCCACCAGCGTTTTCTTTAACTGCCTGAACATAACCTCTGTCCTGTAATGTGGGTGTGCCAGTTTGACCGATTGGGCGGCGTAATGTTCCATTTCCGCGCGTCATGCGAGTTTAGCTGGCGTTGAGGCTATTGAAAATATGATATTCACACCAGCGTGAATGTTTGTGGCTTTGCTAATAAAAGCGAAGTCTTTCAGGTGACATTTAGATACAATTCCCTCGGTTTTTTTGCCGCTACGCGCTTCAGGGAAGGGTTTTATGCTTGAGATGTTAATGCAGTGGTACCGTCGTCGGTTTAGCGATCCGGAAGCGATAGCGCTGCTGGTTATTTTGCTGGCCGGGTTCGGGATCATGTTCTTTTTCAGCGGCCTGCTGGCGCCATTGCTGGTCGCCATCGTGCTGGCTTATCTGCTGGAATGGCCAACCGTCAGGCTGGAGCGCGTAGGGCTTTCGCGAACCTGGGCAACCTCGTTCGTGCTGATTCTGTTCGTGGGCGTCTTGTTGCTGATGGCGTTTGTGGTGATGCCCGTTGCCTGGCAGCAGGGTATCTATCTGATTCGCGATATGCCTGGCATGCTCAATAAGCTGTCCGATTTTGCTGCCACGGTTCCGCGCCGTTACCCGGCGCTGATGGACGCCGGGATTATCGACGCCATGGCGGATAATATGCGCAACCGCGTGCTTACCGTCGGCGATTCGGTGGTCAAATACTCTCTGGCTTCGCTGGTCGGTTTACTGACTTTGGCGGTCTATCTGGTGCTGGTGCCGCTGATGGTGTTCTTTCTGTTAAAAGATAAAGAGCAGATGCTGAATGCCGTGCGCCGCGTGCTGCCGCGCAACCGCGGGCTGGCGGGGCAGGTATGGAAAGAGATGAACCAGCAGATTACCAACTATATCCGCGGTAAGGTGCTGGAGATGATTGTCGTCGGCGTGGCAACGTGGATTGGCTTTATCCTGTTTGATCTCAACTATTCGCTGCTGCTGGCGGTGCTGGTCGGCTTCTCGGTACTGATTCCCTACATCGGCGCCTTCGTGGTGACCATTCCGGTGGTCGGCGTGGCGCTGTTCCAGTTTGGCGCAGGCCCGGAGTTCTGGAGCCTGTTTGCGGTGTACCTGATTATTCAGGGGCTGGACGGTAACCTGCTGGTACCCGTGCTGTTTTCAGAAGCCGTCAACCTGCATCCGCTGGTGATTATCCTGTCGGTGGTTATCTTCGGTGGGCTGTGGGGATTCTGGGGCGTCTTCTTTGCGATTCCGCTGGCAACCCTGATCAAAGCGGTGGTGCATGCGTGGCCGGATGGCCTGGCGGTGGAAGACGAGAAGAAATAGTCCGCGCTGGAAAACGCAGGGAAGAAAACGGACGCCGGGTCAGTGAATTGCGACCCGGCGTCCTGCGTCAGGTAGAACGTTAGCCGTTTTCTTTCAACCAGTTCAGCACCACATCGTGGTGATTGCTGGTTTTAAAGTTATCAAACACGTGTTCGACTTTGCCGTTGCTATCGATCAGGAAGCTAATGCGGTGAATACCGTCGTAGGTTTTCCCCATAAACGATTTTTCGCCCCAGACGCCAAACTGCTCACACACCTGGTGATTTTCATCAGACAGCAGCGTGAAGTTCAGCAACTCTTTTTCGGCGAAACGGGAGAGTTTTTCCGGTTTATCAGTGCTGATACCCAGCACCTCAACGCCCGCTTTTTTTAAGTCATCCATATTATCGCGCAGGCCGCAGGCCTGAACGGTACAACCCGGGGTCATGGCTTTCGGGTAAAAATAAACCAGAACACGCTGTCCCTGGAAGTCGGTCAAATTTACTTCCTCGCCGTCCTGGTCCGGTAAGCTAAATTTCGGTGCAAGATCACCGGCTTTCAGTGGATTCATTACTCAAACTCCATCCTGTTCATCATGTTGTGAATAATTAACGATGTTAATACTGCCTTGTGCGTTCAGTTCTGTACATAGGGCTTTGAACGCTTGTTCGATATTTGATGCATTTTGTGTTGCAGGGCTGTGTGCGGTTATCTGAATAAACAACTGCGCTGAATCGTCATCACCGCTGACCTGGGTACGAGAAACCAGTTCGGCGATGTTCATATTCCACGCGTCAAACAGGGCAGTGAAACGCTCGATAATGTGCGGCGAGTCCGGTACCTCAACCTGGACCCAGACGGTGTTTGGCATGGCCTGAGGAGGCCGCGCGGTCGTCCGCTTCATCACGATCAGCAAATCCAGCTCAGCACCTTTCAGCGGCAGGGTCGATTCGATAAGCGTAATCGCGTTCCATGAACCTGAAAGCAGCATGATAAACGTGAATTCGTCACCAAGCATGGCCAGCCGGCTGTCTTCGATATTACAGCCGCAGCTGCTGACGTGGCGGGTGATGGTGTTCACGATGCCGGGACGGTCAGCGCCCAAAGCGGTAATAACCAGATAGTGTTGTAATGAGGCGGTCAAACCTGTTCTTCCTTTAAAAAGGTGAGGTAACATTAGGAAAGCATAAAAAAAACCGGCATACAACATCCCTGATGGCATCGGGTCTCTTGCTTTTATTACGGCACCAAACGTAACATTGAGAATCTTGTCGCACTTCAGCTCTGAGGATGGCCCATGTTCACGGGAAGTATTGTAGCGCTTGTCACGCCGATGGATGAAAACGGTAATGTCTGCCGGTCAAGCCTGAAAAAACTGATTGATTACCATGTCGCCAGCGGAACCTCGGCGATCGTTTCGGTAGGGACTACCGGAGAATCCGCGACCCTCAGCCATGAAGAGCATGGCGATGTCGTGATGATGACGCTTGAACTTGCTGACGGGCGTATCCCGGTCATCGCAGGTACCGGTGCAAATGCAACCGCAGAGGCGATTAGCCTGACCAAACGTTTTAACAATAGCGGTGTTGTCGGTTGCCTGACGGTCACTCCTTATTACAATCGTCCGACCCAGGAAGGGCTGTTCCAACACTTTAAAGCCATCGCAGAACACACCGACCTGCCGCAAATTCTGTATAATGTGCCGTCCCGTACCGGTTGCGACATGCTGCCGGAAACCGTCGGTCGCCTGGCGGAAGTAAAAAATATTATTGGTATTAAGGAAGCGACGGGGAACTTAAGTCGTGTTCATCAGATCAAAGAGCTGGTTTCAGATGACTTTATTCTGTTGAGCGGCGATGATGCCACCGGAATGGACTTTATGCAGCTCGGCGGTCAGGGCGTGATTTCCGTAACGGCGAACGTTGCGGCTCGCGAAATGGCGGATATGTGCCGACTGGCTGCAGAAGGCCAGTTTGCGCAAGCTCGTGCAATTAACCAACGTCTGATGCCATTGCATACAAAATTATTTGTCGAACCCAACCCGATCCCCGTGAAATGGGCATGTAAGGCGTTGGGTCTTGTGGCAACCGATACGCTGCGCCTGCCGATGACGCCGATTACCGAACAGGGTACTCAGGCCGTTACCGCAGCGCTGAAGCATGCCGGTTTGCTGTAAAGTTTAGGGAGATTTGATGGCTTACTCAGTACAGAAGTCGCGCCTGACGAAGGTTGCGGGTGTTTCATTGGTCCTGCTTCTCGCGGCCTGTAGTTCCGACTCACGCTACAAACGTCAGGTGGGGGGCGATGAGGTCTATCTGCAAGCTACGCCGCTCAGTGAACTTCACGCACCTGCGGGTATGATTCTGCCGGTTCAGGTTGGTGATTATAATATTCCGGTTGCGACCAGCACAGGCGCAGTGGGCAAAGCTCTGGACATCCGCCCACCGGCTCAGCCTCTGGCACTGGTGAGCGGCGCTCGTACTCAGTTCAATGGTGATACCGCCACGCTGATGGTCGAGAACGGTCGTAGCGGTTCGCTGTGGGCGCAGGTAGCCAGCATCATACAGTCTAAGAACTATGTCATCACCAAACGTGACGATGCCAGCCAGACGCTGAATACCGACTGGGTTGAATGGAATCGCCTCGATGAAGACCAGCAGTATCGTGGTCGCTATCAAATCTCAGTGAAACCGCAGGGTTATCAGCAGGCGGTTATCGTGAAGCTGGTGAATCTGGAGCAGGCCGGGAAACCGGTATCCGATCCGGCTTCTCTGCAACGCTATAGCACCTCAATGCTGAACGTCATTTCCGAAGGTCTGGATATGAACGCCACCAATGCGCAGAATGCGGCGCAGAAAAATGCCGGCGCCACCTTCGATGTGCAGAGCGCTGCCGACGATACGGGGCTGCCAATGCTGGTTGTTCGCGCACCGTTCAACATGGTGTGGCAACGTCTGCCGGGCGCACTGGAAAAAGTGGGCATGAAGGTGACGGATAGCACCCGCTCGCAAGGCAGCATGGCGCTGACCTACAAGCCGCTGTCTGACAGCAGCTGGCAGGCGCTGGGCGCCAGCGATCCGCAGCTGGTTTCAGGTGACTACAAACTGCAGGTCGGTGACCTCGATAACCGCAGCAGTCTGCAGTTCATCGATCCGAAAGGCCATACGTTGACGCAGTCGCAGAATGACGCCCTGGTAGCCGTATTCCAGGCCGCATTCAGTAAGTAATAAACAGGGCTGGAGCAATCCAGCCCTTTTTCATGTATAGTGACGCAAACGTGTGCGTCGGCAGAAAAGCGCAATTTTTATCGTCTATATCTTCACTGGAGTGACAAAGATGCAAAAGCAAGCTGAGTTGTATCGTGGTAAAGCGAAAACCGTTTACAGCACGGAGAATCCGGATCTGCTGGTACTCGAATTCCGTAACGATACTTCAGCAGGGGATGGCGCGCGCATTGAGCAGTTCGATCGTAAAGGCATGGTGAACAACAAATTTAACCATTTCATTATGAGCAAACTGGAAGAAGCCGGTATCCCGACTCAGATGGAAGCGCTGCTCTCCGATACCGAATGTCTGGTGAAAAAACTGGAGATGGTTCCGGTGGAGTGCGTAGTCCGTAACCGCGCCGCCGGTTCTCTGGTTAAGCGTCTGGGTATTGAAGAAGGGATTGAACTCAATCCGCCGCTGTTTGATCTGTTCCTGAAAAATGATGCGATGCACGATCCGATGGTCAACGAGTCTTACTGCGAGACTTTTGGCTGGGTAAGCAAAAAGAACCTCGCGCGCATGCAGGAACTGACTTTTAAAGCCAACGACGTATTGAAAAAGCTGTTTGATGATGCCGGCCTGATCCTGGTCGATTTCAAGCTTGAGTTTGGTCTGTTCAAGGGCGAAGTGGTGCTGGGCGATGAGTTCTCGCCAGATGGCAGCCGTCTGTGGGATAAAAATACCCTCGACAAAATGGACAAAGACCGCTTCCGCCAGAGCCTCGGCGGCCTGATTGAGGCCTACGAAGAAGTGGCCCATCGCCTTGGCGTTAAGCTCGACTAATCCTCCCTTCGCCAGAAGGTCGCTCTACCTTCTGGCGCTCTTCTTGTTGTTTCCAGTGGTAATTCTACGCCGAACCGCCTACGATCTCTCATATTCGAGAATTTGATGGATTGAGGTGCCTATGCGCTGGCAAGGACGTCGCGAAAGCGACAATGTAGAAGATCGACGTAATGATTCCGGTTCGCCCCTGGGCGGCGGCGGTGGTTTCCGTCTTCCCAGCGGGAAGGGCGGTATCGTCCTGTTGATTATCGTGCTGGTTGCGGGCTATTACGGCGTGGATTTGACCGGCATGCTGACCGGAGAGCCCGTTTCACAGCAGCAAACCACCACCCAACGTTCTGTCAGCCCGCAGGAAGAGCAGGCCGCGAAGTTTACGAAGGTGATTCTTGCCGATACCGAAGATACCTGGGGCGCTATCTTCCAAAAGATGGGCCGTCAGTACCCGCAGCCGAAGCTGGTGCTCTATCGCGGCGCCACGCGGACCGGCTGCGGTACCGGCCAGTCCGTTATGGGACCGTTCTACTGCCCGGCTGATAGCACGGTCTACATCGATCTCTCGTTCTATGATGAGATGAAAAACAAGCTCGGCGCGGATGGCGATTTTGCGCAGGCCTACGTGATTGCTCACGAGGTCGGGCATCACGTGCAGAAGCTGCTGGGTATTGAATCCAAAGTGCGTCAGTTGCAGCAACACGCGTCGCAGGCTGAAGTTAATCGCCTGTCGGTGAAAATGGAGCTGCAGGCGGACTGCTTTGCCGGCGTCTGGGGACACAGCATGCAGAATCAGGATGTGCTGGAGACCGGCGATCTGCAGGAAGCGCTGAATGCCGCAGAGGCTATCGGCGACGATCGCCTGCAGCAGCAAAGCCAGGGGCGCATTGTCCCGGACAGCTTTACCCACGGGACTTCGCAGCAGCGCTATACCTGGTTTAAGCGCGGTTTTGACAGTGGAGACCCGGCGCAGTGCAATACATTTGGTCATGCGCTCTGACCGCCGCTGTAAATGGATGAATTACTTAACCTGACGGCGCGGATGGCGCAGCAGGGCATTCGTCGTCTGCTGGTGCTCAGCGGCGACGACGCGTGGTGCCTGCAGCAGGCGCTGCTGCTGCGTAAACGGCTGGCCGGCGATGGTCTGTGGGTGGGGCCGCAGCCTATGGAAGAGCCCTGTATCTCGCCGCAAGCCCTCAAATCTCTCCTCGGACGTGAGTATCACCACGCCTTCTTTGATGCTCGCAGCGGCTTCGACGCGGCGGCTTTTGCCGCGCTGAGCGGGACGTTGAAAGCGGGAAGCTGGCTGATCCTGCTGACCCCCTCTTTTGCCTGTTGGCCATCGCAGCCCGATGCGGATTCTCTGCGCTGGAGCGACGCGTCGGAGCCTATTCCCACTCCCCATTTTGTCCACCGTTTTTGTCAGCGAGTCTGTGCGAATCCTGAGGCGATCGTCTGGCGTCAGAATGAACCGCTGATGTTACCGGAGGAGGTGCCACGACCGCACTGGTATCCAGCTGATGGCCATCCTCAGGCCGAACAGGCCGCTATTCTGGCCAGTCTGAGCACACTTCCTGCGGGCATTGCCGCGGTTACCGCCGAGCGCGGACGGGGAAAATCCGCGCTGGCGGGAATGTTGATACGTCAGCTGGCGGGCGATGCCATCGTTACCGCCCCAGCGCGCGGCGCGACCGAGGTGATGGCAACGTTCGCCGGTGACGGTTTTCGCTTTATGGCGCCGGATGCGTTGCTGGCTGGCGATATTCGAGCGTCATGGCTGATCGTTGATGAAGCGGCAGCCATTCCCGGGCCGCTGCTTCGCCAGCTGGTCACCCGTTTTCCACGCACCTTACTGACCACGACCGTGCAGGGTTATGAAGGGACCGGCCGCGGTTTTCTGCTCAAGTTTTGCGCCAGCTTTCCTCACCTGCGCCAGTTTAGTCTGCTTGATCCCATCCGCTGGGCCCCTGGCTGCCCGCTGGAAGCATTGGTCAGTGAATTACTCCTGTTTGGCGATGAAACCTTTACCCAATCTCCAGCAGGGGAGGTGACGTTTGAGGCGGTGAGTCAGGACAGCTGGCAGCAGCAGGACGGGCTTGCCGAGGCGATGTATCAGCTGCTCTCCGGCGCACATTACCGCACATCGCCGCTGGATTTGCGGCGGATGATGGATGCGCCGGGTCAGCATTTTACCTGCGCCCGCACGAGCAACGGCGTGGCCGCGGCGGTATGGCGGGTGGAGGAGGGGGGGCTTGATCCCGCCCTCAGCCGGGCGGTATGGGCCGGTTTTCGCCGCCCGCGCGGTAATCTGGTGGCGCAGTCGTTGGCTGCCCACGGCGGAAGCCCGCTGGCTGCTACGCTATTGGGGCAGCGAATCACCCGTATCGCCGTGCATCCGACCCGACAACGCGAGGGGCTTGGTCAGGCTCTGGCAGCCCGGGCGGTAGCGCAAAGCCACGGCCTCGATTATCTATCGGTCAGCTTTGGCTATACGCCAGAGCTAGGGCGCTTCTGGCAGCGCTGCGGTTTTACGCTGGTGCGTTTAGGTACCCATCGTGAGGCAAGCAGCGGGTGCTACACGGCGATGGCGCTTTATCCGTTAACCCCTGCGGGGCACGAACTGGTTCTACGGGAGTCGCAGCGTCTGGCGCGCGATGAGTTCTGGCTGTGGGAGTGGCGGGAAGCGTTATTCCCGCGGCCGATGGCGCCAGCAGCTATGCTTACGGATGACGACTGGCTGGATGTGGCGGGGTTCGCGTTTGCCCATCGCCCGCTGCTGGCGGTGGTTGGCAGCCTGAACCGCCTGCTGCTTCACTGCGGGCTGCCGCTTCCGGCGCTTCGCGCCCGTCTGCAACGCCAGGATGAAGCGGAGATTTGCGCCGGGCTGCGTCTGTCCGGACGCAAAGCGCTGCTGGCCAGGCTGCGCGAAGAAGCGGGACTGGCGCTGCTGAACCTCGACGCATCGCGGGCGGAGAGACTGCGTCAGCAGGTTGGGGAACTGCAATTTTTTTAACTAACTCATTCAGTTAAATGTCATGGTCATATTCCGCGTGCGGCGTAAACTGCCCACGTAAACTAAGGAGACAGCCATGAAACACGACCATTTTATTGTGCAAAGCCCTGCGACACCTGCCCAACAGCTGCTGTTGCTGTTTCATGGCGTCGGCGATAACCCGGTTGCAATGGGGCAAATCGGTAGCTTGTTTGCGCCGCAGTTTCCGGATGCGCTGATCGTCAGCATCGGTGGCGCGGAACCTTGCGGTCCACCGCCGGGTCGCCAGTGGTTCTCGGTTCAGGGGGTGACGGAGGAAAATCGCCAGTCGCGTATTGATGCCATTATGCCGACCTTTATTGAGACCGTTCGCTACTGGCAGAAACAGAGCGGTGTCGGTCCGCGGGCGACGGCACTGATTGGTTTCTCGCAGGGGGCGATTATGTCTCTGGAGAGCATCAAAGCCGAGCCTGGGCTGGCATCACGGGTTATCGCCTTTAACGGACGGTATGCGACGCTTCCGCAGTCGGCAACCACCGCGACAACCATCCATCTGATTCACGGCGGCGAGGATCGCGTTATCGATCTGGCGTGGGCGGTTTCGGCTCAGGAGGCGCTTCAGCAGGCGGGTGGCGACGTGACGTTGGATATTGTCGAGGATCTGGGGCACGCGATTGACGATCGCAGTATGCAGTTTGCCCTTGAGCGCCTGCGCTATACCGTGCCGAAACACTATTTTGACGAAGCGTTGAGCGGCAGTACGCCAAAAGACGACGATATTATCGAATTGCTCTAAGCGAACTGATTTCGTGAACGTACTCCCCGGATAAGGCGTATCACGCCGCTATCCGGGGCATTCCCGGCCGTGTGGGATTGACCGGGGGCAGGGCCGAAATCTTACTTCTTCGGCTGGTCGTGCTTCGGCCAGTCGTCGTCATCGTCCCATTTATCGTTACAATCACGATGGGGCGGCAGTTCTGGCTTATTGGCGAGAAACTTTTTGTGGTCAACGCGATTAAGATCCTTAATGACGTTAATCATGACGCCCACCAAAAATACCAGCACCAGAATCCACCAGTGGTTGATTAGCCATTCCATGTGCGCTTCCTCTTTTCAGGTCGAGGTCGTCAGGCGACCAGTTGTTCCATGATGCGTTGATACATCCGCGCCAGCAGCTGCAGGTCGGCGGCGTTAACACACTCATTGATTTTGTGAATTGTCGCATTCACCGGTCCCAGCTCAACCACCTGCGCACCCATGCGAGCGATAAAGCGACCGTCAGAGGTACCGCCGTTGGTCAGCAGCTGGGGTTTGATCTCATTATAGTGCTCAATGGCGTTCACCACCGCTTCGACCAGTTTGCCACGGCTGGTGAGGAACGGCTGGCCAGACAGCCACCAGTCCAGGGTATAGCGCAGCTGATATTTATCCAGCAGCTCGACGACGCGGGCTTTAATCATCTCGTCGGTCAGTTCAGTGCTAAAGCGGAAGTTGAACTGAACATACATGTCGCCGGGGATCACGTTATTGCTCCCGGTACCCGCCTGTACGTTGGCTATCTGCATGCTGGTGGGGGGGAAGAATTCATTGCCTTTATCCCACTCGATTCCTACCAGCTCCGTCAGCATAGGGGCCGCGCGGTGCACCGGGTTATCGGCGAGATGCGGGTAAGCGACATGCCCCTGCACGCCGTGAATGGTCAGGTTACAGGTGAGTGAGCCACGACGACCGTTTTTGACCACGTCACCGACGACTTCGGTGCTTGACGGTTCGCCGACCAGGCAGTAGTCCAGGCGTTCGTTGCGGGCCATCAGCGCTTCGACCACTTTCACCGTTCCGTTATGCGCGCTGGCCTCTTCATCAGAGGTGATCAAAAAGGCCAGACGACCTTTATGATTCGGGTACTGGGCGACAAAGCGCTCGGCGGCAACCACCATCGCGGCCAGCGAGCCTTTCATATCTGCCGCGCCACGGCCAAACAGCATGCCGTCGCGGATGGTGGGTTCGAAGGGCGGGTTAATCCAACGGTCAGCATCGCCGGCCGGAACCACGTCGGTATGGCCGGCAAAGGCCAGCGTTTCACCGCGCCCGCGCCAGGCCCAGAAATTTTGCGTATCGCCGAAATCCATCGGTTCCACGGTAAAGCCAATCGCACGCAGGCGTTCAATCATTAACGCCTGACATCCCGCATCATCGGGGCTGAGGGAAGGGCGGCGAATAAGCTGCTGAGCCAGCTCAATGACCGGGCAAGACATAGACTATACCTCGTTAACAAGCTTCTTATAAGTGAGTTCACTGAAACCCAGCAGCATAGGCTGCCCGGGCGCGCAGAGCAATGGGCGTTTGATAATTGCCGGCATTTCCAGCATCAGCGCGGCGGCGGCATCGGCGTTATTGATACCGGCACGCACGGTTTCATCCAGTTTCCGCCAGGTTGTACCGCGCGTGTTGAGTAATGCTTCCCAGCCCAGTTCGGCGATAAAGGTGTTTAACAACTCGCGATCCAGGCCATCGGCACGATAATCATGGAACTGATATGCAATCTGATGCGCTTCCAGCCAGCGGCGGGCCTTTTTAATGGTGTCGCAGTTTTTGATTCCGTACATAGTCAGCATAAATGAAACCTTTTCTTTTACGTTGGTTTAAGCGATTAACTCAGAAATTTCCGAATACAGCAGGCTGTATAAAATAATACGTGAATCGCGTGAATAAATATCCTTTTTTACCCTCTATATATGCACTGGGTGAATATTAACCAGTCCGCTAACGATAACCCGGAAATCGCCTGCAGGCAGGGGATATAAAGAGCAGGATATCGGTAGTGTAAATTATCTGAAAACAGGCGTAATGTTGCTAAATGTTGCTATGCATCACATTAAATTTCCACTCCCGGGCCCATAGTAGCAGTAAATCAGAGAGATGATGGCGTAGAAGGGGTTACCAGCAATCGCAGTGATAACCTTAATGCACTTCCTTTCCCAAACCGATTTGCATAAAATTACCCATAATAATAAGAGAGGCTATTATGATTGAACATGAACTAGGGAACTGGAAAGATTTTATTGAAGGTATGCTGCGTAAATAAAATCCTCAATGTGAGCAGGGTAATCGTAAGGCTAAAATAATAGCCCGGCGGTGTTAAACAGATAAAAAAGGCGACTATGACAGTCGCCTTTTTGTTATTTCCCGAGGAAGAAACGGGACGCTCAGGATCCTGCCGGCTTATTGCGGGCGCTCTTTTTGCGGAAAGCGTCGACGTACCAGTACGAAGAATAGCGGAACGAAGAAGATAGCCAGGACCGTGGCGGAAATCATTCCTCCCATCACCCCGGTGCCCACGGCATGCTGGCTACCGGAACCGGCGCCGGTGCTGGTCGCCATCGGCAGGACCCCAAAAATAAAGGCCAGCGAAGTCATCAGGATCGGACGCAGACGCTGGCGACAGGCCGACAGCGTGGCGGCGAGTAAATCTTCCCCTTTCTCGTTGAGCTCATTAGCAAACTCGACGATCAGAATGGCGTTTTTCGCCGACAGGCCGATAACCGTCAGCAGGCCAACCTGGAAGTACACGTCGTTTTCAAGACCGCGCATCCAGGTGGCCATCAGCGCACCGATAACCCCCAGCGGCACCACCAGCATGACCGAGAACGGGATAGACCAGCTCTCATACAGCGCAGCCAGACACAAGAACACCACCAGCAGCGAAATGGCGTACAGCGCCGGCGCCTGCGCGCCGGACAGTCGTTCCTGATAGGACATGGCCGTCCAGTCTAGCCCAAAGCCGTTTGGCAGCTGTCTGGTCAGATCTTCCATGATAGCCATCGCGGTACCGGTACTGATGCCCGGAGCCGCTTCACCGATGATTTCCACCGCCGAGTAGCCGTTATAGCGCTCCAGGCGCGGGGAGCCGGTTTGCCAGCGCGAGGTGGCAAATGCCGAGAAGGGCACCATCGTGCCGCTGCTGTTGCGCACATACCACAGATTAATATCGTCAGGCAGCATGCGGTAAGGGGCGGCAGACTGGACGTAGACTTTCTTCACGCGGCCGCGATCCATAAAATCGTTCACGTAGCTTGAGCCCCAGGCGGTTTGCAACGTGTTGTTGATATCGTCAATAGACACGCCCAGCGCCTGGGCTTTCCGCTGATCGATATCAATCTGCAGCTGCGGGCTATCGTCAAGGCCGTTATGGCGAACCCGGGTCAACCGGTCGTCTTTCGCCGCCAGATCGAGCAGCGTGTCGCGGGCTGCCATGAGCGCCGCGTGCCCGTTGCCGGCGTGGTCTTCGAGCTCCATATCAAAACCGGCGGAACTGCCCAGCCCGCTGATGGCCGGTGGGTTAGTGGCGAAGACGCGCGCCTCGTTAATGCTGTTAAAGGCTTTTGTCGCGCGTTCAATGATCGCAAACGAGGTACCGGTTTTCGCATCCCGTTCATCCCAGTCTTTCAGGCGGATAAACATGCGCGCGACGTTCTGACCATTGCCTCCCGGGCCAGAGCCCACGGTGGCGAAAATCGAAGCAACGTTGGCCTGTTCATGGCTAAAGAAATAGTCCTCAACTTTTTGCACGACTTTTAAGGTCTGCTGTTGCGTTGCGCCGCTCGGCAGCTGCACCGAGGTCAGGAACATGCCGCGGTCTTCCTGAGGCAGGAACGAAGTCGGGAGGCGTAAGAACATAAAGACCATCCCCCCCAACAGCAGCGCGTAGATAGCTATCCAGCGCAGCGAACGGTGAAGAATTTTGCCTACGGCGGTTTCATAACGGCTGGCGTTACGGTTGAACATACGGTTAAACCAGCCAAAGAAGCCTTTTTTACCGTGTTCTTCGCCTTTCTTCATGGGTTTCAGCAAGGTAGCGCACAGGGCCGGGGTGAGGATCATGGCCACGAGTACCGACAGCACCATCGCCGAGACGATGGTAATAGAAAACTGACGATAAATGGCGCCGGTTGTGCCGCCGAAGAAGGCCATCGGGATAAAGACCGCCGACAGTACCATCGCGATCCCGACCAACGCCCCCTGAATCTGGCCCATGGATTTTCGTGTCGCTTCACGCGGCGAAAGCCCCTCTTCGCTCATGATGCGCTCAACGTTCTCGACAACCACGATAGCATCATCCACCAGCAGACCTATCGCCAGCACCATCGCGAACATCGTCAGGGTGTTGATACTGTAGCCGCAGGCAAACAGGATGGCGAAGGTCCCCATCAGAACCACCGGTACGGCAATGGTTGGGATGAGCGTTGCGCGGATGTTTTGCAGGAACAGGTACATCACCAGGAACACCAGCACGATAGCTTCCAGCAACGTTTTTACCACGTCATGGATAGAGGCCTTCACGAAGGAGGTGGTTTCGTAGGCAATTTTATATTCAAGGCCGTGAGGGAAATACTGCGACAGCTCATCCAGACGATTGAGCACCAGCTCCGCGGTCTGCATTTCGTTTGCCCCCGAGGCCAGCTGCACGCCAAGGCCGGAGGCCGGGTTGCGGTTGTAGCGGCTGAGGTAATCGTAGCTTTCCGCGCCCAGTTCGACTTTCGCCACATCGCCGAGCGTCACCAGCGAACCGTCCGGATTCACGCGCAGCGTAATATCGCGGAACTGCTGCGGCGTTTGCAGCAGCGACTGGGCGTTAATGGTGGCGTTGAGCGACTGATTATCGACCGACGGCGTTCCGCCAAGCTGGCCGACCGCAATCTGCGCATTCTGTGATTCGATGGCGTCGGTGACATCTTTCGCCGTCATCTGCACGCTGGTGAGTTTGGCCGGATCAAGCCAGATGCGCATTGAGTATTGCGAGCCGTAGGCCGTAATATCGCCAACGCCATTCACGCGGCTGAGCGGTTCCTGAATGTTACTGGCCACGTAGTCGGCGATATCCTGCTTATCCATGCTGCCGTCAGTTGAGACGAATGCGATGGTCAGAATGTTGGTATCACCGGTTTTACGTACCGTCACCCCCTGATTTTGCACATCCTGAGGCAGTTTTTTCATTGCCGATTGCAGCTGGTTTTGTACCTGCTGCATGGCTTCGTTGGGATTCGTGCCGGCGGTAAAGGTCAGCGTAATCGTCGCCTGGCCCGAAGAGCTGCTCTGGGAAGACATATACATCAGGTTATCGAGGCCGGTCATATTCTGTTCGATAACCTGAGTGACGGTATTTTCCAGCGTTTGTGCGGAGGCGCCGGGATAATTGGCGGTAATGCGCACGTTAGGCGGCGCAAGATCGGGATATTGCTCAACGGGAAGTGACAAGATTGCGAGCGTTCCGGTCAGGCATAGCAGGATCGCCAGAACCCACGCGAAAATGGGGCGATCGATAAAAAAATTCGCCATCAGAATTGAGACCTCATTGTGTACATTTTTGTTACCGCACCGTCTGTGACACTTTATAGGCAACGCCACGGGCAAACGTGGAGAAATTAAGGAGATAGTGTAATTTATCGTGTGGCTTTAGCGGACACCGTAAAGAACTCTCCGACTCTCTTTGCGAAAACCGCCGCTTACCCCGGAGCCTGTTTGCCATCGTTAGACAGTTTTCTGCTTGCTACGTTAAATAAAACGCAATTTCATTTAAGTCAAAGAATTTGATCCAAAACGGGTTATCTCCAGAAAAAAACTATTTCGGGCAAATGAACATTGTTTCAGCCCCGTTTTGTCGGGTAATAAATAGTCATGCGAATCGAGGGGTTATTTAGCAAAGACCGAAGGATACCATGAACCACTTTATTATCAGCGATAGTCGCAAATGTATCGGCTGTAAAGCCTGCGAAGTGGCCTGCGTGATGGCACACAACGACGAGCAGCACGTCCTGACCCCACAGCGCTTCTTACCGCGCATTACCGTGATGAAGCACGAGCAAAAACGTAACGCAATAACATGTCGCCATTGTGAAAGCGCCCCCTGCGCCCGCAGCTGCCCGAATGATGCCATTCGTCAGATAAACGACAGCGTGCAGGTTGACGAGGAGAAGTGCATCGGCTGTAAATCCTGCATGGTGGCCTGTCCGTTTGGCGTCATGGAGATCGTGCTGTTACCGGCGGCGGCGGGAAAAGTGAAAGCCACCGCACATAAATGCGATCTGTGCAGCGGCCGTGAAGGCGGACCTTCCTGCGTGCAAAACTGCCCGGCGCAGGCGCTGCAGCTGGCGACGGAAGCGACTCTTTCCGCGATGGCCAAACAGCGACGCCTGCGTACGGCGCGGATGGATGCGCGGCCGTGGCATGCGCAACCAGGCGATATGGCATTACCGAGCGCTGGCGAAAAAGTCAGCCAGATGGCGGCAACGCCTCTGCGTAGCGAGGCCGATAAACGGGCCGCGGCGATCCGCAAGAAGGATTTTGCCGAGATCGTTCTGCCCTTTAACGCCGGGCAGGCGCAGCAGGCCTCGGAGCGCTGCCTGCAGTGCGGCGAACACAGTATCTGTGAATGGACCTGCCCGCTACATAACCATATACCCCAGTGGATTGAACGGCTGCAAGCGGGGGATATCGACGCCGCCGTGGCGCTGTCCCATCAAACCAACTGCCTGCCGGAGATAACCGGCCGCGTTTGCCCGCAGGATCGCCTGTGTGAAGGGGCCTGTACGCTGCGCGATGAACATGGCGCGGTGACAATTGGCAACATCGAGCGCTATATCTCCGATCGGGCGCTGGCACAGGGTTGGCGACCGGACCTCTCCAGGGTTGTCGACAGCGGGAAAAAAGTGGCCATTATCGGCGCCGGGCCGGCGGGACTGGCCTGTGCTGACCGGCTGATCCGCAACGGCGTGCAGCCGGTGGTCTTTGACCGTCATCCGGAAATTGGCGGGTTGCTGACTTTTGGCATTCCGGCCTTCAAGCTGGAAAAGTCACTGCTGGCCCGGCGACGAGAGATTTTTACTGAGATGGGTATCCGCTTTGAACTGGAGTGTGAAGTGGGCAAGGACGTGGCGTTAACCACCTTGCTGGCAGAGTACGATGCGCTATTTATTGGCGCCGGAACCTATCGTTCCATGAAAGCGGGACTGCCGAATGAAGATGCCCCGGGGGTCTATGATGCGCTGCCGTTCCTGATTGCCAATACTAAGCAAGTCATGGGGTTGAGTGAGCAACCCGAAGAGCCTTACGTCAATACCCACGGGCTGAATGTCGTGGTGCTGGGGGGCGGCGACACGGCGATGGACTGCGTGCGCACCGCGCTGCGTCACGGGGCGAAAAAGGTGACCTGCGCCTATCGTCGCGATGAGGCCAATATGCCGGGGTCGAAAAAAGAGGTGAAAAACGCTCGTGAAGAAGGGGCTGCGTTCGAATTTAACGTTCAGCCGGTGACGCTGGAACTGGATAGCGACGGCCGGGTTAACGGCGTACGTTTTCTGCGCACACAGCTGGGCGAACCGGATAAGCAGGGGCGTCGCAGCCCATCGCCGCTGCCGGGCAGCGAGTTCGTGATGCCGGCCGATGCGGTGATTATGGCCTTTGGTTTTCATCCCCACGGGATGCCGTGGCTGGAGTCCGTCGGCGTACAGCTCGATGACCGGGGGCGGATTAAGGCCAGTGTCGAGAGCCGCTACCGCTATCAGACCACGCACGACAAAATTTTTGCCGGCGGAGATGCCGTCCGCGGCGCCGATCTGGTGGTGACGGCGATGGCCGAAGGCCGCCATGCGGCGCAGGGGATCATGGATTATCTCGGCGTAAAATCGGCCCTGCTTCACTAACGACAAACCCGACTCCGCAGCGTAGTATGACAGCGTCATTCCACGCTGCGGGGCCGTATGTCACTCAACATCAACGTTATCAAAGATAAACTCCTCTCTGAAAACTACTTTATTTTGCGCAATATGACCTACGAGCTGACGCGTAGCGACGGCAGCGTGGTCCGTCATAAGCGCGAGGTTTACGATCGCGGCAACGGCGCCACGGTGCTGCTGTATAACCGCCGCAAGCAAACCGTCGTGTTGGTCCGTCAGTTTCGTGTCGCCACCTGGGTCAACGGTAACGAGGACGGAATGCTGATCGAAACCTGCGCCGGGCTGTTGGATAACGACGAGCCTGAAGCCTGCATCCGCAAAGAGGCCATCGAAGAGACCGGATACGAAGTCGGCGATGCGCATAAGCTGTTCGAGCTGTATATGTCTCCCGGCGGGGTGACCGAAATTGTCCACTTCTTCATCGCCGAGTACAGCGATGCGCAGCGCAAAACGCGCGGCGGCGGCGTTGAAGATGAAGATATCGAGGTACTGGAGCTGCCTTTTCGCCAGGCATTGCAGATGGTCGCCGACGGCGCGATACGCGATGGCAAGGCGGTGATTCTGCTGCAATACCTGCAAACATCGGGACTGATGGCGGGGTTATCTGATAAATCTGATTGAGTAACGTGCCGCCGCTGGTGAAGATGGCTGCTGTTTTGAGCGTTCTTCTCTGGGGTTGTGCCGCGCATGCTTTATCGGGTTCTTTTTTTTCTGCTTTTCGGTTTACTACCGGCGTCGTGGGCGTGGGCGGCGCCGGTACAACAGCTATTCGGCGACTGGCTGGTCACCTGCAATAATCAGAATTTCTGCGTCGCTCGCAACGTCGGTCTGCATCACGGACTGGTTATGACTCTCAGCCGCAGCGCCGGCGCCGTTACGGATGCCAGCCTGCGCATTGAGCTGGGCGGTATCGGTAACCCGGTGGCCGCCCTGGCGCCGATCGCTCCTCGTCTTTTGCTTGACGGTAAACCGCTGGCGTTGACCGATAAACACTGGCTGGTTGCGGATAAGCTGATCAAAACCGGAGATAGCGTGACGATCGATGCTTTTCTCCAGCAGGTGCAGGAAGGACAGGCGATAACCCTGGTTAACGGACTGCAAAGCATTTCTCTGCAAGGGCTGAAAGCCGCGCTGCTGTTTATCGATAGCCATCAAAAGCGTGTCGGCAGTGAAACCGCGTGGGTGGGTAAGGGGGAAGAGCCGCCGCTTAGCGTGCCTCCGGCACCTGCGCTGCGGGCGGTTGGCAAAGTTGACTTCTCGCAATCACCGCTCAGTCGGGAGGAGCTCAATGACCTGATGGATTACGGCAACGAGCGGATGAACAATAGCGCCTGTTCGCTGGACCCTTTCCGCCGTGAGATTCGGGTTACCGCGTTGACGGATGAGAAGGTGTTACTGATGGTCAGCTGCGAAGCCGGAGCGTACAACACCATCTGGCTGGCCTGGCTGGTGTCGCGCCAGCAGCCGTATGTGGCCCGCCAGGTCCGTTTGACGCTGCCCTTCCAGCCGCCGGGCAATGCGGCGCGTGATATTGAACTGATTAATGCCAGTATTGATGAGCGACGTCACGAGCTGGTGACTCTGGATAAAGGGCGCGGCCCCGGCGATTGCGGGGTTCAGACCCGCTGGCGCTATGATGGCCAGCGGTTTAGCCTGGTTCGCTATGCGCAGCAGCCGCAGTGTGATAACTGGCAGGGGCCAGATGCCTGGCCCACGCTATGGGTTACCCGTTACATATTTCATCCGCGAGACTGACAATATGCTCGACGGTAAAGCCAAAGAACGGGAACAGCTTCTCCGCCGGCGCTGATTCACCGTAGCTTCTCATTCCCACGATGGCGCCCTTCAGCCCGACATATTTATACCAGTAGTCGGCGATACCGGCCTCAACCGCAATTCTGGCGCTGACGTTAGCCGGAAGAACCGACTCCCGATATGCCTCATCTTGCGCATCGAAAACATCGGTTGAGGGCAGGGAGACTACCCGCACGTTAACCCCTTTGGCGAGCAGTTTTTCCGCCGCCAGCACGGTTATCTCCACTTCGGAACCGGTGGCTATCAGGATTAAATCCGGTTTGCCCCCCGCATCTTTCAGCACGTAGCCGCCGCGGGCAATATCCTGTACCTGTTGCGGCGTCCGCGCCATTTGCGCCAGGTTTTGCCGCGACAGAATCAGCGCGGTGGGGCCGGTTTGCCGTTCAATCGCCGCCTGCCACGCCACCGCCGTTTCGACCTGATCGCAGGGGCGCCAGGTGCTGAAGTTCGGCGTCAATCGCAGACTGGCCAGCTGTTCGACCGCCTGATGAGTGGGGCCATCTTCCCCTAACCCAATCGAGTCATGGGTATAGACCATAATCTGTCTGGCTTTCATCAGCGCTGCCATTCGCGCCGCGTTACGCGCATATTCGACAAACATCAGGAAGGTGGACGTATAAGGGATAAAGCCGCCGTGAAGGGCAATGCCGTTGCCGATCGCCGTCATGCCGAACTCGCGCACGCCATAATGAATATAGTTGCCCGCCACGTCCTCTTTGATCGATGTTGACCCGGACCAGATGGTGAGGTTGCTCGGCGCCAGATCCGCCGACCCGCCCAGCAGCTCCGGCAGAAGCGGTCCATAGGCGTTCAGGGCATTTTGCGACGCTTTACGGCTGGCAATTTTCGCCGGCTCGGCCTGCAGTTGCGCGATATAGTCGTGCGCCGCATCGCCCCAGCTCTCCGGCAGCGCGCCGTCCATTCTGCGTTTTAGCTCCGCCGCCAGTTGTGGATACTGCTGCTGATACGCGGCGAACCGCTGATTCCACGTCTGTTCTGCCTGCTCGCCGCGCGGCCGGGCATCCCATTGCTGATAAATCTCTTTGGGGATCTCAAACGGTGGATGTTTCCAGCCCAGCTTCTCGCGGGCTAACGCCACCTCTTTTTCCCCCAGCGCAGCGCCATGGGACTCTTCCGAACCGGCTTTATTCGGTGAGCCATAGCCAATCACGGTGCGGCAGATGATCAGCGAAGGTTTATCCGTGACGCTTTGCGCCTCGAGAATTGCCTGTTTCACTGCCTGCGGGTCGTGACCGTCAATATCGCCAATCACGTGCCAGTGATAGGCCCGAAAGCGCGCGGCGGTATCGTCGGTAAACCAGCCGTCGGTTTTACCATCGATTGAGATGCCGTTATGGTCGTAGAAGCCGATCAGCTTGCCAAGACCCAGCGTCCCCGCCAGCGAGCTGGCTTCGTGGGAAATCCCCTCCATCAGACAGCCATCGCCCATAAACACCCAGGTATAGTGATCGACAATGTCATGGCCGGGACGGTTAAACTGCGCCGCCAGCGTGCGCTCGGCAATCGCCATGCCGACGGCGTTGGCCAGCCCCTGGCCAAGCGGGCCGGTGGTGGTCTCGACGCCGGGGGTATAGCCGTGTTCCGGGTGGCCGGGGGTTTTGGAATGGAGCTGGCGAAAGTTTTTCAGTTCGGACAGCGGCAGATCGTAGCCGGTCAGATGCAACAGGCTATACAGCAGCATGGACGCATGACCGTTTGAGAGCACAAAGCGGTCACGGTCATACCAGTGCGGATTCCCCGGATTGTGTTTAAGGAAATCATTCCACAGGACTTCGGCGATATCCGCCATCCCCATCGGGGCGCCGGGGTGGCCGGAGTTGGCTTTCTGTACAGCGTCCATGCTCAGGGCGCGAATGGCGTTGGCAAGTTCTCTTCGGGACATAATGGACTCCTGAAACAAGATGTTGCATGAGTTTTTGTTGATTGTCTGTCGAGGCGTTTATGGGGTGGATAACTAAAAAGCATAGCAGACGGGACTATCATTGCTTTCGAAATCAGGTTACATAAATGTTATAAATCGATAACAAATATACCATTGCGATGGCGAGAGTTTGGCGGCGTTCAAAGTTTGAAAAGCCGTCAGGCGAGATACTATGCGCCACCTGGGGTGGGCACCAGGATAGTCATTACGCACACCCCCTACGACCGATACGTGAAAGGAACAATAAAATGGATGAGCAGTTGAAACAAAGTGCCCTCGATTTCCATGAGTTTCCCGTTCCCGGGAAAATTCAGGTTGTCCCAACCAAGCCTCTGGCCACACAGCGCGATCTGGCGCTGGCCTACTCGCCGGGCGTGGCGGCACCTTGTCTGGAAATCGAGAAAGATCCGCTGGCTGCCTACAAATATACCGCCCGCGGCAACCTGGTGGCCGTTGTTTCCAACGGCACCGCGGTGCTGGGACTGGGGAATATTGGTGCGCTAGCCGGTAAGCCGGTGATGGAAGGCAAGGGCGTTTTGTTTAAAAAATTCGCCGGTATTGATGTGTTCGATATCGAAGTCGATGAGCTGAACCCGGATAAATTTATCGATGTCGTGGCGGCGCTGGAGCCCACCTTCGGCGGCATCAACCTCGAAGACATCAAAGCGCCAGAGTGTTTCTACATCGAGCAAAAGCTGCGCGAGCGCATGAACATTCCTGTGTTCCATGACGATCAGCACGGTACGGCCATTATCAGCACCGCGGCGATTATTAACGGCCTGCGGGTGGTTGAGAAGAATCTTTCCGACGTTCGGATGGTAGTATCCGGCGCGGGCGCGGCGGCGATTGCCTGCATGAATTTGCTGGTGGCGCTGGGTATGCAGAAACACAATATCGTGGTCTGCGATTCCAAAGGCGTCATCTATAAAGACCGTGAGCCTCACATGGCAGAGACCAAGGCGGCCTACGCGGTAGAAGATGACGGCAAACGCACGCTGGACGATGTGATTGACGGAGCGGATATTTTCCTCGGCTGTTCAGGCCCGAAAGTGCTGACCCCGGAGATGGTGAAAAAAATGGCCCGCGCGCCGCTGATCCTCGCCCTGGCTAACCCGGAACCGGAGATTCTGCCGCCGCTGGCGAAGCAGGTCCGCGAAGATGCCATCATCTGCACCGGGCGCTCCGACTACCCGAACCAGGTCAACAACGTGCTGTGCTTTCCGTTCATCTTCCGCGGGGCGCTGGACGTTGGCGCCACGGCGATTAACGAAGAGATGAAGCTGGCTGCAGTCCACGCGATAGCGGAACTGGCACATGCCGAACAGAGCGAAGTGGTCGCCTCTGCCTACGGCGATCAGGATCTGAGCTTTGGTCCGGAATATATCATTCCGAAACCGTTCGATCCGCGCCTGATCGTCAAGATCGCTCCGGCGGTCGCCAAAGCGGCAATGGACTCCGGTGTAGCCACGCGTCCGATTGCCGACTTCGACGCCTATATTGAGAAACTCAGCGAGTTTGTCTACAAAACTAACCTGTTCATGAAGCCGATTTTCTCCCAGGCGCGCAAAGAGCCCAGGCGCGTGGTGCTGGCGGAAGGCGAAGAGTCGCGCGTCCTGCACGCAACTCAGGAGCTGGTATCGCTGGGGCTGGCAAAACCGATTCTGATCGGCCGTCCGAGCGTGATTGAAATGCGTATCCAGAAGCTGGGGCTGCAGATCAAAGCCGGCGTGGATTTTGAGATCGTCAATAACGAATCCGATCCGCGCTTTAAAGAGTACTGGGGCGAGTATTACCAGATCATGAAACGCCGCGGCGTGACCCAGGAGCAGGCGCAGCGGGCGGTGATTGCCAATACGACGGTCATTGGCGCAATCATGGTGCATCGTGGCGAGGCGGATGCCATGATCTGCGGCACCATCGGCGACTACCACGAGCATTATGGGGTGGTTCAGCCGCTGTTCGGCTACCGGGACGGCGTCAGCACCGCGGGGGCCATGAACGCGCTGCTGCTGCCAAGCGGTAACACCTTTATCGCCGACACCTACGTCAATAACGATCCTACGCCGGAGCAGCTGGCGGAAATCACCCTGATGGCGGCGGAAAGCGTCCGTCGTTTTGGTATTGAGCCGCGCGTGGCGCTGCTGTCGCACTCCAACTTCGGTTCCTCTGACTGTCCGTCAGCGAGCAAAATGCGCGAAGCGCTGGAGCGAGTGAAAGCGCTGGCGCCGGATCTGATGATCGATGGTGAAATGCACGGCGATGCGGCGCTGGTGGAAAGTATTCGCCATGAGCGGATGCCGGACAGCCCGTTGAAAGGCTCGGCCAACATTCTGGTGATGCCGAATATGGAAGCCGCGCGCATTAGCTATAACCTGCTGCGTGTCTCCAGTTCGGAAGGGGTGACCGTCGGACCGGTGCTGATGGGAGTGGCGAAGCCGGTACATATTCTGACGCCGATCGCTTCCGTGCGCCGCATCGTCAATATGGTCGCGCTGGCGGTGGTCGAGGCACAGACTCAGCCGCTGTAAGGGATTTGTCGGGTGGCGCTGCGCTAACCCGACCTACGGAATAACGTAGGCCGGGCAAGCGAAGGCGCCGCCCGGCATTAAATCCATGCGTGGGACTGAACAGACTCACTTTCTGACGCCGATCGCTTCCGTGCGCCGCATCGTCAATATGGTTGCGCTGGCGGTGGTCGAGGCACAGACTCAGCCGCTGTAAGGGATTTGTCGGGTGGCGCTGCGCTAACCCGACCTACGGAATAACGTAGGCCGGGCAAGCGAAGGCGCCGCCCGGCATTAAATCCATGCGTGGAACTGAACAGACTCACTTTCTGACGCCGATCGCTTCCGTGCGCCGCATTGTCAATATGGTTGCGCTGGCGGTGGTCGAGGCACAGACTCAGCCGCTGTAAGGGATTTGTCGGGTGGCGCTGCGCTAACCCGACCTACGGAATAACGTAGGCCGGGCAAGCGAAGGCGCCGCCCGGCATTAAATCCATGCGTGGAACTGAACAGACTCACTTTCTGACGCCGATCGCTTCCGTGCGCCGCATTGTCAATATGGTCGCGCTGGTGGTGGTCGAGGCACAGACTCAGCCGCTGTAAGGAATTTGTCGGGTGGCGCTGCGCTAACCCGACCTACGGAATAACGTAGGCCGGGCAAGCGAAGGCGCCGCCCGGCATTAAATCCATGCGTGGAACTGAACAGACTCACTTTCTGACGCCGATCGCTTCCGTGCGCCGCATTGTCAATATGGTTGCGCTGGCGGTGGTCGAGGCACAGACTCAGCCGCTGTAAGGGATTTGTCGGGTGGCGCTACGCTAACCCGACCTACGGAATAACGTAGGCCGGGCAAGCGAAGGCGCCGCCCGGCATTAAATCCATTCGCGAACCTGAATAAACTCACTCAGGGCAGCCTCAGGGCTGCCTTCTTCCGGCTGGTAGTCATACTCCCAGCGCACCAGCGGCGGCATCGACATCAGAATCGACTCCGTGCGCCCGCCGGTCTGCAGGCCAAACAGCGTCCCGCGATCCCACACCAGATTGAACTCCACGTAGCGGCCGCGACGATAGAGCTGAAAATTCCGCTCGCGCTCGCCATATGGCATGGCTTTGCGCTGCTCAACTATCGGCAGATAGGCATCCGTATAGCCGTTGCCCACCGCCTGCATAAAGGCGAAGGCGTGGTCAAAATCCGGGGTATTCAAATCGTCAAAGAACAGGCCGCCAATTCCGCGCTGCTCATGACGATGCTTCAGATAGAAGTAGTCATCGCACCATTTTTTATAGCGCGGATAAACCTCTTCGCCGAAGGGCTGACACAGATCGTGAGCCGTGCGATGCCAGTGAACCGCATCCTCTTCAAAGCCGTAGAAGGGCGTCAGGTCAAACCCGCCGCCGAACCACCACACCGGCTCTGCGCCGGGCTTTTCAGCAATGAAAAAACGCACGTTGGCATGGCTGGTCGGCACATAGGGATTCCACGGATGCACCACCAGAGAAACCCCCATCGCCTCAAAGCTGCGACCGGCCAGTTCCGGGCGATGCGCCGTTGCCGAAGCCGGCATGGCGTCGCCGTGAACGTGGGAGAAGTTTACGCCCGCCTGCTCAAACACGCCGCCATCGCGCAGAACCCGGCTGCGACCACCGCCGCCGCCTTCGCGCTGCCAGCTGTCTTCGACAAACTCACCGCCGTCAATGGCGCTCAGTTTCTGGCAAATGGTCTCCTGGAGCTGGAGGAGATAGCGTTTTACCTGGTGCGCATCGGGCTTCATTTACGTCTCTTCGAGTGGGCCTTCTGGTTATCGAACCAGTGGAAGTAGCTGATGATACCGGACGCGATCGCGCTGGCGATTTTTTGCCGGAACGCGGTGGTGCCTAACAGTTTTTCTTCGCCCGGGTTGGTGATAAATGAGGTTTCAACCAGTACGGACGGGATTGATGGCGACTTCAATACCACGAAGGCGGCCTGTTCCGTGTTACGGCTATGCAGCTTATGCACCGGCTTAATATTTTTCAGAATATGCGAACCCAGCGTCAGGCTGTTTTTAATGGTATCGGTCTGCACCAGGTCAAACAGCACCTGCTGTAAAAGGTGGTCCTTGGCCGTGGCTTTTTTACCGGCGACCTCATCGGCGCGGTTTTCGCGATCGGAAAGGTATTTCGCCATCGCGCTACTCGCGCCGCGGTTGGAGAGGGCAAATACCGAAGCGCCGGCTGCGCTGGGATTGGTAAAGCCGTCGGCGTGAATCGACATAAACAGATCGGCGCCGTGCTGGTGGGCAATTTCCACGCGGTCGTACAGCGGGATAAAGGTATCGCCAGAACGCGTCAGGCGTGCGTCAATACCGTTATTGCGCAGGATGCTGCGTACGTTTTTGGCAATCGCCAGTACGACATGCTTCTCTTTAGAACCGTTGTGACCGATAGCGCCGGTATCAATACCGCCATGGCCCGGGTCGAGCATAACGATGCGCTTTGCGCCCGCCTTTTTCGCCGCGGGTTTACTGTGGCCGTTGGACGTCGTCAGCGGCTGTTCTTTTGCGATGACCTGCGATGAAACCCCGGAAAGGGTCATGGCAGCCAGTCCTGCTTTCAGCACCTGGCGGCGCGAAGCAAGTATTTTTAATGGTTTAAAAGTGCTCATTCGGCCTGAATTGCAAACAAGTGGTACCTGGTGTTATATCGTATCGCGTTTTCCGTTACGACCATTCAAAACAAGAATTGTTTTACTTTTCATTTCAATACATGACAGTGCGTATTATGTCATTTTTTCCACTTCATTTCGCCTGATATTGGCTATCCGCTGAAATCGCGCCATAATCGCTGTTTTTAAGCCTGAAAAATGGGGAATACCATGGAGATACGCGTTTTTCGCCAGCAAGATTTTGAAGAAGTGATTACGCTGTGGGAGCGCTGCGAGCTTCTGCGCCCGTGGAATGACCCGGAAATGGACATTGAGCGTAAAGTTAACCACGATGTCAGCCTGTTTCTGGTCGCGGAAGTGAATGGCGAGGTGGTTGGCACGGTGATGGGCGGCTATGACGGTCATCGCGGTTCCGCCTACTACCTTGGCGTGCATCCGGAATATCGCGGCCGCGGTATCGCCAATGCGCTGCTGAACCGGCTGGAAAAAAAGCTGATTGCTCGCGGCTGCCCGAAAATTAACATTATGGTTCGCGATGATAATGAGGTGGTGCAGGGGATGTATGAACGGCTTGGTTACGAATATGCCGATATCCTGAGTCTGGGTAAACGTTTGATTGAAGATGAAGAATACTGAGTTTATCCCCTCTGATTTTGATGCTCATGGCCGGCTCAGGCTACCGTTTTTGTTCTGGTGCGTACTGCTGCTGCAGGCGCGGACCTGGGTGCTGTTCATTATGGCGGGGGCCTCCCGCCAGCAGGGCGATGTGTTACTGAACCTGTTCTATCCCGATCACGACAATTTCTGGCTAGGGTTACTGCCGGGCATCCCGGCAGTACTGGCGTTTATCGTAAGCGGGCAGCGGCAGCGCTTTCCCCGTCTCTGGCCGCTAATGCGCTGGCTGCTGGTGCTGTCCCAGACGCTGCTGCTGCTCTGGCAACCGCTGTTATGGCTGAGCGGCGAGTCACCTTCGATGCTGACTATCGGCCTGCTGATAGCCGATCTCTATGCCTTCTGGTGGCTGTTAGCCAGCCGTCGACTCAAAGCCTGTTTTCAGGAAGATCGGGTTTAACGGCACTTTTTGCCGATCCTGCACTCCAACAGGCGTCAAATAAACAAGAAAGGACCGAGTCATGAAATCGCTACGTTTACTTCTCTGCGCTTTACCGCTGGCATTAACCGGCTGCTCCACCATGAGTGCGGTTAACTGGTCAGCGGCCTACCCATGGAACTGGTTTGGTTCCTCAATGGAAGTGACCGAGCAGGGCGTGGGTAAACTGACGGCCACAACGCCGCTGAATGAACAGGCCATCAGCGATGCGCTTGGCGGAAGCTATCGCCTGCGCAGCGGCATGAAAGCCGCCAACGGTAATATCGTGCGCTACTTTGAGGCGCTGAAAGATGACAAAGTCGCGATGACCATTAACGGCGACGGCGGCACCATCAACCGTATTGAAGTGCGGGATAGCGAGATCAAAACGGACCGCGGCGTTCAGGTCGGCACGCCATTTAGCGAGCTGTATAGCAAAGCCTTTGGTCATTGTCAGAAAGGGGCAAACGATAATGGTGCCGTGGTGGAGTGCCAGGCGGACGGCAGTCAGCATATCAGCTACGCCTTTACCGGCCACTGGAATGGTCCGGAAGAGCTGATGCCTTCCGACGACACGCTGAAAAACTGGAAGGTCAGCAAAATTATCTGGCGCGGCTAATTTGATCTGAAGGGACACGGCACAGGGAAAAAACGGGTACAATAGCGCGATAAAAGTGCCACAGTTTTGTGGTTGTATCATTTCAGGAGGAGCGATGTCTCAGGTTCAGAGCGGCATTTTGCCGGAACATTGCCGTGCGGCGATTTGGATTGAAGCCAATGTCAAAGGGGACGTCAACGCCCTGCGCGAAGCCAGCAAAGTCTTTATTGATAAATTAGCGACCTTTCAAACGCAATTTCCGGACGCCCAGCTGGGGGCGGTGGTGGCTTTTGGAAATAACGTCTGGCGCCAGCTGAGCGGCGGTGTTGGTGCCGAAGAGCTTAAAGATTTCCCGGTATACGGCAAGGGCCTGGCGCCGTCTACCCAGTATGATGTCCTGATTCATATCCTCTCTGCGCGTCATGAGGTGAACTTCTCCGTGGCTCAGGCCGCCATGGCGGCCTTCGGCGATGCGATTGAGGTGAAAGAAGAGGTGCACGGTTTCCGCTGGATTGAAGAGCGCGACCTGAGCGGTTTCGTCGACGGTACGGAAAACCCGGCCGGTCTTGAAACCCGCCGTGAAGTGGCGATCATTAAAGATGGCGTGGATGCCGGCGGCAGCTATGTGTTCGTTCAGCGCTGGGAGCATAATCTCAAGCAGTTGAATCGCATGAGCGTTGCGGACCAGGAGATGATGATTGGCCGGACCAAAGAAGCCAATGAAGAGATTGACGGCGACGATCGCCCGGCAACCTCGCATCTGAGTCGCGTCGACTTAAAAGAAGATGGTAAAGGGCTGAAGATTGTTCGTCAGAGCCTGCCTTACGGCACCGCCAGCGGCACTCACGGCCTCTATTTCTGTGCGTACTGCGCGCGTATCCATAACATTGAACAGCAGCTGCTGAGCATGTTTGGCGATACCGACGGCAAGCGTGATGCCATGCTGCGCTTTACTAAACCCGTGACCGGCGGCTACTACTTTGCGCCATCCCTGGATCGTCTCCAGGCGCTGTAATCCCGGGTTGACTCTGCCCCTCTTCCCTTCGGAAGAGGGGCAGATAACCTTCTCCCTGCCTTGCGGCCTCATTCGGCTTAACTCCTTGTTCTACCTTATCTTCTCTCCCAGCCCATAGAGGGAGAAGCACGCCGAAAATCCGCCTTCGTACGGGTTTGTAAACGGCTTATTCTCTTTTCGACTTCCAAATCGCCAAACGGTATATAAAACCGTTACTCCTTTCATACTCGTTATAAATATTATGGCTATAAGAAAGTCATCAAACTGATAAGGGTGCGCAATGGCGGTTAAATCACTGAACAAAGGATATCTGGCACTGGCTGCTTCGATGCTGCTGGTTGCGCAGGCGCAGGCGACTGAGCTGCTGAACAGCTCTTATGATGTCTCCCGCGAGCTGTTTGCCGCCCTTAATCCGCCGTTTGAACAGCAGTGGGCGAAAGATAATGCCGGCGATAAGCTGACGATCAAACAATCTCATGCCGGTTCGTCAAAACAGGCGCTGGCCATATTGCAGGGCTTAAAAGCCGATGTGGTGACCTATAACCAGGTGACGGATGTACAGATTCTGCATGACAAAGGCAATCTGATCCCCGCCGACTGGCAAAGCCGTCTGCCGAACAACAGCTCGCCGTTCTACTCCACCATGGCGTTCCTGGTGCGTAAGGGGAACCCGAAGAATATTCATGAATGGAGCGATCTGGTGCGCCCTGACGTGAAGCTGATTTTCCCGAATCCGAAAACGTCCGGCAACGCGCGCTATACCTATCTGGCTGCATGGGGAGCCGCAGATAAAGCTGACGGTGGCGATAAAGCGAAAACCGAGCAGTTTATGACCCAGTTCCTGAAAAACGTCGAAGTGTTTGATACCGGCGGCCGCGGCGCAACCACCACCTTCGTTGAACGTGGACTTGGCGACGTCCTGATTACCTTTGAATCGGAAGTGAACAATATTCGCAAACAGTACGAGGACCAGGGCTTCGAAGTGGTGGTGCCGAAGGTCAATATTCTGGCGGAGTTCCCGGTTGCCTGGGTGGACAAAAACGTCAAGGCCAACGGAACCGAGAAGGCGGCGAAGGCTTATCTGAACTGGCTCTATAGCCCGCAGGCGCAGACGATCATCACCGACTATTACTATCGCGTGAACAACCCGCAGGTGATGGAGACGTTAAAGGATAAATTCCCGCAGACCGAACTGTTCCGCGTCGAAGACCAGTTTGGCTCCTGGCCGCAGGTAATGAAAACCCACTTTGTCAGCGGCGGTGAGCTGGACAAACTGCTGGCGGCGGGGCGTAAGTAATGTTTGCTGCTGCATCTAAGCGCGTGCTGCCTGGCTTTACCCTGAGCCTCGGCACCAGCCTGCTGTTTGTCTGCTTGATTTTACTGCTCCCCCTGAGTGCGCTGGTGATGCAGCTGGCGCAGATGACCTGGGGGCAGTACTGGGAAGTGGTGACCAACCCGCAGGTGGTGGCGGCCTACAAAGTCACGCTGCTGTCGGCGTTTGTCGCCTCAATTTTTAATGGCGTATTTGGCCTGCTGATGGCCTGGATTCTGACGCGCTATCGCTTTCCGGGCCGTACGCTGCTCGATGCGCTGATGGACCTGCCGTTTGCTCTGCCGACGGCAGTCGCCGGCCTGACCCTCGCTTCACTGTTTTCGGTCAACGGCTTTTACGGCGAGTGGCTGGCGAAGTTTGATATTAAGGTGACCTATACCTGGCTCGGTATCGCGGTCGCCATGGCGTTTACCAGTATTCCTTTCGTGGTCCGTACGGTTCAACCGGTACTGGAAGAGCTGGGGCCGGAATATGAAGAAGCGGCGGAAACGCTGGGCGCCACGCGCCTGCAGAGCTTCCGTAAAGTGGTGCTGCCTGAGCTCTCTCCGGCGCTGCTGGCCGGGATCGCGCTGTCATTTACGCGTAGCCTTGGCGAGTTTGGCGCGGTGATTTTCATCGCCGGCAACATCGCATGGAAAACCGAAGTCACCTCCCTGATGATTTTCGTGCGCCTGCAGGAGTTTGATTACCCGGCGGCGAGCGCGATTGCGTCGGTGATCCTGGCGGCTTCGCTGCTGCTGCTGTTTTCCATCAACACCCTGCAAAGTCGCTTTGGTCGACGTGTGGTAGGTCACTAATGGCGGAAGTTACTCAATTGAAGCGTTACGATGCGCCCCGCATCAACTGGGGGAAATGGTTTCTGATCGGCACCGGAATATTGGTTTCCGCTTTCATTCTGATCGTGCCGATGGTCTATATCTTCGTCCAGGCCTTCAGCAAAGGGCTGATGCCGGTCCTGCACAACCTGGCTAATCCGGACATGCTGCACGCAATCTGGCTGACGGTGATGATTGCGCTGATTACCGTACCGGTAAACCTGGTCTTTGGCACGCTGCTGGCGTGGCTGGTGACACGTTTTAACTTCCCTGGCCGCCAGCTGTTGCTGACGCTGCTGGATATTCCTTTTGCCGTTTCGCCGGTGGTGGCGGGGCTGGTCTATCTGCTGTTCTACGGTTCCAACGGTCCGCTCGGTGGCTGGCTGGACGCACATAACCTGCAAATCATGTTTGCCTGGCCTGGCATGGTGTTGGCCACCATCTTTGTCACCTGCCCATTTGTGGTGCGTGAGCTGGTTCCGGTGATGATCAGTCAGGGCAGTAATGAAGATGAAGCGGCGATTCTGCTCGGCGCGTCCGGCTGGCAGATGTTCCGCCGGGTGACTCTGCCGAATATCCGTTGGGCGCTGTTATACGGCGTGGTGCTGACCAACGCTCGTGCTATCGGGGAGTTTGGCGCCGTTTCGGTGGTTTCGGGCTCGATTCGCGGTGAAACCCTGTCGCTGCCGCTGCAGATTGAATTGCTGGAGCAGGATTACAATACCGTCGGTTCCTTTACCGCCGCAGCTCTGCTGACGTTAATGGCTATTTTGACTTTGTTTTTAAAGAGTATGTTGCAATGGCGTCTGGCCAATCAGGAAAAACGCGCGCAACTGGAGGGGAATCATGAGCATTGAGATTGTCAATATTAAGAAATCTTTTGGACGCACTCAGGTGCTGAATGATATCTCTCTGGATATCCCTTCCGGACAGATGGTTGCGCTGCTGGGGCCGTCAGGCTCCGGGAAAACCACGCTGCTGCGTATTATTGCTGGTCTGGAGAATCAATCCAGCGGTCATATTCGTTTCCATGGTACCGACGTGAGCCGCGTTCACGCCCGTGACCGTAAAGTGGGCTTCGTCTTCCAGCACTATGCGCTGTTCCGCCATATGACGGTATTTGAGAATATCGCCTTCGGGCTGACGGTGTTGCCGCGTCGTGAACGTCCGAACGCCGCCGGGATCAAAGCGAAAGTTACCCGGCTGCTGGAAATGGTGCAGCTGGCTCATCTTGCCGATCGCTACCCGGCGCAGCTGTCCGGTGGGCAAAAGCAGCGCGTGGCGTTAGCGCGAGCGTTAGCCGTGGAGCCGCAAATTCTGCTGCTCGATGAGCCCTTCGGTGCGCTGGACGCTCAGGTGCGCAAAGAGCTGCGCCGCTGGCTGCGTCAGTTGCATGAAGAGCTGAAGTTTACCAGCGTGTTCGTGACCCACGATCAGGAAGAGGCGATGGAAGTGGCCGACCGCGTGGTGGTCATGAGCCAGGGCAATATCGAACAGGCCGATGCACCGGAACAGGTCTGGCGTGAACCGTCTACCCGCTTTGTACTGGAGTTTATGGGCGAGGTTAACCGCCTGAAAGGGATTGTTCGCGGTGGCCAGTTCCATGTCGGTGCTCATCGTTGGCCGTTGGGGTATACCCCGGCTTATCAAGGGCCGGTGGATCTGTTCCTCCGCCCCTGGGAAGTGGATATCAGTCGCCGTACCAGCCTCGATTCACCCTTGCCGGTCCAGGTACTGGAAGCCAGTCCGAAAGGGCACTACACCCAATTAGTTGTTCAGCCATTAGGGTGGTATGACGAACCGCTGACCGTCGTGCTGTCGGGCGATGACGCGCCGTATCGCGGTGAACGGCTGTTTGTCGGCTTACAGAATGCGCGACTCTATAACGGCAATCAGCGGATAGAGCCGCGTGAGGATATTGCTCTGGCGGAGTCAGCCTGATAGTTTATTGAATATGTTTATCGCCCGGTGACGCTGCGCTTACCGGGCCTACAGTTATCACTGCGTCTTGTAGGCCGGGTAAGCGAAGCGCCACCCGGCTTTTTTATTGAGTAAAAATCGTGAATACACTTGAACACACCATCGGTAATACCCCTCTGGTCAAGCTTCAGCGCATGGGACCGGACAACGGCAGTGAAATCTGGGTCAAACTGGAAGGCAATAACCCGGCGGGTTCAGTAAAGGACCGCGCCGCGCTTTCAATGATCGTTGAAGCTGAAAAACGCGGTGAAATAAAGCCCGGTGATGTCCTGATTGAAGCCACCAGCGGGAATACCGGGATCGCGCTGGCGATGATTGCCGCGCTGAAAGGCTATCAGATGAAGCTCCTGATGCCGGACAACATGAGCCAGGAGCGCCGTGCTGCGATGCTGGCCTACGGTGCCGAGCTGATTCTGGTAACCAAAGAGCAGGGGATGGAAGGCGCGCGCGATCTGGCGGCAGAAATGGCGCAGCGTGGCGAAGGGAAACTGCTGGATCAGTTCAACAATCCGGATAACCCCTATGCGCATTACACCACCACCGGGCCGGAAATCTGGCAGCAGACCGCCGGGCGAATCAGCCATTTTGTCTCCAGTATGGGCACTACCGGCACCATTACCGGCGTATCCCGCTTTCTGCGTGAACAGGATAAGCCGGTGAGCATCGTGGGGCTTCAGCCGGAAGAGGGCAGCAGCATTCCGGGGATTCGGCGCTGGCCGGCAGAGTATATGCCGGGAATTTTTAATGCTTCGCTGGTCGATGCGGTGCTGGATATTCACCAGCAGGATGCGGAAAACACCATGCGTATGCTGGCGGTACGGGAAGGTATTTTTTGCGGCGTCAGCTCAGGCGGCGCGGTGGCCGGCGCATTACGTGTCGCGCGGGAAAACCCCGGCGCGGTAGTGGTGGCGATCGTCTGCGATCGCGGCGATCGCTACCTGTCCACCGGGGTTTTTGGCGAAGAGCACTTCAGCCAGGGGGCGGGTATTTAACTGGCAGGTGAGTCCAGCAGATCGGTACCGTAGGAGTTATCTACGGTACATAGCCAGCGCTGTTCCTGCCAGCGAAAAACATAGGTGGCGCGGCGTGTAACCTGGGTGGTTCCCCCCTGTGGAGTCGGTACATCCAGCCGGGTTTCCATAATCACCAGCGCAGTGTCACCGCCTTCCAGTATCTCCATTTTGCCTTGCGTCACCACCAGCCGGTGCTGAAAATAGTCGGCAATGGCGAGAAAGGCTTTGCGGATGTTCTCCTTGCCTTTCACGATCCGTCCCGGCTGCACCACCAGCAGGGCATCCTCTGCGTAGTAGTCCATTAACGTATCGTAGTCTTCCTGCGATATCGCGCGGTCGCACGCTTCAATGACGGCTTTTAGCTGCGGGTTTACCATGCATACCCTCGGGTTTAGTGCGGATAATGGATCACCAGATTATCGAGAAATGTCCACAGTTTCTGGTTCATCTCGCGATAATCCCAGCTGCGCATCTCCTGTACGGAACGGATAAAACGCCGGCCTCTTGCCGCCTCAAGCTCCTCCTGCGAATGGGTGATTAGTCGTTCAATGACCTCTGCGTCAAATTCCATATGGCACTGGAAACCATATACCCGGTCGCCATATTTCACAATTTGTCGCGGGCAACCTTCGCTTGCGGCCAGAACCGTCGCCGTCGGCGTCATGCCGGGCATATCGTTATGCCAGTGCCCCACGACCAGAGCAGGGCCAAAATGAGCGATATTCGGGTCGCGTAAACCCTCTACGGTGAGGGTGACAGGGTAGTGGCCGATCTCTTTTTCCGGGCTTTGCATGACCGGGGCGCCCAGCGCTTCGCCAATCAGTTGCGATCCAAGACAAATGCCGATGACCATCCGCCCGGCGGCGATGGCCTGGGCAATAAGATGTTGCTCAGCATGCGTATCAAAATAAGCACACTCCGCCAGCGTCGTACGAGGCGACTGCGGGCCGCCGAGTACCACCAACATATCGAAGGCATCGGCGTTTGCCGGCAGCGGGTCACCGGCATATACCCGTGACCAGCCGGTGGTGTAGCCCCGCTCCTGGGCCCAGTGGAGGTAGGCTCCCGGTGCTTCAAAGTGTTCGTGGACGATAAAATAAATGTGCATAGACGTCACTCCCGTCAGGGTTGTAGAACGAGGTGTAAATCGTCAGCCAGGCGCTCAATCTCATCATCGCTTAACGTCCCCGGCGATAGCCGAAGGCCGTGCGATGGCGTGCGAATACCGAACGCTTCGCCTTCGCGGACTAACCAGCCGGCGCGGGCTAAGCGCAGGGCTATTGGCTGGCTCGGCTGCGTTAGCGGCAGCCAGAAATTCAGGCCATCTCCCGGAGGAAAGGGGGGGAAACCACGGTGGGTCAGGGCCGCGGCCAGTTTTTCATTCTGCCGACGATAATGGCGCCGACTCTCCGCCAGCGAGGCAGTAAAGACGCTATCATTCAGGCAGGCAAAGGCAAAGCCCTGCAGCAGATGGCTGACCCACTGGCTGCCGGCGTTGAGCCGCAGACGTAGCGCAGCTGAGGTGGTGCTATCGCTGGCGACAAACGCCAGACGCAGGTCCGGCCCGAGCGTTTTTGACAGGGAGCGTACCAGCGCCCAGCGCTGCGTGGTGGCGGGCAGGGGGGAATGCCAGGGCGTTGCCGATAACAATGCGAAGTGGTCATCAATAATCACCAGCACCTGCGGGTAGCGAGTCAGTATCTCGCGAATAGCCGCTGCTCTGGCTTCACTGAAGCTACAGCCGGTCGGGTTGTGCGCGCGTGGGGTCAGAATGACGGCTCGCGCGCCGCTGCGTAAGGCCAGTTCCAGTTCGTCAGGCAATATCCCCTCACCGTCAACGGCCACCGGACAGGCATTAAATCCGGCGTAGCGCAGCATATTGATACTGCTGAGAAAGCAGGGGTCTTCAACCACCACGCCATCGCCGGGCAGAAGCAGGGCGCAAAGCAGCCGCTCCAGCGCATCGATGGCGCCACTGGTCAGGTTAATCTCAGCCTGGATTCCCAGGTCCTGGTGCATCCAGCGCTGCGCCCAGGCCGCCAGCTTAGGTTCCACGGCAGCATCGCCGTACAGGTGCGGGGTCAGCGAGAGCTGATTCAGATAGCGAGCGAGATCCGGCAGGCGGCGGGGATCCGGGTTACCACCGGAGATATCCCTGAGTGGCGACGAGGGATCTCCGCCTTCCTGCGGCAGGGGAGCGTTCGCGGATTTAATGGCGGTACCGTTGCGCCCTTGACTGACGGCCAGCCCGGAGGTGACCAGCCGTTTATAGACCGCTGCGACGGTGTTGCGGTTAACCGTCAGCTCAGCAGCCAGCTCACGAACCGGAGGCAGCGTCTCTCCGGGTTTTAATACACCGCTTTGTATCAGATGGCGGATGTTATCAAAAATTTCACTGGCGGTTTTTCCAACGATCATTATTGACCTATGACAAAATGAATTTTAGCATAGGACGAATGATAATCAGAGTATGACCCGCTGTCCAGCGGGGGGAGAAGGGATGGGCCAACAAGACGAAATACAATCAGTGCTCTTCAACGATAAGAGCCGGGCGCTGCAGGTCGACATCGTCGCCGTGCAATCGCAAGTCGTGTACGGTAGCGTCGGTAACAGTATCGCGGTGCCGGCCATTAAACAGCATGGACTGCGGGTGATGGCCGTGCCGACCGTGCTTTTCAGTAATACGCCACACTACGATACGTTCTATGGCGGAGTGATTCCGGAAGCGTGGTTTGTGGGTTACCTGCAGGCGCTGGAGGAGCGTGACGCGCTGCGTGAACTGCGGGCGGTGACCACGGGTTATATGGGCAGCGCGGTACAGATAGAACGTCTGGCACAGTGGTTACGCCGGATCCGCAAATCTCACCCTCAGCTCTGTATTCTTGTTGACCCGGTCATTGGCGATGTCGACAGCGGGATCTACGTAAAGGCGGAGATTCCGGATGCCTATCGTACTCATCTGCTGCCGCTGGCGCAGGGGATAACGCCAAACCTGTTCGAACTGGAAACGCTGAGCGGCATGCCCTGCCGCCATCAGCAGGAGGCCATCGCTGCCGCGCGTAGTCTGTTATCCGACTCGCTGAAGTGGGTGGTGATTACCAGCGCTCCGGGAATGGACAGCGCGACGATTAACGTTCTGGTGGTGACGGCTGATTCGGTTGAGGTGGTGGTCCATCCGCGGGTTGAAACGGACCTGAAAGGTACCGGCGACCTGTTTTGCGCCGAGCTGATCAGCGGCCTGATGTCGGGGCTGGCGCTGGGAGCGGCGACGCATGCTGCGGCGCAGCGCGTGCTGGCAGTGATGACCTGGACCGATCGACAGGGCTGTGATGAGCTGATCCTGCCGCCGCCGGAGGTAAGCGCATGAAGAGCTATCGTTTAGTTGTACGTCAGCAAGGGCGTATTGTTGGTTATTTTGATACCGCCGGTAATGATGCCCTGGAAGATGTCTGCGTGGCCCGGTCGCTGTTTGGCGTCACCGGTGGATACCAGTGCGATCTGTTGGTTTCAGATAGCGAACGGCGGATTCTGGAAAGTGGACCAGAGGGAATGAAGGTCCTCTCCCGGGAGAAATGCTTTTGGCCGGTAAAATCCATCCTGTAAAAAAAATGGCGCCAATAGGGCGCCATTTTTTCTGCGGCAAGAATTACTTCTTGATGCGAATGACCGGGGTTTCACCCACGGTAACGCTACCGGACAGTTTGATCAGCTCTTTGATCTCGTCCATGTTGGAGATAACAACCGGAGTCAGGGTCGACTTGGCTTTCTCTTCCAGCAGCGGCAGATCGAATTCGATGACCGGGTCACCCACTTTCACACGCTGACCTTCTTCGGCAATGCGTTTGAAGCCTTCGCCTTTCAGTTCAACGGTATCAATACCGAAGTGAACAAACAGCTCGATGCCGCTATCCGATTCAATAGAGAATGCATGGTTGGTTTCAAAGATTTTACCGATGGTACCGTCTACCGGCGCAACCATTTTGTTGCCGGTAGGTTTGATGGCAATGCCATCACCCACAATTTTTTCCGCAAAAACCACATCCGGCACGTCTTCGATGTTGACGATCTCGCCAGAGAGCGGAGCAACAATCTCAATAGTTCCGGAGTCTTTTTTGTCATCAGAAACCAGAGATTTCAATTTATCGAACAAACCCATGATCTTCTCCTAAGCAGTAATTTGGGCCGCGCATCTCGTGGATTAGCAGATTGTTTTTTCTTCAATGAACTTGTTAACCAGCGTCATTAACTCGTCCGTTGTCGGTTGAGCAAGAGCCTGCTCTGCTAATACTTTCGCATCTTCGAAGTTCGTGTTACGAATAATCTTCTTGATACGCGGGATGGAAATGGCGCTCATAGAGAATTCGTCCAGCCCCATACCCAGCAACAGAAGTGTAGCACGTTCATCGCCCGCAAGCTCACCACACATGCCAGTCCATTTGCCTTCGGCATGAGAAGCATCAATTACTTGCTTAATCAGCGTCAGTACAGATGGCGACATGGGCTGGTAAAGATGTGAAATCATATCATTACCACGGTCAACTGCCAGAGTATATTGCGTTAAATCATTGGTTCCGATACTAAAGAAATCGACTTCTTTCGCTAAATGACGGGCAATCGTTGCCGCGGCCGGTGTTTCAACCATTACGCCGACTTCGATTTTTTCGTCAAATGCTTTACCTTCGTCACGCAGTTCCTGCTTGTAGATCTCAATCTCTTTCTTCAGCGCACGCACTTCTTCAACAGAGATGATCATCGGGAACATGATGCGAAGCTTACCGAACGCGGAGGCGCGCAGGATGGCACGTACCTGGTCACGCAGGATCTCTTTACGATCCATCGCGATACGTACGGCACGCCAGCCCAGGAACGGGTTCTCTTCTTTCGGGAAGTTCATGTACGGCAGTTCTTTATCGCCGCCAATGTCCATGGTACGAACGATAACGGCCTGAGAACCGCACGCTTCGGCAACCGCTTTATAGGCAGCAAACTGCTCTTCTTCAGTCGGCAGCGCATCGCGGTCCATGAACAGGAATTCTGTACGGTACAGACCTACGCCTTCTGCGCCGTTGCGCTCAGCGCCATCGACGTCACGTACGGTACCGATGTTGGCGCAGACTTCAACCTGATGTCCGTCCAGCGTAATCGCCGGCAGATCTTTCAGCTTAGCCAGCTCTGCTTTCTCTTCAGCGACCTGAATCTGCAGTTTACGCAGCTCTTCGATTTGTTCGTTGGTCGGGTTAACCAGAACCTGGTTATTCACCGCATCAAGGACCAGATAATCGCCGTTTTTCACCTGGGTGGTGACGCTACCGGTGCCCACGATGGCTGGCAGTTCAAGGGAACGCGCCATGATAGAGGTGTGGGAGGTACGGCCACCGGCGTCGGTGATGAAGCCCAGCACCTTGTTCAGGTTCAGCTGTGCGGTTTCCGACGGAGTCAGATCGGCGGCAACCAGAATCACTTCTTCCTGAATCGCGCTCAGATCGATGATAGCCAGGCCGAGGATGTTGCGCAGCAGGCGCTTACCAATGTCACGTACGTCAGCCGCACGTTCTTTCAGGTATTCATCATCCAGCTCTTCCAGGGCAGTGGCCTGACCTTCGATAATCTCATTTGCTGCCGCATCGGCAGTCATCTGCTTATCTTTAATCAGGGCTATGATTTCCTGCTCAAGCTCCTCATCTTCCAGCAGCATGATGTGCCCTTCGAAGATGGCTTCTTTTTCTTCACCGAAAGTTTCACCAGCTTTGGTTTTGATGACCTCCAGCTGGGCGGAGGCCTTGGCGCGGCCGCTCAGGAAACGTTCGACTTCCTGATCAACCTTATCGGCAGAAATTTTCTTCCGGTCGATGACAATTTCGTCTTCTTTCAGCAGGAGAGCCTTACCGAAAGCGATACCCGGGGATGCTAAAATGCCTGAAATCATAACCCTACCTTACTTGTGACTGATATTAAAAAGAACCCGTGAACTTATTCGAGTTCAGCCATCAGTTTTACCAGATGCTCAACTGCTTTCTGCTCATCTTCGCCTTCAGCGGAGATAGTCACGACGGTACCCTGAGTCAGACCCAGAGTCTGCAGTTTGAACAGGCTTTTGGCGCTGGCGCTTTTGCCGTTGGAGGTTACAGTGATCTCAGAAGTGAAGCCTTTTGCTTCTTTAACAAACTGAGCAGCAGGGCGGGTGTGCAGACCGTTCGGAGCGGTAATGGTAACTTCTTGCTGGAACATTATATTTCCCCAACTTATAGGTTTAGTGTTGTGGACCTAAAGTCTAGCCTAACGGCAAGGCTTTAGCCTGTATTGTTAGCGCCGGCATTACGTGTCTGGCTAAGGTGTCAGCAGCGTGTTCGCTGTGAAGACCATCTGGCCGTGGACGTCTGGCACGTCATTAAACATTATGCAGCGAAAGGAAGACTTGAACCAAATCATAAAATCGATTCAGCTTACGGAAATCCGATTATGAATAATTTCGCGCATCAAAATAAATGTGTTGGTTAAATACCAGACCCTACGCGGTGAATCAATGCCAGGAGGGGTAAAACTTTGACGTATGCCACAAAAAAGCACCTGAAAAGGTGCTTTTTTACACGATGCTAACGAGCTGGCATCACTGTTGCAGTTCTTTCTCGGTGAAGAGATCGGCAAACAGCGCGGTGCTTAAATAACGCTCACCTGAAGACGGTAGGATAACTACAATATTCTTATTGGTAAAGGCCTCATCTTCCTGGAGCTTAAGTGCGGCAGCGACGGCCGCGCCGGATGAGATACCGGCCAGAATACCTTCTTCATCCATCAGGCGACGTGCGGTGGAGATGGCTTCTTCGTTAGTGATAGCAACCACTTTATCAACCAGCTTCAGATCAAGGTTGCCAGGAATAAAGCCGGCACCGATGCCCTGAATTTTATGTGGACCTGGCTTGAGCTCAACGCCTGCCAGCGCCTGAGCGATAACCGGGGAGTCGGTCGGTTCAACCGCCACGGTGATCAGATCTTTTTTGCCTTTAGTGCCTTTAATGTAGCGGCTCACGCCGGTCAGCGTACCGCCGGTGCCGACGCCGGAGATAAAGACATCCACCTGGCCATCCGTATCTTCCCAGATTTCCGGACCGGTGGTCTTTTCATGAATTTCCGGGTTTGCCGGGTTGCTGAATTGCTGCAGCAGCAGATATTTTTCCGGGTTGCTGGCGACAATCTCTTCTGCTTTCTGAATCGCGCCTTTCATGCCCTTCGCGCCTTCGGTCAGCACCAGATTCGCGCCTAGAGCTTTCAGCAACTTACGACGTTCAATACTCATGGTTTCCGGCATGGTCAGCGTCAGCTTATACCCGCGCGCTGCCGCAACATAGGCGAGAGCGATACCGGTGTTGCCGCTGGTCGGTTCAACCAGTTCAACGCCTGCTTTCAGTACACCGCGTTTTTCGGCATCCCAAATCATATTGGCACCAATTCGGCATTTTACGCTAAAGCTCGGGTTGCGTGATTCAACCTTTGCCAGGATGCGCCCGTTACCGATTCGGTTCAGTCGTACTAACGGCGTGTGGCCGATAGTCAGGGAGTTGTCTTCAAAAATCTTACTCATGGCCCGTCCTTAACTGTATGAAATTTGGGAGTACGGCTTCAGCATACCCGCTTAAAGAATATGCGGAAGTAAGGATTTAGCATATCTATATTCGGAAGGGAAATAATGGTAAGCCAGAAGGAATAAGGAGCGGTATATAGCCGCTGTGCTTCAGGCCATGCTTTTGCTGGCCCGAAGCACTGAGCATAAGGAGAGGGCGCTATTTCCACATGGCGTGTTTATCGCGATAGCAATCGACCCACATGGCCGTTGCGCCGCAAATGGCGACCGGCAGAATGACCAGGTTCAGTACCGGGATCATGGTAAATAAGCTGGTCAGAGCGCCAAACTGCATATTGGTGACTTTACGGGTCCGCAGCGCCTCGCGCATGGTTTTAAACGACACCTTGTGGTTGTCGAAGGGGTAGTCGCAGTACTGAATGGCCAGCATCCACGCGCTAAACAGGAACCACAGTACCGGCGCCAGAGTCTGGCCAATCCCGGGAATAAAATAGAGTATCAGCAGGACGATCGCGCGCGGCAGGTACCAGGCGAACTTTTGCCACTCACGCTTCATAATGCGCGGCACGTCTTTCATGATGCCAAAAATACCCACGTCCGGCGGCGTGGCGCCGGTGAGACGAGCTTCGAGCTGTTCAGCGAGCAGGCCGCTAAACGGTGCGGCAATCCAGTTGGCGATGGTGGAGAAGAAGTACCCGAACACGAGCAGGATAGAGATGACCACGATGGGCCACAGCAGATAGTTCAGCCATTGTAACCACTGCGGAACATGGCCCATTAAGGATGGAATCCAGCTATCCAGGCGGGTGAACAGCCACCAGAAGGCGCCGCCCATCAGAATGATGTTGACTAACAGAGGCAGAAAGACGTAACGACGAATCCCCGGCAGCCCGATCAGTTTCCAGCCCTGCGAAAAATAGTAGACGCCGCTACGCGGGGTAGATGCGGATGTTGAAACCATGGTCAGGCGATGCTCCTCTTTTGACATCCTAACTGAATGCCCGCTTATTTTATCGGGTTGTCAGACAATAACCAGTTAGGAAATGTTCGAAAAAACAGCAAAAAGCACGATTTAGTTCATCTTTATGTAGTGAAAGCGGTAGACACACTTGCACTCGACGTAATCGGCAAATACTCTTAGTGAGTAAATGTTTGCCGTGGTGGCAAGGTGTTAGAACAACAGAGAATATAATGATGCAGGATTTGCGTCTGATATTAATCATTGTTGGCGCGATCGCCATACTCGCTTTACTGGTACACGGTTTCTGGACCAGCCGTAAAGAACGTTCCTCGATGTTTCGCGATCGCCCACTGAAACGTATGAAGTCTCGCGATGACGAAGAGTCTGAGAACGATGACTTTGATGACGATGTTGAAGGCGTAGGTGAAGTTCGCGTTCACCGGGTTAACCACGCCCCAAATGGCGTGCATGGGGAGCAAGAAGCACCTCGTCAGGCGCCGCCGCAACACCAATACCAGCCTCCTTACGAGCGTCAGGTGCAGCAGCCTGTGCGTCCGGAAGAGCCGGTACGGCAGCAGCCCGCTCAGCATCAGGCACCGCAGCCTCATGTGCCGTCGCCTCAGGTGCAACAGCCACCGCAACCTGTCGCGCCGCAGCAGCCTGTGCCGCCGCAATATCAGCCTCAGCAGTCGCCTCAGCAGCCGGTCGTTCAGAGTGCGCCGCAACAGCCTGCTCAGGTACAGCAGCCAGCGCCGCAGCCTGTCGCCGCGCAGCCTCAGCCGGTAGCTGAACCGCAGGTCTCCGAGCCTCAGCAGCCAGCGCCGCAGCCAAAAGAACGCAAAGAAACGGTTATCGTCATGAACGTTTCTGCGCACCAGGGCACGCAGATTAACGGCGAAGTGCTGATTAACAGCATCCAGCAGGCGGGCTTTAAATTTGGCGATATGAATATCTTTCATCGCCATCTCAGCCCGGACGGCAGCGGCCAGGTTCTGTTCAGCCTGGCAAATATGGTTAAACCGGGCACCTTCAATCCTGATGGTATGGCCGACATGACCACGCCTGGCGTAACGATCTTTATGCAGGTGCCGTCGTTTGGTGATGAGCTACAAAACTTTAAACTGATGCTGCAATCCGCACAGTATATTGCCGATGAAGTCGGTGGTGTGGTGCTGGACGATCAGCGTCGGATGATGACCCCGCAAAAACTGCGCGAATATCAGGACCGTATTCGTGAAGTTAAAGAGGCCAACGCCTGATTTATTCCCCGGCGTTTCGTCTACCAATCCAGAACCCCCGCCTGCCGGGGGTTTTTTATCATTGATGGTGTGATATGGAACCGATCGAACAAAAACTAACTGAACTGCGAACCACGCTTCGCCATCATGAATATCTGTACCACGTTATGGATACCCCGGAGATTCCCGATGCGGAATATGACCGGTTAATGCGCGAACTGCGCGAGCTTGAAGCCCTCCATCCGGAACTGATTACCCCTGATTCTCCAACCCAACGCGTGGGCGCGGCGCCGCTGGCATCATTTAGCCAGGTCCGCCATGAAGTTCCGATGCTGTCGCTGGATAACGTCTTTGATGAAGAGAGCTTCCTTGCCTTCAATAAGCGCGTTCAGGATCGGCTGAAGAGCAGTGATGACCTGATCTATTGCTGTGAGCTAAAGCTGGACGGGCTGGCGGTCAGCATTCTGTATGAAAACGGCGTGCTGGTTCAGGCGGCAACCCGTGGCGATGGCACCACCGGCGAAGATATCACCGCCAACGTCAGGACGATTCGCGCCATCCCACTGAGACTGCGTGGCGACAATATTCCAGCACGGCTGGAGGTTCGCGGCGAGGTCTTCTTACCGCAGGCCGGCTTCGAAAAAATTAACGAAGAGGCCCGCCGCACCGGAGGGAAAGTGTTTGCTAACCCACGCAACGCGGCGGCAGGCTCTCTGCGTCAACTCGATCCGCGAATTACGGCGAAGCGACCACTTACTTTCTTTTGCTACGGCGTGGGAGCGCTGAATGGCGGTGAGCTGCCGGGGAGTCATTCCGGCCGTCTGCAGCAGTTTAAGGCGTGGGGGCTGCCGGTTAGCGACCGGGTGAAACTTTGCCATACCCCAGAGGAAGTGCTTACTTACTACCGTAAAGTTGAAGAAGACCGTCCGAATTTAGGTTTTGATATTGATGGCGTGGTCATCAAAGTCGATTCCCTGGCGCTTCAGGAACAGCTTGGATTTGTGGCCCGCGCGCCGCGCTGGGCGGTGGCGTTTAAGTTCCCGGCGCAGGAGCAAATGACTTTCGTGCGCGACGTCGAGTTTCAGGTGGGGCGTACCGGAGCCATCACCCCGGTGGCTCGCCTGGAGCCGGTGCATGTGGCCGGTGTTCTGGTGAGTAATGCTACTTTGCACAACGCCGATGAAATAGAGCGCCTGGGGCTGCGAATTGGCGATAAGGTGGTGATTCGCCGCGCGGGGGACGTGATTCCTCAGGTCGTTAACGTCGTACTCTCCGAGCGTCCGGAGGAGACGCGAGAGATAGTCTTCCCGACCCATTGTCCGGTGTGCAATTCTGATGTCGAACGGGTCGAAGGCGAGGCGGTAACGCGCTGTACCGGCGGGTTAATTTGCGGCGCACAGCGTAAGGAAGCGTTAAAGCATTTTGTCTCCCGCCGCGCGTTAGATGTGGAGGGCATGGGGGACAAAATTATCGACCAGCTGGTTGAGAAAGAGTACGTTCACACACCGGCGGATCTCTTCCGCTTAACCGCCGGGAAGCTCACTGGCCTGGATCGAATGGGGCCTAAGTCAGCACAAAACGTGGTTAATGCCCTGGAAAAATCAAAAGCAACCACCTTTGCTCGTTTCCTCTACGCATTAGGTATTCGCGAGGTCGGTGAAGCAACGGCCGCCGGGCTGGCGGCCTATTTCGCCACGCTTGAAGCGCTGGAGCAGGCTTCCATTGAGGAGCTGCAAAAAGTTCCGGATGTGGGCATTGTCGTGGCCACGCACGTCTTTCACTTCTTTGCTGAAGAGAACAACCGCGATGTGATCGCGCAGCTCCGCGCCGAAGGGGTCAACTGGCCTGCGCCGGTGGTGGTCAATGCCGAGGAGATTGATAGTCCGTTTGCCGGTAAAACGGTTGTCCTGACCGGCAGCCTCAGCCAGCTTTCTCGCGATGATGCGAAGGCGCGGCTGATGGCGCTGGGGGCAAAAGTCGCCGGCAGCGTCTCGAAGAAAACGGATCTGGTGATTGCCGGCGAAGCGGCGGGCTCTAAGCTCGCTAAAGCGCAGGAGCTGGGCATTGCCGTTATTGATGAAGCCGAAATGCTGCGGCTGCTGGGAGAATAAGGTGGATAAGGATCAGCTCATTGAGATTGCTAATACGGAAATGCCGTTTGGCAAATACAAAGGCCGTCGTCTGATTGATGTACCGGAAGAGTATTTGCTGTGGTTTGCTCGTAAAGACCAGTTTCCTGCCGGCCATCTTGGCGAGCTGATGGCATTAACTTTGTTGATTAAAACAGAAGGGCTGAGCCAGCTGGTTCAGCCCTTGAAGAAGCCGCGTTAAGCCTCAGAGGCGCGGGTTTTCTCCTGCGCCAGCTGTGCTTCAGCCTGCCGTTTGTAGCGTCGTGCCAGAACGGCGCACACCATCAGCTGAATCTGATGGAAGATCATCAGCGGCAGTACCATGATCCCCAGAATCGACGTCGGGAAGAGGATGTTGGCCATCGGTATACCGTTTGCCAGGCTCTTTTTCGAACCGCAGAAAACAATCGTGATTTCATCGGCCTTATTAAAGCCGCATTTGCGTGCGACGAAGATATTAATGGCAATCACGATAGCCAGCAGAACCAGGCTGACGACCACGATGAAGAGCAACGAGCCGACGCCGACTTTATGCCAGATGCCGTTCACTACCGCCTCGCTGAAGGCGGAATAGACCACCAGCAGAATTGACGTCTGGTCGGTTTTTGAGATCCACTTTTTATGCCGTGCAACCCAGTCGCCAATCCATGGGCGCGAGAGGTGGCCCAGGACGAACGGCAGCAGAAGTTGCAGCATAATCTTACCGACCTGTTCCAGACTGCCGCCGGCGCCGTGCAGGTTCATCAGCAGACCGACCAGGAGCGGCGAAATAAATATCCCCAGCAGACTCGAAGCCGATGCCGAGCAGACGGCCGCCGCGACGTTACCCCCTGCCAGCGAGGTAAAGGCAATGGCTGACTGAACGGTCGCAGGCAGAATGCAGAGATAGATAAACCCGGTGTACAGTGCAGGGTCGACATTAATCGGCGCCCACCAGGCAAACAGCACGCCTAAAACAGGGAATACCACAAACGTGCTGCACATCACCCACAGGTGTAAACGCCAGTGGCTGCCGCCGGCGACGATGGCCTCGCGGGAGAGTTTCGCCCCGTGCATAAAAAACAGCAGCGCAATGGCGGCGGTGGTTAAATTTTCAAAGAAGGGAACAAAACCGCCGCGGGCCGGAAAAAAAGAGGCCAGCAGTACAACGGTGATAAGAGTCAGAGTAAAGGGATCAAGAATGCGGAAAAGTTTCATAAACGCTCCTGAAAATCGATAGCGCTATTGTGCTTTTTCTATTTTGAGAAATAAAATTAATTTATTGCATCCATTCATGAATAAAAAAGATGAATTATTCGCTACGTCAGTTAAAGGTCTTCGTCACCGTCGCCAGAGCAAAAAGCTTCAGCCGGGCAGGGGAGATCATTGGTCTTAGTCAGTCTGCGGTCAGCCATAGCGTCAAAGAGCTGGAGCACCAGACCGGCGTTCGTTTGCTCGACCGTACGACCCGGGAGGTGGTACTGACCGAGGCGGGACAGCAGCTGGCCGGTCGACTTGAGCGGCTGCTGGACGAACTGAACAGTACGCTGCGTGATGCCGGACGGGTCGGGCAGCAGTTAACCGGAACCGTACGGGTGGCCGCCAGCCAGACGATTTCAGCGCACCTGATCCCCCAATGTATTGCCCACAGTAATCAACGTTATCCGGAGATCGACTTTGTTCTGCACGATCGGCCGCAGCAGTGGGTGCTGGAAAGCATTCGCCAGGGTGAAGTGGATTTCGGCATTGTTATCGATCCCGGCGCGGCGACCGATCTGCAATGTGAAACGGTGCTGGCGGAACCTTTTTTGCTTTTATGCCGGGAGGATCATCCTTTTGCTGAAAGAGCATCGGTGAGCTGGCAGGAGCTTCACCGCCAGAGGCTGGTATTGCAGGATTACGCCTCCGGCAGCCGGCCGTTGATTGATGCCGCGCTGGCGCGCTTTGGCATTGACGCCAATATTGTGCAGGAGATTGGGCATCCGGCGACACTGTTTCCGATGGTGGAGTCGGGTATTGGCATCAGCATTCTACCGGCGCTGGCGCTACCGTTGCCTCAAGGCAGCCATTTGCGGGTCAAGCGACTCACTCCGGTTGTTGAGCGTCAGCTGATGCTGGCGCAGCGTAAAAATCGTTCACTCTCTACCGCCGCGCAGGCGTTATGGGAAGTCGTGCGTGAAGAGGGAAATACGCTGACCGCGGGCAGAACTGACGATCCGCTGTATCAGCGATGAAGCGTGCTTCAGGGGAGGCGGGCGCGGTGTGCAGAAACAACAATACGGGTGTAAAGAATATGTGTGGTGGGATGCAGGATAACTCGCTTTGCTCGCCCTTCGGGCCGTCGCCGCGAGCGGCTCCGTTGTCTCGCTTTGCTTGACTCGAACCTGCCGCAGGTTCGAATTGTTGAATTTGGCACATAGCAAAAAGGCGCCTTTAGGGCGCCTTTTAACATTGGTGGGTCGTGCAGGATTCGAACCTGCGACCAATTGATTAAAAGTCAACTGCTCTACCAACTGAGCTAACGACCCGAAGTGGTGGGTGATGACGGGATCGAACCGCCGACCCCCTCCTTGTAAGGGAGGTGCTCTCCCAGCTGAGCTAATCACCCACTTCGGTACTTCACATTTTAACAAGAAATCCAGCTGGCGAGAAAGTGGTGGGTGATGACGGGATCGAACCGCCGACCCCCTCCTTGTAAGGGAGGTGCTCTCCCAGCTGAGCTAATCACCCACTTCTCAATTTCTTGCTACACGGCGGAGACTACATAAGTAGTGGTGGGTGATGACGGGTTCGAACCGCCGACCCCCTCCTTGTAAGGGAGGTGCTCTCCCAGCTGAGCTAATCACCCCCGCTGTGTGGAGTCGCATTATAGGGAGAGTTGAAAATGAGTCAACGCCTTTTCTAAATAATTTGTTTGTTCGTCGTAAAATTAGCCAAAACGATCGCAAAAGCATCCGCGACGCATGATTTATAAACAAAAATAGCAAAGCGTGACGTTCAGACCTGAACAACATTGAGGAATCAGCCCACGGTGTTAGAATATTCACCCATAAATACCCACGGACTCTGCCGGTTGTCGGCATCTTTATTAAACGTAAGGCCATTTCATGAAAATCAAAACTCGCTTCGCGCCCAGCCCGACAGGCTATCTGCACGTTGGCGGTGCGCGTACTGCTCTCTATTCCTGGCTTTTTGCTCGTCATAATGACGGTGAGTTTGTACTGCGTATTGAAGACACCGATCTTGAACGCTCAACGCCGGAAGCAATTGAAGCCATCATGGATGGGATGAACTGGCTGAATCTGGAATGGGATGAAGGTCCGTACTTCCAGACCAAACGTTTTGACCGTTATAACGCCGTCATTGATGAAATGCTGGCAGCGGGTACCGCTTATAAATGCTATTGCTCCAAAGAACGTCTGGACGCGCTGCGTGAAGAGCAGATGGCAAAGGGTGAAAAGCCGCGTTATGACGGGCGCTGCCGCCACGGCCATGAACATCATGCCGATAATGAACCTTGCGTCGTGCGTTTTGCTAACCCGCAGGACGGATCCGTTATTTTTGACGACCAGATCCGTGGGCCAATTGAATTCAGCAACCAGGAACTTGACGATCTGATCATCCGTCGTACCGACGGTTCTCCGACCTACAACTTCTGTGTGGTTGTGGATGACTGGGATATGGAGATCACTCACGTGATCCGGGGTGAAGATCATATCAACAACACCCCGCGTCAGATCAACATCCTGAAAGCGCTGAACGCGCCGGTACCGGTATACGCCCACGTTTCCATGATTAATGGTGATGACGGTAAGAAACTCTCCAAACGTCACGGCGCCGTGAGCGTCATGCAGTATCGTGATGATGGCTACCTGCCGGAAGCTCTGCTGAACTACCTGGTGCGTCTGGGCTGGGCCAGCGGCGATCAGGAGATCTTCAGCCGTGAAGAGATGATCAAGTTGTTCTCTCTCGGAGCAGTAAGCAAATCGGCCAGCGCATTCAACACGGATAAACTGCTGTGGCTGAACCATCACTATATTAATTCGATGGCGCCGGAATACGTAGCGACCTATCTGCAGTGGCATATTGAGCAGGAAAATATCGATACCCGTAACGGCCCGCAGCTGGCTGAGCTGGTCACTCTGCTGGGTGAACGTTGCAAAACGCTGAAAGAGATGGCGGCAAGCTGCCGCTATTTCTACGAGGAGTTTGACGAGTTTGATGCGGACGCAGCGAAGAAACACCTGCGTCCGGTTGCTCGTCAGCCGCTGGAAGTCGTGCGTGACAAACTGGCCGCCATCACTGACTGGACAGCAGAAAATGTTCACCATGCTATTCAGGCGACGGCGGATGAGCTGGAAGTCGGGATGGGTAAAGTCGGGATGCCGCTGCGCGTTGCAGTGACCGGGGCAGGCCAGTCACCGGCTCTTGATGTGACTGTACATGCGATCGGTAAATCCCGCAGCGTAGAACGTATCAATAAAGCGCTGACTTTTATTGCCGAACGTGAAAGCCAGCAATCCTGATTCAGGCTTGCTTCTCGAAGCGTAACGAAGCGGCAGGATATATCCTGCCGTTTTTTTTACCTATTTCTGACTGGCAATACCGAGACGCGACAGGAACCCACTGATGCCTTCACGGGCAAGAAGGTCCCGCAGGCGCTGCTGCTCTTCAGCCGTCATCAGATGCAGCGTCTCGGCAATCTGCCGCCAGATAACGCCAGCATCGTTAACAAAATAGTGGCTGGACGGTTCCGCCAGCTGATGCTCGGTCAGCAGATGACGGAGTGCCGGAATATTGGCCAGAAAATCGAGGACCGGCTTATCAATAATGATCAGACGAGCGCGACCACCCTTTACGCCGGGAATAGTCTCGGTGCGCCATTTTTGTTCTCTGACCCAGCGGTTAATCGTTTGTCTGGCCAGCCCAAGGCATTCTGCCAGCTCTGCTGGCGTCATTTTATCTTTTAGTTTCATCATTATATTACTGGTCACGAATATCCAGCCGCTGGAGTAACCCGCGAATGCCTTCGCGCAGCAGTAGCGACATCAGCTGTTTCTGTTCCCCGGGAGTCATCTCTTTACTGAGCGTCAGCAGCAAGGGTTCAAGGTCGTTTTCTGCCGGAGAATAAGAAGGGGAGGGTTCCGCCACGCGCTGCGCGCTGCGAATGAATTCTTTGACCTGCTCATTAACGTGTACGAGACGCGCCTTACCGCCCTGCACGCCGGGACGTGGTGATGTTTGCCATCCCTCTTTACGTACCCATTTATTGATCGTCTGCCGGCTGAACCCGGTAAGATGCGCAATTTCTTCAGGTGTCATTCGTTCCTTGAGCATACTATTTCCTGAGTAAAAATGTGGGAATTAGTTGCTCATGTTATAGCATCCTTTTACGCGAAAGAGTGACATGTTTAACGTCTACCTGCGATAAGGCTCGCAATGTCAGCGAGTTGCCTGCTTTTTCAGCGATCAAATTGCGAGGCTTCATTTTGCCGTTGACACCTGACGAAGGAATTCATATTATGCCGCCCGTCAACACGACACGTTTTACGGTTCGGGGCTATAGCTCAGCTGGGAGAGCGCTTGCATGGCATGCAAGAGGTCAGCGGTTCGATCCCGCTTAGCTCCACCAAACACTGTTCCCATCAGGTTTGGTTCGTAAAACACTTGTGGGGCTATAGCTCAGCTGGGAGAGCGCTTGCATGGCATGCAAGAGGTCAGCGGTTCGATCCCGCTTAGCTCCACCAAATTCAGAACCCTCGCTACGGCGGGGGTTTTTTTTTGCCATCGCGAATGTAAAGCACTTTCTGGTTAAGTCAGAAAACTTACAGCCATTAGAATTCTATGTAATTTAAGATTCTTCCTCAGGTTATTTTCTTGCCTGGATTTATTATCCCCTTTAGTATTTTATTCAATATAAAATAGTATTATCCAGCGCCGGAGTTTTTATTAACAATAATGATTGATAATTTTAACATTGATATCAGAAAAACGTTTCTCGCGTTGGTTGTTTGTTTAATTTCGATCCCATTAGCCAGGTTTATTTCACCTCTGGCTATCGTCGACGGGAATCAGGTTTTTCTCGCCTGGCTACCATTAAGCATGATGTATGCGGTTATCTTTATTTTTGGCCGCTACGCAATCGCACCATTAATTATTTCGTTTGCTATTACTAATCATATCATCCTTCCCCTGACGGCCTTGCAGTCGGTGCTGCTGCTATTTTGCCAGCTATTTTCAGTGCTGGTGTCCTGCGCGATTGTCAGAATGCTGATTGGCAGGACCTGGCGCAGCGGGCTGACGGCAAAGTATATGGGGACGCGGATTTTCTGGGGCGCTTTTTTTGCACCGGTGTTAATGAAACTGACCATGTATCTGGTCGGCGTGTTTTTCGCATTCCCGCTGGCTATCTCTAGTTATTTCAAAGGGATGCCGGCCGTGTATACTATTATTGATATACAAAGCCTGATCAGCGCGGCGTTAATATTTACCACCTTCTTTTATTACCCAATGCGGATGCTTATCAGTCCGCGTTACGCAAAATTATTCTGGCGGCGCCATTGCCAGCCATGGTTTACCCGCGAACGACGGGCATTTACCCTGTACTGGTTTATGGCGCTGGGGGCCATATTGCTGGTGCTTTGCGCCCCCTATAATTCTGATTATATTGCAGGTTATTTAGTCCCACTTATTTTCATTCTCTATTTTATCGGCATTAGCCGCCTGGGCCATGTATTAATTCGTATTTCCTGGTCTGTTTCGGCATTTTTACTCGTTGCCTATAATCAAAATTTTCTGCAAGGTGTCCAGACTGAATACTCCCTGTCATTTGTGCTTTCCGTGCTGATCTCATTCACCATCTGTTTGTTTTATATGGTAGATATTTACGGCCAGAACGAACGAATTAAACTCAGATGGCGGGATCAGGCCCAGGAAGATCCGTTAACCGGGCTCCCGAACCTGCGCGCGCTGGAATGCTATCTGCGCCAGGATGCTGATTTCGTCATCAGCAGCTTACGGATCGCTAACCTCGACTTTCTCAGCCGTCATTACGGCATGATGATGGGGGTGCATTGCAAACAGCAAATTGCCAGCAAATTACGGCCGCTGCTGGGGGAAAGGGATGAACTCTTCCAGTTGCCGGGGAGCGAGTTATTACTGGTTTTAGGCGGCCCAGATCCTTCCGCGCGGCTGGGTCATATGGTGGCGATGCTAAATCACAAGAAGTTCAGCTGGCATAATCAAACACTGGATCTGGAGTTTGGCGCGTCCTGGGCAAGACATCGCGGCATCGAAGAAGAGCTGCATCCCATGCTGGGCCAACTGAGCTGGCTGTCAGAGCAGGCAGGGAACGGTCGGCAGGTGCTGGCACTGGACGCCGCGCAAGAGCAGGTTTCTGACCAAACCAGCGAGCAGGTTCGGATGTTGACCCAGGTGAAGCGGGCGCTGAATGAACGCGATCTTGTGCTGTATGCCCAGCCGATCCAGAATTCGGCCGGCGAGGGGTATCATGAAATCCTGACGCGGATGCGCTGTGGCCAGTCGATGATGACGCCAGACCAGTTTATTCCGCTGATTGTTCAGTTCAACCTGAGCCAGCGTTTTGACATGCTGGTGCTGGAGATGCTTTTCAGCACGCTGCATCAGTACCCGGGGCAACATTTTTCGGTTAATTTGCTGCCTTACACGTTGATGCAAAATGATAGCGCCGCGCAGATTATCGCCTTGTTTAAACGCTATCAGCTGTCGCCGGAGGCCATCACCATCGAGATTACCGAAGAGCAGGCGTTCAGCGATGCGGGAGAAAGTATGCATAACATTGATCTGCTGCGGGATTTTGGCTGCGCTATTGCCATTGATGATTTCGGTACGGGTTACGCCAACTACGAACGTCTGAAGCGCCTGCAGGCGGATATCGTAAAGATTGACGGCTGTTTTGTCCGCGATCTCGAGAGCGAGCCGCTGGATGTGATTATGATTAAATCCATTATTGAAGTGGCGAAAGTTAAAAATATGACGGTGGTGGCGGAGTTCGTTGAGACGGAAGAGCAAAAAGAGAAACTGCTGGCATTAGGCGTCGACTATTTGCAGGGATATTTAATCGGCAAGCCGCGGCCGCTCAGTGAGCTGCGGGCGTAAAAAAGCCGGGGCAAGCCCGGCTTTTTTTATCATCTTGTCAGCTTACAGAACCAGTGCGGCGATAGACGCCGAGAGCACGCTCACCAGAGTCGAACCGTAAACCAGCTTCAGACCAAAGCGGGATACCACGTTACCCTGTTCTTCGTTCAGGCCTTTAATCGCCCCGGCAATAATCCCGATAGAGGAGAAGTTGGCGAAGGAGACCAGGAAGATAGAGATAATGCCTTCAGCGCGTGGAGAAAGCGTGCTGGCAATTTTCTGCAGATCCATCATCGCCACAAATTCGTTAGACACCAGTTTAGTGGCCATAATACTGCCCACCTGCAGCGCTTCCCCTGCCGGGACGCCCATCACCCAGGCCACCGGATAGAAGATGTAGCCAAGGATCCCCTGGAAGGAGATGCTGTAGCCAAACCAGCCGGTAACGGTAGCGAACAGGGCGTTCAGCGCGGAGATCAAGGCGATGAAACCGATCAGCATTGCAGCAACGATAATGGCAACTTTAAAGCCGGCCAGAATGTATTCACCCAGCATTTCAAAGAAGCTCTGACCTTCATGCAGGTTGGACATCTGCAGGTTTTCTTCGCTTTCTTCGACGCGATACGGGTTAATCAGCGACAGGACAATAAAGGTACTGAACATGTTGAGCACCAGCGCAGCCACGACATATTTAGGCTGCAGCATCGTCATGTAGGCACCGACGATAGACATGGAGACGGTCGACATCGCGGTTGCAGCCATGGTGTACATCCGGTTGCGCGACATTTTGCCCAGAATATCTTTATAGGCGATAAAGTTTTCTGACTGGCCCAGAATCAGGGAACTGACGGCGTTGAATGATTCCAGTTTGCCCATGCCGTTAATCTTGGACAGCACGGTACCAATGGCGCGAATGACCACAGGCAGGATACGAATATGCTGCAAAATACCGATCAGCGCAGAGATAAAGACGATAGGGCAGAGAACTTTCAGGAAGAAGAAAGCCAGGCCTTTGTCATTCATATTGCCGAAAACGAAGTTTGTCCCTTCGTTTGCAAAGCCGAGAAGTTTTTCGAACATCTCGGAGAAGCCTTTCACAAAACCCAGACCGATATCAGAGTTCAGGAAGAACCATGCCAGCAAAACTTCAATGACAAGTAATTGAATAACATAACGAATACGAATTTGGTTACGGTTATGGCTGACCAGAAGGGCCAGTATAGCCACCACTACGATCGCGAGGATAAAATGCAAGACGCGGTCCATATTTGCTCCAAATATGAGGCAGGTTAAATTTCTGTGCACATTCTATGTAACAAGACTAAAGAAAACGAGATCAAATCCACACTATTGCAATGAACTGTGACCAATCACCAAATTAGTGATCAAACATACATTTTTGTTATGTAGCGTAAAGGTTTTAAAAGTTGCTTAGATTGTACTAATCTGTGAACTGGCGAGATGCGAATTCATCAATGCCACTTTTTTCGTTGTTAGCCGCTATCGTTTCCCCCTATCAAAGCAATAATGATCATCTTCCTAAATGAACTTGATAATCATTCGCATTTTGATAACATAAAACATAGCAAAGGCTATATTTCAGAGGCAGAAAATGACTAGCAGTCGCGTTGAGAATAGCAGCGGTCGCGCAGCGCGCAAGATGAAGCTCGCATTGATGGGGCCTGCGTTCATTGCTGCCATTGGATATATCGATCCCGGCAACTTCGCCACCAATATTCAGGCTGGCGCCAGCTTTGGCTACCAGCTGCTGTGGGTAGTGGTATGGGCAAATCTGATGGCGATGCTGATTCAGGTGCTATCGGCAAAGCTCGGTATTGCTACGGGTAAAAACCTGGCGGAACAGATTCGCGATCACTATCCGCGCCCGGTGGTGTGGTTTTACTGGGTGCAGGCGGAAATTATCGCCATGGCTACCGACCTCGCCGAATTTATTGGGGCGGCCATTGGCTTTAAGCTGATTCTTGGCGTGTCGTTACTGCAGGGAGCAATATTAACCGGGATTGCCACCTTCTTAATCCTGATGCTGCAGCGTCGCGGGCAAAAGCCGCTGGAAAAAGCGATCGGTGGTTTACTGCTGTTTGTTGCAGCCGCCTACATTGTGGAGCTGATTTTCTCCCAACCGGCGCTGGCGCCGCTGGCGAAAGGGATGATCGTCCCGAGTTTGCCAAACGGTGAAGCCGTGTTCCTTGCCGCCGGCGTGCTCGGCGCGACGATCATGCCACACGTCATCTATTTACACTCGTCGTTAACGCAGAATCTGCACGACGGTACGCGAAAAGAGCGTTATCACGCCACCCGCTGGGACGTTGCGATAGCGATGACCATTGCCGGGTTTGTTAACCTGGCGATGATGGCCACCGCCGCCGCCGCATTTCACTTTAATGGCCACACGGGGATTGCCGACCTGGATCAGGCATATTTGACGCTGGAACCGCTGTTAAGCCACGCGGCAGCCACCATCTTTGGCCTGAGTCTGGTAGCCGCAGGGTTGTCATCGACGGTGGTGGGAACGCTGGCAGGACAGGTCGTCATGCAGGGCTTTATTCGCTTCCATATTCCGCTGTGGTTTCGTCGTGCGGTAACGATGCTGCCTTCGTTTATTGTCATTATGATGGGACTGGACCCGACGAGAATTCTGGTGATGAGCCAGGTACTGCTGAGTTTTGGGATCGCCCTGGCGCTGGTCCCGCTGCTGATTTTCACCAGTAATTCGCAGCTGATGGGGGATTTGGTCAATACCCTGTGGGTGAAACGGACGGGGTGGGCGATTGTTGGCGTTGTGGTATTGCTCAATGGTTGGCTGCTGGTCGGCACGATCTTCGGGCTGTAATCATGTCGATAGCCATCAAAAAGGGGAGCCATCTGGCTCCCCTTTTTGATTAATGATGGCCATGACCGTGGCCGCGACCGCCGCCTGGTCCGCGACCCCAGCCGCCGCGTCGGTCATCGCGGTCATTCCAGCCTTCGCGATAGCCACGTTCGTAGGCTTTACGTTTATCCCAGCCGCGATGCCAGCCGTTATCGTGATGACGCCAGCGGTTATCGCGCCATTCATAGTGACGACGCCAGTAATCACGGTCGCGCCAGCCGCCACCGTCCCAGTAGTTACCGTAATTATCACGATCGCCTATTTGTAATTTTACAGATGGCAGCAGGGTGATCTCTCCGGCATTTGCAACCAGTGGCGCTGAGGCCAAAAGCACCGCAGCCAGAATCAGTGACCTGAACATACTCTTCTCCTTCACGATCGGGGCCTGAGCACCGGATGATATTGGCGCTCATTGGGCCTGTTAACGTGATATTACGGGGCGGTAAAGCCCCGCAGCATTGGATGAACTCCTAAATCGCGGATAAGAGCACTTTTTGCTAAAGTAAAATTGAGTTTACGCCGCAAGGATGGCGTCAATTGCCGCACACTCTTCGGCGCTGAAATGGCGATTCGCCAGCATACCCACGGCATCATCAAGCTGGGTGGTTTTACTGGCGCCAATCAGGACTGAAGTCACTTTCTCTTCCCGTAAAACCCAGGCCAGCGCCATCTGTGAGAGCTTTTGCCCGCGGGCCCCGGCCAGCGCGTCCAGTTGACGAACCTTCTCGAGCTTCGCCTCGGTTAACTGCTCCGCTTGCAGGAAGCGACTGCCGCTGGCGGCGCGGGAGTCTGCCGGAATACCCTGTAAATAGCGGTCGGTGAGTTGACCGCCCGCCAGCGGTGAAAACGCGATGCTTCCCACCCCTTCAGCCTGCAGAAAATCGAGCAGTCCGTCCTCAACCCAGCGCTCGAGCATGGAATATTTAGGCTGATGAATCAGACACGGTGTTCCGAGGTCATTGAGGATGCGCACCGCTTCGGCAGCCTGCTCAAGCGGATAGTTGGAAAGCCCGACATACAGCGCCTTGCCCTGGCGCACGAGATGGTCCAGCGCACGCATGGTTTCCTGTAACGGTGTTTCGGGATCCGGGCGGTGATGATAGAAGATATCAACGTACTCCAGCCCCATCCGCTTCAGGCTTTGATCGAGACTGGCGACCAGGTATTTACGCGATCCCCAGTCGCCATAAGGGCCGTCCCACATGGTGTAGCCGGCTTTACTGGAGATAATCAGTTCATCGCGCCAGGGTAAAAAGTCCTCGCGCAGGATGCGGCCGAAATTGCTTTCCGCCGAGCCCGGGGGCGGCCCGTAATTGTTGGCTAAATCAAAATGGGTCATGCCAAGATCAAAGGCATGTCGCAGCAGCTGACGGCTGGTTTCCACCCGCGTTTCGTCGCCAAAATTGTGCCAGAGGCCGAGTGAAATGGCCGGGAGTTTTAATCCGCTCCGGCCACAACGGCGGTATTCCATCGTTTGATATCGTGCCGCATTTGCCTGGTAAACCATACTTCCTCCGCAGATAGAACAGGTTGTGTATACGTTTACACTAAAGAATGTTCAGCGCGGAGTACACACTTCAAAGGCGTAAATTTTGCTTTCCACCCCGATTATTGACCGCTATCTGGACAGTTGGATCGCTTATTCAATACTCAGATCACCTGCAACGGGAAGAGGAGTATGGAGATGCAACCGACTTACACCATTGGCGATTATCTGCTGGATCGTCTCGTAGATTGCGGCATAGACCGCTTGTTTGGCGTACCTGGAGATTACAATTTACAATTCCTCGACCGCGTCATCGCGCACGAAGCGCTGGGATGGGTTGGCTGTGCGAATGAGCTGAATGCAGCTTACGCCGCCGACGGGTATGCGCGCATCAAAGGCGCCGGGGCGCTGTTGACGACCTACGGCGTCGGTGAGCTGAGCGCGCTTAACGGCGTGGCCGGTAGCTATGCGGAACATATTCCGGTGCTACATATCGTCGGCGCGCCTGGCACCGGGGCCCAGCAGCGCGGAGAACTGCTGCACCATACGCTGGGGGATGGCGACTTCACGCACTTTGCGCGGATGAGCGAGCAGATCACCTGCACGCAGGCTACGTTGACGGCGGGGAATGCCTGCCACGAAATCGATCGCGTGCTGAGCGAGATGCTCACCCACCATCGCCCCGGTTATCTGATGTTACCTGCCGATGTGGCGAAAGCAAAAGCGACGCCGCCCGCTCGTCGTCTGGCGATCGAAGGGCCGCCTGCGGATGAGAATCAGCTGGCCGGATTCCGTGAGCATGCCGGGCAGATGCTGCGCAGCAGTCGGCAGGTATCATTGCTGGCGGATTTCCTCGCCCAGCGCTATGGTCTGCAAGATACGCTACGGATGTGGGTGGCGAAAACGCCGATTGCCTGCGCCACGATGCTGATGGGAAAAGGGTTGTTTGATGAGCAGCAGCCTGGCTTTGTCGGCACCTATAGCGGTATCGCCAGCGCGCCGCAAACGCGTGAGGCAATCGAAAACGCCGATACGATCATCTGCGTTGGAACCCGCTTCACCGACACCATCACTGCCGGATTTACCCAGCATTTACCCCTTGAACGCACGATTGAAATTCAGCCTTTTGCCGTCAGAGTGGGCGACCACTGGTTCAGCCGTATTCCGATGGATCAAGCCCTTAAGGAGTTAATGATTCTGTCTGCCAGCCTGTCAGCAGAGTGGAGGTTGCCAGACTGCTCTGCGCCGGAGGTGGAAAGCATGACGGGCGGCAGCCTGACGCAGAGCAGTTTCTGGAGTACCGTACAAGAGCAGCTGCGTCCCGGGGATATTATTCTTGCCGATCAGGGAACCGCGGCTTTCGGCGTTGCGGCGCTCAAGCTGCCCTCCGACGCCACCCTGCTGGTCCAGCCGCTATGGGGATCGATAGGATTTACTTTACCGGCCGCCTACGGCGCCCAAACCGCAGCGCCGGGCAGACGGGTGGTGCTGATAGTGGGCGACGGGGCAGCTCAGCTGACGATCCAGGAGCTGGGGTCGATGCTACGCGATAAACAGAACCCGCTGATCCTGCTGCTTAATAACGAGGGTTATACGGTTGAACGAGCGATTCACGGTCCGGAGCAGCGTTATAACGATATTGCGCTGTGGGACTGGAACCGCTTGCCGGGAGCCTTCGCCCCCAATGTTCCTTCCCGATGCTGGCGCGTGACGCGCACGGAAGAGCTTGAAGAGGCGATGGCCGACAGTATTGGCTCCGATAAGCTGACGCTGGTGGAGGTCATGCTGCCCAAAATGGATATTCCTGACTTCCTGCGCGCGGTAACCCAGGCTCTGGAAGAGAGAAACAGCCGCGTCTAGTCGTTTCGTCGCCTGGCTATCATCATCGGCTTCCCGGCCAAAAGCAGCCAGGCCGGGAGCATCACGATACACAGCAGCGGTAGCAGCGTCGTATCCGGCACGACGACCGCCGCCATAAACAGGCTGAGCCAGCCATCGCGGGTTACCACCAGAGTCATGCCCAGGATGGCGCAGGAGACCGTGATCGCGGCCGGAACGGCCTCGACATGGGCGTGCAGCATAAAGCCGAGCGCCACGCCGACGAAGACCGCGGGGAATATTCTCCCGCCGCGAAAACCACTGGCGGAGGCGATCACCAGCGCCGCCAGCTTCACCAGCGCAATCAGCAAAAAGTCGCCGGCCGTCAGGGTCTGGCTTAAGGCGATTTGCTGCATCTCCTCCAGGCCTTTAAACAACGTAATATGTCCGCCGGCAGCGCCGAGAATCCCCAGCAGCAGGCCGCCGAGACCCAGCGTCAGCACCGGATTTTTCAGACGGTTCATCAACGCATGCAGCCGCGGCAAGCACCAGACGGCCACCATTCCTACGGCAATAGCGATAAGCGTCACGATAGCGCCGCTTAAGATATCCACGAAATGCATTTGCGGATAAACGGGGATGGGCAACGAGAAATTAGGATGGACGAACAGATCCGTAGTCAGGGCACCCGCCGCTGCCGCCAGCAGGGGCGCGAACAACCGGTCCCACAGCGGCACATCGTTGCTGCTGTTGAGGGTTTGCGAAAAAATCAACGCGGCGGCTACCGGGGTGCCAAACAGCGCGCCGATCGTGCCGGAGGCGGCAAGAATGGTCCAGTCCAGCGAACTGACGCGGGGGAACAGGCGAGAGCCGATCGCGACGGCAAGGGCGATATTCATCACCATGACCGGATGCTCAGGCCCGAGGCTGACCCCGCCCGCGAGACCTAATACCAGCGCGGCGACCAGACCCGGCAGCGCACCGGTGCTGATGGGAGCGCCAATTAACGATTCGGTGGCCGGGTCTGGCCCGGCATGCCCGGGGCTAAAACGTACCACCAGTCCCACGGCAATACCGGTTAGCGTGAGTACGGCGATAGTCCACAGCTGGCCACTGGCTTCGATGCCTAAACTCAACGGCACGCTGGACCAGATAACATGCTGCAATATGGCTGCAATCTTCATCGTCACAATCAATACCAGGCTGGAAGCGATACCGATAATCACGGCGGGTATCGATAACAACAGCATCGTTCTGGCGCGCGGATGCAGCATGAAAAATTTCCTTTTAAAGGTTGTGAAGCACGATTTTGCCCGTGCCTCTGAGGGGCGTCGATGCAAATGGTGCTGAAACGATAAACTGATGGCTATGCCTGACGATCTTGCAGTGCGTTGAGAATCATTTTGCACAGATTACAACCTAAATGTGACATAGGTCGCTAAACTGTGGGCACTTATACGTTGGTCGTTGTTGTTAAGGCATCATGAATTTACAGTGTGCCAAAAGAATCATTTTGACTTTAGTGGAGCCGTAACGGAATGACAAAATTTGCTTTAGTAGGAGACGTCGGCGGAACCAATGCCCGACTGGCATTATGCGATATGGCAAGCGGGGAGATTTCCCAGGCAAAAACCTATTCCGGGCTCGATTACCCCAGTCTTGAAGCCGTTGTCCGCGTCTATCTTGACGAGCGGGGCGTTGAGGTTGAAGACGGTTGCATCGCCATCGCCTGCCCGATCACCGGTGACTGGGTGGCGATGACCAACCATACGTGGGCCTTTTCCATCGCCGAGATGAAAAAGAACCTCGGGTTCTCACATCTGGAGATCATCAACGATTTTACGGCAGTTTCGATGGCGATCCCGATGCTGAAGGCTGAGCATCTGATTCAGTTTGGCGGCACGACGCCGGTAGAGGGGAAACCTATCGCCGTCTACGGCGCAGGCACCGGTCTGGGCGTGGCGCATCTGGTGCATGTCGACAAACGCTGGGTGAGTCTGCCGGGTGAAGGGGGGCACGTTGATTTCGCGCCGAACAGCGAAGAAGAGGGGATTATCCTCGAAGAGCTGCGCGCGGAGCTGGGGCATGTCTCGGCCGAGCGTGTATTATCCGGCCCGGGGCTGGTTAATCTGTATCGGGCGATAGTGAAATCAGACGGTCGCCTGCCGGAAAACCTCCAGCCGAAAGATGTGACCGAACGCGCGCTGGCCGACACCTGTATCGATTGCCGTCGTGCGCTGTCGCTGTTCTGCGTGATTATGGGACGCTTTGGCGGCAACCTGGCGCTGACGCTGGCCACCTTCGGCGGCGTGTATATTGCTGGCGGCATTGTCCCGCGCTTCCTGGAGTTCTTTAAAGCTTCCGGTTTCCGCGGAGGATTTGAAGACAAGGGGCGTTTTAAAGCCTTCGTCCAGGATATTCCGGTCTACCTGATCGTTCACGATAATCCGGGCCTGCTGGGCTCCGGGGCGCATCTGCGCCAGACGCTCGGACAGATTCTCTAATCTTGTCGTAGCCAGCCCGTTCCGGCGCCGCCGTGCGCGGGCGGGCTACTCTCATCAGCCCTTGCTACAGATGCATGAGCTGGCGAAATTCTTTGACCTTGCTGCGACTGACCGGCACCTGAAACTCCAGATCGCGTAAGCGCAGAATATAGGTGTTGTTGAACCAGGGCTCAATCTCGCGAATTTTATTCAGGTTAACGCAGTATGAGCGGTGGCAACGGAAGAAGTGCGCTGGCGGCAGCTTGCCGCAAAACTCCGTGATGTTCATTGGCATCACGAATGATTCCCGTCGGGTGTAGACAAAGGTCATTTTTTCGTGGGCTTCCGCATAGTAAATATCGTGAATACTGGTCACGATAATTCGCTCATCTTTAATGAGATTGATCGTGTCATTTTCCCGCTGCGGATTGGCAGTCGTCCCGGTCTGGCTGCCTGACTGCTGCTGTAGCTGCCAGGCGCTGGTCAGCTTTTGCAGCATGTTAATGATGCGTGATTCCTGATATGGCTTCAGGATGTAGTCAAACGCTTCCAGTTCAAATGCCTCTACCGCGTGCTCTTTCCAGGCGGTGATAAACACAATAAACGGTTTATGCGCGAACTGGCTGATATTCTGCGCCAGCAGAACGCCGTCCAGCGAAGGTATGTTGATGTCGAGAAAAATGGCATCAACCTTGTTGTGCTGCAGAAACTTCAGCACGTCCAGCCCGTCGTCGAAGGTCCCGACAATCTCCATCTGGCTGTGGGTGTTAATTAACCACGTGAGCTCCTGCTGTGCCGGGAACTCGTCTTCAACGATGATGACTTTCATTTTTTCTCCGTTCATGGCAACAGAGACACCGGAGTGGTCTGGGAGACAAGCTTGTTAGGCACGTAGAACGCAATCTCGGTTCCCGGATTCATGCGGCGGATATGGAGCCCTTCGCCATACAGCAATTTTACCCGATGGTGGACGTTGAGCAGACCGATTTTATTACCCGGCATTTCATCCGCTTCCACCCGCGCGACCACGGCAGGATCGATACCATTCCCGGTATCGCGAACGCTAATCCGGACCCGATTACCGCACTCGTTGATGCCGAGGGTGACGACGCCTTTGCCTTTGCACGGCTGGATCCCGTGGACAATGGCATTTTCCACCAGCGGCTGAATCAGCAGGCTCGGTATCACGCAGCTGACCTCATCGTCGATGTCGTAGATGACGGTCAGCTTATCGCCGAAGCGCGCCTGTTCGATGGCAATATAATCCTTGATTTGGTACAGCTCTCTTTTGATATCAATCTGTTCGTCGTCTTTTAATTCAATGTTATAGCGTAAATAGCGCGACAAATTAAAAATGAGCTGACGGGCGGTATCCGGATTCATGCGAATCGAGGATGAAATCGCATTGAGGGCGTTAAAGAGAAAGTGCGGGTTGATTTTGCTCTGCAGGGCGCGCAGCTCGGCCTTATTGGCCATTTCACGCAGCTGTTCCGCCCGCGAGACCTCCAGCTGAGTAGAGATGATTTGCGACAGACCGACGGCCATCTCCTGCAGGGACGAGGTGATGCGATGGGCGTGGCAGTAATAAATTTTCAGCGTACCGGTCACCACGCCTTTCTCCCGTAGCGGAATGACCAGCATGGAGTGAATCTCCGGCGTTCTGTAGGCCTCATCATTGTTTTTAATAATGATTTTTCCGCTCTCGATAGCCTGGCGGGTGGTGGGGCTGATGTCATTATCACTATCGCGATAGTTGCTTTCGCCAAACCCGACGTAGGCCAGAACCCGATCGGTGGTGGTGATGGCCACCGCGTCGGCATTGATATCGCGGCGAATGATATCGCACACCTGACGCAGGGATTCGCTGTTCACATGACGGAAGAGCGGCAGCGTTTTGTTGGCGATATCCAGCGCCAGTTTTGCCTGGCGCGCGGCGCTGGCCTCCTTTTCACCCTCGACGCTCTGGACCAGTAGCACGATAAAACCGATACAGACGCTGCCAAGGATCATCGGGATCCCGATTTTGGAGACGATATCTACGCCCAGCGAAAACGACGGCGCCCAAAAGACCACGAGGATCATGGTTAAGGTTTCGCAGAGCATCCCGGCGAGAATCCCGATCTTCCAGCGCTGAGCTTTTGGCACTTTGCGATTAATCAGCCCTGACAACAACCCGGCGACAATACTGGTGATAAAGCAGGGGATAGCAGTTACACCATCAATATCAATGAGATAACGATGAACGCCGGCAATCACCCCCACGATAGCTCCGACCCAGGGGCCAAATAAAATCCCCCCCGACATCACCGCGATAATCCGCACGTTAACCAGAGAACCCTCTACCGGCACGCCAGACCAGGTACTGAACAGAGCAAACAGGGAAAAAATGGCGATAACCGCCAGCAGCTCTTTCGGTGTATGTGCCGATTTATGCAGTAGCTCGCGAAACAGGCGCAGACGGATAAGGAAAAAAAGGCAAATCAACATGAGTGCCGCGCGGTCAAAAACCGCCAGCAGCATTGTGAATATTTCGTGCATGGGTGCGCCGTGTCTATCGCGGGAAAGCGACATGATAAAAAACCTCGCGCCAGAAGGCCAGCCGAAGCGTTGAATAGGGAAAAGTCACACTAAAAAAAGGGGATTGATCGCCGGGCCGGTGTCAACGTGATGAGCGGAGGGTGAATGATATAAACAGGTAAATTAATAGATATTAATATGTTGCATCTAATTTTCGTACCGGCTAAATCGAGGACTTCCGCCGCTGCATGTCATGATGCTGATGCCCGTTTTTTTCGCCAGCGATTATTTTTTTCTCACCCCCTCGACAGCATCATTTTTTTCGGGTTATTTTCTAAGCTCGTCGCAAACGCGACAGCGTCGCTCGGACGGTCCGGGCGCTAACGTTACTCTGAGGAATCTATGACTGCATCCAGTCCTGAACGCCGTTTTACGCGTATCGATCGTCTGCCCCCTTACGTTTTTAATATTACTGCTGAACTGAAAATGGCTGCGCGTCGGCGCGGTGAAGATATTATCGATTTCAGCATGGGCAACCCGGACGGCGCGACGCCGCCGCATATCGTTGAAAAACTGTGCACCGTTGCCCAGCGGCCCGATACGCACGGCTACTCTACCTCCCGCGGTATTCCTCGCCTGCGCCGCGCCATTTCGCGCTGGTATCAGGATCGCTATAACGTTGAAATCGACCCGGAATCGGAAGCAATTGTCACAATTGGCTCAAAAGAGGGGCTGGCGCATCTGATGCTGGCGACGCTGGATCATGGCGACACGGTGCTGGTGCCCAATCCAAGCTACCCGATCCATATCTATGGCGCGGTGATTGCCGGTGCGCAGGTACGTTCCGTGCCGCTGGTGGAGGGCGTTGATTTCTTCAATGAGCTGGAGCGGGCGATTCGTGAAAGTTACCCGAAACCGAAAATGATGATCCTCGGTTTCCCGTCCAACCCGACCGCGCAGTGCGTCGAACTGGAATTCTTTGAAAAAGTGGTCGCGCTGGCCAAGCGTTACGATGTGCTGGTGGTACACGATCTGGCCTATGCCGACATCGTTTATGATGGCTGGAAGGCCCCTTCGATTATGGAAGTTCCCGGCGCGCGCGATGTGGCCGTGGAGTTCTTTACCCTCTCCAAAAGCTACAACATGGCCGGCTGGCGTATCGGCTTCATGGTCGGTAATAAAACGCTGGTCAATGCATTAGCGCGTATTAAAAGCTATCACGATTACGGCACCTTCACTCCATTGCAGGTCGCGGCAATTGCGGCGCTGGAAGGCGACCAGCAGTGCGTTCGTGATATCGCCGAGCAGTACAAGCGCCGTCGCGATGTGCTGGTTAAAGGGCTGCACGAAGCAGGCTGGATGGTCGAGTGTCCGAAGGCATCCATGTACGTTTGGGCGAAGATCCCCGAGCAGTATGCGGCGCTGGGCTCGCTGGAGTTTGCGAAAAAGCTGCTGCAGGATGCGAAAGTATGCGTTTCGCCGGGTATCGGCTTCGGTGATTACGGGGATACCCATGTGCGCTTTGCGCTTATCGAAAACCGCGATCGTATCCGCCAGGCGATTCGCGGGATCAAATCGATGTTTCGTGCCGACGGGCTGCTGCCAGCAGCGGGCAAGTCAGCCGGCGAAGGCCTCGAATAACGGCGCGAAAGAAAGAAAAGTGCCAACAAAAAACGGGAGCCGCTGGCTCCCGTTTTTTTTGACTCTGGCTGCGCTTAAATCATCAGGGCAAAAGTACCGGCCCAAACGATGACCATAAAAGATACGCCCATAATAAAGTATTTCACGACTCATCACTCCGCGTTCTCGGCGAAACGCCTAAATGAATTTAATCTTCATTGTTGATTCTGATCCGTCGCGGCAAAACCAGAGGATTCTGGCGGCCGCGGCAGGTCGAAATTCTGTGCTGTAACTGCTCCAGATGGCGCTAATGTACGCCTAAAAAATGAGGGAAACAAGAGGCATTTTTTTATTAATTTTTAGTTACTTACGAGTGTCGTGATTCGGCGACACATTAATTTCATTCGGTAATAAATTCCATTCTGGCGACGGCATTTTGCCGTAGCCGCCTTTACGCGATAGCTGTTTGATTTTGGGATTTATTCTATTGGCGATGCCGAGGATGCGCTGCGGGAAACGCGCTCCCGCAGCGCAACATTCGGGCTTAATCGGCGGCATGTTCAGGTTGGCGCCACGCTTGCGGAAAGCGTGCCGGTGCAAAACGCAGGGTGACGCCCATCAGAGCGGCGACGCAGACGGCATGAAACGCCCAGTCCAGCACATAATTACCGCTCAGGCTTCGCAGCAGGCCCGATAACCACGGGGAGGCGCCGGCCACCATAAAACCGATGCCCTGCATAAAGGCCACCAGTCGGCCTGCAATCGCCGGATGGCGGGCGTGATCGAGCGCCAGTACCAGGCACAACGGGAATGCGCCGCCTAACCCTATGCCGCCGCACACGGCCCATAGCAACGGGAGCTGTAGCGGCAGCCAGATGAACCCACAGAAACCAATAAGCTGCAGCATCAGCGTCAAGAGTAATAGTCTGCGGCGATCGTCGTGACGTGCCAGCATTGGTATCAGCAGCGCGCCTGCGGTCTGGCCGACGGTCATCATGGCCAGCAGGGTTCCGCTAAACTGGGCGCTATAGCCCAACTGCATGTAATAGGGGGGCAGCCAGGCGATCAGACTGGCGTAACCGCCGTTAATCAGGCCGAAGTACAGCCCGAGCGTCCAGGCGCGGCGGCGGCGGAAAACAGACCCGTTTGCCCGGGGCGCGACCTGATGTTGCCCGGTAGGCTGCATGCGGCTGACTGACCACCAGCTAAGCAGCGCTGCGATGGCGGGCAGGGCCCACCAGGCGAGCGCGTAATGCCAAAGGGCGCTGTGCTGCGCCAGCCACGGCGTCAACGCGGCTCCCAGGCCGCCGCCACCCATCAGCGCCGCTGACCACAGGCCCATGACCTGCGGCGTTCGGTGGGGGAACTGACGCTTTATCACCGCCGGAATCGTCGCCTGAATAATACCAATTCCGATCCCGCCGAGCAGGGCGCTACTCAGCAGCAGCCCGCTGTGCGGCGTGAATTCCCGAAGCGCAGCGCCTGAGGCGATCATCATCAGACTCAGTACAATCCCGCGACTTTCGCTGATATGGCGCTGAGTCCACGGACTTGCCAGCGCCAGCAGTCCCATCGCGATGACCGGGATCGCGGTGAGTAGCGAAACGAGGCTAAACCCCATTCCGCTGGCCTGTTGTAGTTGTGGAAGAAGCGGGCCGATGGAGGTTAAAAGCGGGCGCATATTGATGCCGATCAGCATCAGCACCAGAAGCATCAGGCCGTTGCGCGACGTCGGGTTCATTTGTGCTTATCCGCCCACCGCTGATAAAGCGCGAGGCCCTCGGGCTGAGGGCTATGGTGAATCGGGAGTGATTGCGTTTCCAGCGGTTGACTTAGCTGGTGGTAGATAGCGGCGGTGGAGAGCCGGAAGGGCTCGCCATCCCGGTTACTGTTGGCGAAATAAACCTCGCGTATGCCGGTCAGATAGATAGCGCTCAGGCACATCGGGCAGGGCTGACCGCTGGCATAAATGATGCACTCGCTGAGCACCTGGCTACCCAGACGCTGCGAGACGTCGCGAATGGCGTTGAGTTCGGCATGCGCGGTCGGATCGCCGTTTTGATGCAGGGTATTGACGGCCCGGGCGACAATATCACCCCTGCGGACGATGAGCGCGCCAAACGGACGCCCGCCGTTTTCAACATTGGCTGTGGCGAGGGCGATGGCATGCTGAAGATAGTTATCGTGAACTGACATAGCGGCTCCGGAGAGGAAAGGCTGAGATGTTGCGGGAAGAGGAACTTTACGGTTGTGCACAGGGTCAGAGTACGCATTTTGTTTTATAAGTTAAAAGACTTATTTATGATTGACTCTATTGGTTTTGCTTATAGGGGGGCCCATGCTGCTACGCCATCTCACCTGTTTTCTGGCGGTTGCGGAACATCGCAGTTTTACCCGAGCCGCGTCGGCGCTGCATGTTTCGCAGCCGGCACTTTCACAACAGATCCGCCAGCTTGAAGAGATGCTGGGCGTGCTGTTATTTGACCGCAGCGGGCGGCAGATCCGTTTGACCGATTCCGGCGAGGTCTGGCTCACTTATGCCCGCCGGGTGCTACAGGAGCTGGAAGAGGGCAAACGAGCCCTGCTGGAGGTAGAAGACCTGCAGCGGGGAACGCTGCGGGTGGCGATGACGCCGACGTTTACGACCTACTTTATGGGGCCGCTGGTAGCGGCTTTTTATCAGCGTTATCCGAACATCACGCTGACGATGCGTGAAATGGCCCAGGAACAGATGGAAGCGTTATTGCTTAACGATGAGCTGGATGCCGGGATTGCTTTTGCCGATAGCGGCTCACGGGATATCGTGGCCGCACCTTTATTCAGCGAAACGCTGGCGCTGGTGGTGGGGCGGCATCATCCGCTGGCGGGTCAGCGCCGTATGACGCTGGAGGCGCTCAATCAGCAATCGTTGATTTTATTGAGCGAGGAGTTTGCGACGCGCGGGCAAATCGACTCCTGTTGCCGGCAGCACGGTATTCAGCCAACGGTGCGCATGGAGGCCAATTCTATCAGCGCGATGCTGGCGGTAATTCAACATACCCAGCTTGGGACGCTGTTACCGGCCGCCATCGTACGGGGCCGCGACGATCTGGTCGCGGTGGCGCTCACGCCGGTGCTGCTGGAGCGCACGGCCTGCCTGCTGCAGCACAAAGAGGCCTGGCAGAGCGCCGCGACGCGCGCGTTTCGTGCGATGGCATTCCAGATAGCCGGGGAACTTAGCGGTGGGGAAACCTCGTGATAGCGTCCACTTACCAGCTATAGCCGACGGCCAGAATGCCATACAGCTCGCCGTTGTGCTGAACAAGGGGGCTGTCGGCGATATCTTTATCATACAGCTCGTAGTTCGCGGCGAACATGCCGACCCAGTGGGGGCTGAAACGGTAGCTGGTAATAATCGCCGCCATTGGTGAGACGGTGGTGCCGGTATCCCACTGTGGGCGCTGGCTGGTGGCTTCGCTGGCCGAGACGCCGCCAAAATAGTAGTTGGCCATATTGCTACTGCGGATCATCAGTCCCATCCCCGGCATGATCAGCAGATTATCTTTGATGACGGGAAAGTCTGCCCACAAAAGCAACTCTTGCCCATTGCTGCGACCCGTAACGTCGGAACTGATACGGGCGCTCAGCAGCGCATACGGCGTAATCAGCGTGGCGCCGATACCGGCTTCAAACTCGCCTTTTCGCTGCTCCATGCCCTTGAACGCGCTATTATCGCTGGGATCTAAGTTGCCAAATCGCCAGCGGCCATAGCCGTAAAAAGCAACGTTGTCGTCGATATGAAAATAGTAGCGGGCGCGATCGCCGAGATAGATAAACCGATCGCCGAAGTAGAGCCCGCCGGGAATAACGTAAGTTTCATTATTCTGCTTCTCGTAGCGCGCCGTTCCGCTGATGGTTGCGGCTCCCAGCACCACTCCTTTTGGTACCGGACTATTTGGATTCGATGCGGAGAAGATATCGATGGAACCCAGGTCAACCTCGGCGCTGGCGGGCGAACAACACAGCAGCAGGGAGCAGAGAGCAGCGGGGTAGCGAAATGGTTTCATCCGGATTCCAAATATGATGAGGGATTATAGAGCTAATACGCGTAGATGCTGTTTTGCAGATAAAGCATTGCTAATGTGAATATATACCAGCGCAGGTCAGTCAGTGGGCGAGTTTTTGTTTTTTCTAAATTTATGCTGGCCGGTTTGAAGGGATAGAAAGGTTCTAATCCGCCGCTTCCCGGCAGCGGACTGTTTTTTTAATCGGCCCGGTCAGAGTGAGCGAATGTGCCCGCCGTCGCCAACCTGAGCCTGACGATACCACTCCATCAGTTCAAACGTCCCCGCTTCACCTTCCGCCGGAGCCCACGAGACATAATCCCCGGCAGCAACCGGCTGATAACCGCCGTGTTTGACCTCAAAAATAACGCCGCCGGCGTCCAGCGACAGAACCGCATGCCAGGTCCCGGCATCCATCTCTAGCGCCGTACACTCTTCGCCTAATACGATGCGGCGAGTGACGTAACCGAGATCATCAAAAGTCAGTACCACAAAGCGCCCGCTCAGAGCTAACAGCAGCTCAAAGGTGTGCGGATGACGGTGAGGGCGAATATAGGTTCCCGGTTCCATCGCGATCGCCAGACGTTGTACGGGATCGGTTAATTCCGGGTGAAAATTACGATGTGCACGTAAACGAGGTGAACGCGCTGCCGCGTCGCTCTGCTGTTGCATGTCGCTGAAAGTGATGTATTTCATTTAGCCGCCTGACGTGAGATCTGAGATTGCGAATGGTTTCGCTACGGTGGATGAGCTTTGCACTGCTTTGTCGAAAGCCAGTCGCCGCATTGTATCCATTTCCCTTGGCCGGCGCGCACTGTTTTTCAGTGCATCAAGTGCCGTATCGCCTGGCAAATTCAACACGCTCACACCATTGACCTTTTGGTGACTTCCTGGAACATGGCAGACCATAGCACGCTCCTTTTTATATATATGACACCTTCCATAAATTCGGATGATTATTCTCTTATGTCTGCGGCGCAAAAATACAACCCATTCATTTTATGAATATCTTCTTACAAAGACATGGCAAGTTTTATATAACTTCGTTTTAAAGGAGAGTTTTTTCTCTTAATGCCTACGCAATATTTATTGTTTGAGTGAGATTGTTGTTTTGAATTTTTTAAATAGTTGAGCGATTTAACCTGAAAATCCAGTGATGATGCGGTGTTTACACCAGTATTAAATATTTCAGCTGCTGGCTGTAATTATCACCTTTTTTGCCTGCTTTACCTTAAAGCAAATTACTGGTTAAAATAAAAACATATTTTTATATAGCGATACTCTGTCCGGCAAAAGGACTAATTTATTCAGGAGATAAATATATATGTCTGAATCATTTCAGAATGAGATACCTCGTGCGCGTGTAAATATAAAACTGGATCTGGTGACGGGTGGCGCTCAGAAGAAAGTTGAACTGCCGTTGAAGCTCCTGAGTGTTGGTGATTTCAGCAACGGCAAGGCTCAAGGGACGCTTTCAGAGCGCGAAAAAATCAATATCACTATGCGCAATTTCAACAGCGTTCTCGCGGATCTCAATCCCGAAGTTTATCTCACCGTTAAAAATACCCTCGCCAACGATGGTTCCGAAGAGAGTGTGAAACTGGCCTTTCAGGATATGAAGGATTTTGAACCAGAGGCGGTAGCGCGGCAAATTCCACAGCTTCGTGTGATGCTTGCTATGCGTAATTTATTACGTGATTTGAAATCCAATCTGCTGGACAACGTTACTTTCCGGAAAGAACTGGAAATCATTTTAAAAGACCCTGCTCTTTCCGACGAGCTACGCAGTGAATTGAATGCGCTTGCCCTGGGCCAGGATTAATTTCTGGAAACTTTAACGGAATATTAACGAGAAAAATGCTGATGTCAGTAAATAACGAAATCCAGAATGAGGGAAGGGCAGCCACAGTTGAAAAAATGCTGCCGCAGAACGGTGTATATGCCTCACTGTTCGACAAAATTAATTTAACGCCGGTTGCTGAAATCGGCGGCCTGAATGGATTTGAAGATAATACCGTAATGGCGGAAACCTCGGCCGATGAACGTGTTACCGCCGCTGTTCAGGTTTTCATGCAGTGTCTGCACAAGTCCGGTCAGAAGGTCGAGAAGCTCGATAAGACATTACTCGACCACCATATCGCTGAACTGGATTTCCAGATCAGCCGCCAGCTTGATGAAGTCATGCACAATGACGCGTTCCAGAAAGTGGAGTCCGTGTGGCGTGGCCTTCAGTCCCTGGTGAACAAGACTGACTTTCGCCAGAACGTGAAGCTGGAAATCCTCGATTTGTCCAAAGAAGAGTTGCGTCAGGATTTCGAAGATTCGCCGGAAATTGTCCAGAGCGGCCTGTACAAGCAGACCTACATCGCTGAATACGATACCCCTGGCGGTGAGCCGATTGCGGCAGTGATTTCAGCGTATGAGTTCGATGCCACCGCGCAGGACGTAGCGCTGATGCGTCATATTTCAAAAGTCTCCGCCGCCGCGCACATGCCATTTATTGGCTCTGCGGGGCCGAAATTCTTCCTCAAAGAGACGATGGAAGAGGTGGCGGCTATCAAAGATATCAGCAACTATTTCGAGCGCGCCGAGTACATCAAGTGGCAATCCTTCCGCGACACCGACGACTCGCGGTATATCGGCCTGGTGATGCCGCGCGTGCTTGCTCGCCTGCCGTATGGTCCGGACACCGTACCGGTACGCAGTTTCAACTATGTCGAAGAAGTGAAAGGTCCGGATCACAACAAATACCTGTGGACTCATGCGTCTTTCGCCTTTGCAGCCAACATGGTGAAAAGCTTCATCAATAATGGCTGGTGCGTGCAAATTCGCGGCCCGCAGGCCGGTGGTGCAGTGAAAGATCTGCCGATCCACCTGTATGACCTCGGTACCGGCAACCAGGTGAAAATTCCGTCCGAAGTGATGATCCCGGAAACCCGCGAGTTTGAGTTCTCCAGCCTCGGCTTTATTCCGCTGTCATATTACAAAAACCGCGACTACGCTTGCTTCTTCTCTGCAAACTCCGCCCAGAAACCCGCCCTGTATGACACTGCCGATGCCACGGCCAACAGCCGCATTAACTCGCGTTTGCCATACATCTTCCTGCTGTCGCGCATCGCGCACCACCTGAAGCTTATCCAGCGTGAAAATATCGGTACCACCAAAGATCGCCGCCTGCTGGAGCTGGAACTCAATACCTGGGTGCGCGGTCTGGTCACTGAAATGACCGACCCCGGTGACGAACTTCAGGCTTCTCACCCGCTGCGCGATGCAAAAGTGGTGGTGGAAGACATTGCAGACAACCCGGGCTTTTTCCGCGTGAAGCTGTTCGCCGTGCCGCATTTCCAGGTGGAAGGGATGGATGTCAACCTGTCACTGGTTTCCCAGATGCCGAAAGCCAAATCGTAACGTAAGGCAGGAAGCCGATGAAAACGGAACAACCGTTATGGGGTCGAGGGATTATGGTTTCGCCCCAGCACTTCCAGCAACAGGCCGCGTATGCGGCCTGGTCCGCCGAAGGTATCGCCCGGATGGGTTTATCACAGCCCTGGGGCGTGATAAATGTCGCTTTCGAACCGGAAACACTGAAGCTGGGCCGACTGCAGGCCCGTCATCTGCATCTCCGGTTCCCGGACGGGACGCTTATCGACACGGATAATGCTGACGACCTGCCGCCGGTGCTGGCGCTTGAAGGTGAATCACAGGACGTGGTGGTGGTTCTGGCCCTTCCGCTGCTGCGGGCGAATGGCGGTAACTGCCTTAAACCTGATGAGGTGGCCGAGCGTCCTGTTCGCTATCGCCAGCGCTGGCGGGATGTCCGCAATATTTTCGGAGATGATACCCGCCAGATTGCGGTGATGCAGCCAGAGCTGACGCTGCGGTTTGCCCATCAAAACAACAGCGATTATCTGGCCTGTCCGGTCGCCCGTCTGCAGCAGGATTCGCAGGGGAACTGGGCACTCGATGAAACCTATCTCCCGCCACTGCTGGCTCTGCAGGGCAGCCGCTGGCTGGTGACCCAGCTGGAGCAGCTGATGACGCAACTGCGTGCCCGTCTGAGTCGCCTGATGGATATGCGCCGGGAGAGTAACGAACGAATGGCAGATTTTGCCGTGGCCGACGTGTCACTGTTCTGGCTGCTCAATGCCCTGAACAGCGCTGAGCCCGTGCTCGGACAGTTTCTGCGCCACCCGCAAATCCCGCCTGAGCGTCTGTATCCGGAGCTGGCACGGCTTGCGGGCAGCCTGCTGACCTTCTCACTGGAGCATCAGGTGAGTGCTATTCCGGTCTGGCAGCATGAGCAACTGAATAACGTCTTCCCGCCGCTGTTTGATTTACTGGGCGACCTGCTGGAAGCCAGCCTGCCGTCGCGGGTGGTGGCGATTGAGCTTGAGCATGATGCCCGACTTCACTTCTCGCAGGCTCGTCTGCATGACCCACGTCTGCGCGAAGGCGCTGATTACTATCTCTCCGTGCGTTCACCGATGCCGGTGGCACAGTTGCAGGAACAGTTCCCGCAATTGTGCAAGGTCGGCAGTCCCGATCATGTCAGGAGCATCGTCAATTCATCGCGGGTGGGCGTTCCTCTGACGCCGCTGCGTCATGTGCCGGCAGCTATTCCACTGCGCCTGGAAAACCAGTATTTCAGCCTTGATGTCTCTCATCCTCTGGCCATCGAAATGCTCCAGAGCGGCACCTGTATGTTTTACGTTCCGGGAATGCTTGGCGAGCCTGAACTTGAACTCTTTGCGGTACTGCGAACATGAGTGAGCGTAAACGCGGCGCTGCCGCGTCCATTGATATTGATGCCCTCCTGCAGGACACCTGGCTGCAGGCGATCAGCCTGCGTCATGGCCCGAAATTTCAGGATGGAGAAGGGCGCTCGCTGTGGGAGCGCTGCATTGCTGATGTCGAACGTGTCCAGCGTGAGCTGAAAGCGAGCGAACTCGATGAAGCCAGCTGTCAGCATATTCTCACTGCACAGTGTGCGCTGCTCGATGAGGCGGTCAAAAATCGCGGTGTGGAGGATGACGCCTGTGTGCAGTGGTATGACACTCCCCTGCAGGGGCACTTCCTCGGCACCATGGACGCTGGTGATACGTTGTGCGATCGGATGCGTGATGTGTTGCGCGAACCGGCTCCAGACCACGCCGTCGTGACCTGCTTCCAGCGAGTCATGATGCTGGGGTTCCTCGGCAGTTTCCGCTCTCTGAACGACCCGGAGCGCCAGAAACTCGTCAGCGCGCTCAGTGCGCATGTCACGCCGTTCAGCTACCCACAAACCCATTCGGTCCTGGCCGAAAGCCGTACCGGATGGGGAATGGGCGGCTGGCTGGCGTCATGGCCCGTGCGTATTGGCCTGAGTGTGGTGGCGGTGGCTGCACTCTGGCTGGGACTGAATCACTGGTTGGATCAGACGCTGCTGACCCTGTTGCCGGGAGCCGTGAAATGAGTCCGGCGCAACAGTGCGGGCTTGCGCTGTGGGCCGCCCTGCTCAGCGCCGTGGTCTGCCTGGGTTTTCTGCCGGTCACCCGACTGGTTTCTGCGCTCGTTCTGCTGGTGGTGCTGGGGCTTATCCTGACGCTCTGGTACGCCGCCAGTCGTCGTGCGCAGCATGATGTCATCCTGCGTCTGGATGACCTACCGGAAGCCACTTACCGTCAGCCCGTGGTGCTGGTCTGTGGTGATTTGCCGCTGGCATGTATGCAGCAGTCACTGGTGCTCACTGTCACCCAGGGATGCTGGATCCGCGTGGCAGATCATCAGGATCTGCAGCAGGCAGCCCGCCAGGTACTGTGGCTACGCCCTGACTGGGGGCGTCAGCTGTCGGTGATGGTCAGCGTCTGCCCACAGCAACACGCTGACAGCGAGCGCCTTACCAGTCGTCTGTTGGCCCTGCGCTGGCAAATCAGCCGCCTGCGTAAAGAAACCGGTCATTCTGTGCCGCTGGTTCTGAATGGTCAGGTTGGCAGCGCGATGACGAATGACATGCTCTGGCAGGCGGCTATCCCGGGGGAAGGGGGGAGGGTCTGGCGTGAATCTTCAGCGCCGGGCTCCATTGCAGCCTGGGTTGCCACCGGTGGTGCTATGGCGATGCAGCAACAGGTGCTGATGAACAGCCTGATGAGCTGGTTCCATCAGCACGTCAAAGCCGTGTTTATGGATGAAAACCCCGATATTCCCGTCATTGCACCTGTTGCGGTGCTGTGGGGAATGGGGCCGATTCTTGCCGGAAGTCTGGCCACATCGGCCTGGACGGCGTGGCTTTCCCGCCACACTGCGATGCAGCAGGTTGCGGGCTGGCAGCCGGTGGGAACGGACAGTACGGTTATCTCCCCGTTGCCGGATTTTATCCTGCCGCTGCTGCCTGAAGGGCGAGGCCTGACGCCGCGTGGGCGAGCCTTCCGTTATTCGCTCGGGATCCTCACGCTGGCGGCCATTGCTGCGCTGCTCAGCAGTGGCTGGAACAATCACCAGCTGCTGCAGCGTGTGAGCTTCGATATTGCCCGCTATGACCGTATCCCGATGCATGATTTCGGACCAAAAGCCGACGCCGTTACCGTCCTGCGTGACGATGCGGAACAGCTGGATGGCTGGGTGCGCAATGGCGTACCGGCCCGGATGAGCTTCGGTCTGTATCAGGGTGAGCGTCTGCGAATGCCTGTGCTGGATGCGATCCGCTCCTGGGTGCCCCCGCCCCCGCCGCCTGAACCGCAGCCGAAATCCAAACCGGTAACGAAAATTGCGCGCCTCGACAGCATGTCGCTGTTCGACTCCGGGCAGTCCGTGTTGAAACCCGGCTCGACCAAGCTGCTGGTCAACTCGCTGGTCGGCATTAAGGCAAAGTCGGGCTGGCTGATTGTGGTCGCCGGCTATACGGATAACACCGGCACTTCGCAACTGAACCAGAGGCTTTCTCAGAAACGTGCCGAAGCCGTGCGCGACTGGATGCGCGATACCGGCGACGTGCCGGAAAGCTGTTTTGCGGTGCAGGGCTATGGCGCAAGCCGTCCTGCTGCAACCAACGACACTCCGGAGGGCCGTGCGCTCAACCGCCGTGTCGAAATCAGTCTGGTACCGCAGGCCAGTGCCTGTCAGATACCTGGCAAAACCCCGGCGTCATCGCAGGATGATGGCGCATCACTACACAATGGAGAGTAATTCCATGGCAATTCCTGTTTATCTTTGGCTGAAAGACGACGGCGGCGCGGACATTAAAGGGTCTGTGGACGTTCAGGATCGCGAAGGCAGCATCGAAGTGGTGGCGCAGCAGCATAACCTGTACATCCCGACCGATAACAACACCGGCAAACTGACGGGTACCCGTATCCACACGCCGTTCCTGTTCACCAAGGAAATCGATTCGTCCAGCCCGTATCTGTACAAGGCGGTGACCACCGGTCAGACCCTCAAGTCTGCGGAATTCAAGTGGTACAAAATCAACGACGCAGGCCAGGAAGTGGAGTACTTCAACACCAGACTCGAAAACGTAAAAGTGGTGAAAGTGAACCCGGTGATGCACGACATCAAGGATCCCTCTTTCGAGAAACACAACCACCTTGAGCAGATTGAGCTGCGTTACGAAAAAATCACCTGGACCTACAAAGACGGCAACATCATTCATTCCGATTCGTGGAACGAACGCGCCACCGCCTAAGTTACTCGTCATATTTCGCGCGGTAACGGTGTTGGCTGCGTTCGCTCACCCCGGTCACTTACCGCTGTAAGCTCCCGGGGATTCGCGAACTTGCCGCCTTGTTACTGCACGAACTATTTAGAGTAACCACTCAGACGGACAGTCCTCTCTGTCCGCTTTTTTTGTCTTTGCTGAACGTCTGCCCACGCGGGCGTTGAGCAAAGAACCCACAATCTGCCAGCCGACCGGATGCGCTTTGGTCCCCTTCACGGGAAACAGCGAGGGGCGGTAGCGTGTCCAGGAACCGACAAAGAGAGAGACTCATGGAAAATCCAGCCATCCTGCTGCGACGTCTGAACCCTTACTGTGCCCGTGCGATGGAAGGGGCGGCCTCGCTCTGCCAGAGCCGCGCGCATGCGGAAATTCTTCCGGAGCACTGGTTGTTGAAACTGCTGGAGCAGGGGGAAGGCGATCTCACGGTGCTGGCCCGTCGCTACGAATGGGATATGGACAGCATCTGGCAGGATTTGCTCGGCTGGCTGGATAAACAACCGCGCTCAGTGCGCCACCGACCGCAGCTCTCGGAAAACATCCAGACGCTGATGCAGGAAGCCTGGCTGATTGCCTCCCTTAATGGAGAAGAGCAAATCCGTAGCCTCCATTTGCTGATGGCGCTGGTCGGTAAGCCAAAACTGGCCCACTGTGACGGACTGTGGCCACTGCTGACGCTGGGTCAGAGTCAGTTGGTGCGCCTGCGTCCATTGCTTGATGCACAGTCTGATGAACGTCCCGAAGTACAGCAGGAAGCTGAACTGGCGCAGAGCCATGGCGGGGGAGTGGCGTTTGTCGGGCGCCCGGTTGGGGCTGAAGTGCAAGAGAGCGAGCTCAGCCCGGCATTACAAAACGCGCTGGATAAGTTCACCCTCGACGTCACCGCCAAAGCGAAGGAAGGCAAAATCGACCCGGTGTTTGGCCGTGATACGGAAATCCGCCAGATGGTGGACATTCTCTCGCGTCGCCGTAAAAACAACCCGATCCTGGTCGGTGAGCCAGGCGTGGGGAAAACCGCGCTGGTGGAAGGTCTCGCACTCAGAATCGCCGAAGGCAACGTACCGGAATCGCTCAAACCTGTTGTTCTGCGCACGCTTGACCTCGGCCTGCTGCAGGCGGGCGCCGGCGTGAAGGGCGAATTTGAACAGCGCCTGAAAAACGTCATCGATGCCGTGCAACAGTCATCCACACCGGTTCTGCTGTTTATCGATGAGGCGCATACCATCATTGGTGCCGGCAATCAGGCCGGGGGCGCAGACGCCGCCAACCTGCTGAAACCGGCGCTGGCGCGAGGCGAACTGCGCACCATCGCCGCGACCACCTGGTCCGAATACAAGCAGTACTTCGAACGCGATGCTGCCCTGGAGCGTCGCTTCCAGATGGTGAAGGTGGACGAGCCAGATGATGACACGGCCTGTCTGATGCTGCGTGGTCTGAAATCCCGCTATGCTGAGCACCACAACGTGCACATTACCGATGATGCCGTGCGAGCTGCCGTCACGCTTTCTCGCCGTTATCTGACAGGCCGTCAGTTGCCGGACAAGGCCGTTGACCTCCTCGACACTGCCAGCACCCGCGTGCGCATGAGCCTCGACACCGTCCCGGAACCGCTGACCCGCATCCGCTCACAGATTACCGCTCTGGAAATGGAGAAGCAGGCGCTGCTGGAGGATATCGCGCTTGGCAATCAGAGCCACGGTAAACGCCTGAGCGCCATTGAGCAGGAAGAGAACGACCTCATCGTTGCGCTCGACGAGCTGGAAACCCAGTACGGTCAGGAGCTGAAACTCACCGAACAACTGCTGGAAAGCCGCCAGGATATCTCCCGCCAGAGTGAGACTCACACGCTGCAACAGGAGCTGAACGGCATGCAGGACAGCCACCCATTGCTCTGCGTTGATGTGGATGTGCGTACCGTTGCAACGGTGATTGCTGACTGGACGGGCGTACCGCTGTCCTCGCTGATGAAAGACGAGCAGACCGGGCTGCTGACCCTGGAAAATGAAATCGACAAACGTGTGGTCGGACAGGATGTGGCGCTGACTGCCATCGCGCAACGCCTGCGTGCCGCCAAAACCGGACTCACCTCCGAGAATGGCCCGCAGGGCGTGTTCCTGCTGGTTGGCCCGAGCGGCGTGGGGAAAACCGAAACCGCGCTGGCGCTGGCGGACGTGATGTACGGCGGGGAAAAATCGCTGATTACCATCAATCTGTCGGAATACCAGGAGCCGCACACCGTTTCTCAACTGAAGGGTTCACCTCCGGGTTACGTCGGTTACGGGCAGGGCGGGATCCTCACCGAAGCCGTGCGCAAGCGCCCGTACAGCGTGGTGCTGCTCGATGAAGTGGAAAAAGCCCACCGTGATGTGATGAATCTGTTCTATCAGGTATTCGATCGCGGCTTTATGCGCGACGGCGAAGGTCGAGAAATCGACTTCCGCAACACGGTTATTTTGATGACCTCCAACCTCGGCAGCGACCCTCTGATGCAACTTCTGGACGAACAACCGGAAGCCAGCGAGGGCGACCTGCACGAACTGCTGCGCCCGATCCTGCGCGATCATTTTCAGCCCGCGCTACTCGCCCGCTTCCAGACCGTAATTTTCCGGCCTTTGGCTGAAACCGCCATGCGCACTATCGTGGAAATGAAGCTCGCCCAGGTCAGTAAACGCTTGCACCGCCACTACGGCCTGATCACCTGTATCGATGACCGCTTGTACGACGTACTGACCGCCGCCTGCCTGCTTCCGGATACCGGTGCGCGTAACGTGGAGAGCTTACTCAATCAGCAAATCCTGCCTGTACTGAGCCAGCAGCTGTTGACCTATATGGCTGCAAAACAGAAGCCGCAATTCCTGACGCTCGGCTGGAGCGAGGATGAGGGGATCTCACTGGATTTCAACCGTACTGAAGGAGTGAACGCATGAGCAACCATCCCCCGATAAGATTCAGCCACAACCACCACTGGCTTTCGGTGAAGGGGTGTGAAGCCGAGCTTGATGTGCTGGCATTTGAAGGCAACGAAGCCCTGAGTAAACCGTTCAGCTACCGCATTGAATTTACCAGTGGCGACCATGCCATCAGTAAAGAGATGATGCTGATGAAGCCCGCCTCCCTGACGCTGCAGGCCCCGGTTGATCAGGGCTATGGCAGTAAAATGCAGCAGCCGGTGCGGGTGATTCAGGGAGTGGTGACGGGCTTTGAACGCTTCGGCACCTCAAAAGATGAAACCCATTACGCCCTGACGCTGCAGCCGCGCCTGGCGCTGCTTGACCGTTCGCACCAGAATGCCATTTATCAGGATATGTCAGTGCCGCAAATCGTGGAAAAAATCCTGCGCGAGCGCCACGGCATGCGCGGTCAGGATTTTCTGTTCTCGCTTGCAAAAGAGTACCCGCGACGTGAGCAGGTGATGCAGTACGGCGAGGACGACCTGCGCTTTATCTCCCGCCTGCTGGGCGAAGTCGGTATCTGGTTCCGCTTCACCACCGATACCCGCCTGAACATCGACGTGGTGGAGTTTTACGACGGTCAGCAGGGGTATGGAAAAGGCCTGACCCTGACATCGGTGCCACCGTCAGGCCAGCACTCGCAGGGTGTGGACGCGGTGTGGGGAATGGAGAGCCATCATAACGTGGTGCAGAAGCAGGTCAGCACCCGCGATTACAACTACCGCCAGGCGACGGAAGACATGAACACCCAGGTGGGTGCGACCCGCGGGGATGCCACCACCTACGGTGATGCCTATCACTATGCCGATAACTACCTGACACCGGGAAGTCACCATGACCGCAATCCGGCCCCGGAGTCCGGGGCGTTTTACGCCCGCATTCGTCATGAGCGTTACCTGAATGGCCAGACGCAGACTCGTGCCATCACCAGCTGCCCGACCCTCTCTCCGGGTCAGGTACTGAAAGTCACCGGCGGTTACGAAGTGGCTGACGTTTTTGCTCATGGCGTGGTTATCACAGCCCTGCGCACGCATGCCCGCCGCGATAAGGACCTGGCGGTTGATTTCGACGGGATCCCGGACAGCACTGATTTCAGTTTCCGCCCTGAGCCTGGCTCGCGCCCGGTGATGGCCGGTACCTTACCGGCCCGCGTCACCAGCACCACCGAAAACGACACCTACGGCCATATCGATAAAGACGGCCGCTACCGGGTCAACATGCTGTTTGACCGTGATAACCGGGAGACCGGGTTCGAGAGCCTGTGGGTGCGCCAGTCACGCCAATATGCAGGAGATACCTACGGCCTGCACCTGCCGCTGCTGGCGGGCACCGAAGTGGCGATTGGCTTTGAGGACGGTAACCCGGACAGACCGTACATTTCCGGCGTGCTACACGACTCGGCGCACGGTGACCATGTCACTATCCGCAACTACAAACGTAACGTCCTGCGCACCCCGGCGAACAACAAAATTCGCCTCGACGATGAACGCGGGAAAGAGCATATCAAGGTCAGCACGGAGTACGGCGGCAAAAGTCAGCTGAATCTCGGGCACCTGGTCGACAGCGAAAAACAACAGCGCGGTGAGGGTTTTGAACTCAGAACCGACAGCTGGGGCGCCATCCGGGCGCAGAAGGGCATCTTCATCAGCGCGGACGGGCAGGCGAAGGCACAGGGGAATGTGCTGGAGATGGGCGCAGCGCTCGCACGGCTTTCAGCAGCATTAGTGGAGATGGAATCCCTTGCCGCCAGCGCACAACAGGCTCAGGCGCTGGCTGCCGATGTCAGCCGTCAGCAAAAACTCCTCAGGCAGAAAATCGAACAGCTGCATGAAGAGGTCATCCTGGGCAGTGCACCGAAAGGGATGGCGCTGGTGAGCGGTGAAGATATGCAGTTATCAGCCCGTGACAATCTGACGCTGACAGCGGGTAAGCAACTGGATATCGGTGCCCAGAAGGATTTCACGCTGGCTGCCGGTAAACAACTCAGCCTGTACAGCCGTGAGGGTGCAAAACTGTTCAGCTCGAACAACGATATTGATATTCAGGCGCAGGGCGGGAATATCACCACCTGGTCCACGCAGGACACGCATATTTCGAGTGGCAAGAAACTGGTTGTTACAGCCCAGGATGAGCTGACGCTGATATGCGGTGGCGGCTATATCAAAATCAAGGGCGGCAACGTGGAAATAGGCGGCCCCGGAAAACTGCTGGTCAAGAATGCCGGAATAAAGAAGGCCGGTTCAGGCAGTATGCAGGGCGTGATGAAATCATTTGAGCCTTCAACGTTTGATGAGAAATTCGTCATTACTCACCCTGTATCTGGTAAACCGTTGGCAAATCAGAATTATGATATTCATATGCCGGATGGAAAAGTTTTGTCTGGTGTCACTGATAGTTCAGGAAACTCATCATTAATAATGTCAAAAGCGGTTGATGGACTGAAGATCGTATTGAAGAAATAAAGAAAGGAACAGGGTTATGATAAATCTGATTATGCGCTTCTGCTTTATATATGTTGTGTCTGTTCTGAGTGGTTGTGTAGTGGGGCCTTATGGTGGCGGTGTTGCCTTTGTGAATCCTTTTTCTGCTATGAAGGATACGCAGAAAGAACCGGAAAAGAAAAAACAGCAGCCTGAGGTGTATGGCCCGCCGCAGATAATTTATCGCATTGATAAAGACCGTTACTTTACGCTTGAAGAGTACACCCGCTGCGAAAATGGGAAAACATTTTATAATAATGAAGCGAAAGGAATTCATATCCAGATTACACTCTCTTCAGGTTATTTATTTAAAGGACGTCTGTTCTGGTTATCAAACCGGGATGATTATCTGGCTTTTCCAATAACAGCAAATGATAATAAGGCAGCGTGTAAGGGATCTGATAAAGGGTGTCTGAATGTTGTTGCTGTGACAACAGATGGCGGGAAAACAGTACGCTCAGTGACGTACGGTTCAAATACACAAGATCCCAATGGTGATACAAAAGACTACGACATGCTGGTAACTAATGATGGATTTTATATGATTGAGTACGCTTTTAAGGAACGAACTCCGACTAGTGCGTATGCCTTGAAGTGGACATTTAGTCCGGCCACCAAAAAATCTAATCCTGCTTACCCTGGAGTAACGGGGCCAATTTATCAACCAGAGCTTTCTTTTGACGTTTCTCAGGTACCCCAGGAAATTATGCAATGTGATCGTAACCTTGAACCGAAAAACCAGTAGGAAGGAGTGTCAAATGAACAATAAAACGTCTCCTACACGAAAGGTCGAGGTCTATACTACAGATAATGGCGCTCCATTCTCCTATTCTGTGACATCACATAAAAATGTTAAAGTTAATGCAGAGGTTCAACCTCCCTTGCAATTGCCTGGACTGATTATATTCGTTCATGGAGTAAATTCTGAGGGTGAATGGTATGACCATGCTGAAAAGGCACTATGCGACGGATTGAATAAACGACTGGAATTGACATCTTTGGATGAGCAATTTCAGTTACTGGGGAACAAATATGAAAAAGCTTACTGGAGTGATGAACACACTACCTGGGTAGTGCCGCCGCGAAAAATAACTGAAGAAGGTCATTCTCCTGTTATCCGCTTTTACTGGGGTTATCGTGCTGCTGAAAATGAAACCGACAAATATGCGATCCCGCTAAAAAATAAACAGGGTGATAATTATTACGACCTGATGCCTGAGCAGCGAAAAAATAAAGGGCCCTTTTACTGGGGGGGCGGCCCGTTCCAGAATGGCTGCAACCAGCTGGTCAGTTTATGGAGTGAAAAAGGGTTTGATAACTGGCCTTCAGCACTGGGCATTCCGGTTCCATTCAGCACTCAATTACTGAACGGGGAACGCGACAGACTTCTTACAGCAGCTCCACCACGTCATTATTATGCTCATGCAGCAGGTCGTCTGGCAAAGCTCATTAAAACCATCCGTGACAAACATCCTGAAGATACAGTGACGGTGTTATCACACAGCCAGGGAACCATGATTGCCCTGGCCGCTGCTGCAATCGAAGCCCCGGATGCACTGTTTGTGATGAATTCGCCCTATGCGCTGGATAATGAAATGACAACTTATATTTCATATCCCATGAATGAAATCATCAGTAAAGAAGCCAGAGAAGCGACATTTGCCGATATTGTAAAGAAAGTGGCTGAAAACAAAACACGCCTGAAGAAACAAGGATATGAAAGATTACTGGCCGGGGCCAGCAGTGATGGCGAAAGCTGGACGCCGGAAGGTAAAACTCACGGAGGTGTGCCTGAGCGTGATAACCATGGCACAACATGGATCTACTGTAACCCTCATGATCGGGTGATGGGATCTGTGCCTTTACGCAGTATTGGCTGGCAGGGATTACCCAATACGGAAGCCAGTCATTTTACTGAACCTCATTCATTATTTAAAGCAGCAGGTGAGACACTATATGTTCGTATGCTTGGGCGAAATATTCCCTGTGGGGGTGAACCTAACCCGCAAACAAACTTTAGTGATATGGGCGATGGTAATCCATTCTGGGACAGTACGACATCAATAATGCAAAAAATGACTTGGCCAGAACCTATAAGAGGACAAAAACTGGCAATTAATGCCCCTCTGGTGCCAGAGCCGATGACAGCGAAAGAACTGGAGAATTTTGACCAGGATTATCGCAGTAAAGAAAAACAGACAGGAAAAATTGGCTATGGTTACGGACAAATAGATCCCGGCAAGAATATCCCCATTGATGTCGACTACCGCTATTATATATCGCTCTACGGCTATTTTGACCAGAAAATGAAACTCAAAGATCTCTCAGGGATTAAATTGCCCGGGCCGGGATCAAAAGAAGACCGTAACAGATATGAAAAACAGTCCAGAGAAGAAATGCTGGAAGATGTTCGTACTTATGTTCAGCGGCCTACAGATCACAGTTCGTTGCCAATGGATGAGCGCTTCATGAGCAGGGTCGTTGCCTATGATTTGCCAGTTGGCTATTGCTGGCACTCCTGGGACAGGGAAAGCCTTGCTGAATTACGTTATCAGGCTGACTGGCTGGAAAGTGACGACTATTACTGGACAGGTAAACTGACGATCCCTGCTATGCCTGCAATTATAAGAAGAGATGTGGCAGTCGATGCCGCAGAAAAGAGAACCCATGAAATGGAACGGCTGCAACTCAAAAAATAACATCAACGGTTGGCGATGCATGCACTTTAATTTTAAGGAGTGAAATATGGGGAAATTTGCCGTCGTTTTGGGAGACGCCACTTCGCATGGTGGCAAAGTCACATCGGCCTCATCCAGTTTCGATATTTCAGGGAAGAATGCTGCACTTTTAAATGACACCGTCAGTTGCCCAGAGCATGGCACAAACAAAATCATTGAGTGCGATGTTTCTGCGTATGAAGAAAACGGGCGCGGAATAGTATTACATGGCTGCCAGACGCAGTGTGGTGCGAGCGTCATTGCAAGCATGCAGGATATGGAGGTTGGCTGATGGGATGGTCTCTGCCGGAAGTGTCTGAAAAAGAGCTGGCACCATCCTGGTCACCGTGGGTTTGTCTGTTGATTATTATCCTGGGTCTTTTCATTGGACTGCTTGTGGCTGTGCTGAAATCACCAACAACAGGATTACCTTCGTTAAGCAGCGGGTTCTGGTTGCCACTGACGATCCGAACATTTTCCGGCATTGCGGCAGTCATCGCCGTCTACAGTTTTTGCTGGGAAACGCGGGCAATTCGTGTCTGGAACTGGAATGAGTGGTGCCGGAACATGCGTCTGAAGTGGCGCTTACGTGCACATCAGCATCTCGTCATTCTCAGCCATGTTTTCATCGCTGCTGATATGGGGCTGTTGCCTCGTCTTGCACATACCCAGGAAGAGGGAAGTGCAGACATTCCGCCTTTAACGGTGTTGCCGGACGAACCGCTTACTCCCGGCATTTCACGTTTTGAGCAGTTACTTCACCATCTCATTGCTCAGATAACACCTTCTATTCAGCGGTATTATCCCGTGGGCTCGCTCCAGATTATTGTTCAGACCAATGGTAGCGACAAAGATCGTGAATCTCAGTCATTCCATCGCATCTGGTCAGTAGGTCCCACACCTTGGAATGTCGACGTTCATTTTCAGGATGCAGATTCATCCTTTGGTGACTGGAATCAGTTTGTAGGGTCAACAAAGCGCCCCGTACTGGTACTGGCGATGCACTATCGGTTACCCGACGATGTTTTGCCGGAATTTGCCAGTGCGTTATTTTTGATGCCACCGTCAATGCTGAATCAGGGAGAACAAAAAAATGCGTTACGGCTTTTCCGGGCGATGCCGCTCAACACCCGTACGCTTGCAACCGAACTTAGTGAATTACGGGATATGGCCCTCACGCCTGCCAGCAAGAAACATCTTGTCTGGCACAGCGGACTGTCAGATGCACCACGGCGGTCAGTGAGCAGAGTGCTGAATGACCTGTCGGTCCCTCTGTATGATGGCATCGGTACTGGCGGCGTCATTGATTATGACAGCGCATGCGTCCGGTATGGCGGTCTTGCTGGCTGGGCAATGATCGGGGCTGCGGCTGAAATGGCCGCTTATGGCCCCGCCTGCCAGTGGCTTCTTCTCGAAAGTGAAGATGATGCCTGGGCAGTAACGCTCGGAAACGTCGACCCTGCAGCCGGGTATGGTCATTGGGTTATTCAGCCACCGTTTCCCGGGGGCTCTGTTCTGATGGCGTTACTGCTGAATGTCGGGCTGTACAGCCTGATGATCAACTATTTCCCTTCAACGGCATTATCCTGGTCAGGGATCTCTCTTCTTCTGCTGTCACTGCTAGTGACATTACCTGGGCTGGTCATTTTGCTGCGACGAATTACAGCCCGTCTTCAGCGCCCCGAATTTATCAGGGTCGCGCGACAGTCCGGAAAGGAATAACCGGCATGAAAAAGGTTTCAAAGCCCTTAGGAGCAGGACTACTCATCGTGGCAGTCCTGTTGATGATACTCTTTGTTCTAGCACAGACAACGCAGTTGCCCTCTGGAAACGGTGACGATAATTTCTGGTTCGTGCTGGCAGGTGTTATCACCTTAACAGCCGCACTATGCTCTCTGGTATTTTTTATGTTGTCCGGGCAACAAAATCTTTCTCCCGTTACGCCTGATGGCGGAACTAGTGACAGTCAGGAAAGAACGCCGGAACAATATTATTTTTCAGCACTCAGCAAGCATCTCAAAAGACGTTACACATTGCTCTGGCAGCGTAAGGTGCAGTTGCTGCTGGTCACCGGCGATGAGGCGGCAATCGAACAGCTGGTACCAGGCCTGCAAACCAACCAGTGGCTTGAAGGTAACCGTACCGTTCTGATTTACGGCGGCAGTCTGACTGCTGAGCCCGATCGCGAAAAATACACCGCGCTGCGCAAGCTGCGCCGCGGGCGCCCACTGGACGGCATTGTTCGCGTCATGCCGCAGTCGCTTAATCTGACCCCACAAATCAGCGACAGCGATTTACGCGGACTGGAAAAAATCAGCGAACTGTTGCGTTACTCTGCGCCGGTCTGGCTGTGGCAACTGTGCGACAGCGCCTGGTCGCAGACTACACGCCCTGAGCAGGCGGTCGGAGCCCGTTTCCCGCTGCGTGCTAAGCCTGACGATATTACCCGCCAGCTAGAACTGCTGCTACCGGTCCTGCGAACGCAGGGGGTGAGTCAGGTCGCTGAGAACAACGGTCACGACTTCCTGCTGCGCCTGGGCCAGCGTCTGAAAGACGGCGGTATCGCCCGCTGGGCTCAGCAACTGGTGCCATGGCTCTTCGACTCTCAGCAGCGCGTTCCACTGCGTGGCCTGATGTTCAGCCTGCCAGGCGATAAAACCGCTGATACATCTGAGAGAGCAGCAGCACCTGCATCTGCCGATGCTGAGAAATATGTCCCGGAATCGCAACGCCATGCGCTGACCCTGCCGGGGTCCTGGCAGGGTATCGTTGACGACTGCGCCCGCATACGTGGCCGCCGTGTCGGTATGGCGTGGGAACAGACGCTTGCCTGGACGCTGATGGCCATTATCGGTGTCTGGGGAGTGGGGACGCTGCTGTCGTTCGCTGTCAACCGCATGCAGATAGTTTCTGTTGCTGAGCAGGCTCATGCCCTGGTAGAGCATCCTTCCGTATCGGATTACCAACTGACGGCCTTGCATACTCTGCGTAATGACGCCGGTCGCCTGCTGCACCGTGTCCGGGAGGGAGCGCCCTGGTATCAGCGCTTTGGTCTCGACCACAACCCGCAGCTGCTGAACGCGATGCTGCCCTGGTACGGCGTGGTGAACAACCGACTGATTCGCGATCCGGCGAATGTCGCCCTGACGCAAAAGCTCAGCGCGCTGGCTAACTCAGCGCCGAACAGTGACCAGCGTGCGCAGCTGGCGAAACCGGGCTATGACCAGCTGAAAGCCTGGCTGATGATGGCCCGGTCGGATAAAGCCGACGGCGCGTTTTACGCGCAGACCATGAAAGTGGTGCAGCCGACGCGCATAGGCATCTCAACCGGGTTGTGGCAAAGCCTGTCACCGGATTTGTGGGCGTTCTACATCTCCGAACTGCCAAAGCAGCCGCAGTGGAAAATTACGCCGAATACGCAACTGGTCAGCCAGAGCCGCCAGGTGCTGTTGCAGCAAATTGGGCACCGCAATGCCGAAAGCACGTTGTATGAAAACATGCTCAAATCGGTACGCCGTAATTTTGCCGATGTGTCTCTGGAAGACATGACCAGCGGCACCGATGCTCGCCGCCTGTTCATCACCGAGGAGGTGGTGCCAGGCATGTTTACCCGCCAGGCATGGGAAGGGGGGATTCAGCAGGTCATCGAGAAAGCGGCCAGTTCGCGCCGCGATGAAATTGACTGGGTGCTGAGCGACAGTCGAAAAGCTGTCTCCTCAGACTTGTCACCGGAAGCACTGAAAGCGCGTCTGACGCAACGTTACTTCACCGACTTTGCCGGCAGCTGGCTGAGCTTCCTGAATAGTCTGCGACTTAACCCGGCAAACAATATCGCTGACGTCACCGACCAACTGACGTTGATGAGTGATGTCCGTCAGTCACCGCTGATTGCCCTGATGAATACGCTGGCGTGGCAGGGGCAGACCGGCCAGCAAAGCGAAGGGCTTTCGGACTCCCTCATCAAATCGGCTAAAGACCTGGTGGGCGGGAAAGACAAACCGGTGATTGACCAGTCTGCGTCAGGCCCACAGGGGCCACTGGATGAAACCTTTGGCCCGCTGCTTCAGCTTCTGGGCAAAAACACCAGCAGCAATGTGATGTCGGCTGATAACTCACTGAGCCTGCAAACTTACCTGACTCGCATCACCCGCGTACGTCTCCGTCTGCAGCAGGTAGCCAGCGCCTCTGACCCGCAGGAGATGATGCAGACCCTGGCGCAGACGGTATTTCAGGGTAAAAGCGTTGACCTGACCGATACCCAACAATATGGCAGCCTGATTTCGGCAAGCCTTGGCGAGGAGTGGAGCGGCTTCGGTAACACGATGTTTGTGCAGCCGCTGACCCAGGCCTGGGAGACCGTACTGCAGCCGTCGGCAGCGAGCCTGAATGATAAGTGGAGCCGCTCGGTGGCGGCGAACTGGCACACCGCATTCGACGCACGCTTTCCGTTTGCCGCCAGCAAAAGTGACGCCTCGTTGCCGATGCTGGCTGAATTTGTGCGCAAGGACAGCGGACGAATTGATCGCTTCCTGACGACAGAGCTCAGCGGTGTGCTGCACAAGGAAGGCAGCCAGTGGGTACCGGATAAGGTCAACAGCCAGGGGCTGAGTTTTAACCCGGCCTTTCTGCGGGCCATTAACCAGCTTAGCCAGCTGTCAGACATTCTGTTCACCGATGGCAGTCAGGGCATCAGCTTCGAACTGCAGGCGCGTCCTGCACCGCAGGTGGTGGAAACCCAACTGACAATTGATGGACAAAAGTTGCATTACTTTAACCAGATGGCCGACTGGCAATCTTTCCGCTGGCCGGGAGAAACGTATAAGCCAGGCACGATGTTGACCTGGACCTCAACCAGCGCCGGTGCGCGCCTGTTTGGGGATTACAGCGGCACCTGGGGCTTTATTCGCTGGCTGGAGCAGGGCAAGCGCCAGCAGCTTGATCGTAGCCAGTGGATGATGAGCTTTACCGCCCCGGACGGTCGAATCCTGCAGTGGGTACTGCGCTCACAACTCGGAAAAGGTCCGCTGACGCTGCTGGATCTGCGCGGTTTCACGCTGCCGGATCAGATATTCAGTGTCGACAGCGCGGCCACCGCTCAGGCGCTGATGGACAACAGCGGAAACAGTGACATCGATGGGAGCGAATGATGAGCACTCTGCAGGATCTGGTTGCCGCCTGTCAGGCGGATAAAAACCTGCTGTCGCAACAGGCGCAGGTACGCACGGAAAGCTGGCATCCCTGGCTTGCCCCGGTCAGCGATACCAGTCCGACGGGAGCAGACCCGGGATATGACGAGGATTTTCAGCGTATCCGCGAAGAGGTCAACAAACTTTCCGGCATCAATACCGGGCTGATTTGCACGCTTGCTGAAAAGCTGCTGACTGGCACCGCTAAAGATATCCGGGTTGCCACCTATTACTGCTGGGCGCGCCTGCACCAGGACGGCGAAGCCGGTTTTGCCGAAGGGCTTGAGCTGCTGGCGGGGCTGTTGCAGCACTATGGGACGAAACTTCACCCTCAGCGGGAGCGGAGCCGTAAACCGGCGCTGGAGTGGCTCGCAGGCTCCCGTGTTCTCGATAGCCTGTCACTCTGGCCGGAAGTGGTGCGCGAGGATGCCCTGCGCACAGCCGGTGCGCTGCTGCTCATCCGCAACAGTCTGGAAACCGGGCCGGAAGCGTCACGTCCGGAGATGAATGCCCTGTACAGCGCGCTGGAATCTCGTCTGATGAAGGCCGGTGGCGTGGATGCGGTGGTGCCGCAAAACGCCGGTAACAAGGGGCAGTCACAGACCTCCGCGCCTACGACCGAGCCTGACGCGCCGGTCCTGAGTCGCATCACGTCCGGTCAGGATTTACTGGCCCAGGCCCGAATCCTGACCGGATATTTGCGTGAACAACCCGATGGCTGGCTTGCGGCACATCGGCTAATGAAAAGCCTACGCCATGACACGCTGAGCGCTATTCCGGCACCGAATGCCGAAGGGAAAACGCGTATCGAACCGCCGCGGGCTGACCAGCGGGCCATGCTCAAGCGGTTGTACCTGCAGCAGAGCTGGCTGGAAATACTGGAGCAGGCGGACAGCACCTTCTCACGCGGCGCTAATCATCTCTGGCTGGATTTGCAGTGGTATATCCATCAGGCCCTGCTGAAGTCCGGGCAAGCAGTGCTGGCCGACATCATCACCGCCGACCTGAAAGGGCTGCTGCGCCGCCTCACCGGACTTGAAACGCTGGCCTTTAATGACGGTACGCCCTTTGCCGATGAGGTCACGCTGAACTGGATAAATCAGAACGTGCTGGACGACATATCCGGCTGGCGGGATGAACCGGTCAATGCCGCCAGAGGGGCTGACAACGACATTCTGGCACTTGAACCAGAAGCACTGGAGAAAGCTGACAGTGACGGACTGGATGCCACTCTTCACTGGCTGCAAACACGCCCGGGTACCGATGCCATAAAAGATAAATGGCTACTGCGCCTGCTGATGGCCCGCGTGGCCGAACAGAAAGGTAAGAATGAACTGGCCCTGCATCTGCTGAGGGAACTCGATAGCGCTGCGCAGTCCATCACCCTCACGCAGTGGACGCCGGCACTGCTGTTTGAAGTGAAATCGCGTCGCCTCAGACTGCTGCGCATGAAAGCCACACGTGGTGAAACCGATAAATCACGGTTACAGCCTGAGATGGACCAGCTTCTGGCCGGTCTCATTGTGCTCGACCCGGCAAGCAGCGCGGTGCTCTGCGGGTAAAAACGCCTGGCATACCTTTAAAATTCATATATTCAGGTTTTTATGGACGACTTAACCCTGCGTTATTACGACGCCGAAATGCGCTACCTGCTGGAAGCTGGCGAAGAGTTTGCCCGTGCTCATCCCGAGCAGGCGGCAATGCTCAATCTCGATAAAGCGGGGGCGCGCGACCCGTACGTGGAACGCCTGTTCGAAGGCTTTGCCTTCCTGATGGGCCGGCTGCGAGAGAAGCTCGATGACGATCTGCCGGAACTGACCGAAGGGCTGGTCAGCCTGCTTTGGCCACACTACCTGCGCACCATTCCGTCGATGTCGGTGGTGGAGTTCACCCCCGACTGGCGTGAAATGAAAGAGCAGATGCGCATTGTCAAAGGTTTCGAGGTTAACTCGCGGCCGATCGGTGAGAAGGGCACTCGCTGCCGCTATACGACCACCAAAGAGATCGCGCTTCAGCCGCTGTCGCTGGAGCACGCCCGCCTGTCGTCAGACCCTGACGGGCGCTCGGTCATCAGCCTGCGCTTTAACTGCAGCCATCTTGCTGACTGGCGTCGTGTCGATCTCAGCCAGATCCCGTTCTACTTTAACGCCGATGCACCGCTGGCCTGCGCCATGCATGAAGTCTTTACCATGAACACTGCGCGTCTCTGGTTGAGAATGCCAGGCGACGTGGACAGAAGACCGCTGGACGGATATTTCACCGCGTTGGGGTTTGGCGATGACGACGACCTGTGGCCGAGAGGGGGCAGCAGTTTTAGCGGTTACCAGCTGCTGCTGGAATATTTCACCTTCCGCGAGAAATTTATGTTCACCGGCCTGCGTGGGCTGGAGAGGGTGGAATTCCCGGCTGAGCTCCCCTGGTTTGAAATCGACGTGGTGCTGGCGGAACGCTGGGAGCATGACTTCAGCTTTACCGAAAAGCATCTGCGTCTGAACTGCGTGCCGGTGATTAACTTGTTCCCGCTGGAATCTGACCCGCTGACGCTCAACTCTCTGCAAACCGAATACATGCTGCGCCCGATGCGCGTGCAGGATGGCCATACTGAGATTTACGCAGTGGATTCGGTGATGTCTTCCAGCCAGCACTCTTACGTGCCGTTCTCGAGCTTTCGCCACAAGGGCGGAATGCTGCGACACGACGCGCCGGAGTATTTCTATCATACCCGCGTGCGCCGCGGCCCGTCCGGGCTACACAATACCTGGCTTATCCTCGGTGGCGAAGCGTTTGATAACCACACGGTGCCGGAAGACGAAAGCCTGTCGCTGACGCTCACCGGCACCAATGGTCAGTTGCCTCGCCGGGCGCTACAAAGCGCCGTGCTCGATACGGTGATGAAAACCACTTCGGCCAGTATCGCCGTGCGCAATCTGTGCGCGCCGACGCTACCCTGTTATCCGCCGGCGCAGGACCGTTTTCACTGGCGCGTGCTGAGCCACCTTGGCAGCGGTTTTCTCTCAATGATGGATAACGCTGACGTGCTGCGTGGCACCCTGGCGCTGTATGAGTGGACTGATAGTGAGATGAACCGCCGCCGTCTGGAAGCCATCATCGATGTGAAGCACGGTGAAGCTCAACGCTTCGAACAGGGCTATCTGGTGCGCGGCGTGCAGATTGAGGTGACGTTGGATAGTCACGGCTTTGCCGGACGTGGTGACATCTGCCTGTTCGGCGAGATGTTGAGCCGCTTCTTTGCGCTTTACACCGACATCTATCTGTTTAACCGCCTGATTATCATTCTACAACCGACCGGAGAGCGCCTGGAATGGCACGAGAAGCACAACCGCCGCATTCCCGGCTGACCCCGCGGCTGGAGGCCGATCTTCACCGCATTAACTTTTATCGTTTTTGTCAGTTGCTGGAGAAACGTAATCCGCACAGGCCGCTGATGGGCTCGACCAGCCACCCTGTGGATGATCCGGTACGCTTTGCCCCGCATCCGGGGATGGGGTTTCCGGCCAGTGAGCTGAAAGCCGTTGAATATGATGAGGATGATGACAGCAAACCGCCGGTTATCCGCGCCACATTTATGGGGATGTATGGCGTGGATTCCCCCTTGCCGACCGCCTATCTTGATGACATCACCCAGCGCCGGGAAGGGCATGAGGCGCTGCAGGGCTTTCTGGATATTTTCAGCCACCGCATCCTGACGCAGTTTTATCGCATCTGGCGTAAATACTCTTACCCGGCCACGTTTGAGCCAGGGGGGACCGACACCATTTCGCAGTCACTGCTGGGCCTGGTGGGGCTGGGTATTCCCGGCACGGCGAACCACATTGCCACGCCGGTATCCCGATTTCTGGCGCTGCTGGGGGTGCTGCGCCAGCCTGGTAAAACCCAGGAGGGGATGCAGGCGTTGGTGACCCTGCTGGCCCCGGAGACCACCGTCAGGGTCAGCCCGTATTGTCTGCGGCCTGTGGAAGTCAGCCGGCCACTGGGCTTTTACGGCGATGGTGATTTTCTGCTGGACGGCAACACCCCCCTGGGTGACGAAGCGATGGATGCGGGCAGCCAGCTGCTGGTTGCGCTCACGACGGATAACGAGCAGGAGGCGCAGGGCTGGAAGCCGGATGGTCTGCTGTACCACGATTTCCTGGTGATGCTGCGTGTTTATCTCGGCTGGCGCTTTAAGGCAAAAATCACCCTCACCACCCGGACCCGTCTGTTGGCCGCTCCGCCGCTCGGCGACGGTCCTTTCTGGCTGGGCATGAACGGCGTACTGGGCATGGAAGGCGATGACCTCCCGGAGGATCTCCCTCAGACCTTTACGACAGAACTGGGTGACTACACCGGGCTGGAGCCTGCGACACCACAACAAGGAAACCGACGTGTTACGTACAAATTTAACTAAAACTGCGCGCTGGCTGTTACCCCTGCTGGGATTCAGTCTGGCGGGCTGTGGGGTGACCCAGGGCATCACCGATGGCACCAAATCGGCGTTTAACGCCGTGTTCTACAAAAAGATTAAGGTGTTGCACCTGGATTTCACCGCCCGTGAAGCGCTGAACACCGACTCCCGCGAGAGTAACTCGCTGTCTGAGCCAGTGGTGGTCCGTGTCTACCAACTGAAAGACCGCAAAACCTTCGACAAAACGGTTTACCAGCAATTGCTCCAGGATGGGGATAGCATTCTGAAAGCTGACCTGTTGGCGAGCCGTGATGTGGTGGTGAAGCCGGGCGGAGATGCGAGCCTCAACATGCCAATGGAAGCCGGTGCGCAGTTTGTGGCAGTGGCGGGACTGTTTCGTCACCCGGATATGGTTAACAATACCTGGAAGCGGGTGATTCAGCGTGAAGACCTCGATCCGGATAAGCCGCGCATTCTGGAAGCCAGTAACAATCATCTGACGCTGCAACCGCTCAAGGACGACTAATGCCCCGGGAACATCGCACGCCTTCGCTGTATGAAATGCTCACCGGTCATTTTACCGGTGGCCTTGCTGTCAATCAGGTCAGTGAAGAAAATCAGGTCATCCTGTCTGTGCTGGACAACATGCTGCGGGTTCTCAACTGCCGTGCCGGGACGCTGGCGCACCTGCCGGATTACGGGCTGCCGGATATGACCAGAATCCTGCAAGGAATGCCGGGTAGCGCCCATGAGCTGATGGCGACATTGTCTGCGGTTCTGCTGAAATATGAGCCGCGCCTGAAAAAAATAACCGTTGTCCTGCAGAAACAGGAAATTCCAGGTGAACTGCACTATGCCATTGACGCTGAACTCAACGGTGTTGGCCTGGTGCGCTACGGCACCGAGTTTATGCCCGAAGGGCGGGTCCTGCTGCGACACCTGAAGCAACGGCAGTATCTCGACACGACAACCCGCATGTAAGGCCGGATAGCGCCATATCAGTCATATCTCCGGGCCTCAAAAATCCTCCATAGTTTCAGACACGTCAGATGGATATCTGGTCATGAATGACATTACCCCACATAAAATTAAAACCGGCGGCGATCCGCGTACCCTGCCGGATTATGCAGCCCTACGTGATGAATTGAGTAAGCTGACCCATCCGGCGCGCCCGGATGTGAACTGGCAATATGCCGAAAAGCTCTGCCTTTCATTATTTGAACAAAACGGTGTTGAACTGCAGACGGCTGCCTGGTATACGCTTGCGCGGACGCAGCTGGCCGGATTGTCTGGTTTAAATGAAGGGCTGGCAATCCTGGAGGCCCTGATAAGCCATCAGTGGGGCGCGCTCTGGCCTCAACCTGTACATGCCCGCATCGAAATCCTCAGTGGTCTGAGTCAGCGTCTGCAGCAACGGATGCGCACGCTCCTGCCGAATTACAGCGACCTCTGCCAGCTATATCGGGCAGAGCAGTTGCTTACCGCTCTCTGCGTCGTGTTACAGCGCCTGGAACTTAAACACCTGAGTCAGTTTGCTGCCTTGCGTACGCTGATGCACAACAATGCCGCCCGGCTGGAAAACGGTGATGACACCTCCGGTTGTGCTGGGGCGAGCATTGAGACGGGGATCGGGCTGCCTGCCACGGTAATGAATGGTTCAGAGGGAGCAATGAGCGCTCCGGCTGGTGGTCCGCCGGAAGGGAGTCGCGCGGCGGATAGTACAGCGAAGCGGGTGTATGTCGCGCAAGCAGAACACCAGGCGAATATCGGAATACAGGTGGCAATGCCCGCGCCGGTAAACAAAACGAAATCCTTTGTCGCCGGGATGTGCACCATGCTGGTGGTAAGCGTGGCGACGGCGTGGGGTTGGCATACCTTACTGCGGTCTGATCCACTCCAGACTCAGCTCGCCGCCTCGCTTGCGCCGTTACCTGCAACGCTCACACCTGCACAGCTGGATGTGTTGCGCCAGCGATCCTCGTTATCACCTGCGGTTATCACACAAACGCAGCAGCAGCTTGCCCGACTGGACAAGCTTCCCCCTGACTGGAATATCGCCTGGAGCAGGCAGCTTCTGGAACAGGCTCAGACGCTTTGGCCGGAGCAGGCTAAATCTCTGGCACAACAGTGGCAGCAACAGCTTACTGCTGCCTCATTGCCGGCAGAAAATCTCAATGGCTGGTATCAGGGAATGACGACGCTACAAAAACTGAGCGGCAGGCTGAACCGGCTTGATGAGCAGAAGGGGAAATACATGACGGTCAGTGAGCTGAAATCAGTGGTCTTTTCCGCCATGCAGTCCTTTAATCAAGCTATACCCGCTGAAGAGCAATTGCGGGCATTATCACAAACGCCTGCCGGCAAACCTTTACCGGTTGCTGACAGGACTCAACTGGAGATGCATCTGAAGCAATTGGCTGCCCGTTATGCTGAAATAAAACAGAAGGCATCAGAATAAAACTTATATTATTCATTATGTTAATTTTATTGGCGTGCCAGATAGCCTGTCGGCTTTTTTACTCTTTCCTGACAATCGCTTTCCCTCTATTCCGCCATCCACCGTCCGACGGTTTGCAAGTCTGTAAGCGTGAGCAAGAGATATTTCATGCGCGGACACGTTGAGCCGTTATGTTGACCATGAGATAGAGTCCGTTGCTGTCGAACAGGCGTTTTATTAAATAGTTGGTACGTAAGGGGTTGAGCGAACTGTGTCGGATTGTGGCGAACGGCTAAGAAGTGTCCCCTGCAGGAATCGAACCTGCAACTAGCCCTTAGGAGGGGCTCGTTATATCCATTTAACTAAGGGGACGAAGCGGCGGGAGTATAGCGTTTTTTTCCTTGTTCGTTAAGCATCTATGGGTTGAATGCTTAAACTCTCGCCACTTAAGGGTGTTTTTTTGCCTTGAGCCGCTCCTTTTTGTCGTTGCTCATGTCGTTGCGAATCTGCGCATGGCTGAGCAGCGCAAAAATAAAAGTGCCGCCGCAAATGTTGCCAGCCAGCGTCGGCAGCGCGAAAGGCCAGATGAAGTCTTGCCAGGGCAGCGAGCCGTTGAAGACCAGGTAAAAAATCTCAACGCTGCCGACAACGATATGGGTGGTATCGGCGAGCGCAATCAGCCAGGTCATCATGATGATCACCACGATTTTTGCCGCGCCGGCGGCGGGAAACATCCACACCATGGTCGCCACCAGCCAGCCGGAAATAATCGCATTGGCGAACATTTCAGACGGCGTATTTTCCATGACCTTTAAACTGATCTCCTGAAACGCGCCGCGGGTGGCATCGTCAAAAATCGGCATCATATTAAAGGCCCAGGCCGCAATTGCCGTACCGACCAGGTTACCAATAAGCACCACGCCCCAGAGCCGTAGCAGGAGGCCGATATTCCCGGGCGTCGGCTTATGCATGATGGGTAATACCGCGGTGACGGTATTCTCGGTAAACAGCTGCTGGCGAGCCATGATGACAATAACAAACCCGAAGGTATAACCCAGATTCTCCACTAAATAACCACCGGGAAGTTCGCCCAGGTGAACATGGAAAATCCCTTTCGCCACCATCGAGGCCCCCATCGACAGACCAGCGGCTACCGCTGACCACAGAAGTGCAAGGGCATCGCGCTCCAGCTCTTTTTCCCCCTCCTGACGGATCTCTTCATGGGTGGCCATTGCACGCGAGGGCAGGCGTTTCTCGTTGACCTCAATCGGTTCGCCATCCTGTTTTTCATCGCTTTCAACCTCCACCTCTTCGCTATGAGGGCGCTCGTGAGGTTTGGGATCTGTCGTCATGGCATTTCCTCCTGCGTTTTTTCATTCTCATAAGCGTAGAGATGTTTCACCCGACTGGCCCGGGATAACCTCCTAAATTTTTGCTGATGGCAAGAATAGCAATACGAATATTGCAAAATATGTATAGAATCAGGGCGCAACAATTATGCCAAAGAAGGCTATGCTGAAAGCAGGCACCAGATTGCAATTTGCTTCGGGTGGTATCGTCATGGAGGCAGTGGTCCCCGGATAGCCCACCGCAATAGCCAAAATTAACAGGGAGACACCTATGAATTTTCGCCTGTCGGCGCTTGCGCTTGGCGCCACATTGCTGGTGGGATGTGCCAGTTCCAGCTCTGGCGATCTGCCGCAGGGGCGTTCAGACCCGCTTGAAGGGTTTAACCGTACGATGTTCGACTTCAACTTTAACGTGGTGGATCCGTACGTGCTGCGTCCGGTTGCCGTTGCCTGGCGTGATTATGTCCCGCAGCCGGCGCGCAATGGGCTGAGTAACTTCACCAGCAACCTTGAAGAACCGGCGGTGATGGCGAACTACTTCCTGCAGGGCGATCCCTATAAAGGTATGGTGCACTTTACCCGCTTCTTCCTTAATACCCTTCTCGGAATGGGCGGCCTGATTGATGTCGCCGGGATGGCGAACCCGAAACTGCAGCGTGTTGAACCGCATCGCTTTGGTAGCACCCTGGGTCATTATGGCGTGGGTTACGGCCCTTACGTACAACTGCCGTTCTATGGCAGCTTTACGCTGCGTGATGAAGGCGGTGATATGGCTGATGGTCTTTATCCGGTCCTTTCCTGGCTGACCTGGCCGATGTCTATCGGTAAGTGGGCGGTTGAAGGGGTTGAGACCCGTGCTCAGTTGCTGGATTCCGACGGCCTGCTGCGCCAGTCTTCCGACCCGTATATCATGGTTCGCGAAGCCTACTTCCAGCGTCATGACTTTATTGCCAACGGCGGTAAACTTACGCCGGTCGAGAACCCTAACGCTCAGGCGATTCAGGGCGATCTGAAAGATATCGACTCGCAGTAAACGCGAGTAAATATGACAATAAAAAAGGGTGAACTCGCGTTCACCCTTTTTTTATGCTGCCAGACCGATCAGAAGCGGTAGTTGAAGTTCGCGCCGTACAGCCAGGCGGTACCTTCAGAGCGGAAGGTATAAGGACCTTCTTTAATTTCTACGTGCTGACCGTGCATGTATGAAACACCCACGTCAACCGAAGCATCTTTGTTGAAGGCATAGGTGGTACCCGCGCTCAGCCACAGACGATCCTGATCCGGGATGGAGATAGAACGGGTGCTTGCAGGGACCGGGCTATCATCAAAGGCGATACCGGTACGGAAGGTCCAGTTATCGTCATAGTAATAGGTGGTACCCAGCGCAATACGGTAGGCGTCTTTAAAGCTTTCATCTTTATAGAACAGCGTCTCACCGTTGCTACCCGTTGCTTTCAGCTCCTGGAACTGACTCCAACTGGTGTAGGTCAGGCTATAGTGGACCGCCCACTGCGGTGCAACGCGGTTATAGCCGGACAGTTCCCACATTTCAGGCAGGTTCAGCGTCAGAGAACCATCGGTAGTTTGACCGTTGGTACCCGCCGGAAGCCCGAAGTTACCGAGGATCTGGTTGTACGCGGAAGGTAAGCTGCTTTTGTAATTACCGTCAAAGTCGATTTTCACTTCAGAACGATAGGTGAAGCCATAGCGGTTATTCTTATCCAGTTCATAAAGAATACCGGCGTTCCAGCCAAAGCCCCACGCGTTACCGTTGAGGTGAGCAATTTGTGTATCGGCAGGAATTTTCGATACCGGGCCGGCCAGCTGCGGCGGCAGTGCGCCAGAGCCCGCAACGATTTGCCCCAAATCGCCTGCATAGCGCTCAATCTTCGCTTTCGCATACACCGCATCAAACCCTAAGCCAAAGCTCCAGTGGCTGTCCAGGCGATAGGCGCCGCTCAGGTTGAAGTTGGCGGTGGTCAGGTCCGTTTTTCCGCCCATGCTGCCGGCGGCATAATCATCGGCGTACTCGGTCGCCAGACCATAGTTAGAGGTGATAGAGGCCCCCCAACCAAATTGATCGTTAATCGGCGATACAAAGTGGAAGTTAGGCACCCATGCGGTTGGCGCAATATTATCGGCGTTCAGGCTTTTGCCTGTTGGAGACTGGCCGGAAATATTGACGTTAGGGTCGACAAAGACCGCGCCCGCAGACATCGTCGGGCGATCGAACATCATAATCAATGCTGGGTTACGGCTGGCATTGCCCGCGTCGTCAGCAATTGCACCTTCACCGGAATAGGCGCGGCCCAGACCTGATGAAGAGAATTCATTTAACTGAAAGCCTGCTGACCAGGCCTGTGTTGAAACAAGTGCTACAGCCACTGCGAGGGCAGATTGGGTAAAGCGGGTTTTCTGGCTCATGCCCATAACCTCATTGAGTTATTTTTATTTAAACTATGTTACATGCCGTAACAGAAGCGCGAAGTGTAGGGTCTGCTTTACGACAGAGAAATCAGACCAGTGCGCTGAGTATAGGTCTGACCAGATGAGATGTTGCAAGTTTGTTTATGAGATTTTTCAGTTGTGATACGAAAAAAGCGATCCAGTTAGCAAAATTGGCCTCGTTCGCATTATCTAAACAGGGCATTTTTTGTTTTGGATCATTTTTAAGTGTGATTTCGGTCACTTAGGACTTTTGTCGCCATTAACGACTGGAGGCCGGGAGGCGCCGCGCGTAAAATAACCTCATTATTTGTCTGGCACCTTGAGTGCATATACAGAGGAAATCTACGATGAGTAAATGTAGTGCTGATGAAACCCCGGTTTGCTGCTGTATGGATGTTGGCACCATTATGGACAACACCGATTGCACCGCCTCTTACAGCCGGGTTTTTGCCAATCGCGCCGAAGCGGAACAAACTCTCGCCGCATTGACTGAGAAAGCACGGGGTGTGGAATCTGAACCGTGCAAAATTACCCCGACTTTTACCGACGTTGAAGGCGGAGTGCAGATGGATATCGATTTTGTCTTCTGCTGTGAAGCCGAAACGCTGATTTTCCAGCTTGGTCTGCGTTAATTTCTCCTCAACGCCCCTCCCTTCAGGGGCGTTATCTCCTGCTTTGTATGTGTTTTGGCTCCCACTTTTTCTCTTCGCTGATTGGCTTAATGTAAAAAATTAGTTAAAACTGTTATCAGGTCAGACCACTTGGTTTTATCGGTTAACAGGGGAAAGTCATGAGTCAGCCATTACCGCTTGTCACCCGTCAAGGCGATCGCATTGCCATTGTCAGCGGTTTACGTACGCCGTTTGCCCGCCAGGCCACGGTATTTCACGGTGTTCCCGCCGTTGATTTGGGAAAAATGGTTATCAGCGAAATGCTGGCTCGTAGCGATATTCCCCCGGAAATGATTGAGCAACTGGTATTTGGCCAGGTGGTGCAGATGCCCGAAGCGCCAAATATTGCGCGCGAAATTGTGCTTGGCACCGGCATGAGCGTACACACCGATGCCTACAGCGTAAGTCGCGCCTGCGCCACCAGTTTTCAGGCGGTTGCCAACGTCGCGGAGAGCCTGATGGCGGGAACGATCCGCGCAGGTATTGCCGGCGGCGCCGACTCTTCATCCGTTCTGCCGATCGGCGTCAGTAAAAAGCTGGCCCGAACGCTGGTGGATGCCAATAAAGCGCGCACTCTCGGGCAGCGTCTGAAGCTCTTCTCCCGTTTACGCCTTCGCGATCTTTTACCGGTACCGCCTGCGGTGGCCGAGTATTCGACCGGGCTGCGGATGGGGGATACCGCAGAGCAAATGGCAAAAACATGGGGTATCACCCGCGAACAGCAGGACGCGCTGGCGCACCGTTCGCACCAGCTGGCGGCGAAAGCCTGGGAAGAGGGGAAACTGGCCTCTGAGGTGATGACCGCGTATGTGCCGCCGTTCCGTGAACCGCTGGAAAACGACAACAATATTCGTAAAAATTCAACCCTGGCTGATTACCAAAAGTTACGTCCGGCTTTTGACCGCAAGCATGGCACGGTCACTGCGGCAAACAGTACGCCGCTAACCGATGGTGCCGCGGCGGTGATCATGATGACCGAGTCTCAGGCCAAAGCGCTGGGCTTAACCCCGCTTGGCTACCTGCGCAGCTATGCCTTTACCGCCATCGATGTCCGCCAGGATATGCTGCTGGGGCCGGCGTGGTCAACGCCGCTGGCGCTGGAAAGAGCGGGACTGAGCCTGGCTGATTTAACGCTTATCGATATGCATGAGGCTTTTGCCGCGCAGACGCTGGCGAATCTTCAGTGCCTGGCCAGCGACCGCTTTGCCCGCGAGGTGCTTGGACGCTCGCAGGCGACCGGGGAAGTCGACGAAAGTAAATTCAATGTCCTCGGTGGTTCAATTGCTTACGGGCATCCTTTTGCTGCCACCGGCGCGAGGATGATTACCCAGACGCTGCATGAGCTGCGGCGCAGGGGGGGCGGATTTGGCCTGGTTACCGCCTGTGCGGCGGGTGGACTCGGCGCGGCGATGATTCTGGAGGTGGAATAATGGACATGGCATCGGCATTTACCCTCGATATTCGCCCGGATAACGTCGGCGTCATCACTATCGATTCGCCCGGTGAAAAGATGAATACCCTGAAGGCCGAATTTGGCCAGCAGGTGCGGGCGATCGTTCGCCAGATTCGTGATAATAAATCTCTGCGCGGCGTCGTGCTGATTTCCGCAAAACCGGACAATTTTATCGCTGGCGCGGATATCAATATGATTGCCCGCTGCGCCAGCGCTCAGGAAGCGGAAGCGCTCGCCCGCCAGGGGCAACAAATTATGGCGGAGATCCATGGGCTGGCGATTCCGGTGATTGCCGCCATCCACGGCGCCTGCCTGGGCGGCGGCCTTGAGCTGGCGCTGGCCTGCCATGGACGGGTATGCAGCGATGACGAGAAAACGCGTCTGGGTCTGCCTGAGGTCCAGCTGGGGCTGCTGCCTGGCTCCGGCGGCACTCAGAGATTACCCCGCCTGATCGGTGTCAGCAGCGCCCTGGAGATGATTCTGACCGGCAAGCAGCTTCGCGCGCGTCAGGCGTTAAAAGCGGGCCTGGTGGATGAGGTGGTTCCGCAATCGATTCTGCTGCAGACGGCGGTGGAGCTGGCGCTGAAAGGACGGCCGGCGAGCCGCAGTATGCCGATCCGCGAACGGGTGCTTGCCGGACCGCTGGGCCGTAATCTGCTGTTTCGGCTGGTGGGGAAAAAGACCCGACAGAAAACCCAGGGCAACTATCCTGCCGCCGAGCGCATTCTGCAGGTGATTGAAAATGGATTAGCTCACGGCTGTAGCAGCGGCTATGCCGAGGAAGCGCGTGCCTTCGGTGAGCTGGCGATGACTCCGCAGTCTCAGGCATTGCGATCGATATTCTTTGCCAGCACGGATTTGAAGAAAGATCGCGGCGCCGATGCGCAGGCCGGGCCACTGAATCGCATCGGCATTCTCGGTGGCGGTCTGATGGGCGGCGGGATTGCGTATGTTACCGCCTGCAAAGGCGGGCTTGCGGTGCGTATCAAAGATATTCAGGCACGGGGAATTAACCATGCGCTGAAATACAGCTGGGAACTGCTGGACAAGCAGGTGCGTCGCCGCTATCTGCGCGCCAGCGAACGGGATCGTCAGCTGGCGCTGATTTCCGGCACCACGGATTATCAGGGCTTCGCCCATCGCGATGTGGTTGTCGAGGCTGTCTTCGAGGATTTAGCTCTTAAACAGCGGATGGTGGCTGAGATCGAAGCACACTGCAGCCCGCAGACGATCTTTGCCTCCAATACCTCTTCGCTGCCCATCGGCGACATTGCGGCGCAGGCCAGCCGACCGGGGCAGGTGATTGGCCTGCATTTCTTCAGCCCGGTCGAGAAAATGCCGTTGGTTGAAGTGATCCCCCATCAGCATACCGATCCGCAGACGATTGCGACGGTAGTTAAGCTGGCCAAAATGCAGGGCAAAACGCCGATCGTCGTGGCTGATAAAGCGGGTTTCTACGTCAACCGTATTCTGGCGCCCTACATCAACGAAGCGATGCGCTTACTCATGGAAGGTGAGCCCATTGATCATATCGATAAGTCATTGGTGAAATTCGGCTTTCCGGTGGGGCCGATTCAGCTGCTGGATGAGGTCGGAATTGATACCGGGACCAAAATTCTGCCGGTTCTGGAAGCCGCGTGGGGAGAACGTTTTAGCCCGCCTGCAAACATCATTGATGCGATCTTGAATGACGATCGCAAAGGGAGAAAAAATAACCGCGGTTTCTATCTTTATGAGCCAAAAGGGCGTACAAGCAAAAAACGACCCGATGCTGCGGTCTATTCGCTGCTGGGCGTTTCTGCTCCGCAGGCGCGCTTATCCGCCCGGCAGATAGCTGAGCGTTGCGTCATGATGATGCTTAACGAAGCCGCGCGCTGCTTCGATGAGCAGGTCATCCGCGGCGCCCGCGATGGCGACATTGGCGCGGTGTTCGGTATTGGCTTCCCGCCGTTTCTTGGCGGCCCGTTCCGTTATATGGATCAACTCGGGGCGAGTGAAGTTGTTGCCATCTTGCAACGTCTGGCCGCTCAGTACGGCCCACGGTTTACCCCATGCGAAAATTTATTGCGCATGGCCGGGCAGGGGGCAACCTTTTGGCCCGCTGCTGAACGGACGACCTAAGTTCTGGTCAAAGAAGATAAATCCGGCGATGAATGACGCTGTTGGTTGGCTGTTTTGTAAACGATCATTGACTATACTTACGCCATTGAGGTAAAAAACAGCGTTTCATTCGTTGGATGAATCAGGCACAATGCCCGGCCACCGGGTCGACTGCGTGCTATCTACGCAGGTAAGACTGCGGTGCTTCTGGTTAACAAAAGCGGTGCAATATGCAAGTTTTTATCATGCGTCACGGCGACGCTGCCCTCGATGCAGCCAGTGACTCGGTTCGTCCCTTAACCGTTTGTGGTTGTGACGAGTCCCGTCAGATGGCAACCTGGCTGAAAGGTCAAAAAGTGGATATTGAACGGGTTCTTGTCAGTCCTTACCTGCGTGCTGAACAGACGTTGGATGTGGTAAGAGAGTGCATGGACCTGCCTGAAAATGTCGACGTGATGCCGGAGCTCACGCCGTGTGGCGATGTTGGCATGGTCAGCGCCTGGCTTCAGACGCTGACCAATGAAGGTGTTTCAACGGTGCTGGTGGTTTCGCACCTGCCGCTGGTGGGGTACCTCGTCTCAGAGCTGTGCCCGGGAGAAACTCCCCCGATGTTCACCACTTCGGCTATTGCCTGTGTCACCCTTGATGCCGATGGCAAGGGCGAGTTCAACTGGCAGATGAGCCCCTGCAATCTGAAGATGGCGAAGGCTATCTGACTCCCCCGGAGCATCCGTATTACGGAAGCTCCGGCGGCTGCCACTCTTCAACTTCAATCAGCACCAGCAGTGCGGCGTCTCCGCCGTACTCTTTTGGCGCCTGATGAAAAGCCATGATGTGCGGATGTTGCGCAAGCCAGAGCGGCGTTTGCTGCTTGAGGATGTGTTTGCCGTGCCCGTGCATCACGCAGGCGCAAAAGACATGTTCGCGACGACAGGCGGCGATCAGCGCCCCCAGCTCCTGCTTAGCCTGCTGCTGGGTCAACCCGTGCAGATCGAGAAACAGCTCCGGCGAATAATCCCCGCGGCGCAGTTTTTTCAGTTCAAAATGGCTCACGTCCGGACGGACATATTTGACCGCCCCTTCGGTATTCAGCAGCGGCTGAAATTCATCGGAAAAATAGTGGCTGTTATCGGCCTGCTCCTGAAGTAAGCGTTTTGGCGGTACCTCGGTGATTTTCTTGCGCAGCGGGCGGTGCACGATGGTGTCTTGCTTAATCTGACGCGTGCCGGTCATTAACTGGCGGAACAACGCCTGATCCTCGTCGCTTAGCGATGTTTTCTTTTTCATTGCCCACTCTCATCATTTCTTTTCGCTAGTTTACCCGACTCGGCCTGTATTCAGGCAAGCAAAACGTATTTTTCCCCGTCCGCCTGACGTAAGAATGCTGATTTATCGCCGTCTTCGTGGCAAACTAGCCGCCGAATTTACAGTAGAGCGTGTCCTGGAGGATGGCGTGGATAAAATTTTTGTTGATGAAGCGGTCAATGAGCTGCATACCATTCAGGACATGCTGCGTTGGGCGGTCAGTCGTTTCAGCGCGGCGAATATCTGGTACGGCCATGGCACGGACAACCCGTGGGATGAGGCGCTGCAGTTGGTATTGCCATCGCTCTACCTGCCGCTGGATATTCCGGAGGATATGCACTCCGCGCGTCTGACTTCCAGCGAAAAACACCGCATCGTTGAGCGCGTGATTCGCCGGATCAACGAACGTATTCCGGTTGCCTATTTGACCAATAAAGCCTGGTTCTGCGGCCATGAATTTTTCGTGGACGAACGTGTGCTGGTGCCGCGTTCTCCGATCGGTGAGCTTATCAATAATCACTTCGCCGGCCTGATTGACCATCAACCGCAGCACATTCTGGATATGTGCACCGGCAGCGGCTGTATTGCGATCGCCTGCGCTTACTCTTTCCCGGAAGCGGAAGTGGATGCGGTGGATATCTCCGTTGACGCGCTGGCCGTTGCCGAGCAGAACGTTGAAGCGCACGGCCTGATCCATCAGGTCACGCCGATTCGTTCCGATCTGTTCCGCGATCTGCCGAAAGTGCAGTACGACCTTATCGTCACCAACCCGCCGTACGTTGACGAAGAAGATATGTCCGATCTGCCGGGCGAATATCGTCATGAGCCGGTACTGGGTCTGGCTTCCGGCAGCGATGGGCTGAAGCTGACGCGCCGTATCCTCGGTAATGCGCCGGATTATCTCAGCGACGACGGTATTCTGATTTGTGAAGTCGGTAACAGCATGGTACATCTGATTGAGCAGTATCCGGACGTGCCGTTTACCTGGCTTGAGTTTGAAAATGGCGGGGACGGCGTGTTCATGCTGACCAAACCACAGCTGATCGCCGCCCGCGCGCATTTCGGCATTTATAAAGACTAAAAACAACACGCAAACATGACGGAGCCGTGATGGCAGGAAACACAATTGGACAACTCTTTCGCGTCACTACCTTCGGCGAGTCGCACGGTCTGGCGCTGGGCTGCATTGTTGACGGAGTGCCGCCGGGCATTCCGCTGACGGAAGCCGATCTGCAGCACGATCTGGATCGTCGTCGTCCGGGTACCTCGCGCTACACCACGCAGCGCCGTGAACCGGATCAGGTGAAGATCCTTTCCGGCGTCTTCGAAGGCGTGACGACCGGGACCAGCATTGGTCTGCTGATTGAGAATACCGATCAGCGTTCTCAGGATTACGGCGCGATTAAAGACGTTTTCCGTCCTGGGCACGCTGACTATACCTACGAGCAGAAATACGGCCTGCGCGATTATCGCGGCGGCGGACGTTCCTCAGCGCGTGAAACCGCGATGCGGGTGGCGGCTGGCGCGATTGCCAAGAAATACCTCGCGCAAAAATTCGGCATTGTTATCCGCGGCTGTTTGACCCAGATGGGCGATATTCCTCTGGCGATCAAAGACTGGGAACAGGTTGAACAAAACCCGTTCTTCTGTCCGGATCCGGATAAAATTGAAGCGCTTGATGAACTGATGCGCGGCCTGAAAAAAGAGGGCGACTCCATCGGAGCTAAAGTGACCGTGGTCGCGGACGGCGTGCCTCCGGGGCTCGGTGAGCCGGTATTCGACCGTCTGGATGCCGACATTGCCCATGCGCTGATGAGCATCAATGCGGTGAAGGGCGTGGAAATTGGCGATGGTTTTGAGGTAGTGAAACTGCGCGGCAGCCAAAATCGCGATGAAATCACCAAAAACGGTTTCCAGAGCAACCATGCGGGCGGCATTCTTGGCGGTATCAGCAGCGGTCAGCAGATCGTCGCGAATATCGCGCTGAAGCCGACCTCCAGCATCACCGTACCGGGTCATACGATTAACCGTCACGGTGAAGAAGTCGAGATGATCACCAAAGGTCGCCACGATCCTTGCGTGGGCATCCGTGCGGTGCCGATCGCGGAAGCCATGCTGGCGATCGTGCTAATGGATCACTTTATGCGTCAACGCGCGCAAAATGGCGACGTGACGACATCAATTCCACGCTGGTAATCGATGAAAAAAACCGTTATCGCTCTGCTGGCGCTGGTCGCCAGCTCTGCCTGCCTTGCGGCGACGCCGTGGCAAAAAATCACCCAGCCGATTAGCGGCAGCGCGCAGTCAATTGGCGCATTTGCCAACGGCTGTATTGTCGGCGCGCAGGCGCTGCCGCTGAGCGCGACCAGTTACCAGGTCATGCGCACCGACCAGCGCCGCTACTTCGGCCATCCGGACCTGATCCAGTTTATTCAGCGCCTGGGCAATCAGGTGCAGAGTCAGGGCATGGGGACGTTGCTGATTGGCGATATGGGGATGCCAGCGGGCGGACGCTTTAACGGCGGTCATGCCAGTCACCAGAGCGGGCTGGATGTTGATATTTTCCTTCAGCTCCCGCAGACGCGCTGGAGTTCAGCGCAGCTCCTGAAACCGCAGGCGCTGGATCTGGTGGCTCGCGACGGCAAGCGCGTGGTGCCGTCGCTGTGGAGCCCGCAAATCAGTCATCTGATTAAACTGGCGGCAGAAGATAACGACGTCACGCGTATCTTTGTTAACCCGGCAATCAAACAGCAGCTCTGCCTCGATGCTGGCAACGATCGCGGGTGGCTACGCAAAGTCCGGCCATGGTTCCAGCATCGCGCACATATGCATGTTCGTCTGCGCTGCCCGGCGGGCAGCCTGGAGTGCGAAGAACAGGCGCCACCGCCGCCAGGCGATGGCTGCGGAGCCGAGCTACAAAGCTGGTTTGAACCCCCAAAACCCGGAACAACCTCTCCTGTGAAGAAGACGCCGCCTCCGCTGCCGCCTTCCTGCCAGGCGCTACTGGATGAGCATGTGCTGTAATGGAAAGCTTTATTGAGCTGTTTATGGTGTCGCCGACGGTACTGGTGGCGCTTTTTTTCGTGGCTATTCTGGCGGGATTTATTGACTCCCTGGCGGGCGGCGGCGGGTTACTGACGGTTCCGGCGCTGATGGCGGCAGGGCTGCCTCCGGCGCAGGCGCTGGCGACAAACAAGCTGCAGGCCTGCGGGGGATCGCTTTCTGCTTCGCTCTATTTTATCCGCCGCAAGGTGGTGAACCTGGCGGATCAGAAGCTCAATATCCTGATGACGTTTATCGGCTCAACCGCCGGTGCGCTGCTGGTGCAGCACGTCCAGTCCGATATTCTGCGCCAGATCCTGCCGGTGCTGGTGATCGGCATTGGCCTGTACTTCCTGCTGATGCCAAAATTAGGCGAAGCAGACCGTCAGCGTCGGCTGTACGGCCTGCCGTTTGCCCTGATCGCCGGCGGCTGCGTGGGTTTTTATGATGGTTTCTTCGGCCCTGGCGCGGGTTCTTTCTACGCGCTGGCTTTCGTCACTCTTGCCGGGTTTAACCTCGCCAAATCAACCGCTCACGCCAAAGTGCTGAACGCGACCTCTAACGTCGGTGGGCTATTGCTGTTTATCATTGGCGGCAAAGTCATTTGGGCGACCGGTTTTGTGATGATGGCGGGGCAGTTTATTGGCGCTCGCGCCGGTTCACGTCTGGTTCTGAGTAAAGGACAATCGTTGATTCGTCCGATGATTGTGGTTGTCTCCGCCGTGATGAGCGCGAAACTTCTTTATGACAGCCACGGTGCTGAAATTCTTCAGTGGTTGGGAATTCATTAATGCAACAGCAACACCATTATCAGCAGCTGATCGCTATTTTTGACGGCTGCTTTGCCGATGATTTTAATACCCGTCTGATTAAAGGCGATGACGAACCGATCTATCTTCCGGCAGATAGCGACGTGCCGTATAACCGCATTGTGTTTGCCCATGGTTTTTACGCCAGCGGCCTGCATGAGATTTCTCACTGGTGCATCGCGGGCAAAGCGCGTCGCGAGCAGGTTGATTTCGGCTACTGGTACTGCCCGGATGGCCGTGATGCCATGACCCAGTGTCAGTTTGAAGATGTTGAGGTGAAACCGCAGGCGCTGGACTGGCTGTTTTGCGTGGCGGCAGGTTTTCCGTTTAACGTGAGCTGTGACAATCTGGAAGGCGACTTCGAACCTGACCGCATTGCCTTTCAGCGGCGAGTTCATGCCCAGGTTATGACCTTGCTGGAGCAAGGGATCCCTGAACGTCCGGCGCGGTTTATCCGCGCGTTACAAGAATATTATCAGACGCCGCCACTGACGGCAGAACAATTCCCGTGGCCGGAAGACCTGCAATAAAGCCACGTTTGACACTAGAAGAGGAAAGACAATGCTCGCGGAGTTTGAATCACGCATTCTGGCGTTGATTGATGAAATGGTAGACCACGCCAGTGATGATGAACTGTTTGCCAGCGGCTATCTGCGCGGCCACCTGACGCTGGCGGTAGCCGAGCTGGAAGGAGGGGACGATCACTCTGCGAAAGCAATCAACGATCGGGTGGTTCGTAGCCTGGAGAAAGCGATCGGCGCAGGCGAACTGTCGCCGCCGGACCAGATTCTGGTGCAGGGAATGTGGAATAACTTATATCAGCGGGCAAAGCAATAATCCCCTGACCGCCTGGCCTGAAAAAGCGGCCAGGCGGCGCGACACCGGGTATCATCCTGATGTCGCGCTGCTTTTTGCCTCCAACCGACGGCGATCGCCGCCGCCCGGCTTATTTCACCGCTTTTCCCTTCAGCAGTTTCCGCACCCATAATCGATTCGGATTCAACGCCGCCAGCGTATCTCGGTCCAGCGGCAGCGGTTCGTGACTCATCTGCGCCGCCAGTACTTCCGCCGTCAATGGGGCGGAGCATAGTCCGCGCGAACCCAGCGCCCCCAGCACGAACAGATTGCGGTAAACCGGTGCCGTCGGCGCCTGCGCTTTGTGTTCGGCCAGCGTCGCGTACTGCGCTAACGTGGCGTCATAATCCGGTACATTTCCCACCATCGGTAAGTGATCCCGGGTGGCGCAACGCACGCCGCAGCGGGCGTCATTTCCACGGGTATCCACGTCCTGCGCCCATGCTGCCTGCGGGAAGCAGTCGATCAGTCGTTGACGGTTTTGCTGTTGATCATCGGCGCTAAAGGTCGCCTCCGTCTGTCCGCGGTGGTAGCTGGCGCCGATGCAGTGCTGCTGATAACGTGGATTTTGTGGCGTCAGGTAGCCGTCGTAGCACAATACCTGGCGCAAAGCTGACAGCGCAGGCGTGGTCGGAATATGGCTCACCTGTCCTCCCACCGGATATGCCGGCAATCGCGCAGTCTGAGGGAAGTCGGTCAGATGATGGCCGTTTGCCAGTACGACCACCTCATGACGCAGCTGCGCATTGAGCTGCCAGCCGTCATGGTCAGCAGCAAGCGTTGTGACCTTAACGTTATATCGGGTGCGCAGGCCCCGTGTTGCCGCCAGCGCAAAAAGTTCTGCCGTCAGCTGCTGCGGATAGAGCCAGCCCCCGGAGGGATAGGTGATGCCACCGCAGCCGGTTTCCACGCCGGCGATCTGCGCGACAGTTTGCGCGCTGACGGCCGCAGCAATCTCTGCCGGCAGCTCGAGTGCCAGCATCTGCGCGATTTTCTGTTCGCTCTTCTCGTCCCAGGCAAGCTGGGTGACGCCGCACCACTGATGGTCGAACATGATCGGAAGGGCGTCATACAGGCGGCGGGCGAAGGTAAATGCCGCCGGAAAGAAGCGGGCCAGCGCCGGATCGTGCTGGCTAAGCAGAGGATAGAGCGCGCCCTGACGGTTACCGGATGCGCCTTCAGCCGGTGCGTTATCGGCGCAGTATAAGGTGACTTGCCAGCCGCGGCGGAGCAGCGCGAGCGCAAGCAGGGCGCTGGCGATACCGCCGCCGATAATCGCCGCATCGCGTTGCTGGCTGCCGGTTCGCGCAAACCAGGGCGTGCGGGCGGGGATATTCAGCGTCCGGGCCATTTCACCGATCAGCATTTCACGTTTGCGGCCGAACCCTTTGCGTTTCTGCATGGTAAAGCCCGCTTCCTGCAGGCCGCGACGGACAAAACCGGCGGAGGTAAAGGTGGCCAGCGTGCCGCCCGGTCTGGCCAGGCGGGCCATTGCCCCGAACAGCTCCGGTGTCCACATATCCGGATTTTTCGCCGGGGCGAAACCATCAAGAAACCAGGCGTCGACCTGCTGATTCAGCGAATCATCGAGCTCGTGGGTCAGCGTATTGATATCCCCGAACCACAAATCCAGCGTGATGCGCCCGTCATCCAGCAGCAGGCGATGGCAGCCAGCGATCGCCTGCGGCCACTGCGCCTGCAATTGTTCCGCCCACGGCGCCAGTTCCGGCCAGTGCTGATGAGCCCGCCGTAGATCGGCGGAGGTCAGCGGAAATTTTTCGAAACTGATGAAATGTAATCTTTGCAGGGTAGCTTCAGGATTATCACGGCGAAAAACATCAAACGCCTGCCAAAGCGTCAGGAAGTTGAGACCGGTGCCGAATCCGCTCTCGGCGACCACAAACAGCGGGTGTGGATGGACCGGGAAGCGTGCATCGAGGCGGTTGCCGCCGAGGAAAACGTAGCGCGTCTCTTCCAGACCATTGTCATTGGAAAAGTACACGTCATCGAAATCTCGGGAAACAGGTGTACCCTCAGCGTTGAATTCCAGGTTGGCAGGTTGTATGGCGTTTTGTTTCACGTAAGTTACTCGAATCTCAAGGCGTAGAACGATCTTAACGATGTGTGCCGGGGGGCGCAAATTTATACACAAAATGGCTGATCGGACTTGTTCGGCGTACAAGTGTACGCTATTGTGCGACTCGAAACTTAAAATAGTGTGACTTACAGAGGTATTGAATGAAACGTGCAGTGATTACTGGCCTGGGCATCGTTTCCAGCATCGGTAACAACCAGCAGGAAGTCCTGGAATCTCTGCGTGAAGGGCGCTCGGGGATCACTTTCTCTCAAGAATTCAAAGATTCTGGTATGCGCAGCCACGTGTGGGGTAACGTTAAACTGGACACCACAGGTCTTATCGACCGCAAAGTGGTCCGTTTCATGAACGATGCCTCTATCTATGCTTATCTCTCTATGCAGCAGGCTGTAGCCGATGCTGGACTGAAAGAAGAAGTTTATCAAAACAACCCTCGCGTGGGTCTGATTGCCGGTTCCGGCGGTTCTTCTAAATCTCAGGTGTTTGGCGCAGATGCGATGCGTAGCCCGCGCGGCCTGAAAGCAGTGGGTCCTTATGTTGTGACCAAAGCGATGGCTTCTGCGGTATCCGCTTGCCTCGCCACGCCGTTCAAAATCCACGGTGTGAACTATTCTATCAGCTCCGCTTGCGCGACATCAGCTCACTGTATCGGCAGCGCGGTTGAACAAATTCAGCTTGGCAAACAGGATATCGTTTTTGCTGGCGGCGGCGAAGAGCTGTGCTGGGAAATGGCCTGTGAATTCGACGCCATGGGCGCACTGTCCACCAAATACAACGAAACGCCGGATAAAGCATCCCGCACTTATGATACGCACCGCGACGGTTTTGTTATCGCCGGCGGCGGCGGTATGGTTGTGGTTGAGGAGCTGGAGCATGCTCTGGCGCGCGGCGCGCACATTTATGCGGAAGTGGTCGGCTACGGCGCAACTTCTGATGGCGCGGACATGGTTGCTCCGTCTGGTGAAGGCGCAGTGCGTTGTATGAAACAGGCGATGGCCGGTGTTGACACACCGATTGACTACCTGAACTCCCACGGCACCTCGACTCCGGTCGGCGACGTGAAAGAACTGGGCGCCATTCGCGAAGTCTTCGGCGACCACAGCCCGGCTATCTCCGCGACCAAAGCGATGACCGGCCACTCCCTGGGCGCCGCGGGCGTGCAGGAAGCGATCTACTCTCTGCTGATGCTGGAACATGGCTTTATTGCGCCAAGCATTAACATCGAAGAGATGGATGAGCAGGCGGCGGGTCTGAACATCGTCACCAAACCGACCGAACAAGCGCTGACGACCGTGATGTCCAACAGCTTCGGTTTCGGCGGCACCAACGCCACGCTGGTCATGCGTAAACACAAGGCATAATCGGCTGGTTATTCAACCGATATGTAAAAAGGGAGCCTGCGGGCTCCCTTTTTTGTCGTCTTGACAGAGCCGGACCTCTACAGGCAAACTGCTGCGAAACATTATCACCCCGGTAATGCGTAAGCGTTTAACGTCAACCAACGCGCCTTAACCCTGATAATCAGGTGGAGGGGGCGTGGCTACTACCTCGCCTTACTCTGCGAACTGGAGTAAAGCATGTCCGCAGCAACTGAAACAACAAATACCTCTTCAGCGAATATTCCATTATTTCGTATTACCTTTGCCGTTTTTCTGACCTATATGACCGTTGGCCTGCCGCTACCCGTGATCCCGCTCTTTGTCCACCATGAGCTGGGCTTCGGCAACACGATGGTGGGCGTAGCGGTGGGCATTCAGTTTCTGGCGACGGTGCTGACCCGCGGCTATGCCGGTCGTCTGGCCGATCAGTATGGTGCCAAGCGCTCGGTGCTGCAGGGCATGTTAGCCTGCGCATTAGCCGGGGCGGCGTGGCTGCTGGCCGCGTTACTGCCGGTTTCCGTGCTGGTAAAATTTGCGCTGCTGGTGCTGGGGCGTTTGATCCTCGGATTTGGTGAAAGCCAGCTGTTGACCGGAAACCTGAGCTGGGGACTGGGGTTGGTTGGCCCTGCGCGTTCAGGCAAGGTCATGTCCTGGAACGGGATGGCGATGTACGGCTCATTGGCCGTGGGCGCGCCGCTGGGACTGATGATCTACTCACACTTTGGCGTTGTGGTTCTCGCCTGCGTCACGATGGGACTACCGCTGCTGGCGCTGGCCATCAATGGTACGGTCAGTAAAGTTCCGGCGCACGGGGGCGAACGGCCATCGTTATGGAGCGTCGTCGGTATGATCTGGCGCCCGGGTATCGGCCTGGGGCTGCAAGGGGTGGGATTTGCCGTGATTGGCACCTTTGTCTCACTCTATTTCGCCAGCCGCGGCTGGGCGATGGCGGGCTTCACGCTGACCGCGTTCGGCGGCGCCTTTGTGCTGATGCGTATTCTGTTTGGCTGGATGCCGGACCGTTTTGGCGGCGTAAAGGTAGCGATGGTGTCGCTGCTGATCGAGGCCATTGGCCTGACGCTGCTGTGGCTGGCGCCGAGCGCCTGGGTTGCCCTGGCCGGGGCGGCGCTGACCGGTTGCGGCTGCTCGCTCATCTTCCCGTCCCTCGGCGTTGAAGTTGTCAAACGCGTACCGGCTCAGGTTCGCGGTACCGCGCTCGGCGGCTTTGCGGCCTTTCAGGATATTTCATACGGTGTCACCGGCCCGCTTGCCGGGCTGCTTGCCACATCGCTGGGCTACTCTTCTGTCTTTCTGGCGGGCGCAATATGCGCGGTGCTGGGCATGCTCATGACGCTGTTCTCCCTACGTCGATAACGCGATTCCCGGTCTTCAGCGAGGGAGACCGGGGGCTTTGCGTGGAAGGTAATACTTCACCTGAAACTCAAACATGTTGGTATAGAGAATGGAATAGTCTATCGGCTGATGCTGTTCATCAATCGCCTGGGTTTGCATTTTGATGATCGGATCTTTGGGGCTGATATGCAGCAGCGTGGCCAGTTCCGGAGAGGGAAGTATCGGCACTATGGATTCGTAGCAACCGTCAATGCGTATCCCGCATTCGTTTTCGATATACGAGAACTTCGACTTTTTCATATGGGCGATGGTCAGGTCAGGAAAGCGCGTTGCCGAGAGCCAGGTTTCTTCTAATTGCATCGCAATGCTATCGATAAAACGCAATCTTTTAGCATAATATACAGGTTCACCGTGCTGTAACTGCAAAGCTTTTGCGATTTCTTCTGATGCGGTTTGCAATTCAAATTTGAGAATTTGGCTAGAGGGCGTTTTACCTTCATTGCGGGCAATTTCGGTAAAACTGTCTAAATGCGTCACCGACGCCTGGAAATGTTTATTTCTAATCCAGGTTCCCGAACCGTGTCTCCGTTCGATTAAACCCTCCTCCTCCAGAGTCTTTAGCGCCTTACGCAGTGTATTTCGCGAAACATCATAAAGTTCTGCTAATTCTTTTTCTGATGGCAGAAGATCGTCAATGCTATAGAGCGGGCTATTAATTTTGTTTTTCAGTAAATTAACTACATTTTTATAAACCACTTTTGAACCTCAATAATCCCTTTTAAAACATTGGGTTGTCGTTGTGTGTCGTTAAATTTACGCTAACACGTTCATTTTTTTCCTGGTTTTTGAACAACTTTTCTCTTGCTAACTGTGATCGCAACTGCGGATAAGAAAATTAACAATTATTACAGTGCTCGTCAATTGAGACTGATGAACAGGAAAAGGAAGGAAAGTGAAAAATATATTGTTAGTTTGTGCTGCCGGGATGTCCACCAGTATGTTAGTGAAACGCATGCAGGAGCATGCTGCAGCGGTGGGGATAGCGGTAAATATCAATGCGCTGGCCATTTCTGAAGCCAAAGAAAAAATCAAAAAAAACGAAGTGGATGTGGTTTTATTAGGGCCGCAGGTTCGTTTCCAGAAAAGTGAAATAGAAGAGGTCGCTCACGGTAAAATGCCGGTTGCGGTTATTGATATGAAATATTACGGGCAAATGGATGGTCCGGCCGTGTTAGACAGCGCGCTCACCTTACTGGCCAATAAATAATTTTTTATCTATTACCCCGGTTAACGCCTGAATATCAGCGTCGTGCCGCCGGATACCTCTGCTCCACTGCTGGGGCGCTATCGCAGATTATCGATAAAAATAAGGATTCATCATGAGTTTTATGAATGCCTTTGAACGCGGCATGGAGAAAATCCTTGTCCCTGTGGCTATAAAACTAAATTCTCAGATTCACGTATCGGCGATTCGGGATGCATTTATCTTATCCTTCCCAATCGTGATGGCCAGTTCGCTGATTATTTTAATTAACTTTGCAATATTGTCTCCTGATGGTTTTATTGCAAGCATTTTACATTTGGGAACAATATTCCCGAATCTTGCTGACGCGCAGCAAATTTTTACTCCGGTGATGAATGGCTCAGTCAATATTATGGCAATATTGATTACCTTTCTCGTTGCACGCAATATCGCGATTAGCTTCCAGCAGGACGATCTGCTGTGCGGACTAACGGCCATTGGCGCCTTTTTTGTGGTCTATACACCTTATACCATCATCGATGGTCAGGCTTATCTGACGACAAAATATCTCGGGCCGCAGGGGCTGTTTGTGGCCATTATCGTTGCGCTGATTTCCAGCGAGGTCTTTTGCCGGCTAGCGCGTAACCCGAAAGTGACGATTACGATGCCGGCAGCGGTACCGCCGGCGGTGGCGCGCTCGTTCAAGGTGCTGTTGCCGATCTTCTTTGTGATGATTTCCTTTTCCATCATTAACTACCTGCTGACCCGCATCTCGCCGAACGGCCTTAACGATCTGATCTATACGCTGATTCAGGCCCCGCTAAAGGATATGGGCACCAACATTATCACCGTTCTGATTCTGGGACTGGTGGCAAACTTCCTGTGGGTGCTGGGGATCCACGGTCCCAATACCGTTGCGGCGATTCGTGAAACTATCTTCTCGGAAGCGAATCTGGAAAACCTCTCCTATGCGGCCTCACACGGCACCACATGGGGGGCGCCTTATCCGATAACCTGGACCGGCATCAACGATGCGTTTGCCAACTGCGGCGGCTCGGGGATGACGCTGGGTCTGCTGCTGGCAATCTTCATCGCTTCGCGGCGTAAAGATTATCGCGATCTGGCGAAAATGGCCTTCGTACCGGGCTTGTTCAATATCAACGAACCGGTGATGTTTGGTTTACCGATAGTCCTGAACCCGATTCTGGTGATTCCGTTTATTCTGGTTCCTTTTATTAACTCGTTGATCGGTTACTTCTTTATTAGCATGGAATTTATCCCGCCGATTGCCTACGCGGTTCCGTGGACCACGCCAGGTCCGCTGATTGCCTTCTTTGGTACCGGCGGTAACTGGTTAGCGCTCTTTGTCGGCATTCTGTGCCTTGCTGTTTCAACGCTGATCTATTTACCGTTTGTTATTGCGGCGAATAAGGTGAATACCGCAGCGACCGCTGAGTAATGAAAAAGACGTGGGGAAATAAATATGTTTGCTGATGAAAGCACGGTGATGGAACTGCTTATCCATGCCGGACAGGCCCGCTCGGATGCCATGGAGGCCATCGCCGCCTCACGCCGCCGGGAATGGGGGACCGCTGAGAAGCTAATGGCCAGTTCAGAAATGGCCTGCCGGGAGGCGCACAAGATACAAACGGCGCTGATTGGTCTGGATGAAGGCTGCGGGAAAATTACCGTCAATCTTATTCTGGTTCACGCGCAGGACCATTTAATGACCGCGATGCTGTGCCAGGATTTAGCTAAAGAAATTATTGCGTTGCGACAAGAACTCACTGCCTGACTTTCTCTGCCTTCAGCCATCCGGCTGAAGGCGTATTATAAAAATATGAAAGGTACTCTATGTATTCAAGTCAATTGAAGGTTAGCTTATTGTCTTTATCGGTACTTCTGGCTATTTCGTCACCCTCTGTTTTAGCGGCGAAATTAACTATTGAACAACGTCTTGAATTGCTGGAATCAGAATTATCAGCCAATAAAAAAGAATTGCAAAAAACGCAATCACAATTATCGACGTATAAAGATAAAGTGGCCGTGTTACAAAAAAGTATAAAAGAAAATGAGAAAAGAAATGTCACCGCGGGTTACCCGACGGCGACCTCTCCGGCGGCAGAAAATATCGCCAATGAAAATAATGAAATCAGCCAACGGGCGGCGCCGGCAGAAGTCAAAGCGACACAGCAGGTGGCGGTCATTAATACCGACGGTAAGAAGGCGAAAGTTGAGAGCGTGACCATGAAAGATCTCAGCAAATTCGTCAAAGAGGATATTGGTTTCAGCTATCAGGGATATCTACGTTCCGGCTGGGGCACCTCAAATCACGGGTCGTCGCAGACCTATGCAGCGGGTTCGCTGGGCCGCTTTGGTAATGAAATGAGCGGCTGGTTTGATCTGACCTTAAATCAGCGGGTTTATAACCAGGATGGGAAAACCGCCAATGCCGTCGTGACCTACGATGGTAATGTTGGTGAGCAGTATAACGATGCCTGGTTTGGCGACACCAATAACGAGAATATTCTTCAGTTCAGCGATATCTATCTCACCACCAAAGGATTCCTGCCGTTTGCGCCGGAGGCTGATTTCTGGGTAGGTAAACACAAACTGCCGGAATATGAGATCCAGATGCTTGACTGGAAATCGTTGACCACCGATGTTGCAGCCGGTGTCGGGATCCAGAACTGGGCGCTGGGCGTCGGGCAGCTTGACGCTTCTCTCAGTCGCAATGATGTGGATGTTTATTCGCGTGATTTCACGCAGACCACACAAATGAACACCAATTCGCTGGATCTGCGCTACCGCAATATTCCGCTGTGGAACAACGGCTCGCTGTCGTTGATGGGCAAATATGCTTTTGCAAACAAGAATGATGAACAGGAGAAAAACGAGGATAACAATAGCTTCTTTAGGCTCAAGGATAGCTGGATGGCCACCGGGATCATCCGTCAGGAGCTAGAGCGTAAGGGCTTTAATGAATTTACGCTCCAGGTGGCGAATAACTCTTATGCCAGCAGCTTCTCGAACTTCTCCGGTGCCAGTAACTCCATGGCCCACGGGCGCTACTACTATGGCGATCATACTAACGGTGTCGCTTTACGTTTGATTTCACAGGGCGAAATGTACCTGGCCGATCGCGTGATTATGGCTAATGCGCTGGTCTGGTCGCACGGGAACGATATCTACAGTTACGAAAGCGGCGCGCATAGTGATTTTGACAGCTTCCGCGCGGTGATTCGTCCGGCATGGATTTGGGATACCTGGAATCAGACCGGGGTGGAGTTAGGCTGGTTTGCGCAGAAAAACAAAACGGAGCAAGGCAGAGATTTGAAAGAATCGGCATATAAAACGACGCTCTATCATGCGCTGAAAGTCGGGCCGAGTCTGTTAGGTTCGCGACCGGAAATTCGTTTCTACGGAACCTATATCAATATTCTGGATAACGACCTGTCACAGTATCGGTTCAACGACGACAGTAAGGATGAATTGATGCTGGGCGTGCAGGCCGAGGTGTGGTGGTAATTGCCTCATCAAGACATCAACGCCCGCATCATGCGGGCGTTTGAGTAAAAAGATAATCGCCAACGATACCTTGTCTGACCGCGAGCTACGCGGAATTACATCACCAGCCAGAGCAGAGCGATAAGCAGTATCAACACCACAATAATCACTCCCGGCTTTTTGAGCCTCCCGGCGAGCGAAGCGGGTTCCGGTGGCAGCGCGGGAATAGCCAGCGTTTCTTGCGCCCGGGCGACACGAAGCACAAAGACCTTATTCAGTAGCGTCAGAATCTGCGTTGCGCTCAACGCCGTTTGCGGCGTGACGTGCCAGCTGTGCTGGGCAAAATCGACGATCTTTTGCCACTCCTGAGCTTCCAGCGGCTGCTTCAGCGCCGCCTGTAGCGAGGTGAGCGTCGGAGCGGCCTGCGCGCTCAGCGTCTGCCGCGCATGCAGCCAGTAGGAGAGGGGGGTGAAATGGGTGGCCGGAATCAGTTCACCGGTTTTCACACCGCACAGCTCCAGCATTGACTGCCAGATAAGTTTGCCGGGTTCGCCGGTCGCCGCGGCAAGCCTGCTCACCTGCTGATTCAGCGTATTGTGCTCCGCGGGCAATAGCGGACGCAGAGTCGGCTGGCGCTGCTGCGGCTGAGGGATCGACAGCTGGCCGTTTTGCAGGAGCTGCAGCACATTTTGCAGCTGCTCCTGCGTCAGCGCGTGCAGCGTCGTTTGCCCATAATGCTGGCGGATATAGTCGCTCACTGCCTGACGGTTGTTCCCCTGACTCAGCAACTCGCTCAACTGCGCCAGAATCTGGCGCTGATGGTGGTTTTGCTGCGCCACGGTTAAGCGTTGATTCAGGTTGTTTTCGGCAGCGCTAAAGTGGCAAGCCAGCAGCGGCGCATCGCCTTTGAGCCCCAGATCGTGCTTGATTCCCGCCCACACTTCCGCGTTCTGCTGCGAGGTTAACGCCACCAGGCGCGTAATCAGTCGCTCGAGAACGGTACGTTGTTGCATGGTTAGCGCGGGCTCTCCGGCGACGGAAGCGCCGGTCCCCGGGGGACGATCGGACATACCTGAAACGGGTTGTGTCATATTAATCCTTTCCGTATTGCTGTACAGAGGCCCGGTGATGATGTTCCTGGCGGCGAGATTATGGCACACTTCCCCGGTTTACTCTCGTTCTCAGACAGGTACTGAACCGTGAAAATCCTCGTTGATGAAAATATGCCCTATGCCCGCGAGCTTTTTAGTCGCCTGGGCGAAGTCGAGGCGGTCCCCGGCCGTCCGGTCCCCGTCGATGCGTTGACCGGCGCCGATGCGTTGATGGTTCGCTCGGTCACCAAAGTCAATGAAGCGCTGCTCGCCGGAAAAGCAATTAAATTCGTGGGCACCGCGACAGCCGGTACCGATCATGTCGATCGGACGTGGCTGCAGCAGGCCGGAATTGGCTTTTCTGCCGCGCCGGGTTGCAACGCGATCGCGGTCGTAGAATATGTTTTCTCGGCGCTGCTGATGCTGGCTGAGCGCGACGGTTTCGCGCTGACCGATCGTACCGTCGGGATCGTCGGCGTCGGCAACGTCGGTGGGCGCCTGCAAAAGCGTCTGGAAGCGCTGGGGATCAAAACGCTGTTGTGCGATCCGCCGCGTGCCGATCGGGGAGATGAAGGCGACTTCCGCACCCTGGATGAGCTGGTAGAGGAAGCGGACGTTCTGACGTTCCACACCCCTTTATATAAAGAAGGTCGTTACTCAACCCTGCATCTGGCCGATGAGGCGCTGATTCGCCGTCTGAAACCGGGAAGCGTGCTGATCAATGCCTGCCGCGGACCGGTGGTGGATAACGCTGCGCTGCTGGCCTGCCTGCAAAGCGGGCAGGCGTTGAGCGTCGTGCTTGATGTCTGGGAACCTGAGCCGGATTTGAACCTTGCGCTGCTGGATCGCGTCGATATTGGCACTGCGCACATTGCAGGCTACACCCTCGAAGGGAAAGCGCGCGGGACGACGCAGGTTTTTGAAGCCTACAGCGCCTTTATCGGCCATCCGCAACAGGTAGCGCTGGACACGTTGCTGCCAGCCCCGGAGTTTGGTCGCATTACCCTGCACGGCGCGCTCGATCAGCCAACGCTGAAACGATTGGTGCATTTGGTGTATGATGTGCGCCGCGATGATGCGCCGCTGCGAAAAGTGGCCGGCGTGCCGGGTGAATTTGATAAGCTGCGCAAGAATTATCAGGAACGCCGTGAATGGTCATCACTGTACGTGCAGTGCAGCGATGTGCAGGCGGCGACGCTGCTGCGTCAGCTCGGTTTTAATGCCGTACATCACCCCATTCGTTAATGTCTTCTTAATGACCCTGTTGGATACTCCGGCAGGGTCGCTTTTCTCTGGAGTAAACCACCATGTCTGAAGGCTGGAATATTGCCGTACTGGGCGCAACGGGCGCCGTCGGCGAAGCCCTGCTCGACACCCTTGCTGAACGTCAGTTCCCGGTGGGTGATATCTATGCGCTGGCGCGCAATGAGAGCGCGGGAGAGCATCTGCGTTTTAGCGGTAAGTCAGTGATCGTGCAGGATGCTGCCGTATTTGACTGGACCCAGGTACAGCTGGCCTTTTTTGCCGCCGGCGTTGAAGCGAGTGCGGCCTATGTTGATGAGGCGACCAATGCCGGTTGTCTGGTTATCGATCTCAGCGGTCTGTTTGCGCTGGAGCCGGACGTACCGCTGGTTGTGCCGGAAGTGAACCCGTTTGTACTGGCCGATTACCGCAATCGCAACGTCATCGCCGTCGCCAACAGCCTGACCAGCCAGCTGCTGACGGCGCTGAAACCGCTGATCGATGAAGGCGGCCTGTCGCGTATCAGCGTGACCAGCCTGATCTCCGCTTCCGCATACGGTAAAAAAGCCGTTGATGCGCTGGCAGGTCAGAGCGCGAAGCTGCTCAACGGTATGCCCATCGATGATGAAGATTTCTTTGGCCGTCAGCTGGCGTTTAACATGCTGCCGCTGCTGCCGGATCGTGAGGGCAGCGTGCGCGAAGAGCGCCGTATTGTCGATGAAGTTCGCAAGATCCTCCAGGATGAAGGATTGATGGTTTCCGCCAGCGTCGTGCAGTCGCCGGTGTTCTACGGTCATGCGCAGATGGTGAACTTCGAAGCAATGCGTCCGCTGGCGGCAGAAGAGGCGCGTGATGCCTTCGCTCGCGGCGAAGATATTGAGCTCTCCGCCGAGCGCGAATTTCCGACTCAGGTCGGCGATGCTTCAGGTACCGCGCAACTCTCCGTCGGCTGCGTACGCAATGATTACGGGATGCCGGAACAGATTCAGTTCTGGTCCGTTGCCGATAACGTGCGCTTCGGCGGCGCGCTGATGGCGGTGAAAATCGCCGAGAAACTGGTGCAGGAGTATCTGTACTGATGTCTGAGATGGAGCAGCAGCCGGTCTATAAAATCGCGCTGGGCATCGAGTACGACGGCAGCAAATATTACGGCTGGCAGCGGCAAAACGAAGTTCGCAGCGTGCAGGAGAAGCTGGAAAAGGCGCTCTCGCAGGTGGCGAATGAACCGATTACCGTGTTCTGCGCTGGTCGCACCGACGCCGGTGTTCATGGCACCGGCCAGGTTGTGCATTTTGAGACCCATGCGCTGCGCAAAGACGCGGCCTGGACGCTGGGGGTTAATGCGAATTTGCCTGGAGACATCGCCGTCCGTTGGGTGAAGCATGTACCGGATGATTTCCACGCTCGCTTCAGCGCTACCGCGCGTCGCTACCGTTACGTCATCTATAATCACCGCCTGCGTCCGGCGGTGTTAAGCCAGGGGGTCACCCATTATCATCAGCCTCTGGATGCGGAGCGGATGCAGCGCGCCGCCCAGTGTTTGCTGGGTGAAAATGATTTCACCTCATTTCGCGCGGTGCAGTGCCAGTCGCGCACGCCGTGGCGGAATATTAACCATATTAGCGTCACGCGGTATGGCGCGTATGTGGTGGTAGATATCAAAGCGAATGCCTTTGTACATCATATGGTAAGGAACATTGTCGGCAGCCTGATGGAAGTGGGGGCCGGGAACCAGCCAGAGAGCTGGATAGCAGAACTTCTGGCGGCGAAAGACAGGAAGCTGGCCGCCGCGACGGCAAAAGCAGAAGGGTTGTATCTGGTGTCGGTGGATTATCCGGCCCGCTACGATCTGCCGGTGATGCCGATGGGCCCGCTGTTTCTGGCGGACTAACATTAACGCTTTATCCTTCAGGCTGCCTGCTTGCTGGCTGCATCTGAGCGTTCCGGTCGGGGAATTCTTTCTGCGACCGGAAACGACCGGTTTGTTGTCGCACGGTATCCTGGCCGATTTTGTGTCGTGTCATTAAGGACTCATACAATATGGACCTGATTCGCTTTTTAATTGATTTCATCCTGCATATTGATGTTCATCTGGCTGAGCTGGTGGCCAACTATGGCGTCTGGGTATACGCCATTCTGTTTTTGATTCTGTTCTGCGAAACGGGTCTGGTGGTGACGCCATTCCTGCCCGGCGATTCGCTGCTGTTCGTGGCCGGCGCGCTGTCGGCGCTGCCGACGAACGATCTGAACGTGCATCTGATGGTGGCATTGATGGTCATTGCGGCCATTGTCGGCGATGCGCTGAACTACACTATCGGACGGCTGTTTGGCGAAAAGCTCTTCAGTAACCCTGATTCGAAGATTTTCCGTCGTAGCTACCTGGATAAAACCCATTCGTTCTATGAGCGTCACGGCGGTAAAACGATTATTCTTGCGCGTTTTGTGCCGATCGTCAGAACCTTCGCGCCGTTTGTGGCGGGAATGGGCCATATGTCCTATCGTCATTTTGCAGCGTATAACGTGGTTGGTGCGCTGCTGTGGGTTCTGCTGTTTACCTACGCAGGCTACCTGTTTGGCGATTTGCCGATCGTTCAGGAAAACCTGAAGCTGCTGATTGTCGCCATTATTGTGCTGTCGGTGCTGCCTGGGGTCATTGAAATTATTCGCCACAAGCGCGCGGCGGCGAAGCAGACCAAATAACCCTCCTGCTTTTATCTGCTTCGGGCAGCAGCGTGCTGCCCGAAGAGGGAAGTGTGAGCGGTACGACCACTTTTTTATCCCATGTTACGGGATGTTATGATTTAATGTGCAACATTCATGGTCTGTAAGGGTCAAAAATGGCATTATGCGCCCCTTACGACAAAACTGGCATCGACCAGGTTCAGGCAGAAAGGTTATCAATGAGCTGGATTGAACGAATTAAAAGCAATATCACTCCCACCCGCAAGGCAAGCATTCCTGAGGGTGTATGGACCAAGTGTGACAGCTGCGGGCAGGTTCTGTACCGCGCGGAGCTGGAGCGCAACCTGGAGGTTTGCCCTAAGTGCGATCACCACATGCGTATGTCGGCGCGTAATCGCCTGCATAGCCTGTTGGACGAAGGTTCCCTGGTGGAGCTGGGAAGCGAGCTCGAGCCGAAAGATGTGCTGAAGTTCCGCGATTCGAAAAAATACAAAGACCGTCTGGCGTCCGCGCAAAAAGAGACCGGTGAAAAAGATGCGCTGGTGGTCATGAAGGGCACTCTGCACGAGATGCCGGTTGTCGCAGCAGCATTCGAATTCTCCTTTATGGGCGGCTCGATGGGCTCGGTTGTTGGCGCTCGCTTCGTGCGCGCGGTAGAACAGGCGCTGGAAGATAATTGCCCGCTGATTTGCTTCTCCGCTTCCGGCGGCGCGCGTATGCAGGAAGCGCTGATGTCGCTGATGCAGATGGCGAAAACGTCAGCCGCGCTGGCGAAAATGCAGGAGCGTGGTTTACCGTATATCTCCGTACTGACCGACCCGACCATGGGCGGCGTATCGGCGAGCTTCGCCATGCTGGGCGATCTTAACATTGCGGAACCGAAAGCGCTGATCGGCTTCGCGGGTCCTCGCGTTATCGAGCAGACCGTACGTGAGAAACTGCCGCCGGGCTTCCAGCGCAGTGAGTTCCTGATTGAAAAAGGGGCGATCGATATGATCGTTCGTCGCCCGGAAATGCGTCTGAAGCTGGCCAGCATTCTGGCGAAGCTGATGAATCTTCCGGCGCCCAGCCAGGACGTCTCTCACGAAGGTGAGGTGGTGCCACCGGCACCGGATCAGGAACCAGAGGCCTGATAATTCGGAGGGCAGGCCTGACGGCGCTGCCCTTTTTTAATTCTATGCGCCATCATTCAAACTGCGGCGCGGCGGAAAGGCTAAAGCCCCGTCAGGGCCCGGTCCAGTGGACAGCGTGGGTGACGAGCGCTGCCGGCAAGAGGCAGTTTGAAGGATGAAGCGTATTTACCGTTAACACTCGCGGACATCATGGAAAAAGAACCTATTCCTCAGGCCACGTCGCCCCTGGCTACGTGGCTTTCCTATCTGGAGCATCTGCACAGTAAAACCATCGATCTGGGGCTGACCCGCGTGAGCGAAGTCGCCGAACGAATGGCGGTGTTAAAGCCGGCGCCGTTCGTCTTTACGGTGGCGGGAACCAACGGTAAAGGAACCACCTGCCGCACGCTGGAGTCTGTGCTGATGGCGGCGGGCTACAAGGTGGGGGTTTACAGTTCACCGCATCTGGTGCGCTATACCGAGCGCGTGCGAGTACAGGGCGCGGAGCTGCCGGAAGCGGCGCATACCGCCTCTTTTGCTGAAATTGAAGCCGCGCGCGGTGAGATTTCCCTGAGCTATTTCGAGTTTGGTACGCTCTCTGCACTGTGGTTGTTTAAGCAGGCGCAGCTCGACGTGGTGATCCTTGAGGTTGGTCTCGGCGGGCGTCTTGATGCCACCAATATCGTTGATGCGGATGTGGCGGTGGTAACCAGCATCGCCCTGGATCATACTGACTGGCTGGGGCCGGATCGGGAAAGCATTGGCCGCGAGAAGGCCGGTATTTTCCGTGCCGGTAAACCGGCCGTCGTTGGCGAACCGGAGATGCCCCATACCATCGCAGAGGTAGCCGCCGGGAAAGGCGCAACGCTTCTGCGTCGCGATGTCGACTGGCGCTATGCCGCCGGTGCGCAGACGTGGTCATTCAGTGACGGGGAGGGGACGCTGGCAGATTTACCGTTGCCTCAGATTCCGCTGCCGAATGCCGCAACGGCGCTGGCGGCGCTGCGAGCCAGCCGACTTCAGGTGAGCGATCGGGCGATTCGCGACGGTATTAAACAGGCCATGCTGCCGGGGCGTTTTCAGATAATCAGCGAAACGCCGCGCGTTATTCTCGATGTGGCGCATAACCCCCATGCGGCAGCCTGGCTCGCCGGACGTCTCAAAAGCCTGTCGAAAACGGGGCGCGTGCTGGCGGTTGTTGGTATGCTGCATGATAAGGATATTGCCGGCACGCTGGCAAACCTGACGGCGGAAGTGGATAGCTGGTACTGTGCGCCTCTGGAGGGGCCGCGCGGTGCAACGGCGCAACAGCTGCAGGAGCATTTGCACGCAGGAAAAGCTTACGCCAACGTGGCTCAGGCCTGGCATGCGGCGATGGCCGATGCCAGACCGGAAGATACGGTGCTGGTGTGTGGTTCATTCCATACGGTGGCGCATGTAATGGAAGAAATAGAGGCGGGGAGAATCGGTGGCGAGTAAGTTTCAGAACCGTTTAGTCGGGACGATTGTACTGGTAGCGCTGGGGGTGATTATCCTCCCGGGACTGCTTGACGGTCAGAAAAAGCATTATCAGGACGAGTTCGCGGCAATTCCACTGGTGCCAAAACCGGGCGATCGCGATGAGCCGGATATGCTTCCGGCGGCGACTCAGGCCCTTCCGGCCCAACCGCCGGAAGGGGCGGCGGAAGAGGTCAGAGCGGGTGACGCCGCTGCGCCGTCATTGGATCCGTCGCGTATTCCGGTTAACAGCAACAGTTTCGATGATGTGCAGGAGCCGGTGGTCGCGCCGAAGCCGCAGCCCAAACCGCAGCCTCAGCCTAAACCGCAGCCTCAGCCGCCGAAGCCGGTTGAGAAGCCGCAGCCGCAGCAACAAACCGTTGCCCAGACGCCGCCGGCGAAACCGGCAGAGATACCTGCTCCGACCGGCAAAGCCTATGTGGTACAGCTCGGTGCGTTGAAGAATGCGGATAAGGTCAACGAAATCGTCGGTAAGCTGCGTTCCTCCGGGTTTAAGGTCTACACGTCGCCTTCGACGCCGGTTCAGGGTAAAATTACCCGTATTCTGGTCGGTCCCGATACCTCAAAAGATAAACTGAAAGGGCAGCTTGGCGACCTGAAACAGATCTCCGGCCTGAGCGGTGTGGTCATGGGATATAGCCCCAACTAATCTTGCCCCTTGCCGCGCTGATGAGGGGCGAAGCTCCTGTCTGACGCGCTTTCAGGAGGCGCAAGGCAGCATGGCGTTGAATGTTTTTTCAGCGCCATTTTTATTTCTGTAGGGCACGGAAATCCCTACGCAAACGTTTTCTTTTTCTGTTAGAATGCGCCCCGAACCGGACGACAGGGCGTAAATCGTGGGATGTTTATGGTCTGGATTGATTACGTCATTATAGCGGTGATTGGTTTTTCCTGTCTGGTAAGCCTGATCCGCGGCTTTGTTCGTGAAGCGTTATCGCTGGTAACCTGGGGATGTGCTTTCTTTGTCGCCAGTCATTACTACACTTACCTGGCTGTCTGGTTCACGGGCTTTGAAGACGAAATGGTCCGCAATGGGATTGCTATCGCGATACTGTTTATCGCAACGCTTATCGTTGGCGCCATCGTTAACTATGTGATTGGCGCACTGGTTGAGAAAACGGGCCTGTCGGGTACCGACAGGGTGTTAGGGATCTGTTTTGGCGCCCTGCGTGGCGTGCTGATTGTCTCTGCGATTCTGTTCTTTCTCGATAGCTTTACCGGTATGGCGAAAAGCGAAGACTGGCAAAAGTCAGAGCTTATCCCGCAGTTCAGTTTCGTTATCAGATGGTTTTTTGACTATCTGCAAAGCTCGTCAAGTTTCTTGCCCAAAGCATAAGCGTTGGGATGTGGCTGAACGAGGAAAAGACGTATGTGCGGTATTGTCGGTATCGCCGGTGTTATGCCGGTAAACCAGTCGATTTATGACGCGTTAACGGTGCTTCAGCATCGTGGCCAGGATGCCGCAGGCATCATCACTATTGATGCAAATAACTGTTTCCGTTTGCGTAAGGCGAACGGACTGGTGAGCGACGTTTTTGAAGCTCGCCACATGCAGCGTATGCAGGGCAATATGGGGATTGGCCATGTTCGCTATCCTACGGCGGGCAGCTCAAGTGCCTCCGAAGCGCAGCCTTTCTATGTCAACTCACCGTATGGTATTACGTTGGCGCATAACGGCAATCTGACCAACGCGCACGAGCTGCGCAAGAAGCTGTTTGAAGAAAAACGCCGCCATATCAACACCACCTCCGATTCTGAAATCCTGCTCAACATCTTCGCCAGCGAGCTGGATAACTTCCGTCATTACCCACTGGAAGCGGATAACATTTTTGCCGCGATTGCCGCCACCAACCGTCAGATCCGCGGCGCCTACGCCTGCGTGGCGATGATTATCGGTCACGGTATGGTCGCGTTCCGCGATCCGAACGGCATCCGCCCTCTGGTGTTGGGGAAACGTGATGTTGGCGATGGTCGTACCGAGTATATGGTGGCCTCCGAAAGCGTGGCGCTGGATACCCTGGGCTTCGAATTCCTGCGCGATGTGGCGCCGGGTGAAGCGGTCTATATTACCGAGAAGGGCCAGCTGTTTACCCGTCAGTGCGCCGAGAATCCGGTCAGCAACCCGTGCCTCTTTGAGTACGTCTATTTTGCTCGCCCGGACTCGTTTATCGACAAAATTTCCGTCTACAGCGCGCGCGTCAATATGGGCACCAAACTGGGTGAGAAGATCGCTCGCGAGTGGGAAGATCTGGACATCGACGTGGTCATTCCGATTCCGGAAACCTCCTGCGATATTGCGCTGGAAATCGCCCGAATCCTCGATAAACCCTATCGCCAGGGCTTCGTGAAAAACCGCTACGTTGGCCGCACCTTTATCATGCCAGGTCAGCAGCTGCGCCGGAAATCCGTACGCCGTAAGCTCAATGCTAACCGCGCAGAATTCCGGGATAAAAACGTCCTGCTGGTGGATGACTCCATCGTGCGTGGCACCACCTCGGAGCAGATTATCGAGATGGCGCGCGAAGCCGGCGCGAAAAAAGTCTATCTGGCTTCCGCGGCGCCAGAGATTCGTTTCCCGAACGTTTACGGCATTGATATGCCGACGGCTACCGAGCTTATCGCCCACGGTCGCGAAGTGGACGAAATCCGCCAGATCATTGGCGCTGATGGTCTTATCTTCCAGGATCTGAACGATCTGATTGATGCCGTACGTGTGGAAAATCCGGATATTCAACAGTTTGAATGTTCGGTATTTAACGGCGTGTACGTCACTAAGGATGTGGACCAGCAGTACCTCGATTATCTCGATTCCTTACGTAATGACGATGCGAAAGCGGTGCAGCGTCTGAACGAAGTGGAAAATTTAGAGATGCATAACGAAGGCTAATTGACCCTGGCGTTGTGAAAAGCCCGCCGTCATATGACCGCGGGCTTTTGTGTTCTTAACGCGTGGCCGCAAGGCTTGCGTCCGCTGCTATAATCCGGCAAAGTCTGCCCCATTATGTGGAAGAGGGCATCATCGTGAAACGACTTATTATTGGTATCTCTGGCGCCAGCGGCGCCATTTACGGTGTGCGACTGCTTCAGATTTTACGCGATGTGCCTGATGTCGAAACGCATCTGATCATGAGCCAGGCAGCGCGGCAGACGCTGGCGCTGGAGACCGAGTACTCTCTGCGGGAAGTGCAGGCGCTGGCGGATGTGGTCCATGATGCGCGCGATATCGCCGCCAGTATCTCGTCGGGGTCGTTCAAGACGGCCGGAATGGTGATTCTGCCTTGCTCGGTGAAAACGCTTTCTGGCATTGTTCACAGCTATACCGATGGTCTGCTGACCCGCGCGGCGGACGTGGTCCTCAAAGAGCGTCGTCCGCTGGTACTGTGCGTGCGGGAAACGCCGTTCCATCTCGGGCATCTGCGCCTGATGGTGCAGGCGGCAGAGATGGGAGCGGTGATTATGCCGCCGGTTCCGGCCTTCTACCATCGCCCGCAAACCCTCGATGATGTGATTAATCAGACCGTCAACCGGGTTATCGATCAGTTCGATATTACCCTCCCGCAGGATCTGTTTACCCGTTGGCAGGGACCTTCGGACGCACTAAAGTAGTGCGTACCGTGAACTTTTGCGCCTCCGCAGTGCAATTTTGTCGCCTCGATCAAATCCTCAACATTTAATTTGTTTTTTTGCGTTCGGCCACTGCGGTTTGTCCGTCAATGCTGTTATCTTCCCTCTTAAGACAATCCTGCAACTTTATATTAACAAATTTAACGCTGTTTCCAGCACGCACTGAGAAGATGGCATAAAACCTGCAGGATGAGTCGGCTACACATAACGAAACAACGCACCATATAACAACATCACGACACTTAAGGGTATTGTATGAAGAAGACGATCCTGGCCCTCTCTTTAATCATGGGAATCAGCAGCGCTTCCAGCGTTTTTGCCGCGCTTCCGCAAAGCATTCGTATCGGTACCGATGCCACCTACGCGCCTTTCTCCTCGAAAGATGCGAAAGGGGATTTCGTGGGTTTTGATATCGATTTGGGCAATGAGCTGTGTTCGCGTATCAAAGTAAAATGTACCTGGGTGGGGAGCGACTTTGATTCATTGATTCCCTCGCTGAAGGCGAAGAAAATTGACGCCATTATCTCTTCCTTATCGATTACTGAAAAACGGCAGCAGGAGATTGCCTTCTCTGACAAACTGTATGCCGCTGACTCCCGTCTGATTGCGCCAAAAGGCTCATCAATCCAGCCGACGCTGGAATCCCTGAAGGGCAAACACGTCGGGGTACTACAGGGTTCCACTCAGGAAGCGTACGGCAATGAGCGCTGGCGTAGCCAGGGCGTGGATGTCGTTGCCTACCAGAACCAGGATCTGATCTATTCCGACCTTGCTGCCGGCCGACTTGACGCTGCGCTGCAGGATGAAGTCGCCGCCAGCGAAGGCTTCCTCAAACAACCTGCCGGTAAAGATTTCGCCTTTGCCGGTCCCTCTGTCAAAGATAAAAAATTCTTCGGTGATGGTACCGGCATTGGCCTGCGTAAAACCGATGGCGAGCTGAAAGCCGCTTTCGACAGTGCGTTGGCTGAAATGCGTAAAGACGGAACCTACGACAAAATGGCGAAGAAATACTTCAACTTCAACGTCTACGGTGACTAAACACGCCGCTGGCCCGGGAAACCGGGCCTGAGGGATTTCGCATGTCCACGATTGCACTAATTTGGTGCAAATTTACCTGCGGTGTTCCGATTTGGTGCATAAAAGGCGGTTTTGTCGCGTGCTTAGTGCATAGTTAAGCGTTTATGATGCGAAATAATTGGCTTCCGGGCGCAGAATGCTTTGCCTTACCGGGGCGAATAATGGCACGATAACTGGCGTAAGTACTTCTAATAAACTCGTTAGAATGACAGTCTGTTGAGGATAGTTATGAAAAAACTGGCGTTGTCTCTTTCTTTAGCGCTGGCCCTTTCCAGCGTTAGCACGGTATTCGCAGCCATTCCGCAAAAACTACGTATCGGTACCGATCCAACTTATGCCCCGTTCGAATCGAAAAATGCGCAGGGTCAGTTGATTGGTTTTGACATCGATTTGGCAAAAGAGCTGTGTAAGCGTATCAATACGCAATGTACCTTCGTTGAAAACCCGCTGGATGCGCTGATCCCTTCTTTAAAAGCGAAGAAAATCGATGCGATTATGTCTTCGTTGTCCATTACCGAAAAACGTCAGCAGGAAATTGCTTTCACCGACAAACTTTACGCTGCGGATTCCCGTCTGGTCGTGAAAAAAGGCAGTGATATCACGCCGGATCTCGCCAGACTGAAAGGCAAGCGGATCGGTGTGCTTCAGGGGACCACCCAGGAGACCTACGGTAATGAGCACTGGGCACCGAAAGGCATTGAAATTGTCTCCTACCAGGGCCAGGACAATATCTATTCCGACCTGACCGCCGGGCGTATCGACGCGGCGTTCCAGGATGAAGTCGCCGCGAGCGAAGGCTTCCTCAAACAGCCTGTTGGCAAAGATTACCAGTTTGGCGGCCCGTCGATTAAGGATGAAAAACTGTTTGGCGTCGGTACCGGCATGGGCCTGCGTAAAGAGGACAACGAGCTGCGTGAGGCGTTAAATAAAGCCTTCGCGGATATGCGCAAAGATGGCACCTACGACAAGCTGGCAAAAAAATATTTCGATTTTAACGTGTACGGTGACTAAGCATCATACGTACCCCATCGCGCGCATGTTGGCGCGCGATGGTCGATGACAGACAGGGCAGACAGCATGCTGTACGGGTTTTCACAGGTTATTTTACAGGGCGCTCTGGTCACGCTGGAGCTGGCTCTTAGTTCGGTTGTGCTGGCGGTCCTCATTGGTCTGGCGGGTGCCGGAGCTAAGCTATCGAGCAATCGACCGCTGGCGCTGGTATTTGAAGGCTACACCACGTTAATTCGCGGCGTGCCCGATCTGGTGCTGATGCTACTGATTTTCTACGGTCTGCAGATTGCGCTGAATACGCTCACCGACGCACTGGGACTATCGCAGTTTGATATTGACCCGATGATCGCGGGGATTATTACGCTGGGCTTTATCTACGGCGCCTATTTTACTGAAACCTTCCGCGGCGCTTTTATGGCGGTTCCGAAAGGTCACATCGAAGCGGCGACGGCCTTTGGCTTCAGCAACGGCCAGACCTTCCGGCGGATCCTCTTTCCGGCAATGATGCGCTATGCATTACCGGGAATTGGCAACAACTGGCAGGTTATCCTCAAGGCAACGGCGTTGGTCTCTCTGCTGGGGCTGGAGGATGTGGTCAAAGCCACCCAGCTGGCAGGGAAAAGCACCTGGCAGCCGTTCTACTTTGCGATTGTCTGCGGCCTGGTTTATCTCGTGTTTACAACCGTCTCCAATGGTGTACTGCTGCTGCTTGAACGCCGTTACTCCGTGGGCGTGAAGAGGGCTGACCTGTGATTGAGATTATTCAGGAGTACTGGAAATCGCTGCTGTGGACCGACGGCTACCGTTTTACCGGGGTGGCTATCACGCTGTGGTTGTTAATTTCCTCGGTGGTGATGGGCGGCATTCTGGCGGTGTTTCTTGCTATCGGGCGCGTCTCAAGCAACAAATACATTCAGTTTCCGATCTGGCTGTTTACCTATGTGTTCCGCGGTACGCCGCTGTATGTGCAGCTGCTGGTGTTTTACTCCGGGATGTATACGCTGGAAATTGTCAAAGGCACCGAGCTGCTGAACGCCTTTTTCCGCAGCGGCCTCAACTGTACGGTGCTGGCCTTAACGCTCAATACCTGCGCCTATACCACGGAGATTTTTGCCGGGGCGATCCGTTCTGTTCCTCCCGGGGAAATTGAAGCGGCGCGGGCCTATGGTTTCTCATCGGTCAAAATGTATCGCTGCATTATTTTGCCGTCTGCGCTGCGTATCGCGCTGCCAGCGTACAGCAACGAAGTGATTCTGATGCTGCACTCCACCGCGCTGGCTTTTACTGCCACCGTGCCGGATCTGCTGAAAATCGCCAGGGATATTAACTCGGCGACCTATCAGCCGTTTACCGCCTTCGGGATTGCCGCGGTGCTCTATTTAATTATTTCGTATGTGCTGATTAGCCTGTTCCGCAAGGCGGAAAAGCGTTGGTTGCAGCATATAAAACCTTCTTCGACGCATTGAGACCGCCATGTCCGACAATAAATTAAATGTTATCGATCTCCATAAACGTTACGGCGAGCATGAGGTGCTGAAAGGCGTCTCGTTACGGGCGCAAGCCGGGGACGTTATCAGCATTATCGGTTCATCGGGTTCCGGTAAAAGTACCTTTTTGCGCTGCATTAACTTCCTGGAAAAGCCCAGCGAAGGCACGATAGTGGTTAACGGGCAGAATATTGGTCTGGTCCGCGACAAAGACGGTCAGCTGAAGGTCGCAGATAAAAACCAGCTGCGTCTGCTGCGTACGCGCCTGACGATGGTGTTCCAGCATTTCAACCTGTGGAGCCATATGACGGTGCTGGAAAACGTCATGGAAGCGCCGATTCAGGTTCTCGGGCTGAGTAAGCAGCAAGCGCGCGAGCGGGCGGTGAAATATCTGGCGAAAGTGGGCATTGATGAGCGCCAGCTGATCAAATACCCGGTGCATCTCTCCGGCGGTCAGCAGCAGCGCGTCTCCATTGCGCGTGCGCTGGCGATGGAGCCCGATGTGCTGCTGTTTGACGAACCGACTTCCGCGCTTGACCCTGAACTGGTAGGGGAAGTGCTGCGTATCATGCAGAAGCTGGCGGAGGAGGGGAAAACCATGGTGGTAGTGACCCATGAAATGGGCTTTGCGCGCCATGTCTCGTCGCACGTCATTTTCCTGCACCAGGGTAAGATTGAAGAAGAAGGCCATCCGGATGAGCTGTTCGGCAATCCGAAAAGCCCCCGCCTGCAGCAGTTCCTGAAAGGCTCCTTGAAGTAAGCCTGCGGTCTCTCCCGGCGAAACAGCTCGCCGGGAGCAGATTACCGCTCCAGCCGATATACCCAGTCATCGTAATCGACGCCGTTCAGGTGATAGGCTTTTTCCAGCACCTGAATCCGCACAAAACCGTGCTTTTCCAGCAGACGCGCCGACCCGATATTGTCACCCAGTACCCAGGCGTTAATGGCATTGACGCCGAGTTGGCTAAAGCCGTAATCACATATCGCCCGCAGCGCTTCACTGGCATATCCCTGACCCTGTGCCTCCGGGATGAGGGCATATCCGACATCGGCTTCATGCGGGTTTTTACTGCTGATGCGCAGGCCGATATCACCGATGGCCTCACCCTTTCTATCGCGTAGCACAAACACGCCGGGATCCGTGCAGCGCGTAGCAAACAGGGGGCGCAGCGCGGGTTCATCGAGCATTTCGCCCATAAAGCGCATCACTTCGCGATCGCGACGCAGGCGGAGGAAAAACGGCCAGTCGGCTTCCGTAAACGGAGAAAGCAGCAGTCGGGGGGTTGTTAAGGTCATCATTTGCAGGTTGTTCGGTGGATCGTTAGCTCACCTTAACACCAGAAAGTACCGGATAATATGATCTTATACCGCTCGTGGCGGTGGATTACCTGACAGCAGGTGAAGTCGGGCAAGGCGCGTCGAGCCCGTGAAACTAGCCCGGTAAGGTTTCGCCAGGCGGTGAGGCGCGCAGCCGCACAGCCAGATTCAGGTTATCGATCGCCAATAGGATCGCCGGTTCAGGCAGACGCAGGCATAATCTTCACCGCGATAATGAAGGCGGGTACCACTGGCGATGGACCATCGGGGACCCTCCCGGCAGAGCGGTAACTCTCCCGGGAGGAAAATGGACCGCGTTTACCCGACGATATTTCTTAGCGCTTCTTCCAGATCGTACCAGCGGAAGCCAAAACCGGCATCCTCCAGGCGCCGGGGCAACGCCCGCTGCCCGCCGAGTACCAGTACCGACGACTCTCCCATCAGCAGGCGAATCGCCGTTGCCGGTACGCGGAAAATTGCCGGACGATTCAGCACATGCCCGAGAGAATGAGCAAACTGTTCATTGCGGACCGGATAAGGGGAAACCATATTGAAAGGCCCGCTGAGATCGTTATCCAGCAGCCACAGAATACCGTTGACCATATCATCGATATGAATCCAGGCCAGATACTGCCTGCCGTTACCAATAGGGCCACCGAGACCAAGCCTGAAAAGCGGCATCATTTTGGCCAGAATCCCGCCGGTCGACGCCAGCACCACGCCGGTGCGCAGCAGGCAGACGCGGGTGCGGTCGCTTTGCGCCTCGCAGGCCAACTGCTCCCAGCGGACGCAGAGTTTATGGGTGAACTCATTGTGCGGCGGCTCATCTTCGGTCACCACCACTTCCCCGAGATCGCCGTAAAAGCCTACGGCAGAACCGCTGATCAGCACCGAGGGTGGCGTATCGCTGGCGTTGAACAGATTCACCAGCTTTTGAGTGATATCCCAGCGGCTGTGACACAGGCGCTGCTTTTGCTCTGTCGTCCAGCGTTTGTCGGCGATAGGTTCGCCCGCCAGATTGATGACGGCATCAATATCATTGAGGTGATGATGGCCTTCGAAACCGCGCCACAAGGTGACGCGGGCATCCAGCCGGGTTTGCGCTTTTTCCGGGCTGCGCGTTGATACCGTTACGTGATGCCCAAGCTCCAGCAGCCGGGGGATCAGATGCCGGCCAATCAGGCCGGTACCGCCAGTAAGCAGAATCCTCATAGCGCCTCCCTAAGAAGCTTAGCGTCGCCAGCTCATGGTCATTGAGACGGAGTCGGCGTAGCGCAGTGCATAAAGTTTATCGATCTCAACTTCAGCATAAGTGACCCAGTGATGTTCGCATGCGATGTCGAGCACATCCTGAGTTAATTTTTCCAGCAGCGAGAAGCGGTTATTCTCAATATGGCTGATGATACGCTTGGTAATCGTGCGGTAATTCAGCGCATCGTTGATATCTTCACTGTTGCGGGACCGCTCCGCCGGGTAGTGAATCGCCACATTGATCACCACATCCTGGCGGTTAGCGATTTCTTCTTCTTTGATTCCAATAAAAGTACGTAAGCGTAGGTTCTTTATACGAATAATGGCGTCTGGCTGAGACATTGCAGGCTTCCTCCGTGTTGTCATTTCCGCAATCATACATGAAAGCAAGCCATGCGAGCAGGGGGGTTATTGGTGTTGTATTTTTATCAGCGCCTGCCCGGTGGCCGGACGCTGACGAATGCGTTCAAACCAGTTATGAATCGCCGGAAAATGTGCGAGATCAATACGCTGGCGAGGGTGGGCGCGAATCCACGGCCAGCAGGCAATATCGGCAATACTGTAATGTTCGCCGCCGAGCCATGGGCTGACCTCCAGACGACGGTTCAGTACGTTGTACAACCGCTGGGTCTCGACCTGATAACGCTCTATGGCATAGGGCACCGCCTGCGGCGCGCTGTGGTTGAAATGGTGGTTCTGCCCCAGCATAGGGCCTAATCCGCTGACCTGCCAGAACAGCCACTGGAGCGTGGTATGGCGTTCCCGCAGCTCGCCGCTGAGCAGTTTTCCTGATTTTTCTGCCAGATAGAGCAGGATTTCCCCGGACTCAAACAGGCCGAGCGGCGCGCCACCGTCAACGGGGAGGTGGTCGACGATGGCGGGAATTTTATTATTCGGCGAGAGAGCGAGAAACTGCGGGCGAAACTGTTCCCCTTTATTGATATCGACCCGAATCAGGCGGTAGGCCAGCTGCGCCTCTTCGAGAAAGAGAATAATTTTCTGGCCGTTAGGGGTGGGTGCGTAGTAAAGGTCGATCATGGTGACTCCCGCCGTGGTAGGTCGCACGTGTTCGAGTATAGGCGACCTGCCGTCATCCGGGAGGCGGGGGGCTAAATTTTGCCCGCAGGGTCGGGATGGTCGCGCAACTCGTGCACCAGGCTGATAAAAGCCTTCAGCCCGGGCGGAACGTGGCGGCGGCCGGGATAATAGAGGCGTAGACCGGCAAACGACGGGCACCACTCATCCATCACGCTGACGAGCTTGCCGCAGGCCAGATCTTCCTTGATAAACCAGTCCGAGATATAGGCCAGTCCAAGGCCGGCGAGTACCGCACAATGGATGGCGCCCATTTCGCTGAGGGTAATACGCGGCGGGACGTTCACCGTCAGCTTGTGTTGCTGGCGCTCCAGCTCCCAGTGATAGAGTCCGCCGTGTGACATACGCATCCCGATGCTCTGATGATGCAGCAGATCTTCCGGGCTGTGCGGAATGCCGCGGCGGGCAAAATATTCTGGCGCACCGACGATACGCATCCGCACATCGGGCGTCAGCGTGACGGCAATCATATCCTGCGGCAGCGACTCCGCCAGGCGGATGCCGGCGTCGTAACCTTCGGCGACAATATCGATCAGCCGCGATTCGGTGGTGATGTCGAGACGCATGTCCGGGTAGCGCTTGAGGAAGGTATCGAACAGTCCAAACAGCAGGGCAACGCTCTCGCGTGGCGCATTGATGCGCAGCGTGCCGGTCGGCATTTCCGGTTGAGTGGCAATCTCTTCCGATGCGCGCTGAATTTCTGCCAGCGCAGGTGCCACGCGCTCGACGTAGCGTCGCCCGGCCTCCGTCAGCGCGACGCTGCGGGTGGTGCGGTTAAACAGGCGTACGTTGAGCCGCTCCTCCAGTCCGGCGACGGCGTTGCTGATGGCGGTGGCCGACATGCCCAGCTCCCGGGCAGCCGCTCGGAAGCTCTGGCGGTGGGCAACGGCAAGGAGGACTTCCAGTTCAGTAAGACCGCTACGGTGCATGATTATCCCGATTTTCGTGACAGGCTGTGTTGATTATACCCTCTTATCGGGGCAATACGTCGACTCTATACTTCCCTTCATCAAACCAATGAGGAAGACGAAGATGCTGCACATCGATAAAATTTATATCAACGGTGAATTTGTCACCCCGCACGGCAGCGAAACCTTTGCGCTGTTCAACCCGGCGACGGAAGAGATGATTGGCCAGGCGCGGCTGGCGGACGAAGAGGATGCCCGGCGAGCGATTGCCGCCGCAAAAGCGGCCTTTCCTTGCTGGTCACGGACGACGAAACAGCAGCGTCTGGATGTCCTTGAGCGGATGTATCAGGCCGTCCGGGCGAGAGAGGCGGATTTACTCGAGGCGATTGTCACCGAATATGGCGCCCCGGCTTCGCGCTCGCAATGGATGGCGACATGGCCGGCGCAAACCATTAAGCAGGCGATGGAGACGCTGGCGAGCTTCGAATTTGTTGAACCGGCGGGGCGTGCGCAGGTGGTGATGACGTCGGTCGGCGTGGCGGGGTTGATTACGCCGTGGAACAGCGATGCCGGTTTTATCTGTAGCAAGCTGGCGACGGCGATGGCGGCAGGCTGTACGGCGGTGATTAAACCCAGCGAGATGAGCGCCTGGCAGACGCAGATCGTCACCGAAGCGCTGCACGCGGCGCAGATCCCCGCCGGGGTTGTTAACATCGTGACCGGACGGGGCGAAGTGGTGGGGGATATTATTAACCATCACCCCGATATTGCTAAAATTTCTTTCACCGGTTCTACCGCGGTAGGGAAACATATTATCGAAAGCGGGGCGCAAACCCTGAAACGCGTCACGCTGGAGCTCGGTGGCAAATCGCCAACTCTGATTCTTGATGATGCCGATGTGCAGCAGGCGGTGCCCCTGGCGCTGGCGGCCGGGTTTATGAATAGCGGACAGGCCTGCATCGCCGGGACGCGAATTCTGGTGCCCGCCGGGCGTCTGGCGGAGTTTGAACAGGCCATCGTGCAGGGAATGGCGGAGTATATCTCCGGCGACCCGCGCGACGCGCGAACGACGATTGGTCCGATGGTCAGTCGGAAGCAGTGGCAACGGGTGCAGGATTATATTCGCCTGGGGCAGCAGGAGGGGGCAAGATTGCTCATCGGCGGTGAAGGGCGACCGCAGGGCATGGAAAAAGGCTGGTGTGTGAAACCGACCGTATTCAGCGATGTCCACAACCAGATGCGCATTGCGCGAGAAGAGATCTTTGGCCCGGTGCTGGTACTGATTCCCTATCAGGATCAGGCGCAAGCCATCGCAATTGCCAATGATACGACCTATGGCCTGAGCGCCCTGGTATTAAGCGGCGATCGGCAGCGTGGTCAGGAGGTTGCGCTGGCGATAGAGTCCGGGCGCGTACTGGTCAATACCCTTGAACATGAACCGCAGGCGCCGTTCGGTGGCTTCAAGCAATCCGGTCTGGGGCGTGAAATGGGCAAATGGGGGATGCAGGCTTATCTGGAGCCGAAAACGATGATCATCGGCTAGCCGTCAGGGGATGCAAAATCCTCATGGTGCGGTAAGTGACATCCCTTAAAAGACAGGATATGTTGACTTATCGCCCCATAATTTATTGAGGATGCCATGAGCCAGCCCGCCATTACCCTGTGGTCCGATTCGAGCTTTTTCTCGCCGTACGTAATGTCTGTTTACGTTGCCCTGCAGGAAAAAAGCCTGCCATTTGCTCTCAAAACCATCGATCTCGATAGCGGTGAAAATCAGCAGCCTGGCTGGAAAGGTTACACCGTGACCCGCCGCGTGCCGTTGTTAGAGGTGGAGGCGTTCGCGCTTAGCGAATCGTCCGCGATTAGCGAGTATCTGGATGAACGTTTCGCCCCGCCGGAGTGGGAGCGGCTCTATCCCCACGATCTGCAAAAGCGGGCCCGGGCGCGGCAGGTGCAAGCCTGGCTACGCAGCGATCTGCTGCCCATCCGCGAGGAGCGCTCTACCGACGTGGTGTTCGGTGGGCAAAAGAAACCGGAGCTTAGCGCCGCGGGCCGCAAAAGCGCGGAAAAATTATTCGAAACTGCTGCTGAACTGCTGGCCCACGGCGGCAATAATCTGTTCGGTGAGTGGTCGATTGCCGATACCGATCTCGCCCTGATGATCAACCGGCTGGTGCTTAACGGCGATGCGGTTCCGGAGCCGCTGGCGGACTATGCGACATTCCAGTGGCAGCGGGCGTCGGTTCAACGTTTTGTCGCACTGTCAGCTAAACGCGCGGGCTGATTCGCGGCAGCGGTTCCGCTATCATAGGCGCATCGAAATGCGTGGAGACGGAAGAAATGAAGCTGATGTTTGCATCGGATATTCATGGTTCCCTGCCCGCTACTGAACGCGTTCTGGAACGGTTCGCGCAAAGTGGGGCGCAGTGGCTGATTATTCTCGGTGATGTGCTCAATCATGGGCCGCGTAACGCGTTACCCGAAGGCTATGCGCCGGCGGATGTCGCTGTGAAGCTCAACGGCGTCGCGCAACGCGTGATCGCCGTTCGCGGCAACTGCGACAGCGAAGTCGATCAGATGCTGCTGGATTTCCCTGTCACTGCGCCCTGGCAGCAGGTGCTGAGCGAACGCACTCGCCTGTTTCTGACCCACGGGCATCTGTACAGCCCCGAAAATATGCCTCCTCTCGCCGCTGGCGATGTCCTGGTTTATGGTCATACTCATATTCCGGTAGCCGAGAAGCGCGGCACTATTTTTCTCTTCAATCCCGGCTCGGTCAGTATTCCCAAAGGGGGATTTTCCGCCAGCTATGGCCTCATGGAAGGGGACCGACTACAGGTTTTAGCACTTGATGATCATCAGGTTATTGCAGAGGTTGCAATTAACCCGTAATTTACCCCCCAACCGTAAAGACGCGCCGCGAGAGCGCTTTCAAAAGTAAGGTTTCCTGATGGCGGAACAGAACGATTTGGCAAGCACAGAATGGGTAGACATTGTTAATGAAAACAATGAGGTGATAGCGCAGTCCAGCCGCGAGCAAATGCGCGCGCAGTGCCTGCGTCATCGGGCAACCTATATTGTTGTTCACGATGGGATGGGCAAAATCCTGGTGCAACGTCGTACCGAGACCAAAGATTTCCAGCCGGGCATGCTGGACGCTACCGCCGGTGGCGTGGTGCAGGCCGATGAGCAGCTGCTGGATTCGGCTCGCCGGGAAGCGGAAGAAGAGCTGGGGATTGCCGGCGTGCCGTTCGCCGATCATGGCCAGTTCTATTACGAAGATAAGCATTGTCGCGTCTGGGGGAGCCTGTTTAGCTGCGTGTCGCACGGCCCCTTTGCCTTGCAGGAAGAGGAAGTAAGCGAAGTGTGCTGGCTGACGCCGGAAGAGATTACCGCTCGCTGCGATGAATTCACCCCGGATTCGTTGAAAGCGCTGGCGCTGTGGATGACCCGCAACGCCAATAATGACCAGGTAAAAGCGGAAAAACCGGAAAAACCAGAAGCAGCCGAATAGCCTTTAGCAGCTATCCCGCAGACATAAACTGGAGACGATCGCCTTCCGGTCGCTCCAGTCCCCATCGTTAAGCCGTTCCAGCAGCGCCCGCCCGGCCTCAATGCCAATCTTATGGTGCGGTACCGTCATGGTTGTTAACGGCGGCTGGCACACCCGGCTCACATCGCTGTTGCCAAACCCGACAACGGCCAGATCGTCAGGCACTTTGATGCGTCGCCGCTGGCATTCATACAGCACCCCGCAGGCTAGCTCATCTGAAACGCAGACCAGGGCATCCAGTTCCGGCCACGCCAGTAAAAATTCCGGCAACTGGGAGGCACCGGTGGAGAAATTTGGTGGCAGGGCGGCGTTAATCACCCTGTTGGGCGACAGATGATGGCGCAGCAGCGCCTTATACCACCCCTGCAGGTGCTGCTGAAAAATCCACTGCTCCTGGTTAGCGCACAGCAGGCCGATATTCTGATAGCCGCGCTTAATGACCATTTCCGTCAGTTCATACATGGCGGCAACATTATCGATACCGATATTCATATCAATCGGGTCGGCGCGCATCGCCCCCATTTCCATGACCGGAATAGAGGCGTTTTTTAACCAGTGGCGCACGGTATCGCTGTGCTCGACGCTCAGCAGAATCGCCGCGGCAATATTGGAAGCTAACAGGGTTTCCAGCAGCTTTTCTTCCTGTTCCAGGCGGTGCTGTGATTCCGCAAGCATGATCTGGTATCCCGCGGGCTGTAATACCTGCTGCAGACCGGCAAACATGGCCGAACATCCCGCCTCGGCAAGATTAGGTACCACCATCGCGATGGTCCACGATGAAGCGGACGCCAGTGCGCTGGCGGCAAGATTGGGCATATATCCCAGTTCCTGCACCGCGGCTTCGATTTTTTCGCGCAGTTTATCGGAAACCTGTTCAGGGGTGCGCAATGCGCGTGAAACGGTCATGGTTCCCACGCCGGCAAGCTGGGCAACGTCGGCGAGAGTCACTTTACCGGTACTACGCCGTTTTCGGGTTAGAGACATACGAATTCCTGCAGAGCAGATGCTTTTACCATCATCCTTTATTTCACCTTTCACGGAGTATACGCCTTAAATCCTTTTTTTTGCTGTGTTTTCCTCGGTAAAACGCGAATTGATAGCGCTATCACAATTTTGAATGTTAGCCGATGGTAGCGCTATCTTTGTGACCGTAATCGCAGTTAACTGTTGTCAGCTTGAATAGAGTTTGCTCATCGCGGGCTTACTGATGGGGGACAACATGCTGGAAAAATGGATCTCTGATGCAACTATTACGCAGCAGAAAAGCGTAGCGGACTGGCGGCAGGCCCTGGAACTTTGCGCCAGACCGCTGCTGGCTACGGGGGTTATCGGCCCTGAATATATCACCGCCATTGTCGACCAGCATCAAAAGCTGGGGCCGTATTATGTTCTGGCGCCCGGTCTGGCGATGCCGCATGCCCGTCCGGAGGAGGGGGCCAAAGGGTTAGGGCTGTCTCTGCTCAAGCTGGAAGAGGGCGTCGCATTTGGCGCTGAAGAGTTTGACCCGGTGGATGTTATCGTGATGCTCGCCGCTCCCGATAAGCATAGTCATATTGAGATGATTTCCGCCCTCGCAGAATTATTTTCCAGCGAGGAGGAAATGGGAAAATTACATCAGGCGACAACCCTGGAGGATATTAAAAAAATAATCGCACGTTTCTGATTTAATTTTATAACCTGATTTCACCGCACATTACGCGCGAGCGTAATGCGGACGTCCTCTACTTAAAAAAGGTGATAATGATGAAAATCATGGCAATTTGTGGCTCCGGCCTCGGCAGCAGTTTTATGGTCGAAATGAATATTAAGAAAGTGTTGAAAAAACTCGCTATCGAGGCCGAAGTTGAACATTCCGATTTGTCATCGGCGACCCCCGGTGCCGCGGATCTGTTCGTGATGGCGAAAGATATCGCCGCCAGCGCCAGCGTACCGGAAAGCCAGCTGGTGGTGATTAAAAACATCATCGATATTAATGAACTCGAAGCGCAGCTGCGCGCATGGTTCGATAAACAATAACCTTATTTTAAGCGAGGCGGATATGTTTATCCTTGAGACGCTGAATTTTGTTGTTGATATTCTCAAAGTCCCGTCGGTACTGGTGGGATTAATTGCCCTGATTGGTCTCGTGGCGCAGAAAAAATCTTTTTCAGACGTCGTGAAAGGGACGGTTAAAACCATTCTCGGGTTTATTGTGTTAGGCGGCGGGGCAACGGTGCTGGTGGGGTCGTTAAATCCGTTGGGCGGCATGTTTGAACATGCATTTAATATCCAGGGGATTATTCCAAATAATGAAGCCATCGTCTCCATTGCGCTGGAGAAATATGGCGCATCGACGGCGCTAATCATGGCTTTTGGCATGGTAGCCAATATTATTGTCGCCCGTTTTACGCGCCTGAAATATATCTTCCTGACCGGGCATCACACCTTCTATATGGCCTGCATGATCGGCGTGATCCTCACCGTGGCCGGCTTTGATGGCATCGGCCTGGTGTTCACCGGCTCGCTGATTTTAGGCCTGGTGATGGCCTTCTTCCCGGCGCTGGCGCAGCGCTATATGAAGCGGATTACCGGTACCGACGATATTGCGTTTGGCCACTTCGGCACCCTGGGATATGTCCTCGCCGGCTGGATTGGCAGCCTGTGCGGCAAAGGCTCGCGTTCTACCGAAGAGATGAACCTGCCGAAGAATTTAAGCTTCCTGCGCGACAGCTCAATCTCTATCTCCCTGACCATGATGATTATCTATCTGATAATGGCGGTGAGCGCCGGGCGAGAGTATGTCGAAAGCACCTTCAGCGGCGGTCAGAACTACCTGGTGTACGCCATTATTATGGCCATCACCTTTGCAGCCGGCGTGTTCATCATTCTGCAGGGCGTGCGTCTTATTCTGGCGGAGATCGTTCCGGCGTTTACCGGCTTCTCGGAAAAACTGGTGCCGAATGCCCGTCCGGCGCTGGATTGCCCGGTCGTCTATCCCTATGCGCCTAACGCGGTACTGATTGGCTTCCTGTTCAGCTTCCTTGGGGGACTGGTGGGGTTGTTCCTGCTCGGACAAATGAAGCTGGTGTTGATCCTCCCCGGCGTGGTGCCGCACTTCTTTACCGGCGCGACCTCTGGGGTGTTTGGCAATGCTACCGGCGGGCGCCGCGGGGCGATGATTGGCGCGTTCGCCAATGGCCTGCTGATTACTTTCCTGCCGGTGCTGCTGTTGCCGGTATTAGGCGCTATCGGTTTTGCCAACACCACCTTCTCCGATGCTGACTTTGGCGCTATCGGCATCGTGCTGGGCAATCTCGCGCGCTATTTATCGCCATTTGCCATTACCGGGCTCGTCGTGGCGCTGTTCGCGCTGCTGGTGGCGTACAACGTACTGGCTAAAAACAAATCTGCGCGTGGTAACACGCAGGAAAACACCGGAGCGAAACCATGAATGTGAATGAAGTGACTCAGCTGGCACGCGATATCCGCGTTGCCACGCTTAAAACGTTGACGCAGCTCGGCTTCGGCCACTACGGCGGCAGCATGTCTGTGGTGGAGACGCTCGCCGTACTGTATGGCGCGGTGATGAACATTGACCCGGCGGATCCCGACTGGCCGGAACGTGATTACTTTGTGCTGTCGAAAGGCCACGCCGGCCCGGCGCTGTACAGCACTTTAGCTATCAAGGGCTACTTTCCGATCGAGGAGCTCAGCACCTTGAATCATAACGGCACCCGCTTGCCCAGCCATCCCGATCGGCTGAAGACCCGCGGCGTGGATGCCACCACCGGTTCGCTGGGACAGGGGATCTCCATTGCCGGCGGAATGGCGTTATCGCATAAGCTGGCGGGGCGCGCTAACCGGGTGTTCTGCATCGTCGGCGATGGCGAACTCAATGAAGGCCAGTGCTGGGAGGCGTTCCAGTTTATTGCCCATCATCGTTTAACTAACCTGACGATATTTGTCGACTGGAATAAACAGCAGCTTGACGGCGAACTGGACGAGATTATCTGTGCCTTTGATCTGGAGGGTAAGTTCCGCGCCTTTGGTTTTGATGTGGTCACGGTAAAAGGGGACGACATACCGCGGCTGCTTGAAACGGTCTCTCCGCGACCGGCGGCAGATGCCCGTCCGCGAGTGGTGATCCTCGACAGTATTAAAGGGCAGGGCGTGCCGTATCTGGAGCAGCTCAGCAACTCCCACCACCTGCGCCTGACCGATGAAATGACAGAAGCGCTCAACGAGACGATTCGCCAACTGGAGGCCGAGCATGATTAAGGTTGCACCCGCAGGACAAAAAGATGCCGTAGAAATGCGTAAGATCTACGCCGGTTTCGTCTCACAGCAGGTGGAAAAGGGGACGTCGATTATTGCCCTTGAAGCGGACCTGATGAGTTCTATGGCGATGGACAGCGTTGCGCGGAAATACCCGCAGCATGTCATCAACTGCGGCATCATGGAGGCCAATGTGATTGGCACTGCCGCGGGCCTGTCGCTGACCGGACGCAAGCCGTTTGTGCATACCTTTACCGCCTTCGCCAGCCGTCGTTGTTTCGATCAGCTGTTTATGTCCCTGGATTATCAGCGCAATAACGTCAAGGTCATCGCCTCGGATGCCGGGGTGACCGCTTGCCATAACGGCGGTACCCATATGTCGTTTGAAGATATGGGCATTGTCCGCGGATTAGCGCATTCGGTGGTGCTGGAAGTCACCGATGCGACGATGTTTGAGGATATTCTGCGTCAGCTGATCGATCTCGAGGGGTTCTACTGGGTACGAACCATCCGTAAGCAGGCGCCGAGCGTCTATGCGCCGGGTTCGACCTTCACCATCGGCAAGGGAAATGTGCTGCGCGAAGGCGATGATATTACGCTGATTGCGAACGGTATCATGGTGTCCGAGGCGCTGGAGGCGGCACGTCAGCTTGAGCAGGAGGGGGTCAGCGCGGCGGTTATCGATATGTTTACCCTGAAGCCCATTGACCGCATGCTGGTAAAAAATTACTCCGAGAAAACCGGACGCATCGTGACCTGTGAAAACCACAGTATCCACAACGGACTGGGATCGGCGGTGGCGGAAGTGCTGGTAGAGACCTGCCCGGTACCGATGCGCCGGGTTGGCGTGAAGGAGCGCTATGGCCAGGTGGGGACTCAGGACTACCTGCAGAAGGAGTACGGCCTGACGGCGCACGACATTGTGTCTGCGGCCCGCGAGCTGCTGTAATAAAAAAGGCGACCAGATGGTCGCCTTTTTACTTTCCGTCGGCGTTAGACGCCAGGCGGATAATCCAGCAGATTACTGCTGCTGGGAAGACTGAATCGCGGTCAGAGCGATGGTGTAGACGATATCGTCTACCAGCGCGCCACGAGATAGGTCGTTGACCGGCTTACGCATACCCTGCAGCATTGGCCCGATGGAGATCAGGTCGGCAGAACGCTGTACGGCTTTGTAAGTGGTGTTACCGGTGTTCAGATCCGGGAAGATGAACACGGTCGCACGGCCGGCAACCGGCGAGTTCGGCGCTTTGGACTTCGCCACGTCAGCCATCACCGCAGCATCGTACTGCAGCGGGCCGTCGATCATCAGGTCAGGACGTTTTTCCTGGGCCAGACGGGTCGCTTCACGCACTTTTTCCACATCGCTACCGGCACCGGAAGTCCCGGTGGAGTAGGAGAGCATCGCCACGCGCGGCTCAATGCCGAACGCAATCGCGGAGTCCGCGGACTGAATCGCGATTTCGGCCAGCTGTTCTGCGGTCGGATCCGGGTTGATCGCGCAGTCGCCGTAAACGTAAACCTGTTCAGGCAGCAGCATGAAGAACACGGAAGAGACGAGGGAGCTGCCCGGCGCCGTTTTGATCAGCTGCAGCGGCGGACGGATGGTGTTGGCGGTGGTGTGTACCGCGCCGGACACCAGGCCGTCGACTTCGTCTTGTTCCAGCATCAGGGTGCCGAGAACCACGTTGTCTTCCAGCTGCTCGCGGGCAACCGCTTCGGTCATGCCTTTGCTCTTACGCAGTTCGACCAGGCGAGCCACGTAGCTTTCGCGAACCACTTCCGGATCGACGATTTCGATGCCTGCGCCCAGTTCTACGCCCTGAGCGGCGGCAACGCGGTTGATCTCATCCGGGTTACCCAGCAGCACGCAGGTCGCGATACCGCGCTCTGCACAGATAGCGGCGGCTTTAACGGTACGCGGCTCATCGCCTTCCGGCAGAACCACACGTTTGCCCGCTTTGCGCGCCAGCTCGGTCAGCTGGTAACGGAAGGCCGGAGGAGACAGGCGACGGCTACGCTCGGAGGTGGCGGTCAGAGACTCGATCCAGTCGGCGTTGATATAGCTGGCCACGTATTCCTGAACTTTCTCGATACGCTCGTGATCGTCAACCGGAACTTCGAGGTTGAAGCTCTGCAGGCTCAGGGAGGTTTGCCAGGTGTTGGTGTTCACCATAAAGACCGGCAGGCCGGTCGCGAATGCACGTTCGCACAGCTTGCTGACGCGCGCGTCCATTTCGTAAGCACCGGTCAGCAGCAGCGCGCCGATTTCAACGCCGTTCATGGCGGCGAGGCAGGCGGCGACCAGTACGTCAGGACGGTCTGCGGAAGTCACCAGCAGAGAACCCGCGCGGAAATGTTCCAGCATGTGCGGGATGCTGCGTGCGCAGAAGGTGACAGACTTCACGCGGCGGGTGTTGATGTCGCCTTCGTTGACGATGGTGGCATTCAGGTGGCGGGCCATATCGATCGCCCGCGTTGCGATCAGATCGAAGCTCCACGGCACCGCGCCCAGAACCGGCAGAGCGCTGCCAGTCTGCAGCTGAGCCGGATCGATCTTCACGACTTTCGCTTTGGAAGAGTCATCGAAGATTTCCGACAGATCGGGACGGGTACGACCCTGTTCGTCAACCGGTGCGTTCAGCTTGTTGACGATAACACCGGTAATGTTGGTGTTTTTCGCGCCGCCGAAGCTATTGCGGGTCAGCTCGATACGTTCGTTCAGCTGTTCCTGGGTGTCGGTACCCTGAGACATCACGAAGACGATTTCCGCGTTCAGCGTTTTGGCGATTTCGAAGTTCAGAGACTGAGCAAACTGGTGTTTACGGGTCGGGACCAGACCTTCTACCAGCACCACTTCTGCATCCTGAGTCGCGGCGTGGTAGTTGGCGATGATCTCTTCCATCAGCACGTCTTTCTGGTTGCCGGACAGCAGCGACTCGACGTGGCTCATCTTCAGCGGCTCAGCGGCCGGAAGGCTTGAATTAGCGCGAACGATGGTGGTCGTCTGATCTGGTGCATCGCCGCCAGCGCGCGGTTGGGCGATAGGTTTAAAGACGCTCAGACGAACGCCTTTGCGTTCCATTGCGCGGATAACACCGAGGCTGACGCTGGTCAGGCCAACGCTGGTTCCGGTCGGGATCAGCATGATTATACGGGACACGATATATCCTCTTTCGTTACCGCCGGTATCAGGCGGGATACAAAACTGCACCACCAGCTTCCCGTTATATTTCAAGCAGCATGTGCGTTGGCTTTCCCGGTTTACCCCAGTCACGTACTACTTGTACGCTCCTGGGGATTTTCGGCATCGCCGCCTTCCTGCAACTCGAGTGGTTCAGGGCTATCGCTGGCGGTGTGGAATCAGGCAGTCAGACGATTGGCGTCTTGCGCGATAACCAGCTCTTCGTTGGTCGGGATAACCAGAGCCGGGCGGGTGCCTTCTTTGTTGATGAAGCCAGACTTGCCGAAACGGGCAGCCAGGTTACGCTCGTGATCAACTTCGAAGCCCAGAACGCCCAGTTTGCCCAGAGACAGTTCACGAACCATCGCTGCGTTTTCACCGATACCACCGGTGAAGATAACGGCATCCAGACGACCGTCCATCAGCGCGGTGTAGGAACCGATGTACTTGGCCAGACGATGGCAGTAAACGTCCATTGCACGTTTAGCATCGGCTTTATCGGTGTAGTTGTCTTCAACATAACGGCAGTCGCTGGTGACTTCGGTCAGACCCAGCAGGCCAGACTCTTTGGTCAGCATTTTGTTGATAGCATCAACGCTCATGCCCAGGGAGTCATGCAGGTGGAAGATGATAGCCGGGTCGATGTCGCCAGAGCGGGTACCCATGACCAGACCTTCCAGCGGGGTCAGACCCATAGAGGTGTCAACGCATTTACCGTTGCGGATAGCGGAAACAGAACCACCGTTGCCCAGATGGCAGGTGATGATGTTCAGCTCTTCAACCGGCTTGTTCAGGACCTTAGCCGCTTCCTGAGTTACGTAGAAGTGGCTGGTGCCGTGTGCGCCATAGCGACGTACGCCATGCTCTTTGTACAGGCTGTACGGCAGGGCATACAGATAGGATTCTTCCGGCATTGTCTGATGGAACGCGGTGTCGAACACGGCAACGTTCTTCTCTTTCAGATGCGGGAATGATTTCAGCGCTTCAGCAATACCGATCAGGTGAGCCGGGTTGTGCAGCGGAGCGAAAGAGGCGGAATCTTTGATGCCCTGGATAACAGAATCATCAATGACCACGGAACTGGTGTATTTTTCACCACCGTGAACAATACGGTGGCCGATTGCGGTCAGCTGAGCAGACAGTTCTGGTTTTTGTGCCAGAATAGTGTTAACGATAAAGTTAAGCGCTTCACTGTGAGCGGCGCCAGCGCCTAAATCTGCTTCGTGTTTGCTGCCGTCCATTTTCCACTTAATACGTGCTTCAGGAAGATGGAAACATTCGGCCAAACCAGACAGATATTCGTCACCGTTTACGGCATCAAGGATAGCAAATTTCAGTGAGGAGCTACCGCAGTTCAGAACCAGTACTAACTTACTCGACATGGAAGTACCTTTTATGATACGTGGCTAAAAAAACGTCAGTGTGTCACAAAGCGTAGCGCAGGATGACAACGACATTTATGATTAACATCATGCCTTGTTCTGTTTTCGGGCACGATGGGAGAAGTACATTTGATTTTATGCCATTTTGGATAATTTTCAGCCAATGGCAGAATGTGCGATAATTTGACTAACCTGGTCAAAGGGTCTATCGCCCTTTCAGGCGGGCACAGGATACCTGATTGCCGCAGCCATTGCCAAAATGTTTTGAACGTTGTCATGCACAGTTGGTGTTTTGCACGAATTTTTTAAGTTTTATATGTAAAGTTGAGGTAAAGCCATGTCGACCCCCGATAATCGTCCCGTCAGCTTCTTTAGCTTGTTCCGCCGCGGGCAGCACTACGCAAAGACCTGGCCTTTGGACAAACGCCTCGCCCCGGTATTTATTGAAAACCGCATTATTCGCGCCACCCGTTACGCTATCCGCATCATGCCGCCGATCGCGGTCTTTACGCTGTGCTGGCAAATCGCGCTGGGTGGGCAGCTTGGTCCGGCGGTGGCGACTGCGCTATTTGCCTTGAGTTTGCCGATGCAGGGATTATGGTGGCTGGGAAAGCGTTCGGTGACGCCGCTGCCGCCATCGGTACTGAACTGGTTTTATGAAGTGCGTGGCAAATTGCAGGAGGCAGGACAGGCGCTGGCGCCTGTCGACGGTAAGCCGGATTATCAGGCATTAGCTGACACGCTTAAGCGCGCCTTCAAACAACTGGATAAAACTTTCCTTGATGATTTGTAATTCACTAAGGAAAACGCATATAAAAGAAGGCGCATGATTAATGCGCCTTCTTTTTTCACGCCGTAAAGTGCTACAGGAGTCAAAAAATGGAAATGACCAATGCGCAGCGTCTGATTTTATCTAATCAGTACAAGATGATGACGATGCTCGACCCGGACAACGCTGAACGTTACCGCCGTCTACAGACCATCATTGAGCGTGGATACGGATTGCAAATGCGCGAACTGGATCGCGAGTTTGGCCAGCTAACGGAAGAAACCTGCCGTACCATCATTGATATTATGGAAATGTATCATGCGCTGCATGTCTCCTGGACGAACCTGAAGGACGCAAGTGAAATCGACGAACGCCGGGTCACTTTCCTCGGATTTGATGTCGCAACCGAAGCGCGCTTCCTCGGCTACGTTCGCTTTATCGTCAACGTTGAGGGGCGCTACAGCCACTTTGACGCCGGCACCCATGGCTTTAACTCACAGACACCGATGTGGGATAAATATCAGCGGATGCTCAACGCCTGGCACGCTTGCCCGCGTCAGTACCATTTAAGCAGCAACGAAATTAATCAAATTATTAATGCCTGATGGAGGTTTCCGTGCAGTGTAAAGGTTTCCTGTTTGATCTTGACGGGACGTTAGTCGATTCATTACCCGTAGTGGAGCGCTCGTGGTGCAAATGGGCGGATCGTTTCGACATCCCGCACGATGAGGTGCTGAACTTCATTCATGGCAAGCAGGCGATAACCTCTTTACGCCATTTTTTAGCGGGGCGCAGTGAAGAGGAAATTCAGGCGGAGTTCACCTGTCTTGAAGCGGTGGAAGCGGCGGATACCGATGGTATCACGGCGCTGCCGGGGGCGGTGGCGCTGCTGACCACTCTGGATGAGGCGGGGATCCCGTGGGCCATCGTCACCTCTGGTTCGGTGCCCGTTGCTCACGCCCGCCATCGCGCCGCGGGGCTGCCTGAGGCCAAAGTCTTCGTCACCGCGGAGCGCGTGAAGCATGGTAAACCGGCGCCGGATGCCTACCTTCTTGGAGCGGAACTGCTGGGACTGGCGCCGCAGGAGTGCGTCGTGGTGGAGGATGCGCCTGCCGGGCTACTTTCCGGTCTGGCCGCCGGGTGTCATACCATCGCCGTGAATATGCCGGCGGATGCGCCCCGTCTCAATGAAGCTGATTTTGTGCTGACCAGCCTTGAAAGCCTGGCGGTTGAGAAGCTGGCGGACGGTAGGGTGAATGTCGCTCTTAAAGCGTGATCTCATGATGTAGCCCCGCATGGCCGGGGCTTTTTTATGCAAAAATTCCGGCTCCATCTTCAGACAAGGATAAGTTGTGAACGGTGAACTGATTTGGGTGTTGTCTCTTCTTGCCGTCGCGGTCGTGCTCTTTGCCAGCGGGAAAGTGCGCATGGACGCGATTGCGCTGCTGGTGATAGTCGCCTTTGTCCTCAGCGATACGCTGACGCTCAGCGAAGCGTTCTCGGGTTTTAGCGATCCGAACGTGATCCTGATTGCGGCGCTGTTTATTATCGGCGATGGTCTGGTCCGTACCGGGGTGGCTACCAATGTCGGCAGCTGGCTGGTGAGCGTGGCCGGCAACAGCGAAACAAAAATGCTGGTCTTTCTGATGCTGACCGTCGCCGGACTGGGCGCCTTTATGAGCTCGACCGGCGTGGTCGCTATCTTTATTCCGGTTGTGCTCAGCGTCTCCATGCGGATGAATACGTCGCCATCGCGCCTGATGATGCCGCTTAGCTTTGCCGGGCTCATCAGCGGGATGATGACGCTGGTCGCTACGCCGCCGAACCTGGTGGTGAACAGTGAACTGTTACGTGAAGGGCTACATGGATTCAGCTTCTTTAGCGTCACGCCGATTGGCCTGGTGGTGCTGCTGCTGGGCGTCGTCTATATGCTGGCGGTGCGCTTTATGCTCAGAGGCGGGGAGAGCGACCATGCGCGGGACGGGCGCAAAAGGAGCACCTTTCGCGATTTAATCAAAGAGTACCACTTGACCGGCCGGGCCCGCCGTCTGGCCATTCGTCCGGGTTCTCCCATGATCGGCCAGCGGCTTGATGACCTCAAGCTGCGTGAACGTTACTGCGCCAACGTGATCGGCGTAGAGCGCTGGCGCCGTTTTCGCCGGGTTATCGTCAACGTGAACGGTGTGTCCGAGTTTCGCGCCCGCGACGTGCTGCTGATCGACATGTCGGCGTCAGACGTTGATTTACGCCAGTTCTGCGGCGAGCAAATGCTCGAACCAATGGTGCTGCGCGGCGAATATTTCGCTGACCAGGCGCTGGATGTCGGCATGGCGGAGGTATCTTTGATTCCCGACTCAGAGCTGATCGGCAAAACGGTGCGCGAAATCGGTTTTCGTACCCGCTTTGGCCTCAATATCGTTGGCCTGAAGCGCGATGGTAAAGCCCTTGATGGGTCAGTGGTCGATGAGTCGCTTCAACTGGGCGATATTATGCTGGTGGTGGGGGACTGGCGGCACATCGGCCAACTGGCGAAACGCGGTCGCGATTTTGTGGTCCTCAACATGCCGGTTGAAGTAAATGACGCTTCTCCCGCGCACAGCCAGGCGCCGCACGCCATCTTTTGCCTGGTACTGATGGTCGCCCTGATGCTCACCGACGAGATCCCCAACCCGATAGCGGCGATTATCGCCTGCCTGCTGATGGGTAAGTTCCGCTGTATTAATGCTGAGAGTGCTTATAAAGCGATTCACTGGCCAAGCATTATATTAATCGTCGGGATGATGCCCTTTGCACTGGCGTTGCAAAAAACCGGCGGCGTCGATTTGGTGGTGGAAGGATTGATGGATGTCGCCGGCAGCAAAGGCCCTTACGTGATGCTGGGCTGTTTGTTCGTGATGTGCGCCACTATCGGTCTGTTTATTTCCAACACCGCCACGGCGGTACTGATGGCGCCGATAGCCCTGGCGGCGGCGAAATCAATGGACGTCTCGCCTTATCCTTTTGCCATGGTGGTGGCGATGGCGGCTTCGGCGGCCTTTATGACGCCGGTCTCTTCACCGGTAAATACGCTGGTGCTGGGACCGGGAAAATATACCTTCAGCGATTTTGTGAAGATTGGCGTGCCGTTCACCGTGTTGGTGATGGTGGTTTGCGTGCTGCTCGTGCCGATACTGTTTCCGTTTTAACCGCCACGGCGCAGCCCCGGTCTGATACGCATCGCGCAGGCCGGGGCACAGTACATTTACAGCGGGGAATCCTGGCTGATTTCATCCAGCGACAGCTGGAAGCTCGGGACGAAGACCTGCATAAAGTAGTCCATCTCCTCGCTGCGCCGGGATTCCAGCGTTTTCTCAAGCCGGCCCTTGGCCAGCAGAAACTCGTTGTTGCCGGCAGACAGCTCTTCCAGGCATTTCAGGTAGGCGCAGAGCGCGTCGGCCTGCTTGACGATAGATTGCTCATCTTCGCTATAGCGATGCTCGTCGATCAGCGGTTCAAAGATATCGCGCAGTTCGTCAGGAACCATGTCGATAAGCTTCTGCTGGGCAATCTTCTCGATGGCTTTATATTCTTGCGCAATCTGCGAGTTGAAATATTTGACTGGAGTCGGCAGATCGCCGGTTAACACTTCCGATGCATCGTGGTACATCGCCAACAGGGCGATTCGTTCGGCGTTAACCTTGCCACCAAACATCCGGTTTTTGATCGCCGCCAGCGCGTGGGCAACCATCGCCACCTGCAGACTGTGTTCGGAGACGTTTTCGGTGCGTACATTACGCATCAGCGGCCAGCGGTTAATTAACTTCAGGCGAGAGAGGTGGGCAAAGAAATGACTCTGACTCATAGCAACCCTTAATCAGTGACAACATCGGGTCCTATTGTGCGCAGGGATTGCCGCCGGATGCAAATACCGGCGGCCGGGCAATGTTTATCCGAGCTGGTGATAGCCGGAGAGGAAGCGACCAAAGCGAGAAATCGCCATTTCCAGATCGTCCTCACGCGGGAGGGTGACAATACGCACATGATCCGGCCACGGCCAGTTAAAGGCGCTTCCCTGAACCAGCAGGACTTTCTCCTGCAGCAGGAAGTCGAGCACCATTTTCTGGTCATCGTGAATATTAAAGCGCTTCGCGTCGATCTTCGGGAACATGTACAGCGCGCCTTTCGGCTTCACGCAGGAAACGCCGGGGATCTCGTTGATCAACTCCCAGGCGCGGTTGCGCTGTTCGTACAGTCTGCCGCCGGGAACGATAAACTCGCTGATGCTTTGATAGCCGCCTAATGCGGTTTGAATCGCGTGCTGCGCCGGTACGTTAGCGCACAGTCGCATAGAGGCCAGCATCTCCAGACCTTCGATATAACCTTTTGCGTGTTTCTTCGGTCCGTTCAGTACCATCCAGCCCTGGCGAAAACCGGCAACGCGGTAGGTTTTGGACAGGCCGTTAAAGGTCACCGTCAGCAGGTCGGGAGCCAGTGCGGCGATCGAATGGTGTTGGGCTTCGTCGTAGAGGATCTTGTCGTAGATCTCATCGGCGAAGATGATCAGGTTGTGCTGACGGGCAATCTCAACGATCTCCATCAGCAGCTCTTTCGAGTACACCGCCCCGGTTGGGTTGTTCGGGTTAATAATCACGATGCCGCGGGTGCGCGGGGTGATTTTGGCGCGGATGTCGTCGAGGTCCGGGAACCAGTCGGCAGATTCATCGCACAGATAGTGCACCGCTTTGCCGCTGGAGAGCGAGACGGCGGCTGTCCACAGCGGATAATCCGGTGCCGGAACCAGCATTTCATCGCCGCTGTTCAGCAGCGCCTGCATGGCCTGAACAATCAGTTCTGAGACGCCGTTACCGATATAAATATCTTCGACCGTCACATCGCGCATACCGCGCGCCTGATAGTGTTGCATGATAGCCTTACGCGCCGAGTAAAGGCCTTTAGAGTCACAATAACCCTGGGCAGTAGGCAGATTGCGAATAACATCAACAAGGATCTCGTCGGGGGCGTCAAAGCCAAACGGCGCCGGGTTGCCGATGTTCAGTTTCAGGACTTTATTGCCTTCTTCTTCAAGGCGTTTTGCCTCTTTCAGAACCGGGCCACGGATGTCGTAACAGACGTTATCTAACTTGCTGGATTTTTCGATAGGGGACATGAATCTTTGACCTTTTAGCTGTTATCGCCACTCCCTGCCGTGGAAGTCAGCACGGAACAATGTACTCTTCATCCCCGAGGTTTTGAAGGGTTAGCAGGAGAAGATTTTGCTTATGTGATTTTTTTGGTTTAATTGATTTGTCTGTTGATTGCCTGTGTCTTTTATAGAATATGCCTTTAAGTGGTATTTTAATGGTCAATAATTGTGTTGTATTCGCTGTTTTGTGAACATTTATATGGTTTGATGTCCTGAGCGTAGTGCCGGAGGTTATTTTTTGCGCATGGCACGCAGGTGGGTATGAAAAGGCGTATAACGGGTAGAACGTGGTGGCTGTAACGGTAATGTTAAATATGCTTAATAAGAATATTTAATTAATTAAAAAGCTTTTATTTTTTCGCAATCTGGAATTTTCTTTTTGTTAATTAAATTAAAGTCATGAAAAAAAATTTAAAATTGGCTTTAATAATAATGATTAGACCTTATAAAGAATTCCGTTTTCGGTTAGGATACCGGCGTTAATATCGATTAAGAACCTGTTTTTTGGCAGGTTAAGTTATTAATATATTGTTATTGCAGGCTTTTTTTTGTTTGATTTTTTCGCTTTTTACAATGGATGTGCCGGGATGCTGATGGCAACATCACTTGCCGTAGACGCCTTTTTTTGAAGGCCGTCACAGAAATCAAAACGGTGTAATAGAAAGCGTAGAACTACGAACAATATATGACTCAGACGTTTCGCGCACTTGTCGCGGGCGAGTACTTTCACATGCAATAACGTTCATCCAGCTGCACATTCCGTTTGTGAATGGCACAAGGCTCAAGGATTAGCCGGAAACCTGGAGCACAGCGTCAATAAGGCAGGTCCGCATTCGCCACCTGTAAGTGAAGAAATATGATAAATGCAAATCGTCCGATACTGAATCTCGACCTCGATCTGCTGAGAACATTCGTTGCCGTCGCCGATCTGAATACGTTTGCCGCTGCCGCAGCAGCGGTATGCCGAACTCAGTCTGCGGTAAGTCAACAGATGCAACGTCTGGAACAGCTGGTCGGAAAAGAGCTCTTTGCCCGCCATGGGCGCAATAAATTGCTGACTGAGCAGGGTATTCAACTGCTGGGCTACGCACGCAAAATCCTGCGTTTTAATGATGAAGCCTGTATGTCGCTGATGTTCAGCGGCCTGCAAGGGATCTTAACCATTGGCGCATCTGATGAAACGGCCGAGACTATTTTGCCGTTTTTGTTGAACCGGATCGGCAGTTTCTACCCGAAACTGACGCTGGAAATTAAGGTTCTTAATCATGCTGAAGCGGTGGACAGGCTGGCAAGCGGGGCGATTGATCTCGCGCTGACGACTCACCAGGCCGCGGATTTCGATACGCTGATCCTACGCACTTCGCCAACGCTATGGTACTGCGCTGCTGATTATGTGTTGCCGCGTGAGGAGTCGATCCCGCTGATCCTGCTGGAAGAGCCAGGCCCGTTCCGTGAGGACATCATTGCCGCGCTGAATGCCGCCAGTGCGCCGTGGCATCTGGCCCATTCCGCCTCGACGCTTGCGGGCGTCAAAGCGGCGGTAAAAGCAGGGCTGGGTGTGACCGCCCGTCCGGTAGAAATGATGAGTCCCGAGCTACGGGTTGTCGGCAAGAATGAGGGGCTTCCTGTTCTGCCGGATACGCAATATGTGCTGAGCTGTAACGCGCACAGGATAAGCGAGTCGGCGCAGGCTATTTTCCAGTCGCTGACCCAGGATTATACCCCCTGGTCATCTGAGCCTGCGCTTACCCCGGAAGGGGGAGATAATTCCCTCATTTCCTGAGTGGAATTAGTTACACAGATCACAAAAAGCTGGTAACAAATTGTAAGTGTAAAAATGAGCCGCTAAGGTCTGAATTATGCCTTGCGGTTCTTTTTTTTCTTATTTTACAGGGGTTTTTAATATTTTATTGTTTTATTTGTATGTTTATCAGTTAGTTACATTCAATGCGGCGCTCACTCCCCGACTTTTCCCTGCACTTTCAATACTTCATGCTAATGTTAAAAAACCGGCTGGATTGTTGCTGTTTTATAGGTTTAATTAACAAAACCGTGTCACAGATCAAAAAAATACCCCTCCTTAGGGGGAGGAATCGAGGCTAAATCCTGTCAAAATAGACGGGTAATTTTGATTTACACCAGAAACGGACACGATTCAACAACACTAAATCCGGTTTGTATGCAAGGTTATTCCGCATAAAAGGGCATTTAATGTTAATGAAAAAAATCTAATGTAAATTAATGTTGTTAAAACTTTTGTTGAAGTTGACAAAAGGTTAAAGAAAGGGGTAAAAAGCCACCGCATACAGCCTTCTACGTTAAGTAGGGACGCTTTTTTGCAAGGTTATTTTTTTATTCCTCCCCGTGAAACGCTGTGGCGTTCATCTGCCAGCAAGAGCAGAGGGTTTAGCGCTACACTTTTTTGGTTAAGCAATGCGTATGTCAACATCCACTGAAGTCATCGCTCATCATTGGGCATTCGCTATATTTCTCATCATTGCCATCGGCCTGTGCTGCCTGATGCTTGTCGGGGGCTGGTACCTCGGCGGTCGCGCGCGCGCGCGTAGCAAGAACACGCCGTTTGAATCGGGGATCGACTCCGTTGGTTCGGCTCGCTTACGTCTTTCTGCGAAGTTTTATCTGGTTGCCATGTTCTTCGTTATCTTCGACGTGGAAGCTCTGTATCTCTACGCATGGTCGACTTCTATCCGCGAAAGCGGCTGGGTCGGCTTTGTGGAAGCCGCAATTTTCATTTTAGTGCTACTGGCAGGTCTGGTTTACCTCGTTCGTATCGGCGCACTGGACTGGACGCCTGCGCGTTCCCGTCGCACGCTGGTTAATTCAGAAACAGACAGTCCCACTAACCGTCATATGCAGTAAAAGCGAGGCAATAAGATGGATTATACGCTCACCCGCATAGATCCTAACGGTGAGAACGACCGTTACCCCCTGCAGAAACAGGAGATCGTAACCGACCCCCTGGAGCAAGAAGTCAATAAAAGCGTGTATATGGGGAAACTCGAACATGCGCTGCATGACATGGTGAACTGGGGCCGCAAGAACTCAATCTGGCCCTACAACTTCGGCCTGTCATGCTGCTACGTTGAAATGGTGACGTCATTCACTGCGGTGCATGACGTTGCGCGTTTTGGCGCCGAGGTACTGCGTGCTTCTCCTCGTCAGGCGGACCTGATGGTGGTCGCCGGCACCTGCTTCACCAAAATGGCGCCGGTCATTCAGCGTCTGTATGACCAGATGCTGGAGCCTAAGTGGGTTATCTCCATGGGCGCCTGCGCCAACTCCGGCGGGATGTACGATATTTATTCTGTCGTCCAGGGCGTGGACAAGTTTATTCCGGTTGATGTTTACATCCCGGGCTGTCCGCCGCGTCCGGAAGCTTATATGCAGGCGCTGATGCTGCTGCAGGAGTCCATTGGTAAAGAACGTCGCCCGCTCTCATGGGTGGTTGGCGATCAGGGCGTGTACCGCGCCAACATGCAGTCGGAACGCGAGCGTAAACGTGGTGAACGCATTGCAGTGACCAATCTGCGGACACCGGACGAGATTTAACTTGCGCCTGCGGGCGGCGGAATAACACTTCGCAAATCAATCTACAACAGCGCGAAGCCTCGCCCGGCAGTCACCACGGACCTTTTGCAATGGTGAACAATATGACCGATTTACATGCGCATGACGCCGCACCAGCCTGGCAAACCCGCGATCACCTCGATGACCCGGTGATCGGCGAACTGCGCAATCGTTTTGGGCCGGATGCCTTTACCGTTCAGCCTACCCGCACCGGCGTTCCGGTGGTCTGGGTCAAGCGCGAGCAGCTGCTGGAGGTGGTTGATTTCCTGAAGAAATTGCCAAAACCTTACGTCATGCTGTTCGATCTGCACGGCATGGACGAACGTCTGCGTACCCACCGTGACGGGCTGCCCGCCGCGGATTTTTCCGTTTTCTATCACCTGATTTCTATTGAACGCAATCGTGACGTCATGCTCAAGGTAGCATTGTCTGAAAACGATCTGCGCGTGCCGACACTGACCAAACTGTTCCCGAATGCCAACTGGTATGAGCGTGAAACGTGGGAAATGTTCGGGATTGATATCGAAGGCCACCCGCACCTGACGCGCATCATGATGCCGCCGACCTGGGAAGGCCATCCGCTGCGTAAAGACTACCCGGCGCGTGCCACCGAATTCGATCCGTTTGAGCTGACGAAAGCCAAGCAGGATCTGGAGATGGAAGCGCTGACTTTCAAACCGGAAGCGTGGGGCATGAAGCGCGGAACCGAAAACGAGGACTTTATGTTCCTCAACCTCGGCCCGAACCACCCGTCTGCCCACGGTGCTTTCCGTATCGTTCTGCAGCTTGATGGCGAAGAGATCGTCGACTGCGTACCGGATATCGGCTACCACCACCGTGGCGCTGAGAAGATGGGCGAACGTCAGTCCTGGCACAGCTATATTCCGTATACCGACCGTATCGAATACCTCGGCGGCTGCGTCAATGAGATGCCGTACGTTCTGGCGGTCGAAAAGCTGGCGGGGATCACCGTACCGGATCGCGTCAATGTGATTCGCGTTATGCTCTCCGAGCTGTTCCGCATTAACAGTCACCTGCTGTATATCTCGACCTTTATTCAGGACGTCGGCGCAATGACGCCGGTGTTCTTTGCCTTTACCGACCGTCAGAAGATCTACGATCTGGTGGAAGCGATTACCGGTTTCCGTATGCACCCGGCGTGGTTCCGCATCGGCGGCGTGGCGCACGATCTGCCGCGCGGCTGGGATCGTCTGCTGCGTGAATTCCTTGAGTGGATGCCCAAGCGTCTGGATTCTTACGAGAAAGCCGCGCTGCGCAACAGCATTCTGATCGGCCGTTCAAAAGGCGTCGCCGCTTATGGCGCGAAAGAAGCGCTGGCGTGGGGCACCACCGGCGCCGGTCTGCGCGCCACCGGGATCGACTTCGACGTGCGTAAAGCGCGTCCATACTCTGGCTATGAGAACTTTGACTTCGAAGTGCCGGTTGGCGGCGGTGTATCCGACTGCTATACCCGCGTGATGCTGAAAGTCGAAGAGCTGCGCCAGAGCCTGCGCATTCTCCAGCAGTGTCTCGATAATATGCCGGAAGGCCCGTTCAAGGCGGATCACCCGCTGACGACGCCGCCGCCGAAAGAGCGCACGCTGCAGCATATCGAAACCCTGATTACGCACTTCCTGCAGGTTTCCTGGGGCCCGGTCATGCCGGCCAACGAATCCTTCCAGATGATAGAAGCGACGAAGGGTATTAACAGTTACTACCTGACCAGCGACGGCAGCACCATGAGCTATCGTACCCGTATCCGCACGCCGAGCTATGCGCACCTGCAGCAGATCCCGTCGGCGATTCGCGGCAGCCTGGTATCCGACCTGATCGTTTATCTGGGTAGTATCGATTTTGTTATGTCAGACGTGGACCGCTAATTATGCACGAGAATCAACAACCACAAACCGAGGCTTTTGAGCTGAGTGCGGCAGAGCGTGAGGCCATTGAGCACGAGAAGCACCACTACGAAGACCCGCGTGCGGCGTCCATCGAAGCGCTGAAGATCGTTCAGAAACAGCGCGGCTGGGTGCCGGATGGCGCGATCTATGCGATCGCCGACGTACTGGGGATCCCGGCAAGTGACGTGGAAGGGGTAGCCACTTTCTACAGCCAGATCTTCCGCCAGCCGGTTGGCCGTCACGTGATCCGCTATTGCGATAGCGTGGTTTGCCACATCACTGGCTTCCAGGGCATTCAGTCAGCTATCGAGAAAAAGCTCGACATCAAACCGGGTCAAACCACCTTTGATGGCCGCTTTACTCTGCTGCCGACCTGCTGCCTGGGCAACTGCGACAAGGGACCGACGATGATGATTGATGAGGATACTCATAGTTATCTGACGCCGGAGGCGATTCCTGACCTGTTGGAGCAGTATAAATGAAGACAGTGATCCGCACTCCCGAAACGCATCCGCTGACCTGGCGACTGCGCGATGATAAACAGCCGGTATGGCTGGAAGAGTATCAGAGCAAAAACGGCTATGCCGGTGCGCGTAAGGCGCTGCTGGGCCTGGCGCCGGATGAGATCGTCAATCAGGTGAAAGACGCCGGTCTGAAAGGGCGCGGCGGCGCGGGCTTTTCCACCGGTCTGAAGTGGAGCCTGATGCCGAAAGACGAATCCATGAACATCCGTTACCTGCTGTGTAACGCCGATGAGATGGAGCCGGGCACCTATAAAGACCGTCTGTTGATGGAGCAGCTGCCGCACCTGCTGGTGGAAGGCATGCTGATCTCCGCGTTTGCGCTGAAAGCGTACCGCGGCTACATCTTCCTGCGCGGCGAATATATTGAAGCGGCGGTGCATTTACGCCGCGCCATTGCCGAGGCGACCGAAGCCGGTCTGCTGGGCAAAAACATTCTCGGCACCGGTTTCGATTTCGAACTGTTCGTGCACACCGGAGCAGGGCGTTACATCTGCGGTGAAGAAACCGCGCTGATTAACTCCCTTGAAGGCCGTCGCGCCAACCCGCGTTCCAAGCCGCCGTTCCCGGCGAGCTCCGGCGTGTGGGGTAAACCGACCTGCGTGAACAACGTTGAAACCCTGTGTAACGTCCCGGCGATTCTGGCCAACGGCGTCGAGTGGTATCAGAACATTTCAACCAGCAAAGATGCTGGTACCAAGCTGATGGGCTTCTCTGGCCGGGTGAAAAACCCGGGCGTCTGGGAACTGCCGTTCGGTACCACCGCGCGCGAAATCCTCGAGGATTATGCCGGCGGCATGCGCGACGGCCTGAAGTTCAAGGCCTGGCAGCCGGGCGGCGCGGGGACTGACTTCCTGACCGAAGCGCATCTTGATCTGCCGATGGAATTCGAAAGTATTGGCAAAGCGGGGAGCCGTCTGGGTACCGCGCTGGCGATGGCCGTTGACCATGAGATTGGCATGGTGTCGCTGGTGCGTAATCTGGAGGAGTTCTTTGCCCGCGAATCCTGCGGCTGGTGTACGCCGTGCCGTGACGGTCTGCCGTGGAGCGTGAAAATTCTGCGCGCTCTGGAACGCGGTGAAGGTCAGCCGGGAGATATCGAGACACTTGAGCAACTGTGTCGGTTCCTTGGCCCGGGTAAAACCTTCTGTGCGCATGCGCCAGGTGCGGTAGAACCGCTGCAGAGCGCCATTAAATATTTCCGCGACGAATTCGAAGCAGGCATTAAGCAGCAGTTCAGTAATACCCATGCTATCAACGGGATTCAGCCGAACCTGCTTAAGACGCGCTGGTAATGTCTCCACAGGCTCTTCCAGGCGACGCGAAGGCGGCAACCGGGAAGAGGAAGTGGTAACGATTTTTTAATTTGGAAGCATGCTAATGGCTACGATTCATGTAGACGGCAAAGAATACGAGGTCAACGGAGCGGACAACCTGTTAGAGGCTTGTCTCTCTCTTGGTCTTGATATTCCATACTTTTGCTGGCACCCGGCGCTTGGCAGCGTCGGTGCTTGCCGCCAGTGTGCGGTGAAGCAATATCAAAACGCGGAAGACACGCGTGGTCGCCTGGTGATGTCCTGTATGACACCGGCATCCGACGGCACCTTTATCTCTATCGACGACGGTGAAGCGAAGCAGTTCCGCGAGAGCGTGGTTGAGTGGCTGATGACCAACCACCCGCACGACTGCCCGGTCTGTGAAGAAGGGGGTAACTGCCACCTGCAGGATATGACCGTCATGACCGGTCACAGCTTCCGCCGCTACCGTTTCACCAAGCGTACCCACCGCAACCAGGACCTGGGGCCGTTCATCTCTCATGAAATGAACCGCTGCATCGCCTGCTATCGCTGCGTGCGTTACTACAAAGATTACGCTGACGGTACCGACCTGGGCGTTTACGGTGCGCATGACAACGTCTACTTCGGTCGTCCGGAAGATGGCGTGCTGGAAAGCGAATTTTCCGGCAACCTGGTTGAGGTCTGCCCGACCGGCGTATTCACCGATAAGACGCACTCCGAGCGCTATAACCGTAAATGGGATATGCAGTTTGCGCCGAGCATCTGCCAGCAGTGTTCCATCGGCTGTAACATCAGCCCGGGCGAGCGCTATGGCGAACTGCGCCGTATCGAAAACCGTTACAACGGTACCGTTAACCGCTACTTCCTCTGCGACCGCGGCCGTTTTGGCTATGGCTATGTGAACCTGAAAGACCGTCCGCGTCAGCCGGTTCAGCGCCGTGGCGACGATCTGATTACCCTTAACGCCGAGCAGGCAATGCAGGGTGCGGCGGATATTCTGCGTCAGTCGAAAAAGGTGATTGGTATCGGCTCGCCGCGCGCCAGCATTGAAAGCAACTTTGCGTTGCGCGAGCTGGTCGGGGCAGAGAACTTCTATACCGGCATTGCGAAGGCTGAGCAGGAACGTCTGCAGATGATGCTGACCGTGCTGCGTGACGGCGGTATTCATACCCCGACGCTGCGCGACATTGAATCCTACGATGCGGTTCTGGTACTCGGGGAAGATATTACCCAGACCGGCGCCCGCGTTGCCCTGGCCGTGCGCCAGGCGGTGAAAGGGAAAGCGCGTGAAATGGCGGCGGCGCAGAAAGTCGCCGACTGGCAGATAGCCGCAATCCTCAACATCGGTCAACGCGCGAAGCATCCGCTGTTCGTTACCAACATTGACGACACCCGTCTTGACGATGTCGCCGCGTGGACCTATTGCGCACCGGTTGAAGATCAAGCGCGTCTGGGCTTTGCGATTGCCCATGCGCTGGATGAAACCGCACCGGCGGTGGACGGTTTGAGCAGCGATCTGAAAGGCAAAATTGACGTGATCGTTCAGGCGCTGGCCGGAGCGAAGAAACCGCTGATTGTCTCCGGGACTAACGCCGGCAGCATTGAAATCATTCAGGCGGCGGCCAACGTAGCCAAAGCGCTGAAAGGCCGCGGTATTGACGTCGGCGTCACCATGGTGGCCCGGGCAGTGAACAGCGTTGGCCTTGGCATGATTGGCGGCGGTTCTCTGGAAGAGGCGCTGAGCGAGCTGGAAACCGGCGCTGCCGATGCGGTGGTGGTGCTGGAAAACGATCTGCATCGTCACGCTTCTGCCGCGCGCGTTGACGCCGCGCTGGCCAAAGCGCCGCTGGTGATGGTCGTTGACCATCAGCGCACCGCAATTATGGACAAAGCGCACCTGGTGCTTTCTGCGGCGAGCTTCGCCGAAAGCGACGGAACCGTGGTCAATAACGAAGGGCGCGCACAGCGTTTCTTCCAGGTCTACGACCCGTCCTACTACGATGCGAATACCGTGATGCTGGAAAGCTGGCGCTGGCTGCACTCACTACACAGCACCGTCGACAACCGTCAGGTTGACTGGACGCAGCTGGATCATGTGATTGATGCCGCCATTGCTAAGCTGCCGCAGTTGGCGGGGATTAAAGATGCCGCGCCGGACGCGACCTTCCGCATTCGCGGGCAGAAACTGGCTCGTGAACCGCATCGTTATAGCGGTCGTACGGCGATGCGCGCCAATATCAGCGTGCATGAACCGCGTCAGCCGCAGGATAAAGACACCATGTTTGCCTTCTCGATGGAAGGGAACAACCAGCCGTCTGCACCGCGTTCGCAAATTCCGTTTGCCTGGGCGCCGGGCTGGAACTCCCCGCAGGCGTGGAACAAATTCCAGGACGAAGTGGGCGGTAAACTGCGCCATGGCGATCCGGGCGTGCGTCTGATCGAAGCTTCCGCCAGCGGTCTGGAGTACTTTACCGCGGTGCCGGCAGGCTTCCAGGCTGAAGAAGGTCAATGGCGTATCGCGCCGTACTACCATCTGTTCGGCAGTGATGAACTGTCGCAGCGTTCTCCGGTCTTCCAGAGCCGCATGCCGCAGCCGTACATCAAGCTGAACCCGGCCGATGCCGCGAAGCTTGGCGTCAATGAGGGCGCGATGATTTCGTTCCGCGTTGAAGGCCAGACGCTTAGTCTCCCGCTGGTGATTTCTGCGGGACTGACGGCAGGGCAGGTGGGTTTACCGATGGGCATGCCGGGTATTGCGCCGGTACTGACCGGAGCACGTATTGACACTCTGCAGGAGGCGAAAGCATGAGTTGGTTAACACCGGATCTCATCGACATTCTGTTAAGCATCCTCAAGGCAGTGGTGATTCTGCTGGTGGTGGTGACCTGCGGCGCGTTCATGAGCTTTGGCGAACGTCGTCTGCTGGGTCTGTTCCAGAACCGCTACGGACCTAACCGTGTCGGCTGGGGCGGCTCGCTGCAGCTCGTCGCCGACATGATCAAGATGTTCTTTAAAGAGGACTGGGTTCCGCGCTTTACGGACCGCGTAATCTTTACTCTGGCGCCGGTTATCGCCTTTACGTCGCTGCTGCTGGCCTTTGCTATCGTGCCGGTCAGCCCGACGTGGGTGGTCGCTGACCTGAACATCGGCATCCTGTTCTTCCTGATGATGGCCGGTCTGGCGGTTTACGCCGTGCTGTTCGCCGGCTGGTCGAGTAACAACAAATACTCGCTGCTGGGGGCGATGCGTGCATCCGCGCAGACCCTGAGCTACGAAGTGTTCCTCGGTCTGTCGCTGATGGGCGTGGTGGCACAGGCGGGGTCGTTCAACATGAGCGATATCGTCAACAACCAGGCGCATCTGTGGAACGTGATTCCGCAGTTCTTCGGCTTTGTCACCTTTGCTATCGCCGGCGTAGCGGTCTGTCACCGTCACCCGTTTGACCAGCCGGAAGCCGAGCAGGAACTGGCCGATGGTTACCACATCGAATATTCCGGCATGAAGTTCGGTCTGTTCTTCGTCGGTGAGTACATCGGGATTGTCACCGTATCAGCGCTGATAGTGACGCTGTTCTTCGGCGGCTGGAATGGCCCATGGTTACCTCCGTTCATCTGGTTCGCGCTGAAAACCGCGTTCTTCATGATGATGTTCATTTTGATCCGCGCATCATTACCGCGTCCGCGCTATGACCAGGTAATGTCCTTTGGCTGGAAGGTATGCCTGCCGTTAACGCTGATCAACTTGTTGGTAACGGCGGCTGTCATTCTCTGGCAGGCGCAATAAGGGGTGAATTGACCATGACCTTAAAAGAATTATTGGTGGGGTTTGGCACCCAGGTCCGCAGTATCTGGATGATCGGGATGCATGCCTTCGCCAAACGTGAGACCCAGATGTACCCGGAAGAACCGGTATATCTGCCGCCGCGCTACCGTGGCCGTATCGTGCTGACGCGCGACCCGGACGGTGAAGAGCGCTGCGTAGCCTGTAACCTGTGTGCGGTAGCGTGTCCGGTAGGCTGTATCTCTTTGCAAAAAGCAGAGACCAAAGATGGCCGCTGGTACCCGGAGTTTTTCCGTATCAACTTCTCACGCTGCATTTTCTGCGGTCTGTGTGAAGAAGCGTGCCCGACCACGGCGATTCAGTTGACCCCGGACTTCGAACTGGGTGAATACAAGCGTCAGGATCTGGTGTACGAAAAAGAGGATCTGCTGATTTCCGGTCCGGGCAAATACCCGGAATATAACTTCTACCGGATGGCGGGTATGGCAATCGACGGCAAAGATAAAGGCGAAGCAGAGAACGAAGCTAAGCCTATCGACGTCAAGAGCCTGTTACCGTAAGGAGAGGGCAATGGAATTCGCTTTTTATATCTGTGGCCTCATCGCCATCCTCGCAACCCTGCGGGTGATCACCCACACCAATCCGGTGCATGCGCTGCTGTACCTGATTATTTCGCTGTTGGCGATTGCCGGCGTGTTCTTTTCTCTGGGCGCGTACTTCGCCGGGGCGCTGGAAATCATCGTTTACGCCGGGGCCATCATGGTGCTGTTCGTCTTCGTGGTGATGATGCTCAACCTGGGCGGTAGCGAAATCGAACAGGAACGCAAATGGCTGCAGCCGGGGATCTGGATTGGCCCGGCTATCCTGTCTGCGGTGCTGCTGGTGGTTATCGTGTATGCCATCCTCGGTCTTAACGATCAGGGGATTGATGGCGCGGCGATAAGCGCGAAAGAAGTCGGTATTACGCTGTTTGGGCCGTACGTACTGGCGGTGGAGCTGGCCTCCATGCTGCTGCTGGCCGGTCTGGTTGTTGCCTTCCACATTGGCCGCGAAGAGCGCGCCGGTGAAGTGCTGAGCAACCGTCAGGGCGATAGCGACAAAAGAAAAACGGAGGAACACGCATGATTCCCTTAACACATGGGCTGATCCTCGCCGCGATCCTGTTTGTGCTCGGCCTGACGGGTCTGGTTATCCGCCGCAATCTGCTGTTTATGCTGATTAGCCTGGAAATCATGATCAACGCCGCGGCGCTGGCTTTCGTGGTGGCAGGCAGCTACTGGGGTCAGACCGACGGTCAGATAATGTATATCCTCGCCATCAGCCTCGCGGCTGCGGAAGCGAGTATCGGCCTGGCGCTGTTGCTGCAGCTCCATCGTCGCCGCCAGAACCTGAACATCGATTCAGTAAGTGAGTTGCGTGGATGAACATGCTTGCCTTAACCATTCTTCTGCCATTGATTGGCTTTGTTCTGCTGTCATTCTCCCGTGGCCGCTGGTCGGAAAACCTCTCCGCCACCGTGGGAATGGGGTCAGTCGGCCTGGCGGCGCTGGTGACCGCGTTTGTCGGCGTCGACTTCTTTGCGAACGGCAAACAGGCGGTCAGCGTACCGCTGTGGACCTGGATGTCGGTGGGTGATTTCAACATCGGTTTTAACCTGGTGCTGGATGGTCTTTCGCTGACCATGCTCTCCGTGGTCACCGGCGTTGGCTTCCTGATCCACATGTTCGCCTCCTGGTATATGCGCGGTGAAGAGGGCTACTCCCGCTTCTTCGCCTACACCAACCTGTTTATCGCGAGCATGGTGGTGCTGGTGCTGGCCGATAACCTGCTGCTGATGTATCTCGGCTGGGAAGGCGTGGGCCTGTGCTCCTATCTGCTGATCGGTTTCTACTATACCGATCCGAAGAATGGCGCCGCCGCAATGAAAGCCTTCGTGGTGACCCGTGTCGGTGACGTGTTCCTCGCGTTTGCGCTGTTCATTCTCTACAACGAGCTGGGCACCCTGAACTTCCGCGAAATGGTCGAACTGGCGCCTGCGCACTTTGAAGCCGGCAACAATATGCTGTGGTGGGCCACCTTGATGCTGTTGGGCGGTGCGGTCGGTAAATCGGCGCAGCTGCCGCTGCAGACCTGGCTTGCGGACGCGATGGCCGGTCCGACGCCGGTCTCCGCGTTGATCCACGCCGCCACCATGGTGACCGCGGGCGTCTACCTGATTGCCCGTACCCATGGCCTGTTCCTGATGACCCCGGAAATTCTCCATCTGGTCGGTATCGTCGGGGCGGTGACGCTGGTGCTCGCAGGCTTTGCCGCGCTGGTTCAGACCGACATCAAACGCGTACTCGCTTACTCCACTATGAGCCAGATTGGCTACATGTTCCTGGCGCTGGGCGTACAGGCATGGGATGCGGCGATTTTCCACCTGATGACCCACGCGTTCTTTAAAGCGCTGCTGTTCCTCTCGTCCGGCTCGGTCATTCTGGCCTGCCACCACGAGCAGAACATCTTCAAAATGGGCGGCCTGCGTAAGTCGATTCCGCTGGTGTACGTCTGCTTCCTGGTGGGGGGCGCGGCGCTGTCCGCACTGCCGCTGATTACCGCAGGCTTCTTCAGTAAGGACGAAATCCTCGCTGGCGCGATGGCTAACGGTCATATCAACCTGATGGTAGCCGGCCTGGTCGGGGCGTTTATGACCTCGCTGTATACCTTCCGGATGATCTTCATCGTCTTCCACGGTAAAGAACAGATCCACGCGCACGCCGGGAAGGGGATTACCCACCATCTGCCGCTGATTGTGCTGCTGATTCTGTCGACCTTCGTTGGCGCACTGATCGTTCCGCCGCTGCAGGGCGTACTGCCGCAGACCACCGAACTTGAGCACGGTCGCGTGATGACGCTGGAAATCGCCTCGGGGATCATCGCGATTGCCGGCATCCTGATTGCCGCCTGGCTGTGGCTGGGTAAACGTACGCTGGTGACCTCCATCGCCAACAGCGCGCCGGGCCGTCTGCTGGGTACCTGGTGGTACAACGCATGGGGCTTCGACTGGTTGTACGACAAAGTGTTCGTGAAACCATTCCTCGGCATCGCGTGGCTGCTGAAGAGCGATCCGCTGAATGCCATGATGAACATTCCGGCCATCCTCTCCCGCTTTGCAGGTAAAGGCCTGCTGCTTAGCGAGAATGGTTATCTACGCTGGTATGTGGCGTCAATGAGCGTCGGGGCGGTTGTCGTACTGGCGTTGCTGATGGTACTGCGCTGAGTTTGTGGGTTGAGTGAATATCCCCGGCGGCGGTCCGCTGCCGGGTTTGTGAACCAAGAATGAATTTTAGGTAACTGCTTCTGAAGTCCAGGCGTCATCGGCGAGTGCGATAGCCTGTTCGGGAGTGAGAATATAAGGGACATACTTAGCTATGCTATTACCCTGGTTAATACTAATCCCCTTTATCGGCGGGTTTCTGTGCTGGCAGACTGAACGCTTTGGCGTGAAGATGCCGCGCTGGATTGCGCTGATTACCATGGGACTGACGCTGGTGCTCTCCCTGCAGCTGTGGCTACAGGGCGGTTATTCGCTGACGCAATCCGCGGGTATTCCGCAGTGGCAGTCAGAATTCGTGATGCCGTGGATCCCTCGCTTCGGTATTAGCATTCATCTGGCTATCGACGGTCTGTCGCTGCTGATGGTGGTGCTGACCGGTCTGCTCGGCGTGCTGGCCGTGCTCTGTTCGTGGCGCGAAATCGAAAAATACCAGGGCTTCTTCCACCTCAACCTGATGTGGATCCTGGGCGGCGTTATCGGCGTGTTCCTTGCCATCGACCTGTTCCTGTTCTTCTTCTTCTGGGAAATGATGCTGGTGCCGATGTACTTCCTGATCGCGCTGTGGGGCCATAAGGCTTCCGACGGTAAAACGCGTATCACGGCGGCAACCAAGTTCTTCATCTATACCCAGGCGAGCGGCCTGGTGATGTTGATTGCCATCCTGGCGCTGGCCTTCGTGCACTTTAACGCGACCGGCGTCTGGACCTTCAACTATGAAGATCTGCTGAAAACCCCGATGTCCCATGGCGTCGAATACATGCTGATGCTCGGCTTCTTCATCGCCTTCGCGGTGAAAATGCCGGTGGTTCCGCTGCACGGCTGGCTGCCGGATGCCCACTCTCAGGCACCGACCGCCGGTTCCGTTGACCTCGCCGGTATTTTGCTGAAAACGGCGGCCTACGGTCTGCTGCGTTTTGCTCTGCCGCTGTTCCCGAATGCTTCCGCCGAGTTTGCTCCCATCGCCATGTGGCTGGGCGTTATCGGTATCTTCTACGGCGCGTGGATGGCCTTCTGCCAGTACGACATCAAACGCCTGATTGCTTACACCTCCGTTTCCCACATGGGCTTCGTGCTGATTGCTATCTACACCGGCAGCCAGCTGGCGTACCAGGGGGCGGTCATTCAGATGATTGCCCACGGTCTGTCCGCGGCTGGTCTGTTCATTCTCTGCGGCCAGCTGTATGAACGCCTGCATACCCGCGATATGCGTCAGATGGGCGGTCTGTGGAGCAAAATTAAATGGCTGCCGGCGCTGTCGATGTTCTTCGCCGTGGCAACGCTGGGGATGCCGGGTACCGGTAACTTCGTCGGCGAATTCATGATTCTGTTCGGCAGCTACAAAGTGGTGCCGGTGATTACCGTGATCTCCACCTTTGGACTGGTCTTCGCTTCCGTCTACTCGCTCTCAATGCTGCATCGCGCGTACTTCGGTAAAGCGAAGAGCGACATCGCGGCGCAGGAGATGCGGGGAATGTCGCTGCGTGAACTGTCGATTGTTCTGCTGTTGGTGGTTCTGCTGGTGCTGCTGGGCTTCTTCCCGCAGCCGATTCTGGACACCTCACATGCTGCGATGAGCAACATTCAGCAGTGGTTTGTTAATTCCGTTTCTACTACAAGGCCGTAATTCGCCATGACAATAACTCCACAACAACTGATCGCACTGCTACCGCTGCTGATCGTCGGCTTGACGGTGGTGGTTGTGATGCTCTCCATTGCGTGGCGACGCAATCATTTCCTTAATGCCACGCTGTCGGTTCTTGGTCTGAACGCTGCGCTGATCTCACTCTGGTTCGTGGGTCAGAACGGTGCGATGGACGTCACGCCGCTGATTCGCGTTGACGGCTACGCCATGCTCTATACCGGGCTGGTGCTGCTGGCAAGCCTGGCCACCTGTACCTTCGCGTACCCGTGGCTTGAGGGATACAAGGACAACAAAGAAGAGTTCTACCTGCTGGTGCTTATCGCCGCGCTGGGTGGCATTCTGCTGGCGGGCGCCAACCATCTGGCCGCGCTGTTCCTCGGTATTGAATTGATTTCGCTGCCGCTGTTCGGCCTTATCGGTTATGCCTTCCGCCAGAAGCGTTCGCTGGAAGCGAGTATCAAATACACCATTCTGTCCGCCGCAGCCTCTTCATTCCTGCTGTTCGGTATGGCGCTGGTGTATGCCAATTCGGGCAACCTGTCCTTCCTGGCGCTGGGTAAAAGCCTGGCAGACAACGCTCTGCACGAACCGCTGCTGCTGGCGGGTCTGGGCCTGATGATCGTCGGCCTCGGCTTTAAGCTGTCGCTGGTGCCGTTTCACCTGTGGACGCCAGACGTTTACCAGGGCGCGCCGGCACCGGTATCTACCTTCCTGGCAACCGCCAGCAAGATTGCTATCTTCGGCGTGGTGATGCGTCTGTTCCTGTACATGCCGGTGGGAAACAGCGAAGCGGTACGCGTGGTGCTGGGCCTGATTGCCTTTGCCTCCATCATCTTCGGTAACCTGATGGCGCTGAGCCAGACCAATATCAAACGTCTGCTCGGCTACTCCTCCATCTCGCATCTTGGCTATCTGCTGGTGGCGCTGATTGCCCTGCAGAGCGGTGAAATGTCGATGGAAGCCGTGGGTGTCTATCTGGCCGGCTATCTGTTCAGCAGCCTCGGCGCGTTCGGCGTGGTGAGCCTGATGTCCAGCCCATACCGTGGTCCGGATGCCGACTCGCTGTACTCCTATCGCGGCCTGTTCTGGCACCGTCCGATTCTGTCGGCGGTCATGACGGTGATGATGCTGTCGCTGGCAGGTATCCCGATGACGCTGGGCTTTATCGGTAAATTCTACGTGCTGGCCGTCGGTGTGCATGCACACCTGTGGTGGCTGGTTGCCGCCGTGGTGATCGGTTCGGCGATTGGTCTGTACTACTACCTGCGCGTGGCGGTGAGTCTGTACCTGAGCGCGCCGGATAAACTGAATCGCGATGCGCCGTCGAACTGGCAGTACAGCGCGGGCGGTATCGTGGTGCTGATCTCCGCGCTGCTGGTCCTCGTGCTTGGCGTGTGGCCGCAGCCGCTGATTAGCATTGTGCAGCTGGCAACACCGCTGATGTAATCGCCGGGGCCGGGGTGGATACCGCTGGCCCTGTAACCCTGCCAGCCCGTTGTGAGACGGGCTGGCATTTTTTTTGCCTCGTTCCGCTGTTTTATCCCTTCCAGCCCGGCTAACTCAGGCTGTACACCATAAAGTCTTCGGCCAGCAGCGTCCGGGGAAACACGTCCCGACACTCCGCCAGCAGGCGCAGACAGCCTTCCGCGTCATAGCGCGAACTAAAATGGGTAGCGATAAACATACTGACGCCGGCATCGCGGGCCAGCGCCGCTGCCTGCTGGCTCGACGAATGACCGCGGCTATTGGCTTTTTCCGCCATGGCCTGCTCCAGCGTCGTTTCATGAACCATCAGGTCAACGCCGCGCGCCAGCTCAAGCGCCGCCTCGCAGGGGGCCGTATCGCCAAAAATTGCCAGCGTTTTGCCGGGCGTCGCCGGGTCAAGATAGCGCTTCCCATCGATCGTCCGGCCATCTTCCAGCTCCACCGTCTCTCCCTGTTTCAGGCGCTGAAACAGCGGGCCCGGGCGGACGCCGTCGGCAATCAGACGCGCGGCATCAAGGGCGCCAGGGCGGGCGTGCTCTTCGATACGATAGCCGTAGCATTCCACCGGATGATTCAGCGGATACGCGCTGACCCGATAGCCTCCTTCATCAAAGACCAGACCGGGGCCCACTTCGACAATGGTGAGCGGATAATCGGTCCATGAACCGCTTAAGCGCAGCGCGGTTTCCACAAACTCCCTGAGCCCCGTCGGGCCGTACAGCGTCAGCGGCAGCGAGTTGCCCTGCATGGAGCGGCTGCACAGCAGGCCGGGGAGGCCGAACAGATGATCGCCGTGGAGGTGGGTAATAAAAATCTTATTCAGTTTTCCTGGGTGGTACGGGGTATGTAAAAACTGATGCTGGGTACCTTCTCCGCAGTCGAACAACCACATCTCCGCTGCCGTCGGCTGTTGCAAATTCAGCACGATAGACGTCATATTACGTGTACGGGTCGGCACGCCTGCGGATGTCCCCAAAAATGTCAATTCCATCGTCCAGTGTCCTCAGGGCGTGGGTGAAAAAACTCAAGTATACAGGAGCAGTCAATGATTACATGGCAGGATCTTCACCACGCAGAGCTGACCGTCCCGCAGCTGTACGCTTTGCTACAGCTGCGCTGCGCGGTATTTGTCGTCGAACAAACCTGCCCCTATCAGGATGTTGACGGTGATGACCTGATCGGTGAAAACCGCCATCTGCTCGGCTGGCGAGGGGATGAACTGGTGGCCTATGCGCGCATTTTGAAAAGCGACGATGATATTGAGCCGGTGGTGATTGGACGCGTCATTGTCAGCCCGGCGGTGCGCGGTGAAAAGCTGGGTTATCAGCTGATGGAGCAGGCGCTGGCCAGCTGTCGTCGTCACTGGCCGCACAAGGCTATCTATCTCGGCGCCCAGGCGCATCTGCAACGTTTTTACGCCAGCTTCGGTTTTCAACCGGTGACCGACGTTTACGATGAGGACGGTATTGCGCATATTGGTATGGCCCGCGAGGCGGTCACCGGTTAAACGCCGTTAGCGTAACTACGCAAAGAATCTATACTTTTTTTCCTTCAGTCTGCTCTGGCTGGCCGCCGCCGCATGCGGAAAGTCCTCTCCCTCATTATGGGTACTGCAATTTCACCCCAGTACCCCGTATAATCTGTGGTTTTTATTCTCTGGAGGTTTGCGTGCTGTCTGTTTCCACTGCGCTGGAACGCTTACGTGACTGCCTGTCTGACGATTTTCCGCCGTCGTCCGGTACGCGAATTTTCGATATTCCTTTCCCTCTTCATGACGCTTTTGACCCGCTTCTGTGGTGCGGTCATCAAGCGCAGTGGCCGCAGTTTTACTGGCAGCAGCGCAATGGCGATGAAGAGCTTGCCGCGCTCGGCGCGGTCAAAACCTTCCCGTCTTTGGCCGGGGCTCACGGCTTCCTGCAGCGCCAGGGGCTGGCGGATTTACGTATTTGCGGCCTGAATGCATTTAATCCGCAGGAAGGGAGGCTCTTTCTGCCGCGGCTGGAGTGGCGTCGGGTCGGGGGGAGAGCCACCCTGCGCCTGTTGTTGAGTAGCGAGACCTCACTGCGCGAAGATGCCATCGCGGCCCGGGAATTTCTCCAGACGCTAACGCCTGACCAGGCGCAGCCCGCCGCTCTGCCGCCGGTGCTCAGCGAACACCATTCCCCGGACTATCCGCAATGGCATGCGTTGATTGAACAGGCAACTCAGGCGATTGCCGCAGGGGAGATGGATAAAGTGGTGCTGGCGCGGGCCACCGATGTCCAGTTTGCCGCGCCGCCGGATCCGCTGGCGATCGTGGCTGCCAGCCGGCGCAGTAACCACCGCTGTTTTCATTTTATGATGGCCTTTAACGCACAGCGGACATTCTTTGGTTCAACGCCGGAGCGGCTTTGGCGCCGGCGCGGGACGCTGCTGCGCACCGAAGCGCTGGCCGGGACCGTTGCCAGCCATCCTGACGATCGCCAGGCGCAATTGTTGGCCGACTGGCTGATGAAAGATGATAAAAATCAGCGCGAGAATATGCTGGTGGTGGAGGATATCTGCCAGCGTATGCAGGATGAGGTCCGTTCGCTGGACGTCCTGCCGCCGCAGGTGGTGCGGTTGCGTAAAGTTCAGCATCTGCGCCGCTGCATCTGGGCTGAACTCTCTCAGCCTGACGATACCCGCTGCCTGCATCAGCTGCAGCCGACCGCCGCGGTCGCAGGATTACCGCGTCGGGCGGCGCTGGCATTTATTACCCACCATGAACCTTTTACCCGGGAATGGTACGCCGGTTCCGCTGGCTACCTGTCGCTGGCGCAAAGCGAATTCTGCGTGGCCCTGCGTTCGGCGCAAGTCGAAAACGCCACGCTGAGGCTGTATGCCGGTGCCGGGATTGTCAGCGGTTCCGATCCTGAGCAGGAGTGGCAGGAGATAGAAAATAAGGCGGCGGGACTGCGTTCCTTGTTATTGACAAAAACGTAGATAAACGACGCATATCAATACTCCATTGCTTTGTATTACCTATACTTAGCCTCAATATTTGATACCGGACAATTTCATGTCAGTAAGCGCATTTAACCGACGCTGGGCGGCGGTGATCCTCGAAGCATTAACTCGCCACGGCGTGCAGCATATTTGCATTGCGCCGGGCTCGCGCTCGACACCTCTTACCCTGGCAGCGGCGGAAAACCGCGCGTTTATTCCTCATACCCATTTTGATGAGCGCGGTCTCGGCCATCTGGCGCTGGGGCTGGCAAAAGCCAGCCGGCAGCCGGTGGCGGTGATTGTCACGTCCGGAACGGCGACGGCTAACCTCTATCCGGCCTTAATTGAGGCGGGGCTGACCGGTGAAAAGCTGATACTTCTCACTGCCGATCGTCCCCCGGAGCTGATTGACTGTGGTGCGAACCAGGCTATCCGCCAGCCGGGCATGTTTGCTTCTCATCCCTCGCAGACGCTGTCGTTGCCGCGTCCGTCGCAGGATGTGCCCGCGCGCTGGCTGGTATCGACGATTGACCAGGCGCTGGGCGCTCTGCATTCCGGCGGTATCCATATCAACTGTCCGTTCGCCGAGCCGCTGTACGGCGAGATGGATGACACCGGCGTGGAGTGGCAGCAGCAGCTCGGCGCGTGGTGGCAAAGCGATAAACCCTGGCTGCGGCAGTCCCTGCATCTGGAAAGCGAAAAGCAGCGCGACTGGTTTTTCTGGCGACAGAAGCGGGGCGTTGTCGTCGCGGGTCGCATGAGCGCTGCTGAAGGTAAAAAAGTCGCCGGGTGGGCAAAAACGCTCGGCTGGCCGCTGATTGGCGACATCCTTTCCCAGACCGGGCAGCCGCTGCCGTGCGCCGACCTGTGGCTGGCGAACGGCAAAGCGGTGAGCGAACTGCAGCAGGCGCAAATCGTTGTACAACTGGGCAGCAGCCTCACCGGTAAACGCGTGCTGCAGTGGCAGGCCACCTGTGAACCGGAAGAATACTGGGTCGTGGATAATCTCCCCGGTCGCCTCGACCCGGCTCATCACCGCGGTCGTCGGCTGGTCTGCCCGGTGGAACAGTGGCTGGATCTGCATCCGGCGGAAAGCCGCCAGCCGTGGGCGACGACGATCCCGGAGCTGTCGCGGCAGGCCTGGCAGGCGGCGGCCGACCGCAGTGAGGCATTTGGCGAAGCCCAGCTGGCTCACCGGATTCACCGCTATCTTCCGGAACAGGGGCAGCTGTTTGTCGGTAACAGCCTGGTGGTTCGGTTAATTGATGCCCTGGCGCAGCTTCCGGCAGGATATCCGGTTTATAGCAACCGCGGCGCCAGCGGTATTGATGGCCTGCTGGCGACGGCGGCAGGGGTTCAGCGAGCCAGCGCCCGCCCGACGCTGGCGATCGTCGGCGATCTTTCCGCGCTCTACGATCTGAACTCGCTGGCGTTGCTGCGCCAGGCCTCTGCGCCGCTGGTGCTGATCGTGGTAAACAACAACGGCGGGCAGATCTTCTCTTTGCTGCCGACGCCGCAGGATCAACGGCGCCAGTTTTATCTGATGCCGCAGGATGTCAATTTCGGCCATGCGGCGGCGATGTTTGGCCTTCATTATCATCGCCCGGGCAACTGGGAGGCACTGGAAGCGGCGCTGGCCGGCGCCTGGCGTCTTCCTGGCGCCACGCTGATTGAGCTGGTGGTGAATGAGACGGAAGGCACTCATACTCTGCAACAGCTGCTGGCGCAGGTCAGCCGGCTATGAGTCTGCACGCCCGGTGCGAAAAGGGGCAGTCGGGCTATCCCTGGCTGGTCTTTTTACACGGTTTTTCCGGCGACAGCCGGGAGTGGCAAACGGTGGGCGCCGCGTTCAGCGCTTATCCGCAGCTGTATATTGATCTGCCGGGCCACGGTGGTTCGCGCGATGTCAGGGTCAGCGGTTTTGCCGAGGTTAGCCTGCGGCTGGAGAAAACGCTGGCGCACTATCATGTTCGGGACTACTGGCTGATCGGCTATTCGCTGGGCGGGCGTATTGCGATGTTTTTTGCCAGCCAGCCGCGGTGCGGGCTGTGCGGACTGGTCGTAGAGGGCGGCCATCCCGGTCTCCAGGATGCGCATCAACGCCGGCAGCGCGCTTGTAGCGATGCTGCCTGGGCTGAGCGCTTTCGCCGCGAGCCGCTGGTTCAGGTTTTTGCCGACTGGTACCAGCAGCCGGTTTTCGCCGGTTTAAGTACGCAGCAGCGGGAAGCGCTTGTTGCGCTGCGCAGCCACAACAGCGGTGCCAGTCTGGCCGCGATGCTGGAGGCGACTTCCCTCGCCGTACAGCCCGACCTGCGTGCGCAACTCCGCGCCCGGCGCTACCCTTTTCACTATCTTTGCGGCGAGCGCGATGCGAAGTTTCGCGCCCTTGCGCGCGACGTCGCCGCAACGACACATATTATTCATCATGCCGGGCATAACGCGCATCGGGAAAATCCCGCGGCGGTGGTGTCATGTCTGGCCCAGTTTTTAGCGAGTTAACCAAAGGACATTCTATGATCTCTCTTGATGAAGCAATGCTCTACGCCCCCGTGGAATGGCACGATTGCTCCGAAGGCTATACCGACATTCGTTACCAGAAGTCGACGGACGGGATTGCTAAAATCACCATTAACCGGCCGCAGGTGCGCAATGCGTTCCGCCCGCTGACCGTGAAAGAGATGATTCAGGCGCTGTCCGATGCCCGATATGACGACAATATCGGCGTCATTATCCTCACCGGCGAAGGCGATAAAGCATTCTGCGCCGGCGGCGACCAGAAGGTACGCGGCGATTACGGCGGCTACCAGGATGATTCCGGCGTTCACCACCTGAACGTGCTCGATTTTCAGCGCCAAATCCGCACCTGCCCAAAACCGATCGTGGCGATGGTGGCGGGGTATTCCATCGGCGGCGGTCACGTTCTGCATATGATGTGCGATCTGACGATTGCCGCAGAAAATGCCATCTTCGGCCAGACCGGCCCGAAAGTCGGCTCATTTGACGGTGGCTGGGGCGCATCCTACATGGCGCGGATCGTCGGACAGAAAAAAGCGCGCGAAATCTGGTTCCTGTGCCGTCAGTACGATGCGCAGCAGGCGCTGGATATGGGGCTGGTCAACACCGTCGTCCCGCTGGCAGATCTGGAAAAAGAGACCGTGCGCTGGTGTCGAGAAATGCTGCAAAACAGCCCGATGGCGCTGCGCTGCCTGAAGGCGGCGCTGAATGCCGATTGTGATGGCCAGGCGGGGCTGCAGGAGCTGGCGGGGAATGCCACCATGCTGTTCTACATGACCGAAGAGGGGCAGGAAGGGCGTAACGCTTTCAACCAGAAACGTCAGCCGGACTTCAGCAAATTTAAACGGAATCCATAATGCGTCAGGCGCAGGTTTACCGCTGGCAGGTACCGATGGACGCGGGCGTGGTACTGCGCGAACGGCGGTTAAAAACTCGCGATGGGCTGTTCATCCACCTGCAGGACGGTGAACGTCAGGGATGGGGCGAAATTGCGCCTCTGCCGGGCTTTAGCGCGGAAACGCTGGAGGAGGCGCAGTGCGCGCTGGTGGCATGGGCGAAAGCCTGGCGGCAGCGCGAGAATCTGTCCGGGCCGTCTCACCCTTCCGTGGCCTTCGGCATCAGCTGCGCGCTGGCGGAGCTGAACGATGAACTGCCGCTGGAGGCGGAGTATCGCGCGGTGCCGCTGTGCACCGGCGACCCGGACGAACTGTTTGCCAGGCTGGCGGCGCTGCCCGGTGAAAAGGTAGCGAAGGTCAAGATCGGGCTGTATGAAGCGGTGCGTGACGGCATGGTGGTTAACCTGCTGCTGGAAGCGATTCCCGATCTGCAGCTGCGTCTGGACGCCAACCGCGCCTGGACCCCGCTCAAAGCGCAGCAGTTTGCGAAATATGTCCATCCGCAGTACCGCGACCGTATCGCCTTCCTTGAGGAACCGTGTAAAACCCGCGACGACTCCCGGGCTTTTGCCCGGGAAACCGGCATTGCGATTGCCTGGGATGAAAGTCTGCGTGAGGCGGATTTTCGTTTTCAGGCGGAGCCGGGTTTGCGTGCGCTGGTGATCAAGCCGACGCTCACCGGTAGCCTGGACAAAGTACGGGAACAGGTCGCCGCGGCACACGCGCTGGGGCTGACGGCGGTGATCAGCTCATCGATCGAATCAAGCCTTGGACTGACGCAGCTGGCGCGGATTGCCGCCTGGCTGACGCCGCAGACCCTTCCCGGTCTGGATACCCTGGCATTGATGCGCGCGCAGCTGATTCGCCCCTGGCCTGACAGCCCGTTACCCTGCCTGAACAGTGATGAGCTGGAGCCGCTGCTGTGACCTTTAGCGACTGGCCATGGCGGCACTGGCGCCGGCTGCGCGGCGATGCGCCGGCGGTGCGTCTGAACGACGTTGTCCTGAACTGGCGACAGCTGTGCGCTGAAGTTGACGCGCTGGCCGCGGGCTTCCGCGCTCAAGGGGTCAATGAAGGGGAGGGCGTGCTGCTGCGGGCCTATAACCAGCCGTCGGCATTGCTGGCATGGCTGGCGCTGCTTCAGTGCGGCGCCCGGGTGCTTCCTCTGAATCCTCAGCTCCCGCCTTCGCTGCTGGCGGCAGTGTTACCCTCACTCGATTTGCGTTATGCGCTGGCGCTGAACGGCGATCCGCTCGCCCTCGACTTTGCGCCGCTGGCGCTGCAACGCGCGGCGGGTGGCTTGACGCTACCCTGGTGCGAAGAACGCCTGGCGTCAATGACGCTCACCTCCGGCTCTACGGGGCTGCCGAAGGCTGCCGTGCACAGCTGTCGGGCGCATCTTGCCAGCGCTGAAGGCGTGCTGGCGATGATTCCGCTGGCGTCGGATGATGACTGGCTGCTGTCGTTGCCGCTGTTTCATGTTTCCGGCCAGGGTATTCTCTGGCGCTGGCTGCTGGCGGGCGCCCGCCTGACGGTAAGAGAAAGACAACCGCTGGAACAGGCGCTGCGAGGCTGTACGCATGCCTCGCTGGTGCCCACTCAGCTCTGGCGGTTGCTCAATAGTGAGGCTGATGTGCCGTTGAAGGCGGTGCTGTTGGGCGGCGCGGCGATTCCCGTCGCGTTGACCGAACAGGCGCGCGGCCGGGGGATTCGCTGCTGGTGCGGCTATGGTCTGACGGAGTTCGCCTCGACGGTATGCGGCAAAGAGGCGGATGGCGCACCGGACGTTGGCCAGCCGCTGCCGGGGCGCGCGCTGAAAATCGTTGAAGGCGAAGTCTGGCTGCGTGCCGACAGCATGGCGGCTGGCTACTGGCGCGATGGCGGGGTGCAGCCGCTGGTCAACGCACAGGGCTGGTTTGCCACTCGCGATCGCGGCGAGATCAGGGAGGGCAAACTGACTCTGCTTGGGCGGATGGATAACCTCTTTTTCAGCGGAGGGGAAGGTATTCAGCCTGAAGAGGTGGAGAGAGTACTCCTGGCTCATCCGCAGATTCAGCAGGCGTTTATCGTGCCGTTAGACGATGCGGAGTTTGGTCAGCGTCCGGTGGCGGTGGTGGAGTGCGCTGCGCAGTGCGATGTCGCCGCGCTGGCGGTCTGGGCACAGGATAAGCTGGCACGTTTTCAGCAGCCGGTACGCTGGTTGACGTTACCTGATTCGTTGCAAACCGGCGGGATTAAAATTTCCCGCCGGGCATTACGTGACTGGGTTAATGCGTTGCCAGGCAGCCAGACCCGTTAACCGGGGTTGGCCTCGGCACGGCGCCGGCGTTGCTTACGCAGATAGCGTAGCAGCGGGGGAATAACGATCGCGGCGATGGCGAGGAACAATAATGTTTTGGTCACGCCGCTTCCCCACAAAATCGACAGATTGCCGTTGCTGATAGACAGCGCCCGGCGCAGGTTTTGCTCCAGCATCTCCCCGAGCACGAAACCTAAGATCAGCGGCGACATCGGGAAGTGCATTTTACGCAGAATGTACCCGAGCACTCCGAGTCCGACCATTAGCAGCAAATCGAAGGTCGTACTGTGGACCGCGTAGACGCCGACGGCAGAAACGGCGGCAATCGCCGGCACCAGGAACCACAGTGGGATCGTCAGCATCCGGGTAAACAGGCCGATCAGCGGGATGTTCATAATCAGGAGCATCACGTTGGCGATCAGCAGGGCGGCGATCAATCCCCAGACGATGTCCGGTTGTTCGGTAAACATGGCGGGACCTGGCGTGATGTTGTACAGCGTCAGGGCTCCCATCATCACCGCCGTGGTGCCGGAACCGGGCACCACGAGGGTCAGCATCGGGATGAACGAGCCGCAGGCGGAGGCGTTATTGGCCGCTTCCGGGGCGGCGACGCCGCGGATATCCCCTTTGCCGAAGCTGTCGCTGCTGCCGCTGAGCTTTTTCTCGGTCATATAGGTGATGGCGCTGGCAATGGTAGCCCCGGCGCCGGGCAGAATACCGACGAAGAAACCTACCACCGACGAGCGCAGCGTGGCGCCCACGCACTGACCGGCCTCTTTGGCGTTAAACAACATACGCCCGGTTTTCCGCACCAGCGTTTGCCCGCTGCTGGTGCTTTCCAGCATCAGCAGAATTTCAGAGACGCTAAACAGCCCTATGACGACGACGATAAACTGCACGCCATCCGAGAGGTGGATGCTGTCGAAGGTAAAGCGGTAGACTCCGGTATTGGCATCGACACCCACCGTCGCCAGACCTAAACCAATTAAGGCGGAGAGAAACGACTTCAGCGGGTTCTGCGCCATCATGCTGCCCAGGCAGGCAATGGCAAACACCATCAGGGCGAAATACTCTGCGGGACCGAATGCCAGCGACCACTGTGCCAGCACCGGTGCGAACAAAATAATGCCGCCAATCGCGATAAGCGATCCGACAAAAGAGCTGACCGCCGAAATCGATAAGGCCACCCCGCCGCGTCCCTGCTGGGCCATCGGATAACCGTCGAGAGCGGTCATAATGGCGGCGGCATCGCCGGGCACATTCAGTAAAATGGACGAGATGCGCCCGCCGTACTCGCAGCCGATATAGACCGTCGCCAGCAGAATCAGGGCAGATTCAGCAGGCAGATGCAGTGCGAACGCCAGAGGCAGCAGAATCGCCACGCCGTTAATTGGCCCGAGGCCGGGCAACAGGCCGACGATGGTGCCGACGAAGCAGCCAATCAGCGCAATCATCAGGTTCGTCGGCGTCATCGCCACGGCGAAGCCCTGCGAAAGATAAATCCAGGTATCCATAGACTTCTCCGTTAACTTAACCAGATGCCGAGCGGCAACGTGACATCGAGCAGGGTGTCAAAGGCGTACCACAGGGCCGCGCCCATCACCACCCCGGCCGCGGCGGTGGCAGGCAGCGTGGCGCCAAACAGCAGGCCAATGACGGCGGTCAGCAAGGCGGTGGCCAGCGGGAAACCAAGCCATTCAAATCCCCATGCATAGACCACCAGAACCACCACCATGGTTAACAAGCGTTGTAAAACTCGCTTCCCGGGCCACGTCACCGCGTCGGGGCGGCGTAATAACAGCAGGACCGAGCACAGCAGCATCAGGCCGATAATCCCCAGCGGGAACGGGCGAGGACCAACGGGTTCATAGGCGTACTCGCTGTGAATCTGCCAGGCAACGAACATCCCCCCCGTGCAGAGCAGCAGCCAGATACTGGCAAAAATACGATCGCTCATGGCAACCTCCGCAGATTATTTCGCCAGACCAAAGGCTTTGGCCTGTTCGCGATAGTCGTTGACCTGTTTCTTCACGTAGGCATCGAGCGCTTCGCCGCTCAGGTTGAACTCAAACAGGCCGCGCAGCTCGCGCTGTTTTTTGAACTCCTCGGTCTGTTGAAGCTTGTTGAACTCCTCGACCCACCACTGGTAGTCAGCATCGCTGACCTTCGGACCGACGTAAAAGCCGCGAATAATCGGCCAGACCAGATCGTAACCCTGCTCTTTAGCGGTCGGGACATTGGCCAGCGCACCGGGCAGCCGTTCACTGGAGAAGACCGCCAGCACGCGAATTTTGTTGCCTTGCAGATAGGGCACCATTTCGCTCAGATCGCCAGAGACCGCCTGAACATGGTTTCCCAATAGCGCGGTCACCGGTTCGCCGCCGCCCTCAAAAGCGACGTAGCGCATTTTATGCGGGTCAACATGGGCTTTTTGCGCCATCAGCGCGGCCTTCATCCAGTCCTGGCTGCCGATGGAGGCGCCGGCGCCGATGACGATGTTGGCGGGATCTTTTTCCATTGCGGCCATAAACGAAGGGAGGTCCTGCCACGGAGAGTCGGCTCGCACGGCAATCATCCCGTAATCGGTACCTACGCTGGCGAGCCAGCGGACATCATCGACGCCGTAGCGGCCAAATTTACCTTGCGATAAATTGAGTAACGAACCGCCGGAGAAGGCGACAACGGTGCCCGGCTCGCCCGGACGCTGTGCGACGATGGCGTTGTAGGCGACCGCGCCGACACCGCCGGGCATGTAGGTGACCCGCATCGGTTTAGCGATCGCCCCTGTTTCCATCAGGCTGACCTGAATCAGTTTGCAGGTCAGATCGAAGCCGCCGCCGGGCTTAGCCGGCGCAATACATTCGGTACGGGAAGGGGCTTCGGCGGCATACGCTGAGACGCTGCAGAGGCATAGCGCGAGTGCGCTAAGATGGCGAAGGAATGGTGTGTTCATGGGCTTCCTCAGTCGGGTACAGGGTTGGTTTATTCTGGTTATGTGGAACAATGTCGGACTGTTTGGTTGCGCAATTGTTAAATCAACAACCTTTCATTTCCCTTTCAGTCGCGGGATAACTTTACAGGATGTGATAGATCTCTCTTATTTCCCTCAGCGACAGGGAGGCATCAGCGGCGGGGTTATTTCCGGCGATGGGAAATGTGAAGCACGATAAAAAGGGCCAGAACTGGCCCAGGGATTGAGCAGCATAAATCGCCGGTGGGATCAACTGAGCAGGCGCAGGAAAGTACCAGATTCAGCCGAATGTATTATGAATGAGGCTGAGCACTTATCTGCGATTTTTTATAAATACACGTTTTGTTCTGCGGATATCTTTCAGATATGAGTACAGGGAAAATACGGATACGGCCAGCAGTACGACGGCGAGAATTAAAAATAAAATATTAACCATGCTATTAGTCCATTGATAGTGTGGTGTTTTTTTTCATTTTCAGTATCGGGATATTTATCCGGTGAAAGTATGATCTTCATCAAATGTTATTCCCATTCATACAGTAATGAACGTAATTAGTACATTCTTATGATCTCTATAATATTGGGCGTTCTTATAATATTATTTTGCGCTGAATGAATAATAAAGTCAGCGTATTTAATGATGATTTAAAGTTAATTTCGTCAGAATATGCATGAGAATAAACAGATGGCGAATTGGGTTTCCCGCAAGAGCGTTGACGGCTATCTGCGGGCTGAATAGCGGCAGACGGTGGGGAGAGCGATCGCCCTCTTTGTTCAGAGTGTTAAACCGCTTACAAATCAGCTGCGTTGATGTTGCATATTTGTTTCATTTTGTCATTCTCATCTTTTTGTTGCTCGTCGCGCTGTGATGGATGCTTGCGCCAATGGGTGACCACGGAACCAAAGTCAGTCCTGCCGATTGCCGTGCCGATAAACATGGAGATATCACCACAATGCGCCTTTTATTAGCTGAAGATAATCGTGAACTGGCCCACTGGCTGGAAAAAGCGCTGGTACAGGGCGGGTTTGCCGTCGACTGCGTCTTCGATGGTCGGGCGGCTGACCATCTGCTGCAAAGTGAAAAATACGCGCTGGCGGTGCTGGATATCGGGATGCCCGGTTTCGACGGACTGGAAGTGGTTCAGCGGCTGCGCAAACGCGGGCAGACGCTACCGGTACTGCTGCTGACGGCACGCAGCGCGGTGGCGGATCGGGTTAAAGGGTTGAACGTCGGCGCCGATGATTATCTGCCGAAGCCCTTTGAGCTTGAGGAACTGGACGCGCGGCTGCGGGCATTGCTACGGCGCAGCGAAGGTCAGGTGCATGAAGTACAGCAGCTGGGCGAGCTGGAGTATCGCGATGAGGGCTATTTTTTGTTGCGAGGACAGCGGTTGTCGCTAACCCCGCGCGAGCAGGCGCTATTGACGGTGCTGATGTTTCGTCGTTCCCGACCCGTCTCACGTCAGCAGCTGTTTGAGCAGGTCTTCAGTCTGAATGACGAAGTGAGTCCGGAGAGTATCGAACTCTATGTCCATCGGCTGCGGAAAAAGCTACAGGACAGCGACGTGCGGATTACCACGCTGCGTGGGCTCGGCTATGTGCTGGAGGGCGGTCATGAAGTGGGGTAAGCCGCAGTCGCTGTTTGCCCAACTGATGCTGTTTCTCGGGCTGCCGCTGGTGCTGCTGTGGGGACTGTCGGCATTCAACAGCTATGTGAGCGCGCTCCAGGCGGCGACACAGGCCTATGACCGGACGCTGCTCTCCTCGGCCCGCACCGTGGCGGAACGGCTGGTGGTGCGCGAGGGGCGGCTGGAGGTCAACGTGCCCTGGGTCGTGCTGGATAGTTTTGAGCTCAACATGAACGACCGCCTGTATTACAAGGTGGTGGACCCGGACGGGAAGGTGATTTCAGGTTTTGATGATTTGCCCGCCATGCCGCCGGCAACCTCGCGCACGACGCTCTATCCGGCGCTGGCATGGTTTTACCACACCGAATATCGTGGCCAGGCCATTCGCGTGGCGCGCCTGCTGCAGCCGATCAACGAAGGGGGCATTCTCGGGATGGCGGAAATCTATATCGCTGAGACCCTGCAGTCGCGGCGCTGGCTTGCCGGGCAGCTGCTGTTCTCTTCCTGGGTATCACAGGGGCTGCTGGTGCTGCTGACGCTGGTGCTGACCGGCTGGCTGCTGCGGCGCGTGCTGCGCCCGATGCGCCAGCTCTCGGCGCTGATGGTCCGGCGCGAACCCGGCCTGCTGACGCCGCTGCCGGAACTGCTGCCGTGGTCAGAAACCCGGCTGCTGATTGTGGCATTTAACCGCTATATTGACCGGCTGCGAGTGATGATTTCACGGCAGGAGCGCTTTAGCGCCGACGCCTCCCATCAGCTCAAGACGCCGCTGGCGGTTTTAAAGACCCAGGCCTCCGTCGCGCTGGCCAGCGATGACCCGCAGCTGTGGCGTGAAAGTCTGCAGGCCATGCGTACCACGCTCGATGGGACGATTATGTTGACCGAACGTCTGCTGCAGCTGGCGAGCGTTAAAGGTAAAGAGCAGGGGGATCGGGCCTTCCTGGCCGTCGATCTTCAGGACATTGTGCAAAACAGCTGCTTTTCGCGGATTACCCAGGCGCGCAGTAAAAATATCGACCTCGGTTATGAGGGCGAACGGTCCGCGGTCATGATCGCCGGCGACGGCGTCCTGCTGGCTGAGCTGTGCGCCAATCTGTTGGATAACGCAATTCGCTACACGCCGGCAAACGGAACGGTGACGCTGAGCCTGCGTCGCGATGGAGAAGGCGTCGTCATGGAGGTCGAAGACAGTGGCCCGGGTATTGAGGATGACCAGATTCAGCAGGCGCTGCTGCCATTTCAGCGCCTGGAAAATGTCGGGGATAACCCCGGGGCGGGTCTCGGGCTGGCGCTGGTGACGGATATTGCCCGACTGCATCGCAGTCACCCGCAGCTGCTGCGCAGCGAAACGCTGGGCGGCCTGAAAGTCAGACTGCGTTTTCTGGCCGCGGCGCCGGGTCGCTCAGAGCAGGCCTTTCAGGGTTAATGTTTTGCGGGTCGCGACGTTCAGATCGTAGCGGTGCAAATCTTGCGGTTTCACCCAGGCATACGCCTGAAACTCGTCGTTGAGGGTGATTTCGCGATTGGCGCTGAGGCAGTCAAAAATCAGGTAAATCATATATATCTCTTCCTGACGGCCGTCGGCATAGGTTTTGACCCGAATATCATCGCTGAAGGTCCACGGCGTAATCTGCGTCAGCTGCAACGCCTCGCCAAGCTCCTCACTAACTTCCCGACGTAGCGCCTCTTCAATACGTTCGCCCGGTTCAACGCCGCCGCCGGAAAGTGCCCACTGCCCGGGAAAAACGCCGCGATCGTCAGCCATTTTGCAGAGCAGATAGTGGCCCTCATTCTGAATCAGCGGGCAGACGATGGTCCTTTGGCGCATGGTGATCTCCTTGACTAAACGGTAGGAAAAAGGTGTTGGAGCACCAGTTTGCGAGCCGTCTCGCTAAACCGCAAGCTGCATTGTCCGTATTTAGCCGCCGCTATCCGTAGCAACTGGTTACAATCACGAGAGTAAAGGTCATTTTAGTGCATTGATTCCTCAGCGTTCGGCAGTACAATTCTGCGGTTTTTGGGACTTTTTTGATTCTTGTTTTCTGGATAGAGTAAAAATGAAAAAGAGCATTTTATTAGGTCTTGCCGGCATGATGTTCGTCTCTACGGCGGCAAATGCCATCAGCGTAACCGGGCAGGCTGGTGAGCACTACACCAACCTTGGCGTCGGTTTCGGGACTGAGTCATCTGGTCTGGCAGTGACCGGCAACTGGATGCACAGCGACAATGACGGCGACGCGGCGGGTTTAGGTCTTGGTCTGAATATTCCGCTGGGGCCATTCCTCGCGACGGTTGGCGGCAAGGGCGTTTACACCAACCCGAAGAGCGGCGATGAAGGGTATGCGGCGGCCGTCGGCGGCGGCCTGCAGTGGAAAATTGGCGACAGCTTCCGTCTGTTCGGCGAATACTATTATTCCCCGGATTCACTCTCCAGCGGTATTCAGAGCTATCAGGAAGCCAACGCCGGTGCGAGCTGGACGATTATGCGTCCTCTGAGCATCGAAGCCGGTTATCGTTATCTGAACCTCGAAGGGAAAGACGGCAACAAAGACAGCACGATTGCAGACGGCCCGTACCTCGGCGTCAGCGCCAGCTTCTAATCCCGCAACGGCGCGAACCTTTCCCGCGCCGTATTCCTGTCTACTCCGCCTGCGCCTTGCGCTATAGTATTGCCACCTGGCAGGCAAGGAGTGAAGTGAATAATGATAAATGTGGAAATGCTGTCCACCGGCGATGAAGTGTTGCACGGGCAAATCGTCGATACCAATGCCGCGTGGCTGGCCGATTTCTTTTTCAATCAGGGATTACCGTTAACGCGCCGCAACACCGTGGGCGATGACCTTGATTCCCTGGTCACGGTGTTACGTGAACGCAGTGAACAGGCGGATGTGCTGATCGTCAACGGCGGCCTGGGGCCAACCAGTGACGATCTGAGCGCGCTGGCCGCAGCGACCGCCAAGGGCGAAGGACTGATTCTGCACGAAGCGTGGCTGGAAACGATGACCCGTTTCTTTGCCGAGCGCGGTCGCCCGATGGCCGCAAGCAACCGCAAGCAGGCGGAGATCCCCGCCAGCGCGGAGATGATCAATAATCCGGTGGGGACGGCCTGCGGTTTTGCCGTTCAGCTTAACCGCTGTCTGATGTTTTTCACCCCCGGCGTCCCGTCGGAATTCAAAGTCATGGTCGAGCAGGAAATTTTACCCCGCCTGCGTGAGCGTTTCCCGCTCTCTGCACCGCCGCTGTGTCTGCGTCTGACGACTTTTGGCCGTTCGGAAAGCGATCTGGCGCAAAGCCTCGATCCGCTGGAGCTGCCGCCGGGCGTCGTCATGGGCTACCGCTCTTCAATGCCGATTATTGAGCTGAAGCTCACCGGGCCGGCGGAGCAGCGCGAAGCGATGCTGGCGATATGGCCGGAAGTGAAAAAAGTGGCGGGAGAGAGCATGATTTTCGAGGGCACCGAAGGGCTGCCCGCGCAGATCGCGCGTTGTTTACAGGAGCGCCAGCTGAGTCTGACGCTGAGTGAACAGTTTACCGGCGGCTTGCTGGCGCTTCAGCTTTCGCGGGCAAATGCGCCGCTGCTGGCAAGCGAAGTCGTCCCTTGCCAGGAGGAGTCGCTGGCGCAGTCTGCTCGCTGGGCCGCAGAACGGCGGGTCAATCATTTCGCCGGTCTGGCACTGGCGGTGAGCGGTCAGGAAGCCGATCACCTGAATTTCGTCCTCTCGACGCCGGAAGGCACCCATGCGCTACGGGTCAAATTCAGCGCCACGCGCTACAGCCTGGCGGTTCGTCAGGAAGTCTGTGCCATGATGGCGCTGAATATGCTGCGCCGTTGGTTGAACGGTCAGCCGGTCGCCGGCGAACACGGTTGGATTAACGTCGTCGAATCTCTCTCGGTTTAAACAAACCTCTGCGTCGGGAACTCCTCCCGACGCGCGATCGGTCCAGCCGGTTGTACTTGCTTTTAAATATTCCGTGCGCCATCTCGCCTTTTCCTCCCGCCGAACGTCCACTCTGCTGGAATAGCGTCGCCATTTGAGGTCGCTGACAATTTACCCCCCGGACAACCGCAACACTGATTCCAGTACTCAGGATTGGAGTCCAGGATGCTGGAATCAAGTAAAGTCCCGGCGGCTGCACCTTACCGGGCCTACGAGATCCGCATATGGCGCCAGGCAGGTCGTCAGTCAGGGCGATGCTAATACCCAATTCGCAAGCACCCGTAGGCCGGGTCAGGCGTTAGCCGCCACCCGGTAAAAACACGGCGACAGTATTCACAGCGGATTTGTCATCGCCCATTGATTTCACTCGGTTCTGGCGCCGATGTCAGGTCAGCGCCTGCGCCAGCAAAGTGATGGGATGTTCACAGCGTTTGCTGGTGGACATCTCGATTTGCCATTTGCAGGTTTCGCAATCGGTGATCACCAGGTCGGCACCGCTCTCCTCAATTTGCCGGAACAGCGGTGCGCCGATGGCCTGAGAAGAGGGGTAGTTTTCCGATTTAAACCCGTAGGTGCCGGCGATACCGCAGCACTGCGAATCCAGCACTTCCAGCTGTAAACCCGGGATCAGCCGCAGCAGTTCGAGGGTATACAGCGACCAGCCCATCTTCTCCATATGACACGGCGTGTGATAAACCACCTTCAGCGGCAGCGGCCGAAGCGGCAGGGTACGCCCGGCATCAAGCTGGCGCCAGATCCAGCGGGTGGCCAGTTCAACCCGGTCGCGAAGATCCTGATTATCGACATCCAGCAGATGCGGGTATTCGTCGCGCAGGGTAAAAGCGCAGGTTGATGAGGTGGCAATGACCGGCAGCGCAGTCTCTCGCATGGCGGCGACGTTGCTCTGCGCCTGGCGGCGGGCTTTGGCAAAAAAGCCGTTGGCGATAAGCGGCACGCCGCAGCATTTTTCTTTGCTTAACAGCTGTACGCCGGTGCCCATCGCGTTCAGCACGCGGATGAGATCGTGGCCAAGCTGCGGATGGTTGTAGTTGACGTAACAGCCGTGAAAAAACGCCACTTGCTCACTGAACTGCGCCTGGCGGTCCGCCTGCTGACGGTAAGCCCGGCGAAAGGTGCCGAAACCGTATTTCGGCAGCGTTCGCCGGTGGTCAATCTTTAACGTCGCATCGAGCAGCCGGCGCACCGGTTTGAGGCCCGTTGCGGCGTTGACCAGCGGGGCAAACGGCGTGGAGAGAGTGCCCATCAGGTCGGTATGGCTGAGGATAGCATCGCGCAGCGTCGGTTTTTGCTGGCTGTACTGCGCCCGTGCCCGCTGGATAATATCGCCAATTTTTACATCAGAGGGACAGGCGACTTCACAGCGCTTGCAGTTAATACAATATTTTAAGGCTTCGTCGTACAGTGCCCCGTCCTTCAGCCGCAGGCGCTCACCGTCCGGACCCGCCTGTTTCGGGCCCGGATAGCGGGGATTAACCCGGCTGACCGGACAGCTGGTCGTACAAACGGTACATTTAATGCAGCTCTCAAAGCGGGTATCGTTCATCGCGTGCCTCCGGCAAGGTCATGAATCTGTTTCGCGACGTGGAGCGCGGTGACCGCGCAAACGCCGCCGCCGCATCCCAGCTGGATGGCGTCAAAACCGCCCAGTAGCGAACCGATGGCGAACAGGTTGCCCAGCGGCTGGCCGTCGAGCAGCGGGCGCAGCATCGTATCCGTTTTCAGGCCGAAGCGTTGCCAGGGTTGCGAAGCAAAGAAATCGCGCTGATACCAGCTCTCGCGCGGGGTAGTCTGCTGAAGGTCGAGGCCGAGAATCGGCTCCCGAACGCGCTCTTTATCGGCGATCAAGCCATTGCTGAAGAAACTGCCGCTGGCCAGAACTGCAAAACGGGGACGCAGCGGAACATCGCCGTGCTGCCGGGTCCAGACTTCGCTGACGTTCCCCTCCTGATGGCCGATCCGCGTGACTTCATCGCCAGCCAGCCAGGTGCCTCCGGTCCGAATAAAACGACGCTGAAGCTGGTTATGCAGGCGCATGCCGGGAACCGAAGGCGGCAGCGTCGGCAGCAGGCGCAGCGGGCAGGGCAGCTGTTCCTGTAGCCAGCTATACAGCCCGGCGTCGTTCAGACCGAAACAGGCGGGCATGATCAGCAGGTCGTGCGCCTGCGCCAGCGGACGTAACGCGGCGAGGAGCGCGGGCCAATGACACGGTTCATCGAGCATTCTGGCGATATTCACCGCGCGAAATTCGCTCGGGTTATCCCGCAGAACATCCAGTACCGGTAAGTCTATCTCGGTCGCCGTCGCTTTTACCCCCTGCCGGGTGAGCGAGGCGGCGGCCAGATGCGGCTGGAAGTCGGCGAACCCGCCGATACCCACGACGCCAACGCTTCGTGCGGAGAGTGGCGCCACGGGAACTTCCTGCGGCGAAAGCCACGTCGGGCGCAGGGTGCCCAGCGGCGTCACGCGCTCATGCGGTTGGCTGGCCTCGCCGCGCATCGCGATCCCGCTGGCGGCCAGCAGCGCCTCGGTTTGCGCGGCGTATGCCATCACCCGATCGGCGCCCAGCATGGCATAGGGATGTTCGGGAAGCTGTTCTGCCAGGCGGGCGATCCCGTGAGCCACATCGCTGACGCGTTCCCCATCGGGAAGGGCGCAGAGCAGATCCAGCGAAGCGGAGGAAAAGTGCAGCGCGCTTTGACCCCGACTGACGATGACGCAGCGCAGGCCGAACTGATTAAGCGTGAGCCCGCAGAGCAGGCCCGCGAGGCCACCGCCGATAATCACGCTATCAAATTTCATCCTGAGACTCCTTTGGCAGCCCGCACAGTCCGAGATAGACCCAGCGGGTGAATTCACTTTCCCTGAGCGCATCGCCCCAGGCAATGGGCTGCACACCTTTCCAGCGCTCGTTTAAAAAATCCGAAAGCTGGGTCAGCGACTGGGCGGGAGTGGTGATGTTAAACCGTTGCAGAAGCCCGGCCGCCCGGCAGGCGCACAGCTCTCCCTGGCAGGTGCCCATGCCGATGCGCGTACGGCGACGTAGATCGAGCAGGCTGTTAACCGCTAAGTTTTCCACCGCGTACTGTACTTCTCCGGCGGTCACCATCTCGCATTCACAGATTAAGCTGCGATGCTGGCGGGTATCGCCCAGCCAGGCAGGCGTGCGGTCGCCGTGGCGGTAGAGGGCGGAACCGCGTAGCGGCGCGGGTAGCGAGATGATTTTTTTTACCGTGACTTCGGGGGGCTCCGTTGAGCCCGGAAGCGGAGTGTCGGCGGTAGAGCAGGGGACGCTGTTGCCCAGCTTACGACACACGGTATCCGTGGCCCACTCCGCCATCAGACGGTAGGTCATCAGCTTGCCGCCGGTAATAGTGATAAAGCCCTCCATGCCGTCGCGTCCGGCGTGGTCGAGCAGAACGATACCGCGGCTGACGCTGCGTCCGCTGGGGTCATCATCGCTGGCCACCAGTGGACGCACGCCGGAATAGGCGCGCAGCACGCGAGTACGCCCAAGTATCGGAGCCAGTTTTTCCCCTTCCCGCAGCAGGGTGTCGACTTCGGCCGTCGTGACCCGGTTGTCATCAATTTCGTCGTAAGGGATATGTTCCGACGTCGTGCCAATCAGCGAAATGGTATCTCCGGGCACCAGAATATCGGCATCGGCGGGTTTGCGGCAGCGGTTGATGACCTGCCGGTTGATACGGTGGTCGAGGATCAGCAGCGATCCTTTGGCCGGGAACATGGCGATGCGCAGATCGGCATATTCCGCGATCCGCTGTCCCCAGATCCCGGCGGCATTGACCACGACACCGGCGTACAGCGTGCGTCTCTCACGCTGTTGATGATCATAAAACTCGACCCCGCAAACGCGTTCTCCGCGGCGGATGAGCCCGGTAATTTCACAACCGGTCAGAATGGTCGCGCCATGTTCCCGGGCGTCGAGCATGTTGGCTGCCGTAAGGCGAAACGGGTCGATGGTGCCATCGGGGACCTGAACGGCGCCGAGCAGAGTCGGATTCACGGTCGGCTCAATACGCAGCGCTTCCGCTGGCGACAGCTGGCGGGTCTCGATACCGGCCTGCTGACAGGCGCTGATAAAGGTCTGCTGCCAGGCCAGGTCGTCCTCGGGAAGGGTGATAAACAGTCCGTTAGTGGGCTCAATACAGTGGCGGGCGATGCGGCGCAGGATGCGGTTTTCACTGATACATTCCCGGGCCGATTCGCCATCGGTTACGGCATAGCGCGCGCCGCTGTGCAACAGCCCATGATTGCGCCCGGTCGCCCCGGTGGCGATATCGTGGCGTTCCACTAACGTCACGCGCAGCCCACGAAGCGCACAGTCGCGCGCGATCCCTGCGCCGGTGGCGCCGCCGCCAATGATGATGACATCACATTCACCGCTATCGGCCATCTTCAAGTCCCTCTATGTTCGTTTTACGCCATTTAGCCATACAAATAGTGGGTATTGTTTGATTTCGAGCATATTCGCGCGTTATTCGAGCGGGTTATGTGATTTCATGCTCATAATGGAATGTTTTGTCATATTTTTGTAACAAAGCGTGCGATGTTTCACAGTATCCAGGGCCAGCTTTGCCTACCATCCCGGTTCATCAGAAGTGGGTGATTAGATTAGATTTTTCTTATCGCTGTCAGTAGAGAAGAGATGGCCACGGAGGCTGCTATGTTAACTATTTTTAAACCTGCGCCGCACAAAGCGCGTTTGCCAGCGGCGGAAATCGATCCGCTGTACCGCCGACTGCGCTGGCAAATTTTCATCGGTATTTTCTTTGGATACGCTGCTTACTATCTGGTGCGTAAGAACTTTGCTCTGGCTATGCCCTATCTGGTGGAGCAAGGTTTTTCCCGCGGCGATCTCGGTTTCGCTCTCTCCGGTATTTCGATCGCCTATGGATTTTCGAAATTCATCATGGGGTCGGTATCGGATCGCTCGAATCCGCGCATTTTTCTGCCCGCGGGGCTGATCCTGGCCGCGCTGGTGATGCTGGTGATGGGGTTTGTACCCTGGGCGACCTCCAGCATTATGGTGATGTTCGTGCTGCTGTTCCTCTGCGGCTGGTTCCAGGGGATGGGCTGGCCGCCGTGCGGGCGGACGATGGTGCACTGGTGGTCGCAGAAAGAACGCGGCGGCATTGTCTCGGTGTGGAACTGCGCGCATAACGTGGGGGGCGGGATCCCACCGCTGTTGTTCCTGCTGGGGATGGCCTGGTTTAACGACTGGCACGCGGCGCTGTATATGCCGGCATTCGGCGCGATTCTGCTGGCGGTGTTTGCCTTCGCGATGATGCGCGATACGCCGCAGTCCTGCGGCCTGCCGCCGATTGAAGAGTATAAAAATGACTATCCTGATGATTACAGCGAAAAGCATGAACAGGAGCTGACCGCCAGCCAGATCTTTAAGCAGTATATCCTGCCGAACAAGCTGCTGTGGTATATCGCCGTGGCGAACGTCTTTGTCTATCTGCTGCGCTACGGCATCCTCGACTGGTCGCCGACCTACCTGAAAGAAGTGAAGCACTTTGCGCTGGATAAATCCTCCTGGGCCTACTTTTTATATGAGTATGCGGGGATTCCAGGCACGCTGATTTGCGGCTGGATGTCCGACAAGGTGTTTAAGGGCAATCGCGGAGCCACCGGCGTCTTCTTTATGACGCTGGTGACGATTGCGACCGTTGTCTACTGGCTCAACCCGCCGGGTAACCCGGGTATCGATATGACCTGTATGATTGTGATTGGCTTCCTGATCTATGGCCCGGTGATGCTGATTGGCCTGCATGCCCTTGAGCTGGCGCCGAAAAAAGCGGCTGGCACTGCCGCAGGTTTTACCGGTTTATTTGGCTACCTGGGCGGTTCCGTTGCCGCCAGCGCGATCGTTGGCTATACCGTTGACTTCTTCGGCTGGGACGGCGGTTTCATGGTGATGATTGGCGGCAGCGTACTGGCGGTTCTGCTGCTGGTGGTGGTGATGATTGGCGAAAAACGCCATCACCAACAACTGAAACAGGCTTAAGGAATGCGCATGAAAACGCTAGCCACAACGTTAATGACGGGGATTTTACTGGCCGGTTCGACTCTGAGCTTTTCCGCCGCTGCGGCGGATAAGCTTGTCATCGCCCACCGGGGCGCCAGCGGCTATCTGCCGGAGCATACGCTGCCGGCAAAAGCGATGGCCTACGCTCAGGGCGCCGATTATCTTGAGCAGGACCTGGTGATGACCAAAGACGATCGGCTGGTGGTGCTCCATGACCACTATCTCGATCGGGTGACCGACGTCGCGGAGCGTTTCCCGCAGCGCGCGCGGCAGGATGGCCGCTTCTACGCCATCGACTTTACCCTGGCGGAGATAAAATCGCTGCGGTTCAGCGAAGGGTTTGAGCCGAAGGACGGCAAGCATGTACAGACCTTCCCTGGCCGCTTCCCGATGGGGAAATCGGACTTCCGCATTCATACTTTTGAAGAGGAGATCGAGTTTGTTCAGGGGCTGAACCATTCAACGGGGAAAAATATCGGTATCTACCCGGAAATTAAGGCGCCGTGGTTCCACCATCAGGAAGGCAAGGATATCGCCGCCAGCGTCCTGCAGGTGCTGAAGACATACGGGTATACTCGCAAGCAGGATAAGATCTATCTGCAGTGCTTTGATGCTAACGAGCTCAAGCGTATTAAGCATGAGCTGGAGCCGAAGATGGGGATGGACCTGAAGCTGGTGCAGCTGATCGCTTACACCGACTGGAACGAAACCCGGCAACGCCGGGCGGACGGCAAATGGGTTAACTACAGCTATGACTGGATGTTTAAGCCCGGCGCGATGCAGCAGATTGCGCAATATGCCGACGGAATTGGCCCGGACTACCATATGCTGGTGGCGGCGAATTCCAGACCGGGTCAGGTTGTGCTAAACGAGATGGTGAAAGAGGCGCATGAGAGCAAAATGCAGGTGCATCCGTACACCGTCCGGGCAGACCAACTGCCGGAATATACCACGGACGTGAATCAGCTTTATGACCTGCTGTATAACCAGGCGGGCGTGGACGGGCTGTTTACGGATTTCCCGGATAAGGCGGTGAGCTTTTTGAAGGATAAACGCTGAAATTGCCGGGTGGCGGCTGCGCCTTACCCGGCCTGTGAACTGCGGTTTTACAGGTCGGGTTAGCGAAGCGCCGCCCGACACAATCACATCTCGATTTCTATATCACCCTTCGCCCGGCAGCAGCAGGGCAAAATCTCTCCCGGTTGGATAAACGCCAGCGGCTCGGTCAGCCAGTCAACCTGACCGGAAACCAGCCGCGTGCGACAGGATCCGCAATAGCCGGCGCGACACTGATACTCCACGTCGATATTATGTGATTCCAGGGCGGCCAACAGGGAAGGGTGTTCATCCTGACACTCAAGGCGAGTGTCAGAGATTTTCAGAAAAATGCGTTTCATCAGAGCTGGAAGTTGCTCAGATCGTCGGCATCGACTTCGGAATCGATCTGGCCAACCAGGTAGGAGCTGACTTCCACTTCCTGCGGCGCAACCTGCACGTTATCGGACACCAGCCAGGTGTTGATCCACGGGATCGGGTTGGAGCGGGTCTGGAAGGGCAGATCGAGACCCACCGCCTGCATGCGGATATTGGTGATGTATTCCACGTACTGGCAGAGAATATCTTTGTTCAGACCGATCATTGAACCGTCACGGAACAGATAATCCGCCCACTCTTTCTCCTGCTGTGCCGCCAGCACGAACAGATCGTAGCACTCCTGCTTACACTCTTCGGCAATTTCCGCCATTTCCGGGTCGTCGACTCCGGAGCGCAGCAGATTCAGCATGTGCTGGGTGCCGGTCAGGTGCAGCGCTTCGTCACGGGCGATCAGCCGGATGATTTTGGCGTTGCCTTCCATCAGCTTACGCTCGGCGAATGCAAAGGAGCAGGCGAAGCTGACGTAGAAGCGAATCGCTTCCAGCGCGTTGACGCTCATCAGGCACAGGTAGAGTTTCTTTTTCAGCTCGCGCAGGTTAACGGTGATGGTTTTCCCGTTGACGGTGTGCGTGCCTTCACCCAGCAGATGCCAGTAGCTGGTCAGCTCGATCAGCGTATCGTAGTAGTGGGAGATACCTTCCGCGCGTTTCTGGATTTGCTCGTTGGTGACGATATCGTCGAAGACCATCGCCGGGTCGTTGACGATATTACGGATGATATGGGTGTAGGAGCGCGAGTGAATCGTCTCTGAGAATGCCCAGGTTTCTACCCAGGTTTCCAGTTCCGGAATCGAAATCAGCGGCAGCAGGGCGACGTTCGGGCTACGGCCCTGGATAGAGTCCAGCAGCGTCTGATACTTCAGATTGCTGATGAAGATATGTTTTTCGTGTTCCGGCAGCGCCTGATAGTCGATACGGTCGCGGGAGACGTCAACTTCTTCCGGACGCCAGAAGAAGGAGAGCTGTTTTTCGATCAGCTTTTCGAAGATGTCATATTTTTGCTGATCGTAACGGGCGACGTTAACCGGTTGGCCAAAAAACATCGGCTCAAGCAGCTGATCGTTTTTCGTCTGTGAAAAAGTGGTGTATGCCATGAGTGGGGATCCTGTCCTGGAATTATACGCCGGGTGGCGCTTCGCTAACCCGGCCTACAATAGACCGTAGGCCCGGCAAGCAACGCGCCGCCGGGCAATATTATCAAATCTTACATGCGCCGCTTTCGCAGCCGTCGTCCTGGATGGACGGCGCCAGATCGTCCTGGGCATCTTCCGCGCCATCACGGGTGTTGTGATAGTACAGAGTTTTTACGCCGAATTTATAGGCATTGAGCAAGTCTTTCAGCAACTGCTGCATCGGCACTTTACCCGACTGGAAACGCGTCGGGTCATAGTTGGTGTTGGCCGAAATCGACTGGTCGATAAACTTCTGCATGATACCCACCAGCTGCAGGTAGCCGTCATTGTTCGGCATTTCCCACAGCAGCTCGTAGTTGCCCTGCAGTTTTTCGTAGTCCGGTACCACCTGACGCAGAATGCCGTCTTTCGAGGCTTTAATGCTGACATGTCCGCGCGGCGGCTCAATACCGTTGGTAGCGTTGGAAATCTGCGAAGAGGTCTCTGACGGCATCAGCGCGGAGAGCGTGGAGTTACGCAGGCCGTGCTCTTTAATGGACTCGCGCAGCGCTTCCCAGTTGTAGTGCAGCGGCTCGTTGACGATGGCATCGAGATCTTTTTTATAGGTATCGATCGGCAGCACGCCCTGAGCATAGGTGGTCTCGTTGAACCACGGGCACGCGCCCTGTTCAATGGCCAGCTCGTTTGACGCTTTCAGCAGGTAGTACTGAATCGCTTCAAAGGTTTTATGCGTCAGGTTGTTGGCGCTGCCGTCAGAGTAGCGTTTACCGTGCTTCGCCAGGTAGTAGGCGAAGTTGATTACGCCAATGCCCAGCGTACGACGGCCCATCGCGCCGCGTTTAGCCGCCAGAATCGGGTAGTCCTGGTAATCCAGCAGGGCATCCAGCGCACGCACCGCCAGTACCGCCAGCTCTTCCAGCTCGTCGAGGCTTTCAATGGCGCCAAGGTTAAAGGCAGACAGCGTACACAGCGCGATTTCACCGTTTTCGTCGTTGACGTCATCCAGCGGTTTGGTCGGCAGCGCGATTTCCAGGCACAGGTTGGACTGGCGAACCGGCGCCACCACCGGGTCAAACGGGCTGTGGGTGTTGCAGTGGTCAACGTTCTGAATGTAGATACGGCCGGTGGAGGCGCGTTCCTGCATCATCAGGGAGAACAGCTCAACCGCTTTGATGCGCTGCTTACGAATGCTGTCGTCTTTTTCGTACAGGGTGTACAGACGTTCGAATTCGTCCTGATCGGCGAAGAAGGCGTCATACAGACCCGGGACGTCGGACGGGCTGAACAGGGTAATGTCTTCACCTTTCAACAGGCGGGTGTACATCAGTTTGTTGATCTGTACGCCGTAGTCCATGTGACGAACGCGGTTGGCGTCGGTACCACGGTTGTTTTTCAGCACCAGCAGACTTTCGACTTCCAGATGCCACATCGGGTAGAACAGCGTCGCCGCACCGCCGCGTACGCCGCCCTGCGAGCAGGACTTCACCGCGGTCTGGAAGTGCTTATAGAACGGAATACAGCCGGTGTGGAACGCTTCGCCGCCGCGGATCGGGCTGCCGAGCGCACGGATGCGGCCGGCGTTAATGCCGATACCGGCGCGCTGAGAAACATATTTCACGATGGCGCTGGAGGTGGCGTTGATGGAGTCGAGGCTATCGCCGCACTCGATCAGCACGCAGGAGCTGAACTGACGCGTTGGGGTACGCACGCCGGACATAATCGGCGTCGGCAGCGAGATTTTAAAGGTGGAGACGGCATCATAGAAACGCTTGATGTAGTCCAGACGCGTCTCGCGCGGGTAGTTGGAGAACAGGCAGGCGGCAACCAGAATATAGAGGAACTGGGCGCTCTCGTAAATTTCGCCGGTGACGCGGTTCTGGACCAGATATTTGCCTTCCAGCTGCTTAACGGCAGCGTAGGAGAAACTCATATCGCGATCGTGAACAATGAACGAATCCATCTGCTTGAACTCTTCTTCCGTGTAGTCTTCCAGCAGATGAGTATCGTATTTACCTTTTTTCACCATCCTGGTGACGTGGTCGTACAGCGCAGGCGGTTCAAACTGGCCGTAGGCTTTTTTACGCAGATGGAAGATGGCCAGGCGCGCGGCGAGATACTGGTAATCCGGCGCTTCGCGGGAGATCAGGTCCGCGGCTGCCTTAATGATGGTTTCGTGGATATCGGCGGTTTTGATGCCGTCGTAAAACTGAATGTGAGAGCGCAGTTCTACCTGAGAAATCGAAACGTTATTCAGTCCTTCTGCCGCCCAATCCAGTACACGGTGGATTTTATCGAGATTAATGCGCTCGGTGCTACCGTCACGCTTTGTCACCAGCAGACTCTGATTCATGTGGATTATACCTGTCCGTGAGAGAAAATATCCCCCGCTTATCCACAGAACGCCGTTGTGACTAACTCTGTGGATAAATACTATATGTAGGGGGTTGTAGATAAAAGAAACGCTATATGGTGAGTATTTTAGTAAGGATTCTTTTGAGTACAAGGGTTGATTTTGACGTTAATTTGAGGTTGCGGAAGCGTAATGATCGCTAAGTCCACGCCGCATAAGGCCTGGCGGAGATGTCAATAAACTGGAAAATAAATATGAAAATTTGATCGAATGCTGATTTCTTCGACGGATGTAAAAATTACGCGGCTTGATGCCGCGCAATCATCAAATAATCATCATATGAAAAACTGCTGACGTTATGCGCTTTTCGCGGTTGTATGCAACATATAGTTAACATCTACGCCCGGCGCCAGCTTGAAGGTGTTGGTCAGCGGATTGTAATGCAGGCCGATGATATGCTGCTCTTTCAGAGTAGTCTGATCAACCCAGCCAATCAGCTCCGCCGGCTTAATGAATTTCTTCACGTCGTGCGTCCCTTTGGGCACCATTTTCATCACGTACTCAGCGCCGACTACCGCCATCAGCCACGCTTTACCATTGCGGTTAATGGTCGAGAAGAAGACCTGACCGCCGGGCTTCACCAGCCGTGCGCAGGCGTGCACCACCGATTGCGGGTCCGGAACGTGCTCCAGCATTTCCATGCAGGTCACCACATCGTACTGACCGGCGTGCTTCGCCGCGTGCTCTTCTACCGTCTCCTGGACATACTCGACCTGAACGCCGCTTTCCAGCGCGTGCAGCTTCGCCACCTGCAGCGGTTCAAAGCCCATGTCGAGCCCGGTTACCGTTGCGCCTTCACGCGCCATGCTCTCGGCAAGGATGCCGCCGCCGCAGCCAACATCGAGTACCTTTTTGCCAAACAGGCCGCCAGAACGCTCCGCAATATAGCCAAGACGCAGCGGGTTGATACGATGTAAGGGCTTGAACTCGCCCTCTAAGTCCCACCAGCGCGAGGCGACGGCTTCAAATTTAGCAATTTCATGATGATCAACGTTGTGGGCCACCGGCTGTTTTTCGGCATTCATGGGCGCTTCGACTCCTTTTCTGTTCAGACCGGCGAGTATATCAGGTGACCGACATGAATAAACCGTCTATCCCCATCGCCTTTTGCCGGTACCCGATAGCGCGAATCGGAGCGCCTGCATTTGCCGCCACGATGCGGCGCGAAATTCATTGGGTATAGGTTTACCCGTATCACCGTGGCTGTGTTATAATTTGCGACCTTTGAATCCGGGATACAGTAGAGGGATAGCGGTTAGATGAGCGACCTTGCGAGAGAAATTACACCGGTCAACATTGAGGAAGAGCTTAAGAGCTCGTATCTGGATTATGCGATGTCGGTCATTGTTGGCCGTGCGCTGCCGGATGTCCGAGATGGCCTGAAACCGGTACACCGTCGCGTACTTTACGCCATGAACGTATTGGGCAATGACTGGAACAAAGCCTATAAAAAATCCGCCCGTGTCGTTGGTGACGTAATCGGTAAATACCACCCTCATGGTGATACCGCCGTTTATGACACCATTGTACGTATGGCACAGCCATTCTCCTTGCGTTATATGCTGGTCGATGGCCAGGGTAACTTCGGTTCTGTCGATGGCGACTCCGCCGCAGCGATGCGTTATACGGAAATCCGTATGTCGAAAATCGCCCACGAGCTGATGGCCGACCTGGAAAAAGAGACGGTTGATTTCGTTGATAACTATGACGGTACGGAACGTATTCCTGACGTCATGCCGACGAAAATCCCTAACCTGCTGGTGAACGGTTCGTCCGGTATCGCCGTCGGGATGGCAACCAACATTCCGCCGCACAACCTGACGGAAGTGATCAACGGCTGCCTGGCCTATATCGACGATGAAAATATCTCCGTCGAAGGGCTGATGGAGCACATCCCGGGTCCGGACTTCCCGACTGCCGCCATTATTAATGGTCGTCGTGGGATTGAGGAAGCTTACCGCACCGGTCGTGGCAAAATTTATATTCGCGCCCGCGCTGAGGTGGAAACCGATGCGAAGACGGGTCGTGAAACCATCATCGTGCACGAAATTCCGTATCAGGTGAACAAAGCGCGCCTGATCGAGAAAATTGCCGAGCTGGTGAAAGACAAACGCGTTGAAGGCATCAGCGCGCTGCGTGACGAGTCTGATAAAGACGGGATGCGCATCGTGATTGAAGTGAAACGCGATGCGGTGGGCGAAGTGGTTCTCAACAACCTCTACTCCCAGACGCAGCTGCAGGTCTCCTTCGGTATTAACATGGTTGCGCTGCACCATGGCCAGCCGAAGATCATGAACCTGAAAGATATTCTTTCTGCGTTCGTGCGCCACCGCCGTGAAGTGGTGACGCGTCGTACCATTTTCGAACTGCGTAAAGCCCGCGATCGTGCGCATATCCTTGAAGCGCTGGCGATTGCGCTGGCCAACATCGACCCGATCATCGAGCTTATCCGCCGTGCGCCAACGCCTGCGGAAGCTAAAGCTGGCCTGATCGCGCGTCCATGGGATCTGGGCAACGTGGCGGCGATGCTGGAACGTGCCGGTGATGATGCCGCGCGTCCGGAGTGGCTCGAGCCAGAGTTCGGCGTGCGCGACGGTCAATACTATCTGACCGAACAGCAGGCCCAGGCGATCCTGGATCTGCGTCTGCAGAAACTGACCGGCCTTGAGCATGAAAAACTGCTCGATGAATATAAAGAGCTGCTGGAACAGATCGCTGAACTGCTGCATATCCTCGGCAGCGCCGATCGTCTGATGGAAGTGATTCGGGAAGAGCTGGAAGCCATGCGCGAACAGTTCGGCGACGCGCGTCGTACCGAAATCACCGCCAACACCGCGGATATCAACATCGAAGATCTGATCAACCAGGAAGATGTGGTGGTCACCCTGTCTCACCAGGGCTATGTGAAGTATCAGCCGCTAACCGACTATGAGGCGCAGCGTCGCGGTGGCAAAGGTAAATCGGCCGCACGTATTAAAGAAGAAGACTTTATCGACCGCCTGCTGGTGGCCAATACCCATGACACGATCCTCTGCTTCTCCAGCCGTGGTCGCCTGTACTGGATGAAGGTTTATCAGCTGCCGGAAGCCAGCCGTGGTGCGCGCGGGCGTCCAATCGTCAACCTGCTGCCGCTGGAAGCTAACGAACGCATTACCGCTATTCTGCCGGTACGCGAATACGAAGAAGGCGTGAACGTCTTTATGGCGACCGCCAGCGGTACCGTGAAGAAAACCGCGCTGACCGAGTTCAGCCGTCCGCGTTCTGCCGGGATCATCGCGGTGAACCTGAACGAAGGCGACGAGCTGATTGGCGTTGACCTGACGAACGGTAACGATGAAGCGATGCTGTTCTCAGCCGCCGGTAAAGTGGTGCGCTTTAAAGAGAGCGCGGTCCGTGCCATGGGCCGTACCGCAACCGGCGTTCGCGGCATCAAGCTGGCGGGTGACGATAAAGTGGTCTCGCTGATCATTCCACGCGGCGAAGGCGCTATCCTGACCGTCACGCAGAATGGTTACGGTAAACGTACGGCGGCGGCAGAGTATCCGACTAAGTCCCGTGCAACGCAGGGCGTGATCTCCATTAAGGTCACCGAGCGTAACGGTTCCGTGGTCGGTGCCGTGCAGGTCGATGATTGCGATCAGATCATGATGATCACCGATGCGGGCACGCTGGTGCGTACCCGCGTGTCGGAAGTCAGCATCGTCGGTCGTAACACGCAGGGCGTTATTCTGATCCGTACCGCGGAAGATGAAAACGTTGTGGGTCTGCAGCGCGTAGCCGAGCCGGTTGATGACGAAGAGCTGGATGCCATCGACGGCAGCGTGGCTGAAGGTGACGACGAGATCGCGCCGGAAACTGACGCTGACGCCGATGATGACACTGTCGAAGATGAAGAATAATCTGCGCTAGTGGTGCGAAAAGGGCCGGGAGAGACTCCGGCCCTTTTTATTTGTACGCCGCCCTTTATCCGACGCGAAATCCAGAGAGTATAACGTTGCGACGAAACGTGTTTACCGCTACCTTAACCCCATTCTGTTGAGTCCCTGACGGCCGAGTATCGCCCCATTGAAATATCTTGCCTCTTTTCATACCACGCTAAAGGTTTCACGCTACCTGTTCAGAGCGCTGGCGGTACTGCTCTGGATGCTGATCGCTTTCGTTTCCGTGTTCTATATCGTCAATGCCCTGCATGACAGAGAGTCGGAAATCCGCCAGGAATTTAACCTCAATGCCGATCAGGCACAGCGCTATATCCAGCGAACCGCGGATGTGATTAAAGAGCTGAAATACGTGGCGGGAAACCGTCCGACCAGCGGCGGCGAGGGGGGGGCGACTCCCGCTCCGGGCGGCAACATCGCCGTCCCTGATTTCGAGCCGCTGTACCCTGATTCTGATTGCGGGACCATGGGCGCCACCTGGCGCAACTCTCTGCAGTCGCTGGCGTGGTTTATGCGCTACTGGCGCGATAACTTTTCCGCGGCCTATGACCTCAACCGCATCTTTCTCATTGGCAGCGATAATTTGTGTATGGCCAACTTTGGCCTGCGGGAAATGCCGCTGGAGCGCGATCAGGCGCTGAAAGTGCTGCACCAGCGTATTGAGCAGTACCGCGATGCGCCGCAAAACGAGCGCGGCAACAACCTGTTCTGGATAAGCCAGGGCGTGCGTCCGGGCGTGGGCTATTTTTACGCCCTGACGCCGGTTTATATGGCAAACCGCCTGCAGGCGTTGCTGGGTATTGAGCAGACCATTCGTATGGAGAGCTTCTTTACGCCGGGCAGTCTGCCAATGAGCGTCACGATTCTCGACGACAACGGGCAGCCGCTTATTTCTCTTGCCGGGCAGGATAACAAAATCAAGAGCGAAGCCCGCTGGATGCAGGAGCGGATCTGGTTTGGCTACACCGCGGGTTTCCGCGAGCTGGCGCTGAAGAAGAGCCTGCCGCCATCGTCGTTAAGCATTGTCTATTCCGTGTCGGTCGATCAGGTGCTCGAACGTATCCGGATGCTGATTATCAACGCGATTGTCCTGAATATTCTGACCGGGGTGATTCTGTTTGCCCTGGCGCGGATGTATGAGCGGCGGATCTTTATCCCGGCGGAGAATGATGCCCAGCGGCTGGAAGAGCATGAGCAGTTCAACCGTAAAATTGTCGCGTCGGCGCCGGTGGGAATTTGTATCCTGCGCACCCTCGATGGCACCAATATTCTGAGCAACGAACTGGCGCACAACTACCTCAATATGTTAACCCATGAGGATCGGCAGCGGTTAACGCAGATTATTTGCGGCCAGCAGGTCAACTTCGTGGATGTGTTGACCAGTAACAACACCAACCTGCAGATTAGCTTCGTGCATTCGCGCTATCGCAATGAAAACGTCGCGATTTGCGTGCTGGTGGACGTCAGCGCCCGCGTCAAGATGGAAGAGTCGTTGCAGGAGATGGCGCAGGCCGCGGAGCAGGCCAGCCAGTCGAAATCGATGTTCCTCGCCACCGTCAGCCATGAGCTGCGTACGCCGCTATATGGAATTATCGGTAACCTTGACCTGTTGCAAACCAAAGAGCTGCCGAAGGGCGTCGACAGGCTGGTCACGGCGATGAATAACTCCTCGAGCCTGCTGCTGAAAATCATCAGCGATATCCTCGATTTCTCGAAAATTGAATCCGAGCAGCTGAAAATCGAACCCGGCGAATTTTCGCCGCGTGAGGTGATGAACCATATCTCGGCCAACTATTTACCGCTGGTGGTACGTAAACAGCTGGGGCTCTACTGCTTTATCGAGCCTGACGTTCCGCAGATGATGTCCGGCGATCCGATGCGTTTGCAGCAGGTCATTTCTAACCTGCTGAGCAACGCCATTAAGTTTACCGACACCGGCTGCATCGTCCTGCACGTGCAGTGTGCCGGGGATTACCTGCAAATTAGCGTGCGCGATACGGGCGAAGGGATCCCGGCAAAAGAGGTGGTGCGCCTGTTTGACCCGTTCTTCCAGGTGGGGACCGGCGTGCAGCGCAACTTCCAGGGGACCGGTCTGGGGCTGGCGATATGTGAAAAGCTCATCAGCATGATGGACGGCGATATTGCCGTCGAAACCGAACCGGGAATGGGCAGCCGCTTTACCATTCGTATTCCGCTGTACGGCGTGCAAAACCGCTCGCCGCTGGTGATTGATGGTCTGGTGGGTAAATGCTGCTGGCTGGCTATCCGCAATACCTCCCTGGCGCTGTTTGTCGAGTCGCTGCTTACCCATCACGGTCTTCACGCCCAAATCTATGACGGGCAGCAGCCCGGTGCAGATGATATTTTGCTGACGGATGATGAGCCGGATGCTCGCTGGCAGGGGAGTGCGGCGGTGATTTTCTGTCGCCGCCATATCGGTATTCCGCTGGAACGCGCGCCCGGCGAGTGGATACACAGCGTGACGACACCGCACGAGCTGCTGCCGCTACTGGGACGTATCTTCCGGATTGCGGTGACGACCACCGAACACGGTCCGGCGCTCGCTGCTCCGGAAACGCAGGTCGCCAGCAATGACGATATGATGATCCTGGTGGTGGACGATCATCCGATTAACCGTCGGCTGTTGGCCGACCAGCTTGGCTCGCTGGGATATCAGTGCGTGACGGCAAACGATGGGGTCGATGCGCTGGGCGTGCTGAGCAAACAGCATATCGATATCGTGCTGAGCGATGTCAACATGCCGAATATGGATGGCTATCGCCTGACGCAACGTATCCGCGAGCTGGGAATGACCCTGCCGGTAATCGGGGTGACCGCCAACGCGCTGGCTGAGGAGAAACAGCGCTGTCTGGAGTCTGGTATGGATAACTGTCTGTCTAAACCGGTGACGCTCGATATTATCAAGCAGACGCTGGCAGTCTACGCCGCGCGGGTGCGTAAAGAACGTCAGGAAAGGGAGTAGGGCAGGGAACCGATTGTGTACTTGCCCGGATAAAGCGCGACGCCGTTATCCGGGCAGGCAGCGTTACTCTTTGTCGGTGGCGCTCAGAGAAACGGAAGACAGATAGTTCAGCAGCGCGATATCGTTTTCCACGCCCAGCTTCATCATCGCCGATTTCTTCTGGCTGCTGATGGTTTTAATGCTGCGGTTCAGCTTTTTGGCAATCTCGGTCACGAGAAACCCTTCGGCGAACAGGCGCAGCACTTCGCTCTCTTTCGGCGACAGGCGCTTGTCGCCGTAACCGCTGGCGCTGATTTTTTCCAGCAGGCGCGAAACGCTTTCCGGAGTGAATTTTTTGCCTTTCTGCAGCGCCGCCAGCGCTTTAGGCAGATCGGTCGGGGCGCCTTGTTTCAGCACGATCCCTTCGATATCCAGATCCAGCACAGCGCTAAGGATCGCCGGGTTGTTATTCATCGTCAGAACGATGATAGACAGATCCGGGAAATGGCGTTTGATGTATTTGATCAACGTGATCCCGTCGCCGTATTTATCGCCAGGCATCGACAGGTCGGTAATCAAAACGTGTGCGTCTAACTTAGGAAGATTATTGATAAGTGCCGTTGAATCTTCAAATTCGCCGACTACGTTGACCCATTCGATTTGCTCAAGGGATTTACGAATACCGAACAGTACGATCGGGTGGTCATCGGCAATAATTACGTTCATAGTGTTCATGTATTAGGCTACCTTGCTACAGCAAGCTCTTGACGTAAACGTCAATGTCGCTGATATATTTTTCTATGCCTTGCGCATCTTTCTCGCGAATCAGATGCTCAAGCGTTTCACATAACTGTTTGCCGGGTATCAGATTAAGCATAGCAAACGCCCCTTTGAGGCGGTGCGCTGTCTGCGCCAGCGCAGCTAAGTCGCTCGTTGCCAGTTCAGTATACAGCCTCTTAACATCATCCGGAACTGTGTCGGCAAACAGTGCGTAATAGCCGCTGGCATGGAGTTCGGCGTTACTCTCGCTTCCCGCAGAGGTGGATTGTCCCTCTTCCTGCGCCAGCTGCTGTTCAATCAGTTGCAGAATCGCTTCCTGCATTGCCGTGCTGATATTAAAATTGACACGCAGCTGGCCTGGACCAATTTTGCGTATCCCGACCTCATCATCGCTTAAAAGCAAGCCCGAAGCAGTAAGATTAGACGGATTATCCGTTAAAAAGAGATCGTATTCTTGACTTGTCAGCCTTTCATCCGGCGTGATGCAGGTGGCTCCCCAGCTTTCGAGCTGGCGCACTACAATCCGGCGGACCTCATTGGCGGTAATATCCAGCATCACCACGACATCATCCAGCAGATGCTCGCCGGAGTCGCTCTCTTCTTCGCTGGCCGGCATTTTGAGATGGAGAGAATAACGCGTTCCCAGCGACTCACGCGCCTTGATATTCATCTGACCGCCAAGCCTGCGCGTCAGACGATCGCAGAGCCAGAAGGTGAGGGCGTTGGCTTTACCATACAGGTCGGACTGGGTCTCGTTCAGGAACGGGAAGTGCATATTGTCGATTTCGTTGCCGGAAACGCCGTTGCCGGTATCCAGAATACGGAAGGTCAGCCGGTCGTCTGCGGATTCATCTTTACTCACTTCGAGCGTGATTTTGCCAATTTGCGTCGTGGTCACCGAGTATTGAATGAGCAACAGCAGCGTGCGGCGTAGCGCATCGCGATCGCCATAGCGTTGTTCGTTGGCCGGCAGCGCATTGTTAATCAACAGCTGCAGACCTTTACGTTTAATGGCCGGCAGCACCTCAGGCACCACTTCATCGATCAGCTCCTGAATGGAGAACAGTCCAGGATTACTTTTCCAGCTGTCGCTCTCCAGAAGATTTGCCAGCTGAATTTCATCAACCAGCTGTACCAGCTGATCCGCATGCTGCGCAAGCTGCAGGCTTTGGGCAATGCCAATGGCTGCCGCTTCTTCGGCCAGGCTTTGCGCCGGCTGTTTTAAGGCGCTGCCGATATGCTGCATAAATGCAACGCGCCCCTGCTGATTTTTCTCATACAGACGCTGGGCCTGTTTCAGTTTCTTATTGACCAGAACCTCCCGGTCCTGATCGCGAATAATGAAGATCTGCGTCCGCGGCGCAACCTGGCTGCGATACTGGCGTATTTCATACAGCTCGTTATTGATCGTCGCCTGAATAACCCCCTGATGCTGATCGGCCATGTTGGTGATGTTTTGCAGATTGAGGTGCGGCAGGAGATGATCGGCTATCGGGTTACTGATAATTGTGCGGTTGGCTTCCTGATCGTGGACCAGCAGCCCCAGCGGCAGCAGCGAGACGATCTCTTCGTTAATGGCGCGCAGGGTGCGCAATTCGCTATTGGCCGCGGAAGAGACGGCGGTACCGGTCTGACGGCCGCGGCCGTTGAAATGACGAAACGTCGTGAAACCGAACAGCGTTAGCGCCAGCAGGCCGATAATCAGCAGCAGCGGCAGGAGAATATTCTGCAGGGACTCCAGCAGCAGTGAACCGAAGGGAACCACCCAGATCAGGCGCATACCGGTGGTGCTAATGCTGGTGATGATCTCAATCCGCGCACCGTTAAAGTCGATATTGACGCTATCGGCGGTCTCTTTTTCCGGGTTGCTGACCGCGCTTTGCGCCGGGTCGGGTTCAATACGGAAATTATCCAGCGACATGCCGGGCGGAATCAGGTCGTTAATCGGCAGGTCAAAGGCGACAACCGTCGCCAGGTGGCCCGGCTGGTTAAAGGTGGTGCGCAGGGTGAAATAGTGGCCATTTTGCCAGGAGAGGCGGCGCAGGGAGGAAAAGGTCTCCCTCTCGTCCAGGGTGTTCGCCTGCAGCAACATTTCTGCGCGACGGGATTCAACCACGCTGGTAATCGTTGACTCTTTAAAGCTGGATGACAGGTCTTTCAGCGGCAGCGTCGATACGAGGATCAGACTGTTATCCAGACCATTCAGATAGTACATCGACCAGGGGATGGTTTCCGCTCCCCACAGGATGTCGAGGTAGCTGGACATTTTCTGCGTCATCTCCAGGGTGGAGCTGTCGTGGGATCCGAAGATCAGCGCTTCGGTTTTGCGCCGCGGTTTTTCCAGGTAGTAAACATCCTGCTTCAACCGCGTTTCTTGCAGGCCATCGCTGACGGTGCTGGACGGAGTGGCGGCGATATTGTCGTAAATCTGCCAGGTTGCGTAGCGCCAGGTATCGATGCGTTTATGCAGCGCGTGGCTGACATCAATGACCTGATAACTTTTATCTTTCAGCCAGGTATTGACCGCGCTTTGGATCATAACACCCATCGTCGCCAGCAGGACGATGACCATTAAAACGAAGAAGCGGGTGATGCTGCCTGGCATCAGGGAGAATTTTTTCTGGGTCATCGTGTGACGGAGCGACTCATCAAGGTTTGTAAGCAGGGCATCGCCCCAGGTAGCTGCTAGCAGAGTGAATACGCTAAGCAGTATAAAGGCTAATTTATCAAATCCATACTACAGATTGCGGTTCTGCAATTTTTTTAATCCTGAGAATTATCTTAAAAAGAGCGGGCGCAATGAGATGTACAACAAGGCGAACCTTGTACAATTATTTACCTGTTTTACGCAATAAATAGCACTAAATAACAAGAAATTATCTCGATAAGACTTTACTCACTTGCGAGGTGATTGATTAATAACCGTTATTTTTTTTCATGGATATCGCAGGGTAATTAAAGTTATGTAAAGAAGGGTAAAAAAAAACCGAATGCGAGGCATCCGGTTGAAATAGGGGTAAACAGACATTCAGAACTGAATGACGGTAATAAATAAAGTTAATGATGATAGCGAGAGTTATTCTAGTCGCCGGGGGGGATTTTGTTTTGTCATTCAGTGCTATACATGAAACAACGTGTAACTGCATGAACTTCATTGAGAAAATTTATTTTCTTGATTATTGGTGCTTATTTTAGTGCTTTTTAGCGATGAAGAAAAGTTCCCCTGTGTTTACAATTTGAAACATCTTGTGCGCATTTTGAAACACCTTAGAAGTTTTCGTATCATATTCTTGTTGGATTATTCTGCATTTTACAGCACAATGAATATAGCCGACTGATTAGAAGGGTAATCAGTAAGCAGTGGCAATAATAAAAGGCATATAACAAACAGAGGGTTAATAACATGAAAGTTAAAGTACTGTCCCTCCTGGTACCGGCTCTGCTGGTAGCAGGCGCAGCGAATGCGGCTGAAATTTATAACAAAGACGGCAACAAATTAGACCTGTACGGTAAAATCGACGGTCTGCACTATTTCTCTGACGACAAGAGCGTTGACGGCGACCAGACCTACATGCGTGTAGGCGTTAAAGGCGAAACTCAGATCAATGACCAGCTGACCGGTTACGGCCAGTGGGAATACAACGTTCAGGCGAACAACACTGAAAGCTCCAGCGATCAGGCATGGACTCGTCTGGCGTTTGCTGGTCTGAAATTTGGCGACGCGGGCTCTTTCGACTACGGTCGTAACTACGGCGTTGTTTACGACGTAACTTCCTGGACCGACGTTCTGCCGGAATTCGGCGGCGACACCTACGGTTCTGACAACTTCCTGCAGTCCCGTGCTAACGGCGTTGCAACCTACCGTAACTCTGACTTCTTCGGTCTGGTTGACGGCCTGAACTTTGCTCTGCAGTACCAGGGTAAAAACGGCAGCGTTAGCGGCGAAGGCGCAACCAACAACGGTCGTGGCGCTCTGAAACAGAACGGCGACGGTTTCGGTACTTCCGTAACTTATGACATCTGGGACGGCATCAGCGCTGGTTTCGCATATAGCCATTCCAAACGTACTGATGATCAGAACAGTCTGTCCAAAGGTCGTGGTGATAATGCTGAAACCTACACCGGTGGTCTGAAATACGACGCGAACAATATCTACCTGGCAACCCAGTACACCCAGACCTACAACGCAACCCGTTTCAGTGGTAATGGCAATGCAGACTCCATTAGTGGTTATGCAAACAAAGCACAGAACTTCGAAGTGGTTGCTCAGTACCAGTTCGACTTCGGTCTGCGTCCGTCCGTTGCTTACCTGCAGTCTAAAGGTAAGGACATCGAAGGTTTCGGCGATCAGGATATCCTGAAATACGTTGACCTGGGTGCGACCTACTACTTCAACAAAAACATGTCCACCTACGTTGACTACAAAATCAACCTGCTGGACGACAACAACTTCACCCGTCGTGCCGGTATCTCTACCGACGACGTGGTTGCTCTGGGCCTGGTTTACCAGTTCTAAGCACGCTGAAGTGACGAAAAAAGGCGCCTCTGGCGCCTTTTTTTATGCCCGGTTTAACCTCGCTGGTGTAATCTTGCTGCCTTAGCAAGAGGAACCTGATTTTATGGATATCACTTTTTTCCGTAGCGCGCTGTTCAGCGTCTGCGTACTGCTTTCCGGCTGCGATTCAGCCACCACCCCCACTGCGCCAAAAAGTGCCGCGACCGTACTGGATGGTAAGACGATGGGCACATTCTGGCGGGTCAGCGTCATTGGCGTTGATGAAGCCAAAGCCGAGGCGCTGCGACAGAAGGTCCAGGCGCAGCTCGATGCCGACGATCGCCTGCTCTCCACCTGGAAAAACGATTCTGCGCTGATGCGCTTTAACCATGCCACCACGACCGATCCGTGGCCGGTCAGCGAAGCGATGGCTGATATTGTTACCCTCTCGCTGCGCATCGGCGCAAAAACCGCGGGCGCCATGGATATTACGGTGGGGCCGCTGGTGAACCTCTGGGGGTTTGGCCCCGACAAGCAACCGGTTAAAACGCCGGATCCTCAGCAGATCGCCGCCGCGAAAGCGCGCACGGGGCTCCAGCATCTGACGGTCATTAACCACGCGGATCGGCAATATCTGCAAAAAGACATCCCGGATCTGTTTGTCGATCTCTCCACCGTTGGCGAAGGCTATGCCGCCGATCATCTGGCTCGCCTGATGGAGCAGGAGGGCATTTCCCGATACCTGGTTTCGGTCGGCGGGGCGTTGGTCAGCCGGGGGATGAACGGCGACGGGCAGCCGTGGCGGGTGGCCATCCAGAAACCCACCGATCGCGAGAATGCCGTACAGGCGATTGTTGATATCAACGGACATGGGATCAGTACCTCCGGCAGCTACCGCAACTACTATGAGCTGGACGGTAAACGTATTTCCCACGTTATCGATCCGCAAACCGGCCGGCCGATCGATCATAAACTGGTCTCGGTCACGGTTATCGCTCCGACGGCGCTGGAAGCGGACGGCTGGGATACCGGCCTGATGGTGCTGGGGCCGGAAAGGGCGCAGGAAGTGGTGCGCCAGCAGGGGCTAGCGGTCTACATGATCATCAAAGAGGGCGACGGGTTTAAAACCTGGATGTCGCCGCAGTTCCGCACTTTCCTGGTCGGCGAAAAGAATTAAACAGCAAGATTTCGGGTTTTTTTCATCGGGCGCTGATTCAGACTGACGATACACTTAAAGCAGGAGCCCGTTATGAAACCGATAATTGCTGATACCGACGATCGCCGCTGGCAGGCGGTGTGCGATCGTGATGTGCGAGCCGATGGTCAGTTTGTCTTTGCCGTACTGACCACCGGTATCTGTTGCCGCCCGTCCTGCCGTTCGCGGCGAGCGCTGCGGGAGAATGTGCGCTTTTACCCCGGTGTTGAGGCGGCTATCGCCGATGGCTTTCGTCCCTGTAAGCGCTGCCAGCCGGATAGAAGCGATCCGCAGCAACAGAAGGTGGACAAAGTTACCCTGGCCTGTCGCCTGCTGGAACAGGAAGCGCCGGTGACCCTTGAGGCACTGGCACAGGAGCTGGCGGTCAGCCCCTTTCATTTTCATCGTTTATTCAAATCCGTCACCGGAATGACGCCGAAAGCCTGGCAGCAGGCATGGCGTGCACGACGTTTGCGCGAAGCGCTGGGGCAGGGTGAAAAAGTGACGCCCGCCGTGTTAGCGGCAGGCTTTCCCGGAGGCAGCAGCTATTATCGTCAGGCGGATGCCGCGCTTGGTATGACCGCCCGCCAGTTTCGCCGCGGCGGCGAGGATACCGACATTGTCTATACTGTCGGCGACTGTGCGGTCGGTCGCTGCCTGGTCGCAGAAAGTGACCGGGGCGTGTGCGCCGTTTTACCGGGGGAAGAGGACGCGGCGCTGCTTGATGCGTTATCCCGCCTCTTTCCTCACGCCCGGCTTCTGCCGGGGGATGCGCATTTTTGCCAGCGGGTAGCCCAGGTTTTCGCCCATCTGGACGATCCTCGCCAGGCGGTTAATCTACCGCTGGATCTGCGCGGCACCGCGTTTCAGCAGCGCGTCTGGCAGGCTCTGCGCCAGATCCCGGCAGGAGAGACCCGCAGCTATCGTCAGGTCGCGCACAGCATTGGCCAACCCCGTGCGGTGAGAGCCGTAGCAGGCGCCTGCGCGGCCAATAAACTGGCCATTGTTATCCCGTGTCATCGGGTGGTCCGTGAGGGCGGGGCGCTCTCAGGCTACCGCTGGGGAACGGCCCGCAAAGCGCAATTGTTGGCCCGGGAAGCGCAAACCGAGGAGAAGTGATGCTCGATTTATTCGCCGATACGCCTCCCTGGCAGGAGCCGCTGGCGCCGGGGGCCGCCATTCTGCGGCGCTTCGCCCACCCGCGTGCGGCGGCGTTGCTCCAGGCGATAATGCAGGTTGCCAGCCGGTCGCCGTTTCGTCAAATGGTGACGCCGGGAGGCTATACCATGTCGGTGGCGATGACTAACTGCGGCAGAGTTGGCTGGACCACCGATATGCACGGCTACCTCTATGCCCCCGACGATCCGTTAACCGGTCAGCGCTGGCCGTCGATGCCGACGATCTTTCGCGAACTGGCTGCGGAGGCGGCGCTTGCCTGCGGCTATCCCCGTTTTGCTCCTGATGCCTGTCTGATTAACCGCTATCAGCCCGGGGCAAAGCTGTCTCTGCATCAGGATAAAGATGAACGCGATCTGCGGGCGCCTATTGTGTCGGTGTCACTGGGGTTGCCCGCCGTGTTTCAGTTTGGCGGTCTGCGGCGCAGCGATCCGCTGCAGCGTGTGCTGCTGGAGCATGGCGATGTGGTGGTCTGGGGCGGAGAATCGCGCCTGTTTTACCACGGTATCCAGCCGCTGAAAGAGGGCGACCATCCGCAGACCGGCGCCTGCCGTTATAATCTCACCTTCCGTCTGGCCGGCGCGAAAGAACAAAAATAAGAATTATTCTTGATGTCATTGGCGAGCAGTTTAAACTGCTGGCTGTTTTGCTTGCCCGGATTGTGAGTTATGGAACTTCTGCTGCTTGTCTGGCGCCAGTATCGCTGGCCGTTTATCTCCGTCATTGCCCTGAGTCTGCTCAGCGCGGCGCTGGGACTCGGGCTTATTGCCTTTATTAATCTGCGCCTGATGACCGTGGTCGATACCTCGCTGGCGGTGCTGCCGGAATTTCTCGGTTTATTGCTGTTGCTGATGGTCGTGACGCTGGGTTCCCAGCTGGCTCTGACCACCCTGGGACACCATTTTGTCTTCCGCCTGCGCGGCGAATTTATCAAGCGCATCCTTGATAGCCAAATCGAAAAGGTCGAGAAGATCGGTAGCGCTTCGCTGCTCGCCGGTTTAACCAGCGACATTCGTAATATCACCATCGCTTTTGTTCGCCTGCCGGAGCTGGTGCAGGGGATTATCCTGACCGTTGGTTCCGCCGCCTACCTGGCGTGGCTGTCGGGCAAAATGATGATGGTCACCGCGCTGTGGATGGCGCTGACCATCTGGGGCGGGTTTGTGCTGGTGGCTCGCGTCTACCGGCATATGGCGACGCTGCGGGAAACCGAAGACAAGCTGTACCACGACTACCAGACGGTGCTGGAAGGGCGTAAAGAGCTAACCCTCAACCGGGAACGCGCGGAATACGTGTTTAATCAACTGTATCTGCCGGATGCCCGCGAATATCGTCACCATATTATCCGCGCCGATACGTTCCATCTCAGCGCGGTGAACTGGTCGAATATTATGATGCTGGGGGCCATCGGACTGGTGTTCTGGATGGCAAACAGCCTCGGCTGGGCGAATACCGCGGTGGCGGCGACCTACTCGCTGACGCTGCTGTTCCTGCGCACGCCGCTGCTCTCGGCGGTCGGAGCGCTGCCGACGTTGCTCAGCGCCCAGGTCGCGTTCAACAAGCTGAATACCTTCTCGCTGACACCGTATCGCGCCGACTTCCCGCAGCCGGAACCGCACCCGCACTGGCAGACTCTGGAGCTGCGCGACGTCTGCTTCCACTATCCGGATAACAGCTTTGCCGTCGGGCCGATTAACCTCACCCTACAGCGCGGCGAGCTGGTGTTTTTAATTGGCGGCAACGGTAGCGGGAAATCCACGCTGGCGATGCTGCTGACCGGGTTGTATCAACCGGCTTCCGGGCAGATTCTGCTGGATGGCCAGCCCCTTGCGGCGGACAAGCCCGAAGATTACCGCAAGCTTTTTTCGGCGGTCTTTACCGATGTCTGGCTGTTCGATCGGCTGCTGGGGCCTGGCGGGAAAGCGGCGAACCCTGCGCTGGTCGGCCAGTGGATGGAGTACCTGAAAATGACGCACAAACTGCAGCTGGATAACGGCAGGATTATCGATTTGAAGCTGTCGAAAGGGCAGAAAAAACGCGTGGCGCTGTTGCTGGCGCTGGCGGAGGAGCGGGATATCATCCTGCTTGATGAATGGGCGGCGGATCAGGACCCGCATTTCCGTCGCGAGTTTTACCAGCTGCTGCTGCCGTTGATGCAGCAGATGGGGAAAACCGTTTTCGCCATTAGCCACGACGATCACTACTTCCAGCATGCCGACCGCCTGCTGGAGATGCGAGGCGGCCAGCTGACAGAGCTGACGGGAGAAGAGCGCGAGCTGGCTACCCGGGATGCGGTGGCTCGCACCGCCTGACTGACCGCGTCGCCCGGCTCGCCGGCGGCGCGGTTGTTGATTTTTCCGCCGCCTGAACGGGGCGACGGTTATTTTTTCTCCCTCCCCGCGCTATGCTTATGGCTCCTGGCCTGCCACATGTTCTCAAAAGGATTGCCTGACCGATGTCCGTTTCGCATAAAAAAAGTGCCAGATTACGTGATGAAGAGCGTGCCCGTCTTATCTGGCTGCTGACCACCGATAAAGCCGTGACCTCGGCGCTGCTGGGAAAACTCACTCTCGCTGAACGCTATGACGACGGTACGCTGGCAGACGATCTGGCGGAGGTCGAGGTGCTGGTTTCTCACCTGCCGCCGCCGGACCTTGCCGATGCCCTCGAAGCGCTGCCGTACGACGGGCGTAATGCGCTCTGGCAGCTGGTCAGCAATGACAAACGCGGCGAGGTGCTGCTCGAGGCATCGGAAAACGTCTGGGGCGATCTCATCGATAAGATGAGCGACCACGAGCTGCTCGACGCGCTGCAAACCCTGGATATCGACGAACAGGTCTATCTGGTTCAGCACCTGCCGCGTAACCTGACCGGCCGCTTACTGGCGACGATGCCGCCGGAAAAGCGCGCGCGCGTCCGCCAGATTATGCGCTACGCCGACAATACCGTCGGGGCAATCATGGAGTTCGAAGTGATTGTCGTGCGTCCGGAAATGACGCTGGCGGCGGTACAGCGCTACCTGCGGCGGCTGGGCAAAATGCCGGAGAACACCGATAAGCTGTTTGTGACCACCCGCAATAAGCTTCTGCTGGGTGAGCTTCAGCTGCAAACGATTCTGCTCAATGATGCGCAAAAACGGGTCGGCGACGTCATGGAAGGGGACCCGGTTACCTTCCAGCCGCATGAAGAGGCTGAAAAGGTGGCGCGTACTTTTGAACGTGACGACTTGATCAGCGCCGCGGTGATTGATGCGGAAGGGAAGCTGATGGGGCGTCTGACCATCGATGAGATCGTTGACGTCGTCTATGAAGAGACGGACAGCGATCTGCGCGGCATGGGCGGCCTGAGCAGCGAAGAGGATGTCTTTGCGCCGGTCAGTAAAGCGGTGAAGACCCGCTGGGCGTGGCTGGCGGTTAATCTGTGCACCGCCTTTATCGCCTCGCGGGTGATTGACGGGTTTGAACACACTATTTCACAGCTGGTGGCGCTTGCCTCGCTGATGCCGATTGTCGCCGGGATCGGCGGCAATACCGGTAATCAGACGATCACCATGATCGTGCGCGCTATGGCGTTACAGCACATCCAGCCCGGCAGCTTTTCGTTTCTGATCATGCGCGAGATGGGCGTCGCGCTGATTAACGGCCTGGTGTGGGGCGGGATCATGGGAGCGATCACCTGGTGGCTGTATCAGGACCCGCAGCTGGGCGGCGTGATGACGCTGGCGATGATGCTGAATCTGCTGATGGCCGCGATGATGGGGGTGATTATCCCGATGGTGATGGTCAAGCTGGGGCGCGATCCGGCGGTCGGCTCCAGCGTGATGATCACCGCGATTACCGATACCGGCGGCTTCTTTATTTTTCTCGGTCTGGCGACGATATTTCTGATGTAAGCGCCGGCCTGCTGCGCAGGCGACGGGGAATCAGCGCCATCACTGCCAGTCCGGCCAGAACGCCAATGGCCAGATTGCTGGTTCCGACCGTCGCGCCGACGGTCGCCAGCATGACCAGCGTCTCCGGCCACGGATGACGCGCCACTTCCGCCGGACGAATGCTATGCCAGCTGAAGGTTTTTGCCGCCACAATCACCATCACTCCGGCCAACACCACCATCGGAATTTTAGCCATCACTTCACTCAGCGCGGTCACCAGCAGCAGCAGTACAAGGCCTGCCGCAACGGTTGAGACGCGGCTTCGGCCCTTGCCCATTTCGACGTTAACGATGGTCTGCCCGATCATGGCGCAGCCGGCGATACCGCCGTAGAGTCCGGCGAGAATATTGGCGATGCCCAGCCCGGTACTCTCGCGCGCTTTGCTGGATGGCGTGTGGGTCAGATCATCCACGAGTTTAGCCGTCAGCAGCGACTCCAGCAGCCCAACGAAGGCGATACTCAATGCGCAGGGCCAGATAATGTTCAGCGTGTGCAGATCGAGCGGTACCCGCAGAGCGGTAAATCCGGGCAGTCCGCCGCTCATGCTGCCTTCATCACCGACGGTGGGCAGCAGCTGGCCGGTGGTGACGGTAAACAAGGTCAGCAGGATGATAGCGATTAGCGGCGAAGGGATGGCTTTGATATAGCGCGGCGCCCACAGCACAATCAGCAGCGTCAGCACGAACAGGCCGATGATCAGCGGCCGTGTGCTCCAGAAATGCGGCAGCTGGGCAAAGAAGATCAGTATTCCCAGCGCATTCACAAAACCGGTCATCACCGATTGCGGAATAAACCGCATCAGCCGGGCCATGCCGCACAACCCAAACAAAATTTGAATAATACCAGCCAAAATGACAGCAGGCAGGATATAGCCGACGCCGTGCTGATGCACCATAGGGCCAATCACCAGCGCCACCGACCCCGCCGCAGCGGTGACCATAGCCGGTCTGCCGCCAAGAACCGACATCGCCAGGCAGAGCACAACGGACGCAATCAGGCTGACTTTCGGGTCAACCCCGGCAATCACGGAGAAGGAGATAACCTCTGGAATCAGGGCCAGCGCGGTGAGTACGCCAGCCAGCGCTTCGCGGGTCAGCAGCGAGGGCGAGCGTAATACATGGCGAAGAGCGCCGTTCGAAGAGGGTGGTACGTGGTTGGTGGCCTGATGCATAAGCGTTTCGCTGGTAGATAAACCGGAGCCACGAGCCTGAGCTTGTGTGCGGTCTGTCACAAAACAGGGGATGATAGCGCGTGGACGTGACATATACCAGTACAAAATATGATTTAGCGTACACATTTATTAAACATTTTTATAACAGATCTCAAAACTCAACTTAAATTTTAAACAATATTTAATTTTTTGATCTTCGGTGTTACCTTGATTCCCGATAATCGTTTCACCTGCGCTAAATCCAAAAGCGAGTAAAGTAAGGCTCAAATCCGATGAAGAAAAAGATGGCCGTACCCAGCTCACCGGCTGTTGGTTCAAATACACCTCGGACCAACACCCGCCATGAGCAAGAGACGGATGTATTGTTGATTGGCGGCGGCATCATGAGCGCCACGTTGGGAACCTGGCTTCAGGAACTTGAGCCGGACTGGTCTATTACCATGGTCGAGCAGATGTCCAGCGTGGCTGAAGAGAGCTCGAACGGCTGGAACAATGCGGGTACCGGCCATGCGGCTTTGATGGAGCTGAACTACACGCCACAAACCGCCAGCGGGATTAATATCGACAAAGCGGTCGATATCAATGAATCCTTCCATATCTCCCGGCAATTTTGGGCTCACCAGGTGACACGCGGCATACTCAGTAAGCCGAAATCGTTTATTAACAGCGTGCCGCACATGAGCTTTGTGTGGGGCGAAGACAATGTGAATTTCCTGCGCGCACGTTACGCGGCGCTGCAGCAGAGTGAGTTGTTCCGCGGGATTCGCTATTCTGAAGATCATCAGCAGATCAAAGAGTGGGCGCCGCTGGTGATGGAAGGGCGCGATCCGCAGCAAAAAGTGGCCGCGACCCGCACCGAAGTCGGAACCGACGTCAACTACGGGGAAATCACCCGCCAGCTGATTGCCGGACTGCAGACCCATGATAACTTCTCTTTGCAGCTTGGCACCGTTGTGCGTCGCTTTAAGCGCAACGCGGACAAGAGCTGGACGGTGACCCTGGCCGATGCCGATAATCGTCGCCAGAAGCGCGTTATTAAAGCCAAATTTATCTTTATTGGCGCCGGCGGCGCCGCGCTGACGCTGCTTCAGGAAACCGGCATTCCTCAGGCGAAAGAGTACGCGGGCTTCCCGGTGGGCGGTCAGTTCCTGGTGTGCGAAAACCCGGAGGTGGTGAACCATCATCTGGCGAAAGTGTATGGCCAGGCCGAAGTGGGCGCGCCGCCGATGTCGGTTCCGCATATCGATACGCGGATTATCGATGGTAAGCGCGTGGTGCTGTTCGGACCGTTCGCGACCTTCTCGACCCGCTTCCTGAAAAACGGCTCGCTGTGGGATCTGCTGGCATCAACCAACACCTCGAATATTCTGCCGATGCTCAATGTTGGTCTGGATAACTTCGATCTGGTGAAATACCTGATTAGCCAGGTGATGCAGAAAGATAACGATCGTCACGAGGCGCTGCGCGAATACTATCCGGAAGCGAATAAAGAGGACTGGCGCTTGTGGCAGGCTGGCCAGCGCGTACAGATTATCAAACGCAACGGCAAGAAGGGTGTACTCCGTCTGGGCACGGAAGTGGTCAGCGATGACGAAGGTACCGTTGCAGCGCTGCTGGGAGCCTCTCCGGGAGCATCGACGGCGGCGCCTATCATGCTACAGCTGATGGAGAAGGTCTTTAAAGAGAAGGTGCAGTCGGCCGCCTGGCAGGCGAAACTGAAAGAGATCGTTCCGTCCTACGGTCTGCGTCTGGACGGTAATCCGGCGGCGATTGAACAGGCGCTGGCGTGGACCAGTGAAGTGCTGCAGCTGCATTACGAGCCAGTCGCGGTGGTTGATCAGGTCCCGCTTGCGGAGCTGAAGCCGCTGTCCGGCGACAAACCTATGGCGGATATTGCGCTATAGAACGACATCCGGCGGCTGATGCCGCCGGAGAGTGACTGTTTATCGCTTCGCGTTAGCGTACAACGGCATTACCGATGGTTTCGTCTGCTTTCCAGATTCGGTATTTCACTTCGACGTTATCTGGCGTGTAGACCACGATTGGCAGCTTGCTGTTGTAGCGCAGCATCGCATCATCACCTAACCCTGCCAGCACAAATTTACGCTCTTTTTTGCCGTCCGGGCAGGCCATCATGGTTGAAACCGGTCCGGTTACTTTATCAAAAACGTAGTAATCGTAGCCCCAGCCTTCCAGCGTTTTGCTTTCCAGTTGGCCGCCGAGGCGATGGCGGTTGCAGTCAACCTCAAGGGTCTGGCCGATCATCAGTTCGACTTTAAATGCGGATTCGTCCTGCTGCTGCGGCAGCTGAATCACCTGACGCTTCATGCCTTTTTCCGCCTTCGGATAGGGGGCGACCTTTTCCAGAGGCTGTTCAGCGGCCAGCGCGCTGGTGGAAACACAGGCAACGGCCAGCAGAGAAACAGCAAGCGTAGAGATTTTATTCACGATTCATCATCCTTTGTTATCGATCTTTAACGGCAAAAGACTAGCACTCTTTTGCGTAATGGTAAGAATAATTTACCATTATTTTCATATATTCTGGTCTTATTGACTGACTTTTCTTGATGGTGTGCAAGTATTCACTACCCATATTCACGCTCTGAGCGAAAGGTTCTTGCGGTATCCTTGACGGGATATTGCCGCCAACTGCGGCCGGTAATCCGGCGTTAATAATCATCAGCAAGCGAAGACGCTTTCAGGTGCAATGATTCCACTCTGACCGGCCCATACCCGCGAATGATGAGGCGTTATCAGTGACATGAATGGAAACAGAAGGGGGAAGCGAAATGCTCCCCCCGATGCTTACTCATCGCGACTGACTTTCCCTTCCTCGATGAACTCTTCATCTATTTCGTCGGTGTTGCCCGCGTGTTCACGCCCCGATAACAGATTCCAGCAGGCGATAAACAGGGCGGCGATCAGCGGCCCGATGACAAAGCCATTAATACCGTAAATCTCCATGCCGCCGAGGGTGGCAATCAAAATCAGATAGTCCGGCATTTTGGTGTCTTTGCCCACCAGCAGCGGGCGCAGAATATTATCCACCAGGCCTATCACAATCACGAAGAAGCCCACGATAAACGCCCCTTGCCATAGCTGATCGGTGGCAAACAGGAAGATAGCCGCCGGTACCCAGACTATGGCGGAACCGATCGCCGGAATCAGCGACAGAAACGCCATGATGGCGCCCCACAAAATGCTGCCGTCGAGGCCGGCGATAGAAAACGCGATACCGCCAAGTATCCCCTGGGCGAGGGCGACGGCGACGGTACCTTTTACGGTTGCCCGTGATACGGCGGCAAATTTGGCAAACAGATGCTGCTTAACGTAGTTAGACAGCGGCAGGGACTCAAGGATGAGCATGACCAGATAGGGGCCATCTTTGAGCAGGAAAAACAGCAGATACAGCATGATGCCGAAGCTCACGGTAAAGCCGAATGTCCCTTTACCAATCAGGAACGCGCTACCGGCCAGATATTGCCCACCTTTCAGGGCGGCGTCAGAGAGCTGTTTCTGAATCTGCTCTGCGCTGTCAAGGTTATGTTCGGAGAGAAAGCTTCTGGCCCACTCGGGCAGATGGGCAAACAGGTTTGCCACCACCACCGGAAACTGGGTGTCATTATGCTGAAGCCGGGTGTAAACCAGGTTTAGCTCGAACGCCAGCGATGAAATGATGATCGCCAGCGGCGTGAAAACAATCAGGCAGATAATCACCACGGTCAACAACGATGCCAGGTCATTGCGCTCACCGAGGCGAGCCCGCAATTTGTTCTTTACCGGGTTGAAGATGACCGACAGAATCGCGGCCCACAGTATGGCTGAATAATAAGGCGAAAGAACATTAAAAAAGGCGAGGCTGACCATCAGCAAAATCAGGATAAAAAATCCCTTCGTAAGTCCATTAACTCTCATATTAATTGTTCCGGTGTCAGGCAAGTACGACGAATAATAGAAGCTATTCTTCGTTTTACAATCAGTAAGGTCGGAGTTTGTTCATCGGCAGCACGAAAGCGGGGATGGATTCGAGCGCGGACCGCGACCGTGTCGGTGGGACGGATTCGGGCATTAAAAAACCCGCAGGCTCAGAGAGGATGCGGGTTCTTAAGGGGTTACCGGTGGTTAAGATAACCTACCGGTGAATGATTTGGTCGGCACGAGAGGATTTGAACCTCCGACCCCCGACACCCCATGACGGTGCGCTACCAGGCTGCGCTACGTGCCGACGTATGGAGGACAATATTACCCGTTCCCCGACCGAATGCAAGCCGGGGAACGGCTGATTGATTCATAATTAATCAATCAGTTAGCGATAAAGCGTTTTTCGTCAGTCAGGATCTGCAGCAGCAGGCTGAGCTGAGGTTTGCGGTTATCAATCTTTTTGCCATCGCTGTTCCAGGTGCTGTAGGTACCGTTGTGGTTTAGCACCACGGTCACCTCTGGCGACGTGACCGCCAGCGTATCGCCGTTGGCTGCCGTCACCCAGGCCCGGCGACGCGCGGGGCTGAACAGGTCTTCACCCTGTGAATATTCGTTGGCAGGCGTGGAGACGTGCAGCAGGCGCTGCATCAGCGTGGTCATCACATCTTTGTTGCTGGTCAGCGTCGCGATGTTCTGCGCCGGAATTCCTGGCCAGTGAATAACCAGCGGCACCTGCAGCTGCTCCCGGGACCAGTCAAACTTACCGCGCTGCGGATTCAACGGCATACCGTGAGCGGCGGTGATAATCACCACGGTGTTATCCAGTTTTCCGGCATCGCTCAGGGCGCTCAGTACCCGGCTGATTTGACTATCAACATCTCCCGCCGCACGACTGTAGCGACGCGCGAAGTTTTGCTGCTGACTGTTGTCCAGCGTGGTGCCGTTCAACGAAATCCATGAGAACCAGCGGTTTTCATCCTGCGCATAGCGATTGAGCCAGCCAATCCACTGGTCCGCCGTTTGCTCATCGCTTTGCGTTTTCTCATTTGGCAGCGAGAAATCGGACAGCAGCGCCTGGCGATAGAGCGGGCTGCTGAAGCCATCGGAGGAGAACAGCCCCAGCTGATATCCCTGCTGGTTAAAGGCCGTAATCAACGCCGCCGGAATGCGGGCCGACAGCACGCCATCCATATAGCCCGGCGAAATCCCGTAGAACAGGCCAAACATACCGCTATCGGTAGTGTTGCCGGAGCTCATATGCTGGGTAAAGTTGACATTCTCTTGTGCGAAACGGGCCAGTTCCGGCATATTTTTCTCAAACCGTGAATAGTTCAGGTTATCGACGGTAATGAGCAGAACGTTGTAGCCAGCCCCCAGATCGCGATAGCGCAGGTTGCTCAGCGGATACTCAACGGAGACGGCTTCCGGCGCCCCCTGTTCTACCAGCCGACGCTGGTAATCCTGGGCATCGAGCAGGCCATGTTTCTCAAGGAAACGGCGGGCCGTCATCGGATAGGAGAGCGGCAGATTCGCCCGTTGCATGGTGATTGGGCGATAGAAATTCGCATCCGCCCAGATATAAATCAGGTGGCTGCTGATAAAAGAGAGAAAGAAAAACCAGGCGACAGGCCGGGCGTAGTGGCGGCGACGCGTCAGGCTGCGCAGCTTCTGCCAGCTCCAGGTCGCAAACAGCATTTCCAGCAGGAAGATAATCGGCACGCTGATAAACATCAGCTGCCAGTCGCGCGCCATCTCATTCTGGTCAGGGTTGATGACCAGTTCCCAGACAATCGGGTTAAGATGCAGGTGGAAACGGGTAAAGACTTCGCTATCGATCAGCAGAAGCGTCATGCCCGCGGTCGCCAGAATGACCGACAGGAAGCGCATCAATCGCTGCGATATGACGATAAAGGTCAGCGGGAAGAGAATCAGGACATAGCTGGTAAACACCAGAAAACTGAAGTGACCCACGAGGCTGACATACGAGAAAATACGTCCGCCCAGAGTCGTGGGCCAGTCGGCGACAAAAAGATAGCGGCTGCCGAGCACCATGGCCAACAACATGTTGAACAGGGCGAACCAGTGCCCCCAGCTGACCATCTGGGAGATTTTTTCTCGGTAGGGCTGACGAAGAGTCACCATATACAGTTGTTGGTTATCCTTAGTGCGCCGGGTCGTCGTTGATTGAAGACTGCAGAGCCTGGGCAAAAGAACGGGCGATCGCCTGACGCTGCGCCGGCGCGACGCTACTATTGATCAGGTTAGTCACCATATTGCCTAGCACCATCAGTGAAAGGTCAACGGGGGCTTTGTGTGTTTCCAGCACGTTGCTCAGCTCGCTAAGCAGCTGTTCGACGTGTTCATCACTATAGCGGGATAATTGCGGCATAAACTCAAAATCTGTTTGTTCGTGAAAGGGCAACATATTACCGTAGCAGCAGCTTTTTTTCCGCATTTTTTCGCCACGGCGCAAAAGCGCGCAGGATCGCGAGTCTCAGGTCGTCGAAGAGTCACGCGGCGGTTGCGTCGCCGTCCCGGCGGTGGTTGAATACCGGCCGGTCTAAAAGGAGAGTTTAACATGAGTCTGGATATCGACCAGATTGCCCTGCATCAGTTAATTAAACGTGATGAACAAAACCTCGAACTGGTGCTGCGCGATTCCTTACTGGAGCCGAATGCGACGGTCGTGGAAATGATGGCCGAGCTGCATCGTGTCTACAGCGCTAAAAACAAGGCCTACGGTCTGTTTAACCAGGAGAGCGAGCTGGCACAGGCCCTTCGCCTGCAGCGTCAGGGCGAGGAAGACTTTCTCCCGTTCAGCCGGGCGGCAACCGGCCGTCTGCGTGACGAACTGGCGAAGTACCCTTTCGCAGAAGGCGGTATCGTGCTGTTCTGTCAGTATCGTTATCTGGCGGTAGAGTACCTGCTGGTGGCGGTGCTGAACAACCTGAGCAGTATGCGCGTTAATGAAGATCTGGATATCAGCTCGACCCACTATCTGGATATCAATCATGCCGATATTGTGGCGCGCATTGACTTAACTGAATGGGAAACCAATCCGGAGTCGACCCGCTACCTGACCTTCCTCAAAGGCCGTGTCGGGCGTAAAGTGGCTGATTTCTTTATGGACTTCCTTGGCGCCAGCGAAGGGCTGAACGCGAAAGCGCAGAACCGTGGCCTGCTCCAGGCGGTCGATGATTTCGCCTCCGATGCTCAGCTCGATAAGTCCGAACGGCAGAACGTTCGTCAGCAGGTCTATGCTTATTGCAACGAGCAGCTGCAGGCGGGAGAAGAGATTGAGCTGGAATCTTTATCCAAAGAGCTGGCCGGCGTCAGCGAGAAGAGCTTCCAGCAATTTACCGCGGAACAGGGGTATGAGCTGGAAGAGAGCTTCCCGGCGGATCGCAGCACGCTGCGTCAGTTGACCAAGTTTGCCGGCAGCGGCGGCGGGTTAACGATCAACTTTGATGCCATGCTGCTGGGCGAGCGGGTGTTCTGGGATCCGGCAACGGATACGCTGACCATCAAAGGTACGCCGCCTAACCTGCGCGATCAGCTGCAGCGTCGGACTTCCGGCGGTAGCTGATTCTCCGCCAGCCCCGGTGAAGGCCGGGGCTGCTGCCCGGGCCATCGTCGGCCCGCGGCGTTCTTACTCTGCATCGGCGCGGATCGTCTCGATCCCGTGCTGGGTCAGCTTCGCCTGCAGGGCCTCATCCAGCAAACCATCGATAATCAGGGTACTGGCAAGGCTTAACTCGCCGATGGCAAACGCCGATGCCGAGTTCAGTTTTTCCTGCGACGCCATCACAATGGTTTCCGCTGCCCGCGCGGCGAGCGCCCGCTTGATAGCCGCCTCTTCATAATCGCCGGTAGTGAAACCAGCGCGGTCATGCACCCCGGTCACGCCCATAAAAAACAGATCGGCATTGATCCGAGCAATACCTTCCAGCGCGCTGGCGCCGACGGTGACCACCGAATGTTTAAACAGCCGCCCGCCGATAAGAATGACCTCAATCAACGGCCGCTCCACCAGCGCGACGGCTATACCGGGGCTATGGGTCACGATGGTGCAGGCTAAATCAGCCGGCAGACAGCGGACCATTTCTTCTGTGGTGGTCCCGCCATCGATAATCACCACCTGACCCGGCTGGATCAGGGCCGCCGCCCGGCGGGCAATGGCCTGTTTCGAGGCGATTTGCACGTTTTTTCTTGTTTCGATCGGCGCGATGGCCGCCGAAACCGGCAGCGCCCCGCCGTGGACCCGCTGCAGCTTGCCTTCCCCCGCAAGCTCGCGTAAATCCCGGCGGATAGAGTCTTCAGAGACGTTAAATCGCTGGCTAAGCTCACCGGACATTACCTGTTTTTCGACGGCCAGAATTTGCAGTATTTGCTGTTTTCGTTGGCTGGCAAACATATTTTTCCTTCACGTTTGATCTTGTTTGTGCGTTATTTTGCATGTTATCGTGGCCGCTGTCATCTTATCAGGAGAAAAATATGTCCTGCGATACATCCCGCGTTCGCCACGTGCGTGAAACGCTGCTGTCCGACAACTGGTATACGTTAAAAAAATACACTTTTGAATTGCTGCGACGGGACGGCCGTTGGCAGGAGCAGAGCCGTGAGGCCTACGATCGCGGCAACGGCGCGGTGATTCTGCTCTATAACCGGGTAAAGCAAACCGTCGTGCTTATTCGCCAGTTTCGTTTTCCGGTGTGGATTAACGGTCATGATGGTTTTTTGATCGAGGCGGCTGCCGGACTGCTGGATAATGCGTCGCCGGAAGAGCGCATTATCGCCGAGGCGGAAGAAGAGACCGGCTTTCGTGTCACCGGTATTGAACCGGTTTTTACTGCCTACATGAGTCCGGGGTCGGTTACCGAAAAACTCTACTTTTTCATTGCCGAATATTCGGCGGACGATCGCCGCAGCGAAGGCGGCGGGCTGGCGGCGGAAGGGGAGGATATTGAAGTGCTGGAGTGGCCACTGGCCCGGGCGTTACAAGCGATACGCGAAGGGGAAATTGTGGATGCCAAAACCATTATGCTCCTGCAACACCTGGCCCTCACGGTTTCATCGCGCCTTGCTCAGGATGAAACAAGGCGCGATAACCCTTAGCGCAGCTTGCGAGCGATAGCGCTGTACATCAGCGCGGCTTCCAGCGGTTGGGCGTTAAACGAAGGTTCGGCCTGCGGCCAGGTTGACCACTGCACGATCACCAGATGTTCCGCGCGGTTGACCATAATCACCTGGCCGTAGATACCCAGCGCCCACAGCGAACCTTTCAGCCCCTGGCGAGCGGTAGGGTCGACGTGCTGCGCGTTGGCTGGAATCGCGTTATTCCACCATTGATAGCCGTAAATGCCTTCCGGGTGTGCCGGGGAGACCGATTTCTGCGCCTGAGTCCAGGCGGAGGATTGGTCAAACCAGCCTTCAGGCACCCGTCGTTGGCCGTTGGCCAGGCGTCCATCCCGGGCGACAAACTCGCCGAAACGACCCCAGTCTTCCAGCGTGGCGTTAAAGCCATGCGCCCCGACGTCATGTTTACCCTGCTGATAAGCGTGCCAGACGCCGTCATGCGCCATTCCGGCGGGCTGCCACAGGGCCTGCTCCAGCCATGCGGCAAGCGGCATTCCGGTGGCCCGCTCCACCACATCCCCCAATAGCCATGCGCCCCCTGATGAGTAGGACCACTGCTCGCCGGCGGGATGCGTACGCTTCAGGGAAGCCACGATCTTGCGCACGCATGCGTAGGCGCCCGGATGGGCCTCACACTGGGTCAGGCGGGCGAAATGGGATTGTGGATTGGTGTAATCTTCATTCCACTCGACGCCGGAGGTGTGCTGAATCAGCTGCTTAAGGGTGACATCATCCCAGGCGGTGCCTTTCAGGTCGGGCTCGTAATCGGTGACCCGGTCATTAAGCGAATGGATTTTACCTTGCTGAATCGCCATACCGACTAAGGTGGAGACCACCGCTTTACCTACCGAACGGGAGGTCCACAGCGTGGTGTCGGTGTTGCCTGCGCCGAGATATTTGTAGGCAATTTTACCCTCTTTGAGTACCAGAAAACCGGTAACGTTCTGGCGCTTCAGGTAATCCTGCAGGTTCCATGTCTGGCCGTTTACCGTGTAGCTGACGTCGGTCAGCGGCTTATCTGATGGCGACAGCGGCGTGGCGCTACCGTGACGGAAGACATCGCCGGCATAGTTACGGTAGTCGTTGCGAAAGCCGATAACCCGGGCAGATTGATCCCAGTTGAGCATATCTTTTGTGGCGGGCAGCACGGGATCAAAAGGCGTCGGGCAGACATCCAGCATCACTCCGCCGCAGGCCTGCGGTGACGGGGTTTGCGCCATGCTGACGGTAGGGCAAAGCGCGAACATCAGCGCCAGGGCCAGCGGTGTGGTTTTTTTTATCTTTGTCATCAGAGATTCCTTATTAGCCATAACAACCAGGCCTGCAGTATATAAATCGCCTTCGGCAGGCTAAAATCAGCCGATGGGGGATTTTCCCCCGAAGGAAACCTCGGGATGAAAACGCTGCATTACTCATTTGCCCAGATTGAAGCCTTTGCCACCATCGCGGAAACAGGGAGTCTCTCCCGGGCGGCGATTCGGCTCGGAAAGGACCGTACCACGCTGCGCGATCTGCTGGATTATCTGGAAGATGCGCTGGGATATGCGCTGTTCCTGCGCGAAGGGCGGAGCCTGGCGTTAACCGCCGAAGGGGAACAACTGTTTCGCCAGGCGCATCTACTCCTGCGCCAGGCGCAGGCCTTTGAGTCGTTTGCGCAGACTCTGCCGCGCACGGCGGGGCAGGAGCTGCGGGTGGTGTACGATCCGTTTGTCCCGCGCCCCTTTCTCTGCGCGCTGGCAGACCACCTTGCCCGACGTCAGCTGCGAATGAGCTGCTGGAGCGCATCGCGTCGCGAGGCGGAGCAGGCGCTGGCCGACGGGCAGGCCGATCTGGCTATTTGCCAGGCTAATAACCGGACTCTCGGTAGCGAAATGGAATGGCGAGCGTTGGGAACCGTCGATCTGCGCTTTTATGCGACGGAGCGCCTGTTTGCTGACTGCGCGCGTCCGCTGACTCTGCTCAATCTGTCGCTGGTGCCACAGCTGGTGATGCATCGCCGTGCAGACGAGCAAATTGCCCGCCGGGTGCAAATCTCGGGACACACGCTGTACATGAATGAGAAAGCGTTATTGCGCCATGCGCTGCAGCAGGGGCAGGGGTGGGGATTCTTACCTGACCATTTTCAGGCGGTCGACTGGCAAGGGGTGGAGGAGATCGACACCGAAGTCGGTACCCAGGGGCTGAATGTCACGATGGTAATGCTGTGGCAGCCGGGAATGAACAAGCATCCGACGCTGGGAGAGGTGGTTGATTTTGCGCCTTTGCTATGGAAACAAGACGCATAACAAAACGCCCCGGACCTTGCGGGCCGGGGCGTTTGCCACTCAACTTGCTATCGCGATTAAGCGCGAACGAAGTCGATGTGAGTCAGTTTTGGCTTGAACGCGTGACGCTGAACAGCCTGAACTTTTACTTTTTCTTCTTTGCCATCGATAACGATGGTCAGAACTTCACCGTAGAACTCAGCTTTGCTCTGAATGTTCCACAGTTTGTCCTGGTCCAGCTCGATTGCTACCGGAGTAGCTTCACCGCCATAAATGATGGCCGGGAATTTGTTAGCTGCACGCAGGCGGCGGCTCGCACCCTTACCCTGCTCTTTACGTACTTCTGCGTTGATAGTAAACATTGATGTCTCTCTATATTTAAATCCTGCTACAGGCGACCCAGCAGCAGGCAGATGATCTGCTTTGCGAATGCAAAAGCGGGCGGCATTATATCCACCTATGGCGTTGACGGCAATGAAAACCTCAGGCGCGGCGCTGATTAACGCAGTTCGTTTGCCCGACGGAAGCGGCCTTGATAGTCGAAGACTTTTTCCCTGACCTGCCAGTACTGGCCTTTCATGCGCGCGACGACAAAGTCCGGATGACGCAACAGCGGCTGTTGGGCAACAATGTCGGCAGGGGTTATCCAGCGCAGCGGCACGCCCGGCGTGCGGGTATGCGGGCGGATAAACAGCTGCTCAAACGCGGTCCGCTGGGCCGGCGTCTGCAGGCGGAAGCGCTCGCTGACATCGGCGCCGTCCTCATCGTAATAGGTGATTTTCAGCCACGGGCCTTTATCGTCGCCACCGTGCTGCAGGTCCATACCGCTGCAGCGCAGCACCAGCGCGTCTTTGAGCTTCAGCGCGGCCTTCAGCATATCGTCGGGGTCGACCAGAATCGTGTCGCACTCGCGGCAGCGGCGGGCGGCAATATCATTTTCCGCATTGCACTGCGGACAGTTTTTAAAACGAAAACGAAAATCGCACTGTTCACGATGACCGTCGTCATCTTCAAACCAGCCCTGGCAGCGGCGGCCAAAGTGTTCAATCAGCGTACCGTCGGCGGTGGTCTTTCCCCAGAAGGTATTGGCAAAGCCACAGGCCGGACAGAATACCTGTACGGGGACGTTATCGCTCTTGCCCTTCGGCGAGCCCACCTCTGGCGCATAGAGATCGTGAGGATTTCCGGCATAGTCGAGAATCAGGCAGTCGGTTTTCCCCGGCGCCAGACGCAGGCCGCGGCCGACAATTTGCTGATACAGGCTGACCGACTCCGTGGGGCGCAGGATGGCGATCAGATCGACATGCGGGGCATCAAACCCGGTGGTGAGCACCGCCACGTTCACCAGATAACGATACTGCTGCGCCTTAAATGCTTCGATGATGCGATCGCGCTGCGGACCGGGCGTGTCACCGGTAATCAGCTCCGCCTCGCCGGCGGGCAGCAGGCCGGTAATTTCCCGCGCGTGTTCTACCGTGGAGGCGAAAATCATCACTCCCTTGCGCGTCTGGGCAAATTCGACGATCTGGCTGACGATATGCGGCGTAATGCGCTGCTGCTTTTTTAGCTCAAGGTTCAGGTCCGCTTCGCTAAACAGCCCGTTGCTCTGCGGCTGAAGGCGGCTGAAATCGTACTGTACGACCGGCATATCCAGCCGCTCCGGAGGCGTCAGATACCCGTGCTTGATCATATAGCGCAGCGGCAGCTCGTAAATACAGTCGCGGAACAACGCCTTCTCATCACCGCGAACCATACCATGATAATGAAACTGGTAGATCCAGCCCTTGCCGAGGCGGAACGGCGTGGCGGTCAACCCGAGCAGACGCAGCTGCGGATTGACCTGTTGCAAATGGCTGATAATTTGCTGGTACTGGCTGTCATCATCGTCGCTGATGCGGTGGCATTCATCGACGATCAGCAGTGAAAACTCGGCCTGAAACTGTTCAAGGTTACGGGCTACCGATTGCACGCTGCCGAAAACCACCTTGCCGTGGCTCTCTTTGCGTTTCAGGCCGGCAGCAAAAATATCCGCCTCCAGCCCAAGCGCACAATACTTGGCGTGGTTTTGCGCGACCAGCTCCTTGACGTGCGCCAGCACCAGAACGCGGCCGCGCGCCAGACGCGCCAGTTCGGCGATGACCAGGCTTTTACCTGCGCCGGTTGGCAGGACGATGGCGGCCGGTTCATGATGGCGACGAAACCAGGCGAGCGTGGCGTCGACGGCCTCTTTTTGGTAGGGACGTAATGTAAAAGTCATGGCTATACTGGCGTTAATTAACTCGCAAATAGTATGCCACGAATCTTTTCCCTTGAGTGGCGTTAAGAGCCCGTTATACTAGCCAGCGAACTTCTTCTTTTTCGGGCGTTTGCCCGCTCCAGCATTATTACAGGCTAAAAAAATCTCATGCGACTTGATAAGTTTATCGCTCAGCAACTTGGCGTCAGTCGGGCTATTGCCGGGCGTGAAATCCGCAGCAGCCGCGTTCTCGTAGACGGCGAAATCGTCAAAGATGCGTCGTTTAAGCTCCAGCCAGAGCACGACGTGGAGTATGACGGCAATACGCTGACTCAGCAGAACGGCCCGCGCTACTTTATGCTCAACAAGCCGCAGGGGTACGTCTGCTCCACGGACGATCCGGATCATCCAACGATTCTCTATTTCCTGGATGTCCCGGTCGCGCATAAGCTGCATGCCGCAGGTCGACTGGATATCGACACCACCGGACTGGTGCTGATGACCGATGACGGGCAGTGGTCGCACCGCATCACTTCTCCGCGCCATCACTGTGAGAAAACCTATCTGGTGACGCTGGAAAACCCGGTGGATGAGCAAACGGCTGAACAGTTTGCGAAAGGCGTTCAGCTGCACAATGAAAAGGATCTGACGAAACCTGCGCGTCTGGAAGTGCTGACGCCAACGGAAGTGCGCTTAACGATAAGCGAAGGGCGCTACCATCAGGTGAAACGCATGTTCGCGGCGGTGGGTAATCACGTCGTCGGCCTGCATCGTGAACGTATTGGCGACATCATGCTGGATGAATCTCTGGAGCCTGGCGAGTACCGCCCGCTGACGGAAGACGAGATCGCCAGCGTTGGCCTCCAGCATGCACGGAGTAAAACGTGACGGCAAAGCAGAATTCTTCACTGGGGATTGTGTTTATTCTTGGCCTGCTGGCCATGTTGATGCCACTGTCGATTGATATGTATCTCCCGGCGCTGCCGGTGATTTCGGCGCAGTTTAATGTGCCGGACGGCAGTGCGCAGATGACGCTCAGTACCTATATTCTGGGCTTTGCTTTCGGTCAGCTGCTGTATGGCCCGATGGCCGACAGCATCGGCCGTAAGCCGGTGATCCTCGGAGGAACGCTGATTTTCGCCGCGGCTGCGGTGGCCTGCGCGCTGTCGCAGACTATCGACATGCTGATTACCATGCGCTTCTTCCACGGTCTGGCGGCCGCGGCGGCGAGCGTGGTCATCAATGCCCTGATGCGCGATATCTATCCGAAAGAAGAGTTTTCGCGGATGATGTCGTTCGTCATGCTGGTCACCACTATCGCGCCGCTGGTTGCGCCGATGGTAGGGGGCGCCGTTCTGGTGTGGTTCAGCTGGCATGCGATCTTCTGGATTCTCGCGCTGGCGGCGCTGCTGGCCTCGGCGATGATTGCTTTTTTCATCAGCGAAACGCTGCCGGTTGAACGGCGACAAAAATTTAGTCTGCGCACCACGCTGGGTAACTTTGCGACCTTGTTCCGGCATAAGCGGGTGCTGAGCTATATGCTGGCGAGTGGCTTCAGCTTTGCCGGGATGTTCTCCTTCCTGAGCGCCGGGCCGTTTGTCTACATCAATATCAACCACGTTTCGCCGCAGCACTTTGGTTACTATTTTGCGCTGAACATTGTCTTCTTGTTCATCATGACCATCATTAACAGCCGCTTTGTCCGACGGGTCGGGGCGCTGAATATGTTCCGCGCCGGGCTGTGGATTCAGTTTGTGATGGCGGTATGGATGGTGGTCTGCGCGCTGCTGGATGTCGGATTCTGGGCGCTGGTGGTCGGCGTTGCCGCGTTTGTCGGCTGCGTTTCGATGGTCTCCTCCAACGCGATGGCGGTCATTCTGGACGAGTTTCCGCATATGGCGGGCACCGCCTCATCGCTGGCGGGGACCTTCCGCTTTGGCATCGGGGCGATTATTGGCGCGCTGCTGTCCATGGCCACCTTTACTACCGCCTGGCCGATGCTGATTTCGATCGCATTTTGCGCCAGCAGTTCCATCCTTTTTTACCTCTACGCCAGTCGGCGACGTAAAACCGCGCACTAAAATACCTGCCACAAGGGGCGATTTCCGCCCCTTTTTTGATGCACATCAACCGCGATGGGCTTCCCGGTTCTGTAATTTGTTTCTTTTATGTAAAATCAATTAGTGTAAAAAGTCGCATTGTTGCGATAAAAAAGTTGTTTTGGATCACAGAAACGGGTACATATAGCCCCGATCTGTTTCCGCAGCGAAACTATAAGGTTCTGGATTATAAGTCGTTAACCCTGGCGTGACGCGGGTGTAAACGTTTTCTATGCTGATGCAGGACTATTTGTCAACGATGTGTTAATATTGATGTAAATTTATTGTGAAGCATTTTGCTTCCGGGGAAACTAAGTGAATACACAGCAACTCTCTATCGTACACCGTCTGCCGCAGAGCTATCGCTGGCTGGCCGGTTTTGCGGGTTCAAGAGTTGAACCGATTCCGCAAAACGGCGCCGAGAGTGAAAACAGCCTCGTTGCGCTGAAGCTACTCAGCCCGGACGGAGAGAAAGCGTGGCCGGTGATGCATAAGCTCAGCCAGGCCCTCAGCGACATCGAAGTCGATTGCTCCATCGTTGAGTGTGAAGGGGAGCCGTGCCTGTTTGTGAATTTACAGGACGAGTTTGCGGCAACCTGTCGACTGAAAAATTTCGGCGTGGCGATTGCCGAACCGTTCTCTGGCCACAACCCATTCTGACCGTCAGCCCAGCGCCAGAAGCTGGCGGGTATATTCCTGCTGTGGAGCGGTAAAAACGCGTTCGCACTCCCCCTGCTCGACGACTTCTCCCTGTCGTAACACCATCACCTGATGACACAACGTCCGCACTACGCGTAAATCATGGCTGATAAAAATATAGGCCAGCTGATATTTTTGCTGTAACGCTTTCAGCAAAGCCAGTATTTGCGCCTGCACTGTCTTGTCCAGCGACGACGTGGGCTCATCCAGCACGATGAGCTGAGGTTTCACGATCAGCGCCCGGGCAATCGCAATACGCTGACGCTGGCCACCGGAAAACTCAGCCGGATAGCGATGCCGCGTTGGCGGATCGAGCCCCACCTCCTGCATCGCCTGTATCACCGCTTGTTCACGCGCGGCCGACGTTAGCGTTGGCTGGTGGACGCGCAGACCCTCTTCAATAATCTGTAGCACGTTCAACCGGGGATTCAGCGACGAGTTGGGATCCTGGAAGACTATCTGCATCTGGCGGCGCAGCGGCAGCATTTGCCGACGGCTACGTCCCTGCAGCGCCTGCCCCTCAAAGGCGATCGTCCCTTGCGAGGCAATCAGGCGCAGCAGGGCCAGCCCGGTGGTGCTTTTGCCCGATCCCGACTCGCCCACCAGGCCCAGGGTTTCCCCCGCGCGCAGCTGGAAATTGAGCGCGTTGACCACCCGGTTATGATCCACTACCCGGCGGAGGAACCCTTTGCGCACCGGGAAGGCGACGCTCAGATCGACGGCCTTCAGCAGCAGCGGCGCATCGGTGGCCAGCGGCACCGGCCTGCCGGCGGGTTCGCTGTCCAGCAGACGACGGGTATAAGGGTGTTCGGGGGCGGCAAAAAGCGCCCGACAGGCGTTTTGTTCGACGCAGCGACCGTTTTGCATCACCGCCACGCGGTCAGCGAGCTGGCGGACAATGCTTAAGTTATGGGTAATAAACAGCAGCCCCATATTCAGTTCATTTTTCAGCTCGCGTAACAGCTGCAGGATTTGTGCCTGTACGGTCACATCCAGGGCGGTAGTGGGTTCGTCGGCAATCAGCAGCTCTGGACGGGTGAGCAGCGCCATGGCAATCATGATCCGCTGGCGTTCGCCGCCGGAAAACTGATGCGGGTAGTCCGCCAGCCGGCGTACGGCATGACGGATACCGACCCGCTCCAGGCAGTTAAGGATCTCACCTCGCGCGGCCTCTTTGCGCATACCGCGATGCAAAGACAGCACTTCATACAGCTGCTTTTCCAGCGTATGCAGGGGATTGAGCGACACCATCGGCTCCTGAAAAATCATCGCGATCCGATTACCGCGCACCTGACTCAGCGTGCGCTCATCGGCGTGAAGCAGCGACTGACCGTGAAAGCGAATGTCTCCGCCGGGGTAGCAGACCGGCGGAGAGGGGAGCAGCCGCAGCACCGAGAGCGCGGAGACGCTTTTACCGGAGCCGGATTCCCCCACCAGCGCCAGGGTTTCCCCGGCGCCAATATTCAGGGAGAGCTCGCTGACGACGGTATGCGTTTTCCCCTGCTGGCGGAAGGCGATGGAGAGGTTGTCTATCTCTAACAAAGGCTGCGTCATGTTATACCGCCTTACCGGGGTCGAAGGCGTCGCGGACGGCTTCACCAATGAAAATTAACAACGATAACAGCATCGCGACCGACAGAAAGGCGGCGATGCCCAGCCACGGCGCCTGCAGATTGTTTTTCCCCTGCAGCAGCAGTTCGCCAAGCGATGGCGAACCGAGCGGCAGGCCGAAGCCGAGAAAATCGAGGGAAGTCAGGGTAGTGATGGAGCTGCACAGAATAAACGGCAGGAAGGTCAGAGTGGCAACCATGGCGTTGGGCAGCATATGGCGCAGGATAATATGCCGATCGCTGACCCCCAGCGCCTGCGCCGCGCGAATATAGTCATAGTTACGGGTGCGCAGGAATTCCGCCCGCACGACGCCGACCAGCGCCATCCAGCCGAACAGTACCGTAATGGCCAGCAGCCACCAGAAGCCCGGCTGGACGACACTGGAGAGTAAAATAATCAGGAACAGGGTTGGCATGCCTGACCACACCTCAATAAATCGCTGACCCCACAGGTCAATCTTGCCGCCGTAGTACCCCTGAATGGCACCCGCCAGTACCCCCAGTACGCTGGAGAAAAAGGTCAGCAGCAGGCCGAACAGAATCGATATTCGCGTGCCGTATAAAATACGGGCCAGCACGTCGCCGCCGTTGGCATCGGTACCCAGCCAGTTTCTCGTCGAGGGGGGAGAAGGGAAGGGCGTTTGGGTGGCGAAGTCGATGGTGGTGGCGCCAAATCGGATCGGCGCCCACAGTATCCAGCCGTTATCATCCAGCTGCTTTTGCAGCCACGGATCCTGGTAGTCGGCGGCGGTAGCAAACGGGCCGCCAAAGGTCGTCTCGCTATAATTTTTCAATGCCGGAACGTACAGGCTGCCGCGATACTGCACCAGCAGCGGGCGGTCGTTGGCAATCAGTTCGGCGCACAGGCTGAACACGAAAAGAATCATGAACAGCCACAGCGACAGATAGCCGCGGCGGTTGTGACGAAAACGCGCCCAGCGGGCCTGATTAACGGGACTCAGAAAAGACATCAGCGGCCCTCAAAATCAATACGCGGATCGACCAGCGTGTAGCAGATATCGCTGACAATATTCAGCAGCAGGCCGATCAGGGTAAAAATATACAGCGTGCCGAACATCACCGGGTAATCACGGGAAACGGTCGCCTCATAGCCCAGCAGTCCCAGGCCGTTGAGGGAAAACATCACTTCAATCAGCAAGGAACCGGTGAAAAACATACTGATAAACATCGCCGGGAAACCGGCGATCACCAGCAGCATGGCATTGCGAAAAACATGGCCCCATAAAATATGCTTTTCGCCCACCCCTTTGGCGCGTGCGGTCACGACATACTGCTTGCGGATCTCGTCAAGAAAGCTGTTCTTGGTCAGCATGGTGAGCGCCGCAAAGCCGCCGATGACCGTCGCCAGCACCGGCAGCGTAATGTGCCAGAGATAGTCGAGAACCTTCTGATACCACGTCAGGCTATCGAAATTAGCTGACACCAGCCCGCGCAGCGGAAACAGGTCCAGATAGCTGCCCCCCGCGAAGAGCACGATCAGAATAATGGCGAACAGAAAGGCCGGGATGGCGTAGCCAATAATGATCAGCGTACTGCTCCAGATATCAAACTGGCTGCCGTTATGGACGGCTTTGCGGATGCCGAGCGGAATCGAGACCAGATAGATAATCAGCGTGCTCCACAGCCCCAGGGTGATGGAGACCGGCATGCTGTTTTTGATCAGCTGCAAGACTGACGCGCTGCGAAACAGGCTGTCGCCAAAATCGAAGCGCAGATAGTCGCCGAGCATTTTCAGGTAGCGTTCGTGGAGCGGTTTATCAAAGCCGTAGCGGTGGGTGATTTCGGCAATCACTTCCGGATCGAGACCGCGCCCGCCGCGATAATGGCCTTCGCTGATGTTGCCGACGCCGGTCCGGGCATGGCTGGCAGCCATACCGCTCTCTCCGGCGCCCGGTAAGCCGCCACGGTTGCCGAACTCAATGGCGGCGATGGCCTGATCGACCGGGCCGCCCGGGGCTATCTGGACAATGAAAAAGTTGATCGTAATGATCGCCCACAGCGTGGGGATTATCAGCAATAGCCGGCGGATCAGGTATGCGCCCATCGTTATTCCTTACCGTTTGTCCGCGGGTAGTTTTGCCGCTTTGTTCACGTCATACCACCAGGTATCAAACCCGGATGAGTAGACGGGACGGGTCTGCGGGAAGGAGAATTTATCCCAGTACGCCGTCCTGTCCTGCGCCATATACCACATCGGCAGCATGTAATAGTTCCAGGTCAGCACCCGGTCCAGCGCGCGCCCCAGGGGCAGGAGCTTTTGCTTATTCCCCTGCCAGCGGATGATCTGCGCAATCAGTTTGTCCACCACCGGACTCTGAACCCCGGGCGCATTGTAGCTGGAGTGAATATATGACGAATCCCAGGAGATTTGCAGGTCGGTTCCGGGCCAGGGCGTCGCGCGCCAGACGATGGGCATCATATCGTAGTCACGACTGCGTCGGCGGTTACTGTACTGTGAATTATCGACCTGGCGAATATCCATCGTAATACCGAGGCGCTGGAGATTATGCTGGAACGGCAGCACCCAGCGATCGTTGCCCCCGGAAGGCAGCAGCAGTTCAAAGCGCAGCGGTTTGCCGGTGACGGCGTTGATTCGACGTTGGTTTTTCAGCACCCAGCCCGCCTGCTTAAGCAACGCATCCGCCTGCAGCAAATTTGTGCGATCGAACCCATCGCCGCGGGATCGCGGCGGCTGATAGACGGAGGTGAAAACCTCCGGCGGCAGATCGGCCTTCATTGGCGTCAGCAGGGCGAGCTCTTCGGAATCGGGCGCGTGACGCGCCGCATATTCGGTATTCTGAAAGTAGCTGCTGGCCCGGCTGTAGGCGCCATAAAACAGCGCCTTGTTCATCCACTCGAAATCAAAGGCGAGGGTGATGGCTTCCCGGACCTGGCGGTCGTTAAACACCGGGCGCTGGATATTAAACGCCAGCCATTGGGTATCCTGCGCCGAGGTGTTCGGGTACTCATCTTTGACAATATAGCCGTGGGTAAAATTGCGTCCGACATAGCGGGTCGACCAGTTTTTGGCCATCGTCTCTGCGCGTCGGTCGACGGCGCCGGCCTTAAAGGCTTCAAAGGCGACATTATCGTCAAGGTAGTAGTCGTAGCGCAGCGTGTCGAAATTCCAGCGCCCGCGGTTCACCGGCAGATCGGCCGCCCAGTAGTCCTTCACCCGCGAGTAGATGATGTACTGACCCATCCGCCAGTCGGTAATTCGATAGGGGCCGCTGGCCAGCGGCGGGGTGGAAAGCGGGTCGCTGAGCTTATGGTTGCGCCAGAATGCCTCAGGCATCACCGGCAGGGAGAGCAGACTCAGCATGTTCTCCTTGCCGGGCTGCGCCAGCGTAATGCGCACGGTGCCCGGCGCAATGGCCTCGACGCGGGTCCCCTTGTAGAACAAGCGGAACTGCGGCACCCCTTCGGTCATAAATTTGTGGAACGTGAAGGCGACATCTCCGGCGGTAATCGGGCTGCCATCATGAAAACGAGCGTGCGGATTGAGGGTTATCTCCATCCACGAGAAATCATCGGCGTAGCGCGTGTGTGCGGCAATGAGCGAATAATAGCTGCCCGGTTCATCATCGGAGGTGGTGAACAGCGTGTCGTACAGAGCGTCGGTACGTACCCCCGGGTTGCCGCGCAGCGCATAGCGGTTGAAGTTATCGAAGGTGCCAATGCTGGCGTTGACTATTGTTCCCCCTTTCGGGGCACTGGGATTGGCATAATCAAAATGGTCAAAGCCGACGGCGTATTTCGGTTCGCCAATGATGGCAAAAGTGCTGCCCTCTTTTATGGTTATGGTTTGCGCCTGACTATTCAGGCTGAACAGGGTCAGTAATATCAGGCAGACACGCGCAAACATAGCCAGATTAATATCCTCTGTGAGCAGACATCATAAAGAGCCATTACCGGCGGCAAAATAGTTAGCCGGTTCATCATGTGCCGCGATCAGCGCTTCCAGCGGCAGCGGGCGGCTCAGCCAATAGCCCTGCAGGAAGTTTACGCCATGTTTGCGTAACCACTCCGCTTGCTCCGGTGTTTCGACCCCTTCTGCAACGGTCATGAGCTGCAGGCGGCGGCTTAGCGTCAGTACCGCATCCAGCACCGGGGAGGTGACGGTCTCGGTTCCGATCGCCTGCACGAAGCCGCGATCGATTTTCAGATAGTCAAATTTATAACGCTCAAGGTAGATAAGCGCACTATGTCCGGTACCAAAATCGTCAATCGCAATCTCAAACCCCTGCTCATGCAGCCAGTCAAAGATGGCCAACGACCTGTTTTTATCGATCATCGCGCGTTCAGTAATTTCGAGAACCACATTGAAGTGGTTGGCTGGCATGGATGCAGCGAACTGCTGCAGGTCATCCTGAAATTCGTCGGCGTGCAGATGGGCCGGTGAGATATTCAGCCCCAGCTTGCTACCGGCGGGCAGAATTTTTTGCAGGGCCGGGGCGTCGCGGGCGATCAGTGCTAATAAATGATGAGTGAGCGGCACAATCACTTGCTGCGTTTCCGCCAGGTTAATAAACACATCAGGCGGAATCTCCCCGGCTACCGGATGGCGCCAGCGCATCAGTACTTCAATACCGCTGATGCGCAGGGTATCGGCTTTGACTACCGGCTGATAGACAACATAGAACTGATTATTTTTTATCCCCAGCAGAATGGCTTTACGCGGATCGGATTTCAACGTCAGCACGTAGTAACTCACCAGGCCAGCCAGCAGACCGCACACGACGCCGAGCAGCAGCGAGAATAGCGTATTTTCCGATAGCCAGCTGTTGGCATAGAGATAGACTTTCAGCGGCAGCCCTTTGATTTGTACCTGACGAATCGGCTCAGCGCGCAGATTCTGCGGGTCAATAAGGCGGTTGGTCAGGGTGGAGAGGGCGGTATCGTTGACAACCAGCGCGATGCTGCTGAAATCGTTCTGGCGGGCCGAATAAAGAATATAGGGTGTCAGGTTGGTATTGATTGAGACGAAAATGCCATCGTTATCGTCGTGTGGATTGCGTACCCACATCGCCAGGGCGGCATTATCAGGCATCATCGGTGTTCCCGGCAGGAGCCGCATATCGACCGCTTTACGGGTATCGAGATGGGGGATGAGCTGCACCAGCGGAGTATTCATGGGGCCAGTGGCGGAGGAGCAAAAGGCGACGCCCTCTTTTACCAGCAAAAACGCGCGCACGTTTGGGCTAAAGGCTGCCCGTGCGGTCAGGTCTGACACAATATTTTCACATTTTTGATTGACCAGCGGCTGCAGGCCGACCATCGTCTTCTCGAGCTGGCTAAAGTATTCAGTCAGGTAGACGTTGACGTTGTCGATGATACTGTCAAAACGTTCAGACCGGCTATGGTAAATCACCATAACCTGAATGCTACCGGCCAGCAGGGCGACGATCACTCCGATGAGTATGCTGGTCAGCCAGATATTACGCCGGGGTGACAGGTAACGGGTAAGCATAGGCTCTATAGTCGGTCCATGTTAATGAGTTGCGCCAATGGGTAGAAAACGTTTTCTCTATCGCCACTTAAAGGGATAGCTTATATTGCGGCATTCACAGGTAAACAGGCAAAAAAAAACACCGCCGCAGCAGTGTTTTTTGTTCTGAGGTCAGCCAAGGGATAACTCACGACAGAAAGGATTACGAGCGGCTCAGAACTCGTCGCGCTTCATTATAGCGCTTCTTCCAGTACGGCTCGTTCATGCTGGAGATGGTCACACCACTGCTGGTGGAAGCATGGACGAACTGATCGTTGCCGATATAGATACCGACGTGGCGACCGGTGGAGCCCGCCCGGAACAGAACTAAATCGCCGGTACGCAGTTGAGAGCGTGAAATGGACTTGCCGGAATCCTGCTGCTCAGAAGTGGAGCGGGGCAGTTCCAGACCAAATTGTTCACGGAAAGTACGCTGCACGAAGGCAGAGCAATCAATGCCTTTCCGGGTGCTGCCGCCGAGGCGGTAACGCACGCCTTTCCAGCTGGCATACTGGTCCATCAAACGGGACTTAACGTCCAGATTGCTGACCATCTTTTCAAATTCATCCTGAGAAGCTTGCAGTGATGATAAATCGCCACTACCCACAGCATGCGTCTCAGAATGCATATTCTTTGCGGTACTACTTGTCGAACTACAGGCAGAGAGCAAAACTGCCACTGCTATCGCGGGCACTACCCGCAACATATATCTCAAAATCGGCTGAGATTTGACCATGCTGTTTGTTTTCCCTTGTTGTCCTTAACGACAATGTCGTTATAAAAAATGCCAAACGTGTTAGAGCCTAAATACCTGCCAGCAATGAGACAATTCCTTAAACCTAAATTTGTGGGATACCGCACAAATTTATTTTTGAGCCGGATTGACGTTACTGGAAAGGCAAAACGAGATTGAGATTACCCTATCAAACGTGGGATGGCGAGCGGTTTCGCGCGATTTCTTATAAGAATTTGTGCATCTAAAAGTGAATCATCGGGAAAGCACAAAATAGCGGCAGTCGTGGGTAAAAAATATGCAATTACTTCATTTGTAAGATGATTAATGTGACAGGAAGATGACGCGGGCGATAAAAAGATGGACAAATAAAAAAGGGACCGAGAACGATCCCTTATGGATATAGTTAATAATATGTAAGGAAGAGATTAATTTTTACCCACTCCGCCCGGAAGCGAACGGTTAAACCAGGCGATCAATGTGTCGCTTAATGGTGTCATCAGCACCCAGGGGATGCCAATGAGGACGGCGGTCAATGAACCAACGGCAATATCGGTAAACCAGTGGGCGCCGATCATGACCCGCGGAAAAGCGAAAACGACAAAAATAGTCAAAGCAATAGCCAAGGCCCGACGGCCAAAATAGCGCCACATGAAGGTGGCGAAAATCAGCAGCATCATGCCGTGATCGCCGGGAAAACTGTCTTTCGACGCATCTTTGGTCGGGAAGGCGACCACATCGCTTACTTTTACAATCTCGCTGAACGTGAGCGAGGGGCTGGCGCGTTTAACCGGCATCAGATGCTGCGCCAGCTGGTTAATGACTACCGCGAACAGCAGCATGACCAGACCGATAATGACGATCCGCCGGCGACCGGCGCTTTGCTCCTTCAACCAGAAGCTCAGCATCAGGCCGCCCATCGCCAGCAAAGAGCAGGCGTCAAAAGCCCGGTTATTGATGATAGCCAGCAGCCAGGCATAGGCCTGACTCTTTCCCACACCCTGGTTAAAGAAGTGGAAAATGGCGGAATCCAGCGGTAACCAGAAACCATGATTAGCGGGCAAATACCACGAAAAAAAGAGGGCAAAGCCCGCGGCGTTAAGCAGCAGGATCAGGGGAATTCGGTTTTTAATCATAACAGTTGCGAGTTGTGTAAGACGGCGGGAAACATACCCGCCTTAACTTAAACGAAGTTTCAACAAAGAGGCTTGTAACGCATTCCAGTCGGCCTCGGATTCGGTAATCAGTTCAATACGGCTGTCCGGCGGCGCAACGTTTTGGGTTTCGATATGCAGATCAAGTCCCTGACGGTTGATGCGTACCAGACCTTCCGCAATACGCATCACGCCCTTGACGCGGGCAACCGGCGCCAGACGAGCCCACTCAAGCAGGCCAATCGTATCAAAGGTTGTATCGGCATCAAAAATCCAGCCGCAGGCCTGGTAACCCTGACCGCTGTTGAGGCTCCGGCGCCAGCGCTGGTGGGCCGGCAGGCTGAGCGCGGCCAGACCTTTTTTCTGCCCGTGGCTGTGCGCATGTTCGGCACTTTCCGGCAGCGGTGTGAGATTCAGGCGCGGTAAATCCAGCAACTGCGGGTCGATATTGCCGTGGGTGGCGCCAATATGCAGACGCTCGCCCGCGTGCTCCTGCCACCAGGCGTCAAAGGCCCGTTCGCTTTCTGCCGTCATCCGGTCCGTTTTATTGCTGATAATGACATCGGCCGCCGCCAGCTGATCGCGGAAGTTGGCGTTCGCCATCACTTTACTGTCCAGCAGCTGGCGGGGATCGAGCACGCACAGGGTGGCGCGAAGATCGATCCACGGCTCGTAGACGGCGGCGGTCAGAATATCGAGAATTTGTTTGGGATGGCCGAGCCCGGTAGGCTCAATCAGCAGACGATCCGGTTTCCCCTGGCGCAGCAGGGTATTCAACCCAACCTGCATCGGCAGGCCGTTGACGCAGCACATACAGCCGCCGGGAATTTCTTTGAGTAGCGCGCCGCTATCGGCGAGCAAAGCGCCATCGATACCCACTTCGCCAAACTCATTAACCAGCACGGCCCATTTTTCATCTGCAGGCTTGTGGGCTAGCAGATGAAGAATCGAGGTCGTTTTACCGCTGCCGAGAAACCCCGTGATCAAGTTGGTTTTGGTCACATTTTCTCCAGGATACAAATGTAATGTTGTAACAGTTGGGACTATCCTGACGAAAAAAAGGGGAAAAGAGAAGGGCTACGGCGGACAGAAAAGAATTCTGTCCGCTAAAGAGCAGCAATTGTTAAATCCCGGGCACGTTGGCGATGGCCTGGCGGGCACCGACGGCAGAAAGCTGACGCCAGGCGGCGGTGATGTGATCCACAAACAGCGTATTGCGCGGCAGATCGCGACCAAAGATTTCTTCCAGTGAGAGCAGGGCGCTGACGCGTTCCTCGTCGCGGCTGCCGGCAACCAGAGCCTGAATCTTCTCGCTCAGCGGGTCGCGAACATCAATAGCCTGACCGGCATCATCTATACCGCTGACGTAGCGCATCCAGCCTGCCACCCCGAGCGCCAGCAACGGCCAGCGGCTACCGCGCTGCAGGTGAACGCGAATACCGTCAAGCATACGTTGCGGAAGCTTCTGACTACCGTCCATCGCTATCTGCCAGGTGCGATGTTTAAGCGCTGGATTACTAAAGCGTGCGATCAGGCTGTCGGCATAGTGCGTCAGATTGACGCCTTCGATAGCAAGAGTCGGGGCTTGTTCGTCAAGCATCAGCCGGCGAGCGGCGCTGCGCAGCACCTCGTCCTGCATGCAGTCACTGATATGCGCATTGCCGGCAAGGTAGCCGAGCCAGGCAAGGAAGGAGTGGCTGCCGTTGAGCATCCGCAGCTTCATCTGTTCCCACGGCAGCACATTATCGGTCATCTGGGCGCCGGCGATTTCCCACGCCGGGCGGCCCGCCACGAAGTTATCCTCAATGACCCATTGAATAAATGGCTCACAGCTGATGGCGCAAGGGTCTTCTACGCCGAGCGTGGCGCTGATTTCAGCCAGCGATTCATCGGTAGCGGCAGGCACGATACGGTCAACCATGGTGCCGGGAAAACTGACGTGTTCAGCAATCCACTGCGCCAGTTCGGGGGCGCGCTTTTCCGCCATGCCCAGAACCGCATTTTTCACCACGTGACCGTTATCAGGAATATTATCGCAGGAGAGTACCGTAAACGGCGGCAGGCCGCGTTCGCGGCGGCGAGACAGGGCTTCAACCAGTATTCCCGGCACCGACTGCGGCAGCGCGGGATGCTCCAGATCGTGAATAATGCGCGGCTGCGTCAGGTCCAGCGTGCCGCTGGCGGGATCGATGCAGTAGCCTTTCTCCGTAATGGTGAGTGAGACAATGGCCACCTGCGGTTCGCAGAATTTTTCAATGATCGCGGGCAGAGAGTCCAGCTTTGCATTCAGACATTCATGAACGGCGCCCACGACAATCGGCTGGTTGCCGTGCGCGCCTTTTTCCAGCACGGTGAACAGGTGGTCCTGCTGACGGAGCTGGCTCATCAGTCGGTCGCCGCTGAACAGGCTAATTTCGCAGATCCCCCAGTCTCCGCCGCTGGCGTTCAGCACCCGATCGGTAAGCAGGGCCTGATGAGCGCGATGAAACGCCCCGAAGCCGAAGTGCACAATGCGCGAGCGCAGCTGGCTGCGATCGTACTGAGGAAGCTGCACGCCTTCTGGCAGCGTAGCGGTAGCAATAGTTGTCATTCTTTACACACCTGATTAACCAATGATTAACAATGCCAGTGTAAAGTTATATGACAACAAATTAAATTGGTGAGCCGTATTTATACGCTTAGTGTGAGCTGGATCAATCAATTTAGCGGGATAAATTGATCCCTGTCGAGAAGCCTGTATGGTAGTCATCATTGATGTTTGTGTTATTGGTATAACAACTTTGAGAGGGCATAGCGATGGAACAAACCTGGCGTTGGTATGGACCGAACGATCCGGTGTCGCTTGATGATGTACGGCAGGCTGGCGCGACGGGTGTGGTCACTGCGCTGCACCATATTCCTAATGGTCAAGTCTGGCCGGTTGACGAAATTAAACAGCGTCAGGCGCTGCTGGCGGAAAAAGGGCTGACGTGGTCGGTCGTGGAAAGTATCCCGGTACACGAAGAGATCAAAACCCAAAGCGGGCAGTGTGCGACCTGGATAGCCAACTACCAGCAGAGCATTCGCAACCTGGCGGCCTGCGGGATTGATACCGTGTGCTATAACTTCATGCCAATTCTCGACTGGACGCGCACTGACCTTGAGTACCAACTGCCGGACGGTTCGAAAGCATTGCGTTTTGACCAAATCGCGTTTGCCGCTTTTGAGTTACATATCCTGAAGCGCCCTGGCGCCGAGGCAGATTACAGTGAAGAGGAGCAGCGCCAGGCGCAGGCTCGTTTTGCGGCGATGAGCGCAGCGGATATTGAAAAGCTGACCCGCAATATTATTGCCGGCCTGCCGGGAGCGGAAGAGGGCTATACCCTCGAACAGTTCCGCGCACGCCTGGCGGAATACGATCATATTGATAAAGCGCAGCTGCGTGAAAATATGGCCGTCTTCCTGCGCGCTATCGTGCCGGTTTGTGAAGAGGTGGGCGTGCGGCTGGCCGTTCACCCGGACGATCCGCCGCGCCCGATCCTTGGCCTGCCGCGTATCGTTTCGACCATCGAAGATATGCAGTGGCTGAAAGAGACCGTGGACAGCATCAACAACGGCTTTACGATGTGCACCGGTTCTTACGGCGTGCGTGCCGATAACGATCTGGTGAAAATGGTCGAAACCTTCGGCGACAGGATCCACTTTACCCATCTGCGTTCGACCTGCCGTGAAGAGAACCCAAAAACGTTCCACGAAGCGGCGCATTTAACCGGTGACGTTAATATGGTGGCGGTGGTGGATGCGATTCTGAGCGAAGAGCTGCGCCGCAAGCATGCGGGCGATCTGCGTCCGATTCCGTTCCGTCCGGACCATGGCCATCAGATGCTGGACGATCTGCGTAAGAAAACCAACCCGGGCTATTCGGCGATTGGTCGCCTGAAGGGGATGGCGGAAGTACGCGGCGTTGAGCTGGCGCTGAAGATGACGAAGTATCCGGAACTGCTGTAATTCTGGCCGCGGAAAAATACAAAGGACAGCCTCTGGCTGTCCTTTTTGGTCTTACTGCCCGGCCGATGCGACGGGGGGGCTGGACAGGGCGTTTCCACCCTTATCCGACATGACGCGATCTTAGTCCGCGCGACCCATATAGCGGCTTTCTTCGATATGGATACGAATTTTCTCGCCGGTGGTCAGGTATTCCGGAACCTGAATCACCAGGCCGGTGCTCAGGGTCGCCGGTTTGGTGCGCGAGCTTGCCGAGGCGCCTTTAATGCCCGGTGCGGTTTCCACGATTTCCAGATCCACGGTCTGCGGCAGCTCCAGCGCCAGCAGCTGGCCATCCCAGGTCAGAACCTGCATGTCAGGCATGCCGCCTTCCGGAATGAACAGCAGCTCTTCTTCAATCTGCTCTTTGGTGAAGGTGTATGGCGTGTAATCTTCTTTATCCATAAACACATACTCGTTGCCGTCAACATAGGAGAAGTCAACGAAACGGCGGGTCAGGGTAACGGTATCAACGATATCGTCGCCTTTAAAGCGCTCTTCCACTTTCAGGCCGGTACGTACATCAGAGAAACGCATTTTGTACAGCGTTGCTGCGCCACGGGCGCTCGGCGACTGAATATCAATATTTTTTACAATCAGCAGCTTGCCGTTGTAATTCAGCACCATACCTTTTTTAATTTCATTCGCTCTTGGCATTGCAGTAATCCTGTCACTTAACGGTTCAAAAAATATCGCGTAAAACTACTCGTGCCGGGGCTTTCAGGCAAGCGGAATTCGCGAGTTTTGCTATCTCCGGACAAAACGTTTAGGCTGGGCCGTGAACCGCAACATCAAGAGAGTCATTTATGGAATGTCGTATCGATTGCGGTGCCTGCTGTATCGCTCCTTCTATCTCAAGCCCAATCCCCGGAATGCCTGACGGCAAGCCTGCTAACACGCGCTGCGTCCAGCTTTCGGAACAGAATCTGTGCAACATCTTCACGTCGCCGCTCAGACCAAAAGTCTGCGCCAGCCTGCAGCCCGTCCTGGAGATGTGTTCGACAAATCGCGAAGCGGCCATGACCTATCTTATCCAGCTGGAAGCGAGCACCGCGCCTTAAACGTCTTTAATGCGCCACAGGCAAAGCAATGACACCGCGCCCATGCCGAGGGCAATCCAGAAAACAGCGTGATAGCTCCAGATTTCTGCCACCACGCCCGCCAGCGAGCCGGCGATAATCCAGCCGACGCGGGTGGTATTGGTATACAGCGTGGTGGCAGCGCCGGCCTGGCCGGGCATCAGATCCTGGAAATAGAGCATGCCAATACCTGCCAGAATACCGATGAATATCGCGTTCAGCGCCTGCAGAGCCAGCAGTAAAGCGGGCGTATGCACCAGCAGCATCCCCACGTAAAACAGTATTCCTGCCGCCGCAGCGAGGCGCATCAAAAAGCGCTTACCAAAGCGTCGGGCATAATAGCCGGCAATCAGCATCGTCGGGATTTCCAGCCCGGCGGCGGTCCCCATCATCAGCCCGGCCAGCTTCTCTGATAAATGCAGCTCATTAATGATATAGAGCGGCATGTTAATGATGTACAGACTGTTGATGCCCCACATTAATGTACAGACGCTGAACAGCAGCAGCGCATCGCGGCGGTTAGTGCGCGGCGCTTCCAGATGACCTGCCGCCGCCAGCTTCTCTTTGCGCATACTGGGCAGAAAGAACCACACCATCGCCCCGCAGACCACAAAGGCGACCGCGGCGCAGAGATACATCACGGTAAAGCCGAACCCCATTGCCAGCGCGTAGGCCAGCGGCGGGCCGATCACCCACGCCAGCGAGACCTGGGCACGCAGAATGGAACTGAACATCACCGCTTCGCGGCCGGTTTTATCGGCATGCTCGCGCGCCAGGGCGAACATCTGCGGGTTGGCGGTGGAGCCGAAGCTGCTGAGGAAGACCCCGACGAAGAGCAGAATAAAGTAGTTGCGGTTCCAGGCGAACAGCAGGCAGGCCAGAACCCCAAGCAGGCAGCAAAAGACAATCAGCTGCTTGCGATCGCCCTGGCGGTCCGAGCGCCCGGCGAGAAACTGACTGACCAGAATACCGATCACCGCGCTACCGGTAAAAAAGAAGCCGACCATCGCCGGGCGCACATGCACTTCATTGGTTAAAAACAGGCTCAGGGTCGGCGTTTGCAACGCGCCGGCAATGCCCGTCAGGAAGGCAACGATCAGGAAAGCAGAAGAGGTTAAATCGAACCCGCGTCGGGGGAGGGCGGCGCTACTGTTTTGCATGGGTGGCTATCTGTAATTGTCTGAGCAGCGGAGTTTACGCCGTCACTCAGAAAATGAACAGTAGTATGGTATGGAAAATTAAAAAGCAGTTTCAAATTAGTGGTTTCAGCAAAAAGCTGAAGCCGGGCTGAATGCGAACGTCGGACTTCAGCAAAAATGTGCTGCACCTCTAATTTCCGTTATCAGGTTGATAACAGATCTTGCGCAGTGGATAAGAAAGGTACAGACTCATTGAAACGTTTCAGCGTCATCGGGAGTTTCTCCATCAGGAAGATGACGCCTTTTTTCGCAAAATAGCTGAAACGATTCAATACAGCAGGAGAGGAGAACCATGTTCCAGTTATCTGTGCAGGATATTCATCCCGGCCAGCAGGCCGGTAATAAAGAAGAGGCGATTCGTCAGGTTGCCGCCGCGCTGGTTAGCGCGGGCAACGTGGCGGAAGGCTACGTTAACGGGATGCTGGCTCGCGAGCAGCAAACCTCCACATTCCTTGGCAACGGCATTGCCATCCCGCACGGGACTACCGACACGCGTGACCAGGTGCTGAAAACCGGCGTTCAGGTCTATCAGTTTCCGCAGGGCGTGACCTGGGGAGAAGGGCAGACCGCGTACGTGGCAATCGGCATCGCCGCCAGCTCGGATGAACATCTGGGGCTTCTGCGTCAGCTGACCCACGTCCTGAGCGATGATTCAGTCGCTGAACAACTTAAATCAGCAACCACGGCGGAAGAGCTGCGGGCCCTGTTGATGGGTGAAAAGCAGAGCGAAGCGCTGAAACTGGATAATGACACGCTGAGCCTGGATATCGCTGCCAGCGACCTGATGACCTTACAGGCGCTGAACGCCGCACGTCTGAAAGAGGCTGGCGCCGTTGACGCCTCCTTCGTCAGCCGCACCATCAATGATAAGCCGCTGAACCTTGGGCAGGGCATCTGGCTGAACGACAGCGCGGAAGGCAACCTGCGCAGCGCGATTGCGGTCAGCCGTGCCGCCAGTACATTTACCGCCGATGAGCAGCCGGTCTCGCTGCTGATTACCGTCGCGATGGCAGATGAACAGCCTACCGCGGTACTGAATCGCCTGAGCAATCTGCTCATTGATAAAAAAGCTGACCGTCTGCTGAAGTCTGATGGCGCGACGTTGCTGGCGCTGCTGACCAGCGACGAGGCTATCGCCGACGACGTGCTGAGCGCCGAGTATGTGGTGCGTAATGAGCACGGGCTGCATGCCCGTCCGGGCACAATGCTGGTGAACACCATTAAACAATTTTCCAGCGACATTACCGTCACCAACCTGGACGGATCCGGCAAGCCGGCAAATGGCCGCAGCCTGATGAAAGTCGTGGCGCTGGGCGTGAAGAAAGGTCACCGTCTGCGCTTTACCGCGCAGGGTGAAGATGCGCAACAAGCGCTGGATGCGATTGGCGAAGCGATCGCCGCAGGCCTTGGGGAGGGCGCATAAATGAGCAGACGTGTAGCAACGATTACATTAAACCCGGCGTATGACCTGGTGGGTTTCACACCGGAAATTGAACGCGGGGAGGTCAACCTTGTGCGGACCACCGGTCTGCACGCCGCCGGGAAAGGTATCAACGTGGCGAAGGTGCTGAAAGATCTCGGCATTGACGTCACCGTTGGCGGTTTCCTGGGGAAAGATAACCAGGATGGTTTTCAGCAGCTGTTCAGCGAGCTGGGGATTGCCAACCGCTTCCAGGTGGTGCAGGGGCGGACGCGTATCAACGTCAAGCTGACGGAAAAAGATGGTGAAGTGACCGATTTTAACTTCTCCGGTTTTGAAGTGACCCCGGCCGACTGGGAACGCTTTGTGAATGACTCCCTGAGCTGGCTGGGCCAGTTCGACATGGTGTGCGTCAGCGGCAGCCTGCCGTCCGGCGTTAGCCCGGAAGCCTTCACTGACTGGATGGTTCGCCTGCGTAGCCAGTGTCCGTGCATTATCTTTGATAGCAGCCGTGAAGCGCTGGTCGCCGGTCTGAAAGCCGCACCGTGGCTGGTGAAGCCAAACCGGCGCGAGCTGGAGATTTGGGCGGGCCGTAAACTGCCGGAAATGAAAGACGTGATTGATGCGGCGCATGCGCTGCGCGAGCAGGGAATTGCCCACGTGGTTATCTCGCTGGGCGAAGAAGGTGCGCTGTGGGTTAACGCCTCGGGCGAATGGATTGCGAAACCGCCTTCAGTAGAAGTGGTCAGCACCGTCGGTGCCGGGGATTCGATGGTTGGCGGCCTGATCTACGGCCTGCTGATGCGTGAATCCAGCGAGCATACGCTGCGTCTGGCCACTGCCGTCGCCGCGCTGGCGGTTAGCCAGAGCAATGTAGGTATTACCGATCGTACCCAGTTGGCCGCCATGATGGCGCGTGTCGACTTAAAACCCTTTAATTGACAGCAGGAGAGGCATAATGAAAACGCTGCTGATTATTGATGCCGGACTTGGACAGGCGCGCGCCTATATGGCGAAAACCCTGCTGGGTACCGCAGCGCATAAAGCGCATCTTGAACTGACAGATAATCCGAACGACGCTGAACTGGCGATCGTTCTTGGCGCCGCTCTGCCGGCGGATAGCGCGCTGAGCGGTAAACAGGTGTTCCTCGGCGATATTAATCGCGCCGTGGCGCATCCGGAGCTGTTCCTGAGCGAAGCGAAAAGCCATGCCGCGCCGTACGCTGCTCCGGCCGCTGCGGCACTGCCGGCCTCGACCGGTGGTGCAAAACGCATCGTGGCGATCACCGCTTGCCCTACCGGCGTTGCTCATACCTTTATGGCGGCAGAAGCCATTGAAACCGAAGCCAAAAAACGCGGCTGGTGGGTGAAGGTGGAAACTCGCGGCTCGGTCGGCGCAGGTAACGCCATCACGCCGGAAGAGGTCGCGCAGGCGGATTTGGTGATTGTGGCTGCCGATATTGAAGTCGACCTGGCAAAATTTGCCGGTAAACCGATGTATCGCACTACCACCGGTCTGGCGCTGAAGAAAACCGCCCAGGAGCTGGATAAAGCCGTGGTTGAAGCGAAACCGTACCAGCCATCCGGTCAGAGCGGCCAGCAGGCTGATGCGGCGAAGAAAGAGGGCGGCGGTGCCTATCGTCACCTGTTGACCGGCGTCTCTTATATGCTGCCGATGGTCGTTGCCGGCGGTCTGTGTATCGCGCTCTCCTTTGCCTTTGGTATCAAAGCCTTTGAAGTGAAAGATACCCTGGCCGCCGCGCTGATGCAGATTGGCGGTGGTTCAGCCTTTGCGTTGATGGTTCCGGTACTGGCAGGCTTTATCGCCTTCTCCATTGCCGACCGTCCGGGCCTGACGCCGGGTCTTATCGGCGGGATGCTGGCCGTCAGCGGCGGTTCCGGCTTTATCGGCGGGATTATCGCTGGTTTCCTTGCCGGTTACGTTGCTAAACTGATCAGCACCAAATTGAAGCTGCCGCCGAGCATGGAAGCGCTGAAACCGATTCTGATCATTCCACTGGTCTCCAGCCTGATCGTCGGCCTGGCCATGATCTATCTGATTGGTAAACCTGTTGCCGGTATTCTGGCGGGGCTGACCCACTGGCTGCAAACGATGGGAACGGCGAACGCCGTACTGTTGGGCGCAATTCTCGGCGCGATGATGTGTACCGACATGGGGGGCCCGGTGAACAAAGCAGCCTATGCCTTCGGCGTCGGTCTGCTGAGTACCCAAACCTACGCACCGATGGCGGCGATTATGGCGGCCGGTATGGTGCCACCGCTGGCAATGGGTATCGCCACGCTGGTTGCTCGCCATAAGTTTGATAAAGGCCAACGGGAAGGGGGGAAAGCGGCGCTGGTTCTGGGTCTGTGCTTTATCTCCGAAGGGGCGATTCCGTTTGCTGCCCGTGACCCGATGCGCGTCCTGCCATGCTGTATCGTAGGCGGCGCGGTGACCGGTGCTATCTCTATGGCTATCGGAGCGAAACTGATGGCGCCGCACGGCGGTCTGTTTGTGCTGCTGATTCCTGGCGCGATTACACCGGTGGTGGGTTATCTGCTGGCGATTGTTGCCGGTACCCTGGTGGCCGGTCTCTCCTACGCGGTGCTGAAACGTCCGGAAGGACAGATCGCAGAAAAAGCGGCCTGAATTATCCTCCGCAATAGAGCGTCTTAACGCAACAAAAGGGCCGAATATTCGGCCCTTTTCTATTCTACGTATCTACATAGCGGTACGTTTCACCCGGCTGGCCGGCGTCAGGCTGAGGCCTCTTCCGTTTGCTGCGCCCGCAGCCAGGCAATCTCTTCGGCCCAGATATCCGGGTTAATGGTTTCCAGAATCAGCGGGATACCATCGAAGCGGCTGTCCTGCATGATCCAGCGGAAAGCGTCGTGGCCGATATTGCCTTCGCCCAGGCTGTGGTGGCGGTCAACGCGGCTGCCGAAGGCGCTTTTGGCATCGTTGAGGTGCATGCCGCGCAGATAGCGGAAACCGACAATGCGTTCGAAGTCGGCGAAGGTTTTCTCACACGCTTCTGCGCTACGCAGGTCATAACCGGCGGCAAAGGCGTGGCAGGTATCAATACAGACGCCGACGCGGGATTTGTCCTCCACGCCGTCAATAATGGCGGCCAGGTGTTCAAACTGAAAGCCGAGGTTGCTGCCCTGGCCGGCGGTATTTTCAATGACTGCGGTCACGCCTTCGGTTTTAGCCAGCGCAATATTAATGGACTCGGCAATACGCGCCAGGCACTCGTCTTCCGGTATTTGCTGCAGGTGGCTGCCGGGATGGAAATTGAGCAGCGTCAGTCCGAGCTGCTGGCAGCGGCTCAGTTCATCAATAAAGGCATCGCGCGATTTTTCCAGCGCCTCCTCAACCGGGTGGCCGAGGTTAATCAGGTAGCTGTCGTGCGGCAGGATTTGTCCAGGACCAAAGCGGTATTTTTCGCAGGCGGCTTTGAATTCAGCAATCGTTTCGTCGCTGAGTGGGGCAGCTCGCCATTGCCTCTGGTTCTTGGTAAACAGCGCGAAGGCGGTGGCGTCGATTTCCGCGGCGCGAATGGCTGCATTGGCCAGTCCGCCGGAGGCGCTGACGTGCGCTCCAATGTATTTCATAAAAAAGCTCCAGTTAAGCCGCTGGGTGGAGAGTAATGATAGCGGCTTAACTGCAGAGTTACATCAACGAATGCGGGCGTTCACACGAGCGGATTAGGCCATCAGGCTGTGAATCACCAGGTTGATGGCGCCGCCGCCGACGATCAGCCAGACGAACAGGACCAGGGCCATCAGCAGCGGTTTAGCACCGGCTTTTTTCAGCGCGCTGACGTGAGTGGTCAGCCCCAGCGCGGCCATCGCCATCGCCAGCAGGACGGTATCGAGCGTCACCAGCATGTCGACGACCGGTTTTGGCAGCAGGTGGAAAGAGTTAAACACCGCCACCAGAATGAACAGGATGGCAAACCACGGAATGGTGATTTTGCTTTTTTCTCCCTGGCCTTCTGGCGCCAGCTGTTTGACGCGAGCGGCCATAAACAGCAGGAACGGAGCCAGCATCATCACGCGCAGCATTTTCGCAATCACCGCGGCGTTTTCTGCATCCGGGCTGATAGCATGTCCTGCGGCCACCACCTGCGCCACCTCATGCATCGTGGAGCCCATATAGATGCCATAGGCTTCCGGGGTGAACCAGTGCGCGAGCATCGGGTACATCGCCGGATAGAGGAAGATAGCCAGGGTACCAAAAATCACCACCGTGGCCACCGCGACGGTCACTTTACTGGCTTCCGCCTTGACGACCGGTTCGGTAGCCAGAATCGCGGCGGCGCCGCAGATGCTGCTACCGGCGCCAATCAGCCAGCTGGTATGTTTGTCGAGGCCAAAGACCTTCTGCCCGAGGTAACAGGCGATAAAAAAGGTGCTGGTCAGCGTCAGCACGTCAATAGCGATACCGCTGACGCCGACATCGGCGATTTGGGCGAACGTCAGGCGAAACCCGTATAAAATAATGCCGAGTCGTAACAGATGCTGTTTGGCAAAGATCACGCCGCCATCACAGGATTGCCAGAGCTTAGGGTAAAGCGTGTTACCGATGACCATACCGAATAAGATGGCCAGCGTCAGTGCGCTGAAGCCGGCGCCGGCGATAGCGGAAAAGCTACCAGCCCAAAGCGCAGCGCCGGTCAGAACGGCGGTCAGCGCAAGTCCCGGGATAAAATGCCATAGGGTGCGATGTTTAGTCGGTAAAGTGAGTGCTGTCATAACCTTCTCCTTTGTCTGTGTAAAGATTACGACGTGCTGGTTTAAATATAAAATTGATTATATATTTATAACCAATCGAAATAAGTGGTATACCCGGCATACTTCAAGCTGCATGCAGCCTTGGCTACGCGCACTTGCCCCAGTAAGCGCCTGGGACTCGCTCTCTGGCCGTATGACGCTGTTTGGGGCCAGCGCCAGCGCTGGGCAAAACGGTTAACCGTTTTGTCCTGCAACTCGAATTATTCAGGGGATATGCGAAAATTTTCGCGTTTTGGGTGGCATTCCGACGATCGGCGGGTTGTCGGAGAATCACGCGGCATACAAATGAAGGCAGGATGAGTTATGCATATCACGCTACGGCAGCTGGAAGTGTTTGCTGAGGTGCTTAAGAGCGGGTCAACGACCCAGGCGTCACAGATGCTGGCGCTTTCACAATCAGCGGTCAGCGCGGCGCTGACCGATCTGGAAGGGCAGCTGGGCGTGCAGCTGTTTGACCGCGTCGGCAAGCGGCTGGTAGTGAACGAACATGGCCGGCTTCTCTACCCGCGGGCGCTGGCATTACTGGAGCGCGCGCTGGAGATTGAACAGCTGTTTCGCGGCGATAATGGCGCGATCCGGGTGTATGCCAGCAGCACTATCGGCAACTATATCCTGCCGGAAATTATCGCCCACTATCGCCGTGATTTTCCCGACCTGCCGCTGGAGCTGAGCGTGGGCAATAGCCAGGACGTGATTAATGCGGTAGCCGATCTGCGGGTGGATATCGGGCTTATCGAAGGGCCGTGTCATGCGGCAGACATTATCGCCGAACCATGGCTGGAAGATGAACTCGTGGTGTTCGCCGCGCCGGATTCGCCGCTGCTCGAAGGGGAGGTGACGCTGCAACGGCTGGCGGAAGCGCCATGGATCCTGCGTGAACATGGCTCCGGCACCCGCGAAATCGTTGACTACCTGCTGCTGTCGCACCTGCCGGCGTTTCATCTGGGCATGGAGCTCGGCAATTCGGAAGCCATCAAACACGCCGTGCGTCACGGTCTGGGCATCAGCTGTCTCTCCCGGCGGGTTATCGCCGAACAGCTGGAGGTGGGATCGCTGGTTGAACTGCCGGTCCCGCTGCCTAATCTGACCCGCACCCTGTGGCGGATTCACCATCGGCAAAAGCATATTTCCAAGGCATTACAACGTTTTCTGCACTACTGTCAGGTGTAAATTATTGGCGGTTAGCAAGGGTATTATCGTGAGAGATCAGCATATTATGACTGGCATTTCCGGGGATTAGTGCTTTACTAATAATCCATTGTCGATCATGAAGCTCTCTTATAACTTCGCATTTGTACCGGATAGAACCCGGATCGTCTGCTACAATCGCGCCTCGTTTTTTGGATGGATAGCATTTTCACATGGTTTCGGATACTAAAACCACAGAAGCGCCCGGCCTACGCCGTGAACTGAAGGCGCGCCACTTGACCATGATCGCTATTGGCGGTTCCATCGGTACAGGTCTTTTCGTTGCATCTGGTGCAACTATTTCTCAGGCAGGCCCCGGCGGCGCACTGCTTTCCTATATTCTGATCGGTCTGATGGTCTATTTCCTGATGACCAGCCTGGGCGAACTGGCGGCGTATATGCCGGTATCTGGTTCCTTTGCGACCTATGGTCAGAATTATGTCGAAGAGGGCTTTGGCTTCGCGCTGGGCTGGAACTACTGGTATAACTGGGCGGTGACCATCGCCGTTGACCTCGTGGCGTCTCAGCTGGTAATGAGCTACTGGTTCCCGGATACGCCGGGTTGGATCTGGAGCGCCCTGTTCCTCGGTATTATGTTCCTGCTGAACTGGATCTCGGTTAAAGGCTTTGGCGAAGCGGAATACTGGTTCTCGCTGATCAAAGTGGCCACCGTTATCATCTTTATTGTTGTCGGCGTGATGATGATCGTCGGTATCTTTAAAGGCGCGCAGCCTGCGGGCTGGAGCAACTGGGCCATCGATGACGCGCCGTTTGCCGGTGGTTTCTCCGCGATGATAGGCGTCGCAATGATCGTTGGTTTCTCATTCCAGGGCACCGAGCTTATTGGGATTGCCGCGGGCGAATCCGAAAATCCGGAAAAGAATATTCCGCGCGCGGTACGGCAGGTGTTCTGGCGTATCCTGCTGTTCTATGTGTTCGCGATTTTGATTATCAGTCTGATCATTCCGTATACCGACCCCAGCCTGCTGCGTAATGACGTCAAAGACATTTCCGTCAGCCCGTTCACCCTGGTGTTCCAGCATGCGGGTCTGCTGTCTGCGGCGGCAATCATGAACGCGGTTATCCTGACGGCGGTGCTGTCGGCGGGTAACTCGGGAATGTATGCGTCAACGCGTATGCTCTATACCCTGGCCTGCGATGGCAAAGCCCCGCGCATCTTCTCGAAGCTGTCCCGTGGCGGCGTGCCGCGTAATGCGCTGTATGCCACGACGGTGATTGCCGCGCTGTGCTTCCTGAGCTCAATGTTTGGTAACCAGACCGTTTACCTGTGGTTACTGAACACCTCCGGGATGACCGGTTTCATCGCCTGGCTGGGGATCGGCATCAGCCACTATCGTTTCCGTCGCGGCTACGTGCTGCAGGGCAACGATCTGAACAATCTGCCGTACCGTTCAGGGTTCTTCCCGCTGGGGCCAATTTTTGCCTTCGTACTGTGCCTGATTATCACGCTCGGCCAGAACTATGAAGCGTTCCTGAAAGACACCATCGACTGGGGTGGCGTGGCCGCAACCTATATCGGTATCCCGCTGTTCCTGGTGATCTGGTTTGGTTATAAGCTGGCAAAAGGTACCCGTTTCGTCCGCTATAGCGAAATGAAGTTCCCGCAGCGATTTAAAGGCTGACGCTTGTTTTAATCGTTCCCGTAAAACCCTCTTTTAAAGAGGGTTTTTTTATATCTGTATCTCTTACAAATTGATACAGTTCTTCATAATTTTATTGATAATCAAAATCATTATCTTTATCATCCTCATCAAAATCAGGATGAAGCCAATCTCCCTGTCTTGCCGGTCGTGAACAACCAGCAAGGGGCGACCAGCCACGTCAACTGTAAAAAAAGACCGCGCGTACCGCCAATGAGCGGTGCGCCGACAGTACGTGTTAATTGCACCTTTTGTTTGATTCGTTATAGACCTCATGGAGATATGGAATGTTCAGGTTAAACCCTTTTGTCCGGGCGGGATTGTGCGCATCCGTCGTATCGCTGGCGTTTCCGGCCGTAGCCGAAGTGAATGAAGAAACGCTGGTTGTCACCGCCGCGGCGACTGAACAGAGCGTAAAAGACGCTCCTGCCAGTATCAGCGTGATTACTCAGCAAGATCTGCAGCGCCGCCCGGTTCAGAACCTGAAAGATGTCCTGCGCGACGTGCCTGGCGTGCAGCTCACCAACGAAGGCGATAACCGCAAGGGCGTCAGCATTCGCGGCCTCGACAGCAGCTATACGCTGATTCTGGTCGACGGCAAACGCGTCAACTCGCGCAACGCGGTCTTCCGCCATAACGATTTCGATTTAAACTGGATCCCGGTCGATGCCATTGAACGCATTGAAGTAGTCCGCGGCCCGATGTCCTCCCTCTATGGTTCCGACGCCCTCGGCGGCGTGGTGAACATCATCACCAAAAAAGTCGGCCAGAAGTGGACCGGGACCCTGAGCGCCGATACCACGATTCAGGAACATCGCGATCGCGGTGATACTTACAACGGTCAGTTCTTTACCAGCGGCCCGCTGATTGACGGCGTGCTGGGGATGAAAGCCTACGGCAACCTCGCAAAACGCGCGAAAGACGACCCGCAGTCCTCCAGCAATGCCGCCGGCGAAACGCCGCGAATTGAAGGCTTTACCAGCCGCGATGGCAACGTTGAGTTTGCCTGGACGCCGACCGATAACCAGGACATCACCGCCGGCTATGGCTTCGATCGTCAGGATCGCGATTCCGACTCCCTCGACCGCAACCGTCTGGAACGCCAGAACTACTCCCTGAGTCATAACGGCCGTTGGGACGTGGGTAATAGCGAACTGAAGTTTTATGGCGAAAAAGTCGATAACAAAAACCCGGGCCAGGACGGCACGATCACCTCTGAAAGCAATGCCGTTGACGGCAAGTACGTGCTGCCGCTGGGGATGATTAATCAGCTGCTGACCTTCGGTGGGGAATGGCGCCACGATAAACTGAAAGATCCGGTCAATCTGAGTAGCGGCGGGAAATCCACCTCAGCCAGCCAGTACGCGCTGTTTGTTGAGGATGAGTGGCGGATTTTCGAACCGCTGGCCCTGACCACCGGTATTCGTATGGACGACCATCAAACCTACGGCGATCACTGGAGTCCGCGTGCTTACCTCGTCTATAACGCAACCGATACGGTCACCGTAAAAGGCGGCTGGGCGACGGCCTTTAAAGCGCCGTCGTTGTTGCAGCTGAACCCAGACTGGACCACCAACTCCTGCCGTGGCTCGTGCAGCATCATTGGTAACCCGGACCTGAAGCCGGAAACCAGCGAAAGCTTCGAACTTGGCCTCTACTACCGCGGTGAAGAGGGGCTGCTGGATGGCGTAGAAGGTAGCGTGACCACCTTCCAGAATAACGTCGACGATATGATCGATATCCTGCGAACCTCCAGCGCCAGCGAAGCGCCGGGCTACCCGAACTTTGTTGGCTGGAAAACGGTAAACGGTAAACGCGTACCGGTCTTCCGCTACTTCAACGTCAATAAAGCGCGCATCAAAGGGGTGGAAACCGAAGTCAAAGTGCCGTTCGGCGATGAGTGGAAGCTGACGGTGAACTACACCTATAACGATGGCCGCGATCTCAGCAACGGTGGCGATAAACCGCTGCAATCGCTGCCGTTCCACACCGCCAACGGGACGCTGGACTGGAAGCCGCTGGATGACTGGTCCTTCTACGTCACCGCGAATTATACCGGCGAGCAGCGCGCTGTCAGCGCAACCTCGAAAACCCCGGGCGGCTACACCATGTTTGATATCGGTGCGGCCTGGCAGGTGACGAAGAGCGTGAAGCTGCGTTCAGGCGTGCTGAACGTGGGGGATAAAGATCTGAGCCGCGACGACTATAGCTATACCGAAGAAGGCCGTCGCTACTTTATGGCCGTGGACTACCGCTTCTGATCGACGCAGAAAGAGGGCAGATGGCAACGCCTGTCTGCCCCTGGATAAACGTCTGGCCGACTTTGCATCATGATGGCCAGACCTTATGCCGCCGTCGGTGTTACCTGAATGCCGACGGTTATCTGTTTTTGCGGATGTTTTTCAATACACTGGCGCCGCTATCGCCCAAACAGGCGCGGCGCGAAATGGCGTATACACTATAGGGAGAGACGCTCCCATTCTCTATCAGGATGGATGACTTCCTCAGGTTTGTTCAGAACTGAAATTCGACGGTGAGTGGTAAAATTCACCGCTTATTTCCGCGGGTGTCCGGGACACATTCAGAGGGCAGGGTAAAGATTGAGAACATGACTGGCGTCATGGCGCTCGATGGGGAGCACGTCGAGGTTATTCATTAATCGCATCTCCATTGGCAGAGAACAATAATGCGCAATGTCATCCTCCCTGTTTTCGTTGCTCTGTTTTTTATCCTCGTCGGCGTGTCTATTTTGAATATGCAGCTGTGGTACTCCGCAAGAATCAATAGTGCCAATGCCGCACGTCATGCCGCGAAAAGAATCGACGCCATTCTTGAGGAGGCGCGCCAGGCGACAACGACCGCGCTGGATGTGGCGAGCAAGGGCTGCACGCCGGAAGGTCAGTTTCAGCTTGGGACGGAGGCGGCGCTCAAACCGCACCTCAGAACAATTTTGATTATTAAAGACAATAAAATCTGGTGTTCTTCACTGCCGGGAAATCGGGTCCTGCTGTTGAATTTCAACGATATGTCGGACTCCCGGTTAATGCTGGTTCCGGCAAGAAACACCGTGAACAATCGGCCGATCCTTGCCTGGCAAACGCGTTTTCCGCTCGGAAAAACCGTCATCAGCATTAGCGATGTGCATATTCGTGATGCGTTAAGCAGTAACATACAGAATACGCAATTTGCCTTAGTGGTGGGTGAGCGGACTATCGGAACTTCAGGTGATGTCAGAAACACCGACTTAACCAGCAGTTCCAGCGCCCGTTTCCGATCGGCCGAATTTATGTTTGATATTGAATACAATCTGCCGGCGGTTTTTAGTGTTAAACGAATGATTAATCAAGGGGCTGGTTTGTTGATCTTTATTCTGTTCGTGGCATGCATCCTGGCCTGGATCCTGCTGAAGTATGCGAACAAATACACGACCCCCGAGGATAACTTACGTAAAGCCATTGCGAACGGGGAGATCGTGCCTTTTTACCAGCCGGTGGTAAATGGTCGCAGTGGGGCCATCTATGGCGTCGAGGTGTTGGCCAGATGGAAGCACCCGCAACTTGGCCTTATTTCACCGGTAACATTTATCCCCCTCGCGGAACGAACGGGACTGATTATTCCCTTAACCCAAAGCCTTATGGCGCAGGTGGTGGCGCAGATGAACAACATCGCCAGCAAACTGCCCGATGGTTTTCATATTGGTATCAACTTCAGCGCTTCACATATCAGCTCGCCTCAGTTTATGGATGACTGTCTGAAATACCGCGATGGTTTCCACAAGCCAAATTTAACGCTGGTGCTGGAAGTCACCGAACGTGAACCGCTACACGTTGATGAGCAGCTGATCGCCAATTTGAACACCCTGCACGCCCGCGGGTTTACGATTGCGCTGGACGATTTTGGTACCGGGTATTCAGGGCTGTCTTATCTTCATGATTTGAAAATTGACTACATAAAGATCGATAAAAGCTTTGTCGGTCGGGTGAACGGCCTCGATGAATCGACGAAGCTGCTGGACTGCGTGCTTGAAATGGCGCGCAAGCTCTCATTACGTATTGTGGCTGAAGGCGTTGAAACGGTAGAACAGCTGAATTATCTCAACCGGAAAAATATCACCCTGTTACAGGGCTATTATTTTTTTAAACCGGTTCCCTATATTGAGCTGATAAAAATACTGCTGTCGAAAAATAAAGAAACGGTGATTGTTGAATAACTCATGCCTTGCAACGGCGGCCGGGCGAGCGGGAAACGGTGTGCCGCGACCGAGGCGGCGGCATACCGGCAGGAAATCAGGCCTGCAGATAGCGGGCATGAAAACGCAGATGATCTTCGATAAATGAAGCAATGAAATAGTAGCTGTGATCGTAGCCGGGCTGAATTCGCAGGGTTAACGGCCACGCTTTCTGCCGCGCGCACTCCGCCAACACCGCCGGCTGCAGCTGCAGCGCGAGGAATGTGTCGCTATCGCCCTGGTCTATCAGCGTCGGAATGGCGTCATCGGGCTGGCTGGCCTGCATTAATGCGCAGCTGTCCCACGCCTGCCAGGTCGACTCATCGGCACCCAGATAGGCGGTGAAGGCTTTTTGCCCCCAGGGAACCTGCGCAGGGTTAACGATAGGCGCGAAAGCGGAAACGCTGGTAAAACGGCCCGGGTTTTTCAGCGCCATGATCAGAGCGCCGTGTCCGCCCATCGAGTGACCGCTGATTGCGCAGCGCTCGCTGACGTTAAACTGCGAACGGATGAGCTGCGGCAGTTCGTCACGCAGGTAGTCGTACATATGGAAATGCGCAGACCACGGTGCTTCGCTGGCATTCAGGTAAAAACCTGCGCCTTTGCCCAGATCCCAGCCGGTATCGTCGGCGACATCATCGCCGCGAGGGCTGGTATCCGGCATCACCAGCACAAGGCCGAGTTCGGCGGCGACACGCTGGGCGCCCGCTTTGGTGGTGAAGTTTTCATCATTGCAGGTCAGGCCTGACAGCCAGTAGAGCACCGGCGGCGGCGTCTCATCGCGCAGGGGAGGTAAAAAAATACTGAACGTCATTGCACAGTTCAGGGTACTGGAGTCGTGCCGCCAGCGTTGCTGCCGACCTTCATAACAGCGATGCTCTTCAAGCAATTCCATGCAGGGCTCCTCAGGAAGGTAAATGCGGGTGTCAGGCCATAATACAGATATTTCATCTACCTGTGAGCAACTTTCACTTCCTCCCTTGAGGAACATATTGCATCATTAATGCAACTTTTAGCCAACATGCCCGCCCGCCGGAAATGGCGCAATACCGCGTAGCGGTAAGCGGCTGAGTGAAAGGCGGACAGGGCGAGTTTAATCAGCGGCAGGCGGGGCCCGTCGCGAGGGATCAATAGCTCACGCAAATTTCAATAATTATCGTTTCGGCTACTAGATTATGTGCGCCACCTCACGCACAATGAATGCAAACTTTGCCCGCAGAAGAGCAAAGAGCGCCACACCTGCAGGAGAACCTAAATGTCAGCACTGAGTAAAGAAGCCATACTCGTTCATGAAGCGCTGGTCGCTCGTGGACTGGAGACGCCGCTGCGTCCGCCAGTACAAGAAATTGATAATGAAACTCGCAAGAGCTTGATTGCCGGACACATGACCGAGATTATGCAACTGCTGAATCTTGATCTAACTGATGACAGCCTGATGGAAACGCCACGACGCATCGCGAAAATGTACGTCGATGAGATTTTTTCCGGGCTGGATTATGCCAGGTTCCCAAAAATCACCGTTATCGAAAACAAGATGCAGGTCGATGAAATGGTAACCGTGCGCGATATTACCTTGACCAGCACCTGTGAACACCACTTTGTCACTATTGATGGGAAAGCGACGGTAGCCTATATCCCGAAAGATTCGGTCATCGGCCTGTCGAAAATCAACCGTATCGTGCAGTTCTTCTCTCAGCGCCCGCAGGTGCAGGAGCGACTGACTCAGCAGATTTTAACGGCGCTGCAGACGCTGCTGGGCACCAGCAACGTTGCGGTATCCATTGATGCGGTGCATTACTGCGTCAAAGCGCGCGGTATCCGTGATGCCACCAGCGCCACGACGACGACCTCACTGGGCGGCCTGTTTAAATCCAGTCAGAATACTCGCCAGGAGTTCCTGCGCGCCGTACGTCACCACAACTAAAAATACGGAGCAGGGCAGATGGAGCGAAATGTCACGCTGGACTTTGTGCGCGGCGTCGCCATCCTCGGGATCCTGCTTCTCAATATCAGCGCCTTCGGCTTGCCGAAGGCCGCCTACCTTAACCCGGCGTGGTCCGGGAGCCTTTCCCTCAGTGACGCCTGGACCTGGGCGATTCTCGATCTGTTTGCGCAGGTCAAATTCCTGACGCTGTTTGCCTTGCTGTTTGGCGCCGGATTACAGATGCTGCTGCCTCGCGGCAAGCGCTGGATCCAGTCGCGCCTCACGCTCCTGGCGCTGCTGGGTTTTATCCACGGTCTGTTTTTCTGGGATGGCGATATCCTGCTGGCCTATGCGCTAGTGGGGCTGGTGGCGTGGCGCATGGTGCGCGATGCGCATCACATCAAATCGCTGTTTAACACCGGCGTCGTGCTCTACGTCATCGGTGTTGCGGTACTCGTGCTGCTCGGTGTGATTTCTGGCGATGCGCCAAACCGTTCATGGGTGCCCGATGCGGCGAATTTACAGTATGAACAATACTGGAAGCTGAACGGTGGGCTGGAGGCGGTCAGCAACCGTGCCGATATGCTCTCTGATAACCTGCTGGCGCTGGGGGCGCAGTACGGCTGGCAGCTGGCGGGGATGATGCTGATGGGCGCGGCGCTGATGCGCAGCGGCTGGTTAAAAGGGCAGTTTAGCCTCAGCCACTACCGCCGCACCGGCGCACTGCTGATTGTCGCCGGCATGGTCGTCAATCTGCCGGCTATTTTTGCCCAGTGGCATCTGGGGTGGAATCCTCGCTGGTGTGCGTTCCTGTTACAGGCTCCTCGCGAGCTGGGGGCGCCGCTGCAGACAATAGGCTATGCCTCGCTGGCATGGGGCTTCTGGCCGCAGCTGTGCAGGCTGCGGCTGGTGGGGGCTATCGCCTGCGTCGGGCGGATGGCGCTTACCAACTATCTGCTGCAAACGCTGATCTGCACCACTATTTTTTACCGTTTTGGCCTGTTTATGAAGTTTGACCGCCTGCAGCTGCTGGCTTTCGTTGTCCCGGTCTGGGCGGTAAATATGACCTTCTCTCTCTTTTGGCTACGCCATTTCCGTCAGGGGCCGGTGGAATGGCTGTGGCGTCAGTTGACCCTGCGTGCGTCGGGGACATCACTAAAAAACACATCCAGATAACGATCTCGATCACAATCATTAACAAAACGGATGTAACCGTTTCCAGGCTTGTGACATCACTCACGTAGCGTGCAGCACGTCGCTGCCAGAATAGCCACCTTGCTGAACACAGGAGGTGGGTGTGACGTATTGCAATTCTCTTAAGGGCGGTAAGCATGATCACCATTCGTGATGTCGCCCGTCAGGCGGGCGTTTCCGTGGCGACCGTCTCGCGCGTGCTGAACAACAGCGCGCTGGTGAGCCCGGATACGCGGGAAAATGTAATGAAAGCGGTAACGCAGCTGGGCTACCGGCCGAACGCCAACGCGCAGGCGCTGGCGACACAGGTCAGCGACACCATTGGCGTGGTGGTGATGGATGTGTCGGATGCCTTTTTCGGCGCGCTGGTCAAAGCGGTGGATACGGTCGCTCAGCAGCACCAGAAATATGTGTTGATCGGCAATAGCTACCATGAGGCGGAAAAAGAGCGTCATGCCATCGAGGTACTGATTCGCCAGCGCTGTTCCGCGCTTATCGTACATTCCAAAGCCCTCAGCGATGAAGAGCTTGGCGACTTTATGGAGCATATCCCGGGGATGGTGCTGATTAACCGCATTGTGCCCGGCTACGCGCACCGCTGCGTGGGGCTGGATAACGTCAGCGGGGCGCTGATGGCCACACGGATGCTGCTGAACCACGGCCACCAGCGAATAGGCTACCTCTCCTCAAACCATGGCATTGAAGATGACGATATGCGCCGGGAAGGGTGGATTAAGGCGTTACAGGAACAAAACATTATCGCGCCAGACAGCTGGATCGGCTCGGGCACGCCGGATATGCAGGGCGGAGAAGCGGCTATGGTTGAGCTGCTGGGGCGCAATTTAGGCCTGACCGCGGTCTTTGCCTACAATGACAGCATGGCGGCCGGGGCGCTGACGACGCTCAAAGATAACGGCATTGCGGTACCGCAGCATTTGTCGCTGATCGGTTTTGACGACATCCCGATTTCTCGTTACACCGACCCACAGCTGACGACCGTGCGCTATCCTGTTATGTCAATGGCGAAGCTGGCAACGGAGCTGGCGCTGCTGGGGGCGGCAGGCAAACTGGATCATGAAGCGCGTCATTGCTTTATGCCAACGCTGGTGCGCCGTCATTCGGTGATGCCGCGGCAAATTGCGGGGCCGATCACTAACTGATGATGTGCCTTATGTAACCGCTTTCAATCTGTGAGTAAATTCACAGTATATTAACATTCAACTGATTATGATGGCCTCGTTTACCAGTCTGAACCACTATGTCACGGTGATTAATCACTTTTACCGTAGGAATAAGGCGCTAAACGCTTAATTAAGTCGTATTTCTGGAGCGTTACCCTACACGGAAGACAGAATTTACAGTCGTGAATGTTGTTGTGCGGTAACACTAATGTAACAAGTCCCCGCCAGCTATTTTCACACCAACGACCCTGCATAATAAAACCGGAGATTCCATGAATAAGAAGGTGTTAACCCTGTCTGCTGTTATGGCTAGCATGTTATTTGGCGCCGCGGCACACGCAGCGGATACCCGCATCGGCGTAACCATTTATAAATATGACGACAACTTTATGTCGGTCGTGCGCAAGGCGATTGAGAAAGACGGCAAATCAGCGCCGGACGTTCAGCTGCTGATGAATGACTCGCAGAATGACCAGTCCAAACAAAACGATCAGATTGACGTCCTGCTGGCAAAAGGGGTGAAGGCGCTGGCGATTAACCTGGTGGACCCGGCAGCGGCTGGCACCGTTATCGAAAAAGCGCGCGGCCAGAACGTACCGGTGGTGTTCTTTAACAAAGAGCCGTCTCGCAAAGCGCTGGACAGCTATGACAAAGCCTTCTACGTCGGTACTGACTCCAAAGAGTCCGGGATTATTCAGGGCGACCTGATTGCCAAGCACTGGAAAGCCAATCCGAACTGGGATCTGAACAAAGACGGTCAGATTCAGTATGTCCTGCTGAAAGGCGAGCCGGGCCACCCGGATGCTGAAGCGCGTACCACCTACGTGGTGAAAGAGCTGAATGACAAAGGTCTGAAGACTCAGCAGCTGCAGATGGACACCGCGATGTGGGATACCGCTCAGGCGAAAGATAAGATGGATGCCTGGCTGTCTGGTCCGAACGCTAACAAAATTGAAGTGGTTATCGCCAACAACGATGCGATGGCAATGGGCGCGGTTGAAGCGCTGAAGGCCCACAATAAGAGCAGCATTCCGGTATTCGGCGTCGATGCCCTGCCTGAAGCGCTGGCGCTGGTAAAATCTGGCGCGATGGCCGGTACGGTGCTGAACGATGCTAACAACCAGGCGAAGGCGACCTTCGATCTGGCGAAAAATCTGGCCGATGGTAAAGAAGCGGCAGCGGGTACTAACTGGAAGATTGAGAATAAGATCGTCCGCGTACCTTATGTTGGCGTAGATAAAGACAATCTGAGCCAGTTTATCGGTAAATAATTATTGAGTTACGGGCGTGAGCTCTCCCGGAACAGGTCGGGTTGCCGAAAAGCGAAGGCGGCGGCAACCTGAAATACCCCGGATATTCACGCCCGATTATTCCTGATACAGAACCCGACCCTGATGGCGACGCGTATGCGTCGGTAGGGGTGTGCATGAACGCAGCCAGGTATAACTATGGTCAGCAATAATAGCGAACGGTCAGGCGAATTCTTGTTGGAAATGAGCAATATCAACAAATCGTTTCCTGGCGTCAAGGCACTCGATAATGTCAATCTGAAAGTCCGTCCTCATTCTATTCATGCATTAATGGGAGAGAACGGTGCAGGTAAGTCGACATTATTAAAATGCCTTTTTGGAATCTATCAAAAAGATTCCGGTAGTATTCTTTTTCAGGGAAAAGAGATCGATTTCCATTCAGCGAAAGAAGCGTTGGAAAACGGTATTTCTATGGTTCACCAGGAGTTAAACCTGGTATTGCAACGTTCGGTGATGGACAACATGTGGCTGGGGCGTTATCCCACTAAAGGCGTGTTTGTCGATCAGGAAAAAATGTATCGCGATACCAAGGGGATATTTGATGAACTGGATATTGATATCGATCCGCGCGCCCGCGTCGGCACGTTATCAGTATCGCAGATGCAGATGATTGAAATCGCCAAGGCATTTTCTTATGACGCGAAAATTGTCATTATGGATGAGCCTACGTCATCACTGACGGAGAAAGAAGTTAATCACCTGTTTAAGATTATCCGTAAGCTGAAAGAACGCGGCTGCGGTATTGTCTATATTTCTCACAAGATGGAAGAGATCTTCCAGCTGTGCGATGAAATAACGATTTTGCGTGATGGTCAGTGGATTGCCACCCAGCCGCTGGAAGGCCTGGATATGGATAAGATCATCGCCATGATGGTGGGGCGCTCGTTAACCCAGCGCTTCCCGGAGAAGCACAATACGCCGGGTGAAACCATTCTGGAAGTCCGCAACCTGACCTCGCTGCGTCAGCCATCGATTCGCGATGTCTCCTTCGATCTGCGAAAAGGAGAGATCCTCGGTATCGCCGGGCTGGTGGGAGCGAAGCGTACCGATATTGTCGAAACACTTTTCGGGATCCGCGAAAAATCAGGCGGCACGATTACGCTGCACGGCAAGAAGATCAATAACCATAGCGCGAATGAAGCAATTAACCATGGTTTTGCGTTAGTCACCGAAGAACGCCGTTCCACCGGTATATATGCTTATCTGGATATCGGCTTTAACTCGCTGATCTCTAATATTAAGAAATATAAAAACAAGGTGGGTCTGCTGGACAATTCCCGCATGAAAAGCGATACCCAGTGGGTGATTGATTCGATGCGCGTGAAAACCCCCGGCCAGCATACGCAAATTGGTTCGTTGTCCGGTGGTAACCAGCAAAAGGTTATTATTGGTCGCTGGCTTTTAACCCAGCCAGAAATTCTGATGCTTGATGAACCTACGCGCGGGATTGATGTTGGCGCGAAGTTCGAAATTTATCAGCTGATTGCTGAGCTGGCGAAGAAAAATAAAGGGATCATCATTATTTCCTCCGAGATGCCGGAGCTGCTGGGTATTACCGACCGTATTCTGGTTATGAGCAACGGTCTTGTTGCCGGAATTGTTGAGACAAAAACTACTACGCAGAACGAAATTTTACGTCTTGCGTCGTTGCATCTTTAAGAGCAGGGGCTTCTCATGAGTGCGTTAAATAAAAAAAGTTTTCTCACGTACCTGAAAGACGGTGGGATTTACGTTGTTCTTTTGGTTTTGCTGGCGATTATTATTTTCCAGGACCCGACGTTCTTAAGTTTGCTGAACTTGAGTAACATCCTGACTCAGTCTTCGGTGCGTATTATTATCGCGCTCGGCGTTGCCGGGCTGATTGTGACCCAGGGTACCGACCTCTCTGCCGGTCGCCAGGTCGGGCTGGCGGCGGTTATCGCCGCAACCATGCTCCAGGCGGTCGATAATGCCAACAAGGTGTTCCCGGAGATGGCGACCATGCCGATTCCGCTGGTGATCCTGCTGGTCTGCGCGATCGGTGCGGTTATCGGGCTGATTAACGGGATCATTATCGCGTATCTGAACGTGACGCCGTTTATCACCACCCTCGGTACGATGATCATTGTCTACGGCATCAACTCCCTGTACTACGATTTTGTCGGCGCATCGCCTATTTCCGGCTTTGACAGCCACTTCTCGCACTTCGCGCAAGGGTTTATCGCGCTGGGATCGTTCCGCCTGTCGTACATTACGTTCTACGCGGCGATTGCGGTGTTCTTCGTGTGGATCCTGTGGAATAAAACCCGTTTTGGTAAAAATATTTTTGCCATCGGCGGTAACCCGGAAGCAGCGAAGGTTTCTGGCGTGAACGTGGCGCTGAACCTGCTGATGATTTATGCCCTGTCCGGTGTGTTCTATGCTTTTGGCGGTCTGCTGGAGGCCGGGCGTATCGGTTCGGCCACCAACAACCTCGGCTTTATGTATGAACTGGATGCGATTGCGGCCTGCGTCGTCGGCGGCGTGTCGTTCAGCGGCGGTGTGGGTACGGTGCTTGGTGTGGTGACCGGGGTGATCATCTTCACCGTTATCAACTACGGCCTGACCTATATCGGCGTAAACCCCTACTGGCAGTACATCATCAAAGGGGCGATCATTATCTTCGCCGTGGCGCTGGATTCGTTGAAATACGCGCGCAAAAAATAATCGTCCGTTGTTATCCTGCCCGCGCCATTGGCGCGGGCTTTTTTTCGTCTTTTGATCACGGCCTGGGCGAAAGTGGGAGATTGTTGCCGCGGCCTCAGTCCGGTTGTTGGGGGACATGTCGTAGAGTGCGCTTAGCCCAAACTACCGTTTACCTGAACCAGGCTACGATAAACGGCTTACCGCGCAAGGCGGCATTCTGCAGAAGGGGATGGCGAACGGGCCGGGGGAAAGCATGCCGTCATCAACGACCGTCACTTACTCTTTTGCAGTTCCAGCAGCTGTTCTGGCGTGACGGCAGGATAGGACTGCGCTCCCTCAGGCACTTCCTGCAAAGTTGGTATCGGTATCAGCGGCCCTAAAAAGCGGGGTTCGCGTTTGAACACGTATAAATCTGCCAGCGCGCCAAACCGGGCGCCAAACTCGCGTAAACGCACGTTCCACATATCTTTCGGCGAAGGTACGGCGTAACACTGCGCCTGGATCCCCATATGCAGGGCGATAAACAGCGCTCGTTCGCAGTGGAAGCGCTGGGTAATGATAATAAAGTCGTTAGTATCGAAAACCTTGCGGGTGCGCACGATAGAGTCGAGGGTACGGAACCCGGCGTAATCGAGCACGATATCGGCGGGGTCGACGCCGCCTTTGATTAAATCGCGGCGCATGGTCATCGGTTCGTTGTAACTTTGCAGCGCATTATCGCCGCTGAGCAGCAGGTAGTTCACCTTGCCGCTATTGTAAGCGTTCAGCGCCCCCTGAATACGATAGCGATAATACTGATTAATCACTCCGGTGCGATAGTACTTGGCGGTACCGAGCACCACCCCCACCTGGCGGTAGGGCAGATCCTGGAGTTCATCATAGATATAGGGAGCGGTTTTCCAGCTCATCCAACGGTCAAGACCCAGCACGGTCAACAGCAGCAGGCCGAACAGGACTAACAGGCTGTATAACACACGCTTTAACATTCACCTGACTCATGTGGACAATGGAGCTATCAGGCTACTTTACCCGCCGGGCAAGAGCAAGAAACCATCGTTTAATTGCGGGGATTTTCAACAATGCGGGCCGATGGGGCCCGCATGGCGGGTCATTTAGCCGAGCAGGACGCGATCAATATTGTGACAACCCAACGCTTTCAGCGTTGCGACGGTTGCATCCCACTGAATCAGCGCCGCATCGGCTTTCTCAGCCAGAATGGCGCGCTGAATATCCGGATAGTCATATCCGTTGAGGCTCAGCAGGTTGAGCGCTCCCTGCAGCGGCGGCAGCGTCGGGTTAAACGCCGCGTTTTCCGCATAGCTACCGGCGAAAATGGTGCCGTCTTTCAACTCCAGCGCCACGCCGGAAGGTGAGTGGCTGTAGGGCATATGGCAGCGGTTGGCTGCCTGAATAGCCGCCTGCGCCAGAGTGTCGCCGGTCAGCGGGAAACCATGATCCTGTTCATCCATCAGCAGCGTTTTAATCTCGAGGTCCTTCGGACCGAAGGCATCCGGCAGATAGTGCTGCAGCGAATGCGCTTCGCGACCCGGCAGATGAATACGCAGGACCTGGCTGCTGTTCAGCTCATTCATAAACTGACGACAGTGACCGCAGGGGGTGTAGTTGACGGTAATGGCATTCAGCGACTGTTCGCCGCGCAGCCACGCGTGGCTAATGGCGCTTTGCTCGGCGTGCACGGTTTGCTGCATCGTGGCGCCGAGGAACTCCATGTTGCCGCCAAAATACCAGCTACCGCTAATGCCGCGAGCGATGGCGCCAACGTTAAAATGGGAGAGGTCGGCGCGCGCACAGGCCGCCGCGAGCGGCAGCAGCGCAAAGGCCAGCGCGTCTTCATCAAGGCCCGTTGCGTTCCGCAGCGTCGCGACCTGGCCGGCATCCAGCAAAGCCGGGAAGTGCGGGTCGATCAGCATCGGTGCGATGGCCGCTTGCAGGTCTGCCGCCAGAAGGGGAAGAGCAGCTTGAAAACGTGGGTGCATGGCGTTGCCTCATAACAATGTAATGGGAATCTAGTGTACGGGCGGGGGTAGCCCGTATATGTGATTAATATCTCATTGTTTATGCAACATGTTTATGTTGCACCAATAAATGTTATGTAAATCACATTTATCCCACGATAGCCAGAATCAGCGGGAACAAAAAGGGGGCCACCAGCGACGTGATAATCCCGCACAGCACCAGTGCCAGGGAGCTGAACGCCCCTTCCTGATAATCCAGCTCCGCGCAGCGGGCGGTTCCCAGGGCATGCGATGCGGTCCCCATTGACAGGCCGCGCGAGGCTTTGGTGCGAATGCGCATCAGGTTAAGCAGGCTGTGGCCAAAAACCGCGCCGAGAATCCCCACGAAAATAACGCACACCGCGCTGATGGCCGGAATACCGCCAATGCTCCCGCTGACCGCCATAGCAATCGGCGTGGTGACCGATTTCGGCATAATGGACGCGGCGATTTGCGGTGTTGCCCCGAGCAGCAGCGCAACGGTGGTGCCGGTCACCATCGCGACGACGCTACCGATAAAGCAGATCGTAATGATCGATTTCCAGCGGGCGCGGATCTGGTGCAACTGCTCATACAACGGGAAGGCCAGCGCCACAACCGCAGGCTGAAGTAAATCGTTGAGAATTTTACTGCCCTGAAAATAGCGATCGTAGGAGATACCGTTGAGTAACAAAAAGGGGATGATCACGACCATCGCCACCAGCAGAGGATTTAGCAGCGGAAATTTAAACCGCGCGGCCAGCTTGCGGGCGAGGAAAAAAACGATCAGCGTCAGCGGCAAGGACCACCAGATTTCATGCATCATCTTTGACGTCCTCTGTTTGACCGACCACTTTACGCTCGCCGTGAACCAGATGTGAGCTCCAGCTCACCACCAGGAAGACCACTAATGTACTGATCGTGCAGGAGATTGCCACCGGGCCAAGCTGCGCACGCAGCAGATCCCAGTATTGCATGACGCCAACGCCGATGGGCACAAACAGCAGCGCCATATAGCGAATCAAGATGTTGCAGCCGGGGTTGACCCATTTCGGTGGCATAATCTGTAGCGCCAGAAGAACGAACAAAATCAGCATGCCGATGATGCTGCCGGGAATGGTAATGGGCAGCAGGGAAGCAATAAAAATCCCGGCGTATAAACAAGCATAGATCAGGACAAAAGCCCGCAGGTACTGCCAGATAATATTCAGCGATTTACTCATGGTAATAACCCTTGATGAACCGTATTCATCATACAATTAAACCTTGAAATGTGCTACCGATCACATCATGAATTCCAGGCATAGATTGAATAGAGTAATGGAACCTTCGGGCATGCGGAATGCATGTTGATGAATCCTGCGATAAATAATAGTGAAAACGGCTCAGGGAGAGCGGGGGATCGCGCTTTAGCCCCGCCGCTCCGGCACAACCCTGCTGTTCGTTGCGCGGCAAATTAAGCCTGATACGCATGGCGCTATCCCTGCCTTATCACACGTTTCGACCGGTAAGCGCAGCCGAGCCACATTGAGATCTTTCAACCGACGCACAGAGGCGCTACCATAGCGCCTCTTTTTTTTCCGGGTAACAATATGCGTGTATTACTGGCGCCGATGGAAGGCGTGCTCGATTCGCTGGTGCGCGAGCTGCTGACCGAGGTTAACGATTACGATCTCTGCATCACCGAGTTTCTGCGGGTGGTGGATCAGCTGCTGCCGGTAAAATCGTTCTATAAACTGTGCCCGGAACTCCATCATCAAAGCCGCACGCCTTCCGGCACCCGCGTCCGGGTGCAGCTGCTGGGGCAATATCCGCAATGGCTGGCGGAAAATGCCGCGCGGGCGGTGGAGCTGGGCTCCTGGGGCGTCGACTTGAACTGCGGCTGTCCGTCAAAGCTGGTGAACGGCAGCGGCGGCGGGGCGACGCTGCTTAAAGATCCGGAGCTTATTTATCGTGGCGCAAAAGCGATGCGTGAAGCGGTACCGGATCATCTGCCGGTGACGGTCAAAATTCGCCTGGGCTGGGACAGCGGCGCACGCCAGTTCGAAATTGCCGATGCGGTAGAGCAGGCCGGCGCGACGGAGCTCGTGGTTCACGGACGCACGAAAGAAGACGCTTATAAAGCGGAGCGGATCAACTGGGCGGCGATTGGCGAAATCCGCCAGCGGCTGTCAATTCCGGTTGTCGCTAACGGCGAAATCTGGGACTGGCAAAGCGCACAGGAGTGTCTGGCGGTCACCGGCTGCGACTCGCTGATGATTGGTCGCGGCGCGCTGAACGTGCCAAATTTAAGCCGGGTCATCAAATATAATGAACCGCGCATGCCGTGGCCGCAGGTCGTGGAGCTACTGAAAAAATATACGCGTCTGGAAAAACAGGGCGATACCGGGCTGTATCATGTTGCGCGAATTAAACAGTGGCTCAGTTATTTGCGCAAAGAATATTATGAGGCGCTGGTCGTGTTTAATGAAATACGCACGCTGAAAACCTCGGCGGACATTGCGGTAGCCATTGCCCGTTATTAGGAAAGATTGTTAAATCGCTCACACTTTATTACTTCGGGACCATCTGCTGATGGGAATTTCTGTCGCTGAGTGATATCGTGCTAGTCATATATTCAGGGTTGCTACTGATACAGGCAAAACCTAAGCACTTCCGCCATTCGTGGCTGGAGTGCTTAGGTTTTTTTTTGCCTTTTATTTTTGAGGAATAAAATGGTTATTTAAAACAATAAGTTATGACCTGTCCGGTTGCTTCAACAAAGCAGTTGAATGGCTGGCGGGCCAGGTATTGAAAAAATAAATATAAAGACCAAAAACGGGTGGGTTTATTGCCTGGGGCCAGCTATTACCCTTATTCAGTCACAACGGATATCATTATGCACAACAAAAAAATAAATCACCTCCTGTTGATAGTGACATTTTCTCTGTTAACTCCCGGCGCTTTTGCCGCGGAAACGGAAAAATGGAACGGTACGGTATTAGGTTTTGAGAACCCGCAAAAAGGTCTGCTCGGAGAGATGTCAGGGATTCGTCCAATCCTTGAAGATAACGGATTTAATTATAATCTCGGTTACCTCAATGAAATGGGTTACAACGCCGGTGGCGGATATAATCATGACAAACAGCTGGCTTATATCGATCAGGTCGCTCTGACCTTTACGCAGGACCTGGAGCGCTGGACCGGGATCCCGGATGCACGCATCGAGGGAAATATCGTTAACCGTAACCACGATGACAACCTGACCACCCAGCGGTTACAGGATCCGCGGGTTAATTTTAACGATCTGGCGCAGGAGAGCTGGGGAGGTCAGTCGATTACTCGTCTTGGCTGGCTGACCTTTGCCCGTAGCTTCGATGACCGCCGTCTGACGTGGCGTATCGGCATGATGAATAAGGTGCAGACCTTCGATCAGATTATCCCCTGCGATTTCCAGCTGCTTTCACAGTGCGGCGGTAAGTCCGCCAACTCGATGACCTGGAACAACTGGAACGTCCATACCTGGGGAACGACCGTGGAATATAAGCTGACCCCGACGCTGACGCTGAAGGGCGGTGTCATGGAGCAAAACCCGGAGGCCTCCTCTCGCAGCCACGCGTGGAGCTGGTCGACAAAAGGCAGTAAAGGCATTCTGCTGCCGGTAGAGATTGAAGCGCGGCCGGTAATCAACGGCCTCTCCGGCGCGTATAACCTCGGTGTGCTCTACACCAACGCGCCGCAGAGCGATCTGTATACCGGAAAATCCGGCGGCCCCGGAGCCACTGACCCACAAGGATATGCGCAACACGATAGCACCTGGTTTCTGTATGCCGGGATGAACCAGCAGATAACCCGCCATGTCGACGACCCTGACCGCGGGATGAGCGTCTCGCTGAGCGGCAGCTATAGCGATCAGCGCAGCAACTACATCCATACCTCCGTGGCCGCATCAATGCGCTATCGCGGCCTCTTTGACGCCCGCCCGCAAGACTGGCTGGGCTTTGGCCTGACCTGGATGGATATGAGCAACCATTATGCGCGCAACCAGCAGTATATGAATGAGGTCAGCGGAGCTACGGACTACTACGCGGCGAACTATCAGCCGGTGGCCGGGCATTCGGTGAATGCTGAACTGTACTACCGCCTGCGTCCGGTTTCGTGGCTTGAGCTGCAGCCAGGCCTGCAGTACTGGCATCGCCCGGGCGGCGTCGCTCAGACTCAGGATGCCTGGGTAATCGAGTGGAAAACCGTGGTGACTTTCTGAATCGACAGGCCGACGGACATCTGCCCGCCGTGCGGGCGGGTGTTATCCGACGCGTCGGTTATCCAGACGGTCGCGAAATTCCAGCGGCGTGCAGCCGAGGTGCTGGCGGAAGCGTAAACAGAAATAGGCGCTATCGGTAAAGCCCGCGGTTTGGGCTACATCAACGATTTTTAGCTGGCTGGAGGTCAGCAGTTGTACCGCCACCTTGAGCTTACGCAGAAAAATATACTCTTTGAACGTCATGTTAAACAGCTGCTTAAACATGCGCGAAAAGTAGGACTTCGATACCTGGCACCGCTGCGCCGCCTCCAGCGTGGTGGTCTCCCAGGCTTTATGCTCTTCAATCTCATACACTAATTGCCGCACTCTGCTCACAAAGTCACTGCCGGGAGCATGGGGGAACGTCTCATCATCGTGGTCCAGGGAGAACACGAACTCCATCAGCAGAGCGATGCTTTTCAAAAATACCGCCTGGTTATCCGCTTTCTTTCCCAGACTCACGGCCCAGTCAAACAGTGCCGTCAACTGCCCGCCGGTCGCGGGATCCGGATACAGAACCCGGATGCGATCCTTTTGTCGGGAAAAATGGCTCACCGCCAGCGGATTGAGAAAATCAAATTCAAACTGGAACAGATAGCGGTTGTGATTGTACTCGGGAGTCAGGTACATCGCATGGGGGATCAGCGCCGGTACGAAAATCAGCGTGCCGTTTTTTATCGGGAGCTGCCGATCGTTGATGCCAAAATAACCACAGGAACGATCGAACCACATTAATTCATACATAAAGTGAAAATGTGTCTTTACATCATCGCCAGAATACTCGGGGAGCTGATATTGCTGCAGGTAGTAGAGTTCTTGGGTCAGCGTAATGATATTTTCATATGTTACCGGGTCATCATGCATAAAACGCCTCCTTTTTTATACTATATGCCGATCGGCAAATAAAACAAAAAGCGTTCTTAATGTAAATGCGATAGCCATCACAGGGCAGGTTCACTTTTATTATATAGCTATCCTCTATTTATACATATTGAGGGAGGAGACGGGACTACAATGGCCTTGTCAGCAGCAACAACCTTTCTTTGTATGGGGCTATCATCAATGAACAGAATAATGCCATTAAACTGGTATCAGAAAATGGGCTATGGACTTGGAGACACCGCCTGTAATTTGGTATGGTCATCCATCATGTTATTTATGGCCTATTTTTATACGGATATATTTGGTTTGTCACCGGCGCATATGGGGACGATGTTTTTAGCCGTTCGGGTAATTGATGCTTTTTTTGATGTGGGGATCGGCGCGGTGACTGACCGCACGCGCACTAAATATGGCCAGTTTCGTCCTTATTTGCTGTGGTTTGCGATTCCGTTTGGCGTAATGTGCATGCTGACCTTTTACACGCCTGATTTTTCCTATACCGGCAAGCTGATTTACGCCTATTGTTCTTATACCCTGCTATCGCTGTTATATAGCGCCATTAATGTTCCCTATTGCGCGATGATTAACAATATCAGCCAGAGCTCCGTCGAACGGGTATCGTTGCAATCCTGGCGCTTCGCCATGAGCTCCGCAGGTGGGCTATTAGTCTCAGTGGCCGCGCTTCCTGCGGTGGCATGGCTGGGGAAAGGAAATATCCAGAATGGCTATTTTTATGCCATGGTGCTGATTAGCAGCCTGGGCATTATTTTGTTTTACCTCTGTTTCTTCCTGACCAAAGAGACCTCGATCGCGACAATCGATGCCAATCGCGGGAGTCTGTTGCAGGATCTGCGTATATTATTGAAAAACCGGGACTGGCGCATCCTCTTTACGCTTAACGTCGTCAATCTGGTCGCGGTTATCTTTAAAATGGGGATCATTATTTACTTCTGTAATTACGTTTTGCGACGCAGCGACCTGAGCAGCATGATGATCACCATATCAATTGTTTCCGGGTTAGCCGGAACCATTTTATCGGTCTATATTTTTCGTGGCATGGATAAGGTTCGGGGATTTAAGCTGGCGATGTTGCTCGAGGCGATATTACTGGCGCTGCTCTATTTCTTTTCCCAGTCGTCGCTAATCATTATTTTTGCTTTTATTATTGCGATTAATTTTATTCAACTGGCGGCCACGCCATTGCAGTGGGCGATGCTTTCGGATGTCGTTGATGCGATTGAAAGAGATACCGGTAAGAAAATGAGTGGTATCGTTTTTTCAACCAATCTTTTTGCCATCAAATTAGGTATTGCAATCGGCGGTGCGCTGATGGGCTGGCTATTGTCATGGAGTGGTTATATCGGTGGCGCGGCGCAGCAACCGCAGGCGGCAATTCTGACAATTAAATTAATTTTTACCATATTACCGGCGGTTCTGGTGCTGGCGTTGGTGCTCATTATGCGCCGTTATTCTTTATCCGATCGCTCGCTGGCGATGGTGGAAAAAACCAGTACGTTATAATTTAAAAAGGACGTGGTTAATGATTAAAAATCCAGTATTAGGTGGTTTTAATCCTGATCCGGCAATCTGTCGGCGGGGCGCTGACTATTATATTGCCGTTTCGTCATTCGAATGGTTTCCCGGTATTCCGGTCTATCATTCCACCGATTTAGAGAACTGGACGTTACGCACCCATGTGCTCAACGATCCGCAAACGTTGGATCTGCGCAAGCTGCGCTCCGCCAAAGGTATCTGGGCGCCGTGTCTCACCTGGTGTGAAGCCGACCAGCTCTTTTACGTGGTTTACGGCATCATGAACGCCATGAATGGCCGCTATTTTGATGTCGATAACTATCTGGTCACCGCCGCGGAGATTAGCGGTCCATGGAGCGAGCCGGTCTATATCCACTCCGTGGGCTATGACGCCTCTGTTTTCCACGACGATGACGGTAGAAAATGGATCGTCGCCGTCGATTGGGAGACCCGGGATGACTATAGCGGGGCGATCTCGATCGTGGAGTACGATCCGCTGGCGAAAGCGCCGGTTGGCTATCCGCAGCGGATCTGGCAAGGGGTGTATGGCATGGCGGAAGGGGCGCATATCACCCGGCGCAATGGCTATTATTACATCATGTGCGCCGAGGGCGGCACTGGCTACGGCCACTGCGTAACCCTCGGACGGGCGCGGCATATTCTGGGCCCTTATGAAAAAGATCCGCAAAGCCCGCTGCTAACCTCGGCGCGAGCGGAGGATTTGCAAAAGCCGGTGCATATCGAGAAAACCTCCGCATCGGCGTTTGATAAAGACTATCTGCGGCGGGAGTGTTTTAATCCGGCATCGGCGCTGCAAAAATCCGGTCACGCCAGCTATGTCGAAGATGATCATGGGAATGTCATCGTAGCCCACCTGTGCGCCCGACCGCTGCTTCCGGAACTGGCTTGTACGCTGGGACGAGAGACCGCACTTCAAAAAATGCGCTGGACTCCGGAAGGGTGGCTGCGCCTGAGTGCGGGCGGCAACCTGGCGCAGGAATATGTCGAAATAGGGCCATCGACCGCGGTTGATGAGCAGGCTGAACGGGTTGAGCAGGTTGATTTTTCTGCGCAGGGATTGTCGCCGGAGTGGTATGCGCCGCGCATTCCGGCTGCGGACTTCACGCGCTATGCGCCCGAAGAAGGGTATCTGTCGCTACGCGGTCAGGAGTCGCTGTGTTCTGAGAACCGCGTCAGTCTGCTGGCGCGGAAACTGACCTCGGTGTACGCCACGCTGACGGCATGCATGGATTTTCAACCCGAGGTGTTCCAGCACAGCGCCGGACTGGTGCTGTACTACGACAACATGAACTATCTGTTCCTGCAGAAAACCTTTGACGATCGGCAGCGCTGTTCACGCTTTTATATTATTCATGTCGATAACGGTCTGAAGCGGGAAGATCATCTGGCAACGGTGTCCGGCGTGGATGGCCCGGTTTATCTGCGGCTGGCGATTGACGGAAAGTCGACGCGGTTTTTCTGGTCGCCAGACAATCAGACCTTCCACGCCATAGGCCAGACCTACAGCACCGCCTTGTTTTCTGATGAATACAGCCGCTATGGCGAATTTACCGGCGCGTTTGTCGGTATTGGCTGCGTGGATTCCGCCTACCATCGGCGACAGGCGTCGTTTTATTCGCTGGAATACCGCGCCTTTGAGCAGCGCTCGTTACCACAACCGGAGTAGATAAGTGGATTAGTCGCGATCCGTATCACGTTTTTCTGCTTCGCGGGTTGAGACGGCGGAAGAAATTGCTACAGTGCGGGTGTTGGATTGCTACTGCTTCGGCAGGCAAAACCTGATTTCCCGGCATTTGTCGGGGGTCAGGTTTTTTTGTTTCTGGGGTTCATATGCAAATCGCCAAAGTTCTTAATAATAATGTGGTGGTTGTTTTAGATGAGCAGCGACGCGAACAGGTGGTGATGGGGCGAGGGCTAGCCTTTCAGAAACGCGTCGGCGACTCACTGGACGAAAGTAAAATTGAAAAGATCTTCGCGCTACAGAGCGATGAACTGGTTGGCCGTTTAGGTGAATTACTCAGTCAGATACCGTTAGAAGTGATGACCACCTGCGATCGGATTATTGAACTGGCGCGCGGGCGGTTAGGTAAGTTGCAGGAGAGCCTGTATATCACCCTGACCGATCACTGCCATTTTGCCATTGAACGGCAAAAGAATGGGGTGACGATCCGCAACGTACTGCTGTGGGAAATTAAGCGGCTTTATCCGAAGGAATTTGAGCTCGGGCAGGAGGCGCGGGCGATTATCGCCAGGCGGCTCGGCGTTGAGCTCGCCGAAGATGAGGCCGGGTTTATTGCGCTGCACCTGGTCACCGCGCAGCTCAACAGCGAAATGCCGGAAGTGATGCATGTCACCCGGGTAATGCAGGAAATCCTGCAGCTGGTGAAGTATCAACTGCAGTTGAACTATGACGAAGAGTCGCTGAGCTACCAGCGCTTTGTCACTCACCTGAAGTTTTTCGCCCAGCGGATGCTGACGCGCACGGTGGTCGCAGATGATGATGTCACCTTGCACAGTGCGGTGAAAGATAACTACGCCAAAGCGTGGAAATGTGCAGAAACCGTCGCGATTCATCTACAGAAAAGCTATCAGCGGTCGCTGACGACGGAAGAAATTATGTTTCTCGCCATCCATATCGAGCGGGTGAGAAAAGAAGGGCGTTAACTCCCTTTATCTGAAAACTGGATTGTTACTGCATAACGCAGGCAAAACCTGAGCGCGACGCCATATCCGGCGTGGTTCTCGGGTTTTTTTTATTTTTATACTCAGTCACGGTTGCCTGCGGGCAGCGGAAGTAAGGAAAACAGCATGGAATATAAAGCACTCGCGCAGGATATTCTTAGCCGGGTTGGTGGCAAAGAGAATATCGTGAGTCTGGTTCACTGCGCCACACGGCTGCGCTTTAAGCTCAAAGAGAACAAGAAGGCGGACGCGGAAGGACTGAAGACAAACCCTGGCGTCATCATGGTGGTGGAAAGCGGTGGCCAGTTTCAGGTGGTGATCGGTAACCACGTCCACGATGTCTGGCAGGCGGTACGCAATGAAGCGGGTCTGACGGACGACAGCGAACCGGTGGCCAGTTCCGGGGACAAAACCTCGGTGCTTGGCCAGGTGATTGATGTGGTTTCCGGCATTTTCACGCCGTTTATCGGCGTACTGGCGGCCTCGGGGATCCTGAAAGGGCTGCTGGCGCTGGCGGTGGTTTGCGGCTGGCTGACTCCGCAGCAGGGGACCTATAAAATCTGGTTTGCCGCCAGCGATGCGCTGTTCTTTTTCTTCCCGCTGTTTCTGGGCTATACCGCCGGGAAAAAATTCGGTGGTAATCCGTTTATTACCATGGTGATCGGCGGGGCATTGACCCATCCGATGATGATTCAGGCTTTTGATGCGGCCCAGCAGCCCGGCTCGGAGGCGGCGTACTTTCTCGGCATCCCGGTGACCTTTATCAACTACAGCTCCTCGGTGATCCCGATTATCCTCGCATCGTGGGTGAGCTGCTGGCTGGAGCGCAAAAGCAATGCGCTGCTCCCTTCAGCAATGAAAAACTTCTTTACGCCGCTGTTTTGCATCGCCGTAGTGGTTCCGCTGACCTTCCTCGCTATCGGCCCGGTGGCCACCTGGCTAAGTCAACTGCTGGCCCACGGCTACCAGATTATCTACACGGTCGCGCCGTGGCTGGCGGGCGCGGCGATGGGGGCGCTGTGGCAGGTCTGCGTTATTTTTGGCCTGCACTGGGGGTTGATCCCCTTGATGATTAATAATCTGACGGTGCTGGGACAGGACTCGATGCTGCCGATGCTGCTGCCGGCGGTGATGGGGCAGGTCGGGGCGGCGCTGGGAATATTCCTGCGCACCCGCGATGCGCGGCAAAAAGTGCTGGCCGGCTCTGCGGTATCCGCCGGGATCTTTGGCATCACCGAACCGGCGATTTATGGCCTGACTCTGCCGCTGCGTCGCCCGTTTATCTTTGGCTGTGTGGCCGGTGCCATCGGTGGAGCCATCGTTGGGCTGAGCGACAGCCACGTCTACTCCTTTGGCTTTGCCAATATTTTCACCCTCGCGCAGATGATTCCGCCGCACGGGATCGACGACACCGTATGGGGCGGAGCGATTGGTATCGTGGCTGCACTGGTTATCTCCTGCGCGCTGACCTTTATCGCCGGACTGCCGGTGAGCCGGACGGAAGCAGCGGACGTCCCGCTTGCCCCGGTATCGGAAAACGATATTCTTGCCCCGATGTCCGGTACCGTACTGGCGCTGGATCAGGTCCCCGATAGCACCTTTGCCAGCGGTCTGCTGGGAAAAGGCGTGGCGATCATTCCCGCCGTCGGCAAAGTGATTGCGCCGTTCTCCGGAGAGGTGGCGTCACTATTTCAGACCAGGCACGCGATTGGCCTGCTCAGCGATAGCGGCATTGAACTGTTAATCCATGTCGGTATTGACACCGTGAAACTCGATGGCGCGCCGTTTACCGCCCATGTTAAAGAAGGCGATAAGGTCAAAGCCGGTGATTTGCTGCTCGAATTTGATCGCCAGGCCATTCTGGACGCCGGTTATGACCTGGCGACCCCGATTATTATCAGCAACAGCGACGATTATCGTTCCGTAGACATCGAATCCACCAGCGTGGTTGATGCCGGCCAGCCGCTGTTGTCCGTCAGCCATTAATCAGAGGAGAGAAAGATGAAGAGATTCCCGCAGACGTTTTTATGGGGCGGCGCAACCGCGGCAAACCAGGTGGAAGGCGCGTATCTGGAAGATGGCAAAGGATTATCAACCTCAGATGTACAGCCGCATGGCGTCTTTGGCGACGTCGTTGAACGCGTGCCGGGCGATAGCGGTATCAAAGATATCGCGATCGATTTTTACCATCGCTACCCGCAAGATATCCGTCTGTTTGCGGAGATGGGCTTCAACTGCCTGCGGGTGTCGATTGCCTGGACGCGGATTTTCCCCGACGGCGACAATGCCGAGCCAAATGAGGCCGGGCTGGCCTTTTACGACCGGCTGTTTGCTGAAATGGCTCAGCACAATATCACGCCGCTGGTGACGCTATCGCACTATGAAATGCCGTGGGCGCTGGTGAAAAACTACGGCGGCTGGGGCAGCCGCGAGGTGATTGGTTTCTTCGAACGCTACGCCAGAACGGTGTTTACCCGCTATAAAGACAAAGTCAAGCTGTGGCTGACCTTTAACGAAATCAATATGTCCTTGCATGCCCCGATGACCGGCGTCGGCCTGCCGGAAGGGAGCAGTAAAGAGGCGGTCTATCAGGCCATTCACCATCAGCTGGTGGCGAGCGCCCTGGCGGTAAAAGCCTGTCATGAGATAGTGCCCGAGGGCAAAATCGGCAATATGCTGCTGGGCGGTTTAATGTACCCGCTCAGCTGTAAACCGGAAGACATCTTTGAAACCCTGCAACAGAATCGCAGCTGGCAGTTCTTTGGCGACGTGCAGTGCCGGGGCGAGTATCCAGGCTACATGCTGCGCTACTTCCGCGACCAGGGAATGAATATTACCATCACCGATGCCGACCGCGCGGCGCTGAAAGAGACCGTCGATTTTATCTCCTTCAGCTATTACATGACCGGCTGTGTCACCGCCGACGAGGAGCTGAACAAAAAGGCGCGTGGCAATATTCTCAGCATGGTGCCGAACCCGCATCTGGCAAGCTCCGAGTGGGGCTGGCAGATCGATCCGCTGGGTCTGCGGACGCTACTTAACGTGCTGTGGGATCGCTATCAGAAGCCGCTGTTTATCGTTGAAAACGGGCTGGGGGCGAAAGATACCGTTGAAACTGACGGCAGCATTAACGATGACTACCGTATCAGCTACCTGAACGACCATCTGGTGCAGGCGCGAGAAGCCATTGAAGACGGCGTGGAGCTGCTGGGCTTTACCAGCTGGGGGCCCATCGACCTTGTCAGCGCTTCGAAAGCGGAGATGTCCAAACGTTACGGCTTTATCTACGTCGATCGCGATGATAACGGCAACGGAACCCTGGCGCGCAGCAAGAAGAAAAGCTTCTACTGGTACAAAGAGGTGATTGCCAGCCATGGCGGCAGCTTAAAAGAGTGATTGCCTGACGGCTTTGGTGGCCAGGCAAGGCGTTAGCGCCCTCCGACAGAGAGGCGAGCACCGTCGCTAAAATCGCCTCCTCACCCCGCACAAGGCGCGGATATTCTCCGGGCCTTGTGCTTATTATGCCGGCTTGCGGGCGCGCAGCAGAAAGATCATCGGCCGCTCTTTTTCCTCATCCAGCCCCGGCTGGGCGGCGATTTGCTCCGCCGTTGGCCCCCATTCATCGAGATGCTCAATCACAAAACCGGCGGCAATCAGCAGGTTTATCCAGCTGGCCAGCTTCCGGTGCTGTTTTTTCACCCCGTCGGCAAACCAGTTGCTGATTCGCTCTCCCTCTTGCTGATAGTGACTCACCGGCCAGATTTTCTGCCCGGCGTCATCTTTCTGCCAGCCCTGGCGTAGCGGGGCGGTGTAGACAGGGTGTTCAGCGGAAAAGAGCAGCGTGCCGCCGGGGGTCAGCGCCTGGTAAATCACGGCGAACAGCGGGGCGACATCGGGGAGATAGTGCAGAGCCAGCGAACTGTAGACCAGCTCGCATGAGTCGGCCGGCAGGGTCAGCCTCTGCAAATCTTCACAGCGGTAGTCAATATCGTCCCCCTGGCCCATTTCGCGCGCGCGGTCGAGCATCCGGCTGGAAAGATCAACGCCGGTCACCTGCGCGGCACCTTGTTCACGCGCCCAGCGGCAAAACCAGCCGTAGCCGCAACCGAGATCGACGACGCGCAGGCCGCGTAAAGGTGGCAGCATACGTTGAATGGCCGGCCACTCCGGCGCGCCGTCAAGCCCTTTTACCGATCGGTCGAGAGTGGCATATCCTGCAAAAAAATCAGGATCATCGTAGATATTCTGGCTCATTATCACTCCATGAATTATTTGATTATTTTTAATTATCCAGGTGTTTAGTCACACACTTTACTAAACGGCTTAATTTCATTTAACTTAGTATAACCAACCTTGTTTAGTTACCTGACCTGTCTAATGAATCTTACTCTGAGAAAAAGCGTATTGGCTGGGTTCCCCCTGGTCATCGCTCTGGCTGGCTGCGCGCCGTCCCATGATATTGGCGCTCCGCCGCAGCAGCAGACACCTGCCTCTCATGTGTCAATGGATCTGCCCGCGGCGGTTAAAAACGGCTGGCCGCAAAGCAACTGGTGGCAGGATTACCACGACCCGCAGCTGAATAATCTGATCCAGCGCGCCCTGGCGAATGCCCCGGATATGCAGATTGCCAATCAGCGTATCAAGCTGGCGGAAGCCCAGGCACGTATGTCGCAAGCCAGTCTTGGGCCGGAGATGGATTTCTCTGCCAATGTTGAACGGCAGAAAATGTCGGCGGAGGGGCTGATGGGGCCGTTTGCAACGGATACCGACGGCAATACCGGGCCCTGGTACACCAACGGCACCTTTGGCCTGACGGCGGGCTGGGATCTCGATCTGTGGGGGAAAAACCGGGCGCTGGTGAAAGCCCGCATCGGTGAACTCAAAGCGCAGGTGGCGGAAGAGGCGCAAACCCGCGAGCTGCTGGCCAGCAGCGTGGCGCGACTCTACTGGCAGTGGCAGACCGAAGCCGCGGTGAAAACCGTGCTCCAGCAGGTGAAAAGCGAACAGAATAATATTGTCAGCGTTGACCAGGCGCTGTATCAGCGCGGGATCACCAACTCGGCCGAAGGGGCTGAAAACGATATCAATGTCAGTAAAACCGACCAGCAGCTGGCGGACGTTGCGGGCAACATGAAAGAGATCGAAGCGCGTCTGATGGCGCTGACCAACAGCCAGAGTCAGGCGCTGAATCTGCATCCGGTTAATCTGCCGCAGGTGAGCGCGCAGATGCCGACGGAGTTGGGGTATGAGCTGCTGGCGCGCCGCCCGGATCTGCAGGTGGCCCACTGGTATATCGAGGCCTCGCTGAGTGAGGTTGATGCGGCGAAAGCGGCGTTCTATCCGGACATCAACCTGATGGCCTTCCTGCAGCAGGATGCGCTGCACCTCAGCGATCTTTTCCGCCATTCCGCCCAGCAGATGGGGCTGTCCGCTGGCTTGACGCTGCCTGTCTTTGATAGCGGCAGACTGAATGCCAACCTCGATATTGCCAGCGCGCAGAATAATCTGTCGGTGGCAAAATATAACAAAGCGGTTGTTGACGCGGTGAACCAGGTGGCGAAGACCGCCAGCCAGGTTGAGACTCTGATGGAGAAGAACCAGCAGCAGCAGCAGGTTGAAAAAGATGCGCAGCGGACGGTGAATCTGGCGGAGGCCCGCATGAGCGCCGGGATTCTTCCCGGGTCACGTGTCAGTATGGCCAGACTGCCTGCGCTGCAGGAGCGTATTACCGCGCTGCGCCTGCGCGGCCAGTGGCTGGATGCCAGCATTCAGCTGACTTCAGCGTTGGGCGGCGGCTACCACCAGACCACAAAATAAACCGCCGGCGCAGACCGGCTTCACCCGCGCATCGGGGATACCCCGGTGCGCTTTGCCCGCTGCCGCTACTCTTTCTTTTTCGCCTCGCGGCGTCTGAACCACCAGTGCGCGGCCACCACCAGCGCGACCACCAGAATCAGCCAAATCCAGTGCTTCAGATGCGCATCAAGATGATGCAGCCACGGCCCAATGGCCTCCCCACCCAGATAGCCCAGCGTGGTGAATATCAGCGCCCACACCAGCGCGCCGAGAACATTCAGCGGCAGGAACACTTTGGGCGGCAGGCGGCTGGCGCCGATCAATAACGGCCCGATGACCCGGAAACCGTACATAAAACGGGTCCCAATCACAAACAGATAGGGGCGGCGCTGAATCATGCGCTGCGCTTTGCGTATCCGCGCCTGATGGTGGGAAAAGCGCTTTAGCAGCTTGCCGCCAAAACGTCGGCCCAGCAGATACAGCAGCTGATCGCCAATCATCCCGCCCAAGGCAACGGAGATAACGACCAGGGGAAATTTTAATAAACCCTGATGCGCGGCCACGCCGCCCAGCAGGGTGATGGTTTCACCTTCCGCCATGCTGCCAATGACCAGCGCAGCGTAGCCATAATGGGAAATCAGGTTATTGATATCCATACAAAAATAAACTCCCTTACCCCTTATGCTTCCGCGCATGTCTGGCGACCAATCGTGCCGGTTGTGCAGCGTGAAGAATCAACGGGATCAATCATCAATGGGTTAATCATACACCCTGGGGCTTAAAACGAGGTTAAGCGTCTCTCTCATCAGGTCGGTTTTGCTCGTCATTTTGCAGCAGGGCAGGGCTCACAACGAGCGATGGCGGCCCGAAAGGGGAGCCAGCCGCATCAAATCTCCACGAACTACGCCTACGCTGCGCTTTCTCCGCACTGTCGCCTGCAAACTGCCTGCGCGAATAGCGCATTTTTATTGCTGTACATAAACTAATCGCTCAGGGTGAATTATACTTGGATCAGTGCTGTACGAGGCCGTGACAAGGGGGATGCTATGAACCATGTCTGGGGATTATTCTCTCATCCGAATCAAGAGATGAGCGTTATCAAGAGCGAAAACGAGACGATTTCGCACCACTATACGCACCATGTGCTGGTCATGGCTGCGGTTCCGGTTATCTGCGCCTTTATCGGCACCACGCAGCTTGGCTGGAACTTTGGCGATGGCACCGTGGTAAAACTTTCGCTGATGACCGGTCTGGCGCTGGCGGTGGTGTTCTATGCCGTGATGCTGGGCGGGGTCGCGGTGATGGGGAGGATTATCTGGTGGATGGCCAGAAACTATCCGCAGCGGCCATCGCTTAAACGCTGCATGGTGTTTGCCGGGTATGTCGCCACGCCGCTGTTTCTCAGCGGGCTGGTAGCGCTTTATCCGCTGGTCTGGCTGTGTGCGCTGGTGGGGACGATCGCGCTGTGTTACACCGGCTACCTGCTGTATCTCGGCATCCCGACCTTCCTGAGCATTAATAAAGAGGAGGGGCTCAGCTTTGCCAGTTCCACCCTGGCCATCGGGGTGCTGGTGCTTGAAGTCCTGCTGGCGATAACCGTTATTCTCTGGGGATACGGCTACCGACTGTTTTAATTCTGTTGCTGAGGGTTCAGGCGGCCGTCGCCTGAACCGTTTGATGAGTGAATCTATTGCCGGCATAAATGGATATTTATGCCGGCAATGCAGCATTTGCTCACGATTCTTATTAGTCAGGTCGCGTTCTGCCGGGGTATGATAGGGTTTGCCAGCGTTGCCTGTTTCCCCGGCGACGCAGCGTACGTTAATAACGTGCAAGAATACTTTTCAGAATGCTCACGATGCCGAAATTTCGAGTTTCTTTGCTCAGCCTGACCTTGCTTCTGGCTGTGCCTTTTGCGCCCCAGGCGATAGCAAAAACCCCCGTGGCCGCGACGGCCCTGCAGCCGGAAATTGCTTCCGGCAGTGCGATGATCGTTGATCTCGCCAGCAAAAAGATTATTTACCAGAGCCAGCCGGATCTGGTTCGCCCCATTGCGTCGATCACCAAAGTAATGACCGCGATGGTGGTGCTGGATGCGCATCTGCCGTTAGACGAGATGCTCACCGTGGATATCAGCCACACGCCGGAGATGAAAGGCATCTATTCACGCGTGCGTCTGAACAGCCAAATCAGCCGCCGTAATATGCTGCTGCTGGCGCTGATGTCCTCCGAAAACCGCGCTGCCGCAAGCCTGGCCCACCATTATCCCGGCGGCTATGACGCCTTTATTCGCGCCATGAACGCCAAGGCCCAGGCGCTGGGCATGACCCATACTCGCTACGTTGAGCCGACGGGCCTGTCGATTCACAACGTATCGACCGCGCGCGACCTGACGAAGCTGCTGATGGCCACCGAGCAGTATCCGCTGATCGGTCAGCTGAGCACTACCAAAGAAGACACCGCCACCTTCGCCCATCCAGCCTATACGCTGCCGTTTCGCAACACCAACCACCTGGTCTATCGGGATAACTGGAATATCCAGCTGACCAAAACCGGCTTTACTAACGCCGCGGGCCACTGCCTGGTCATGAGAACGGTGATTAATCAGCGCCCGGTGGCGCTGGTGGTGATGGATGCGTTCGGCAAATATACTCACTTCGCCGACGCCAGTCGTCTGCGTACCTGGGTTGAAACCGGGAAGGTGATGCCGGTTCCGGCCTCCGCGCTGAGCTATAAAAAGCAGCGTGAGGCGCAGATGGCGGATGCGATGCTGAAAGGCGGCACGCAGACCGCGCAAAACGATTAATGCCTCTCCCCCGACTCGCGCGTGCGGGCGGGGGATTTTTTATTCCGGTATGGTTAAGTCGCCCTCGCCGAGCTGGCGCTGCATAATTAACGTATCCCGCCAGTCGCCCATCTTGTACCCGACGCTCCGCAGCTGACCCGCCACGGTAAAACCAAATTTTTTGTGAATGGCGAGCGAGCCGGCATTGTTATGCCCGTCGCCGATAATCGCCAGCATCTGCCGCCACGGGCCCTGTTCGCACTTTGCAATCAGCTGCGTGAGCAGGGCGCTGCCGATGCCGCGTCCGCCCATGCCGGACTCGACATAAATCGACTCTTCAAGCGTATAGCGATAGGCGGGGCGAGGACGGTAAAACGTCGCGTAGCAGTAGCCGACGATCGTGCCACGCCACAGCGCTACCAGCCAGGGCAGCCCGTTGTCACGCACGGTTTTGATCCGCTTGCGCATTTCATCGACGGTCGGGGGAATATCTTCAAAGGAGGCGCGTCCGTTCAGCACGTGCCAGACGTACAGCGCCGCGATGGCGTGCGCGTCATCGGGCAGGGCTTCGCGGATCTCTAATTCAGCGCCGTGTAACATATCCGCTTCGGACATGATGGGACTCCTTAACCAGGTTTGCCGGAGAGGCGTTTCTCCGGCGTGCAGCGTAATACAGAATCCCGTAACTCGTCACCCCTGATTAGTGCTCTTCAGCGCCGTGACTCCCGTTCGCCTGGCGCTCACCCCAGTACTTGTGCTTACTGGTTTTTCCGAGCCCCGGGTTCATGCTGTTGGTCGGGTCATTCTGGCGGTAGAACTGCTTTAAGCTCTCCGGCGCTTCATAGAGATGGCCGACGTTATGCTCGGCGGGGTACTGCGCGCCGCGCGCTTTCAGCAGTTTCAGCATCTTCTCTTTCAGTTCGTGGGCATCGACGCCTTTTTTGACGATGTAATCCTGATGGAAGACGTGGCACATAAAGTGACCGTAATAGAGCTTGTGCACCAGCTGATTGTCGATCTCCGGCGGCAGATGCTCAAACCACTCGGTATCATTACGGCGCAGGGCGATATCCAGCGCCAGGATATCTTCCACCTCGTCGGCGTGTACCGCCTGGTAACGGATAGCGGCCCCTGCGGCGGCAAAGCGGTGAAGAAACGCTTTGCTCCCCTCTTCCGGGGTGCAGGCAAAGAAATCGCCCTCGGCATCGCGGAAGTATTCCGTCAGCCAGGTCTGGGCTTCTTCGATGCCATCGCCGGCCATTTTCAGCAGCAGGTGATGTTCATATTTATCGCGCCAGCTTTTCATCCGCTCCGGTAGATGCGCCGGGAAGACGTGTCCGAGCTTTTGCATGAAGCGGTCGGTAAAGTGGGGCTTAAACAGCGACACTTTCTCCAGCATGGCGTCGGTGCGGCCTTTCATGGTGAAGAAGAACGGCATTTTGTCGGTGCCGAGCTTATCGATCATCAGGAAGGTGTCTTTGCCGTAGCGCTCGGCGATATCGTAGATATCGCGATGCATGTATTCACCCGCCACCGGCAGATGCTGAAACTCTGCCAGAATATGACGACGGATCTCCGTCAGCACCGCCGGGCTATTGCTGCCGATGTAAAAGACCTGCTGGCGTTTTTCCGCCGGGAAGGTATCGAGGCGCGCGGCGAAGACCGCCAGCTTGCCGGCGCAGCCGGAGGATTCAAACAGGCGATCCGGGTCGGCATTGTAGCGCGCCGGGGTGTCGGCGTTGACGTCGCGCACGCGAGTGACGTAATCGTGGTCATGGGCGTGGCGGCCATCGTGCTGAATATCATCGTCCTTGATACGGTCGTCGTCGAGGCGGCTGAGGATCTGTTCCGGCGTGGTGCCGAGGTCAATCCCGAGGTGGTTCACCAGCCGCAGCTTGCCGTTTTCGTCAATCTGCGCAAATAACGACATCTCGGTGTAGGCCGGGCCGCGTTGTACCAGCGAACCGCCGGAGTTGTTGCAGATCCCGCCGATCACCGAGGCGCCGATGCAGGAAGAGCCGATCACCGAATGCGGCTCGCGACCCAGCGGCTTCAGCGCTTTTTCCAGCGAGTAGAGCGTGGTGCCCGGAAACGCCAGCACCTGTTCGCCTTTATCCAGCAGGTGCAGCTTATCGAGGCGCAGGGTGCTGATGATGACTATCTCGCGGTCATAGTCGTTGCCGCTTGGGGTTGAACCTTCGGTCAGTCCGGTGTTCGCTGCCTGCATCAAAATGATTTTATCGGCGTCGACACAGGCGCTCAGCACGCGCCACAGTTCCAGCAGGGTTCCAGGGAACACCACCGCCAGCGCGTCGCCCTGGCCGGAGCGGAAACCTTTACGGTAGCGTTGGGTTTTTGCCGGATCGGTTAACAGGTGGGAGGAGCCAACCAGTCTTGCCAGTTCCGCCAGAAAATCAGAATTATTCGATGTTGGTGCCGATGACATGATCCACTCCTTGTGGTGGTAGCGAAAATATCGGGATTAAGCATAGCGCTTTGTATGACAATTTTGTGCATGAATGTGTCGAAAAATCAGAGAAGAACCTTAGCATTGTGCAGGCGTCTTGTTTATATATATGGCAAACTGCGGTTTTTATTATGTTTTGCCGTAACCCCGGCCTGAGAGAAGAGAGATAACAATGAAATGGCTCTGCACGATAGGCGTCGCCGTCAGTCTGGCGCTGCAACCCGCGTTGGCGGATGAACTGTTCGGCAATCACCCTCTAACGCCGCAGGCCCGCGATGCGTTTGTGAGTGAACTACTCAAGAAAATGACCGTCGATGAAAAAATTGGCCAGTTAAGGCTGATCAGCGTCGGGCCGGATAACCCGAAAGAGGCGATCCGCGAGATGATCAAAGACGGCCAGGTCGGGGCAATTTTCAATACCGTGACCCGTCCGGATATCCGCGCGATGCAGGACCAGGTCATGCAGCTCAGCCGGTTGAAAATCCCGCTGTTTTTCGCCTATGACGTGATTCACGGCCAGCGTACCGTGTTCCCGATAAGCCTGGGTCTGGCCTCTTCCTTTAACCTGGATGCGGTTAACACGGTGGGGCGTATTTCGGCGTATGAAGCCGCCGACGACGGTCTCAACATGACCTGGGCGCCGATGGTCGACGTCTCCCGCGATCCGCGCTGGGGTCGCGCCTCGGAAGGCTTCGGCGAAGATACCTATCTGACCACCGAAATGGGACGGGCGATGGTCGAGTCGATGCAGGGCAAGAGTCCGGCGGATCGCTACTCGGTGATGACCAGCGTGAAGCACTTTGCCGCCTATGGCGCGGTGGAGGGGGGCAAAGAGTACAACACCGTCGATATGAGCCCGCAGCGCCTGTTCAACGACTATATGCCGCCGTATAAAGCAGGGCTGGATGCCGGGAGCGGCGCGGTGATGGTGGCGCTTAATTCGTTGAACGGCACGCCGGCGACCTCCGATGGCTGGCTGTTGAAAGAGGTGCTGCGCGATGACTGGGGCTTCAAAGGCATCACCGTTTCCGACCACGGCGCGATCAAAGAACTGATCAAACACGGCGTCGCTGCCGATCCGCAAGATGCGGTGCGGGTGGCGCTGAAGTCGGGCATCAACATGAGTATGAGCGATGAGTACTACAGCAAATACCTGCCGGGGCTGGTCAAATCCGGCAAAGTGACGATGGCTGAGTTGGATGACGCCGCCCGCCACGTGCTCAACGTTAAATATGATATGGGGCTGTTTAACGATCCGTACAGCCACCTCGGTCCGCAGGGATCCGACCCGCAGGATACCAACGCCGAAAGCCGCCTGCATCGCAAAGAAGCGCGCGAAGTCGCGCAGCAAAGTCTGGTGCTGCTGAAGAACCGTCTGGAGACGCTGCCGCTGAAAAAATCGGGGACCGTTGCGGTTATCGGGCCGCTGGCCGACAGCAAACGTGACATGATGGGCAGCTGGTCGGCGGCAGGGGTGGCGGATCAGTCGGTGACGGTACTGACCGGCATCAAAGACGCGCTGGGCGACAAAGGCAAGGTTATCTATGCCCGCGGCGCTAACGTCACCAACGATAAAGGTATTGTCGATTTCCTCAACCTGTATGAGAAAGCGGTGCAGGTCGATCCGCGCTCGCCGCAGGCGATGATCGATGAAGCGGTGGCGGCGGCGAAGCAGTCCGACGTGGTGGTGGCCGTGGTCGGCGAGGCGCAGGGCATGGCCCATGAAGCCTCCAGCCGTACCGATATCACCCTGCCACAGAGCCAGCGCGATTTGATTAGCGCCCTGAAAGCCACCGGCAAGCCGTTGGTACTGGTGCTGATGAACGGTCGTCCGCTGGCGCTGGTGAAAGAAGATCAGCAGGCTGACGCGATCCTCGAAACCTGGTTTGCCGGGACCGAAGGCGGTAACGCCATTGCCGATGTGCTGTTCGGCGATGCCAACCCGTCCGGTAAACTGCCGATGTCGTTCCCGCGCTCGGTGGGGCAGATTCCGGTGTACTACAGCCACCTGAATACCGGCCGTCCGTACAATGCCGACAAACCGAACAAATACACCTCCCGCTACTTTGATGAAGCGAATGGCCCGCTGTACCCGTTCGGCTACGGCCTGAGCTACACCACCTTTAGCGTCTCCGACGTGAAAATGTCGGCGCCGACCATGCAGCGCGACGGTAGCGTCACCGCCAGCGTGCAGGTCACCAATACCGGCAAACGCGAAGGGGCAACGGTGATTCAGCTCTATCTGCAGGATGTGACCGCTTCGATGAGCCGTCCGGTGAAAATGCTGCGCGGCTTCAAGCGCGTGACCCTCAAGCCGGGAGAGACGCAAACCGTCGCCTTCCCGATTGAAATTGACGCCCTGAAGTTCTGGAATCAGAAAATGAAATACGACGCCGAGCCGGGCAAATTCAACGTCTTTATTGGCGTCGACTCCGCCCGCGTGAAGCAGAGTGAATTCGAGCTGTTGTAACAGCGAAAGCCGCGCGTTTCACAGGCCGGGTAAAGCGCCAGCCGCCGCCCGGCAGAAACGCGGAGACAATGTTTAAAACAGCGTCGTCGTCAGTCTCAAAGGCCGAATATTCGGCCTTTTCTTTTTCCGGATGCACTAAATGAACTACGCTTTTCTCTTAAGCTCCTGTTAATGGAGCGCAAATTAAAGAGGGACGCGGGGATGATAAAGGCAAGTATCTGGTCAGGCGCGCTGGCGCTGGTCGCGCTGGTCAGCCTGCCGCTTCAGGCGGCGGAGCCGGTCAAAGTGGGCTCAAAAATTGACACCGAAGGGGCGCTGCTGGGCAATATTATTTTGCAGGTTCTGGAAAGTCATGGCGTGAAAACCGTTAATAAGGTCCAGCTGGGAACCACCCCGGTGGTGCGCGGGGCAATTACGGCGGGTGAATTAGATATTTATCCGGAATACACCGGCAACGGCGCCTTCTTTTTTAAAGACGAAAACGATCCGGCGTGGAAGAACGCGCAGCAGGGATATGAGAAGGTCAAAACCCTCGACGCGCAGCAGAATAAGCTTATCTGGCTGACCCCTGCGCCGGCGAATAACACCTGGACCATTGCCGTGCGTCAGGATCTGGCGGAAAAAAATCATCTGACCTCGCTGGCCGACCTCAGCGCCTGGCTGCAAAAAGGGGGCGACTTTAAGCTCGCGGCCTCCGCCGAATTTATCGAACGCCCGGATGCGCTCCCGGCCTTTGAAAAAGCCTACGGCTTCAAGCTCAAGCAAAGTCAGCTGCTGTCGCTGGCGGGGGGCGATACGGCGGTGACCATCAAAGCGGCGGCCCAGCAGACTTCCGGGGTGAATGCGGCAATGGCCTACGGAACCGACGGGCCGGTGGCGGCGCTGGGGCTGCAAACGCTCAGCGATCCGCAGGGCGTACAGCCGATCTATGCCCCGACCCCCGTAGTGCGCGAAGCGGTGCTGAAAGCCTATCCGCAGATCGCGCAATGGCTGCAGCCGGTCTTTGCCAGCCTTGACGAGAAAACGCTGCAACAGCTCAATGCCAGCATTGCCGTGGAAGGGCTGGACGCGAAAAAAGTTGCCGCAGATTATCTGCAGCAAAAAGGGCTGCTGAAGTAGATTATCCGTGGCTATTCGCTGTTATAACCGCGTATCGCTGCTGTTGGCCTGTCTCCTGCTGCTGGTGGTTGCTCTGCCGTTCGTCAACTATGCGCCTAACCGTCTGCTGTCCGGGGAAGGGCGCTGGCTTTGGCAACTCGCGCCGTGGTTGACGGCGGTGCAGGTCTGCGGCGCGCTGCTGCTGGTCCTTCTCTGCTGGCTACCGGGACGCAGGCCGCTGCTGCTCAGTTTGCTCATGCTGGATGCGTTGCTGGCGCTGCTGTTCTGGGGGGCGGGGCAGGCGGCGGTACAGCTGGCGCACAGCGGCTCCGCGCTGGCCCGCACCTCGCCGGGAAGCGGCCTGTGGCTGGCGCTGGCGCTGTGCTTACTGCTGGCCAGCGAGACCATCCGGCGTCTGACCAGCCGGGCGCACTGGCGCTGGCTGCTCAATGTGCAAATCTGGTTGATTCCCTGCGTGCTGCTCGGCAGCGGAGCGCTGAATCAGCTCTCGCTACTGAAAGAGTATGCCAGCCGTCAGGAGGTGTTTGATGACGCGCTGCGTCAACATTTGACCCTGCTGTTTGGCACGCTGTTGCCGGGGCTGCTGATCGGGCTGCCGGTGGGCATCGGCCTCTGGCTCCGGCCGCGGTGGCAGGCCCCGGTGTTTACCTTTCTCAATGTTATTCAAACCATTCCCTCGGTGGCGCTCTTTGGCCTGCTGATCGCCCCGCTGGCCGGTCTCGCCCGCCATTTTCCCGGGCTGGCTGAGCGAGGCATTTCCGGCACCGGGATGACGCCTGCGCTGATTGCGCTGGTGCTGTATGCCTTGCTGCCGCTGGTTCGCGGGGTGGTGGCCGGTTTACAGCAGGTACCGCGCGATGCGCTGGAGAGCGCCGCGGCGATGGGGATGAGCGGCGCGCAGCGCTTCTGGCACGTGCAACTGCCGCTGGCGCTGCCGGTTCTGCTGCGCAGCCTGCGGGTGGTGAGTGTACAAACCGTCGGTATGGCGGTGGTCGCGGCCCTTATCGGCGCCGGTGGGTTTGGCGCGCTGGTCTTCCAGGGGCTGTTGAGCAGCGCCCTGGATCTGGTACTGCTGGGGGTGATGCCGACGATTGCGCTGGCGGTGGTCGTCGACGCGCTGTTTGCGCTGTGGGGAGCATTATTGAAAGGAGAGGCGGGTGATTGAATTTAACGAGGTCAACAAATCCTTCGCCGGGCTGCCGGCGGTGAAAAACCTGAACCTGCACCTGCGCGAAGGCGCATTCTCGGTCCTGATCGGCACCTCCGGCTCGGGGAAATCGACCACCCTGAAAATGATTAACCGGCTGGTCGAACATGACAGCGGCACCATCCGTTTTGCCGGGCAGGATATTCGCCAGCAGCCGGTGCTGGCGCTGCGTCGACGGATGGGCTATGCCATTCAGTCTATCGGCCTGTTTCCGCACTGGACGGTCGCGCAGAACATCGCCACCGTCCCGCAACTGCAAAAATGGCCGCAGCGCAAAATCGCCGCGCGCATTGACGAGTTAATGGCGCTGCTGGGGCTGGATCCGACGCTGCGGACGCGCTATCCGCATCAGCTCTCCGGTGGTCAGCAGCAGCGCGTTGGCGTGGCGCGGGCGCTGGCGGCCAATCCTGAAGTCCTGTTGATGGACGAACCGTTTGGCGCGCTGGATCCGGTGACCCGGGAAGCGCTCCAGCAGGAGATGATCCGCATCCATCGGCTGCTCGGGCGGACGATTGTTCTGGTGACTCACGATATTGATGAGGCGCTGCGGCTGGCGGATCACCTGGTGCTGATGGACGGTGGCGAAGTGATACAGCAGGGGGCGCCGCTGCAGATGCTGCTCGAACCTGAAAATAGCTTCGTCGAGACTTTTTTTGGCCGCAGCGAACTGGGCGTCCGGCTACTGTCGCTGCGCGGCGTGGGCGACTATCTGCGCCGCAATGAGCGGCTTGCCGGCGATACGCTAAACGTCGCGATGACGCTGCGCGAAGCGCTGTCGCAGTTTATTGCCCATCGCTGCGAAGTCCTGCCGGTAGTGGATGAACAGGGGGAGGCATGCGGAACGCTGCATTTTGCCGATCTGCTCGGCGAGGAGGTGCGGCATGCGCGTACTTCGTGATCCGCTGCTGTGGCTGCTGGCGCTGTTTATCGCCATTTTGCTGCTGCTGCCTTACAGCACGCCGCTGTTCAGCGCGCTATTTCCTGAGCTGCCGCGCCCGGTGTATCAGCAGGAGAGTTTTGTCGCCCTGACTTTCGCCCATTGCTGGCTGGTGGCGTTTTCCAGCCTGGCTGCGACGGTGGTGGGCGTCGGGGCCGGGGTGGCGGTGACGCGTCCCGCAGGCCGCGAGTTCCGTCCATTGGTGGAGACCATTGCCGCGATGGGACAAACGTTTCCGCCGGTGGCGGTGCTGGCGATTGCCGTTCCGGTACTGGGGTTTGGCTGGCAGCCTGCGCTGATTGCGCTGGCGCTGTATGGCATATTGCCGGTCCTGCAGGGGACCCTGGCCGGGCTGAGCGCCGTGCCGCCGGGGGTAGTGAGTATCGCCAAAGGAATGGGCATGACGGGCTGGCAGAGACTGATCGGCGTGGAGCTGCCGCTGGCCGCGCCGGTGATGCTGGCCGGTATCCGGACATCGACCATTGTCAATATCGGTACGGCGACCATTGCGTCAACGGTCGGGGCGAATACGCTCGGCACGCCGATTGTTATCGGCCTGAGCGGATTCAATACGGCTTATGTCATTCAGGGAGCGCTGCTGGTGGCGCTGGCGGCGATTATCGTCGATCGCGGTTTTGAACGCTTGAACCGGCGAATCAGCCGACACCACCGCGTACAATAAACGAGTAACCGGCCAGCATGACGCCGCCGATGCCGCTGATGGCCATGAATAAGAAGAGGGTGATAACCGCAATTTTCGCTGGCTTCATAATAGGCTCCTGATGTTAACGGAGGGATTATACGGTGAAGCACAGGTGTTAATGAAACATTAATTGCTATTTAGCCAGATAACGTGCCCCTGCTGCTGCCAGGCCTCGAGCTGCTCCTGCTGCGCCAGGGTCGGGGTTTCGCCGCACCATACCAGCAAGGTGCTGTCAGGAAACAGATCGGGGCGGATCTGCGTCAGAGAGTGGGGGAGGACATCGACCCGCCAGCCTTGTTCGCAGGCGATCCAACCCTCCAGCCACAGCCGCGTGGTGTCGTTGACATTCCAACCGAGCACCAGCGCATGGCTGCCCGGACGTTTCCAGGTGCTGGCGAGGCTGTGCGCGACATGGTTGATGAGAATCCCGTCGAGGACGCTGCGTAACGCGGTAAGCGCCGGCTGCGGGCTGAGCAGGCGGTGGCGTAAGGGGATAAACAGATGGTTGACCAGGGTCAGCGCCGTATAGCTATGGCTGCGCTCTTTGATCCACAGTCGCAAACGGTGGTAGCTGCCGTCGTGGAGATACCCCAGCAGAATCTCCTGCTGCTCACGCCAGCCGTCTTCTTCTCCACTCGCGCTGTCGTTAAGCAAGGTTTTGACCTTACCCACCTGAACGCCGGAATCAATCCAGCGCTTAATCTCGCGGATACGGTCAATTTCCTGTTCGTTAAACAGGCGGTGCCCTCCGTCGGTGCGCTGCGGTTTCAGCAATCCATAGCGCCGTTGCCAGGCGCGAAGCGTTACGGGGTTGATGTCACAGAGTTGAGCCACTTCACCAATTGTATAAAGCGCCATATATTCCCTCCCGCAAAGTCTCCCCTATAACTGTAGAAGCTGTTTGCGGAAGAGGAAATATTCGTTCATTTTTTGTTCGCTTAATCGACGGGAGGCGGGCAAGAAGTGTGATCCTGACCATGATTTGCGATTTTCTTGTAGTGCTTCAAAGAAAGTGATGACCCGGCAGTGTATGTTACGCGCTTTCGAGTGAAGCGTGGTCTGTGGGTATGTACGAGTTTGATCTGGTGTTGTTGCTGCTTCAGCAGATGTGCGTGTTTTTGGTCATTGCGTGGCTGATGAGCAAGACACGGCTGTTCATCCCGCTGATGCAGGTGACCGTTCGTCTACCGCATAAGCTGCTGTGCTACGTGACCTTCTCCATTTTCTGCATTATGGGGACCTATTTTGGTCTGCATATCGAAGACTCGATCGCCAATACCCGCGCCATCGGCGCCGTGATGGGCGGCCTGCTCGGTGGCCCGGTCGTCGGCGGCCTGGTGGGGCTGACCGGCGGGCTGCATCGCTACTCGCTCGGCGGTATGACGGCATTAAGCTGCATGGTTTCGACGATTGTCGAAGGGCTGCTGGGCGGCCTGGTCCACAGCGTGCTGGTCAAGCGCGGGCGGCCGGATAAGGTCTTCAGCCCGCTCACCGCCGGCGCGATCACCTTCTTTGCCGAGCTGGTGCAGATGATGATCATTTTGCTGATCGCCCGGCCGTTTCAGGACGCGCTGCATCTGGTGCAAAGCATCGCCGCGCCGATGATGGTCACCAACACCGTGGGCGCCGCGCTGTTTATGCGTATCCTGCTGGATAAGCGGGCGATGTTTGAGAAGTACACCTCGGCTTTTTCCGCTACCGCCCTCAAGGTGGCGGCCTCGACCGAGGGGATCCTGCGCCAGGGGTTCAACGAAGAGAACAGCATGAAGGTGGCGCAGGTGCTGATTCAGGAGCTCGATATCGGCGCGGTGGCCATTACCGATCGCGACAAGCTGCTGGCGTTTACCGGTATTGGCGACGACCACCACCTGCCGGGCAAACCTATCTCTTCATCCTATACGCAAAAAGCGATTGATAGCGGCGAAGTGGTGTATGCCGACGGCAATGAAGTCCCTTACCGCTGTTCTATTCACCCCAACTGTAAGCTGGGGTCGACGCTGGTTATCCCGCTGCGCGGTGAAAACCAGCGGGTGATAGGCACCATTAAGCTGTATGAAGCGAAAAACCGCCTGTTCAGCTCCATCAACCGCACGCTCGGGGAGGGGATCGCCCAGCTGCTGTCGGCACAAATCCTCGCCGGGCAGTATGAACGACAGAAGGCGCTGCTGACGCAATCGGAGATCAAGCTGCTCCACGCGCAGGTGAATCCCCATTTTCTGTTTAATGCCTTGAATACCCTGAAGGCGGTGATTCGCCGCGACAGCGATCAGGCCGGGCAACTGGTGCAGTACCTGTCGACCTTTTTCCGCAAGAATCTGAAGCGGCCGTCGGAGTTTGTGACGCTGGCGGATGAGATTGAGCACGTGAATGCTTATCTGCAAATTGAGAAAGCGCGTTTCCAGGCCAATTTACAGATTCAGATGCTGGTGCCCGACGCGCTGGCTCACCATCAGCTGCCGGCGTTTACGCTGCAGCCCATTGTTGAAAACGCCATTAAACACGGCACGTCGCAGCATCTCGGGGTAGGGGAAATTACCATTCGCGCCAGCCAGCACCAGCGCTGGCTGCAGTTAGATATTGAGGATAACGCCGGCCTGTACCAGCACAATCCCAACGCCAGCGGGCTGGGAATGAGTCTGGTGGACCGCCGTTTACGGGCGCGCTTCGGCGCCGACTGCGGCATTACCGTGACCTGTGAAGCGGAACGTTTCACCCGCGTCACGCTGCGACTGCCTCTGGAGGAGAATGCGTGTTAAAAGTGTTGATAGTTGATGATGAACCGCTGGCACGAGAAAATCTGCGTGTTTTACTGGAGTCCGCCAGCGACATTGAGATAGTCGGGGAGTGCGGCAACGCGGTGGAAGCGATTGGCGCGGTGCACAAGCTGCGCCCGGACGTGCTGTTTCTCGATATTCAGATGCCGCGCATCAGCGGCCTGGAAATGGTCGGGATGCTCGATCCTGAACACCGGCCTTACATCGTGTTTCTGACCGCTTTTGACGAGTATGCGGTGAAGGCCTTCGAAGAGCATGCCTTTGATTATCTGCTGAAACCCATCGAAGCCCAGCGGCTGGAGAAAACCCTGGTGCGCCTGCGTCAGGAGCGCAGCCTGCAGGATATCTCGCTGCTCGACGATACCCAGCAGGCGCTGAAATATATTCCCTGTACCGGCCACAGCCGCATCTGGCTGCTGCAGATGGAGGATGTCGCCTTTGTCAGCAGCCGGATGAGCGGTATTTACGTCACCGACCGCGAGGGGAAGGAGGGGTTTACCGAGCTGACCTTACGCACCCTTGAGAGTCGGACGCCGCTGCTGCGCTGTCATCGGCAATATCTGGTGAATATGGCTCACCTGAAAGAGATTCGCCTTGAGGAAAACGGCCAGGCGGAGCTGCTGATGCGGGCCGGGCAAACGGTGCCGGTGAGCCGTCGCTACTTAAAAAGTCTGAAAGAGGCGATTGGTCTGTAAAACGACGGAATCATGGTAGACTTAGCGCCAGCATTTTTCATCATGAAGGCATTATGATCAGTAACGATATCTTACGTAGCCTGCGCTACACCCTGAAAACCAATAATAACGACCTGGTGCGCATTTTTGCGCTGGGCGATTCCGTCGTCAGCGCAGAGCAGCTGGTACCGTGGCTGAAAAAGGAGGACGAAGAGGGCTTCCAGCGCTGCCCGGACATTATGCTGTCGATCTTCCTTAACGGCCTGATCTACGACAAGCGCGGCAAAGATGAGGCGGCCCCACCGCTGGCGGTTGAGCGCCGGGTGAATAACAATATCGTGCTGAAAAAGCTGCGCATTGCCTTTTCGCTGAAGAGCGATGATATCCTCGCCATTCTGACCCAGCAGAAGTTTCGCGTGTCGATGCCGGAAATCACCGCCATGATGCGTGCGCCGGATCATAAGAATTTCCGCGAATGCGGTGACCAGTTCCTGCGCTATTTCCTGCGCGGTCTGACCGAGCGCGTACACGCTAAGCCCTGAATTACCTCCCGCTGAACGCTCCCGGCTTGCGCCTTGCTTAGCCGGGCCACCACGACCGGGCCGGGCGATGACAGGCGCAATTTTCTGTGTCCGTGTTGCCCGGGTAAGGATGTTACGTCGCCACCCGGGAATGCTCTCCGGTCTATTTCACTTCCTGAAACCCCTGCTCTTTGAGCAATTTCTCTGATTCCGCCATCGAAACATCCTTGAGCGCGCAGTGGGTCACCATTGAGCCGGGCAGCTTACACAGTTCGCTGATGTTGGCCCGGGTAAAATCCACGCTGAGATGTTCCAGCGCCTCGGTATCTTTGTAATCGATGTTCTGTTCCACGCCTTTAACGTCGAGATAAACGCTTCTCATCGGCTCAATTAATGCCCGCGCCTGCTCCTGATTCGCCGCGCCGATGGTCTGATAGGGAATGGTGTTATTGGCTTCCTGGCGCAGGACTTTGTCGCCGACATAATGGTAGGTAAACACCAGCCCGACGCCGTTTTCCATCCGGGTGAAGGTTTTGCTCTTTTCGTCGGGATTATCGCAGCCTGCGAGGCCGACAATCACCAGCGAAGCCGCCAGAGCGGTCACCATCCTGCGGTAAATATTCATCACGGTCCCTTGGTTGATAGTGAATGGCGTACCGGTTTTTCAATCGGCAGACAGGTTGATTATTGTCAGGATTGCGGTAGCGCGCAACGCACAGAAAAGGCAGGAGAGGGCAGAATCGTCAGGCGGTGGAGGCGCGGAAGGGACAAAAAAAGCGCTGCCGGAGCAGCGCTTGATGCGGGATTATTTTACCTGCTGACCCGGCTGGGCGCCGCTGTCAGGGCTTAACAGGAAGATATCCTTCCCGCCAGGGCCCGCAGCCATCACCATCCCTTCCGAGATGCCGAAGCGCATTTTACGCGGCGCCAGGTTGGCCACCATTACCGTCAGGCGACCGATCAGCACCTGCGGATCCGGGTAGGCGCTACGAATGCCGGAGAAGACGTTACGTTTCTCGCCGCCCAGATCGAGGCTCAGGCGCAGCAGCTTGTCAGAACCGTCGACAAATTCGGCGTTTTCAATCAGCGCGATGCGCATGTCCACTTTGGCGAAATCGTCAAAGGTGATGGTGTCCTGAATCGGATCGTCCGCCAGCGGGCCGGTTACCGGCGCGGCGGTGGCTTTCACCTCTTCTTTCGACGCTTCGACCAGGGCTTCAACCTGCTTCATCTCGATGCGGTTGTACAGCGCCTTGAAGGCATTGATCTTATGCGACAGCAGCGGCTGCTGGATAGCATCCCAGTTCAGTTCGCTGTTGAGGAAGGCTTCGGCACGCGCGGTCAGCTGCGGCAGGACCGGCTTGAGCCAGGTCATCAGCACGCGGAACATATTCAGGCCCATGGTGCAGATGGCCTGCAGATCGGCGTCGCGGCCTTCCTGCTTAGCAACCACCCACGGGGCCTGCTCGTCAACGTAGCGGTTAGCCACGTCGGCCAGCGCCATGATTTCACGGATGGCTTTACCGAACTCACGGCTGTCCCACGCTTCGCCAATGCTTGCTGCCGCATCGGTAAAGGTTTTGTACAGCGCCGGATCGGCCAGCTCAGCGGACAGCATGCCGTCGAAACGCTTATTGATAAAACCGGCGTTGCGCGAGGCGAGGTTAACCACTTTGTTGACGATGTCGGCGTTTACGCGCTGCACGAAATCTTCCAGGTTCAGATCGATATCATCGATGCGGGAAGAGAGCTTGGCGGTGTAGTAATAACGCAGGCTGTCGGCGTCAAAATGGTTCAGCCAGGTGCTGGCCTTGATAAAGGTGCCGCGTGATTTGGACATCTTAGCGCCGTTGACGGTGACGTAACCGTGAACGAACAGGTTGGTCGGCTTGCGGAAACCGCTGCCTTCCAGCATCGCCGGCCAGAACAGGCTGTGGAAGTAGACAATATCTTTGCCGATAAAGTGATACAGCTCGGCGTCGGAGTCTTTCTTCCAGTAGGCGTCAAAGCTTTCGCTATCGCCGCGTTTGTCACACAGGTTCTTGAACGAGCCCATGTAGCCGATCGGCGCATCCAGCCAGACGTAGAAATATTTGCCCGGCGCGTTGGGGATTTCGAAGCCAAAGTACGGCGCGTCGCGGGAAATATCCCACTGCTGCAGACCGGACTCGAACCACTCCTGCATTTTGTTCGCCACCTGCTCCTGCAGTGCGCCGCTGCGGGTCCACGCCTGCAGCATTTCGCTAAAGGACGGCAGGTCGAAGAAGAAGTGCTCAGATTCACGCATCACCGGGGTCGCGCCGGAAACCACGGATTTCGGGTCGATCAGCTCAGTCGGGCTGTAGGTCGCGCCGCACACTTCGCAGTTATCGCCATACTGATCCGGTGATTTACACTTCGGACAGGTGCCTTTTACGAAACGGTCCGGCAGGAACATCCCTTTTTCCGGATCGTAAAGCTGAGAGATGGTGCGGTTTTTGATAAAACCGTTCTCTTTCAGACGGCCGTAGATCAGCTCAGACAGCTCGCGGTTCTCGTCGCTGTGCGTCGAGTGGTAGTTGTCGTAGCTAATATCAAAGCCCGCAAAATCGGTCTGATGCTCCTGACTCATTTCGCCAATCATCTGCTCCGGAGAGACGCCAAGCTGCTGAGCTTTCAGCATGATAGGCGTACCGTGGGCGTCGTCTGCACAGATGAAATTGACCTCGTTGCCGCGCATTCGCTGGTAACGGACCCAGACATCAGCCTGGATGTGCTCCAGCATGTGGCCGAGGTGGATTGAGCCGTTAGCGTACGGCAGCGCGCACGTTACCAGAATTTTCTTCGCGACTTGAGTCATAGTGAGCATTACATCTTCTGTTGTAAAAAGGGCTTTTGATATTACCAAAAGGGCACTGGGTGCGCCATAAATGGCTGACCATATATGGATAATCCTCAGCTGTGATAAACTCAATGATTACTGAAAGCCTCTCATAACAACAAAGGAGTCGGGATGAATTCGCAATCCCAGGCCAAATCCCCCGAACGTCTACGTGCGATGGTCGCCGGAACGTTGGCTAATTTCCAGCACCCCACTTTGCAGCATAATCTCACTGCGCTGAAGGCACTGCACCACGTCGCCTGGCTCGACGATACCGTGCATATCGAGATCCAGATGCCGTTCGTCTGGCACAGTGCTTTTGAAGATTTAAAAGAGCAATGTAGCGCCGACCTGCTGCGCATTACCGGCGCGCAGGCGATTGACTGGAAGCTGTCGCATAACATCGCCACGCTGAAGCGGGTAAAAAATCAGCCGGGCGTCAACGGGGTCAAAAATATTATTGCCGTCAGCTCCGGCAAAGGTGGGGTGGGTAAATCCTCCACGGCGGTGAACCTGGCGCTGGCGCTGGCCGCGGAAGGGGCGAAAGTCGGGATCCTCGATGCCGATATTTATGGTCCGTCGATTCCCACCATGCTCGGTGCGGAAGATCAGCGTCCCACCTCGCCAGACGGCACCCATATGGCGCCGATCATGAAATTTGGCCTCGCCACCAACTCCATCGGCTATCTGGTGACCGACGATAACGCCATGGTATGGCGCGGACCGATGGCCAGCAAGGCGCTGCTGCAGATGCTGCAGGAGACGTTGTGGCCGGATCTGGATTATCTGGTGCTGGATATGCCGCCAGGCACCGGCGACATTCAGCTGACCCTTGCGCAGAATATTCCGGTCACCGGCGCGGTGGTGGTGACCACGCCGCAGGATATCGCGCTGATCGATGCGAAAAAAGGCATCGTGATGTTTGAGAAGGTGGAAGTGCCGGTCCTCGGCATCGTCGAAAACATGAGTATCCATATTTGCAGCAACTGTGGTCATCATGAGCCGATTTTCGGCACCGGCGGCGCTGAAAAGCTGGCGGAGCAATACCACACTCAGCTGCTGGCCCAGCTGCCGCTGCACATCAATTTGCGTGAAGATCTGGATAACGGTAAGCCGACCGTTGTTGCCCGCCCGGAGAGCGAGTTCACCGAAATTTACCGTCAGCTGGCGGGACGCGTGGCGGCCCGGCTCTACTGGCAGGGGGAAGTGATTCCCGGTGAGATTGCCTTCCGCGCGGTGTAGCGTCGGCGGATAGCACAACGCCCTGTACTTTTCTGATCCGCGGCGGACAGCAAAAGGACAGGGCGTTTTTGTTGGTCCGTCCGGCGACGGACCGTCAGCCATTAGTGCTGATAGAAGATTTCGCCGTCGTAAATTTTGACAATTTTACCTTCGGTATCGGTGATCAGCACGTAGCTGCCACCCATATAGGTGTAGTGAGTACCAGCGTCCGGCGCGGGCAGGTTACGCTGCTGCCACTGTTTAATGGTGTATTCTGGCGTCAGATAAAGCGGCGGTACGGTGTCGCCTACGCGAAACTGCGTGAAGTCTGCGGTGAAACCATCAAGTTCATATTTTTGTACGCCGCTGGTGGAGGCTGCCCAGACGGTACTGGTGCTGGCCAACAGTACGCCCAGAAGCATCATTTTTGTTTTACGCATAATTTCCTCATTATTATCCTGGATTACCCTGGACACAAAATCGCAGCCTCGTATCATTCCTGAAGCATGGCCGGGAAGGCAAGCGTTGGTTGCGTTAAAAATGTAAGAAAACGATGGGCCGGTTGCCGGATTTGGCGCAGAGCGGCGGTTTTGAGAACAATCCTGGTAGCAGGATTCGGGAGTCAATATGTTCAGACTGGAAGATCTGACGTTATTTGTTCGTGCGGCGGCGCTGGGCAGTTTCAGCGATGCGGCGCGGGAGGTCGGGCAGCAGCCGGCGCAGGTGAGTGCGGCGATTAAGCGCCTGGAGACCACGCTCAATATTCGTCTTTTTGCACGCTCCACCCGCAGCCTACGTCTGACGCCCGAAGGGGAAACCTGGCTGCCTTATGCCACCCAGATGCTTGATACGCTGCATGCCGGGCTGCAAAAAATTCAGGTGCCGGATGACGAGGTCCGCGGGACGTTGCAAATTGCGGTACCCTCCGATCTGGGGCGCAATCTGCTGCTGAACGTCTTTCGCGCCTTTCGCCAGCGGCACCCGGCGCTGACGCTGCGCATTCTCTTTTCCGACCATCGGACCGATGTGTTTAAAGATCCGGTCGATGTTGCCTTTCGCTACGGTGACAACGACGATGCCTCGTTTATTTCGCTCCCCGTCGCGCCGGAAAACCGGCGGGTGCTGGTGGCTTCTCCGCAGTGGATTGCCCGGCACGGCTCTCCGCAGACGCCGGAGGCGCTGGCGCAACATCCTGCGCTACTGTACGTGCTGCGCGGCAGGCAGTTCGATCGCTGGACCTTAAGTCTCAACGGGGTGGTTGAGCATATGCAGGTTTCCGGCGCCATCATCAGCGATGACGCCGAGGTGATTCGCCGCCTGGCCATTGCGGGGGAGGGCTTTGCCTATAAGTCAGCGCTGGATGTCAGCGATGATATTCGGGCCGGGCGCCTGCGGGTGCTGCTGCCGCACTATCAGGGCGACAGAGTCCCGCTCAATATGATTTGTCCGCACCGCAAGCAGCTTTCTGCAGCGGTGCGGTTACTCTATGAAGAGGTCAGGGCGCACTGTGAAACGGTGCAGGCCGACGCGCTACGCGGGCCTGTGGACGTTTAGTGCCTCACCAGGGTGGCGAAATAGTAGACCAGCGGAACGGCGAGGATCCACAAACCCAGCGGGATTTCTCGCCACTTGCCGGCAACCGTTTTAATCATGATGTAGAACAGCAGTCCGCCGGCGATACCGGTGCCGAAGCTGTTGGCGATCAGGGTGATCATCACCATCATTAATACCGGCAGCCCGTCGGTGAAGCTGGAGAGATCGACTTTGCGCAGGCCGCTGAACATGTTGAGGCCAATCAGGATCAGCGCCGGAGCGGTGGCCTCTTTTGGGATCATCAGGGCGACCGGGGTAAAGAGCAGCATCAGCAGGAACATCACCGCCGCGGCCAGCGCCGTGAGTCCGGTTTTACCGCCCGCTTCGGCGGCGGCGGAAGATTCGATCAGCGCGGTCGCCGCCGGGATCCCCAGCCACGGGCCGATAGCTGCCGCAATCGAGTCGACCATAAACGGCCGGTTGATGTGCGGCATATTGCCCTCTTCATCCAGCAGTCCCGCTTCGCCGCCCACCGCCAGCGTGGTCCCCATGGTGGAGAAAAACTCTGAGGCGAAAAAGACAAACAGGAACGGCAGGAAAGCAATGTTCAGCGCGCCCAGCATATCGACGTGGCCGAAGACCGGCGCCAGCGAGTGCGGCATCGCGATAAAACTGTCCGGCAGACGAGTGACCCCCGCCGGAATCCCCACCAGGGTGGCAAACAGAATCGCCCATAAAATGGCGCCCGGGATGCGCCGCGCCTGCAGCGCAATCGCCAGAAACAGGCCGCACAGCGCCACCAGCGCACCGGGAGACAAGAAATCACCCAGCATCAGGGCATTGGTTTTGGCATTCGCCAGCACCAGGCCGGCATTGCGAAAACCGAGTACCGCCACGAACAGACCGATTGAGGCCGTCAGCCCCAGCTTGATGGACTGAGGAACTGAACGGGTGACCACTTCACGCAGGCCGAATTGGGTTAACAGAAAGAACAGAATACCCGACCAGCAGGCGATGCCGAGGCCAATTTGCCAGCCGATCCCTTCGCTACCGGCCAGCGTGACGCCCACCAGCACCGAGCCGCCGATGCCTGGGCCGACGATAAACGGCAGGTTAGCGTAAAACGCCATCAGCAGCGTCGCGGCGACGAAGACCAGAATCGTTCCGGTGGTGGCGGCGCCTTTGTCTATGCCGCCCACCGCCAGCAGGCCGGGGATGACCACCAGCAGATAGGCGGCCGCAAGAAAGCCGGTGATCCCGGAAAGGCACTCGGTACGCAGCGTGCTGCCGCGGGAGCGCAGGGCAAAACGGCGCTCCAGCCAGCTTCCTTGTGTGGAGGTATGCAGTGTGTTGTCGGCCATGCTCAGGCTCCCCGGAGATTATTGTTGTGAGGGTCGGTGGCCGGGGTTTCCCGGCAGTCTATCAGCGGTTCGACAATCTGACGGGTGGTGCCGTCGGTCAAACCTAAATCGGTCAAATGTGGTCCGGCATTGCAGGCGAGGCAGGTGCCTTCGATAGCCTTAAATACCCGGTAGGGCGGCTCCCAGTCGGCGATTTCTGCGCTCAGGTCGCGTAATTCGCCGAACTGCCGCGCGAGTTCTGCCGCCGGCAGATCGGAGAGCATGCCGGCAATCGGCATCGCCACGTGGGCGAGAATATCCCCCTGACGGGAGAGCGCCATCCCGCCGCCGGAGGCAATCAGCCGGTTGGCGGCCAGCGCCATATCCTCAGCGCTGCGTCCCAGCACCACCAGGTTGTGTGAATCGTGCGAGTAGCTGGTGGCGATGGCGCCGCGCAGCTCGCCCCAGCCTTCGAGCAGGGCGATTTGCGGCGTTGCCTGATGGCGGCCGTGGCGATGCTTCACCCAAATCAGGCTAAATCCGGCGGGCAGCTGAACTTCGCCGTGGCGCACCTGCACCTCGACTTCTCCCCACTGCGTAAAGCGCGCGCCGCGAATATGCCGCAGGCGGGCAACGCCGTGAACAATACCGGGGATCCGCAGCACAAAATCGTCAGCATTCAGCGGCGCCAGACGCAGCGTGTTGCGCGGCGGGGTCACCCCCTCTGCGGCTGGAATGGGCTGGAGCAGCGCGCCGTCGCGGGCGACCAGTTTCCCGGCGACATACACTTTGCGGGCCGCGAGCTTCTCCAGTGAATCAAACACCACCAGGTCGGCGCGGCGGCCAGCGGCAATCAGCCCTGAATCGTGACGCTGCAGGCGAATGGCGGCGTTGAGGGTGGCGAAGCGCAGGACGTCGGTGGCGGCGAGACCGTGTTCAATCAGCAGGTTGAGCAGGGCGATAATGCCGCCCTTTTCCAGCAGCATATCCGGGGGGACATCGTCGGTGCACACCGTGATCTGCGAGGAGAGATGCGGCAGGGTTTTCAGGGCCTTGACGATATCCGGCAGCAGATAGGGGTGCGAGCCGCGAATTTCGAGGGTCAAACCGGCGCGCAGCTTTTCCAGCGCGTCTTCTGCGGAGGTCAGCTCATGATCGGAGGTGACGCCCGCCGCGAGGTAGGCCTGGAGATCGGCGCCGCTCAGCCCGCGGGCGTGGCCTTCAATCAGCTTGCCGCTGTCGAGACCGGCCTGAACAATCTCCTGCATCCGGGTGCTGCCGTTCAGCACGCCATGCATGTCCATCACTTCCGCCACGCCGCGCACTTCCGGCCATGCCAGCATGGTCGCCATCTCCGCTCCGGCAAAATCGGCGCCGGACATTTCCAGCCCCGGGGTCGAAGGGACGCTGGAGGGGGCGGCGACCATTACCTGCAGCGGCAGGTTGCGGCTGGCGGCGACGGCATAGCGCACGCCTTCGACCCCGAGGACGTTGGCCAGCTCATGCGGGTCCCAGAAGACCGCGGTGGTTCCCTGGGCGAGGACAATTTCCGCGTAGCGTTCGGGAGGGAGGTGGGAACTCTCGAGATGGACATGGGTATCCATCAGCCCCGGCGACAGGTAGGCGCCATCCAGCGCATGGCGTTGGTGGGCATCGGCGCGGCTGCCGCGCGGGTGCACGCTGGCGATCATCTCGCCGGTGATGCCGACATCGGCTTCGCGGATTTCGCCAGTGACCATGTCGACTATCTGCGCCCCGGTTAACAACAGGTCAAAAGGTATTTCGCCCCGGGCGGCCATGACGGCGCGGCGGCGGTTTTCAGCATTGCTGGACATAACAACTCCGGCACAAGGATAATGGGGGTACTCTAGGGGCACAGCAAACGTTTGCCCAGATGAATAAATTTATCGCCCGATAAGCTCGGGTTATTCTGCCCGATTACCCTTAGCGAAGAATAAGATGACCGAACCGTGGCAGCGCCTGCCTGCGCTTTCTCTTAAACAGCTACAGTACTTTGTTACCCTGGCGGAGCTGCGTCATTTTACCGATACCGCCAACCGTCTGGCTATCAGCCAACCGGCGTTGAGCAGTGCCTTGCGGCAAATCGAAACGGTGCTGGGCGGCAAGCTGGTCAATCGCACCGCCTCGTCGGTCACGTTGACCGAACTGGGCGCCGCCATTCTGCCGCACGCCCGGCGCGTGCTGAGCGTGGCCCAGCTGGCGTTTCATGACATGGAGCAGATTGTCGCGGCCGGCGGCGATGGTACCGTGCGTATCGGTCTGGTGCCCTCGGTGAGCTCGCTGCTCTTTCCGCTTCTGCCGCAGGTGCTGGCGCAAACCTTTCCCCGGCTGCGGGTCGAGTTTCACGATCAGACCAATGATGCGCTGGTGCGTGAGCTGCAAAGCGGGCAGATTGATTTCGGTATCGGTGCCATCGACAGCTCGCTACCCGCCGCGTTACAGATCTACCCGCTGCGTGAAGATCCGTTTGTGGCGGTGCTGCACGGTGACGATCCGCTGGCAGACCAGCCGCACCTGCCGTGGAAACTTCTCGCCGGACGCGATATTGCGGTGTTCTCGAAAGGGAACATTCAGCGCCTGGTGGGCGCGCTGGCGGAAAGCCATCGCCTGACGCTGAACACGCGGTTTCAGGTGGACTATATTGAAACGCTGTATGGCCTGGTGCGCTCGCGTCTGGCGATTGCCATTCTGCCTGAGCTGTATACCACCCATCTGCAGGATCCGGTGCTGAAAATCGCGCAGCTCCAGCAGCCGGCGCTGGCGCGGACGGTGGCGTTAATGCGCGGACCGCAGCCGCTGCCGCCGCTGATTGAGCAGTGCTTTACGCTGCTGCTCAATTCGCTACGCGAGTCGTCCGCGCGGCTCAGGGCAGATGCCTGATCAGCACGTCTATCGTCAGATGATTAATATACTCCAGCGAATGAGATGCCATGACTCCCAGCAGGCGGTTGTGATGCCCGGCGATAATCAGATCAATCCCCCGCTGGTTTACGCAGGCTTCAACATCTGCAAAACGGCGGGTGGTGACCAGCGACAGGGTTTGCACCGGTAGCGAGACGCTGGCCGCCAGCTCATTGAGCAGTACTTTCGCCTGGAGCACCTCCTCAGATACATCATCATTCAGCAGGCTGTCGGAAACGTAATTCAGCGCCCGATAGTCGGTGCTGATATGGGCGAGGGTGATGCGCATAGCGTTCTCTTCCGCCATTCTGGCCGCATGCTGGAGCAGCGGAACGCCGTCCTGGCTGCTGTTAATCAGCACCAGGGCATGGTGATAAACGGGCATAGCCTACCTCGACGAGTGGAGGGACCGGGAACGTCGCTCCCTGACGTTCATTTTGTGCCCGCCGCAGTGGGAATGCAAATGGCGCGGGAGAGCGGGCGCCGGTTCGGTAAAGAGATATGAAGGTTAATGCCACGAAGACCCGCTGCCGAAGACCGTGGGGCCTTCGTGGCGGAGCGCTTGCGTCAGGCGTCGGCTTCCCGTAACCTGCCTGCAGAGAACGTTTATATCTTCTCGATGACTCGGGGTGCCCTTCCTGGTGAAGGCTGAGAAAGACCCGTACCACCTGATCTGGATAATGCCAGCGTAGGGAAGTCAGAGACCAAAGGGTCGTTGCTTCTTCATCGCCTGGCTGGAGCAAACGATGCAAGCTGAGCCTCTCAATCCCGCGCATATTGCGCATCTGCAACATCTTTTTCGCCGTCATTCCCCCCTTGTTCACTGCATGACTAATGATGTGGTACAGACCTTTACTGCCAACGTCCTGCTGGCGGTCGGCGCCTCGCCCGCGATGGTGATTGATCCGCAGGAAGCGAGCCAGTTTGCGGCGCTCGCGGATGCGCTGTTGATTAACGTCGGAACCTTAACCGTCGATCGTGCGCAGGCGATGCGCGCCGCGGCGCTCAGTGCGCAAAACGCAGGCAAACCGTGGGCGCTGGATCCGGTAGCGGTCGGGGCGTTAACCCTGCGCAGCGCGTTTTGCCATGAATTGTTGAGCCTGCAACCGGCCGCCATTCGCGGCAACGCGTCGGAGATTATGGCGCTGGCCGGAATGAGCGCCGGCGGACGCGGGGTCGATACCACCGATACCGCGGCGGCGGCGCTGCCCGCCGCGCAGGCTCTGGCGCGGCAGATCAATACCATTGTCGCGGTGACCGGCGAAGTGGATTACGTCACCGACGGCCAGCGTACGCGTGCGGTCACCGGCGGCGATCGCCTGATGACCCGGGTTGTGGGGACCGGCTGTGCGCTTTCGGCGGTGGTGGCGGCCAGTACCGCCATGCCTGGCGATCGCCTCGAAAACGTCGCTGCCGCCTGCGGCCTGATGAAACAGGCGGGCGGCGCGGCGGCGCACGGCAGAGGGCCGGGCAGTTTTACCCCGGCATTTCTTGATGCGCTGTACGGGGAGAACAACGGATGAAACGAATTAATGCGCTGACTATCGCCGGTACTGACCCCAGCGGCGGCGCGGGGATCCAGGCCGACCTGAAAACCTTCTCTGCCCTCGGGGCCTATGGTTGTTCGGTGATCACCGCGCTGGTGGCGCAAAACACCCGCGGCGTGCAGTCGGTCTATCGCATCGACCCGGATTTTGTTGCCGCGCAGCTGGATTCGGTATTCAGCGACGTCCGTATCGATACCACCAAAATTGGCATGCTGGCGGAAACGGATATCGTGGAAGCCGTGGCGGAGCGTCTGGCGCGCTATCAGATTGGCAACGTGGTCCTGGATACGGTCATGCTGGCGAAAAGCGGCGATCCGCTGCTCTCGGCTTCGGCGGTGGCGACGCTACGCACCCGCCTGCTGCCGCAGGTTTCGCTGATCACGCCGAATCTGCCGGAAGCGGCGGCGCTGCTGGATGCGCCGCACGCGCAGAGCGAAAAAGAGATGCTGGAGCAGGGGCGGGCGCTGCTGGCGATGGGCTGCGGCGCGGTGCTGATGAAAGGCGGTCATCTCGACAACGCGGAAAGCCCGGACTGGCTGTTTACCCGCGATGGCGAGCAGCGCTTCACCGCGCCGCGGGTCCAGACTAAAAATACTCACGGAACCGGCTGTACGCTCTCTGCGGCGCTGGCGGCGCTGCGCCCACGCTATCGCGACTGGGGAGAGACGGTTGCCGAGGCGAAAGGCTGGCTCTCTGCGGCGCTGGCACAGGCGGATTCGCTGGAGGTGGGCCACGGTATCGGGCCGGTTCACCATTTCCACGCGTGGTGGTAAGCCTGATATACTGGCCTGAGAATTCTGCCAGGAAAAGATAAATGGAACAGGCGCATACCCGGTTAATTACCCAGCTTGTTGAACGGATTGCGGCGTCGGATAACGCGCCGCTCTATCTGAAGTTTGCCGACACGATCAAGGATGCCGTGCGCAGCGGCTGGCTGGAAAATGGCAATATTCTTCCCGGTGAACGCGATCTCAGCCAGCTGACCGGCGTGTCGCGCATCACCGTCCGCAAAGCGCTCCAGCTGCTGGAAGACGAAGGCGTGGTGACCCGCTCGCGGGGTTACGGGACGCAGATCAACAATATCTTTGAATATTCGCTGAAAGAAGCGCGCGGCTTTACGCAGCAGGTGGTTTTACGCGGCAAGAAGCCGGATACGCTGTGGGTGAACAAACGCGTTGTCAAATGTCCGGAGGAGGTTGCCCGGCAGCTGGCAATCGCGGTGGGCAGCGATGTGTTTATGCTCAAACGCATTCGCTATGTTGATGAGGACGCGGTCTCGCTCGAAGAGTCCTGGGTGCCTGCGCATCTGATCCATGACGTCGATGCGATCAGCGTCTCGCTGTATGACTACTTTCGCAGCCAGCAGATTCTGCCGCAGCGGACCCGTTCGCGCGTCAGCGCCCGGATGCCGGACGCCGAATTTCAGTCGCATATTAAGATGGACAGCGCCATCCCGGTGCTGGTGATCAAACAGGTTGCCCTCGATCAGTACCAGCACCCCATTGAATACAGCATCAGCTACTGCCGCAGCGATCTATACGTTTTTGTGTGCGAGGAGTAGCGCTTCGCGGTGCGGGGCGCAATCGCCGCCCCGATGGCCCACGACCCAGGCCGCAACGGCATTACCCAGCGTAACCGCTTCCCCCAGGCTCCAGCCGGCGGCCAGCCCGGCAAGCGTACCACCGGCGTGACTGTCCCCGGCGCCGATCGTATCGACGACCGCGGTCGGGAAAGGGACGGCGAGACCGCTCTCCTGCGGGCTGAAATACCAGGCACCTTCTTTATCCAGACGCACAATCAGCGGCGCGGCATATTTCTTCAGCCAGGCGGCGCCAAATGCGCTGACCTCGGGCGAAAATCCGTGCGCTTCAGCCGCGATGGCGGCTTCCTGGCGGTTGACGGAAACCAGTGGTTTCAGGGCCATCAGGCGCGCCATCAGCGTTTCGGGAATATCGGCAATCCGCGGGCCAAAGTCGATAAAGGCGCTCACCTGCGCCTGCCGTTCCAGCCAGGAGGCCAGCCGTTCGCCGCTGGCAGATGCCAACTGATAGCCGGAAAGATAGACCAGGCTGCCGGCGGGGGCATGCAGGCGTTCGAGCCACGCATCGCACCACTGATTTTCCACGCCGCTGAAGGACATAAAGGTCCGCTCGCCGTCCGGCTCTACCAGCGCCAGGCACCAGCCATTGTCGCCATCCGCCTGGCTGATGACGCTGGTTAACCCCTCTTTGGCGAGGCGCTGGCGGATAATTTCCGCCCACACGCCCTGGCCAATCGGCAGCGCATTTTGTGCGTCGATCCCCAGCCTTTTTAAGGTCACTGCGATGTTTAACGCGCAGCCGCCGACATTAACGCTCTGCTGCTGCAGCTCGATATCACACCCGCGCCAGGGCAGAGCATAGGCGTCGGCGATCACGTCAATCACCGCGGCGCCGAGGACGGTGACCGGGCGTTGCGCCTTCAGCGTGGCCAGTTTATCCGTTAACTGTTGGGCATTCATTCGGCCTCCCGCTGCTGGCGATAGTGCATCAGGGCATCGGCGTAGCGGGTGAAGTCCAGCTTGTTGACCTCGTCCAGGCGCGCCTTGAAAGCGCCATCGATGGCGGAAACCCCGTGTAAAGCGCCGCAAATCGCCGTCGCCATGGCGCCGATGGTATCGGTATCGCCACCCAGGTTGGCGCAGAGAATGGCGCAGCGGTTAGGGTCGGTAGCGGCCAGTTCCACCATCGCTATCGCGCACGGGACGGATTCTATGGTGCTGGTTCCGGCGCCAATCAGCTGATAAAGCTGCTCGCTGGCGGACTCCAGACCGTCGGCCCGGCGTACGGTGCGTAACGCCAGCTCAATACGCAGCGCCAGCGAGGCGCTAAAGGTGGTGGTCTTCTGCTCCTGCGCGTGGCGCGCCACGGCCGGCAGGGCGTCAACAATCGCTGGCCAGCCGGCGCCGTCAACGGCGCGGGAGATAGCCCAGGCGATAACCGTCGCGCCGGCGATGGCCAAATCCGATTTATGCGTCGGGCTCGAGGCTGCGGCTACGTCGCTGATAAACGCATCAAGATTGCCGCCAGGCAGCAGACAGCCCAGCGGCGAGGCGCGCATCGCCGCGCCGTTGGTCACGCCGTTATTGTCCAGTTCGCTTACCGGTTTGCCGTGGCGAATCGCGTTGAGAGCAATTTTCGATGTTGGTCCTAAGACGTTTTTATTAAATGCATCAAAACCTTCTGCCCACCGCAGAATATGTTGGCCAATGACATCCGGGACGATCTGCCCGTCGCATTCGATAATGGCGTCAGCAAGGCACAGGGCCATTGAGGTGTCATCGGTAAATTCCGCCTCGGCAAAGTAGCAGGCGGCGTTATTCTCCGCCGGGCCCGGCAGGAAGCGGTCGATCCAGCCAAAATGGGCCTTCACTCGCGATCGTGGCCATAGCTCTGACGGCATGCCCATCGCATCCCCTAACGCCTGCCCGTAAAGAGCACCGAGAATACGTTCTGCTTTCATTTCACTTCCCCTTGTTTAAGCTCAGCATTTTGTGGTTCGACGTCGATGGTCGTAATTTCTTTGTCCGATTCGCGGAAAAACACCATGAACAGCACGGCGATAATCGCAATCATGATGGCGCCGAACGTCCACATGCCCGCCCAGTTGAAGGTGAATCCGTTAACGGGTTGCGGGTAGGCGAACATTTTTTCCATCATCACGCCGCCGAGGCGGTAGCCGAGCAGGCTGCCAAAGCCCTGGCAGCAGAGCGTAATTAACCCCTGGGCCGCATTACGCATCGATACCGGCGCCTTCTTATCAACGTAGATATAGGCGGTGACGTAGTAAAAATCGTAGCTGACGCCATGCAGCAGAATGCCGAGGAACATCAGCGTATAGGTGAAATAGTTCTCCGCGCCGCCGAAGACAAAAAAGCCATAGCGAATGGCGGCGGTAATCAGACCAAGCAATAGAACCTTTTTAATACCAAACCGTTTAGTAAAGAACGGCAGAGCCAGCATAAAGAAGATTTCAGAGAACTGGCCGAGGGTCATCCATCCGGTGGCGTGCTTCATGCCGGCTTCGGTGAGGTAGCCGTTGGCGAAGATGTAATAGAAGGCCAGGGGCATGGCAAACAGAAAGGAGCAGAAGAAAAAGACGAGGAAGTTTTTGTCGCGTAGCAGGATTAACGCATCCAGCCCCAGCATCACTTTCAGGTCCAGTTTTCCACGGCTTTTCGGCGGCGTATCTGGCAGGAACAGGGCAAAGACGCCGAGCAGCGCAGAGCTGCCGGCGGCAATCAGCAGCGGGACATTGGTGGGCGAAATGTCGCTCAGGCCCAGCATCTGCGGTAAAAATCCGCATACCAGACCGGAGCCGATCCAGCCGATCGTCCCCATCACCCGAATCCGCGGGAAATCGCGCTCAACGTCCGCCACGTTAGAAAAGGCGATGCTGTTGGTCAGCGCGATGGTCGGCATGTAGGTTAACGAGTAGGCGAGCAGGAGCGGGAAGAAGCCGGCGAAGGTCGTCTGCTGCGCGGCGAAGTACATCAATATCGCCCCGGCGAACATCAGCACCGCCAGCACTCTCTGCGCGGAAAAGAAGCGATCGGTCAGCGATCCCACGAGGATCGGCGAAAGAATCGCTGCGATGGCGGTACAGGCGTAGGACCAGCCGATTTCACCGGCGCTGAAGCCGCTCTTACTCAGCCACAGCCAGAGAGGGACAAACCAGGCTCCCCAGATAAACCATTCAACGAACATCATGAACGACAGCTTTGCTGTAGTTTTCATCTTTAGATCCTTCATGACAGGTAGGGTACGCCTTTAAGATACCATTTGATAATACCTTTAAAATACCTTTGTGCGGATTGTTTGAGCAGGCTAACACTTTTTGTCCCTGAATCGTGCCAGCTGAAATGGCTGAAAAATGCGATTCCGGCTGGAAAATATGCTAAGACGGTACCAGGCTTAACCTGCCCAAATAAGTGGGTCAGGATAATACATGCCGGCTGCGGCCGGCACTTACGGGAGCATAGCTATGACTGATATTACGCAGTTGCTTGGCAAAGATGCCGACAGCCTTTTACAGCACCGTTGTATGACCATTCCAGCCGACCAGCTTTATCTGCCGGGGGCGGATTACGTTGACCGGGTCATGGTGGATAACAATCGTCCGCCGGCGGTGCTGCGTAATATGCAGACCCTGTACAATACGGGGCGCCTGGCCGGAACCGGATACCTCTCCATCCTGCCGGTAGACCAGGGCGTGGAACACTCGGCGGGCGCCTCTTTTGCCGCCAACCCGCTCTACTTTGATCCGAAAAATATCGTCGAACTGGCTATCGAAGCCGGTTGTAACTGCGTAGCGTCGACCTATGGCGTGCTGGCCTCGGTATCGCGTCGTTATGCGCACCGCATTCCCTTCCTGGTGAAGTTAAATCATAACGAAACCCTGAGTTACCCGAACACCTTCGACCAGACGCTGTACGCCAGCGTAGAGCAGGCCTTTAATATGGGCGCGGTGGCGGTAGGGGCGACTATCTATTTCGGTTCAGAAGAGTCGCGTCGGCAGATTGAAGAGATCTCCGCGGCGTTCGAACGCGCGCATGAACTGGGGCTGGTGACCGTGCTGTGGGCCTATCTGCGCAACCCGGCGTTTAAGAAAGATGGCGTCGATTATCACGTGTCGGCCGATTTGACCGGGCAGGCTAACCATCTGGCGGCCACCATTGGCGCCGATATCGTGAAGCAGAAAATGGCGGAAAATAACGGCGGCTATAAGGCGGTGAACTTTGGTTACACTGACGATCGCGTCTATAGCAAGCTGACCACGGAGAATCCTATCGATCTGGTCCGTTATCAGCTGGCGAACTGCTATATGGGACGCGCCGGATTGATTAACTCCGGTGGCGCGGCGGGCGGTGAAACTGACCTGTCGGATGCCGTACGTACCGCGGTTATCAATAAGCGTGCGGGCGGGATGGGGCTGATTCTCGGTCGTAAAGCGTTTAAAAAATCAATGAGCGACGGCGTGAAGCTGATCAACGCCGTGCAGGATGTTTATCTCGATGGCAAAGTGACTATTGCCTGATCCTGAATGCGGTGACAAAACCCCTCTCTGTCGGGAGGGGTTTTTTTATGCTCAGGAGACGCTCGTTTTCAGCGCTACGGCAACGGAGGAGCGGGTCAGGCCCGGCTGCTCGACGCGAATATAGGCGCAGAGGAAAAAGGCCAGCACGTACAGCGCGGTGTACGCCACCACCACCCCAATCGTACTGAAGTACGGCAGCAGCACCACCGCAATCGCCGGCGCCAGGAAGTTGGACAGCCCCGCCGACAGGTTGTAGACCGAGATCGCCGCCCCTTTATGCTGCGGCTCCAGCGCCGGGAAGACCGCCGCCATCGGCACAAACGCCGCCACAAAAATCCCCAGCGCAATCGCCGGCACCAGCGCCATGGCAAAGTTATGCCCGAAGTGCTGCGGGATGTAGTAAAACGCCAGGCTCGACAGCGCCATGCCTATGCAGCCAAACCAGCGAATCACCTTCATCCAGCCCATCTTCTCCGCCACGATCCCCCAGAAAACGTTGGAGAAAATGGTGGTGAAGAAGAAGGCCGCCCACACCTGGAGCCACTCGGAGGTGGTAAAGCCCAGCTCATCGACAAACATCATCGGCATGATCACCGCAAAGCCGAACAGCGACAGGGTGTTGATGATGCGCACCATCCCGGAGAGCAGGATATTGCGGTTGGTGTAGAGCAGGGTGGCGGCGCGCCCCAGTTCGGCAAACTTCTCGCGGGTAGTGAGATTCTGCATATGGCGCGGCGTCTGAATATGGCGCAGCGACACCAGGGCGATAATGCCGCCGGTGACGCAGAACACCAGCGCCAGCCACAGGGTGCCCATCTCGCCGATATGCGGGATGGTAAAGCTCGGGATATAGCTGCCGAACACGCCAATGCCGACCGAGTAGACCGCCCAGAACCAGCCCAGCGCCGAGCTGGCGCTGTCGCTTTTCACGTTGTGCACGATGGCGACGATAAAAGAGTAGAGGAACAGCGGGTAGGCAAAGCCGCGAATGCCGTAGAACAGCAGGATCAGCGGGTAGTTAGCGTGGCCGAGGCCGAAAATCAGGAACAGCACGTGGAACACGCACCACAGCACGAAGCCGATCAGCATGGTTTTCTGCGGGGTGATGATCTCGGCGACCACGCCGGAGATCCACGCCGACAGGGCGGCGGCGAGACCGTAGAGGGTAAAGGCGAAGGAGGCCTGGGCCGGGGTGAAGCCCAGCTCCTTGATGTAGTGCGAGAGAAAAGCCAGCTCAAAGCCGTCGCCGGTCATAAACACGGCGATGGCGATGTATCCCCAGATCAGATTCAGCGGCAGACCGAACCACTGTTTGCTATTCACGGACATAATGACCTCGTTTTCAGGGTACAGGAAGACACTCCGGTGTTGTCACCGGAGGTTTTTTATTATTGAAAGAGTGGGGCTGAGCCCCGGGGCGCTACTCCCGAATCAGCCGGGCGGCCTGTTGCAACGCCAGATAAGCCTCGTAGCGACGCTGATGAAGCGGCTGATATTGCGTCGTACAGCGGTAGGTTTTATCTACCCGGGTGAATTGCTTCATGGCCTCCGGCAGCGAGGCGGAAACCTGGCCGGCCACGGCGCCCAGAATGGCCGAACCTAACAGCACCGGTTCGCTGCATTCGGTGCTGACAATCGTCAGACCGCAGGCATCGGCCAGCAGCTGACGCACCAGCGGATGCTGCCCTGCGCCGCCGCTGATGACGATATTCTCACTGTTAATCCCGCAGGTTTTTTGCGCGTCAACAATCTGCCGCAGGCCGTAGCCGATACCGCATAATCCCGCGACGTAGAGCGCCAGCAGATTATCCAGATCGCGCTCCATGCCTAATCCGGCAATGACCGCTTTGGCATCCGGGTCCGCCAGCGGCGCGCGGTTACCTAAGAACTCCGGCACCACGTGCAGTCCGGCGGCGAGTCCGGCGGCTTCGGAAGGGGTGGCCACCTGGGCCAGCACCCGATCGGCGAGATAGACCGGCAGCGGTACGCCCGCTTCCTGCGCCAGCTCGCGTGCCTGCGCCGCCGCAGGATGGAAACTTAACAGCTGGTCGATGGCGGCGCCTGCCGCGCTTTGCCCGCCTTCGCTCAGCCACAGGCCCGGTACCATGGCAGAGTAGTAAGGCCCCCAGACGCCCGGCACGAAGACGGCGTCTGGGGTGGTGGTCATGGTGCAGGAGGAGGTACCGAAAACATAGGCCATATTGCTGACCGCGCCGTTGAGAACCCCCACGGTGCCGATACCGCCGGCGTGGGCATCAATCATGCCCACCGCGACGGGGGTACCGACCGGCAGGCCCATCTCGTGCGCCGCTTCTGCGCAAAGGCCCTGACCGCACGGCGTTCCCGGGTCGACAATGCGCTGACCTATGCGCGCAAAATCATCTTCGGCCAGATCGCCCAGACCAATCTGCCGGAAGTAGCCGGCATCCCAGCGCTGCTCATGGGCCAGGTAGGTCCATTTGCAGGTGACGGTACACACCGAACGGGCCAGATCGCCGGTGGCGCGCCAGGTCAGGTAATCGGCAAGGTCGAAAAAGTGGCGCGCCTGCTTATAGATATGCGGGCGGTTCTCCTTGAGCCAGAGGATTTTCGGCGTTTCCATTTCCGGCGAAATCCTGCCGCCGACGTACTGCAATACGGCATGTCCGGTGGCGTTAATCTGCTCCGCCTGGCCGATGGCGCGATGATCCATCCAGACGATGATGTTGCGGTCCGGATCGTCGGAAGGTCCGACCGCCAGCGGTTCCCCGTTTTCGCCAACCACAACTAACGAACAGGTGGCGTCAAAACCGATCCCGGCGACCGACTCCGGCGGCATGCCGGAGTGCGCCACGGCGGTTTTTATACACTCGCAGACCGCCAGCCAAATCTGGCGGCTGGATTGTTCTACCTGGTTTCCCGCGCTGCGAAACAGGGTGATTTCCCGCGTGGCATGGGCAAGGAGCTTGCCCTGAAGGTTGAAGATGCCGGCGCGCACGCTGCCGGAGCCGACATCGACGCCAATAATGGTTTGGGTATCGTTATTCATAAAGCCGTCCTTAAGCCTCCCGGGTTAAACAATCACAGATCCACGCTGTTAGGCAGGATAACGAGATCGCGTACGGTTACGTTTTTCGAGCGCGTCACCATAAACAGGACCGACTCCGCAACTTCAATCGGCTGCATCAGGCTGCCGTTGGCCAGCGCCTCTTCCATTTTTTCTTTCGGCCAGTCGTCAAGCAGGGCGGTCACTACCGGGCCCGGTAAGACGGCGCCGACGCGCACGCCGTGCTGCGAAACCTGGCGGCGGGTGGTGTGTACAAACGCCTGCACGGCGAATTTTGAGGCGGTGTAAATCGGTTCCCAGATGACCGGCACGACGCCGGCGATGGAGCTGGTAAAGATGATGTCACCGGATTTTTGCGCAATCATGTGCGGGAGTACGCTGCGCACGCAGCGGAAGGCGGCGTTGGTATTGAGGTGCAGGACGCGATCCCAGACGTCCGGGTCGCCTTCGGCCACCGGTCCGCCGATATAGGCGCCGGCATTCGCGTGGAAAATATCCAGTCGCCCGGTGAGATTGAGAATGCCGGCCAGAATATTATCGACCTGATCGGCCTGCATTAAATCCACCTGCAGCGCGAAGGCGTTTTCGCCAAGTTCAGCCACAATCTTAGTGAGTTTTTCGCCTTCCCGGTCGATCAGCACCACTTTGGCGCCCGCCGCGAGCAGGGTTCTGGCGCATTCGAGGCCGATACCGGATGCCGCACCGGTGACGGCGGCGACTTTACCATTGAGAGAAGTATTCATAGAGGATACAGAGTGGTTCATTTTATAATCCTTCATTGAGTCTGTTTGGTCAGTCGATCTGGTCCTCGATAAGCATGGGCCAGCGTTGATGTTATGCATGAAAAATTGTTAAGGTGTTGAATCAAAGCGTTATTTATAAATATGCGCTGAAAATTGAGCGATGAATAACGTCATTCGCCATGGAGCATAATGGTTGCTCAATCGATGAAGCTAATGTTGCGCCAGCTTCATCGATTGAGCAAGTGGGGAAATTAACAGCGAAATGAATTTGTGACGCAAGTTGGGAAAATGAAAAAAATCACTATCTACGATCTGGCGGAATTGTCCGGCGTTTCGGCCAGCGCGGTCAGTGCAATCCTCAATGGCAACTGGAAAAAACGGCGTATCAGCGCCAAACTTGCGGAAAAGGTGACGCGGATTGCGGAAGAGCAGGGCTACGCGATAAACCGCCAGGCCAGCATGCTGCGCAGTAAAAAATCGCATGTGATCGGCATGATTGTTCCCAAATACGACAACCGTTACTTCGGCTCCGTCGCGGAAAGCTTTGAAGAGATGGCGCGCGAGCGCGGTCTGCTGCCGATTATCACCTGTACCCGTCGTCGCCCTGAGCTGGAGATCGAAGCGGTGAAGGCGATGCTCTCATGGCAGGTGGATTGGGTGGTGGCGACCGGGGCGACGAACCCGGATAAAATTACCGAGCTTTGTCAGCAGGCGGGGGTGCCTACCGTGAATCTCGATCTGCCGGGGACGCTTGCGCCGTCGGTCATTTCAGACAACTACGCCGGCGCCCGAGCGCTGACGGATAAGATCCTCGACAATAGCGCCAGGCGTCACGGCAGGCTGGCGCCGCTGACCTTCGTCGGCGGGCGCAGCAGCGACCACAATACCCTCGAACGTCTGCGCGGCTTTCGCGACGCGCACCAGGCGCGGGGCCTGAGCGTTCCCGATGAGAACGTGCTGGCTCCCGGTTATTCAAAGGGCAAAGTCGAGGCCTGTATGCAGGCCCGGTTCAGCACCCCGGAGGAGCATCTGCAGGGGCTCTTCGTCAACTCGACGATTTCGCTGGAAGGGGTGGTCAGATGGCTGGCGCAGCTGGGATTAACCGGCACCGAGCAGCCGCCGATGGGCTGCTTCGACTGGGACCCGTTTGTCTATCTTCTCGGCCATGACATCGATATGGTGCAGCAGAATGTCCCGGCGATGCTGGAGGCGGTGTTCAGCATTATTGATGCCGGTGAGGCCCGCCAACAGCTGGTCGAGATCCCACCGCTGCTGATCGGTAGCCGCGAACACCTCTGAGTCGTTGAGCGCGGCGGCAGCAAGGCCTGCCGCTAGCGCGTCAGCAGCCAGCGGGCGGTGTGCTCATCCGTGACCAGGCCGTTGATCCAGCCCCCTTTCAGCGCCGCCAGAATCGCCGGGCGTTTATATTCTCCGCAGGCCACGGCAATGCGCGGGCATTGATTGTGGCGAATATCGTAGCTGGTGATCATCCGGTTGATATTGCTCTCCACCACGCCGCCGTCGGCATTAATGAAGCGGCCGAGAATTTCGCCAATCCCGCCCTGGGCCGTCAGCTCATCCAGCTGCGCCTGGTTGATAAAGCCGTCTTTAAAGATGGGGCTGTTGGTACCAAGCGGACCGATACCGACGAAAATCACGTCCGCCTGCTGCGCCACGCCTGAGACGTTGCGGAACAGGCGGCTGGTGCACCACATTTCATGCTCATCGACGGTTTGCGCGTAGCGCGGCGCGGGCCATTGATAATATTTGGCCTGGATTTTTCGCGCCAGCAGCAGAGGAACATCGTCGTAATAGTTGCACTGGCCGTCGGCGTCCATGGCGCTAATCAGCGCCACGCAGCGCGTATTCAGGCTGTCGAAGTCGATCCGCTGCATGGTCTTTTTCAGCGTCAGCCCGGAGCCGATGCCGATAATTTTCGCTTTATCATCCTGCAGATAGCGGGCCATCAGCTGGTAACAGCCGAAAGAGACGCTGTCCAGGGTGCTCTCTTCGCTCCACGCGGGAACGATATTGCAGTCGACCAGCTGGTATTTCTCCTGCAACAGCTGCCCGTAGTCGAGGCAATTGGCCACCGGATGGTGAAGGCCGATCGAGACGATTCCCTCTTCTTTAGCGGCGGCGATCATTCGCTGCACCACCGGCCTTGACGTCCCCAGCTGGCTGGCGATCTCGCTTTGATTCAGACCGGCAATATAGTACATCCATGCGGCGCGGACCTTCTGATCCAGCCTGATATCTTCTTCTTTACCCATGATTCCCTGCCTTAAGCGTATGGTCATAAACAGGCCCGGCCTCATTCGATCCGATAAAGGGTTCCCGCGATCTCTGGCGTCAGGAGCCGGCATGGCGAATGATTCAGGTGATAGCCGCATTCTCGCCGCGGTTTTTAAATCAGGCAAGCTTTTGCTCTCATTTGGTCATTTGTAATTTTATTGGGTAATTGCTCTTTTGTGATCTACGGCTCTTATTTGGAGCAAATGATCAATTACAGTGAGTCCCATCACTCAAGGAGATCAGAATATGAATCAGCAATTCACATGGCTTCACATCGGTCTGGGTTCATTTCATCGTGCGCACCAGGCGTGGTATCTGCATCGTCTGATCGCATCCGGCGATAAGCGCTGGCATATCGCGGCGGGCAATATTCGTCAGGATGCCGAGCAGGTGGTTGAGGCGCTTATCGCCCAGAACGGGCGCTACGTTCTGGAAACCGTCAGCCCGGAAGGGGATCGCGAATATGAAGAGATCGCCTCTATTCAAAAACTGCTGCCGTGGCAGAACGGACTGCAGCCGCTGATTGACGAAGGGGCAAACCCACAGACCAAAGTTATCGCCTTTACCGTGACGGAAGGGGGGTACTACCTGAATACCAGCCATCAGCTGGAGACCAGCAATCCGGATTTAATCACCGATCTGCAGGGGGGTTGCAAAACCATCTACGGCACCATCGCGCGCATTCTGGAAAAACGCATGGCGGATAACGCCGGACCGCTGACGTTGCTCAATTGCGATAACGTTCGCCACAACGGCGAGCGCTTTCACGACGGGCTGGTGGAGTTTCTCCAGTTAACCGGCAAGCGAGCGGTGATAGCATGGCTGGCGGCGAATGCGACCTGCCCGAACACCATGGTGGACCGCATCACGCCGCGACCAGCGTCCGATCTGCCGGCGCGCATCAAGGCGCAAACCGGTATTGACGATAAAGCGCCGGTGATGGGCGAGACCTTTATTCAGTGGGTAGTCGAAGATAATTTCCGCGCTGAACGTCCGAACCTGGAGGCCGTCGGCGTGGAGATGGTTGACTCGGTTATCCCTTACGAAGAGGCCAAAATCCGCATTCTGAACGCGTCACACAGCTGTATTGCGTGGGCCGGTACGTTAATGGGTCAACGCTATATCCACGAAAGCACGTTGACCGAGTGTATCTACGCTATTGCCGACCGCTACGTCACCGAAGATGTGATTCCGTGCCTGGGCGACAACGGAATCGATCTGGCGACCTATCGCGACGTGGTCCTTAAGCGCTTCACCAACCCCTATATCCAGGACACCAACCAGCGGGTTGCGGCGGACGGATTCTCAAAAATCCCGGCGATGATCGCCCCGACGCTACAGGAGTGCTACCAGCGCGGCGTCCGCCCGGAGGCGACGGCCATGCTGCCCGCGCTGTTCTTTGTCTTTATGGAGCAGTGGCACAAAGGCACTCTGCCTTACGAATACCAGGATGGCATTCTCGATGCTCAGGCGGTCCATGAAATGTTTGAATCCAGCGACCCGATTGCGCTTTATGCCAAAGACCGGGCGCTGTTTGGTTCCCTGACCGAACGGGCTGATTTCCTGGCGCTGATGCGCGAGAAGATTGCCGCCGTCTATTCCCTGATTCAGTAGGAGCTGGCTATGTACTTAGGCATCGATCTTGGCACCTCGGAAGTGAAAGCGCTGGTTATTGATGAGAATAATGCGGTTGTCGCCAGCCATAGCGCGCCGTTGACTATCCAGCGCCCTCATCCGCACTGGTCAGAACAGGCGCCGCAGGCATGGTGGGAAGCCACGGAATATCTGATAGCCACGCTGCGGGAAAAATGTGGCCCTCACTGGCCCGCGATTAAGGCCATTGGCCTCTCCGGGCAGATGCACGGGGCGGTACTGCTGGATAGCGGCGGGGAGGTGATCCGTCCGGCCATTTTGTGGAACGATACGCGCTGTGCCCAGGAGTGTCGTGAGCTGGAGGAGAGGGCGCCTGAGCTGCATCAGGTCGCCGGAAACCTGGCGATGCCGGGCTTCACTGCGCCAAAACTGCTGTGGGTGCGCCGTCACGAGCCGGCAAACTTTCAGCGCACGGCAACGGTGATGCTGCCGAAGGATTACCTGCGCTACAAAATGACCGGCCAAAAAATCTCCGATATGTCGGATGCCGCCGGGACGCTGTGGCTGGACGTGGCGAAACGCGACTGGTCCGATGCGCTGCTGGATAAGTGTGGCCTGTCGCGCAGTCAGATGCCGACGCTGGTTGAAGGTTGTGAGGTGTCCGCCACCCTGGACCCTCAGGTTGCCGCGCGCTGGGGCCTGAATCCCTCGGTGGTGGTAGCCGGCGGCGGTGGCGATAATGCGGTCAGCGCGATCGGTGTCGGCGCGGTCTCGCCGGGCGATGCGTTTATCTCGCTGGGCACCTCCGGAGTGTTGTTCGTGGTGACCGATGCCTATCGGCCGGCGCCGCAGTCGGCGGTGCACGCCTTCTGCCACGTCTTACCGAACCTGTGGCATCAGATGAGCGTAATGCTCAGCGCCGCCAGCTGCCTGCAGTGGTTCTGTCGTTTAACCAGCACCACCGAAGTGGCGCTGCTGGAAGAGATTGCCCAGTTGAGCGAGGAAGAGAAGGCCAACGCGCCGTTCTTTCTGCCCTATCTTTCCGGGGAACGTACGCCGCATAACGATCCGGACGCGCGCGGAATGTTCTGGGGGATGACCCATTCCAGCCTGCGTGCCCAGCTGGGTTACGCGGTGCTGGAGGGGGTGAGTTTCGGTATCAACGATGGCTTGCAGGTACTGAAAGAGAGCGGCACGCGGATTGAACAGTGTTCGCTGGTCGGCGGCGGCGCTCGCAGTCCGTTCTGGGCGCAGCTGCTGGCGGATATTCTTGATATGCCGGTCGTGACTCATAAAGGCGGCGAAACCGGCGGCGCGCTGGGGGCGGCGCGATTGGCCTGTCTGGCAGCGGGGAAACCGCTGGCCGCCGTCTGCGAGAAACCAGAGGTCTACCAGACCTGGCGCGCCGCGCCTGAACGCCATCACACCCTGATGCAACGCTATGCGCAATTTAAAGCGCTATATCTCAACGACCTGAATTACCGACATCACTGATTTTAATAATAAAAAACCTCCGGTGGCTGCACCGGAGAGTCTTCCTGCACCCTGAAAACGAGGTCATTATGTCCGTGAATAGCAAACAGTGGTTCGGTCTGCCGCTGAATCTGATCTGGGGATACATCGCCATCGCCGTGTTTATGACCGGCGACGGCTTTGAGCTGGCTTTTCTCTCGCACTACATCAAGGAGCTGGGCTTCACCCCGGCCCAGGCCTCCTTCGCCTTTACCCTCTACGGTCTCGCCGCCGCCCTGTCGGCGTGGATCTCCGGCGTGGTCGCCGAGATTATCACCCCGCAGAAAACCATGCTGATCGGCTTCGTGCTGTGGTGCGTGTTCCACGTGCTGTTCCTGATTTTCGGTCTCGGCCACGCTAACTACCCGCTGATCCTGCTGTTCTACGGCATTCGCGGCTTTGCCTACCCGCTGTTCCTCTACTCTTTTATCGTCGCCATCGTGCACAACGTGAAAAGCGACGGCGCCAGCTCGGCGCTGGGCTGGTTCTGGGCGGTCTACTCGGTCGGCATTGGCGTGTTCGGCAGCTATATCCCGAGCTTTACCATCCCGCATATCGGCGAGATGGGCACCCTGTGGCTGGCGCTGGTGTTCTGCGTCACCGGCGGCATTATCGCCCTGGTGTCGCTGCGCCATATTCAGACGCCGCGCCATATGCAGAATCTCACCACCCGCGAGAAGTTTGCCGAACTGGGGCGCGCCGCCACCCTGCTCTACACCAACCGCAATATCCTGCTTTCCAGCATGGTGCGCATCATCAACACCCTGTCGCTGTTCGGTTTTGCGGTGATCATGCCATTGATGTTTGTCGATGAGCTGGGCTTTACCACCTCCGAGTGGCTTCAGGTGTGGGCGGCTTTCTTCTTCACTACCATTTTCTCCAACGTACTGTGGGGGATCCTCGGCGAGAAACTGGGCTGGATGAAGGTAGTGCGCTGGTTTGGCTGCATCGGCATGGCGCTGTCGAGCCTGGCGTTTTACTACATCCCGCAGCACTTCGGGCATAACTTTGCCATGGCGCTGGTGCCGGCGATTGCGCTGGGGATTTTTGTGGCGGCGTTTGTGCCGATGGCGGCGGTCTTCCCGGCGCTGGAGCCGCAGCATAAAGGGGCGGCGATCTCGGTCTACAACCTGTCGGCGGGGCTGTCCAACTTCCTGGCGCCGGCGATTGCGGTGGTGCTGCTGCCGTACTTCAGCACGATTGGGGTGGTGGTGGCGTATACCGCGCTGTACGTGCTGGCCTTTTTCCTCTGCGCCTTTATTCGCGTCGAGCAGCCGGGCTTTACCCTGAAGCCTGTGGCTGCCCGCAAAAGCGTTGAGTTTTCCTGACACAGTTCCCGGGCTGACAGGCGAGTCCCGTCAGCCCGGTTTGAGGTAAAAGATGAGCATCAAAGCGGTAATTTTTGACATGGATGGCGTGATTATTGATTCAGAAGCCCTGTGGCGGCAGGCGCAACGGGAGGCGCTGGCCTGCTGGGGCGCAACGGTCAGCGAGGAGGAGTGTGAAACGCTGACGAAAGGTAGACGACTGGACGATATTGCCCGCGTGTGGTGTCGGCACTGCCGGCTGGCGATTGCGCCACAGCAGCTGGAGGCGCTCATTTTACAACGCATCGTTGGATTGATTGCTGTCAAAGGAGAGGCGATGGGCGGCGTCAACGAGACATTGGCGCATTTTCGTGGTCTGGGCTACCGGATTGCGCTGGCGACCTCCTCATCTCACCCGGTGATTTCTGCGGTACTCGATAAGCTCTCTCTGCGGTCCTGTTTTGATGTGATTTCCAGCGCCGATGATGAGGCGTGGGGCAAACCGCACCCGGCGGTCTACCTCTCGACTTTGGACAAACTGGGGCTGAGCGCCGGGGAGTGTCTGGTTATCGAGGACAGTTTTCATGGCTTTTGCGCGGCGCACGCGGCGGGCATTGCCACGGTCGTGATTGCGCCTGACTGCCAGCATCCGCGTTTTGCCGCCGCCGTCGCCCGCCATCGCTCGTTACCGGAACTGCTGCAGACGCGCGCTGAGCCTGCCCTGGCTCTCGGATAACGACCTTATCGGTGAGCGCAGAAGCCCTGGAGATGTAAACGGTCTTTTAATCTCTTCGTTCTGCGCTCACTTTCCACCAGCTATTATTTCAGCAGCGCGCAGTCCGGCGGCAGGCGGCAGCGCAGGGCGCCAGGGAGAATTTCCATGCGGAAATGTTTACCGCTCAGCGGCTCGCCATCGAGGTTAAAGGTCATCTCGTGCGGCGCGGTGACTTCAAACCACGACGACACGCCGTCCACCAGGTTAGGGGAGTTATCGGGATTCGCCAGGGTAGTAAACAGCGCGGGGAGCAGCTCTTCGCCGGTAAAAACCCGCAAATGCAGCAGACCGTCGTTAATCAGGGCCTGCGGGCAAAGCTGCTGACCGCCGCCGGCCTGACGACCATTACCGATACCAATAACCAGCGCGTTTCCGCACCAGCTAAAGTTTTCGCCGCGGATTTCGCAGCGGTCGGGTTTCAGGGTGTCCATACGCATCAGGCCATGAATCAGATAGGAGACGCCGCCGAGCGCGGCTTTGAGTTTCTCCGGCGTTTCGGTGGTAATCCGCGTGCCGAAGCCACCGGTCGCCATATTAATAAAGCCGGTTTTGTCATTCACCCGCGCCACGTCGATGGCGATATCGCGGCCGACGATCGCCAGTTTCAGAGCGCTGGCGAGATCTTGCGGGATCCCGACGCTGGTGGCGAAATCATTGGCGGTACCCAGCGGCAGGATACCGAGCGGCACCTGGCTCTCGCGTTGGACCAGCGCCGTGGCGACTTCATTGATGGTGCCATCGCCGCCGCCGGCAATCACCGTCCCTACCTTAAGCTGCAGCGCTTCATCGACAAAACGGACGGCATCGCCTTTTTCCCAGGTCACACGGACATGGATGTCGACACCTTCCTCGCGCAACAGCGCGATCGCTTCGCGCAACTGCGGCTCGTTAGCTCCTTTGCCATTGAGAATCAGTAAGCTGGCTGGAAACACGGGCATAGTTATGGCTTCCTTTTTGTACAAGATGCAGAAAGTGTACCCCATGAAGGCGAGGATGGACATTTTGTAAAAGCGGACGGCGACGAGAAGGGGGGGAACGCCCAGCGGCGTGAAAAAAAATAAGCCCGCGTAAGGGAGATTACGCAGGCTAAGGAGGTGGTTCCTGGTACAGCTAGCATTTATGGGTTATGTTTTTCAGCAGGATGGATGATACCCGCTTCAAACGAAACGGTGTGTGATCCGTTTCTAATATCCGTGCATCCTGAAAAAATAACCCTGATAAACTAGTTACTATGCGGATTTCTGGTCGTCTGACCAGTAAAGTTGCGCATCAGCAGAGCATACTGCAGTTCCATCTCTTCCGGCACCGGTAACCATACTGTATAGCCATCGCCAGGGGCGACCGGCATCGCTTCGCCTTTGGCATTCACCATCTGTTCAAGGGTGAAGTTAACGTTGCCCTGCGGGGTCATCAGCTCAAGGCTGTCGCCGACGGAAAATTTATTCTTCACCGCCACGGCGGCCAGCTGGCCGTTGCGCTCGCCGGTAAATTCACCGACAAACTGCTGGCGCTCGGAGAGGGAATAACCGTACTCGTAGTTCTGATAATCGTCATGGGTATGACGACGCAGGAAACCTTCGGTGTAGCCGCGGTGGGCCAGCCCTTCCAGGGTTTCCAGCAGGCTTTCGTCAAACGGTTTACCCGCCGCGGCGTCATCGATAGCCTTGCGGTAAACCTGAGCGGTGCGCGCGCAGTAATAGAACGATTTGGTGCGGCCTTCGATTTTCAGCGAGTGCACGCCCATTTGCGTCAGACGCTCGACGTGCGCAATGGCGCGCAGGTCTTTGGAATTCATGATGTAGGTGCCGTGTTCATCTTCGAAGGCGGTCATGTATTCGCCAGGCCGCTTGGCCTCTTCAATCATAAACACCCGGTCGGTTGGCGCGCCGATCCCCAGCGTCGGTTCGACGGTCTTGACCGGAATCGGCTGATGCTGGTGGACGATATTGCCGACATCATCTTCTTTGCCTTCCTGGACGTTATATTCCCAGCGGCAGGCGTTGGTGCAGGTGCCCTGGTTCGGGTCGCGTTTGTTGATATATCCCGAGAGCAGGCAGCGGCCGGAATAGGCCATGCACAGGGCGCCGTGGACGAAAATCTCAAGCTCCATCTCCGGGACCTGGCTGCGGATTTCGCCGATTTCATCCAGCGACAGTTCGCGGGAAAGAATGACCCGGCTCAGCCCCATCTGCTGCCAGAATTTAACGGTCGCCCAGTTGACGGCGTTGGCCTGTACCGACAGATGAATCTGCATATCGGGGAAATTTTCCCGTACCAGCATGATCAAACCCGGATCGGACATAATCAGTGCGTCCGGCCCCATATCCACCACCGGCTTCAGATCGCGAATGAAGGTTTTCAGCTTGGCGTTGTGCGGCGCAATGTTGACGACCACGTAGAATTTTTTCCCCAGCTGATGAGCTTCATTAATGCCCTGCTGCAGGTTTTCATGGTTGAATTCGTTGTTGCGCACGCGCAGAGAGTAACGCGGCTGGCCAGCATAAACGGCGTCTGCGCCATAAGCGAAGGCGTAACGCATATTTTTCAGCGTTCCCGCCGGGGAAAGGAGTTCCGGTTTAAACATGATGTTCTCGTTCTGATGACAGGTCAGATTCGCCACACCTGATGCGGCGACTTGGGGAAGCACCGTTATGAACAGTGCCCACACATTAAGGGCGGGCATTGTAGCGCTGTGGGTAAGGAGAGTAAACCTTTCCCCTTACCCCAATCTGCCCTTGTGAAACGAGGAGGGGACTTACGCCAGACGGCAGGCGTCGGCCTCCCAGCGGTAGCCAACGCCGTAGACGGCGCGGATAAAGGACTGCTCGGC